>NZ_CP017433.1:0-152069 GCF_002082135.1 Achromobacter ruhlandii
TCCCGCTTGCGTATGACGAAACGCAGGCGGTGCTGCGCGTTGCCGCCCCCAACCGGTTCAAGCTGGACTGGGTGCGCAAGAACTTCTCCCACCAGATCGAAGCGTTGGCCGCGGAGTGGTTCGAGCGTCCGGTACAGGTCCTGTTCGAATTGCCCACGCAAGGCGCCACCCCGCGCATGCCGGTGGCGCCGGTGCGCGCGCAGCCGCCCGTGCAGACCGCGCCTTCGGCCGCCGCGCCCCTGGGCGGCGCGCCACCGCCAGGCATGCCGGCGCAGCCCGCCGCGCCCGCCCCCGTCGCGACCACCGCGGCGGCCGCGGCCGTGAACGCGGACGCCGCCAACATCGTGTACGAGCGCTCGCGCCTGAACACCGACCTGACGTTCGAGAACTTCGTGACGGGTAAGGCCAACCAGCTGGCGCGCGCCGCCGCGCTGCAGGTGGCCGAGAACCCGGGCACGTCGTACAACCCGCTGTTCCTGTACGGCGGCGTGGGCCTGGGCAAGACCCACCTGATCCACGCCATCGGCAACGCCATGGTGGCGGCGGGCACCGGGGTGCGCGTGCGCTACGTGCATGCCGACCAGTACGTGTCCGACGTGGTCAAGGCGTACCAGCGCAAGGCATTCGATGACTTCAAGCGCTACTACCATTCGCTCGACCTGCTGCTGATCGACGATATCCAGTTCTTCTCCGGCAAGAACCGCACGCAGGAAGAATTCTTCTATGCGTTCGAAGCGATGGTGGCGCAGCGCAAGCAGATCATCATCACCAGCGATACGTATCCGAAGGAACTGTCGGGCATCGACAGCCGGCTGATCTCGCGCTTCGATTCCGGCCTGACGGTCGCGATCGAGCCGCCCGAACTCGAAATGCGCGTGGCGATCCTGCTGCGCAAGGCCGAGTCCGAGGGCGTGCCCATGCCCGAGGAAGTGGCGTTCTTCATCGCCAAGCACCTGCGCAGCAACGTGCGCGAGCTCGAAGGCGCGTTGCGCAAGGTGCTGGCCTATGCCCGTTTCCACGGCCGCGACGTGCTCACCGTGGACGTCTGCAAGGAAGCCTTGAAGGATCTGCTGTCCGTGTCCAACGGCCAGATCACCGTCGAGAACATCCAGAAGACGGTGGCGGATTTCTACAAGATCAAGGTGGCCGACATGTATTCGAAACGCCGGCCGGCCAATATCGCTTTGCCGCGCCAGGTCGCCATGTACCTGGCCAAGGAGCTGACCCAGAAAAGCCTGCCGGAAATCGGCGATCTGTTCGGTGGCCGTGACCACACCACCGTGCTGCACGCCGTACGCAAGATTTCCGACGCCCGCGCCAAGCAAGCGGAGCTCAACCATACCCTGCACGTGTTGGAACAAACTCTAAAAGGATGACCATGCAACTCGTACAAACCACACGCGATGCATTGCTGAAACCGCTGTCGACCGTGGCGGGCATCGTCGAAAGACGCCATACCCTGCCCATCCTGGCGAACATCCTGATGCGCAAGGAAGGCAACAAGGTTGCCTTCATTGCGACCGACCTGGAAGTGCAGATCACCACGCACGCCGACTTCGGCGTGGGTCACGACAACGAGTCCACCACGGTGGCGGCGCGCAAGCTGCTGGACATCCTGAAAGCCCTGCCGGACACCGGCGACGTGCGCCTGGCGCTGGCCAGCAACAAGCTGTCGGTGCAGTCGGCCAAGAGCCGCTTCGCGCTGCAGACGCTGGCCGCCAGCGAATTCCCCACCGTGGCCCAGCCCGAGCAGTGGGACGTGTCGCTGACCATGCCGCAACGCACGCTGCGCCACCTGTTCAACATGGTGCACTTCGCCATGGCGCAACAGGACATCCGCTACTACCTGAACGGCATGCTGCTGGTGTTCGAACCGGGCCGCGTGCGCGCGGTCGCCACCGACGGCCACCGCCTGGCGCACTGCTCCACCGAAGCCGACGGCATCAGCGAGCGCCACGAAGTGATCGTGCCGCGCAAGACCGTGCTGGAAATGCAGCGCCTGCTGGAAGACTCCGACGAACCCGTCTCGATCGACGTGGCGCCGGGCCAGATCCGTTTCCGCTTCGGCGACGTCGAGCTGGTGTCCAAGCTGGTCGAAGGCAAGTTCCCCGACTTCACCCGCGTCATCCCGACCAACTACACGCGCCACTTCCTGGTGAACCGCGAAGCCCTGCAGGGCAGCCTGCAGCGCGCCGCCATCCTGACCACCGACAAGTTCAAGGGCGTGCGCCTGCAACTGGCGCAGAACCAGATGAAGATTTCTTCTTCCAACGCCGAGCAGGAAGAGGCGCAGGAAGAAATCGACATCGACTACGGCCACGAGCCGCTGGACGTGGGCTTCAACGTCGGCTACCTGCTCGACGTGCTGTCCAACGTCAAGGTGGACAACATCCAGTGGTCGGTCATGCCCGATGCCAACGCGTCGGCGCTCATCACCCTGCCCGAAGACGACCAGTTCAAGTACGTCGTCATGCCCATGCGGATCTGAGTCCGCGCAACTGTGGGTTTGTGCCGCCCGCGGGCCCGATGGCCCGCCGGCGGTCCGGCCGCCAGGCCGTTCTTTAAAGCGTTATCGATACAGACATGTCAGATCAGCAGAACACCACTCCCGAGAACGGCGGCTACGGCGCCGACTCGATCAAGATGCTCAAGGGGCTGGAGGCCGTGCGCAAGCGCCCCGGCATGTACATCGGCGACACATCGGACGGCACCGGTCTGCACCACATGGTGTTCGAAGTCGTCGACAACGCCATTGACGAAGCGCTGGCTGGCTATTGCGACGACATCGTCGTCACCATCCACACCGACAACTCGATCTCGGTCACCGACAACGGCCGCGGCATTCCCACGGATATCCACAAGGACGACGAATTCCACCGCAGCGCGGCGGAAATCGTCATGACCGAACTGCACGCGGGCGGCAAGTTCGACCAGAACTCGTACAAGGTGTCCGGCGGCCTGCACGGCGTGGGCGTGTCGTGCGTGAACGCGCTGTCCGAGTGGCTGCGCCTGACCATCCGCCGCAACGGCGAAGTGCACCAGATGGAATTCCGCCAGGGCGAGCGCGTCGCGCCCCTGGCCGTGACCGGCACGACCGACAAGCGCGGCACCGAAGTGCGCTTCCTGGCCGACCCGATCATCTTCACCAACGTCGAATACCACTACGAGATCCTCTCCAAGCGCCTGCGCGAGCTCTCGTTCCTGAACAACGGCGTCAAGATCCGCCTGATCGACCAGCGCCAGGGCAAGGAAGAGAACTTCGCCTTCTCCGGCGGCGTGAAGGGCTTCGTCGAATACATCAACCGCGCCAAGACGGTGCTGCACCCGAACGTGTTCTCGGTCACTACCGAGTCGTCGGCCGGCGGCGTGCCGGTGGGCGTGGAAGTGGCGATGCAGTGGAACGACAGCTACAGCGAAAGCGTGCTGTGCTTCACCAACAACATCCCGCAACGCGACGGCGGTTCGCACCTGACCGGCCTGCGCGCGGCGATGACCCGCATCATCAACAAGTACATCACCGACAACGAACTCGCCAAGAAGGCCAAGGTCGAGACCTCGGGCGACGACATGCGCGAAGGCCTGGCCTGCGTGCTGTCGGTGAAGGTGCCCGAACCCAAGTTCAGCAGCCAGACCAAGGACAAGCTGGTCTCGAGCGAAGTGCGTCCGGCGGTCGAAGAAGCCGTGGCCCGCACGCTGGAAACCTGGCTGCTGGAGCATCCGAACGACGCCAAGGCGCTGTGCGGCAAGATCGTCGAAGCCGCCCGCGCGCGCGAAGCGGCCCGCAAGGCGCGCGAAATGACGCGCCGCAAGAGCGTGCTGGAAGGCGCCGGCCTGCCCGGCAAGCTGGCCGACTGCCAGGAGAAAGACCCGGCGCTGTGCGAGCTCTACATCGTCGAGGGCGACTCGGCAGGCGGCTCGGCCAAGCAGGGCCGCGACCGCAAGTTCCAGGCCATCCTGCCGCTGCGCGGCAAGGTGCTGAACGTCGAGAAGGCGCGCTTTGACCGCCTGATCGCCAGCGAACAGATCGCCACGCTGATCACCGCGCTGGGCACCAGCATCGGCCCGGACTTCAACGTCGACAAGCTGCGCTACCACCGCCTGATCATCATGACCGACGCGGACGTGGACGGCGCGCACATCCGCACGCTGCTGCTGACGCTGCTGTACCGCCAGATGCCCGAGCTGGTGCAGCGCGGTTATGTGTACATCGCCCAGCCGCCGCTCTACAAGGTCAAGGTCGGCCGCGAAGAGCGCTACCTGAAGGATGACCAGGAAGAAGCGCAGTTCATGCTGCAGCTGGCCCTGAAGGATGCCGAGATCATCGCGGGCGGCAACATCATCCGCGGCGATGAGCTCAACGAACTGGCGCGCCAGTACGTGGCCGCCGACGGCGTCATCGCGCGCCTGTCGCGCGTGTTCGACGTGGCTGCCCTGTCGGCCATGGCCGAGGGCGTCGAGATCAACCTGGACACGGCCGAGGCCGCCGCCGATTCGGCCAAGCGCCTGGCCGATGCCATGCGCGATCCGATCAGCGGCAATGGCGTGGAAGTGGTGCCCGAATTCGACGCGGCCACCGAACGCCATCGCCTGTCGATCCAGCGCATGCATCACGGCAACGTGCGCGTCAGCATCATCGACGCCGACTTCATTGGCGGTTCGGATTACGCCATCCTGTCCAAGGCTGCCAAGAGTTTCTCCGGCAAGGTCGGCCCGCAGTCGCTGGTCGCCCGGGGCGAAGGCGACAAGCGCAAGGAGCAAAGCGTCTCCGACTTCCGCGAGGCCATGCAGTGGCTGCGCAGCGAAGCCGAACGCGGCATCTCCAAGCAGCGCTACAAGGGCCTGGGCGAAATGAACCCCGATCAGCTGTGGGAAACCACCATGGACCCGAAGGTGCGCCGCCTGCTGCGTGTGCAGATCGAGGACGCCATCGCGGCCGACGAGGTCTTCACCACGCTGATGGGCGACGACGTCGAGCCGCGCCGCAACTTCATCGAGGCGCATGCGCTGTCGGCGGGGAATATCGACGTTTGATCGCGCAGGGTTGCCCGCAAGCCCGACCGGGCTTCGCGGCATGCATGAAAAAGGGGCTGCCTTGCGCAGCCCCTTTTTTATTTGCCGGCGCCTTTGCATGGGGCGCCTGCCCGGCCCGTTGCCTAGCCCTGCACGTCACTCGCCCAAGGCTCCGCCGTCAACCGTTCCGCCAGATACTCGATCAGCGCCTGCACCCGCGCCGGCCGCCGGCGCCCGGGCGGCGTGACGATGTGCAGCGCGATCGGGTCGACCCGCCAGTCGTCCATGGCGGTTTCCAGCGCGCCCGATTGCAGGTCTTCCCAGGCCAGGAATTCCGGCTGCAGCGCCAGGCCCAGGCCGGCCTGCAATGCCGGTGACAAGGCCTCGGCGTTGTTGACGTTCAACTGCACCGGCAGCGACTGCGAGAACTCGCCGTGCTTGTCGTGGCGGAAGCGCCAGCTCGAGCCGTTGCGCGCGTACATGTATTGCAGCGCGGTGTGCTGCGCCAAGTCGCGCGGATGCTTGGGCTTGCCGGCGCGCTTGAAGTAGCCGGGCGCGCCCACCAGCAGGATGCGCACCGAGCACAGCCGCCGCGCCAGCAGCGTCGAGTCCACCAGGTTGGAGATGCGCAGGGCCAGGTCGAAGCGCTCGGACACCAGGTCCGACTGCTTGTCGTTGAATTCGATTTCCAGGTCGACGTCGGGATGCGCCTGCATGAAGGGCGGCAGCATCGGCGCCAGGTGCGTGACGCCGAAGGACATGGGCGCGGCCAGGCGGATCTTGCCGCGCAGGCTGGTGGATTTTTCCGTGACCTCGGCTTCGACCGCCTCGCCCTCTTCCAGGATGCGGGCGGCGCGCTCCAGCGCCGCGTAGCCGGACTCCGTCAACGACATGCTGCGCGAGGTGCGGTGGAACAGCATGGTCTTCATCTTGGTCTCCAGACGGGTGATGGTCTTGGACACCGTGGCCTGGGACAGGGACAGTTCGGACGCCGCCTTGGCGAACGAGCCCGTGTCGGCCACCTTGGCGAAGATCGCCCAGCCTTCCAGATCCGGCAGTTTGTTCATGATGATTCTCGCAAAGAAAGTGGCGTCGATGATAGCGGCTGGCTATGTGACGAACAAGAACGCCCGGGGAAGGCCGGGCGGGAAACACCCGGGTCATGGGGATCATGCAAAAAATGGAAAGGATGCAATTCCCGGTTGCGGATTCTCAGGCGAAGGGCGGATCCCTAATATGCCCATACCGACAGACGACGTGAACGAAACCCCTCAAGCGGCATTCGGACACGGCGGCAGCGGGGCAAGCCGGAACGGTTTGCGCAGTGCCCGAATTCACCTAGCCGCATTTCCCTGAACGATTCCTTGAAAGAGAGAGCCACCATGTCCGCCAACAAGTACCTCGAAGTCCTGACCCCGCAGAACAGCCAGATCATCTTCATCGATCAGCAGCCGCAGATGGCCTTCGGCGTGCAGTCGATCGATCGCCAGACGCTCAAGAACAACGTGGTGGGCCTGGCCAAGGCCGCGCGCACCTTCAACATCCCGACCACCATCACCACGGTGGAAACCGACGGCTTCTCGGGCAACACCTTTCCCGAACTGCTGGCCGTGTTCCCCGAGAACAAGATCCTGGAACGCACCTCGATGAATTCGTGGGACGACCAGAACGTGCGCGATGCGCTGGCCGCCAACGGCCGCAAGAAGATCGTGGTGGCGGGCCTGTGGACTGAAGTCTGCAACACCACCTTCGCGCTGTGCGCCATGCTGGAAGGCGACTACGAGATCTACATGGTGGCCGACGCCTCGGGCGGCACCTCGGCCGACGCGCACAAGTACGCGATGGACCGCATGATCCAGGCCGGCGTGGTGCCGGTGACCTGGCAGCAGGTGATGCTGGAATGGCAGCGCGACTGGGCTCGCAAGGAGACCTATGACGCCGTGACCGGCATCGCCAAGGAACACTCGGGCGCCTACGGCATGGGCATCGACTACGCCGTCACCCACGTCCACAAGCTGGCCGAGCGCGTGACGCACGGCGAACGCATCGGCCCCAACCCGGCCAAGTAAGCCGCCTGCCGGGCCGGCGGTGGCGCCCCCACCCCCGGCCGGCGTGATTCCCTTTCGAACACGGCAGGCGGCATGATGAACGCCCCTGGCGACCCCCCGAGCGATCCAGGAGCGTTCCATGCCGAACACCCCCCCTCATTCCCCGGGCAGCGGCTTCGCGCCGCTGCGCCAACCCGTCTTCGCCGTGCTGTGGGCGGCCGCGGTGCTGGGCAACGTCGGCAGCTTCATGCGCGACGTCGCCAGCTCCTGGCTGGTGACCGACCTGTCGGCCAGCCCGGCGGCGGTGGCGCTGATCCAGACGGCGGCGACGCTGCCGATCTTCCTGCTGGCGATTCCGGCCGGCGTGCTGTCGGACATCCTGGACCGCCGGCGTTTCCTGATCTTCGTGCAGTTGCTGCTGGCATCGGTCAGCGGCACGTTGCTGCTGCTGTCGCACTTTGGCGCGTTGACGGTGGACTACCTGATCGCCCTGACGTTCGTCGGCGGCATCGGCGCGGCGCTGATGGGGCCGACGTGGCAGTCGATCGTGCCGGAGCTGGTGCCGCGCGAGGACCTCAAGGGCGCCGTGGCGCTCAATTCCCTGGGCATCAACATCGCGCGCGCCATCGGTCCGGCGGCGGGCGGCCTGATCCTGGCCAGCTTCGGCGCGGCGGTGACCTACGGCATGGACGTGTTGAGCTACGCGTTCGTGATTGCCGCCCTGCTGTGGTGGAAGCGCCCCGCCAAGGTCGACAGCGCCCTGTCGGAGAACTTCTTCGGCGCGTTCCGGGCCGGCCTGCGCTACACGCGGGCCAGCAAGGAACTGCATCGCGTGCTGCTGCGCGCCGCCGTGTTCTTCCTGTTCGCCAGCGCGGTGTGGGCCCTGCTGCCGCTGGTGGCGCGGCAGATGCTGGGCGGCTCCTCGGGCTTCTACGGCGTGTTGCTGGGCGCCGTGGGCGCGGGGGCCATCATCGGCGCGCTGGTCATGCCCAAGCTGGGCGCCAAGCTCAATGCGGACGGCCTGGTGCTGCTGGCCTCGGTCGTCAGCGCGGTGGTCATGGGCGTGCTGGTGTTCGCGCCGCCCAAGTGGCTGGCGGTGCTGATGCTGGTGCTGCTGGGCATGGGCTGGATCACCGCGCTGACCACGTTCAATGGCGTGGCCCAGGCGATCCTGCCCAACTGGGTGCGGGGCCGCGGCCTGGCGGTGTACCTGATGGTGTTCAACGGCGCGATGGCGGCGGGCAGCCTGGGCTGGGGCCTGGTGGCGCGGGAGATCGGCGTGCCGTATGCGCTGGTGGTGAGCGCGGTCGGCCTGGTGGCCGTGGCGCTGCTGTTTCACCGGGCGCGGCTGCCGGTGGGCGAGGCCGACCTGCAGGCGTCGAACCACTGGCCCGAGCCGCTGGTGTCCGCGCCGGTGGCCAATGACCGCGGTCCGGTGCTGATCCAGGTCGAGTATCGCGTTCGGCAGGCGGATCGTTCCGCCTTCCTGGAAGCGATGCAGCGCCTGTCGCAGGAGCGACTGCGCGACGGCGCCTACGCCTGGGGCGTGGTCGAGCACACGGGCGATCCGGAGCGCGTGATGGAGTGGTTCTTCGTGGAGTCGTGGGCCGAGCATCTGCGCCAGCATCATCGCGTCTCGCACGCCGATGCCGACCTGCAAGCCGAAGCGCTGCGCTTTCACATCGGCCCCGACAAACCCGAAGTGCATCACTTCCTGGCGTTGAAGCGCTGACCGCAACGCGCGGCACCCATTCCCCCGACCTGGAGTCTCGTCATGATCGAGCGCCGTCCCCTTACTACCCTGGGCCATGCCCGCCGTGGCTGGCTCGACGTGAAGCACCATTTCTCCTTTGCCAACTACCAGGATCCCGCGCGCATGCGCTGGGGGGCGCTACGCGCCTGGAACGACGAGACCATCGCGCCAGGCGCGGGCTTTGAACCGCTGCTGCACACGGATGTGGAAATCATTACCTGCGTGCGCGAAGGCGTGCTGACGCACGAGGATGACCTGGGCAACCGCGGCCGCACGCGTGCCGGCGACGTGCAGGTCATGAGCGCCGGCAGCGGCGTGACGCACGCCGAGTTCAATATGGAAGGCGGCCCCGCGCGCGTGTTCCAGATCTGGCTGGAGCCGGACCGCCGCGGCGTGCCGCCCAGCTGGGGCCGCAAGTCGTTCGCCCGCGAGGCCTGCCACGGCCGCTTCGTCACGCTGGCCAGCGGCATCGAGGGTGACGACGACGCCCTGCCGATCCGCAGCGACGCGCGGCTGCTGGCCGTGGCGCTCAAGGCCGGTGAAGCCGCCACGTATCGCTTTGCGCACGGACGGCGCCGTGGCTACCTGGTGTCTTCCAAGGGACGGCTGACCATCAACGATGTCGAGATCGGCAGCGGCGACGGCGCCGCGATCCTGGACGAGACCGACGTGCGCATCACCGCGCTGGACGATGCCGAGCTGCTGTTGGCCGATACCCATGCATGACCCATCACACACACGAGGACGCACATGAAGATCTATCTACTTTCCCTGGGCGCCGGCCTGCTGGTCGGCGTGGTGTACAGCCTGCTGCAGGTGCGTTCGCCCGCGCCGCCGCTGGTGGCGCTGATCGGCCTGCTCGGCATCCTGGTCGGCGAGCAGATCGTGCCGGTGGGCAAGCAACTGCTCAACGGCACGGCGTTCGTTGCCGCCTGCGACAAGGAGAAGGCGGTCAGCCATGTATTCGGGCAACTGCCCGGCCGACAGGTGAAAGACAAGGATCACAGCTGATTCCCTTCCCGCACCAGAGGAGATAATCGTATGCCGACCCGCCGCGACCTTATCGGTGTTGCTTCCACGCTTGCTCTGAACAGCCTGTTGGGCGGATGTGCCACTGCCCGTTCCAAAGGAGAACCCCCCATGTCAAATGCCTCGAACCCCACTCCCGATGTCATCTTCCACAACGGCCGCATCACCACGCTGGACCGCGCCAAGCCGCTGGCCAGCGCCGTGGCCATCAAGGACGGCCGCTTCGTCGCCGTCGGCACCGACGCCGAGGTCATGGCGCTGGCCGGGCCCGGCACCCGGCGCGTCGACCTCAAGCAGCGCAGCGCCCTGCCCGGGCTGTTCGACAACCACACCCATGTGGTGCGCGGCGGCCTGAACTACAACATGGAACTGCGCTGGGACGGCGTGCGCTCGCTGGCCGACGCCATGGCGATGCTCAAGCGCCAGGTCGCCATCACGCCGGCGCCGCAATGGGTGCGGGTGGTGGGCGGTTTCACCGAGCACCAGTTCGCCGAGAAGCGCCTGCCCACGATCGAAGAAATCAACGCCATCGCGCCCGACACGCCGGTGTTCCTGCTGCACCTGTATGACCGCGCCCTGCTCAACGGCGCCGCGCTGCGCGCGGTGGGCTACACCAAGACCACGCCCAATCCGCCGGGCGGCGAGATCATCCGCGACGCGCAGGGCAACCCCACCGGGCTGCTGCTGGCCAAGCCGAATGCGACCATCCTGTACGCCACGCTGGCCAAGGGCCCCAAGCTGCCGTTCGACTACCAGGTCAATTCCACGCGCCATTTCATGCGCGAGCTGAACCGCCTGGGCGTGACCGGCGTGATCGACGCGGGCGGCGGTTTCCAGAACTACCCCGACGACTATGCCGTGATCCAGAAGCTGGCCGACGAAGGCCAGATGACGGTGCGGCTGGCCTACAACCTGTTCACGCAGAAGCCCAAGCAGGAAAAGGAAGACTTCCTCAAGTGGACCTCGAGCGTGAAGTACAAGCAGGGCACCGACTACTTCCGCCACAACGGCGCCGGCGAAATGCTGGTGTTCTCGGCCGCCGACTTCGAGGACTTCCGCGTCGAGCGCCCGGACATGCCGCCGGAGATGGAAGGCGAGCTGGAGGAAGTGGTGCGCGTGCTGGTGCAGAACAAGTGGCCGTGGCGGCTGCATGCCACCTATGACGAGACCATTTCGCGCGCGCTGGACGTGTTCGAGAAGGTCAACCAGGACACGCCGCTGACCGGGCTGAACTGGTTCTTCGACCATGCCGAGACCATTTCCGACAAGTCGATCGACCGCATCGCCGCGCTGGGCGGCGGCATCGCCGTGCAGCACCGCATGGCCTACCAGGGCGAGTATTTCATCGAGCGCTACGGCGCGGCCGCGGCCGAGGCCACGCCGCCCATTGCCAAGATGCTGGATCGCGGCGTGAAGGTCTCGGCCGGCACCGACGCCACCCGGGTCGCGTCCTATAACCCGTGGGTGTCGCTGTCGTGGATGGTGACGGGCAAGACCGTGGGCGGCACCCGCCTCTACCCGGCGCGCAACTGCCTGGACCGCGAGACCGCGCTGCGCATGTGGACCGAGAACGTGGCCTGGTTCGCCAACGAGGAAGGCAAGCGCGGCCGCATCCAGCCGGGCCAGTTGGCCGACTTCATCGTGCCGAGCAAGGACTACTTCCGCTGCAGCGAGGACGAGATCTCGTTCCTGACCTCGGACCTGACGGTGGTCGGCGGCCGCGTGGTCTACGGCGCGGGCGAATTCGGGGCCGAGGACGACAACGCGCTGCCGCCGGCCATGCCGGACTGGTCGCCCACGCGCCTGTTCGGTGGCTATGCCGCCTGGGGCGACCCCGACGGCGCCGGCCGCAATTCGCTGGGCTACCGCAACATGGCGGCCTGCGCGTGCGCCAGCAGCTGCGGGCTGCATGGGCATGACCATGCCAAGGCCTGGGCCTCGAACGCGCCCAGTTCCGACCTCCAGGGCTTCTTCGGCGCCCTGGGTTGTTCCTGCTGGGCAGTCTGAGGGGGCCGGCCATGAACGCGACCTTTCAATGGGAGCGGCGGCTGGCCAGCCTGGCCCGGCCGCTGTTCGGCTCCTCCGCCGTGCGGTTCCTGGCCTACCTGGGCCTGTGCGCCGCGTATCTGCAGGGCGGGCTGGTCAAGCTGACCGACTTTCCCGGCGCGCTGGCGGAGATGGCGCACTTCGGGCTGGCGCCCGGACCGTTGTTCGCGGTGCTGGTGATCGCGCTGGAACTGGCGGCCTCCGCCATGATCCTGAGCGGCCGCCTGCGCTGGCTGGGGGCGCTGGCGCTGGCTGTCTTCACGCTGGCGGCCACGGGCATTGCGCTGCGTTACTGGGAGATGCCGGTCGGCCAGGAACGCTTCATGGCCGCCAATGCGTTCTATGAGCACCTGGGTCTGGGGGGGGGATTGCTGCTGGTGGCGTGGCTGGATCTGCGCGAGCCGCGCCCGGACGGCGCGACCGCCTGACGGCGGGACGCCGCGGGCAAAAAAAGGCCCCGATTCCGGGGCCTTGTCGTTTCCAGGCGAGGGGGGCCGCTGCCCTCACCGCCCCGGCCGCGCCTTCAGGTCCGCCATTTCCTCCTGCATCAGCTGGTGCGCATAGCGCGAGAACACGCTCACCAGCCGGGTACGGGTATGGTACGGCGGGTACAGCAGCGCCACCGTGACCGGCACCGCCGGGCTGAAGGGGCGGACCTCGACGCCGTTGGCTTCGTATTCCTCGCGCGCCGCCAGCGGGTTGATCAGCGCCACGCCCAGGCCGGCGCCGACCAGCGCACAGACCGACGAGCCCAGCCCGGCCTCGGCCACCGTCTGGCGCTCGACCTTGGCGGCCTTGAAGACCGCGTCGATCTTCTCCCGTAGCGGCGTGGCGCTGGGGAAGGCGATGAAGGGTTCGCCGGCGAAGTCGGCGGGCTTGAGCTTTTTCAGCTTGGTCAGCCGGTGGCCCTTGGGCAGCACCGCCACGCAGTTCATGGTCAGCACCGGTTCGACCTGGATGCCGGGGCTGTCGCCCGACAGCATGGCCAGGCCGGTGTCGCAGAAGCCCGAGCTGATCCAGTTGTGCACGGCGCTGGCGTTGCCGGAGTGGATCGAGACCATGACGTCCGGGTATTCGGTCTTGAAGGCGGCCACGATGCGCGCCAGCAGGCCGCCGGCCAGGCGCGGCATGGCGGCCACGCTCAGGCGGCTGGCGCTGAACGAGCGGATGCTGGCCGCCGCCGATTCCAGGCCGGCCAGGCCGATGAAGGTCTTTTCCACCTCTTGAAAGAAGCGCGAGCCGTCCTGGGTGGGGGTCAGGCGGCTGCCATTGCGGTCGAACAGGGGAAACTGGGTGATTGCTTCCAATTGCGCGATTAAGCGGCTAACGTGCGGCTGCGAGGTGTGCACTCGTCGCGCCGCCGCCGTCATGGATCCGGTCATCATGACAGCACGGAAAGCCTCGATGTGTCGCAAGCCCATTCGTGTAATGGCCATATCAAATCCGTATAGAGGAATACCCGATTGGAACTGGATAAAACCATAACGCTAGTTGATACTTTTTGCCAGCCGCGGGGCTCATCGCGGGACGCGGCGGTTCGCATGCAATCCGGCACCGCTGTTCGTGAACATAAACACGCGCCGCACGACCGGCGCCAAGGGAATACGATGAAAGCATTTGCCGCGATTTCGGTCGCCGCCGCCCTGTTCGGCAGCGCCGCCGCCCACGCCGAAGGCCCCAGCCGCCTGGACAAGATCCGCGATACCGGCGTGATCACCATCGGCCATCCCGAGACCTCGGTGCCGTTCGCCTACCTGGACGGCAACCAGAAGCCGATCGGCTACACCGTCGAGATCTGCCAGGAAATCGCCCAGCACATCAAGACCGCCCTCAAGCTGCCCAAGCTGGACGTGCGCTACAACCCGACCACGTCGGCCACGCGCATCCCGCTGCTGGCCAACGGCACCATCGACCTGGAGTGCGGCAACACCACCAACAACCTGGAACGCCACAAGCTGGTGTCGTTCGCGCCCACCACGTTCGTGGCGCAGGTGGTGCTGGTGGCGCGCAAGGACGGCGGCGTCGATCCCAACAACCTGGCGTCGTTCCGCGGCAAGACCATCGCCGCGCAGGCCGGCGGCCAGACCTTCAAGCTGATCTCGCGCCTGAACGCCGAGGGCAACCTGGGCATCAGCATGGCGCCCACCAAGGATACGGCGGAAACGCTGCTGATGGTGGAATCCGGACGCGCCGCCGGGTCGGCCAACGATGACGGCATCGCCTATGGCGTGGTGGCCTCGTCCAAGAACCCGGACGCTTTCGTGATCGGCACCAAGGGCCTGGAACTGGCGCCCTACGGCATCATGCAGCCCAAGGACGATCCGGCCTTCAAGAAGGTGGTGGACGACGCCGTGCTGGACCTGATCAAGACCGGCCGCGTCGCCGCGATCTACGACAAGTACTTCAACTCGCCGATCCCGCCCAAGCAGATCAACCTGAAGTACCCGATGAGCGACGCGCTCAAGCGCGCGCTGGCGCATCCGACCGACTCCGGCGACCCCAAGGCCTACGAGTAAGCCGGCCCGCCGCGGCGGCCCTGTCATGGGCGTCGCGGCGCCGCGCGACCCGGGGCGCCGCCCGCCGGCGCCCTCTTCTTTGGTTGTCCACAGGTCCTGAAGCATGAATTACAACTGGAACTGGAGCATCTTTCTGGAGATGTCGCCCGACGGCGTGCATACCTTCCTGGAGACGATCCTGATCGGCGTGGGCTGGACCCTGGCGCTGGCCCTGACGGCGTGGGTGTTCTCGCTCTTGCTGGGGTCGTGCCTGGGCGTGATGCGCACCGCCTCGTCGCGCCTGGCCAATGCCGTCGGCGCGACCTATGTCGAGATTTTCCGCAACGTGCCGCTGCTGGTGCAGATGTTCCTGTGGTACTTCGTGCTGCCCGAGCTGCTGCCGCACGCCTGGGGGCTGGCCATGAAGCAGATGCCGCAGCCCTGGGGGCAATTCCTGCCGGCGGTGCTGTGCCTGGGCTTCTACGGTTCGGCGCGCGTGGCCGAGCAGCTGCGCGCCGGCATCCAGTCGCTGCCGCGCGGCCAGTTCCAGGCGGGCACGGCGCTGGGGCTGACCGAGACGCAGGTGTACCGCTACATCATCCTGCCCGAGGCCTATCGCATCGTGCTGCCGCCCCTGACCTCGGAGTTCATGGGCACGATCAAGTATTCGTCGGTGGCGCTGACCATCGGCCTGCTGGAATTGACCGGCCAGACCCGCTCGATGGCCGAGTTCAGCTTCCATATCTTCGAGGCCTTCACGGCCGCGACCGTGATCTACCTGATCCTGAACGGCATCGTGGTCCTGGGCATGCGCCTGCTTGAACGCCATGTGGCGGTTCCCGGCCTGATCGGCGCGGCGGCCAAGAACGGGCGCTAGGAATCGACATGGGCAAATTCGATTTCGACGTCATCGGCAGCGCGCTGCCGTACCTGTTCCAGACCGGCATGACCTTCACGCTGACCCTGACGCTGCTGGCGGCGGTGATGGGGCTGGCGCTGGGCACGGTGCTGGCCATGATGCGGCTGTCGCGCTTCCGGATCCTGTCGGTGCCGGCGGGCATCTACGTGAACGTGATGCGTTCGGTGCCGCTGCTGCTGGTGATCTTCTGGTTCTACTTCCTGGTGCCCTACATCGCCGCCTGGATCGTGGGTTCGCCCACGCCGCTGCGGGTGGGAGCGTTCAATTCGGCGGTGGTCACGTTCACGCTGTTCGAGGCCGCGTACTTCTGCGAGATCATGCGCGCCGGCATCCAGTCGATCTCGCGCGGCCAGGTCTCGGCCAGCATGGCGCTGGGCCTGAACCACTGGCAGGGCATGCGCTACGTGATCCTGCCGCAGGCCATCCGCAACATGGTGCCGGCGCTGCTGACGCGGGTCATCATCCTGTTCCAGGACACCTCGCTGGTGTACGTGCTGTCGCTGACCGACTTCCTGGGCGCGGCGTCCAAGATCGGCCAGCGCGACGGCCGGCTGGTGGAACTCTATCTCTTCGTGGCGGTGGTGTATTTCGTGATCTGCTTCACGGCATCCCGTCTGGTCAAACGGCTGGAAAAGCGCGTGCGGGTGCTGCGCTAGGCGCCCAGGTTATCCACAGGTCCAACGATGCAACTCTCTTCGAAACCCCCGATGATCGAGATCAAGCAGGTCAGCAAGTGGTATGGCGACTTCCAGGTGCTGGATGACTGCTCCACCACCGTTGGCCGGGGCGAGGTCGTGGTGGTGTGCGGCCCGTCCGGGTCGGGCAAGTCGACCCTGATCAAGACCGTCAACGCGCTCGAACCCTTCCAGAAGGGCGACATCGTGGTCAACGGCATCCATGTGGGCGATCCACGCACCGACCTGCCCAAGCTGCGTTCGGTGGCCGGCATGGTGTTCCAGCACTTCGAGCTGTTCCCGCACCTGTCGGTGACCGAGAACCTGTGCCTGGGCCAGCTCAAGGTGCTCAAGCGCGGCAAGGACGAGGCCCGCGCACGCGCCCTGGCGCTGCTGGAGCGGGTCGGCCTGTCGGCGCACAAGGACAAGCATCCGGGCGAGCTGTCCGGCGGCCAGCAGCAGCGCGTGGCGATCGCCCGCGCCCTGTCGATGGATCCGGTGGTGATGCTGTTCGACGAGCCGACCTCGGCGCTGGATCCGGAGATGGTCAACGAAGTGCTGGACGTGATGACCGACCTGGCCGGCGAAGGCATGACGATGATGGTGGTGACCCATGAAATGGGGTTCGCCCGCCGCGTCGCCGACCGTGTGATTTTCATGGACGGCGGCAAGATCGTCGAAGACTGCCCGAAGACGGCCTTCTTCGACGATGTCGAGGCGCGCGCGCCGCGCACGCGCCAGTTTCTTTCCAAAATTCTGCAGCACTGATTGTTATGACCCAGCGGATTTCCGTCGACTCCTCCAGCGCACTCGTCGACCTGCGCAGCGACACGGTGACCCACCCCACCGCCGCCATGTACGAGCGCATGCGCACCGCCCCGATCGGTGACGACGGGCTCGATGGCGACCCCAGCGTGCGCGCGTTGGAGGCCCACGTTGCCGCGCGCCTGGGCAAGGAAGCCGGGCTGTTCGTGCCCAGCTGCACCATGGCGAACCTGCTGGCGGTGCTGGCGCAGAGCCAGCGCAACGAGCAGGTGGTGCTGGAATCGGCCGCGCACATGTATACGTCCGAGCGCGGCGCCGCCACTTTCACCGGGCTGTTCTACCAGGGCGTGACGGGCACCGATGGCGCCATGGACCTGAACCGCCTGGAAGACGCGCTGCAGTCCGGCGGCCACAAGCTCAAGACCGCGCTGGTGGCGATGGAGACTTCGCACAACAACGCTGGCGGCACGGTGCTGCCGCTGGACCACATGCAGGCGGTCCATGGCATGGCGCAGGCCTGCGGCGTGCCGGTGCACCTGGACGGGGCGCGCCTGTTCAACGCCGCGGTGGCGCTGGGCGTGGCGCCGGCCGAGATCACGCGCCATGCCGACACGGTGTCGCTGTGCCTGTCCAAGGGCCTGAGCGCGCCGGTGGGCGCGGTGCTGACCGGCGCGCGTCCGGTGATGGCGCGCGCCCGCATGCTGCGCCGCATGCTTGGCGGCACGCAGCGCCAGGCCGGCATCATGGCCGCGGCCGGGCTGGAAGGCGTGCAGACCATGGGCGACCGCCTGGTCGAGGACCACGCGCGCGCGCGCCGCCTGAGCGATGGCCTGAACCGGCTCGACCCGTCCTTGTCGGCCACGGTGCCGCAGACCAACATCGTTCAGGTCGAGACCGCCGACACGGGCATGACCAATGCGCACTGGGTCACGGCGCTGGAAGGCGCGGGCCTGCTGACGCGGCCGTGGGGCCGCACGCGCCTGCGCTGCGTGACGCACCGCCATATCGACGACGAGGACATCGACCGCGCCATCGAGGCCTTCAAAAAGGTGCTGGCAAGCCGCTGAATCGGCGTTTTTCGGGGGCGGGCGATGCGATAATGCAGGCATGTCCGCTACCCACCTCTCCAAGAAAGACTATCTCTGCGCGCTGGCGGTCGTGGTGATCTGGGGCCTGAACTTCGTGGTCATGAAGTTCGGCCTCAAAGGCCTCTCGCCCATGATGCTGGGCGCCCTGCGGTTCGCCCTGGCGGCTTTCCCCCTGGTGTTGTTCGTGCGGCCGCCGCGCCTGCCCTGGCAATGGATCGCGGCCTATGGACTGGTGCAGGGCCTGGGCCAGTTCGGCCTGTTGTTCACGGCCCTCAAGTTCGGCATGCCGGCGGGCATGGCTTCGCTGGTGATCCAGACCCAGGCGTTCTTCACGCTGCTGCTGGCCGCGCCGATGCTGCGCGAGCGAGCCCGGCCGCATCATTGGGCCGGATTGGGCGTGGCGGCGCTGGGGCTGGCGGTGATCGCCGCGGGCCGCGGCGACGGGCCGGGGCAGATGACCATGGTGGGCTTTGTCCTGACGCTGGGCGCGGCCTCCATGTGGGCGGTGTCCAACATCATCGTGCGGCTGGCCAGCCGCAAGGCCCCTGGCTACGATCCTTTCGCCTTCATTGCCTGGAGCAGCGCCGCGCCGGTGTTGCCCTTTCTGGCGTTGGCGGTGATGGCGGATGGCTGGGACGCGGTGACGGACATGATCCTGGGCATCGGCTGGGGCGAGGCGCTGTCGGTGCTGTACCTGGCGGTGCTGGCCACGCTGCTGGCCTATACCCTGTGGACCCAGCTGCTGACGCGCCATCCGGCCGCCAAGATCGCGCCGTTCTCGCTGCTGGTGCCGGTGGTGGGGTTGTGGGCCGCGTCGGCGGCCTTCGACGAACGGTTGCAGCCGTTGCAGTGGGCCGGCGCGGGCTGCGTGCTGATGGGGCTGGTCATCAACCAGGTGGGCGGGCGCTGGCTGCGCAACCGCTGATCCCGCCGCGCGGATTGCGCTTCGTCGATTCGGCGGTCGCCGCCCCCGCCTCGGCGTTGCTGCGCCGGTTCTCATCCCGCGGTATTCATCCTTCCCTGGCCGTGTCCTCCACCCACTTTGGGATGAAAGGCGGGACGCCTGGCGTGCGTTCTACAGCTGTTCGAAATGGGCGTAGCGCTTGTCGGTGTACTCCCGTCGCGTGACCATTTCGGTGACCTCGGCGCCCGGCGGCCCGCGCCGCAGCCATTCCAGCATGTGATCGACCTGGTCGGGCGTGCCCTGCACCAGCGCCTGCACGGTGCCGTCCAGCATGTTCTGCACCCAGCCGCGCGCGCCCAGCAGGTGGGCGCGGCGCACGGCGGCATGGCGGTAGCCCACGCCCTGCACGGCGCCGCTGACGGTCACATGAACGGTTTCTATATGGGTGTCTTGCATTGGAATTCCTTCGGATGATGCGCCGCGGCGCGCCGGCGGGCTAGACGGTTCCGGCTACAGCGGATGGTCGATAGGCCCCCCGGGCATCGAAGCGATACGTTAGTGCACATGTCGAAACGTGCCAACGGGAACGCCCGCAAGCAAAGCTTGGAGAAGCCATTATGGAAGAGACCAGTTTGTTGTCGGAAGCAGAAACAGCGCGGTACAGGGAACGGGGCTACCTGGCCCTGCAGGATATGTGCCCGCAGGACGAGGTGGGCTACATCCGGCGCACGTTGCTGGACTTGTTCGCGAACAAGACCGGCTATAACGAGGGGGCGCAGTACGACTTCATCAGCCGCGACGACCCGACCAAGCCGGCCAAGTTTCCCAGTCTGCACGATCCTCGCCATTATGCCCCGGGCCTGCTGAAGACCCAGTATCACGAACGCACGCTGGAGCTGGCGCGCCAGCTGTTGGGCGAGGACGCCGCGTTGTACGGCGAACACGCGCTGCTCAAGCCGGCGCTGGTCGGGCCCGAAACGCCGTGGCACCAGGACGAGGCGTTTCGTTCGCCCGATTTTATCTACAACGAGCTGAGTATCTGGCTGGCGCTGCAGCCGGCCACGCTGGAGAACGGCTGCATGCAGTTCATTCCGGGATCGAACAAGGGCGAGGTGCTGGAGCACCGCTCGCCGGGCGGCGACAAGACGCTGCATCCGCTCGAATGCTGCGCCGACTTCCCGCGCGAGCAGGCGGTGGCCGAACCGCTGCAACCCGGCGGCTGCACCGTGCACGATGCGCGCACGCTGCATTTCACCGGCGCCAATACCTCGCCGCAGCCGCGGCTGGCGTACATCCTGATCTACAACACGCCGCCGGTCTACAAGCCGGGACGGCGCGAGTTTCCGTGGCTGGAAGGCCGTTGGACCGACAGCCAGACGCGCAAGAAGGAATGGCATCGCCGCGGCGGCCTGGCGGTGGATGTGATGCGGCGCCTGCCAGCGGCGCGCCTGACCAGCCCGCGCTGGGTGGCGTGGGCCACGATCCGGGCGGTGAGCAAGGTCTGGCCGAGGTAGCGGCGGCGCGGCGGCCGGGCAATCGGCCGCGACGTAGGGGGGGCACGGGGCCGGCAAGGGACGCTTGCCGGCCCCGGCGCGTATACTGGGCGGCGCCGCAGGGCCTGGCCGCCATGCGCGACCCCGGATGTCCTGGCGACGCGGGCGGGTTGCGCGCAGGGGTGGGCGCGCTGCGGGATCGCGACCCCACTTTCCCCAGAAGAATAACCATGACCGCTGACCTTTCCACGATCACCTGCATCGAAGACCTGCGCGCGATCGCGCGCAAGCGCGTGCCGCGCATGTTCTACGACTACGCCGATTCGGGCGCCTGGACCGAGGGCACCTACCGCGCCAACGAAAGCGATTTCCAGAAGATCAAGCTGCGCCAGCGCGTGGCGGTGAACATGGAAGGCCGTTCGCTGCGCACCACGCTGGTGGGCCAGGACGCGGTGATGCCGCTGGCGATTTCGCCGACGGGCCTGACCGGCATGCAGCACGCCGATGGCGAGATCCTGGCGGCCAAGGCGGCGGCCGATTTCGGCGTGCCGTTCACGCTGTCGACCATGAGCATCTGCTCGCTGGAAGACGTGGCCGCGGCCACCGGCAAGCCGTTCTGGTTCCAGCTGTACGTGATGCGCGACCGCGAGTTCGTCGGCAACCTGATCGACCGGGCCAAGGCGGCGGGCTGCTCGGCGCTGGTGCTGACGCTGGACCTGCAGATCCTGGGCCAGCGCCACAAGGACATCAAGAACGGGCTGTCGACGCCGCCCAAGCCGACCCTCCGCAATCTCATCAACCTGGCGACCAAGCCGCGCTGGTGCCTGGGCATGCTGGGCACCAAGCGCCGCACGTTCGGCAACATCGTCGGCCATGCGAAGGGCGTGAGCGACCTGTCGTCGCTGTCGTCGTGGACGGCCGAGCAGTTCGATCCGCGCCTGAGCTGGGACGATGTGGAGTGGATCAAGCAGCGCTGGGGCGGCAAGCTGATCATCAAGGGCATCCTGGATGTCGAGGATGCGCAGCTGGCGGCCAACAGCGGGGCGGATGCGCTGATCGTCAGCAACCACGGCGGGCGCCAGCTCGATGGCGCGATGTCGTCGATCGCGGCGCTGCCTGGCATTGCAGATGCGGTGGGCTCGAAGATCGAAGTGTGGATGGATGGGGGCGTGCGCTCGGGGCAGGATATCCTCAAGGCGGTGGCGCTGGGCGCGCGCGGCGCGATGATCGGGCGGGCGTTCCTTTACGGCCTGGGCGCATATGGGCAGGCGGGCGTCAAGCGCGTTCTGGAGATCCTGTACAAGGAAATGGATACGACGATGGCGCTTTGCGGGCGGCGCAATATCGAAGTCGGGGATCGGAGCATTCTGCTGCCGGGGACTTATCCCGTTTGAGCGTTTCTCTGATCGGCTGTAAGCCGGTGGGTCGCGGATGGCGGCTTGCCGGCTTTTTTGTTTTCTTGCTTTGGGGTTTTTGCTTGGCGAGTCGTGCTTCGTAGGTCGGCCGGCGCGGCGAGGGGCGGGCGGGGCGCGCCTACGATTGCGGTCCGGAGCCTTCGCTCCGGACTGCCCCATCGTCATCCTCGTTGCCGCCTGAGGCGGCTGCCTACGGATTCCCTCGGGCGCATCTACACGGCGCGCCCCGCCCGCCCCTCGCCGCGCCGGCCTGCGGGTGTCGAGAGTTGAGGCGTTGTTGGAGCGGAGGGGGCATGAAGAGTGTGCGTTGCCCGTCATGGTCGGCTGCGCGGGCAGCCGGCCATGACTTACGCGGTGTCTTGTGGTGGCGCGATGTGCGCTGCGCGACGTTGATGGGGGGCTGGGTTGGCCCGGCCTTGGGTGGGGAGAGGGGGCGGTGTGGCTGGTCGTTTCAGTCGCGGTTGCCGGTTCCCAGGAATTGGCTGGGGCGCCTTAGCGCCGGGTCGAAGGGGTTGAGTTGGGCGCTGATGCCGGCGGCTTCGCGGCGCAGGATTTCGACGATGAGGGGCAGGCGTTCGTCGCTAATGCGTTCGACGGGGGCGGCGATGCTGAGGGCGGCGACGGTGACGCCGTTGGGGTCGTGCACGGGGACGGCGAGGCCGGCGATGTTGGGGAAGATGCCCTGGCCCTTGCTGCGGGCGTATTGAAGTTCCTGGCATTCCTTGATGCCGGCGCGCATGGTGATTTCGTCGACGAAGCCCAGGTGGTGCAGGCGCGGAATGTTGAAGCGCAGGACTTCCTCGCGTTCGGCGTCTGGCAGGTTAGCCAGCAGCAGCAGGCCGCCCTGGCCGAGGCCGAGCGGGACGCGGCCGCCGATGTCGCCGGTGTGCGAGCGAACCGGGAAGGCGCCGTCGATGCGGTCCAGGCAGACGGCGTCGAAGCCGCTGCGCACCAGCAGGAAGATGGTGTCGTTGAGCATGCCGCTCAGGCGCAGCATGGCGGGACGGTAGATCGAACGCAGGGTCGATTGGTGGTTGCCGGCGTTGGCCGCGAGCGAGAAGAAGGCGACGGTGAGTTGGTAGCCCTTGCTCTGCGCGGGCTGTTCGACCATGCCTTCCTGCACCAGGCCTTGCAGCACGCGGTGCACGGTGGCCTGGGCCTGGCCGGTGCGGGCGGCGATGTCGGTCAGGCGCAATTTTTCGCCCTTGGCGTCGGACAGGACACGCAGCACGGCGAAGGCGCGTTGCAGGACGCCCTGGGCGCCGGCGTCGTCGGCGGCTTCTGATTTCTTCATTGTTCAATTCCGATAATCAAAATATACGGCTGTATTTTTATCAGGAAATTCAGTTATACGGAAATAATAAGTAAAAAATTCGATTCTTCGGAAAACCCTAATTGACCGGTCTTTTTGGCCCCTCCTAGACTGCCCTGCATCGATTGCAACGCGGGCGGGTCCCGCGCACCGCGCCTTACCGGGCAAGGGGTTGGAATATGTCATTTCTGCGGCTGGACAACGTCTCCAAGAATTACGGCGACCTGCGGGTGGTCTCGGACCTGAGCCTGGCGGTCGAGAAAGGGGAATTCGTGTCCTTGCTGGGGCCGTCGGGCTGCGGCAAGACCACCACGCTGCAGATGATCGCGGGCTTTGCCGACGTGACGCGCGGCAGCATCACGCTCGATGGCCGCGACATCACCCATGCCAAGCCGAACACGCGCGGGCTGGGCATCGTGTTCCAGAGCTATGCGCTGTTTCCGCACCTGACGGTGGCGGACAACGTGGCGTTCGGGCTGAAGATGCGCAAGGTCGAGCGCGCCGAGCGCCAGGCGCGGGTGCGCGAGGCGCTGGCGCTGGTGAAGCTGGACAAGCACGCCGACCGCTTTCCGCGTGAACTGTCGGGCGGGCAGCGCCAGCGGGTGGCGCTGGCGCGCGCGCTGGTGATCCGGCCGCCGGTGCTGCTGCTGGACGAGCCGTTGTCGAACCTGGACGCCAAGCTGCGCGAGGACATGCAGTTCGAGCTGCGCAGCATCCAGAAGCAGATCGGCACCACCACCGTGATGGTGACGCACGACCAGGCCGAGGCGCTGTCGATCAGCGACCGCGTGGTGGTGATGCAGGACGGCCGCGCCACGCAGGTGGATGCGCCCTACCGCATGTACGAGCATCCGCAGAGCGAATTCATCTCGCGCTTCGTCGGCAAGACCAACCTGCTGCCGGGCCGCGTGACGCGCTGCGGCGCGCAGGCCGAGGTGGAGACCGGCGCGCTGCGCGTGCTGGTCGACGGCGCGGGGCTGCGCCATGGCGATAGCGTGCAGCTGTCGCTGCGGCCGGAGAAGCTGGTGCCGGTGCCGGCCGGCCAGGGCAAGCTGTCCTGTGTGGTCAGCACGCGCTACTTCCTGGGCAGCCAGTGGATGTACGGGCTGGAGTCGCCGGTGGGGGCGCTGACGGTGCTCACGCCCAACGACGGCCGCCGGCCGCACGATGATGGCGACCAGATCGGCCTGGACTGGGCCGAGGGCGTGCTGCGCGTGCTGCCCGTCGCGGCCGTTGCCGAAGAGGCCTGACATGGCGACGCTGACCCAACCCGGCGCCGCCAGCGCGCCCAAGCCGCGCACCGACGGGCTGCTGGCCATCCTCGGTTCGATCCCGCTGGCGATCGTGTTCCTGACGCTGGTGCTGACGCCGCTGGCGTTGACGCTGGTGCTGTCGTTCCGTCCGTTCGATTACAGCGCGGGCATCCTGCCCGGGCACACCTTCGAGCACTACCTGGCGGTGGTGACCGACGGCTATTTCCTGGAGATCTTCTGGCGCACGTTCTGGATCGCGGGCGTGACCACGCTGATCTGCGTGCTGATCGGCGCGCCCGAGGCCTACATCCTGTCGCGCATGGGCAAGCCGTGGCGTTCGATCTTCCTGCTGGTGGTGCTGTCGCCGCTCTTGATCTCGCTGGTGGTGCGCGCCTTCGGCTGGAGCATGCTGCTGGGGCCGGGCGGGGCCATCGGCCGCGCGGCCGCGGCGCTGGGCCTGGGACCACTGCTGTACACGCCTACCGCCGTCATCATCGGCCTGGTGCACGTGATGCTGCCGTTCATGGTGATTCCCGTGTGGACCTCGCTGCAGAAGCTGGACCCGACCGTGGAGCACGCGGCGCTGTCGCTCAATGCGTCGCGCTTGCAGACGCTGCTGCGCATCGTGCTGCCGCAGGCCATGCCGGGCATCCTGTCGGGCAGCCTGATCGTGTTCGGGCTGTCGGCCAGTTCTTTCGCGATTCCCGCCCTGCTGGGCGGACGCCGCCTGAAGATGGTGGCCACGGTGGTCTACGACGAATTCCTGACCGAATTGAACTGGCCGCTGGGCGCGGCCATCGCCATCGTGCTGCTGGTGGTCAACGTCGTCATCATGATGGCGTACAACCGCGTGGTGGAGCGTTCCTACCGGCGCAGCCTGGGTTGAGCGAGGACAGCGATCATGCAGAAGAACGGTCCTTTCGCATTGGCCTTCAATGCCCTGGTGGTGATGTTCGTGCTGGCGCCGCTGGCCATCGTGTGCCTGGTGGCGTTCACGCCCGAGTCGACCCTGACGGTGCCGACCACGCGGTTTTCGCTGCGCTGGTTCCACGCGGTGTTCGAGCATCCCAATTTCATGCAGGCGTTCAAGAACAGCCTGTGGCTGGCGTTCCTGTCGGCCAGCATCGCCGTGTGCCTGGCCGTGCCGGCGGCCATCGCCATCACGCGCTACCGCTTTCCGGGGCGCGATGCGCTCAACGGCCTGTTCCTGTCGCCGCTGATGATCCCGCACCTGGTGCTGGGCGTCGCGCTGCTGCGCTTTTTCGCGCTGATGGGCACCACCGGCAGCTTCGGCTGGCTGGTGTTCAGCCACGTGGTGGTGATCACGCCCTACGTGATGCGGCTGGTGATCGGCGCGCTGGTGGGCTTTGACCGCTCGGTCGAGCATGCCGCGCTGTCGCTGGGCGCGAGCCGCGCCACCGTGTTCTTCCAGGTGACGCTGCCGCTCATCATTCCAGGCGTGTCGGGCGGCTGGCTGCTGGCCTTCATCAACAGTTTCGACGAGCTGACCATGTCGGTGTTCATCACCGCGCCGTCGACCATCACGCTGCCGGTGCGCATGTACATGTACGCCACCGAGTCGATCGATCCGATGATGGCGGCCGTGTCGGCGCTGGTGATCGGCCTGACCGCGGTGACCATGCTGCTGCTGGACCGCGTCTACGGCCTGGACCGCGTGCTGGTGGGACAGAAATGACGATCACGCCGGGTACGCAACGGGAGACCCCGCCATCATGGCAATACTGAAACGCCTGGCCGAAACGGCCCGGCCCGCCGTCGCCTTCACACTGGACGGCAAACCCTGCAGCGCGCTGGCCGGCGATACCGTGCTGACGGCGGTGTTGACGCAGGCCGAGCGCCTGCGCGTCTCGGAATTCGGCGGCGGGCCGCGCGCCGGCTTCTGCATGATGGGCGCCTGCCAGGACTGCTGGATGCAGCGCGAGGACGGCACGCGGCTGCGCGCCTGTTCCACCTACATCGAAGCGGGGATGCGCCTGCGCAGCGCGCCGCTGCGCGCCGAGCAGGTGCCGGGCACGCTGGCGGCGGAGGGCGAGGCATCATGAACCTGATCCTGCCCGTGATCGTGGGCGCCGGCCCCGCCGGCATCCGCGCCGCGCAGACGCTGGCGGCCCAGGGCCTGCGGCCGGTGGTGCTGGACGAGGCGCCGCGCGCCGGCGGCCAGATCTACCGCCAGCCGCCGCCGGGCTTCGCGCGGACCAAGGCGGCGCTGTATGGCTTCGAGCACCGCAAGGCCGATGCGCTGCACCGCAAGATGGACGAGCTGGCGCCGCAACTGGATTACCGGCCCGGCAGCCTGGTGTGGAACGCCGAAGGCAAGACGCTCGATGTGCTGCGCGACGGCAAGAGCGCGCCCGTGCCCTACACCCACTTGATCCTGGCCACCGGCGCCACCGATCGCGTGCTGCCGTTCCCGGGCTGGCTGACACCGGGCGTGTACACGCTGGGCGGTTCGCAGGTGGCGTTGAAGCACCAGGGCTGCGCCATCGGCGAGCGCGTCGCGTTCCTGGGCACCGGCCCCCTGCTCTATCTGGTCGCCTACCAGTACGCCAAGGCCGGCGCCCGCGTTGTGGCGGTGCTGGATACCTCGCGCTTCGCCGACCGCCTGGCGGCGTTGCCCGCCATGTTGCGCGCGCCGGGCCTGCTGGCCAAGGGGCTGTACTACATGGCCTGGCTGCGCGCGCATGGCGTGCCCATGGCCAGCGGCGTGCGGCCGGTGCGGGTCGAGGGCGAGACGCGCGTCACCGGGCTGGCCTACCGCCAGGGAGCGCGGCAGCGGCGGGTGGATTGCGACGCGTTGGGCTACGGCCTGTCGCTGCGTTCCGAAACGCAGCTTGCCAGCCTGGTGGGCTGCCAGTTCGCCTTCAATGTCCGCGACCGTGGCTGGACGCCGCGCCTGGACGCGGCCGGGCGCAGCAGCGTGGCCGGCGTGTACGTGGCTGGCGACGGCGCCGGCATCGGCGGCGCGGACGCGGCCGAGCTGGCCGGCGAGCGCGCCGCGCTCGCCTTGCTGGAGGATGCGGGCCATGCGCAGCCGGCGCAGCGGGCGCGCCAGCTCGAAGCCCGCCTGGCCGCCAACGGCCGCGTGCGCGATGCGCTGGAGCGCGCCTTTCCGTTTCCCGAGGATTGGGCCGCCGCCATCGCCGACGACACCGTGGTGTGCCGCTGCGAGGAAGTCACCGCCGGCACGCTGCGCGCGGCGGTCCACGGCACCGGCGCGCGCGAACTGAACCGCCTGAAGGCGCTGACGCGCGTCGGCATGGGCCGCTGCCAGGGCCGCATGTGCGGCGCCGGCGCGGCCGAAGTGCTGGCGCACGCCTGCGGCGCCGGGCCGGACGGCGTCGGCCGCCTGCGTGGCCAGCCGCCGGTCAAGCCGATCCCTGTGGATATCGTCTGTCTCGACCGCACGGAGAAGGCCGCGCCATGACCGAACGCATCGACACCGAAGTCGCCATTCTCGGCGGCGGCATCGTCGGCGGCAGCGCCGCGCTGTTCCTGCGCCGGCTGGGCGTGCCGGTGGTGCTGCTGGAGGCCGCGCTGTGCGGGGCCCGCGCCAGCGGCGTCAACTATGGCGGCGTGCGCCGCCAGGGCCGCGACCTGGAGCAGATGCCGCTGGCGCGCCGCGCGCACGAACTCTGGGGCCAGCTGCCGCAACTGATCGGCATAGACGGCGAATACGTGCGCTCGGGGCACCTGAAGCTGGCGTGTTCCGATGCGGACCTGGAAGCCCTGCATGCCTACCGCGCGCGGACGCGCGGCTTCGGCATGAACCTGGAAATGCTGGACCGCGCCGCGCTGGCGCGGCGTTTCGGCTGGCTGGGCGCGCATGTGGTGGGCGGCTCGTTCTGCCCCGAGGATGGCCACGCCAACCCGCGCCTGGTGTCGCCGGCCTTCGGCCGCGCCGCCCGCGCGCTGGGCGCCGATGTGCGCGAAGGCACCCCCGTCACGCAGGCCATCCACGACGGCGAGCGCTTTATCCTGCGCGCCGGCGATGCGCTGGAGGTGCGTTCGCGCTTCCTGCTCAATTGCGCCGGCGCCTGGGCCGGACGCTTCGCGCAGGACTTCGGCGAAACCGTGCCCGAGACCGCGATCCATCCGCTGATGATGGTGACCGAGCCGCTGCCGCTGTTCATGGATGTCAGCCTCGGCATGCAAGGCGGCGGCATCTACGCGCGCCAGGTGGCGCGCGGCAACTGCGTCATCGGTGGGGGCCGCGCCGTGTCCGCCGGCCCCGATTACGCCCGTCCCGGCCGCGAGGCGCTGGGCCCGCTGATGGCCAACGCCGCGCGCCTGCTGCCGCCGTTGCGCGGCGCGCAGGTCATCCGCTTCTGGACCGGCGTCGAGGGCAACATGCCCGACCACAACCCGGTGCTGGGCCCCAGCGCCACCGTGCCGGGCCTGTTCCATGCCTTCGGCCTGTCCGGCGCGGGCTTCCAGATCGGCCCCGCCGTGGGCGAAGTGCTTTCCGAACTGGTCGTTAACGGCCGGTCTTCCATTCCCATCGACGCCTTCGGCATCGGACGATACACGGGGGCCGCTCACGGCGCCGTGGCTCGGTTGGGGCCTGTTCGTGAGCAAACGCTGGAGTCACCATGAAGCACAACAAACAGGGCGTTCGCCGCCCGTCCAAGGGGAAGTGGCTGCTGGGCCTGGCGCTGGCCGCGCTGTCGGCGGGCGCCATGGCGCAGCAGAAGACGCTGTACGTCGGCATGAACGGCGGCGACATGGAGCGCGCCTTCACGCAGTACGTGTTCCCGGATTTCGAGAAGGCCAACAACGTCAAGATCGTGGTGGTGCCCGGCACCTCCACCGACGTGCTGGCCAAGGCCCAGGCCTTCAAGGACAAGCCGCAGATGCACGTCATGTTCCTGGACGACGGCATCATGGCGCGCGCCATTTCCATGGGCCTGTGCGAGCCGCTCAATGACGATCCGGTGCTCAAGGACCTGTACCCCACCGCCGTCATGAAGGACCGCATGGCCGCGGGCATCGACATCGGCATGACCGGCCTGGGCTACAACACCCGCCTGTTCAAGGAGAAAGGCTGGGCCGCGCCGACCTCGTGGATGGACCTGGCCGATCCCAAGTTCAAGGGCAAGGTGGTGTTCCAGTCGGCCTCGGGCAGCACCTTCGGCCTGCACGGCTTCCTGATGTTCAACCGCATCCAGGGCGGCAACGACCAGAACACCGAGCCCGGCTTCAAGCAGTGGCCGTCCACCATCGGCCCCAACGTGCTGGAATACATCCCCAACTCGGCCAAGCTGGCCGAGATGATCCAGTCCAACGAAGCCGCCATCTTCCCGCTCACGCCCACCGCCATCGCCCGCCTGAAGAAGCGCGACATCCCGGTGGAATACGCCCAGCCCAAGGAAGGCTCGGTGATCCTGATGGTGGCCGAGTGCGTCATCGCCAAGAACAGCGAGCCGGAACTGGCGCAGAAGCTGGCGCTGTACCTGCTGTCGCCGCAGGCGCAGGCCAAGGCACTGGAAATGGGCGGCCATTTCCCGTCCAATAAGAACGTTCAACCGCCGGCCGGCAGCGAAGAGGCGCTCAAGCGCTTCCAGGGCTACATGGCCAACGCCAAGATCCTGGACTGGGACCAGATCAACGCCACCCGTCCCGCCTTCAACGCGCGCTGGAACCGCACGGTCGAACGCTGAGGACAGGCGCGCCTTGCCGTCCGCGACGCTGCGCGCGTCGCGGACGGCAAGGCGCCGATCACATCCAGGGCGCGCGCGCCCTTCACGCAGGAGCGAGGCATGCGGCTCATCATCAGGTCTGGCGGCGAATCGGCCATGGAAGAATGGCGCGAGCAGTTCAAGCGCCACTCGCCCGATCTGGAGATCGTCAGCTGGTTCGACGACGTCGACCCCGCCTCGATCGACTACGCCCTGGTCTGGGCGCCCGAGCCTGGCCGCCTGGCCACCTTCCCCAACCTCAAGCTCGTCATCAGCGCCGGCGCCGGCGTCGACCACATCGTCTCCGACCCCGCCTGGCCGCGCCACCTGCGCATCGCCCGCATGGTCACCCCGCGCACCGAAACCGAGATGGCCGAGTTCGTGCTGACCAGCGCCCTGATGCTGACCCGCGACCTCAAGCGCGCCATCGACCAGCAGGCCCGTCGCCACTGGGAACTGTACGACTCGCTGCGCGTGGCCGCCGACATGCGCGTCGGCATCATGGGCCTGGGCCACCTCGGCATCGCCGCCGCCCGCCTGCTGGCCAAGGTCGGTTTCCCCGTCAGCGGCTGGTCGCGCGGCGCCACCACCTTGCCCGACGGCCTGCCCTCCTACGCCGGTCCCGACCAGTTCCCCGAATTCCTGTCCCGCACCGACCTGCTGGTCTGCCTGCTGCCCGCCACCGAAGCCACCCGCGGCATCCTCAACCGCGACACCTTCGCCCGCCTCCCTCGCGGCGCCAGCCTCATCAACGCCGGCCGCGGCTCCCACATGGTCACGCAGGACCTCCTCGACGCCCTGGACAGCGGTCACCTGCACCAGGCCTTGCTGGACGTCTTCGACCCCGAACCCCTGCCGCCCGAATCCCCCCTCTGGACCCACCCCAACATCATCATCACCCCGCATTGCGCCGCCATCCCCGACCGCCAGGAACGCGCCCGCCACACCGCCTGGCTCATCACCGCCAACGAACGCGGCGAGGCCTTGCCCAACATCTACGACCCCGTTCGCGGCTACTGAAAACACCGCCAAGCAGTTGTCCACAGCTTGCGCTTTGCGCCAAAATCCCAAGGCCTGTGGAAAACTCGATTTCGTCCCCAGCATCCGCGAAGTGAAATCAATCGCAGCCCGGGGCGTCGTGGCATGGCGGTGCGGGGCGTGTAGATGCGCCCGACGGAAACCGAAGGGAGCCGAAGGCGGACGAGGTTGAGTATGGGGCAGTCCGGAGCGAACGCTCCGGACCGCAATCGTAGCCCCGCACCGCCATGCCACGGCGCCCCGGGCGTCTAAAGAACCCCGTTCCCCGCCAGCAAAAAACGGTTCAACAAAAAAACCGCAAAATCTGCAAACCAAGGCCGCCTACATTTGCTCCCCAAGGAGCCACGCACTTGAAACCCCAAACCCGCGCCACCTACGCCCACCGCCTGGACCCCGTCCTGCGCTGGCTGGCAAGCCACCCCGACGCCGACCCCGACCTGTACCAGTTGGCCGACCTGGCTTGCCTCTCGCCCTATCACTTCCACCGCGTCTACCGCGCCGTGATGGGCGAAACCGTGAACGCCACCGTGCAGCGCATCCGCATGCACCGCGCGGCCGTTTCACTGGGCAGTACCGGGGATTCCTTGCGTGACGTTGCGCAGCGCGCCGGCTACGAGTCGGACGCCGCCTTCAACCGCGCGTTCGGCGCGACCTTCGGCATCCCGCCGGGGCGCTACCGCGCGACCCGCTCCCGACCCTTCGACCCCAAGGAGCTAGGCATGTACCCCATCACCATCGAGACCTTCCCCGGCGCCGTGCTGGCCGCCCTGCCGCACCGTGGCAGCTACCAGGAAATCGGCCCGGTCTTCTCCCGCGCTTTCATGCTCGCCGCCAGCCGCGGCCTGGCGCGTCCCGAAGCTATCGGCTTCGGCATCTACTTCGACGACCCCGAGCAGGTGCCGCCGGCCCAGTTGCGCTCGATGGCAGGTGTGGCGGTCGCGCCCGACGCCGAGCTGGGCGACGAGCTGGAGCGCTTCGAAATCCCCGCCAGCCGCTGCGCCATGCTGACCTACACCGGCCCGTACAACGAGATGGACAAGGCCTACAACTGGATGTTCTCGGAATGGCTGCCCGGCAGCGGCATGGTGCCGGCGGACTTTCCCATGTTCGAGCAATACCTGAACGACCCGCGCACCACGCCGCCGGCGCAACTGCAGACGCGTATCTGCATGCCGTTGAAGTAATCGCCGGACACCGCGCGATGGTCCGCGCTGCCGGGATCGTCGTTCACGCCGTGGGCGCGGCGGCCCTGGCATCGAGCGCCGCCGCTACCCCAGCACGCTCGCCAGGTACTGCCGCAGCCACGCATGCGCCGGGTCATCCTGGTAGCGCTCGTGCCAGTACAGCGACACGGTGATCGCCGGCAGGCTCAGCGGCGCCTTGAGCGTGACGATGCGCGCGCTGCCCGACATGGCCTTGGCGATGCTCGCCGGCATCGTCGCGATCAGGTCCGAGGCCTCGACGATGAACGGGCACACCATGTAGCTCGACAACGTCGCCACGATGCGGCGGCTGCGGTTCTGCCCCATCAGGATGCGGTCGATGGCCTTGCTGAAGTAGCGCGTGTGGGCCGCCAGGTCCAGGTGGCCGTAGCTCAAGTAGGCATCCAGGTTCCAGCGCTTGCGCAGACAGGGATGGCCTTCGCGCACGATACACACCGCCGGCTCCTGGTACAGGAAGCGCGTGCGCAGGTCCGGCGCCGGATCCGGAAAGTAGCCGGCGATCAGCTCCACATGGTTGGTGTCCAGCATGCTCAGGCCGTGCTGCGGCCGCGCCGGCACGATCAGCAATTGGAAGTGCGGCGCGTCCACCGCCAGGCGCGGGATCAGCTTGGGCAGCAGCGTGTACTGCACGTAATCGGTGGCGTAGAACGACAGGCTGCGGGCCGAGTGCGCCGGGTCGAACACCTCGCGCGTGCGGGTGGCGCGGCGCCAGCCTTCCAATAACGGCAGAAAGCCCTGGTGCAGTTCATGCGCGCGCTGCGTCGGCTGCCACGCGCCGCCTTCGCGCACCAGCAGCGGATCGCCGAACAGTTGCCGCAGGCGGTTCATCGCGGCGCTCATGGCGGGCTGGCTGATGCCGAGTTGCTCGGCCGCGCGCGACACATTGCGGCAGGTCATCAACGCGTCGAAATGCACAAGCAGATTCAGGTCCGGATGCTTCACCGCCGCCCACCTATAAATGGCATCTATATCAATATAAACCGCAAGGACTGCTGGCGCGCGCTGGCCAGGCCTAGGATGTTCCCGTTGTTGCAGTGAACCCGAGGCAATGCCTCTCAGGCCCGGCGTCCATGATCGGGCCGCAAGGAAGTTCTATCAACAAGGGGAAGTCATGAACGCAGCGTTCATTCGCAGTTGCTGTCTTGCATTCGGGGCGGCGGCGCTGGCCGCCACCGCGCTACCGGCCCGCGCCGAGTGGCCCGACAAGGTGATCCGCATCGTGGTGCCGTTCGCGGCGGGCGGGTCCACCGACCTGATCGCGCGCAAGATCGCCGAAGGCCTGGGCCAGCGCCTGTCGGCCAATGTCATTGTCGAGAACCGGCCCGGCGCCGGCGGCACCGTCGGCACCGAGTACGTGGCGCGCCAGCCGGCCGATGGCTACACCATCCTGATGGGTTCGGTCAGCACGCACGGCAGCGCGCCCTGCGTGTATTCGAAGCTGCCGTACGACGCGCTCAAGGATTTCACGCCGCTGACCGTCGTCGCCACCATTCCCAACGTCATGTCGGTGAACAAGTCGGTGCCGGCCAACAACCTGCGGGAATTCGTGGCGCTGCTCAAGAAGGAGCCCGAGAAATACTCGTTCGCCTCCAACGGCCAGGGCACATCGAACCACCTGGCCGCCGAGCTGTTCAAGAGCACGGCCGGCGTGTCGATGGTGCATGTGCCCTACCGCGGTTCGGGCCCCGCGTTGATCGACCTGGTGGGCGGCCAGATCAACATGATGATGGACGTGGTGATGACGTCCTATCCATACATCAAGGACGGCAAGATCAAGGCGCTGGCGGTGACTTCGCCGCAGCGCTCGCCGATGCTGCCCGACGTGCCGACGGTGGCCGAGTCCGGCTACCCCGGTTACGAAGCGATGGTGTGGTTCGGCATGCTGGCCCCGGCCAGGCTGCCCGAGCCGCTACGCGTCAAGCTCACCGACGCGCTGGCGCAGACGCTGCACGCGCCCGCCATGAAGACCTATCTGGAACAACAGGGCGCGCAGGTCTCGGACGTGGCCGGGCCGGCCTTCGGCGCCATGATCAAGAGCGAAATCGACAAATGGTGCGGCGTGGTCAAGCAGGCCGGCATCAAGCTGGACTGAGCGCGGCCGCGCCCTTCTTTTCTTTCAGGGAAGCACAAGCATGTATCGCATAGGGATAGACGTCGGAGGCACGTTTACCGACTTCACGATGATCGACGAAGATCAAGGCATCGTGCATTTTCACAAGGTGCCGTCGACGCCGTCCGATCCGTCGGAAGCCATCGCCACCGGCATCGGGCAGATGCTCAATGACCATGGCGTGGCGCCGTCGCAGGTGTCGCACGTGGGCCATGGCACCACGGTGGCGACCAACCTCATCATCGAGCGCAAGGGCGCGCGCGTCGGCCTGATCACCACGCAGGGTTTCCGCGACGTGCTGGAGATCGGCCGGCAGACGCGGCCGCACCTGTACGACTACAGCGTCGGCAAGCCGCCGGTGGCGGTGCCGCGCGAGTTCCGCGCCGAGGTCAATGAACGCGTCAATGCGCAAGGCGAGGTGCTGACACCGCTGGATGGGGACGCGGCGCGGGCGGCGGCGCGGCGTTTTGCCGCCGCCGGCATCGACGCGGTCACGATCTGCTTCCTGCATGCCTACCGCAACCCGGCGCACGAGCAGCTGGCCGCGCGCATCGTGGCCGAGGAAATGCCCGATGCGTATATCAGCCTGTCGTCGGACGTGCTGCCGGAGTTCCGCGAATACGAACGCCTGTCGACCACGGTACTGAACGCGGCGGTGGGCCCGAAGATGGCGCGCTATCTGGAACGCTTCCTGCAGCGCGTGCGCGAGCTGGACATCGGCCACGAGCCGCACACCATCCATTCCAACGGCGGCCTGATGTCGATCGCCACGGTGCGCCAGTATCCGGTGCGCACCTGCCTGTCGGGGCCGGCCGCCGGCGTGGTGGGCGCGGCGGCCGTGGGCCGCGCCATCGGCAGCCTGAACCTGGTGACGTTCGACGTCGGCGGCACCAGCACCGACGTGTCGCTGATCTGCGATGGCCGGCCGCTGTTCACCTCGCATCGCCAGGTGGCGGGCTATCCGGTGAAGACGCCGATGGTGGACATCCACGTGATCGGCGCGGGCGGCGGCAGCATTGCCTGGCTCGATGACGCGGGCGCGCTGAAGGTCGGCCCGCACAGCGCCGGCGCGGTGCCGGGGCCGGTGGGCTACGGCCGCGGCGGCAGCGAGCCGACCATCACCGATGCCGAGATCGCGTTGCAGCGCCTGAATCCGGTGGCGCTGCTGAACGGCCGCATGCCGGTGCACGCCGAGGCCGCGCGCCAGGTGATCGACGAACGCGTGGCGCGGCCGCTGGGGCTGACGCGCGAGGCGGCGGCCGAAGGCATCCTGCGCATCGCGGCGGCCAACATGAGCCGCGCCATCCGCGCCGTGTCGACCGAACGCGGCTACGACCTGTCGCAATTCGCCCTGTATGCCTATGGCGGCGCGGGCCCGCTGCACGCGGTCGAGGTGGCCGAGGAATGCGGCATCCCCACGGTGATCGTGCCGCAGGAGCCGGGCACCATGTGCGCGCGCGGCATCCTGCTCAGCGACATCTCGTTCGACTTCGTGCGCAGCGAGATCGCGCTGGCCAGCGCGGAAAGCTGGGACGGCGTATCGACGATCTTCGACGGACTGCGCGATCAGGCCGAATGCTGGCTGGAGGAGGAACGCGTGGAACCGGCGCTGCGCCTGTACCGCAGCGCCATCGACGCGCGCTACGAGGGCCAGAACTTCGAAGTGCAGGTGGCGCTGGACGATACCGGCGCCGGCGGCTACGCCGAGTTCGCGCGCCGCTTCGCCGAGGCGCACGAGCGCGAGTACGGCTACACCGTCGATGACCGCAAGGTGCAGATCATCAACTGCCGCATGCAGGCGGTGGGCCAGGTGGTGAAGGCGCCGCTGGCGCCGCGCCAGGTCGATGGCACGCTGGACGGCGCGCGCATCGGCGAACGCCGCGCCTATTTCGGCGAGCGCCACGGCTGGCTGGACACGCCGGTCTATGACCGCGACCGCGTGCCCACCGGGGTGCGCTTCCGCGGCCCGGCGCTGCTGGAGGAAATGAGCTCGACCACCGTGGTCGGCGCGGGCCAGGACGTCGAGGTCGACGCCTACGGCAACCTGATCATCCGTTTGCAAGGAGGCTCGCATGCGTGAAGCCCATCAAGCCAATCAAGACACCGGTGTGGCCCTGGCCGACCCGGTCGGCATGGAGGTGTTCTGCAACCGCCTGCTGTCGATCACCGAAGACATGAACAACACGCTGGTGCGGGCCTCGTTCTCGACCAACATCAAGGAACGCAAGGACTGCTCGGTGGCGCTGTTCGACGCCGCCGGCCGGCTGGTGGCGCAGGGCACGCAGATCCCGCTGCACCTGGGCTCGCTGGACGGCGCCATGGGCGCGATATTGCGCGCCTTCCCGGCCGACCAGATCCGCGACGGCGATGTGTTCATCTGCAATGACCCCTACCTGGCCGATGGCAGCCACCTGCCCGATATCAACATCGTCACGCCGGTGTTCTGGGAAGGCACGCTGCGCTTTTTCGCCGCCAACATCGCCCACCATTCCGATGTGGGCGGCGCGGTGCCCGGCTCGATCGCCGGCGGCCTGAAGTCGATCTTCGAGGAAGGCATCCGCATTCCCGCCTGCCGCATCGCGCGCGCCGGCGAGGTGGACGAGGATTTGTTGCGCCTGATCTGCGCCAACACCCGCGACCCCGAGGAGCGGGTGCTGGACCTGCGCGTGCAGATGGCCACCAATCGCCGTGGCGCGGCCGCGGTGCAGGGCCTGATCCGGCAGATGGGCCTGGCGGCCGTGCTGCGCTCGGTGGATGACGTCATCACGTACACGCGCCGCCGCCTGCTCAACCGCATCGGCGAGCTGGCGCAGGGCAGCTACACCTTCCGCAGCGACCTGGATGACGACGGCATGGGCGGCGATCCGGTGCCGATCCAGGTGACGCTGACGGTCGGCCGCGACCGCCTGCATTTCGATTTCGGGGGCTCGGGCAAGCAGGCGCGCGGCGCCATGAACCTGCCGTTCAACGCGCTGCGGGCCTGCGTGTATTACGCGGTCAAGGCGCTGCTGGATCCGGACCTGGCGCCCAACGCCGGCCTGTTCGATCCGATCAGCGTGTCCGCCCCGGTCGGCACCATCACCAATCCCGAGCATCCGGCGGCGGTGGGCGCGCGCTCGATCACCGCGCAGAAGGTCGCGGGCGCCATCTTCGGCGCGTTCCGCGGCCTGCTGCCGGCGGAAAAGACCATGGCGTCCAGCAACGACTGCTGTCCGGCCATCGTGTTCTCGGGCCGCTGGCGCGAGCGCGCCGGGCACTTCGTCTACCTGGAGACGCTGGGCGGCGGGGCCGGCGCGCGCTTCGATGCCGACGGCATGGACGCGGTGCACGTGCACATGACCAACACGTCCAACCTGCCGGTGGAGGCGCTGGAAAACGAGTATCCGCTGCTGATGGACGAGTACGCCATGATCCCCGATTCCGGCGGCGCCGGCCGCACCCGCGGCGGCATGGGCATCGCCAAGCAGATCCGCGCGGTCGGACCGGGCATCGTGTTCTCGGCGCGCTCGGACAGCCACACCGTGGGCGTGGCCGCCGGCGTCGATGGCGGCGCCGATGGCCGCCGCGCGCGGCTGGTGCGCAATTTCGGCACGCCGGCCGAAGAGGAACTGTTCTCCAAGACCGCCAACATCACGCTGGCGCCGGGCGAGAGCGTGCGCATCGAGACCCCGGGCGCGGGCGGCTACGGCCCCGCGGCCGAGCGGGCCCGTAGCCGCATCGAGCGCGACCTGGCCGACGGCAAGATCAGTCCGGAAGCGGCGCGCGCGGCCTATGGCTACGAAGCCCCCACTACGCCACGTTGAGCGACATCGAGTACTTCATCTTGTCATGCGGAAAAGTGGTGATCGTGGCCAGCAGCAACACCCCGCCGCTGCCGTAGTAGCGGCGGGTGATGACAAAGCCCGCCGTCTGCGGTTCGACCTGGAGCTGTCTGGCGATCCCCGCCGCGATGGGCGTGGCCGAGAATTCCTGGTTGACCTCGTGGATGCGGTTGCCGAAGTGGTCTTCGATCAGCCGCAGCAGCGAGATGCGCGGCTGGATGTCGGCGCGCAGGTCGGAATGCGCCGGGTCGGCATAGATCAGCGTGCACGCCACCGGCGTGTCCTGGTCGCCCAGCGTCTTGATGGAGTTGATGTGCAGCCACGGCTGGCCGGGCTCGGCGCCCAGGCTCTCGGCCAGCCGCTTGGTGAGCTTGATGGTGCGCACGTCCTGCACCAGCAGCGCGGCGTTGCGCGCGTACTGCAGCAGGTCGGGAAACTGCGAGATGCGTTGGGTGAAGCGGGTGCTGGCGTGGGCGGTCTCGACGCGCGTGCCGACGCCGGGTCGCCGCGACACCATGCCGGCCACCGTCAGCATGCGGATGGCCTCGCGGATGGTGTGGCGGCTGGCGCCGAATTGTTCGCACAGTTCGTGTTCGGTCGGCAGCAGCGTCATGACCGGGTAGCGGCCGCTGCCGATGTCGCGCGCCAACTGCTGGTAGATGCTTTTGTAGCGCGGACCGCCAGCCTCGTCGTCCGGCCCCGTGGCCTGGCCGCGGGCCTCGCGCGCGGCGGCCGGGTCGGGCGCGCGTTCGGAGGATCGGGTCATGGGGGTGGCTCCTTTTCTCGTTCTATCGGGGTTTGTACGGACAATAACCCATTGACAGGGCCCGCCTTGCGGATCCATTATTTGTCCGGACATTCATGTACGGACAAATTGTACGGCGGACATGGGGTCGCGGGGCAAGCGGGTCCGCATTTTTTTCTGCGGCGAGTCCATCCCCGGATTCAGGCAGCACCGGCAGTTCTTGCAGTTCTCTTCCAATAAACGGGGGTTTTCATGGGCAAGGTACTCGCAGTCCTGGCGGCGGCCACGGTGGCCGTCGGCGTATGCGCCACGGCGCAGGCGCAGCAGAAGTTGGTGGTGGCCGGCTACGGCGGCTCGTTCGAAGACATCATGCGCAAGGACATCTTCCCGCCCTTCGCCAAGCAGCATGGCGTCGAGCTGGATTACGTGGCCGGCAACTCCACCAACACGGTGGCGCGCCTGCAGGCGCAGAAAAGCAACCAGCAGATCGACGTGGCCATCATCGACGACGGCCCGATGTATCAAGCCATCGCGCTGGGCTTCTGCGCGCCGATCCAGGGCCTGCCGGCCGACGACATCTACGGCACCGCGCGCTACAAGGACGACAAGGCGGTTGCCATCGGCATCGTCGCCACCGGCATCATGTACAACAAGAAGGTCTTCGACGAGCGCAAGTGGGCCGCGCCCACCTCCTGGAAGGACCTGAAGGATCCCAAGTACAAGAAGCAATTGGTGGTGCCGCCGCTGAACAACACCTACGGCCTGCACGCGCTGGTGGAATACGCCCGCGAGGGCGGCGGCGGCGAGAAGAAGATCGACGCCGGCTTCAAGACCTTCAAGGACGAGGTCGGCCCCAACGTGCTGGTGTACGAACCGTCGCCGGGCAAGATGACCGAACTGTTCTCCAGCGGACAGGCCACCATCGCCGTGTGGGGCAGCGGCCGCGTCAAGGCCTTCGCCGACACCGGCTTCCCGGTGGGCTTCGTCTATCCGCAGGAGGGCGCCTACGCGTTGCTGTCGTCGGTGTGCCCGGTGGCCAAGGCCAACGCCAATCCGCTGGCGCAGGCCTTCGTCAACTATCTGGTCAGCCCGAAGGTGCAGGAGCAGCTGGCCAGCGCCTACGGCTACGGCCCGGTCAACAAGCAGGCCAAGGTGGCCGACGATCCGCGCGTGCCGCTGCCGATCGGCAAGCGCGCCGCCGACCTGATCGTGATCGACTGGGACACGGTCAACCAGAACCGGGACGACTGGAACAAGCGCTGGACGCGTGAAATCGAGCGTTGACGTTCATACACCGGGACGCAACGGCGGCGCGGGCGCGCCGCCAGCGGGAGCATCCATGAGTTATCTCGTATTGAACCGCCTGTCCAAGCGCTACGGCGACCTGACGGCGGTCGAGGACCTGAGCCTGTCGGTCGAACGCGGCGAGTTCATCTCGCTGCTGGGGCCGTCCGGCTGCGGCAAGACCACCACGCTGCAGATGATCGCCGGGTTCGTCGAGCCCAGCGGCGGCAGCATCGTGCTGGACGGCAAGGACGTCAGCCGCACGCCCGCGAACAAGCGCGGGCTGGGCATGGTGTTCCAGAACTATGCGCTGTTTCCGCACATGACCGCGGCCGAGAACGTGTCGTTCGGCCTGGAGATGCAGCGGGTCGGCAAGGACGAGCGGCAGGCGCGGGTTGCCGAGGCGCTCAAGCTGGTGGGCCTGTCGCATCTGGCCGACCGTCATCCGGCGCGCATGTCGGGCGGCCAGCAGCAGCGCGTGGCGCTGGCGCGCGCGCTGGTGATCCGCCCCAGCGTGCTGCTGCTGGACGAACCGCTGTCGAACCTGGACGCCAAGCTGCGCGAGGAAATGCAGCTGGAACTGCGCAGCATCCAGCGCACCGTCGGCACCACCACCATCCTGGTGACGCACGACCAGTCCGAAGCGCTGGCGCTGTCCGATCGTATCGTGGTGATGAACCAGGGCCGGGTCGAGCAGGTGGCCGAGCCGTTCGCCGCGTATGAAGGGCCGTCGAACCGCTTCGTCGGCGGCTTCCTGGGCAAGGCCAATGTGTTCACGCCCACGCCCCAGTCTTATGACGGCGAGGTGCGGGCGCGCATCGGCGAGGCCCACATCGCCATGGACGGGCAGCCCGTGCCGCAGGGCGCGGTGATCGTGCGGCCCGAGAAGATCCTGTTTGCCGAGGCCGGCGCCTGTGCCCTGCCCGGCCGCATGAAGACGCGCGTGTTCCAGGGCAACCACTGGCTGTGCCAGGTCGAGACCTCGGTGGGCGAAGTCATGGTGATCCGCCAGAACGATGGCGTGCCGGTGCCTGCCGAGGGCGCGACGGTACATCTGCGCTGGCGCGCGCAGGACATGTGCGCGGTGGCCGGCCAGGAGCCGGCAAAATGAGCGCGCGCGCCAACCCCTGGCTGCTGAGCGCGCCGGCGCTGGCGGTGTACGCCACCTTCCTGGTGGTGCCGATGGCCCTGGTGCTGCTGATCAGCTTCTTCGACTTCCAGTTCTACGGCGGCATGCAGGCCACCTTCACCTGGAAGAACTACATCGAGATTTTCAGCGACGGCTATTACTACGAGATCCACGCCCGCACCTTCGGCGTGGCGGCGCTGGTGACGCTGGCGTGCCTGGTGCTGGGCACGGCCGAGGCCTACGTGCTGTCGCGCATGGCCAATCCGTGGAAGGGCCTGTTCTTGATGGTGGTGCTGGGGCCGCTGCTGATCTCGGTGGTGGTGCGCACGCTGGGCTGGGCGCTGCTGTTCGGGTCCACCGGACTCATCAACAAGGCGTTGATGGGAATCGGCCTGATCGCCACACCGATCGACCTGATGTACAGCAACCTGGGCGTGGGCATCGCGCTCACCCACGTGCTGGTGCCGTTCATGGTGATCGCGGTGTGGGCGTCGTTGCAGCGTATCAACCCGTCGACCGAGGCCGCCGCGCTGTCGCTGGGCGCCAGCCAGTTCACGGTGATCCGGCGCGTGATCGTGCCGCAGGTCATGCCGGGCATCCTGTCGGGGTCGATCATGGTGTTCGCGATGGCCGCCAGTTCCTTCGCCACGCCGGCCATCATCGGCGGCCGGCGCCTGAAGAACGTGGCCACCGCCGCCTACGACGAGTTCCTGAACACGCTCAACTGGCCGCTGGGCGCGGCGCTGGCGGTGGTGCTGCTGGTGGCGACCGTGGTGGTGCTGCTGTCGGCCAACCGGCTGATCGAGCGCCGCTATGGCGCGGTCTTCAATCCGTCGGGGGCCTGACATGAACTTCCGCAACGGTCCCATCGGCCTGCTGTTCCATACGCTGTTCATCCTGTTCATCCTGGCGCCCATCGTGATGGTGTGCGCGGTGGCGTTCACGTCCGAAGGCTTCATCTCGCTGCCCAGCGGGGGGCTGTCGCTGCGCTGGTTCCGCGCCATCCTGGACAACCCGCGCTTCATCGAGGCGTTCTGGTTCAGCCTGGGGCTGGGCACGCTGTCGGCCACGCTGGCGATCGCGCTGGCGGTGCCGAGCGCGCTGGCGCTGGCGCGCAACCGCTTTCGCGGCCGCGAGGCGCTGGTGGCGTTCTTCCTGTCGCCGCTGATGATTCCGCACGTGGTGCTGGGGCTGGCCTTCCTGAAGTTCTTCACCACCGTGGACCTGGCCGGCACTTACGTGGGGTTGGTGGTGGCGCACGTGATCCTGGTGATGCCCTATGCGCTGCGGCTGGTGCTGGCCTCGGCCACCGGCATCGATCCGGCGCTGGAGCGCGCGGCGCAGTCGCTGGGCGCGTCCCACTGGACCGCGTTCCGGCGCGTGGTGCTGCCGCTGCTGCTGCCGGGCGTGGTCAGCGGCTGGGTGATCGCCTTCATCACCAGCTTCGACGAGCTGACCATGTCGATCTTCATCGCTTCGCCGTCCACCACCACGCTGCCGGTGCGCATCTTCCTGCACATCGAGGACACCATCGACCCGCTGGTGACGGCGGTGTCGGCCGTGCTGATCTATGTGACCATCATCGCCATCTTCATCCTGGACCGCCTGGTCGGCCTGGAAAAGCTGTTTGTCGGAAAGGGACGCTAATGACGGAAGAAATACAACAGGCGCCGCGCGCGCCGGCGCATCGCGGCGTCTACGACGCCGTGGTGATCGGCGGCGGCCTGGTCGGCTCGGCCGTGGCCTACGGGCTGCGGCGCGAACTCGACCACGTCGCGGTATTGGACGAAGGCGACGTGGCCTACCGCGCCTCGCGCGGCAACTTCGGCCTGGTCTGGGTGCAGAGCAAGGGCATGGGCCTGCCGCGCTACGGCGTGTGGACCATGACCTCGGCCGGCGCCTGGCCGCGGCTGGCGGCCGAGCTGCGGGAGCAGACCGGCGTGGACGTGCACCTGGAGCAGCGCGGCGGCCTGCACGCGTTGTTGAGCGACGAGGAAATGGAAGCGCGCGCCACCTTCATGCGCACGCTGCTGGCGCAGCCCGGCATGGCGCAGTACGACTGGAAAATGCTGGACCGCCACGAGCTTGCCGACATGGTGCCCGGCATTGGCCCCGAGGTGCGCGGCGCCACCTGGACGCCGGTGGACGGCATCGCCAATCCGCTCAAGCTGCTGCGCGCGCTGCACATGAGTTTTGCACAGCGGGCTGTGGATTACCTGCCGCGCTGTCCGGCGCAGCAGGTCCGCCAGCGCGACGGCGTGTTCGAGGTGACCACGCCCACCGGCACGGTGCGGGCGCGCAAGCTGGTGCTGGCCAGCGGCCTGTCGAACAAGGCGCTGGGCGAACAGGTCGGCTTGACGGTGCCGGTGCGGCCGCAGCGCGGCCAGATCGTGGTGCTGGAACGCACCCGCCGCCTGCTGGAAACGCCACTGTCCACGCTGCGCCAGACCGACGAAGGCACCTGGCTGATCGGCGATTCGCAGGAAGAGGCCGGCTATGTGGACAACCAGGTGGGCCTGCCGATCCTGGGCACGCTGGCCGACCGTGCCGTGCGCACCCTGCCCGCCCTGCGCGAGGTGCGGGTGGTGCGTAGCTGGGCCGCGCTGCGCGTGATGTCCAAGGACGGTTTCCCCATCTATCAACAATCCGAGACGTGCCCCGGCGCCTTCGTCGCCACCTGTCACAGCGGCGTCACCCTGGCGGCCGCGCACGCGCTCAAACTGGCGCCCATGATCGCCGCCGGCCAGTTGGCCGACGACATGGCGCCCTTCTCGACCCGGAGGTTCCATGTTCAAGAGGCTTGACGAGGCGCAGCGCCAGGCGCAGGGCGCGCCGGTGCGGGTGACGGTGAATGGCGCCGAGCTGCAATGCCGCGCCGGCGACAGCGTGGCCGCGGCGCTCTTTGCCGGCGGCATGCAGGCCTGTCGCGACACCGCGGTGGGCGAAGTGCCGCGCGGCCCCTATTGCATGATGGGCGTGTGCTACGACTGCCTGGTCACGATCGACGGCCAGGCCAACCAGCAGGGCTGCATGACGGCCGTGCGTGATGGCATGAAGATCGAGCGCCAGCTGGGCGCGCGCAAGGTGCAGGCATGATCGAGACGACGCAATGCGATTTGCTGGTGGTGGGCGCCGGCCCCGCCGGATTGGCCGCCGCCACCACGGCCGCGCGGCTGGGCGTGGACACGGTGCTGCTGGACGAACAGGCGGCGCCGGGCGGACAGATCTACCGCGCCATCACCACCACGCCGGTCACCGACCGCGCGGTGTTGGGACCGGATTACTGGCACGGCGCCTCCCTGGTCGAGCCGTTCCGGCAGTCGGGCGCGCGTTATGTGCCGGGCGCGACCGTGTGGGCGGTGGCCGAGCGCACCGCGCCCGAGCCGCGGCGCGGCTTCGAGGTGGCGTATTCGGTGGCGGGCGAAGCGCGCATTCTGCATGCGCGGCGCCTGCTGCTGGCCACCGGCGCGCAGGAACGGCCGTTCCCCATTCCGGGCTGGACGCTGCCCGGCGTCATCACCGCCGGCGCGGCGCAGATCCTGCTGAAGTCCGCCGGCGTGGTGCCGGCCGACCGCACCGTGCTGGCCGGCTGCGGCCCGCTGCTGTACCTGGTGGCCTGGCAATACCTGAACGCCGGCGTCAAGGTCGACGCGCTGCTCGAAACCACGCCGCCCGGCCGCTTGCGCCAGGCCTTGCCGAAGGTGTGGGACTTCCTGCGCTCGCCCTATCTGGGCAAGGGGCTGTCGCTGCTGCGCGCGGTCAAGGCGGAAATACCCATCATCAAGGGCGTGACGGCACTGGAAGCGTTGGGGCAGGACAAGCTGGAAAGCGTGCGCTACTCCGCCGGCGGCATCACCAAGACGCTGCCGGCGCAACAGTTGATGCTGCATCAGGGCGTGGTGCCCAACGTCAACCTGTCGCGCGCCATCGGCGCCGAGCATCGCTGGAACGCGGCGCTCGATTGCTGGGAACCGGACGTGGATGACTGGGGCCTGACCTCGGTGGACGGCGTTGGCATGGCGGGCGACGGCGCCGGCATCGCGGGCGCGCTGGCCGCCGAGCAACGCGGCCGGCTGGCGGCGTTGCAGGCCGCGCATCTGCTGGGCCGCATCGACGCGGCGCGGCGCGACAGCGAGGCCACCGCGCCCCGCGCCGCGCTGGCGCGGGCGGTACGCGGACGCGAGTTCTTCGATGCCCTGTACAAGGCGCCCGAGCGTTTCCGTCGCCCCACCGGCGACACCATCGTCTGCCGCTGCGAGGAGGTGACGGCGGCGCAGGTGCGTGACACCGTCAAGCTCGGCTGCAGCGGCCCGAACCAGATGAAGGCCTTCCTGCGCTGCGGCATGGGGCCGTGCCAGGGCCGCTTCTGTGGCCTGACGGTGTCGGAGATCATCGCCGAGGAACGCGGCGTGCCGGTGCCCGAGGTCGGCTACTACCGCCTGCGCTTTCCGACCAAGCCGTTGACGCTGGGCGAGCTGGCCTCGCTGCCGCAGACCGACGAGTCGCGCCAGGCGGTGGTGCGGCTGAAGAAATAGGAGCCCGCCATGACGGACGCTTCGCGCTCGGCCGCCGTCATCATCATCGGCGGCGGCCTGCACGGCAGTTCGGCGGCGCTGCATCTGGCGCGCGCCGGCGTGCCGGCGCTGGTGATCGAAAAGAACTACGTGGGCCGCCATGCCTCGGGCGTGAACGCCGGCGGCGTGCGCACCCTGGCGCGGCACCTGGCCGAAGTGCCGCTGGCGCTGGCCTCGCGCGAGCTCTGGTATCGCATTGGCGAGCTGGTCGATGACGATTGCGGTTTCGAACAGCACGGGCAGGTGCGCGTGGCCGAGAACGAGGTCGACGCGGCGGCGCTGCGCGCGCGTCTGGCGACCATGCAACAGCATGGCTACACGCATGAGCAATGGATCGACCGCGATGAATTGCTGGCGATGATTCCCGCGCTGACGCCCACGGTGCAAGGCGGCCTGATCGCGCGCGAGGACGCCGCCGCCGATCCCTACCGCACCACGCTGGCGTTCCGCCGCAAGGCCGCCAGCCTGGGCGCGCGCTTCCTGGAAGGCGTGCGCGTGCTGCGCACCGCGCATGAAAATGGCCAGTGGCGGGTCGAGACCGACGCCGGCGTCTACACCGCGCCGCAGGTGCTCAACTGCGCCGGCGCCTGGGCCGACCGCGTCGCCGCCGAGTGGGGCGAGCCGGTGCCGCTGACCGCCATCAGCCCGATGATGCTGGTGACGCTGCGCATGGATCATTTCCTGGACGCGGTGGTGCTGGGCACCGGCCGGCCGCTGTCGTTCAAGCAGCGCGCCAACGGCACGGTGCTGATCGGTGGCGGCCGCCGCGCCTGGGTCGATCGCGACGCGGAATGGACCGAGCTGGACTTCCGTTCACTGGCCGAGGGCGCGCGCACTGTCTGCGACCTGTTTCCGCACATGCGGCAAGCGATCGTGAACCGTGGCTGGGCCGGCATCGAGGCCGCCATGCCCGACGAGATCCCGGTGATCGGCCGCAGCCAGCGTTACGACAGCGCCTTCCACGCCTTCGGCTTCTCGGCCCACGGCTTCGAGCTGGGCCCGATCGTCGGCCGTATCATGGCCGATCTGATCACCACTGGCGTGACCGATCTGCCGATCGCGCCGTTCGCCATCGATCGTTTCGCCGGCGCCGCGGGCGCGCCGGCATCCACTTCAAAGGAGCAGCACTCATGAATGACATCGTGCGCAAGGATTCTAACGAGCGCCTGAGCCGCATCGTGATTCACGGCAACACCGTGTACGTCGCGGGCGTGACCTCGTCGGCCGAAGGCGGCATCGCCGCGCAGACGCGCGACGTGCTGGCCAAGATCGACGGCTATCTGAAGCAGGCCGATTCGGACAAGACGCGGCTGCTGTCGGCGCAGATCTGGCTCAAGGACATCGAGCGCGATTTCGCCGGCATGAACGCCGTGTGGGCCGAGTGGGCGCCGGCCAATGCGCTGCCGACGCGCGCGACCTGCGAGGCCAAGCTGGCCTCGCCCGATCTGCTGGTCGAGATCATCGTCACGGCCGCTAAGCGGCCGGGATATGTCGGCGGGCCAGTGTCGGAAGCCTGATCGGCCACAACGATCCGGCAGCGTGCTGCCGGATCTTTCCCGTGGCGTCCCGTCGCGACCCTGACAGCGGCGGGTGAAGGCCAGGTCCGGCCTCGGACACGCCTTATTTCGTTATCCCGCGATGCATTTTCCCGGTTTTGCGCTTTCTCGCTGTTGATAATCGGCGCGTTGACAAGGAAGTGCTTTGGATGGGCCGGCAAGTTCGGCCTTCGGGAATTCGTAGCGTGCCAGCCGGTCAGGTTTTCATCCGCAATATCGAGGCCTCTTGCCGCCACCATCATGGTGCGCCGCGAGGCTGGTGGCGTCCCAGGCGGGCCGCCGCGCACCGTGCCGCCAGCCTGAGGCTGTGCCTTGGGTTCACCGCCGCCCTGGCTTTCCCGTCATGGCTGGCCGCGCAACCCCTGCCCTCGGATGCCGCCACGCGCGCCAGCGAGATCCAACGCCGCCAGGAGCAGGAGCTGGACGCGCAGCGCGCCCGCGCCGCCGAAAGGCCGGACGTGCTGTCGGTGCCGCCCGCCGTCCCCGGCGAGGGGCCGCTCGTCTTCCCCGAGGAATCGCCCTGCTTCACCATCGCCCAGGTGGTGTGGGATAGCGCCGGTCCGCCGACCGCTTTGCGCCGCGCCGCCGAGGCCACGCTTGGGCAATGCATCGGCGGGCAGGGCCTGCGCGTCCTTCAGGAACACCTGATGGCTCGCCTGATCGACCGCGGCCTGATCACCGCCCGCGTGCTGGTGCCGGAGCAATCGCTGGCCAGCGGCACCCTGACCCTGCGCTATGTGCCGGGCCGTATCTCCGGGGTCAAGAGCGACGGCGCGCCCGGCTGGTGGCGTACCGCCTTGCCGACCTGGCCGGGCGGCGAGGTCAACCAGCGCGATCTGGACCAGGCGCTGGAGAACATCCGCCGGCTGGCCGGCCAGGCGGACGCGTCGATCGACGTCGCGCCCGGCCCTGAACTGGGCGACTCCGACATCATCATCAAGCCCGGCACGGGTAAGCGCTGGCATGCCTACGTGGGCGGGGACAACGCCGGCATGGAGTCCACCGGCAAGAACCAGGTCAACGCCGGGCTCACGCTGGATTCGCCGCTGTTCCTGTACGACCAGTTGTCGGTCTCCTGGAACAGCAACGCCGACCTGCGCAACAGCGACGCCGGCTCGCGCGCCGCGTCCATCAACTACAGCATCCCGTTCGGCTACTGGACTTTATTCGCCGGCGCCAGCAAGTCGCGCTACCGCCAGACCGTGGCCGGCTTCGATGAACCCATCGTCTACGGCGGCACCAGCAAGCAGGTGGAAGCGGGCGTGTCGGTGGTGCCCTACCGGGGCGCCAGCTACAAGGGCACCGCCATGCTGAAGTTCCTGCGCAAGCGCGCGAGCAGCACCCTCAACGACATCGACATCGAGGTGCAGCGGCGCGACGTGGTCGGCTACGAATTCAGCTACGGCCATCGCCAATACATCGACCAGATGGTGCTGGACGTTGGCGGCGGCGTGCGCGGCACGCTGCCGCAGTTCTCCGATCAGCCCGGCTACGTCTACGGCGATCCCGACTGGAACGGGCGCAGCACCATCCTGACGGCCAATGCAGGTCTATACCTGCCCTTCAAGGTGGCGGGGCAGCAGATGGCGTACCAGGTCAACTGGCAGATCCAGCACGCCAAGACGCCCATCGTGCCCGCCGACTACTTCACCATCGGCAACCGCTACGCGGTGCGCGGCTTCGAAGGGCAGATGACGCTGGCCGCGGAAGACGGCTGGACCCTGCGCAATGACCTGTCGCTGGACCTGGGCGAGCTGCTGCGCGTGCCCGGCCATCAGGGGTATGCGGGCCTGGACGTGGGCCGCGTGGGTGGCCCGTCTGCGATGTGGCTGTCCGGCCGCACGCTGGCCGGCGCGGTGATCGGGCTGCGCGGCCGCGCCGCCCTGCCCGGTGCCGCCAATGCGGTCAGCGCCAGCTACGACGTTTCCGCTGGCTGGCCATTGCAAAAGCCTGAGTCGTTGAAAACCGCCTCCCCCGTATTCGCCGCGACGCTGATGTTCGAGTTCTAAGCCCGCCGCCTTGCGTTGTCGAGACATTCACAAGGCCAGTTCCCATTCTTGGTTCAACCGAGTACGCATGATGTCCAAGTTACGTTCCCTGATCGTGTGGTCCGTGGTCTTCACGCAGGTCTGGTCGCCGGTGCTGGCGCAGACCCTGCCGAGCTCGGTGGACAGAAGCGTGCCGGGCGCCCGGCCGTCCGTCGGCGTCAGCCATGGCGTGCCTGTCGTCAACATCGCGCCGCCTTCGGCCGGCGGCGTCTCGAACAACCGCTACACGCAATTCAACGTCGGCCCATCCGGAGTGGTGCTCAACAACAGCGGCGGCGCCAGCCAGACGCAACTGGCCGGGCAAGTGTCGGGCAATCTCATGCTGGGCAATCGGCATGCTGGCACCATTCTCAACCAGGTCACCGCGCCCAATCCGTCGCAACTGCTCGGCACGTTGGAAGTGGCGGGCAATCGGGCCAACGTCATCGTCGCCAACCCGGCGGGCATCACCTGCAATGGCTGCGGATTCCTGAACGCGGACCGCGCCACCCTGACCACCGGCAAGCCGCGCGTTGGGCCGGACGGCGGCATCGGTTTTGACGTGACGACAGGCCGGCTCGCGGTCGAGGGGCAAGGCCTGAACGGCATGAACCTCAGCCAGGTGGACCTGCTCGCGCGCACGCTGGAGATCAACGCGGGCATCTGGGCGAACCGGCTGAACGTGACGGCTGGCGCATCGCGCGTTGACTATGGCTCGGACGCCATATCCGCGCAGGCGGGTGACGGCCCCGCGCCCATCGTGGCGCTGGACACCGCCGCGCTGGGCGGCATGTACGCCAACAGCATCCGCCTGATCGGCACCGAGGCCGGCGTGGGGGTGAACATCGGCGGCAATCTGGCCGCGCTGACGGGCGATCTGCAAGTCAATGCCGCCGGCGATGTGCGCATTGCGCCGCGCGCCACCGTGCAGGCGGCGGGTGATTTGCGCGTGAATAGCGGCGGTACCTTGGCCGTGCAGGGCGCGGCGCAGGCGACAGGCGCCGTCACGCTGGCCGCCACGGCCGATGTTTCGGTGCCCGGCGCGGTCGGCGCGGGCGCGCTGCTGAGCATGAACGCGGGTGGCGATGTGGCGGTGGGTCCGCTGGGAAGCCTGCGCACACAGGGGGCCCTGCGCGTGGCCGCCGGCAGGGATCTGTCGATGTCGGCAAGGCTGCTGACGTCCGGCCAGGACGCGCGCATGCAATCCGGGCGCAATCTGACGGTGGCGGGTCAGGCCGCGATGCCGCCACCCGTTCAAGGGGGAGCCGCGGATAGCGGCGCCGCTGCGCAGGCCGGCGCGGCGTCGGTCGAGCCGTCCAACGCGCCGGCCGACTCGCGCGGCGGCGTATCCCTGGAGGGTGGCCGGGTGTCCGCGAAGGACGGCGTCACGCTGCAGGCGGGGCGCGACCTGGTGCTGCCGCAACAGGTGGTCGCGGCAGGAACGCTGCTGACCGAGGCCGACGGGAACTTGACCCTGGCAGCCGGCACGCAATTGCAGTCGGCCGGCAATGTGACGATGCGAGCAGGCCACGATGTGTCCCTGGGCGGGACAGTCTTGACCGACGCGGCCCTGAGCCTGACAAGCGGCAATGATCTTGTGCTGGGTTCGACGGGCAAGCTGCAAGGCGAGCGGGTGGACACCAGCGCCGGCCGCGACCTGGCCTTGGGCGGTACGTTGGTGTCCACGGCCGACGTCCAGGCGCGCGCCACGCGCGATACGCGTGTGGACGGCAAGCTCAGTGCCGGAGGATCGCTGGATCTGGACGCCGGGCGTCATCTATCGGTTGGCGCCGCCGGGCAGGCAGACGCATCCGGCAAAACGCGGATGCTCGCGGCGGGAGACCTATCGCTGGCCGGCACGACGCGCGGCAACCTGGGCATGCGCGTGGAAGCCGGCGGCCGAGTGGATTTGTCCGGCGCCACTGCGTCCGCTAATGGGCCCCTGGATCTGATCGCCGGACGAGCCATGCACCTGTCTGCCGACAGCCAGGCGCTGGCGGGCGGCGCAATGCAAGCACGCGCGGGCAGTACGTTGACGGCGGCGGGCGCGATGACATCGCTAGGCGACCTGATACTGGATTCTTCAGGTAATCAGCGTCTTGCGGGCCAGCACTTCGCCGCCGGCAATCTGGTCATTCAGACGCGCAGTGAGTTGACCACCTTGGCAGGATCGCAACAGCAGGCCAATGGTTCGATCCTGGCACGAGCGGACAGCGGGGCGTTGGCGGGTACGTTGGAGGCAGGCCAAGCCGCGACGCTTCGAGTCGAAAAGGACTTGACCGTGGATGGCACGGTACTGGCGGATGCGGGTGCGCTCGAGGCCAGCAGCGGTGGCGCCATGCTGCTCGGCAGTGCGAGTGCGCTGCAGGCCGGCGGATCACTGACGGCGCGGGCCGGGAGCAAGCTGCTGGCGAACGGCACGATTTCCGGCCGGCAGGACATCACCCTGAAAGCCGGCACGAATGCGCAGTTGAACGGCAAGACCGTCGCCAACGCTACCTTGCGCATCGACGCGAGCGATGATCTGACCATTGGCGAGACGGGCCTGGCCCAGGGCAGCGCCAGGTTGCTGCTGCGCGCGGACCAGGATCTGCGAATCGCTGGCATCGCGGGCACGGCCAAGGGCGCCGAAATGGGGGCCGACCGGGGCATGCTGCAGGCACAGGCGGCCCGCGACTTGCTCATCACGGGCACGGCGACCGCCGGTTCGCCTGTCATCTTGGGCGCGCAGCGCGATATCCGTATCGATGGTGTCGCCACCGCGCTGGATGGCGTACTCACGGCCGACGCGGGCGCAAACCTGGAAGTCGCGGCAACCGGCAGGATGCAGGCGTCGCAGAACCTGAACGCGAGTGCCGGCGCCCAGCTGGACGCTGATGGCGTCATTGCCGCCGGCGGCGGCCTGACGCTTGCCGCAAAAGGGGACGTCCGCGTGGGCGGTCTGGCGGCTGCGCTGGGCGGGCGTTCAGCGGGCGATGCCTCCCTCACGGCTGGGAGCGATGTCGTCGTCAAACAGGACGGGTCGTTGCAGGCCGCCGGTACGCTGACCGCCAACGCGCGGCGCTCCCTGTTCGTGGCGGGCGCCCTCAGTTCCGTGGGAGACATGCGGCTTGCCGCCACGCACGACGCGCACTTGAACGGTACCACCGCCACCGACGCGACCTTGACGCTGACAGGCCGTGACGTGGCGGTGGGCACGGCCGGGCTGGTGCAAGCTGGCCGTACGTTGAACGCCTCCGCGTCAGGGGAACTGGAAGTGGCTGGCCGCATGTTGTCGGGCGGCTCGCAATCTTTGACCGCGGGCGACTCCCTCCGCGTCGATGGCACGGCCGCTGCGCTGCTGGGCGATCTCTCGCTGACCGCGCAGCGCGGCGACCTCGCGCTGCACGCGACCTCGCGGCAGCAGGCGGGTGGTGGGCTGACAGCTCAAGCAGGCGGCGCACTCACCGCGCTGGGTTCGATGGTCGCGCAACACGGTATGACCCTGCGCGCGGGCACCGACGCGACGCTGGGCGGCCTCGCCGCGACGCAAACGGGCGATCTCGACATCCATGCCGCCGGCGCACTCAGCACCACGACGGACGCCCGCTTGCAGTCCGGCGCGGCGCTGGACCTGAGCGCAGGCGTCGCGCTGGGCAACGCAGGTATCGCCACGGCAGCCGGGCGCGCCAGCCTGAAGGCCGGAACCACGCTGGACAACATGGGCTCGGTGCTGGCTGGCGGCGATCTGATCGCCAGCGCCGCCGGACAACTCGCGAACGCCGGCCAGTTCGTGGCCGGCGTGGACACCGATGGCGCCCTCAATCTGCCCGGCAGCCTCACGCTGGCGGCGGGTTCCATCGTGCACCGGGGCGCGAGTTTGGCCGGCGGGACGCTGAGCCTGTCCGCGGATGGCCTGGACCTGACGGACGGCAAGCTGTCCGCCATCTCCAAGGTGGCGCTGTCCACGCCGGGCGACGTGGACAGCCGCAACGCGGTCGTCCAGAGCGGGACCCTGGACGTCACCGCCGCCAATCTGCGCAACCAGGGTGGCGAGCTGGCCGCAACGAGCGATGCCGCGATCACGCTTGGCGGAAATCTCGACAACACCGGTGGGCGGATTGGCGCGGCGGGCACCGCGCGCATCGAGGCCGCTGCCATCGCCAACCGCCACGGCATCCTGGCCGGTCGCGATGTGACCATCACTGCAACCTCCTCCCCCGCCCCCACCCGCGCGGTGGACAACCGCGCAGGCCTGATCCAGGCCGACAACGCCCTGACACTACGCGCCGCCAGCCTTGACAACAGCGGCACCTTGACCATGGACGGCGATCCATCCAAGGGCGTGCTGGCAAAGGTGATCGACATTCTGGCGGACCGTGTTGGCAACCAGACGGGTTCCGTGCGGGCGCGCGAAGACCTGACGCTGGCCGCCAAGGACCTGGACAACACCGGCGGCGAAATCGTCTCCCAGGGCAATGCGCGAATTCTTGCTGACGGGTTGAACAACGCCGAAGGCAAGCTGTTGGCGGACAAGCGCCTGACGGTGACCACGAAGGTCTTGCAAGGGCTCGGGACGTTGCAGTCGGCGGGTGATCTGTCGCTTCAATACGCCGGCTCCCTGAGCCAGGAAGGCGACATCGCCAGCGGCCGCGACCTTGCGCTGTCCGTGGGCGGCGACATGGACAACCGCGCCAGGATCAGCGCCGTCCGCGATCTGACCATCACGGCGGACTCGCTGAACAATCAGGCCTCGGGCGAACTGTTGGCCGGCGGCGCCAATGCCATCACGGTCGCGCGCGGCTTGACCAACGCGGGTCTTATCGACGGCGGCTCGACGCGCATCGCCGCGGATCGCTTGGAGAACACCGGCCGCGTCTATGGCGACACGTTGTCCATCCAGGCGGGCACCCTGGTCAATGGCGCCGGAGCGGGCGGCGGCGCCGTCATCGCCTCGCGCGGAAACATGAATCTCGGGGTGGGGTCGCTCACCAACCGTGACCACGCACTCATCTATTCGGGCGCTGATCTGCGCATCGGCGGCGCGCTGGATGCGCAAGGCGCGGCTGTCGATCAGGCGGCTTCGCTCTTGAATGCCTCGGCCGTCATCGAGGCGGTGGGCGATGCCGATATCTCGGCCGCCTTCATTCGCAACCAGAACGACCACTATGCCAGTGAAACGGCGCAGGTGTCGTCCAAGCCCAAGGTGTACTTCAGAACCCTCAACTCGCAGGTCATGTACGACGCCGATACGAACTGGTTATGTGAGACGGATCGGCCCGTATGTGGCAAGGATCCCTTGACGTTCCTGGAGAACGACTCAAATCACCGGTTTTTGCTGCCGTCGGACAAGTACCCGGCATCGCGCTACGGGCCGCCCTTTGATTATGCGCCGTTCGTGGTCGGTGATAAGAAAGGCCCGAATGTGCCTATTGCTCCGGCGGTTGTGCCCCGCATAACAGTTTGCGCCAGCGCGGATGGCAGTCGGGGTTGCCAATTCGAGGGGCCATTGGTGAGCGCACATAGAGCCACCCGCCCGATACATGTGTACGCAACGGACGCGAGTATCTGGCAGGTGTTCGGCGTGACGCCGCCGGACGGCCCGATGCCAACCTGGACTCCCTATATTGCATGCAGCGACAAGCCGGGGGTGTGCGCCGAGAGGCAGGCCGCGCGTCGGCGTGCCTACGAGCAGGCCTTCGCGCAGTATCAGGCTCCGTTTCAGGAGTTGAACGCGCGCATCTACGCGTTTAACCAGGAATACAAAAGACGACTGGTCGAAGGGTTCTATTACTACATCGTCACGGAAACCGTCACCGAGACACGCACGACCGCCACCGATCCCGCAAAGATTTTGTCGGGCGGGGGCATGGCGCTTACCGGCGTGGTCACCAACGACAAGAGCCAGATTGCGGCAGGCGGGATGCTGTCTGTGCAAGGTCCGGCAATCGTCAATATCGGCGCGGCCGGTACCCGCAGCATCACGCGCGCGGGTACGCAAGTTTTCACGGACGAGCATGGCCGCAGGCGCACGGAGAGCCGGTCCCCCTATAACGAAACCATGGCCGCGGAGCCGATCGAGTTGCCGGTGGGGACGTCGGGCAGCAATGTCGGGGTTGCGCTCGTGGGTTCCAGCCCTGGCGCCAGTCGCCCGCCAGCGCCTGGAACGGTACAGATCGCCAGCGTGACCCTGCCTGGCCATGCGGCTGTGCGTAGTGTATCCAATCCCGTCAGCATTCCGGACAGTCAGCTCTTTGCCGTTAGCGGCAAGCCGGACGCGCCCTACATCGTTGCCACCGACCCGCGCTTCGTCGGCCCGCATCCGTCGGTGTCCAGCGACTATCTGCTGGACGTGCTGCGCCGGCCCGGTGCTTCGCCGGGCACCCCAATGGGCGCCGCGACCGCCGGCAAGGAGCCGTCCGACGCGCGCTTGTCGGATTGGAGCGCCCTGCTTCCCCCTGGCGCAGGGTTTCTTACGCCCACCGGCCAGCCCAGGCGCCTGGGCGATGGCTTCTATGAGCAGAGACTGGTGTCAGATCAGATCCTGGCTTCCTCTGGCCAGCGTTTCCTGGAGAACTACAGCGACTACGACGCGCAATACAAGGCGCTGATGACCGAGGGAGCGCGGTTCGGCCAGCTTAACGGCTTGAAGGTCGGGGTGGCGCTGAGCGAGGCGCAGCAGCGTCAATTGACCGCTGACCTCGTCTGGCTGGTTGAAGAGACGGTCACGCTGCCTGATGGCACGACCGAAGCCGTGCTGGTTCCACGTGTCTATCTGCTGGTTCGGCCGACCGACTTAAAGGGCGACGGCACACTGATGGCTGGTCGTGACGTGACGCTGGCGGCCGAGGGCGACATCGTCAACAGCGGCACCATCGGCGCTCGCGCAGCCACCGTGATGACGTCGGCCAACATTCTGAATCAGGCAGGCGGCCGTATCCAGGGCGCCCTGGTCGACCTTTCCGCCCGCGAATATCTGACCAATCTGGCCTCGCTGATCAAGGGTGCCGCGGTGGCGCTATCGGCCGGAAATGACATCGCGCTGACGTCGACAACGGCCTCCGAGAATTTCGGCAGCACCTGGGGTACGCATCTAAGCGGCGTGTCCAGCGTGGACGCAGGCAGGCTCAATCTGCAGGCGGGGCGCGACATCACGTTGACGGCCGCGCAGGTGTCGGCCAGTGAGGATGCGTACCTGCAGGCCGGGCGCGACGTCAGGCTCGAAACGGTCGCTCGGAACCATGGCGAACGAATCGTGGGTGATGCGCGTAACCGTCATGAACTGATGGCCAGCCGGGAGATCGGCGCGACGCTCACGGCCGGCGGCGATATGACATGGATCGCGGGCCAGGACGTCAATGCACGCGTGGCGGACGCGACGGCCGGTAAGCAATTGGCGGTGCACGCCGGGCGGGATCTCAACGTGGCCGCGGGGGTGGCCGCGGGCTCCACCTATGCCGAGAGTTATCGAAAAAAGCGCGGATTCCTGTCCAGCAGCACCTCTCACACCATCAGTTCCTCGGCCTGGGAACAAGCACAGGCCTCGACGCTGACGGGCGACACGGCGGTGCTGACGGCGGGCCGCGACCTGAACGTGACGGGATCGAACGTCGGCGCGCAGCATGACCTGACCGCATCGGCCCGGCGTGACGTGAACATTCTGCCCGGCGAGAACACTTCCGACCGCTATGACTACAAGATGGTCAAGAAGTCGGGGCTGGGCGCGATGGGCGGGCTGAGCTACGGCACGCGCAGGCAAACCGACTCGCTCGACGGCAAGAACGTGTTCCATACCGCGAGCACCGTCGGCAGCGTCGAAGGCGATACGCTGATCCGCGCGGAGCGCGCACTGAACGTGACGGGCAGCAACGTCCTGGCGCGCCAGGGCGATGTGACGCTGACCGGGCGCGGCATCAATATCGCCGCGGCGCTCGACACCACGCGCGACAAGGAATTGCACGAGGTCAAGCAATCCGGCGCCAGCATCAACGCCAGCGCGCCGCTGATTAGCGCGATGCAGACCGCCGGCCGGATGAACGAGGCCGCCGGCAAGACCGACAACAAGGTCATGCAGGGCCTGGCCCTGGCGACCACGGGCCTTGCCGCGCTCAATGCCTACGACGCGATGATGGCGGACCCGAAAAGCGCGGGCGGCGTCAGCCTCAGTATCGACCTGGGCACCAGCAAGAGCCAGAGCGCTACGGACCGCGCGTCTTCGTCGACGGCCGGATCGACGGTGGCCGCCGGCCAGGACCTCACCCTCCTCGCCCAGGGCGCGGGGTCCGCTTCGGACATCACGCTCACGGGATCGCGCTTGTCGGCGGGCGGCAATGTCCTGCTTGAGGCCGACGGGAACATCCAGCTGCGGGCCGCGCAAAACACCTTCGAGCAGAACACGAAGAACAAGAGTTCCAGCGCAAGCGTGGGCATCGGCGTGTCGGCCGACAGTGAGAACGGGGCTGGCGTCATGGTCACCATCGGCGTCAGCGGCGCTCGTGGCCGCGCCGATGGCAAGGACACCCGTTGGACCTATGCCGACGTGAGCGCCGGCAACGTGCTGGCGTTGCGATCCGGCGCTGACACCTCTTTGATCGGTGCGACCGGTCGAGCCGACCGGATCATCGCGTCGGTGGGCAAGGACTTGCGCCTGGAGACCCTGCAGGACGCCAGCACCTACGACGCCAAGCAGCAAAGCATCGGGGTCAAGGCCAACATCTGCGTGTACGGCTACTGCAAGAGTTCGGTGTCGGGCCACGTCGCCCAAGGCCGGATGAACAGCGACTTCCGATCCGCCAGCGAACAGGCCGGCCTGAAGGCGGGCGACGGCGGCTTCCAACTGGATATCGCGCGAAACACGACCTTGGTCGGCGCGGCGATATCCAGCAGCGAGCGCGCGGCGCTGGAAGGCCGAAACGCGCTCGGCACGGACACGCTGGATGTTCAGGATGTAAAGAACACGGCCCGGTACAAGGCCGACCAGATTGCCCTGAGCGGGGGCTATAGCTGGGGCGGCGACGGCGGGGGCGCACCCAAGAAAGGCGATGCGGGCAAAGCGGACGTAGCCGCGAACGCCAACGGCCAGGCGGCGGGCGGCGCCGACACGGCGCGGGAATCGGGCGATAAGGGCGGGGCGTCGGCAGGCCTGCCTGTTGTCGCGGGCGCTTCCGGCAAAGCCAGCTCGACCACGCGCAGCGCGATCAGCGGCGGCAATGTCGTCATTCGCGATGAAGTCGCGCAGCAGGACTTAACCGGACTGACGGCGACTCAAACGATCGCCGCGCTGAATCGCGACACGTCGTCGGACACGTTGAATGCGCTCAAGCCGATCTTCGACAAGGAGAAGATCGAGGCGGGGTTCGAGATCGCGTCGGAGGTCAATCGGCAAGTCGGGCAGTTCCTGGAAACGCGGGCCAGGGAAGCCAAGGCACTGGAAGATGCGCTGAAGAACGAGCCTGAAGGACCCCGTCGAGATCAATTAAAGCAAGCTTTTGAGGATGCGAAGACGTGGGGGCCGGGCGGCGAGAGCCGTCGCTGGCTGACTGCGATCTTGGGGGCTGTGAGCGGCAATGTGACCGGCGCGGCGGGTGACGCGATCCAGGCGACCGCAGTCAATTATCTGCAAGGGCTAGGTGCAACGGAGGTCAAAAAGCTCGTTGCACAGATGGAGCCTGGCCCGAAGGGCGAGGCCGCGCGTGCCGCGCTGCATGCGATTGTGGGATGCGCGGGTGCCGCGAGCACGGGTGCCAATTGCTCGGCGGGTGCGCTGGGAGCCGGAGTGGGGGCCGTGCTCAACGCCTTGCTCGATCAGGATGGCAAGAAGCTCAATCCGACAGAGAAGGAACAACGCAGCAATCTGGTGCGGTCGTTGGTGGCGGGGATATCGACGGCTGTGGGCGCCGATGCGGTGGTCGCCACCTATTCGGCGGCGTTGGAGACTGAGAGCAATCATCTGACCGTCTTGCAGCAGGAGGGGCGTATCCGCGAGTGGGTGCAGTGCAAGGACACTGCTTGCCGGGATGAGGTGAGGGCTCGATACGCTGATCTCAGCAAAAAGCAGCGTGCCGAGCTAGTGGATTGTGAAGGCGCGGAGTGCGCGAAGAACGCGCGGAAGTTGACAGCGTTGGCCGCCAGCTACGACGCGCGCGCAAGCGAGCTGCTGGAGAAAAGCCGGCGGGAAGGTGGTCTGAGCGAGGCGGACCGTGAGGAATTGAAGGCCGTCAAGGGCATGAGCCTGCTCATCCTGAGCGACCGTAATGAGGTTCTGCAGCGGGCGATCTTGGCGGGCTCGGAAGAGGCAAAGAAGGACGCGTGGAATAGCATTGCCACGGAAGGAGCGCTTGGGGCTGCTGCGGCAGTGGGGGCTGTCCGGCCCAATAAGATATCCGGCAATACGAAAGCGCCAATTGGACAGAAGGGGAAAGGCAGTGCATTGCCTGCCCCTGAGCCCGTAACTGCTTCCAATGGGTTGGTTTATGAATCGAGTCCAAAGCACACGCCAGGTCAAACTGCAAGCAGGCCCAACGCGGGATTAGAGCCAAGGAATTCTCTGGACTTGTTTGCCAATTCGGTGCAGGGAAAGGAGGGGCAGCGATTTGCAAAGGATGCGGAAGGGAATATTCATCGGTTCTCTGATTCAAATGATGGAACTTGGCACTGGTCAGGCAGTACGGGAGATAAAAGGAATGGTCTAGAAAAAGATTACATTCCAATCGAAATAAGAAGGTTCTTCAATTTTCCTGGAAAGGGGAAATAAATTGATTTTTGGCAATCCTTACGAATTTGCTGTGTTGATTGAATATGTTCCGGAATGGAGCACCGAAACCTTTAGGTACGGTTTATTCCATTTCATGCTGGATGGAAAAATGTTTCCGGATGAGCTGGTTACTTCAACGCTAGACGTCGATCTTCGTGATTTTTTGGGGTATAGCGCATTAGTTTCGCCACCGGAAAATTGCGAAATCTTCAAAATGAGTAAAGAAGAAGCCTTCAATTTAATGTTTGAGTTGGCATATCCGGACTATCACGACGATGTCGAAAATCTGGATGGCATTGGTAATATATTTCTGTATAAAGCGTCAACGGTAAATATTGAAGATTTCAGGAGTCATGTTTTTTGTGTGGCATGCAACGATACTGTTCGAATAATCGGCGCGAAAATGGCGAGGCTGTTACCCGGCCCTGATGACCGAAATTTCTGGGAAAGGATTCCAAATCCCGAGGTGGTTGAGGTATTTATGAGCGTCGATGCCGTTAAGGAGATTGTGAGGAAAGTCAGGGAATATGATTTGGCAATGCGAAAAAAAAATTTGAAATTGATTTCGTCAACGATCCCAGGCGGGGCGGAATCGGCCTGATTTTTTAAGAATTAAGGGTTTTCGTCCTATTCTTTGTAGGCCGCCTGTGTGATCTCATATAGCCCAAGCCGAGTGCAGGGGCGAACGCATCGAGCAGGACACGCGCAACCGCTACGAACTCGTCCGCCAGATCAGCAATTCAATCGACAAAGCTGGTGGTGTCAGCATCAAGCTCAGCCTGGGCGCCAGCAAGAGCCGCATCACGACTGATCGCAATGCGTCCTCGGCCTTCGGTTCGACGGCGGCCGCCGGACATGATCTGGCGATCATTGCCACGGGTATACGCGGCTTATTGCGATATGGTCGGATTCATTTGTGGTTCAAGCCTGATCTCAGAATATCGAGATCTTGACGCCGCTGAAGTCGAAAAGTTTATGCGCGCGCTTGAAAAGTGAAATGTCGGGCTGCTGAATGACCTGAGTCATTTGTGGCGCATCGTATCGTTATGCCTAAAGCACTTTTCTGGATAGAGTGAAAGTCCGCAATGAAAATTGTGGATGGAAGATATGGCATTGGCGTAGGACAGTCTTCTAGTCTCGTCGCCGTGTCTGGTTGTCATGCCCACTCGTGGATGCTGCCGATCTAATACCGCGCCCCGGGCGAAGTGATTCGTCCGCTATTGCGCCTGCTGACGGAATGGCACGGCGTGCCGCCCGGCCTATCGGACCCGTTCCCATCGCTAGTAGCGGGGGACGTTGGATAAGTTGAGCGCGCAATTACACGTTGAGCAATCGGCGCCCCTGCACGCGGCCGCCTCGACCTGATCCACGCCTGGGTCCGGGCCGGTCCCGTGTCCGTTTACGCCCCTGTTCCCCTTATGTCTGCGCTGCGTTCAGGCCGCACTACTCGCTGGCCGACAACGAGGCCTCAACGAGCGGCTTCGCCCAATCGGGCGTGTCCCGCATCTCCGCTAGCGAAGTGGGATAGAGCACCTGGCCATCGTCCACGTAGAGGACCAGAGCCGGCTCAGGTACGGCCTCGCCAGGCTCCACGTCCACGCTGTTGTCGTAGACCCGCAGACTGACCAGGTGCGGCATCAATTTCAGCAGATTGCGGTAGGACGTCTTGCAGCGCTCGCGGATGCGTTCTTCGGGGATGTCGTGGCCACCGCGCGCCACCCGGGCCCGCACACGCGCAATATGGTGCTCGGCGTCGCGCAGGCCGCAGTACCAGACCAGCACATCGTGGGTCGACGCCGCGGCGATGAGCTTTTCCACGATGGTCTGGCCGCCCAGGGTGGTTTCGAAGGCGAACGACCCGCCCGCCGCGACTGCCGCGTCCAGCCGCCGCACCCCTTCCGCCCACGCTTCCGCATTGGCCTGATCTTGGGACCGGCCCAAGCGCTGTACAAGCTCACGAGCGAAGGTGTCAGGGTTGAACCAGGCCATGCCGGCCTGAGTCAGGATATGGCCGCCCACTGAGCTTTTGCCGGCGCCATTCACTCCCGCCAGCACATACAGAATTGGGCGTTCCATCAAAACGTGGAGCCGGCCTTAACTCGGCCAGCCAACGGGCCTGGGTTGCGCATAACGCTTCGCAGGCGCTCAGCCGCGTCGGGGGCGGACAGCGCGGCAAGTCGTTGATCGAAGCTGCGGCGCAGTTCTTCGACCGGGTCCGGCACGGCGGCCTGGGCAGCGTTCAGCGCGTCTATGATGCGCGTGTACTCGGCCACCGTCATGATCACGGCCTCCGGCTCATCGTGGTTCGTGACGACGAGCTTTCCTTCGGCGGCGGCAAGACTGCGGACGACCCCCCGCCAGCCGTCCTTCTTGACTGCCGAAGCAGGCTTCGCCGGCAGGCGGGCGATAGGTTCAGCGAGCAATGCGGAAGCAGCCATGATCGTTCTCCCAACGAGGGCTTTCGAATCGGCCTTGATGGCCTCTTGGTCAATTTTACCCTTTTTGGCCTTTTATCACTAATTGCCCTCTTGGACCGCTCATGCCGACCCTTTCTTATATGGGGCCGGATAAACCGCGCCGCGTCACCATGTCGCGATTGATTGCAGTGAGCCAAGACATCGTCTTGAGCGTGTCGGGTTTGCGCACCATGGCAGAGAAGACCGGTGCCCCCACGTCAACGCCGCGGGCCTGTTCTGACGCAAAGGCTTCCGTCGGTTGGTCGCTGTTCCATTCGGAGGGGGACAGCACAAAGCCGAAGCCGCCATGGGCCAGTCCCCCTACATCCTCAGCGCACCTGAAAACTCACCTGCCCCGGCCGCCCCGGCAGGTTCAAGGTCGCCGTGGCCGGCGGCGTCGTCGCCACGACCTCGCCGGCGCGCAGCACCATCAGGCGCGTGGCGCGCAGGCGCAGCGCCTCGACCGGGTCGCGGGCCTGCAGCAGCACCATATCGGCGCGCTTGCCCACTTCCAGCCCGGTCTCGTCCAGGCCCAGGATCTTCGCCGGCGTGGCCGTGACGGCCTGGAAACAGGCGAGCATGGCGTCCTGCCCGGTCATCTGCGCCACGTGCAGGCCCATGTGCGCCACTTCCAGCATGTCGCCCGAACCCAGGCTGTACCAGGGGTCCATCACGCAGTCGTGGCCGAAGGCCACCGGCACGCCGGCGGCCAGCAGCTCGGGCACGCGGGTCATGCCGCGGCGCTTCGGATAGGTGTCGTGACGGCCCTGCAGCGTGATGTTGATGAGCGGGTTGGCGATGGCCGACACGCCGGCCTCGCGCATCAGCGGGATCAGCTTGGACACGTAGTAGTTGTCCATCGAGTGCATCGAGGTCAGGTGCGAGCCCGTGACGCGGCCCTGCAGACCCAGGCGTTGCGTGTGATAGGCCAGCGTCTCGATGTGGCGCGACAGCGGGTCGTCGCTTTCGTCGCAGTGCATGTCCACGCGCAGGCCGCGCTCGGCCGCAAGTTCGCACAGGATGCGCACCGATTCGGCGCCGTCCTGCATGGTGCGCTCGAAGTGCGGAATGCCGCCGACCACGTCCACGCCCATGTCCAGCGCGCGCTTCAGGTTATCGAGCGCGCCTGGCGCGCGCAGCACGCCGTCCTGCGGGAAGGCGACCAGTTGCAGGTCCAGGTACGGCTTGACCTGTTCGCGCACGTGCAGCAGCGCTTCCACCGCCAGCAGGCGCGGATCGCAAACGTCGACGTGCGAGCGGATCGCCAGCAGGCCGCGCGCCACCGCCCAGTCGCAATAGGCCAGGGCGCGCTCGACCAGCGCTTCCTGCGTCAGCAGCGGCTTGAGTTCACCCCACAGCGCGATGCCTTCGAGCAGCGTGCCCGATTGGTTCACGCGCGGCAGGCCGAACGACAGGGTCGAGTCCATGTGGAAGTGGGCGTCGACGAACGGCGAGGTCACCAGTTGGCCGGCGGCGTCGATGGTCTGCGCGGCCTCGGCCTTCAGCGCCGGTTCGAGCGCCGCGATGCGGCCCTGGGCCACGCCGATGTCGATGTGCTGGCGGCCGTCCGGCAGCGTGCAGTTCTTGAGGATCAGATCGAGCATAGTCAAACCTTGTGGATCACCGTTCGCCCTTGCGGTAGGGCTTCATCAGGGCCTGCGGGTAGGCGGCGCGGCGCGCCATCACCACCAGGGCCAGGATGGACAGAATATAGGGCAGCATCAGGTAGACCTGATAGGGCAGCTCGGGCAGCCCCGGCAGCGCCGCCCCGCCCTGCTGCAGCCGCAGTTGCAGCGCGTCGAAGAAGGCGAAGATCAACGCGCCCAGCAGCGCCTTGCCAGGCCGCCACGAGGCGAACACCACCAGCGCCACGCAGACCCAGCCACGGCCGTTGACCATGTTGAAGAAGAAGGCGTTGAAGGCCGCCAGCGTGAGGAAGCTGCCGGCCACGCCCATCAGCGCCGAGCCGGCGACGATGGCGCCCATCCGCAGTTTCGTTACCGACAGGCCCTGGCCCTCGGCGGCGGCGGGGTTCTCGCCCACCATGCGAATCGCCAGGCCCACCGGGGTGCGGTTCAGCACCCAGGCCAGGATCGGCACCGCGGCCAGCGCCAGCAGCGTCATCGGCGTCTGCCCGGCCAGCACCGGGCCGATCAGCGGAATGCCGTCCAGGAAATTCATTTCGGCGAACGGCGTGATGGTGGGCGGCGTGTTCACGCTGGGAAACGTGACGCGGTACGCGAAGTAGCTCAGGCTGGTGGCCAGCAGCGTCACGCCCAGCCCAGAGACGTGCTGCGACAGGCCCAGCGGCACCGTCAGCACCGCGTGCAGCAGGCCGAACACGGCGCCCGCCAGCGCGGCGGCCAGCACGCCCACGTACAGCGGCGCGCCCAGGTACACCACCAGCCAGCCGGTGAAGGCGCCGGCGGCCATGATGCCTTCGATGCCCAGGTTCAGCACGCCGGCGCGCTCGCACAGCAGCACGCCCAGCGTGCCCAGGATCAGCGGCGTCGCCAGCCGCAACACCGCGACCCAGAAGGCCGCGGAACTCAACAGGTCCATCCATTCCATGGCGTGCTCCTCAAGCCCGGTTGCGGCGCAGGCGGTACTGCGCGAACAGCGTCGCGACCAGCATGGCGAGCAACGACGTGGCGACGATGACGTCGGCGATGTAGTTCGGCACCGCGATGGCGCGGCTCATGCTGTCCGCGCCCACCAGCATGCCGGCCACGAAGACGCTGGCCAGGATCACGCCCAGCGGGTGCAGGCCGGCCAGCATGGCCACCACCACGCCGGTGTAGCCGTAGCCCGGCGACATGTCGAGCGTGACGTAGCCGGTGCGGCCGGCCACCTCGATGGCGCCGGCCAGTCCGGCCAGCGCGCCCGACAGCATGGCCGTGCCCAGCATCACGCGGTTGACCGGCAGGCCCAGGAAGCGCGAGGCGTGGGCGTTGGCGCCGACCGCGCGCATCTGGAAGCCGAACACCGTGTAGCGGTTTAGCAGCCACAGGCCCAGCGCCAGGCCGGCGGCCCACAGCAGGCCAGTGTGGGCGCGGGTGCGCTCGATCAGCTTGCCCAGCTCCAGGTCGGGATTGAGCGCCACCGATTGCGGCCAGCCCATCGCCATCGGGTCTTTCATGGGGCCGTCCAGCATCATCGAGACGAACAGCAGCACGATGAAGTTGCCCAGCAGCGTGGTCACCACTTCGTCCACGCCCAGGCGCGTCTTGAGCAGCGCCGGGATCAGCAGCAGCAAGGCGCCGGCCAGCGCCGCCGCCAGCATCATGCCGCCGAACAGCGCCGGCAGGGGCAGGTCGAAGCCGGTGCCGTCATGCAGGCCGCCCACCGCCACCGCGGCCAGCGCGCCCAGGTACAACTGGCCTTCGGCGCCGATGTTGTAGAAGCGCGCGCGAAACGCCACGGCGCAGGCCAGGCCGGTCAGCATCAGCGGCGTGGCGCGCGTCAGGGTTTCGGACAGCGCGAACTTGGAGCCGAACGCGCCTTCGAACAGCAGCGCGTAGGTGCGGCCCACCGGCGCGCCGGCCCAGGCCACCAGCAGCGTGCAGACCGCCAGCGTAAAGAGGATGGCCGCGATCGGGGCCAGGGCCAGCGCGGCGCGGCTGGGCTCGGGGCGGCGTTCCAGGATCAGTTTCATTCGAGAAATGCTCAGTAGAGGGGGCACGGCGTCAGGCGCGCGTGCCCGTCATGGCCAGCCCGACGGTGGCGGGCGTCCATTGCGCGACCGGCTTGTCGGCGACCAGCTTGCCGCCGCACAGCACCGCGATGCGGTCGGCCAGCGCGAAGATCTCTTCCAGGTCTTCCGACACCAGCAGGATGCCGGCGCCGCGCCGGCGCGCGGCCAGCAGCTGTTCGCGCACGTAGGCCACCGCGCCGATGTCCAGGCCCCAGGTGGGCTGGTCGGCGACGATGAAGCGCGGTTCGCGCGCCAGGGTGCGGCCCAGGATCAGCTTCTGCATGTTGCCGCCCGACAGGCTGCGGGTGCGCACATCCAGCGAGGCGGCGCGCACGTCGAACTGCTTGGCCAGCGCCGCCGCGTAGGCGCGGCCGGCCTTGGCGCGGATCAGCCCGAAGCGCGAGAAGCGCGGGTCCTTCAGGTCTTCGACGATGGCGTTTTCCCACAGCGGGCTGTCGCCGATCATGCCTTCGCCGTGGCGATCCTCGGGAATGCGGCCCACGTGGGCGGCGGTCCAGCCGGCCGGCGTGGTGGGGGCGGCCGCGTGTTCGGGGCCCAGGCGGATGGTGCCGTCGGCCGGCTGGCCCAGGCCGGTCAGCATCGACACGAGCGCCTGCTGGCCGTTGCCGGCGACGCCGGCGATGGCCACGATCTCATGCTTGTGCACCACCAGGTCCAGGCTGTCCAGGCGCGGCGCGCCGCCGCGCGGGTCGCGCACGGTGACCTGCGACAGCGTCACCACCGGCGCGGCCTGGCCGGCCGCCGCCATGGCTTCGGCGTGCGGCATGGCGACCTTGCGCCCCACCATCAGCTCGGCCAGCTCGGCCGGCGTGGTGGCGGCGGTGTCGCGCTCGGCCACCAGCTTGCCCTGGCGCAGCACCGCGACGCGGCGCGATACGGCCATGACCTCGTCCAGCTTGTGCGAAATGAAGATGACGGCCAGGCCCTCGTCGACGAAGCCGCGCAGCGTGGCGAACAGGTCCTGCACTTCCTGCGGCGTGAGGACGGCGGTGGGCTCGTCCAGGATCAGCACCTTGGCGCCGCGGTACAGCGCCTTGAGGATCTCGACGCGCTGCTTCTCGCCCACCGACAGGCTGCCGACGCGCGCGTCCGGATCCACCCCCAGGCCGAAGCGCTGGCCCAGTTCCACCAGGCGGCGGCGCGCCGGGCCGCGGCCCGAGGCCAGCTTCCACAGCGACTCGGTGCCGACCATGATGTTGTCCAGCACGGTCAGGTTGTCGGCCAGCGTGAAGTGCTGGTGCACCATGCCGACCCCCGCCGCCAGCGCGGCGTCGGGCCGGCCCGGCGGCAAGGGTTGGCCGAAGACTTCGATACTGCCGGCGTTGGCCACGTAGTGGCCGAACAGGATCGACACCAGGGTCGATTTGCCGGCGCCGTTCTCGCCCAGCAGGGCCAGCACTTCGCCTTGCGCCAGCGTCAGCGAGACATCGTCATTGGCCGTCAGGCTGCCGAAGCGTTTGGTGATCCCTGCCAGCCGCAGGGCGAGAGGCGCTTGATTCATCGTGCCGACGACTTGGGTTCTTTGTCGTTGACCTGCACGCTGAAGCTGCCGTCCAGGATGGCCTTCTGCTTGGCCTGCACCTTGGCGATCAGGTCAGCGGGGATCTTGCTCTCGAAGGTGCCCAGCGGCGCCAGCGACGAACCCTTGTATTTCATCAGCGAGTATTGGCCGAAGTCGGCGGCCTTGAAGGTGCCGGCCTTGACCTGCTTGAGCGCCTCGTCGATGGTCGGTTCCATGCTCCACAGCGCCGAGGCCACCACGGTCTCGGGGTACTGAGGCTGGGTGTCGATGACGTTGCCGATGGCCAGCTTGCCGCGTTCCTTGGCGGCGTCCGACACGCCGAAGCGCTCGGCGTACAGCACGTCCGCGCCCTTGTCGATCATGGCGAAGGCGGCTTCCTTGGCCTTCGGGGGATCGAACCACGAACCAATGAAGGTCACGGTGAATTCGGTCTTGGGGTTGATTTCCTTGGCGCCCTCGATGAAGGCCTGCATCAGCCGGTTCACTTCGGGGATGGGGTAGCCGCCCACCAGGCCGATCTTGCCGGTCTTGCTCATGCCGGCGGCGATCATGCCGGTCAGGTAGGCCGGTTCCTGGATGTAGTTGTCGAACACCGAGAAGTTGGGCTGCTGCGGCTTGCCCGACGAACCCATCAGGAAGGCGGTCTGCGGGTAGTCCTTGGCCACCTTGCGGGCGGCGGCCTCGACCGCGAAGGCCTCGCCCACCACCAGCTTGTTGCCCTGCTCGGCGTATTGGCGCATGACGCGCTCGTAGTCGGCGTTGGTGACGTTTTCCGAGAACGTGTATTCGATTTCACCCCGGTCGCGCGCGGCGGTCAGCGCCTTGTGGATACGCGACACCCATTGCTGTTCCACCGGCACCGTGTAGATGGCGGCAACCTTGGTCTTGGCGGGCACCTGGGCCTGGGCGCCAGCCGACAGCAGCAGCGCGCCGGCGGCGGCCGCGGCCAGCTTCAGCAGGCCACGGCGGGCGATGCCGCCGGCGGCCGGGAGGGAAAGGGATTTCATGCGCAAGTCTCCTTCGCGGGGATGGAAAGGGAATGGGAGGAATGGCGGCGATGTCCGGGCGTCGCGGTGCGGCACGCGTGGGCGGGCGGGGTCGAGGGCGTGGGATCGGTCATCGGATGGGGGAGCGCCGGGGCGGCGCGCCCCATCCGAATGGGCAGGTTCGCGGCCAGTCCTGGCGAAGCAAGTTGTATGCCATGCGGCATTCCCGCGACAAGTCGGGGGAATTCTGATGGCCGGGCGCGATTATAGGCACCCTGGCGGCCAAGCGTGGCACCAGCATGGTGCGCACCGTTGCGGTGCGTGGACACTTTTCGGCGTGGAACAGCCTGTTGCGGCTGAAATGGGCCCGAAAGGCCCTGGAGGCCTATCGCCATGCGGCCATCGGCGCGGCCGCGGGCCTAAAATTCCCGCATAGCGCCGCGCCCGTGCGCGGCAAGCCGGAATCCATCATGCAAGACATTCAATTGCTGCTCGAGCAGTACGGCGGCTGGCTCGTCTTCGCCAACGTGCTGGTCGAGCAGGCGGGCCTGCCCGTGCCCGCCTATCCCATGCTGATCGCCGCCGGCGCCCTGGCCGGCGCGGCCGGCTGGCTGGTGCCGTGGCTGGCGGCCACCGTCGCCTGTCTGCTGGCCGACTCGCTCTGGTACGCGGCCGGCCAGCGCTACGGCTCGCGCCTGCTGGGCGTGATCTGCAGGATGTCGCTGTCGCAGGACTCCTGCATCCGCCAGACCCAGCGCCTGTATCTGCGCATCGGCGTGCGCGCCCTGCTGGTCTGCAAGTTCCTGCCCGGCGCCGGCGCCCTGTCCACCGTGATGGCCGGCCTGACCGGCACGCCGTACCGCCGTTTCCTGGCCTATGACCTGGTGGGCGCCATGATCTGGGCCGGTTCGGCCCTGCTGCTGGGCGGGCTGTTCCACGGCGTGGTCAACGACGTGCTGGACGTGCTGGGCACTTACGGCCCCATGGGGCTGGCCCTGCTGGCGGCGGTGCTGGCGCTGTACATCATCGCCCGCGCCCTGCGGCGCTGGATCCTCAAGCGCCACCTGCGCGTGATTCCGCGGCTGTCGGTGGACGAGCTGATGCAGTGGCGCCAGGACGGCCGCCAGGCGCTGGTGTTCGACGTGCGCCCCGAGGCGGTGCGCGAGGAAGACCGCATCCCCGGCGCCATCGCCGTTGACCTGCGCGCCCCGCTGCCGGCGCTTGAAGCCGGCAGCGAGGAGGCCGATATCGTGGTCTATTGCGCCTGCCCCAACGAGGTTTCGGCCGCGATGCTGGCCGCGCGCCTGCGCGCCGCCGGCTACCCCAAGACCTGGGCGCTGCGCGGCGGCTACGAAGCCTGGGCGCGCCACGCGCACCCGGCCTGACATCGTGCCGGGGGCGTGACGGCGGCAGCCGGTCGCAGGTCACGCGGGCGCTCCGCCCGCGATCGTTCCCCTCTACCTCCACCCACCTGGATGCGGGCCTTTGGCGGGCCGCGCTGGCGTCTGTCCGGGCCATGGGCGCCCGCGCGGTTTCGGTCCGCGCCCGGCGCCGCCACGGGCGCATAATGGCTCCATCGGCCCGCGCCTTTGACGGGCCAGGGAGACAGGCATGAAGTTGTTGTTCTTGGGCGCCGGTGGAACCGGCGGCTATTTCGGCGGCCGCGCCGCCCAGGCGGGCGCGGACGTGACCTTCCTGGTGCGCGAGGCCCGCGCCGCGCGCCTGCGTGAGCAGGGCCTGCGCATCGAAAGCCCGTTCGGCGACGCCACGCTGCAGCCGCAATTGGCCACCGCCGACACGCTGAAGGGCTTCTACGACGTGGTGGTGCTCAGCTGCAAGGCCTATGACCTGCAAAGCGCCATCGACGCCATCCGCCCCGCCGTGGGCCCCGACACCGCGGTGCTGCCCATCATGAACGGCGTGCTGCAGTACGACGTGCTGGACCGCGAATTCGAACCGCACCGCGTGCTGGGCGGCCTGTGCCAGATCAACGCCACGCTCGGCCCCGAAGGGCAGGTGATCCACCTGGGCAAGCACGCCAGCATCGTCTTCGGCGAACGCGCCGGCCCGGCCCGCAGCGCCCGCTGCGAGGCACTGGCAGAGGCCCTGGCCGGCGGCGAATACGTCAGCCGCCTGAGCGAAGACATCTATCAGGACATCTGGGAAAAATACGTGTTCCTGACGACGCTGGCCGCCGCCACCTGCCTGATGCGCGGCACGGTCGGCCAGATCGCCGCCACCGACGACGGCGCCGACATCGTGCGCGGCCTGCTGCGCGAATCGCAGGCGGTTGCCGCCGCCAGCGGCCACGCGGTGCGGCCCGAGGCCGACGCCAACGCGCTCAAGATCCTGACCGATCCGTCCCAGGCCATGACCGCCTCGATGTTCCGAGACCTGCGCCAGGGCCTGCCGGTCGAGGCCGACCACATCGTCGGCGACATGGTGCGGCGCGCGCGTACGCTGGGGGTGGATGCCTCCACGCTGCGCACGGCCTACGCGCATTTGCAGGTCTACCAGGCGCAGCGCGCCGCGGCCTGACGGCGTGACCCGGACTCATTGGTGCATGGATTGCAAAAAACTCTTCCGTGCCCGTGGGTTCCGGGATCCGATCCGGCCGAATAGTATGGGTTTGCCCGTGCTCCGGACCGTCCAGCGCCGCCTGTCGCGGCCATCGTCCGGGGCCCACCTACCAGGAGCAACACCATGAAAATCGCATTGATCGGAATCACGGGCCGCGTCGGCTCGCGCGTGGCGGACGAGCTGCTCAAGCGCGGCCATCAGGTCACGGGCATCGCCCGCAACCTGGGCGACGTCAACGCCCAGCCCGGCCTGACCGTCCAGCAGGGCGACGCCACCGACCCGCAGGCGCTGACGCCCCTGCTCAAGGGCCATGACGCCGTGGTCAGCGCCTCGCGCTTCGTGTCCGCCGACGCCAAGCCGCTGCTGGCGGCCGTGAAGGACGCCGGCGTGCCGCGCCTGCTGGTGGTCGGCGGCGCCGGCAGCCTGGAAGTGGCGCCCGGCAAGATGCTGATCGACACCCCGGAATTCCCTGACGCCTACAAGCCCGAGGCGCGCGCCGGCGTCGTGTTCCTGGACGCCTTGCGCCAGGAAAAGGTGCTGAACTGGACCTTCCTGTCGCCGTCGGCGCTGTTCGAGCCGGGCGAGCGCACCGGCGCCTTCCGCCTTGGCGATGACAGCCTGCTGGTCGATGCCGGCGGCAAGAGCTGGATCTCGATGGAAGACTACGCCATCGCCCTGGCCGACGAGATCGAGACGCCCAAGCACTCGCGCCGCCGCTTCACCGTGGGCTACTGATTCCGTCCGCTTCCCCCCGGATCGCCTGACGCGGCTCCTTGGACCCAAGGGGCCGCGTCGTTTTTCAGGCGAAAGCCGCAATGGCGGCAGGGTCGAATCGGCCGGTTTTGTTTGTAAACTGGCAAACCGCCAGCCGGCGTCACGATCCCCGAGTAGTCAGTATGAGCATGAAGTTCAAATCGTTGGCCCTTTGCCTGTTGCTGGCCGCCAGCTGTGTGGCGCCGGTACAGGCCGCCGCGCCGCAGTCCAACAAGGACATCGTGTTGGCGTTTTTCCGCATGATGTTCCAGGACCGCGAGATCGACGAGGCGGTGCGCCTGTATGTCGGCAAGAACTACATCCAGCACAACCCCTACATGCGCGACGGCGTCGAGCCGATGGTGGATTTCTTCCCGCACTACTTCGAGCAGCATCCGCAGGCCACGGTCGACATCAAGCGCGTCATCGCCGAGGGCGACCTGGTGATGATCCACAACCTGTGGCGCGAATCGCCCGAAGACCGCGGCCAGGCCGTGGTCGACATCTTCCGGGTCGAGAACGGCAAGATCGTCGAGCACTGGGACGTCAGCCAGGAAATCCCGGAAAATCCCGCCAACAAGAACGGCATGTTCTGAGACCGGTAAACCATGTCCGCCATCGAACCCGTCGACCTGCCACGCGCCTACCTGCTGCTGAACCACGGCCCCACCGTGCTGGTCACCAGCGCCCACGGCGCCGAGCGCAACGTCATGGCCGCGGCCTGGGCCATGCCGCTGGATTTCAGCCCGCCCAAGATGCTGGTGGTGGTGGACAAGAATACCCACACGCGCACGCTGATCGAGGCTTCCGGCGAATTCGCGCTGTGCATCCCCTCGCGCGCGCAGGCCCAGGCAACCCTGCAGGTTGGCTCGCATTCGGGGCGCGACGAAGACAAGTTCAAGGCCAGCGGCCTGGCCACCTTCGCCGCCAGCAAGATCGGCGCGCCGCTGATCGAAGGCTGCCTCGGCTGGCTCGAATGCAAGGTGGTGCCCGAGCCGCATAACCAGCAGGCCTACGACCTGTTCATCGGCGAGGTGGTGGCCGCCTGGGCCGCGCCCGACGTGTTCTCCGGCAACCGCTGGCACTTCAATGACGACGCGCGCCGCTCGGTGCATTACGTCGCGGGCGGTTCGTTCTTCGCCACCGGCGAAGCGTTCTCGGTTGCCGATCCGGAGTAAGCCCATGCGCCGCGTCTACCTTGCCGGCTTCGACGTGTTCCTGCCCGACGCGGTGGCGCACGGCGAGCGGCTCAAGGCGCTGGCGGCCGCGCATGGCTTCGAGGGGCTCTACCCGCTCGACAACACGCCGCCGGCCGGTCTGTCCGGCGCCGCGCTGGCGCAATGGATCTACCAGGCCAACGCGGCGATGATCCAGCGCGCCGACCTGGTGATGGCCAACCTCAACCCGTTCCGTGGCGCCGAACCCGATTCGGGCACGGCCTTCGAGGTCGGCTACGCCATCGCGTTGGGCAAGCCGGTGTGGGGCTATACGTCGCAGGCCGGCAGCGTGCGTGAGCAGGTCGCCGTGGGCGTGGCCGCCGACGATGCGGCGCGCGCGGTGGACGCGCAGGGCTACACGGTCGAGGACTTCGGCTTGAACCTGAACCTGATGCTGGCGTGCAGCGCCCGCATCGTGGTGGGCGACGCGGCCGACTGCCTGGCGCACATGGCGCACATGGCGCGCGGTTAGCGCGCCAGCGGCGGGCCGTTGGCGCCCGCCGTCATCCCCGGCTTCAGGCCGCGCCGGCGCGGCCTGGCTTGCGGGCCGTGGCGCGGTTGGCCCGGGCCTTGACGCTGGCGGTCGGCGTGCCCAGGTATCCCATCACCGCGTCCACCACCGCCCGTTCCAGTTGCCGCGGATCGAACCCGGCCGGCGGCTCCAGCGCCACCGCGTGCACCAGCGACTCCATGATGCGCAACACCACGTAGGTCGCCAGCTCGCGATCCTGCTGCGCGATTTCTTCGCGATGCAGCTCCAGCAGGTGGCGCATGCGGCGGTGGATGTCCTGGTCGGCGCGGCTGTGGTCGCGCGGCTGGTCAAAGAGCGGGAATTCGCGCTCCAGCACGCGGTGCAGCGCCGGCTCCAGCAGGTGCGCGCGCAGCGACGCGGCGACGATGGCCGCGACCCGTTCGCGCAGCGTGGCCGCGGGGTTGCCGTCCAGCACCTCGTCGATCAGCGCCAGCATCTGCTGGTCGTGGCGGTCGTGCAGGGCCGCGATCAGCGCGTTCTTGTTGGGGAAGTACTGGTACAGCGAACCGACGCTGACGCCGGCGGTCTCGGCGATGCGGTTGGTGTTGGTGCCGGCGTAGCCGTGCTCGGCCAGAACGCGAGCTGTCGCTTGCAAAATGATGTCGACGGTTTGCTGCGAACGTTGCTGGCGCGGCGATTTACGGGGCTGCGGGATGGATGTCATTGGGTTCGGGGAAAGCGAGTTTCAAACCTGAGCATCGGTTCATAAAATTTCGGTACGCAACGGGCATCGCGCCGAACTCCGGCCGATTATGCCATCGTCGATTGCGACGAGCGGGCCACCGGGTGCGTTTCCCACTTCCAAGGAATCCTCATGTCGACTTCATCGACGGCCACGGCGCTGCCCGCGGCCGGCGGGACCGCGCGTCCCGTTTTCATGCAGATATTGCCCCTGACGCTGGCGGTCTTCGTCGGCTTTTTCATGGTCGGCCTGCCCATGCCGGTGCTGCCGCTGTACGTCGACGGCGTGCTGGCGCAGGGGGCGTTGGTGGTCGGCATCGTGGCCGGCCTGCAGTTCGCGGCGGCGCTGCTGTCGCGCGCCTGGTCCGGTTCGCTGGCCGATCGGCGCGGCGCCAGGCGCGCGGTGGTCACCGGCTTCCTGCTGGGGTCGGTGGCGGGTCTGCTGTACCTGCTGGCCAACGCGCAGGCTGCGCAACCACACGCGGCGCTGGCCGCGTTGATGGCCGGCCGCGCCCTTATGGGCTGCGCCGAAAGCCTGATCGTCACCGGCGCGCTGAGCTGGGGCGTGGGCCGCGTCGGGCCGCGGAACGCGGGCCGCGTGACCTGCTGGCCAACGCGCAGGCTGCGCAACCACACGCGGCGCTGGCCGCGTTGATGGCCGGCCGCGCCCTTATGGGCTGCGCCGAAAGCCTGATCGTCACCGGCGCGCTGAGCTGGGGCGTGGGCCGCGTCGGGCCGCGGAACGCGGGCCGCGTGATGGCCTGGATCGGCGTGGCGATCTACGCCGCATTCGGGTTGGGCGCGCCCGCCGGCATGCGCTTGTACGGCGCGGCCGGTTTCGAAGGCATCGCCTGGGCCACGGTGTTCATCCCCGTGCTGGCGTTGGCGCTGGTGCTGCCACAGCGCGGCGTGCCGGTGGCCGGGGGCGCGCGCACGCCGTTCTACCGCGTGCTGGGCATGGTGATGCTGCCGGGCCTGGGGCTGGCGCTGACCAGCGTGGGTTTCGGCGTCATCACCGCCTTCATCAGCCTGCTGTTCGCGCAGCGCGGCTGGGACGGCGCGGCGTGGATGTTCAGCCTGTTCGGCGTCGGCTTCATCGTGGCGCGGCTGTTCTTCGCCGGGTTGCCCGACAAGCTGGGCGGCGCGCGCGTGGCGTTGGTGTGCGTGCTGATCGAGGCGGCCGGCCAGTGGCTGATCTGGATGGGCCCGACGCCGGCGTGGGCGTTTGCCGGCGCGCTGTTGAGCGGCGCGGGTTATTCGCTGGCGTTCCCGGCGTTCGGCGTGGAGGCGGTGCGCCAGGTGCCGCCGGCCAGCCGTGGCGCGGCCATGGGGGCGTATGTGGCGTTCCTGGACGTGGCGCTGGGCATTGCCAGTCCCGTTGCCGGCTGGCTGGCCGGCGTGCAGGGCTACGGCGCGGTGTATGCGTTGGGGGGCGCGTGCGCGCTGGGCGCGGTGATGGTGGCGCTGGCGCTGCGCGGCCGAGTTGCCGTGCCATAGGGTGATTGCCGCCAGGCAACGGCAGCGCGCCGACGCCGACGGTTGGCGAGGCTGCCAGGCCGCGCGTATTGATTGAGGGTGACGGCGCCCGCCGATGCGGGCGCCGTTGGCGTTCAGACAGTGGCGGCCATTTCCAGCACTTCGTCATCGACCGGCTGGGCCTGGCCGTCGCGCAGTTCCCGCAGGTGGTCGGCCAGTTCGGCGATGGTCAGGGCGACCAGGCCATGCTGGGCCGCATAGCGCTCCAGCGCGGCGCCGCGCATCATGGTGCCGTCGGCGTTCATCAGTTCGCACAGCACGCCGGCGGGACGCAGGCCGGCCAGCGTGGCCAGGTCGACCGAACCTTCGGTGTGGCCACGGCGGGTCAGCACGCCGCCGGGCTGGGCGCGCAGCGGGAAGACGTGGCCGGGGCTGACGATGTCGTCGGCCTGCGCGGTGGGCGAGATGGCGGCGCGGATGGTGGTGACGCGGTCCACGGCCGACACACCGGTGCTGACGCCTTCGCGCGCTTCGATCGAGACGGTGAAGGCGGTGGCGAAGCGGCTCTGGTTGCGCTGGACCATGGGGGCCAGATCGAGGCGGTCGAGGGTTTCGCCGGGCAGGCACAGGCAGACGATGCCGCTGCCGTCGCGGATCAGCTGGGCCATGACGGGCACGGTCAGCTTGTCGGCGGCGACGATGAGGTCGGCTTCGTTTTCACGATCGAAGTCATCCATGAGGATGACGGGACGGCCCAGGCGCAGGTGATGCAGGGCGCGTTGCAGGCGCACGGCGAAGGGCTGGGCGGCCAGGCTGGGGATGGGGGACTGCGGGGTAAGGGTAACGTTGGACATTGAAACGCTCTCGCGAAAAAGTGGGCGAAAAACGTTTCAGGGCTAATCGACAGCCGAACGCAAACCGATTGCCCGCGCGTGTGGGGCGCGGACAGGGGGCGTGTGACGGCACATCTTCTCTCATCCGGACTGTGACCGTCGGCCCTGGCATCTCACCAGATCTGCTGACCCCGGTGTCCTCCGTGAAGGACGCCGGGCGCTCGCGGGCTCGCCAAATTGCTTGGCATACCGCCGGTGGGGAATTTCGCCCCGCCCTGAAGACGTACTGCTTGTTTGTCGTGTTAACGACATCGGGGATTTTACGCTGGTCTTGGGGGTGGTGCTGAATATGCTTATTGCGGGTGGGGTTTTGGGTGGGGGTGGGATTGGGTTCTTAAGGCGCCGGGGGTGGCGGGGCTTGGGGGGAGCGGGGCTACGATTGCGGTCCGGAGCGTTCGCTCCGGACTGCCCCTGCCTCAACCTCGTCCGCCTTCGGCTCCCTTCGGTTTCCGTTGGGCGCATCTACACGCCCCGCTCCCCCCAAAGCCCCGCCACCCCCGGCTCGGTCGGTGGTCACTTCACGGGCGTGGGGGCGGGTGGCTTGCTTGGCGTTTTGGCCAAGAGCCGGGCTGGGTCGGAGGGGGGTGCGGGGTCGCCAAAGGCGGCCGCGCGGGCGGCCTTCTTTGGCATTTGGGTGTGTTGCGTCGGGGCGGTGCCGGGTTGGCTGCCGGGCCGGCGTGGCGGCGCAGCGGCTGGCGTTTGGGATGGGCGTCGCGTGGTCTTGGTGATGGGTGGGCGGGACGGCGGTTGGCGGGTATCGCCACGGTCGCGGGTCGCATGGCGGTGGCGCGAACGTGGTTTGGGGCGGGCTGGATACCGGGTGTTGGGCGAGCGCAGGCGTTGTGGCTGTGCTGTTGGCGCCCGCGCCGCTTGCTTACTTCGTGGTTTCCGTTTGCGCGGGCGCTTCGGCCTTTTTCTTTTTCTTCTTCTTTTCGGGCAGCGCCAGCATGGTGCCGCGGCACGGCGGGGTGCCGCAGAGGCACTTGTAGCCTTCCTTCAGGGCCTTGGTGATGCGGCCGTCCAGGACCAGGCCGTAGTCGTAGGAGAGTTCCGTGCCGCGCGGGATGTCCTGCAGCGCGACGATGTAGACGCGCTTGCCGTGCTTGCCTTCCTGGGCCTCGCAGTTGGGCTCGCAGGAGTGGTTGATCCAGCGGGCGTCGTTGCCCTGGTCGCCGCCGTCGATGACGCGGCCGGAGCTGAGGGCGAAGAAGAAGGTGTGGAAGGGATCGTCGGGGTTGGTGGGGTGGCGACGGTCGGCTTCCTTGGCGCTGATGCGGGCGCCGCCGTACTCGATGATGCGGGTGCCCGCGGGAATCTTGCGGGCGGCGAAGACGCCGTTGCCGTGCAGCTTGGAGCGGCGCACGACGTACCAGGGCTTGATGGGGGTGTCTTCGGAGGTCATTGAGTGGCGGCAGTGTGGCGGTGAGACGAAACAGAATTATATCGGCGCGCTCATGACAGGATGACAGGCGTATAGTGAGCGCCGCCTTGTTTCTTTGTTTACCCGCACCATGATTGTCCGTCCGCGTCCTTCCGCGCTGGGTTTGTTCTTTGTTTTGCGCGGTTCGATCATTCCCCGCATCTTCAGCCGCATCCTGGTCATTACGCTGCTGTCGTGCGTGGTGGTGTGGATGTACCACCGCCAATGGTTCTCGCCCACGCACCTGTCGGCGGTGCCGTTCTCGCTGTTCGGGCTGGCGCTGTCGGTGTTCATGGGGTTTCGCAACAACGTCTGCTACGACCGCTGGTGGGAAGCGCGCAAGCAATGGGGCGACCTGATCGTGCAGGCCCGCAGCCTGGCGCGCGAGAGCGCGGTGCTGCTGGCGGCCAGCACCGCCAATCCGGTGCAGGAAAGGCTGGTGCGGCGCTGCATCGGCTTCGGTTATGCGCTGGCGGCGCGGCTGCGCGACCAGGACGTGCTGGAAGCGGTGCGGCCCTGGGTGCAGCCGGATGAGCTGGACACGCTGGCCGGCAACCGCAATGTGCCCGACGCGCTGCTGCTGGCGATCAACCGCGACCTGGCGGCCTGCCTGCGGCGCGGGGAATTGACCGACATCCTCTATCAGGCGCTGACCCAGCGCGTGGCGCAGTGCGCGGCAATCCAGGCGGCCTGTGAGCGCATCAAGTACACGCCGACGCCGTTCGCCTATTCGCTGCTGCTGCATCGCACGGCCTGGCTGTTCTGCCTGCTGCTGCCGTTCGGGCTGGTGGGCACGCTGGAATACCTGATGCCGGTGGCGGTCACCATCATCGCCTATACCTTCTTCGGGCTGGATGCGCTGGGCGACGAGCTGGAAGATCCGTTCGGCCTGGAGGAAAACGATCTGCCGCTGTCGGCGCTGGCGCGGGTGATCGAGATCGACCTGCTGGACGGGCTGGGCGTGCGGCCGCTGCCCGAGCCGGCGCAGCCGGTGGACTGCGTGCTGCGCTGACCTCGCCGGGGCGCCGCGCAGGCGGCGCGAAGCGCCTTGCGCGTGTCTGGGCGCGGGATGCGTTGTCTTGACCGGCCCCGGCGCGCCAGCGCGCCCACGGTTCCTGCGCGCCAGCTCCGCTGCCCGGCCGCGCTCGTTCAGGTCGTCGGCCCGTTCAGCGGCAGCATGGTTTCCTTCAGGCGGCGCAATACGAAGCAGGATTTGCTGTGGCGGATGCCGGGGATGCGGTACAGCTGCTCGCGCAGCAGCCGCTCGTAGTCGCGGGTGTCGCGCACGGCGATGCGGATGTAATAGTCGTAGTCGCCCGACACCAGGAAGGCTTCCAGCACCTCCGGAATCTGCGCCAGCGCCCGCCCGAACTCATACAGCGTTTCCTCGCTGTGGCTCTCCAGCGTGACGTGGACGATGACGGTGTCCATGAAGCCCAGGCTGGCCGGGTCGATGTCGACCGTATAGCCGCGGATCACGCCGGCGGCCTCCATGCGCTTGATGCGGTTCCAACAGGGCGTGGACGACAGGCCGACCGCCGCGCCGATGTCGTTGAGGCTGGCGCGGGCGTTCTCTTGCAGCACGCGCAAAATCGCCAAATCAAACTTGTCCAGGTTCATTTTCTTTGATTCCTCCGATCCAAAGATAAATTTACTGCGTTTGCCGGCAATGCGTGGAAAAGAAGATAAATATTCTCCCGGATTCCCAATAAGATGGATAGCATGAACGATCGCCTGCACCCCTCCGTCGCCGCCGCGCTTGCCGCCCCTGAAACTCCCCCCGCCAATGGGGCCAGGATTCTGCTGGAAACGCTGATTGCGCACGGCGTGGACACCGTGTTCGGCTATCCCGGCGGCGCCGTGCTGCCGCTGTACGACGCGCTCTACGCCGAGCCGCGCCTGCGCCACGTGCTGGTGCGCCACGAGCAGGCCGCCGTGCATGCCGCCGAGGGCTACGCCCGCACCACCGGCCGCACCGGCGTGGTGTTCGTGACCTCCGGCCCCGGTATGGCCAACACCACCTCGGGCCTGCTGGACGCCATGTGCGACTCGATCCCGGTGCTGTGCATCAGCGGCCAGGTCGCCACCAGCGCCATCGGCACCGACGCCTTCCAGGAGTGCGACGCCATTGGCATCTCGCGTTCCGTGACCAAGTGGAACACCCAGGTGCGCTCGGTGGACGACGTCGCCGCCGTCACCGCCCGCGCCTTCGAACTGACGCGCCAGGGCCGGCCCGGCCCGGTGCTGCTGGACTTCCCCAAGGACGTGCAGTTGGCCGTGCCGCGCGACGCGGACGGCGACGACTACACCCCGTCGCAGCAGAAGCTGGCGGCGCTGCGCGCGCGGCGCCAGTCGGGCAAGCTGGCGCCCAAGCTGCCGCAATCGGCGGTGCGCCGCGCCGCCGCGCTGATCGCGCAGGCCAAGCGCCCCATCTTCTACGGCGGCGGCGGGCTGGTGAACGCCGGCCCCGAGGCCTGCGCCGCCTTCACCGAGCTGGTGCGCGCCAGCGGCGCGCCCTGCACCCTGACGCTGATGGGCCTGGGGGCGTTCCCGGCTTCCGATCCGCAGTTCGTCGGCATGCTGGGCATGCACGGCACCGTCGAGGCCAACCTGGCCATGCACAACGCCGACCTGGTGGTCTGCATCGGCGCGCGCTTCGACGACCGCATCACCGGCAAGCTGTCCGAGTTCTGCCCGCATGCGCGCAAGATCCACATCGACATCGACCCCGCCTCCATCAACAAGGTGGTGCGGGTGGACGTGGCCCTGGTGGGCGACTGCCTGCCGCTGGTGCGCGCCCTGCAGGCCGAGCTGGGCGGACCGCTGGACCCGGCGCGGCTGGCGCCGTGGTGGGCGCGGGTGCAGGCCTGGCGCGCGCAGGACTGCCTGGGCTATACCCCGGCGGCCGACGCCATCCTGCCGCAGCACCTGATGTCGCGCCTGAACGCGGCGCTGGCGGGTCGCGACGCCATCGTCTCGACCGACGTCGGCCAGCACCAGATGTGGGCCGCGCAGTATCTGCGCTTCGACCAGCCGTACCGTTGGCTCACCTCCGGCGGCGCCGGCACCATGGGCTACGGCGTGCCGGCCGCCATCGGCGCGCAGGTCGCGCATCCGGACAAGACCGTGGTGTGCGTCAGCGGCGACGCCTCGGTGCTGATGAACATCCAGGAGCTGTCCACCGCCATGCAGCACCAGGCGCCCGTCAAGGTCGTGCTGTGCAACAACGGCTACATGGGCATGGTGCGCCAGTGGCAGGAACTGATCCACGGCGGCCGCTACAGCCACAGCTACAACGCCTCGCTGCCCGACTTCGTGGCGCTGGCGCGGGCCTTCGGCTGGGGCGCGGCGCGGGTCGAGGACCCGGCGCAACTGGACGCGGCGCTGGCCGAATGCCTGGCGCACGACGGCCCCTACTTCCTCGACGTGGCGGTGACGGCGCAGGAGAACTGCTTCCCCATGATGCCGGCCGGCCATGGCCATCACAAGATGATGCTGGCCGAAGGCGTCTGGTACCAGGACGAGACGACCTGAGCCGGCGGCGATTGCCGGGCAGACGGACATCCCTGCCGGGACCGCCGGAATGATGAAGGGGCCCTTTGCGGGCCCCTTCGTTTTTGCCGCACGGCCAGCGCGCTGTCAGAACTGGATCGACAGGCCGCCGTCCACCACCAGCACGTGCCCGTTCACGTACGAGGCCGCCTTCGACGCCAGGAACACCGCGGCGCCGGCGATCTCCTCCGGCTCGCCCCAGCGCCCGGTCGGGTTGCGGGCCGCGATGCGCGGGCCGACCGCCGGGTCGGCCACCATCTGCGCATTGGTCTCGGTGGCAAAGGTGCCCGGCGCGATCGCGTTGCTGGTGATGCCGCGCCCGCCGAACTCCGCCGCCAGCGCCCGCACCATGCCGGTCAGGCCCTGCTTGGCGGCCGGATAGACGGCGTCGCCGGCGCGCGCCAGCTCGCCCACCACCGAGGTGATGGCGATCAGGCGGCCGCCGCCCTGGCGCGCCATGCGTTCGGCGGCGTGCTTGGCCAGCAGGATGCCGGCCACCAGGTCGGTGTCGATCAGCTCGCGGATCTCGGCGGCGCTAGTGTCGGCCAGCGTCTTGCGGTTGCGCGCGCCGACGTTGTTCACCAGGATGTCCAGGCGGCCATGTTCGGCGTCGATGCGCGCGAACGCCCGCACCATGGCGGCGTCGTCGCTGACGTCGAAGGCCAGCGCGTGCGCGTCCAGGCCGTCGGCGCGCAGCGCGGCGGCGGTGCTTTCCGCGGCCTGCTCGTTGCGGCCGTTGATCAGCACGCGCGCGCCGCAGCCTGCCAGCGCGCGGGCGATACAGAAGCCCAGCCCGCGGGCCGAGCCGGTCACCAGCGCGACCTGGCCGCTTAGGTCGAAGTTGCGCAGATAGGGTAAGGATGTCGTCATGGTCGCGGCTCGGTTCATTCGCGGAATTCGGGCGCCCAGTGCAGCAGCCGCCGTTCCAGCCAGGTCACGCAGTACACCAGCGCGATGCCGACGATGGACAACAGCGTGACCGCCGCGAACATGTCGGTGGCGTTCAGTGTAGCCAGCGCGGTGATCATCAGGTAGCCCATGCCGGTGGTGGAGCCGACGAACTCGGCTAGCACCACGCCGATCAGCGCGAAGCTGATGGCGTTGGGCAGCGCGGCGAAGGTCCAGGCGGCGGCGGTCGGGATGCGCACGCGCCACAGGATCTGGCGCGGCGATCCCCCCAGCGTGCGGCAGAAGTCCACCAGCTCGCGCTCGACGCTGCGCCCGCCCTTGTAGGTGTTGAAGAACACCAGGAAGAACACCACGAACCACGAGGTCACCACCTTGGACGCCAGCCCCAGCCCGAAGAACATGGTGATGAGCGGCACGAAGGCGATGCGCGGCATTGAGTTGAAGGCCACGATGAACGGGTTGAACACGTCCGCCAGGAAGCGGCTGCGGCTCAGCGTCATGCCGACGATGAAGCCGCTGCCCACGCCCACCACCAGCCCGACCAGCGTGGCCTGCAGCGTCAGCCACAGGTGCGGCCAGACCGAGCGCGGCCCGGGCTGCAGCCATTCCCACAGCCGCACCGCCACGCGCGACGGCTGGCTGATGAAGAACGGATCGAACAGCGTGTTCTGGGTGAACCACGGGATGCGCGTCAGCGTTTCCCAGGAGCCGAGGATGAGGGCCAGGATCAGCACCTGCCACAAGGTGATGCGCAGGCGCCGCCGCGCGCTGGCGCGGCGGTCCAGCCGCAACTGGTCCTGCAGGGTATCGGTGAATTCGGGAGCGGTCATGGCGGAATCAGGCGGCGGCGCGGAACTGCTGGCCCAGCACGCTCCAGAGGCTTTGCACGTGGGTGACGAACTGCGGCGTCTCGCGCAGGGTGAAGACGTCGCGCGGATGCGGGATGGCGATGCGCTCGTCCAGCAGCACGCGGCTGGGCGGGCCGGACAGCACCACCACGCGATCCGACAGCAGGATGGCCTCGTCCAGGTCGTGCGTGACCAGCACCACGGTCTGGCCCAGCTTGCGCCAGATCTCCATCAGCTCGCGGTGCAGGTGGGTCTTGGTGTGCGTATCGAGCGCGCCGAATGGCTCGTCCAGCAGCAGGATGCGCGGCTCCACCGCCAGGCTCATCAGCAGCGCCACGCGCCGCCGCATGCCGCCCGACAGTTGGTGCGGAAAGGCGTCGGCGAAGGCCGTCAGGTGGCCCAGCTCCAGCAGCTCGGCCACCCGGCTGGCGATGCGCGCGGCCGGCACGCCCTGGAACTTCAGGCCCAGCGCCACGTTCTTCCTGACGCTGAACCACGGCAGCAGCGTGTCCTTCTGGAAGATGTAGCCCAGCGCCGGCGGCACCTGGCCGTCGACCACCCGTCCGTCCACCACGATGCGGCCGGTGGTGGGCGGCAGGAAGCCGGCGATCATGTTCAGCAGCGTGCTCTTGCCGCAGCCCGAGGGGCCGACGATCGACACGAACTCGCCCGCCGCGATCTCCAGGCTGACCTCGCCCACCGCGTGGGTGGTGCCCTGGCGCGTCTGGTAGGCCTTGCCCACCCGGTCCAGCGTGATCATCGCTAGCTCCGCGCGCGGCGCACGAAGCGCATGTCGACACACTTGTCGTACGGCACCGTCTTGATCTCGTCGTTCGAGAACTGGCGGCCGTCGCCCATGATGGCGGTCATGCGGTTGTAGGCGTCCTCGGTGATGACGTTGTCCCCCAGGAACACCGTGTCCTTGTACACGCCCAGCGTCTTCTCGATGGCGGCGCGCGGGAAGGCGTTCAGGTAATCGTCGTAGATCACGTCGGCGATCTCGGCGGCGCTGTGGGCGGTGATGAAGTTCTGTGCCTTCACCAGGCCGGTGACGAAGGCCTGCACGGTTTCCGGCCGCTTCTGGATGGTGTCCTGCAGCGTCAGCGCGGCGATGCCCGGCACGTCGCCGCCCATGAATTCGTTCCACGAGGCCTCGGTGGTGGCGTCGAAGATCGGCACGCCCCAGCCTTCCTGCCGGGCCTGCTCCATCATCGACATGGTGGCCATGCTGGCGGCCACCGAGCCGGTCTTGAGCGCGCCCAGCATGGTGGCCAGGTCGCCCAGGGGGCGGATATCGACCTTGTCGGCCACGCCGGCCTTCTGCATCAGGTACAGCGCCATCAGCCAGGTGCTGGACTGCGGCTGGGTCGCGCCCACGCGCTTGCCGGCCAGGTCCTTGAGCGACTTGATCTTGCCGCTGTCGAAATCCTCGCGCCGCACGATGACGTTGGCGTAGGTCAGCTTGCGATCGAAGCCGAACACCAGCGCGGCCGGCTTGCCGGCCAGCGTCAGCGCCGGCGCGGCGGTGGCGGCCGTGGCGCCGAAGGCGATCTGGCCGGCCGCCAGCAACTGGTTGGTGCGCGGGCCGCTCTGCGAATTCAGGTACTCGACTTCCAGCCCCGCTTCGCCGAAGTAACCCTTCTTGAGCGCCACGTAGCCGGCCGCGAAGAACGGGTCGATGCTGCCCTGCCCGTAGACCACGCGGCCCAGCTTGGGCTGGGCGAAGGCGACGCGGCCGCCGATCAGGGTGACGCCGGCCAGCGCCCCGGTTGCGGCCAGCACGCGGCGGCGGGTGGTGAAGTGGGGGCTCGTGCTCATGTCTTCCTCGGTCTCGATCGGGTGTGGTTGTTTGGCGTCAACAATACCGCAGCGGCGCCTGCCGTCCAACAATGGAAAACGCCCGGTTGCCCGGGCGTTCTCGTCGTGCCACGCAAGTGTAGACCGTGGCGGCTTATGCCGCGGTCTTCTTGGGCGCGGCCTTCTTCACGGCTTTCTTGGCGGTGGTCTTGGTCGCCGTCTTGGTGGCCGTTTTCGTGGCGGTCTTGGTGGCGGACTTCTTCACCGCGGCCTTCTTGGCCGGCGCCTTCTTCGCCGCCGTCTTGGTGGCGGCGCCGGCGGTCTTGGCCGGGGCGCGGCCGCGGCCGGGTTTCTCCGGACGCGGTTCGAACTCGAAGCCGATCTTGCCGTCGGGCTGGCGCACCAGGAAAGCCTTGAACTTGCGGTTGGTGCGGCTGGACACGAAGCCGTCGAGCAGGTCGGTGCGGCCGTCGGTCAGCAGCTTTTCCATCTGCTCGCGCGAGATTTCCTGCTGCAGGATGACCTTGCCCGAGCGGAAGTCGCAGCTCTTTTCAGGGCCGACAGACTTTTCGCAGACGTAGCTCATGCCGTGCTCGAACACGCGCGACTGGCACTTGGGGCAGGTGCCCACCGGCGTGTGGCCGGAGAAGTCCACTGCCTCGTTGTCGTCCTCGTCGTTCTGGCCGAAGTCGAATTCCAGCTTGTACTCGTCGCTGATGCGCAGGATGGCGGCGAACGGCCGGCCCATCTTGCTGATGAAGCCCTGCAGCGGACCGATCTCGCGCTTGGCCAGCAGTTCCTCGACTTCCGGCAGCTCGAAGGTGCGGCCGCCCGGGTGCTTGCCGATCGAGAAGTCGCAGTTGGTGCAGGCAAAGCGGCGGTAGTTTTCCTTGACCACCCCGCCGCACTTGGGGCACGGCGTCTGCAGCGTGGCGTAGTCGCCGGGCACCGTGTCGCGCTCGTATTCCTTGGCGCGCTTGACGATCACCTGCGTCATCTGGGCGATCTCGCGCATGAAGGCCTGGCGGTCCAGCGCGCCCTGCTCGATCTGCTTGAGCTTGTGTTCCCATTCGCCGGTCAGCTCGGGCGAAGTCAGTTCCGACACGTCCAGGCCCGACAGCAGCGTCATCAACTGGCGCGCCTTGGCGGTCGGCACCAGGTCGCGGCCCTCGCGGCGCAGGTAGACCTCGTTGAGCAGGCCTTCGATGATGGCCGCGCGGGTGGCCGGCGTGCCCAGGCCGCGCTCGGACATGGCCTCGCGCAGTTCCTCGTCGTCCACCAGCTTGCCGGCGCCTTCCATGGCCGACAGCAGCGTGCCTTCGTTAAAGCGCGCCGGCGGTTTGGTGGTCAGGCCCACGGCTTCGACGTCCTCGGTGCGCACGGTCTCGCCGTCGCCCACCGGCACCAGGTTGGCGTCCTCGCCCTGGGCTTCCTTGCCGTACACGGCCAGCCAGCCCGGATTGACCAGCACCTTGCCGTCGGTGCGGAAGCGATGCCCCTGCACTTCGGTCATGCGGGTGGTGACGCGGTATTCGGCGGCCGGGAAGAACACGGCCAGGAAGCGCTTGAGCACCAGGTCGTAGAGCTTGGCCTCGGCCTCGCTCAGGTCGTGCGGGATCTGCAGCGTCGGGATGATGGCAAAGTGATCCGACACCTTCTTGTTGTCGAAGATGCGGCGGTTCGGCTTGACCCAGTGCTGGCTGACCACGGTCTCGGCATGGCGCGACAGCCCGCCGACGGCGTTCGAGCCGCCCTTGGCCAGCGCGCGCATGGTTTCCTGCACCGTGCCGATGTAGTCCTCGGGCAGATAGCGCGAATCGGTACGCGGGTAGGTCAGCGCCTTGTGGCGTTCGTACAGGGTCTGGGCCAGCGCCAGGGTGGTCTTGGCCGAGAAGCCGAAGCGGCCGTTGGCCTCGCGCTGCAGCGAGGTCAGGTCGTACAGGGCCGGCGACATCTGGGTCGACGGCTTGGATTCCTCGGTGACGCTGCCCGGCTGGTCGCGGCAGGCGGCCACCACGCTCTGGGCGGCGGCCTGCGACCACAGGCGCGACTCGCGCTTCTCGGGGTCGCGCTCGTCCTTCTTGAAGTCCGGATCGATCCAGCGGCCTTCGTACAGGCCGGCGGCGGCCACGAAGGTGGCGCGCACTTCCCAGTAGTCGCGCGGCACGAAGCGGCGGATGCGTTCCTCGCGCTCGGCCACGATGGCCAGCGTGGGGGTCTGCACCCGGCCCACCGGCGTCTTGAAGAAGCCGCCGTCCTTGCTGTTGAAGGCGGTCATGGCGCGGGTGCCGTTGATGCCCACCAGCCAGTCGGCCTCGGCGCGCGAGCGGGCGGCGGCCTCCAGCGGCTTGAGCTGGCTGTCGTCGCGCAGGTTGGCGAAGGCCTCGCGGATGGCGGCCTGCGTCATGGATTGCAGCCACAGGCGCTGGATCGGCTTTTTCACGCCCGCATACTGAATGATGTAGCGGAAGATCAGTTCGCCCTCGCGCCCCGCGTCACAGGCGTTGATGATGGCATCAACGTCCTTGCGCTTGGCCAGGCGCACCAGCAGCTTGAGGCGCTCGGCGGATTTCTTGTCGGTCGGCCCCAGCTCGAATTCAGGCGGAATTACCGGCAGGTGCGTGAAGCTCCATTTCCCCTTGACCGGATCGTTGGGCGCGACCAAGCTAAGCAAATGCCCGATGCTGGACGCCAGTACGTAACGTTCGCTTTCAAAATAGTCGCCCTCGCGCGCAAAGCCTCCCAAGGCGCGTGATATATCAAGGGCCACCGAGGGCTTCTCGGCAATAATCAGCGTTTTATTCATGTGTATCCAGTGGCGGCAGTCCCGCCGTAGTAGCGCGGATAATAAGATCGGAGTTTCGCGAGATGCAAGTCGGCATTGAACGGCAAGTGGGATCGGAACTTCACGCATGGCGCCAATTCCTGGCGCGCAGCACCCTCTGGCTGGGGGTCCTGCTGCTCGGTAGCGCCGCCATCTGCTGGGTCGCGGCGAACTGGCAGGACATGACAAAAATCCAGCGCTTCGCCGGCACGCAGGGCCTGCTGGCCCTGACCGCGCTGGCGGCCGCGTGGACCGGTTTGCGCCTGCGCGCCACCCCTGGCGTGCGCCGCAGCATTCCCGGCGCGCTGCTGGCCCTGGCCGGCATCCTGCTCGGCGCCCTGCTCGCGTTATTAGGCCAAACTTACCAGACTGGCGCCGATACCTGGGAATTGTTCGCCTGGTGGGCGGTCCTGCTGCTGCCGTGGGCATTGGTGGCGGCCAGCCAGGCCGTCTGGCTGCTGTGGGCGCTGGTGACCAACGTCGCCCTGGTCCTGTGGCTGGGCGAGCGCGCCTTCACCTGGTGGCTGATCCTGGGCGGTCCCCAGATCGCCAGCCTGATCGTGGCCGCCTGGAACCTGCTGTTGCTGCTGGGCTGGGAACTGGCGGCGCGCCGCTGGCGCGCCAGCACCTTGGTCGGACCGCGGGTCCTGGCGGCGCTGGTGATCAGCGCGCTGGTGACGGCGCTGGTGTTCGGCCCCATGGTGACGGTGCTGGTGATCGGCAACGGCCTGTCGCGCGGCCTGGGCTCCGTCAACAGCCTGGCCTGGATCGCGGTGACGCTGGGCCTGGGTTTCTATTACCAGCGCGGCCGCCGCGACCTGGTCATCCTGGCCATGCTGGTGGCCGGCGTCATCTGCGTCTCGCTGCGGGTGGTAGGCGAATGGCTGCTGCGCCTGGAACCCGGTATCTGGGCGGCCCTGCCGCTGGCGGCACTGCTGATGGCCGAGGCCGTCTGGGCGGCGCGCTGGCTGCGCGGACTGGCCGCCGGGCCGCGGGCGGCCGTCGCGGCCCCGGCCGATGCCGAGCCCGCCGCCGCCTCGGCCGGCAACGCGGTCGATCCCGGCGAGGCCGGCGAACCCGTGGCGCAACTGGCGCCGCCCGCCGTGCCGCACACCGAGCCGCCCTGGTACGTGCAATGCATCCTGGCGCTGAGCGCCTGGCTGTCGACGGTGCTATTGCTGGCGTTTGTGGCCTTCTCGGGCATGATCAATTCAGAGGAAGGCGCGCTGGTGGCCGGCCTGGTGCTGTGCGCCGCCGGCGTGGCCGTGCTGCGCAGCGACGCCGGCCCGTTCTGGCGCCAGTGCGGCACCGCCATGGCCTTCGCCGGGCAGATCCTCATCATCTACGGCATGTCCAGCTCGACCTCGTTCGCCAGCGCCTGCCTGTTCGTGCTGCTGATGGCCACGGCGGTGTACGCGCTGGGGCCGGACGTGATCCTGCGCTTCCTGAGCGGCGGGCTGATCGCCCTGGCCGGCGCCGGCCTGATCTGGCGCATCCTGGCGCCCGAGCTGCTGCGCGAGGACATGCTCGACTCCCTGCTGTATCTCGACATGGCCCGCGCCGCCTTCGTCTGGCTGCCGATTGCCGTGACCGGCGCCTGGGCCACGGCGGTGATCCTGACCCTGGCGCACCGGCTGGGCGGCAAGCGCGGCCATGCGCTGCAACCGCTGGCCTGGGCCTTCCTGCTGTCGGTGCAAGGCATGGTGTGGCTGGCCAGCGGCCTGTCGGTGCTGCAACTGCCGGCCATGTGGCAACTGCACGCGCAGACCGCCGTGCTGGTATGCGCGGGCGCGCTGCTGCCAGCGGCGGCGGCAATGGCGGTGCTGTGGCCGCGCCGCCAGGTGCTGACGGGCGGCGTCACCTGGGGTGTGCCCATCGCCCTGCTGCTGCTGGCGCTGTTCTGGCTGCCCAGCCCCGGCGTGGGCTTCGCGCTGGCCTGGCTGCTGCTGGGCTTCGGCCTGAACCAGCCGCGGGTGGCGCTGTTCGGCGTCTTCAGCCTGCTGGCTTACCTGGGCGTCTATTACTACCAGCTGGACGTGCCGCTGCTGCAGAAGTCCTTGTGGCTGGGCGGCGGCGCCGTGCTGCTGTTCGTGCTGCGGGGGCTGGTGTGGCTGGTGCCGCGCTTGATGCGCACCCAGGAGCCGTCGCGCCGCGCGCCGCTGCCGCCGGTCTCGCCGGCCCTGCGCTGGCGCACCCTGGCGATCCTGGGCGGCCTGGCGCTGGTGCTGGTGGTGGCCAACGGCAGTATCTGGCAGCGCGAAAAGCTGCTGGCCAACGGCAGGCTGGTGATCCTGGAATTGGCGCCGGTCGACCCGCGCTCGCTGATGCAGGGCGACTACATGGCGCTCAACTTCGCCGCCGGGCGCGAAGTCACCCGGCTGCGGTTGAGCGGCGAGCGCCGGGACACGGAGGACGCCGTCATGGGCGAAGCGTCCGACGGCTACGTCATGCTGACCGGCGATTCGCGCGGCGTGTACCAGCCCGTGCGCATCCAGACCGACGCCAAGCCGCATGGCGACGGCGAAGTGCCGCTGCGCTATCGCGTGCGCGACAACCAGGTGCGTATCGTCACCAATGCCTATTTCTTCCCTGAAGGCCAGGCCAAGCGCTATGAGGTCGCCAAGTTCGGCGAACTGCGCGTGGCCGAGAACGGCGAGGCCCTGCTGGTGCGCATGCTGGGCGAGGATCTGCAGCCGTTGTAGGGATCACAGGTCGGCGGCGCTCCACCCGGCGTGATGTTGCCGGGTGGCCGTCGGCCATGCATCGGAACGGACGTCTCGGCACGCGCGATTGCACTGCCCGTGACGGCTGCCGGCTCCTGCCGGCCATGCCGGATCAGGGCAGCGGAAAGCGCGCGGCCCAGCGCGCCGTCGCCTCGCGCAGGAAGGCCGCCGTGTCCGGCGCGTCCAGCGGCGCGAATCCCAGCGCGCGCCAGGCGCCTTGCAGCGACGCCAGCGGCGCGCTCGTGTCGATGGCCGGGGCGCCGTTCTGCTTGGACAGCTTCAGGCCGCTGGCGGGGTCCAGGATCAGCGGCACGTGCAGATAGCGCACTGGCGGCAGGCCCAGCAGCCGGCCCAGCACGCGTTGGCGCGCGGTCGAACTGAGCAGGTCGGCGCCGCGCACCACGTCGGTCACGCCCTGCGCGCCATCGTCCACCACCACCGCCAGTTGATAGGCCCACAGGCCATCCGCGCGCTTCACGGCGATGTCGCCCACTGCCCGCGCCACGTCCTGCTCCTGCGGCCCCAGCCAGCGGTCCTCGAAACGCTCCACCCCTTCCGGCATGATCACGCGCCAGGCGCGCGCCTCGCGTCCGGGCGCCAGGCCGTGGCGGCAGGTGCCGGGGTATGGGCGTTCACCGTCCGCGCCCGGCGCCGCCTGGCCGCGCAGCGCCGAATCGGCGATCTCGCGGCGGGTGCAGCCGCAGCCATAGACCAGCCCGCGCGCGGCCAGCGCGTCGAAGGCCGCCTGATAGGCGTCGCCGCGTTGCGATTGCCAGACGATGTCGCCATCCCAGCGCAGGCCCAGGGCCTCCAATTGGCCCATGATGGTCTCGGCCGCGCCGGGCACCGTGCGCGGCGTGTCCACGTCCTCGATGCGCAGCAGCCAGCGGCCGTGGTGGGCGCGCGCATCCAGCCAGCTGGCCAGCGCGGCCACCAGCGAGCCCGCGTGCAACGGGCCGCTGGGGCTGGGGGCGAAGCGGCCGGTGTAGGTCACGGGATGGCGAAGCGGAGCAAGGGGGTTGCGGCGTGGCGACGCCGCGCGCAGGAAGCGCGCGCGTCGCGGGGATACGAACGCCGGCCGGAGCCGGCGCCGTCAGTGCAGCAAGCGCGTGCCGTCTTCGTCCAGCAGCTCTTCCAGGACCAGGTTGTCGATCTCGGCTTCCTGGCTCCAGAGAACCATGAGGGCGATGATCTTGATCTTGGAGAGCGGCACGGGCGATTCCGGCGCCGCCAGACCCCGGTCGATGACGATCTCGCGCAAGGGCGCGGGCAGCACGCCGGCCGATTCCAGGAAGGCGATGAAGCCAATGGATTCGGAGCCGAGCTGCTGGTATTCGTTATCGGTGTAGATCCGGGTACCGGTGGCGGGGGCTTGGGCGAGATCGACGCAGCGTTCGGTGGTTTCGGCCAGGCCGTAGAGCCAGCCGAGCGCGTCATCGATGTCCTCGTGCTCGAACCCGGCGGCGGCCAGCCGTTTGGCCAGCACGTCAGCGGCGGGACAGGCTTGCGGCGTGTAGTAATTCTCGTACAGGTAAACCAGGATATCGAACATATGGCGCAGTCTTGTGCCTGTTTGCACAGTCGGCCCGCATATCGGCAGACCAGCAAACATGAATTTTACTTTACGCTGATTTATTTGCCCGGGCAACCGCCGGAAAGACTGGGAACGGGGGGCGTAGTGGCCTTGCGACAGTCATGAAAACCGCGCGGAAAGGCTGACAGAATAAGGGGTTGCGCGATGTGGCCGGGGCGGACTGCCGGGGTCCGCCCCTCTTTAATACCCCTACGCTTCAGACGGTTTTCGGCGCCGTTTCCAGTTTCAGCTGCGCCAGCTGGCGGATGAACACCGGAATGCAGATGGCCAGTCCGATCAGCCCGCTGGTCAGCCCCGGCAGGATGGTCAGCAGCGCGCCCAGCGTGCACAGCCAGCGCTCCCAGCTCTTCATGCCCACCAGCATGTAGCGCGAGAACGCCGCCGACAGCAGCACCAGCCCCACCATGCAGCCGAACAGCGTCACGAAGAAGTCGTACCACGTGAAGCCCTGCACCGAGATCAGCAGCGACGGCGAGAACACGAACACGAACGGCACGATCAGCTTGGTGATGCCCAGCCGGAACGCGGTATTGCCGGTCTTGAAGGGATCGCTGCCCGCCATGCCCGCCGCCGCGTAGGCCGCCAGCGCCACCGGCGGCGTGATGTCGGCCAGGATGCCGAAATAGAACACGAAGAAGTGCGCCGCGATCGGCTGCACCCCCAGCTGCACCAGCGTCGGCGCGGCCACCGCCACCATGATCAGGTAGTTGGCGGTGGTGGGAATGCCGCAGCCCATCAGGATGCAGACGATGCCCGTCATGATCAGCGCCGCGACCAGCGTCAGCGACTGGGCGTTGGCGATGGTCTCGGGAATGATCGCGCCCGCCACGCCGGCGATCGATTGCGCCGCCGAGATCACGATGTACGAGATCTTGAAGCCCACGCCCGTCAGCGTCACCACGCCGATCACGATGCCCACGGTGCCGGCCGCCGCGCCCACCGCCAGCGCGTACTTGGCGCCGGTCTCGAAGGCTTCGTACAGATCGCGCCAGTGCAGCCGCTGGAACGGATTGAGCAGGCCCACGATGATGCAGCCCGTGATGCCGGCAAACGCCGCCAGGTACGGCGTGCGGCCGCTGGCCAGCACGCCGATCAGCAGGATGAGCGGAATCAGCGTCGGCCAGCGCATCTTGAACGACTGCTTCAGCTTGGGCATTTCCTCGGCCGTCAGGCCGCGCAGGCCCTCGCGCTTGGCCTCGAAGTGCACCTGCATGAACATGCCGAAGAAATACAGAAAGGCCGGGAAGATGCCCGCAATCGCGATCTGCTGGTACGGAATGCCCAGGAACTCGATCATCAGGAACGCCGCCGCGCCCATGATCGGCGGCGTGATCTGGCCGCCGGTGCTGCTGGCCGCCTCCACCCCCGCCGCGAAGTGGCGCGGATAGCCGATGCGGATCATCGCCGGGATGGTCAGCGAGCCCACCGTCACGGCGTTCGCCACCGACGACCCCGACAGCATGCCGAACATGGCCGACCCGAACACCGACACCTTGGCCGGGCCGCCGGCATAGCGTCCGGCGATGGTGGACGCCACGTCCAGGAACAACTGGCCCAGGCCGATGCGCGTGGCCAGCACGCCGAACAGCACGAAGTGGAACACGTAGGTCGCCACCACGCCCACCGCCACGCCGTACACGCCCTGGCTGGTCAGGTACATGTGGTTGACGATCTGCGACCACGTATTGCCCGCGTGCTGCAGCAGCCCGGGGAAATACGGCCCGAAGGCGGCATAGGCCATGAACACCAGCGCGATGATCGGCAGCGGCCAGCCCATGGCGCGGCGCGTGGCCTCCAGCAACCCGATCAACAGAATCGAGCCCATCAGCACGTCGATCGGCAGCGGGTTGCCGACGCGGAACGCCAGGTCCTCGAAAATGTAGGGGATGTACAGCACCGACAACGCCAGCGCGATGGCGATGATCCAGTCATACAGCGGCACGCCGCCCGGCGCGTACCAGGTGGACTTCGGCTCGCGCTGGTAGTGCGCCTTGGAAAAGCCGAACACCAGGAAGATCAGGCTCAGCACGAACGCCAGGTGCACGCCGCGATGCGTGGCTTCGCGCAGCAGGCCGAAGCCGGCGGTGTAGTAGTGGAACAGCGACAGCGCCACCAGCAGGCCCGAGACGATCCAGGTGGCGCTCTTGTGCAGCGGCCGGAAGCGGATCTCGGAATCGTACTTTTCCGCCAGCTGCTGTGTTTTCTCGTGGTCTATTTCCATAGCCGTGTTTCTCAGGTGAATCGCGAACAGGGCCGCCCGAGGCGGCCCTGTGCAAGCGCGGCGCCGGCGGCCGCGCGCTTCCCGATGGGAATGGATCGGCGCTTACTTCAGCAGGCCGATTTCCTTGTAGAACTTCTCGGCGCCCGGATGGAACGGGATGCCCGCGCCCTTGACCGCGTTGTCGCGGGTGATGAGCTTGCCCTTGGCGTGGCCGTTGTCCAGGGTCTTGCGGGTGGCGTCGCTGTACAGCGCCTTGGTGACGTCATACACCACCTGCTCGGACAGCTTGGCCGACGTGACCATCTGCGCGTTGACCGAGATGGTCTTGACCTCGGGCAGATTCTGGTAGGTGTTGGCCGCGATGGTGTCGGGCGTGAAGAATTCCTGCTTGGCGCGCAATGCGTCGATTTCCGGGCCGACCAGCGACACCAGTTCGATGTTGCCGGAGGACGCCAGTTCGGCGATGGCGCCAGCCGGCGCGCCGCCCACGAAGAAGAACGCATCCAGGCCGCCGTCCTTGAGCTTGTCGCCGGCCTGGTTGGGCTTGAGGTACTCGGCCTTGACGTCCTTGTCGGTCATGCCATAGGCGCCCAGGATCAGGCGCACGTCCACCAGCGTGCCGGAACCCGGCTCGTCCATCGAGACGCGCTTGCCCTTCAGGTCGGCCACGCTCTTGATGCCCGCGCCCTTGCGCGTCACCAGGTGGATGCTCTCCGGATACAGCGTGGCGATCAGGCGCAGGTCCTGCGCCTTGGGCTTGCCTTCGAAGGTGCCGGTGCCGCTGTAGGCCCAGAACGCCACGTCCGACTGCGTGAAGCCGGCTTCGAACGAACCGCCCATGATGCCGTTGATGTTGGCCACCGAACCGTTGGAGGCGACCGCGGTGGCGATCAGCTTGCCGGGTTGGGACACGGCGTTGGCGATGATGCCGCCGATGGGGTAGTAGGTGCCGGCGGTGCCGCCGGTGCCGATACGGAAGAACTGCTGGGCTTGCGCGGCCCCGGTCGCGCCGACAGCGGCGGCGGCCATGGCCAGGGTGGCGATCCAATTCCTGAGTTTCATGCGAGCTTCTCCGTTATGAGTGGAAGTAACCTATTGTTGTGTTGAAATTCTGGCACGCCACCCGCCCTGCGCCAATGGCCTGGAAGCTATCGTTTACCAGGGGTTGCCGCAGTGCGGAAACGTCAACGGTCCGGCGTGGGCCATCGCGCGCGGCGGCGGTTCACGGTTACGCCGCAGGTTTGATCACGGAGCTATTCGATGTCCCAAGAAGTCATACGCGGCATTGCGCTGCCCCCGCCCGCCCAGGCCGGCGATCCCCTGGCCAGCGTCGACACGCCCAGCCTGGTGCTGGACCTGGCCGCGTTCGAGGCCAACCTGCGCGCCATGCAGGCCTGGGCCGACCGCCACGAGGTCGCGCTGCGGCCCCACGCCAAGGCCCACAAATGCCCCGAGATCGCGCGCCGCCAGCTGGCGCTGGGCGCGCGCGGCATCTGTTGCCAGAAGGTCAGCGAGGCCGTGCCCTTCGTGGCCGCCGGCATCACCGACATCCACATCAGCAACGAAGTGGTCGGCCCGGCCAAGCTGCGCCTCTTGGCCCAACTGGCGCGCGCCGCCAAGCTCAGCGTCTGCGTCGACAATGCCGCCAACCTGGCGCGGATCTCGCAGGCCATGGCCGCGGCCGGCGCCGAGATTGACGTGCTGGTGGAAGTGGACGTGGGCCAGGGCCGCTGCGGCGTGTCCGACGACGCCACCGTGCTGGCGCTGGCGCAGCAGGCGCGCGACCTGCCGGGCGTGACCTTCGTCGGCCTGCAGGCCTATCACGGCTCGGTGCAGCACTTGCGCACCCGCGAAGAACGCGCCGCCGTCTGCCGCCAGGCCGCGCGCATCGCCGCGTCGTATCAACTGCTGCTGCGCGAGAGCGGCATCGCCTGCGACATCATCACCGGCGGCGGCACCGGCAGCGCCGAATTCGATGCCGCCAGCGGCGTCTACACCGAACTGCAGGCCGGTTCCTACGCCTTCATGGACGGCGACTACGGCGCCAACGAATGGGACGGCGCGCTCGCCTTCCAGAACAGCCTGTTCGTGCTGTCCACCGTGATGAGCACCCCAGCGCCGGACCGCGTCATCCTCGACGCCGGCCTGAAGTCCACCACCGCCGAATGCGGCCCGCCCGCGATCCACGGCGCCCAGGGCTTGCAATACGCCGCCATCAACGACGAACACGGCGTGGTGCGCGTGGCGCCCGACGCGCAGCCGCCGGCGCTGGGCGACACGCTGCTGCTGGTGCCGTCGCACGTCGATCCCACCTTCAACCTGCACGACGGGCTGGTGGTGTATCGAGACGGCATCGTGCAGGACATCTGGGAGATCTCGGCGCGCGGGTTCTCGCGCTGATGGCGGCCGCGCCGATCGTGATGGAGCCGTTGTCCTTCGATTGGAAGACGCCGCTGCCGGAACTGCTGGACGCGTTGCGGCAGGCGTATGCGGCGCGCTACCCGGCCCTGGCCGCCGCGCGGCTCGATGCGCTGCGCGCGGCGTTGCGCGATGACCGCGCCGACGACTTCCTGCCGCCGCTGGGCCAGGAACTGGAAGCGCAGGGGCTGGCGTTGATCGAGCAGGACGAAGACGACGACGCCATCCATCTGCTGATCGTGCCTCTGGCCGATGTTAGTGACGCGCTGGCGCGGATCGCGGCACAGGGCCGACAAGGTACGCGGCATCGGCAGGACGGCGCCCCGCAAGGCGCGCCGGCGGCATTGCCGCGCCCCGCTTCCGGTCCGCTGGCGCAGCCTGGCGATTATCTGGACATGGCGCAGTGCGTCCCGCTGGCGCCGGGCTGGGCATGCATGGCCAACCGTGACACGGCGGCGCCGCAACTGGTGGACCTGCATGATTGGCCGGCCTTGCGCGAGGTTGGCGGCAAGTTCCAGCCGCATCGCGGCCTGCTGGCGTCGGCCGTTGCCGCCAACGGCGTCCATGCCTGGATCGAGCAAGGCCCAGACGGCATCGCCAGCACGCCCTATGCCCACCTGCTGCGCGCGCCCCGGGTCGAGGCCGCGCCGCTCAACCGTCCCGGCCTTGCGCTGCCGCCGCGCGCGGCGCAGGCGCAGCGCCGCACGCCCGAATTCAGCCTGGGCTTCGCGGGCGACGACCTGCTGCTGGTGGATCGCGGCATGGTGTTCGTGTACCGGGGCTTTGCCGCGCAGGACGAAGCGGCCGCCATCGAGCCGGCACTGCTGTACACCGCGCCGCCGCAGCGCCGCCCCGTCAGCGACCGCTCGGCGGTGATCCAGACGCCCGACGGCCGCGCCTGCGTGCTGTGCCGTGGCCAGCTTCTGCGGTGGCGCGGCGGCCAGTTGCATCCCCTGGCATTGCGCTATCCCGAGGCGGCATCGGGGGATCTCTCGCATCCCGTCGCCTGCGGCAGCGGCGCCATCGCCTGGCTGGAAGACGACGCGCTTTGCCACGCGGACCTGGACGCCCTTGCCGTCAGCCGCCATGCGCCGCAACAGATGCCCGCCGGCGGCATGATCCTGCAGTCCCTGCCGCAAGGCTGGCTGCTGCTGGGCCACTGGCATGCGCCGCACCGCAGCCTGGATCTGGGCCAGTTGTGGCATCCCGATTCCGGCCAGGTCCTGCGCATCCGCCACGGCGCGCTCGATCTGGATAGCGGCATCCAGCGCGCGTGGATTTTGCCGGATGGCGGGGTGGTCGTTGGGGGACAACTGCGTCACGTGCGCCTGGGTCGCTTCGACGCATTGTTGGGCCGATTGCCAGCCGCTTGACCCTCGGCGGCCGGGCCATGGCCGCCGCCAGGATCCACGCGCCCTATCCGGCCAGGTCCGTCATCCCCAGGAACTGCCGCAGCTCCGGCGTGGCCGGCGCGGTGAACAATTCCTCCGGCGGCCCGATCTCGTGCACGCGCCCCTGGTGCATGAACACCACGCGGTCGCACACCTCGCGCGCAAAGCGCATCTCGTGCGTCACCATCAGCAGCGTCATGCCGTCGGCGGCCAGCTCGCGCACCACCGCCAGCACCTCGTTGACCAGCTCCGGGTCCAGCGCCGACGTGATCTCGTCGCACAACAGCGCCAGCGGCTGCATCGCCAGGGCGCGCGCGATCGCCACGCGCTGCTGCTGCCCGCCCGACAATTCCTCGGGCCACGCATCGAACTTGTGTGCCAGCCCCACCCGCGTCAGCATCGCCCGCGCCAGGTCGGCGGCCTGGTCCTGCGGCATGCGCTTGGCCACCATCGGCGACAGCATTACGTTGCGCCCCACCGTCAGGTGCGGGAACAGGTTGAACTGCTGGAAGATCATGCCCACCTTCAGCCGCAGCGCGCGCAACCGCAACTCGTCGTCGCCCAGTTGCGCGTCCGCCACCATGATGGCGCCGCTGTCGATCTGCTCCAGCCCGTTCACGCAGCGCAGCAGCGTGCTCTTGCCGGAACCGCTTTTGCCGATGATGGCGATGACCTCGCCGGGCTCGACGCGCAACGTCACCCCTTTCAGGACTTCGTTGTCGCCGAACTTCTTGCGGACGTCTTCAAGGGCGATGAGGGGCATGCAACTTCCTTTCCAGCAGCAGGCTGAGGCGCGACAGGGGCCAGCACAGCGCGAAATAGATCAGCGCGGCGCAGGCATAGACAGTGAAGGGGCTGAAGGTGGCGTTGGTGATCACCGTGCTGGCCTTGGACAGCTCGGTGAAACCGATGATGGAGGTGAGCGCCGTGCTCTTGACGATCTGCACCGCGAAACCGACGGTCGGCGCCACCGCGATGCGCAGCGCCTGCGGCAGCACCACGTAGCGCATCTGCTGCACGTAGCCCAACGCCAGGCTGGCCGAGGCTTCCCACTGGCCTTTCGGAATCGCTTCCACGCAGCCGCGCCAGATCTCGGCCAGGAACGCGCCCGACCACAACGTCAGCGCCGCGCCCGCGGCCAGCCACGGCGGCACCTCGACCCCGGCCAGCGACAAGCCGAAGAACGCCAGGAACAACTGCATCAGCAGCGGCGTGCCCTGGAACAGTTCGATATACGCCCAGCTCACGCGCCGCAGCAGCGCCACGCGCGAGGTCCGCATCATCAGCGCCAGCATGCCCATCAGCGCGCCGCCGGCAAACGCCACCAGCGACAGCACGACGGTCCAGCGCGCCGCCAGCAGCAGGTTGCGGACAATGTCCCAGGTTGTGAACTCGATCATCGCGCCGCCTTGCGGAACAACCGCCTGCCCGTCATGCGCAGCAACTGGCGCAACAACACCGCCAGCACCAGATAGATGCCGGTGGTCACGAAATACACCTCGAACGCGCGGAAGTTGCGCGACTGGATGAAATTGGCCGCGAACGTCAGGTCCTCGGCCGCGATCTGCGAACACACCGCCGACCCCAGCATCACGATCACGATCTGCGACGACAGCGCCGGCCAGATGCGCGCCAATGCGGGTTTCAGCACCACATGGCGGAACACCTGCAAGCGCGTCATCGCCAGGCTGGCGCCGGCCTCGTACTGGCCCTTGGGCGTGGCGTCGATGCCGGCGCGGATGATCTCGGCGCTGTAGGCGCCCAGGTTCAGCGCCATCGCCAGGCAGGCCGCCTGCATCTCGCTGAACTGCACGCCCAGCGACGGCAGCCCGAAAAACACGAAAAACAACTGGATCAGGAACGGCGTGTTGCGCACCACCTCCACATAGGCGGTGACCGGCGCGCGCAGCCAGCGCGGCCCCTGCGTGCGGGCCCAGGCGCAGGCGATGCCCAGCGCCACGCCCGCCACCGCGCCAAACGCGATCAGCTCGACCGTCACGCCAATGCCCTTGATGAGCACCGGCGTGTAGTCGAACACGGAAGCGAAGTTGAATTGATAAGCCATGAACAGCGCTCCGGCGCGCGCGCCTGCCTTACAGATCCTTGGGCAGATCGGCGCCCAGCCACTTCTTGGAGATCGCCGTCAGCGAGCCGTCGCGCTTGGCGTTGGCCAGGATCTCGTTGACCTTGGCGCGCAGCTTCGGCTCGTCCTTGTTCAGGCCGATGTAGCAGGGCGAATCCTTGATCAGGAACTTGGTCTCCGGCTTCTTGGGCGGGTTGCGCGCCAGGATCGCGGCGGCCACCACGTTGCCCGTGGCGATCAGCGGCACCTGGCCCGACAGGAAGGCGGTGATGGTGCCGTTGTTGTCTTCATAGCGCTTGAGCGTGGCCGTGGGCGGGGCGATCTTGGTCAGCTCGATGTCCTCGACCGCGCCGCGCGTCACACCGATGGTCTTGCCCGCCAGGTCGGCGGCCGACGCCACCTTCACATCGGCCGGGCCGAACACGCCATTGAAGAACGGCGCATACGCGTCGGAGAAATCGATCGCCTTCTCGCGCTCCGGATTCTTGCCCAGGCTGGAGATCACCAGATCCACCTTGCGGGTCTGCAGGTACGGCACGCGGTTGGCGCTGGTCACCGGCACCAGCTCCAGCTTCACGCCCATCTGCTTGGCGATCAGCGCGGCGGTGTCGATGTCGTAGCCCAGCGGCTTCATGTCGGCGCCGACCGAGCCGAACGGCGGGAAGTCCTGCGGCACCGCGACCTTGAGGGTGCCGCGCTTGACGATGTCGTCCAGGGTGTCGGCATGCGTGAGCGGCGCGGCCAGCAGGGCGGCGGCGGTGCAGAGGGACAGCAACAGGGTTCTACGGTTCATGAGGAACTCTCCAGGGCGCGCCGCCCCGGGAGCGGGGTCGAGCGTTGCACACCAATTCGGTATACAAAACTGGAAAAGCAAGTTCCGTGCCATTTTGGGCGCGCCGTGGCGCGCGCCTATTGCTCCTCGCCCATCGCACCAGGGTGGTGCATCATGCGCCGTTGCGGCGCATGCGCGGCACCGGATCGGCACCACGGCGAGCGCCGGGGCGGGAACCGCCCCGCCACCGGCTCCTGCGGGACAGTCGTCAGTCCACCTGCGCGCCCGACTGCTTGACCGCCTTGCCCCACTTGTCGACCTCGCCGGCGATGAACGCGCCGGTGGCCTCGGGCTTCATCGGCATCGGCTCGGCGCCGCGATCACGGAAGAACTTCTGCATCTCCGGCGTGCCCAGCACGTGGCCGATCTGCTGGCTCAGGTAGTTGGTAATGGCCGGCGGCGTATCACGCGGCGCCAGCACCGCCGCCCAGCCGATCGCCTCAAAACCCGGATAACCGCTCTCGGCCACCGTCGGCACGTCCGGCAACTGCGGCAGGCGCTTGGCCGTCGTCACCGCCAGCGCCACCGCCTTCTTGCTCTGCACGTGCGGCAGCCCCGCCGTCACCGAATCCACCATCAGCGGCACCTGGTGCCCCAGGAAATCCGCCTGCGCCGGGCCGCTGCCCTTGTACGGAATATGGCGGATGTCGATATTGGCCGCCGCCTTGAACATCTCGGCCGACAGATGCTGCGTGCCGCCGATGCCGGCGCTGGCATACGCCAGCTCGCCCGGATTGGCGCGCGCCTGCTTAACCAGTTGCTGCAGCGACGTAATGCCCGAAGCCGGCGTCGCCAGGAACATCAGCGGCACCGAGAACACCCCCGACACCGGCGCGAAATCCTTGGTCAGGCTGTAGTTGATGGTCTTGTACAGCGTCTGGTTCACCGCCGCGGCCGAGCCCGCGATCACCAGCGTGTAACCGTCCGGCGTCGCGCGCGCGGCCTGCTCCATGCCGATATTGCTGCCAGCGCCGGCGCGGTTCTCCACCACGATCGGCTGCTTGAGCGCCGTGCCCAGCTTCTCGGCCAGCGCGCGGGCGAAGATATCGGTGGCCTGCCCCGGCGGGAACGGCACGACCAGGCGGATGGGACGTTCGGGATACTCGGCATGCGCGGCCGTCGCGGCCGCCGCCAGCATCAGGCCGGCGGCAATACTGGAAAGAATTCGTGTCATGATCGGTCAGTAAAAAGCGACAAACGGCGCCGCGCGACGGCCGCGCCAGTTGCATAAAATAGGAAGCCCCGCGCAAGCGGCCCTTTTGGGGCGGCCGTGGGGCGGATCGGCTGGGGGTGCGACACGATAGCATTCCCCCCGCCGGTGCTAAATTCGGCATTTAGCGTTTCCCCCTCTTTTTCAACCCCTGTTCTCTCCTTTCAGCAGGAACCGCCATGGAATTCAGCCAGTACAACGTCAACGCCCTCATGGAGATCACCTCCCGCCCGGACCTCGTGTTCGTGCGCGGCCAGGGGTCCTGGCTGGAGGATCACGCGGGCAAGCGATACCTGGACTTCGTCCAGGGCTGGGCCGTCAACACCCTGGGCCACAGCGCCCCGGAAATGCAGAAGGCCCTGCTGGACCAGTCCAAGCTGCTGATGAACCCGTCGCCGGCGTTCTACAACCTGCCCTCCATCGAACTGGCCACCCGCCTGACCGGCGCCTCGGTCTTCGACCGCGTCTTCTTCGCCAACAGCGGCGGCGAAGCCAACGAAGGCGCCATCAAGCTGGCGCGCAAATGGGGCCAGGTCAACAAGAAGGGCGCCTACAAGATCATCACCATGAACCACGGCTTCCACGGCCGCACCCTGGCCACGATGTCCGCATCCGGCAAGCCGGGCTGGGACAAGATGTTCGCGCCGCAGGTGGAAGGTTTCCCCAAGGCCGAGATCAATGATCTGGAATCGGTGCGCAAGCTGATCGATGATCAGACCGTGGCGATCATGCTCGAACCGGTGCAGGGCGAAGCCGGCGTTATCCCGGCGACGAAAGAATTCATGCAGGGCCTGCGCAAGCTGGCGGATGAGCACAAGCTGCTGTTCATCGTTGATGAAGTGCAGACGGGGATGGGGCGTACGGGGACGTTGTTCGCCTACCAACAATCCGATGTGGTGCCGGACATCATGACGCTGGCGAAGGGGATTGGTGGTGGGGTGCCGCTGGCTGCTTTGTTGGCCCGTCAGGAAGTTTGCGTGTTCTCGCATGGGGACCAGGGTGGCACGTATAACGGGAATCCGTTGATGGCTGCGGTTGGTGTGGCGGTGTTTGATGCGCTGGCTGCGCCGGGCTTCATGGAATCGGTTAATGCGCGTGCCAAGCAACTGTCCGAAGGCCTGCTGGCTTTGTCGGCCAAGTATGGGATGAAGGGCGAGCGCGGGATGGGGTTGCTGCGTGCACTGATCATGGATCGTGATGACGGCCCCGCCATCGTCGAAGCCGCGCGGAATCTGGCGCCGAATGGGCTGCTGCTGAATGCGCCGCGGGGGAATTTGCTGCGGTTTATGCCGGCGTTGAATGTGACGGCTGAGGAAATCGATACGATGCTAGGGCAGTTGGATGGGTTGATTGGAAAAGTTCGTAAGAGCTAATAATTCGTTGTTTTCAAAACATGAAAAACGCTGCAGCGCAAGCTGCAGTTTTTTTTAACCGTGATTTTTCTAATACGCAAAGATGGTTATGAAAATCTCAAGACCGGTTGAATTGTTATGCAAAATGTAGGCACTCAATCCCATATCTACGGGCAGAGCATTATTTATTCTTCTGCGATCTCGCAGAGAAAGGTCGGGTCCAGCAAAATTGTATGGTGAGTCGAATTTCTCTCGCAAAAGAATATGTCTTGACTTTGTTTGTTCGCGGATTTTATGTTCCGAAGCTTCATTTTTGAACCGCACCAAGGGCATGTGGCGGTGAGACTGGTTAAATAAATACCCTCTCTGCTGCCGCATTCTAAATAGTATTTCCTGAAGAAAAACTCAAATTTCTTCCGCTTCAATAATCCTGATGTGGCAAAGCAAATGCTCGCGATTGCCAGCGAGAATAGAAAAAGACTTGACCACGACGCGGAAATTGGCTTTGAAAACGGAGAAAAAAGCGAAAAGTAGAGGCCCAACAGGCTGGCCAGCCCTGTGACGATACCAAAAGTGCTGAGGCTATTGGCTTTTATCTTTCGTCCTCCTAGAGCTGGGTGACGCTTGATTTGTATCTGCTCCGAAGTGAAGGTCGGCTTTCGGGCTCCGCCGATATTGACGTTCGCACCCCTGAAGTCTCCCACTCCAACGTTTATGCTGCCGTTTCCCTGCTGGGATCCATAGTTTTCTTTTTGCACTAAGTTCTCCTCAGTGGTTATTTGTAGAGTGATGATAAAAATCGGCTAGAGGCTAAGTAATCGGTGGCTTGTTTTTGTTGATCTAATTTCGCGGAGCGTCATCAATTAGGCCACGTTGGGTACCATCTCGACCATCAGTTCGGAAATATGCTGCGATCGAACCTGGTGCTGTTGTATTTAATCCAGGCGGAAGGTCATTGTCCACCACGATGATTTGTACCCTGCCGGATTCCCTGGATATTCTCTCGCACAACGAAAAAAGCCCCTTGTATATATTTTTATACTTTATTGGATCGGATGTGCCCTCTTTCCTATCTTCATTAATATCGGTTTCCTGGTACCTGGTGTCAGTTTTTCCCAGATATTTCCCAACCGTGTCAATCATAAGTAAGCCAGGGTGATTATTGGGTTCACGGAGCCCGTTCGCCAGAACGGAAAGAAAGTGGCCTATCGATAAAATCGTTCTCAAACCACCAGAAGTAATTTCGCGATAGTCTCGATTACGTAGCACAGGTAGGAATGTGGTGTTGCTTATCCTCACATCGCGGATGTCCGAAATTTGCACTTGCCGCAAGTAGGATGTAAGAAAGTCGCCAATGTTTCCAAGAACTTCATCAATGGCGGGCGCGCTTTGCCTCAGTTGCTCGAGCTGCTCACGAAGTTTTTGGATTGATTCGTCGACGGAATGCAACTCCCTAAATACGGTCTTCTGTTGATTGCGAATTTTTAAATTTCGCTCGATACTAGCCAAATCCTCTGTAGCGCGAGCTAATTCTAACGACCAGGCGTCTCGATCAGCCAAATATGGTGTGATTGCGGAAGACATTTCTTCGTCCAGCATATTACGCGCCCGCATCCTCTCTTTTTCTAGTAATTTTAAGTCGTCCAGAAGGCTCGCTCTTTTGCTTCTTTCTATTTGAGCTAATTGCTCGGCGTCTTTCATTCTTCTCGTTATGGAATTAATTTCTTGAGAAACATGATCCAATTCGGCTATTTCATATGTCGCTTTGATTCGTCCAAGATCAACTTGGCTGCTGCAGAGCGGGCACGTAAAGATGGTTGTGTCTGTTCCAATCAGTTTTTTTGACGATTTTATAGCTTTGAGTTTGTGAATGTCAGCTTGATAATCGTTTTTGAGCCTAACGTATTGTTCTATAAGGCTATCGCTGAGTTGTAGTTCGCCTTCTGATTTCCTAATCCGTAGTGATATGTCAGCGAGAATCTCCTTCAATGCGGCGTAGCCCTCATTATTAGATTTGATTGAATCGTTTATATTGAAGAGTTCGTTTTCTGCTAGCTTTCGGCGATTTTCTGCCTCATATTTTGCATCGTCCAAATCATGTTCGGTCTGGAATTCAACGGCTCTTAGGAATTCCGATATAACTCTGTACGCTTCCTCTTTTATTCGTTTCTGTTGTGTAGCGTCAGACAGCGCCGCCTGTAAATCGGCAATTGCAGTATCCAGGAGGTTGAATATATATTTGAAGGTCTCTTTGCTTTTAACTCCGCTGAACGACCCTTCGCCTAATAGTGATTTCGCCCCTACATCATCCTGTTTTAAATAGCAGAATTTAAAAATATCCCTAAAGCTGAGGCGGACGATGTTAGACGAGTCTTTGGACGGTGCCTGGCGTATGGTGACAAAAGGCAATTTGAGCGACGACAGATAGAAATCTGAAAGGAAACCATCGAGTCCGGGCTTCCCGTAGTTTGGTGATAGCTTTTTGGGAAAAACCTGCTGGTATGAGTTAATGTCGCCCGTATAAACTTCGACGTCCGCATTGACATCAAAAATACTGCGTTTAACAACAAACGTCGTTTCACCCAGCACCACTTGCATCATGACATGCGCTACGGCGGTTTCGATCTCTTCATCAAAGATAAATTTTGAGGAGCCGAATAAATAGTTGATGCATTCCAGTACGCTACTTTTCCCGGTTGCTGAATCCCCATAGATGATGTTCATGCCAGCTTTCAGTGGTATTACGTAATCCTTTCTGTGTCCCACGAAGATCAATTGTTCGATCAATATTCCTCTATTTAGAGCGCTCATGTTTTCCTCGGGAGAACTTAATCAAAATGACCGTTTAAGCTGAGAGCAGGCACGCTATTAAGTTGGGGCTGCCCCCGGCGAATGCGGTCAGCTTGTTCATTCAAGGTGGACGTAGGTATTGCGTTTAGCTGAGCTAACGCGTTCGCGTATAGATGAAGATGGTCGTAGTAATCGCCGACGAGTTGATTAACGACATTTATCCCGGCTGGAGATAGGCAGTACATAAACCCATCGGTCTTGCGATACTCAACTTCTAAAAGATGGGATGCTGCTGCATACTGCAATAATTCTTTCGTCACGCTGTCATCGTAAAGAATGTCAGCGTTGTTGGAGATGCTAGCTACAGAATATTCTTCGTGGCTTTGTAGCGTGGCGTGTGATTTTTCATTGCAAATTAATAACTCATTTAATTTAATTGGGTTTTTTAATAAGTATAGAAATAATCTTAATCGTTCATTGTTAAGCAGCAGCTTTCCACGCGTTGACCTTCCTAGTGCAAATATAATTATTAGCAGGATAGCAACGTTTAAGGTTAATTCATTGTCGGGGACCCTGTAAGGAAGCTTCATAGTTGCTCCTCCGAAGCCTTGCCGGACGGGTGCTCACGGGCATTAATGAGTGCTTCTCTGGAACGATCTTCGCTCCACCAAATATCCTTACCTAAGTCATTAGCTAGCTGATGCAGCATGCCCATCTTGTGGAGAGCTTGCAGCATCGGATGGGCAGCCTTGAGAAATGTCGCATCCTCATCCATTATGCGCCGGTGTACTGCAGCGACCAAGGTAGTAGATTTTCCATTTCCATTTGCAGCGACATGGGATTCGTAACTATTTTGATATATGGTCCTGATTCTTCCATATAGATTCTGTAGTTTTTCCTGATCGGAGCGACTGCTTAGATATTTCCGTGCATATTCGGCATTTAAGAAAAACTCCTTTGAATTTCTGATGCTTGCATCGTGCACATCAGCCAGGAGTAATTTGAGAACAAAAATTTCATCGTCAAACTGCTCTGGATAAGCGATAGTTTGGACGGGGAGTGTAGCGGTTTGCGCATTAAATTCGGAGATTAGCGAGACGGTCGCTGTGATCAAAATCCCTCCTTGCTCTGGCTTGCAAATGCTGAGGTGATCGTCGTCGCAGCAAATTACATCCTGTTCCTGATCGTCGGTGCCAATAGCGCTCTGCTTTACTACTAGCCTATCGTGTGCGCCATAGAAATACTTGACGATAGGTTTTTCAGCTTGTTTAACCCAAGAGTCATTTAATTTAGGACAAAGCTCACTTAAAGGGGCTAAATCTTCAATTTGCCTATTGTTGGAAATTAATGCTCCGAGCGCGGCGAAGTTGACGCCTAGATGAGGAACTGCGAGAGACAGGATCATTTTTATCTTGCAACTCCTCCCCCTGAGAAGCTCCCCCAGCACGTATGATTTGACTACTAGTCCGCCCATGCTGTGGGCAATGACAATGATGTTCTTGTATTGGTCGAGATCAAATCTTATGCATGTCGATAAAAGATTAGAGATCTCTTCGATAGAGATGTTCTTTTTTGATTTCGGCTGAATAGATTTGAATAGGGATGTAAATTTCTGCCTGATTGAGTTTGCTGCTGGTAGTAAGTTGAGTAGTCGAGAATAGTATTCAAATACTGCTATATCGTAATTATCGATAATTGAAGAATATTCCAACAATTGCTCGTAAAAATATCCATCGCGAGGATGGCGCCATGTTGTCTTTCCCCCGGTAAACCCGTGGATAAACAAGATAAGGTCGCTCTTTCCTGCTTTCTTAATGAACTCGATCATTGCTCTTCTCAGTGTAAAAACTGCGGCGGGCAAGCGTGGGATATTGGGGAAATCCCTGCGTTGGCCTAGTCCGCAAGATTTGTAGACTAGAGTTCGTAGGATTTATACTATTTATCTTACGGATAGTATCACTTTAGTCGTGTGCATTGAAGGGTGTGCGAGATAGGCCGAAGAACCCTCTAACTAAAGTCGGGAATTGCGCCGGCATTTTTTACATAGCAGATTGAATACCTACTTCGCGAAGTAGGTGCTTACCAGGCCGTTATGTTTACTTAAATGAGCCATGTGCCTCGAAATCAATTTGGTTTGTAGACATGGTTTGGCGAAATAAGACTGTTGGTAGCATCGTCGTGCTAACCAACCTGAGGTTTGGAGAGAAAAGTGCCCTCTACTTCTGCTGGGCGCAGAATTGCTCCCTGGTGCTCAGCTAGGTCGATGCAGTCTGTATAATTGTTCGGCTACTCCCACGGTAGCCCCGGTTTGGAAGCCGGCAATGTCTTTGGCGGACCGCCGCCGCCTGGCGGCGTTTTCACGTCCGTACGCCTCTGCACGTCCCTATGGGCGGGCCCTGGCGAGGGTGCGTTCGCGCACGCCGGTTTCCAAAGACGCCGGTCTTCCAACCTTGCCTTGCGCCCGCCCACCCCATTTGGAAGTGGGGAGCGGGCTTCATCAGTCTTTGGAGCCTGTCATGCAATCCCACCCCCTCACCCGAAACCCCTGGCTGGTCGACACCGACCCCGAGCACGGCCCAGTCGCCCTCTCCCACCTCTACAACATCGAACGCGCCCGCTACGCCATCCAGACCATCGCTCGCCTGGTCGGCAACAGCGCCTCGGAACCCGCCGCCACCGGCAGCCAGCCGCTGGACGCATGGACGGTGGCCGCGTTGATGGGCGGCGTGGAGGGCCTGTGCGATCACCTCGGCACCCTGACCGACGCCATGCTGGAATCGGCCCGCGCCTACGCCGATGACGCCGCGTTCGACGCCGCCACGCACAACGCGCCCCGCTCGATCCAGTAACCCGAAAAAGACCAACGGCCTGTCGCGCAACGCGTCAGGCCAGTTCCAGGCCACCAAGCGTCAGGCCGCCCCATCCCCAAGCATCAGGCCACCCTCATGCCGCCCGCCGGAACGCCCTTCGATACCCCATCGGGCTCGTCCCCACGATCCCCGTGAAATGCTCCCGCAGCGACACCGCTGACCCGAACCCCACCTCCATCGCCACCCGCTCCACCGGCAGGTCCGTCGTCTCCAGCATCCCGCGAGCACGATTCACGCGGGCCTGGATCACCCATTGCAGCGGACTCACCCCCAGCAGTTCCTGAAACCGCCGGTTCAAGGTGCGCACGCTGACCGCGGCCTGGGCGGCCAGCGCGGCGACGGTCAGGTTCTCGGCCAGCCGGTGTTCGATCCAGTGCAGCAGAGGCGTCAGGTCGGTGTGCGAGGCCGGCGTGGGCCGGATGATGAATTGCGCCTGGCCGCCGGCGCGTTCCAGCGGCACGACGGCCAGGCGGGCGCTGTTGGCGGCGACGGCGGCGCCGTGGTCGCGCTTGATCATGTGCAGGCACAGGTCCATGCCGGCGGCGGCGCCGGCGGAGGTCAGGACCTGGCCGTTGTCGACGAACAGGACGTTGGGGTTGACGTCGATGGCGGGGTAGCGGCGCGCGAGCAGGCCGGCGGCTTTCCAGTGGGTGGTGGCCTTGAGGCCGTCGAGGATGCCGCTGGCGGCCAGGACGAAGGCGCCGGTGCAGATGGAGGCGATGCGGGCGCCCTGGGCGTGGGCGTGGCGGATCAGGTCGAGGATGTCGTCCGGGACGCTGTCGGCCGGGTCGGCCAGGCCGGGGATGACGAGGGTGTCGGCGCCGCGCGCGGCGTCCAGGCGGTGGCGGATGTGCAGGTCGTAGGCGTGGGTGCGGACGCGGGGTTTGCCGGCGTGGACCTGCACGGCGTAGGGGTGGCGGCCGTCTTGGGTTTCGGCGAGCTGGAAGATCTCGCAGGGGATGGACAGGTCGCCCGCGACGAGGCCGTCGAAGGCGAGCACGGCGACGCGGTGCGGGGTGGGCGGGGGCATGGGGCTGGGGCCTCGGGACGGGTCGGGCGGACGGCGGCGCACGGTTGGCGGATTTCTTTCGAAGATTGGCATTTTGGCCAATGGTTGGCGATTGCGCCAGCCCGGACAATGCCGCTCATCCTGTTGCGAGACGCTGCCATGCCCCTGAAAGACGCCGATGCTTCGACCCCTGCTCTCTTCAAGTGGGCGGCCATGCTGGAAGGCGTGACGCTGTTGGCGCTGCTGGGCGTCGCGGTGCCGTTGAAGCATCTGGCCGGGATGCCGCAAGGGGTGTCGTGGGTGGGGCCGGTGCATGGGGTGGCGTTCATGGTCTATATCGCGCTGGCGTGCAATGTGGCGTCGGCGCAGGGCTGGCCGCGCCAGCGGCTGGTGTGGACGTTGGTGGCGACGCTGGTGCCGTTTGGCGGCTTCGTGATCGCGCGTTCGCTGCGCCGCGCGCGGGAGGCGTGAGCAATGGCGTATCTGCTGATCAAGTCGCTGCACCTGGCGCTGGTGCTGTTCTGGGTGGCGGGGATGGTGGTGCAGGCGTTCGTGCTGGCGGCGGCCGACAAGCTGCCGGGGCCGGCCTTGCCGCAGGAGCTGGCGCGCCTGCGGCTGCTGCGCAAGTGGGAACGGCTGCTGACCACGCCGGCGATGGTGGGCGCGTTGGCCAGCGGGGTGTATCTGGCGACGAGCGCGGGCTGGTTTGGCAGCGGGTGGCTGTCGGTGAAGCTGGCGTTGGTGCTGTTGCTGGCGGCGGTGCACGGGATGCAGGCGGGACGGCTGCGGCGGCTGGCGGAGGTGGCGGGTGAGGTCACCGAGGCGGGCCGTGCGCGGTTGATGCCGGTGGTGCTGGCCGCGCCGGTGCTGATCATTCTGCTGGCGGTGATGAAGCCGTTCTGAGGGCGGCATGTCGCTCGATGGCGTCGATGGCGGCTTGCATCTTCATGCCTGCTCCGCTTCTATTGCCCATCCCAGGCCGCCGCGTCGTCCACGGGCTTGGGCAGATACCCTTCCAAGGTCTCGGCGATCCAACCCGGATCGATGTAGTTCCACGTCGATTCGATAACCCACGCCAGGCATTCTTCGGGGCCGCCGTTCAGGTACGGCGGCGGTGATACCGGCTTGAACACGGTGGGCAGCTTTTCCTGCAACGACAAGTCGTTCAGGACGAAGCCCAGTTCCTGCACCACGCGCCACGCCAGCGGATGCGCCTGATCGATGGTCAGCTTGACCCACCAGTACGCATCGCGTGTCACTTCCGACGACAGCACGGATACACCCGGCATGCGTTCCAAGTAGGCGACCAGGCGCGGCAGGTTGGCGTGCAAAGGCTTGGGGTCGATGGACTCGGCCGGCGGCGTGATGTTCTCGAGCTTTCTGATCAGATGCGCGTGCAGTGTCCGTTTGGCGTCTTCGGCTTCGCGTTCCAGGGCCTTTTGCAGCTTGTCGGGAAGGGTCAGTTCCATGTCGTTCCTTTTGTGACGGTGTGGGGGACATTACACAAGGACGCGGGCGCGCCGTTCTGTTGGTCGGATATCAGCTGTTGCAAACGTTGTGGCGGAGGCGGTCTCGTCAGAATGGCCTTTCTGGCGGTCGGTCGTTCTTCGTAGTTTGGCCAATTGACATCGGATTGCGCCAAGCGTGCAACGCCTCGCTTCGTGATTTGATTTTCATACGCAACTTGCGTACATTTTAATGAAAGCTGTATTCGTCGAACTACCCGCGTTTGCTCGTCACCGAGGAGACTATCTTGATGACGACGACTTTCGTCTCCTGCAGCAAGCCATGATGTGGCGTCCTGACGCCGGCGCCGTCATCGAAGGGACAGGAGGGCTACGAAAAATGCGTTTTGGCGATCCCCGCCGCGGCAAGGGTAAGCGCGGCGGTTTGCGTGTCATCTACTACTGGTGGGACGGTCGGGAACAGTTTTGGTTGTTCTCGTTGTATGACAAGGATGAAGTCAGCGATTTGAGCGCCCGGGAAAAGAGGATGCTCAAGGGCATGTTGGACGCGGAACGTGAGGCACGGCGATGAAAAAAAAGCGAAACCTGTATGCGGAAATCGCCGAAGGCTTTGATGCGCTTGCGGCTGAGCGTGAGGGCAAACGAACGCTGCGTACGCACAAAGTGGAAATGAATCCTGCGCCTGATCTGACCGCCGAGGAACTCCTGGCCATACGCGAGCGTTTGCATCTGTCACGGCAGGTGTTCGCGCACTATCTGCGCACCAACCCCCGCACTCTCGAAAACTGGGAACAGGGCCGCGCCAAGCCAAATGCGCAGGCCGCCTTGCTGATTCGGCTGGTCGAGAAGTTTCCCGACACCGTGGAGCGATTGGCGGCGGTGTAACGAGCGGGAACGCGGTGGCGTATCGAAGCGCAGTCATTCGCTTCGTCCGAAACCCACGGCTTGCACGCGCATGGACGAGCTGAAGCCCTTCAAAATGGGTTTCAGTCTATCCACGATAGTGATACGCGTGCATTGCCATGAATGCCCTGTTTGTCGAACGGCCCGAGTTCTCGCGCGACCGCGAGAAGTTCCTGGACGATGACGCATTTCGCGCGCTGCAATGCATGATGCTGAAAATGCCGGAGGCGGGCGTGGTGCTCGAAGGCACGGGCGGACTGCGCAAGCTGCGCTACGCCGATCCCCACCGCAGCCGGGGCAAGCGCAGCGGCCTGCGGGTGATCTATTACTGGTGCGATGCCGAACGGCAATTCTGGCTGTTCCGGTTGTACGTCAAGGTGGACGTGGACGAAGACACCGTCGGCCGCCGAATCGTGTCAGGCAAGCAACTGGCGCGGGCGCTGGGCAAGGCGGGACTACCCCTTGAGGCCGCGACGCGGCGATCACGCAAGCGTTCGTCGCATTATCGGGCGCCGAAGCATTCGGCGAAGGTGGGCCTGGACTGAACGGACGAAGGGCATTGCGCGAGACCGGCGCGGGGCTTTCGATCCCGCGCAGCGCGATTGCCGCCGATGCGCGCACTACCCACACAACATGCCATTCATCCGATTTTCGTGCGCATCGCGCCGAATCTCGGATCGTTCCTACGTCGTGCACGAACGGAGCGCGACTAAAAATGAAGTCCTGCATGGCGCTTTGCGAAGCGCGCAATTGCCGATTCCAGATATCGCCGGCGATCCGTGGCGGGTGACGGGATGTGGGGGTTCCCGCAGTCATCAAGACGATTGCGACGCCCTCCCTCCAAGCCGCCTTCAATCGAGTACGAATGATGTCCAAGCTCCGTTCCCTGATGGCGTGGTCCGTGGTCTTCACGCAGGTCTGGTCGCCCGTGCTGGCGCAGACGCTGCCGATCTCGGTGGACAGAAGCGTGCCGGGCGCCAAGCCCTTCGTGAGCGTCAGCCATGGCGTGCCGGTGGTCAACATCGCGCCGCCTTCGGCCGGCGGCGTGTCGAACAACCGCTATACGCAATTCAACGTCGGCCCATCCGGAGTGGTGCTCAACAACAGCGGCGGCGCCAGCCCGTCGCAACTGGCCGGGCACGTGGGCGGCAACCCCATGCTCGGCAATCGGCATGCGGGCACCATTCTCAACCAGGTCACCGCGCCCAATCCGTCGCAACTGCTCGGCATGTTGGAAGTGGCTGGCAATCGGGCCAACGTCATCGTCGCCAACCCGGCGGGCATTACGTGCAATGGCTGCGGATTCCTGAACGCGGACCGCGCCACGTTGACCACCGGCAAGCCCCGCGTCGGGCCGGACGGCGGCATTGGCTTTGACGTGGCGACAGGCCGGCTTGGCATCGAGGGACAAGGCCTGAACGGCATGAACCTGAGCCAGGTGGACCTGATCGCGCGCACGCTGGAGATCAACGCCGGCATATGGGCGAACCGGCTGAACGTGACGGCTGGCGCATCGCGCGTTGACTATGGCTCGGGTGCCGAGTCGGCGCAGGCGGGTGATGGCCCCGCGCCCAGCGTGGCGCTCGATACCGCCGCGCTGGGCGGCATGTACGCCAACAGCATCCGCCTGATCGGCACCGAGGCCGGCGTTGGCGTGAACATCGGCGGCAATCTCGCCGCGTTGACGGGCGCGCTGTCGGTCGACGTGAACGGTGATGTTCGTATCCAGCCGTCGGGGCATATGCAGGCCGCCACTGACTTGGCGGTACGTAGCGCGGGCGATGTCGTCAATGCGGGCGCGGTTGCCGCGGTCGGCGCATTGGCCTTGGATGCCGCAGGCAGGATCGGCAACGACGGGGCCATGTCCTCGGGCGCCGGCAGCCGCCTTGTGGCTGGCCGTTTCGACAACGGGGGGGCGGTGACCGCTGGCCTGCAAGCGGATGGCTCGCTGCGGCCGGCCACGCTGGATGTGCAAGCCGCGCGCATCGGCAACACGGGCACCCTGCTGGCGGGCGGCGATGTCCTGTTGCGCGGAGACGCCCTCGATCTGTCGGAAGGCCAGTTGGCGGCCGGCGGCGTATTGGCGTTGGACGCCACGGGCGCCCTCTTCAACCGAGGCGGCGCGCTATATGGCGCATCGGTCTCGCTGCATGCCGGCAGCCTGGACAACACGCTTGGCAAGCTCACCAGCGGTGGCGCGCTCAACGGCCACGTGGCAGGCGCCATCGATAACGGTGGCGGCACGATCGCCGGCGGGGATACGGTGGCGCTGGACGGCGACGTGTTTGTCAACGGGACTGGCGGCGTGGTGTCGGGCCGTGCCGTGGCGATCAGCGGCACCCGCCGAATCGACAACCAGGACGGCGTGATCCAGGCCCGCGACACCGCCCGTATCGATGGCGGCGGCGCGTTCCACAACCGGGGCGGCAAGCTGCTTGGCGGCGATATCGCGCTGCAAGCCGCCGATGTCGATAACCGCGAAGGCGTCTTGCAAGCCCAAGGCACGCTGGCGGTCGCCAGCGTGGGCGCGCTGCGCAACCAGGGCGGCCGCGTCTATGGCGGCGTGGTTGGCATCGATGCCGGCAGCCTGGTCAATGCCGCAGGCAAGCTCGCCAGCGCTGGCGCCTTGGACCTTGCCATCTCAGACCGCCTCGACAACACGGACGGCAGCTTGCTCGCCCAGGGGCGCGCCACGCTGGGCGCGGCGGACATCTTCAACGAACGTGGTCACGTCGCGGCCGACAGGTTGGCGTTGGCAACCGCTGGCGACCTGCGCAACCAGGACGGCAGCGTCTACGGCGGCATGGCCGACATCCGCGCCTCGGGCGTGGACAACGCGCGAGGCAGGATTCTTGGCGCTGGCGAACTTACGCTGAATGCCGGTGGCAAGATCGACAACGCTGGCGGCACCTTCGCCGCCGAGGGCGTGGCCTTGCTGCGTGCGCAGGAGGTGGCGAACGCAAACGGCCTGATGGCAGCCAGCGACCTCACCCTGCGGACGCAAGGCGTGCTCGACAACCGTGCCGGCCGGATCCAGGGAGACGACACGCTGGTCCTGCGCGCGGGCCGCGTGGACAATCGCGACACGCTGGCCGGCGGTATCGCGCGCGTTGTTGCCGACGCCACGGACACTGACGCGGCCGATACCGATTCCCTCCCCGGTCGCCTTGGGCTGGCGGGGGCGCGCATCGCGCTGGTGACGGATGCCCTCGACAACCAGTCCGGCCGCATCGGCGCCGGCCGCGAACTGGACCTGACTGCCGGCGCGCTCGACAACAGCGGCGGCAGACTCGCCTCCCAAGGCGATGCGCGGCTTCAGGTCGGCGACCTGCGCAATGCCGAGGGCGAGCTGGCCACGGCCGGGTCGCTGGCCCTGGCCACCGGCACGCTGCGTAACGACGGCAAGCTGCACGCGGGGCAAGACTTGCGGATCACCGCCGACGCGCTCACCAATGGCGCGACGGGGGAACTCATCGGCCTGCGCGGCATCGACCTCGCCATCAGCGGAGAGCTGGCCAATGCCGGCCTGATCGACGGAGGCGACAGCCACATCCGGGCGGGCAGCCTGCGCAACAGCGGGCGCCTCTTCGGCGACCGCATCGCCATCCAGGCGCCGGCTTTGTTGAACGATGCCGACGCCGTCATCGCCTCGCGTGGCGATATGGACCTGGGCGCGGGCACGCTGACCAACCGCGAGCATGCCCTGCTGTACGCGGCGGACGACCTGCGGATCGGGCGCAATCTGGATATCGCGGGTCTGGCGACGGGCCAGGCGGACACGGTATCGAACATCTCCGCCACCATCGAGGCCGGCGGTGACGCCCGCATCGCCGCCGACCGCATCGAAAACCTCAATCCGCACTTCACCAGCGAACAGGTTCAGGTCAGCCATGCCGACCGCAAGATCTACTACCGGCTGGAGAACGGCACCGAACTGCTGGACGGCGCCACCACGTGGCTGTGCGATTCGGTCACCACCTCGTGCGGCAAGGACCCGGCGTTCCTGAACGACGACCCCGACCGCAGCCTGTTGCTGCCGTCGGCCAAGTATCCGGAGTCGCGCTACGGTCCGCCGTTTGACTACGTGCCTCGGGTCAAGGGCAAGGAGGGTCGCGACGCGCCGATCCCGCCGGCGTATTTTCCCCGGCCCTATGTTTGCCTGCCCAATGATGGCCCGTGCAACTACGAGCCCGCCGCGCCGCGCTACCAGGCTGGTGACCCCGTCTGGCGCGTGTTCGGCGTGGCGGAGCCGCTGCCCGTGCCGGTGCCGCCGCAGGAAGTACGTTCCTGCGGCACCGCGCCCTGCCCGTTGAAGTACGGCCCGGAAGGACTCGCGGCGCTGGCGGCCAACGAATCGCTCTATCAGGAACTGGACGCAAGGATCCGCGCCTTCAACGCCGACTTCAACAACCGTCTGGTCCGCAATTTCTTCTACTACATCGTGCGCGAGGACGTCAGCGAGACCCGCGTCACTTCCTCGGACCCGGCCAGCATCGTGGCGGGCGGCGATGCCATTTTCACGGGCGCCGTCTTCAACGACAAGAGCCGCATCATCGCCGGCGGCATGCTGGGCGTGAACGGTCCGGCCATCGACAACCGGGGCGCGCAGGGCGAGCGGCGGGTCGAGCGCGTCGGTGTCGAGGTCCACACCGTCACCCGCAGGCGCCATCGCAACGAGTCCCAGGCGCCGTACCAGGACACCGCCGGCTCCGAGCGCCTGGACGCGCCGGTAGGGGCCGTCACGGAGCACGCCGTTCCTGGTGACACCGCGCTCACCGCCCCGCCGACGAGGCCCGTCCTCAACCCGCCAAGCTTTGCCCCGCCGTCCCGGCGGCCCGTCGCACGCATCATCGACATCGGCGCTCCGGGCAGCCAGACGGTACGCGTGGTCACCCTGCCGCCCGTATTGCCGGCCAACAAGCTCTATCAGGTGATCACCGCGCCGGACGCGCCGGCCCTGATCGTCACCGATCGCCAGTTCACCGGCTCGCGCGGCGTTGTCTCCAGCGACGAACTGCTGCGTCGTCTCAACCAGGACCCAGGCCTGACACTCAAGCGCCTGGGCGATGGCTTCTACGAACAGCGCCAGGTGGCCGAGCAGATCATGCTGGCCACCGGCAGCCGCTTTGTCGGCGACTATGCCGACAATGAATCGCAGTACAAGGCGCTGCTCGCGGCCGGCGCCGACTTTGCCGGCCGATTCGACCTGACGCTGGGCACCGCGCTTACCGAAGACCAGATGCGCCGCCTGACCGGCGACATCGTCTGGTTGGTCGAGACCACCGTCACGCTGCCCGACGGCTCGCGCCAGACAGTGCTTGCGCCCCAGGTCTACCTGGCCGTCAAGCCAGGCGACCTGCGCGGCGACGGCACCTTGATCGCCGGCCGCGATACCCGCATCGACGTGGCCGGCGACCTGAACAACAGCGGCACGCTGGGCGCGCGCCGCGCCCTGGTCGTCAACGCCGGCGACGTGCGCAATGCCGTCGGCGCCATGCAGGCCGGCAGCATCGACCTGAGCGCCCGCAACGACATCCACGACCTGGCGGGGCTAATCAAGGGCGGCGCCATCGCGCTCAAGGCGGGCCGCGACATCACCCTGTCCGCCTCGACCCGATCCAGCGCCAGCGGCGGCGTCTCCAGCACGCGCATCGATGGCGTGTCGCGCATCGACGCCGGCACGCTCGACATCCAGGCCGGGCGCGACCTCTCGGCCCAGGCTGCCGTCATCGACGCCGCGGGCGATGCACGCATCCAGGCCGGCAACGACATCAACCTGACCAGCGCCGAGACCCGCTACGCCGAATCCTTCCGCTACGACAGGCGCAACCGCGCCGAGCTGCGCGCCGCGACCGATGTCGGCACGCGCATCGCCGCGCGCGGCGACCTGACGCTGCTCGCCGGCAACGATGTCAACGCCCGCGCCGCCGATGTCTCGGCGTCGGGCGGCCTGGGCGTGAACGCGCAGCGCGATATCAACGTGCTGTCGGGAGACTCGGCCGGCTACACGTACAACGAGACCTACTTCAAGGAAAAGGGATTCCTGTCCAGCAAGAAAACCCATCGCAAGAGCGAGACGGAATGGACGCAAGGCGTGAGCTCGACCTTCGGCGGCGACACGGTCGCGATGCTGGCCGGGCGTGACATCACTGTCCTTGGCTCGAACGTCCTGGGCGACCACGACGTCGGGATCGCCGTCGGCAGGGACTTGCAGGTTCTGGCCAAGGACGAAACCTACAAGGATTACCAGTACGAAAAGGTCAAGAAGTCGGGCTTCGGTGGCGGGGGCGGATTCAGCATCGGCTACAGCACGCAACAGCGCACCGATTGGATGCACGGCGCCAGCGGAGGCTATTCGGCCAGCACGGTGGGCAGCGCGGGCGGCAACCTCGGTATCGATGCGGCACGCAATGTCAATGTCATGGCCAGCAACCTGCTGGCCCAGGATGGCAACATTTCCGTGGCCGGCAGCAACGTCGCGATCCTCGCCGGTGTTGGCGGCGCGCGGCAACACGAATACCACGAGCTCAAGCAGTCCGGGCTGACCATCGGCGTGGCTGGCGGCATGCTGGGCGCGGCCCAGCAGGTCCAGGGAACCTTGCAGCAAGCCGGCGAGGCCAAGGATGGCCGCCTAGCCGCCGTCAAGGTCGGGCAGGCGGCCTATCAGGTCGTGCAGGCCAATCGGATGATGGAGGCGGCAAAGGCCGACAACGCAACGGCGGCGCGGAAGGAAGCCGCCAGCGCCCAGATCCAGATCAGCCTGGGCGCCAGCAAATCCGTCAGCGAAACCCGGCGCACCCAGGACACCGCCTTCGCCTCGTCCGTCATGGCCGGGGGCGATCTTTCCCTCATGGCCGCGGGCGAAAAAGACGCCGCCGGCACGGGCAACGTGTCCCTCATCGGCAGCGATCTGGCCGGCAGGAACGTCCTGCTGGCGGCCACCAATGACTTGATGCTGCAAAGCCAGGCCGAGACCGCCACCGAAGTCTCCACCAGCAAGAACAGCGGCTGGAAGGTCGGCGTCGGCATCGGCGTGTCCGATAGCGGCAGTGGCGGCGGCATCAACATCTTTGCCAGCGGCTACGCGGGCAGTGGCAAGGCCCACGGCAACGGCACGACCCATCGCGAGACGCAGGTCAGCGCGCGAGACAACCTCGCGCTGCTTTCCGGGCGCGACACCCTGCTGGAGGGCGCCCAGGCGCGCGCCGACCGCATCCGCGCCGATATCGGCCGCAACCTGACGCTGGCGAGCCAGCAGGATTCAGACCGCTACGACGCCAGGCAGAAGCAGGTCAATGCCGGAGGGAGCTTCAGCTTTGGTTCGATGACAGGCAGTGCCTATCTGGGCGCGAGTGTCGGCAAGACCAAGTCCAACTACGACAGCGTCGTCGAACAGACGGGGCTGTATGCGGGCGCGGGCGGTTACGACATCTACGTGGGCAAGCACACCCAATTGGATGGCGCGGTCATCGCCAGCGACGCCGAGGCGGCGACAAACCGGCTGTCCACCGAGACGCTGGGATTCCGCGATATCCACAACACGGCGCAATACAAGTCGACCACGGTCGGCATCAACCTGGGCATGTCGGGTGCGTTCGACAAGCCGAACAAAGGCGCCGCGCTGGGCGCCGGGCCATCGGGGTTGAGCTTCGCCAGCACCAGCGGCAGCGAAACGGGCACGACCCGCGCGGCGGTGTCGGCGGGCAAGCTGGCGGTGCGTTCGGACGCGAGGACGGGGCGCGATAGCACGGCCGGGTTGAGCAAGGATACGGCCGGGGCGAACGGCAGTATCGGGAAGATCTTCGACAAGGACAAGGTCCGCGAGCAACTGGAGTTCCAGCAGGCGTTTGGGCAGTTGGGGATGCAGATTGCGGGGGATGTTGCCGATAGGCTCACGGCGGACGATCAACAACTCTGGGGCGAGGGCAAGCCTGGGCGCATGGCGCTGCATGCGGCCATCGCCGGGATTGGCGCGGCGCTGGGCGGTGGCGATGTGGCCGGCGCCATCTCGGGCACGCTGGGCGGTGACGCGGCCTCTAACCTTTTGCGCGATCAGGTCAATCAGGCGGTTGCTGGTTTGCCGGCGGATGCGCGCGATCAGGTGTCCAAGGTCATTCTGAACGTCGTGGCGAGCGCGGCGGGGGGAGCGACCGGCGGTATGAGCGGCGCCTCGGGTGCGTCGTTGGCCGATATGTACAACCGGCAACTGCACCCTGACGAAGGTTCGTTGATTCGAAAAAGCGCAAAGCGCTACGCGGAAAAGAACGGGATATCCGTTTCCCAGGCCGAGGCAGAGCTCACCGCGCAGGCGTTGCGGCAGACCGATTCCTGGGCCGCTGAACACTATGACGAGAACCAGAAGGCCCGTGCGTTCCTGGCGGAAATCGCATCGGGAACCCAGGGACCGGGTTTTGTCTATTTCGATGGCAACGCGGACGCCTCGTACGGGCATGCGCTGGTATTTGCCGAAGGTATCAAGGAAAACGCTGATCTGGCCGAACTCTACGATCGCGCAGGGGCCTGGCGGCAAGCAGGGAAGCGCTCGCCGCGCAATGTACTGACGGGCTCGAACCTCGCGTTGATTGAAGCGGCGCAAGACGCCGACAGCTTTTCGACTCATCCCGATGACGTTGCCAAGCTGATCCGGACTTTGCAGGACGAGCGTGAGATCGCGCAACGCGCGGAAAAGTACCCGTTGGTCGGGGTGTTCGATAGCACGCTGGCGACGATCGATCTCATCCAGCGTGGCGGTGAATATGACTTACTGTCACTGCCGATAGAGGATCGCATAGGGGTCGGCTTGGCATTGAGTGCCGGCCTGGATGGGACGCTCTCGATTGGCCAACTGCGCGGCATCGTGGCGAAGGGCAAGGCGTCGATAGCGTCAACGATCGGCCTCAAAGCGACGGGAAATCCGCTGGCCGATGCAGAAACGGCCGCACTCGATCGCATTGCACGGAACCCCAAAGGGCCTGATCTTGAAAACAAGGCTCCCAATAGCGTTGTCAATGCACAAGCGCTTATTGATTTGAAAGCAGGAAAGCTCCCTGGTACACCCGGAAAGGACCTCGGTTCGCCAAGAAGTATGCCAGCCAGTGCCAACCCCAACGCTACCGCAGAGAATTTTGCGGAGCAGATATTTGACGGGGCCAGGATCGACAAGTTGTTATTGGACAACTGCCCTGGTTGCTGGGTGGCCAAGACCGCAGATGGCACATCGGTTACTTATCGTCCTGCGGGTCAGGCTAGCGCAAGAACAGCCTCAACCACTGCGACGGTAGAGGTCAATAACGATGCCATTAAGGCACTGAATGCAGATAAAAAAGGCGTAGGTAATATTCTAAAACTTAAATTTCCCGTGAAAAGTGAGGTAGCACCATGAGCAATATTTCTCCCAAGCATGCAGCAACTATCCAGTCTGATTTCTATCGATTGACGTTAGATGACTATTCGCCCAGCGGACTCTTTGGCACTTCTCCTGGTGCATGGCAGTACGCCGTTGACATTATATATAGATGCTTGAAAGTTGGTTATTGGAATCTCTGGAATGAGGGGTGGATGAAAGCACGCCAATTGCGGAATTACGAAGATTTTTGCAGCAAACTGGCCCAATTCAATCCACATAAGCTTTCGAACGAAGGGATGATGTATTGGCTAGCACCTCTAATTTACTCCTCCGATTTGGGCGAGCAATTGGTTAAAAAATATGATTTGGCTACGTTAGAAAGCTATGAGGCAGGGAAAGAATATTCTATCTGCAAACCATTTATCGATGAAATCGAGAAAACTTTTGCTGAAAACAATATTCCTTGGGGTAAGAAACTTTTTCCGGTGCAGGCGTAGGGATGCGGGCTGGAAGCACTTTTGCGGCGGGGGCAAATAATATTAAGGAAAGACCTCCTGGAGAGTAGTTTTGATGCATTTAATAAAAACGGACTTCACTGCCTTTGGGGTGCTGGTAATTTCTGTGCTATCGCTGGGCCTCACGTGGTTTTTATTTGGACGAAAAGAAATAAAAGGATGGCTTGGGGGATTCATGTATTGGTTCAAGTCTTCCCTGGTAAGTGGGTTGCTCGTGTTCATGTGGATGTGCATACGTTGGCCAGGGGTGAGCAAATGGCCGTTGGCATTATTGTCTCTTGGGCTTGCAGGATTTATTACCTTATGTAGATCGAATGCGATTCTTCTATTATTTTTTTGGTAGCGGGCGCAGTCGCTGTCAATTTTAAGTGGGGGATGGGGGTATGATTTTTCGATCTTTCATTCGCAAGGGGGATCTCAAACGCTGGCTACGAGGGTCGTTATTGTGCGTTGGCGCGATATTGGTCTGGCTTGGGTTGGAATTTGATATTTTTGTTTTTACGTTGATCGGAATGGTTGTCGAGTCGGTTGGAATGTACGCAGCGAAGGCGGCCATGACCCATGCTAAGCCGTCCCGGGAAAAGTGAGGTGGCACCATGAGTAATATTTCTCCCAAGTACGCAGCAATTATCCAATCTGATTTCTATCGATTGACGTTAGATGATTATTCGCCTAGCGGACTCGTTGGCACTTCTCCTGGTGCATGGCAGTACGCCGTTGACGTTATATATAGATGCTTGAAAGTTGGTTATTGGAATCTTTGGAGTGAGGGGTGGATGAAAGCACGCCAATTGCGGAATTACGAAGATTTTTGCAGCAAACTGGCCCAATTCAATCCACATAAGCTTTCGAACGAAGGGGCGATATATTGGCTATCACCTCTAATTTACTCCTCCGATTTGGGCGAGCAATTGGTTAAAAAATATGATTTGGCTACGTTAGAAAGCTATGAGGCAGGGAAAGAATATTCTGTTTGCAAACCATTTATCGATGAAATCGAGAAAACTTTTGCTGAAAACAATATTCCTTGGGGTAAGAAACTTTTTCCGGTGCAGGCGTAGGGATGCGGGCAGGAAGCACTTTTGCGGCGGGGGCACATAATATTAAGAAAAGACCTCCTGGAGAGTGGTTTTGATGCATTTAATGAAAACGAACTTAACTGCCTTTGGGTGCTTACGCTAAGATTTGGGATAACAGATAAAGGAAAGTGAGATGCAAATCTGTGATGCTCTGGTTATTGCTGAAAAATATATAGAAAATAATATGGGGCCATGTGACGGTGATCGCTATGTTGTTATAAAGGACGCAATGGTCTCTGCGAAAGATGGTTGGTATTTTCCATATCAATCGAAGAGATATTTGGATACGGGTGTTATGGATTTCTCTCTTGTCGGTAATCGGCCCATATTCGTCGCGCTCGACGGTAGTTGCAATGGAGGGAAGATTCCTACTGAATGAATGAAACCAGGGAGTGCGATTGCGCCATACGGAACCTAGTTGGGTTGGCAACTTCCATCGATCCAATTTTTGATCCTGTCTTGAGCGCGTGGTTGGGGGCATATTTTTATAGAAAGTCCTAAAGAAAGAACTTTAGGAGGGTGGTGGTAATGGATTTTTTTGGCGTGGATTTGACTGATTTGGGGGCTTGTTATATTTCAATATTGTCCCTTGGTCTAACTGTATGAAAGAGATATTTGGCCAGCCCTACGGCACATCGGATGAGCTTTGGGTAGTCAAAGCTTATTTTGAATTTATGTATAAAGATGGGTATTTTTTTGATGCAATGAAAAATATTTCCAAAAAATGGGGTTTTAGCACTGATACAGTGAGCTGCAGCTTTCCCGATAAAAATAGTTTATTCAAAGAAAGCCACTTTGATGGGGTGGAGTTTTCTTTTGGCGCTTACCCAAGCGATGAGGTGGTGGTTGTTAGCGAAAGTGCATGCCTGGAAATCGCGAAGTTGGCATGTATGAGATACGTAGAGTTGCATCCGGATTGCTCGGAAAAAATTAATGCTGTGATTGAGAAATTGGAGCTTGGCTTAAGTGGGTGAAATAAAGTTCGGTCAAGATTGGATGCTAGGAAAAATAATAATTATCAGGTTGTGCTGAGCTGGTATTCCTCGGCGAGTCCGGGGATACGTTCGAATTCCCGGGTATTACCCGTCGCAAGCATCAGCCCGAGCGTGCAGGTGTGCCCTACTATCCACAGATCGTTTGCGCCAATCCGCTCGCCAGCGGCTTCCAGTTCGGCGCGCAGGTTGCCGTACTTAATGTCGACGGGCACATCCAGGGGCAGTACAGGGAGCGCGCCCCAGCAGGTTTTCGACTTGCCCTTGCAGCTTCGCGGCCCCCTTCTTGGCGCACCCGTAGCGCAGTTCCGCCGCGACGACGGCACTGGTGAAGATCACCTTTGGGCCTACTCGATGTGGCGGGCCGCCGGGCCGTTGGGATCACGCAGCAGCGCACTGATTGTCGGTGTCCAGCCGATAACTGTTCACAGGACGTCTTCCGACTTGAGCGGCGCGTCGGCGACGTCTGGAAATTGGTCTTCCGCGCCAAGCGGTTCGTCCTGTCGCCATTTGGCCGATAATTCCGCGATGTCGCGTGGCCCGATTACCAGTTCAATAAAGAGGGATTGGTCTGGCATGGTGGTCGTCTATCGTCGGCCACAAACGCTGCAACCGACTTTTGCAGTCGATTGAAGGTAGCACCAGGGTTGCTCATCCCACATAGCCACCGGTCTGATTTGCCGCGGCTGTAGATCAGACCCCCCTGCACAAACGCCAGCCTATATGGATCGCCCGACTGTGGTTTTATCCTTCGGGTTATCAACCTGGAATTCATCGCCCTTCCCCCGAGCCGCAGGGCCCATCCCATGTCAACCCGCGACCACCTCAAAACCTGGGCCCGGCGCATCAAGCGCGATGGCCTGACCCTCTGGTTCGCCGGCAAGCACCCCCGCACGCCCTGGCACGCCAAGGCGCTGGGCGTGTTCGTGGTGGCCTACGCGCTGAGTCCGATCGACCTGATTCCCGATTTCATCCCGGTGCTGGGTTATCTGGATGACGTGCTGTTGCTGCCGGGCCTGATCTGGCTGGCCATCAAGCTGTTGCCGCCAGATGTGCTGCGGGAGTGCCGCAACCAGGCGGACGCGTGGATCCAGGCCAAGCGCGAAAAGCCGCGCAGCCGGGTGGGCGCGGTTGTGATCGTGGTGCTGTGGATGGCGGTGGTGCTGGCAGTCGGCTACTGGCTATGGCGCTGACGCGGCACGCGCTTCAATCTTCCAGAAATCCCAGCGTGCGCAACTCCGCGATCGCGCCCAGTTCCTCGTCACGCCGCTTCTTCGGCGCACCCATTGATGCGGCCAGCAGCATGGCCGGCCTGTCGGATCCGTCGAAGCCGCGCAGCACGCTGTCGGCAACGGGAAAGGCCTTGGCGAAGCTCGCATCCAACACCTGCTGCCCACGATAGCGCCCGCGCTTGTCCAGGATCACCTGCGTTTGCGGATCGCGCCGGATCAGGTGCAGCGGCACGCCTTCGCAGCGCAGCCCTAGCAGCCTGGCTTCGCTGATGTCCAGCGCCCAGTCGGTTTCGGCATAGAACGCGGCGCGGGCGGTCTCGAACTGCCGCAGGCGATCCGCGTCCGTGCAGAAGGCTTCGGGCGTCAGGTTCAAGTTGATCTTGCCGATCTTGCCCTTCAACGTGACCCGGCGAAGGAACGCGGCCCACACCAGCAGGATGGGGTTGGTGGACAGGTCTTCGACCACCACGTCCTCGAACACGCACGGCTTGATCTCTGAATTCACGACGCGGCATTGCGACAGCGTTACGTTCCGCACGCGCGACATGCGTTGCGGATACTTGACCATCGACAGGCCGCAATTGTCGAAGGCGCAGTTGTGCAGGTGCAGGTCGTGGAAATGCGCGTTGCCCTTGTCCAGGGCCATGCGGAATTCCTGGCCTTCGATCTTTTGCATGGAGCGTGCGTGTCAGTTGCGGCTGGCGGTGGCCAGGCGCAGCGCCAGCGCCAGGAACACCGATCCCAGCACGTACTGCGGCCAGCGCGACAGGCGTTGGCGGCCGGCCCAGCGCCGGCTGAGCTGGTGCGCGGCCAGGATGACGGCGCCGTTGATGAACAGGCCGATGACGTTGAGGATGGTGGCCAGCACCAGGATCTGCAGGGCCACCGAGCCGTCCTGCGGGCGCACGAACTGCGGGAACAGCGCCAGCACGAACAGGGCCATCTTGGGGTTGAGCAGGTTGGTCAGCAGGCCTTGCAGGAAGACTTCGCGCACGGGCGAGCGGGCCCGGGCGGCATCGGGCATGTGCGACACGGGGCGCGAGCGGAACGCGCGCACGGCCAGGTACAGCAGGTAGAGCGCGCCGGCGAAGCGCACCGCGTCGTAGGCCATGGGCACCGCCACGAATAGCTGCGACAGGCCGAAGGCCGCCAGCAGCGCGTGGCAGTAGGTGCCGGCCTGGATGCCGGCCAGCGAGGCGAAGCCGGCGGCCCTGCCCTGCGCGGCGCTGCGCGAGGCGATCAGCAGCATGTCGGGGCCGGGCGTCATGGCCAGCGCGACGCAGGCGCCGCCAAAGAGGACGAGGGTGGCGGGGTCGAGCATGGAAGGTCCTTCGAGGGATGCGGGCCGGCGAGACGCCGATTATTGAGCCGGCGGGGGCAGGCTGCAACCGGTGTAGAACGTTTGGCAGCTGGCGCCAGCGCCTTTCTCGCAACTTTCCAGGGCGCGCATGCGGGCCAGTTCCTCGCTGGCGGCGGTGGCGGAATTGACCAGCACGCCGCTGCCTTGGGGCGACGGGCCGTAGGCCACGGCCACGCACTGGTCGTGATAGCTGGTGTTGATGACGCAGCGGGCGCCGCCCTTGGTGGCGCATTGACCCAGCGCGTCTTTTTCGGCCTTGGCCTTGCTGGCCCGGTCGGCCGAGATGCCGATCGCGCCGGAGAGCGCGTCATAGGCCACGGCGCCCCAGCGCTGGGCGTCGCGCGAGGCGGGGGTGGACGCGGCGCCCGCGGCGGGCGCGATCTCCACGGGGATCGGCACGCATTGCTGGCCGGGCGTGCCGACGCTGGGCGCGTAGCCGTCGGGGCAGCCTTGTTCGGCTTGCGCCAGGGCGGCGTGCGAGAAATTCAGGGCGACGAGGAAGGAGGCAGTGATCAGGGTACGCATGGGTCAACTCATTCTTTGTGGTGCAGCCCGGGCCCGGCGGCGGTGGCCAGCAAGGACAGGGCATCGTCCAGGGAAAGCACCGTGGTGCGCGATTCGAAGGCGGTCGCGAACAGGTGGTCGTGCACGACCGGGTCGGGGTCGTAGCAACAGTCCTTGACGGTCAGCAGGCGGTAGTCGGCGTCGCTGGCGTGGGCGATGGACGACAGCATGACGCCGGTGGACGCGACGCCCACCATGATCAGGGTGTCGATGCCCTGGGCAGACAGCCGGGGTTGCAGGTCGGTGCCGAAGAACACGCTGGCGCGGTGGGCCAGGATGATGGGTTCGTCGTCGCGCCGGCCGAGTTCGGGCGAGACGCGGTCATGCACGAAGCGGCCCAACTGGCGGATGCCCTGCCCGTTCTTGTTGAGCGGGCTGACTTCCGGGTAGCCGGGACTGAAATGGATCTTGGCGAAGTAGACGCTCACACCGGCGCGGCGGGCGGCATCGCATAGCTGCCGCGTGTTGGCCAGCAGCGTGGGGGCGACCGACGGGAACAGGTCCATGATGTCGGTCTGGTAGTGCATGACCAGCAGGGCGCTGCGCGCCGGGATGATGGCCAGGGGCTGGGAGGTCATGGTTCGCTCCGCGAAGAGGGTCTGCATGACCTGTCAGTGTAGCGGCAGTCGCGGGAGGGGTTGGGCTGGCGGCGGCGCGGGCCGGGGGGCCGGCGCGCCTGCCGCGTCATCGTTTACTTCTCGGTGTACTTCTTGCCGGCTTCGTCGTAGACGTAGCTGACCGCGTCGGCGGGGCCCAGTTTGCGGGTCTTGCCCGGGCCGGAGATTTCGGTGCCGCTGGGGGTGACGGTCAGGCGCGGCATGTCGCTGCCGTTCTGCGCGGTGAAGGTCAGCTTGCCGGTCTTGGCGACGCAGGGCATGACGTCGCCGTCGGCGCAGGCGGCGCTGTTGTCGTCGCCGGTGAGAATGCTGCCCAGGTAGGTCCAGACCTTGTCCTTGAGCTCGTCGCGCGGGCCGGGGTTGAAGACGAACAGGGCGTAGCCTTCGAAGCTGGTGCCGTTGTCAAAGCCCTGGGTCGGCACGGCCAGCAGCAGCTTGCCTTCCGGGGTGCGGTAGTCGAGCGGCTTGCGGCCGGGGTCCACGGCTTCGGCCCGTTCGTAGGCGCCGAACATGCCGATGGTGTGCTCCATGCCGCGGAACTTCCAGGGGCGTTCGGCGCTGGAGCCGGTCAGGGTGAAGGTGGCTTCGGCCAGGTTGACCTGGGTTTCGGGGCCGGCTTCGTCTTCGCCGGGCTTGCCGTATTTTTCGCGGGTGTCCCAGGTGAAGCCGGTGAAGTATTGCGTGCCGTTCAGTTCGAAGGCGTGGCCGAACCAGTAGGTGGCGACGCTGCCGTTGGCCACTTCGTACGAGTCGGCGCCCTTGCCGTCGATCTGGTAGATGGCGTACATCACCGTGGGGGCATCGGGCGGGGTGACGGCGGTGGCCTGGGCGGCGGCGGGCTTGGGGGCGGCCGGCTCGGCGGCGCTGGCCGCCTGGGCGCCCAGGCTGGCGAACGCGGCCAGCGTGGCGGCAAACAGGCCGGCGAGCGTGGCGCGCAGCAGCGGGCGGGGGGACGGGCGGACGTTCAGACGCGTTTTCATGTCGGACTTGTTCTCATCGGTCTTCGGTAAGCGCACGTGGCGCATGATGCGGCGCCATCTTAGTGGCGGGCCGGGGCTGGCGTCGGACAGCAATTTGCCAATTGTGTCCGACTGCAAGGCCTGCGCGCAGGCGCGTCGATGGCGCGGGCGGAAAAGCAACAGTGGGCGCATCCGGCAAGACGGCCGTCCGGCATTCCCGCCGAGGATGGCGAATCGCCCTTGCGCGTTGCGCAGGCCTGCCCGCCCTACCTGTCCGTCTGGTCCGCCACCACCCGCGCCACCGCTTCCAATGCGCGCCGCAAGGCGTCCAGGTCCACCGAGCCCAGCGCCAGCCGGATCGCGTGCGGCACGTGCGCGACGGCGAAGGGATGAGCCGTGGAGACAGCGATGCGTTCGCGCATCAGCGCCATGGCGATGGCATCGGCGCGCACTTCCGGCGCCAGCGGCAGCCAGACGAAGTATGACGAGGGATGGGCGACCGGATGCAGCGGCCCCAGGATCTGCGCGGCGATGCGTTGGCGCTGCGCGGCATCGCGGGGTATCTCATGTCGCCGTCCTAGAATGGCGCTTTATGCGGCGACGCCCGCCGCACTTTCGCCAGCGCGCCGCGCCCCAGGAGGATTTGCCGTCATGGACTTCACCCCGTTGCCTTCGGACCAGGACGCCCTGCGCCGTTCGCTCGACGCCACCGATCTGCCAGCCAGCGTGATCTCCCGACTGCTGGAACAGGCGCGTCCCGCGCTGGTGCTGGCGACCACCGCCCGCGAGGAGGACGCGATCCCCCTGGGCGCCAGCAAGATCGGCGGGCGCCCGGACCTGCCGCGTGGCATGGCCTGGCCGACGCGGCCGGCCTATCCGGACGCGAACGAGCGCGCCGCCGGCCATCGCAAGGAGGCCGAGCGCCTGCTGGCGGACTCGAAGAAAAAAGGATCGTGGATGACGCCGGCGCAGGGCGAGCGTTTCAGCGCGGATGCCCGCGCCCGGGCGGATGCGGTGGAAACGGCGTTTCCGCTGACGTTCCTTGGGCAGTTCGATCTGGCCGCGTTGTCGCGGGAAGCGGGATTCGACGCCGCGCTGCCGCGCGAGGGCCGCCTGCTGGTGTTCTACGATTTTCTGGAACAGGCCGAGAGCTTCACGCCGGCGGCTTCGGTGGGTTGGCGCGTGCTGTGGGACACCACGCCCGCGGCGGCGCTGGAACGGGCGCCGGTGCCGCATGCGCTGGCCTCGCTGTCGGACGACGAATGGACCTGCGTGTTCCGCGCGGCGCCGGTCTCGGCCCGCACGGTGCTGACGCCGATCGGTGTCGATGACGCGGGCTGGGATGCGTTTGCCCTGGAGGACGATGAGGCCTACGAAAGCTACCAGGATTGGCGGTCGCGGTTCGGCACGCCGGACATGGATGGCCGCGACAACCATCAGCTCGGCGGCTATCCACAGTCGTTGCAGAATGGCATGCAGGCCACTTGCCAGCTGGTGTCGCACGGCCTGGATTGCGGCGGCAGCGCGGTCTGGCGCAGCGAGGCCGCGCAGGCCCTGTTGCCGGGGGCGCGGGACTGGCGCCTGGTGTTGCAGATCGGCGCCGACCCGCACGCCGGCATTCCGCAGCCGGGCGCCTATTACGTGCTGATGCGCGAGCAGGATATCGCGGCGCGCCGGTTCGACCTGGCGCGTGTCACGTATCAATGCGACTAGCCGCCCGGACGCGCGCGTCGTGGCCCTTGCCGGGTCAGGCCGGTTCGGTTTCCGGATGCAGCGAACGTAGCCTGCGCAGTTCCGGGAACCAGTGCATCCACAGCCCCGCCACCGCGATGGTGCCCAGGCCGCCGACCACCACCGCCGGCACCGCGCCCAACAGCGCCGCCATCACGCCGGACTCGAATTCGCCCAACTGGTTCGAGGCGCCGATGAACAGCGTGTTGACCGCGCTGACGCGGCCCAGCATGTGGTCGGGCGTGTTCAGCTGCACCAGCGACGAGCGCACCACCACGCTGATGGCGTCGGCCGCGCCCAGCACCACCAGCGCGCCCACCGAGATCGGGATCGAGGTCGACAGGCCGAACACGGTGGTGGCCAGGCCGAACAGGATCAGCGCGCCGAACAGCAGGCGGCCGACGTGCTCGCCCAGGCTCAGCCGCGCCAGCGTCAGCGACATCAGCATGGCGCCACAGGCCGGCGCGGCGCGCAGTGCGCCCAGCGCCCACGGACCGGCGTTGAGAATGTCCTTGGCGAAGATCGGCAATAGCGCCGTGGCGCCGCCCAGCAGCACCGCGAACAGGTCCAGCGACAGCGTGCCCAGCAGGATGCGGCGCTGGAAGATGAAGGTGATGCCCGCGAACAGCGTGCGCCAGGTGGTGGGCTCCCTGCGCGGCGGGGCGCGGTCGATCGACATGCTGGCGATGCACGCGAAGCCGCACAGGTACAGCGCGGCCGCCACGCAGTAGATCCACCCTGCTCCCAGGCCATAGCCGATGCCGCCCAGCGCCGGGCCGGCGATCTGCGCGATCTGGCCGCCGGAGGACGACAGCGCGGTGGCGCGCGGCAGCCACTCGCGCGGCACGATGGCCGGAATCAGCGTGGTCAGCGTGGGCGCCTCGAAGGCGCGCGCCGAGCTCATGATGATGAGGGTGGCGTAGATCAGCGTCTTGCCGCCGACGCCGTGCAGCGCCGCCATCGCCAGCAGCAGCGTGGCCAGGGTCTCGACCGCCATGCAGATGGCGACGATCTTGCGGCGGTCGTAGCGGTCGGCCACGTGGCCCACCACCAGCGTCAGCGCCGCCATCGGCAGGAACTGCGCCAGCCCGATCAGGCCCAGGTCGAGCGCGCTGCCCGACAGCGCGTAGATCTGCCAGCCCACCGCCACCGAGACGATCTGGAAGGCCAGCGACGCGCCGATGCGCGCGAACAGGAAGTGCAGGAAGGCGGGTCGGTAAAGCGGACTGGGGGAGTCGGGGGCGGGCATCGGGGCGGAACGCGCGGCAGGCGCGCGGACGGCGCCGGAATGCGCATTCTATAAACAGCCGGCTGACGCCAAACTAAAGCGCCAGCCGGCCGTGGGGTCTTGCGCGTCGCGGGGGCGGGGCCGCTTCAGGCGCCGATCGACACCAGTTCCGCGCCTTCCGTGACCTGGTCGCCCACCGCGTAGAACAGTTCCTCGACCTTGCCGTCGGCCGGCGCGGAGATGGTGTGCTCCATCTTCATGGCTTCCATCACCAGCAGCGGCTGGCCCTTGGCGACGCTGTCGCCGGCCTTGACGGCGATGGAGATGATCTTGCCCGGCATGGGGGCGGTCAGGCCGCCGCCGTGGTCGCCCTGGGTGTCCTGGGCGTGCGCCAGCGGGTCGTACAGGTCCAGCACGCGCGCGCCGCCGTCGCCGAAGACGTGGGCCTTGTCGGCGTGCAGCACCACCGTGCCGGCGCGTTCGCGGCCGTCCAGGGTGATGCGCAGCACGCGGGCCGGGCCGTTGTGGTCCTCGGCGCGCCAGGCGAAGGGCCGGGCGCCGTCGCCGCTGTCCAGCGTCCAGTCGGCGCCCTGGCGCGCGACGGTGACGTGACGGGTCTCCCCATTGTCGATCCATTGCAGGGTGCGCTGGTAGCGCCCGCCCAGGCGCCAGCCGTCGCGCGTGTCCCACGGATCGGCCGGGGCGGCGGCATGCGGCGCCGATTGCGCCTGGCCCTGGCGGGCCAGCACGGCGGCCGTGGCCAGCGCCAGCGTGGCGGCGTCGGCCGGCGTCGGCTCGGGCAGCAGCGTGGCGCGCTGGCGCTCGATCAGGCCGGTGTCGAGGTCGGCGGCGGCGAAGGCGCTGTCGCGCATCAGGCGCGACAGGAAGGCGACATTGGTCTGCACCCCCACCGCCTGGGTCTGCGCCAGCGCCTGCAGCATGCGGGCGCGGGCCTGGTCGCGGTCCGCGCCGTGCACGATCAGCTTGGCGATCATGGGGTCGTAGAACGGCGTGATGGTGTCGCCGGTGCGCACCCCGCCATCGACGCGGATGTCGCCGTTGGCGAAGGCGACGTGGGCCGGCAGGCCCAGGTAGGCCAGCGTGCCAATCGACGGCAGGAAGCCTTTCTCGGGGTTCTCGGCGTAGATGCGGGCCTCGATGGCGTGGCCGTGGATGCGCAGGTCTTCCTGGCGCGCCGGCAGCGGCTGGCCGGCGGCCACGCGCAGCTGCCATTCGACCAGGTCGTGGCCGGTGATCATCTCGGTGACGGGGTGCTCGACCTGCAGGCGCGTGTTCATTTCCATGAAGTAGAAGCGGCCGTCGGGCTCGGCGATGAATTCCACCGTGCCGGCGCCCACGTAGCCCACCGCGCGCGCGGCGGCCACGGCGGCCTCGCCCATGGCGCGGCGGCGTTCCTCGGTCATGCCGGGCGCGGGCGCTTCCTCGATCACCTTCTGGTGGCGGCGCTGCACCGAGCAGTCGCGCTCGAACAGGTAGACGCAGTTGCCGTGGGTGTCGGCGAACACCTGGATCTCGATGTGGCGCGGCTTCTGCAGGTAGCGTTCGATCAGCACGCGGTCGTCGCCGAAGCTGGAGGCGGCCTCGCGCTGGCACGAGGCCAGCGCATCGAGGAACGCGCCGGACGATTCGACCACGCGCATGCCCTTGCCGCCGCCGCCGGCGCTGGCCTTGATCAGCACCGGGTAGCCGATGGCGTCGGCCTGCTCCTTGAGGAATTGCGGGTCCTGGTTGTCGCCGTGGTAGCCGGGCACCAGCGGCACGCCGGCTTTTTCCATCAGCGACTTGGCGGCGGACTTGCTACCCATGGCGGCGATGGCCGAGGCCGGCGGGCCGACGAAGGCGATGCCGGCCTGTTCGGCGGCTTCGGCGAAGGCTTCGTTTTCCGACAGGAAGCCGTAGCCGGGGTGGATGGCTTGGGCGCCGGTATCGCGCGCGGCTTGCAGGATGGCGTCGGCGCGCAGGTAGCTGGCGCGCGGTTCGGGGCCGCCGATGTGCACCGCGACGTCGCAGGCGGCGACGTGGCGGGCGTTGGCGTCGGCGTCGGAATAGACGGCGACGGTGCGGATGCCCAGGCGGCGGGCGGTGGCGGCGACGCGGCAGGCGATTTCGCCGCGGTTGGCAATCAGCAGGGTATCGAACATGGCGTTATCCAGACTGGAATCATTCGTTGACTACGTGCAGCGGCGAGCGCGTTGCATCCAAAACCCTCACACGTCGCATCACGCCGACCTTATCGGGGACACCGCGGATCCGGCTTCGCCGGTCCGCCGGTGTCGCCCCCTTGAGGGGGCGCGCGCAGCGCGTAGGGGGTGGGCTTTCTTCTACATCCGGAAGACGCCGAAGCGCGTGTCTTCGATCGGCGCGTTCAGCGCCGCCGACAGCGCCAGCCCCAGCACGCGGCGCGTGTCGGCCGGCGCGATGATGCCGTCGTCCCACAGCCGCGCGGTGGCGTAGTACGGATGGCCCTCGCGTTCGTACTGCTCGCGGATCGGCGCCTTGAAGGCGTCTTCCTCGGCCGCCGACCACTGGCCGCCGCGCGCCTCGATGCCGTCGCGCTTGACCGTGGCCAGCACGCTGGCGGCCTGCTCGCCGCCCATCACCGAGATGCGCGCGTTGGGCCACATGAACAAGAGGCGCGGCGAGTAGGCGCGGCCGCACATGCCGTAGTTGCCGGCGCCGAACGAGCCGCCGATCAGCACGGTGAACTTGGGCACGTTGGCGGTGGCCACCGCCGTCACCATCTTGGCGCCGTGGCGCGCGATGCCTTCGTTTTCGTACTTGCGGCCGACCATGAAGCCGGTGATGTTCTGCAGGAACACCAGCGGGATCTTGCGCTGCGCGCACAGCTCGATGAAGTGCGCGCCCTTCTGCGCCGATTCCGAGAACAGGATGCCGTTGTTGGCGACGATGCCCACCGGCATGCCGTGGATGTGGGCAAAGCCCGTCACCAGCGTGGGGCCGAAGCGCGCCTTGAATTCGTCGAACTCGGAACCGTCGACGATGCGCGCGATGACCTCGCGCACGTCATACGGCTTGCGCGTGTCGGCGGGGATGATGCCGTTCAGCTCGGCCGGGTCGTAGCGCGGCTCGCGCACCGGCACGGTGGCCAGCGGCGCCGGCTTCTTGCGGTTCAGGCGCGCCACGGCGCCGCGCGCCAGCTGCAGCGCGTGCATGTCGTTGGCGGCCAGGTGGTCGGCCACGCCCGACAGGCGCGTGTGCACGTCGCCGCCGCCCAGGTCCTCGGCGCTGACTTCCTCGCCGGTGGCGGCCTTCACCAGCGGCGGGCCGCCCAGGAAGATGGTGCCCTGGTTCTTGACGATGATGGACTCGTCGCTCATGGCGGGCACGTAGGCGCCGCCGGCGGTGCACGAGCCCATCACCACCGCGATCTGCGCGATGCCCTGCGCCGACATCTGCGCCTGGTTGTAGAAGATGCGGCCGAAGTGTTCGCGGTCGGGAAAGACCTCGTCCTGCTGCGGCAGGTTGGCGCCGCCGGAATCGACCAGGTAGACGCACGGCAGCCGGTTCTGCGCGGCGATCTCCTGCGCGCGCAGGTGCTTCTTGACCGTCATCGGGTAGTAGGTGCCGCCCTTGACGGTGGCGTCGTTGCAGACGATCACGCATTCGGTGCCGGCGATGCGGCCGATGCCGGTGATGACGCCCGCGCCCGGCGCGTCGCCGTCGTACATGCCGTGCGCCGCCATCGGCGACAGTTCCAGGAACGGCGACCCCGGATCAATCAGTTGCTCGACGCGGTCGCGCGGCAGCAGCTTGCCGCGCGCCACGTGCTTGGCGCGCGACGATTCGCTGCCGCCCAGCGCGGTTCGCGCCAGTTGCCGGCTCAGGTCGTCCAGCTGCGCCTGCATGGCGCGCGCGTTGTCGGTGTAGTCCTGCGACCGCGGATTGATGCGGGATTCGATGATGGGCATGGGGTACCACCCGTCCTGCTGATTGGGATGTTGAAGGCGCTCGGAGGGCCGGCAGGCGCTTCCTAGCGGTTTGTCTCGCTGCCCGCTGAACCGGGCATTCTTGTCATGGATTAACTCAGCTGCATTTCGTTGCGCCTCTCCCGCACGGCCCGCGACCGACCCGTCGCGGACTTCGCCTTGCGGAAAAGGCGCAGCGAAATGATGCCCCTCGGTGTACCCGCCACGCGGGCTTGCGGCCTCCCGAGGCGGCGCTTTTCCCCAGGGACATCCAGGGAAAAAGCGCGCCTCGGGAGAAATACCGCCTTAGACCATCTCGATTGCCATCGCCACGGCTTCGCCGCCACCGATGCACAGCGTGGCCACGCCGCGCTTGCCGCCGGTCTTGCGCAGCGCGCCGATCAGCGTGGTCATCAGGCGCGCGCCGGAGGCGCCGATGGGGTGGCCCAGGGCGGTGGCGCCGCCGTGGATGTTGACCTTTTCATGCGGCAGCTTGAAGTCGGTCATGGCGGCCATGGTGACCACGGCGAACGCTTCGTTGATCTCGTACAGGTCCACGTCCTCGGCCTTCCAGCCGGTCTTGGCGAACAGGTTCTTCAAGGCGCCGACCGGGGCGGTGGTGAACCAGTTCGGTTCCTGCGAGTGCTGGCTGTGCGCCACGATGCGGGCCAGCGGCTTGACGCCGAGCTTCTCGGCGGTGGAAGCGCGCATCAGCACCATGGCGGCGGCGCCGTCGGAGATCGACGACGAGTTGGCGGCGGTGACGGTGCCGTCCTTCTTGAACGCCGGCTTGAGCGTCGGAATCTTTTCCGGCATGGCCTTGGTGGGGGCCTCGTCGGTGTCGATCACGGTATCGCCCTTGCGGCCGGCGACCGTGACCGGGGTGATTTCCCACTTGAAGCTGCCGTCTTCGGTGGCGGCGCGGGCGCGGCGCAGCGATTCCAGCGAGAACGCATCCTGCTGCTCGCGCGTGAACGAATACTTGGCGGCGCAATCCTCGGCGAACACGCCCATGGCCTTGCCCTTGTCGTAGGCGTCTTCCAGGCCGTCCAGGGCCATGTGGTCATAGATGGTGCTGTGGCCGTAGCGATAGCCCTGGCGGCCCTTGAGCATCAGGTAGGGGGCGTTGCTCATGCTTTCCTGGCCGCCGGCGACGACGATGTTGGCCGAACCCGCGGCCAGCAGGTCGTGGCCGAACATGGCGGCCTTCAGGCCCGAGCCGCACACCTTGTGGATGGTGGTGCACGCCACGCCCAGCGGCAGGCCCGCGCCCAGGGCGGCCTGGCGCGCCGGAGCCTGGCCCTGGCCGGCCTGCAGCACGTTGCCCATGATGACTTCTTCGATCTGCTCCGGCTTGAGGCCGGCGCGTTCGACGGCCGCCTTGATGGCGACCGAGCCCAGCTCGTGCGCGGCCAGGCCGGACAGGCTGCCGAGCATGCCGCCCATGGGCGTGCGGGCGACGGAAACGATAACGATGGGATCTGACATGACTAGCTCCTGTGAGGGTCGGGACAGCGTGTTTTATGCGGTGGCGCCAGCGGGTGCCGGACGCAGCCGTCTGTCCGTATCGTAAGGGAAAAATTCTTCGATCCGGCCTTGCGCCACGTGGGCGCGACAGGCCTGCCACCATTCCGGTTCCAGCAGGTTGGCATGGTGGCGCAGGAAGGCGCCGCGCACACGCGCGTCGCCCAGCAGGAAGCGGCCGAATTCCTCCGGAAAGACGTCGTTCGGTCCGACGGCATACCAGGGTTCGGAGGCCATTTCCGCTTCCTCGTTGGGGGCGGGAGGAATCCGTCGGAAATTCATTTCGGTCATGCGCTGGATTTCGTCGTAGTCGTAGAACACGACCCGGCCCAGCCGCGTCACGCCGAAGTTCTTGTAGAGCATGTCGCCGGGGAAGATGTTGGCGGCGGCCAGCTGGCGGATGGCGTCGCCGTATTCGCGCACGGCCGGCTCCAGCAGCGCATCGGGCGCCTGGCTCAGGTACAGGTTCAGCGGCGTCATGCGCCGTTCGATGTAGACGTGGCGGATGACCACCGTGTCCCCGGTTTCTTCGATCAGGCTGGGCACCAGGCGCCGCAGTTCGTCCAGCAGCCGCGGCGCGAAGCGGGCGCGCGGCAGCGCCACCTGCGAGTATTCCCAGGTGTCGGCCATGCGGCCGACGCGATCGTGCAGCTTGACCATCTGGTACTTGCGCCGCACGGTGGCGTGGTCCATGCCGTCTTTGTCGATATGGTCCTTGATCAGCTTGAACACGTAGGGATAGGACGGCAGCGTGAACACGCACATCACCATGCCCTTGATGCCGGGCGCGATGTCGAAGGCGTCGCGCGAATGCGCCAGGTGGTGCAGGAAATCGCGATAGAACAGCGTCTTGCCCTGCTTCTGCAGGCCGATCATGGTGTACAGCTCGGCCTTGGGCTTGCGCGGCAAGAGGCTGGCCAGGAAGTTGACCACCGCGGCGGGCGTCTCCATGTCCACCAGGAAATACGCGCGCGTGAAGCTGAACAGCGTGCTCAGGTCGTCCGCGCCCAGCAGCAGCGCGTCCAGGTTCACCTGTCCGGCCGGGTTGCGCGTCAACGCCACGGCGAAGGGATAGACGGTGCCCTGGTTGATCAGGCGGCCGACGATGTAGGCGCCCTTGTTGCGAAAGAACAGCGAACCCAGCGCATGCACCTGGCAGTCGCTGGCGATGCGACGGCCGACGTGGCGCGGCAACTGCCGGCGCAGCTGGCCGATGGCGGCGCGCGCCAGCAGGCGGGTGTCGCGCGGCAGGTCCTCGAACGGCAGCGCCAGGCCGAAGTCGGCCACCATGCGGATGAGGCTTTTGTGCAGGCCCTCGGTCACCGGGTAGTAGACCCGGTACGACGGCATGCGGCTGTCCAGATAGTCGGTGGCCACGGCCGGGCGCACGAACAGGAAATCGTTGTGGAAATAGTCGCGGTGCAGCAGCCGGCACGACACCGAATTGAAGAACGTCTCGGCGCATTCGGGCTGGCGGTGCTCGCCCAGCAGGCCGACGAATTCCTGCTTGATCTGCTGCCAGTAGGCGGTCTGCGCATCCGTCAGCGCGGCGCCCGCGGCGCCGTTCGCGCCGTTGGGGGCATGGGCGCCGACCGCGCCCTCGGGCCGGCCGCGCAGCACGCCTTCGAGCTGGCTGGCGCATTCGCGCACGCGCATGTCGTAATACTCGATGCGCTCGCGCGACAGGTGCTGGATGCCGTGCCAGTCGCCCGATTCGAACAGCGCCTTGGCGCGCTGCGCGCTGTAGCGGAACAGCGCGTAGTGGCGGTCGAAGCCGGCCAGGATGCGGCGCGCGACGTCCAGCGGCGAAGGGCCCCGGGCGGGCGCCTGCTCGATGTGCTGGACGTCGGACGTGCGGATCATGGCAAACGACTTCCGGGGGGACTCAGGCCGTCTCGGCGAACAGCTCGCGGCCGATCAGCATGCGGCGGATTTCGCTGGTGCCGGCGCCGATTTCGTACAGCTTGGCGTCGCGCCACAGGCGGCCCACCGGGTATTCGTTGATGTAGCCGTTGCCGCCCAGGATCTGCACGCCCTCGCCAGCCATCCAGGTGGCCTTCTCGGCGGTGTACAGGATCAGCGCGGCGCAGTCCTTGCGCACCTGGCGCACGTGCTCGGCGCCCAGGCGGTCGAGGTTCTTGCCGACCTGGTAGCAGAAGGCGCGGCTGGCCTGCAGCGTGGTGTACAGGTCCGCCACCTTGCCCTGGATCAGCTGGAATTCGCCGATGGCCTGGCCGAACTGCTTGCGGTCATGGATGTAGGGCACCACCACGTCCATCACGGCCTGCATGATGCCGACCGGGCCGCCGGACAGCACGGCGCGCTCGTAGTCCAGGCCGCTCATCAGCACCTTGACGCCGCCGTTGACCTGGCCCAGCACGTTTTCCTCGGGGATCTCGCAGTCCTGGAACACCAGTTCGCCGGTGTGGCTGCCGCGCATGCCGAGCTTGTCCAGTTTCTGCGCCACCGAGAAACCCTTGAAGCCCTTTTCCACCAGGAACGCGGTGATGCCGCGCTGGTGCGCCTCGGGGTCGGTCTTGGCGTAGACCACCAGGGTGTCGGCGTCGGGGCCGTTGGTGATCCACATCTTGGAGCCGTTGAGCACGTAGCGGTCGCCCTTCTTATCGGCGCGCAGCTTCATGCTGACCACGTCCGAGCCGGCGCCCGGTTCGCTCATGGCCAGCGCGCCGATGTGTTCGCCGGAAATCAGCTTGGGCAGGTACTTGGCCTTCTGGGCGGGGGTGCCGTTGCGGTTGATCTGGTTGACGCACAGGTTGGAGTGCGCGCCATACGACAGGCCGATCGAGGCGCTGGCGCGGGAGATTTCCTCCATCGCCACCATGTGGGCCAGGTAGCCCATGTTGGCGCCGCCGTATTCCTCGCTGGCCGTCATGCCCAGCACGCCCAGGTCGCCGAACTTGCGCCAGAGGTCCATGGGGAACTGGTCGCTGCGGTCGACTTCGGCGGCGCGCGGCGCGATCTCGGCCTGCGCGAAAGTGCGCACGGCGTCGCGCAGCATGTCCAGGTCTTCGCCCAGGTCGAAGTTCAGGCCAGGAAGGTTCATCGCTGTCTCCGTGATAGTAGGTACTTACATTCTTATGGGCGCCTGCGATCGCGCCGGATCTCGCCGCGTGGCCCCATAATGCGCTGATCGACGCTGGCTACGCAATGATGCAGCGCAAATATTACGTTTACGTAAACGTAAATATGAGTCGGGTTTTCCCTAGGCAAATGTTTGCGTTCCCGGGAAGCGCCCTGGGTACTATTCCCCGGGTCCTTGAAACTTCAAATTTTGTTACGGAGTCAGCGGTGTCCGACCTGGCCAATCTTGACGATATCGTGGCGCTGCGGCGCGACCTGCACGCCCATCCCGAGCTCTGCTACGAAGAGCACCGCACCGCCAAGGTGGTGGCCGACGCCCTGCGCGGCTGGGGCATCGAGACCCACACCGGCATCGCCAGGACCGGCGTGGTCGGCGTCATCAAGCGCGGCGCTTCCGGCCGCGCCATCATGTTGCGCGCCGACATGGACGCCCTGCCGATGCAGGAAGAGAACCAGTTCGAACACCGTTCGCGCCACGACGGCAAGATGCATGGCTGCGGCCACGACGGCCACACCGCCATGCTGCTGGCCGCCGCGCGCCACTTGCAACAGCAAGGCGATTTCGACGGCACGGTCTATTTCTGCTTCCAGCCGGCCGAGGAAGGCGGCGCCGGTGGCCGCGCCATGATCCAGGACGGCCTGTTCGACCGCTTCCCCTGCGAAGCCGTGTTCGGCATGCACAACTGGCCCGGCCTGGAGGCCGGCTCGTTCGGCGTCTGCGCCGGGCCGATGATGGCGTCCGCCAACGGCTTCAAGATCACCGTGCGCGGCAAGGGCGGCCACGCCGCCGCGCCGCACGATTGCGCCGACCCGGTGCCGGCGCTGTTCGCCATCGGCCAGTCGCTGCAGACCATCCTGACCCGCAGCAAGCGCCCGCTGGACGCCGCCGTGCTGTCCATCACCCAGGTGCAGGCCGGCGGCAGCGTCATCAACGTGATCCCGGGCAGCGCCTGGCTGGGCGGCTCGGTGCGCGCCTACAGCACCGACGTGGTCGACCTGATCGAGCGCCGCATGCACGAGATCGCCGGCAGCATTGCCGCCGCCCATGGCTGCGAGGCCGAGGTCTATTTTGAGCGTCGCTATCCGGCGCTGATCAACACGCCCGCCGAGACCGAGTTCTGCATGGAGGTCATGCGCGAGGTGGCCGGCGCCGACCACGCCCGCGTGATCGAGCCGGTGATGGCCTCGGAGGACTTCGCCTTTCTGTTGCAGGCCAAGCCCGGCTGCTACGTGTTCCTGGGCAACGGCGACGGCGACCACCGCATGGCCGGCCACGGCCTGGGCCCGTGCATGCTGCACAACACCAGCTACGACTTCAACGACGCCCTGATCGCGCCGGGCACTAACTACTGGGTGCGGCTGACGCAGCGCTACCTGGCTGGCTGATTCAAGCATTACCTCACGCAGTGCTACGCAACACCACAAGGAAGCTATGAAAAAGAAGATGTTGTTCACGGCCGCGGGGGCGGCCCTGGCGATCATGACGGGCGGCGCCGCGCTGGCGCAGGGCTGGCCCGCCAAGCCCATCACCCTGGTCGTGCCCTACACCGCCGGCGGCAGCGCCGACGCGATCGGGCGCCGCCTGGGCGACGTGCTGCGCAAGGAGACCAACGCCACCGTCATCGTCGAAAACAAGCCCGGCGCGGGCGCCTCGGTCGGCACCGACTTCGTGGCGCGCGCCCAGCCGGACGGCGCCACCCTGCTGCTGGCTTCCACCAGTCCGCTGACCATCTTCCCGCACCTGGCCAAGACCAACTACGACCCGATGAAGGACCTGACGCCGGTGGCCAGCGTGGCCGTGGCGCCCGTGGCCATCGTCGCCACCAAGGCCCTGCCGGTGAAGGACTTCGCCGGCCTGATCGACTACGCCAAGTCGCACCCGGACGGCGTGCGCTACGGCACGCCGGGCCAGGGCACCGTGGCCCACATCGGCATGGCGGCGCTGACCACGCAGACCGGCACCAGGATGCTGCACGTGCCCTACCGCGGCAACAGCCAGGCGCTGACCGACGGCCTCGGCGGCGTGGTCGAACTGCTGGTGGTCAACACCGACGTTGTGCTGCCGCACGTGGCCAGCGGCGCGCTCAAGCCGCTGGCGGTGATGGCGCCCGAGCGCCTGGCCGCCTGGCCCGACGTGCCCACCATGGCCGAACTGAAGCTGCCGCAGGCGCAGTACTACTCGAACTTCGGCATCTTCGCCCCGGCCAACCTGCCGCCGGCGGTGTCGGGTCCGCTGCAGGCCGCGCTGGCCAAGGCCGTGGCCAGCGCCGAGTTCAAGGACCTGCTGACCAAGTCCTACCTGCAGCCGGGCACCGCGTCCGGCGACGCCTTCGCCAAGCAGGTGCAGGCCGAGTTCGCCAACAACGCGCGCATCATCAAGGAAGGCAACATCAAGGCGGAATGACGCCGGCGCCGCGCATCCCGCTCGGGATGCCGCGCAGGCAATGCAAAGCGCGCTCCACGGGGAGCGCGCTTTTTCATTTTCGGAGAGGCGGGCCGGCGTCGCGCCGCGTGAGTCGGACCCGCCAACGCGCGCTGGCCCGTCGTGCGCCCACGCGCCTTCGCGGCAATCGGTCAGGCCGTCTTGGGCCCGAACATGATCACCAGCATCCCCGCCAGGCACAGCCCCACGCCGACATAATCGCTGACGCTGGGCCGCACGCCATCGACCGCCCACAGCCACAGCAGCGCCATGCCGATGTACACCCCGCCATAGGCCGCATACACGCGCCCCGACGCGGTCGGGTGCAGCGTCAGCAGCCAGGCGAACAGGGCCAGGCTGACGGCGGCCGGCGCCAGCAGCCAGATGGAATGACCGCGGCGCAACCACAGGTACGGCAGGTAGCAGCCGATGATCTCGGCCAGCGCGGTCAGGACGAACAGCGCGAAGGTTTGCAGCATCGCCATGGCAGGCGCTTCAGGCTCGTTGCTGCGCCAGCAGCTCGCGGCACTGGCGTTCCTGCACCGCGATCTCCTGCAGCGTATCCTCGATGTCGCGGCGCTGCTGCTCCAGCGTGGCGCGGTGCTGGGCCAGCACCGCCAGGTACTGGCGCAACTGCACCTCGGTGTCGCCGGGGCCGTCGTACATGTCGATCAGCGTCAGGATCTCCGACAACTGCAGGCCCAGGCGCTTGCCGCGCAGGGCCAGCTTCAGGCGCGTGCGGTCGCGCGGCCCGAAGATGCGGTTGCGGCCCTCGCGCGCCGGGCTGACGATCCCCTGGTCTTCATAGAAGCGGATCGTGCGGGGCGTGACGTCGAACTCGCGGGCGAGCTCGGAGATGGTCCAGGTTGACGGGGACATGCGACGTGTGGCAGTTTACGTAAACGTAAATTATGATGACTTGACGCGATCGTCAAGCGTGGAGAGCGAGGCAATGAACCCCAACGAACAGAAGCTGCAGTATCCCTGGGCCGATTTCCAGCCCGAAGCCGGCCGCGCCCACCCGGTGGCCGAGGGCGTCAAGTGGATCCGCATGCCGCTGCCGTTCGCGCTGGATCATATCAATCTCTGGCTGCTGCGCGATCGCATCGACGGCCGCGACGGCTGGACCATCGTCGACTGCGGCATCTCGCGCGACGAGGTCAAGACGCTGTGGGAACAGGTGTTCGAGAACGAACTGGACGGCCTGCCGGTGCTGCGCGTCATCGTCACCCACATGCATCCGGACCACATCGGCCTGGCCTACTGGCTCTGTGAACGCTGGGACGCGCGGCTGTGGATGACCATGACCGACTTCATGGTCGCGTCGCTGTGGTCGTCGCGCCGCAATGACGCCGGCGCCGGGCCTGGCGGCCAGTCGGCGGTAGACCATTTCGCCCGCCACGGCCTGACCGATCCGGACGCGCAGGAACAGATCCGCCAGCGCGCCAACTACTTCCCCAACCTGGTGCCGGCCGTGCCGTCGCGCTACACCCGCATCATGCATGGCGACGCGGTGCGCATCGGCGCGCACGACTGGCGCGTCATCGTCGGCTACGGCCACGCGCCCGAGCACGCCTCGCTGCATTCGCCCGACCTGGGCGTGCTGATCTCCGGTGACATGGTGCTGCCGCGCATCTCAACCAACGTCAGTGTGTTCGACTACGAGCCCGACGCCAATCCGCTGCCGCTGTACCTGCGCTCGCTCGACGGCTACGCCGACGTGCCGCGCGACACGCTGGTGCTGCCGTCGCATGGCCGGCCTTTCAAGGGCCTGCACGAGCGCATCGCGCAGCAGCACGAGCATCACCGCGACCGTCTGGCCGAAGTATTGGAGGCCTGTAAGGCCGGACCGCAATCGACCTCCGACATCGTGCCGGTGCTGTTCAAGCGCAAGCTCGACCTGCACCAGCTGACCTTCGCCATGGGCGAGGCGCTGGCGCACCTGCATGCGCTGTATTTCGAAGGCAAGCTGACGCGCGGCACAGGCGCGGACGGCATCGTGCGCTTCAAGGCGGCCTGACGCCGCTCCAGCCACGTTGCGCGGCGGCCTCCCGCGGGCGAACCGGCGCGCGCGGCTGCGCCGGGTCGGCCCTCGCCAGGCTCGCGCCGGCCGGCGGCCTCAGCGCGTGGCCGTCGCCAGCCGCACGGCCAGTCCCACGAACACCAGTGCCGCGACGCGGTTGAGCCAGCGCTTGGCCGTGACCGAGCGTTGCAGCAGTTCGCCGAACGCGCCCGAGAAGAAGGCGATGGCGCCGAACACCAGCAGCGTGGCCAGCATGAACACCGCGCCCAGTTGCACCGTCTGCCAGCCCACCGAACCCAGTTTGGGCGAGGTGAACTGCGGCAGGAAGGCGAAGAAGAACAGCAGCACTTTGGGATTGGTCAGGTTCATGACGATGCCGCGCCGGTACAGCGCGGAGGTCTTCATCGGCTCGGGCCGCTGGCCGTCCTCGGCATGCACCGGCGCCCGCAGGATCTGCCACGCCAGGTAGGCCAGATACGCCGCGCCCGCCAGTTTCAGCGCCGTAAAGGCCACGGGGGAAGCCGCGAACACGGCGGCCAGCCCCAGCGCCACGGCGGCGGTGTGGCCCAGCAACCCGGTGCACAGCCCCAGCACCACGAACAGCCCGGCCTTGCGGCCCCAGATGGCCGATTGCATCAGCACGAACAGGTTGTCGGGCCCGGGCGTGAGGGCCAGCAATACGGCAATGCCGAAGAACGCGATCAGGGAATCGAGGGGCAGCATGGGGTCTCGCCAGGGTCGGGCGGCGCCTTGCGCGCCGGCAATCAAGTGGCCATCATACGAGGAAACCAAGGAGACACCATGTCCGCCGTACCCGAATCCGCTGCCGCGCGCCCCGACGCCGCGCTCGAAGACTGGCTGCGCGCGCGCCACAGTTGCCGCGCCTTCCTGCCCGAGCCGGTGCCGCGCGCCACCATCGAGCGCATCCTGACGCTGGCGCAGCGCACCGCGTCCTGGTGCAACTGCCAGCCCTGGCAGGTGACGGTGGCCTCGGGCGACGCCGCGCGGCGCCTGAGCCGGGCCCTGGTGGAACGCGCCGGGCAGCCCGGCTTCACGCCCGACTTCCCGTTCCCGCGCGAGTACCGGGGCGACTACCTGGCGCGGCGCCGCGAGTCGGGCTTCCAGCTATACGGCGCGGTCGGCGTGGCGCGTGGCGACCGCGAGGCCTATCGCCGCCAGGAGCTGCGCAACTTCCAGTTGTTCGACGCACCGCACGTGGCCATCATCACCACCGACGAGGCGCTGGGCGAGTACGGCGCCATCGACTGCGGCGGCTATGTCGCCAATTTCCTGCTGGCGGCGCAGGCCAACGGCGTGGCCACGGTGGCCCAGGCCTCGCTGGCGATGTATCCCGAGGTGCTGCGCGAACAGCTCGGCATCGGTTCCGACCGCCGCGTGGTCTGCGCCATCTCGTTCGGCTACGCCGATACGGCCCATCCGGCCAACAGCTATCGCACCAGCCGCGCCGAGCTTGACGCGGCGGTGCGCTGGATCGACTGACCGCCGGCCGCGGGGGCGCGACATTCCCGTGCGTTCCTGCTAGGGTTCGGATTCCCGACAATACGCAAGCATTGGCTCCAGAAGATGGCTATCACCAAACACATCGATACGGTTTTGCAGCACGCGGGCACCGCCCCGTTCAACCCCGAGACCGGCACGGCCCCGGTGCCGCTGCCGCCGATGCGGGCCAGCACGGTGCGCTTCGAGAACCTGGCCGCACTGGAAAAGGCCCAGCGCAGCAAGGCCGCCGGCGGCCGCGCCACCACCTACGGCCGCATGGGCATGGACACGCACGCGGCGCTGGAGCAGGTCTTCGCGCAGCTCGAAGGCGGCACCCACGCGTATCTGGCGCCGTCGGGCCTGTCGGCCATGACGATGGTGATGCTGGCGCTGTGCTCGGCCGGCGACCACGCGCTGATCTCCGATTGCGTCTACGGCCCGATGCGCGAGCTGGACGATGCCGTGCTCAAGCGCATGAACATCGCCGTCACCTACTTCGCCGCCGGCGAGGACCTGGACGCGCTGGTGCAGCCCAATACCAAGCTGCTGTACGTGGAATCGCCCGGCTCGCTGCTGTTCGAGATGCTCGACATGGGCGCCATGGCCGCCATCGCGCAGCGCCACGGCCTGGTGCTGGCCACCGACAACACCTGGGGCTCGGGCTACATCTACCGGCCGCTGACGCTGGGCGCGCAGGTGTCGGTCATCGCCGGCACCAAGTACGTGGGCGGCCATTCCGACCTGATGCTGGGCGCGGTGGTCACCAATGACGAGGCGATTGCCAGGAAGCTGAACCGCACCCAGTACGCCATGGGTTATTCCATCAGCGCCGACGACGCCTGGCTGGCGCTGCGCGGCGTGCGCACCATGCCGATCCGCATGGCGCAGCACGCGCGCCACGCGCTGCAGGTCTGCGAGTTCTTCAAGCAGCGCCCCGAGACCGTGCGCCTGTTCCACCCGGCCTGGCCGCAGGATCCGGGCCATGCGCTGTGGCAGCGCGACTGCACCGGTTCGAACGGCATGCTGTCGGTCGAGCTGCGCCTGCCGCCGGCGGCCGCGCGCGTGTTCGTCGACGAACTGGAACTGTTCGGTATCGGTTTCTCGTGGGGCGGCTACGAAAGCCTGGTGCAACTGGTGTCGCCCAAGGACCTGTCGCACCATCGCTATTGGGGCGAGGGCGACAACGCACTGGTGCGCCTGCACATCGGCCTGGAGTCGCCGCAGGACATCATCGCCGACCTGACCCAGGCGCTGGAAAAGGCCGCGGCGGTCAAGGGCTGACCCGGGCGTGACCGCCGGCCGGGCCCGGCCGGCGCGCCAGCCCCGCCCGCCCCGCCCGGGATGAAGGCCGGCGCAAGGCCCGTGCGGCAAGGCGCCGCTGTATGTCAGGCGTTGGCGCGGACCCACGCGCCGATGCGCGCGGCGATGTCGTCGCTGTTGTCGTCCATCATCGGCATGTGCGAATTGCCGCGAATACCCATGTCGGCCAGGCGCCAGCGGGTAACGCGGCCGCCCCGTGCCGCCAACTGGTCGGCGTAGACCTGCCCCGCCGCATCCAGCCTGGCCCATAGCGGCGTGGCGTCGAGATAGTCGCCATAGACGAACAGAAAGGGCTTGCCCGCCACCGCCGCCGCGTCCACTTCCGCCGAGAACCCCGAGGGCTCGATGCCGATGACCCCGCGCACCAGTTCCGGCCGCGCCTGCAGCGCGCGGTAGGCCACTTCGCCGCCATGGCTGTGCGCCAGCACCAGGCACGGGCCGATGCGTTCCAGCGCGGCGCACAAGCCCGCCAGCGCCGCATCGTTGTTGCCCAGCCAGCGCGGCACGGCGTGGCGGATGAAATCGTCGAAGGCCGCCAGCGGAAAGCGCTGGCCGTCGAAGGCGCGGCGCTGCGCGTAGTCCTCGGCGCGGCCGAAGCGGAACAGCGACCAGCTTTCCTCGGCGTTGCGCACGATCGGCGCATCGGGCCAGACCTCCTCGAACGGCGTCCAGCCGGCGCGGCCGCGCTCGACGTTGTCGACCACGTAGACCGCGTGGCCCTGACGCACGAAATGCTGCAACCAGCCATGCCGGCCGTCCGGCGTCTGTTCCCACATCGCGCCGGTCATGCCGCCGCCGTGCAGCAGCACCAGCGGCAGCGGATGGCGGCGTTCGGCCGGGATGAAGTACTGCACGTAGGCCTGTTCGACGTGGTACAGCCCGTTGGGGTCGTACGTCAGCGAGGCGGTCTTGGTGAAGGCGATCTCGCGCACCGGGCGGCCGCTGATATGCGCCTGCCGCCCGCCCGCGTAGAAGCTGCCGAAATCGGCCAGCGCCAGGGGGCCTACTTCTTGACCAGCGGACATTGGCTTTCCGACAGGGGCCAGGCGAGCGAGTCGCCGGGAATGGTGCGCACGATGTTGTAGTAGTCCCAGGGCGCCTTGGACTGGTCGGGCGATTTCACCTGCGCCAGCATCATGTCGCGCACCACCAGGCCGTCTTCGCGAATGCGCGCGTTCAGGCTGAAGGGGTCGTCGATCGGCATCGACTTCATCTTCGCCATCACCGCGTCCGAATCGGTGGTGCCGGCCGCCTGCACCGCGCGCAGGTAGTGGCGCACCGAGCTGTACACGCCGGCCTGCAGGAAGGTGGGCGGGCGGCCCAGGCGGGCTTCGAACTTCTTGCTGAAGGCGCGGGTGCCGTCGTTCATGTCCCAATAGGACGGCACCGTCAGGTAGGTGTGCTGCGCGGCCTGCAATCCCAGGCTGTGCACGTCGGTCAGCAGCAACAGCATTGCCGCCAGCTTCTGGCCGCCGCTGGCGATGCCGAATTCGGCCGCCTGCTTGATCGCCGAGATGGTGTCGCCGCCAGCGTTGGCGACGGCGATGATCTGCGCCTTGGAGGCCTGCGCCTGCAGCAGGAACGAGGCGAAGTCCGAGGCGTTGAGCGGGTGGAACACCGTGCCCACCACTTCGCCGCCGTTGGCCTTGACCACGGTCTCGGTGTCGGCGGCCAGCTGCTTGCCGAAGGCGTAATCGGACGCCAGGATGAACCAGCGCTTGTTGCCTTCCTTGACCACGGCGGTGGCGGTGCCGCGCGACAGCGCGTAGGTGGTGTAGGTCCATTGCACGCCATAGGGCGAGCATTGCGCCTGCGTCAGCGCGGTGGTGCCGGGGCTGGAGAACAGCACCAGCTTCTTCTTTTCGCGCGCGATGCCCTGCACCGCCAGCGCCACCGAGGCATTGGGCACGTCCACCACCACGTCGACGCCGTCGGTGTCGTACCACTTGCGCACCATGCCGCTGCCGATGTCGGGCCGGTGCTGGTGGTCGCCCGATACTAGCGCCACGGGTTTGCCGAGCACGCTGCCGCCCAGTTCCTCGATCGCCAGGCGCGCGGCCTCGACCGAGCCGCGCCCGGTGGCATCGGCGGTGACGCCGGCCATGTCGGTCAGGACGCCGATCTTCACGCCGTCGGCGTCATTGGCTTGCGCTGAAAGGCCGGCCAGCGCCAGGCTCACGCCCAGCGCCGCGCGGCGCAGGAATTGCTGTCTCATCTTCCACCCCTTGTAGGCCGCGCGTGGCGGCGAATAATTATGGGAGGAAGTGTATATCGCGGCGGGCGCTCTGCCGCGTCCGCTCGCCTTGGGGATGACCCCATGAAAAACGCCCCGGCCGGTCGGCGCGGGGCGTCGTCATGAACGCGATTCAGGCGCGGGTCACTTGCCGCGGGCCATCGGGATCAGCTTGTTCACTTCCTGCAGGGCGCCTTCGTAGCTGTTGCCCGCCATGACCGGCGAGGTCATGAACTTGCCGCCGACGGCGAACGACGGCGTGCCTTCGATGCGATAGGCTTCGGCCAGCTGGTTGGCGCGCTGGACCTGGGTCTGCACGCTGAACGAATCGAACACCGAGTCGAACTTGGCGCGGTCCACGCCCTGCGCGGCGGCCCACTCGCCCATGGCCTTCTTGTCGATCAGGCGCTTGTGCTCGCCGTGGATGGCGGTGAAGACCTTGGCGTGCAGGTCGGGGCGATCCAGGGCCACCAGGGTGTAGTACAGCTGTTGCAGCGGCTTCATGCCGGCGTTGAAGGCGATCGGCACCTGCTTGAGCACGACGTCGTCGGGCTTGGTCTTGGCCCAGTCCTCGACCATGGGTTCCATGGCGGCGCAGTGCGGGCAGGTGTAGGCGAAGAATTCCAGGACCTCGATCTTGCCCGGGGTATCCGACGGCAGCGGCGGATTGATCGGCACATAGGCCTGGGTGCCCTGGGCGTGGCTGACCGGGCTGAAGAACGCGGTGGCGGTCAGCGCGGCGGCTGCCAGGATGCGGATGAGCTTGGGGGACAGCATGATGGGGTGAGGTTCCTGAACAAAGAGGTTACAGACAGGGCCAGGCCCGGATTAGTTCAATCAAAAACCATGATGCGGGCGCCGTGTTACTGGCGCACCACCGCCGTTTCGATCTTGTTTTCGCCCAGGCGGCCTCGGGCGCGGTTCATGTCGTCCAGGCGGGCGAACGGACCGACGCGCACGCGGTTGATCGGCTTGCCGTTGACCTCGGCCTTCTGCACCGCCACCGGCAGGCCCAGCAGGATGATGCGGGCCTTGAGCGATTCGGCGTCGTCCTGGCCGCGGAAGGCGCCAGCCTGCAGGTAGTACGAGCCATTGGCCGACGCGGTCGGGGCGGCGCTGGCGACCGGCGCCTTGGCCGCGGGGGCCGGGGTCGGCGCCACCTTGGCGATGGGCGTGGGCGGCGCGCTGGCGGCCGGCGCGGGGGCGGCCGCGG
>NZ_CP017433.1:152252-175186 GCF_002082135.1 Achromobacter ruhlandii
GCCGTACAGGCCGGCGTTGGGATCCGGCGCCTGGCGCGGATCGGGCAGCTTGCCGGCGTCGCCCTGGCGGGTGGCGCGATCGACAAAGGGCACGGGCGCCTTGGTGACGTAGAACGCCACGACGGCGGCGACGATCAAGCCGAGGAGCAATCCGGCCAGCGCCCCGTACAGGGTGCTGCCGCTTTCGCCGGACCGGCGGGTGGGTTTGCGCTTGGTGGCCATGTACCGATGTTACATCCGCTCGGGGGCGGACACGCCCAACAGCGCCAGGCCGTTGGCCAGCACCTGGCGCGTGGTCGCGGCCAGGCGCAGGCGCGCCAGCTTGAGCGCGGTGTCGTCGACCAGCACGCGCTCGGCGTTGTACCAGCCGTGGAAGTCCGCGGCGCAGTCGCGCAGCCAGAAGGCGATGTGGTGCGGGGCCAGTTCCTGGGCGGCCAGCGCCACCACGTGGGGGAACTCGGCCAGGCGCTGCATCAGCGCGAATTCGCTGGGGGCGGTCAGCAGGGACGCGTCGGCCGCGGCCACGTCGGCCGCGGGCATGCCGGCGTTGTTGATCACCGAGCAGATGCGCGCGTGGGCGTACTGGATGTAATAGACCGGGTTCTCGTCGCTCTTGGACAGGGCCAGGTCGACGTCGAACACGAATTCGGTGTCGGCGCGGCGCTGGATCAGGAAGTAGCGCACGGCGTCGCGGCCGACCCAGTCGATCAGGTCGCGCATGGTGACGTAGCTGCCGGCGCGCTTGGAGATCTTGACCTCCTGGCCGCCGCGCATCACCTTGACCATCTTGTGCAGCACGTAGGACGGGTAGTCCTTGGGAATGCCCTCTTCCAGCGCCTGCAGGCCGGCGCGCACGCGCGCCACGGTGCCGTGGTGGTCGCTGCCCTGGATGTTCACGGCGCGGTGGAAACCGCGTTCCCACTTGGCCTTGTGGTAGGCCACGTCCGGCACGAAATAGGTGTAGCCACCCTCGCTCTTGCGCATGACGCGGTCTTTGTCGTCGCCCGTGCCCAGCTCGGTGGTGCGCAGCCACAGCGCGCCGCCTTCTTCATAGGTATGGCCGCCGGCGATCAGCGCCTTGACGGTGGCCTCGACCCGGCCCGAGGTGTACAGCGAGCTTTCGAGGTAGTAGTTGTCGAACTTCAGCCCGAACGCCTGCAGGTCCAGGTCCTGCTCGCGGCGCAGGTAGGCCACGGCGAAGGCGCGGATGTCTTCCAGGCTGTCGATGTTGCCGGTGGCGGTGACGGGCTCGCCGTCCGAGGCCTGGATGGTCTTGCCGGCCTGGAAGTCGCGGGCGATGTCCAGGATGTAGTCGCCCTTGTAGCCGTCGGCGGGCCACTCGGGCGAGTCGGTCGTCAGGCCGCGGGCGCGCGCCTGCACGCTGATGGCCAGGTTCTCGATCTGGTTGCCGGCGTCGTTGTAATAGAACTCGCGGGTCACATCCCAGCCGATGGCGTCGTACAGGCGGCACAGGGCATCGCCCAGGGCCGCCTGGCGGGCGTGGCCGACGTGCAGCGGGCCGGTGGGGTTGGCGGACACGAATTCCACCAGGATCTTCTCGCCGCTGCGGGCGGCGCGGCCGAAGGCCTCGCCCTGTTCGGCCACGGCCGTGATGACGGCCTGGCGGGCGGCGGCGGTGACGCGCAGGTTGATGAAGCCGGGACCGGCGATTTCCGCGCTTTCGACCAGGTCGCGGGCGCCCGGCAGGGCCAGCAGCGCCTCGACGATGGCCTGGGCCAGTTCACGCGGATTGCGCTTGGCCGGCTTGGCCAGCTGCATGGCCACGTTGGTGGCGACGTCGCCGTGGGCGGCGACCTTGGGGCGCTCCAGCAGCACGTTGGCTCGGGCCGCATCGGCCTGGGCATCGGGCAGGCTCTGCGCGACGGCGGCCTGGATCAGGGAGATAAGCTGTTTTTGTTGCTCGGGGAGCATGGGCGTCTGGAGAAGTTCTGGGTGGGTGACGAGGGCGGCGGGCCGTGGGCTCGCGCGCGGCGCCAGGGGGCGGGATCGGCCGGCTGGCGGGCCTCGGGGGCATGACCGCGCGAGGCGCCGGATTCTCGGCCGCCGCGGATCCTGCCGTCACGGGAATCTCCTGAATCATAGCTTGATTTGGCGGCCGTTACCGCGCGGGGGCGCCGTCGGCCGGGCCGTCCGCCGACCCTCGCCCGGGGGCGCCAGTTGGCATCCCCAGGGTGATGCGGTAGTGTATTGAGGGTATTCAATCCGTAGGAGACCGGAATATGCTGATTACGTTTCACTCCAAGGTCGTGGCCGAAGTCCTGATGCTCACCGACCACGCCGGCGTCCTGCTGCAAGCCGCGGGCAAGTCCTTTGGCGACAAGATCCCCGAGCGCGGCGTGTTCACCGCCGACCAGCTCGGTCCGGCCATCCAGGGTATCGAACGGGCCATTGAAGAATCCCAGGGCAATCCCGCCGAGGACGAGGAAGACGAGGACAAGCCGGCGGTGGCGCCCATGGCGCGCGCGGTCGGCCTGAAGGAGCGCGCCTTCCCGCTGCTGGACATGATGCGCCAGTCGCAGGCCGCCGGCGCCGAGGTCACCTGGGAAGTGTCGCGCGGCTGGTAAGCCAATGTCGCCGGACGGACAATCTGCCCGGCGTTTTTTGCCTACCCTTTGCGGCTGACGCCATTTCAAGGAATCCCCGCCATGCGCAGCGACATTACCATCGTTTTCGACACCCGGCGCTCGCTGGACCTGTCGGCCAACGTCGAACCCAGCCCGCAGCGCCAGAACGACGCCCGCGACTGGTTCGACGGCGCCTGGGAAACCCTGGGCTGTGAACCCCTGCGCCCCAGCGGCAAGGTGCTGCTGCTGGACAAGGTGCTGGGCGTGGCCGACGCGCTCGGCTACGACATCCTGTCCACCGACGCCAAGGAAGCCCGCGAGTTCGCCGAGCACCTGGCGCTGGCGCTGGAACGCCCGCGCATCACGGTGGACCTGCCCGGCCTGACGGTCGGTTACTGACCGCCTGGCCGCCCCAACGAAAAGACCCCGCATGACGCAGGGTCTTTTGCTTTCCAGGGAAAGCTCAGCGGATGCCGGCGCGCATGAACGATTGCACGAACTGGCGCTGGAACAGCAGGAAGGCAATCAGCAGCGGCGCCGCCGACATCAGCGTGGCGGCCGTGATCACCGACCAGTCGATGCCCTGGTCGGTCGACGAGAACACCTGCAGGCCCACCGTCAGCGGCCGCGATTCCACCGAGTTGGTGATGATCAGCGGCCACAGGAAGTTGTTCCAGTGGTGGCTGACCGACACCAGCCCGTAGGCCACGTAGATCGGCTTGGCCAGTGGCACGTACACCTTCCACAGCACCTGCAGCGCGTTGGCGCCCTCCATGCGCGCGGCCTCCTCCAATTCGCGCGGCACCGTCTTGAAGGTCTGGCGCAGCAGGAAGATGCCGAAGGCCGAGGCGAAGTACGGCAGGCCGATGGCGAACACCGTGTCGCGGATGCCGAGCTGGCTCATGGAGCGGTAGTTCTCCACCAGCAGCACGTCCGGCATGATCATCAGCTGCAGCAGCACCAGCATGAAGACGAAGTCGCGGCCGCGGAACTCGAAGCGCGCGAAGGCGTAGCCGGCCAGCGTCGACAGCACCAGCTGCGCCGCCAGCACCATTGTCACCAGCAAAAACGTGTTGGCGAAGTAGCGCGGGAACGGCGCGGCCTGCCAGGCCCGCGCGAAGTTGTCGAGCGTGAGCGGCGCGAACAGGTCGAAGCGGGTGGCGTAGGCCGGCGGGTGAAACGCCGCCCACACGGCATACGCCAGCGGCAGGATCCACAACAGGCCAAGCGCCCACGCGCCCAGGGTATCGAGCTTGTCTTTCATTGGTAGTGCGTCCTGCGGTCCAGCCAGCGGAACTTGACCAGCGCCGTCAGCGCCAGCACCACCAGCAGCACGACGGTCAGCGTCGCGGCGTAGGCGGTGTCCCAGAAGCTGAAGCCGACCTGGTAGATGTAGTACAGCAGCAGCGTGCTGGCGTTGTCGGGCCCGCCGCGGGTCATGACCACCACGTGGTCCACCAGCCGGAAGGCGTTGATCAGCGCATTGATCAGCACGAACAGCGTGGTCGGCATCAACAGCGGCCACAGCACGCGCCGGAAGTACTGCCAGCGTGAGGCCCCTTCCAGCATCGCTGCCTCGCGCAGCGACGGCGACACCGTCTGCAACGCGGCCAGGTAGAAGATCATGAAGAAGCCGGATTCCTTCCACACCGTCACCAGCATCAGCGCCGGCAGCGCGGTTTCGCGGTTGCCGAGCCAGTTGGGACCGGGCGAGCCGAACAACTGCATCACCTGCGCGATCAGGCCGTACTGCGGGGTGTAGAAGAACAGCCAGATATTGGCCACCGCCACCATCGGCAGCACCGTCGGCGTGAAGTACGCCATGCGCAGGAAACCGCGCCCGCGCAGGTTGCGGTTGACCCACAGCGCCATGACCAGCGCGATGCCGATCGAGGTCGGGATGGTGCCCAGGGCGAACCACAGGTTGTTCCAGAGCGATTGCCAGAACACGGGGTCGTCGCGCATGACCGCGTAGTTGTCCAGCCCGACGAAGCGGGCCGGGCGCGCGCCCTTGGGAGTGGAATAGAAGCTGTGCCAGAGCGTCGCCAGCGCCGGGTAATGCGTGAACGCGGCGAGCAGCACGATGGCTGGCAGCAACAGCAGCCAGCCATAAAGCGCATTCAAGGAGCGGCTCATCGTGCTTGCGGATTTACTTGTAGGAACGCAGTATGCGGTCGGCTTCGCGCTGGGCGTCGGTCAGCGCCTGCTGCGGCGTCTTGGAACCCGTCAGCGCCGCCTGCAGGGCGTCGTTCAGGGTCTTGGTGACGCGCTGGTTCTCGTGGGTCGAGAATTCGGCCACGCTCACCTGCAGCTGGTCGCGCGCCACGGCGGCGGCCGGCACTTCCTGCGCGTACTTCTTCATCTTCTCGGTCTGCCAGGCGGCCGGCGTCACGGCCACGTAGCCGGTGGCGATGCTCCAGTCGGCGGCGCGCTCGGGCGTGGTGGCCCACTGCGCGAACTTGAGCGCGGCCTGCTGTTGTTCAGGCGTGCCGCTCTTGAAGATGTAGAAGTTGCCGCCGCCGGTCGGGCTGCCGCCGCGCTTTTGCTGCGGCATCATCGCCACGCCGAACGGGAAGTCGGCGTTCTTGCGGATGTTGGTCAGGTTGCCGGTGGTGGTCCAGATGATGGCGGCCTTCTTTTCCAGGAAGTCCTTGGGCGTGGTGCCCCAGTCGATCGTGCCGGTGGGCATGACCTTGTGCTTGGCCGACAGGTCGCGCCAGAACTGCGCGGCCTCGACCACGGCGGGCTTGTCCAGGTAGACCTCGTTGCCGGCCTCGTTCATCAGGATCGCGCCGTTGGGCGTGGTCAGGGCCTGGAACAGCCAGTAGGCGAAGGCGCCGCCCGACGGGATCTCGATGCCCCACTGGGTGGTGTTGCCGCTGGCGTCCTGCTTGGTCAGCTTCTTGCCGTACTCGACCAGCTCGGCCCAGGTGGCGGGCGCGCGCTCGGGATCCAGGCCGGCGGCCTTGAACAGATCCTTGTTGTAGTACATCACGATGGTCGAGCGCTGGAACGGCACGCCCCAGGTGTGGCCGCCGGTGCGGCTGTTCTGCATGAAGGCGTCGTAGAAGCCGCCCAGCCACTTCTTGTCGGCGTCGTTCTTGGCCAGCGAGTCGATCGGCACGATGGCGTCTTCGTCGATCAGCGTGAACATGTCGGTCGACAGCAGCACGGCCAGCTGCGGCGGCGTGCCGCCCTTCAGGGCGGTCAGCGCCTTGGCGATCGAGTCCTGGTACGAGCCGGCGTAGATCGGCTTGATCTTGATGCCGGGGTTTTCCTTCTCGAAGTCCGTCACCATGTCATCGACGATCTTGGTGATCGGGCCGCCCACGGCGACCGGATAGTAGAACTCCACTTCGACGGGCTTTTGCTGCGCCTGCGCGGGCAGCGACAGGCAGGCGGCGGCAAGGCTGGCGGCCAGGGTCTTGAGTACGATGCGTCGCATGATTGCGTTTCCTTTCCTGTGGATGGGGCGTCTTCAGCGCCCGACGGTGTCGATGACCGCCGAATCGGCGGCAAAGAAATGCTGTTGTTCGGCCGGCCACGACAGGCGCAGCGCCTCGCCGGCGCGGGCGCGCAGGTGGCCGCCCACGCGCACCGCGATCCCGCCGCTGTCGCCGATCCGGCAGACCACGATGGAATCGGCGCCGAAGTACTCCACGCTTTCCACCGTGGCGGCGATGCCGTCGCTGTCGATGCGGATGTGCTCGGGGCGCACGCCCAGCTTGGCGGCGCCTTCCGGCGCGCCGGCGATGGCCGGACCGTGGGTGCCGGCGATCACCGTGGCGCCCTGGAGCGGCATCAGGTTGATCAGGTTCATGGGCGGCGTGCCGATGAAGCGCGCCGCGAATTCGCTGGCCGGACGGGCGTACAGGCCGTCCGGCGTGTCGTGCTGTTCGATCTGGCCGCCGCGCAGCAGCACCACCTGGTCGGCCATGCTCATGGCCTCGGTCTGGTCGTGCGTGACGTACACCATGGTGATGCCCAGGTCCTGCTGCAAGGCGCGGATCTCGCGCCGCATTTCATGGCGCAGCTGCGCGTCCAGGTTGGACAGCGGCTCGTCCATCAGGCACACCGGCGCCTCCGAAATCACCGCGCGGCCCAGCGCCACGCGCTGCTGCTGGCCGCCCGACAGTTGTGACGGCTTGCGGTCCAGCAGATGGCCCAGGCCCAGCAGCGAAGCCACGCGTTGCAGGCGGCGGTCGTAGTCGCGCGCCGGTTCCTTGCGCACCTTCAGGCCGAACAGGATGTTCTCGCGCACCGACAGGTGCGGAAACAGCGCGTACGACTGGAACACCATGGAAATGCGGCGCTTGGCCGGCGGCAAGTGGGTGACGTCGCGGTCGCCGATGCGGATGGTGCCGGACGTGGGCGTGTCGAGCCCGGCGATCATGCGCAGGGTGGTCGACTTGCCGCAACCCGACGGGCCCAGCAGCACGGTGAAGCTGCCGGCCGGCACGGTGAAGCTGACGCCGTGGATCGCGGCCGCGCCGCCGTATTGCTTGGTGAGGTTATCCAGAACGATGGATGACATGCTGTCTCTTGGATCTAGTTTTCTGATCCGTCTGCGGCGCGTGCGATGAAAACCTTTTCATTGTGCAGCGCAAACATGACGGAGATATGGCAGGGCATAGTGTTTGTAATCGAGATCGGGGGCTCAGGCGAAGGGATAGGGCCCGGGGTATTCCCCAATCACGGCGTGGTGGGTGACCAGCGCGCCATCGTGCCACCAGTGCAACTGGTAGCCCGGCGGCTCCATGATGTATTGCAGCGTCGGTCGGGGCCCCAGCTCCAGCGCCAACTGGTGCGCGGTGCCGGGACAGGTCGAGGCAATGGTGCCGCCGAAGCGGCGGAAGATGGTGCGGTGCAGGTGGCCGCACAGCACGCGCTCGACGCGCGGATAGCGCGCCACGATGCGTTCAAGTTCCGGGCCGCCCGCCAGCAGACCGATGTCGTCCATGTGCTCGATGCCGGTCTGGAACGGCGGGTGATGCATCAGCACCAGCGTCGGCCGGTCGGGTTGCTCGGCCAGCCGCGCGGCCAGCCAGCCCAGGCGTTCGTCGCACAGCTCGCCGTGGCTCTTCATCGGCACCACCGTGTCCAGCGCCAGCAGGCGCAGCGGATACGTTTCCACCGCGTATTGGATGAACGGCCCCTGGCCTTGCAGGTAGCCGTGGTCGGGGAAGGCGGCGCGCAATTGCGCGCGGTCATCGTGGTTGCCGGGCAGCAGGAAATAAGGAATTTCAAGCGCCTGCAGCTGGTCGCGCAGCGCCTGGTATTCGTGCGGACGGCCCAGGTCCGTCAGGTCGCCGGTGATCAGCACGCAATCCGGGCGCGGCGTCAGGGCATTGAGCGCGCGCACCGCCGGACCGAGGAAGGCGGCCGGGTCGATGATGCCGTAGGCCTTGTCGCCCGGTGTGCGCATGTGCAGGTCGGTAATCTGTGCGATGAGCATGACGCGTGTCTCGATCGTTATTTTTGTGAAAGGAGTTCAGCGGCGCACCGGCGCCGCGGTGCCGCCGACCACGATGCAGTGCGGCAGGCGATTGGATTGGGGCGGCTGGCCGTGGATCTGCGCCAGCAGGTTGGAGCAGGCTGCCTGGCCGATGCCGTCGCTGGGTTGCGCCACCGTAGTCAGCGGCGGCGTCAGCAAGGCGCCGAAGCGCATGCCGTCGAAGCCGCAGACGGAAATATCGGACGGAACCGACAGACCCAACGCCACCAGATCGGCAATCACCGCGGTGGCCAGCAGGTCGTTGGAGCAGAACAGCGCCGTCGGCGCCTGCTTGCCGCGCAATGCGGATTTGAGCGCCTCGGCGTCGCTGCCGGTGTGCGAACCCATGGCGATGTGCTGGATCGGCTCCAGGCCCTGCTTCTTGGCGCAGGCGCGCGCGCCCGACAGGCGGCGGCGGGCACGATCGGAGGCCGTCAGCGGGCCGGTCACGATGGCGATGCGCCGATGCCCCAGCGCCGCCAGGTGCGACACCATGTCGATGGCGGCCGCGCGGTTGTCGACCGAGGCATAGGGGTGGTCGGTAGATTCGTTGTAGACCAGCACGTAGGGCATGCCGGCGCTGTCCAGGTCGTCCAGCGTGGCGCTGCGGGCCGCGTCGGCCACCGTCAGGATCAGGCCATCGACCTGGTGGTCGATCAGGCCCTGGACCGCGGCCGATTCCACCGCCGGGTCATAGCCGGTGGCGGTCAGCATCACGCTGTAGCCGGACTCGCGGGCGCGCCGTTCGGCGCCCTCGAAGCACTCGGCGAATACCGGATTGGACAGCGTCGGCAGAATCAATCCGATCGTGCGCGTGCTGCCCGAACGCAGGCTGCGGCCGACACGATTGGGCCGGAAGCCCGCGCGCTTGGCGATGGCGCGGATGTGCGCCAGCGTATCCGGATGGACGATTTCGGGCTGGTTGAACGCGCGCGAAACCGTGGCGGGGGAAACCCCCGCCTTGCGGGCCACTTCGATGATGGAAAAGCGGGGCGATGCGCGCGACGCCATGGCTACATTGCTGCCGGTTTGCTGAAAACGTTTTCATCTTACAAGACAAATATGACCTTTGTGTTGCACCCGTTTGCGCTATGCTGATAACAACGCAACAACATAAGGCCAAGGCGCGGCGCGGCTCGAAATCCCTGTGGAAACGCGGTTTTTTCAGTGGTTTTCCCAATTGACGCGGCGCGCACAATGGCTGGGTTTGTCATGATTGGCACGCACCATTGGGCGCGCCGTATCCGGACAAACCCCAGGTCAAGGGGACCGGGTGCGGAAGTCAGTACCGCGCATCTCGCGCGGCTCCGGGAAAGAGGAAAGGATCATGTCTACTGCCTTAAACAGACTTGGCGCGCTTGACGCGGCGCGCAAGCTGCAACGGCGCGAATTGACCGCGGTGCAATTGGTGCGCGCCTGCTTTGCGCGCATCGAACAACGCGAAAACACCATCCATGCCTGGACGGCGCTGCAAAAACAGGCCGCCCTGGACCACGCGGAAATGCTGGACCGCAGCCCCCTGCGCGGCCCGCTGCATGGGCTGCCGATCGGCGTCAAGGACCTGTTCGACACCGTCGACCTGCCCACCCGCTACGGATCTCCCATCTACGAGCGCCACCATCCCGGGCTGGATGCGGCCGCCGTGGCGCTGTGCCGCCATGCCGGCGCCATCGTGATCGGCAAGACCGTCACCACCGAATTCGCCACCTACCAGGCCGGCCCGACGCGCAATCCGCGCAACGAGGCCTACACCCCCGGCGGCTCCTCCAGCGGTTCGGCCGCGGCGGTGGCCGACGACATGGTGCCGTTCGCGCTGGGCTCGCAGACCGCGGGCTCCATCATCCGCCCCGCTTCGTATTGCGGCATCGTCGGCTACAAGCCCACGTTCGGCGCGATCCCTCGCGCCGGCGTGAAGAGCCTGGCCGAATCGCTCGACACCGTGGGCGGCTTTGCCCGCTCGGTCCCGGATGTGGCCCTGTTCGCTTCGGTCCTGATGCGCGATCCGCGCCTGCTGAACCTGAGCTACGACGCCAAGCCGCGCATCGGCATGTACCGCAGCCTGCAATGGCGCCACGCCCAGTCCGAAACCAAGGAAGCCTTCGCCCAGGCCGCCGCCACGCTGTCGCGCGCGGGCGCCCATGTCGAAGAGGTGCCGCTGCCGCCCGAGCATTGCATGCTGGTGCAACTGCACGCGGACATCATGGCGTTCGAATCGTCGCAGTCGCTGGCCTACGAACGGCTGGAACACGCCGCGCAACTCAGCCCGAAGATCCAGGCAATCCTCGAGGCCGGCGCGCAGATCTCCGCCGAACAGCACATCAACAACCTGGCGCGCGCCGCCGAATCGCGCGCGCGGGTGGATGGCTGGTTCGACAAGTACGACGTGCTGCTGGCGCCCGCGGCCAGCGGCGAGGCGCCGTTCGCCGACCTCGGCACGGGCGATCCGCAGTTCTCGCGCGCCTGGACCCTGTTCGGCCTGCCGTGCCTGAACCTCCCGTTCGCCACCGGCCCGCAGGGCCTGCCGGTGGGCCGGCAACTGATCGGCAAGCGCCACGATGACCACCGCACCCTCGCGATCGCCGCCTGGGTCCACGAGCGGCTGCTGGCCGCGCGCGAACCCGACATCGGCGCTTCCGACATGTGGCCGCGCGGTTGACCCGACCCGCTGCGCCTGTCGTGGCGCGGTCGAATGCGTCGCGCAAAAGAAGAAAGCCCGCCGGATAAAGGCGGGCTTTGTTTGTGCGGAGCGGCTTCACCGTAAGAAGCGCGCGGGGGACGCGGCGGCGGTAACCGCCACGCCCGCGGCCTGGCGGCGGATCACGCGGCCTCGGCGGCTTCTTGTTCGGTGGTGACGGCGCCGGCGTTGATGTGGCGGTTCACCGCGCTCAGCACGGCCTGGAACGAGGCCGTCACGATGTCGCGGTCGATGCCCACGCCGAAGCCCGTGCTCGAATCGCCCACGCGCAGTTCCACGTAGGAGGCGGCGCGGGTGTCGGTGCCGGTGCCGATGGCATGCTCGTGGTAGTCCATGATGCGCACCGGCACGTCCAGCGCGGCCACGAAGGCCGAGATGGCGCCATCGCCCTTGCCCGTCACCACGCGGCGTTCGCCGTTGTATTCGAGTTCGGCCTCGATGCTGAAGTGCTGGCCTTCGCCGGCCGACGGATTGCCGTCGATGCGGTGACGCACCAGTTTCCACGGGGCCTTCTGTTCCAGGTACTCGCGGTTGAAGATGGTGTGCACGTCGTCGGCGGTGACTTCGCGGCCGGTCTCGTCGGTGACGCGCTGGATGGCGCGGCTGAATTCGATCTGCAGGCGGCGCGGCAACACCAGGCCGTGTTCCTGTTCGAGCAGGTACGACACGCCGCCCTTGCCCGACTGGCTGTTGACGCGGATCACGGCGTCGTAGCTGCGGCCGAGGTCGGCCGGGTCGATCGGCAGGTACGGCACTTCCCAGACGGCGTCCGGCTGTTGCTGCGCGAAGCCCTTCTTGATGGCGTCCTGGTGCGAACCGGAGAAGGCCGTGAAGACCAGGTCGCCGGCATACGGGTGGCGCGGGTGCACGGGCAACTGGTTGCAGTACTCGGCGCAGCGGCGCACTTCGTCGATGTCGGAGAAGTCCAGGCCCGGGTGCACACCCTGGGTGTAGAGGTTCAGGGCCAGCGTGACCAGGTCGACGTTGCCGGTGCGCTCGCCGCTGCCGAACAGGCAGCCTTCGATGCGGTCGGCGCCGGCCATCACGGCGAATTCGGCGGCGGCCACGGCGGTGCCGCGGTCATTGTGCGGGTGCACGCTCAGCACGATGCTGTCGCGGCGCGCCAGGTTCTTGTGCATCCACTCGATCTGGTCGGCGTACATGTTCGGCGTGGTGGCCTCGATGGTGGCGGGCAGGTTCAGCACCATCTTGCAGTCCGGCGTGGGCTCCCATACGTCGGCCACGGCATTCGAGACTTCCAGCGCGAATTCGGGTTCGGTCGTGCTGAAGACTTCGGGCGAGTACTGGTAGCGCCACTTGGTTTCCGGGTGCTTGGCCATGTACTGCTTGACCAGGCGCGTGCCGGTCGTGGCGATGTTCTTGATTTCGTCCTTGGTCATGTTGAACACGACCTTGCGGAACGCCGGGGCGCAGGCGTTGTACAGGTGGACGATGGCCTGCTTGGCGCCGGCGGCCGATTCCACCGTGCGGTTGATCAGGTCTTCACGCGACTGCGTCAGCACGATGATGGTGACGTCGTCGGGGATGCGCTTTTCGTCGATGAGCTTGCGCACGAAATCGAAATCGGTCTGCGAGGCGGACGGGAAACCCACTTCGATTTCCTTGAAGCCGATCTTGACCAGCTGTTCGAAGAAGCGGAGCTTGCGCTCGACGCTCATCGGTTCGATCAGGGCCTGGTTGCCGTCGCGCAGGTCGGTGCTCATCCAGATCGGCGGCTGCGTGATGCGGCGGCTGGGCCAGGTGCGCTCGGAAAAGTCGCGAGCGAACGGCGTGAAGGGGACGTATTTGGCGGCGGGGTTGGCAAGCATCATCACTACACCTCGATCGGTTTCTTGTGAATCCCGGGATCGGTTTCCTCGGCCGGCATGCGGCCGGATGGCGGCCTGGTGCCAGGGTTGGCCGCATTCGCGCGGCGCAAGATTCAGTTTTGAAAAAGGGAAATCGCGTGTGGCAAGCGTGGCTGCCGAGCTACCACGGGGACACTAGGCCCGGCAACCGATCGGTAGGTATAGCGATAGCGCGATGAAGGCGGTGCGAGCGCGCAGGCCGGCAACCGGAGCGGCGGAGCGTCCGGTGGCAATCGCGAGGGAGGTGCGGTAAGCGGCCATAGGTTGCTAGTCAAACATACTTTTGCGGGCAGCGCAATCGGAAAGGCGATAAAAAAGCCGGGGACGGATCCGTCCCCGGCGTGTTCGGCGCCCGCGGCCATCGATCGCGCGAAAGATCACGCGAAAGGCTCGGCAGGCGCGTGGCCGACGGCCGGGGCCCTTTCGCCCTGGGCGATTGCCGAATGGCGCGGCAGGCGTGAAGGGCGCGACAGGCGCTATTGCGTCTGCATGTGCCCGTTCTTGACCACCTGGCCCAGGCGCTCGCGCTCGCTCTTGGCGAACTCGACGAAGCTGGCGCGCGAACCGCCGCCCGGCTCGATGCTGCTCTGGCGCAGCGCGTCCTGCACTTCCTTGGTCTGCAACGATTGCTCGACGGCGGCGTTCATCTTGTCGAGCACGTCGGCAGGCGTGCCGGCGGGCGCGTACAGGCCGGCCCAGTGGCCGATGCGGATGGCCGGGAAGCCCAGTTCGGCGGTGGTGGGGATGTCCGGCGCGCTGGCCATGCGCTTGTCCCAGGTGGTGGCCAGGGCCTTGAGCTTGCCGCTCTGCACCAGCGGCAGCGTGACGATGCTGGCTTCCGAGGTGGCGTCGACCTGCTTGCCGATCACCGCGGTCACGCCTTCCGAGCCGCTCTTGTAGGCGATCGGTTCGACCGGCAGCCCGGTGGCTTCCTTGACCATCTCGGCCACGAAGTGCGGCGTGCTGCCGTTGCCGGCGGTCGAGAACGTGATACGGTCGGTCTTGGCCCGCTTGGCGCGTTCGACGAAGTCCTTCAGGTCCTTGGCCGGGTTCGACGGATTGGCGACGATCACCGACGGCGTGATCGACAGCAGCGCGACCGGGGTCAGTTCTTCATCCTTGTAGGGCTGGTCCGAGCGGATCAGGCTGTTGGTGACCGTGCCGTTGCTGCCCACCAGGTAGGTGTAGCCGTCGGCCGCGCTGCGCGCGACGTGCGCGGCGCCGACCACGCCGCCGGCGCCGGGGCGGTTTTCGACGATGACGGGCTGGTTCAGGGTCGTGCCCACCGCCTTGGCGATGATGCGGGCGACCAGGTCGTTGGCGCCGCCGGCGCTGAAGGGCGCGACGAAGGTGATGGGTTTGTCGGGCCAGGCGGCGGATGCCGGGGCGGCGACGAAGGCGGCCGAGCAGGCCAGCAGAAGGCCGGCGGCATACCGGACGGGGGTACGGAACATGTAAAGCAACTCCAGGGGGCCGGCCGCGCATCCGACTGGTCTCTGCAGTCGGCTTGGTCTGGTTCTAAAGGTGCGCGGCCCGCGGTTGCGCGAGCCTGGAGGGGCAGTATAGGGGAGCCCGGCTGGCAGGGGACTGAAACAAACAGGCCGCCTGACGGCGGCCTGCAAGGATCGGACGAACGGCGATGCGCGCCGTTCAGCGGGCGGGGCCGCCGATGCGCGGCTCGATGTAACGTTGTTCGCGGGAATCGCGGCGGTCGTCGTCGCGGCCGTCACGCGATGGCCGGGCGGCCTTGCCGTCGAGGATCTCGGCCTGTTCGGCCACCATGGCGATCTTGCCGATGCGGTTGTGGCGGATTTCCGACAGCGAGCGATGCAGGTCGCCGACGGTGAAGGGTTCCTCGCGGTCACCCCAGGTCCAGCGCAGCACGCCCAGGGATTCGTCCGACAGTTGCGGCGCCAGGTCGGCCAGCACGCCCGTGCCGACCGGCGTGGCGCGGCCCGAGGCCAGGCTGGCCGACAGCCAGGCGCGCAGGACGAAGAAGACGATCAGGGTCCAGATGCCGGCCACGACCCACCAGATGTACGGGTTGACCTTCTGCACCATGTCCATGGTGGGCTGGCCCAGCGAATGCAGGAATTCGTAGTTGACACGCTTGCCGAAATCCAGGATCCAGGAGGCGGCGAGATACCAGACGATCACGGCGACGGCGATCACGATCGCGCGCACGAGAAGCCTGGGAAGCGCCAGTTTGAGCAGGGTCTGGCCGATAAGACGGCAATCCTGGCGAACGCGTGCGGGCGAAGTCTGATTCATCATGCAAAATATTGTACCTATGACCCGTCCTATTTTAGAACTGCGGCCCGGTCAGCATCTGACGCTGACCCCTCAACTGCAGCAATCCATCCGGTTGCTGCAGCTGTCCACGCTCGAGCTCGAGGCGGAAATCTCGCAAGTGCTCGCGGACAATCCGTTGCTGGAACGCGACGATGAACCCTCCTCGGTCGAGACCCAGGCCGAATCCGAGCGTGAATCATCGGTGCAGGACGACGAACCCGCGCCCGAACGCGACACGCCGGTGGAGGAGATGCCGGGGTCGGGCGGCGTCTATCCCGATGACGATTCCAGCATGCCCGAGGCGGCCCGGCCCGATACCCTGCGCGAACACCTGCTGGGCCAGCTGGTGCTGACGCGCGCGGCGCCGCGCGATGCCGCGCTGACCGCGCTGCTGATCGACGAATTGGACGAGAACGGCTATCTGGGCTCGCCGCTGGAGGAAATCCTGGGCTGGCTGCCGGCCGAGATGGAGCCGGACCTGGATGAGCTGCGCGCGGCCTTGTCGCTGTTGCAGTCGTTCGACCCGCCGGGCATCGGCGCGCGCGACATGGCCGATTGCCTGCTGTTGCAACTGCGCAACCCCGACCCGGCGCGGCTGCCGGAGGCCGCCGACCCGAAGGTGCTGGCCTGTGCTCGTCAGGTCTGCGCCCAGCATCTTGCGCTGCTGGCCACGGGCAACACCGCCAAGCTGTGCGCGGCCACGGGTTGTGACGAGGCGACGCTGCGCGCCGCCCATTCCCTGATCCTGCGCCTGGAGCCGCGTCCGGGCCGCGCCTGGACGGTGCCGGCGGCGGACTACGCCGTGCCCGACGTCATCGTGCGCAAGACGCGCCGCGGTTGGCAGGTGACGCTCAACAGCGCGGCCGTGCCGCGGCTGCAGATCAACGGGCTGTACGCGCAGATGCTGGGCAACCAGAAGGAGTCCGCCCACGCCGGCCTGCAGTCGCAGTTGCAGCAGGCCAAGTGGATGATCCGCAACGTCGAGCAGCGCTTCGACACCATCCTGCGCGTGGCCCAGGCCATCGTCGATCGCCAGACCGCCTTCTTCAGCCAGGGGCCGGCGGCCATGCGGCCGCTCATCCTGAAGGACATCGCGGGCGAACTGGGCCTGCACGAGTCCACGATTTCACGCGCCACGACACAGAAGTACATGCTCACTCCGTTTGGCACGTTGGAACTCAAGCGCTTCTTCGGGACAGGGGTGTCGACCGATGGCGGCGACGCCACCTCGGCCACGGCGGTGCAGACTTTCATCCGCCAGATGGTGGCCGAGGAGAACCGCGCCAAGCCACTGTCGGACAGCCAGATCATGGAAAAACTGGCCGACCAGGGCATCGTCATCGCCCGCCGCACCGTGGCCAAATATCGCGAGGCGCTGCGGATTGCGCCAGCGGCATTGCGCAAGGCGCAGGCTGCCGCGCGATGAAATAAGGGACGTTTCTTCGCAAAAATGTCCCTTATTTCAACAAGTTAGAAGATCGCGTGGTTGCAAATTATTTACGCTGAGTACTTGCCATTGCATGAACAAATGCCGATAATTATTCTCATGTACATTTGCGTATGTAATGCCATCACCGAACGCCAAGTCCGCGCCAGCGTGGACGCGGGCGCGACGTCGCTTTCCGACCTGCAGTTCGAGCTGGGCGTGGCCACGTGCTGCGGCTGCTGCGCGGCCACCGCCGCCGAATACCTGCCGGGCGGCCGCTGCTCCAGCGTGTGCGATGTGCGCTCGATCGCCGTTCCGGTCAACCCGCCGGCCACCATGGCCGAGCCGGGCGCGTCCGCGGCGAACAGCAGCTATCCGGTCATCCAGGTCGCCGTCGCCTGAGCGGCGTCGCCACCTGCCACGGCTTGCAGGCCCAGCCCTGCGAGCCGTTGTGTTTCCGTTTCACAAAAATCCCTGATCATTCCCGCCAATTGGCGCACCGGCTCGCGCGCCGGTTCCGACAGGCATAGCGCCAGTTCGGACGGCGGCACCGCCGGCAGCATGTCGTCGACCAGCCGATGGCCGGCTGCGATGCAGCGGCGTTCCAGCAAGGCCACCCCCAATCCTCCCGCCAGCGCGGCCTGGATCCCCATCAGGTTGGGGCTCTCGTAGGCGATGCGCCAGCGCCGTCCTGCGCGTTCCAGTGCATGGATGGCGCGGTTGCGGTAGATGCAGCCCTGCGGAAAGGCCACCAGCGGCACCGGTTCGGTGCTGGCGGGAAGCGCGTGCGAGCCGGCGATCCAGTGCAGGTGTTCCGGCCAGGTCGTCAGCGCCGGACCGGCGCCGGGTTCGCGCTTGAGCAACGCCAGATCGAGGTCGCCGCGTTCCAGGCCGCGCGTCAGGGCCACGGTCAGGTCGCAGCGCACCGACAGCCTGACCGCCGGCCGGGCGCGGGCGAACTGCGCCACGATGGCCGTCAGCGTGTCCGCCGCGAAATCGTCGGGGATGCCCAGCCGGATCACCTCCACCCGCTTGCGGCCGCTGACCGCTTCGCGCACCTCGGTGGACAGCGCCAGCATGCGCCGCGCATAGCCCAGCAGACGCTCGCCGTCCTCGGTCAGGTGGACCTGGCGGCCTTCGCGCACGAACAGCGTGCATTCGAGCGTTTCCTCCAGCTTGCGGATCTGCTGACTCACGGTGGACTGGCTGCGGTGCACCCGTTCGCCGGCGCGGGTGAAGCCGCCCGCGTCGACGACAGAGACGAAGCTGTGCAATAGATCGAGATCAAGCATGGGAGGCGCCTTTGCATCGGTTTTTCAAATACTTTTGATCCAAATAAAGCGTTTGTCAATGGATAGGGCCGCGCCCAGAATGGGCTCCTCTTCCTTTGCCCGGACCTGCTGCCATGAAGGCGTCATCGACTTTGCCCGCCACCGCCCTGCCCGCCGACGCGCCAATGGGGGTGGCCTGGGCGCCCATTGCGGCGTTCTGTTTTCTGTGGAGTTCGGCGTTCGCGGCGGCCAAGATCGCGGTGCGCGACTGCCCGCCGCTGACCCTGCTGACCATCCGCTTCCTGATCGCCGGGGCCCTGATGCTGGGCGTGGCGGCGGCCAGCGGCCGGTGGTCGCGGCCCAGCGCCCGCGATCTGGCGGCGCTGGTGCTGCTGGGGGTGTTGAACAACGGGGCCTACCTGGGCCTGAGCTGGAGCGGCATGACGACCGTGTCGTCCGCGTTCACGGCGGTGCTGATCAGCACCAATCCGCTGCTGATCGGGGTGCTGGCCGGGCCCGTGCTGGGCGAGCGGCTGGGCTGGCGCAAGATGCTCGGGCTGTGCCTGGGCCTGGCGGGCGTGGCGCTGGTGCTGCGCTCGCGGCTGTCGGGCATGCAGGAGGATCTGCATGGCACCCTGCTGGTGACGGGCGGCCTGGTGGCGCTGGTGGCGGGCACGCTGCTCTACAAACGCCTCAAGCCGTCGACGGGACTGTGGATGGCGACGGGCATCCAGTCGCTGGCCGGCGCGGTGGCGCTGATGCCGGTGGCGCTGCTGCACGAGAGCATTGGCGACGCGCGCATGACGGCCAGCCTGTTCTGGAGCATGGCCTACATGATCGTGGCGGTGTCCATCGGCGGCTATTACCTGTGGTTCATGATCCTTGGACGCGCCAGCGCCACCGCGGCCAGCGCACTGCATTTCCTGATGCCGCCGCTGGGCCTGCTGTTCGGCTGGGTGGTACTGCGCGAGTCGGTGTCGTGGCTCGACCTGCTGGGCATCGTGCCGATCGCGTTCGGTATCTGGCTGGCGACGCGGCGCGCCGCCTAGGCGAGGACAGCGCGCGCGTCACGCGTGCCGAGGCCGGGACGTGCGCCTGGCGCGGGGGCTCGCGCGGTCGTCAGGGTTGGGTCTGCACAACGCGGCTTGATGTCGGAACGGTCTGATAGATTCATGGCGTCATCGCGGCATTCACGCGACGCGGCGCGCATGAAATGCCACGGTGAACGCGCCGCCCGGGTCCGCGCTGGCCGCGAAACCGCGATGCGCCGCCTGCGGGACATCGCGCATACATACTCATTCTCATTCGTCTGTCGCTTTCTTGTAGCGCTCGTAAAGCGGTTTACCAAATGCGCGCCAAGGCTAGGCGCGGCCCCGCGGCCGATGTTAGTCTGCCGGGGTTGCGTACTCGCGGCATCGTGCGCTTCTTGTCGCGATGCAGTGCGCGTCGCGCCTGACTGCAAGGAGTCCATCATGAAAGGCGATAAAACCGTCATCCAATTCTTGAACAAGCAGCTGACCAACGAGCTGACGGCGATCAACCAATACTTCCTGCATGCGCGCATGTTGAACCACTGGGGTTTCGACAAGCTGGGCAAGCACGAGTACGAAGAATCCATCGGCGAAATGAAGCATGCGGATCGCCTGATCGCGCGCATCTTCATGCTCGACGGCCTGCCCAACCTGCAGGACCTGCACAAGCTGCTGATCGGCGAGGACGTGCCGGAACTGCTGGCCTGTGACCTGAAGCTGGAGCAAGGCGCCCAGGCCACCGTCAAGGAAGCCATCGCCTATTGCGAATCGGTGCGCGACTACGTGTCGCGCGATCTGTTCCAGGACATCCTGGACGATACCGAAGAGCACATCGACTATCTGGAAACCCAGATTGACCTGATCGACAAGGTCGGCCTGCAAAACTACCTGCAAAGCCAGATGTCCGTGCCCGATTGATCCATCGGCCCGGCATGAAAATGGCGCCCCTCGGGGCGCCATTTCTTTTGGTGACCGCGCGTGGCGCGATCCGGGCGAGGCGGCCTATTGCGGGCGCGCCGGGCATTCGGCCATCGTGCCCCAGGCCCGGTTGGGACCACAGTACTTGTTGCGGGCTGCCCACGAGCACGAGGGGCGCTCGAAGAAGCCTTGCGTGGCACAGTGGGCCAGTTCGCGCTTGAGCGCGTCCTGCCAGCCGGGCGCGCCGGGCGCGGGCGACGAATTGGGCGGGGGCGGCGCCTGCACCATCTGGGTGTTGCCATAGCCGGCAGCCTGTTGACCCGGGGCCTGGCCCTGGCCGCCATTGACGGCGGCGCCGGTGCCCGGCGCCTGCAGGTCCAGCGTGCTGACGTCGGAGCCGCCTTGCGGCAGCGGCACTTGCGAGGCGGCGGCGATTTCGCGGGCCTGTTCCTGGCTGATGCGTTCGCGCGAGATTTTCACGGCCGGATCGCTGACGGTGTCGAACAGCGAGACGGTGTTGATGGCCCATTCGCGGTCGGCGGGCTTGTCGGGCACGCCGAGCGTGCCGTCGATGCGCGGCTGCGGCGGCTGGGCCACGTAGGGACGCCCGTTGGCGTCGAGCACGGGCTGCTGCGACGCGGCCGCATCCTGGCCGGGCGCAGGCGCGGCGGGCGGCGCATGCGCCACCAGCCAATCACCCAGTTGAATGCCGCCCCAGGCCGACGCGCCAAGCGCCAGCAGGAGCGTTGCGAATAATAAACGCCAAGACATTGCTACCCTCATCTGCCGTGCGGTACCCGAACGGGTCTACGCCTTGTCTCCGAAGACCTTGCCGCCGTGCTCCCGCATGGCGTGGAATTTCACATCCGGATACAGTTCCTCGGCCACGCGCAACTGCGCGGGGGAACTGATCAAAAACGCCGCCGCATCGACCACATCATAGGCGATATGGGCGGCATTGGCATCCATGAACTTGCGCAGCGCCTTGGGGTTATCAGAAGTAATCCAACGTGCCATTGTGTAGCGCGAAGGCATCATCCGGGCGTCCACGCCGTACTCGGTCTTGAGGCGGTGCGCGACCACTTCAAACTGCAGCTGGCCGACAGCGCCCAGCAGCAGCGAACCGCCGGCGGCCTCGGGGCGGAACACCTGGATGGCGCCCTCTTCGCCCAACTGCGTCAGGCCGGTGCGCAACTGCTTGGTGCGCAGCGGGTCCTTCACTTCGACGGCCTGGAACAGTTCCGGCGCGAAGAACGGCAGGCCGGTGAATTGCAGCGTTTCGCCTTCGGTCAGCACGTCGCCCAGTTGCAGCACGCCGTGGTTGGGAATACCGATCACGTCGCCGGCATAGGCCTCGTCCAGCAGTTCGCGGCGTTGCGACAGGAACGACACCACGTTGTTGGGGCGCATTTCCTTGTTGGTGCGCGCGACCTTCAGGCGCATGCCGCGCTCGAAGCGGCCGGAGCTCACGCGCACGAAGGCGACGCGGTCGCGGTGGGCCGGATCCATGTTGGCCTGCACCTTGAACACGACGCCGGTGAACTTGGGTTCCTCGGGCTGCACTTCGCGTTGCAGCGCGACGCGCGGGCCGGGGGGCGGGGCCTGTTCGACCAGCGCGTCCAGCACTTCCTGCACGCCGAAGTTGTTGATGGCCGAGCCGAAGAACACCGGGGTCTGCTTGCCGGCCAGGAATTGATCGCGGTCGAACGCGGGCGCGGCTTCGTTGATCAGCTCGATCTCGCCGCTGGCCTGGTCGAAGGCCGAGCCGAAGCGGCGCGCGATCTCGGGGTTGGTCAGACCTTCGATGAAGTCGTCGTTGTCGGAACGGCGCTCCTGGCCGGGGCGGAACACGCGCATGCGGTCGCGGCGGATGTCGAACACGCCGCCGAAGGCCTTGCCCATGCCCACCGGCCACGAGAACGGCACGGCGTCCATGCCCAGGTGGCCTTCGATTTCCGACAGCAGCTCAAGCGGCTCGCGCACTTCACGGTCCATCTTGTTGATGAACGTGATGATGGGCGTGTTGCGCGCGCGGCAGACCTGCAGCAGGCGGATGGTCTGCGGTTCGACGCCGTTGGCGGCGTCGATCACCATCAGCGCGGCGTCGACCGCCGTCAGCACGCGGTAGGTGTCTTCCGAGAAGTCCTGGTGGCCCGGGGTGTCGAGCAGGTTGATGACGCAGTCGCGGTATTCCATCTGCATCACCGACGAGGCCACCGAAATGCCGCGCTGCTTTTCGATTTCCATCCAGTCGGAGGACGCGTGGCGCGAGGCCTTGCGCGCCTTGACGCTGCCGGCGATCTGGATCGCGCCTGCGAACAGCAGCAGCTTTTCGGTCAGCGTGGTCTTGCCCGCGTCAGGGTGGGAAATGATGGCGAAGGTACGGCGCCGCGCTACTTCTTGTGGGATGTTCATGATCGGAGGATTCAACCTGACGCCGCGGCCTGGGCCCGGCGCGGTCCGGTATCGTGCATCGAAACAAGCGGGGCACGCGCCGTTGCCGGCGCATGCCCCGCGCGTGGAAATTCAGGAATGGCGGCGGAACGACGCCAGGAACACGCCGGCCAGGATGAACAGCGAACCGAAGGTGCGGTTCATCCAGCGGATGTGCTTGGCATCGCGCAGCAGGCGCAGCACGCGCGCCGCCAGCAGCGTGTACACGCCCATCGCCACCAGGTCGGTGAAGGCCAGCGTGCCGGCCAGCGCCGCGTACTGCGGCGTCAGCGGCAAGGCGGTGTCGACGAACTGCGGCACCACGGCCAGCAGGAATACCGTGCCCTTGGGGTTCATGGTGTTGATCAGGAAGCCGCGCATCACCAGCTCGCGGATCGAGGCCTGCTTGGGATCGCCGGCATCGACCGCGACCGGCGCGGCGTCGGTGCGGATCTGGCGCACGCCCAGGTAGATCAGGTAGGCGACGCCGAGGTACTTGACCACGTTGAAGGCCATCTCGGAGGTGGCCAGCACCGCGCCCAGGCCGACCGCGACCACCACGAACTGGAACAGGATGCCCAGGATCAGGCCGGCCGTGTTCCAGTAGCCGCGGGCAAAGCCGTACTTCAGTCCGGAGGACATCGCGGAGATGGCCCCCGCGCCAGGCGAGAACGAAATGGCCCAGGAGGCCAGGAAGAACGTCAACCAGGTGGAAAGAGGCATGATGGCGCGGGTCCGTGGGTCGCAGTAACAGAAATGCCGCTGATATTACTTGGAGAGCAGCGCCGCGCGCGGGGCACCGGCCGGGCGGCCGCCGTTGCCGCTGCCGGCGGGACGGGCGCTGCCTTCGGGGCGGCGGTGGTTCTGCTGCGGGCGGGCGTCGCCCCGGCCGGCGTGGGCCGGACGGTCGGACGGCTTGCC
>NZ_CP017433.1:175317-218249 GCF_002082135.1 Achromobacter ruhlandii
CGCCGTTACGGCCGCCACCGCCACGCGGCTGGCGCGAGTCTTCGTCGCGTTCCTGGCGTTCGAAGGCGGCGGCGCTGGTGGCGGGCGGGGTCCAGTCGGCCACCGGCTTGCGCTCGATGGTCTTCTTGATCAGGCGCTCGATGTCCTTGAGCAGCTTGATTTCGCTGTTGTCCACCAGCGAGACCGCGGCGCCGGTCGCGCCGGCGCGGCCGGTGCGGCCGATGCGGTGCACGTAGTCTTCCGGCACGTTGGGCAGTTCGAAGTTCACCACCTGGGGCAACTGGTCGATGTCCAGGCCGCGGGCGGCGATGTCGGTGGCCACCAGCACCGTCACGGTGCCGTCCTTGAAGCCGGCCAGCGCGCGGGTGCGGGCCGACTGGCTCTTGTTGCCGTGGATCGCGGCGGCGGTCAGGCCGTCCTTGACCAGCTTTTCGGCCAGGCGGTTGGCGCCGTGCTTGGTGCGCGTGAACACCAGCACCTGGTGCCAACCGCTTTCGCGGATGATGTGGCTGATGAGGTCGCGCTTGTGGTGCTGTTCGACCAGGTGCACGGTCTGGGTGACCAGTTCGGTGGCGGTGTTGCGCGGGGTGACCGAGACTTCACCCGGGTTGTTCAGCACGCCGCGCGCCAGCGAACGGATCTCATCCGAGAAGGTGGCCGAGAACAGCAGGTTCTGGCGCTGCTTGGGCAGCAGGGCCAGGATCTTGCGGATGTCGCGGATGAAGCCCATGTCCAGCATGCGGTCGGCTTCGTCCAGCACCAGGATCTCGACGCCGGACAGGTCGACCGTCTTCTGGCCGCAGTGGTCCAGCAGGCGGCCGGGAGTGGCCACCAGAATGTCCAGCGGCTTGCGCAGGGCGGAGATCTGGGGGTTGATGTTGACGCCGCCGAACATCACCATGGACGTCAGCGAGGTGTGCTTGCCGTAGGTCTGCACCGATTCGGCCACCTGCGCGGTCAGTTCGCGCGTCGGGGTCAGGATCAGGCAGCGCGGGCGGCCGGCCTTGCGGGCTTCCGGCTTGCGCTGCATCAGCAGATGCAGGATGGGCAGCGTGAAGCCGGCGGTCTTGCCGGTGCCGGTCTGGGCGGCGGCCAGCAGGTCGCCGCCCTTGAGGACCTGCGGAATCGCCTGGGCCTGGATGGGGGTGGGCGCGGTGTAGCCGGTATCGGCAATGGCGCGCAACAGGGAATCGGCCAGCCCGAGGTCGGCGAAAGAGGAAGAGGTAGTCAAAACAACTCCAGCGGCAGCCCGTCGCTCAAGTTGAGAGACTCCAATCCAGGCGGACGAATAAGGAGAAAAGGGAAGCGCCCCTGAGGGCGAAGCTTGGCGGCGAAGTGCCTAGCGGACGCGTGCGGATTGGCAAAGCACGCGAAGCGATTGTAGCCGATGCGGCGCTGCGGCACGCATGGGCCGCCGGGCATGGTATTGCAGGGTAACAATTTGCATAACAATCGCACGAAATTAGTGTAATCCCTAGGCTGCCCTCCCTATAATCCGTCGGCTTACCTCCACCAAAAGAATCAAGGGTTGCTATGAAAAAGGCGGCAATAGCGGGTCTGGTCGTTGCACTGGGCGCAATCTGGACCGGCACGGCCTGGTACACCGGCCAGAAGGCCGAGGCGTTCGTCAAGCAGTCGATCGAAGACGGCAACGTCGAACTGCGCAAATTCGGTGAAAAGTGGGGCGTGACGCCCGTGATCGAACTGATGTCGTTCGAGCGCGGCGTGTTCTCGTCGACCGAGCGCTATCGCGTCAAGTTCACCCTGCCCGCCAAGGATGGCAAGCCGGCGGAGGAGCGCGAGCTGCAGTTCGTCGAACACCTGTCGCACGGCCCCTTCCCGTTCTCGAACCTGGCCTCGGGCAAGCTGGCTCCGGCCATGGTCGCGAGCCGCTTCCAGATCGAGGAAACCCCGGCGATCAAGGGCTGGTTCACGGCCACCAAGGGCGCCACGCCGCTGTCCGGCGCCTATAGCGTCAGCTACGGCAAGCAGGTCACCGGCAGCTTCAATCTGGCGCCGGCCGAAGCCTCCAGCAACCAGACCAAGCTGACCTTCTCCGGCATGACCGGCGATGTCGACTTCGACACCAACACCAAGCATGGCGTCCTGGCGCTCAAGAGCGACAGCCTGGCGCTGGACGGTCCGGCCGGCGAGAGCGATATCGTCGGCATGGCGGTCAAGGGCATCACGCTCAACAGCGACCTGACGCCGGGCAAGAGCGATATGGCCATGGGCAGCCAGAAGCTGGTCTTCAAGGAATGGAGCATCACGTCCAAGACCCAGCCGCCGGTGCTGTTCAAGGACACCAGCATCGCCGTGGACCTGGCCGAGGCCGACACCGGCGTGAACGCCAAGATGGTGCTGGATTTCGGCATGATCAATGTCCGGGAAAAGGACATGGCGGGCCTGCAGCTGGCCATCGGCATGAAGAACATGGACCCCAAGGCGCTCAAGGCGCTGAATGACGTCTATGAGGCGTCCTCGCGCCGCATGATGCAAAGCGGCGACGACGAAGCCAAGCCCGAGTTCACGCCCGAAGAGCAGCAGATCCTGAAGACCAACGTCGAACTGCTGCTGGCCGGCAACCCCAGCCTGTCGGTGTCGCCGCTGCAGGTGCGCACCGCCAACGGCACCTCGACCTTCAACCTGGACGTGGACCTGGCCAAGCCGGCCTCGACCGACAAGCCGGCCAGCGATGTGGCCATGGAAGCCATCCGCAAGCTCAACGCCAAGCTGGTGCTGTCCAAGGCCAATCTGGCCGACCTGATGGCGATCGAGCCGCAGATGCGTGGCGTGCCGGCCGACCGCGCGGCCCAGACCGCCAAGGGCCAGGCCGAAATGGTCGGCACCATGGCGGTGGCGATGGGCGTGGCCAAGGCGGAAAACGACAACATCGTTTCCTACCTGAACTACGCCGACGGCCAGGTCGACTTCAATGGCAAGAAGATGCCGCTGCAGCAGTTCGTGATGATGGTCATGAGCGGCGCGATGGGCGGCATGCGCTGAGGCGCGGACGACACCCTGGCGCCGGTATGATGCCGGCGCCCAACGCGGGCTGCGGCGCCATCGGGCGTGGCAGCCCGTTTTTCATGCGGGGCGTATGCTTGCGGAGCCGGCCCATGGGGGGCCGCACGGATGCAGGGGCGGGACGGACATCATGCGGAAATGGGTAGCGGCGGGTTGCACCGTGCTGGCGTTGGGCGTTATCTGGACGGGGACGGCCTGGTACACCGGCAGGCAGCTGGAGACCGGCATGGCGCAGTTGGCCGAAAGCGCCGCCGAACAGGCGCGGCTGATCGGCGCGAAGCTGGGCGAAACGCTGTCGTTCGAGCAGCTGTCGTACGAACGCGGCGTCTTCACGTCGCGGGGGCGCTACCGCCTGAAGGCGACGCCGTCGCCCAAGGACGGCCCCGGCGCGGCAGGGCGCGATTTCGAGGTGGTGGTGCGCCTGGACCACGGCCCCTTCCCCCTGTATCGCCTGGCGCGCGGACAGCTGTTCCCGGCGATGGTGGCGGCCCGCGCCGACCTGGCGCAGACGCCGTCGGTCGAAACCTGGTTCATGGCAGCCGGGGGCGCCGTGCCCATGACCGCCGAGGCCGTGGCGGGCTATGGCCGCGACATCCGCGCCACGCTGGAACTGGCGCCGGTCGAGCGCGCGCGCGACGAGTCGCGCTTCAGCTTTTCGGGCCTGAAGCTCCAGGCCGACGTGGCCGCCGGCGGCAAGCACGCCGCGGTGGACATCCGCGCCGACCGCGCCGACCTGTTCGAACCCTACACCGAGGACGGTCAGCGCCATACGCGGCGCCTGGCCATGCGCGATCTGGCGATCAGGTACGACGCGAGCCGCGCCGCCGATGAGGCGGGGACCGCGGCTACCCGCGCGAACCTCAAGCAATGGACCATCGAGATCGACGGCGAACCGGTCACGCTGCGCGATGTCGCCGTGACCGCCGACGCCAGGGGCGCCGAGAGCGCGATGAACGCCAAGCTGGCCGTGCAAGTCGCGGGCATCGACACGCGGGCCGGCCAGGCGGCCAACCTGCGCCTGGCCGCCGAGGCGCGCAACTTCGACATCGTGTCGTTCCGCGCATTCCAGGCGTCGGTGGAGGCGACCCGCGGGAACGCCAGCCTGGGCGACAAGATGGTGGGCGTGGGCCACCTGATGAAGTTCCTGCTGGCCCAGCCGGGCTTTTCGCTGTCGCCGCTGCAGGTGGATACCGCCAACGGTTCCGCGACCCTGCGGCTGGATCTCGACCTGAGCGCGCCCACGCTGTGGAACCACTCGCCCGGCGCGGTCGTCAAGGAAACCGTGCGCAAGCTCGATGCGCGGATGTCGGTGCCGGTCGTCAGCCTGGCCGACCTGATCGCGGTGCGGATGCAGGCCGAAGGCATGCCCGAGGCCGCCGCGCGCGAGGCGGCTGGCCGGCGGGCCGACGAGATGCGCGATCGCTTCCTGCGCGGCCAGTGGGGGCGCCTGGAGGACGGCAAGCTGGTCGCGAGCCTGAACTATGAGGGCGGCCAGGTGGACATCAATGGCGAACGCATGCCGGTCGAGAGTTTCCTGAGCTGGCTGATGGCGCGTGGCGTGAAGTAAGGCGCCGGCGCGCGTTGCCGTTCAGGCCGGCAACGCGCCGGCCATGACTTCGCCATTGCGCAGCACCGCCACATGGAAGCGCTTGTCGGCGGCCCGCATGATGTCCTCGGTCGGGTCGCCGCGCACCAGCAGCAGGTCCGCCACGGCGCCCGCCTCCACCACGCCGTGACCGGCCATGCCCATCAGGTCATGGCCGCGCGAGGTGGCGGCGATCAGGGCGTCGACCGGCGTCATGCCGAATTCCACCATGTAGGCCAGCTCCATCGCGTTCTCGCCATGCAGGTTGAACGGCGTGCCGGCATCCGTGCCCAGCGCGATGCGCCCTCCCGCCTTGTAGTACATCTGGATCGATTCGCGATGGCGCTGCTCCACCGCGCGCGCCTTTTCCACGGCATAGGCGGGTATGCCGTTGTCGGCGTTGGCGACGATGTTGCGCACGGCCGCGATGGTCGGCACCAGGTAGGTTTCGGCCGCCAGCATTTCCTCCAGGCACTGTTCGTCCATGAAGATGCCGTGCTCGATCGAGTCGATGCCGGCGCGCACCGCGTTCAGGATGCCCTGCGTGCCTTGCGCATGGCTGGCGGTGCTCTTGCGAAAGCGCTTGGCTTCGTGCACGCCCGCCTTCATTTCGTCGAAGCTGTAGTGCGCATCCATCGGGCTCACGCCCGGCGTCATGACGCCGCCGGTGGCCATGATCTTGACCAGGTCGCAACCGGCGTGGACCTGCTCGCGCACGGCCTTGACCACCTCTTCGCAGCCGTCGGCGACACGGCCGATGCGGTTGCCGTGGCCCCCCGTCATGCAGATGATGCGGCCCGAGGCCTTGATGGTCGGGCCCGGGAACACGCCGCGCGCGATGGCGTCGCGCACGCCGAACTCCAGGTAGTCCTTGCCGCCGCAATCGCGCAGCGCCGTGAAGCCGCCGCGCAGCGCGGCCTGCGCGTTCTCCAGCGCGGTCAGCGTAATCTGGGCCGGGCCTTGTTTCGACATCTGCGTCTGCGGGTCGGCGCCGCCGGTGTAGACCAGGTGCACGTGGCAGTCGGCCATGCCGGGCATCAGCGTCATGCCCGTGGTGTCGATGCGCCGCCCGGCGAAGCCGTTGAATTCGGCGGCCGGCGCCACCCGCGTGACCTGCTTGCCCTCGACCAGCACGGCATGGCCCGGCAGGATTGCGCCATGTCCGTCGAACACCTTGCCGCCGATGAACAGGGTCTGTGGCAACGCACTCATGTCTCGCTCCTTGTCGTGTGGGTGGGGCTCAGCCTTCCACCTCCAGTCCCTCGCGGGACATGGATTGCAAGCGGGGCATCAGCCCCAGCAGGTGCTGGCTGTAGGGATGTTGTGGATGCTCGAACAGCGCCTCGGTGTCCGCCACCTCCAGCAGTTCGCCGTAGCGCATCACGCCGACGCGGTCGCACATCTGGCGGATCACGGGCAGGTCGTGGCTGATGAACAGCATCGTCAGGCCCAGCTGTTCCTGCAGGTCCTTGAGCAGGTTCAGGATCTGCGCCTGGATCGACACGTCCAGCGCCGAGGTCGGTTCGTCGCAGATCAGAAAACGCGGCCGCGTGGCCAGCGCCCGCGCGATGCAGATGCGCTGGCGCTGGCCGCCGGAAAACTCGTGCGGGAAGCGCTCGGCGGCGCGCTCGCCCAGCCCGACCACGTCGAGCAGGTCGGCCACCACGCGGCGCGTCTCGGCCTCGCTGGCCGCCAGCTTGTGAAAGCGGATCGGCTCGGCCACGATGTCCAGCACGCGCATGCGCGGATTGAGCGACGAGAACGGATCCTGGAAGATCATCTGGATCTGGCGCCGGAACGGGTTGAGCTGCTTTTCGCCCTTGAGCGCGGTCAGGTCGGTGCCGCCGAACGTGACCGAACCGCCGCTGGGCGTGTACAGGCCCGAGATCAGCCGCGCCACGGTCGACTTGCCCGAGCCGGATTCGCCCACCAGGCCGAACACCTCGCCTTCGCCGATCGAGAAGTTGACGCGCTTGACGGCATCCAGCGTGCGCTGGTTGCGCTTGAACAAGGCGCTCTTGAGCACGAAGCGCATGCTCAGGTCCCGGACCTGCACCAGCGGGCCTTCGCCGCGTGCGCCGAAGTCGCGCCGCTGGCCGAGCCAGTGGGTGGCCAGGTCGAGCGGCTGGGCCGGCGTCTTGACGTCCTCGATGTAGGTGACCAGCGGAAAGCGCTTGAGCTTGATGTCCGGGCGCGGCACGGCCGAGATCAGGCTGCGGGTGTAGGGATGATCGGGATCGCCCAGGATCTTGGCGGTGGGCCCCTGCTCGACCAGCTTGCCGTGGTACAGCACCGCCACCCGGTCGGTGACGTCCGCGATCACGCCCATGTCGTGGGTGATGATGATCATGCCGACCTGCTCCTGGCGGCAGAGCTTTTTCAGCAGCTCCAGGATCTGCGCCTGGATCGACACGTCGAGCGCGGTGGTGGGTTCGTCGGCAATGATGACCTCGGGTTCGCAGCACAGCGCCAGCGCGATCACCACGCGCTGCCGCATGCCGCCCGAGAACTGATGTGGATACTGTTGAACGCGCAGTTCGGGCTGGTCGATGCCGACCTGCGCCAGCAATTGCACCGCGCGCTGCCTGGCCTGGTCGTGCGTCAGGTCCAGGTGCACCAGCATGGTTTCGACCAGCTGGCTTTCCACGGTCTGCAGCGGGTCGAGCGAGGTCAGCGGATCCTGGAAGATCATGCCGATGCGGCGTCCGCGCACCTTGCGCTTCTGCGCCGGGGTAAGGGTGTCGATGCGTTCGCCGTCGAGCAGCACCGCGCCGCCGGCCAGACGGCCGGGCGCTTCGAGCAGGCCGATCACGGCGTTGCCGATGGTCGACTTGCCGGCGCCGGATTCGCCAACCACGCCCAGGATCTCGCCTTTCTCCAGCGACAGCGACACGCCGTCCACCGCCACCAGCGTGCCGCGGCGGCTGGGGAATTCAATGCGGATGTCTTCGATGTTCAACAGGGCCATGGCATCCTCAGCGCAGCTTGGGGTTGAGCGCGTCGCGCAGCCAGTCGCCCAGCAGGTTGACCGACAGCACCAGCGCGACCAGCGCGATGCCGGGGAAGATCGAGATCCACCACATGCCCGAGAACAGATAGCTGTTGCCGATGCGGATCAGCGTGCCCAGCGACGGCGCGGTGGGCGGCACGCCCACGCCCAGGAATGACAGCGTGGCTTCGGTGATGATGGCGATCGCCAGGTGGATGGTGGCGATCACCAGCACCGGCCCCATGACGTTGGGCAGGATGTGGCGGCGCAGGATGGTGACCGGGCCGATGCCGATCAGCCTTGCCGCTTGCACGTATTCCTTGTTGCGTTCCACCAGCGTCGAGCCGCGCACGGTGCGCGCGTACTGCACCCAGCCCGAGATGCCGATGGCGAAGATCAGCACGTACAGGGCCAGCTGGTCGTGCATGTCGCGCGGCAGCAGGCCGCGCGCCACGCCGTCGATCAGCAGCGCCACCAGGATGGCGGGGAACGACAGCTGCACGTCGGCGATGCGCATGATGAAGCTGTCGACGCGGCCGCCGACGTAGCCGCTGATGAGACCCAGCGTGACGCCCAGGACCATCGAGAACAGCACCGAGGCGAAGCCCACCAGCAGCGACACGCGCGAGCCGTACAGCACGGCCGAGAGGATGTCGCGGCCCTGGTCATCGGTGCCGAGCAGGAAGTCGGGGCTGCCGCCCTCCTGCCACGCTGGCGGGGTATTGGCGTCCATGATGTTCAGGGAAGCCAGGTCGAAGGGGTTGTGCGGCGCGATCACCGGCGCGAACAGCGCGCCCAGCAGGATGGCCAATGTGACCACGGCGGCGATGATGGCGCCGGGCGAGCGCTTGAAGCTGTGCCAGAGGTCGCTGTCGGCGGCGCGCGCGAAGAAGGGAGCGATGCGGGCGTTCATGAGGCGGTTCCCTTATTTGCTCTGCACGCGCAGGCGCGGGTCGACGGCGAAATACAGCAGATCGACCACCAGGTTGATGACGACGAACATGAAGGCGATCAGCACCAGGTAGGCGGCCATCACCGGGATGTCCACCATGCTGATGGCCTGGATGAACAGCAGGCCCATGCCGGGCCACTGGAACACCGTCTCGGTGATGATGGCGAAGGCGATGATGGAGCCCAGTTGCAGGCCGGTGATGGTAATGACCGGCACCATGGTGTTCTTGAGCGCATGGCGGAAATTGATCAGCCGCTCCGGCAGGCCGCGAGCGCGCGCGAACTTGATGAAGTCGGCGCGCAGCACTTCCAGCATCTCGGCGCGCACCAGCCGCATGATCAGGGTCATCTGGAACAGCGCCAGCGTGATGGCCGGCATGATCAGCGCCAGCAGGCCGGACTTGGTCAGAAAGCCCGTGGTCCACCAGCCCAGCCCGACCACGTCGCCGCGCCCGAAGCTGGGCAGCCATCGCAACTGCACGCCGAAGAACAGGATCAGCAGGATGCCGATGAGGAAGGTGGGCAGCGAGATGCCGGCCAGCGAGATCGCCATGAAGGTCTTGGACAGCACGCCGTGGCGCTTGAGCGCGGTGTAGATGCCCATGGGGATGCCGAGCGCCAGCGCCATCACGGCGGAGACGAACGACAGCTCCAGCGTGGCTGGCAGGCGTTCTTCCAGCAGTTCGCTGACCGGCCGGCGGTGGCGGTAGGAAATGCCGAAGTCGCCGCGCACCGCGTTGGCGACGAAATGCGCGTACTGCACCACGAAGGGATCGTTCAGGCCCAACTGTTCACGCAGCTGTTCGCGCTGTTCGGGCGTGGTGTCCTGCCCCACCATGCTGGCGATCGGGTCGCCGACATACCGGAACATGGAGAACGCGATCAGCGCCACCGTCAACATCACCAGCACCGACTGGATCAGCCGCTGCGCAATAAAGGAAAGCATGGTTGGATGCCCTCTTGGTCGGATAACGCCGGGCCGCGCGTTGCCGGTCGAGGCAAGCGGGGCTGGGCCGGGCGCGCCCGGACGACTGGCGCCGTCGCGGGGGTCGCATCAACATGGCGCCGCGCACGCCCTGCGGCGTGGCGCGGCGCCCGGGGACTACGGCAGGACCACGTCGCGCAGGTCGAGCACGTCGTCGGCGCGCTGGATGACCTTGATGTTGTCCTTCACGCCCCACGACATCGGCTGCTGGTGCAGCGGCAGGTAGCCGAAGTCGCTGCGCACGATGCCGAAGGCTTCCTTGATCATCGCGTTGCGCTTGGCCTGGTCGGTCTCGACGCCGATCTTGGCGGTGAGCTCGTCGACCTTCTTGTTGCAGTAGCCGCCCAGGTTGAACTGGCCCGCCGCCGTCTTGGCGTCGCGGCACGCGGCCAGGTTCAGCAGCGTGTTGTGCGCGTCCGTCGAGCTGGGCGTCCATCCGAGCATGTACATGCTGGTCTGGTTGCCGGCCTGCAGCAGGATCTTGCCGAAGTACTTGGACTTGGTCTGCGCCAGCAGGTTGATCTTGATGCCGACGCGCGCCAGCATGCCGGCCACCGCCTGGCAGACCTTTTCGTCATTGACGTAGCGGTCGTTGGGGCAGTCCATGGTGACGGTGAAGCCCTTCGGATAACCGGCCTCGGCCAGCAGCTTCTTGGCGCGTTCCGGATCCGGCTTGTAGGGCGCGCCGAACGATTCGTCGTAGCCGTTGATGGCGGTGGCGATCAGCGAACCCAGCGGCTTGGCCGCGTTGCGCATGATCTTTTCATTGATGGCCTTGGTGTCCACGGCCAGCACCACCGCTTCGCGCACCTTCGGGTCCTTGAAGGGGTTCTTGCCCTTCACGTCCGAGAACAGCAGTTCGTCGCGGTCCTGGTCCATGCCGATGAAGATGGCGCGGGCCTCGGGCGCGGTCAGCGGCTTGACGCCCTTGGCGTCTTCCAGGCGCTTCCAGTCCTGCACCGGCACCGGCTGCACCAGGTCCATCTCGCCAGAGATCAGCGCGGCCACGCGCGTGGCTTCCTGCGTGATCGGCTGGAAGATGACCTCATCGACGTTGGTCTTGATGTTCTTGTTCCAGTAGCCGTCGTAGCGCTTGAGCACGGTCTTTACGTCCGGCTGGCGCGACACCAGCATGAACGGGCCGGTGCCGTTGGCGTTGAGGTTGGCGTAGTTGCCCTGGTTGTCGCCCTTGACGTTGGTGGCTTCGGTGGTCTTGTTCTTCTCCGACCACGTCTTGCTCATGATGTAGAGGAACACCCATTCGCGCGGCAGGATCGGGTTGGGCGTGGGGGTGGTGACCTCGATGGTGTAGTCGTCGATCTTCTTGATGTCGGAGGCCTTGGCGCCGTAGCCCTTCATGTCGGAGCCCGGCGTCAGGCTGCGCTTCCAGGAGAAGATCACGTCATCGGCGGTGAACGGCGAGCCGTCGTGGAACTTCACGCCCTTGCGCAGCTTGAAGACCCATTTGGTGGGCTCCGGGTTTTCCCAGCTCTCGGCCAGCAGCGGCGTCAGTTTCAGGTTGCCGTCATAGCCGGCCAGCGTTTCGTAGATGTTGCCCTGGAAGCCCAGCGTGAAGGTTTCGTTCAGCGCCATCGGGTCCATCGACGTGGCGTCGCCCTGGTATGACCAATGGAAGGTCTTGGCGGCCGCGCCGGCGCTGAATGCCAATGAGGCAGTCAGCGCAGCCGCCAGCGCCGCTTGTTTCAGGTGGGGGAAAGTACGCATAGCCCTCATGCTCCGTAATGCGCGGATAGCGCGACAGAAGTGATAGGGCCCTGGCCCCACGGGGAGCCGGGGCATGGCGTTGCTGCTTACGACGAAAGGCGGTTCACGGTAGATCCAACCCCTTGTGATTGTCATGGCGGGATGGACCGCACCGATGCAGAACGAATCTTATAGATCGATTCGTTTAAGCGTCAATCGGTTTGGATTGGGGTTAGTACTTGCTTGCTTCGCGTTGCGAATGGTGGGTTTGGCGCGCCATCGGCCGGCCGGCCTCAGGCCTTGGGCGCGGGATCGGCGGCCAGGGTCCGCGCCAATTCGCGCACGATCTGCTTGCGCCGTTCGCTGTCTTCGTGGCCCTTGGCCAGCGCCGACCATTCGGGCCGGCTGCGCGCTTCCTTCAGGGCCTCGGGCAATGGGCCGCGGCGCAGCGCCTCGTCGTCGGGACGGTCGAGCCGCAGCGGCGCGCGGGCGGCGTGGCCGCGGCGTTCCAGTGCGTCGATCAGCTGCCGCTGGCGCAGCGCCAACAGGCGCAGCACCGCGTCGTCGACGCTGATCTCGCGCCAGCCGCGCAGTTTGCCGGCAACGCGTTTGCCAAGCTTTTCCACGCCCTGCCACAGTCCGCCGGCGGCGGCCCCGATCAGCATGCCGGTGCCCAGGCTGAGGCCGGCGCTGAGCAGGTCCACCGCCGCGCCCGCCATGGCGCCGGCCGCGGCGCCCATGCCGACCTGCACGCCCATGTCCTTGAGGGCCTGCGGGTGGAACAGGTCCATGCCCCAGCGTTCGCCTTGCAGCGGCAGCGCATCATCGTCGTAATCCGACGCGCGGAAGTTGTACAGCGCCAGCAACGCGGTGACGCAGGCCTGCTCGCGCTGGCGCACTTGCTCACGCAGTTGCCGCGCCGCGGCCGCCAGCGCGGCTTCGTCGCTGGCGCTGGCGATATGCAGCGCGGCGACATCGACCAGCAGGTCGGCCAGCAGTTCGCAGGCGGCGGCGTGGCGCTCGCGGCGTTGGCGCGCCAGATTGTCGGCCAGGCGCGCCAAGGTGTCGGCGTGGCGGTCCAGCAGCACGCCGAGCTTGGCATACAGCTGTTGTTCGCCATCGAGCGGCGGCGCGACGGTATCGAACTCGACGGCGGCGTGCAGGCCCAGCCGCGCCAGCGCCTCGCGCCACTCGGCGGCGCGATGCGCTGGCGCATTGACGAAATTCAGCACCGGCAGCAAGGGCCGGCCGCAGGCCGCCAGGATGGCGAGTTCGTCGCGATGCTTGCCCAGCACCGGATCGCGCGCATCGATCACGTACAGCGCGGCGTCGCAGTCCAGCATCTTCTTCAGGACTCGGGCTTCCTGCTCGTAGCGGCCGTGCGCTTCGGGCGTGTCGAGAAAGCGCCGGATCCGGGCCGGCCCGTCCAGCCGCTCGCCCGGCGCTTCCAGCCGTTCCAGGTATTCGAGCAGCGCGATGCTGTCTTCCATGCCGGGCGTGTCGAACCATTCCAGCACGGCGCGCCCGTCGAGCCGCAGGCGCGCGCCCTCGACGTGGCGGGTGGTGCCGGGCTGGTCGGCGACCTCGCCGAAACGGGTATCGCGGGTCAGCGTTCGCAGCAGCGAGGTCTTGCCGGTGTTGGTGTGGCCCACCACCGCAATGTTGATGAGGCGTTCAGTCATGGCCGTGCTCCAACCACGCCAGCGCGGCGCCTTGGGCGCCAATGACGGCCTGGGCATCCATTCCCAGGGCCGCCAGCCGCTCGCGCCAGAGCGGCTCGCGCGTGTCCGCGCCGGCCGGCGCCAGTAACCAAACCCGCGTCAGCGCGGCATGCGCGGCCAGCTCGGCGATCAGCGCCAGCGTGCCGCGATCGGGCGTCTGGCGCGCGTCGCAGGCGATCACGAGGCGCGAGGCGGCCGCGCGCGACAGCGCATCGAGCAGCTGATTGCGCTGCTCACGGGTATCCAGCGTGCCCGCCATGCGGACCGAGGCGGGCAGGTCGGGCGGCGGCCAGGACAGGTCCGCGGGCAGTTCCAGGCCCAGCAGCACGGGCTGGCCCCCCAGGCCCTGCGGCGCCGATGAGGCCACGCGGGGCTGATGCAGCGGGTCGACCGGACGATCGATGCCGGTGGACTGCGCGGGCGGATCGAGCCGGTCGCGCAAGGCGGCATGGCCGGCCAGCGTGGGATCGATGGCGATGGCGCGCAGCGCGCGCCGGGCGGCGGCCATGCAGGCGAGCCAGGCCGCCAGCCGAGGCAGGATGCCGTAGGTCACCAGCACGCCGATCAACCATAGCGACCATTGCACCTGGGCATCGGCGGCCAGGGCCTGGCTGCCGTCGCTGGCCCGCACCATGGCGGCGTCGGGCAGCGGAAAGCCCAGTTGCGCCGGCAGCCAGCCCATGGCGTGCGTCAACCAGACAAAGGTGTCGGGCGCCAGCAGCGTGGTGGCCCAGACGAAGCGGTAGCTGGCGGTGGTCAGCAGCGCCAGCAGGGTGGCCAGCGCCGCGCCCAGCCCGGCCAGCCAGAGGCCATGGCTGACCGAACCGAACAGCCAGCGCAACGCGCCGGCGCGGCCGAGCAGGTTGAGGAACGCCTGCGGCACCAGGGCGCCGTCGGGGCCGCGCGCCAGCTTGCGCGTCGCCCAGAGCCAGAGCCGTCCCAATGGCGTCATGGCCGCCGGCCGCAGCAGGAAGCTGGCCAGCCACAGCAGGAAGGTGATGGCGTGCAGGCCCAGCAGCGCGCCCAGCGCCCACAGCACATTGACCGGACGGCTGCCGTCGCCCAGGGCGCCGGCGGCCACGCCAGCGCCCGACAGCAGGGCCAGCAGCACCAGCACGACCAGCACGGCGGCGGCGCTGCGGCGCCAGCCGTCGACCAGCGGCGTCAACTGCTCGCGTTGCGCCAGCAATTGGGCGCGGGCCAGGATGCGTTGCGGCAGGGGGACGTCGAGCTGGCGCACCTGGCGCACCACGCCGCTGTCTTCCAGCGGTCCCCAGTGCGCTTCGCGCAATCGGACCAGTTCGGCCAGCCAATGGGCGCGCAGCGGCGTCTGGCCGGCGGCATCGAGGGGGATGGAAACGTCGCGGGAAGTCGGCGATGGCATCGCGGGCGGGGCAGGCGATCAGGCCGCGAAGGGCGATGCGCCATTGTAGACCGCGCGGCCCGCGCGCTTACTGCCGGCGGTGGGCGGCGCGGTACTGGCCGGGCGTGACGCCGATGGCGTCGCGGAACACCCGCGACAGGTGGCTGGCGTTGCCGAAGCCGGCCGCCTGCGCGACGCCGGCCAGATCGCCCTTGCCGCTGGCCAGCAGGCCGCGCGCGTGGGCCAGGCGCCGGGCGCGGACCCAGGCGTGCGGCGGCTCGCCGAACGAGGTGTGGAACATGCGGGCGAAGTGGTAAGTGGACAGCGCCGCAACGCTGGCCAACTGGTCCAGCGTCAGGGGCTCGGCGAGGTGCGCGTCGATGTAGTCCATGATCCGACGCCGCACCGCCGGCGCCAGGCCCCCGCGCGCGGGCGTCGCGGCCTTGCGCGACACGCCCTGGCGCAACAGGTGGTGCAGCACCGTCTCGGCCGCGCTGCTGGCCGCCAGGCGGTCGGCGGGCGCGTTCCAGTCGGTGTCCAGCAGGGCCCGGCAGACATCGGTCAGCGAGGCGTCATGGATATAGGTGCGGTCGCGCAGTTCCAGCGCACGCGGTTCGCAGTCGAGCCGCAGCACGGCCTCGCGCGCCAGGCGTTCGGGCGCGATGTACAGGTGCAGGAAATGCACCGTGTCGTTCATGCACCAGCGCGAATGGTGTTCGGCGGGCAGCACGCAGAACTTGCCGGCGCCGCCATGCAGCGGATTGCCGATCCGGAATGATTTCTCGCCGCCATGCAGGTAAAGCGACAGCGTGTGGTGTCCGGGCGTGTCATAGCCCAGCGTTTCGTGGGCGCTGCGGCCCCACTGCGAAATGGCGATGCCATCGCCCAGCGAAGCGGCCCGTGCCAGCGTCGCACTGGACGCGGACAGCGTGCGAAAAACGGAGAAGTCGGACGGAGCCGAAGCGGTGGTGCCCATGGAACCGAAATGCTCCTGCGATCCCCGCGCGCGTGGCAGGCGCAGGTGCGGAAAAACCGCAAGAACCGGCAATTTTTCCGTCCGCGGCAGGCGCAGACTGGGCGCCGGAGCCCGCGATTTTCGCGGTCCTGGATGTCATGTCCTTTTTGGCCCTGCCGAGCGTCCCAAAGTGAATCTCTTCCTGTATTTCCTGACCGTCATCATCTGGGGCACCACCTGGATCGCCATCAAGCTGCAGCTTGGGGTCGTGGCGATTCCCGTGTCCATCTTCTACCGTTTCGCGCTGGCCGGCCTTGTGCTGTTCGCCGCGTTGCTGCTGACCCGCAAACTGCAGCGCCTGGATCGTCGCGGGCACCTGTTATGCCTGGGCCAGGGGCTGTGCCTGTTCTGCCTGAATTTCCTCTGCTTCTACACGGCCACACAGTGGATTCCCAGTGGCCTGGTATCGGTGGTGTTTTCCGCCGCCACGCTGTGGAACGCGTTGAACGCGCGGCTGTGGTTCGGTACGCGGATCGCGCCGCGCGTCATGGTCGCTGGCGCGGTGGGCTTTTCCGGGCTGGTGTTGCTGTTCTGGCCCGAGCTGTCCGGCCAGGAGGCCAGCCACGAGACGTTGCTCGGGCTGGGCTTCGCGTTGCTGGGCACGTTCTGTTTTTCCACCGGCAACATGCTGTCGTCGCTGCAGCAGCGCGCGGGCATCCGGCCGCTGACGGGCAACGCCTACAGCATGCTGTACGGTGCCGCGGTGTTGCTGGCCGGCTGCGCGGCGGCAGGCGTGCCGTTCCGCTTCGATACCTCGTCGGCCTATGTCGGCGCCCTGCTCTACCTGGCGATTCCCGGATCGGTCATTGGCTTCACCGCCTACCTCACGCTGGTCGGGCGCATGGGCCCGGCGCGCGCCGCCTACTGCACGGTGCTGTTTCCGGTGGTGGCGCTGAGCGTGTCCACCTTCGCCGAGGGCTACCAGTGGACGCCGGCCGCGCTGCTGGGCCTGGGGCTGGTGATGTTCGGCAACCTGCTGGTCTTCACCAGGTGGTCGCCGTTCACGCGGCGGTTGGCGGCATAGGGATCAACGCGCTTGCCGCGCCAGGGTGCGCAAGGCATCGAGCAGGCGCTCGATCTCGTCGTCGCGGGTCAGGTAGCTGACCGAGGCGCGCGCGATCTGCGCCAGGCCGCGCGCCTGCATGTCGAGCGGCGTGTACGGCACGCCGTTGCTGCCGATAGTGATGCCTTGCGCCGCGAGGGCGCGTTGGACGGCGCCGGCTTCCCGTCCGGCAAGATTGAACGACACCAGGCCGGAGCGTTCGCGGCCCTGGTCCAGCACCTCGATGCCGTCGATGGCGGTCAGTTCGGCGCGCAAGGCTTGCGCCACCGTATCGATGCGCGCGCGGATGGCGTCCAGCCCGATATCGAGCGCCTCGCGCAACGCATTGGCCAGGCCGGCGCGCAACGCCAGCGAGGCTTCGGCCGATTCGAAGCGCGCCGCGTCGCCGCGCAGTTGCGGCTGGCCATCGGCGCCCAGCGGCGCGGAATAGGTGTCGACGAAGGCAGGCGCCAAGCGCGGCAGGAAATCACGCCGCACATACAGCAGGCCGGTGCCACGCGGGCCGCGCAAGGCCTTGCGGCCGGCGCCGCTGAGCACGTCGCAGCCCACCTCGGCCACGTCCACCGGCAATTGCCCCACCGCTTGCGCCGCGTCGATGAAATACGGCACGCCGGCCGCGCGCGTGACGCGGCCGATGGCGGCGGCCGGGTTGATCAGGCCGCCATTGGCGGGCAGCCAGGTCAGGGCCACCAGCCGCACCCGTTCGTCCAGCATGGCCTGGAGCGCGGCCGGATCGACACAGCCGCTGTCGTCCGACGGAATTGTCTCGATCGTGGCGCCGGTGTGTTGCGTGGCCAGCCGCATGGCAGCGAGATTGCCGCCCCATTCATGGCGGCCCACCAGGATGCGATCGCCGGCGCGCCAAGGCCCGAGCGCCGCGAACGCCGCGCCCCAACCGGGCGAGTTGCCGCCGGTCAGGGCGATTTCGTCGGGTTGGGCATTGAGCAGGCGCGCGGCCAGTTGGCGCGCCTGGTCGGTCTGCGCGCGCGCGGCGACACCCGCTTCCATCGGCCCTTGTTCGGCTTCGCGCCGCAGGTGGGCCTGAATGGCCTCGAGCGTGGCCGTGGACGGCAGCGACGCGCCGGCATGGTTGAAGTGGACGGTGGTGCGCGTGCCGGGTGCGGCGGCGCGCAACGCGTCGAGGGCGGCGGGTGTCAGGATGGCGGCGGTCATGGCGATTCCAGGAAGGGCGCGCCGGGCGTGGCCCGGCGCCAGAGGGGCATCAGGCGGGCGTTAGAGCGACGACCGCTTCCACTTCCACCGCCACGCCCTGCGGCAGCGAGGCCACGCCGACCGCGCTGCGCGCGTGGCGGCCGGCGTCGCCGAACACTTCCACCATCAGGTCCGAAGCGCCGTTGGCGACCGCGCTCTGGCGGTTGAAATCCGGGGTGCTGGCGACGAACACGCCCAAGCGCACCACCCGTGCCACGCGGTCGAGACGGTCGCCGGTGGCGGCGGCGATCTGCGCCAGGAGGCCCAGCGCCGACAGGCGCGCGGCGGCGACGCCGTCGGCCTCGGAGACCTGGTTGCCCAGCTGGCCCAGGAATGCCGGCTTGCCCCCCGCGCGTGAAATCTGGCCGGAGATGTACAGCAGGTTGCCCTCCTGGACGAAGGGAACGTAATTGGCGGCGGGCGCGGCCGCCGCTTCCAGCGCAAGGCCGAGTTCGGCCACGCGGCCGGAGATCGTACGGGTCATATCGAGCACACCAGAATAGTGATGAGGAGTTGCGATGCTATCGGCTACTTCATCGAGAGATCAATAAATACTTGCTTCTATCAAAATATGAATACCAGCTCTTCTGTCGGGCGCCAGGCCCGTTTACACAGGCCAATCACTCAATGCGCCATATGTCGTGGGAGCCTGTATCCTTGTCGCCGCCATTCATTTCCCTGCCCGATGCCGCCGTCTCGCATCCCGACCGTCTACGTCACGCCTCGCGAGGATGACTCCCCGCTCGAGGTAGCAAGCCGTTGATCGGATTCAACTCGATACGCTGATGGACCAACTCAAGCTAATTTGTAACAAATCTCGTGCATTGCGTTTTATGCCGTTGATCGTCACATTTCTCATGCTGCTCGGGTGGCAATACCGGGCAACGGGGCAAGTGTCAACTGTCACCTCAGGCTGGCTGCTGCTGATTATCGCTACGGCGATGCTAATTGGCGACCTCGTCTGTTCGACCGCATTGCGCCAATGCATCTCGCTGCACGCTTTTTCGGCGCGGTTGCTCATCGGAATACTGGTGTCCAACCTGATCCTGTTCTTGAGCGCAATACTGCTGCCCTTTGGGCTGGCCATCAATTCGATGGCGCTGTTGGTCATCATGCTGCTGCTTTGGATGGCTGCCCGGCGGATGGGCCTGGTATTGGCGTTTGACCGGCCACATGTGTCGGAGCAGATTCTGTTTCCCTTGGCGGCCGTGGCTGTCACGATCTGGTGTTGGGATACATTGCGCCCCATAGAAATCACTGGCAATGGCGCCGTCATTCGTGCGTGGCAGGATATTTATTACCATCTCAGTCAGATCTCGTCGTTCGGGTATTCCCGCGGTGCGAGTACCTTGTTCGATGTGCAGATGGCAGGCGCGCCCATGCAGCCGTATCACATGGCAAGCTACATCTTGGCGGCCGCCATGTTCGACGCCACAGGTATCTCGTCGTATGCAGTCTACGCCAGCCTGATGTTGCCGCTGGGTCTGTTTGCGACGGTGCTTGGCGCGTATATGTTGGGTGAAGTTGCATTTGGAAAATGGCCGGCACTTGCTGGCGCGCTTGCGCTGATTCTCCTGCCGGATGCTGCCCAGCAAGGATTCGGGAATCCGTTTCTGGGGTACTACTGGCTGCAGTTAATCGCGCCTTCGCTGATGTATGGCGTTGCTAGCGCAGCCGTCGTGTTCGCCTGCCTGTTGGAGGCAAGCCGTAGCGGCCGATTGGCTCCGATGCTGTTCGGCTATTTCTTCGTGCTGGTGACGCTGCTGTACAAGGCGCAGATATTCGTCGCGATTTCCCTGCTTGCGCTGTTGTTGCCGCTGCTTTTCCTTCAAGGTCGCTTATCGCGCTATCGCTTCCCTTTGCTGGTGGCGGCCGTAGTTATCTATTTCAGTGCCGCGGCGATTTCCCAACTGTCCACCAGCGTACCTACCTTGCGCTTGGATGGCTCGGGGTTAGGTCCCTATTTTGGCGCGATCCTCAGCCATCAGGACGATGGCCTCCTCAATCAAGTATTCAAGGGTCTGTTGGGGGCCGCGGGGCAAAGCTGGCCACTTAAAGCCCTGGTGTTTTCCTTGCTGCTCCTCGTGTGTACGTTTGGCGTTTACCTGCCTGCCTATCTCGTCATGCTGCGCCGCCCATGGACGGGCGCGAGCCGCTTGGCGCGGGTATTTCCGTTGTTGGTTGTGGCCGTTTATCTCGTGATGGCGACGTGCCTGGCATTGGATGAACGGCGCGTCGGCACGATGGAGGAATTGCTGCATCGACCATTCGTGTGGGCATACTTTGTCGTGGTGGTTTTCTTTGGCGCGACGCTATATGCCCGCACCTTCGGCGATGCACCGCCAGTCTGGCGGTCGGCGCGCATTGCTTTGTTGTGCACGGTGTTGCTGCTGGCTGTGCCTGCGCATTTTGGCCAGCGAATCCAGACCTTCAAGACCTGGCAGACCAGTTATCCTGTTATGCCCGCCTGCCTGGTGGAAGTCGCACGATATATCGAAATGCACAGCCAACCGGGCGACGTGGTCCAGGATTCGCTCAATGACCCCCAATATCGCTTTACTGGACTGTCGCAGCGCAGGCCATATGCCCTGGATTCGGGTGGCGTGCGGTTGCCGGCAGGCATACATGCACGGCTGGATGAATTGGCACGGATCAAGGCCATCGAGTCCGGCCCGGAGGTCGTGGCGGCCATGCGTGCGACAGGGATTCGCTGGTACGTTGTCAATCCTGATGACCCAGTCAAATGGGTCGCAGCAATGCGTGACCAGAAGGCACACGAATGCGGCGGCTATCTCGTGTTCAGGTTCTGAACGCCCTGCCGCTTGCCCTATGCGCGAGGCGATCTGAAGACGAAGGTCGATTGGATTACGTAGGTCAGTGCTGCGACCGGCAGCACAATGATTGCCATGGCCCATATCCTGCCACCGACCAGCGGCGAGAGCAGATGGATAAGGCCCAGGTAGATGCCGAATACGACGCCATAGGCGATCAGGAACCGTGGGATAAGCCTGGGGTCCCGCTGACGGAACACCAAACTGCCCGTCGTCACGAAGTTGAATGTCAGCGTAATGAGATTGGAGATGATGAGGACTAACCAGGTTGGCAGGGATGTCAGGGCGAACACTGTGTAAATGGCAAAACCGAACAGGGTATTCAGGCAGCCGACCAGCAGGAACCGGAGAATGCGCTTCTTGTTGTGCAACGGGAAACCCAATCAAATAGTACGGAAGCCCGCGGCAATGGTGTTGCCGACGTTCAATCCAATCTTTATTTTGTCCAGCCCGACCACTTGTGTGGCCTGTTTCAGGCCACGCTTGATTCCTGCCGGCAAAGGAGCCAGCCGCATCCAGTAGCTGAGGGCATAGCGATTGACGAACGGGCTCACGGAAATATTGCCAAAACCGCAACGCTGCATCAGTTCCCGAATGCTGGTTTGGGAAAAAAGCTGCATGTGCTCGATGTCGATGATCGGCGAGCGTTTTCCCATCGCCCGATTGACGAAACTTCGGTAATCGTGGGTGACGGTCACGAAGGCTCCGCCCGGGCGTAACAGCCTTGCTGCGGACTGAGCGGTTGCCATGGGATCCTGAACATGATCCATGGTCATGAAGCAGCAGATCAGGTCAAAGGATGCCGGTTCGAAATCGTCTTCCTGGAAGATGCCTTCTCGCAACCACCCGCGGCGGTGTTCCGGCGCGGCATTGATCGCGGCGGACGATGGTTCGACACCGATCAATTCCGAGAAGCCCCGATTTTTCAGCAGATCAAGCAGCACGCCGGTGCCCGAGCCGATCTCCAGTACGCTGTCGCGACGTGCAAGCCGATCAAGAATGGGGCCCATGGCTTTGATGTAGGCTTGAGCAGCATCCGCCGCTTCCTCCGAACTATCGTAGTCGGCCACATGGTAGGCCTGGGCCAACTCTTCCTGGGCGGGTGGGCTGCTGACGTAGACCAGATCGCAGACAGGGCATTGCACCAGCTGATGGCACATATATTCCGGCTCTTTTCTGGAGGCATAGCTGAAGCCCGAGATCCGACTTTCGTCAATGTCTTCCTTCTGGAAGATCCTGGCTTCGCTTGAGGATGCGCCGCAAATCGGGCAGTCGCGAGAATTGGACATCAAGATGGCTCCGTCGCCGAGGTGGAGGGCACAGTGGGATTGAATGGCTTGCGCGCCGTCAATGCATAGCCAAGTGGATCTATACGTGAGCCTAGCCTTAGAGCCATAGATACGTGCGCCGCAAAAAGGAACAGCAGCCAGCAGGGAAAGATGAGGAGAGCTGTCAGCCACGTGAATGGCATCCAACGTTTGCTAGTGGGCAGGACAAGATTCTTAAACACACAGAGGATCTTGTTGAAGATCACGGCGTAGTCATTGCCACGCTCGGTAATCTCGACTTCCGTCATGCCCAGTTCATGCAAAAGCATTGCGAGCGCTTCCGGCGTGAAGCGGAAGTAGTCGTGCGGAATATGGTGTCTGCGCGCGGACCAGGGCACGGTCATCAGCAGTTGTCCGCCAGGGGTCAGGCAGCGATGAATCTGCGCCAGCAGCATACGGGTGTCGGGAACGTGCTCGAGCACCTCGATGCAAAGCACGTTGGAAAACGTGCAGTCGCCGAACGGAAATTCACCGCCCGGGTAGTGCACGATGTCCGCGTTCTGCTGCATATTGAATTCGGCGGCTTTGTCCACATCCAGCCCGACGTACCCCACCTCTGGGGGCAGATAGCTTTTCCAGGGGGCATTGCCCGCACCCACGTCCAGCACATTGCCCGTCAACTTTATGAGCTTGGGCCGCAGGAAATCGACGATTGTCTTGAGTTGAAGATCAAAAATGCATCGCAAGCGGAAGATGAGCGGATGAGAGGCAGGCGGGGAGACCGGAATCGGCTTCATCTCTTCCTTGTCCTGCAGGTAAGAATTGATTTTCTGTCGCATGATGTGGGGGCGCAACGAATTCTAAGGTGCAGGCTTTGGCACGTAATGGATCGCGGAATAGCTGCCAAAGTCCAGGGACTCGTCCCGGTTGTACACGGTGTCGTAGTCCGACAGCCATTGGTCCAGTCCGGGAAGCTGTTTGTCGGCGACGAGCCAGCCGGAGCGGTTCAATGTTTTGGCCGTGGCTGCCAGGAATTCACGCCGTTTGTCGGAGGGAATGAAATATAAGTTGGCCGGGCCGTGAATCGCACTCCAGGCTGCAGGCGGTGATACGCCCTCGATGTCCATCGAGCTGTCCAGGACGGTGATCGGATCGGACGAGCGAGCTTTGATGGCTTGAATTGCCCGGCCCGCGTCTGCCGGGTCTCCTACGTTTCCACCGGGGAGCCGGTGCCGCAGTTTCTGCTGGGTTTCAGGGTTACTGAAGGTCACGGCGGGGAGCAACAGGGAAGGACCTGCCGTGAAAAAATGTCCGGTGCTGATGGACGCTTGCCAGCCAGTCCATCCGAAGGTAGGAGTCCACGCCACAATCGCGGAGACCATAACGGCCGCAATTCGAGTCAGATTGCCTTGCTGGGATGCGTGGGCAACATACATCAGGCTCAGCATGACAAGCGGCAGGATGTTCAGGATGTTGTTGTCATGGCTGCGGCCCAGGAAGTACGTGAACGAGCCGTACGACAACAGCAGAATGACCAATCCGCAGCGCAGGGAAGGGGTATCGCCGGTTCGCTTCCATGAGGATGTCAGCGTGATGATTGTCAGGATGACGGCGGCTACGAAATACCAGACGTTGCCGCGTGGATCGATAGGCAGTGGGCCGGGCGGGTTGATCGCGTAGGCAAGGAAGGCATACAGCGTGGGCCCGTCGCCGTAAACCAGCCGCAAAGACCCGTAGAAAATGGCTACCAGCACTGCCGCGATTACCGCCAGTGTCAGTGCATTGACTATTGCAGTCTGCAGCCGCTTGGCGAAGGGGCCATGGGCTCGGCGCATGAACAGGTAGTACGGCCACCAAATCAGCGTCACGTAAAAGGCTGATTCTGGTGACCAGATGGCGCCGATTGCCCACAGCAAATGGCCCGCAACGCGCTTGGCTCGGCTTGATTCGATGACCGGTACGACGCAAAGATACAGTGCCAGCACGATCGCCGGCAGGAAGCGCAGGCCGGCTACAGAAGGCGTGGTTAAAGGCGATGCTGCTGCGGGAGGGTATGCGGTCCAGAAAAAACATGCGATCAGGCATATCGCCAACACGGCAATTCGCGAAAGCCAGTGCGGGGACGTAACGAGTAAGGCGATTGTCCCGATGCCGACTGCCCAAAGCAGCGTCACGACGCCGACAATCGCATACATGGCCGACCAGCAGTCGTTGCCGCAGTTGGCGGCAATCAACGAGGTAGGGCCAAAACCGTACTGGAGCGGAATATCGTGCAGGACCTTTGCTCCGGCTTGCATCAACTCAGCGGGGCCGATGTATGCGCCCCAGTGATGCCAGAGAGTCATCAGGGCAGCATCTTCCTGCAAAACGCCCGACGAGAAGCTAAAAAAACCGGCAACGATCGTATAGCCTGCAATCCACACGAGCAAATTGTGGCGCGTACGCAGGTCGTCGCCTGGATCTGCAGGCTTGGTATGCAGGAAAACCAGTGTCACAAGCCAGGTGCAGCCTGCCCAGGCCAGTAGCTCCATCGTCGAGACTTTTAGAACGCCTTCGGGGCGACGCCACCAGACGAGCAGTGCAGCGATACACAGTGCTAGGAAGGTCGGCAGGATCGTGGAGGGCTCGATCCGTTTCTTGTCGAACGCGAGCAGGCATGCAACTACCGCCATCGCCACAGAAGGCGCTGGCGATAACAAATGGCTGTAGGTCACGAGAAGCAGGATGGGGAACAGCCAGATGAGATCTGCTGGCGACCACCGGGTTTGGCGGTGGATTGCGGCGTAGGCCAAGCGTTGGCTTGCCTCGGGTTTTCCTTGCAGCGCTGGCCACGCAGCAATCAAAAATCCGAGCAGAACATAAACGAGCATTACGTACGGCTTGTCCTGCATTCATTCATCCTGAATCATGTGAGCGGCGAAGGTAGCGTGTCTCGCTGTATCAAGAACGCCGGTGGTCAGGCCGGTAAATCCTTGCCGTCGGGCAGCAATTCCGTGGTCTGGCCGTTGCGTATCAGGGCAGAACGGATCAGGCGTGGGCGTCCTTTCACCTCCGCCATGATCTTGGCGACGTATTCTCCGACCAGGCCTATTGCAAACAGGTTTAACGATCCAAACCCAAGGGTGGCCAGCAGCAGTGTGGTGGCGCCGCGAGGTGCCAGTTCAGGGAAGAAAACGCGCAGAAATATGGCGACCAGGGCCAGCAAGGCAGAAGCGCCAAGCAGGACAATGCCCGCTGCGGTCAGCATGGTCAGCGGGGTATTGCTGAACGAGAAAATACCCTTCTTGGCCCAGTCCAGATTCTTGACAAAACTGTTGGTGGAGACGCCGAACATGCGCTCCGGACGAACGTAGTCGACGCCTGTCTGCTTGAATCCCACATAAGCGCGCAAACCGCGCATGAACAGGTCACGCTCTCCGCACTTGAGCATCCAACCGACTACGCGGCTATCTATCAGCGAGAAATCGCCCGCATCAAGCGGAATTTTCACGTAGCTGAACGCAGCGAATACCCGATAGAACAGTTTGTAGAGCAGCCCCCAATGCCAGGGCATGTCTCGCTTGACCCGACGGCCATAGACGACGTCATTGCCCTCTTCCCATTTCGCATGGAATTGCTCGATCAATTCGGGAGGGTCCTGGAGGTCGCCATCAAGCAGAACGACGCCTTGTTTGGTCGAGAGCTCCATTCCGCTACGGAACGCCATTTGCGATCCGAAGTTCCTTGAATGCGAGATACCGATGACGCGGCTGTCCTTGGTGCTGATCTCGCGGATGACCTCGGCGCTATTGTCCGGGCTGCCGTCGTTAACGAAGATGATCTCGTAGTCGATGCCGATCTTCTGGAATGTCGCCGTCAGCCGTTGATACATTATCGGGATGGCTTGTGCATCCTTGTAGCAGGCGATGATGGCGGACAGACTCCGCTTGGCGTTGGCGCTATTCTTCTTCGTGACGGCACTGAATTGGGCATCGCTCAGGCTGCTTACCCATTGTGCTGTGAGGCGCAAGCCAGTAGGCAGGTCATACGACGGTTCCCAGCCAAGTTGCTCGCGGGCGCGGGCGGGGTTGGAATACCAATCGGCCAGATCCCATGCACGGCCCTGCATCTGCCCATATTGGGGCGCCTCTTCGATACCGAACGTGTCGCGGGCGATCTCGGCAAGATCCGCAATTGTGGTTTTGGTGCCGGATCCAATATTGAAGCTCTGGCCATACAGGTCAGGCTGCATTTTGGTCGCTGCCATGATGAAGGCGCTGCAGACATCGTCGACGTAGAGAAAATCACGCGAGGTGGTCGGGTCCACAAATGGCGGCAATTTGCCGTCCAAGGCTTTGCGTACCAAGTTCGGGATCAACCGCGATGAGTCCTCAAGTGGGCCGTAGATGGCATACAGCCTGAGATTCACGGCGGGAAAGCCACGCTTGCCCATGTACTCCAGATATGAGGCGGCGGCCACTTTGGAAACGGCATAGTGGCTGTTGGGCTCGCATCGGTCCGATTCCACCGGTGCCGTGCAATTCGAACCATACTCGGACGAACTTCCCGCATGGATGTACGCCGAAATGGATGTGCTGTTCAGCAAGCCAACCAGATTCACCAGCGATTGGAAGTTGGTTTGGTAAATCAGCGCCGGATCTTCTTCGAATGAATAGGCGCCGTAAGAGGCACAGTCGAAAACTGTGGCCGGTCCAAGCGTATCCACCAGATTCTTGGTGGCGGCGGAATCATTCAGGTCCACTGCCACAATATTGGCATCGTCGACGTCTGCCAGGCGCCAGCCTTTTTCTCGTCGTACGCAGGCAAAGACGTCCTGCCGGTTCGCCAGCAGCAGCTTGAACAGATTCGCACCGATGAAGCCGGATGCGCCGGTGACTAGGATCGGTCCCTTGAGGGCCTTGATATGCGTAATCGCGTTCATGGGAAATGCTTCAGTGGCCGGGGGCGACTTTGGTCAAGAGACTGGCGGAATCTAGGCCAGATTGCGTTCGCAGGAAGTGCTGCGAGCCATAGGTGGCGTAATGATGTGCCTTCGCGAAAAGGTGATGAAACGCGCCCGGATCGATCCCCTGTCCCAACAGGTGCAAGGCCAGTTCCGATCCCAGGCTACCCCGGCGCACATGCTCTTCAGCGACACAGACGCCCCGACCGCTGGCGAGCTGTTCGAGCAGCGCTGGCGGTGGCTCGTTCTTGTCCAACGGAAGTTCAGTCACGACCCACAGGTTGGGGCGTAGCGCGTCCGGCAACGTTTGCAGCGCTGCCAGGTAAGTGCCCACTAAGGGGCCCACGACGATGACGGTCATGCCATGACCGGCCAATAGTTGGCGCCACGGCGCATAGGCGGGAACCGAAAAGCCGGGTGGGGGTTCACCACGACCCAGTCGGATATAGGCTGGGTCGGCGCTGGCCGCAGCCTGGTTCAGGGTTCCATCGATATCCTCGTCGAAAGCCGGAATGAATGCTCGCAAATGCGGCAGCGTCAGCAGGATGCCGTAGTCTTCGATTGCGTGGTGGGTCGGACCCATGACGCCATAGCCGTAGCCGCCGCCATTGCCGATCAATTTGACCGGTAGATGATGGAATGCCACGTCATTACGAATTTGTTCGAAGGGCCGTGCGTAGCAGAACGGTGCAATGCTGTAGGCCCAGGCCTCCAGTCCTTCGCGCGCCATGGTGGCGGCGACGGAGACCATGTTTTGTTCCGCGACCCCGGCATTGATGAAGCGCGTACCGAGCGCTTGCTGCAACGGTTCCAGGGCCATGAATCCCAGATCGCCTGTCAGGAAAACCATATCTGGATTCGCGGCACGCGCGACTAATGCGTCGCAGAGTTGTTTTCTCATTGTGACTCCAGCTCAAGCAAGGCCTGACGATACTGATCTTCCTTGAGCGGAAGATAATGCCATTCCATCCGGTCTTCCATGAACCGGACGCCGCGCCCCTTTATCGTGTCCATGATCACGACCTTACATTTGTCGGAAGACTGGTCCAGCACGGTCCGTAGCGCGGCTAGATCGTGTCCGTTGACACGTCGGACGTCGAGGTCGAAGCCTGCGATCTTTTCGCTCAGCGGCGACATGGATGCCACTTCAGAGGTTCGCCCGAAACCTTGCAGGTTGTTGTGATCTACCAGGACCGTTAGGTTGTTCAGGCGATGGTGGGCGGCGAAGATGGCCGCTTCCCAGGTGGAGCCTTCCTGCCATTCTCCGTCCGAGGTCAGACAGAATACATGTCCGGCCTGTCCCTTGATTTTCAGTGCCTGCGCGGTGCCTGCCGCGAGCGATAGGCCATGGCCTAGGCTGCCCGTGGCAAAACGGATGTCGGCAATGCCGGAGGCGGGAGGGTGGCCTGCAAGCAGCGTATTGTCTTTGTGGAACTGCCTGAGTGCATCGTCTGACAGACGTCCAAGGCTCCATAGTGCAATATAGAGCGCGCCGGCAGAATGCCCTTTGGACAGAATGAACCTGTCGATGTCCGACAGATATTCATGCTGTACCAGCAACAGCGCGTCTAGGCAGGACATATTCCCGCCAATGTGACCTACCCCGCTTTCGAAATGCATTTGGAGCAATCGTTTTCGGGCTCGTTGAATTTCCGCTTCCGATATAGGCATGCCTGTCCTTCAAAAACACAGTGCGTGCGGACTTTTGTCCGTTCGCGGTTGTCCTTCTTTTCCATGAGTGCATTAATCCGCTATCGGGCAGTTTGTAATCCGAATGCGATCGCAATGTGGGCTGTCGCTCAGCGAAAAGATGGCTCTTAGCTGGTGTGAGTTGCCTGACTGTTCCGATGCCGGTTACCACATCGTCAATCAGTTGATGTCGGTTCCGTATTGTCGCCTGCGCCGTAATGACTCCGCGTCAGCCGCTTTCGTGGCAGTCATGTAACAAAGAGTCCTTTTTCCGGGCTTCGGTCGAGCTTTCAACATTGCGATTGCGTTCGCAGGATCGTAGCCTTGGCGAAATGTAGCAATGTACTGTTTTAAGTTGACGATTGCACCCAATTCGATCGGTGCCGCATGGCCGGGACGAGGTCGGGCCGGGGTGTGTTCACGAAGCGCTTCATGGTCGCGGTACGGGATGATGAGGCGTGTTGCCTTGCACCGCAAAAAAGCAGGCGCAAAAAAACCCCCGCACCTACGTGCGGGGGTTTTTTCTGCGGCAACCTTGCAAGGTAAAGGTTGTCCTGCGAATCTTGGCTCCCCGAGCTGGGCTCGAACCAGCGACCTGCGGATTAACAGTCCGTCGCTCTACCGACTGAGCTATCGGGGAACAGGTAGAGGGGGCGAATTATGCACAAATTTCGCGGGGAATGCAAAACGGCCCGGATGACCGCAGGGGTTATGACGGTTGGGCGTCAGGGCGATCCCTTATCATGGCAACCAGAAGGTTCGCGACCTCTCACGTTTTTTCCGGATTTCATACATGTCTTCGTTCGACATCCAATTGTTGCTTACCGCCCTGGTAAGCGTGCTGGTGCTGGTCGCACTCATTGTCTCGCGCATCCGCATGCATCCGCTGCTGGCGCTGCTGATCGTGTCCATCGGCGTCGGTTTCGCCACCGGCATGGAGCCCACCGCCATCGTCAAGAACCTGACCGACGGCGCGGGCAAGACTCTGGGCGCGGTGGGCGTGGTGATCGCGCTGGGCGCCATGCTCGGCAAGATCCTGGCGGATTCGGGCACCACCGAGCGGCTGGCCAATGCGATCCTGGCCCGCACCTCGCCGCGCCTGATTCCGTGGACCATGACGCTGGTGGCGTTCATCATCGGCATCCCGATGTTCTTCGAAGTGGGCCTGGTGGTGATGCTGCCGCTGATCTTCAGCGTGGCCCGCAAGCTGGAAGGCCAGGAACGCTTCAAGGGCTCGGCCTACGTGTACGTGGGCGTGCCGGTGATCTCGGCCCTGGCCGCCATGCACGGCATGGTGCCGCCCCATCCTGGCCCGCTGACGGCGATCGCGAGCCTGAAGACCACGGTCGGGCCGACCATGATCTACGGTTTTCTCGCGGCCCTGCCCGCCATGATCCTGGGCGGCCCGCTGTACGGCGCCTTCATCGCCCCGCGCATGACGACCCGCCCGGACGAAGCGCTGCTCGAGCAATTCACCGCCGTCCGCGCGGCCGATGCCGGCCATTCGGTGCCCGGCGTCGGCCTGGGCGTGCTGGCGGCCCTGCTGCCGGCGCTGCTGATGCTGCTGCACGCGGTGGCCGAGATGCTGTTGCCCAAGGCCTCGCCCCTGATGCACGTGGCGGCCTTCCTGGGCAATCCGCTGGTGGCCATGCTGCTGGGCGTGCTGTTCGCGGCCGTGGCGCTGGTGCTGGCGCGGGGCGGCGACGCCGAGAAACTGCGCGACGCGCTCGGCAAGAGCCTCAAGCCCATTGCCGGCATCATGCTGATCATCGCCGGCGGCGGCGCCTTCCAGCAGGTGCTGACCAGCGCCAAGGTCGGCGACGCCATCGTCCACCTGACCCACCAGTTCGCATTTCCGCCGCTGGTGCTGGGCTGGCTGATCGCCATGCTGCTGTCGGTGTCCACCGGCTCGGCCACCGTCGGCATCGTCGGCGCGGCGGGCCTGCTCGCGCCGCTGGCCGGCGCCGATCCCTCGCTAAACCTGCCGCTGCTGGCGCTGTCGATCGGCTGCGGTTCGCTGTTCTTCAACTACGCCAATCACGCCGGTTTCTGGATGGTGAAGGAATCGTTCGGCATGACCATGGGCGAGGCCACCAAGACGATCTCGGTGGTGCAGTCCATCGTGTCGGTGGCCGGCCTGGTCATGGTGCTGTTGTTCAACATGCTGCCGGCGCTGGGGTGAGCCGCGGCACGGGCGCGCCGGAATGCGGCCGCTGCCTGTGTGCAAGGAAACGCAAAAAAACGGCCGAATGGCCGTTTTTTTTTGTCGGCTGCACGCCGGAGCTCCATCAGACAACGCGCAAGCGCGGGAAAATCAGGTCTTCGATAGCAACAGCCGGATGCCGGCATAGGCGAAGGCCGCAGACAGAATGCCCTCTATCCAGCGCCGTGATCTCTGGTAGGCCCGCACCATCAGCGGCGTGGAAAACACCACCGCGTATCCACCGAACACGAAAAGGCCGAGCACGGCGCAACCCATGACGATGGCGGGGAACGTATAGGAGGGCGAGTCGGCGCGCAGGCCGAGCGACATGATGGCAATCCAGGCCAGCACGGCCTTCGGGTTGGTCAGGTGCAACAGCACGCCGCGGCGATAGAGTTGCCATGCGTTCGCGGTCGCGCCGCCAGCCTCGGGCGCAGGGCGCCGCGGGGCGAGCGCCGAGCGGGCCGCCTTGCAGGCTAGATAGAGCAGATACAGGCCGCCGGCGACCTTGATGATGAACAGGGCTTCGGCATAGCTCGCCAGGATCGCCGAAACGCCCGTTGCCGCGAGGACCGCCCAGAACAGGCTGCCCGTCGTGACGCCAAGCGCCAGGGCCAGCGCCGATGCCCGGCCCAGGCTCATTGCCACGCCCATGATGGCCATGTTGCTCGGCCCGGGACTCGCCGTGGCGATCAGATAGGTCGCGTAAACCAGCAGCAGCTGGTACAGGTGTTCGGGCGCCATTGGCATCAGGGATTCACCCTGCCGGTAGTTGACGTCTCGCCGTCCTGGACGATAATCGCCTCGATAGACGAGGTGGATCTTGTTGCCGTCGGGGTCGCGCAGGTAGGCGCCATAGTAGCCGTTGCCATAGTGGGGGCGCGGGCCCGGAGCCCCCTCGTCCACGCCTCCCGCGGCAAGCCCGAGGGCATGCGCGTGCCTCACCGCCTGCTCGTCGGGGGCGAGGAACGCCACCATGCTGCCGTTACCCGCGGAGCAGGGCTTTCCATCAAACGGCGCGTAGGCGTAGAACCGAGGCAGCGTGGCGCCGGGAACCACCCAGCAGAGCGATGCCGGCCCGCCGTCGGGTGTGACCTGCCGTTGGCGCAGGCCAAGCGGTGCGAGGATCGCATCGTAGAAAACCGAGGCGCGGGCCAGATCGCTGACGCCGACCGTGATGTGACTGAACATGGATCTGCATTTCCCAAATCAAGTGCTTCACAGGCAAGCGATCCTCGCTGCCATGGCCTATCGTGTTACCGCGGCGTTCGGCCCTGTGCGCGGGACCGGGACAAGTATAGCCACGCCGGACTGGCCGGATGGCCGGACTTTCATCGAATCGATCATTTACCGGTGGCACGGCACGCGACGCAATCGCGTGATTGGCGAACTGGGACGTTCGGCCTGACCTTGTGCGCTGAGGGAGGATCCCGGGGGATGCTGATGGTGCCGGTGAAAGGAATCGAACCCTCGACCTTCTCATTACAAGTGAGCTGCTCTACCAACTGAGCTACACCGGCACGGCGCGCCCGGGGGCACGCGCAGGGACTGCATTGTAATGAAAAAAGGAGATTCTTTCCGGCTCCTGGCGCGCATGCAGGACGGGTGCGGGATCGTCATGCCTGCCGGGTAGCCGTGGCGCAGCGCCGCCTGGCTTCCCAGCCGTGCAGGCGTTCGGCGCGCAGGGCGCGCCACAATTCGTCCGAGCAGAAATAGCCGCTGATGCCGCTGTGCGCAGAGGCCGGCCTGACACCGAATTGGCGCGGCAGCCGCCAGAAGCAGCGGTTCGCGATGGCGGCCTGGTCCAGCACCAGCGGCGTGCCCTTGAGGAACGAGAAGCCGGCGCTGATTTCGTAGCCGGCCCGGCCCATGCCCTTGGAGAATTCGGTCTTTTCGATGATCACGGCGTCGACGCGGGGCGGGCACAGCAGCAGGTGGTAGGTGCGGAAGGGCCGGCTCTTGCGGCCCGGGAGCATGGTTTCGACGTCGATCGGCAGGAAGCGATGCGTATCGGGCTCCAGCGTTTCCATCAGGTGGCGCACCCTCGCGCTGACCACGAACGGCCCGTCTTCCCAACCCAGGATCGCGGGCGCGCGGCTGGCGCCGCGCAGCGTGAGGCGGATCTGTCGCGGGACCTGCGCCAGATCGTCTTCGGACAGGCCGTCGAAGAGGCACAGCTTGGCGAGCAATTGGCGGTCGATTTGCGGGACGAATTGCGTCGACGGGCCGCCGGCGGGGGGCATTCCGATCAGGTACGGCATGGGTCTGTGGCGGCTCCTGGCGGGCCGGGCGGTGTGTTGCGCGGGGACAGCGGGCCCGGGTTCAGGCGTATGAGACCGGACTACCGCGATATTTGCAAATGATACGCACTATCGTTCCAGGTTTCAAAGCCAGCGCGTCGGGTCCGCTCCGACCCGGATCCGCGGCCGCGAGGCGGCTATGGCGCGGGGTTGGCCGCGAGCCAGTCGCGGGCCGGGCCATGGCCGCGCTCGGCCGCCGCCTGCATCAACTGGCGCCCCATGGCGGCATCCTGCGGCACGCCCCAGCCCCGCAGATACAGCTCGGCCAGGTTGCCGAGCGCCTGCGGGTTGCCCTGCCGGGCGGATAGTTCATACCAGCGGGCCGCCTCGGCGTAGTCGCGGGGCACGCCAAGCCCCGCGGCGTAGATATGGCCCAGGTAGAGTTTGCCGAGATCGTCGTTGCCGTCGGCGGCCTGCCGGTATAGCCGCGCCGCCTCGGCGTAGTCCTGGGGCACGCCCTGCCCGGTGCGATACAGGTCGCCCAGTCCCACATAGGCCTGCGTACCGCCCTGCGCTGCCGCCAACCGGTACAGGCGCAGTGCCTCGGCGTCGTCCTGGCGCACGCCCCAGCCGCGCGCGTAGAGCACGGCAAGATTGGTCTGGGCGTTCATGTGGCCCTGCTCGGCGGCAAGGCGATACAGGCTCGCCGCCGCGGCCGGATCCTGTGGGACGCCGCGCCCTTCGATATGGAGATCGCCCAGGTTGGCCTGGCCCGCGCTGCTGCCACGATCGGCGGCGTAACGGAACAGCCGGGCGGCCTCGGCATCGTCGCGCGCCGCGCCCATGCCGTGCAGCGTGAGCAGACCCAGTCCGACATGGGCGGGAACGTCACCCTGCGCGACGGCCCGCCGGAACCACCCTGCCGCTTGCGGCAGGTCTTGCGCCAGACCGGCCACGAGGCTGTGTTCGCTGGCGTAGATGAAACCAAGCAGCGCCTGGGCCCGGGCATTGCCCGATTCCGCCAGCGCGCGATAGTCGGCCAGTGGCGCCGCGTTGGCCAGCCGGGCCAGCATGTCGTTGTGCATGGCCACCCATTGCGCGTCCGTCACGGCGTCGAGCGCGGCCCGCGCCGTGGCGCTGTCCGCGGCGTTGGCGGCGGGCACCGGCCGCGGGGAGGCCTGCGCCATGACGGCGGGAGGAAGGCCTCCCGCCAGCGCCACGCAAAGCCACGCGGTCGGGAGGTGTCTCATCGTTCTCTCCGATCAGGGCGGACATCGAAAACGGACGGAAATGCCTGTCGCGCCCCGCCGTCCGCCCGGCTGGGCGAGGACGATGAGGGACGAAGAAACGCCCCTCGGGAGGGGCGTGCAAGATCGGCCAGGTGGCGCCGGCGCGACTGGCCGGAGCGGTGCGCGGGGATGGCCTGTCGGTTCAAGAGAGCCCGGTCCCCGCGCGGCGCGTCATTTGACGATTGTCAGGCGCGGGCGCTTGGGCTCGTCGTCGCCGCCATCGTCACCCGGCGCGGTGTCCGCGTCGGCTTCGGTCGTGGCGAGGTCGGACGCGCCCGGCGTACCCGGGGCCGGCGGTTCGTAGGGCTGCACTTCGAAGCCCATGCCGGCGCCGGTTTCGCGCGCATAGATGGCGCTGACGGCGCCCACCGGCACGTAGACGTTTTCGGTCACGCCGCTGAAGCGGGCCTGGAATTCGATGAATTCGTTGCCCAGCACCAGGCGGTTGGTGGCCAGCGTGCCCACGTTCAGGGTGATCTGGCCGTCGCGCACGTGGGCGACGGGCACCATGGTGTGCTCGTCGACCTGCACGGTGATGTACGGCGTGTAGCCGTTATCGGTGCACCATTCGTGCAGCGCGCGGATCAGATACGGTTTGGTCGAAGTTTCACCCATCACGCAACAACCTTAGCGACGCATCACTTTTTCCGAAGGCGTCAGCGCTTCGATGTAGGCCGGGCGCGAGAAGATGCGTTCGGCGTACTTTTGCAGCGGAGCCGCGTTCTTGGGCAGTTCGATGCCGTAGTGGTCCAGGCGCCACAGCAGCGGGGCCACGGCCACGTCGAGCATGGAGAATTCCTCGCCCAGCATGTACTTGTTCTTGAGCAGCATCGGGGCCAGCTGGGCCAGGCGGTCGCGGATGTTCTGGCGGGCGTTGGCCAGCTTCTTCTCGTCGGGCTTGGCGCTGCGGTCTTCCAGCGTCGAGACGTGGACGAACAGCTCTTTCTCGAAGTTGTACAGGAACAGGCGGGTGCGCGCGCGCATGACCGGGTCGGCCGGCATGAGCTGCGGGTGCGGGAAGCGCTCGTCGATGTACTCGTTGATGATGTTCGACTCGTACAGGACCAGGTCGCGCTCGACCAGAATGGGCACTTGACCGTACGGATTCATCACCGAGATGTCTTCGGGCTTGTTGTACAGGTCGATGTCGCGGATCTCGAAATCCATGCCCTTTTCGAACAACACGAAGCGGCAGCGTTGCGAAAACGGACACGTGGTTCCGGAATAGAGCACCATCATGGCGAAAAATCCTTTATGAAAAACGAAAGGCCAGCGCCCTAATCTAGCAGGCGCTGGCCCCGATTGCCAGGCGGGGGGTAGGCATACAGCCCTAACCCGCCATTATCCACCCTGGAGAAAATGGGGGCGGATAAGCCTGGCGGGGCGTTGCGGTTAGCGCACGTGTTTCCAGTAAGAGGCGTTCAGGCGCCACATCACCAGGAAGAACAAGAGCAGGAACAACATGACACCGACGCCCAGCTGGACGCGGAAAGTCTGGACGGGCTCGGCCATCCAGGACATGAACGCGGTCAGGTCGGCGACGTCGTTGTCGTATGTTGCGGTTTGGGCCGGGTTGGCGGCCTTGAATTTGGCCTCGAAGGTGGCATGGCCGTGGTAGCTGGCTACCGGCTCGGCCTTGACCGTGGCAAAACCTTGCGCATCGTACACCGTCGTGACCCGTTCCCACGACTTCGGCGCGCCGTCCTTGCCTTCGACCTCGTGCATCGCCACCGTGGTCAGCTCGCGCGGACCCTGCCGTTCCCACAGCGCGTGCGGCATGCCGACGGCCGGGAACACCAGGTTGTTCCAGCCCGTGGCACGCGAGGTGTCGCGGTAGAACGTGCGCAGGTAGGTGTAGATGTAGTCGGAACCCGAGGGGCCGGCGTTGACGGATTTGGCGCGCGCGATCACGGACAGGTCCGGGGGCGTGGTGCCAAACCACTTCTTGGCGTCCTTGGGCGTCATGGCGACATTCATCATGTCGCCGACCTTCTCGCCGGTGAACAGCAGGCTTTCCTTGATTTGCTGGTCGGTCAGGCCAATGTCCTTGAGCTTGTTGTAGCGCATCGACGATGCGCTGTGACAGTTCAGGCAGTAGTTGACGAACAGCTTGGCGCCGTTTTGCAGCGACGCCATGTCGTTGACGCGGTAAGGCGCCTTGTCCAGCGGATAGCCGCCCTCGGCGGCGAACGTGGCGGTACACGTGAGCAGCATCAACGCCACGGCACCAATCAGCTTCTTGATCATGGTCAGTCCGTTATTTTCGTGGGGCTCAGTGGGCGTGGAACGTCACGCGGTCAGGCACTTTCTTGAAAGTGCCCAGGCGGCTCCAGACCGGCATCAGGAAGAAGAATGCCAGGTACAGCAGCGTGCCGATCTGCGACGTGATGTTCAACGGCGGACTGGGCGGCTGCGTACCGATGTAGCCGAGCACCAGGAAGTTGACCATGAAGATGCCGTAGATCCACTTGTGCCAGGTGGGGCGGTAGCGGATCGACTTGACCGGGGAATGGTCCAGCCACGGCAGGAAGAACAGGATGACCACGGTGCCGCCCATGGCGACCACGCCCCAGAACTTGGCGTCGATCACGCGCAGCAGCACGGCCACGACGATCAGGATGCCGGGCACGGCGATGCGCATGAAGCCCTTCAGGTTGCTCTTGACGAGCAGCGCGATGGCGCCCAGCACCGAAGCGCCGGCCAGCACCCACGTGAACTCGTCGGTGGTGGCGCGCAGCATCGAGTAGAACGGCGTGAAGTACCAGACCGGGGCGATGTGCGGCGGCGTCTTGAGCGAGTCGGCCGGGATGAAGTTGTTGAACTCCAGGAAGTACCCGCCCATTTCCGGCGCGAAGAACACGATGAAGGCGAACACCAGCAGGAAGCCCGCGACGCCGACCAGGTCGTGCACCGTGTAGAACGGATGGAACGGAATGCCGTCCTTCGGGCGACCGTACTTGTCCTTCGGGCCTTCCTTGATCTCGATGCCGTCCGGGTTGTTCGAGCCGACTTCGTGCAGCGCCACCAGGTGGGCCGCCACCAGGCCCACCAGCACCAGCGGAATGGCGATGACGTGGAAGGCGAAGAAGCGGTTCAGCGTGGCGTCGGAGACGACGTAGTCGCCGCGGATCCAGATCGACAGCTCGGGGCCGATGAACGGGATGGCCGCGAACAGGTTCACGATCACCTGTGCGCCCCAGTAGGACATCTGGCCCCACGGCAGGAGGTAGCCGAAGAATGCTTCGGCCATCAGACAGAGGAAGATCGCGACGCCGAAGATCCAGACCAGTTCACGCGGCTTGCGGTACGAGCCGTAGAGCAGGCCGCGCAGCATGTGCAGGTAGACGACGACGAAGAACATCGAGGCGCCGGTCGAGTGCATGTAGCGCACCAGCCAGCCCCACGGGACTTCGCGCATGATGTATTCGACGGATTGGAACGCGCGTTCGGCGTCCGGCTTGTAGTGCATGACCAGGAAGATGCCGGTCACGATCTGCAGCACCAGCACCAACAGCGCCAGTGAGCCGAAGAAATACCAGAAGTTGAAGTTTTTCGGTGCGTAGTATTCGGACAGATGCGCTTTCCAGGTGGAGGTCACCGGGAAGCGCCGATCCAGCCAGCCCAACAGGCCTGTCGTCTCGACGGTTTTCTCGCCAGCCATGTAACGGCTCCTTCTCTAATACGTGGCGTATTTGTTTTACTTACGTAATTCGGGAAAAAAGCGCGACGCGAGCGTCAGGCCTTGTTGTCTTCATCGACGCCCACGATGATGCGGGAGTCGGTGAGATACTGGTACGGCGGGACTTCGAGATTATCGGGAGCGGGCTTGTTCTTGTAGACCCGGCCTGCCAGGTCGAACGTGGAGCCATGGCACGGACAGAGGAATCCGCCTTGCCAGGAGGCGCCCATGCCGCCACCGCCGCCTGTTTCGAAGTGCGAGGTGGGCGAGCAGCCCAGATGGGTACAGATGCCAACACAGACGAAGATCTCGGGCTTGCGCGAGCGACCTTCGTTTTCTGCGTATTTGGGAGTGAAGCCGGGGCGTTTGGATTGAGGGTCCGCCAGGAGCGCGTCCTGGGTCTTGAGGCCGGCGATCTGTTCAGGAGACCGGTGGATGATCCAGACCGGCTTGCCACGCCATTCCACGGTTTTCATGGTGCCGACCGGAATATCGCCGATGTCGACTTCGACGGGGGCGCCGGCCGCGCGGGCTTTTTCAGAAGGGGAAAACGTGCTCACAAGCGGTATTGCCGTTGCGACACCTGCTACGCCACCCACAGCACAGGCGGTGGTTACCCAGAAACGTCGCGAAGGATCGGGCGGCAGATTTGGATCAACCGCACCGTCATCATCATGCACCAGCGTATCCTGACTCATCTTCCTATCCTTGTTGATGCGCCCGCTCTACGAGTAGCATCACTTCTGCGGCATCGGCTTCGCGGGAATATGTAACAACATAGCAACCGCGTATTATAGCGCCAGCCTACTGGTGGGCGTATCACGAAGGGAGTGCTTTTATGAGCAAAGCGACTGGTTTCGTCAAAGAATTCCGAGATTTCGCTGTCAAAGGCAATGCGGTTGATTTGGCGGTTGGTGTGATCATCGGCGCGGCATTCGGGAAGATTGTCGACTCGCTGGTCAAGGATATCGTCATGCCGCTGGTGAACTTCGTGCTTGGCGGATCCGTCGATTTTTCGAACAAGTTCCTGGTGCTGTCGATGCCGGCCGGTTACAACGGGCCGATGACGTATGCCGATCTGACCAAGGCGGGGGCCAACGTTTTCGCCTGGGGGAACTTCGTCACGATCATCATCAACTTCGTGTTGCTGGCGTTTGTGATCTTCTGGATGGTGAAGGCGATCTACAAGGCGCGCACCAAGGCCGAGGAAGCGCCGGCCCCGGCCGCTCCGGCCGCGACGCCCGAGGATGTGGCGTTGTTGCGCGAGATTCGGGATTTGCTGAAGAAGCAGCCTTGAGGTGAATGGAAGAGCGCCCTGCGGGGCGCTTTTTTATTGGTTCAGTGGGGTTGTTTGCTTGCGGGGGGGGCTTCGTAGGCCGCCCGGCGCGGGTGGTCGCGGGCGGGGCGCGCCTGCGATTGCGGTCCGGAGCGTTCGCTCCGGACTGCCCCGAGGTCAACCTCGTTGCCGCCTGTCGGCGGCTGCCTTCGGCTTCCGCCGGGCGCATCTGACGGCGCGCCCCGCCCGCGACCACCCGCGCCGGGCTACCGGTTTCGAGGTTTCATGCGCTGCTGGACCGAGGGGCATGGGAGAGGCTTGGGTTGCCCGCCAAAACCGGCTGCGCGGGCAGCCGGTTTTGGCATACGTGCTTCTGGGGAGCGAGGGGGTGTACGCTGCGCGCTGGCGGTGGGTGTTGTGGGTGGCCGCCGTGGGCGTTCAGGCGTCGCGCGTCGGCGGGCAAGGGTTCGCCCGGGATCAGTGTTGCGGCCATGCCCTGTTTTCTGCCGTCACACCGGGTTGTCCAGGTCCACGAATTCGACCTTGATGCCGAAGCGTTCGGCCACGGCCTGGCCCAGGGCCTGGACGCCGTAGCGTTCGGTGGCGTGGTGGCCGGCGCCGAGGAAGGCGACGCCGGTTTCCTGCGCCAGGTGGAAGGTGGATTCGGAGGCTTCGCCGGTGATGTAGGCGGTGGCGCCGGCGTCAATGGCGTCGGCGAGCATGCCCTGGGCGCCGCCGGTGCACCAGGCGATGCGGGCGACGGGCTGGTCGGGGTTGCCGACGACCAGGGGCTGACGGCCCAGGCGTTGCTGGATGCGGGCGGCGAGTTGGCCGAGCGTGGCGAGGTCGGGGGCGGCGCCGAGCCAGACCAGGTTGTCGGGGCCACAGGTGCGCGGGGCGCCGTCGTCGCGGCGTTCGGGTTCGAGGCCGAGGACGCGGGCCAGCTGGGCGTTGTTGCCCAGGGTGGGATGGGCGTCCAGGGGCAGGTGGTAGGCGAAAAGGTTGAGGTCATTTTTCAGCGCCAGCGCCATGCGGGTGCGGCGTGTGCCGATGACGCGGCGGTCCTCGTTGCGCCACATCCAGCCGTGGTGGACCAGCACCGCGTCGGCGCCGCGTTCGACGGCGATGCGCAACAGCGCTTCGCTGGCGGTGACACCGGTGATAATGTGTCCGACTTCGGATCGGCCTTCCACCTGCAGCCCGTTGGGGCAGTAGTCCTTGAAACGGGCGGCTTGCAGGGTGTCGTCCAGCCAGGCGGCCAGGACGTGGGAGTCCACTTTACTCATTGCTAGTCCTATCAGAAACATGCGCCGATATTGGCTGATCTTCGCTCAGGCCGTCACGGTCTGCCTGGCTATTCTATTCGTCGTCACCACCTTGCGGCCGGATCTGCTGCGGCTGGTCGGGCCGGACGCCGCGCCGGCGGCGACGCCGCAGGCGGTCCTGGCCCCCGCCAGGCCGCTGGCGGGGGCGGTGTCCTATGCCGATGGCGTGGCGCGCGCCGCGCCGTCGGTAGTCAACGTCTACACCACCAAGCACGTGGATGTGCCGCTGGTGCCGCTGCCGGACGATCCGATCCTGCGCCAGCTGTTCGGCCAGGTGCCGGGCGTGAGCCGGCGGCAGGCCAGCACCAGCCTGGGCTCGGGCGTGGTGGTCAATCATGATGGCTACGTGCTGACCAATTATCACGTGGTGCAAGCCGCGGATGCCATCGAGGTGGTGCTGGCGGATGGGCGCAAGGACTCGGCCAAGGTGGTGGGGGCGGACCCGGACACCGACCTGGCGGTGCTGAAACTGGCGACGCTGCGCAACCTGCCGGCGGCCACGCTGGCGCCGGACCGCGGCCTGCGGGTGGGCGATGTGGTGCTGGCCATCGGCAATCCATTCGGCGTGGGGCAGACCACCACGCAGGGGATCGTGTCGGCGCTGGGCCGCAACGGGCTGGGCCTGAATACGTACGAGAACTTCATCCAGACCGATGCCGCGATCAATCCAGGCAATTCGGGCGGCGCGCTGGTGGACGCGCAGGGCAACCTGGTGGGCATCAACACGGCCATCTATTCCGAGTCGGGCGGCTCGATGGGCATCGGTTTCGCCACGCCGATCGACATCGCGCGCAAGGTAATGGACGAGATCGTCAAGACCGGCGGCGTCAAGCGCGGCTGGCTGGGGGTGGAGCCGCAGGACCTGACGCCGGAGCTGGCGCGCGCCTTCCAGATGGACCGCGAAGCCCGCGGCGTGATCATCGCCGGCGTGCTGCGCGACGGGCCCGCCGCCAAGGGCGGCCTGCGGGTTGGCGACATCGTGCAGACGGTGAATGGCAAACCGATGATGGATACTTCCGGGCTGCTGGCCGCGATCGCGCAGTTGACGCCGGGCCAGCGCGCGACGCTGGGCGTGCTGCGTGGCGGCAAGGTGACCGAGGTGACGGTGATGGTGGGAACGCGGCCGGGGCTGCCGCGCTAACGGCGCTGCCGCGCTACGGGACCGCAGGGCTTCGGGATAGCAGGGCTTCGGGATAGCAGGGCTAACGGGACTGCCGAGACGGCCCGGGACGGCGTGGCCGGCATGGAGTGTCGAGCACCAGGCGCACGACCTGCAGCACGCGCTTGCGGGTGGTTTCGGGCTGGTGCCGCAGCAGCGCGCAGATTTCGGCGCAATAGGCATCGGTTCGTTCTTCTTCGCGCGGCTCGGGCATGGCGGCGGCCTGCGCCACCATGCCATCGGCCAGCCAGGGGATCTGCGTATCCAGCGCCCGCGCCAGCCGTTGCAGCGTGGCGCGGGTGGGCGCGTAGTGTTCATCGCGGGTGAGGATGCGGTGGATGCAGGACTGCGGCACGCCGGAGATGCGGGCAAGCTGGTTCTGGCTTTTGATGCCGCGCCACCGCATCAGGGTGCGCAGGCGTAGGGCGAGCGACATGGCTGCAATGTAAGTTTGCAGTCGCCACCGGACAAGCGGAAACGGTCCGTTAATGCAATGACAACGGGGCCCGCAAGGGGCCCCGTCAGGGTCGGCAGCGAGGGATCAGTGGCGCTCGGTCAGCGAGCCGTCGTTCACGGCTTCGTCGGCGCCCGGCTTGGGCGTGACCATGCGCGCGCAGATCAGTCCCAGCTCGTACAGCAGGCACAGCGGCACCGCCAGCATGAACTGGCTGACCACGTCGGGCGGCGTCACCACCGCGGCGATGATGAAGGCGCCGACCACCACGTAGCCGCGCGCGCTCTTGAGCTTGGACAGTTCCACCACGCCCATGCGCACCAGCAGCACCACGGCCACTGGCACCTCGAAGGTGATGCCGAACGCCATGAACATGGTCATGACGAAGCTCAGGTAGGCCTCGATGTCCGGCGCCGGCGTGATCGATTGCGGCGCGAAGGTGGCGATGAAGTGGAAGACCGTGCGGAACACCACGAAATAGCAGAACGCCATGCCCGCTATGAACAGCAGCGTGCTGGAGATGATGAGCGGCAGCGCCAGGCGCTTCTCGTGCTTGTACAGGCCGGGCGCGACGAAGGCCCAGGCCTGGTACAGCACCACCGGCAACGCGACGATGAAGGCGGCCATCATGGTGACCTTGACCGGCACCATGAAGGGCGTGATGACGCCGGTGGCGATCATGCGGGTGCCTTGCGGCAACGAGGCCAGCATGGGCTGGGCCAGCACGTCATAGATGGCGGACGCGCCGGGGTAGATGAACAGGATGATGAACACCGCCACCACCGCGCCGACGGCGCGCAGCAGGCGGGTGCGCAGTTCGACCAGGTGGGAGATGAAGCTTTCCTGCTGGCCGTCTTCTTGGGAGGCGTCCTGGGTCACGTTGTCGTTCCGGAGGGCGTGGCGGGCTTGTTGGCCGGCGGGGTCTCGCTGGCGGCCGGGGCGCCGGGCGCCGGCGCCGGTTG
>NZ_CP017433.1:218303-289031 GCF_002082135.1 Achromobacter ruhlandii
GCTCAGGTTCGGGTTGGGCGGCGCGATGGTGCGCGGCGGCTCGGCCGGCTGGGCCGCGTGCGGCGTCATCAGCGGTTCGGCCGACGAGGCCGGCGCGGCGCCGGCGCCAGCCGTATTGGCGGGCGAGGCGTGCGGGTCGGCGGCGGCGGTGGTTTCGGCGCCGGCCGTCAGCGCGGGCTTGCCGCTGGCTTCACGGGCGACTTCGTCGAGTTCGGCGCGGAATTGCTGCACCGGCTCCTGCAAGGCGTTGTGGGTATCGTTCAGCGACTGGTGCACATCCTGTGCCGCGGTCTCCATTTCGCTCTTGAATTTGCGCAGCTCGTCCAGCTCGATCTCGCGCTGGATATCGGATTTCACGTCATTGACGTAACGCTGCGCGCGGCCCAGCAGGTGGCCGACCGTGCGGGCGACCTTGGGCAGGCGTTCGGGGCCGATGACGATCAGCGCGACGACGCCGATCACCATCAGTTCAGTGAGGCTGACATCAAACATTCGACGGCCGCTCGGGAATTGAGGCTATGAGGGCCGGCCGGTGCAGGCCGGGCCCGGGGGCGCGCAGGCGCTCAGGAGTTGGACTTTTCCTTGGCCTGCACGTCGATGGTGTCGCCGGCCACGCGCTGTTGGGCGATGGGTTCGGCCGGCTTGTCGCTGTTGGCGTCCTTCATGCCTTCCTTGAAGCCCTTGACGGCGCCGCCCAGGTCCGAGCCGATGTTGCGCAGTTTCTTGGTGCCGAAGATCAGCGCCACAATGACCAGAACGACCAGCCAATGCCAAATGCTAAAGCTACCCATGATGGTTCTCCGTATTACGCAGTGGGGGCCATGCGCCCTTTCCAGGGTCGCTGACCGCCGATGATGTGGAAATGCAGATGCGGGACTTCCTGGCCGCCTTCGACGCCAGAATTGATCATGATGCGAAACCCGCCATCAGGGCCCGGGGTGCAACCGTTTTCAGCGGCAAGCCGCGGCGCCAATGCCATCATTCTACCCAACCAACCTGCGTCCTCGGCCGTAATATCCTGCATGGATGTGACATGACGTCGAGGGATCAGCAATAAATGCACCGGCGCGGCCGGGTTGATATCGTGGAATGCAACAAAGTCCTCGTCCTCGTAGACCTTCTTGGACGGGATCTCGCCGGCGGCGATCTTGCAGAAAATACAGTTGGCGCTCATTTTTCCGGTTCCGTGTCAGTCCTGGGGACGGCTGGCCTTCTCGGCCAGGCCCGACAGCCCTTCGCGGCGGGCCAGTTCGGCCAGCACGTCGTCGGGGCGCAGGTTGAAGTGCGTCAGCGCCACCAGGCAATGAAACCACAGGTCGGCGGTTTCGCTGACGATGCGTTCGGGCACGCCATCCTTGGCGGCCATGACCAGCTCGGTGGCTTCCTCGCCGATCTTCTTGAGGAAGGCGTCGGGGCCCTTGGACAGCAGCTTGGCCGCGTACGAGGCCTTGGGGTCGCCGCCATTCTCGGGGCGGCGGGTCTCCAGCGTGTCGGCGATGCGGGCCAGGACGTCGTGGGCGGTCAGGGGCGAGTCGGTCATTTGTAGATCAGTTCGGGGTCTTTCAGCACCGGGTCCACGGTAACCCAGGCGGCCTGGTCGGTCTGCCCTTCCAGGCGGCGGTAGAAGCAGCTGGCGCGGCCCGTGTGGCAGGCGATGCCGCCTTCCTGGTGCACCTTGAGCAGCACCACGTCGCCGTCGCAGTCCAGGCGCAGCTCGTGCACCTGCTGCACGTGGCCGGATTCCTCGCCCTTGCGCCATAGGCGCTGGCGCGAGCGCGACCAGTACACCGCGCGGCCGGTGGCGGCGGTCTCGGCCAGCGATTCGCGGTTCATCCAGGCCACCATCATGATCTGGCCGTTGTCGGCGTCCTGCGCGATGGCGGGGATCAGGCCGTTCTCGTCGAAGACGACGTCGGCCATCCAGCTGGGTTCGTTGCTCATCGTCATATCCTTACTTCGATGCCCTGCTCGGCCATGAAGCGCTTGCATTCCCCGACCGTGTGCTGGCCGAAGTGGAAGATGCTGGCGGCCAGCACGGCGCTGGCGCGGCCGGTGGTGACGCCGTCGGCCAGGTGCTGCAGGGTGCCGACGCCGCCCGAGGCGATGACCGGCACCGGCACGGCATCCGACACGGTGCGGGTCAGTTCCAGGTCGAAGCCGGATTTGGTGCCGTCGCGGTCCATGCTGGTCAGCAGGATCTCGCCGGCGCCGTAGGCGGCCATGCGGCGGGCCCAGGCCACGGCGTCCAGGCCGGTGGCCTTGCGGCCGCCGTGGGTGAAGACTTCCCAGCGCGGCGCTTCGCCCGCGGCCGAGACCCGGCGCGCGTCGATCGCCACCACCACGCATTGCGAGCCGTGGTAGTCGGAGGCCGCGCGCACCAGTTCCGGATTGGCCACGGCGGCGCTGTTGATGCTGATCTTGTCGGCGCCGGCGTTCAGCAGGCGCTGGATGTCGGACACCTGGCGCACGCCGCCGCCCACCGTCAGGGGGATGAAGACCTGCGAGGCGACCTGCTCGATGATGGGCAGGATCAGGTCGCGGCCATCGCTGGTGGCGGTGATGTCCAGGAAGGTGAGCTCGTCGGCGCCCTGCTCGTTGTAGCGGCGGGCGATCTCGACGGGGTCGCCGGCGTCGGCCAGGTTGACGAAGTTGACGCCCTTGACGACCCGGCCGGCGGTGACGTCAAGGCAGGGAATGATGCGGCGGGTCAGCGCGCTCTGGGCGGGCGCGCCCGCCCCGGAGGTACTGCTGGAGGTGGTCATTTGGCCAATTCGTCGGCGCGGGCCTGCGCCGCCTGGAAGTTGAGCGTGCCTTCGTAGATGCTGCGGCCCAGGATGGCGCCTTCGACGCCCTCTTCCTCGACGGCGCACAGCGCCTCGATGTCCTGGATGCCGGCGATGCCGCCCGAGGCGTACACGGGGATGCGCACGTGCTGCGCCAGGCGCACGGTGGCCTCGACGTTCACGCCCGACAGCATGCCGTCGCGGCCGATGTCGGTATAGATGATGGCTTCGCAGCCGTAGTCCTCGAACTTCTTGGCCAGGTCGAGCACGTCGTGGCGGGTCAGCTTGCTCCAGCCGTCGGTGGCGATCTTGCCGTCGCGGGCGTCCAGGCCGACGATGATCTGGCCGGGGAAGGCGCCGCAGGCGTCCTGCAGGAAGCCCGGGTTCTTGACCGCGGCGGTGCCGATGATCACGTAGGAGATGCCGGCGTCGAGGTAGCGCTCGATGGTGTCGAGGTCGCGGATGCCGCCGCCGATCTGGACGGGGATGTCGTCGCCGACGGCGTCCAGGATGGCCTTGATGGGCGCTTCGTTCTTCGGTTTGCCGGCGACGGCGCCGTTCAGGTCGACCAGGTGCAGGCGGCGGGCGCCCTGTTCGAGCCATTTGGAGGCCATGGAGGCGGGGTCTTCGGAGAACACCGTTGCATCGTCCAGGTCGCCCTGGCGCAGACGCACGCAGCGTCCGTCTTTGAGATCGATGGCGGGGATCAGCAGCATGGTGGGCAGCGGGAAAATATGGGGTTGAACGGGCTGGCGCGCGTCGGCCGGATCGGCTTACGGCTGCCAGTCTACAAAATTGCGATACAGGCGCAAACCGTGCTCGGCGCTCTTCTCGGGGTGGAACTGCACCGCGAAAATGTTAGCTGCCGCCACCGCGCAGGTAAAGGCGACGCCATAATCGGTTTCACCAACGGTCAGGCTCGTATCGGCCGGGTCGGCGTAATAACTATGGACGAAATAGAAATGCGTGTCGTCCGGAATGCCGTCCCAGATAGGGTGAGAGCGCGTCTGGCGCACTTTGTTCCATCCCATGTGCGGGACTTTCAGGCGCTCGGGGCGGACATCGACCGGGCCGGCCGTGCCGGTGTCGGCCTCGCAGGCCGCGTCGTCGGCCGCGACCGGGTCGGCGAAGCGCGGACCGGCAAAGCGGCGCACCACGCCGGGGAACAGGCCCAGGCACGGGGTGGCGCCCTCTTCGCTGGAATCGAACAGCATCTGTTCGCCGACGCAGACGCCCAGCAGCGGCTTGGCGCGGGCGGCCTTGACGACCGCTTCGCGCAGGCCGGATTCGTTCAGGGTGCGCATGCAGTCGGCCATGGCGCCCTGGCCCGGGAACACCACGCGGTCGGCCGCGTCGATTTCATGGGGCTGGTTGCAGATGCGGATGTCCGCGTCCGGGGCGGCGTACTTGAGCGCGCGCGCGACGGAGTGGAAGTTGCCCATTCCGTAGTCGACGATGGCGATAGTGGTCACTTCGGTTTACCTGATGCGTGGCGGGAGGTCGCGCAGCTTACAGCACGCCCTTGGTCGAGGGGACGACGTCGCCCATGCGCGGGTCGACTTCGATGGCCATGCGCAGCGCGCGGCCACAGGCCTTGAAGACCGTTTCGCATTGGTGGTGGGCGTTGGTGCCGCGCAGGTTGTCGATGTGCAGGGTGATCAGCGCATGGTTGACCAGGCCCTGGAAGAATTCGCGCGTCAGGTCGACGTCGAAGGCGCCGATGTGCGAACGGGTGAACGGGATGTGGTATTCCAGGCCGGGACGGCCCGAGAAATCGACCACCACGCGCGACAGCGCTTCGTCCAGCGGCACGTAGGCGTGGCCGTAGCGGCGCAGGCCGGCCTTGGTGCCGACCGCCTTGGCGATGGCCATGCCCAGCGTGATGCCCACGTCTTCCACCGTGTGATGCGCATCGATGTGCAGGTCGCCCTCGGCCTTGATGTCGAGGTCGATCAGGCCGTGGCGCGCGATCTGGTCCAGCATGTGGTCCAGGAAGGGCACGCCCGTGTCGATCGTCTGCTTGCCGGTGCCATCCAGGTTGATGGCCACGCGGATGCGGGTTTCGTTGGTGTTGCGGGTGATCTCTGCGGTACGCATGTCAGGACTCGATTAGGCACTCAGGATGTCTTGCAGTGCCGATAGCAAAGCGGCGTTCTCGTCCGGGGAACCTACCGAGATGCGGAGGCAGCCGGCCAGGAGCGGATGGGCGTTGGAGAAGTTACGAACCAATATTTTGCGCTGTTTCAGGGCAAGATGCACGGCGTTGCCGTCCAGCTTGCCGGAAAAGCGGGCGAGGACGAAGTTGGCGGCGGACGGGAATACCCTGACGCCGGGCAGCGCCGCCAGGGCCGCGGCCAGCGGCTCGCGGTCGGCGCGCAGGCGGGCGGCCTGCTGGTCCAGCACCGGCTTGTGGCGCAGCACGGTCAGCAGCGCGGCCTGGGTCAGCACGTCCAGGTTGTAGGGCGGGCGCACCTTGTCCAGCTCGGCGACCCAGTCGGGATGGCCGGCCAGGTAGCCGAAGCGCAGGCCCGCCAGGCCGATCTTGGACACCGTGCGCATCACCACCACGTTGGGCGCGTCCAGCAGGCGCGGCATCCAGCTGCGGTCGGTGAAGGGCTGGTAGGCCTCGTCCACCACCACCAGGCCGGGGGCGGCTGCGATGATGGCGGCCATGTCGGCGTCCGACCAGGCGCCGCCGGTGGGGTTGTTGGGCACCGCCAGGAACACCACCTTGGGCTGGTGCTCGCGGATCGCCGCCAGCATCGCCGGAAGATCCAGGGACAGATCTTCCGTGAGCGGCACGCCGACGAAGCGGGCGTGGTCGAAGCGCGCCGCCATGTCGAAATAGACGAACGACGGCCACGGCGCCAGCACCACCTCGCCCGGGTTGCAGCAGGCCTGCACCACGATGTGGATCAACTCGTCCGAGCCGTTGCCGAACAGCACGCCGGCGTCAGCCGGCACGCCGAAGGCCGCTTTCACGGCCTGGCGCAGTTCGGACAGGTCGGCGGCCGGGTAGCGGTTCAGCGGCGTATCGCGCAGCACCCGGGCCAGGTCGTCGCGCACCGCCTCGGGCAGTTCGTAGGGCGATTCCATCGCATCCAGCTTGATGCAGCCTTCGGCGTGCGCCACCGGATACGCGGTCAGTTCACGGATATCGGGCCGGATGGTGCCGGCGATGCGGCCGGCGACCTCGCTCATGGCTGGTCGATCCGGTACTGGGCGCTGGCGGCGTGGGCCTGCAGGCCTTCGCCCAGCGCCAGTTCGGCGGCGATGCGGCCGAGCGTCTGGGCGCCCTGGTGCGAGACCTGGATCAGGCTGGAGCGCTTCTGGAAGTCATAGACGCCCAGCGGCGACGAGAAACGGGCCGTGCGCGAGGTCGGCAGCACGTGGTTGGGGCCGGCGCAGTAATCGCCCAGGGCCTCCGAACTGAAACGGCCCATGAAGATGGCGCCGGCGTGGCGGATCCTGGCGGTCCAGATTTCCGGTTGCTCGGTGGAGATCTCCAGGTGTTCCGGGGCGATGTCGTTGGCGATGCGGCAGGCTTCGTCCAGGTCGCGCACCTGGATCAGCGCGCCGCGGTTGGCCAGGCTGGTGCGCAGGATGTCGGCGCGCGGCATGGTCGGCAGCAGGCGCGCGATGGCGGCCTCGACCTCGGCGATGAAGGCGGCGTCCGGGCACAGCAGGATAGACTGGGCCAGTTCATCGTGCTCGGCCTGCGAGAACAGGTCCATGGCGATCCAGTCGGCCGGCGTCTTGCCGTCGCAGATCACCAGGATTTCGCTGGGGCCGGCGATCATGTCGATGCCGACCACGCCGAACACGCGGCGCTTGGCGGCGGCCACGTAGGCGTTGCCCGGGCCGACGATCTTGTCCACGGCCGGCACGGTGGCGGTGCCGTAGGCCAGCGCGCCGACGGCCTGCGCGCCGCCGATGGCGAACACGCGGTCGACGCCGCTGATGGCGGCGGCGGCCAGCACGATCGGGTTGCGCGCGCCGTCCGGCGTGGGCGTGACCATGACCAGTTCCTGCACGCCGGCGACCTTGGCCGGAATGGCGTTCATCAGGACGGACGACGGATACGCGGCCTTGCCGCCCGGCACGTACAGGCCGACGCGGTCCAGCGGCGTGACCTGCTGGCCCAGCACCGTGCCGTCGGCTTCGGTGTAGGTCCAGGTCTCGGCGCGCTGGCGTTCGTGGTAGCGGCGCACGCGCTCGGCGGCGGCCTGCAGCGCGTCGCGCTGGGCGGCCGGCAGCGCCGCCAGGGCCGCATGCCAGTCGGCCTTGGGAATTTCCAGCGTGTCCGCGGACGCGTGCGGCATGCGGTCGAAGCGCTGGGTGTATTCCACCAGCGCGGCGTCGCCGCGGGCGCGCACGTCGGCCAGGATGCCGGCGGCGGCGCGGTCGATGGACTCGTCCTCGGTGGCCTCGAAGGCCAGCAGCTTGGACAGGGCGGATGCGAATCCGGGATCGCGGGAGTCGAGACGATTGATCAGGGCCATGGCGTTCAGGCGGGTGGCGGTCGCCGCGCGGGGGCGGCGAGCCGGTTTCAGGCGTTGCGGGAAGCGGCGCGCTCGAAGGCGTCCAGCAGCGGTTGCAGGCGTTCGCCGCGGGTCTTCAGCGCGGCCTGGTTGACGATCAGGCGCGAGGAGATCGGCATGATGTCCTCGACCGCGACCAGGTCGTTGGCGCGCAGCGTGCCGCCGGTCGACACCAGGTCCACGATGCAGTCGGCCAGGCCCACCAGCGGCGCCAGTTCCATCGAACCATACAGCTTGATGATGTCGACGTACACACCCTTGGAGGCGAAGTGTTCACGGGCTGACTGCACGTACTTGGTGGCCACGCGCAGGCGCGCGCCCTGGTGCACCGCGGCTTCGTAGTCGAAGCCGTTGCGCACGGCCACGGCCAGGCGGCACTTGGCGATGTTCAGGTCGATCGGCTGGTACAGGCCGCCGGGCTGCTGCGCGGCGTGCTCGATCAGCATGTCCTTGCCGGCGATGCCGAGGTCGGCCGCGCCGTACTGCACGTAGGTCGGCACGTCGGAAGCGCGCACGATGATCAGGCGCAGGCCGGGATCGCTGGTCGGCAGGATCAGCTTGCGCGAGCTTTCCGGGTTCTCGGGCACCTCGATGCCGGCTTCCGCCAGCAGAGGCATGGTTTCTTCGAAGATGCGCCCTTTGGACAGAGCCAGGGTCAGGGGGGGGAGCGGGGCATTGCTCATGCCAATTCCTTACCGCTAGTGCGTTCAACGACGCGTTGAATATTGGCGCCCAGGGCGCGCAGCTTGACTTCCATCCGATCGTAGCCGCGATCCAGATGGTAGATGCGGTCGACCAGCGTGTCGCCATCGGCGGCGAGGCCGGCGATCACCAGGCTGGCCGAGGCCCGCAGGTCGGTGGCCATCACGGTCGCGCCCGACAGGCGGGCGATGCCGCGGACGACGGCGGTGTGGCCGTCGATGTCGATGTCCGCGCCCATGCGGCGCAGTTCCTGCACGTGCATGTAGCGGTTCTCGAAAATCGTTTCGACGATGACCGAGGTGCCCTCGGCCACGGTGTTCAGGGTCATCAGCTGGGCCTGCATGTCGGTGGCGAAGCCCGGGTATTCATGCGTCCGGAAGCCCACGGCCTTGGGGCGTTTCGACATGGCGCCGCGGATCCAGTCGGGGCCGGTCTCGATGGTCAGGCCGGCCTCGGCCAGCTTGTCGAGCGTGGCGCCGAGGATGCCGGCATCGGTGTTGCGCAGTACGATGTCGCCGCCGGCCGCGCCCACGGCGCACAGGAAGGTGCCGGCCTCGATGCGGTCGGAGATCACGCGGTGTTCCGCGCCGTGCAGGCGCTCGACGCCGTCGATCACGATGCGGTCGGTGCCGTGGCCCTGGATGCGGGCGCCCATCTTGATGAGCAGTTCGGCCAGGTCGACGACCTCGGGCTCGCGCGCGGCGTTTTCCAGCACGGTGCGGCCTTCGGCCAGCACCGCGGCCATCAGCAGATTCTCGGTGCCGGTGACGGTGACCATGTCGGTGCGGATCGAGGCGCCCTTCAGGCGTTTGGCGCGCGCCACCACGAAGCCGTGCTCGATGCTGATGTCGGCGCCCAGGGCGGCCAGGCCCTTGATGTGCTGGTCCACCGGCCGCTGGCCGATGGTGCAGCCGCCCGGCAGGCTGACGCGGGCTTCGCCGAAGCGCGCCACCAGGGGGCCCAGCACCAGGATCGAGGCGCGCATGGTCTTGACCAGGTCGTACGGCGCTTCAAGGCTGTCGACGCGGTCGGCCTGCAGGGTCACGATGCCGTCGTTGGCGCGTTCGGCGCGCACGCCCATGCGCCCCAAGAGGCGCAGCATGGTGGCGGTGTCATTCAGGTGCGGCACGTTGGCGATGGTCAGCGGGTCCGCCGTCAGCAGGCCGGCGCACAGGATCGGCAGGGCCGAGTTCTTGGCGCCGGAGATGGTGACTTCGCCGTGCAGGCGCGCACCGCCGGTAATGCGTAGCTTGTCCATGGTCACTTGCCCGCCTGGGCGTATTCGGCGGGGGTCAGGGTGCGCATCGACAGGGCGTGGATCTCGGCCTTCATGCGGTCGCCCAGCGCCGCGTAGACCAGTTGGTGGCGCTGGATCAGGCGCTTGCCTTCGAAGGCGGTGCTGACGATGACCGCGTCGAAATGCGAGCCGTCGCCCTGTACGTCGAGGTGTTCACAGGGCAGGCCGTCCGCGATGTATTGGCGGACTTGCGCGGGAGTGGGAAGCATGGACGTCAGTTCCTGAGTTTGTAGCCGCTGGCCAGGAGCCGCAGCGCATAGATCGAAAGCGCGAGGAACACCCCCGTCACCACCGCCAGGCTGCGCCAGGGGGAGACGTCCGACACCGAGAAGAATCCGTAGCGGAAACCGTCGATGGTGTAGAAGATGGGGTTCCAGTGGGACACGCCCTGCCAGAAGGCCGGGAGCGTATGGATGGAATAGAACACGCCGGACAGGAAGGTGGCCGGCATGATGAGGAAGTTCTGGAACGCCGCCAGCTGGTCGAATTTCTCGGACCACAGGCCGGCGATCAGGCCCAGCACGCCCATGATGCCGCAGGCCAGCACCGCGAACACCAGCAGCCACAGCGGGTTGGACGGCACCAGCGAGACGAAGAACAGCGCCACCACCCACACGCACAGGCCCACGGCCAGGCCGCGCACCACGGCCGCCAGCACGTAGGCGGCGAAGATGTCGCGGTGCGACAGCGGCGGCAGCAGCATGAACACCAGGTTGCCGGTGATGCGGCTCTGGATCAGTGACGACGACGGGTTGGCGAAGGCGTTCTGCAGCATGCTCATCATCATGAGCCCGGGGATCAGGAACGCGGTGTACGGCACGCTGCCGTAGACCATGACGCGTCCTTCCAGCACGTGGGCGAACACCAGCAGGTACAGCAGTGCGGTGATGACGGGCGCGGCGATGGTCTGGAAGCTGACCTTCCAGAAGCGCAGCAATTCCTTGCGCAGCAGGGTCGGAAAGCCCGAGCCCGCGTCCAGGCGGGGCTGCACCAGCGGCTGGCTGGCATTGGCGGCGGGCTGCGTCATTGCGGAATCTCTTCGGGTTGCGGAGCGTCGTCCTGGTGCATGATGCGCACGAAGGCGTCCTCGAGGTCGACGCCTCCGACGCGGGCCAGCAGCGCCTGGGTGGTGTCCAGCGCCACGATGCGCCCGCCCTTGAGCATGGCGATGCGGCCGCACAGGGCTTCCGCTTCTTCCAGGTAGTGGGTGGTCAGCATGATGGTGTGGCCGGCCTTGTTCAGGCGCGAGATGAATTCCCACAGGGTGCGGCGCAGGTCGACGTCGACGCCGGCGGTGGGTTCGTCCAGCACGATCACCGGCGGGCGGTGCACCAGCGCCTGCGCCACCAGCACGCGGCGCTTCATGCCGCCGGACAGCGCGCGCATGTTCGAGTTGGCCTTGTCGGCCAGGCCCAGGTTGAAGAGGATCTCGTCGATCCAGTCGTCGTTCTTGCGCAGGCCGAAGTAGCCCGACTGGATGCGCAGCGTCTCGCGCACGGTGAAGAACGGGTCGTAGACCAGTTCCTGGGGCACGACGCCCAGCGCCCGCCGTGCCGACTTGTAGTCGGCCACGACGTCGTAGCCACAGACGGTGGCGCGGCCGGCGGTGGCGTGCGCCAGTCCGGCCAGGATGGAAATCAGGGTGGTCTTGCCGGCGCCGTTGGGGCCGAGCAGGCCGAAGAACTCGCCGTGCTCGATATTCAGGCTGACATTGTCCAGCGCCTGGAAGCCGGCGCCAGGCGCGCGCCCGGTGAGCCTGCCCCAGCCGCTGCGGCGCGGCGAGTAGATTTTGGAGACGTTCTCAAGACTGACGGCAGACATGACGGCGGCGAGGGTGCCCGGCAAAGAGCGAATTGATCATTATATAAGCGCCCCGTTACGCGAGGCGCCGATAGCCCCGGCGGCCGTGGGGGCGTGGCGCGATGACCTGTCCCCAAAAATGACAGGCCCGGCGGACCGCAGGGGCGCGCCGGGCCGGGACAAGCGGAACGGGATCGTTACTTGTTGCGCTGGTTCAGCGCCTGGATCAGGCCGTCGATGCCGTTCTGGTTGATCTGCTGGGCGAACTGGTTGCGGTAGTTCTCGATCAGCCAGATGCCTTCGACGTTCATGTCGTAGATCTTCCAGCCCTGGGGCGTCTTTTCCAGGCGGTAGTCGACGCCGACCGGCTGGCCGTTGGGCTGGCTGATGAGCGTGCGCACGACCGCGTCATCGGCCTTGGGGTCGCCGCGGAACGGCAGGGCCGTAATGGTGGTGCCGGACGTGACGCGGGTCAGCGCGCCGCTGTAGGTGCGCACCAGGGTGCCGCGGAAGGCGTCGGCCAGCGCCGTCTTCTGCTGCTCGGTGGCCTGGCGCCAGTAGCGCCCGGCGGCCAGGCGCGTGGTCTTCTGGAAGTTGACGTAGGGCAGGATGTGCTCGTTCACGACCTGGTTGATGCGGGCCGTGTTGCCGGCCTTGACGGCGCCGTCGGCCTTCAGGACGTCCAGCGCCTCATTGGCGGCGGCCAGCACGAACTCGTTGGGCGTGCCGTTCGCATTGGGTTGCGCCTGCACGGCGGGCGTTGCCGCCAGTCCCAGCAGCCCGGCAAAGGCCAGGCGTTGGAGCAGGGGGAAAAAAGAAAACCGCATGGAAACTCCTTGCTGTACTGAAAACGCAATCCGACAGCTTACTTGGTTGCGGGGTTGGCGACCGGAGCGGGCGCGCCCTTGGCCTTGGCGGCGTCGTCCTCGTCGTCTTCGTAGTTGGGCAGGCTGGATTCGTCATCCACGCGCTGGCCGGCGACCATGGCGGCGCGGCGCTGCAGGTAGGCATCGCGCACGAAGCTGTACGGATCCAGCGCGACGCGGTCGACGGTGTCGGTGGCGTTGAGCAGGCTGGCGCGGGTATCGACCACTTCCAGGCCCCACAGCGAGTTGCGCAGCGCCACGTTGTCGATGGCGCTCACGCCCATGTAGCCGTGCATGCGGCCCTGCCAGTCGCCCACCAGGCCGACGCCGTCGCGCACGCTGGCCGAACCGAAGAACGGCAGCACCAGGTACGGGCCCTGGCCGAAGCCCCACACGCCCAGCGTGGTGCCGAAGTCGTTGGGGATCTTGCGCGCGCCATTGGCCGAGGCGACATCGAAGCAGCCGCCCACGCCCATGGTGGTGTTGAACAGGAAGCGGCCGAGCGTATTGACGAAGTCGTGGCCGCGGCCCTGCAGGAAGCTGTTGGTGCCCGACCAGAGGTCGCCGACGTTGCTGAAGATGTTGTGCACGCAGCTGCGCACCGGTTCCGGCGTGACGTAGGTGTAGGCCTGCGCCACCGGCTTGAAGACGGCGCGGTCGACGGTGTCGTTGAACTTGTAGACGCCGCGGTTGAAGCCTTCCCAGGGATCGCGCGGATCCGGGTGTTGCGGCGCGGCGCAACCCGCCATCAGCGCGCCGGCGGCGGCCACGGTGGCGATTCGGGAGAGAGCTTTCTTGTTCATGATCAGGGCATCCCTATCAACAGATTTGTATTCTTATTGCAGCGTGCGTCAAGCGTCCGATTGTTGCCGGGGGTGACGCATCCTCTTTAATTTGCCGGGGCTTTCGTTTCCGGCGCGCCAGCCGCGTTCGAGCCTTCTTTTTCCGCCGAGCCATACAGGAACTTGCTGATCAGCTGTTCCAGCACCACGGCGCTCTGGGTGTAGCGGATCTTGCCGCCGTCGGCCAGGTTGTCCTCTTCGCTGCCCGGGGTCAGGCCCAGGTACTGCTCGCCCAGCAGGCCGGACGTCAGGATCGCCGCGGACGAGTCCTTGGGGAACTGGTAGGCGGTTTCCAGGTTGATCGCGACGACGGCCTGGAAGGTCTTGTCGTCAAAGGAAATCTTGGCGATCCGGCCCACCACGACCCCGGCGCTTTTCACCGGGGCGCGCACCTTGAGGCCGCCTACGTTATCGAAATTGGCCGTCAGCGTATAGGTGGGCGCGAAAGAAAAGGTGCTCAAGTTGCCGGCGCGCAACGCCAGGAACGCCAGCGCGGCCGCGCCCAGCAAGACGAACAGGCCTACCCAGAAATCGGTTTTTTCACGAGACATGATCGATCCGTAATCAGTTTCCAAACATCAAGGCGGTCAGCAGGAAGTCCAGCCCCAGCACCGCCAGCGAACCCACCACGACCGTGCGGGTGGTGGCGCGGGCGACGCCTTCGGGCGTGGGCTTGGCCTGCCAGCCTTCGTAAAGCGCCACCAGCGTCACCGTGACACCGAACACCAGGCTCTTGATGACGCCGTTGACGACGTCGCTCCAGACATCCACGCCGCCCTGCATCTGCGACCAGAAGGCGCCGGCGTCCACGCCGATCATCAGCACCCCGACCACCCAGCCGCCCAGGATGCCCACCATGGAGAACACGGCGGCCAGGATCGGCATGGCGATGATGCCGCCCCACAGCCGCGGCACCAGCACGCGGCGCATCGGGTCGACCGCCATGACTTCCATGGCCGACAGTTGCTCGCCGGCCTTCATCAGCCCGATCTCGGCGGTCAGCGACGTGCCGGCGCGGCCGGCGAACAGCAGCGCCGTCACCACCGGCCCCAGTTCGCGCACCAGCGACAGCGCCACCAGCAGGCCGAGCGATTCCTCGGCGCCATAGCGGTTCAGCGTGTAGTAGCCCTGCAGGCCCAGCACGAAGCCCACGAACATGCCGGACACGGCGATGATCAGCAGCGAGTAGTTGCCGATGAAATGGATCTGCTGCGACACCAGCCGCGGCCGCGACAGGGCGATGCCGCTGCGCGCCAGCATGGCGCCGAAGAAACGGGTGAAGTAGCCGATGCCGGCGATGCGGGTGCGCACCCAGCCGCCCAGCGCGCCGATGGCGTTGTTGGATCCGCTCATGCCTTGCGCCCTTGTTGTTGCGAAAGCCACTTCTGGAAAGCCGGCGTTTCGGGATACTGGAACGCGACCGGGCCGTCGGGTTCGCCCTTGAGGAACTGCTGCACGTACGGGTCCTGCGACGCCGACAGGCTGTCGGGCGTGCCGGCGGCCTTGAGCTGGCCCTGACCGACCAGGTAGACCTGGTCGGCGATCGCGAACGATTCGTGCACGTCGTGGGTGATCAGCACCGAGGCGCAGCCCAGGCGGTCGGCCAGGTTGCGGATCAGGCGGGCGGTGATGCCCAGCGAGATCGGATCGAGCCCGGCGAAGGGTTCATCGTACAGGATCAGTTCGGGTTCCAGCACCACCGCGCGGGCCAGCGCCACCCGGCGCGACATGCCGCCCGAGATCTCGGCCACCTTCAGGTGGGCGGCGGCGCGCAGGCCGACGGCGTCGAGTTTGTCCAGCACGCGGGCGGTGATCTCGGGTTCGGCCAGCTGGGTGTGTTCGCGCAGCGGGAAGGCGACGTTCTCGAATACGTTCAGGTCGGTGAACAGCGCGCCCTGCTGGAACAGCACGCCCATGCGCTTGCGCAGCGATTGCAGTTCGGCGGGCGTGGCGCGGGCGATGTCCTGGCCGAACGCCAGCACGGTGCCCTGCTGCGCCGTGAGCTGGCCGGTGGCGGCCCGCAGCAGCGTGGTCTTGCCCGAGCCCGAGCCGCCCATGATGGCGACCACCTGGCCCGGACGCGCTTCCATGGAAATGTCGCGCAAGACGGTGAAATCACCGTAGCCTAGCGCCACACCTTCCAGGCGCAGGGCGAATTCCGAGGTGCTGCGGGTTTGATCGGGCATGGGCAACAAAAGGGTGTTTCGGTGGCGGATGCCCCGCCGCCACGCTCATGCGCGGGCGGGGAACCGGCCGGCGCGAGCGAGGCGGGCTGCGTCGGGAAGCGCCCTGTTACTCATAAGCCGGGGACGTGAAAAGACCCGTCGTACCCGGCGGCGAGGGGCCATTGTAGCCCGATGAATTGTCACCGCAGTGGGATATGGCTGTCCGTGGAACAGTGTTTTCGCCTGGGGGAACAATCCGGGGACGCTCCGGATCCTCCCCGGGAAGGCCGGGCGTCAGCCCCGGCCGCGTGCGGCGGCGGTCTCGCGCGCCAGCCGCGCCACCAGCGCGGCCGTGCTTTCGCGCCGGGCGAGCGGCGCGCCCTGGCCGGCCCATAGCGACAGGACGGCGATGTTGCCGGCCTTGCCGCCCGCCGTGCGCATGGGGCGGGTCAGCGCGTTCTGCAACGGGTACGGCAGGATATCGTCCGAAAGTTGGTCGGCGTCGCGCATGAAGGCATTCACGATGCCGCGCGCCGGCCGGCCGGAAAAGGCCCGGGTGATGCGCGATTGTTCCGGCCGGGACGCCGGCAGTGCCGCCTTGTAGGCATCGCCGATGCCGGCTTCGTCCGTGGCCAGGAAGGCCGTCCCCATTTGTGCGGCATCCGCGCCCAGGGTCAGCGCGGCGGCGATGCCGCGGCCATCCATGATGCCGCCGGAGGCGATCACCGGGATCGACACCGCGTCGGCCACCTGGGGCACCAGGGCCATGGTGCCGATCAGCGAATGCTCGAAATCGTCCAGGAAGGTGCCGCGATGTCCGCCCGCCTCGGCCCCCTGGGCCACGACGGCGTCGACGCCGTCCTGCTCCAGGGCCACGGCTTCGCGCACGGTGGTGGCGGTGCCGACCGTCAGGATGCCCAGTTCGCGGCAGCGCGCCAGCACGTCCGCCGGCAGGCGGCCGAAGGTGAAACTCAGGACCGCCGGTTTCACGCGCAGCACGGCCTCGATCTGGCCGGGCAGCGGGTCGGCCTGCGGGCCGGGCGCGACGGGCGCCGGCAGGCCCAGCTGGGCGTGGTAGCGCGCCAGCAGCGCCAGCATGCGGCTGGCGTCGCCCTGGTACGGTTGCTCGGGCACCGCCGCGAACAGGTTGATGCCGAACGCCCGGTCGGTGCGCGCGCGGATCCCGGCGGCCGCCGTCTCGATCTGCTCGGGCGTCAGGTAGGCCGCGCCCAGCGAACCCAGGACACCCGCCTTGGAGGCCTCCGACACCAGTTCCACCGTCGTCGCGCCGCCCGCCATGGGCGCCTGGATGATGGGGTGGTCAAGCTTGAGCAGATCGGAAAGGCGGGATGTCATGGGGAAACCTCCTGGTTGGCTTATTGCAGCTGGATGTTTCCAGCCTGGATGACGTGCGCCCACTTGGCCGTTTCGCTCTTGATGAAGGCGCCGAATTCCTCGGGCGTGCCGCCGCCGGCCTGGCTGCCGGTGTCGGCGATGGCCTTCTGCACGTCGGGTTCCTTCAGGATGCGGTTGAACTCGGCATTGAGCTTGGCGATGATGGGCGCGGGGGTCCCGGCGGGGGCGACGATGCCCTGCCAGTTGTACGACTCGAAGCCCGGCAGGCCGGATTCGGCCATGGTCGGCACGTCCGGCAGCACCGCGAGGCGCTTGGCGGAGGTCACCGCGATCGGGTGGATCTTCTGGCCCTGGATGGCCGGCAGCGCCGAGTAGCCCATCTCGAACATCATCGAGATATGGCCGCCCATCAGGTCGGTCGCGGCCAGGCTGCCGCCTTTGTAGGGCACGTGCACGATGTCGATCTTGGCCTGCTCGCGGAACATCTCGCCGGACAGGTGATGGGCGCCGCCCACGCCGGACGAGCCGAACGACAGCTTGCCCGGCTGCTTCTTGGCCATGGCGATCAGGTCGGCCAGGGTCTTGACCGGCAGTTCGTTGTTCACGCTCAGCACCAGCGGGCTGTTCTCGATCAGGATGACCGGCGCCAGATCCTTTTGCGGGTTGTACGGCATGTCCTTCATCAGCGACGGGTTGACCGCCATCGGCGCCAGGTTGCCGGTGCCGATGGTGTAGCCGTCGGGCGCCGCCTTGGCGATCAGGTTGGTGCCGACCACGCCGCCCGCGCCCGCCTTGTTCTCGACCACGATCGGCTGGCCCAGCGATTCGCCCAGCTTGCGCGCCAGCAGGCGCACGCGGGTATCGGCAAAGCCGCCCGGGGCGTAGGGCACGATCATGGTGATGGGCTTGGCGGGCCAGTCGGCGGCCTGGGCGTGGGCGGTGCCGCTCAGGGTGGCAAAGGCGGCCAGGGCGGCGACCAGGGGGCGTAGCGATTTCATGCTGGGTGACTCCTCTTTCTCTTAATGTGATGGTTCCCGGGAACCGATCGCATTATGCCCAGCGTTGCCGCCCGTGGTGCTGATTTTCCCCAAGCGCCAGGCCGACAGCGCCAGCAACGCCGCGCCTGCCGCCAGCACTTGCGGCAGCGTGGCGCCCCAGCGCGCGGCGGCGGAGGCCAGCAGCGGCCCCACGATCTGGCCGGCGGCAAAGGCCGAGGTCATGACGGCCGCGGCGCGCGGCGCGGCATTGCCGGCCAGCCGCTGCGCCACCAGCATGCCCGATTGCGTGATGACCATGAAGGTGCCGCCCACCAGCAGCGCGGCGACGATGATCGCGGCGATGTCGTGCCACAGCGCCACCGCCAGCATGCCCAGCGCCATCAGCGCCTGCGCGCCGCGCCACACCGTCTTGTCGTCGCGGGCCTGCGCCACGCGCGGCGCCACCAGGCAGGAGAGCGCGGCGGCCAGGCCGAACAGCGGCCAGGCCCAGCCGAACACCGCGGGATCGGGGATGATCTCGCGCGCCATGGCGGGCAGGAAGGTGGCGGGAATGATGTAGCCGGCGCCGAACACGCCGTAATGCAGCGCCAGGCGGCCGATGCCTGGCGGCAGGCGCCCGGGCGCGGGCGCGGCGGCCAGGTGGCGGGCCGGCCCGGGGGGCTTCAGCCCGGGCCAGGCCAGGGCCGACAGCAGCAGCGCCAGCGCGCCCAGCGCGATCCAGTTTGCGTTGGCGCCAGCGCCGGCGGCCATCAACCCCAGGCAGGCCAGGCCGGTCAGCGCGATGCCCGCGCCGACGCCGGCGTAGGTGATGGCCGACACCGCTGGCGCGCGCGGGTCGCCCGGGGCGACCGCGCGCGACGCGGCCACGCAGATGAAGGCGCTGGCGCTGCCATAGCCCGCCGCCAGCCGCAGCAGGCTCCAGGCCAGGACGCCGTGGAACGCCGGCATGGCCAGCGTCAGGACGGCCACGGCCAGCAGGCTGATGGCCAGCATGACGCGCGGATGGCGCGGCGGCCGCACCGCCGCCGCCAGCGCGCCCAGCAGGTAACCCGCGTAATTGGCCGACGCCAACCAACTGCCCTGAGCCAGCGACAAGCCGGCTTCCTGCGCCATCAACGGCCAGACCGGCGTGAAGGCGAAGCGGCCGATGCCCATGGCGGCGGCCAGCGCCAGCGCGGCCGGCAAGGCCAGGCTGAGGGCGCCGCGCGGGGGCGCGGGATCGGGGTGGGCGGCTATTGACATGGCTCCCACTCTACGGCTGTACTAATATCTTGAATAGTGAATTATTCAGAACATGATTTCTTGAAATGAGAAACTTAGACCTCGACGCGCTGCAGATCTTCAAGGCGGTGGCGGACCATGGCGGTGTGGCGCGCGCCGCGGCCCACCTGAACCGGGTGCAGTCGAATGTCTCGACCCGCCTCAAGCAGCTGGAAGCGACGCTGGAGGCGCCGCTGTTTCGCCGCCAGAACCGGCGCCTGGTGCTGTCGGAACAGGGGCGCGTGCTGCTGTCCTACGCCGACCGCATGCTGCGCCTGTCGGCCGAGGCCCAGGCGGCCGTGCGCGACGGCGCGCCGCAGGGCCTGCTGCGCATCGGCACCATGGAAAGCACGGCCGCGGCGCGCCTGCCCCCTATCCTGGCGGCGTATCACGCGGCCTGGCCGAAGGTGCGGATCGAACTGGTCACGGGCACGTCGGGCGCGTTGGCGGCCATGGTGCGCAACTACGAGATCGAGGCCGCCTTCGTGGCGCAGCCCTTCGACGCGCAGGGTCTGGCGCAGCAACCGGCTTTCGAGGAAGAACTGGCGCTGATCTCGCCGCTGGCCTGGCCCGAGATCCATGGCCCCAAAGACGTCGGCGATCGCAGTGTCATCGCGTTCGCGGCGGGCTGCTCGTACCGCCGCATCCTGGAATCCTGGTTCGGCCAGGAAGGCGTGGCGCCGGGCAAGGTGATGGAATTCGCGTCGTACCACGCCATCGTCGCGTGCGTGGCGGCAGGCTCGGGCGTGGCGATCGTGCCGCGCTCGGTGCTGGCGCTGCTGGGCGCGGAGCCGTCGCTGCGCGTAACGCCGCTGGCTGGCAGGCATGGCCGCGCGCAGACGCGATTGATCTGGCGCGCGGACGACGAAACGCCTGCATTGCAGGCGTTGCGGCAGCTACTGGCGCAGCGGCGCCAGTAGCCGATGGGGCGTGGGTATCAGAAGCGGTAGCCGACGCCCAGCGTGGCGACCCACGGGTTGATGCGGGCGGTGCCGATGTGTTCGCCGTTGAGCTTCACCTTGGACTTGATGTCGATGTAGCGGATGTCGGCGTTCATGAACCAGCGTTCGCTGATCTTGATGTCCGCGCCCAGTTGCGCGGCCACGCCCCAGGAATCGCCCATCTTCAGGTCGGAACCCTTGAGCGCGCCTTCGGCCTTGGTGTCGAAGAACTTGGTGTAGTTGATGCCGACGCCGATGTAGGGCTGCACCATGCTGTCGGGCAGGATGTGCCATTGCAGGCTGAGGGTCGGCGGCAATTGCTTGCTGGAGCCGATCTTGCCCAGGCCGCTGCCGCGTACGTCGTGCTGGAACGGCCAGGCGCCCAGCAGTTCGATGCCGATGTTGCGCGTGGCCATGTAGGCCAGCGTGAAGCTGGGGCGCACGTTGTTGTTGGCGTCGAGCTTGACGGTGCCATCGAGCACCGTGCCGTTGTTGGACGCGGGGCGTACCTGGGTCGCGCCGACCCGGAACAGGATGTCGCCGGCTTCGTGGGCATGGGCGGGGGCGGCAAGCATCAGGGGGGCGCCGCAGGCAGTGGCCAGGGCAAGGGCGCGCAGGCGCCGAGACATCGCGAACATTTTCCTCTCTCCGTGTATTGCGTGAATGCAGGCATTCAGGTTCGCAGAGGCGGGAAAAGCGGGCCTTGACGTGTATCAAGCGGCAACGCGGCGCGTGGTAGCGGCGCCACAACTACGTACGAATCGGACTCAACGCAAGTTGTCGGTGCCGCGCGGCACGGCATAGGCGTGGCGGAAATAATCGCGCACCGCGCGCATCGGGCCGGTGATGTCCGCGCCCTTGCGCCACGCCAGCCCCACGTTCATCGGCGGGATCGGGTCCTTCAACTGGATGGTCTCGATGCGCCGGCCTTCCAGCGACCACGGCCGATAGACCATGTCCGATAGCACCGCCACGCCGCCGCCGTTGGCCACCATGCTGCGCACCGCTTCCACCGACGAGGTGCGCAGGCGCACGTCGGGGCGGAACGGCGTCTCGCTCCAGTACCGCAGCGCGGTGTGCGCGGCCTCGTCGACGGTCAGCATGATGAACGGTTCATGCGCCACGTCTTCCAGCGTGACGGTGTCGCGCGCCAGCAGCGGATGGCGCGCCGGCACCCACAGCCGCCGCGGCGAACCGAAGAAGTGCTCGACCGCCAGTTCCGGGTTCACCACGTTCGAGGTCAGCAGCACCGCCATGTCGTAGCGGTGCGCGATCAGGCCTTCCTCGATGGCGTTGCGGTTGAGCTCGTGCAGCTGGATGTCCAGGTTGGGATAGAGCTGCGACAGGCGCTGCAGGTGGTACGGCAGGAAGTAGCCGATCACGGTATAGGACGCCGCCAGCAGCAAGCGTCCGCTCTCGCGCCCGTCGGCGCTGGGCATGCGCAGCGCCTCGTCGACCGACGACAGGATGTTGTAGGCGTGGTTGAGGAAGCCGCGCCCGGTCTCGGTCAGCGCCACGCCGCTGGCGCTGCGCTGGAACAGCGGCGAGCCCACGATCTCTTCCAGTTCGCGGATGGCGGTGGTGACGGCGGATTGTGAGATGGCCAGCTGGATCGCCGCCTGCGAGATCTGCCCGAGTTCGGCGGCCGCGACGAAATATTTGAGCTGCCGGAGGGTGAGCGACATGGCGGCAATATCTGATTAATAGATAGTCAGCCACCAGAATATCTGTTTATCCGCGCCATGGGAGTGCGCCGAATCTCAGGGAAATCCCTGAAATTTCATAGGAATCCGGTAATCGCCCTGATTTGGTGCGTAACGCGGGGCATCAAAAATTCAGATAACCATTGATCCGAAAAAAGAACTTTTTATCCCCCGGGCGCTTCGCTACTGTGCAGGCATTGCGCGGGCCACCGGCCCGCAAACGGAAGGAGATCCTGTTTCATGAGCAAGGCGACGATAGACCTGAACTCCGATATGGGCGAGGGCTTTGGTTCCTGGAAGATCGGCGATGACGTGGACGACGCCATCATGCCGCTGATCAGCTCGGCCAACATCGCCACCGGCTTTCACGCCGGCGATCCCAACATCATGAACCGCACCGTGGTGATGGCGCGCGAGCATGGCATCGGCATCGGCGCGCATCCCGGCTTTCGCGACCTGGTCGGCTTCGGCCGCCGCGACCTGAACGAGAACGCCGAGGGCCTGGTCAACGACATCGTCTACCAGGTCGGCGCGCTGCGCGAATTCGCCCGCCTCTATGGCCTGCGGCTGCAGCACGTCAAGCCGCATGGCGCGCTCTACATGCGCGCCGCGCGCGATGAAACCCTGTCGCGCCGCCTGGTGCAGACGCTGCGCGACCTGGAGCCCACGCTGATGCTGTATTGCATGGAGAACTCGCTGACCTGCAAGGTGGCGCGCGAGCTGGGCCTGCCGGTGGTGCGCGAGTTCTACGCGGACCGCGACTACGACGCCAGCGGCTCGATCGTGTTCACGCGCTACACCCAGGCGCTCGATCCGGAGCAGGTGGCCGACAAGGTGCTGCGCGCGTGCACCGACGGCAAGGTGCGCACCGTGGACGGCCGCGACATTCCAATCGGCTTCGACTCCGTCTGCATCCACAGCGACACCCCCGGCGCGCTCGCGCTGGTGCAGGCCACCCGCGCCCGCCTGGAGGCGCACGGCATCCGCATCGCGCCGCCGCGGCTGTCCTGATCCGCCCATCATTCCCATACATTCCAAGGAGAAAACCCATGTCGCAGCAAGAAATCCAGAGCCCCCTGCCCGGCACCTTCTATCGCCGTCCCAGTCCCGACGCCGCGCCGTTCGTCGAGGTGGGCGCCGCCATCCAGCCCGGCGACGTGGTCGGCATCGTCGAGGTGATGAAGCAGTTCAACCAGATCGAGGCCGAGATCGGCGGCGTGGTCGCCGAGATCCTGGTGGCCGATGGCGACCCGGTCGAACCGGGCCAGGCCCTGCTGCGGATCGAGGGCTGAGGCATGGGCGTGCATTCCTTCTACCGGCCGCGCCGCATCCACACCCTGCTGGTCGCCAACCGCGGCGAGATCGCGCTGCGCGTGATCCGCGCCGCGCGCGAACTCGGCATGCGCACGGTGGCGGTCTACAGCGACGCCGACCGCGACGCGCTGGCGGTGCGCCTGGCCGACGCGGCGGTGCACATCGGACCGGCGCACGCCACGCGCAGCTATCTGAACGCCGAGGCCCTGCTGGCGGCGGCGCGCGACAGCGGCGCCGACGCGATCCACCCGGGCTACGGCTTCCTGGCCGAGAACGCCGACTTCTCGCAGGCCGTGACCGACGCCGGCCTGGTGTTCGTCGGGCCCGATGCCCGCACCATCCGCAGCATGGGCGACAAGGCCGCGGCGCGCGCCTGCGCCAAGGCGGCGGGCGTGCCGACGGTGCCGGGCAGCGAGGGCGTGGTCGGCTCGCTGGACGAGGCCCTGAGCCACGCGGCGCAGATCGGTTATCCCCTGATGATCAAGGCGAGTGCCGGCGGCGGCGGCCGTGGCATCCGCGTGGCGGCCGACGAGGCGCAGCTGCGCGAGGCCATTCCCATGGCCCAGGCCGAGGCGCGCGCCGCGTTCGGCGATGGCGGCGTCTACCTGGAGCGCTACCTGCCGCGCGCCCGCCATATCGAGGTGCAGGTGCTGGGCGACGGCGAGCGCGCGGTGCACCTGTTTGAGCGCGAATGCTCGCTGCAGCGCCGCCGCCAGAAGGTGTTCGAGGAAGCGCCGTCGCCGGCGCTGAGCCCCGCGCTGCGCCAGGCGCTGTGCGAATCGGCGCTGCGCCTGACCGAATCGGTGGGCTATCGCGGTGCCGGCACGCTGGAATACCTGTACGACGAGACCCGCGGCGAGTTCTACTTCATCGAAATGAACACGCGCATCCAGGTCGAGCATCCCATCACCGAGGCCATCACCGGCATCGACCTGGTGCGCGAGATGCTGCGCATCGCCGACGGCGAGCCTCTGCGTCTCAAGCAAGCGGACATCGCCATGCGCGGCGCCGCCATCGAATGCCGCCTGAACGCCGAAGACCCGGCACGCAATTTCGCGCCGGGCCCCGGCACCGTGTCGCACGTGCGCTGGCCGGCCGGTCCGGGGGTGCGCATCGACTCGATGGTGTATGCCGGCAGCGTGGTGCCGCCCTACTACGATTCGCTGCTGGCCAAGTTGATCGTATGGGACGAGGATCGCGGCGCCGCGCTGGCGCGGATGGCGCGCGCGCTGGATGAAACCGAATTCGAAGGCGTGCCGTCGACGCTGGCCCTGCACCGCGCCCTGGTGGCCGATGCGGGCGTGCTGGCCGGCGACTATCACACCAACTATCTGGAAAGCTGGATGCAGCAGCGGGAGGGGACCCAATGACGGTGCGCTACACCCATGGCGGCGATGAATTCATCTTCGCCGAGATCAGCGAATCGATGTCGCTGGCGGCGTTCTTCAAGGGCATGGCGATCACGCGCGCGCTGCGCGAACGCGCCGTGCCCGGTGTCAGCGAGATCTGCCCGGCCAACGCTTCGTACCAGATCCGCTACGACCCCGAGCAGGTCGCACCCGAGGCCATGCTGGCCATCCTGCGCGAGATCGAGGCCACCATCGATCTGGACAACCTGCGGCTCGACACCCGCGTCATCCAGGTGCCGGTGCTCTACAACGACCCCTGGACCCACGAGACGCTGATGCGCTTTCGCGAGCGCCACCAGGACCCGGACTCGACCGACCTGGAATACGCCGCGCGCATCAACGGCTTTGCCGATACCGATGCATTCATCGCCGCGCATTCCAGTGCGCCGTGGTTCGTGTCGATGGTCGGTTTCGTGGCCGGGCTGCCGTTCATGTTCCAGATGGTCGAGCGCGAACGCCAGCTGGAAGTGCCCAAGTACCTGCGGCCGCGCACCGACACGCCCAAGCACACGGTGGGACATGGCGGTTGCTTCGCCTGCATCTATTCCGTGCGCGGCGCGGGCGGCTACCAGATGTTCGGCGTGACGCCCGCGCCGATCTTCGAGCCCGCGCAGCGCCCGGCGCACCTGCGCGACTCGATGGTGTTCTTCCGTCCCGGGGACATCGTCAAGTTCAAGCCGATCAGCCGCGCCGAGTACGACGCCGCAGTGGCGCGGGTCGAGGCCGGCACCTTCCAGCTCGACATCCGTCCCGTGTCGTTCTCGCTGTCCGAATTCATGGCGGCGCCCGAACAGTACAACGCCCGCCTTCTGGAGACGCTCCATGTCGCATGACGAACCGCTCATCGAAGTAATCAAGCCCGGGCTGGCGACGTCGGTCCAGGATCGTGGCCGCCAGGGCTACTACCACCTGGGCATTCCGCCCTCGGGCGCGCTGGACCAGTACGCGCTGGCCGCCGCCAATCTGCTGGTGGGCAATCCCGAGGACGCGGCGGTGCTGGAATGCACGCTGATGGGCCCCGAATTGCGCTTCACCCGCGCCGCGGTGATTGCCGTCACCGGCGCCACCATGACGCCCAAGATCGATGGCCAGGCACAGGCCTGCAACACCGCGCTGGCGGTGCCGGCCGGCGCCCGGCTGTCGTTCGATTTCGTGCAGGCCGGCGCGCGCGCCTGCCTGGCGATCGCCGGCGGGATCGACGTGCCCGAGGTGCTGGGGAGCCGTTCGACCTACACGCTGGGCGCCATTGGTGGCTTCGAAGGCCGCCGCCTGCAGGCCGGCGACCGCCTGCGCGTGGGCGCGCCGCGCCCCGGGACGCGGGTCGGCCGCGCGCTGCCGGCGGCGCTCGCCAGCGAGTGTCCCAAGGAACAGGTGCTGCGCGTGGTGCCGGGCCTGTACGACCATCGCCTGATGCCGGAATCGGCCGCCTCGTTCTACGAGGACGCCTGGAGCGTGACCTCGGAAGCCGACCGCATCGGCTACCGCTACAAGAAGGGCCGCGCGCTGAAGTTCCAGCCGCGCGAACAGCCGTTCGGCGCTGGCGCCGATCCGTCCAACATCGTCGACGCCTGCTATCCCATTGGTTCGATCCAGGTGCCGGCGGGGGTGGAACCCATCATCCTGCATCGCGATGCCGTGTCCGGCGGCGGCTACGCCATGATCGGCACCGTGATCAGCGCGGATCTCGACAAGGTCGGCCAGATGCAGCCCAACCAGCAGGCCCGGTTCGAGCGGGTCACGCTGGAGACGGCTTTGCAGGCCCGCAAGGACTACCGCGCCCGCCTCGAGCGGCTGCGCGCCGCCCTGGGCTGATCCCCGCCCCGCTTTCCCGTTGATTGCTGTTTTCCTTCCGGCCCGTTCCGACGGGCCGGACGGGCGCGCTCGCGCCTGTGCATTTGAGTTTCACACGCTGCACGCCGTACCCGTCCGCATTCCGCGGTTCTTCAGCACGTCAGGAGAGCCTCCATGGCCAACCTTGCTTCCAGCTCCTCGTCCTCCGACCGGGACACTTCCCTAGCCACCGTGGCCGATGCCGACCGCATGGGCCGATTCCCGCTCACCATGGCCTGGTGGGCCGTGTGCAGCGCCATCTTCTACATCGTGGTCGGCGCCACGCTGGCGCTCAACTACGGCGCCCGCAACGCCATCATCGGCATGGTGCTGTCGGTGATTTCCTATGGCCTGATCAACGCCGTGATCTCGCGTTACGCCATCCGCACCGGCCAGTCGGTGGCGCTGTTCTCTCGCAGCGTGTTCGGCACCTCGGGCGCGGCGCTGGCCACCCTGATCTTCTTTGCCACCGCCATCTACTACGCCGTGTTCGAGGGCTCGGTGATGGCGGTCGCCGCGCACCACATGTTTCCGGCCGTGCCCTATTGGGCCTTCGCGCTGCTGGTGGTCGTCTACAGCGTGCTGCTGATCTTCGGCAGCGTGCAGCGCTGGCTCGACAAGTTCAACGGCGTGCTGCTGCCGTTCTACCTGGGCGGCCTGCTGCTGGCGGTGGCGCTGGCCACGCGCGAGTACGGCTACAGCGACGCCTGGCTGGCGTTCGGCCCGGCTGGCGGGCCGGTGGCGGGCGGCTGGTGGGACGCCTACGTGTACTACATGGGCGTGTGGATCCTGATGATGTTCACCTTCGACTACGCGCGCTTCGGCCGTCGCGAAGACGCGCGCTACCACGGCCGCTACAACTTCGGCATGCCGTTCTACCTGGTGACCTTCCTGCTCAACGGCGTGGCCGGCATCTACCTGGTCGCCATCATTCCCGGCGACGGCGCCCTGAGCGAGGTGTCGGTGGTGCTGGCGCTGCTCAAGCTGATGGGGCTGGGCGGCCTGTTCTTCGTCTGGGTGACGCAGACCCGCATCAACACCGCCAACTACTACCTGGCCACCATCAACATGCAGGCCTTCTTCGCGCGCTTCGGCCAGGCGCGCCTGTCCAAGGCCGCCTGGGCGGTGATCGTGGGCGCGGTGTCATACGCGCTGATGCTGTTCGACGTGTTCGCCTATCTGCTGCAGGCGCTGGCCTACCAGGGCATCTTCGTGGTGGCGTGGGTCGCCGTGGCGCTGGTGCACATCCTGGCGGTGGACGAAGCCGCGCCGGCGCCAGGCGGGGGCAGCGCCTACAACCGCCGCGGCCTGGGCGCCTGGTTCGCGGGCGCGGCCAGCGGCCTGGTGCTGATGCACCTGAACGGCATCGCCGCGACCTTCGCGGCGCCGGCCAGCTTTGTGGTGGCGGGCGCGGTGTACTGGCTGGGGCAGGCGGCGGTCTCGGGGCCGCGCATGCAGCGCGGCGGCGCCTAGCCGCGCGGCGTCCGGCGCTGGTTGGGGCGCCGGCTCAGGCCAGCGCGGCCAGGAATACGAGCGCGCCCAATGCCAGCATCAGAAACGGGCTGACGCGGGTATAGACCAGCGCCAGCGTGGAGGCCGCGGCCATGCCCCAGGCCCAGGCCCCGCCTTCGGCGGCCCGCAGTACCGTGCACGACGAGGCCAGGATCATGCCGGCGGCCACTGGCACCAGGCCCGCCTCGATGGCGCGGACGCAGGTGGCGTGGCGGTAGCGCGCCCAGACCCGCGCCAGCGCGTAGATCAGCAGCGAGCAGGGCAGGAAGATCGCGATCGAGGCGGCCATCGCGCCCAGCCACCCGCCCACCTGCCAGCCGATCAGCGTCACCAGCAGCGACGCCGGGCCCGGCGTGATGCGGGACAACGCAAAGTAATCCAGGAACTGCGATTCGCTGATCCAGCCATAGCTGTCCACCGCCTGGCGGTGGATGTCGGGCAGGATGCTCTGGCCGCCTCCGACCGTCAGGAACGACAGCGGCGTGAACACCGAGAACAGGTCGTGCAGCGTGGCCAGGTTCATGGTTGCCGCTCCCGGCGCCGCAGTCGCGCGTAGGCGATGCCGATCGACAGGGGCGCCATCGCGCCCACCACCCACAGCAGCGGCAGGCGCAGCAGGAAGATGGCGGCGAAGGTCACGCCCATGACGGCGGCCGGCACCCAGCCCTGCAACGCGCGCCGGGCGGCGCGCAGGCCGGTCTGCAGCGACACCCCGACCGCCGCCGCCGCCACGCCCGCCATGGCCACGTGCAGGCCCTGCGACTGCGCCATGCTGGCGAACAGCGCGGCCGCGCCGATCGCCACCAGCATGGGCGGCACGGTGATGCCCAGTCCGCCCAGCAGCGCGCCGGCGCCGCCGCGCAGGCGAAAGCCGATCCAGATGGCCAGGTTCACCACGTTCACCCCCGGGAACGACTGCGCCAGCGCCAGGCCGCTGAGGAAATCGGCTTCGGACAGCCAGCGCCGCTGCTGCACGAATTCGCGCATCATCCAGCCGCTCAGGCCGCCGCCGAAGCTGGTCAGGCCGACCTTGGCGAAGGCCAGGAAAATCTGCGGCAGTGTCGGCGGGGCGGCAACGGCGGGGTCAGCGGAGGACATGGCAGGCAGCGCGATGGGGCGATGACCGCATCTTACGCAATGCGAAATGTCGGCTGGCTGAAAGAATTTCGCCGCCGGGCACGACGTGCCGGGCGGCGAAAGCGGGGGCCGGTCGGCGACCGGCGCGGCGGCGCGGCGCGCTCAGCGCGGCAAGTCGCTCGACCCCATCAGGTAGGCGTCCACCGAGCGCGCGCACTGGCGGCCTTCGCGGATGGCCCAGACCACCAGCGACTGGCCGCGACGCATGTCGCCGGCGGTGAAGACCTTTTCCACGTTGGTGCGGTAGTCGTCGGTGTTGGCGCGCACGTTGCCGCGCGCGTCGCGGTCGACGCCGAAGGCATCCAGCACGGCCTGCACCGGCGACACGAAGCCCATGGCCAGCAGCACCAGGTCGGCCTTGATCTCGAATTCCGAGCCCTCGACCTCGCGCATCTTCATCTGGCCGGTCGATTCATCCTTGAACCACTCGACGCGGGCGCCGACCAGCTTCTCGACCTTGCCGTTGCTGCCCTTGAGCAGCTTGGTGGTCACCGACCAGTCGCGTTCGCAGCCTTCCTCGTGCGAGGACGAGGTGCGCATCTTCAGCGGCCAGTAGGGCCAGGTCATGGCCTTGTTCTCGGACTCGGGCGGCTGCGGCAGCAGTTCGAACTGGGTGACCGAGGCGGCGCCATGGCGGTTGCTGGTGCCGACGCAGTCGGAACCGGTGTCGCCGCCGCCGATCACCACCACATGCTTGCCCTTGGCCAGCGTCTGGTTGGTGAGGCGGTCGCCCGCCACGGCCTTGTTCTGCTGGCGCAGGAAGTCCATGGCGAAATAGACGCCCGACAACTCGCGGCCCGGCACCGGCAGGTCGCGCGGGGTTTCCGAACCGCCGCTCATCACCACGGCGTCGAATTCGGCCAGCAGCGAGTCGGGGGTGCGCACGGTCAGGCCGTCGGCCACCGGGTCGGACGGGTTGCCGACGTAGGTGGAGGGCGCGAATTCCACGCCTTCGGCTTCCATCTGCGAGATGCGGCGGTCGATCTGGTGCTTTTCCAGCTTGAAGTCGGGGATGCCGTAGCGCAGCAGCCCGCCGATGCGGTCGCTCTTCTCGAACAGCGTCACCGAGTGGCCGGCGCGCGCCAGTTGCTGCGCGCAGGCCAGGCCGGCGGGGCCGGAGCCCACCACGGCGACCTTCTTGCCGGTCTTGCGCGCCGGCACTTGCGGCGTGACCCAGCCCTCGGCCCAGCCCTTGTCGATGATGGCGTGCTCGATGGACTTGATGCCCACGGCGTCGCTGTTGATGTTCAAGGTACAGGCGGCCTCGCACGGCGCCGGGCAGATGCGGCCGGTGAATTCCGGGAAGTTGTTGGTGGAGTGCAGCACGTCCAGCGCGCGGCGCCAGTCCTGCTTGTACACCAGGTCATTCCAGTCGGGGATGATGTTGTTGACCGGGCAGCCGTTGTTGCAGAACGGGATGCCGCAGTCCATGCAGCGCGCCGCCTGCTGCTTGGCCTGGTCGTCGGTCAGGTGCAGCACGAATTCGCGCCAGTTCTTCAGCCGCTTCTGCGGGGCCTCGGCGGCCTCCTGCAGGCGCTGGTATTCCATAAAGCCGGTAATCTTTCCCATGGTATCCCTCACGCAGCCAGTTGTTGCGGGTTGGCTGCACGCCACATTTCACCCAATGCGCGGCGGTAGTCCGTCGGCATGACCTTTACGAATTTGCCGCGCGAGGCTTCCCAGTCGCCCAGGATTTCGCGGGCGCGGAAGCTGCCGGTGTAGCGGAAGTGGTCTTCCACCAGGCGGCGCAGGATGGCTTCATCCGTCTCGCGCTCGCCGCCGCGCTGCGCGCTGTGCCAGACGTCGATGTTGTTCTGGGCCTGCTGTTCCGCGTGCGGCAGCACGGCTTCCAGTTCGACCATCGACAGGTTGGCGCGCTGCTTGAGCGTGCGTTCCGGATCCCACACATAGGCCACGCCGCCCGACATGCCGGCGGCGAAGTTGCGGCCGGTGGCGCCCAGCACCACCACGGTGCCGCCCGTCATGTATTCGCAGCCGTGGTCGCCGGTGCCTTCCACGACCGTGGCGGCGCCCGAGTTGCGCACCGCGAAGCGTTCGCCGGCCACGCCGTTGAAGAAGGCCTCGCCCGCCAGCGCGCCGTACAGGACGGTATTGCCGGCGATGATGTGGTCGGGGCCGAAGCCGCGGAAGTCATTGGGCGAGCGCACGATGATGCGGCCGCCCGACAGGCCCTTGCCGACGTAGTCGTTGCCTTCGCCCACCAGGTCCATGGTGATGCCATGGGCCAGGAACGCGCCGAAACTCTGGCCGGCGGTGCCGTTGCACTGGATGTGGATGGTGTCGTCCGGCAGGCCGTCGTGGCCGTAGCGCGCGGCCACGGCGCCCGACAGCATGGCGCCGATGGTGCGGTTGCGGTTGCGCACCGGCACGATGAACGAGACCTTCTCGCCGCGCTCCAGCGCCGGCTTGCTGCGCTCGATCAGCTGGTGATCGAGCGCGCCGGCCAGGCCGTGATCCTGTTCTTCGGTCTGGCGCACTTCGGCGTCGGACTGCGTCTGGTGGAACACGCGGGTGAAGTCCAGGCCCTGCGCCTTCCAGTGCTCGACGCCCGAGCGCATGTCCAGCAGGTCGGCGCGGCCGATCAGGTCGTCGAACTTGCGGATGCCCAGCTGGGCCATGATCTCGCGCACTTCCTCGGCAATGAAGAAGAAGAAGTTGACGACGTGCTCGGGCTTGCCCTGGAACTTCTTGCGCAGCACCGGATCCTGCGTGGCCACGCCCACCGGGCAGGTGTTCAGGTGGCACTTGCGCATCATGATGCAGCCTTCGACAACCAGCGGCGCCGTGGCGAAACCGAATTCGTCCGCGCCCAGCAGCGCGCCGATGACGACGTCGCGGCCGGTCTTCATCTGGCCGTCGGCCTGCACGCGGATGCGGCTGCGCAGGCGGTTCAGCACCAGCGTCTGCTGGGTTTCGGCCAGGCCCAGTTCCCAGGGCGTGCCGACGTGCTTGATGGACGAGACCGGCGAGGCGCCCGTGCCGCCGTCATGGCCGGCGATCACGACGTGGTCGGCCTTGGCCTTGGCCACGCCCGCGGCCACCGTGCCGACGCCGACTTCCGACACCAGCTTGACCGAGATCGAGGCCTTGGCGTTGACGTTCTTCAGGTCGTGGATCAGCTGCGCCAGGTCTTCGATCGAGTAGATGTCGTGGTGCGGCGGCGGCGAGATCAGGCCCACGCCCGGCACCGAGTAGCGCAGCTTGGCGATGTATTCGGAGACCTTGTGGCCGGGCAACTGGCCGCCTTCGCCGGGCTTGGCGCCCTGCGCCATCTTGATCTGGATCTGGTCGGCCGACGACAGGTACTCGGCGGTGACGCCGAAGCGGCCGGAGGCCACCTGCTTGATCTTCGAGCGCAGCGAGTCGCCCTTCTTGAGCGCGACGTCGGCTTCGATGCGATCGGAACCGAGCACCGAGGCCAGCGTGTCGCCGTCCTTGATGGTGCTGCGGCCCTCGCGCATTTCGGCGCGGTAGCGCAGTTCGTCTTCGCCGCCTTCGCCGGTGTTGGACTTGCCGCCGATGCGGTTCATGGCCACGGCCAGCACCGAGTGAGCCTCGGTCGAGATCGAGCCCAGCGACATGGCGCCGGTGGCGAAGCGCTTGACGATGTCCTTGGCCGGCTCGACGTCATCGAGCGGGATGGCGCGCGACGGATCGAAGCGGAACTCGAACAGGCCGCGCAGCGTCATGTGACGGCGGCTCTGGTCGTTGATGATCTGCGCGTACTCCTTGTACGTGCGGTAGTTGTTGGCGCGCGAGGCATGCTGCAGCTTGGCGATGGAGTCGGGCGTCCACATGTGCTCTTCGCCCCGCACGCGGTAGGCGTACTCGCCGCCCGCTTCGAGGTCGTTCGCCAGGACCGGGTCGCTGCCGAAGGCGGCGCGGTGCTGGCGCAGCGCTTCCTCGGCCACCTGGAAGATGCCGATGCCTTCGATGTTGGAGGCGGTGCCGGTGAAGTACTTGTTCACCAGGCTGCTCTGCAGGCCGACCGCTTCGAAGATCTGGGCGCCGGTGTAGGACATGTAGGTGGAGATGCCCATCTTGGACATCACCTTGTTCAGGCCCTTGCCGATCGCCTTGATGAAATTCTTGACGGCCTTTTCCGGGTCGCTCATCTTGCCCAGCGATTCCAGCGCCAGGTAGGGGTGGATGGCTTCGGCGCCATAGCCGCCGAGCAGCGCGAAGTGGTGCACTTCGCGGGCCGAGCCGGTTTCCACCACCAGGCCGGTGTTGGTGCGCAGGCCGGCGCGGATCAGGTGCTGGTGCACCGCCGAGGTGGCCAGCAGCGCGGGGATGGCCACGCGCTCGCTGTCGACCAGGCGGTCCGACACGATCAGGATGTTGTAGCCGCTTTGCACCGCGTCCACGGCGCGCGCGCACAGCGCGGCCACGCGGGCTTCGATGCCCTCGGGCCCCCAGGCGGCTGGGTAGGTGATGTCCAGCTCGAAGCTGCGGAATTTCTTGCCCGTCACCTGCTCGATGTCGCGGATCTGCGCCATGGCGGCGAAGTCCAGCACCGGCTGCGACACTTCCAGGCGCAGCGGCGGGTTGACGTTGTTGATGTCCAGCAGGTTGGGCTTGGGGCCGATGAACGACACCAGCGACATCACCATCTGCTCGCGGATCGGGTCGATCGGCGGGTTGGTGACCTGGGCGAACAGCTGGCGGAAATAGTTGTAGAACGGCTTGGCGCGGTCGGACAGCACGGCCAGCGGGGCGTCGTTGCCCATCGAGCCGATCACTTCCTCGCCGGTCGAGGCCATGGGTTCCAGGATGAACTTGTAGTCTTCCTGGGTCCAGCCGAAGGCCTGCTGGCGATCCAGCAGCGACACCGACGATTGCGTGGCGACGGCGGCCTGGCGCGGGGCCGGCAGCGATTCCAGCTTGATCTGCAGGCGTTCGATCCACTGGCGGTACGGACGGCTGTTGGCCAGTTGCAGCTTGATCTCGGCGTCGTCGATGATGCGGCCCTGTTCCAGGTCGATCAGGAACATCTTGCCCGGCTGCAGGCGCCACTTCTTGACGATGCGGTTCTCGGGGATCGACAGGGTGCCGGCTTCCGAGGCCAGGATGACCATGTCGTCGTCGGTCACCAGGTAGCGCGCCGGGCGCAGGCCATTGCGGTCGAGCGTGGCGCCGATCTGGCGGCCGTCGGTGAACGCGACCGCGGCGGGGCCGTCCCACGGCTCCATCATGGCGGCGTGGTATTCATAGAAAGCGCGGCGGCTTTCGTCCATCTGCGTGTGCTGTTCCCAGGCTTCCGGGATCATCATCATCATGGCGTGGGCCAGCGAGTAGCCCGAGTTCACCAGCAGTTCCAGGCAGTTGTCGAACGTGGCGGTGTCCGACTGGCCTTCATAGACGATGGGGTAGAGCTTTTTCAGGTCGTCGCCCAGCACGGCCGACTGCATCATGCCTTCGCGGGCGCGCAGCCAGTTGAAGTTGCCCTTGACCGTGTTGATTTCGCCGTTGTGGGCGATCATGCGGTACGGGTGGGCCAGCGGCCAGGCCGGGAAGGTGTTGGTCGAGAAGCGTTGGTGCACCAGCGCCAGCGCCGACACGGTGCGCGGATCGGCCAGGTCGCGGTAGTAGCGGCCGACCTGGTCGGCCAGCAGCAGGCCCTTGTAGACCACGGTGCGCACCGAAGCCGAGGGCACGAAGTATTCCTTGCCGTGCGCCAGATGCATGTTCTGGATGGCGTGGCTGGCGGTCTTGCGGATCACGTACAGCTTGCGTTCGAGCGCGTCGGGCACCATCACATCGGCGCCGCGGCCGATGAACAGCTGGCGGATCACGGGTTCGCAGTCGCGCACGGTGGGCGACATGGGCATGTCGACGTCCACGGGCACGTTGCGCCAGCCCAGCACGACCTGGCCCTCGGCGCGCACCGAGCGCTCCAGTTCCTGTTCGCAGGCCAGGCGCGAGGCGGTTTCCTTGGGCAGGAACACCATGGCCACGCCGTATTCGCCGGGCGGCGGCAGGGTGATGCCGTGCTGGGCGAACTCGTCGCGGTAGAGCGTGTCGGGGATCTGGATCAGGATGCCGGCGCCGTCGCCCATCAGCTTGTCCGCGCCCACCGCGCCGCGGTGATCGAGGTTTTCCAGGATCTTCAGGCCCTGCTGGATGATGGCGTGGCTTTTCTTGCCCTTGATGTGCGCCACGAAGCCCACGCCACAGGCGTCATGCTCGTTCTTGGGGTGGTACAGGCCCTGGGCCGGCGGCAGGCCGATGCGGCTGGCATCGATCGGGGTCGCCTTGGGGGTGGGACAGGATTCGTTCGGGGTGATTTGGGGCATGGCGCGCTCCGCAGTAAGACTGCGTTCTAATGTTGCAGTGCAGGAACGGACAATACCCCCGCGCGCAGTAGGGTGCAATAGGAATATAAGGGGTGCGACCCTAAATAAATTGGCGCACCATCATAGAGCATAAATATGGGGACAAAACAACGGCCGCGCCAATAAAGGCTTTCCCGGTGGCGTAGTGTGGAGATCGGGTGCCGAGGGTAGTAAAACCCCTATTTTTCCTATTTTATGTCCCCATTTATTTTGATGTTTTTTGGCTGACCAAGGAACGGCCGCCCGCGGGCGCTGGCCGTGCCATCACCTCGCGCAGGCTCGCGCGAAGCGGGCATGAAAAAAGCGCCCGAAGGCGCTCTGTCAGGAAGTGGAGCCGGGGTTGCCGGTCCCGGAGCCGGTACCGGGCCCATTGCCAGGGCTGGTCGGCGCCGGCGATGGGGCCGGTGAGGGCGGAGCCGCCTGATCGGTGTCGGCCGTGGCCGGCGCGGCGGGCTTCTTGCGCGGGCGTCCGCGCTGGCCAGGGGCCACGCGCCGGCTGGCGGTGTGGGCCAGGCTGGCGATGAAGCTCGGGCCGCCCAGCGCCCATTGGCCCGAGACGGCTTGATCGATGCGCTGGGTTTCCTCGCGCGACAGGCCGTCCTGCAGGCGCTTGCGATAGTTGGCCTGGCGGTCGAACGGCGTATTGCCGCAGGCCCAGTAGTCGGCGTGGTCGGACTGCCACTGCGCCGGAGCGGCGGTGGTGTTGCCGGTATGGCTGGAGGCCGACGACCAGGGCCAGGAATCGGGGTCTTGGGAAGCGCCGCTGCGCACCGGGTAGGTTTCCAGCCAGACCAGCGCCGGCAGCACCCACGCGCCGGGCTCGAGCAGGGCCGAGCGGTAGCGGCCGGCAAACACGCGGCCGCCCCGCAGGCGCGCGGCCAGGTTGCGGCCCAGCGTCTGCATCAGGCGCGGCAGGCCTTCCTCGTCGGCCGGGGTGGCCAGCAGCAGGATGCGGTCGTTGGCCAGCAGCCAGCCGTGCACCGACACCCGATGCCGCTGGGCGGATTCGCCGAGCCACGCGGCCAGTTGGTTGAGGATATCGGCCGGGGCGGGCTGGGACGGCGCCGCCAGCGGCTGAATGAAGTTGGCCTGCACCAGTTGGGGCAGCCCAGGGGCGTACAGACGGGGCAGACGGGCCATAGTGTCAGGGCTTGCGCTTCCAGAAGAACGGGTTGTCTTCTCTCACGTATATAAATAGTGCCACGGTGGACGCTGGTCAAGCCCCGTGATCACAATATGGGCACGGAATCGATACTTTTTGTGGGAAGGACTCCGTTTCGGGCAGGTTAACATTCGGCGACGGATCGTCGTAACGTGGATATACCCTAATCCCGCCCGAATTTTCTTCACTTTCAGACCCGGAGACCCCCGCCATGCCCGCCGCCCTGGAACTCATTTCCCAGCATCGCTGTTTCGGGGGCTCGCAGCGCTATTACCGCCACGAGTCGGCCGAGATCGGCCTGCCGATGCGCTTTTCCGTGTTCGTGCCGCCGCAGGCCGAACAGGGCAAGGTGCCGGTGCTGTTCTACCTGGCCGGCCTGACCTGCACCGAGGAAACCTTCATGATCAAGGCGGGTGCCCAGCGCCTGGCCGCCGAGCTGGGGGTGATGCTGGTGGCGCCCGACACCAGCCCGCGGGGGGCCAACGTGCCCGGCGAAGATGAAAGCTGGGACCTGGGCACCGGCGCCGGTTTCTACCTGGACGCCACCATCGGCCCGTGGCGCGCCCATTACCGCATGGACAGCTACGTGACGCGCGAGCTGCACGCCCTCGTTACCAGCGCCCTGCCCGGCGACGCCGACCGGGTCGGCATCTTCGGGCATTCGATGGGCGGCCACGGCGCGCTGGTGCTGGCGTTGCGCAACCCGGGCAAGTACCGCTCGGTCTCGGCCTTTGCCCCGATCGCGGCGCCCAGCCTGTGCCCTTGGGGCAAGAAGGCGTTCGGCGCCTACCTGGGCGACAACCCCGACGATTGGGCCGCCTACGACGCCTCGGCGCTGATGCGCGGCCTGCGCCAGCCGTTTCCGGCAGGCATCCTGGTCGACCAGGGCACGGCCGACCAGTTCCTGGCCGAGCAGTTGTATCCCGAGGTATTCGAGGCCGCCTGCGCCACCGCCGGCCAGCCGCTGGAACTGCGCCGCCAGGATGGTTACGACCATGGCTATTACTTCATCTCGACGTTTATCGAGGATCACATCCGGTTTCACGTCGAACGGCTTGGAAAACCGGCCGCCTGACGCCCCGCTTCTATACTGGGCGGCCTGTCGTGGCAGGCCCGGTGCCAGGCCACGGCGTTCCCTGCATAGGATCGCCTGATTTGATCAACGGAATCGCTCCCTTCGTCTGGATCCTGCTGGCCGCGGTGATCGTGTTCCTGCCGGGCCTGGCGATGCTGCTGGGCCGGGGCGGCCCGCGCGACGAGCGCGGCCGGCGGACCTTCCAGTTCCGCCCGGTGCGGCGCCTGTTCGGCCTGATGCTGTTGCTGCTGGGCGGCGTGTCGGGGCTGCTGGCCCTGTCGCTGGTGCAATTCTTCCGCTTGACCACCGACGAGCCCGTGGCCCGTATCGAGGTGCGCCAGCAGGCCGAGGGCCAATACCAGGTCAACGCCACCGCGCCCGGGGTCGGCGCCAAGCAATATGTGCTGTACGGCGACCAATGGCAGATCGACGCTCGCGTGGTGCGCTGGCGCCTGCCCGCCCTGATGGCCGGCGCGCCGCCGCTGTACCGCCTGGAACGCCTGTCCGGCCGCTATAGCGACGCCGCGCGCGAAGCCGCGGCCACGCGCTCGGTCCATGCCCTGGATGACTGGCCGGCGCCTGACCTGGGCTCGCTCAAGCAGAGTTTCCCGAACTGGTTCCCCTTCGTCGATGTCCAATTCGGCAGCGCGGCCTACATGCCCCTGTTCGACGGCGCCAAGTACCAGGTGTTCATGGATCCCCGCGGCGCGCTGTTCGTGCGCCCGGACGGCGAAGCCACCGCGGCGGGATTGAAGCGCCTGGGGTGGTAGCCAGCGGCGTCCAGCTCCGTGGCGGACCCGCCCGGCGAAGGCGGCATAGCCCTGGGAACAAGTCGGAAATTAAAATGGGGTCGCATTGCGTGGAGGAAACTTTGACGCGCCGCAATAGTCGAATTAGCACTCCCTTTACTAGAGTGCTAACATCGAATCCATGTCTTTACCCCTTCGCCTTCCGGAGACCGCCGCAATGAAGCAACCCAGTACCTCGTTGGCCACGTCCGGCAACGCCCTGGCGTTGGCCATCGCCAATCCGGGCGCGCTCGGCACCATCGACGCCTACATCTCGGCCGTGAACCGCCTGCCGGTCCTGTCGGCCGAACGTGAAACCGAACTCGGTCGCCGCCTGCGCGACAGCGAAGACCTGGGCGCCGCGCGCGAACTGGTGCTGTCGCACCTGCGCCTGGTGGTGTCGGTGGCGCGCCAGTACCTGGGCTATGGATTGCCCCACGCCGACCTGATCCAGGAAGGCAACGTCGGCCTGATGAAGGCCGTCAAGCGGTTCGACCCCGAGCGCGGCGTGCGCCTGGTGTCGTTCGCCGTGCACTGGATCAAGGCCGAGATCCACGAATACATCATCCGCAACTGGCGCCTGGTCAAGGTGGCCACCACCAAGGCGCAGCGCAAGCTGTTCTTCAACCTGCGCAGCATGCGCCCGGACGGCCAGACGCTGGATCCGGAACAGGTGGACCACATCGCGCGCGAACTCAACGTGCGCCGCGAAGACGTCAGCGAAATGGAAGTGCGTCTGTCCGGCCGCGACATGTCGCTCGAGAACCAGGACGACGATGACGACAGCTACGCGCCCATCGCCTACCTGTCCGACGAAGGCCGCCAGGAACCGACCCGCGTGCTGGAGCGCGCCGCCCGCGACCAGTTGCAGAGCTCGGGGCTGTCGAGCGCGCTGGAAGCGCTCGACCCGCGTTCGCGCCGCATCGTCGAGGCCCGTTGGTTGCAGGACGACGGTGGCGCCACCCTGCACGAACTGGCGCAGGAATTCGGCGTGTCGGCCGAACGCATCCGCCAGATCGAGGCCGCCGCGTTGAAGAAGATGCGTGGCAACCTGGCCGCCTGAATCTCCCCGCCGCAAGCATGAAAAGGGCCGCGAATTCGCGGCCCTTTTTCTTGCGACGGCCGCATGGCGCCCGGATTGGACGTCGAGGCGGGGCTATCCTGGCGCGCCAATAAATTGATACAAATTCGCCTCGAATTAACGCGCAATTTCAGAAACTTAATGAAGTTCGGGCCGCCTAACTTCACGTAGACCGCGAACTTCGGTTAGCAGTCTTGTCATCCGTCTCGGCTTCTCCTCTTTCCCCTCCCCTATGAGACGGATGCTTGCGGGGCACCACGCATATGGTGCCCCGTTTTTTATTGCGCGCGCGAAACGCGCGCGGCCGGTTCAGGCCGCCTGCGCACTGTCCGGCCCGGCCTGCGCCGCATGCCACAGCGCGTCCTGCACGCGTCGCACGCCGGTCGCCATGGAGCCGTCCTGGTAGAGCTTGATCCAGCGGTAGCCGGGCGCGAGGTTGTCGACCACATGCTTGCCGTCGCGGATGCTGAACTGGAAGCAGGTGGACGGCGTGGCCAGCAGGCGCAAGTTATGGCGGCGGCGATCGAATTCGTGGTGCACGTGGCCCCACAGCAGTACCCGCACCTGCGGCCAGCGGGTCAACCGCTTGAACAGCGCCTGCGGGTTGTCGATCATCATCGAGTCGTGCCAGTGGCTGTCGATCTGCATCGGGTTGTGGTGCATGGCCAGCAGCGTATGGCGTCCCGGGGCTTCGGCCAGGGCAGCCTCCAGCATGTCCAGTTCGCTGTCGGGCAGGTGGCCGGCGTTCGAGCCGGGCACCGTGGTGTCCAGTGAGATCACGCGCCAGGCGCCGACGTCGCTCACCGGCGTCGACCATTCGGGCAGTTCCTGGCGCATCGCGGACGGCAGGTCGTGGTTGCCGGGCAGGCAGCGGATGCGGGCGCGCTCCAGCGCGGGCGCGGCCTCCAGCAGCGCGGCCAGGCGTCGGTAGGCGGCGGGCTCCCCATCCTGGGACAGGTCTCCGGTGGCCAGGAGCAGGTCGGGGTGCTTGCCGTCGGCTTCGATCTGGCGCAGCACGGCACGCAGGCTGGCGTCGGTATTGACGCCCAGCATCACGGTGTCGGGCTCGCCGAACAGATGGCAATCGGTCAATTGGACAAGCATGGCCGGGGCATCGTTGCGCCGGGCCAGGGTGTGGACGCGTGCCAAGTGCGGCTCCTGCGAAGTTTCTGCACGGCCCCCTACCTTACCGAAAAATCGCGTCGCGGCGCGTATCGCGTGGCCCGATCGGGGTAACGAAACGTGCGTCCGAACAATCTGTTCGCCGGAATCGACCGGAAAACCCGCTATTCTTGTCGAACTTCTCACAAGCTTCATGATCGGGACGCGGCGCTATCCATGGATGTAGGTTTTCTCGTATTCGGCCTGGCCGGGCTGTTGACCCTGGTGTGCTTCATGCCGCCGCTGGCCGGTCGCCTCAAGCTGCCGTACTCGGTGCTGCTGGCGATCGTCGGCTGCCTGCTGGGCATCATCGTGCACGTCCATGGCTGGGCGCCGAGCTGGATCGGCGATTTCCTCGACTCGCTGGAACGATTCGAGATTTCCTCCGAGACCTTCCTGATGGTGTTCCTGCCGGTGCTGCTGTTCGAGACCGCGCTGTCCATGAACGTGCGGCGCCTGATGGACGACATCGGCCCGATCCTGATGATGGCGATCGTGGCCGTGGTGGTGTGCACCGTGGTGGTGGGCGTGACGCTGAACGCGATCTCGCCTTATGGCCTGGTGGTCTGCCTGCTGCTGGGCGCCATCGTGGCGACCACCGATCCGGTGGCGGTGGTGGGTATCTTCCGCGAGGTGGGCGCGCCCAAGCGCCTGACCACGCTGGTCGAAGGCGAAAGCCTGTTCAACGACGCCGCGTCCATCGCCTTGTACTCGGTGCTGCTGGCGGTGCTGGGCGGCCATGGCGAGTTGACCGCCAGCGGCATCTTCAATGATTTCATCGTGCACTTCATCGGCGGCGGCATCGCCGGTTTCGCCATGGGGCGCCTGGCCTGTTTCCTGTTCGCCTGGCTGCGCGGCTTTCCCACGGCCGAGATCACGCTGACGCTGACGCTGGCCTATCTGTCCTTCTTCATCTCCGAGCACTACCTGAACGTGTCGGGCGTGGTCGCCACGGTGATCGCCGGCCTGGTGGTGGGGTCGACCGGCCGCACCCGCATGTCGCCCACCACCTTCGAGTACCTGTCGAGCGCCTGGGAACAATTCGGCTTCTGGGCCAACTCCCTCATCTTCCTGTTCGCGGCCATGCTGATCCCCAAGCTGATGGCGGCGGCCGACTGGCAGGAACTGGTGCTGGTGGCGGTGGTGTTCGTGGCGACGCTGGTGGCGCGGGCCATCGTGGTGTTCGGGCTGCTGCCGTTGCTGGGGCTGACCAAGTTGGGCACCAAGGTCAGCAATCCCTACAAGGTGGTGATGCTATGGGGCGGCCTGCGTGGCGCGGTGTCGCTGGCGCTGGCGCTGGCCGTGACCGAGCAGACCGGCGTGGCCGAAGAGGCGCGCCAGTTCATCGCGGTGGCCACCACCGGCTTCGTGCTGCTGACGCTGTTCGTCAATGGCATCAGCCTGCGCCCGCTGATCCGCATGCTGGGGCTGAACCAGCTGTCGCCGGTCGAGCGCACTATCCGCAACCAGGCGCTGGCGGTGGCGCTGGAGGACCTGCAGGGCAAGACCGAGGAAGTGGCCAAGACCGAGCATATCGGCAGCGAGGTGCGCGACCGCATCCGCGCGGTGTTCGACGCCAGCCTGACCAGCGTGCACGACGGCCAGGTCAGCCAGATGAGCGACGAGCAGCGCGTGGCCGTCGGGCTGGCGATCGTGGCGCAGCGCGAGGAGGAAATGTTCTTCGACATCCTCAAGGCGCAGATCGTCGACTGGCGCATGGCGGAAACGCTGCTGGCGCGGGCCGAACGGCTGGAGGACGCGATCCGCATGGGCGGGGTGCCGGGCTTCGAGCGCGCCATCGTCGCCGACGTGCGCTATTCCACCGGCTTCCGGCTGGCCCTGCGGGTGCACTACCTGTTCGGTTTCCAGGGCTGGCTGGCGCGCGAACTTGGCCAGCGTTTCGCCAACCTGATGAGCAAGCGGTCGGTGGCGCAGCGCCTGATCGTGTTCGCGCGCGAACAGATCACGCCGCTGCTGGGCGAGACCGCCACACAGCGCATCGTGGCGCTGCACCAGCGCCGCCTGGACCTGATCGAGAACGCCATGCAGGCGCTGAACCTGCAATATCCGTCGTACGCGCAGTGGTTGCAGGAAAGCTATCTGGGCCGGGTGGCGCGCGAGCTGGAGCGGATCCGCTACCGCGACATGCTGGAACAGTTCCTGATCAGCGGCGAGGTCTACGCCGACCTGATGGCGCAGTTGAAGAGCCGCTGGGCGCACATCGACACGCATCCGCCGCTGGACATCGAGATGAGCGCGGCCGACCTGATCAAGCGCGTGCCGCTGTTCGAGGGGCTGTCGGCCGATTCGCTGCGCGCCATCAGCAAACTGCTCAAGCCGCGCCTGTCGTTGCCCGACCAGCGCGTGCTGACCAAGGGCCGGCATGGCGAAGAGATGTGTTTCGTGGCGTCGGGCGCGGTGGCGGTGCACCTGCCGGACAACACCATGATCGAACTGGGCAGCGGCGAGTTCTTCGGGGAACTCGGGCTGTTGGGCGAACAGCAGATCGCGCCTGAGGTGACCTCGCTGGGCTACAGCAAGCTGCTGATGCTGTCGTCGCGCGATTTCCATGCCCTGCTGGCGCGCGACGAACATCTGCGCGAGCGCATCCAGGTGGTGGCCAAGCAGCGCCTGCGCGCCATCGAGGTGTGGAAGCAGTTCTCGCAGGCCAATGCGGCGCAGGCGCAGGCGCCCATCCAGGCGCCGGTGCCCTCGCCGGCGCAGGCGGCGGAAGCGGCCGAGGCCGCGGGTGCCGACAGCGAACTGGATACGCGGGCGGTGCAGGCGCTGCGGGCGGCCGAACCGGGCGCGCCCCGCGCGTCCGAGGCGCGGCCGGCCGTGCCGCAGCAGGTCGAGACCCATGCCGCCACGCCGCGGCAGGTCGAGACGCAGCCGGCCGAAACGCCGTCGGTCACGCCGCGGCAGGTCGAGACGCGCCAGGTTGAAACGCGTGAATCGGACGCGGCGCCGGGGGGCGCCAGCGCCTGACGGCGGGCGGCGCGCCGGTTCAGATTTCGCCGGCCGCGCGGCGCCGCATGATGTCTTCGAGGATCACCAGCGCCGCTTCCAGCGTGAACTCGCCTTCGGTCACGCGGCGCACGACCGTGTCGACGTCGGCCGCGTCGATTTCCATGACTTCGCCATCGCGGTTCGCCGGCCGGGCGTCGGCCGCCAGCACACAGGTGCTGGTGAGCACGTCCTCGACCTGGTAGCCCTCGGGCAGGCGGCGATGGATGCGCAGGATGGTGCGCAGCGGCGTGCGCCGCGTCAGGTCCGGCGCGTCCAGGCCGGCTTCCTCCCCGCATTCGCGCACCAGCGCGGTTTCCAGGGATTCACCGCTGCCGGCCAGTCCGCCCACCAGGGTGTCCCACATGCCGGGGTCGGTGGACTTGCTGAGCGCGCGCCGGGCGATCCAGATGCGGCCATCCGGGGTCCAGGCGTTCAGGTGCACGGCCTTGGTCAGCAGGCCCAGCGGCCGCACCGCGGCGCGCTCGATGACGCCCAGCGCGGTATCGCCATCCAGCACATCCAGCAGTTCATCGCGCCAGCCGCGCAGGCAGTTGGCTTGGCGCAACAGTTGCGCGACCTGTTCGAGCGCCGCGTCCAGGGCCGGGCCGGGCGACAGCCTCGCGCCGATGTGCAAGGCGTCGGCATCGGACTCGATATGGGCGGCGCCCTGCAAGGCATCGCAGGCGGCATGCGTGGCCCAGCCGCAGCGGCGCCCCGCTATATAGAGCGCGTGCGCGCCAACCGGGGCGGGCTCCTGGGCCCGTGCGCTCAGGGCGGCATACAGATCGGACAACTGTTTGGGCATCGTGAGGCGGTGTTAATAAGACTGTCCGCGATTTTATGCCACCCCTGTTTACCCTGGGTCGTGAACGAACGCGCGCAGATGGGGGCGGGCGGTATGAATTCAAGAGCACAAACTTACATCCATTTGCGCGTCCGCTATAATCCGCCAGTTTCTTTGTGATTTCGAGTGGGAACGCGGGGGCCGCTCTATCTCCCCCTGCCTAACCCTGCCATCTAATAATTGCGCGTAGTCCTGTTGCAGTGACATCCGTGCCAACAGGCGACAAGGGCCCTCGCGCCGTGTTTCGAGGTAAGCATGAAGAAGTGGAGAGGGATACTGGGCGCTTGTGCGCTGCTGATTGGCAGCGCGGCCATTGCCCAGGTGCAAGACATGCCCGGCGGCCCGAAGGTCAATCAGCTGAACCTGCATGAAGGCGTTACGCAGATCACGCGTGATGTCATGTGGTTGCACTGGCTACTGCTCACGATCTGTATTGTGATTTTCGTGGGCGTCTTCGGAGTGATGTTCTACTCCATCTGGGCGCACCGGAAATCCCGCGGACACAAGGCCGCGACCTTCCACGAACACCTCGGCGTGGAAGTGGCCTGGACGGTCATCCCCTTCATCATCGTCATCGCCATGGCGCTGCCGGCCACCAAGACGGTCGTCGCCATGAAAGACACTTCCAGCGCCGACCTGACCATCAAGGTCACCGGCTACCAGTGGAAGTGGGGCTACGAATACCTCGACGGCCCCGCCGCTGGCGTCAAGTTCCTCGCCACCCTGTCCACGCCGCGCGCCCAGATCGAAGGCCGCGAGCCCAAGGGCCAGTTCTACCTGATGGAAACGGACAACCACATGGTGGTGCCCGTGGACAAGAAGGTGCGCGTCGTCCTGACCGCCGCCGACGTCATCCACTCCTGGATGATCCCGGACTTCGGCGTCAAGCAGGACGCGATCCCCGGTTTCCTGCGCGACGCCTGGTTCCGCGCCGAAAAGCCCGGTATCTACCGCGGCCAGTGCGCCGAACTGTGCGGCAAGGACCACGCCTTCATGCCCATCGTCGTGGAAGTCCTGGCGCAAGCGGACTACGATAAGTGGGTTGAGGACCAAAAGAAGAAGATGGCGGCAAACGCCGACGATCCCAATAAAGAGTGGACGGAAGCCGAACTGGTTGCCCGTGGCGAGAAGGTCTTCGCCGCCAATTGCGTGGCCTGTCACCAGGCCAACGGCAAGGGCATCCCGGGCAGCTTCCCCGCCCTCGATGGAGACAAGGTTGTGCTGGGCCCGAAAGCCGCCCAGATCAACACCGTGCTGAAGGGCAAGCCCGGCACCGCCATGGCGGCGTTCGGTCCCCAGCTCAATGATGTCGAGATCGCCGCGGTCATCAGCTATACGCGCCATGCCTGGAGCAACGCCGGCAAGGGGCAGGACCCGACAGTGATGCCGAAGGACGTGGCGGCCGCGCGTTGATCGCGTCCGCTTCCCAACGCAGAGCTGGTTCCGTTTAGTCAGAGATACCCTGCCGGTTCCGTGGAACGGAGCCGGCACTCAGCAGGAAGGAGTCCATCATGAGCAGCGTCACTGTAGACCACGTGTCGCCGGGCCACGGCCACGGTCACGATGACCACCACCACGCCACCCCCACCGGCTGGCGCCGCTGGCTTTTCGCCACCAACCACAAAGACATCGGGACGATGTATCTCATCTTCTCGTTCGTCATGCTGCTCGAAGGCGGCACGCTGGCGCTGCTGCTGCGTACCGAGCTGTTCGAGCCGGGCCTGCAGTTCTTCCGCCCCGAGCTGTTCAACCAGTTCACCACCATGCACGGCCTGATCATGGTGTTCGGCGCCATCATGCCGGCGTTCGTGGGCTTCGCGAACTGGATGATCCCGATGCAGATCGGCGCGTCCGACATGGCCTTCGCCCGCATGAACAACTTCAGCTTCTGGCTGCTGCCGGTGGCCGCGATCATGCTGACGGCCTCGTTCTTCGTGCCGGGCGGCGCCACCGCCGCCGGCTGGACGCTGTACGCGCCGCTGTCGCTGCAGATGGGCCCGGGCATGGACCTGGCCATCTTCGCCATGCACATCATGGGCGCGTCCTCGATCATGGGCGCTATCAACATCATCGTGACCGTGCTGAACATGCGCGCGCCGGGCATGACGCTGATGAAGATGCCGCTGTTCTGCTGGACCTGGCTGATCACCGCCTTCCTGCTGCTGGCCGTGATGCCGGTGCTGGCCGCCGCCATCACCATGGTGCTGACCGACCGCCACTTCGGCACCGGCTTCTTCAACGCCGCCGCCGGCGGCGACCCGGTGCTGTACCAGCACGTGTTCTGGTTCTTCGGGCACCCCGAGGTCTACATCATGATCCTGCCGGCGTTCGGCATCGTGTCGGCTATCGTGCCCGCGTTCGCCCGCAAGAAGCTGTTCGGCTACGCCTCGATGGTGTACGCCACCGCCTCGATCGCCGTGCTGTCGTTCATCGTCTGGGCCCACCACATGTTCACGACGGGCATGCCGGTGACCGGCCAGCTGTACTTCATGTACGCCACCATGCTCATCTCCATCCCGACCGGGGTGAAGGTGTTCAACTGGGTCGCCACCATGTGGCGCGGCTCGATGACGTTCGAGACGCCGATGCTGTTCTCGATCGGCTTCATCTTCGTGTTCACCATGGGCGGCTTCACCGGCCTGATCCTGTCGGTGGCGCCGATCGACATCCAGGTGCACGACACGTATTACGTGGTGGCCCACTTCCACTACGTGCTGGTGGCCGGTTCGCTGTTCGCGCTGTTCGCCGGCACCTACTACTGGCTGCCCAAGTGGACCGGCCGCATGTACAGCGAAAAGCTGGGCAAGCTGCATTTCTGGTCGACGCTGATCTCGTTCAACGTGACTTTCTTCCCGATGCACTTCCTGGGCCTGGCCGGCATGCCGCGCCGCTATGCCGACTACGCCGCGCAGTTCACGACGTTCCACCAGATCGCCACCATTGGCGCCTTCTGGTTCGGCCTGTCGCAGCTGATCTTCCTGTGGGCGGTGCTGCGCTGCTACATGGGCAAGGGCGAGAAGGCCACCGCCAAGCCGTGGGAAGGCGCCGAAGGCCTGGAATGGACGGTGCCGTCGCCCGCGCCGTTCCACACCTTCGAGACGCCGCCCGAAGTCAAGTGAGCGCCGATTCCAACCCCGCAACAGGCAGCATGGCAATGACCCCCGAGCAGCGCCGACGCAACAAGATCGCAGGACTGATTCTGCTGGTATTCGTCATTGCCGTGTTCGCCTGGACCGTATTCCGCGGTTCGGCGCTGTTGACGGGCAAGGCCATCGGCGGCTAGCGAACCATGAGCGACGACCTGCGTGAATCCGCCCAGCGCAAGCTGAGTTTTCTTCAGACGATGAAGGCGGTGGCGTGGGGGTTTTTCGGCGTCCGCAAGGGCGCGGGCTACCGCGAGGACAGCGCCAGGCTCAATCCCGTGCACGTGATCGTGGCGGGACTGTTGGCGGCGGCGATCTTCGTGACCGTGCTGGTGTTAATTGTGCGTTGGGCGGTTTCCAGCCTGACTTGAATCACTTAATTCTATAAATCAGTACCAGGGAGAAAGCCATGAGTGCAAGCCACTCGGTTCAAGGTAAAGAGGCACCCTATTACTACGTGCCCGCCGATTCGGGGCATCCCGTGCGCACGGCGGTGGCGCTGCTGCTCATGGGCCTGGGCGCGGCCGGCTGGATCAACGGCGTGAGCTGGGCCAAGTGGTCGGTGCTGGCCGGCTTCATCGCGCTGATCGTGGTGCTGTACTACTGGTTCGGCGACGCTATCCAGGAATCCGAGGCCGGCATGAACAGCAAGCGCATCGACGGGTCGTACCGTTGGGGCATGAGCTGGTTCATCTTCTCGGAAGTGATGTTCTTCGCGGCGTTCTTCGGCGCCCTGTGGTACGTGCGCACCATCACCACGCCGTGGCTGGGCGACATGGACCACCGCCTGATGCTGTGGCCCGATTTCCAGGCGGTGTGGCCCAACTTCGGCCCGGCCGGCGTGGTCGAGCACTTCCAGACCGTGGGCCCCTTCTGGCTGCCGACGATCAACACCGCGCTGCTGCTGAGCTCGGGCGTGACGCTGACCATCGCCCACCACGCGCTGCGCGAGAACCATCGCGGCAAGACCATGTTCTGGCTGGCCGCCACGGTCATCCTGGGTTTCATCTTCGTGGCCTGCCAGGCCGCCGAATACCACCATGCGTACACCGAGCTGAACCTGAAGTTCAATTCGGGCGCCTACGGTTCGCTGTTCTATATGCTGACCGGCTTCCACGGCTTCCACGTGATCCTGGGCGCCACGATGCTGACGGTCATCCTGATCCGCCTGATGCGCGGCCATTTCCGGCCCGATCACCACTTCGGCTTCGAAGGCGCCGCCTGGTACTGGCACTTCGTGGACGTGGTGTGGCTGGGCCTGTACCTGTTCGTCTACTGGTTCTGAGGCGCGAGCCCGGCGCTGCCGGGCCGGCGGCTGGACGGGGCGAGGCTGGCGGGCCGCCGGGAAACCGGCGCCGCGGGCCTCGCCCTTCGCTCGACGGCGGTCCGTGTTCCAATAGGCGGCTGGACGCGCGCCGGGAACCGGCGGCCAGCGGGGCTATCTAAGCCCGGTGCTTTCGATCCAGCCCATGTGGTGGGCGAACAGCACGAACAGAAACAGGGCCACCGACAGGCCGATGCGCACCGTCAGCGCGTTGACCGTGCGGTTGGTGCTGCCTTTGTCCCGCATCAGGTAGACCAGGGCGGATGCCAGACTGGCCAGGATACCGATGAAGGCCAGTACGACGAAAACGCGCATGATGGTCTCCGGACAAAATCGATTGATTCAATACAGATGGCCCGACCGCATTCAACCCGCTACACGGTAGCCGCTTTGCTCCTGCTGGGGATCGCCGTGGTGATCCTGGCCTCGCTGGGCCAATGGCAACTGCGGCGGGCCGACGAGCGACGCGACATTCTGGCGGCTATCGAGGCCGGCCGCAAGCAAGCGCCGCTGGTGCTGGCGCCGTCGACCGCGCCGGCCGACCTGAAGCCGTGGCGCGTGGCGCAGGCCAGCGGCACCTGGCTGCCTGAATTCAGTGTACTGCTGGACAACCGCAACCACGATGGCAAGCCGGGCTACTGGCTGGCCACGCCGCTGCTGCTGGATGCGGAAAAGCGCACGGCGGTGCTGGTGCTGCGCGGCTGGCTGCCGCGGGTGATCCAGGGCCAGGGCGCTCCGGTGCTGCCCGCCGCGCCTGAAGGCGTACAGACCATCAAGGGCGAGCTGTCGCCGCGCGTGCCGCGCATGTTCGAGCTGTGGTCGCTGGGCGGCCAGGACGCCTCCAGCCTGCCTGCCACGCTGCCGGCCGCCGGTGGCGTCGTGCCGCAGGTGCAGAACTTGCCGCTGGACGCCCTTGCGCGCGCCACCGGCCTGACCCTGCTGCCCACGGTGGTGAGCCAGTTTGGCCTGGGCGAGGACGACGGGCTGGTGCACGACTGGCCGCAGCCGTCGGTGAATTTCCAGCAGAACACGATCTACGCGGTAGAGTGGTTCTCTTTTGCCTTGTTCGCCGCGATTGCGTGGCTGGTGGTGCTGGGGGGCGCCATCAAGCGCATGCGCCAACGCGCGGCCAACGACCCGGCGGCCTGAACGGCGGCCTTCCCGACAACAGGATTTCGAATCAACGTGGCTCGCGACATGACTGCTTCCCAACCCGCCCGGCGCTCGCTGACGCCGATGGTGCTGGTGTTCCTGTGCACGCTGGCGCCGATCGTGGCGGCCTTCGTGGTCTACATGAACCCGCAATGGTGGCCGGCGGACGCCAGCAACTACGGCCGGCTGGTCGAGCCGCAGCGGCCCGTGCCCGCGCCCGAGGCGCTCAAGCTGACCACGCTGGACGGCAAGCCGTTCGACCTGCAGAGCCTGAAGGGCAAGTGGCTGCTGGTCGCGGCCGACGGCGCGGCCTGCCCGGAAAGCTGCGCCCGCAAGCTCTACATCACCCGCAATACCCACGCCAGCCAGGGCAAGAACGTCGATCGCCTGGCGCGCGTCTGGTTCATCACCGACGACGGCCCGGTGCCGGACAAGGTGTTGGAGGCCTACCAGGGCACGATCATGCTGCGCGCCGATCCGGACCAGCTGGCGCGCTTCCTGCTGGCGCGCGATGCCGCGGCCGGCCAGCCCGGCCTGGCGCAGCCGATCTGGGTGATCGATCCCCTGGGCAACCTGATGATGCAGTATCCCGCCGACGCCGACGGCGTGAAGGTGCGCAAGGACATCAGCAAGCTGGTCTATAACTCGCGCATCGGTTGAATCGGTATTTCGTTGATTTCCATGGAACGCATCAAAGCGCGGTATCGCAAACTCGTATTCTTCACCTGGTTCCTGACGCTGGACCTGATCATGTTCGGCGCCTTCGTGCGCCTGACGGACTCGGGCCTGGGCTGCCCGGACTGGCCCGGCTGCTACGGCAGCGTCACGCCGCTGGGGGCGATGGGCGATATCCACGAGGCCTCGCAGGCCATGCCGTTCGGGCCGGTGACCTTGTCCAAGGCCTGGATCGAGATGATCCACCGCTACGTCGGCTCGATCCTGGGCATGCTGATCATCGGCATCGTCTACATGGCCTGGCGCTACCGCCGCGAACTGGGCCGCTCGCCGGCCCTGGCGGTGACGACGCTGGTGGCCGTATGCGTGCAGGGCGCGTTCGGCGCCTGGACCGTGACCCACAAGCTGATGCCCGCCGTGGTCACGGCGCACCTGGTGTTCGGCCTGTCGGTGCTGGCGCTGATGACCTGGCTGTCGGCGCGCGAGCGTCCGCACCATGCCGTGGCGGCCGCGGCGCGGCGCTTCAAACCGTGGGTGATCGGCGGCTTCGTGCTGCTGCTGATCCAGGTGACGCTGGGCGGCTGGGTCAGCACCAACTACGCGGCGCTGGCCTGCATGGATTTCCCCATGTGCCACGGCAAGTGGGTGCCGGACATGGACTTCCATGGCGGCTATTCCATCATCCGCGGGCTGGGCGAACTGCCGTCCGGGGAAATGATTTCGCAGCCGGCGCTGACGGCGATCCACTGGGTGCACCGCAATTTCGCTTTCGTCGTGTTCGCGTACCTGGGCGTGCTGGCCTGGCGCCTGCGGGCCGACCGCGGCCTGCGCGGGCCGGCCACGCTGATGCTGGCGCTGCTGGGGGCCCAACTGCTGACCGGCCTGACGACGATCTTCTTCCAGTGGCCTTTGTTGATCGCGGTGTTGCACAATGGCGGGGCCGCCGGCCTGACGCTGGCCGCGGTGGTCCTGATGGTGCGCCTGTCCACCGCGGGCGGGGCGCCGGCCGGGGGCTACGGCCCCAATTCGGTGCGCGTTTAAAATAGGGTGCATGATGACCAGTCTTGCCGCTCCCCAATCCGGATTGCTCCGCCAGTATTTCGTTCTCACCAAGCCGCGCGTCACCCAATTGGCGGTGTTCTGCGCGGTGATCGGCATGTTCCTGGCCGTGCCGGGCGTGCCGGACATGCGTCGCGTGCTGTTCGGCACCCTCGGCATCTGGCTGCTGGCGGCCGCCGCCTTCGCCATCAACTGCCTGATCGAGCAGGAAGTCGACGCCCGCATGCTGCGCACGGCGCGGCGCGCCACCGCGCGCGGCACCATTTCCGCCTTCCAGGTGCTGAGCCTGTCGGGCCTGCTGGGCGGCGCCGGCATGTTCGTGCTGTACACGCTGGTCAACCCGCTGACCATGTGGCTGACCTTCGCCACCTTCGTCGGTTACGCGGTCATCTACACCATCATCCTGAAGCCGCGCACGCCGCAGAACATCGTCATCGGCGGCCTGTCGGGCGCCATGCCGCCGGCGCTGGGCTGGGCGGCGGTGGCCGATTCCGTGCCGGCCGAGGCCTGGCTGCTGGTGCTGATCATCTTCATCTGGACGCCGCCGCATTTCTGGGCGCTGGCCCTGTATCGCAACCATGACTACGTCAAGGCCGGCCTGCCGATGCTGCCGGTGACGCATGGCCAGCAGTTCACCCGCCTGCAGATCCTGCTCTACAGCATCGCGCTGGTCGCCACCACGCTGCTGCCCACCGCGATCCGCATGAGCGGCGCGCTGTACCTGGCGTCGGCGCTGGTGCTGGGCGGCATGTTCGTGTCGTACGCCTGGCGGCTGTACCGCAACTACAGCGACGAGCTGGCGCGCAGCATGTTCCGTTTTTCCATTCTCTACCTGGCGCTGCTGTTCGGCGCCCTGCTGGTGGACCACTGGGTCGCGCTGATCTGACCCCCTGGAGAGAGTCGATGTCCGTATTTTCCGCCAGCCGGCGCCTGGCCCTGCGCCTGGCCACGGCCGCCGCGTTCACCGCCGCCCTGGCCGCCTGCGGCGACAATGCGCCCCAATTCAAGGGCAGCGACATCAGCGGCACCCAGCTGGGCCGCGGCCTGGAGCTGTCCGACTACAACGGCAAGACGCGTACGTTGCAGGACTTCGCCGGCAAGGCGGTGGTGGTGTTCTTCGGTTTCACGCAATGCCCGGACGTCTGCCCGACCTCGCTGGCCGAACTGACCGAAGTGATGAAGAAGCTGGGCCCGGACGCCGACCGCGTCCAGGTGCTGCTGATCACGGTGGATCCCGAGCGTGACACGCCGGAAGTGCTCAAGCAATACGTAACCGCGTTCGACCCGCGTTTTCTGGGTTTGACCGGCACGCCGGACCAGGTGAAGAAGGCGGCGGCCTCGTTCAAGGCCTATTACGCCAAGGCGCCGACCAAGGACGGCAACTACACCATGGACCACACCGCGGCCTTCTACCTGCTGGACGGCAAGGGTGAATCGCGGGTGCTGGCCAACAACAACATCGGGGTCGATGCCCTGGTGCACGACATCCAGGCCCTGCTCAAGGGCTGAACCAGCGGCCGGGGGCCGCGCCCGGCGCGGTTTTCAGGCGCCGCCGGCGGCGATCCAGCCCGCCAGCGCGGCGCGCGCCTTGTCGCCGAGTTCCCCGGCCGGGATTTCGCGGCGGTGCGACATGATCATCAAGGCATAGGGCGCCGCCAGCGCGGCCGCCTCGGGGCACAGGCGGGATTCGTCGCCGGTCGAGGGCGAGAGATTGCGCCAATAGTTGATGGCCGCTTCGATCTGAGGCATGGTGATGACATTCATGGTCCTATTTTCCACGAATGGCGCGGCCTGTCCAACCGCACGCGTGCAGCAATGAAGCGTCACCATCGCAACATGCCGAAACCGCATCCGGGTGCTATACCACTGCCGGTTAGTAACGATGGAGCATCGTCATGAATTATCCCGCCCCTACCGAATCTCCCCGCCGTGGCCTGCATCCCCTGTTCGCGGCCGCCGCCATTGCCGTGATCATCATGTGCTCGGTCGGCGTGGCCGCCGTGATGGGCTGGCTGCCGACGCCGTCGGCCACGCCGCACCCCGAGGATCCGGCGCTGGTCCAGGCCGGTCCCGAGGGCGCCAACCTGGCCCCGGCCCAGCTTGGAGCCCCCGGCCAGCCGCAGGCGCCGGGCGCGCGACCGCCGGCGGCCCAGGCCCAGGCTCCCGCCCAGGCGCAGGGCCGGCCAGCGCCCGCGCCGGCGCCGGCCGCGCAGGGCTGCCGCACTTGCGGCGTGGTGGAAACCATTCGCCAGGTGCAGGTGCCGGTCAAGGACAATAGCGACCATCTGGTCGGCACTATCGCCGGCGGCGTCGCCGGGGGCGTGGTCGGCAACCAGTTTGGCGGCGGCAACGGCAAGACGGCGCTGACCGTGCTGGGCGCGGTGGGCGGTGCTTTGGCAGGCCGTGAAGTTGAGCGTAATATCAGGCAGCAACAAACGGTGACGCACTACGAGCTCACGGTACGCATGAACGACGGCAGCACGCGCCAGTTCCGCAGCGCGCAGCCGTTCGCCTTTGCGTCCGGCGACCACGTGCGCGTGGAGAATAATCAGCTGCTGCCGGGATGACCGTGCCGGCCGGCAGCGTTTTGGGATCTATGGGAAGACAGGAATGAGCGATCAACACACCAACCCGTTCGTCCTGCCCGGCATGGGCCAGAATTCCGACCTGTCGGGCAACCCGCTGCTGGCCAGCATGGAAATGATGCGCCAGGCCTGGGCAGGCCTGACCGGGCCGGGCGGGCTGGCGTGCAGCCTGCCGATGGCGCCGCCCATGAACCTGGAAGACCTGGATCGCCGTATCGCCGAGCTGCGCTCCGTGGAGAACTGGCTGCGCATGAACCTGTCGATGCTGTCCAGCACGATCCAGGGCATGGAAGTGCAGCGCTCCACCATCAGCACGCTGCGCGCGTTTGTCGATTCGGCCGCCAACCTGGACCTGGGCGCGGTGCGCGACAGCGGCGCGGCGTCGCCGCTGGAAGTGGTGCTGGGCCTGAAGCCGGCCCCGGCCGCCAAGAGCGCGCCGAAAGGCGCGTCGCAAGATTCGGCGGGCGCGGCGCAGGCCGAGGCCAAGGCGTCCGAGGCCGAAGGCGGCGATGCCCGTGCCCAGCCCGGCATGAGCGAGCAGATGGGCGCGGCGGCGCAGTCGGCCTCCAAGGCCTGGTGGGACCTGCTGCAACAGCAGTTCAACCAGATCGCGGCGGCCACGGCCGCATCGATGCCGGGCAGCCAGCCTGCCCCCGCGGCCGACAAACCCAAGGCCAAGCCGGGCGGGCCGCAGGCCGCGGCCGCCCCGGCGGCCAAGGCCGCCAAGACGGTCGCCAAGCCCGCCCGCAAGGCCGCGCGCAAACCGGCCGCCAAGGCGGCCGCCAAGAACAGCGGGCCTGCCGACGGCAAGCCCTGATATTTTCAATCCAGTCCCGGACCGTCGGACGGCGGTTGCGGGCGCATTCACATACCGGAACCTATGCTCAATGTAGTGATTCTCGCAGCCGGACTCGGCAAGCGCATGCAGTCCGATCTGCCCAAGGTGCTGCACACCCTGGCCGGCAAACCCATGCTGGCGCACGTGCTGGACAGCGCCCGCCAGCTCGAGCCGGCCCGTATCATCGTGGTGGTCGGCCATGGCGCCGACCGCGTCAAGCAGGCTTTCGCGGGCCAGGACGACCTGCAATTCGCGTTGCAGCAACCGCAGCAAGGCACCGGCCACGCGGTCCAGCAGGCCGTGCCGCTGCTGCGCGAGGGCGACGGCAAGGACGACGTGACCCTGGTGCTGTACGGCGACGTGCCGCTGGTGCAGCCCGAGACGTTGCGCCGCCTGCTGCAGGCGCGCGGCGCTGGCGCCGCGGTGCTGACCGAAGTGCTGGCCGACTCCACCGGCTACGGCCGCATCGTGCGCGACGCCGCCGGCAACGTCTGCCGCATCGTCGAGCACAAGGATGCCTCCGAGGCCGAACGCGCCATCAAGGAAGTGAACACCGGCATCCTGGCCGCGCCGACCGCGCGGCTCAAGGACTGGCTCTCGCGCATCGACAACAACAACGCCCAGGGCGAGTACTACCTGACCGACGTGGTCGGCCTGGCCGTGGTCGACGGCGTGCCGGTGGGCGCGGCCCAGCCGGGGGCATCGTGGGAGACGCTGGGCGTGAACAGCCGCGTGCAGCAGGCCGAACTGGAGCGCCGCTGGCAGGGCGAGCAGGCGCGTCGCCAGCTCGAGGCCGGCGTGACGCTGGCCGATCCCGCCCGTTTTGACGTGCGCGGCACCCTGACCTGCGGCCGCGACGTGTTCATCGACGTGGGCTGCGTGTTCGAGGGCCAGGTGACGCTGGCCGACGGCGTGCGCGTCGGCCCGCATTGTGTGCTGCGCGATGTGAGCATCGGCGCGGGCACGCAGATCGAGGCCTTCAGCCATCTGCAACAGGCCCAGGTGGGCGGCGATGCGCGCATCGGCCCGTATGCCCGCCTGCGTCCGGGCGCCGAGCTGGGCGACCGCACCCATGTGGGCAACTTCGTCGAGATCAAGAAGAGCGTGCTGGGCGCCGACAGCAAGGCCAACCACCTGGCCTACATTGGCGACGCCGACATCGGCGCGCGCGTGAACGTGGGCGCGGGCACCATCACCTGCAACTACGACGGCGTCAACAAGCACCGCACCGTGATCGAGGACGACGCCTTCATCGGCTCGGACACGCAACTGGTGGCCCCGGTGCGCGTGGGCCGCGGCGCCACGCTGGGCGCGGGCACCACCCTGACCCGCGACGCGCCGGCCGACAAGCTGACGGTGTCGCGCGGCAAGCAGGTCACTGTCGACGGTTGGCAACGGCCGGTCAAGAAGTCGTGACCGGGCCGGCGTCCCAGGCGCCGGCGGGCAGCGCCAAGCCCGCCGCCGCCGCCGACGGCCTGCCGGCGCCGCGCCGCTACTGGGCGGCCGCGACCGTGATGACGGGCATCAGCCTGTCAGTGCTGGACACCACCATTGCCAACGTCGCCCTGCCGACCATCGCGGCCGATCTGAACGCCTCGCCGGCACAGGCGGTGTGGGTGGTCAATGCCTACAACCTGGCGGTGGTGATGATGCTGCTGCCGTTGTCGGCCCTGGCCGAGCGCATCGGCTTTCGCCGCATGTTCACCTTCGGGTTGATGCTGTTCACGCTGGCCTCGCTGGGGTGCGCGCTGGCCGGCACGCTGGCGCAGCTGACGGCGGCGCGCGTGTTCCAGGGCGTGGGCGCGGCGACGCTGATGTGTCTGTTTGGCGGCCTGGTGCGCAACATCTATCCGCTCAGGATGCTGGGGCGCGGCATCAGCATCAACGCCACCACGGTGGCGGTGATGTCGGTGCTGGGTCCCACCATCGGCTCGGCGATCCTGTCGGTGGCGCCGTGGCCGTGGATCTTCGCGGTCAACCTGCCCATTTGCGTGCTGGCCATGTTCGGCCTGCGCCACCTGCCGGAAGTGCCGCGCAACGATGTGCGGCTGGACGGGATCAGCGCGCTGCTGTGCATGGCGACGCTGGGCGTGTTCATTTCCGGCGTCGACATGATGGGCGAGGACCTGCTGCGCGGCATCGGCCTGGTGGCGATCGCGGCGGTGGCCGGCCTGGTGCTGGTGCGCCGCGCCAGCCGCCAGCCCGCGCCGCTGGTGCCGGTGGACCTGCTGCGCATCCGGCCGCTGGCGTTCGCGGTGGGGGCGTCGGCCTGCACCTTCGCGGCGCAGATGGCCTCGTATGTGTCGCTGCCCTTCTATTTCCAGCAGGTGCTGGGCCGGCCCTACCTTGAGGTGGGCATGCTGATGGGCGCCTGGCCGGTGGGCACGGCCCTGATCGCGCCGCTGGCCGGACGCCTGTCGGACCGCTATTCCGCCGCCACCCTGAGCGGCATCGGCGCGGCCACCATGGTGGCCGGCATGCTGTGGCTGGCGGCGCTGCCGGCCGCGGTGGGCAACGTGCCAATCATCGCCGGCATGTTCGTGGCCGGCGTGGGCTTCGGTTTCTTCCAGACGCCGAACAACCGCGCCATGCTGTCGGCGGCGCCGCGCGCCCGCAGCGGTGCCGCGGGCGGCCTGCAGGCCACCACCCGGGTGTTCGGGCAGAGCTTCGGCACCGCGCTGGTGGCGATCGCCTTCAGCGTCAGCGCGGCGCATGGCCCGGGGCTGGCGCTGGTGCTGGGCACGATCTGCGCCGGCCTGGCGGTGGTGGTGAACACCGTGCGCTTCAGCAAGCTGCGGGCACCCTAGCGCGTAGCGGCCGCCGCGCGCCGGGCGGCCGGCCCGCCCTTCTATAATGGCCACCGGCGCCGGGGCGGGATGTCCCGGCGCGACGATTACCTATTTTTAAGGCGTTCAGGCATGAAAATCACGGTCGTGGGTACCGGTTACGTAGGGTTGGTGTCGGGAGCGTGCCTGGCCGACATGGGCAACGACGTCATGTGCCTGGACGTGGACGCGGCCAAGATCGCCCTGCTGCGCCAGGGTGGTATCCCCATCTACGAGCCCGGCCTGGAAGACCTGGTGCGGCGCAACGTGCAGGCCGGCCGCCTGCATTTCACCGACGACGTGGCCCAGAGCGTGGCCTTCGGCGACGTGCAGTTCATCGCCGTGGGCACACCGCCCGGCGAGGACGGCTCGGCCGACCTGAAATACGTGCTGGCCGCGGCCCGCAACATTGCCCGCCATATGACCAGCCGCAAGCTGATCGTGGACAAGTCCACCGTGCCGGTCGGCACCGCCGACAAGGTGCGCGCCGCGGTGGCCGAGGAATTGGCCGGGCGCGGCGTCGAGGTGCCGTTCAGCGTCGCCTCCAACCCGGAATTCCTGAAGGAAGGCGCGGCGATCAACGACTTCATGAGCCCGGACCGGGTCATCGTCGGCGCCGACGACGACTACACCATCGGCGTCATGCGCCGCATCTACGAGCCGTTCCAGCGCACCCACGATCGTCTGATGGTGATGGACGTGCGCTCGGCCGAGCTGACCAAGTACGCCGCCAACGCCATGCTGGCCACCCGCATCTCGTTCATGAACGAGATGGCCAACCTGGCCGAAGCGCTGGGCGCCGACATCGAGCAGGTGCGCCGCGGCATCGGCGCCGATCCGCGCATCGGCTATCACTTCCTGTATCCGGGCGCCGGCTATGGCGGCTCGTGTTTCCCCAAGGACGTGCAGGCGCTGGTCAACACCGCCGCCGAGAATGCGCTGCCGATGCGCGTCATCGAGGCGGCCGAGGCCGCCAACCACGCGCAGAAGTTCCGCCTGTCGGAAAAGCTGGTGGCCCGCTACGGCGAGGACCTGAGCGGCCGCCGGATCGCGCTGTGGGGCCTGTCGTTCAAGCCCAACACCGATGACATGCGCGAGGCGCCCAGCCTGACCGTGATCGCCGAGCTGACGCGCCGCGGCGCCACCGTGCGCGCCTACGATCCGGTGGCCATGCACGAGGCCGCCCGCGTCCTCGATGGCAAGCCCGGCGTGAGCTTCGCCACCGACATGTACGACGCGCTGGACGGCGCCGACGCGCTGCTGATCGCCACCGAGTGGAAGGTCTTCCGCGCGCCCGACTTCGACCGCGTCAAGGCCCTGCTCAAGACGCCGCTGATCATCGACGGCCGCAATCTCTACACGCCGGCCGACGTGCGCGCGCAGGGCTTCGAGTACTCGGGCATCGGCCGCGCATGAAGATCCTGCAGCTCAACTTCGAAAAGGGTTGGCGCGGGGGCGAACGCCAGACGCTGTACTGCATGCGCGCGTTCCGCAACGCCGGCCACCAGGTCGAAGTGCTGTGCCGCGAAGGCGGCCCGCTGGCCGAGCGCGTGCGCCAGGAGGGCTTCGTGGCGCACACCGTCCGCAACGTGCCGGCGCAGCTGGCGTTCCTGGCGCGCGCGGGCAGCGGCTACGACATCATCCACGCCCAGACCGCCAACACCGTCACCTGGGCGGTGCTGACCAAGTGGCTGCACCGGCGCCCGGTGGCGTTTTCACGCCGCACCTCGTTCGTGGTCAAGCCCAACGAGGAATGGAAGACCGGCTTCAAGTGGCGTCACACCGACCTGTTCGTGGCGATCAGCGACATGGCCGCGAGCGAGCCGCGGCGCCTGGGGCTGGACCCGGTCATCATCCGCAGCGCGGTCGAGCCGCACCAGATCAACCAGGAGAACGTCGCCGCGCTGGTGCGCGAGTTCGATCTGGAAGGCAAGAAGGTCATGGCCACGTCGGCCGCGCTGATCCGCGACAAGGACCCGGTGACGCTGGTGCGCGCGGTGGCCGAACTGGCCAGGACGCGGCGCGATTTCGTCTTCCTGCATTTCGGCGCCGGCGGCGACCGCGAACAGCAGGCGCGCGACGAGGCGCGCGCGCTGGGCGTCGAGGACGTCTACCGTTTCGCGGGCTTTCGCAAGGGCGTCGAGGATTTCTACAGCATCCTCGACGTGTTCGTCATGAGTTCCGAGGAAGAGGCGCTGGGCAGCAGCGTGCTGGACGCCTTCCTGCAGCGGGTGCCGGTGGTGTCCACCGACGCTGGCGGCTTGAAGGAAAGCCTGGCCGACGGGCGCGGCGTGCTGTGCGCGGTGGCCGATTTCCATGCCATGGCCCAGGGCATGGCGCGTTGCCTGGATGATGCCGCGTTCCGCCAGGAGATCACCGAGCGCGCGTATCAGTACGTGCGCGACGAGCACGACGTGCAGAAGATGGGCAATCGTTATCTGGCGCAGTTCGAGCGGTTGCTGGCGGCCCGCTGAGGCGCGTCGCTATGGCGTCCGCACGTCGATGCGGGTCTCGAACTTGGCGCGGTGCACCGAGAAGAACGTGCGCACGTTGCGCACGTTGGCGTGCGCGGTGAAGGCGCGGTGCGCCAGCGCGTGATAGGCGGGCATGTCCCGGACCTGCGCGATCACCACGAAATCCGGCCCCGGCGACACGCGGTAGCACTGCAGCACCGCCGGTTCCGCCAACATGATCTGTTCGAAGGCGTCCAGGCTTTCGGCCGCCTGCACGTCCAGCGTGATCTCGACGATGGCGGTCAGCGTGCTGCCCAGCTTCCCGGCCGCCAGGATGGCCACCTGGCGCGCGATCACCCCTTCTTCCACCAGGCGCCGCACCCGCCGCAGGCAGGTCGGCGGCGAGGCGTGCACGCGCGCGGCCAGCTCCTGGTTGGTCAGCGAGTTGTCGTCCTGCAGCTGTTCCAGGATGCGCAGGTCCAGATCGTCCAATTCCGGCAAGGTGATCGGCTGGTTTTGCATGATTAATTCATGAATGGATGATTGGTGAAATATTATTTAATCACAAATATGTAAGTGAATAAACTGTCAAATATACGCAGATAAAGAAATCAAATTTCTTGTGGCTGCGCGCACAATGCGTTCCGTACTCGAACTTTCCGGAGTCTCTCCTATGTGCGGCATTGTTGGCGCCGTCGCCCAGCGCGACATCACCCCGATCCTGGTCGAAGGCCTGAAGCGGCTGGAATACCGCGGCTATGACTCCTGCGGCGTCGCCGTGTACGCCGACGGCCACCTGCGCCGCACGCGCAGCACCCAGCGCGTGGCCGAGCTGGCCGAGCAGGTCGCGCAGGACAAGGTGCAAGGTTTCACCGGCATCGCCCATACCCGCTGGGCCACCCACGGCGTGCCGGCCACGCACAACGCCCACCCGCATTTCTCGCATCTGGGCAACGACGAGCCGCGCATCGCGCTGGTGCACAACGGCATCATCGAGAACCACGACGAACTGCGCGCCGAGCTGCAGGCCGTGGGCTACGTCTTCGAAAGCCAGACCGACACCGAAGTGATCGCGCATCTGGTCAACCACCTGTACGCCGGCGACCTGTTCGAAGCCGTGCAGAACGCCGTGCGCCGCCTGCATGGCGCCTACGCCATCGCCGTGTTCTGCCGCGACGAGCCGCACCGCGTGGTCGGCGCGCGCCAGGGCTCGCCGCTGGTGGTGGGCGTGGGGCAGAACGAGAACTTCCTGGCCTCGGACGCGCTGGCGCTGGCCGGCACGACCGACCAGATCATCTACCTGGAAGACGGCGACGTCGTCGACCTGCAGCTGTCGCGCGTCTGGATCGTGGACGCCAACGGCAAGAACGTGGAACGCCAGGTGCACACGGTGCAGGTGCATACCGGCGCGGCCGAACTCGGCCCCTACCGCCACTACATGCAGAAGGAGATCTTCGAGCAGCCGCGCGCCGTGGGCGACACGCTGCAGGACATCGAGGCCATCACGCCCGAACTGTTCGGCGACGACGCCTACAAGATCTTCAAGGACATCGATTCGTTGCTGATCCTGGCCTGCGGCACCAGCTATTACGCCGGCCTGACCGCCAAGTATTGGATCGAATCGATCGCCAAGATCCCCGTGGCCGTCGAAATCGCCAGCGAATACCGCTACCGCGACAGCGTGCCGAACCCGCGTTCGCTGGTCGTCACGATCTCGCAGTCGGGCGAAACCGCCGACACCCTGGCCGCGCTCAAGCACGCCCGCTCGCTGGGCATGGAAAACACGCTGACCATCTGCAACGTGTCGACCAGCGCCATGGTGCGCGAGTGCAAGCTGTCGTACATCACCCGCGCCGGCGTCGAAATCGGCGTGGCCTCGACCAAGGCTTTCACCACGCAGCTGACCGCGCTGTTCCTCTTGACGCTGGCGCTGGCTCAGGTGCGGGGCCGCCTCACCGACGAGCAGGAGGCAGAACACCTGAAGGCGCTGCGCCACCTGCCCGTGGCCATCGGCTCGGTGCTGGCGCTGGAACCGCAGATCATGGCCTGGGCCGACCGCTTTGCCTCGAAGGAAAACGCGCTGTTCCTGGGCCGCGGCATGCATTACCCGATCGCGTTGGAAGGCGCGCTCAAGCTCAAGGAAATCAGCTACATCCACGCCGAGGCCTATCCGGCCGGCGAACTCAAGCACGGCCCGCTGGCCCTGGTGACCGAGCACATGCCCGTGGTCACCATCGCGCCCAAGGACGAGCTGCTGGAAAAGCTGAAGTCCAACATGCAGGAAGTGCGCGCGCGCGGCGGCGAGCTGTACGTGTTCGCCGACGCCGACAGCAAGATCCAGAGCGCCGAAGGCATGCACGTGATCCGCATGCCCGAGCACTACGGCAAGCTGTCGCCGATCCTGCACACGGTGCCGCTGCAGCTGCTGTCGTACCACACGGCCTGCGCCCGCGGCACCGATGTGGACAAGCCGCGCAACCTGGCCAAGAGCGTGACGGTGGAGTGATATCGCGGCGAGGGCCTTGGCCCTGAAAACGAGAAATAAAGTCGGTCGCGCGGAATAAAGTCGGTCGCGACTCGAACGGACCATTTCGTCGTCGATTGTGAGGCTAAGTTGGGCTCATCGGTTGTTAGAGCGAGGGAGAGGGCCGCAGAGCGGCCCTCTTTTGGTGCATCCGATTAGCTCGGTGCGCGCCAGCACTGTCCGGGTGGGCTAGGAACTGCGCGTCTGAGTGAACGAGGGGCTGCACTCCGCTGGTCGTAGGGCCATCGCGAGGTGAGCGGTCCGCCTTTCTAGAGGATGGAGGAACCGGTATAGGTCATGTGACACCCCCCCGCGGCCCGTTTACCTGGGAATAACGATCTCTTGGACGACCTCAATTTGATTCTTTATTGGCGTATAGAGGTCCACCCCTATATCCTCAGGAGCTTCTAGAGTCAGTACCAGTGAGTACCGTACGCGAGCCTGTCCGTATTTTTGTGGGCGAGGCGTTTTAAAAGTTGTTATCCCCGGGCCGCAGTAAACCGTTCGCCGAACAGGATAGCAAACTGGTTCATGGCGACTTTCCAGTCGAAGGTCGCTCTGACGGACTTGGCCAGCACGTTGCGTAGCGCCAGCCATAGGAGCTTGATGGCGGCCTCATCCGTTGGGAAGTGGCCTCGCGTCTTGATGATCTTGCGCAATTGCATGTTCAAGCTCTCGATGGCGTTGGTCGTGTAGATCACGCGCCTGATGTCTGGCGGGAACACGAAGAACGGCGTGACGTTCTCCCAGGCCCGTTGCCAGGCAGCGACGATCGTGGGGTACCTGGTTCCCCAAGGTCCATCGGCGAACGCCTGCAGCGCCTGCTCGGCCGCTTGTGCGCTGGCGGCCGCGTAGATCGGGCGCAGGGCGGCGGCCACGGCCTTGCGATCCTTCCAGCCCGCGTAATCCAGGCTGTTGCGGATCAGATGCACGATGCAGGTCTGCACGGTCGTGCGCGGGAAGGCCGTGCCGATGGCCTCGGCCAGGCCCTTCAGGCCGTCGACCACGGCGATCAGGATGTCCTGGCACCCTCGGGTCTTGAGTTCATTGAAGACCTTGAGCCAGAACTTGGCCCCCTCGGTCTGCTCGACCCACAAGCCCAGCACGTCGCGCTGGCCGTCGGCCTGCACACCCAGCGCCAGGTACACCGCCTTGTTGCTGACCCCGCCGTCGTCGCGGATCTTGACCCGCAGCGCGTCGAAGAACACCACCGGGTACATCGCCTCCAGCGGCCGGTTCTGCCAGGCAATCGTCTCGGCCATGACCTCGTCGGTGACCGAGCTGATGAAGTCCGGCGAGACCTCGGTGCCGTAGCTCTCGGCCAGGAACGCCTGGATCTCGCGCACGCTCATGCCCCGGGCGTACATGGCGATGATCCGGTCATCGAACCCGGTGAAGCGTCGTTCGTGCTTGGGGATCAGGATCGGGGCGAAGGAGCCGTCCCGGTCGCGGGGAAGCTCCACGCGCACCGGGCCACGCTCGGTCAGCACCGTCTTGCCGCTGGCGCCGTTGCGCTCGTTGGCCTGGCCCTCGGGCTTGTCCTCGCCTGGCCGATAGCCCAGATGCAGGTTCATCTCGGCGGCCATCGTGCGCTCGATCACCGCCTTCTGGAACGACAGGAACAGGTCTTGAACCTCGCTGGGCGTCATCGGTCCCTTGACCAGATGGTCCAGTAGTTCGGCTGGGACTTCAGGCAGCGGCCCACGGGCCGCCGCCTGAGCGGCTGCTGTGCGTCTTTTCTTCATCGGCATATCCATGATCTTTAGTCCTCATGATATGCCCCGCACACAAAATTGCGGATAGGCCCCCGTACGCTGGTGTTCCATTGCCTCGCATCTTTCCAATCCTTCCACCAGCCTCCTACCGGGAACACTGCAATTGTTCCTTTAGCTGCCAACTCGGCTGCGGATCCAGTCCAAACGTCGGAGTGTAAAGACCCTTTTGTCCGAAGCTGATGGCCGTAAGACCACCCAGCGCGATCGGGGTCGCCGTGGCTTTCTTCATCATCCTCATCTCGCTCGAGCGCGTTTACACGTTCAGCGAATTCTTGGTCGGTTTCTGTCGCGCCCTTCAGGGCAAAGCGCAATCCATACGATTGATATCGAAACTTACTCTGCCAACCTCGTTTGCTTGGATTGGGCTCCACAAAGTAGGAAAGAGTGATTCGGAGCGAAATTTCGGACTCGGCTAGGGGTAGAAGCTCTTCCGCTGGCCACGGCAATTCATGGAACACCACCTGACCGAATTTGATATTTCCATCTTCTCGCTGGAGTGGTTGTATCTCCTGCTGAATGACCATCGTTGGCCTGTTGACGTCAGACGATAGCGACAGTTGTTCGTTGATCAGCCCATGCCCGAACGTTCTTAGAAAATTTCTTTTCGCGAGCTGACTCGGCTGGACGGGGAGCATGCTGCGCATTTGCGTAGTATGCCTTGCGCCCTGTACTGCAAGCGCGCGGATAGTCTCCGGCCAATAGTCTGGATACTGCCAAGCGAGGCGGGCACAAAGTCGTGCTACCTCAGCAGTGGCAGCGCTTGTGTCGCCTGTTTCACAAAGGGGTCCGCGGCGCATGTCAGCAGCAGTGGTTAGCTGGCGTAGCGATTCAGGACCTACCGTCACGTTGTTACCCGCATCGACAGTACCATTCCCGCCCTCAGCTAGGACATCAGGCTTGAATGGCCACTTCGGTTTCCAAAGAACAGAAGTGCGGGTGGCCGGTGCAAGACCGCCCAGAGGAGCAATGACCCTCAATCCTGGATGCTTCTGTGCATCCACATCAATCAGATTTGTGGTGGCTCCAACTGTCAGAGCATTCCAAGCTTGGCTGGGGTCCTCTGCGGTACGTACGTGGTTTACGTCGGGATAGTGGTGCCACTCGGACCATTGGACGTTGCCTCCCGCGAGCACATAGAGTCTTTGCGTCCGCTTGTCTTCATCCTTATCGGCGCCGACTCCGACTTCGATAGCCGGTCGACCGAAAGCGAGCTGATCAATAGTGGCAGACCATTCTGACGGCTCCCCGCCGATATCGCCTATCGAGGTTGTCATCATGACAAATACGCGGCGCGCTGCTGGAGCGCTGACTTCGACGCGACTAGTAGCCTGCGAAATAATGTGTCCGTACAGATGAGGGGCGTTATCGCCATCGTCGGGGAGAATCTTGACCGATTCCAAGTGATGGGAGATATCTACGGGGTCGCCGTGCGCGAGGGTTGGTACGAGATTACCGTATAGGCAGAGGCCTGCCATCTCCGTCCCATGTCCGTCCCGATCATCAACAAGCCAAGCGGGATCGTAAGCGTGCATATTGGCTCTGGGAAGCCCAACCCTCAGTAGTGGATGGCCGGCATTCACGCCTGTATCCAACAGCGTCACCCGATTTTGCTCAATGCCTTCCAGCGGATTGCTACGTTTGACCAGATCATGAATCCAAGCTTCTTGCTGGTGCGGAGCAAGCTCCGATAGGAAAAACTCCGCCGTAGGTGACACACCGCGAATTTCCGCGACCATGTCTAAGAGGACGGCGGCCTTTTGAATTGAGTCTCGAGTGGCCCGTACGGCTACGACGACCCTTCCAGGAAAGGAAACGTGTCCCGACTCGACTTCGATTTCCAACTTGGCGGCAGCTTCTCTAAATCGTTCGACCACATCCTTGGCATGCTCACGAGTGGCGCGAAGCCAAACTTGGAACCAAAGTGAGTCACCGCCTTCAGGCGGGGGGGCCAGATCTGTCCAAAGATCGTCGAAAACGGCATTTCGTATCTGCTCGATTGCATTGACTAGGGCCATGTGTTTTGGTTTCCCTCTGGACGTGTCCACATTCAGGTAGGCCTGAATGCGTTGCACGAGCGCTGTCAATTTTCCGTCGGGGATGTGCAGAATAACTGTTTCGGCCTCTGCCTCTTGCTGGACATTTAAGACTTCAATACCGTCTCTTTTCCATTCGACACTTTGAAAGTCGAGGGCTCCAATTGGCTGAATTTCGAGCGCGACTGTGATTCCGCTTTGCCCTTCGAGACCTGCGGCAGCACGTTCGGCCTGAGTGTTTGGAATCGTGCGCTCCAAGTTTTGGAGTTGGCGTATTAGCTTTCGGCCGTGCGCAGCCCGATCTCTGGGTGCTGCGGGGCGGCGAGGGGCCGATGATGGCGATTTGAAATCGAAGGCCTCAGAAAAGCCATCTACGCGCAGATGAGGCAGGATTGGATCGGGCATTTGTCTTCTTTGTCATTTTTAGTAACCTGACTTTACCCGCCAATTTATCTTCGCGCTACCCTCGGTGTGCTACGGCCCGTTCCTCAAGATGCCGCATAACGTTTTCAGCGCTTACTTCGTCCGATCCGTCCATTACGGCCTCTTTGATGGAATCAAGACATGCGCGAGAAATCTCTGCATGGGACTGACCCGATGCAGCGTCGACAACTGGCCCAAGGGCGAAGCCCTTGCTCACGAATCCACTTAACTTATTCTTCAGAAGAACTCTGATCTGGGCGACATCCGGCTGGTCATAGCGAATCACGTCGTCAAATCGACGGAACAACGCAACATCCAAATCCTTCGCGTGATTCGTCGCCGCAACGATCAAGCTATCTGAGTCGTCCTGTTCAAGGAGCTGAAGAAACATGTTCAGCGTTCGGCGCATCTCTGCGACGTCATGTTGACTGCCGCGTTGAAGGCCGAGAGAGTCAAACTCATCAAAAAAATAGACACCGCGAGTCGTATGCAGTGCTTCAAAAATCAATCTGAGCTTCGAGGCACTTTCACCCATAAATTTAGTGATCAGGCTATCGAAGCGAACGGTGAACAAGGGTAGCTTGAGTTCTCCCGCCAGCACGCTTGCCGTCATGGTTTTACCTGTGCCGGGTGGCCCAACGAGCAGAAGTTTGCGTCGCGGTACGAGACCATGAAGTCGGAGCTTTTCGGCGTGGCGTTGTTCACGCAGCACTCGCTGAAGCTTCAGCGCAACAGTCTCTGCGACAACCATTTCAGCCAAGTGTTGTTCCGGATATCGAGCAGTCAAGAGATCGCCCAATTCCCCCTTAGGTTGTGCCAACGCTATCGGACGAGCAGATCGAATCGGTTTGACCTTAACTTTCGCGGAATCGATCAAGTCGCGAAGTTCCGCCGCAAGTTTGACATGACCACGGCGCGCCTCGTCCGCAGCCATTTGCATGGCCACAGTGTAGAAGTGCTCGGGGTCTTGCCCCACATGCGCTCGTAGGAGCGCCTTAAGTTGATCAGCGCGTGCCATGTTTTCTCTCGTCCAGAAGCAATGCTACTTGGCGACGCATAACAACGCCACCATGTGATGCTATTATAGCATCTTGATGTAATTATCACATTGGCGTCCGTTCCTTTTATGATCTATCCCCGTTCACAAAACGAACTTTTGAAGATGGCACGAGGTTCGCGTTCGCAAAGAGAGTTCGCGGCCATACTCGGCGTTGATCAGAGTTGCTTTTCTCGCTATGAAAGTGGCAAGCTCGGCGCACCCGTTACGGTGATCAATTCATGTTTAGAAATGGTGGCCAATTTGCACGTCGGCCACGATGGTCAAACATCGCCTGATCTTTCTAAGGCGTTGCAGCACGCGAGACTGACCGTGATGCTTCTAGGCGGCTGACAACGCGAAGCAAACGCCCGGGGCGGATGGGGACGGTCTTTGATGGGACGCGCAGTGCATTCGACTGTCTTGGGGTACTGCACAAAGCGAAAGCCCCGCACATGGCGGGGCTCCGTAGTCCGATAGCCTCTCTCCTCCAATTTTGGTGGAACCGACCTAGTCGGCGGGCAGCGCATCCGCTCATCTCTGAGCCTATCGGCTATCGCGCTGCTTTATCTTAGCACCACGCTCTTTAGTGCCCCTCGGACTGTTCGCTGCGTTGGGAGCGATCGCGCCAATCTATATCGCTTTTCGTGCCCAACCGAATGGGCGGGATGGCTGATAAACTATGCCCTCTCGAAGCGACCGACCGGATGAGATTGAGCGCTTCCCAGCAGCGATCTTTGTGTTCGCTGTACCCGCGCAAGGCGGGTTGTAAATGGATACTATTGCGGCAGCCCCCATCCTCCTAGAGCGCCAGGTGAGGTATCGCAGGAATTCCATCGATGCTCCGGTGCACTCTCGATCATGAACAACATGACTTTTGACACCGCCATCGCGCTAGTGGCTCTTCTTGTCTCGCTCCTGACCTTCGGAGCGTCTATCATATTCTGGCGACGCCAATTCCGCCCCATAGTGACGGCTGCGATCCGAACGCATGTAGCGGGCACTCAAGCAATTACGTACAACCTTGTCTTGTTGAACTCCGGCACCATTCCGGCAAAGAACATCGTACTGGGTGTTGACGAATTGACGCTTGTAGCAGCGCTTGGGGATGACGCGACAACGGAGAATAAAACGAGATGGCTCGCATGTTTCTCTGCAACTCCGCGAATCAGGATCCTCCACAACGGCGATAGAACATCTTGCTCTTTCGGAACTACACAGATCGGAAATTCGGGCTTCTGGAAAAATAGGGCCACGATTTCCATCACCATAAAGTACGAAGGCTGGTTCGGACTCAGCTACACACAGCAGCAGATGCTTGAAGTAGTTGATTCAGCAAGTTTTACGGGCTATATGTGGGGTGATGGTCATGCCTAACCCTTCATTCCACCGGAGCGCCTTCGGCGGTCGGTGGCCCCGCTAGCCACTCGGACAGGCTCCATTGCTTAGGCATCGTTTCGCCGGGGGATACACTAAGTAGTGCAAGAGCCCGCCTTCAGAACTGACCCCCGAAAGTTGGACGTAGATCCAACCTTCGGGGGTTTTTACATGGCGAAGTACGATCAGAGCTTCAAGCTCAAGGTAGTCAGGCAGTATGAGTCAGGCTCTGGGGGCAGCAAGGCGATTGCCGCCCGTCATGGGCTTGATCACGCAACGGTGAGGCGGTGGGTGACCCGTTACCAGGCGCACGGTACATCTGGACTGCGGCGCAAGAGTGCCAGCTATGACGCGGCGTTCAAGCTGAAGGTGCTCAAGCGCATGTGGCGCGAACAGTGGTCTGAAGCCCAGACAGCGGTGGCGTTCGACATTCGCTGCGCATCGCATATTGGCAAATGGGCGCGCCAGTATCATGCTGGAGGTATCGACGCACTGCGGCCTCTTCGTGAGGGTCGCCCCAAGACCATGAGCACCAAGCCAGCCAAGCCTGACGTTCCTCGCACCGAACTGGACGACAAGCAGATCATCGCCAGGCAGAACCAGGAGTTGATCGAGTTACGCGCCGAGGTCGCGTACTTAAAAAAACTCGATGCCTTGATCCAGGAAAAGCGGCGTGCGGCTGCGCAGAAAAAGCGCAAGCCGTGACTGGGTTGAGGCAGCACCATCCGCTGGCGGCCTTGCTCAAGGCGGCCAGTCTGGCGCGCAGCACTTACTACTACCAGGTCAAAGCGGCCCAAACTACCGACAAGTATGCTGAGATCAAAGGCAGGATCCGTGCTGTCTACACAAGCCACAAGGGCCGGTACGGCTACCGGCGCATCACAGCCGTGTTACGCCAAGCGGGGCAGTCCGTGAACCACAAGACGGTACAAAAACTGATGCAGGTGCTGGGCTTGAAGTCGCTCGTGCGCACCAAGAAGTACCGCTCGTATCGGGGGCAGCCGCATCACGTGGCGGGCAACGTGCTAGCGCGCGGCTTCGAGGCGGCATGTCCGAACGAGAAGTGGGTCACCGACGTGACCGAGTTCAACGTGCATGGCCAAAAGCTGTACCTGTCGCCGGTGATGGACCTGTATAACGGCGAGATCGTGGCCTATGAAACCAGCCGCCGGCCGGTGTTCGAGCTCGTGGGCAGCATGCTGAAAAAGGCGCTGGCGCGGCTGCGGCCGACCGAGCACCCCGTCCTGCACTCTGACCAGGGTTGGCAATACCAGCAGCCTATGTACAGGCGGATGCTTGCTGCCCGGTCTGTGACGCAGAGCATGTCACGCAAGGGCAACTGCCTGGACAATGCCGCCATGGAAAGCTTCTTCGGCACGCTCAAGGCCGAGTTCTTCCACCTGAACCGCTTCGAGAGCGTCGAGCAGTTGCAGGCCGGCATCCGGCAGTACATCCGTTACTACAATCATCACCGCATCAAGCTCAAGCTAAAAGGCCTGAGCCCGGTGCAATACCGAGCTCAGGCCTTCGGGCTTTAGCTTCTTCTGACCGTCCAACTTCTGGGGGTCAGTTCA
>NZ_CP017433.1:289131-340616 GCF_002082135.1 Achromobacter ruhlandii
GCGTATGGCCGGCCGCCCGCAGGCCGGCCAGCAGTGCGCCGGTGCCGGCGTAGGGCGTGGCCGTCACCAGCGTGTGATCGAGATAGTGGCGCGACATTGCCGCGAACAGCGCGGGACGCACCCCGTCTTCAGGGCCGGCTAGTTGCGTGGCGGCGCGTTTGAACATTGGGCCGACGCCCTGGCTCAACGCCAGACGCAGCGCAGTCGGATCGAGACTGGGGGCCGAGGCCGGGGCCACGGCGCGCACGGCCGCCAGCAGGCTGGGCCAAGTATCGAGCAGTGTGCCGTCGAGATCAAAAACGATCGCTGGATAGGGGGTGAAAGTTGTCATGTCCGCTACTTTATTGATCGAATGTGACGCAGATATGAACAAATTCGTTTATAAAAGATCAATATCGATCATTCCATCGTTTAAGGCTCCAGACATCTCTGTGTGATAGGGTGGCGGCCCCGGCCCGATAACGATCAAATATGCTCAAAGCCGAACGTCAGCAGCGCATCCTCGCGCGTATGCAGGAAACCAACGCCGTGACCGTGCGCGATCTGGCGCAGGCCTTTTCGACCTCGCCCATCACCATCCGCCGCGATCTGCTCGAACTGGGCGACAAAGGCATGCTGGCACGGACCCATGGCGGCGCGGTGGCCTTGCACGAGGTGCTGGCCGAGGGCAATGCGCGCTATGAGATGTACAGCTATGCCGAGCGGCATAATCAGCAGTCGGCCGAGAAGGCCGCGATCGCGGAGTGCGCGGCGCAGTACATCTCCGATGGCGACAGCATCCTGATCAACGCCGGCACCACTGCGCACGCGCTGGCTCAGGCTCTGCGCGGCCACCAGGATCTACACGTCATCACCAACGGGCTTTCCGTGGCCGCGGCGGCCGGGCAGAGCCGAATGGCGTATGTGTATGTGCTGGCTGGCCGGCTCGACACGCGCAAACAGGCCACTATCGAGCGCGCCGACAACGACACGCTGTCGGGCATCCAGATCCGGGAGGCGTTTCTCGGGGTGCACGCGGTGTCCGCCGCCGGCATATTCATGCGCGACAGCGAGGATGGCGCCATGAACCGCGCCTTCATCGCGGCGGCGAGCCGTACCACCGTGATGGCCGACCACACCAAGCTCAACGCGCATGCCAGTTTCCGCGTGGCCGCCTGGCAGCAGGGGCAGCGCCTGATTACCGATCCGGCGGCCGACCTGGAGGTCGTGGCCGCGATCCGCGCCCAGGGCGTGGAAGTGGTGATCAGCGCCTAGGCGGGTAGGGGCGCGGACCCGGTCGAGCTCTCAATGGCGAGTTAAAGCGGACATTCAAAAGGGCAAGTTATACGACCGCTTCTGGCCGAGAGTCGTCCTTGCTGACCGGCCGATGACGACCCGTTGCGGTCACTCCACGTCCGTTTAGGAATGTCTGCTAAGCGGCGTTCCCTTCATATTCCCCTCCCACAGGTTACAAAGCGCTGCGGCATGAGGGGCCTGATAGCCAAGTGGCGGCCAAGATTCCACTAGGCCAAACGCGACTGCAATCAGCGAAGCTATTCAACGGGCTTTCCCGTCAGATAGACCAGCCATTTCTAAGCTGAGCACCGTCAGCGCATACCTGCTGCAGTCCTAAGAAAACGTGATACAACTGTTAACATCATCTCGTACAACCCCTCGACGAGCGTTCTTGCGTCACGTGGACTTCTTCCGGTATGGCGGCTGCGGGACTTTTGGTGGTCTTGAGCTAAGCAAGGCTTGGCAGGATCTCGGTGAGGATCCGACTACCGACATCAAGGACGCCGAAGAGTGGGAGGTTCAGCTACGTACCCTGCTGGATTGCATGCCGTTCGCCGATTTGTAGTTCAACGCGGAAGAGAGAGCCTAGCCCTCGCTGCTGTCGCGGCCGCGATCTCGGAGAAATGCAGTCTGACACCTTTGCTACCACAGCGGACAGCCTACGGCAGCCGCTGAATTCAATCGTTAGTCCTCATCGACAAGAGAACAAGAATGGCAACTGCGCTCGTATCGGCCCCAATAGCTGGCGACAAGCTTTATCAGGTTCGTGCTCGTGAAGCTCTGCCTCTACTGGTTCGGCAGGCTGAGGCCAGGAACACCATCACGTACTCGGACCTTGCTTTCGAACTTGGGATGCCGAACCCAAGGAACTTGAATTACGTGCTCGGCAGTGTGGGCCGGACGATGGAGGGTCTTTCTCGGAAGTGGAAGGAGAAGGTGCCTCCGATTCAGTGCGTAGTGGTGAATGGAAACACCGGCCTACCCGGCGAGGGCATTGGATGGTTCTTGGTGAAGAAGAACAACTATACGTCTCTCCCTGCGGATAAAAAGCGCGCAGTGGTAAAGGCGGAATTGGCCGGAGTCTTCGGCTACCCCTACTGGACTGAAGTTCTCGAAGAAGTGGGTTTGCGACGTCATGCTGGCATTGCAGTGCAGGCGCTTCCGAATTTCGGCGGTGGCGGTGAAGGACCGGAGCACAAGCGGCTTAAAGCATATGTGGCGGCTAATCCAGCAATCGTTGGCTTACCAGAAATGGCTCCGCACGGAACAATGGAGGAGTGCCTCTTATCGGGAGACGCATTGGACGTTTCCTTTCAGCATCGCCGGCTTTGGTTGGGTGCTGAAGTTAAGTCACATATCTCTTCGGAGCTGGACATTCAGCGAGGACTGTTTCAGTGCGTCAAGTACCGGGCCGTGATGGAGGCTCAGGCCCAGGCGGCTGGTGCAGAGCGCGATGTTCGTGCTGTCCTCGTTTTGGGGTGCGCGCTCCCCGCAAGACTGAAGCCACTCAAGAATATGCTGGGCATTGAAGTTGTCGAAAGCATTCACCCGCGGTGAGGCTTAAATTCATACAGCAAACGCAACGCCGTGAGTAACGCAATCGCTCAAGCATCTGTCACCAGCCTAACCGGTTGGTTAAGCTGACGCCAACAGTTTCGCTGTTGGTGCCCTCCGTTGCGCTCCGGCGCGAATCACAGAGTATGCCCCTTTCGCTCTTGCAGGCTGCATCTACGGTGTTCGTGTCCTTGATTATGATGAGATGGGGCGTGGTCGGTAGATTTTTGATGTGCATAAGCCGAGCTGAACCAGATTACGCACCAGATTCAGATCGGCAGATTGCAACAATTGCGAAGGCCTCGACACTTGAATTGGGGTAAAAGTTTTCTGCTCTCAGTCTGAATACGATCATGCGCATCACGGAGGAGTTGTAATGAGCCAGTACCTTTTGAGTTTTGCAAGGCAGAATCTTGAAGGGCGCACTGACGCATACCTTGCGTTGCTCTGGTGTATGTACCAGGCCAACCAGGACAAGGGCCGCTACTCCGACCATATCAAAGCACATATCACCGTGGCAGCTGACCAGTTACTGGGTCGCAACTACCAACGGATGGCCGCACGCTTCAAAAAGGTGCTCGACAGTAGGCCGGAACTGGATCGTATACCGCCGTCCGGCCTCGGTACTTTGGACTACCTTCGCGTGAAAAGTTTCCGAGGCTTCGGAGAAATTGGCCCTGACGACACTGGCACCTTCATTCGCTTCAGCAAGCTCAAAAACATCTTCTACGCACCCAATGGCGGCGGCAAATCATCGCTGTGCGAGGCGTTGGAAATTGGTACCACCGGCGATATCAAAGAAGCGGCCAGGCGCAAGACCAAGGTCACTCAGTACATCGCACGAGGAGAGACCAAGCCCAAGCTAATGCTCATGGGAACAGACCGGCTACAAGTTAAACGGAGCATCAGCTGGTCGGGCTGCTTCATCGACCGCAATCGCCTTCAAGAATTTTCGCTATTGGGCTCCAAGGATACTGGCAGTGCAGAGAGGGATGTCCTAGCCACCTTGTTCGGCTTGGAAGAACTCCAGGAGGTCATTTCTAGATTCGTTCGGCCTGAAAGCTTCTCGCTTAAGGCCTTTGTGCGTGCGGATCGAGCCGGCGCACTGGACCTATTGGAACGCACCCGCGTCACCCTGAGCCAACTGCGACGTAAGCATAGGGCAGACCTCCAAAAATCGATATCCGAGAGTTGTAGGCTGCTGGGGCTGAGGCCCAACCAGGACTTCGATGTTCGACGAAAGGTCTTGCGGCTGCGAGACACAATAGAAATGCACATTCGTGGTGCCGAGCGCCTGCGCGCCTCCAGGGCCCCGCTCGCTATCCCGCTGAAGCAGGTGAAGCGCATCTGTGCCGTCGCTCAGCGTTTGCTTCACCGAAGAGCCAATATCGAAGCGGCATTTTTGCAGAGGGCCAGCGACGTCGATTATCGCGCCTTCTTTGAGGCATTAGAAGCAATCGAGCATTTACAGGTCGGTGAAACCTGTCCTGCATGCCTGACTCCCCTCGATCAAGTGGTAGTTAGACCGTTCGAGAGGGCGCGACTGCAGATCAAAGCACTGTGTGCATTGGAGTCCCTCAAACAATCTAAGCTGCGAAACGACGCCCGGATTGTGCTCTGGGCTTCGAAAGTCGCCACGGGAATCAGCGGGGTGAAGAACAACGAGCATGCCGACGTTCCCTGCACGTTGAATATGTGCGCGTTGGATGAGGTGCTTGCAAAGTTCCATGCCGCTACCGATCGTTCGGAAGTGGCACCCGCCGTCCTCGACTCGTTTCTGGATCTTTGCGCCCGAAGTGCAGATCAGATGGAGGTCTACTTAATTGCCTGCGAGCGCAAGCGTCGGGAGGTCGGTCATGCAGCGGCCCAGGCAGCCCGACTCGACGCGCGGGTGACGCAGTTGAAAGAAATAGATGAATCTCTGAAGCTGCAGTTCGACGGCAAAAAAATAGCGGAACGCGAGTTCAAAGTCGCCAACGATCAGATGGCAGACCTGGTAAAGCAGAAAGTGGCATTGCTGAACGATGCAGTGGATAACAGCCGCTTCAACCAGCTGCTCGAGGATCTGGAGACAGAGTATCGAACACTCTATCGCAATTTGCTCGATTACAAGCTGGAGCTGGAAAAAGCGCGAATCATCGGGATCGAAGCCAAAGCTGCCGAGTACTATCGAGCTATCAACAACCACGACGATGACCATGAGCAAATCACGTCGTTGCGCTTCGAACGTCAGGCTGAAAGCTACCGGATCAAGATCACCAACCTAGACGGATCATCGCTCGATGCGTTTGCTGTGCTCAGTGAAGGGCATCTGAGAACGTTGGGTTTGTCGATCCTCCTGGCGATGGCTGAGAAAAACAATTTCCCGCTCATCGTGTTCGATGACGTGGTCAACGCCATCGATACAGATCATCGATCAAACATCATCGATCTCTTCTTCAGCGATGCCTACTTACGCCGCATCCAAATGGTAGTAACCACCCATGACCGCCTCTTCTGGGAGCGATTTTGCAACATCGCGGACCGTCACCCTCAGTGCGATCAGCACGCCAGTCATGTGCTCAGCTACACGAATAAGGGCATTGTGGTGATTGATTATGCGGGTGGCTTCCAGAAGAAAGTCTATCTGGCATTGTCGGTCTTCGACGTCCGCCAGGCGTTGCTTTATTGCCGCATCTGGTTCGAATCCATAGTGCTTGAGTTTTGCATCGAAAACCGCGTTAGAGTCACGGCCAACTTCAACAAGTCGCAGCTTAAGAAGAGCATGTACTTGCAGGTCAGCCTGGAGCATACTTTCTCGTTGGTGGAGCCTTTCATTAACTACGACCTGTCGTACTTCAATTTCATCAAAAATGACTTGGTCAACTGGGGTGGTCAGAACCAGGAGCATCACGCCTTCGACGAGGGCAGCCTGAACTTCATGCACTCGAAAACCAGCGGTGAGGTGTTGAGAATCTACGATGCCATCCGCTTTCTGGAGTGCCAGCTCTTTCCGATGAGGAAGAAGGAGTCCGGGCAAAAATACCTTGCCGAACTTAACGAGAAAATTGAGAGAAGCCAGAGGAAGTTGGCAGGGCTCGCTAAAGCGCCAGCAGACGTGCAGGAGGAGCACCAAGCCGCGTTGAAAGCGCTGGAAAAGCGCGCCGCCGAGCTTGGGCAGGAGCTTGAGTTCATCGAGCAGTGTCTCGCTAGCGTCGCTCAACGCGAGCAAACAAAAGAACTGCCCTGAACTCTATTCCGCTTGGTACAGCTCTGGCTGTTCTTGGCTGGCATTCTGCCGGGCACCCGCCCCATCTTGTGTATAAGTGACCATGTTCCCAAAGTGCATCAAATCGAGCCGCAAAATCATTTGCATCTCTATGAAAATGCTCTGCAATCGTGTGCAAGACCGACGATGGTTTTGTTTCCAAAAGACCCCCTACCAAATCAAAAACCCGCTGTATGAAGCGAAAGCAGAGCGAATCTGCGTCAGTCAAAGTGCGGTAAAACACAGCTTAACTCGACAGAAGCGCAGCTAATCCGATCCAATGGCACCGACAAATCAGCCACTCAACCCGAATGAATGCAGGATGCTGAAAGAGTGCGGCTGGGTTGCCACCCAACACATGGCGGATGATGCAGACGTCTTTGAGCAGGCTGTGCTGTCCCTCGGACAATTTCTCGGGACTCCAATTACAACCCGCACCCGACGTCTCGTGGATAGGCTAACGCCAAAGCTAGCTGACATGGCGCACCCACACTCTTTGAGCCGGATGTCGGGAACTGGTCAGCAGCCGTGGCACATGGACATGAGCCATCGCGTTGAGCCCGCGCGCTACCTAGTGATGGGGATGCACGAGTGTCCCGCGAGAACTGCAGACACTGAGCTCTTGGACGCCTCCACCTTGGTCCCCACAGACCTTTACGAGGAAGCGCTTGCAGAGCCCTTCTTGTTCCGCACAGGAGCCCAGTCGTTCTACGCAACGATCAAAGTCAAGGGAGCTCCCTTTGTGCGCTTTGACCCAGGCTGCATGCATGGCACAACAGCGCGTGCCAAGGCCCTGATGCAGCAACTCTTGAACCGCACCCTGGCGCCCACCCACGTTCATCAATGGACACCGGGGGCCGTGCTGGTGATCGACAGCCGAGGCGCTGATGACGAGCGAACCCGCGGTGCGTTTCGTTGACGGCCGCTTCGTGAGCGCGCATGGCGCCAGCGAGGCCGAGTGGCAAGCCGCCTGCGCGGCCGGCGGCATCCAGCTGCGCAAGCGTTCCGGTGCGCCGTTGCCGTTGGCGTTGACGCCGGTTCCCGAGCGGTCGCGCCTTGCCGGGGCGGCGCAAGGCCGCCTGACGCTGATGAGCGGCGTGGCCTTGGCCGCGCCAAAGGCCAAGACGGAGCGCCTGCGCTTGTTCCATGGATTGACCCGGGCCGAGGCCGAACTGGCGATGCTGCTTTGCTGCGATGGCTTGTCGCCGCGGGAATGTGCCGAGGTGCGCGGCGTATCGCTGGGAACCGTGCGATTCCAACTGAAAGCCATCTATGCCAAAACGGGAATCAGGCGGGCCGCGCAGTTGAGCGCGTTGGTGTTGCAGGCGTAGGGATGGCAGCCCCGCCGTATCCCCAATCCTGGAGATGCGGGGGCGGCCGGATTGGGAATATCGTCCCAATCCGCTTACTGCGCTTGGAGGGCTTTATGCGCGCGCTTTCCTTCCGTATTGTGGTTCGTCCGCTTTTCTTCCTGTTCGGAATGCTGGCCGCGCACGGCGCCGTGGCCGCGTCCGCTTATTGCGAGGCGGGGATTCTGTTGTCACGCGTTGGCGAGGGCATCGGCGCCGACCAGTTCTATCGAACGGAGATATTCCAGGTTGAAAGGGCCGATGAGGCAACATGGAAAGCGCTCAGGGTCCAATGGATCGATTATCTCAAGGGGATCGGCAAGTACCGCGAGGATAACGGCGAACGCTACGGCAGCCCCCATTTCTATCAATGCGCCATCGCGGGCCTGGGCGAGGACAAGGACGACAATGCATTGCGCTCGGAATATGAGTATCGCATTGGCGTTCTGAGGAAAAACGGTTTTCCGCCGCAGATCGTCCAGTGGGCGCCGAAGTCGCTGCGGGCAGCGTCCGGCAATCCGCCGCCGGCCTCCCCTGCAAAACCCGTCTGCGAGGCGGAGATACGGCAAATCTATGGACCGAATAATGCCGCGGGCGCTGCGAGCGCGATAAATCGGCACAACAAGCAATTGAATGGCGCGACGCTGGCCGAGGCGCAGGAGGCGCTGCGCAAGTACGAGGCGCTGCAGGCTGGCCGGCAGGGGGCGGAGCAGCCCATGGTGGGCTGTTTGAAAACGGCCTGGGCGCAGAAGGTGGCGCAGTTGAGCAGGTCGTCGGCGCGCCAGGCCGACCGCAGGACCCCAACGCAGGGCGCGGACGCAAGCGCGGCCAAGTCAGGTCAAGGCACCCAGGCGCTCGCATACGGTCCCAATCGCAGTGATTGCCTGAAGCGCGGGCAGACATCCGATGGTTACATCACCTACACCAATATCTGCAAGGTGCCCGTGGCGGTCGGCTATTGCAACGTCTATGCCGCCAATGGGCAGCGCGATGGCACGGTCTGCCAATCGCGCGGCAGCGAGTTCTCGCGCACGAAGCGCACATACGTCACGCAAGGCCTGGGCCTTGAGCCGGGCGCCACGCACCGGCTGGCGTACCGCTACGCGACGCAGTCCACGTTCATCGTGGCCTGCATCGATGGGCAGCCGTTGATCGAATCGTTCGATTCGAGCCAGATCACCGCGGGCAGCAAGGCGCAGACCGCCTGCTGGCGCTTCGCATCCCGCGGCAGGTAATTGCCTTGTTACCGCACTTGTGTGACACGCGTGGACACATGCCGTGGATAACGTCGTATGTCGTGGTTGCGCGACAGATCGATGCGGATTTGGCACCGCTTGTGTTCGAGTTGTGGCTGCGTCCCAAAAACTGACATACAGCGTTTTTAGACTTCGTCCCGTCATGCGCGGTGTCGTGGCTCGCACTGCTTGCCGACCCGCTCCGCATGTCTGTTCAATCAACGGGAATCTGTAATGAAAAAGACTCTGTTCGTCACCGCTCTGTTCGCCGCGCTGTCCGGTGTTGCACATGCTGAAACCTCGGTGACGCTGTACGGCCTGATCGATACCGGCATCGGTTTCCAGCGCATCAAGGGCAACGACGGCTACAAGGAATCGAAGGTTGGCATGTCCAACGGCCTGTCCAGCGGTTCGCGCTGGGGCCTGCGTGGCGCCGAAGACCTGGGCGATGGCCTGAGCGCCGTGTTCACGCTGGAAAGCGGCTTCAACTCGGCCAACGGCCAGTCGGGCCAGAGCAGCCGCCTGTTCGGCCGCCAGGCCACCGTTGGCCTGAAGGGTGATTCGTGGGGCCTGCTGGAATTCGGCCGCCAGACCAACATCGCCTCGAAGTACATCGCCGCGATCGATCCGTTCGGCGCCAGCTACGGCCAGGCCAAAGTGGGCGCGGCCTTCGGCGCCGCCAACACGGTCCGCCACGACAACATGGTCATGTACCAGACCCCGTCGTTCAGCGGCTTCCAGTTCGGCCTGGGCTACTCGTTCAACGTGGCCGACACGACCGCCGCGCAAACCGGCTTCAAGACCGCCAACAACACCCGCGCCATCACCACCGGCCTGCGCTACGTCAACGGTCCGCTGAACCTGGCGCTGACGTATGACCAGCTGAACATGGCCAACCAGCTCGGCACCGACGAGAAGCCGAAGCAGTGGATCATTGGCGGTTCGTACGACTTCGAAGTGGTCAAGCTGGCGCTGGCCTACGGCCAGACGCGTGACGGCTGGTTCACCGGCCAGTCGCTCAACAACTTCAGCAGCGCCGCCAACCCGTCGGGCAAGAGCTTCAGCTCCAACGTCGTGGCCAAGGACTTCAAGTCGAATTCGTACCTGGTCGGCCTGTCGGCTCCGGTCGGTGGCGCGGGCAGCATCATGGCCTCGTGGCAGCGTGCCGACGCCAACAACACTTCGTTGACCGGCGACGACGCGACCATGAACATCTACAGCCTGGGCTACACCTACAACCTGTCCAAGCGCACCAACCTGTACGCGCTGGGTTCGTACGCCACGAACTTCGCGTTCGTCGACGGCCTGAAGAGCACCGTCGGCATGGTCGGCGTGCGTCACCGCTTCTAAGCGGCGGCCAGCGATCCGGCGGCGTGCGCGGGCTGCGCGTCGCCGGACGCCGCGGTTGCATTGAGCGGACTGGGCGTCTTACCCGGCCACAGACGCGAAAAAAGCGGCCACCTCCCTAGCTCCACTCTCAGTCCGCTCACCCCAACCCTGTGTGGGATGAGCTCCCCGAAGCGGCATGCGCGCCGCCGGCATGCAGATGCCGGCGGCGTTTTGTTTGTTGCGCGGCGGCCATTTTCTTTGTCGGTCGGGCGGCCATCAACGGCGTCGTCGTTCTGGGCATATTGCGATGGCTAGCCGTGGCGCGAGGGAGATTCCCAGGCGGTTTTCGGCTCCCCGTCACGGATACGTCTGATTTCGGTCAAGTACCGAGTCAATGCTGATAGCGCTCAAAATGGCTGAGTTGCAGCGTTCCTAGAATCCGTTCCAGTCATGCGCGGAAATTGCCGCCTGCGTGGCGTGTCGATCCGCACACGCATGCCTTGTCAACCAACGGGAATCTGCAATGAAAAAAGCTCTGCTACTCACCGCTCTCTGCGCCGCGCTGTCCGGCGTGGCGCAGGCGGGAACCTCGGTGACGCTGTACGGCCTGATCGACACCGGCGTGGGTTTCCAGCGCATCGAGGGCAACGACGGCTACAAGGAATCAAAGGTTGGCATGGCCAACGGCGTGTCCAGCGGTTCGCGCTGGGGCCTGCGTGGCGCCGAAGACCTGGGCGACGGGCTGAGCGCCGTGTTCACGCTGGAAAGCGGCTTCAACTCGGCCAACGGCCAGTCGGGCCAGAGCGGCCGCCTGTTCGGTCGCCAGGCCACCGTCGGCCTGAAGGGGGATTCGTGGGGCCTGCTGGAATTCGGCCGCCAGACCAACATCGCCTCGAAGTACTTTGTCGCGATCAATCCGTTCGGCACCAGCTACGGCCAGGCCAGCGTCGGCACCGCCTTCAGTGCCGCCAACACGGTTCGCCACGACAACATGGTCATGTACCAGACCCCGTCGTTCAGCGGCTTCCAGTTCGGCCTGGGCTACTCGTTCAACGTGGCCGACACGACCGCCGCGCAAACCGGCTTCAAGACCGCCAACAACACCCGCGCCATCACCACCGGCCTGCGCTACGTCAACGGTCCGATGAACCTGGCGCTGACGTACGACCAGCTGAACATGGCCAACCAGCTCGGCACCGACGAGAAGCCGAAGCAGTGGATCATCGGCGGGTCGTACAACTTTGAAGTGATCAAGCTGGCGCTGGCCTATGGACAGACGCGCGACGGCTGGTTAACCGGGCGGTCGCTCAACGCCTTCGGCGGCGGCAGCCCGGCAGCCAGGAGTTTCCGCAGCAACGCCGTCGCCAAGGACTTCAAGTCGAATTCGTACCTGGTCGGCCTGTCGGCTCCGATGGGTGGCGCTGGCAGCATACTGGCCTCGTGGCAGCGCGCCGACGCCAACAACACTTCGTTGACTGGCGACGACGCGACCATGAACATCTACAGCCTGGGCTACACCTACAACCTGTCCAAGCGCACCAACCTGTACGCGCTGGGTTCGTACGCCACGAACTTCGCGTTCGTCGACGGCCTGAAGAGCACCGTCGGCATGGTGGGCGTGCGTCACCGCTTCTAAGCGGCGGCCAGCGATCCGGCGGCGCGCGCGGGTTGCGCGTCGCCGGACGCCGCGGTTGCAGTGAGCGGACCGGGCGTCTTACCCGGCCACAGACGCGAAAAAAGCGGCCACCTCCCTAGCTCCACTCTCAGTCCGCTCACCCCAACTTCGGCGGGATGGGCACACGCTCGGCGGTCCATGCGCCGCCGGCGTCGCATCGCGGCGCCGGCGGCGTTTGCGTTGGCGCGGCCGCCGTGGCGCGGTCAGTCGTCGAGCGACGGCACTGTGCCGATCTGCGCGAGGATGCGCGGCGATTCCATGTCGCCGGTTTCCTTGTCGATCATGACTTCGTAGGCAGCGACGCCGGCGAACTTGCCGGCCATGGAGTTGGCGATGCGGATGGCGCCGAACTCGCTGCTGGCGGGCCGGATTTCGCCGGGGGCCACGCCATTGGCGGCGGCGCGGTAGGGAACGACGATGTATTGGACGACGTGGGTCTGGGCGATTTGAGCGGCTTCGGACACAGGAGTCTCCTGGAAGACGTTTTTCGGGCGAGCGCAATGTAGCACGTCACACTGTGTTTTTGTACAGTATTTTCGGATTCGTCGCTGGTTTTTTTCCAGGCGGATGACGGGCCCCAGGAAAACCCCTAGCGCGCAATCATTGCCCGATTCGGCCGCCACCTCTAATATTTTCGAAAATCTTTTGATTTTTATAAAAAGAGGCAAGGGATGGAAGCGAACAGGTACGACGCCTATCGGGAAGACACCGCTGGCCGCGCCAATGTGGCGGATTCGCCGGAGCGCATCGCCTATTACCAGGATCTGGCCCGGCTCGAGACTGGCGCGCTCTGGACGGTGGCCAACAAGATCGAGCCGTGGGCGCCGCGCTCGGCCTCGGTACCGGTGGTCTGGCGCTACCAGGAACTGCGCGGCCACGTGTTGCGTTCGGCCGAGCTGGTGTCGCCCGAGGAAGCGGGCCGCCGCGTGATCTACCTGAACAACCCGGGCCGGCGCGACGTCGCCGCCGCGGTCGGCTGGCTGTATTCGGGCCTGCAGGTGATGCGGCCAGGCGAGCTGGCGTCGGCGCACAAGCATTCGCATTCGGCGCTGCGCTTCATCATGGAAGGCAAGGGCGCGTTCACGGTGGTGGACGGCCACAAGATGACGCTGGGCGCGAACGACTTCGTGCTCACGCCCAACGGCACCTGGCACGAGCACGGCGTGGCCGAGGACGGCACCACCTGCATCTGGCAGGACGGCCTGGACATTCCGCTGGTCAACGCGTTCGAGGCCGGCTTCTACGCCGTGCATCCCGACCTGAACCAGACCGTGACGCACCCGGTGGACGACACCAGCGCGCTGTGGGGCAGCGCGGCGCTGCGGCCGCAGACGACGGGCTGGACCAAGCCGTATTCGCCCCTGTTCAAGTACGAATGGGAGCCCACCTACGAGGCGCTGCGCCGCCACGCGCGGGTGTCGGCGGGCAGCCCCTATGACGGCATCCTGATGGAGTACGTCAACCCGGCCACCGGCGGCCCGGTCATGCCGACCATCGGCGCCAGCATGCAGTTGCTGCGCCCGGGCGAGCACACCAAGGCCCACCGCCACACCGGCAGCTTTCTCTACCAGGTGGCCAAGGGCAGCGGCTTTTCGGTCATCGACGGCAAGCGCTACGACTGGACCGAGCGCGACATCTTCTGTGTGCCGTCGTGGGCCGTGCACGAGCACGCCAACCTGTCGTCCAGCGACGACGCGTGCCTGTTCTGCTTCAACGACCTGCCGGTGATGCGATCGCTGGCGCTCTACCGCGAGGAAGCGGTCAAGGACAACGACGGCCACCAGCAACTGATCTAGCGGCTGGCGCCAACCCCCACTGAATTTTCATCCGCCGCCCGGCGCAGGCCGGGCGCCTGTCTCAACTCGTCTTGAATTTCCTGGAGTTCCTATGCGCTTGGTAACTTTTCGCGCCCATCCCACCGCCGCCGCCCGCCTGGGCGCGCTGGCCGAAGGCTATGTGATCGACCTGGCCCTGCTGGGGCAGGCCGGCGGCGTGGCGCTGCCGGACGACATGCTGGCCTTCATCGACCTGGGCCCGGTGGCCGTGGCGCAGGCCTCGAAGCTGATGGAGTCGTACCGCGGCGCCTGGCCCGTGGGCACCGCGCTGCCGCAGGAGAACGTCAAGCTGCTGGCGCCGATTCCGCGTCCGCGCAAGAACATCTTCGGCATCGGCCTGAACTACGTCGAGCACGTGGCCGAGTCGAGCCGCACGCTCGATACCTCGGCCGACCTGCCCAAGCAGCCGGTGATCTTCTCCAAGCCGCCCACCACCGTGATCGGCCCGGGCGACGCCATCGAGCACAACGCCAAGATCACCCAACAGCTGGACTGGGAAGTCGAGCTGGCGGTGATCATGGGCCGCCGCGCCACGCGCGTGGCCGAGGCCGACGCGCTGTCGTACGTGTTCGGCTACAGCGTGATGCTGGACATGAGCGCGCGCGACTGCCGCCGCGCCGGCCAGTGGATCTATTCCAAGGGCCAGGATACCTACGCGCCGTTCGGCCCCTGCATCGTCACGGCCGACGAGATTCCCGATCCGCAGGTGCTGGACCTGTGGCTGACGGTCAACGGCGAGAAGAAGCAGGGCTCGAACACGCGCCACATGCTGTTCAAGGTGCCGTTCCTGATCTCGGACATCAGCGCCGGCATCACGCTGGAGCCGGGCGACATCATCGCCACCGGCACGCCCGAGGGCGTGGGCGCGGGCCGCAAGCCGCAGGAGTGGCTGTGGCCGGGCGACGTGGTGGTGGCGTGCGTGGAAGGCATCGGCACGCTGCGGCATCCGGTGGTGGCGGTCTAGGCGAAATTCCAGCGCCCGTCACGAGACGGCGGGCGCGGCGGTCTCCAAGGGGAAAACAATGATCAAGCAAACCATGTTGGCGGCGGGCCTGGCCTGGACGCTGGGGGGCATCGCGCACGCCGCGGAGCCAGTCAAGATCGGCTTCATCGCCACGCTGTCGACGCCGGCCGGCTACATCGGCGAGGACGAGCGCGACGCCTTCAATCTGGCGATCAAGCAGGGCGGCGGCAAGCTGGGCGGGGTGCCGGTGCAGCTGGTGATCGAGGACGACGGCCTCAAGCCCGCCAACGCCAAGCAGGCGGCCGACCGCATGCTGCAGTCGGGCGTCAAGCTGTTCACCGGCGTGAACTTTTCGAATGTGCTGGCGGCGGTGGCGCCGGGCGTGGTCAAGTCGGGCGCGTTCTACGTCAGCCTGAACCCCGGCCCGTCGAGCTTTGCCGGCGAGAAGTGCGACCCGAACTATTTCGTGGCCTCGTACCAGAACGATGCCTTCCACACGGCGGGCGGCGTGGCCGCCAATGAGCTGGGCTACAAGCGCGTGGCGCTGCTGGCCCCGAACTACCAGGCCGGGCGCGACGCCATCGAGGGTTTCAAGCGCACCTACAAGGGCGAGGTGGTGGCCGAAATCTACACCAAGCTGGACCAGTCGGACTTCTCGGTCGAGCTGGCGCGGGTGCGGTCGCTGGCGCCCGATGCGGTCTACCAGTTCCATCCGGGCGGCACCGGCATCAACTTCGTCAAGCAATATGCCGCGGCCGGCCTGAACAAGACCGTGCCGATGCTGATGCCGAGCTTCTCGATGGATGCGCGCATGATCAAGGCCACCGGCGACGCGGCGCAGGGCGCCTACATCACCGGCATCTGGTCGCAGGACTTCGACAATCCGCAGTCCAAAGCCTTCGTGCAGGCGTTCAAGGAAGCCTATGGCCGCGTGCCCACCGATTACGCGATGCAGGCCTATGACACGGCGCAGCTGATCGGCGTCGGCCTGAAGGCCACCGGCGGCGACCTGTCGCGCCAGGCCGAGTTCCGCGCCTCGCTGCGCAAGCCCGAGTTCGCCTCGCTGCGCGGCAAGTTCAGCATGAACACCAACCAGCATCCGGTGCAGGACCTGTACCTGATGCGCATCGAGAAGGACGCCGACGGCGGCCTGTCGCCGCGCCTGGTGCGCAAGCTGGTGTCCGATGACAAGGACGCCTACGCCCAACTCTGCAAGATGCCGTCATGACATTGCTCTTCGAACAGTTGCTCAACGGGCTGCAGTTCGGCGCGATGCTGTTCCTGCTCGCCGCCGGGCTGACCCTGATCTTCGGGATCATGGGCGTGGTGAACCTGACCCACGGCTCGTTCTACATGGTGGGCGCATATTGCGCGGCCTATGCCATCGGCACCACCGGCTCGTTCCTGGCGGGCGTGCTGGCGGCGCTGCTGGGGGCGGGGCTGTACGGCCTGTCGGTGGAGGTGCTGGTGATCCGCAAGCTGTACAAGCGCGACCACCTGTACCAGGTGCTGGCCACCTTCGGCCTGCTGCTGTTCTCGAACGAGGCGGTCAGCCTGATCTTCGGCCGGCGGCCGCCGCTGGTGGGCATCCCGTCGTTTCTGGAAGGCGCGGTGACGCTGGCGCCGGGGTTCCAGTATCCGCTGATCCGGCTGTCGTTCATCGCGGTCGGCGCGCTGGTGGCGGTGGGGCTGTGGTGGCTGGTGAACCGCACCCGCATCGGCATGCTGATCCGCGCCGGCGCCGACGACCGTGAAATGGTCGATGCGCTCGGCGTGGATATCAAGAAGCTCTACACCCTGGTGTTCGGCCTGGGCGCGCTGCTGTGCGGACTGGCGGGCGTGATGGCGGCGCCGCTGCTGGCCGTCGAGATCGGCATGGGCGAGCGCATCCTGATCACCACCTTCGTGGTCATCGTGATCGGCGGTGTGGGCTCGGTGCGCGGCGCGCTGGCGGGGGCATTGCTGGTCGGCATGGTCGACAGCATGGGGCGGGCCTTCCTGCCGCAGCTGCTGGGCGCGGTGTTCTCGCCGGCCACGGCGGATCCGCTGGCGGCGGGCCTGGCTTCGGCCAGTATCTATGTGTTGATGGCGATCGTGCTGATCGCCAAGCCGGGCGGGCTGTTCCCGGCGCGAGGATGATGATGGCAAAGACACTTTCGAATCGCGCGCGCTGGGGGCTGGCCGGGCTGATCCTGCTGCTGGCGCTGCCGGGCGCGGCGGCGGCCACCGACACGCCGTTCCTGATCGGCGTGGTGACGCGCTTCCTGATCTACGGCCTGGCCGCGGTCAGCCTGGACCTGGTGATCGGCTACGGCGCCATGGTCAGCTTCGGCCACGCGATGTTCTTCGGGCTGGGCGGCTATGCGGTGGGCATCATCGCCTTCCACACCACCGAAGCCGGGCCGCTGTTCGGCTGGGCCGGCAGCAACGCCGCGTTGGTGGTGTGGCCGATCGCGCTGGCGGTGTGCGCGCTGGCGGGCTGGCTGTTCGGCTACCTGGCGCTGCGCACGCGCGGTGTGCAGTTCATCATGATCACACTGGCGTTCGGGCAGATGGTGTACTTCATCCTGGTGTCGCTGCAGTTCTATGGCGGCGACGATGGGCTGATGATCTCGCAGCGCAACGTGCTGCCGGGCCTGAACCTGGAGAACCCGCTGACGTTCTACTACGTCTGCCTGGCGCTGCTGACCCTCTGGACGCTGCTGTGCATCCGCGTCACCAACTCGCGCTTCGGCATGGTGTTGCAGGCGCTGCGCCAGAGCGAGCGGCGCGCCATCAACCTGGGCGTGGCGCCCACGCCGTACCGCCTGAGCGCTTTCGTGCTGTCGGCGGTGGGCACCGGGCTGGCCGGCGTGCTGTGGGCCAACTATGCCGGGCTGGTGACGCCGGACATGGCGGCCTGGACCAAGTCGGGCGAGCTGATGGCCATCGTCATCCTTGGCGGCGTGGGCACGCTGCTGGGCCCGATCGCGGGCGCGGCGGTGTTCCTGGGGCTGGAGCAGATGTTGTCGTCGCTGACCGAGCACTGGCTGCTGTACATGGGGCCGGTGCTGGTGCTGGTGGTGCTGTGGGGACAGAAGGGCCTGTTCGGCCGCCTCCTGGAGACGCGCCATGCGGATTGAGACCACCCCGGGAGCGCTGCGCGCTTCCCCCTCAAGGGGGCATGCCGGCGGACCGGCGGAGCCGGATCCGCGGCATTCCGATGAGGCATCGACAGTGGGGACGACTGATATGCAGACGCTGCTGCGTCTATCCGGGCTGCGCAAGGCCTTCGACGCGGTCGTCGCCACCAACGGCGTGGACCTGGACGTGCGCGCCGGCGAGATCCACGCCATCATCGGCCCGAATGGCGCCGGCAAGTCGACGCTGATCGCGCAGATCTGCGGCGAGATCCGGCCCGACTCGGGCACCATCGAACTGGACGGACGCGACGTGACGGCGCTGCGCGCCTTCGAGCGCGCCCGGCTGGGGCTGGGCCGTTCGTTCCAGATCACCGAGCTGTGCCAGGAATACACCGCGCTGGAAAACGTCATCCTGTCCAGCATGCTCAAGGGCGGCCGCGCCTTTGGCGCCTGGTCCGATCCGCGCCGCGACGCCGGCCTGAAGGCGCAGGCGATGCAATGGCTGACCCATGTCGGCCTGGCGGACCGGCGCCACGTGCGCACCGCCGATCTGGCGCACGGCGAGAAGCGCCAGCTGGAACTGGCGGTGGCCCTGGCGCGCTCGCCGCGCCTGTTGCTGCTGGACGAGCCCATGGCCGGCATGGGGCCGGAGGAATCGGCGCGCATGACGCGCCTGCTGCTGGGCATGAAGGGCGACTACGGCATCCTGCTGGTGGAGCACGACATGGACGCGGTGTTCGCGCTGGCCGACCGCATCAGCGTGCTGGTCTACGGCAAGGTGGTGTTCAGCGGCGCGCCCGACGAGGTGCGGCGCCATCCGGAAGTGCGCGCCGCCTACCTGGGAGAAGAACATGTTGAAGGTTGAGGGCCTGACGGGCGGCTACGGATCGAGCAAGGTGCTGTTCGGCATGGCCTTCGAGGCCGCCGAGGGCGAAGTGATCTCGCTGATCGGCCGCAACGGCATGGGCAAGACCACCACCATCAAGACGCTGATGGGCATGCTGCCGGCCACCGGCGGACAGGTCCAGTTCCGCGGCCAGACGCTGGCGCGGCCCGCGCCGAGCGTGGTGGCGCGGCTCGGCGTGGGACTGGTGCCGGAAGGGCGGCGCGTGTTCGGCTCGCTGTCGGTGGAAGAGAACCTGGTGGCGACCTCGCGCGCCGCGCCTGGCGGCTGGGACCTGGCGCGGGTCTACGCGCTGTTCCCGCGCCTGAAGGAGCGCCGCGCGCAGTCGTCGCGCACGCTGTCGGGCGGCGAGCAGCAGATGCTGGTGGTCGGCCGCGCGCTCATGACCAATCCCAAACTGTTGATCCTGGACGAGGCCACCGAAGGGCTGGCCCCGCTGATCCGCCAGGAAATCTGGCGTTGCCTGCGGGCGCTGAAGGCCGAGGGCCAGACCATCCTGGTGATCGACAAGAACCTGCCCGAGATGGCGACGCTGGTGGACCGTCACTACATCGTCGACAAGGGCCGCGTGGCCTGGTCGGGCGCGCCCGCGGAACTGTCCGCGCAGCCCGACCTGGCGCAACGTTATCTCGGCATCTGACCGCAATAGGAGCACACGCATGTTGAACCTGCCCGTTTTCAAGGCCGCCGCCGTCCAGGCCGCGCCGGTGTTCCTGGACACCGACGCCACCGTCGACAAGACCTGCGCGCTGATCGCCGAGGCCGCCGGCAACGGCGCCAGCCTGGTGGCCTTTCCCGAGGTGTTCGTCTCGGCCTATCCCTACTGGAGCTGGGTGATGAACCCGGTGCAGGGCAGCCCGTGGTTCGAAAAGCTCTGCAAGAGCGCCATCGAGCTTCCGGGGCCGGAGATCCGCCGCATCGCCCAGGCGGCGCGCCAGCACCGCGTCAACGTGGTGGTGGGGGTGAACGAGCGCAGCCGGCATGGCGTCGGCACGATCTACAACACCATGGTCTTCATCAACGAAGAGGGCCGCGTCCTGGGCCGCCACCGCAAGCTGGTGCCGACCTGGGCCGAGAAGCTGACCTGGGCCCACGGCGACGGCGAGTCGCTGCGCGTGTATGACACGTCCGTCGGCAAGCTCGGCGGCCTGGCCTGCGGCGAGAACACCAACACGCTGGCGCGCTTCTCGCTGCTGGCGCAGGGCGAGATGGTGCACGTCGCCAGCTATATCTCGCTGCCGGTGGCGCCGCCCGACTACGACATGGCCGAGGCCATCCGCCTGCGGGCGGCGGCCCACTCGTTCGAGGGCAAGGTGTTCACGGTGGTGTCGTGCTCGACCATTTCCACCGAGATCCAGGACGCCATCAGCGCCAGCCATCCGGAAGCGCGCGAGATGCTGGCGCGCCGCAACAGCGCATTTTCGGGAATATTGGGGCCGGACGGGCGCGTGATCGGCGAGCCGCTGATCGACGACGAAGGCATCGTCTACGCCGACATCGACCTGTCGCGCTGCATCCAGCCGCGCCAGATGCACGACATCGTCGGCCACTACAACCGCTTCGACGTGTTCGACCTGCGCGTGAACCGGCGGCCGCTGCAGGCGGCGCGCTACGACGACCTGGCCGAATCGGGCGCCGCCGAGCTGGACGGAGACTTCGAGCCGTTGCCCGAGGCGCGCGGCTAGGGGCGACCGGGCCGCGGGTAGAATGGGCCGCCTGAGCGCCCGCCGGCCCCGGCCTCAAGGCCGCTGACATCTGGAGAGCACGTTGAAGCCAAGAATCAAAGCTTCCCGCCAGGACGAGCCCGGCGCCGACGGGAACGCCGAGGTAGAGGAAATCACGCTGTCCGAGCAGGTCTACCGCCTGCTCCGGCGCGACATCATGAGCGGGGCGTTCGCGCCGGGCCAGTCGCTGCGCCTGGAATTGCTCAAGCAACGCTACGGCAGCAGCTTTTCCCCGATCCGCGAAGCCCTGAACCGGCTGCGCAGCGAACGCATGGTGATCACCACCACCTCGCGCGGTTTTCGCATCGCGCCGCTGTCGGTCGAGGAAATGTGGGACGCCTGCGAGACCCGCATCCTGATCGATTGCGACGCCCTGCGGCGCTCGCTGGCCAACGCCGATGACGCCTGGGAGGCGCGGCTGGTCGGCGCCTACCACGCGCTGACGCTGGCGGCGCAGCGCGCCGGCGAGGCCGTGCCGCCCAGCCAGGAGCTGGAGGAATCGCTCGAGGCGCGCCACCTGGACTTCCACCACGCGCTGATCGGCGCCTGCCGCTCGCACTGGCTGCTGGACCTGTCCACGCAGCTGTATGCGCAGACTGAACGCTACCGGCGCCCGGCGCGCGCCGGCGCCACCGCCTACGGCCCGGAGCGCAATGTTGACGACGAGCACCGCCAGTTGCTGGACGCGGCGCTGTCGCGCGACGTCGAAGGCTCGGTGGCGATGCTGGCGGCGCATTACCGCAAGACGGCGCAATTCATCGAACACATCATTTCCCAGGACGACAGGCAGGCCATTCATGCGTGACGCGGACATCGATCTCTTTTTCCCCACCATCGCCGAGCGCGAGGTGCAATACAACGCCCGCGAGTCGGTGGCGGACTTCGACGCCTGCGTGCGCCGCTACGCCGAGTCGGCCGCCGCGGTGAAGTCGCGCCGTCCCGGCCTGCTGAACCTGCGTTACGGCATGGGCCAGGACGAGCGGCTGGACCTGTTCCTGCCGGCGGCGAATCGCGGCCCGGCGCCGCTGTTCGTGTTCATCCATGGCGGCTACTGGCGCGGCCAGCGCAAGGAAGACGCGCCGGTGATGGCCGAGGCTTTCAACGCCGCCGGCGCGGCGGTGGCGGTGCCGGAATACACGCTGGCGCCCGAAGCGACGCTGCCGGAAATCGTGCGCGAGATGCGCTCGGCGCTGGCCTGGCTGTACCACAACGCGGCGACGTACGGCGTCGATCCCGAGCGTATCTACGTGGGCGGCAGTTCGGCGGGCGGTCATCTGGCGGCGATGCTGGCCGCGCCGGCCTGGCCGGCGCGCTACGGCGTGCCGGACGACGTGATCAAGGGCACGCTGGCGCTGAGCGGCCTGTTCGACCTGCGGCCGCTGTGCGACGTCCTGCCCAATACCTGGCTGCAACTGACGCCGGAGCAGGCGGCGCGCCACAGCCCGATCTTCAACCTGCCCGAGCGCGCCGGCCCCATGTTGCTGGCCGTCGGCGGCCTGGAGACGCAGGGTTTCAAGAACCAGACCGAAGCCTTCGAACGCGCCTGGACCGGCGCCGGCCTGCAGGCCACGCGCATCCCGACGCCGCATTGCAACCACTTCGACCTGGTGAACGAGCTGGAGGACCCGGCCAGCGACCTGACCCGCGCCACCCTGGCGATGATGGGCCTGGCGCAAGCCTGAGCGCGTTCACGGACACGGGCGCGCCATGGCCGACCTGAAACTGCTCGAAGACCTGATCGCGCTGGCGCAGAGCGGCAGCTTCGTGCGCGCCGCCGAGGCGCGGCACGTCACGCATCCAGCCTTCGGGCGCCGCATCCGCGCGCTGGAGGCCTGGGCCGGCGCGCCGCTGGTGGAACGCCAGCGCGTGCCGGTGACGCTGACCGCCGAGGGCGAGGCCCTGCTCAAGACCGCCACCCAGGTGGTCGAACAGATGGGCCTGGTGCGCCATCGCATCCGCAGTTCCGGCGCGGGCGGCGAGGCGGTACTACGCATCGCCACCGGCCGCAGCCTGTCGCGCACCGTGGTGGGCGACTGGATCGCGCGGCTGCGCCATCGCGCGCCGAAGGTGCTGGTCGAAGGCACGCAACTGGAGATCTCCACTGGCAAGATGGAAGACATGGCGATGCGGCTGGAGCAGGGCAAGGTCGACCTGCTGTGCTGTTACGAGCATCCGGCTCTGTCCATGCAGCTCAACCCGGTGCGCTACCGCTACATGACGCTGGGCACCGACAAGCTGGTGGCGGTCAGCCAGGCCGATGGCCGCGGCCGCGCCCGCTATGTGCTGAGCGAGGGCGGCCAGCCGGCGCCGCTGATTACCTACGCCGGCGGCCTGTCGATGGAGCGCATCCTGGGCGACCGGCTCGAATCCACGCCCTATGCGCTGACGCCGTTCGTGCGCATCGATTCGCTCGATGCCGCGCATGGCGCCGCGCTCAAGGGATTGGGTGTGGCCTGGCTGCCCTGGTCGATGGTGGCGGCCGACTGTCGCCGCGGCGTCCTGGTGTCGCTGGGCGGCCGCAGCGACGAGATCGCCTTCGAGGTGCGGCTGTACCGCTCGCGGGCGCGCCTGGCCGACCTCGCCGAGGCGGCTTGGGAAGCCACCGCCAATCGCAAGGCCTGAAGCGGCGCGTCATTGCTCGCAGGGGCGGGCCAGCGGCGATCTGAATTAGCACGGAAATGTGCCGACTTGGCACATCATGCCGTCGGCCCACGCGCAGAATGTCTCCCGAAACTCGAACGAGACGGCGCCGCCGTCCACCTCAGCACCCCAGGGAGAAATTCATGAAATTCGTTCCGCACGCCTTGCGCGGCGCGTCGGTCGCGCTCTGTGCCGCCGTTTCGTTGATCGCCTCGCCGGCCATCGCCGCCGGTTACCCCGACCACCCGGTCTCGTTGATCGTCGGCTACCCGGCCGGCGGCAGCGTTGACCTGACCGCCCGCCTGTTCGGCGAGGAGCTGGCCAAGCGTATCGGCCAGAGCGTGGTGGTCGAGAACGCCGGCGGCGCCGGCGGCACCATCGGCGCGCAGCGCGTGGCCCGCGCCACGCCCGACGGCTACACGCTGTTGCTGGGCTCGACCAATGAAATGGTCGTCGCCCGCATGATCAACAGCGCCGTCAAGTACGACGGCGCCAAGGACTTCACCGCGCTGGGCGTGATTGCCTCGCAACCCATGGTGCTGGCGGCCAGCAAGAATTCCGGCGTGAAGAGCGCCGCCGAATACCTGCAGAAGCTGCGCGCGGCCGCGCCGGGCAGCTTCAACTACGGCTCGTCGGGCGTTGGCACCACGCTGCACCTGGCCGGCGAGATGATCAATCAGGAGACCAGGACGCGCGCCGAGCATGTGCCGTATCGCGGGGTCTCGCCGCTGGTGACCGACCTGATGAGCGGCCAGCTGGACTTCGGCATGCTGGTGCTGTCCTCGGGCCTGCCGCAAGTGCGCGCCGACAAGATCGTGGCGCTGGGCGTGACGCAGCCCAAGCGTTCTCCGGTGGCGCCGGACATTCCCGCTTTGGCCGAGACGCCGGGCTTCGAGGCCGTCGATCTCAGCATCACGTTCTCGCTGTACGGGCCGGCCGGCCTGCCGGAGCCGGTGGCCGCCAAGCTGCGCGAGGCCCTGGCCGATACGCTCAGGTCGGAACAATTCCGCGCCAAGATGCTGGAAGCCGGCGGCGTGCTGGCGCAGCCGGGCGTGGATCCGGTGGCCTCGCAGGCGGCCGAGACGCGCAAGTATGGCGAGCTGGTCAAGGCGGCCAAGATCGAAGCGCAATAAGCGCGATGCCTTCCCGCGCCGGCGGCCGCCCCAGGCCGGCCGCCGGCGCATCCGGGTCCATTCCACACCCTATCAACGCAGGCCGTTCCATGGATTTCACGCTTTCCGTTCCCGACCTCGCCGCCGAGCGCCTGGGCAACACCGATACGCCGGGCGTCTGGCATTTCGACTCGGGCCTGCCCGGCCGCACCCTCATGCTCTCCGCGCTGGTGCACGGCAACGAGCTGTGCGGCGCCTGGGCGCTGAAGGACCTGCTGGCCGCGGGCCTGCGGCCGCGCCGCGGCCGCCTGACGCTCGCGTTCTGCAACCTGCCGGCGTTCGACCGTTTCGACCTGGCGCGCCATGACGCTTCGCGTTTCGTCGACGAGGACATGAACCGGGTCTGGAGCGGCGAGCGCCTGGACAATCCCACGACCCGCGACCGCCAGCGCGCGGCGCAATTGCGGCCATGGGTCGAGCGCGCCGATTGGCTGCTGGACCTGCATTCCATGCACGAGCCGGGCGCGCCGCTTCTGTTGACGGGCCTTCTGCCGCGCAATATCGCCCTGGCGCGGCGCCTGAAGGCGCCGCGGCACGTCATCGTGGACGCCGGCCACAAGGACGGCGTGCGCATGCGCGATTTCGCGCAGTTCGGCGATCCGGCGCGCGAGGACGCCTGCGCGCTGCTGATCGAATGCGGCTTTCACGGCGATCCGGCGGCGCGCGACGTGGCGCGCGACATGGTGGCGCGCATGCTGGTCGCGGCGGATGTGGCGGATGCCACCGACATCCCGGCCGGCTGGCTGCGTCCCGACGCCGCGCAGCGGGTGCTGGAAGTGACCGACGCCGTGGTGGCGCCGTCGATGGACGTGAGCTTCGCGCAGCCCTGGCAGGGCCTGGAAACGCTGGAGAAGGCGGGATCGGTGATCGGCTGGGCCGACGGCCGGGCGATCGTTTCGCCCTATGACCGTTGCACGCTGGTGATGCCGTCGCTGCGCCAGCTCAAGCCGGGCGTGACGGTGGTGCGATTGGCGCGCGACTACGCGGGCTGATGGCGCGGACGGTTGGCGCGGCCTGATCGCCGCGCCGATCCGCCCGGCCGGGCGTCGCGTCGCATGCCCTCCGGGCATTGCGACGCCGGGCCGGCCGTGTCGTTACTTCTGCGGCGTATAACGCAATTCATCGAGCTGATAGCCCTGCGCCGTGGCGGCGGCCAGGGCGCGGTCCAGGTCTTCCTTGGGCAGTTGCGGCGAGCGCGACAGGATCCACAGGTACTTGCGGTCGGGCGTGCCGACCACGGCCCAGCGGTAGTCCGGGTCCAGTCCGATGACCCAGTAGTCGCCCTTGAACGGCTTGAAGAACGAGACTTCGAGCTTGGCGTTGTTGCTGCCTTCGACCACTGTGGCGGTGCCCGAGGCCGAGTCGATGTCGCCGTCCTTGGTGCGGCAGCGGTTGTTGACTCCCACGGTGCCGTCCGGATGCAGCGTGTATTCCGCGGTGGTGTCGCCCACGCAATTGCGCTGGAAGAACATCGGGAAGTTGGCGATCTCGTACCACATGCCGGCATAGCGCTTCAGGTCGACCGACTCCACGGTCTGCATGGGCGGCGGCGCGGCGTGGGAGATTCCGGCCGCGCTGGCGGCGACGGCCAACAGTAATGTTGCAATGCGGCGCATGGGGAAAGCCTCCTGATCCAAAACCCTAACGATACGCCTTATTTGCGCGGCGCCTTCAGCGCGGCATGGTAGCGGGCGACGTAGGTATCGAAATCGACGTCATCGGATTGCTCGATGCGCCGCTGTTCGGCGCTGGAGTCCAGCGCGGCCTGGCGGTATTCGGCCGCCACGTCCGCTGGCAGCGGCTGGGCCCGCAGTGACCGCGCATGCTCGCGGCTCTGGCGCAGCGAATAGTCGTGGAACGATTCGCCGCTGTCGACCAGCGCGGCCAGCAGGCGCGCCGACGGCGTGGCGTCGGGCCGGCCCAGCTTGGCGCGCTGCGCGGCCAGGCTGTCGGCATAGGCGCTGCCGCCCAGGGCCGAATCGTACAGGGCCGCGTAGGGCGCGATCTGGTCCAGCAGTTCCTGGCCCCATTGCGCCAGGCCGATGGCTTTGCCGTCGCGGTCCAGCTGCAGGCCGGGCTTGCGGCCTTCCTTGACCACGGTGGCGAAGTTGTCGGCGCTGCGCTGACAGTAGCCGTTGGCCGGGAAGAAGGGGCTGTCGGAGGCGGCGCAGAACAGCAGGAAGGCATCCACGAAGCGGCTGGTGTCGGCGTCGATGCCCACCGGCGATTCGGGGTTGATGTCCAGGCAGCGCACTTCCACGTACTGCACGCCGCGTTCGGCCAGCGCGGTGATGGGGCGCTCGCAGCGGCCGGTGGCGCGCTTGGGGCGGATGCTGGAGTAGTACTCGTTTTCGATCTGCAGCACGTTGGTGTTGAGCTGGATCCATTCGCCATTGCGATGCGTGCCGAGCTTCTGGTAGTCGGGCCAGGGCTGGGTGACCGCGTCGTACAGGCGGCCCAGGAAGGTATCGAGATCGTTGTAGCAGAGCTTGAGCTGCGACTGGGCCTTGTTCTGGTAGCCCAGGTCGCTCATGCGCAGGCTGGTGGCGTGGGGCAGGTACAGGGTGTGATCGCCCAGGCGTTGCAGGCCGTGTTCGCCATCGCGCAGGAAATCGCGGGCCAGCGCCGGCGCGGCGCCGAACAGGTACATCAGCAGCCAGGAGTAGCGCGTGAAATTGCGGATCAGGCCGATGTAGCCGCGCGAGCGGCGGTCCTGGTCGGTGCCGGGCTGGGTGTCGAGCACCGACCACAGCGCTTCGGGCAGCGAGAAGTTGTAGTGGACGCCGGCGATGCATTGCATGGTCTTGCCGTAGCGCTCGGCCAGGCCGCGGCGGTAGACGTGCTTGAGCATGCCGGTGTTGGACGTGCCGTACCAGGCGATGGGAATGTCGGCCTCGGCCGGCAGCGTGGCCGGCATCGACTGATTCCAGATCAGCTCGTGGTCCAGCACGCTGTAGACGTGGCGGTGGGTGGCGGTCAGTTCGGCCAGCAGGGCGTCGACGTTGTCGTGGGTGCCGGTGATCAGTTCGAGCAGCGATTCCGAATAGTCGGTGGTGACGTGTTCGTTGGTCAGCGCGGAACCGAGCCCGGCCGGGTGCGGCGTGCGGGCCAGGATGCCTTGCTCGTCGACGCGCAGGCCTTCTTTCTCGATGCCCCGCAGGGTCTGGGTCAGGAGCGAGCGGTTGGCCTCCAGGCGGGAGAGGCGTTGGGCGGCGGTATCAGTCACGGAATCTTCTCGATGGGGTCTGTCGCCGGATTTTACGGGGTGCTGGCCTCCTCTGCCGAGGGAGCCTGTACTGGGGACAGGGACAATTGCGCGGCGGTGCGCGCCAGCCACTCGTCCAGGTCGGCGTAGACCGGGTCGGCGATGGGGGCGGTTTCGTTGAAAATCTCGTGCCAGGCGGTGTCGTACCAGCGCAATGTCAGCAATTCGGCGGGCGCGCGCTGGGCGAACTGGCGGCTGCCCTCGGCCGCCACGATGGAATCGTCGCCGGCCACCATCAGCAAGGTGCGGCAGGACAGCAGGTGGGCTTCCCGCAGGGAATCGCGGCCGCCGTCATCGACGAAGCGGGCCAGCCGGCCGGTCATGCTGCGCCGCACCAGGGGGTCGGACCGGTAGGCCTTGACCACCGCCCGGTCGTGCGAGATGCGGGCCGGCGCCAGGCCGTGCGGAACCCGCAGGTCCGGCGCGTGCAGCGACATCCAGGTCAGGGTACGTCGCACCCACAGGGGCACGTTGACCACGAAGGGCGGCGAACTCAGCACCAGGGCGTCGATCGGGGCCAGCCGCTGCAGGGCGATCCGCACCGCCACCAGGGCGCCCAGGCTGTGGCCCAGCAGGATCGGCGGGCGGCCGTGGGCGGCGGTCCAGTCGGCCAGGCGCGCCACGGCGTCGGTTACCAGGTCCTCCTGGCGCGCCAGGGTGGCGGGCCGGCCGCCGGAGCGGCCATGGCCGCGGTGGTCGTGGGCGCCCACCGTCCAGCCGCGCGCGGTCAGCCAGCGCGCCAGCCGGTCATAGCGCCCGGCATGCTCGCTCAGGCCATGCAGCAGGTAGATGCCGGGCGTGCCGGGGCCGATGATCGGCGGGGGCACATTCGGGGCGGCGGGCCAGACATAATTGGCCAGGGGTGTGCCGTCGGGCGCTGGGGTGGTCGAAATCGGCGACAATTTGGGGCTGTCCTCGAAATGAAAAGACCGTGGGGTCTTTACGGTAATGACGATTTCATCGCTGTTTCGTTTCATGTTCAAGAAAGCCGGCCTGATTCTTGTGGTGGCCCTGCTGGCCAGCGCCTGCTCGCCCCGTTACAACTGGCGCGAAGTGGACGTGGCGGACGGCCGGGTGCGGGCGGCGTTCCCGGACCGGGTGCAGACCGAGACCCGCCAGCTGCGGCTGGACACCCATACGCTGTCGTTCACGCTGGCCACCGCCACCGTGGGCGAGGCGGTGTTCGCGATCGGATCGGCGCCGCTGCCGCCGGAGATCGCGGCCGACCCCGTGGCGCGGCAGGCGCTGGGCATGGCCCTGATGCGCTCGCTGTACGTCAACATGCAGGCGCCGCCGCCCACCGAATGGCCGCCCTACGGGCAGGACATCGACGTGCAGGGCAAGGCCATGGGCAAGCCTGGCTGGCTGCGGGCGCGGGTGTGGGTGACCGACACCATGCTGATCGAGGCGGTGGCGGCGGGCACCGAAGCCAGCCTGCCCGAGGAACGGGCGCGTGAGTTCCTGAGGTCGGTCGTGGTCAAGCCGTGACCGGATGCAGCAGCCCGCGCCGGATGGCCGTCGCCACCGCGGCGCGCCGGCCCCGCACCTGCAGCTTGCGGCAGGCGTTGCGCAGATGGAAATTGACAGTGCTTTCACTGATGTCGAGGATGCGGGCGGTTTCCCAGCTGGTCTTGCCGATGGCGCTCCAGTGCAGCGAGGCCGATTCTCGCGGCGACAGGCGGATGGTGGCGGGCGCCCGCGGCGGGGCGAAAGCGGGTTTGGCGGACATGGCGGATACGGCGTGGTGCGACTGACAAAAGACAACCCATGCTCCGGCCCGGGATGGCCGACGGACAAGCGCCGATGCCGCTACGTATCTCACTTTGAATCTCTGATGGAATAAACGGATGCTGGCCATCGCGCAGTTCTATTTGTCGGCCATCGTGCTGATGCTGCCCCTGTTGTCGTGCGTCGGCATCGGCGTGTTCTGGGGCAAGCGCGACCTGCCGTTCGGCGGCGCCTTCATCACCACGCTGGTCACGTCCGTGACCACGCCGGCGCTGGTGTTCCATACCTTCGTCACCACCCACCTGGACGACCGCGCGCTGGCCGACGTGGCGGCCGCCACGCTGCTGGCGATGCTGCTGTGCGCGCTGGCCTGCGCCGCGCTCCTCAAGCTGGGCCGCCTGCCGGTGCGCACCCTGTTGCCGACTGCCTTCCTGCCCAATGCCGGCAACCTGGGCCTGCCGATCTCGCAACTGGCGTTCGGCGATGCCGGCCTGTCGGTGGCGGTGGCGTTCTTCGCCGTCAATTCCTTCGTGATGCACACCATCGCGGTGCGGCTGCTGCCCGGGGTCAATACCAAGGGCAGTTGGAAAAGTCCGATTCTGTTGGCCTCGGTGGTGGCCGTGGCCATGCGCCTGCTGCACATTCCCGTGCCGGCCTGGTTGATCGAGACCGCCCGCATGCTGGGCGCCGTGACCGTGCCGCTGATGCTGCTAAGCCTGGGGCATGCGCTGGCGCTGATTCCGGCCAATGGCCTGCGCGATGGCGCCAAGGTGGCGGCGATGCGGCTGGTGACCGGACTGGCCGCGGGCCTGGCGATCGTGTGGATCCTCGATCTGGAGCCGGTGCTGGCCGGTGCGCTGACGCTGCAGATGGCCATGCCTTGCGCGGTGGTCAGCTACATGTACGCCAAGCGCTACACCGCAATGGGCGATACGGCCGCCGGCGCGGTGCTGGTGTCGACCGTGGTGTTCCTGTTGCTGGCGCCCCTCATGCTCTGGTTCAGCCACGGGCGGGCGTAGCCGCCGGACGGCGGCGCCAAACCCGCCGGTCCGGCTGGCCGGCGCCTGTCCAGCAACTACAGCAGCCCGTCGCGCAATTGTTCGTGGATCAGCCGCCACCAGCCGCCGCGCCGCCACGCGGCGTCGTCGCGGCGCCGCCAGGCCTGTTCCAGCAGGCGCAGGGCAGCGGGACGATCGAACCGCGGCGACGCGGGCGTTGCCGTGGGCCCGGACCGTGGCGGGAACGCGCCGCGCCGGAGGGCGTCGAGCCGGGCCCGCATTTCAGACTGGGTGTAGACACGCGGGCCGGGATCATGGCGGCCGGCCTCCGCTTGGAACCGTTGCAGGGTCGCGAGGAAATACAGGAAGTGCTCGACCCGCGTGTTGACGAACACCTGCGTGGCGCCTTCGCCGGCCGTCACCACCCGGCCATCGGACGCGACCGCGAGCCATAGCGCATCGGCCCAGGGTTCGCGCGCGATGGCCAGCACGGCGCCAGTCGCTGAGGGAAGTATCGTCGGGGGCACGAACTCGACCAAAGCCAGGGCGGGGGCGGGCCGCACCGGAAGGCCGGGGTCGAGCAGCCAGGCGCAAGCCGGGGTGTCCAGGCCGGCGCCTGCCAGCATGTCGGCGGCCAGTCGAAGGGTCCCGCCGGCATAGAGTCCGGCCAGTTCGTCGTGGTCCATTGCGGATGGGGGCGCGCCAGCCGCCGGGGCCGGACGCGCGCTTCGTGGTTGGCCGGGAATCAGGCCGCGCCCGCCATGGCGCGCAACTGCGCCATCAGCGCCTCGGGAATCTCCACCCCATGCTTGAGCGCCTCGTCGCGCAGCTTGCGGCGGCGATCGCCGGGCAGGCGCACGCCGTCGTCTTCCAGCATGGCCTCCACCAGCGTTTCGACTCTTTCCAGATAGGCCTCGTTGCCGGCCAGCGCGCCCGGGTCGATGGCCATGAAGGCCTGCCCCAGCCGCGCCGGGCCACCCTCGTCGACGAAGAACGACTCGGTCTCGAAACCGAAGTGCGAGCCGGTCAGGGCGCAGGCCAGCAGTTCGATGATCAGCGCCAGCATCGCGCCCTTGACGCCGCCGGCTGGCAGCATGCTGCCGGCCAGGCCGGCCTTGGGATCGGTGGTGGGCTGGCCGTCGGCGTCCAGCGCCCAGCCCAGCGGGATCGGCTGGTTGTCGCGCGCCGCGATCATCAGCTTGCCGCGCGCCACCTGCGACAAGGACAGGTCGATGACGATGCGGCCGCCGCCGCGACGCGGAAAGACGGCGGCGATGGGGTTGGTGCCAAACAGTGGACGCTTGCCGCCCCAGGCCGGCATGGCGGCGGGCGAGTTGCTCAGCGCCAGCGCCACCAGGCCGGCATCGGCCAGGGCTTCCAGGTGATAGCCGGCCTCGCCGAAATGGTGGCTGTTGGCCACGCCGATGAAGGCCACGCCGTGTTCGCGTGCGCGGCGGCCGGCTTCGGCCACCGCCAGCGCGCACGCCGGGAACGCCAGGCCCGAGCCGGCATCGATCAGCGCCGCGCCGCCGCGCTCGTGCACGATGCGCGGCACGGCGTTGCCGATGGCGCGTCCGGTGCGCAGGTGGCCGGCGTAGAACGGCACGCGCGACAGGCCGTGGGAACTGAGCCCCTGGCTTTCGGCGAAGACCAGCGCGCGGGCGGTGCTGTCGGCCATGGCCGGGTTGGCGCCTGCGGCGGCCAGGCTGGCCGCGGCCAGGTGTTGGAGTTCGTCCAGATAGATGTGAGCCATATCCTTCCTGTCAGGGAGGCGCGCCGCGCTTCATCGGGCACCGCCGGTAAGCGCTATTGTCACACCGGCGGCCACCATGTCGGAAACGCGGGTGTTGGCTTCCCGCGTCAGGCCGGCGATGTGCGGGGTCAGGATCAGGTTGGGCGCGCCGGCCAGCGGGCCGCCGGCGGGCAACGGTTCCTGTTCGAACACGTCCAGCGCCGCGCCGCCCAGGTGCCCGCCACGCAAGGCCGCCGCCAGCGCGGTCTCGTCGACGATGCCCCCGCGCGACGTGTTGATCAGCACCGCGCCCGGCCGCATGCGGGCGATGCGGGCGGCGTCCAGCAGGTGGCGGGTGCCGGCGGTCAGGGGCACGTGCAGGGTGACGGCGTCGGCCTGGGCCAGCAGGTCGTCCAGTTCCAGCCGCGTGGCGCCGGTTTCGGCCCAGGCGGGATGATCTGCCGGCAAGGCGGCGTCACAGGCGACGATGCGCATGCCCAGCCCGGCCGCAAGCCGCGCGGTCAACTGGCCGATGCCGCCGAACCCCACCACGCCCAGGGTGCGGCCGTGCGCCTCCAGGCCTTGCGACAAGGCCGCGCGCGGCCACTTTCCGCCCGCCACCTCGGCACTGGCGGCATAGGCGCCCCGCAGCAGCGCAAGCAGCGTGCCGATGACGTATTCCGACACCGCGCGCGCGTTGGCGCCGGTGGCCGGCACCACCTGGATGCCACGCGCGGCGCAGCCGGGCAGGTCGATGTTATCCAGCCCCACGCCCAGCCGGCCGACTGCCCGCAGGCGCGGCGCGGCCGCCAGCAGCGCCGCGTCCACCTGGCTGCGGTTGCGCACGATGAGGGCGTCGGCCTGGCCGGCAGCGCGCAGCAGGGCGTCGCGCCGCTCCACCAGGTCGGGGGCGTAGCGCACGTCGAAGCGCTGGCGCAGCGCGTCGACCGCGGGCGCGTCCATGAATTCCGAGATAAGCACGTGCATGGCGGCTCCGGCGTCAGGCGATCTGGATGTTGGCGTCGCGGATGATCCTGGCCCAGCGGTCGACCTCGGATCGCAGATAACTGCCGAATTCCGCCGGTCCGCGCGGCTGCGGCACGAAGCCCAGTTGTTGCAGGGCCTGCTGCATGGCGGGCTGCGAAATCTGTTTGACGATGGCATCGCCGATGCGCTGCACCAGCGCCGGCGGCGTGCTGGCGGGCGCCATGACGCCGGTGAAATTCTCCACGATCAGGTCCGGCAGGCCGGCCTGCGCCACGGTGGGCACGTCGGGCAGATCCCGGCTGCGTTCCCGGGTCGTGATGGCCAGCGCCCGCAACGATCCGTTCTTCACGTGCGACAGGGATTCGGGATAGTTCGAGAACACCACGTCCAGGTGGCCGCCGATGAGGTCGGTCAGCGACGGCGCGCCGCCCTTGTAGGGCACGTGCATCAGCGGCGCGCCGGTCAGCTTCTGGTACAGCGCCAGCGTCAGGTGCGGCGGCGTGCCGTTGCCGCTGGAGCCGGCCGCCAGCGGCTTGGCGGCGGCCGCGCGGGCCAGGTCGTCCATGGTCTTGATCGGGCTCTTGGCGTTGACCACCACCATGATGGGCGAGGACGCCAGGCCAGCCACCGGCGTCAGGTCGCGGGTCAGGTCGTACCCGGCCTTGCCGGCGAACAGGGTGGCATTGGCGGCGTGCGACAGGGTGATGGCCAGCCAGGTATAGCCGTCAGGCGCGGCGTGCGAGACGTGAGCGGCGCCGATGTTGGCGCTGCCGCCGGGCTTGTTCTCCACCACCACGTTCCAGCGTTCGGCGTCGCCAAGCGCCTTGCCCACCTGGCGGGCGGCCACGTCGGTCAGGCCGCCGGGCGGGAAGGGCACGACGTAGTTGATGGGGCGATCGGGCCAGTTGCCCTTCTGCGCCAGCGCCTGTTGCCACGGCGCCAGCGCACAGAGGCCGGCGGCGCCCAGCGCGCCGAGTACGCGCCGGCGTTGCGCGTCGTCGATAGGGGGGTGTTGCTCGCGGTTCATCGGTCTTCCTCCTTGGGGATGGGCGCCCGGGTAGGAATGCTTGCGCCTGTGCTGCCGTGGCGGCTTGCGCCCGGGTCTGCATGCATTTTTTGCGTGTGCTGCGAGGGACTGCGGGTGCTGCGCGAGAGCGGGGTGCTGCAAGGACTGCGGGTGCTGCGCGAGAGCGGGGTGTTGCAGGGACTGCGGGTGCTGCGCGAGAGCGCGGTGTTGCAAGGACTGCGATTGCGGCAGGGCCGCCGCCGCGACGGTCCGGCGCGCGGCGGCGCGGACGGCCGCCGCGCGCCGGGCCGGGACCCCGTCAGGCGCTTTCGAAGATGCGGGTCAGGACGAACTCGCGGTGCCCCAGGGCCTCGGCCGCGGTCCAGCGGCCGTTGGCGGTGGCCAGCATGCATTCAAGCAGCTTGTCGCCGGCCTGGTTCAGGTCGATCTCGCGCTGCAGCAGGCCGCTGGTGTCGACATCGATGTGTTCCGACATGGTGCGCACCGTGCGCGGGTTGGCGCAGATCTTGATGACCGGCAGGATCGGGTTGCCGATGACGTTGCCCTGGCCGGTGGGGAAGAAATGCACCGCGTAGCCCGAGGCCGCGCACAGCGTCACCATCTCGGCGGCGGCCGAGGACGAGTCCATGAACCACAGGCCCGGGCCGTCGGGGATCTCGGCCTTGTCGATCACGCCGTCGACGCGGCACTGCTTGCCGATCTTCTGGATGTTGCCCAGCGCCTTTTCCTCGATGGTGGTCAGGCCGCCGGCGATGTTGCCCTTGGTGGGCTGCGATTCGGACAGGTCGCTGGTCTTCCAGCGGTCGATCATGGCCTGGTAGCGGTCGAACATGAACATGAAGCGTTCCCGCACGGCGTCGTTGGCGCAGCGCTCGGCCACGATGTGCTCGCCGCCGGTCAGTTCCGAGGTCTCGCCGAACACCAGCGTCGAGCCCAGCGCGTAGAGTTTGTCGAAGGCGTTGCCGACGGTGGGGTTGGCGCCACAGCCCGAGGTGGTGTCCGACTCGCCGCACTTGGTCGAGACCCACAGGTCGGAGATGGGACACGTGCTGCGGGTGAGCGCGGTGGCGTAGTGCACGAATTCCTTGGCGCAGCGCGAGGCGCGCATGATGGTGTCGTGGTCGCCGTGCAATTCGATGCTGAAGCCCATGACCGGCTTGCCGGTGGCGGCGATGCCGTCGACCACGCGCTTGGTCCAGCCTTCCTCGATGCCGATCACCACCACCGCCGCGACGTTGGGGTTGCAGCCGGTGCCGATGAGGGTGCGGAAGTGCAGTTCCAGGTCTTCGCCGAATTGCAGGCGGCCGTAGGGGTGGGGCAGGGCCAGCGTGCCCTTGATGTTGTTGGCGACGGCCTCGGCCGCGGCGTTGGAGATGTCGTCCACGGGCAGCACGATGACGTGGTTGCGCACGCCGACCCGGCCGTTGTCGCGGCGGTAGCCCTGGAAGGTGGTCTGAGCATTGATGACGGACATGATGGTTTCCTGTGTGGGCGAAGGATCGGCTTACCAGCGCTTGGTCTTGATGTTGTGCACGTGGGCGTGCTGGCCGGCCTGGATCGGCGCGACCACGCGGCCGATGTCCACGCCGTACTTGTAGACCGTGTCGCCCACGGCCATGTCCTTCATCGCGACCTTGTGGCCGATGGGGATGTCCTGCGAGGCCCGCACATGGACGATCTTGTCCTCGTCCATGATCCAGGCATTGAGCTCCGTTCCGGCGGTCAGGCCTTCCACCACGGCGACCGCCACCGTGTCCTTGGCATCGTGCAATACGGCGTGAATCATCGTCTTCCTCTCCTGGGTGAGCGCCGCGGCGGAGTGCCGCGGGCGCTTCGGATCACAACGTCCGGCAAATCTTAGGGCGGGCTTTTTTGCATGTCAACTAAATCATATATATGAATTGTATGACTTGAGCCGAGCCCGTTCGCGCCGCTACACTGGAGGCCCGGATTTATTGCGATGCACCCATGAACACCAGCCTGTCATCGACTGTGCCTTTGGGCAGTCCCTTGTACGAGCAGGTCAAGCAGGCCGTGCTTGCCGCGCTGGCCCAAGGCGAATGGAAGCAGGGCGAGGCGATTCCGCCGGAAAAGAACCTCGCAGAGCGTTTCGGCGTGTCGATCGGCACGCTGCGCAAGGCGATCGACGAACTGGCCGCCGAGAACATCCTGGTGCGGCACCAGGGCCGCGGCACCTATGTGGCGGTGCACACCCGCAACCACCACTTCTTCAAGTTCTTCCGCATCCTGCGCCAGGACGGCCACAAGTCGTACCCGACCACCGAGCTGCTGCGCTTTCGTCGCGTCAAGGCCTCGGCCGAGGCGCGCGACAAGCTGGGGCTGCCGGCCGGCGCCTACGTGTTCGAGTTCCTCAACATGCTGTCGCTGAACGGCGACGTGGTCATGGTCGATGACATCTGCCTGCCGGAATCGCGCTTTCCCGGCATGACCGAGGCGCACCTGCGCGAGCGCGCCAGCACGCTGTATGCGCTGTACCAGGACGTCTTCGGCGTCAATGTCATCGCCACCGACGAACGCCTGCGCACCTGCCTGGCGGACCGCGCCCATGCCCGCTGGCTGGGCGTGGCCGAGGGCACGGCGCTGCTGGAGATCCGCCGCGTGGCTTATTCGTACAACCGCCAGCCGGTCGAATGGCGCATCTCGCGCGTCAATACCGAACGCTACGAGTACCTGGGCCACGAGCCCTGGGAGGCGGGGGCCTGAGGCCCCTGCCGCCTCGGAGCGGGAGCATGCGGCCGGCGGGGAAGGGGGCTGGCATTCCGATGCGGGCCTTCCCGCGATCACGGCGCTGACGGCCACGGCCGTTCCCGGCCGCTTGCCGTCCCTGCCGCCAGCAGTGCTAGAATTCCTGCCGCACTACCCAATTTTCGGCGCCGATTTGCCTGATCCGCTTGCGGGCGCCTTCCAATAAATCCAGCTAAAGAGGTCCGTATGACCACTCCTGCCCAACATTTGGCCGGTGATTCGGCCAGCGCCGCGCTCGCGACCCTGCCCGCCGCCGCCATCACGCAGTCCGACGCCGCTGATCCCGGTTCCGTCGGACTCGTCGCTCCCATCTTCCTGCGTTTCGACGAACCGCTGCCGTTGCTCAGCGGCCAGTCGCTGGCCAGCTACGAGCTGGCGGTCGAGACCTATGGCACGCTCAATGCCACGCGCAGCAATGCGGTGCTGATCTGCCATGCCCTGAACGCCTCACACCACGTGGCCGGCCAGGCCGCGGACAGCCCCAGCGACGTCGGTTGGTGGGACAACATGGTGGGCCCCGGCAAGCCGGTCGACACCAACGTGTTCTTCGTCATCGGCGTCAACAACCTGGGCTCGTGCTTCGGCTCGACCGGCCCGGCCAGCATCAATCCCGAGACCGGCAAGCCCTGGGGCGCCGCCTTTCCGGTGCTGACGGTGGAGGACTGGGTGCAGGCGCAGGCGCGGGTCGCGGACCACTTCGGCATCGAGCGCTTCGCCGCCGTGATGGGCGGGTCGCTGGGCGGCATGCAGGCCCTGAGCTGGGCCATCACGCTGCCCGAGCGCGTGGCCCATTGCGTGGTCATCGCCAGCACACCGCGCCTGTCGGCGCAGAACATCGGCTTTAACGAAGTGGCGCGGCGCGCCATCATCACCGATCCGGATTTCCATGGCGGCGACTATTACGCGCAGGAAACCGTGCCGCGCCGCGGCCTGTCGGTGGCGCGCATGATCGGCCACATCACCTACCTGTCCGACGACGACATGGCCGAGAAATTCGGCCGCGCCCAGCGCGAACCCGCCGCCAATGGCGCCTACCGCTACGGCTACGACGTTGAGTTCGAGGTCGAGTCGTATCTGCGCTACCAGGGCGAGAAGTTCACCCGCTATTTCGACGCCAATACCTACCTGCTGATCACCCGCGCGCTGGATTATTTCGATCCGGCGCGCAAGACCGGCGGCGACCTGGCGCGCGCGCTGGCGCCGGCCAAGGCCGACTTCCTGCTGGTGTCGTTCACCACCGACTGGCGCTTCCCGCCGGAGCGGTCGCGCGAGATCGTGCGCGCCCTGCTCAAGAATTCCAGCCCCGTCACCTATGCCGAGATCGACGCGCCGCATGGTCACGATGCCTTCCTGCTGGACGACGCGCGCTACCATGCCGTGGTTCGCGGCTATTACGAGCGCATCGCCCGCGAATTGGGGCTGACCGGCGCCGCTCAGACCGAAGGACGCTCCGCATGAATCCCGTGACTCCCCGTCCCGCCGTCAATACGCTGCGTCCTGACCTGGCGCGCATTGCCAGCTGGATCGAACCCGGCAGCCGGGTGCTGGACCTGGGCTGCGGCGACGGCGCGCTGCTGGCGCACCTGCGCGACCATCGCCAGGTGCGCGGCGCTGGCGTCGAACTGGACGACACCTGCGTCATCGCCTGCGTGCGGCGCGGCGTCGAGGTGATCCAGCAGAACCTGGAAGACGGCCTGGCGCTGTTCGACGACAAGCAATTCGATACCGTGGTGCTGTCGCAGACGCTGCAGTCGATGCATCGCACCGAGCACATCCTGCGCGAAATGGCGCGGGTGGCGCGCCATGGCGTGGTGTCGTTTCCCAACTTCGGCTACTGGCCGCACGGTTGGGCCATCCTGCGCGGCCGCATGCCGGTGACGGGCCAGATGCCGTATCAGTGGTACAACACGCCCAACATCCACCTGTGCACGCTGCGCGATTTCGAGCAGCTGGCTGGCGAACTCGGCCTGCGCATCCTGGAGCGCGCCACCTTCAACGAAGGGCGCGAGATCAAGGCCTTTCCGAGCTGGCGCAGCACGCTGGCGGTGTACCGCTTCGCTTCGCCCTGACATTCTGAAACGCAGGCTGACGGCCCGGGCGCCAGCGCCTAAAATGCCGCAAGCCCGCCGCGCCCGTCCGTGCGCCCGGCCGGGCCGTTTCAGGAGACCGTCATTACCGCTGTATCCAACGTCTACACCAGTCCCCGCGTCGCGCCCCTGCTGGTCCTGGGGTTCGCCAGCGGATTGCCGCTGGCGCTGACCAGCGGCACCCTGCAGGCCTGGGCCACGGTGGCCGGCGTGCCCTTGCAGCAGATCGGTTTCCTGACCCTGGTGGGCACGGCCTACACGCTCAAGTTCCTGTGGGCGCCGCTGGTGGACCGCTATGCGCCGCCGCTGCTGGGCCGGCGCCGCGGCTGGATGCTGCTGACGCAGGTGTTGCTGGGGCTGGCGATCATGGTCATGGGCACGCTGTCGCCGTCCTCGGCGCTGCAGACGCTGGCCCTGCTGGCCGTGCTGGTGGCGTTCCTCTCGGCCACCCAGGACATCGCCTTCGACGCCTATTGCACCGACGTGCTGCGCAAGGAAGAGCGCGGCGCGGGCGCGGCCATCAAGGTCATGGGCTACCGGGTGGCGATGATCGTCTCGGGCGGGCTGGCGCTGATCCTGGCCGACCAGTGGATCGGCTGGGGCAATACCTACGTGGTGATGGGCGGCCTGATGCTGCTGTGCGCGCTGGCGACGCTGTGGGCGCCCGAGCCGGAGCACGTGGCCAAGCCGCCGCGCAGCCTGGGCGAGGCCGTGTCGGCGCCCCTGCAGGAATTCTTCACCCGGCGCGGCGCGCTGGCGGTGCTGCTGCTGATCGTGCTGTACAAGCTGGGCGACGCCTTTGCCGGCGCGCTCTCGACCACCTTCCTGATCCGAGGCGCGGGCTACACGCCCACCGAGGTCGGCGCGGTCAACAAGGTCATGGGCATGGCCGCGACCGTGGTGGGGGCGCTGGCCGGTGGCCTCGTCATGTCGCGCTGGACCCTGTACCGGTCGCTGATGGTGTTCGGCCTGCTGCAAGCGGTGTCCAACCTGGGCTACTGGCTGATCGCCGTCACCCCCAAGAGCATCTGGCTGATGGGCGCGGCGGTGGGGCTGGAAAACCTGTGCGGCGGCCTGGGCACGGCGGCCTTCGTCGGGCTCTTGATGGCCCTGTGCCGCCAGCGCTTTTCGGCCACGCAGTTCGCGCTCCTGTCGGCCTTGTCGGCGGTGGGCCGGACCTATCTGGCCGGGCCTTTGACGCCGCCATTGGTGGAGCACCTGGGCTGGCCCGGATTCTTCCTGGTGACGGTCGTCATCGCGCTGCCGGGCCTGTTGCTGCTGTATCTGCTGCGCGGCCGCATCGAGGCCATGATGCAGGACGGCGACGCCTGACGCCAGGCCCGCCAGGACCCGGCGCCAGGGCGGTGGGCTACGCCTCGTCGGTCAGGCGCACGATCAGCACGTCGCTCGGCAGGGCTTCCAGCAGGCGCTCGGCAACGCTGCCGATGGCCGTGCGCAGCAGGCCGGTGCGGCCATGGGTGCCCGTGACGACCAGGTCGGAACGGTGGTTGAACGAGTATTCCGACAGCACCGTTTCCGGCTGGCCGCATTCCAGCACCACCTTGGGCGGCGCCACGTTGGCCAGTTCCGGCGTTTCGGCGATGAATTCGCGCGAGCTCTGCTCGGCGGCGTGGTAGAAGCTGCGGGTCACCGCATCGTCCGGCACGTTCTTGCCCTGGAACGGCACATCGTAGGCATGGAACAGCGTCAGGTCGGCGTTGGGCACCAGTTGCAGCGCGGCGCGCAGCGCCCGGCGCGAGCCGGCCGAGAAGTCGGTGGCCACCAGCACGTCGCGGTACGGCTTGCGCGGCCGGTTCTTGACCACCAGCACCGGCTGGCGCGCCTGGCGAACCAGTTTTTCGACGGTGGTGCCCAGCAGCAGGCGGCCCAGGGTTTCGTCGCGGGCGAGGCCGGCGATGATCAGCGAGCAGCCGAAGCTGTCGGCGGTTTCCATGATGCGCACCAGCGGATCGCCCGAGACCACCACGACTTCGGTGGCGACGCCGGCGTTGGCGAGGTCCTCGGCCAGCTCGCGTTCGGCCACCGCCTTGTGGTCGGCGGCCAGGCGGCGCCAGACCGGCGTGGTCAGGCGCGGCGACACGCCGTGACTTTCCATCACGTGCAGCACGACCAGCTTGGTATCGAGTTCCTTGGCCAGTTGCAGCGCGCGATCGAGGGCGCGATCGCCCCGCGCGCTGAGGTCCGTGGCCAGTAGGATGGGGCCAGGTTGTTGCGACATACGTTTCTCCCGATATGGGGCCTGCCGGTGGCTCCCGCTAGCCCGCCGGTGGCCGAAATCGCCCTTGCGGGCACATCCCCATTGTCCCGCCGGGGCATGGACAGGGGCTTGACCGATATCAACGCGCTTCCAGGGTAAGGGAGGATCGGGCGGGGAGCAATCGCCCGGCCCGTGGGCTGTCAATACAATGGGGCCTGCCGCGCCGCGGCTTCGTCCATCGCCCACCTGTTTCATGTTCTACGACCTTTCTCCTGCCCTGTTGCACACCTTGTACCTGGTCGCCATCGTGGCCGAAGCCATGACGGCGGCGCTGTCGGCCGGCCGGCGCGACATGGACTGGATGGGCGTCTGCATCATCGCCTGCGTCACCGCGCTGGGCGGAGGCTCGTTGCGCGATGTGCTGCTGGGTCACTATCCGCTGACCTGGGTGGTGCATCCCGAATACCTGTGGATGACGGCGGGCGCGGCCTTGCTGACCGCCCTGATCGCGCCGGTGATGCGGCGCCTGCGCAGCGTGTTCCTGCTGGCGGACGCGCTGGGCCTGGTGGCATTCACGGTCATCGGCTGCCAGGTGGCGCAGCTGATGCAGCTGCCGATCACGGTCGTGCTGATCAGCGGCATGATCACCGGCTGCGCCGGCGGGGTCTTGCGCGACGTGCTCTGCAACGAGGTGCCGCTGCTGTTCCGCAAGGAGCTGTATGCCAGCGTGTCGGTGGTGACCGGAGCGCTCTACCTGGGCGCGCAGTCCCTGGGACTGCCGGCCAACGCGGCCGTGCCCATCGCGCTGGCGGTCGGGCTGGCGCTGCGCCTGCTGGCCCTGCGCTTCAATTGGCAGATGCCGAAGTTCGTATACCGCGACGACTGGCACTGAGATTTCCCGGCACGCGCTCCTGCAACAATTTTCCTATTTGTGTTTCAATAGATTTCTAGTATCTTGTCGCTGTCGCAATACTTGCATCACGCAGTACAAGGGGAGCCGATTGGACGTCAAAGCGCCCGCCACGATTCCGTATTTCCTACAGGAACAGATTCGTGAGTTGATAGTGGATGGCACTATCAGGCCCGGGCAGCCATTGCGGGAACAGGAACTGGAGCAGCGTTTCGGCACCAGCCGCAGCCCCATCCGGGAAGCGCTGCGTCTGCTGGAACTGAGCGGCCTGGTGACCCACGTCCAACGCAAAGGCTTCCGGGTCACCCTGTATTCCGAAACCCAGATCCGCCACCTGTACAAGCTGCGCGCGGAGCTGGAGGCTTATTGCATCCGCCAGGTCGCCGAGATCGACGACATCTCGCCCCTGGTGGCCGAGCTGCGCACCTATGACGAGGCGATCGCCGCCGCCATGGCCAAGCGCGACGTGCGCGCCTATATCGCGGCGCTGCGCGAGTTCTACCTGGCCGGCGCGCGCTTCACCGGCAACGCGCCGCTGGCGGACGTGCTGACCAAGCTTTACGAGCAGGTCGAGCCGCTTCGCTACCTTTTGGCGCGGCAGACCATGGCATCGAACAACCTGCAGACCTATACGCAGGGCATCACGCAGGCCCTGGCCAGCCGCGATTTCGACCGCGCCGCCGAGCTGACGCGCAATTACGTGATCGATGTGCTGCCGGGCATCCTGCGGGCCTACCATGAGGCGTCGCTGCAGGATGCCGAAGAGGCCGCGCCGCGCTACGGGCGCGCCTAAGCCCGTGGCCGCGCCCGGCGCTTGAGGTGCCGGCGCGGCCCCGACCCTGCACAGTGAAGCACGACGGTCCGCCACCCGCGTCCGCGGATGGCGGCGCCGAGGGGTTTCAGGCGTGCGCGGCCGGCGTGCGCACGGCGATGCCGGCCCGTTCCAGCGCTTCGCGGATGGCGCGGGCGAACACCAGGGCATTGGGCTGGTCGCCGTGGATACAGAGCGTGTCGGCCTGCACGGGCACGTCCTTGCCGTCGACCGAGCGCACCTTGCCTTCCCGAACCATGCGCACCACTTGCGCCACCGCCTGGTCGACGTCCTCGATCATGGCGCCGGCGCGGGTGCGCGGCGTGAGCGAGCCGTCGTCCTGGTAGGAACGGTCGGCGAAGACTTCGTTGGCCGCCGCCAGCCCGATGGCGCGCGCGGCGTCGATCAGCTTGCTGCCGGCCAGCCCGTACAGCAGCAGCGAGGCATCCACGTCCTTGACCGCCTGGCAGATGGCGCGCGCCAGGCCCTCGTCCTTGGCGGCCATGTTGTAGAGCGCGCCATGCGCCTTGACGTGGTGCAGCCGCGCGCCTTGCGAGGCGGCCACGCCGGCCAGCGCGCCGACCTGGTAGACGGTGATGTCGTAGGCTTCGTCCGGCGTGATCGGAATCGCGCGGCGGCCGAAGCCGACCAGGTCCTGCAGGCTGGGATGCGCGCCCAGCGCCACGCCCTGCCTGAGCGCGGCGGCCACGGTCTTGCGCATGGTGGCGGGGTCGCCGCCATGGAAGCCGCAGGCAATGTTGGCCGAGCTGACGAAGGCCAGCACCGCGGCGTCGTTGCCCATGCTCCAGGCGCCATAGCTTTCGCCCATGTCGCAGTTCAGGTCGATGCTTGTGCTCATGATGGGGTTCCTGTGGAGGTTCGGGCTGTTATTCGGGGGGCGCGTGCGAGCTGGCCTCACGGGTGGCCAGGCCCCAGCAGCGCGCGCAGCGGCGCCAGCGCGTCCAGCAACTGGGCGAAGGCGCGTTCGCGCTCGCCGTCCAGGCGTTGCGCCTCGTCGAGTTCGATCATGGCGAACCGCAGCGTGCGCCCCGGCGCGTATTGCGCCAGCAAGGGCAGGTCGACGGTGGCGATCTGCGCGATCTTGGGATAGCCGCCGGTGGTCTGACGGTCGGCCATGAGAATGATGGCCTCGCCGCCCGAGGGCACCTGCACGGTGCCGAAGCAGGCGGCCTCCGACAGCATCTGGCGCGGCTGGCTCATGGACAGCGCCGGGCCCTGCAGGCGGTAGCCCATGCGGTCGGACTGCGGGCTGATGCGGAATTCCGCGCCGCCGAAGGCATGGCGGGAGGCTTCGGAGAATTCCTGCCACTGCATGCCGGGCAGGAAGCGGATGGTGTCGCGTTGCTTGTTGCCGAGCGCGCCGGGCAGGTAGATGCGCAGGTCCCACAGGGCCTTTTGCAACGCATCGAGGTCGCGGCCGGCAAGCGTGTGGCGCAGGCCTACCTGGTCGCCCTTGGCCAGCGCGCGGCCTTCGAAGCCGCCGAAGCCGCTGCGCAGATAGGTGGTTTCGCTGCCCATCACCGGCGCCAGCGCAAAGCCGCCGTGCACCGCCAGATAGGCGCGCACGCCGTTGGCCGGCCTAGCGCCAAAGGCTAGCGTGTCGCCGGCGCGGGCGACCAGCGGCCGGTGCCGGGGGATATCCTGGCCGTTGAGCGTGGCGCCCAGGTCGGCGCCCGCCAGCGCGAAGCAGGCCGGCGCGTCGAAGCGCAGCGTCGGGCCGGTCAGGGTCATTTCCAGGGTGGCGGGATCGCCGGTGTTGCCGGCGAGCGCGTTGGCCAGGCGGTGGGCGCGTTCGTCCATGGCGCCGGCGGCCGGGATGCCCTGGTGCTGGTAGCCCTCGCGGCCGCGGTTCTGGAAGCTGGACAGCATGCCCGGCTTGATGACGGCAACGCTCACGGCCGCGCCTCCCGCAGGCGTTGGAATTCGTCGGGGGTGATGGGCACGAAGCGCACCGAGTCGCCCGGTTGCAGATACGCGGCGGGGTCGCGCGCGGGGTCGAACATGGTCAGCGGGGTGGTGCCGATGATGTGCCAGCCGCCGGGCAGGCGGTTGGGGTAGATCACGGTCTGGCGGTTGGCGATGGCCACCGCGCCGGGTGGCACGGCGGTGCGCGGCGAGGCGCGCCGCGGCAGGTTCAGTTTTTCGTCGTGCACGCCCAGGTAGGCGTGGCCGGGGGCGAAGCCCAGCATGAACACCATGCTGCGCGGCCCGCTGTGCAGCGCGATGACGTCGTCGGGAGTCAGGCCGGCGGCGCGGGCGACGTCGTCGAGGTCGGGCCCGTGCTCGCCGCCGTAGCAGACCGGCACGTCGACCTCGCGGCCAGCGGCGGCGTCGGCCTGGATGCCGTCGGCCAGCAGCGCCTCGATGCGTTCGGCCAGGTCGGCGTAGGTGGGGCCGTTGCCCAAGCCGTCGGGCCGGTAATGCACCGCCACCGCCACGAACGACGGCACCACGTCAGTCACGCCCGGCAGGCCGGCGTCGCGCAGCTTGCGCGCCGCCGCCAGGCAGGTGCGGCCGATGGCGGCGTCGATCTGGTCACCGAAAGAGACGATCAGGCAGCGGTCGCCCTGGGGCTGGATGCGCCAGGCGGTTTCGGCCGGAGAAGAAGTGTCTGATGTAGCGTTCAACGGCACGAAACCTGTAGAGACGGATTACTTGGCGAACAACGAATCCAGGTTCTTGAACGCCTTGAATTCCAGCGCGTTGCCCGACGGATCCAGGAAGAACATGGTGGCCTGTTCGCCGACTTCGCCCTTGAAGCGGATGTAGGGCTCGATGACGAATTCGGTGCCGGCATCGGTCAGGCGCTTGGCCATGGCTTCCCATTGTTCCATGGAAAGCACCGCGCCGAAATGGCGCACGGGCACATTGTGCGAATCGACCGCGCTGGTGGCCTTGTGGCCGCACTCGCTGGGCGCCAGGTGGGCGACGATCTGGTGGCCGTAGAAGTTGAAGTCGATCCATTCGGACGAGCTGCGGCCCTCCGGACAGCCCAGCTTTTCGCCATAGAAGGCGCGGGCTTCGGCCAGGTCGCGGACCGGGAAGGCCAGGTGGAACGGCGGCAGGTTGGTTTGAGCGGTCATGAAAAGCTCCGGATAAGGCGGAAAAGGTAATTCAGAATGCGGACCGTCACCATCGGGGCGTGTCCGGAGTCGATAGTTTATGAATTGTTTTTTTGATTGAAAAACGATATTTTTTGTGTCTTAGCATCGAAAATATTGATCGTGATCAAAGAATTCAAGACCTTCATCGCCGTGGCGCGCGACGGCACTTTCACCGGCGCCGGCGCGCAGCTGGGCCTGACCCAGTCCGCCGTTAGCGCCCAGATCAAGCGCCTGGAGGACTACCTGGGCGTGGCGCTGTTCGACCGCAGCGCGCGCGCCGCCGTGCTGAACGACCATGGCCGCGAGATGCTGCCGCAGGCCGAGGAACTGGTGGCCATGGCCGAGCGCATGGCATCCTCGGCCGGGGCCGGCCATGTCAGCGGCTCGCTGCGCATCGGCGCCATCGCCTCGGTGCAGCAGGACCTGCTGGTGCGGGCGCTGGGCGAGTTCCGCGCCGGCTATCCCGACGTGCGGGTGCGCATCGTGCCGGGGGTGTCGCTGTCGCTGCTGGGACAGGTCGACGCCGGCGAGGTCGACATGGCGCTGCTGATCCGACCGCCGTTCGCGCTGCCGCCGGAGCTGGGCTGGCAGCCACTGCTGCGCGAGGAAGTGGTGCTGGCGATGCCGGCCGCGATGCCGCCCGCGCCGTGGCGCGAGGCGCTGGCCGCGCAACCCTTCATCCGCTACGACCGCGCCTCCTTCGGCGGGCGCGTGGTGGACCTGTTCCTCAAGAAGCAGCGCATCACGGTGCACGAGGCGGTGGAGCTCGATGAGATCGAGGCCATCGCCAACCTGGTGCGGCACGGTCTGGGCGTGGCGCTGTTGCCGCGATTGCGCGGGCTCGATCTGGACGGCCTGCGGCTGGTTTCGCTGGGCGAGGCGGCGTTTCACCGCGAGATCGGCCTCATCGGGCGGTTGCCGTTCGATGCGGGCAGCGTCCGCGGCAAGATGGCCGAGTGCCTGGCGCGGGCGGCGGGGGCCACGGTGGCGCCCTGAGCCAGCCGGGTGGCCGAGCACCGCGCGGCAAGGTCCTGCGGCGGCCGGGGCATGGCCATGCCTTCCGGCCGCGTTGTCCGCGACCGCGCCGCCTTGGCGTCGTTAACGCCATGCATGAAAAAGAAAGGCCCGCGCAAGCGGGCCTTTTGCTGGCTTGAATCCGCTTACAGCCGGTCGCAACGCACCGTGATCGGGTGATCGCGCAGCGTCGTCATGACCAGGTCATCGACCTGGCCTTCGACGTCGGTGATCACGTAGCCGATCTGGCCCTTGGTCTGCAGCGTCTGGCTGACGATGTTCAGGCCGTGCTGCGCCATCAGATTGTCCAGCGTGCCGAGCGCGCCGGGGGCGTTGCGGTGCACGTGCAGGATGCGGGTGGCGCCGGCCGGCTCCAGGTAGGGCAGCTCGGGGAAGTTGACCGCGCCCTTGGTGGTGCCGGCCTGCAGGAAGCGCACCAGCTTCTCGGCCACTTCGCGGCCGATGTTCTCTTGCGATTCCTGCGTGCTGCCGCCGATGTGCGGGGTCAGGATGACGTTGGGCAGGCCGATCAACGGACTGGCCAGGGGTTCGTCGGCGCCCTTGGGCTCGGTGGGGAACACGTCGAGCGCGGCGCCCGCCAGGTGGCCGGACTTGAGCGCGGCGTGCAGGGCGTCGATGTCGACCACGGTGCCGCGCGAGGCGTTGATGAGGATGGCGCCGCGGCGCATGCGCGCGATGGTCTCCGCATTCATGATGTTCTCGGTGGACTTGCCGCCGGGCACGTGCAGGGTGACCACGTCGGCCTGTTCCAGCAGGTCGTTGAGCGAGCCGGCCGGGCGGGCGTTGCCCAGCGGCAGCTTGGCTTCGACGTCGTGGTAGATGACGCGCATGCCGAGGCCTTCGGCCAGCGTGCTGATCTGCGAGCCGATGTTGCCGTAGCCGACGATGCCGAGCGTCTTGCCGCGGGTCTCGAAGGCGCCGGCGGCGCTCTTGTCCCAGTGGCCGAGATGGACGCGGGCGTTCTTCTCGGGAATGCGGCGCAACAGCAGGATGGCTTCGCCCAGCACCAGCTCGGCGACCGAGCGGGTGTTGGAGAACGGTGCGTTGAACACCGGGATGCCGCGTTGCATGGCGGTGTCGAGGTCGACCTGGTTGGTGCCGATGCAGAAGCAGCCGACCACGCGCAGGTCGGGGCTGCCGGACAGCAGGGCGGCATCCAGGTGGGTACGAGAACGGATGCCCGCGACGTGGGCGCCGCGCAGGGCGTCCTGCAGCTGCGCCGGCGGCAGGGCCGCGGCATGCGTGACGATGTCGGTGTAGCCGGCGGCTTCGAAGACGGCGCGGGCGCTCGGGTGGATGTTCTCGAACAGGACGATGTGTGCCATGACTGCCAGGGGTCGGGTGAAGAATGCGTTTTATTTATTGTGGCGCATTTTTGCTGCGGTGCAAGAGGTACCCATTGCCCGGGTGGGGGTGAATTGTTTCAGGCGGGTGGTCGGGGCTTGCCCGGCCACGGCCTTCAACGATACGCCTGGAACACCTTGGCGCCGCCGCGCTTGTCCACCAGCAGGACATCGTGCGGGGTCTTGCGGCCGCCGTATTCGGGGCCGTCCATGCCGGGCGAACCCAGCGGCATGCCGGGGGCGGCCAGGCCGGCGGCATCGGGCTTTTCGAGCAGCAGGCGGCGCACGTCGCTGGCCGGCACGTGGCCCTCGATGGCATAGCCGTCCACCACGGCCGTGTGGCAGGAGCCGTAGTCGGCCATGCCGGCATTGCGGCGCACCGCGCCGGTGTCCTGCACGTCGTGGGTGGTGACCTCGAAGCCGTTGTCGCGCATGTGCTTGACCCAGTCTTCACAGCAGCCGCAGGTGGGGGTCTTCCAGACCTGCACCTTGGGCGCGGACTGGGCCTGCGCGAGGAGCGGGGCATACAGGGGCAGGGACAGGGCGGCCGCCAGCAGCAGGCGGGCAGGGGTGAGGTTTTTTTTCATGGGTCTCCGCGAGAAGGATCAGAACCAGAAGCGCACGCCCGCCAGCACGGCGGCCTGCGAGCGACCTTGGCCGGCGGCGGAGGCATAGTCCGCGGTGCGGCCGAACTTACGTTCGAAGGATACCCCGACGTAGGGCGCGAACTGGCGCGTGACCTCGTAGCGCAGCCGCAGCGACAGCGAACCGCTGGACAGGCCCGCGCCGATGCCGCGCGCGGGGTCGTTGCGGCCGTAGGCGCTGGCCTCGATTTCGGGCGTGAAAATCAGACGTTGGGTAAGCAGCAGGTCATACTCGGCCTTCATGGCCAGCGCGGTGCGGCCGGACGGCCCGGCGTAGGCGGTGGTCTCGAACTCGATGTTGTAGGGCAGCACGCCCTCGATGCCGAGCGCGGCCCAGTTGCGCTTGGGGCCGGTGCCGACGTCGCGGCGCGCGCCCAGTTGCAGGTCCCAGAACGGCGAGATGGCGTGGCTCCAGAAGGCCTCGATCTTGGCTTCGGAGCCGCCGCCGCTTTCGCGCTCGCCTTCGCTCTTGAGCACCAGCCGGTCGGTGGCGGTGCCCCACCAGAAGCGGCCGTCCCATTCCAGCGCGTTCTGGCCGTCGCGGTTGCGCGACCAGCCGAACTTGTCGAACAGCAGCCGCGATGAAGCATCCTTGTCCATCATGTGCGGGTGGATGCCGTAGCTGTCGTAGCCGCGCGGGCCCGCGCCGTCGCTGGACGGCAGGCTGCCGACCGGCGGGGCGGCGGCGGGCGCGCCGTGGTCCATGCCGGGCATGGCGGAATGATCCATGGCGGGCGGCATCGCGGGCTGTGGCTTGGCGCCGTCGTGATTCATGCCTGGCACGGCGGAATGGTCCATGGCGGGCGGCATTGCCGGCTGTGGCTTGGCGCCGCCGGGATTCGTGCCGGGCATGGCGGAATGGTCCATGCCGGGTGGCATCGCGGGCTGGGGCGGGGCGCCGCCGGGGTTCATGTCCGGCATCGAGCCATGATCCATGCCGGCGTGGTCGCCCGCGGCCTGGCCGAGGGCCGGCTGGCCGGCCAGGGCCGCCAGCAGGGCGCTGGCCAGCGCGGCGTGGCGGACCGGGGGAAAAGGGATGCGCATAGTCCGGTTTCTCATCGCCTACTCCACCACGACCGCCCTGAACATGCCGGCCTCCATGTGGTACAGCAGGTGGCAGTGGTAGGCCCAGTTGCCGCGCGCATCGGCGCTGACGCGGTAGCTCAGGCGCTGCGCGGGGTTGAGCGACAGGGTGTGCTTGCGCACCTGGAAGGCGCCGTCGGGCGATTCCAGGTCGCTCCACAGGCCGTGCAGGTGGATGGGGTGGGTCATCATGGTGTCGTTGACCAGCACGAAGCGCACGCGCTCTCCATGGCGCAGCACGATGGGCTTGGCGTCGGAGAACGTCACGCCGTTGAACGACCACATGTAGCGCTCCATGTTGCCGGTCAGGTGCAGTTCGATCTCGCGGGTCGGCGCGCGGTTGTCGTCGGGTTCGCGGATCGAGCGCAGGTCGGCGTAGGTCAGCACGCGGCGGCCGTTGTCGCGCAGGCCGATGCCGGGGTCGTCCAGGCGGGTGGACACCACGTCGGGCAGCATCGAGTTGCCGGGGCCGCGCTCCTCGGGATAGGGGTGCCTGACCTCGACGATGCCGCCCTGGCCGGCGCCGCTGTCGTGGGAGCTGCCATGGTCCATGCCGGGCATGGCGCCGTGGTTCATGCCGGCCATCGCGGCGGGGGCGGCGGCCGCGGCGCCGTGGTCCATGCCAGTCATTGCGTCGCCGGGAGCCGCCGCCGCCGCGCCGCCATGATCCCTGCCGCTCATGCCCGCCATGTCGTGGCCGCCTGCGCCCATGTCGTGCTTCATGCCCATGTCCATCATGCCGAGCAGTTGCACGCGATCGACGGCCGGCACCTCGGCCTGCATGCCGGGACGCGGCGCCAGGGTGGCGCGGGCGTAGCCGGAACGGTCCATGGCCTGCGAGAAGATGGTGTAGGCGCGGTCCTCGGCGGGCTCGACGATCACGTCGTAGGTCTCGGCCACGGCGATGCGGAATTCCTCCACGTCGACCGGCCGCACGTCCTGGCCGTCGGCCGCCACCACCGTCATCTTCAGGCCGGGGATGCGCACGTCGAAGTAGGTCATGGCCGAGCCGTTGATGAAGCGCAGGCGCACGCGCTCGCCCGGTTTGAACAGGCCGGTCCAGTTGCCGGCGGGCGTCGCGCCGTTGGTCAGGAAGGTGTAGGTGGCGCCCGATACGTCCGCCAGGTCGGACGGGTTCATGCGCATCCGTTCCCACATCAGGCGCTCGGACAGCGCCGCGCGCCAGCCCTTCTCATCCGCCTCGCGCATCAGGCCCTGGACGCTGGGCTGGTTGCGGTTGTAGTAGTCGGGCATGGCCTTGAGCTTGTCGAACACCCGCATCGGATCTTCGTCCGTCCAGTCCGACAGCAGCACGGTGTAGTCGCGGTCCGCGGCGATGGGGTCGCGCCGCTTCGGGTCGATGACGATGGCGCCATACAGGCCGGTCTGCTCCTGGAAACCCGAATGGCTGTGATACCAGTAGGTGCCGCTCTGGCGCACGTCGAAGCGGTAGGTGAAGGTCTGGCCGGGATCGATGCCCGGGAAGCTCAAGCCCGGCACGCCGTCCATTTCCGTGGGCAGCAGGATGCCGTGCCAGTGGATCGAGGTCTGTTCGCGCAGGCGGTTGGTGACGTGCAGCGTGACCGTGTCGCCCTCGCGCCAGCGCAGCAGCGGGGCCGGCACCTGGCCATTGACGGTGGTGGCGATGCGGGCCGCGCCGGTGAAGTTCACCGGGGTCTCGCCGATCTCCAGGTGGAATTC
>NZ_CP017433.1:340674-346843 GCF_002082135.1 Achromobacter ruhlandii
CGCCAGCGGCCCAGCGCCGCGAGCGCGCCGCCGGCGGCCAGCCCCTGCACGAAGCGGCGGCGGGCGGGAATGGGGAAGGCTGTCATGACGGATCCGCGGCGGCGCTACTGCACCGACACCGCGCCCTTCATGCCGGCGGCGTAGTGGCCGGGTTCCAGGCAGCCGAAGGACACGGTGCCGGCGCGGTCGAACTTCCAGACGATCTGGCCGCTCTTGCCGCCGTCCAGCGACACGGCATTGGCCTCTTCGTGGCGCATGCCGGGGTCCTTCATCATCATGGCGTAGTGGGCCTGCAGGTCGGCGTCGCTGCCCAGCACCATCTCGTGGCGGATGCGGCCCGAGTTGCGCACGTTGAAGCGCACCGTTTCACCGGCCTTGACCTGCACCTGCGCGGGCGTGAAGCGCATGGCGTCGGTCATGTCGATGTCGATGCTGCGGGTGACGCGGGCGGCGTCGCCGGGCGTGCCGATGGGGGCGGAGGCCGCCGGCATGGCGTGGCCGGCGTGTTCGCCATGGGCGCCGGCCGCGAAGGCGGTGCCGGTGCCGAGCAGCGCGGCCAGGGCCGTGATCTGGGTGATGCGGAGCAAAGTGCCGTTCATGCTGTTCCCTTGATGGGGGTTGACCATGAGGGGCACTTTAGGAAAACCGGGGTGACCCGGTTCTGTCGCGAAGATTACTTCTTTGTAATGTGGCCGCCGGCGGTGTCCGGGTCCGACCCGCGCAGGGTGATGCCGACTACGGTGCCGCCGGGGCCGGAGGCCGCGTCGACCTCGCCGCCGTGCATGCGGGCGATGGCGCGCACGATCGCCAGGCCCAGCCCGTGACCCTCGCTGCGCGGCGCGCGCGCCTGGCCCGAGCGGAAGAAGCGGTCGAAGATGCGCGGCAGGTCGGCCTCGGGGATCGGCGCCCCGGGGTTGCGCACCTCGACCCGCGCGCCGGCCGGCCGCGGCTGGCAGGCCAGCACGATCTCGCCGCCGCGCGGCGTGGCCTTGATGGCGTTGGAGATCAGGTTGGCCAGCGCGCGGCGCACCAGCCCGGGATTGGCGGCGACGACGGCGTCGCCGTCGCAACGCAGTGTGACGCCGCGGTATTCCAGCGCCGCCTCGTAGAAGTCGGCGACGCGCCGGGCTTCGGCGGCCAGTGATACCGGCGCCAGGTCGGCGGCGCGTTCGCCACGGTCGGCGCGCGCCAGGAACAGCATGTCGTTGACCAGCGTTTTCAGGTCTTCCAGCGTCTCCAGGTTGGATTCCAGCGCATCGCGCAGCTCGGCCGCGTCGCGGCCGCTGGACAGGGTCACCTGGGTGCCGTTGATCAGCGTGGCCAGCGGCGTGCGCAGCTCGTGCGCGACGTCGGCGTTGAAGCCTTCCATCTGCTGGTAGGCGGCCTGCAGGCGCTCCAGCGTTCGGTTGAACGACAGCACCAGCTCGTGCAGCTCGCGGTCGGTGTCGCGTAGCGGCAGGCGCACGGCCAGGTTGTCGGGCTGGATGCGGGCGGCCTGTTCCGACAGGCGGCGGGTGGGCGCCATGCTGCGGCGCACCGCCCAGGCCGCCAGCACCACGGTGGCGCCGACCCACAGCGCGCAGATCAGCGCCAGCGCGGTGCCGTAGGCGTACAGGAACTGCGAGCTGGTGCGGGTGCTGACCGCCACGGTAAGCTGCGCGCCCGGCAGGATGCGGTCGTCGACCGCGACGCGCAGGCCGCGCATGCGGCTGCCGTCGGCCAGTTGCAGCAGCACCTGCCGGTCGGGCAGCGTCTGCAATGTCAGGGGCGCGTCGCCGCCGTAGACCGGATGCCCCTGCGCGTCGACGATCCAGATGCCCAGCTGGCTCTGGCCGGTGCGCATGTCGTCGAACGTGGCGGCCAGGTCGTGCAGGCCGCGCGCGTTGTTCTGCATGTCGATCAGGTGGTTGATGAGCTCCAGCTTGCCGCTGACCTCGGTGATCTCCTGGCGTTCGACCTCGCGCTTGAGGGCCCAGAACAGGGTGGCGCCGGCCAGGCTGGAAACCAGCAGGGCGATGGCGCCCAGCAGCAGGGTCAGGCGCGCCTGCATCGAGCGCACGCGCGGCGCTTTCATTCGCGCGCGGGCTCCGGCCGCGATTCGAGCACGTAGCCCATGCCGCGCACGGTATGCAGCAGCTTGGCCTCGAACGGGTCGTCCAGCTTGCTGCGCAGGCGCCGCACGGCCACGTCGATGACGTTGGTGTCGCTGTCGAAGTTCATGTCCCAGACCTGCTCGGCCAGGGTGGTTCGCGACAGCACCTGGCCCTGGCGCCGCAGCAGCAGGGCCAGCAGGTTGAATTCCTTGGCGGTCAGGTCCAGGCGCCGGCCGCCGCGCGCGACCTTGCGCCGCGCCAGGTCCAGTTCCAGGTCGGCCAGGCGGAACACGGTGGGCTCCTGCGAACGGCCGCGCCGCAGCAGGGCCTGCACGCGCGCCAGCAGCTCGGAGAAGGCGAAGGGCTTGACCAGGTAGTCGTCGGCGCCGCCTTCGAGCCCGCGCACGCGGTCCTCGACGGCGTCGCGCGCGGTCAGCATCAGGATCGGGGTGTCCTTGGTGGCGCGCACGGCGGCCAGGATGCCGAAGCCGTCCACGCCGGGCAGCATCACGTCCAGCACGATCAGGTCGTAGGCGCCTTCCAGCGCCAGGTGCAGGCCGTTGACGCCGTCGCGCGCCAGGTCGACGACGTGGCTTTGCTCCGACAACCCTTTCTTGAGGTAGTCGGCCAACTTGGGTTCGTCTTCGATGACCAGGATGCGCATGGCGGGAAATTTACCATCCGCGCCGCGATGGCGGCGCGGATCCCGCGCGTGGCGTGACGCCGCTTCAGGCGGACGGATCGACGGCGATGCGGTCGGGCGGGAAGCGCAGCGCGAACACGCTGCCCTTGCCGGGTTCGCTGGTGATGAACAGTTCGGCGTCGTGGCGCATGGCGATGTGCTTGGTGATCGCCAGCCCCAGCCCGGTGCCGCCGACGGCGCGCGAGCGGCCGCGGTCGACGCGGTAAAAGCGTTCGGTCAGGCGCGGGATATGGCGGGCGGGAATGCCGATGCCGGTGTCCTGCACGCTGTAGCGGCCGCTGCCATCGGCCTCGCGTTCCCAGCGCACGGTGATGGTGCCGCCGTCGGGCGTGTAGCGCACGGCGTTGGTCAGCAGGTTCGACAGGGCCGAGGTCAGCTCGGTCTCGGCGCCCAGCACGTCCAGGGTTTCGTCGATGTGCCATTCGATCACATGGCGCCCGCCGGACAGGGCCTCGATCTGCTGGCGCGCCTTCTGCAGCAGCGCGCCCATGTTGACCGCGCGCGGGTCGCTGCCCGGCGACGATTCCAGCGTCGACAGCGTCAGCAGGTCCTCGACGATGGCCTGCATGCGCTGGGCCTGCTCGTGCATCATGTCCAGATACTGCGCGCGCTGCTCGGGCGGCAGGGCGTCGGCGGGCATGTCGCGCAGCGTTTCCAGGAAGCCGGCCAGCACCGTCAGCGGCGTGCGCAGTTCGTGCGAGACGTTGGCGACGAAATCGCGGCGGGTGGTCTCCAGGCGCTCGATCTGGGTGACGTCGCGGGTGATGAGCAGGCGCTGGTTGCTGGCATAGGCCGTCAGCTGCATCATCATCAGCCGTTCCTGGCCGTTCTGGCCCAGGCGCACCAGGATCGGATCGGGCCAGGAGGCGCGGTGGGCGTATTCGACGAATTCCGGCGCGCGCAGCAGGTTCAGCAGGTTGTGGCCGCGATCGGCCGGCAGGCGCAGGCCCAGGTGCTGGCGCGCCATGCGGTTGCACCAGTCGATCTGGAAGTCTTCATTGAGCGTGACCGCGCCGTCCGGCAGCGCCTGGGCGGCCGCCAGCATGCCCTGCATGGTGTCGCGGGTCTCGGCCAGTTCGCGGGCGCGGGCCCGGGTGTAGCGGTACAGCGGGGCGAGGATGTCGTCCCAGGGGCCGACCGAGGCGGGAGGGGAGGTGTCGGGGTGCCGGGCCCAATGGGACACCAGGTGCAGGCGCCAGCTGCGCCACAGCAGCATGGTGACCAGCGCGGCGCTGAACAGCGCCCAGCCCGCCGGGTCGCCGATCAGCCATTGCGCCAATAGCGCGATCGCCGCCCACAGGGCGACCAGGACAAGGGTGCGCAGCCAGATCATCGTGCGGGTGTTTTACCGCGCCGGGACCTGTGCCGTAAACCGGTAGCCGCTGCCGCGCACCGTTTCCACGTGCGCATCGTGGCCGCTGGGCTCCAGCGCCTTGCGCAGGCGGCGGATGTGCACGTCGACGGTGCGTTCCTCGACGAACACGTGATCGCCCCAGACCTGGTCCAGCAGCTGCGAGCGCGAGAACACGCGTTCCGGGTGGGTCATGAAGAAGTGCAGCAGGCGGAATTCGGTGGGGCCGATCTGCAGCGACTGGCTGTTGCCCGACAGGCGGTGCGTGACGGGGTCCAGCTTGAGGCCGCCCACGTCGATCACGTCGTCGGTCAGCTGCGGCGCGCGGCGGCGCAGCACGGCCTTGATGCGGGCCATCAGCTCCTTGGGCGAGAAGGGCTTGGTGATGTAGTCGTCGGCGCCGGCTTCGAGGCCGTCGACCTTGTCCTGCTCGGAACCCTTGGCGGTCAGCATGATGACCGGGACGGCGCGGGTGCGCTCGTCGTTGCGCAGCTTGCGCGCCATGGCCAGGCCGGAGGTGCCGGGCAGCATCCAGTCCAGCAGGATCAGGTCGGGCAGCTCGGCGCGGATCAGCGTCTGGGCCTGGTCGGCGTCGAAGGCGCGCAGCACTTTGTGGCCGGCGAAGGACAGGTTGACGGCGATCAGTTCCTGGATGGCGGGTTCGTCTTCGACGACGAGGATGGTGCTGGACATGGCGGATAGGGCACGCTTCGGAGCGCCGGCGCGGCGCGAACATTGCGATAGTATGGCCGCAATATTTCAGGTATGTGACCGCAGGGTGCCTTGCGCCGCCCGCGGGCGGCATCCGGCGGGCCCCGATAGGCTACCATTGGACGATATATCGGGAATTCACCATGCAAAACCCCTCCGAATCGCAACATTCCGCGGATTCCGCGTCCCAATCGACGCATTTCGGCTTCCAATCGGTGCCGGAAAGCGAAAAAGCCCGCAAAGTCGCCGAAGTCTTCCATTCGGTGGCGCAGCGCTACGACATCATGAACGATTTCATGTCGGCCGGCCTGCACCGCGTCTGGAAGGCCTTCACCATCGGCCGCGCCGCCATCCGACCCGGCATGAAGGTGCTGGACATCGCGGGCGGCACCGGCGACCTGGCCAAGGCTTTCGCCAAGCGCGCCGGCCCCACCGGCGAGGTCTGGCTGACCGACATCAACGATTCCATGCTGCGGGTCGGCCGCGACCGCCTGGCCGACGCCGGCCTGCTGGTGCCCACCGCTGTCTGTGACGCCGAGCGCCTGCCGTTCCCGACGGGGTATTTCGACCGCGTCAGCGTGGCCTTCGGCCTGCGCAACATGACCCACAAGGACCGCGCGCTGGCCGAGATGACCCGCGTGCTCAAGCCGGGCGGCAAGCTGCTGGTGCTGGAATTCTCCCGCATCGCCAAGCCGCTGGCGCCGGCCTACGACTGGTACTCCTTCAACGTGCTGCCCTGGCTGGGCAAGACCGTGGCCAAGGACGAAGCCAGCTACCGCTACCTGGCGGAATCGATCCGCATGCACCCCGACCAGGAAACCCTGGCGGACATGCTGCGCACCGCCGGCCTGGAGCGGGTGCAGTACTTCAACCTGACGGCCGGCATCGCCGCCCTGCATGAGGGCGTGCGCCTGGGCTGACCTGCCCTGGGTCCGATACGGCTTTTCTTTGCCCCGGGGGAACTTGTGGGGCGACGGCTTGTCCGTTATTCTTACGTCATTCAGATTATTGTAAGAAAGTCGCGCTGAACGGCCGCACGATCCGTGCGGCTTTCCGCTGCTCGGGGCAGCGGGAAGCGCGGGTACGAGGGAGCAAATCCATGACCAAATTCTGTTTCTCGCGGTTTGTCGCCGCGGCGCTCATCGCCATCTCCGGCGCTGCGCTGGTGACGGCGTCGTTTGACGCCGAAGCCCGCCGCGCCGGCGGCGGCAGCAGCGTCGGCCGCCAATCCTCCAATGTGACCCAGCAGCGCCAGGCGACCACGCCGCCGACCGCCGCCAGCAACACCGCGGGCGCCACCGCGGCCCCGGC
>NZ_CP017433.1:346915-468385 GCF_002082135.1 Achromobacter ruhlandii
CATCGCCGGCATCGCCGCCGGCCTGGGCATCGCCGCGCTGCTCTCGAGCATGGGCCTGTCGGGCGCCTTCGCCGAGTTCCTGTCGTCCGCGCTGCTGATCGCCGTGGTCGTGTTCGCCGTGATGTTCATCATCCGCCGCCTGCGCGGCGCGGCGCCGCGTCCGGCCACGCAGGGCGCCTTCGGCGGCGCCAACAACGCGCCTGGCCAACCGCAGCAGCAGCCCATGTGGCGTGAGGCGCTGAAGCCGGCCGCCCCGGCCGCGGCGCCGGTCGCAGCCGCCGCTGCCGCCCCGGCCGCCGTGCTGCCCAAAGCGGGTGACGACAACAACTGGTTCGTGCCCGGCGACTTCGATACGCCCAACTTCCTGAAGCAGGCCAAGGAACAGTTCGTGCGCATCCAGGCCGTGTGGGACAGCGGCAGCACCGACCGCCTGCGCGACTACCTGACCGATGACCTGATCACCGAGCTCAAGCCGCAGCTGGCAGAGCGTGGCGCCGCGCCCAACAAGACCGAAGTGGTGCTGTTGAACGCCGAGCTGCTGGGCATCGAAACCGTGTCCGACGGTCACCTGGCCAGCGTGCGCTTCTCGGGCATGCTGCGCGAAACCCCGGGCGCCGAAGCCTTCCGCTTCGAGGAAGTCTGGAACCTGTTCAAGCCCGCCAACGGCGGCTGGCTGCTGGCCGGCATCCAGCAGATCCCGGTGGAATACGCCAGCTGATCCGGCTGGCGCCATCTCCCTGATATCGCGGCGGCCTCGCGGCCGTCCGTTCCAACCGGCCCCTCAGGGCCGGTTTTTCCATGCGCGGGCGCAAACCGCGCCCAGACTGCCCGGAACACACCCCCATCCAACCCGGTACACTCCCGATTTACCCATCAACTTCGTCAGCCCCGTTGCGCGGGGTCGCGGACTGTCATGTTGCCTTTTTCGTTTCTGCCCACTCCTGCACGGCTGGCCGTCGGCGCGCTCAACGCCCTGTTGAAGCGTGAGGACTGGGCGCGCGAACGCCTGGCCCGCCACGCCGGCAAGACCGTGCGCTTCGCGCTGGGCGGCTTCACCCTGGGCCTGACCATCGACAGCGAGGGGCTGGCGGCCCAGGCCGATGCCGCCGTGGTGCCCGACGTGACCCTGACGGTGGCGCCCGAGAAGCTGCCGCTGCCGCGCCTGGGCGCGGGCGGCGCGGCGCCCGATTTCGCCGAAGCCACGCACATCTCCGGCGACGCCGCGCTGGCGCAGGTGGTGGCGGACCTGTCCAGGCAGTTGCGCTGGGACCCGGAAGACAGCCTGGCCCGGCTGGTGGGCGACATTCCCGCGCTGCGCATCGCCGGCGGGCTGCGCGCGGCCGCCGGCGGCGCGCGCCAGGCCGGCCAGCGCATGGCCGAGAACGTGTCCGAGTACCTGGCCGAGGAAAGCGGCATGTTGCTGGGCCGCCCGGCGCTGGAGCAATGGCGCCTGGACCTGGCCGAGCTGAACGCCCGCGCCGATGCGCTGGCGCGCTCGGCCGCCACCCTGACCAACCGGCTGGCCTCGGCCGCCGCCAAGCGGGGCGCCTGACCTATGTTTCCGTTGCTGCGCCTGTTCCGCATCATTCTGGTTTCGCTGCGCTATGGCCTGGACGAGCTGGTGCTGTCCAGCCTGAACCATCCGCTGGCCACCTGCCTGCTGCGCGTCATCCGCCTGGGCACCCGGCCGCGCCAGCCGCGCGGCCTGCGGCTGCGCCTGGCGCTGGAATCGCTGGGCCCGATCTTCGTGAAGTTCGGCCAGGTGCTGTCCACCCGCCGCGACCTGATTCCGGCCGACATCGCCAACGAACTGGCGCTGCTGCAGGATCGCGTGCCGCCGTTCCCGTCGGCCCAGGCCGCTGCCTGCATCGAGGCCGCGCTGGGCGCGCCGCCCGAAAAGCTGTTCGCGCAGTTCCAGGTGGACCCGGTGGCGTCGGCCTCCATCGCCCAGGTGCACTTCGCGGTGCTGCACGACGGCCGCGAGGTGGCGGTCAAGGTGCTGCGCCCGGGCATGCTCAGCATCATCGAGAAGGACCTGTCGCTGCTCAAGATCGTGGCCCGCATCATCGAGCGCCTGGGCGCCGATGGCCGCCGGCTCAAGCCGCGCGAAGTCGTGGCCGAGTTCGACAAATACCTGCACGACGAACTCGACCTGGTGCGCGAGGCTTCCAACTGCAGCCAGTTGCGCCGCAACTTCGGCCCGGAATCGGGCCGCGGCGACATGCTGATGGTGCCCGAGGTGATCTGGGAGTACACCGCGTCCACCGTGTTCACCATGCAGCGCATGTATGGCGTGCCGGTGGGCCAGGTCGAGCGCATGCGCGCCGCCGGCATCGACATTCCGACCCTGGCGCGCACCGGCGTCGAGATCTTCTTCACCCAGGTGTTCACCGACGGCTTCTTCCACGCCGACATGCACCCGGGCAACATCTACGTGTCCGACCGACCCGAGACGCTGGGCAGCTACATCGCCCTGGACTTCGGCATCGTCGGCTCGCTGTCGGAATTCGACAAGAACTACCTGGCGCAGAACTTCCTGGCCTTCTTCCACCGCGACTACCGCCGCGTGGCGCAATTGCATATCGAGTCCGGCTGGGTGCCGCCCGACACGCGCGAGGAAGAACTGGAGGGCGCGGTGCGCGCCGTCTGCGAACCCTATTTTGACCGGCCGTTGTCCGAGATTTCCCTGGGCCAGGTGCTGTTGCGCCTGTTCCAGACCTCGCGCCGGTTCAATGTGGAGATCCAGCCGCAGCTGGTGCTGCTGCAGAAGACGTTGCTGAACGTCGAAGGCCTGGGGCGGCAGCTCGACCCCAACCTGGATCTCTGGAAGACCGCCAAGCCCTATCTGGAACGCTGGATGCGCCAGCGTGTCGGAATCAAGGGCCTGCGGCAGAGCCTGGAAAAAGAAGCCGCGCAGTGGTCGCAGATGCTGCCGGCGCTTCCCAGGCTGGTCCACGACCACCTGAACCGCCCGAACCTCTCGCCGGCGCTGCTGGCCGAGATGGCGCAGCTGCGGCGGGCCCAGGAACAGAACAACCGGCTCGTCGCGGCGCTGGTTGGCGTGCTGGCCCTGGCCATCGGGGTGGCGTTGTGGGCATTGACCCGATAGGCGGCGCGATGGTGTAAGTGCGATCCCCTGTCATGTTTCATTCATGAAACGGTCATCATAGCTTCGCGGGAGACGGCGAAAAATAGCGCTGGGCAGACCTCTGTGCAGCGTCGCGCCGGCAAGCGCGTGCGCCATTCATCAATTTCTATAGCCCCACTAGCGGGACGAAAACAAGGGCAGAACATGCTTTATCCTGAACTCTTCAAGACCATGGAAGCGGTGCGCTGGAACATGGCGCACGATATTCCCTGGGGCGACTTCGATCGCAGCAAGCTCTCGGACGAGCAGGCGCATACGATCAAGATGAACGCCATCACCGAATGGGCCGCGTTGCCGGCCACCGAGATGTTCCTGCGCGACAATCGCGGCGACAGCGATTTCTGCGCGTTCATGTCGGTGTGGTTCTTCGAAGAACAGAAGCATTCCCTGGTGCTGATCGAATACCTGCGCCGCTTCCGTCCCGACCTGGTGCCTACCGAGGAAGAGCTGCACAACGTGCGCTTCGAATTCGACGTCGCGCCCGAGCTGGAAACGCTGATGCTGCATTTCTGCGGCGAAGTGCGCCTGAACCACTGGTATCGCCGCGCCGCCGAATGGCATACCGAGCCGGTCATCAAGGCCATCTACAAGACCGTGGCGCAGGACGAGGCCCGCCATGCCGGCGCCTACCTGCAGTACATGCGCCGCGCCCTGCACAACCGTGGCGAGGACACCAGCGTCCAGGCGCGCCTGGCGTTCTCCAAGATCGGCGTGCTGATGGCCTCGGCTGGCCGCACCCAGCAGGCGCTGCACCCGACCAACCTGCACGTCAACAAGGACCTGTTCCCCAACGACACGGTGCAGTCGCGCCTGCCCGAGCCGGGCTGGCTGGAGCATTGGCTGGACACCCAGATCCGCTTTGACGGCGTGTGGGAACAGAAGGTCGCCACCCGCATCCTGCACATCCTGTCCAAGCTGATGGACCGCAGCTTCGAGACGGTCAAGGACCTGAACCGCTACCGCAAGGAAATGACGGCGCTGATCGTGCCCAAGGAAAAGGAAATCGTGCTGGCCGGCGCCTGACCGGGCGCCACGGCGGCGCGCGCCGGCCCTGTCCGGGAGCGTCAGATGACCGATGACGGCGGCCACGGCCGCCGTCGTACAATCGCGGCATGCCAGCCGCCCGTTTCGAATCCAAAGTCCTGTCCCGCGACGACTGCGTCGCCGCCGTTGCCACCGGCCGCCTGCCGCGGCCGCTGGTGTTCACCAATGGCGTCTTCGACATCCTGCATCGGGGCCACGCCACCTACCTGGACCAGGCCGCCCAACTGGGCGCCACGCTGATCGTGGCGGTCAACACCGATGAATCGGTGCGCCGCCTGGGCAAGGGCGCCGAGCGCCCGTTGAACCGCATGGAAGACCGCGCCGCGCTGCTGGCGGCGCTGGGCTTTGTCACCGTGGTCACCTCGTTCCACGAGGACACGCCCGAGGCCCTGATCGGCCAGCTCAAGCCGGACCTGATCGTCAAGGGCGGCGACTACGACATGGAAAAGCTGCCCGAGACCGCCCTGGTCAAGACCTGGGGCGGCCGCGCGGTGGCCATTCCGTTCGAGTTCGAGCGTTCCACCACGGCGCTGGTCAAGAAGATCCAGGGCGCCTGAGACGCTGCCGCGCGCTTAGCGCGGTTCGCGCAGCAACCGGTTGATGGCTTCCAGGTCGGACTCGGCCAGGATGCCGCTGGTGGCCTTCAGGCGCAGCCCCGACAGCACCGTGCTGTAGCGCGCCAGCGCCAGGTCGCGCTGGGTGGCGTAGAGCTGCTGCTGGGCGTTGAGCACGTCCAGGTTGATGCGCACGCCCACCTCGTAGCCGGTGCGGTTGGCCTCGACCGCGGCGCGGCTGGACTTCTCGCCGGCTTCCAGCGCCTGGATGCGCACCAGGCCGCTGGTGACGCCGGTGTAGTACTGGCGCGCGGCCTGCACCGCCTGGCGCCGCGCGGCCTCGAAATCGTGGCGGGCCTTCTGCTCCAGCTGCACCTTTTCCGTGACCTGCGAGGACACCCCGCCGCCCGAATACAAGGGAATCGACAGCACCACGCCGATGGTGCTGTCGATCGGCTTGCCGGGGGTGGCATTGCGCATCACCGCGTCGCTGGCGCTGCCGCTGGTGGCGCGCAGGTTCAGGGTGGGGTAGTGGCCGCTCTTGGCGATCTGGATCTCGCGGCCGGCGATGCGCGTCAGCAGCTGGGCGCGCAGCACCTCCAGGCTGGAGGATTCGGCCTGGTTGCTCCAGTCGGCCACGCGGGCCGGCTGCGGCGCGGGCAACTGCACACCCGGAGGCAGTTCGGCCAGCGCGCCGGGGGCGGTGCCGATGATCCTGGCCAGTTCATCGCGGCGCACGTCCAGGTCGTTCTGCAGGCGCAGTTCCTGCGCCACCACCAGGTCGTAGCGCGCCTGCGCCTCGTAGGTGTCGGTGATGGTGGCGTTGCCCAGCTCGAAGTTGCGCTTGGCCGACTCCAGCTGGCCGGCCACGGCGGCCTTTTCGGCCTCGGTGGCGGTCAGGGCGTCCTGGGCATACAGCACGTTGAAATAGGCGTCGGCCACGCGCAGCAGCAGGTCCTGGTAGGCCTGCTGCAATTGCACCTCGACATCGGCGACGATGAGCTTGGACTGTTCGTGGTTCTGCCAGCGGCCCCAGTCGAACAGCGGCTGGGTCAGCGCCAGGTCCCAGACGCCACGGCCGCCGCTGTAGGCCATGCTCAGGCCGCGGGTGCTGCGGGTTTCCTGGTAGGCGCCGCCGACGCCGGCCGAGACCTCGGGCAGCAGCAGGGCGCGCGCCTGCGGTTCCTTTTCCAGCCCGGCGCGGTAATTGGCGCGGGCCGCCGCATAGATGGGGTCATTGCCCAGGGCGGATTGCCACACCTGCAGCAGATTCTGCGCGCACGCGACAGACGGGCCGACACTTGCGGCGGAGGTAAAAACCAGTAAAGCCGTAAGCAGTCGGACGCGCATGATCTGTCAGGGGGAGGGGTGCTGCTCCAGGGAATCCAGGGCGGGAGCCCGTGTGGCCGGGCGGGCCGGCGTGGCGGGGCCGCACGGCCCCGCCTGGGAACTCAGAACTTGAACTGCGACACCGTGGCGCCGCGCAGGGGCTTGATGACCGTTTCGAACAGATTGACGGTCTCGAAGCTGGCGGCGGTGGTGCGGGTGATGCGACAGGCCGTCATGACGGGGGCCTGGCCGACGACGACGACCAGGCGGCCGCCCACGCGCAGCTGGTACTTGAGCGCGTCGGGCACGACCGGCACCGAACCCGTCACCAGGATCGCGTCATATTCGGTGGAACCCCAGCCGTTGCGGCCGTCGCCGGTTTCGACCTTGACGTTGGTGACGTTGTTCATCTGCAGGTTCTGCTGCGCGAACGTGACCAGGCGGCTGTCGATCTCGACCGAGGTGACCTGCTGCGCCAGGTAGCCCAGCAGCGCGGCCTGATAGCCGGAGCCAGTGCCGATTTCCAGCACGCAGTCGGATTTGCTCAGTTGCAGTTCCTGGGCCAGGCGGGCTTCGACCTTGGGGGCGAGCATGGTCTGGCGGGTATTGACCGCGTTGATTTCCAGCGGCAGTTCCAGGTCGGAAAACGCCAGGGCGCGCAGGGCCGGCGGAACGAACTGTTCGCGGCGCACATCGAACAGTGCTTGCAGCACGTTGGCGTCCAGGACGTCCCACGGGCGGATCTGCTGTTCCACCATGTTGAAGCGGGCTTGTTCTACGTCGGGCAGGGTCGAAGCGTTCATGACGGTCAGGAAAAAAGCGGAGGAATCAGCCGACCATTGTACCGATTCGTAGCGTCCTGTGACGCCGGGGAGCGGGCCGCCTGGTTACACGCCCGGAAACGGGCCGGCGGTCGCGGCGCTTTCGGACGCAATCCCGGCCAGCCGGGCGGACGGGAGGAGAGTGCGGGGAGTCGGGTTACATCGGCCCTGGCGGCCGGCCGGGGCGGGGGACCGGGTGCGAAGTCCGATTCCGCCCCGCCGGTCTCACCACCAGGCGTGGAAGTGGTGCACCGGGCCATGGCCGGAGCCGACCGACAGGCGCTCGGCGTGGCGGATGGCTTCGGTCAGGTAGGCCTTGGCGCGGCGCGCCGCCTCGGGCACGTCCTCGACCTGGGGCAGCAGGGCGGCCAGGGCGGCCGACAGGGTGCAGCCGGTGCCGTGGGTGTTGGCGGTCTCGATGCGGTGACCCGGCAGCTCGATCATGCGGTCGCCGTCGTGCAGCAGGTCGATGGTGTCGTTGCCGGGCAGGTGGCCGCCCTTGACCATGACCCAGCGCTGGCCGGAATGCGCCAGCTTGTTGCGCAGGCGCTCGGCCACGCGCCGCATTTCCTTGACCGTCTCCACCGGCCGCTCTTCCAGCAGCACGCCGGCCTCGGGCAGGTTCGGGGTCAGCAGCGTGGCCTGCGGCAGCAGCGCTTCGCGCATGGCGCCGACGGCATCGCGTTCCAGCAGCAGGTCGCCGCTCTTGGCGACCATGACCGGGTCCAGCACCACGTGCACCGGGGTCCACTTGGCCAGCTTCTCGGCCACCACCTGGATCACCGGCTGCTGGCCCAGCATGCCGATCTTGACCGCGTCGATGCGCACGTCGGCGAACAGGGTGTCGATCTGCTGGCCGACGAAGGCCGGCGGCACCGGCGAGATGCCGCTGACGCCCTGGGTGTTCTGCGCGGTGAGCGCGGCGATGACGGCGCAGCCATAGGCGCCCAGGGCGCTCATGGCCTTGACGTCGGCCAGGATGCCGGCGCCGCCGGACGGGTCGACGCCGGCGATGGTCAGCGCGTTGGGGATCGGGCGGCCAGTGGCGGCCGGCTGGCGGCTGCTCATTTGGCGGCGCCGGGGGCGGCGGTGATCAGGCCTTCGGTCGGCGAGCTGGGCGCGCCGCTGTAGAGCTTTTTCGGCATGCGGCCGGCCAGGAATGCCTCGCGGCCGGACTCGACGCCCTTTTTCATGGCGCTGGCCATCAGCACCGGGTCGCGCGCGGCGGCGATGGCGGTGTTCATCAGCACGGCGTCGCAGCCCAGTTCCATGGCGATGGCGGCATCCGAGGCGGTGCCCACGCCGGCGTCCACCACCACCGGCACGCGCGCCTGGTCGATGATCAGGCGCAGGTTCCAGGGGTTCAGGATGCCCATGCCGGAGCCGATCAGCGAGGCCAGCGGCATCACGGCCACGGCGCCCATGTCTTCGAGCATGCGGCACTGGATGGGATCGTCGGTGCAATAGACCATGACCTGGAAGCCCTCATCCACCAGCGTCTTGGTGGCCTTGAGGGTTTCGGGCATGTTGGGGAACAGCGTGTGCGGATCGCCAAGCACTTCCAGCTTGACCAGGGCGTGGCCGTCCAGCAGCTCGCGCGCCAGGCGCAGCGTGCGCACGGCGTCGTCGGCCGAATAGCAGCCGGCGGTGTTGGGCAGCAGCGTGAACTTGGACATCGGCACGTAGTCGAGCAGATTGGGCTCGCCCGGGTTCTGGCCGATGTTGGTGCGGCGGATGGCGACCGTGACGATCTCGGTGCCGCTGGCATCCAGCGCCGCGCGGGTCTGTTCGAAATCCTTGTACTTGCCGGTGCCGACGAGCAGGCGCGACGAGTAGGCGCGGCCGGCGATGGTGAGAGTGTCTTGAGTGGTCATGGCGATGCTTCAAAGGGCGGGCGCGCGCAGCGGGACCCGCGGGGGCTGGCTGATCATCGGGCGGATCAATGGGTTGATCCCGGTTAGGCGAATCATAAAGCACGGCGCGGCGCGCCTGCGCGAAAGGCCACGTTGGCGCGTTCCAGAAATCGCGCTTGCCGCGCAGCGGTGGCCGGTGCGAATGACCGGGGCGCGGGCAGGGGTATCCGGGGAGCGCGCCGCGCCGCATGGGGATGGCGATAGCTCGGCCGCGCGTGCCGCGATGTCCAGGGCCTGCGCGAGACGCCCCTGGATGCCCCTACGCCTCAGGGCTGGCGCAACCGGTCCAGGTCGGCGCACAACTGTTCGGCCGCATCGATCAGGCGCGGACCGGGGCGGTACAGCGCGTCGGCGTCGATGCCGTAGACGTGGCCCGCCAACGCCGCCGGCAGGCCCATGGCGCGCCAGGCGGCCAGGTTGCGGGCGGTGTCGGCGGGCGCGGAGACGCCGGCCAGCACCGCATCGGGCCGCGCCGCCAGCACGCTTTCCAGGCCGACCTGCGGGGCCACCACCGGCGCCTGGGCGAAGACGTTGACGCCGCCGCACAGGCGCAGCGCGTCGCTGACGATGCTGGCGTGGTTCAGCGTGTAGATGGGGTCCAGGCCCGCCTGCACGAAGACCCGCACCGGCGCGCGGCCGGCGTAGCGCGCGGCCAGCGCGTCCAGGCGCGCGCGCAGGGCCTGGGCGGCGGGGCCGGCCTGCGCCTCGGTGCCGAACAGCACGCCCAGGCGTTCGACCGCGTCGGGAATGGCCGCGAGCGTCTGCGGGTCGCTGTAGTAGACCGCCACGCCGAGCTTGTCCATCACGCGCGCCAGCGGCGCGGCGGCGGACGGCTGCCAGGCGATCACCAGGTCCGGACGGGTGGCGGCCACGCGCTCGGGATCGGGCTGGGTGCCGTCGCCGATGACCGGCAGGGCGCGGGCCGCGGGCGGATAGTCGCTGCCGCGGATCGTGGCGACCAGGTAGGCGCCTGCGCCGGCCGCGTAGACCAGTTCGGTGGCGTGCGGCGCCAGGGTCACCGCGCGCCGCGCCGGGGCGGCCAGGGTGACGTCGCGGCCGCGGTCGTCGCGCGCGTGGATCGCCGCCGGAGCTTCGACCGAGGTCGCGGCTGCAGTCTTGGGCGAGGGGGCGGCCGCCGCCGGCCCCGGGGCGCACAGCAGCCCCAGGACGGCGAACGGAACGGCGCGGACGAACGTCATGCGAGGGATCGATACGGTCGGCGTGGAGGAACGCCGACTATATCGGATCGCTGCTTAGTAGCGCACCGTGAGGGAGGCGTAGAAGTTGCGGCCGGGCGCGGGGTACAGGTTGTAGTTGGCAACCGGGCCCAGCATCTGGAACGAGGCATCGCCGCCACGGATGCCGTAGGTGGCGTACTTGCGGTCCAGCAGGTTGTTGATGCCGAACGCGCCTTCGATGTTGCGGGTGAACTTGTAGGCCACCTTGGTATTGAAGAGCACGTAGGCGTCCAGCTGCGTGTCGAACTGGTTGGCCTGGTCGTTGTCCATGCGCGACTTGCCCACGTACTGCGCCGTCACGTTCCACAGGAACGCGTCGGTGGGGCGCCAGGTCACGCCGGCGTTGGCCAGCCACTTGGGCGCCAGCGGCACGGTCTTGCCCGCCAGGTCGACGCCGCCATAGGTGCCCGAGCGGAATTGCGCTTCCATCCAGGTCAGGTTGGCGTCCAGCGTCAGGCTGCTGGTCAGCTTGTGGTGGCCTTCCAGTTCGATGCCCTGGCGACGGGTCGGATCCAGGTTGGTGTTGGCGCCGGTGCCCGGACCCCACATGCCGTCGGCCAGCGGGTTGTACTGGATCTCGTTGGTCAGGTCATAGCGGAACCACGACAGGCGCGCGCTGGTGCTGTCCGAGGCCCAGGTCACGCCCAGTTCCTTGTCGGTGGACGTCTGCGGCGCCAGCGGCGATTGCACCGACAGGGCTTCGTCGGCATTGGGCAGGCGGAAGCTGCGGCCGACCTTGCCGTACAGGCCGAAGCCGGCCGGCAGGTCCTGGCGCACGCCGAGCTGCCAGGCGGTCAGGTGGTGGCCCTTGTCGGATTCCTCGCCCGAGCCGGAAATCACTTCCAGCTTGTCGGAGGCGTACTGGCGGCGCGCGCCCAGGGTGACGTAGGTGCTGTCGGTGGCGCGGATCTGGCCTTCGGCGAACAGGCCGTACTGATGCTGGCGCGACTGCCACTTGGAGGGGGCGAAGTCGTAGTAGGCGTTCTGGTCGGCGGAGGTCTTGGCTTCCTGCGCGTCGGCGCCGAACACCACGCTGTGACCGCCGTTGATCGGCAGGCGGTAGCGCAGGCTGGCCAGGTTCTCTTCCAGCTTCTGCTGGCGCAGCGTGTCGCCGAAACCGTCGTACGACAGGCCGTTGAGCTTCTTCTCGCGGGTCGAGGCGTCGGCGTACAGCGTGCCCACGCCGAGCTGCTGCTCGACCTGCAGGCCGAAGGTGGTGGTGGTGGTCTTGACGAAGTCGACCTTGTTCTTGGCGCCGCGCGGGTCGCTTTCGAACTGGTTCTCGCCCGTGGTCGGGTTGATCAGGCGCGGGCCCGGCAGGTCCAGCTTCTGCGTGGTGGTGTTGCCATACAGGCGGATCGAGCCGTTGTCGTGGCGGAAAGTGATGCTGCCGCCGCCGCCCTCGCGGCTCTCGCCGCTGTGCTCGCGGTAGCCGTCGCTGTGCAGCGACTGCATGTAGGCGTCCACGCCCACCTTCTGGTTGTTCAGCGCCACGGCGGCGTCGTACTGGCGCAGGCCGTAGCTGCCGAAGGTGGCGGTGGCGCGGGCCGTTACCGGCTCCTTGGCGAAGTCCTTGCGGGTGATGATGTTGATCACGCCGCCGGTGGTGCCGCCGCCGTATTGCACCGAGCCGCTGCCGCGCACGATTTCGACGCGTTCGACCTGGTCCAGCGGCACCACGCCCAGGCTGGGGGCGGACAGATCGTTGGTGTTCTGCTTGACGCCGTCGATCATGATCAGCGTGTTGCTGGCGCCGGTGATGCCGAAGCCGCGCAGGTCGACGATGGCGTTGTCGCTGGCGCTGGTGGTGTTGACCAGGTGGATGCCGGCCTGCGTCGACAGCAGGTCCTGCATGGTGCGGGCGCTGCTGGCGGCGATGTCTTCGGCGGTGATGACGGAGATCGACACTGGCAGGGTGCGGCCATCGCTGGGCACGCGCTGGGCGGTGACGGTGACGGTGTCGAGTTCGGGAGTGGCGGCTTGCTGGGCGGCCGAGAGGGCCGGGGCGGAACAGAGCAGGGCGCCAGCGTAGCGCCGGATGGAGCGGGATTTCATCTACAAGACCTCGATGCGACCCGCGACCCCGCAGGTCAATCACGATGGGGAGGAAACCCGGGGCCACGCCGCGATCCCTGGGGAGCGGGCGCCGGACGGGCGTCCTGGCGATCGAACAGGCCGGTATCGGGCTGCCATGGGCGCATCGCGCGCATGGGGACCGTTGCGGGGGCAGCACAGGCTGGATATCCGGGCCAGCCGGCCTTGTGGGCGGCGGGGCGGGCGTCTTCCTGTTTCCCGTTTACCTTTCGCGCGCGGACCGGCAAGTGTTGCGTTCTTGCCTGTCCCAGTGCGCCGAAAGCACCGGTTCGGGGCCGAAACTGTATCACCGCGGGCCCTAGCGGGGTCCGATTTGTTACGATCAGGGGTTGATTTTTCGGCCTTTATCGCTTTTTAGCGACATTTGCGCGGCCGCTTTCGTTGCCCAACCCTCCTTTCGGACCTGAACGTGTCGTATCCCCGCCTGCCTTACCCGCCCGAGAGCTTCACCCGCGGCGGCGATTTCGCCCGCCTGCTGGGCCAGCGCATCCTGATCCTGGACGGCGCCATGGGCACGATGATCCAGCGCTACAAGCTGGGCGAGGCCGATTTCCGCGGCGAGCGCTTCGCCGGCCATGGCAAGGACCTGAAGGGCGACAACGAACTGCTGTCGCTGGTGCGGCCGGACGTGATCTCGGAGATCCACCGCCAGTACCTGGAAGCCGGCGCCGACGTCATCGAGACCAACACCTTCGGCGCCACCTCGATCGCGCAGGGCGACTACGACCTGCCGGAACTGGCCTACGAGCTGAACCTGGTGTCCGCGCAACTGGCGCGCCAGGCCTGTGACCAGTACAGCACGCCGGACAAGCCGCGCTTCGTGGCCGGCGCGCTCGGCCCGCAGCCCAAGACGGCGTCGATCTCGCCCGACGTGAACGACCCGGGCGCGCGCAACGTCACCTTCGACGAGCTGCGCGTGGCCTACGTTGAACAGCTCAACGGCCTGCTCGATGGCGGCATCGACATCGTCCTGATCGAAACCATCTTCGACACGCTCAACGCCAAGGCGGCGATCTTCGCCACCGAGGAAGTGTTCGAGCAGCGCGGCATCCGCCTGCCGGTGATGATCTCGGGCACCGTCACCGACGCCTCCGGCCGCATCCTGTCGGGCCAGACCGTCGAGGCCTTCTGGAACTCGGTGCGCCATGCGCGGCCGGTCACCATCGGCCTGAACTGCGCGCTGGGCGCGGCGCTGATGCGCCCGTACGTGGCCGAGCTGTCCAAGATCTGCGACACCTACGTCTGTGTCTACCCCAACGCCGGCCTGCCCAACCCGATGGCCGAGACCGGCTTTGACGAGACCCCGGCCGACACTTCCGCGCTGCTGGAGGAATTCGCCCGCGCCGGGCTGGTGAACATGTCCGGCGGCTGCTGCGGCACCACGCCCGACCACATCCGCGCGATTGCCGACAAGGTTGCGGCGCTGACGCCGCGGGTGGTGCCGGAGATCCCGGTCAAGACCCGCCTGTCGGGCCTGGAGCCGCTGAACATCGACGAGGACACGCTGTTCGTGAACGTGGGCGAACGCACCAACGTCACCGGCAGCAAGATGTTCGCGCGCCTGATCCGCGAAGAGAAATACGACGAGGCGCTGGCGGTGGCCCGCCAGCAGGTCGAGAACGGCGCGCAGATCATCGACATCAACATGGACGAGGCCATGCTGGATTCGGTGGCGTGCATGCACCGCTTCCTGAACCTGATCGCCTCCGAACCCGACATCGCGCGCGTGCCGGTGATGATCGACAGCTCCAAGTGGGACGTCATCGAGACCGGCCTGAAGTGCGTGCAGGGCAAGCCGGTGGTCAACTCGATCTCGATGAAGGAAGGCCTGGAGCCGTTCCGCCACCACGCCCGCCTGTGCCGCCGCTACGGCGCGGCGGTGGTGGTGATGGCGTTCGACGAATTGGGCCAGGCCGACACGCTGGAGCGCCGCAAGGAAATCTGCGGCCGCGCCTACAAGATCCTGGTCGAGGAAGAGGGTTTCCCGCCGGAAGACATCATTTTCGATCCCAACGTGTTCGCGGTCGCCACCGGCATCGACGAGCACAACCATTACGCCGTCGACTTCATCGAGGGCACGCGCTGGATCCGCGAGAACCTGCCCCACGCCCGCATCTCGGGCGGGGTCTCGAACGTGAGCTTCTCGTTCCGCGGCAACGAGCCGATGCGCGAGGCCATCCACACCGTGTTCCTGTATTACGCGGTCAAGGAAGGCATGACGATGGGCATCGTCAACGCCGGCCAGTTGGGCGTCTACGCCGATCTGGATCCCCAGCTGCGCGACCTGGTCGAGGACGTGGTGCTGGACCGCGCCGAGCCGGTCGGCAAGACCGACCCGGCCGACGAACGCACGCCGACCGAGCGCCTGGTGCAGTTCGCCGACACGGTGAAGGGCTCGGGCGCCAAGAAGGAAGAAGACCTGGCCTGGCGCAATGCGGAGGTCGAGGCGCGCCTGTCGCACGCTTTGGTGCACGGCATTACCGCGTTCATCGTCGAGGACACCGAAGAGGTGCGCCAGAAGATCGCCGCGCGCGGCGGCCGTCCGATCGAGGTGATCGAAGGCCCGCTGATGGACGGCATGAACGTGGTGGGCGACCTGTTCGGCGCCGGCAAGATGTTCCTGCCGCAGGTGGTGAAGTCGGCGCGCGTGATGAAGCAGGCCGTGGCCCACCTGATCCCCTTCATCGAAGAGGAAAAGCGCCAGATCGCGGCCGCCGGCGGCGACGTGCGCGCCAAGGGCAAGATCGTCATCGCCACCGTCAAGGGCGACGTGCACGACATCGGCAAGAACATCGTGTCGGTGGTCCTGCAGTGCAACAACTTCGAAGTGGTGAACATGGGCGTGATGGTGCCCTGCGCCCAGATTCTGGAGAAGGCCAAGGAAGAGAATGCCGACATCGTCGGCCTGTCCGGTCTGATCACGCCCAGCCTGGAAGAGATGGCCTACGTCGCCTCGGAAATGCAGCGCGACGAGTATTTCCGCAGCCGCAAGGTGCCGCTGATGATCGGCGGCGCCACCACCAGCCGCGTGCACACGGCCGTGAAGATCGCGCCCAACTACGAAGGCCCGGTGATCTACGTGCCGGACGCCAGCCGTTCGGTGGGCGTGGCCACCAGCCTGATGTCCGACCAGGCGGACGCCTACCTGGCGGAGCTGGCCGAGGAATACGAGGACGTGCGCCGCCGCCACGCCAACCGCAAGGCCGCGCCGATCCTGCCGCTGGCCGAGGCGCGCGCCTCGCGCCCGCGGATCGACTGGGACAGCTACACGCCGCCGCGCCCCAAGTTCATCGGCCGCCGCACCTTCAAGAGCTATGACCTGGCCGAGATTGCCAAGTACGTGGACTGGGGCCCGTTCTTCCAGACCTGGAGCCTGTTCGGCCCGTTCCCGGCGATCCTGGACGACAAGGTGGTGGGCGAGCAGGCGCGCAAGGTCTACGCCGACGGCCAGGCCATGATGAAACGCATCGTCGAGGGCCGCTGGCTGACCGCCAACGGCGTGGTCGGCTTCTATCCGGCCAACAGCGTCAACGACGAGGACATCGAGGTCTACAAGGACGAGAGCCGCAGCGAGGTGCTGTTCACCTATCGCAACCTGCGCCAGCAGGGCGCCAAGCGCGAGGGCGTCAGCAACAAGTCGCTGTCGGACTTCATCGCGCCCAAATCCAGCGGCAAGCTCGACTACATCGGCATGTTCGCGGTGACGGCCGGCATCGGCATCGAGAAGAAGGAAGCCGAGTTCGAGAAGGCGCTGGACGACTATTCCGGCATCATGCTCAAGTCGCTGGCCGACCGCCTGGCCGAAGCCTTCGCCGAATGCCTGCACGCCCGCGTGCGCCAGGACCTGTGGGGCTACGCGCCGGACGAGGCGCTGTCCAACGACGACATGATCGCCGAGAAGTACGTCGGCATCCGCCCGGCGCCGGGCTATCCGGCCTGCCCGGAGCATGTGGTCAAGACCGACATGTTCCGCGTGCTGGACGGCGCCGACATCGGCATGATGCTGACCGACAGCTACGCCATGTTCCCGGCCTCGAGCGTGTCGGGCTTCTACTTCAGCCATCCGCAGTCGCAGTACTTCAACGTCGGCATCATCGGCGAAGACCAGTTGCAGGACTACGCCGCGCGCAGCGGCCGCAGCATCGAGGATCTGAAGCGCACGCTGGCGCCGAACCTGGGCTGACGGCCGGTTCCGCCGCCGCGCCGGGCCCGCCCGGCATCTCAGTGTCACCCCAGCGCCGCCCCGGCTCGTCCGGCGCGGCGCTTTGTTTTATTCGGACGGTTTACCAAATGGATAGTGGTAAACCATGATGTGCCAAATTGGTAAACCACATAATATTTGGTCCAACCACTTTCAACGCCATGACACTACAACTGATCCCCAAGCCCGAGGAACCCGCCAGCAAGCCGGTGGCCGACCGCGCCTACCTGCGGCTGGCCGCGCAGATCCAGGCGCTGGTCGCGCAGGGCGAGTTCGCGGTGGGCAAGCGCCTGCCGGCCGAGCGCGCGCTGGCCGAGCGCTTCGACGTCAGCCGCACCTCGCTGCGCGAGGCCATCATCGCGCTGGAACTGCAGGGCGTGGTGGAAGTGCGCGGCGGTTCGGGCATCTACGTCTGTGAACCCAAGCCGGGCGTGGCGCGGCTGCCGGCCGCGCAGGAGCCGGGCGCCGGTCCGTTCGAACTGCTGCGCGCGCGCTGCCTGGTGGAATCCGAGATCGCCGCGCTGGCGGCCACGACGCGCAACGATGCCGACCTGGACCGCATCTTCGAGGCGCTGACCACCATGCGCGAACAGATGATGCACAAGGAAGAGAACCAGGAGGCCGACCGCCGTTTCCACCTGTACATCGCGCAGTCCACCGGCAACAGCGTGCTGCTGGGCACGGTGACGGCCATGTGGGACCAGGCGCAAGGCCCTATCTGGGAAAAGATCGAACAGCATTTCCATACGCAGGAATTGCGCCAGGCCTCGCAGGAAGACCATCAGCGCATCTTCAGCGCGCTGGTGGCGCGCGATGCGGATGGCGCGCGGCAGGCAATGCGCAATCACCTCGAACGCGTGATCGGCGAGTTCGCGCAGGGGTGGCGTTGACGTAATACCGGCAGGCGGCCCCCGGCTGAGCGCGGAAGATACCGTGCCCCGGAACCGGGCGACACACATCAGGAGACAACAGGATGCAGCAAAGGAACAAGGGGAGCCGCGCCTGGCACAGGGCGGCGGCGATGCTGTCGGCGTGCGCGCTGGCGGCCTATGCGCTGGCGGCGCCGGCGATGGCGCAGGAAGCGCCCGCGGCGGGCCAGAGCGCGCGCATCGATGCGATCCGCAAGGCGGGCGAGCTGCGCGTCGGCGTGCTGCAGAATGCGCCCTGGCTGCTGCAGGACGTGTCCGGCAAGGGCGGCGAGGGCTGGAGCGGCCCGGCCTGGCTGCTGGCCAAGGAATACGCCCGCCTGTTGGGCGTGAAGCTGACGCCGGTGCAGGTCTCGCACGAGACCAAGGTGCCGGTGCTGGCGGCCAACCAGGTCGACATGACTATCAGCCCGCTGGCCGAAACGCCGGAGCGCCTGAAAGTAGTGGACTTCGTGCTGTATTCGTCCACCAGCGTCTGCCTGTTCGGCCTGGCGTCCAATCCCAGGATGGCCGCGGCCAGGTCGGTCGATGACCTGAACCGGCCCGGCGTCACCATCGCCTACTTCACCGGCGGCGCCGAGGAAGCCTGGGTCAAGCAGCGCTTTCCCAACGCCACGCTGCGCGCCGTGGCCAACTCGGGCGCCACCGCGCCGATCGAGGAAATCATGGCCAAGCGCGCCGACGCGGCGCCGATCAACCGCGTGCCCTGGGTCGGCCTGAGCCGCAAGGTGCGCGGCCTGACCGCGCTGCCCGCCGAGGCCAACTGCCAGCAGAGCACCGAAAAGGCCTCGCCGGTGGGCCTGGCGATCGACAAGAACCAACCCGAATACCTGGCCTGGCTGCGGCAGGTGGCCGCCGGCATGAAGACGCGCCTGGACGCCGACGAAATGCGCATCATCGAACAGACCCCGTAGGCCGCTCCGGCCTTTCCCCACCCCACTGGATTCACCGACCCCGCGCAAGGCGCGCGGCCCGGGCGACAGCCCGCGGCCTCGCGCGCCCGCATCCGGCGTCCGCCGCCGGGCTTGCCTCCAAGGAGACCGCAATGCAACCGTCCTTCCTCACCCGTTTCGCCGCCACCGCCCTGCTGCTGGCCGGCGCCGCCACCGCCCAGGCGCAAACGCCGCCCGCGCCCGGCGAGAGCCCGCGCATCGACGCCATCCGCAAGGCCGGCGTGCTGCGCGTGGGCGTGGTCAACAACCCGCCGTGGCTGGTGCAGAACACCACCGGCTCGGGCGAGCCCTGGATGGGCTCGTCGTGGCTGCTGGGCAAGGAATTCGCGCGCCTGCTGGACGTGAAGATCGTGCCGGTGCAGGTCAGCCACGAAACCAAGGTGCCGGCGCTGATCGCCAACCAGATGGACATCATGATCGGGCCGCTGAACCAGAACGCCGAGCGCGCCAAGATCATCGACTTCGTCACCTTCTCGAACACCAGCGTCTGCATGTTCGGCCTGGCGTCCAATCCCAAGTTCACCAGCGCCACCAAGGTCGAGGACTTCAACCAGCCCGGCATCACCATGGCCTACTTCTCGGGCGCGGGCGAAGAGCCGCTGGTGCTGGAGAACTTCCCCAAGGCCAAGCTGCGCGGCGTGACCAACTCGGGTTCGGTGGCGCCGATCGAGGAAGTGCTGGCGGGCCGCTCCGACGTGGCGCCGCTGAACCGCATGCTGTGGCCCAACATCAGCAAGAAGGTCAAGGGCCTGGCCGTGTTTCCCAAGGAAAACGACTGCCAGGACAGCAAGATCTTCGCGATCGACGCGGGCATGGGCGTGGCCAAGAACCAGCCGGTGTACCTGGAGTGGCTGCGCAAGGTGGAAGCGCGCATGCATCCCGAACTGGTGGCCGAAGAGCGCCGCATGACGCAGAACCTGAAGTAAGGCGGACACACCATGCTCAATTGCGCGATTCATGGGGCCGAGGACTTGCGGCTGGTGGAACAGGCGCCCGAGCCGCTGGGCCCGACGCAGGTGCGCGTCGGCGTCAAGGCGGTCGGCATCTGCGGTTCGGACCTGCATTACTACCGCCACGGCCGGGTCGGCGACTTCATCATCCGCGAACCGCTGACGCCGGGCCACGAGGCCTCGGGCCAGGTGCTGGAGGTCGGTTCGGCGGTCACCGCCGTCAAACCCGGCGACCGCGTGGCGCTGGATCCGGCCCGCACCTGCGGCGTGTGCCGCTATTGCCGCCAGGGCGATTCCAACCACTGCGAGGCGGTGTTCTTCTTCGGCAGCGCCAGCCGCTATCCGCATATGCAGGGCGCGATGCGCGAGCAGGTGGTGGTGCAGGAAAAGCAATGCGTGCCGGTCCCGGACAGCCTGTCGTTCGAGCTGGCCGCCTTCGGCGAGCCGCTGGCGGTGGCGCTGCACGCGGTGCGCAGCGCCGGCACGCTGCTGGGCAAGACGGTGATGGTGGTGGGCGCCGGGCCGATCGGCGCGCTGGTGCTGATGGCGGCGCGCCTGGCCGGCGCCAGCCAGGTCATCGTGGTCGACATCGTCGACCAGACCCTGGCGACCTGCGCCAAGGTCGGCGCCACCCGCACCATCAACGCCGCCACCGAGCCGGCCGCGCTGGACGAGCTGGCGGCGGGCAAGGGCACGGTCGATGTGTGCTTCGAGGCCTCCGGCAACTATGCCGGGCTGGCCAACTGCATCCGCGCCACGCGGCCGCGCGGCACCATCGTCACGGTCGGCACGCTCAATGGCAGCAGCGAGCCGTGTCCGTTCAACCAGATCATGGTCAAGAGCCTGAACGTCATCGGCAGCTTCCGCTTCGTCGATGAATACGCCTGGGCGGTCGACTACCTGGGCCGCGGCCTGGTGGACGTGGCGCCGCTGCTGACGGCGGCGGTGCCGGCGCGCCAGGCGCACGAAGCCTTCGCGCTGGCGGCCGACCGGCGCCAGGCCATGAAAGTGATGGTGACGTTCTGAGCCCGGCCGCGTTCGCGACCGCACGGAGATTCCATGGACTTCGATTTTTCCCCCATCGTCGATAACTGGCGCTTCTTCGCCAGCGGCCTGGGCATCACGGTGGCGCTGAGCGCCGTCACGGCGGTGTCCAGCATCCTGCTGGGCCTGGTGATCGCGCTGCTGCGCCTGTACGGGCCGCGCTGGCTGCGGGTGCTGCTGGTGTTCTACATCGACAGCATGCGCGCCATCCCGGTGCTGGTGGTGCTGGTGTGGATCTACTTCGCCTTCCCGCTGCTGGCCGGGGTGACCTTCGCGCCGTTCTGGGCGGCGCTGGTGGCGTTGACGCTGCACATCGCGGCCTATTCGGCCGAGGTGATCCGCGCCGGCATCGAGTCGGTGCGCCCGGGGCAGATGCGCGCCGGCCTGGCGCTCGGCATGTCGCGGGCCCAGGCGCTGCGCAAGATCATCCTGCCGCAGGCCACCATCCGCATGCTGCCGGCCTTCGGCTCGGTGCTGACGGTGGCGATCAAGGACACCGCCATCGCCACGGTGATCGCGGTGCCCGAGCTGATGCACAAGGCCGAGACCATCGCCGGGCAGAGCTACCGGCCGATCGAGGTGTTCACCGCGGTGATCGTGGCGTACTTCGTGATCCTGTTCCCGGTGACGCGCGGCGTGGACCGGCTGTACCAACGTTACGCACACCTGGGGCGCTCATGAATCTGGACTGGGGAATTATCTGGGACTCGCGCCAGGTGCTGCTGCAGGGCGCGGCCATGACCGTGATGCTGACGGTGGTGACGATGGCGCTGGCGGTGCCCGGCGGCATGGTGCTGGCGCTGATGCGGCTGTCGTCGAACCGCGTGGCCAATGGCATCGCGGTGGCGATCGTCGAGTTCTTCCGCAACCTGCCGCTGATCCTGGTGATCTATTGGGCGTTCTACGTGATGCCGATGGCGCTGGACGTGCAGTTCTCGGCGGTGACCACGGCGCTGGTGGCGCTGGTGCTGAACGTGTCGGCCTACAACTCGGAAACCTTCCGCGCCGGCATCAATTCGATCCGCAAGGGCCAGATGGAAGCGGCGCTGGCGATGGGCATGTCGCGCCGCCAGGCCATGTTCAAGGTGCTGGTGCCGCAGGCGGCGCGGCGCATCCTGCCGGTGCTGGCCAGCACCTGGATCTCGCTGTTCAAGGATACCTCGCTGGTGTCGGTGATCGCCGTCAGCGAGCTGGCCTATGCCTCGATGCAGGTGCGCGCGCAGAGCTTCCGCGTGCTGGAAATGCTGACCGCGATGGCGGTGATCTATTGGTTGATGGGCTATCCGCAGGCCAAGCTGGTCGACTGGATCCACCGCAAATACGGAGTCAAGGAGTGAACGAGATGATCCTGGAACAAGTGGCCGGCACGGCCGGCGCGGCGGCGGCCGCCGCAGCAACGCCTGCCGCAACAACGGCCGCCGCGACATCGGCTGCCACCCGCAAGGGCGCCGACCAGCCGCCGGTGCTGGTGTACGAGCACGTGCGCAAGGTCTTTGGCGATTTCGTGGCGTTGAACGACGTCTCGCTGCAGGTCAACAAGGGCGAGGTGATGTGCCTGATCGGCCCGTCCGGCTCGGGCAAGTCCACGCTCCTGCGCTGCACCAATGCATTGGAGAAGATCGACGGCGGCCGCGTGCTGCTGGATGGCGTGGCGGTGCCGGAGGCCGAATCGGAAGTGCGCAAGGTGCGCCAGCGCATGGGCATGGTGTTCCAGAGCTTCGAGCTGTTCCCGCACAAGTCGGCGCTGGACAACGTCGCCATGGGGCCGATCACCGTGCTCGGCATGGCGCCGGAACTGGCGCGCGCCCGCGCCATGGCGCTGCTGGAGAAGGTCGGCCTGGCCAACAAGGCCGGCAACTTTCCCGCCAACCTGTCCGGCGGCCAGCAGCAGCGCGTGGCCATCGCCCGCGCCCTGGCGATGGAGCCGGAAGTGATGCTGTTCGACGAGCCGACCTCGGCGCTCGACCCCGAGACCGTGGGCGAGGTGCTGAACGTCATGAAGAAGCTGGCGCAGGAAGGCATGACCATGATCGTGGTCACGCATGAAATGAGTTTCGCGCGGCGCGTGGCCAACTGGGTGGTGGTGTTCGAGAACGGCGCCATCCTGGAACAGGGCCCGCCCGCGCAGATTTTCGACAACCCGCAGGTCGCCCGTACCCGCGACTTCCTCAGCCACCTGGGCTGGGAAGGCTGAACACCCTCCCGTTTCACGGAATCCATGATGAAAATTACGAACGCACGCGTCATTGTTTGTTCGCCGGGCCGCAATTTCGTGACCCTGAAGATCGAGACCGACCAGGGCCTGACCGGCATCGGCGATGCCACCCTGAACGGACGCGAGCTGGCCGTGGCGGCCTACCTGACCGAACACGTGGTGCCTTGCCTGATCGGCCGCGACGCGCACCAGATCGAGGATATCTGGCAATACCTGTACAAGGGCGCCTACTGGCGCCGGGGTCCGGTCACCATGACCGCCATCGCCGCGGTCGACACCGCGCTGTGGGACCTGAAGGCCAAGGCCGCCGGCCTGCCGCTGTACCAGCTGCTGGGCGGCAAGAGCCGCACCGGCGTCATGGTCTACGGCCACGCCAACGGCAGCGACATCGAGCACACCGTCGACGAGGTGCTGCGCTATGCCGACATGGGCTACCGCGCGATCCGTGCGCAGAGCGGTGTGCCGGGGCTGGACAAGGTCTACGGCGTGGGCCGCGGCAACCTGTTCTACGAGCCCGCCGACGCCGACCTGCCCAGCGAGCACGACTGGTCCACGGAGAAGTACCTGCGGCACACGCCCAAGCTGTTCGATCGCATCCGCGAAAAGCTCGGCTTCGAGCACCACCTGCTGCACGACGTGCACCACCGCCTGACGCCGATCGAGGCCGGCCGGCTGGGCAAGTCGCTGGAGCCGTACAACCTGTTCTGGATGGAAGACGCCACGCCGGCCGAGAACCAGGAGGCCTTCCGCCTGATCCGCCAGCACACCACCACGCCGCTGGCGGTGGGCGAGATCTTCAATTCAATCTGGGACTGCAAGGATCTGGTGCAGCACCAGCTGATCGACTACATCCGGACCACCGTGGTGCACGCCGGCGGCATCACGCACCTGCGCCGCATCGCCGACCTGGCCTCGCTGTACCAGGTGCGCACCGGCTGCCATGGCGCCACCGACCTGTCGCCGGTGTGCATGGGCGCGGCGCTGCACTTCGACCTGTGGGTGCCGAACTTCGGCATCCAGGAATACATGCGCCACACCGAGGAGACGGACGCGGTGTTCCCCCACGCCTACACCTTCTCGCAGGGCATGCTGTATCCGGGCGACGTGCCGGGTCACGGCGTGGACATCGACGAGAAGCTGGCCGCCAAGTATCCGTACAAGCGCGCTTACCTGCCGGTGAACCGATTGCAGCAGGACGGCACGCTATGGAATTGGTAGCCCCCGCGGCTGTCAGGCTGCATCCGGCGCGCCTGCCCGCGCTGGCGCGGGGCGTGGCGCGGCCGGCCTACGATAGGGGCGCGTTGCGCGCCGGCATCGTGCACCTGGGGCTGGGCGCGTTCGCGCGCGGCCATCTGGCGGCGGTGAATGAGGCGGCCATCCATGCCAGCGGCGACCCGCGCTGGGGCATCTGCGGCGTGTCGCTGCGCCAGGCCGACACCCGCGACGCGCTGGCGCCGCAGGACGGGCTTTACACGCTGGCGCTGCGCAGCGCCGACGCCGAGGGCCGGCCGCAACAGCAGCTGGCCGTGATCGGCTGCCTGCTGGAGACGCTGGTGGCGCCGGAGGATCCGCAGGCGGTGCTGGCGCGCATCGCCAGTCCGTACACGCGCATCGTGAGCCTGACCGTGACCGAGAAGGGCTATTGCCACGATCCGGCCAGCGGCGCGTTGAACCTGGCGCATCCCGACATCGTGCACGACCTGGGCCAACCGCTGGCGCCGCGCAGCACCATCGGCTTCCTGGTGTGGGGGCTGCAACGGCGCCGCGCCTCGGGCCTGGGCCCGGTGACGCTGCTGTCGCTGGACAACCTGCCCGGCAACGGCCATCTGCTGCGCGGCCTGGTGTTGGCGTTCGCCGCGCAGGTGGACGCCCGCCTGGCCGAATGGATCGGCCAGGCCTGCACGTTTCCGTGCTCCATGGTGGACCGCATCGTGCCGCGCACCACCGATGAGGATCGCGCCGCCGTGGCACAGGCGCTGGGCATGACGGATGCCTGGCCGGTGCAGGCCGAGCCATTCCTGGAATGGGTGGTGGAAGATCGCTTTGCCGCCGGCCGGCCGGACTGGGCCGTGGGCGGCGCGCGCTTTGTCGCCGAGGCGGCGCCGTTCGAGACCCTCAAGCTGCGCATGGTGAACGGCGCGCATTCGGCGCTGGCCTACCTGTCGGTGATGGCGGGGTGGGGCACGGTGGACCAGGCCGTGGCGCAGACGGCGCTGCGGCGCTATCTGGCGGACCTGATGTGCATGGAAATCGCGCCGACCCTGCCGGTGCTGCCGGGCCTGGACCTGGCGGCTTACCAGGAGCGGCTGTTGCAACGCTACGCCAATCCGGCGCTAAGGCACCAGACGCGGCAGATCGCCATGGACGGGTCGCAGAAGATGCCGCAGCGCCTGCTGGGCACGGTGCGGGCGCGGCTGGCGGCGGACCGGCCGATCGCCGGGCTGGCGCTGGCGCTGGCCGGCTGGCTGCATTTCCTGCGCGGGGTGGATCAGGCAGGACGGCGTTATCCCATCGATGACCCGTTGGCCGAGACGCTGGCGCAGCGGCTGGCGCAGGCCGAGCAGGCGGCGCGCGATGCTTCGCCCGGACCGGCCGCCGCGCTGGCCTGGGCGCGCGAGATGACGGCCCTGACCGCCGTGTTCGGCGACCTGGGCCGCGACGAGCGTTTCGTGCGCGAGGTGGCGCAAGCAGCGCAGTCGTTGCGCACGCTGGGCGTGGCGGGCGCGCTGGAGGCGACCCTGGCCGCGATGCGCGCGGACGCCGGCTAGGGCGGCGTCCGCGTCAGGCAGCCGGCGGCGCCAGCCGGCCCAGCAATGGTTCGATTGCCATGCCAATGGCGAGGATCTGGCGGTCCTCGCCGGGCAGGCCATCCACTTCCAATCCGATCGGCAGGCCGCCGTCCGACAGGCCGGCGGGCAGGCTCAGGCCGGGCAGGCCCGCGTTGCTGCCGGGATCGACGTTGCGCGCCAGCCGCAGGAACGACTCCAGGCTGCTGGCCTCGGGCGCGGCGAGCGGCGCCAGCACCGGCACCGTGGGGAACAGCAGCCCGTGCAGCCCGTGCCGCGCGAACGCGCGGCGGTAGACGTCGATGAGCGCGTTGCGATGTTCCGCGATGGCGCTGTCGTAAAGCGGTTGCAGCGGCAGCAGCTCGCCCGATGGCGTGGGCAGCACGCCCGGCACGACCAGGTCGTCGAAGATGGCTTTCACGTCGGGGCTGGAAATCCGAGCCACCAGTTCCTCGAATGACACGCCCGCGTCGTGGCGTTGCAGATAGGCGATCAGATCGTGCTTCTGCTCGTACAGGCACAGCGGCATGCCGGTCGCGGCGTTGCTGGCTTCCAGGCCGGGCAGGTCCAGCGGGACCAGGGTCACGCCGGCCGCGCGCAGACGCTCCAGGGCGGCCTGCGCTGTGGCCTCTACCCGCGGGTCCAGGTCCTGCCAGAAATAGCCGGGCAGGCCCAGGCGCAGGTCGGCGGCGCGCAGCGCCGGCAGCGGCGTGTCATCGCCGGTCAGGACGGCATCCAGCAGCGCGATGTCGGCCATGCCGGTGGCGATGGGGCCGGGCGTATCGCGGGTATGCGAAATCGGCGTAATGCCCGAACCGTCATAGCGACCCACGGAAGGCCGGAAGCCGACGGCGCCATTGAGGGCGGCGGGCAGGCGCACGGAAGCGCCCGTGTCGGTGCCTAGCGCGGCCGGCACCAGGCGCGCGCCCACCGCCGCGCCGCTGCCCGAGGATGAGCCGCCGGCGATGCGTTCGGCGTCATAAGCGTTGCGCGTGCCCGCGCCGCGCGGGCCGGGGTAGGCGGTGTTGTAGCCGGACACGCCGAAGGCCAGTTCATGCATGTGCGCCTTGCCGACGATGACGGCGCCCGCCTCGCGCAACCGGCGCACCACCGGTGCGTCTTCCTTGGGGATGAAGCCATGCAGGGCCGGGGTGCCGGCGGTGTTGGGCAGCCCCGCCACATGGATGTTGTCCTTGATCGCCAACGGCACGCCCTCCAGCGGCCGGGGCGCGCGGCCGGCGGCGCGCCCGGCGTCGGCGGCCCTTGCCTGGGCCAGCGCGCCCTCGGCGTCGACGGTGATGAAGGCATTGAGGTCCTGGCGGGACGCGATGCGGTCCAGACAGGCCCGGGTGAGGGCCTCGCTGGTGATCTGGCCGTCGCGGAACAGCGCCGCGGCCTCGGTCACGGTGGGGCAGCTCGAGGACGTCTGGTGGGCGGTCATGGCGGGGTTGTCTCCTTGGTTTTGGGGCGGTTGCGTCGGGTCGATACCGTTCTGTACAGGGTTGACCGTAGCGCGGCCGGGCGCCGTTCGTCGATATGCCGGTCCGGCCCGTGGTCGCCCGCGGGCGGGGCGCGGTACCGCAGGGGTGGCCAGGCGCTAAGATAGATGGCGCTTATACACGTACAAGTTCCTCTCTTATCCTGGTATGAACACTTCCCCCCAGGCCGGCGTCGCCGGCCACGAAGGCTCCCGCTTGCGCCGCCAGGCGCTGGGCGAATTCGTGCGCAGCGCCCGATCGCGCATCACGCCGCAGATGGCAGGCCTGCCCGAAGGCATGCGCCGGCGCACGCCGGGGCTGCGGCGCGAAGAGGTGGCGCAGCTGTGCGGCATCAGCGTCACCTGGTACACCTGGATCGAGCAGGGGCGCGAGGTGTCGGTATCGCCCTCGGTCTGGTCGCGCATCGCGGGCGTGCTGCAACTGGCGCGCGCCGAGCGGGCCTATCTGTTCGATCTGGCCGACTGCGCCGATCCGCAGCATGCGCGCGACGATGCGATGGGGGCGCCGGGTTCGCTGCGCGAGTGCGTGGACGCCATCACCGCGCCGGCCTACGTGCTGGACCGGGCCTGGAACGTGCTGGCCTGTAATGAACCGCTGCGGGAACTGTTCGACGACTGGCCGACCCGGGATCCGGAGCCCAACCTGCTGCGCTACATCTTCCTGGACCCGGCGGCGCGCGAGCTGGTGGTGGACTGGGAGCAGCGGGCGCGGCGCGTGGTGGCGGAGTTTCGGGCGGACGCGGGCGCGCATCTGGATGAGCCGGCGGTGCTGGCGCTGATCGATGCCCTGAACCGGCAGAGCGCGGTGTTCGCGCATTGGTGGAACCGGCACGCGGTGGTCGAGCGCGAGGGCGGCCTGCGTGAATTCGCGCATCCGCGGCGGGGGCGGATGGCGTTTCAGCAGATTACCTTCCGCCTGGCGACTCACCTGGACCTGAAGCTGGTGATGTTGCTGGGGGATGAGTGACGGGTGGGTTCTTGAGGCGCGAGTGACGGGGCAGGCGGGGGCTGGCGGGGCTACGATTGCGGTCCGGAGCGTTCGCTCCGGACTGCCCCGTGCTCAACCTCGTTGCCGCCTACGGCGGCTGCCTTCGGTTTCCGCCGGGCGCATCTACACGCCCCGCCATCCCCCGCCTGCCCCGCCACTCGCTCGCGTCGTGACTTAACGGCGGCTGTTGGGGCGGGCGGTGTGCTTGGCGTTCTTGCCAGCAATCTTCGGCGGAAAGGGTTTGCGGGGTCGCCAAAGGCGGCCGCGCGGGCGGCCTTCTTTGGCGTTTGGGTGTCTGGCGTCGGGGTGGTGACGCTGCGCGCGGGGGGCGGTCGGAGGGCGCTACTTGCTGTTGGCCAGCAGGTCGCCTGGGAGGCCGGCGTCGATCAGGCCCAGCAGGAGTTTCTTGACGGGGGCGGGCAGGGCGGTGTCGGGGAGTTCGGCCTGGGTGACCCAGCGTTCGGGTTGCGTGGGTTGGCGCAGCGAGGCGCTGCGCACGGGCACATACCAGGGGCGGATGTGCAGGCGGTAGTGGGTGAAGGTGTGGGCGAAGGCGGCGAGTTCGAAGCGCTGTTCGGGGTCCAGGCCGAGGGCGCGCGAGGCGGCCAGGGGGTCGCCGGCGGCGTCGAATTCGGGCAGGCTCCAGAGGCCGCCCCAGATACCGGGTTCGGGGCGTTGCTGCAGCAGGAAGGCGCCCTGGTGCTGCAGCACCAGCATCGCGGTCTCGCGTTCCGGGATCGCCTTGCGCGCCTTGGGCGTGGGCAGTTCGGCCTGGCGGCCGTCGCGCTTGGCGACGCAGGTGTCGGCGACCGGGCAGCGTTCACAGGCGGGCTTGCCGCGCGTACAGAGGGTGGCGCCCAGGTCCATCAGGCCCTGCGTGTAGGCGGCCATGTCCAGGCCGGGCGCGGCCTCGACCTGGGCGTCGGCCAGGGCCCACAGGCGCTGTTCGACCTCGCGCCTGGCGGGGTCGCCGGCGATGCCGAAGTGACGGGTGAAGACGCGCTTGACGTTGCCATCCAGGATGGGCGAGCGCTCGCCGTAGGCGAAGGCGGCGATGGCGGCGGCGGTCGAGCGGCCGATGCCGGGCAGCGTGGCGATGGCTTCGGCGCTGGGCGGGAAGCGGCCGTTCCAGTCGCGCGCGATTTCCTGGGCGCAGCGGTGCAGGTTGCGGGCGCGGGCGTAGTAGCCCAGGCCGGCCCAGTAGGGCATCACCTCTTCCTGGGCGGCGGCGGCCAGCGCGGCCACGTCGGGGAAGCGCTGCAGGAAGCGTTCGTAGTAGGGGATCACCGTGGCCACCTGCGTCTGCTGCAGCATGATCTCGGAGAGCCAGATGCGGTAGGGATCCCGGGTGTTTTGCCAGGGGAGATCGTGGCGGCCGTGCTGGCGTTGCCAGGCGACGATGCGAGGGGCGAAGTCCATGCCCGCAATTATCGCATCGCCCTATTGCCGGGGGTGGGGCGAGCGGTTACAACCGTGGGACAGAGGCGCATCGAGCGCCCGGAATTCACCTCCCGCCGCTTGCCTGCATGCGCTTCAAGAGGGCGTGGTGCGTTGGCTGCCGCGGGCGTTCCACGACCCTCGGAGTAGACATGAATGCCCCCCTCACGCCCGCGCTGCGCGCGGCGCTCGAATCCGTCCAGCTGGACGACAAATACACCCTGGAAAGCGGCCGCGCCTGGATGAGCGGCATCCATGCCCTGGTGCGCCTGCCGATGATGCAGCGGCTGCGCGACCTGCGCGCGGGGCTGAACACGGCCGGGTTCGTGTCGGGCTACCGGGGCTCGCCGCTGGGCGGGGTCGACCAGAACATGTGGAAGGCGGCCAAGTACCTGAAGGCGCACCACGTCGAGTTCCAGCCGGGCATCAACGAGGACCTGGCGGCCACCGCGGTGTGGGGCACGCAGCAGGTCAACCTGTTCCCGGGCGCCAAGTACGACGGCGTGTTCGGCATGTGGTACGGCAAGGGGCCGGGCGTGGACCGCTGCGGCGACGTGTTCAAGCACGCCAACGCCGCCGGCACGTCGCCGCACGGCGGCGTGCTGGTGGTGGCCGGCGACGACCATCCGGCCAAGTCGTCGACGCTGCCGCACCAGAGCGACCACATCCTCAAGGCCTGCATGATCCCGGCGCTGTTCCCCTCCAGCGTGCAGGAGGTACTGGACTACGGCCTGCACGGCTGGGCCATGAGCCGCTATGCCGGCGTCTGGGTCGGCATGAAGTGCATCACCGACATCGTCGAGGTGTCGGCCTCGGTGGACGTGGATCCGTACCGTGTGCAGATCGTGCTGCCCGGGGATTTCCAGCTGCCGCCGGACGGCCTGAACATCCGCATCCCGGACACGCCGCTGCAACAGGAGGCGCGGCTGCTGGACTACAAGCTGTACGCGGCGCTGGCCTACGCCCGCGCCAACAACCTGAACCGCGAGCTGTGGCAGGTGCCGGCGCGCGACGCGCGCTTTGGCATCATGACCTCGGGCAAGGCCTACCTGGACACGCGCCAGGCGCTGTCCGACCTGGGGTTGAGCGAGGCGGTGTGCCAGCGCATCGGCCTGCGGCTGTTCAAGGTGGGCATGGTGTGGCCGCTGGAGTCCACCGGCATGGCGCGCTTCGCCGATGGCCTGGACGAGATCCTGGTGGTCGAGGAAAAGCGCCAGGTGCTGGAATACCAGTTGAAGGAGGAACTGTTCAGCTGGATCGGCAGCGGCAAGAAGATCCCGCGCGTGGTCGGCAAGTTCGACGACAAGGATGGCGGCGAGTGGGCGGTGCCGCAGGGCAACTGGCTGCTGCCGGCGCACTACGAGTTTTCGCCGGCGATGGTGGCCAAGGCCATCGCCGCGCGCCTGCTGCGCTTCGAATTGCCGGCCGACGTGCGCGCCGGCATCGAGGCGCGCCTGGCCTTTATCGCCGAGCGTGAGCAGGCGCTGGCGCGCCCGCGCGTGGTGGAAGACCGCAAGCCGTGGTTCTGTTCGGGCTGTCCGCACAATACCTCGACGCGGGTGCCCGAAGGCTCGCGCGGCATGGCCGGCATCGGCTGCCATTACATGGTCACCTGGATGGGCCGCAACACGCAGGTGTACACGCAGATGGGCGGCGAGGGCGTGCCGTGGCTGGGGCAGGCGCCGTTCACCGAAGAGAAGCACGTGTTCGCCAACCTTGGGGACGGCACCTACTTCCATTCCGGCCTGCTGGCGATCCGCGCGGCGGTGGCGGCCAAGGCGCCGATCACCTACAAGATCCTGTTCAACGACGCGGTGGCCATGACCGGCGGGCAGCCGGTGGACGGCCCCATCAGCGTGCCGATGATCAGCCGTCAGGTGGCCGCAGAGGGCATCGACAAGATCGTGGTGGTGACCGACGAGCCGGAGAAATACCAGGGCATGGCCGGCATGGCGCCGGGCGTGCCGGTGAAACACCGCGACGAGCTGGACGCGGTAATGCGCGAGTTGCGCGAGCACCCCGGCGTGTCGGTGCTGATCTATGACCAGACCTGTGCCACCGAGAAGCGCCGCCGCCGCAAGCGCGGCGCCTATCCCGATCCGGCGCGGCGCGTGGTCATCAACGAGCGCGTGTGCGAAGGCTGCGGCGACTGTTCGCAGAAATCGCACTGCCTGTCGGTGGAACCGCTGGAGACCGAGTTCGGCCGCAAGCGCGCCATCAACCAGTCCAGCTGCAACAAGGACTTCTCCTGTCTGAAGGGCTTCTGCCCCAGCTTCGTCACGGTGGAAGGTGGCAAGCTGCGCAAGCCGCGTGCGCTGGCGCCGGAAGGCGCGGTCGACGACGACGTGCCGCAACCGGCGCTGCCGGCGCTGGCGCAGGCCTATGGCGTGTTCATCGCCGGCGTCGGCGGCACCGGCGTGGTCACCATCGGCCAGTTGCTGGGCATGGCCGCGCACCTGGAAGGCAAGGGCTGTTCGGTGCTGGACATGGCCGGCCTGGCGCAGAAGGGCGGCGCGGTGTATTCGCACGTGGTGCTGGCGCAGACGCCGGACCACTTGATGAACACGCGCGTGGCGATGGGCGAGGCCGACCTGATGCTGGCCGGCGACCTGGTGGTGGCGACCAGCGCCGACGCCATGGCGCGGCTGCGTCCGGGCCGCTCGCGCGCGCTGCTCAACAGCGACACCGCGCCCACCGCCGCCTTCGTCACCAATCCCGACTGGACGCTGCCGGGCGCCAACCTGACGGCCGACCTGCAGGCCGCCTGCGGCAAGGACAACCTGCACACGGTGGACGCGTCGGCGCTGGCCGTGGGCCTGCTGGGCGACGCCATCTATTCCAACCCGCTGATGATGGGCTACGCCTACCAGAAGGGCTGGCTGCCGCTGTCGCGCGAGTCCTTGCTGCGCGCCATCGAACTGAACGGCCAGCAGGTGCCCAACAACCTGGCGGCGTTCGCCTGGGGCCGCCGCGCGGCGCATGACCTGGCCGGCGTGACGCGCCTGCTGGCAAGCGGCGGCGCGCCCGCGCATCCGGAGGGCATCATCGAGATCCGCCGGCCGCGCGTGGCCCAACCCGTGGCGGAACTGAAGAAGCCGGCTGGCGAGCTGGCGCGCCTGGTCGAAACGCGCCGCGCGTTCCTGACGCAGTACCAGGACGCGGCTTACGCCAAGCAGTACACCGACCTGGTGGACAAGGTGGCGCACGCCGAGCGCGAGGCCACCGGCACCCAGCGCCTGGCGCTGGCAGTGGCGCGCTACTACTTCAAGCTGCTGGCCTACAAGGACGAGTACGAGGTGGCGCGGCTGTACACGGACGGGGAGTTCCTCAAGCGCATCGGCGAGCAGTTCGAGGGCGACTGGAAGCTGCGCTTCCACCTGGCGCCGCCCCTGTTCGCGCGCCGCGGCGCGGACGGCCATCTGGTCAAGAAAGCCTACGGTCCCGGCATGCTGCGGGTGTTCCGCCTGCTGGCGCGCATGAAGCGCCTGCGCGGCACGCGCTTCGATCCGTTCGGCTACACCCGCGAGCGCCGCGCCGAGCGCGAGCTGGCGCGCGAGTATCGCGAGACGCTGAGCGCGATCCTGTCCAAGCTCAATCGCGGCAACCTGGATCGCGCGGTCGCCCTGGCCAGCGTGCCGGAGGAGATCCGCGGCTACGGCCACGTGAAAGAGGCGGCGATGGAGAAGGCCGCCGCGCGGCGCGAGGCGCTGCTCAAGGACTTCAGCGCCAGCGTGGTGTCGATCGGGGGCGCGCGGGCGGCGTGAGACACGCGGGCCGGCGCCGCTCAAGGCCGTGGCCTTTTATCGCGGCTTGCGCGAAGTTTCCTGCGGCGGCCGGGCGTGCCGTCCAGCCAACGCCGCGCCAGCTCCGGCCGTTGACGCGGATCAGCCGCCCGCGGTCTCGGGCTTGCGGCGGCGGGTGACGCCGGTGTCGAAGCGTTCGACGCCGGGGCGCGTGGCGGGGCGGTCGAAACGTTCGACGCCAGGACGATCGAAGCGCTCCACGCCCGGGCGCGTGGCGGGGCGGTCGAAGCGTTCCACGCCGGGCCGTGTGAAACGTTCGACGCGCGGCGGGCTCTGGGTCTTGGCCTGCACGCTTTCGGCGGCGGCCTGTTCGCGCTTGGCGATGATTTCTTCGGCGCGCTGGTGGTGCGGCGCCATCTTGCGCACCATCACGCGGCCGTCGCGCGGGAAATAGTTGATGCGGCGGGCGTGCACGTCGCCCAGGTCCTGGGCCTTGACCGGGATGCCTTCGGTGCGCAGGTAGTTCAGCACGAACTGGCCGTTGCGTTCGCCGATGTTCATCTGCTGCATGGCCGACAGCACCGCGCCGCCGCCGAACACCTTGGCCTCGAGGCGGTCGCGCACCGCGCCGGCCTTGAGCAGTTCGTTGATCAACACTTCCATGGCGAAGGCGCCATAGCGCATGGTGGCCGAGGCGGGCGACTGCATGTCGCCCTCGGGCAGCATGAAGTGGTTCATGCCGCCGACCCCGTTGACCGGGTCGTGGATGCAGGCGGCCACGCACGAACCGAGCACGGTCGAGATCATGATGTCTTCGTCGGTGACGTAGTACTCGTTGGGGAGTACTTTCACCGCCTGGGACTGGAACGCGCTATCGAAATAGTGGCGCGTCGCGCGGGCTTCAAGACGGGCGACCATGGGGCGGAATCAAGGGCAAGGACAACGGTTGGAACACGAAGGCGGCGCTCGGTAGGACGGGAAACGTTTCAAAATATGTAAAAAAATGTCGCTTTATTCTTACACATTTGTCCTGAAATGGGGTGAAAACCTGTGTAACCGCAACTTTGTTATGTCCCTGAAAAATATGGTGGTTTGCACGCGGCGCGAGCCTTTCCGCGCCTGTCCTGGCGCGTCCCTGGGGCCCCGAAGCGGAGCGCCTCATGCGGGAGCCACGATCCCGGCGTCGGGCCGGATGGGGCCACGACGGGGCAGGTGCAGCCATCGTACCCACGGCGGGGCGCGGCCGTTCCCCGGATCACGGGGACGAACGGGGGCTATACGTGGCTTTAGGCGGATCGGTCTTCAGGGAAATCGGACGAAGACCGATGCCTTTCAGAAGCGCGTGCTGCGCGTAACGGACCAGCGCGCCGACAGCGCGCCCAGGGCGGCCGAGGCGACGATGGCCGCCAGCAGCACGGGGGCGCCGGGCAAATGCAAGGCGAATTCAGCCCCATAACTGCGGGCCAGGCCGAGCAGGGCGTTGTTCAGCGGCGACAGCGCCACCGCCGCCACGCCGATGGCCAGCAGCGAGGCCAGGGCGCCGGACAGCGCGCCCAGGTACAGGAACGGCCGCCGCACGAACGACTCGGTGGCGCCCACCAGCCGCGCCACGGCGATCTCTTCGCGCTGTGACAACGCCTGCATGCGCACCGTGTTGAACACCGTAGCCAGCACCACCACCGCCACGCAGGCGGCCAGGAAGCCCAGGCCGATGCGGGCGAAGCGCAGGATGGCCTCGAGGCGCTGGACCCAGGCGCTATCCAGCTGCACCAGATCCACCTGGTCCCATTGCTTCCAGGCGCGCGCCAGCTTGTCGGCGCGGCCGGCCAGATCTTCGCCGTCGGCCAGCGTCACCACCACCGCGTCGGGCAGGGGATTGCCTGGCAGCACGGCCAGCGCCTGCTGCCAGGCGGGATTGGCGCGCAGGTCGGCCAGGGCGTCGTCGCGGCCGACCACGCGCACCGCGCGCACGTCGCTGGCGTACTCGCCCTGGATGCGCTTGGCGATGTCGGCGGCGGCGCCGGCCGGCGCGTCGACCCGCAGGAAGACGGTGACCTCGGGGGTGACGGACATCTGCCGCGCCACCGGCTGCACCGACACCAGGATGGCGCTGCCCAGCAGCGGCAGGGCCAGCGCCAGCGCCATCACCAGCAGGTTGGCGAGCGAGGAGAACGGCTGCTTGAGCAGCCGGCGCAGGGTGACCATGAGGGCATAGCGATGCTGCCGCAGCCAGGCGTTCATGCCGGTTCTCCGGCGATGCCGTGGCCGGCCTCGGCCGGCGGCGTGGCCGGGCCGTGCGAATCGGCGAACTTGCCCGGGTCGATGCGCAAGGTGCGGGTGGCGTAGCGCGCCATGAGTTCCTGGTCGTGCGAGGCGATCAGCGTGGTGACGCCGACGCGGTTGAAGTCGCGGAACACATTCATGATGCGTTGGGCGTTGTCGTGGTCGAGGTTGGCGGTGGGTTCGTCGGCGATCAGGATGGCGGGCCGGTTGACGATGGCGCGCGCGATCGCCAGGCGCTGCTGCTCGCCGCCCGACAGTTCGATGGGGTTGAGGTCTTCCTTGCCCGACAGGCCGACCTTGTCCAGCGCGGCGCGGGCGCGCGCGGCGGCCGAGTCGCGCGGGTGGCCGGTGACCGCCAGCGGCAGCATCACGTTTTCAAAGGCGCTGCGATCGAACAGCAGGTGGGTGTCCTGCAGGATCACGCCGACAGCGCGGCGCAGGTAAGGCCGGGCGCGGGCGGGCAGCTTGTCGAGCCGCTGGCCGTTGACCTGGATCGAGCCGCGGCTGGCAGGCTCGAGCCCGCCGATCAGCTTGAGCAGGGTGGACTTGCCGGCGCCGGACGGGCCGGACACGAAAACGAACTCTCCCGCGCTGACGCGGAAGTTGATGTCGGCCAGGATATTGCGGCCGCGGCCATACGATTTGAAGACGTGCTGGAATTCGATCATGGCGGCTGTCGGATGAAGCCGCAATAGTAACTCGGGGACAGTAAGCTGGCCTAAAACGGCGTGGCGCGCACGCGGGAAAAAGTGTCCCGATGTGACGGCATCGGGCCGGAAAAGGTGACCAGTTGGACACGTTCTTCGCGGATTTAAGATCGTCCCCGTTTTTGGTGCCAAACCCCGTTTGATTTCATCCAGTGTCCCTATATTTCAAGGGAATTCCCGGATGCGGAGGCCGCTTTGCGGACGCTACCATCCGCCCCATGCGTAAAGCCCAACCCGGCCTTGCGTTCGGCTTCGCAACACCCCTACGGAGATCAAGATGAAAGTACTGAAACTCGCTGCCATTGGCACCGCCCTGTTCGCTGCGTCCGCGGCTGCCAATGCGGGTGCGACCTTCGATAACGTCAAGAAAAAAGGGTTTGTCCAATGCGGCGTTTCGACCGGCATTCCGGGATTCTCGATCGCGGACAGCAAGGGTGAATACAAGGGCCTGGACGTTGATCTGTGCCGCGCCGTCGCCGCTACCATGTTCGGCGACGCCAGCAAGTTCAAGGTCACGCCGCTGAACACGCAGCAGCGTTTCACCGCCCTGCAATCGGGCGAAGTGGACGTGCTGACCCGCAACACCACCGTCACGCTGACGCGCGACACCACCCTGGGCCTGATCGGCGTGGGCGTGAACTACTACGACAGCCAGGGCGTCATGGTCTCGAAGGACCTGAACGTCAAGAGCGCCAAGGAACTGAACGGCGCCACCATCTGCGTGCAGCCGGGCACCACCACCGAGCTGAACCTGGCCGACTGGTTCCGTGGCCAGAAGATCGAATTCAAGCCCGTCGTGATCGACAAGTACGACGAAATCATCCGCGCCTTCTCGGCCGGCCGTTGCGATGCCTTCACGACCGACAAGTCGCAGCTGGCCTCGACCCGCACCACGCTGGAGAATCCGGACAAGTACATCATCCTGCCGGAAGACTTCTCCAAGGAGCCGCTGGGCCCCATGGTGCGCCAGGGCGACGAGCAATGGTTCAACGTGATCCGCTGGTCGCTGAACGCGATGCTGGAAGCCGAGGAATACGGCATCACGTCCAAGAACGTCGATGAAATGACCAAGAGCACCAATCCCAACATCCAGCGCATCCTGGGCGTGACCCCGGGCATGGGCAAGAACCTGGGCGTGGACGACAAGTGGGCGTATAACATCATCAAGCAGGTCGGCAACTACGGTGAAAGCTTCGAAGCCACGCTCGGCAAGAGCAGCGCGATGAAGCTGGAGCGCGGCCTGAACGCCAGCTACAAGCAAGGTGGCTTGATGTACGGCTGGCCGGTGCGCTAACACACGGCTGCCCGGCATGGCGTCCGCGTGGCGCCATGCCTAGCCCGCCCTCGAGCGGGCGGCAGGAGTGGGCGGCGCGGTATTTCGGGCCAGCCGCCCGGTGTCCGACTTCTGTAGATTCATTCATGACGACTCCCAATAAAAACGCCCCGATTTCGGCACCCCCCCGGCGTCTGAACTGGAACGATCCCGGCGTGCGCGCCGTGGTTTATCAAGTGATCGCACTGGCCGCCGTCGCGCTGGCGGTGTGGTTCCTGGTTTCAAACACGCTTCACAACCTGTCCGTGCGCAACATCGCCACGGGCTTCGGTTTCCTGCAACGCGAGGCCGGCTTCGCCATCGGCGAAACGCCCATCGCCTATACCCCCGCCGACACGTATGGCCGCGCCATCTGGGTGGGCCTGCTCAACACGCTGCGCGTGGCCGTGCTCGGCATCGTGCTGGCGACCATCCTCGGCACGCTGATCGGCGTCGGCCGGCTGTCCAAGAACTGGCTCGTGGCCAAGATCACCTCGGTCTACGTCGAAGTGATGCGCAACGTGCCGCTGCTGCTGCAGCTGTTCTTCTGGTATGCGCTGATCACCGAGAACATGCCGGGTCCGCGCCAGGCGCACAACCCGCTGCCGGGCGTGTTCATCTCCAACCGGGGCCTGAAGGTGCCGGCGCTGGAGGGCAACTCGCTCGACTGGATGCTGGCCGGCCTGGGCCTGGCCATCGTCGCCATCCTGTTCCTGGGCCACTGGGGCAAGAAGCGCCAGGAAGCCACCGGCCACGTGTTCCCGCTGGGCCGCGCCGCCATCGGCCTGTTGATCGGCCTGCCGGTGATCGGCTGGCTGGTCAGCGGCGCTTCGTTGACGCTGGACATGCCGGAGCTGAAGGGCTTCAACTTCAGCGGCGGCCTGACGCTGTCGCCGGAGTTCGCCGCGCTGCTGGCGGGCCTGGTGATCTACACCTCGGCCTTCATCGCCGAAGTGGTGCGCTCGGGCATCCAGGCGGTCAACAATGGCCAATGGGAAGCGGCCGGGGCCCTGGGCCTGCGCCGCAAGCAGGTGCTGCGCCTGGTGGTGCTGCCGCAGGCGCTGCGCGTGATCATCCCGCCGATGACCAGCCAGTTCCTCAACCTCACCAAGAACAGCTCGCTGGCCGTGGCCATCGGCTATCCGGACATCGTGTCGGTGGTCAACACCACGCTGAACCAGACCGGGCAGGCCATCGAGGGCATTCTCATCATCATGGGCGCGTACCTCACGGTCAGCCTGTCGATCTCGATCTTCATGAACTGGTACAACAAGCGCATCGCGCTGGTGGAGCGTTGATATGAGCAGCACTACGCATACCCCCAGCGAAGGGCTGCCGCCGCCCAAGACCCATGTCGGCGCGTGGGCGTGGCTGCGCTCGCGCCTGTTTTCCTCGCCGCTGAACATCCTGATCACGGTGCTGCTGGCGTGGTTCCTGTTGATGTCGGTGCCGGCGCTGGTCGAGTGGGCCTTCATCAAGGCCAACTTCACCGCCGCCAACGCGCAGGAATGCCGCGCCTCGGTGGGCGGGGCCTGCTGGGCCTTCATCATCGAGAAGCACCGGCTGATCCTGTTCGGCACCTATCCCTACGACGAACAATGGCGGCCGCTGATCGCGACCATCATCCTGGTCGCGGTGATCGTGTGCAGCGGCATCCGCCGTTTCTGGAACTGGAAGCTCGCCATCATCTGGACCGTCGGCCTGACCGCCGTGGCGATCCTGATGTGGGGCGGCGTGCTGGGCCTGACCTACGTCGAGAACGCGCGCTGGGGCGGCCTGCCGCTGACGCTGATCCTGTCGACGTTCGGCATCGCCTTCGCCTTCCCGATCGGCGTGCTGCTGGCCCTGGGCCGGCGCTCGAAGATGCCGGCCATCAAGGCGCTGTGCGTCGTGTACATCGAGCTGATCCGCGGCGTGCCGCTGATCAGCCTGCTGTTCATGTCGTCGGTGATGCTGCCGCTGTTCCTGCCCGAAGGCTTCTCCATCGACAAGCTGCTGCGCGCGCAGATCGCGATCATCATGTTCGCGGCCGCGTACATCGCCGAAACGGTGCGCGGCGGGTTGCAGGCGATCCCCAAGGGCCAGTACGAAGGCGCCGATTCGCTCGGCCTGAACTACTGGCAGCAGATGCGCAAGATCATCCTGCCGCAGGCGCTCAAGATCGTGATCCCGCCGCTGGTCAGCATCTTCATCGCGCTGTTCAAGGACACCTCGCTGGTGGTGATCATCGGCATCTTCGACCTGACGCTGGCGGCCAAGGCGGCCCTGTCCGACGCGGCATGGCGCGGATTCGGGGTGGAGGCGTATCTGTTCATCTCGCTGATCTACTTCGTCTTCTGCTTCTCCATGTCCAAATACAGCCAGGCGCTGGAAAAACGCCTGGCCACCGGTCACGCACGATAGAACCTTGCCGCGGGCCCGCCACGGGCGGGCCCGCAACGCGATATTTACGGGAGTACAGGCATGTCTGATGCCATCATTCGACTGCAGGACGTGAACAAGTGGTACGGCCAGTTCCACGTGCTGCGCAACATCAACCTGGACGTGGCGCCGGGCGAGCGCATCGTGGTGTGCGGGCCGTCCGGCTCGGGCAAGTCCACCATGATCCGCTGCATCAACCGGCTCGAAGAGCACCAGAAAGGCCACATCATCGTGGACGGCACGGAGCTCACCAATGACCTCAAACACATCGAGACCATCCGCAAGGACGTCGGCATGGTGTTCCAGCACTTCAACCTGTTCCCGCACCTGACGGTGCTGGAGAACCTGACGCTGGGCCCGATGTGGGTCTTGAAGAAGCCGCGCGCCGAAGCCGAGGCCACGGCCATGAAATACCTGGAGCGCGTGCGCATCCCGGACCAGGCCAAGAAATTCCCCGGCCAGCTCTCGGGCGGCCAGCAGCAGCGCGTGGCCATCGCCCGTTCGCTGTGCATGAGCCCCAAGATCATGCTGTTCGATGAGCCGACCTCGGCGCTGGATCCGGAAATGGTCAAGGAAGTGCTGGACGTGATGGTCAACCTGGCCCAGGAAAGCGGCATGACGATGCTGTGCGTGACCCACGAAATGGGCTTTGCGCGCAAGGTCGCCAACCGCGTCATCTTCATGGACCGCGGCGAGATCATCGAGCAGAACAGCCCGGACGAGTTCTTCGACCACCCGCAGAACGAGCGCACCAAGCTGTTCCTGAGCCAGATCCTGCATTGAGGCCGGGCGCCGCCGCGCGCCGCGACCCGACCAAAGCCGCCTTCCCTGGAAGGCGGCTTTTCTTTGGGCGCCGGCCGTTGGCGAGGCGGCGCGAAAGGGAAGGCGCCGAGCACGCCGGGGTGGCCGGCGCACGTTGTTTCCAGTCGGCCGGGGCGCGCCGTTCACGGGAAAAGCGCTCGGTTCTCCCGGTAGCCCTTTGTTACGCCGTTCATCCCGCTGCGGTATGCTACCGACCGCCATCGATGCAATGAGAGGAGCAAACTAGATGAAACAGACCCCCCGCGGCGCGATGCGCCGCGTCCTGCTGGGCGGCGCCGCGGCCCTGGCCGCCACGCTGGCCCTGGGCGCGCCCGCGCTGGCCCAGAACACCGATTTCCCCACCAAGCCGCTGCGCTTCGTGGTGCCTTACCCGCCCGGCGGCCCGCTCGACACCATGGCCCGCATGCTGGCCGAGAAGGTGCGCGGCTCGCTCGGCCAGCCCGTCGTGGTGGAAAACCGCTCGGGCGCCGGCGGCAACATCGGCGCCGACCTGGTGGCCAAGGCCCCGGCCGACGGCTACACCCTGGTGATGGGCGCCGTCGCGACCCACGCCATCAACCCCTGGCTGTTCGCCAACCTGCCCTATGACCCGGTGAAGGACTTCGCCCCGGTTACCATCGTGGCGTCGGTGCCGAACGTGCTGGTGATGAACGTCGAGTTCGCCGCCAAGAACAAGATCGAGAAGCTGTCGGACCTGATCGAGTACGCCAAGAAGAATCCGGGCAAGCTGAACTACGGTTCCGGCGGCAACGGCAGCGCCGGCCACCTGTCGGGCGAACTGCTCAAGGCGCGCGCCGGCATCAACGTCGAGCACATTCCCTACCAGGGCGCGGCCCCGGCGCAGCTGGCGCTGCTGTCGGGCCAATCGGACTTCATGTTCGACAACCTGGCGGCCTCGGCTCCGCTGATCAAGGACGGCAAGGTCAAGGCGCTGGCCGTGACCACGGCCAAGCGCTCGTCGCTGCTGGCCGACGTGCCGACGGTGGAAGAGTCGGGCATCAAGGGCTTCGACCTGGGCACCTGGTTCGGCGTCTTCACGACCGGCGGCACGCCGGCGCCGGTGGTGGCCAAGCTGAACAAGGCCTACGCGGAAGCGATGCAGCAGCCCGACGTCAAGCAGCGCCTGCTGACGATGGGTTCGGAAGCGCCGCCCATGACGCCCGAAGCCTTCGCCGAGTTCGTCAAGAACGAGAAGGCCAAGTACCAGGAGATCGTGAAGATCTCCGGCGCCAGCCTGAACTGAGGCCGGCGCGCCTGGCGCGTTCCGTCGGGAACGCGCCTGTCCGTATGACGCCCGCCGCGAGCGGGCGATGCGTCCGCCGGGGGCCGCGATCGCGGCCCTCGCGCTTTGTTCCTGTCTTGCGGTTATCCGCGCGGGGGGGCCAGCAGGCCGTCCACCAGCCGCGCCAGCAGCTTGCGGTCGGTTTCCAGGTCGGTGCAGCCGTACTGGTCGGCCTCGCGGTTCACCCACGCGTCATGCGCGCGCCACTGGTCGCCCACGGCGTCCAGCCGCAGGGCGTAGATCCAGATGCCGGTCCAGCTGCGATGAAAACGCAGCACGCCATCATCCAGGTAGATGAACCACTTGTCTTCCATCTCCGCGGGGATGCGCCCCTGGCGCAGCCGCGCGTATTGCTCGGCCGTGTAGACGGCGTCGAACGGCAGCTTGGCGCGCTTCTTCGGCGCGGGCAGGTGTTTCCAGGATGCGGCTTGGGCGTCGGGCATGGCGAGCGGTTTGATTTATGCTGGCAAGATGCGCGCATGCACGATGGTCAGCCTGCGCGACCCCTTGAATACTAAGGCCTGATCATGCATTTGTCCCCTGCCATTCCCATCCTGCGCATCTTTTCGGTCGAGAAGGCGCGCGAGTTCTACCTGGATTTCCTCGGCTTCGAGTGGGACTGGGAACATCGCTTCGAACCGGGCCTGCCGCTGTACGCGCAGGTGCATCGGGGCGAGCTGGTGCTGCACCTGAGCGAGCACTACGGCGATGCCACGCCGGGCGCGGCCATCTTCGTGCGTACCACCGGCGTTGACGATTACCAGGCCGAGCTGATCGGCAAGCAATACGGCTACGCCCGCCCGGGCGTCGAGGACGCGCCCTGGGGCCGGCTGCTGAAGGTCACCGACCCGTTCGGCAACCGCCTGACGTTCTGCGAATCGCAAGACTGAGTCCGTGAGCCGCGCTACCCGGGCGCGTGGCGCACACGTCCAGGTAGCGCCGCGCGCGCTCCAGCGTTCCCGGCGGATCCGCGACGCCAGGTCCTTGGCTGCTACATCTTGCAGTCGGCCGCGTGCACGTCGGTGTGGTCGCGGGCGATGACCTTCAGATTCCTGTAGACCAGCTTGCCGTCCGCGCCGGCCTCGATGTGCAGCAGATACCAGTCCTGTACCGGATGCTGGTTGGGGCCGAACTTGAACTTGCCGCGCACGCTGGGGAAGTCGGCGCGCCGCAGCGCGTCGCGGAACGCGTCGGCCTTGCCGGTGATGTCGCCGTCCACGGCCTTCAGGCCCGAGGCGATCAGGTTGGCGGTGTCGTAGGCCTGCGCCGCATAGGCGGTGGGCGCGCGGTTGTAGGCCTTGGTGAAGGCTTCGACGAAGTGCTTGTTCTGCGCGTTGTCCAGGTCCGCGCTCCACAGCGAACTCAGGTAGAAGCCCTTGCCGGCGGTGCCGGTGGCGGCCAGCATGCGTTCGTCCATCGAGTAGATGGGCGTGATCATCTTGATCTTGTCGGCCAGGCCGGAGTTGGCGTATTGCTTGGTCAGGTTGATGCCGGCGCCGCCCGGGTGGAATTGGAAGATGGCGTCCGGGTTGAGCGCGCGGATGCGCGCCAGTTCGACCGAGAAGTCGGCCTGTTCGAGCTTGGTGTAGATCTCCTCGGCGATCTCGCCCTTGTAGGTGCGCTTGAAGCCGGCGACGGCGTCGCGCCCGGCCTGGTAGTTCGGCGCCATGACGACGACGCGCTTGGCGCCCAGCTCGTTGGCGGCGATGCCGGCGGTGTCGGCGTACGAGTCGTTCTGGAAGGCGACGGCGAAGTAGTTGGGGTTGCAGGCCTTTCCGGCGTAGTTGGAGGGACCGGCGTTCAGGCTGACGTAAAAGCCGCCGGCGTTGAGCACCGTCGGCCCGACCGCCGCCATGACGTTGGAGAAGTTCACGCCGGTGAACAGGCGCACGCCGCCCTGCACCATCTTGTCGGCGATCTGCTTGGCGTTGGCCGGCTTGAGCGCGTCGTCCTCCACGCGCACGTTGACCGGCACGCCGCCGAGCTTGCCGCCGCCTTCCTTGACCGCCAGCATGAAGGCGTCGCGCTCGTCCTCGCCGATGTAGCCGGCGGGCGTGGACAGCGTGCCGATGAAGCCGATGTCCACGGGTTTCTGCTGGGCCTGGACGCCGCCGGCGGCCAGTGCCAGCAGCAGCGCGGCGCCGCCGCGGGTGATGCGTGTCGTCATGGTTGTCTCCTCCTGTGCCTGCTTTTTTTATGGCTGGATGGGTCCCGCGAGACAGTTCTCCACCTTCCAGCCGTAGAGCCACTGCAACGCGTCGTAGAACTGGGACTGGCCGCGGCCGGTCCACAGCATGTTGCGCACGGTGCGTTCGACACCGCGCGCGTGATAGAGCCTCCCCATTTCGCGGGTCGACCAGACCACGCGCGCGCTGCGCGGGATGCGCACCGATTCGTACAGGCGGAAGGCGGCTTCCAGGTCGTGGTCGCAGCGCTTGACGGCCTCGCCCAAGGTCACCGCGTCTTCCAGCGCCATGCACGCGCCCTGGGCCATGTATTGGGTCATCGGGTGGGCGGCGTCGCCCAGGATGGTGAGGCGGCCCTGGCCCCACTGTTCGACCGGCTCGCGGTCGGCGGTGGCCCAGCGTTTCCACGACGTGGGGCGGTCCAGCATCTGGTGCGGGCGCGGGTGGATGCCCTGGAAGTACGACAGCACTTCCTCCTTGCTGCCTTCGCGCACGCCCCATTGTTCCTGCTCGCGACTGTGGAAGGTCACCACCAGGTTGTATTGCTGGCCGCCGCGCAGCGGGTAGTGCACCAGGTGGCAGTGCGGGCCGGCCCACAGCACTGGCGCGTTGATGCGCAGTTCCTCGGGCATGTTGTCGCGCTCGACCACGGCGCGGTAGACCACGTGGCCGGTCACGCGCGGCGGATCGCCGATCAGGTGTTCGCGGATCACGGACTTGACGCCGTCGGCGCCCACCACCGCGTCGGCCTGGTAGCGGTTGCCTTCGGTATCCGTGACGTCCACGCGCTTGCCGTCCTGCGCGACGCTGGCGATCTGGGTCGAGGTGCGAAAGCGGATCAGCGGGTTCTGCTGCACCGCTTCCAGGATGGACAGGTGGATGTCGGCGCGGTGGATCACGGCGTAGGGGCCGCCGAAGCGCTCGCGGAAAGCGTCGCCGGTGTCGATGCGCACCACTTCGCGCGCGTCGACCGCGTCCATCATGATGATGTGGTCGGTGAACACCGCGCGCTGGCGCGCCGTGGCGCCCACGCCCAGCGCGTCGAGCGCGGCGAAGGCGTTGGGGCCGAGCTGGATGCCGGCGCCGATCTCGCCGATGTGCGCGGCCTGTTCCAGCAACTGCACGGCGATGCCCTGGCGCGTCAGCGCCAGCGCCGCGGCCAGGCCGCCGATGCCGCCGCCCACGACGATGACGGATTGGGGCGGGTTCTTTGCGGGGGTTGCATTCATTGCCAGGTTCCTTGCGTGTTCATTCTTGGCGGCCGAGGAAGGCGCCTTGCCGTTGCAGCTGCGCCTGCAGCGCCGTCACCGGCACGTCGGCGGGCGCGTGGCCGCCGCGCAGCGCCATGGCGGCCGCGGTGCCGGCGGCCTCGCCCATGACGAAGCAGCTGCCGCTGACGCGGGCGGCCGACTGGCCTTCGTGCGTCATCGAGGCGCAGCGGCCGGCCACCAGCACGTTGCCGGCCACGCCGGGGCCGCGGCGCGGCACCATCATGCGGAACGGCAGCTGGTTGTAGCCGCGCGATTCGGGAATCGGCGGCCACAGCCATTGCACGTCGCCGGCGGTGTGCATTTCCAGCGGCCAGCCGTTCACGCCGATGCTGTCCTCGAAGTCGGCGCAGCCCAGCACGTCTTCCTTGGTCAGCATGGCCTCGCCGACGATGCGGCGGGTTTCGCGGATGCCGAGCTGCGGCGCGATGTCGAGCACATAGGCGTTCTCAAAGCCCGGCACCTTGGCGCGCAGGAACTTCAGGTATTCGGTGATCTGGCGGCGGCCTTCCAGCTCGCCGGCCGAGAGCGAGGCGGCGTCGGTGCCGTCGGCCGCGCTGCCATCGGCGTTGGCCAGCTGGGTCACGTTGACGCGCCACTCGTAGTCATGCTTTTGCGGCCGCACGATGGCGCCGCGTCGCGGGAAAGTGAATTCGCCGCTGGCGGCGGCCTGGTCCATCAGCTGTGGGATGGTCTTCCACGCCTCCTGGGCGCGGACGCCGTCGACGTTGCCGACCTTGAACATCAGCGTGGGATAGAGCATGTGGCCGTGCGCGTCGCCCTTTTCGAACGGCAGGCCGCCCCATTGCGCGATGTCGGCGTCGCCCGAACAATCGATGAAGACCTTGCCGCGCACCGCGCAGCGGCCGGACTTGGTCTCCAGGAACAGCGCGTCGACATTGCCGGCGGCGTCGCGCGCCAGGCCGGTGGCCAATGCGTGGAACAGGATCTGTGCGCCGCTGTCCTGCACCATGCCGTCGGCGGCGCACTTGAAGGCCGAGATGTCGTAGGCCTGGGCGTGGATCTTGCCCAGGATCAGGTGCGGGTCGTTCAGGCCGTCCAGCGCGCGCATGCGGTCCAGCAGCTCATCGGTCATGCCGTGCACCACCTGGCGGATGGCGCCGCGCACATTGGCGTGCAGGCCGCAGAAGTTGGAGACGCCCGCCGCCGTGCCCATGCCGCCGAGAAAGCCATAGCGTTCCACCAGCAGCACGCTGGCGCCGTTGCGGGCGGCGCTGGCGGCCGCCAGGATGCCGGCGGGGCCGCCACCCAGTACGACGACGTCGTATTCGCCGTAGAGCGGTACCTGGCGGGCGGGTTCGGTGAGGGTCATGCTTGTCTCCTTGCTGTCCTGCTTGACTGTCTGGTGTTGCGAAATGCGAAATGCCGGGCGGCGAGGCCGCCCGTTCACAGGCCTGCTTATTGGCTCTTGATGCCGAGCTTGGTGATCAGCGGTTCCCAGCGCTTGAGCTCATCGTCCATGTAGGCGCGGAACTCGGCCGGTGTGCTGCCCACCGGATCCATGAACTGCGCCTGCAGGCGCTTGACCACCTCGGGGTCGCGGATCGCCTGGATCAGCGCGTCCGACAGCTTCTTCTGGATGTCGGCGGGCACCTTGGACGAAATCACGAAACCGATCCAGGCCGAGCCCTCGATGCCGGGCACGCCGACTTCGGCCAGCGTGGGGATCTCGGGCAGCAGGGTGGAACGCTTGGACGAGGTCACGGCCAGCGCCTTCAGGCGGCCGTCCTTGACCATGCTCATGACCGCGATCGGCGGCAGCGCGGCGAACTGCGTATCGCCCGACAGCAGCGAAGTCAGCGCGGCCGGCGACGACGGATACGGCACGTGCGTGGCGCGCGCGCCGATCCGCTGCAGCAGCAGTTCCACCGCCAGGTGCGAGACGGTGCCGGCGCCGGGCGAGGGGAAGTTGTACTTGTCCGGGTTCTTCTTGAGCGCCTCCAGCAACTGGCCGACGTTGTCGATGCCGGAGTTGGCCGGCACCACCAGCACGTTGGGCTGGTGCACCGCCAGCGTCAGCGGCGCCAGGTCGGTGGCCGGCGCGTAGGGCAGCTTGTCGAACAGCAGCGTGTTGTTCACCAGCGGGCCGGTGATCGAGACGCCGAAGGTGTAGCCGTCGGGCTTGGCGTTGGCGATGGCGAAGGTGCCGATGTTGCCGCTGGCGCCCGGTTTGTTCTCCACCACCACGGTCTGGCCGAGGATGGCGCCGGCCTTCTCGCCGACGATGCGCGCCACCTGGTCGGGGCTGGAGCCCGGACCGAACGGCACCAGCGCCTTGAGCGGCTGCGACGGCCAGGCGTCGGCGGCCTGCGCCGCGCCCAGCGGCGCCAGGGCCACCAGTCCCAGCGCCAGCGCGCGCGCCGTCAAAGCGCGCGCCCGCGCCAGGGTTGAAGGCTTATGCATGCTTGTCTCCCGCGATCTTCATATTGTTGAAATAGGTCTGCTCATTGGCGATGAAGGCCGCCACCATGGCGCGGTAGGCCGCGTCCACCACCTGGTCCAGGTTCTCGAAGCCCTGGTTGTGGCGCTCGGCCAGGCGCCGCACTTTCTCGAATACCTCGGCCTGGCGCGCCGGCGCGCTGACCTGGAAGGCGTCGCGCTTGAAGCGCGCGGCGTCCTTGACGTACATGGCGCGCTCGGCCATCAGGCGCACGATTTCGTCGTCGAGCCGGTCGATGTTGGCGCGCACCTCGGCCAGGTTGGCGCACAGCGGGCGGTAGGCCGGATCGGTGTATTCGCGCAGCGGCGCGCCCAGGGTGTCGGGCTCCTGGCCCGGGGAAGCTTGCGAGGTCACTTGATGTAGTCCGGTTGGTTGGCGGGCGCGGCCTGCTGGAAGGCGGGTTGCGCGAGGCAATGTTCGTAGACGCCCACAAGGCGCGGGTAGGCCGACAGGTCGCAGCCCATGCGCTGGGCGTTGGCGACCTGCGGCACGACGCAGCAGTCCGCCAGCGTCGGCGCGTCGCCAAAGCAATAGGCGCCGTGGCCATGGCGCGTCAACAGGGATTCGACCGCGGTCAGGCCTTCGCGGATCCAGTGGTGATACCAGGCATTCTTCTGCGCGTCGGTGGCGCCCAGCTCTTCCTGCAGGTAGCGCAGGATGCGCATGTTGTTGACCGGATGGATGTCGCAGGCGATGGCGTTGGAAAGCTCCAGCACGCGGGCGCGTTCGCGCGGCGCGGCCGGGATCAGGCGCGGCTCGGGGTGGGTGGCGTCCAGGTAGTCGATGATGGCGAGCGATTGCGACAGCTGGAAATCGCCGTCGGTCAGCAGCGGCACGCCGGCCGACGGATTCCGCGCGACGTAATCGGCGGCGCGCTGTTCCTGCTTGCGCAGGTTCACCGGCACGACGTCGAACGGCAGGCCCTTGAGCGCCAGCGCGATGCGCACGCGGTACGAGGTGGAGCTGTTGAAGAAGCTGTGCAGTTGCATGGGCGGGTTTCCTCAGGCGATCCGCACGCTCAGCGTGCCCAGGCCGTCGACGCCGCCGACCATCGTGTCGCCGCGCACCACCGGGCCCACGCCTTCCGGCGTGCCGGTATAGATCAGGTCGCCCGCTTCCAGGCGGAAGTACCGGGACAGATAGGCGATGGTTTCGGCAACGGACCAGATCAGCTTGCCGATGTCGCTGCGTTGCTTGTCGGCGCCGTTGACCTGCAGCCAGATGCCGGCCCGGTCGATGTCCTTCACCGTGCTGGCCGGGCGCAGGGGGCCGATGGGGGCGCTCTGGTCGAAGGCCTTGCCCAGTTCCCAGGGGCGGCCGGCCTCGCGCATCTTCATCTGCAGGTCGCGGCGCGTCATGTCCAGGCCGACGGCGTAGCCCCACACGTGTTCCAGCGCGGATTCGACCGCGATGTTGGCCCCGCCCTTGCCGATGGCCGCGACCAGCTCGATCTCGTAGTGCAGGTTGGCGGTCTCGGGCGGGTAGGGCAGCGACAGCGTGCTGCCCTCGGCCACCGGCACCACGGCGTCGGCCGGCTTGCAGAAGAAGAAGGGCGGTTCGCGGTCGGGATCGAAGCCCATTTCGCGGGCGTGGGCGGCGTAGTTGCGGCCGACGCAATAGACGCGGCGCACCGGGAAGCTGTCCTGGCTGCCGGCGACGGGCACGGCAACGGGGGCGGCGGGATCAAACACAAAAGACATGGGTCACCTTTCTGGAATGCGGCGCCAGGGCCCGCGCGGGCCCTGGCCGGAATGGAAATGAAGGGAGGTAGCCGCCTTCAGGCGGTGCGTTCTTCGCGCCACAGGCCCAGCGCGTCCTGCACCGGGCGGTCGGAATAGCTGAACAGGGTGGCGTCTTCCAGCGCCGCCAGCTGCACCGGCTGCCACGACGGCGCCACGAACACGTCGCGCGGGCCGAAATGGAATTCGGCGTCGCCGATGCGGGCAATGCCACGGCCTTCCACCACGCTGTAGACGGTGGAGTCGGTGCTGCGATAGGGCTTGCCCTGGAAGCCGGCCGGCAGCAGCTGCATGAAGGTGGCCATGGTGGGCATGGGATAGCCGCCCGTGGCCGGGTTCAGGTAGCGCAGCTTGACGCCGTCCCAGGGGTCGAGTTCGCCGTGGCGGTAGAGCGCGTCCAGCGCCTCGCGGCTGCGCTCGTAGGGATAGTTGAAGATCGGCGAGGTGCCGCTGGTGGCGCGGTGCCGCACCGGCGCCATGTTGTGGCCGTAGCGCGCCATGCTGTCGCCTTCCGGGCGCGTGACCGGCTGGGTGGCGCAGGGATAGTTCTCGGCGAAGCCGGCGTCCAGGAAGCGCAGCAGCGGGATGTCCAGGCCGTCGAGCCAGACCACCGGTTCGCCGCCGTCGACGGTCTCGGCGTTGCCGTGGTCGTGCCAGGTCCAAGACGGCGTGATGATGAAGTCGCCCGGGTGCATGGTGGTGCGCTCGCCGTTGACGGCGGTGTAGGCGCCGCGGCCTTCGACGATGAAGCGCAGGGCCGACTGGGTGTGGCGGTGGCTGGGCGCGATCTCGCCCGGCAGGATCAGCTGCAGGCCGGCGTACAGGCTCTGCGTGATGCTGGCCTGGCCGGGCAGGCCCGGGTTCTCCAGGATCAGCACGCGCCGCACGGCTTCCTCGGCGCTGATGAGCGAGCCGGAGGCCAGCACGTCGTCGCGCACCTCGTCGTATTTCCAGATGGCGGGCACGCAGCGCGGCGCGGGTTGGCGCGGCACCAGGTTGTGCAGCGACTCCCACAGCGGGGCCATGTGCTTCTGGGCGATGCGGGCGTAATAGGCGGCGCGATCCGCGCCGGGGGGGTGACCGTCGGGCATGTTTGTCTCCTGGGGCCGGCGTCGGGGCCGGCTTCTGTGGGCCCGTCGCGGCGGGCGCGGCGGGGCCTGATATGGAGACGATTATGCGGAACGAGCTATGTGTTTTGAAATGAAATTATCTTATTATCCATACCAATAACAATATGGATAAGAGACAAAAGGGGGCTCCATGGACTGGACTCACCGGTTACGCCTGCGCAATCTGAAAATGCTGCTCAGCCTGGCCCAGACCCGCAACATCAGCCACTCGGCCGCGATGCTCAACACGACCCAGCCGGGGTTGTCGAAGTGGTTGAAGGATCTGGAGGACGACATCGGCCTGCCGCTGTTCGAGCGCCATGCGCGCGGCCTGCGGCCGACGCCGCACGGCGATGTGCTGATCGCGCACGCGCAGCGGGTCGAGGCGCAGCTGGACCGCGCGAGCGCCGACATGGCCGCGCTGCGCGAGGGCGGCGGCGGCCGGGTGGTGATCGGCGCCTCGGGCGCCTCGGCCTCCGACACCGTGCCGCTGGCGGTGATGAAGCTGCTCGAACGCATGCCGCAGGCCCGCGTGAAACTGGTGGAAGGCACGACCGACCGCCTGCTGGCGCAACTGGCGCAGGGCGACCTGGACATCGTGGTGGGCCGCTCGGCGCCCGAGCATCACGATCCGGCCATCCGCTTCGAGGCCCTGTACCTGGAGCCGATCCACCTGGTGGCGCGGCCGCGCCATCCGCTGTTCGCGCGGGAGCAGCCGGGCTGGCCGGAGCTGCTGTCATACCGCTGGATCCTGTGGCCCAAGGGCACGCCGATCCGCAACGCGGTCGACGCCGCGCTGGCCGCGGCCGGCCAGGCGCCGCCGGCCGACCATATCGAATCCAATTCGGTCACCATCAACCTCACGCTGATCAACAACAGCGACATGATCGGCGTGGCTTCGCACCGCGCCGCGCTGCGCTTCACGCAGATGAAGGCGATGCGCATCATTCCGATGCGCCTGTCGGGCTTCGGTTCGGTGGCCATGTACTGGCGCGAGGATGCGTTCCGGCCGACCGCCGTGCAGGAGGCGATGGCCGCGCTGCGCAACACGGTGGCCGAACACGCCCCGGGCGTGACGAGGCTGTGATGGCGCCGTCCGGCCCCGGCCTGAATGCGCTGATCGCGCAATGCCGCCGCCTGGAGGCGGCGCTGCGCGACGAGGCGGGCGCGCCGGACGCATCCGCGTCCATGCACCGTTTCGTTGCCGAGATGGATGCGCGCGCCGCGCCGCCGGGGCTGTGGTCGCCGCTGGCGCTGGCGGTGTTGACCATGGTCGGCGGCATCGGCGTCGGCATCGGCCTGCTGAGCCTGTTGCTGCGGCCGGCCGGCCCGGCGCTGGCGGCCTTTGCGCTGGTGCTGGCCTGCGCCGTCACGGCCCTGGCGCTGGCGATCGGCGTGGTGGCCTTCATGGGCGGCTACAGCCTGGGGCTGGTGCTGCTCAAGCGCACCGCGCTGGCGTTGGCCACTGCCGGCGTGCTGGGCCTGATCGCCTGGTCGCAGGGCGACATGCGCGCGGTCGGCCCGGTGGTCGCGCTGCTGGGCGGCGCCGGCGCGTGGCTGCTGATGAACAGCAATGCGTTCTATGTGTTCGCCGGCTATCGCGTGGCGTTGCGAGTGATGCAGGCGCAGGCGCGGCGGCCGTAAGCGGCCGGCTGCGTGCGCCTGATGGGCGGCGGGGGAGCGCCGATGCCTCGCGGCGATCCGCGCGCAGGCAACCGGCGCGTGTCAGCGGCGCGCCGGGCGGCCTCCGTTCACTTCGCGGTGTTGGACCAGCCCTTGGACAGTTCCACCGCCTGGCGCCAGCGCCGCATGCGGGCCTCGCGCACCGAGTCCGGCCAGGACGGTTCGAAGGTGCGTTCGGCCTGCCACTTGGAGGCGAACTCGTCCTGGTCCGACCAGAAGCCGACCGCCAGGCCCGCCAGGCCGGCCGCGCCCAGCGCGGTCGATTCGGGCACCCGCGGGCGCACCACCGGCACGCCCAACAGGTCGGCCTGCATCTGCATCAGCAGGTCGTTGCGGGCGGCGCCGCCGTCCACCCGCAGCTCGGTCAGCGCGATACCGCTGTCGCCGTTCATGCAGGTCAGCAGTTCGGCGCTCTGCAGGGCGATGGATTCGAGCGTGGCGCGGGCGATGTGGGCGCGGGTGGTGCCGCGCGTCAGGCCCACCAGGGTGCCGCGGGCGTAGGGGTCCCAGTGCGGCGCGCCCAGGCCGGCGAAGGCCGGCACCATGAAGACGTCATCGGTGTCGGCCACGCTGGCGGCCAGCGATTCGATTTCCTCGGAACGCTGGATGATGCCCAGGCCGTCGCGCAGCCATTGCACCGCGGCGCCGGCGACGAACACGCCGCCTTCCAGCATGTAGGCCGGACGCCAGCCTGGCTGGCCCTGCGCCGGCAGGCCCCAGCCGACGGTCGACAGCAGGTGGTTGTGCGACTGCACCGGCTTGTCGCCCACGTTCATCAGCATGAAGCAGCCGGTGCCGTAGGTGTTCTTGGCCATGCCCGGCTTGAAGCAGGCCTGGCCGAAGGTGGCGGCCTGCTGGTCGCCGGCCACGCCGGCGATGGGAATCGAGCCGCCCAGCCATTCGGGCAGGGACTCGCCCACCACCGCGCTGCTGGGCGCGATGGAGGGCAGCACGCTGCGCGGAATGTTGAGCAGCGCCAGGATCTCGTCGTTCCAGTCCTGCGTGTGCAGGTCGAACAGCATGGTGCGCGAGGCGTTGCTGGGGTCGGTGCTGTGCACCGCGCCGCCGGTCAACTGCCAGATCAGCCAGGTGTCGACGGTGCCGAAGGCCAGTTCGCCGCGCTCGGCCTTCTGGCGCGCGCCGGGCACGTGATCCAGCAGCCAGGCCAGCTTGGTGCCCGAGAAATAGGCGTCCAGCACCAGCCCGGTGCGCGATTGCAGGAAGTCGGCGTGGCCGTCCTGGCGCAACTGGTCGCACATCGGCGCGGTGCGGCGGTCCTGCCAGACGATGGCGCGGGCCAGGGGGCGGCCGCTGGCGCGGTCCCAGATCAGGGTGGTTTCGCGCTGGTTGGTGATGCCGATGGCGGCTACGTCGGCGGCGCTGGCGGCGGCGTTGCGCAAGGCCTCGCGCGCCACGTCCAGCTGGCTGTGCCAGATCTCGCCGGGATCATGTTCGACCCAGCCCGGCCGCGGATAGTGCTGGCGGAATTCACGTTGGCCGATGCCGCGCACCACGCCGTCGCGATCGAACACGATGGCGCGGGAGCTGGTGGTGCCCTGGTCCAGGGCTAGGACAAATTCATTCGTCGTCACTGTTCTTGGCGCCGTTCAGGTGTGCCCCGGCCAGCGGGTCGAGGCGTCTAAAGGAAAAGACCGAAGCCGCGCACAGCAGGCCGATGACGATGAAGCCGACGATCACGTCGCCCACCACCAGGCTTTCCGCCCCGCGCAGGGTCATGCTGATGTTCAGGGTCACCGCGGCCACGCCCACGCCCAGGCTGATGCCGAGCTGCTGCGCCATGGCGGCGAAACTGCTGGCGCGGCTCATCTTGGCCGGGGGAATGTCGGCATAGGTTAGCGTATTTACGCCGGTGAACTGCAGCGAGCGGAAGAAGCCGCCGACCAGCAGGATGGCGATCATCAGCCAGACCGGGGTGGTAGGGGTGAACGTGGCGCAGACCACGATGAAGGCGCCGGTCAGCACCGCGTTCACGGTCAGCACGCGGCGAAAGCCGAAATGCCTGACGATGGGCGTGGCGACGAATTTCATCAGCAGCGCGCCGGCGGCGCTGGCGAAGGTGATCAGGCCGGCCGAGAACGGCGACAGGCCGAAGCCCACCTGCAGCAGCATGGCCAGCAGGAAGGGCGTGGCGCCGACCGCGAAGCGGCACAGGTTGCCGCCCAGCGTCGAGATGGCGAAGGTCGGGATGCGCATCAGCGCCAGATCGATGATGGGGTGTTCGGTGCGGCGCGCATGCCAGCCGTAGAGCAGGCCGCAGACGATGCCGACCGCGATCAGGCCCAGCAGCATCGGCAGCGGCATGACGTCGCGGCCGATGGCCTCGAAGCCGCTGACCAGCGTGGCCAGGCACACCGCGCTGAGCAGGAAGCCCAGCCAGTCCAGGCGCGGCGCCGATTCTTCCTTGATCTCGGCCACGTAGCGCAGCACCAGCGCGATGCCGAGCACGCCGATGGGAATGTTGATCAGGAAGATCCAGTGCCACGACATGTACGTGACCATGAAACCGCCCAGCGGCGGCCCGATCACCGGCCCCAGCAGCGCCGGGATCGACAGGAACGACATGGCTTTCAACAGATCCTGCTTGGGCACCGTGCGCAGCAGGATGATGCGGCCCACCGGCACCATCATGGCCCCGGCCATGCCCTGCACCACCCGGGCGATCACCAGTTGCGGCAGGTCCTGCGACAGGGCGCAGGCCACGGAACTGAGGGTGAACAGGCCGATGGCGGCGATAAAGACGCGGCGCGCGCCGTAGCGGTCGGCGGCCCAGCCGCTGACCGGCACGAACACGGCCACCGACAGCAGGTAGGAGGTGATGGCCACGTTCAACCGTACCGGGGTCGATCCCAGGGCCCGCGCCATGGCCGGCAGGGCGGTGGCGACCACCGTGGCGTCCAGCATCTGCATGAACAGCGCACAGCCGACGATGAAGGGAATCATGCGCGCCGCGCGCACCGCGTCCGGGGTCGAGGGAGGAGCGGGATTGGCTGCGGCTGCGGATTCGGCTGACATGGCGGAGGGGGGCGGTGGGACCCGGAAGATTGTAACGCCGGCTCCCGGCCCCGCGTGCAGTAAACTCCGGGTATCCGAAACCCACTGAAATTGGTGCCATGGCAACCAACTACGAATCCGAGATCACCAAGTTCCTCAAAGACTACAAGCAGTCGCACCCTGGCACCGAAGAGCGCCAGCGCGAGGGCCGCGCCCGTCTGTGGGACAAGCCGCAGGACGCGGAACTGCTGGAAGGCTTCCGCGCCGCCCGCGTGCCGCAAAAGCCGTACGTGTATCAGGCCGACTGATACCGTTGCGGCAGCCATGGCCCACACCCCCTCCGTCCCGGGCGATGCCCTGGCCGCGCTAGTGGAACCCCCCGTCGACAGCACGCCCGACACCGTTGACAGCGTCGCGTTCGCGCGCCTGTACGGCGAGCCGCTGTTCCAGATGCCGACGGATCTGTATATCCCGCCGGACGCGCTGGAGGTGTTCCTCGAAGCCTTCGAGGGACCGCTGGACCTGCTGCTGTACCTGATCCGCAAGCAGAACTTCAACGTGCTGGACATCCCCATGGCGGATGTCACGCGGCAGTATCTGTCCTATGTGGAACAGATCCGCATCCACAATCTGGAGCTGGCCGCCGAATATCTGCTGATGGCGGCCATGCTCATCGAGATCAAGTCGCGCATGCTGCTGCCGGTCAAGAAGACCGACACCGGCGAAGAGCCCGAGGATCCGCGCGCCGAGCTGGTGCGCCGCCTGCTCGAATACGAACAGATGAAGCTGGCCGCGCAGAAGCTCGACGCCATGCCGCAGCTGGGCCGCGACTTCGTCAGCAGCCACGCGGTCGCCGACCTGAGCGTCGAACGCATGCTGCCCGAGGTCAGCGTCGACGACCTGCGCGCCGCGTGGGCCGACATCATGAAGCGGGCCAAGCTCAACCAGCACCATCACATCACCCGCGAACAGCTGTCGGTGCGCGACCATATGACGCACATCCTGCGGCGCCTGAACGACGTGCGCTTCATGGAGTTCGGCGACCTGTTCATGGAACGCGTGCGCGAGGGCGCGCCGGCCGCGGTGGTGGTGGTGCACTTCATCGCCATGCTGGAACTGGCGCGCGAATCGCTGCTGGAAATAACGCAGGCCGAGCCTTACGCGCCCATCTACGTGCGCCTGGCCTACACCAGCGTCGCGGCGGTCGCGGCCTGATCCGATTCCCCCCGGGCTGCGCGCCCAATCCCGGAGATCCCCCTTGAAAGTCGTCCACACCATCCAGGAATTGCGCGACCACCTGCGCGGCCAGAACCGCGTCTCGTTCGTGCCCACCATGGGCAACCTGCACGAAGGCCACCTGGCGCTGATGAAGCTGGCGCGCCAGCACGGCGACCCGGTGGTCGCCAGCATCTTCGTGAACCGCCTGCAGTTCGGGCCGAACGAGGATTTCGACCAATACCCGCGCACCCTGGCCGCCGACATCGAGAAGCTCGAACGCGAGCGCGACGTGTACGTGCTGTTCGCGCCCAACGAGCGCGAGATGTACCCCGAACCGCAGAACTACCGCGTGCAGCCGCCGGACGACCTGGGCGACATCCTCGAAGGCGAGTTCCGACCGGGCTTCTTCGCCGGCGTCAGCACCGTGGTGCTCAAGCTGTTCTCCTGCGTGCAGCCCAAGGTGGCGGTGTTCGGCAAGAAGGACTACCAGCAGCTGATGGTGGTGCGCAACATGTGCCGCCAGTTCCAGCTGCCGGTGGAAGTGCTGGCGCACGAGACCGTGCGCGCCGACGACGGCCTGGCGCTGTCCTCGCGCAACCGCTACCTGAGCGAGGCCGAGCGCGCCGAGGCGCCGGCCCTGTACGCCGCGCTGCGGGGCGTCGGCCAGCGGCTGGCGGCCGGCGAGCGCGATGCCGCCGGGCTGGAGCGCGAGGCCACCCAGCACCTGACCGATCGTGGCTGGAAGGTGGACTACATCGCCCTGCGTCGCCAGCGCGACCTGAAGCGTCCGGAAGCCGCCGACCTGCAGGCCGGCGAGCCCGTGGTGGTGCTGGCCGCCGCCAAGCTGGGCGCGACGCGCCTGATCGACAACCTGGAACTGTCCTACACGGCCTGATGCCAGGCGCCGCCGCCGGCCCGTTTGCCGCGGGCCGCGCCGTCGCCCCTGGCAAAATTGCCAGCTTACGTCGCCGCCGGCGGCGGGGCAGACTCTCTGCAACCTTTCATTGCAGAGCCGTTCCATGCCCGTTCCCCGCCCCGATCTTCCCGCCATCCTGGCCGTCCTGACGCCGCGCGAACGCGAGATCGTCGACTACATCGTCGCCGGACGCCCCAACAAGGTCATCGCCATCGACCTGGGTATCTCGCTGCGCACGGTCGAGGCACATCGCGCCCGCATCTTCACCAAGCTGGGGGTGCGCAACGCCATGCGGCTGGCCTGCCGGCTATGCGCCTACGGACACCTGGACGGCGGACCGCCGTTGCCGGTCGGGCCCGCTGGCCACGTTCAGGATGCGACGGCCGGTGACGGCCCGGCCAGGGCGGAAACGGGATGCCCGGGCTCGGGCGCGTATGTCGTCCATCCCAGGCCGATCGCCACCGTGATCGCGGATTGTTCCGCGATGCTGATCAGCAAGGGGTTGTGGGGTAAGTAGGCGCTCACATCGAGCGTGTTCGCCAGCGGCGTTCGCGAGTCCGGCCGGGCGCGGGCGGCGGAAAGCACAAGGGCCTGGCGGACGCGGTGTCCGGCAGGCCCTTGGGGCGGTGGGCGGTCGGTCAGGCCAGAGGCAGTGTCTGGCCTGCCGGCCTTACGGGCACTGGGGCGCGGTGGCCTTGGCCAGTTCGTCGATCGGATCCAGGTCCGGCTGGCGCGTCAGGTTGTAGTTCAGGTTCGGCGTCTGGCCGCCGATGGAGCGCACGCGCAGCACGTTGTTGGCGGCCACCACGAATTCGACCCGCACATTGCCCTTGCCGTCGAGCAGGATGACGCGCGGCGGGCGCTCGTCGGTGGCATCCCAGCAGCCTTGCTCGACCACCGGGGCGGCCTTCTTGGGATCGTTTTCGAGGTAGGCGGTGCGGCCGCGCCAGCGGCCGTTGGGCGCCAGGGTCAGCGTGACGCGCTGCGCCGTGCACTGCATGGCGGGCGAGAAACACGGCAGGGTGCCCATGTAGGTCTGCGGCTGGGGCACCAGGCTGTTGGCGGCCGCGCTTTGCATGGCGGCCGGGGCCGGAGCGGGCGCCGGGGCGGCCGCGGCGCCGCCGCCGGCGGCGCTGTCGGCGCCTTCCGGCACGGCCTGGCCGTCCTCGGTGGTGGCGCCCTGGCTGGCCGCGGCCTGGTTCGGGGTCTTTTTCTGGTCCGGCTTGAGGGCGATCTGCACCTGCGACGGCGCCCGCAGCACGGTGCGGTAGCCGGCGCCGGAGCCCTGGTACTGGGCGTCGGTCACGGTGCTTTCCGCCGGAGGATCGTAATAGCCTTCGGTGCGTTGCTGGGCGCAGCCCGCGGCACCCAGCGCCGTGCCCGCGAGCAGCAGCCCCAAGATGCCGAGTTTGCGGGGGCGGGTAAGGAGTTCGACGCGCGCGGCCATGGCAGCTGATCCGTAAATTGAGTCTGTCTCCGATTTTACGCACTTATGCGAAGATTCGATACGTTCCCCCACACCCTGAAAGGCGTAGCCGGCACTTTATGCACAAATTACGACACGGCCCCGCGCGGCCCGGCCGCCGCCGCGCCGCGCCGCGAGGGCGCGCATGACCACGCTGTGGCATGTCCTTCCCGTGCCGCTGGCACTGTTCGTCGCGCTGGCCGCGCTGGGCGGCCTGGCCGTCGGCGGCTGGCTGACGCGGGTAACTCACCGCCTGCCGCGCATGATGGAACGCGAATGGCAGGCGCAATGCCAGGAGGCGGCGGGCCAGGCCCGGCCGGCCGCCAGCTACGGCTTGTGGGCGCCTGCCGCGCACTGCCCGCGGTGCGAAGCGCCCGTGACCGGCTGGCGCCGCCTGCCGCTGGCGGGCTGGCTGGCGCTGCGCGGCCGCTGCGCCGCCTGCCGGGCGCCGATCGGCTGGCGCTATCCCGCCATCGAGGCCATCACCTGCGTGCTGTTCGCGGCCTGCGCCTGGCGCTTCGGCGCCACGCCCATCGCGCTGTGCGCCATGGGGCTGTCGGCGGCGCTGGTGGCGCTGGCCTGGATCGATCTCGAATCGACCCTGCTGCCCGATGCCATCACTCTGCCACTGGCCTGGGCCGGCCTGCTGGTGAACCTGTTCGATGCCTTCACCCCGTTGTCGATGGCGGTAGTGGGCGCGGTGGCCGGCTATTCGTTCCTGTGGGTTATCTTTCATGCATTCCGCCTGCTGACGGGGCGCGAGGGCATGGGCTACGGCGACTTCAAGCTGCTGGCGGCGCTGGGCGCCTGGTTCGGCGTCGGCGCGTTGCCGATGCTGCTGCTGGCCGCGTCGGTGGCGGGGGTGGTGGTGGGCGGCGCGTTGACGCTCAGCGGCCGCGCCAGTCGCGGCCAGGCGTTGCCGTTCGGGCCCTACCTGGCGCTGGCGGGCGTGGCCGTGCTGCTGCTGGGCGGCGAGCAGGGCCTGGGATGGTTGCTGCATTGAGGGCGCGCGGGGCGCGCCGGTCCGGCCGGATCGCGGCCGCGAGGGAATGAAGAGCATGTTCAAGATCGGTCTGACAGGAGGCATCGGCTCGGGCAAGTCGCGCGTGGCCGACATGCTGGGCGAGTGGGGCGCGTCGGTGGTCGACACGGACGAGATCGCGCGCGCGCTGACAGCGGTCGGGGGCGCGGCCATGCCCGCCATCGAACGCGAGTTCGGGCCCGACGCGTTGACACCGGATGGCGCCCTCGACCGCGACTGGATGCGGGAACGCGCCTTCGCCGATCCGCGAGTCCGCCTGCGCCTTGAGGCCATCCTGCACCCGGCCATCGGCCATGAAACCGAACGCCAGGCCGAGGCCGCGCGCGGCGCCTATCTGGTGTTCGTGGTGCCGCTGCTGGTGGAGTCGATCACGCGCTGGCGCGACCGCGTCGATCGCATCTGCGTGGTCGATTGCGATCCCGAAACGCAGGTGGCGCGCGTGCAGTCGCGCAGCGGGCTGACGGACTCTGCCATCCGGCGTATCATGGCGGCACAGGCTGCGCGGGCCAGCCGGCTCGAAGTCGCGGATGACGTCATCGACAATGGCGGCGCGACCTCGCCGGAGCAATTGCGCGCGCAGGCGAAGACCCTGCATGACCGCTGGCTTGCGCTGGCGGCCGCGACGGGCCGGCAAGCCCCGGGCTTGGCCGGCACCCCTGAATAATCTCGGCCCGCGGGTCGACCTCTGATGGGCCTGTTTACAAGCGTGATTGTTTTCGAATATCCCTTCAATGAGCGCATCCGCGCTTACCTGCGGCTCGAATACCTGTTCGACAGGCTGTTCTTCTTTGCCCGCGAGGGGGATTCACGCCTGCACCAGGTCGCGGTCACCTCGTTGTTCGATCTGCTCGACGTCTGCGAGCGCACCGACGTGAAAGGCGCGGTGCTGCAGGATCTCGAACGCCAGCGCGTGGCGCTGGTGGGCCTGCGCGATCACCCCGGGGTGGCGCAGGACGCGCTCGAAGGCATGCTGCGCGAACTCGAAAAGGTCTCCTCGACCCTGGCCGCGCCCGGCAAGACCGGCCAGTCGCTGCGCGAGAACGAATGGCTCACCAGCCTGCGCGGCCGCCTGGCGGTGCCCGGCGGCGCCACCCAGGTGGACATGCCGTCGTACTACGCCTGGCAGCAAAAGCCCGAGGCCGCGCGCTGCGCGGACCTGCAGGCCTGGCTGGCGCCCTTCATCCCCCTGTTCGACGGCCTGACCATGGCGCTGCGCTTGCTGCGCGAGTCCGGCCGCAAGACCGACATCGTGGCCGAACAGGGCGCCTACCAGCAGATGCTGGGCGGCAAGCAGTACCAGTTGCTGCGCGTGTGGGTCGACCAGGCCCAGGGCGTATTCCCCGAGATCAGCGCCAACAAGTACATGATCTGGATCCGCTTTTCGACCCAGGACGGCGAGTTCAAGCCCCAGCAGGTGGCCCGCAGCATCCCGTTCCAGATGACCCTCTGCAATTCCTGATCCGTCCGGGCCTCCGGGCGCGGCAGCCGGCGGCGATCCCGCCCCGATTCCTGTTGCGGCCTATTTCAGCGGCAACGGACAATCACGGAAATGTCGGCCGCCTGGGTCACAATACGGCTTTCTCCGTCAGTGCCGGAACCGTATCCCATGTCCGATAGCCGTCCCGTTTCGTCGCCTTCCCGCTGGACCCGCCGCAGAATCATCGGGTTGGCGGTGCTTTTGCTGGTGGTCGCCGGCATCGCCTGGCTGGCGCTGCGGCCGGCCGCCAAGCCGGGTGGCGCGGGCGGCGGGCGTCCGGGCGCGGGCGGACGGCCCAACATGGCCGCGGCCATGGCCAACCTGGCCGTGCCGGTGCGGGTGGCCAGCGCCGTCACGCAGGACATCGACATCTTCCTCAAGTCCCTGGGCACCGTCACGGCCTACAACACTGTCACCGTGCGCAGCCGCGTCAGCGGCGAGCTGGTCGACGTGCCGTTCAAGGAAGGCCAGCAGGTCAAGGCCGGCGACCTGCTGGCGCAGGTCGACCCGCGCGCCTTCCAGGTGGCCCTGGACCAGGCCCGCGGCACCCAGATGCAGAACCTGGCGCTGCTGGAGAACGCGCGCCGCGACCTGCAGCGCTATCAGGCCCTGTTCAAGCAGGACTCCATCGCCAAGCAGCAGGTCGACACCCAGGCGGCGCTGGTGCGGCAATACGAAGGCACCATCAAGAGCGACCAGGCGAATGTCGACAATGCCCGCCTGCAGCTGGACTACGCCCGCATCACGGCGCCGATCAGCGGCCGCCTCGGCCTGCGCCAGGTCGACCGCGGCAACCTGGTGTCCAGCTCGGACACCAATGGCCTGGTGGTGATCACGCAGACCCAGCCGATCTCGGTGGTGTTCACGCTGCCCGAGACGCAATTGCCGGAAGTGCGCGCCGAACTGGCCCAGGGCCGCACCCTGGCGGTGGAGGCCTATGACCGCGCCGACACCCGCCGCATCGCGTCCGGCACGCTGGAGACGCTGGACAACCAGATCGACGTCACCACCGGCACCCTCAAGCTCAAGGCCAGGTTCGACAACCAGGACGACGCGCTGTTTCCCAACCAGTTTGTCAACGTGCGCCTGCACGTGCTGACGCGCAAGGGCGTGACCGCGATTCCAACGGCGGCGGTGCAGCAGGGCTCGGCCGGCGCCTTCGTGTTCCTGGTGCAGCCGGACAATACCGTGCAGGTCAGGCAGGTCAAGCTGGGCGCCATCAACAATGGCATGGTGGCCGTGAACGAGGGCCTGCAGCCGGGCGACCGCGTCGTCACCGAGGGCACCGACCGCCTGCGCGCCGGCGCCAAGGTCGAGGTGGTGGGCGGCGACGAGGTGATCCCCGCCGCCAAGGACAAGTCGCTGGGCGGGGGCGCGCCGGCGGGCACCACGCCCGCCACGCGCTGATCGGGGGGCCGCGCCGTGAGCCCGTCGCGCCTGTTCATCCTGCGGCCCGTGGCCACCACGCTGTCGATGGTGGCCATCCTGATCGCCGGCTTCATCGCCTACCGCCTGCTGCCGGTCTCGGCGCTGCCCGAAGTCGACTACCCCACCATCCAGGTGACCACGCTGTACCCGGGCGCCAGCCCGGACGTGATGACCTCGCTGGTGACCTCGCCGCTGGAGCGGCAGTTCGGCCAGATGCCGGGCCTGAACCAGATGTCGTCGACCAGTTCGGGCGGCGCCTCGGTCATCACCATGCAGTTCAACCTGACGCTGCCGCTGGACGTGGCCGAGCAGCAGGTGCAGGCCGCCATCAACGCGGCGTCGAACCTGCTGCCCAGCGACCTGCCGGTGCCGCCGACTTACAACAAGGTCAACCCGGCCGACGCGGCGGTGCTGACGCTGGCCATCACCTCGCCCACCATGCCCTTGCCGCAGGTGCGCGACCTGGTCGATACGCGGGTGGCGCAGAAGCTGTCGCAGATTCCGGGCGTGGGCCTGGTGAGCGTGGCGGGCGGGCAGCGCCCGGCCGTGCGGGTGCAGGTCAATCCGCAGGCGCTGGCGGCCAACGGCCTGGGGCTGACCGACCTGCGCACCGCGGTGGTGGGCGCCAACGTCAACCAGCCCAAGGGCAACCTGGACGGGCCGCTGCGCTCGACCACCATCAACGCCAATGACCAGCTCAAGTCGCCCACCGACTACAACGACCTGATCATCGCCTACAAGAACAACGCGCCGCTGCGCCTGTCGGACGTGGCGCGCGCGGTCGAGGGCGCCGAGGATACGCGCCAGGCCGCCTGGGCCGGCGACAAGCCGGCCATCCTGCTGAACATCCAGCGCCAGCCCGGCGCCAACGTCATCGACGTGGTCAACCGCATCCAGGCGCTGCTGCCGCAATTGCGCGCCGCGCTGCCGGCCACGCTGGACGTGGCGGTGGTGTCGGACCGCACCCAGACCATCCGCGATTCGGTGGCCGACGTGCAGTTCGAGATGCTGCTGGCGGTGGCGCTGGTGGTGATGGTGACCTTCGTGTTCCTGCGCAGCCTCACCGCGACGCTGATTCCCAGCGTGGTGGTGCCGCTGTCGCTGGTGGGCACCTTCGGCATCATGTACCTGGCCGGCTTCTCCATCAACAACCTGACGCTGATGGCGCTGACCATCGCCACTGGCTTCGTGGTGGACGACGCCATCGTCATGATCGAGAACATCGCCCGCCACATCGAAGAGGGCGAGACGCCGCTGCAGGCCGCGCTCAAGGGCGCGCAGCAGATCGGTTTCACGCTGATCTCGCTGACCTTTTCGCTGATCGCGGTGCTGATTCCGCTGCTGTTCATGACCGAGGTGGTGGGGCGGCTGTTCCGCGAGTTCGCCATCACGCTGGCGGTGTCGATCCTGATTTCGCTGGTGGTGTCGCTGACGCTGACGCCGATGATGTGCGCGCGACTGCTGCGCGCCGAGTCCGAGCAGAAGCACGGGCGCTTTCACCAGGTCACCGGCGCCTTTATCGACCGCACCATCGCCGCCTACGACCGCATGCTGCAGAAGGTGCTGCGGCACCAGCCGTTGACGCTGCTGGTGGCCCTGGCCACCTTCGCGCTGACGGTGCTGCTGTACATCCTGGTTCCCAAGGGCTTTTTCCCGCAGCAGGACACCGGACTGATCCAGGCCATCACACAGGCGCCGCAGTCCATTTCGTTCACCGCCATGGCCGAGCGCCAGCAGGCGGCGGCGCGGCTGGCGCTGGAGGATCCGGACGTGCAGGCGGTGTCGTCCTTCATCGGCGTGGACGGCAGCAACGCCACCCTCAGCGCCGGGCGCATGCAGATCGCGCTCAAGCCGCAGGCCGAGCGCAACGGCGACCTGCGCACGGTCATGGCGCGGCTGCAGGAAGCCTTCGGCAAGCAGGACGGCCTGACCGTCTACATGCAGCCGGTGCAGGACCTGACCATCGAGGACCGCGTCAGCCGCACGCAGTACCAGATGACCCTGTCCAATCCGGACCTGAAGGTGCTGAGCGAATGGACGCCCAAGCTGATCGACCGGCTGCGCCAGGTGCCGGGCCTGAAGGACGTGACCGATGACCTGCAGGACGACGGCCTGCAGACCTGGGTCGAAATCGACCGCGACGCGGCCTCGCGCCTGGGCATCACGGCGGCGGTGGTGGACGAGGCGCTGTACGACGCTTTCGGCCAGCGCCTGATCTCGACCATCTTCACCCAGTCCAACCAGTACCGCGTGGTGCTGGAGGTGCAGCCGCAGTTCCAGATGAACCCGGCCTCGCTCGGCCAGATCCACGTGCCGACCTCGACCGGCGCGCAGGTACCGCTGTCGTCGATTGCCCGCATCACCGAGGGCAAGACGGTGCTGGCGGTGAACCGGCTGGACCAGTTCCCGATGGTCACGGTGTCGTTCAATCTGGCGCAGGGCGCATCGCTGTCGGCCGCGGTCGAGGCAATCACCGCGGCCGAGGCCGAGATCGGCATGCCGGCCAGCGTCGAGACGCGCTTCCAGGGCGCGGCGCTGGCGTTCCAGAATTCGCTGTCGAGCACGCTGTGGCTGATCCTGGCGGCCATCGTCACCATGTACATCGTGCTGGGCGTGCTGTACGAAAGCTACATCCACCCGATCACCATTCTGTCGACGCTGCCGTCGGCCGGCGTGGGGGCGCTGCTGGCGCTGCTGATCAGCGGCACCGAGCTCGACATGATCGGCATCATCGGCATCATCCTGCTGATCGGCATCGTCAAGAAGAACGCCATCATGATGATCGACTTCGCGCTCGACGCCGAGCGCAAGCGCGGCCTGTCGCCGCGCGCGGCGATCCATGAGGCGGCGCTGCTGCGTTTCCGGCCGATCCTGATGACCACGCTGGCGGCGTTGTTCGGCGCGCTGCCGCTGATGCTGTCCACGGGCACGGGCGCCGAGCTGCGCCAGCCGCTGGGCCTGGTGATGGTGGGCGGCCTGCTGCTGAGCCAGGTGCTGACGCTGTTCACCACGCCGGTGATCTACCTGATGTTCGACCGCATGTCGCGGCGCTGGCGCGGCATGCGCGAGGCGCGCGCCGGGAGCGCGCCGTGATCCTGTCGGCGCCCTTCATCGTCCGGCCGGTGGCGACCACGCTGCTGTCGCTGGCGGTCGTGCTGGCGGGCATGCTGTCGTTCTTCCTGTTGCCGGTGGCGCCGCTGCCGCAGATGGACATTCCCACCATCTCGGTGTCGGCCAGCCTGCCCGGCGCCAGCCCGGAGACCATGGCGTCCAGTGTCGCCACGCCGCTGGAGCGCTCGCTGGGCAGCATCGCCGGCGTGACCGAGATGACTTCCAGCAGCACGCAGGGTTCGACGCGGGTGACCTTGCAGTTCGACCTGTCGCGCGACATCAACGGCGCCGCGCGCGACGTGCAGGCGGCCATCAACGCCGCCCGCTCGCTGCTGCCGACCAGCCTGCGCAGCAACCCCACGTACCACAAGTCCAATCCCTCGGACGCGCCCATCATGACGCTGGCGATGACGTCCGACACCCTGAGCCAGGGCCAGATGTACGACCTGGCCTCGACCATCGTGGCGCAGAAGCTGTCGCAGGTCGATGGCGTGGGCGAGGTCACGGTGGGCGGCAGTTCGCTGCCGGCGGTGCGCGTGACGGTGCTGCCGGGCGCGCTGGCCAATCGCGGGGTGTCGCTGGACGAAGTGCGCACGGCGCTGGCCAATGCCAACGCCAACCGGCCCAAGGGCGTGCTGGAAAACGACCAGTACCACTGGCAGATCATGGTCAACGATCAGCTCAGCCGCGCCGAACAGTACCGGCCGCTGATCGTGGCCTGGCGCGACGGCGCGCCGGTGCGGGTGTCGGACGTGGCCAGGGTCGAGGATTCGGTCGAGGACCTGTACCAGACCGGCTTCTACAACCAGCGCAACGCGATCCTGATGATCGTGCGGCGCCAGGCCGACGCCAACATCATCGAAACCGTGGATGCGGTGCGCGCGCAACTGCCGACGCTGCTGGCGCTGATGCCGGCCGACGTGCAGCTGACCGTGGCGCAGGACCGCACCCCCAGCATCCGCGCCTCGCTGCACGAGGCCGAGCTGACGCTGATCATCGCGGTGGGCCTGGTGGTGCTGGTGGTGCTGCTGTTCCTGCGGCGCTGGCGCGCGGCCATCATCCCCAGCGTCGCGGTGCCGGTGTCGCTGATAGGCACTTTCTGCGTCATGTATCTGTGCGGCTTCACGCTCAACACCATCTCGCTGATGGCGCTGATCGTGGCCACCGGCTTCGTGGTGGACGATGCCATCGTGGTGCTGGAGAACATCATGCGGCACGTCGAGAACGGCATGTCGCCGATGCGGGCGGCGCTGCGCGGCTCGCGCGAGGTGGGCTTCACGGTGCTGTCGATGAGCCTGTCGCTGGTGGCGGTGTTCATTCCGATCCTGCTGATGGGCGGGGTGGCGGGGCGCCTGTTCCGGGAATTCGCGGTGACGCTGTCGGCCTCCATCATGGTGTCGCTGGTGGTGTCGCTGACGCTGACGCCGATGATGTGCGCGCGCCTGCTCAAGGCCGAGCCCAAGGAACCGAAGCCGCCCGGCCGGCTGGCGCGCTGGGCCGAGGACGGCTTTGCCTGGATGCAGGACGGCTACCGCCGCAGCCTGGCGTGGGCGCTGGCGCACAGCCGCCTGATGATGCTGGTCCTGGCGGCGGCGGTGGGCCTGAACGTGTACCTGTACACCGTCGTGCCCAAGGGCTTCTTCCCGCAGCAGGACACCGGCCAGCTGCTGGGCTTTTTCCGGGTGGACCAGGGCACGTCGTTCCAGGCCACGGTGCCCAAGCTGGAGGCCTTGCGCAAGGTGGTGCTGGCCGATCCGGCGGTGCAGAGCATGACCGGCTACGCCGGCGGGCGCGGCGGCAGCAACAGCAGCTTCATGCAGATCCAGCTCAAGCCGCTGGGCGAGCGCAATGTCTCGGCCGAGCAGGTCATCAACCGCCTGCGGGCGCGGCTGCAGAACATGCCGGGCGCGCGCATGTTCCTGGTGGCGCAGCAGGACATCCGCGTCGGCGGCCGCCAGAGCCAGGGTTCCTATGACTACACGCTGATGTCCGGCGACCTGCAACTGCTGCGTTCGTGGATGCCCAAGGTGCAGCAGGCCATGGCCAAGGTTCCGGAGATCACCGACGTCGATACCGACGTCGAGGACAAGGGCCGCGAGATCAACCTGGTGATCGACCGCGACGCCGCCACCCGGCTGGGCGTGAGCATGGCGACGATCTCGACCGTGCTGAACAACTCCTTCAGCCAGCGCCAGGTGTCGGTGATGTACGGGCCGCTGAACCAGTACCACGTGGTGCTGGGGGTGGACCCGAAGTTCGCGCAGGACATCGAGTCGCTCAAACAGGTCGAGGTGATCACCGCCAGCGGGGCGCGGGTGCCGATGGCGGCCTTCGCCCGCTTCGAGAACGCCAATGCCCCGCTGAGCGTGCAGCACCAGGGCTTGTTCGTGGCCGATACGGTGTCGTTCAGCCTGGCGCCGGGCGTGTCGCTGGGCCAGGCCACCGCCGCCATCGACGCGGCCGTGGCGCGCATCGGCCTGCCGTCGGACCAGATTCAGGCCGGTTTCCAGGGCACGGCGGCAGTGCTGCAGCAGACGCTGGCGCAGCAGCCCTGGCTGATCCTGGCGGCGCTGGTCACCATGTATATCGTGCTGGGCATCCTGTACGAGAGCTTCGTGCATCCGCTGACGATCCTGTCGACGCTGCCGTCGGCCGGGCTGGGCGCGTTGCTGGCGCTGCTGCTGGTGCGCACCGACTTCACGTTGATCGCGCTGATCGGGGTGTTCCTGCTGATCGGCATCGTCAAGAAGAACGCCATCATGATGGTGGACTTCGCGCTCGAGGCCGAGCGCAATCAGGGCATGGCGCCCAAGGAAGCCATCTTCCAGGCCTGCCTGACGCGCTTCCGGCCGATCATGATGACCACCATGGCCGCCATCTTCGGCGCGTTGCCGCTGGTGGTGGCCACGGGCGCCGGCGTCGAGATGCGCCAGCCGCTGGGCATTACCATCGTGGGCGGACTGGTGCTGAGCCAGGTCCTGACGCTGTACACCACGCCGGTGGTCTATCTCTACCTTGACCGTTTCCGCCTCTGGGCCGCGCGCGGGCGCGCCCGGCGTGGCGGGGCCGCTTCGATAGAACAACTATGATCCGCAACGCCAAGCCTTTTCCTTCCGCCTTCCTGCCGCGCGCCGGCATCACTCTGGCGCTATGCGCGGCGCTGGCCGCCTGCGCCGTCGGTCCCGACTACCAGCGGCCGGCGCTGGACGTGGGCGCGACCTACAAGGAAGGCCAGGACGAGGTGCCGGGTTGGAAGCGCGCCGAGCCGCGCGACGACGCCGACCGCGGCCAGTGGTGGCGCGTCTATGACGACGCCACGCTCAATGGCCTGGTGGACAACCTCAATGCCTCCAACCAGACCATTGCCCAGGCCGAGGCGAACTACCGCCAGGCGCTGGGCCTGGTGCGCGGCGCCCGCGCCGGCTTCTTCCCCACCGTGGGGGCGGGCGCCGGCCTGACCCGTTCGGGCAGTGGCGGCGGCAGCGGCGGTTCGTCGTCCGCCGCGTCGGGCGGCGGCGGCAACGTGTCCAACCAGTATTCGCTGACCGGCAGCGTCAGTTGGGAGCTGGATGTGTGGGGCCGGGTGCGCCGCAGCGTCGAGTCGTCCGAGGCCAGCGCCGCGGCCAGCCTGGCCGATCTGGCCGCGACCCGCCTGAGCGCGCAGGCCGCGTTGGTGCAGGCCTATCTGCAACTGCGCGTGCTGGACGAACAGAAGCGCCTGCTGGACGCCACAGTGGCGGCCTACGAGAAATCGCTGCAGTTGACGCAGAACCGCTACAACGTGGGCGTGGCGGGGCAGTCGGACGTGGCGGTGGCGCGCACCCAGGTCGAAAGCACGCGCGCGCAGTCGATCGACCTGGACTGGCAGCGCGGCCAGTACGAACACGCGATCGCGGTGCTGATGGGCCAGGCGCCGTCGCGCTTCAGCCTGCCGCCGGCGCCGTTCTCGCTGCAATTGCCGCGGATTCCGGTGGGGCTGCCGTCCGAGCTGCTGGAGCGCCGTCCCGACGTGGCCGCCGCCGAGCGCCGCGCGGCCGCCGCCAATGCGCAGATCGGCGTGGCGCAGGCGGCCTGGTTCCCCAGCCTGACCCTGTCGGCCGACGGGGGCTTTCGCAACGGCCAGTTCGCCGAACTGCTGACCGCGCCGGCGCGCTTCTGGTCGCTGGGGCCGGCGCTGGCGCTGACGATTTTCGACGGCGGCGCGCGCCAGGCGCAGGTCGAGCAGGCCCGCGCCTCCTACGATGCGCAGGCGGCGGCCTACCGCCAGGCGGCGCTGACCGGGCTGCGCGAGGTCGAGGACTACCTGATCCAGCTGCGTGTGATGGAGAGCGAACAGACCGTGCAGCGCCGCGCGCTGGAATCGGCGCGCGAATCGCTGCGGCTGATCCAGAACCAGTACAAGGCCGGCCTGGTCGATTACCTGAGCGTGGCGGTGGTGGACGCCACCGCGCTCAGCAACGAACGCAGCGCGCTCAGCCTGTATGGCAACCGGCTGGTGGCCAGCGTCAACCTGATCGTCGCGCTGGGCGGCGGCTGGGATGGCCTGGCGCCGGCGCAAGGCGGCGCGGCGGCCAACGGCCAGGCCGGTGGCGGCCAGCCGGTCAACCAACCTTAGGGATAACGCCCGATTCCTCCTTCTCCCGATTGACAAGCCGGGGCCCCGGGTTCTTAATGCGGAAAAAGTGACCGCATGGTCACTTCGGGCGCCAGCCCGCGACGCGATGTCCTGCCCATGGCAAGGGCGCCCGTGTCGAACCGCGAAGTACCGATGCACCCGATTCCGTTTGATCAATCGAACACTTCACACGAAGGGGAAAGAGGATGGGCAGGTTGTTTCGTGCAGGGACAGGCGCCGCCGCGGTCTGCGTCGGCGTGGCCGCGATGGCGGGCGCAATGGCCGCGCCGGCGGCCGCGGCCAAGTGGCCGGAACGGCCCATCACCCTGATCGTGCCGTTCCCGCCCGGGGGCACCACCGATATCTTCGCGCGCACCATCGCCGAGCACATGCGGCCGGCGCTGGGCCAGTCCATCGTGGTCGAGAACAAGCCCGGCGCCGCCGGCAACCTGGGCGTGGCCGCCGCCACGCGCGCCCAGCCGGACGGCTACACCATCGTGCTGGGTTCGGTCGGCACGCAGAGCGTCAATCAGTTCCTGTACGGCAACATCGGCTTCAATCCCGCCACCGACCTGGTGCCGCTGGGCATGATCGCGTCCACGCCCAATGTGATGGCGGTGGCGGCTGGCTCGCCATGGCGCACGTTGCAGGATGTCATGGCCGCGGTGAAGAAAGACCCGGGCAAGTATTCCTACGCCTCGCCGGGCATCGGCTCGTCGGTGCACCTGACGGGCGCCTACTTCGAATCGATGGCGGGTCTGCAGATGCTGCACGTGCCGTTCAAGGGCTCGTCGGCGGCAATCCCCGCGGTGATCGGCGGCCAGGTCGACATCCTGATGGACAACCTGCCCAGTTCGATGGCCGCGCTCAAGGCCGGTGACCGTCTGCGCGGCATCGCGGTCACGTCGGCCGAGCGCAGCCCCGCCGCGCCCGATCTGCCCACCATGGCCGAGGCCGGCCTGCCGGGCTTCGAAGTCACCGCGTGGTCGGGCCTGTATGCGCCGCGCGGCACGCCGGCGCCGGTGGTCGACAAGCTGATCGCCGCCATGAAGCAGGCGCTGCAATCGCCGGCCCTGAAACAGTCGCTGGCGCAAGGCGGCGCGACCCCGGGCAACCTGTTTGGCGCCGACCTGGCGGCCTTCGAGGTGAAGGAACGCGACAAGTGGGGCAAGCTGATCCAGAGCCGCGGCATCAAGGCGGATTGAGGCGAGAGGGCGGCCGGGGCCTGTCCGGCCGCGATCCTCCCGCCGGCGCCGGCCTGAAGCGCCGGCGGCGCGGGACCGGGCCGAGCCGTCAGGCGGCCAGCGCGAATGCCGCCGGGTCGACCGCGGGGCGGCGCCCGCGCATCAGGTCCACCAGCATCCGGGCGCTGCCCGCCGCCAGCGTGAAACCCAGGCCGCCGTGCCCGGCGTTCAACCACAGGTTGCGCCACGGCGTGGCGCCGATCAGCGGCTTGCCATCGGGCCGCGCCGGACGCAAACCGGCCCAGGGCTGCGGCGCGCCGGCGGGGTTCAGGCGCGGGAAGAAGCGCGCCACATCCGCCGCCAGGCTGTCCGTGCGCAGCGGGTCGATGGCCGCATCGGCGGCGCCGATGTCGACCATGCCCGCGACCCGCAGGCGCTGCCCCAGGCGCGCATAGACGACTTTGCGGCCGATGTCGCTGATGCTCGATACCGGCGCCACGCTGTCCGCTGTCAGGGTGTAGGTGAGGCTGTAGCCCTTGAGCGGATAGATGCGCAGGTCCAGCCCGAGACGGCGCGCCAGGGCCTGGGCGCCGATGCCGCCCGCCAGCACGTACTGGTCGGCTTGCAGTTCGCCTTGCGGCGTGGCCAGCGCCACGATGCGGCCGCCTTCGCCGCGCAGGGCCGTGACCGGGGTGTCGAAGTGAAAATCCACCGCGCCGGGCGCGGCGCGCAACAGGCGTTCGAGTTCGGTGCACAGCCGCAGGCAGTCGCCGGCGTCCTCGGTCGGCGTGTAGATGGCGCCGGCGATACTGGCGCCGATGTCGGCCAGCGCCGGTTCCAGGTCGAGGCAGGCCTGGCGGTCCAGGGCGCGCTGCGCGCAGCCGAGCGTCGCCTGATAATCCATCTGCGCCAGCGCGCGGCCGTAGGCGGCGGCGTCCTGGTACACCAGCAGCTTGCCGCGCGAACTGAAATCGAAGTCGGGCCGTTCGCGTCCCACCAGTTCGTGCACGCACTGGCGGCTGTAGAGTCCCAGCGCAAGCAGTTCGCGGGTGGTGGCGCGGCTGCGGCCGCGGGTGCAGGCGCGCAGGAAATCCAGGCACCAGCGCCATTGCGCCGGATCCAGCCGCGGCCGCCAGCGCAGCGGCGTGTCGCGGCCCAGCAGCCAGGCAGGCAGCTTGGGCAGCACGGCGGGGTCGGCCAGCGGCGCGACGAAGCTGTAGCTGAGCTGGGCGCCATTGGCCCGGCTGGTGGCCAGGCCCGGGCCCGGGCCGGCGTCGACCACGCTGACCCGATGGCCCTCGCGATGCAGGTAGTAGGCGGTGGCCATGCCGACCACGCCGGCGCCGATGACGACTGTGTGCATGATGCTCCGAAGGTGGGGCGTCGTGCGCCGACGACGCCGGATGGCGGGATTCAGGCGGCCCAGGCGGGCGTCTCGAAGCCGGGCGCGGCGCGGTCCGCGCCGCGCAGCAGGCGGCCGGGGCGGGCGCCAGTGGCGGCGCCGCGCTCCTCCACCAGCTGGCCGTTGACCAGCACCGCCTGGATGCCGGCGGACGGTTGCAGCGGCTCGGCGAAGGTGGCCAGGTCGGCCACCACGGCGGGGTCGAACACCACCACGTCGGCGTAGCAACCGGCGCGCAGCACGCCGCGGTCGCGCAGGCCGAACTGGGCCGCCGTCAGGCTGGTCATGCGGCGGATCGCCTCTTCCATGCCCAGCACGCGCATCTCGCGCACGTATCGCCCCAGCACCCGCGAAAACGCGCCCCACAGGCGCGGGTGCGGCCGCTGGTCGTGCGGCAGGCCGTCGGAACCGATCATCACGCTGCCGTGGCCGATGACGCGCTTGACGTCGTCCTCGTCCATCGAGAAATAGATGGCGCCGCCGGGCGACAGTTCCTCGGCCAGCCGCTGCGGATCCTTGCCCTCGCGCGCCGCCAGTTCGCGCAGGTCCACGCCCTGGATCTCGGGCCGCGTCTGCGACCACGTGACGATGATCTTCTCGCCGGCCGGCACGCGACGCGGTTCCAGGATGGTGGACGAGGCGGCGTAGGGATAGACGTCCATGCCCAGCGGCTGGTCGGCGCGGGCGCGGTCGAACAGCGCCAGCGTTTCGGCGGTGCGGCCGTGGTTGTGCTTGCCGGTGACCTTGTGGTGCGACAGGATCGCCGGCACGTCGGCGGCGCGGCCGATCAGGAAGGCTTCTTCCATGGCGTCGCAGACGTGGTCGGCCTCGTCGCGCAGGTGGGTGGTGTACAGGCCCTGCCAGGACGCCAGCGGCTCGGCCACGCCGATTACCTCCTCGGTGCTGGCGTGCATGGCGGTGGGGTAATACAGGCCGGTGGACAGGCCCGCCGCGCCGGCGGCCATGGCCTGGTCCAGCGCGTGCCGCATGGCGGCGATCTCGCGCTTGTCGGCGGGCCGGTCCAGGCGCTCCATGGCCGACACTCGCAGGCTGGAATGCCCCACCAGCGCCAGGCTGTTGACCGCGGCCGGGCTGGCGTCGAGGGCGGCGGCGTAGTCCTGCATGCGGGCGTACAGTTCGCCGGTGTGCTGCGCCAGCAGATTAAGGGGCGGCGGCACGGTGTCGCCGGGCGCGTGCACCGGCGCCAGGCTGATGCCGCAGTTGCCGGTGACCACGGTGGTGACCCCCTGGCTGACCTTGGGCCGCATCAGCGGCGAACCGAGCAAGGCGCGGTCGTCGTGGGTGTGGCAGTCGATGAAGCCCGGCGCCACCACCTGGCCGCTCGCGTCGATGCGGCGCCGCGCCCGCCAGCCCGAGCCGTCGCCGATGGCGGCGATGCGCTCGCCGTTGATCGCCAGGTCGGCGCGGCGCGCCGGGCCGCCCAGGCCGTCGGCGACCAGGCCGCCGCTGATGATGAGGTCGTATTCCTGCGGGTCGGGTTGCGCGGGCATGGCGGGCGTCAGGTCTCGGTGTCGGCGGGCGGCCGTGGCTTCTTGCGGCGCGCCTCCAGGTTGGCCAGGGATTCGTGGTTGAGCGCGTCGGGAAAGCCGCGCTTGACCAGGTGTTCGAGCGCGCCGTTGATCCGGTCCCAGCCTTCCTGGGTGCGCAGTGGCACGCCCAGGAAGTGGCTCTCGGTCTTGGCGCGCAGCATCAGGTACAGCACGCCCGCCAGCATCACGCTGACCACGGCGGGCGCGTCCATGTCGTCGGTCAGGCCGTCGACGCGGTCGATGAAGCCGCGCGCGGCGCGTTCGCGGCGCTCGGCCAGCGGCGCGGACACCTCGTTGCGTTCGATCAGCTCCCAGCGGCGCACTTCGCGCAGCGTCTCGTTGCCGGCCAGCGCGTCCAGTTGCGCGCGCAGCATCGACAGCACCAGTTCGCCGGGGCTGCGCTGGCTGGATTCGTCGGCCGCCAGCAGGCCGGGGTTGCGGGTCCAGAAGTCCTGTTCCTGCATCCAGGCCAGCATCAGGCCGGGCATGCCGTCGAAGTAGCGGTAGATCAGTTCCTTGCTGACGCCGGCGCGCTTGGCGATGGCGTTGATGCCCACGCCGCCCATGCCGGTTTCCTTGATCTGGTCTTCCAGGGCCTGCAGTATCTGGCGCTCGGTATTCTCACGTCGGGACATTGGCCGGTTCCTTCATGATGATGAGGGAGCGGGCGGGGTCCGGCAGACCGAACACCCGGCCGTCGGCCATGTCCACAACCAGTTCGCTGACGGTATGGCCGATATGCCTGCCATCTTGCCAGACTTCGCTGCCCAGATAGATGGCGTTGGCGCGCCGCCGGGTGGTCGGCAGCGACGGATCGGCCTGCTCGATGCCGGTGACGCGCAGGCGGTCGTCCACCCGCACGCGGTCGCGCGGGCCGGCGCTGATGGCCACGGGCGCGCGCAGGCTCAGGGCGCGGTAGGCGCCGACGCCGCCGGTCAGCGCGTGCCAGGCCAGGTCGGCCATGGCCTCGGCCAGGGGCGGGCAGGGGAATATCGAGTTGTGCAGGATCGCCAGACGGCAGGCGCCGTTGTCGCGCCAGGCCTGGCCCTGGTCGGGCCGGCGCGCCACGCGGTCGCTGTTGCCCCAGGCCAGTTGGCCCGACGCGGACAGCGCGATCAGGCCGGCGTCGACTTCCGGATGGGCCCGCAGCACCTCGGCCACGGCGTCGGCGGGGGCCTGGCCGGCGGCCAGGCGCCGCAGCACCGTCAGGTTCAGCGGCACGCCATCGGCGCCGGGGCGGTTGGGCAGGCGGTGGCCGGTCACCAGGCCGACGCCGTCGGCGCCGGGCAGGAACTGCGCCAGCGGCTCGGGGCGGTCGGGGCCGCTTTCGATCAGGGCGGCATGGCGCGTCCGCAGCCAATCCGGCGGCAGGTCCAGCGCGGTCACGCCGCCGCGCTGGACGGTCGCGTGGCGGGCGCGGCCCTGTTCGTCCAGCACCGCGAACACGGCAAAGCCGCCGATGGCGCCGTGCCCCAGCAGTTCGGCGCCCAGGGCGGCGGCGCGTACCGCCGCGCCGGCGTTGGGTCCGTAAGCCGCGATGCCGATGGTCATGCGTGCTTCTTCCTAGTCCGTGTTGCTCGTCACGGGATCGACGATGTTCAGGTTGGTGATGAAGCGCTGGAACAGCATGGCCAGCGCCAGAGGCGGCAGGGCGGCGAGCATGCTGGCCGCGGCGAACAGCCCCAGGTCGGCGCGAAAGCCGGGCATCAGCGGCGACAGGCCCAGCAGCGCCGCCGACAGCGTCTGCGCCGAGGTGCCGCCGGTCAGCACGATGGCAAACAGCAGGTCGTTCCAGCCCACCAGGAAGGCGATGATGAAAGCCGCGGCGATGCCGGGCAACGCCATCGGCAGGGTCACGTGGCGCAGCATCTGCCAGCGGGTGCAGCCGTCCATGCGCGCGGCGCGCTCGATTTCGACCGGCAGCGAGGCGAAATAGCCCATCAGCACCCACGACAGCAGCGGGATCACCGCCGTCAGGTAGACGATCCACAGGCCGAACAGACTGCCGGCCAGGCCGATGGCGGCGAAGAACACGTAATACGGGATCAGCAGCGCGATCGGCGGCAGCGTGCGCGAGGCCAGCAGCACGTACAGCAGCGGTCCCTTGAACGGGAACTCGAAGCGCCCCAGGACGTAGCCGGCCAGCGTCGCGATGGCCGTGCCGGCGGCGGCGGCCGGCAGCGCCACCAGCGCGCTGTTGACGAAGCCGGCCATGATGGCGCGGGTCTGGCCGCCGAAGATGGAATCGGAACTGGACAGGCCCAGGACCCGCAGGTAGTTCTCGAAGGTGTAGCCCCCGGCATGGTGCGCCACGCCCATGATGATGGCCGACTCGTCCATGAACGAGGCCTTCAGCGTCCAGTACAGCGGGAACAGGCACCAGAACGCCACCAGGGCCACGCCCGCGCCCACCAGCCAGGGGCGCCAGCCTTCGCCGGCCACGCGGGCCGCGTCATTGCGCATGGTTGACTCCTTGCGGGCGCTTCTTGCGGATCAGCATGAAGTAGGCGGTGGCCAGCAGCAGCGACAGCACCGTCAGCAGGAACGCGGCGGCCGAGGCCAGGCCATACTTCGAGAACTCGAAGTTGTAGCGGAAGATCAGCAGCGGCAGGATCTGCGTGGACGTGCCGGGTCCGCCGCGCGTCAGCGAGAACAGCAGGTCGAACTGGCGCACGGCCTCCACCGTCATCACCACCAGCACGATCAGCGTGGTGTGCTTCAGGTGCGGCAGCGTGATGTGCCGCAAGCGCGCCAGCGGGCCGGCGCCGTCGACCCGCGCGGCCCGGTACAGGTCGCGCGGAATGGTCTGCAGCGCCGCCAGGTAGAAGAAGCTGCCCAGCGGCGCGACGTGCCAGACGAAGGCCAGCGCCACCCAGAACAGGGCCCAGTCGCTGCTCAGCCACACCGTGCCCGGCCCGGCCAGCCCGAGCGGCGTCAGCAGGCCGGTGAGCGCGCCGAAGCTGGGATTGAGCAGGAACGAGAACACCGTCGCCGTCACCACCTGCGACATGGCCCACGGCAGCAACGCCAGGCCGCGCACCAGGCCGCGCAGCGGCATCTCCTCGTTCAGCACCAGGGCAATGCCCAGCGCCGCCACGAACGAGCCGGCCACGCACATCGCCACGAAGCCCAGGCTGCGCCAGATGGCATCGGTGACGGCGCTGTCGGACAGCACTTCGCCATACAGGTCGGCGCCCACGAACTCCTGGGTCCGCAGGATCGCGTTGGTGTCGTGCAGGCTGAGCCAGAACGAATAGCCCAGCGGGACGCCGATGATGAGGGTGTTGAGCGCGTATACCGCGATGATCACCGTCATCGCGAAACCCAGGTCCGACATCTCCTTGCCGCCGCGCGCGGGCAGCGGCAGGGACGCGCGTGGCAGGCTGGCGGCGCTCATGCGCGCGGCTCCTCGCCGCCATGGACCCGCAGGCCGGCGGCGTCGAACAGGTACAGGCGGGCGGCCGGCAGCGCCAGCGCGATCGGCGCGCCGACTTCGTAGCGCCGTTCCGGCGACAGCCGGGCGCGCAGGCGCGGGCCGTCCTCGCCGGCGGTGATGACGTCGACGAACTGGTCCGATCCGACCGGTTCCACCGCCCACACCTGGCCTTGCAGCAGCAGGCCGTCGCCGGCCAGCGGCGCCGGCGCCATGGCTTCGGGGCGGATGCCGATCGCCGCCTCGCTGCCCGCCGGCAGCCCGCGCGCGGCGGCCGCCAGCGCGGCGGGCAGCGGATAGGCGCCACCCGCGGTGCGCAGCGCCGGCGCGCCGTCGTGCGTCTCCAGCGTGCCGCGCAGGAAGTTCATGCCGGGGTTGCCGATGAAGTCCGCCACTTCCATGGTCGCGGGTCGACGGTAGATGGTGTCCGGGTCGGCGAATTGCAGCAGGTTGCCGCCCGACATGACGGCGATGCGGTCCGCCAGCGTCATGGCCTCGACCTGGTCGTGGGTGACGTAGATGAAGGTCGCGTTCAGGCTGCGATGCAGGCGCTTGAGCTCGACCCGCATGTCGGTGCGCAGCTTGGCGTCCAGGCTGGACAGCGGCTCGTCGAACAGGAACAGGTCGGGGTCGCGTACCACCGCGCGGCCGATCGCCACGCGCTGGCGCTGGCCGCCGGACAGCTGGTAGGGCTTGCGGTCCAGCATCGATTCGACCCGCAGCAGCGCGGCCGCGCGCTCGACCTTGCCGCGCACTTCGGCGGCGGGCAGCTTCTGCATCCGCAGCGGAAAGCCGATGTTCTCGCGCACCGTCATGTGCGGATACAGCGCGATGCTCTGGAACACCATGGCCACGTTGCGCCGGTGCGGCGGCACCTGGTCCACGCGCCGGTCGTCGATGCGGATCTGGCCGCCGGTGGGCGTGTCCAGGCCGGCGATCATGTTCAGCGTGGTGGTCTTGCCGCAGCCCGACGGCCCCAGCAGCACCACGAATTCGCCGTCGCGGATGTCCAGGTCGAGCGAGCGCACCGCCTGGAAGTGGGTGTATGACTTCTCGATGCCTTGCAGGGAGACGCTGGCCATGTCATCAGCTCCGCTTGAGGATCTTGGCGTACTTCTTGTACAGGCCGTCCCAGCGCGCGCGCAGCTCGGTCGCCACCTGCGCGGGCGTGCGGGTGCCCTTGATCAGCATGTCCTGGGCGATCATCTCGTGCATGCCGGTGTCCCATTCCTGGTACCACGGCGCCTTCAGGATGTTGGCGGCCACGGCCTTCTCGCGCCCCTCGAACAGCCATTGGTAGACCTGTTCCCGATGCGCCGGGTACATCCACTTCATGATGGCGGCGCGGCTGTCGGGATCGCGGTACAGCTCGGGGAAGGGCACTTCCAGGTTGGCCTTGGCGATCCAGTTCTTGTGCGTGGTCAGCTGGCCGGCGCGGTCGCGGTAGCCGAAATACTTGACCAGCTCCCACAGCGCGGCCTGCCCGGCGTCGCTGCGCTTGCGCGTCGACATGCACAGCAGCGCGTGCCCCACCAGCACGGTGTCGTGGGTGGCGCCGGGCACCACCGGGTTATAGCTGGAGTATTCGGCGATCTGGCTCTTGGCGGGATCGTTGTAGTTGAAGCTGTAGTAATCGATGTTCAGGTGGAAGGCGTGCTGGCCTTTCATCCACGAGCTGGAGGTCTCGGTGCCCGACCACGTCAGCACGGCGCGCTGCACCAGTTCATCGTCCCACCAGCGCTTCCAGTCGGTCAGCACCTTGGTCAGCGGCGTGTCGGGTCCGAAGGTGGCGCGCAGCTCGCCGTCGACGAAGCGCTCGCCCTCGGCGAAGCATTGCGCGATCAGGGCCCATGGCAGGCCGGTCCAGGCGTTGTACCAGGGCATCAGCATCGGATGCTGCGCCAACCCCTTCTTCTTGATCTCGCGCGCCTGTTTTTCGACCGTGGCCCAGTCCCGCGGGTAGTCGGCGGCGTTGGCGGTGCCGCCGTAGCCCGCTTCGCCCAGGATTTTCTCGTTGCGGAACAGCGCGTAGGGACCGCCGTTGTAATAGGTCAGGCCGAGGTAGCGGCCGTCGGTGGCCTTGGCGTCCTCGACGATGCCGGGGAACATCTGCTTCTGGATGTCGGCCAGGCCGGGCATGTCGTCGATCGGGCGGATCCAGCCGGCCGCGTACCAGCGCGAAGCCTGGCCGCGCTGGGCGTAGAACATGTCCAGCGGCGCCTTGGCGGCCAGCTGCGTTTCCAGCACGGCGGCGTAGTCGCCGGGGATCGGCGACAGGTTTACCGGCACGCCGCTTTCCTGCGTGAAGCGGGCCGCGCCATGTTGCACGATCTCGCTGCCCCAGGGCCAGAAGGCGAAGGTCAGCGGCGAGGCGGCCTGTGCCAGCGCCCGCAGGGGCCAGCCGCCTGCCGCCAGCCCGGCCGCGGCGGCCAGGCCCGCGGCGCCGCGCAGGATGAAGTCGCGACGCTGGGCGTCGGCCGGGAACGGGCCGGGTCGGCCATCGGGATGCAGGGACAGGGGCATGCTGGACTTCCTTGTTGTGGGAACGACGACAAAGAAACGGTGCAGCAAAAGCGGTGTGGCGGGACGGCGGCGCGATGGCGCCAGCGAGCGGGCGCCGGCGTGTGGAACGCGTTGCGTGGCCGTGTGTCCGTCGCGCCGACAACCAGAAGTGACCATACGGTCACATCAAGAGCGAAGATAGGACCTGGCCACCTTGCGCGGCAAGGGGGGAGTTTCCCTAGGACAAAAAAAACCGGCGCGGCGCGCCGGTCGGGAGGGCGGGCGTCGGGCCGGCGATCCTGCCCCGACCCGCTCGCGTCAGATCAGGCCGCGGATGCCGGCGATGCCGTGCGCGCCGTGGCGCAGGGCCTGCGAGACGGTCTGGGTGGATTGCCCGCCGAGCGCGAAGACCGGGATGCCGGCGTCGCGGTTGCCTTCGACGAAGCCGTCCCAGCCCAGCGTCGGCGCGCCGGGGTGGCTGGGCGTGTCCAGCACCGGGCCCAGCACGGCGAAGTCCGCGCCCAGCTCGCGCGCGTGCACCACCTGGGCGTTGTCGTGCGCCGAGACGCCAACCAGCGCGCCGGCCGGCAGGTCGGGCCGGGCGCTCAGACGCGCGGCGTCGGCGCCGCGCAGGTGCACGCCGTCGGCCTCGCGCCACCAGGCGGCCGGATGGGCGCTGTTGACCAGCACTTTCGCGCCAGCGGCGTGGCAGCGCTTGACGATCTGCTGCAGCGCCTCGTGCAGCGAGGTCGAGGCCGGGCCGTCGGGCCACTGCGGTTCACGCAGTTGCACCAGCCTGATGCCGCGCGCCAGCGCCGCGTCCAGCCGGCCCAGGAACGCCGACAGGCCGGCGCGCGAGCCGATCGAACTGATGCCATAGGCGGTCGGCAGCTGCAGCCATCGCAGCGGCGGCAGGGTGGCGGGCAGCAAGTCGCCGACGGACGCGGCGTTGGCCGGGTCGACCCATTCCAGGCGCTGGTTCTCCAGGCTGCGCGGTTCGCCTTCCCAGCCGGTGACGTGGCAGAACGCCAGGCGCACCGTGGTGTGGGGGTAGGCGTGCACGTAGGTCACCCACGGCCGCGACTGCGTCACGCGGATGCCGATCTCTTCCTGCAGTTCGCGCGCCAGCGCCTGCAGCACGGTCTCGCCGGGTTCGAGCTTGCCGCCGGGCAGCTCCCACCAGCCCGACCAGGGCTTGCCTTCGGGGCGTTGCCCCAGCAACAGCATGCCGTCCGGACGCAGGATCAGGCCGGCGGCGACATCGATGATTTTGTCAGACATGGCGGGCAGCCCAGTCACGGGCGAATTGGTAGGCGACGCGGCCCGAGCGCGAACCGCGCTCGATGGTCCATTGCAGCGCCTCGGTGCGGGACGGTTCGATCTGCTCTTCCGGGCAGCCCAGCTCGCGCAGCCAGTGGTAGACGATGTCGAGGTAGTCGTCCTGCTTGAAGGGATAGAACGACAGCCACAGGCCGAAGCGCTCGGACAGCGAGATCTTTTCCTCGACGGTTTCGCCGGGGTGGATCTCGCCGTCGGGCTGGTGCTTGGCCTGCAGGTTCTCGCTCATGTATTCCGGCATCAGGTGGCGCCGGTTGGAGGTGGCGTAGATCAGCACGTTGTCGCCCGAGGCGGCCACCGAGCCGTCCAGCACGGACTTGAGCGCCTTGTAGCCAGCCTCGCCTTCCTCGAACGACAGGTCGTCGCAGAACACGATGAAGCGCTCGGGACGCGCGGCCACCAGTTCGACGATGTCGGCCAGGTCGCCCAGGTCGGATTTGTCGACTTCGATCAGGCGCAGCCCGCGGTCGCCGTAGGCGGCCAGCATGGCCTTGACCAGCGAGCTCTTGCCGGTGCCGCGGGCGCCGGTCATGAGCACGTTGTTGGCGGGCTTCTTCTCGATGAACTGCACGGTGTTGCGGTCGATGATGCCTTTCTGGCGCTCGATGTGCTGCAGGTCTTCGAGGTCGATGCGGGCCACGTGGCGCACGGCGTCGAGCCAGCCGCGCGAGCCGCGTTTGCGCCAGCGGAACGCGTGGGCGTCCCAGTCGATATCGGGGGGCGCGGGGGGCAGCCAGGCTTCGAGCTGGGCCAGGACGCGCTCGGCGCGCTGGATGAGGGTGGTGAATTCGTTCGCGGTCACGGTGTGATCCTGGAAGAGCGAACGGGCGGGCCCGGCACCGGGCCCGCGTCGCGTTCGCGGGCATCGTCGGAAGAAGAGGGCGCGTGTCCCGCCGCAAAGGCGTCGTGGGGACGCGCGCCGCTCAACGGCTGTCACCTGCCGGGGACCGCGGTGATGCCACGGATTCCCCGGGGGCAGTGACCGGCGATGGGTAAGGCGCAGCCACTGGATTTCATTGCTGCCGCCACCCCGCGAGGCCCGGCGCGCAACTGAACGCCGTCGCTTCGCGCCCGGGGTCAGCCGGGCGGATGGCGGGTCTTGATCAGGAACGGTAATCGGCGTTGATCGACACGTACTCGTGCGAGAAATCGCAGGTGTAGACGGTGTCGCTGACCTGGCCGCGGCCCAGCGCGATGCGCACGGCGATCTCGGCCTGCTTCATCACGCGCTGGCCATCGGCTTCCTGGTAGGCCGGGTTGCGGCCGCCGTCCTTGGCCACCAGCACGTCGTCGAGCCACAGGCGGATCTTCGACACGTCCAGGTCATCGATGCCGGCATAGCCGACGGCGGCCAGGATGCGGCCCAGGTTGGGGTCCGAGGCGAAGAAGGCGGTCTTGACCAGCGGCGAGTGGGCCACGGCGTAGGCCACCTTGAGGGCTTCCTCGGTGGTGCCGGCTTCCTCGACGCGGATGGTCATGAACTTGGTGGCGCCTTCGGCGTCGCGCACGATCTTCTGCGCCAGCTCCAGCGCGGCGGCGGTCAGGGCCTCGCGCACGGCGGCGTAGGCGGCGTCCGATTCGGCGTTGACCTCGACGCCCGACTTGCCGGTGGCGACGATGATGAACGAGTCATTGGTGGAGGTGTCGCCGTCCACGGTGATGCGGTTGAACGAGGCGTCGGCGATCTCGCCCGCCAGCTTGCGCAAGAGCGGCTGGGCGATGCCGGCGTCGGTGGCCAGGAAGCTCAGCATGGTCGCCATGTTGGGGCGGATCATGCCGGCGCCCTTGCTGATGCCGGTGAAGGTGACGGTCTTGCCGCCGATCTGGACGCGGCGCGACGAGATCTTGGGCAGCGTGTCGGTGGTCATGATGCCGTGCGCGGCGCTCGACCAGTGGTCGGCGCCCAGGTTGGCGATGGCGCCCGGCAGGCCGGCGAACAGACGGTCCAGCGGCAGCGGCTCCAGGATCACGCCGGTCGAGAACGGCAGCACCTGGGCGGCGGGCACGCCGAGCAGGCGGCCGAGTTCGGCGCAGGTGTCCTGGGCCTTCTTCAGGCCTTCGGCGCCGGTGCCGGCGTTGGCGTTGCCGGTGTTGATGACCAGCGCGCGGATCGGGCCGCCGTCGGCCAGATGGGCCTGGCACACCTGCACGGGCGCGGCGCAGAAGCGGTTGCGGGTGAACACGCCGGCCACGCTGCTGCCTTCGGCCAGGCGGAATACCGTCAGGTCGCGTCGGTTGGCTTTGCGGATGCCGGCCTCGGTGACGCCGATTTCAACGCCGGCAACAGGGAAAATTTCGGACTCGGAGGGGATCTGCAGGTTAACGGCCATGACTTCGTCTCATGAATGAGCAGGACGGAAATCGCCGCCAGGGCAAGGCGGCGCGCGGGGGAAAGCTTCGTATTATCCCACTGCTTTGCGACAGCCGGCGGCGGCCGCCTGAAAGCCGGCTGTCAGGGGGCGGTGCGCATGGCGGCCACGTCCAGCACGCCGGCTTCGCGGTTGGACAGGATGGCGCGCACATTGCCGTCCGGGGCCTGCAACACCGACATGCCGGCCGCGATTTCCTTGCCGTCGGCCTGACGCGCCGAGCGGCCGCGCGAGGGCGAGAACAGCAGGTCGCCGGGTTGCACGCCGGGCACCCGCGGGCCGGCGGTCAGCAGGCGGGTGCCGGTGGGATAGGTGATGCCGCCCAGCGTGCTTTCACGGCCCAGCAGGCCCTCGAACGCCAGCAGGCGGCGCTGGGCGTCCAGCGTCATGTCCACCTTCAGCAGCGGCATGCCGGCCACGGTCAGGGGCTCGCTGCCTTCGGCGCGCAGCAGCCAGCGGGGCGCCGGGCTGGCCGGGTCGGGCGCGCTGGCGCGGGCCGCGTCGTCGACCTTGAGCCAGGCGCCAGGGGGGATGGGCTGCTGGTTCAGGGTGTTGCCGATGGCCAGGTGGCAGCTGGCAAAGCGCGGCTGGCCGCCCAGCAGGACGAATTCGACCCGGTGGCCGTGGGCGCAGAGCCAGCCGTCCTGGGCCTGGTCGCGGGCGATCTCGGCCGACAGTGTTTCGGGCTGCCGGCTGGTGGCCGGGTAGTGGAACAGGCGCGTGGCGCTGATGCCCTGCACGGTGGCCGGATGGCCGTCCGGGAAGGTGGCGCGGTCGAACGAGGCCGGGTCGCCGGCGGTGGCCAGGCGCAGCACCGTGCCGGCCGGCATGTCGACCCCGGCCAGCCGGGTGGGCTGGTCCAGCACCCGGTCAAGGCTGGCGCCCAGGCGCGCGTCGCGCTGGGCTTCCAGCCATTGGCTCAGTTGCTGGTAGGGAAAGATGCCGCCGACCAGGGCCAGCAGCGCCATCAGGATCGTGCCGCGGCGGCGATGGTCGACCAGCCACAGCCGGGCGCCGCGGCTGGTGGCCAGGACGGCCAGCCAGGTCAGCAGCGTGGAGAGGCAGGCCAGCGACACTGCCATCAACACATAGTAATTACCGCCAGGAAGGGATACCGGAATCATGGCGGCAATTATGCGCCAAACCGCCGTCGTTTTTGGTGGCGCCCGATCGGCTTCGGACGGGTGCCGGCACGTCCGGGCGCGCCGTGGGCGCAAGCGGCGGGCCGGCGCCGCGGCCGCCTCAGACCTTGGCGCCGGCCGAGCGGGTGGCCACCACCTGCAGCTTCAGTTCGCCCAGGGCCTGGAACAGCGCGTTGCGGCTGCCTTCGGGCAGTTCGCCGAACATCGACTTGACCCACGACTCGTGCGCCCGCGCCATCCTGGCGAAGCTCTTCCTGCCCTGCGGGGTCAGCTTGATGAGCGAACTGCGGCGGTCGGACTCGACCTTGGTGCGCACCACCAGGCCTTCTTTTTCGAGTTGGTCGGTGATACCGGTAATATTGCCGTTTGTCACCATCATGTGGCGCGACAATTCACCCATCTTCATGCCCTTGGGGGCGCGCTGCAATTGCGCCATCAGGTCGAAACGGGGCAGGGTGGTGTCGAATTCGTTGCGCAGCCGGCTGCGGATCTCGCCTTCGATGAGATTGGCGCAGGTCAGCATGCGCAGCCACAGGCGCAGCGCATGGTGATCATCGGGGGCGGCGCGGGATTCCAGGTCGGGGGCGTCTGTCATGGTCGGCAGGTTACCGGGAATGCGTGGATCGGTCTGTATTCATGAGTCACTGGTAAAAACCCTAGACTTGTTTTGCCGGATACTTTAAACCTAAACTATGAACCACGCCAGTTCTCCCCTTGCCGCACCACGGGATCGGCTGCTGCGGGCGCCGGTCTGACGCGCCGCCTGAACGGGTCGGCAGGCCGGGCATAGAAGTCCTTCGAATCGCAATCCCAGAAAAACACCCTCTGCGCGGCTCGCGCACGGAGCACACCACCATGCGTTTCATCACTTCCCTCGTTGCCGCCGCCGCGTTGATTCCGGCACTGGCGCACGCCGATCCGGTCAAGGTCGGCATCGCGAATGACATTTCCGGCCCGTTCTCGGCCCTGGGCGCCGAAGCCCGCGACGGCTTCAACCTGGCCATCAAGCAACTGGGCAGCAAGCTGGGCGGCCAGCCCGCCGAGTTCCTGCAGACCGACATGGGCGGCAACCCCGACCAGGCGCGCCAGCTGGTGACCCGCTACATCCAGCGCGACAAGGTCGATTTCTTCACCGGCCCGATCGGCTCGAACGTGGCGCTGGCCGTCGGCCCCGCGCTGTTCGCCGCCAAGGTGCCGTACCTGTCGAACAACCCGGGCCCCAGCCAGTTCGCCGGCGCCCAATGCAATAACTACTGGTTCGGTTCGTCCTACCAGAACGACGCCTTCCACGAAGCCGCCGGCAAGGTCGCGGCCGACCGCGGCTTCAAGAAGATGTTCATCATGGCCCCGGACTACCCGGCCGGCAAGGACGCGCTGGCCGGCTTCAAGCGCGGCTACAAGACCGCCCCGGGCGACGAGGTCTACACCAAGCTGGGCCAGATCGACTACGCCGCCGAGATCGCCCAGATCCGCGCCGCCAAGCCGGACGCGGTCTATATCTTCCTGCCGGGCGGCATGGGCATCAACTTCGTCAAGCAGTTCGTGTCGGCCGGCCTTTCCCAGAGCGTCAAGCTGATCGGCCCGGGCTTCTCGGCCGACGAGGACGTGATCCAGGCCGTGGGCGAGCCGATGCTGGGCATGTACAACACGGCGCAGTGGGCGCATGACCTGGACGTGCCGCAGAACAAGGCCTTCGTCGAGGCCTTCCGCAAGGAATACAACGGCCGCTACCCGTCGGTGTATGCCGCCCAGGCCTACGACGTCATCATGGCCATGGACGCCGCCGTCAAGCAGGCCGGCGGCAAGGCCTCCGACCGCGAGGCCATCGTCCAGGCGCTGGCCAAGGCCGACTATCCCTCGGTGCGCGGCAGCTACACCTACGGCAAGAACCACTACCCGATCCAGGCCTACTACCTGCGCGTGGTCGACAAGGACGCCAGCGGCCGCATCACCAACAAGCTGGTGGGCAAGGTGTTCGACAAGTACCAGGACGTCTACGTCGGCGACTGCAAACTATAAAAGGCGGCGGGACGCGTAAAGCGTCGCGGCTACACAATGTAGCCTGGCCCCGCGGGGTCGCGCGGATCCGGCTTCGCCGGTCCGTCGCGACGCCCCCTTGAGGGGGAAGCGCGCAGCGCTCCGGGGGTGGGCCCACCAGGGGATTTATTCATGACGTTCACGCTCATCGTCGAGCAATTGCTGAACGGTCTGCAGTTTGGGTTGATGTTGTTTCTGATCGCGGCCGGGCTGACCCTGGTGTTCGGCATCATGGACATCATGAATCTGGCGCACGGCTCGCTCTATATGGCAGGCGCCTATGTCGCCGCCGAAACCATGCAGCGCACGGGTTCCTTCACCGCCGCCGTGCTGGTGGCCGCCGTTGCCACCGGCCTGGTCGGGGTGGCGCTGGAACTGACGCTGATCCGCCGCCTGGCGCTGCGCGACCATCTGGCGCAGGTGCTGGGCACCTACGCCGTCATCCTCATCGCCAATGACCTGGTCAAGATGATCTGGGGTCCGGCCCCGGTCATGCTGAACATGCCGGCGCTGCTGTCCGGGCCGGTGCGCCTGCTGCCCGACCTGCTGTATCCGGCCTACCGCCTGATGATCATCGTCTTCGGCGTGGCCTCGGCCGTCGGGCTGTACTGGTTCGTGACGCGCACCCGCGCCGGCGTGCTGGTGCGGGCCGGCGCCTCGAACCGGCAGATGGCCACCCTGATGGGCGTGCGCGTGCCGCTGCTGTTCCTGGGCGTGTTCGTGCTGGGCGCCATGCTGGCGGCTGTGGCTGGCGCGCTGCTGGGGCCGATCACCTCGGTGCAGGTCGGCATGGGCGAGGAAATCCTGATCCTGGTGCTGGTGTGCATCGTCATCGGCGGCATCGGTTCGATCCGCGGCGCCTTCGTCGGCGCGCTGCTGGTGGGTATGGTCGATACCGCCGGGCGGGCCTTCCTGCCGATGCTGCTGCGCCAGGTGTTCTCGCCGGCCGTTGCGTCCAGCGTCGGCCCGACGCTGGCGGCCATTGCCATCTACGTGCTGATGGCGGCGGTCCTGGTGTTCCGGCCTTCCGGCCTGTTTCCGGCGCGAGGCTGATGATGCGGACCCCTTCGATGCTCTGGACCCTGGCCCTGCTGGCCGCGCTGGCGGCATTCCCGCTGGTGGCGCCCGCGCTGGGCCTGGATTTCTATATCTCCTTCGTGCGGCGCGTGCTGATCTACGCGCTGGCCGCCACCAGCCTGAACCTGATCCTGGGCTACGGCGGCATGGTGGCGCTGGGCCACGCGGCTTTCTTCGGCGCCGGCGCCTACGCGGTCGGCATCCTGGCGATGTCGGGCGTGAGTTCGGCGCTGGTGTCGTGGCCGGTGGCGATGCTGCTGGCGGCGCTGCTGGCCTTCATCACCGGCGCGATCTCGCTGCGCACGCGCGGCGTGTACTTCATCATGATCACGCTGGCATTCGCGCAGATGCTGTTCTACATCTTCATCTCGCTGCGCCAGTACGGCGGCGAGGACGGCCTGAACCTGCCGGGCTACTCCACGCTGCCGGGCATCGACCTGGCCAACGACGTGGCGTTCTATTACCTGGTGCTGGCGATCTTCGCCGTGATGATGTGGCTGTTCGGGCGGGTGACGCTGTCGCGCTTCGGCACCGCGCTGCAGGGCATCCGCGAAAACGAGTCGCGCATGGAATCCATGGGCTACCCGGTCTACCGCATCAAGCTCACCGCCTTCACGCTCAGCGGCGCCGTGGCCGGGCTGGCCGGCGCGCTGCTGGCCAACCACAACCTGTTCATCTCGCCCAGCCTGATGCACTGGACCCAGTCGGCCAACCTGCTGATCATGGTGCTGGTGGGCGGCATCGGCCTGCGCTATGGCGGCGTGGCCGGCGCGGTGGTGATGCTGGTGCTGGAGGAAGTGCTGCGCCAGTGGACCGAATACTGGCACCTGCCCCTGGGCGTGCTGCTGCTGGGCGTGGTGTTCGGCGCGCCGCGCGGCCTGGTGGGCCTGTTCGGCCCGCTGTTCGGCGGCCGTGCCGCGCAAACCGGCAAGGCGGGATCATGAACCAGACCCATACCCCCACGCAGGCCCCCGCGCTGCAGGCCAGCAACCTGGTGCGCCGCTTTGGCGCGCTGGTGGCTACCGACAATGTCTCGATCTCGTTGAACCCGGGCGAGATCCACGCCTTGATCGGCCCCAACGGCGCCGGCAAATCCACCCTGATCCACCTGCTGTCCGGCACGCTGGCGGCCGATTCCGGTTCGCTGGCCGTGGACGGCCGCGACGTCACCGCCATGAACGCGCACCAGCGCGTGGCCGCGGGCCTGTCGCGCTCGTACCAGATCACCAACATCTTCAAGCAGTCCAGCGTGCTGGACAACCTGGTGCTGGCGGTGCAGGCCCACGCCGGCAGCAGCTTCCGCTTCTGGCGGCCGCGCGCGGCCGAGTCGGCCCTGTACGAGCAGGCCCGCGAGCTGGCGCGCGAATGCGCCATCGACGCCAGCCTGCTGGACCGCGCCGCGGGCACCTTGCCGCACGGCGAACAGCGCAAGGTGGAGTTCGCGCTGGCCCTGGCCGCGCGGCCGCGCGTGCTGCTGCTGGACGAACCCATGGCCGGCATGGGGCCCGACGAGACCCTGCGCCTGACCGACCTGATCGAATCCCTGCGCGGCCGCGCCGCCATGCTGCTGGTCGAGCACGACATGCAGGCGGTGTTCCGGCTGGCCGACCGCATCTCGGTGCTGGTCTACGGCCGCGTGATCGCCACCGGCACGCCGGACGAGATCCGCGCCAACCCGGATGTGCGCCAGGCCTACCTCGGCGATGACGAAACGGCGCCCGCGCGCCAGGAGCTTGCCTGATGCTCAGCATTGAATCGGCCCAGAGCGGCTACGGCGCCAGCCAGGTGCTGTTCGGCGTGGACCTGCAGATCGGCGCGGGCCAGGTGGTGACACTGCTGGGCCGCAACGGCATGGGCAAGACCACGCTGCTGCGCACCCTGTTCGGCCAGCTGCCGCTGCGCGGCGGCAGGATTCATTTCGCCGAGCAGGACATCAGCGGCTGGAGCCCGGACCGCATCGCCCGCACCGGCATGGCCATCGTGCCCGAGGGGCGCCAGTGCTTTCCCAACCTGACGGTGCGCGAGCACCTGACGGCCTTCGTGGCCGCGCGCAACCCCGCCATCGGCGAGCCGTGGACGCCCGAGCGCGTGTTCGAGCTGTTCCCGCGCCTGGGCGAACGCGCCCGCAACATGGGCAACCAGCTGTCGGGCGGCGAGCAGCAGATGCTGGCCATCGGCCGCGCGCTGGTGACCAATCCGCGCCTCTTGATTCTGGATGAGGCCACCGAGGGCCTGGCGCCCAAGATCCGCGAGGAGATCTGGAACTGCCTGGCGCGCCTGCGCCAGGCCGGCCAGACCATCCTGGTGATCGACAAGTACGTCGAGCGCCTGCTGAGCCTGGCCGACCGCCACGTCATCCTGGAGCGCGGCAAGGTGGTCTGGACGGGCGACTCCGCCGCGCTCGATGCCGATCGCGGATTGTGGGAACGCTACCTGGGCGTGTAGCGCGAAAGCCGCAGTCCCGGCGCGGGCGGCGGCTTTTCTTTCGATATAAAACGCAATAAAGACGAGGTTTGCCGCGGTCGGCCCGAAATAGGCTGACCTTTGGCAAATCCGCGCGTTTACGCCTGTTTTCATTCATCCCGTGGTTCTCTACACTTAGCGCGCCGTGCGTACCGCGTGGATGCGTCACGTCTTAACAAGCTGTCAGGGAAGACTTCGCATGGCGAAATGGGGTTTGCGCAAAAAATCATTGATGGCGCTGTTGCTGGCATGCCTGGTCGCGCTGGCGCCGGCCGCGCTGATCGGCTGGCAGGTGCTGGACGGCGTGCGCGATCACTTCGGCCGCGCCTTCGCCGATAACTTCACGCAACTGAACCGGCAGCGCATCCTGGCGCCGGTGTCGCGCGAGCTGGCGCTGTCGCAGCGGCTGGCCGATAGCGAGGTCACGCGCCGCTGGCTGCGCAACGAAAGCGATCCGGCCGCGCGCGAACTGTTCTTCCGCGAGGCCGACGGCTACCGGCGCGACCTGCTGGGCCGCGCCTATTTCATCGCCAGCGCCGCCACCGGCCACTATTACTTCAATGACGACCAGCCGCTGTCGGAGGCGCCGCGCTACACGCTCAGCCGCGACGCGGCCGACGATGGCTGGTTCTACAACTCGCTCAAGGCGAGCGCGCGCTACAACATCAACGTCAATCCGGACCTCAAGCTCAAGACCACCCGGGTCTGGATCAACGTGCAGGTGCGCGACGGCGACAAGGTCATCGGCCTGACCGGCGCCGGCCTGGACGTGGGCGGTTTCCTGCGCGACTTCGTCAACAGCGGCCAGCCCGGCGTGACGCCCATCATCGTTGACGAGGAGGGCGCGATCCAGGCGCACATGGATCCGACGCTGATCGCCTACAACTCAGGGGCCGGCGGCGCGGAAGGCGCCAGCGGCCGCGGTAGGGTGTTCAACCTGCTCGACGCAGGCAACGGCCGCGACGAGCTGCGCTCGGCGATGCACGCGGCCCAGGCCGATCCGCAATCGGTGCAGTCGGCCTGGGTCACCATCGACGGCGTGCGCCAGCTGGTGTCGGTGGCCTACATGCCCGAATTGCACTGGCACGTGCTGACGGTGGTCGACCTGGGCGCGGCCCGGGTGCTGGACACCGACTGGCTGTGGCCGGCCGCCATCGGCCTGGTGCTGCTGTTCGCGGCCCTGCTGCTGTGCTTCGGCTACGCCATCGAGCGCCTGATGCTGCGGCCGCTGCGCCGCCTGCAGCAATCGGCCCGCGCCATCGCCAACGGCAGCTACGACGTGCGCCTGCCGCCGGGCGGCCAGGACGAGATCGGCGACCTGAGCCGCGCCTTCGGTGTCATGGCCGACAAGGTTCGCCAGCACACCGCCGAACTGGAAAGCAAGGTGCGCGAGCGCACCTCCGAGCTGGAGGACGCCAACCGCGCCATGGCGGCCGCGCACAAGAAGATCGGCGATTCCATCGACTACGCCAGCCTGATCCAGCGCGCCATCCTGCCCGATCGCCAGCTGACCCAGTCGCTCGGCGCCCACCATTTCGTGTTGTGGAAGCCGCGCGACGTGGTCGGCGGCGATTTCTACGTATTCCGCTCGGACGGCGCCAACTGCCTGCTGGGCATCATGGACTGCGCCGGCCACGGCGTGCCGGGCGCGCTGATGACCATGCTGGCGCGCGCGGCCATCGACCTGGCCATCACCGAGGCCGGCCCGGCCGACCCGGCCGGCATCCTGGCGCGCACCGACAGCGCCATCCGCGCCATGCTCGCGGACGCGCAATTGCCACGGGCCCTGGCCACCAATACCGACGCGGGGCTGGTATATATTGACCGCCAATCCGGCAGCTTGCGGTATGCCGGCGCCAAGATCAGCCTATACGCCAGCGACGGCGAGACCCTGCGCGAAGTGCCGGGGGGCAAGCGCGCGCTGGGCGACAAGCGGACCGGGACCTACCAGAACATCGAGTTGCGCATGGAGCCGGGCTGGACGTACTACCTGGCGACCGACGGCTTCCTGGACCAGGCCGGCGGCGAGCATGGCTTCGGCTTCGGCAACACGCGTTTCGCCGAAATGCTCAAGAGACACGCGCGGCAGCCGTTAACCGACCAGGCGGCGGCCTTTACCGAGGCCCTGGCCCGGTACCAGGGCGGAAGGCCGCAGCGCGACGACATTACCTTGCTGTCTTTCCGTTTCGAATAATCGTTATCAGGGCGGTAACTCCCATGAATGCCTCCGATCTCTACGCATTGGGCGAGCGGTTCGACCAGAACCGCACGCTGTTGTGCTTCAACGGGCCCATCTCCCGCAGCCTGATCGAGGAAATCGGCAATGCGCTGAAGAATTACCTGAACGCCGAGCACGCGCGGCCCGCCGAAGCCATGGACGTGTTCTCGGTCTACATCGAGATGATCCAGAACATCCGCCAGTATGCCGCGCAGAACGGCGACACGGACGCCGCCGCCACCGTGGTCATCGGGCGCCGCGACGAGAGCCGCTACGTGGTGTCGGCCGGCAACCTGGTCAAGGCCGAGGATGGCCGCAGCCTGGTGGCCCGCATCCAGCAGTTGGCCGCGCTGGACAAGGCCGCCCTCAAGGCGGAATACAAGGCCCAGTTGCACAAGCCGCGCACGCCCGGCGTGGCCTCGGGCGCGGGGCTGGGCCTGATCGATATCGCCCGCCGGGCCGGGGCGCCGCTGGAAGCCAGCCTGACGCCCGCGGCGGGCGAGGGCCGGGCATTCTTCAGCCTGAGCGTCGTGATCTGACCGCGCCCCTGAGCCATAGACCTTTTCGGAGTTACTGATGAAAGACCTGAATATTCCGGGGACCCAGTCCACGCCCGCCATCACCGCCGACGCCGCCGCCGGCGTGCTGGCGATGCGCGGCGACTCCTACCCCGAGAATTCCTTCGAGCTGTTCGGCCCGGTGATCGAATGGGTGGAGGCCTATCTGCTCAGTGGCGACGCGCCGCTCAACCTGGAACTGGAACTGCTGTACCTGAACACCAGCAGCATCAAGTCCGTGATGGACATCTTCGATCTGCTGGAAGCCGCCCACGCCAAGGGCCGCGGCGTCAGCGTGACCTGGTTCTACGACATGCGCAACGAGCGCGTCGGCGAGCTGGCCGAGGAATTCAAGGAAGACTGCACCTTCCCGTTCTCGGTCGTCGGCCGCCAATGAAGCCCGGCAACGCCGAGCTGGACGAACGCATCGCCGCCCTGCTGGCGGATCCGGCCTACGCCGGCCACCCGCTGCGCGAGGCCCTGCAGGACCTGTGGCGGCACACCGCCGAGCAGATGGCGCGGATCGAGCGGGTCACCCACCTGTCGGATGCCTACCAGTCGATGGCGCACCAGCGCGAGATGGGGCTGTGCGAACAATTCGACCGGCAACTGCGGCGGCTGGCGCGCATCGCGCGCATCTCCGACCACTACCAGAGCATGATGCGCGACCTGAATGCGACGCTGGAAGAGACCTCGCGCCGCGATCCGCTGACCGGGCTGCTGAACCGCCGCGCCCTGACGGAGATGATCAAGCAGGAAGTGCAGCGCGCCGCGCGCGGCGGCCAGGCCTTCGTGGTCGCCATGCTCGACGTCGACCATTTCAAGGCCGTCAATGACCGCCACGGCCACGAGGTCGGCGACCGCGCCCTGGTCGAGCTGGCCGGCGCCATGCGCGACAGCGTGCGCGAATACGACCTGTGCGGCCGCTGGGGCGGCGAGGAATTCCTGGTATTGCTGCCCGCCACGCCGCCCGGGACGGCGCAAGGCGTGATGGACCGGCTGGTTGGCGCGGTGCGCGCCCTGGCCATCGACGTCGGCGCCGAGGTGCTGCGCCTGACCGTGAGTATCGGCATGGCCTACCACCAGCTCGGTGAAACCTTTTCAGAAACGCTCAGCCGGGCGGACCAGGCCTTGTACCTGGCCAAGCAGGATGGACGCGACCGCGTCGCGCTTGGCTTTCCCCGGCCCTGAATGAACCCGGAATCGCTGTCTTCCGGTATGGAGCCCCTTATGCTTGATTCTCATCCAGGCGGTTCGAGCGTGGCCCCGCAGGGCGCCGCGTGGCAGGTGAGCAACTATCTGGCGACGATGGACCGGGCGCTGCTGCTGTTCGACTTCGACGCCGCCGGTTCGCTGCTGAGCGCGAACGACAACTTCCTGGCCGCGCTGGACTATGCCCGCGCCGATATCGCCGGCCTGCGCCACGACCTGCTGTGCGACAGCATGGACGAAGGCAAGGGCATCGCCAGCGCCGAACAGATCTGGGCCCGCCTGCGTCGCGGCGAATTCTTCTCCGGCACCTGCCGCTACCGCACGCGCGGCGGCGCGTCGCTGTGGATCGAGGCCACCTATCTGCCGATGCGCGACGAGAGCGGCGAAGTGCGCCGCATTGCGATCATCTCGCGCAAGTCCATCGCCGATGCGGAACGCCAGGAAGAGATCCGCCTGTTGCTGCTGGGGATCAACGAAACCGGCAATGCCGTGGCCGTGTCCGGGCGCGACGGCCGAATCGTCTACGTCAACGATGGCTTCCAGCGCATGCGGGGCTTTTCGCGCGCCGATGCGCTCGGGCAGGAACTGGGCGAGCTGCTGGCCGGCGGCCGCCCCGACGGTGGCACCCGCGAGGAACTGGACCGTCGCATCGCCTGCCGCGAGGGCTATCACAAGGACGTGCTGGTCTATGACCGCGGCGGCAAGCCGCTGTGGGTATCGATGATGGCCAACTCGGTGTTCGACGAGCGCGGCTCGCTGGTCAACATCGTCGATGTGCTGACCGACATCACGCCCACCAAGGTGCACGAAGTGCTGCAACGCCGCGTGCTGCAGGCGATGGTCAATGAGGCCTCGGTGGTCGAGGTGATGAACATGGTCTGCCGCGAGGTCGAGCGCCTGGCGCCCGAAGTCGCGGCCACCGTGCTGCGGGTGGACGAGGCCGGCAAGCTGCGGCCCCTGGCCGCGCCAAGCATGCCTTCGGCCTACTCCGACGCGCTGGAGGGCGAGGCCATCGGCCCCCGGTCCGGCGCCTGCGGCACCGCGGCCTTCCTGGGGCGGCCGGTGATCGTGCCCGATATCGCCACCGACCCGCTGTGGGACGACTATCGCCACCTGCCGCTGCCGGAAGACATCAAGGCCTGCTGGTCCTCGCCCATCAAGTCGAGCGACGGCCGCGTGATCGGCACGTTCGGGTTCTATTTCCGCGAACGCCGCCTGCCGGACGACTTCCATCATCGCCTGGTGGACGTGTGCGTGTACCTGTGCGCCCTGGCGCTGGAGCGCGAAGAGGCCCGCGCCCGCATCCGCCAGCTGGCGTTCTACGACGAACTGACCGGCCTGCCGAACCGCAACCTGCTGCTGGCCCAGGCCGAGCAGGCCATCGCCCGCGCCGAGCCCGAGCGCAAGCGGGTGGCGGTGCTGTTCCTGGACCTGGACCGCTTCAAGCAGGTCAACGACACGCTCGGCCACCCCATCGGCGACGCCCTGCTGCGCGACATCGCCCAACGCCTGCGCCGCCTGGCGCGCGCCACGGATATCGTCGGCCGCCTGTCGGGCGACGAGTTCGTGATGCTGATGCCCGATTTCGAGCATGGCCGCCTGACGGCCGCGGCCGAGCACATCCTGGTGTCGCTGTCGCACCCGTTCGTGGTGGGCGGCATTACGCTCAATCCGTCGGTGAGCATCGGCATCAGCGTGTTCCCGGAAAACGGCCGCGACATGGATACGCTGCTGCGTCATGCCGACATGGCGATGTACCAGGCCAAGACGGCGGGTCGCAACCGTATTTCGTTCTTCAGCGCGGAGATGAACCGCCAGGCCCAGGAGCGCCTGGCGCTGGAAGCGGCGCTGCGCGATGCGCTGGAGGGCCGCGCGCTGCGGCTGCACTACCAACCCCAGGTGGGCCTGAAGAACGGCAGCCTGTACGGGGTGGAGGCGCTGGCCCGCTGGCGCCATCCGACGCTGGGCGAGATCTCGCCGGCCCGCTTCGTGCCCTTGGCCGAGGAGTGCGGGTTGATCGGCGATCTGGGCGACTGGGCAGTGCGCGAGGCATGCTCGCAATTGTCGATCTGGCGCCACAACGGGCTGCGGGTGCCGTCGGTGTCGGTGAATCTTTCGGCCACCAATTTCCACAACCTGAACCTGCCGCGCATGATCGCCGCGACGCTGGCGGAGTTCGGGCTGGCGGCGTCGGATCTGATGCTGGAGATCACCGAGGGGGTGGTGCTGGACGCGACGGCGGGCACGCTGCGAACGATCGCGGAGCTGCACCGCCTGGGCGTGCGGCTGTCGATGGACGATTTCGGCACGGGCTATTCCAGCCTGGGGCATTTGCGGCGCTTGATCGTGGACGAACTGAAGCTGGACCGCAGTTTCGTCCAGGGGCTGGAGAGCGATGACGCGGCCCGGGCGCTGACGAGCGCGGTGATCCGCATCGGTGAGAGCCTCAGCCTGCCGGTGGTGGCTGAAGGGATCGAGAATGAAGAGCAGCGGCGATTTCTGATCGAGCAGGGGTGCGCGGCGGGGCAGGGGTTTCTGTTCTCGCCGCCGTTGCCGGCGGGGGATCTCGAGGAATGGTTGCGGGCTAGGGGGTGAGCGGTTTGCTCTTTTCGCGGGGGTAGGTTCTTAAGGCGCGCGTGTCGGGGTCGGTGGGGGATGGCGGGGCTACGATTGCGGTCCGGAGCGTTCGCTCCGGACTTCCCCGGGCTCAACCTCGTTGCCGCCTGGCGGCGGCTGCCTTCGGTTTCCGCCGGGCGCATCTACACGCCCCGCCATCCCCCACCGACCCCGCCACGCGCTCGCGATGAGACGTAATGACGGTCTCAGGGGCGGGCGGTGTGCTTGGCGTTTTGGCGCACAGGGGGGGTAGGGGAAGGTCTTGCGGGGCCCGCCGCAAGCCGGCCGCGCGGGCGGCCTTTTGCGGCTTACGTGGTGTCTTGCGTCGGGATGATGACGCTTCCTGCAGGGCGCCTCACTGACCCCTCTCGCTGCGATAGCATCAACAGGCCTGATCTAAACGACGATCAGGCTTTTATGCCTTAAACACAAAAATACTGACACTCCCCTCGCGGGTGGAAAGGCCCCCATCCGACGCGATTGCACGGCTATCGGCACCACGAAAAAGGCGCTATCCGGTGCGATTGCGCGGCTGCCGGCACCACGACTGTTGTCGGCGGCGCACGCGCTCGTCACGCGCAAGCCACCCCTCAACGCGCCGCCATTACCCTCTCCCCCTTCGGAGCGGAATCACCAGAAAACCGCTCGCCACCCGCGCGCAGCGCACCCGCCTCACTTTCAGATGCACAGACGCCCATCGTGGCCGCCCGCGCGGCCGCGATGGGCAGCCCCGCGATTCCCTTCCCCGCACCCGGCTCTAGCAGCGCGACGAGCCCAGACACACGTAGCCCCTCGGGCGGGCGGACCCGATGGCGGGCAACCTCGATGCGCCCGACGGAATCCGAAGGAGTCGCCGAAGGCGAGGACGAGGATGAGGCAGGGGAAGTCCGGAGCGAACGCTCCGGACCGCAATCGCGGGCGCCCGCCATCGGGTCCGCCCGCCCGAGGGGCGACCTACGAAGCTCGATCCCGCCACACCCCCCCAACGGCCCCCCCGCCGCACATCGAGCCCGTCCCCAGAATTCAACCCCCACGTTTCCCCCATTTGCGATCCTCCCATTCCAGGTATATATTTCAAGCCTAAACTATCAAGGCCTAAAAATAGCAGCGACCCGCCCCAAGCTTCCGGGCCGCACTTCTTGGAGCGTTACGGCAATGAAAATCGTATGCATTGGTGGTGGTCCCGCCGGCCTGTATTTCGGTCTGCTCATGAAGCTGCAAGACCCGGCCAACGAAGTCACGGTGATCGAGCGCAACCGTCCCTACGACACCTTCGGCTGGGGCGTGGTGTTCTCGGACGCCACCATGCAGAACCTGCGCGAAGCCGATCCGGTTTCCGCCCAGACCATCGGTGACGCCTTCAATCACTGGGACGACATCGACATCCACTTCAAGGGCCGCAGCATCCGCAGTGGCGGCCATGGCTTCATCGGCATCGGCCGCAAGAAGCTGCTCAACATCCTGCAGGCGCGTTGCGAAGATGTTGGCGTCAAGCTGGTGTTCGAGAATTTCGTCCAGGACGACCAGGCCATCGCCCGCGAATACGACGCCGACCTCGTCATCGCCTCCGACGGCATCAACAGCCAGGTCCGCACCCGCTACGCCGACACCTTCCACCCCGACATCGACCAGCGCCGCTGCCGCTTCGTCTGGCTCGGCACCAAGAAGGTCTTCGACGCCTTCACCTTCGCCTTCGTCCAGACCGAGCACGGCTGGTTCCAGGCGCACGCCTACCGTTACGAAGACGGCATGTCGACCTTCATCGTCGAAACGCCCGAAGAGACTTGGCAGGCCGCCGGCATCGAGCAGATGAGCCAGGAAGAGGGCATCGCCTACTGCGAAAAACTGTTTGCGCCCTGGCTGGATGGCAATCCCCTGGTCAGCAACGCGTCGCACCTGCGCGGCTCGGCCATCTGGATCCGCTTCCCGCGCGTCATCTGCAACACCTGGGTCCACTGGAACCAGCTGGAAACCCGCCGTGACAAGCGCGCCGTGCCGGTGGTGCTGATGGGCGACGCGGCACACACCGCGCACTTTTCGATTGGCTCGGGCACCAAGCTGGCGCTGGAAGACGCCATCGAACTGGCGCGCTGCCTGAGCGGCGCCGAAGGCAGCGTCGAGCGCGGCCTGAAGCACTACGAGGAAGTGCGCAGCGTCGAAGTGCTGAAGATCCAGAATGCCGCCCGCAACTCCACCGAGTGGTTCGAGAACGTGGCGCGCTACGCCGAACTCGAACCCGAACAATTCGCCTATTCGCTGTTGACCCGTTCGCAGCGCATTTCGCACGAAAACCTGCGGCTGCGCGACCCGGCCTGGCTGGAAGGCTTCGAGCGCTGGATCGCCGAGCACGCCGGCGCGCAGGCGCCGGCCGGCCAGCGGCCGCCGCTGCCCATGCTGACGCCGTACCAGGCGCGCGGCGTCAAGCTGAAGAATCGCATCCTGGTGTCGCCGATGGCCATGTATTCCTGCACCGATGGCGTGCCGGGCGACTTCCACCTGGTGCACCTGGGCGCCCGCGCCATGGGCGGCGCCGGGCTGGTGATGGTCGAAATGACCTGCGTCTCGCCCGACGGCCGCATCACCCCGGGGTGCCCGGGCCTGTGGAACGACGAGCAGCAGCAGGCCTTTGCCCGTATCGTCGGCTTCGTGCACGGCAACAGCGACGCCCGCATCGGCGTGCAGTTGGGCCATGCCGGCCGCAAGGGCTCGACGCAGCTGGGCTGGCAGAAGATCGACCATCCGCTGCCCGAAGGCAACTGGCCGTTGCTGTCGGCCTCGGCCCTGCCGTACATCGAGGGCGTGTCGCAGACGCCGCGCGCCATGACGCGCGCCGACATGGACGACGTGCGCGACAACTTCGTGGCCGCGGCCCGCCGCGCCCAGGCCGCCGGCTTCGACTGGCTCGAATTGCACTGCGCCCACGGCTACCTGCTGTCCAGCTTCATCTCGCCGCTGACCAACCATCGCGACGACGAATACGGCGGCAGCCTGGAAAACCGCCTGCGCTTCCCGCTGGAAGTGTTCCGCGCGGTGCGCGCCGTCTGGCCCGAGGACAAGCCGATGTCGGTCCGGATCTCGGCCAGCGACTGGGTCGAGGGCGGCATCACCCCCGATGACGCCGTCGAGATCGCGCGCCATTTCAAGGCCGCCGGCGCCGACATGATCGACTGCTCGTCGGGCCAGGTCAGCAAGGAAGAAAAGCCGGTCTACGGCCGCATGTTCCAGACGCCGTTCGCCGACCGCGTGCGCAACGAGGCCGGCATCCCCACCATCGCGGTGGGCGCCATCTTCGAGGCCGACCACGCCAACGGCATCATCGCCTCGGGCCGCGCCGATCTCTGCGCGCTGGCGCGTCCCCATCTGGCGGACGCCTCCTGGACGCTGCGCGAAGCGGCCCGCGTGGGCTATCGTGATGTGGCCTGGCCGAGCCAGTACTTCGCCGGCAAGCGCCAGCTGGAAACCAATTTCGAACGCGCCGCCGCCATGGCGCAACTGGACATCAAATGAGCACGTCCTCCCTTCCCCTGGCCGGCCGCCACGCGCTGGTGACGGGCGGCGCCCGGGGCATCGGCCTGGCCAGCGCCCGCGCGCTGCTGGAACGCGGCGCGCGGGTCACGCTGCTGGGCCGCGACGGCGGCGCGCTGGAGGCGGCCGTCGACAGCCTGGCCAGCCTGGGCCAGGTGCAGGCGGTCAGCGCCGACATCGCCGACGAGGCCTCGGTGCGCCAGGCCTTCGCCCAGGCGGAGGCCGAACTCGGTCCGGTGCTGGTGCTGGTCAACAACGCCGGGCAGGCCGTCAGCCAGCGCTTTGACCGCACTGACGCGGCGCTGTGGCAGTCGATGCTGGCGGTCAACCTGACCGGCACCTTCCATTGCATCCAGGCCGCCCTGCCCGGCATGCTGGCGGCCAAGTGGGGCCGCGTCATCAACGTGGCCAGCACCGCCGGCCTCATCGGCTACGCCTACGTCAGCGCCTACTGCGCGGCCAAGCACGGCGTGATCGGCCTGACCCGCTCGCTGGCGCTGGAGACGGCGCAGAAGGGCGTCACCGTCAACGCCGTCTGTCCCGGTTACACCGAGACCGACATCGTGCGCGGCGCGGTCGCCAATATCGTCGAGAAGACCGGCATGACGCCGGAAGCCGCCCGCGCCAAGCTGGCCGAGCGCAACCCGCAGGGCCGCCTGGTGCAGCCCGAGGAAGTGGCCGAGACGGTCGCCTGGCTGGCGCTGCCGGCCTCGTCGTCCATCAACGGCCAGGCCATCGCCGTCGACGGCGGCGAAGTGATGACCGGCTGAGCCGGCGCCCACCCCTACGATTCCAGAACGGAGACACCATGAGCACGCAGCCCGAAGAGCACACCATGAAGCACCACAAGCGCCCGCTGGCCGGCTACCAGGCCCGGACGTTCCTGTGGCAGGTGTCGGCCGACGGCAAGGTCGCCACCATCACGCTCAACCGCCCCGAGCGCAAGAACCCGCTGACCTTCGATTCCTACGCCGAACTGCGCGACCTGTTCCGCGCGCTGGTGTACGCGACCGACATCAAGGTGGTGGTGGTGACGGGCGCCGGCGGCAATTTCTGCTCCGGCGGCGACGTGCATGAAATCATCGGGCCGCTGACCAAGATGAGCATGCCCGAGCTGCTGGACTTCACCCGCATGACGGGCGACCTGGTCAAGGCCATGCGCGCCTGCCCGCAGCCGATCGTGGCGGCGGTGGACGGCGTCTGCGCCGGCGCCGGCGCGATGGTGGCGCTGGCCTCCGACATGCGCCTGGGCACGCCGGCCGCGCGCACCGCCTTCCTGTTCACGCGGGTGGGCCTGGCGGGGGCCGACATGGGCGCCTGCACGCTGCTGCCGCGCATGATCGGCCAGGGCCGCGCCTCCGAACTGCTGTACACCGGCCGCGCCATGACCGCCGAGGAGGGCGCCAGCTGGGGCTTCTTCAACGCGCTGCATGAGTCGGACGCCCTGATGGACGCGGCGGCCAAACTGGCCACGCAGTTGGCCGCGGGCCCCACCTTCGCCCACGGCGTGACCAAGAAACTGCTGCACCAGGAATGGAACATGGGCGTGGACGAGGCCATCGAGGCCGAAGCCGAGGCCCAGGCCATCTGCATGCAGACGCGCGATTTCCATCGCGCCTACGAGGCCTTCGTGGCCAAACAGAAGCCGGTCTTCGAGGGGAACTGATGATGCGCGACGCAAGCTGGCTGGACTGGCCGTTCTTCGACGACGCCCATCGCAAACTGGCGCATGAGGTCGACGGCTGGTGCGAAAGCGCCCTGGGCCATGTCGACCATCACGACGCCGACGCGGCCTGCCGCAAGCTGGTCAAGGCCATGGGCCAGGCCGGCTGGCTGCGCTACGCGGTCGCGGGCGGCCCCGGTGGCGCCTGGGGCGGCGCGCTGCCCGAGGTGGATTCGCGTTCGGTCTGCATCCTGCGCGAAACGTTCGCGCGCCACGAGGGCCTGGCGGACTTCGCCTTCGCCATGCAGGGCCTGGGCAGCGGCGCGATCTCGCTGATGGGTTCGGACGCGCTGCGCCAGCGCTACCTGCCGCGCGTGGCCAGCGGCGAGGCCATCGCGGCGTTCGCGCTGTCCGAGCCGGATGCCGGCTCGGATGTAGCGGCGCTGGCCTGCGAGGCCCGGCTGGAGGGCGACCACTACGTGTTCAACGGCGCCAAGACCTGGATTTCCAACGGCGGCATCGCCGACTTCTATTGCGTGTTCGCCCGCACCGGCGAGGCGCCGGGCGCGCGCGGCATCAGCGCCTTCGTGGTGGATGCCGACACCCCGGGCTTCGAGATCTCGGAGCGCATCGAGCTGATCGCGCCGCACCCGCTGGCCACCCTCACCTTCGACAAATGCCGCATCCCGGTGTCGCAGCGGCTGGGCGAGGCGGGGCAGGGCTTCAAGCTGGCGATGATGACGCTGGACATCTTCCGCGCCTCGGTGGCGGCCGCCGCGCTGGGCTTTGCCCGCCGCGCGCTGGACGAAGGCCTGGCGCGCGCCAGGTCGCGCCGCATGTTCGGCCAGACCCTGGCCGACCTGCAACTGACGCAGGCCGCGCTGGGCGACATGGCCACGGCCATCGACGCCTCGGCGCTGCTGACCTATCGCGCCGCGTGGATGCGCGACGTGCAGAAACAACGCACCACGCGCGAAGCGGCCATGGCCAAGATGACGGCCACCGAATCGGCGCAGACCGTGATCGACCGCGCGCTGCAGATGTTCGGCGGCGCGGGCGTGGTGTCGGGGATGCCGGTGGAGAAGCTTTACAGGGAAATCAGAGCGCTGCGTATCTACGAAGGCGCCACCGAAGTGCAGAAGTTGATCATCGCCCGGGAACTGCTGAAGGCCTGAAGAAACCATCGAGTTTCCGCTTTCGGCAGTCAACTACACCGCATCAGCAAGGGGAATTTCATGGAAGTATCCGCCCACATCGACACTTTCGCCCGGGACAATCTGCCCCCGGGCGAACAATGGCCCGAGTTCCTGCTGGACGGCCCCGACGTGGCCTATCCCAAGCGCTTCAATTGCGCGGTTGAGCTGGTGGACGCCATGGTCGACCGTGGTCACGGCGAGCGCGTGGCGCTGCGCTGGGCGCAGGACGGCAAGCCGGCCACCATGACCTACCGCGAACTGGCGGCGCTGACCAACCGCATCGCGCGCGTGCTGGTCGAGGACATGAAGCTGGTGCCGGGCAACCGCCTGCTGCTGCGCGGTCCCAACAACCCGATGATGGCGGCGTCCTGGCTGGCCGCCATCAAGGCGGGCCTGGTGACGGTGCCGACCATGCCGCTGCTGCGCGCCAAGGAACTCAAGCAGATCATCGACAAGGCGCGGATCCAGGCGGTGCTGTGCGATGTGCGCCTGAAGGACGAGGCGCAGTTCTGCGCCCAGCCGGATCACGAGCATCATTGTCCGGGGCTGGCGCAGATCGTGTATTTCAACGACACGGCGCCCGAGGCGCTGGACACGCTGGCAGCGGTCAAGCCGGATGATTTCACGGCCTGCGATACCGCCGCCGACGACGTCTGCCTGATCGCCTTCACCAGCGGCACCACCGGCGCGCCCAAGGGCTGCATGCATTTCCATCGCGATGTGCTGGCGATGTGCGACCTGTTTCCCAAGCATGTCATCAAGCCGGGCCCGGACGACATTTTCTGCGGCACGCCGCCGCTGGCGTTCACCTTCGGCCTGGGCGGCCTGCTGTGCTTCCCGCTGCGGGTCGGCGCCAGCACGGTGCTGGCCGAGCGCCTGACGCCGGAAAGCCTGCTGCAGCTGATCCAGGACTTCCGCGCCACCATCGTTTTCACCGCGCCCACGTTCTACCGCCAGATGGCGGCGCTGGTGGGCAAGTTCGACCTGTCCTCGCTCAAGAAGAGCGTGTCGGCCGGCGAGGCCCTGCCGGACGCGACGCGCCAGCTGTGGAAAGAGGCCAGCGGCATCGAGATGATCGACGGCATCGGCGGCACGGAGATGATCCACGTGTTCGTGTCCAGCCCGCCCGAGTCGGTGCGGCGCGGCGCCATCGGCCGCGTGGTGCCCGGTTATATCGCGCAGATCGTGGACGACGACATGAACCCGGTGCCCAATGGCACGGTGGGCCGCCTGGCGATCAAGGGGCCGACCGGCTGCCGCTACCTGGCCGACGAGCGCCAGCGCCGCTTCGTGCAGAAAGGCTGGAACCTGCCCGGCGATACGTTCGTGCAGGACGACGACGGCTATCTCTTCTACCAGGCGCGCAATGACGACATGATCGTCTCGGCCGGCTACAACATCGCCGGCCCGGAGGTCGAGGATGCGCTGCTGCGCCACGAAGCGGTGGCTGAATGCGGCGTGGTCGGCGCGCCCGATGACGAGCGCGGCCAATTGGTCAAGGCCTTCGTGGTGCTCAAGCCTGGCTTCGCGCCGAGCGAGGCGCTGGTGGCGGCCATGCAGCAATTCGTCAAGGCCACGATCGCGCCCTACAAGTATCCCCGCGCCATCGAGTTCGTGTCCGCGCTGCCGCGCACCGAGACGGGCAAGCTGCAGCGATTCGCGCTGCGCAAGATGGCGTGATTTTTTTGCATCAAGGAAATGCCATGGCAGCACCATTCATCAGTCAGGTAGAGGTCCGCTTCCGTCATTGCGATCCGGCGGGCATCGTTTTCTATCCGCGCTATTTCGAGATGATCAATGACTTTGTCGAGGAGTGGTTCGACAAGGGCATGGGGCTGCCATTCCACGCGCTGCACGTGGAGCGTCACATCGGCACGCCGATGGCGTCGGTGACGTGTGATTTCAGCGCGCCGAGCCGTTGGCACGAGAAACTGCGGCAGACGCTGCAGGTGCAGCGCATCGGCGGCGCGTCGTTCAAGGCGCTGGTTCGGTTCGAGGGGCCGGACGGGCAGTTGCGGCTGTCGGCGACGCTGACGATCGTGACGGTGGATCTGCGCACGATGAAGTCGATGCCGCTGCCGGCGGATCTGCGCGAGCGCATGCAGGATTATCTGGTTGCCGCCGAGTGAGTTCGGCGGGGGCCACCCTGGTGTTTGTTTTTTGAAAATAGGATGAGACGTTATGAAGATTCTGCAACCGCCGGATTGGATGGCGCCGCGGGGCTATTCGAATGGGATCCTGACCGAGATGACGGTGGGGAGCAAGCTGGTGTTCGTGGGCGGGCAGGTGGGCTGGAACGGGCAGCAGCAGTTCGAGTCGGATGATCTGGCCGATCAGGTGCGGCAGACGTTGGCCAACATCGTGGCGATTCTCGCCGAGGGCGGGGCCAGGCCTGAGCATATCGTGCGGATGACGTGGTATGTGACGGACAAGGAGGCCTATGTGGCGGCTTATCCGGAGATCGGGAAGCACTATCGTGAATTGATCGGGAGGCATTTTCCGGCGATGACGGCGGTGGAGGTGGCGGATCTGGTGGAGGATCGGGCCAAGGTGGAGATTGAAGTTACGGCTGTTGTGCCGGTTTGAATTTGGGCCGGCCTGGCGTGTGATGCGCTGGGGGGGGTTCTTTAGTCGCGGGTGACGGGGCAGGCGGGGGATGGCGGGGCTACGATTGCGGTCCGGAGCCTTCGCTCCGGACTGCCCCGTCCTCATCTTCGTCCAGGCCTTCGGCCTTCCCTTCAGATTCCGTCGGGCGCATCTACACGCCCCGCCATCCCCCGCCTGCCCCGTCACCCGCTCACGATAAGAATTAATGGCGAGTGCTGGGGCGATTGGGGTTCTTGGCGTTTTGGTGGTCGGCGACGCGGGTTCAGAGCGATTTGCGGGGCCCGCTTCAAGGCGGCCGCGCGGGCGGCCTTTTGAAGCTTACTTGGTGTCTTGCGGGGGCGGATGACGCTGCGCGCTCGCGGGCGGGGCGCTTTATCACATATGTATTGGTTTAACTACGTTTGTGATTCTTCGCTTGTGGCTGCGGGGGTTGGCGCATGGCGCCAGAATTGTCAAGCCTATCTGCTGGCCTGGAAGGTTTCGCGGGGAAGTTCGCCGAAGCGGTCGCGGTAATACTCGGAGAAGCGGCCCAGGTGGCTGATGCCTACGGAGACGGCGACCTCGGTCACGCTTTCGCAGGCGCCTTGTTGCAGCTTTTCGCGGGCGGCGTCCAGGCGCAGGACGCGTAGCGCCTGCATGGGGGTGGTCTCGCGGTGTTGCTGGAACAGGCGGGTGAGGGCGCTGGGGCTGGCGCCGGCGCCGCGGGCGATGTCGGTGAGGGTCAGGGGGGCGGCCAGGTGGGCGCGCATGTAGGCTTCGGCCTGGGCGACGCGGCGCGGCAGGGCGGGGGGCAGGCCGGCGTGGCGTTGCCAGGTGTTGGGCTGGTTGTAGAGCAGGTGCAGGACGAGCGTGTCTTCCAGGTGCTCCAGCCAGGCGGCGGGCGGTCTCGGCGCGCCGTCGTCCAGGGTGGGGAGCAGGTGGATCAGGCTGGTCATCATGCTGCGCCAGGCGGCGCCGACGGGGGTATCCAGGCGTAGCGCGGGGCTGAAGTCCAGGGGGCGGGCGGCGGCGTCGCCGAAGATGCGGTGGCCGATGGCTTCGAGCTTGCCGCGCGGAATCTTCAGCAGCAGTTGTTCGCAACCGGCTTCCCAGTGCAGTTTCAGGGCGCGGTTGGGGGCGATGACGGCGGCGCAGTCGGGGTGGGCGTCGACGCAGTCGGTGCCGCATTCGATGCGGGCGCGGCCGCGCAGCGGCACCTGCACCAGCATGAAGTCCTGCAGACGGTCGGGTTCGATGTGGACTTCGGCGCCGTAGCGCAGCGTACAGACGCTCAGGGCGCCGAAGCGGGCGCGGTTCAGTTCGGCGTCGACGCGGCCGCCTTTCCAGGTCAGGCGGTGGTCCTTGAGCGCTTCGGAGACGCGCTCGCGGGTTTCGGCCGGCTGGGTGGAACTGAAGACGCGTCGTTTGAGCAATGGCGCCAGCTCGATGCGGGACCAGCCGTGCATGGATGCCTCCGGGACGGGAACGCTCCCGTATCGCCGTCGAGCGTAATGCAATCGTCAAGCGTTGGGAATTAAGTGAATCCCGGATAAGCGTGGGCCGATTCGGATAGAGCCGCGCGCCCGGCCGTCCTAAGCTGGGGGTTGTTGGAAGGCGGCGCCGTGGCGCGTAAGCTGGCAGTTTTCATCGTTGGCAGGGTGTACCGACGGCAGACGGATTCTGTCAGCATTGCGCCGGCGGCGCCGGCGGACACGAACGGGGTGGCTCATGAAGGGAAAGCTATGGGGCCGGCGCGCGCTGGCGATGCTGGTGTCGGTGGGCTGTATGACGGCCGCGGCCGGGGCATCGGCGGCGGACAAGATCAAGGTAGGCCTGCTGACCACGCTGTCGGGGCCGGGCGCGGCGCTGGGCAACGAGATCCGCGACGGCTTTAATCTCGCGCTGCAGCATACCGGCGGCAAGCTGGGCGGGCTGCCGGCCGAGGTGGTGGTGGCCGATGACCAGCAGAAGGCCGATGCCGGACGCCAGGCGGTCGAGCGCCTGCTCAAGCGCGACAAGGTCGACGTCATGACGGGGATCGTGTTTTCCAACGTGCTGCTGCCGGTGATGCCGGCCATCCTGCAGTCGGGCACCATCTATCTCAGCACCAATACGGGGCCGGAGAACTATGCCGGCGCCGGCTGCAATCCGAATTTCTTCGCGGTGGCCTGGCAGAACGAGGACATCCCGGCGGCGATGGGCAAATATGCCGCCGACCAGGGCTTCAAGCGGGTGGCGCTGATCGCGCCCGATTATCCCGGCGGGCGCGAATCGCTCAACGGCTTCAAGCGCCTGTACAAGGGCGGGCTGTCGGAAGAGATCTATACCCAGCTCGGCCAGCTCGACTACGGCGTCGAGATCACGCGGCTGCGCGCCAGCAAGCCGGACGCGGTGTTCTTCTTCCTGCCGGGCGGCATGGGCGTGAACTTCATCAAGCAGTTCAACGGCGCCGGCCTGGGCAAGGAGATCGCGCTGCTGGCGCCGGGCTTCTCGGGCGACGAGGATACGATCGCGGCGGTGGGCGCGCCGATCGAAGGCCTGCACAACTCGTCGCAATGGGCGGCCGACCTGGACAACCCGGCCAACCGCAAGTTCGTCGAGGACTTCAGGAAAACCTACAACCGCACCCCCACGCTGTACGCCTCGCAAGGCTACGACGCCGCCATGCTGCTGGACAGCGCGGTCAGGCAGACCGGCGGCAAGCTGGGCGCCGACGCGTTGCGTCCGGCCCTGCGGCGCGCCGATTTCAAGTCGGTGCGTGGCGACTTCACCTTCAACCGCAACCAGTACCCGATCCAGAACTACTACCTGCGCACCATCGTCAAGGGCGCGGACGGCAAGCTGGCCAACAAGCTGTCGGGCACGGTGCTGACGCAGTATCACGACCCGTTCGCCGCCGCCTGCCAGATGAAGTAAGGCAGGCGACGCACGCATCAAGGAGAGACGCATGACCGCAACGATCACGACGCGCGAGGTGACCATCGCCTCGCACGACGGCCAATCATTCAGCGCCTACCTGGCCGTGCCCGCCGCGGGCCACGGGCCGGGGCTGGTGCTGTGCCAGGAGATCTTCGGCATCAATGACTTCATGCGGCGCACCGCGCAGGCGCTGGCCGATGAAGGCTACGTGGTGCTGGCGCCGGACCTGTTCTGGCGCCAGCAGCCCGGCATCCAGCTGACCGACGGCCCGGCCGACATGCCGCGCGCCTTCGAGCTGTATCAGCGTTTCGACGTTGAGCTGGGCGTCAAGGACATTGCCTCGACCCTGACCGCGCTGCGCGCGCTGCCCGAGCAGCAGGGCGGCGCCGGCGTGCTGGGCTATTGCCTGGGCGGCAAGCTGGCCTATCTGGCCGCCTGCCGCACGGATGCCGACGTGGCCATCGGCTACTACGGCGTGGGCATCGAGGACAGCCTGGAAGAAGCCGCCAACCTGCGCGGCCGGCTGGTGCTGCACATCGCCGAGCAGGACGGCTTCTGTCCGCCGCCGGCGCGCCAGCGCATCCTGGAGGCGCTGGGCGGCAAGGCCAACGTCGAGCTGTATGTGTACCCCGGCATGGACCACGCCTTTGCCCGCACCGGCGGCGCGCACTACGACAAGCCGTCGGCGCTGATGGCGCACCAGCGCAGCATGGCCGCGCTGCAACGCGTGATCGGCCCGCAGTTCGACTATTCGGCCCTGTGGGACAAGCACTGCGAATACGAATTCGGCACGCGCGATGTGGCCGCGACCATGGCCACGATGGTGGCCGAGCCCTATGTCAATCACATTCCCACCATGACCGGCGGCGTCGGCTACCGCGAGCTGTCGCGCTTCTACCAGCACCACTTCGTCAACAGCAATCCGCCCGACACCAGACTGGTGCCGCTGTCGCGCACCGTGGGCGCGACCCAGATCGTCGACGAGCTGCTGTTCTGCTTCACCCACACCACCGAGATCGACTGGCTGCTGCCCGGCGTCGCGCCTACCGGCAAATACGTCGAGATTCCGCTGGTGGCCATCGTCAAGTTCCGCGGCGACAAGCTGTGCCACGAACACATCTATTGGGACCAGGCCAGCGTGCTGGTGCAGATCGGCGTGCTCGACCCCAAGGGCCTGCCGGTGGCCGGCCGCGAGACCGCGCAGAAGCTGCTGGACGAGACCCTGCCTTCCAACACCCTGATGGCGCGCTGGAAAGACAGCGAGAACAAGTAGGAGACCGCCATGCCGTATAGCGATCAACAATTGGGCGAGATGGTGCGCGGCGACAGCGTGCACCGCGCCCTGTACACCGACCCGGCGATTTTCGAGCTGGAGATGCAGCGCATCTATGGCCGGGCCTGGGTCTACGTTGGCCACGAGAGCCAGGTGCCCAAGACGGGCGACTATCACACCACGCGGCTGGGCGACCAGGACGTGCTGATGGTGCGCGCCAGCGACGGCCGCGTGCACGTGCTTTACAACCGCTGCCCGCACAAGGGCGCCAAGGTGGTGGCGGATGGCGACGGCTGTGTCGGCAAGTTCTTCCGCTGCCCGTACCACGCCTGGACCTTCAAGCTCGACGGCAGCCACCTGGGCGTGCCGCTCAAGCAGGGATTGGAGGGCACCTCGTACGATCCGACCGACCCCAGCTTCTCGATGCGGCGCCTGCCGCGCGTGGAAAGCTATCGCGGCTTCGTCTTCGCCAGCCAGGCCCGCGACGGCCAGGGCCTGGAGGAATTCCTGGGCGGCGTGCGTTCGTCCATCGACAACCTGTGCGACCGTTCGCCGGTCGGCGAGGTCGAGGTGGCCGGCGGCATCTTCCGCGTGATGCAGCGTTCCAACTGGAAGGTGTTCTACGAGAACCTGCACGACACCATGCATGCCCGCGTGACGCACGAATCGTCCTTCGCCGCCGCGCGCGACGAGGCCAAGGAAATCGGCGAGATGCCGTTCGAGCTGCATATCATGGACGGCAACGGCGAGCCCTACGAGTTCTGGGAAAAGCTGGAGCTGCGCGCCTACGACAACGGCCACGGCTACATGGAAGGCATCTTCAACCCGGGCGCGGCCGAACGCGATCCGGTGTCGCGCGCGCATTTCGAGGCGCTGACCGCTGCCTACGGCGCCGACCGCGCCCGCGAGATCCTCGGCATGAACCGCCACAACACCGTCATCTACGGCAGCGGCTCGCCGCACACGGTGTTCCAGCAGTTCCGCGTGATCCGCCCGATCGCCGTCGACCGCACGCTGATCGAGATCCAGACCTTCCGCTGCAAGGGCGCGCCGGACGGCGTGTTCAAGCGCGCCATGCTGTACGCCAATGTGATCAACTCGCCGTCCTCCAACGTCATGCCGGACGACATCGAGCTCTACAACCGCTGCCAGGAAGGCAACGCCACCCGTGGGGGCGAATGGGTCAGCATGCACCGCTACCACGGCACCGACCGCAGCGACGCGGACGGCATGGTGTCGATCAACGGCACCAGCGAGCTGCCGATGCGCAACCAGTTCCGCGCCTGGAAGCACTATATGGAGGCCGGTCCCGTGGCGTCCGCCCATGGCCAAGGAGAAGGCGCATGCTGCTAGACCTGGAATTCGACGTATCCACCGCCAACCTGGCGCCGGCCGACGTGCCGGCCGAGGCCTATCACCGCATCGCCCAGTTCCTGTACCGCGAGGCGCGGCTGCTGGACGAGCGCCGCTACGACGAGTGGCAGTCGCTGTGGACCGACGACGGCATGTACTGGATGCCGCGCGAGCCGGGTCAGTCCAGCCCCTACGACCACATCTCGCTGTTCTGGGAAGACCGCATGCTGCGCGACGTGCGCATCCGCCGGCTGGAACATCCGCGCAACTGGTCGCAGCAGCCGCCCACGCGCAGCGCGCGGCTGGTGGGCGGGGTGCAGGTCGAGGGCATGGACGCCGGCGGCAACCTGGTGGTGCACTCGGCGTTCCAGATGACCGAGTGGCGCAAGCGCCAGCCGCGCCAACTGGCGGGCCGCTACACCCATAAGCTGGCCGCCGACGGCGACAGCTGGCGCATCCGCATGAAGCGGGTGGACCTGGTGAACTGCGACGACGCGCACGATGTGTTCGAGGTGTTCGTGTGAGTGCCGCCGACGCCGCGGTGCTGGCGCTGCACTACCAGAACGACGTGCTGCATCCCGAGGGCAAGATCCGCGTCGGGCTGGACGCCGCCGGCGCGGAGCGCCAGCGCCTGCTGCGCGGCGCCGCCGACCTGCTCGACGGCGCGCGCCATCACGGCCTGCCGATCGTGCACGTGCGCATCGCTTTCCGCCCCGACTATGCCGACCTGCTGCCCAATTGCGATATCTTCCGCAACGTCGCCCGCATCGGCGCCGTGGCCGAGGGGCAATGGGGCAGTGCCTTCTACGAAGGCTTGCAACCGTTGACCGGCAGCGCGCGCGAGTTCGTCGTCAAGCACACCCGCATCAGCGCCTTCTACGGCACGCCGCTGGAAGAGACGCTGCGGCTGCTGGGCGCGCGTCGCCTGGTGGTGGCGGGCGTGGCGACCCATTCGGTGGTCGAGGGCACGGTGCGGCACGCGGCGGATATCGGTTTCAATGTCATGGTGGCCGAAGACGCCTGCGCCTCGGCCGATCCGGCGGTGCATGACGCCTCGCTGGCCAGCATGCGCCTGATCGCGCAGACCGGCTCGGTGGCGCAGGCGGTACGCTGGGCCGCCACCTCCCACTGATCGAAAGGACTCATCATGGATTTTTCCGGCTTTCCCGGCCTGGCCGGCAAGACGGCCATCGTCACCGGCAGCACCCAGGGGCTGGGCGCGGACATCGCGCGCGGGCTGGCGGCGGCCGGGGCCAACGTGGTGCTGGTGGGGCGCAACGCCGCGGCCGGCCGGGCGCTGGCGGGCGAGATGGGCGACCGCGCGCTGTTCCACGAGACCGATATCGGCCAGGACGACCAGATCCGGCAATGCCTGGATGCCGCGCGGGCGCGCTTCGGCCGGGTCGATATCCTGGTGAATAACGCCTGCCAGTACAACGATCGCGGCCTGGCCTCCAGCCGCGAGGAATGGCACGCCACGCTCGACACCAACCTGGTGTCGGCCGCCATCTTCACGCAGATGGCGGCGCCGCTGCTGCCGCGCGGTGGCGTGGTGATCAACCTGGGCAGCACCGGCGGCAAGTTCGGCGCCGCCGGACGCGCGCTGTATCCGGCGTCCAAGGCCGCCTTGCTGCAGATCACCAAGAACTTCGCGGTGGAATTGGCGCCGGCCGGCATTCGCGTGTTGGCGGTGTCGCCGGCCTGGACCTGGTCGCCGTCGGTCGAACAATTGGCGGGCGGCTCGCGCGAAGCCGCCGACGCGGTGGGCGCGCACTTTCATCCGCTGGGCCGGGTCGGCTCGGGCGAGGAGATCGCGGCGGCGGTGTGTTTCGCCTGCTCCGACGCGGCTTCGTGGATGACGGGCGTGGATATCCCGGTGGACGGCGGTTTCTCGATCCTGGGTCCGGACCGCGGCATTTCGCCGCGCGCCTGGTTCAAGCAACTGGCGCCCTGAGGCGGACTGCCGGCCACGGCGGCGGCGGGGCCGCGTGGCGCGGGCCAGGGCCGCATCGCGCCTCCCCCCCCGGCGCGGACCGGGCGGCGGGCCATCCCGGTCCCCGGGGCCCGCGTCAGCGGATGACGATCTCGCCTTCTTCCAGGGCCGCCTTGCCGCCGACCTGGTCTTCCAGGAATTCCTGCACCCGGTTGCCCACCTGGATCTTGGTGCCGCCGCAAAAGCGCCGCGCGGCGATGATGGTGGCGGTATGCAGCGGCTGCAGGTCGCGGATCAGTTGGGCCTCTTCCTCGTCCAGCTCGATCAGGTCGCGGCCCAGTTTGGTGTGGGTGTTGCGGGCGCGTTCGACCACGTCGCCGGCCGCGCGCCCCGGATTGGCGTGCAGGAACAGCAGCAGTTGCTCCAGCTTGGCCTTTTCCTCGTTCATCTTCAGGCGCTTGCGCGTCAAGGCCGATCGCTTGATGTCGGCATGCGGGTCCAGGCCGGCCTGCACCAGCGTGGGCACGCCGGCGGGCGAGCCGATGGTGCCGGCGCGCACCGATTGCAGGGCGCGGGTCTGGCCGCCGGTGATGGCGGTCTGCTGGGTGTTGGGTGCGCCCACATTGACGCTGCCGCCGGCGGCGATGCTGCTCTGGCGGATCTCGCGTTCCACTTCGACGTTCTGCCCGGCGCTGATGATGGCGTTGGTGATGAAGCGGGCCCGCACTTCGCCGCCACAGACGATATGGGCGGTGCGCGCGGCGGCGTTGGCGGCGGCGCCGCCGGCGTCCGGCACGGCCTCGGCCATGCCGATGATGCCGCCCTTGACCGTGACGTTGCCGCCGGCCTCGACCAGGGCGGCTTCCATGGTGCCGTTGACGACCACGTCGCCGGTCACGCGCACTTCCATGGTGGCGCTGATGTCGCCGCGCACCTGCAGCGAACCCTGGAAATTGATGTTGCCGGTGGACAGGTCGACGGCGTCGACCTCGACCACCGGATTGACCTGCGCGCCCTGGTGGATCAGCTTGGGCGAGCCGGCGATGGCGGCGCGCAGCAGGTTCGGGTCTTCCGGATCGATCTCGACGCCGGACATCTCGGCGTTGAACGGCGTGTCCGGCAGCTCCTCGGGCAGCACCGGCTGGCCCAGCACGTTGCAGCCGTCGATGCCGGGCAGCGGCGGGATGCGGCGCATCAGCGGCATGCCCGGCGTTACCAGCAGCAGGCTGCCCAGGTCGCGGTAATCGATCTGGGCCAGCTCATCGATCTCCTGGGCGCGCGGCTTCAGGCGGTCCAGCAGGCTCTCGAAGCGGGTCGGGGTGCCGCGCGTGGGCGGCGTGCCCTGCGCGATCAGCACGGTCTGCGCGCCGCCGCGCTCGACGGCCTCGGCCAGTTCCTTTTCCAGCACGCCATGGACGATGCCCTGGTCGGCGATGGCCTGGCGCAGCACGGCCAGGGTCACCGGCTTGCCGCCCTTGGGCGGGTGCAGCGTGACCAGGGCCGACATGCAGGTGGCGTCCACTTCCAGGTCGAACGAGCCGTCGACCAGTTTGCCCACCGGCACCTGGACGGGCTCGGTGGCCTGACGGCACAGGTCGATGAAGGCGATGACGGCATGGTTGTCCAGCGCTTCGGGTGCCCAGCCCTGGGCGGTGGCCAGGGCGGCCAGGGAATCCCAGGTGGGCAGGGGGGCCGCCGGGGGCGTGGCGGAGGCGGCGTCCGCCGCTTCTTCCCCGGCCGGCACGTCCGGGGCCGAGGCGGCGCTCTCCACGGCGGGTGGCGGCGTGTATAGCGCCGTCAGGACGTTGGTATTGGCATCCAGCACCAGCTGGAGCGTGTTGTCTGCGCCCATCTCCGCCTCCCGCCCGGCAGTGTCCGCCGGGTTCCATTCATTTAGTAATTAAACGAAATATTGCGACATATGTTAACCCATGAACCGGGGGCTACTGCGCAGTAGGAGGGGGTGGTCAACCATAAAAAGATGTAGGCCCGGCCCTTATTTCAGACCGATGGCCACGGGGGCCCGCGCGGGCGGACGGTAACGCCGACGTGCCCTAGTCCATCGGCAGGAGCGACAAAGCGCGCGCGGCGGCTCAGCATAGGCGTTCGATCCCGCGTCCGCGGACGCCGCCGGAGCCTCGATGCCATGTCCCGACCTCTTTCCCTCCCGCCGGCCGTGCCGCGCCGCCGCCACGCGCGCGTGGCCGGCCTGGTGATCGCGGCCCTGGTTGCCGGGGCCGCGGCGCTGGCGCCGGTCGGCGGCGCCGCCGCCACCGAGATCTACCGTTACAAGGATCCGTTCGGCGTCTGGCGCGCCATGAAGGTGCCCAATGGCTACGCCAAGTATTACAAGCGCGCCCAGGCCCGCATCGCGCTGCGCGGCGCCCGCATCAAGGTCTGCCTGGACTGTGAGCCGCGCGCCGGTGACGGCGCCAGCCTGCTGACCCTGGGCGACCGGGCCGCGCGCTGGGGACCCGCGCCACCGTCCACGGCGCATGACGAACTGATCGCGCAGGCGGCCAGGGATTCGGGGGTGGACCGGGCGCTGCTGACGGCGGTGATCGCGGTGGAGTCGGGATTCCGCAGCGACGCGCGCTCGCCCAAGGGGGCGCTGGGCCTGATGCAGCTGATGCCGGCGACGGCGGCGACGCTGCTGGTGTCGGATGACATCGAGCGGGCGCTGGTGGACCCGGCCACCAACGTGAAGGCCGGATCGAGCCTGCTGCGCCGCCTGATCGACCAGTATCCCAACCGCCTGGACCTGGCGCTGGCCGCCTACAACGCGGGCGAGGGCGCGGTGCGCAAGTACGACGCGGTGCCGCCCTATGCCGAGACCCAGCAGTACGTGCGCAACGTCACGGCGCTATACCAGCAATACAAGACCCCCTAGGGGCGGATGCCACAACGCCCTGGCAGCCGCTGTCGGGCCGCCAGGGCGTTGTGGGGCGAGCGCGCGCCGGCGCTCAGATCGCCGCGAAGACCTTCTCGGCGATATCCAGCGTGGACTGGATCACCGCGTCGTCGTGGGTGGCCGAGACGAAGCCGGCCTCGAACGCCGACGGCGCGAAATGCACGCCGTGGTCCAGCATGGCGTGGAAGAAGCGGTTGAAGCGCGCCGTGTCGCAGGCCGAGACCTCGGCGAACGTGGCCGGCACTTTGTCGCTGAAATAGATGCCGAACATGCCGCCAACCGAGTCGGCCGAGAAGGCCAGGCCGGCGGCGCGGGCGCGTTCCTGCAGGCCCTGGGCCAGCTTGGCGGTCTGCGCCGCCAGCTTGTCGTAGAAACCGGGGGCGGCGATCAGGCGCAGCGTGGCCAGGCCGGCGGCCACGGCCACCGGGTTGCCCGACAGCGTGCCCGCCTGGTAGACGCCGCCCAGCGGCGCGATGTGCTTCATGATCTCGGCGCTGCCGCCGAAGGCGCCCACCGGCATGCCGCCGCCGATCACCTTGGCCAGGGTGGTCAGGTCGGGCTTGACGCCCGACAGACCCTGCACGCCCTGCGGGCCGACGCGGAAACCGGTCATGACCTCGTCGAAGATCAGCAGCGCGCCGTGCTGCGTGCAGACCTCGCGCAGCCCTTCCAGGAAGCCGGCGGCCGGCTTGATCAGGTTCATGTTGCCGGCGATCGGCTCGACGATGATGCAGGCGATGTCGGCGCCGTGCTGGGCGAAGGCCTCGCGCACCGCGTCCAGGTTGTTGTATTCCAGGGTCAGCGTGTGCGAGACGAATTCGGGCGGCACGCCGGCCGAGCTGGGGTTGCCGAAGGTCAGGAGGCCCGAGCCGGCCTTGACCAGCAGGCTGTCGGAATGGCCGTGGTAGCAGCCTTCGAACTTGACGATCTTGTTGCGGCCGGTGGCGCCGCGCGCCAGGCGGATGGCGGTCATGGTGGCTTCCGTGCCGGAGCTGACCAGGCGCACCTGTTCCAGCGACGGCAGGCGCGCGATCAGCACTTCGGCCAGTTCGATCTCGGCCTCGGTGGGAGCGCCGAACGACAGGCCGTTGACGGCCGCCTCCTGCACCGCGCGCACCACCTCGGGATGCGAGTGGCCCAGGATGGCCGGGCCCCACGAACCGACGTAGTCGATGTACTGCTTGTCTTCCGCATCCCACACGTACGGCCCCTGCGCGCGCTTGATGAAGCGCGGCGTGCCGCCCACGGAGCGGAAGGCGCGCACGGGCGAGTTGACGCCGCCGGGGATGCTGCGGCTGGCGCGTTCGAAAAGCTGGGCGTTACGGGACATGGCGGTCAGGGCTTCAGGTTGCGGTTGATGGAGTAGGGCGCGGCGCAGGCCGCGGCGGCGGCGCGGATGGCGGGCGCCTCGAACAGGCCGGTGATGACGGCGACCGAATCGGCGCCGGCGGCGGCCACCGACGCCACGTTCCCGGGCGTGATGCCGCCGATGGCGACCACGGCGGGACGCGGCGCGTCGCGTTGCTCGACCAGGGCGCGAGCCTCGGTCAGCACCGACAGCGGCGCGCGCACGGTGTCCGGCTTGACGCGCGAGGGGAACATGGCGCCGAAGGCGATGTAGTCGGCGCCGGCGTCCAGCAGTTCGCGGGCGCGGCCCAGGTCGTCGTAGCTGGAGCCGCCCAGGATCAGGTCGGGGCCGGCTTCGGCGCGGATGCGGGCCAGGCTGTCGTCGTCGCGGCCGACGTGGGCGCCGTCGGCGCCGACCTCCAGCGCCAGGCGCCAGTCGTCATTGATGAGGAACACCACGCCCAGCTCGCGGCATAGCGGCGCCAGGGCGCGCGCCTGCGCGGCGCGCACCGCGTCGGGCACGTCCTTGCGGCGCAGCTGCAGCGCGCGCATGCCGCCCTCGGCGGCCTGGCGCACCGCGCGCAGCAGCCGCTCGGTGTCGTCCCATTCAGGGGTGACGCCGTACAGGCCGGCGGGAAAACGCAGGGCTTTCATTGCGGTTGGATCCGGTTGGGAATGCGCCGGCCCATGCCCGGCAGGAAGCTGGCGGCGACCGCCGCGTCGGCGTGGGCCAGGCCCTGGCGCACGGCCTCGGGCATCTCCAGGCCGCGCGCCAGCAGGGCGGTGATGGCGGTGGCGGCCAGCCCGCCGGCGTCGCCGTTGCGGTCCGGGGGCGCCTGCCACGGCAGAGTGGTGGTCTGGCCGTTGGGGCCGAGCAGCACGTTGGCGTGGTGGCCGGGCCGCTGCGGGCTGCCCAGCACCAGCACCCATTCGGCGCCGGCGGCCACCAGGGCGTGCATCGGCGATGGTGCGTCCCCGATATCGATGTCGCCATCGGCATGCCATTGCGCCAGCCGCAGGTGCTCGACGATCAGCAGGTCGGTCTGCGGCAGCACCAGCTCGAGGATGGCGGCCAGCAGGTCGTCGGCATCGTCCTCGTCGGCGGCGTCGGCCGGCACCTGGGCGCGCTGGCCCAGGTGCAGCACCAGCGGCACCTGGCTGTAATCGGCGGCTACCTGGGCCGCTACGCTTGCCGTTTCGGCGGTGTATAGTCCGCCCACCTTGATCGCCTGCACCGACATGTCTTCGAGCAGGCAGCGGGCCTGGTCGTCGAGCAGGTCGGGCGACACAGGATGGATTTCTTCGATGCCGGCGGTATCCTGCACGGTCAGCGCCGTGACGGCCGCCAAGCCATGGCAGCCCAGGCGGGCGCAGGTGACGGCGTCCGCGGGCAAGCCGTCGGCGCCCGACGGATCGAGCGGGCCGAAGACCAAAACGAGAGGGGGAGTAACGGGGGCCACGTGGACAGCGCTAGAGTAAGGGTGCCCGGACTCATTTGCGGAGAATCAGGGGAACCCCTATTGGGTTTCGGTAAGATTGTCCCCATTCTAATGGAAGCCTCCCGCCTTTGCCCCGCAGCGGGGACGACGGCAGGGAATTGATGTAAGAGAGAACTATGCGTACTTGGATGTGTCTGATTTGTGGCTGGGTCTACGACGAAGAGGCCGGCCTGCCCGACGAAGGCATCGCGCCCGGCACCCGCTGGGAAGACGTGCCGCCGAACTGGGTCTGTCCTGAATGCGGCGCCCGCAAAGAGGACTTCGAACTGATGGAAATCTGAATCCGCAGCGCCGACGTATTCCGCCAAGGCTTGCAACGAGGGGAGGCCATGCCTGCCCCGCGCTCCCGACGGGCCGCGCCAGCGTGGCGGGCCCCCGGTTCTATCAGACTACCCACAGAGGGGTTGCCATGACGGAAAAACACCACGAAGACGCCTCCACGCAGGCCGCCAACTTCGCCAACCAGTTCCTGATCGCCATGCCGGGCATGGTCGAAGGCAGCCTGGCTGGCTCGGTCATCTACATCTGCGAGCACACCGAACGCGGCGCATTGGGACTGGTCATCAACCGCCCCACCGACCTGACGCTCGGCACCCTGTTCGAACGCATCGACCTGGCGCTCGAGATCGGCCCGGTCAAGGACACGCTGGTGTTCTTCGGCGGTCCAGTTCAGACCGACCGCGGTTTCGTGCTGCACGCGCCCGCTGGCGACTACAGCTCCAGCATCAAGCTGGGCGACATGGCCTTGACCACCTCGCGCGACGTGCTCCAGGCCGTGGCCGACGGCAACGGCCCCGCCCGCATGCTGGTCACGCTGGGCTACGCTGGCTGGGGCGCCGGCCAGCTCGAAAGCGAGATGGGCCAGAACGCCTGGCTGTCGGTCGGCGCCGATGCCCACATCATCTTCGACGTGCCGCCCGAGGACCGCTACCCCGCCGCGCTCAAGCTGCTGGGCATCGATCCCGTGATGCTGGCCGGCGACGCGGGCCATGCCTGAAGAAACCCTGCTGGCCTTCGACTTCGGCGAAAAGAAAATCGGCGTGGCCATCGGCAATACGCTGACGCGCCACGCGCGGCCGCTCGAAATCATCTTCAGCGAGGTGCGCGACGTGCGCTTCGCGCGCATCGAGGCGCTGCTGCGCGAATGGCAGCCGCACCGCGTCGTGGTCGGCCTGGCGCTCGACAGCGACGGCGGCGAACAGCCCGCCACCGCGCGCTGCCGCCGCTTCGCCAACCAGTTGCACGGCCGCTTCGGCGTCGCGGTGGAGCTGGTCGACGAGCGCGGCTCCAGCATGGAGGCGCAACGCCTGCTCGGCACGCACGCGGCCGACGACGCCATGGCCGCCGCCGTCATCCTGCAACGCTACCTGGACAAGCCGCCGGCGGCTTGACGCCGACGCCGGCCCGCTCATGCTCAACCCGCAACTCGACCGCCGTGGCGAACTGATTCATCTGCTGACCACGGAGGGCTTGCCGCGCCGCCATGTCGAGCGCCTGCTCGACGCGGCGGCCGGTTTTGCCGCTGACCAGGCGCCCGCCGTGGCCGCTACCGGCCTGCCCGTGTTTCTGGGCCTGCCCGCCGGCGACACCGATCTGCGGCAGGGGTTCGAGGCCGCGGCCGCGCGCCTGGGCCTGCGGCCCGTGGCGCTGGCGGATGGCACGGGCCCGGGCGCCGACGCCGGCGTGGATCGCGGTCATGGCGTGGGCGCCGGCGACCCGCCCGCGG
>NZ_CP017433.1:468559-693729 GCF_002082135.1 Achromobacter ruhlandii
TGGCGCGCGTGCAGGCGATGCTGCGAGCCGGACGCGACCTGACCAACCTGGCCGTGGCACTGGTGGGTGACATCCGCCACAGCGCCGTGGCGCGCAGCCTGATCCAGGTAATGACCACCCTGGGCGTGCCGGAAGTGCGCGCCGCCGCGCCGCGCCCCTTGTTGCCCGACGGCCTGCCGCAACTGGGCGTGCGCGCCTGCGCCACGCTGCATGAATGCCTGGCCGGCGCCGATGTCGTGATCGTGCTGCCCCTGCGGGCCGAACGCATGAGCGGCGCGCTGCTGCCGTCGGCGCGTGAGTATGCCGCCGGCCATGGCCTGACGACGGCGCGGCTGGCCGTGGCCCGTCCCGACGCCCTGTTGCTGCCCGCTGCCCCGCTGACGCCGGGTATCGAGGTCGATGGCGACATCGCCGCCGGTCTGGTCGATGCCGAGGCCGGACTGGCGCGGTTCGAACGTGATTTGCGCGTGGCCGCCCTGAGTATCCTGGCGGGAGGCGCCGCATGAGACTGCATATCGCCCACGGCCGGCTGATCGACCCGGCGCACGGCCGCGACGGCCGCCACGACCTGTTCATTGCCGACGGCCGCGTGGTGGCGATCGATCAGGCGCCCGACGGCTTCCAGGCCGACCGACGTATCGAGGCCGCCGGCCTGGCCGTGCTGCCGGGCCTGGTGGACCTGTCGGCGCGGGTACTGCGCCCTGACGCCGGCGCGCCGACGCAGGCGCGCCTGTCCGCCGCCGAGCTGCGCGCCGCCCTGGCTGGCGGCGTGACCACGCTGGCCGTGCCGCCGGACACCGACGCGCCGCTGGACGAACCGGCCAAGGTCGAGGCGCTGTTGCGCGAGGCCCCGGCCGGCCAGGGCCGGGTGTTGCCGATCGGCGCCCTGACGGTGGGCCTGGGCGGCGCAACCCTGGCCGAAATGGCCCTGCTGGCGCAGGCGGGCTGCCTGGCGTTCTCGCCGGGCGAATCGGGCATCGTCGATACCCGGGTGCTGTGGGGCGCCATGCGCTACGCCGCCGGGCAGGGCCTGGCGCTGTGGCTGCGGCCGCAGGATCCGTGGCTGGGGCAGGGCGCGGTGGTCGCCGCTGGCGCCTACGCCGACCGCCTCGGCCTGGAGGGCCTGCCGCCGCAGGCCGAAGTGCTGGCCCTGCAAACAATTTTCGAACTGCAACGCGCCACCGGCGTGCGCGTGCACCTGTCGCGCCTGTCCACCGCCAGCGGCCTGGAATTGCTGCGGGCCGCGCGCCGCGAAGGCCTGCCGGTCAGCGCGGACGTCTCTGCCAATAGCCTGCACCTGACCGACGTTGACATCGGGTATTTCAATACCGCGTTCCATCTGCGTCCGCCGCTGCGCGGCCAGCGTGACCGCGATGCGATCCAGGCGGCGCTGCGCGAGGGGCTGGTGGATGCCCTGTGTTCGGATCACGCGCTGGTGGACGACGCAGGCAAGTCCGTTCCGTTCCCGCATTCGCAGCCTGGCGCCACGGGCCTGGAGCTGCTGTTGTCGCTGGCGCTGAAATGGGCCCGCGACAGCCGCCTGCCGCTGCCGCAGGCGCTGGCGCGGGTGACGTCGGGGCCGGCCACGGTGCTGCGTGGCCTCTCGCCGACGCTGTCCGGCCTGGGTGAGCTGGGGGTGGGCGCGCCCGCGGATCTGTGCCTGGTGGACCTGGAGGCGGAATGGCTGGTGGCGCCGGGCGCGCTGCAAAGCCACAGCCGTCATACGCCGTTCGCGGGTATGATGCTGCCCGGTCGAGTCCGCGCCACCCTGGTGGGTGGCCGCCCGGCCTGGGAGACCCCTGTTTGAAGCTGCTGCGCTTTGTCCTTCGCCTGATGCTGGTGGTGCCGTTGATCGTCTTCGGCCTGCTGTGCGTGGGGCTGGTGTATCCGCTGCTGCGCCCGAAGTCGCGGGCCTGGCTCAATCGAACCTGGTCACGCTGCCTGATGGCGGCCTGTGGCCTGCGGGTCGTCTTCAAGGGCGAGCCGCGCATGAGCGGGCCGGTGCTGCTGGTGGCGAACCACGTGTCCTGGATCGACATCTTCGTGCTGAATTCGGCGCGCGCCACGTCGTTCGTGGCCAAGAGCGAGATCCGCAGCTGGCCGGTGATCGGCTGGCTGGTGGCGGGGGCGGGCACGCTGTTCATCGAACGCGGCCAACGGCACGCGGTGCATGCGATGGGCGAGTCGATGCTGGCGCGCTTCAAGCAGGGCGATGCGGTGGGCCTGTTTCCGGAGGGCACGACCAGCGATGGTTTCGAGCTGCGCCCTTTCCACGCCAGCCTGTTCGAGCCGGCGCGCGCGGCGGCTGTGGAAATCCAGCCGGTGGCCTTGCGTTTCCTGCAGCACGGCAAACGCAGCGGTTTCGCGGCGTTCGTGGGCGAGGAAACGCTGGTGGCGAACCTGTGGCGGGTGATGGGGACGACGGGGCTGTCGGTGGAGGTGGTGTTCTTGCCGGTATTGGCGACGAAACACGCGGATGGGACGTTGCCGACGCGGTTGGAATTGTCGCATCAGGCTCGGGATGCGATTCAGGCGGTGCTTTGAGGTGCTGCTGCTGGCGGCTTGAACGGTTGCTTCTGGCTGGGTTTTTGCTTCGTTGGGCGGCTTCGTAGGTCGCCCCTCGGGCGGGCGGACCCGATGGCGGGCGCCCGCGATTGCGGTCCGGAGCGTTCGCTCCGGACTTCCCCATCCTCATCCTCGTCCTCGCCTTCGGCGACTCCTTCGGATTCCGTCGGGCGCATCGAGGTTGCCCGCCATCGGGTCCGCCCGCCCGAGGGGCTACGAGCGTCTGGGCTTGTCGCGTTGCTAGAGCCGGGTGCGGGGAAGGGAATTTGCGGGGCGGCCCATCGCGGCCGCGCGGGCGGCCACGATGGGCGTCTGTGCATCTGACAGTGAAGCGGGTGCGCTGCGCGCGGGTGGCGAGCGGTTTTCTGGTGGTTCCGCTCCGAAGTAGAGGGGGGTAATGGCGGCGCGTTGGGGGCTGGCTTGCGCGTGACGAGCGCGTGCGCCGCCGACAACAGTCGTGGTGCCGGCAGCCGCGCAATCGCACCGGATAGCGCCCTTTTCGTGGTGCCGATAGCCGTGCAATAGCATCGGATGGGGGCCTTTCCACCCGCGAGGGGAGTGTCAGTATTTTTGTGTTTAAGGCATTAAAAACCTGATCGTCGTTTAGATCAGGCCTGTCGATGCTATCGCAGCGAGAGGCGTCAGTGCGGCGCCTAGCAGGAAGCGTCATCATCCCGACGCAAGACACCACGTAAGCCGCAAAAGGCCGCCCGCGCGGCCGGCTTGCGGCGGGCCCCGCAAGACCTTCCCCTACCCCCCCTGTGCGCCAAAAAAACGCCAAGCACACCACCCGCCCCAGCGACCGTCATTACGTCTCACCGCGAGCGCGTGGCGGGGTCGGTGGGGGATGGCGGGGCGTGTAGATGCGCCCGGCGGAAATCGAAGGCAGCCGCCGCCAGGCGGCAACGAGGTTGAGCCCGGGGCAGTCCGGAGCGAACGCTCCGGACCGCAATCGTAGCCCCGCCATCCCCCACCGACCCCGCCACGCGCGCCTTAAGAACCTCCCCTCAAGCGCAAAACACCCAATTCACCCCCGGATCTCGGCCAGGAACTTCCGTGCCCGCTCTGTCTCCGGCCGACCAAAAAACGCCTCCGGCCCGGCCACCTCCACAATCCGCCCAGCATCCATGAACCACACGGTATCGGCCACCTCCCGCGCGAACCCCATCTCGTGCGTCACGCACACCATCGTCATGCCGTCGCGCGCCAGGCCCTTCATCACCTGCAGCACCTCGCCCACCATCTCGGGATCCAGGGCGCTGGTCGGCTCGTCGAACAGCATCACCGGCGGATTCATCGCCAGCGCCCGCGCGATTGCCACTCGCTGCTGCTGACCGCCGGACAACTGCGCCGGATACGCGTCGGCCTTGTGCGCCAGGCCGACGCGTTCCAGCAACTGCATGGCGCGTTCGCGCGCCTCGGGGCGGCGGGCGCGATTGAGTTGCAGCGGCGCCAGCATCAGGTTCTCCAGCACCGACAGGTGCGGAAACAGGTTGAACTGCTGGAACACGAAACCGATGTGGCTGCGCAGCGTGTCCAGATGGACCTTGGCGCCATAGATGTCCTGGCCGTCGACCTCGATCACGCCCTTCTGGATCGGCTCCAGCCGGTTCACCGTGCGGATCAGGGTCGACTTGCCGGAGCCCGACGGTCCGCACACCACGACCACCTCGCCGCGCCGCACCTGCGCGGTCACGTCGGTCAGCGCCTGATAGTCGCCGTACCACTTCTGCACTTCGGAAAAACGGATCATGTCGGTATCGCCTTGGGAACGGGGGCCCGGCCGGCGCGGCGGCTGCCGATGCGTCTCTCGGTCAGGTGCACCAGGGCGCTCAGGCCGAAATTCAGGATGAAATAGGTCAACGCCAACAGCGCGAACACCTCGAACGGCTTGGTCAGCAGCACGCTGTTGATCTGGTTGGCGGCATAGGTCAGCTCCTGCACGCTGATCACGTAGGCCAGCGACGTTTCCTTCACGGTCGAAACGAACTGGCTCAGCATGCTGGGCAGCATGTTGTAGAGCGCCTGCGGCAGGATCACCCGGCGCATGGTCTGCAGGTACGACAGTCCCAAGGCGCGCCCGGCTTCCTGCTGGCCGGGCGGCAGCGCCTGGATGCCGGCGCGGATGATCTCGGCCAGGTAGGCGCTTTCGTAGCAGACCAGCGCCACCACCATCGTCGTGGTGCCCGCCACCGGCCGGCCGATGACGAGCGGCACGAAGAAGTAGGCCCAGAAGATGAACATCAGCAGCGGCAGACCGCGCACCAGGTACACCACGGTCGAGGCGGGCCAGCGCAGCACGCGGAACGGGCTGATACGGCCCAGCGCCAGCAGGACGCCGCAGGGCAGGGCCAGCGCCAGGCTGATCGCGGCCAGGCCCAGCGTGGCGGCCAGTCCGCCGATCGGGCCGTGCGGATACTGGCCGATGAGCAGCAGCAGCCAGTTGTCTTTGAGTATGTCCCACATGATCAATGGCCTCCCAGGGGCCGGTAGCGCCGCTGCAGCAGCGCGCCGCCGCCCATGATCAGGAACGACAGAGCCAGGTAGATCGCCGTCACCACCGCATAGGCCTCGAAGGTGCGGAACGTGTAGTTCTCGATCTCGCGGCCGGCGGCGGTCAGTTCCGCCACGCCGATGGCCATGGCCAGGCTGGTGTTCTTGACCAGCAGCAGCGTCTGGTTCAGAAGCGGCGGGATGGCGATGCGGAAGGCCTGCGGCAGCACCACGCACCGCATGGTGCGCAGAAAGCCCAGGCCCAGCGCGCGCGCCGCCTCGACCTGCCCGGCCGGGATGCCGCGCACGGCGCTGCGCAGGTCTTCGCAGACGTAGGCCGACATCACCAGGCCGATGGCGATGCACGACAGGATGAACTCGCTGCCATGATTGTTGAGCCAGTCGGTGGCCGCCTGCGGCAGCAGCGCCGGCACGCCGAAATACCAGAACAGGATGTGCACCAGCATGGGCACGTTGCGGTGGAAGGCCACGTACAGCGCGATCAGCGCATTGGCCAAGGGCGAGCCGGTCAGGCGGATGACCGCCAGCAGGCTGCCCACCAGGAAGGCCAGCATCCAGGCCAGCCCGGCCAGCGCCAGGGTGGTGACGAACCCCCTGAGCAGCCAGGCCGGATACTCCCCCTGGAAGATGGCGGAGAAGTCGAAGACGTAATGCATCGCAGGCTCCGGCGCGCGTGGCGCGTCAACCCTTGATCGCTTCGATGCGGAAGTCGCGCTTCATGTTGAACGGGGTGCCGGCGCCGAACCACTTGTCGAAGATCTGCGCGGCCTTGCCAGACGCTTCCAGGCCGTCCAGCACCTGGTTGACCTGGTTCAGCATCGCCGTGTCCCCGCGCCGCACGCCCATGCCCCAAGGTTCCACGAACAGCGCGGGTTCGAGGATCTTGGCAGGCACCGCGCTGGTCGCGGCCTGTTGCTTGAGCTTGACCAGCATCAGCTCGGAGCCGACGAAGCCGCTGACCTTGCCTTGTTGCAACGCCAGGAAGGCGCCGCTGGGGTCCTTGAAGGTCACGGGTTCGACGTTGGGGATGAACTTGCGCGCGCCTTGCTCCGACGACGAGCCGCGCACCGCGCTGACGCGCTTGCCGGCCAGGTCGGCGGGCGCCTTCAGGTCCTTGTCCGATTCGCGCGCCAGCACTTTCTGCAGGCTGACGAAATGCTGGTGCGAATAGTCGATCTGCTGCGCCCGCTCGGGGCTCCATCCCAGATTGGCCGCGACCACGTCGACGCGGCCGGCGATCAGTTCGGGGATGCGGGCCTCGACCGCGATCAGCTTGAGTTCCAGCGGCACGCCCAGGCTGTCGGCCACCGCCTGGCACATGTCGACCTCGTAGCCGACGATGGCGCGGGTCTTGGGGTCCTGGAAGCTGAACGGCTCGGCCGTGCCCATGGTGCCGCAGATGAACTTGCCGCGCGTCTTGATGTCCTGCAGCGTGTCGGCGTGGGCCGCGGGCGCCAGGGTGGTGGCCAGGCCGATGGCGGCCGCGCAGGTGATGATCCAGTGCTTCATGTCGATTCCCTTGAAATATAGGTATGGGTACTGCCAACGGCGGCGGCCCCGGCGCGGGGCCGCCAGATTCAAGCCAGCCGGCCGCAGGCTTCGGCGATGCGGCGGCAGCCTTCCTCGATGTGGTCCATCGAAGTCGCGAAACTCAAGCGCAGATAGGGCGACAGCCCGTAGGCGGCGCCGTCCAGCACCGCCACGCCGGCCTCGTCCAGCAGGTACATGACCACGTCCAGGTCGCTGCGCAAGGTCGCGCCTGCCGGCGTGCGCCGGCCCAGCAGGCCTTCCACATTGGGATAGACGTAGAACGCGCCCTGCGGCCGCGGGCAGCGGATGCCCGGCACCGCGTCCAGCAGCGCCACGATGCTGTCGCGGCGCGCGTGAAACACGGCGGCGGCCTCGCCGACGCAGGCCTGGTCGGCGCTCAGCGCCACGCGCGCCGCCGCCTGGCTGATGGCGCTGACGCAACTGGTGCTTTGCGAGATCAGCGTGGCCATGGCCTTGATCAGCGCCTTGGGGCCGCCGGCGTAACCCAGGCGCCAGCCCGTCATGGCGTAGGCCTTGGAAACGCCGTTGATCGTCAGCGTGCGGCCCGCCAGTTCCGGCGCGACGGCGGCCGGCGAGGCATGGCGCTCGTCGCCATAGGCCAGGTGTTCATAAATCTCGTCCGTCATCAGCCAGACGTGCGGATGGCGCGCCAGCACGTCGGCCAACGCGCGCAGTTCCGCCGCGCTGTACATCGCGCCGGTCGGATTGGAGGGCGTGTTCAGCAACAGCCACCGGGTGCGCGGCGTGATGGCGCGCGCCAGCGCCTCGGGCGTGAGCTTGAAGCCGTCGGCCTCGGGGCAGGCCACCACCACCGGCGTGCCGTCATTGACCAGCACCATGTCGGGATACGAGACCCAGTACGGCGCGGGAATGATGACTTCGTCGCCGGCCTGCACGGTGGCGGCCAGCGCGGTGTAGAGCAGCTGCTTGGCGCCCACGCCGACGATCAGCTCATCGAGCGCGTAGTCCAGCCCGTTCTCGCGCTGGAACTTGGCGCGCGCCGCTTCCAGCAATGGCCGCCAGCCGGCCGACGCGGTGTAGCGGATGTCGCCGCTGTTGAGGGCGTCGATGCCGGCCTGCACGATGTGCGCCGGCGTCGCCAGGTCGGGCTCGCCGACGGTGAAGTCGATGATGTCGCGCCCTTGCGCCCGCAACTGGTCGACGCGGGTCTTGGCCGCCATGCTGGGCGAGGGCTTGATGGCGCGGGCGCGCGCCGCCAGCCGCAAGGTGTCGGCGCCGCTCATGCCAGCCCCTTGGCGGCAAAGGCCGCCTGCATCCAGCTCTGGGTGCGGGCGCCGCCATCGATCTCGGCCATGATGCGCGCTTCCTTGTCGGCATGCGCGCGCGCCGCCGCGATCAGCGCCGGCGCTTCCTCGACCGCGAAGCTCACCAGGCCGTCCTCGTCGCCCACGACGATGTCGCCGGGCTGGATCACCTGGCCGCCGATGGACACCGGCACGTTGACCTCGCCGGGGCCGTCCTTGTACGGGCCCCGGTGAATGTGGCCGCGCGCATAGCAGGGAAACGCGTCGGCCTCGAACGCGCCCACGTCGCGGATGGCGCCGTCCACCACCACGCCGGCGCAGCCGTGCGCCTGCAGGTAGCGCTTCATGATCTCGCCCAGCACGGCGTTGGACAGGTCGCCGCCGGCATCCACCACCAGCACGTGGCCAGGCTGCACCTGCATCATGGCCTTGTAGATCATCAGGTTGTCGCCGGGACGGGTCTTGACGGTGAGCGCCGTGCCGACCAGTTTGCCGGCGCGGTTGTAGCGATGCAGCCCGGCGATGCCTTCGCGGCGCGCCAGATTGTCGCTGAGATGCGGCGTGACGATGCCGGCCAGCGCCTGCAGGATGGATTCCGGGGCAACGGGGGCGGCCGGCAATATGCGCGTGCCGGTGATGAGAGTGGCCATGGCGGTCTGTGTAGTCCTGAAACGAATGAGTCAGACTGCATGGTCGGCGCTTTCGGCGATCCGAAAAAGGGATTAAATTTCCACGAACTTGATCCCTTTTAGGAATATAAGGGTTAGCCCTTAACGGAAATTTCGGAATGAATCGGACCCTCCACCGGAGCCCTGCATGCTGACCTTCAAGCAGATCGAGGCGCTCTACTGGACCGTGCGCCTGGGCACGTTCTCGGCCTCGGCGCAGAAGCTGCACACCACCCAGTCGGCCATCACCAAGCGCATCCAGGAACTGGAGGCGGATTTCGACGTGGCCCTGTTCGACCGCTCTGGCCACCGCGCCGAACTGACCGCGCGCGGACACGAGGTCTTTGCGCTGGCCGAGGAAATGCTGGGCCACCGCGACCGGCTGCTGGTGCGCCTGAAGGGCCAGCACACGCTGACCGGCACGTTCCGTTTCGGCATCACCGAAATCACCGCGATGACCTGGCTGCCGGCCCTGATCCGCCTGTTGCGCGCGCACTATCCGCGCATCACGCTGGAACCGCACATCGATCTGGGCGCGGACCTGCAGAAGCGGTTGCAGGCCGGGCAACTGGACATGGCGTTTCTGCATGGCGAATTCGCCGAGCCGGGCCTGCAGGTGGTGGCGCTGCAGCGGCTGGAGTTCGCCTGGATGGGCAGCCCCGACATGATCGACCCGAGCCGCGTCTATACCCCCGCCGACATCGCCGCCCTGCCGCTGCTGCGCCAGAGCCGGGAGTCAGGGCTGAACATGATCTACGACGGCTGGCTCAAGCCGCACACGCCGGCCAGCAACATGTTCACCATCAACAGCCTGATCGCCATGGCGGGCCTGACCGCGGCGGGTTTCGGGGTGAGTTGCCTGCCGCGGGATTATTTCGCGGAGATGGTTAGCGCCAGACAACTGGTGATCGCGCGGACCAGCACCGCGGCGCCGCAATCGGTGTATTGCGCGATGTACCGCAAGGGGGCTGATGATGCGTTTTGTGAGAGTGTTGCCGAGTTGGCGCGGAGTTGTTGTGATTTTTCTTCTAGCGGGCGGCATTGAGGGGAGGGGTTTTGTGGCGCGGGGGTGAGTTCTTAAGGCGCGCGTGACGGGGTCGGTGGGGGATGGCGGGGCTACGATTGCGGTCCGGAGCGTTCGCTCCGGACTGCCCCGGGCTCAACCTCGTTGCCGCCTGACGGCGGCTGCCTTCGGTTTCCGCCGGGCGCATCTACACGCCCCGCCATCCCCCACCGACCCCGCCACGCGCTCGCGATGAGACGTAATGACGGTCTCTGGGGCGAGCGCTGTGCTTGGCGTTTTGGCGCACAGCGGGGGTGAGGGAAGGGTCTTGCGGGGCCCGCCGCAAGCCGGCCGCGCGGGCGGCCTTTTGCGGCTTACGTGGTGTCTTGCGTCGGGATGATGACGCTCTCTTCAGGGCGTGAGCCTGTCCGTATTTTTGTGGGCGAGGCGTTTTAAAAGTTGTTATCCCCGGGCCGCAGTAAACCGTTCGCCGAACAGGATAGCAAACTGGTTCATGGCGACTTTCCAGTCGAAGGTCGCTCTGACGGACTTGGCCAGCACGTTGCGTAGCGCCAGCCATAGGAGCTTGATGGCGGCCTCATCCGTTGGGAAGTGGCCTCGCGTCTTGATGATCTTGCGCAATTGCATGTTCAAGCTCTCGATGGCGTTGGTCGTGTAGATCACGCGCCTGATGTCTGGCGGGAACACGAAGAACGGCGTGACGTTCTCCCAGGCCCGTTGCCAGGCAGCGACGATCGTGGGGTACCTGGTTCCCCAAGGTCCATCGGCGAACGCCTGCAGCGCCTGCTCGGCCGCTTGTGCGCTGGCGGCCGCGTAGATCGGGCGCAGGGCGGCGGCCACGGCCTTGCGATCCTTCCAGCCCGCGTAATCCAGGCTGTTGCGGATCAGATGCACGATGCAGGTCTGCACGGTCGTGCGCGGGAAGGCCGTGCCGATGGCCTCGGCCAGGCCCTTCAGGCCGTCGACCACGGCGATCAGGATGTCCTGGCACCCTCGGGTCTTGAGTTCATTGAAGACCTTGAGCCAGAACTTGGCCCCCTCGGTCTGCTCGACCCACAAGCCCAGCACGTCGCGCTGGCCGTCGGCCTGCACACCCAGCGCCAGGTACACCGCCTTGTTGCTGACCCCGCCGTCGTCGCGGATCTTGACCCGCAGCGCGTCGAAGAACACCACCGGGTACATCGCCTCCAGCGGCCGGTTCTGCCAGGCAATCGTCTCGGCCATGACCTCGTCGGTGACCGAGCTGATGAAGTCCGGCGAGACCTCGGTGCCGTAGCTCTCGGCCAGGAACGCCTGGATCTCGCGCACGCTCATGCCCCGGGCGTACATGGCGATGATCCGGTCATCGAACCCGGTGAAGCGTCGTTCGTGCTTGGGGATCAGGATCGGGGCGAAGGAGCCGTCCCGGTCGCGGGGAAGCTCCACGCGCACCGGGCCACGCTCGGTCAGCACCGTCTTGCCGCTGGCGCCGTTGCGCTCGTTGGCCTGGCCCTCGGGCTTGTCCTCGCCTGGCCGATAGCCCAGATGCAGGTTCATCTCGGCGGCCATCGTGCGCTCGATCACCGCCTTCTGGAACGACAGGAACAGGTCTTGAACCTCGCTGGGCGTCATCGGTCCCTTGACCAGATGGTCCAGTAGTTCGGCTGGGACTTCAGGCAGCGGCCCACGGGCCGCCGCCTGAGCGGCTGCTGTGCGTCTTTTCTTCATCGGCATATCCATGATCTTTAGTCCTCATGATATGCCCCGCACACAAAATTGCGGATAGGCCCCAGGGCGTCACTGCCCCCTCTCGCTGCGATAGCATCGACAGGCCTGATCTAAACGACGATCAGGCTTTTAATGCCTTAAGCACAAAAATACTGACACTCCCCTCGCGGGTGGAAAGGCCCCCATCCGATGCTATTGCACGGCTATCGGCACCACGAAAAGGGCGCTATCCGGTGCGATTGCGCGGCTGCCGGCACCACGACTGTTGTCGGCGGCGCACGCGCTCGTCACGCGCAAGCCAGCCCCCACCGCGCCGCCATTACCCCCTCCCCCTTCGGAGCGGAACCACCAGAAAACCGCTCGCCACCCGCGCACAGCGCACCCGCTTAAATTTCAGATGCACAGACGCCCATCGTGGCCGCCCGCGCGGCCGCGATGGGCAGCCCCGCAGGTCCCCTTCCCCGCATACGGCTCTAGCAACGCGACAAGCCCAGACGCACGTAGCCCCTCGGGCGGGCGGACCCGATGGCGGGCAACCTCGATGCGCCCGACGGAATCCGAAGGAGTCGCCGAAGGCGAGGACGAGGATGAGGATGGGGAAGTCCGGAGCGAACGCTCCGGACCGCAATCGCGGGCGCCCGCCATCGGGTCCGCCCGCCCGAGGGGCGACCTACGAAGCCGCCCAACGAAGCCCCCTCAAGGCCCCAGCAACCACCGCCCCGCAAGCGCCTTCACTCAGACAACGGATCCTGAAACTGCGAACACTTAACCTGCACCAGCTTCCGATCCTGCAACCGCAACGCCGTCAACGCCCCGCCCCACACGCATCCCGTGTCCAGGCAGATCACATCGGGCCGCATCATCAGGCCCAGCGTCGACCAGTGGCCGAATACCGTCGTCACGTTGCGTGTCGCGCGGTTCGGCACGTCGAACCAGGGCACCAGTCCCGGCGGCCACGCGCCCGGCGTCACCTTGGTGGCGAACTCCATGTGGCCGTTAGGCGTGCACAGGCGGATGCGCGTCAGCGCATTGATGATCACTCGCATCCGCTTGCCGCCCTTGTGGTCTTCCTTCCAGGTGGCCGGCTCGTTGCCGTACATCTTCTGCAACGCCTTCTGCCAGTTCGGGCCGCGCAGCGCCTCCTGCACCTCGGCCGCCAGCGACAGCGTCTTGGCCACGTCCCACTTGGCCAGCGTGCCCGCGTGCACCATCAGGTGGTCCTGCTCGAAATGCGCCAGCGGGCGCGAGCGCAGCCAGTCGATCAGGTCGGCCGAATCCGGCGCCCGCAGGATCTCGTCGAGCGTGTCGGACTTGGACGGCTTGCGCACCCCGGCGGCGGCGGCCAGCAGGTGCAGGTCATGGTTGCCCAGCACCACCGTGGCGCGCTCGCCCAGGTCGATGATGCGGCGCAGCGTCGCGAGCGACTGCGGGCCGCGATTGACCAGATCCCCGGCGAACCAGAAGCGCGATTGCGGGTCGCCGACCAGTTCGGGATGGGACAGCAAGCGATCCAGCGGCGAGCAGCAACCTTGCACGTCGCCGATCATCCAGATACTGCCGTTCATGCGGGACTCTTGCTCCAGGGCCAACGTTGTTGGACGATTCGGGTGATGGTGTGGCGGTACTCCATGTAGCTCATGGCGCCCAGCGCCAGGGCCATGGCGCCGATGTTCGGCCCCAGGGCGGTGAGCCAGGGCGGCCACTTGCCCAGCATGCCGACGTTCAGCGCCAGCTGGTTGAGCATGAAGAAGCCCACGCCCAGCAGGATGCCGATGAACACCTTGGCGCCCACGCCGCCGCGGCGCGTCTGCATCAGGCCGATGGGGGCGGCGATGGTGATCATCACCAGCAACGTGAACGGATATGCCAGTTTGCGCCACAAGGCGACAACCTGTCGACCATATTGCAGCTGGTTGTTGCGCAAATAATCCACATAGTCCAGCAGCGTCACGATCGACATGCGTTCGGGCGTCAGGACCCGGGCCAGCAGGCGTTCGGCGCTCAAGGTGGTATCGACGGTGCGCTCGGGCACCTTGACCACCACCGCGGGGGGATTCTTCGGCGGGCGGGCGTCGGCCAGCGCCTCGGCGGCGTTGTCGTCCAGGCGCGTCTCGGCCACATCCTTGAGCACCAGGTCGCCATGGGCGAACAGGCCGGTCGGGGCGGTCGACAGGACGGACAGGGTCAGGTCCTTCTTGAATTCGTACAGGGTGACGTCGGTGACCTGGCCGTCGCCCTTGAGTTCGCCGATGTTGATGATGCGGGTGCCGCCGTTGGCCGTGGGTTCCTTGAACCAGTAGCCGCTGTTCAGGCGGTCGCCGCCGGCCTTGCCGCGGAACATCAGGTTGGCCTCGCCGGACTTCATCTCGGCCCAGGGGGTGACGTACTCGGACAGCAGGGCCGCGCCGATCATCAACGGGATGGTGACGATCCAGAGCATGCGCAGCAGGCGCATGCCGCTGACGCCCGAGACCCGCAGGATCACCAGTTCGTTGCGCTGGGCCAGGCCGGCCAGCGCCAGGATGGCGCCGATCAGCAGGCCGATGGGCAGCAGGTCATACAGACGGGTGGGGATGGCCAGCGCCTGCATGTACAGCAGGGCCATCATGGAGAACTTGTCGCCCACGTTGTCCAGGTCGTCCACCAGCGCGAAGAACGTGAAAAGGCCCAGCAGGGCCATGAGGACCACTGCACAAGAGCGATAGATCTCGCGGGCCAGGTAGCGACGTGCGGTACGCATGAAAAAGGGCGAAGTAGCGCTAAACGTGAAAGCTTAACAAATCCGGCCGTCCAGGGTGGGCCGTGACCTGTCGAAGCCGCCGGTTTCCGTGTCAGGGAATGTCAACCATCTGCATGCGCCGGGTCAGGGTGTAGACGCGGGAATTCAGGTAATTCGAGTTGCGGTGGCTGTCATAGAAGCGCGGATTGGGCAGCATGGCCGCCAGCCGGGCCGACTGGGCGGCCCCCAGGCTGGCCGCCGGCACGTTGAAATAGTGCCGGGCCGCCGCCTGGGCGCCGAACACCCCGACGCCCCATTCCGCCACATTCAGGTACAGCTCCAGGATGCGCTCCTTGCTCATGACGTGTTCGATCATGTAGGTCAGCACCAGTTCCTGGCCTTTGCGCAGGTAGCTGCGGGAACTGGACAGGAACAGGTTCTTGGCCAGCTGCTGGGTGATGGTCGAGCCGCCGCGCATCTTGCTGCGCCCGGCCGCCTCCTGTTTCTGGTTGTATTCCCAGGCCTTGCGGATGGCGTCCCATTCGACGCCATCGTGTTCGGTGAAGTTGGAATCCTCGGACGCGACCACCGCCAGCTTCAGGCTGCGGTTGATCTTGTCATAGGGCACCCACTCGTATTTCAGCTGGAAATCGGGATTGCCGTCGCGCAGACGCGATAGTTCCTCGCGCATCACCGCGCTGCTGCCCGGGTTCTGGTAGTTGTACCAGACCACCAGGCCGAACAGCCAGAACTGGTACAGCAGCACCGCGCACACCAGCGCCATCAGCGTGCCGGTGATGATCCGGAACCAGGAGCGGCGCTTGCCGCTCTTGCCGCGGGCGGCCATCGGCTCAGTTCCCGGCCATGAGCGCCTCGCGCAGCGCGGCCAGCACCGGGGCGGGGTCGGGCCGCACGCCGTGCCAGATGAAGAAACTCTCGGCCGCCTGGCCCACCAGCATGCCCAGGCCGTCGGCGGTCAAGGCGGCGCCGTCCTGGCGGGCCTGGCGCATGAACGCCGTCGGTTGGGCGCCGTACATCATGTCGTAGGCGGCCGCGCCCTCGGCGTACAGGCCGGCGGGCAGGTCCGGGGCGGCGTCCTGCAGCCCGCTGGCGGTGGCATTGACCACCAGGTTCCAGCCGCCGGGCTGGGCGGCGTCGGCCAGGCCGCCGGCGGTGACCCGGGTCTGCGGCTCGGCGCCGGTCTCGCGCCAGCCCTCGGCCAGCTCCAGCGCGCGGGCGGCGGTGCGGTTGACGATATGGATGCGGGCGCAACCGGCCTGCGCCAAGGGCTGCAGCACGCCGCGGGCGGCGCCGCCGGCGCCCACCAGCAGCACCGAGGCGCCCGTCAGGCGCACGCCCAGGCGCAGCAGGTCGGAAACCAGGCCCACGCCGTCGGTGTTGCAGCCATGCCAGGCGCCGTCGCGCCAGGACAGGGTGTTGACCGCGCCGGCCAGCCGGGCGCGGCTGGACAGGCGGCCCGCGGCCAGCGCGTAGGCGTCCTGCTTGAACGGCACCGTCACATTCAGGCCCAGGCCGCCCTCGGCGGCAAAGGCGGCCACGGCCGCCGTGAAGCCGTCCACCGGCGCCAGCAGGCGCTCGTAGCTGAGCGGCTTGCCGGTCTGGCGGGAAAACAGGGCGTGGATCTGCGGCGAGCGGCTGTGCGCGATGGGGTTGCCGATCACGGCATAGCGGGCGAGAGGGGGCGCCTCGGTCATGGGGCTTCGGTTTCCAGGGTGTCGTTGACGAAATGCCAGGTGCGGGTAATGACCAGCACGTCGGTATCGCGCGCGATGTCGGGCGGGAAAGGCGGGAAGGGCGCGGCCAGTTGCACGATGCGGCGCGCGGCCTGGTTCAGCACGGCGTGCGGCGAGGGCTGGTCGATCTCGACGTTGGCGATGCTGCCGTCGGCGCGCACCGACACGGTGATGCGCAGCGAACCATAGATGCGGCCGCGCGCCTCGTCCGGGTAGTGCTGGGTGCCGACCGTCTCGATGCGGGTGCGCCAGGCGTCCAGGTAGGCGGCATAGCGCGAGGCTTCGGCCGAGGGCGCCACGAACTGCTTGCGCGGTTCCGCGCTGTATTGCTGGACCTTGGCCGCCAGGGCGGCGACCTGGGCGTTCTGGATGACGCTGGCCTGGTCCTCGGCGTCCTTGCCGCGGTCATTGCCGTCGGGCCAGGGGTTGACGGCCTGGCGCTCGGCGCCGGCCTTGTCGGCCGCCCGCAACTGGGTCATCAGGCGGGTCTGCTCGGCCTCCAGCTGGACCTGGCGCTTGCGCATGGCTTCGAGCACGATGGTCTCGGCCGAGGCGCCGGTCTGGGGCAGAGGAGTGGTGGACAGGCCGCGTTCGGCGTTGCCGCCGCCGCTCATCTGGTTCTGCGCCTGGGCCCGTGGCGCGTCGGGCGGGGTTTCGCTGCGCGCATTGAGCAGCACGATTTCCAGACTGGCCGCCGGCGGTCGCGACAGGGCGGGCGCGCCGAAGCGCCACGCCAGGGCGCCGGCGTGCACCAACAGCGAAATCGCGAGGCCGATGCGCAGGTAATGCTGGGCGGGCGCGCCCAGCCACCGCAGCGGACGGCTCAGCGGGGGAGGGGAGTCAGCGACGTGTTGCACGCACGCATTGTAGAGCCACTCCGCCCGCCGCCGTCACCTTACTTGGCCGGGCGCGGGAACACCCAGACCTTGTCCGCCGGCAGGGCCAGACGGCAGGGGCCGGGCTCGCGGCCCTCGGGGCCGTAGGCGCGCAGCGCCAGCGTGTTCGCCGGGTCCGCATCGGGGGTGCGGAACAGGTATTCCCAGCGGTCGCCCAGGTACATGCTGGTCAGCAGCGGCATGTCGATGTGGTTGCCGTCGGGGTCGTCCGCCAGGCGGACCTGTTCGACCCGGATCACGGCGGTGGCGTCCTGGCCCGCGGCCACGCCTTCGCCGGCCTTGCCCCACAGCGCCCAGCCCCGGCCCTCGATGCGGGCGCGGCCATCGCGCACTTCGGTGACCTTGCCGTCCAGGCGGTTGTTGCTGCCCATGAATTCGGCGGTGAACAGCGTCGACGGCGCGCCGTACATCTCCTGCGGCGTGCCCTGCTGCTCGATCTTGCCGTTGTTCAGCAGCAGGATGCGGTCGGAAATGGCCATGGCTTCGCTCTGGTCATGCGTCACCATCAACGCCGACAGGCCCAGGCGGATGATCAGCTCGCGCAGGAAGGCGCGGGCCTCCTCGCGCAGCTTGGCGTCCAGGTTGGACAGCGGCTCGTCCAGCAGGATCACGGGCGGGCTGTACACCAGCGCGCGGCCGATGGCCACGCGCTGCTGCTGGCCGCCGGACAGCGCGTGCGGATGGCGCTGGCCGAGCTTGCCCAGGCCGAGCTGGTCCAGCACCGCCTGCACGCGTTCGCGCACTTCGCCCGACGGCACCTTGCGCAGCTTGAGCGGGTAGGCGACGTTGTCGAACACGGTCTTGTGCGGCCACAGGGCATACGACTGGAACACCAGGCCGAGGTTGCGCTCTTCGGCCGGGATCTCCTGGCGCGCGGCGCCGTCGTAGACGGTGCGATCGCCGATGGTGATGCGGCCGCGCTTGGGGCCTTCCAGGCCGGCCACGGCGCGCAGCAGGGTGGTCTTGCCGCTGCCCGAGGGGCCCAGCAGCGACACCACTTCGCCCTGGCGCAGTTGCATCGACACGCCCTTGAGCACCGGGTTGTCGCCGTAATCCAGGTGCAGGTCTTCTACAGAAAGCTCAATCATGAAGTTTGACTCCGAATCGCAGGGCGATACCCAGGCCGATCACGACCAGAACGATATTGATGAAGGAAAGCGCGGCCACGATGTCGATGGCGCCCGAGGCCCACAGCGACACCAGCATGGAGCCGATGGTCTCGGTGCCGGGCGACAGCAGATAGACGCCGGTGGAGTATTCACGCTCGAAAATCAGGAACATCAGCAGCCACGAACCGATCAGGCCGTACTTGGCCAGCGGCACGGTGACGTGGCGCGTGACCTGGCCGCGGCGCGCGCCGGCGCTGCGGGCGGCTTCTTCCAGTTCGGGGCCGACCTGCAACAGCGTCGACGAGATCAGCCGCAGGCCATAGGCCATCCAGACCACCGTGTAGGCCAGCCACACGCTGAAAATGGTGCTGCGCATCGAACGCAGCCATTCGACGAAGTTCTCGCGCGCCCACTCGGCGAAAGGCAGGCCCGACAGCCAGCCGCCCAGGTCGGCGTCGAGCGCGTTGTCCAGCCACATCGGCACGAACAGGAACACCCACAGGAACGCCAGGCCCGCCAGCAGGCCGGGCACGGCGCGCGGCACCAGCACGCTGTAGTCCATGAAGCGGGTGACGTTGTCCGGCTTGCGGTGCATCGCCAGGCCGACGAAGGTGTAGCAGATCACCGCCAGCGCGCCGCCGAAGACGCCGATGGCCACCGAGTTGACGATCGCGCGCATCAGGTTGGGTTGCGAGAACACCGTGCGGAACGCGTCCAGCGACAGCACGTCGAACAGCGACACGCCCATGCCCCAGTTGGACACGAAGGCGCGCAGCAGCACGCCCAGCAGCGGCACCACGATGGTGACCAGCAGCCAGAACGCCACCACGCCGCCGGCCACCCAGCGCCACTTGCCCAGCGGCAGCGGACGGGCGCGCGAGGCCTTGCCCTTGACGGTGACGAAGCGGTTGGCGGTGCGCATCAGGCGGCGCTGCAGCATGACCAGCGGGATCGTCATGCAGATCAGCACCACGGCCACCGCGGCCATCAGGTGGTACGAGGGGATGCCGAGCTTGTTGGTCAGCTTGTACAGGTACGTCGCCAGCACCAGGTTGCCTTCGGGGTCACCCAGCACCAGCACCAGGCCGAACACTTCCAGGCCCAGGAAGAACAGCAGCACGGTGGCGTACAGCATGGCCGGGCGCACCATCGGCAGGCTTACCGACACCATCACGCGCAGGGGCGAAGCGCCACTGACGCGGGCCGCTTCCTCGACGTCCGAGCCCATGCTGCGCAGCGCCGACGAGATATACAGGTAGGCGTGCGGCACGTGCGTCAGGCCGGCGATGATGACGATGCTGGTCAGCGAATACACATTCCAGGGCACAAAGCCCAGGATGTTCTGCGCCCAGGTCGAGAAGAAGCCGACCGGGCCCGCCGCCACCACGTAGCCGAAGCCCAGCACCATCGGCGACACGAAGATCGGCACCAGGATCAGCGGTTCGATCCAGCGCCGGCCCGGCAGGTCGGTGCGGATCATCAGGAACGCCAGCATGCCGCCCAGCGGGATGGCGATGATGGCCAGCCCGAACGCCAGGATGAAGCCGCTTTTCAGCGCCTTGTAGAAATCGGGGTCCGCGAAGATGAAGCGGAACGCATCCAGGCTGAAGACCTTGGACGGCGAAAAGAAGGGCGCGGATAGAAAGCTCTGGATGATGATGAACGACAGCGGCACGTAGATGGCCAAGGCTGTGATCAGCACCACCACGCCGCGTGGCAGGGACTGCCATTTTCTGCGCAATGACTGCATGGGGAAAATCCTGTTATCTCGATAGACGCGGGTCGCGCCCACTGGCCATGAACACCCGGGCCACGGGCGGCCTGGCGGGCGGCGGTGCTACGCCCTCCCGCGTGCTTGCTGCCGGGGGCGCGCGGCCCCCGGCGGTACCGGCGACAGCCTTACTTGCCGGCGGCGGCGCGCCAGTCCTTGATGAACTGCAGGCGCTTGTTCTGCTCCAGGTAGTCCAGCAGCGTCTCGTTGACCGGGATCGGCTTGAGCGAGGCGCCCAGCTTCTTGGTCATGCCGTCGACGTCGTTGTCGCCTTCGATGTCGTCGCGGACCGAGGCCAGGTCGGCCTGGTTGGCCATGATTTCCTGGCCCTTCTGCGACAGCAGGTAGTCCATCCACAGCTTGGCGGCGTTGCGGTTCTTGGCCTTCTTGCTGATGAACGCCACGCGCGACAGCACCAGCGCGTAGTCGGTCGGGTAGGCCACGCCCAGCGACGGGTCGGTCTTGGCGCGGGTCTCGGCGTACGAACCCAGGATGTTGTAGCCGATCAGGTTCTCGCCCGACGACACGCGTTCCATCATGGTGCCGGTGGACGACTGCACGATTAGGCCGCCCTTGGCGATGTCCTTGAGCGTCTCGAAGTACTTGGGATCGTTGGCCTTGTCCTGCACGGCCAGCATGAAGCCCACGGCCGACTTCTCGATGTCGTAGGTGGTGACCTTGTTCTTGAACTTGTCCGGCTGGCTGGCGATCAGCTTGGCCAGGGCGCCGTGCGTGGTCGGCACTTCGTTGGCGGGGATCAGGCGCTTGTTATAGATGAACACCGCCGGTTCGTAGGTGGTGCCATAGGCCGAATCCTTCCACACCGCCCAGGCCGGCAGCTTGGCGATTTCCGGCGACTTGTACTGCAGCGCGTAGTCGGTGGCCAGCTTGAGGGCCGAGTCCATCGACGAGCTCCAGACGATGTCGCCGCTGCTGCCGCCCGCCGCCTGCTCGCTGATGTAGCGGTTGTACAGCTCGGTGCTGTTCATGTCGTTGTATTCGACCTTGATGCCCGGGTACAGCGCTTCGAAGCCCTTGATGATGGGGCCGGCGGCCTTGGTGTCGGTGGTCGAATAGATCACGACCTTGCCTTCCTTCTTGGCGCCGTCGAGGATCTTCTGATAATCGGCCGGGTAGCCCGCGGGAACCGTTTGGGCGTAGGCGCTGCCGGCGGCGATGGCGAATGCAGCGGCGCAGGCGGCCGCCAGTCTGGACTTGGCAAGCATGTCTTGTCTCCGTTTGGATTTGGTATCGACAGGCGCAAGGGCCTGCTTGGCGCCCATCTTAGGTTTCGGCGTCTGTCGTCGTCCTGTCATGGCGCGACAGCCGGGATAGGGGTAATCCCGGTGTCCGCGGCGGGCGGCGGGACCGATGGCCCGCTCGCGGACGCGGCGGGAGGAGCGGTCGCCGCGCCCTAGGGCCGTTCAGGCGTGTCGGTGACCAGCCGGATCCAGTTCTGCACGAAGCGCGAATGGCGCCGCTGGTCCAGCCCTACCAGCAGCGCGGGCGACAGCACCACCGGCTGCACGATGCCCTGTGAGCGCGCCAGCACCGCTTCCGAGGTCCAGCGGCCGGGGGTGTCTTCCATGATCGACCCCAGCGCCGCGTGGCTGGAGGCCACCTGCTGGCCGGCCGGCGACAACAGCCAGTCGACCAGCGCGCGGCCCAGGTCCGGGTTGGGCGCGCGCCGCGCGATCAGCACCGAGCGCGCCAGCACCAGCACGTAGTCCTGCGGGAACACCACGCCGATCTTGCTGCCCGCCGCCTGGCGCGACAGGGCGTAGGAACCGAGGATGTTGTAGCCCAGGTCCATCTCGTCGTTCTCGATGGCGTCGAGCAGTTCGGCGCTGGTGGCCGACAGCCGCACGCCGACCTGGCCGAAGGCGTTGGCCAGGCCCCAGAAGTTCGACGACACCAGCTCGTCCTGCTCGGCCATCAGGTAGCCCACGCTGCTGCGCGAGATGTCGTAGGTGCCGACGCGGCCGTGCAGCCGAGCACGGTCGTGCTCCAGCGTGCGCAGCAGGTCCTGGCGCGAGCGCGGCACCGTGGCCTCTGTGTAGCGCTTGGGGTTGTAGACGATCACGGCCGGCTCGAAGGTGAAGCCGTAGACCTCGTTGCGCCACACCGCCCACGAGGGCAGCTTGGCGGCGTAGGGCGAGGCGTAGCGCTGGGCATAGCCGTCGTTGGCCAGGCGGATCTGCAGGTCCGAGGCGGAGCTCATCAGCACGTCCACGTCCTTGAGCCGGTCCTCGATGGCGGCCTCGTACAGCTCGCGGCTGCCCATCTCGCGGTAAACCACCGTGACGTCGGGCCGCTGCGCCTGGAAGCCAAGAATCAGCGGCGCCACCACCGGCGTGTCGGTGGGCCCGGCGATGGTCAGCACGCGCGACGACGGCTGCGGCGCGGGATAACGGGTGACGACCTCGGGAATCCCGGCGGCGCGCACGTCCGCGGGCGCGGCGGCCAGCAGCAACAGCGTTGTGCCGATGGCCCCGAGCAATCCGGCCAGGGCGCGGCCCGCGCGCTGCCGCGCCAGCGGCAGGATGACGCGCGCCGACAGGCCGCCGCCGGGGCGGTCCTGCAGCCACAACGAGCCGCCGTGCGCCATGGCCACCGAGCGCACGATGGCCAGGCCCAGGCCCGAGCCCGGCTGCGATCCGCCGGCGCGGCCGCGCGTGAAGCGTTGCTGCACGGCGTCCTTTTCGTCGTCGGCGATGCCCGGGCCGCGGTCGGACACGGTCAGCGCGACCCGGTAGCCCGCCACTGGCGTCGCCTGGATATCGACGGTGCCCTCGGGCGCATAACGCAGCGCGTTGTCGACCAGGTTGCGCAGCATTTCCCGCAGCGCCACGCGGTCGCCGGCGATGCGGGCGCGCCGCACCTGCGGCGCGATTTCGATGCGCAGCCGCTGCGCCTCCAGCGGACCGATGCGGCGGCGTGTTTCGTTGATGGTCTCGGCTACGCCCACTGGCGCGCGCGCGCCCTTGCCCAGCCGGTGCGTGATGGTGGCGTCCATCAGCAATTGGTTGATCAACTGGCTGGCGTGGGTGGCGTTCAGGTGGATGCGGCCCAGCCGTTCGCGCAGGCGCTTGGGATCGGTTTCATCCAGCGCCACCTCGGCCTGGGCGCGCAGCGAGGCCAGCGGGGTGCGCACCTGGTGCGCGGCGTCGGCGACCAGGGTGTTGAGGGTGTCCATGATGCCCGACAGGCGTTGCATGAAGGCGTTCAGGGCCTCGACCAGCCGCCGCACCTCGGTCGGCACCGGCGTCACCAGCGGCGCCAGGTCGTCCGGCGCCCGTTGCCGCAGTTCGCGTTCGATCACCGCCAGCGGCGCGAAGGCGCGCTGCACGCCGAACCACAGCAGGCCCAGCGCCACCAGCGACACCACGACCAGCGGCAGCACGCTGCGGCCCAGGATTTCGTCTGCCAGCTCCTCGCGCGACCCCAGCGTCTCGGCCACCCGCACGGTGACCCAGCCGGCATGCTGGCTGGCAGACACCAGCCGTCCCACCGTGGCCACGCGCACCGGCTCGTCGTGGTAGCTGAGGTAAGTGAAGACCGGGGTGGCCGACTGCGCCAGCGGCAAGCCCGGCGCCAGGTCGGCGTAGCCGGTGATGAGGCGGCCGTTGGACGCGCGGGCTTCGTAGAACACCCGTTCGCTGCCCGACAGCATGGCCAGCGACGATACCGGCGGCTCGACGGTGACGCCGTTGTCCTCGATCTGCACGGAGCCGGCAATCGTCAGCGCCGACGCCGCCAGCAGCCGGTCGAAGGCCTGCTCGGCGGCGCGCTGGGCGTAGTCGCGCAGGAAGAACACCAGCCCGATCAGCGCGCAGGCCAGCAGCACCGCGCCCAGCGTGAAGACGCGGCGGCGGATGGAGGCGCTTTCAGGCAGGCTCATGGCTGCGGGCCTGGTAGCCAACGCCGCGCACGGTGACGATATCGATGGAAGCGCCGGCCAGCTTCTTGCGCAGGCGCGAGATCAGCAGTTCCAGCGCGTTCAAAGATCCATCATCCAGGTCGAACAGTTGGTTCATCAGCCGTTCCTTGGCGACGGTCTGCCCCAGCTTGCCCAGCAGGATCTCCAGCAGCCGGAACTCGCGCCGGCCCAGCTCCAGCGGCGCGCCGGCCAGCGTGACGTGGCGATTGGCCAGGTCCAGGCTCAGGTTGCCGTAGGCGGTGACGCTGCTGGTCTGCCCGGCCGGGCGCCGCAGCAGGGCGCGCAGCCGGGCTTCGAGTTCGCGCAGGTCGAAGGGTTTGACGAGGTAGTCGTCGGCGCCCAGGTCGAGCATGTCGATCTTGTCTTCGATTTCGGAACGCGCGGTGACGACGAGCACGGGCGCTTCGAGCCCGGCCGCGCGCAGTTCGCGGATGACGCTGAAGCCGTCCTTGCCGGGCAGGTTGATGTCCAGCACCAGCGCATCCCAGGTTTCGTCCAGCCCCCAGCGCAGCGCGGCGACGCCATCATGCACCCATTGCACGCTATGGCCCGCCGAGCGCAGCTTGCTCTCCACGGCATCGCCCAGGTCGAGGTTGTCCTCGACCAGCAGAATGCGCATGTCCGTCCTCCGATATCGATTGTGATTTTTTCGGGAGTTTAACGGGAGGCTTTGATGCTGTCGCTGTCGGGGGGGCTGTGGTGTTCTTTTGGTCGCCCGTGGCGTCGGCGGCCGGCGGGGCGCGGGGCTACGATTGCGGTCCGGAGCGTTCGCTCCGGACTTCCCCGTTGTCAACCTCGTACGCCTTCGGCTTCCTACGGTTTCCCTCGGGCGCATCTACACGCCCCGCGCCCCGCCGGCCGCCGACGCCACGGGCTACAGCGTGATCACTTCACCGGCGCGGGGGCGAATCGTGTGCTTGGCGTTCTGGCGGCAGACCGGGTCGGGACGGAAGATTTGGCGGGGCCGCCAAAACCGGCCGCGCGGGCGGCCTTCTTTGGCATTTGGGGAGAGGTCGGGCGAGATGCGGAGGAATCGGAGAGGCAACGCCGGCGGTACTACGTTTGGAAGAATCCGGGATGCATCGGGCGTTCTTCTCCCGTGGAAGGATCTGCGATGCATCGCCAGACCTCTTCCCTATCAGCCGTTCTTCCCCAGTATCAGGCGCGCGCCAAGCCCGTCACGCGCAAGCCACCCTTCATCGCGCGCCGCCACTCTCTTCCCCCCGACTGGACGGCACCCCAAGCAAGCAACCCGCCACCCGCGCGCAGCGTCAACACGCCAAGCCAAGACACCGCGTAAGTTGCGGGCGGCCGCCCGCGCGGCCACCCGCAACGGGCATCAGCAATCTCGTGAAGTTTCCTCGCTCTTGCAGCGCCACAGGCCAAGAAAAACGTAGCTCGTCTGGCAGGCGGCCCGGGCGGCGGGCAACCTCTATGCGCCCGACGGAATCCGAAGGCAGCCGTCGGCAGGCGGCCACGAGGATGAGGCAGGGGAAGTCCGGAGCGAACGCTCCGCACCGCAATCGTGGGCGCCCGCCGCCCGGGCCGCCTGCCAGACGGGCGGCCTAAGAAAGCCCCCCGCCGCCAGCAGAAACAACCCAGCGACAAGCCAAATACCGCCCTAGGCAGCAGCCTCTTCAGCCGCCGGCCCCACCTGCCCCACATACCGGCAATCCAGCTCCAGCGACAACTCATCCATCCCCAGGATCTCCACCTCTACCGCCGTCCCGCGCTCCAGCTCGGGCATCCCCCCGATGCGGGTCACGAGCGGGCAGTTGGCAAAGCGCACCAGGTCTTCGCGCAGCACGTGGGCCACCGTGCGGGTGATGTTGTGCTGCTTGAGCCAGCGCAGGCACCAGTAGCGCTCCATCGCGCTCTGGAACTCGGCCCAGGCCGCGTACTGCGCGTCGAACGCGCCGATGATCGCGAACAGATCCGCGTCGCGCGGCTTGAAGGGGGCCACCAGGCGCGCCGAGACGCCGTGCTCGACCGCGGCGATCAACTGCCACTGGTTCACCAGGTCGACGTAGCGGCGCAGCGGCGACGTGCTCCAGGCGTACTGCGGCACGCCGATGGCCTCGTGCGGCAGCGCTTGCGTGCTCATGCGCACGCGGCCGGCCTGTTGCGAGCGGTAGATGCCGGGCACGCCGTGCTGGTTCAGCAGGCCGCCCCACAGATTGTTGGCCAGGATCATGTACTCGGCCACCATCCGGTCCAGCGGCGCGTTGCGCTGGCGCGGCACCAGGCGCACCGGGGTGTCGGGATCGTCGGGGTCGCCGTCCAGGTAGAAGCTGTACTCCACCCGCGAATTGTTCTTGGGCTTGCCGCGCACGTTCTCGCGCTGCGCCGACAGCGCCTGCGCCAGCTTCCACAGCGGGCGCAGCCAGTGGCCGTAGGGCAGGTCAGTGGAAGTGTCGTTCAGGCTCTCTTCGGTGACCTGGGCGTCGAGCATGTTGTGGCGCAGGTTCTCGCGCACCACCACGCGCTCCAGGCGCGTGTCCGATTCGATGACCTCGCCGGTTTCCGGATTGGCCGTCACGTACAGCGACAGCACCGGCACCTCGCGGCCGGCGTCCAGCGAGAACGCCTTGATGACGTTGTCGGGCTGCATCGGGATCTTGTCGCCCGGCATGTAGACGGTCGACAGGCGCGCGCGCGCCAGCTTGTCGAACTCGCTGTCGCGCGTCACGGTCAGGCCGGGCGCGGCCACGTGGATGCCCACGCGCAGGTTGCCGTCGGGCAGGGTGGAGACCGACAGCGCGTCGTCGATTTCGGTGGTGGTGACGTCGTCGACCGAGTAGATCTCGGCATCCGACAGCGGCAGGTCACGGTCGATCGGCGGCAGTTCCAGCTCGGGGAAGGCCAGGCCGCGCGGGAAGTTCACCGCCAGGAAGCGGCGCTTGTGCAGCGCCAGCGCGTGCGGCCAGGCGCCCAATTCCAGCAGCAGGCGGTCGGGGCTCTTGCCGAGCCTGGCGCAGGCGGCGTCCAGCGCCTTCCATTGCTGCGAATTCTTGTCGGGCCGGATCAGCAGCGATTCGGCCGCCTGGGCGATGGGCTCGGGCAGGCGGCCGGCGGCCATCTCGTCGACCCATTCCTGCTGCTGCTCGGCCTGGCGCTGTTTCTTTTCGAGCGCGGCCAGGGCGGCGGCCAGGATGTCGGGCGGGGCGGGGCGGTAGCTGCCCTTGCCGCGGCGGTGGAAATAGGCGGGCGCGCCGTGCAGGCGCATCAGCAGCGCGGCCTGTTCCACCGGGGTGGGGGCGTGACCGAAGTAGTCGGCCGCCAGCGCGGGCGAATCGAATTCTTCCTGGGGCGCGCATTCCCACAGGAATTGCAGATCCAGGGTTTCGGCCAGCGCCGCCGCCTGGGCCATCAGCGCGGCCGGTTCGGGCGCGGCGAAATTGAACAGCGTGTTGGCGCGCTTGATCTTGCTGCGTTTGCCCGACTCCGACTCCACCTGCAGGCTGGCGTCGGTTTCGGACAGGATATGGCCGGCCTTGAAGCTGCCGTCGTCTTCGTAAAACACATACATGGTGAGGGTCGTCCTGGGCGGCGCGCACGCGCCGCCTTGCGCAGCTATATATAAGCGTGTTGATGTCAGAGTTATCGGGGGCCGTCCGGGGCGGCGCCAAGGGCGAATTCCAGCACCTCGGGCATCCAGTCGGCGAAATCGGACAGGCCGTGGTCGCTGCCCTGCACGATACGCTGGCGGCAACCCGCGTAGCGATCGCGCATTTCGCGCCAGTCCAGCACCTCGTCGCCCGTCGCCGCCACCAGGAAATACCGTTCCGGCTGGGTGACGCGGCCGACGTGCAAGGCGGCCAGTTCCGCCACATATTCCGGCAGGAACTGGAACGGCGCGTCGGAATGATACATGCGGTGCTCGCCCACCTGGGTCGCCAGATCGCGCGCGGCCTCGACCGCGGGGTTGAGCAGCACCGCCTTGCAGCCGAGCTGTTCGGCCAGCCAGGTAGCGTAAAAACCGCCCAGCGACGAGCCGATCACGGTCAGCGCACGCGGGTCGGCGGCGCCGGCCAGCTGCCGGTGGGCGATACCCAGCGCCAGGTCAATGGCCTCGCGCGGGCTGGCCGGCAGTTGCGGGCAGGCCCAATCGCGTTCCAGGCCGCGGGCGGCCATGGCGTCGGCCATCATGCGGGCCTTGAACGAGGTCGGCGAGGAACGAAAGCCGTGCAGGTAAAGGATCATTTCGCGCCTTTCCGGTCTGTCAGCCTGGATCGCGGGCGGCCGGCCTCAGCCGCGCGCCTCCAGGGCGGCCAGCAGCTTGCCATGGATGCCGCCGAAGCCGCCGTTGCTCATCACCAGCACCTGGTCGCCCGGTCGGGCAGCCTGGGTCACGGCGGCCACCAGGGCGTCGATATCATCGTAACTGGAAGCGCGCTCGCCCAGGGGGGCCAGCACCTCGGCCGGATTCCAGCCCAGGGCATGCTTGCCGGCGCGGGCGCCAAAGCAGAACACCAGGTCGGCGTCGCGTAGCGAATCCGGCAGTCGCGCCGCCATGGCGCCCAGCTTCATGGTGTTCGAGCGCGGCTCCAGCACCGCCAGGATGCGCGCCGCGCCCACTTGGCGCCGCAGGCCTTCCAGGGTGGTGGCGATGGCGGTGGGGTGATGGGCGAAATCGTCGTAGACCTTGACGCCATTGACCGTGCCGCGCAGTTCCATGCGGCGCTTCACGCCACCGAAACGGCTCAAGGCCTCGACGCCCTCGGCGGCCGGCACGCCGGCGTGGTCGGCGGCGGCCAGCGCGGCCAGCGCATTCATGCGGTTGTGCTCACCGCCCAGCGACCAGCGCACCGTGCCCACGGCGATGCCTTCGCGCCACACCTCGAAGGCGCCGTCGGCGTCGGGCGCGCCGGCCCGCCAGGCGCCATCGGCGCCGAACGTGACGGTTTCAGACCAGCATCCGCGCGCAATCACGCGGTCCAGCGCGTCGGCGTGCGTCGGGCGGATGATGCGGCCCGATCCCGGAATGGTGCGCACCAGGTGATGAAATTGGGTTTCGATGGCAGCCAGATCGGGGAAGATGTCGGCGTGATCGTATTCCAGGTTATTCAGGATGGCGGTGCGGGGGCGGTAGTGCAGAAACTTCGAACGCTTGTCGAAGAACGCGGTGTCGTATTCGTCCGCCTCGATCACGAAGGGGCGCCGCGCCGGGTCGTAGCGCGCCGACACCTGCAGGTCCGTGGCCACGCCGCCGATCAGGAAGTTGGGCGCCAGGCCCGCGGCCTCCAGGATCCAGGCCAGCATCGAACTGGTGGTGGTCTTGCCATGGGTGCCGGCCACCGCCAGCACGTGGGCCCCGGGCAGGATGTTGTCGCCCAGCCATTGCGGCCCTGACACGTAGCGGGCGCCCGATTCCAGGATGGCTTCCATCAGGGGATTGCCACGGCTGACGACGTTGCCGATCACGTACAGGTCCGGCTTGAGGGCCATCTGCTCGGGGCCGAAGCCCTCGATCAGCTCGATTCCCTGTTCGGATAGCTGGGTGCTCATGGGCGGGTAGACGCCCGCGTCGCAACCGGTGACCTTGTGGCCGGCGGCGCGCGCGATCAGCGCCAGCCCGCCCATGAACGTACCGCAGATGCCAAGAATGTGCAGGTGCATTGAAAACTCTCCTGTCCTGCATTGTATATATAGGCGGCCGTCATGCCGGCGCGCCGGCGGTTGCGGCGCAAACCGGCCGCAGCGGTTATGATCGCGCCATGAATCGACGCCTACTCCTTTCCGCCGCCGTGGCCGTTGCCGCCACGGTCGCGGGTGGCTACACCCTGCTGGGCCGCAACAAGCCCCAGCCCGCGGCGCCCGCCGCCGAGGATCCCGTCGCCGCCCTGATGCAATTGCAGCTGCCTGACCTGAACGGCGCGACCCAGTCGCTGGCCGGCTGGAAGGGCCAGCCCATCGTGGTCAATTTCTGGGCGACCTGGTGCGCGCCCTGCGTCAAGGAAATGCCCGAACTCGACGCGTTGCAGAAAAAATATCCGCAAATCAAGTTTGTCGGTATCGGCGTGGATTCTGCCGCCAACATGCAAAAATTTGTCGAGAAAGTACAGGTTTCCTATCCGCTCTGGGTCATTGGCGCCGGGGCCATCGATACGCTTCGCAAGCTCGGAAATCCCAGTGGGGGTCTGCCGTTTACCATTGTTTTCAATGCAGATGGCAGCATTAACCGGAAGATACTGGGTGAAATCCAGCCCGACGACCTGAATCAAACGCTCTCCGGTTTGAAGGCGTAAGTCTGTTGGGCAAATAGTAGGAATTGGCGTAAAAAGCTGGTTTATCGGCTGTTTTGCCAACAATTGGCAATCCACTCATTGGCAAGCGCATGGCGCAAAACATACTGGTATTGCATGGCCCGAATCTGAACCTGCTCGGCACCCGGGAACCTCACATCTACGGCAGCCTCACGCTGTCCCAGATCAACGAGGGCCTGGAGCGGCTGGCCGGTGAATTGGGCGCCACGCTGACCGCGTGGCAAGGCAATCATGAAGGCGCGCTGGTTGACCGCATTCAGGCGGCCCGGCAAGACGGCACCGATTTCATCATCATCAACGCGGCGGCATATACGCACACCAGCGTCGCGATTCGCGATGCGCTGGCCGGGGTCGCGATCCCATTTATTGAAGTACATTTGTCCAACCTGTATAAGCGAGAGCCCTTCAGGCATCACTCATACCTGTCCGACTTGGCGGTAGGCCTCATCAGCGGCTTGGGCGCGGACGGCTACGAAGCGGCTCTGCGTTACGCAGTGCGGCACTGATCTCGCACCAACTCTCAGCTTTTACATCTTATATGGCGCGGACCCGACGACCGGGACGTTGCCGACACTATCTCGGGAAGCAGCTTCTATGGACCTTCGAAAACTCAAAACCCTGATCGACCTGGTGGCTGAATCGGGCATCGCCGAGCTGGAAATCACCGAAGGCGAAGGCAAGGTTCGCATCGTCAAGTTCTCGCAGACCCTGCAGCCGGTGGCCTATCACCAGCCGGAAGCCGGTGTCGCTGTCGCCCCGGCGGCGCCCGCGGCCCCCGCCGCGCCCGCCGCGCCCGCGGCCGAGGCCGCCCCGGTGATCCAGGGCCACGTGGTCAAGGCGCCCATGGTCGGCACCTTCTACCGTTCGCCGAACCCGGGCGCCGCGCCGTTCATCGATGTGGGCGCCACGGTCAAGGAAGGCGATCCGCTGTGCATCATTGAAGCCATGAAGCTGCTCAATGAAATCGAAGCCGACAAGTCCGGCGTCATCAAAGAAATCCTGGTCGAAAACGGCGAGCCCGTCGAGTACGGTCAACCCCTGTTCGTCATTGGCTGATAGCTGAAAATGTTCGAAAAAATCCTGATCGCCAACCGGGGCGAAATCGCCCTGCGCATTCAGCGCGCCTGCCGCGAGCTGGGCATCAAGACCGTGGTGGTGCACTCCGAGGCCGACCGCGAAGCCAAGTACGTGCGTCTGGCCGACGAATCCGTGTGCATCGGGCCTGCGCCGTCGCGTGAAAGCTACCTCAACATGCCGGCCATCATTTCGGCGGCCGAAGTCACGGATTCCGAGGCAATCCACCCGGGTTACGGGTTCTTGTCCGAAAATGCCGACTTCGCCGATCGCGTCGAAAAGAGCGGCTTCGTGTTCATCGGCCCGCGTCCCGACACCATTCGCCTGATGGGCGACAAGGTCAGCGCCAAGCGCGCCATGATCGAAGCCGGCGTGCCGGTGGTGCCCGGTTCCGAAGGCGCGTTGCCCGACGATCCGCAGGAAATCATCCGCGTTGCGCGCGAAGTCGGCTATCCGGTCATCATCAAGGCCGCTGGCGGCGGCGGTGGCCGCGGCATGCGCGTGGTGTACACCGAGGCCGCGCTGCTGAACGCCGTCACCATGACGCGTTCGGAAGCGGGCGCCGCGTTCAACAACCCGGAAGTCTATATGGAGAAGTTCCTCGAGAACCCGCGCCATGTGGAAATCCAGGTGCTGGCCGACGGCGGTCGCAACGCCGTGTGGCTGGGCGAACGCGACTGCTCCATGCAGCGCCGCCACCAGAAGGTCATCGAGGAAGCGCCGGCCCCCGGCATCGCGCGCCGCCTGATCGAGCGCATCGGCGACCGCTGCGCCGACGCCTGCCGCAAGATGGGCTACCGTGGCGCCGGCACGTTCGAGTTCCTGTATGAAAACGGCGAGTTCTATTTCATCGAAATGAACACCCGCATCCAGGTCGAACACCCGGTCACCGAGCTGATTACCGGCGTCGACCTGGTGCAGCAGCAGATCCTGATCGCCGCCGGCGAGAAGTTCACGCTGCGCCAGCGCGACATCACCTTCAAGGGCCACGCGATCGAGTGCCGCATCAACGCCGAGGACCCGTTCCGCTTCGTGCCCAGCCCTGGCCGCATCACCAACTGGCACACGCCGGGCGGTCCGGGCGTGCGTATCGATTCGCACGCGTTCAACGGCTACTTCGTGCCGCCGAACTATGATTCGATGATCGCCAAGGTCATCACCTACGGCGACACGCGCGACCAGGCCCTGGCGCGCATGCGCACCGCGCTGTCGGAAATGGTGGTGGAAGGCATTTCCACCAACATCCCGCTGCATCGCGAACTGCTGCAGGATGCCCGCTTCGTCGAAGGCGGCACCAGCATCCACTATCTGGAAAACAAGCTGGCCCAGCGTCCCTGACCAGCGCATAGCAGGGGGCCTTGGCCCCCTTTTTACTGCCTTAACCGGCTGACCGGGCCGCGGCGCATGCCGCGGCCCGTTGGCCAGATGGAAGAATCATCATGCGTGAACTCGTGCTCCACTGCCAGGAGGCCCAGGCCGAAGCGTTGTCCGACGCGCTGCTGGAAGCGGGCGTGCTGTCGGTGTCCGTCGAGGACGCCGACCTGGGCACCGACGACGAGCGCCCGCTGTTCGGCGAGCCGGGCACCGAGCCCGACGTGCAGGCCTGGGAACGCAACCGCGTCGTGGCCCTGCTGCCGGACGGAGCCGATCCCGCGCAGATCATGGAAGAAGCCGCCGCCGCGGGCGAGCTGGACCCGGCGCTGTTTGCCGGCTGGAGTCTGCGCGACGTGCCCGACGCCGACTGGGTGCGCCTGACGCAATCGCAGTTCGGGCCCATCCACATCGCCGAACGCCTCTGGATCGTGCCCAGCTGGCACCGCGACAGCCCGGACGTGCCGGGCCTGGAAGCGGCAGCGGCCGAGGACGGCGCCATCCATATCGAACTCGATCCAGGCCTGGCCTTCGGCACCGGCAGCCATCCGACCACGCACCTGTGCCTGGCCTGGCTGGAAGCCGAGCTGCCCAAGGGCGCGACCCTGCTGGACTACGGCTGCGGCTCGGGCATCCTGGCCATCGCCGCGCGCAAGCTGGGCGCCGGCCCGACCCAGGCCGTCGACATCGACGCCCAGGCGGTGCAGAGCACCGTCTTCAATGCCGAGGTCAACCACGTCGAACTGCAGGCCATGTTGCCCGACGGCCTGGCCGACGGCACCTTCGAAGTGGTGGTGGCCAACATCCTGTCCAACCCGTTGAAGGTACTGGCCCCGATGCTGGCCGGCCGCGTCGCCGCCGGCGGCCACCTGGTGCTGTCCGGCGTGCTGGAGCGGCAGGCCGAGGAAGTCGCCGCGGCCTACGCGCCCTGGATCGCCATGTCGGTCTGGCGCGCCCGCGACGGCTGGGTCTGCCTGCACGGCCAGAAGGCCTGAGTCCGTTTTCACCGGATCGCGCCATGGCCCTGACCACCCGCTGCCCCCAATGCGGCACGTCATTCAAGGTGGTGCCCGACCAGCTTCGGGTCCGCAACGGCCTGGTGCGCTGCGGCGCCTGCGCCACCGTATTCGACGGCCGCGCCTGCCTGCTGCCCGAGCGGGATGCCGGCATGCCGGCCACGGGCGCCAACCCGACCGTTCCCGTCGCGAACACGCCGCCCGCGCCCGTCGCGCCGCAGACGATCGCCGCGCCGGTCCTGGGGACGCCACCGGCGCCGCCCGTCGACGACGAGGCGCCGCCGCCGGTGCGTCGTCCCTCCATCGAGCCGCGCTCGGTCGCGCCCTGGGACGACCTGCCCGCTGCGCCCGCCTCGCCGGGCGTTTACCCGGGAGTCATCGGCGCGTCCCCGCCCTCCGCTCCGTCTGTCGCGCCGAGCGATGAACCGTCGCCTCGGCCTCCCGCGCCCGCCGTGCCGCCTGCCGTGCTGCGCGGCCGCGACGACATCCGCCGCCGCATCGAACCCGACGCCGCGCTGGCGGAAGAGGGCGACGATGATGAAGACGAAAACGAAGACCTGGATCGCTACGACGACGAGCCGCGCCTGGGCCATGCGCCGCGCTGGCCGGAGCCGGTGGCGCCGCGCGACGAACCCATCGTGGCGGTACGCGACAGCGCGAGCCGCGAGGCGCCACGCCCTGCCCGGCCCGCCGAACCGGTATTCGTGGTGCGCAACGACGCGCGCCCCACGCCGCCCGGCGATGAGGATGACGATGACATCGACCAGCGCCATCACGACGACGAGGACGCCGACGACCGGCGCGGCCTCGACGACGCCGCCGAACCGATCCTGGGAGACACGCGCACGCGCTATTCCAGCGCCACGGATGTCGGCCGCGCCCCGCCCGAGTTCCTCGATGAGGACCGCCAGCAACGCCGCGGCCTGCTGCGCAAGGTCTGGGGCTATGCCTGCCTGATCGGCCTGCTCGCGCTGGGCCTGCAACTACTGTACGTGTACCGCATCGACATCGCCAATTCGGTGCCGATGCTGCGCCCGGCACTCGAAGCCGCCTGCAAACCGCTGGGCTGCACGGTGGGCTATGCGCGCCGCCTGGAACGCATTGCCATTTCCTCATCGTCGCTGCAGCCGCCCACGGGCGCGGCCGCCATCGACGACGGCCGCACCCGGCTGGTGTTGAACCTGGTGCTGCGCAACCGCTACGACAAACCGCAGCATTGGCCGGCGTTGGTGCTGGACCTGACTGATTTGTCGGATACCGTGGTGGTGCGCCGCGTGCTGATGCCCGAGAATTACCTGACGCCCGAGCAGTTGCGCGGCCCCTTCGGGCCGGCGGGCGAACTGAAGATTTCCGTGCCGATTGAAGTGACGGGTGTTCAAGTCAACGGCTACCAACTCGACAAATTCTTTCCCTGAAGGATGACATTCATGGCGACCCCTGTCCTGGTCTGCGGTTCGATGGCGTTCGACACCATCGCGGTGTTCGAAGGCCGCTTCAAAGAGCACATCCTGGCCGACCGCATCCAATCCCTGAGCGTGTCGTTCCTGGTGCCCAGCATGCGCAAGGAATACGGCGGCTGCTCGGGCAACATCGCCTACAACATGAACCTTCTGGGCGGCAAGCCGGTGCCCGTGGCCACCGTGGGCGAGGACGCCGGCGAATACCTGGAGCGCCTGACCGGTCTGGGCATCGACGTCAGCCGCGTCAAGGTGGTGCCGGGCACGTTCACCGCGCAATGCTTCATCACCACCGACCTGGACGACAACCAGATCACCGCCTTCCACCCGGGCGCCATGTCGTTCTCGGCCAGCAACGACCTGAGCGATGCCAAGGCCAGCTGGGGCATCGTCGCTCCGGACGCCAAGGAAGGCATGTTCGCCCACGCCGAACGCCTGCACCGCAGCGGCATCCCCTTTATCTTCGACCTGGGCCAGGCCATGCCGCTGTTCGACGGCGCCGACCTTGAACGCATGCTCGGCCTGGCGCAGGCCCTGACGGTCAACGACTACGAAGCCGGGGTGGTCGAGCAGCGCACGGGCCGCAGCATGGCGGACATCGCCACCGGACTGCGGGCCGTGGTCGTCACCCGCGGCGCCGAAGGCGCCACGCTGCTGACCGAAGGCAAGAGCATCCAGATCGAACCGGTGCGCGCCACCCAGGTGGTCGATCCCACCGGTTGCGGCGATGCCCAGCGCGGCGGCCTGCTGTACGGCCTGACCAGCGGCTGGAACTGGGAAGACAGCTGCCGCCTGGGCAATGTCATGGGCGCCATCAAGATCGCCTCGCGCGGCCCGCAGAACCACGCCCCGTCGCGCGCCGAGATCGACGCCGTGCTGCACGCCACCTACGGCATCCACCTGCCGGCCTGATCCCGCTCCGGATTGGCGGGCTGGCCTCGCGGGGAACCCGGGCGCGTCGACACGGTCAAACTGCCGGAAAAAAACAGGCCGCGGCGGCACACCGCCGCAGCCGTTTCGCAAACGGGTTTTCCGCCCGTGGCGGTGCGTTTCAGTGTGTTGCACGTTAGGCTACCGTCCCCGTTGGGCGGAGTATGATCAGATCGTCGGCTGTGCCCGATCGAGGAGTCCAAATGAACCAAAGCAAACCCTTTTCCTTGTTGACGCCGCGTACCGGTCGGTGGGTGGCCGTGGCTGCCATCGTGACCTCGATGGCTGTCCTGGGCGGTTGCGCCAATCGCAGCGCGTCCAGCGGTGTGTATAGCTATGATCAAGCCCAGCGCGAGCAGATCGTTCGCACGGGCACCGTGACGGGCGTGCGTCCCATCGTCATCCAGAACGACAGGTCCAGCGGCGTCGGCATGCTGGCGGGTGGCGCGCTGGGCGGCGTGGCCGGCAACGCCGTCGGCGGCGGCACGGGCCGCACCATTGCCACCGTGGGCGGCGCCATCCTGGGCGCCCTGGCGGGCAACGCCGTGGAAAACCAGGTGGGCAAGAATTCCGGCTACGAAATCACGGTGCGCCTGGACAACGGCGAAACCCGCGTCGTGGCGCAGGAAGCCGATGTGCCGATCAGCGTCGGCCAGCGCGTGCAGGTCATCAGCGGCTCCGGCCCGACCCGCGTCACGCCGATGTAATCCGCTGACTGCTCCAGCCAGCGAAAAGCCCGCGCGAGCGGGCTTTTTTTCGTCCGGCGGCGCGCCAGCGGCGGGCGAGCCGGCATCACACAGGGCGGGGGAAACGGGCCTGCGCCGCCCGGAATCTGTCGTTCCGCCGCAACGCGGCACCCGGGATTTACCCGCAGGCGTTACCTTTACCAGCTATTTATAGCGATTTGGTCTGTAAGTTTCATGGCGATTCGACGTTCGTAGTGCCATGATTGCACCCGTGAACGAAGTCGCCGCGCGAAATTGATGTAACCAACTGCATCGGCGCCTCGCTCTGGAAGACTGGAATTGTCAGTCGACTTTCAGCTGTTTTCTATATACTCGCCGTCCAGAAACTCGGGGCGGGGATGATTTTGCCGACGAGGCAATGTAACGCCGTACTAGCTATGCATACCGAGCAAGAACTCCACACCAAGATCGGCGCGATCGTCGAGTCGATCGTCATGAAGAAAGTCACTCCCGATACCCAACTGATTGCCACCGGCCTGGTCGATTCGCTCGCCGCCGTGGACATCACGCTGGCGGTCGAGGCTGAGTACGGCTGCAGCATCCCGGCTCCCGAGATCGCCGAGCATCTGCAGTCGGTACGCACGCTCGCCGGCTATGTCGCTGCCAATCTTTCGTAATTCCCGCCTGCTGTCCCACGTCGCGGCCGCCACCACGGCGGTGGCGGTGGCGTATGGGGCGTACTGTGGCGCCGATGATGTGCTGTCGCGCGTCGTCAGCCCGGTTTCGACCGTGGCGGCGTCCAGCAGCAACTATCTGCCGAACCTGGGGCCGGACTGGGGGACTCAGCACGTCAACCTGACCCGCCTGGGCAATGCGCTCAGCGACGGCACCCTGGTGGTGTTGGGCTCTTCCGAGCTGTCCAGCCACGACCTGCGCTTCGTGCCCTATCGCTTCTTCCCCGAAGAACTGAAAGTGCCGACGCTGGCCTACGGCCACGCGATGTTCCAGTCGTACGGCATCGTCAGCGTGCTGGAATCGGTCGCGGATTCCCTGACCCCCAACACACGCCTGGTGATCATGGTGTCGCCGGCCTGGTTCGCCTCGGGCGGCCAGTTGCCGCGCAGTGCGTTCGCCGAACACGTCACCGGACCTGTCTGGGATCGCCTCTGGGACAAACCCAACACGCGCGAACAGATGCAGAACTGGATCAGCGACAACGCCAACTGGGGGCTGCTCTGGCTGATCGCCAATGGCCAGGTCGCCGAGCTCAAGGACAAGCTGTCGCTGTGGTGGAACGCGCGCAAGGAACCCGCGCCCGATCGTCCGCGCAGCAAGCTGTCGGTTCCCGCGCATCGTTTCGTGACGTGGCCGTCGTCGGCGAAGCTCAACGCTGGCCAGTGGTCGCGCCTGACGCACGAGGCGCGCGAAGTCGAGCACCAACTGGGGGGCAACAACCCCTATGACGTGCGCGACGACTACTACAAGCAGTACCTGGCCCCGCTGTACTCGCCGGCGCGCAACGAGTTCGCCGACGTCGACCCGCTCACCCGCACCGAGCTGGGCGACCTGTCGCGTGTCATGGCCTTGCTGCAACGGCGCAAGGTCAAGGCCTACTTCGTGATCCAGCCGTTCAATCCCAAGCTCATCCTGGATGTCGAGCGCTTCGATCCGGTGGTGGCCGCCATTACCGGCATGTGCCAGCGCTACCAGATGGGGTGCCTGGACATGTACAGCATTCCCTTCGAGCCGGGCATGGTGCGTGACGACATGCATCTGGCCGAGCTCGGTTGGGCGATGGCGGACCAAGGCATTGCGGAGTATTTTTCCCGATGAAACTCTTTCAGAAAGACGATGCGGCGCAGGACGACGCCGGTCAGGCCCCGGACGCGCGCAAGGCGGCCAAGGCCTGGGGACGCCGCTTCTTCTGGCATCTTTGCCTGTATATCGGGGTGATCCTGGTGTTCGTGCTGCAGGCGCAGCCCACCACGGGTAGCGGCGGACCTATCAAGGTCGAATTCCAATATCAACAGTTCTGACCGCAGCATGGAATTGTTCGCAAGTTTGAGCTTTTTCGGCGGCGCCCTGTTCGGCGGCCTGGGGCTGTTGGCATACCGTTCTTTCGGCATGCCGCTGCGCATCGGCTATCGCCACATCATCGGCGTGATCTGCCTGGGCGTGTGGATGACGGTGTTCTGGGCGCGTCCCTACCAGCCCATCGCGTTGCTGGCCATCTCGGGCAGCGCGCTGTGGGCCATGCGCCGCAACTACATCCCGACCTGGCTGGCCGTGGTCATCACCATGACGCCGCTGCTGCTGGTCAAGACCGGCGTCTCGCACCTGGGCGCGATGCTGGGCCTGTCGTTCGCCACCTTCCGCGCCATCGACGTGCTGCTGTTCGCGCCGCGCAACGAGCGCGTGTCGCCGCTGGACTACTTCATCTACCTGTTCTTCCCGCTGACGCTGCTGGCCGGCCCGATGTACCGCTGGCGCAGTTTCCAGGCCGACCTCAAGCGCGGCTACGAAGGCGTCAACCTGAACACCTGGCTGACCGGCCTGGAACTGATCATGCTGGGCGTGATCCAGAAGTTCGGCCTGGCCGAACTGATCTGGCGCTACGGCCTGTCGACCCTGGACGCGCACGACTACTCGTTCACCGGCGTGGCGCTGAACGCCTCGCTCTACAGCGCCTACCTGTTCTTCGATTTCGCCGGCTATTCCACCATGGCCATCGGCATCGGCATGTTGTTCGGCTTCACCCTGCCGATCAACTTCCGCAACCCGCTGGCGACGCTCAATCCGCAGGACTTCTGGCGCCGTTGGCACATCAGCCTGTCCGAATGGCTGCGCGACGTGGTGTTCATGCCGATCTACAAGGCGCTGAGCAAGACCGCGTTCTTCGCACGCCACCGGATGGCGGCGCAGAACATCGGCATCTTCGCCACGCTGCTGGCGATGGGCGTGTGGAACGGGCTGTCGTTGCACTACATCGTCAGCGGCCTGATGTTCGGCGCGTACTCGGTGGGCCATAACCTGCTGATCAACGCGGCGCGCACCCGGCCGGCGCTGCAGGCCACGCTGGCGCGGCCCGTCATGCGTTTCCTCGGACGCGTGCTCACCCTGATCCTGGCTGCCCTGGCGCTTTACGTGTTCAGCGGTCGCAGCCCCATCTGATGCCCGGAGTTTCGGCATGCGTTTCGACCTGAAGACTTTCCAGTTCGTTGATTCCGCGCGCGCGCCCGACGCGCTCGCGGTGGTCGGCGCCGACCGCAGCCTGACCTGGGCGCAACTGCGCGACGAGGCCATGGCGTGGGCCGACGAGGCGCGCGCGCACGGCGCGGCGCCGGACGTGCCGGTGGCCATCTATGGCCATAAAGAGGCCTCGTTCTTCGTCGCCATGGTCGGCGCGCTGCTGATCGGCGCGCCGTTCGTGCCCGTCGACACCATCTACCCGCCGGAACGCCTGCGCCGCATCGTCGAGATCGTGCGCGCCGCCGCCGTCTACGACGCCGCGGCCCGGGGCTTCGAGCCGGGCGAGGGCGCCGAACTGGCCGAGCGCGGCCTGGCTTACGTCATGTTCACCTCCGGCAGCACCGGCGATCCCAAGGGCGTGCAGATTGGCCGCGAAAGCGTCGGCCTGCTGGGCGACTGGATGCTGGGCAGCTTCGGCCTGGGCGATGCGCCGGTGTTCATGAACCAGGCGCCTTTCAGCTTCGACCTGTCGATGTACGAGGTGTTCGCCACGCTGGCCGCCGGCGGCACCTGCGTGCTGAACTCGCGCGAGCAGATCGGCGCGGCCGCGACCTGGATGAGCCGGCTGGCGCGGCACGGCGTGACCGTGTGGGTGTCGACGCCGTCGTTCGCGCATCAGCAGCTGGCCAACCGCGATTTCTCGCCGGCCACGCTGCCGACGCTGCGCACCTTCCTGTTCTGCGGCGAGCCCCTGCCGGCGGCGTTGGCGAAAAAGCTGCGCCAGCGTTTCCCGGACGCGGTGATCCTGAACACCTATGGCCCGACCGAGGCCACCGTCGCCACCACCTGGATCGCCATCACCGATGCGGTGCTGGCGGCGCATGATCCGCTGCCGGTCGGCCACGCCAAGCCCGATTGCGAGCTGCGCATCCAGGAGGGCGAGATCTGCATCATCGGCGATCACGTTATGCGGGGCTACCTGAACCGCCCGGATCTGAACGAGGCCAAGCTGTTCGTGACCGAGGATGGCCGCCGCGGCTTTCGCACCGGCGACCTGGGTGAACTGGGCGCGGACGGGCTGCTGTTCTGCCGCGGCCGCATGGACGACCAGATCAAGCTGAACGGTTATCGCATCGAACTGGCCGAGATCGACGAGGCCCTGCACGGGTTGCCGGGCGTGGAGGGCGGCGCCTGCGCGGTGCTGCGCCGGCCGGATGGCACGGCGGTGCGCCTGATCGGCTTTGTCGCCGGACTGGCGCAGGCGGACGCCAGCCTGCTTGAGCTCGATGCGCTATCGGGATGGAAGGAGCGGCTGGGCCAGCGCCTGCCGCCCTACATGGTGCCGTCCGAGCTGGTTTCGTGCGCGGCGCTGCCGATGTCGAACAACCACAAGATCGATCGCAAGAAGCTGCTCGACATCTACGCCGCGATTCCGGCGTAAGGGATGAGGCAGGCGCGCGCCGCGACCGCCGCGCCATGGAAACGGCCCGGGCAAGGCTTGCCGGGCCGTCGTCGTTTTCAGACGCCCATCAGGCCGTAGCTCAGGCGGGCAAGGACCATCAACAGCACCTGGGCCACGATCAGCAGCACCAGCGGCGAAAAGTCGATCGAGGTGCGCGGCAGCAGCCGGCGGATGGGATCGAGCATGGGCGCGGTCAGCGCCTGCAGCAGCGGCATCATCGGCGCCATCGGATTGACCCACGACAGCACCGCCTGGATCAGCGTCAGCCACACCACCAGGTTCAGCGCCCACTTGAGCGCCATCAGCAGCGCCGACAACATGGCCGAGGGCAGCAGCACGGCGGGGATCAGGGCGCCGATGGCGACCAGCCAGATCAGCACCAGGTACACCAGCGCGGCCAGCCAGGTGGCCACCAGGCTGGTCCAGTCGATCTTGTTGCCCGCCGGAATGATCTTGCGCAGCGGCAGCACCAGCCAGTTGGTGGCCTGGTAGATGACGCGCGCCAGCGGATTGAACGGATGCAACCGGATCGCGTGCATCCAGGCGCGGGCGATCAGGGCGGCGCCGAACAGCGTGAACGCGATTTCGAGCAGGAAGCGGAGGATTTCACCGAGCATGGACGCGATCTACCTAATGAAGACGACATTTATTGTCTCACGCCAAGGCGTCAACGGCGCTGTCCGGATGGCCGCGGCGAATTGAGATTGACGCGGCTGGCGCCCGAATAAAAACCGCCTGGCCAGGGCCAGGCGGTTTGAGGTACTGCTACCGTTATGACCGGTCCGATTACGGACGGCCACCCGTCGGGAACGGCCACGACGCGGCGGGGTTCAGCGCGGTCTTCGCGCCCGGGGCAGCGGCCGTGGACGGCGGCGTGGCGGGCTTCTTCGGAGCGGCTTTCTTCGCAGCGGGCTTCTTGGCAGCGGCGGGCTTCGCGGCAGGCTTGGCAGCCGGCTTGGCGGCAGGCTTCTTGGCAGCCGGAGCCTTCTTGGCTACGACTTTCTTGGCAACCGCCTTCTTGGCGGGGGCCTTCTTGGCAACCGCCTTCTTGGCGACGGCCTTCTTGGCTACCGCTTTCTTGGCGGGGGCCTTCTTGGCAACCGCTTTCTTGGCGACGGCCTTCTTGGCAACCGCCTTCTTGGCGACGACCTTCTTGGCCGCTGCCTTCTTGGCTACCGGCTTCTTGGCCGCGACTTTCTTGGCGACGGCCTTCTTGGCTACCGCTTTCTTCGCGACCTTCTTGGCGGCCGGCTTCTTGGCGGCAACCTTCTTCACCGCCGGCTTCTTGGCGGCGACCTTCTTGACGGCTACCTTCTTGACGGCAGCTTTCTTGGCCGGGGCGGCCTTCTTCGCTACTGCCTTCTTGGCGGCGGGCTTCTTCACCGCTTTCTTTACGGCTTTCTTGGCTGTTGCCATGGTCATGCTCCTTAGGTTCAGGGGTCCCAGAACTTAAACCCGTGCCCCGATCCGCCAACAAGGCGAACCGTGCCCGGGCTATTCATCGGCGCATGCCGCTGTTCTGTGCGAGCAACAGCTACTACGGTTTGCGCTAATGAATTCGGCACAGCCATTTGATATGGCCCCCGCTCCTTTGGCGCGAGCCATTTCAAATGGCGCCGGTGGGCAGTCTGATCACAGACCGCCTACCGCTTGTTCTACGTGTTCGAAAACACCCTGACCTGGGAGATCACCCTCAAGGCCTGGCGCGAACGCAACGCTCTTGCAAGAGCGTGCCCGCGCCGGGCCCGAAGGCGAACTGCGTTACTCCCAGCTCAGCGTGCCACCGGTTTGGTATTCGATCACGCGAGTTTCAAAAAAGTTGCGTTCCTTCTTAAGATCGATCATTTCCGCCATCCACGGGAAGGGATTCTCTTCCTGCGGGTACAGCGGTTCGATACCGATTTGCTGGCAACGACGGTTGGCGATGAAGCGCAGGTAGGATTTGAACATGGGAGCGTTCAAGCCCAACACGCCACGCGGCATCGTGTCTTCGGCGTAAGCGTATTCGAGTTCGACCGCTTTGCGGAAGAGTTCTCGAATTTCTTCGCGGAATTCCGGCGTCCACAGATGCGGATTTTCCAGTTTGACGGTGTTGATCAGGTCGATGCCGAAATTGCAGTGCATGGATTCATCGCGCAGGATGTACATGTACTGCTCGGCGGCGCCGGTCATCTTGTTCTGGCGACCCAGCGCCAGGATCTGCGTGAAGCCAACGTAGAAGAACAGGCCTTCCATCAGGCACGCGAAGACGATCAGCGACTTCAGCAGCGTCTGGTCGGCTTCGGGCGTGCCCGTCTTGAAGTTGGGGTCCGCGATCGCGTCGATGAACGGAATCAGGAACTCGTCCTTGGCGCGGATGGACGGCACTTCGTTGTAAGCGTTGAAGATCTCCGCTTCGTCCAGGTCCAGGCTTTCGACGATGTATTGATAGGCGTGCGTGTGGATGGCTTCCTCGAACGCCTGGCGCAGCAGGAACTGGCGGCATTCGGGCGCCGTGATGTGGCGGTAGGTGCCCAGCACGATGTTGTTCGCGGCCAGCGAGTCGGCCGTGACGAAGAAACCCAGGTTGCGCTTGACGATGCGGCGCTCGTCCTCGGTGAGCCCGTTCGGGTTCTTCCAGAGGGCGATGTCGCGCGACATGTTGATTTCTTGCGGCATCCAGTGGTTCGCGCACGTGGCCAGGTATTTCTCCCATGCCCACTTGTACTTGAACGGCACCAGCTGGTTGACGTCGGTCTGGCCGTTGATGATGCGCTTGTCGGCGACCTTCACGCGTTGCGAGGTGGCGTTGCCGCTGGCCGCCAGGCCGGCCGCATGCTGCGGCGCGGCCGGGGTCGGCATGGCGGTATCGCCGAACACGCCGGTCGCCGCCCGGACTTCGGGCGCAGCCTGCCCGCCCGCCGCGGGCGCGGGGGCTTGTGCAGGTTGCGTGGCGAGGGTGTCGTCTTCCCAATTAATCATGATTCATTCTCCGGAGGCGGTTATTGGCAGGCTTCGCACTCTTCGAAGCCGGGGTCGCCCGGCCGCATGGTGCAAACCGCCCCGAGAACTTCGGGTTCCGGCAAAACAGGTGCAGCGGACACGGGAGCCGCGGTGGACTGGCCACCGGCGCTGACGGCGTTCAGTTCGCCGCCGCGTCCCGTCGACTTCTCGGCGCTGGTGGCGCCAAGGGTACGCAGGTAATAGGTCGTCTTCAGGCCACGCTTCCAGGCCAGCTTGTAGGTGTCGTCCAGCTTCTTGCCGGAGGCGCCGGCCATGTAGATGTTCAGCGACTGGGCTTGATCGATCCACTTCTGGCGACGCGAGGCGCATTCCACCAGCCAGCTCGGTTCGACTTCGAACGCGGTGGCGTAGAGTTCGCGGAGTTCGGAAGGTACGCGATCGATGCGGGACAGGCTGCCGTCGAAGTACTTGAGGTCGGCGACCATGACTTCGTCCCAGAGACCGAGTTTCTTCAGGTCACGCACGAGGTAATCGTTAACGACCGTGAACTCGCCGGAGAGATTCGATTTGACGTACAAGTTCTGGAAAGTGGGTTCGATGCACGCAGATACACCAATGATATTGGAAATAGTCGCGGTTGGGGCGATTGCGATGCAATTGGAGTTGCGCATGCCATGTTGTTTGATGCGCGCGCGCAACGCATCCCAATCGAGCGTGCTCGATTCATCGACCTCGACATGACCACCGCGTTCGTCACGCAGCATCTTCAACGTGTCTTGCGGCAGGATGCCACGCGACCACAGCGAGCCTTCGTACGATTGATAGCGGCCACGTTCTTCGGCCAGCAGGCTCGAGGCCCAGTAGGCGTGATAGCACACGGCTTCCATCGAACGATCGGCGAATTCGACGGCGGCTTGCGATGCGTACGGCACGCGCATCATCTGCAGGCAGTCCTGGAAACCCATGATGCCCATGCCCACCGGACGATGGCGCGCGTTGGAATTGCGGGCCTTGTCGACGGCGTAATAGTTGATGTCGATGACGTTGTCGAGCATGCGCATGGCGATGCTGACGGTGCGCTTGATCTTGTCGTGGTCGAGTTCGAAACCGCCGCCAGCGGCCGGCTTCATGTGCGCGACCAGGTTCACCGAACCCAGGTTGCAAACCGCGATTTCCGATTCGTTGGTGTTCAGCGTGATCTCGGTGCACAGGTTCGAGCTGTGGACCACACCGACGTGCTGCTGCGGCGAACGGATGTTGCACGGATCCTTGAACGTGATCCACGGGTGGCCGGTTTCGAACAGCATCGACAGCATCTTGCGCCACAGGGTCAGCGCCGGCATCTTCTTGAACAGCTTCAGGTCGCCGCTGGCGACGCGCGCTTCATAGCCGACGTAGGCTTCTTCGAAGGCCTTGCCGTACTTGTCGTGCAGGTCGGGGCAGTCGGACGGCGAGAACAGGGTCCATTCGCCGCCTTCCATGACGCGCTTCATGAACAGGTCGGGAATCCAGTTCGCCGTGTTCATGTCGTGGGTGCGACGGCGCTCGTCGCCGGTGTTCTTGCGCAGTTCGAGGAATTCCTCGATGTCCAGGTGCCACGATTCCAGGTAGGTGCAGACCGCGCCCTTGCGCTTGCCGCCCTGGTTCACCGCCACGGCGGTGTCGTTGACGACCTTCAGGAACGGGACCACGCCCTGGCTTTCGCCGTTGGTGCCCTTGATGTGGCTGCGCAGCGCGCGCACCGGGGTCCAGTCGTTGCCCAGGCCGCCGGCGTACTTGGCCAGCAGCGCGTTTTCCTTGATGGCGTCGTAGATGCCTTCCAGGTCGTCGGAGACGGTGGTCAGGTAGCACGACGACAGTTGCGAGTGCAGGGTGCCCGAGTTGAACAGCGTCGGGGTCGAGCTCATGAAGTCGAACGACGACAGGATTTCGTAGAACTCGATGGCGCGGGCTTCGCGGTCGGTCTCGCGCAGCGCCAGGCCCATGGCCACGCGCATGAAGAACACCTGCGGCAGTTCGATGCGGGTGCCGCGGATGTGCAGGAAGTAGCGGTCGTACAGGGTCTGCAGACCGAGGTAGCCGAACTGCAGGTCGCGCTTGGCGTTCAGGGCCTTGCCCAGCTTGGTCAGGTCATAGCTGGCCAGGTCGGGCGACAGCAGGCCGCCTTCGATGCCGCGGGCGATGAAGGTGGGGAAGTACTCGGCGTAGCGGGCGGCCATGCCGTCCTGCGAGACTTCCTCGCCCAGCACTTCCTTGCGGATCGTGTGCAGCAGCAGGCGGGCGGTGACCTGGCTGTAGGCAGGGTCCTTCTCGACCAGCGCGCGCGCCGACAGGATGGCGGACTTGAACACTTCGTCGACGGGGATGCCGTCGTACAGGTTCTTGACCGTTTCCTTCAGGATGGCTTCGGAGTCGATGAATTCGGCCAGGCCTTCACCGGCGGCGACGATGGTGGCGCGCAGTTCGGCGATGTCCAGCGGACGGCGGACACCCGCGTCCGTGACGTGCAGCACGTTTTCCTGCGGCGTCGTGTCGGCCTTCTGCTGGCCTTCGGCGGCCGCGGCGGCGGCGCGTTCCTGCGTGCGCTTTTCGCGATAGAGCACATAGGCGCGGGCGACGTCATGCTGGCCCGAGCGCATCAGGGCCAGTTCGACCTGGTCCTGCACGTCTTCGATATGGAAGGTGCCGCCGCCCGGGCGGTTGCGCACCAGCGCGTTGACGGCCTGGGTCGTCAGCTGTTCAACCAGCTCGCGCACGCGGGCCGAGGCCGCGCCCTGGCCGCCGTTCACGGCCAGGAAGGCCTTGGTCATGGCGATGGCGATCTTGCCGGGTTCGAACCCGACCACCGAGCCATTGCGGCGGATGATGTTGTAGCTGGCCCATTGCCCGCCGTTGGCGTCGGCCGGGGAATCGGTTTGAGAGGGCGGCACGGCCGAGGGCCGGGTCACAGAGGCGATCGTAGTCTGCATGGAAGCTCCTGTGCGAAAAGCGCGTAGATAGCGACATGACGACGTCATGTCAGGTACGAAATTTGGATCTTATTGAGGGGGTCGCAACGCTTGGACGGACGAATCCGCATGGCGTGGCCGACGAGTATCAGCGGTTAGGCGACCACAACATATAGTGTAGCACCCCTCGTTGGACACTAATTCTAGTGATCGAGTACGACAGCTACAAGAAGAAGATAGGATCAGGTTCCCAAAACATTGTTACTAAATGCACTGGGCGCGCCTAGCAAGGCGCGCCCAGGAGAATGCCGCTCAGCGCGAGTGTTTATGCGGTTTTCCGCAGGGGTACATCGCGCGGGGCAGGCGCCGTATAGCTTTGCATCAAGCGGGCCAGCTCCGTCCTGTACTTCTCGACGTTCGCAGCCTTCACGTGGCCGAAGCCGCGGATGGTTTCTGCAAGGGCGGCGATTGTAGCCGCTTGCGCCAGGTTGTCGCGATTCAACCCTGCGAGCAACTGGTCTATGGTCTGGCGGTATTCGACCACCAGGGCCCGCTCCATCTTGCGCTCGGCGGTGTGGCCGAACGGATCGAACCAGGTGCCGCGCAGGCGCTTGAAACGGGTCAGCAGCTTGAGCGCGGTCATGGTGCGCGGGCCCAGCGTCATTTTGCGCGGCACGCCGGTGCGCGGGTCCTTGCGCGCGAAGATCGGCGGCGCCATGTGGAAGCGCAGGCTGTAGTCGCCTTCGAACTGGCCCTTGAGCTGGGCCTGGAAGGCTTCGCCGGTATAGAGGCGGGCGACTTCGTATTCGTCCTTGTAGGCCATCAGCTTGAACAGGCCGCGCGCCACCGCCATGGCCAGGCGCGGCGTCCTGGCGTCGGGCGCCAGCTCGCGTTCGCGCGCGGCGACGCGCTCGACCACGTCGCGATAGGCCTGCGCGTAGGCGGCGTCCTGGTAAGCGGTCAGGTCTTCGACGCGGCGCGCCACGGCGCGCTCGAACGTTTCCGGCACATGCAGTTGCACCACCTGGGCGCGCGGGCGCAGCGCGCCGTCCAGCGCGTCCGGCTGGTGCGCGGCCAGGCGGCCGCTGTCGAACGCGGCGCGGTTGGCGGCCACGGCGACGCCGTTCAGTTCGATGGCGCGATTGATGGCGGCCTGCGACAGCGGCACGCCGCCGCGCTGCCAGGCGTAGCCCAGCATGAACATGTTCGACAGGATGCTGTCGCCGAACAGCGCCAGCGCGGCCTCGTGCGCGTCGATGGCGGCGGTGTGCTCGTCGCCCGCGGCGTGGCGGATCTTGGCCAGCAGCGCTTCCGGCCGCATGGCGGCGTCCGGGTTGCGGGTGAAATCGGACACCGGGGCGACGTAGGTGTTGACGGTGACCTGGGTGTGGCCGCGGCGCAGCGCGCCGAGCGAGTCGGGCGCCACGGCGGCGACCGGATCGCACAGGATGGCGGCGTCGGCCTGCTGCCAGTCCAGGCGTACCGGGCCGGCGGCCGCGCCCGCGGGCGCCAGGCGGATGTGGCTGACGACCGTGCCGCCCTTCTGCGCCAGGCCGGTCAGGTCCAGCACCGCGGCCGACAGGCCTTCCAGGTGCGCGGCCATCGAGACGATGGCGCCGATGGTGATGACGCCGGTGCCGCCCATGCCCGCCACCAGCAGGCGGTAGGGGCGTTCCAGCGCCGGGGGGTGCGGCAGCGGCAGTTGCTGGATCAGGCGTTGCAGGCGTTCCTGGTCGGCCTTGGGCGCGGCGCTCTTTCTGGGCTTGCCGCCCATGACCGAGACGAAGCTGGGGCAGAAGCCTTCGGCGCAGGAGTAGTCCTTGTTGCAGCTGGACTGGTCGATGGCGCGCTTGCGGCCGTAGGGCGTTTCCAGCGGCACCACCGACAGGCAGTTCGATTTCACGCCGCAGTCGCCGCAGCCTTCGCACACGGCGCTGTTGATCAGCATGCGGCGGGCCGGATCGGGGAACTGGTTCTTCTTCCTGCGGCGGCGTTTTTCAGCGGCGCAGGTCTGATCGTGGATCAGCACGGTGACGCCGGGGATCTCGCGCAGCTCGCGCTGCAGGGCGTCGAGCTCGCGGCGGTGATGCACCTTGATGCCGGCGCCCAGGTCCACGCCCCGGTATTTCTCGGGCTCATCGCTGGTGACGACGATGCGGGCGACGTTCTCGCCGCGCAGCTGCTGGCAGATCTGCGGCACCGAGATCGGGCCATCCACCGGCTGGCCGCCGGTCATGGCGACGGCGTCGTTGAACAGGATCTTGTAGGTGATGTTGGCCTTGGCGGCCACGGCCTGGCGGATCGCCAGGTAGCCGGAGTGGTAGTAGGTGCCTTCCCCCATGTTCTGGAAGATGTGCGGCATCCTGGTGTAGCGCGACAGGCCGATCCAGTCGACCCCTTCGCCGCCCATCTGGGTCAGGCCGCCGGTGTCGCGGTCCATCCAGGCGGCCATGTAGTGGCAGCCCACGCCCGACAGCGCCTGGCTGCCTTCCGGCACCTTGGTCGAGGTGCTGTGCGGACAGCCGGAACAGAAGTAGGGACGGCGGCGCATGCCGTCGGCGTCGTTGGACAGCATGTCCTGGCAGTCGAAGGTGGCCAGGTCGACGCCGGGCTGCAGGCCGGCGCTGCGCGACAGCCATTGGGCCAGCGGCCGCGCCAGCAGCGACGGGCGCAACTGGCCGGCGGAGGGCACCAGCGTCTCGCCGTCGAAACCCTTCTTGCCGACCACGGTGGCGCGCTCGGGCAGGTTGAACAGCAGGTCCTTGAGCTGGGTCTCGACCACGGCGCCTTTTTCCTCGATCACGAGGATGTGCGAGAGGCCGCGCGCGAACTCGAGCATGCGCTCGGCGTCCAGCGGCCAGGTCAGGCCCGGCTTGTAGATGCGCACCGGCGCGTTGGCGGTGACGGTGTCCACGCCCAGGCGCGCCAGCGCTTCCATGGCGTCCAGGTGGGCCTTGCCGACGGTGACGATGCCGACGGTGGCCTTGGGCGCCGGACAGGTGAGGCGGTCGATGCTGTGGCGGCGGGCGAAGGCGGCGACCGCCTTCATGCGCAGGTTCATGCGGGTTTCGACCGCCAGCGACAGGAAGTCGCGGGCGGAGTATTCCAGCGCTTCCGGCGGCAGGTCGGGATCGGCCGGCATGTCGTAGTGGCGCACCGGCGCGGGGGTGAACGAGTGACCGCTTTCGATGGTCTCGGACACGGCCTTGAAGGCGACCCAGGCGCCGGAATGGCGCGACAGGGCCCAGCCCCACAGCGCGAAGGTCTCGTATTCGTCGATCGAGGCCGGGTGCACGATGGGCATCTGCCAGCCGATCAGCGAGGCTTCGCTGGCGTGCGGGATCGAGGAGGAGACGGCGGTGTGGTCGTCGCCCACCACCACCAGCACGCCGCCGTGGCGCGAGGCGCCGGCGGCGTTGCCGTGGTGCAGGGCGTCGCCGGCGCGATCCACGCCGGGGCCCTTGCCGTACCACATGGCGAAGACGCCATCGACATTACGGTCGGCGCGCACGCCGGCCTGCTGGGTGCCCATGACGGCGGTGGCGGCCATGTCTTCGTTGATGCCGGGCAGGAACGAGATCTGGTTGGCGTCCAGCGCCTTCTGCGCCTTCCACATCGCCATGTCGACGCCGCCCAGGGGCGAGCCACGATAGCCGGAGACGAAGCCCGCGGTGTTCAGGCCGCGCTCGCGGTCGATGCGGCGCTGGGTCAGCATGATGCGCACCAGGGCCTGGGTGCCGGTCAGGAAGATGCGGCCGGTCTCACGGGTGAGGTTGTCGGCGAGCTGGTAGTCGAGGTCCAGCGTGGGCTCGGGGGCGGGGGTGCCGTCCATCATGAATGCTCCTGTAGTCGGCACCATGATAGGTTCGCGAGGCATCGGGTTTGTTGCGTTTTCGGATCGTGCTATCCCTATAATTCGCAATGAATATTTCGTGTTCGCGGAATTTCGACCCAAACAGGAGACAAAGCAATGGACAAGACCGATATCGGCATCCTCAAGGCCCTGCAGGAGGATGGCCGGGCCTCGGCGCAGCAGCTTTCAGAAAAGGTGGGGCTATCGGCGGCGCCGGTGTGGCGGCGGGTGAAGGCGCTGGAGGCCAGCGGCGTGATCCAGGGCTACAGCGCGCAGGTGGATCGCAGCAAGGTGGGGCTGGGCTGTATGTTCGCGCAGATCAGCCTGGAGCGGCACTCGGCGAACACGGTGGAGAACTTCGAGCGGTCGGTGCGGGATGCGCCGGAGATTCTCGAGTGCTATGCGGTGACGGGGGATTCGGATTTTCTGCTCAAGATTCTTGTGGAGAGTCCGGAGGCTTATGACCGGTTCTTGCATCGGTTCTTGTTCAATATGCCTGGGATTCGGCAGACGCGGACGATTGTGGCGTTGCGGGAGATCAAGCATGAGTTGAAGTTGCCTTTGTAGGGGGGCTTCTTTATTTGCTTGCGGGGGGTGGGGTTCTTTAGTCGCGGGAGCCGGGGCAGGCGGGGGATGGCGGGGCTACGATTGCGGTCCGGAGCCTTCGCTCCGGACTGCCCCTTCCTCATCTTCGTCACAGCCTTCGGCTGTTCCTTCAGATTCCGTCGGGCGCATCTACACGCCCCGCCATCCCCCGCCTGCCCCGGCTCCCGCTTTTGATGAGACTTAACGGCCGGGCTTTGGGGCGAGTTGTGTGCTTGGCGTTCTTGCCGTCAATCTGGGGGGGAGGGAGGATCTTGCGGGGTCGCCAAAAAGCGGCCGCGCGGGCGGCCGCTTTTTGGCATTTGGGTGTCTTGCGTCGAGGCGGCGGACGCTGCGCGCTGCTGGAGAGAGGCGTTGCTCGAGGGGGCAATGGCGCGGCGCGCTCGTGATGGGAGGGGCTGGTGAACCCTGCGTCATCGCGCTTGATTCGATGGGCGCAATCTTTTGATGGTCTCTATATTGCGACGCCCTCTATATATAGAGGGCGTTTCTTTATTTGCTGTGGGCGGTTACTGCGGCTGGATGCCGGAGATCTTGATCCATTCCTTCCAGCGGGCGGTGTCCTCCTTGACGAAGGTGTCGAAGCGGGCGGTGTCCATGGCTTCGGGGGTCAGGCCGAGGGCGCGGAGTTTGTCGGCGGTGGCGGGATCGTTGACGGCGGCCTGGGTGGCGGCGTTCATCTTGGCGACGATGTCGGGCGGGGTGCCGGCGGGGGCGGAGATGCCGAGCCAGCCGGCGACGATGAAGTCGGGGAAGTAGGTCGACATGGTGGGGACGTCGGGCCAGGCGGGGTGGCGCTGGGCGGCGGTGACGGCGAGAGGGGCGAGGCCCTTGCCGTCGATCTGGCCCATGGCGGTCAGGTAGTCGACGAAGGCGAAGCCGATCTGCTTGCCGCGCAGGTCGGTAATGATCTGGGTGATGTTCTTGTAGCCGGCGGCGCCGATGTTGATGCCGGCGCGTTGCTTGAACAGTTCGGACGGCACTTGCGAGGACGAGCTGTAGTAGCCGAAGAAGACTTCGCCGGGATGCTTCTTGGCGTAGTCGACCAGCTCGGGCACGGTGCGATAGGGGCTGTCGGGGGCGACGATGCCCACGGTGCCGAAGGTGCCGAGCATGCCGATCTGCACGAAGTCCTTTTGCGCGTCGTAGGGCAGACGCTTGTAGAGGAACTGGTTGGCGGCGTGGGTGGAGTTGGTGGACAAGAGGAAGGTGTAGCCGTCGCCGGCGGCGTTCTTGGCGGCGTTGGTGCCGACGATGCCGCCGGCGCCGGGGCGGTCCTCGACGATGACGGTCTGGCCGGTCTGCTTGCCCAGGAACTGGGCGAAGGTGCGGGCGGTGAGGTCGGCGGCGCCGCCGGCCGCGGATGGCACGATCAGCGTGATGGGTTTCTCGGGCCAGCCGGCGGCGTGCGTGGTGGCGGCCAGCAGCAGGCTGGCGGCGGCGAGCGCAGGGCGCAGGAAGGCGCGGGGCGCGAAGGCGGTGAGGGTCATGCTTGTCTCCTGGGGCGGCGCTGGCGCCGTCATGTTCTATGGCTTGCGGTGTGCTTCATGGCGCGCTGGACGCGGGCCGGGTGGATCTGTCTGGCGGTCGTTGGCGGATGTCGATGGTTGAGGATGTATCGGGCGTCAGGGGCGTCGCGGGTCAGCCGAACTGTTGGCGATACCAGCCGAGGATCGTGTCCGCGCTGGCCTGCCATGCGTCGCCGTACATCATGCAATGGGGCTGTCCGGCGAGGACGGCATGGGAAAAGCCGAACAGTCGCGCGATGGCGCGGTCCTGGCCGGGCGGATGGCGGTCGTGGGTGTCCAGGCCGGCTTCCAGGCACAGGCCGGGGGCGGTGATGGCGGCGGGGTCGACGGGCACGCGCAGCAGGTAGCGGTCGTTGAGCACGCGCGGGCTTTCGGGATTCAGGCGTTGGGTGACGGCGCTGACGTCGCGCGTCGGCGAGGTGGCCAGGAAGCGGGCGCGGATCTCGCTGGCGGCGGGCGCGGCGCGCGCGGCGTCAGCGGGCACCGGCGGCAGGCCCAGCGCGCCGGGCAGGTTGGCGGGCGGCGAGGGCGCCATCAGCACCACGCCGGCGACGGTGCGTTGGCTGGCGGCCAGCAGCGCGGGCAGGGCGCCCATGCTGTGGCCCACCACGACGGTGGGCGCGTCCAGCAGGTCGAGCGCGCTGACGACGTCGGCGGCCAGGTCGGCGATGCCCGTGTCGAGGAAGCCGGGCGGTTGCGGCAAGGGGCCGTGGCCGCGCAGGTCGATGGCGGCGCAGGCCAGGCCGGCTCGGGCGAAATAGTCCAGGTAGTGCGCGTAGCACCAGGCGCCGTGATAGGCGCCGGGCACGAGCAGCAGGCCGGGCCTGCCGTTTGGTGCGGCGGCGGTCAGCAGCCGGCCCTGGCCGGCAGCGCGGGCGGGCAGCCGGTCGGCGAGGCTGAAGTCGAGCGGATCGACGGCCTGGGCGCGGGCGGGGGAGAGAGTCGCGGTAGTCATTGCGGCCATGTTAAGTGCCGCCCTATGATGAGAAAAATTTATTTTTCCTATGATTTGATAAGTTCATCAAATCAGATGCCACGATGCCCGCCTTGCCCGAACTTTCCATTGCGCACTACCGCCACTTCCTGCTGGTGGCCGAATTGCGCAGCTTCCGCGCCGCCGCCGCGCGCGCATTCCGCTCGCAGCCGGCGCTGTCGCTGTCGATCCGCGAAATGGAGCAGCGCCTGGGCCAGCCGCTGTTCGAGCGCGGCAATGGCAACGCGCTGACTCGGTTCGGCCAGGACTGCCTGCCGCTGGCGCGCGAACTGGTCGAGCACCACGACCGCGTGGCCGGGACGCTGGCGGGGCTGGCCAGCAACGAGGCCGGCACCCTGACCATGGCCTCGGTGGCGACGGTGGCGACCCACTGGCTGCCCGAACTGGTGGCAACCTATCGCGAGCGCTACCCGGCGGTGGCGCTGCGCCTGTTCGATGACAATTCCGAAGGCGTTGAGCGCATGGTGCTGGCGGGCGAGGTCGAGCTGGGGGTGTGCAGCCCGGTGCTGCGCGACCGGCGGCTGGCGTTCGAACCGCTGCTGCGCGATGCCTTCGGACTGGTCTGCCATCGCGGCCATCCCCTGGCGGGGCGCAAGTCCGTGACCTGGCGCGAGATCGCCGGGCTGCCGCTGGTGGGCACGGTGGCGCACCGGCAACTGGCGGACTATCCGCAGGCCGCCTTCATGATGGAACGCCAGGTGTTCGTGTCCAACATGATGTCGCTGCTGGCGATGCTGGAGCGCGGCGTGGGCGTGACGGTGCTGGCGCGGCTGGGCGTGCCGCCGGATTCGCCCGGTCTGGTTTTCGTGCCGTTGGCCCGGCCGCGTATCGAGCGCGAACTGGGCATCACGCGGCTGGCCGGCCGCAGCCTGTCGCCGGCCGCCGCGCGCATGGAGGAAATGCTGCGCGCCAAGGCCGCGCGCGGCGCCCGCAGTGTCGCTTGAAACCAACGCATTTTTGCGCGTTGAGCCCTTAAAACACGGGGTTTCCGGCAAGGACTGTTGCGCAATTGCACACGGCGCCGATCGTCGTTGATTCTTCACCTGGGCATCTTTAGAGTGCGTGATGTTTGCTGCGCGAGGGGCGTGCCGGTTTGAGCGGCGCGGCGCGTCGACAGACGTGTTGAGGAATTCATGAGCAGTGTGTATTTGCGTTCGGCGGGCGTGGCCTGCGCCCTTCTGATCCTGGCCGGCTGCGCCGCCAGGAAACCCGCCTCCATTACCGAGGCCCAGCCGGAAGCGGCGCCCAAGCCGGTGGCATGCGTGCCCGCCAAGAGCGGCGATCCCATGGTCGGCACCTGGTATTCGAATTCCAAGCCGAAAGGCGTCAGCGGCGATTTCCAGGCCCTCACGGTGCTGTATGCCGATGGCCGCATGGCCTATGAAACCCAGCTGAAGATCGGCCGCAAGACGCGTCCGGCGCTGCGCGAGACCGGTTGCTGGAGCGTGGTGGACGGCGTCTACACGATGCAGACCACGCAATCGAACGGCGAGATCGTCGACGCCGCCGATCCGATTTACATCAACCGCTACCGTGTCGAGAAGGTCGAGCAGGCCAAGCTGACGCTGCGCGAGCTCAAGAGCGGCGGCCAGATCGTGACCGCGCGCCGCATGCCGCAGGGCTATCGCCTGCCGTATTGATCCCTGGGGCAGCCGGCGATTCCGCGTTCCGTCGCGCGGACGGAATCCGGGCGCCGGCGTCGCCAAGCGGGCGCGGCTGCGGTAAGGTGCGGACTTCGTCCTTCATTGCGCCGCCGGCCCTCCATGCCCGCCCTGTCATCCGAAGCGCGCGCCATCGCGCTGCTTGCCCTGGCCGCCTTCGTCAGCGCCAGCGCCTTTCGTATCTGTGATCCCATGCTGCCCCAGCTGGCGGCCGAATTCGGCGCCAGCACCGGCCAGGCCGCGCGCGCCGTCACCGCTTTCGCGGTGGCCTACGGCGTGCTGCAGATGTTCTTCGGTCCGGTCGGCGACCGCTATGGCAAATACCGCGTCGTCAGCGTGGCGACGTTCGCCTGCGCACTGGGCAGCGCCGGCGCGTTCCTGGCCGAGACGCTGGACGTGCTGGTGTTCTGCCGCACCCTGTCGGGGGCGGCGGGCGCCGGCATCGTGCCGCTGTCGATGGCCTGGATCGGCGACACCGTGCCTTACGAGCGTCGCCAGGCGACGCTGGCGCGCTTTCTGACCGGCACCATCCTGGGCATGGCGGCCGGGCAGCTGGCCGGCGGCCTGTTCGCCGATACCCTGGGCTGGCGCTGGGCCTTCGCGGCGCTGGTGGCCGGCTACCTGGTGGTGGGCACGCTGCTGCACCGGGAAGTGCGGCGCCAGCGCGCGCTGGGACTGGGCGTGGTCGATCCGAACGCGCCGCGCCAGGGCTTCGTGGCACAGGCGCGGCTGGTGCTGGGCACGCCATGGGCGCGCGTGGTGCTGGCCACGGTGTTCATCGAGGGCCTGCTGGTGTTCGGCGCCCTGGCGTTCGCGCCGTCCTACCTGCATGAGCGCTTCGACATCTCGCTGACGGCGGCCGGCGCGCTGGTGGCGGTGTACGCGGTGGGCGGGCTGCTCTATACGGTGGTGGCGGGCCGCATCCTCAAGCGCCTGGGCGAACGCGGCCTGGCGGTGGCGGGCGGGCTGGTGCTGGGCGTGGCCTTCCTGTCGTACCTGCTGGGGCCGGTGTGGTTGTGGAGCCTGCTGGCCAGCGTGCTGGCGGGCTTCGGCTACTACCTGCTGCACGCGACCTTGCAGACCAACGCCACCCAGATGGTGCCGTCGGCGCGCGGCACGGCGGTGGCCTGGTTCGCCTCCTGCCTGTTCATGGGCCAGGCGGCGGGCGTGGCGCTGGCCGGCTCGGTGGTGGACGAGGCCGGCGCGGCGGTGCTGTTCGGCGGTTCGGCCGTGCTGCTGCCGCTGCTGGGCGCGTTCTTCTCGTGGGCCTTGAAGGCGCGGCCCAAGGCCGCCTAGGGATGCCTGCCGCCGCGCGGCGCCGGGACGGTAACCGGCCCGTGAGGCGAAAAAAAGCCCCGAACGGCCAGGCCGGTCGGGGCTTTTTCGTGGACGGAAGTCCGATCAGATGGCGGCCAGGCGCTTGATCACGACGTCCTTGCCCAGCAGGGCCAGCACCGCGTCCACCGCGGGCGTCTGGGTCTGGCCGGTGACGGCCACGCGCAGCGGGATCGCCAGTTGCGGCATTTTCAGGCCGCGGTCGGCCAGCACGCCCTTGATCAGCGCCGAGATGGCCTCGCGGGTCCAGTCGGCGCCCTGGGCGCGCTGGGCGAAATCGGCCAGCGCCTCGCGGGCGGCGGCGGTCAGGTGCTGCTCGACCAGCTCCGGCGCGGCCGGCTTGAACTCGCCGCAGAACAGCATGGCGCCGTCGGCCAGCTGTTCCAGGGTCTCGGCGCGATCCTTGAGCAGGCCCATCACGCCCGGCAGGTCGATCTTTTCCGGATAGCCGCCGCGATGGGCGACGCGCGGCGCCACGCGTTCGGCCAGTTCGGCGTTGTCCATCTGCTTGATGTAGTGGGCGTTGACCCAGTTCAGCTTCTTCGGGTCCCACTGCGAGGCCGACTTGGACAGGTGGCGGGTGTCGAACCATTCCACCAGCTGGTCGCGGCTGAAGAGTTCGTCGTCGCCGTGGCTCCAGCCCAGGCGCGCCAGGTAGTTGATCATGGCCTCGGGCAGGTAGCCCTCGTTGTCGTACTCCATGACGTTGACCGCGCCGTGGCGCTTGGACAGCTTTTCGCCGTCCGGGCCGAGGATCATGGGCACGTGGCCGTATTCGGGCAGGGTGGCGCCCAAAGCGCGCAGGATGTTGATCTGGCGCGGAGTGTTGTTGACGTGGTCATCGCCGCGCAGCACGTGGGTGATGCCCATGTCCCAGTCGTCCACCACCACGCAGAAGTTGTAGGTGGGGGTGCCGTCCGGGCGCGCGATGATTAGGTCGTCCAGCTCGGTGTTGTCGAAGCTGATGGGGCCCTTGACCATGTCGTTCCAGGCGGTGGCGCCGTCCTGGGGATTCTTGAAGCGCACCACCGGCTTGCGGCCTGCGGGCACCGGTGGCAGGGTCTTGCCGGGCTCGGGGCGCCAGGTACCGTCGTAGCGCGGCTTGTCGCCGCGGGCGCGGGCGGCCTCGCGCATGGCCTCGACTTCCTCGGGCGAGCTGTAGCAGTGGTAGGCGGTGCCGGCGGCCAGCATCTGCGCGACCACTTCACGGTAGCGGTCCATGCGCTGCATCTGGTAGAACGGGCCTTCGTCTGGCTGCATGCCGAGCCAGTCCATGCTGTCCAGGATGGCCTGCACCGCTTCCGGCGTGGAGCGTTCGACGTCCGTGTCTTCGATGCGCAGCACGAAGGTGCCCTTGTGGTGGCGCGCGAAGGCCCAGGAGAACAGCGCGGTGCGGGCGCCGCCCAGGTGCAGGAAGCCGGTGGGCGAAGGCGCGAAGCGGGTGCGGATGGGGGAGGAGGCGTTGGAGGTCATAGGTGGCAATGATAGCGGCTGCGGCGCCACGAAGCGGCGGCGGACCGGGCCTGGATCAAGCGGACGTGGGGGTTGTCTTGTTACGATGAACGCTATTTTAGATTAGTGCCTGTTCCCGCCATGCTGCGACACGCTCTTGCCCCGATGTTCGAACCCGGTTCGCTGGTGATCGTCGCCGATCGGCCGCTGCCGGCGGCGGGCTCCCTGTCGCCCGCGCTCAAGGCGAAAACCACGGTGGTGGCCTGCGACCCTGGCGCCGCGCCCGACCTGCCGGAGACGCTTCTGGGGCTGGCCGCTGGCGAGCGGCCCGATCTGGCCCTGGTTTGCGTTTCGCCGGCCGTGCTGCCCGAGACCCTGCGCCGGCTGTCCCCGCTGGCCCCGCGCTCGGTCATCCTGTTGCCGCACGAGCTGCCCGACCCGTACCCGCGCGGCACGCTGGCGCTGTGCCGCGCCTGGGCCGAGGAAAACCGCTGCGAATTGCTGGGGCCGCGCTCGTTCGGCGCGCAGCGCCCGCATGCGGGCCTGAACCTGAGCCAGCACCCGGTGCTGGCGCGCGCCGGCCGCGTGGCGCTGCTGGCGCAGTCGCGCTCCATCATGGCGGCCGTCATGGACTGGGCCGAGGACGTGCATATCGGTTTTTCCACCGCCGTGTCGCTGGGCGACGAGGCGGTGGTGGGCCTGTCCAAGGTGCTGGACTACCTGGCCAGCGACCCGCGCACCGACAGCATCGTGCTGTACCTGGAAGACGTGGGCCCGGCGCGCGAATTCATGAGCACGCTGCGGGCCGCGGCCAGCGTCAAGCCGGTCATCGTGCTCAAGGCCGGCCGCGCCGACACCGACAGCGCCGACGCCATCTTCGACGCCGCCCTGCGGCGCGCCGGCGCGGTGCGGGTGCGCTACTTCGTGCAGCTGTTCTCGGCGGTCAAGGTGCTGGGCTACACGCGCCGCCCCAAGGGCCGGCGCGTGGCGCTGATCTCCAACGGCAGCGGGCCTCCCCAACTGGCCATGGACCTGATCGGCCCGGACGCCGCGGTGCTGCGGGCCGACCTGGCGCCGGCCACGCAGCGCGCGCTGGCGGCGATGCTGGAGCCGGACGCGGCCAGCGCCAATCCGGTCATCACCTACGTGCCGCTGACGCCGGAACGCATCCGCGCCATGCTCGACGTGGTGCTGGACGACACTGGCGTGGACGGCGTGCTGGTGCTGCTGGCGCCCGACGCGCTGGCCGACATGCCGGCGGTGGCGCGCGAGCTGGCGCTGATCGCGCCCAAAGCCAAGAAACCGGTGGTCACCTGCTTCATGGGCGATGCCGGCATGCGGCCGCTGCGGCGCATGCTGGACGACGCCGGCACCTCGGCGTTCCGCACGCCCGAGTCCGCCGCCGACGCCTTCGGCGTGCTGGCCACGCATCATTACAACCAGCAACTGCTGCTGCAGACCCAGCCGCCCGAGCCGGCCACCCACGTGCCCGACCTGGCCGCCGCGCGCGAAATCCTGGCGCGGGTGCGGGCCGATTGCCGGCGCGAGTTGAATACGTCCGAGGTCCGCGCGCTGCTGTCCCTGTTCTACGTGCCGCTGCGCGACATGCCGCTGGACGTGGCGGCGGCCGAGCCCGAGTCGCGTCCCATGGCGATCCGGGTGCGGCGCGATCCGCAGTTCGGGCCGGTCATCCGCTTCGGCGCCGGCGGCCCGGACGCGGTGCTGTCGCAATCGGATCGCGGCATCGACCTGCCGCCGCTCAACGGCTTCCTGGCGCGCCAGATGATCGAACGCAGCCGGCTGTGGCGCCGGGTGCTGGCGCCGCGCGTCGGCCACCTGGCCGCCGAGGCCTTGCAGCAGGCGCTGGTGCTGGTCTCGGAGATGGTGTCGGAGCTGCCGGACATCGAAACGCTCGACATCGATCCGCTGTATGCCGGCGAGACCCATCTGCGGGCCGGCGGCCTGCGCATGACCCTGGCCGAAAAGCCGGGTTGCGAGACGCCGCAGACCGCCGGTTATCCGCACATGGCGATCCACCCGTACCCGGCGCGCCTGGTGCAGGTGCGCCGTTTCGCCGACGGCATCCCGTGGGTGCTGCGGCCCATCCGCCCCGAGGACGGCCAGCCGCTGCAGGATTTCATCCGCGGCCTGTCGGAACGCTCGCGCTACATGCGATTCGTGTCGATGATGCGCGAGCTGACCCCGCGCATGGTGTCGCGCTACACCCAGGTGGACTACCACCGCGAGCTGGCGCTGGTGGCCGCCACCCAGGTGCCCAACCCGGCCAACCGCGGCCATCCGCACGAAGTGCTGGTGGGGTTTGCGCACTACCTGCGCAACCCGGACGGGCGCGGCGCGGAATACGCGCTGGTGATCGGCGACGACTGGCAGCGGCGCGGCCTGGGTCGCCAGTTGATGACCGCGCTGATCGACGCGGCGCGCGAGCAGGGGCTGGAATACATCGACGGCCTGGTGCTGTCGACCAACCGGCCGATGCTGTCGCTGATGACCAGCCTGGGCTTCACCAACGATCCGGATCCGGAAGACCCGACCATGCGGCGGGTCTGGCTCAACCTGCGCTGAGCGTCCCGGCCGGCGCGTGCCAGCGCCCGGCCGGGGCCATGCCGGCTTCAGGCCGTCTTGCGCGCGGCCTGCGCCGGCCGCAGCCGCGTCGCCACTTCATCCACCGACAGCACGTCGCCGAAGAACAGCAGCCAGCCATGCAGGGCGTTTTCGTGTTCGGCCGGCGTCACCGCGGCCAGCGCGTCGTCCACCATGATGGTGCGGAAGTCGCGCATCATGGCGTCGCGCGCCGTCGATTCGCAACAGACGTTGGTGACCGTGCCGGCGATCAGCAGCGTGTCCACGCCGCGTCCGCGCAGCAGCGGCTCCAGTTCCGACGAGCCCGTGGCCATGGCGCTGTAGAAGCGCTTGGTGACGCGCAGGTCGCTGTCGGCCGGCCGCAGGTCCGGATGCAGGGCGAAACCCGGCGCATCGCGGCGCAGGGTTTCCAGGCGCCGCGCGCTGCGCTCGGGCGTCAGCATCACGCCATGGTGGTGCGACCAGAAGGCGTCGGCGTTGTCGGAGGCGGTCTGCACCCAGACCACCGTGCCGCCGGCCGCGCGCACCGCGTCGCACAGGCGGTTGACCGGCGCGATGATGTCGCGCGCCGCCGCGCATTCGCCCTGGTAGCCGGGCAGCGTGAAGTACTGCTGCATGTCGATCACCACCACCGCGGTGCGGGCGCCGGGCAGGCTGTCGTAGGGATGCAGGCAGCCCTGGCGGGCGATGACGCGGTCCTGCACCCATTGCGGAATCTGCATGGCGGCTCCTTATCCGTAGCGCCGCGCCACGGCGGCTTCGATGCGGTACACCACCAGGTACATGACGCTGGAGATCAGCGCCAGCATGGCGATGGCGGTCATGACGATGTTCAGCTTGAAGACCTGGCTGCCGTTCATGATGAGAAAGCCCAGGCCCGAGTCGGCCGACTGGAATTCGCCGACGATGACGCCCACCAGCGCCAGGCCGATGTTCATCTTCACCGCGGCGATCAGGGTTGGCACGCTGCCGGGCAGCACCACCTTGGTCAGCACCTGCCAGCGGCTGGCGCCGAAGGTGCGGGCCAGCTTGACCTTGTTCAGGTCGATGGCGCGAAAGCCGGCGTACACCACCATGATGGTCACGAACACCGCGATCGCCACGGCCATGCCGTAGACCGCGTAGTCCGACCCCAGCCACAGGTAGAAGATCGGCACGAAGGCGATCTTGGGCATGGCGTTGGCCACCACCAGGAACGGATCGAGCACCTTGTACAGGAAGTCCGACCACCACAGCGCGGCGGCGACGATGATGCCGATCACCATGCTGAGCGTGAAGCCGACCAGCGTGGCCGACAGCGTGGTGGCGATGTGGTGGGCCAGGTTGCCCTGGTTCCACAGCTCCAGGAAGGTCGGCCACAGCGCGCTCGGATAGCTGGTCAGCAGCGGGTTCAGGATGTGCATGCGCGGCAGGATCTCCCAGGCGCACAGGAACACCACCAGCAGCAGCGCCTGGGCGATGCGGATGTTGCGGCGGCGGGCGCGGTCGCGCCGCAGGTAGTCCAGGTACTTCTGGCTGGGCGCGGGCACGGCGCGCAGCGGCACGGTGTTGGCAATCGGTGCGTTCACGGCTCAACCCTCCACATGGACATCCAGCTCGTCCCAGAGCTGCTTGAAGTAGGCATTGAATTCCGGCCGCGAGCGGGCCTGGAACGGCGTGGGGCGCGCGCCGTCGCCATAATGGATACGGTACTGGCTCTTGAGCCGGCCGGGCCGGCGCGACAGCACGATGACGCGATCGGTCATGGCGATGGCCTCGCCGATATCGTGGGTCACCAGCACCACCGTCTTGCCCTCGCGCCGCAGGATGTCGACGACCTCGTCGGAGATCGCCAGCCGGGTCTGCGAATCGAGCGCCGAGAACGGTTCGTCCAGCAGGATCACGTCGGGCTCGGTCACCAGCGTGCGCGCCAGCGCCGCGCGCTGGCGCATGCCGCCCGACAACTGGCGCGGGGTGTGCGACAGGAACGCGCCCAGCCCGCACTTTTCCAGCAGGTGCACGGCCCGGGCTTCGCTGCGCGCATCGCGCCGGCCCTGGATCTCGGCGCCCAGCATGACGTTGTCGAGAATGGTGCGCCACTCGAAAAGATAGTCCTGCTGCAGCATGTAGCCGATGCGCGGGTTGGGTTCGGTGACCGCCTGGCCGTCGATCATCACCGTGCCCGAGGTTGGCGCGTGCAGACCGGCGATCAGCGACAGCAGCGTGCTCTTGCCGCAGCCGCTCTGGCCGATCAGGCTGACGAATTCGCCCGGCGCCAGCGCGAACGACACCTGCGACAGCGCTTCGGTCTCGCCCTCCGGCGTGAAATAGCTCAGGCAGACATCGCGCAGTTCGATCTTGGCGGTGGCCGGGTCCGGCTTGAGGTTGTGGACGACGGCGCTCATCACGGCACCTTCCTGGCGAAGTCCGCCACCACCACGTCTTCGTATTTGACGCGGGCGCTATCCTTCATGACCGCGCTGGCGATCAGCATGTCCTGCAGCTGGCTCATCGCCTCGGCCGTCACCAGCGGCGTGGTCTTCCAGATCTGGTACTGCTTGTAGCGCTCGATGGCGTCGGTCACCGCGGCCGCGTCCATGCCGGGGAAGTAGGTCATGATCTGCGGCGCCAGCGTGGCCGCCGGCGTGTCCTTGACGTATTTCTCGGCGCGCGCCACCACATTGGTCCAGGCCTGGATCACCTTGGGGTTGTCGCGGATGTACTTGTCGGTGGCGGTGAAGACCGTGTAGTCCACCTGGCCGACCTCATGGCCGACCGAGGCCACGATGTAGCCCTTGCCGTTGCGCACCAGTTCGCCGGCCTCGGGTTCCAGGAAGATGCCGTACTCGCCCTGGCCGGCCATCCAGGCGCCGGCGCGCGCGGGGATGCCGATGTTGTTGAGCAGCTTGACGTCCTTCTGCGGGTCCAGGCCGTGCTTGCGCAGCGCGGTCTCCAGGAACACGATGGGGTTCGAACCGGGCCGGAAGCCGATCACCTCCTTGCCCTTGAGCATGCTCCAGTCGAATTTCTCGACCGGCTTGCGCGCCAGCAGGAAGAAGCCGTCGGTGGCGGTCAGGCCGGCGAAGATCTTCGGCTTGACCGGCGATTCGCTGTTCTGCACGTAGATCGAGGCTTCGGGGCCGATCAGCACGATGTCGGCGCTGCCCGAGAGCAGGGCGGTCATGCCCTTGTCGGTGCCCTGCGAGGTCTTCATGGACACGTCCAGCCCGGCGTCCTTGAAATAGCCCTGCGACAGGGCGACGTACTTGGGCACGTAGAGGATGGAGCGGACCACCTCTTCGTAGCGTACCTTTACCGGGGGATTGAGGGCTTCGCCGTGGCTGGCGAAAGGGGCGAGGACGGCGGCAAGCAGCGCCGCCGCCGCTAGGCGAGGCAATGGCAAGGGCTTCACGGGACTTTCTCCTGCGTCTATATGCCTCGCCGAAACCCGGCGCGGCACGGCCAATGGGATGGATCGACTGCAACAACAGGGAAGCCCGAGGCGATTGCGATCGGGCCAATACGGCTTGGATTGAATACTATATTCAACAATAGCGAGCGACAAGGGTTTTGGTATTGGCGTTTTTCTCTATGGACGAGCGAAGTCGCGCCCCGGAAAATTCGGGGCTGGAATACCACTTGGTATACAAAGCAGGGGATCCCCGTGCGAACGGCCCGGAGAAGCCGGGCCCGGGGGAGGGTGGCGGCGCGGCGCGCGCCGCCCGCGTTACACCAGCACCTGGTTCAGAAAGCGCGAGATGTCCGCCACTTCCTCGGCGCAGACCGAGTGCGGCATGGGGTAGGTGTGCCAGCGCACGTCGTAGCCCAGGCGCTCCAGCTCGGCCCGCGAGGCCTCCGCGCGCGGCAGCGATACCACCGGGTCATACAGGCCGTGGGCCAGGAAGATCGGGGTGCGCTGGTTGGCCGGGGCGCGCTCGGCCTCGGCGCTGTCCAGCAGCGGCAGATAGCCCGACAGGCCCATCATGCCGGCCAGCTTGTCCTGCAGCCGCAGGCCCGTGTGCAGCGTCATGGCGCAGCCCTGCGAGAAGCCCGCCAGCACGATGTTCGAGGTCGGGACGCCGCGCGCGTTCTCGCGCGCGATCAGCTTGTGGATCGCGGCTTCCGAGGCGCGGATGCCCTTGGCGTCTTCCACCCGCACCAGGTCCATCACCAGGATGTCGTACCAGGAGCGCATCGCCATGCCATTGTTGATGGTGACGCGCTGCACCGGCGCATTGGGGAAGACGAAGCGCACGCCCAGGCCGGCCGGCAGGTCCAGCTCCGGCACGATGGGCGCGAAGTCGTTGCCGTCGGCGCCCAGGCCGTGCAGCCAGATCACGGCGTGCGTGGGATTGGAGGCGGTTTCGATCTCGATGCAATCGAGCAGGTCGGTGGGGGCGTTCATGGACGGCGGGCGCAATCAGTGGGTGAGGGTCTTTAGGGCCTGGAACAGGGCGCGATAGTGCTTCTTCTGTGGTTCCTGGCCTTGCAGCAGCACGGCGTTGGCTGCCTTTTCCTTGCGGGCGGCGCGGATCACCGCGCGTAGCTGCTGCACATCCGCCTGCGGATTGTCGTTCAGGAGCTTGGTCAGCGCGTCGTCGTCGTCGAGCAGCCGGTCGCGCAGGGTTTCCAGGCGGTGCATGGCCGCGGTTTCCTCGCGCGAGCCGTTTTCCCACACGTCGAGCTGGGCGCGGATCTCGTCGGCGGGGGCGTCGCGCATCAGCTTGCCCACGAAGTGGGTCTGGCGGCGCCGGCCTTCGCGGCTGGTGGTGCGCTGCGCCTCGCGGATCGCTTCGTAGAGGCGTTCGGCCAGGGGCAACTGCTTGAGGCGTTCGGGGGACAGTTCGATCAACTGCTTGCCCAGGTCCAGCAGCGCGTGCATGTCGCGCTTGACCTGGGACTTGCTGGGACGATCGTAGCCGTTCTCGTCGTAGCCGTCGGTGGATTCTTCTTCGATGTGGGAATTCATGGAAAACTGCGCAATGACAGACTTGGCTATGATAACCGTCTCTGCAAATTGGACAGCAATGGTCAAATCCTCCTCCTCCTTGCCGCTGGCGGCCAATCACGCGCGTTTTTCCGAACTCGTCGAGCAAACCCTGGCCTACGCGCGCCAGATCGGCGCCTCGGACGCCGCGGCCGAAGTCTCCGAAAGCCTGGGTCTGTCGGTGTCGGTGCGCAAGAACGACATCGAGACCGTCGAACAGACCCGTGACCGCTCGCTCGACCTGACGGTCTACGCCGGCCAGAGCCGCGGCTCCGCCTCGACTTCCGACTTCTCCGAAGCCGCGCTGCGCCAGACGGTCGAAGCTGCCTGGCACATCGCCCGTCACACCGCCGCCGATCCGGCCGCCGGCCTGCCCGACGCCGACCAGTTGGCCACCGAATTCCCCGACCTCGACCTGCATCGCGCCTGGACGGTTTCCACCGAGGAAGCCGCTGAACTGGCCCTGCGCGCCGAGCGCGCCGCGCGCGAGGTCGATGCGCGCATCACCAACACCGATGGCGCCACGGTCGGCACCTACGAAGGCCAGTTCGTCATGGGCAACACCCGTGGCTTCCTGGGCGGCTACCCGTATTCGCGCCACAGCCTGTCGGTGGCGCCCATCGCCGGACGCGGCAACGGCATGCAGCGCGATTACTGGTACACCTCCGAGCGCGACCCCGCCAAGCTGGCCACGCCCGAGGCCGTCGGCCGCTATGCCGCCGAGCGCACGCTGTCGCGCCTGTCGGCGCGCCGCATCCGCACCGGCAAGTTCCCGGTCCTGTTCGAGGCGCCGCTGGCGCTCGGCCTGGTCGGCGCCCTGACGCAGGCGGCCAATGGCGGCGCGCTGTACCGCAAGGCCAGCTTCCTGCTCGACGCCCTGGGCAAGCCGATCTTCCCGGAACACATCAACCTGACCGAAGACCCGCACATCCGCGGCGCCATGGGCAGCTCGCCGTTCGACGACGAAGGCGTGCGCACCCGCAAGCGCAACGTGGTGTCGGCCGGCGTGCTGGAAGGCTACTTCCTGTCCTCCTACACCGCGCGCAAGCTCGGCATGCAGACCACCGGCAACGCGGGCGGCTCGCACAACCTGGTCTTCAGCTCCACGCTGACGCGCCGGGGCGACGACTTCGAAGCCATGCTCAAGAAAATGGGCACGGGCTTCCTGGTCACCGAGCTGATCGGCCAGGGCGTGAACTACGTCACCGGCGACTACTCGCGCGGCGCGTTCGGCTATTGGGTCGAGAACGGCCAGATCCAGCACGCGGTGCAGGAAGTCACCATCGCCGGCAACCTGTCGGACATGTTCCGCCAGATCGTCGCGGTGGGCGCGGACACCATCTCGCGCGGCACCAAGACCACCGGCTCGATCCTGATCGAGCAGATGGCGATCGCGGGCACCTGATCCCGGGTGCGAGCGCGGCCAGCGCCCGCCTGTGCGGGGCCTGGCCGGGCCACTCTTTGCAATCCTTGACCGCTCGGGAATTCCTCTAGCCGTCAGCGGCGATGGCACCGTGTAATATCCGGCGGGTATTGCTCAAACTGGTATCGCTGTAGAGGAGCAAAGAGATGCAACGACGTTCATTCTTGAAGCAGGCCGGCCTGGGCGCTGTGGCGGCGGGGGCGGCGGTCAGCGCTCCCGCCCTGGCGCAGGATTCCCCTTCGATCAGTTGGCGCCTGGCGTCGGGCTTCCCGGCCGCGCTGGACCTGCGTGTCGGCGCCGGCGAGATTTTCCGCAAGTTCGTCTCCGAGGCCACTGGCGGCAAGTTCAGCATCAAGCAGGTGGACGGCGGCGAGGTCGCGCCCGCGCTGGAACTGATGGACGCGGTCGGCGCCGCCAAGGTCGAATGCGCCCACGTGTCATCGGCCATCTACTTCGCCAGGAATCCCGCCTTCTGCTTCGACGCGGCCGTGCCGTTCGGCCTGGACGCCGCGCTGATGGACGCCTGGATGCTCGAGGGTGACGGCCTGCGCCTGACGCGCGAACTGTTCAAGGCGCAGAAGATCGTCAATTTCCCGCTGGGCAATACCGGCCCGCAGATGGGGCTGTGGTCCAACCGCGAAATCAAGCGCGCCACCGACTTGAAAGACCTGAAGATGCGCGTCGACGGCCTCGCGGCGCAGGTGCTGGCGCGTCTTGGCGTCATGCCGCAGGATGTCGCGGCTGCCAAGGACGCCAAGGATGCCGGGGCTGCCAAGGACGCCGGGGCCGCCAAGGATGCCGGGGCCGCGAAGGATGCCGGAACCTCCAAGGACGCCGGAACCCCCAAGGATGCCGCGGCCGCGAAGGATGCCAAACCCGGCGAGGGCGCGGCGAAGTCCGGTCCGGACGCGGTGGCCGGCGCGGGCGCCTACGACGACGGCAAGCTGGGCCTGAACAAGACCGCGAAGTTCTATTACGGTCCGAGCTGGTGGGCCGCCAGTGAGCAGTTGTCCCTCTATATCAATGAGGAAGCCTGGGCCAAGCTGCCCAAGCATTACCAGGCTGTGCTCGAGGCCGCCGCCCTGGCCGCGCATACGCGCACCACGGCGGCCTATGCGGCCCGCAATCCGGCCGCGCTGGCCCAGTTGGTCGCGGCCGGCGCCCAGGTGCGCGCCTTGCCGCGCTCGGTCATGGACGCCGCCTTCGAAGCCGCCCAGCAGGTCTATAAGGAATTGGGCGAGAAGGACCCGAAATTCAAGGCGATCCACGACAACTACATGGGTTTTCGCGACAACGCGATGCCCTGGTTCCGCTTGACCGAGGGCGCCTACGACCAGTATCTGGGCGTCGCGCTGTCCGCCCGCAGTTGAGCAGGGTCCGGGTGCCGAATGGCATTCGGCAGGAGGTGGGGTTTTCGCTGATAACCCCGTGTTTTTTACAAAAAAATGGGCGGTTTTACTCCTTTTGTTGAACGGCATTCGAGTTTCGGCCTGATACAAAGGAGTAATATCCCGGGTCTTGACGCGCAAACGTGACGCCTTCAGGCGCCATTGGACGTCAATCCGGCGGGAACATCCCGGCCTGGATAACCAACATTCCGAGACAGACTTTAAGGTGGTATCAACCATGCAATCCAAGACCAAGAAGCTGCTGGCCGCGCTGATCGCCGCCGGCATCGTCCCGGCTGCCCATGCGGCCGACCTCAAGCTGGGCGTGGCCGAAGCCCTGTCCGGCGGCGCCGCCCAGTACGGCGCGTCGATCCGCAACGGCTTCCAGCTGGCGGCCGACGAGATCAACGCCGCGGGCGGGATCAATGGCAACAAGATCGTGCTGGTGGTCGAGGACGAGCAAGGCAAGAAAGAAGAAGCCATCAACGTCTTCAAGAAGCTGATCTTCAAGGACAACGTCCTGATGGTGTTCGGCCCGACGCTGTCGAACTCGGCCCAGGCCGCCGACCCGATCGCCCAGGCCGCCAAGACGGTCGCCTTCGGCACCTCCAACACCGCCGACGGCATCACCTCCATCGGCAACTACGTGTTCCGCAACTCGGTCACCGAAGCCGACGTGCTGCCCGCCACCATCTCCACCGTCAAGGCCAAGACCGGCCTGAAGAACGTGGCGGTGCTGTACGGCAACGACGACGTCTTCACCAAGAGCGGCTACGACAACTTCAAGAAGGCCCTGGAAGACCAGAAGATCCCGGTCACCACGACCGAAACGTTCGCCAAGGGCGACGTCGACTTCAAGGCCCAGCTGACCAAGATCAAGGGCACCAACCCCGACGCCATCGTGCTGTCGGCGCTGCTGGCCGAAGGCGCCCCGATCATGGTGCAGGCCCGCCAGCTGGGCATCAACGTGCCCGTCATCGGCGGCAACGGCATGAACTCGGTCAAGATCTTCGACCTGGCCCCCGGCGGCGCGTCGAACAATCTGTGGATCGGCAGCCCGTGGTCGATCGAGAACAAGGCCCCCGAGAACGTCAAGTTCATCGACGCCTACAAGGCCAAGTTCAACGGCGCGCCCGACCAGTTCGCCGCGCAGTCGTACGACGCCATGTACATCGTCGCCCAGGCCCTGAAGAACACCAAGATCACCGGCGAACTGGCCAAGGATCGCGCCGCCCTGCGTGACGCGCTGCCCTCGGTGCAATGGACCGGCGCCACCGGCGCCTTCAAGTTCCGCCAGGCCACCGACCGCGCCGGCAAGCCCGCCGGCTACGACGCCGACCAGGCGCCGATCGTCAGCGTGACCAAGGACGGCAAGTACGTCATCGAGAAGTAAGCAATCCGCATCCCCGCGCGGGGGGATGCGCCTTGCGGACCGCGGCTGGCCGCGGTCCGCAAGGCGCTTTTTATCGTAGGACTCCCCAGGAATAGAACGGCTCTCTCAGGGCGGCAGGTCCACGCAATGCGCGGCGTGGAAGGCCTTACACAGGCCTGCCCCGGGTCCCGAAGCCGAGCCTGGCGAGCGGCAAGTCCACGCAGGGGGCGCGGCGTGGGGGCTCTTTTTTGATTTGGAATATGTCCCATCATGTTGGAACAACAATTCGTTAACGCCTTGTCGCTGGGCTGTGTGTACGCACTGTTCGCGCTGGGCTTCACGCTGGTATTCGGCGTGCTCGGGGTGATCAACCTCGCGCATGGCGCCGTCTTCATGGTGGGGGCCTACGCGGCGCTCTCCGTGGTGCAGCATTTCGGGCTGCCCCTGTGGGCGGCGCTGATGGTGGCATTTTTCGTCGCCGGGTTCACCGGGGTCATCATCGACTACCTGGTGCTCAAGCCGCTGCGCAAGCGCAATGCGCCCCACCTGATCCCCATGATCGCCACGATCGGCGTGGGCATCATCCTGAACAACGGCGCGCAAGGCATCTTCGGCGCCAGCAACCTGCGCTTCCCGCACGGCACCGTGCCCGAGGAAGTCATCGAGATCGCCGGCCTGCACCTGACCGTGATCGAACTGGGCATCATCTTCCTGTCGTTCGCGCTGATGGCCCTGCTGATGTTCGTGATGCGTCGCACGCAGTTCGGCCGCGCCCTGCGCGCCATTGCCGAATCGCCCAAGGCCGCCTGGCTGCTGGGCATCAACGTCGAAAAGCTCTTCATCACCACCTCGTTCGCCGCCGCCGCTTTGGGCGGTGTCGCGGGCGTGCTGATCGGCCTGTACTCGAATGCGCTGTTCCCGCTGATGGGCCAGCCGATGCTGCACAAGGGCATCGCGGTCATCATCCTGGGCGGCATGGGCGACATTCGTGGCGCCATGCTGGGCGGGCTGTTCCTGGGCTTCGCGGAAGTGCTGTCGGTGGCCTACATCGGCTCCACCATGCGCGACGCGGTGGCATTCGGCCTGCTGTTCCTGATCCTGCTGGTACGCCCGCAAGGTCTGTTCGGCAAAGTGGTTCAACGCAAGGCTTGAGTATGAGCGGATTCGAAAACTTCTGGGCCATCTATGGCAACCTGGTGCTGACGCTCGGCACCAACGCCCTGCTGGCCCTCTCCATCTGGCTGACGCTTGCCTGCGGCATGCTGGCCATGGCCAATGCGGCCTTCATGGGCATCGGCGCCTACGCGGCGGCGTTGCTCACCATGAACTACGACGTCTCGTTCCCGGTCGCGCTGGCCGGCGGCATGGCAGCGCCGGCCCTGGTGGCGGCGCTGATCGGCTTGCCGACCTTGCGGCTCTCAGGGGTCTACCTGGCCATGGCCACGCTGGGCTTTGGCGAAGTGGTGCGGGTGACGGTGCTGAACACCGAGTCGATCACCGGCGGTGCGCTGGGCCTTAACGGCATTCCGCAGCTGACGCAGTGGTGGCACGTCATCCTGGCGGTCGTCATCGTGCTGTTCGTGCTGTGGCGCGTGCGCGCCTCCAAGATCGGACGCGCCTTCGAGGCCATCCGCGGCGACGAGACCGCGGCCGGCCTGATGGGCATCGACGTGCGCGCCAACAAGATGCTGGCCTTCGTGGCGGGCGCCATGATCGCCGGCCTGGCCGGCGCGCTCAACGCGCACCTGACCTTCTTCATCGGCCCCAACGAATACGGCTTCGACCGTGGCGTGGAAATCCTGACGATGGCCATCCTGGGCGGTATCGGCGGCCTGGCCGGCCCCGTGCTGGGCAGCTTCATCATCACCGTGCTGCCCGAGCTGCTGCGCGGGTTCGCGGATTTCCGCCTGGTCATCAACGGAGTGATCCTGGTGGTGATTGTGCTGTTCCTGCCGCAAGGCATCTGGGATCCGGCGCGCTTCAAGCGCTGGATGCGTCAAGGAGGCAAGCGCCATGCTTGAGCTGACCTCCGTTTCCAAGAGCTTCGGCGGCCTGCACGTGCTGCATGACGTCAGCCTGTCGGTGCCCGAAGGCGCGATCTTCGGCCTGATCGGTCCCAACGGCGCCGGCAAGACCACGGTGTTCAACCTGATCACCGGCCTGCTGCCGCCCAGCGGCGGCGGCATCGCCTTCAATGGCGAGAGCCTGCTGCGTCGCAAGCCGCACGCCATCACCCGCATGGGCATCGCCCGCACCTTCCAGAACATCCGTCTCTTCAAGGAGATGACGCTGCTGGAAAACGTGGTGGTGGGCGCCTACCGCCACATGAACTACGGCTTTCCCAGCCTCTTGCTGGGCCTGCCGGGCTACCGCGAGCACGAAAAGCGCGCCCGCGAGCGCGCCCACGAGCTGCTGACGTGGATGCGCCTGGATCACAAGGCCAACGACCTGGCCGACAACCTGTCGTACGGCGAGCAGCGCCGCCTGGAGCTGGCGCGCGCGCTGGCCACCGAGCCCAAGCTGCTGCTGCTGGACGAGCCGGTCGCCGGCATGAACACCGGCGAGCGCGCCGAGCTGATGCGCGAGATCCTGGCGATCCGCGACCGCGGCTACACCATCCTCATGATCGAGCACGACATGCGCTTCGTGATGGGGCTGTGCGAACGCATCGCGGTGTTGAACTTCGGCAAGATCATCGCTTGCGGCGGGCCTGAAGAGATCCGCAACAACGAGCAGGTCATCGAGGCCTACCTGGGCCGCGAGGACGACGACGACACCGACAACGCGGAGGCCGCACAATGAGCAGCGCAATGCTGGAAGTCCGCGGACTCGAGGTCAACTACGGCCACATCGAAGCCGTCCGCGGCATCGACCTGGACCTGGAAGCCAAGGAAATCACCGCCCTGGTCGGCGCCAACGGCGCCGGCAAGTCGACCACGCTGCTGGCGCTGTCGGGCCTGTTGCCCAAGGCGCGCGGCAAGATCCTGTTCGAAGGCGAGGACGTCACCAACCTGGCGCCGCACCAGCTGGTGGCGCGCGGCATCGTCCAGGTGCCGGAAGGCCGGGCCATCCTCACCACCATGACCGTGCTGGAGAACCTCGAGCTGGGCGCCTACCGCCGCGGCCTGAAGAACATCGATTCGGACCTGGAATACGTCTTCAACCTGTTCCCGCGCCTGAAAGAGCGGATCACCGGCATCGCCGGCAACCTCTCCGGCGGCGAACAGCAGATGCTGGCGATCGGCCGCGCCCTGATGGCCAAGCCGCGCTTGCTGCTGCTGGACGAGCCGTCGATGGGCCTGGCGCCGATCGTGGTGCAGGAGATCTTCCGCTCGCTGCGGGCGATCAATGCCGACGGCCTGACCCTGTTCCTGGTCGAGCAGAACGTGCGTCAGGCGCTCAAGATCGCCCAGCACGGCTACGTGCTGGAGAACGGCGCCATGGCGCTGTCGGGCACCGGCCGCGGCCTGCTCGGCCATCCGCGGGTGCTGGAAGCCTACCTGGGCGCCTGATCCGCGCCGCGCGGCGCGGACGGGAGCAGGAGCGCGCGGGCAGGGTCACTGGCAGCGCGCAATTGCGTCCCTTTTAAAAATGCGACAGTCGTTCCCCCGGGAACGGCTGTCCATTCGCCTGGATCCGGCCACGGCTGCCCATTTTTTGAGCATCCGTGGTAGAATTTCAGGCTTTCCCTCATTTTGACCATTGCACGGGCGGGTAATAACGCTTAGGCGGGACGTCGATAGGGACAACGGATGGGCTAAAACCCGATGGGCTAAAACCCGATCGGCTGAAACCCGGCACTGAACCCCAGTTGCTGGAAAGATTCCGGCTCCATTGTCTAGTTGAGGGGAAAAGCCTGGCTGGATCGTCCAGTCAGAGACCATTTTTCATATCTAGGAACCATCATGAAGACCTTTGTGGCCAAGCCGCATGAAGTCCAACGTGACTGGTTTGTGATCGACGCCAAGGGCAAAGTCCTCGGTCGTGTGGCCAGCGAAGTCGCACGTCGTCTGCGTGGCAAGCACAAACCTGAATTCACGCCGCACGTTGATACCGGCGATTACATCGTCATCATCAACGCTTCCGATATCGTCGTTACCGGTACCAAGGCGAAGGACAAGAAGTACTTCCGCCACACCACGTACCCGGGCGGTATCCGCGAAACGAACTTCGAGAAGATGCAAGAGCGTTTTCCCGGTCGCGCCATCCAGAAGGCCGTCAAGGGCATGCTGCCCAAGGGTCCTCTGGGCTACGCCATGATCAAGAAGCTGAAGGTCTATGCCGGTGCCGAGCACCCGCACACCGCCCAGCAGCCCAAGACGCTGGATATCTAAGGAAACGCCATGATCGGTAACTGGAACTACGGAACCGGCCGTCGCAAAACTTCGGTGGCTCGCGTTTTCATCAAGAAGGGCACCGGCAAGATCGTCGTCAACGGCAAGCCCGTCGACGAGTTCTTCGCTCGTGAAACCGGCCGCATGGTCGTGCGCCAGCCGCTGGAACTGACCGGCCACCTGGAATCGTTCGACATCAAGGTCAACGTGCACGGCGGCGGTGAAACCGGCCAGGCCGGCGCAGTCCGTCACGGCATCACGCGTGCCCTGATCGACTACGACGCGACCCTGAAGCCCGCGCTGTCGCAAGCTGGTTTCGTGACCCGCGATGCCCGCGAAGTCGAACGCAAGAAGGTCGGCTTCCGCAAGGCGCGCCGTCGCAAGCAGTTCAGCAAGCGTTAATCGCTGCGAAAAAGCCCGCCTCGTGCGGGCTTTTTTTTACATCCCGGGGCCCTGGCCCCCATGCCGGCCCGCGGAACTCCGCGGGCTTCGTCCGGTCGGACACCGGCCGCCACGCGGATTGCGCAGGGCGGCAAGGCCGGTTGTCCGAGCGATACAATCGAGCCTCGTTCTACGAAGAGCACACATCATGGCCCAAGCATCGAACTCCCGTATCAAGGTTGGTATCGTCGGCGGCACCGGTTACACCGGCGTCGAACTGCTGCGCTTGCTGTCGCAGCATCCCCATGTGGAATTGACCGCCATCACGTCCCGCAAGGAAGACGGGCTGCCCGTGGCCGACATGTACCCGAACCTGCGCGGCCGCGTGCGGATCGCCTTTTCCTCGCCGGAAAAGGCCACGCTGACCGACTGCGACGTGGTGTTCTTCGCCACGCCCCACGGCGTGGCCATGGCCCAGGCCCAGGAACTGATCGCCGCCGGCACCAAGGTCATCGACCTGGCCGCCGACTTTCGCCTGCAGGACGTGCCCACCTTCGAACGCTGGTACAAGATTCCCCACACCTGCCCGGACATCCTGGCCGAATCGCAGTACGGCCTGGTCGAGCTGAACCGCGAAGCCATCTCCAAGGCGCGCGTCATCGGCAACCCGGGTTGCTACCCGACCACCGTGCTGCTGGGCCTGGCCCCGCTGCTCGAAGGCGGCAAGCAACTGGTCGATGCGCAGACCCTGATCGCCGACTGCAAGTCGGGCGTGTCCGGCGCCGGCCGCAAGGCCGAGGTCGGCTCGCTGTTCTCCGAAGCCTCGGACAACTTCAAGGCCTACGGCGTGGCCGGCCACCGCCACCATCCCGAAATCGTCGCCCAGCTCGAGAAGATCGCCGGCGGCAAGGTCGGCCTGACCTTCGTGCCGCACCTGGTGCCGATGATCCGGGGCATGTACTCGACCCTCTACGCCCGCATCAAGCCCGAGGCGCGCGACACCGACTTCCAGGCCCTGTTCGAGCAGCGCTACGCCGACGAGCCGTTTGTCGACGTCATGCCGGCCGGCAGCCTGCCCGAGACGCGCTCGGTGCGCGCTTCCAACACCCTGCGCATCGCGCTATCGCGTCCGGGTGGCGGCGACCAGCTCATCATCATGGTGGTGCAGGACAATCTGGTGAAGGGCGCGGCCGGCCAGGCCGTGCAGAACATGAACCTGATGTTCGGCTTGCCCGAGACCGTCGGCCTGGATCAGGTCGCGATCCTGCCCTGACGTCGCGCCGGGCCGGCGGCAAGCCCGCCGGCCCGCTTTTCATGTCCAACGATTCCTCCGCGACCCCTCGAACCTCCCGCCCCGGCCTGCGGGTCGCCGCCGGCGTGCTGGTGGGGCTCCTGGCGGGCGGGGCGGCAGGGTATTACTACGCGCGCGGCGTCTACCAGCCGGTCGATGCGGTCGTGCTGAGCGCGGCGCAGGTCGAGACGCGCGACGAAGCCATGCGCCAGCAGGCGGTCCAGTTGCGCTACCTGCGCGGCCAGCTCGATACCGCCGACGGCGAACTGGTGATCGAGCGCTCGGCGCGTCAGGAACTCGAAACGCAGTTGCATGCCGCGCAGGCCGAAGTCGGCCGGGTGCGCGACCAGTTGGCGTTTTACGAGCAATTGCTGCCGCCGGGGCCGGAAGGCACCGTGGACATCCGTGGCGCCCAGATCGACCGCGAAGGCGGCGGGCTGCGCTACAAGGTGCTGCTGATGCGCAGCGGCCGCAACGGTGGCGCCCAGTTCGCCGGTACCTTGCGGTTCCAGGCCACCGGCACGCTCAAGGGCGAAACCGTCACCGTCGACCTTGCGCCGATGCAGGTCAAGGCGGAAAGCGGGCCGGTACCCGCCACCGGTGAAACCACGACAGCGGCGTCGCTGGCCTTGCAGTTCGACCAGTACCAGCGCAGCCAGGGCGTCCTGGCCCTGCCCGAGGGATTTGTCCCCGAAAGCGTCACCATCAGCATCCTGGAGGGCGATGTGGTCCGTGCCTCCCGCAGTGTCAAGCTTGAACTTTGAGTCCGGGCGGCGCCTGCGCTATAGTGACTACATGCGAGCGGCGCAGCCGCTCATCGGAATACGGCCCCAGCGGCCAGGAGTGAATCATGAATGCAGTGACCGAAACCGTCGACCTGCAGGCCGCCCCGCCTGCTCCCCTGGTGTTCACCGACTCGGCGGCCGCCAAGGTCAAGGACCTGCTGGCCGAGGAAGGCAATCCCGAGCTGAAGCTGCGCGTGTTCGTGCAGGGCGGCGGCTGTTCGGGTTTCCAGTACGGTTTCACCTTCGATGAAGTCGTCAACGAAGACGACACCGTGCTCGACAAGGCGGGCGTGCAACTGCTGGTCGACCCCATGAGCTTCCAGTACCTGGTCGGCGCCGAGATCGACTACAAGGAAGACCTCGAAGGCGCCCAGTTCGTCATCCGCAATCCCAACGCCAGCACCACCTGCGGCTGCGGTTCGTCGTTCTCGGTGTAAGCCGCGCTCGGCTTGATGCCGAGATGACGGCGCGGACCAAGCGTCCGGCCGATAAAAAAGCCCTTCGGTTTACCGAAGGGCTTTTTGCTGGGCGCGGGCCGCGTGTCAGGCGGGATATAGCGCGCCCAGGATACGCGGGCCGCGGGCGCCGGTGACGCTGGGCAGGCCGGCGGGTTGGCGCGCCAGGAAGGCCTGCGCCAGCCAGGCGAAGGCCAGCGCCTCGACCTGCTGCGCCGGGACGCCCAGGGCGTCGGTGGCATACACCGGGCGCTGCAGGCAGTAAGCCAATTCGCGCATCAGCCCCGGGTTGCAGGCGCCGCCGCCGCACACGTAGAGTTCGCGCACGTCGGCGCCGGCGGCGTCGATGGCGTTGGCGACGGTGCGCGCCGTCAGGCGCTGCAATGTCGCCTGCACATCCCGCGGCGTCGGCTTGGGGCCGTCATAGGCCGCCAGCCGGTCGTCCAACCAGCGCATGTTGAAGAGGTCGCGGCCGGTCGATTTGGGTGGCGGCAGCGCGAACCAGGGTTCGCTCGCGATCAGTTGTTCCAGCAGCGGCGCCAGCACCTGACCGCTCGCGGCCCAGCGGCCGTCGGCATCGTAGGGCAGGCCCAGGTGCCGCTGGCACCAGCCGTCCAGGAACACGTTGGCCGGACCGGTGTCGAAGCCGCGCGGCGCCTGGCCGGGCGCCAGCAGCGTGACGTTGGCGATGCCGCCCAGGTTGAGCACCGCGCGGCCTTGCGGCGCGCCGAACACGGCCGCGTGAAAGGGCGGCACCAGCGGCGCGCCCTGGCCGCCAGCGGCCACATCGCGGCTGCGGAAGTCGGCCACCACGTCGATACCGGTCAGCTCGGCCAGCAGGGCGGGCGCGTTCAATTGCAAGGTATAGCCGCTGTCGGGGCGGTGGCGCACCGTCTGGCCATGGGCGCCGATGGCGGCAATGTCCTGTGCCCGCAGGCCGGCGGCGGCCAGCAGGTCGGCGCTCACCTGCGCATACAGGCGGGCCAGTTCGTTGGCGGCGAGCGCGGCGCGGGCCAGCTCGTCGTCGCCGGCCTGGTTCAGCGCCAGGAATTCGGTGCGCAGCGCCGCTGGCATCGGCAGGCTGGCGCTGGCCAGCACCTGCGGCGGCTGGCCGTCGCGCAGGCGCGCGAGGACGCCGTCGACGCCGTCCACGCTGGTGCCGGACATCAGGCCGATGAAGTGCTGGGGTACGGTCATGTCGGGGCTGCCTGGAAAAAAAAGCGGCCCGGCATCGAGATGCGCGGGCCGCCTTGCGGGTGCGTCATGCAGGTCCGCCTCAGCGGCTGGCCACGTTGGTCAGCGCGTCGGGCAGGGTCTGCTGGAATTCGGTGAGCAGCTGGATCTGCTGCTTGTACGGCGCCACGGCCTGGTTGAAGGCGCGGATCTCGGCGGGCTCCAGGGCGCGGGCGACGGGCAGGTCGACCGACAGCGGGTCGATCGGCTGGTTGTCGACGCGGAACTCGTAGTGCAGGTGCGGACCGGTGGCCCAGCCGGTGGCGCCGACGTAGCCGATCAGTTGGCCCTGCGAGATCTTGCTGCCCTTGGTGATGCCTTCGGCGATGCGGCTCTGGTGAGCGTACAGCGTCGAGTACTTGCCGTGGTGCTTGATGATGACCACGTTGCCGTAGCCGTTCTGCCAGCCCGAGAACTCCACCGTGCCGTCGGCCGTGGAGTGGATCGGCGTGCCCGAGGGCGCGGCGTAGTCCACGCCCTTGTGGCCGGTCCAGGTCTTGTGGATCGGATGCATGCGCATGCCGAACGTCGAGCTGATGCGGCTGAACTTCAGGGCGGTGCGCAGGAACGCGCCGCGCAGGCTGGTGCCGTCGAAGTCGTAGTACGAGCCGGTCTTGTTGTTGTCGGCGCTGAACCAGACGGCGGAGTAGGTCTTGCCGCCGTTGATGAACTCCAGGGCCAGCACGCGGCCGGCGCCGGCGTAGCGGCCGTCGTGCGAGCGCACTTCGTAGACCACGCGGAACTGGTCGCCCTGGCGCAGATCGCGCAGGAAGTCGATCTTGGCGCTGAGGATGTCGGCCATCTGCATGGTGACCGAATCCGGGATGCCGGCGGCATCGGTGGCGCCGAACAGCGAGGAGCGGATGGTGCCCACGGCGACGCGGGTCTGGCGATCGGTGCTCTCGGTGATTTCCTCGGCCTTGTAGCCGTTGTCGGTGCGCGCCACGTGCAGCATGCGGGTGACGACCTGGCCGTCAGCCTCGTTGCCGGGGGTGTGGATGTAGCGCAGCCAGATCAGGTTGCCTTCCGCGTCGGTCGCGGCCTGCACCGAACGACCCGGGTACAGCTTGTAGATGCTGCGCGCGCTGGCGTCGTGGGTGAGGAAGGTCTGCAGATCCGGGGAATCGAGTTCCAGGCGCTGCAGCACGGCGGCCAGCGTGTCGCCCGCGCGGATGCGGGTTTCGCTGATGTAGGGCGCGGCGCTGGGCGTGCTGACTTCGACCTGTTCGGTGGTCAGCGGCAGGATGCTCTGGATGACGCGGGTGGGGGGGATTTCGCTGCGGTCGGGTTGCTGCACCATGCCCAAGGCGGCGGCGCCGGCAAACAGACCCATGGCGGTGACGAGGAGAGTGCGACGGAGAAGTCCCGAGCGATGGGGCTTGGGTTCGACGGGCGCAAACACGGCAGCAACTTTGCGCTTGATGCTACTCGCCAGGTCGTGGAGGCCACGATTCATCGTGAAGATACCCTCTCAGGTGGCATGAGCTCGCAGGGTGCGTGACACGAACGGCCCCCGCGCGCCACGTTTTCCGGGGCAAGGGCTGGCGCGGGGCGCATCTTGTGAACAACGGGTGGTAACCGGACGCGCAACTGCGTATATATGACAGTTGCGTATGATTAGGGCGGTATCCTAGCTGATTCGGCTAGAATTTTCGATAGTTTTCGTCACTTTTTACACCTTTTTATCGGCTGAAGCCGTCGCGGCCCCCCTAAAAATGTCACCTTCAGAAGCCCCCATCACCCCCGAAGTCGAAGCCGATCTGCGTATTGCCAAGCGCGGATGCGATGAGCTGCTGGTCGAGTCCGAATTCGCCCGCAAGCTGGCCCGCAGCCGCGCCACCGGCGTGCCGCTGCGGATCAAGCTGGGGCTGGACCCGACCGCGCCGGACATCCATCTGGGGCACACCGTGGTGCTCAACAAGATGCGCCAGTTGCAGGACCTGGGCCACGAGGTCATCTTCCTGATCGGCGACTTCACCTCGACCATCGGCGATCCCAGCGGCCGCAACAGCACCCGCCCGCCGCTGACGCGCGAGCAGATCGAGGCCAACGCCAAGACCTACTATGCGCAGGCCAGCCTGGTGCTGGATCCGGCCCGCACCGAGATCCGTTACAACTCCGAGTGGTGCGACCCGCTGGGCGCGCGCGGCATGATCCAGCTGGCGTCGCGCTATACCGTGGCGCGCATGATGGAACGCGAGGATTTCACCAAGCGCTTCAAGGGCGGCATCCCGATTTCGGTGCACGAATTCCTGTACCCGCTGATGCAGGGTTACGACTCGGTGGCGCTGAAGTCCGATCTGGAGCTGGGGGGCACCGATCAGAAGTTCAACCTGCTGGTCGGCCGCGAGCTGCAGAAGGAGTATGGCCAGGAGCCGCAGTGCATCCTGACGATGCCGCTGCTGGTCGGCACCGACGGCGTCGAGAAGATGTCCAAGTCCAAGGGCAACTACATCGGCATTTCGGAGTCGCCCGATTCGATGTTCGGCAAGCTGATGTCGATTTCCGACACGCTGATGTGGCGCTACTTCGAGCTGCTGTCGTTCCGCTCGCTGGAAGACATCGCCGCGCTGCGCCAGGAGATCGACGGCGGCCGCAATCCGCGCGACGCCAAGGTCATGCTGGCCCAGGAAATCATTGCGCGTTTCCACTCGGCCAAGGCGGCCGACGACGCGCTGGCCGCGTTCGAGGCGCGTTTCCGCGACGGCGCGATTCCGGAAGACATGCCCGAAGTCAGCATCGGCGGCGCGCCGGTCGGCATCCTCAAGCTGCTGCGCGAGGCGGGGCTGGTGGCATCGGGTTCCGAAGCCCAGCGCAACGTCGAGCAGGGCGGGGTGCGGGTCAATGGCGACCGGGTCGAAGACAAATCGTTGCAACTGCCTGCCGGGACTTACGTCGTCCAGGTGGGCAAGCGCAAGTTCGCGCGTGTTAAGTTGAACCCATAATCGCGAAGATTTTGATACGCTGGAGGGACGTTCAAGGCTGGAATGCCTTCGCAGCACTTCAAGGAGCACGACATGAAACTTTCGAGTTTGTCTTTTTCCGATCACGAGTCGATTCCGGAGCGCTACGCCTTCGGCAAGATCGATGCGCAATCGCACGTCGCGCTGGCTGACAACTACAACCCGCAGTTTTCCTGGGACGACGTCCCGGCGGGCACGCAGTCGTTCGCCTTGATCTGCCACGATCCGGACGTTCCCTCCAAGCCCGACGACGTCAACCAGGAGGGACGCGAAGTCCCCGCCGACCTGCCGCGCGTGGATTTCTTCCACTGGGTGCTGGTCGACCTGGCGGCCGACATGCGCGAAATCGACGAAGGCGCCTTTTCCAGCGGCATCACGCCGCGCGGCAAGGGCGGCCCGCTGGCGCCGCTGGATGCCCGCCAGGGCATCAACTCGTACTCGTCCTGGTTCGCCAACGACCACGACATGAGCGGCGACTATTTCGGCTATGACGGCCCGTGCCCGCCCTGGAACGACGCGCTGGTGCACCGTTACGTGTTCACCTTGTACGCGCTGGACGTGCGCACGTTGAACTTGCAAGGGGCATTCACGGGCGAGGACGCGTTGCGGGCCATCCAGAAGCACGTGCTGGCGCAGGCGTCGCTGACGGGCACCTATACGCTCAACCCGAAGCTGGCGCCCAAGCAGATCGGGGCGACCTCGGCGTCCTGATTGCCGCGATCAGCAAAAAGGGCCGCATTCGATGCGGCCCTTTTTTATTTCCGACATATCCGTCGGATGCGCCGCGCCCTCAGGCGCCTGCGCGCTTCAGGCGCAACAGCGCCACGCCGAAGGCCATGAATACCGAACCCACGGCCCGGTTGATCCAGCGCACCGCGCGCGGCTGCTGGAACAGTCGGCGGGCGCGGCGCGCCAGCAGGCCGTAGGCCAGCAGTGACGGCAGCGACAGGCCCATGAAGATGCCCGTCAGGATGAAGAACTGTGGCAGCAGCGGTTCGGCCGCGTTCAGGAACTGCGGGAACAGCGCGGTGAAGAACAGGATGGGCTTGGGATTCAGGCCGGCCACGAAGGTCGCTTCGAGATACAGCGCCAGCGCGCCGCGCGGCGGGCGGCCGGCGCTGTCGGGCGGCGGCGCGGCCACGCTGCTGCGGCCCAGCAGATGGCGCAGGCCCAGGTAGATCAGGTAGGCGGCGCCGGCGATCTTGAGCGCGGCGAACAGCAGGGCGGACGATTGCAGCACCACGCCCAGGCCCAGCATGGCGGCGGCGGACAAGAGGAACAGGCCGGTGACATTGCCCAGCGACGAGGGCAGCACCGCGCGCAGGCCGCCGGCGGCGCCGTTGCGCATGGCCAGGATGCTGGCGGGGCCGGGGGTGACGACGCTGACGGCGGCGACCAGGGTGTACGCGATCAAAGTCTGGGTTTGCATGAAAGTTTCTCAAGTCGGGTTGAGCGCGTTTTCCAGCCATGGACGAATGCCCGAATTTTCGCGCCCTTGGCGGGAATTTTGCCGCCATTCGGGGCATTTTGGCGACAGGGGAAGCGGCGGTACGCGGTAAACTATTCGTCATTATCCGGGTTTACCCACCCGGGCGCAGTTTCCTCCTCTCTTACCGCCTCAGGAACCCCCCGTCATGTTTGACCGCAACCTCACCCTCTCCAAGGCTGACCCGGACGTCTGGGCCGCCATCCAGAAGGAAGACGTTCGCCAGGAACAGCACATCGAGCTGATCGCTTCGGAGAACTATGCCAGCCCGGCCGTCATGGAAGCCCAGGGCACGCAGCTCACGAACAAGTACGCCGAAGGCTACCCGGGCAAGCGCTACTACGGCGGTTGCGAATACGTCGACGTGGTCGAGCAACTGGCCATCGACCGCCTGAAGCAGATCTTCGGCGCCGAAGCCGCCAACGTGCAGCCCAACTCGGGTTCGCAAGCCAACCAGGGCGTGTACATGGCCGTCCTGAAGCCGGGCGACACCGTGCTGGGCATGAGCCTGGCCGAAGGCGGCCACCTGACGCACGGCGCCTCGGTCAACGCCTCGGGCAAGCTGTACAACTTCATCTCGTACGGCCTGGACGAAAACGAAGTCCTGAACTACGCCCAGGTCGAGCAGCTGGCCAAGGAACACAAGCCCAAGCTGATCGTCGCCGGCGCCTCGGCCTACGCCCTGCACATCGACTTCGAGCGCATGGCCCGCATCGCCCACGACAACGGCGCGCTGTTCATGGTCGACATCGCCCACTACGCCGGCCTGGTGGCCGGCGGCGCCTACCCCAACCCGGTGCCGCACGCCGACTTCGTCACCTCGACCACGCACAAGTCGCTGCGCGGCCCGCGCGGCGGCGTCATCATGATGAAGGCCGAGTTCGAAAAGGCCGTCAATTCGGCCATCTTCCCCGGCATCCAGGGCGGTCCGCTGATGCACGTCATCGCCGGCAAGGCGGTGGCTTTCAAGGAAGCGCTGGAACCCGAATTCAAGACCTACGCGCAGCAAGTGGTCAAGAACGCCAAGGTTCTGGCCGACACGCTGGTCAAGCGCGGCCTGCGCATCGTCTCGGGCCGCACCGAAAGCCACGTCATGCTGGTGGACCTGCGCTCCAAGGGCATCACGGGCAAGGAAGCCGAAGCCGTGCTGGGCCAGGCCCACATCACGGTCAACAAGAACGCCATCCCGAACGATCCGGAAAAGCCTTTCGTGACCAGCGGCATCCGCCTGGGCACGCCGGCCATGACCACCCGCGGCTTCACCGAAGCCGAGGCCGAGCTGACCGCCAACCTGATCGCCGACGTGCTGGACAACCCGCGCGACGAAGCCAACATCGCCGCCGTGCGCGCCAAGGTCAACGAACTGACCTCGCGCCTGCCGGTGTACGGCAAGAAGTGATGCGACGGCGGATCTTTTCCGCCCGTGGCTGACAAGGACGGCTCCGCAAGGGGCCGTCCTTTTGTTTTCAGGCCAATGGCGCTTGCGCGCCGGCGGTCATCGTGGCAAAAATAATAGGGACGAATTTGTCATAGTCGACGCGGACAGACTGTCGCATCGTTACAATATCGGCGAATTATTGCTTTCCGTGTTTTCAGGGATCACACATGCGGTGTCCATTTTGCGGCAACTCCGAAACGCAGGTCGTCGACAGCCGTGTCTCGGAAGAGGGCGACGCGATCCGCCGCCGGCGCCGTTGCCAGTCCTGTGACAAGCGCTTCACCACTTACGAGCGGGTGGAGCTGGCGCTGCCTTCCGTGGTCAAGCGCAACGGCAGCCGCAGCGACTACGATCCCGCCAAGCTGCGCGCCAGCCTGAGCCTGGCGCTGCGCAAGCGTCCGGTCAGCACCGAGGACGTGGACGCCGCCGTGGCCCGCATCGAGGAACAACTGTTGGCCAGCGGCCTGCGCGAAGTGGCCTCCGGGCATATCGGCGAGCTGGTCATGAACGAGCTGCGCAAGCTCGACAAAGTGGCCTACGTGCGCTTCGCCTCGGTCTACAAGAGCTTCGAGGACATCGGCGAGTTCGTCGAGGCGATCCGCGAGATGCAGGGGCCGGTGTTGCCCGGCAAGCTGCGCAAGGAGTGATGCCGTCGCGCGGGTCGGCCTATCGCAGCCCGGCTTGTCGCAGCCCGGCCCGACGCGGCCCGGTCTGACGCGGCCGGCCCTGGCGCGGCCTGATCCGCAGGCGGCCGCGGTGGCGCTACCGGCGGCTTGCCGCCCGGCGCGCTATGGCGCCACCGTTCGCGCCATGCTGGGCGTCTGTGGCTGGAACCGGCGCCACACGCGGCGCAGGTGTTGAGCCGAGCCGAAGCCCGATTTCTCCGCCACCAACTCCAGGTTCAAGCGCGTTTCGCGCAGCATGTCGCGCGCCAGCGCCACGCGTATCTGATACAGGTAGTCCATGGGCGTGCAGCCGGCGTGTTCGCGGAACAGCCGCGTCAGGTGGCGCGGGCTGGTGTGGGCCTGTTCGGCCAGCGACTGTGCCGACCACGGCGCCGCCGGGTTGCGCACCACCGCGTCCTGCACGCGGTGCACGCCCGGATGCATGTGGTTGCGGTGTTCCAGCCAGGGCGACAGCGCCGAGTCGGTGCCGGCGCGGCGCTGATACACCACCATGTCGCGCGCCACTTCGCTGGCCACGCGCGGGCCGCAATGGCGCGACACCATGTGTAGCGCCAGGTCGATGCCGGCGGTGATGCCGGCGCTGCTGACCAGATTGCCGTCTTCCACGAAGATGCGGTTGTCGTGCAGCCGGGCGCTGGGATCCAGGTCGGCCAGTTGCGCCAGGCAGCTATGGTGGGTGGTGCATTCGCGTTGGCGCGTCAGGCCTGCCGCCGCGGCGAACAGGGCGCCGGCGCAGACCGTCATCAGCGTGAAGCCGTCGGCCGGATGGCGAGCCGCCAGCCAGTCGATGATGACGCGGGCCTCGGGCTCATCCAGGCGGATGTGCTTGCCGACCACGCCGGACACGATCACCAGCGCCTCGGGCGGCAGTTTCTCGGGCAGCGGCTGGATCCGGGCCAGGTGCAGCCCGGGAATGCCGCTTTCGATTTCGGTGGACGGACCGCAGAAATGCTGGGCGAAGGCGTCCGGGCACAGCTTGTTGGCGACCCGGAACGCCTCGGCCGGCCCGGCCACGTCGAGCAGCACGATTCCCCGGGGCAGGACGAAGTGCACGGGAATCATGGCCATGCCGTCCTATTGCGCGTCGGCGAAGACGTCGGCGGCGCGGGCGATGCGGGCGAAGCGGCCCTGCAGCACCAGTTCGGTGGCGTCGCGGATCTCGGCCGGCGTGTAGTGCTTGCCGGACGGGCTCTGCATCGCGAAGGTCAGTGTGGCGTCGGTCGGGAACACCACCTTGAAGCCGTCGTCGCTGGCGTGGCGGGTGGTGGTCTCGCAGCACTGCTCGGTGCGGATGCCGCTGACGATGACGCCTTCGATGCCGTGCTCGCGCAGCCAGTCCCGCAGCGTGGCGCCGTCGGCGTCCTTAGCGTAGAGCGAGGAATGCACGGTCTTGTGGAACACGGCGTCGGGGGCGATGCGCAGTTCCTTGAGCGTCTTGACGTGGCCGGAGGCCAGCGAGAACGGGTTGGCCGGATCGTTGGCGGCGCTGATGTGGAACACCTGCAGCACCGGGATGTCGCGGGCGCGGGCGGCATCGATCAGGCCCTGCAGTTGCGACACGAATGCCGGATATTCCGACTCATCCCAAAACGGACGCTGGCGGAAGGAATCCTGGACGTCGATGACGATCAGTGCTTGTTTCATGGCGGCGGGCTCCGTGCCTTGGAATTTCAGGGGTGTGTGGCGTATTGTGGTCCCGCTCCGGCACCCGGGCGAGACCGTCCCGAGACCAGCATCGGCCCAAAACGGACATGGCTTCAGGGCCGCTGGCATGATCATAGCGCGCCGGCCCGGGACGGCGGGCGCGGCGTGCCGGCGATCCGCCGCGGACATACAATCCCTGCATGATGAAGAACCCCAGCGAATCCGACGACCTGTCCTGGATGCGGCGCGCCCTGGCCCTGGCGCAGACCGTCATGTACTCGACCGCGCCCAACCCCCGGGTGGGCTGCGTCATCGTGCGCGACGGCCGGGTGCTGGGCGAAGGCGCGACCCAGCCGCCCGGCGGCCCGCACGCGGAAGTCTGCGCCCTGCGCGATGCCCAGGCGCGCGGCGAATCGGTGGGGGGGGCCACCGTCTATGTCACGCTGGAGCCGTGCAGCCATTTCGGCCGCACGCCGCCGTGCGTCGACGCGCTGCTGGCGGCCGCGCCGGCGCGCGTGGTGGTGGCGATCGGCGATCCCAATCCGCTGGTCAACGGCAAGGGGCTGGCGCGGCTGCGCGAGGCCGGCATCGCCGTCACCACGGGCATTTGCCGCGAAGAGGCGCTGGCCCTGAATGCCGGTTTCATCTCGCGCATGAGCCGCGGGTTGCCCTGGACCTGGCTCAAGATGGCGACGTCGCTGGACGGCCGCAGCGCGTTGCACAACGGCCTGTCGCAATGGATCACCGGGCCCGAGGCGCGCGCCGACGGCCATCACTGGCGCGCCCGTAGTTGCGTGGTGCTGACCGGCATCGGCACCGTGCTCAAGGATGATCCGCAACTGACCGTACGCAGCGTCCAGACGCCGCGCCAGCCGCGCCGGGCGGTGGTCGACGGCCGCTTCGAGATTCCCGAGGACGCGCGGCTGTTCGACGGCGGCGAGGTCATCGTGTTCACGGCCCGCGCCGACGCCGCCAAGCAGGCGCGGCTGGAGGCCCGCAACGTGCGGGTGGTGGCGCTGCCCGACGAGACGCCCGACCGGGTCGACCTGCCGGCCATGATGCGCTGGCTGGCCGCGCAGCAGTTCAACGAAGTCCACGTCGAAGCGGGGGCCGGCCTGAGCGGCGCGTTGGTCGCGGCCGGCTGCATCGACGAGCTGCTTATCTATATGGCGCCGATGCTGCTGGGCGACGCCGCGGGCCTGGTCAAGCTGCCTTTGCTGGAACGGCTGGACGCGGCTCCGCGCTACGAGTTCATCGAAGCCGAGCGGGTGGCGGCCGACCTGCGTGTGCGGGCGCGGGTGCCCGAGCATTGGCGCGGGCTGCTGCGCAGGGTCGAACTGCCCGCCGCCGGGTAGCCCTTGGGAGCATCGATATTCAAAGGCCGTCCTGGCGCCGCTTGCCGCCTCCGGTCGGCGTGCCATTGCGCCAGGCCCACAGCCCGGCGCCGAGCGCCGCCAGCGCCAGCAGGCCGCCGGCGAGCAGGATGCCCGGATGCTGTTGGCGCGCGCGCTCCCAGGCCTTCCACGCCTGGATGTAGTGAAAGCGCGCGGCCGACTGGAAGTCCGGCTCCGGACATTCGCGGCCGAAGGTGGCGCTGAAGGGCACCTGGGCGCCCTGGTCGACATAGCGCAGGTACAGGGCGGTGGCCCGTTCCGGCGTGTCGTCGATGACGTAACGGGCGCCTCGGCACAGCACCGCCGCGAACGCCTGCGAGCGGGTCGGCAGTTCGTCGGCGGCTTTCATCGCGTAGTCGGCGGCGATCTGGCGATAGTGGTAGCGCACGTTGGGCCGGGCCTCGCTGGCCGCATAGCGAGCGCGTTCCTCCTGGGTGACGAAGGGGCCGGGCAGGTCGGCCTCGGCCCGCTGTTGCGGCGTTTCCATCGGCATGCCGGCATCGGCACGGGACTCGCGCCACCAGGGGTTGGCATCGCGGCCGGCGCCGGCGGAATAGTTGCCTTCATAGACGGCGTAGTCCGGTCCCTGCTCATAACCCATGATGCGCATGCCGTCGCGGCGTGCCAGCGTGGCGGCGTTGTACCAGGCTTCGGCGCGAGCAGTGCGGCCCCAGGCGTTGCCGGCGGCCTGCAGCGCGTCGCCGTATTGCGCGGCGCGCTGGCGGACATTGGATTCCTGGATCTTCCAGTTGCCGTTGTCGTAGTCGAGCGAGGCGAAGCGCGGGTCGGAATCCGCGGGGAGGTAGGGCAGGGCCTCGGCCACCCGGTTCTCCCGCACCAGCCGCCGCGCTAGCAGCTGGCGCAGGCGGTCGTGCACGGGCGGCTGGTTCAGCCGGCTCCATTCGTAGAACTGGTCGGTCGTGTAGCGGCTGAAACCCGGCGGCCGCGATGGCGCGGGCGGGGGCGCCGGCAGCCGGTCGACATAGGCCTTGAGCTCATCGGTCGTCAGCACGCGTTCGGCCACGTAGGCCGCGTCGTTCCAATAGGGCGAGAGCGGCCAGCCTTCTTCCGGCGGCGGGGCGCCATCGCCGGCCGCCGCGGCCCGGTACAACTGGTCCAGGGCTTCGACGTATTGGCCGCGCGACAGCGACAGCACGCCCTGTTCGCCTTTGAGCAGGGCGCCCGCTTCCGCCTCGACGCTGCCGTCGCCGCGCGGGAACGCGGCCACCGCGCGGGCGTAGGCCTGGGCGGCGAGCGTGTTGTCACCGCGACGGATCGCCAGCTTGGCGCGCACCCACCAGGCCAGCGCCGTGTCGAGCCGGTCGGCCAGACCTTGCGCCAGGTCGTAACGACCGACACGGTAGGCCAGCGCCGCGACCCGGTCGGCGTCGGCGATGCGTTGCGGATCCCGGGCCTGCAGCGCGGCCACCAGCGATTGCAGCGCGGGGTTGGGCGTGACATTGGGCGTGCCGTCGGCGGCATCGGCCAGGCTCAGGCGGCCGGTGGCCTCGAAGTTGGCGAAGGGATCGCGCGCGCTGTCGGGCTTGCCGTCGACGATGTCGCCGATGCGGGCCAGGCCGTACGCCACCAGCAGGCGCTGGCTGACCGGATCGTCGATCAGGCGGAGGGCGCGCGCCGGCGCGGCCAGCGCCCAGTCGGCCATCAGGCGCAACGATTCGCGGCCGCTGACCGACTCGCGCGCGGCCTGGGCGGCGTACAGGCGCACGGCCCGCTGCAGGTCGGCCGGCGCGATCGCATCCATGCAGGGCGAGGCGTTGAACAGGTCTTCGTAGGCGCATTGGCCCAGGCTGCCGGACAACGACAGGCGCGCTTCCTGGCCGTAGCTGGCGACGGCCAGGCCCAGGGGGTCGGGCGCGCCTTGCCGCGCCAGTTCGCGCACCCGGGCATAGGCCTGCGCCGGGTGATCCGTCGCCGGCGTGGTTCCGATGTCCCCGATTTCGGCCAGCAGATAGGCCGCCCAGACGCTGCGGGTCGCGGCCTGCTCCGCTGGCAGCGCCAGGATGGCCAGCAGGCGCTGGCGCGCGCGTTCCAGGCGCGGTTCGTCCGGCGCCTGGGCGGCGCTGCGGTAGTCCACCGCGGCGGCGGCATAGAGGCGCGCGGCTTCCGGCAGGCCGTCGCCGGCAGCATAGGCCTGGTCGCCGTCGGGACGGGCGCGCATCGCCCGCGCCTGTTCCCGTTGCGCCGGCGTCAACGTCGCGTCGAACGCCTCAGGGATGGCGTCGGAGCGGTACGTGCCGTCCGGTAGCAGCGGTGATTCGTTGGCCCGCAACGCGTCGGTGGCCGGCAGCAGCCGCGCCGCCTCGTACGCGAACGAGTTGGCGGGCGTGCCCTGCAGCGTGCCGGCGCGGTCGTCCAGCAACTGCGGCGGGAAGTCCGGGCCGCAGGCGATGACGATGCCGGCGCCGGCGGCGCAGGCCAGCACCAGCGCGGCGACAAGCGATTTACGGTTGTACATGGAAGCTCGGGGTTGTGGCGTCACAGCGGATCCATCCAATGGCGCGTTCGGCGCCGGCGCGCAGCAGGCCGTCCCGCGCGCGGCGAAGATAGCTGCCGTCGCGGTCGTATTCAAGGGTGTAGCCGTTGATGCCGTCGGCGGCGTCGCAGGCGGCGTCCAGCCTGACGATGAAGGGCAGCGGCGTGTCGGCGTTGCCACGATTGGCCAGCATCACGTTGCGCGCGCCGTCCGCCCCGGCCGGATCGGCCGCGACCGCCAGCGCCGGCGCCAGGGGCTGGCGCGCCAGCACCGCGCGCCAGGTCGACAGGCTCCAGGCGCGGGCATCGGCCTGGGTTGGCAGGCGGAACCAGACAATGCCCGCCAGCCCCGCGGGCGGTTCGCGGTCCAGCACGCTGACGAAGGCCGCGAGGGTTTCGGGCGCGGCCAGCAGCTCGGCTGAACGGCCGCCGGGCAGCAAGGCGGGCCGTTCGCTTTCAACGGCGGCGATCCGGCCGTTTTCGTCCCAGGAGACGCGGCTGCCGTATGCCGGCAGCGCTACCCGCCACGGTTTGCCGGTGCGGCGGGCATAGGCATCGATCCAGGCGCGAGCCCGCGTGGCGTCGAACAACAACCCTTGCGCGGGGTTCAGCACGGCGTGGACCTGCAGCACGGTTTCGTCCGGCACCGCCAGCAGGTCGGCCAGCGCGGGGCTGTCTAGCCAGGTGGGCAGCGCGGTGATCGACAGCGGCAGGTCCGCGGGCAGCCATGTCTTCAGTTTGGCAAGCAGCGCGGCATAGGCCGGCAATCGCGCGGTGGCGCAGTCGTAGTCGATTTCCAGGCCGGCCACGCGGATGCCGGCGCCGCGCCACGCGGCAAGCGTGGCGGCGATGCGCGCGGCGATGTCGGCCTCGCGCAGATCGCCGACGCGACCGTCCAGCCGCAGCACCGGCACGACCGGGCGCGCGGTCGCGGCCAGCGCGGCCAGATCGGGCGCCGCGTCGACCCAGGCGCCGTCGGCGCGCAGTTCCGCCGCCAGCACCCGCCACGAGCGCAGCACGTCCGCGCTGTCGCGCAGCGCATGCGCCAAGGCCGGCGTCCAGCGCCGTTGCCAGACATAGGCATCGTTGGGCAAAGGAGGCGTGGCGCGTTCGCAGGCCGCCAGCAGCAGGGCGCAGAGCGGCAGCGCGCAAAGTGCCGCGAGGCGCCGGCCGCGCCTGGCCACGCGAGTGATGCGCGACCCCTGCATGATCAGGCGCGGGCGTGGCGACATGGGTAGGCGGGACAGCGTTTGAATAAAGGCGTGGGACGCGGGTTCGACGAATGCGTGATTCTATCCTTGACGGCGCAATGGGTATTAGCACTCGACCTGCCCGGCTGCCAATTGATCGCGCGATAGCGCATGGCGATCGCGGGGATAGCGTTTGCCGGCGCGGCTTGCGGCGGGATCGCAGCAAGTTTGGGAACGATTTTCGCGACACGGGCTAAGGGTTGTCGATGGTGTTTTTTTACCCTGTAGCCCCAAATGAATTGCCACAAAACCGTCAATTGGGCTTAAGCTAGGCCATGACTTGGCGCTACGCGCGCATGGCTTGCACCACGACCCGCCACGCGCCCTCGTCACCACGGATTCCAGTATCGCGTACCGGCGCTTTCACACACCGGATCGATACTTGCTGAACGCAGTCGCTGTCGCGCCGTTCAGACCGTTCGCTGCCATCGCATAGCGAACGCACCGGACTTGCGTCCGGATCATAAGAATCCACCGGGATATCGCTCATCCCTTCAAATCATTGCTGACCATTTCATGCATGGACGCATCCCGTGCGCGTTCTACAGCAATATGCTGAAGGCGAACGAGTGAACTTATTCACGTTGGTTGCAATCCCTGACGGAACTTGTGTCCGAAGGGCGCAGCCTAAACGGAAAGGGCCCGATCGTGCTCATGGTTGATGTGTGGCGAAAGCAACATACGACCGTGCCGAAATTGCTAATAGCGAGATTGACTAGTCACGCTGAAGCACTGAGGCACACAATGGGGACACGTAGGGACGTCATGGCTTTTTCGCGTGTTGTAGGAGGTTTCCGTGCAAAACATCGTCGAAGGCTTCAAGTCGCAGTATGCAAGAGAACAGGAGTCAGAGCTCTCTCTCGAGGAGTATCTGGATCTCGCCCGACGCGACCCGATGGCGTACGCCAGCCCCGCTGAGCGCATGCTGGCGGCGATTGGCGAACCTGAAATCGTGGATACGCGCAACGACCCACGTCTTTCCCGTTTGTTTTCCAACCGGACCATCCGGCGCTATCCAGCGTTCCAGGAGTTCTACGGCATGGAGGACGTCATCGGGCAGATCGTGGCGTTCTTCAAGCACGCCGCGCAGGGACTGGAAGAGCGCAAGCAAATCCTCTATCTGCTGGGGCCGGTCGGCGGCGGCAAGTCGTCCATCGCCGAACGCCTCAAGGTGCTGATGGAGAGCTTCCCCATCTACGCGCTCAAGGGCTCGCCGGTGAACGAGTCGCCGCTTGGCCTGTTCCACCCGGAACGCTTCGGCGACACGCTCGAAAAGGAATACGGCATTCCGCGCCGCTACCTCACAGGCATCATGTCGCCGTGGGCGGTCAAGCGGCTGAAGGAGTTCGACGGCGACATCTCGCAATTCCGCGTGGTGCGCCTGAACCCGTCGGTGCTGCGCCAGGTAGCGATCGCCAAGACCGAACCGGGCGACGAGAACAATCAGGACATCTCGTCGCTGGTCGGCAAGGTCGACATCCGCAAGCTCGATCGCCATTCGCAGGACGACCCGGACGCCTACAGCTATTCCGGCGGCCTGTGCCTGGCCAACCAGGGCCTGCTCGAGTTCGTTGAAATGTTCAAGGCGCCGATCAAGATGCTGCATCCGCTCTTGACGGCGACCCAGGAAGGCAACTTCAAGGGCACCGAGGGTTTCTCGGCGATCCCGTTCAACGGTTGCATCCTGGCGCACTCGAACGAGTCGGAATGGCAGACCTTCCGCAACAACAAGCACAACGAGGCGTTCCTCGACCGTATCTATATCGTCAAGGTGCCTTACTGCCTGCAGGTCTCGGAAGAAGTCCGCATCTACGAGAAGCTGCTGCATCACAGCTCGCTGTCGACGGCGCCGTGCGCGCCGGGAACGCTGGACATGATGGCGCAGTTCTCGGTGCTGACCCGGCTGAAGGAGCCGGAGAATTCCAGCATCTACTCGAAGCTGCGCGTCTATGACGGCGAAAGCCTGAAGGACGTCGATCCGAAGGCCAAGGCGTTGCAGGAGTACAAGGACTACGCCGGCACCGACGAGGGCATGAACGGGGTCTCGACACGCTTCGCGTACAAGATCCTGTCCAGCGTCTTCAACTACGACCAGACCGAGGTGGCGGCCAATCCGGTGCACCTGATGTACGTGCTCGAGCAGCGCATCGGGCGCGAGGACTATCCGGAGGAAATCCGCCGGCGCTACCTGGAGTTCATCAAGGGCTTCCTGGCGCCGCGCTACGCCGAGTTTATCGGCAAGGAGATCCAGACCGCGTATCTGGAATCGTATTCGGAGTATGGCCAGAACATTTTCGACCGCTACGTCACGTTCGCCGACTGCTGGATCCAGGACGAGGAATTCCGCGACCCGGAAACCGGCGAGAGCTTCGACCGCAGCGCCCTGAACGACGAACTGGAGAAGATCGAGAAGCCGGCCGGCATCGCCAATCCGAAGGACTTCCGCAATGAGATCGTGAACTTCGTGCTGCGGGCGCGCGCCAACAACAACGGCCGCAACCCGACCTGGACCAGCTATGAAAAGCTGCGCGAAGTGATCGAGAAGAAGATGTTCTCGAATACGGAGGACCTGCTGCCGGTGATCTCGTTCAACGCCAAGGCGTCGGCCGAGGACAAGTCCAAGCACCAGAGCTTCGTGGATCGGATGGTGGAGAAAGGCTACACGGAAAAGCAGGTCAGGCTGCTGTGCGAGTGGTATCTCCGTGTGAGGAAGTCTTCCTGAGCGAGGTGAATCATGAATTCACTGATCGATCGCCGTCTTAACGGGCGCAACAAGAGCGCCGTTAACCGGGAGCGCTTTCTGCGGCGTTACAAGGACCAGATCCGCAAGGCGGTCCACGGGATGATCCGCGACCGCTCGATCCAGGACATGGATCAGGGCGGCGAGATCAACCTGCCCGCCCGCGATATTTCCGAGCCGACCTTCCGGCACGGCGCGGGCGGCGACCGGGAAATGGTGCATCCGGGCAATCGCGAGTTCGCCAAGGGCGACACGTTCGACCGGCCTCAGGGGGGAGAAGGCCAGGGCGGCTCCGAGCCCGGCGAGGGCGAGGCGGTCGATCAGTTCACCTTCAGCCTGTCGCGGGCCGAATTCCTCAACCTGTTCTTCGAAGACCTGGAACTGCCTCACCTGGCGCGCACCCAGCTGGGCGAGGTCAGCCAGAAGAAATGGCAACGCGCCGGCTATACCACTACCGGCTCGCCCAGCATGCTCAGCATCAGCCGCACGCTGAAGTCGTCGCTGGCGCGGCGGGTGGCGCTGAGCGTGAAGGCGCGCGCCGACCTGGAAGACGCGGAAGAACGCCTGGCCAAGGCCAAGGCGGCGGGCGCGCCCGCCGACCAGATCAAGGCCCTGGAGCAGGATGTCGAGGACTGCCGCGAGCGCCTGGCGCGCGTGCCGTTCCTGGACGATCTGGACCTGCGCTACCGCAACCGCGTGTCGGTCGCGATCCCGATGGCGCGCGCGGTCATGTTCTGCCTGATGGACGTGTCCGGCTCGATGGACGAGGGCAAGAAGGACCTGGCCAAGCGTTTCTTCACGCTGCTATACCTGTTCCTGTCGCGCAAGTACGAGCACGTCGACCTGGTCTTCATCCGCCATACCGACAATGCCGAGGAAGTGGACGAGCAGACCTTCTTCTACGATCCCAAGAGCGGCGGCACCATCGTGCTGTCGGCGCTGGAGCTGATGCGCGAGATCGTCGAGAAGCGCTATCCGCCCACGGCCTGGAACGTGTATGCGGCGCAGGCCAGCGACGGCGACTCGTTCGGCGCCGACGCGGGCAAGAGCGCGCGCTTTTTGGCCGAGCACCTGCTGCCGGCCACGCGCTACTTCGCCTATATCGAGGTGCCCGACTCGCAGGAGGCGCGCAAGAGCAGCCTGTGGGCGGAATATGAACAGAAGCTGGCGCCGCATTTCGTGATGCGGCGGATTTGCGATCGCGGGGAAATCTATCCCGTGTTCCATGACCTGTTCAAGAAGGAAACCGTATGAATGCCATCCTGGGCGCACTGGTGGAGCCGGAATCGGCCGACAGCCCCCGGCCGTTGTCGCAAGGTTCCGAATGGACGTTCGAACTGATCCAGTCCTATGACGACGCGATCTCGCAGGTCGCGCGCGAGTACGGGCTGGACACCTATCCGAACCAGATCGAGGTCATCACCTCGGAGCAGATGCTGGACGCGTACGCGTCGGCGGGCCTGCCCATCGGCTATCCGCACTGGTCGTACGGCAAGGAGTTCATCCGCAACGAGCAGTACTACCGGCGCGGCATGCAGGGCCTGGCCTACGAGATCGTGATCAACTCCAACCCTTGCATCGCATATCTCATGGAAGAGAACTCCATGACGATGCAGGCGCTGGTGATCGCGCACGCCTGCTACGGCCATAACTCGTTCTTCAAGGGCAACTACCTGTTCCGCCAGTGGACCGACGCCGACGGCGTGCTGGACTACCTGGTGTTCGCCCGCAAGTACGTGATGGACTGCGAGGACCGCTACGGCATCGACGCGGTGGAGGCGCTGCTGGATTCCTGCCACGCGCTGTCGCACCATGGCGTGGACCGCTACAAGCGGCCGACGCCGATCTCGTACAAGGAAGAGGCCGCGCGCCAGGCCGAGCGCCAGGAGCACGCGCGGTTGCAATACAACGACCTGTGGCGCACGCTGCCGCGGCTGGAGGCCGACAAGGACGAGCGGGTCGCCGCGTCGGTGTTCCCGCCCGAGCCGGAAGAGAACCTGCTGTACTTCATCGAGAAGTATTCGCCCAAGCTGGCGCCGTGGCAGAAGGAACTGGTGCGCATTGTGCGCAAGGTGGCCCAGTACTTCTATCCGCAGACCCAGACCAAGGTGATGAACGAAGGCTGGGCCACGTTCTGGCACTACACCATCCTGAACCGGCTGCACGAGAAGGGACTGGTCAACGACGGCTTCATGATGGAGTTCCTGCAGAGCCACACCAACGTGGTCAGCCAGCGCGGCTTCGACGAACGCGGCTACGGCGGCATCAACCCGTACGCGCTGGGCTTCGCGATGATGTCGGATATCCGCCGCATCTGCGAAAAGCCCACCGACGAGGATCGCCGCTGGTTCCCGGACATCGCGGGAGGCGATTGGCTGAAGACGCTGGACTTCGCCATGCGCAACTTCAAGGACGAGTCCTTCATCTCGCAGTACCTGTCGCCGCGCCTGATCCGCGAGTTCCGCTTCTTCGCGATCTCGGACCACCAGGCCAATCCCAAGCTGGAGGTCGCCGCGATCCACGACGACGAGGGTTACCGCGACATCCGCCGCCTGCTGGCCGCGCAGCACAACCGCGACAATCTGGTGCCGGACATCCAGGTGGTCCGCTTCAACCGCGACACCGACCGTTCGCTGGTGCTGCGGCACCTGAAGAGCCGCGGCCGGCCGCTCGCGGCCGAGGACGCGGAGCAGGTGATGAAGCATCTGGCGCGGCTGTGGGGCTTCCGGGTGCGGCTGGAGGAGACCGAACCCGACGGCACCGTCAGTTCGTACCGCGAGCAGGATCCGCCCAACGCTTGAGCGGCCAAGGGCTGCCCCGGGCAACTGCGTCCGGGACAGTCGCCACCGGGTGCGCACGGGCGCCCGTGGCAAAAAGGGGACGCAATCGCGTCCCCTTTTTCTGGGGCCGCTACGCCGCTGCAGCTTTCTTGCCGATCTGCTAGAATCGCGGATTCGCATTTTCAGCAATGCGTACCGGATCAGGACAGGTGGCCGAGTGGTTGAAGGCGCACGCCTGGAAAGCGTGTATACGTCAAAAGCGTATCGGGGGTTCGAATCCCCCTCTGTCCGCCAAGAATCTAGCAAGAGTCGCCCCGGCGCAGCCCGTTGGCGCTTTGCCCCGAAACCCGCATGAACATTGGTTCTGCGGGTTTTTTGTTGTCCGGAGGATCGTCGGCGGCGGCGTTCTCCTTTGTCGGGGGCCCGGAGGGGGGGGCGTGGCATCGCTTGCTGATCCTAGCTTCGCGCCACGCCGCGAAAGGCCGCCGAGAGCGCGACCAGCGCATCCCGCGCGCGGCTGTCGCGGACCCGGGTGTGCAGAAGGATGGGCAGCCGCGGCAGGTCCGGCAGCCCCAGCCTGGGGCCGACGTCGACCGCGCCGAACGGCACCATGCGCGGGGCGAGCGCGGCGACCCCCAGCCCGGCCATGACGGCGGCGGCGACCGTCATCACGCCGCCGCCGACGAAAACCTCGGTCCAGGGCATGCCGGCCTCGTCGAGCAGTTGTCCGGCCAGGGCGCGCACGCCGCAGGGTTCCGCCATCGTGGCCAGCGGCAGCGGCTCGCCCGCGCGATGCTGCCAACCCGGCATCGCGAACCAACCGAATTTTTCTTCGGCCAGGATTTCCCCATCGCCGCGCCCCGCCTGGAAGCGCACGATCACTGTATCGAGTTCGCGGCGGTCGAAACGTTGAAGCAGTTCCGCCGACGATCCGATCCGGATCTCGATCAGCAGGTGAGGATCCTGGGCATTCATGCGCGCGATCAGCGCGGGCAGCTCCGGACCCGCGACGTGGTCGCTGATGCCGATGGCAAGGCGCTGCCGCGTTCCTCCAACGACCGAGATCGCCCGGTCATGGGCTTCGATCAGCTTGCGCGCATGGTCAAGAAAGGTCGCGCCCTGGGCCGAAAGCTCCACGTAGCGCGGCGTTCGCTCGACCAGTCTGAAGCCCAGCCTTTCTTCCAGCCGTTTCAGCTTCAAGCTGACCGCGGCCTGCGTGGTCCGTGACGCTTCGGCGGCGCGGGTGAAGCTGCCCAGCTCGGCGATGCGGATGAAGGCTCTGACGGCTTCCAGGTCAAGGGCACGCTTTGTCATTTCAAAACTTTATCGTTGAAATAAAAATGAATAAGTTATCAGAATAGATAATAGGCCACGGGACCACAAAGGAGGAATTTCCCATGCCATTCGCTCAAATCTCGTTGCGTTCCGGAAAGACGGAGGCTTACCGGCAGGCCATCTTCGACGGCGTTTACCGCGCGCTGCATGAAACGTTCGACGTGCCCGAAGATGACCAGTTCATGGTCATGACCGAGCACGAGGCGGCCAACTTCCGCTACGGCGCGACCTATTTTGATATCGCTCGCAGCGACGATCTTGTGTTCATCCAGATCACCGCGAACAATACGCGCACGCTGGAACAGAAGAAGGCGCTGTTCCGGCGGATTGCGCAGCTGCTCGGTGAAAATCCCGGCCTGCGGTCGGAGGACGTGTTCGTGAATCTCGTCGAGGTCTTGAAGGAAAACTGGTCGCTGGGAGGCGGCCTTGCGCAGTACGCCTGATCCGGCCGACGACAGGATTCTCGTGTAGGCGGCCAGGCCGGCCGCCGCGAGCAGGTTGGCCTTGGACGGGTCGCGCTTGCCGCGACCCGCGGCGCGAGCGGTATTCGAGAAAGCCGGTTGAAAGTTCTGTTGGGCCTGGAAAGGCGCTTCAGAGAGAAGCCGCGCGAAGAATGTTTCAGCGTGACGATTTGGATTTCGACTGATTGCAATAGCATCGACGCTTATCGTGTCGATCCATAAACTCCGCCTGCGCTTCGACCCCGTGCCCGTCTCGCTCGCCCTCTGTGCGTCGCATGACGGCGGGAGGAGCGTTGTGCGAGCCTGCCGCCGCGCTGTCGCCATGACGTTGCCGGTACGCCCGCTTTACCTGATCTCGAAAAGCGTGGCGCATCATGTTCGATTGGTTTCGACGCAAGTGGTTCGGCTGGTCCGCGGAGCAGACGCGGGTGGTTCCGAGCTTTCCGGGGCCCGACAAGGCGGCGCCGGCCGGGCGGGGAGGCAGCGCGACGGGCATGGTGGTGGCATTCTTCACCCGCGACAGTATTTACGAGACGGAAAAGAACCGCCTGCTGCGCTCGGCGCAACGGCTGGGGCTTGCCGTCGATGCCGAACCGATCGAATCCACCGGGTCCTGGGTGCGCAACGCGTCCATGAAGCCGTCGGTGCTGGTCGCCATGCGCAGGAAACACACGGGGCCGTTGTTGTATGTCGACGTGGACGCAGTGTTCCACCGCGATCCGTGGCCGACGCTGGCGGCGCTGGACTGTGACATCGCCGCCTACCATGAGCCCGAAGGCCATTTGCTGAGCGGCACGCTGTTCATCAACCATACGCCGGCCGCCGCCGAGCTGTTGCAGGCCTGGGCCCAGGCCTGCGCGGAGAATCCAGAGGAGTGGGATCAGCTGGTGCTGGAGCGCCTGCTTGCCAGCGATGCCGCATCGGCCGCGCCGCGCTATCGGCAGGCGCGTCTGCCCGTCGCCTACTGCTGGATCTTCGACAAGACTGACAACGCGCCGTGCGCCGAGGTGTTCATCGAGCACCTGCAGGCCAGCCGGGAAGCCACGCAGCGCAAGCGCTTTTTCGGCAGGCCGGTGCGCGCGGTCAGGCGCCGCCGGGATAGGGTGCGCGCGATCGAGCGGATCCTGTTCGATCGGGACGCGGCGCGATAGCGGGCGCTGCCGCCCCGGCATGTCGGCGCCGCCAGGCGGCCGTTCGATCGACGGTCGGGCGACTTCAAAGACAGGCGGATTCGTGCGTGTCCAGCGTTGTAATGCGGTGGAGCTGAAAAGTCTGCCGCGTACGGAAGCCCAGGCGCTGGTAGAGCGCGATGGCCGCCGCGTTGTTGTCGCGGACATGCAGGAACGGTGTGTCGCCGCGCAGACGGATATCGCGCCGTAGTCGATCCATCAGGCGGCCGGCAAGGCCCTGGCCGCGGCAGCTGGCGTCCACGCACACCGCGCTGATCTCCACGTAGCCGTCCAGCCGCATGCGTTCACCGGCCATGGCGACCAGGCGGCCCCGGCGCCGCATGCCGACGTATTGGCCGGTCTCGATGGTGCGCGGACCGAACGGGCCCGGCCGCGTGGCGGCGGCCAGCGCCATCATGTCGGCGACGTCGCCCGCGCCCAGCGTCAGTAAATCCTGCTCGTCGGCGGCGGCGGGGGCGGGGCCGTGGTCGATCATCTGGAAGAAGGAGAACAGCGGCTCCGAACGCAGGCCGTCGAGCGGGGGCGGCAGATACAAGGCCTGCAGCATGGCGGGCGTGTCCGGGGCAATGAGTCGCCGCAGCGCGTCGAAGGCGTCGCGCGTGGTGTTGCGCACGGCGGCGAAGGGCGCGACGTCGGGCATGTAACGCGCGGCCAGGCCATCGCCTTGGCGCAGGTGCGCCTGGCGGCCGGCCAGGGCGAACCAGGCCGGATTGTCGAGCTGGGTCTGATCGGGGTGTTCCATGATGGGGGTCTCGTTTGTGGGACTCCGGGTGACCGGACGGATGCCGGGGCCGTTGAATCCGAGAGAATTCTAGACAGCGCGAGAGGCGCCGATCTATAGTCGTAAATGACAATATTCGGGTTATTTACGACATGCGCATCTGCCTGCTCGCGCTGGATGGGGTGTTCGACACCGGCCTGACGGCGCTGCTGGACACCTTCGACACCGCCAACGAACTGGCATCCATGCAGTCGGATGCGCCGGCGCCGTTCGAGGTGACCGTGGCAGGCGTGGGCCGGCGCATCCGCACCGCGCTGGGACTGTCCATGGCGGTGCGGCCGGCCGGCGAGGTAGCGCGGCCGGATTGGGTCGTGGTGCCAGCGCTGAACGCCAAGACGCCGCCCAAGCTGCTGGCCGCGCTGGCGCGGCCCGACGTGGTGCGCGCCAAGGCGCAGTTGCGCGCTTGGCGCGGGCAGGGCATCGGGGTGGCGGCGGCGTGCATTGGCACTTTCGTGGTGGCCGACAGCGGTCTTCTGGATGGACGCGAGGCCACCACCACCTGGTCGCTGGCGCCGCTTTTCCGCGAGCGCTACCCGACGGTGCGCCTGGATGACACGCGCATGATTGTTGCCGGTGACGGCTTGGTGACAGCGGGCGCGGCCATGGGGCACCTGGATCTGGCGCTGTGGTTGATGCGGCAGGCCAGCCCCGGGCTGGCGGAGGTGGTGGCGCGATTCCTGTTGATCGACAACCGTTCGTCGCAGGCGCAATACATCATCCCCGACTTCCTGGCGCATGCCGATCCGCTGGTGGCGCGCTTCGAGCGCTGGGCGCGCGAGAATCTTTCCAGGGGCTTTGCCTTGCAGGAGGCGGCCGCGGCGCTGCGCGTGCATGCCAGAACGCTGCAGCGGCGCACCGAGCTGGTCCTGGGCAAGTCGCCGCTGGCGTTTGTGCAGGACCTGCGGGTGCAGCGCGCGCGGCAGCTGGTGGCCAATGGTTGCGACCTGGACACCGTTGCGGCGCAGGTCGGCTATGCCGACACCTCGACGCTGCGCAGCCTGTTGCGCAGGAAGCTCGGGCGCGGGGTGCGGGAATTGCGGCGCGACGCCGGGGCCTGAGGCGGCCCGGCATGGGCTGCGCGCGGGACGCGCGGCGGGGCATGAGGATACGGCGCGAACATAGCGGCGCCCTGGCCCTGGCGCATCCAGGGTTTCTTGATCGACGCGCGCCGGTTTGGTCTACGCTTGAGGACTGTTCCCGGAGATTGCCATGTCCAAGATCACTATCGATTTCGTGTCCGATGTTGCCTGCCCGTGGTGCGCGGTCGGCCTGGGAGGCCTGCTGGCCGCCATTGAGCGTGTGCGGGATGAGGCCGAGGTCGAATTGCATTTCCGGCCGTTCGAACTCAACCCCGACATGCCCAAGGGCGGGCAGAACACCATCGAACGGCTCATGGCGAAGTACGGCTACAGCCGCGAACAGGTGCAGGCCAATCGCAAGGTCATCAGCGAACGCGCGGCGGCCGTCGGCATGCGCATGCGCATGGCCGATGACAACCGCTCGTTCAATACCTTCGATGCCCATCGCCTGCTGTACTGGGCGGGCCTCGCCGGCCTGGACGCGGCCGAGGCGCGCGCGGTGCTGGCCTCGGGCCGCTACACCGAAGAGGTGCGCAAGGAAGAGGCCGAGTGGCGCGATCGCGGCATCACGTCGGTGCCGTCGGTGATCCTGAACGGCAAGTACCTGGTGTCCGGCGGACAGCCGGCGGACGTGTTCGAGCAGGCGCTGCGCCAGGTGGCGCGCGAAGGTTGAGGGGCCGGCGCCGCCGCCGGGTTCAAGTCCGCACGATCGGCTCGACGTCCAGCACGTACATCTGCCGCTCGCCTTCGTGCACCGAGTCGATGCAGACCTGGGTGCCATCACGGCTCCAGCGGGGATGCAGGTCGCAGCGGTTTTCCTTGGACAGCTTGGGGTCGGCGTAGAAGCTGCCGAGGTCATGGCGCTGCCCGGTTTCCATGTCGTACAGGAACAGGACGCGTTCGTGAGTGACGGGATCGGGGTAGGTGTCGCTCAGCAGCCAGCGAGTGTCCACGGGCGAGAAGGTCATGTGGCCGTTTTCGGTGAGGATGCCGTCGCCCACCACCTGCACCGGGCCGCCGTCGGCGTCTTCGTATAAGTGGTAGTGGATGCTGCCGGCGTGCGGGCCCCAGACGATGATCGAACGGTCGTCGCGCCACAGCGGATGCGAGATCTGGTATTCCGACTTCTCGTAGTCGAAGGTGCCGACCGCGGCCGGGTCGAAGTCGGCGGCCAGTTGCGGCAGGGGGTGGTCGGAACATTCCAGCAGGCGCATGTCGCTGCCGTCCGGGTTCATGGTGATGAGGCGGTGCAGGAAGCAGGTCTCGTCCTCGACCCGCTCGGTCCAGCGGTGCAGGAACAGGATGCGCGTGGACGAGGGGTTGACCTCGATGTGGCTGACCCAGTGGATGGCGCGTTCCATCGACGCGCGCGGATGGAAATTGCGCAGGTCGGCGTAGCTGACCAGCAGGCGGTGGTCGCCGCTGTCCAGGTCGAGCGCATGGATGCCGTCGTCGGCCGGGGCGTTGGCCACGGGGCCGGGCGCGTGCTCGCTGTAGCCGATGGTCTGGTGCGTGATGTAGAGCCTGCGGTAATCCACGCACAGCGCGTAGCGGCTGTTGGGCGAGGCGACATAGATGGGCAATGGCAGGTAGCGGGTTTCGCCGCTGGCGAGGTTGTGCACGGCCGAGCGAAAGCCGGGATAGAAGCCGCTGCCGTCATCGCGGCGGCAGTTGTAGATCAGCTGCGGTTCGGCCTTGCCGTCCAGCCATTGCAGCTGGCAGCCCATCTGCCAGTTCCATGCCGTGGTGGCGCCGACGGCGTGGTAGCGGCCGCCTTCATGCAGGTCGAAGTAGCCGACCTCGGCATGCAGGCCGGGCGTGAGCACCGCATCCTTGAAGGCGGTCCGATTGGCAAGCAGATAGCGGCCGCTCTGGTGCCAGACGGTCTTGTTGTAGTAGCCGAAGAAGTGGTGGCCCGGCGGGCCACCCAGGCGCCGGCAGGCGATGGCGGGAGTGGTCATGCGATTCATCAATGAAGGAAGGGGAAGGGCGTTCAGCCGGCGCTGATGTGTTCGGTTTCGATGACCTTGTTCCAGCGGGCGCGCTCGCGCTCGACGAAGGCGCGCGCCTCGGCCGGGCTGTTGCCCACCGGCGCCATGCCCAGGTGCTCGAGCCCGGCGCGGAATTCCGGATCGGCGTAGACGCGGCGCAGGTCGGCGCTGAGCTTGTCGATCAGCGCGTCGGGCACGTCCTTGCCGGCGGCCAGGGTGGTCCAGGAGGTCACGGTCAGGCCGGGCAGGCCGGCCTCGGCGGCGGTGGGCACGTCGGGCAGCGCGGCCGAGCGCGTGGCGCCGGTGATGGCCAGCGCCTTGAGCTTGCCGGTCTGGATGTAGCCGATGGTGGTGGGCACGTTTTCGAACAGCAGCTGGATCTGGCCGCCGATCAGGTCGTTGATGGCGGCCGAGCTGCCGCGATAGGGAATGTGCGCGATCGGGGCCTGCGCGGCCATTTTGTAGAGTTCGCCTACCATATGCACCGAGGAGCCGACGCCGGCCGAGCCGAAATGCAGGCTGTCGGGGCTGGCCTTGGCCTGGGCGGTGAGTTCGGCCAGGGTGTTGGCCTGGAGCGTCGGACTGGCCACGACCACGTGCGGCATCTCGGCGACGATGGTGATGACCTTGAGGGCGTCGGCGGGGCGGTAGTTCAGGTGCTTGTAGACGCCGTAGGTGGCATGCAGGCCGATGGAGCCGAGCAGCAGGGTGTAGCCGTCGGGGTCGGATTCGGCGACGAATTTGCCGCCGATGTGGCCGCCGGCGCCGGGCCGGTTCTCGACCACGACCGGCTGGTTGTAGAGCTTGCCCAGGTACTTGGCCAGCAGCCGGCCCTGGATGTCGGAGCTGCCGCCGGCGGTGAACGGCACGATGATTCGTAACGGGCGGTCCGGATAATTGGACTGGGCCTGGGCGGCGAACGGCAGGGCCGCGCTCGCCAGGGTCAGGCAGAAGGCTTGCAGGACGCGGCGGCGCCAGGGACGGCTTGAACGCATGGTATTTCCCCTACAGCGGTTGGTTTTTCGTTGGGGTGCGGGAGCAAGAGCACCTGAGGAGCCACGAGTGTAGGAGTCGATAAGTATTTGAAAAAATTCTTTTTTCGGCATAGTCTATGCAAGTTTGCTATACCCTGTGACCCCATGAGCCGACCGCTGAATTTCCGTCAGATCGAAGCCTTCCACGCGGTAATGCTGGCCGGCACCACCACCGGCGCGGCGCAAATGCTGCGCACCACGCAACCCTCGATCAGCCGCCTGCTGGCGCAGGCGCAGCAGGCCAGCGGCCTCAAGCTGTTCGACATGGAGCGTGGCCGCCTGCGGCCGACGCGCGAGGCCAAGGACCTGTTCGATACGGTCAAACGCCACTTCGTCGGCCTGGAGCGCATCGAGGACCGCGTGGCCGCCATGCGCCGCAGCGGCAGCGGCGTGCTGCGGCTGGCCTGCACGCCGGCGCTGGGCCTGGGCATGTTGCCCGGCGCGGTCGAGGAATTCGCGCAGCGCTATCCCGATGTGCACATCAACATGCAGACGGTGGGCAGCCAGTACCTGCGCGAAGGCCTGCTGCATGGCACCTATGACGTGGTGGTGACGACGGTGCCGCTGGACGGCGCGCACCTGGCGCTGCAAACCCTGCACGAGAGCGCCGCGGTCTGCGTGATGCGGCCGGATCATCCGCTGGCCGCGCTGCCGGCCATCGGCATCGCGGACCTGAACGAGCGCCGGCTGCTGGTGCTGAACGCGGACGACGACGTGTACCTGCAGTTGCGCGGCGCGATGCTGGCGCACCAGGTGCAGCCGGTGTCCGAAATCGAGACCACCTATTCTTCGACGATCTGCGCGCTGGCCGCGGCCGGCACCGGGCTGGGCATCGTCAATCCCTACATTGCCGACGTGTTCGCGCAACAGCTGTCGATACGGCCGTTCACGCCCAAGCTGCCCGTGCGGGTCTGCATGGCGTATCCCGCGCAGACGGCGCCGTCGGTGGTGACCGAGGCCTTCGTCGATATTCTGACGCGGCGCTTCCAGGACATGGCCGAGCCCGCCTGAGGCGATCGCGCCGGCCGCCGGGGAACGCCGGCGCCATCGGTGTTACTCAGCTTGCGGCGCGTCCCGCGCCAGAAGAACAAGGAGACAGTCTTGATGCACGCCGCCACCGCTTCCGTTCCGCCTGTGCGGACCCGTCCGCGCGCCGCCGGAGCGGCGCGATGACGGCGCGCGCGGGACGCACGCTGGGACTGGAGATGGAAATGGCGGTGGCGCGGCGCGATACCGGCGCCAGCCATCCGGTGGGCGGCTACTTCGAGGCCCTGGCCGCGATCAAGGCGGCGCGCGGCGAGGCGCCGGACCTGGCGCGCATCGACGGGCGCATTGTGGGTGTGTCGGTGGCGGCCGGCGAGAGCGGCCTGGACAATGGCTTCAATCTGCTCGAGACCGCGTTCGCCCCGGTGTCCGAAGACGAGGGCGGACTGGATGAACTGGCGCGGCGCGCCACGCGTGAATTGCACGACGCCTGCCGCGCGCTGGAAGCGGAAGGCGCGGCGCTGCTGAACGCGTCGGAACACCCGGATTGCACGCTGGACGCGTCGTGGTACGCGGCGGTGCACGTGCCGCGTCCGATCTACCGCGAGCTGGTGGGCCATCGCGAATGGCTGCATCGCGTGGGGATCGACGCCAAGGCCCAGAACAGTCCGTGCACGTCGGTGGACGTGACGCAGGCGGCGCGCGCGCTCAATGTGGTGCTGGCACTGGCGCCCGCCAGTATTGCGCTATTTGCCAACAGTCCGCTGGAGAGCGGTCGCGTCACCGGCCTGAAGGAGAACCGGCTGACGGTGTGGGACCGCATGTTCCGCCATTCGCGCTATGCCGGCGACCACCACCTGCAACGCCTGCCCGAGCGGCCGTTCGTGGATCTGGGCGATTACTTCCGCTGGATGTTCGCGCCCGGCACCGCCAGCCGCTGCCTGCCGCTGGCGACGGACGATGGCTATAAGTCGGCCACCGGGGTGTACCTGCGCGGATCGCCCTGCCTGTCGGCGTTCCTGGCGTCGGATGGATGGCCGGGCCGTCGTTCGGACACCGGCGAAAACCTTTGCATCGCGCCGCGGGGCGCGCACTTCGAGTACTCGCAGTTTGCGCACTTCCTCGATGCGCGCTGGCGCTACCGGCTGGCGACGCCGCCGTCGCTGGAGGCGTTGCGCGAGGCCTGGCGGCGGCCGGGCGGCATCGAGGAGCTGTATGCGCAGCTTGGCGCCGACGGCTATATCGAAGGCCGTGCGCCCGGGGCCGGTTTTGCCGACGCGCAACTGCTGCGGGAGGCGGGGCGCGAGATCGCGGCCACGCTGGTGATGGCGCCGTCGGCGCTGCAATTGGGCCTGATGCGCAATCTGTCGCAGGCCGAAGACCTGCTGCGCGCATGGGGCTGGCTACGGCTGCGGGCCATGCGCGCCGACGCCATGCGCGACGCGCTGCACGATCCCGCGGTGCACGCGTTGGCCGGCGAGGTGCTGGCAGTGGCCGAAGGCGGGCTGGCGCCGGGAGAACGCCATTGGCTCGGCTACGCGCGCTACGCGCTGGCCGCGCGCAGCAGCGGCGCGGACCGCCTGCTGCGCCTGTGGCACGAACTGGACGGCGATCCGAGGCGCCTGGCCAAGGTGTGCGAGGCCCGGGCGGTGGTGCCGCTCTGAATCGCGCGGCCGGTCCCGGGAGGGGGCCGGCCGTCGCTCAGGCCAGTTGCGGCATCAGTCCCGGTCCGGGCGCGACGTTGCCGTCCACCAGCGCCAGTAGCTGGCGTTGCGGGCCATCCAGCGCGGCATGAGCGCGCAGCGCCTGCTTTTCGCCGTCGGTCAGCAAGCCCGCCAGGTCCGCCAGGTTGTCGCATTCCATCGAATAGGCCTGATTGATGCGCACCGCGATCTGCTCCAGCGACTTCCAAGCCGACAGCATGTGCGCCTGGTGCTGGACTTCGTCGCTGATGCCCGAGGTCAGCGTGCTGATGCCGCCGTGGAACACCGGCAAGGCGTTCGGGCCGGCCGCGTGGAGCTTGACCTTGTCGGCGAAGTCGGCGCCGGCCTGATCGGGATGGCTGGTGATCAAGTTGACGAAGAACGACTTGATCTTGCCCAGCACGCCCGGCGTCGGGGCCTGAGGCGGGCCGCCATGCATGATCTGGTAGGCCTTGCCGTTTTCGTCGAAGGTCAGCAGCAGGGTGCGGGCCTGCGTCTGGCCGAGTGCGTCGCCCGTCAATGCGGTGGGCACGCCTTGCGCGTCCTTCGGGTGGGTGAAGACCTCGGACGGCATGTTGCTGCCGATGCCGCCGTCGGCGTAGACCTTCTTGCCGCCGTCGGCCGTCTCCACCGACACCGCCTTGAACGCGATCGGGAACGACATCGACATGCGCGCGGCATAGGCGATGGGCATGTCCGGCGCGCTGTCGGCGTCGAAGTATTCCTCGACCTGGTCGGTCTTGTTCCAGCCGGTGAGCGTCAGCTGCTTGAACTTGTCGGGCGCCAGCGTGTTCAGCAGCTTCAGGTCGCCGAACGTGATCATGCTGTCCTTGTGTTCCTTGTCGAAATCCGGCAACTGCTGCAATCGGCTCAGGCGTTCGAGCTGGCGGTCGCTCAACTGGCCCTGGCCGGCGAGCGCGACCAGCTTGTCCTGGAACGCATGCGTGTTCCAGTGCGTCGTCAGGTAGTCGTGCACGCTGCGCGCGGTGGTCTGGTCGACCACCTTCAAGGAAGCGACGGCGGGCGCCAGGCCGCCTTCCATCTTCAGGTCGGGATAGATGCGCGCCAGGTCGCCGCCGCCCTTGAGCGCATCGAGCATGCCCGGGCGGAACAACGCGTCGGCCGGCCCCTGCTCGAACTGCGCGGCGCTCAGGCCCGCCGCCAGGCAGGTGGCGGTGAGGGCGCCGGCGGACGAGCCCGACAGGTGCTTGAGTCCGGTCAGCATGCCGCTCTTTTCCATCTGGTCCAGGTGGGCGCTGTAGCCAATGCCCTTGGCGCCGCCGCCGCGCAGCGCCATGTTCTCGAGCTGCGGCGCAGGGCGGATGACGATGTACTTATCGCCACGCGGAATGATCTGCGGCCGGATGTCGGCCTGTGGCTGGTTGGCCATCAGCTCGGATCGCGCCGCGTCCACTTTCAACCGGTCCAGGGCCATGGAGGCGGCCTTGCCGGCCGACTTCATGGCGCTGGCGAAGTCCTTGCCATCGACCGAGCCGTCCTGCTTGCGCGGCAGCGCGTCGAAGGCGCGCTGGACGATGGCGTCGAAACGCGCCTGCACGTCGCCGGCGAAGTTCTCGATGCCCTTGGGGCCCATCATGTCAGCGAGCGCGCTGGTCTCGCGCATGAAGTACTGTTCGAACGAACGCTTGGCCGCGTCAACGTGGGCGGCGTCGCGGTCGGGCGTGACGAATAGGCCTTTGAGCTGGCCGAGCAGCGAGGTGGGCGTCTGCGCTGGCGGTTGCCAGACGGAGGCTGCGGCGCTGTTCTGGATGGCGCTGGAGATGCCGTTCATACCAGCGCTCCCGGCGCGGCGGCGCTCGTGGCGCCAGCCGACATGCCAAAGGAAATCTGCGCGCCTTCGAGCGCCAGGTCGCGCACCAGCGCGCGCGTGTCCCGCGCCTGCGCCAGCTGGTATTGCAGCCAGCGCGGCCAGGTGTCGTCGTCCAGCCTGTCGAGCGCGATGCGGCCGGTGCCAGTCATGAACTGGCGGCTGTCCAGACCCACCACATAGGCGTGGCCGCGCAGCGCGTTCTGGTTGACCAGCAGCGCGCTCTTGATGACGGCGCGGCGCAGGCTGCCATGCAGCACGGCGGCGTCATGCAGGAAGAAATCGGTCAGCAGCCGGCGGTTGTCGGGATGCAGCGTGACGCGGCCGGGCAGGTCGTCGAACAGCAGGTCGAACTGCCGCGCGCCGGCGGGCAGCGCATCCCGTCCGCAGGCCCGCGCCAGCCGCGCCAGGTCGCGTTCGGCCTGCCGCGCATCGCCTTGCGGACCGCGCGGCAGCGGCGCGGTCGGCGCGTCGTCGGGGGCGGGGCCGGCCAGGCGGTCGAGTTCGCGCAACAGGGCCTCGGCGATGTCGTGCAGCGCCTGCGCGTCGCAGGCCGCGTACAGCGGCAGACTGAGGCTCGGGCCCAGCTCGGGCGAGATGCCGCCGATCAGGCCGGCGCCCAGGCGCGTATCGAAGCTGCGGCGCAGCAACGCTTCGCCCTGCGGGTCGTCGAAGCCGGGCGTGTCGTTGAAGGCGAGGCGCCAGGCGGTCAGCACCACGCTGCCGTCGTGCGCGTTGCGCGCCATGCCCAGTTGATGATGGTCGTCCAGCGGGACGGCCCATTGCGCGGGCTGTTCGGTGTCGCCGGCCTGGAAATGCGCCTGTGCGTATTCGGCGGCGGCCCGCGCGATGTCGGTGAGGGAGTTGTGCGCCATGGATAACTCGCGGAGTGGAAATCACCCCATGAGTAACGGCAGCATGCCTTCCGGTTCCGTGGGACTTGGGATTCGCGCGGCGCGAGTGCCATAATGTCGCCTCGTCCATCTCGCGCTCCGGCGCGGCCGCGCCAGTCCGCGCCCGCCTCGCCACTCGTCACCGTGTCAGACCCTCATTTCGCCCAGGTGCTTTCCGAACTCGGCCAGGCGCTGGGCATTCCCGCGCTGGCGCCCGCTGACGGCGGCCTGTGCCAGCTGGCCTTCGATGGCCGCCACCTGGTGCAACTGATGGCGCACGGCGCGCGCGGCCAGATCCTGCTGTCGTGCGCGGTGGGCGGGGGCAAGATGGATGGCGCGCTGGCCCTGCTGGCCGCGCAGGGCAATTTCCTGCAGGCGGGCGGCGGCGTGGTGGCATGCGCGGCCCCCGACGGCCGCATGCATCTGCAGCTGGGCGTGGCGCGCGAACAATGCGGCGCGGACGCGCTGCTGGCCGCGATCGACGCGTTGCTCAACCAGGTCGAGGCCTGGGAAAAACGCGCCGCGCGCGCGGAACCGGGCGCGGATGCGCCGTGGCGCAATCCCGCCTTCATGATGCAGTCGGTCTGAACCCGCGCGGCCGAAGCCGGGCAGGGCTTAGCTGGCCTTCTGGATCACGCCCTTGAGCGAGTCCGCGATCTGCTTGGTGATGGTGCTCTGGATTTCGATCAGCATGGTCCATTGCTGCACCTGTTGCTGCATCTTCAGCATGTCGGCCTGCGATACGCTGCCGTCGGCGTTGGTGCGCATGTTCGACAGCGTTGTCTGCAGATTGCTTTCCTGCGAGCGGATGCTGTCGTAGATGGTGTTGTTCACGCTGTTGAAATTCAGGCCGGACGAGCCGGTCAATCCGTTCAGGGCCATGGTGCGTCTCCTAGCGGTTCAGGGGAGAAAAGGGCATGCGCGGCGCGGGGGCGCCGGTGTCGGAATCGAGGGCGAGCCCGGCCAGCACTTCGCGCGCGGCGGCGGCGGCCTGCGCCACCGCCTGGCATTGCTGGAACGCGACGGGCACCAGGCCGGAGTCCAGGCGCTGGCGGGCCTGCTGCTCGAGCGTGGCAAGGCGTTGCGCCAGCGCGGCGCGCAGCGTGGCGCCGTCGGGGCCGGCGAGGCGTTGTTCCAGTTCAGTGAGGGCGGTCGGGTCGTTCATGTGTGCGGGCGGGCGGTTGACATGTCAGCGCGTCACGATGGCGGTGCGCGGGCCTTCGAAAATGATGCGGGTGTTTTCCACGGCGACCAGGCGGTATTTGCGATAGACCCCGCCCACCAGCAGCTTACTGCCGTCTTCGAGCACCACAAAGGGCTGCGGGCCGCCGACGACGCTGCGGATCACGAAAGGCACGCTGTCGGCGGCGGGCGCGGCACTGGCGGTCGCCAATCTGGCCACGCCCAGGTGGCGTTTGTTGAAGTCGTCCAGCACGTCCGCCAGGCGCGCCTGCTGGTCGTCGTCCAGCGCGCCGGCGGCGATTTCGAGATGGTCGGGTTTCCAGGTCAGCGTGACGCCGGACAGGCCGGCGTCCACCAGTTGGCTCGACAGCGTGTCGCTGAGCTGCTGGGTCAGCGCGATGTCGTTGCCCAGCACCGTCATGCCCGGCAGTTGCGCCCGCAGCGCGTCCAGCGCCGAGGCCCGTTCGCGCGCGCTGCTGGCGACGCCAGCCACCGCCAGCCGGCCGTCGCCTTCGTAGCGCGGTTCGTAGCGCACGTTGAAGGCGCGCAGCGCGCCACGGGCCGTGCGCACCACCTCGTCTTCGTTGCTGATGCGCATCGCCGGCATCGGCCAGATCTGCGATAGCGCCGCCGCCACCGCGTCCTGTTCGGCAGCATTGCGCACCCAGCCCGACACCGTGACCATGCCGTCGCGCGCCATGGAGACATGCAGCCGCGAGGTCAGGCCCATGCGTTCGAACACGGCGGAGATCTGGCCCACCGACTGCTCGGCGGCGGCCAGGCGCGGGTCGACCCGCGGCGCGCGGCTGGCGGTCGAGGGCGGCATCAAGGCCAGGAAGATGGCGACGCAGATGGTCAGCACCACCGCGCCCAGGCCCAGCAGCACCGGCCAGGAGTCGCGCTTTCGGCGCCTGCCGGGCGCCGGTGGCAGGGGCAGCCGCCGTTCCAGCTGGCGTTCCTCGTCAGCGTTGTCGGCAGTGGCCGTTGGCGTGGGCGGCGCCGCGGGCTCGGGCACGGGCGCCTCGGCATCGTTGGCGGCATCCGGCGCGTGGGTCCAGGGATCGCCACGCCGCGCCACCGTGATCCAGACCGGGCCCAGCGGCACCGGGCGGTTGAACGGCGTGCCAGGCTGCCGGGCGGGCGTGGCATCGTCCAGCGTCAGGTCCCAGCCGGCTTCGCCGATGCGGATGCGCGCGGCGCGCGGGCCCATGCCATCGTCGGCCAGCACAATGTCGCAGGCCGGATCGGCGCCCAGCACCGAGCCGTCCGCGACCTGGCAGCGGGCATCGCGGTGCAGCCCGGACAGCACGCGCAATTCCAGCGCTTCGCTCATGAGGGGGCTCCGGTTGCGGGGGCGTTCACAGGTCCACCCTGGCCAGCGGCTGTACGTTGATCTCCTGCGTCAGCTCCTGGTAGGACAGCACCGGCAATTCGTACAGGTCCTGCTCGATCATCTTGCGCAGGTAGCGGCGGATATCCATTGAGGTCAGCAGCACGGGCTTTTGCGCGGCGGCGGCCAGGTCGCCGGTGGCGCGCTTGATGTTGTCCACCAGCTTGCGCGAGGCATTGGGATCGAGCGCCAGGTAGCTGCCGGCCGAGGTCTGGCGAATGGCACCGCGCACGGTCTCTTCGACGTTGGGCGCCAGCAGGTAGGCGGGCAGGATGTTCTGGCCGCTCGAATATTTGTAGCTGATATGGCGCTTGAGCGAGACGCGCACGTATTCGGTCAGCAGCACCGAGTCCTTCTCTTTCTGGCCCCATTCGATCAGCGCTTCCAGCACCGCACGCAGGTTGCGCACCGAGATATCCTCGGACACCAGCCGCTGCAGGATCTCGGCGATTTTCTGCACCGGCATCACGCGCAGCGCTTCCTTGACCAGATCGGGGAAGCGGTCTTCCATCGCCGTCAGCAGGAAGCGCGTCTCCTGGATGCCGATGAAGTCCGACGAGTATTTCTTCAGCACGAAGGCCAGATGCCAGGTCAGTACCTGGTGCGGGTCCAGGAACGGAATGCCGGCGGCCGACAGCGTCGGCGCCAGGCCGGCGTCGACCCACAGCGTGGGGATGTTGGGCAGGAAGCGTTTGTCGGTTTCGTAGGGCACCTGCAGCGCCTGCAGGTTCTGTTCCGTGTCGCGCACCAGCACCGCGCCCGGCCGCAGCTTGCCTTGCGATACCGGCACTTCGGACAGCAGGATGTTGTAGGTGTCGGCGGGCAGCGCATCGTTGAAGCGCAGCTGGATGCCGGGGAACGGCACGCCCAGGTCGAAGTAGAGCGCGCGGCGGATCTTCAGCAGTTCCTCGTTCAGTTCATCGGCGTCGAAGCTGCGCTGCAGCGCGGCGGCCACGTCGATCATCAGCGGCAGCGTGGGCGCGAATTCGGCGCTGCCGTCGGCGCGCGGCTTGGCCTGCGGCTTCTGGCCGTCGGCCGCCAGCGCCGGGATCTCGGTGATTTCGCCGGTCTTTTCGTCCACCACCTTGCGCGTGCCGCGCAGCAGCACGAAGCCGATGGTGCCGACCACCGCGGCCAGCGCCAGGAAGGTCAGGGTGGGCATGCCGGGGATCAGGCCCATGCCGACGGCGATGGCGGCGGCAATCAACAGCGCGCGCGGTTGCGCCAGCACCTGGGCGCCGATGTCCTTGCCGACGTTGGAGGGGCCGTCGCCGGTCTGCACCCGGGTCACGATGATGCCGGCGCAGATGGCAATGAAGAGCGCGGGGATCTGCGCGATCAGGCCGTCGCCGATGGTCAGGATGGAATACACCTGCACCGCTTCGCCGGCGGACAGGCCGCGCTGCATGGTGCCGATGAGAATGCCGCCGAGCAGGTTGACCGCGACGATGATGAGGCCGGCGATGGCGTCGCCTTTGACGAACTTCATGGCGCCGTCCATGGCGCCGTACAGCTGGCTTTCCTTTTCCACCACCGAGCGGCGCTTGCGCGCCTCGTCCATGTCGATGGTGCCGGCGCGCAGGTCGGCGTCGATCGACATCTGCTTGCCGGGCATGGCGTCCAGCGAAAAGCGCGCCGCCACTTCGGCCACCCGCTCGGCGCCCTTGGTGATGACCACGAACTGCACGATGGTGAGGATCAGGAACACCACCAGGCCGACGATCAGGTTGCCGCCGACCACGAAGTTGCCGAAGGTCTCGATGATGTGGCCGGCGTCGCCCTGCAGCAGGATCAGGCGGGTGGTGGCGATCGAGATGCCCAGGCGGAACAGCGTGGTGACCAGCAGCACCGACGGGAATGACGAGAACGCCAGCGGCGACGGCAGGTACATGGCCACCATCAGCAGGATGGCCGATAGCGTCATGTTGGCGCCGATCAGCACGTCGACCAGTGTCGTCGGCAGCGGCAGGATCATCATGAAGATGATCGAGACGATCAGGACCGCCAGGACGATATCGTTGCGGCTGGTGGCGGCGGCGACGACGCGGTTCAGGGCTTGCATGGGGCGGCTCACGTCGTTTCCGCTTCGGTGGGCGCGGCCGCGGGGGCGGGGCGCAGGGCAACGTAGGCGCGCATGGCCGAGGCGGCCTCGTCGCGCCGCTCCAGGGCCAGCAGGGCCTGCGAGCGGATCAGATGGAAGGGCGCATCGACGCCGCCCTGCATGGCCAGTTGGTCCAGGGTCGACAGGGCGGCGTCGGGCTTGCCGGCGCGCAATTGCGCCAGCGCCAGCGTGGCGAGCTGGCGGGGGTCCGCCAGCCCCAGCGTGCGCAGCGCGTTCAGCACCACGGCGGTCTTTTCGGGCCGGTTGTTTTCCAGGTAGACATAGGCCAGCAGGCTGAGCAGCTCGCGGGCGTCGGGCGTCAAGGGCATGGCGGCGGTCATCCCTGGTACAGCGCGCTGCGGTACATGGCGACCAGGTCGCGCAGGCCGGCCTCGTCCTTGAGCAGCCGCACGGCGCGGTTGAGCGCGCGGGCGTCCTCGGGGCTGCGGTCCTGGCTCTGCTCGGCCGCGGCGGACAGGCCATCCAGCGTCGCCTGCAGGGCCTGGGCGAACTTGCCGGGCAGCAGCAGGTCGCGGTTGGCCAGCGTGGGACGCAACTGGTTGTCCAGGTAGCGGTCGGTGTTGGGCGTGTCCAGCAATTGGGCCAGTTGCGCCTTGACCCCGTCGGCGGGCGGGGTCAGTTCCTGGCGCTCCGGCAAATGCTGGCCCGCCGCTTCGCGGCCGGCATAGGAAATGCCGTCCAGGCCGCGGTCGAAGGCGAAACCGCTGATGCGCATATCGGACATGGTGTGAGGGTCTCCGTCGCGGGGTCAATCGGCGCGGGTGTCGTCGAGCCAGCGCGCCAGCCGCTCCACCGCCTGGCGCAAGGCGGGGGCGTCGCTGTGGGCGGCCGGCAGCCGCGTCAGCGCCAGCAGGCGCGGGATGCCGTCCTGTTCGCGCAGGGCGGCCTGCACCGGCGAGCCGTCCAGGTGGGCATGGTGGGCCCGCCGCCAGGCCCGCAGCAGGCGCTGCGCGGCGTCGTAGGGCACCGGCTCGGACACGTAGACCAGCACCTCGTCGCCGGCCGCCTCGATGGCAATCCGGCGGCCCGAGTCCAGCTGCAGCGCCACATTGCCGCGCGGGCCCAGGGCCAGCCGCTCCAGGCCGATGGTTTCGCCGAAGGCGCCCAGGGCGCGATCCAGGCCGTTCATTCGTATTCCTCGTCGATGGCCGCGTCCAGGGCCAGTTGCGCCGCGCTCAGGGCCGACTGGCGCGCGTCCACGTCGGGAAACATCGGCAGCGGCAGGTCCTTGAGCACCGCCCGTACGCCGCCCAGGAATGTGATGCGCGCCGCCACCGAGTCCGCGCCATGCGAGGCCGCGAGCGCGGCGAAGCGCGATTCCGACAGCCATTTCTCGTTGCTGATGTTGACCAGGTCCTGCATCAGCCGGTCGGCCGCCAGCGGCTTGCCGTGGTCACGGGCCATCTTTTCACCCAGTTCGCCGCAGCCGTCCAGCACCGTGACCGCCACGCCCAGCTGATACAGATCCTGCATCAGGGCCTGCAGGCGGTCCGGGCTGGTGGACGGGCGCGCCGCCGCCAGGTCCTGGCCGAGCGCCTGGATCAGCTGCTGCAGGCCGCGGCCGACGTCCTTGCCGCCGAAGCGTTCCAGCGCCAGCGTCAGGGTCTTGGCCAGCGACGCTTCGCCCAGCACCACGTCCTGATAGGTGCGCTGGAAGTCGGCCACGCCGCGCGCGTCGCCGGCATAGCCGGCGGCCGCGCCGATGGTGTTCAGGCTGGCGCGGATCTGCGGGCCGCTTTCCAGTTCCAGGTCGGCCAGCGCCTCGCGCAAGCCGTCGAGCACGTCCTCGGGCGCGCCGTCGCGTTCGCCCTGGCGCAGCGCGTACTGCAGGCCGAGGTACTGGCGGGCGGCATCGCCGAAGGCCCGGGCGGCGGCCTGGCGCGGGTCGGCGCCGCCGGCCAGCAGGTGGCGCGCCAGTTCGATCAGTTTTTCCTGGGCGTCGGCATCGTGCGACTCGGCCAGGTAGGCCACGATGGCCTCGGCGCTGAGCAGCTGCAGCGGGGCGTCGCGGCCGATCTTGCGTTCGGCGTGGTGCTTGTCCTCGGTCTTCTCGGCCATGTGCAGGCTGAGTTCCTCGGCGGAATCGGCCAGCGAGACCTCGCCGTCGACCGCCACGGCGGCCTGGCCCAGCATCGTGCCGACCTGCTGCTGGCCGTGCTGGATGTCGGCGTGCGAGGTCGTGGACGAGAAAGCGGAAGGAGGCAGGCCGGCGTCGATACGGTTCATGAAGGCGCGAGGAACGGCGGACGAAGGCCGCGCACAGTCAGGGGTAGTAACGGATGGGCGGGGAAAGTTCCATCTTCTTTGCATGGAACCCTGGCACGGCGGCGGTTACGTACACGGGCAGGCCGCGGATTCCACGGAGTTCGGCCAGGCCGCAAGGCGTTTCAGGGTTAACCCGTGCCGTCCGGCTGTCGTGTGTCGACGAGGACGGTCGATCAAGGAGAAAGGAATGGCTACGGTTTCCGGAGTGGGAGTGGGGGGCGTTGCGGGCATGGACCTGTCCAGCATGGATCTGGAGACCGCATTGATGGCGGTGCAGACCCAGCGCTCGCAGATGCTGGAGGACGCCTTGCGCCAACAGCTGGATTCGGTCAATGGCCGCAATGCGCAGATGGCCGGCTTGAACGAGGCCATGAACGCCAAGAACGCCGATAGCCTGAAGCTGGAGTCGTCCAACGTGGCGCTGCAGGGGCAGATTGACCAGCTCAAGGACCTGCAGGGCCGCCTGTCGGCGAGCAAGTGTCCCAACCCCGAGGGCTGGTACGGGCTGTCCTGGGGGCAAGGCGATGATAAGGCGCTTTCGCACGCCACGCTGGACCAGATCAAGGCGGCCGGGCTGACGATTCCCAGCGGCGACGATGCGCCCCGCGACGTCGATCGCAACGGCACCATGGATGCAAAGGGGCGCGTGGTGCAGGGGTTCGTCGACCAGCTCGGCGCCAAGATCTCGGCGCTCGAGGCCCAGGTGGCCAGCAACGGCAAGGCCATCGATGCCAACAAGCAGGCGGTCAACGAGATCAAGAGCTCGCTCGATAACCTGAGCAATACCCAGCAGATGGAAATGCTGCGGCTGCAAGGGCTGACGGGCAAGCGCAATGAGGCCTTCGATGTCATGACCAACTTCATCAAGAAGATGCAGGAGAGCCGTTCTTCGATTCTCGGCAACATGCGGTGATGAAATAAAAGGGGGCGGATTATGGTCGGAGCAGCCAATGCCAGTCAGCCCAGCCTGGGAGGCGTAGGCCTGGAGAGTTCCAGCGGCGTGCGCGGCGCTGACCTGGTGGGCGCCGACCAGGAGACCGCGATGCTCAGCGTGCAGGGCGAGCGCGCCCGTCTGCTGGACAAGCAGGTCGAGACGCAGATCCAGGAATTACGCGCGCTGAACCGGCGCCTGGAGTTGCTCAACATCGTGCAGGCCGGCCTGAAAGCGGTGCAGGCGCAGTTCAATGCGGGCGCCAAGTACGACAAGGAATGGGATGACGCCAGCGGCGGCTGGAGCTATCGCCAGGCCGACCGCATCAACCGGGCGGCGGCGGAGGCCGGCATCAACCTGGGATTCGCCTCCGACAGCAATACCTGGCGCCTGTTCGGCCACATGGGCGACATGAAAGACTTTGCCCGTGCCTATTTGCCTTCGGAGCAGGCCCATCTGCTGGAGCAGTGGCGCGACAAGGCAGACCTGCGCGGCCACTTGCTGGCCGCGCAACTTGTCGACCGGATGGCGGGCCACGACGGTTTCATGACGCCCGACTACCCCGGGCAAACCCTTAATCGTTGCCCGGGCGGCATCCGCTACGACTCGGAATATGGCGAATTGCGCAAAGCGGTGACCCGGGTCCAGGGCGCCATCGACGAGGCTTCGAATCTGCAACAGGACCAGCTGCTGCGGCTGCAGGCGCTGATGAACCGCCGCAATGAGTCCGCCGACATGCTGACCAACTACATCAGGAAGATGCAGGACAGCCGGATGGCGATTTCCGAAAAGATTCGTGGAACCTGACGCCCGGTTCCGTTACTTACGCTGCATAGTCGGCCAACCGCAACATCGAAACCAGGCGATTCGCCCGGACCAGGAGCCTCTCCCATGAGCGTGAATATGAACCCCGCCGGCGTCGGCGCCATCAACATGACCGATATCTCCGGCATGGATATCGAGACCGCCCTGATGATGGTGCAGACCGAGCGTACCAAGCTGCTGGACAGCCAGCTCAAGAGCCAGATCGAGGAAGTGCAGAAGCGCAACGAGCTTACCGGCGCGCTGAACGATATGCAGGCCAAGCTGAACGGCATGAAGGGCACGCTGGACTCCAAGGACGCCAAGCCGGGCGACAAGGTCAGCGAAGGCGCGGGCACGCCCACCAACAAGACGCTGGCCACCGAATATGCCACCCAGGCGTTCAAGCTGGGCATGGACCCGGCGCCGGTGACGGCCACGCCGATCAAGGACGCCGCCGGCAATGTCGTCGGCGCGAACGTGACCGGCATGCCGACCCGCGAAGGCCTGGAGAAGGCGATCCCGGACCTCAAGAGCAAGCTCGACTCGGCCAGCAACAGCCAGCAGATGGACATGCTGCGCCTGCAGAGCCTGTCGAACAAGCGCAATGAAGCCTTCGACACCATGACCAACTTCATCAAGAAGATGCAGGACAGCCGTTCGTCGATCATCGGCAATATGCGCTGAATCTCCTTTCCACCCGCTCGCAATCCGGAGAACGGCAATGGCCGACACCCAAGACCAGAACATCCAGGACCTCATCGAACGCGCAGAAGCCGCCGTGCGCGAGGCCCAGCGGTCAATCGAAGCATCGGACGACAACCTGCGCAAGCTCGGGCTGGATCCCGACAAGGTGCGCGCCACGCTGCAGGCGCAACCGATGGACGAGCGCCAGCGCCAGGAGGCCGAGGCGTTGTTCCGCCAGGACATGGAGGCTGTCGACCGCGAAGTCGAGCAGGAAGCCGCCTACGCCCGCCAGCGCACCACGCCGCGCGCGCCAGGCGCGCCGGTCAAGCGTCCGCGCACGATGGTCTGACGCCTGACGTCTCCGGGAGCCCGTGATGAATACCGCCGCCCAGGCGCCGATGACCGGCGAGGAATATGCAGCGCTGCAAGACCAGATCGTCGACCAGATGGCCCGCGGGGGCAGCCTGCGCCAGCTCAAGGGCATGACCGCCGATGAATGCGAGGCGCTCTATGCGCTGGGCTACGGCCTGTATGAGAAGGGGCGCTATGCCGATGCCCTCAAGGTGCTGGCCTACCTGGTGACTCTGGACCACACCGAGCATCGCTATCTCGTGGCCCTGGGGGCCGCGGCCCAGGCCATGGGCAAGCATGCCGACGCGTTGCAGCAATACATGGCCGCGACACTGCTCGATCCGCTGGAGCCGGCGCCCGTGTTCCATGCCGCGCAATGCCTGCTGGAAATGGGCCAGCCCGCGGCCGCCCTGCAATCCTGCGACCTGGCGCTGGCCATGTGCAAACCGGATCGCCATGCCGCGCTGGCCGAGCGTGCGCGAGGCTTGCGCGATCTGTTGGCGGCGCGCGGCGCCAAGGAGAATTGAGATGATCAACGTCAATAATTCGGCCGGCATCAACCCGGCGTTGCTCGACCCGCTGGCCGGCGCGGAAGCCGCCAAGGCGACGGCTCCCGGTTACACCGCGCTGGACCCCGCGCAGTTCATTGGCAAGGGGGGCGCGGCCGACAAGCTGGCCGCGCTGGGTCTGCCACCGCCGGCGAGCGGCGCCTTTGCCGGCGCCGCCGACGCGCTGAACAAACTGATGGCCAATGCCGACACCGATATGTATGCGGTGATGGCGTTGCTGCAGAAGATATCGCAGGAACAGCGCAACGCGGCCCGGGCCGATCGCGCCGCATCGCTGGATGCGCAGACACAGTCGCTGCTGGCCGCGGCCGACAAGATCAAGGAAGCGGCGGAGGAGCGCTTCAAGGGCGCGCTGGCGCAAGGCATCAGTCAGATCGTGGGAGGCGCGTTGCAGGCGGGCGTCGGCGCCGCTGGCGTGGCGGCCATGGGCGCCTCGGCCCGCATGACCACCACCTCCAGTCCGTTGACCGCGCAGCAGACCGTCACGCAGGCCAGGCTGGATGGCTTTGCCAGCAATTCCTCCGGCATTGGCCAAGGCTTGAGCGGCATGGCCGGAGGTGTCGGCGGCATTGTCCAGGCTGCCTATGACCGCAAGGCGGGCGAGGCCGATGCCGCCAGGGCCCAGCTGGAGGCCCAGGCCAAGGTGGCCGAGTCCGGCGCGCAGCATGCCAATGACATGATGCAGCAGATGATGGACGTCATCCGCGACATCCGCGACAAGCTCGGCGCGATCGAGCAGAGCCGTGGCGAGACCAATCGCGGCATCGCCCGCAATCTCTGAGTCCGTCAGAAGAGGAACCGACACCATGGACATCCGCCCATCGACCGTCAATGCCGGATTGACACCGACGCTGGAGCCGTCCGGCGCTGGAGCCGCCGCTGGCGCGGCGGCCGAGGCCGCCCTGCGCGCCGCCAGCGGGCTTGACCTGGCCGCGTTGGCATCGCAGTGGGCCTCCAGTGTGGCGCAGGCCCGCAGCGGCGGCGGAGATGGCGTGACCAACGCCAACGGCAAGCCGGCCATCGCGCCGCCGGCCCGTGAATTCTCTGCCGCCGAAATGGTCGATCTGCTGCGCGCCCTGCAAGGCAAGACGCAGGATGCGCAGTTGCGCAGCGCCAAGGAAAACATCGAAAACAACCGCATCGAGCAGGCCAAGAACAACGAGGAGCAGGCGCGCAAGGTCGACGAATGGATCCAGAAGAGCAAGGAGGCAGAGAAGGGCGGCATCCTGGGAAAGATCTTCGGCTGGATTGGCGCCATCGTGGCCGCGATCGCGGCGGCGCTGATGGTGGTGGCGGCGGTGGCGGCCACGGCCGTCACGGGCGGCGCGGCCGGCCCGGTCATGGTGACGCTCGCGGCCATCGCGGTGGCGGGGGCGGTCAGTCTGCTGGCCAATCAGATATCGGCCGAGTGCGGCGGCCCTGAAATCAGCATCAGCAATCTGGTCACCCAGGTGGTGAGCAAGCTGTTGCAGGCGTTCGGCGTGGAACCGGAGCTGGCCGAGAAGATTGGCAACATCGTTGCCGGCGCCGCGATGCTGATGACCGGCGCCATCCTGATCGAGCCGGGTGCCTTGGGCAAGATGGCTGGCGCCATCGCGGTCGTCGCGGGAGCCGATCCGCAGACCGCGGGCTATATCGCGATGGCGGTCGGTCTGGCCGCGACGATTACGGTCGGAGTGGTGATGGCGGTGGCTTCGTTCGGCGCGGGGGCGGTGTCCGCTGGCGCCAACGCGGCCGCCAATGTCGGTTCGCAAACGGCGCGCACCGTGGCCGACAGCGTCAAGACCGCGGGCCAGGTGGCGTCGGGCGCCGCGGCGGTGGCAAAGGGGGCGGGGCAGGTCATCACGGGCGCCGAGACCATCAAGTCGGCGCAGGCGCAGGAGGCTGCCGACAAGGTGCTGGCCGACAAGAAAGCGCTGGAGGCGCTGCTGGTCAAGCTGCAGGCTTCGATGGAGGAGGACCGCGAGAAGATCAAGAGCGTGATGCAGGCCATGGACGAATCGATGCAGATGGTCAGCAAGATGATTAATGCGGCGGCCGACAGCATGAGTCAGGTCACCGCCAATATCGGCAAGCGCGCCATGGTCTGACTGGCGTCAATATCGGAGCAAACCACGTGTCCCAAACCTCATCCGCGACTTCGCGCAGCGCCTTCGGGCAGCAGCTGTATGACGGCCTGGCGGCCTTGCCGGCCAGCCAGCGGCTCACGGCCGACCAGCTCGAGGTGATCTACGCCATGGCCTATGCGCATGTGGCGCAGGCCCAATACGCCCAGGCGCTGCCGTTGTTCGCCTTTCTGTCGCAGTACGGTCCCACCCGCAAGCACTACCTGGCGGGACTGGCCCTGTGCCTGCAGATGCAGGCACGCTACGAAGAAGCGATCCGGATCCATTCATTGGTCGGCGTGCTGTTTCCGCTGGCGCCCGAAGCGACGCTGCGCGTGGCGGAATGCCAACTGGCATTGGGGCAGGCCGAGGCCGCGCGCGAATCGTTGCAATTGGTGGCGGCCGCCGCCCAGGACGACGACGCCTACGCCCAATTGGGGGCGCGCGCGGCGAGTCTGCTGGTGTTGACGGGAAAAGGAGCCTCCTCGTGAGACGGGAATGCAATGATCGATAGGGCGGGCGCAGGCGCGGCAACAGCCGTCTCGGGTGAGACGGCTTTTGTGCTTGATGCGGATGACGCACGCATCCTGGCCGAAGTGGGATTTCTGGCCGCCGGTCGCGGCGACGTGCCTCATGCCGACGCCATCTTCCAGGCGTTGCGCGCCCTTCGGCCGGGGCGTGCCTATCCGTGGCTGGGGCTGGCAGTGGCGCGCCTGAACGCAGGTAGCGCGGACGAGGCGGTGCGTCTGCTGGAGCAGGGAGAGGCCAGCGCCGCGGGCGAGCGCGCGCTGTTGGCGGCCTGGCGCGGCCTGGCCCTGCAACTGGCTGGCCGCAAGGCCGAGAGCACGCGCGTGCTGCAGGCTTGCGCGCAGGGCGCGGCCGGTGACGAAGGCGCCGCGCTGGCGCGTTCGCTGCTGGGGTTGCGGAACGAGATGAACAACGACACGTTTTAGCTAGGAAAATCATGGAGATCACCGCGCTTTCCGCCGCAATGGCGCCCGTGCTGGACACGATAAAGACCGCGCCGTCCGAGCTGGTCACGCAACGCTTCGCGCAATTGATGGCCGCGCCCGAAGCCGGCGCGCCCGCGCTGACCGGCCTGCAGGCCGCGCTGCAGACTGCCTTCACGCCCGCGGTCGACGCCGCGCCAGCCACGCTTGGCAACCAGATCCTGGCCAGCCTGCGCAGCACCACCACCGAGTATTCGGAAAAGTGGCAGAACATCTCGGGCCGCCTGGACGCCATGTCGTCGGCGCCGGCCATCGCCGACATGCTGCGGTTGCAGGCCGACCTGGTGCAGGTGTCGGTGCAGTACGAGCTGGTCGGCAAGGCCGTCTCGCGCACCACGCAGAACATCGATTCGCTCGTCAGGATGTCCTAATGCACGCCGCTACAACCCTGCCTCTCGCGGCGCCGCGCGGCCCTGGCCCGGCCGGGGCGCTGCCGCGCCTGCGCTGGCTGCTGCTGTGCCTGGCGCTGCTGCTGGCCGCCTGCGGCTCGCGCGTGGAATTGTTCTCGGCCGCCAACGAAAGCGAGGCCAACGAGGTGCTGTCGGTGCTGCTGGACGCGGGCATCGCCGCGCAGAAGGCCACCACCAAGACCGGCGTGGCGGTGTCGGTGGATGGCCAGCAGGTGGCGCGCGCGCTCGATATCCTGCGGGCCCGCGGCCTGCCGCGCGAGCGTTTCGACGGCATGGGACAGATCTTCCGCAAGGAAGGGCTGGTGTCGTCGCCCCTGGAAGAGCGCGCCCGCTATATCTATGCCCTGTCGCAGGAGCTGACCAACACGCTGTCGCAGATGGATGGCGTGCTGGCCGCGCGGGTGCACGTGGTGCTGCCCGAGCGCGGCGGCGTGGGCGAGAACACCACGCCGTCGACCGCCGCCGTGTTCATCAAGCACCAGACGGGCTACAACCTCGACGCCTTGCAACCGCAGATCCGCAAGCTGGTGACGCACGCGATTCCCGGGCTGACGGAAGACCGGGTTTCGATCGCGCTGGTGTCGGCGCAACCGGCCGCTCCGGCGTCGGCCGCCGGCGCCGCCACGCGCCAGGTGCTGGGCCTGGAAGTCGGGGAAGGATCGTCCGCCACGCTGCTGGCGTGGCTGGCGCTGCTGGTTCTGCTGGTGCTGGCGCTGGCCGGCGCCCTGGGCTATGTGCTGTGGCGCTATGGCGTGCCCGGCCGCGGCCGGCCCGAACGCCGCGAACCCGTGGCCGAGGCGCGCTAGCGATGGCGTCCGCATCGGCGCTGCTGGAGCGGGGACTGGTGGCTTTCAACCAGCTGCCCAGCCGTACCCTGCATCCGAGCCGCCACGCGACCTATGCGCCGCCCGCGGCGCTTGCGGTGATCGCCGCGGCGCCGGCGTTGGCGCCGGCCTGGCATCGGCATTGGTCGCGCGAGATCCTCGACGCGCTCGGGCTGCGCCAGCGCCCGGTGGTCGATGCGGCGCGGCCCGAGCTGGCGCTGGCGTTGCTGGCGCCGGATGCGCTGGCGCAGTGCGCCCGACGCCTGGGCGCGGTGCTGTGCGGTCCGCGCTTGCGCCGCGCCATTGCCGGTGACGAGGTGCGGACGCTGATCGCCCATTTCGGCGCGGAACTGCTCGACTTCACGCGCCGCGCCGCCGCCGGCCTGCACGGCGGCCTGCCCGATAGCGCCGGCTGGACCCTGGCCGAAACCACCGCCGCGGTGGACACGCTGGGCCTGGGCGCCTTGCGCGCCGCCCTGAGCGGCGCCGGCCCCGAACTGGCGTTGCGGGCCGAATTGAAACTGCCCGACCAGCCCACGCCGCCGGCGCCGCTGCCCGCGCCGCAGGCGCTGGCGCTGGGCCTGTCCCTGCTCAAGCAAACGGATTCCTCATGGCTTTCCTCATTCCCCGCGATCCGCTGACCCCGCGCCAGGCGGACGAGGGCGGCGCGGGCCGCGTCGATCCCGCCGCGCGCGTGCTGCGCGCCGCCGAACATCTGGCCTGGGCCGACGCCGGGCAGTTGCTGGCGCAGGCGCGGGCGCGCGCCGATGAGATCATCGGCGGCGCCCAGGCGGCATTCGAGGCCGAGCGCCAGCGCGGCTATGACGAGGGCCACGAAACGGCGCTGCTGGACCAGGCCGAGAAGATGATCGAAACCGTCGGCCGCACGGTCGAGTATTTCGCCGGCGTCGAGAACGAGATGGTGGAACTGGTGATGTCGGCCGTGCGCAAGGTGGTCGATGGCTTCGACGATCGTGAGAAGGTCATGGTGGTGGTGCGCAACGCCCTGGCGGTGGTGCGCAACCAGAAGCAGATGACCCTGCGCCTGAATCCGGCCGAGGTCGATACGGTGCGCGAGCAGATCAACGACCTGCTGGCCGCGTATCCGGGTGTCGGCTACCTTGACATCCTGGCCGACGGCCGGCTGGCGCGCGGCGCCTGCATCCTGGAAAGCGAGATCGGCATGGTCGAGGCCAGCCTGGAAGGGCAGATCCAGGCGCTGCGCCAGGCCTTCCAGCGCACCTTGGGAAGCCGGGTCTAGCGATGCGCCAGTTCGACTACATCTCCGAAATGATGGAGCTGGCGCTGCAGGACACGCCGACGCTGCGCATCAAGGGCCGCGTGACCCAGGTGATCGGCACCATCATCAAGGCGGTGGTGCCGTCGGTGAAGGTGGGCGAGGTCTGCATCCTGCGCAATCCCGGCGAGAACTTCGAGATGAAGGGCGAGGTGGTCGGATTCGCCCGCGACGCCGCGCTGCTCACGCCGATCGGCGACATGTACGGCATTTCCACCGCCACCGAGGTCATCCCCACCGGCCGCGCCCACATGGTGCCCGTGGGGCCGGGCCTGCTGGGCCGCGTGCTGGATGGGCTGGGCCGGCCGCTGGACGAGGCCGAGCTGGGGCCGCTGGAGGCCAGCAAGTTCTACCCCGTGTTCGCCGAAGCGCCCGATCCGCTCAAGCGCCGCATCATTTCGCAACCGCTGGAACTGGGCGTGCGTGCGCTGGACAGCGTGTTGACCTGCGGCGAAGGCCAGCGCATGGGCATTTTCGCGGCCGCCGGGGGCGGCAAATCGACGCTGATGGGCATGCTGGTCAAGGGCGCGGCGGTGGACGTGACGGTGGTGGCGCTGATCGGCGAACGTGGCCGCGAAGTGCGTGAATTCCTGGAGCACGAGCTGGGCCGCGAAGGCCGGCGCAAGAGCGTGATCGTCTGCGCCACCAGCGACAAGTCGTCGATGGAGCGGGCCAAGGCCGCCTACGTGGCCACGGCCATCGCCGAATACTTCCGCGACCAGGGCAAGCGCGTGCTGTTCCTGATGGACTCGGTGACGCGTTTTGCGCGCGCCCAGCGCGAGATCGGCCTGGCCGCCGGTGAACCGCCGACCCGCCGCGGTTATCCGCCATCGGTATTCGCCACGCTGCCCAAGCTGATGGAGCGCGCCGGCATGAACGAACACGGCTCGATCACCGCGCTGTACACCGTGCTGGTGGAGGGCGACGACATGACCGAGCCCATCGCCGACGAGACCCGCTCCATCCTCGACGGCCACATCGTGCTGTCGCGCAAGCTGGGCGCGGCCAACCACTATCCGGCGATCGACGTGCTGGCCTCCGCCAGTCGCGTCATGAACGCGGTCATCACGCCCGAGCACAAACGCGCCGCCGGCCGGCTGCGCGAGTTGATGGCCAAGTACCAGGAAGTCGAGCTGCTGGTGAAGATCGGCGAATACAAGCGCGGCGGCGACGCCGTGACGGACGAGGCCATCGACAAGATCGGCGCGATCAATCAGTTCCTGCGGCAGCGCACCGATGAGCGGGCCACGCTGCCCGAGGCGTTGGCGCAGATGACCGGCATCGTGGGGTCGGCATGAGCGTGTTCGACGAATTGCTCGCCATCAAGCGCTTTCGCGAAGGCCAGGCCGAGATCGCGGTGTCGCGCCAGCGCCTGCGGCACGCCGAGGCCGAGGCCGAGCGCCAGGCGTCCGAGCAAGCGCTGGCGGATTTCCGCGATGAGTCGGAGCGGCGTGAGCGCGCCATGTACCGCGACCTGTGCAGCCGGGTGGTGCGGGTGCGCGAGATCGAGAGCGTGCTGCAGGGCGTGGCTGGCCTGCGCGAAGGCGAGCGCCAGCGCGAGCAGGCGCTGGACCAGGCCGCGCAACGCCTGCGCGACGAAGCCCAGGCGCTGGCCGAGCGCCGCGACCAGCATCAGCAGGCGGTGCGCCTGACGGGCAAGTTCGTGGAACTGGCCAGCATTCACCTGGCCGAGCACCTGAAGGCACTGGAGCACAAGGAAGACATGGAGATGGAAGAGGCCGCATCGCTATCGCGCGACCGCGAGGACTGGGAGCAGCACGAGGAGTTCGAGCCGGTATGAGCATCGACCGACGCATCGGCCTGGACACCGCGATTGCCCAGGGTTCGGGGTTGACCCAGTCGGACGGGCAGGCGGCTGGCCGCCAGGCCAGCGATGCCGATCGCCGCGCATTCGAGCAGGCCCTGGCGCGAGACGGCGACGACCCGCGTCCGGCCCCGCCCGCGGCGCCCACGCCGTTTTCGCTGTTCGGCGCTGTGCGCGGCGATGCCGCCCCGCCCGCCGACGGGCCGTCCCGGGCGCTGGCCGAGGCCCTGCTGGGCAGCGCCGAGCAGTTGCTGGTGGCCGATGGCAGCCAGGGCCGGCGCCAGGTGCGGGTGGAATTGAAGGACGAGGTGTTGCCGGGGGTGAGCGTGTCGGTCTACGAGGCCGAAGGACGCGTGATCGCCGATTTCATCTGCGCCATCGAAACCTCGCGCGAACGCCTCACTGCCCTGGCCCGGCCGCTGGCCGAACAATTGGCCGAGAGCCTGGGCCGGCCGACACGCGTGCGCGTCGCCACCGACGACCCGGAAGACCCCTGCCTGGCGGAGACCGACGCCGACGCGCCGCTCCGTTGATTGCTGGAACCCATGACCGAAAGCACGCTTCTCTCTCCGTCCCCGCTGCCCTTGCCGCGCCTGTCCGGCAACGAGGCCCGCGCGCGTTCGCTGGTGGCCCGCCACGGCGCCGATCTGGCGGTCACCCTGGCGCCGCTGGCCGGCGGCGATGCCGAGCCCACACGCTGGCGCCTGGGCTTTACGCCCGGGGTGCCCGACGCCTTGCGGCAGTCGGCCACGCTGTCGGCGGACCTGGAATGGGCCGGCGCGCGGTTGCGCCTGGGCCTGCCAGCGGGTGCCGCCGCGGCCTGGCTGGCGGCGCGGTTGCCGGACCTGGACGCGGGCGAATTGCCGCCGGCCCTGGCATCGGCCGCCATCGAGACGCTGTTGGCCGAAGTGGTCGCGGGGCTGGGCGAGGCATCGCCCGGCGGTCCGCTGCGGGTGGTGGGCCGCGATACCCCCGCGCCGGCGCTGGCGCATGACTGGACGCTGGCCGCGCGCCATCCCGCCAGCGGCGAGACGATCTACGCCACGCTGGCGGCGGATGGGCTGGGTCTGATGCTGCTGGCCGGCCTGGTCGGCCGCGCCACGCCGACGGCCAATGAGATCGATACCGATGCCGTGCCGGTGCGCATCGCCGCCTGCCTGGGCTGGACCGACCTGGGCGCCGCCGAACTGCGCGGGCTGGCGCCGCGCGACACCCTTTTTCTCGACCACTATCTGGTGTCGCCCGACGGCGAACTGTGGCTGGGCGCCGGCGGCCAGGGGCTGCGCGTGCGCCGCCAGGATTCCTCATACCTCGTTACCCAAGGCTGGACTTCCCTCATGACCGAGACGCCGCAACCGCCGCAGGACGCCGAAGCGGGCGCCCAGACACCGCTCGATATCGACGCCATCCCCGTCCGACTGACGTTCGAGCTGGGCGAACGCCAGATTACGTTGGGCGAGCTGCGGCAACTGCAACCCGGCGAGACCTTCGACCTGGCGCGGCCGCTGGCCGATGGCCCGGTGCTGGTGCGCGCCAACGGCGCGCTGGTGGGCAGCGGCGAGCTGGTCGAGATCGACGGCCGCATCGGCGTCACGCTGCATCGGCTGGGCAAGGCGGGCGCATGAGCGGCGCGGATCCGATCAGCCTGGCGGTCGTCCTGGCGCTGCTGGCGCTGGTGCCGCTGGCCGCGGTCATGACCACCTCGTTCCTGAAGATCGCGGTGGTGCTGACGCTGGTGCGCAATGCCCTGGGCGTGCAGCAGGTGCCGCCCAACATGGCGCTGTACGGGCTGGCGCTGATCCTGTCCGCCTACGTCATGGGGCCGGTGGTGATGCAGATCGGCGACGAACTGCGCGCCCCGCCGGCGGCGGTGGCGCCGGGCACGCCGGAGCCGGACCGGCTCGAAGGCATCCTGGACGCGGTGGCGCGCGGCGCCGAGCCCATGCGCGCCTTCATGCTCAAGAACAGCCGCGCGGAGCAGCGCGATTTCTTCCTGCGCACCGCGCGCGGCCTGTGGGGCGAGCAGCAGGCCCGCAACCTCAAGGAAGACGACCTGCTGGTGCTGATCCCGTCGTTCCTGCTGTCGGAGCTGACCGCCGCGTTCCAGATTGGCTTCCTGCTGTATCTGCCGTTCGTCATCATCGACCTGATCGTCTCCAACATCCTGCTGGCGATGGGCATGATGATGGTGTCGCCGGTCACGATTTCCATGCCCCTGAAGCTGTTCCTGTTCGTCATGGTCGACGGTTGGACGCGGCTGATCCAGGGCCTGGTGCTGTCCTATACCTGAGGCCGCCATGGGCACCGTCGACCTCGTCTCTTACATGACCCAGGCGCTCTACCTGGTGCTGTGGCTGTCGCTGCCGCCGATCGCCGTGGCGGCGATCGTGGGCACGCTGTTTTCGCTGTTCCAGGCGTTGACGCAGATCCAGGAACAGACGCTGTCGTTTGCCATCAAGCTGATCGCGGTGTTCGCCACGATCCTGCTGACGGCGCGCTGGCTCAGCGCCGAGCTTTACAACTTCACGATCTCCGTGTTCGACCTCTTCTACAAGATCCACTAGGAGCGGCGCGCCACCATGATCTCGGGCATCACCTACGCCGAAGCGAAAGTCTTCCTGGGTACGCTGGCGCTGACGCAGCCGCGCATCCTGGCGCTGTGCGCGATGCTGCCGCTGTTCAACCGCCAGCTGCTGCCCGGCATGCTGCGCTACGCCTTGTGCGCCGCCATCGGCCTCGTGCTGGTTCCCGCGCTGGCGCCGCGCTACGCCGTGATCGAGCTGGGCGCGGTGGAATTGGTGCTGCTGGTGGCCAAGGAAGTCTTCATCGGCCTGGTGATGGGTTTCCTGGTGGCGATCCCGTTCTGGATTTTCGAGGCGGTGGGCTTCGTGGTCGACAATCAGCGCGGCGCCAGCCTGGGCGCCACCATCAACCCGGCCACCGGCAACGATTCCTCGCCGCTGGGCATCCTGTTCAACCAGGCCTTCATGGTGTTCTTCCTGGTGGGCGGCGGCTTCATGCTGATGCTGACCATGCTGTACGACAGTTTTCGCCTGTGGGACCTGTGGGACTGGGCGCCGACCCTGCGGCGCGAGAGCGTGCCCCTGATGCTGGACCAGCTGGGTCGCTTCCTGCGGCTGACGCTGCTGTTCGCCGCGCCCGCCATCATCTCGATGTTCCTGGCCGAAGTCGGGCTCGCGTTGGTCAGCCGCTTCGCGCCGCAGTTGCAGGTGTTCTTTCTGGCGATGCCGATCAAGAGCGCGCTGGCGCTGCTGGTGATGGTGCTCTACATGAGCACACTGTTCGAGTATGCCGCCGAGGCCACGGGGCAGATCGGTTCGGCGCTGCCGTTCCTGGACAACCAATGGCGGGCCCCATGAGCGGCGAAAAGACCGAACAGCCCACCCACAAGAAGCTGCGCGAAGCGCGCCAGAAGGGCGACGTCGCGCACAGCAAGGACTTCACGCAGACGTTGCTGGTGCTGGCGCTGTTCGGCTACTTGCTGGGCAATGCCCACGGCATCGTCGAGGCGCTGGGCCGGCTGGTCCTGATCCCGTCCACGCTGGTGGGGCAGCCGTTCGAACAGGCGCTGCCCGTGGCGCTGGAGGCCGCCCTGCGCGAAGCCGTCTACCTGGTGCTGCCGTTCGTGCTGATCGTGCTGATCGTGGGCATGTTCGCCGAGTTCCTGCAGGTGGGCGTGGTGCTGGCGTTCGAGAAGCTCAAGCCCTCGGCCAAGAAGCTCAACGTGATGAGCAACCTGAAGAACATCTTTTCCAAGAAGAACCTGGTCGAGCTGCTCAAATCCGTCATCAAGATCGCCTTCCTGTCGGTGCTGGTGACGCTGGTGGTGCGCGACGCGCTGCCGGAACTGATGGCCGTGCCGCACAGCGGCCTGGCGGGCCTGGAGGCGGGCGTGGGCGGCATGATGCGCACGCTGATCGTGAACATCGCGGTGGCCTATGTGGTGATTTCCCTGGCCGATTTCGTCTGGCAACGCATGCAGTACCGCAAGGGGCTGATGATGAGCAAGGAAGACATCAAGCAGGAGTTCAAGGAGATGGAGGGCGACCCCCACATCAAGCACAAGCGCAAGCACCTGCACCAGGAGATGGTGATGCACGGCGCGGTCGCCAGCACGCGCAAGGCGTCGGTGCTGGTGACCAACCCGACCCACCTGGCGGTGGCCATTTACTACGAGCCTGACGAGACGCCGCTGCCGGTGGTGCTGGCCAAGGGCGAAGGCGCGCTGGCCGAGCAGATGATGGCCGCGGCGCGCGAGGCCGGCGTGCCGGTGATGCAGAACATTCCCCTGGCGCGCGCGCTGATGGCGTCCGCGCAGCCCGACCAATACATCCCCAGCGAACTGATCGAGCCGGTCGCCGAAGTCCTGCGGCTCGTCAGGAAGCTGGCCGGCAATCCGGACGACCCGACATGAATGCACCCCAACATCCCCTGATATCCGCCTACGCGGCGCGGCACGGCCTGCCGCCTTCGACCCGTGCCGATGGCCGCCTCACCGTGGTGGTCGACCAGACCTACCGCGTGCATCTGCAGCCGGCGCGCGACGGTTGGCTGGCGATGAGCGCGCGCCTGTGCGCGCTGCCGGCGGGCGATGTCGACCGCGACCGGCTGGTGACCGAAATCGGCAAGCTGGCCGCGGGCATGCTGGCGCGGCACGCGGCCACCTGCGTGGTCGACCCGCAGGGCCGCGCGCTGTGGCTGCAGCAGTCGCTGCAGCCCGGCAGCGGCGAACTGGCGCTGGACGAAGCCCTGGGCGCGTTCACCAATGCGCTTTCCTTTTGGGCCGGCGCCGTGCGGCGGCTGGCATGAACAAGCGTGACGGGCGTGGCGCCCGAGGAGAGAGAGTGTTGAAGCGGATGATTCTGGCGACCGCGTTGTCGCTGGGCCTGGCGGCGAGCGCGCAGGCCGCGCCGAACTGGCCGAACGTGCCCTACAGCTACTATGCCCGCGACGAGAACTTGCAGACGCTGCTGCGCGAGTTCGCCGGCGGCTTCAGCCTGTCGTTGCAGTTGGGCCCGAATGTCACCGGCACGGTCAATGGCAAGTTCAATGCCAACACGCCAACCGAGTTCATGGACCGCCTGGGCGGCGTGTATGGGTTTAACTGGTTCGTCTATGCCGGCACGTTGTTCGTCAGCCGCACCAATGACATGAAGACGCGTTCGGTCAGCGCCATGGGCAGTTCCATCAGCGCCCTGCGCCAGGCGCTGCAGCAGCTGGGCGTGCTGGACCCGCGCTTTGGCTGGGGCGAGTTGCCCGACCAGGGCATCGCGCTGGTGTCGGGCCCGCCGGGCTATGTCGATCTGGTGGAACGCACCGTGGCCGCGCTGCCGATGGGCGCCGGCGGCCAGCAGGTGGCGGTGTTCCGGCTCAAGCACGCCTCGGTTAACGACCGCACCATCAGCTACCGCGACCAGAAGGTGGTGACGCCGGGCCTGTCGACGGTGCTGCGCAACCTGATCACGGGCGGCGGCGGCGGCGCCAACAACGAGACCCTGGCCGCGATCGCGGCGCCGCTGCGCGACAATCCGCCGGCGTTCCCGCAGGTCGGCGGCGATGGCGGCGCGGCGCCCGCCGGGCAGGCGGTCGGCCAGCCAGCCGCGCCCGCCAGCACCGGCAAGTCGGGCCTGCGCCTGCGCGAGCCCACCGTGCAGGCCGATGCGCGCCTGAACGCCATCATCGTGCAGGACATCCCGGACCGCATTCCCATCTACCGCAGCCTGATCGAGCAACTCGACCTGCCCAGCACGCTGGTCGAGATCGAGGCCATGATCGTGGACGTCAACTCCGACCTTGTCAGCGAGCTGGGCGTGACCTGGGGCGCGCGCGCCGGCTCCACCACCTTCGGCTATGGCAACCTGGGCCTGAGCCCCAGCGGCGGCCTGCCGTTGGAAAGCGGCGCGGCGCTGTCGCCCGGCACCATCGGCGTCAGCGTCGGCAACACGCTGGCGGCGCGCCTGCGTGCGCTGCAGACCAAGGGCCAGGCCAACATCCTGTCGCAGCCGTCGATCCTGACGGCCGACAACCTGGGCGCCATGATCGACCTGTCGGATACCTTCTATATCCAGACCCGTGGCGAGCGCGTGGCCACCGTGACGCCGGTGACCGTGGGCACGTCGTTGCGCGTGACGCCGCGCCATATCGAATCGAAGAATGGCGCGCGCGTCGAGCTGACGGTCGACATCGAGGACGGCCGCATCCAGGAAGAGCGCCAGATCGACAACCTGCCCACGGTGCGCAAGAGCAACATCAGCACCCTGGCCATCGTCGGCAATGACCAGACGCTGCTGATCGGCGGCTACAACAGCAGCCAGAATTCCGAGCAGGTCGACAAGGTGCCGATCCTGGGCGACATCCCGGGCCTGGGGCTGTTGTTTTCGAACAAGTCCAAGACCGTGCAGCGGCGCGAGCGCCTGTTCCTGATCCGCCCCAAAGTGGTCGCGATCAACGGCGAAGTGGTGGCCACGCCGGGCGGGGCCGGCACCGGTCCCATGCTTAACGCCACCTGGGGGGGCGACCGCATGACGGCGGGCCAATACCTCGACCTGGCGCAGAGTCAGCGCACGCGCATCGTGTTCGGACCGAATGTGGAACTGCGCCGCAGCAGCGGCCCGGTGCGGGCCTCCGAGTGGCTGGATGGCACGCCCACGGCCGCGCCGGTGCTGGAAGGCAAGTCCAACGCACAGCAGGGGCCGGTGATCCAGGTCGAGCCGGTGGCGGCGCCCGGGACGGGCAGGGCGCCGTAGCGCTGACGGCGGCGCGCGGGGGGGGCGGCTCAGTCGTCGAGCCGCAGCCCCTTCTGGGCCAGCTTGTCGCGCAGCGCCGCGCGCGCGCGCGACAGGCGGCTGCGCACGGTGCCGACGGGCACCGTCAGCATCGCGGCGGCATCTTCGTACGAGATCTCGTCGACGCCGACCATGAGCAGGATGTCGCGCATGTTGTCGGGCAGTTCGTCCAGCGATTCCTGCAGCAGCGCCATGGTCTGGTTCTGTTCCAGCACGCGCTCGGGCGACAGGTCGCTGGCGGCATGCTCGGCCAGCACGCTGTCGCTGACGAAGTCATGGCGCCGTTCCGGCGCGCGCGACAGGTAGTTGCGCACCAGGTTCAGCGCGATGCCGTAGAGCCAGGAGGAAAGTTGCGATTCGCCGCGGAAGCTGCGGTACGAGCGGGCCGCTTCGACAAAGGCCTGCTGCGCCAGGTCTTCGGCCTCGGTGGTATTGCCGATGTGCTTGATGATGAAGCGTTGCAGCCGGGTGGCGTGTTCCCGCACCAGGTCGCGCAGCAGGTATTCCTCGCCCGAATCCCATCCCTGCCCCTCGCCGTCGGCGCGAACGGGCGGCAAATCCGCTTCCTGGGAAGCGGCTGTGCAGTCGCTGGGATGGGTCATGGATTGGGAAAAGAAACGTGTATTAAGCTACAAGTTACTACCGGCGTGCCGCGAATTATCGCAGCTTACCGGTGTCACAATATTTCGAAAATGGAAATATTGAGGCAAAAGTAGCTTTTTTTAAGTCAGATATGTAAAAACAAGTAAGCCAATCCGGGTGATATTTCGAGGGACGGAATCCGACGCCGCAAGGGCGCGCGGGCCCTCAGCCGGTCTTGAGCAGGTCGCGCAGCCAGGCGGCGGCGGTGGCCAGGGAGACCGGGCTCTGACCGGATTGGGCGGCCTGGTCGAAGCGGGCCTGCATGGCCAGGTCCAGGGCGCCGCGGCGGGCGGCGTCCAGGCTGGCGGGCGCCACGCCGGCGTCGCTACAGGCTTGCTGGAAGGCAGGCGCGCCGTTGCTGGCCGACAGGGCCAGGCGCGTCAGGAAGTCGACGCCGGAAAGGGCGTCGCGAGAGGTTTGCGCCATGTCCAGCGCCAGCGTGACGGTGCGCGCGGACAGTGGCTTGCCGGGATTCGGTTCCAGGCCCAGTTCACGCGACACCGCGCTGGCGATGCCCTGGCCGTAGCTGTGCGCCAGGGCCTGCGCGAACATCGCGGTGGTGTCGACATTGGGCGCGACCCACGCCACGCTGCGGCCGCCGGGCGTGGTGCCCATGCCCAACACCCGCAGTGTTTCGCCCGCGATGTCGACGTAGATGTCCTGGCCGCTCTGCGCCGCCTGGGCGAAGGCGTCGAGAGAGACGAACGGCGAGGAAGGGGTAACCGATGAGATTGTCATGCAGCCAATAAATCCGGCGTGTCCGATATCGGGCCCATAGGAGATTCAACAGCCCCTGTGATTGAGTAACCCGAGTAGCGCTTTGGTTCCATCGCCACGACACGTAGGCGGATTTTATGCCATTGTGAGATTTCCGGCCGCCGGCGGGAAACAGGGCGCCACCACCACGGCATTGCCGTCAGGCCGTCACTGCGCTTCGTAGACCTCGTCGGCCGCCAGCAGGATGTCCACCGGCGGGTCGAAACCGATGACCCGCGCGGTCTGCAGATTCAAGGCGATCTTGGCGGGATCGATCCAGACCTGGCTCAGTTCGCGCGCCTTGGCGCCGTTGAAGATGCGCGCCATGGTTTCCGCGTAGAACAGACCCACGTACGAGTAGTCGGCCTGGGCCAGGCTCAGCAGCAGCCCGTGCTTGACCTCCTCCGAGCCCAGCATCGAGAAGCTCGGCACGCGGGCCTGGCGCAGGATCTCGGCGACCGTGTCGATCGACGCGGGCGTCACGCCGCGATGCACGGTGACGTAGGCGGCGTCGATCTGCGGCGCCAGCCTGGCATAGCACTCGAGCGCGTTGCGGGTGGCGGCCTCCTGCGCAATGCCGTTGGACGGCGCATTGCAGGTGAGCACCTTGAAACCCTGTTCGCGCGCCACCTGTTCGACGGCGTCGACCGCGCTGTAGGTGCGGCCCTCCGGGCTGTCCTCGTACACCAGCCCGAGGCGCTTGAACGGCACGATCTCGTGGAACAGCCGCACCTGGCGCTGATAGCGCTCGGGCTGGACGCGGGCATGCAGGTTGTCCAGGCCGCTATCCTGCGCCGAACGGGTGATGCGGGCGCCGACCGCGTCGCTGGTCGAGGCGACGATGGTGGGCACCGGCGCGCCCATCGCCGCCATGTCCTGGCCGGCCCAGGTGCCCATGGCGATGATCAGGTCGATGTCTTTCTTGCCTTCCAGCCGCTGCTTGATCGCCGCGCGCACCGCCGGCCGCTGGGCGGCGTCGAAGTTGCCGGGCTGCCACCAGGCGTCGCGCACGAATTCCAGCGTGTCGCTGCGGGCGTTGTCCGCCAGGTACTCCCACATCTGCCTGCCGTTCAGGCCGTCGGGAATGGCCGGCACGGTGATCCAGCCCAGCTTCTGCAAGCCGTCGACCGTGACGCGCAGCGTGCGCGGATATTCGCTGTAGTCGCCGCTTTCGAAATAGCCGATGCGCCATTTCCCGCCATCGGGGCGCGCCACGGGCTTGGTGGGGAATACCTGCGGCGCGGCGGCCGCGGACGTGGCGGCCGTGGGGGACGGCGCCGCCCCGGCCTGGGCGTGGCTGGCGGCGGGCGCCAGCAGGGCCAGGCTCATCAAGAGGGTGGACAGCGATGTCTTCATGGGCGGCGGATCACGATCAAGGTGATGTCATCGGATTGTTCCGCGCCGTCGGCGAAGGCCTGCACGTCTTCCAGCAGACGCTTGGCCAGGCTGGCCGCCGGCACGGGAGGGTTGGACAGCACGGCCAGCAGGCGCGGGTCGCCGTACTGCGCATTCTGCGGATTCACGGCCTCGGTGATGCCGTCGGTATAGCCCACCAGCATTTCGCCGGGCGCCAGCACCGTCGACAGGCAGCGGTATTCCAGGTTTTCCTGCACGCCACAGGCCGGACCGCTGCGGCCTTCCAGCAGCCGCACCACGCCGTCGGCGCCGACCACCGCCGGCGGCAGGTGGCCGGCATTGGCCCACTTGAGTTCGCCCGTGGTCATGTCGAGCACGCCCACCAGCAGCGTGACGAACATCATGTTCGGGTTGTTCTCGGACAGGCGGTTGTTGATCTTCTGCATCATCAGCGCCGGGTCGGTCTCGTCCTCGGCGGTGGCGCGGATCAGGGTGCGCGTGACCGCCATGAACAACGCCGCCGGCACGCCCTTGTCCGACACGTCGCCGATGGCCAGGCACAGCCGGCCGTCGGGCAGCGTGAAGTAGTCGTACAGGTCGCCGCCCACTTCCTTGGCCGGCAGCATTACCGCGTTCAGGTCGATCTGTTCGCGCGTGATGGGCGACAACGGCACCGGCAGCAGGCCGAGCTGGATCGCGCGGGCAATGTTCAGTTCGCTTTCGAAGCGTTCGCGCGCGGTGGTCTCGCGCATCAGGCGGGCAATGTTCTCGCGCAGCTTGTGGTCCATGAACAGGAACGACGCCGCCAGCCGGCCGACTTCGTCCTTGTGTTTGTCGGGCAAGGCGGCGATGTGGGCCGGCACGCTCGACTGCGCGGTCAGGTCCTGTTCGGGCAGCAGGCGGGCATAGTGGGTCAGGGTTTCCAGCGGCCGCACGATGCGTGCCGCCACCAGCCAGGCGCACACCAGCGCCACCAGCATCATGCCCACGAAGATCAGCGCCTGCCGGTTCAGCAGCTCTTGCGCCGGCGCGGTGAGGTCGCTTTCGGGCACCACTGCCACCACGGTCCAGCCCAGCGGCGCGAAGCGCGCGCTGTCGATCTGCCAGGGGCCGTCGCCGCCCTCGAAGCGCAGGCTTTGCAGCTTGCCGCCAGCGTCCTGCCGCGCCAGCAGCGCGCGCAGGGTTGCACCGGCTTGGTCGGTGGCGTCCAGCAGGCCGGCGCGGGCCTCGGGCGGCGGCACAATCATGCGCCCGTCATCGGCCGCGATGAAGATGAAGCCCGACTGCGCCAGGGTCAGTTTCGACAGGGTGTCGCGCACCGAGTTTTCCAGCTGCGCGCGGCGCGTGTCGATCTGCTCGATCACGTCCTGGGCGCTGTCGGAAATGGCGAACACCCAGTTCCACGGCCGGAAATAGCCGAAATAGGCGTAGCGCGTTTCGCCATCGCCGCGCTGCGCGGACGGCGGCCAGCGGTAGATGGCGAAGCCGTAGCCCGAGGTGCGGCTTTCTTCCAGCAGCGCCTGCGCCAGCGGCCGGTTCTTGAAATCGGACAGCGTGGACAGGTCGCGGTCGATCATGTCGGGGTTGCCGCTGGCCAGCACCTGGAAGTCGGCGTCGTAGACGAAGGCGTAGCGGCGGTCGTCCAGCCGGAGGCGGTTGATCCAGGCGCGCGCCATGCCCTTGGCCGCGCCGGGCGTCACCAGGCCGCGCTCGGCCAGGTCGGCGTAGGCATTGAGCGCCGCCGCGACCACCGTGCCGCTTTGCATCAGCTGGCGTCGGCCGCTGCGCACGGTCGAGATCTTGTCGGCCAGCAGCGCGCCCCAGCGCGCCTCGGCGTCGCGCAACACCAGCTCCATCACGTTGCTGACGGCGTGGCGTTCGCTGTTCACCACCGTGCGCGTGACGTTGCGTTGCGACGTCAGCATCACGAATGCCGCCACCGCCAGAAGCAGCGCTACGACCAGTAGAAAAATCTTGCTACGGAGCGAGCGCAACGACATGGGGGCGATAGGGGGCGGGTGAGGTAAGGGCGTGAAATAAGATGCAATTTGCATTAATTGTAAATACCATTAGTGCCCGTGTGTAAATACTTTGCGGCGGCGTGGTCCCATGCGTAGCGAACCAATACAAATAGTGCTCGATGGGTTGCGTCGCCGCCCGGTACTGGAAGTCACTCTGGCCTGTCTGGCGGTGCTGCTGCTCGCACAGGCGCTGATCGGCGCGCTCAGCCTGTCCGCATTGAACCGGCTGGTGGTCGACACCACCGCCGATCGCGTCGAAGTGGTGGCGCGGCGCGTGGCCGGCAACATCGAAAACGGCCTGCGCCTGGGCAAGCCGCTGGAACAATTCTTCGGCCTGCGCGATACCTTGCGTGACGGCGTCGCGGGCTCGCGCGGCTTGCAGGGCGCGGCGGTGCTGCTGGCCGACGGCCAGGCCCTGGCGACGCAGGGTGAGCTGCCTGACGACGCGGCGCAGCTGGCGCGCACGCTGGACAGCGGCGGCGCCACGGCGGCCGGCTTGTCGCGGCGCGGCTCCGGCGCGCTGGTCGCGGTGGCCAACGATCGCGTTACCGTGGCCGTGCCACTGATCGCCGCGGGCGGCAAGGCGCTGGGCGCCGTGGTGCTGTCGGCGGCCAAGGACGGCGAGGCCAGCCGCCAGCTGATCATCGACAACCTGCAGGTGCTGCTGGTGGTGACGGTGCTGGTGGGGCTGGGCCTGGCCGCGGTCTTCAAGTACATCGTGCCGCTGACCTCGCTGGCCGCCGGCGGCCGGGCCCGTTTCGTGGTGCCGTTGCTGGCGCTGGTGCTGGCGCAGGGCGTCTACGCCGCCTACACCATTTCCACCTTCCGCAGCGGCTGGCTCGACGTGACGCGCAACAACGTCGGGCTGCTGGCCGAAGGCCTGCAACGCGACCTGAACCGGGTGCTCGGGTATGGCCTGGAGGTGGACCGGCTGCGCGGCGTGGACGCGCCATTCACGCGCCTGGCCGCCACCTTTCCGGCGGTGGCGCAGATCGAGCTGGCCGATCGCGATGGCCGCATCCTCTACGGGGCCGATGCGCGCGGTCCGCTTGATGTGTCGGGCCTGCCGCGGGCCCGTCCGCGGGCCGATGACCTGACGCTGGTGCTGCCGCTGGGCGCGGCGCTGGCCGACCCCCGCGCCCATGGCGACCTGGTGTTGCGCCTGTCGGGCGACGTGATTGCCGCCGGGGTGCGCGGCCGCGCGCTCGACGCGGTCACGGTGGTCGCGGTGGCCCTGGTGGCCGCGATCGAAATGCTGTTGCTGCTGGCGCTGTTGATGAACCGCGCCTTCGCCGCGCGCGCCACGCTGCCCGACGGCAGCCGTGTCGGCCCGGATGACGAGTCCGAGGTGGGCCGCATCGCGCGGCCCGTGATGTTCGGCTTCCTGTTCGCCTGGGCCTTGCCGCTGGGCTTTCTGCCGCTGTATGCGCGCAGCCTGCCGACGGGCGGTCTCGAATTGCCGGCCAACCTGCTGCTGGCCTTGCCGATCTCGGTGGAAATGGGCTGCGGCCTGTTGACCTCGCTGCTGGCCGGCCGCCTGACCGACCGCAAGGGCTGGCAGGTGCCGGTGCTGGCGGGCCTGGGCGTGTCGGCCGCCGGCATGCTGGCGTGCGCGGCCGCCGCCAACCTGCTGATGTTCAGCGCCGCGCGCGGCCTGGTGGGCCTGGGTTATGGCCTGACCTGGATGGGCCTGCAGGGCTTCATCGTGACCCGCAGCCCGCCGCAATATCGCGGCCGCAACATGACTGGCGTGATCGCCGGCCTGTTCGCGGGGCACCTGTCCGGCGCGGCGGTCGGCGCAATGCTGATGGAGCAGGTCGGCTTTCGCGCGGTGTTCGCGGTGGGCGCCGTGATGCTGGCGATGCCGCTGGCCGGCGTGCTGATCCTGATGCGCCCCTACATGGACCGCGGCCGCAAGCTGGCCGCGCAGGCCGCTGGGCGCGCCCGCGCCCATCTTTCGGATACCTTGAAACTGCTGTTCACGCGCGACTTCGGCCTGCTGCTGGTGGGCAGCGTGATTCCGTTCTCGATCGCGCAGGTGGGCCTGTTGTCGTTCGCGTTGCCGCTGTACCTGGAGGCCGAGGGCGTGGCCGCGTCCAGCATCGGCCGCGTGTTGATGATCTATGGCCTGTGTGTGATTTACGTCGGGCCGCTGATGGGCCGGGTGGTGGATCGCAGCCGCATCAAGAAAAGCTGGATCGTGCTGGGCGGGCTGGTGGGCAGCCTTGGCATGCTGGGGCTGTACTTCAACAGCGGCCTGCTGGCCGCCGCCGCCGCGGTGCTACTGCTGGCGCTGGCCAGTTGCTTTGCCGGCGCTTCGCAATCGCCCTACATGCTGGCCTTGCCGCAGGTGCAGCGCTACGGCGCGGCGGGCGCCACCAGCGTCATGCGCGCCGCCGACAAGCTCGGGCAGATGGCGGGCCCGCTGGTGGTCGGCGCCATGTTCGGCGCGGCCGGCATGGGCGCGGGCCTGGCCGCGACCGGTGTGATCTATCTGGGCGCTACGCTGTTGTTCCTGCTGTTCGCGCCGGCCAGGCCGCGCCAGGACTCGGCCTGAACGGCCGCGGGCGGTGCGCGCCGCCGCGGTGCGGAGTGTGGCGCCGCGGTGCGGGGGCGCCGTCATTCAGCGCGCCGGACTCGCGCCCGCCAACGCCACCGGCACGCGTGCGCTCAGGCCCGTGAGCAATTGGGCGGCGATGGTGCCCGCGGCCATCGCCACTTCCTCGACCGGCAGGCCATCCGCGCCCCACAGGGTCACGGGCGCGCCGATTGCGGCGTGTGGCACGGGGCCCAGGTCCACCGCCATCATGTCCATCGAGACGCGCCCCAGCAGACGCGTGCGCACGCCGGCCACCACCACCGGCGTGCCGGTGGGCGCATGGCGCGGATAGCCATCGGCGTAGCCGCAGGTGACGATGCCCACGTCCATGCCGGTGGGCGCCAGGAAGGCGCCGCTGTAGCCCACGCCCGCGCCGGCCTGCACGCGCTGGATGCCCACCACCTGCGAGTGCAGCGACATCGCCGGCAGCAGGCCGAGCTGCGCGGCGCCGCGGTCGGCGAACGGGCTGGCGCCATACAGCGCCAGGCCGGGGCGTACCCATTGGGTGGTTGCCGCGCGCGCCGCATGGCCCAGCACGGCGGCGGAATTGCTGGTGGAAACGGGGCCCGGCAGGCCGTCGATGAGGGCGCGAAAGCGCGCGTCGGCGTGATCCACGCCATCGGCTTCGTCGGCGCGCGCATAGTGGTTCAGGTGGCCGACTTCGCCCACCACGCCACGCGCGGCCAGCGCGCGCGCCAGTTCGAACGCGGCGTGATAGTCCTCGGCGCTGAAACCGGTGTGGTGGATATCGCCGGCAAAACGCAGCCAGATCGCCGGCCGCTCGGCCGCCGGCGCTTGCGCCAGCCAGTGCAGTTGCGTGAGATGGGTGATGACCAGGTGCAGTTGCGGCGTGTCCAGCAACAGCGTGTCGGCCGGCGAATACAGGCCGCCATAGACCAGCACGGGGCCTTTCCAGCCCAGCCGGCGGCAGGTGCGCGCTTCGTCCAGGTGCAGCACCGCGAGGCCGTCGGCGCCGCGCAACGCCGGCAGCACCCTTGCCAGGCCATGGCCGTAGGCATCGGCCTTGACCGTGGCCCACAGCCGGGGCGCGCCGGTGGCGGGCAGCGCCGCGCGCAGGCGGGCGAGGTTGTGGGCCACGGCAGCCGCGTCGACGCGGGCATACAAGGGGCGGGCAAGCAATCCTTCTGGACGATAGGGAGCGTTCACGGGCGGCATCTGGGCGAGGGCTGCGCGCAACCGGCGCGCAGTCTATGCATGAGTGACAGAGGACCGGGTTTTGTTCGGTACTTTCTGTCTATGCATTGCAAGTTGTCGATAGCGCGTCTTCATTGGACGCGCCGGTGAAGTCACGCGGCGCGCATCACGAGCGTCAGGCGGTTCTCGTTGCCGTCGCGCGTGTAGCGCAGGTCGTGCAGATAGTGCTGCATCAGCCGCACGCCGTGGCCGCCGATTTCGGCGTCATCGAGCGAAGTGGCCAATGGGGGAGGCGGGGTCAGGGTGGGATCGTACGGCCGGCCATTGTCGATTATCTCCAGCGAGATCCACGCGTCGTCCTGGCGGCAGGCCAGGCGGACATGGGCGGGACCGGGGGTGAGCAGGGGATCGTCGAAGGCATAGGAAACGATGTTCGTCAGCGCTTCGTCCAGGCTCAAGGACAGACCAAAACTCAGCTTCGGCGACCAGCCCTCGCGCTCGGCAATGGCCTCGAGCCATTCGATGGCGGAAGCGACGGCGCGGGCGTCGGGGACGAGATCAAGCGTATCGGACTGAGAGGGCATGGTTGCCTTGCGTTCAGGGGTACACGTGCAGGTGGAAGTATGCACGATTGCGGCCGGCAGGCGTATCGGCAGACGTATCGGCAGGCTATGGCGCGCGCGTTTTGAAGTTTGCGTTTGGCCGCGCCGGCGCCTCGCGTATCATCTCGGCATCGCGCCGCCGCCCGCAAGCGCCGGGATCCGGGGCGCCGGTCAATTTCCGGGAACCACTATGAATCTCGCAATCGAGAAAGTCGGGGAAGTGCTGGTTGTCTCGCCCGAAGGCCAGATCAACAGCGGCAACGCCGCGGGTATCGAGGCGGACCTGTTGTCGCATGTGGAAAAGGGCGAGCGCCGCTTTGTGCTCGATATGTCGAACCTGAACTACATCTCCAGCGCCGGGCTGCGCGTGGTGCTGGTGCTGGCCAAGCGGCTCAAGCAGGGGGCGGGCGCGCTGGCGTTGTGCGCGATGCAGCCGCACGTGCGAGAAGTGTTCGACATCAGCGGTTTCCTGGCCATCCTGACGGTGGTCGACACGCGCCAGGAAGCGGTCGCCAAGGTCGCCTGAAGCGGCGCGCGCCCTGGGTGGGCGCGCAGGCCGCCTCACGGCTTGCGGTTGTCGTGCGAGGTGTCGAGCAGATCGTCCTCGGGCGTGATGACGCCGGGATCGCCCGGCGCCTCGATGGCGCGGCCCTGCCGCGGCATGCCTGCCACCGTGGGACTCTGGTCGGGCATCGGCAGGATACCGGTGCCCTTGCGGGGATCGACGGCGGGGGCCTTGTCGGCGGCCGGCTCCGGCTTGCTCGTGGCGGAGGAATCGATGACGGTTTTCAGCATGATGACGTCTCCGGTTGCGGGCGTCCCAGGATGGCGACGCGCCGGGTATTCCTCCCCATCTTAGGGCCGCTGGCGGCGCGCGGCGCCGTTTGCGTTGTCACGTTTGCAAGGGGCTGTTGCAGGGCCCGGCCCTTATAATGCCGAGCGCGTCGCGGTGCCGCCAAACAGGGCGCGCCCGGTGGCTCGCGACCTTGCCTCACGGCGCCCGGTTCCCCTCATTTCCAGCCATCTACCTTGACCGAATCCGTCGAACGCTCTGTCCATGCCGAACTCGTTGCCGTCCTGGTCGCCGTCACCAACGGCGAACCGCGCGTCCTGACGACCGAAGACGCGCGGGCCTTGCCGGCGGGGCCGTTCGAACTGTCGCACCGATCGCTGCAGGCCGGCCTGCGCGCGTGGGTCGAGGCGCAGACGCACCATCCGCTCGGCTACGTCGAGCAGCTCTACACGTTCGCCGACGGCGATCGCTCCGATGAGTCGGGCGCGCGCGTCATGTCGGTCAGCTACCTGGGCTTGACGCGCGAAGCCGGCGAGACCGGCGTGGCGCAGGTCGGCTGGCAGGATTGGTATCGCTATTTCCCCTGGGAAGACCGGCGCGCGGACACGCCGGCGCTGGTGGACGAGCTGATCGTGCCGCGCCTGCGGGCCTGGTGCGACGCCGCCGCCGATGCCGCCACGCGCAGCCGCCGTGGCCAGCGCGTCGCCATCACCTTCGGGCTCGAAGGCGCGGCCTGGAACGAAGACATGGTGCTGCAACGCTACGAACTGCTGTTCGAGGCCGGCCTGGTGCCCGAGGCCGCGCGGCGCCAGCCGGACGCGCGCGCCGCGCCGTTGCCGGGCGAGCCGATGCGCCACGACCATCGCCGCATCCTGGCCACCGGCATCGCGCGCCTGCGCGCCAAGATCAAGTACCGGCCGGTGGTGTTCGAACTGATGCCGGCGCAATTCACCCTGCTGCAGCTGCAGCAGGCGGTCGAAGCCTTGGCGGGGCGCGGCCTGCACAAGCAGAACTTCCGCCGCCTGATCGAGCAGCAGGCGCTGGTCGAAGAGACCGGCGAAATGGCGACGGGCACGGCGGGCCGGCCCGCCAAATTGTTCCGCTTCCGCCGCGACGTGCTGCTGGAGCGCGCCATCGCGGGCAGCAAGCTGCCGCTGTCGCGCAGCCTGTGACGCTTGACAAGGCCATATACTCATCTTTAGCATAAGTGCATGCGCAATTGGTGCGCGCCTTTTTTTAATCACAAAATACTCAAAATGAGCATTAATGCTGAAGCGCCTGCCGCCCGTTTGGCCGTTCCCTCCCTGCCGGATGTCATGCTGGAGCCGCTGGTGCGCGCGGCCCTGCTCGAAGACCTGGGACGGGCCGGAGACCTGACCACCGACGCCATCGTGCCCGCCGACGCGGTGGCGCAGACCCGCCTGGTGGCGCGCCAGGAAGGCGTGCTGGCCGGCCTGGACCTGGCGCGCCTGGCGTTCCGCGCGCTCGACCCCGCCATCGAGTTCCGCGTGGCGCGGCGCGATGGCGCCGAGCTCGCACCCGGCACCGAAATCGCGACCGTGCGGGGCAATGCCCGCGCCATGCTCAGCGCCGAACGGGTGGCCCTGAACTTTCTCTGCCACCTCAGCGGCGTGGCCACGGCCACGGCCTCGATCGCCCGCGCCATCGCCGGCTACGGCGCCCGTGTCACCTGCACCCGCAAGACCCTGCCGGGCCTGCGCGCGGTGCAGAAGTACGCGGTGCGCGTGGGCGGCGGCAGCAACCACCGCTACGGTCTGGACGATGCCGTGCTGATCAAGGACAACCACATCGCCCTGGCCGGCGACGTGGAGACGGCGGTGCGGCGGGCCCGCGCCGGCGTCGGCCACATGGTCAGGATCGAGCTGGAAGTGGACACCCTGGCGCAACTGGAAACCGCGTTGGCCCTGGGCGTGGACGTGGTGCTGCTGGACAACATGAGCCTGGACGAATTGCGCCAGGCGGTTGCCATGGCGCGAGGCCGCGCCGTCACCGAAGCCTCCGGCCGCATCACGCCCGAAACCGCCGCCGAAGTGGCCGCCACCGGCGTCGACCAGATCGCGGTGGGTTGGCTGACCCATAGCGCCAAGGTGCTGGATATCGGCCTGGACGCCTGAGACCGGCCGTCTGTCACGGACACGCATCATGAAACGCGCGCTTCGATTTTCCCCGCTACTGCTGGCCCTGGCGCTGGGCGCCTGCGGCAACCCGCCTTCGGGCGACGCGCCGGCGGACGCGACCTATCCGACCCGCCCGGTCACCATCGTGGTGACATTTCCGCCCGGCGGCGGCACCGACCTGTTGGCGCGACGCCTGGGAGCCAGCCTGCAGGAACAGTTCGGCCAGCCGGTGGTGGTCGAGAACCGGCCGGGCGCCAGCGGCAACATCGGCGCCCGCATCGTCGCCGAATCGCCGCCCGACGGCTATACGCTGCTGATGGTCAACAGTTCGTTCGCCATCAATCCCGGGGTCTACCGCAACCTGGGCTTTGCGCCCAGGCGCGATTTCGCGGCGGTGATCAATGTGGCCTTCGTGCCGTCCGTATTCGTGGTGCCGGCGGCGTCGCCGCTGCGCACGCTGGATGACGCGCTCAACGCCGCGCGGCCCGAGCGGCCGCTGGCGTTCGCCTCGTGCGGCAATGGCACGCCGCAGCACCTGGCCGGTGAAATGCTGGCGCGAGCCAGCGGCGCATCGTTGCAGCACGTGCCCTACAAGGGTTGCGGGCCGGCCCTGACCGACGTCGCGTCCGGTCAGGTCGGGGTGGGCGTGGTCACCGCTTCCAGTGCCGCGCCCCTGATCGCCGCGGGCAGATTGCGCGCGCTGGCGGTCACGTCGCCGCAGCGCTCGCCCCTGTTGCCGGCGGTGCCGACGGTGGCCGAGCAGGGCGTGAGCGGCTACGCGCTGGACCAGTGGCACGGCCTGCTGGCGCCGGCCGCCACGCCGCCGGCGGTGGTGGCCAAGCTGAATGCCACGCTGACGCGCATCATGTCGCGGCCCGACGTGCAGGCGGCGCTGCGCGAACAGGGTTTCACGCCCGCGACCAGTTCGCCGCGCGCGTTCCAGGACATGATCAATGCCGACATCGACCGCTATACGGCGCTGACCAATGCGATCGGATTGCGCGCCGACTGACGGGCAAGAGAAATGGCGGGGCAGGCGGCCTGGCCGCTTGGCCCGTCCCGCGTCGAGGCGAGGCGGCGCCGTCAGGCGGCCGCGCGCGCGTGTTGTTCCAACTGTTCCTTCAGGCCCGGCTGCAGCTTGAGCTGGCGCGCCAGTTCGTCCAGGTAGGCGCGTTCCATGTAGCTCTCCTCGTCCACCACCAGCAGGCTGGCCAGGTACATCTCGGCCGCCATCTCCGGCGTCCTGGCCGATTGCGCGATCTGGGCGGGATCGAGCGGACGCGCCAGTTCGGCCTCGAGCCAGCGCTGGTCCTGCGCGTCGCCGGACAGCTTGGCCATCTCGGTTTCCAGCAGCGAACGTTCTTCCGGCCCGATATGGCCGTCGGCCTTGGCCGCGCCGATCATCGCGGTCAGCACCGCGCTGCTGTGCTGCTCGGCCTCGGGGGGCGGCAGGCGATCCAGCGTCTGCGGCGGCGCGGCGGGCGCGCCGGCCTGATTGCGCTGCCAGTCGCCGTAGGCGCGGTAGGCCAGGGCGCCAAGCGCGGCCATCCCGCCGTACATGGCGACCTTGCCGCCGATCTTGCGGGCCTTCTTGCTGCCCAGCAGCAGCCCCAGCGCGCCGGCGCCCAGGGCGCCGCCGCCCAGGCCGGTCAGGAACGAGCCCCCCTTGCCGCCGGTGGCGGTCTGCACTTTCGAACCGGCGTCGGCCAACAGGCCCTGGCCGGATTGCAGCAATTGGTCTAGAAGTTGTCTGGCGCTCATGCGGGTTTCCTGGTGAATGCAATCCTCTTGCGGACAGGAATATGCGACCGCCATCGCCGCAGGAAGTTCAGCTTACAGTCAGAAATGGATGTTGCGCCGGACCGGGGCGGCGGCGTCGGATGCTACAACCTGGGGTGGGGCGGCCATGCGCGCCGCCCGCAACGCGAGGAATTCCGCCCATGACTATCCACGTGCGCCAGAACGCGCCCAAGACCCTGCAATTCACCGCCACGGCCGAAGGCCACGACTTGCCGCTGGACATGCCGCAGCCGCAAGGCGCCGGCCCCGATCCGCACGATTACTTCGACACGGCGCTGGGCGGCTGCAAGGCCATGACGTTGATGGTCTACGCGCAGCGCAAGGGGCTGCCGCTGGAATCGGTGGGGGTGGACGTGGTGCGCGATGCCAGTGAGGAACGCAAGGGCGTCTATCGCCTGACCGCCAAGCTGACGCTGCATGGCGAACTGTCGGACGCGCAGATCGACGAATTGCTGGCCGTGGCCGAGAAATGCCCGATCCACAAGCTGATGACGGCGGTGGACGTGCAGGTATCCACGCTGATCGTGCGGCCGGCCTGAGGGATCGGCCCGCCGGGCGGATGAACCGCCTGGTGCGGGGAGGCGGCCGGGCAGGGCGCCCGGCCGGTCAGTCGAATTACTCTTCCATGCCCGGGACGATGGTCGAGAAACCGGCGTCCACGTGGGTGATTTCACCCGTGACGCCGGCGGCCAGGTCCGACAGCATGAACGCGGCGACGTTGCCGACGTCATCGATGGTGACGTTGCGGCGCAGCGGCGCCTGGGCCTCGACGAACTTCAGGATTGCCGAGAAGTCTTTGATGCCGCTGGCGGCCAGCGTCTTGATCGGGCCGGCCGAGATGCCGTTGGCGCGGATGCCGCGCGGGCCCAGCGCGGTGGCCAGGTAGCGCACGCTGGCTTCGAGCGAGGCCTTGGCCAGGCCCATGGTGTTGTAGTTGGGCACCACGCGTTCGGCGCCCAGGTAGGTCAGCGTCAGCACCGAGCCGTTGCGGCCTTCCATCAGCGGCAGCGCGGCCTTGGCCATGGCGGCGAAACTGTAGGCCGAGATGTCGTGGGCGATGCGGAAGCCTTCGCGCGACAGGCCGTCCAGGAAGTTGCCGGCGATGGCTTCGCGCGGGGCGAAACCGATCGAGTGCACCAGGCCGTCCAGGCCGTCCCAGCGCTTGGCCAGGTCGGTGAAGGTGGCTTCGATCTGGCTGTCTTCGGCGACGTCGCAGGGCAGCACGATGTCGCTGCCGAATTCGGCGGCGAATTCGGCCACGCGGTCCTTGAAGCGGTCACCGACGTAGGTGAAGGCCAGTTCGGCGCCCTGTTGGTGGCAGGCGCGCGCGATGCCGTAGGCGATGGAGCGGTTGGAAAGCACCCCGGTGACCAGGATGCGTTTGCCGGCGAGAAAGCCCATGTGTGATTCCTTTGATCTTTTACCTGCTGGAGACCGCCTATTTTAAGGAGTTTGGCGGTCTCGCGGACAAAACAGCGCGGCGCCCGGGTGGGCGCCGCTGCGAAAGACGGATCGGCGGAGAAATCAGCCGCGGGCGTTGGTGCCCGGCACGCGCAGCTGGGCGCCGATCTTGAGGGCGTTGCCCTTGAGGTTGTTCAGGGCGCGCAGCGCGTCCACCGAGGTGCCGTACTGCTTGGCCAGCGAGAACAGCGTATCGCCCTGGCGCACTTTGTGCGTGCGCACATTGGGGCGGGCGGCCGCGCCGCGCACGGCGGGGGCCGCGGCCTTGCCGCGCGGCGCCGGCGCCTTGCCGGTATTGACGGGGGCCGAATCCAGCGCGCCCACCGGCGCGGCCAGCGAGGCCAGTTGCACGCCGCCGGCGCCGGGGTCGCCCGGCACCAGCAATGACTGGCCGGAGGCCACCTTCTGGCGCGAGCCGATGTCGTTGGTCTCGCGCAGCTTGGCTTCGGTCACGCCGAAACGCTTGGCGATCGAGGCGTACGACTCGCCGCGGCGCGAGTGGTAGACCTTCCAGGCGCTCAGGTCGCCCTTGTAGTTGGTCAGGTTGGCGTTGAAGATCTCGACGCGGTCGGCCGGCAGCAGCAGCGTGGGGGCGTGGTCGCCGCGGATCACGGGCCGGTTGAACGACGGGTTCAGGGCCTTGAATTCGTCCAGCGGCATCTCGGCCAGCTTGGCGGCGATTTCCAGGTCGATGTCACTGTTCTTCTGCACCGTCACGAAGTACGGCGTGTTGCCGACCGGCGGCAGCGCCACCGCGTAGCGCTGCGGGTCGGCGATGATGTTCTTGATGGCCTGCAGCTTGGGCACGTAGTTGCGGGTCTCGTCCGGCATGTTCAGGGACAGGTAGTCCGTGGGCTGGCCGGCGGCCTCGTTCTTGGCCATGGCGCGCTGCACCGAGCCCTCGCCCCAGTTGTACGAGGCCAGCGCCAGGTACCAGTCGCCTTGCATTTCGAACAGCTTTTCCAGGTAGTCCAGCGCCGCGTTGGTCGAGGCGATGGGGTCGCGGCGCTCATCGCGCCACCAGTCCTGCTTCAGGTTGAAGTGCTGGCCGGTGGCCGGCACGAACTGCCACAGGCCCGAGGCCTGGGCGCGCGAGAGCGCGGTGGGGTTGTAGGCGCTTTCGACGAACGGCAGCAGCGCCAGCTCGGTCGGCAGGCCGCGGCGGTTGATCTCGTCGACGATGAAATATAGGTACTTGCCGGCACGCTCGGCCATGCGCTGCACCGCCTCGGGGTGGGACGCGTAGTAGTCGGTCCACTGCTGCGAGAGGTCGGTGTTCAGGTTGGGGATGGCGAAGCCGCGGCGGATGCGGTCCCAGGCGTCGACCGGCGGATTGGTCAGGTCGACCGTGCGGGACGTGTCGCGGGCGATGTAGCGCCCTTGGGAGTTGGTGGTGAGGTTCTTGCTGTCGTGGGATTTGGTTCCTGCGCAACCGGCGAGGACTGCCAGCAGAAGCGGCAGAAGGAGTCGGGAGAAATTCATCGGGCGGTCACTTGAAATCGTTCTTCCATTCACGAAGGGAGGCAAAAACCTCTACCGGCGTCGGGTGGTCGTGGCCGGCCCAGTTGCCTGCGGCGCGGACGACGTCAACTTGCTGCGTACGCAAAAACGGATTGGTCGCGCATTCCTGGCCGATGGTCGACGGAAGCGTGGGGAGACCTTCTGCGCGTAATTGCCGGGCCCGCTGATACCACTGTTGCAGGGTGCGGTTGGCGGGTTCGACCGCCGTGGCCCAGCGCAAGTTCGCTAGAGTGTACTCGTGTGCGCAAAAAACCTGTGTATCTGGCGGTAAAACGGAAAATTTTTCCAAGGAATCATACATTTGCGCGGGAGTGCCCTCGAAAAGCCGGCCACAGCCCCCGGCAAACAGGGTGTCGCCACAGAACAGCACAGGCTGTTTTCCCGCCGCCCGGCCGGTGTAGGCGATGTGGCCGGCGGTATGCCCCGGCACGTCCAGCACGGTCAGGTCCAGGTCCAGCTCCGGCAGCACCACGCGGTCGCCCTCGGCCAGCGGCACGTCGCAGCGCGGCAGCTTCTCGCGCGCCGGGCCATATACCGTGATGTCGCCGATGCGGGACAATTCAAGCACGCCGCCCACATGGTCGCCATGGTGGTGCGTGAGTAGAATGGCGCGCAGCTTCAGGTCTTCACGGGCCAGCCATTGCAGTACCGGCCCGGCTTCTCCCGGGTCGACCACGGCGGCCTGGCCGTCGCGGACGATGGCCCAGATATAGTTGTCGGTGAAGGCGGGCAGAGGCAAGACCGCGGCGTTGCGCTCGCGGCCGCCTGCGGGGGCGGTCAAGGCTTGCATGGGATTCGAAGGGATGAAAACGTGGCAGAAGAAACTCCGCCGATTGTAGAACTGGCCGAATGGTTCCAGACTCCGCCAGGGCAATACGCCCTGGCCTGGGAGCGCGCGCAGTTCGACGCGGCCGTGGCGGACGTCTTTGGATATTACGCCTGGCAGGTCGGCCTGGCCGACCTGAATCTGCTGCGCGCCAACCGCATGCCCTTCAAGGGCTATGTCGGCACTGAAACCCCCACGCCCGAGAACATCGCCGGTTGGCAGTCGCGCGTGGTGCTGGCCCAGCCCGAAGCGCTGCCGTTCGAATCGCAGAGCGTCGACCTGCTGATCCTGCCGCACGCTTTCGAATGCACCAGCGAGCCGCACAACGTGCTGCGCGAGGTCGAGCGGGTGCTGGTGCCGGAAGGGCGGGTGGTGATCTCCGGTTTCAATCCCTGGAGCATGTGGGGCGCGCGCACCCGCATGCCCGGCATGGAGCCCTGGCTGCCGCAGCCGCCGTCGTCGCAGGTCTCGCTGCCGCGCCTGAAGGACTGGTTCAAGCTGCTGTCGCTGGAAGTGGAGCAAAGCCATTTCGGCTGCTACGCGCCGGCCTGCCGCAGCGAGAAATGGCTGCAGCGCTGGGGATTCCTGGAATCGGCCGGCGCGCGCTGGTGGAGCCTGGGGGGCGCGGTCTACCTGGTGTCGGCCGTCAAGCGCGTGGCCGGCATGCGTATCATCGGCCCCGCCTGGAAAACCAAGCCCAAACGCGCCCGCGCCGCGTCGGTGGTGGTCAACCGCCAGGCCGGCGACGGCTTCGACCGCTCCTGAGCGGCGGGCCGGATTCATATCGAAAGAACAAGGACATACAAGCAGCACCATGCAGGACAACAACGCGAACGACCAGAAAGTGGAAATGTGGACCGACGGCGCCTGCAAGGGCAATCCCGGTCCGGGCGGCTGGGGCGTGTTGATGCGCGCCGGCGCGCACGAAAAGACCATGCACGGCGGCGAGGCCCAGACCACCAACAACCGCATGGAACTGCTGGCCGTGATCGAGGGTCTGCGCGCGCTCAAGCGTCCGTGCACGGTCACCATCCACACCGACTCCCAGTACGTCATGAAAGGCATGACCGAATGGCTGGCCAACTGGAAGCGGCGCGGCTGGATGACGGCCGACAAGAAGCCGGTCAAGAATGCCGAGCTGTGGCAGTCCCTGGACGAGCAGGTGCGGCGTCACACCGTGTCGTGGCGCTGGGTCCGCGGCCACGCCGGCGACCCCGGCAACGAGCGCGCCGACCAATTGGCCAACCAGGGCGTCGAGTCGGTCCGGCGCGCTTGAGCCACCCGCCGGGCGGCGCGGCGTGCCGCCTGGTGTCCGTCAATTGCTCCGCGTTTTCACCAATGCGGACGCGCGGGCGTGGCCGCCCGCATCGGGAAATACCCTGGGTCGGCTGGTTTAGTGCTTTCAGCGCGCTTCAGGATTGTTCCAGGTTGTAAATCCGGTGCTAAAGTGCCAACCCTTGATCCTGTTCCTGCGGCGCCGTCCCAGCGGCGGATGCCTGGCACGCGCCGCGATACCGCCACATTCGCATGAAAAAAGCTGCATTGCTGGCCGCCATCGCGGCAGGAGTGGCCGCGGGGGCCGCTCTGGGCGTATTCGTGCCGCGCTGGCTCGCGCCGGCCGCCACGCCGGCGGCCACCGCCGCCGCGCCCGCCAAACCCGTTTCCAAGGCGGCTCCAGTGCGGGTCGAAGTCTCCGCCGTCACGGAAATTCCGTTCGCCCGCGGTCTGTCGGCGGTGGGCAGCCTGCGCTCGGATGAGGCCGTGATGCTGCGGCCCGAAGTGGCCGGCCGCATCCAGTCGATCGAATTCAAGGAAGGGCAGCCGGTCCAGCGCGGCCAGGCGCTGATCCGCCTGGACGATTCCGTGCCGCGCGCCGAACTGGCGCAGGCGCGCGCCAACCTGGCGCTGGCGCAGAGCCACTATCGCCGCGCCGTGGCGCTGCAGGCCAAGGGCTTCGTCAGCCAGCAGGCGCGCGACGAATCGGCCAGCACGCTCAAGGTGCAGGAAGCCGCGGTGGCGCTGGCGCAGGCGCGCCTGGACAAGATGACCATCAGCGCGCCCTTCGCCGGTTTTGCCGGCTTGCGCAGCGTGTCGGTGGGCGACTACGTCAACCAGGGCCAGGACCTGGCGCCGCTGGAGGCGATCGACCCGCTCAAGGTGGATTTCCGCGTGCCCGAGATGTATCTGAGCAAGGTCGGCGTGGGCCAGCAGCTCACGCTGCGGCTGGACGCCTTGCCCGGCCAGGAACGCCCCGGCCTGGTGTATGCCGTCAGTCCGCTGGTCGACGCGGGCGGGCGCTCCATCCTGCTGCGCGCCACCGTGGCCAACGCCGATTCGCTGCTGCGCCCGGGCATGTTCGCGCGGGTGCAACTGCTGTTCAACCAGGACAAGGCGCTGGTCGCGCCCGAGGCGGCGTTGTCGCCGTCCGGCGAGACGCAGTACGTGTACCGGGTCAAGGACGGCGTGGCCGAGCGCCGCGAAGTCACCATCGGCGAGCGCCGCGAAGGCAAGGTCGAGATCCTGACGGGCGTGGCGGCCGGCGACCAGTTGGTGGTGTCGGGGCTGCAGCGCGTCACCGATGGCGGCGCCGTGCAGGTCGTGAACAACGGCGCCTGACGCCATCATTCCAGCGGACGGCGGCCCTTCATGCGTATCTCGGAAACCTGTATCAACCGGCCGGTGTTCGCGTCGGTGCTGTCGCTGGTCATCGTGCTGATCGGTCTGATCTCGTATTCGCGCCTGACGGTGCGCGAATATCCGAAGATCGACGAGCCCATCGTGTCGGTCGACACCACCTACAAGGGCGCCTCGCCCGAGGTGATCGAGTCGCAGGTGACCAAGCCGCTGGAGGACCAACTGGCGGGCATCGAGGGCGTGGACGTGATGACCTCACGCAGCCGCTCCGAGCGCAGCCTGATCAACATCAAGTTCAACCTGTCGCGCAATCCGGACGCGGCGGCGGCCGAGGTGCGCGACAAGGTCTCGCGCGCGCGCCGCTTCCTGCCCGACGAAATCGACGAGCCCATCATCGGCAAGGTCGAGGCCGATTCGCAGCCCATCATCTACATCGCGGTCGAGTCCGGCGCGTATTCGGCGATCCAGACTTCCGACTATATCAACCGCTACATCAAGACCCGCTTGTCGGTGCTGCCCGGCGCGGCCGAGGTGCGCGTGTTCGGCGAACGCCTGCCGTCCATGCGCATCTACGTGGACCGCGACAAGCTGGCCGCCTACGGCCTGACGGTGCAGGACGTGGAGTCGGCGCTGCGCAGCCAGAACGTGGAGATCCCGGCCGGCCGCATCGAGTCGCGGGCGCGCGAGTTCTCGGTGGTGTCGTCCACCGACCTGCAGACGCCGGCGCAGTTCGAGAACGTCATCGTCGCCAACGTCAAGGGCTATCCGGTGCGGCTGCGCGACGTCTCCAAGGTCGAGATCGGCGCGGCCAACGACCGCATCCTGTCGCGCTTCAACGGCAAGCCGGCCATCAACATCGGCGTGACGCGCCAGTCCACCGCCAACCCGCTGGAGCTGTCCAAGGCCGCGCGCGAGGAAGTGGCGCGCCTGAACGAGAACCTGCCCGCGGGCATGAAGCTGACCATCGCCTACGACTCGTCGGTGTTCATCGAACGCTCCATCGACTCGGTGTTCCACACCATTGGCGAAGCCATCATCCTGGTGGTGCTGGTGATCTTCTTCTTCCTGCGCAACCTGCGCGCCAGCATCATTCCCATCGTCACCATTCCGGTGTCGCTGGTGGGCGCCTGCGCGCTGATGTACCTGTTCGGCTTCTCGATCAATACGCTGACGCTGCTGGCCATGGTGCTGGCCATCGGCCTGGTGGTGGACGACGCCATCGTGGTGCTGGAGAACATCTACCGCCACATCGAGGACGGCATGTCGCGCAAGGAAGCGGCGCTGCGCGGCTCGCGCGAGATCGGCTTTGCCGTGGTGGCCATGACCATGACCCTGGTGACGGTGTACGCGCCTCTGGCGTTCGCCACCGGCCGCACCGGGCGGCTGTTCATCGAGTTTGCGCTGGCGCTGGCCGGCGCGGTGCTGGTGTCCGGCTTCGTGGCGCTGACGCTGACGCCCATGATGTGTTCGGTGCTGCTGCGCCACCAGAGCAGCCACAGCCGTTGGTACAACCTGATCGAAGGCTGGCTCAACGCCATGAGCAACGGCTACCGGCGGGCGCTGGCGCTGTCGCTGCGCCATCGCTGGGTGGTGGTGGCGATCGGCCTGGCGGTCGCGGCCGGCAGCGGCGTGTTGTTCAAGGTGGTCAAGAGCGAGCTGGCCCCGGTCGAGGACCGCGGCGTGGTGTTCGGCATCGTCAGCTCGCCGGAAGGCGCGACGCTGAACTACACCCTCGACAGCATGCTCGGCATCGAGCAGTTCTACGCCGCCATTCCCGAGGCCAGCGGCAGCCAGGTCACGGTGGGCTTTCCCACGGTGACCGACGGCACCGCCATCCTGCGCCTCAAACCCTGGGAAGAACGCGGCCGCCGCCAGCAGGCCATCACCCAGGAGCTGCAGCCGCTGTTCTCGTCGCTGCCGGGCGTGCGGGCGTTCCCCACCAATCCGCCGTCGCTGGGCCAGTCGGCGCGTTCCAAGCCGGTCGAGTTCATCATCATGAGCCAGGCCTCGTACGCGGAGCTGTCGCGCCTGACCGAAGTGTTCCTGGCGGAGCTGCGCAAGTATCCCGGCCTGCTCAACCTGGAGACCGACCTGCGCCTGAACACGCCCGAGCTGCGGGTGCGGGTGGACCGCGACAAGATGGCCGACGTCGGCGCCAACGTCGACACCGTGGGCCGCACCCTCGAATCGATGCTGGGCGGGCGCCAGGTGACCCGCTACAAGGACCAGGGCGAGCAATACGACGTGATCGTGCAGGTCACGCCGCGCGACCGCGCCACGCCCACGGATATTTCCGGCATCCACGTGCGGGCGCGCGACGGCAGCATGGTGCAGCTGGACAACCTGGTGGCCGTGCACGAAGGCGTGTCGCCGCAGTCGCTGAACCACTTCAACCGCCTGCGCGCGGTCAAGATCGACGCCGCCGTGGCCCCCGGCTACGCGCTGGGCGAGGTGCTGGCCCACATGCACCAGGTGGCGCGCGAAGTGCTGCCCAACACGGTCGTGACCGATCTGGACGGCCAGTCGCGCGAATTCCGCGATTCGTCGGGCAGCATCTACCTGGTGTTCGCCATGGCGCTGGCCTTCATCTACCTGGTGCTGGCCGCGCAGTTCGAGAGCTGGCGCAACCCGTTCATCATCATGCTGTCGGTGCCGCTGTCCATGACCGGCGCGCTGCTGGCGTTGTGGCTGACCGGCGGCACGCTGTCGATCTACAGCCAGATCGGCCTGATCACGCTGGTGGGCCTGATCACCAAGCACGGCATTCTGATCGTCGAATTCACCAACCAGCTGCGCGACGAGGGCAAGGCGCTATTCGAGGCCGTGACCGAGGCCAGCGTGCTGCGCCTGCGGCCGATTCTGATGACCACCGGCGCCATGGTGCTGGGCACCGTGCCGCTGGCGCTGTCCTCGGGCGCGGGCGCCGAATCGCGCCAGCAGATCGGCTGGGTCCTGGTGGGCGGCCTGATGCTGGGTACACTATTGACCTTGTTCGTCGTGCCGGTGGCCTACACCCTGATCGCCACCGCACGCAGGAAACCCGGCCCGGCCGGCAGCGCAGCGCATCCCCCGGCCGGCCCGGCGGATGGCCAGGCGCCGTCGGCGCCCGCGGCCCAAGCGTCGGAATAGCTTTATGCGCCAGATCATCTTTGACACTGAAACCACCGGGCTGGATCCCGCCCAGGGACACCGCATCGTCGAAATCGGCTGCGTCGAACTGGTCAACCGGATGGCCACCGGCAACAACCTGCACATCTACCTGAACCCGGATCGCGACAGCGACCCCGAGGCGCTGGCGGTGCACGGCCTGACCACCGAATTCCTGTCCGACAAGCCGCGCTTCGGCGACGTCGCCGACGAGTTCGTCAAGTTCATACAGGGCGCCGAGCTGATCGCGCACAACGCCGCGTTCGACGTGAAGTTCTTCAACGCCGAACTGGCCAAGACCGGCCGTGGCCCGATCACCGAGTACTGCGAAACGGTCACCGACTCGCTGCTGCACGCGCGCTCGCTGTTCCCGGGCAAGCGCAACTCGCTGGACGCGCTGTGCGACCGCTTCGGCATCTCCAATGCGCACCGGACGCTGCACGGCGCCTTGCTCGACTCGCAGTTGCTGGCGGAAGTCTGGCTGGCCATGACCCGCGGCCAGGACGCGCTGCTGATCGACGTCGACGACAACGACACGGGCGCGGGTGGCGGCGTGGTGCTGGCCAGGTTCGACGCCTCCGGCCTGCCGGTGGTCAAGGCCAGCGAGGCCGAACTGGCCGAGCACGAAACCTACCTGGCGGCGCTGGACAAGTCGGTGGGCGGCGAGTGCGTCTGGCGCAAGCTCGACGCGCCGGTGGCGGCCGCCTGAAAGTTTTTGCGGGGCGACTTGCACACTTTCAAAAAAGCGTGCTAATATTTCGCCTCTTTCGGGGTGGTTAGCTCAGTGGTAGAGCACTGCCTTCACACGGCAGGGGTCACTGGTTCGAACCCAGTACTACCCACCAAAGACCCTCGAAGCGCATCGCCAGGCTGAAAAGCGGGCAATCGTGATTCGAGATCGGTGTAAGCGTTTTGCGCCAAGCAAAAACGCCAAAAACCCGAACGACAATGAAGCCAACCTTAGCCGGTTGGCTTTTTTGTTTTGCGCGCGCCCTTGATATGCCGCAAGCGTCGCTTGCGGATTTGCGCGCCATCGTGCCCCGGGTTGTCTATGATGAAACCTGAAGTCGCAATTTCGGCAAAATTTTCGGCCAAAAAGCGCGGCCGGGTCGCTTACCGGGAGACCTTCATGCACCCCAGCACCAACACCATGTTGATCATCATCGTCACGGGCGTGGCGCTCATGCTGCTCGGGTTTGGACTGCGCGACCGCAATATCGGCATGGGGCTGATGGGCATCGGCCTTATCACGGCCATCGGCACCATCATCTACAAGGCGTACATCACGTTCTATTGACGCGGCCGGGCGCGCGGTCCCGCGCCATTCAGGCCTTGGGCGCGGCCAGTCGCGCCGCGCGCGCCAGCAGCGTGTCGAGCTGGTTGGCGAAGGCCTTGCGGTCCGCCTGGCTGAACGAAGCCGGTCCGCCCGTGTCCACGCCGCTCGCGCGCAATTCCTCCATCATGTCCCGCAGGGCCAGCCGTTCGCGGATGGTCTCCGGTGAATAGCGTTCACCGCGCGGGTTCAGCGCCATGGCGCCTTTTTCAAGTACCTGCGCGGCCAGCGGGATGTCGCCCGTGATCACCAGGTCGCCGGCCGCCGCGCGTTCGGCGATGTGAGCGTCGGCCACGTCGAAGCCGCGCGGCACCTGCACCGCGCGGATCAGCGGGGAGGGCGGCGTATGCAGCGCCTGATTCGCCACCAGGGTCAGGGGCACCTGCCAGCGCTGCGCGGCGCGGAACAGGATGTCCTTGATGACCCCGGGGCAGGCATCTGCGTCGACCCAGATATGCATCAGCCCAGGGCCTTCTGCAAGGCTTCGGCGATGATGTCGTTGGTGCTCAGGCCGCGCTCGGCGGCCGCCGCGCGCAACTGGTCCGCCTGGGCCTGCGACAGCTTCAGCGGAAACGGCACCAGGCCGGCGGCCTGGTCGAGCTTGCGCTGTTCACGGCGGTCGGGCACCTGCGAGGCGGCGCCGAAACGGTCGGGCGTGCCGGCTTGCTTGAGTTGGCCGGCCAGTTTCAGCGCCTGGTTCTTTTGCAGATCGAATTTGTTCATGGATATTCCTGATTGGGAGCGCCATCATAAGCGCAAGCGCCGTCAGCGGGGTTTGGCATTCTCCAGCGCGGCCAGGCCTTCTTCCGCGCCGTCGTGCAGCGGCACGGTCAGGCCGCGCCGGGCGTTGGCGACGTTTACCTGGGCGCCCTGGGTCGAGCCGGCGGCCAGCAGGTCCAGCCCGGTCTGGTAGACCGCCCGCACCACCTGCAGGGCTTCGTCGCGGGTCAGCTCCGAGGTGGTCAGCAACAGCGCCGCGGTGCCGATGGTGGCGACCGGCTCGGGCTGGTTCGGATAGGTGCCCGCCGAGATCTCCAGCGGCATCAGCCCGTTGTCCTGCGCGGCCAGTGCCTTGACCGCGGCCGGATCGAGCGGCAGCAGTTTCAGGTGCGCCTGGGTCAACGCGTCGCGCAGGGGCGTGGCGGGAATGCCGATCACCTGCGCCGCCGCATCGATCGTGCCGGCCTTGAGCGCCGGCAGCGAGGCGGTGAAAGGCGTGGGAATCGCCTCGTAGTCGCGTCCGGCCTGCAGGCCATGCGCCGCCAGCACCGCCTCCAGTGTGGCCCGCACCGCCGAACCCTCCGCGCCGAGCGCGATCTTCTTGCCTTTCAGGTCGCGCACGCCGCGCAGTTTGGCGTCGTCGCGCACGACGATATGCACCATTTCGGGATAGAGGCTGCCCAGCGCGCGCAGGCCGGCGAACGGCCCCTGCGACGCGAACGGGCCGCGGCCCTCGTACGCCAGTTTGGCGGTGTCGGCCTGGGCCAGCCCGACCACGGCGTCGCCGCTGCGCAGCAGGGCGATGTTTTCGGCGCCGCCGCCGGTAATCAGCGGCGTGACGCGGATCTGGCGCGCCTGGCCCACCGCGCCCAGCGCCCGGGCGAAGGTGAGGTACTCGCCGCGGTCTGGGCCGCCGGCCAGCGGATAGCCTTGTTGCATGCGCGCCAGCCGGCCGTTGATGCGGGCGACGGAGCGCTCCAGTTCCTGCTGCACCACGTGCTGCGCCGTGCTGGAGGCGCTGTAGGCGACCGAATGCGTGATCTGGTCCAGCGTTTCGAGCAGCCGCTGCGTCACGGGCGGCTGCGCGCCGGTATCGAGTGAGGGCGCTTCGGCGGCCTTGAAGCCGGCGGGCGTCACCCGCTCCCAGCCCTCGCCCGCTTTGCGGTAGATGGCGCTGGCATGCGCAACGATCCGGTCGCCGGCCTGGTTGCCGCTGGATTTCACGCCGCTGATACTGCGCGGGCCCGCGCCCAGCAGCGTCACCAGCGCGGCGGCGCCAGGCTGGTCCCAGGCGCCCAGCGCGATGTCGCGCGTCACTTCCAGCCGCAGGTCGTAATAGACCACGCGGCGGGTCTCGCCTGCCGGCGCGTTGCTGTCGGCGGCGGACCCCATGCGCTTGATTTCATCGATGCGGAACAGGTCCGCGCCATAGGTGGCGGCCAGGCCGCGTTCAACGTCGGCGCGCAGCGTATCGGTGTCGGGGGCGCGGCCGCAGGCGGCCAGGAGCAGGCACAGGGCCAGCAGGAAGAAGCGCTTGAGCATGATCACATCCCTCCCACGAACGGCAGGGAGATCAACGAGGTCAAGACGATCACGTTGAGAATATCCACCAGGAACGCGCCCGTCACCGGCACCACGATGAAGGCCTGCGGCGCGGGCCCGTGGCGCCGCGTCAGCGCCTGCATGTTGGCGATGGCGGTGGCGGTGGCGCCCAGCGAAAAGCCGCAGAACGCGGCCGACATGATGGCGGCCTCGTAGTCGCTCCTGAGCAGGCGGAACACCACCCAGGCCGAATACAGCGCACAGAACAGCGTCTGCACCGCCAGGATCAGCGCGAGCGGCCCGGCCAGCCGCGCCACGCTGCCCAGGTCCAGTGTCATCATCGTCATGGCCAGGAACAGCGACAGCGTGATGGTGCCGATGATTTCGGTGGCGCGGTCATCCAGCTTCAGGCCCAGGCGCTCGCCGCCGTTGCGGATCAGCACGCCGGTCGCCAGGCACCAGAGGAAATTGGGCAGGCTGACCGGCGCGCCTTCCACCAGCGTGGCCAGGTAGCCGCCCGCCACCAGGCAGACGAAGGCGGCGGTCATCGAGGTGATGAACGAGGCCGCCGTCGATGGCGGTTGCGCCCCGGTCAGGTCGGGCGCCTCGTGGCCCGCCGTCGAGCGGCGATCCAGGCTGCCGGCCAGCTTGTGGCGGCGCATCAGCCATTCCGCCACGGGGCCGCCCACCACGCCGCCCAGCACCAGGCCCATCGTCGCCGCGGTCATGGCCAGCGCCATCACGTCCTGGATGTTGTTGACGTCGGCAAAGCGGGTGGCGTAGGCCGCGCCCGTGCCGTGTCCGCCGACCAGCGTGATGGTGCCGCCCAGCAGGCCCATCAGCGGGTGCATGTCCAGCAGCCAGGCCATGCCCAGCCCGACCGCGTTCTGCAGTACCAGGAAGGGGATCAGCGCCAGCAGGAAGGCGATCAGCCGCGGGCCGCCCTTGGCCAGCAGCTTCAGGTTGGCAGTCAGGCCGATGCAGCCGAAGAACAGCAGCAACAGGGTCGGCTTGATGCTGGTTTCCAGCGAGATGGCATGGCCGCCCCAGGTCGACAGCGCATAGGCGCCGATCGCGAACAGCAGGCCGCCGACGATCGGGTCCGGGATGCTGTAGCGCGCCAGCACGCCGATGCGGGTGGTCAGGACGCGGCCGATGGCCAGCACCAGGCAGCAGGCCAGCAGGGATTGGACGGGCGAGAGTGAAATCATGGAAACCTTCGCGTCCCGGCGCGGGACGCAGCGAAGTCAGGCTGTCGGGATCGTTGCCGCCATGTCTTTCAGGGATTGCGTCCCCCATCTTACCGGGGCGCGGGCGGGGCGACATGCGCGGCAACGGACGGAAAAGGGAGGGGCGCTCGGCCGCCGCGGGTCAGAGCGGAAAGGCGCGCGCCATGTAACTGGCCTGCGGCCCGTAGCCTTCGAGCTTGTCGGCCAGCTCGCGGCCGCCCGCGGCGACCGGCGCATAGCCGTGGCGTATCCAGTAGCCCACGGCCGAACCCAGCGAGACCAGGCTGGCGCGCCGCAGTCCCGCCCGCGCGGCGTGCCCGGCGGCGGTGCGCAGCAGGGCCTGGCCCACGCCCAGGCCCTGGGCCGTGGGCGCCACCGCGCAATCATGCAGGAACCAGTGGTCGGCCGCCTCGGGCAAGGCGGCCAGGGGCGCGTCCAGGGTCGGGGGCAGGCCCGCGTCCCACGGATACGACACCAGATAGCCGAGCAAGTCGTCCGTGGCGGCCTGCGCCACCCAGCAGTGCGCGGGGGCCAGCGCCAGCCGGTTCAGGAAGAAGTCGGCGCTTTCCAGCAGGAAACCCGGGTAGGCCCGGGCCTGGACGGCCAGGATGCCGTCCACGTCGCCGGCCAGCATGGGGCGGACTCGGTATTGCATAACCACCTGTGAAAACAAGAACTTCGCGCATTTTACCGAGGCGCGCGGGCGGCCGCTTTACGTCCCTTCACAAACTAGGGACAGAAATTAACCTCGTCTTCACGGCACTTCATAAATTGGCCCGCCATGCTTCCTAGAATCGTGCTGATTGCCCTCCGTCCGATAGCCGCCGCATTTGATGAAAATTCGACGACGGCCTGCGCATACTGCCCGCCATAGTGTCCCGCATTCCAATTCCAGAGCATCATGCATATCCAATTCCGGTCCGAGCCCATGGGGCAGCAAGTCTTGACCAAAGCGTTGCCCGTGGACGCGGTCTGGCGCACGGCGACCGTCAACGTGCCTTACGACGCCTGCGTGACCTGCGTCATTCCCTGCCTGAATGAATGCGAGAACCTGCGCGTGCTGCTGCCGCTGCTGCGCAGCCGGCTGGCGGCGCTGGCCACCGGCTGGGAAATCATCGTCGCCGATGATGGCAGCACCGACGGCACCGAAGCGCTGATGGCCGAATGGTCGCAGTACGACGGCTTTCGCTACGTGCAGCTGTCGCGCAACTTCGGCAAGGAAGCGGCGCTGAGCGCGGGGCTGGAAAGCGCCACCGGCGACGTCGTCATCTGCCTGGACGCCGACATGCAGCACCCGCCGGCCCTGATCGAACAGATGCTGGCGCGCTGGGCCGCGGGCGCCGAGATGGTCTACGCCGTGCGCGAGACCCGCAACGACGAATCCTGGGTCAAGCGCACCGGCGCCCGCTGGTTCTACAAGCTGCTCAGCGGCGCCCGCGGCGTTGATGTGCCGGCTCACGCCGGCGACTTCCGCCTGATGAGCCGCAACGTGGTGGACGCGCTGAACGCGTTGCCCGAGCGCACCCGTTTCATGAAGGGCCTGTACGCCTGGGTCGGCTTCAAGGGCGAGGCCTTGCCGTACACGCCCGACGAACGCATGCATGGCGACAGCCGCTTCGGCGGCATGCGCCTGGCGCGCCTCGCGCTGGACGGCCTGACCGCGTTCACCACCTGGCCGCTGCGGCTGGTGAGCCTGGTCGGCGTGCTGTTCGCCGTGCTGGCGATGGCCTACGCGATCTTCCTGGTGATCGATTACCTGGTGTCCGGCAACCCGGTTTCCGGCTGGACCACGATCGTCACCGCGGTGCTGTTCTTTGCGGGCGTCAACCTGATATCGCTGGGCGTGGTGGGCGAGTATGTCGCCCGTATCTTCGACGAGGTCAAAGGGCGCCCGCTGTTCGTGGTGCGCCGTCGCCAGGGGCAGGCCGCCCGCTCCGACAAGGTCGCACACTGATGGGCGCCGCGATGCAAGATCCGGCGCGTTCCTACAGGATCCCGCCGGCGGGATGGTTCCTGCTCGCCATCGGCTTCTGGCTGGCCTTCCTGGCCTGGGTGCGGCCGCTGACGCTGCCCGACGAGGGCCGTTATGCCGGCGTCGCCTGGGACATGCTGCGCAGCGGGTCGCACATGGTGCCGCTGCTCGATGGCATGCCGTATTTCCACAAGCCGCCGCTGTACTACTGGCTGACCGAACTGTCGTTCAGCGTGTTCGGCGTGCATCCCTGGGCGGCGCGCCTGCCGTCGTTGCTGGCGGCCTGGGCCGCGATTGCCGCGCTGTACGGCTTCGTGCGGCGCTATCGCGACGCCGCCACTGCCACGCTGACCGCGCTGGTGCTGGCCACGGTGCCGTTCTTCTATGGCGGCTCGCAGTTCGCCAACCTCGACATGCTGGTGGCCGGCATGATCACGCTGTGCGTGCTGGCCGCGGCCGATACCGTGCTGCGCCTGGAGCGCGGCCAGGCCTATCGCTGGATGTCGCTGGCCGCCGCGGCGCTGGCGGGCCTGGCGGTGCTGGCCAAGGGGCTTATCGGGCTGGTGCTGCCCGGCGCCATCCTGTTCATCTGGCTGGTGTGGGGGCGCCGCTGGCGCGCGCTGGCCGCGTTGCTGTGGCCGCCGGCGCTGCTGGTGTTCGCGGCGGTCGCCGTGCCGTGGTTCGTGCTGATGCAGATCCGCTATCCCGGCTTTTACGACTACTTCTTCGTCTACCAGCACTTCCAGCGCTTTGCCGCCTCCGGCTTCAACAACGCCCAGCCGTTCTGGTTCTACCTGCCGGTGGTGGTGGGCCTGAGCCTGCCGTGGTCCCTGTGGGGCGGCGGCGTGCTGCGCAAGGCCTTCTGGGCCGACGGCCCGCAGCGCGACCTGCGGCGCCTGGCCTTGATCTGGTTCGTCGTGATCGTGGGCTTTTTCTCGCTGCCCAATTCCAAGCTGGTCGGCTACGTGCTGCCGGCGCTTGCGCCGCTGGCCTTCCTGCTGGCCGAAGTGATCGTCGCCGCGGGGCGCCAGAAGTCGGACGAGCTGACACCGCGCCTGGTGCGGATCTGCGTTGGCGTCGGCGCGGGCATCTGCGTGGTGGCCATCGGCATCGCCGCCCACAGTGCCCGGGGCAGCGCGGGACCGCTGGCCGCCGTGGTCCGGCCGCTGGCGCAGCCTGGCGATACCTATGTGTCGCTGCACACCTATCCGTTCGACCTGGCGTTGTACGCCCAGGCGCCCAAGCCGAGCTGGGTGGTGGACGACTGGCTCAATCCGGAAGTGCCGGTGCGCGACAACTGGCGCAAGGAACTCTACGACGCGGCCAAATTCGAACCCGAGGTGGGCAAGCAGGTGCTGATCAGTCCGCAGGAATTCCAGGCCCGCCTGTGCGCGGCGCCCGATGGGGCGCGCTACTGGGTCTGGGGCACCAAATCGGATTCGGGCGCTTACCCCGTGCTGGCGGGGCTGGAGCCGGTGGCGAACAGCGTGAAATACGTGATCTGGCAGGTGGTGTCGGACGCCGCCTTCAAGCAGCGGGTTTGTGGCGGAATGCCCAAAGCCGGCTCGTGATGAAGGTGGCGATCGCCAGGCCGATCAGGATGAACGCCAGCAGGATGTCGTAGCGGACGGCGGTTACCCGCAGCAACCAGGCGTAAGCGGATTCATTGATGACGAAGCCCGCGGCTGAAATGAAGAAGAAACGACGTACTGCTATGGTCCAGGGTGTTTTCGAATGTCTGAACGTGAGCCGATAGTGTCCGCTGAAGGACACCACGAACGCCACCAGCCAGCCGAGCAGGTTGGCCAGGAGCGGCGCGGCGCCCAGGCCTTCGACGCAGGCGACGGCGACGCCCCAGTGGGTGGCGGCCGCTGCGCATCCGACAATGATGAACAGGGTGACTTGCTGGACCAGGGCGCGCATGTGGGGCGTGTCGATGAAAAAAACCGGGGTGAGAGCTTGACCAAACGCATAGTGGTTTGCGGTGATGATTTTGGCATGAATGCCGACATTGATGAAGGCATGATCACGCTGGCCGGCATGGGCCGGTTGAGCGCGGTCAGCTGCCTGTCGCTGGGCCCGACCTTCAACGCCAACGCCGCGCGGCTGGCCGCGCAGGATGCCGATCTCGGCCTGCATGTGAACTTCACCGAGCCCTTGGGCAATGCGTTCGATGCCGACCTGCCGTCGCTGTCGCAACTGATCCTGCGCGCCTACACCCGCCGCCTGGACACGGCCTGGATCGACCAGCATCTGGCGCGCCAGTTCGACGCTTTCGAGGCGGCCTTCGGCCGCGCGCCCGACTATGTCGACGGGCATCAGCACGTGCACCAACTGCCGATGATCCGCGAGCGCCTGCTGGCCATGCTCAAGCAGCGCTACGGCGCGCGCATGCCGTGGTTGCGCCAGACCGCGCCTGGCATGCTTTCCGGTATTCCGCTGAAGGAATCGATCAAGGCCCGCATCATCGGCGCGCTGGGCGCGGCCGAACTGGGCCGCCGCGCCAGCCGCGAAGGCCTGCGCACCAACCGGCGCCTGCTGGGCGTGTACGGTTTCGAAGGCGGCAAGCGGCGTTACGCCGACCTGCTGCAGAACTGGCTGTTCAATGCCCGGGATTGCGACCTTCTGATGTGCCATCCGGCCAAGGACTGCCAGGACGACAGCGCCATGGCGCGCCAGCGCCGCGCGGAATATGACGTGCTGGCCTGCCCCAAGCTCGGCGACTGGCTGGCCGCCAACGGCGTGCGCATTTCACGCCTGCCGCTCAACGCGCGCTAGGCGCGCCGGGGACGCCAGGGCGTCCGCGTTTTCCGCCATCAGGCCCGCGTCAGGCTCTGCAGCAGCCAGGCGCCGGCGGGCCCCAGCGGGCGGCGGGTCGACCACACCGCGTCCACCCGGATCTGGCGCGGCCAACCCGGCACCGCCAGTTCCACCAGTTGCCCGCGGCCGAAGCGCTGCAACATCCAGCGCGGCAGTTCGGTCCAGCCGAATCCCAGCGTGGCCATTTCCAGCAGCATCAGGTAGCCCGGCGCCGACCAGGTCGACTGCGACGGCGCGGAGTCCTTGTCGTCCAGCTCATAGGTGCTCAGGCGCAGCTCGCGCTCGGTCTTCAGGTGGTCCCGGGTGACCCCCGATAGCGTCGCCAGCGGATGGCCGCGGCCCACGCACAGCACGATCTCCGACGCTTCGCGCAGCGTCGCGTGGGCCATGTCGGGCGGATAGCTTTCCTGCGCCGCCATCAGCCCCAGGTGGGCGCGGCCCTGCTGCACCAGCGCCACCACGTCCTCATATTCCGCGATCAGGCATTCGAAGCGCAGCGCCGGATAGCGCTGGTCGATCTGGCTAAGCATGTTCTCAAAGGTTTCGGACTGAAACGTATCCGACAGCACTACGGTCAGGCGCGGCTCCAGGCCGGCCGACAGCTGGCTGGCGCTGCGGTTCAGGCGGTCGTTGGCCGCCAGCACCTGCAAGGCCTGGCCCAGCAGCACCTGGCCGGCCTCGGTCAGGGACGGCTGGCGCTGGCTGCGGTCGAACAGCGTCACGTTCAGGTCGACCTCGAGGTTGGCGATGGTCTCGCTGACGGTGGATTGGCTCTTGCCCAGCTTGCGGGCCGCCGCTGAAAAGGTGCCCTCGGCGGCCACCTGGGCGAAGGTGGCCAGGGATTCCAGGGAATGGCGCATGGTGGGGTGTTGTATCGGAATTTCCGATGGATTCTATCTTTATCGTACCGGAAATATCGTCGAAAATCCCCCGGTCACTGAAACAAACGACCTCAGAGGTGGGTCATGACGCAAGCCAAGAAAACCATCAAAGAGCGCTTCATCCACGCTTTCCTGTTCGAAATCCTCGCCATCGGCCTGTGCGCGCCGGTGGCCGCCTGGGCCATGGGCAAGTCGCTGTTCGAAATGGGCGTGCTGACCGCCGTGATCGCCTGGATCGCGCTGGTCTGGAACATGATCTACAACGCCGGCTTCGACCGCCTCGAAAATCGCCTGGGCATCACTCGCAACCTGCGCGTGCGCGTGATCCACGCGTTCGGCTTCGAGCTCGGGCTGATCCTGATCGTGATCCCGCTGGCCGCCTGGTGGCTGAACATCAGCCTGTGGCAGGCCTTCGTGCTGGACATCGCGCTGGTGCTGTTCTACCTGCCGTACGCCTTCTTCTACAACCTGGGCTACGACCGCGCCCGCCCGCGCGTCATGGCCTGGCTGGCGCGCGGCGCCAAGGACGCCGCCGCCCCGGCCGCGAGCGCTACGCGTCAATCACCTTGCGCGTAAACATCTCCAGGTAGTCCATCAGCGAATCCGCGCCCTGGATGGCCGCCGCTTCGTCGCCCGTGGCGATGCCGGCGGCCATGGCCATGTGGCGGCGCGCGCCCTCGGCGATGTCGCCCTCGTGCTGGTAGGCGTACCAGAAGCGCCGGCACTGGATGATCAGCGGTTCCACCGCGTTCACCGCCGAGACGTTGCGGCAGGCGCTGTGGCAGACGTGGTCGAGCAACTGGTCGGCCTGCATGTAGTCGTCCAGGTTGCCGCCCTCGGCCGCGCGCACCATCTGCGTCGCGCATTCGACGATCTGGGCGCGTTGCGCCGGCGTGGCGCGGCGCGCGGCGCTGGCGGCGATCAACTGCTCCAGCGCCCGGCGGGTCTGGATCAGGTCCATGTGGTCGGCCAGCTGGATCATCGAGACCCGCAGGCCGCGCCGCGGTTCCTGGCGGATCAGGCCGGCCGCCACCATGCGCAGCAAAGCTTCGCGCAGCGGGGTGCGGCCCAGGCCGGTCTTTTCGACCAGATCGGCTTCCACCACCGCGCTGCCCGGCTGCAATTGCAGGGTGGCGATCATGCTTTCGATCTGGTCATAGGCGACGTCTGCCGCGCGCCTTTTGGGTTCTGCTCCTGCCATCAACGGTTGTTTTCCTTCGTTTTGCGCCACTGCGTGTAGGCCAGCCATTCGCCGACGAACCCGCGCCGGAAGAACGACACGCACAACACGAAAATCAACCCGATGACGATGGTGACGACATCGCCAAGGGTGGCCAGGTAGTTCTGCAGGCTGACGACCAGCGTGGCGCCCACCACGGGGCCCCACACGGTGCCGATCCCGCCCAGCAGCGTCATCAGCAGGACTTCGGTGGAGGTGGCCAGCGACACGTCGTTCAGCGCCACCAGCTGCAGCACCAGCGCCTTGAGCGAACCCGCCAGGCCGGCCACCGAGGCCGACAGCACGAACGCCAGCAGCTTGCACCGATCCGTATCGTACCCCAGCGAAATCGCCCGCGGCGCGTTGTCGCGGATGGTCTTGAGCACCTGTCCGAAGGGCGAATGGATGACCCGGTAGACGAACAGGAACCCCAGCACGAACACGCCCAGCGTGAAGTAATACATGTTGGTGTCGGCGCTCAGGTCGACCAGGCCCAGGAACTTGCCGCGCGGAATGCCCTGCATGCCGTCCTCGCCGCGCGTCCAGCGCACCTGCACCGCCATGAAGTAGGCCACCTGCGACAGCGCCAGCGTGATCATGGCGAAATAGATGCCGGTGCGGCGGATCGCCAGCCAGCCGATGGCATAGCCGATGGCGGCGGCCATGGCCACGCCGCACAGCATCGCCAGCTCGGGCGGCAGGCCGGCCGCGCCGTACAGGATCATCATTTCGCCGGCGGCATAGCCGGCCCAGCCGAAGAAGGCGGCATGGCCGAACGACACCAGGCCGGTGAAGCCCGTCAGCAGGTTGAAGGCCAGCGCGAACAGCGCGAAGCACAGCACCTTCATCACGAACACCGGATAGACCACTTGCGGGAACCACGGAACCAGCAGCGCCGGCACCAGCAGCAGCGCCAGGATGCGGAGGGAAAGAGGAAAGCGCGACACCTTATTTCTCCTTGCCGAACAGGCCCGCGGGGCGCGTCAGCAGCACCACCGCCATCACGATGAACACGACCACGGTGGACGCTTCGGGGTAGAACACTTTGGCCAGGCCTTCCAGCAGGCCCAGCGCCAGGCCGGTGACGATGGCGCCCATGATCGAGCCGAGGCCGCCGATCACCACCACCGCGAACACGATATTGAGCAGGTTGGAGCCCATCAGCGGGTTGATCTGCATGACGGGCGCGGCCAGCACGCCCGCCACGCCGGCCAGCGCCACGCCGAAGCCGTAGGTCAGGGTGATCATCACCGGCACGTTGACGCCGAAGGCCTGCAGCAGCCGGGCGTTCTCGGTGCCGGCGCGCAGCAGCGCGCCCAGGCGGGTGCGCTCGAACAGGTACCAGGTCAGCAGGCACAGCAGCAGCGACGCCACCACCACGAAGGCGCGGTACGCCGGCAGGAACATGAAGCCCAGGTCGAAGCCGCCCTGCAGGATCTCGGGCGGCTCGTAGCCCACGCCGGAAATGCCGTAGAAGTAGCGGAACCCGCCTTCCATCATCAGCGCGATGCCGAAGGTCAGCAGCAGGCCGTACAGGTGGTCCAGATGGTAGAGCCGCTTGAGCAGCGTCTTCTCGATGACCACCCCGACCGCGCCGACAATCAACGGCGCCAGCACCAGGGCCGCCCAGAAGTTGATCTGCGCGCCCGGGCCCAGCAGCTGCGGCAGCTGGGTGAAGCCGATCCACGCCAGGAACGCCGCCATCATGAACTGGGCGCCGTGGGTGAAATTGACGATGTTGAGCAGGCCGAAGATGATGGCCAGTCCCATGCTGAGGATGGCGTAGAAGCAGCCGTTGATCAGCCCCACCAGCAGTTGGGCGAGCAGGGCGGGAAGCGAGATGTCGAACATAGTGGGCGGCGGTCGGACACGGGACGCGTCGGGTTGCGGGAGGCGCGCGCCAGCGCGCGCCACGGGCGGATCGAGCCAGCGCCGGGCGGGGGCCGCCCGGCGCCGGGCGCCGTCATGACTTGTTCAACGCGCAGGCGGCCTGCGGCTTGGGGAAGACCTCGTCGCCCTTGAGCACGGCCTTGACGTGGTAGTAGTCCCACGGCGCCTTGGACTCGGCCGGCGCCTTCACCTGCAACAGCAGCATGTCATGCACCAGCGCGCCATCCGCGCGCAGCTTGCCGTTGCGGATCACGGCGTCGTTGATGGTCATCTCGCGCAGCTTGGCCATGACCGCCGGCGCCTCGTCGGTGCCGGCCGCCTCGATCGCTTTCAGGTACGACAGCGTGGCCGAGTAGACGCCGGCCTGCGAGGCCGTCGGCATCTTCTTGGCCTTCTCGAAGAACTTCCTGGCCCAGGCGCGCGAGGCGTCGTCGTAATCCCAATAGAACGCCTCGGTCAGGTACATGCCCTGCGCCTTGGCCAGGCCCATGCTGTGCACGTCCGAGATATAGGTCAGCAGCGGCGCCACGATCTGCTTCTTGGTGATGCCGAACTCGTTGGCCTGCTTGACCGCGTTGACGGTGTCGTTGCCGGCGTTGGCCAGGGCGATCACGTCGGCCTTGGAGGCCTGCGCCTTCAGCAGGAACGACGAGAAATCGTTGCCGGGGAAGGGATGGCGCGACACGCCGACGACGCTGCCGCCGTTCTCCTGGATGACTTCGGTCGCGTCCTTCTCCAGCGAGTGGCCGAAGGTGTAGTCGGCGGTGATGAAGTACCAGGTCTTCTTGCCTTCCTTGACCAGCGCGCGCGCCGTGCCCGCCGCCAGCGCGTAGGTGTTGGTGGTCCACTGCGCGTTCAGCGGCGAGCATTTTTCGCCCAGGATCGCGGTCGACAGGCCCGCGGACGGCATGGTCACGCGGTTCTTCTGGCGCGCGATCTCCATCACGGCCAGCGCGGTCGAGGCGGTGGGAAAGTCGGTGATCATGTCGACCTTGCCCTGGTCGAACCATTCGCGCGCCAGGTTGGCGGCGACGTCGGGCTTGTTCTGGTGGTCGGCGGCCACCACTTCGACCGGCTTGCCCAGCACTTTGTTGCCCATCTCTTCGGCCGCCATGCGCGCCGCGATCACCGAGCCGTTGCCGGCCAGATCGGAATAGACGCCGGACAGGTCGGTCAGCACGCCGACCTTGACGATGCCGTCGCTGATGCCGGCCTCGGCGTGGGCGACGCCCGCCAGGCCGATGGCGCACAGCGCCGCTGCGATTCGATTCAATTTCATCTGACTACGCTCCGTAGGGGAATGGGGGGACTGCGGTCGGAAGCACCACGGGAACTGCAACGACGGGGAACTGCGCGCGACGGCCTTCAGATGCCGAGCAGGGTGTTGAGCCGGTCCTGCGACCGCTCGACCTCGGCCCGCTCGATCACGGCGGCCACCTGGCCATGCTCGATGACGTAATGGCGGTCGGCCAGGTGCCGGGCGAAGCGGAAGTTCTGCTCGACCAGCACGGTGGTGTAGCCGCGCTCCTGCAATTGCCGGATCACCCGGCCCAGCGCCTGCACGATGACAGGCGCCAGCCCTTCGGTGATTTCATCGAGCAGCAGCAGGCGGGCGCCGGTGCGCAGGATGCGCGCCATCGCCAGCATCTGCTGCTCGCCGCCCGACAGCCGGGTGCCGGGGCTGTGGGCGCGTTCCTTCAGGTTGGGGAACATCGTGTAGATCTCTTCCACCGACATGCCGTCCGGCCCCACCGAGGGCAGCAGCATGAGGTTCTCCTCGGCGGTCAGCGAGGCGTAGATGCCGCGCTCTTCGGGGCAATAGCCGATGCCCCGGCGCGCGATCTTGTGCGGCGGCAGGCCGATGGTTTCCTGGCCTTGCACCTTGATGGAGCCGCTGCGCCGGCCCACCAGGCCCAGCACCGACTTCAGGGTCGAACTGCGGCCGGCGCCGTTGCGGCCCAGCAGCGTGATGCACTCGCCCGCCTTCACGTCCAGGTCGATGCCGTGCAGGATGTGCGACTCGCCATACCAGGCGTGCAGATCGCGGATCTCCAGCATGGGCCGCGCCGGGGTCTTGTCATTCATCTTCCGCTCCCATGTACGCTTCGCGCACCGCGGGGTTCGCGGACACCTCGGCGTACGGACCCTCGGCCAGGATCTCGCCGCGTTGCAGGACGGTGATGGTGTCGCAGATGTCGGCCACCACCTTCATGTTGTGTTCCACCATCAGGATGCTGCGGCCGGCCGAGACCTGCTTGATCAGGTGCTTGACGCGGTCCACGTCCTCGTGGCCCATGCCCTGCGTCGGCTCATCCAGCAACAGCAGCTCGGGCTCCAGCGCCAGCGTGGTGGCGATCTCCAGCGTGCGCTTGCGGCCGTAGGGCAGGTCCCCGGCGGCCACGTCCAGCTGCGCGCGCAGGCCGACCTGGTCGAGCAATTCCTCGACCCGCGCATGCAGCCGCTCCAGCGAGCGCTCCGAACGCCAGAAGCAGTAGTCCACGCCCAGCTTGCGCTGCAAGGCCACGCGCACGTTCTCGCGCACCGACAGCTGCGCAAACACCGCCGAGATCTGGAACGAGCGCACGATGCCGCGCCGCGCCGTCTGCGCCGGCCGTTCGCCGGTGATGTCGACGCCGTCGTAGACGATCTGGCCGCGGGTCGGGATGTGGAACTTGGTGAGCAGGTTGAAGACCGTGGTCTTGCCGGCCCCGTTGGGACCGATCAGCGCATGGATCGCGCCGCGCCTGACGCTCAGGTTGACGTCGTTGACCGCCACGAAGCCGCGGAATTCCTTGGTGAGGCCCCGGGTCTGAAGGATGATGTCGCTGTGCATGGTGTCCGAGAGGCTGGCGCAAGGACGGCGCGCCACGGCCATGCGGGCGCGCCGGTCCTGCTTCGGGCTGGGTCGTTTACTTCGACTGGTATTGCCGCGGCCGCTTGGCCAGCGCCGCTTCGATGATGCCGGCGCAGCGCTCGCGCTCGGCGCCCACCAGCGGCAGGCGCGGACGGCGCACGTGCTCGTTGCCGACGCCGGCCAGGGTCTCGGCCAGCTTGATGTTCTGCACCAGCTTGGTCGAGACATCCAGGTGCAGCAGCGGCGTGAACCACTGGTACAGCGCCAGCGCTTCCTGCCACTTGCCGGCCTTCATCAGGTCGTACAGGGCCACGGTCTCGCGCGGGAAGGCGGTCACCAGGCCGGCAAGCAGGCCGTCGGCGCCCAGCGCCAGGGCTTCGAACGACAGGTCGTCGACGCCGATGAACAGCTGGAAGCGGTCGCCCAGCTTGTTGCGCAGGTCGGTCACGCGGCGGATGTCGTCGCTGCTTTCCTTGATCGCCACCAGCCAGGGGCAGTCGGCCAGCTCGGCCATGTGCTCGGGCTTGAGGTCGACGCGGTACGCGACCGGGTTGTTGTAGATCATGCAGGGCTTGGCGGCGGCCTCGGCCATGGTGCGGATGCTCTGCATCGCCTCGCGCGCATCGGCCACGTAGATGAGCGAGGGCATCAGCATGAAGCCGTCCACGCCCAGGTCCACCGCCGCCTTGATGAAGCGCAGCGCCTCGCGGGTGCTGGTCTCCGACACGTTGGCCAGCACGGGGATGCGGCCGCCGCTGACTTCCACGGCGCAACGCGTCACGGCCAGCTTTTCCTCCAGCGTCAGGGTGCTGGCTTCGCCCAGCGAACCGCAGGTGACGAGGCCATGCACGCCGTTGTCGATCAGGAAGCCGAAGTGCTTGCGCATCGCTTCGAAGTCGAGGGTTTCGTCGGCATGGAACTTACTGGTTACGGCAGGAAAGACGCCCTGCCAACGCACGTTACTCAACTGGATTCTCCTCGGATGGCCGGCGCCGCGAAGGAAGGGCGGCGGGTGGGAGAAAGTCTAATATCTGCTAAATATATTTAGAAGATATTTTGATATGGGAGTTTCCCGAGAGCGGGTTTCCCCGGGGAGGACGGCGCGGGCGCCTGATAAGGCGCAGGGGAGTGGGCGGCAAGGGAGCCAGCGAATGCCGGGCGCGCACGCCCGATCCCGCGGGCGCAACGGATGGCTCGACCCGTGGTTGCGCGGCGCGAGGGTCAGCCGGCCTTGCGTTGATAGGCGCGGCTGGCGTCGCGCATGAAAGTCTTCACGGCGTCGTCGTATTGCTCGCCGCTGCGGAACGCGCCCGAATGCGTCGCGCCCTCGATCTTGACCAGCCGCTTCAGCTCGGGCGCCACGCCTCGGGCGGCGGCGTAGAGCTCATCGCTCATCGTGTGCGGCACCACCCGATCGGCGGTGCCATGCATGAACAGCATCGGGGTGTGGAGCTGCGCCAGCGTCTGCACCGAGTCGAACGGTTGCGTGACCAGCAGGCTGGCGCCGGGCACGCGGCCCCACTTCATGGTGGCCAGCATCGCGCTGATGCTGGTGAAACTGGACTCCACAATCAGCCCGGCGAAGTCCGGTTGTTCCGGGCGGGCCGCCAGGTTGATGGCGATGGCGCCGCCCAGGCTGTGGCCATAGACGAAGCGGCGCGCCGGGTCCGGTTGCAACCGGGCCAGTTCCTTCAAGCCGGCCATGGCGTCCTCCAGCGCGCTGGCCTCGGACGGCAGGCGCGGCGTCGACGCGCCGAAGCCCCGGTAGTCGATGGCCAGCACGGAATAGCCCTTGCGGGTCCAGCCGTCGATGCGAAAAGCGCTGCCGTTCAGGTTCCAGCGCGCGCCGTGCAGATACAGCACGGTGGGCGCGTCGGCTTGCGGGCTTTGCCAATACCAGGCCCGCACCTTGTCGCCATTGGCCAGCGCCAGGTCGTAGACCTGCGTGCCCTTGGCCGGCTCTCGCCACCAGGTCTGCGGCTCGGACTGCGGGGAGAAGATGGTCTGGCGTTGCCAGGAGTCGAGTTGCGAGCACCCGACCACGCTGGCGGCGGCGAGCACGGCGGCGCCGATCAGGCGGCGGACGGTGAATCGGGGCAGGGCGGGCATGATGGATGAGACCCACGCCGACGAGCGTGGTTGCGCCGCCAGCATACAACGCGGATCGTTGGCGGATCGCTTCAAGCGGTGTCCGGATGCATCTCGCGCGCCAGGGCCAGCCAGGCCTGCGCCGCTGGCGACAGATACCCGCCGCGCCGCCACACCAGGCCCATCTCCCAGTCGGTCCGGGCATCGCGCAGCGGCACTAGCGCCACGCCCGCGTGCCGTTCTTCCTCGGCCTTCACGCGGGGCAGGAAGGCCACGCCCAGTCCGGCGCTGACCAGCGCCACGATGAAGTCGATCTGGCCGCTGCGCGCCGCGATGGCCGGCGCGAAACCGGCCCGTTGGCAGGCTTCCTGGATGATGCGGTTGAGGGCGAACCCGGTCTCGAACAGGATGAAAGGCGAATCGCGCAACTGTTCCAGGCCGACGGTGGCGGCGCGGGCACGCGCATGATCGGCTGGCAGCAGCGCCATCAGCGGCTCGCGCGCCACCGGCTGCCAGTCGAAATCCTCGGAGACCGGTCGCAGCGACGCCGCCAGCTCGATCTCGCCGGCCATGACCATTTCCTCCAGCCGGTGGCCGCCGTGTTCCAGCAGGCTGATCTCGACCTGCGGATAGCGGCTGCGAAAGCGCGCGAACATGGGCGCGAACAGCGTGCTGCTGCCCAGCGGCGGCAGGCCCAGCCGCAGCACGCCGCGCTTGAGGCCGCGCAACTCGTCCAGCTCGGCGTACAGATCGTCGCGTTCGGCCAACATCTTCACGGCCCGCCGGTACACGATTTCGCCGGCCTCGGTCAGCCGGGGCGGCTGCGCCTGGCGGTCCAGCAGCGGCATCCCGATTTCATCCTCCAGCTGGCGCACCGCCTTGCTGACCGTGGGCTGGGTGGCGAAAACGATTTTGGCGGCCTGGGAGAAGCCACCCTGGCGGACCACCTCCACCAGCGCGCGCAGCGGGCGCAGATCCATGGTTATGCCTGATTGGAATAGGGAGAATTCGACAAATTCATTTTATCTATGGCCTTGCCCGGCGTAAAACGTTTCCTGTCCGCCGGAAATTTCCATGTCTCGCCCTCGCTACCCCATCGTCCTGCGCAGCCTGCTGCGCCGCAGCCGCGTGCTGCAGATCGTTCTTCTCATCCTGTTCTCCCTGCTGGGCCAGGCGCTGGCCAATGTCGCCGGCCTGCCGATCCCCGGCGGCGTCATCGGCATGGCGCTGGTGCTGGCGTTGCTGGCTTCGGGCCTGCTGCGGGTGCGCAACGTGCACCGGGGCGCGAGCTGGCTGCTGGGCGAGATGCTGTTGTTCTTCGTGCCCGCCGTGATGTCGCTGCTGGACCACCGTGAATTCCTGGGCGTGCTGGGCGCCAAGCTGCTGGCCGTGATCCTGCTGGGCACGGCCCTGGTCATGGTCGGCACGGCGCTGACGATCGACCTCTGCTACCGCTGGATGAACCGCCATGCGCACTGAATTCAACCTGCTTTTCTGGCCGCTGGCGACGGTACTGGCCTATGCCTGCGCGCGGCTGTTCTACCGCCGCTATGCCTATTGGTGGACCTCCACGCTGGTGGTGGCTCCGGCTTTGTTGCTGATGCTGGCGCTGCTGCTGCATACCGGCTACCGCGACTACATGTCGGGCTCGCACTGGCTGATGATGATGCTGGGGCCGGTGATCGTCGCGTTCGCGCTGCCGCTGTACGAGCAGCGCGCGTTGATCCGGCGCTACTGGCCGGTGCTGGGGGCGGGCGTGGCGGTCGGTAGCGCCATTGCCGGCGCCAGCGCCTGGCTGCTGGGCAGCCTGCTGGACCTGCCGCCAGACCTGCGGCTGAGCCTGCTGCCGCGTTCGGTGGCCACGCCGTTCGCGGTGGCGGTTTCCTCGCACGTCGGCGGCGCGCCGGACCTGACGGCGGTGTTCGTGATCGTCACCGGGGTGTTCGGCGCGGCCATCGGCCAGTTCATGCGGCGCTGGCTGCCGCTGCGCTCGGCCCTGGCGCGCGGCGCGCTGTTCGGCATGGGCGCGCATGGCGCCGGCACGGCCAAGGCGCGCGAACTGGCGGCCGAGGAGGGCGCGGTCGCAGGCCTGGTGATGGTGATGGCGGGCCTGTTCAACGTGCTCGTCACGCCGGCCGTGGTGGTGGCCCTGCTGGCCTGACGGCGTGGTGGACACGGCGGCCGGCCGACGCTTGCAGGCGCCGGCGGCGCGTTCAGCGCAGCGCTTCCAGCACCACCGGATACAGCGAGGCCACCAGCAACAGGGCCATGGTGATGTTGAAAGCCCGGATCGCCCGCGGCTTGTGCAATACCCGGCGCAGCGCGGTGCCGAAGGTGACCCAGATGCCGATGCTGGGCAGGTTGACGAGGCCGCAGACCAGCGTGGCGATCACCAGGTTGGCGAAGAAGCCCGCTTGCGGCGTGTAGGTCGCGATAATGCCCACCGCCATCACCCAGGCCTTGGGATTGACCCACTGGAAGGCTGCCGCCTGCAGGAAAGTCATCGGCTTGCCGCGGGCATGGCCTTCTTCCACCCCGCCCGAATTGGCGATCTTCCAGGCCAGGTACAGCAGGTAGGCGGCGCCGCCGTACTTCAGCACGGTGTACAGCACCGGCAACTGCTGGAACACGGAACCCAGGCCGATGCCCACCAGGAAGATCATCAGCGTGAAGCCCAGGTTCACGCCCAGCAGGTGCGGCATACTGCGGCGGAAGCCGAAGTTCAGGCCGGATGCGGCCAGCATGACGTTGTTGGGCCCGGGCGTGATCGAGCTGACCAGCGCGAACAGGGCCAGGGGCCCCAGCAAGGACAGGGAAGTGAGCGGCACGTCGGCCAGACTGGAAGGGAACAGCGTCATTTCTTGACTCCAACGATCGCGCGGCGGCCGCCGGCGATGACCACGATGACGGCGAGGGCGAACAGGAACGTGGTCAGGTCCACGGCCTCGCCGAAAAACAGGGCCGCGGCCAGGACCGTCAGGAACGGCTGCAGCAACTGGATCTGTCCGACGCGGGCAATGCCACCCGCCGCCAGGCCGCGATACCAGGCAAAAAATCCCAGGAACATCGAGCCGAACGCCAGATAGGCGCAGGCCCAGATGACGTCGACGGCGGGCCAGCCGGCCTGCCGCGAGGCCATCCAGCCGACCGGCACCGCCAGCACCGGCGCGCTGATGGCCAGCGCCCAGCAGATGGTGCGCCAGCCCCCCAGCGTGCGCGAGGCGCGCGCGCCCTCGGCATAGCCCATCCCGCCCAGCAGCACCGCCAGCAACAGCCAGAAATCGCCCATCGCCAGCGCGCCCTGGCCCTCGCGCAGCGCGAATGCGCATACCAGGGCGGCGCCCACCATGGCCCAGCCCCAGAATGCCGGCGAGGGACGTTCGCCGCTGCGCCAGGCCGCGAAGACGGCCGTGGACAGCGGCAGCAGGCCGTTGAACACCGCGCCGTGCGACGATGCGACGGTCTGCATCGCCAGCGTCGAGGCAAGCGGCCACCCCACCACGATGCCAAGCGCGGCCAGGATGACGCCGGGCCATTCGCGGCGATCGGGCCGCCGGCTGCGGGTCAGCCACAGCAGGGCCAGTGCCGGCACAGCCGCCAGCAAGGCCCGTCCCAGGCCCACCAGCAGCGGCGGCAATTCGGCCACCGCGAGCCGTGTCATCGGCAGTGTCAGCGAGAACACCAGCACGCCCAGCAGGCCGTAGCCATAGCCCTCCCAGGGCGAGGGGCGGGACGCAACGGGGGCGGCCTGGGGCGAGGGATACAACGCGGTGCGGCGCATCGGTGGGCGTCCAGAAAAAAGGGGCGGTCCACAGGGCTTGCGGGTTGACGCCATTGCTGTCACTCTACGCATAGTCATCGGTACAGTACCGGTACACCTTTGCATGTCACTTTAACCACTGGCCTGGTGAAATTCCCATGACAGTTGCTTCGCCTTCCATGCCCTGGCAGCCCGTGCGCCAGGCCGACGCCACGCTGGTGGCGCAACTGGCCGACGGCCTGGCCCGGCGCATCGACGAACAGGGCCTGCGGCCTGGCACCCGCCTGCCGTCGATCCGCAAGATGGCCGAGCAATCCGGCGTCAGCCGCTTCACGGTGGTGGAGGCCTACGACCGGCTGGTGGCACGCGGCCTGGTGCAGTCGCGCCGTGGCGCCGGATTCTTCGTGCGCGCCCGCAGCGGTCCGCTGGCTCCCGCGGCCAGCGTGCCCGCGCCTGCCGGCCAGGCCTTTGTCCCGCCCGCGCGGGTCGACATCGCCTGGCTGTTGCGCAGCATGTTCCGCGAGGGGGGCGGTCCCGGTATGCCGGGCGGCGCCGGCCTGCTGCCGGCGGAATGGCTCGATCCGGAAATGGTGGCGGGCGCGGTGCGCGCCGTCGGCCGCTCGGTGCGCGGCCATCTGGTGTCCTATGGCCACCCGCAGGGGTTTTCGCCGCTGCGCCAGCAGATCGCGGCGTCGCTGCAGAGCGACGGCGTGCCGGCCCATCCCGAACGCAATCTGCTCACCACCAACGGCGTCACCCACGGGCTCGACCTGATCGCCCGCCTGCTGGTGCAGCCGGGCGATACCGTGCTGGTCGAGGACCCGGCCTGGTTCGTTATCTTCGGCCGCCTGGCGGCCTTCGGCGCGCGCCTGATCGGGGTGCCGCGCGGCCCCGACGGCCCCGATATCGCCCTGCTGGAGCAACTGGCGGCGCAGCACAAGCCCAAGCTGTTCATCATCAACAGCGCGGTGCACAACCCTACCGGCCATACCCTGTCGGCGGGCGCCGCCTACGACATCCTGCGCATCGCCGAGCGCCACGATTTCCTGGTGGTGGAAGACGATACCTACGGCGAGCTGCACCCCGGCGGCGCCATGAAGCTGGCGGTGCTGGACCGGCTCAACCGCGTTATCCTGGTCAGCGGTTATTCCAAGATGCTGGCGGCCAGCCTGCGGGTCGGCTACCTGGCCGCCAATCCCGATATCCTGCAGAAGTTGGCCGACCTGAAAATGCTGGCCGGGCTGACCTCGCCCGAACTGGGCGAGCGGGTGGTGCACCGGGTGCTGATGGAAGGCCAGTACCGACGCCACATCGAGCGTGTGCGCCAGCGCGTGGACGAGGCCCGCCAGCGCTGCCTGAAAGGGTTGCTCAAGCTGGGCTTGACCATCCGGCATGAGCCGCAGGCCGGCATGTTCGTCTGGGCCGATTGCGGCCGCGATAGCGAGGTGCTGGCCCGCGCCGCCGCCGACCGCGGCATGTTGCTGGCGCCCGGCACGCTGTTCTCGCCCTCGCAGGGGCCGTCGACGATGTTGCGCTTTTCCGTTTCCATGGCCGATGATCGCGGCGTCTGGAACGTGCTGGAAAAGCTTTTCGGCTGAAACGGCTCCTACAATAATACGCAGTCACCCCCATCAAGGAATCGCCATGTCCGCACCCATCAAGCCCCTCACCGAGAACTTCGCCGTCGCCCCGCAACTGGGTCCCGACGACATGGCCGACGTGGCCGCCGCCGGCTACAAGAGCGTCATCATCAACCGTCCCGACTTCGAGGGCGGCCCCGACCAGCCGACCGCCGCCGACGTGTCCAAGGCCGCCGCCGCCGCCGGCCTGAAAATCGAATACCAGCCGGTCGTCGGCAGCGCCATGACCGCGGCCGACGTGGTCCGCTTCGCCGAACTGCTGCGCACCCTGCCGGGCCCGGTGCTGGCGTACTGCCGCACCGGCACCCGCTGCACCAACCTGTTCGCCGCCGCCCAGCAACTGGGTTGATGCGTATCAATGGCGCCGGGTTCGCTTGATGTGAACCTGGCGGGTTTCCGGTAGCATGGAGCTTCCTCTCAAACAGGAGCAGGCAAGATGTTCAAGAAGATCCTGATTCCCACCGACGGCTCGCCGCTGTCGGCCCAAGCCGCCAACGCCGGCATTTCCTTCGCGCGCTCGGTGGGCGCTGACGTCGTCGCCCTCTACGTGACGCAGCCGTTCGCCGCCACCATCGGTTTCGACGGCATGGCCGCGGCCTACGCCATCACCGACGAAGACTACGAAAAGGCCTCGGCCGAGCAGGCCGACAAGTACCTCAAGCAGATCACCGACCGCGCCGACACCGCCGGCGTGAAGTCCGAGGCGCGCGCCGTGTCCAACTTCAACGTGGCCGACGGCATCGTCCAGGCCGCCGCCGACGCCGGTTGCGACCTGATCTTCATCGGCAGCCACGGCCGCAGCGGCCTGTCGCGCCTGCTGCTGGGCAGCGTCACCGCCAAGGTGCTGTCGCTGGCCAGCACCGCCGTGCTGGTGTACCGCGTCAAGGAAGAAAAGAAGTAATCCCGGCCCGCCTCGCCGGCGTCAGGCCGCTGTCAGGCCCGCCGGCGGCGCCGCCCGCCCAGCCCCTCCCCGCCGAGGGGCTTTTTCTTGCCCGCGCCATCCCCTATGGCGCTTATGGCTAAAGCTTGTAAACCGGCTCGCGGCGCGTAATATTCAAGGATAGTGCGGGCGCGGTTTCGCAACACCCGAGCACACCTCTCAACGCGGCATGGCGCCCGCCGCGGCAGTATCCGGTCGGACCTGCCGCCCATTCCTGGTGATTACTGCAAGGAACGAGGCCATGACTCGCAAGACGCCTATCGAGCTATACCGGAACATCGGCATCAGCGCCCACATCGACGCGGGCAAGACGACGACCACCGAGCGCATCCTCTTCTATACCGGTATCACCCACAAGATCGGCGAAGTGCATAACGGCGCCGCCGTGATGGACTGGATGGAGCAGGAACAGGAACGCGGCATCACCATCACGTCCGCCGCCACCACCGCCTTCTGGAAGGGCATGGGCGGCAACTATCCCGAACACCGCATCAACATCATCGACACGCCGGGCCACGTCGACTTCACCATCGAGGTCGAACGCTCCATGCGCGTGCTGGACGGCGCGGTCATGGTCTATGACGCGGTCGGCGGCGTGCAGCCGCAATCCGAGACCGTCTGGCGCCAGGCCAACAAGTACCGCGTGCCGCGGCTGGCCTTCGTCAACAAGATGGACCGCGTCGGCGCCGACTTCCTGCGCGTGCAGCGCCAGATCAGCGAACGCCTGAAGGGCGATGCCGTGCCGGTGCAACTGCCGGTGGGCGCCGAGGACGGCTTCGAGGGCGTCATCGACCTGGTCAAGATGAAGGCCATCATCTGGGACGACGCCAGCCAGGGCGTGCGTTTCGAGTACCGCGATATTCCGCCGGCGCTGCAGGCGCAGGCGCAGGAGTGGCACGACAAGATGGTCGAGAAGGCCGCCGAGGCCAATGAAACGCTGCTGGAGAAATACCTGGGCGGCGAGGCGCTGACCGAGGCCGAGATCAAGCAGGGCCTGCGCCAGCGCACGGTCGCCAACGAGATCGTGCCCATGCTGTGCGGCAGCGCCTTCAAGAACAAGGGCGTGCAGGCCATGCTGGACGCGGTCATCGACTACCTGCCGTCGCCGGTCGACGTGCCCGCCATCAAGGGCCACGACGAGCGCGACCACGAAATCGAGCGCCATCCCACCGACAAGGAACCGTTCTCGGCGCTGGCCTTCAAGATCATGACCGACCCGTTCGTCGGCCAGCTGGTGTTCTTCCGCGTCTATTCGGGCGTGGTCAAGTCCGGCGACTCGGTCTACAACCCGGTCAAGGAAAAGAAGGAACGCCTGGGCCGCATCCTGCAGATGCACGCCAACGAGCGGCGCGAGATCACCGAGGTCTATGCCGGCGACATCGCCGCGGCGGTAGGCGTCAAGGATGTCACCACCGGCGACACGCTGACCGATCCGGCGCACGTCATCGTGCTCGAACGCATGGTGTTCCCCGAGCCGGTCATCTCGCAGGCGGTCGAGCCCAAGACCAAGGCCGACCAGGAAAAGATGGGCATCGCCCTGGGCCGGCTGGCGCAGGAAGATCCCTCGTTCCGCGTGCGCACCGACGAGGAATCCGGCCAGACCATCATCTCCGGCATGGGCGAGCTGCACCTGGAAATCCTGGTCGACCGCATGAAGCGCGAGTTCGGCGTCGAGGCCACGGTGGGCAAGCCGCAGGTGGCCTACCGCGAGACCATCCGCAAGACCTGTGACGAAGTCGAAGGCAAGTTCGTCAAGCAGTCGGGCGGCCGCGGCCAGTACGGCCACGTGGTGCTCAAGATTGAGCCGCAGGAACCGGGCAAGGGTTACGAGTTCGTCGACGCCATCAAGGGCGGCGTGGTGCCGCGCGAGTTCATCCCGGCGGTGGACAAGGGCATCCGCGAATCGCTCAACGCCGGCGTGCTGGCGGGCTATCCGGTGGTCGACGTCAAGGTGACGCTGTTCTTCGGTTCGTATCACGACGTGGACTCGAACGAAAACGCCTTCAAGATGGCCGGCTCGATGGCCTTCAAGGAAGGCATGCGGCGCGCCGATCCGGTGCTGCTGGAGCCGATGATGCAGGTCGAGGTGGAAACGCCCGAGGACTTCACCGGCAACGTCATGGGCGACCTGTCGTCGCGTCGCGGCATGGTGCAGGGCATGGAAGACATCGCCGGGGGCGGCGGCAAGGTGGTGCGGGCCGAGGTGCCGCTGGCTGAGATGTTCGGCTACTCCACCTCGCTGCGCTCGCTGACGCAGGGCCGCGCCACTTACACGATGGAGTTCAAGCACTACGCCGAAGCGCCGCGCCAGGTGGCGCAGGAAGTGATCGCGGCCCAGGGTTCGGGCCGCTGAATTCCGATCGGCTCGGAACAAGGGCCACCCGTGCGGGTGGCCCTTTTTTCATGTCGGCGCTACGTGTGCTTCATGCCGGCGCGGCGGCCCCGCCCGTCGTCGCCCGCATGCGCGAGGACGCCAGCTTCACGCCCAGCAGGATCATCACGAAGCCGTAGGCATGGAACAGTTGCGGCGCCTCGCCCAGCAGCGGCCAGGCCAGCAGCGCGGCATACACCGGCACCAGGAACATCGACAGGCCCGCCGTGGCGGGACCGGCGCGGCTGATCAACCGGCCGTAGACGTAATACGCGCCCAGGCTCGGCACCACCGCCAGGAACAGCAGCACCGCCGCCAGCCGTGGATCGCTCCAGGGCGGGGTGGCGCCGGTGGCGGCTTCGATGCCGGCGAACGGCGCCAGCGCGATCGCGCCGCCCAGCATCATCGCCGCCAGCCGCGCGCCATCCGGCACCGCCGGCTGCGCCAGGCGCTTCTGCAGCACCGTATAGAGCGCCCAGCCGGTGGCGGCCAGCAGCACCCACAGGTCGCCCTGGCCGAACGCCAGCCGCGCCAGCGCCCAGGCGTCGCCGCGCGTCAGCACCACCAGCACGCCGCCCAGCGCCAGCGCCAGCCCGGCGGCGCGCAGGGGCGAAAGGGGCTTGCGCCAGATGACTGCCTCCAGCAGCGCCACCAGGATCGGGCTGCATGAGAAGATCAGGGCGATGTTGGTGGCGCTGGTGCTTTGGGCGCCGATGTACTGCGGCGCCACCGCCACGCCCATGCCCAGCACCGCCAGCGGCAGCAGCGTGGGCAGGCCGCGCCACAGCGCCTGGCGATGCCGCAGCAAGGCCGGCGCGGCCAGCGGCAACAGGATCAGGAAGGCGATCAGCCAGCGGCCGAAAGCCAGGAACACGGGGGGAAGGGCGGCGTCGTGGGCCCAGCGGGCGGCCACCATGTTGGAGGCGAAGAGCGCCGGCGCGGCCAGGAGCATGGCGGTGCCGGACAGGCCCAGGCCGGTTCTTGCGGGGACTGCTGCTGCGTGAGACATGATTTCCCGCCGCGCGGATCGGCGCGCGGCACACTGCGGTGGACTACACCGGCGCCAGCGCCGGGTTGTGCCACGGCGCGGGCGCTGGATCCGACGGGCGGGGTAATACCCGTCTTGATGGAGAGTCTACGGCCGGGTCGGGAAAATAGGTTTCCTGATTCCCGCCAATTTGGCGGTATTGAAGGAATATATATCCTCTAGAATCAGGTTTTGCAGGGATAGTCTCTTCTACGGATTTTCCGCCGTGTCCACCCCACCCAAAATCGACGAAACCGACCGCAAGATCCTGCGCGCGCTGCGCACCGACGGCCGCCTCACCAACCTGAAGCTGGCCGAGCAGGTCGGCCTGTCGCCCACGCCCTGCTGGAACCGGGTCAAGGCGCTGGAGGACGCGGGCGTGATCGAGGGCTACGCGGCCCTGTTGAACCAGAAGGCGCTGGGCCTGCCGGACACGGTCATGATCGAGGTCACGCTCGAGCACCACGACGACGACACGCTGGCGCGCTTCGGCGAGGCGATCACCCGCCTGCCGCAAGTGGTGGAAGCGTTCCTGGTGACGGGCGAATACGACTACCTGATCAAGGTCGCGGTGGCCGGCACCGAAGGTTATGAAGAGTTCCTGCGCAAGCGGCTCTACAAGCTGCCCGGTGTGCGGCACAGCCGCTCGACCTTCGTGCTCAAGCGCCTCAAGCACACGCCGTCGGTCGAGCCCTGACGACTCGCGCCGCTCAACCGCGCAGGAACGATTCGATGGCGCCGTTGAAGGCGCGCGGATTGCCCAGGTTCATGCCGTGCGACGAGCCGGCAATGTCCACCCGCCGCGATTGCGGCAGCCAGCTCTCCAGCGCGTCGAGCACGGCGGGGTAGGGATCGGGGCTCAACGCGCCGCCGATGAGCAGCGTCGGCAGTGTCAGCGAGGCGATCTCCTGCGGACTCAGCGAGGCCGGCGTCTCGCGAGCCTGGCCGAACAGCGTGCCGGCGTTGTCGCGCACCATTTCCTTGAACCAGGGCACCATGCGTTGCCAGGTGTCCGGTCCGGTCACCGTGTCCACGAACAGCGCCAGGCCTTCTTCCACGGCGCCGTCGCGGATGAGTTCGAGCGCCCGCTGGCGAAAGCCGCCCCGGGCGTCGTCGCCGCCAGGCAGCGGCAGGCCGGGGTCGGCCAGCGTCAGGCTGCGCAGTGCGTCGGGGCGGGTCAGCGCGGCTTCCAGGGCCACGCGGCCGCCGCGCGAATGGCCCACCAGATGGGCGGGACCGCCCGCCACCTTGTCGATGAACGCCAGCACGTCGGCGCCGTGCTGCGCCACCGAGAAACCGTCGCCTTCGCCATCCCAGCTTTCGGGCCAATAGCGGCGCAGGCATACCGCCAGCACCCGGAACGAACGGCCCAGCGGCGCCATCTGCGATTTCCAGTAGCGACAGTCCGACAGCGAGCCGTGCACCAGCACCAGGGGCGCCCCTTCGCCGTATTCGGTGTAGGACATGGCATAGCCGCCGATATCGGCGCTTTGCAGGGGCAGGACGGGTTCGGAACGCATCGGGTCGGGGTCGGGAAAGCCAGCCGGGCATTCTAGCCGTTTCACTCCCGCGGCAGCGGCACGCCCGCGTCCGCGGCGGGGGCATTCGCCGGGCTGATAAACTCGATTCCCGATCTTTTTGTCCTGAACGGAGTTCGCCAGATGTCGCTCGCCACCCCCGCCGATCTTCCCGAGTCCGCCCAACGCGTCGCCCGCCTGCTGGCCGAGATGGGCCATGACAAGCCGGTGGTGGTGCTACCGCAGACGGGCAAGACCTCGGCCGAGGCGGCGGCGGGGCTGGGGTGCGAGGTGGCACAGATCGCCAAGTCGATCATCTTCCGCCGGGCCGCCGATGACGCGCCGGTGCTGGTCATCGCCAGCGGTATCAACCGCGTCGATGAGTCCAAGGTCGCCGAGCAGGTCGGCGCGCTGGCCAAGGCCGATGCCAAGTTCGTGCGCGAGATGACCGGTTACGCCATCGGCGGCGTCTGCCCGATCGGTCACGCGGTCAAGCCTGTGATGCTGCTCGACCAGGACCTGTTCCAGTACGACAGCCTGTGGGCGGCGGCGGGGCACCCGCACGCGGTCTTCAACCTGACGCCGCGGCAATTGGCCGCCATGACCGGCGCGCCGGTCGCCGACGTGGCGCAGCGCGCCTAGCGCAGCCTGGAAAGCCCCGCGCCATGGCGCGGGCAGACGGACGCCGCCGCAGGGTCAGTGCGGATCGGCCTCCAGATCGTCGATCAGCACCTGCAGCCGTCCCCGCGAGCAGGCCTCGACCCGGCCCCGCACGCCATACACGGCGGCCAGCGAGGCCGGCGTGATGACGTCGGCCGGCGCGCCCGCGGCGACCAGCCTGCCGCCATGGATCATCACCGCCCGGTCGGCGTGCTGCAGCGCCACGTTCAGGTCATGCAGCACGATCACCGTGATCAGCCCGTGGTCGGCGGTTTCCTGTTTCAGCAGCCGCATCACATGGAACTGGTAATTCAGGTCCAGCGCCGACAGCGGTTCGTCCAGCAGCAGCACGCGCGGCCGCCGCACCAGCGCCTGCGCCAGCCCCACCAGCTGCTTCTGGCCGCCGGACAGCGCGTCCAGGTAGGACAGCGCCAGATGGCCGATGCCCAGCCTTTCCAGCAGCCGGTCGATCCCGTGCAGGTCCGTCGGCGGACCCTCGGCCTCACTGGCGCGGGCCGCCACCAGCACCGATTCGAACACGCGCAGGTGCACGGCGGCCGGCAGGCTTTGCGGCAGATAGACCAGATGGCGCGCGCGGGTGGCGAAATCCATCCGCGCCAGCTCCAGGTCGTTTAGTCGCGCCCGTCCGGCGCGCACCTTCACCAGTCCCGCCAGCGCCTTGAGCAGCGTCGATTTGCCGCTGCCATTGGGGCCCAGCAGGGCCGTGACCTCGCCAGCGCCCAGGCGCGGCAAGGACAGGTCGTGCAGCACGTCCGTGCCGCCATAGCCGGCGCTGATGCCGTCGATCGCCAGCGCCGGCGCACGCGTGGCGCCCGTCATGGCAGCCTCCGGCGCAGCACCACCGCGACGAAGAATGGAATGCCGATCAGCGAGGTGACGATCCCGACCGGCACGATGACGCCGGGCGCGAGGTTCTTGGATGCCACCGAGGCCAGCGACAGGATGACGCCGCCGACCAGCGCGCTGCCCGGCAGGAAAAAGCGGTGATCCTCGCCCAACAGCCGGCGGGCGATATGGGGCGCGATCAGGCCGATGAAACCGATGGTGCCGACGAACGCCACCGCCAGCGCCGACAGCAGGCTGACGCGCGCCAGCGCCGTCACGCGCACGCGGCGCACGTCCACGCCGAAACTGGCGGCGCGTTCCTCGCCCAGCCGCAGCGCGGTCAGTTTCCAGGACTGGCGCATGGCCAGCGGCAGCGCCAGCGCGAACGCCAGTCCAAGGGCGGCCACGGTGGTCCAGCTCGAGCGCGCCAGGCTGCCCATGGTCCAGAACACCAGGCTCTGCAGCGCCTCGGCGCTGGCGGTGAACTGCACCAGCGATACCAGCGCGTTGAAGGTGAACACCATGGCGATGCCGAACAGCACCACGCCCGAGGTGTTGATGCCGCCCCGGCGCGCCACGCCGTCCAGCAGCAGGGCCGCCAGCATGGCGAACAGGAAGGCGTTGCCGGCAATCAGCCAGCCGTCGGGGATCCCGGGCAGCCCCAGGTGCAGCACGATGGCCAGCGACGCGCCGAAGGCGGCCGCCGACGACACGCCCAGCGTGAACGGGCTGGCCAGGGGATTGTTCAGGATGGTCTGCATTTCCGCCCCGGCCAGGCCCAGCGCCATGCCGACCAGCGCGGCCATCAGGGCGTAGGGCAGCCGGATGTCCCAGACGATCACGCGCAGCGTCGGATCGGCCGACGCCGGCGCGCTCAGCGTGCGCCACAGCTCGCTCCAACCCAGGCCCGAGGGGCCGAGCGTGAAGTCGAGCAGCAGCCCAATGCAAATCGCCGCCAGCAGCAGGGCGATGAGCCCCGCGCGGCGGCGCAGGATGTGCCGGTAAGCGGCGACCGCGGAAGCGGCTCGCGCCATTACTGCAACAGTTGCAGGCGGCTCTTGGCCGTGTTGGCGGCCGGCGTGGTCGGGTAGTCGCGCACGATGCGCTGCAGCGTGGTCTTGGCGCCGGCGCGGTTGTTCATCTCGATCTGGCTGCCGGCGATCACCAGCAGCGCGTCGGGGGCGCGGGCGTTGTCGGGCGCCTTCTGCACCATGGCGTTCAATTGCTCGATGGCGCCCTTGAAGTCCTTCAGCGCGTAGCGGCTGCTGCCCAGGTAGAACTGGGCGCTGGGCGCGAGCTGGCTGGCGGGGTAGAGCGCGGTGAAGGCGGCCAGCGATTCGGACGCCTCCTTGTACTGACCCTTGCGGAACAGGTCGATGGCGCCGTCGTAGGCGGCCTGCTCCTGCGGGTCGCCGGCCGTGGCGCCCGGCGGGTTGGCGCCGCCTGGCGCGCCGCCCGGCTTATTGGCGCTGGGCTGCTGGCGCGACACCAGTTCGAGCTGGTCGCGCAATTGGGCGATTTCCTGCTGCAGCGCCTGGATCTGGTCGGCCAATTGCAGCTTGGCCCGTTGGCTCTGCTCGTTCTGTTGCTGCACCTGCTGGCGCAAATCCAGGATGGCCTTGCGGGCCTCATCATCGGAGAAAGCGTGGGCGGGCGCCGTCAGGGCGGCCAGCACCAAGCCAGTGGCCGCCATCAGGGGACGCAGGGACAGAACGTTATCGCGCATGAAAATTCCCGGGGGATAAAAACAAACGTCGGGACGGCCGGTTGACCGTCCCGACGCGTGGTGGGGCACTTAACTATACGGAAAGCTTAGCGCTGATAAACGATATCGGCGCGGCGGTTTTCCGCAAAGTCGGCTTCCGACGAGCCAGTCGCCTTCGGCTTTTCTTTGCCGAAGCTGATGGTTTCGATCTGGTTGTCGCTGACGCCCAGCAGGGTCATCATGCGACGCACGGCGTCGGCACGGCGCTGGCCCAGGGCCAGGTTGTATTCGGCGCCGCCGCGTTCGTCGGTGTTGCCTTCGATCTTGATTTTCTGCTGCTGGTGCGAGGCCAGGTAACGGGCGTGGGTTTCCACCAAGCCGCGGTACTGGTCGGACACCGTGTAGCTGTCGAAGTCAAAGTATACCGAGCGCTGTTGCGCCAGGATGCTTTGGGGGTTGAAGGGATCAAGGATCTGGCCGGAGGCCGAGGATCCTTGGCCAGCGCCTCCGCCCTGACCCGCTTTATCGTCGAGAGGGACGGAGCTGCAAGCTGCCAGGGTGGCGGCCAGAGCGGCGATGGTTAGGCTTTTGGCAATGCGCGACTTCATGATAGTTCCTTTGCAAAGAGAGTCACACGTGTTATCGGGTAAATGGGCCCCAAGTCGGTTCACGTATTTCCCCGTTCAGTACCGAAAGCGTCTGCCGTACGCGACCATCGCTCGAAACACCTGCAAGCACGCTACGTCCGTTTTGGATCGCGGCGTAGAGGACTTGCATGCCGTTCGGCGCGAAGCTTGGCGACTGATCGTCACGACCATCGGTCAACAAGTTCTCCGAGCCGGAGGACAGGTTCAACGATGCGATACGGAACGCGCCGTCGCGTCTGGCAACGTACAGCAGCGTCGATCCATCGGGGGAAATTCGGGGTGAGATGTTGTAACCACCATTAAACGTGAGGCGGCGAGCATCGCCACCGTCCAGGCCGGTTTGGTAAATCTGCGGCCCGCCGCTGCGGTCACTGGTAAAGATAATGGAACGGCCGTCCGGCGTAAAGCTCGGCTCGGTGTCAATCCCGGGAGAACGCGTAACTCGCTTCATATTCGAGCCGCCGGCCGCGCTAACGATGTAAATTTGCGACAGACCGTCACGCGTCAGGGCCACGGCCAGCTGGGTGCCGTCGGGCGACCAGCCGGGGGCGCTGTTGTTGCCCTTGAAGTTGGCGACCGGCACGCGGGCGCTGGTGGCCAGCGTGTGCACGTACACCACCGGCTTGCCGGATTCGAAGCTCACGTACGCCAGCTTGGAGCCATCGGGCGACCAGGACGGCGAAATGATCGGCTCGCGCGAGCGCAGGGCGACCTGCGGATTCTGGCCATCGGCGTCCGCCACCTGCAGTTCATAGGTGGCGCCTTGCTTGAGCACGTAGGCGATGCGGGTCGAGAACACGCCGCGCACGCCGGTGATCTTTTCATAGATGCGGTCGGCGATCTGGTGGGCGACGCGGCGCAGTTCCTGCTCGGTGCCGGAGAATGCGACGCCATCCAGCTGGCCCTTCTTGACCGTGTCCGCCAAGCGGTAGCGCACGTCGTAGCGGCCGTCGTTGCCGCGCACGATGCTGCCATAGGCGATGAAGTCGGCGCCCTTGGCGCGCCAGTCGTCATGGGCGATGGGCGAATCGACGTTCAGGCCAGACCCTGCGGCGTTGATGAGGCGGAACTGGCCGGTACGGGTCAGGTCGGCGCGGATCACGTCGGCCAGGGCGCGGCCATGGGTGTCGTCCACCGCGAAATCGGCGATGGCGACGGGATATTGGGTGGCGCCGGTGCCGGAGATATCGACACGCAGCTGGGCCTGGGCGGGCTTGATGGCCATCAGGCAGGCAAGCGCCAGCAGCAACAGGCCGAATCCATACGATCGCCAGAGAACGAGGGGGGAAGCTCGTCGGCTATGGGCGGGAGTCATAATCAGCAATCTCCTGTCAATCATACATTCTGTACACAACGTCAATGATGGGCTCGTAGCGGCCGGTAGAAGGCTTGGGGAAGGGGTTGCAACGGCGGATGCCGGTCTCGACCGCGCGGTCGAAGCCCGGGTTGCCGGAAGAACTGGTCAACGTGACCCCGTTAACCTTCCCGTCAGAACCTAACTGTACCCGGTATTGGGCCGTCGGATTGTCCGATCCGCTGCGCGGCGGCGGCGGGTAGGCCACGCCGGGCTGCACGCAGGCGCGCACCTTGGCGCCATAGCCGCTGTCGCGCCCGCCACCGGCCTGGTTGCGGTCGGCGGTGCCGCCCGGGATGCCGGCCGCGCCCAGGGCGTCGTTGCGGAACGCATCCTTGAGGGCCTTGTCGGCGGCGGCCTTCTTGGCGGCCTCTTCCTTGGCCTTCTTTTCGGCCGCGGCCTTTTCAGCGGCGGCTTTCTCGGCTGCCGCCTTTTCCGCCGCGGCCTTGTCGGCGGCAGCCTTGTCAGCGGCAGCCTTCTTGGCGGCGTCTTCCTTGGCCTTCTTCTCGGCGGCCGCCTTCTCGGCAGCGGCCTTCTCGGCAGCGGCCTTTTCCGCCGCCGCCTTGTCGGCCGCGGCTTTCTCGGCCGCCTGGCGTTCCTGTTCGAGGCGCTTCTTTTCCTTCAGTTCGGCCTGCTTGCGCTCTTCTTCCAGGCGCGCCTTCTCCTTGGCCGCTTCGGCGGCCTGGCGGGCCTTTTCTTCCTGCTCGCGCTTTTTCTTGGCTTCCTGCAGGGCGATCTCAGGGTCGACTTCGTCGGGCTTGGGCTGGACCTGGGCTTCCGGCTTGGGCGGCGGCGGAGGAGGAGCCTCGGGCTTCTTTTCCGGTTCCGGCTCGGGCTGCGGCTTGGGCTGGGGCTGGGGCTTGGGAGGCTCGGGCTGGGGTTGCGGCGGGGGCGAGACGGGCGAATTGCCGTCGGCCCACAGTTGCACTTCCACCGGGCCGGGGTTTTCGGTGCGCCAGTTCAGGTTGAAGATCAACACGGCCAGCAGCAGCGCGTGCACCAGCAACGCCAGGATCAGGGCGATCCGGTTGTCGTTGTTGGGCGGCGTGGCCGGGGGGCCGCTGTGGTGTCGAATGATGGGTGGCGTCATGAGCGTTGCAAGCCGGCGGCGCCGGCGGAGGGCGTCGCGTTAGCGTTTCTTCGCGGGAGCGGGCTGGTTGCCGCCGGCGGACTGGTCCACCAGCAGGCCCAGGCGGGTGATGCCATTGGTACGCAGCTCGTCCATGACCTTCACGACCGTCTCGTAGGGCACCTTGCCGTCGGCCGCAATCACCACCGGGGTTTCCGCGGTGATGCGCGAACGCACCTGCGCCACCAGTTCGGGGCGGGCGATGTCCTGCAGGGTGGCGCCCGGTTCGCGCATGCGCAGCGCGATCTTGCCGTCTTCCGAAATCTGGACTTCAAGCGGCTTGACCGGGACATCGGACGCCGCGCCCACCGAGGGCAACTGGATCAGGCCGGGCGTGATCAGCGGCGCGGTCACCATGAAGATGACCAGCAGCACCAGCATCACGTCGATGTAGGGCACCACGTTGATGTCGGCTTTCATGCGGCGGCCGGATCTGCCGCGCGAGCTTACCGAGGGCATTAGCGCACCTGCCGTTGCAGAATGTTCAGGAACTCATCGACGAAACTGTCGAAGCGGATCGAGATGCGGTCGATGTCGTTGGTGAAGCGGTTGTAGGCAACCACCGCGGGAATGGCGGCGAACAGGCCGATGGCGGTGGCGATCAGCGCTTCGGCGATGCCCGGAGCCACCGAGGCCAGCGTGGCCTGCTGCATGTTCGACAGGCCGATGAAGGCGTGCATGATGCCCCAGACCGTGCCCAGCAGGCCGATGTAGGGTGAAACGGAGCCGGCCGAAGCCAGGAAGTTCAGGTGCGATTCCAGCGCATCCATTTCGCGCTGGTAGGCGGCGCGCATGGCGCGGCGCGGGCCGTCGAGCAGGGCGGTGGCGTCCGTGCTGGCGCTGCCGCGGCGGGCTTTCAGGAATTCGGTCATGCCGGCGTCGAAGATGCGGGCCAGGGCGCCTTGCTCGTCGCGGCGCGAGGCCACGGCCTGCTGCAGCATGGACAGGTCGCCGCCCGACCAGAAATCATCCTCGAAGCGGCGGGTCTGGGCGTGGGCGCGCTTGATGGCCAGCCGCTTGGCGAAGATGTAGGTCCAGGACATGATCGAGATGCCCAGGAGCATCAGCATGATCAGCTGGACCGGCACGCTGGCGTGCGAAATCAACGAAAGCAACGACATGTCGTTGGTGGCTTGCATGGTTATTCCTGAATTGATTCCAGTTTGGCGCGGACGTCGGCCGGCAGTTCCACCGGCCGCATGTTGACGGCATCGACGCAGCAGACTTGGATATTGCCTTCGGCAAGCAGTTCCCCGTCCCGTTCTGCGCGCTGCGCGAAGTGTATCGAAGCGCGGCCCAGTCGTGTGACCCGGCTGCGTATGGTAAGCAAATCGTCCAGTCTGGCCGGCTTGCGATAGGACATGTCCAGCGAGCGGACGACGAACAGCCGTTGCTCGCTGGCGGCCAGGCCGGATTGGTTGACTCCCAGGTCGCGCAGCCACTCGGTGCGGGCGCGTTCCAGGAATTTCAAGTAGTTGGCGTAGAAAACCACCCCGCCCGCGTCCGTGTCTTCATAGTAGACACGGACCTGCAGGCGGGATTCGGGGGACTTCGGATCGGTCACGATGCGGGTTTCGATGATGCGGGTCGGGACGCGAAAAGTCCGTAGTTGCTATAAGGTTTACAGCGTGTCGAGTTTCGTCAGCACGGCTTCAAGCGCGGACTCTACCGGAATCTTGGCCGCTTCGGTTTCCCGACGGGCCTGCAATTCCACCACACCGTCGTTCAGACCGCGTTCTCCAACTGTTACACGGAGCGGCGCGCCGATCAATTCCCACTCGGCGAACATCACGCCGGGGCGGGCATCGCGGTCGTCCAGGATGACGTCCACGCCGCGCGCCAGCAGCGATTCGTACAGCTTCAAGGAGGTGTTACGCACGGTTTCGCTTTTGCCCCAGCCCACCGGGCAGATCACCACTTCGAACGGCGCGATGGCGCGCGGCCAGATGATGCCGCGGTCGTCGTGGTTCTGTTCGATGGCCGCGCCGACGATCCGGGTGATGCCGATGCCGTAGCAGCCCATCTCCAGGACGGCCGGCTTGCCGGTCTCGTCCAGGAAGGTGGCCTTGAGGGCTTCGGAGTACTTTTTACCCAGGTAGAAAACGTGTCCGACCTCGATGCCGCGCTGGATCGACAGCGTGCCCTTGCCGTCCGGCGAGGGGTCGCCGGCCACCACGTTGCGCAGGTCGGCCACTTGCTCGGGCTCGGGCAGGTCGCGGCCCCAGTTCACCCCCTGGATGTGGAAGTCTTCGCGGTTGGCGCCGCAGACGAAATCGGCCATGTTGGCCACGGTGCGGTCGGCGATGACGTGCACCGGGCGCGCGGTGCGCACCGGGCCCAGGTAGCCGGGCTTGCAGCCGAAATGCTCGACGATTTCGCTTTCGGTGGCGAAGCGGAAGCCTGCCAGGCCGGGCAGCTTGCTGGCCTTGATCTCGTTCAGTTCGTGGTCGCCGCGCAGCAGCAGCAGCCAGATATCGACCTTGCCCTTGTCGCCGTCGGTGGCCAGGACGATCGACTTCACCGTGCGTTCCAGCGGCAGGTCCAATAGGCGGGCCACGTCTTCGCACTTGGCGGCGCCCGGGGTGGCCACGTCGGCCATGGGCTGGGTGGCCGCGCCGCGTTCGGCGTACAGGCTGGGGGCCTCGGCCAGCTCGATGTTGGCGGCGTAGTCGGAATCGGCGTTGTAGACCAGCAGGTCTTCGCCGGTGTCGGCGATCACCTGGTATTCATGGCTGCGGGTGCCGCCAATGGAGCCCGTGTCGGCCGCCACGGCGCGGAATTCCAGGCCCAGGCGGCCGAAGATGCGCATGTAGGCGGCGTACATGGTGTCGTAGCTCTTCTGGGCGCCGGCTTCGTCGCGGTCGAAGGAGTAGGCGTCCTTCATGGTGAATTCACGGCCGCGCATCAGGCCGAAGCGGGGGCGGCGCTCGTCCCGGAACTTGGTCTGGATGTGATAGAAATTCAGCGGCAGCTGACGATAGCTGTGGATCTCGTTGCGGGCGATGTCGGTGATCACCTCTTCCGAGGTCGGCTGCAGCACGAAATCGCGCTGGTGCCGGTCCTTGATGCGCAGGAGTTCCGCGCCGTATTGCTCCCAGCGGCCCGATTCCATCCAGAGCTCGGCCGGCTGGACCACCGGCATCAGCAGCTCGATCGCGCCCGAGGCGTTCATTTCCTCGCGGACGATGGCCTCGACCTTGCGGATGATCTTCAGGCCCAGGGGCATGTAGGTGTAGATGCCGCCCGCGAGCTTGCGGATCATGCCGGCCCGGGTCATCAGCTGGTGGCTGGCGACTTCGGCTTCGGAAGGGGCTTCTTTGAGGGTGTTGATGTGGTAGTTGGATGCGCGCATGTTTAAAGGTGGCAGCAGATACGTATAATCGACTGTAATTGTATTGAATTCGGTGGGGGTGGCCCATGCTTGACCGCGAAGGCTACCGCCCCAATGTCGGCATCATTCTCGTCAACGGTCGAAACGAGGTCTTTTGGGGCAAGCGTATCAGGGAACATGCCTGGCAGTTCCCGCAGGGCGGCATCAAGTACGGCGAAAGCCCGGTGCAGGCCATGTATCGCGAGCTCCATGAAGAGGTGGGCCTGAAGCCCGAGCATGTCCGTATTTTGGGGCGTACACGCGATTGGTTACGTTATAACGTGCCCGATCACTTCGTCCGGCGTGAGTGGCGTGGCCACTATAAAGGACAAAAACAGATTTGGTTCTTGTTGCGCCTGGTGGGACGTGACAGCGACGTTTGCCTGCGCGCGACGCAGCATCCGGAATTCGACGCCTGGCGCTGGAGCCAGTACTGGGTGCCGCTGGATGCCGTGATCGAGTTCAAGCGGGACGTCTATACCCAGGCGTTGAACGAGTTGTCGGCAATCCTCTTTCGGCGTCATCACGAAACCCGCTACCTGCGTCAGCGCGTGCATGGGCAGCGGACGGCAGAGAACTTGCCCGAAGGAACGGACGGTCATGCGCATATTGTTGGTTGAAGATGAACGGGACATGGCGTCCTGGCTGATGCGCGCGCTCGCGCAGAGCGGGTTCGTGCCGGATCACGCGGCCGATGCCCGCACGGCCGAAGCCTTCATGGCGGGCACCGAATACGATGCCATCGTCATGGACCTGCGCCTGCCCGACAAGCATGGCCTGGTGGTGCTGCGCGAGATGCGCAACCGCGACGACCGCACCCCGGTGCTGCTGCTGACCGCCCAGGGCGCGCTGCAGGACCGCGTGCGCGGCCTGAACCTGGGCGCCGACGATTTCCTCACCAAGCCGTTCGCGCTGGAAGAACTGGAAGCCCGCCTGACCGCGCTGGTGCGCCGCAGCCGCGGCCGCCAGCACCCGCGCCTGCAGTGCGGCTCGCTGTCCTACGACAGCGAGAGCCGCGCCTTCACGCTCGACGGCTCGCTGTTGTTCCTGACCCCGCGCGAGCACGCCGCCCTGGCGGCGCTGCTGACCCGCAGCGGCTATCCGGTGGACAAGTCGCAGCTGTTCGGCAAGGTCTTCACCCACGACAGCGAGGCCAACCCCGACGCCATCGAGGTGGTGCTGCACCGCCTGCGCAAGAAGCTCGCCGGCAGCGACGTGCGCATCGTCACCGTGCGCGGGCTCGGCTACATGCTGGAAAGCGTCGCCAGCGAAGCCGCCGACTCCTGACACCCTCGTGAGCCTCCGGATCCCTGGGTTGCCGCGGGTCGGCATTCGCGCCCTGTTGATCATCCTGCTGCTGCCCGGCGTGGTGGCGCTGCTGGTCATCGACAGCCTGAACGACTACCGCACCCTGTCCGAGATCACCAACGAGGCCTACGACAGCGCCCTGGTCGAGCCCGCCCGCGTGCTCGAAAGCAGCCTGGAATTCACGCCCGACGGCGCGCTGCAGGTGGCCACGCCGCTGTACGCCCAGGTCATGCTGGAGTCGCGCGCCGGGCTGCGCAAGTATTTCCGCATCGAGCAGATCGATCCGCCGCTGCCTGACGATTCCCCGGTGCCGGCCGAACAGGGCAAGACGCTGCTGGGCATGCCGGACCTGCCGCGCCCGCCGACCTGGCCCCGTTCCAATGGCCTGCCGGTGTTCTATGACGGGGTCTATCGCAATGACCCGGTGCGGGTAGTGTCGCTGGTGCGCGACCTGTATTACCAGGGCGCGCACCGTCAGGTGCTGGTGCTGGTCGCCGAAAGCACCGGCAAGCGTATCGAGGCCGAGAACAACGCCCGGCGCCAGGAAATCCTGCGTGATGCGCGCATGCTGGCGCTGGTCGTGCTGCTGGTCTGGTGGGGCGTGTCCTGGGCCTTGAAGCCGCTGCGCCGCCTGCGCGCCGACATCCGCAACCGCCGGCCCGATGACCTGACGCCGCTCGACGCCTCGCGCGTGCCCAGCGAAGTGGCGCCGCTGGTCGATGCCGTCAACCACCACATCGCCCGCTATCGCCGCGTCCTCGAAGAACAATCGCATTTCCTGGCTGACGCCTCGCACCAGTTGCGTACGCCGCTGGCCATCATGCTGACCCAGGCGCAATACGCCCTGCGCGAACGCGATCCGGCGCGCGCCCAGGAAGGCTTGCGCGCCATCGTCGATCAGCTGGGGCGCACCCGCCGCCTGACCGAGCAATTGCTGTCGCTGGCGCACGCCAACCAGGCGGACCCGTTGCCGCGCCAGTTGCTCGACATGAACGCGGTCTCGCGCGAAGTGGTGTTGCAATACTTGCCGCTGGCGCACGAAAAACAGCAGGACCTTGGCTGGGTGCAGGCCGCCAACGGACAAGGCCAGGAAATCGACGCCCCGGTGTCCGGCAACGAGGCCGAGCTGCACGAGGCGCTGTCCAACCTGGTGCACAACGCCATCCACTACGCGTCGGTCGGCGCCCGCATCACCGTCTCGGTCAGCCGGCTCGGCGACCGGGTCGAGGTCGCCGTGTCCGACAACGGCCCCGGCCTGGAACCGATGCTGCGCGCCCGCGCCTTCGCCCGCTTCGAGCGCGTCGGCACCGACAAGCCGGTGGCCTCATCGGGGTCGGGCCTGGGGCTGGCCATCGCCCGCGCCTATGCGCGGCGCAACGACGGCGATATCGAACTGCGCGACGGCGAGCCCAATGCGCAGGGGGGCGTGGGCCTGGCCTCGGTGCTGTGGCTGCCGCTGGCGACGACCGTGTCGCAGTATCCGCGGCCCGCCGACGTCGAGTTCACCGGCGAACAATAATTCCGCGAAGCTTTCATTCCTTCCTCCTAGTCCGCATTGCGCATCACACCGTTTTCCATCAGGGATAACCCCCGGATTCAGGATTGCGGCAGCGCATAGAAAGCGGATTAGCAGCTTCCTTCCGTAATCTGCCAGCCGGCTTGTTGTAAAGAGCCGGATGGCGCACGCTCTTGGCGCCATCCCGAGGGCCGGCACGGCCCTGCTTCAGGAGGATGGAAGTGCAAAAAACAATTAATAGAAAGGACTATTACGGCGGCGCGCTGATGGTCCTTATCGGATTGGGGGCGATCTACGGTGGTACGGACTATCACATCGGAACGCTCAGCCACATGGGTCCGGGGTTCTTCCCCGCGGCATTGGGCGGCCTGCTGGCGTTGACGGGAATCCTGATCGCCATCTCGGCGCGTTCCGGCGAATCCACGCCACCCGCCCCGGGTGACGGCCATGCGCATGGCCTGCCCGATCTGCGCGGCAGCGTCTGCATCCTGCTGGGTACGCTCGCGTTCCTGCTGCTGGGCCACTATGGCGGCCTGCTGCCCGCCACGTTTGCCATTGTCTTCATCTCCGCCCTGGGCGACCGCAAGAACACGGTCAAGCAGGCATTCGTGCTGTCGGTCGGCATGTCCGTGATCGCGGTGGTGGTTTTCTGGTGGGCGCTGCAACTGCAGCTGCCGCTGTTTCGCTGGGGTTGATGCGCCATGATTTCTCAAGCTCTAACCGACCTCTGGTACGGCTTCGGCGTCGCGTTCCAGCTCCACAACCTGATGTGGTCGTTCTTCGGCGTGCTGGTGGGCAACCTCATCGGCGTGCTGCCCGGCATGGGCGCGCTGTCGGCCATCTCGATCCTGCTGCCGCTGACCTACGTGATGCAGCCGGTGCCCGCCATCCTGATGCTGGCCGGTATTTTCTACGGCTCGCAATACGGCGGCGCCATCGGCGCCATCCTGCTCAACCTGCCTTCGCACCCGCCGCACGCGGTGACGTGCCTTGACGGGTATCCATTGACCAAACAGGGCAAGGGAGGAACGGCGCTCGGCATTACGATGATCTGCTCGTTCTTCGCGGCCTCGGTCGGCATCATCGTCATGATCTTCGCCTCGCCGCTGCTGGTCGAAGTCGCCTTCAAGTTCGGCCCGACCGAGATCTTCTCGATCATGCTGCTGGGCCTGCTGGCCGGCGCCACCATGTCGCGCGGTTCGCCGCTCAAGGGCGTGGCCATGACGCTGTTCGGCCTGATGTGCGGCGTGGTCGGCACCGACGTGAACACCGGCACCATCCGCTTCTCGTTCGGCCTGCTCGACCTGTCCGACGGCCTGGAACTGGTGGCGATCTCGATGGGCCTGTTCGGCGTGGCCGACTTCCTGATGAGCGTCAATCGCATGACCATCATCGGCAGCGGCGCCAAGCTGCGCCTGCGCGACATGCGTCCCAGCAAGCAGGAACTGAAGACGGCCTTCTGGCCCATGGTGCGCGGCACCGCCGTGGGCACGCTGTTCGGCGCCATGCCCGGCACCGGCCCGACCATCACCACCTTCGTTGCCTACGCGCTGGAACGCAAGATTTCCAAGACGCCCGAGAAGTTCGGCACCGGCATGATCGCCGGCGTGGCCTCGCCCGAAGCCTCGTCGCACTCGAAGACGCAGGTCGACTTCATCCCCACGATGAGCCTGGGCATCCCCGGCGACGCGGTGATGGCGCTGATCCTGGGCGCGCTGCTGATCCAGGGCATCCAGCCCGGCCCGCAGCTGATCACCGAGCATCCGGACATCTTCTGGGGCCTGATCGCCAGCTTCTGGGTCGGCAACGTGCTGCTGATGGTGCTCAACGTGCCGCTGATCGGCGTCTGGGTCAAGCTGTTGCAGGTGCCTTACCGCTACCTGTTCCCGTCGGCGCTGTTCTTCATCGCGGTGGGCGTGTTCAGTACCCAGAACAGCCTCTTCCAGATCTGGGAAGTGCTGGCTTTCGGCGTGATCGGCGCCGTCCTGATGACGCTGGAATTCTCGGTCGCGCCGATCCTGCTCGGCTTCGTGCTGGGGCCCATGGTCGAAGAGAACTTCCGTCGCGCCTTGTTGTTGTCGCGCGGTGACCTGGCGGTGTTCGTCGAACGTCCGATCAGCGCCTGGTTCATCGGCGCCAGCGCACTGCTGATCCTGCTGCAGGTGTGGGCCTTCCTGCGCCGCGGCAAGAACAAGAACAAGCCGCAAGTGACGCAAGCCGCCTGACCGGCCTCGCGTTCCGCGTGCAGACACGGCCCGGCTTTCATGCCGGGCCGTTTGATTTGTGCGCCGTCTTCCCCCATGCTTGCGATTTCCCGAGCCCGTCCGGATCTAGCCATGCATATCCTTTTCGCCTGCCCCCTGCACGACCCCGACGTCTGGGTTCCGCGCCTGCAAGCCGCCATGCCCGGCTGTCGCATCTCCGTCTGGAATCCCGATGGCCCGCCCTCCGGCGCCGAGGTCGCCCTGGTGTGGAAACCCCCTGTGGAACTGTTCCGGCACGAGGCCCGCATCGAGACGCTGTTCAATTTGGGCGCGGGCGTGGATGCCTTGCTCAAGATGAAGGAAATCCCGCCGCACGTGCGCATCGTCCGCCTCGAGGACGCGGGCATGTCGGTGCAGATGGCCGAGTACGCCCTGTACGCGCTGCTGCGCGTGTCGCGCGACTTCCAGGCCTTCGACGAATCACAGGCGCGCCAGCACTGGGATACCCGCGAAGGCACGCGCCAGGCCGATTGGCCGGTGGGCGTGCTGGGCCTGGGCCAGGTGGGCGCGCGCGTGGCGCAGACGCTGGCCGAGTTCGGTTATCCGGTGGCGGGCTGGTCGCGCACGCCGCGCGAGATCCCCGGCGTGGAGTCCTTCTCCGGGCAGGACGCGTTGCCGGCCTTCCTGGCGCGCACCCGCTTCCTGGTGAACGTGCTGCCGCTCACGCCCGACACCCGTGGCATCCTCAACCGCGACACGCTCGGCCAACTGCTGCCCGAGGCGCATCTGGTCAACGTCGGCCGTGGTGAACACCTGGTCGAGGAAGACCTGGTGCGGATGCTGGAAGAGGGCGAGATCGCCGGCGCGACGCTCGACGTGTTCCATACCGAGCCGCTGCCCAAGGACCATCCGTTCTGGCGCGATCCGCGCGTGCATGTCACGCCGCACATCGCCGCCCGCACGCTGCGCGACGAAAGCATCGAGCAGATTGCCGGCAAGGTCGCCCGGCTGATGCGCGGCGAGCCCATCACCGGCGTGGTCGAGCGCGAGCGCGGCTACTGAGCGGCAGGCGCCGCGGCGCCTTGCTTCTCCAGCCGCTGGTAGGTGGGGGGCAGGCGCTGCGACAGAAAATCCAGCAAGGTGCGCACCGCCGGCATCATGCCGCGCCGCGACGGATAGATGCAGTGGACGATGCCTTCCGGCGACTGCCACTGCGGCAGGACCGGCACCAGTTGGCCGCGGCGCAGTTCCTCCTGGGTCGCGATCGACGGCAGCAGCGCGATGCCGCGGCCGCGCACGGCGGCCTCCACCAGCACGATGAAGTCGTTGCACGACAACTGCGGCTTGAGTTCGATATGAACCTCTTCGCCCTTGTCGTTGCGCAGCGGCCAACGCACTTCGTTTTGCGGGTCGCTGAAGCTCAGGGTGGTGTGCGAGGCCAGGTCCTGCGGCGTGTCGGGCGCGCCGTGGCGCTGGATGTAGGCCGGGCTGGCCACCAGCGTGCCGCGCGCCGTGCCCAGGTGGCGCACCACCAGTTCGGCGTCGGTATCGAGCTTGGTGCGCACCCGCAGCGCCAGGTCGACCCCTTCGCGGATCAGGTCCACCCGGCGGTTGGTCACCAGCAGCTGGACCGAAATGGCCGGCCAGGCGTCCAGGAATTCCGGCAGCAGCGGCGCCAGCACGTCCTGCGCGATCGAGACCGGGCAGCTCACCACCACCGGCCCGGTGGGTTCGGCCTGCAACTGGCGCATTGCGTCGTCGGCCGCGCGGGCCGAGGCAGCCATCTCGCGGCAGTAGTGCAGATAGCGTTCCCCGGCGGCGGTCAGGCGCAGGCGCCGCGTGGTGCGGTGCAGGAGCCGCACGCCCAGGCTTTCCTCCAGGTGGGAAATACGGCGCGACAGGCGGGATTTGGGGATATCCAGGGCCCGCGCCGCCGCGCTGAAGCCGCCTTGCTCTACGACTTGGGAAAAATAATAGAGGTCATTTAGATCTTGCATGATTGTTCTATGCTTGGAACGAACAGTTCATCATACCCGGGTTTATGTGATCAATTAAGCGATCTACAGTGAAGCCATGCACTCAAGACCCGCGCTTTTCGCGGTCCGCACTGGAGATCACGTTATGAAGACCCTCGTCATCCTGTCCTCGATTCTCGGCAACCGCTCGCACAGCAAGGAGCTGGCCGATCACATGGTGGCCCGCATCAAGCAGGCCGACCCCGCCGCTGTTATCACCACCCGTGATATCGGCGCCGAGCCGTTGCCGTACTTTGACGGCGCCACCGCCGGCGCGCTGTTCACGCCCGCCGATGCGCGCACCCTGGAGCAGCAGCGCATCGTCGAACGCAGTGACGCCCTGATCGCGGAACTGCTGCAGGCCGACCGCATCGTGTTCGCGGTGCCGGTATACAACTTCACCCTGCCGGCCCAGCTCAAGAGCTATCTGGATCACGTGGCCCGGGCCGGCGTCACGTTCCGTTATACGCCGGAAGGCGTGGCGGAGGGGTTGGTGAAGGGTAAGCAGGTGTTCGTGCTGACGGCGCGTGGCGGCAAGGCCGAAGGCACCCCCAACGACACCATGACGCCGTACCTGCGGCAGATGCTGGGCTTCCTGGGCATGAACGAGGTCACCTTCATCGCCGCCGAAGGCATGGCCATGGGCGAAGTCGCGGCGCTCGAAGGCGTGGCGCTGGCGCGCCAGCGCATCGACGCCCTCGACCTGGCCCCGGCGCGGAGTGCGCTGCAGGCCGCATGACGCAATGAAAAGCGGCCCCTCGGGGCCGCTTTTTTTGTCAGACTGTCGGTCAATCGCGCAGGCGCTTGATCAGGCTGGACGTATCCCAGCGGCCGCCGCCCATTTTCTGCACGTCGCCATAGAACTGATCCACCAGCGCCGTCAGTGGCAGTCGGGCGCCGTTGTGGCGCGCCTCGGCCAGCACCAGGCCGAGATCCTTGCGCATCCAGTCCACCGCGAAGCCGAAGTCGAACTTGTCGTCGACCATGGTGCCGCCGCGGTTCTCCATCTGCCAGCTCTGCGCCGCGCCCTTGCTGATCACATCCAGCACCAGTTTCATGTCGAGGTCGGCCGCCTGGCCGAACGCCACGGCTTCGGACAAGCCCTGCACGATGCCGGCGATACAGATCTGATTGACCATCTTGGCCAGTTGTCCGGCGCCCGGCGGGCCCACGCGCGTGACGGCGCGGCCGAAGGCCTGCGCCACCGGCTTGACCGCATCGAACACCGCCTGCTCGCCGCCACACATGACCGTCAGCACGCCGTTGACCGCGCCGGCCTGGCCGCCGGATACCGGCGCATCGATGAAATTCAGGCCCAGGTCCTTGGCTTGCGCGTACAGCTCGCGCGCCACGTCGGCCGAGGCGGTGGTGTGGTCCACGAACACCGCGCCCGGCGCCATGCCCGCGAACGCGCCATCAGGGCCCAGCGTCACGCTGCGCAGGTCGTCGTCATTGCCGACGCAGGCAAACACGATCTGCGCGCCGGCCACGGCCTCGCGCGGCGTCACGGCGCTGCGGCCACCGAACTCGGCGGCCCAGGCCTGCGCCTTGGACGGCGTGCGGTTGTAGACGGTGACGTCGTGCCCGGCGCGGGCCAGGTGGCCGGCCATGGGCAGGCCCATCACGCCCAATCCGAGGAATGCGACTTTCTGGGCCACGACTGCGTCGTAGCTCTTGGTACCGATCGATGCCATGCAGGGGACTCCGCTGTGGAAAGGAAAACCTGAGGCAGTAACCTTAACGCAATCAAAAGCCGGCGGCGAGTCCGTCGCGACGGCTGTCGCTGGCGCTGACGTAGCCATCCACCGCCGGGTCGCCCAGGCGCCAGATGAACTGGCCGGAACCGAAATCCATGTACGGGTCGTCGATGCCTTCGAGCACGTGGCCGCGGGCGCGCAGGCCTTGCGCCACGGCGGCGGATATCGAGGGCTCCACATCCACCGCCAGCCCCTGGTTCCATTTCCAGCGCGGCGCGTCGCAAGCGGCCTGCGGCTGCTGGCCGTAGTCGAGCATGCGCACCAGCGTCTGCACCTGGCCTTGCGGCTGCATGTTGCCGCCCATCACGCCGAAACTCATGACCGGCGCGCCGTCGCGCATCAGGAAGCCCGGGATGATGGTGTGGAAGGGGCGCTTGCCACCCGCCACCGCGTTGGGGTGGTCGGCTTCGGTGCTGAAGCAATGGCCGCGGTTCTGCAGGCTGACGCCGGTGCCCGGCACAACCACGCCTGAACCGAACCCCATGTAGTTCGATTGGATGAAGCTGACCATCATGCCACTGCGGTCGGCGGCAGTCAGGTAGACCGTGCCGCCCTGCGGCGCATGACCGCAGGCGAATGCCTGGGCGACATTCGGATCGATCAGCCGCGCGCGTTCGGCCAGGTAGTCGGCGCGCAGCATCTGTTCGGGCGTCACGCGCATGTGGCGCGCGTCCGCGACGTGCGCATAGACATCGGCGAAGGCCAGCTTCATGGCCTCGAGCAGCAGGTGCTGGGTGTCGGGATGATCGATCGGCCGCGCCGCCAGGTCGAAGTTCTGCAGGATCCCGAGCGCGATGAGGGCGGCGATGCCCTGGCCGTTCGGCGGAATCTGGTGCAGCGTATGCCCGCGATACGCCTGGCTGACGGGCGTCACCCATTCCGGCGCGTAGTCGCGCAGGTCGGCCAGCGTCATGGCGGCCTCGTGGGCCTGCGCATGGGCCACCAGCTTGTGGGCCGTTTCGCCTTCGTAGAAATCGCGGCCGCCGCTGGCGGCGATGCGCTTGAGCGTCGCCGCGGCGCCTTTCAGCGTGAAGTGCTCGCCGATGTGCGGCGCCCGGCCCCGCGGCAGGAAGTGTTCGGCGAAACCGGGTTGCGGCTGCAGCACGTCGGCCTGTGCGGCCCACTTCTGGTGCACCATGGGGCTGACGGCGAAGCCGCGCTCGGCATAGTCGATGGCGGGCGCCAGCACGTCGGCGAACGACAGGCGGCCCAGTTTTTCATGCAGCGCGGCCCAACCGGCCACGCAGCCCGGCACCGTGACGCTGTCCCAACCGCGGGTCGGAATCGCGCCCTGGTGCCGGCGGCGGAAATAGTCCGGACTCCAGGCGGCGGGCGCCGGCCCCGAGGCGTTCAGGCCATGCAGCTTGGAGCCGTCCCAGACGATGGCGAAGCAATCCGATCCCAGGCCATTGCTGACGGGTTCGGTCAGCGTCAGCGTCGCGGCCGCGGCGATGGCCGCATCCACCGCGTTGCCGCCACCGGCCAATACGCGCAGCCCGGCCTGCGCCGCCAGCGGCTGCGAAGTGGCCACGATGTTGCGGGCGAAGACCGGCGTGCGCGTTGTGGGATAGGGGTTGTTCCAGTCGAAATTCATCTCGAATCATCGCGTGGGGGTAAACCCGTAGCTTAACGTAGATGCCGGCGTTTGCATCCACACCCTGTATTGAGTTGTAGCAACTGGTTTCTAGCGCGGTGCGCGCTCGGCGCAGGCGCAACCGCGCGGCCAAAGAAAAACCCCCGGCAAGCCGGGGGTTTGGGCGGGAGCGAAACCGCCGAGCAATGCGGCGGCGCCGTCCTCAGTCTTCTTCGACGAAAGTCTCTTCGCGCTTCTTGCGGATCGCCGGCAGGGCCACCAGGATCACCAGGAACACCGCCACGGCCAGCAGCGAGGCCGACAGCGGACGCGTCACGAAGGTGCTGAAGTCGCCGCGCGACAGCAGCAGGGCGCGACGGAAGTTCTCTTCCATCATGGGGCCGAGCACCAGGCCCAGCAGCAGCGGCGCGCCTTCGCACTTCAGCTTCGACCAGACATAGCCCACGACGCCGAACATGGCCGTCGTGAAGATGTCGAACGAGTTGTAGTTGAGCGAGTACACACCGATCGTGCAGAACACCAGGATCGCCGGGAACAGGATGCGGTAGGGCACCTTGAGCAGCTTGACCCACAGGCCGATCAGCGGCAGGTTCAGCACCACCAGCATCAGGTTGCCGATCCACATCGAGGCGATCAGGCCCCAGAACAGCTCGGGGTGGCTCGTCATCACTTGCGGGCCGGGCTGGATGTTGTGGATCGTCATCGCGCCGACCATCAGCGCCATCACGGCGTTGCCCGGGATACCCAGGGTCAGCAGCGGGATGAACGAGGTCTGCGCGGCCGCGTTGTTGGCCGATTCGGGGCCCGCCAGGCCGGCCGGGTGGCCCTTGCCGAAGCGTTGCGGATTCTTGGAGATCTTCTTTTCCAGCGTGTACGACGCGAACGACGACAGCACCGCGCCGCCGCCCGGCAGGATGCCCAGGGCCGAACCCAGGGCCGTGCCACGCAGCACGGCGGGCGCGGATTCCTTGAATTCCTGCTTGTTCGGGTACAGCGAGCCGATCTTGTCGGTGATGTCGACGCGGTTTTCCTTCTGCTCCAGGTTGGTCATGATTTCGGCGAAGCCGAACACGCCCATGGCCACGATGGCGAAGTCGATGCCGTCCTGCAGTTCCGGCACGCCGAAGTCGAAGCGGGCCACGCCCGAGTTGACGTCGGTGCCGACCATGCCCAGCAGCAGACCCAGGATGATCATCGCGATCGCCTTGGGCAGCGAACCCGAGGCCAGCACCACGGCGCCGACCAGGCCCAGGCACATCAGCGAGAAGTACTCGGCGGGGCCGAACTTGAAAGCGACTTCTGCCAGCGGGGGCGCGAAGGCGGCCAGCAGCAGCGTGGCCACGCAACCGGCGAAGAACGAACCCAGGGCGGCGATGGCCAGCGCGGCGCCGGCACGGCCGTTACGGGCCATCTGGTGACCGTCCAGCACGGTCACCACCGCGGACGTTTCCCCGGGCAATGCCACCAGGATGGCCGTGGTCGAACCACCGTACTGAGCGCCGTAGTAGATACCCGCCAGCATGATCAGGCCGGCCACCGGCGGCAGCACGTACGTGATCGGCAGCAGCATCGCAATGGTCGGGACCGGGCCGATGCCCGGCAGCACGCCGATCAGCGTACCCAGAACGCAGCCCAGCAGCGCGTACAACAGGTTCTCGGGCGTGAACGCCACCGAGAAACCCAACATCAGGTTGTCAAACAATTCCATGACCGGTAGCTCCTCAGTTCATGCCCAGAAACGACGGCCACAGCGGGAAAATCAGCCCCAGCCCCTTGACGAACGCCAGATACGAGAACACCACCAGGAAGATGCCGTTGGCGACGGCGACCTTGAGGCTGAACTCGTGGCTGGCCAGGCTGCTGAGCACCACCAGCAGGAACACCGAGATATAGATACCCAGCAGTTTCAGGACCAGGCCGTAGACGACCACGGATCCGACCACGAGGAACACGATGCGCCAGTCGAACTTGTCGACGTGGGTTTCCTGGGCCTTCTTCGACATCGAGCCAAGCAGCACGATGGCACCCAGCAATGCGAGGACAATGCCCAGCCAGAAAGGAAAATACCCGGGGCCCATACGGGCGGCAGTACCCATTTGGTAGCTGCTGGCTTGCCAGGCGAATCCCAGTCCAAGGGCGATGAACATCACCCCCGACCAGAAGTCCTGTCGATTGCGTAGCTGCATGATTGGTTGGCTCCTGTTTACAGCATGTAGATAAAAAGAGGTTTGTGATCTGCCCCGGCTGCCGGAAAGCCATGTGACAGGCACAAAAAAGGCACGACTCGGTGCCCGGTGTTCTTCTGAAAGCTTCGGCGTGGCTTCTTGAAAGGGCGAATGGTAATGGACGCCTGCAGCGATGCAAACCCTGTAAGCTAGGTGAAAGCCTGGGGTTTTCCCTAAAATTGGGGAACTCCCGATCCCCAGATGTAACGGGGCGGGCAGATTGAGGGCTGTTTGAAAGCTAAGTGAAAGTTGATAGAAAGAAATGCGAAAGCAGGTTCGCGTGACCTGCCGCTTGCCGGGCGCGCGGGACTTTTCTAGTTGTGCCTGATCAGGTATGTTGCCCGCCGCCGGCCATGCCGCTGCATTTCCTACTGAATATTGCCGTGTTTCTCACCTTGCGTGAAGCGGCCCGATTCCCACCTGGATGGTTTACGATAGCGCCCATGCTGCAAGACCTAGACCAACTCGCCGCCCGTATCGGGCAACTGGTGCAACGCACCCGGCAACTTCATGCCGAGCGTGACGCATTGCGCGCCCGCCTGAACGAAACCGAAGCGGAGACGCGCGCGCTCAAGCAACGCGCCGCCGACCGCGACGCCGATATTGCCGCCCTGCAGGCCAAATTGCAGGACAACGACGGCGCCGTCACCGCGATGCTGGAGCAGGCGCAGAAGGCCGAAGTGGCCTTGCGCGAACAGCTCGCTCGCGAAGCCGCCGAACGCCAGTCGCTCGAGGCGCGGTTCTCCGCCCGCGAAACCGAACTGCAGGGCAACCTGCAAAGCCGCGACACCGAACTACAGCGCCTGCGCGTGGCCGCCGCCGCGGCCCGCGAGCGCATCGACGCCGTCCTGGCCCGTCTGCCGGGTGCGCCGTCCGGAGAGCAACACTGATGGAACGCGTAGATGTAACGATCCTCGGGCGCGACTACTCGCTGGCGTGCTCGGCCGAAGAAAAGCCCACGCTGCTGGCTGCCGTGCGCCACGTCGACCAGCTCATGCTGCGCATCCAGGGCACCGGCAAGGTTTCCAGCAACGAACGCATCGCGGTGATGGCCGCGTTGCAGGTTGCGGGCGAGCTGCTCGCCATGAAGGCGCCCGATGGTCCGCTGGGCGGTTTGGCGGTCGGCGACTTCAAGCGTAGAATCGAGGACATGAACGCAGTCCTAGACGACGCGCTGTCAGGGCAAGAAAAGCTGCTCTGACGTTCATAAGCGGTTTTCACCCAGGTTTTTTCAAGTTTTTCAGTTTGTCCCTGCCGTGTCCGTGACCTGGCCATACATTCTCTGAACCTATGTCTTATGGCATATTGGTTGCGGGAGTGCAGAGCTGGAGCGATTGTCTCTCGTAGACGAACCCGACGCTCTTCGGAACGCGACCACCTTGAACCTCAGGGTTCGAGATGCCGGCCTTGACGGCACAGGCGGGGCATCTATCCCAGCGGACCTGCCACGAGCGCAGGTCCGCGCCGGGCGCCTCCCCCATCGTCCTCCCTCATAGGACCAGTCCATGTCGAAATCCCCCGTTTTTTCGCTGACCAAACTTGGCGCGGCGTGCGCGGCCGTGGCCGCTCTCTCGCTGGCGCAGCCTGTTTTTGCGCAGGCACCGACGACGGCTCCCGCCACGGCGGAATCCGCCGCCAACCGGTCGCCGGAACTGACGTTGCAGGCCACCGCCTCGTCCGAGGTCAAGCAGGACACGGTGCGCATCTCGCTGTCGGCCGAGACCGAAGCGGCGGATCAGCCCACCGCCGGCAAGAAGCTGACCGAGATGCTGGACGACGTGGCCAAGCGCGCGCGCGACACCAAGGGCGTCGACGTGCGCACCGGCAGCTTCAACGTCTGGCCCAATTCCACCAGCAGCAGCAAGGGCAAGACCAGCACCACTTGGCGTGGCCAGGGTGAGATCATCCTGGAATCGAAGGATTTTGCCGCCGCCGCCGCGCTGGCCTCGAAGCTGTCCGACAAGACCGCCATTTCCAACATCAGCTTCTCGCTGTCGCGCGAGGTGCGCGAGGCCGAGGAGCGCAAGCTGCTCAAGGAAGCCGCGCAGGCCTTCAAGGATCGCGCGCTGGCCGCGGCCAACGCCTTCGGTTTTTCGGGCTACCGACTGAGCAAGCTCGAACTCGGCGGCGCCGGCGGCGTCACGCCGATGCCGCGCATGATGGGCGCCATGGCCAAGGACGCCTCCGGCGGCGCAGGCTACAGCGCGGACGTCCCCCTGGAAGCAGGGGACGTCACGGTCAGCATTTCGGTCAACGGGACGATCGTTTTGCAGTAAGCACGAACATGATGGCGCCCAGGGCGACCATCGGCAGGGACAGCCATTGTCCCATGCTCAACCCGCCCGCGAGCAGGCCCAGGAAGTTGTCCGGCTCGCGGGTGAATTCCACCAGAAAACGGAACGTTCCGTAGCCCATCAGGAATACCGCGCTCACCTGGCCCAGGGGGCGCGGCTTGCTCGAAAACCACCACATCAGCGCGAACAGCACGATGCCTTCCAGCCCCAGCTCATACAGTTGGGACGGATGGCGCGCTATGCCGTCGCCGCTGCTCGGGAACACCATCGCCCACGGCACGTCGGTGGGGCGGCCCCACAACTCGCCATTGATGAAATTGCCCAGTCGGCCAAAGCCCAGCCCCAGCGGGATCAGCGGCGCGATGAAATCGCTGACGGCGAAGAAGGGCAGGCCCTTCTTGCGGGCGAACAGCAGCATCACCAGGATCACGCCGATCAGCCCGCCGTGGAACGACATGCCGCCTTCCCACAGGTAGGCCACTTCCAGCGGATGCGCCAGGTAATAGCTCGGCTTGTAGAACAGCACATAGCCCAGCCGTCCGCCCAGCACCACGCCCAGCACGCTGTAGAAGATCAGATCCTCCAGGTCGCGCACGTTCAGGGAAGTGGTGTGGCCGCGCGTGATGCGGCGCCGGCCCAGCACGTATACCAGCGCGAAGCCCACCAGGTACATCAGCCCGTACCAATGGATGGACAGGGGCCCGATCTGCAGGGCAACGGGGTCGAATTTTGGATATTGCAGCATGTTCCGCCCGACACAATGAAGTTGAATGATAATAACCGGCGAGCCCCGCGGTAGATCGACATGCAAGCCCCAGCATGCCGGTGTATCCCGAGACTCGCCCGCGAGCGAGCTGGCTACCCACCCGGGCGCGATCGCCATGTCCGCGCCCTGACGGCCGACAGGAGACAACAGACCATGTCGCACAACGAACGTTCCCGCCACATCACGCACGGCGTCGCCCGGGCTCCCAATCGCGCCATGTATTACGCGCTGGGCTACCAGGAAGCCGATTTCGAGAATCCCATGATCGGCGTGGCCAACGGCCATTCGACCATCACGCCGTGCAACAGCGGCCTGCAGCGCCTGGCCGATGCCGCCATCGAGGCCATCCGCGGCGCCAAGGCCAATCCGCAGGTGTTCGGCACGCCCACCATTTCCGATGGCATGTCCATGGGCACCGAGGGCATGAAGTACTCGCTGGTGTCGCGCGAGGTCATCGCCGACTGTATCGAGACCGCCGCGCAGGGCCAGTGGATGGACGGCGTGGTGGTCATCGGCGGCTGCGACAAGAATATGCCGGGCGGCATGATCGCGCTGGCGCGCATGAACGTGCCGGGTATCTACGTCTATGGCGGCACCATCAAGCCGGGCCGCTACCAGGGCAAGGACCTGACCATCGTCTCGGTGTTCGAGGCGGTCGGCGAATACACCATGGGCCGCATGGAAGAGGCCGACTTCAAGCAGATCGAGAAATGCGCCATCCCCGGTTCGGGCTCCTGTGGCGGCATGTACACCGCCAACACCATGAGCTCTGCCTTCGAAGCCATGGGCATGAGCCTGCCGTATTCCAGCACCATGGCCAACGAGGACGACGAAAAGGTCGTGTCGGCGGCGGAATCGGCCCGGGTACTGGTGCAGGCGGTCAGGCGGGGGCTGCGTCCGCGCGACATCATCACGCGCGAGTCCATCGAGAACGCCGTTTCCGTCATCATGGCAACGGGCGGCTCGACCAATGCCGTGCTGCATTTCCTGGCCATCGCCCACGCCGCCGAGGTGCCCTGGACCATCGACGACTTCGAACGCATTCGCCAGCGCGTGCCGGTGCTGTGTGACCTCAAGCCATCCGGCAGATACGTGGCGACCGACCTGCATCGCGCCGGCGGCATTCCGCAGGTCATGAAGCTGTTGCTCAACGCCGGCCTGCTGCACGGGGATTGCATCACCATCACCGGCCAGACCGTGGCGCAATCGCTGGCCGACGTGCCCGATACGCCGCGCGCCGACCAGGACGTGATCATGCCGCTGGACCGCGCCCTCTATCCCCAGGGCCACCTGGCGATCCTCAAGGGCAACCTGTCGCCGGAAGGCTGCGTGGCCAAGATCACCGGCCTGAAGAACCCGGTCATCACCGGACCGGCGCGGGTCTTCGATTCCGAGGATGACGCCATGGCCGCCATCATGGCGCGCCAGATCCGTGACGGCGACGTGGTGGTGATCCGCTACGAAGGCCCCAAGGGCGGGCCGGGCATGCGCGAGATGTTGGCGCCGACCTCCGCGTTGGTCGGACAGGGGCTGGGCGAAACCGTGGGCCTCATCACCGATGGCCGCTTCTCCGGCGGCACCTGGGGCATGGTGGTCGGCCACGTCGCGCCCGAGGCCTTCGTGGGCGGGCCCATCGCGCTGATCCGGGAGGGAGATTCGGTTACCATCGATGCCCACCAGCTGCTGTTGCAGCTCAATATCAGCGACGAAGAAATGGCGGCTCGTCGCCAGGCCTGGGTCCAGCCCAAGCCGCGTTATACACGCGGTGTGCTTGCCAAGTTCGGCAAGCTCGCCAGCACCGCGAGCCGTGGGGCGGTAACCGATGCATTTGATACGTAGTCTGTTGGCGGTCGCCGCCGGCCTGCTGGCCGCCGGCGCGGCCCAGGGGCAAACCACCGGCCTGGATCTGGCCAAGAGCAAGGCCTGCATGGCCTGTCACCAGATCGACGTCAAGCGCGTCGGACCGCCGCTGGCCAGCGTGGCCGAGCGCTACGCCGGGCAGGGAGATGCCATGGTGGATTACCTGGCGGGCAAGATCCGCGGGGGCGGCCGCGGCGCCTGGGGCGCCGTGCCGATGCCGGCCCAAACCCACGTCAGCCAGGAAGACGCCCGCCTGCTGGCCGAATGGATCCTGACGCTGGCGCCGGCCAAGAAGTAGTCGTATCGTCTCTGGAAAGTTTCAGCAAAGGAATCGTCATGGCAGAACAACCCTTCCCGGGCAATGAGGTCGCCGTTCTCGGCGGCGGCTGTTTCTGGTGCGTCGAGGCGGTCTTCACCGACCTGCGCGGCGTCAAGAGTGTGCTGCCCGGCTACAGCGGCGGACACGTCGACAACCCCAGCTACGAACAGGTCTGCGGCAAGGACACCGGCCACATCGAAGTGGCTCGCGTCGAATTCGATCCGGCCGAACTGTCCTACAGCGACCTGCTGCGCGTCTTCTTCGCCACCCACGACCCGACCACTCCGGGCCGCCAGGGCAACGACATCGGCCCGCAGTACGAGTCGGCCATCTTCTGGCAGAACGACACGCAGCGCGAGCAGGCCGAGGCCGTCATCGCCGAGGTCGAGGCGCAGAAAGTCTACGACGCGCCCATCGTGACCAAGCTGCTGGCGCCCGCGCGTTTCTGGCAGGCCGAGGACTATCACCGCGATTATTTCGCGCTGCATCCCGAGCAGGGCTATTGCCAGTTCGTGATCGCGCCCAAGGTCGCCAAGTTCCGCAAGCAGTTCCAGGATCGCCTGAAGAAGTAGGACAGGCGAAAAAAAACCTCGCGCAAGGCGAGGTTTCAAGGCCGGCGCCGGGCACATGGGTACCGGCGCTGGCGGGGGAAGCGGTCAGTCGACGGCTTTCACCACGCCGCGGCGCATCTGGTCCAGCTCGATGGACTCGAACAGCGCCTTGAAATTGCCTTCGCCGAAACCGTCGTTGCCCTTGCGCTGGATGATCTCGAAGAAGATCGGGCCGATCTGGTTCTCGGTGAAGATCTGCAGCAGCAGGCCGCCGTCGGGGGCGCCGTCCAGCAGGATGCGGTTCTTCTGCAGGCGCGCCACGTCCTCGCCGTGATTGGGCAGGCGGCGGTCCAGCAGCTCGTAGTAGGTTTCCGGGGTATCCAGGAACACCACGCCGTTGGCGCGCAGCGCCTCGATCGTGCCGTAGATGTCCTCGGTGGCCATGGCGATGTGCTGGATGCCCTCGCCGCGGTACAGGTCCAGGTACTCCTGGATCTGGCCTTTCTCCTCGGTGCCTTCCTCGTTGATGGGAATGCGGATGTTGCCGCACGGCGAGGTCATGGCCTTGGACTTCACGCCCGTCACCTTGCCCTCGATGTCGAAGTAGCGCACTTCGCGGAAGTTGAACAGGCGCTCGTAGAACTCCGACCACTCGGCCATGCGGCCCTTGTGCACGTTGTGCGTCAGGTGGTCCACCAGCGTCAGCCCGGCGCCGCGATGGTTCAGGTCGGCCTGCGCGTTCTGCGGATCCACCGGCACGAAGTCGACGTCATAGATGCTGATGTCGCCGATGCCGCCATGGCCTTCCTTGCCGTTCCAGCGGTCCACCAGGTAGATCAGCGAATCGCCAATGCCCTTGATGGCGGGAATGTTCAGTTCCATCGGGCCGCTGTGCGAGTCGAAACCCCACGCGCCCAGTTCCAGCGCGCGCTTGTACGCGGCGGCCGCGTCCTGCACACGGAAACCGATCGCACAGATCGACGGGCCGTGCAGCCGGGCAAAGCGCTGCGCAAAGGAATCGGGTTCGGCGTTGATCAGGAAATTCACGCCGCCCTGGCGGTACAGCGTCACGTCCTTGTGGCGATGCTTGGCGATCGCCTTGAAGCCCAGCAGTTCGAACACCTTGCGCAGCGCGGCGGGGTCCGGCGCGGCATATTCGATGAATTCGAACCCGGCGGTGCCCATCGGGTTGTCCCAGGGTTGGAAAGCGCTGCTCATGAGTCTGCTCCCTTGAGTCGTTATAGAGGCGACTTGTCGTTCAAGTCTAGGATGAAGATTGTAGGGAGGAAAGGCAGGCAGACAATTGCAAACATGTCGCGGAAGCGGCAAGGTTGAGCAATAATATTGCCCAGGATAAAAAATATGGGGCTGAAAATGTCTGACATAGAGCTGGACAGGACAGATATAAGGATTCTGGCCGAATTGCAGCGCGACGGCCGCCTGAGCAACCAGGAGTTGGCCGACCGCGTTTCCCTGTCGCCCAGCCCCTGCCTGCGCCGGGTGCGACGGCTGGAAGAGAAGGGCTTCATCAAGAAATACGTGGCGCTGATCGACGCCGAAAAGGTCGGGCTGGGCCTGCTGGCCTACGTCAACATCCGCCTGAACAAGCACAGCGGCTCCAGCCATGCGCCCATGAGCGACTTCGCTCGCGACGTCCAGCTCTGGCCCGAGGTGGTCGAGTGCTACGCCATGTCCGGCGACATGGACTACCTGCTGCGCATTCAAGTCGCCGACCTGGCGCATTTCTCCAAGTTCGCCATGGACACCCTGATGCGACATCCCGCCGTGGTGGACATGCGCTCGTTCTTTGCGCTCCAGCAGATCAAGGAAACGACAGAGTTGCGGCTGTAGCGGAGCGGGATGCGTCCCTTCGTGTCTATCAGGCCTTCTATATCAGCCCCCCCATAGAGGATGTCTATATATAGAGAGACCAGAGCGCGTGGCAGTGGGCGGATGTTCCCCGCCACGGCGCCTTGTTATATATAGGCCGCTATCAGGCGAGACCGTCTGCCAGGTCCACTGCACCTGGGCGTAGGGGCGAAAACGGATATGGCGCTATGGAAAACGGAGACACCTCTATATATAGAGTGGAGATGTATATCCATCTCGGCGCGCTACAGATGTGCCGTCAGCCGCGGGGTGCTTCGCGCAAGGCTCGGTCCTGGTGATACGCATTCCATGTAGAGCAGATGGCGCAGAACGGATGACTTTTCCATGGCAAATGCGGGGTGCGTCCCCCGAAATCATCATCTTTCTGCAAAATGGCTGTCATCCCGGCGTGACAAGCCAAAAATCTGTGCTATAGTCTCGCTCCTTCGCAGTTCACGCAGTTTTGTGAGCCGCGAAGCTAGGCAAGTGCAACGGATTTGACGCCACGGCGACGAATCTGTCGCAGGGCAGCAAGGCGGTGAGTCAGCGATGATTCTCTCGAACCGGCGGTCAGCGAATTTTGCGTAAGTCGGTGCAAATCAGGCAGAAGCCAGTTGCACGATCTGCAAAAATTGTGCTATAGTCTTGGGCTTGGCTGGTGACGGCGAATCAGGGTTTACCCGGTAGGGTGGTCTGAATGGCGTTGCAAGCCAACTGGGCGGTAACCAACCTCTGGAGCGATCCGGGGCTGCTGCAAAGTGAAGCGATTCACGAAGTGGTGGGGTTGCAAGATAGAGTGCAAATTAGGCAAAAGCCGGTTGCATAATCTGCAAAAGTTGTGTTATAGTTTCAGGCTTGGCGGTTACCGAAAAATTAGGGTTAACCCTGATATTTCGATAGCTGCTAAAGAGAAAGCCGGGCGCGAGCCTGGTGAGACCTGAAGGGGTCGTAGGCAAGGCAGCGAAGTGAAGCAAACAACGCTGACTTGACAAACGATAAAAACTTCTTCATAATCTCGTTTCTCTGCTGCTGACACAGCGATCGACGCGAAAGCGAAATCGCCGAAGAAAGCAGAAGATGCAGCAAGTAGTTTGGTAGTACAGAATTTAGCAGTACCGCTCTTTAACAATTAAACAACCGATAAGTGTGGGCGCTTGATACGAGTGCACAGTGACTGGTTTTTAAAACCCGTCACAAGCACAATGAAATCAAGTGCTCACTAGAAGTGAAGTACCTTAGATGTCAAGTCTAAGCACATACCTCACTTCCTTTGAGTAGCGACGTATGACTCGGTTCTTCGGAACTAAGAAATACGAAACAAATACAGAGATTAAACTGAAGAGTTTGATCCTGGCTCAGATTGAACGCTAGCGGGATGCCTTACACATGCAAGTCGAACGGCAGCACGGACTTCGGTCTGGTGGCGAGTGGCGAACGGGTGAGTAATGTATCGGAACGTGCCCAGTAGCGGGGGATAACTACGCGAAAGCGTAGCTAATACCGCATACGCCCTACGGGGGAAAGCAGGGGATCGCAAGACCTTGCACTATTGGAGCGGCCGATATCGGATTAGCTAGTTGGTGGGGTAACGGCTCACCAAGGCGACGATCCGTAGCTGGTTTGAGAGGACGACCAGCCACACTGGGACTGAGACACGGCCCAGACTCCTACGGGAGGCAGCAGTGGGGAATTTTGGACAATGGGGGAAACCCTGATCCAGCCATCCCGCGTGTGCGATGAAGGCCTTCGGGTTGTAAAGCACTTTTGGCAGGAAAGAAACGTCATGGGCTAATACCCCGTGAAACTGACGGTACCTGCAGAATAAGCACCGGCTAACTACGTGCCAGCAGCCGCGGTAATACGTAGGGTGCAAGCGTTAATCGGAATTACTGGGCGTAAAGCGTGCGCAGGCGGTTCGGAAAGAAAGATGTGAAATCCCAGAGCTTAACTTTGGAACTGCATTTTTAACTACCGGGCTAGAGTGTGTCAGAGGGAGGTGGAATTCCGCGTGTAGCAGTGAAATGCGTAGATATGCGGAGGAACACCGATGGCGAAGGCAGCCTCCTGGGATAACACTGACGCTCATGCACGAAAGCGTGGGGAGCAAACAGGATTAGATACCCTGGTAGTCCACGCCCTAAACGATGTCAACTAGCTGTTGGGGCCTTCGGGCCTTGGTAGCGCAGCTAACGCGTGAAGTTGACCGCCTGGGGAGTACGGTCGCAAGATTAAAACTCAAAGGAATTGACGGGGACCCGCACAAGCGGTGGATGATGTGGATTAATTCGATGCAACGCGAAAAACCTTACCTACCCTTGACATGTCTGGAATGCCGAAGAGATTTGGCAGTGCTCGCAAGAGAACCGGAACACAGGTGCTGCATGGCTGTCGTCAGCTCGTGTCGTGAGATGTTGGGTTAAGTCCCGCAACGAGCGCAACCCTTGTCATTAGTTGCTACGAAAGGGCACTCTAATGAGACTGCCGGTGACAAACCGGAGGAAGGTGGGGATGACGTCAAGTCCTCATGGCCCTTATGGGTAGGGCTTCACACGTCATACAATGGTCGGGACAGAGGGTCGCCAACCCGCGAGGGGGAGCCAATCCCAGAAACCCGATCGTAGTCCGGATCGCAGTCTGCAACTCGACTGCGTGAAGTCGGAATCGCTAGTAATCGCGGATCAGCATGTCGCGGTGAATACGTTCCCGGGTCTTGTACACACCGCCCGTCACACCATGGGAGTGGGTTTTACCAGAAGTAGTTAGCCTAACCGCAAGGGGGGCGATTACCACGGTAGGATTCATGACTGGGGTGAAGTCGTAACAAGGTAGCCGTATCGGAAGGTGCGGCTGGATCACCTCCTTTCAGAGCTTAGTGCTCGTGTTAAGCGTCCACTCTTATCGGTTGTTTGATATAGCTGGGATCGGTTGTGGGCTTGGGTAGAGGGACTCCTCCCTGTGTCCATGACTTCTGACTACTGATCCGGGAAGGTTTTGGGTCTGTAGCTCAGTCGGTTAGAGCACCGTCTTGATAAGGCGGGGGTCGTTGGTTCGAATCCAACCAGACCCACCAAGTATTCGCAGGTAGAGATGCCGTGAATATGGGGGTGTAGCTCAGCTGGGAGAGCGCCTGCTTTGCAAGCAGGATGTCATCGGTTCGATCCCGTTCACCTCCACCAAGACCTGTGCCTGGTGGGATGTAGAGGCTAACTCATAGCGTCGTGCGGATAATGTCTGCCCGGTCTTATGAGTTAGGTTTTACCTGACAGCTATATTCGTTCTTTAACAATCTGGAAGAAGCACAACGAAATGTGCTCATCGAGTAATCAGCTTGCTGATGAAGATGGGTACGGGTTGTGATTGCATTAATTTTGTTCCAAGTTCTCAAGACTGGGGTGAATAACCTCAGACTGCTTTGAAACTTATGAACGGCACAAACGCTAATACTCAGGTCCTATAGCCTACAGCGTTATAGGATCAAGCGACTAAGTGCATATGGTGGATGCCTTGGCGATCACAGGCGATGAAGGACGTAGTAGCCTGCGAAAAGCTGCGGGGAGCTGGCAAACAAGCTTTGATCCGCAGATGTCCGAATGGGGAAACCCACTGCGCAAGCAGTATCCCTGACTGAATACATAGGTCAGTGGAAGCGAACCGGGTGAACTGAAACATCTCAGTAGCTCGAGGAAAAGAAATCAACCGAGATTCCGAAAGTAGTGGCGAGCGAAATCGGAAGAGCCTTCACGTTTTAGCATGCAAGATAGTCGAACGGAATGGAAAGTCCGGCCGTAGCAGGTGATAGCCCTGTAGACGAAATTTTGTGTGTGGAACTAAGCGTGAGAAAAGTAGGGCGGGACACGTGAAATCCTGTTTGAAGATGGGGGGACCATCCTCCAAGGCTAAATACTCGTGATCGACCGATAGTGAACCAGTACCGTGAGGGAAAGGCGAAAAGAACCCCGGAAGGGGAGTGAAATAGATCCTGAAACCGTATGCATACAAACAGTAGGAGCCTCCTTGTGGGGTGACTGCGTACCTTTTGTATAATGGGTCAGCGACTTACATTCAGTGGCAAGGTTAACCGAATAGGGAAGCCGTAGCGAAAGCGAGTCCGAATAGGGCGATTCAGTCGCTGGGTGTAGACCCGAAACCAGATGATCTATCCATGGCCAGGTTGAAGGCACGGTAACACGTGCTGGAGGACCGAACCCACTAATGTTGAAAAATTAGGGGATGAGCTGTGGATAGGGGTGAAAGGCTAAACAAATCTGGAAATAGCTGGTTCTCTCCGAAAACTATTTAGGTAGTGCCTCAAGTATTACTGCGGGGGGTAGAGCACTGTTATAGCTAGGGGGTCATGGCGACTTACCAAACTATGGCAAACTCCGAATACCCGCAAGTACAGCTTGGGAGACAGAGCACCGGGTGCTAACGTCCGGACTCAAGAGGGAAACAACCCAGACCGCCAGCTAAGGTCCCAAATTATCGCTAAGTGGGAAACGAAGTGGGAAGGCATAGACAGTCAGGAGGTTGGCTTAGAAGCAGCCATCCTTTAAAGAAAGCGTAATAGCTCACTGATCGAGTCGTCCTGCGCGGAAGATGTAACGGGGCTAAGCGATAAACCGAAGCTGCGGGTGTGTACTTTGTACACGCGGTAGGAGAGCGTTCTGTAAGCCTGCGAAGGTGGCTTGTAAAGGCTGCTGGAGGTATCAGAAGTGCGAATGCTGACATGAGTAGCGATAAAGGGGGTGAAAAGCCCCCTCGCCGTAAGTCCAAGGTTTCCTGCGCAACGTTCATCGGCGCAGGGTGAGTCGGCCCCTAAGGCGAGGCAGAGATGCGTAGCTGATGGGAAGCTGGTTAATATTCCAGCACCGTCGTACAGTGCGATGGGGGGACGGATCGCGGAAGATCATCAGGGTGTTGGATGTCCCTGTTGACGTATCGAAGATGGCGCTTAGGCAAATCCGGGCGCGTAAATCAAGGGTACGGCACGAGCGAGCATTGCTTGCGAAGTGATTGGAAGTGGTTCCAAGAAAAGCCTCTAAGCTTCAGCTGTACGAGACCGTACCGCAAACCGACACAGGTGGACGGGATGAATATTCCAAGGCGCTTGAGAGAACTCAGGAGAAGGAACTCGGCAAATTGATACCGTAACTTCGGGAGAAGGTATACCCCGGTAGTGTGAAGCGCCTGCGCGCTTAGCATGATGGGGTCGCAGAGAATCGGTGGCTGCGACTGTTTATTAAAAACACAGCACTCTGCAAAGACGAAAGTCGACGTATAGGGTGTGACGCCTGCCCGGTGCCGGAAGGTTAAGTGATGGGGTGCAAGCTCTTGATCGAAGCCCCGGTAAACGGCGGCCGTAACTATAACGGTCCTAAGGTAGCGAAATTCCTTGTCGGGTAAGTTCCGACCTGCACGAATGGCGTAACGATGGCCACACTGTCTCCTCCTGAGACTCAGCGAAGTTGAAGTGTTTGTGATGATGCAATCTACCCGCGGCTAGACGGCAAGACCCCATGAACCTTTACTGTAGCTTTGCATTGGACTGTGAACCGGCCTGTGTAGGATAGGTGGGAGGCTTTGAAGCGTGGTCGCTAGATCACGTGGAGCCATCCTTGAAATACCACCCTGGTTTGTTTGCGGTTCTAACCTTGGTCCGTTATCCGGATCGGGGACAGTGCATGGTGGGCAGTTTGACTGGGGCGGTCTCCTCCCAAAGTGTAACGGAGGAGTTCGAAGGTACGCTAGGTACGGTCGGAAATCGTGCTGATAGTGCAATGGCATAAGCGTGCTTGACTGTGAGACTGACAAGTCGAACAGGTGCGAAAGCAGGACATAGTGATCCGGTGGTTCTGAATGGAAGGGCCATCGCTCAACGGATAAAAGGTACTCTGGGGATAACAGGCTGATACCGCCCAAGAGTTCATATCGACGGCGGTGTTTGGCACCTCGATGTCGGCTCATCTCATCCTGGGGCTGTAGCCGGTCCCAAGGGTATGGCTGTTCGCCATTTAAAGAGGTACGTGAGCTGGGTTTAAAACGTCGTGAGACAGTTTGGTCCCTATCTGCCGTGGGCGTTGGATACTTGACGGAGCCTGCTCCTAGTACGAGAGGACCGGAGTGGACGTACCTCTGGTGTACCGGTTGTCATGCCAATGGCATTGCCGGGTAGCTAAGTACGGAAGAGATAACCGCTGAAGGCATCTAAGCGGGAAACTCGTCTGAAGATTAGGTATCCCGGGGACTTGATCCCCCTAAAGAGTCGTTCGAGACCAGGACGTTGATAGGTCGGGTGTGGAAGCGCAGTAATGCGTTAAGCTAACCGATACTAATTGCTCGTGAGGCTTGATCCTATAACACTGATGGTTATGACCTGGTGATATAGCGTTCCAAGTGTCGTTCAATACAAAATCTGGCTGCCCCGTCAGCAGCCAGCCAACACCAATTACACCCACTGTGCGGGATCATCGAGCTAGTCTCTGATCCCCCACACGTTGCGCTTCTTCCAAGATTGGAGCGGTTGTCCCTCAAAGACAATCTCTCAACCAGTTACGCCTGACGACCATAGCAAGGTGGTACCACTCCTTCCCATCCCGAACAGGACAGTGAAACGCCTTTGCGCCGATGATAGTGGACGGACGTCTGTGAAAGTAGGTCATCGTCAGGCTTTTATTGCTCAAAACCCCATAGGCTCGCGCCTGTGGGGTTTTGTCTTTGG
>NZ_CP017433.1:693771-775928 GCF_002082135.1 Achromobacter ruhlandii
GGGATCGGCGCGCTGTCCCTGGCGGCAGGCGCGTCTTGGGCCCACATCGCCCGCGCACGGCGCCGCGCCCCCCAAAAAGAAACCCCCGTGCGGCTGGCGCCGCACGGGGGTTTTTGTTTGACGGCGTCGATCCCGCGCCGATCGGTCACCCCGGCGTGCCCGTGTATTCCTGGCGGTCGATGCCGTGGCGCTGCAGCTTGTCGTAGAAGGTCTTGCTTTCCATCAGCGCATTTCAACGCTCCGCAAGGCGGCCGCTGACCGTCCATTGCCGCCTTCGCAGCGGTTTTCAAGACGCCGCCACGACGACGTAATCGTCGACGCCGTGATCTTCCCAACGCTGAAAACGGTCTGCCAAAATCGCCTTGAGCAAGCCTGCAACCCGCGCCAGCATTGAATGTGCCCAAATAACAACGCACGTGGGTCGGCTGGTTTTGTGCGGTAAGATTGACCGAGTCAATTGTTGGAGCGTAATCGTGAGTGATACCCAGACCCCCGCGCCCGGTACGGCATTAGACCTGCGCACGCTGACCCATGTGGCCTATGGCTTATTCGCCTTGGGCTTTCTGACCAGTGGTTTCCTGGGCATCGCCACGCTGGCGGCCGTCGTGCTGATGTATCTGAAGCGCTCGGATGTTGCCGGCACCGTCTATGCGGCCCATTTCGACTGGTTGCTGCGCACGTTCTGGTGGGCCCTGCTGTGGCTGGCTATCAGCAGCCTGGCTGTGCTTATCTATATTGGATGGATCGGCGTGATCGCGACCATCGTGTGGGGCTTGTACCGCCTGATCAAGGGGTGGCTGGCGCTGCTGGAAGGCACGGCGCCCACCTCCTACGCCTGAAACCGAGGCGTTTGGGACGAAGGCCGGCATTGCGCCGGCCTTTTTCATTGGCTGTGACCGCCCAGGGCAGGCCGCTTCTTCCTGCCACGGATTCCCGGCGCTCTTCGATGAGACCGGCGCGATGTCAACTCGTGATCACGCACAACGCGACCACGAGTCACGCACAACGCGACCAGGAGCATCAAAGTGGCGAAGACGGCGGCCTGGATCCGCAGCGCCCGTCGTGAATTGAAGCGACCAGGGGGCACCCTGCCGCCAGGATCCATGGGAGGTGGCAACACAGGTCGAGGACGACGAACGTGATGCTGAGTTGGCCAACCCGCAATGACAGGCCAAGCCCGGGCTTCAGGAACCGGGCGAACATGACCGTGAACGTCACGTGCGGTGCCGGCATGCCTCGGCATTGACCCGCACGGGGCAGGGCTATCTGCGCGAGCTATCGCTCGCATTTGATTGCATGGCTGCGGCAACGGCGCAGCCGCGTGAAGCGCGCACGGTGCCGTAGCGCATTAAGACGCTGCCGTCATTTGCGTCGTGGCGACTGTTGTCGCGGCAGCCGGCGTTTCGCGAGCGCCATCCCGACATCGGGTTCCGGATCGCCAGCTCCACGCACTCGTGGGCAGCCGATGATGAATTCGACTGGGCCATCCATTCGACTTGGGCATCCCTTCGACTTGGGCCTCCGTTCGGGCCTGGGGTGGTGGCCTGAAAACGGATCTGATCCTGCGGAAAATTTGAGCCTGGTCTGCCATCCGCGCCTGGCGCCGGCGTTGGTGGCGCAGGGGGCTGGCAAAGGTCATGCTGCTGCTTGACGAACCGCATGCCGCGTGGCGGCAGTGGTGCGAGCGGGCCGGCGTGGCGCTGGGCTTGACGCAGGGTGTGCGGTTCAGCGATGCCGCGCTGATGTGGCAGGCTGCCGTCGATGGCTCGGGTGTGGCGTCGGGACGCTTGATGTTGGCGGGCGATGACCGGCGGGCCGGGCGCCAGGTTCGCCAGTTCGAGCCGGTGTTGGCCAACGACCATAGCTCTTGGCTGGTTGCTTCGCGCGCAGCCGCGCAGCGGCCGCTGGCACTGGTGTTTCCCGGCTGGCTGCTCCGCGCCATTCATGCCCCGCTTTCACTTCGGCGAAACGCGCATAGCCAGTCGTGGTGCGGCCTTGCGACTTGCTGCCCCTGCCTTCGGCAAGACGGCGCGCATGTCGCGATGATGTCCAGCGGCGCAAAAGCGCGGGGAGCGTGGCAGGCTATCTGGGGAAGAAAGTGGTCGGGTGGCGGGGCCGTGCCCATCGCTTGTATGGGGCTGGCGGCGCAAACCGGAATGCTTGCGCAAGCGCGGCAGGCTGGGTGCCGCAAGTCGAGTCCGCCCGGCGTTCAAGCCAGGGCGTCGCGACAGTATCGAGGCAGGGACGTACGGGGTACGCCCTTTGCCTGCTTACTTCAGATGCGCGTTGACCAGTTTGGTCAGTTCGAACATCGTGACCTGATCCTTGCCGAAGATCGGGCGCAGCTTGGCATCGGCGTTGATGTTGCGCTTGTTGCTCGCATCTTGCAGGTTGTGCTTCTTGATGTATTCCCAGATCTTCTTGGTGACCTCGGTGCGCGGCACGGCTTCCGAACCGATCACAGCGGCCAGTTCGGCGCTGGGAGTCAGGGGCTTCATGAATGCAGCGTTCGGCTTGCGCGCGGTCGCGGGTTTGGAGGTTGTGGCCATAATGCGGCGCTCCTTCTCTGGCTGTTGGAAAAATTGTCCTGCGGCCGGAGCATAACGTGTCTCTCCCGTAAAGACAAAGGCATTTATCCTCTGTAGCAACTAAAATATCCCCACTGTCCCCCCTATCACGTCATTCTGTAACCTCCTATGTACGCACGTTCTCCTTTGGAATCAATTCGCCTGTTCCATGACGAATTGACAGCGCTGCGGCGCGACTTGCATGCCCATCCCGAGCTTGGCTTCGAAGAGGTCCGGACGTCCGGGATCGTCGCGGGTGCGCTTGAGGCGTTGGGAATCGAGGTGCATCGCGGAATTGGCAAGACCGGCGTGGTGGGCGTCATTCGCGGCAAACGCTGCGACAGCGGCCGCATGATCGGCCTGCGAGCCGACATGGACGCCTTGCCGATGACCGAGGACAACGAGTTCGGTCACAAGTCGACCAAGCCCGGGCTGATGCACGGTTGCGGTCACGACGGCCACACGGCGGTGTTGATCGGGGCAGCCAAATATCTGGCCCAGACGCGCAATTTCGATGGCACGGCCGTGCTCATCTTCCAGCCGGCCGAGGAAGGGCGCGGTGGCGCCAAAGCCATGATGGAGGACGGGTTATTCGATACTTTTCCGTGCGATGCCATTTATGCCTTGCACAACTGGCCGGGCTTGAGGCCCGGCACCATCGGCATCAATCCCGGGCCGATGATGGCGGCGGCCGACCGCTTCGAGATCCTGATCACAGGCCGTGGCGGCCACGGCGCGCATCCTTATCAGACGATTGATCCGGTCACGATCGCCGGCCAGGTCATCACGGCATTGCAGACCATTGTCTCGCGCAACGTCAATCCGCTGGATTCCGCGGTCGTGTCGATCGGGTCCCTGCAGGCGGGCCACCCTGGCGCGATGAGCGTGATCCCGCGCGAGGCGCGGCTGGTGGGCACGGTGCGCACATTCCGCAAGTCGGTGCAGGAGATGGTCGAGACGCGCATGCGCGAGCTGGTGACGGCGATCGCTGGCGCCTTCGGCGGCACGGCCGAACTGACCTACGAACGCATCTATCCCGCGACCCTGAACACGCCGCAGCACGCCAACCTGGTCGCGGACATCGCCACCGAGATGATCGGCAAGGAAAACGTCGTGCGGGATCTGGTACCGTCGATGGGGTCGGAGGATTTTTCCTTCATGCTGCAGAGCAAGCCAGGCGCCTACTTCCGCCTGGGGCAGGGCGGCGCCGAGTCCGGCTGCGTGCTGCACAACTCGCATTTCGATTTCAACGATGCCGTCATTCCCCTGGGCAGCGCGATGTTCTGCGCGCTGGCCGAACGGGGCATGCCCCTGGCAGATTAAGAAGCCTCCCCATGTCCACGCACAACACCAATCAACTGATCATCACCCGCCCCGACGACTGGCACCTGCATCTGCGCGACGGCGCGGCGCTGGAAGCGGTGGTTGCGGATACCGCGCGGCAGTTCGCCCGCGCCATCATCATGCCCAACCTGAAGCCGCCGGTGACCACCACCGAGCAGGCGCTGGCCTATCGCGGCCGCATCCTGGCGGCGCTGACCAAGGCGGGCGGCGATGCCGACGCTTTCACGCCGCTGATGACGCTGTACCTGACCGACAATACCTCGGCCGAGGAGATCTTCCGCGCGCATGAGTCCGGCCAGGTCTACGCGGTCAAGCTGTACCCCGCGGGCGCGACCACCAATTCCGACGCCGGCGTGACCGATCTGCTGGGCAAGTGCGCCAAGGCGCTGGAGGCGTTGGAAAAGTGTGGCATGCCGCTGCTGGTGCATGGCGAAGTGACGGATCCGTCGATCGACGTGTTCGATCGCGAGGCGATCTTCGTCGAGCGCGTGATGAAGCCGCTGCGCCGCGCGTTTCCGGCCTTGAAGGTGGTGTTCGAGCACATCACCACCAAGGAAGGCGCCGAGTACGTGCGCGATGCCGAAGGGCCGATCGCGGCCACGATCACGCCGCAGCACATGCTGTACAACCGCAATGCGATTTTCCAGGGTGGTGTGCGGCCGCATTGGTACTGCCTGCCGATCCTCAAGCGCGAGACGCACCGGTTGGCACTGGTGGAAGCGGCGACCAGCGGCAGCCCGCGTTTCTTCCTGGGCACCGACAGTGCGCCGCACGCGCGCGGCCTGAAGGAGCACGCTTGCGGCTGTGCCGGTTGCTACACCGCGCTGCATGCGATGGAGCTGTACGCGACGGCGTTCGATGCGGTTGGCAAGCTGGACAAGCTGGAAGGGTTCGCCAGCTTCCACGGCCCTGATTTCTATGGCCTGCCGCGCAATACTGGCAAGCTGACCCTGGTGCGCGAAAACTTCCAGATCCCGGACGAGGTGCCGTTCGGCAACACCGCGCTGGTGCCGCTGGCCGCCGGCGAGACGCTGGCCTGGCGCGCGTCTGTCTGAGCGCGGCAACTGCCCTCTATATATAGAGGGCAGGAGTCGCCGTGGTGGCGGCGCCGACGGGGCGGGATCAGAGCGCGCTTTCGCGGCGCGCCTCGAGCAGTTCCCAGCGCGCGAACTTTTCCTCGAGTTCGCTTTCCAGCTTGGCCAACTCGCTGTTGATGCGTTCGACTTCGGCGGGCGCATCGCGGTAGAGACTGCCGTCGGCGAGCTTGCCGGCCAGTTCGGCCTGCTGCGCCTCGAGCGCGGCGATGGCGTCGGGCAGGCCTTCGAGTTCGCGCAATTCCCACGAATTCATCTTGGCGGCGCGGGCCGGTTTTGGCTTGGCGGCCTTGGCGCGGGCCGCGGCCTCGTCGGCGGCGCGAGCTGCCTTGGCCGCGTCTTCTTCCGCCGCAGCGGCGGGCGTCGGCGCAGGCCGCTGGGCTACCCATTCGTCGTAGCCGCCGACGTAGTCGCGCCAGTGGCCGTTGCCTTCGTAGGCAATGGTCTGGGTGACGACGTTGTTCAGGAAGGCGCGGTCGTGGCTGACCAGCAGCACGGTGCCCGAGTATTCCTGCAGCAGTTCTTCGAGCAGCTCCAGCGTTTCGATGTCGAGGTCGTTGGTGGGTTCGTCCAGCACCAGCACGTTGGCCGGACGCGCGAACAGGCGCGCCAGCAGCAGACGGGCGCGTTCGCCGCCCGACAGGCTGCGCACCGGCGAACCGGCGCGGGCGGGCGAGAACAGGAAGTCGCCCAGGTAGCTCATGACGTGCTTGCGGGTGCCGCCGATCTCGACCCACTCGCTGCCCGGACTGATGATGTCGACCAGGGTCGCGTTTTCGTCTAGCTGGGCGCGCATCTGGTCGAAGTAGGCCACCGATACATTGGTGCCCATGCGGGTCTTGCCGCTGTCGGGCTGCATCTCGCCCAGGATCAGCTTGAGTAGCGTGGTCTTGCCGGCGCCGTTGGGGCCGATGATGCCGATGCGGTCGCCGCGCAGGATGGTGGTGGAGTAGTCGTCTACCACGACCTTGTCGCCGAAGCGTTTGCCGACATGTTCGAGTTCGGCCACCAGCTTGCCCGAACGCTGGCCCTCGGCCAGCGCCAGCGACACGTCGCCGACCCGTTCGCGGCGCTCGGCGCGCTCGACGCGCAGGCGTTCCAGGCGGCGCACGCGGCCTTCATTGCGGGTGCGGCGGGCTTCCACGCCCTTGCGGATCCAGACTTCCTCCTGGGCCAGCAGCTTGTCGAAGCGGGCCTGTTCGAGGCGCTCGGATTCCAGCCACTGGGCCTTGCGCTCCTGCCATTGCGAGAAGTTGCCGGGGAAGCTGAGCAGCCGGCCGCGGTCCAGCTCGACGATGCGGGTGGCCACCGAATCCAGGAAGCGGCGGTCGTGGGTGATGATGACGGCGGCGCCTTTCCAGGTGCGCAGCATTTCTTCGAGCCAGGCGATGCCGTCGAAGTCGAGGTGGTTGGTGGGCTCGTCCAGCAGCAGCAGATCGGGTTCCTCGACCAGCGCGCGGGCCAGCGCGACGCGCTTGCGGGTGCCGCCCGACAGGCCGGCGATCTGGGCGTCCGCCGGCAGGCCGAGCTTTTCGAGCATGGCGCGCACGCGCGACGGGCGTTGCCAGTCCTCATGGTCGCCGTCGACGTTGCAGACCACGTCGAACACGGTGGCGTTTTCGTCCAGCTCCGGTTCCTGTTCGACCGTGGCCACGCGCAGGCCCGAGCTGCGGGCGATGTCGCCATCGTCGGGCACGGTGCGGCCGTCGAGCAGCCGCAGCAGCGAGGACTTGCCGGCGCCGTTGCGGCCGATGAGGCCGATGCGCTCGCCGGCCTGGATGGCGAAGTCGGCGTGGTCCAGCAGCGGATGGTGGCCATAGGCCAGCTGGATGTCGGTCAGGGTGATGAGCGTTGCGAGAGCCATGTAGTGAGTCGTTCTTGCGGCGGGGTAAGCGGATCAAGCCGTATTGTCGCAGGAACCCGGGCAGGTGTTCGGGGACGGAGCCGTGACCTGTACTAGAATACGCACCGCAAGGCGGGTCGGGCGATCGCGGTGGATGCGAGTCCATCGAGGAAGGTCCGGACTCCACAGGGCGGGGTAGCGGCTAACGGCCGTCCGGCCGCGTCTTCGGGCGCGGTCGAGGAATAGGGCCACAGAGACGAGTCTGCGGGGCGGGCGCGCCAGTCGCGCACCGATACGGCCATCTCCGTATCGCGCCGGTCGGCAACGGCCGGCGGCATCGCAGGGTGAAACGCGGCAACCTCTACCCGGAGCAACATCAAATAGGCATGCGTGCGGCTTTCGGGCCGCGAAGGGCGGCTCCGTCCGAGCATGCGGGTAGATGGCTACAGCGGCTCAGCAATGATCCGCGCAGAGGAATGATCGTCCGCCAGGGAAACCTGGTGTACAGAATCCGGCCTATAGACCCGTCTTGCATTGGATTTCCGATCGACGCGTGGCGCCGCGGCGCTTTTTTCTCGCCGCGATATCCGCCACCTGGCGCGCAACGCCCGCCAGTCTTCGGCAAGCGGGCTGGGTAAAACAATGCAAAGGCATTGTTAGCCGCCACTTCTTAAGAAGCACTTTTAGATAGTGACGCAACCTCCTGATTTATTGGGAGGTTTTTCTTTTTGCGTATTTACAAGTTGCTCTAAGTCCTTGTTGTGATTGAAAAAATTGCAACCGCGCGCTTGACCGCCCCATTGCCATACCGTAGAGTGGGAAATAGTAGGAAATTGTGCAATTAAGTGGGGTAAAAGTGGTGTTTCAGGGAAGCAGCGCGCTCACGCTGGATGCCAAGGGACGGATCTCGATTCCGACCCGGCATCGTGACGCGCTGATGGCGCAGGCCGAAGGCCGCCTGACCCTGACCCGCCACCCAGACGGCTGCCTGCTGGTGTACCCGCGGCCCGAGTGGGAAAAGAAGCGCGAGCAGATTGCCGCCTTTCCCATGACGGCGCGCGCGTTGCAGCGGCTGTTGCTGGGCAACGCTCAGGACGTGGAACTGGACGGCTCCGGCCGCGTCCTGATCGCGCCTGAACTGCGCAACGCTTCCGGTATGACGCGCGATGTGATGCTGCTCGGTCTGGGCGCCCACTTCGAGCTGTGGGATGCCGCTACCCTGGCGAGCCGCGAGGCTGAGGACCTGGCCAAGGGTATGCCGGATGTGTTGAATCAGTTTTCGTTCTGAAAGAGTTATGGAATTCGAACATCGGCCCGTCCTGCTGGAGCCGACGGTGGACGCGCTGTTGCTGGCCGATTTCGGCGGCAAGGGCGCGGCACGGTCGCAGGTCCAGGACGAGCCGGCTGCGGCTACGCGAGCGGAACGGGGTGTCTTCGTGGATGGCACCTTTGGTCGCGGCGGCCACAGCCGCGAGCTGCTCGGCCGCCTCGGTCCGGCGGCCCGCCTGGTGGTGTTCGACAAGGATCCCGAGGCGATCGCGGTCGCCAATGCGTTGGCGGCGGCGGACTCCCGGGTGACGGTGGTGCATGGCGGCTTTGCCACCATGGCCGAAGAATTGCGGCAGCTCGGCATCGACAAGGTCGATGGCGTGATGCTGGATCTGGGGGTGTCGTCGCCTCAGATCGACGATGCCGAGCGCGGCTTCTCGTTCATGCGGGACGGCCCGCTCGACATGCGGATGGACACCACTCGTGGACCCACGGTGGCGGATTGGCTGGCGCAAGCCAGTGTGGATGAGATGCGGGAGGTCATAGCGGATTATGGCGAAGAACGGTTTGCTTTTCAGGTTGCAAAGGCGATTGCTGCTCGCCGCGCAACAAGGCCGCTGCGCACCACGCTCGAGCTTGCCGAGTGCGTCGCCAGCGCCGTCCGCACGCGCGAAAAGGGGCAGCATCCGGCCACACGCACCTTTCAAGCTCTACGGATTTACATCAATCGGGAACTCGAAGAGCTCGCGCGCACCCTCGCGTCAGCTCTAGACCTGCTTGCCCCGGGGGGGAGGTTGGCGGTGATCAGCTTTCATTCGCTTGAAGACCGCATGGTCAAGCAGTGCATCGCGGCGGCGGCTCGTCCGGCTGCCGCGCATGCGCGCCTGCCCCTGCGCGAAAGCGAAATGCCCCAGCCGGTGCTGCGTTCGCTGGGACGCGTGCTGGCCGAAGACGATGAGGTCTCGGCCAACGCCCGCGCCCGTTCGGCCGTGCTGCGCGTCGCCGAACGCACCGCCACGCCCCTGCCCGCCGAGGGCGGCATGGCGTTCGTGAAAATCGGGTCGCTGCCGGGCAGCGATCTGGCTCCGCCGCCTCGTCGCGGCGGCAAGGGAGGGCGCCGCTGATGGGTCGCGTCAACCTGATCGTTGCGGCTTTGCTGATGCTGTCGGCCATTTCCCTGGTCACCAGCCGGTATCAGTCGCGCCAGCTCTTCGTCGAGCTGGGCCGCGATCAGGCGCAGGAGCGCGACCTGGAAACCAACTGGCGGCGTCTGCAGCTGGAGCGCGCCGAGCTGGCGCGCAACGCGCGGGTCGACGTGATCGCGCGCGACAGCCTGAAGATGATTCCCATCGTGCCTGACCGCACGCTCTATCTGAATCAGGCGCCGGTGCCGGCCAGCGGAGGTGCCCAATGAAGCGCGTTCCGTTCTTCGACAATCCGGTGCTGCGCGGGCAACTGCCGACCTGGCGCGCGCGTCTTGTGCTGATCCTGCTATTTGGCGGTTTCACCGTGCTGGCCGGCCGCGCGTTGTTCCTGCAAGGGTTGTCCACCGAATTCCTGCAGCAGCAAGGCGAGCGTCGCTATGAGCGCACCCTGACGCTGTCCGCCACCCGCGGCAAGATCATGGACCGCAACGGCGCGGTGCTGGCCTCCAGCGTGCCGGCGCGCGCCATCTGGGCCATTCCCGAGGATCTGAAGCAGGCGACCCCGAGCCAGCTGGACTCGCTGGCCAAATTGCTGGAAACGCCGATCGCCGACTTGCGCCGCCGGGTCGAGGAAGACAAGAACTTCGTCTACCTGAAGCGGCAGGTCTCGATGGACGTGGCCGACAAGATCAAGCAGCTCGGCCTGCCGGGCGTGCACCAGCAGCCCGAGACCCGCCGCTACTACCCGGACGGCGACGTGATGGCCCACGTGGTGGGTTTCAACAGCGTCGAGGACCAGGGCCAGGAAGGCGTCGAACTGACCTTCAACCAGCAATTGTCGGGGCGCCCGGGCAGCCGCCGCGTCATCAAGGACCGGCTGGGCCGTGTCATCGAGGACGTGCAGGCCGTGACGCTGCCGGTGGACGGCCGCGACCTGCGGCTGTCGATCGACACCCGCCTGCAGTACCTGGTGTTCAAGGAACTGAAGGACGCGATGGACAAGCACCAGGCCAAGGGCGCCACCGCCGTGGTCGTGGACGTCCATACCGGCGAGATCCTGGCGCTGGCCAACGTGCCGACGTTCGACCCGAACAAGCGCGAGACCTTCCACGGCGCCAATCTGCGCAACCAGGCCATTACCGACACGTTCGAGCCGGGCTCGATCATGAAGCCGTTCACCGCCGCGCTGGCGCTGGACCTGGGCCGCATCACCACCTCGACCCTGTTCGAGACCGGCAACGGCCGTTTCACGTATCAAGGCAGCACGATCAGCGACGTCAGCCGCAACGGCACGCTGGACGTGGCCGGCGTGCTGCGCAAGTCCAGCAACATCGGCATGACGATGATCTCCGAGAAGCTGGAATCGCGCGAGATGTGGGACCGCTTCACCGAACTGGGCCTGGGCCAGGCTCCTCAAGTGGGATTTCCCGGCGCGGCGCCCGGCCGCCTGCGCCCCTGGGACCGCTGGCGCCTGATCGAGAAGGCCACCATGGCCTACGGCTATGGCTTGTCGGTGTCGCTGCTGCAAGTGGCGCGCGCCTACACGGTGTTCGCCCGCAACGGCGACATGGTGTCGCTGACCCTGGTCAAGCGCGACAGCGATCCGACCAGCGTCAAGATCTATACGCCCAAGACCACCGCGCTGGTGCGCGGGATGCTGGAGGCCGCCACCGGGCCGGACGGCACCAAGGCCGCCCAGGTCCAGGGTTACCGTGTAGCCGGCAAGAGCGGCACCGCGCGCAAGATTGTCGACGGCAAGTACAGCACGCAGCGGTATCGCAGCTCGTATGTGGGCTTTGCGCCGGTGTCCGATCCCAAGATCGTGGTGGCCGTCTCGATCGACGAGCCCACGGTCGGCGGTTATTACGGCGGCGCGATCGCCGCGCCCGTGTTCTCCCACATTGTCGGCGGGAGTCTGCGGCTGATGGGGGTGCGGCCGGACGCGCCCTTCGAATCGACAATTGTTGCTGGTATCAAGGAGCCAGGCAGATGAGCGCCAAAGGCTTCCTCTCATCCCCCGCCGCCACGGTCGAACAAGCCGTGGCGTGGTTGCATTCGCGCGTGTCATTGACCGCGCACCTGAAGCTGGACTCCCGCGAGATCGAGCCGGGCGACGTGTTCGTCGCCTGCCCGGGCCTGTCCAGCGACGGCCGTCTATATATAGAGAAGGCGTTGGCGCTGGGCGCCAGCGCGGTGCTGTTCGAGGCGCCCGCGACCGAGGCCATCGAGGCCGCGGCCGCCGCCGGCGATACGCCGATGCTGCCGGTGACCGGCTTGCGCGCCCTGCTGGGCGAGCTGGGCGACACCTGGTACGGCCGGCCGTCGTCGACCCTGGCCGTGGTGGCCGTGACCGGCACCAATGGCAAGACCTCGTCGGTGCAATGGATCGCCCACGCGCTGGGCCGCAACGACAAGCCCTGCGGCACCATTGGCACCTTGGGCGCCGTGCTGCCGGACGGGCAGACGCTGGGCGGCCATCTCACGACCCCGGACGTGCTGACCGTGCACCGCCTGCTGGCCGCCATGCGCGACGCTGGCGCCAAGGCGGTGGCGATGGAAGCGTCTTCGATCGGCATCGAGCAGGGCCGCATGGATGGCGTGCGGGTGGCGCTGGCCGCCTACACCAACCTGACCCGCGATCACCTCGACTATCACGGCACGATGGAACGTTACGAGGCGGCCAAGGCCAGCCTGTTCCGCTGGCCCGGCCTGAGCGCCGCGGTGGTCAATGCCGATGACGAAGCCGGACGCCGCCTGATCGCCTCGCTGCCGTCGGACCTGTCGGTGATGGGCTACAGCCTGAGCGCGGATCCCGCGATTCCCGCCGCGATGCGCGCGCGCGACCTGCAGGCCACCGCGCAAGGGCAGATCTTCACGCTGGTGTCGCCGCATGGCGAGGCCCAGATCGTGACGCGCCTGCTGGGGGCGCACAATGTTTCCAACCTGCTGCTGGTGGCGGGCGTGCTGTACAAGCTGGGCCTGCCATTCGCGCAGATCGCGCGCGAACTGGCTGCGACCGATCCGGTCGATGGCCGCCTGCAGACCGTGGAACCGGTTGCCGCCAGCACCCAGGCCCACTCGGGCCGTGGCGCGCTGGTGGTGGTGGATTACTCCCACACCCCCGATTCGCTGGCGCGCGCGTTGATGGCATTGCGTCCGGTGGCGCAGGCGCGCGCCGGCCGCCTGGTGTGCGTGTTCGGTTGCGGCGGCGACCGCGACGCCGGCAAGCGCCCTGAGATGGGCCGCATCGCCGCCGAACTCGCGGACCACGTGGTGGTGTCCAGCGACAACCCGCGCAGCGAGTCGCCCGAAGCGATCGTGGCGCAGATCCTGGCCGGCATTCCGGCGTCGGCGGCGGTCGAGGTGCAGGTCGACCGCGCCCGCGCCATCATGCAGGCCATCTGGGCCAGCGCGCCCGAGGACGTGGTGCTGCTGGCTGGCAAGGGCCACGAAACCTATCAGGAGATCGCCGGCGAAAAGCTGCCGTTCGACGATCGCGAGTGGGCGCGGCTGGCGCTGCTGCTGCCGCTGGTCAAGGGCGTTTCCACGGATACGCGGCGCATCGGCGCTGGCGAGCTGTTCGTGGCACTGGTGGGCGAGAACTTCGACGCCCACAACTATCTGGATCAGGCCGCCGAGCGTGGCGCCTGCGCCGCAGTGGTCGCGCACGCCGTGCCGGAATCGAGCCTGCCGCAACTGGTGCTGGGCGATACCCGCGTGGCGCTGATGCGCATCGGCGCCGCCTGGCGGGCCCGCTTTACGCTGCCGGTGGTGGCGGTAACGGGCAGCAACGGCAAGACCACCACCAAGGAAATGATTTCGGCCATGCTGGCGGGTTGGCGTGGCGAGACGGGCCGCCTGGCCACGGCCGGCAACCTGAACAATGACATCGGCGTGCCGTTGACCCTGCTGCGCCTGCGTCCCGAACATCGCGCCGCCGTGTTCGAACTCGGCATGAACCATCCGGGCGAGATCGCGCAACTGGCCGCCATTGCGGCGCCCAGCGTGGCGCTGGTGACCAACGCGCAGCGCGAGCACCAGGAATTCATGCACACCGTGGAAGCGGTGGCGCTGGAAAATGGCGCCGCCATCGCGGCGCTGCCGGCCGACGGCGTGGCGGTCTATCCGGGCGACGAACCCTATGCGGCGATCTGGGACAAGCTGGCCGCGCCGCGCCGCGCGCTGCGTTTCGGCCTGCAGCCCGGCCTGGATGTCTATGCCGAGCAGATCCTGGCGGACGTCGATTCGACGCGCTGCCGCGTGGTGACGCCGGTGGGCAATGCCGACCTGACGCTGCCGGTGCCCGGCGTGCACAACCTGCGCAACGCGCTGGCGGCGATCGCCAGCGCCATCGCGGCGGGGGCGCCGCTGGACGTGGCAGTGCGGGCGCTGGCCGGTTTCAGCCCGGTCGCCGGGCGCATGCAGTACAAGAAATTGAGTGACGGAACGTTGCTCATCGATGACACCTACAATGCCAATCCCGACTCGGTTCGCGCGGCCATCGATGTGCTGGCGCGTATCGCCGGCACCCGCGTCCTGGTACTGGGTGACATGGGCGAGGTCGGGGACAACGGCCCCGCCATGCATGAAGAGGTGGGCAATTACGCGCGCGAGCTTGGCCTCGACGCGCTCATCACGCTAGGCGACGCCAGCCGGGCGGCCGCGGCCGCGTTCGGCACGGGCGCGCACGCCTGCGCATCGGTAGACGAAGTCGTTGCCGCATTGCGCGGCCTGCGCGCGTCCTGCGTATTGATAAAGGGATCGCGCTTTATGCGCATGGAGCGGGTAGTGACGGCTTTTACTTCGAATGACGGGCAAGCGGCCAAGGGGCAGGGGGACAACCATGCTGCTTGAGATCGCCCGCCTGCTTTCCGATGATGTGCGCGCGCTGGGCGTGTTCGAGTACATCACGCTGCGCGCGGTGCTGGCGTGCGCCACGGCGCTGCTGATCGGCCTGGTGGCCGGCCCGCGCGTGATCCGCAAGCTGACCGAGATGAAAATCGGCCAGGCCGTGCGTTCGTATGGCCCGGAAAGCCACCTGGTCAAGACCGGCACCCCGACCATGGGCGGCGTGCTGATCCTGATTTCCATCGCCATCAGCACGCTGCTGTGGGCCGACTGGACCAACCGCTTCGTGTGGGTGGTGCTGCTGGTGACGTTCGGCTTCGGCTGGATCGGCTGGATGGACGATTACCGCAAGGTGGTCTATCGCGATCCGGAAGGCATGCCGGCGCGCCAGAAGTTCTTCTGGCAGGCGACCATCGGCCTGGTGGCCGCGGTCTACCTGGCGTTCGCCGTGTCGGCGCCCGCCAACACCGAACTGTGGCCGCTGTTCAAGGCCTGGGTGGGAAGCGGCTTCACGATGTCGCTGCCGACGCGCGCCGACCTGATCGTGCCGTTCTTCAAGACTGTCAGCTATCCGCTGGGCGTGCTCGGTTTCGTGGCGCTGACGTGGGCCGTGATCGTCGGCACCAGCAACGCCGTCAACCTGACCGATGGCCTCGATGGCCTGGCGATCATGCCTACCGTGATGGTTGGCAGCGCGCTCGGCATCTTCGCCTACGTGGTCGGCCGGGTCGACTATTCGAAGTACCTGCTGTTCCCCTACATCCCCGGCGCCTCGGAATTGATGGTGCTGTGCGCGGCGATCGGGGGCGCGGGGCTGGCATTTTTGTGGTTCAACGCGTATCCGGCGCAGGTGTTCATGGGTGACGTCGGCGCGCTGGCGCTGGGCGGCGCGCTGGGCACCATCGCGGTCATCGTGCGCCAGGAGATCGTGCTGTTCATCATGGGCGGCGTGTTCGTGGTCGAGACCCTGTCGGTGATGATCCAGGTGACGTGGTTCAAGTACACCAAGCGACGTTATGGAACAGGTCGACGCATATTCCGCATGGCGCCGCTGCATCATCACTTCGAAGTGGGCGGCTGGAAGGAAACCCAGGTGGTCGTGCGTTTCTGGATCATCAGCATGATGCTGGTGCTGATTGGCCTCTCTACCCTGAAGTTGCGATGAATACGATGGAAACCTCCCGCGCCGATGCGCCGCTCGTCCTGATCCTCGGATTGGGCGAGTCGGGCGTGGCCGCCGCACGCTGGAGCGCCCGCCAGGGCGCCCGCCTGCGGGTGGCCGACACGCGCGCGGAGCCGGGTGGACTGGACGCGTTGCGCGACGCGCTGGCGCAGGCCGAGGTCGAGTACCGCCTGGGTTGCGATGCGTCTTTCGACATCGCGTTGCTGGATGGCGTGAGCCAGGTCGTCGTCAGCCCGGGACTCGCGCCCGAAGGCGCGCCGGCCGGCGAGTTGCTGCGTGAGGCCAAGACCCGCGGCATCGAGGTCATCGGCGAGATCGAATTGTTCGCGCGGGCGCTGGCCGAACTGGCCGAGACCCGCGAATACCGCCCGCGCGTGCTGGCCGTGACCGGCACCAACGGCAAGACCACCGTCACCGCCCTGACGCGCGACCTGATCGCGGCCAGTGGCCTGTCGGTGCTGGCCGCCGGCAACATCAGCCCGGCCGCGCTGACCGCGCTGATGCAGGCGCTGGATGCCGACGCGCTGCCGCAGGTATGGGTGCTGGAGCTGTCCAGCTTCCAACTCGAGACCACGCACACGCTGATGGCCGACGCGGCCGTCGTGCTGAACGTGACGCAGGATCACCTGGACTGGCATGGCGGCATGGACGCCTATGCGCGGAGCAAGGCGCGCCTGCTGAAGATGACGCGCATCGCCATCGTCAACCGCGATGATCCCTATACCGTGGACATGGTGCCGTCGCTGGATGCCATGCCGGTGCGCAGCTTTGGCCGCGAAGTGCCCGAGCTGGTGGGCGACATGGGCCTGGAGCTGGGCCAGGGCGTGGCCTGGCTGGTGGCGGCCGAGCCGGTCGACTTCGATGAGCCCGTCGCGCCGGTGCGCCGCAAGAAGGACGCGCCAGAGCCGACGCGCGCCAAGGGCCGCATGAGTCGCCTGATGCCGGTCGATGCCTTGCGCATCCGCGGCATCCACAATGCCTTGAACGCGCTGGCCGCGTTGCAGTTGGCGCGTTGCCTCGATCTGGGCTGGGGCCCGATGCTGCGGGCCCTGCGCGAATACGCCGGCGAACCGCATCGCGCCGCCTTCGTGCGCAGTATCGGCGGCGTGGACTATATCAACGACAGCAAGGGCACCAACGTTGGCGCCACCGTGGCCGCGCTTGAGGGCATGGGCCAGCCGGTGGTGCTGATCGCCGGCGGCCAGGGCAAGGGCCAGGACTTCTCGCCGCTGATCCCGGTGGTGTCGCGCCATGCGCGCGCCGTGCTGCTGATCGGCCAGGACGGCCCCGAGATCGGCCGCGTGTTGGCCGCCACCGGCGTCGACTGCATCGCCGTCGAATCGCTGCGCGACGCCGTGCGCCGCGCCGCCGAACTGGCACAGGCCGGTGACGTGGTGCTGCTGTCGCCGGCCTGCGCCAGCCTGGACATGTTCCGCAATTACCCGCACCGCGGGCAAGTGTTCGTGGAAGAGGTCGAAGACCTGGCCCGCGACCGGGGAGAGGTGGCATGAGCCTGATCGCCGATCTCACCGCCAGCGTCAACGCCGTACGGCCCGGCCGTACCCGCATGCGCAATTTCGACATGCCGCTCGCGATTGCGGCGTCGACCTTGCTGCTGCTCGGCCTGCTGATGGTGTATTCGGCGTCGATCGCGCTGGCCGACGGCCCGCGCTATGCCTCCTATGGCCGCTACTACTTCGTGATCCGCCACGGCCTGTTCATCAGCGCGGGCCTGGTGGCGGGCGCGGTCGTGCTGGCGATTCCGATCCGCGTCTGGCAGCGTCTGGCGGTGCCGATGTTCGTGGTGGCCATGGTGTTGCTGGTGGCGGTGCTGATTCCCGGGATCGGCCGCGAGGTCAACGGCGCGCACCGCTGGATCCCGCTGGGTCCGCTGAATTTCCAGCCGTCCGAACTGATGAAGCTGGCCGCGCTGCTCTATGCCGCCGATTACACGGTGCGCAAGCAGGAACACATGCAGGCGTTTGCCCGCGGCTTCCTGCCGATGGCGTTCGCGCTGGCCGGCGTCGGCATGCTGCTGCTGCTCGAGCCGGACCTGGGCGCTTTCATGGTGATCGTGGCGATCGCGATCGGCATCCTGTTCCTGGGCGGCATCAACGGCAAGTACTTCAGCAGCCTGCTGGCGGTGTTGGTCAGCACCTTCCTGATGCTGATCTGGCTGTCGCCGTGGCGCCGCGCGCGCCTGTTCGCCTACCTGGATCCCTGGAACGAAGACAACGCCTACGGCAGCGCCTACCAGCTGTCGCACTCGCTGATCGCCCTGGGGCGCGGCGAATGGCTGGGCGTGGGCCTGGGCGCCAGCGTCGAAAAATTGCACTACCTGCCCGAAGCCCATACCGACTTCCTGATGGCGGTGGTGGGCGAGGAGCTGGGTTTCGCCGGCGTGATGCTGGTGATCACGCTGTTCGCCATCATCGTCTACCGCGGCTTCGACATCGGCCGCCAGGCCATCGCCATGGAACGCACCTTCGCGGGCCTGGTGGCGCATGGCGTGGCGATGTGGTTCGGGGTGCAGGCCTTTATCAACATGGGCGTGTGCCTGGGGCTGCTGCCGACCAAGGGCCTGACGCTGCCGCTGATGAGCTACGGCGGCTCGGGCGTGGTGATGAACCTGTGCGCCCTGGCCATGCTGATACGGGTGGATGTGGAAAGCCGCATCATGATGCGCGGAGGACGGGTATGACCGCCGCGTCGCGCACCATCCTGATCATGGCCGGCGGCACCGGCGGTCACATCATGCCCGGCCTTGCCGTGGCCGACGTGCTGCGCCAGCGCGGCTGGCGCGTGCTGTGGCTGGGCAACCCGGACAAGATGGAAGGCAAGCTGGTGCCGCCGCGCGGCATCGAGCTGGTGCCGCTGCGTTTCGCCGGCGTGCGCGGCAAGGGCGCGGCGGCGCTGCTGAAGCTGCCGTTCCTGCTGGTGCGCGCCTTCGCCCAGGCCTGGGCGCGGCTGTCGTCGGTGCGCCCGGACGTGGTGCTGGGCATGGGCGGCTATGTCGCCTTTCCCGGCGGCGTCATCGCGGCGCTGCGCGGCACCCCGCTGGTGGTGCACGAACAGAATGCGGTGGCCGGCACCGCCAACAAGTGGCTGGCCAGGATGGCGCGCCGCGTGTTGAGCGGGTTTCCCGGCGTGCTGCCCAAGGGCGAAGCCATGGGCAACCCGGTGCGCGCCGACCTGTGCGCCTTGCCCGATCCGGCGCAACGCTATGCCGGCCGCGGCGGCCCGCTGCGGCTGCTGGTGGTGGGCGGCAGCCTGGGCGCCCAGGCGCTCAATACCGCCGTGCCGCAAGCGCTGGCGCGCCTGCCGCGGGAGAGCCGTCCGGTGGTGGTGCACCAGGCCGGCGAACAACATCTGCCGGCGCTGCAGCAGGCCTACGCCCAGGCGGGCGTGGCGGCCGACTGCCGCGCCTTCATCGACGACATGGCTGGCGCGATGGGCGACGCCGACCTGCTGATCTGCCGCGCGGGCGCCATGACGGTGTCCGAGGTGGCCGCGGCAGGCGTGGCGGCGCTGTTCGTGCCGTTCCCTCATGCCATCGATGATCACCAGACCGCCAACGCGCGCTTTCTGAGCGACGCGCAGGCCGCCTGGCTGCAGCCGCAGAACGCCTTGAGCCCGGCGTGGCTGGCGGACTGGCTGGGCCAGCGCAATCGACAAGAACTGCAAGCCGTCGCAGAACGGGCCCGCGCGCATGCGCAGCCGGATGCGGCGGCGCACATCGCCGACGTCTGTGAACAAGCAGCGGGGCGTTCATCATGAAACACAGAATCCAACATATCCATTTCGTAGGCATCGGCGGCTCCGGCATGAGCGGCATCGCCGAGGTGCTGCTCAACCTGGGCTACACCATCAGCGGCTCCGACCTGAACGAGTCGGCCGTGACCCGCCGCCTGGCCGGCCTGGGCGTGAACATCGCCATCGGCCACGTCGCCAGCAACGTCACTGGCGCCGGCGCCATCGTCACGTCGACCGCGGTGGCGGGCGACAACCCCGAGGTCATCGCCGCCCGCGCCGCGCGCATCCCGGTGGTGCCGCGCGCCATCATGCTGGCCGAATTGATGCGCCTGAAGCGCGGCATCGCGGTGGCCGGCACGCATGGCAAGACCACCACCACCAGCCTGGTGGCCAGCATCCTGGCCGCGGGCGACCTGGACCCCACCTTCGTGATCGGCGGGCGCCTGAATTCGGCCGGCGCCAATGCGCGCCTGGGGCAGGGCGACTACATCGTGGTCGAGGCCGACGAATCCGACGCTTCGTTCCTGAACCTGCTGCCGGTGATGGCCATCGTGACCAACATCGACGCGGACCACATGGACACCTATGGCCACGACGTGGCCCGCCTCAAGAGCGCATTCATCGAATTCACCCAGCGCCTGCCGTTCTACGGCAGCGCGGTGCTGTGCACCGATGACGCCAACGTGCGCGAGATCATGCCGTTCGTGTCGCGTCCGATCACCTCGTATGGCCTGAACGAAGACGCGATGGTGCGCGGCTACGAAGTGCAGGCCGACGGCACGCGCATGCGCTTCAACGTGCAGCGCAGCCACCGCGACACGCTGCTGCCGCCGCTGCAGGTGGAGCTGAACCTGCCGGGCCTGCACAACGTTCGCAACGCGCTGGCGGCGATCGCCGTGGCGACCGAGCTGGGCGTGGCCGATGAAGCCATCCGCGACGCGCTGGCCTCGTTCAAGGGCGTGGGCCGCCGCTTCACGCAGACGGGCGAATTCCCGGTGCCGGCCGCGCATGGCGGCGGCACCTTCACGGTGATCGACGACTACGGCCACCACCCGGTGGAAATGGCCGCCACGCTGGCCGCCGCCCGCGGCGCCTGGCCCGACCGCCGCATCGTGCTGGCGTTCCAGCCGCACCGTTACACGCGCACCCGCGACTGTTTCGAGGATTTCGTGCGCGTGCTGGGCACGGCCGACGCGGTGTTGCTGACCGAAGTCTATTCGGCCGGCGAGCCGCCGCTGGTGGCCGCCGACGGCCGCGCCTTGTCGCGCGCCCTGCGCGTGGCCGGCAAGGTGGAACCGGTGTTCGTCGAGGACGTGGCCGACCTGCCGCAGGCGGTGGTCGACTTCGTGCGCGATGGCGACGTGGTGATCGTCATGGGGGCCGGCTCGATCAGCAAGGTTCCCGCACAGGTTGGAGAATTGGCATGAGCGCGAAATTCGGCAAGGTGGGTGTGTTGTACGGCGGCCGTTCCGCCGAACGCGAAGTGTCCCTGATGTCCGGGGCCGGCGTGCATCAGGCGCTGCTCAGCGCCGGCGTCGACGCGCACCTGTTCGACACGGGCGAGCGCAGCCTGGCCGAGCTGGCCGCCGAGGGCTTCGAGCGCGTGTTCATCGCGCTGCATGGCCGCTTCGGCGAAGACGGCTCGATCCAGGGCGCGCTGGAGCTGCTGGGCATTCCCTACACCGGCAGCGGCCCGCTGGCGTCGGCCCTGGCCATGGACAAGACCATGACCAAGCGCGTCTGGCTGCAGCATGGCCTGCCCACGCCGGCATTCGAATTGCTGGACGCCGACACCGAACTGCGCCTGGTGCCGGACCGCCTGAGCCTGCCGCTCATCATCAAGCCGCCGCACGAGGGCTCGACCGTGGGCATCACCAAGGTGGTGGGCTATTCCGACATGAAGGACGCCTACGCCCTGGCCGCCAAGTTCGACGCCGAGGTGCTGGCCGAGCAGTTCATCCAGGGCCGCGAGCTGACCGTGGCAGTGCTGGGTAGCGGCAAGACCGCACGCGCGCTGCCGGTGATCGAGATCGCCGCGCCCGGCGGCAACTACGACTACGAGCACAAGTACTTCTCCGACGACACGCAGTACTTCTGCCCGGCGGCGCTGCCGCCGGCCGTGGCCGAGGAAGTCGCCGACATCGCGGTGCGCGCCTATCGCGCGCTGGGCTGCGAAGGCTGGGGCCGCGCCGACTTCATGCTGGACGCCGACAACCGCCCCTGGCTGCTTGAAATGAATACCTCGCCCGGCATGACCAGCCATTCGCTGGTGCCGATGGCGGCCCGCGCCACCGGCATGAGCTATGCCGAGCTGTGCGTGGCGATTTTGGCCGACGCTTCGTGCAAATTGCACAGCGCCGCTCGCAATACTTGACCCGGACATTCTGTGTGGAACGACGCTCGCACGACCAACCTGATCGCCAACACGCTTGCCGTGCTGGCGGTCTGCGCCATGCTCCTGGCGGGCGTGGTGTGGGTGGCGCAGCGTCCGTACTTCACGCTGTCGGCCATCGAGCTGGAGTCCACGCCGGACACCGAACTGCACTATGTCTCGCCGGGCGCGGTGCGCGCGGCGATCGCGGGGCGCTTCAGGGGCAACTTCTTCACGGTCGACCTGGACGACGCGCGCGAGATCTTCGAGTCGGTGCCATGGGTGCGCCACGCCACCGTGCGGCGGATCTGGCCCAATGTGCTGCGCGTGCGCATCGAGGAACAGCAGCCGCTGGCGCTGTGGAACGAGAACCAGATGATCAACACCTGGGGCGAGGCGTTCACGGCCAACACGGGCGAGGTGGACGACGAGACGGTGTTGCCGCAGTTCTCCGGACCCGAGGGCACCGAATCGCTGGTGGTGCAACGCTACGCCGAACTGGCGCGCTGGTTCGCGCCGCTCGATATGCATGTCAAGCAGCTGGAGCTGAGTCCGCGCTACGCCTGGCGCGTGGTGCTGTCCAACGGCATGCTGCTGGACCTGGGCCGCGATCCGGGCGCCGATGCGCCGGATCCGCATGGCCTGCCTGGCGCGCTGCCGTTCGCCGCGCGCATTCAACGCTTTGTGCAGGCCTGGCCCGCCGTGGCGGCGCGCCTGGAAGGGCGCACCATCACACAGGCCGACCTGCGTTATCCCAATGGTTTCGCCCTGGCGCTGGCCCCGTTGCCCGCGTCAGCAAACAAACCCAAATCCACACCGAAACCTCCCAAGAAACGCTAACGCCATGACCCGTGACATCAAGGACCTTATCGTCGCCCTCGATATCGGCACCAGCAAGGTGGTGGCTGTGGTGGCTGAAATCCTGCCCGAAGGGCGATTCGAAGTGCTCGGCCTCGGCCAGCATGAATCGCGCGGCATGCGCAAGGGCGTGGTCGTCAATATCGAGACCACCGTGAATTCGATTCAGCGCGCGCTTGAAGAAGCCGAGCTGATGGCGGATTGCAAGATCCGTGACGTCTACACCGGCATCGCCGGCAGCCATATCCGCAGCTTCAATTCCAGCGGCATGGTCGCCGTGAAGGACAAGGAAGTCACCGCCACCGACGTCGCCCGCGTCATCGAGACCGCCAAGGCGGTGAACATTCCGACCGACCAGCAGGTGCTGCACGTGCTGACGCAGGAGTTCATCGTCGACGGCCAGGAAGACATCCGCGAGCCGATAGGCATGAGCGGCCTGCGCCTGGAAGTGCGCGTGCACATCGTGACCGGCGCCGTCAGCGCCGCGCAGAACATCGTCAAGTGCGTGCGCCGCTGCGGCCTGGAAGTGCAGGACCTGATTCTGCAGCCGCTCGCCTCGAGCCTGGCCGTGCTGACCGCCGACGAAAAGGAACTGGGCGTCGTGCTGGTGGACATCGGCGGCGGCACCACCGACGTGGCGATCTTCACCGGCGGCGCGATCCGCCACACCGCCGTGCTGCCGATCGCCGGCGACCAGATCACCAACGACATCGCGGCCATGCTGCGCACGCCGACGCCCGATGCCGAGGAAATCAAGCTGCGCTACGGCGTGGCCAAGCAGGTGCTGGCCAGCCCCGACGAGTCGGTGGAAGTGCCGGGCCTGGGTGACCGCGGCCCGCGCCAGGTCAAGCGCCAGGCGCTGGGCGCCGTGATCGAGCCGCGCGTCGAAGAGCTGTTCACGCTGGTGCAGCAGGTGGTGCGCGACTCCGGCTACGAGGACCTGCTGGCTTCCGGCGTGGTGCTGACCGGCGGCTCGGCGCAATTGCCCGGCATGATCGAACTGGCCGAGGACGTGTTCCTCAAGCCGGTGCGCGTGGCGGTGCCCGAATACGAAGGCAGCCTGGCCGACGTGATGCGCAATCCGCGCTTCTCGACCGTGATGGGGCTGCTGCAGGAAGCGCGCATGCAACGCGTGCGCGGCCGCAAGGTCGCCGCGCAGACCGGCAATTTCAAGAGCCTGCTGGCGCGCATGAAGGAATGGTTTATGAATTGAAGAGGGGGGCAGGTTGGGGCCTGCTCCTTGGCACGATCCGCGGCGGTAGGGCGGGCCGGGCCAGAAAGGGGAGGCGTCTCAAACCCGTTGCGGACCAAAGCAGTCGGCTTCGGCTTTGAGGCGATTCACAAAATATAGGTTGTTGGGGAATTTTTGTGATTTGCAAAATCGGACTTGTGAGGGAGTCATCATGATGAACTTTGAGATGCTTGAGAACAACACCAAAGGGACCGTAATCAAGGTCGTTGGTGTGGGCGGTGCGGGCGGCAATGCCGTCGCGCACATGATTCGCAGCGGCGTGCACGGCGTGGATTTCATCTGCGCCAACACCGATGCGCAGGCACTGGCGGCGACCAACGCCCCGGTGCAGATTCGCCTGGGCCGCACCGGCCTGGGCGCGGGCGCCAAGCCCGAGCAAGGCCGCGCGTCGGCCGAAACCGCGCGTGAAGAGATCCGTGCCGCCCTGAACGGCGCGCACATGGTCTTCATCACCGCGGGCATGGGCGGCGGCACCGGCACGGGCGCGGGTCCGGTCGTGGCCGAAGTCGCCAAGGAGCTGGGCATTCTGACGGTGGGCGTGGTCACCAAGCCCTTCTCGTTCGAAGGCAACAAGCGCCTGAAGATGGCCGAAGACGGCATTGCCGAACTGGCCAAGCACGTGCATTCGCTCATCGTGGTGCTCAACGAGAACCTGTATGAACTGATGGACGAGGACGCGACGCAGGAAGACTGCTTCCGTTCGGCCGACGACATCCTGCACAACGCGTGCGCGGGTATCGCCGAAATCATCAACGTCGAAGGCAACGTCAACGTCGACTTCGAAGACGTCAAGACGATCATGGGCGAGCAGGGCCAGGCCATGATGGGCACGGCATCGGCTTCGGGCGCTGACCGCGCCCGCGTCGCCGCCGAGCACGCCATTGCCTGCCCGCTGCTGGAAGGCGTGGACCTGAACGGCGCTCGCGGCGTGCTGGTCAACATCACCGCCAGCCGCTCGCTGAAGATGCGCGAAACGCGCGAAATCATGGAAACGATCCGCAGCTACGCTTCGGACGACGCCACCGTGATATTCGGCACCGCCTACGACGAATCGATGGGTGAAAACCTGCGCGTGACCGTGGTTGCGACCGGCCTGGGCCGTGCGCAGGCGCGTCCGCAACTGGTGCAGAACACCGCCGAGGCGCTGCGTACCGGCACCGACAACCTGCCCATGGGCACGATGCCGGCCGCCGGTCAGGGCGACTACCGCAATCTGGACATGCCGTCGGTCATGCGCAACCCGCGCAGCCAGGCGTCGGCCCAGGTGCGCGCGCTGGAAAGCTCGGGCATGGATCATTTCGACATCCCGGCGTTCCTGCGCAAGCAGGCGGATTGAACCAGGAGCCTGGTTTCAGGCTCCTATGCACTCCCTCATCTCCGGCCTGCCTGTCCCCGCGGGCAGGCCGGAGGCGGAGCGGTCCGTGTTTTCTTTGTATGGCGTGAATCGGGGACGGTTTTATCGGTCGGTCGTGACGCTTTGATGGCGTCAAGAACCGGACAGAGTTACAATACGTCAGTTACGCCGGCAATCTCTTGTCATCTTGCCGGCTTCCTGGGTCAAAAATACCTTAGTCTCATGTTCCGACAGCGCAGCATTCAGAATCTCGTCCGCACGACAGGCGTCGGCGTCCACTCCGGACGGCGGGTCGAGCTCACCCTGCGCCCGGCGGCGCCCAATACGGGCATCGTGTTCCATCGCGTTGACCTGCCCGAAGTCGTCGACCTGCCCGCGCAGGCCACGGGCGTGGGCGATACGCGCATGGCGTCCGTGCTGCAGCAGGGCAATGTCCGCGTGTCCACGGTGGAACATCTCATGTCGGCGCTGGCCGGCCTGGGCATAGACAACCTGCATATCGACCTCACTGCCGAAGAAGTCCCCATCATGGACGGCAGTGCGGCAACCTTCGTGTACCTGTTGCGCTCGGCGGGCATCGTCGAGCAGAACGCGCCGAAGCAGTTCATCCGCGTGTTGAAGACGGTGGAAGTGCGCGAGGGCGAAGGCCGCAACGAGAAGTGGGCCCGCCTCGAACCCCATGAAGGGTACGCGCTGGCCTTCTCGATCGACTTCCGCCACCCCGCCATCGACTCGACCGCGAATTTCGCCGAAATCGATTTCGCCACCCATTCGTATGTGCGCGAGATCGCGCGCGCCCGCACCTTCGGCTTCGTCAACGAAGTCGAGGCGCTGCGCTCGATGGGCCTGGCCCGCGGCGGCAGCCTGGACAACGCCATCGTGATGGACGAATACCGCGTCTTGAACAGCGATGGCCTGCGCTACGACGACGAATTCGTGAAGCACAAGATCCTGGACGCCATCGGCGATCTTTACCTGCTGGGCAAGCCGCTGGTGGCGCGCTATGTGGCGTGCAAGTCGGGCCATGGCCTGAACAACCAGTTGGCGCGCGCGCTGCTGGCGCAGCGTGACGCCTGGGAACTGGTCAGCTACGAATCGCAGGCCGAGGCGCCGCAGGCGTTCCGGCACGAATGGCAACTGGCCTGAGGTCGGTCAGCCGCTGATGGTCGGTGCACCGGGGTCCGTCCCCGGCTGGAAACCGGCCATTTTCATTTGGATGGCTCCTCATGGGGGGCCATGCCTCACTCCGCTGGCGCGGTCCCGGCGCCTACCGCGGGGTCATCCCGTCCGGCAATGGAGCCATTGCGGTCATCCGAAAGGCGGGCATCCGGACAAGCCCGGCTATCTCAGCTACTCTTGTGGTGCTTCAATAGCCTGGCCACCGCGTCGGCCAACGGGCCGGGGCGCAGGTTGTCATGCAGGGTCTCGAAGGCGCCCAGGGCGGCATCGCCCAGCGGCTGCGCCTCTTTCGGCGGCAGCGGCTTGCGGGCGCCGGGCTTGGGCAGGCCGGCTTGTACCTTCACGGCAATTTCGTTAAGGTTCCAGCCTTGGTCCGCCAAGGCCTGCGCGATGCGCGGGGCCAATTGACGCATCTTCGCCGCGTGCGCGGCGCTGGGCACCACCAGTTGAAGGCGCTGGTTTTCCAGCTTGCCGACCTGGCAGACGGAGCCCAACGGGGCGGGCAGGATCGCCGCCACCGCATATTGGATTTGCAAGTGCTTGCGGGCGGTCGCCAGTACCCCGGCGCCCCGCATGTCATGACCCAGCCATCCCAGGGCGGTATTTTCCCCTCGCCGGCTGGAACTGGAACGTTGACGGTATGAAGTGGGTCTATTCATCCCGGCTCTGAGAATTAGGAAGCAAACCTTGAAAATCGTGATTATGCACGCCCGCGACGGGCAGGACGGGCATTTCACCCTGGGAGGCGCGCGCTTGGCGTTGTTTCTGGGGGGCGCGCTGATGACGGCCGCCATCTTCGGCGCCGCCCTTCAGCGCTACATTACACCCATCCTGCCCGCCGTACACACCGTCGGCTGGCCGCTGTCCGAGCAGCCGGGGCGTGATGCCGATTTCCTGCGCGGAAACATGAACCTGCTGGCCGCCAAGGTGGGCGCGTTGCAGGCCAAGCTGGCCAGCATCGACGGCCTGGGTCAGCGGGTGGCGAAGGTGGCGGGGGTGGCCTACACCGACCCCGAGGTGGCCAAGCAACTGGCCTCGGCCCCGGTCGACACGCAGCATGCGCCCGAGGCCACCCAGGTGATGGACGACCTGTTCACCGAAGGCACGCCGCCCAGCGCCGCCTCGGCCGAGGCCCTGGGCCGCCAGCTGGACGAGATCCAGGAACGGCTGGCCCTGCAGACCGACAACCTCAAGCTGCTGGACGCGGCGCTGACCCGGCGCTCGGCCGATCAGGCGCGCATGCCGACGGCGATGCCGATCACCGATTATCCCTACCTCAGTTCTTCCTATGGCTGGCGGCGTAATCCCGTCACCGGACGCTCCGCCATGCACGAGGGGCTGGACTTCGCCGCGCCGCCGGGCACGCCCATCCTGGCGGCCTCGGGCGGGGTGGTGCTGGAAGCCAAATTCCACCCCGGTTACGGCAACATGGTCGAGATCGACCATGGCGACGGTCTGATCACACGGTATGCCCATGCCTCTTCCCTGATGGTCAAGCAGGGGCAATTGGTCGAACGGGGCCAGCAGGTGGCGCGGGTCGGTTCGTCCGGCCGCTCCACCGGGCCGCACCTGCATTTCGAGGTCCGCCTGGCCGGGCAGCCGCTGGATCCGCGGCTGTTCCTCGGCCCGCAGCAGCACGCGCCGCCGACGGTGGCGCAAGCCGCCGGCGACAGCGCCGCGCGCTGACGCCCGATCCAGGCTACAGTGCCACCCTGGCCATAGGTCCAGGCTATTACGCGCCAGGTGCGTTAAACTGGTTCGTTTCCCAGCGGACCCCCGCTCAACCAAATAAATCAAGTCACGGGCGACGCCGCCCTGGCCCCATGCGGGCGCGGCGGGGCTCGTGCGGCCGACATACGCATGGTTTCTCTGCTCAAAAAACTCATAGGCAGCCGCAACGACCGGCTGCTTAAGCAGTATCGCAAGCTGGTAACCCAGATCAATGGGCTGGAGCCCAAGATCTCCGCGCTCTCCGATGCGGAGCTGGCGGCCAAGACCGCGGAATTCCGTTCCCGTCATTCCCAGGGCACGTCGCTGGACGACCTGCTGCCCGAGGCCTTCGCCGTGGTGCGCGAAGCGGGCAAGCGGGTGTTCGGCATGCGCCACTTCGATGCCCAGTTGCTGGGCGGCATCGCCCTGCACAGCGGCAAGATCGCCGAAATGCGCACGGGCGAAGGCAAGACGCTGATGGCCACGCTGCCGGTCTACCTGAACGCGATCGCCGCCAAGGGCGTGCACGTGGTCACGGTGAACGACTACCTGGCCCGCCGCGACGCCGAATGGATGGGACGCCTGTATCACTTCCTTGGCCTGTCCACGGGCGTGGTGGTGCCGCAGCAGCCGAACGAGGAAAAGAAGGCCGCCTACGCCGCCGACATTACCTACGGCACCAACAACGAATTCGGATTCGACTACCTGCGCGACAACATGGAATACCGTGTTGAGGACCGGCGCCAGCGCGGCCTGTTCTACGCCATCGTCGACGAAGTGGACTCGATCCTCATCGACGAAGCGCGCACGCCGCTGATCATCTCCGGCCAGGCCGAGGACCACACCGAACTCTACATCCGCATGAACGCGGTGCCGCCGCTGCTGACCCGCATGGCCAGCGAGCCCAAGCCGCAGGAGCCGGAACCCGAGGGCGACTACTGGGTCGATGAAAAGAGCCAGCAGGTCTACCTGTCGGAAGCCGGCCACGTCAACGCCGAAGGCATCCTGGCGCGCCTGGGCATCCTGCCCGAGGGCGAGTCGCTGTACGACCCGCGCCACATCGCGCTGATGCATCACCTGATGGTGGCGCTGCGCGCCAACACGCTGTTCTTCCGCGACCAGCAATACGTGGTGCAGGATGGCGAAGTCATCATCGTCGACGAATTCACCGGCCGCCTGATGGTGGGTCGCCGCTGGTCCGACGGCCTGCACCAGGCGGTCGAGGCCAAGGAAGGCGTGAAGATCCAGCACGAGAACCAGACGCTGGCGTCGATCACCTTCCAGAACTACTTCCGCATGTACGAGAAGCTGTCCGGCATGACCGGCACGGCCGACACGGAAGCGTACGAATTCCAGGAGATCTACGGGCTCGAGACGGTCATCATCCCGACCAACAAGCCCATGATCCGCAAGGACCAGAACGACCAGGTCTTCAAGACCGACGGCGAAAAGTACAACGCCATCCTCGAAGACATCCGCGATTGCCACGAGCGCGGCCAGCCGGTGCTGGTGGGCACCACCAGCATCGAGAACTCCGAGCTGCTGTCGGGTCTGCTGAAAAAGGCCAAGCTGCCGCACGAGGTGCTGAACGCCAAGCAGCACGCGCGTGAAGCCGAGATCGTCGCCGAAGCCGGCAAGCCGGGCCACATCACCATCGCCACCAACATGGCGGGCCGCGGCACCGACATCGTGCTGGGCGGCAGCGTCGACAAGCAGGTCGACCTGATCCGCGCCGACGAATCGCTGTCCGAAGCCGAAAAGACCGCGCGCATCGAGAAGGTCCGCGCCGACTGGAAGCCGCTCAACGAGCAGGTCAAGGCCGCGGGCGGCCTGCGCATCATCGGCACCGAGCGCCACGAATCGCGCCGTATCGACAACCAGCTGCGCGGCCGCGCCGGCCGCCAGGGCGACCCGGGTTCGTCGCGCTTCTACCTGTCGCTGGAAGATTCGCTGATGCGCATCTTCGCGGGCGACCGCGTGCGCGCCATCATGGAACGCCTGAAGCTGCCCGAGGGCGAGCCGATCGAGGCCGGCATGGTGACGCGTTCCATCGAGACCGCGCAGCGCAAGGTCGAAGGCCGCAACTTCGACATCCGCAAGCAACTGCTGGAATACGACGACGTCGCCAACGACCAGCGCAAGGTGCTGTACGCGCAGCGCAACGAAGTGCTGGAAGCGGCCAGCGTCAGCGCCACGGTCGAGAACCTGCGCGACGCCGCGGTGGTCGACCTGTTCAACACCTACGTGCCGCCGGAATCGGTGGAAGAGCAGTGGGACATCCCGGCCTTGCAGAAGGCGCTGGAGGCTGATTGGCAGATCCACCTGCCGTTGACCGAGATGCTCGAGAAGGAAGCCAACCTGACCGACGAGGATCTGCGCGAGCGCGTGATCGCGGCGGCGCGCGACGTCTACCAGGGCAAGGTCGACCAGGTCGGCGCCGAATCGTGGTCGCAGTTCGAGCGTTCGATCATGCTGCAGGCGATCGACACGCACTGGCGCGAGCACCTGTCGGCGCTGGACTATCTGCGGCAGGGCATCCATCTGCGCGGCTATGCGCAGAAGAACCCCAAGCAGGAATACAAGCGCGAAGCCTTCGAACTGTTCTCGGGCATGCTGGACCGCATCCGCGACGACGTGGTGCGCGTGCTGATGACGGTGCGCGTGCAGTCGTCCGAGCAGGTCGAGCAGGCCGAGGCCGAAGCGGCCCAGTCGCACGTGCAGAACGTGCAGTACCACCACTCCGACTACGACGAGGCCCTGGCCCAGTCGGCCGACGACGCGGGCGCCCAGCCGGTGCGCAACGTGCTGCCCAAGGTGGGCCGCAACGATCCGTGCCCGTGCGGCAGCGGCAAGAAGTACAAGCAGTGCCACGGCAAGCTGGTCTGAGCGGATAACGCCATGCTGCATGCCGTCGGCCAGACCGAGTTCGACCACGCCGTGGTCATGGTGCGCGACCGGCTGGATGCGCTTGCGCCGCACTTCGAGCGCCAGGGCTTTCACCTGAGCGACAAGGCGGTGCACAACCTGGGTTCGTGCAACCGCCTGATCGTGCTGGAAGGCACCTACGTCGAACTGCTGGGCTGGCCGCCCGGTGCGCCGCCGGCGCGCAAGGAAATCGCCGATTCGCCCTTCGGGCTCGAGGCGCTGGTGTTCCGCACCTACGACGCCGCGGCCACGCGCGAGCGCCTGCTCGCCGCCGGCTTCGCCGTCAATCCGATGCAGGAACTGTCCCGTCCCGCCATGCTGGACGGCCAGGAAGTCGAGGCCCGTTTTCATACCGTGCGTTTCGCCGAGCAACCGCTGCCCGGCATTCGCATGTATTTCTGCCGTCACCTGACGCCCGAGTGCGTCTGGTCGCCTGAATTGATGGCGCATCCCAATGGCGCCCGCAGCCTGCTTCGCATCGACGCCCGTGCCGCGCAGCCGCGCCAGGTGGCCGAACGGCTGGCCCTGGTGGCAGGGGTGACGGCCGAGGCCGCCGCCGGCGGTTGGGACGTGCCGCTGGCCAACCTGCGCATCCACGTGCGGGAAGACGCCACGGCCGTGACCCCGGTGCTGTCCACGCTGACGCTGGAAAACCGCGACGGCGCCCACTACACGCTCGATACCGGCGTCTGATCCAACTTCCCGCGCGCGGTCGCCGCGCGGGTCTTTCCCTTCGTCCAACTTCCCTCCCTGTCTTTCCGGGGACGGAACGCTGACGTGCGTCTTTCGGGCAAACCCTGGTTGTGGAGCAAAGTGTATGCACTTTAGTATGCACTTCAACCCCAACCCGGAGCGCCCAGGCGGCCGACACCCTCATGACGCCATCCCGACCCGCAGCCCGCACCATGGCCGGCCAGGCCGAGCTGTACAACGCCGTCAAGGCGATGGCGGTGAGTTTCGAGTTCAAGCCGGGCGAGCGCATCAACGAAGTCGAACTGGCCAGGCGCCTGAACGTGAGCCGTACGCCGCTGCGCGAGGTGCTCAACCAACTGATGGTGGAGGGCTTCCTGACCCGTTCGGTGAACCGCGGTTTCATCGCGCGGCTGCTCGACGCCAAGCAGATCCATAGCCTCTATGAATACCGCGCGGTGCTTGAAGCCGGCATCGTGCGCGCCGCCTGCGAACGCGCCACCGATGAGGAACTGGCGGCGCTGCGCGCGTTTGTCGAACGCTCGCGCGACGTGCCCGAGGACAGTGACGCGACCCGCCTGCTGGAGCTGGACGAGGCGTTTCACCTGACACTGGCACGCTATTCGCGCAATGACGAATTCGTGCGCGCGCTGGAGAGCGTCAACGCCCGCATCCATTTCGTGCGCTGGATCGACATGCAGCAGGGCCGCCGCAGCCACACCCAGGGCGAACACTTGCGCATTGTCCAGGCGCTGGAGCGGCGCGACGTCGATGCCCTGCCGGACATGATGCGCAGCCACATCGGCCGGCGGCTGGACCAGATCACCGATGTCATCCGCACCGGCTTTTCCACGATTTACATGCGGGACCAGGCCGAACCCGCTGTCGCAGCGCCGGCCAACACCACAACAGCAGGGGAAAACACATGACCTACACAACGATGCGGCGCGCCTTGGCGGCCGTCTGCGCGCTTGCCGCGCTGGGAGGCGGCCTGGCCGCCGCGCCCGCCCATGCGGAGGAAAAGCCGCTGATCCTGGTGGTGCCGTATCCGCCCGGCGGCAGCACCGATATCCTGGCCCGCATCCTGCAGCCTCGGCTGTCCAAGGAACTGGGCGGCCGCGCCGTGGTGGTGGAGAACCGCCCGGGCGCCGCCAGCCAGATCGCCACCGCTTTCGTGGCGCGGGCCGAACCGGACGGCAGCACGCTGCTTGTCAGCTTCGACAATCACGGCATCAACCCGGCGGTGAAGCCCAAGCTGCCGTACGACACCTTCAAGGACTTCGTCGCCATCACCCAGACCGTGCGCTTCCCGCTGGTGCTGGGCGCCAATCCGGGCGTGCCGGGCGATAACCTGAAGGAATTCCTGGCGGCCGCGGCCAAGCAGCCGCCCAACAAGTTCAACTATGCCTCCACCGGCGTGGGATCGCTGAACCACCTGGCGCCCGAAGAACTCAAGCGCCTGTCCAAGGTGGAGCTACTGCACGTGCCGTACGGCGGCGGCGGACCGGCCATCCAGGCCGTGGTGGGCGGCCAGGCCAACATGACCTGGTTGAGCTTCGCCGCGCTGCGCGGCCAGATCCAGGCCGGCAAGATCAAGCCGCTGGCGGTGGCCGGCGAGAAGCGCCTGCCGGACCTGCCCAATGTGCCGACGGTGGCGGAGTCCGGTTTTCCGGGCTTCGTCGCCTATTCGTGGAGCGGCATGTTCGCGCCCAAGGGCACGCCGGCGGCGACCGTCAAGAAGCTGACGCAGGCGTTCAACACGGTGCTGGCCGACCCGGACGTCAAGAAGAAGCTGGAAGAGGCCGGCTTCGAGATCGTGGCCTCGAACGGCCCGGCGCTGGATGCCTACGTGAAGGCGGAATACGACCGCTGGAGCAAGTTCATCAAGAGCAGCAACATCAACCTGGATAACTGAGCGGCCGGTGGCGGCGCGCCTTCGCGCGCCGCCCGGTCCGCGCATCGCGTGGAGAAGACATGGATACCTTGACTGGCGCCGAAGCAATGGTGCGGATGCTGCAACACAACGGCGTCAAACATATTTTCGGCCTGTGCGGCGATACCAGCCTGCCGTTCTACGACGCGCTCTACCGGCTGGATCACGGTATGCAACACATCCTGACCCGTGACGAGCGCAGCGCCGGCTACATGGCCGACGCCTATGCCCGCGTGACCGGCAAGGTCGGCGTATGCGAAGGGCCGAGCGGCGGCGGTGCGACTTATCTGCTGCCGGGGCTGGTGGAGGCCAACGAGTCGTCCATTCCGGTGCTGGGCATCACGTCCGACGTGGCGGTGGGTTCGCGCGGCAAGTACCCGCTGACCGAGCTGGACCAGGAGGCGCTGTACCGGCCGCTGACCAAGTGGAACCGCACCATCGATCGCGCCGACCAGATCCCCGGCATGGTGCGCGCGGCGTTCCGCGCCATGACCACCGGCAAGCCCGGCGCGGCGCACCTGTGCTTTCCGTATGACGTGATGAAGCAGCAGGTCGATGGCGCCGACGTCTGGGCCCAGCCCGAGCACGCGCAATTTCCGTCGCTGCGCTACGCGCCGGATCCGTCGGACGTGGCGCGCGCGGCGCAGCGCCTGGTGGGCGCGCGTTCGCCGGTCATCATCTGCGGCGGCGGCGTGGTGATCGCCGGCGCCAGCGGCGCGCTGCAGGAACTGGCCGAGAGCCTGAAGGCGGCGGTCTGCGTGACCGTCAGCGGCCAGGGCAGCCTGGCCGACACCCATCCGCTGAACGCGGGCGTGGTGGGTTCGAACGGCGGCGTGATGGCCACGCGCGACGTGGTGGCCGCGGCCGACGTGGTGCTGTTCGTCGGCTGCCGCGCGGGTTCGACCTCGACCGAGCACTGGCGCTTCCCGAACCGCGACGTGCCGATCCTGCACATCGACATCGACCCGATGGTGATCGGCGCCAACTACCTGACCGAAGTCGGCTTGGTGGGCGATGCCAAGCTGGCCCTGCAGGCGCTGGGCGCCGAGGTGCAGGCGCGCCTGGCGCACCGGCCGTCCGACGCCGTCGATGGCGCGGTGCTGGCGGGCCGCGCCAAGGCCGCGCGGCGCGCGCAACTGGAGCCGCTGGCGAGCAGCCTGGAGGCGCCGATTCGCCCCGAACGCGTGGTGCAGTCGCTCAATCGCCTGCTGCCCGACGACGCCGTGGTGTGCGCGGATCCCGGCACGCCGTGCCCGTACTTCTCGGCCTACTACGACGTGTCGCGGCCCGGCCGCCACTTCATCACCAACCGCGCCCATGGCGCCTTGGGCTTTTCGATGTCGGCGGCCCTGGGCGCCTGGGTCGGCCGGCCGAACGCCAAGTGCGTGTCGGTGATGGGCGACGGCAGCTTCGGCTTCACGGTCGGCGAGCTCGAGACCATCGTGCGCCACAAGGCGCCGCTGCTGATGATCGTGTTTTCGAACTCTGTCTATGGCTGGATCAAGGCCAGCCAGAAGGCCGGCTACGACAAGCGCTACTACAGCGTGGACTTCGACCGTACCGACCACGCCCGCATTGCCGAAGCCTACGGCGTGAAGGCCTGGCGGGTCGAGGACCCGGCCAAGCTGGACGCGGCGATCAAGGCGGCGATGGAGCATGACGGCCCGGCGCTGATCGACGTGGTGGCGCAGCCGCTGCAGGACGCCGCGGCGCCGGTCAGCCAGTGGATGGGCTGAGAACCCGGCCGGGAAATGTGCAGCGGGGCCTTGGAAGGCCCCGCTTTTTTTTCGGGATGCCGGTTGCGGCGGACGGCGTCAGTGCGGCGCGGGCGTGGGCACCAGATGATTGACGCCGGTGCAGAGATCGGCCTGGTCGACCCCGTAGATATGCAGGGACACGGCAACGCCGGGGCCGGCATTGCCGAGGCGGTGGATCTGATGCAGGCCCTGGGACGCGGTGATGATGTCGCCCGGGCGGCGGCTGACTTCGCCGCAGGGCAGGGCGGCGCCGGCGGCGGGGTCCCAGCGGTAATGGGTTTCGGCCAGTTCGCCCTGCAGCACCTGGTACGTGCACCAGGTCTTGTGGCCATGGACCGGGCTGAATTGTCCCGGGCGCCAGATCAGGTAGGCGACGGTGAAGGCGCCGTGCGGGTCGGCATAGGCGATGTGGCGGGTGTAGCGGTCGGGGCGGCCGGCGCGCAGTTCCGCGGGCAGGGCTTGCAGCATGTCGCCGGCATTGGCGACGCTGGCGGCCAGCTCGCGCAGCAAGGCGCGGGCCGCGTTCATCTGGGCGGCCTGCACCGATTCGCACAGCGAGCGCAGGTCGGCGGTGGCGAGCGGGAGGTTGGGCATGGACGTACGCCTGAATGACAAGCTTTCATCTTAGGGTTTCATGCTGGAATGCCTTTGCCAAATTGGCCCGCATGGAACGGATGTTTAGAAAAAAATTCCACCCCGGCGCGCCGCCCCCGCTCCTATACTGATCCGCATCTTGGAACCACTCTGGAGGGGTTGGCATGGATCTCGGGATCAGCGGCAAGACGGCATTGGTATTCGGCGGCAGCCGCGGCATGGGACGGGCCTGCGCCCTGCAATTGGCGCGCGAAGGCGTGGCGGTGACAATCGCGGCGCGCAATCCGCAGACGCTGGAGCAGGCCGCGAGCGAGATCTCGCGGGAGGCCGGCATCGGCGTGGGCTGGGTCTCGGCCGACCTGACCCGGCCAGAGGGACGCGACGCCGCGCTGGCCGCCTGTCCCCATCCCGATATCCTGATCAACAATGCCGACGGCCCCATGCCGGGCGATTTCCGCGATTGGTCGCACGATGACTGGATCGCGGCGCTGGACTCGATGATGCTCGGCCCGATCGACATGATCCGGCGCGTGGTCGACGGCATGATCGAGCGGCGCTTCGGCCGCATCGTCAACATCGTGTCGCGCAGCGTGAAGGCGCCGCATGCAGAACTGGGCCTGTCCAACGGCGCGCGGGCGGGGCTGATCGGCTTTGTCAGCGGCCTTGCGCGGCAGACCGTGAGGCACAACGTCACCATCAACAACCTGCTGCCCGGGGCCTTCGCCACCGATGCGCAGGCGCGCCATATCCGCGGGATGCTGGAGGAAGGCGGCAAGACCTTCGAGCAGCTGTGGGACGAGCGTGGCCGCGCCAGTCCCGCCGGCCGCTATGGCCAGCCCGAGGAGCTGGGGGCGCTGTGCGCCTATGTCTGCTCGGCGCAGGCGGGCTACATGACGGCGCAGAACATCCTGCTCGATGGCGGCGGCTACCCCGGCACGTACTGAATCCGCGCCGCCGGCGCTGTCCCGGGCCGCTTAGGGTGTTCCACGGCTGGACGCGGTCCGGGCGTCAGGGCAAGATTGCGGCGATATCGCTTGAGGAACCTCCATGGACCAGACGGACATCAAGATCCTGGCGTTGCTGCAGAAGGATGCCACCTGCTCGGTCGCCGAGATCGCCGAGCAGGTCAACCTGTCCGTCACGCCATGCTGGCGCCGCATCCAGAAGCTCAAGGACGACGGTGTCATCGCCCGCAACGCGATTCTGCTGGACCCGCGCGCACTGGGGCTGAACCTGACCGTGTTCGTCTCCATCAAGACCAGCCAGCACAACGAGAAATGGACCCAGAGCCTGATCAACGCCGTCATGGCGCTGCCGAACGTGGTCGAATTCCATCGCATGGCGGGCGACATCGACTACCTGCTCAAGGTGGTGGTCGAGGACATGGCGGCCTATGACCGCTTCTACCGCCGCCTGATCGCCGCGGTCGACCTGCTGGACGTCAGCGCCAGCTTCTCGATGGAAGTCATCAAGAGCACCACGGAATTGCCGCTGGACGCGCTCTAGGCGCGGCCGCCCGACACGCTCCGCGCGGGGTCGTTCCCAGAGGGGCGGCCGGTGGCAAACGGGCCCGGACGCCAACGCGCAATTTTTTTCCCTGGCGCCGGCCTCCGGCGAATACAAATTTCTTTCGGCCTGTTGCAGGCGCCCTATCTCGCAATTCTTTTGCGCGCCGGGCGGCGTAGCATATCCGTCATTCCCGCCATGGGAATGAACCCGGGATATCAGAGGACCCTATGTCGTTGGCAGTACCCGCCGGCTGTGCCGGACTGGCGAAGACGCAACCCGCGTCGGTGGAAGAGCTTTTGGTGGGATGGAACGGCACCGACGACCTGTGGGTGTTCGCCTACGGCTCCCTGATCTGGCATCCCGGCTTTGCCTGGCGCGAACGGCGCCTGGCCACGGTGCGCGGCTATCACCGCTCGCTTTGCCTGTGGTCGCATGACCACCGCGGCTCGCCCGACAATCCCGGACTGGTGTTCGGGCTGGACCGCGGCGGCTGCTGCCGCGGCGTGGCGTTCCAGATCGCGGCCGATGACGTGCCGGTGGTGTTCCAGGCGTTGTGGCGCCGCGAGATGGTCACTGGCGCCTATACGCCGCGCTGGCTGACCTGCCATACCGAGCAGGCGCCGGTGCGCGGCCTGGTGTTTCTGCTCAATCGCGCCTGCCAGGAATACGCTGCCGACCTGAGCGACGACCGCCTGCTGGCGTCGGTGCGCAACGCGGTCGGGCATTCAGGCCCCTGCCTGGATTACGTGGTGGAAACCGAAAAAGCGCTGCGCGCCCACGGCATTGACGATTGGCGCCTGGGCGAACTGGTGCGCCGCCTGGGCATGCAGCCCTGCTGAAAGGCGGCTCGTCCGAGGCCGCTGAAGCGCCTTGCGGCGGGCGCCTGGGACGGTTCCGCGGCGGCGCGCCGGGCCGTCAGAAGGCCCAGCGGCCGAACATGAACAGCACGTTGCCCGCGCCGCGCGAGCCGGGGATGTAGGTGGCGTACAGCATGGTGTCCTTGTAGCCGGCCGAGACCAGCGGCAGCACGCCAGGGAAGGGCACGTAGCTCATGATGTCGTGGCGCGCGGTCAGGAATACCGTATAGCCGGCGCCTAGCCGGAAGTTCTCGCTGACCCGTCCGATCTTCAGGAAACCATAGCCGGCGATCGGCTCGACCTTGCTGTGCGAGTCCAGGAAGGCCATGGCGTACAGGCCTTGCCAGTCGCCGTCCTCGTCGTAGATGCTGCGGCCATAGCCGCCGCCCCAGGCCAGCTCGTTAAAGCTGTTGATCTTCTCGCGGCTGTACATGGCGCGGTTGTGCCACGCGTAGCCGCTGAAATAGAGATCATTGCCGCCTTCGGTCCAGATCTGGTCGAGGCGTTGGCAGGCGGACTGGGCCCACGAGGGCAAATTGTCGCAGGCGTGCGCGGCGGCACTGAAGGTCGAGAGCAGCAGGCAAAAAAGCGCGGCCCGGAATCTGGCGGTCATTGTAAGAACAGAGAATGATGACAACTCCGTTACTGTAACGGAGCCGCCGCCATCTTGACTGTCATGCCGCTGTCAAAAAGCCGCCCTGGATATACGGTGAAACAATCCTGTGCAAGTCCGTTGTGGACGCGCTACAGCAGGAAAATGGTGGCCAGGCCCAGGAAGATGAAAAAGCCGAGCGAGTCGGTGGCGAAGGTCAGCAGCACCGACGACCCCATGGCGGGGTCCTTGCCGAAGCGGGCCCGCACCATCGGCACCAGCACGCCGACAGAGGCCCCGACCAGCATGTTGCAGACCATGGCCGCCATCATCACCAGCGCGATCGAGATCGAATGCGAGATGGCCCAGGCGAACAGGGCCGCGACCAGGCTGCCGCACAGGCCCACCATCAGGGTCACGAACAGTTCGCGCTTGACCAGCTGCCACAGGTTGCGGCCGGTGATGCGGCCCATGGCCAGGGCGCGGATGATCAGCGTCATGGTCTGGTTGCCCGAGTTGCCGCCGATGCCGGCGACGATCGACATCAGGAACGCCAGGATCACGATCTGGCTGACCGTGCCCTCGAATTGCGAGGCCACGAACGACGCCGTGGCGGCGGTACAGAGGTTGAACAGCAGCCAGGGCGCGCGGTTGCGCAGCGCGGTGCTGACCGGCGCGAAGATGTCCTCTTCCTGCAGGCCGGCGCGTGACAGGGCCTGCTCTTGCGAGTCTTCGCGCATCACGTCGACCACGTCGGCGATGGTGACGCGGCCGATCAGGCGGCCCTGGTCGTCCATCACGGGCGCGGAGACCAGGTCGTAGCGTTCGAAGGCGCCGGCCGCGTCGGCGTCGGAGTCGAGCGGATTGAGCGTCAGGAAATCCGAGTTCATGACCGCGCGCACTTCGGTTTCCGGTTCGCTGACCAGCAGGCGCGACAGCGGCAGGATGCCTTGCAGCTTGTCCTGGCGGTCGACCACGAAGATCTGGTCGGTGTGGTCGGGCAGTTCGTGCAGGCGGCGCAGGTAGCGCAGCACCACTTCGAGCGTGACGTCCTCGCGCACCCGGACCATTTCGAAGTCCATGATGGCGCCGACGCTGTCTTCCGGATAGCCCATGGCCTCCAGCAGTTGCGCGCGCTCTTCCTCGGTCAGGCCTTTCTGGACCTCGGCCACCACGTCCGGCGGCAGGTCGGGCGCCAGGTCCGCCAGTTCGTCGGCGTCCATGTTGCCGGTGGCGGCCACCAGGTCCTGGCGGTCCATCGCTTCGATCAGCGATTCGCGCACCCAGTCTTCGACCTCGAGCAGCACGTCGGCGTCGTGCTCGGGGCTGACCAGCTTCCAGATCGTCTGGCGTTCATCCTTGGGCAACGATTCGAGGATGAAGGCGATGTCCGCCGGATGCAGGCCGTCCAGCAGGGTCTTGAGCTCGGCCTCGTGCTGGCGGTGCACCAGGTCTTCGACCAGGTTGGCCTTGGCGTCGCCTTCTTCCTGGCGATGCACCAGGTCGGCGACCAGTTGCTGGCGGCGCAGGCGTTCCTGGACTTCGGCCAGGGCGTGCTGCGCGTCTTCCGGGTCGAGGCGGCGGGGCGTCGCGGGCGGTTTCTGCGCGGCGGCGGACTGCGTCATGCGTTACGACTCAAAGAATGGGAAGGGGGCGGCTGCGACGGGCTTCGTCGGTGGCCACGTAGGTCAGCGTGGCTTCGGTGACCTTGACGACTTCGGCGTCCAGGCGCTGGCGTTCCGCGTAGACCTCGACCGAGACGGTGATGGAGGTCTTGCCGGTCTTGACGATGGCCGCGTAGAAGCTGAGCAGGTCGCCCACGAACACGGGCTGCTTGAACTGGAAGGCGTTGACGGCGACCGTGGCGACGCGGCCGGCCGCGCGGCGGGCGGCGGGAATCGAGCCGGCGATGTCGACCTGGGACATGATCCAGCCGCCGAAAACGTCCCCGTGGATGTTGGCGTCCGCCGGCATCGGCATGACGCGCAATACGGCGTCGCGATTGGCGGGCAAGGTCGTGAAGGGAGTTTTGGTGCTGGAGGTCATGCGGCCGGCTCCAATGCAAGGCAACCAGCCGATTATGCAGGAAAAACGGGGCGCCGGCGCGGGCCGGCGCCCCGTCGGCGCGCTTTATCGAAGCGGGCGCGGATCAGGACGCCAGCTTGACGATGCCGTAGCCGCCGACCAGCAGCCAGGCGTACAGGATCAGGCCCAGCGCCATCACGCGCGGACCGGCCTTGCGGATATTGGCGAAGCGGGTCTCGATGCCCAGCGCGGTCATGGCCATGGTCAGGGCGAAGACGTCCAGGCGGCGGATTGCGGCGATCACGTCGGCGGGGATGATGTTGAGCGAGTTGACGATGGCCAGGACCAGGAAGCCCACCGCGAACCAGGGAATCGGCAGCTTGGCGCCCTTGGCGTTGCCGCCGGCATGGCTGGCGGCGCTGCGCAGGTACAGGCCGAGGATGAGCAGCACCGGCACCAGCAGCGCGACGCGGGTCATCTTGACGATGGTGGCGACTTCCGTGGTGGCGGGGTCGATGTTGCTGGCCGCGCCGACCACCTGCGCCACTTCGTGGATGGTGCCGCCGATGTAGATGCCCAGCGACTGGGTGTCGAACGGCAGCCAGCCGGCGTGATACAGCACCGGGTACAGGAACATCGACAGCGTGCCGAACAGCACTACGGTGGCCACCGCCACGGCGCTCTTGTGCGGTTGCGCCCGCAGGGTCGGTTCGAAGGCCAGCACGGCGGCGGCGCCACAGATGGCGCTGCCGGCGGCGGTCAGCATGGCGGTGTCGCGGTCCAGCCCGAGCAGGCGCTGGCCCACCCAGGTGCCGATCAGCAGCGTGCCCACCACGACCGCCACCGAGACCGCCAGGCCCGGCAGGCCGACGGCGGCGATCTGCTGGATGCTGATGTTCAGCCCGTAGAAGGCCACGGCGATGCGCAGCAGGCGGCGCGCGGTGAAGTTGACGCCCACGCCCCAGTCGACCGGCATGGTGCCGCGCAGGAAGTTGCCGTACAGCATGCCGCAAACGATACCGACCACCAGCGGCGAAAAGCCCAACTGGCGGATGGCGGGCAGGTCCGCCAACTGCATGACCGCGGCCGACATGAGGCCGACGAACAGCACGCCGTTGAGCTTGTCGCGCCAGGGCGTGGCTGCGGCGGCCGTGGCGGGGGCGGCATGTTGGGGGGCGGTGGTGCTGGCGGTGCTCATGGCGGGCCTTTGTGCATATCTAAATAACCAGACGAAATATTAGTTTCGCGACAATTATTTGGAAAATTTTCATTTTTGATATGAAATATCGGAAATTCTGATAATAAGGCTGCCGCCACCCGCACCGCCCATGACCCCCGATCAATTGCTCACCTTCGCCACGGTGGCCGATGCCGGCAACATCAGCCGCGCGGCCCAGCAACTGCACCTGTCACAGCCGGCCGTGTCGGGCCAGTTGCGCGCCTTGCAGGAATGGTTCGGGGAGCCGTTATACCGTCGCAGCGGCCACGGCATAGCGCTGACCGAGGCCGGCGAGCGCCTGGCCGAGCAGGCGCGCCAGCTGCGCCAGGTGTATCGCCAGGCGCAGGCGGTGCGCGAGTCCTGGCGCGGCCTGGAAACCGGCGTGCTGCGGCTGGGGGCCAGCACCACGCCCGCGAGCTACCTGCTTCCTGCGCTGGTGGCCGACTTCCGCCAGGCGTTTCCGGCGGTCAGCCTGCACTTGTCCGATGGCAATACCCGCGAGATCGTCGAGCGTCTGCCGGCGTTGGACCTGGCCTTCATCGAGGGCGACGTGCCGGCGGGCCTGCCCGCCGATACCGCGGTCCACGCGTGGCGGCAGGACGAGGTGGTGGCGATTGTGCGGGCCGATCACGCGCTGGCCGGCAAGGGCGCGGTGACGCTGCGCGACCTGGCGCTGTCGGCGCTGGTGATGCGCGAGCCCGGTTCAGGCGTGCGGCGGCTGGTGGAGCGGGCGTTTGCCGATGCCGGCCTGGCGCCGTCGATCGGTCTGGAACTGGCCGGGGTGGAGGGCGTGAAGCAGGCGGTGCGCGCCGGACTCGGCGTGGGCTTCGTGTCGGCCATGTCGATGCGGCACGAGGACGGCGCGCTCGCGGCGTTGCGGCTGTTGCCGCGGCCGCTGACGCGCACACTGAGCATCCTGGTGCCGCACGCGGACGCCGCCGCCCGCGCCGCCCAGCGCTTCCTGGCGATGTGCCAGGCGGTGCGGACGGGGCAGGGGGGCGGTTTCTAGCGGGGCGTCAGGGCTTGGCCAGGCGCTTGAGCGCCAGCTGTACCCAGTAGGTGCCGCCCAGCGGCAGCAGGTCGTCGTTGAAGTCGTAGCTGCCGTTGTGCAGCATGCACGGGCCCAGCCCATGGCCGGCGGCGCGGTGATCGCCGACGCCGTTGCCGATCCAGACGTAGCAGCCCGGCAATTCCTGCAGCATGAAGGCGAAGTCCTCGGCGCCCATGGTGGGCTGCACGTGGTCGTTGACCTTGTCGTCGCCGACGATGTCGCGCATGACGTCGGCACAGAAAGCCGCTTCTTCCGGGTGGTTGATGGTGGGCGGGTAGTTGCGCTGGAAGGTGAACTCCACCTCGCAGTCCATGGCGGCGCAGGTGTGGCGCGCGATCTCTTCCATACGCCGTTCGATCAGGTCCAGCACTTCCAGCGTGAAGGTGCGCACCGTGCCGCGCAGTTCGGCGTGGTTGGGCACCACGTTGTCGGCGCTGCCGGCGTGGATCTGCGTGATGCTGAGCACCGCGGCGTCGAGCGGATTGCGATTGCGCGTGATGATGGTCTGCAGCGATTGCGCCAGCTGCACCGCCGCCATCACCGGGTCGATGCCCAGGTTGGGCATGCCGGCATGGGTGCCCTTGCCCTTGACCACGATGGAGAATTCGTTGCTGGACGCCATGATGGGGCCGGCGGTCACGCCGAACTGGCCGGGCGCCATGCCGGGCCAATTGTGCATGCCGAACACCGCTTCCATCGGGAAGCGGGTGAACAGGCCGTCGTCGATCATGCGCTTGGCGCCGCCGCCACCTTCCTCGGCCGGCTGGAAGATCACATAGACCGTGCCGGCGAAGTCGCGATGCTGCGACAGGTAGCGGGCGGCGGCCAGCAGCATGGCGGTATGGCCGTCGTGGCCGCAGGCGTGCATCTTGCCGGCGTGCTTGCTGGCGTGGGCGAAGGTGTTGGCTTCCTGCATGGGCAGGGCGTCCATGTCGGCGCGCAGGCCGACGGCGCGCTCGCCGGGCCGGTCGCCGCGGATGATGCCGACCACGCCGGTGCCGCCCAGGCCGCGATGGATTTCAATGCCCCATTCTTCGAGCTTGGCCGCGACCACGTCGGCGGTGCGGAATTCCTCGAACGCCAATTCGGGATGCGCGTGGATGTCGCGCCGGATCTGGGAGATATCGTCGCGCCAGGCAACGATGGGATCGAGCAGTTTCATGGGAAGAATCAGGCGGAATTTGGGAACGCAACAAGGTTATCATCAATCAAAAATCAATTTAATGGAGACAAACACCATGACCCGTCCGTGGCTTGCCCATTACCCGCAAGGGGTTCCCGCCGACATCTCCATCGACGGCTACACATCGCTGACCGACCTGCTGGACCGGGCCTGCAAGCAGTTCGCGGGGCGCGTCGCCTGCACCGCCATGGGCAGTGACATCACCTATGCGCAGCTGGACGCGCACGCGCGCGGGTTCGCCGGCTGGCTGCAAAGCCTGGATCTGCCGAAGGGCTCGCGGGTGGCGCTGATGATGCCCAACGTGCCCGCCTACCTGGTGGCCCTGCTGGGCACCCTGCGGGCCGGCCATGCGGTGGTCAACGTCAACCCGCTGTATACCGCCGAGGAATTGCAGCGGCAGTTGCTGGACAGCGGCGCGGCGGTCATCGTGATCCTCGAGAATTTCGCGCACACCCTGCAGAGCGTGTCCGACCGGGGCCAGCTCAGGCACATCGTGGTGACCGGGCCGGGCGACCTGCTGGGCGGCCTGAAGGCGCCGCTGGTGAACCTGGCGGCCCGCTACGTCAAGAAACTGGTGCCCGCCTGGCAGCTCGATGGCGCGCTGATGCTGCCGAAGGTGCTGGCCAAGGGGGCCGGCCTGTCGTTCACCGCGCCGGCGATCTCGATGGACGACCTGGCGGTGCTGCAATACACCGGCGGGACCACCGGCGTGCCCAAGGGGGCGATGCTGACGCATCGCAACCTGACCTCCAATGTGAAGCAGATGGAGGCGGTGGCGGCGCCGGCCCTGCGCGACATGACGGATCGGCAGATCACCGTGCTGAGCGCCTTGCCGCTTTATCACGTGTTCGCCATGACGGTCTGCGGCCTGTACGGCATGTACGCGGGCATGCGCAACGTGCTGATCATCAATCCGCGCGACCAGCCTTCGTTGATCAATGCCTGGCGCAAGGTGCCCATCAACGTGTTTCCCGGCGTCAATACGCTGTTCAACGCGCTGGTGCACAACGAGGATTTCGCCAGGCTCGATTTTTCCGGGCTGCGGCTGGCCCTGGGCGGCGGCATGGCGGTGCAGCAGGCGGTGGCCGAGCGCTGGCTGAAGATCACGGGCAAGCCCCTGATCGAAGGCTATGGCCTGTCGGAAACGTCGCCGGTGGCCACCGTCAATCCGTGCGATGCCACGGCGTATTCCGGTTCCATCGGCCTGCCGCTACCGTCCACCTACGTCGCCATCCTCGACGACGCCGGCAACGAGGTGCCGCTGGGCGAGCGCGGCGAAGTCAGCATCCGCGGGCCGCAGGTCATGGCCGGCTATTGGCAGAAGCCCGAGGAAACGCGTCACGTGATGACGGCGGATGGCTATTTCCGCACCGGCGATATCGGCATCATGGACGACAAGGGCTACACGCGCATCGTTGACCGCAAGAAGGACATGATCACCGTGTCCGGCTTCAAGGTCTATCCGAACGAGGTGGAGGCGGCGGTGTCGCAGATGCCGGGCGTGCTGGAGTGCGCGGCCATCGGGGTGCCGGACGAGCACTCCAGCGAGGCGGTCAAGGTGTTCGTGGTGAAGAAGGATTCCGCGCTGACCGAGGCCCAGGTGCAGCAGTGGTGCAAGGACAAGCTGACCGGCTACAAGCGGCCGCGCTATGTGGAGTTCCGTGACGAACTGCCCAAGAGCAATGTCGGCAAGATCCTGCGGCGTGAATTGCGGCCGGACGCCGAGGCCGCCGCGCCGCAAGGCCAGCCGGCCTGAGGTCGCGGTGCGGCCGGGCGTTCAGCCCGGCTGGCCCAGGTGCGGCGCGATCATCTCGTGCAGGGCGCGTTCGATGTCCGGGTTGCCGGCCACCACGCGTCCGCCGATGGGCCAGGAATCCTGCCGGTGCATGTCGCTGCAGGCGCCGCCGGCCTCGCGCACGATCAGCGTGCCGGCGGCCACGTCCCAGGGCGCCAGGCCCATTTCCCAATAGCCGTCATAGCGGCCGCAGGCGGTCCAGGCCAGGTCGAGCGCGGCCGCGCCCATGCGCCGCACGCCGCGCGCGCGGTTGATGGCGTCGTGCAGCATCGGCATGTACTGACTGGCGAAGGAGAAGTCGCGGAACGGAAAGCCGGTGGCCAGCACCGAGTCTTCGAGCGTGCGGGTGCGCGAGCAAGTGATGCGGCGGCCATTGAGCCAGGCGCCCAGGCCATACACCGCGGTGAAGAGTTCTTCGCGGCTGGGATCGTAGACCACGCCCGCCACCGGCATGTCCCGCGCCAGGCGCTCGTTGGCGGAGATGGCGGTGCCGGCGTGGGCGATCAGCGCGATCGACACCGCATAGTGCGGGATGTCGTGCAGGAAATTGGTGGTGCCGTCCAGCGGATCGATGTACCAGGTGGCCGCGCCCTGCGCCTGACCGCCGGTTTCCTCGGCGACGATGCCGAATTTCGGCGTGCGCGCCTGCAGTTCGTCGATGATGGCGGCTTCGGCCTCGCGGTCGGCCTGCGACACCAGATCGTTGCGCGCCTTGCGATCGATCACCAGATCGGCGCGGTGATGCGCGTAGGATTGCAGGATGGCCGCGCCGGCATGGGCGGCCGTGACCGCGGCATCCAGCGCCGCGCACAGGTCGATGGGCGAGGTCAGCGAGCGGGGCGGGTCATAGGTTTCCATGAAATCAGTGTAAGCCCAGGTATGCGTCAAAGCCGTTGCGGCGGGGCAAAAGCCGCGCCGCGCGTGGCGCGCATCCAACGCAGGCCGGCCGCGCCGTTCGATAATCCCGCTTTGCCGATATTCCCGAGATTTCCCTGAAGCGCCCGGTTTTCCCCATGTCTTCCTCCTATTCGCCCCTGACCCCCGCCGTTGTCGACGTCGACGCGCAAGGCCGGCTCTACAGCCCGGCGTATGGCGACGTCTATCACTCGCCCTCGGGAGCCCTGGGCCAGGCGGAACACGTGTTCCTGCGCGGCAACGGCCTGCCGGAACGCTGGCGCGGCCGCGACGCGTTCACGGTCTGCGAGACCGGCTTCGGCCTGGGCCTGAATTTCCTGGCGGTCTGGCGCGCGTGGCGCGACGATCCGCGGCGCGCGCGCCGCCTGCACGTGCTGTCACTGGAAGCGCACCCGTTCAGCCGCGAGGATCTGGCGGCGCTGCTGACGCGCCATGCGCCCGAGGCGTTGGCGCCCCTGGCGACGCAACTGGCGGCGCAGTGGCCGTCCTTGCTGCCGGGCCTGCACCGGCTTGAATTCGAGGGCGGCGCGGTGACGCTGACGCTTGGATTCGGCGACGCGCAGGCGCTGGCGCCGCGCTTGTCGGCGCGGGTGGACGCGTACTTCCTGGATGGCTTCGCGCCCGAGCGCAACCCGCGCATGTGGGAGGCGCCATTGCTCAAAGAGCTGGCACGGCTGGCCGCGCCGGGCGCCACATTGGCCACCTGGGCCTGCACCGGCGAGTTGCGGCGGGCCTTGCAGGAAGCGGGGTTCGAGGCGCGGCGCGCGCCGGGCTATGGCGGCAAATGGCATATGACGGTGGCCACGGCGATGCCGGGCGCGGCCGCCGCGCCAGCCGCGCAGGACGAGCGAGCCCGTCACGCGCTGGTGGTGGGGGCGGGGTTGGCCGGCGCCGGCATCGCGCAAGCGCTGGCCCTGCGCGGCTGGGGGGTGACGGTGCTGGATGCGGGACTGGCGCGCGGCGCGCCGGCCCATGCCGGCCATGTCGCGGCGGCGCTGACGCCGGTGCTGGCGCGCGACGACAACGCGCGCGCGCGCCTGTCGCGCGCCGGCAGTGGCCGCGCCCTGGCGCGCTGGGCCGGACTACCGGGCGGCGCGGCGCCGAGGGTGTGTGGCACGGTGCAGCTGGATCGCGATGCGGGCCGCGCGGCGGCCTTGGCGGACACCCTGGCGACCCTGGCGTTTCCCGCCGATTGGGTGCGCGCGGTGAGCCGCGACGAGGCCAGCGCGCTGGCGGGCCTGCCGTTGGCGCGCGGCGGCGTGTTTTTCGGCCAGGGCATGTTGGTGCAGCCGAGCGAATTGATTCCCGCCTTGCTGGCGACCGCCGGCGTGCGGGTGGCGCCGGGCTGCGTGGCGCGGCTGGCGCGCGACGCCGGGGGCTGGCGCGCGCTGGATGCGACGGGAGCGACGCTGGGACAGGCCGCCCATGTGGTCCTCGCCAATGCCTTCGGCGCGCGGCAGGTGCTGGCCGCCAGCGACCTGCTGGCGCCGTTGCCGCGCGTGGCGCAGATGCATGCGCTGGCGGGCGAGGTCACGCTGCTGCCGGCGGCCGCGCTGGGTGGCGGTCCGCGCTGCGTGGTGGGGGGCGAAGGCTACCTGCTGCCGGACACGGGCAGCGGCTGCGTGGCGGGCAGCACCTATGTGCATGGCGCCACCGAGGCGCGCATCGGCGCCGAAGGCCAGCGCGTCACCCTGGACAAGGCCGCGGGCCTGCTGGGCGACGGCTTGGCCGCGTTGCATGACCTGGCGCCCGGTAGCCTGCCGGGTTGGGCGGGGTGGCGGGCGGTGTTGCCGGGGCGCCTGCCGGCCGTGGGCGAACTGGCCCATGCGCCGGGCCTGTGGCTGGCCGCTGGGTATGCTTCGCGCGGGTTGTCCTGGTCGGCCTTGATGGGAGATCTGATCGCGTCCCGCCTTTGCGGCGAACCGTCACCTCTTGAAACCGATCTGTCCCAACTGATTGCGCCGCGCTGAAAAAACTTCCGGGGCGCGCGGAGGGCTGGAATGGGGTGGCGTAGAATGACGGCAAATGCCAGGATTTGGCGCCAAATGGGCCCGCGTTGGGGCAGGCATGGCGTTGCGGCGGCGCGCCGGCGATGAGCCGGATACGGGCCGGCCGGGGGCTTTGTGACCCTTTTTTTGGACGATATCGCCATCCAAAAGAGGGACCGAGTTTATTTCAAAGCTCAAATCCGTCAAAATAGCGTCTTTTGATGGTTTTTGGCTTAAGCCGGGGGATGCTCTGTGCCGCCCAAGTTCGACTTTGCCCATACTACCCAGCTCGACACCATCGAGCTGCTGACGTCCCGCCCCAGTCGCATCGATTTCGACGCGGGCGATGGGTTGCACCTGGTAGTCGAGGCGCATGCGCCTGGTGTGTTTCGCCTGCGCTGCGGCGAGGCGAACCACCTTACCGATGACAAGCCCGGCGCGCGCGCGCGCGCCGTGGCCGAGATGTTGCTCGCGCGCCAGGAGGCGGTGGGCGAGGCCGCCATCGCCCCGCGCGAAGGCGGGGACGGTTGGCGCATCACCCAGGGCGACGTGGCCCTGGAAGTCCAATCCAATCCCGTCCGCTTCGCGCTCTACCGCAATGAAGAGCGGGTGTTCGAGTCCGAGGTTTCCGCGCATACGCCCGCATTCGGGCACAACGCGCTGGACCAGGCTGACGACGCGGTCTGGACCGCCGGCTTCACGCTGCTGCCGGACGAGCGCGTCTACGGCCTGGGCGAGACCCCGGGCGACCTGAACCGCCGCGAGGAGTCCGTCGTCTCCGACGATCCCGAACATCGCGCCTTGCCGCTGGCATGGAGTCCGCGCGGCTGGGGCCTGTACGTCAACACGATGCGCCGGGTACAGCACTCGGTCGGCGTGGCGCCGGCCGATTCGGCCTATGTCGTCAGCGTCGACGACGTGGTGCTGGATGTGTTCCTGTTCGCCGGCGAGCCCGCCGAAATCCTGAACCAGTACACCGCGCTGACCGGCCGTGCCGGCCAGCCGGTGCTGTGGGCCATGGGCGCCTGGCTGCAGCAGGCCAGCGGCGAAATGCCGACGCAGACCGTGGCGCTGCTGGGCCGCATGCGCGAGAACCAGATTCCGGTCGACGCCGTGACCCTGGCGCAGCCGGCGGCCTGGGGCTTCCAGGCCGACAAGACCGTGTTCGAATGGGACGCCCAGCGCTTCCCCGACGCCAAGCAGATGCTGGCGCTGTTCCACAAGCACAACGTGCACGTGGCGGCGTCCGGCTTCCCCGGCGTCATCAAGACCAGCCCGCTGTTCGAGGAACTCGAGGATCGCGGCTGGCTGCTGACGCGCGAAGATGGCTCGGCGCAGGTGTTCGACGGCAATGCCGCCACCTCGGGCCAGCCCTACGGTCTGCTGGACCTGACCTATCGCGACATCTACAACCTGTGGGTCGAGCGCCATCGCCAACTGGTCGAAGACGGCCTGGACGCGCCGGCCTGCGACGCCCAGATCGCCATTCCCGATGGCGTGACCGCTCGCAATGGCGAAACCGGCCCGGCGCTGCGCAGCATGTATCCGCTGCTGGTGCGCCGCGCGCTGTTCGACGCCGTCGCCGGCCTGAAAGTGCCGCCCGAGGGCGTGGTGCCCAGCACCGACCTGTTCCCGGCCGCGCAGCGCCTGCCTTGGCAGGTGGGCCCGCAGGTCGACAATACCTGGGAAGGCCTGCGCCATACCCTGCGCACCGCGCTGTCGATCGGCGCCTCGGGCCTGCCGGTCCAGGTGCACGGTATCGGCACCGCGTCGCGCGGCACGGCCGACATGACACCCGAGCTTTACCTGCGCTGGCTGACCGCCGGCGTGTTCTCGGCCAATTTCTCGTTCCAGGGCGTGAACGGCCTGCTGCCGTGGGACTTCGGCGACGAGACCCTGGCGCACGTCAAGACCTGGATGCAGTGGCGCTATCGCCTGGTGCCTTACGTGCTGGGCGCCATCGAGGACGCCGCCCGCACCGGCCTGCCGGTGCAGCGTTCCATGGCGCTGTCGTTCCCGAACGATCCGCATGCCCACGAATGGGATCTGCAATACCTGCTGGGCCCGGCCCTGCTGGTGGCGCCGATCACCGCGCCGGGCAAGCAGGTGCGGGTGTACCTGCCCAAGGGCGAGGCCTGGTGGGACCTGAACACCGGCCACCGCTACGAAGGCGGCACCACCTGGACCATCGATTGCGAGCTGGGCCAGTTCCCGGTGTTTGGCCGCGAAGGGCACATGCTCTGTCTCGGCCCGGCGGCGCAGCACACGGGCGAATTCAATTCGGCGCGCATCCTGGACGAAGTCTGGATGTTCGGCATGCCGGTGCACAACCCGGTGGTCATGCGCAACAAGATCCGCGTCATGCAGATGCAGGGCTCCAGCTACATCAAGGGGCTGGAAGGCCTGCGCATTTCGCCGTCCGAGGGCCTGGAGGTCAAGCGCCGCGGCGCGGAAGTCCGTATTTCGCGCGCTCGCTGAGCCAGGCGCGGCCGGTTCGCCGGCCACCCATGCAAAAGGGCAGTCAGGAAGGCTTTCCTTCCCGACTGCCCTTTACGTCTTTGCGCGGATGCATCTTATATTACTGATAGTTATTAAAAATGGAAAAAACGGTCGTTCTCTTTAGAAGAGAAAAGATACAAAATCGCTTGCCATGATTCAGATCGAGAACCTATCCAAGACCTACGCCACGCCGCATGGCCAGTTCCAGGCGCTGCGTGGCATCAACCTGCACATCCAGCAGGGCGAGGTCTTCGGCATCATCGGCCCCAGCGGGGCCGGTAAAAGCACGCTGGTCCAGTGCATCAACCTGCTGGAGCGTCCCAACGAAGGCTCCATCGCCATCGGCGGCCAGGCCCTGACCGGACTGAGCGAGGCGCAACTGCGCGCGCAGCGCCGCCGCATCGGCATGGTGTTCCAGGGCTTCAACCTGCTGTCGCGCCGCACGGTGTACGGCAACGTGGCGCTGCCGCTGGAAATCGCCGGCGTCGCCAAGAGCGAGATTCCGGCCCGCGTCGAACGCCTGCTGGCCCTGGTGGGCCTGGAGCATCTGCGCGACCGTTATCCCAGCCAGATCAGCGGCGGCCAGAAGCAGCGCGTCGGCATCGCGCGCGCCCTGGCCAACAATCCGGACGTGCTGCTCAGCGACGAGGCCACGTCCGCGCTCGATCCCGAGACCACCCACAACATCCTGGCACTGTTGCGCGACATCAACCGCAAGACCGGCGTGACCGTGGTCATGATCACGCACCAGATGGAAGTGGTGCGCGAGGTCTGCGACCGCGTGGCCGTGCTGTCGCAGGGCGAAGTGGTCGAGATGGGCAGCACCCGCGAAGTGTTCGCCCAGCCGCGCCACGAAGTGACCCGCGCCATGGTGTCGGCCGCGACCGCGTCGGACCTGACCGACGCCACGCTGGCCGCCGTCAAGCAGCGCATCGAGACGCTGGCCGCCGCCAAGCCGGGCCAGGCCGTGCGCCTGCTGCGCCTGTCGCTGACCGGCACCGACGCGTCGGGTTCGTTCCTGTCCGACCTGTCGACGCAGTATTCGCTGGACGTGGGCCTGGTGCAGGCGCGCGTCGAAGACATCCAGGGCGTGGCCGTCGGCACGATGTTCGTGCTGGCCCAAGGCGCGCCTGCCGCGGTCAAGGACGCCATCGCCGCGTTGACCGCCCGTGACATCACCGTTGAAGAAATCGCTCATGAGCCCGCAACTGATCGACCTGCTTATTACGTCGCTGCTTGACACCCTGCTGATGGTGGGCGTGGCCAGCGCCATCGCGGTGCTGGTCGGGATTCCGCTGGGCGTGATCCTGACCGTGACCGCGCGCGGCAACATGCTGGAGAACCAGGCCGTCAACCACGCGCTGGGCGCGGTCATCAACGCCACCCGCTCGGTGCCGTTCGTGATCCTGATGGTCGCCATCATTCCGTTCACGCGCCTGGTGGCGCAGACCTCGATCGGCACCACCGCCGCCATCGTGCCGTTGTCGGTGGCCGCGATTCCGTTCATGGCGCGCATCGCCGAGAACGCGATGCGCGAAGTCGATCCGGGCCTGATCACCGCCGCGCGCGCCATGGGCGCCTCGCCGATGCAGATCATCATGAAGGTGCTGCTGCCCGAGGCGCTGCCCGGCCTGATCGCCGCCACCATCGTCACCGTGGTCAGCCTGATCGGCTATTCGGCCATGGCCGGCGCCATCGGCGGCGGCGGCCTGGGCGACCTGGCGATCCGCTACGGCTACCAGCGCTTCCAGTCCGACGTGATGGCCGCCGTGGTCATCGTGCTGATCGTGCTGGTGCAGCTGATCCAGAGCCTGGGCGACCGCTACGTGCGCCGCATCTCGCATCGTTGATCACACCGAACATTCTTCTCCTCCTTCCGACATCCGGGAAATTCGCAACATGAGCATCAAGGTTTTGAAGTCGCTGGCCGCGTTCGCCCTCGGCGCCGCCGTATTCGCCCAGCCCGCGCTGGCCCAGGACAAGCCCCTGAAGGTTGGCGTCACCGCCGGCCCGCACGCCCAGATCTTCGACGTGGTCAAGCAGGAAGCCGCCAAGCAGGGCCTGAACATCCAGGTGATCGAGTTCACCGACTACGTGCAGCCCAACGTCGCGCTGGCCTCGGGCGACCTGGATCTGAACAGCTACCAGCACCAGCCGTACCTGGACAACGCCAACGCCGACCGCGGCTACAAGCTGGTCAGCATCGCCAAGACCGTGATCTTCCCGATCGGCATCTACAGCAAGAAGATCAAGTCGCTGTCCGAGCTGAAGGAAGGCGCCCGCATCGCGCTGCCGAACGACCCGACCAACGGCGGCCGCGCGCTGTTGCTGCTGCAGGCCAATGGCCTCATTAAGCTGCGTCCGGAAGCCGGCCTGAAGGCCACCCCGATCGACGTCATCGAGAACCCGAAGAAGCTGCGCTTCATCGAACTGGACGCCGCCCAGCTGCCGCGTTCGCTGGACGACACCGACGCTTCGGCCGTGAACACCAACTTCGCGCTGGAAGCGGGCCTGAACCCGGCCACCGACGCCATCGCCCAGGAATCGCCCAACTCGCCGTACGCCAACGTGCTGGTGGTGCGTGAAAAGGACAAGGACCGTCCCGAGTTCGCCAAGCTGGTCAGCATCTATCACAGCCCGGCCGTGAAGCAGTTCATCGAGACCAAGTTCAAGGGCGCGGTGGTGGCTGCCTGGTAAGCCAGGTTCGCCTCCCGATGCAGAACGGCCGCGCAAGCGGCCGTTTTTCGTTGGCGCGAGGGCGGACGGCTTTTCCACGGCCCCGCCGGGGCGTGGGCTCTGGCGCGCTTGACGGGTTGCGATGGTCTGTTGCGGTGTTGAGGCATCCCTGCCTCGATTTTTTGACAAGGTCTACGAAATCAGCCATAATTTCGGGCTTCGGTCGGGCTGATAGCTCAGTCGGTAGAGCAGCGGACTTTTAATCCGTTGGTCGCGAGTTCGAGTCTCGCTCAGCCCACCACCAAACACCCGCAGTATCAAGAACTTACGCCGCTATCACTAGCGGCGTTTTTTCTTTCTGTTCCGACTTTGACCAAAATTCGACCGTGTTCGAATGGTGGGCCAAGTGGGACGGAGCCAAATGGGCATAGCGTTGAACCATGTCCAGTGTCTCCCAACCCCCCAGATCCTTTAGGACCATGAGTGGTGTTCCGGCCTGTACATGCCAACTGGCCCAGGTGTGGCGAAGGTCGTGGAAATGAAAGTCGTCAATCCCGACCCCGGCGCACGCACGACGCAAGCACCGAGCATCGACCTGGCTGATCTTCCGCACCACACCGTCTCTTGATGGCCGTTCGAATACAAACCGTTTGGCCTTGGGGATCCGGCGTTGCAGCACTGCCATAGCGTCCGCGTTGAGAGGCACCGACCTGGCATAGCCCGATTTTGCCTCTTCTGCGATGACCCATGCGTTTCGCTGGGGCATGTCCACGTTGCTCGGCTTGAGCGAAAGTAATTCGTCTTCCCTCATCCCAGTTGCCACGGCGACGAGGCTGACATCGCGCATCCACTCGAGCGACATCGCACTTATCAGTCGGCCGATAACGGACGGGGGTTCCCATCGCACACGATTATCGGGTTCAACAAATTCCGAGAATTTTGGGCACTTGTCGATCCAGTCCCAGTCTTCGCAGAGCTTGAGCATTCTGCGTAGCGTGGCGAGGTAGCGATTTTTGGTCGCAGCACTTACCGGCGTCGGCTTGCGATGCTTATGGGTAGTATGCGTCGGCAGTTTGTCCGCGATCTCGTCAAATTTTAAAGAGCGAATTGCACGTCCAGAGAACTGAGTACGCCAATATGCGACGTGCCGGACCTTGCTGTCATAGTCGCGTAGTCCGTCCCATAGTCGAAGACAACGCACCGCGGCCTCTTCAAAAAACCGGTCGGGTTGCTCGCCGAGCTTGGCTTGACGCCAGAGGTCGGCTTTCAGCTTGTCGTGGTACTCCTGCGCGGCTTGCCTGTCCGTCGTTCCAGAAGAGCATCTAACTCGCGGGACGCCTGGGACGCGGATATCAACTTGCCAAATACCTGAGGTTTCATCTTTGCGGATGGGCATTGTGCATCTCCCACAACCCGCAGCGATAGCTGGGTGACATTGTTGTTCTTTTCCGAAAATGCAGCAAGGCGCGATGGCCAAATGCGCCATGCGCCCCTCGCCCTAAGCTGAAAACCAAGCTCTTTGCGATAGCTGAATATGGTGCTGTAAGAGATGTTGAGGCGCATTGCTGCTTCTTGCAGGGTGAGCGCCTTTTCATCCACGTTCTCTGCCGGAGGCATGGAGGACATGCGAACTCCTTTATCGGGCCGGGAAATATCGAGGTGGGCCAGGAAAGCCAGAAGGCTAGGGACCGTTCGGTGTCATTGCTTAATCGTGCGATCTCAGTGGTGCCGGGAAGTCCGGTACTGGATCACCGATCGAAGCGTTCCAAGACCACCAGCCTTCTTTGCCGTACGTCTCGTCGTAGTGCGCGCCCTTTTCTGCCTTGCGCGCCAGGTATTCCGGCGTGCTCATGCCCCACACCTCCAGTGGCGCTGGCGTGTGCCTGTCGCGCAACCAAAAATCCGGGAAGGCTACGTCCTCGCCAGCGTCAAACCGGAGCGGCTTTTCGAACCGGCGCTTTTCAGCGACGAGCTTGTCAGCGACCAGAGCCTCGTAACCCGAATCGACCGGGATCCAGTCCCGCGTGGTTTGCATGAGAGCGATATCGACAACCTGCGCGCGCATGCTGCCGCCAGAGGACTTTGGGGGATCCGTTTGTACGACGGCGATGACGGCATTCCCCGCACGCCAAGAGTCGATCTCTCGGGCAAAGCGGCGCTCCAAGGGCTCCCAGACGTTTTCGTCGAGGTTCAAGTATGGGACTCCATGAAACCCCGCGATAGGCAGTGTGGCGCTGCCGTCCATTCCTTCTTGGTGCTGTGCGAGGGGGGCAATTACAACCAAACGCCGTCGTTGAGTCACCGCCTCCAGGGCCTTGGCCTTGTTGTGTCCAGCTTGCTGCCCGCTTGCGGTCGGCGTGGATATCAGGAGGTTTTGGGCCAGTCGAACACGCCCCGCATAGGTAGTCATGGCCGAGCGCATCAAGTGGTAATGCACCACACCAAGATTGCGCTTTCCTTCCATGCCTGGCGACCATGCGTGCAGGCCTGCTTGTGTCCAGAGAAAATGCAGGAGGCCGAGCAACGTCATGCTGGCTTGACCGGTTCGCGGGCGCGTCGCAGGCATCGACGGTGCGGTGGCGGACGAGGCGTCCCCCTCTTCTGGGGCGGAAGTCGCACGCTGTTGAAGCCCGACCTTCAGCTTAATCTTGACCGCGCCGTCGTCGAGCTCCTGGACCACGCCGCGTCGGTATGAACCAAGACCGGACATGCTCGGATCTACACCGTAATAAACGCAGTCTTCGCTATGCTCTGACCCTGTCTCGGGAAAGCGGGCAAGGTGGAACCGATCGGAGTTGGAGCGGCTGTGGATTGACAAGCGGCGTTCGCCCGATCCAGGGCAAGTACACCTGACGTCTGCCTTGCCGTGCGCCATCAACAGTACGCGCTTCCAGCCGTCCTTGAATTGCTCAGCCGTTTGAAACTCTGGCGAGTACGGTCGGGTCATTCCACCCAGCGTGACATCTACGGCATATAGCGTTCGATCCATTTGCTATCTCCTAGAATGCGCCTTCAGCGTGCCCGCGAGCGAGCCGAAGACCGCAACCACTGCGCCGATCATTGCTACGGCAAATATCTTTTGATAGATATCCAGATCGGCGAGTGTGCGGCTGATCGTGAACATGGCCACGGTCGCGGCAAGAAGAGTCAACAGTGCCGTACACCGTATGAATGTCAGCACGGCCCGAATCTTGTTGTGGCGCTTCCTATCGGCGTCGTCCGATGGCGTCGTGCCCCAGGCGACCAAATTGGCCCAGACAAATACGGCTACGCTGGTCAGTCCAACTGAGATGGCTCCCCAGAACTTGCCTCCAAGGGACACATTCCAAAGAACTGTTTCCCATTCTTCAATTAGTTTTCCCGCCGCAGCGAGCACCGCGACGATTAGTCCCAAGCTTTTAGCTACTTTGAGCGCTGACGCCAGCATCAACGTGCGCTGTTGGGTCCGGTGAGTGAGCTGTTTGTTGTGCAAGATGCGCTCCATTGTTCTAAAGGTCTGCCCGTCCTGCCCGTCGCGTTGCGCGAACGTAGTCGCCTTTCTTCCCACATTGCAGTCCTAAGAGCGTCGACATCAACGCAAGGGCGATTAGGAGTTGCGACTCCAGAGGCGGCTGGTTGCGCGCCTCCCATCAGCCCTGACTGCAAAATTGATATTTGTTGTTGAAATCGCGCTTTCTTTGAAGAGCGTTTATTTGTGTGTAGACCTGCATGAGATGGAGCCATGTGCCATCCGAATCGGAGCGCTCGATTTCCGAAGTGTTTAGCAGCTAAACACCTGGGAATATCCTGGTGAACGCCGATTCGGATGCCGCCGCCGAGATACCACAACGTTGGCGGCTTCCTGCCGACTTGCACGGCGCGGGCAAGTTGAGACCCTGCCCGGTGTTCGCCCAACACGTTATTCGCCACGTGGGGCATGTCCTGCTTCGGCGCTCGTTTGAATGCCCGACCCCGCAATAGCGCTCGGTCGGTTCGCTTCTGCAGGGATGGGAAACAACTCCATCACCTGCACGAGATCAATGCACCCGCCAGGCTCAGCACCTGGCCAGATTTGTACGTCAGCGCTTGTTGCGAAACGGGCTTCACGGGCCTCGTCTGGCGCATTGATTCTTGCCGCTTCTTTAATGCCCGGGGCCAAGCTTTCGCTCGCGGCTATCTCCCCTACTGCGGCCACAGGGGGCCGCAGGGCAAATTCATGTTTCGCAGTGTTAAAGAGCTAGACCGAACATTTCTGTGTCGGCCCAAGAAATATAACTCAAGTCATAAATAGAGGCAACACCTTAGTTATATTTCAGCATCTTTATGTTGCGTCAGTCTCTCTTGGTTACGTCGGCGGAAAAAAAGACAACGGCGGTACTACGGACAGGGTAGTCCGCCAGCTTGAGAGATTGGGACTGGGGTTAGGCGGCAAACCAAAGGGGAATTTGGGACGCACTTGTGGCAAGCGCCTAAGCGACTCTTTTGCTATCGCTTTGCTCGCTCGCCCCGGCGATGAAGTCTGCGAGACGGATGTCCAATTCGTTCTGCTTGGCGGGCGACAATTTCTCGAACTCGCTCAAGCGAGCTACTTTGAACGGCCAATAGCCTTGTTCTGACTGCGCCAGGTCGTCGCTGCCATACACGAGCCAGTTAGTGCTGGCACCGAGCGCACGGGCGATCTCGGCGGTGTGCCGCGTGGCTCCGCCGCGCTCGATTTTCGCGATCGCTGCTTGGGAGATGCCGGCGCGGGCCGCGAGCTGCTCCTGAGTCAGGTCCAGCTCTTTCCGACGCTGCCTGACGCGTAATCCGATCGCCTTGAGGTCCATGCGCCGAAGCGTATTCTTGTAGTTGTATGCCGTCAAAAACCCAAAGAATAAAAGTTATTGACCAAAAAATAACTCAAGTTATAAAATTACCGAATGATGATCTATGAAGCCTCCGACCAATATGGGCCCTCGTATGAGGCCCTCAAAAAAGCCATCGCACTGGCGGGCACGCAAGAAGCATTGGCGCAGATGCTGGGTGTTACGCAGCCGGCCGTCAACAAGATGCTTAAGAGTAAGGCGCCCCTTGGCGCGCATCACTGCGTTCGCATCATGACCCATCTCGGTATTTCGCGGCAGGAGCTACGACCGACCGACTATTGGGAGGTTTGGCCTGATCTCCCCGAGCCCTCGGACCAAGACCCTACGTGCGAAGCCGCGTCGAAGCGACTTCCCTAATTTCAATGTTTAGCGGCTAAACGCAAACCGCTTAGGCCGCTAGACGCTCGCACCTCAATGCAAAAGAGGAATGCATATGGAAATGAAAACTCTCGCAGTCGCACAACAGAAGGGCGGCGTTGGCAAGACCACGACCGCCGCCAATACCGCATTTGAAGCTGCGGAAGCTGGGGCTAGGGTCTTAGTCATCGACCTGGATACCGGTGACCTTTCGAAGACCCTGGCTCGATTCAGCTTGGCAATACCTGCAAGCGCACTATTTCTCGACAGCGTGCCGGCAGTGCCCACACCCGAATCGAGCATCTCCTTGATCGCCGCAGATCAGCTGCTGGCAAATTTGATCTACATGCCGCTTGAAACCGCGCTGAGAAATTTCCGGGTAAATCTGTCGGCGTTCGCCGAAAAGGGATATGACCTCTGCGTGATTGATACAGCGCCGGGCGTAAGTATCGCCTTGGCAGCAGCGCTTCACGCTGCCGATGCGGTCATATCCCCTGTGGAGATGGAGGAGTACAGCATCGAAGGGATCAAGAAGATGATGCGCGTGATACTCAATGCTCGGCAGCGCAATCCTAAGCTGCAATTTCTTGGGCTACTTCCTAGCATGGTGGATCGGCGGAATCCACGCCAGGTCCGACATTTGGCAGAAGTCCGTGCCGCCCACGAGAAGCTGCTTGCGCCCGTCACCATCGGTCTACGCACAAGCGTCGCTGAAGCACAGTCTATTGGCGAACCCGTCTGGAAATCCAAGAAGACCACCGCGCGTGCGGCGGGCGCCGAAATGCGCGCCCTGGGCCAGTACATCCGCACCAAGATGGGAGTAAAAGCATGATGGATCTGAAAGGACTGGGAGACCTAGCGTCCATCTTGGATATGCCGTCTGTGCCAACCGGCGAGCCGATGATGTTCGATATCGACCTCATCGACGAAGATAGAAACGTTCGCTCGGAAGACAACCCGGGGTTCAGCGAGGAGAGTATCGGCGAGCTGCGAGCATCTCTCCGCACGGATGGAATGGAAAGCCCGATATCCCTTTACCCCAACCCAGATCAACCTGGTCGCTTCATTATCAATTTTGGTCACCGGCGCTTTCGCGCCGCCAAGGTTGAGGGTTGGCTGCAAGTGCCTGGCTTCTTGACGCCTAAGAAAATCAGCCGCCGTGCTCAGGCCGCGGAGAACATCCAACGGGAAAACCTAACTGCTCATGAAATTGCTCTCTATATCCGCGACGAATTGGCAGATGGGCATAGCCAGACCGCAATCGCTGAAAGTCTTGGCAAGTCCAAGGCCTGGGTGACCCAGCACGCCAAGATGTTGGATCTGCCGGACCCTGTTGCAGAAGCCGTTGCCACCGGCAAAGTCACGGACGTGACGTTGGCAAATGAGCTCGCGGTCGCGCATCGGGAGAATCCGCAAGCCGTCGCCGAACTGTTGAAGGCGCCAGAGCAAAAGCCCACGCGCGCCGCCGTAAAAGCCATTCGGCAAGGCACCAAGCCGAAGGACCAACCGGCCGAGCCGAAGGGCCCTACGCAATCCGAAGATCCCGTCGACGATCGGCATGGCGGCCAGGCGGAAGAGCAGGGCGCAATGATGACGTTTGTTGCGGACACGACCGCCACCCGGCATCAGCGTGAAGTCCCCGACGAGGTGAAGGCCGAATTTCAACGCCGCAGGGATGTGCTCGAGCAAGAGCAGCGTGACGCTGCAAATCCCGCGCTGCGCCACGCCGGCATGGCCGCCCTGAATCGTCTCATCGAAATTGCTCGACGGGACACCAATCAGAGCAAGCGTGTAGCGGACTTTCTGCTTGCCTGGTGGAACGCAACAAGCTGCGGCGGTTTCGACCTGTCGGATCTGTGGAGCGTGGACAAGGAGATTTACGACGACATGTCATCAGTGATTGCCCTCGTCCGGCGCAGCCGGTCCTATCCAGACACGCTGAGCACGCCCGTTCACGAAGCGTTCAAGGAACTGGTCAAGATCTGGAGGCCCCAGCTTGCTAACGAATGACAAAGCGCGCCGATGTTTAGCGGCCAAACACGGGAGAACCGAGATGGAATTTCAATATATGGAGCTGTGATGATTGAAAAAGGTCCGGGAAAGGTGGCGTTGATTGTCGGATGTGTACTCATGGCGACTTCCATCATTTCGCGATGGGCGGGCTGGGACTCCATAGCTAACGTAACTTTCTTTGCGTCAGCTGTGCCTATTCTGGTTGGCATGATCATCAACAACACCTGATCTCCATTACACAACACGGCGTATCCAACAATCCTTTCGCCACAAAAGCACCTGAGGAAACTGCAATGCTCTCGAACAAACCGCTCGCCAAGCTCAACGCTCAGATCCAAGCTCTGCAGCGACGCGCCGAAGCCCTTCGCATCAGTGGCCGGGCGTCCGCCGTACAAAAGATCGTCGCGCAGATGCACGAATATCATATTTCCCCCGCAGATATCCAGACAGCATATGGCGCAGCGAAGTCCGCCCGCTCCAAGCGCAAGAGGAGCGTTGAGCGGCCCGAATCTCGTCGCCCAGTGGCGCCGAAGTACCGTCATCCTGAAACTGGTGATACCTGGACCGGACGTGGACGTGCACCGCGCTGGCTAACGTCAGCAGAAAAGGATGGAGCATCGCGCGAACAGTTCCGCATTTAACGCCTGCTGGCCGGGCACCTTCGTCGTTCAGGTGACTCTCCTCGCGAATACCGCCCGATCCCTTCCCAACCGGCATCAGGTTCCAATGGTGCTCTTGCTTTTGTTCATAGCGGAACGTGAACCAGACCGACTGTGGCGGGCGGATAGTTGGTAAAATGTAGGCTTGCCAGGAGGCCCCGAAATGCTGACAGCATACGACCTGAAGGAGCGCCGGCGCGCCGTAGTGAATGCGGTGGCAAGCCAACGTCTGGAAGGCTTGGAACCAGATGCGCGGACCGTCGCGGATCTTCAGCGCGCAGCGGACGGAACCTTGAGCGTTCTAAACGTGATCAATGCGCTCCGCGCCCGCGTAGCGGCCGGGGAATTTCGTTCTCCCTCTGCCTCCGAATAGCAACGGCCGCCTCACGGGCGGCCATTTCGCTACGGCCATGGCAAAGTATCCAATTAACGCAAAAGACCCCTACGTAGATCCTGATACAGGCGTTCTACGCAACCGCTTTGGCATCAGCGACCAAGCCGAACTGGATCGAGTGGAAGCCACCTTTGCTGCCGTGCGGTCTTATGAACTTGCGGTATCGCCCGTTCGAGGCGAGTTCAATCTGGCGCACCTTCAACAGATCCATCAACGGCTGTTCGGCGACGTCTATGACTGGGCCGGCAAGATCCGCACCGTGGACATCTCGAAGGGCACAACGCGCTTTGCCAGTCACGAACAGATCGCGAGCTATGCGCCACAGATCACGAGACCACTTTCGCGAGAAGGTCTCCTAAAGGGCCTTGCGCCCGATTCGTTCAGTGAGCGTGCTGGCCATTACTTGGGTGAGTTGAATGTGCTTCATCCATTCCGGGAAGGCAACGGTAGAAGTATCCGCGAGTTCATCGGTCAACTTGCAAAGGATGCCGGTTATGGCATTGACTGGCTGGGTGTCGATCGGGACGAGATGACCAAGGCGTCAATCGAGGCCTATCAGGGGGACTCGCAACGCATGGCGAACTTGATTCGAGCCAATCTCCGAGACATGGACCGTGAATACGCTCTGGACTTGGCGAAGGCAGTAGTTGGTGAACGCGTGCATGTCGTACTGGCTGCTCCCGGGCGCGACTATGAGGGCGTGGTCATTGGATCAACTGAGCGCTACCTGATCCAAGAGCAAAAGGGCCATGCTGGCGAGGTGGTACTGCACAGCCGTCGGGCGCTGCTCAACGTGGACCTCGCCGTCCCGGGGCAGGCAATCGAAATCCGCTATCCGCATGGTGGCGCTGGCCTGGTCGAGTGCCCTGAATCACAGGCCGAGCAAACTTCTTCAAAGCGGCTGCAGCGCGATCGCGATCACGATCTGGATCGTTGAGACAGCAGCTATTTAGCTGCTAAACACAACTTAAAATGCATCTATCCGACTCTTCGACAGTCGGATGGTCGTATCGCTCACGCCCAGCACAGCCGTCGACGGACGAGCTGTGGGCAGACAGGACGTGACCATGTGCCGGCCGCTACTTTCTTCACCCTCAGCCGATGTCGGGTTCGAGCGGAACACTGGCTAACTTCAATTGGCTCTTTATGAGGTTGGATAAGCGGCGGTCTGGCCCTTTACAAAGTTTCTGGCAGGCTCTGATAAAGAGTTCGTCGGCGCTGGGCGAAACATCCCTGCCAGCGAACTGGGTCTTTCTTAGCCTCCACATCGCGGGGAACATAGCTCTGAGTTCGTCTGTGCACGCCCGCTCGATCAGCATGACATATTCGTCGACTGAAATGACCTCCAGCCTATCTAGATCGGAATAGCTGAAGTTTCCAAAATTGATGCGTCGGAAAATCTCAAACTCGCTTGCGAGCGTTAAGGGAGGAGCGGCTTGCTTCAAATATTCCACCATGCGCGGGTGTAACGGCCTGCCAAACTGGTCCTCTGTCGTAGCAGGTGGGCGAGACTCACCCTGGGCCGCTTGCCAAGATTTAAGCGCAGTCTCGAATACGCTTTCCGCGCCTTCTATCTCATCGAGTTGCAGGAGGAATTGGCTCATCGCACCGAAGTCTAAAAGATGGCACCGCTCGGCGACTCGGCCTGCCATCTCCATACGCTCCTGCTTTGTCAGCCGGTAATTCCAATAATCGGCTATCAAGAAATCGACGAGGATATCGCTCGCATCGGCCCTATCCCCATTGGCAATAATCTCCTTGATCGCGGCATCCAACTCCGCGGATTTTCGCCAGCCGGCATTTAGGTAGTTGATGACGGAATTTTCGAAGGCACTGCCTGCATAGACTCCTAGTCGTTGGGCGATACCGAGCCAACCATCATCGCCCTGACTCGTCGAGTTTGACTCTTTCATAAACTGCTGCCATCTGTTCCCGTCGCTTGCGCTCGTCTGGAGCTCCCGCAGCGGGGGTGCGTCTGCTATGCCGTGGTAGTAGACTGCCGTCAATAGCGTAATCGAAGAAGCGAGGCGGCGAGCGGCCTTCTGCGGAACATGCGAATAGTCCGCCAGCACTTTGGTCGCGGCCGATGAGATCTTCTCCATGATTCGAATGTTCGTAATTCCACATGTCTCCACTGCATCTCGCACGGAGATCGCCCAGGTCGGCGAGCTGAACTTTGCGTCCAGATTCGCCACAGTCCAGGAGTCCACTGGAGATGGGGATAGTCGGATCTCATGATCCACCACCTTTTCGCGGAGTTGCAGCCACACCTTCAGCGTGTCACCGTCGAGTGCGGCGTCATTAAAAAGGAGAAGAACTCGACATTCGAATCGAGTCCTCATCTCGTCTACGAAGCCGAGCAGAGCGTCGGCCTCCATCTTTTTGCCTTTTCGTTCTATGTCGTCAAGGACGAGCAATCGATTTTGCAGAATGAATGGACTCATTGCGTGGGGTAAGGCGGCTAACACTTGTTGGCCGCGTGGAACCAAGGCTGAGAGCGTTTTGAGTCCGTGTTTCGCAACATCCCACTGAGTCTTGTCTCCGTTCTTGAGCGCGCTTTGCAGAAGGCGCTGCTTAATTTCATCGACGGTGTCCACGCCAAAGATCGAGGCGTACAGCGCTTTGCTTATCGTGGCGTGGGTGTCATATCGCTGCTTAAGCGTCCGCCAGAGGTGGGTCTTACCGCATCCCCAGGGGCCGGTCAACGCTAAAACGTCTCCATTCATAGCCTCTGGATTGGTCAAAAGATGTTCAAGCGTGTTGTAAGCATCTAGATGGTTCATCAGCGATCATATCTTTCGTAGTATCCATCCGACTTGTAGCAGAAAATCCCCTCCTCCATGTTAGGTGAGGGTGGCCAGGGTTCGGCTTCGCCGATAGTTCTCAAACAAATAAACGGCAGACATGTTCGGTACAGGTGCGGCATCTACCGCAAGCTGATTTCAAGCCTGAGCGGTTGCTGCACCCACAATTCAAAACACGTTTATCCGGACCCGTGGATATGTGGATGATCGCTTCGCGACCGCCCGGCTCGCTTCGCTCGACCCGTGGACAACCGCTGATGGACAAACGGTGGACAGGCTCCGCCTGACCACGCGCTTGACCACAGGGTATGCCCACCGGCTACCCGGACTTCTCCCACATACCCACCGGCCCCCACGAATTCTCAGTTTGAAGAAAGATATACAACACACGCGATCTACACCACGACCGATGTGAGCGCGACGATCACAAAAGCAAGAAAGCCTATGCCGAGCAGCCACAGAACCAGACCTGCTGCACGCGTTGCAAGATGACCCCATGCCCAGCGCAAGGGAGCATCTTCTGCCTTTTCAATGACGCCTTCCAAATGTTTTACATGGCTCGCATTTTTGGAATTCTCGACCTTCAATGACCACACTTGCTTTCGCAACTCGTCGATGTAGGACGGGATGTCCTTCACAACAATGTTCTGCTCCCAAGTGCGGTGCGGAGTCAGTTGTGCCGCAAGCATTGGCAGGGACCTTCCCTCTATCAGGGGGCCATCGCACGGCGGAAAAGTAATTCCGAAATTCCCGTAGAACTTGTTGCGGCGCTCTCGATTGTCGGGGCCGGCGTCTACGGCGGCTACCATGATTGGCATGACCGATGCGTCGGGCCATTTCATAGCCCACTCGACGATTTCATTCATCAGGTGGGACCCAATCCTGTTGCCGCGCAATGCTGCTGATTTGATCATGACATTGCCGCCGTAGATGTCCTCGGCAGTGATCGAGAGATCCGAAGGCCTGCCCGCCACCCCCGGGGAATAGCTTCCCGCGAAAAACCCGCCGTCCTCAAGATAAAGACTTCCGTCCACACGCAATGGTTGAAACGCCATGCGGATTCTTGCCCTAATCAACTTCCCGTCGTGGCCTACTGATCGTGTTTCGGTTCGCTCGACCAAGATCCATCGGATAGGGAGACCCTCTGGCTTGTGTTTGTCGCGCACTTCCAGCACGTAGACTGGCGGGAGCGACTTGGCTCCGTCATTCCATGGGAAGATCAGCGAAGGCGACATGAACAGCTCTTTGGGCAATAAGGTGGCATCGGCAATAGGGTATGCAGGCGGAGGAATCTATTCCTTTCGTTGGATGGCCTTCAGGCTCGCTTCGAGCAATTTCTTGTTAGTCTGCCTGATCGCTTTTCGTATGCGCAGCCAGGTCCCAATGACGTACGCGACGCCAAGAACAAGAGTCATTGCGGCGCTGATCTGGAGCGCCAACGCCAGCCTCATATCCTTTTCGTCGGAAGCCGTGATGCCGGCAGGCATATCCACAGTTTGAGAGAGGAGAAGGCCCATTACGAGGCTCGCTAGAAGGATGCAGCCGACGTGAAAGGTCTGCTCAGACAGCGTGCGCCTGTTCCTTTTATGTTCTTTGACGATCTCGTCGAGTTCTGACATGTAGGCTCCAAAGGTGATCCCGAAGTTTAGCCGCTAAACAAACGTTCACTTACAACCAGTCGCTTTTACTAATCTGGAGGGAGGCCCCGCGGGCTGTGCCCTAGCGCGATTCCATCCCCTTGCGAGGCTTGAAAGGCCCTTCGAGCAGTTCCCGAATCATCTGCTCCTGCTCGGCCACGCAGGGTTCCGCCACCAAGGTTTCCCACCATTCGTCATAGATGGGTGCCAGCACGCCGGAAGGACGCTTGAATTCGCCCGACAGCTGCTTCGTGCGCAGGACGAAGGACCGGTAGCGCTTGACCTCTAACAGTAGGGCGAGGACGTCCGCATCATTTATCTTGCCATCCGGGCCGCGATGGCGGTTCTGAATGGCGCGCAGCTGTGCGAGCGGAAGGGGCGGGTTGAACGGCATGATTGGAACAATACTGTATGAACATACAGTATAAACATGCCTAGAATTTGCGCCATATGCCCCCGATTTGGGAGCCGATGGGGGACAGAGCTATGGATGATTCCGAGTGGCGGCGCGCCGATGACTACTACTGGGCAGGTCCGCCTGGCTGGACTATCTGCCGGGTCTGGGTGGACGGACGGTATCAGCACGAGCTGTGGCACACGCGCGGAGAGGCGGGTAGGTTGATCGGGATGAGGGCGTCTTTTGAAGGTGCGCTGGCGCTGTACGAACACCAAGCCAAGGCCTGACCCAACGCGCCTTCAGACCGGATCGATAGCGTCCGGCAGTTGGTACTTAGAATTTCCAACTTCTTGCCGTACAGGGTGCCAGGTGAAGGCGTCCTCGGGCAGGCAGTCCTTCAACAGCGCACGCGCATCTGTAAATGGACAGGAAGGGTCAATCCATTGCCGAGCGACATCCGGCGGCAGCGCCACAGGCCGCCTGGCGTGGATGTCCACCATCCCCCCTTGGGTGTCGTTCGTCACGATAGCGAACCCATGCGCGGCATTGCGTTCAGCGCCCGGTTCCCACGCGGTGAGCGCCGCAAAGTAGAGCGGGCCTTCGCCATGTATGTAATACGGTTGTTTGCTGCCGTCCGGCTGCACGGGCCATTCATACCACCCATCGGCAGGCACCAAAATCCGACCGGCGCCGATCAGGAGCCGCCAGGGCCACCCGTTCTTCAAGATGGTCTCCAGCTTCGCGTTGCTCATGAAGTGCTTGGAGTCGGGGCGCTTATAGCCCCAGGGCAGGCGTGCCATCGCTTCCGTGCCCTCGGCCAGGCGATGCAAAGTGAGCGGGCGTGTGCCCGGGGGTATGTTGAATCGCGGCCCCGTTGGGTCCGCGAAGATCTGGCCCGGGTTGGTAAAGATCCGCTCAACGTAGTCCAGCGGGCCCGATTTCTGAACGATTCGACCGCACATTCCCAGCTCCTTCGAGTACCCAGATTGATTCTGCACTGTATATTGGCGCGGGAGGTTTCGGATGGTACCGAACCATCGCGGAGTTCAAGGTCGAACGCCGACTTCTTACAGGCCACTGATGAGCGTACTCGATTCTCAATTGGATGCTGTTTCCCGCAATCTTATTGAAGCGTTCCAACTCTGGTACAGCGAAGATGTGCCGGAATTGACCTGCCCCTTGCTCAGGTGGATGGATTTTAGGCTCCGCCGAATTGACCCACGACCACGGTGCACATTGCCTTCCAACGGGTTTTGGCGAAGATTTCCGGAGCACGTTCGTCCCGCTCTCAATCGCATCCTGGCGAAGGCGCGCAACGGCGATGATCTTAATTTCTTCCTTTCCAGAACCCTGACGCGCGATGATACGAGCGGGAAAAGGCGGGGAGTGCGTACCGATCAGTTATGGGCGGACTGGGGCATATCCCATGCTCACATACCGCAGAACGATCCTGAGCCAGCTGCGGAGTTTTGTGAACGAAGTGACTGGCTGCTGTTCTTTGCCGTGTGGAATGATGCCATTGGTCTGATCGATGTCCGCCCGCACGCGGACGTCGAGTGGGGCGACCCGTCGCTTTTGCAGCTGGCCATCCGGAGCTGGCCTGAACGGTACAAGCGAGCTTCCGCGCCGGGGATTTCTCCTTCGCGAGAAATTCCGTTCACGGCCGCCGACATTCAGCGTATGCGCAAGGGCGGCGTAGGGCACCTAATCGAGGTTGACGGAATGACGTATTTTCCGCCCGGGCTAGGACCAACGTCCGCCGGGACGGCCACAAATGTGACTCTGACCGCAGATCGTGTCCGCAGTTACGCCCGAGGCGTTGAGCTTCAATACCTTGATCCGAGAACAGGATTCATCGCGCGCGTCGCCGAACTTGGGGCTGATATTCCCCAGTTAGCGCTCGCAATGCGCCCGTCGCACCCATACGAACTGGGAGTAGCCTGTACGCGATCGCGAGCGTTTTCCACGCTACACGACTGGGGGGCCGGCACTCCGGCTGCAATGCTGATGGCTACTTTTTTGCCGGATTGGTCGCGCGCGCCTCTGGCTCGACACATGCAAAGGAGCTGCTCAGCTGAAGGGGATGATTCGGTGATATTGCTGCACACCAGTCCGGACTAGATCGCTCTCTCACTTTGAGCAGAACGCTAATGGCCGTCGTCAGGTCGGGTTGACCCTTCTTTACCTGGTCGAGAGCCTCTGCCCTCCTGGTGGCAGCGAAGCAAGAAAAACTTCGAATCGGAATTCATGCTGGTTCTCTCGTGTCAGGCCCGAAATCTTCCGGTGTTAGGCGCCTGAAACGCGCGCGGATAGTACATCGGGCAGCGTCCCTTCCGACCGTGATCCGGGACGGCCCGCGCCCTATGCAGCAATAGTGTCTCCCCGGTGATTCGCAGCGTCGGTCCCAGCGCTGGTGTCAGGCCTTGGGCGCATCTTTGCCCTGCGCGCGTCAGGCGCAAGGGGCTTTCGCGGCATATAGCCGCTCGCTGCGCTCGCTTTATATTCCACGTCCCCTTGCCCCCGGCGCTTGTTCCGCAGGGCGCCAGTGCTCCCGTCCCGCCACCCGGCCGGGCCCCACTTCTGAGGAGCACGACATGACCCAAACCACTCTTTCCGTCGCACGCCTGGTTCCCGATAGCGAACGCATGAACTTTCTCACCACGTCTTTTGGAAGCCGTCTGATGCTGCGCGGAGAAATCAGCGTCTACAACTGGCTGGATCGCCTGTCGCAGGAGTACTGCGGCGGCTACTGGCACTACTACGAAATCCCGAACGGTTTCTATATGGCGCCGGCCGACTACGGGACGCTTCACATCGTATGGCCGATGAACTGGTGCGACCGGACCATGTCGGCGGACGCCGCCGGCATCGTGGCAACGCTGTACGCCCTGTGCGAACTGTGCAGCCAGTACCGCAGCGACGACCTGGCCGAGAAGTACCACGCCCTGCGCGACTTCGCCGGCGAACACGCCGAGGCAAATGCCATCTTCGCCGCGATCGATTGACGCCATTCCGGCCCGCTTCGGCGGGCCTTTCTTCTTCTGAGCGCCATTAGGCCATCGTGGCTCAGCCCCTGCTAAGTGACGCTGCAGGGCAACGGCTGCGCTCTGAAGTTGGACCGTTGCAAGCCATACGGGGTGGCGGGTCTGCATTCCCGGTCAATGTGCCACGGCGTTCTCGCGTTCAAGTGCGGCGCGGCTCCGGCTGCGCCGGCGCCACTTGCGGCCGCTGGCCGTCTTCGACACTTGAGCGCTGCGCTGCGCCGTGCCTCTCAAGTTCCGGGCATTCCCGCCCTGGCAACCGGAGAGACCACATGGCCAAAACCTCAAATGCACAACAACGCCGATTCCTGAACAGCGCCGACGCCCATCAGAAGGAAATCGTCAGCCTCATTCGGCAGGTCGCGCGTACGCGCGGAATCGACCGCGTCTGGAGCGATTGGGTGGAGATCTGCGCGATCGCATTGGCCCGTGCAGACCTGGCGCAGCGCGAGGCGCGCGAACAGCGCTACCTGCAGGTGATCGCTCAGTACGAGCGAGCTGAGCTCGACCTGCTCATCCAAGCGTTCTCGCACCTGGTCATGGCATACGAGGTCCGGGTTCAGGCAGCAGACTTTGGCGACGTGCTGGGGAGCACGTTCATGATGCTGGACATGGGCAATGCCAGCGCCGGCCAGTTCTTCACGCCCTATGAGGTGTCGCGCCTGATGGGCAACATGATGATGGGCAATGGCCAGGATCTGGTCGACAAGACGAGCGCGCAGGGGTTCGTCCGCGTACTGGAGCCGGCGTGCGGCGCCGGCGGCATGTTGATCGCGGCGGCGCACGCGATGCACGATGCGCAGCTGAACTATCAGCAGTGCATGCACGCGACTGCAATCGACATCGATCAGCGGTGCGTCCATATGACATTCATTCAGCTGGCGCTCTTGCACGTGCCGGCCGTGGTGATTCATGGCAACGGCCTCACGGGCGAGTGCCGGGAGCAGTGGTTTACGCCCGCACATATCCTGGGCGGCTGGGGTGCGCGGCTTCGCCGTCGCGAAGCGGAGGAGGGCGCTCGGGTGCTACAGCAGGCGCCGGCGGCCACGGACGAGATCCACGTCGACCAGGTGGCGGCCGACAGTCCATCGGCCGAGATCGATGCGCCGCCGCAGGCCATTCCGAAGGCGATCCGCCAAGCTGCTGCCGCTGGCCAGATGTCGCTCTTCTAGCGAGGTTGCGATTGGCCCCTCTCGGGGCCTGGCGCGCTAGCCACGCGCCAACTGCGGACCATGTAGAGCCACAAGCACTGCACGGAGCATACAGTCGCATCCCACTCCCGCACGGACGCTAGGGCCGCTGCGCGCGGCTTTGTAGCCGCGGCCCCATCTTCAAGGGCTTTCGCGGCATAAACCGCTCACTGCGTTCACTATTTATTCCACGTCCCTTGACCGCGCTTTCGTGGGCTGCGCCCGCCTGCCCCGTGCAGTGCAATGCAGATCGGCTGACATTGCTGCACGCAAGGAGCCAACCATGAGTCGTGTTGTCCTGGGCGATTGCCTGTCCGTTCTTCCCACCTTGCCGAATCGCTGTGTTGACCTGGTGTTGACCGATCCGCCGTACCTCGTCAATTACGTGGACCGCTCCGGCCGGAGTATTGCCAACGACCGCACCGATGAATGGATGACGCCGGCGTTTTCGCAGATGTTCCGCGTGCTTCGCGATGATGCGTTCTGCATTTCGTTCTATGGCTGGAACCGCGTAGATCGGTTCTTCGCGGCCTGGCGCGCGGCGGGCTTTCGTGTGGTCGGCCACATCGTGTTCGCCAAGCAATATCAGTCGAATGCGCGATTCTTGGCGTACCAGCACGAGTCGGCCTATTTGCTGGCCAAGGGCCAGCCAGCCCTGCCGGCGACGCCTCTGCCCGACGTGCTGCCCTGGAAGTACACCGGGAATCGTCACCATCCGACCCAGAAGCCGGTTGAATGCCTGACGCCGCTGATCGAAACCTTCAGCCGCCCGCGCGACATTGTTCTAGACCCGTTCGCAGGCTCCGGCTCGACATGCGTAGCCGCCCGTCAGACCGGCCGACGTTTCTACGGAATCGAAATGGACCCGAAGTATCACGACGCCGCAGTGCAGCGTCTTGCGCTGGCCAACCAGGAAAGGATCGCAGCATGAGCCGGGCAGCCAGCGAAATGCAGAGCGGGCTTATCGCATATCTACAAGGCTACGGCCGCCACAACCGGGCCGGTTTGTCCGCGATCGCCGCATACGGCGCCTGGCCGGCGCTTGCGGCGCGAGAAACCGAACAACGCATGGCGCGATTCCTCGAACCCTTGCCGCCGGACGAGGTGCAAGCCATCGCCCAGTTGGAAATCAACCTCAACGAGCTGGCCAGCCAGGTGCTGGCCGAGCTGGACACGGAGTGAAGCATGGGAATGCCGCAACTATCCGAGGCCGCGGAACTGGCCATTGAGAACATCGCCATGGAGATTTTGGACATTGAGTGTCTGGAACTTCGGCGGGTCCGCTCGAAGGACTATCGCGAAATACCGGTTTGGGATCTATGGAGGGCATTGCAGGCGGCGTACTTGGCCGGCATGGTGGACCATCACCGAAACGGCTGAACGGCATAGCCAGGCCTAGCGGCCTGGCAATCTCGCACCAGCGACAGGACGGCGGGAAGAGGCTGGTGCAGGCCGCTACCTTCGCCGCTCCTGGTTCGTCCTCTTAGGCCTGTCAGCGGCGACATGGTTTTGTATCGCACGGCGGGCAGAGGCGTCGTCAGCAAACATCGTGTGGGGTCCACCAACGCACTCCTACGGTCCGCTGTCGGCGTACTGCACTTCCGCTATCACCCCTTTTCCATTCGGCGTTTGAATCGTCCTGTAGGCTACACGGACACCGTTGATGATCATGGTCCCATCCAACGTGACTCTCCCTGTTCAAAGAACTACCGGACGTAATACGCGCCAAAAATGTCGGTACGAAATTGGGATACAACTAGGAAAAACACCCATCCGGGCTGTTGGGCCTTGTGCTAGATTTCGCACCTACTCTGACCTAGCGACGCGTTGACGCGGACCCTGCGCCCAATGGACGAAAACAATAAAAAGAGCCCTCGGCGAAAAAAGCAGCCGACCGTGCTGCATTGCGCATTTTGCGATAAGTCTCAGGACGAAGTCCACAAGCTGATCGCGCGGGAAAACGGCCCTGGCGCCAGCGCGCTCACGATCTGCGACGAGTGTGTTGAATTGTGCAACGAGATCATCAACGAGCAAGGTTTGGTCGAGGCCGAAAACAGTCCCAAAGCACTGTACAAGTACATCGTTCGGCAAAATCAAATCATCGACGACGCACGAGATAGGGCAAATAAGGCCCTGGATTTGCTGAATATCTCGATGCCGCCCGGGTCCCAATCTCAGCACTGATTTTTTGATCACGGCTCCCTATTGGGCGTGCCCCTCCGGCTGCGCCTACGGGTCGGGCCATCGCGCTTCGCGTTGAGCCTGCCAAAGGGCCAGTCTCACCCCCTTGCGGGGCTTCAGTCATACCCTCCCTACGGTCGGCTCACGCCTTCGCGCCTGCCGGCGCTGCGCGCTGCCGCTTGCCAGCCGCCTTGCGGCCAGGTTGACCCGCGCTGCGCGCGGGTAGGGGCGCTCGGCGCGCGCCTGGCTTTGGTGTCGCCATCCTGTCTCTCGCAATGCATCCATTCCCGCGAGCCCTGTCCTAAAACGCCGACCGTACCACTGCGTTCCGCCCTCCAAGGGTCCGGTGCTCACCCGTTCGGTGCTCGCCTTCGGCTGCGCTCCGCATGCGGCCTCTGCTCCGGCCCTTTCCAGTCGTCACTACGTGGCCACGGACGGCACGGACAGGCCTCACAGGAACGGATGCGAATAACGCGGAGGGAAAGACCATGAACAACCAAATCCAACAAACCTACGCTCGGACGACTTCTTCAGGATCGGTCAGCGCTTCAAAAACGCTCTTGAATGTAAAGGACATGACCATGGCAAACACAGTTCAGACAATCGCAACGCCGAGGCCCGCAGTGGTGTTCCTTCGCGGCCTGGACGCCCGCGTCGCTCGCACCAAAGCAGCAGGGATGTTCGATGAAGACAGCCGTTTCTTGGAGCTTGATCACGCGCAAATCCTCGCTCACGTTCAAGGCCGGGAAGATTTCGCCCGTGGCCGTGACGCCGACGACGTACCGCCGTTGCTGGCCGATGTTGCCGAACTGGCAAGCGCATGGGTGGACGGCTGGAGTGAAGCAGAAGAGTCCGTAGCCATGGCCGCATGTTCGGGTTGCAACGACGGCTCCGGCAATCCTTGCCCGCATCACGGCTGAGAGGGGAACCCAGATGCTAATCAAGTACGTAACGGACCAGATGGAAGGCGAGCCGGACATTCTGGCCGCACTGCGCCACCAGCCTTTGCTCCTGCGCGGCCTGGATGGATCGACCCTGCACGTCCAGCAGGGACCGGCACACGGCTGGACACATGAGGGGCTTTGCGCTGTGCAACCTGTATCGGCCCTGATCGGCTGCGATGCGTTCCTGGGCACGTCCTGGGTCGGTTCAACCGAAGTCTAGTCAAACGAGGAAATCCGACATGTCTTGCGACGTCGTTCTGTACACCCACCTGGCTTGCGTCCAGTGCGAGCTTTCCAAAGATGACCTTGCCGCGCGCGGCATCGACTTCACCGAACGCAGCGCTGCCGGCTTTGCTCAAGCGCTCGCGGCAAAAGGCTATGACACCGCGCCGGTCTTGGCCGTCGCTGTCGAAAACGAGTTGGTCGCATGGCAAGGCCACAGGCCCGACATGATCGAACTACTCGCGGACCTATTCGATCTCGGGTCGGTTTCGGCCCGGGGCCTGCGCGATAGGGAATCGGCGGACGAAGCCGTGGTGACGCGCATCCAGGTCATGGAAGAAATCGGTAGGCATCAATTGGACGCTCAAGAGTTCTTTGCCGACTGCGGCAATCACCCGCTGTATCGCGGCCACGTGCTGCTGGAATGGCTTGGCTATTAAACGAAAAAGCCCCTGATCGGCGGCAACCGACAGGGGCTTGCACCTCGACCCACCCTTCGAAGGAGAACCGTGATGAACCACGACTTTATCAGATTGGCGAACGACATGCGCCGTGCCCATGTACTGGGCCTTTCCTATCGCCTTCCGGCGATGACGGTGCGCGACCTTGCCGCGCTCATCGCCGCAATGCAGGACGCACCGATCCCTGCACAACTGCACTAATTCAGATAAATCGAAGCAAGAACACACACCATGAAGATCGACTCCAAAGAACTCGCCGCCATCCACGCCGCAAGCACCCGCACGGAGATCCCGCATTCACAACTGCGCCTGAGCGAAAGCTATCAGGCTCGTCGTCCGCTGGATTCGAAGAAAGATCCTGAGCTTTTGGAACTGAAGGCCACGATCAAGGCGATGGGCGGACTATTGCAAAACCTCGTGGTCGTTGCGTGCGCCGATGGCTTCTACGAAGTCTGCGCGGGCGGTCGGCGCTGGGCAGCGCTGGGGCTGTTGATAGAAGATGCCGAACTCGCGGCGGACTACAGGGTCTCGTGCCTCGTGATTCCCGCCGAGTACGCCCATCACGCCAGCCTGATCGAAAACATCGCCCGCAAGGCCATGCACCCCGCCGATATGTATGAATCATATGCCCGGCTGCGTGCAGAGAAAAACTGGACCATCGACGCCATCGCGGCCGCGCACGGCGCAACGGAGTCCGCCGTAAAAAAGCTGCTGGCTCTCGGCGCTGTTTCGCCCAAGCTCATGCAGCTATTCCGCGACGGCAAGATTGAAGTTGCCGACATGCAGGCGTTGGCGTCCGTTTCGGACCACGCCCGCCAGGAAGCGGCATGGAAGGCGGCGCAGTCGGAACACTGGAATCGCGACGTTCATATCCGCAACCTCCTGGCGGAAGCGGAAATGCTGGGCGACTCGGCCGTCGCCCGCTACGTGACAGTTGCAGCGTATGAGAAGGCGGGCGGAGAAGTGCGCCGCGACCTGTTCGAGAACGACACCTATCTGGCTGATCCGGATATGGCGCGAACGATGGCCCTGGCGAAGATGCAACGGTCCAAGCTGTTCAAGGCGGTGCAGGCAGAAGGCTGGTTGTGGGTGGAATGCCGCGTGTCTTTTGAGTACGCCGACAAAAGGCCCTTTGGCGAGATTCAGCGCGTCCACCAGGAGCCGAGCAAGGCCCAGGCCAAGCAGATCGACGGACTGCAAAAGAAGATCGAGGCGGCGCGGACAAAGCTTGCGGAATTGCAAGAGTCCGAAGGCCACGACGCGGCCGACCTGGACAAGGTTCGCGGCGTGATTCGCGGCTATGAAGGGCAGATTCGTAAAATCCGGGCCGAGCTTTACGACTACCCGACCGACCTGAAAGCCCTGTGCGGCGCGATTGTGCACCTGGACTATCAAGGCGACTTGACCGTCACTCGGGGCCTGATCCGCCAGGACGAGCGCGACGCCGTGGCAAAAGCCACGCGAAGCAACGATGCAGATGGTCAGAAAACGGCGGGCGTAGACTTGCCCCCCGTCAAGACGCGGCCCCTCCATTCTGAGGCGCTGACCAACCGGCTCCAGGCGCAACGCGTCATTGCGCTTCAGGCTGAAATTATGGCCCGCCCGACGCTCGCGCTTTGCCTGCTTATCGAGCAGATGCTGGGCGACTTCGATTGGAATCGGCGCGGCAGCGCCGGAGACACGTTCGATTTTTCGTTGCGATCAGCCCACCACGAGTTGGCGAACACGGACGCTGGCATCAAGGAGAGCCCGGCCTGGGCAGCGGTGCACGCGCACATTGAAGCCGTCACGAAGCAAATTCCCGATGACGGCGTGGCGGTGCTGCCCTGGTTGCTGGAGCGGCCGCACGCGGACCTGATCGAGCTGCTGGCCGTGCTGACGGGCGCTTCGATCTACCGCCGCAAAAGCAATTCCTACGGTGAAGAGCCCCGGCACCTTGATCGCTTGGGCGAACTGGTCGGGGTGGACATGAGCAAATGGTGGAAGCCCACGGCGCAGTCCTACCTCGCCCACGTGTCCAAGGACCGAATCGCGGATGTCGTTACCGATGCGGTCGGTGCCGAGCAGGCCAAACCGCTGCTGGCGATGAAGAAGGCCCAGGCCGCCGCCGCAGCCGAGCAACTGCTGGACGGCAGGGGCTGGGTGCCGGAACTGATGCGGGGCCAGCCTCTACTGACCAAATCCGAGCCGGAAAGTAAGGACGAAGCGGTGGAGTAAAAGCGCGGAGCCAGCCGGGGAATCCCTGGCTGGCGGCCCACTAAAACATCTTGCCGCACCAATAAAATGCTAGTACAATTAATTCATGCTAACCGTTATCGAAACTGATGAATTCAGCACCTGGGCCGCGAAGGTGTGGAGCGACTCCGAACGGGAGGCATTCATAGACTGGATCGCGGCGAACCCGGAAGCAGGGGATGTTATCCCTGGCTCGGCCGGATGCAGAAAGGTGCGCTGGTCCCGCGCCGGTATGGGAAAGCGGGGCGGGGCCCGTGTGATCTATTACCTTCGGTTGGCCAGCGGCGAGGTTGTGCTGTTGATCGTATACGCCAAAGCCAAGTTCGATAACCTGCCGGCGTCGTTTCTCGCCAAACTCAAGGAGTGCTTTGATGCCTAAGAAACCAGATGCTGAGATGGCTGAGTTTGAAGCTGCACTGTTGCGCAGCGCCAAACAGGCTGTTGACGGTCAATATGCCCGAGTGCATACGCCCGATGAGATCGTGCGGCGGCGTGGTCGGCCCGTCGGTAGTACCGCCGCTGTGCGTAAATCCGCTACTACCATCCGCCTGGATGAAGAGGTTTTGGCTGCTTTCAAGGCAACCGGACAGGGGTGGCAGACCCGTATGAACAATGCGTTGAAGGACTGGCTGAAGACTCACCAGATGACCTGACCGCCTTCCACGTGTCCCTGCGCAGAAAAACCTGCGCCAAAGCAAAAGGCCGCCCTCGGGCGGCCTTTTGCTTTGGTTGCGGCGTCGGATTTCGGGTGGGGCGGCTGTTCCCACCGGCTGCGCCGGCGGGGCCGTCCTGCGGACTTCGTGAGCGTCCCCCGGACGCTCACAGGTGCCCTTAAGGCCCCTGCCGCCAGGGCGGCGGCGGGTCCCTTAAAGCCACCACACAGGACGCACCCTCCGGGTACGGTCATCTCTTTGATTTTTTTGGGTTTTCCTTGCGGCGGGCAGTTCTCTATTGTCTGACAGCGAAAAGCGTCCCAAAACGTAAACGCGCGCAAACGTTGGTTTGCGCTGGCATCCTCACTGTATACAAACGTCCGATTTTGCGGACTCTCGCTCTGCAACTGCCCCGCTTGTGACGCCGCGTCTACACGTTGTGACGCCATGTCTACGCGTTGTGACGCCTCGTCTACATGTTGTGACGCCATGTCTACACGTTGTCTTCGCAACGTGACAGCTTGTCGACAAGAATATGAGCTGCGCTCGTACTTGGACCCTAGTCGCACCAGGACACGTGACATTTCGGGCTGCCGTCCGGTCGGGCCAGATGTGTAGCCGCGATTTCTTAACCGCGTTGGTAGCGGTGCTCCACCCTAGGTAAGAAGTCTCTCCGCCGGGCCATGCCCCGAACTCAACCACAAGAGGCGAGGCGCAAATCTTGCGGTCAGCAGTTGGCTAATTGGTCGGAGCTCCAACCAAACTTAAGCACGCTGGCATTGAAGCGACGCCTTGGCGTCACGTCTCGTCAAGAACGAGTGTCTTATCCTGGCCGCGGACCGCCCTTGATGATCGGCCAATGGCGACCCGTTGCTGCCGGTCATCAGCGGCCGCTTCGGCGGGCACTTAGTGCTCCACTTGAGCAAGCCAAACAGTGTGCCCACCGCAATCCGGGTCTTCGACGATATGCTCCACAACCAGAAACCCATTTGCTTTCAGAAGCGCTCTATACTCTTCGGGAGCCAGACTAGCGTGATAGAGAGGTTCACCACGGTACGAGCCAATGGCTACACCGTGCGAAGGCCCAGTGGTAAACATCAGCGCAGCGCGCGGTGACGCGTGTCGCTTAAAGATTGGAAACATTCGGCGCTGATCGTCGTGGCTGAGATGAAACAAGCTGTCCCAGGCGAGCAGGCCATCGAATATCCGATCTAGCGCAAGGCCACGCATATCCGCTACACGCCAAGACCGTTGCGGAAGCCGCTCACGGCAGAGAGCTATCAACGTTGGCGAGCTGTCGATACCATCCACCGCAAAGCCTTGATTGACGAGATACTCCGCCATCGGCGTGCCTGAACCGCAACCAATGTCGAGTACCGCTGATCCTGGTTTCAATAGCGCACAGAATCTGTCGAGCCAAGCAGCTTCGTCGCCGTTGCCGTGCCGACGATCCGCGACGTAGTCATGCGCATGCCGGTCATACAGATCGATGATCTTGTCCGCGTCAGATTTCATGCGATCCGACTCCTGGGGATTAATGTCGTGAACGGGCCCAAAACCATCATTCTATGCGCTGCCATCTGGGGCGCCCCTGCAGCTTAAGTTGCACCGTGAATGGCAGCTTCCGCTCGCGCATTTCTTGTTGGCGAATGTCTCAAACTGGCCGATAACCGTCCTTGACGATAGACCGCTCCCGACCCAAAGCGGAAGCTTCAAAGTGCGCTCACCAACGGCTGCTGTGCGGCGAGTGCCGCCCGATCGCGCCTCATTGCCTCTTCAACGGCGGATTGCGGCCGGAGATGGAAGTTCCATACGGGGGCAGGAAACAAAGCGTCGCCCAAGTTCAATGACTTTGCGGTAGAGAATGCCAAGTTCAACGGCTCGCGTATGCTGAGAGGCGTCGCTAATTGACCGAATACCTTGGCACAACCGATACACAGGAGTGCTCATTTGAAAGCGTCCTTGTTTGCCCGAAAGTAAGCCCAAAGGTCCTCCATATCCACCATCTCGAAGACGAACCATCCCGCAGTAAATAGCTGCTGTTGCCTCTTGGATGCGCTGGCGATCATTCCCGTATCGTCGGTGACTTTGGCAGCAGCGAGTTCATTGCCAGCTTCGGCTGATAAGGTTTGCAGCGTGCCTTGAAGCGCCAAAATGGCGCCTCTAAATAGGTCTCGATAGGAAGGATTGCCTACATATCTGTTCAGGCAGTCTTGCAATCGCTCGACACAGTCCGGATAGTCCTTGAGCATGTCGCATAAGGATTGAGGGACAGAGGGAGGAGGGAGAGAGGGCAAGGAATACTCCATTTCAAGTGTTCCGTAGACGTCCGATGCTTCGATCATTGTGCCTCACTCAATGCCGCAATTTTCGCTGCGTGTCGGTCCTAACACGCTGTGTATGAATGGCCGCTTCTGGCCGCAAGCTGACTATCGCGGACGTCGGCTTCCGACCCGTTGCAGCCCTTTGGGTCGGCGCCGTCTAACGGCAGCTTTCAAGGGGTTAGTGGTCAGTCCCAGCGGAGTGGCTGCTTGGACATGTCATTGCGCATCCCCTCGAAAGGTGAATGATCTTGGAGAACAAGTGCAGACTGAAAACGAGGCGAAGCGGCACCGCGACGGTCGGAAGGCGACGTCCGGCTCGCTTCCTCAGGCCGCGTCAGGGTGAGGACGGTGCGACACTGAGCAGGTGCGCCCTCATGTCGGAGGAGGTGCTCGGCGGGGAACCGAGGCGCACGGTCAAACGGGGTAACGTTCGCATTGTGTTTCCGATGTTCGGGTATGTGGTCCCTGTGGGACCAGGCTCCACCCAAAAAGCGGACGGCGCTCCTGGGTATTGACCTGCGGAAAGGCCGGCCTCTGCAGCGCTGAAGCGGCGGCTCGCTCGGGGCCGGCCGCCGCGGTCGGGGCTGCAGTCAGCTCTGCTCCCCGTCGCGCATCTCGTGCAGCCTGTAGCGCATTTCGCAGTCGAGATAGTCTTCGGTGTGGATCAGCACTTGATCGGACGCCAGAAGCACCACGCCGTATTGCGGCTGCTCATGTACACCCATGATCTGGCTCTCGTCGCCGTGCAGATCGAGCGCGACCTGATGGTTAGTGCCACGCAGCGTCGAGTAGCCGATGCCTCGAAAGACACCGCAGATCGGGCGGTGGATGTGGCCGAAAAACACCTGCTGGATACGTGCTTCGAAGCCGGCGATGGCGGCCATGAACGGCCCGGTGTCACGCAGCGAGAGGAAGTCCATGCTGCGGATGCCGATCGGGAAGAATGGATGGTGCATGAACAGCAGCACCGGCTTGGCCGTCCCCTCCAGTTGCTCGCGCAACCAGGCTGCGCGACGCTCGCAGAAAACGCCCCAGTGCACGCCCGGCTCGTTGGTGTCGAGGAACACCGCCAGGTGATCGCCGAAGTCCACCGCATACTGCACAAAACCCTCGGGGTCGCGCCCGACGTGCGGGAAGTACTTCTGGAAGATCTGGCGATGATCATGGTTGCCCAGGATCGGGAACACCGGCATGGTGAGCGGCGCCAGGCATTCGCGCAAGTGTTCATACGCGCCGGTGTGGCCGTAATGGGTCAGGTCGCCGGTGATGGTCACGGCCTGGGCGTCGGGCTGGTGAGCCAGAATGTGAGCTACCGCCTGCTGCAGCCGCTGCTTGGGATTGGTGCCATACAGATCGCCAGCGTCGGCGATCAGGTGGGTGTCGGTGAGATGGATGAATTTCATCGCGGCGCTCAGTTCAGCAGCTTCTGCACATCGCGCGTCATGGCGTCCAGCGCGGCGTCGGGCTTGGTGGACTTGTCGAACACGGTCTGCAGATGATCATTGATCACGTCAGTGATCTTCAGGCCGTTTTCGCCCGGGAACGCATACCAGCCGGTCAGCCACGGCAGCTGGCGAACGGCAGTGTATTGGTTCGGATTGGCGTCGTAATAGCCCTTGAGCTTGGCGGGGTCGTCAATCGGCAGGGTGTTGGCGGGGAAATAGCCGGTGCCCTTGGTCATGATGGTGGCCCCTTCGGGGCCGGTGGCGAACTTGATGTATTCCCAGGCAGCCTTCTGGTGCGCCGGGTCTTTAGCAAACATCATGGCCACGTTGCCACCGGCCGGCACGCGAGCGTTATCCCCATAGGTCGGGAAGAACCCC
>NZ_CP017433.1:776028-1021379 GCF_002082135.1 Achromobacter ruhlandii
GGAGCAGCCGAAGGCTGCGACGAAGATGACGAAGGGGCAGTCCGGAGCGAAGGCTCCGGACCGCAATCGTAGCCCCGCCCTCCGCCCGGCCCGGCCACCATGCGTCAAAAGAACCACAGCCCTAGCCACCCGACCCATCCCCCCGGGTCAAGGTCACGAACCACCCGTTAGGGATTCCCCCCGCTTGCCCCACCCACACCTGGTTCCTAAAATTGGCGCCAATTTAGTCAACCATACCCGCCCGCAACACCCCCCCGGCACACCCCGCCCGGGAATCGAGGAAACCATGCAGTCCACCGCAGCACCCGCCCTGGCCCCCGACGCCGCCCGCGCCCGCGCCATCTACGACCTCGGCCACAGCACCGTCTTCGCCTCGCGCATCGACCCGCGCTTCTCGTACTGCATGTACGTCCCCCCGCACATCGACCAGGCCAAGCACCCGATGGAGCTGGTCGTCATCATGCACGGCACCGGCCGCGCCTTCGTCGAATACCGCGACGCCTTCGCCGAATTCGCCCGCTGGAACGACTGCATCGTGCTGTGCCCGCTGTTCCCCGTCAGCCCGCTCGGCGACGGCAACCGCGACGGCTTCAAGCAACTGCGCGAAGGCGACATCCGCTACGACCACATCCTGCAAGGCATGGTCGCCGAAGTCGGCGAGAAATTCGGCCGTGACTTCAGCCGCTTCGCCCTGTTCGGCTATTCCGGCGGCGGCCAGTTCGTCAACCGCTACGCCCTGCTGCATCCCGAAACCCTGTGGGCCGTCTCGATCGGCGCGCCCGGCTCGGTCACGCTGCTCGACCCCAGCCAGGACTGGTGGGTCGGCGTGCGCGACGCCGAAGCCCGCTTCGGCAAAGCCGTGGACCTCGAGGCCCTGCGCCAGGTCGCGGTGCACATGATCGTCGGCAAGGCCGACCTGGAAACCTGGGAAATCACCCACCGCGAAGGCGGCAAGTTCTTCATGCCCGGGGCCAACTCCGCCGGCGCCACGCGCCCCGAGCGCCTGGAATCGCTGCGCCGCTCGTTCGAGGCGGCTGGCGTCAAGGCCGTGCTGGACGTGGTCGACAACGTGCCGCACGACGGCCTGAAGTGCGTCGGCCAGGTGCAGGACTTCCTGGCTGCCGAACTGCGCAAGCTGCGCAATGAATAACGTCCACAACCCGATGGGCGGGCGCGCGAGCGCCTGCCTGCCGCGATAGGAGAGGGCCATGCTGCGTTTCGCGCTATCCCGTATCGTCATGGCCATTCCCACACTGCTGATCGTGGCGGTGGCGGTGTTCGTCATGATCCGCCTGATCCCGGGCGACCCCGCGCAATTGCTGCTGGGCGACCTGGCCACGCCGGCGGCGCTGGCCGACCTGCGCGCGCGGCTGGGCCTGGACCAGACCTGGCCCACCCAGTTCGGCATCTGGTTCGGCAACATGCTGCATGGCGACCTGGGTTCGTCCATCAACACCGGCCAGCCCGTGCTGCCGCTGGTGTGGGACCGTTTCCTGATCAGCGGCCGCGTGGTGCTGGTGGCCGTGCTGTTCGCCGCCCTGGTGGCCGTGCCCGCCGGCATGATCGCCGCCTGGAAGCAGAATAAGGCGCCCGACCTGATCCTGGTCGGCACCGCCACGCTGCTGGTGTCCATTCCCACCTTCTGGCTCGGCCTGCTGCTGCTGATCTTCTTCGGCCTGAAGCTGCAATGGCTGCCGGTGGTGGGCTACGTGTCCATCGGCGAAGACTGGAAGGCCGGCCTGCTGTACCTGGCCATGCCGATCCTGACGCTGTTCCTGCACGAGATCGGCGTGTTGATGCGCATGGCGCGCGCCAGCACCCTGGAAGTGCTGCGGCTGGACTACATCACCCACGCCCGCGCCAAGGGCCTGTCGGAATCCGCGGTGTTGATGCGCCACGCCTTCCGCAACGCCTTCGGCCCCACCTGGACCCTGATCGGCCTGGTGCTGGGTAACCTGCTCGGCGGCATCGCCGTGGTCGAAACCGTGTTCACCATTCCCGGCCTGGGCCGGCTGCTGGTGGATTCGATCTTCGCCCGCGACTACCCCGTGATCCAGGGCTGCCTGCTGTTCGTCGGCGTGATCTACGTGATCGTCAACCTGCTGATCGACCTCTGCTATCCCATCTTCGACCCGAGAGTGACCGCCGAATGAAAAAGCGAATTGCAGCTAACGCGCTGATAGGCGGCGTGATCGTGGCGGCGATGCTCGTCGCGGCCATCATGGGCGCCTTCTGGACGCCGCACGACCCGCTCAAGATCAACTTCGTGGCGCGGCTCAAGCCGCCCGGCGGCGACTTCCTGCTGGGCACCGACGAGTTCGGCCGCGATGAACTGTCGCGCCTGCTGGCCGGCGCGTCCAGCAGCGTCTGGATCAGCCTGCTGACGGTGGGCTTCGCCATCATCGCCGGCACCATTGTCGGCACCCTGACCGGCTTCGTGCGCGGCTGGACCGACCGCATCATCATGGCCTTCAACAACGCCCTGCTGGCCTTCCCCGGCCTGCTGCTGGCGCTGGGCCTGCTGGCGGTGGTCGGCGCCAACAAGTACGGCATCATCCTGGCGCTGGGCCTGGCCTATACGCCGTCGGTGACGCGCATCGTGCGCGGCACGGTGCTGTCGCTGCGCGAGAAGGAGTTCATCGAATCCTCGCGCGTGCTGGGCAACTCCGAGCTCTACACCATGGTGCGCCACGTGCTGCCCAACTGCGTCGCGCCGTTGACGGTGCTGGCGACCTCGATGTTCGGCTGGGTGATCCTGGCGGAAAGCGCGCTGTCGTTCCTGGGCCTGGGCGTGCCGCCGCCGGCGCCCACCTGGGGCAACATGCTGGCCGCCGCCCGGCCGTTCATGGCGCAGGCCTCCTATCTTTCCATTCTTCCGGGCCTGGCCATCGCGCTGGCGCTGCTCGGGATCAACCTGCTGGGCGACGCGGTGCGTGACCGTCTCGATCCCCGCATGAGGGGCGTGCAATGAGCGCACTGGTTACCGTATCGAATCTGTCCCTGACTGTGGGCCGCGGCGGTCGCGAGATCGTCAGCGGCGTGTCCTTCGAGGTGGCGCCGGGCGAAATGGTCGGCATCGTCGGCGAGTCCGGCAGCGGCAAGACCCAGGCGGCGCGCGCCATCATGGGCCTGACGCCGCCGCCGCTGGTGGTGGCCGGCGGCTCGATCCGCTTCGAGGGCGTGGAAGTCACCCCGGCCAGCCCGGCCGCGCTGCGCAAGCTGCGCGGCGCGCGCATCGGCATGGTGTTCCAGGAACCCATGACTTCGCTCAACCCGTCCATGCCCATCGGACGCCAACTGGACGAAGGGCTCAAGCTGCACCGCCGCGACCTGTCGACGGCGCAGCGCCGCGAACGCATCCTGGAGATGCTGCGCCGCGTCGGCATCCGCGACCCGAAGGCCGCCGTCGAAGCCTGGCCGCACGAGTTCTCGGGCGGCATGCGCCAGCGCATGATGCTGGCCTCGGTGATGCTACTGGAACCGGCGCTGCTGATCGCCGACGAGCCCACCACCGCGCTCGACGCGGTGGTGCAGCGCGACGTGCTGGAACTGATGGTCGACCTGACGCGCGAGCACAACACCGCCGTGCTGATGATCAGCCACGACCTGCCGATGGTGGCGCGCTACACCGAACGCATGGTGGTGATGCAGCATGGCAAGGTGCTGGAAACCGGCACCACCGCCGGCATTCTCGAGCGCCCGCGGCATCCCTACACCCGCAAGCTGCTGGACGCCATGCCGCGCCGCCTGCCGGCGCGTCCGCCGATCCAGGAAGCGCCGATCGTCGAGGTCAGGAACCTGGTGGTGGACTACGCCGGCCACCAGCGTCTGTTCTCGCGCACCGGCGCCAAGCGCGCGCTCAATGGCATCGACCTGCACGTCAAGCCGCGCGAAGTGGTGGCGGTGGTGGGCGGCTCGGGGTCGGGCAAGACCACGCTGGGCCGCGCCATCGCCGGCCTGCTGGCGCCGACCTCCGGGCAGATCCTGTTCCGCGACCAGCCGGTCAGCCGCCGTTCGCCGGCCTGGCGCGACTACCGCCTGAACTGCCAGATGGTGTTCCAGGACCCGTATTCGTCGCTCGACCCGCGCATGACCATCGGCGAGCTGGTGGGCGAGGGCCTGCGCATGCTGGTCGACATGCCGGCCGCCGACAAGCGCCGTCGCGTCGACGAAGTGCTGGCCGAAGTCGGCCTGGGCTCGGAATACGCCAAGCGCTTTCCGCACGAACTGTCCGGCGGCCAGCGCCAGCGCGTGGCCATCGCCCGCGCGGTGGTGCGGCGGCCGTCCTTCGTCATTGCCGACGAGCCGGTGTCGGCGCTGGACGTGACGGTGCGGGCGCAGGTGCTGGACCTGTTCGCCGACCTGCAGGAACGCCACGGCTTCTCGTGCCTCTTCATCAGCCACGACCTGGGCGTGGTGGAGCAGGTGGCCGACCGGGTGGTGGTGATGCGCGACGGCGGCATCGTGGAGCAGGGGACGCGCGACACGGTGTTCGACCAGCCACGCGAGGAATACACCCGCAGCCTGCTGTCGGCGATTCCCGCGCTGGAATCGACCGAAACCGGCGGCGTGCGCCTGCGCTGGCGGCTGGACCAGCCGGAGCCGTCGCGGGCCACCGCTTGAGGGGACGGGTCCACGCCGGGCGGGAGTTCCGTTGCGGCGCGGACTTATGCATAAAATACGCGGTTTGGATTTGATTCACGGGAGTGGTCCATGCCGAAAGCGGCGGCGACACAGCCGGGCCTGGTTGACCGTATTGCCCTGGATATTCAGTCGGGGGTATACGGCCCCGGCGCGTGGCTGAAACAGATCGATCTGCAGGAACGCTACGGCGCCAAGCGCCTGGACGTGCGGCGGGCGCTCGATCAATTGACCGCCAAGCGGCTGATCGCGCACATCCCGAACCGGGGCTATCACGTTTATACGATGGACCCCGATCAGCACCTGCAGATCCGCGACATCCGCGTGCTGCTGGAAACCGGCGCGGCCGCCGACCTGATGCCCAACGTCACGGCGGCCAAGGTGCGCGCCCTGCGCGCGCTGGCCGAGCGGTTTTCCAAGCTGCTGCAGGACGGCACCCTGCTGGAGCAGTACGAGGTCAACCTGGCGTTCCACGCCGGGATGTACGACATGTGCTCCAACCGCGAATTGGCGGCGCTGATCCAGGAAACCCGGGCGCGCGGCCCGGCGGCCCCCGCCAAGGAATGGGTGACGCGTTCGCGCATCGAGATCTCGGCGCGCGAGCACTTCGACATGGTCGAGGCGCTGGAAGCGCGCGACGTCAAGCGCCTGCAGAAGATCATCGCCCAGCACGTCGGTCAGGACATTTCCTGACTCGCCCCGCCTGATCGTCGCCCCCCAACGCGGCGGCCTTCCTGAAAAGGAGGCCGCCGCGTTCATTTCGGGGCCGCTTTCAGGGATACCCCGGATACCGCCCCAGCCGCAAGTCTTCATAATGGGCAGCTATTTTTGGCGCCAATATAGTTATGAATCCGGCGCCGCATGCCCCCGGGGGATTTCCACAATGCACCACCTTCCTGTTTCCCGAGCGCTCGCGCTCAGCCTGGCCCTGGCCGCCGCGGGCGCGGCCCAGGCCGCCACCCTGACCATCGCCCAGCCGGCCGACATTCGCTCGACCAATCCCGGCGTCAACCGCGACAACACCACCGACGGCGTGGTGCTGAACATGGTCGAGGGCCTGGTTGGTTACCGGGAGAACGGCACGGTGGCGCCGCTGCTGGCCAAGTCGGTCGACCTGTCCGAAGACGGCCTGACTTATACCTTCAAGCTGCGCGACGGCGTCAAGTTCCACAACGGCGCCACGCTGACATCGGCCGACGTGCTCTGGAGCTGGCAGCGCTACATGGATCCGAAGACGGACTGGCGCTGCCGCAGCGACTTCGACGGCCGCAACGGCCTGAAGGTCACGGACGTGACCGCGCCGGACGCGCAGACGGTCGTCATCAAGATCGACCGCAAGTCGGCGGTGTTTCTCGATTCGCTGGCGCGCACCGACTGCGGCATGACGGCGATCCTGAGCAAGGATTCGGTCAACGCCGATGGCTCCTGGAAGCAGCCGGTCGGCACCGGCCCGTACCAGTTCAAGGAGTGGAAGCGCGGCGAGTACGTGTTGTTGACGGCGTTCAAGGACTACGTGTCGCCCGGCGCGGGCGACAAGCCGGACGGCTACGTCGGCGCCAAGCGTCCGCTGGCCGACGAGGTCCGCTTCCTGGTGGTGCCGGACCCGTCGACCGCCAAGGCCGGCCTGGTGTCGGGCGCGATCGACGCGAGTCAGATCACCATCACCGACGTGGCCGAGCTGAAGAACAATGCGGCGGTGTCGGTGATGAGCCCGCACGACGCCACCAAGCACACGCTGCTGTTCCAGACGCAGGATCCGGTGCTCAAGAACGTCAAGCTGCGCCAGGCGATCGCGGCGGCGCTGGATATTCCGCAGGTGGTGGCGGCGGCTTCCGAGGGCCTGGGGCAGTTGAACAACTCCGCGGTGTACGCGGGGTCGGCCTACTACCAGGAGGCCGAGAAGCGCACCTACAAGTACGATCCGGCGCGCGCGCAGCAGTTGCTCAAGGAAGCGGGCTACAAGGGCGAGCCGATCGTGATCTACGCCAACAAGCGCGCGCATGTGCCGAGCTATCAGGTGGCGGTGATCGCGCAGGCGATGATGCAGGCGGTGGGCATCAATGCCAAGATCGAGGTGCTGGAGTGGGCCACGCAGCTGGACCGCTACAACACGGGCAAGTACCAGATCAGTTCGTTCACGTTCTCGTCGCGGATCGATCCGGCGCTGAGTTTCGAGCAGTTCGCGGGCGACAAGAGCAAGCAGCCGCGCAAGGTCTGGGATGATCCCGAGGCGCAGAAGCTGATCGACGAGAGCTTCCTGGAGTCGGATCCGGCGAAGCGGCAGAAGCTGTTTGACCAGCTGCATGCGTTGATGCTGGAGCAGACGCCTTTGTTGGTGCTTTATAACGGGGCGGATGCTTGGGCGACCAACAAGCGGGTGCAGGGGTTTTCGGTTTGGGAGGGGAAGCCGCGGGCTTGGGAGACTAAGATCGTTGGCAAGTAAGTCGCTTTTTTCGGGCGGTCTCTTTTTGGGCCGTCCGGGGCGGCGTTGGCCTGGCGTGCGCGGGGCTACGATTGCGGTCCGGAGCGTTCGCTCCGGACTTCCCCGTTGTCATCTTCGTCACAGCCTGCGGCTGTTCCTACAGATTCCCTCGGGCGCATCTACACGCCCCGCGCACGCCAGGCCAACGCCGCCCCGGACTCGACCGTTGAAGCTTGACGGTTGCCGGGGCGGTTTTTTTGCTTGGGTGCCTGGCTGCAACGGAGGGACGGGGGAGGGGCTTGCGGGGCCGCTCAAAGGCGGCCGCGCGGGCGGCCTTTTTGAGCTTACGTGGTGTCTTGCGGTTGGGGTTGGCGCTGCGCGTGGGCTGCGGCTGCCGCTGTTTATTTGCAATGCAAAGAGGCCGCTTTCCCGGCCTCTTTGCTTGGCGTTGCGCGGGTTACTTCGCGACGCGTTCCACTTCCCAGGCGCGCGGCTTCTTCACGGCCCAGGGGGTGTAGCCCTTGATATCGCTGCGGAAGGCGCCGATGTCCAGGCCGTTGTAGAGCGGGATGCTGGGGACGTCGGCCAGGAACAGCTTGTGCAGCTGGTCGAAGGAGGCCTGGCGCTTGGCGTGGTCGGTGTCGACCGAGGCGGCGTCCAGGAGTTTCTGGGCGTCGGGGTTGTCCCAGACCTTGCGCGGCTGCTTGGCCTTGTCGCCGGTCACCATTTCGTAGTTCAGCGCCGCGTCCAGGCGGGCGGAGTACGGGAAGGTCATCATCTGGTAGGTGCCGGCGTTGTAGCGGTCGAGCTGGGTGGCCCATTCGGACACGGACAGCTTGGCGTTGATGCCGACGGCCTGCAGCATGGCCTGGATGATGACGGCGGAGTTGTACGACTGCGGATAGCGCTTGGTCGTGATCAGCTCCAGTTCCTGGCCCTTGTAGCCGGCTTCCTTGAGCAGCTTCTGGGCCAGCGCCGGGTCGTATTTCCAGCCTTCCTTCTGGGTGGCGTCGTGGTACGGCGAGACCAGCGGGACGATGGAGTTGTTGGGCTTGGCCAGGCCTTCGGTGACGGCGGCGGCCAACTGGTCGTAGTCGATGGCGTGGGCCAGGGCCTGGCGGATCTTGGGATTGGACAGCAGCGGGTCCCTGGTCTGCAGCAGCAGCGCGGTCATGCTCATGACGGGCGCGTAGGCGACCTTGACGTTGGGGGTGCCTTGCAACACCGGCACGTCGTTGTTGGAGACGTCCTCGATGATGTCGATGTTGCCGCGTTGCAGGGCGGCCTTGGCGGTGGAGTCGTCGGGCACGATGACGAAGCGCACTTCATCGACCAGGGGGCGCTTGGAGCCGGTGTAGCCGTCGCGCTTGCCGTCGCGGTTGGCGTAGTCGGCGAACCTGGTCAGGCGCACGTATTCGCCGCGCTTCCATTCGGCGAAGGCGAAGGGGCCGGTGCCGATGGGTTTGTCCCAGCTGCCGTCGGCCTTGACCGAGGCCTTCTGCAGGATGCCCGTGCCGCCACAGTCGGCGCGCGCCAGCGAGGCCAGGAACAGGCTGCTGGGTTTTTCCAGGTGGTAGACCACGGTCTGGGCGTCGGGCGCCTCGACGCCGGTGACCTTGACGGTGCCGCGGCCATCGAATTCGCTGGCGCAGCGCCAGCCGGCGTTGGCGGCGGTGTAGTGCTGCCAGGTCCAGAGCACGTCGGCCGAGGTCAGCGGCGCGCCGTTGTGGAACTTGACGCCCTGGCGCAGCTTGAAGGTGTAGGTCTTGCCGTCGGGGCTGATGTCGATGGACTCGGCCAGCAGCGGGCGGACCTCGGCATCCTCGCCGTAGGCCACCAGGCCCTCGACGACGTGCAGGACCACCGCGTCGCTGTTGCTGTCGCGGTTCACGCCGGGTTCGGTCGAGCGGATGTCGGCGGTGAACGAGATGCGCAGCGGCGCGGGCGCCTGGGCCCAGGCTGATCCGCTCAGCGCGCCCAGCGCCAGGGCAATCGCGGTGTTCAGGAGTTTGATTGTCATCGATGCGTTTCCAGGGAGGGCGCGGGCGGCCGGGCATCCGGCCGCCGCCAACGGTTCAGGGGACCCGCAGGGATCAGGCCGCGGCCAGCAGTTCGGGCTCGGCGTCCAGGCTGTAGCGGGTAAACGTGCGGTTCAGCGCCGGCAGCGGCGCCACTTCCATCAGGCCGGCGGCCGGCTCCATGACGACCATGGCGACGGTGGCCGACAGGTTGTCGTGGCTGCCCGGGCGCGGCGGGCGGCAGACCGAGTAGGGCGTGCCGAAGTCGTCGAACAGCGCGCGCTTGAGGTCTTCGCGCGTCAGCTTGTCCTTCTCGTTCAGCAGGCGGCGCACGCGCCAGTCGCGGTAGGCGCTTTCCGGGGTGCTGGCGCGGCCGGTGTCGCGCAGCTTGCCCAGGGCGACTTCGCTGACCCAGTGGTTGGCGTGCACGATCAGGTCGTCGGCGCCCGGGTAGATCGGGAAGGCTTCATCGGTGGTGCATTCGTAATCGACGCCGAAGCCCGCGGCCATGCCGATCATGATGTTGTTCGAGCACGACTTCTGGGTGGTGCTGACGGCCTTGATGGCCAGCGCGAAGTGTTCCTGCTCCAGCACCTTGCGGCGGATCAGCGACAGCGGCACGCCCAACTGGCGGAAGTCGCGGTCCGATTCCAGGTAGTTGGCGGTGATCGACACGCCGGCGCTGTTCAGGCCGCTGCGGGCCAGTCCGCCGGCCTCGACGAAGGTCAGGATGTCCGGGCCGTTGTCGTTGCGCACGCGCAGCACGATGGCGGTCTCGGCGCATTCGGCGCGCCAGTCCCAGTTCTGGCCGTGGATCAGGCGGCCGTTGGCCGAGCGGGTCGGCAGGATCAGGGCGCCGGTGCAACCGTCGCCCGGTTCGAGTTCGGCGGCCTTCTTCTTTTCGGCGCGGGCCTTGGCGATGACTTCGGTGCGGGCGTTGACCATCACGATGTCTTCGAAGGGCACGTTGGCGCCGGCGGCGATGCCGCGCATTTCCTCGAGATAGTGCGGTGCGAAGTTCTCGATCTCACGGGCGAAGCTTTCGATCAGGCGGGTGCGCGCCATGGCGTCGTAACCCAGATCGACCAGCGTCTGGCCGTACATGGCGGCGCTCTTGCGCACGCGGTCGGCGGCCTGCTGGCCATAGGCGCGGCCACGGGCCTCGGGAGTACCGGAGACCGATACGAACGGGAATTGGGTGATCTGGGTCATGGACGGATAGCGGCGCGCGGCGCCGTGAGGTCGGGGGAGAGGAGGGAATGTTGCAAAAATATTAGCTTATTTTGGCGCCAATATTACCGAGGGTTTGCCCGGAGATGGGCCGCAGACGCGGACCTGGCTCGCGGCGGCTGCCCGGCACGGACACCGTCCGCGTCTGGTGGGACACTAGGGGGCTTCGGGGGCACCTTGGGCGCGCTGCCGGTGACCTTCCCGGCGATCGGGCTCAACAAGACCGGGTAAGGACGGGCACGGCGCTGTTGCGGGGGAGAGCGGCGCATCGAGCCCGTGGTGCTCGCTTCCCGCATCAAGGAACAGGCCCCCGCGCCGTAGGCGTCGGGGGCCTGTGGACGCCGTGCGGGCAGCGCGGCGTAGCGGTCACTGCTGCTGCTGCTGCTGCTGCTGCTGCTGCTGCTGCTGCTGCTGCTGCTGCTGCTGCTGCTGAGGTTGAGCCGCTTGCGGCCTGGCCGCCGCACCTTCGTTGGCCCGTTGCCCCGGCGCCTGCGACGCGCGCACCGGCGAACCCATCGCCTGGAACAGCGCCGCCGTCTCGGTCAGGCGGGCATTGGCGTATTCCACTTCCCGCACCCGCGCCGCGACGTAATGCTGTTCGCTGGCGTACGCGGTGTAGGGCGCCAGCGCGCCCAGGCGCACGCGGTTGGCGGTGTTGCGGTGCGACTGCTCCGCAGCCCGGCGCGAGGCCTCGGCCGAGGCCAGCGCCTGCCCGTCCGCCTCCAGTTGCGCCAGGGTGTCGGCCACGTCGCGGAAGGCGGTCAGCACGGTCTGCTTGTATTGCAGCACCGCCGCCTCATAGCGCTCCTTGGCGGCGCTGCGTTCCGCCAGCAGCGCGCCGCCGTGGAAGATCGGCTGCGTCAGCGACGCGCCCACCGCCCAGATCGAGCCCGCGCCCGACAGCGCCGTTGGCCAACTGAAGCCGCCTTTGCCCATCGACGCCGACAGCGACAGACTCGGGAACAACTGCGCCGTGGCCACGCCGACGTCGGCCGCCGCCGCGCGCAGCACGGCCTCGGCGACGTGGATGTCGGGCCGCGCCGCCAGCAGTTCGGACGGCACCAGCACCGGCACCTCCTCGGGCACCGCGATCATGGCGAAGGCCAGGTCCGGCGGGGCCTGATCCGGGCTGCGGCCCATCAGCACCGCCAGCGCGTGGCGCGTGGCCTGCCATTGCGCGCGCAGGCCCGGCAGCGAGGCTTCCAGCGTGGCGGCGTCCTGGTCGGCCTGCAGCGCGTCGTTCTGCGAGGCCGAGCCCAGTTCGTAGCGGCGCTGGGTGTCGCGCGCCACCTGGCGCGCCAGCACCACCTGCTTTTCGGTCAACGCCACCCGCTCGGCCAGCGACGCCGAGGTGATGGCGCCGGTGACGATGTTGCCGGCCAGGGAACGGCGCGCCGATTCGAGCTGATAGGCCTGCTGTTCCACCTGGGCCGCGCGCGACACGTTCTCGAAGCGCGCCGCGCCGAACAGGTCGAGGTCGTACTTGGCCTGGACCTGGCCGGTGAAGACGTTGTAGAGCGCCGTGGGTTGCGGCAGGTTCGGCATGGTCAGCGCGCGCTTGCGCGAAACGTCGGCGCCGGCATCCACCGATGGCAGCAGCGACGAATTGACCTGTCCGCGCAACTGTTCGCGCGCGCCGGCCAGATTGCGCTCGGCCGCGGCCAGGTCCGGGCTGTTGGCCAGGCCTTCTTCCACCATGGCGTTGAGCGCGTCCGAGCCAAAGCGCTTCCACCATTCGGGCACCGGACGGCCGTCGCGCGCATAACGCTGCGCCACGCCCTGCGCCGGCGCGCCGGCGGCGGGCAGCGCTTCGACGCCGTATTGCGCCGGATGCGCCATCGCCGGCGGCTTGCTATCGGGGGCGAAGGCGCAGGCGCCCAGCGCCAGCAACAGCGGCAGGGTGGCCAGGCGCCAGGCCGGGGTCGGGAGACGGAGGGACATCGTCAGGCTCCTCGTTCTACGTTGTCGCCGGCGTGGGCGCCGGGCGGCACGCCTTCGGGCTCTTCGCGCTCGTCGTGGCGCACGCGGAACCAGGCCGCGTACAGCGCGGGCAAAAAGAACAGCGTCAGCACCGTGGCGCTGGTGATGCCGCCCATCAAGGCCGTGGCCATGGGGCCGAAGAAGTTGCTGCGCAGCAGCGGGATCAGCGCCAGCACCGCGGCCGCGGCCGTCAACGTGATGGGGCGGAAGCGCCGCACCGTGGCGCCGACGATGGCGTCCACGCGCTTGTGCCCGGCGCTGATGTCCTGCTCGATCTGGTCGACCAGGATTACCGAGTTGCGCATGATGATGCCGAACATCGCGATCACGCCCAGCATGGCGACAAAGCCGAACGGCTTGCCGAACAGCAGCAGCGCGGCCACCACGCCGATCAGGCCGAGCGGCGCGGTCAGCACCACCATCAGCACGCGGGCGAAGCTCTGCAGCTGCACCATCAGCAGCGTCAGCACCGCCACGATCATGATGGGCATCTGCGCGTTGATGGACGACTGGCCCTTGGCGCTTTCCTCGACCGGGCCGCCGACCTCGATGCGGTAGCCCACCGGCAGTTCGGCGCGCAGCGCGTCCAGCTTCTTGTCGATGGCGTGGGTCACGTCAATGCCCTGCGCGCCGGCCTTGACGTCGGCCTGCACGGTGATGGTGGGCTGGCGGTCGCGTTCCCAGATCACGCCGTATTCCAGGCCGTAGCGCACCTGGCCCAGGCTGCCCAGCGGCACCGGGCCGTTGGGCGTGGGCATGGCCAGCGTGGCCAGGCGGCCCGGATCGACGCGCTCGCTGTCGGGGGCGCGCAGGCTGACGTTGATCAGCTTGTCGCGCTCGCGGTACTGCGTCACGGTGTAGCCGGACAGCGTCATCGCCAGGAAGCTGGAGATGTCGTTGGAGCTTACGCCGACCTCGCGGGCCTTCTGCTGGTCGATGTCAAAGCGCACCGAGCGTTCGGACGGCTCGTCCCAGTCGAACTGCACGTTGACCGAGCGGCTGTCGGCGCGCACTTCGGCGGCCACCTTCTCGGCCACCTGGCGCACCTCGGGGATCTTGTCGCCGCTGACGCGGAACTGCACCTGGAAGCCCACCGGTGGGCCATTTTCCAGCCGCGAAAGGCGGCTGCGGATCGCCGGGAACTGCTCGCGCAGCACCGGCTCCAGCCAGTGCGCCAGCTTCTCGCGGTCTTCCACCGAGTTGGCGGTGATGACGATCTGCGCGAAGTTGGGCGTGGCCAGCTGCTGGTCCAGCGGCAGGTAGAAGCGCGGCGCGCCGGTGCCGACGAAGCTCACCGAATGGGCGATCTCGGGCCGGCCGTCCAGCACTTTTTCAAGCCGCTCGACCTGGCGCAGCGTAGCCGCGAACGAGGCGCCTTCCTGCAGCCGCACGTCCACCAGCAGCTCGGTGCGGTCCGAGCTGGGGAAGAATTGCTGCGGCACCAGGCCGAAGCCGGCCATCGACAGGATGAACACCAGCACCGTTGCCAGCAGCACGCGCCAGCGGCGGTCCACGCACCATGCCACCCAGCCGCGCAGGCGCTGGTAGAAGCGGGTGTTGTAGATGTCGTGCTCGTGGTCATCCGGCAGATGCGCCTCGCGCTTGCGCTCGGGCAGCATGCGATAACCCAGCAGCGGGATCAGCACCACCGCGGCGAACCACGAGGTGATCAGCGCGATCGCCGACACCTGGAAGATCGAGCGGGTGTATTCGCCGGTGCTGGACTTGGCCAGCGCGATCGGCAGGAAGCCGGCCACCGTCACCAGCGTGCCGGTCAGCATCGGGAAGGCGGTGCTGGTGTAGGCGAAGGCGGCGGCGCGCGCGCGGCTCCAGCCCTGTTCCAGCTTCACCGCCATCATCTCGACCGCGATGATGGCATCGTCCACCAGCAGGCCCAGCGCCAGCACCAGCGTGCCCAGCGAGACCTTGTGCAGGCCGATGCCGAACATGTCCATGAACAGCGCGGTCACCGCCAGCACCACCGGAATCGAGATCACCACCACCATGCCGGTGCGCAGCCCCAGCGACACCAGGCTCACGATCAGCACGATGGCCACGGCCTCGGCCACCGAGCGCAGGAATTCGTCCACCGAGAACGACACCGCCTTGGGCATGCTCGACACCTCGGTCAGCGTCAGGCCGGCGGGCAGGCGCGCCTTGAGCTCGCCGAACTTGGCCTCCAGGGCCTTGCCCAGGTGCACCACGTCCTGGCCCGGCTGCATGGTGATGCCGATGCCCAGCAGCGGCTGGCCGCGCGTGCGCATCTGCTCGGCCGGGGGATCGTCGTAGCCGCGATGGATGGTGGCGATGTCGCCCAGCCGGATCGACTTGCCGTTGACGCGGATCAGTGTCTCGGCCAGCGCCCGGGTGTCCTGGAACTGGCCGCTCGGACGCACGAAGATACGGTCGTCGGCGGTGGTCAGGGTGCCGGCGCTGGCCACCGCGTTCTGGCTGTTGATGGCCTCGGCGATCTGCTGCGGCGACACGCCCAGGCGCGTCAGCTGCGTGTTGCTGATCTCGATGTAGACGTGCTCGGGCTGCTCGCCGAAGTAGTCGACCTTGGCCACGCCCGGCACGCGCAGCAGCACCGTGCGCAGATTGTCGGCGTAGTCGCGCAGCTGCGCCGGCGAGAAGCCGTCGCCGGCCAGGGTATAGATGTTGGTGTAGACGTCGCCGAACTCGTCGTTGAAGAACGGCCCCTGCACGCCTTGCGGCAGGGTGGCGCCGATGTCGCCGACCTTCTTGCGCACCTGGTACCACTCGTTGGCCACCTCGCTGGCCGGGGCCGAGTCCTTCATGGTGAAGAAGATCAGCGATTCGCCCGGGCGCGAGTAGCTGCGCAGGAAGTCCGTGGATGGCGTTTCCTGCAGCTTCTTGGCGATGCGGTCGGTGACCTGTTCCTGCACCTGCTGCGAGGTGGCGCCGGGCCACAGGGTCTTGATGACCATCACGCGGAAGGTGAAGGGCGGGTCTTCCGACTGCGCCAGGCGCGAATACGACAACACGCCGAACAGCGTCACCAGTGTGATCAGGAAGATCACCAGCGGCTGGTGCCGCAGGGCCCAGGCCGACAGGTTGAACTTGCCTTCCTCGTGACGGTGCGCGGCGTTCTGATTCTCGGGAACCGGCGCGCTCATGATGCGAAGTCCTCGGGGTGCAGCGGCGGCACCGCGCGGACCTTTTCGCCGGCCGACACGGCGTGCACGCCTTGCCACACCACGCGCTCGCCGGCCTGCACGCCCTGCGACAGGGTGACGCTGCGCGCGTCATAGCGCAGCACCTGCACGCGGCGCAGCTCCAGCGTGTCTTCCTGCGGCTTGACGATCCAGACGGCGGGCTCGGTGCCGTCATGGAACAGCGCCGTCGCCGGCACCGTGTAGGTGGTGGCGCCGTTGGCCTGGCGGTTGTCGAAGCTGATGTTGGCGGTCATGCCCAGCCGCACCTCGGGCGAGGGCGATTCCAGCGTCAGCTTGGCGCGGTAGGTGCGGCTCTGCGGATCGGCGGCCGGCGCGATCTCGCGCAGCACGGCGCTGAAGGTCTTGCCGGTCAGCGGCGCCAGGGTGACGGTGGCGCGCTGGCCGATGGCCAGTCCCGCCAGCACGCTTTCAGGCACGTCGCAGAGCGCGTCGACGTCGCCCGACCAGGCCAGGTTGTAGACCGCCTGGCCGGCCGCCACGTTCTGGCCGGTGTCGGCCTGTTCGGCGGTGATGACGCCGGCATGGTCGGCCACGAGGGTGGTGTAGTTGAGCTGGTCGGCCGACAGCGCGGCTTGTTGCGCCGCCTGGTCGCGTTGCGCCAGCGCCGAGGCGTAGGCGTTGCGCGTCTGTTCGAGCTGGTTGGCGGCGATCAGGTTTTCGCGGGCCTGGGCGCGGTCGCGGTCCAGTTGCTGCTTGGCGTAGTCCAACTGGTGCTGGGCGGCCGACAGCTGGGCGCGGGCGGCGGCGGCGTTCTTGGTGGCGTCGGCGGGATCGAGCCGGGCGACCACCTGGCCGGGCTTGACCGTGTCGCCCAGGCGCACCTTGCGTTCGATGATCTTTCCGCCCACGCGGAACGACAGCGGCGTGCTGTAGCGCGCCTGCACCTCACCCGGCAGGGTCCAGGCCGGCAGCGCGGCGTCGGCCTTGGCAGGCATGGCCACCACCGGGCGCGGCGGCGGCGCCTCGGCTTCCTTGCTGCCGCAGCCGGCCAGCGCCAGCGTCAGCGCCAGGGCGAGCGCCGGCCAGCGGCGGCGCGGGGAAAGGCGGGAAGACGCCGCGGCGGCGGCGGGATTGCGCGCGGCGACGGGCGCGCAAGAACCTGAAGAATTCACGAAACACCTCGCGACGCGGGCAGGAGGAGGGGGCGGGACGCGAGGCGGCAGGCCGTTCCAGGCCGGCGGTCACCCTGGCAATCCGATACGGGATGGATTCTAATGCGGCTATGTATTCAAATACAAGTATGAATCTGAAATCGTTCCAGATGATAGAATCGGCGCATGTCAAAAGTCCGCCTTACCCGAGAGCAAAGCCGTGACCAGACGCGCCAGCGTCTGCTCGATGCCGCGCAATCGATCTTCCTGACCAAGGGTTTCGTGGCGGCCAGCGTCGAGGACATCGCCGAGCTGGCAGGCTATACCCGCGGCGCTTTCTATTCCAATTTCGCCAGCAAGTCCGAACTGTTCCTGCAGCTGCTCAAGCGCGACCACGAAAACGTCATGGGCGACATGCGCGCCATCTTCGAGGCCGGCGAAACCCGCCAGCAGATGGAAGACAGCGTGCTGCACTACTACAGCAACCATTTCCGCGACAACGAATGCTTCCTGCTGTGGATGGAAGCCAAGCTGCAGGCCGCCCGCGACCCCGAGTTCCGGGTCGGGTTCATTGCCTGCATGGGCGAGCTGCGCGACGCCACCACCGAATACATCCGCCAGTTTTCCGAGCGCGTCGGCACGCCACTGCCGCTGCCGGCGCGTGAACTGGCCATCGGCCTCTTGGCGCTGTCCGACGGCATGCAGTTCAGCTTCGCCTTCGACCCGCAGAACGTCAGCGCCGAGACCACCGAATCGGTGCTGGCGGGCTTTTTCCGCCGGGTGGTGTTCGGCGAACGCGACCCCGGCTAGGGCCGCCCGGCCCGACGACGACCCGCGCGGCCGGTCCGGGACCGAATGCCGGGCGCCGCGCGCTCAGGGCCATGCGGGCATTGTCACCGCCAGCGGCGGCATGATAGTAATAACGGCGGCGCGCCGGCTGGACTGAGGGGGCCAGCGCCGTTGCCTTCGGCATCCCTCGGGCGAAAGGAGCGGCAGCATGTCTTCAGAAACCCGACCATCCACCATCAATCGCCCGGTCTTCTACACGGCGGCGCTGTTCACGCTGCTGCTGGTGGGCTTCGCCATCGCGACGCCCAGGACCGCGCAGAACCTGTTCGAATCGATCCAGGCCTGGATCCTGGGCAACGCCAGCTGGTTCTACATCCTGGTGGTCGCCATCATCCTGCTGTCGGTGGCGTTCCTGGCCATCAGCCGCTATGGCGACATCAAGCTGGGGCCCGACCACAGCGAGCCCGACTACCGCAACTTCACCTGGTTCGCGATGCTGTTCTCGGCGGGCATGGGCATCGGCCTGATGTTCTTCGGCGTGGCCGAGCCGGTCATGCACTTCATGTCGCCGCCGGTGGGCGAGGGCGCCACCGCGGCGGCGGCGCGCGAGTCCATGAAGATCACTTTCTTCCACTGGGGCCTGCACGCCTGGGCCATCTACGCGGTGGTGGCGCTGACGCTGGCTTTCTTCAGCTTCCGCCACGGCCTGCCGCTGACCCTGCGTTCGGCCCTGTACCCGCTGATCGGCAACCGCATCCACGGCCCCATCGGCCACGCGGTCGACGTGTTCGCCATCATCGGCACGGTGCTGGGCGTGGCCACCTCGCTGGGGCTGGGCGTGGCGCAGATGAATAGCGGCCTGAACCATCTGTTCGGCATTCCCGTGGGCGTGATGCCGCAGATCATCCTGATCGTCATCACCTGCGGGCTGGCCACGCTGTCGGTGGCCAGCGGCCTGGACAAGGGTATCCGCATCCTGTCCGAAGCCAACATGGTGCTGGCGGTGATCCTGCTGCTGTTCGTGCTGGTGGCCGGCCCCACCGTGTTCCTGCTGCAGACCTTCGTGCAGAACACCGGCGCCTACTTGTCGGATATCGTCAACAAGACCTTCAACCTGTATGCGTATGAGCCGACCGACTGGATCGGCGGCTGGACCCTGTTCTACTGGGGCTGGTGGATCGCCTGGTCGCCGTTCGTGGGCCTGTTCATCGCCCGCATCTCGCGTGGCCGCACCATCCGCGAATTCGTCAGCGGCGTGCTGCTGGTGCCGGCCGGGTTCACGCTGTTCTGGATGACCGTATTCGGCGACACCGCCATCCACTTCATCCTGGTCGACGGCATCAAGGGCTTCGCCGACACCGTCAAGGACGACAACTCCCTGGCCCTGTTCGCGTTCTTCGAGCTGTTGCCCTGGAGCGGTGTGATATCGATCTTCGCCATTGCCATGGTGGCGGTGTTCTTCGTTACCTCGGCGGATTCGGGCGCGCTGGTGGTGGACCTGCTGGCCTCGGGCGGCGCCGACCGCACGCCGGTGTGGCAGCGCATCTTCTGGTCGCTGTCGATGGGCGCGGTGGCCATCGCGCTGCTGCTGGCCGACGGCCTGACGGCGCTGCAGACGGCCACCATCGCCAGCGCGCTGCCGTTCTCGGTCATCCTGCTGCTGTCGCTGTGGGGGTTGTTCAAGGCCCTCAAGCTCGACGCCACCAAGCGCGGCATCCGCTACCAGTCGCTGACGCTGTCGCGCCCGGCGCGCGGCGGCCAGTCGTGGGAACGGCGGCTGCGCAACATGGTCATGATGCCGCGCCGCGCCCATGTGTTGCGCTTTATCACGGACGTGGTGACCCCGGCCCTGGAAGACGTGGCCGATGAACTGCGCAAGCAGGGCTACGCGGTGGCGGTCAAGGAAGGCGACGGCGAGGGCGGCGTGGTGCTGGAGGTGAACCATGGCGAACACCTGGACTTCTTCTATTCGGTGCAGCCGCAGGCCTTCGTGCGGCCCAGCCTGACGCCCGAGGAGGCCGCCGACGAAGAGGAACGCAAGTACTTCCGCGCCGAGGTCCACCTGCGCGAGGGCGGACAGGACTACGACATCATGGGCTGGAGCCGCGACGCCGTCATCGGCGACATCCTCGACCAGTACGAGCGTCACCGCCACTACCTGCACATGGTGCGCACGTAGACATAGCGCCCGCCTGTCACGTGGCGCCGATCCCTGGCGCTGGCAGTGCGCGATACCCCGCGCCCCAGGCGTCAACCCGTTTTCCGCAAACCGCCGGCTTTCGCCGGCGGTTTTTTCTTGCCCGTTTGCGTCGATAGATTTCCTCAATCCTCAACATTACTTTAGGTTTTTTGACTTCGTCTGATTTTTCTAGGATTATCCAAGCCATTCCTTTGATAAATAGCGAGAGAATCATGAAGGCGAAATCGGGTGCATGGGTCGCCGGGGTGCTGGCCCTGGCGGTGGTGGCGGGGGGCGGGCTGTACTGGAAATTCGGCGGCGCGCAGCACAAGGGCGGCTGGGCCATGGCGCCGGCCAAGGTGGCCGTGGCGCCCGTGTTGCAGGCCGACTTCCCGGCGGCGCTGTCGGGCATCGGCTCGATCGAGGCGACGAGGCAGGTGCTGGTGCCGGCCGAAGTCGATGGCAGGGTGGCGCAGATCCTGTTCACGCCCGGCGAGCGGGTACGCGCGGGGCAACTGCTGGTGCAACTGAACGACGCGCCCGAGCAGGGCGAACTGGCGCGCCTGCAGGCCCAGGCCAGGAACGCCCGGGCGTTGCTGGAGCGCACCCGCCGCCTGGTGCCGCTGCAGGCCGCGACCCGCGAACAACTGGACCAGGCCCAGGCCGACTACGACCAGGCCGCCGGCGAAATCAAGCGCATCCAGGCGCTGATCGAACAGAAGCGCGTCAAGGCGCCGTTCGACGGCGTGCTCGGCGTGCGCCGCGTCAATCTGGGCCAGTTCGCCCGCGCCGGCGATCCGCTGGTGTCGCTGACCGACGCGGCCAGCGTTTACGCCAACATCACCCTGCCCGAACAGGCGCTGGGCGCGCTGCGCGCCGGCCAGCCGGTGACCGTGACGGTCGACGCCCACGCCGGACGGGTCTTCGAAGGCGCCGTCACCACCATCGAGCCGCAGGTCGACCCGGGCTCGCGCACCGTGCGCGTGCAGGCCACGCTGGCCAATGCCGACGGCGCGCTGGCGGCGGGCATGTTCGCCCACGGCCAGGTGGTGCTGCCGCCGCGGCCCGGCGTGCTGACCGTGCCGGAAACCGCTGTCAGCTACAGCGCCTACGGCGACTCGGTCTATGTGGTGACGCCGCCCAAGGCCGGCGACGCATCGGCGCCGCCGACCGTGACCCAGGCCTACGTGCAGACCGCCGAGCGCGCCAGCGGCCGGGTGGTGGTGACCAAGGGCCTCAAGCCCGGCGACCGCGTGGTGACCTCGGGCCAACTGCGCCTGCACAACGGCGCGCCGGTCGAGATCAGCGCCCAGGACACCGTGGCGCTGGACGCCGCGCCGCACTCCGTGGCGCAAGCCCGCTGAACCCACGGAGCCGATCATGAAGTTCACCGATCTGTTCGTGCGCCGGCCGGTGCTGGCGCTGGTGGTCAGCACACTGCTGCTGTTGATGGGGCTGCGTGCCCTGAGCGGCCTGCCGATCCGCCAGTACCCGCTGACCGAAAGCACCACCATCACCATCACCACGCAGTACCCGGGCGCCTCGCCCGACCTGATGCAGGGCTTCGTCACCCAGCCCATCGCGCAATCCGTCGCCACCGTCGAGGGCATCGACTACCTGTCGTCGTCCTCCACCCAGGGCCGCAGCGTGATCACGGTGCGCATGAAGCTCAACGCCGATTCCAACAAGGCCATGACCGAGGTCATGGCCAAGGTCAACGAAGTCAAATACCGCCTGCCGCAGGACGCCTACGACCCCGTGCTGGTCAAGTCCGCCGGCGAGGCGACGGCCGTGGCCTACGTGGGGTTCTCCAGCTCGACCATGTCGCTGCCGGCGCTGACCGACTACCTGTCGCGCGTGGTGCAGCCGCAGCTGTCGTCGATCGACGGCGTGGCCAGCGTGGAACTGTACGGCGGCCAGAAGCTGGCGATGCGCGTCTGGCTCGACCCCGACCGGCTGGCGGCGCGCGGCATCTCGGCCGGCGAGCTGGCCGAGGCCCTGCGCCAGAACAACGTGCAGGCCGCGCCCGGCCAGGCCAAGGGCCTGTATGTGGTGTCCAACATCAAGGTCAACACCGACCTGGTCAACGTGGCCGAGTTCCGCGACATGGTCATCAAGCGCGAGGGCGACGCCATCGTGCGCCTGGGCGACGTGGCGACCGTGGAGTTGGGTGCGGCCTCGACCGACTCCAGCGGCCTGATGGACGGCGAGCCGGCTGTGTACTTCGGCCTGAACGCCACGCCGGTCGGCAACCCGCTGGTGATCGTCAAGCGCCTGAACGAACTGCTGCCCAACATCAAGCAGAACCTGCCGCCCGGCACCAGCGTGCAGGTGCCGTTCGAGCTGGCGCGCTTCATCAGGGCCTCGATCGACGGCGTGGTGCACACGCTGATGGAAGCCATCGTCATCGTGGTGGCGGTGATCTTCCTGTGCCTGGGCTCGCTGCGCGCGGTGCTGATCCCGGTGGTCACCATCCCGCTGTCGATGCTCGGGGGCGCCGCCATCATGGCGCTGTTCGGCTTCAGCGTGAACCTGCTGACGCTGCTGGCCATGGTGCTGGCCATCGGCTTGGTGGTGGACGACGCCATCGTGGTGGTCGAGAACGTGCACCGCCACATCGAGGAAGGCAAGTCGCCGGTGCGCGCGGCGCTGATCGGCGCGCGCGAAGTGGCCGGCCCGGTCATCGCCATGACCATCACGCTGGCGGCGGTGTACGCGCCGATCGGCCTGATGGGCGGCCTGACCGGGTCGCTGTTCAAGGAATTCGCCTTCACGCTGGCGGGGGCGGTGGTGGTGTCGGGCGTGATCGCGCTGACGCTGTCGCCGGTGATGAGTTCGTTCCTGCTCAACAGCCACGTCTCCGAGGGCTGGATGGCGCGCCGCGCCGAACACTTCTTCAATCGCCTGGGCCAGGCCTACGGCCGGCTGCTGGATGTGTCGCTGCATCACCGCTGGGTCACCGGCCTGCTGGCGGTGGCGGTGATGGCCAGCCTGCCGTTCCTGTACAACGCCGCCCAGCGCGAACTGGCGCCGGTCGAGGACCAGTCCACCGTGCTCACCGCGATCAAGTCGCCGCAGCAGGCCAACATCGACTACGTCGAGAAGTTCGGCAAGAAGTGGGACGACGTGATGGCGACGCTGCCCGAACAGAAAGGCCGCTGGCTGATCAACGGTTCGGACGGCGTCTCCAACAGCATCGGCGGCGTCAATTTCGTCGACTGGCACGAGCGCAAGCGCTCGGCCGACCAGATCCAGGCCGACATGCAGTCGATGGTCAACCAGATCGAGGGCAGCAACATCTTCGCCTTCCAGTTGCCGCCGCTGCCGGGCTCGACCGGCGGCCTGCCGGTGCAGATGGTCATCATGAGCGCGGCCGACTATCCGGTGGTGTATGAGGCCATGGAAAACCTGAAGCAGGCGGCGCGCGCCAGCGGCCTCTTCATGGTGGTCGACAGCGACCTGGACTACAACAACCCGGTGGTGCAACTGAAGGTGGACCGCGCCAAGGCCAACAGCCTGGGCGTCACCATGAAGGCGGTGGGCGACACGCTGGCGGTGCTGGTGGGCGAGAACTACGTCAACCGCTTCGGCATGGACGGCCGCTCGTACGACGTGATCCCGCAGAGCCTGCGCCAGCAGCGCATCTCGCCCGAATCGCTGGCGCGGTACTACGTCAAGAGCGCCAGCGGCGCGCAGGTGCCGCTGTCGAACTTCGTGTCGGTGTCGATGGGCGTCGAGCCCAACAAGCTGACCCAGTTCAACCAGCTCAACGCCGCCACCTTCCAGGCCATCCCGATGCCGGGCGTGACCATGGGCGACGCGGTGCAGTTCCTGACGCGCCAGGCGCAGCAGCTGCCGGCCGGCTTCAGCTACGACTGGCAATCGGACGCGCGCCAGTTCAGCCAGGAGGGCTCGGCGCTGATGATCACCTTCATCTTCGCCATCATCGTCATCTACCTGGTGCTGGCGGCGCAGTATGAAAGCCTGCGCGACCCGTTCATCATCCTGGTGAGCGTGCCGCTGTCGATCTGCGGCGCGCTGATCCCGCTCGCGCTGGGCATGGCGACCATCAACATCTACACGCAGATCGGGCTGGTGACGCTGATCGGGCTAATCAGCAAGCACGGCATCCTGATGGTGGAATTCGCCAACGAGATGCAGGTCAGCCACGGCCTGGACCGGCGCAGCGCCATGGAGCACGCCGCCCGCATCCGCCTGCGCCCGATCCTGATGACCACCGCGGCCATGGTGGTGGGCCTGATTCCGCTGCTATTCGCCAGCGGCGCCGGCGCCCACAGCCGCTACAGCCTGGGGTTGGTGATCGTGGTCGGCATGCTGGTCGGCACGCTGTTCACGCTGTTCGTGCTGCCCACCGTTTACACCGTGCTGGCGCGCGACCACCGCGCCGCCAACGACACGCCGCGCGCTCGCGAACTGGCGCAGGCCCAGGCCGAGGACACGTTGCCGGTCGCGACCTCGCGGCCCGCCGCCACGCATTGAGGAACCATCATGAAACATCCTGACCTCTCCAAACGCCTGCGCCGCGGCGCCACGGCGCTGCTGGCCGCGCTGGCCACCGCCGGCTGCGCGGTGGGCCCCGACTATCAGAAACCCCAGGCCGCGCCGGTGGCGCTGGCCAGTCCCGAGCAGGCGCTGTTCTCCACCGACCGGCTGCAGCAGGACTGGTGGAAGCAGCTGCAGGACCCGCAGCTGGACCGGCTGATCACGCTGGCGCTGCAACGTAACCACGACATCCGCATCGCCCAGGCCCGCCTGGCCGAGTCGCGCGCGGTGCTGGACGAGAAGGAACTCGACCAGTTCCCCACCGTGACGCTGGGCGGGCGCTTCGAGCGCAGCCTGTCCCAGGCCAACCCCGGCATCGCAGGCGAGCGCAACCTCGCCAAGAGCTACCGCGCCGGCTTTGACGCCGCCTGGGAGATCGACCTGTTCGGCCGCCTGCGGCGCGCGGCCGAGGGCGCGGCGGCGCGCAGCGAGGCCCAGGCCGCCGACCTGGCGCAGGCCCGCATCGTGGTGGTGGCCGAGGTGGCGCGCAACTACTTCGAGCTGCGCGGCGCCGAACAACGCCTGGCGGTGGCGCGCGCCAACCTGGACAGCCAGCGCGACAGCCTGCGCGTGATCCAGGCCATGGTGTCGGCGGGCCGGGGCGACGAGGGCGATCTTGCCAGCGCCCGCGCCGACCTGGAAACCGTGCAGGCCAGCGTACCGCTGCAGGAAACCGCGCGGCGCCTGGCGCTGTACCGCCTGGCGGTGCTGGCCGGCCTGCGGCCGGTGGAGCTGGGCGAGCTGGACGCGGCCACGCCGCGGCCGCCGCTGGCGGCGCGCCTGCCGATCGGCGACGTCGGCGCCTTGCTGTCGCGCCGTCCCGACATCCGGGCGGCCGAGCGCAACATGGCGGCGGCCAATGCCGACGTGGGCGTGGCCACCGCCGAGCTGTACCCGCGCATCGACCTGGGCGGCTTCCTCGGCTTCGTGGCCCTGCGCGGCGCCGATTTCGGCAGCGCTTCCAGCCGCGCCTTCAGCGTGGCGCCCGGCGTCAACTGGCCGGCCTTCCACCTGCCCACCGCGCTGGCGCGCAAGCGCGCCGCCCAGGCGCGTTCGCAGGGCGAGGTGGCGCGCTACGAGCAGACCGTGCTGCGGGCGGTGGAGGAACTGGAGGGCGCGCTGACGCAGTACGGCCAGACCCAGCAGCGGCTCGGCAACCTGGCGCAGGCGGCCGCCCACAGCGCCCGGGCGGCGGAACTGGCGCGCCTGCGCTACCGCGAAGGCGGCACGCCGTACCTGACGGTGCTGGACGCGCAGCGCACGCAGCTGCGGGCGCAGGACGCGGTGGCGCAGGCCGAAACGGCCTCCTACACCAGCCTGGTCGCGCTCTACAAGGCGCTGGGCGGCGGCTGGGAGGCGCCGTCGGAAACGGAGACCCCGCGAGCGCAGTCGCCCGCGCCCGCGCCGGCCGGCTGACTGACGGGCCCGGTTCGTGGCACCATAAGGGCTTGGCGCCTTTCCGACCTTCCATGTCCGACGACACCCTGTCCCATCCCATTTCCTGGCAACCGCACCAGCCGGCGGACCGCGTGCTCATGACGCTCAAGACGCGCGGGCCGCAGTCGGTGGCGGTCATCGCCAAGGCGCTTGACGTCACGGCCGAGGCGGTGCGCCAGCAGATGGCGCGGCTGCACGCGGACGGCCTGGTGGATTCGGAAAGCCGCAGCGCGGGGCGCGGCCGGCCCACGCAGATCTGGTTCCTGACCGATGCCGGCCAGCGCCGCTTCCCCGACACGCACGCCGACATGACGGTGCAGATGATCAACGCCGTGCGCCAGGTGTTCGGCGAGGACGGCGTTGACAAGCTGATTGCCGTGCGCGAGGCCGCCATGCTGGCGACCTACCAGCAGGCGCTGGAAGGCGCCCGCGATCTGCCGCGGCGGCTCGAATGCCTGGCGCGGGTGCGCTCGGCCGAGGGCTACATGGCCGAGATGCGCCGCGACGGCGACGACTTCCTGTTCATCGAGAACCACTGTCCCATCTGTGCGGCGGCCCAGGCCTGCATGGGCTTTTGCCGCAGCGAGCTGGAACTGTTCCGGCAGGTGCTGGGCGAAGGCGTGCGGGTCGAGCGCGAAGAACACATCCTGCTGGGCGCGCGCCGCTGCGCCTACCGCGTCAGCGCGCGCGCCTGATCTTTCCCGCCGACGCACCCCGCGGCGTCAAGGCCGGGCCGCGTCAGGACGCCGGCGATGCGCCGTCGTCCCATCCCCCCAGCGCCTTGTACAGATCCACCGCATTGACCAGCCGGCGCTGCTGCAGCCGGATGTATTCCTGCTCGGACTCGAACAGGCTGCGCTGGGCCTCCAGCGTCTCCAGGTAGTTCGCCACCCCGCGCGCATAGCGCCGCTCGGCCAGCCGCTGGCGCTCGCGGTCGGCGTCGCGCACCTTGCGCTGGGCCTCGATCTGGTCGCGCAGCGCGTCGCGCGCCGACAGGGCGTCGGCCACGTCGCGGAACGCCGCCTGGATGCTGCCCTCGTACTGCGCCACCGCGATGTGCTTGCGGGTCTCGGCCAGCGACAGGTTGGCGCGGTTGCGGCCGGCGTTGAAGATCGGCAGCGTCAGGCGCGGCGCGAAGCTCCAGCCGCCGGTGCCGCCGCTGAACAGGTCCGAGAAGCGGTCGGCGGTGGTGCCGATGTCGGTGGTCAGCTGCACCGACGGAAAGAATGCCGCGCGCGCCGCGCCGATGTCGGCGTTGGCCGCGCGCAGCGCCTGTTCCGCCTGGCGCAGATCGGGGCGGCGCGTCAGCAGCTCGGACGGCAGGCCGGCCGCCAGCGGCGTCAGGCTCTGGCTCTCCAGCGGCGCCGGATCGACGCCGAGCGGCAGCGCGAAATCGCCCGCCAGCAGGCCCAGCGCATGCCGCGCGAGGCTGGCCTCGCGGGTCAGCTCGGCGCGCGTGGCGCGCGAGCTTTCCACCAGCATCTGCGCGGTGCGCAGGCCGATGGCGGTCTCCAGTCCGGCGTCGTAGCGGCGCTGGGTCAGCTTGAGCGAGGTCTCGCGCAGCGCCAGCGTGTCGTCGGTCAGGCGCAGTTGCTCGGCCAGCGAACGCTGGTTGAAGTAGGCCGTCGCCGTCTCTGCCACCAGCGCCAGCGTGGCGGCGCGGTGCGCCTCCTCGCTGGCCAGGTAGCGCGCCAGCGCGGCATCCGACAGGCTCCGCACCCGGCCGAAGAAATCCAGTTCGAAGGCGGTAATGCCGACGGCGGCGCGATAACGGCTGGACACCGCCGTGCCGGACTGGCCCGGTTCGGTGGCGCGGCCGCGGCTGAATTCGCCGCTGGCGTCGATCGATGGCAGGCGTTCCGATTGCTGCACGCCGTACAGCGCGCGCGCCTCCTCGATGCGCAATGCCGCCACCCGCAGGTCGCGGTTGTTGGCCAGCGCGGCCGTGATCCAGGCCTGTAGCGCCGGGTCGTTGAAATAGGCGCGCCAGTCCTGTGGCGCGGCCGCCTGTCCGGGCTGCGCCGGCGTGTCGTATTGCGCCGGCACCGGCGCCGCGGGGCGCTCATGGGTGGGCGCCAGCGAGCAGCCGGACAGCGCCAGCGCCAGCAGGGTCATTGCCACGGGTTTCATGGCGTCGTCTCCAGCGATTCGCGGCCCTCGGGGCGCGCGGGGCGGGCGCGCATGCCAACCATGCGCCCCACGATAAGAAAGAACAGCGGCACCAGGAACACCGCCAGCACGGTCGCGGTAATGATCCCACCCAGCACGCCGGTGCCGATGGCGGCCTGCGCGCCGGAGGCGGCGCCGCTGGCCAGCGCCAGCGGCAGCACGCCCACGCCGAAGGCCAGCGAGGTCATCACGATCGGCCGCAGCCGCAGCCGCGCGGCTTCCAGCGTGGCGGACAGGATGCCCTGACCGTCGCGCACCAGGTCCTTGGCCACTTCCACGATCAGGATCGCGTTCTTGGCCGACAGGCCGATGGTGGCGATCAGGCCGACCTTGAAGTAGATGTCATTGGGCATGCCGCGCACGGTCACGCCCAGCAGCGCGCCGATCACGCCCAGCGGCACCACCAGGATCACCGCCAGCGGAATCGACCAGCTCTCATACAGGGCCGCCAGCGCCAGGAACACGATCAGCACCGACAGCGCGAACAGCACCGGCGCCTGGTTGCCGGACAGCCGCTCTTCGTATGACTGGCCCGACCAGTCGAAGCCGATGCCGCGCGGCAGCTCGGCCGCCAGCGCCTCCATGGCGCGCATGGCCTCGCCGCTGCTGTGGCCCGGCGCCGCCGAGCCGTTGATGGTGAACGACGGGAAGCCGTTGTAGCGGTTCAGCTGCGGCGGCCCCATCGACCACTTCAGCGTGGCGAACGCCGACAGCGGCACCATCTGGCCTTGCAGGTTGCGCACGTGCAGGCGCGAGATGTCATCCACGTCCACGCGGCGCTTGCCGTCGGCCTGCACCGTCACGCGCCGCACCTGGCCGTTGAGCATGAAGTCGCCGATGTAGTCCGAGCCATACATCACCGCCAGCGCGGTGTTGATCTCGTCGATCGGCACGCCCATGGCCTGCGCCTTGTCACGGTCGATGCGCAACTGCAGCTGCGGCGCCTCTTCCTGGCCGGCGAACACCACGTCCGTCAGCGCCGGATGCTCTGCCGCCGCCGCCAGCAGTTTCCGCCGCGCCTGCGTCAAGGCCTCATAGCCCAGGCCGCCGCGGTCCTGCAGCCGGAAGTCGAAGCCCGAGGTCGAGCCCAGGTCCGGCAGCGGCGGCGAGTTCAGCGCGAACACCATCAGGTTCTTGCGGTCGGCAAAGGCCTCGTTGATGCGCTTGACCACCGCGTCGACGTGCAGCGAGGCATCGCGCCGCGCCTTCCAGTCCTTGAGCGTGACGAAGAACATGGCCGAGTTCGGGCCGCTGCCGTACTGGCTGAAGCCGTTGACCGAATACACGTACTGCACCGGCTCGTGTTCCATCATGTAGCGCTCGACGTCCTTGACCACGGCCATGGTCTCGGCCTGCGGCGAGCCTTGCGGCAGGATCACCATGGCCATGAAGCTGCCCTGGTCCTCGTCCGGCAGGAACGACGACGGCAGGCGCGCGAACAGCAGCGCCGCCACGCCGATCACCAGCGCGTAGGCCAGCCCGAAGCGCACCGGCCGCGCCAGCACGCCGGCCACGCGCGCCGTATAGCGCGTGGTCAGGCGCGCGAAGGCGCGGTTGAACCAGCCGAAGAAGCCGCGCTTCTCGTGGTGGCCGGCCGGGATTGGTTTCAACAGGCTGGCGCACAGCGCCGGCGTCAGCGACAGCGCCAGGAAGGCCGAGAAGGCGATCGACACCGCCAGCGTCACGGCGAACTGGCGGTAGATGTTGCCCACGGCGCCGTCGAAGAACGCCATCGGCACGAACACCGACACCAGCACCACGGTGATGCCGACGATGGCGCCGCTGATCTGGCCCATGGCCTTGACCGTGGCGTCATGCGGCGACAGGCCTTCCTCGGCCATGATGCGCTCGACGTTCTCGACCACCACGATGGCGTCGTCCACCAGGATGCCGATGGCCAGCACCATGCCGAACATCGTCAGCACGTTGATCGAATAGCCCAGCCCCAGCATCACCCCCAGCGTGCCCAGCAGCGCCACCGGCACCACCAGCGTCGGGATCAGCGTGGCGCGCAGGTTCTGCATGAACAGGTACATCACGCAGAACACCAGCGCCACCGCCTCCAGCAGCGTCATCAGCACCTTCTGGATCGAGATCTCGACGAAGGTGGAGGTTTCGTACGGGATGTCCCAGCTCACGCCCGGCGGGAAGTACTGCGCCAGTTCGCGCATGGTCTCGCGGATGCGGCGGGTGGTCTCGACCGCGTTGGAGCCGGGCGCCAGCTTGATGCCCAGGCCGGTGCCCGTCATGCCGTTGACGCGCGACAGGTACATGTAGTCGGTGCCGCCCAGCTCCACCCGCGCCACGTCCTTCAGGCGCAGCGTGGCGCCGCCCGGCAGCGCCCGCAACGGGATGTTGGCGAACTGTTCCGGCGTGTGCAGCGATTCCCCCGCCACGATGCTGGCGTTCAGCGGCGCGTCCTTCGGCACGGCCTGGTTGCCCAGTTCGCCGATGGTGACGCGCGCGTTGTGGCTGCGCAGGGCCGAGACGATGTCGCCCGGCGTCAGCGACAGGGCGGTGAGCCTGGCCGGGTCCGGCCAGATGCGCATCGCCGCTTCCGCGCCGAACAACTGCACCTTGCCTACGCCCTCGACCCGCCGCAGTGCCTGCAGCACATTGGAGGCCGCCAGTTCGCCCAGCTGTATGTCATCGAGGCTGCCGTCGGACTTCAACGACACCACCAGCTGGATGTTGTCCGCCGCCTTCTCTACGCGCACGCCGTCGCGCCGCACGGATTCCGGCAGGCGCGGCTCGACCGCCTTCAGGCGGTTCTGCACTTCCACCGCCGCGATGTCGGGGTTGGTGCCTTGCTTGAAGGTCAGGTTGATGCTGGCCCAGCCGGTCGAATCGCTGCTGGACGAGGTGTACATCAGCCCCGGGGCGCCGTTCATCTCGCGTTCGATGATGGCGGTGACGGCTTCCTCGACCACCTTGGCCGAGGCGCCGGGATAGCTGGCGCCGATGTTGACGACGGGCGGAGCGATGTCCGGATACTGCGCCACCGGCAGTGCGCGGATCGACAACAGGCCGATCAGCGCGATCAGCAGCGAGATCACCCACGCGAAAACGGGGCGATCGATAAAGAAACGCGCCATGGCGGTTTACCTTTTTTCGTTATTTCCCGCGGTCGCCGCGGGCGCGCTCGGCGCGGTCCGCTCGACCGGTTTGATTTTCTGGCCGGGGGCCAGCTGCGCGGCGTTTTCCACCACCACGCGCTCACCGCCTTTCAGGCCCTCTGTGACGACCCAATTCGGGCCCAGCAGACGATGCGCGGCCACTGGCGCACTGCGCAGTTCGCCGTCGTCGCCAGCCACCAGCAGGTGGGCGCCGTCGGCATTGCGCAGCAGGGCGTCGCGCGGCACTAGGTAGGTGTCGCGGTTGACGGCCTGCTCCAGACGCACTCGCACATACATGCCCGGCAGCAGCGCGCGGTCCGGGTTGTCGAACAGCGCGCGCATGGTCACGTTGTCGGTGCCGGGATCGACCGCCAGGTCGGCGAACGACAGCGTGCCGTCCTGGCCGTACTCGGAGCCGTCTGGCAGCAGCAGGCGCACCCGCATCTTGTCGGGCGCGACGCCTTCCACGGCCCCGGCGCGGATCTGCTTCTGCAACTGCATGACTTCAGCCGCGGGTTGGGCGAAATTGACGTAGATCGGGTCGAGCTGCTGCACTACCGTCAGCGGGGTGGCCTGGCCTTCGCCCACCAGCGCGCCCTCGGTGACCAGCGCGCGGCGCGCGCGGCCGTCGATCGGCGAGGTGACCCGGGCGTATTCCAGCCGCAGCCTGGCGCTTTGCAGGTTGGCCTTGGCCAGCGCCACCTCGGCGCGGGCCTGGCGTTCCTCGGCCACGCTTTCGGCGTGGTCGCGTTCGCTGATGGCGCGGTCGGACACCAGGTCGGCGTAGCGGCGCAGCTTGTCGGCGGCGGCGGACAGGTTGGCCTGGGCGCGCGCCAGCGAGGCGGCCTCGGAATCGTAGGCGGCCTGCAGCGGCGCCGGGTCGATCTGGAACAGCGGCGTACCGCGCGCCACTTCCTGGCCTTCTTCATACAGGCGGCGGGTGACGATGCCGGCCACGCGGGCGCGGACCTCGGCCTCGCGGTAGGGCTCCAGCCGGCCAGGCAGTTCGCTGGCCACGGAAGTGGGCGTGGCCCGGGCCACGATGACGCCGATTTCGGCGGGGACGTTGGCAGCTGCAGGGGGCTCCTGCTTCGAGCATGCGGAAACGAGAACCAATACGGATGCGAATGCGAGCGTTCTGAAGGGAACTTGGTGCGTCATTTTCTAAAAATTATTGTTGGGCGCCCGTTGCGGGCGAGAGAGGGAAAGTCGCGGGTTTTCCCTGTGGGGTCCGCAGTCTATCATTTAATCCGTCATGCTTGATTAATTGTTTTGTTCGAAAGTATGCTGGCGGCTGCACACTTCTTCACAGTGCGCAGACGGCGGCCCCCGCAAGGCGGGCCGCCGTTTTCATGTCCATCCCTTCAACCCATTTTCCACAAGGAGATCCCTGTATGGCCCGCAAGACGAAAGAAGAATCCCAACGCACCCGCGACCGCATCCTGGACGCCGCCGAACACGTGTTCCTGTCCAAGGGCGTGGCCAGCACCACCATGAGCGATATCGCCGATTTCGCGGGCGTGTCCCGGGGCGCCGTCTACGGCCATTACAAGAACAAGATCGATGTCTGCATCGCCATGTGCGACCGTGCCCTGGGCGAGGCGGTGTCGCTGACGCGGGTCTCGACCGATGGCGCGGCGCTGGAAGCGCTGTACGCCTCGATGCGTCAGTACGTACAGATCTACGCGGAGGAAGGCTCGGTGCAGCGCGTGCTGGAAATTCTCTACCTGAAATGCGAGCGCAGCGACGAGAACGCGCCCCTCCTGCGCCGCCGCGACCTGTGGGAACGCCACGCCCTGCGCACGTCTGAAAAACTGCTGCGCGCCGCCGTCAGCCGCGAGGACCTGCCGCCCGCGCTCGACGTGCGCCTGTCCAATGTCTACCTGCACTCCCTGATCGAAGGGGGGTTCGGCACCATCTGTTGGTCCGATCGTCTCAAGGGCGATATCTGGCCGCGCGTCGAGCGCATGCTCCGTGCCGCCATCGACACGCTGCGCCTGTCGCCGCAACTGCGCTTGCCGCAGGCCGCCTGACCCCGTCGACGCGGACGCCGCCGTCACGGCCGTCCGCGTGGCCATGCCGCGCCGGGGGCGCCGCGCGCCCCTACAATCCGGGCATGACCCTCAAGCAACTCGAAGCCTTCTACTGGGCCGCCACCTGCGCCAGTTTCGCCGTGGCGGCCGAGCGCCTGCACCTGTCGGTGTCGTCGCTGTCCAAGCGCATCGCCGAACTCGAGGAGGCGCTGGGTCAACGGCTGTTCGACCGCAGCGGCCACAAAGCGGCGCTGACCGACGCCGGCCAGCGGCTGCTGCCGCAGGCGCGCGAACTGCTGGCCGCGGCCGATCAGATCCGCGCCTCCCTGGCTGAAACGCCCGGCCTGCGCGGCCGCTGCCGTTTCGGCGTGGGCGAACTGACCGCGCTGACCTGGCTGCCGCGCCTGATCGGCGTGGTGCGCGCCGCCTATCCCGACCTGGTGCTGGAACCCTACGTCGATATCGGCCAGGTGCTGGAGCAGCGCGTCGCCGACGGCGAGCTGGACTTCGCGGTCATCGCCGGACGTTCATCGCGTCCCGGCATCGCCTCCGCGCCGATCGGAGAAGCCGCGTTCGCCTGGGTCGCGGCGCCGGCCGTGCTCGCGGGCGACACCCGCCTGACGCCGGCATTGCTGGCGCGGCTGCCGCTGGTGACCTTGCCCGCGGGCGCCGGCACCACCCGCATCATCGACGACTGGCTGGCCGGACGCGACGCGGCGGGCGAACGCCTGTGCTGCAACAACTGGGGCGCCATCGCCGGTCTGCTGATCGAAGGCACCGGGGTCGGGCTGCTGCCGCGCCATTGGGCCCAGGCGCTGCAGGCCGAGGGCAGCCTGCGCGTGCTGCACTGCGATCCCGAACCGGCGGCGCTGCCGTATTCCTTCCAGTACCGCCGCGACGATGCCCGGCCGCTGGTCGCCAGGCTGCGCGAGTCGGTGCGGGCGGCGGTGGATTTCTCGGCGCCGTGCCGGCTGCCCTGAGGCATTGACGGCCGGGAACGCGTTCCCGCGTCCGCAAGGCGGTCGTCTGGCGCGTGGTTCGAGCGCCTGACTGCCGCCGCTCTATACAATCGCCGCGCGCCTGGCGCAGAATCCAACAAGAACGTGCGCAACGGGGGGATGGGCCCGGCGATGCAGCACGGCTCGGGGTCTGTTCCCTCACCGCCAGGCGGCGCGCCGTCCGGCGCGGGGGGAAGCAGGCCGCCTGAATCGACGGAGATCATTCATGCGTAAACTCTGCCTCGCCATGGCCATGGCGGGAATGCTGGCCAGCGGGCTGGCCCAAGCCCAGTCGACCCTGCGGGTCGGCCTGCAGGACGACCCGGACGTGCTCGATCCGACCCGCGCCCGCACCTTTGTCGGCCGCATCGTGTTCGCCTCGCTGTGCGACAAGCTGGTCGACATCACGCCGGACCTGAAGTTCGTGCCTCAGTTGGCGCAGTCCTGGAGCACCAGCCCCGACAACAAGACGCTGACCTTCAAGCTGCGCACCGACGCCGTGTTCCATGACGGCACGCCGATCGACGCCGCCGCGGTCAAGGCCAATCTGGATCGCGCCCGCACGCTGCCCGACAGCAACCGCAAGAGCGAGCTGGCCACCGTGGCCAGCGTCGACGCGCCGGACGCCAGCACCGTGGTGCTGCACCTGTCCGAGCCCGACGCCTCGCTGCTGTCGCAGCTGTCCGACCGCGCCGGCATGATGATCTCGCCCGCCTCGTTCGACAAGGATCCCGGCGGCAAGCCGGTGTGCTCGGGCCCGTACCAGTTCAAGGAAAGGGTGCAGAACGACCGCATCGTGCTGGAGAAATTTCCCAAGTATTGGGACGCCGCCAACTATCACTTCGACCGTGTCGTCTTCACGCCGATCCCCGACAACACCGTGCGCCTGAACAACCTGCGCGCCGGCGACCTCGACATCATCGAGCGCGTGGCGCCCAGCGACGCCAAGGCGGTCAAGGACGACGCCAACCTGCGCCTGGCCCCCGTCACGGGCCTGGGCTTCCAGTCGATCTCGGTCAACCTGGGCAATGGCGCGCGCGCCAACAACCCGCTGGCCAAGGACAAGCGCGTGCGCCAGGCGCTCGACCTGGCCATCGACCGCGACGTGCTCAACCAGGTCATCGGCGAAGGCCAGTACCAGCCGGCCTACCAGCCGTTCCCGCCGGCCAGCTTCGCCTACAACAAGTCGTTCGAGCACGCCGGCCGCGATCCCAAGAAGGCCCAGGCCCTGCTCAAGGAAGCGGGCTTCGACCGCGTCAAGTTCGAGATCACTTTCGGCAACAACACCACCATGCAGCAGGTGTTCGAACTGGTGCAGGCCATGGGCGCCGAAGCCGGTTTCGACATCACCCTGCGTCCGGTCGAATTCGCCTCGCTGCAATCGTCGCTGGCCCGCGGCGATTTCGAAGTCGGGCAGAGCGGCTGGTCGGGCCGGGTCGATCCCAGCGGCAACATCCACCAGTACCTGAGCTGCAAGGGCAACCTGAATGACGGCAAGTTCTGCGACGCGCAGGCCGACAAGTTGCTCGGCGAGGCCCGCGCCGAGCCGGATACCGCCAAGCGCCGCGCCCTGTACGACCAGGTGCTGTCGGTGATGCAGGAGCAGCGTCCCATCATCTACCTGTTCTACCTGCCGTGGACCTTCGGCACGCAGAAGAAGCTGGAAGGCTTCGTGCCGTATCCCGATGGCCTGATCCGCCTGAAGGGCGTCACCCTGGCCGGGAAGTAGCATCGAGCCAGATACGGGACCCGGTTGCGGGTCCCGTTTTTACTTGTCTCTCGCGGCCGCCGGCCTCGCGCCGTCCGCAACAGGATCGCATCATGATGTTTACGACTCGCCCGGAAATCCTCGGCACCTTTGGTGTCGTGACCTCCACCCATTGGCTGGCCAGCTCGGCCGGCATGTCGCTGCTGGAGCGCGGCGGCAACGCCTTCGACGCCTGTGTCGCCTCGGCCTTCGTGCTGCAGGTGGTCGAGCCCCACCTGGTCGGCCCGGCCGGCGAAGTGCCGGCGGTGTTCTATTCCGCCCGCACCGGCCGCCTCGAAGTGCTGTGCGGCCAGGGCACCACGCCCGCCGCCGCCACGCTCGAGCGCTACCGCGCCGAAGGCCTCGGTCTGATCCCCGGCAACGGCCTGCTGGCCACCGTGATCCCCGGCGCGTTCGACGCCTGGATGCAGTTGCTGCGCGACCACGGCACGATGCGCGTGCGCGACGTGCTGGAACCGGCCATCTACTACGCGGAGCACGGCCACGCGCTGATGCCGCGCATCTCCAACACCATCGCCGGCCTGAAGGACTTCTTCCAGGCCCACTGGCCCACCACCGCGCAGGTCTACCTGCCCGGCGGCAACGTGCCCGAGGCCCGCAAGCTGTTCCGCAACCCGGCGCTGGCCGCCACCTGGACCCGCGTGCTGCGGGAAGCGGAACAGGCCGGCGCCGACCGCGAGCGCCAGATCGAGGCCGCCCGCGACGCCTTCTACCGCGGCTTCGTCGCCGAGGCCATCGACAAGTTCGCGCGTGGCACCGAGGTCATGGACGAGAGCGGCCAGCGCCATCGGGGCGTGATCACCGCCGACGACCTGGCCGGCTGGTCCGCCAGCTACGACCAGCCCGCCACCTATGACTACCACGGCTACACCGTGGCCAAGGCAGGCGCCTGGAGCCAGGGGCCGGTGTTCCTGCAGACCCTGGCGCTGCTCAAGGACATGGACCTGGCCGGCGTCGGCCCGACCAGCGCCGAGTTCGTGCACCGCGTCACCGAGGCCATGAAGCTGGCCTTCGCCGACCGCGAGGCCTACTACGGCGATCCCGCCTTCGTCGACGTGCCGCTGGCCCAATTGCTGTCGGACGACTACAACGACGCGCGCCGCGCGCTCATCGGCGAGCAGGCCTCGCAGGACCTGCGGCCCGGCGTGATTCCCGGCTTCGAGGCGCAGGTGGCGCGGGTCATGGACACGCTGCAGCGCCTGTCCAAGGTGTCGGCCCCCGGCAGCGCGACCAACGAACCGACGCTGGCCGACATGCGCGCCTCGGTCAAGCGCGGCGACACCACCCACGTCGACGTCATCGACCGCTGGGGCAACATGATCTCGGCCACGCCGTCGGGCGGCTGGTTCCAGTCCTCGCCGGTGATCCCGGAACTGGGTTTCGGCCTGAACACCCGCGCCCAGATGTTCTGGCTGGAAGAGGGCCTGCCGGGCACGCTGGCGCCGGGCAAGCGTCCACGCACCACGCTGACGCCGTCGCTGGCGCTGCGCGAGGGCCGGCCCTATCTCGCATTCGGCACGCCGGGCGGCGACCAGCAGGAGCAATGGCAACTGCTGTTCTTCCTGCGCCACGCGCACCATGGCCTGAACCTGCAGGAAGCCATCGACCTGCCGATGTCGCACACCATGCATTTCCCCACCTCGTTCTACCCGCGCGACCGCAAGCCGGGACACCTGGCGGTGGAAAGCGGCTTCGGCGCCGAGACCATTGCCGCGCTGCGCGCCCGCGACCACCACATCGAGGAAGTGCCGCAATGGTCGGTAGGCCGCCTGACCGCCGCTTCGCGCGACGCCGACGGCCTGCTGCACGCGGCCGCCACGCCGCGCCTGATGCAGGCCTACGCGGTCGGCCGCTGAGCCGCGAGCCGGCGCGCCCTCCCGGCGCGCGCCGGCACGGTTGCGGCGATTTGCCGCCATGGGCTATCTTTTGCCCATGACGCCTATCCAGCAGAGCCCGGCGACCGGGGCTCGTCCCCTCGCGGGACACGAACCTCTCTTCATCGTCCTGAACACCGGCTCCGGGCGCGGCGACGCGCAAGTGCTGCAGGACATCATCCGCCGCGTGCTCGACGAGGCCGGCCGCCGCTTCCAGCTGATGCCGGTCGACGATCCGTCGCGCCTGGTGGCCACCGCCCGCGAGGCCGTGGCCCTGGCGCGCGAGGCCGGCGGCATCGTGGTCGCGGCCGGCGGCGACGGCACGCTCAATGCCGTCGCCGGCCAGGTGCTGGGGCAGGGCGTGCCATTCGGCATCCTGCCGCAAGGCACCTTCAATTACTTCGGCCGCCGCTACGGTATCTCGCAGGACACCGAGGCCGCGCTGCGCGGCCTGCTGGGCGGCGAGCTGCGGCAGGTGCAGGTCGGCCTGCTCAATGGCCGCCTGTTCCTGGTCAACGCCAGCCTCGGCCTCTACCCGCAGTTGCTGGAAGACCGGGAGGCCTACAAGCAACGCTTCGGCCGCAGCCGCCTGGTGGCGCTGTGGTCCGGACTGGTGACGCTGCTGCGCGCGCCGCGCCAGCTCAGCCTGCGCCTGGACTACGAAGGCCGTCCGCGCGACCTGCGTACCCCGACCCTGGTGGTGGGCAACAACCGCCTGCAGCTGGAGCACATCGGCATCGACCCCACCGAGCTCGATCGCAACCGCCTGGTGGCCATGGCCACCAGGCCGGTTGGCACGCTGGCGTTGTATGGCCTGCTGCTGCGCGGCCTGTTCAGCCGCCTCGGCGATGCCGAGCACGTCGTCAGCTTCGCCTTTGATCGCCTGATGGTCTCGATTCGCGGCCGCCGCCGCGTCAAGGTCGCCATGGACGGCGAGATCTCCTGGATGGACACCCCGCTGGAATTCAGGGTGTCCGACACGCCCCTGCCGCTGGTGGTGCCGGTCGATGCCCAAGAGGAGCGTCCATGACGCGCATCCTGCAATTCTCGGACACCCACTTCGGCACCGAGCGCAAGCAGGTGGTCGAGGCCGCGCTGGACCTGGCGCGCGCGCTCGCGCCGGACCTGGTGGTGATCAGCGGCGACATCACCCAGCGCGCCCGCCGCGGCCAGTTCGCCGCCGCCCGCAAGTTCATCGAGCGCCTGTCGCTGCCGGTGCTGGCGGTCCCTGGCAACCATGACATTCCGCTGTTCAATGTGTTCGCGCGCGCGCTCAACCCCTACGGCAACTACAAGCGCGCGCTCGGCGCGGTGCTCGAACCGGTCTATGAAACCGCCGGCCTGCTGGCCATCGGCGTCAACACCACGCGGCCCCGCCGCCGCAAGGATGGCGAGATCTCCGACGCCCAGATCGCGCGGGTGGCGCAGCGGTTGCGCCAGGCCCGGCCCGGCCAGTTGCGGGTAGTGGTGGCGCACCATCCGGTGCGGGCCAAGGTCGAATCCGACCGCTTCAATCTGCTGATCGGGCGCGAACGGGCGCTGGCGGCCTGGGCCCAGGCCGGGGTCGACCTGATCCTCGGCGGCCACATCCATCTGCCCTACGTGTTGCCGGCCAGCGCCGATCCGGCCGTGGCGGCCGGCTGGGCAGTGCAGGCGGGCACCACCTGCTCGCGGCGGGTGCGCGGCAATATTCCCAATTCGGTCAATGTGATCACGCGCGAGGGCGAAGGCGACACCCGGGTCTGTCATGTCGAGCGCTGGGACTACGCCGCCGCCGCCCACGCCTTCGCGCCGGTCGACAAGACCCTGGTCGCTGGGTAGGGCGATGCGGACAGTAAGGGAGCCCGCGCGATGACCGACGCCTGCGCGGCCTGGGTTGCTTCCCATGCGCTGCCGCTGTTCCTGTTGTTGCCGCTGTGCGCGGCGGCGCTGGCGGTGGCCCTGGCGCGCGCCTGCGCGCGCGCCAAGCCGGCCTGGCGCCTGGCCGGCGTGGCCGGGAGCATGATCCTGGCTGGCGCGCTGTTCCTGGCGCTGGCCGCCGCCGTGACGCGCCCGGGGAGGGTGGTCGAGTTCGACAGCGCCCTGGCCAGCGCCCTCAGCATGTCGATGGGCGATTCCCTGTTGTGGCTGCTGTCCTGGTTCACCACATTGGGCGACCGCGACTTCCTGGCCGTGATCGCGGTGCTGATGACCGCCACGCTGCTGGCCCGGCGCCAATGGGGGCTGGCGGCCTTCTGCGCGGCCGCCACCGCGGGCGGCGGCCTGCTCAACCGTCTGCTCAAGTACGCCTTCGAGCGCGTGCGGCCCGAGCACGACCATGGTTTCGTCACCGCGCTGGGCTGGAGCTTTCCCAGCGGCCACGCGTCGGCCGCGATGGCGGTCTACGGCGCCGCCTGCTACCTGGCCTGGCGCCTGGCGCCGGCCTCGTGGCGCTTGCCCGGCGTGGCCCTGGCGGCGGCGCTGGTGATGGCGATCGGCCTGAGCCGCGTCCTGCTGCAGGTGCATTTCGCCAGTGACGTGGTGGCGGGCTTCGCCATCAGTTTCGTCTGGCTGGCGCTGTGCGTGGTCGCGGCCGAACGCCTGGGCGGCTCAGCGCGGCGCGATCAGGGCATTCAATAGCCGCGCATCCGGCCCGGCGCCGGCCGTTGGCCGCAGCGGCGCGCAGGCGTAGCGTCCGCCGGCGGTGGCGATCGCCTGGTCCAGCCGGCGCGCCCGCTCGGGCGGCGGCGGCTCCAGGTCGACGATCAGCTTGCCCGCCACCGGCGCGGTGACCTCGCCGTCGCTGAAGCGCTCAAGGGTCCGGTCGATTTCGCGTTCGCGCGGCAGGGCCAGCACGATGGTGTCGGACTCCGCCAGCGCTTCGCGCGCCGAGGTTGCCAGGGTGGCGCTGCCGCGGAAGTCCTCGCAACGGTCCGGGTCGATGTCGTAGACCGTCAGGGCGATGTCCGGCTCGGCCGCGAGCAGCCGCCGCGCCGCCTGGGTGCCGGTGCGGCCCATGCCGACGATGCTGATGCGCAGGCTCATGGCTTCGGCACCGACCAGGTGCTGACGATATGGGCCAGCGGCTCATCCGAACCCGCGGCGGTCAGGGTGACCTCGCCCGCGGACAGGCGGCCCACCTTGAGCAGCCGCGCCTCGGCGTGGATCGCGCCGGCCGGGCTCTTGCGCAGGAAGTTGATGGTCAGGCTGGCGGTCACCGCGTGGGCCTGGCCGGTGGCGCCGACCACGGCCGCGTACATGGCCAGGTCGGCCAGCCCCATCAGCATCGGGCCGGCGACGATGCCGCCGAGCCGCTGGTGGCTGTCGCGGGCGGGCAGCACGGCCAGCGCGGTGCCGCGGCCGATGCGCTCCACTTCGATTCCCAGCAGTAGCGAAAACGGATGCTGCTCGGCCAGCAACTGCCGGAAATCGGCCAGGCTGATCAGCGGCGCGTCGGTGTCGGCGCAGGGCAGGGTCGTGGCGGTCATCGTTGTTCCAGCGCGTGGCAGTAGTGATCCAACAGGACGTCGGCCTGCTGGCCCAGGGATTTCAGGCGGCGGGTGTGCAACAGCAACAGCAGTCCGATCAGATAGGTGAAGACATTCATTTGCTCGACCCGCGCGGTCTCGGCCGTCCAGCACTTGGCGCGGACCAGGGCCTGGCCGAGCACGTCGACGCACTGCCGCAGCCGGCCGTTGAGCCGCTCGTCCATGTCGCGCCCCAGCCCGCGCGGCCCCAGCCCCTGGAACAGGTACAGCCCCAGCGAGAAATCGGTGCGGCGCTCGGCGTAGTAGCCGAAAAAGGCCAGGATGGCCTGGCGCGCGGCCGACTCGGGGGCGCCGCCAGAGGTCGCGCCCAGCAGGTGGGTGTGCAGGCGCTGCAGCGATTCGTCCAGCAAGGCGCCGTACAGCGCCTCCTTGCCCGCGAACCAGGGGTAGATCGCGCCGGTGGTGCAGCCGGCCTCCTTGGCGATGGCGCGCAGCGTGGTTTTTTCCAGCCCGTCGCGCTCGAATACCCGCTGGGCGGCGTCCAGGATCATCTGCCGGCGCAGCGCGCTCAGGCGTTCGTTGCGGTCGCTGCGAGGAGTGACGGTGACCATGGCCAGGGAAGCAAATGAGTGACTATGTTGCGAAATAATATCGCTGCTTTATTTAAATAACAACGTTATCCATGCTGACCGGGTCAACGTGGGGAAGGGCGTCCGGACAGGCTCGGGAGCAGCCCCGTCGAGGAGGTTATTCAGTCTGGAAAGGCATATGAAAGAAACCCGGCGCCATCCCTTCAATTATTAGGGCCAGGGCTGAAAGTCGCATGGATACGTGGTCATTCGCAAAACGCAGGGTTAGCCCTATGGGGAGTTGGTCTGATGTTGCAATATCCCAACATGGCTGTCGCAAACCTGCACTTTTCTGGTGTCGACCATAGCCAGCCCCCCTGATTTTTGATGCAATAGCGTCAACTTCCCTTCGCGGAGTTAGGGGGGCGGCAGGCTGGTTTGCTGGATTGCTGCTCTTGTCACTCAAATCAACGGAGATTTCTTAAATGAAAAAGACTCTGCTCGCTGCCGCCCTGCTCGCCGGTTTCGCCGGTGTCGCCCAGGCAGAAACGTCTGTCACCCTGTACGGCATCATCGACACGGGCCTCGGCTACAACAAGATCAGCGGTGGTACCGACGCTCAGAACGGTAGCAAGTTCGGCATGATCAACGGCGTCCAGAACGGTTCGCGCTGGGGTCTGCGTGGTTCGGAAGATCTGGGTGACGGCCTGCGCGCTGTTTTCCAACTGGAATCGGGCTTTGACTCGGGTAACGGCACGTCGGCCCAAGGTGGTCGTCTGTTCGGCCGTCAAGCCACCGTCGGTCTGGCCAGCGACAGCTGGGGTCAACTGGACTTCGGTCGTCAAACCAACATCGCCTCGAAGTACTTCGGTTCGATCGATCCGTTCGGCGCTGGTTTCGGCCAGGCTAACATCGGTATGGGCCTGAGCGCCACGAACACCGTCCGCTACGACAACATGGTCCTGTACCAAACCCCGTCGTTCAGCGGCTTCCAGTTCGGCGTCGGCTACTCGTTCAACGCCAACGATACCAACACCGCTCAAACCGGCTTCCGCACCGCTGACAACACCCGCGCCATCACGACCGGCCTGCGTTACGTCAACGGCCCGCTGAACGTCGCTCTGTCGTTCGACCAACTGAACGCCTCGAACAAGCTGACCCAAGGTCAAGTTGACGCCACCCCGCGTCAATACACCATCGGCGGTTCGTACGACTTCGAAGTCGTGAAGCTGGCTCTGGCCTACGCTCGCACGACCGACGGCTGGTTCGGTAGCCAAGACGTCAAGACCTCGGCCGGCACCGTCGGCTTCGGCACCAACGCCTTCGCTGATGGCTTCAAGGCCAACTCGTACCTGGTCGGCCTGTCGGCCCCGATCGGCGGCGCTTCGAGCCTGTTCGGTTCGTGGCAGCGTGTCAGCGCGTCGAACGACAAGCTGACCGGCGACGACGCCACGATGAACGTGTTCAACCTGGGCTACACCTACGACCTGTCCAAGCGTACCAACCTGTACGCCTACGGTTCGTACGCCAAGAACTACGCCTTCATCGACGGTCTGAAGTCGACCGCCGTCGGCCTGGGCATCCGTCACCGCTTCTAATCGAAAGCAGGGCGCAAGTCCTGCCTAGATTTACGCAGTGCATGGGCGGGCCTCGGCCCGCTCATATAAGCCACCCTCAGGGGTGGCTTTTTTTATTTGGGATGTGTCTGTTTTCTTGATGCTGGGAAATTGGTCGCCATGTCAGGCGTGCTTGTCCGGCGATGTCCGTGGCGGGTTCTCCGCGCGGTTTATTGCATGGTCTTGCGGTGGCAATCGGGGCGGGCATGGCCGCTGTGTGGGCGTTTTTGCGCCTGGCTTGCATGCTTGATGCGTGGTTGCGGTAAGCTGCCCATTCCCCGTCAAAGACTGCGATTGTTCCACCAGAGAAATGCAGTCTTTCACCCGCTGTTCACGCTACAGAGTTCAGCCGGAAGTAACCGCGCGAATGCTACAATCCTAACGTTTGCGCATTTGACGGACGCCTGAATGAACCTGCAACAGTATTTCCCCGTCCTGCTGTTTATCGTAGTGGCCACCCTTATCGGGTTCGCGCTTCTGACGGCCGGCTCCCTCCTTGGCCCGCGGCGTCCCTACGCCGAGAAGCTATCCCCTTATGAGTGCGGCTTCGAAGCGTTCGAAGACGCGCGCATGAAGTTTGACGTGCGCTACTACCTGGTGGCGATTCTGTTCATTCTTTTCGACCTGGAAATCGCGTTCCTGTTCCCGTGGGCCATCGCCCAAGGCACGGTCGGGCTCGTCGGTTTCTGGACGGTCATGGTTTTCCTCGCCGTGTTGACCGTCGGCTTCATCTACGAATGGAAAAAGGGCGCGCTGGACTGGGAATGACCCGCCGGGTTATTTCATCACCGCACGCTATCAGAGACGAATATGGCTATAGACGGCATTCTCAAGCAAGGGTTCATCACAACCAGCGCCGATAAGTTCCTTAACTGGGCGAAAACCGGCTCCATGTGGCCCATGACCTTCGGCCTGGCCTGTTGCGCGGTCGAGATGATGCACGCGGGCGCGGCCCGCTACGACCTGGACCAGTTCGGCATCATCTTCCGCCCCAGCCCGCGTCAGTCCGACCTGATGATCGTCGCCGGCACGCTGTGCAACAAGATGGCGCCGGCGCTGCGCAAGGTCTACGACCAGATGCCCGAACCGCGTTGGGTGGTGTCGATGGGCTCCTGTGCCAACGGTGGCGGTTACTACCACTACTCGTATTCCGTGGTGCGCGGCTGCGATCGCATCGTACCGGTAGACGTCTACGTGCCGGGCTGCCCGCCCACGGCCGAGGCGCTGGTCTACGGCTTGCTGCAGATGCAGAACAAGATCCGTCTGACCAACACGATTGCGCGCTGAGTTTGCGCTCCGGTCCGCGGCCGCCGCAAACGCCGCCGCAGGACCCCGCGAAACAGCGTATCGGTTCACCTAAGCGTACAAGATGATGACCAGGCTCGAAACCCTGAAAAACAATTTGCAGACCACCCTCGGCGCGGACATCGCGCTGACCGAGGCGCTGGGCGAGCTGACGCTCGAAGTGCCCGCGGAGCAGTGGTTCTCCGTCTGCAACAAGCTGCGCACCGAAGCCGGCCTGCGCTTCGAAATCTGTATCGACCTCTGTGGCGTCGACTACCTCACCTGGGGCAACGGCACGCGCCAGCTGCCCGAGGAAACCAACGCCAAGGTGCACCGCGCGCGTTTCGCCGTGGTCGCGCACCTGCTGTCGGTCGAGAACAACTGGCGCCTGCGCGTGCGCACCTGGGCGCCGGACGACGAGTTCCCGATGGTCGCCTCGCTGATGGAATGCTGGCCGGCCGTGGGCTGGTTCGAGCGCGAGGCGTTCGACCTGTACGGCATCGTCTTCGAAGGTCACCCGGACCTGCGCCGCATCCTGACCGACTACGGCTTTATCGGCCACCCGTTCCGCAAGGACTTCCCGCTCTCCGGCACCGTCGAAATGCGCTACGACCCGGAACAGAAGCGCGTCATTTACCAGCCCGTCACGATCGACCCGCGCGAGATCACGCCGCGCGTGGTGCGCGAAGACACCTACGGCTTGGGACGTTGAATCATGGCAGAAATCAAGAACTACACGCTCAACTTCGGCCCGCAGCACCCGGCCGCCCACGGCGTGCTGCGCCTGGTGCTCGAGCTGGACGGCGAAGTCATCCAGCGCGCCGACCCGCACATCGGCCTGCTGCACCGCGCCACTGAAAAGCTGGCCGAGCACAAGACCTACATCCAGGCGCTGCCCTACATGGACCGCCTGGACTACGTGTCCATGATGTGCAACGAGCACGCCTACGTCATGGCCATCGAGAAGCTGCTGGGCGTCGAAGCCCCGCTGCGCGCGCAATACATCCGCGTCATGTTCGACGAGATCACGCGCCTCCTGAACCACCTGATGTCGCTGGGTTCGCACGCGCTCGACGTGGGCGCCATGGCCGTGTTCCTGTACGCCTTCCGTGAACGCGAAGACCTGATGGACTGCTATGAAGCGGTCTCGGGCGCCCGCATGCACGCGGCCTACTATCGTCCGGGCGGCGTCTACCGCGACCTGCCGGACACCATGCCGCAGTACGGCGACACCAGCAAGTATCGCGGCGAGAAGGAAGTGCGCGCCATGAACGACGCGCGTTCGGGCTCGCTGCTGGACTTCATCGAAGACTTCACCAACCGCTTCCCCGCCTGCGTCGACGAGTACGAAACCCTGCTCACCGACAACCGCATCTGGAAGCAGCGCCTGGTCGGCATCGGCGTGGTCGATCCCGACCGCGCCAAGGCGCTGGGTTTCACCGGCCCGATGCTGCGTGGCTCGGGCGTGGCCTGGGACCTGCGCAAGATGCAGCCCTACGAAGTCTACGACCTGCTCGATTTCGACATCCCCGTCGGCGTCAACGGCGACTGCTACGACCGCTACCTGGTCCGCATCGCCGAAATGCGCGAGAGCAACCGCATCATCCGCCAGTGCGTGGAATGGCTGCGCAACAACCCGGGCCCGGTCATGATCGAGAACCACAAGATCGCCCCGCCCAAGCGCACCGCCATGAAGACCAACATGGAAGAGCTGATCCATCACTTCAAGCTCTTCACCGAAGGTTTCCACGTGCCCCCGGGTGAAGCGTTCGCCTCGGTGGAGCACCCCAAGGGCGAGTTCGGCATCTACCTGGTGTCGGACGGAGCCAACAAGCCGTACCGCCTGAAGATTCGGGCCCCCGGCTTCGCCCACCTGCAATCGCTGGACGAAATGTCGCGCGGTCACATGATCGCCGACGCCGTCACCATCATTGGTACGCAGGACATCGTTTTCGGCGAGATCGATCGCTGATCCGCCCAGAACCGTCACGAGCACGCCCGCATAACCCGGATTCAAACTATGCTGCTTTCCGAACAGGCCTACCAGAAAATCGACCGAGAACTCGCCAAGTTCCCGGCCGACCAGCGGCAGTCCGCCATCATGGCCTCTCTTGCCATCGCGCAGGAAGAGAAGGGCTGGTTGGCTACCGACATCATTGAAGATGTGGCCAACTACATCGGCGTCCCGCCCATCGCGGTCCAGGAAGTCGCCACCTTCTACAACATGTTCGACGTCAAGCCCGTCGGCAAGACCAAGATCGCGGTCTGCACCAACCTGCCCTGTGCCTTGCGCGACGGCGAACGCGCCGGCGACTACCTCAAGCGCAAGCTGGGCGTGGACTACCGCGAAACCACCGCTGACGGCCAGTTCACCCTGGTCGAGGGCGAGTGCATGGGCGCCTGCGGCGATTCCCCCGTGCTGATCGTGAACAACAAGCATATGTGCGTGCGCATGACCGAAGAGAAGCTGGACGCGCTGGTCGCGGCCCTCAAGGCGCAAGGAGAGTCGGCATGAACGCGCCCGACATCTACAAGCAGTTCGCGCAGGGCCTGGAGCCCAATCCGCTGAACGACCTGTCCAACTCGATGTGCCTGCACGGCCGCCACATCAAGCCGCAGATCATGGCCGACGTCGACGGCGCCAACTGGCGCCTGGCCGACTACGTCAAGCGCGGCGGCTACGAAGCCCTGCGCAAGATCCTCACCACCGGCATGAAGCCGGAAGACGTCATCGCCGAAGTCAAGGCGTCGGGTCTGCGCGGCCGCGGCGGCGCGGGCTTCCCGACCGGCCTGAAGTGGAGCTTCATGCCGCGCGCCTTCCCGGGCCAGAAGTACCTCGTCTGCAACTCGGACGAAGGCGAACCCGGCACGTTCAAGGATCGCGACATCCTGCGCTTCAATCCGCACATCGTGATCGAAGGCATGGCGATCGCCGCCTACGCGATGGGCATCAGCGTCGGCTACAACTACATCCACGGTGAAATCTTCGAAGTCTACGAGCGCTTCGAAGAGGCCCTGGAAGAGGCGCGCGCCGCCGGCTTCCTGGGCGACAAGATCCTGGGTTCGGAATTCAACTTCCAGCTGCACGCGTTCCACGGCTACGGCGCCTACATCTGTGGCGAGGAAACCGCGCTGCTGGAATCGCTGGAAGGCAAGAAGGGCCAGCCGCGCTTCAAGCCGCCGTTCCCGGCCAGCTTCGGCCTGTATGGCAAGCCCACCACCATCAACAACACCGAAACCTTTGCGGCGGTGCCCTGGATCATCCGCAACAGCGGCCAGGCCTACCTCGAAGTCGGCAAGCCCAACAACGGCGGCACCAAGCTGTTCTCGATCACCGGCGACGTCGAGCGTCCCGGCAACTACGAGATCCCGCTGGGCACCCCGTTCTCGACCCTGCTGGAACTGGCGGGCGGCATGCGCGGCGGCAAGAAGCTCAAGGCCGTGATCCCCGGCGGTTCGAGCGCCCCGGTGCTGCCGGCCGACATCATGATGGAAACCACGATGGACTACGACGCCATCGCCAAGGCGGGTTCCATGCTGGGTTCGGGCGCGGTGATCGTCATGGACGAGACGCGCTGCATGGTCAAGTCGCTGCTGCGCCTGTCGTATTTCTATTTCGAGGAAAGCTGCGGCCAGTGCACGCCGTGCCGCGAAGGCACCGGCTGGCTGTACCGCATGGTGCATCGCATCGAAAACGGCCACGGCCGTCCGGAAGATCTGGACATGCTGGACAACGTGGCCGGCAACATCATGGGCCGCACCATCTGCGCCCTGGGTGACGCCGCCGCCATGCCCGTGCGTGGCTTCCTCAAGCATTTTCGCGACGAATTCGCGCACCACATCGAGCACAAGTCGTGTGTGGTTCCGCAATATCTGTAGGTCTCAGGAACAGCAATGGTTGAACTAACCGTCGACGGCAATACGGTAGAAGTGCCCGAGGGCAGCATGGTGATGCATGCGGCCCAGAAAGTCGGGCTTTACGTGCCGCATTTCTGCTACCACAAGAAACTGTCCATCGCGGCCAACTGCCGCATGTGCCTGGTCGAAGTGGAAAAGGCGCCCAAGGCGCTGCCCGCTTGCGCCACCCCCGTGACGAACGGCATGGTCGTGCACACCTGCTCCGAGAAGGCTCGCGCCGCTCAGAAGTCGGTGATGGAATTCTTGCTCATCAATCACCCGCTCGACTGCCCGATCTGCGATCAGGGCGGCGAATGCCAGCTGCAGGACCTGGCCGTGGGCTACGGCGGCTCTTCCTCGCGTTACCAGGAAGAAAAGCGCGTGGTGTTCCACAAGGACCTGGGCCCGCTGGTTTCCGCCGAGGAAATGAGCCGCTGCATCCACTGCACCCGCTGCGTGCGCTTCGGCCAGGAAATCGCCGGCGTCATGGAACTGGGCATGCTGGGCCGTGGCGAGCACTCCGAGATCACCTCGTTCGTGGGCCGCTCGATCGAGTCCGAGCTCTCGGGCAACATGATCGACATCTGTCCGGTGGGCGCGCTGACCTCCAAGCCCTTCCGCTACAGCGCCCGCACCTGGGAACTGGCCCGTCGCCGTTCGGTCAGCCCGCACGACAGCCTGGGCGCCAACCTGGTGGTCCAGGTCAAGGGCGACCGCGTCATGCGCGTGGTGCCGTTCGAAGACGAAGCCATCAACGAATGCTGGATCAGCGACCGCGACCGCTTCTCGTGCGAAGGCCTGAACAGCGAAGACCGCCTGTCCGCCCCGATGATCAAGGGCGCCGACGGCAAGTGGCAGGAAGCCTCCTGGGCCGACGCCCTGGCCGCCGTGGCCCAAGGCCTGTCGCGCGTGCGTGACAGCTTCGGCGCCGGCCAGATCGGCGCCCTGGCGTCCGAATACGCCACCACCGAGGAATACGCGCTGCTGGGCCGCCTGGTCCGCGCGCTGGGTTCCGAGAACATCGATTTCCGCCTGCGCCAGACCGACCCGGCCTTCGACGCCGCGCTGACCGGCGCGCCGTGGCTGGGCATGCCGATCGCCGAACTCGACAACCTGGACCGCGTCCTGGTGGTCGGCTCGTTCCTGCGCAAGGACCACCCGCTGATGGCCCAGCGCCTGCGCCAGGCCGCCAAGCGCGGCACGCAGATCCTGATGGTCGATAGCGCCGCCGACGATCCCCTGATGCCGGTCGCCGGCCGCCTCACCGTGGCCCCGTCCGAGCTGCCGCGCGCCCTGGCCGAAGTGGCCGTGGCCCTGGCGCAAGCCAAGCAAGCCGCGGTGCCGGCCGAGTTCGCCTCGGTCACCCCGGGCGAGAACGCCAAGATCATCGCCGCCAGCCTGGCGTCGGGCGCCAACACCGCCGTGCTGATGGGCAACCTGGCCGTGGCCAGCGCCCAGGCCTCGACCCTGGCCGCCAACGGCCGCGCCGTGGCCGACCTGGCGGGAGGCAAGTTCGGTTTCCTGACCTCCGGCGGCAACACCGTCGGCGGTTACCTGGCCGGCGCCATCCCGGGCAAGGGCGGCAAGAACGCCGCCGCCATGCTGGCCGAGCCGCTCAAGGCCTACGTGGTGCTGCACGCCGAGCCGCTGCTGGATGCCGACAATGGCCAGCAAGCCATCGCCGCGCTGCGCGGCGCGCAATTCGCCGTGGCCCTGACGCCTTACCGTTCGGCCGCCGCCGAATGGGCCGACGTCATGCTGCCGGTGGCGCCGTTCACCGAAACCTCGGGCACGTTCGTCAACGCCCAGGGCCTGGCCCAGAGCTTCAAGGGCACGGTCGCGCCGTTCGGCCAGACCCGTCCGGCCTGGAAGGTCCTGCGCGTGCTGGGCAACGTCTTGCACCTGGCCGGCTTCGATGACGAAACCTCCGAGTCCGTGCGCGATGCCGCGCTGGCCGGCGGCGTCGAAGGCCGCCTGTCCAACGACATCAAGGCCCCGTTGGGCCTGGGCCAGCCCCTGACCGGGCTGGAGCGCGTCGCCGACGTGCCGATCTACCGTACCGACGCCATGGTGCGCCGCTCGGAGCCGCTGCAGGCCGCGCCGGCCTCGAAGCTGCCCGCCGCGCGCATGAACGGCAACACGCTGACCAGCCTCGGCCTGACCGCCGGCGTCAAGGTGCGCGTGACGGGCGGGCAGGGCGCTGTCGAGCTCGAAACCGTGCAGGACGACGCCGTGGCCGATCGCGCCGTGCGCATCGCCGCAGCCTTTGAAAATACCGCAGCCCTGGGTGGCGCATTTGGTCAACTCAGCGTGGAGCGTGCCTGATGGAATGGCTCAATGTTCTTGAAAGCCACGGAACGGCATTGCTCGGTCCGACGGTCTGGATGGTTCTCTGGACGATCATCAAGATCGTGGTCATCGCCGTGCCCATCATCCTGTGCGTCGCCTACCTGACGTACTGGGAGCGCAAGATGATCGGCGCCATGCACGTGCGCATGGGTCCGAACCGCGTCGGTTTCAAGGGGCTGCTGCAGCCGTTCGCCGACGTGTTCAAGCTGCTGACCAAGGAAGTCGTGGTCCCCAGCCAGGCCAACAAGGTGCTGTTCATCGTGGCCCCCGTGGTCACGCTGATGCCGGCGCTGGCCGCCTGGGCGGTGGTGCCGTTCGGTCCCGACGTGGTCCTGGCCAACGTCAACGCCGGCCTGCTGTACATCATGGCCATCACGTCGATCGGCGTGTACGGCGTGATCGTCGCCGGCTGGGCCTCGAACTCGAAGTACGCGTTCCTGGGCGCGCTGCGCGCCTCGGCCCAGATGCTGTCGTATGAACTGGCCATCGGCTTCGTGCTGGTGACGGTGCTGTTGGTGTCCGGCAGCCTGAACATGTCCGAGATCGTGCATGTGCAGAACCGCGGCTGGTTCGCCGACAAGGGCCTGACGTTCCTGTCCTGGAACTGGCTGCCGCTCTTGCCGCTGTTCGTGATCTACGTGATCTCGGCCGTCGCCGAAACCAACCGCCACCCGTTCGACGTGGTGGAAGGCGAATCGGAAATCGTGGCCGGCCACATGGTCGAATACTCGGGCATGGCCTTCGCGCTGTTCTTCCTGGGCGAATACGCCAACATGATCCTGCTGTCGTGCATGGCGTCGATCATGTTCCTGGGCGGCTGGGCTTCGCCGATCGACATCGCGCCGCTGACCTGGATCCCGGGTTGGATCTGGCTCGGTCTCAAGACGTTCGTCGTGGTTTCGTTGTTCGTGTGGTTCCGTGCGTCGTTCCCGCGTTACCGCTACGACCAGATCATGCGTTTGGGCTGGAAGATCTTCATCCCGCTGACCGGCGTTTGGCTGGTCGTTGTGGCGATCTGGATGCAGACGCCCTGGAACATTTGGCGCTAAGCCGCCAGGCAGAGGCAGGATATGGAAGCGATCAAAGATTTCTTCGGCAGCTTGATGCTGGCCGAACTGCTCAAGGGCATGCGCCTGACGGGCAAGTATTTCTTCAAGCGCAAGGTCACCTTGCGCTACCCGCAGGAAAAGACGCCGACCTCGGCGCGTTTCCGCGGCCTGCACGCGCTGCGGCGCTACCCCAATGGGGAAGAGCGCTGCATCGCGTGCAAACTGTGTGAAGCCGTGTGCCCCGCGCTGGCCATCACCATCGAGTCGGACCAGCGTGACGACGGCACCCGCCGCACCACGCGCTACGACATCGACCTGACCAAGTGCATTTTCTGCGGCTTCTGTGAGGAAAGCTGCCCCGTGGACTCGATCGTGGAAACGCACATCCACGAATACCACGGCGAAAAGCGCGGCGACCTGTATTTCACCAAAGACATGCTGCTCGCCGTGGGCGACCGCTACGAAGCCGAAATCGCCCGCCGCCGGGCCGAAGACGCTCCCTACCGTTGAGCCCAGGGTCCTGATCCATGACTTTTACCACTGTCCTGTTTTACATACTGGCCGCCGTGCTGGTGATCGCGGCGTTCCGCGTGATCACCGCGCGCAGCCCGGTCACCGCCGTCCTGCACCTGATCCTGGCGTTCGCCAACGCGGCCATGCTGTGGATGCTGCTGGGCGCCGAGTTCCTCGCGCTGCTGCTGGTGCTGGTGTACGTGGGCGCCGTGATGGTGCTGTTCCTGTTCGTCGTCATGATGCTGGACATCCGCATGGATGCCCTGCGCCAGGGCATGAAGACCTACCTGCCGCTGGGCCTGGTGATCGGCCTGGTGATGGTGCTGGAAATGGCCTTCGTGCTGGGGTCGACCTGGTACGGCTCGGGCCCGCAAGCCCCGGTCGCCGGCGACTACAACAATGCTCGCGCGCTCGGTGAAGCGATGTACACGCACTACATCTACGCCATCGAAGTCGGCGCCGCGCTGCTGCTGGTCGGCATGGTCGCCGCCATCGCGCTGACCCTGCGCCGCCGCCGCGACGTGAAGTACAACGACCCGGTCGCCGCGGTTCGCGTGCGCGCCAAGGACCGCTTCCGCATGGTGAGCATGCCCGCCCAGAGCGAGCGCGCCCAGGCCCAGAACGGCACCGCCGCGCCCCAAGGAGAAAAACAATGACGCTGACGCTGGCCCATTATCTGATCCTGGGGGCGATCCTGTTCGCCATCGGGATCTTCGGCATCTTCCTGAACCGCCGCAACCTGATCATCCTGCTGATGTCCATCGAGCTGGTGCTCCTGGCCGTCAACATGAACTTCGTGGCGTTCTCCAGCTGGTTCGGCGACACCGCCGGCCAGGTGTTCGTGTTCTTCATCCTGACCGTGGCCGCCGCTGAAGCGGCGATCGGCCTGGCCATCCTGGTGCTGCTGTTCCGCAACCTGAACACGATCAACGTTGACGAACTCGATCGCCTGAAGGGCTGACGGGGTATTGGAAGAAAATGTCTAGCTCACCCAATCTCTACCTGCTCATCGCGCTGGCGCCGCTGGCCGGAGCAATCCTCGCGGGCCTTTTCGGCACCGGGTTCCTGGGCCGTCCGATCGGCCGCCGCGCCTCGCACGTCATCACCATCCTGGGCGTGCTCATCTCCGCCATCGGTTCGGTGGTGGTGCTGGGCGACGTGCTCAACGGCCTGCGCTTTGATGGCGCCGTCTATACCTGGAGCCTGATCGGCCAGACCAAGCTGGAAATCGGCTTCCTGATCGACCCGCTGTCGGCCATGATGATGGTCGTGGTGACCTCGGTGTCGCTGATGGTGCACATCTACACCATCGGCTACATGGCCGACGATCCCGGCTACCAGCGCTTCTTCTCGTACATCTCGCTGTTCACGTTCTCCATGCTGATGCTGGTGATGTCGAACAACATGGTGCAGCTGTTCTTCGGCTGGGAAGCGGTGGGCCTGGTCTCGTACCTGCTGATCGGTTTCTGGTACACCCGCCCGACCGCGATCTTCGCCAACATGAAGGCGTTCCTGATCAACCGCGTCGGCGACTTCGGTTTCGTCCTCGGCATCGGCCTGCTGTTCGCCTATGCCGGCACCATGCACTACGGTGAAGTGTTCGCCCAGGCCGACAAGCTGTCCAAGCTGACGCTGCCCGGTTCGGACTGGATGCTGCTGACCGTGGCCTGCATCTGCCTGTTCATCGGCGCCATGGGCAAGTCGGCGCAGGTTCCCCTGCACGCCTGGCTGCCCGACTCGATGGAAGGCCCGACGCCGATCTCCGCGCTGATCCACGCCGCCACCATGGTGACGGCCGGCATCTTCATGGTCGCGCGCTTCTCGCCGCTGTTCGAGCTGTCGGACACCGCGCTGTCGTTCATCATCGTGATCGGCGCCATCGGCGCGCTGTTCCTGGGCATCCTGGGCATCATCCAGAACGACATCAAGCGCGTGGTGGCGTATTCGACGCTGTCGCAGCTGGGCTACATGACCGTCGCGCTGGGCGCCTCGGCCTACTCGGTGGCGATCTTCCACCTGATGACGCACGCGTTCTTCAAGGCGCTGCTGTTCCTGGGCGCGGGCTCGGTCATCATCGGCATGCATCACGACCAGGACATCCGCAACATGGGCGGCCTGCGCAAGTACATGCCCATCACCTGGATCACCTTCCTCCTGGGCACGCTGGCCCTGGTCGGCACGCCGTTCTTCTCGGGTTTCTACTCGAAGGAACACATCATCGAGGCCGCCGGCGCCGCCCACGTCTGGGGCGCCAGCTTCGCCTACTACGCCACGCTGATCGGCGTGTTCGTGACCTCGCTGTACTCGTTCCGCGTGTACTTCCTGGTCTTCCATGGCAAGGAACGCTTCGACACCAGCGACCACGGCCATGGCCACGGCCACGACGCGCACGGCCATGACGACCACGGTCACGACGACCATGGCCACGGCCACCACGGCGGCAAGCCGCACGAGTCGCCCTGGGTCGTGACCCTGCCGCTGATCCTGCTGGCGATCCCGTCGGTGCTGATCGGCGCCTGGGCGGTGGATCCGATGCTGTTCGGCAAGTTCTTCAACGGCGTGATCACGGTGCTGCCGCAGCATCCGGCCATGCACGAACTGCACGAAGAATGGCACGGCTGGGTCGCCTTCGGCCTGCACGCCTTCCAGACCCTGCCGTTCTGGCTGGTCGTGGCCGGCGCGGTCATCGCCTGGTACTGCTACCTGATCAACCCGAAGGTCCCGGCCGCGATCAAGTCGAGCCTGTCGGGCGTGAACAAGGTGCTTGAGAACAAGTACTACGTCGACTGGGTCAACGAGCAGATCATCGCCCGCGGCCTGCGCTGCCTGGGCCGTGGCCTGTGGCAGACCGGCGACCGCGGCATCATCGACGGCCTGCTGATCAACGGCAGCGCGCGCGTGGTGGGCTGGGTGTCGGCGATCAGCCGCCACCTGCAGTCCGGCTTCATCTATCACTACGCGTTCGCGATGATCATCGGCATCATGGCGCTGGTGACTTTCTTTGTGCTGATTCCCCAATGATGGCAAGCGAGATGGCATCCAACACTTTCCCCTGGCTCACGCTTGCGATCTTTGTCCCGATCGTATTCGGCCTGCTGGTGCTGGCGGTGGGCCGTGACGACCGTCCCGGTCTGACGCGCGGCCTGTCGCTGGTCGGCTCGATCGCCGGCTTCCTCGTCACGATCCCGCTGTACACCGGGTTCGACTCCAAGACGGCTGCCATGCAGTTCGTCGAGAAGACCTCCTGGATCGAAGCCTTCAACGTCAACTACCACCTGGGCGTGGACGGCATTTCGCTGTGGTTCGTGCTCCTGACCGCGTTCATCACCATCATCGTGGTGCTGGCCGGCTGGGAAGTCATCACCAGCCGCGTGTCGCAGTACATGGCCGCCTTCCTGATCCTGTCGGGTCTGATGGTGGGCGTGTTCTGCGCGCTGGACGGCATGCTGTTCTACGTGTTCTTCGAAGCCACGCTGATCCCGATGTACATCATCATCGGCGTCTGGGGCGGACCGAACCGGGTGTACGCGGCCTTCAAGTTCTTCCTCTACACCCTGATGGGCTCGCTGCTGACGCTGGTGGCCTTCGTCTACCTGTGGAACGCCTCGGGCGGTTCGTTCGACATCCTGACCTGGCAGCAGACCAAGCTGGGCTACACCCCGCAGATCCTGATCTTCGTGGCGCTGCTGGCGGCCTTCGCCGTCAAGGTGCCGATGTGGCCGGTGCACACCTGGCTGCCGGACGCCCACGTCGAGGCGCCCACGGGCGGCTCCATCGTGCTGGCCGCGATCATGCTGAAGCTGGGCGCCTACGGTTTCCTGCGCTTCTCGCTGCCGATCGCGCCCGACGCCTCGCACAGCCTGGCCGGCCTGATGATCACGCTGTCGCTGATCGCCGTGATCTACATCGGCCTGGTGGCGATCGTGCAGGACGACATGAAGAAGCTGGTGGCCTATTCGTCGGTCGCCCACATGGGCTTCGTCACCCTGGGTTTCTTCATCTTCAACACGGCCGGCGTCGAAGGCGCCATCGTGCAGATGATCTCCCACGGCTTCGTCTCGGGCGCCATGTTCATGTGTATCGGCGTGCTCTACGACCGCATGCACTCGCGCCGCATCGCCGACTACGGCGGCGTGGTCAACGTGATGCCGCGCTTCGCCACGTTCTTCATCCTGTTCTCGATGGCCAACAGCGGCCTGCCGGCCACCAGCGGTTTCGTCGGCGAGTTCATGGTGATCATGGGCGCGGTCGAGCACAACTTCTGGATCGGCCTGCTGGCGGCCACCGCGCTGATCCTGGGCGCTTCGTATTCGCTGTGGATGGTCAAGCGCGTGGTCCTGGGCGATATCGCCAATGATCATGTGCGCGAGCTGACCGATATCAACCGCCGCGAATTCGTGATTCTTGGCGTGATGGCGATCGCCGTGCTGTACATGGGGATCTATCCCAAGCCCTTCACCGACGTGATGCACGTGTCGGTCGAGGCCCTGCTGCAACACGTTGCCGTCTCGAAACTGTAAGACAAGACAATGATGCAATCCCAAATCGATTTCGCCCTGGCGACACCGGAAATCCTCCTGCTGGTTTTCGGCCTGGCTATCCTGCTCGTCGACGCGGTCAGCAATCACCCCGAGCGCAAGCCGACGTTCCTGCTGACCATGCTGGCGCTGGGCGTGCTGACCGTGGTGTCGGCGCTGCAGTGGAAGAACGGCGTCACGGGTTCGACCTTCAACGGCCTGTACGTCACCGACGAGCTGTCGCACCTACTCAAGATTGCCTCGTACATCGCGGTGGCGGTCACGCTGGTCTACGGCCGCGTCTACGCCCAGCTGCGCGACATGATGCGCGGCGGCGAACTGTACGTGCTGACGCTGTTCGCCCTGCTGGGCCAGATGGTGATGATCTCGTCGGGCAACCTGATCTCGATCTACCTGGGCCTGGAACTGATGTCGCTGGCGCTGTACGCGCTGATCGCGCTGCGTCGCGACAACGTCGTCGCCACCGAAGCCGCCATGAAGTACTTCGTGCTGGGCGCGCTGGCCTCGGGCTTCCTGCTGTACGGCATGTCGATGGTCTACGGCGCCACCGGTCACCTGGACCTGGCCGAAGTCTCCAAGGTCATCGCCGCCGGCAAGGCCGAGAAGCTGGCCCTGGTGTTCGGCATTGTGTTCCTGGTTTCGGGCCTGGCGTTCAAGCTCGGCGCCGTGCCGTTCCACATGTGGGTGCCGGACGTCTACCAGGGTTCGCCGACCGCGGTCACGCTGATCCTGGGCGGCGCGCCCAAGCTGGCGGCCTTCGCCATCACGCTGCGCCTGCTGGTTGACGGCCTGCACGGCCTGGCGGCCGACTGGCAGCCGATGCTGATGATCCTGGCGGTGCTGTCGCTGGCCATCGGCAACCTGACCGCCATCGCGCAGACCAACTTCAAGCGCATGCTGGCCTACTCGACCATCTCGCACATGGGCTTCGTGCTGCTGGGCCTGATGTCGGGCTCGGTGGTCGGCAAACCGGAACTGGCCTCGTCCGCCTACGGCGCGTCGCTGTTCTACATGCTGACCTACGTGCTGACCACGCTGGCCAGCTTCGGCATCGTGCTGCTGCTGTCGCGCCAGGGTTTCGAGTGCGAGCACATCGACGACCTGAAGGGCCTGAACCGCCGCAGCCCGTGGCATGCCGCCATCGTGCTGCTGCTGATGTTCTCGCTGGCCGGCATCCCGCCGCTGGTGGGCTTCTACGCCAAGCTGGCGGTGCTGCAGGCGCTGGTCAGCGCCGGCCACGTCACGCTGGCGGTGGTCGCGGTGGTGTTCTCGCTGATCGGCGCGTTCTACTACCTGCGCGTGGTCAAGGTCGTGTACTTCGACGAGCCGGCGGCCGATGCCGCCCCGATGGCGGCCACCTGCGGCCAGCGCGGCGTGCTGTCGGTCAACGGCCTGCTGATTCTGGTGCTGGGCCTGTTGCCGGGCGGCCTGATGGCCCTGTGCGTGCAGGCCATCCGCAGCTCGCTTAGCCTGTAAGCGAAGCGGGCCATGAACCAGACCCTGGCGGTATGGCTCCTGATCGCGCTGGCCCTGGTCAGCGCGAACCTGCCCTTCCTGACGGAGCGCGTGTTCGCCGTGCTGCCGTGGAAGCAGGGCGGGGCCGAAGCCGTCAAGCCGTTCTGGATGCGCCTGGTCGAAGTGCTGGTGTTCTACCTGATCGTGGGCGCCCTGGGCTTCACGTTCGAGTCCGCGCTGGGCAACCGCTTCGCGCAGACCTGGGAGTTCTACGCCATCACCTTGAGCCTGTACCTGGTGCTGGCCTATCCCGGGTTCGTGTACCGCTATCTGTTCAAGCGGCATCCGCGCCTGCGGACCTGAACCGGCCGCCCCACGCACCGCATAAACGCCCCGCAAGGGGCGTTTTGTTTTGAGGTCGCGTCATCGCCGATTGCGGATTCTGTGGCCAAACGCCATCAAGTCACGGCATCGTTGCGTTATCGCGTCCGATTTCACTGGCGTGGCCGAACCCGATCAACTTTCACGTACAGAATCGCAGGCTGTCATAAACAGGAATGGTTTCCATTCCCGTCCAGGAGAGCCTCATCTTGAAACTCGAAGATTCGTACGCGCTGAATTCATTGGCCGGATCGCTGGCCGCCGCGGTGGCGGTACCCGCGCTGTTCATCAGTCCTTATGCAATGGCGCAATCGGGCGCCGGCCACGTTCCGCAGCTGGCGCCGGTGCAGGTGGAAGGCGAAAGCTCGCCCTACCAGCCCGACAGCGTCCAGTCCTCCAAGATGACCGCGCCGCTGCTGGACACGCCGCGTTCGGTGCAGGTGGTGCCCAAGCAGGTCATGTCCGACCAGTCCGCGACATCGTTGCAGGACGTGCTGCAGAACTCGCCGGGCATCACCTTCGCCGCGGGCGAGGGCGGACGCGCTGGCGGCGACCTGCCCATCATTCGCGGCCAGAACGCCGCCAGCAGCCTGTTCCTGGATGGCGTGCGCGACGTCAGCATGCAGGCGCGCGATACCTTCAACCTGGAGCAGGTGGAGATCATCAAGGGCCCGGATTCCGTCTATGCCGGCCGTGGCGGCGCGGGGGGCAGCATCAACATGGTCAGCAAGGCGCCCAAGGCCAAGGATGCCATCGAAGCCATGGGGCAGATCGGCACCGATAGAAACTACCGCGCAACGCTCGACAGCAACTGGCGCCTTGGCGAAAAGTCGGCCTTCCGCCTGAACGTCATGGGTGCGAAGGGCGACGTACCGGGCCGCGACAGGGCGGTGAATTTCGAGCGCTGGGGAATGGCGCCGTCGCTGACGCTGGGCATGGGCACGCCGACCCGCATCACGCTCAGCTATTACCACTACCAGAACGACAGCATGCCGGATTACTCGATTCCCTACGACCCTCGAGTGGGCCTGCCAGTCACGGAGACCCTCGGGATCAGTCGCAAAAACTTCTACGGCCTGGCGGGGCGCGATTTCATGAAGACGCGTGATGACATGGCCACCGTCGACTTCCAGCACGATTTTTCCGACAAGCTCAAACTGCGCAATGTGGCGCGATATGGTCACGAGACCGCCGATTACCTCGCCACCCAACCCAACCTCACGCTCGCGAACCTGCCTGCCGGAATCGTGGACAGGCCGGCTTATGGCAGATACTTCGTCACCAAGGCATTCACCAACCAGACCGACTTGAGCGGCGAGTTCCAAACGGGCGCGGTCAAGCACGCATTCGACCTGGGTTTCGAGTACAGCACTGTCAGACAAAGCATGGCGAGAAACAACGATCAGGTCCTGGTGTCGGACGGGCTCACCGCGTGCCCGGACGCACTGGCACACACCTCGTTGCAGAATCCCGATCCGAACGTGCCCTATCCTTGCCGCACCGCGCGGGGTTTGCCGGCGCCCTATGCTACCGATACGGCGGCACTGTATGCGTTCGATACCATTAAGTTCGACGAGCAATGGCAGGCCGGCGTCGGGCTGCGCTGGGATAACTATCGCACCAGCGGCCGTCCCTCCGTGACCGAACACTACAGCCGCTCCGACAACCTGTTGAACTACCAGTTGGGCCTGGTCTACAAACCCATGCCGGAAGGCACGATCTACGCAAGCTATGGAACGGCATCGACCCCGTCCGCCGTCGCCGGCACTACGGCTTCCGACATCTTGAGGAGAGGTCGCGACGAGGCAGCGGCTCCGGAGAAAAGCCGTTCGATGGAAGCGGGCGTCAAGTGGCAGCTGTTCGGCGAACGCCTGACGCTCTCGGGCGCGGTGTTTCAGGATACGCGCAAGAACACCAACGTCGAGGTGTTGCCGAACGAGTACGAACAGGTTGGCCAGACACGCGTGCGCGGATTTGAACTGGGCTTTTCGGGTGCGATCACGCCGGCCTGGAATGTCTACGGGGGCTATATATTCATGGACAGCAAGCTGATCCGGGGTGGCCGCCGAGACGTTGGCGCCGAGGGCCAGGACCTGCCGAACACGCCGCGCAACGCGTTCAGCCTGTGGTCTTCCTACAAGGTACTGCCTGAACTGACTCTGGGCGGCGGCGCCTACTATGTCAGCAAAGTCTATGGCAACGCGGATGCAAGCGTCGACGCCAATGGCGTGCCGCGGGCGCGTTGGGTGCCGTCGTACTGGCGTTTCGATGCGATGGCCAAGTACAAGGTCAGCCCGGGACTGTCGCTGCAACTCAACGTGATGAACCTGTTTGATCAGACGTACTACACGCGGGCCCGACCGAGTAACCACGCCGCGCTCGGCGCGGGCAGGGCAGCGCTGCTGTCGGTGAGAATGCGCTACTGATCGACGCTGGCAGACAGGAAAGCCACCTTCGCGGTGGCTTTCCCGGGTGGCGCGGCCGTGCGGCGATCAGCCTTCGAACCAGTTCAGCACGCCGTCCAGGCCCGAGACGTTCAGCGCGTAGCGCGTCTGCTGCCGCACCAGCGGCTTGGCGTGGTAGGCCACCGGGAAGCCCGCGGCGCCCAGCATCTTCAGGTCGTTGGCGCCGTCGCCCATGGCGATGACCTGCTCCTTGGTCGCGCCGTGGGTGCGGGCGAACTCGCGCAGGTACACGGCCTTGGCGTCGGCGTCCAGGATGTCGCCCAGCACGCGGCCGGTCAGCACGCCGTTGTCGATCTCCAGCGTGTTGGCGTGGGCGCTGTCCAGCCGCAGGCGCTCGCGCAGGCGGTCGGTAAAGAATGTGAAGCCGCCCGACACCAGCAGCACCTTGATGCCGGCCGCCTGGGCGGTGGTGATCAACCGTTCGGCGCCGGGGTTCAGGCGCAGCTTCTCGGTGTAGACCTGTTCCAGGGCTTCGGCCGGCACGTCCTTGAGCAGCGCCACGCGGCGGCGCAGGCTTTCAGCGAAGTCCTTGATCTCGCCGCGCATCGCGGCCTCGGTGATCTCCGAGACCTTGTCCTTGACGCCGGCCACGCCGGCGATCTCGTCGATGCACTCGATGTTGATGAGCGTCGAGTCCATGTCCATCGCCAGCACCTTGCAGTGCGACAGCTTCAGGCCGGCGGGCACGAAGGCGGTGTCGACGCCATGGCGTTCGGCCCAGGCCACCACGTCGGCGCGGGTGGCATCGTCGTGCTGCACGTCAAGTAGACGGGCCGCGGTGGCGCTGATGCGGGCCACGCCCTGCGCCTGCGCGAGCGCGGCGATCTGTTCGGCGTGTTCGACCGTCAGGCCGGGGGATTGGACGACGAGGTGATGGATAGTCATAAAAATGCGAAGGTCGGGGCGGGTTACTTCAAGGCGCGCAGCACGGCGCGCACGGCGTCGGCGCGGGCCGGGATCTGCGCGGCCTTGATCTCAACCCGCAATTTATCCTGTCCTGCGAGTTTGATGTGGCGTTGCCGCTGCACCAGTTCGATGATTTTCGCCGGATCGACGCTGGTCTTGGGGCCGAACTGCAGCAGCGCCTGGGTTTCGCTGGCGTCGATCTTGACGATGCCCAGCGGTTGCGCGGCCAGGCGCAGGCGGTGCGTGGTCAGCAGCGTCTGCGCCGCTTCGGGCAGCTTGCCGAAGCGGTCGATCAGTTCTTCCTGGATCTGGATCAGGTCGTCCTCGTCGGCGGCGTGGGCCAGGCGCTTGTAGACGCTCAGGCGCGCATGCACGTCGGCGCAGTAGTCGGACGGCAGCAGCGCCGGCGCATGCAGGTTGACCTCGCAGGCCAGGTTGAAGGGGGCGTCCAGGTCCGGCTCCTCGCCGGCGCGCAGGGCGCGCACCGCTTCGTTCAGCATCTCGTTGTACATCGAGAAGCCGACTTCCTGGATGTTGCCGGACTGCGAATCGCCCAGCACTTCGCCGGTGCCGCGGATCTCCAGGTCGTGCATGGCCAGGTAGAAGCCCGATCCCAGTTCCTCCATGGCCTGGATCGCCTCCAGCCGCTTCTTGGCGTTGTTGGTGATGGCGTCCTCGCCCGGCGTCAGCAGGTAGGCGTAGGCCTGGTGGTGCGAGCGACCGACGCGGCCGCGCAGCTGGTGCAGCTGCGCCAGGCCGAAGCGGTCGGCGCGGTGGATCACGATGGTGTTGGCGCTGGGCACGTCGATGCCGGTTTCGATGATGGTGGTGCACAACAGCACGTTGTAGCGCTGCTGGTAGAAGCCCTTCATCACCTGTTCCAGGTCGCGCTCGGGCATCTGGCCGTGGGCCACCGCGATGCGGGCCTCGGGCACCAGCTCTTCGAGACGGGCGCGGCGGTTGTGGATGGTCTCGACCTCGTTGTGCAGGAAGTAGCACTGGCCGCCGCGCTTGAGCTCGCGCAGCAGCGCCTCGCGCAGCGTGCTGCCGTCCTCGCGCCGCACGAAGGTCTTGATCGCCAGCCGCTTTTGCGGCGCGGTGGCGATGACCGAGAAGTCGCGGATGCCTTCGAGCGACATGCCGAGCGTGCGCGGGATCGGCGTGGCGGTCAGGGTCAGCACGTCGACCTCGGCGCGCAGCGCCTTGAGCGCCTCCTTCTGGCGCACGCCGAAGCGGTGTTCCTCGTCGATGATGACCAGCCCGAGGCGCTTGAACTTCACGTCCTTGGACAGGATCTTGTGGGTGCCGATGACGATGTCGACACGGCCGTCGTTGATGCCCTCGATGGCCGCCGACACTTCCTTGGCCGAGCGGAAGCGCGACAGCTCCACCACCCGCACCGGCCAGTCGGCGAAGCGGTCGGAGAAGGTCTGGGCGTGCTGTTCGGCCAGCAGCGTGGTGGGGCAGAGCAGGGCGACCTGCTTGCCGTTGGCCACGGCCAGGAACGCGGCGCGCAGCGCCACCTCGGTCTTGCCGAAGCCGACGTCGCCGCACACCAGGCGGTCCATCGGCCGGCCCGAGGTCATGTCGGCGATCACGGCCTCGATGGCGGCGGCCTGGTCGGCGGTTTCCTCGAAACCGAAGCCCTCGGCGAAGGCCTGGTAGTCGTTGAGCGGCAGGTTGAAGGCGAAGCCCTCGCGCGCGGCGCGCTGGGCATACAGCGCCAGCAGTTCGGCGGCGGTGTCGCGCACCTGCTTGGCGGCCTTGCGGCGCGCCTTGTCCCACTGGCCCGAGCCGAGCTGGTGCAGCGGCGCGGCTTCCGGATCGGCGCCGCTGTAGCGGGCGATCACGTGCAGTTGCGACACCGGCACATACAGCGTGCTGCCATTGGCGTATTCGAGATGCAGGAACTCCATCTCGCCTTCGCCCATGTCCATGTTGACCAGGCCGTGGTAGCGGCCGATGCCGTGCTGCGCGTGCACCACGGGGTCGCCGGCGCGCAGTTCGGACAGGTCGCGCACCATCGCTTCGACGTTGCTGGCGCGTTCCTGGTCGCGCTTGCCGCGCCGGCCGGTGCTGGCCAGCCCCGGATAGAGGTCGTTCTCGGTCAGGAAGGCCAGGTTGGCCTGCGGCAACTCGAAGCCGGTGGCCAGGGGCGCGGCGACGATGCCGAAGTGGGCGTCCGAAGCCAGGAAGGCTTCTATGCTGTCCGGCTGCGCGTCGGGGGTGACGCCGAACTCGTTCAGCATTTGCACCAGCGTCTCGCGGCGGCCGGCCGAGTCGGCGCACAGCAGCACACGGCCTTGCGGCTTGCCGACATGCGTGCGCAACTTGGCGATCGGGTCTTCGGCGCGGCGCGCCACGCTCACGTCTGGCGCGGCGCGGAAGTCGGGATGGGGCTGGCCCGCGGCCAGCGCCAGGCGGCGGAAATCCTTCAGGCGGGCGTACAGCGTCTGCTCGTCCAGGAACAGCGCCGACGGCGGCAGCACCGGACGCTCGCGGTCGCTTTTCAGGAAGCCGTAGCGGCTGCCGGTGTCCTGGTGAAAGCGCATCATGGCGTCGTCGATGTCGCCGACGGTAACGGTGATGGCGTTGTCGGCCAGGTAGTCGAACAGCGTCGCGGTCTCGTCGAAGAACAGCGGCAGGTAGTACTCGACCCCGGCAAAGGGGATGCCGTTGCCGATGTCCTTGTAGGGAAGGGCGCGCGACGGGTCGCCTTCGAACACTTCGCGGAAACGCGCGCGGAAGCGATTACGCGAATCCTCGTCCATTGGGAATTCGCGGCCCGGCAGTAGCTGAACCTCGCGCACCGGATACAGGCTGCGCTGGGTGTCGACGTCGAAGCTGCGAATGGTCTCGATCTCGTCGTCGAACAGGTCCAGCCGGTAAGGCAGCGCCGATCCCATCGGGAACAGGTCGATCAGGCCGCCGCGCAGACAGAACTCGCCGGGCGCGGTGACCTGCGTGACGTGGTTGTAGTTGGCCAGCGTCAGCTGTGCGCGCAGCGCCGCCTCGTTGAGCTTGTCCTTCTGCTTGAAGGAAAAGGTATAGGCCGCCAGGAACGACGGCGGCGCCAGCCGGTACAGCGCCGTGGTGACCGGCACCGTCAGCACGTCCACCGTCTTCATCATCAGCGAGTGCAGGGTGTGCAGGCGCTCGGAGATCAGGTCCTGGTGCGGCGAGAAGGCGTCGTACGGCAGCGTTTCCCAGTCGGGTAGCTGGCGCACGCGCAGGCCGGGCGCGAACAGCGCGATTTCCTCGGCCAGGCGCTGCGCTTCCAGCGGCTCGGCGGTCAGCACCACCAGCGGCGCGCCGGCCTGCCGCGCCAGGTCGGCCAGCAGCCAGGCGTCGCCCGAGCCGGGCGGGCGCGGTTGCGCATAACGCGTGCCGGGCTTGAGCGCGGCGAGAGTGGGGGCGGTCGCGGGAACGGGCGGCGCTGCCGTGGCGGAGGAGGTGGGGGCGGGCATCAGGCTGGGAGCAGGCATCAAGCGGAAGATTATAAAATCACCGCACCATGTCTGACTCAATCATCGCAATCGTTCCCGCCGCCGGCGTCGGCGCCCGTGCCAGCCACCCCGGCGCCGAAAGCGTGCCCAAGCAATACCGTCCGTTGGCCGGACAGCCCATGCTGCGCCACGCCGTGGCTGCCCTGCTCGCGGACGACCGCGTGTCGCAGGTGCGGGTGGCGGTGACGCCGGGCGACGGCTGGGTCGACCAGGCCGTGGCCGGCCTGCCGCGCACGGTCTGGCGCGCCTGCGGCGGCGCCACCCGGGCCGATACCGTGGCCGGGGCGCTGGCCGAAAGCGGGGTGTCCGACGATACCTGGGTGCTGGTGCACGATGCCGCCCGCCCCGGCCTGCCGGCCGCGGCGCTGGCGCGCCTGATCGACGCCTGCCTTGCGGATCCCGTCGGCGGCCTGCTGGCGCTGCCCGTGGCGGACACCGTCAAGGCCGGCCATGAGCGTGTCGAGCGCACCCTGGACCGCAACGGGCTGTGGCTGGCGCAGACGCCGCAGATGTTCCGCGCCGGCGTGCTGCGCGACGCGCTGACGGCCGCCGCGGTGAATGGCATCGCCGTCACCGACGAGGCCTCGGCCCTCGAGGCCGCGGGCTATGCGCCGCTGCTGGTGCCCGGCGCCCTGCGCAATTTCAAGGTGACCTGGCCGGACGATTTCGAACTGATGGAAAAATGGCTATGAGTAGTATTCCTTTCCGTGTCGGACAGGGTTTTGACGTGCATGCGCTGGTCGAAGGCCGGCCGCTGATCATCGGCGGCGTGACCATTCCGCACAGCCACGGCCTGCTGGGCCATTCGGATGCTGATGTGCTGCTGCACGCGATCACGGATGCGCTGCTGGGCGCGGCGGGACTGGGCGACATCGGCCGCCATTTTCCCGACACCGATCCGGCCTTCAAGGGCGCCGACAGCCGCGTGCTGTTGCGCGAGGCCGTGGCGCGCGTGCGCCAGGCCGGCTGGGCGCCGGTGAACATCGATGCCACCGTGCACGCACAGGCCCCCAAGATCGGCCCGCATGCGCCGGCCATGGTCAGCAATATCGCCGCCGATACCGGCTTGGCCGAGACCGAGGTCAACATCAAGGCCAAGACCAACGAAGGCCTGGGCTACCTGGGCCGCAAGGAAGGCATTTCGGCCACGGTGGTGGCGTTGTTGGCGCGGATCTGATCGCCGCCCCGGGGCCTTGCCTGAATCGATGGCGCGGGTGTTCACCGCGCCATTTTTTTGCGTGCCGGCGTTGTTTTATTCGCACGGATACATGTCCACAACTAATTAACAAACCGCAAAAAAGGGCGCGGACCGCGTGGCTGCTATGGTTTGGCGCGAATCCCGCGTCATTTGGGGCGCGCAGCCCGAAAATGCCCCGTGTTTTCGTCTTGCCGGGGCATTTGAACTGGAATATTCTGCGGCTACTTAACGTCTGGATAATAGGGACACTAGGATGCATGTACGTGGCGCTGCCTTATTCGTGGCTCTCGTCGCCTTTGGTTCGCCTGCACATGCAGAATTCGAGCAGCAGCTCGGCCCGCTCGCGGGCGCTGTCCGCACGCAGCTGCTGCAGGGCTGGACCGCGGGGGTCGAGGATGGCTGGTTCACGCTGCGCAACAAGGCCACGGCCGGCAGCGAACAGACGCTCTACCTGAACGTCGGACAACCGCCCGAAGGCGGCCGTATCACCGACGTGAACGTGGTCCTGAATTCGAAGAATCCCAAGGCTTCCATCGGCCTGGCGCTGACCAACCGTGCGCGCAAGGGCCTGTGCCTGCTCGAACTCACGGCCGCCAAGCAGACCTTGCTGTTCTGTCTGGATGGCGACAAGCGCCGCGATATCGCCAACGTGCCCAACGTGGCGAAGCTGGACGGCTCCGACCGCATCAAGGTGGTCGAGGTGCCGGGCGCGGCGCGCTTTATCGTCAACGGCCAGAAGATCGGCGATATCGAGAACGAACCCGCGCTGGGATCCGAACTGGGCATCATGGCCTACGAGGTCGGCACCTTCGGGATCGCGGACTTCACCATCAACACGAACGTCAACGCCAACACCGGGCAGGGTGGCGGGCAACCGCAACAGCAGCCGACGCGCGCGCCGCAGGCCTCGCCGGATTCCGGCGCCAGCAGCGGCTTGCCGGGTTCCGGTCCGTACCCGCGCTTCGGCGGCGACTCGCTGCGCATCGTGGCGGTGTACATCGGCATCATGCGCAGCATTTTCATGCATGAGTTCGGCCACGCCCTGATCGGCGAACTCGAGCTGCCTTCGACCGGCGCCGAGGAAGACGCGGTCGATATCTATTCGGCGCTGCAGATCGTCGAACCCACCATGTACCCGTCCAGCGACAAGGACACCAACGCCATGGCCCAGGGCGCGGCCAAGTACGCGGCCCTGCAGTGGTACTACAGCGGCAAGCTGGCCGAGGCCCAGGGCGCCGGCAATTCTCCCTGGCAGGACGAGCATACCGGCGACCTCAAGCGCTTCCGCAACATGCTGTGCATCATGTACGGCGGCAACCCGGGCGTGTTCGAATCGCTGGTCGAGCAGGTTGGCTTCGAAGACCGCACCAAGGCGCGTTGCGCGGACGAGTTCACCAAGCAGAACCGCGCCTGGCGCCGCATCCTGGCCCCGCATACCCGCGTCGGTACCTGGTCGCCCGACGGCCAGCAGCCGGCGAACGCGCCCGGCGCGCCGGTGAACGTGACGTTCGAGCCGTCTTCGCGCCGCATCGGCAACCTGTTCGCCAACAACCTGTCCGAAGCCATCACCAACAACATCAAGCTGCTGGGCCAGACCTACGTCCTGCCGCGGCCGGTCAACGTGGTCTTCAAGGACTGTGGCAAGCTCAACGCCTGGTACAGCCCGCGCGAAGGCTCGATCACGATGTGCTACGAGCTGATCGAGAACATCGCGGTGATGATCTCCGACATCGAGATGGGCACGGTCGGCGGCGAGCCCAAGCAGGGCGGGGCGGCGCCGCAGCGGTCTCCGCAACAGGCGCCGCAACAGCCGCGCCAGCAGCCGCCCGCCGGCCAGCCGCAGCGCGCGCCCGGCAACGGCGGCTTCGACGAACTGCAGGACAGCGGCGTGCCGCCGACGACGCTGCTGTTCTCGGCGCCCTACAAGGGCCCGACGCCCAACACCCATCCGCGCGCCAAGGTGATCACCACCAAGGACGTGGTGGCCCTGCTGACCGATGAAAAGAACAAGAACTTCCTGGTGATCGATACCAGCGGCCTGCGCGAGACCATCCCCGGCGCGTTCCCCCTGAGCGACGCGGGTTCGGATGGCGCCATTACGGACCAGATGCAGGAAGCCTTCGATGGCTGGCTGCACAAGAAGACCGGCACCGAGAAAGAGCACAATGTGCCCTTGATCATCATGGGCGCCGGCATGAATGACCGCTCGTCCTATAACGCCGCGCTGCGCGCCGGCATGATGGGCTGGCCGGTCTACTGGTACCGCGGCGGCATGGAGGCCTGGGTTGCCAACGGCCTGCCGACGACCGCCGTGAAGTCGCAGGGGCAATAAGAAGGATCACCGGGCGGCGCAACGACCGTCCGGCAAATGCAAAAGCCCGCCTGTTCGCACAGGCGGGCTTTTGCATTGTTTCGCGCGAAGGCGCGCCAGGCTTACTTGCCCTGCGCGGCCAGCGCCAGGGCGGCGGCGTTGACCACCGAGGCGATGCGGCCGGCGTCGCGCAACTGTTCGGTCGACAGGCCGTCCTTCTTCAGGTTCTCGTAGTGCGAGCCGACGCAGAAGTGGCACTTACCGATGATCGAGGCCACCAGCGCGAACAGCTCGAAGCGCTTCTTGTCGACGCCGCCGTGGGTGGCGTAGGCGTTCATGCGCAATTGGGCCGGCAGGCTCTTGAGCTGGGCGTCGCCGCTCATCTCGACATACGGGTACCAGGTGTTGTTCATGCCCATGAGCGCCGAGGCGGTCAACGCGGCATTGGCGTCGGTTTCGGACAGGCCGCTCTTGAAGGCTTCGATCAGCACCGGGCTGCGCGCGGCGTAGGCGGCCGACAGGGCAGCGCCGACGGCGTCTTCGGGGGCCAGGGTCGAGCGGGCGATCACGGCGTCCAGATTCAGGCGGATGTCCTTGGCCCAATCCGGCAGCTGTTCCTTAATGGTCGTCAGAAATTCCATAGTTTTTACCTATAATCTAGCGCAGTTAAAGCCCGGCGAAGGACCTGCGGACAGGTCCCCGGCCGGGCTGGAAATTACAGCGTGGCGCCGCCAACCGTACGGTTGCACGGGCACAGCTCGTCGGTTTGCAGGCCGTCGAGCAGACGCAGGACTTCTTCCGGGTTACGGCCGACGTTCAGGTTGTTCACCGAAACGTGCTGGATCGTGTTGTCCGGGTCGACGATGAAGGTGGCGCGCAGGGCAACGCCAGCGCCCTTTTCACGCACGCCCAGCTGGTCGATCAGGGCGCCGGTGGTGTCGCCGAACTGGTAGTGACCCAGCTTGTTCAGGTCCGGGTGCTCACGGCGCCAGGCCAGCTTGACGAATTCGTTGTCGCTCGAGCCGCCCAGCAGGACGGCGTCACGGTCTTCGAAATCCTTGGCCAGCTTGTTGAAGCCGACGATTTCGGTCGGGCACACGAACGTGAAGTCCTTCGGGTAGAAGTAGATCACCTTCCACTTGCCGGGGAACGAGCTTTCGGTGATGTCTTCGAAAGCCGAGACGCCGTTTTCTTCGTGCTGGTTGAAGCCGGGCTTGACGCCGGTAACCTTGAAGGGCTCGAGTTTGTCGCCAACAGTTTTCATGTTTACTCCCAGTAGTTGTTGGTGGAATTAAGGCGGTGCCTCAAACCATAAATTCTACGCTATGGATTATCGTTGTCTAATTGATAATTCCTAAAATTCGCTTTGGGCAGCTCTATGCGCGCGGTCAGGCCGCCACCCTCGCGCGGCAGCATGCGCAGGGCGCCGCCGACGTGCTTGAGCAGGCGCTCGACGATCGCCAGCCCCAGGCCGGCGCCGCTGACGCCGGTGCGCGCGGCTTCCCCGCGGGAAAAGGGACGCAGCAGGCGGTCGACGTCTTCGGGCGCGATGCCGGGGCCGCGATCGGACACCTCGATGACGATCATGCCGCCCTCAGCTTGCAATGTCATGACCAGATGGGCCATGCCGTCGGTCGAGCGGCCATAGCGGCGCGCGTTCTCGATCAGGTTGCTGACGATGCGCTTGAGGTCCAGCGCCGTGATGCGGGCGCGCAGGCCGGGTTCGAGGATGGCCTCCAGCTCGCCGCCCAGCGACGAGGTGTGGCTGCGCTCGCGTTCGTACAGCTCGGCCAGCACGGCGGAAATGTCGGTCGCCAGTTGCGGCAGGGTGCCGGCGGGACGGGCGTACTCCATCAACTGGCCGATGCTGTGGTCGATCTGGCCGAGGTCCTCGTCGATGGCCTGGCGCGCGTCTTCCGACACGCCGCTCAGCTCGATTTCCAGGCGCATGCGCGCCAGCGGCGTTCGCAGGTCGTGGGAAATGCCCGCCAGCATCAGCTCGCGGTCGGCCTCGGCCTGCCGCAAGTCCTTGGCCATGCGGTTGAACGAGGCGTTCAGGTCGCGGATTTCCAGCGGGCCCTGCTCGGGAAGCGGCGCCGGGGTCTCGCCGCGCGACAGCACCTGGGCCGCGCGCGCCAGCCGCGACAGCGGCCGGTTCACGAAACCGACGCTGACCGCCGCGCCCACCAGGGACAGCAGTAGCGCCGTGGCGCCCCATCCCAGCCATTCGATGCCGCCCGTCAGCCCGATCTGCTCGCGCTCGAACACCAGCCAATATAGATCTTTCTCGATCTGGAAACTGACCCAGAAACCCGGCACCTGGTTCACGCCCCAGGCGATCTGGGTCTCGGGGCCGAAGCGCGTGCGGATATGTTGCGCCACGCGCTGCCAGTAATCGTCGTCGGGGAGGGCTTCGGCGAAGTCGGTGACTTCGCGCGGATAGACCTGGATGCCTTCATTGGTGGCCAGGTCGAGCAGGAGCTTGCTGCGTTCGCCGTTGTGCGAATAGATCAGCGCGGTGCGCGTGATATTGACGGCCGTGATCACCCGCTGCGCCATCTGATTGGCGCGCGGTCCCAGCTCCATGCTGAAGAAGACTTGTAGCCACGCCCCCAGGCTGACCAGCATGAGCGCGGCCAGCAGCAGGAACGTGCGGCCGAACAAGCCGAGCCGCAAACGTGAAGTCAGGTTCCTGAAGGTTTTGCGCAAGCGGGGCACGAGGCTGCGCTCCTGCCCGGGGCGGGCGTGTCGATCAACTACCACCGTCCGGCACAAACACGTATCCGAGACCCCAGACGGTCTGGATGAATACGGGCTTGGACGGGTTCGGCTCGATCAGCTTGCGCAGGCGCGAGATCTGCACGTCGAGGCTGCGGTCGAAGGCTTCGTATTCGCGGCCGCGGGCCAGTTCCATGAGCTTGTCGCGCGACAGCGGAATCTTCGGGTGGCGGGCAAACACCTTGAGCACCGAGAATTCGCCGGTGGTGATGGGCACCTGTTCGCCGTTGCGCGTGAGCGTGCGGGTCGACAGGTTCAGCACGTAGGGGCCGAAGGCGATGGATTCGTTTTCCTGGCTGGGAGCGCCGGGATGTTCCTCGGTACCGCGGCGGCGCAGGATCGCGTTGATCCGGGCCAGCAGCTCACGAGGGTTGAACGGTTTGGACAGATAGTCGTCCGCGCCCATCTCGAGGCCGACGATGCGGTCGATTTCTTCCGCCTTGGCCGTCAGCATGATGATGGGGGTATTGTCGTGCCCACCGCGCAGCCGGCGACAGATGGACAGGCCATCTTCGCCGGGCAGCATCAGATCCAGCACGAGCAGGTCGAAGTGCTCGCGTTGCCAGAGTTTGCCCATCTCTTTGGCGTCTTCGGCAACGAAAACGTTGAATCCCTGCTCGGACAGATACCGGCGCAGCAGATCGCGCAAGCGCGGATCATCGTCAACGACGAGGATTTTTCGGGTGGGGGTGGTGTTTTGCGTATTCATGGCCGGAAATGTAACAGTGACAAGAACCAGCGGCTAGTGGGCGTTCACAAGATATTACACATTGCGAACCATGGTTGAAATCCCCCTTACATACGGGGCCAATCCCCCGGTATTTCGTACAATCTGCATCTATGGAACTAAACCTGCTGGCTCTGGAAACCTCTTCGTCGCGCTGCGGCGTGGCCCTTTTGCGCGCCTCTGGCGGGCGGCTGGAGGTTGCCGTCCGCGAACATGAAGGCTCCCAGGAGCACGCCGAACGCCTTTTGCCGATGGCCAACGAGCTGCTGGCCGAGGCCGGCCTGACGCCCGGCGCCCTGCAGGCGGTGGCGTTCGGCCAGGGGCCGGGCGGCTTCACCGGGTTGCGGGTGGCCTGCGGCGTGGCCCAGGGGATGGCGATGGGCCTGGGCATCCCGGTGCTGCCGGTCGTATCGCACCAGGCCGTGGCCGCCCAGGCGGGCGGCACGGCGGACCAGGCCATCGTGGTGGCGCTGGACGCCCGCATGAATGAAGTCTATCTGGCGGTCTACCGGCAGGTGGCGGGCGCCTCCGGCGAGTCCGCGTGGGACACGCTGCAGGCCCCGTTGCTGATCGCGGCGGCCGAAGTGGTGCCCTGGACGGCGCATCATCTGTCCGCCTGGTCGCGCGCCGCAGGCCGCCCGCTGACCCCGCTGCTGGCGGGCGATGCGTGGGAGGCCTACGCGGCCGACATGCCCGCTCCCGCCGACTGGCGCCGCGCCGTCGAGGCGCAGCGGCCCGAGGCGGCCAGCGTGGCGCGGCTGGCCAGCCAGGCCTGGCTGCGGGGGGAGGCGCTGCCGCCGGAGCAGGCCGCGCCGCTCTATGTGCGCGACAAGGTCGCATTCACCACCGCCGAGCGTCAGCGCGGCGAGGGCGGCAATCCCAAGGCCCGCTCGACGCTGGCGCCGCTGGTGCCGCAGGCGCTGACCGACGCCGACCTGGACGACGTGGTGGCGCTGGAAGCCAATGTCCAGTCCTTTCCCTGGACCCGCGGCAATTTCGCCGATGCGCTGGCGGCCGGCTATGGCGCCTGGACATTGCGGCGTGATGGCCGGCTGGCCGGGTTCTGTATCTTGATGTTTGCGCCCGACGTGGCCCATCTGCTGGTGATCGCCGTGGCGCGCGACCTGCACCGCCAGGGCCTGGGCAGCCTGCTGCTGGACTGGTGCGAGCAGCAGGCGCGCGAGCGCGGCCTGGATGGCGTGCTGCTGGAAGTGCGTCCGTCCAATACCTCGGCGGTCGCGTTCTACAAGGACCGCGGCTATCTGCAGATCGGCCTGCGGCGGGGCTACTATCCGGCCGAGAAGGGCGGGCGCGAGGATGCGCTGGTGATGCAGAAGCGCCTGGACACGGCGGCGGCCGCGCCCCTGGGAGCGGCGGCGTGACGGCGCCGCATTCCCCGCCGGCATCGGCCGCGCCCCGCGTCAATCCGCTGCAGCGCCTGTGGCTGCGCGAGCTGGGCATGGAGCGCCTGTGGCTGCGGCCCGCGCCCCAGCCGCAGGCCGCGCCCGCTGCCATGCCCCAAGTGCCTGTTCCCAAACAGGAATCGCCCGCCGCGACGCCCCAGGTGGCTGTTTCCAAACAGGAGTCTCCGGCGCCGGCGATGCCCGCCCGCGTCGGAGCGGTGCCGGCCCGTGATGCCGCTGCGCCGCCGCCGGCCTCGGCGGTTCGCCCGGCCGGCCCTGGCCCGGGCCTGCGCAACGGCCCTCCGCCCAAGCCGGCGCCCAAGGCCGAAGTGGTCACGGATGCCGCCCCGGCGGTGATTCCGGTGGCCGAAGCGGTCAAGAACGCCACCCTGGACGAACTGCGCGAACAGGTGGTGGCGTGCACCGCATGCGGCCTGTGCGGCGGCCGCCGCCACGCGGTGTTCGGCCATGGCGGCCAGCCCACGCGCTGGCTGGTGGTCGGCGAGGCGCCCGGTGAACAGGAAGACAGGCAGGGTCAACCTTTCGTGGGCCGCTCCGGGCAGTTACTGGATTCGATGCTGTCGGCGGTGGGCATGAGCCGCGAGCGCGATGTCTTCATCGCCAACGTCATCAAGTGCCGCCCGCCCGGCAACCGCAATCCCAAGCCCGAGGAAATCGCGGCCTGCAGTCCGTACCTGATGCGCCAGATCGCGCTGCTCAAGCCGGAGCGCATTCTGGTGCTGGGACGCTTCGCTGCCCAGACGCTGCTGGGCACGGACTCGACCATCGGCAGCCTGCGCGGCCGGGTACACCAGATGAAGACGGAAGAGGGGCGCGAGATCCCGGTGATCGTGAGCTATCACCCGGCCTATCTGTTGCGCAGCCCGGCCGAGAAGGCGCGGGCCTGGCAAGACCTGAAGCTGGCCTCCCGCCAGCTGTAGGCGGGAAAGCCTTTTCCCGGCGGCGCCGCCGGACAGGGCCGCGAGGGCGGCCCCGGCGGGCGATCAGCGGGTGTGCGAGTCCAGCGCGTGGCCGTGGCCTTCCTGGCCGATCTGGTCGTGCAGTTCGGGATTGGCCGCCAGGTTGCGCCGGCTCCAGCGCATGAACACCACCATCAGCACGGCCACCACGGTGCCGAAGATCACGATGATGATGTTGATCGGCAGTTGCAGCCACAGCAGCAGCGTGTACATGGCCACCATCAGCAGGATGTTGAGCTGCTCGTTGAAGTTCTGCACCGCGATCGAATGGCCGGCCGACAGCAGAACGTGGCCGCGGTGCTGCAGCAGGGCGTTCATGGGCACCACGAAGAAGCCCGCCAGCCCGCCCGTGATCAGCAGCAGCAGGTAGACGCTCCAGGGCGCATAGACCAGCGGCATCAGCAGCACCACCAGGCCCATGGCGGCGCCCACCGGCAATACCGACAGGGCGCGGCGCAACGGGATGCGGCCGGCCAGGATCGAGCCCACCACCGTGCCCAGCGCGGCCACGCCCATCAGCATCGAGGCCTTGTCCAGCTGGTAGCCCAGGTGGCTGCGGCCCCATTCGATGACGATCAGTTGCAGCGTCGCGCCGGCGCCCCAGAACAGGGTGGTGACGGCCAGCGAGATCTGGCCCAGCTTGTCCTTCCATAGCACGCGCACGTAGCCCCAGAAGGTGCGCATCAGCTTGACCGGGTTCTTCTGCTGCGGCGGGTAGCGCACGTGGGTGTGCGGGATCAGCAGGTTGCACAGCGCCGCCAGCAGGTAGACGAAGGCGATGACCAGGATGGCGGCTTCGGCCGGCGTATGCACCAGCTTGCCGATGAAGGAGTGCTGCAGCAGCGCGGTGGATACCGTGGTCGAGATCAGCAGGCCGCCCAGCACGGTGCCCAGGATGATGGAGAAGACGGTCAGGCCCTCGATCCAGCTGTTGCCCTTGACCAGCATGGTCGGCGGCAGCATTTCCGTGACGATGCCGTACTTGGCCGGCGAGTAGGCGGCGGCGCCGATGCCCACCACGCCGTAGGCGGCGCAGACCAGGTAGGTCTGGTATTCAGGGGCGACGCCGATGCTGGCGTACGAGAACATGAGCAGACAGCCGGCCACTTTCAGGGCGTTGGTCGAGAACATCACCCGGCCCTTGGGGTACGAGTCGGCGATGGCGCCAACGAAGGCGGCCAGCACCACGTAGGCCAGCGCGAAGGACCATTTCATGATCGGGGCCAGCCAGTCCGGGCCGTGCAGTTCCTGTATCAAGGCGATCGCGGCAATGAATAGCGCGTTGTCCGCCAATGACGAGAAGGCCTGCGCGGCCATGACCAGATAGAAACCTCGTTTCAAGAATGTCCCCGTACTTTGACCTGAGCCCGGTCGGTCTGCGTGAAAATTATGCGTCTTGCGAAAAAGTGTCAGCGAGTATAGCCCGTGGCGCGGGTAGGGCTATTCAGCGTTTGCCCGCGGGTTGCGGCAGGTCAGGTGGCGGACGGCAAGGGGGCGGGCTGTCCCCGGCTTGACCGTTGTTCACGTTTGGGGACAGACTGCCTGCGGTATCATACGACCCATCCGCAAGCCGGCCCTCCGTGGGCCGGTTTGCAATGTGTGCGGCAGGTCCGTTAACGCCTTTCGTTCAACCCACCCCGTCGTCATCGTACTGTGCGTCTTACTCAGCTCAAACTCGCCGGCTTCAAGTCCTTCGTCGATCCCACCGTGATTCCCGTGCCCAGCCAGCTGGTGGGCGTGGTGGGACCCAATGGCTGCGGCAAATCGAACATCATCGATGCGGTGCGCTGGGTGCTGGGCGAAGCCAAGGCCTCGGAACTGCGCGGCGAGTCCATGCAGGACGTGATCTTCAACGGCTCGGGCAACCGCAAGCCGGCGGCCCGGGCGTCGGTCGAAATGGTGTTCGACAACAGCGAGGGCCGCGCCGCCGGGCAATGGAGCAGCTACGCCGAGATCGCCGTGCGCCGCGTGCTGACGCGCGACGGCACCAGCAGCTATTTCGTCAACAACCAGCAGGTGCGGCGCCGCGATATTCACGACATCTTCCTGGGCACCGGCCTGGGCGCGCGCGGCTACGCCATCATCGGCCAGGGCATGATCAACCGGCTGATCGAGGCGCGTCCGGAGGAACTGCGGGTGTTCCTGGAAGAGGCCGCCGGCGTGTCGCGCTATAAAGAGCGCCGCCGCGAGACCGAAAACCGCCTCTCCGACACGCGCGAGAACCTGACCCGCGTCGAAGACATCCTGCGCGAACTGAACAGCCAGCTGGAAAAGCTGGAGGCCCAGGCCGAGGTCGCCACCCGCTACCGCGAGCTGCAGGCCGATGGCGAAAAGAAGCAGCACGCGCTGTGGTTCCTGAAGGAAACCGGCGCGCGCGAAGAGCGCGCCAGGAAGGCCCAGGAAATGGCCCAGGCCCAGAACGAGCTGGAAGCCGCCATTGCCGGCCTGCGGGCCGGCGAAGCCGCGCTTGAATCCCGGCGCCAGGCCCACTACGCCGCCAGCGACGCGGTCCACACCGCCCAGGGCGCCCTGTACGAGGCCAACGCCCAGGTCAGCCGCCTGGAAGCCGAAATCCGCCACGTGGTGGATTCCCGCAACCGCCTGCAGGCGCGCCGCGACCAGCTGCAGCAGCAGATCGCCGAATGGAACAGCCAGCGCGAGCACTGCGCTGAGCAGATCGCGCAGGCCGAGGAAGACCTGGCCGCCGGCGCCGCCCGCACCGAAGAGGCGCGGGCCGCCGCCGAGGACGCCCAGGCCGCGCTGCCGTCGGTTGAGCAGCGTGTGCGCGAAGCCGCCTCCGGCCGTGACGAAATGCGTGCCGCCCTGGCCCGCGTGGAACAGAACCTGGCCCTGGTGGCGCAGACCCAGCGCGACGCCGACCGCCAGATGCAGGCGCTGGAGCAGCGCCGTGAGCGCCTGCAACAGGAACTGCGCGAATTGCACAGCCCCGACCCGGTGCGCCTGGAGCAACTGGCCGGCGACCGCGTTGCCGGCGAGGAGCAGCTCGAGGAGGCCCAGGCGGAACTGGCCACTTTGGAAGGCAAGGTGCCGGACGCCGACGCCGAGCGCAGCCGCGCCCAGGCGGCCGCCCAGACCGACGCGCAGAACCTGGCCCGCCTGGAAGCCCGCCTGTCTGCGCTGGTGAAGCTGCAGGAAGACGTACAGAAGCAGGGCGCGCTGGAACCCTGGCTGGCCAAGCACGAGCTTGCCGGCCTGGCGCGCCTGTGGCAGAAGCTGCATATCGAACCGGGCTGGGAAACCGCCCTGGAAGCCGCCCTGCGTGAACGCATGGCGTCCCTTGAAGTGCGCAGCCTGGACTGGGCCCGCGCCTTTTCCGACGACGCGCCGCCCGCCCGCCTGGCGTTCTACCAGTTGCCGCCCGCGGCGCCCGCGCCGGCCGCGCCGGCGGGCCTGACGCCGCTGGCGAGCCTGCTGCGCATCACCGATCCCGATCTGCGCACGCTGCTCAATGACTGGCTGGCCGGCATCTACACCGCCACCGACCTGGCCCAGGCCCTGGCGACCCGCGCCACGCTACCCCCCGGCGCCGCCTGCGTGGTCAAGGCCGGCCACCTGGTGGATGCGCACAGCGTGCGCTTCTACGCGCCCGATTCCGAGCAGGCCGGCCTGCTGGCGCGCCAGCAGGAAATCGAGAACCTGCAACGCGAGATCAAGGCGCAGCAGCTGATCACCGACCAGGCCCGCGCCGCGGTTGCCCGCGCCGAAGTGGCCTGGCAGCAGGTGACCCAGGCGATCGCGCCGGCCCGCCAGCACGTCGCCGAAGTGACCCGCCGGGTGCATGACATCCAGCTGGAACACTCGCGCCTGCAGCAGCAGGCCGAGCAGTCCGGCCAGCACGCCGCGCGCCTGCGCCAGGATCTCGAAGAGATCTCCGCGCACGAGGAAGACCTGCGCGCCACCCGCGAAGAGGCCGAGGCCCGCTTCGAGGCCCTGGACGAGGAACTGGCCGAGCACCAATCGCGTTTCGCCGACGCCGAGATGGACGGCGAGACCCTGGCCGCCCAGGCCGAGGCTGCCCGCGCCCGCCTGCGCGAGCTCGAGCGCGCCGCCCAGGAAGCCGAGTTCGCTGAACGCGGCATCCAGGTCCGCATCACCGACCTGCAGCGCAACCAGCAGCTGGCGGCTGACCAGAGCCAGCGCGGCAGCGTCGAACTCGAACAACTGCTGGCCGACCTGGTCGACCTGGACGCCTCGGCTTCCCAGGCTGGCCTGCAGGACGCCCTGGAAGTGCGCGCCGAGCGCGAAGAGGCGCTGTCGCGCGCCCGCCAGGAAATGGAAAACCTGTCGGCGCTGCTGCGTGGCGCCGACGAAGACCGCATGCAGCAGGAGCGCACGCTCGAACCGCGCCGCGCCCGCATTACCGAATTGCAGTTGCAGGAACAGGCCGCGCGCCTGGCCGAAGAACAATTCACCGAGCAGCTCAATGCCCGCGAGGTTGACCGCGAGGCCCTGGCCCAGGAGCTGGCCAACCAGCCAGACGAATGGCGCCGCGCCAGCTGGCTGCAATCCGAAGTGACCCGCATCTCGCGCCAGATCGAGTCGCTGGGCTCGGTCAACCTGGCCGCGCTGGACGAATTGAACACCTCGCGCGAACGCAAGGGCTTCCTGGACGACCAGCACCAGGACCTGATGACCGCCATCGAAACCCTGGAAGACGCGATCCGCAAGATCGACCGCGAAACCCGCGACCTGCTGCAAGAGACCTTCAACGTCGTCAATGGTCACTTCGGCGAGCTGTTCCCCAAGCTGTTCGGCGGCGGCGAGGCCAAGCTGACCATGACCGGCGAGGAAATCCTCGATGCCGGCGTGCAGGTCATGGCGCAGCCGCCGGGCAAGCGCAACAGCACCATCCACCTGCTGTCGGGCGGCGAAAAGGCGCTGACGGCCACCGCGCTGGTGTTCGCGCTGTTCAAGCTGAACCCCGCGCCGTTCTGCCTGCTGGACGAGGTGGACGCGCCGCTGGACGACGCCAATACCGAACGCTACGCCAACCTGGTCGCCAACATGAGCGAGCAGACCCAGTTCCTGTTCATCTCGCACAACAAGATCGCGATGCAGATGGCCAAGCAACTGATCGGCGTCACCATGCAAGAGCAGGGGGTTTCGCGTATCGTTGCGGTAGACATAGATTCGGCCGTCCAGATGATGGCCTCCGAAGCGGCATAAACCCAATATTCAGAATGGCGCCGGCTTCCTGGCGCGGGATTTACACATGAGTGATTTGCAGATCGGGCTGATTGCCCTGGGCGTCTTGCTGATACTGCTGGTGCTGGGCTTCAACTGGTGGCAGGACCGCCGTGTCCGCCGCAAGATGCAAAGCCATTTCCCCACCTCCGAGCAGGATCCGCTGCTGGGCGCGGGCGCGGCCGCCGCCACGGGGGGCGCGGCCACGCGCCGCGAGCCGGGCATCGGTGATGCGCCCAAGGCGCATCCGGAGCAGCCCAAGCCGGTCGATCCGGGCAGCGACGCCGATGATGCCGAGGAACCCGATCCCGCCTGCGAAGTGGTCATCGAGATCAACTTCGCCGAACCGGTGCGCGGCGCCGACCTGCTGCCCTACATGCAAAGCCTGCGCCACGTGGGCCGCAAGCCCATGCGGGTGTTCGCCGAGACCGACCAGCGCCGCCACCGCGCGCGCGTGCATGCCGGCGAGTCGTATGCCTCGATGCAGCTGGCCGTGCTGCTGGCCAACCGCAGCGGCCCGCTGACCGCGATCGAGTGGTCGCAGGCCTGGGCCCGCGCCCAGGACATGGCAGAGCGCTTCGACGCCACCATCGAGGGCCCCGACCAGCAGGCGGTCCTGGAACAGGCCGCGCGCCTGGACGACACCTGCGCCGCCCTGGACACGCAGGTCGGCCTGACCTTGCTGCTGGGCGCCGCCCAGCCTGCCGCCGAGGTGCTCAACGTGGCCCGCGATGCCGGCTTCGTCGCCGATGGCAACCGCCTGGCCTGGCCGGCCGAGAACGGCGTGGCCCGCTTCACGCTGGCGCGCGCCGACGGCGCCGCCTTCGACGCCGGCATGGGTGGCATCGAACGCCTGTACCTGTTGCTGGACGTGCCTTGCAGCCCAGCCGACAGCCGCGCCTTCGGCCGCATGGTCGACGTGGGCCGTGAACTGGCCGCCCGCCTGCGCGCCGACCTGGTGGATGACCAGGGCAAGCCGTTGGCGGATGGATCGGAAAGCGTCATCGACGAACGGCTGCAGGTGCTGTTCGGCCAGCTCGAGCAGGCCGGCCTGCCCGCTGGCAGCGAGCGCGCCCAGCGGGTGTTTGCATAATGAGCAAGGCAGGAGGGACCCCCGCGGCGGAAACCGCGGCGCGCCTGCGCGCGGAAATCGAGCAGCACAACGTCCGCTACTACGTCTACGACGACCCGTCGATCTCGGATGCCGAGTACGACCGGCTGATGCGTGAGTTGCAGGACCTGGAAGCCGCGCATCCGGAACTGGTCACGCCCGAATCCCCCACGCAGCGGGTCGGCGCGGCGCCGGTTTCGGCCTTCGGCAGCGTGCGCCATGCGGTGCCGATGCTGTCGCTGGGCAACGCCTTCGACGAAGAGGACGTGGCGGCATTCGACCGCCGCGTTACCGACACGCTGCGCGGCGCCGGCCTGCTGGGCCCGGCGCAGCAGGCGGAATATTTCTGTGAGCTGAAGCTCGACGGCCTGGCGATCAGCCTGCGCTACGAGGAGGGCCGGCTGGTCCAGGCTGCCACGCGCGGCGACGGCCAGACCGGCGAGGACGTCACGTCCAACATCCGCACGATCAAGGCGATCCCGCTGCAACTGAGCGGCGCGGCGCCCAAGGTGCTGGAGGTGCGCGGCGAAGTGCTGATGAACCGCGCCGATTTCGAGAAGCTCAACGCGGCGCAGGCCAAGCGCGACGAAAAAGTCTTCGTCAACCCGCGCAACGCCGCCGCCGGCAGCCTGCGCCAGCTCGACCCGCGCATCACCGCCAAGCGGCCGCTGCGCTTTTTCGCCTATGGCTGGGGCGAGGTGCGCGGCCTGCCGGGCACGCAGAGCGGCCTGTTCGACGAAGCGTCGGCCGGCGCGGCGGATACCTCGACCCTGCCCGAGAAATCGCATGGCGCCATGCTCGACTGGCTGGCATCGCTGGGCCTGCCGGTCAACGTGAAGCACAACCACCGCGCCACCGGCGCCGAGGGGCTGATGGCCTTCTACGCCAAGGTGGGCGCCCTGCGGCCCGAACTGCCTTACGACATCGACGGCGTGGTCTACAAGGTGGATTCGTTGCCGGCGCAGAAGTTGCTGGGGTTCGTGGCGCGCGCGCCGCGCTTCGCGCTGGCGCACAAATTCCCGGCCGAAGAGGCCACCACCACGCTGCTGGACATCGAGGTGCAGGTCGGCCGTACCGGCGCCATCACCCCGGTCGCCCGGCTCAAGCCGGTGTTCGTGGGCGGCGTGACCGTCACCAACGCCACGCTGCACAATGAAGACGAGATCCGCCGCAAGGACGTGCGCATCGGTGACACCGTTATCGTGCGTCGCGCCGGCGACGTGATCCCGGAGGTGGTGGGCGCGGTGCTCGAAAAGCGTCCCGCCGACGCGCGCGAGTTCGTCATGCCCAAGGCCTGCCCGGTCTGTGGCTCGGCGATCGAGCGCCTGGAGGATGAAACCATCGCCCGCTGCACCGGCGGCCTGTTCTGCGCCGCGCAGCGCAAGCAGACGCTGTGGCACGCCGCCAGCCGCAAGGCCCTGGATATCGAGGGCCTGGGCGAGAAACTGGTGGAGCAACTGGTGGACAGCGGCCGCGTCAAAACGCTAGCCGATCTGTTCAGCCTGCGCCCGCTCGAGCTGGTCGGGCTGGACCGCATGGGCCAGAAGTCGGCCGACAACCTGGTCGAGGCCATCGACAAGGCCCGCGCGCCGGCATTGGGACGCCTGCTGTTCGCGCTGGGTATCCGCCACGTGGGCGAGACCACGGCGCGCGATGTCGCGCGGCACTTTGGCACCATCGAGGCCATCATGGACGCCGATGAGGACGCTTTGTCCTCGGTGCCCGACGTGGGGCCGGTGGTGGCGGGATCGATCCGCCGCTTCTTCGCCGAGCAGCACAACCGCGATGTGATCGATCAGCTCAAGGCGCAAGGCGTGCAACCGGTGGCCGAGGCGGTGCCCGAGGACACCACGCTGGCGGGCAAGACGTTCGTGTTGACCGGCACGTTGCCCAACTGGACGCGCGAGGAGGCCTCCATGCGCATCCAGGCCGCGGGCGGCAAGGTCAGTGGGTCGGTGTCCAAGAAGACCGCCTATCTGGTGGCGGGCGAAGACGCCGGCAGCAAGCTCACCAAGGCCCAGGAACTGGGTGTCACGGTACTGGACGAGGACGGGCTCAAGGAACTGCTGGGTTCGTCCTGATCGTGCGGGCCGCGCTGCCGGCCCGCCGCCTGGCCCTGTCGAACAGGCCGTCCGCCCCTGGCGTGCGGCCTGTTTTCATTTCCGGCGCGGCCTTGAGCGCCTCTTGGGCTTGGCGCGCACAAAAAAAACTGCCCGCGCAGGGCGGGCAGTTCTTGGAGGCGGGAACCAGATTTACTGGATCTTGGCCTTTTCGCGCAGTTCCTTCTGGTAGTCGGCCAGGGTTTGCTGGCGCAGCATTTCTTCCAGTTGGGTGCGGACCTGGTCCAGCGGCGGGAATTCGACCGGACGGGTGTCGTCGACCATGATGATGTGCCAGCCGAACTGGGTCTGCACCGGCTTGTCGACCAGTTGGCCCTTCTTGAGCTGGGTCACGGCCTGGGCGAACGGCTGGACGTAGTTGGTGGGAGGAGCCCAACCCAGGTCGCCACCCTTTTCGGCGCTGCCGGGGTCCTTCGAGTTCTTCTTGGCCAGGTCGTCGAACTTGCCCTTGTTGCTCTTCAGCTGGGCCAGCAGGTCGTTGGCGGTTTTTTCGTCTTCGACCAGGATGTGACGGACCTTGTATTCCATCTTGCCGGCCTGTTCCTTCTTGATCTTCTCGTACTCGGCCGTGACCTTGGCGTCCGACACCGGGTGCTTGGCCAGGTAGTCGGCCATCAGGGCGCGGACCAGGATGCCTTGGCGGGCCAGTTCGATTTCGGTCTGGACGTCGGCCTGCTTGGCGATGCCGCCGGCTTCAGCCGCTTGCACGAAGACCTGGCGGTTGATCATTTCCTGCTTGACCTGTTCACGCAGTTGGGGCGAATCGGTGGCGCCCTGGCTGACCAGCAGCTTGACGAATTGATCCAGGCTCTTCTGCGGAATGGCCTTGCCATTGACCGTGGCGACGTTCTGGGCGAAAGCGGGCACGGCGATGACGCAGGCGGCGGCCAGCATGACGATGCGTTTCATGAATATCCTTTTACTTTCTATTTGGGAGCCTGGGCGTCGAGCGCCAGCGCATGAATCGGATAGGGGATCAAATCTTGCAGATGATGATACACCAGCCGATGTCGCGCCACGGCAGTCAGTCCTGTAAAACAGGACGCCACGATATGGACGCGATAATGGCCGGCGCCGTTTTTACTGCCTTCGTGACCGGCATGCAAATGCGAGTCGTCCTGAATGTCCAGGGAAACCGGTTCCAGGACGGCCAGGCGCTCCCGGATCAGGGTGATGCGGTCGGTGGTCTCTGACATGGCGTCGATCGTAAAAGTTCCGGCGCGCGCAGGGGCGCGCCATGGGGAGAAAGGGCCGGACCCCGTGGCCCGGCCGTGTACGTCAGGCCTTGGGCGGGGTGCCCGCGCCGTCGTCGGCCTGGATGTGCTTGCCGAGCCAGAGGGACTGGCCGATGACGAAGACGATCATCAGGCCCATCAGGCCGAAGGCCTTGAAGCTGACCCACTGGGATTCGGTGAAATGCCCCGAGAACGCCACGTAGAGATTGATGGCGCCGGCAAACAGGAAAAAGCCGGCCCAGATCAGGTTGAGCTTGTCCCAGGCGGCGTCCGGCAGCTGGATCTGCTTTTCCATCAGGCGGCGGATCAGGTTGCGGCCGAACAGCAGGCGCGCGAACACCAGCGCGCCGCCGAACAGCCAGTACAGCACCGTCGGCTTCCACTTGATGAAGACGTCGCTGTGCAGCCAGATGGTGGCGCCGCCGAACACCAGGATCACGGTCAGGTTGATCCAGTGCATGGCTTCGGTGGGCCGGCCGGTGACCTTGAGCCAGACGATCTGCAGCACCGCCGCCGCCATGGCCACGCCGGTGGCCACGAAGATGTCCGTGAACCGGTAGGCCAGGAAGAACAGGAACAGCGGAAAGAGGTCGAACAGGAACTTCTTCATTCTTCTATGGGTTCGAACGTCATCGACAGGGAATTGATGCAATAGCGCAGCCCGGTGGGCTCGGGCCCGTCGGGGAAGACATGCCCCAGGTGCGCGTCACAGACGTTGCACAGCACCTCGGTGCGCACCATGCCGTGGCTGGTGTCGCGTTCTTCGCGCACCAGTTCCGGGTCGAGCGCCTGGAAGTAGCTGGGCCAGCCACAGCCGGCGTCGAACTTGGTGTCGGACGCGAACAGCGCGGTGCCACAGCCCACGCAGCGGTAGATGCCCGGGGTGAAGGTATTCCAGTAGCGCCCGGTGAATGCGCGTTCGGTACCCTTTTCGCGGGTGACGACGTATTCTTCCGGGGACAGCTGGGCCCGCCATTCGGCGTCGGTTTTGCGTACTTTGTCCATATCAGCTCTTGGAGTCCCGATGCCCGAAATGGTTCGGGCATAATCCCGCCCCATGTTAATCGAGTTTGACCAGGCGATTGTATCGACGCCCCAGGCGGAAGTGTTGCGCGGGGTGAGCGTGGCGCTGGCCGGGCGCCGGGTCGGCATCGTCGGCCCCAATGGCGCCGGCAAGAGCACACTGGCGCGGCTGGTCAATGGGCTGGTGCTGCCGACCTCCGGCTGCGTGCGGGTTGGCGGCCTGGATACGCGGCATGAATTGAAGGCGGTGCGCCGCCAGGTCGGCTTCGTATTCCAGAACCCCGAGAACCAGATCGTCTTTCCGATCGTGCGGGAAGATCTGGCGTTCGGCCTGAAGCACCTGGAGCCGGATCGCGTCCAGCGGGAGGCCCGCATCGAGGCCGCGCTGGCGGCCCTGGGCGTGGCGCACCTGGCGGATCGCACCAGCCACACCCTGTCCGGCGGCGAGCGCCAGTTGGTGGCGCTGGCGGCGGTGCTGGTGATGCGGCCGGGGCTGGTGGTGTTCGACGAACCCACCACCCAGCTGGACCTGCGCAACCGCAACCGGGTGCGCGATGCCATTGCCGCCATGCCGCAGGACGCCATCGTGGTCAGCCACGACCTGGCGCTGCTGGAAGACTTCGAGCGGGTGCTGGTGATCCAGGACGGCGTCATTGCCGCCGACGACGAGCCGGCCGCCGCGCTGCGCTGGTACCGGAATCACTGCGCGTGATCGAGCCCCTATATATTCCCGGCGACTCGCCGCTGCACCGGCTGCCCGCCGGCCTGAAGCTGCTGGCGCTGGCCGCGGCCGGCGCCGGATTGTTCCTGGTGCGCGATCCCGCCCTCCTGGCGGGCGCCTGCGCGGTCGCCGGCCTGCTGCTGTGGTGCGCCGGCGCCACGCCCGGCGGCGTCTGGCGCCAGGTGCGCGGCCTGGTCTGGGTGTTGCTGGCCGTCGGCGCGTTCACGGCCTGGTTCCAGGGCTGGCGCGAGGCGCTGGCGGTACTCCTGCGTATCGCCGCGATGGTCGGGCTGGCGCTGGCGGTGACGCTGTCGACCCGCAGTTCCGACCTGATCGCCGTGTGCGAGCGGGTGCTCATGCCGTTGCAGCGCATTGGCCTGCTGGACGCCGGCAAGGTGTCGCTGGCGCTGGCGCTGGCCCTGCGCTTCGTGCCCGAGATCTGGCGCAATTTCCACGAGATTCGCGAGGCCCAGGCGGCGCGCGGACTGGGCGCCAACCCGGTGGCGCTGATCGTGCCGCTGGTGGTGCTGACACTGAAGCGGGCCCAGGAAGTGGCCGAGGCCATCGACGCCCGCAGCCTGTGACTGTCCCTCCTCATCCCTGATTCCCTGTCCCACTAGATAGAAAGGGCATTGCCATGAAATCCAACAATACTGTGCTGGTGGCGCTGTTCGCCGCGCTGATCGTGGTGCTGAGCCTGATTCCGCCGATTCCGCTGCCGGGCATCCCGGTGCCGATCACGCTGCAGACGCTCGGTGCCATGCTGGCCGGCGCCATGCTGGGGCCGGGCCGTGGCGCGCTGGCCTGCCTGCTGTACCTGGCGCTGGCGGCCATCGGCCTGCCGGTGCTGCCGGGCGGACGCGGCGGCCTGGGCGCGTTCTTCGGGCCGACCGGGGGCTTCCTGGTCGGGCTGGTGGCCGGGGCATTCGTGACCGGCTGGCTGGCGCGGCGCCTCGCGGGCAGGGCGACGGGTTTCGGCGGCCAACTGGCCGGCGCCGCCATTGCCTGCGTGCTGGGCGGCATCGCGGTGGTCTACGCTTTCGGCGTGCCCTGGCTGGCAACGGTCACCAAGATGGGGCTGGCCAAGGCGGCGACGGCGGTGGTGGTGTTCGTGCCCGGCGACCTGATCAAGGCCGCGCTGGCCGCGTGGGTGGCGACGCGGGTCGAGCGGGTCTGGCCCATGCGCGGTCAGTGAGTTTCGCGCCGGGGCGGGGCCAAGGGAATCCCCCAACTGACGCCCGAAGGGCTTTCAAGTACAAGTTCGCCATTAACGAATGCGTTTGCTGGATCGCGGTTTCCGTAGCACATCAGGGATTTACCGTAGTTGCGCGAAGTCATCTGATACTGTTTTAACCCTATAATATTTTTTTCTGTATAACTTTAACTAGGCTCGCTTCCGCCTCGTCCGGGGCACAAAAGAGCCACCACAGGAGACAAAACATGCGCAAGCACTTCGGCTTGTCCGCGGCCGCCGCCGCCGTTGCCCTGACCCTGCCGCTGCTGGCCAGCGCCCAGGTCAAGGTGGGCGTCACGGTGTCCAGCACCGGCCCTGCCGCGTCGCTGGGCATTCCCGAGCGCAACACGGTCGCGCTGCTGCCCAAGGAAGTGGCCGGCCAGAAGATCGAGTGGATCGTCCTGGACGACGCCACCGACACGACCCAAGCCGTCAAGAACTCGCGCAAGCTGGCCTCCGACGACAAGGTCGACGTGCTGATCGGCACGTCGGTCACGCCGGGCTCGCTGGCCATGGTGGACGTGGCCGCCGAAGCCAAGGTGCCGATGATCAGCGTGGCCGCCAGCGCCAAGATCGTCGAACCCGTGGACGACAAGCGCCGCTGGGTCTTCAAGACCCCGCAGAACGATGCCCTGATGGCCGGCGCGCTGGCCGATGCCATGGCCAAGTCCAAGGTCAAGACGCTGGGCTTCATCGGCTTTGCCGACGCCTACGGCGACGGCTGGCTGGACGTGATGCAGAAGGCCGCCAAGGCCAAGGGCATCGAGATCGTCTCCATCGAGAAATACAGCCGCACCGACACCAGCGTCACGGGCCAGGTGCTCAAGCTGATCGGCGCCAAGCCCGACGCCATCCTGATCGCCGGCGCCGGCACTCCGTCCGCGCTGCCGCAAAAGGAGCTGAAGGCCCGCAACTACGGCGGCACCATCTACCAGACCCACGGCGCCGCCAACAACGACGTGCTGCGCGTCTGCGGCAAGGACTGCGACGGCATGTACCTGCCGGCCGGCCCGCTGCTGGTCGCGGCCCAGCTGCCCGACAGCAACCCGGTCAAGAAGTCGGCCCTGGCCTACGTCGAGACCTACGAGAAGGCCAACGGCGCCGGTTCGACCAACACCTTCGGCGGCCACATGTGGGATGCCGGCCAACTGGTGGTGGCGGCCTTGCCCGCGGCCCTGAAGACCGGCGCCAAGCCGGGCACGCCGGAGTTCCGCGCCGCCATGCGCGACGCCCTGGAAAACGTCAAGGACCTGGCCGCCTCGCAAGGCGTGTTCAACATGTCGCCGACGGACCACGCCGGCTTCGACGAGCGCTCGCGCGTCATCGTCAAGGTCGAAGGCGGCAAGTGGGTCTACCAGCCCGGCCTGTAATCTCCCTGGATTGCCCGATCCAAGGGCGCCCCTTGCGGGCGCCCCATGCTTCGCACCGGCCTCTCCGGCCGGTGTGTCGTATCAGTGTTCCGGGCGGGGTCGGAACACCAAGAATCAATAAGGTTGTTAGATGGATTCCTCAATTGCGCTGATTCTGCTGCAAGACGGTATCGTCAACGGCGCCATCTATGCCCTGCTGGGCATGGCGCTGGTGCTGGTGTTCGCCGTTACGCGCGTCATTTTCATTCCCCAGGGCGAGTTCGTGGCGTTCGGCGCCCTGACGCTCGCGATGCTGGTGGACGGCAAGGTGCCCGGCACCGCCTATCTCCTGCCGCTGCTGGGCGTGGTGTGCCTGGCGCTCGAGCTGCTGCGCGCGCTGCGGACCCGCAGCGCGGCTGGCCTGCCCAAGGCCGTGTTGACCTGTCTCGTCGTGCCGCTCGCGCTGCTGTGGCTGACGACCACCTATACCGCCGCCGGCAATTCGCTGTGGCTCAACATGCTGCTGACGCTGCTGCTGGTGATCCCGATGGGCCCGATGGTCTATCGCATCGTCTACCAGCCGCTGGCCGAGGCCACCGTGCTGGTGCTGCTGATCGTGTCGGTGGCGGTGCACTTCGCGCTGACCGGCCTGGCCCTGGTGTTCTTCGGCGCCGAAGGCTGGCGCACGCCCGCGTTCGTGAGCGGCCAGGTCGACCTGGGCTTCACCACCTGGTCGGCGCAGAGCCTGTTCGTGGTCGCGACCTGCGCGCTGCTGATCATCGCGCTGTGGCTGTTCTTCGGCAAGACGCTGTACGGCCGCGCGCTGCGCGCCACCGCCGTCAACCGCCGCGGCGCGCGCCTGGTGGGCATCAGCACCACCATGTCGGGCAGCCTGACCTTCACGCTGGCCACCGCCATCGGCGCCATGTCCGGCATGCTGATCGCGCCCATCACCACGGTCTACTACGACACGGGCTTCCTGATCGGCCTGAAGGGCTTTGTCGGCGCCATCATCGGCGGTTTGGCCAGCTACCCCGTGGCGGCCGCCGGCTCGCTGCTGGTGGGCGTGCTGGAATCGTTCTCGTCCTTCTGGGCCAGCGCCTACAAGGAAGTGATCGTCTTCACCTTGATTATCCCGGTTCTGGTCTGGCGTTCGTTCAGCACCCATCACGTGGACGAAGAGGAGTAAACGCCATGAACCGCATTCTGCTTGCCGTCTTCATCGTCGTCCTGGCGGGGCTGCCGCTCTTGCCTGTCACGCCCGAGTTCTGGGTGACGCAATTGAACTACATCGGGCTGGCCAGCCTGGTGGTGCTGGGGCTGGTGCTGCTGACCGGCGTCGGCGGCCTGACCTCGTTCGGCCAGGCCGCGTTCGTCGGCCTGGGCGCGTACACCACCGCCTACCTGACCACGCAATACGATGTGTCGCCGTGGCTGGCGCTGCCCGCCGGCCTGATCCTGACCGCCGTGGTGGCGTACCTGCTGGGCGCGATCACGCTGCGCCTGTCGGGCCACTACCTGCCGCTGGGCACCATCGCCTGGGGCCTGTCGCTGTACTTCCTGTTCGGCAACCTGGACTGGCTGGGCAAGCATGACGGCATCGCCGGCATCGAGCCCATCAGCATCTTCGGCATGTCGCTGGCCAGCGGCCGTCACATCTACTACCTGATCTGGGTGTTCGTGCTGCTGGCGCTGTGGGCGACCCGCAACCTGCTGAACTCGCGTCCGGGCCGTGCCATCCGCGCGCTCAAGAGCGGCGCCGGCATGGCCGAGTCGATGGGCGTGAACACGGCCGCCTACAAGGTCGTGATCTTCGTCTGGGCCGCGCTGCTGGCCTGCGTCTCGGGCTGGCTCTACGCGCACATGCAGCGCGCCGTCAGCCCCAGCCCGTTCGGCATCAACTACGGCATCGAGTACCTGTTCATGGCCGTGGTCGGCGGCGCCGGCTACGTCTGGGGCGCGCTGCTCGGCTCCAGCGTCATCCTGGTGCTGAAGGACCAGCTGCAGAACCTGCTGCCCAAGCTGCTGGACACCAACGCCAACTTCGAGATGATCGTCTTCGGCGTGCTGCTGATCCTGATGCTGCAATACGCCCGCAACGGCCTCTGGCCGATCCTGGCGGGCTGGTGGGGCAGCCTCACCGGCGCCGATGGCTCGCGCCGCAACCTGGCCCCGCCCAAGCCGGCGCCGGCGCTGCCGCTGCGCGCGCGGCCGCAAGCCGGGCAGGTGGTGCTGGAAGTGGATGCCATCCGCAAGGAATTCGGCGGCCTGGTCGCCGTCAACGACATCAGCTTCAAGGTCCGCTCCGGCGAGATCATGGGCCTGATCGGCCCCAACGGCGCCGGCAAGAGCACCACCTTCAACCTGATCAGCGGCGTGCTGCCGGTGACGCGCGGCAAAGTCACCTTCATGGGCGAGCGCATCGATAGCCGTTCGGCGCGCGAGATCGCCAAGCTGGGCGTGGGCCGCACCTTCCAGCACGTGCAGTTGCTGCCGGGCATGACGGTGCTGGAAAACGTCGCGCTGGGCGCGCACCTGCGCTCCGACGTGGGCGTGTGGGCGGGCGCCCTGCACACCGACCGCGCACGCGAGGCGCAACTGCTGCACGAGGCCGCCGAGCAGATCAAGCGCGTCGGCCTTGGCGAATACCTGTACGAACAAGCGGGCAACCTGGCGCTGGGCCAGCAACGCATCCTGGAAATCGCGCGGGCCCTGGCCAGCGATCCGGTGCTGCTGTTGCTGGACGAGCCGGCCGCCGGCCTGCGCTACAAGGAAAAGCAGGACCTGGCGCGCGTGCTGGAACAGCTGCGCGCCGAGGGCATGAGCATTCTGCTGGTGGAACACGACATGGATTTTGTGATGCGCCTGACCAACCACCTGGTGGTGATGGATTTCGGCACCAAGCTGGCCGAAGGCGTGCCGGCCGAGGTGCAACAGAACCCGGCGGTGCTGGAAGCCTACCTGGGCGGCATCGACGACGACCTGCCCGAAGCCGACCAGGCCAAGCCGGTGTCCGCGGGAGGCGTGCAATGACGACGTCCAAACCCGTTCTTGAAGTCAGCAACCTGTCGGCCCGCTACGGCAAGGTCGGCGCGCTGGCCGGCGCCACGCTGACGGTTCCGGCCGGCAGCATCGTCACCGTGATCGGCGCCAACGGCGCCGGCAAGTCGACCATGCTGAACGCCATGATGGGATCGCTGCCGCAGACCGGCCACGCGGCCGGCTCCGTGCAATACGCGGGCACCGATGTGTCGAGCTGGCCGGTCGAGCGCCGCGTCGCCGCCGGCATGTCGCTGGTGCCCGAGCGGCGCGAGCTGTTCGGCAGCATGTCGGTCGAAGACAACCTGCTGCTGGGCGGTTTCCGCCGCTACCGCGCCCGCGAAAGCGGCTGGCGCGACACGCTCAACGAAGTCTTCGACCTGTTCCCGCGCCTGCGCGAACGCCGCGCCCAGCAGGCCGGCACGCTCTCGGGCGGCGAGCGCCAGATGCTGGCGGTCGGCCGCGCGCTGATGGCCAAGCCGGCGCTGCTGATGCTGGACGAGCCCAGCCTGGGCCTGGCGCCGCGCATCGTGCGCGAGATCTTCCACATCATCGCGCGCCTGCGCGAGACCGGCGTGGCGATCCTGCTGGTGGAACAGAATGCGCGCGCGGCGCTGCAGGTGGCCGACTACGGCTACGTGCTCGAGACCGGCGAAGTCATCCTGCACGGTCCGGCGCGCGAGCTGGCCGGCGATCCCAAGGTGATCGAGAGCTATCTCGGCCTGGGCAAGGGCGCGGAGCAGGCCGAGGCCTGATCCCCGCCGCGAGGCGGACGTGTCAGTCCGCCTCGCGCTTGAACACCTCGACCACCCGGAAGCGCTCGCACACCAGCAGCATGTCTGGCGCGTAGCCGCCATTGCGGTCGAAGTAATCGATGTGTCCGGATCGCCAGGCGTCGTAGGGGCCTTCGCCCTCGGCCACGGCGAAGGCTTCGTCCACTTCGTCGAAGCGCTGGATGACGATGCTGATCGTCTCGATGGCGCAGGCCGGGCGGCCGCGGCCATCCAGCACCACGTCGCGTCGGCCCGGCTCGGGCACCGGTTCCTTCTCGTCGAAGTCGCGCAGCGCGCCGCAGGTCGCGGTCTTGGCGCCCGACAACACCAATGCCAGCAGTTCATCGGCCAGCTCGGGCGAATCGCCGAACTGGAAGGTCACGGCGTTCTCGTAAGGGGCGGGCGGTTTCATGCCGGCAGCGTCCAATGCAGAATCAGTTCCTGGCCCATCGCGGGGTCGGAGGTGGAGGGAGCGCCGGTTTCGATGCGTCCTGCCAGGCGGCGCAGGAAGCCGGGCGCGTCGTCGGCGCGCACGCTGAAGTCGTACCAGCCGCCGCTGGCGGCCAGGTCCCAGGCCAGGGTGGCGCCGACGCCGGGTGCGAGCGCCGGTTCGAGGTGGCCGGCGTAGCCGTAGGCGTTGGCTTCGACCTGGAAGCCGCGCGGCAATGCGCCCGGGTTGTGCAGTTTCAGGCGCAACGTCGGCCCGGCGGCATCGCAGATGGCCTCGACCGATAGCGGCTCGGCGTCCGCGTGCAGCCGGCCCGCGACATGACGATGGAAGCCATTGGGGCCGAGCAGCCAAAGATCGTAGCGGCCGTCGTTGCCCGTCACCGGCCAGCTGGCTTCCAGATGCTTGCCTGCCTCGAGGGTGTAGCGGCGCGGGCCGTCCTCCAGGCGCAGGCGGTCGTACACATGCAGCACGGCGCCGGCGGCGCCGCTGTTGTCCATGCGCAGCGCGATGCTTTCCTTGCCGGCGCTGGCCTGCACCGACAGCGCATAGGGCAGCGCGCGCGATGGGCGGGTGCCGGCCGCCTGCCGCGCCAGGGCGGGCCGTTCGGGCGCGGGCGGGGTGACGGTGCCAGGCAGCGCGGCGGCCTGGGCCGCGCGCGTGGCGGTGGCCGGCAGGCCACGGGTCAGGTCGGCCTCATCGGGCGTGGCGAAATCGAAGATCGAGGTCAGGTCGCCGCAGACCGCGCGGCGCCACGGCGAGATGTTGGGTTCGGCGACGCCGAAGCGGCGCTCGACGAAGCGCAACACCGAGGTGTGGTCGAACACCTCCGAGTTGACCCAGCCGCCCTTGGTCCAGGGCGACAGCACGTACATCGGCACGCGCGGCCCCAGGCCATAGACGCCGTGCAGGTGGGCGACCGTATCGTCCTTTTCGGCGCCGGTGACGATCTCGTGGTATTCGCCGGCGGTGTCCACGGTGGACGCGCCCGCCAGCCTGCCGTCAGGGCCGCGCGAGGGGGGCGCCGGCGGCGGCATGTGGTCGAAGAAGCCGTCGTTCTCGTCGAACATCAGCAACAGGACGGTCTTGCTCCAGACCTCGGGATTGGCGGTCAGCGCGTCCAGCACCTTTGCCGTGTACTCCGCGCCCTGCGCCGGGCTGGAAGGGCTGGGGTGCTCGGAGCCGGCTTTGGTAGCGCAGATCCACGACACCTGCGGCAGCGTGCCATCCAGCACGTCCTGGCGCAGCTGGTCCAGGCCGCGGGTGGTCAACGCCTTGTCCTTGAGCGCGGCCAGCGAGCCCGGCACGCCGTGGTAGGCGTCGCGGTAGGCCTTGAAGCCCGCGGTCGGGTTGAGCGAGTAGTTGTCCGCCATGTCCTGGTAGATGCGCCAGCGGATGCCGGCACGTTCCAGCCGCTCGGGATAAGTGGTCCAGGTGTAGGCGCCGGCGGGATCGCCGCCGCCCAGCTTGTTGTAGGTGTTGCCCAGCGCCGGGCCGTGGCCGCGGCCCAGGCCGTCGTTGGTGCCGCTCCAGACGAACAGGCGGTTGGTGTTGGTGCCGCCGGTGAACGAACAGTGATAGGCGTCGCACACGGTGAAGGCGCGCGCCATGGCGTACTGGAACGGCATGTCCGCTTCGGTGTAGTACGCCATCGAATGGTTCTTCTTGGCGGCCGGCCATTGGCCCATGCGGCCGGCGTCCCAGGCGTCCTGGGCGTTGGACCAGGTGTGCGGCGTGCTGGCCACGCGCATGGCCTCGTAGGCCGCGCCGGTGTCGAGCCGGAATGGCAGCACGCTGCGCGGCGCGCCCTCGTCGGGGCGGCCGTTGTACTGCGCCCAGACCGTGCGGCGTTCGAAGTCGGGACTGGCGGGCACCGGGATCGGAAAGCGGTCGCCGAAGCCGCGCACCCCGGCGAGGCCGCCGAAGTAGTGGTCGAACGACCGGTTTTCCTGCATGAAGATGACGATGTGCTCGACGTCTTCGATCGTGCCCTTGCGGCGGTTGGCGGGAATCGCCAGCGCGCGGCGGATGGAGGCCGGCAGCAGCGCCAGGGCGCTGCCGACGCCGGCGATCGCGGCGCCGCCGCGCAGGAACTCGCGTCGGGTTTGCATGCGGGATCTTCCTTGTCATGCGGCGCCGCCCGAAATGGGCGGCGTGCTCCGCCGCGCCGCGGCCGGAGGGGTTATTGCTTGCGCGTGCTTTCGGCGTAGTCCATGTACAGCTTGTGGGCGCGGCGCGCCAGCGGGCCGTATTCCAGCTTGCGGTCTTCGACGCGGTTCACGTGAACCACCTTGCCGTAGTTGCCGGACGAGAACACTTCGTCGGCGGCCTCGATGTCGGCGCGCGTCAGGCTGCGTTCCTGCACCTCGACGCCGTCGGCCTTGAGCAGCGCCAGCACGCGCCGGCGCGTGATGCCGTTCAGGAAGGTGCCGTTGTCCACCGGGGTCGAAACCACGCCGTCCTTGGCGATCCACAGATTGCTGGAGGCGAACTCGGCGACGTTGCCGGCGCCGTCCAGCATGATGGCGTTGTCGAAGCCCTTGTCCATCGCCTCGCGGATGGCGCGCTGGCCGTTGGGGTACAGGCAGGAGGCCTTGGCGTCGGTCGGCGCCATGTTGGGCCAGGAACGCGCGAAGCTGGAGAAGCAGGCGGCAAAGCCCTGGTCGCCCGGCATCGGCACCTTGAACACGTGCAGCACGAACTGGGTCTTGTCGGCGTCGGGCAGCAGGAAGCCGTCGGCGCAGAAGAACATCGGCTTGATGTAGAGCTCGCTGCCCTCGGGGAATTTGGCCACCGCCTGCAGGCACAGCGCCTGGATTTCCTGCCAGGTGATCTGCGGCTTCATCAGCATCTTTTCGGCCGAGCGCACCACGCGCTGGCAATGCAGGTCCAGGTCGGGCGTCAGGCCGCGGAACGCGCGCGCGCCGTCGAAGACCATGCTGGCCATCCAGAAGGCGTGGTCGGCGGGGCCGAGCAGTTTGGGGTTTTCAGGGGTCCAGTGACCGTTGTGCCAGAACAGGGCATCCATGGTGGTTTCCTTCGCGGGTATCGGGTGGCGCGACAATGGCGCCGAAACGTCAGGATACATGAGGCGCGGACCGTCTCACTCCTTGTCCAGCGCCGCCTGCACGCGTTCGGCCGCATCGGCCGGCATCCATTGCCGCCAGACCGGGCCGTACTGCTTGAGGAAGTAGCGCGCGGCCTCCTCGGGTTCCTTGCCTTCGTTCTCCAGCCAGCCGAGCGTGGCGTCGATGGCGTCGCTGGGAATGGTCAGCTTGGCCAGGAACGCGGCCAGCTGCGGCGCCTCCTTGGCAAAAGCGCTGTTCACGCCCGTCACCACGGGGTTGGGCTTGAACTCGGTGGCCACCGGCTTGGCGCACTTGGGATCGGTCAGGCAGGTATACGCGGTCTGGTCAAAGGCCGGCAGTTCCAGCTTGACCAGGTCTAGCGCGCCGACCAGCGCGGTGGGCGTCCAGTAGTAGAAGACGATGTCGCGCTTGCGCTTGTAGGCCGACAGGATGGCGGCCTTCTGCGCCGCGCCGGAACCGGGCGCGAACAGGCTGTAGTCGCGGTCCAGACCGAGCGCGCGCAACAGGTTGTCGTTCAGCGTGCCGCAGGCCCAGCCGGCGGGGCAGCCGTAGATGCGGCCGCGGCCCGGGTCTTCCGGATCGGCGAAGACCTGCTTGAAGCGCGCCAGGTCCGCCGCCGATTTCAAGTCGGGATGGCGCTGCACGGTGTAACGCGGCACGTACCAGCCTTCGCCGGCGTCGTAGACATGCCCCAGGCCCTGCACGCGGCCGCTGGCCAGCGCCTTCTTCCAGGCCACCTCGATCTGCCCCGGCCACACCTCCGGCGTGACGTCGACGTCGCCGCGCTGCAGGGCGGCCAGCATGGGCAGCGTCTCGCCGATCTCGACGCTGGTCTTGCAGCCGTAGCCGTGCTCCATCACGTAGCGCTCGATGCCGGCCAGCACCAGGTTGGATTCCCAGTTCAGGCCGCTGAAACGGACCGGGCGGTCGACCTCGCAGACCGGCTTGGCGGCGTGGACCGCGGCGGGCGCCAGCAGGGCGGCGGACAGCGCCAGGGCGCCGGCGAGCAAAGGCTTCATGCGCATGATGGAGCACCTTTCTGATTGCGTGCCGGTCATTGTAAAGGTCCCATGCAATCGGGGCCGCGTTCAGCGGCCCCGAGGGTCAGGCAGGCGATGCGGCCGGCGGCCGCGCGGATCAGGCGCGCGCGGCGCGCCGCTTCTCGATCAGCGCGCCGATCTCGCCGACGATGCCGCGACGGAAGGCCAGCACGCAGATCACGAAGATCAGGCCGATCACGATGGTGACCGACTCGCCCAGGCGCAGGAACCAGTCGACGCCGGTCAGGCTGGCCATCATCTGGCCGAAGTCCCCCACCTTGTTTTCCAGCAGCACCACGATGAAGGCGCCGAGAATCGGTCCGGTCAGCGTGCCGAGCCCGCCGATCAGCGTCATCAGGATCACCAGGCCCGACATCTGCCAGGTCGCGTCGGACAGCGTGGCCGACACGAACACCAGCGTCTTGGTGGCGCCGGCCAGGCCGGCGATGGCGGCCGACAGCACGAAGGCCAGCAGCTTGAAACGGTCGACGTCGTAGCCCAGCGAGACCGCGCGCGGTTCGTTCTCGCGCAGTGCCTGCAGCACCTGGCCGAACGGCGAATGCACCGTGCGCCAGATGATGAAGTAGCCGATGATGAACACGCCCATCACCAGGTAGTACAGGTTCAGGTCTTTCGACAGGTCGATGATGCCCAGCAGCGTGCCGCGCGGCACGCTCTGCAGGCCGTCTTCGCCGCCGGTGAACTTGGCCTGCAGGAAGAAGAAGAACACCATCTGCGCCAGCGCCAGCGTGATCATGGCGAAGTAGATGCCGCTGCGGCGGATCGCCAGCGCGCCCATCGCCAGGCCCAGCAGCGCGGCCACCGCGACGCCGAACAGCAATCCGATCTCGGTCGGCACGCCCCACACCTTGAGCGCGTGGCCGGTGGCGTAGGCGGCGCTGCCGAGGAAGGCGGCGTGGCCGAACGACAGCAAGCCGGTGAAGCCCAGCAGCAGGTTGAAGGCGCAGGCGAAGAGGGCATAGCACATGATCTTCATGGCGAAGATCGGATACACCCCGACGAAGGGAAGAATGGCCACCACGACGGCCAGGACCGCATAGCCCAGGAATTGACGATTCATTTCTCTTTTCCGAACAGCCCGGCCGGGCGGAGCAACAGGACAATGGCCATGATGATGAAGACGACCGTGCTGGACGCTTCAGGCCAGAACACCTTGGTCAGGCCCTCGATCACGCCCAGGCCCAGGCCGGTGACGATGGCGCCCATGATGGACCCCATGCCGCCGATCACGACCACCGCGAACACCACGATGATGAGGTTGGACCCCATCAGCGGCGAGATCTGCAGCACCGGCGCCGCCAGCACGCCGGCAAAGCCCGCCAGCGCCACGCCGAAGCCGTAGGTCAGCGTGATCATGCGCGGCACGTTGACGCCGAAGGCTTCCACCAGTCGCGGGTTTTCGGTGCCGGCGCGCAGCAGGGCGCCGAGGCGGGTGCGCTCGATCACGAACCAGGTCGCCAGGCACACCACCACGGATGCCGCCACCACCCAGCCTCGGTAGTTCGGCAGCACCATGAAGCCCAGGTTGGTCGCGCCGCGCAGGGCGTCGGGCGTCGGATAGGGCTGGCCCGACACCCCGTAGAAGCTGCGGAACAGGCCCTCGATGAGCAGCGTCAGGCCGAAGGTCAGCAGCAGGCCGTACAGGTGGTCAAGCTTGTAGAGGTGCCTGAGCAACAGTTTTTCGATGATGATGCCGAACAACCCGACCACCAGCGGCGCCAGGATCAGCATGACCCAGTAGTTCAACCCCAGGTACGACAGCCCCATCCAGGCCAGGAAGGCGCCCAGCATGTAGAGCGCGCCGTGCGCGAAGTTGATGACGTTCAGCAGTCCGAAGATAACCGCCAGGCCGAGCGACAGCATGGCATAGAACGAACCGTTGACCAGTCCCAGCAGCAACTGGCCGAACAAGGCCTGTATGGGGATGCCGAAAATATCAGTCATCTTGTGAAAATCCTGCGCGTACGAAGGGAAGCGGACAAATTCAGGACGCGACCCGGCCGCGCGGGCCAGGTCGCATCAATGGGTCGCATCGACGGGAATTACTTCTTGACCAGCTTGCAGGTCGATTCGGACAGCTTGGTGTAGACCTCGTCGCCCGGCAGCGTGGCCACGACCTTGTAGTAGTCCCACGGACCCTTGGATTCGGCCGGCGTCTTCACCTGCATCAGGTACATGTCGTGGATCATGCGGCCGTCTTCGCGCACATAGCCGCCCTGGGTGAAGAAGTCGTTGATCTTGTTCGACTTCATCCACTTCATGAGGGTGTCGGCATCGTCGGTGCCGGTGGCCTTCACGCCGTTCAGGTAGAACGTGACCGATGAATAGTCGCCAGCCTGCAGCATGGACGGCTTGCGGCCCACCTTGGCTTCGAATTTCTTGGACCAGGCGCGCGAGGCGTCGGATTGATCCCAGTACCAGCCGTCGGTCAGGTACATGCCCTTGGTGGCTTCCAGGCCGAGCGAGTGGATGTCGTTGATGAACACCAGCAGGCCGGCCATCTTCATGGTCTTGGTGACGCCGAATTCGTTGGCGGCCTTGATCGAGTTGATGGTGTCGCCGCCGGCATTGGCGAGGCCCAGGATCTGCGCCTTGGAAGACTGTGCCTGCAGCAGGAACGACGAGAAGTCGGAAGCGCCCAGCGGAGCGCGCACCTGGCCCTTGATCTCGCCGCCGGCGGCCTTGACCACGGCCATGGTGTCGCGTTCGAGGGCGTGGCCGAAGGCGTAGTCGGCGGTCAGGAAGAACCAGCTCTTGCCGCCATCCTTCACCACCGCCGAACCGGTGCCGCGCGCCAGCGCCACGGTGTCGTAGGCGTAGTGCACGGTGTACGGCGAGCACTGGGCGTTGGTCAGGTCGGAAGCGCCCGCGCCAATGGCGATGAAGGGCTTCTTCTTTTCAGCCGCCACGGCCGCCATGGCCAGGCTGGTGGCCGAGTTGGTGCCGGCGATGATGACATCGACCTTCTGCTGATCGAACCATTCGCGCGCGCGGGCCGAGGCCACGTCTGCCTTGTTCTGGTGATCGGCGGACAGCACTTCGATCTTCTTGCCGTTGACGTTGCCGCCGAAATCCTCGATCGCCATGCGGACCGCTTCCAGGCCCGCCTTGCCGTCGATGTCGGAATACACGCCGGACATGTCGGTGATGAAGCCGATGCGGATGACATCGTCGGAGATGCCTTGGGCCTGGGCGGCTGCCCCGGCGAATCCCAGGCCCGCCATGGCCAGTGCAGCAGTGATGGTGTGCAGCTTCATGGGATGACTCCTCTTCCCTTTGGTATATGGGATGCCGGGAACCCGGCGGATGACAGGTTTTTCAAACGCCCAACAATTCGTTGAGCGTGTCCTGTTTTTCTGAAAGTTCTGCGGCTTCGAAATGTTCGACGATCTGGCCGTGCTCCATGACGTAGAAGCGATCGGCCAGCGGCGCCGCGAAGCGGAAATTCTGTTCCACCATGACGATGGTGTAGCCACGCTGCTTGAGCGCGGTGATCATGCGGGCCAGGGCCTGCACGATGACGGGCGCCAGGCCTTCGGAGATTTCGTCCAGCAGCAGCAGATTGGCGCCGGTGCGCAGGATGCGTGCCACCGCCAGCATCTGTTGTTCACCGCCCGACAGGCGCGTGCCGGGCGAATGCCGGCGTTCCTGCAGGTTGGGGAACATGTCGTAGATTTCGGCCAGCGACATGCCGCCGCCGAGCGAGCCGACCACGGGGGGCAGCAGCAGATTCTCTTCGCACGACAGGCTGGCGAAGATGCCGCGTTCCTCGGGGCAATAGCCCACGCCCAGGTGGGCGATCTTGTAGGTCGGCAGGTCGATGGCTTCGGTGCCATGGATGCGCACCGAACCCTTGCGCGAGCCGGTCAGGCCGAGGATGGCGCGCAGCGTGGTGGTGCGGCCGGCGCCGTTGCGGCCCAGCAGCGTGACGACCTCGCCTTGCCCCACGCGCATATCCACGCCATGCAGGATATGCGATTCCCCGTACCAGGCCTGCAGGCCCGAGATTTCCAGTGCCGGGGTGCTCATGCGTGCGCTCCTTGGAGTTCGCCGTCGGTGGTGCCCATGTAGGCCTGCATCACGGCGGGATGGCGGGACACTTCGGCGTAGTTGCCCTCGGCCAGCACGGCGCCGCGCGCCAGCACGGTGATGGTGTTGGCAATGGAGGACACCACGTTCATGTTGTGCTCCACCATCAGGATGGTGCGGCCGGCGCTGACGCGCTTGATCAGCTGCGTGACGCGGTCCACGTCCTCGTGGCCCATGCCTTGCGTGGGCTCGTCCAGCAGCATCAGCTCGGGTTCCATCGCCAGCGTGGTGGCGATCTCCAGCGCGCGTTTGCGGCCATATGGCAGGTTCACGGTGGTCTCGTTGGCGAAGGCGCCCAGGTCGACCTGTTCGAGCAGGGCGCGCGCCGGTTCGTCCAGGGCGGCCAGGCGCTTGGTGCTTTGCCAGAAATGGAACGACAGCCCGGTCTTGCGTTGCAGGCCGATGCGCACGTTCTCCAGCACGGTCAGGTGCGGAAACACCGCCGAAATCTGGAACGAGCGGATCACGCCGCGCCGCGCGATCTGCGCCGGACGCTCACCGGTGATGTCGATGCCGTTGAACTTGATGGTTCCCGAGGTGGGAGAGAGAAACTTGGTCAGCAGGTTGAAGCATGTCGTCTTGCCCGCGCCGTTCGGCCCGATCAAGGCATGAATCTCGCCTCGCTTGATACGCAAATCGACCCCATTGACCGCGACGAAACCGCGGAATTCCTTGGTGAGGCCTTTTGTCTCCAGGATCGTGTCGTCCATGTCCGCTGCACCGGCGTTGTATTTATATGGACCCTGCCCGGCGTCATGCGCAGGGCCCCCGCAGGGTAAGGAAAATCATGCGGACGGCATGGTTTTCTATAAGAGTTGCCGGCGAGTATGCGCACCTCTGAATCAAAATTCCATGAGGGTTTGTCATAGGTTTTGCGGTGCGGAAAGGTGAATTGTCGGATAGCGGACAATTCGCATGGAGGCTGGGCGAAAACCCTATGCCGACATGCAATGCGTTGCAGCAAAACCGCATTGATCGTCATCAATCCGTCATCGTCGCGCGCATCGGGGAAAACCCGGTTTTGGCGATGCGCGAAGCAGCATGCCGCGTCAATCGCCGCGTACGCGGCGCGTTTTTCAAGCGGGGGTTTTATCCTTGAATTCGCAGAGATCGGAAATGCCGCATTGCGGACATTTCGGTTTGCGAGCCACGCATATATAACGGCCTTGCAGAATCAACCAGTGGTGCGCGTCCTGCATATATTCGCGCGGCACGAATTTCTCCAGCTTCAGCTCGACTTCCAGCACATTCTTGCCGGGCGCCAGGCCGGTGCGGTTCGAGACCCGGAAGATATGCGTGTCGACCGCCATGGTGGGCTGGCCGAAGGCGGTGTTCAGTACCACGTTGGCCGTCTTGCGGCCGACGCCGGGCAGCGCTTCCAGCGCCTCGCGGGTCCGCGGCACTTCACCGCCGTGTTGCTCGATCAGGATGCGGCAGGTGGCAATGGCGTTCTTGGCCTTGGTGCGATACAGGCCGATGGTCTTGATGTAGTCGGCCAGGCCTTCCTCGCCCAGCGCCAGCAGCGCCTGCGGCGTGCCGTACTTCGGGAAGAACTTGCGGGTGGCGATGTTCACCGACTTGTCGGTGGCCTGCGCCGACAACAGCACCGCGATCAACAGCTGGAAGGGCGTGTCGTATTCGAGTTCGGTGGTCGGGTGCGGGTTGGCCGCTTGCAGGCGGGCGAAGATCTCTCGGCGTTTGGCGGCGTTCATGGGCGCGGGGCGTTGCGGCGGGCGCGGGCACGGGCCAGCGCGGATTCAATGGCGGCGCGCTTGCGGTCTTCGCCTTGCGCGTCATCGGAAGGGGCGGCGGGCGCCGGCGTGGTGGCGGGCTCGGGCGCCATCAGGCGGGCGTTGTCGGCCGCCAGCCGCTCCATGCGCGCCTGGTGGTGGCGGTGGCGCTGGCGGCCGGCGGCGGCGTCAGCGGCGCTCCAGGCGCGGCCGGCGGGGACCATCTCGATGCAATCCACCGGACAGGGCGCCACGCACAGGTCGCAACCCGTGCACCAGTCGGGCAGCACGGTATGCATGTGCTTGTTGGCGCCGACGATGGCATCGACCGGACAGGCCTGGATGCATAGCGTACAGCCGATGCAATGCGCCTCGTCGATGCGTGCCACCAGCAGCGGACCGGGTTCGCCGCGGCTCAGGTCCAGCGGCAGGGCGGGGGTTTCCAGCAGCGCCGCCAACGCGGCGATGCCTTCGTCGCCGCCCGGCGGGCAGCGGTTGATCGGGGCGGTCCCGGCGGCGATGGCCTCGGCATACGGCAGGCAGCCGTCGTAGCCGCACTTGGTGCATTGCGTCTGGGGCAGCAGGGCGTCGATGCGATCGGCGAGGGAGCGACTGGACATGGCGGACAACGAGCAAAAGCAAAGGGGCCCGCGCGGGCCCCCGTGGACGGACGGTGAAAGGCCTCAGGCCGATTGCCGGATGAATTCCGCGATTTTAGGACAGATCATTTCGCGCCAGCGGCGGCCCGAGAAAATCCCGTAGTGGCCGCAGTTGGGGGCGGTGTAGTGCATCTTGCGGTCGGCCGGGATGTTCTTGCACAGCTTGATGGCCGCGCGCGTCTGGCCCTGGCCGGAAATGTCGTCCAGCTCGCCTTCGATGGTGAACAGCGCCACTTTCTTGATGTCGGCCGGGCGCACCGCCTGGCCGTCGACTTCCCAGGTGCCGTTGGGCAGCGCGAACTCCTGGAACACCATGCGGATGGTGTCCAGGTAGAACTCGGCCGGCATGTCCAGCACCGCGTTGTATTCGTCGTAGAAACGGCGGTGGGCCTCGGCGTCGCTGTCGTCGCCGCGCAGCAGGTCCAGGTAGAAGTCGTAGTGCGACTTCATGTGGCGGTCGGGATTCATCGCCATGAAGCCGGCATGCTGCAGGAAGCCCGGGTAGACCTTGCGGCCCGACCCCGGGTAACGCGGCGGCACCGGGTGGATGACCTGGTTCTCGAACCACGAATAGGGTTTGGTGGTGGCCAGGCGGTTCACTTGCGTGGGCGACTGGCGCGGATCGATCGGGCCGCCCATCATGACCATGCTGCGCGGCTGGCAGGGATCGTTGGCCGAGGCCATCAGCGACACGGCGGCCAGCACCGGCACGGTGGGCTGGCAGACCGAGATCACATGCACGTCCGGCCCCAGGTGGCGGATGAAGTCCTGCACGTAGCGCACGTAGTCGTTCAGGTGGAACGGGCCGGCCGACAGCGGCACCATGCGGGCGTCGATCCAGTCGGTGACGTAGACGTCGTGCCCAGGCAGCAGGGCGCGCACGGTATCGCGCAGCAGCGTGGCATGGTGGCCCGACAGCGGCGCCACCAGCAGCACCTTGGGATCGTCCTGCGGCGCCTGCCGCACATCGCGGTGGAAGTGCACCAGGCGGCAGAAGGGCTTGTCCAGCACGACCGATTCAGTGACCCGGACCGACTTGCCGTTGATTTCCGTGGCGGGCAGGTTCCACGCGGGTTTCTGGTATTCCTTGCCGATGCGCGTCATCAGCTCGTACCCCGCGGCCATCTGGCGCGAGATCGGGGTGTAGGCGAGGGGGCTGTAGGGGCTGGAGAACAGCTGGGAACCGGCATCCGTGAATGCAGCGAACGGAGTCAGGAAGGCGCGCTGCATTTCGTGCAATTGGTACAGCATTTGGGGAAGTCCTTCTGGGTCGTGCGTGTGCCCCGATTATTGCGCCGGGGAGTAACGGTATTTCCAATTCGTCTGACGAAAGCGTCGGAAAACCGGAGTTTGTGTTGCAAAAATGCGACCCGTCATCCCTTGCGCACCAGTTTAGGGCGTAATCAGCGGCTGGCGGGGAAGTAAAACGGCGGATTTTCGGTCTAGGCCGGACGGGCCGGGGCGGTATCCGGGTGGGTGAGGCTTACCAGTAGTTTTCCACCGCCAGGTTGCCGGGGATGCCACGGCGGCCGGGCTTGAAACCGCGTTCCCCCAGCAGCTTGCGGGCATCGGCCAGCATGTCCGGATTGCCGCAGAGCATGATCTTGGCTTGCTCCGGGTCCAGCGGCAGGCCTGCCAGCCGCTCCAGTCCGCCGTCGGCGATCAGGGTGGTCAGGCGCGCCTGCGGCATGCCGGGCAGGGCCTCGCGGGTGGCGATGGGCAGGTACGTAAGCTTGCCCGGTTCGGCCGAGAACAGCTCGGCCAGGGACGGATCATTGCGCCAACCCTCGATTTCCTCGCGGTAGGCCAGCTCCGCCGCGGTGCGCACGCCATGCACCAGGATGATGCGGCGATAGGCGCGCCAGACGGCCGGGTCGCGCAGGATCGACAGGTAGGCCGAGAGCCCGGTGCCGGAGGCCAGCAGCCAGAGGTCGCCGCCGGGCGCGAAGCGTTCCAGCGTCAGGAAACCGTAGGGGGCCTTTTCGACGTACAGGGCGTCGCCCGGCCGCAGCCGCGCCATGCGCGGGCTGAACAGGCCTTCGGGCACCACGATGGAATAGAACTCGAGCCAGGGCTGGCGCGGCGCCGAGACCATCGAGTAGGCGCGCCACAGGGTGGGCGGACCTTCGGGATCCTCGGCGCCTGGCAGGCCGACCCGGGCGAACTGGCCCGGCTGGAAGGCATACGCGTCGTCGCGCGTGACGCGCACCGAGAACAGCTTGTCGGGCACCCAGGTATGGACGTGGGTGACGGTCTGGCGCGTGTATTTGGAATCGTCGGTCATCGGCACATCGCACGGCGCGGGCCGCTGGCGGCCGCGCGCTCGCGGATCATTTTTCCAGGTATTGCAGCTTGTCCTGCTTGCCGTTCCATTCGTCGGCGTCGGGCAGCGGCTTCTTGGCGCGGCTGATACTGGCGAATTCGGGCGACAGTTCGGCGTTCAGGGCGATGAAGTTGAGCTGGTCCTGCGGCACGTCTTCCTCGGCGTAGATGGCGTTGGCCGGGCATTCGGGGATGCACACGGCACAGTCGATGCATTCGTCGGGGTCGATCACCAGGAAGTTCGGACCCTCACGAAAACAGTCCACCGGGCATACGTCGACGCAATCGGTGTATTTGCACTTGATACAGTTTTCGGTGACTACGTGGGTCATTCTCAGGAACTCCGGGCTGGCGGCATATGTGTCTTGTTGGCCGGATTTTACCCAATGCGGCGCCGATACGCCGCCAATACCCTGTTGACATCGTGGCGCAATGGGGGGTGGGCCGGGCCCGCTATGCTATGGTGTCGCGAAACGATACGCGCAATCATGATAATCACCTCGCTGCTCGACACCGACCTGTACAAATTCAGCATGATGCAGGTGGTGCTGCATCAGTTTCCCGCTGCCCAGGTCGAGTACCGTTACAAATGCCGGACTCCCGGGGTCAACTTGCGCCCCTACCTGGATGAAATCCGCGAAGAAGTGCACCAGCTGTGCCAGCTGCGCTTCACCGAGGACGAACTTAAATATCTGGGCGGCTTGCGTTTCATCAAAAGCGACTTCGTCGATTTTCTCGAACTGTTCCACCTGCCCGAGCGCTGCATCAGCATCCAGGAAGGCGAGGGGCCGGGCGAAATCAGCATCGAGGTCAAGGGCCCCTGGCTGCACACCATTCTCTTCGAGATCCCGGTGCTGGCCATCGTCAACGAGGTCTACTTCCGCAACACGCGCAAGAACCCGGATTGGGCCGAGGGCCGCAAACGCCTGCAATCCAAGATGCACCTGGTGCTGGACGACCCGGCGCTGGCCGATTTCCGCGTGGCCGAATACGGCACCCGGCGCCGCTTCTCCAAGGTCTGGCACGAAGAGATCGTCTCGACCATGAAGGCTCAGATGGGTCCGCATTTCGCCGGCACCAGCAACGTGCTGCTGGCCAAGCAGCACGAGGTACTGCCGCTGGGCACCATGGGCCACGAATACCTGCAGGCCTGCCAGGCGCTGGGCCCGCGGCTGCGCGATTCGCAGGTGTTCGCGCTGGAGGTGTGGGCCAAGGAATACCGCGGCGACCTCGGCATCGCGCTGTCGGACGTCTATGGCATGGACGCCTTCCTGCGCGACTTCGACATGTATTTCTGCAAGCTGTTCGACGGCGCGCGCCACGATTCGGGCGATCCCTTCGTCTGGGGCGAGCGGCTGCTCGAGCACTACCGCAAGAACCGCGTCGACCCGCGCGCCAAGACCCTGGTGTTCTCGGATTCCTTGACCTTCCCGCGCGCCATCGAACTGGCGCGCCAGTTCGCCGGGCGCTGCAAGGTGTCGTTCGGCATCGGCACCAACCTGACCAACGACCTGGGCCACGAACCGCTGCAGATCGTCATGAAAATGGTCCGCTGCAACGGCCAGCCGGTGGCCAAGGTGTCCGACGCGCCCGAGAAGACCATGTGCGACGATCCCGCCTACCTGGCCTATCTGCGCCAGGTGTTCCAGCTGCCGCCCGCCTAGCGGGCCGTGGTCCGGGCAGGGTAAAGTTCGCCATTCTTCGCATTGTTCAACCCGCAACTCGTCATTAGGGGAATATTCATGAGCAGCATCAAGCGCTTCCACGTCGCCAAGCGCCTGTCGGACATGGCCGTCTACAACGGCGTCGCGTACCTGGCGGGCCAGGTGCCGGACGATTCCACGCTGGACATCACCGGCCAGACCGAGCAAGTGCTCGCCACCATCGACCGCCTGCTGGCCGAAGCCGGCACCGACAAGACCAAGATCCTGATGGCCCAGATCTACGTGGCCAACATGAAGGAATTCGACGGCATGAACAAGGCCTGGGACGCCTGGGTCGCCGACGGCAACTCGCCCCCGCGCGCCACCGTCGAGGCCCGCCTGGCCAACCCCGACTTCAAGGTCGAGATCGTCGTCACCGCCGCCGTCGCCTGATTGGCGCGCGCCTGATGAAAAGCCCTCCGGCATGCCGGAGGGCTTTTTTTTGGTCGTCCCCCGCGTGGCGTCGCGGCGCTCCCTGGCCACGGGGAAGGAGCGCGGGCCCCGCGGGGGAAGGACACGTCAGGCCCGTGTTGACCGGCAGTCGGCGCCGGGCCTGCGTCAACCCGCGGTCAGCAGCAGGCCGGCGAGCAGGCCGCCCACTTCCTCGCAGCGCGCCAGCTCGGCCGGCGCCACCGTCTTGGGGGCGAGGATCTGGTCGGGCGTCTGCGCGCCCAGGTTGACGATCAGGGCTGGTGCCACGGGCCGCAGGCGCCAGCCGGTGCAGATGCGCTCCACCTGGCGCGCCGCGCCGGCGCCGTCGCTGCCGGCGCTGACCAGGCAGGCGTAGGGACGGCCGGCGATGCGGTCCAGCACGCCGTAATAACAGCGGTCAAAGAATTCCTTCATTTCACCGCTCAGGCTGGCCAGGTTCTCCGGCGCGCAGAACAGCAGGCCATCGCTGGCCAGCACCTCGTCCACGCCGCTGTCCGCCGCGCGGCGCAGGGTCACCGCCAGATCGTCCGGCTGTTCCAGCAGCGCCGCCGCCGCGGCCGCTCCCCGGGCGGCGGCCTCGGCCATCTGGCGGGCCGCGCCGGTGCGGGAATGCCACACGATCAGCAGCCGTTTCATGCGTAGCGCGCCAGGGGATCCTGGCGGTAATAGGCCCGCAGCAGGGCGAACCATTCCGGCAATGCCACGGCCATCGGGTGGGGATCGACGAAGAAGTGCTCGGAGCTGACGGCGAAGAACTCGGCTTCGTCGGTGGCGGCGTAAGGGTCGAGTGGCAAGCGCCCGTACCAGGCGTCGGCCTCGGCGCTTTCCGGATCGACGTCATGCGGAATGGCGGCCTCCACCGCGTCGACCGCGGCGATGAAGCGGTCCAGGCTGTCATCCAGGATGCGGCGCCATTCGCGCGGCTTGATATCGCCGTGCGCCGCCAGCGACGGCATGCCGTCGGCAAAGCCCGATTGCAGGTCGAGCTTGTGCGCGAACTCGTGGATCACCACGTTGAAGCCGCCTTCGGACAACTGCGTGTCCTCCCAGGACAGCACCAGCGGGCCGCCGTCCCAGGCCTCGCCGGCGGCGTCTTCCAGGTATTCGTGCATCACGCCGTCCTCGTCCATCTGCTTGCGCGGGATGCGAAAGCCCGCGGGGTACACGATGATCTCCTCCCAGCCCTCGTACAGCGCGGGCGTCAGGTTCAGGATCGGCAGGCTGGCCTGGGCCGCGATCGACAACCGCATGAAGTCGGTCACTTCCAGCCCCCGCGCGCCATTGATCGTCTTGCTGGCCAGCAGCCAGGCCGAGCGCGCCAGCAACTGCGCCGATTCGTCGGCGTCCAGCGCCGCCAGGAAAGGGTGGGCGTCCAGCACCTGCCGCCAGAGTTCGGGGGCGATCCGGGCCTGCATCTGCGCCACCTCGGCGGCACGCGCGCCCCGGCCCTTGAGCCAGCGCAACATAAGCTTGGGTTCCTTGTATATGTGCCCGGTCGTTGCCGGGGTTTTCAGTGTGAACAGGCCCTAGTGTAGAGTGTCGGAATCCTCGATTACCGTAACCGCAATACGCCCGCGATGTCCGCCCCGCCCGTACCTGATGCGCCTTCGACTTTCGACGCTTCCTGGCGACAGGAGGCGGGGGCGGGCCTCGACGCCGACGGTCTTGCGCTTATCGACCAGGCGGTGGCTTGGTCGGTTCCCCGTTTCGAGGGCCAGCAGGCCCTGACGGGCGAGCCGCTGGCCTCGCACGGCGCGGGCGTGGTGCGGATCCTGGCGGGCCTGCATACCGACGCCGCCACGCGCGCCGCGGCCCTGCTGGCCGCCTTGCCGACCGACCTGACCGCGCCGGCACCGGCGCTGCGCAACGACCCGGTCGCCGCCGCCTTCGGCGCCGAAGTCGCCCGCCTGGTGCAGGGCACGCGCGCCCTGCTGCGGCTGGGCGTGGTGGCGCGCCAGGCCAGCGACGCCGAGGCGGAAACCGGCTCGCAGAAGGAAATGCAGCGCAAGATGCTGCTGGCCATGGCCGCCGACCTGCGCATCGTGCTGATGCGCCTGGCCTCGCGCCTGCGCACCCTGCGCTGGCACGCCGAAAGCAAGACGCCCTGTTCGATCGCCTTCGCCCGTGAAACCCTGGACCTGTACGCGCCCCTGGCCAACCGCCTGGGCATCTGGCAGATCAAGTGGGAAATGGAAGACCTGGCGTTTCGCTTCCTGGAGCCCGACCGCTACAAGCAGATCGCCCGCCTGCTCGAGGAAAAGCGGGTCGAGCGCGAGGCCTTCATCGCCGGCGCCATCGAGCGCCTGCAGACGGCGCTGGCCAAACATGGCATCGAAGCCGAGGTCAGCGGCCGGCCCAAGCACATCTACAGCATCTGGAACAAGATGCGGGTCAAGCGCCTGGATTTCTCGCAGATGTATGACCTGCGCGCGCTGCGCATCATCGTCGACGACGTGCGCGCCTGCTACACGGCGCTGGGCATGGTGCACGAGATGTGGACGCCGCTGTCCGACGAATTCGACGATTACATCTCGCGGCCCAAACCCAACGGCTACCGTTCGCTGCACACGGTGGTGGCCGACGATGACGGCCGCCCGTTCGAAGTGCAGATACGCACCCGCGAGATGCACCAGTTCGCCGAGTACGGCATGGCCGCGCATTGGCGCTACAAGGAAGCGGGCGCCAAGGGCGGGCAGGTGGCCGCCTCCAGCGAATACGACCGGCAACTGGCCTGGATGCGGCAACTGCTGGCCTGGAATACGGATGTCGAGGCGGGCGAGGCGCCCGCCGCCGACAAGCAGGATGCGGCCAGGCCGGCCGGCAAATCCGGCCCGGGCAAGAGCCGCCATGCCGCCGTCACGCCTGCGCCCACGGACGAACGCATCTACGTGCTGACGCCGCAGGCCCGCGTGATCGAGTTGCCGGCCGGCGCCACGCCGGTCGACTTCGCCTATCACCTGCACACCGACCTGGGCCACCGCTGCCGCGGGGCGCGGGTCGACGGCCAGATGGTGCCTCTGCAGACTCGTCTGGCCACCGGCCAGACGGTCGAGATCATCTCGGCCAAGTCCGGCGGCCCGTCGCGCGACTGGCTCAACCCGCAACTCGGTTTCCTGGCCAGCCCGCGGGCCCGCGCCAAGGTGCGCATGTGGTTCAACGCCATCGAACTGCAGCAGCGCATCACGCAAGGCCAGGCGCTGGTCGAAAAGGAACTGCAGCGGCTCGGCAAGACCGCGGTCAACCTGGAACAGCTGGCGCAGAACCTCGGTTTCGCCCGCGCCGACGACCTGTACGTGGCCGCCGCCAAGGAAGAGTTCAGCCTGCGCCAGATCGACGCCGTGTTCCAGCAGCCGGCGCCCGCCGCCGAGCCGCAACCGGCCGCCCTGCGCCACGCCAGCGCCGGCAGCGCCGAGAAAAGCGGCAAGAGCGGGGTGCTGGTGGTGGGCGTGGGCTCGCTGCTGACGCAGCTGGCGCGCTGCTGCCGGCCCGCGCCGCCCGATGCCATCGCCGGCTTCGTGACACGCGGGCGCGGCGTGTCGATCCACCGCTGCGACTGCCACAGCTACCTGGCGCTGGCCGCGCGCGAACCTGAGCGGGTGATCGAGGTGGCCTGGGGCGAGACCCCGGCCGACACGTTCTACCCGGTCGACATCAGCGTGCGCGCGCACGACCGCTCCGGCCTGCTGCGCGACCTGTCCGAAGTGTTCGCGCGCCTGCGTTTGAACGTAGTGGGCGTGAACACCCAGAGCCGGCAGTCGCTGGCCCATATGGTGTTCACGGTGGAAGTGCGCGGCGGCGAATCGCTGGCGCGCGCGCTGGATGCGCTGGCAGAAGTGCCGGGCGTGTCGTCGGCGGTGCGCCGCTAGCCCGGCGCGGCATCCTGGAGGAAGAGGTCCCAAGGCAGGCCATCCGGGATGGAGCCCGGATGCAGGCCGCGCGGGACAGAATGCGGAAGCGGCTGCCCGGGCCATCGCGGCCCGGGCGCATTCCGGCGAAGTTCAGTGGTCCAGGTTCTCGTGAGCGCGTTCGCGCATGAAGAACGACGCCACCAGCCCCAGCGCCACGCCGAACATCACGTAGTAGGCCGGCGCCATCGGCGAACCGGTGGTCTTGATCAGCCAGGTCACGATGAACTGGGCGAAGCCGCCGAAAATCATCACCGCCACGTTATAGGCCAGCGACAGGCCCACCGAGCGCACCCGCGCCGGGAACAGTTCCGCCATGACGGTGCTGAACACGCCGAAGAAGGCCGACACGAAGAAGCACACCACGATCTGCACGGTCAGCAGGCGGCCGATCGACGGCGCGTCCGACAGCCAGTAGTACAGCGGGTACAACACCACCAGGTAGCCGATCAGCGAGCCGATCACGATGGGGCGGCGGCCGGCACGGTCGGACCAGGCGCCCATGAACGGCGTCAGCAGCACCATCAGCGCCGCGCCCGCCATCTGCACCAGGAAGGTCTGGTTCAGCGGCAGCTTCAGGATCTGGGTCGAGTAGGTCACCAGGTAGGTGAAGGTGATGTAGATGGACACCGTCGCCGTCACCACCAGGCCCACGCCGATCAGCGTCTCGCGGGTGTGGGTGCGGACCATCTCGGCCAGGCTCAGCCGCTGCACCTCGCCGCGCGCGGCGGCCTGGCGCTCGTCTTCCTTCATCTGCTTGAAGGCGTCGGTTTCGTCGATGTTGCGGCGGATATAGATGGCGATCGGCACGATTACCAGGCCAAACGCGAACGGCAGGCGCCAGGCCCAGGCCGCGATCTGCTCCTGCGTGAAGAATTCGGTGATCAGCGTGCCGCAGGCTGCGCCGATCAGCAGCGCCAGCATCTGCCCGGCCATCTGCCACGAGCCGTAGAAGCCGCGCTTGCCATTGGGCGCCATCTCGATCAGCAGGGCGGTCGAGGTGCCGAACTCGCCGCCGGCCGAGAAGCCCTGCAGCAGCCGCGCGATCAGGATGAAGATAGGTGCCAGGATGCCGGCCGCGTGATACGTCGGCGCCACGGTGATCAGGGCGATGGACACCGCCATCAGCGACGTGACCAGCACCATGGCCGCCTTGCGGCCCTTCTTGTCGCCATACAGGCCCAGGATGATGCCGCCCACGGGGCGCATGAAGAAACCGACGCCGAAAATCGCCGTGGTCATCAGGATCGCGTTCAGCTCGCTGCCGGGAACGCTGGGATCGGTCGGAAAGAACAGTTTCGAGATGATCGGTGTCATGAACGCGAACACCAGGAAGTCATACCATTCGAGGGCGTTGCCGATGACTGCCGCCACGATATTGCGCGTGGGAACTGCTTTGTGCTGCACGGTTTCTCCTTGGGGGCTTTGCTGCTTGAAGGGCGTCATTCTAGGCCCAGGCACGGCCTGCGTCCGGCCCGGGGCGCGGGACGCGGACGCGTCCTGGCTTTACACTGCTGCTTTTACCCAAGAGAGTTGCTACATGAACGCGCGCACCTGGCTGGAGACGCTGGTCGGTTTCGACACCACCAGCCGCAATTCCAATCTTGCCCTCATCGAGACCGTCCGTGATTGGCTCAAGGGCCAGGGCGTGGATGCATGGCTGGCGCACAATCCCGAACGCACCAAGGCCAACCTGTTCGCCACCCTGCCGGCGCAGGACGGCAACCAGCAGGGCGGCATCGTCCTGTCGGGCCACACCGACGTGGTGCCGGTCGATGGCCAGGATTGGAGCACCGACCCGTTCCAGCTGATCGAGAAAGACGGCCTGCTGTACGGCCGCGGCAGTTGCGATATGAAGGGCTTCATTGCCGGTTCGCTGGCGCTGGTGCCGGAATTCCTGGCCATGCCGCGCAAGAAGCCGATCCACCTGGCGTTCTCCTACGACGAGGAAGTCGGCTGCGCCGGCGCGCCGTACATGCTGGCCGACCTGCACGAGCGCGGCATCCGCCCCGAAGGCTGCGTGGTGGGCGAACCCACCGGCATGCAGGTGGTGGTGGCGCACAAGGGCATCAACCTGTTCCGCTGCAAGGTGCACGGCAAGGCGGCGCACTCGTCGCTGACTCCGCGCGGCTGCAACGCCATCGAATACGCCGCCCGCCTGATCTGCCGCATCCGCGACCTGGCCGACAGCTTCAAGGCCAACGGCCCGTACGACCAGTTCTACGACGTGCCGTTCTCCACCATGACCACCAACCAGATCCGCGGCGGCATTGCGGTCAACACCATTCCCGAACTGTGCGAATTCACCTATGAATTCCGCAACCTGCCGGGCATGCAACCCGACCAGATCCAGGCGGAAGTCGAAAAATACGTGCGCGATGAGCTTCTGCCGCGCATGAAGGCCGAATTCGACGGCGCCAGCATCGAAATCGAGACCGGCGCCGCCGCGCCCGCCCTGGAGGCCTCCGAAGAGGCCGCCATCACCCAGCTGGTGCGCGCCCTGACCGAAGACCGCGCCACGCGCAAGGTCGCCTATGGCACCGAAGCCGGCCTGTTCCAGGGCATCGGCATCCCCACGGTGGTCTGCGGCCCCGGCCACATCGAGCAGGCGCACAAGCCCAACGAGTTCGTCGCGCTCGACCAGCTCGCCGCCTGCGAGACCTTCCTGCGCCGCATGGGGCAGTCGCTCTGACGCGTCTGGCCGGGTAGGCCCGGCCCGGCAACGCCGGTGCGGGAGCGGGGGGCGTTGCCCCCGTCCGCGACCGGCGTCAGGTAAAATGACGGGTTGCAAACCGGATTTGCGGGCGGCAGACGCTGGCCGTGATACCGGGGGAGATGCTTGGTGAAACCTTACGATTTTCCGGATGCCCAGGGCCATTTCGGCCCTTATGGCGGTGTTTTCGTGGCGGAAACGCTGATGCACGCGCTCGACGAGCTGCGTGCCGCCTATGACCGCTACCGTGTCGATCCCGCCTTCCTGGAAGAGTTCAACTACGAACTCAAGCATTTCGTCGGCCGTCCCAGCCCGGTCTATCACGCTCGCCGCTGGTCCGAGCTGGTGGGCGGCGCCCAGATCTGGTTCAAGCGCGAAGACCTGAACCACACCGGCGCGCACAAGGTCAACAACTGCATCGGCCAGGCGCTTCTGGCCAAGCGCATGGGCAAGCCGCGTGTCATCGCCGAAACCGGCGCCGGCCAGCACGGCGTGGCCACGGCCACGGTGGCGGCCCGCTACGGCATGGAATGCGTGGTCTACATGGGCAGCGAGGACGTCCGCCGCCAGGCCTCCAACGTCTACCGCATGAAGCTGCTGGGCGCCACGGTGGTGCCGGTCACCTCCGGCTCGCGCACCCTGAAGGACGCGCTCAACGAAGCCATGCGCGACTGGGTCACCAACATCGAGAACACCTTCTACATCATCGGCACGGTGGCGGGCCCCGATCCCTACCCCCGCATGGTGCGCGATTTCCAGACCGTCATCGGCAATGAATGCCTGACGCAGATGCCCGAGGCCATCGGCCGCCAGCCCGACTACGTCGTGGCCGCGGTCGGCGGCGGTTCCAACGCCATGGGTATCTTCCACCCCTATATTCCGTACGAGAACGTGCGCCTGATCGGCGTCGAAGCCGCCGGCGAGGGCATGGACAGCGGCAAGCACGCCGCGTCGCTGGCCGCCGGCCAGGTGGGCGTGCTGCACGGCAACCGCACCTACGTCATGCAGGACGCCGACGGCCAGGTCCAGGAAACGCATTCGGTCTCGGCCGGGCTGGACTACCCCGGCGTGGGTCCCGAGCATGCCTGGCTCAAGGACTCCGGCCGTGCCGAATACGTCGGCATCACCGACGATGAAGCGCTCAAGGCCTTCCACGATTGCTGCCGCATCGAAGGCATCATGCCGGCGCTGGAGTCCTCGCACGCCATCGCCCAGGCCGTGAAGATGGCGGCCACGCTGCCGCGCGACGCCGTCATCCTGGTCAATCTGTCGGGCCGCGGCGACAAGGACATGCATACCGTCGCCGAACGTGCCGGTATCGAGCTCTAACATGACGACAACCCGTTCCGATCGCATTGCCGCCGCCTTCGCGCGCACCGCCGAATCCGGCCGCGCCGCGGCGCTCATCCCCTACATCGCGGCCGGCGATCCGTCGCCCACCGCCACCGTTCCCCTGATGCACGCGCTGGTCGAGGCCGGCGCCGACGTCATCGAACTGGGCGTGCCGTTCTCCGATCCCATGGCCGACGGCCCGGTGATCCAGCGCGCCGCCGAGCGCGCCATCGCGCAGGGCGTGGGCCTGGGCCGCGTGCTCGACCTTGTGGCCGAGTTCCGCCAGCGCGATACCGCCACCCCCGTGGTGCTGATGGGCTATGCCAACCCCATCGAACGCATGGGCCAGGCTGAATTCGCCCGCCGCGCCGAGGCCGCGGGCGTGGATGGCGTCCTGGTGGTCGACTATCCGCCCGAGGAAGTGATCGAATTCGCCAGCACGCTCGGCCGCCATGGCATCGCCCCGATCTTTCTCCTGGCCCCCACCTCGACCGACGCGCGTATCCAGGCCGTGGCCGCCGTGGCGCGCGGTTACGTCTACTATGTGTCGCTCAAGGGCGTGACGGGAGCCGGTTCGCTCAATACCGACGACGTGGCCGAGCGCGTGGCGGTGATCCGCCGCCATGTGCGCGAGATCCCGGTCGGCGTGGGCTTCGGCATCCGCGACGCCGACAGCGCGCAGCGCGTGGCGCGCGTGGCCGACGCGGTCGTCATCGGCAGCAAACTGATTGAAACCATGGAGCAGGCGGTGGCCAACGCCCCCGCTGCCCAGCAAACCGACGCCGCAGTCGCCGCCGCCAGCGGCTGGCTGCGCACCATCCGGCAGGCGCTGGATCAAGTAAAACGACCGAGCGCGTCGGCCTGAGCGGCCTGGCGCGACTTCCTTACGGGATGAACAAACAATGAGCTGGATCGAAAAACTCCTGCCGCCTCGCATCAACAAAACCAGCGACAGCGGCGCCCGCCGCGTGCCCGAAGGCCTGTGGGTGAAATGCCCGTCTTGCGAAACGGTGCTGTACAGCGAAGACCTGGCGGCCAACCTGCACGTCTGCCCCAAGTGCGATCACCACATGCGCATCGGCGCCCGCGCCCGCATCGACTCGCTGCTCGACATGGAAGGCCGCGTCGAGATCGGCCAGAGCACGCGCTCGGTCGATTCGCTGAAATTCAAGGACACCCGCAAATATCCCGAGCGCCTGGCCGAAGCCGTCAAGCAGACCGGCGAGACCGATGCGCTGGTGGTGGTCAGCGGCTCGATTCGTGGCGTGCCGGCGACGCTGGCCTGCTTTGAATTCGAGTTCATGGGCGGCTCCATGGGCTCGGTGGTCGGCGAGCGCTTCGCTCGCGGCGCCCAGGCCGCGCTGGACAACAAGACGCCCTTCATCTGTGTCGCCGCTTCGGGCGGCGCGCGCATGCAGGAAAGCCTGCTGTCGCTCATGCAGATGGCCAAGACCAACGCCATGCTGACGCGCCTGTCGGCCGCGGGCCTGCCGTTCATCAGTGTGCTGACCGATCCCACCATGGGCGGCGTGTCCGCCAGCTTCGCCTTCATGGGCGACGTGGTCATCGCCGAGCCCAAGGCCCTGATCGGCTTTGCCGGCCCGCGCGTGATCGAACAGACCGTGCGCGAAAAACTGCCGGAGGGCTTCCAGCGCGCCGAGTTCCTGCTGCAGAAGGGCGCCATCGACATGGTGGTCGACCGCCGTCAGCTGCGCGAGGAAATCGCTCGCCTGCTGGCCTTGCTGACCAACCAGCCGGCCGACGTCGTCACCGCGGCCTGATCGCGTTTCCCCGGCTCCTTCGGACTGGGGGCTAAGATGAAAAAGCCGCCGCGCATTCGTGCCGGCGGTTTTTTCATGGCCGTTTGTTCAGCCCTCTGACAGCGTCATTTTTCGTGCGTCGGGCGGAACAGTGTTTTTCATGATTTTTGTTGCCTTATTGCGACATATTGCGAGCCTTCTGGCCCGGTTTTTGCTATGTTCTGTAGTACTGGATAACACTCGTGAATTGCGCCGAGATGTCATCCCAACAAAATACGGAGTTGCTCCCAATGCAGTCGACGAAGAAGAAAATGCTTGTCCGCCTTGTCGGTTTGGCCCTCGCCGGCGCCGCGACCCTCGCCAGCGCCCAGTCGTCCGAGGGTACGCAGGGCGGCGTGAGCCTGCACTATGGCGTGGGCGACCACTATCAGCGCTTCACCCTGAACTACGAAACGCCGTCGGTGTGGACCTATCAGTTCGGCGGCAATTGGGGCCGCCTGGATCTGACGCCCGAACTCGGCGTGTCTTACTGGTGGGCCGACGGCGACCGCTCGCCGAGCAATGTGTGGCAATTGAACGCCATCCCGATGTTCCGCTGGTGGGCGGGTGAGCGCTTCTACCTCGAAGCCGGTATCGGCGCCACCGTGTTCTCGCGCACCCGCTTCGCCAACGAGAACATCAGCACCGCCTTCCAGTTCGGCGACCACGTCGGTCTGGGTTTCCTGCTGACGCCGAACAACCGCATCGGCGTGCGCTATTCGCACTTCTCCAACGCCAGCATCAAGCGCCCGAATCCGGGCCTGGATACGGTGCAGCTGACCTACACGTACCAGTTCTGATCGCGGCGCGATCCGGCCTGACGAAAGAACCCTCGGTGACGAGGGTTTTTTTTCGGCCATGTTCGCGCCCTATCCCGGCGCCATGTTCCGCCGGCGTGTTCCGGCGCCATACCCGGGCGGCGTGGTCGGCTGGCAAATAAAAAAGCCCCCATCATTCGATGGGGGCTTTTGCTTGCGCGGCTTGCCTTTAGTGGCGGGTTTCGACCTGAACCAGGGGTTCGTTCGAAACCGGGGCCACCGGCTTGCGCTCGCGGCCCAGGCGGGCCGGCGTGTGCGCGGCGGCGATGCGCAGTTGCGTCTGCGCGTGGCGCTCGGGGTCGGTTTCCACCCACTGCAGGCCGGCGGCGTTGACCACTTCGTGCAGGGCCTGCGCCTTGGCCGAGGGGGCCGTCGCCGGCACCACGATGGGCTGGGCGCTGGCGGGCGCCGCTGCCACAGGCGCGGCGGCCACGGGGGCCGGCGCCGGCGCGGCTTCCGGTTCGACCGGCGCGGCCGTCACGGCAGGTTCCACCACCGGTTCGACCGCGGCGGCTTCCACCGGGGCCGCGACAGGCGCGACCGGCTCGGAAACCTGGCTGGCGGGTTCGACGGTCACCGGGGTGATCGCCTCGGGGGCCGCGGCCGGTACGGGCTGCTGGGCCTGCGGTTCCTGCGCGGCGGCGGGCGCCTGTTCGACCTGGGCCGGTGCCGGCGCGGTCTCAGCCTGGGCGGCTTCGGCCTGCCGTACCGGCGTCTCGGCTTGCGGGGCGGGGGCGGGGACTTCGGCCGGAACGGCGGTCACCGGGGCGGCGACTGGCGCGGGCGCGGCGGTCACGTTCTCGGCCGGCTCGCCGGCGTCTTCCTCGGCGCCGTCTTCCAGTTGCTCGTCGCTGCCTGCCACGCCTGCCTCGTCCGGGCTGCGGCGGCCGCGGCGACTGCGGCGGCGGCGGCGCTTGCGTTCCGGGTCGGCGCCGGCTTCGGCGCCTTCGACGGCGGGCACGCCATCGGCGGTCTGCTCGACGGCTTCGGCCGCTTCGGCCTGGGCCTCGGCGGGCTGCTTGGCTTCAGGCAGCGCGGTGGCGACCGACTGGGCCAGCGCGGCGACCATGCTTTCCTGCTCGCTCATCGGCGCGTCGGCCTGGCCTTCCTCGCGGCGGTTGCGGCCACGGCCGCGACGGCGGTTGCGACCGGCGCCGGCATCATCGCCAGCGGCTTCCGGCGCGATGTCGGGGCGGTTGGAGGCTTGCGCGGCTTGCATGGCCTGATCGCGATCGCCGCGCTCGTTGCGGTTGTGGCGCTCGCCGCGTTCCTGGCGCTCGCCGCGTTCGCCTTCGGGGCGACGGTTGCCACGGATATGCGGACGGCCGCCTTCGCTGCCCTCGGCGCCTTCGGCGCGGGACTCACCGCGACGGTTGCGGTTGCGGTCGGAACCGTGGCGTTCGCCGCGGCGTTCCTGGCCATCGTGGCCGCTGCGGCCCTTGCCGCGGGCCGGCGACGCAGCGCGCTTGGCGCTGGTCTCGTCCTGGGTGGCGGGCGCGGCCTTGGCGGGCTCGCTGTTGCCGGTCAGCCAGCCGAACAGGCGCTTGAGCAGGCTGGGGCCGCCCGATTGCGCCGGCGCGGCCGCGGGGGCGGGCGCCGGGGCTGGGGTCGACATGGGAGCCGGCTGCGAAGGCGTGATGCCCTTGACCAGCGCCTCCGGACGGGCCTTGATCTCGCTTTCGCGCGGCTGCCAGGGGGCGTCGGTGGCGGGAGCCTCGACCAGCTCGAAGCTGGTCTTCACTTCTTCCAGGCGCGGATCGTCGTGGCGCAGGCGCTCGATGTGGTGGTGCGGCGTTTCCAGGTGCTTGTTGGGGATCAGCACCAGGTTGACCTTCAGGCGGGCTTCCATCTTGGTGATGTCGGCGCGCTTTTCGTTCAGCAGGTAGGTCGCCACGTCGACCGGCACCTGGGCGTGGACCGCCGCGGTGTTTTCCTTCATGGCTTCTTCCTGCAGCAGGCGCAGGACGTGCAGGGCGCTCGATTCGGCGTCGCGGATCACACCGGTGCCGTTGCAGCGCGGGCAGGTGATGTGCGAGCCTTCGTTCAGGGCCGGACGCAGGCGCTGGCGCGACAGTTCCATCAGGCCGAAGCGCGAGATCTTGCCCATCTGGACGCGGGCGCGGTCGAAATGGAGGGCATCACGCAGGCGCTGTTCGACGGCGCGCTGGTTCTTGCTGTCTTCCATGTCGATGAAGTCGATGACGATCAGGCCGCCCAGGTCGCGCAAGCGCAACTGGCGGGCCACTTCGTCGGCGGCTTCCGAGTTGGTCCGCAGGGCGGTTTCCTCGATGTCGGCGCCGCGGGTCGAGCGGGCCGAGTTGACGTCCACGGACACCAGCGCTTCGGTGTGGTCGATGACGATGGCGCCGCCCGAGGGCAGCGTGACCGTGCGCGAGTAGGCCGTTTCGATCTGGTGTTCGATCTGGAAGCGCGAGAACAGCGGGATGTCGTCGCGGTAGCGCTTCACGCGCTGGACGTTGTCCGGCATCACCACGCTCATGAACGCGGTGGCCTGGTCGGCGATTTCGTCCGTGTCGATCAGGATCTCGCCGATCTCGGGCGAGAAGTAATCGCGGATGGCGCGGATGACCAGGCTCGATTCCAGGTAGATCAGGATGGGCGCGGAGTTGTCACGCGCGGCGCCGTCGATGGCGGTCCAGAGCTGCAACAGGTACGACAAGTCCCATTGCAGTTCCTCGACGTTGCGGCCGATGCCGGCGGTGCGGGCGATGATGCTCATGCCCTGGGGCAGTTCGAGCTGCTCCATCGTGTCGCGCAGTTCCTGGCGGTCCTCGCCCTCGACGCGGCGCGAAACGCCACCGCCACGGGGGTTGTTGGGCATCAGGACCAGGTAGCGGCCGGCCAGCGAGATGAACGTGGTCAGGGCGGCGCCCTTGTTGCCGCGCTCTTCCTTTTCAACCTGGACGATCAGTTCCTGGCCTTCGCGCAGGGCGTCCTGGATGCGGGCGGTGCGGACGTCGACGCCTTCCTTGAAGAAGCTGCGAGCCACTTCCTTGAAGGGAAGAAAGCCGTGGCGGTCTTCGCCGTAGTTGACGAAGCAAGCTTCGAGGCCGGGTTCGATCCGGGTGATGACACCTTTGTAGATGTTGCCTTTGCGTTGTTCGCGGCCGGCAGTCTCGATGTCGAGGTCGATGAGTTTTTGCCCATCGACGATAGCGACGCGTAATTCTTCCTGGTGCGTCGCATTGAACAGCATGCGCTTCATGAGAGGGTTTCTCCGTTGTCATGACGCGCCGATATCGGCGCGTGACCTCGGGCCACTCGGGCTGCGGCTGAAGCGGGCAAGAAGATGCGGACCGTACCTGGGCGGCGCCCAGGCGTATCCGCCGCGGGTCAGGCGGGCACGTCGTGCCGTGGGGCACGGGGTTCTTTCAGCAGGAGGGTCAGCTTCACTGAATGTGGTTTGACGGAAATGTGCTGTGAACGGCAGTTGCGGCCGGATTGGTTGCCGACGCGCAGCTGGTGCTTTAAATATGCGACGATTCTTGCAGTGCTTCAAGCCGCTTGCGGCAGGCAACGGACCTGCTGGGACAGCGGGCAAGATGAATGCCACACCACTATCCGGCAGGGCGCGGTTGCGCCGGCGACCAAATGACCCAGGGGTTGAATGAGCAGGCAGTACAATGGCGGCCCACGCGCTCGACGGAGTTGCGTACTTGAGTTGCATCTCTACGCCAGCGGCTGATTCAGCCCCTTAAGGCTGTCCCGATTATATGTCGCTTTCCGCAATGCGCAAAGAAACTTCCTCCCCTATGGCCACCCCCTCCGTCCGCATGGTGGAAGTGGGGGCCGAGCACGCCGGCCAGCGCCTGGATAATTACCTGATGCGCCTGTGCAAGGGTGTCCCCAAAACCCACATCTACAAGGCTATCCGCGGCGGCGAGGTCCGGGTAAACAAGGGACGTATCTCGGTCGACTATCGGGTCGCGGAAGGCGATATGGTCCGTATTCCGCCGCTGCGCCTGCCCGACCCGGGCAAGCCCAAGCCGGTGCCGGCCGCCGAGTTTCCGGTGGTGTTCGAGGACGACGCCATGCTGGTGGTGGACAAACCGGCTGGCGTGGCCGTCCACGGCGGCAGCGGCGTGTCCTTCGGCGTCATCGAGCAATTGCGTGCCGCGCGTCCCGAGGCCAAGTTTCTGGAACTGGTGCACCGGCTCGATCGCGAGACCTCCGGTCTGCTGATGGTGGCCAAGAAGCGCAGCGCGCTGCTGGCCCTGCACGCCATGTTGCGCGAGGGGCGCAGCGACAAGCACTATTACGCGCTGGTCGAGGGCGACTGGGTCAACGACCGCCAGCACATCAAGCTGTCGTTGTCCAAGTGGACCACCCAGTCCGGCGAACGCCGCGTCAAGGTCGATCCCGACGGGCAGACCGCCCACACCATCATTACGCTCAAGCAGCGCTTTGGCCGCTACAGCCTGGTGGACGCCGAGCTGCGCACCGGGCGTACCCACCAGATCCGCGTGCACCTGGCGGCGAGCGGCTTTCCCATCGTCGGCGACGACAAATACGGCCACGATGAAGTGCGCGCCGAGTTCTCCCGCATGGGCTTCGGCCGCATGTTCCTTCACGCGCACCAATTGACCCTGAACCATCCGCTGACGGGCGAACCGATGACGCTGACGGCCGAATTGCCGCCTGCTTGCCGGAAAATACTGAAACAACTGGAGTCGGTCTGATATGTCGTATTCGCTGGTCGTTTTTGACTGGGATGGAACCCTCATGGATTCCACGCACAGCATCGTGGCCGCCATCCAGGGTGCCTGTCGCGACCTGGAGCTGCCGGTGCCATCGGCCTCCGACGCCAGCTGGGTGATCGGGCTGTCGCTGGAAAGCGCGCTGCGCCGCGCCGTGCCGCAACTGACCCAGGCGATGCTGCCGCGTTTCCTGGAGCGCTACCGAACCCATTACCTGCTGCGCGATCCAGAACTGCGTCTGTTCGAGGGCATTCCCGAGCTGTTGACGGCGCTGGCCGAGCGCGACGTGCGCCTGGCCGTGGCCACGGGCAAGAGCCGGGTCGGCCTGACCCGCGCCCTGGCGGCGACCGGCCTGGGGCCGATGTTCGACGCCACCCGCACCGCCGACGAGACCTTCAGCAAGCCGCATCCGGCCATGCTGCACGAGCTGATGACCGAACTGGACGTCGATCCGGCCCGGGTGGTGATGGTGGGCGACACCTCCCATGATCTGCAGATGGCCGCCAATGCCGGCGTGCATGGCCTGGGCGTCACCTACGGTGCGCACACCCTGAAGGAACTCGAAGGTTGTGGCCCGCAGGCCATCCTGGACAGCGTGCCGCGGGTGCGCGAATGGCTGCTTGGCCGCACGCTGGCGGCGGCCGCCTGAGCCGTCCCCGGCGGGGCTGGGTCGGGCAATCGGGCGGGAACGCCCGCGGCCCGATTGGGTCTATCGCTGATCTGCGCCGCCGCTGTCGGCGGAATATCATGGGGGCGCGCAACGTCCACACGCTGTGCAAGGTGGTCGAAAGCCGTCCCCACGCGCCGGCCCTTCCAGGAGAATCCCATGCTGATACGCAAGCCCGACGACATCATTCCGTCCGATATCACTAGCGAGGCGGTCTGGCGGTCACGCCGCGACCTGATTCTGCGCGCGGGCGTCGCGGCTGCGGGGTTGGGGTTGCCGGGCTGGGCAGCGCGCGGCGCCTTTGCCCAGGGGGCCGCTGCCGGCACCCTGGCGGGCCAGCCCAATGCGGCCTTCAGCGTCATGGACAAGCAGACTTCCTTCGCTGATATCACGTCCTACAACAACTACTACGAATTCGGTGTCGACAAGGGCGAGCCCGCGTCCAACGCAGGCAAGCTGCGAACCCGCCCGTGGACGGTCAGCGTCGAAGGCGAAGTCGGCAAGCCGCGCACCTTCGACATCGACGAGCTGCTCAAGCTGGCGCCCATGGAAGAGCGCGTGTACCGGCTGCGCTGCGTCGAGGGGTGGTCCATGGTGATCCCCTGGGTCGGCTATTCGCTATCGGCGCTGCTCAAGCAGGTCGAGCCCACGGGCAATGCCAAGTACGTGGAATTCGTCACGGCCGTGCAGCGCGAGAACATGCCGGGCGTGCGCGCCGCCATCCTCGATTGGCCCTATGTCGAGGGCCTGCGCATCGACGAGGCCATGCACCCGCTGGCGATGTTGGTGTTCGGCGTCTACGGCAAGGTGCTGCCCAACCAGAATGGCGCGCCGTTGCGGCTGGCCGTGCCCTGGAAGTACGGCTTCAAGTCGGGCAAGTCGCTGGTCAAGATCCGCCTGGTGGAAAAGCAGCCGGTGTCCTCGTGGATCAAGGCCGCGCCGCAGGAATACGGCTTCTATGCCAACGTCAATCCCACGGTGCCGCACCCGCGCTGGAGCCAGGCCACCGAGCGCCGCATCGGCGAGGACGGCCTGTTCACGCCTAAGCGCAAGACCCTGATGTTCAACGGTTATGCCGATCAGGTCGCGTCGCTCTACCAGGGCATGGACCTGAAGGCCAACTATTGAAGCCGCCCGTGGCCGAAAGGACCGGCGCGGCCGTGGCGCGCAAGCCGCAGTGGTCGGCGCGGGCCGTCGGGCGCGCCAAGCCCTGGTTGTTCCTGCTGGGCCTGGCGCCGTTCGCGCGCTGGATCTGGCTGGGATTCAATAACGGCCTGACCGCCAATCCGGTGGAATTCCTGACGCGCTCGTCGGGCACCTGGACGCTGGTGTGCCTGCTCGTGACCCTGGCGATCACGCCCTTGCGGCGCCTGACCGGGCAGCCGGCGCTGGTGCGGCTGCGCCGCATGTGCGGCCTGTTCGCGTTCTTCTATGGCGCCATGCATTTCATGGCCTGGGTCTGGTGGGACCGGGGCCTTGATCCGGCGGCCATGCTGCAGGACATCGGCGAGCGGCCCTTCATCATGGTGGGATTCGCCGCCTTCGTGCTGATGACGGCGCTGGCGGCCACCTCCACGCAGTGGGCCATGCGCAAGCTGGGCCGGCGCTGGCAGCAACTGCACCGTGCCATCTATCTGATCGGCCTGCTGGCGATACTGCACTACTGGTGGCATAAGGCCGGCAAGAACGACCTGTCGCAGCCAATCCTGTATGCCGCGGTGCTGGCGTTGCTGCTGGGCTGGCGGCTGGTCGTCTGGTGGCGCCGCCGCGCGGGGTGAGTGGCGCGCGGTCCGGCTAAGGCATGGCCAGCATGATCGCCGCGGTCTCGGCGTCGGGCTGGCCGTCGTGCAGGGCGGGGCGGTAGTGCATCTGGAACGCCGCCAGCACATTGAGGGTGGCCCGATCCAGCGTGCCGTTCTGCGGGACGGTGTAGCCCAGTCGTTGCAACTGCTGCTGGAACCAGGCGACGTCGGGCGTGCCCTGGGCCTGCAGGCGCGCCAGATGCGAGGCGGCGCCGGCTTCGTCGTACCAGCGGCCGATGCCGGCCGCCGCCAGTTGCTTCCACGGGAACAGCGGGCCGGGGTCGACCTTGCGCTGGGGTGCGATGTCGCTGTGGCCCACCACGTTCTCGGGGGCGATGCCGTTGCGCTGGATGATGTCGCGCAGCAGGATGGTCAGTGTGCGGATCTGGCGGTCGCCATAGGCGTGCCACTGCGGCTTGCCATCATTGCCGTCGGTCCAGCCCGGGTTGACGATCTCGATGCCGATCGAAGTGCTGTTCATGGCGTTCAGGCCGTACCAGGCGCTTTCGCCGGCATGCCAGGCGGCGCGGGTCTCATCCACCAGGCGGTAGGCGCGTCCCGGGGTGTCGATCAGGTAGTGGGCGCTGACCTTGCCCTGCGACAGCAATCTCATCGACAGCGCGTCGTCAGTCGAGGTGTAGTGCAGGACCACGAAGCGCACGCGGCTGCTCTGGCTGACGGCGGTGATGGAGGTGTCCAGGTTCAGGCCGGCGGGACCGCGCTGGGCGCACCCGGCCAGCGCCGCGAGGGCCAGGAGTACTGCGGCAAGTCGGATCATGGTCAGCGCGCCAGGTACAGGAACAGGGTGGGCATCTTGTCCAGCTGCGGGGCGGGCTGCTTTTTCCAGTCGGCAATGGTGCGGGTGGCGATCCATTCGTCGGCGGTGGTCAGCGCGCGGGCCACGCACAACCTGGTGTCGCCTTTCAGGCTGGCCAGCAGCGTCGCGAACATGGCGGCGTTGCGGTAGGGGGTTTCGATCAGCAGTTGCGTCTGGTTGTGCCGGGCGGAGTGCTGTTCCCAGGCCTTGAGCTGCTTGGCGCGCTCGCCGGCGTCCACCGGCGCGTAGCCGTGGAAGGCGAAGCGCTGGCCGTCCAGGCCGCTGGCCATCAAGCCCAGTAGGATGGAGGAGGGGCCGACCCAGGGTTTGACGGTGATGCCCAGCCGGTGGGCGGCGTCCACCACCTTGGCGCCAGGGTCGGCGACCGCCGGGCAGCCGGCTTCGGACACCAGGCCGATGTCGGCGCCGCGGCGCACCGGCTCGAGCCAGGCGCCGATCTCGGCGGCGTCGGTCTTGTCGCTGAGCGTGTGGATGGTGATTTCCTGCAGTGGCCGGGTCGTGCCGATCAGCTTGAGGAAGGCGCGCGCCGTCTTGGCGTTTTCGGCGATGTAGGTATCCAGGCGGCCGGCCAGCGCGCGCGCGTCGACGGGCAGCCAGCTGTCGGGGCCGGCTTCGCCCAAGCCGACCGGGATCAGGTGCAGTGCGCCGCTCATGCGGGCGCTCCCGGGGCGTCCAGGGGGTCCAGCCCGAATCCGGCCAGCATGCCGGTCAGGGCGATCAGCGGCAGGCCGATGATGGCGGTCGGGTCGTCGCTCTGGATGCTTTCCATCAGGGCGATGCCCAGGCTTTCCGCCTTGGCGCTGCCTGCGGTATCGTAGGGTTCCTCGGCGCGCAGGTAGGCGTCGATCGCGCGGTCGGACAGGCGTCGGAAGCGGCAGCGCGTGACGATGTCGGCTTTTTCCACCCGTTGACCGTCCGTGACCGCCAACGCGCTGTGAAATTCCACCATCTGTCCGGAAAGTGCCCGCAATTGCGCCTGGGCGCGCGAAAAGTCGCCAGGCTTGCCGATGGGCTGGCCGTCCACGGTCGCCACCTGATCCGAGCCGATCACGATGCCGCCCGGGTGCGCGGAAGCCACCACCATGGCCTTGGCGACCGACAGGCGCAGCGCCAGCGCTTCGGGGGATTCGCCCAGTTGTGGCGTTTCGTCCACATCCGGCGAAATGGCGGTAAAGGGCAGGCGCAGGCGGCTGAGCAGTTCTTTGCGGTAGCGCGAGCTGGAAGCGAGGATCAGGCTGGGTTGTGAGGGCATTCGATATTTGACGCTGGGACGTAAGTCACAGTATTATCTAACGTGTTGCGGCATTTTTGCAGGGCAGCAAACCCCTTTTGCGGTTCGGGGAGGGTGCAAGCTGGCCAGGCGCGGGCCGCGAAATTGCAAGGACAGATCATCAAGCCCATCGACGCATTCGCATTCGCCCATTCGGGCAAGGAAGCGCAAGGCACCATTCCTCTTGTGCGGTTGACGCGCGCGGTTGACGGGCTTCCCGAGCAACCGACGGGTGAGGCCGGCCTCGTGACGTGGTCCGTGCGCGGCGAGATGGGCAAGGCCGGGCTGCTGCAAGGTCAGCCGCTCCTGCACATTCATGTGCGGGCGAATCCGGTCGTGGTGTGCCAGCGGTGCAATGAGCCGTTCGCCTATCCGGTGGACAGCGAGGTCCTGCTGCAACTGGTCAAGTCCGAAGCCGACCTCGACGACGGCTTTGCCTTCGGCGGTCACGCCGCGGGTTTCGACGACGAGGATGGGGACGGCGAGGAAGCAGGAAACGCAGGAAAAGGTTTTGTGTCCAACCAGCCTGAAAAGGTGGTGGGTTCGCATCACTTCGATCTGTTGGCCCAGATCGAGGATGAGCTCATTCTGAGCGTTCCGTATGTGCCCAAGCATGATGTATGCCCGGGCGCGCAGGCCAAGGACAGCGAGGCTTCCCAAGAGCCTGTTGTCAAGCGTCCGTCGCCGTTTGCGGTGCTGGAACAACTGAAGCACAAAGATTGAGATCAACATCGGGCCGCATCGCGTACAATGCGCCCCGTTTCTAGGAGTCATCATGGCCGTTCAACAAAACAAGAAGTCCCCGTCCAAGCGCGGTATGCACCGCTCGCACGATTTTCTGGTGAATCCGTCGACCGCGATCGAACCCACCACGGGCGAAACGCACCTGCGTCACCACATCAGCCCCAACGGCTTCTACCGTGGCCGCAAGGTCCTGAAGACCAAGGCCGACGAATAAGGCCCCCGGGCCGAACTCGTACTCGGACCAATTCGGCTGAGCGCTGATACCTGGCACCCGTGATACGCATCGCCATAGACTGTATGGGCGGAGACTTCGGTCTGCCCGTCACGATTCCGGCTGCGATCGAGTTCGCCCGGCAATTCCCGGATACCCGGCTATTGCTGGTCGGGCTTCCCGACGCCATCGAAGCGGCGCTCTCCGAGCATCGCGGCGTCGAGCGTGATCGTTTCGAGATCGTGGCGGCTTCCGAAGTCGTCACCATGGACGACCCGGTCGAGGTCGCCCTGCGCCGTAAAAAAGACTCCTCCATGCGCCTGGCCGCCCAGTCCGTCAAGGACGGGCGCGCCGACGCCTGCGTTTCCGCGGGCAACACCGGCGCCTGGATGGCCATTTCACGCTATGTGCTCAAGACGCTGGATGGTATCGACCGCCCGGCGATCGCCACGTCCATTCCGAACCAGACGGGCCGCGCCACCACGGTGCTGGACCTGGGCGCGAATGTGGACTGTTCGGCCGAGCACCTTCTGCAATTCGCCATCATGGGCGCCGCGCTGTCGCAGGCGGTGGACCATCGCGACAGTCCCACGGTGGGGCTGCTCAACATTGGCGAAGAGGTCATCAAGGGCAACGAGGTCGTCAAGGAAGCCGCCGAGCTCCTGCGCGCCAGTCCCCTGAACTTCTACGGCAACGTCGAAGGCAATGACATTTTCAAGGGCACGGTCGACGTCGTCGTCTGCGACGGGTTCGTCGGCAATGTCGTGCTCAAATCCGTGGAAGGCCTGGCCAAGATGTTGTCCAGCGTCATCCGCGAAGAATTCAAACGCAACCTGATCACGCTGCTGGTGGGCGCACTGGCCAAGCCGGTGCTCAACCGGCTGCGCAACCGCGTCGACAATCGCCGCTACAACGGCGCGGCGCTGCTGGGCCTGCGCGGCGTGGTCATCAAGAGCCACGGCTCGGCCGATGCCTATGCCTTCGGTTTCGCCCTGCAGCGGGCGCGCGAGGCCGTCGTGAGTAAACTGCTGGAGCGCACCGCACAGACGGTGGCGCAGATCAACCAGCGCGTGCAGTCGGCCTCGGGTGCTTCGGCGCTTGAATCGGGCGCGGCTGGGGACACCGCTTGATGGATACCGCAATGAAATATTCCGTGATCGCGGGCACCGGCAGCTTCCTGCCGGAACGCGTGGTTTCGAATGACGCCCTGGCGGCGGAACTGGCGACGCGCGACATCGCCACGTCCGACGAATGGATCGTCGAGCGCACGGGCATCCGCCAGCGCCACCTGGCCGAACGCGGCGTGACCACCAGCCAGCTGGCCACCGAGGCCGCGCGCCGCGCGCTGGCCGACGCCGGGGTCGATGCCTCCGAGATCGACCTGATCGTGCTGGCCACGTCCACGCCCGATTTCGTTTTTCCCAGCACCGCCTGCCTGGTGCAGGCCAACCTGGGCGCCAAGGGCTCCGCCGCCTTCGACGTGCAGGCCGTGTGCAGTGGTTTCGTCTACGCGCTGAGCACCGCGGACAGCTTCATCCGCGCTGGCCGCGCCCGTTGCGCGCTGGTGATCGGCGCGGAAGTGTTCTCGCGCATCCTCGACTGGAATGACCGCAGCACTTGCGTGCTGTTCGGCGACGGCGCTGGCGCGGTGGTGCTGAAGGCTTCTGACAAGCCCGGTATCCTGGCCGCGCAGCTGCATGCCGATGGCAGCCAGATGAAGATCCTCAGCGCCGCCGGCAACGTGGCCTACGGCGACGTCACGGGCGACCCGTTCCTGCGCATGGATGGCCAGGCGGTGTTCAAGCAGGCCGTCACGGTGCTGGACCGCTCCGCTCGCGACACCTGCGCGGAAGCTGGCGTCGAGATCGGCGACGTCGACTGGCTGATTCCGCACCAGGCCAACGTCCGCATCCTGAATTTCCTGGCGCGCAAGCTTGCCGTGCCGGTCGAGAAGGTCGTCATTACCGTCGACAGCCATGCCAATACCTCGGCCGCCAGTGTGCCGCTGGCGCTGGATGCGGCGCGTCGCGATGGCCGCGTCAAGCCCGGCCAGCTGGTGCTGATGCAGGGCGTGGGCGGTGGGTTCACCTGGGGTTCGGTGCTGGCCCGCATGTAAGGACGGGATCGGCCGGGGCGCGCCACGGCGCGCCCGCCTGGCTGGCAAGTCCGACATTCCACAGACTCAGAATCAATCCACACGGTCAAACATGAAAATCGCTTTTGTCTTTCCCGGCCAGGGTTCCCAGGCGGTCGGCATGCTGGATGCCTGGTCCGATGTCGCCGCCGTTACCGATACCGTGGCGCGCGCCTCCCAGGCGCTGGGCCAGGATCTCGGCGCCCTGATCGCGCAAGGTCCCACCGAACAGCTCAACCTGACCACCAACACGCAGCCCGCCATGCTGACGGCCGGTGCCGCGTTCTTCGCGGCCTGGCGCGCGGCGGGCGGCCGCAATCCCGACGTCGTCGCGGGCCACAGCCTGGGCGAATACGCCGCGCTGACGGCCGCCGGCTCGCTGGCGCTCGAAGACGCCGTGCGCCTGGTGCGCGTGCGCGCCGATGCCATGCAAGCCGCGGTGCCCGTCGGCACCGGCGCCATGGCCGCCATCCTCGGCCTGGATGATGACGCCGTGCGCGCTGCCTGCGCCTCGGCGGCCCAGGGCGAAGTGGTCGAGGCCGTGAATTTCAACGCGCCGGCCCAGGTCGTGATCGCCGGCCACAAGGGCGCCGTCGAGCGCGCCTGCGAACTGGCCAAGGCCGCTGGCGCCAAGCGCGCGCTGCTGCTGCCGGTGTCCGCGCCGTTCCATTCGAGTCTGCTCAAGCCCGCCGCCGATGTGCTGGCCGGCGCCTTGTCGGCGGTGACGGTGTCGGCGCCGCAGGTGCCGGTCATCAACAACGTCGACGTCGCCGCCCCGACCGAGCCCGGGGCAATCCGGGATGCGCTGGTGCGTCAGGCATGGCATCCTGTGCGCTGGGTGGAAACGCTGCGCGCGATGAAGGCGCAGGGCGTGACCCACGTCATCGAATGCGGTCCCGGCAAGGTGCTGACCGGCCTGACCAAGCGTATCGACCCCGAACTCACCGGCCTGGCCATCACGGATCCGGCTTCCCTCGAAGCCGCGCTGGCCGCGGTCAACGGAAACTAAGACCATGGAAAACACCTCGATCGAATTGCAGGGCAAGATTGCCCTGGTGACGGGCGCGACGCGTGGCATCGGCCGTGCCATTGCGCAGGAACTGGCCGCGCGCGGCGCGGTGGTCGTAGGCACCGCCACGTCCGAGTCGGGCGCCGCCGCCATCACCGAGGCGCTGGCCCCGTTTGGCGGTCGCGGCGTGGTGCTGGACGTGACCAACGCCGAAGCCTGTGACGCCTTGATCGATGCGCTCGGCAAGGAGGGCGGAGGTCCGCACATCCTCGTCAATAATGCAGGCATCACCCGCGATACGCTGGCAATGCGCATGAAAGACGACGACTGGTCGGCGGTCATCGACACCAATCTGGCTTCGGTCTTCCGTCTGTCGCGCGCAGTGCTGCGCAACATGATGAAGGCTCGCTGGGGACGCATCATCAACGTCACCTCCGTGGTGGGGTCGAGCGGCAATCCCGGTCAGGCCAACTACGCCGCCGCCAAGGCCGGCGTTGCCGGCATGTCGCGGGCGTTGGCGCGCGAACTGGGCAGCCGCAACATCACCGTCAATTGCGTGGCCCCGGGCTTCATCGATACCGACATGACGCGCGCCCTGGGCGAGAACCAGACCGCGGCGCTGCTGCAGCAGATTCCGCTGGGCCGCCTGGGTTCCCCGGCGGATATCGCCCATGCGGTGGCCTTTTTGTCCGGGCCGCAGGCGGGTTACATTACCGGCACCACCCTGCACGTCAACGGCGGGATGTACATGCAATAAGTCACGAATCGCGTGGGCGGCCCAGGCCGCCGCGCCGCCGCCGGGCAACCGGCGCGGCACCGCGCGGTTCATCCGGAAACGCCGCATATCGGCACTCCTGCGCCCCGATGGCGACAGATCAAGGTGTGCGGTGTTATTTTTGTCACGGCCTGGCGTTTGCAGTACTCTGCGCTTGGCTATAATTCGCGGGATTTTTCCCATTTGGAGATCTGCATGGAAAGCATCGAACAGCGCGTCAAGAAGATCGTCGCTGAACAACTTGGCGTGAACGAAGCCGAGATCAAGAACGAATCCTCCTTCCTTGACGACCTCGGTGCCGATTCGCTCGACATGGTCGAACTGGTCATGGCGCTCGAAGACGAATTCGAGACCGAGATCCCCGACGAAGAGGCCGAAAAGATCACGACCGTGCAACAAGCGATTGATTACATCAATTCGAACGGTAAGCAGTAAGCTCAGCCTATATCCTTCCGGTTGCCCCGAACTCGATTTCGGCGCCAACCGGGAACCGGGGCGGTTTCAGGAATTTGCCGTGTGGTCCACGCGCGGGAAGGGCATTGATGCCCGTCCCGCTGTTGCGTGTGCCGCACGCGCAGTGCATCCCGAAAACCGCCTTTCTTTTGTCTGTTTGAGGAGTCATCCGTGAAGCGACGAGTCGTCATCACTGGCCTTGGTATCGTGTCGCCTGTCGGCAACGACCTGACCACCGCTTGGGACAATATCGTCAACGGACGTTCTGGCATCAGCCGCATCACCCGTTTCGATCCCTCGGCCATCACCACGCACATCGCCGGCGAAGTCAAGGACTTCGATATCAGCGCCTATATCTCGGCCAAGGAAGCCCGCCAGATGGATACCTTCATCCATTACGGCCTGGCTGCCGGGATGCAGGCCTGGCGCGACAGCGGCCTGGAAGTCACCGAAGCCAACGCCGAACGCATCGGCGTGATCGTCGGCTCGGGCATCGGCGGCCTGCCGCGCATCGAGGAAACCCAGGTCGAATACATGGCCAAGGGTCCGCGACGCATCTCGCCGTTCTTCGTGCCGGGTTCGCTGATCAACCTGATCTCCGGTCACCTGTCCATCGCCTACGGCATGAAGGGTCCCAGCTACGCCATCGTGTCGGCCTGCACCACGGGCCTGCACTGCATCGGCGATGCGGCCCGCCTGATCGAGTACGGCGATGCCGACGTCATGGTGGCCGGTGGCGCCGAATCGACCGTGTCGCCGCTGGGCATCGGCGGCTTCGCCGCGATGCGCGCGCTGTCGACCCGCAACGATGATCCTCAAACGGCTTCGCGTCCCTGGGACCGCGACCGCGACGGTTTCGTGCTGGGCGAGGGCGCCGGCGTGCTGGTGCTGGAAGAATACGAACACGCCAAGAAGCGCGGCGCGCGCATCTATGGCGAGTTCGCCGGCTACGGCATGAGCTCCGATGCGCATCACATCACCGCGCCGGACAAGGACGGCCCGCGTCGCGGCGTCCTGAACGCGCTGCGCAACGGCGGGCTGAACCTGGAAGACGTCCAGTACGTCAACGCGCACGGCACTTCGACGCCGCTGGGCGACAAGAACGAGACCGACGCGCTCAAGCTGGCTTTCGGCGACCACGCCAAGAAGCTGGTGGTGAACTCGACCAAGTCCATGACCGGCCACCTGCTGGGCGCCGCCGGCGGCATCGAGGCCGTGTTCACGACACTGGCGGTCTACAACCAGGTCTCGCCTCCGACCATCAACATCTTCAACCAGGATCCCGAATGCGACCTGGACTACTGCGCCAACGAGGCGCGGCAGATGAAGATCGATGTCGGCCTGTCCAACTCGTTCGGTTTCGGCGGCACCAACGGCTCGATGGCCGTTCGCCGGATCTGATTTGGAAGGCCCGGGCAAGGGGCGCTGGACGTTTCGCGTGCCTGTCCTGCGGCCGCGCGGCGTCGCGGCGCTGTCCGCCCTGGGACTGGCCGCGGCCGCGGCCAGTGCCGTGATCGTGGCCGCCTGGCTCGGCTCGGCCTGGGCCGCGCTGGCCGCGGCGGTTGCGCTCCCCGTGGCTGCGGGGCTGTTACACTTGAGCCGCCACAGCCCGTCCCCGGTATCGGCATTGCGCACGGCGGCGGGCGCCGGCCACTGGCAGGTGCGCCTGCCGGGCGGCTGGCGGGACGCGGCGCTGCTTGACCAGCGACGCGGCCCGGCGTGGCTCACGCTTACCCTGCAGCCCTTGTCCTCCGGGAGTACGGCCTTTAACGACCACCATGTAACTTTCACCGTCTGGCAACGGACGTTGCGACCCGACTGCTGGCGGCGCCTGTGCCTGCTGGCTGGCGCGGCGCGGCGCGTGTCCAAGGCGGTCGGCCTGCGGGAGGCCACATGAGCGAGCGCGAAGTCGACGCCGAGCTTGTCGCGCGCGTCCAGCGGGGCGACAAGAAGGCGTTCGATCTGCTGGTGCTCAAGTATCAGCGCAAGATCCTGCGTCTGCTGGCGCGCATGATCCGCGACCCCGCCGAGATCGAGGACGTGGCCCAGGAAGCGTTCATCAAGGCCTACCGGGCCTTGCCCCAGTTCCGGGGAGAGAGCGCGTTCTATACCTGGTTGTATCGTATCGCCATCAATACGGCCCGAAATTGGCTCGCCTCCCAGGGCAGGCGGCCGAGCGCGCCCAATGCGATAGAAACGGAAGACGGTGAAACTTTTAACGAAACCGACAACCTAACCGATATAAGCACGCCGGAATCCATGGTCGCCAGCCGCGAAATCGCCGAGACGGTGAACGCGGCCATCGAGGAATTGCCCGAGGAATTGCGCACCGCAATCGTCCTGCGTGAAATCGAAGGTATGAGTTACGAAGACATCGCCCAGAGCATGGACTGCCCCATTGGTACGGTGCGCTCCCGCATTTTCCGTGCGCGGGAAGCCATTGCGACCAAGTTGCGCCCATTGCTTGGCACCGATGCCGAGCGTCGCTGGTAAGGAGTGGCAGTCATGCAGACTACAGCAGCCAAGTCCGTCGTTGCTTCCGAAGCCGCCTGGGAGGAATCTGTTTCCGCCTGGATGGACGGGGAAGAAACCGACGATATTCTCCCTGGCCTGTTGACCCGCGAAGGGCGACAGACCTGGGATACCTATCATCTGATCGGCGATGCCCTGCGCAACACCGATCTGGCGCTGACGCCCAGCGCCAACTTCCATGCCCGCCTGTCGCGCGCGCTGGATGCCGAACTGCCGATCGTGGCCGCGCCCCGGCGTCGCTCCCCGCTGCGCCTGGGTCTGTCGGGCCTGGCGGTGGCGGCGGCGGTCGCCACGGTGGCCTGGGTGGCCCAGCCGTACCTGGCGGGCGGCTCGCCCGGCACCGAGACCCGCGTGCTGGCCGACGCCAGCGTCAGCGGCGGCGCCGACACGTCGGGCCTGAGCGACTACCTGGAGGCCCATCGCCAGATGGCGGGTCCCAGCGCGGTGCGTCAGGTGTCCTTCGACGTCGGGGCGGGGCGCTGATGGCCCTGGTGCTTCCGACCCGTTGGCCGGTGCTGGGACGGGCTGCCGCATGGCAGGCCCACCGCGCCGGCTGGTTCGCCGCTACGCTCCTGACCGCATTCCTGGCCGCGCACGATCCCGCGCGCGCCGCAGATACCGCGCCCGCCCAGCAGGGCGATGACGTGGTCCAGTTGCTCTCGCGCATCCAACAAGCGGCGCGCAAGCAGGACTACGCAGGCGTCTTCATGTACCAGCAGGGCGAGATGATCCAGTCGTCGCGCCTGGTGCACGTCCTGGATGGCACCGGCGAGCGCGAGCGCCTCGAGATCCTCGACGGCCAGCCGCGCGAATACCTGCGCCACAACGAAGACGTGCAGTGCCTGATCCCCGAGCGCAAGACCGTGCTGCTCGAACGCCGGCGCGGCGACCGCTTCCCCGGTCTGTTGCTGGGCGATCCGGCCAACCTGACCGAACACTACAAGATCCGCACCGAGTCGGCCCTGCACCGCGTCGCCGGGCGCGAGTGCCGGCTGATCACTATCGAACCGCTGGACAAGTTGCGTTATGGCTATCGGCTCTGTGCTGATGTCGAGACCAATCTGCTGCTGAAGGCCCAGACCCTCAACGCCGCCCGCGGGGTGGTCGAACAGGTGTCGTTCACGTCGTTGCGCCTGGGGGCCGAGGTCGATCCGCAGTCGCTGACGTCGCGCTGGAACACGCGCGACTGGAAGGTGCTCGAACCCTCCATGAAGCCGGTCGACCTGGGGGCGCTCGGCTGGCGCATTCCGGCGCCCAAGGGCTTTTCCGTGGTGATGCAGGTGGCGCGCTCGATGGGGCGCGGCGCGACGGTCAACCAGATGGTGCTGTCCGACGGCCTGGCGGCCATCTCGGTCTTCATCGAGCCGTACGACAGCCAGCGCGGTCATCATCCGCCCCCTGGCGCGGCACAGCGCGGATCGATTACTGTCTATGGCACGCGCATCGCCGATTTCTGGCTGACTGCCGTGGGCGAAGTGCCCGTGGCGACGCTGGAACAATTGGCGCAATCGACTGAATACGTACCCGTGGCGAACGCTCCGGCGGCCGGCGCCAAGTGACGAGCGGCCTCTGCGGCAAGAAGTGATTTCGGAGCAATCTATGAAAGCAATGATGGTGTCGAACCCCAGCCTGCGCCGCTTCCTGGCGGCCGCGACGGCGGGGCTCATGATGTCGGCCGCGTTCGCGCCCGTCTCGCAGGCGCAGACCCCCGCGGCCGCTACGCCGACCCCGACGGTGGCGTTGCCTGACTTCACCAGCATCATCGAAAAGGCCGACCCGGCGGTCGTCAACATCCGCACCACCGCCACCGTGCCGATCCGCGGCGTGGGCCCGGGTGGCAACGATCCGGCGGAACTGTTCCGCTGGTTCTTCGGTCCGGACTTCCAGCCGCCGGGCCAGCAGTCGCCCAATCCGCGCCAGCGTCCGCAGCCGCAGCAGCCCGAGGAGCGCACCGTGCCGCGCGGCGTGGGCTCGGGCTTCTTCATTTCCGATGACGGCTACATCATGACCAACAACCATGTGGTCAGCGATGCAACCGACATCTACGTCACCCTGACCGACGGCCGCGAATTCAAGGCCAAGGTCATCGGCACCGACGAGCGCACGGACGTGGCGCTGATCAAGATCGAGGCCAAGGACATGACGCCGCTGGTGATCGGCGATCCCAAGAAGCTGAAGAAAGGCCAGTGGGTGCTGGCGATCGGTTCGCCGTTCGGCCTGGATTCCACCGTGACTTCGGGCATCGTCAGCGCCATCGGCCGCGATACCGGCGAATACCTGCCTTTCATCCAGACGGACGTGGCGGTCAACCCGGGCAACTCGGGCGGCCCGCTGATCAACCTGGCGGGCGAGGTGGTGGGCATCAACTCCCAGATCATCTCGCGCAGCGGCGGCTTCATGGGCATCTCGCTGGCCATCCCGATCGACGAAGCGATGCGGGTGGTCGACCAGCTGCGCGCCACCGGCAAGGTCACGCGCGGACGCGTCGGCGTGCAGATCGGCGAAGTCGGCAAGGACGTGGCCGAGGCCATCGGCCTGCCCAAGGCCGAGGGCGCGCTGGTCAGCAGCGTCGAGGCCGACGGTCCCGCCGAGCAGGCAGGCGTGCAGCCGGGCGACGTGATCCTGACCTTCAACAAGGAACCGATCAAGCGCTGGTCCGACCTGCCGCGCATCGTCGGCGAGACCAAGCCGGGCACGCGCGCCGACATGGAAGTGTGGCGCAAGGGCAAGAAGATGACCCTGTCGGTCAAGGTCGGCGAGATTCCGGTCGACAAGGCCGCTCCGGGCAAGAAGGGCGCGCCGCCGGCGCCGGAAGTCACCAACGCGCTGGGCCTGGGTGTGATCGACGTGCCCGCCGACGTGCAGAAGAAGCTGCGCATCAAGGGCGGCGTGCAGGTCAAGGTCGCCGAAGGCGCCGCGGCCAAGGCCGGCCTGCAGGAAGGCGACATTGTGTTGGCCCTGAACGACACCGACGTCACCGGCGCCAAGCAGTTCGCCGAGCTGGTCGGCAAGCTGGACAAGGGCCGCGCGGTCGGCCTGCTGGTGCGCCGGGGGGAGCAGACCCAGTGGGTGGCGGTGCCGGCAAGCAAATAAGGCCCAAGACCGGCTAAAATGGCTGGTTGCCGCAAGAGGGGGCGCCTGGCGCCCCCTCGTTTTTGCCCCCGCCAGACGCCGTCCGCAGCCCGCCGCAAGCGAGGCCGGGGCGGCGGGCGGTCCGGCCTGGCGGCCCCAACCCGTCAGCCGTGCCTACCCTGGTGGCGGCGTCTTCCGGCAGTTTGCCGAATGTTCCGTCCCTTTTAAATTCAAGCATGCAGCATATTCGCAACTTCTCCATCATTGCCCACATCGATCACGGCAAATCGACCCTGGCCGATCGCCTGATCCAGCGCTGCGGCGGATTGGCGGATCGCGAAATGTCGGCGCAGGTGCTCGACTCCATGGAGATCGAGCGCGAGCGCGGCATTACCATCAAGGCCCAGACGGCGGCCCTGCACTACAAGGCGCAGGACGGCAAGATCTACAACCTGAACCTGATCGACACCCCGGGGCACGTCGACTTCTCGTATGAAGTCAGCCGCTCGCTGTCGGCCTGCGAAGGCGCGCTGCTGGTGGTCGACGCCTCGCAGGGCGTCGAAGCGCAGACCGTGGCCAACTGCTACACCGCCATCGAGCTGGGCGTGGAAGTGCTGCCGGTGCTGAACAAGATGGACCTGCCGCAGGCCGATCCGGACAGCGCGCGCCAGGAAGTCGAGGACGTGATCGGCATCGACGCCTCGCAGGCGGTGCTGGCCAGCGCCAAGACCGGCATGGGCATCGACGAGATCCTCGAATCCATCGTCGCGCGGGTGCCGCAGCCCAAGGGCGATCCCGATGCGCCGCTGCAGGCGCTGATCATCGACTCGTGGTTCGACAACTACGTTGGCGTGGTGATGCTGGTTCGCATCGTCAACGGCATGCTCAAGCCCAAGGACAAGATCCTGTTGATGGCTTCCGGCGCCACCCACCTGTGCGAGCAGACCGGCGTGTTCACGCCCAAGTCGCAGCAGCGTCCGCACCTGTCGGCGGGCGAGGTGGGCTTCATCATCGCCGGCATCAAGCAGCTCGAGGACGCCAAGGTCGGCGACACGGTCACGCTGGCGAGCAAGCCGGCCGCCGAGCCGCTGCCCGGCTTCAAGGAAGTCAAGCCGCAGGTGTTCGCCGGCCTGTACCCGGTCGAAAGCTCCGAATACGACCAGCTGCGCGATTCGCTCGAGAAGCTCAAGCTGAACGACGCGGCGCTGATGTTCGAACCCGAAGTGTCGCAGGCGCTGGGCTTTGGCTTTCGCTGCGGCTTCCTCGGCCTGCTGCACATGGAAATCGTGCAGGAGCGCCTGGAGCGCGAGTTCGACATGGACATCATCACCACCGCGCCGTCGGTGGTGTACGAAGTCGAGCAGCGCGATGGCTCGGTGATCACCGTCGAAAGCCCGTCGCGCATGCCCGAGATCGGCAAGATCGCCGACATCCGCGAGCCGATCGTGAAGGTCACGCTGTTCATGCCGCAGGACTATGTCGGTCCGGTGATGACGCTGTGCAACAACAAGCGCGGCGTGCAGATCAACATGAGCTATCACGGCCGCCAGGTGCACCTGGTGTACGAGATCCCGCTGGCCGAGATCGTGCTGGACTTCTTCGACAAGCTCAAGTCGGTGTCGCGCGGCTACGCCTCGATGGACTACGAGTTCCTCGAATACCGCTCGGCCGACGTGGTGCGCGTGGACCTGCTGATCAACAACGATCGCGTCGACGCGCTGGCCGTGATCGTCCACCGCAGCAACGCCCGCCATCGCGCCCGCGACGTGGTGACGCGCATGCGCGGCCTGATTCCGCGCCAGATGTTCGACGTGGTGATCCAGGCGGCCATCGGCGCCGAAATCATCGCCCGCGAGAACGTCAAGGCGCTGCGCAAGAACGTGCTGGCCAAGTGCTATGGCGGCGACATCTCGCGCAAGAAGAAGCTGCTGGAAAAGCAGAAGGCCGGCAAGAAGCGTATGAAGCAGGTCGGCACGGTGGAAATTCCGCAAGAGGCCTTCCTGGCCATCCTGCAAGTGGAAGACAAATAGAACCCGAGAAGGCGGTTAGCTGATGAGTTGGAACTTTGCCCTGATCCTGTTTGTTCTGCTGGTGCTGACCGGCATTATCTGGGCGCTCGATCTGGCCGTATTGCGGCGCGGCCGCGAGCGCCGGGCGCAAGAGGCGATGGCGCAGTACGACGCGGCGCTGATCGGCGATTCGCAAGAGGCCGAGCGTTTGCGACGCGAGGCCGGCGACAAGGCCCGCCGCGTGCCGTGGTGGATCGAATACGCGGTCAGTTTCTTTCCCGTGATCCTGTTCGTGTTCGTGCTGCGTTCGTTCGTGGTGGAGCCGTTCCGCATTCCCTCGGGTTCGATGCTGCCGACGCTGCAATCGGGCGACCTGATCCTGGTGAACAAGTTCAGCTACGGCCTGCGCCTGCCCGTGATCGACAAGAAGGTCATCGACATCGGCAAGCCGCAGCGCGGCGACGTGTTCGTGTTCCGCTACCCGGTCGATCCGGACGTCGATTACATCAAGCGGGTGGTCGGCCTGCCCGGCGACGAAATCGCCTACCTCGACAAAAAACTGTATGTGAACGGCCAATTGGTGCCGCATACGCGCGACGGTGACTACTTTGAGCCTGATCGTGTCTCCTATATCGCACAATATAAGGAGAAATTGGGCGAAGTTAGCCACAATATCCTGTTGGATGAAGGCAGGCCGCAGGAATATCGCCCGCAGTACCAATTTCCCAACCTCGGGAACTGCCAATATTCGCGCGATGGGGTACGCTGCAAAGTACCCGAGGGGCAATACTTCGCCATGGGCGATAATCGGGATAACAGCGCCGACAGCCGATACTGGGGTTTCGTGCCGGAATCCAATATCGTCGGGAAGGCGTTCTTCATCTGGATGAATTTCAGCGATCTCAGCCGCATCGGCCGGTTCAACTGATTATGTCGCTAGCCACGCTAGAAAACCGGCTGGATCATCACTTCGGTGATCCAGCACTGCTTGAACAGGCGCTGACCCACCGCAGCCATGGTGCGCGCCACAACGAGCGCCTGGAGTTCCTCGGGGATTCCGTGCTCAACTTCGTCGTCGCGGCGATGCTGTTCGAGCGTTACGCGAAAATCGACGAGGGCGATCTGTCACGCCTGCGCGCCAACCTGGTCAAGCAGGCTTCGCTGGCGGACATCGCCCAGCGCCTGGAGCTGTCCCAATACCTGCGCCTGGGCGAAGGCGAACTGAAGAGCGGCGGTTTCCGCCGGCCGTCGATCCTGGCCGATACGGTCGAAGCCCTGTTCGGCGCGGTGTTCCTGGACGCTGGTTTCGACGCTGCCCGCCGCGTGATCGTGCGCCAGTACCAGCCGGTGCTGGCCTCGGTCGACCCCAAGACCCTGGGCAAGGACGCCAAGACCTTGCTGCAGGAATTCCTGCAAGGCCGCAAGCTGGCCTTGCCCGTGTACACCGTGGTGGCCACGCACGGCGCCGCCCACAGCCAGCAGTTCGAGGTCGAATGCGCCATTCCTGCGCTCGAGATCAAGGTGAACGCGCCCGGCGCCAGCCGCCGCGCGGCCGAGCAGTCGGCCGCCAAGCTGGCGCTGGAGGCGGCGCAGGCCATCAGCCCGGCGTCCAAGGCCGCCCGCAAGTCGGGCAAGGCGCGCAAGACCGCGCAGTTGTCGCTGCCCGTGGCAGTGTCCCAAGAGACTAAATGAGCGATACCCCTTTCCGTACCGGTTTCGTGGCCATCGTCGGCCGCCCCAATGTGGGCAAGTCCACGCTGACGAACGCGCTGATCGGTTCCAAGATCTCCATCGTGTCGCGCAAGGCGCAGACCACGCGCCACCGCATCCACGGGGTGCTGACGCGCGACCACGAACAGTTCGTGTTCGTCGATACGCCGGGCTTCCAGACGCGCCACGGCGGCGCCATGAACCGCATGATGAACCGCGTCGTGACGCAGGCGCTGGCCGACGTCGACGTGGTGGTGCACGTGGTCGAGGCCGGCAAGTGGTCGGAAGGCGACGCCAAGCTGCTGCCGCTGCTGCCGGCGCCGGAACGCACCATCCTGGTCGTCAGCAAGATCGACGCGCTGAAGAACCGCGACGAGTTGTTCGCGTTCGTTTCGAAGATCATGGCGCTGCGTCCGTTCGGCGCCGTGGTGCCGGTCAGCGCCACCAAGAACCAGCAGCTCGACCAGCTGCTGCAGGAAATCGCGGCGCGGCTGCCGGAAGGCGAGCCGATGTTCGAGGAAGACACCCTGACCGACCGGCCGATGCGCTTCATCGCCGCGGAACTGGTGCGCGAGAAGATCTTCCGCCTGGTCGGCGACGAACTGCCCTACGGCTGTACGGTCGTGATCGAGCAGTGGGAAGAGACCGACAAGGGCGCGCGCATCGCCGCCTGCGTCGTGGTGGAGCGCGACAGCCACAAGCCGATCCTGCTGGGCACCGGCGGCATGCACATGAAACGCATCGCCTCCGAGGCGCGGCAGGACATCGCCAAGCTGCTGGACAAGCCAGTGCACCTGGAGATTTACATCAAGGTGCGCAAGGGCTGGTCCGACCGCGAGAGTGCGCTGCGCGACCTGGGCTATGAGTAGACGGGCGCCTCGCGTCCAGGATCGCCCGGGATACATGCTCCACGCCACCGCGTGGCGCGAGACGTCCCTCATCGTTCAGACTTTCTCGCGCGACCACGGCTGTGTGGCCATGGTCGCCAAGGGCGCCAAGCGCCCGTATTCCGTGCTGCGTCCGGTGTTGTCGGCGTTCCAGCCGCTGCTGCTGTCGTGGACCGGCAACGGCGAGGTCAAGACCCTGACCCGCGCCGAGATCATGGGCGTGCGTGCCCTGAGCGGCACCGCGCTGATGTCGGCGTGGTACATGAATGAACTGCTGCTGCGGCTGCTGCCGCGCGAGGATGCCCATCCGCTGCTGTTCGACGCCTACGACATGGCGCTGCAGCAGCTGTCGGGCGGCACGCGCGCGGCGGGGGCCTTGCGCCGCTTCGAATGGACGCTGCTGCGCGAGACCGGCTACGGCGTCGATGAGGCCGAACCCGATTTCGACGACCCTGTCATCGAGCCGGCGCTACGCCGCGACCTGCGCGAACGCCTGGCCGAGAACCTGGCCGGCCGGCCCCTGGCCACGCGCCGGGTGCTGATGGACCTGCAGCGTATCTGAACCCGCGGGGCGCCGGCCATGACCTTCACGCTCAAGCAGGTCGAGACCTTCCGCACCGTCTATGAAACGGAAAGCGTGACCGCCGCGGCCCGGCGGCTCGATGTGTCGCCGGCCACGGTCAGCGCCACGCTGGCCGCGCTCGAGGCCAGCATCGAATTGCGACTGTTCGAGCGCGTGCGCCAGCGCATGCAGCGCACGCCCGAGGCCACGCTGCTGTACGAGGAAATCCGCCGTTTGAACGTCGGCCTGGAAAGCCTGGGCCGCAAGATCCGCGCGATCCGCGGCGCGGCCCAGCCGCGCTTGCGCATCGGCTGCATCCATGCCTACAGCGGGGCGATCGTCAACGCTACCATCGCGCGCTTTCGCGAGCGTTATCCGGACACGCCCCTGTATCTGCAGATCCGCGATTCGAACACGCTGCGCGACATGGTGGTGTCGGGCGAACTCGATCTGGCTGCCGTGGCCGATGAGTCGGAACTGGAGGGCCTGCGCGGCCACCGCCTGGCCAGCCTGCGGGCCGTGACGGTGTTCCCGGACGGCCATCCGCTGGCGCGCCTGGAGCAGGTCGGCCTGGCGCAACTGGCCGAGGTGGACGTGATCGCCCTGAATGCCGAGGATGCCTCGCGCCAGCGGCTGGACGCGCTGGTGCTGCAGGCCGGCCTCGGCCTGCGCGTCGCGATCGAGACGCCGTACTCGAGCACGGTTTGCCAGCTGGCGCTGGCCGGCCATGGCGTCGGCATCGCCAACCCCGCCACCGCGGTGGGGCTGGAAGCCGCGGGCTTGTGCCACCGGCCGCTGGCGGCGCCGGTGCATTTCGAATGCCACATGATCCTGCATGGCAGCCGGCCGCTGTCGGAGGCTGGCAAGTACTGGGCGACCTGCCTGCGCGCGGCGTTGGCGCCGTTGGTGGAACGCTACGGCGTCAAGCGCGGCTGACGGGTGCGCGGCCCGCGCAGCCGTTGCCGCCGCCTAGCCGCGGCGGCCGTCCGCCGTCAGGATCAGCACCACCGACGATTCCGCATCCAGCTGGCCGGCGCGGCGCAACCGCGTGACCGCCGCCAGAGCGGCGGCCGACGACAGCTCCGTAGCCAGTCCAAGGCGCTCCAGCCGCTGCTGCGCCTGGGCGGCGGCGGCATCGGAGACCTCGACCGGCGAGCCGCCTGAGCGCGTCAGCGCCTCCAGCGATTGCAGCGTGACCGTGCCGCCGGCGATCGAGTATTGGTCGGTGGCCCCTTCCCACAGGCCGCGCGCATCGCCCGCGGCGCGGGCCCGCGACAGGCGGGCGTACGGCTCGACCGCATGCAGCCGTGGCAGCCGGGGGATGCGGCCGGCGCGCAGCAATTGCTGCCAGCCCAGCAGAATGCCCCACAGCAGGTCGCCGCGCGCGGTTGGCACGACGATGTCGGTGGGCAGGCCGCAGCGGTCGAACAATTCCTGTGCGATTGGCTTATAGCCTTCGACGCCGTGGGGGTGTGTACCGACCGGCGGGTTGAGATAGTTGGTGCCAGCGAAAGCGCCCTGGTTGCGGCACAGGTCGGCGACATGGGGCCAGCGGCCCAGGCTGTCGTCGAACGCGGTCAGACGGGCGCCGAAGCGCTGCATGGCCTCGCGCTGCAGCGGCGGGCAGTTGCGGGTGATGGCGATGTCGGCCTGCAAACCGGCGGCGGCGCAATAGGCCGCCAGCGAGACGCCGGCGTTGCCGCTGGAAGCCGCGGCCACGCGCGTGGCGCCGGCCAGCCGGGCGCGCGACACCAGTTGCGCGGCCATGCGGTCCTTGTGGCTGCCGGTGGGGTTGGCGCTCTCGCATTTGAGCCAGAGCCGGCCCACGCCCTCGGCCTGCGCCAGCGCGGGCGCGTCCAGGCAGGGCGTGGCGCCTTCACCCAGCGTGACGGGGTCCAGCACCGGCAGGTCGATTGCGTCGCCAGAGCCTGCGGCGTACTGGCATTCCAGCGACGCGGGATGGCCGGCCTCCAGGCAATGCGGGCAGCCTTCCGGGTAGTCGGCGGGCGGCAGGTGGCTGTCGCAGCGGATGCAGCGCAGGCCGGACAAGCGGGGGTTCATCAGCATGGGTCAGTACAACGAGGCAAGGGAGTCCAGGGGAAGGGCGGGCGCGACCTGCAGCAGGCAGTCGCCGTCGTCGCTGCGGGCGATGGCGCGCAGGCAGACGACGGTGCCGGCCTGCGGGCTGGCCAGGGCGCGCGCGGGCAGATCGGGGCGGGCGGGTTCTATGAGCTGGCCGATGGTCTGGCCGGCGGTCACGGTCTGGCCCAGATCGACGGCGGGGATGAACACGCCCGGTTCGCGGCCGCGCAGGGTGGCGGCCGGCGCGTCCAGGTCGTGCAGCAACGGGGCCGGCTGGCGTGGCGTGGCGGCGGCCAGCAGGCCCAGTTCGGCCAGGCAGCCGAGCAGGCCGTCGCGGCAGCGTTCCACCAGCGCGCGGGTGGTCTCGCCGCCGCCGCCGACTTCCGCGCTCAGGCGCAGCACCCCCAGGCGGCTGGCGGCGGCCGGCATCGAACCGGATTCGCCGCCGCGAAAGAAGACGCAATGCGGCATGCCGAAGGCGCGGGCCAGGGCCGGCAGGCGTTCATCATAGGGATCATCACCGTAGCGCGTGATGACCGAAGACGGCAGATAGCGCAGCGACGCACCGCCGCTGTGGACGTCCACCAGCGCCTGGATGCGCGGCAGCAGCCGCGCCTCCAGCGCGGCGGCCACGCTCTCGGTATAGCCGCGCGCCGGCGCGCCGAGGAAGGCGCGGTTCAGGTTGCCGCCGTCGGAGGGCGACAGGCGCGTGCCGGCCAGCGAGGCCTCGGCATTGGCGGCGGGCAGCAGGTAGACCGTGCCACGCTGCAGGACGCCCGGCAGCAGTTGCCAGAGCTGCAGGATGGCCGCCTGGCCTTCCCATTCGTCGCCATGCACGCCGGCCATCAGCGCCACGGCCGGCCCGGGGCCGGCCTCGATCTTCAGCACCGGGATGGTCACGCGCCGGTAGGCCGAGGCGTTGGTGGCGGCGCAGCTGAAGTCTTCGCGGCTTACCTGGATCATGGCGTGGCTTCCGGTCGGGGGCGAGGGTGAATCAATCCAGCGTGGTGCCGGCGGCCTTGATGAGATTTTCCCATTTGGGCAGTTCCTTCTGGATCTGGGTCTGGACGTCGGCAGGCGCGCCGCCGAGCGGCTCCTGCGAGCGGCTGCGCAGTTCACGCGCGACGGGTTCCGCCCGCAACGCGGCGTTCATCGCGGCGTTCAGCCGCGCGATGACGGCGGGCGGCGTGCCGGCCGGCGCCACCAGCGCGCTCCAGGCCGATTGCTCGTAGTCGGGATAGCCTTGCTCGGCCACTGTCGGCACATCCGGGTTGGATGCCGCGCGGGCCTTGGTGGTGACTGCCAGCGCGCGCAGGCGGCCATCCTTCAGGTTGCCGATCAGGGGCGGCAGGTTCTCCATCATCGAATCGACGTGGCCGCCCAGCAGGTCGGCCAACTGCGCGGCCGTGGCCTTGTAGGGAATCTGCCGCACCGCCGCGCCGGTCTGGGCGATGAACAGCTTGACGCCGACTTCGCTGGTGGTGCCGGGATCGGCCGACGTCATGGTCAGGCGGTCGGGCTGGGCGCGGCTGGCGTCGATGAAGCTTTTGAGATCGCGGTAGGGCGAGGCGGCGTTGACGACGATGACGTTGGGGGTTTCGGCCACCAGCCCGATCGGCGTGATGTCGCGGTCCAGGTCATAGAGCTGCTGCTTGAAGAGATAGCGATGCAGCACCAGCGTGCCGACGTGGGCGTAGCCGATGGTATAGCCGTCGGCCGCGGCGCGCACCAGCGCCTGGGTGCCGATGCGGCCGCCCGCGCCCACACGGTTCTCGATGACCACCGGCTGGCCCAGCACGCGGCTCATTTCCTGGCCGACCAGGCGGGCGGTGATGTCGGCGTTGCCGCCGGCGGCGGCCGGCACGATCATCGTGATGGGCCGTTCCGGGTATTCGGCCAGCGCGGGCTGCGCGGTCAGGCAAAGCAACAGGGCGGCAAGGCTGGCGGAGCGTTTCATGACGGTTCCCGGGACGTTGAGGGCTGCGCTATTGTGCGGCGGCCGCGTCGGGATTCCGTTTGGTTTTATCAGATGGGTATTTGAAAGAATCTAAGGTTGCGGCGGCTGGCGGTCGGCCTTGCGTCCCAGCCCATAGCCGAGCGCCGCCGCGGCCAGCGCGCACAGCGCGCCCAGCAGGGCGATCAGCGCCACGCCGTGGCCCAGCGCGTCGACCCCGGCCTTGACCCAGCCGCTGGCCGCGTCGCCAGCGCGGTAGACCACGGTGTCGATGACGTTCTTGGTCTTGTATTTGTCCTCGGGCGAGACCGCGGTGAACAGCATTTCGCGTCCCGGCTTGACCAGGGCGTATTCGCCGGCGCGTCGCAAGATCATGGCGACGGCCAGCACCGCGAACACCGGGTAGGCCGCCAGCGCCAGGAACGCCAGCGCCATGGCCAGCGGTACCGCCGCCATCAGGAATCGCACGCCCAGCCAGGCGGCGACGCGGCCGGTGAGGAATAGCTGCGACAGCAGCGCCAGGGCTTGCACGATGAAGTCCAGCGTGGCGAAGACGCGGATACGCTGCGCTCTGTCCGGGAAGGTCTCGGCCACCAGCCGCGCCTGCTCCATGTACAGGAAGGTGCTGAGCGTGGCCAGCAGCAGCACCAGCACGGCGATGCCCAGCAGGTAGGGCGACTGGAACACCCGCGACAGTCCGGCCAGCATGGCGCCCGGGATCGGGCGCGCCAGTGCGGCGGTCTCGGCCTCGGGGCGGGTCGCGGCGCGCCAGCGCAGCAGCCAGCGCTTGAGCGGCAGCGTCGCCGTCAGCAGCAGCGCCGACAACAGCAGCAGGCCCGCCGCGCCGAGCGTGCCCGCCAGCAGGCCGCCCAACAGGGGGCCGCACAATCCCCCGGCGCTGGCGCCGGCGGCGATGAAGGCGAACAGGCGCTTGGCCGACTCCATGCGGAAGACGTCGGCCATCAGGCTCCAGCCGAGCGAGACCACGAACAGGTTGAAGACCGACAACCACACGTAGAAGCTGCGCGCGGCCCAGACGCCATCGGGTTGCCAGTGGAACAGCGCCGCGTAGCCGGCCATGGTGGCGGCGAACACCGCGTAGGCCCAGGTCACCAGCGTGGCGCGCGGCACCCGGCCAGACAGCCAGCCGAACAGCGGCACCACCGCCAGCATGGCCAGGAAGGTGGCCGTGAACAGCCATTGCAACTGGTCGACGCCGGCCTGGATGCCCAGCGTCTCGCGGATCGGCCGCAGCATGAAATAGCCGCAGAACAGGAAAAAGAAGAAGGCGAAGCCGCAGGCGCCCGCCGCCACCTCGCCGGGCTGGATCCCCAGCGCTTGCGCCGCCCGCTGGCGCCAGGAGCCGGGGGCGCGCATGGCTTCAGCCCAGCAGGGCGGCGATGCGTTCGCGCAGCGCCGCGTCCGGTTGCGGACCGAAGCCGGCCCGCGCGTTGTCCACCATGTTGGCCGGCTTGGAGGTGGCGGGGATGACGGCGGTCACGGCGGGATGGCCGATGATGAATTTCAGGAACAACTGCGCCCATGAGGTGCAGTCGATTTCACCGGCCAGGGCCGGCAGCGGCCGGTCCCGGACCTGGCGGAACAGCGCGCCGTCCTGGAACGGGCGGTTGATCAGCACCGCGACGCCGTTGGCCTGGCAGGCCGGCAGCAGGCGCTTTTCGGCATTGCGCGCGCCCACCGACAGATTGATCTGCAGGAAGTCGGGCTTTTCCTTCTCGACCAGCTCGGTCAGTTCGTCGTGGGCGGCGTCGGTGTAGTGCGTGATGCCGAGGTAGCGCGTCACGCCCTGCTGCTTGAGTTCGCGCAGCAGCGCCAGCTGGTTGCGGGTGTCGATCAGGTTGTGGACCTGGATCAGGTCGAGCTTCTGCGTGCGCAGCGCGCGCAGCGAGTTCTCGATCTGGCGCCGGGCCGCCTCGTGGCCCTGGGTGCTGATCTTGGTGGCCAGGAACACCAGCGGACGCCGGTCCGGCTCGCGCGCCAGCAGCGCGCCGGTGACGGCCTCGGCCTGTCCGTAGCTGGGGGCGGTGTCGATGAGCGAACCGCGCGCCTCCAGCAAGGCGTCCACGACCTGCGCCAGCGGCGCCATGGCGGCCGCGTCCGAGGGCGACACATTGAAGGTGTCGGCGGTGCCCAGGCCGATCACCGGCAGCATGTCGCCGGCGGCCCCGATCGGGCGGGTCAGCATCGGCCGCTGGAGGCTCAGGGCGCTTGCCGTCCAGGACTGGGCCAGCAGCGGCGCGCAGGCGGCGGCCTGCAGGAATCGACGGCGATCAGGCATGGCTCGCTCCAATGAAAAAGGGCCTGCATGGTTCATGCAGGCCCTTGCGACTGTGACAGCGGCGCGCTTACTCGCGGTTGCCGCCAAAGATGCCCAGCAGCATCAGCAGGTTCGAGAAGACGTTGTAGACGTCCAGGTAGATGGCCAGCGTGGCGGACACGTAGTTGGTTTCGCCGCCGTTCACGACGCGCTGCAGGTCGACCAGCATGAACGCCGAGAAGATCACGATGGCCAGCACCGAGATGGTCAGCATCAGCGCGGGCAGTTGCAGGAAGATGTTGGCCAGGGCCGCCACCAGGATCACGACGGCGCCGATGAACAGGAATTTCTGCAGGCCGGACAGGTCGCGCTTGATGGTGGTGGCCAGCGTGGCCATCGTGCCGAACACGATCGCCGTGCCGCCGAAGGCCGTCATGACCAGCTGCGAGCCGTTGCTGAAGCCCATCACGAAGCCGAGCAGGCGCGACAGCATTACGCCCATGAAGAACGTGAAGGCGAGCAGCAACACCACGCCCAGCGAGTTGTTCTTGTTCTTCTCGATGGCGAACATCATGCCGAAGGCGCCCACCAGGAACACGATGGCGGACAGACCCGGGCTGGCACCCATGACACGATTGATGCCGGTGTACAGGCCGACGGCCGCGCCCAATACGGTCGGGATCAGCGAGAGCGCCAGGAGCCAATAGGTGTTGCGCAGCACTTTGTTGCGCACGACCTCGCCCGGCGCGCCGGCGAGGGTGCCGGAACGGTTAAAGGGGGACGGACGGTATTCGTTCATGGAGGACTCCTGTGTACGGCAGAAATTGATTTGCCTAGAAGGCTTAGATGCCAAGGATACCTTACAGTTCCCTGAAGAATCCAGTTTTCGGAAGCATTAGCGCGCAGGGCGGGCAGGCATGACCCTGTTATGGGGATGGTCAAGCCGGTTTCAACCGGGCCTGACGTCCTGCATCACCCGCGCCACGATACGCGGCAGTTCCTCGTCCATGCGTGCCTGGATCTGTTCAATGGCGTCGGCCAGGGCCTGGCGCATGACCTGTTCGACTTCCGCCTGCAGGCGGGCGGCCAGCACCGAGGCCTGCGGCGATGCGGCGGCCGGGGCGGCTGGCGCGACCACCGCGGCGGGCGACGGCAGGGCGGGCGTATCGGTCGCTTCAGCCGGAAGCGGCGCGTCGGCGCCGTGCCGGGCGACATCGGTCAGCAGCGGGAAGGCATCGTCATCCCGGGCGGCGTCGGTCAGCAACGGGAAGGCGTCGTCATCCCGGGCGGCGTCGGTCAGCAACGGGAAGGCATCGTCATCCCGGGCGACGTCGGTCAGCAGCGGGAAGGCGTCGTCATCCCGGGCGACGTCGGTCAGCAGCGGGAAGGCGTCGTCATCCCGGGCGACGTCCGTCAGCAACGGAAAGGCGTCGTCACGCCGAGCTATGTCGGTCAGCAGGGGGAAGGCGTCGCTGTCATGGGCGGATTCGCGCCCGCTCGCCACATTGGTCAGCGGCGCGATGTCCGGCGGCGTGGACGGCGACAGCGTCGGCTCGGCCCGCTGGGTCAGGGTGGGGATACCGGGGTCGGAAGGGCGGTGGGGCATGGGGGCTCCCGAGGGTCGAGATGGCGCCGCCGGGGGCGGCGCGGGAGGCGGAGAGGGCGGTCAGGCGCCCGGCTGCCGTTGGCTCAGGTCGTGGCTTTGCGGCGTGTGGCCGGCGCCCTGATAGACGCGCCAGCGCTGGCGCGCGGCCTGCTTGTCGTCGGGATCGTCCGAGACGATCTCGAGCAGCCGCTCGAAGGTCTCGAAGCCCGGCGGGCAGTTGTCGTCGAGATTGAGCAGCCAGGGCGAAGGGCCGTCGCCGGCGGCCTGCGCCGCCTGCTGCGGATCGCCGGCGGTCAGGACGACGGGCGTCTCGGCCGCCAGCGGGTCATTGGCCAGGACGTGCGGCACGAACGAGGTGTCGTCGAAGGCCCACAACATGCGATCGAAGGCCGCCAGGCGCGAGCCTTCTTTACAGTACACCACCAAGCGTTGCCCCGCCAGGTAGCGCTTGCGCACCACCTGGCAGGCCATGCGCAGGCGGTCGGGCGCGCCGAAGGCGAAGTCGATGCGCGTCATGCCGGTTTCCGTGCGTGCGGGGTCAAGCCTGGTCCAGCAGGAACTGCATCAGCAGCGGCACGGGACGGCCGGTGGCGCCCTTGTCCTTGCCGCTCTTCCAGGCGGTGCCGGCGATGTCCAGGTGGGCCCAGCGGTAGGCCTTGGTGAAACGCGACAGGAAGCAGGCGGCCGTGACGGCGCCGGCCGGGGGGCCGCCGATGTTGGCCAGGTCGGCGAAGTTGGACTTGAGCTGGTCCTGGTAGGCGTCATCCATCGGCATGCGCCAGGCGGTGTCCAGCGCCTGGCGACCGGCGGCCGACAGGGCCTCGGCCAGCGCGTCGTCCTTGGTGAACAGGCCTGTGTTGACGTGGCCCAGGGCCACCACGCAGGCGCCGGTCAGGGTGGCGATGTCGATCACGGTGGACGGCTTGAAGCGCTCGGCGTAGGTCAGCGCGTCGCACAGCACCAGGCGGCCTTCGGCGTCGGTGTTGAGGATCTCGATGGTCAGGCCGGCCATGCTGGTGACCACGTCGCCCGGCTTGTTGGCCTTGCCGCTCGGCAGGTTTTCGCAGGCCGGGATCAGGCCGATCACGTCCAGCGGCAGTTCCAGCTCGGCCAGGGCGCGGAACGAACCGAGCACGCTGGCGGCGCCGCACATGTCGTACTTCATTTCGTCCATGGTGGCGGCGGGCTTGAGCGAGATGCCGCCAGCGTCGAAAGTGATGCCCTTGCCGACCAGCACGATCGGGCCCTCGGATGTCTTGGCGCCCTTCTTGGCGGGCTTGCCGGCATGGCGCAGGACGATGAAGCGCAGCGCTTCCTCGGAGCCGCGCGCCACCGACAGGAACGAGCCCATGCCGAGCGCCTCGACCTGCTTGCGGTCCATGACCTCGACCTTGAGCGACTTGTATTCGCGCGCCAGGCGCTTGGCGGTGTCACCCAGGTAGGTGGGGGTGCAGATGTTGCCAGGCAGGTTGCCCAGGGTGCGGGTCAGTTCCATGCCGTTGGCGATGGCGGCGCCTTCGCGCAGGCCCTTCTGGACCTGGGCGGCGTCCGCGCGCTCGACGATCTGCACGATTTTCTTGAGCTTGGGACGGGCGTCGCGGTCGGGCTTGCCGAAGCTGGCGTCGTAGTGATAGGTGACGCTGCCGGCGGCGATGGCGGCGCTGCGGGCGCGGGCAACCAGGGGCACGTCGGCGATCGGGTTGGCGACCAGGGTGGACACGCCTTCGGTCAGTTGGGCCGCGACGCAGGCGGCGGCGAAGGCCTGTTCCGCCGAGGCGTGGGCGCGGGCAGCGTATTCATCCTGCTTGCCCAGTCCCACCAGGACCACGCGCTGGGCCGCCACGCCCGGCAGGGAACGCAGCACCAGGGTGGAACCAGCGCGGCCGCGGAACTCGTTCTTGGCGACGGCGCGCACGGCGCCGTTGGAGGCGCGGTCGATCAGGTCGGCCGCGGGGCTCAACACGCCGTCGGCGTAGACCCCGACCGCCAGCGCGGCGGTTTTGATCTGGTGCAGGGAAGCGGTGGTCTGTGTGCTAAATTCCATGAGGGTTTCCCGTGTGCGTCTGTATGATGCGGTCGATTATCCCGCATATTCTCCCATGTCTCTATTCAAACGCTCTGTCGTCAGCGAGATCACCAGTCACGCTGGCGTTGTCTTTTCCACGTTGCTCATCGTATGGCTCAGCGTGCTGCTGGTGCGCCTGCTCGGTGAGGCGGCGGGCGGCAACATCGGGGCGGACGTCGTGCTCGTGCTGGCCGCGCTGTCCACCATCACGGCCCTGCCGACCATCCTGGCGGTGTCGGTCTTCATTGCGGTGCTGACCACGGTCACGCGCAATTACCGGGAATCCGAGATGGTGGTGTGGTTCGCCAGCGGCCTGTCGCTGGCGGACTGGCTCAAGCCGGTGCTGCGCGTCGCCATTCCCGTGGCCATCGCGGTGGCCGGGCTGACGCTGGTGGCCGCGCCCTGGGCCTATCGGCAGATCGGCGAATACCACGAACGCTTTGAACAGCGCTCCGATCTGTCCAAGGTCACGGCGGGCCAGTTCGCGGAATCGGCGGGCGGCAACCGCGTGTTCTTCGCCGAGGATCCGGCCAAGCCGACCGACGAACTGGGCAACGTGTTCGCGCGCGAGACCGGGCCGGAATGGCTCAGCGTCCTGACCGCCAGCAGCGCCCACAGCGAAACCCTGCCCAACGGCGACCGCTTCCTGGTGCTGGGCGAGGGCCATCGCTACGACCTGAAGCCAGGTACGCCCGAGATCCGCCTGGTGCACTTCGATAAATACGGGCTGCGCCTGGAAAGCAAGGGCGGCGACGACCCGGTCGCGTCCGCGCGCGCCGCCGCCGAACGCTCGGCCAAGGCGCGCACCACCCCGCAGCTGATGGCCGACAACACCACCAGCAGCTGGTCGCAGGTGATGTGGCGCATCTCGCTGCCGCTGGCCGCGCTGAACCTGGCGCTGCTGGCGATTCCGCTGGGCGCCGTCAACCCGCGCCTGGGACGTTCGGGCGACCTGCTGATCGCCGGCCTGGTGGGCCTGCTGTACATGAACCTGATCAACCTGTCGTGCGCCTGGATTTCCAACGGCAAGCTCAGTTTCGGCGTCGGCACCGTGGCGATCCACCTGGTGGTGGCCGCCTTCACGGCCTTCCTGTTGATGCGCCGCCTGCGCGTCAAGGCGCCCAAGAACAGCTAGCGGCCCGACCCGCGGCCCGCCCCAGGGACGCGGGGACATGCCGGACGGGCCGCCAGCCACGGCGTCCCGCTGCCAGGCCTGGCCGTCGGCGCGGCCTGACCCGCGCCGCCGCTGCCGGCTTCAGGGCAGGTATTTCATCGTGCCGCGCTTGCCGGCCAGCAGGTCGGCGTTCTTCAGCACCGACTTGCGGATGAACTCCCACAGCACCGTCACGCGCTTGAGCTTGCGCAGGTCTTCGTGGCAGTACATCCAGAACGAGCGGGTGATCTCCACTTCCTTTTCCAGCACCGGCTTGAGCCTGGGGTCCTGCGCCGCGATGAAGCAGGGCAGGATGGCCAGCGACTGGCCCTGCAGCGCCGCATGGTATTGCGCCACCACGCTGGTGCTGCGCAACACCACCCGGCTGGCCGGCAACAGGTCTTCCAGGTAGCGCAGGCGTTCGCTGAACAGCAATTCGTCGACATAGCCGATGAAGCTGTGTCCGGCCAGGTCGGCGCGGCCGCGGATCGGCGGATGGCGCGCCAGGTACTCGGGCGTGCCGTACAGGCGCAGCGTGTAGTCGCACAGCTTGCTGCACACGTAGGGCCCGCGCTGGGGCCGTTCGATTGTGATGGCCAGGTCGGCCTCGCGCTTGGACAGGCTGACGAAGCGCGGCACCGGCAGGATGTCCAGCGTGATGTGCGGATAGCGCCGCTGGAAATCGGCCGCCAGCGGCGTCAGCACGTAGCTGCCGAAACCCTCGGTGGCGCCGATGCGCAGGTGGCCGGACAGCGCCTGGCCGATCCCGGACAGCGTCTCGCGGGCGCTGTGCACCGTGCTCTCCATCTGCTCCGCGTGTACGAACAGGCGCTGGCCGTCCTCGGTCAGCACGAAGCCGGCGCTGCGCGATTTCTCGAACAGCAGCGTGTCCAATTCGGCTTCCAGGGCGCGGATACGGCGCGAGACCGTGGTGTGTTCGACGCCCAGCTTGCGCGCCGCGGCGCTGACGCGCTGGGTTCGCGCGACCTCCAGGAAATACCGCAGGCTGTCCCAATCCAGCATGTTTTTCGTCCCCGCATTGATTGTGCATTGATGCACAAGGAATGTGCATTTCTGGTGTTGCTTGTTGATTTTCACACATCTACACTGGGTCGGCAGCCCTGGGGGTAATGCTCCGGGAGCCGCGGGTCGCGAAGACGGCCCCATAACGCATAAAACTCAGGAGACAAATCCATGGAATTGCACGCACGCGGGCTGGCCGCAGGCTTGTGTCTGGGCGCAGCGCTGTTGGGCCAGGCGTACGCGGCGGATAAACCGCCGGTGAAGATCGGCATCCTGACCGACATGTCGGGCACCTACGCCGGCATGGGCGGGCCCGGTTCGGTGGCGGCGGCTCAATTGGCTATCGACGATTGCCTGGCGGCCGAGTGCAAGGGCATGAAGATCGAGCTGGTGTCGGCCGACAACCAGAACAAGGCCGATGTGGGCGCGGCCAAGGCGCGTGAATGGTTCGATCGCGACGGCGTCACCGCCATCGCCGACCTGACCAATTCGGCCGTGGCGCTGGCGGTGCAGGGCATCGCGCGCGAAAAGAACAAGGTCGTGATGTTCTCCGGCCCGGCCACCACGGCGCTGACCAACAAGGAATGCTCGCCGGTCGGATTCCACTGGATGTTCGACACCTATTCGCAGTCCGCCGGCGGCGCCAAGGCCACGGTCAGGGCGGGCGGCAAGTCCTGGTACTTCATCACCGTCGACTACGCCTTCGGCCATTCGCTCGAGGCCGACACGGCCAAGGCGGTCAAGGCGCTGGGCGGCACCGTCGCCGGCAGCGTGCGGCATCCGTTGAACGCGCCGGACTTCGCCTCCTATCTGCTGCAGGCGCAAAGCTCCAAGGCGCAGGTCGTGGCCTTGGCCAACGGCGGCCAGGATACCGTCAACGCGGTCAAGCAGGCGCGCGAGTTCGGCATCGTGGCCGGCGGCCAGCGCCTGGTGTCGCTGCTGATCTTCCTGTCGGACCTGCGCGCGCTGGGGCTGGAGAGCGCCCAGGGCCTGTCGTACGTGGACGGCTTCTACTGGGATTACGACGACGCCACGCGCCAGTGGTCGACCCGCTTCGAGAAGGCCTTCCGCGGCCTGAAGCCGACCATGACGCAGGCCGGCGTGTACTCCAGCGTGCTGCACTACCTGCGTTCGGTGGCGGCCTCGGGCAGCACCGACGGCAAGGTGGTGGCCGACAAGATGCGCGAACTGCCGATCAAGGACCCGATCATGCGCAACGCTTCGATCCGCCCCGACGGCCGTGTGATCCACGACATGTATCTGTACGAAGTGAAAAAGCCATCCGAGTCCAAGGGTGGTTGGGACTATTCCAAGCTGGTGGCCACCATTCCGGCGGCCGAGGCCTTCCAGCCGCTGGCCGATTCGGCCTGCCCGCTGGTGCAGAAGTAAGGCGCGGCGCGCCGCCAGGGCTCGCCCGGCGGCGCGCGCGCGAGATCCAAGAACGCGGAATCCATCCGCATCGACTATGCAGTGTGAGGAGCATCAAATGAGTGAAGTCCCCCGCGTTCCGCTATTGATCGGCGGCAAGCTCGTGCAGTCCAAGACCACCGAATGGCGCGACGTGATCAACCCCGCCACCCAGGAAGTCGTGGCCAAGGTGCCGTTCGCCACGCGCGCGGAACTGGACGAGGCCATCGCCAATTCCAAGGAAGCCTTCAAGACCTGGCGCAACAGCGGCCAGGGCGCGCGCATGCGCGTCATGCTGAAGTTCCAGGAACTGCTGCGCGCCAACACCGCCAAGCTGGCCGAGATGATCACCCGCGAGCATGGCAAGACCCTGCCCGACGCCGAAGGCGAAGTCGGCCGCGGCCTGGAAGTGGTCGAGCACGCCTGCTCGATCGCCAATCTGCAACTGGGCGAGTACGCCGAGAACGCCGCTTCGGGCATCGACGTCTACACGCTGATCCAGCCGCTGGGCGTGTGCGCGGGCATCACCGCGTTCAACTTCCCGGTGATGCTGCCGTGCTTCATGTTCCCGATCGCGGTGGCCTGCGGCAATACCTTCGTGCTCAAGCCGTCCGAGCAGGACCCGAGCTCGTCGCTGTTCCTGGCGCAGCTGGCGCTGGAAGCCGGCCTGCCGCCGGGCGTGCTGAACGTGGTGCATGGTGGTCCGGAAACGGCCAACGGGCTGTGCGAGCATCCCGACATCAAGGCCGTGTCGTTCATTGGTTCGACCCGCGTCGGCACCGAGATCTACAACCGTGCTTCGGCGGCCGGCAAGCGTTGCCAGTCGATGATGGGCGCCAAGAACCACTGCGTGATCCTGCCGGACGCCGATCCGGAAGTGGCGCTGAACCAATTGCTGGGCGCGGCCTTCGGCGCGGCCGGCCAGCGCTGCATGGCCTCGTCGGTGGCCGTGCTGGTGGGCGAAGCCCGCAACTGGCTGCCCGATTTCGTTGAGCGCGCCAAGAAACTCAAGGTCAATTCGGGCATGGACCGCGCCGCCGACCTGGGCCCGCTGGTCTCGCCGAACGCCAAGAAGCGCGTCGAAAGCCTGATCCAGAAGGGCGTGGACGAAGGCGCCAAGCTGCTGCTGGACGGCCGCAACCTGAAGGTCTCCGGCTTCGAGCAGGGCAACTTCGTCGGCCCGACCGTGTTCGATGGCGTGACCGAGAACATGACCATCTACACCGAGGAAATCTTCGGTCCGGTGCTGTGCGTGGTCGGCGCGGAAACGCTGGAAGAGGCGGTGGAATTCATCAACCGCAACCCCAACGGCAACGGCGTTGCCCTGTTCACGCAGGACGGCGGCGCGGCGCGTTACTTCCAGAACAACATCGACGTCGGCCAGGTCGGCATCAACGTGCCGATCCCGGTGCCGGTGGCGTGGTTCAGTTTCACCGGTTCGCGCGGCTCCAAGCTGGGCGACCTGGGTCCCAACGGCAAGCAGGCGGTGCAGTTCTGGACCCAGACCAAGACCGTCACGGCGCGCTGGTCGGCCCATGCCAAGACCGTGAACACCACGATCTCGATGCGCTGAAAGAGGGACGCCTTGTCCTAAGCTTATATTAATAAGTTATATAATAAGGCGTCTTTATTACTTATAATTGGCCCGTCTATCAGGGGCCAATTCATGAACCTGCAGCAATTTCGTTTTGTGCGCGAAACCATCCGGCGCGACTTCAACCTGACCGAAGCCGCCCGGATGCTCTATACCTCACAGCCGGGCGTATCCAAGGCCATCATCGAATTCGAGGATGAACTCGGGATCAAGATCTTCGAACGCCACGGCAAGCGCATCAAAGGGCTGACCAAGCCCGGCCTGGCCGTGTCGCAGGTGATCGACCGCATCATGCGCGAGGTCGACAATCTGAAGAAGGTCAGCGACGAATTCGCCCGCCGCGACGAAGGCGGCCTGGTGATCGCCTGCACCCACACCCAGGCGCGCTACCTGCTGCCGCGCGTGATCCCGGCGTTCCGCAAGCAGTTCCCCAAGGTACACCTGTCGCTGGCCGAAGGCAGCCCGGCGCAGTTGGCCGAGATGGTGCTGCACGAGCAGGCCGACCTGGCGCTGGCGACCGAGTCGCTGGCATTGACGCCCGGCCTGGCGACCCTGCCGGTCTATGCCTGGGAGCACACCGTGGTGGTGCGGCCGGACCATCCGTTGGCCGAATTGACTTCCAGCGCCGCCAAGCGCCTGTCGCTGGCGCAACTGGCGGAATACCCCATCGTGACCTATGACCGCGCCTTTACCGGCCGCAGCACGATCGACGAGGTCTTCGCCAATCAGGGCATCCACCCGGACATCGTCCTCGAAGCCATCGACGCCGACGTGATCAAGACCTACGTGGACGTGGGCCTGGGCATCGGCATCATCGCCGGGGTGGCCTACGATCCGCGACGGGATTCGAGCCTGGTCGGGCTGCCCGTGGGGCATCTGTTCGGCACCCACACCACGCGCGTCGGCGTCAAGGCCGGCGTGTTCCTGCGCGACTACGTGTACACCTTCCTGGAAATGCTGGCCCCGTCCCTGACCCGCGCGGTGGTGACCGAGGCGGTGCAGGGCGTGCCGAAATAAGCGCGGCGGCGTGTCGAGCCAAGGCGGTTCTTCGTTCGGGAGACCGCCTTTTTTCTTGCCCGTTGTCCGTCCAGGGCGCGGGGAAGCGCGAAGAAAGGGGCCGCTCGCTATCCCTTTCCATGAGCTCATAAAAATAATTAAATAAGAACTGATCTCATTTGAGTTGACTAAAAAATAGGAATCATTATCATTACATCCAGTCTCAACGACCCAGTGAGGTTCAACATGACGGCAGGATTGAGTGCAGTGGTAGTGGGGGCCGACAGGCTCGGCAACATCCCGGATCTGCTCAAAGGACACAACATTTCGATCACGCACCACATCAGTGGCCGTGATCCCTCGCATCAGAAGAAGACGTTGCAGCTGCCCTCGGGCACCCAGCTGGTTATCCTGTTGACCGACTTCCTGGGGCATAACGTCATGAAGACCTTCCGCAACGCGGCGCAGCGCGGCGGTATCCGTGTCGTGGCTTGTCGCCGTTCGGTGTGCAGCATGCAGCAGGCCCTGCAGCAATGCGGGCTGTGCGCGGGCGCCGCCGGAGCCGCGGTCCACTGACATCGTGCCGAGCCGCCACCAACACTGAAAACTGGGGAGGCCGAACAGGCCTGCGGCCCCGCGCCGCGAAGAGGAATGAAAAACGCCGCCGGACTGGCAAGTCCGGCGGCGTTTTGCTGTCTGGATCAGGCCGCGCGGCGGCGTGCGCGGATCGTGCCGTTCGGACGATGGCGCAGGCCAGGCCGGCCGGTCAGAATGGCAGGAATCAGTTGGCCGCGCGGGCCGTGGCCACCAGGCTGGTGTCGATGCGGCGGGCACCGTTGTAGCGCTTGGACCAGTACGCCATGGTCATGTTTTCGACGCGCACCACGCCGCCAGAGCTGGGCGAGTGCACGAAGCGGTCGTCGCCCAGATAGATGCCGACATGCGAATAGCGGCGGCCCATGGTGTTGAAGAAGACCAGATCGCCGGCCTTGAGCTCGTTCTTGTCGATGGACACGCCCTGTTGTGCGATTTCGGCGGCGTTGCGGGGCAGCTTCAGGCCCAGCGAGCGTTCAGCGGTGTAGGCCACCAGGCCGCTGCAATCGAAACCGGTATCGGGGGAGTTGCCGCCGAAGCGGTAGCGGATGCCCAGGTAGTTCAGGGCTTCGCTGACCATGGCGTTGTCGCTGTTGACACCGCTGTGGCTGCGCTGGCGTTCACGCTTGAATTTCTGCACCACCAGCATGCCGATGGGGTCATCGGCGGTGGCGACCCATTCCGTCTCGTACGGATCGATCTCGGACGTATAGGCGGTGGACTTTTGATTGGTGCTTGCACAACCCGCCAGACCCGCGACGCACGCCGCCAGCGCCAGCAAACGCAGACCGCGGTTTGCCTGGCCAGAGGATGAATTCAGTCGCGCGCTTTTGGAGTGTCGATGCATTCGCCTAGGGAAGGTTGCCGCCTGTTTCGCATTTTCCGGGTAATAAAGCGTCAAAAACGCTAAAAAACACCTGAATAGCGGGAATCAAGCAGCGAACCAACTGATATGTTGTCTACAACTTGCGGGGGATTCTACCAAACTTTTAAGACTGGTTCGTTACTGTAACCAGCCCGGCGCCCGTGCGGCGTAGACGCGTGGCAGAATTTTTTGACTTGCGGCAAGCCTGGTGCAAGGTTTGCCTACCAAAATGACCGAAGGATTCAAAAAGAAAGCAATCAGCCTTAAGGCGTATGCACAATAACAGGAGACAAAAATGCAAAAAACCCGGGATTTCCATTACCGCTCGGTACACGACCGGGAGGCCTTCTGGCGCGAGCAGGCCGACCGCGTGCATTGGGAGACGCCGTTCGAGTCGGTCCTGGATTTTTCCCGGCCACCGTTCGCCAAGTGGTTCGTGGGCGGCAGGACCAACCTCTGTTACAACGCCGTCGACCGCTGGCTGCCGACCCAGGCGGACAAGCCGGCCCTGATCTGGGTCTCGACCGAGGTCGAGCGCGAACGTGTCTATACCCGCCAGGACGTCTATGAAGAGGTGAATGCGGCCGCGGCCATGCTGCAGGACCTGGGCGTGGGGCGCGGCGACCGCGTGCTGCTGTACATGCCGATGGTGCCCGAGGCGGTCTTCACCATGCTGGCCTGCGCGCGCATCGGCGCGGTGCACTCGGTGGTGTTCGGCGGCTTTGCCTCGGTCAACCTGGCGCAGCGCATCGATGATGCCGCGCCCAAGGTGGTGGTGTGCACCGACGGCGGCTCGCGCGCGGGCAAGGTGGTGCCGTACAAGCCCTTGTTGGACCGGGCGCTGGGGTTGTGCAAGACGCCGCCGGCTTCCGTGGTGGTGTTCGACCGCGGCCTGGCGCCGTTCGAGCCGGTGCCCGGGCGCGACCTGGACTACGCCACGCTGCGCGCCGCCCAGCGCGGCGCCCGCGTGCCGGTGGCCTGGCTGGAGTCGTCCGAACCCAGCTACATCCTGTACACGTCCGGCACCACCGGCAAACCCAAGGGCGTGCAGCGCGACACCGGCGGTTACGCGGTGGCGCTGGCTTCGTCGATGGAGTACCTGTTCGACGGCAAGGCCGGCGATACGTTCTTCTGCACCAGCGACATCGGCTGGGTGGTGGGGCACTCCTATATTGTGTATGGCCCGCTGATCGGCGGCCAGGCGACCGTGCTGTACGAAGGCACGCCGGTGCGGCCGGACGGGGCCATCCTGTGGAAGCTGGTGGAACAGTTCGGCGTCAACACATTGTTTTCGGCGCCGACGGCGGTGCGGGTGCTCAAGCGCCAGGATCCGGCCATGCTGCGCAAGCATGATCTGTCTTCGCTGCGGGCGGTGTACCTGGCCGGCGAACCGCTGGATGAACCCACCGCGCAGTGGATTTCCGGAGGGCTGGGCAAGCCCATCATCGACAACTATTGGCAGACCGAGTCCGGCTGGCCGATCCTGTCGGCACAGCCGGGCGTGGAAAAGGTGCCGACCCGTTTCGGCAGTCCGTCGTTCCCGGTCTATGGCTTCGATGCGCGCATCGTCAGCGAGTCCAGCGGCGAGGACCTGGGCCCCGACCAGAAGGGCGTGGTAGCCATCGTGCCGCCGCTGCCGCCGGGCGCCATGTCGACCATCTGGGGCGACGACGCGCGCTTCGTGCAGACCTACTTCACGTCGATCCCGGGCCGCCAGGTGTATTCCACCTTCGATTGGGGCCTGGTCGACGCGGATGGGTACTGGTTCATCCTGGGCCGCACCGACGACGTGATCAACGTGGCCGGCCACCGCCTGGGCACGCGCGAGATCGAGGAGTCGGTCAACAGCCACAGCGGCATCGCCGAGTGCGCGGTGGTGGGCGTGGCCGATGCACTCAAGGGGCAGGTGGCGATGGCCTTCGCCGTGCTGAAGAATCCGGCCACGGCGGAGACGCCGGAGGGCGCAAAGCAGCTGGAAGCGGATATCATGCGGCTGGTGGAAGATCAGCTGGGCGCGGTGGCGCGACCGGCCCGGATCCGGTTCGTGGGCGCCTTGCCCAAGACCCGCTCGGGCAAGGTGTTGCGCCGCGCCATTGTCGCGGTATGCGAAGGCCGTGATCCCGGCGACCTGACCACCATCGAAGACCCCACCGCCCTGGAACAGATCAAGGAGTCGCTGCAATGAATACCAAACCCGTGCTGAGCGCCGAAGACGTCAAGAAAATCCTGGCCGCGGCCGAAGCACACGCCCTGCAGAACAAGTGGGCCGTCACCATCGCCGTGTCGGACGATGGCGGCCACCTGCTGGGCATGCTGCGGCTGGACGACGCCGCGCCCATTTCCTCGCACATCGCGCCGGCCAAGGCCAAGACCGCGGCCCTGGGGCGCCGTGAGTCGCGCGTCTACGAAGAGATCATCAACAATGGCCGCTATTCCTTCCTGTCGGCGCCGTTGATCGAAGGCATGCTGGAAGGCGGCGTGCCGATCGTGGCCAACGGCCACGTGGTGGGCGCGGTCGGCGTGTCGGGCGTGAAGTCCACCGAAGACGCCCAGATCGCCCAGGCTGGCATCGCCGCGCTGGGCCTGTGAGCCAGGAAACGCCGCGGCAGGCGCCCGATGGCCCCGCCGTCTCCGCCGGCGGGGCGGCGGACAGGAGTCCGCTGAACCCCGGCGTGGCCAAGCGCGAAGTCTGGGCCTGGGCCATGTACGACTTCGCCAATTCCGGCTACACCACCGTGATCCTCACGGCGGTGTTCAGCACCTATTTCGTCGGCGTGGTCGGCGGCCGCGCGCCGTGGGCCACGCTGGCCTGGACCGCGGCGCTGTCGCTGTCCTATCTGCTCATCATGCTGACGATGCCCACGCTGGGCGCGCGCGCCGACGCCCGCGCCGGCAAGCGGCGCCTGCTGTACAGCAGCACCATCGGCTGCGTGGCCGCCACGCTGGTGTTGACCCAGGCGGGGCCGGGCGACGTATGGCTGGCGCTGGCCGCCATCGTCATCTCCAACTACTGTTATTGCGTCGGCGAGTCCGTGGTGGCGGCGTTCCTGCCCGAGTTGGCCAAGCCCTCCGCGCTGGGCCGGGTATCGGGGTGGGGCTGGAGCTTCGGTTACTGCGGCGGCATGCTCACGCTGGGCCTGTCGCTGGTGGTGGTGAAGCTGGCCGAGGCCGACGGGCTCGACGCCGAGCATTTCGTGCCACGTGTCATCCTGGTGACCTGTGCGGTGTTCGCGCTGGCGGCGCTGCCGTCGTTCTTCATATTGCGCGAGCGCGCGCGGCCTTCCGGCGAGCCGCAGGCGGCGCTGGCGATGCTCAAGCGCCTGGCCTATGCCTGGCGCGAGACCGGCCAGCACTTTCCCGAGTTCCGCCGCCTGCTGATGTGCATCGCCTGCTATCAGGCCGGCATTTCGGTGGTGATCACGCTTGCGGCGGTGTATGCCTCGGAGGTCATGGGTTTCACCACGCCGCAGATCATGCTGTTGGTGTTCACCGTCAATATCGGCGCCGCGGCCGGCGCGTTCTCGTTCGGCTATGTGCAGGACCGCATCGGCCACAAGCCGGCGCTGGCGATCACGCTGTGCGGCTGGATCCTGATGGTGCTGGTGGCCTACGCCGCGGTGACGGCGCCGGTGTTCTGGGTGGCCGCGACGCTGGCCGGCCTGTGCATGGGCACGACGCAGAGCGCGGGCCGCGCCATGACCGGCGCGCTGGCGCCGGCCGGACGCCTGGCCGAATTCTTTTCGCTGTGGACATTCGCGGTGCAACTGGCCGCGGTCATTGGCCCGCTGACCTACGGCCTGGTGACCTGGGCCACGCATGGCAACCACCGCCTGGCCATCCTGGTCACCGGGCTGTTCTTTGTCGGCGGCCTGATCCTGCTGTCGCGCGTGGACATGGCGCGGGGCCTGGCGCGCCGCGCCGCCTGACGGCGCGGGTGTTCGCCGCAACTGATATTCTTATGAAGTCCCGGACATCGCTGCGCCTGATGGCGGCGCGATGTCCGGCGGGTTGCGTATTGCGCTGTCAGTTGTCGATGCCGTTGCCGCCATGTTTGGCGCGCGTTCCCGCGGGATACGGGCTTATGGCCCGTATTTTGCGTAAGGTGCCCGTAAGAGCGCGGCGATACGGTTGCGAGTGGGCAGTCAGATAAAAGCGGCATCAACAACAGAATCACAGATTGGAGACAAGATCATGTCGAATGCTATTGAGTCCGTACTGGTGGAAACCCGGGTGTTCCCGCCGCCCGAGCGCGCGGCGCAGGGCGCCGCGATTCCCAGCATGGACGCGTACAACGCGCTGTGCGCGCAGGTCGAAAAGGATTTCGACGGCTTCTGGGCCGGCCAGGCGCGCGACAACCTGCAGTGGACCAAGCCGTTCACCGAGGTGCTGGACGAATCGAACGCGCCGTTCTACCGCTGGTTCGGCGACGGCGAACTGAACGTTTCGGCCAACTGCCTGGACGTGCACCTGACCAACGGCAACGCCGACAAGACCGCCATCATCTTCGAGACCGACGACGGCAAGGTCACCAAGGTCACCTACCGCGAACTGCTGGCGCGCGTGTGCCGCTTCGCCAACGGCATCGCCAAGCTGGGCTACAAGAAGGGCGACCGCGCCATCATCTACATGCCCATGTCGATCGAGGCCGTGGTGGCGATGCAGGCCTGCGCCCGCCTGGGCGTGACGCACTCGGTGGTGTTCGGCGGCTTCTCGGCCAAGAGCCTGCAGGAGCGCATCGTCGACGTGGGCGCCTCGCTGGTCATCACCGCCGACGAGCAGGTGCGCGGCGGCAAGACCATTCCGCTCAAGCCGGCGGTGGAAGACGCCATCGCCATGGGCGGCTGCGAAGCCGTCAAGCGCGTCATCGTCTATCGCCGCACCGGCGGCAAGGTGGCCTGGAACGAAGGCCGCGATCTCTGGATGCACGACGTCGAGGCCGGCCAGGCCGACACCTGCGAGCCGGTGCCGGTCAATGCCGAGCATCCGCTGTTCATCCTGTACACCTCCGGTTCGACCGGCAAGCCCAAGGGCGTGCAGCACTCGTCCGCCGGCTACCTGCTGTGGGCGCTGCTGACCGTCAAGTGGACCTTCGACGCGCGCAAGGACGACGTCTACTGGTGCACGGCCGACGTGGGCTGGGTCACTGGCCATACCTACATCACCTACGGTCCGCTGGCCGCCGGCCTGACGCAGGTGGTGTTCGAGGGCGTGCCGACGTTCCCCAACGCCGGCCGCTTCTGGGACATGATCGCGCGCCACAAGGTCACCACCTTCTACACCGCGCCGACCGCGATCCGATCGCTGATCAAGGCCGCCGAGGCCGCGCCCGAGACCCATCCGTCCAAATACGACCTGGATAGCCTGCGCATCATCGGCACGGTGGGCGAGCCCATCAACCCCGAAGCCTGGATGTGGTATCACAAGCACGTCGGCCGCGAGCGTTGCCCGATCGTGGACACCTGGTGGCAGACCGAGACCGGCGGCCACATGATCACGCCGCTGCCGGGCGCCACGCCGACCAAGCCGGGCTCGTGCACGCTGCCGCTGCCGGGCATCGCCGCCGCCATCGTCGATGAAACCGGCGGCGACGTCGACCAGGGCAACGGCGGCTTCCTGGTGATCAAGCGTCCGTGGCCGGCGATGATCCGCAACATCTGGGGCGACCCGGAGCGCTTCAAGAAGAGCTACTTCCCGTCGGAGCTGCGCGGTTATTACCTGGCCGGCGACGGCGCGCAGCGCGATGCGGACGGCTACTTCTGGATCATGGGCCGCATCGACGACGTGCTCAACGTGTCGGGCCACCGCCTGGGCACGATGGAAGTGGAATCGGCGCTGGTCGCGCACGAACTGGTGGCCGAGGCCGCCGTGGTCGGCCGTCCCGATGACACCACCGGCGAAGCCGTGGTGGCTTTCGTGGTGCTCAAGAGCGCCCGTCCCGAAGGCGCCGAGGCGCAGGCCATCGCCAAGACGCTGCGCGACTGGGTGGCCAAGGAAATCGGCCCGATCGCCAAGCCCAAGGACATCCGCTTCGGCGACAACCTGCCCAAGACCCGCTCCGGCAAGATCATGCGCCGCCTGTTGCGCGTGGTCGCCAAGGGCGAGGAAGTGACGCAGGACGTGTCCACGCTGGAAAACCCCGCCATCCTGGAACAGCTGTCCAAGCCGCTGTGACGCGGCGCGCGCCGTCCGTCATGCGGACGGCGTGGACGGTTGCCCGCCCGACGGGAGCATAATGCGAGATGCCCATGCCGGTTTGCCGGCATGGGCATCGTCGTTTTTTTCTTCGTCACTTTCACTGGAGACGCCGCCGTGAGCCGCAGCAGTTTCGATCGCGCAGGGCTGGCCCTGATGTTCAGCACCATCCTCGTGTGGGCGGGCAGCTGGATCGCGATGAAGCTGATCGTGCCGTACATCGGTCCGTTCGATTTCGTGGCGCTGCGCTACGTGACCGGCGCGCTGGTGCTGTTCGCGCTGGCCGCCGCCACCCGGCGGCCGTTGGGCCTGCCGTCCTGGAAGCTGACCTTGCTGATCGGCCTGACCCAGACCGCCGGTTTCCAGGGCTTCGTGCAGACCGCGCTGGTATCCGGCGGTGTCGGCAAGGTGTCGTTGATGGCCTATACCATGCCGTTCTGGGTGGTGCTGTTCGCGTGGGGCCTGCTGGGCGAGCGGCCGACGGCCCGCCACGGCGTCGGCATCGGCCTGGCCGCGATCGGCCTGGTGCTGTTCATCGAACCCTGGCACGGGGTGGGCGAGATGCGGCCGGTGCTGCTGGGGTTGGGCAGCGGCCTGTGCTGGGGCGTGGGCACGGTGCTGTCCAAGCGCCTGTTCGAGCGTCACGCGCCCGATGTGATGACCTTCACGGCCTGGCAGATGCTGTTTGGCGGACTGGTGATGACGCCGGTGGCGTGGCTGGTGCCGCAGATTCCGGCGCAGTGGGGCTGGCAGCTGTGGACCGGCATGGTCTATATCGTCCTGATCGCCACGGCCGCCGGCTGGCTGTTGTGGCTGCAGGTGGTGCGGCGGGTGCCGGCTTCGATTGCCGGCCTGTCCAGCCTGGGCGTGCCGGTGGTGGCGATGCTGATGGCGTGGGCGGTGCTGTCCGAGCGTCCGTCGCCGGTCGAGCTGGGCGGCATGGCCTTGATTCTCGCCGGCATTTTTGTCGTGAGCCGCGCGGCGCCCGCCGCGCGCGCGGGCTGACCGGCCCGTGCAGTACCGGATTCCATTTTCCTCCAAGGAAGTTTCATGATCGATTTGCGCAGCGATACCGTCACCCGGCCGTCCCCGGCCATGTTGCAGGCCATGGTCAGCGCGCCGTTGGGCGATGATGTGATGGGGGATGACCCCACCGTCATCCAGCTGCAGCAAGCCGTCGCCGAACGTGCCGGCAAGGCCGCCGGGCTGTTCTTTCCGTCGGGCACACAGAGCAATCTGGCCGGCCTGATGGCGCACTGCGAGCGTGGCGATGAGTATCTTGTGGGCCAGCAGGCGCATACCTACAAGTACGAAGGCGGCGGCGCGGCGGTGCTGGGCAGCATCCAGCCTCAACCCATCGAACACGCCGAGGATGGCACGCTGCCGTTGGAAAAGCTGGCGGCGGCGCTCAAGCCCGAAGGGGATCCGCACTTCGCTCGCACCCGTCTGCTGGCGTTGGAAAACACGTTCCATGGCAAGCTGATCCCGGCCGACTACGTGCGCGCGGCGACCGACTGGGCCCGCGGCCATGGCCTGGCCACGCACCTGGATGGCGCGCGCGTGTTCAACGCCGCCGTGGCAAGTGGCAAGCCGCTGGCCCAACTGTGCGCGCCGTTCGATTCGGTGTCGATCTGCTTTTCCAAGGGCCTGGGCGCGCCGGTCGGTTCGGTGCTGGTGGGTAGCGAGGAACTGATCGCCCGCGCGCGCCGCTGGCGCAAGGTGCTGGGCGGCGGCCTGCGCCAATCCGGCGTGCTGGCGGCGGCCTGCCTGTATGCGCTGGAACATAACGTCGACCGCCTGGCCGAAGACCACGCCAACGCGCGCCTGCTGGCCGACGGCCTGCGCGCCATCGCCGGCGTGCGGGTGTTGAGCCAGGACACCAACATGGTGTTCGCGGAGTTCGAGCCGGCACGGTGCGAGGCCCTGACCGCCGCGTTGGCGGCCGACGGCATCCTGATGCGCGCTGTCTATGGCGGCCCGACCCGCATGGTGACGCACCTGGACGTGTCGCGCGACGACGTGCGCCGGGTGGTCGAGGCCGTGGCGCGCCATCTGGCCTGATGGCGCGCGCGTGGCCGCGCCCGGGCGGCCGCGATGTCCTGCGCGATCAGGCGCGCCAGGTCGACTTGCAGCGCAGTGGGGCGGGCGGGAGCGGCGGTGCTGCAATGGTAACGGACAGACGCGGCGTCAGCCATGATGCGCGCGACTGTCGCCCGGCGCCTGGTCGCGGTCCCGCATGCCATAGTCGCGCAGCACTTGCGCGACGCGCAGGCGATAGTTGGCGAACACGCCGCCCCGTCCCGCCTCCTGGGCGCGGCGATGCGATTCCAGCGAGCGCCAGCGCCTGACCGCGTCCTCGTCGCGCCAGAACGACAGCGACAGCAGTTTGCCTGGGGTCGTCAGGCTCTGGAAGCGTTCGACCGAAAGGAAGCCGTCAATGGTCTTCAGTTCATCGATCAGGCCCGCGGCGATGTGCAGATAGGGGGCGGGGTTGCCATCGGCGGGTTCGACTTCGAATATCACGGCGATCATGGGGTGGGCTCCTCGGTGAAATCAAATTGGGGAATGCGCGCGTTGGGCAGGGGGCGGTAGCGAAAGCGCGCCGCCAGGGCGGCGCCATCGATGCCGGCCTTCAGCAGGTGAACGAGCGCGCCCGCCGCATCGCGCCGTGCGGCGTCGCGGCCCGGGCAGGCATGGCCCTGTGCGCCGAAGGTCCAGTGCGCGTCGGGTTGCGCCATGGCGGCCGCGGCCAGCACCAGCAGCACGGTTTCGTCGGCCTCGATGCGCTGGCCGTCCAGTTCAATCGGGCCGGCCAGGAAGCGGCGGGTGTTGTGGATGGGCGGGTCGTGCCGCAGCGTCGCATCGACCATTTCCCAGGCCTGCGCCCGCGTCAGGTCCGCTCCGGCTCCCAGGCGCGCGGCGCGCAGCAGCGCATTGCCCAGCAGGCCGGCGCCGGCTTCGCAGGCCTGGAACAGCAGGCCCGCCAGGTTGGCGGCCAGCAGCATCGGATCCAGGCCGGCCTCTGTGCCCTGGATGCGCAATTCGCGCAAGGCCGGGCTGGCGGCGGGACCGTCCAAATGGGCGCGCAGGCGCGCCAGCAGGCGCTCGGCCGCCGCGTGTCCGGCCGCTGTCCGGTCCTCGGCGGCGGAGGGTGGCAGGGCTGCGAGGAACGCGCCGATATCGCGTGCGCATTCCGCGGCCACGGCGCCAGGCAGGCCGATGGTGCAGGCTTGCGCAAAAACCGGGGCGGCGTGCAGGCAGCGGTCGATGCCCCTGGCCGAGCGTGCGTCCACGTCCAGCCGTTGCCAGTCGGGCGCGGGGGCCAGCGGCGCCTGTTGCGCCAGGAAGCCGCTGAACAATGTCTTGAGACGGCGCTGCCGCGGACCATCGTTCATCCGCAGGAAGCGGCCGAACAGCAGGCCGGCGGGACCCGCGGCGATGCCCTCGGGCACTGGCTCGGCGAGGGGGCGCACACGGGCGGCGGGATGGCGCATGATGTCGCGGATCAGCCTTGGATCGCTGGCCACCCACAGGCCTAGCCGAGTGTCCCGGTAGAGGGGGCGGTCGCGGGCCAGCGTGGCGTAATAGGGGTAGGGATCGGCGTGCGTGACCGCCTGCAGCGGATCGGTAGGGAAGGGCGTGGACATGGGCGGCGCGGCTGGATCAGGGACAGCCAGTATCACCGCCTCGCGCCAGCGACGATTCGGCCTTGGTCGAACTATGCCTGCGCGGTGTCCGCCAGCAGCGCGGCATAGCCAGCGCGCGAGTCCGGCCATTGCAGCGCCAGGCCGCTGGCCCGCAGACGGGCGTTGCTGAGCTTCTTGCTGCCGACCCCCTTGGGCGCGGGGCCGTCGCCAGGCGCTGGCGCCCCGATCATCCGCGCCAGGTCGGCATAGAGTTCATGCAGCGGCAGGGGCGTGTCGTCGCAGCCGATATAGACCGGCAACGCATCGGGCAGCAGCGCCACGTGCGCGATGGCGGCCGCGGCGTCGTCGATGTGGATGCGGTTGGCCCAGTGCGGCGGTTCGAGCGGCGCGCTGGCCATGCCCGTCCGCAGCCGTTCGATCAGTTGCAGGCGGCCGGGGCCGTAGAGGCCGGCGAAGCGCAGGGTGGTGTGCGGGGTCGCGCGCGCGGCCAGCGCCGCTTCCGCCTCGAGCAGGATGCGGCCGTTGAAGCCTTGCGGCGCGGGCGGCGTGTCTTCATCGACCCAGTCGCCGCAATGTTCGCCATACACCGCGCTGGACGATACGAACACGATGCGCTCGACCTGGCGCGTGTCGAGCGCATCCAGCACGTGGTTCAGGCCGTCGACGAACACGGCGCGATAGGCGGCGGGATCGCGCGCGCCGGCGGTGGCGACGTGGATCACGCGGGTGATGCCAGCCGGCAGCGCCGGCAGGCTATCGGGTTGGCTGATGTCGCCCGCCAGCCAGCGGATGCCGCTGGCGTCGTCGGCCGGCGGGCGGCGGCGCAATGCGTAGACCGTGTCGCCGCGCGCCAGCAGGCGGCGCGCGGCGCGTTGGCCGAGATCGCCGCAGCCGATGAAAAGCACGCGTTCAGCCATGGCCGCCGATGCCTGCTACATGCCGCTGTAGACCGGGCCCTCGCCGCCTTGCGGCGCCACCCAGACGATGTTCTGGGTCGGGTCCTTGATGTCGCAGGTCTTGCAGTGCACGCAGTTCTGCGCGTTGATCTGCAGGCGGTCCTCGCCATGGTCGTCCTTGACGAACTCATAGACGCCAGCAGGGCAGTAGCGCGATTCCGGGCCGCCGTACTTGGCCAGGTTGACCTGCACCGGCACCGAGGGATCCTTCAGCGTCAGGTGGACCGGCTCGTTCTCGTCATGGTTGGTGTTGGAGATGAACACCGAGCTGAGCTTGTCGAAGGTCAGCTTGCCGTCGGGCTTGGGGTAATCGATGCGGGCGCATTGCGAGGCCGGCTGCAGGCAGGCGTGATCGGGCTTGCTGTGGCGCAGGGTCCACGGCATCTTGCCCTTGAACACCAGTTGCTCGATGCCGGTCATCAGCGTGGCCACGGTGCGGCCCTTCTTGAACCACTGCTTGAAGTTGCGGGCCTTGTTCAGCTCGGTGTGCAGCCACGAATTCTTGAAGGCCTCGGGATACGCGGCCAGTTCGTCGTGGCGGCGGTCGGCCACCAACGCGTCGAACGCGGCCTCGGCGGCCAGCTTGCCGGACTTGATGGCGGCATGGCTGCCCTTGATGCGCGAGGCGTTCAGGAAGCCGGCCTCACAGCCGACCAGCACGCCGCCGGGGAAGGTCAGCTTGGGCAGCGACAGCAGGCCGCCCGCCGTGATGGCGCGCGCGCCGTAGGCGATGCGCTTGCCGCCTTCGAAGGTGCCGCGGATGGCCGGATGGGTTTTGTAGCGCTGGAATTCGTCGAACGGCGACAGCCAGGGATTGGCGTAGTCCAGGCCGACGATCATGCCCACCGCCACCAGGTTGTTGTCCAGGTGGTAGAGGAACGAGCCGCCGTAGGTGTCGGAATCCAGCGGCCAGCCGGCGGTGTGGATCACCAGGCCGGGCTTGGACTGGGCCGGATCGACTTCCCACATTTCCTTGATGCCGATGCCGTAGGCCTGCGGGTCGCGGCCGTCGTCGAGCTTGTAGCGTTCGATCAGCTGGCGGCCGAGCTGGCCGCGCGCGCCTTCGGCGAACACCGTGTAGCGCGCGTGCAGTTCCATGCCGGGCTGGTAGTGGGCGGTATGGCTGCCGTCGCGGGCCACGCCCATGTCGCCGGTGGCCACGCCGCGCACCGCGCCGTTGTCGTCGTACAGCACTTCGACCGCCGCGAAGCCGGGGAAAATCTCGACGCCCAGCGCCTCGGCCTGCTCGCCCAGCCACTTGACCACGTCGCCCAGGCGGACGATGTAGTTGCCTTCATTGTGGAAACAGGGCGGCAGCAGCCAATTGGGAGTGGCGCGCGCGCCGTTCTCGGACAGGAACAGGAATTTGTCCTGCGTCACGGGCACATTGAGCGGGGCGCCCTTGTCTTTCCAGTCGGGAATCAGTTCGGTCAGCGCCAGCGGATCCATCACCGCGCCGGAAAGGATGTGGGCGCCCAGTTCGGCGCCTTTTTCCAGGACGCAGACGCCGATTTCCTGATTCTTTTCAGCGGCCAGCTGCTTCAGACGGATAGCGGTGGCCAGGCCGGCGGGACCCCCGCCAACCACGACCACGTCATATTCCATCGACTCGCGTTCAGACATTGCAAAGCTCCCCGTATGTATTCCATATATGGCTGGAAGTATTATCGGCGATTGTATTGCAGGCGGAGACCTTGCACGTCTTCGCATTTCTTTCAGCCATCAGGAGTATTTGGTGAACCCGGACACACAGTCTGCGCGGATTCTGGCGGTGGGCGATACCCACCAGGTGGATTTGCCTTTGCGTTGGGGCGATTCCGACGCCTTGAACCATCTCAACAACACCCTGTATTTCCGCCTCATGGAAGAGGCGCGCATGCAGATCCTGTACGACGCGGGCTTTGAACTGCCGGCCGACGACGGCGCCATCCTGGCGCACGCATCCTGTGATTTCCTGCGCCCGTTGACCTATCCGGCGACGGTGCGGGTGACGCACAAGGTGACGCGCATTGGCCGTTCCAGCGCCGAATTTGAGCTGCTGCTCGAGAAGGTCGGCGATGACGGCGGCCCTTACGCCCGCGGGCGCAATGTGCTGGTGTGGATGGACTACGTGGCCAATACGTCCGCTCCGTGGCCGCCCGAAGTGCTGGCGAAAATGGCCACGCAGTTCAAGCCGGCCGCCTAGGCGCGGGGGCGGTGGCGGTCCGACTTCGATGCGGCGTTTGAAACGGCGCCCGCATTTGTCGGCCATGCCGTTAAAATCCCGCACAGAACACAATACGAATGACAGGGCGCGCCACCCTCGGCGCCGCGAACCAGCAGGCATCGGGCCAGGCCGCGATGCCGCCGGGCCGCGAGGCCGGCAGCCGCGTCCCAAGTACAAACAGGGTCCTCCCAGGATCGCCGGCCTCTCGCGAGGCATGCGCTCCGGCAGGCGGGCGGACTCTCTTCAGTTCGACCTTAACTAGGAGTTGGAGCGATGGACAAGGTTTTTGCAAGCGCCCAGGAGGCGCTGGCAGGCATCGTCAAGGACGGCCAGATGATCGCCGTGGGCGGTTTCGGCCTCTGCGGCATCCCGGAGGCCCTGATCGCCGCGCTGCGCGATTCGGGCGTCAAGGATCTCACGTGCATCAGCAATAACGCGGGTGTCGACGGCTTCGGCCTGGGCCAATTGCTGAACACCCGCCAGGTCCGCAAGATGATTGCCTCGTACGTGGGCGAGAACAAGGAATTCGAGCGTCAGTACCTGTCGGGCGAACTCGAGCTGGAGTTCACGCCCCAGGGCACGCTGGCCGAGAAGCTGCGCGCCGGCGGCGCGGGCATCCCGGCTTTCTTCACCCGCACCGGCGTGGGCACCATCGTCGCCGACGGCAAGGAAATCCGCGAATTCGACGGTCACCAATACGTGATGGAGCGCTCGCTGGTGCCGGACGTGTCGCTGGTCAAGGCGCATATCGCCGACCGCAGCGGCAACCTGGTGTTCCGCAAGACGGCGCGCAACTTCAACCCGAACGTGGCCATGGCCGGCAAGTTCACGGTGGTCGAGGTCGAGCAGATCGTCGACACCGGCAGCCTGGACCCCGACCAGATCCACCTGCCCGGCATCTATGTGCACCGGATCGTGCTGAACGCCAATCCGGAAAAGCGCATCGAACAACGCACCACTCGCCCGGCCTAAGGAGAACACGACATGGCATGGTCCCGCGATGAAATGGCGGCGCGCGCCGCGCGCGAGCTGCAAGACGGTTTTTACGTGAACCTGGGTATCGGCCTGCCGACCCTGGTGGCCAACCACGTTCCCAAGGGCGTCGAGGTCTGGCTGCAATCCGAAAACGGCCTGCTGGGCATCGGCCCGTTCCCCACCGACGCCGAGGTCGACGCCGACCTGATCAACGCCGGCAAGCAGACCGTCACGACGCTGCCCGGCTCGTCGATCTTCTCGTCGGCCGACTCGTTCGCGATGATCCGCGGCGGCAAGATCAACCTGGCCATCCTGGGCGCGATGCAGGTCTCCGAAAAGGGCGACCTGGCCAACTGGATGATCCCGGGCAAGATGGTCAAGGGCATGGGCGGCGCGATGGACCTGGTGGCCGGTGTCGGCCGCGTGGTCGTGCTGATGGAACACGTGGCCAAGAAGAAGGACGGCACCGAGGACATCAAACTGCTGCCCGAATGCAACCTGCCGCTGACCGGCGTGGGCGTGGTCGACCTGATCATCACCGACCTGGGCGTGATGGAAGTCACCGACAACGGTCTGAAGCTGCTGGAAACGGCCCCTGGCGTGACGGTGGACGAGATCCAGTCCAAGACGGCCGCCAAGATGGATGTGTCGGCGGTCAAGTAATCCGCCGCCAAGGCATCATGAATAACGCCCCGCAAGGGGCGTTTTTCATTGAGGGCCCGCCAGGCGTGGCGGGCAGGGCGCCCCGGGGCGCGGCGATCAGGCCGCTTCGCGCAGCAGCATGCCGACGTGCGGAATGCCGTCTTCGATGTATTCCTCGGTCACCGGCACGAAGCCGTGGCCGGCGTAATAGTCGCGCAGCCTGGCCTGCGCGCCCAGGTAGACCGGTTGGCCCGGCCACAGCCGCGCCACTTCGTCCTTGGCGCGGCGCATCAGCTCGTGCCCCAGGCCCGTGCCGCGCGCCGCCGGCGCCGTGATGACGCGGCCAATGACCGCCTGGCCGTCGTTCAGCGCGGGTTCGAGCAGGCGGCAGTAGGCCAGCAGCGCGCCGTTTTCCCAGGCCATCAGGTGTTCCGTCTGTCCCTGCAGGTCCTTGCCGTCCATATCCAGGAAGACGCAGTCCTGTTCCACCACGAAGACTTCCGAGCGCAGGCGCAGGATGGCGTAGAGCTCGGCCAGGGTCAGTTCGGCGTGGGGCTTGCAGGTCCAGAGGGGCATGTGAAAAGTCCGAAATTCGAGGCAGAAAGGCGGGGATCAAGCGTACATCAAACCGGCCCCGTTTCTTTTGAAGCACTGTTACATAAATTCACGGGTATACCCTTAGTATGAAAATGAATTTTCTTATCTAAAATTTGTGTGTAAACAGATTTACACAAACCTCCGCTACGTTTTCCCCCCTAATTCTCGATGACCAAGGCCGCACTCACGATCGCTGATCGGATCGCCCGGGCCCAGCCCGCGCTGAGCCGCACGCAGCACAAGATGGCCGAGTACGTCCTGGCGCACCAGTTCCGCGTCGCCACGATGACCATCGACGAATTCGCGACGGCCGCGGGGGTGTCCGTCGCGACCGCCAACCGTTTCGCGCGCGCCCTGGACCTGCCGGGTTACCCGCAATTCCGCGCCGAACTGGCGCGCGGTTTCGAGGCGGCGCTGGAGCCGGTCGAAAAATTGCGCACCGAACTCGCGCATTCGGCCAGCGCGGTGCAGATATTCGCCGCGACGCTCGAAGAAGACATCCGCAACGCCCAGCGCAACCTGCAGAGTCTGGATGCCACCGCCTGTGAACAGGCGGTCGACGCCATCCTGGCCGCCGACCGCGTCTTCATCATCGGTTTCGGCGCCAGCGGTTTCCTGGCCGGCATGCTGCAGCGCGGCCTGTGCATGCACCTGCATTCGGTCGAATCGCTGGCGGGCCCTGGCGGCGTGTCGCACGCCGCCCGCCAGATGTCGCGCATGACCAGCAAGGATCTGGTCATCGCGATCGGCTTTCCGCGCTACCTGGCCGATACCGTCACCCTGGCTGGCGCCGCCAAGCAGGCCGGCGTGCCGGTGCTGGTGCTGACCGACAAGCCCACTTCGCCGCTGGCGCCGACCGCGTCGGTGGTGCTGTACGCCGTGTCCACGCGCCAGCTGATCCCCAATTCCGAAACCGCCGCGCTCGGCCTGATCGAGGCTTTGTCGGCGGCGGTGGCCTATCGGGCCAAGAATTCCGTCGCGGCCGCCGCTGGGGTGACCCAGTCCGTGATGCCGTGGCTCATCCATGGAGTAGGTAAACGATGATTCAACCCGTGATCGCGATTCACGGTGGCGCCGGCGCGATGTCCCGCGCGGCCATGTCGCCCGAGAAAGAGCAGGAATACCTGAGCGCCCTCGAGTCCATCCTGACCGCCGGTCAGGCCGTGCTGGCCCGTGGCGGTAGCGCGCTGGACGCCGTCACCGAAGCCGTGCGCCTCCTGGAAGATTGCCCGCTGTTCAACGCCGGCCATGGCGCCGTGTTCACCAGCGCCGGCACCCATGAACTGGACGCCGCCATCATGGACGGCGCCACGCTGCGTTCGGGCGCCATCGCCAATGTCAACTGCGTGCGCAACCCGGTGTTCGCCGCGCGCAAGGTCATGGAAACCAGCAAGCACGTGCTGTTCGTGGGCGAGGGCGCCGAAGCCTTCGCCAAGGAAGCCGGCCTGGAAATTGTCGACCCCTCGTATTTCTCCACCGAGGCGCGCCGCGAGCAATTGCTGCGCGTGCAGCGCGAAACGCCGGAAGCGGCGGTGCTGGACCACGACGGCCAGGCCATGGTCGCGCGCGGCCAGCCGGCGCCGGCCGATCCGCTGGATGCGGACAAGAAGTTCGGCACCGTGGGCGCCGTGGCCGTGGACGCGCAGGGCAACCTGGCCGCGGCCACCTCCACCGGCGGCATCACCAACAAGCAGGTCGGCCGCGTCGGCGACGCGCCGCTGATCGGCGCCGGCACCTATGCCAGCAACAAGACCTGCGCCGTGTCCACCACGGGCACGGGCGAGATGTTCATCCGCATGGTCGCCGCCTATGACGTGGCGGCCCAGATGGAATATTGCGGCGCCTCGCTGGAAACGGCGGCGGACCGCGTCGTGATGGAAAAACTGCCCACCATCGGCGGCAAGGGCGGCCTGGTGGCCGTTGACGCCCAGGGCAATGTGGCCTTGCCGTTCAACACGGAAGGCATGTACCGCGGTTACGCCCGCGTCGGCGAGAAGCCGGTCACCGCCATCTACCGCTGAGCGGCGGCGGGCTTCGTTTTTGTCAGTTTTGGGGATTACTAGAGATATGGTTGATCGCGCAAACAGCCTGGCGCTGCCGGATAACCGCGTGGTCCAGGTCGACGACCTGACGGTGCGCTTCGTGGGTTCGGAGCGCACGGTCGAAGCCGTGCGCAACCTGTCGTTCCATGTGGACCGGGGCGAGACCCTGGCCATCGTGGGCGAATCGGGGTCGGGCAAGTCGGTGACGTCGCTGGCGCTGATGCGCCTGGTGGAACATGGCGGCGGCCGCATCGCCCAGGGCAGCATGGCCCTGCGCCGGCGCAACGGTTCCGTGATCGACCTGGTCAACGCCAATCAGCGCGCCATGCGCAATGTGCGCGGCGCCGACATGGCCATGATCTTCCAGGAGCCGATGACCTCCCTGAACCCGGTGTTCACGGCCGGCGACCAGATCGCCGAGTCGATCCGCGAGCACCAGGGCATGGACGCCGCGGCCGCGCGCGCCGAGGCCCTGCGCATGCTGGAACAGGTGCGCATTCCGGAAGCCAAGTCGGTGCTGGACCGCTACCCGCACCAGTTGTCGGGCGGCATGCGCCAGCGCGTCATGATCGCCATGGCGCTGGCCTGCAAGCCGGCGCTGCTGATCGCCGACGAGCCCACCACCGCGCTGGACGTCACGATCCAGGCGCAGATCCTGCAACTGATCCGCCAGTTGCAGGAAGAAATGCACATGGGCGTGGTGTTCATCACCCACGACATGGGCGTGGTGGCCGAAGTGGCCGACCGCGTGCTGGTCATGTATCGCGGCGACAAGGTCGAGGAAGGCCCGTCGGCGTCGGTATTCGCCACGCCCCAGCACGCCTACACCAAGGCGCTGCTGTCGGCCGTGCCGAAGCTGGGCGCGATGCAGGGCACCGACCTGCCGGCGCGTTTCCCGCTGCTGCAGGTGGACGGCAAGGCGCAGCCGGTGGCCGAACCCGGCGCGGCCAGCACCCAGGAAGTGCCGGCCGCGCGTCGCGAGCCGATCCTGAGCGTGCGCAACCTGGTGACGCGCTTCGACCTGCGCGGCGGCATCCTGAGCCGCGTGCAGCGCCGCGTGCACGCGGTCGAGAAGGTCAGCTTCGACCTGTATCCCGGCGAGACGCTGTCGCTGGTGGGCGAGTCCGGTTGCGGCAAGTCCACCACCGGCCGTTCGCTGCTGCGCCTGGTGGAAAGCCAGGGGGGCGAGATCCGCTTCGGCGGGCGCGACATCGTGCGCCTGAAGACGGGCGAACTGCAATCGCTGCGCCGCGACATCCAGTTCGTGTTCCAGGATCCCTTTGCTTCGCTCGATCCCCGCGTCACGGTCGGTTTCTCGATCATGGAGCCGCTGCTGGTGCACGGCGTGGCCAAGGGCAAAGAGGCCGAGCAGCGCGTGGCCGAACTGCTCGAGCGCGTCGGCCTGCCGCCCGAAATGGCGCAACGCTACCCGCACGAATTCTCCGGCGGCCAGCGCCAGCGCATCTGTATCGCGCGCGCCCTGGCCCTCAATCCCAAGGTCGTGATCGCGGACGAATCGGTGTCGGCGCTGGACGTGTCGATCCAGGCGCAGATCGTCAATCTGTTGATCGACCTGCAGCGCGACATGGGCATTTCTTTCCTGTTCATCTCGCACGACATGGCCGTGGTCGAGCGCGTCAGCCATCGCGTGGCCGTCATGTACCTGGGGCAGATTGTCGAGATCGGTCCGCGCCGGGCCATCTTCGAGAACCCGCAGCACCCCTATACCAAGAAGCTCATGGCCGCCGTGCCGATCGCCGATCCGGCGCGCCGCCACATGAAACGCACCTTGCTGTCCGATGAAATTCCCAGCCCGATCCGCAGGCTCGGCGACGAGCCGGTGGTGCAGCCGCTGGTGCAGGTAGGAACCGATCACTTTGTCGCCCGCCACGCGGTCGGCGGAGCGTATTGAGTCAGTTGTCGTACTTGTTTTTCTTCCACCAAACCCCCTAATTCCGCACAGGAACCAGGAGTTGCAATGATGAAAGTTCTGCGCCCCACCAAGCTGATGGCCGCCGCCGCGGTGGCCTTCGGCGTGCTCACCTCGCCGCTGGCGCATGCTGCCAAGGACGTGACGTTTGCCGTCTCCATCGCGCTGGAAACGCTCGACCCGTACAACACCAACAGCACGCTGAACCAGGCGGCCGGCAAGGCCTACTACGAAGGCCTGTTCGAGTTCGACAAGGACCTGAAGGTCCAGAAGGTCCTGGCCACCGACTACACCGTCAGCGAAGACGGCTTGGTGTACACCTTCAAGCTGCGCGATGGCGTCAAGTTCCATGACGGCACCCCGTTCAACGCCGAAGCCGTCAAGATCAACTTCGACCGTCCGGCCAACCCGGAAAACCGCCTGTCGCGCTACATCCAGTTCAGCGTCATCGACAAGACCGAAGTGGTCGACCCGCTGACCGTCAAGATCACCCTGAAGAAGCCGTTCTCGGCCTTCATCAACGCGCTGGCCCACCCGGCCGCCATGATGATCTCGCCGGCCGCCCTGGCTAAGTACGGCAAGGAAATCGGCTTCCACCCGGTCGGCACCGGCCCGTTCGAATTCGTCGAATGGAAGCCCGCCGAATACCTGAAGGTCAAGAAGTTCGACGGCTACTGGAAGAAGGGCTACCCGAAGGTCGACACCCTGACCTTCCGCACCGTGACCGACAACAACACCCGCGCCGCCGTGGTGCAGACGGGCGAAGCGCAATTCGCCTTCCCGGTGCCGTTCGAGCAGGCCGCCGTGCTGTCCAAGAACGACAAGCTGGACGTGGTCGACCACAAGAACTCGATCATGGCCCGCTACCTGTCGATGAACACGCAGCAAAAGCCGTTCGACAACGTCAAGGTGCGTGAAGCCATCAACTACGCCATCAACAAGGAAGCCCTGGCCAAGGTCGCTTTCTCGGGCTACGCCACCGTCGTCGACGGCGTCGTGCCGCAAGGCGTGGACTTTGCCCACAAGACCGGCCCGTGGCCGTACGACATCAAGAAGGCCAAGGCCCTGCTGGCTGAAGCCGGCTACCCCAACGGCTTCGAAAGCCAGCTCTGGTCCGCCTACAACGACGGCACCTCGGTGAAGGTGGTGCAGTTCCTGCAGCAGCAACTGGCGCAAGTCGGCATCAAGGTGTCGGTCGAAGTGCTGGAATCGGGCCAGCGCGTGCAGCGCGTGCAACAGGTGCAGAAGCCTGAAGACGCCAAGGTCCGCATGTACTACGCCGGCTGGTCGTCCTCGACCGGCGAAGCCGACTGGGGCCTGCGTCCGCTGCTGACCACCGCCGCGTTCCCGCCGGTGCTCAACAACGTGTCGTACTACTCGAACAAGTCGGTTGACGACGGCATCCAGCAAGCCCTGGCGACGACCGACCGCGCCAAGAAGACCGAGATCTACAAGACCGTTCAGGAAACCATCTGGAAGGACGCCCCGTGGGCCTTCCTGGTGACCCAGAACAACCTGTACGTCAAGTCGAAGAACCTGTCGGGCGTGTACGTGGAGCCGGACACCTCGTTCTGGTTCGGCGATATCGACCTGAAGCAGTAATCGCGCGGCGGTAACTCACGGGGCCGTTCGGCCCCTTGCAAGGCCACATACGGCGGGGACGCGGTGTCCCCGCCGATGTTGCAGGAATTTCAATGCTGACCTATATCGTCAAACGTCTTTTGGGCATGATCCCCACGCTGCTGCTGGTGGCCGTGGTCGTGTTCCTGTTTGTGCACATGCTTCCGGGCGACCCGGCGCGACTGGCCGCGGGCCAGGAGGCCGACCAGCAGACCGTCGAACTGGTGCGCAAGGAACTGGGCCTGGATCTGCCCCTGCCGCAGCAGTTCGTGCGCTACTTCAGCCACATGCTGCAAGGCGACCTGGGTACCTCGCTGCGTACCAAGCGTCCCGTCTCGACCGAAATCGCCGATCGCTTCATGCCCACCATGTGGCTGACGATCGCCAGTATGGCCTGGTCCGTCACCTTCGGCATGATCATCGGGATCGTGTCGGCCGTCTGGCGCAACCGCTGGCCCGATCGCCTGGGCATGACGCTGGCGGTGTCCGGTATCTCGTTCCCCGCGTTCGCGCTGGGCATGATGCTGATGCAGATCTTTTCCGTGAACCTGGGCTGGCTGCCGACCGTGGGCGCCTCCAGCTGGAAACACTACATACTTCCGTCCATCACGCTGGGCGCGGCGGTGGCCGCGGTGATGGCGCGCTTTACCCGCGCTTCCTTCGTCGAAGTGGTGCAGGAAGACTTCGTGCGCACCGCCCGCGCCAAGGGCCTGAGCGAGCGCCGCGTGGTCATCAAGCACGCGCTGCGCAACGCGCTGATTCCGGTCGTCACCATGATGGGCCTGCAGTTCGGCTTCCTCCTGGGCGGCTCGATCGTGGTCGAGACGGTGTTCAACTGGCCCGGCCTCGGCCGCCTGCTGGTCGACGCCGTGACCCAGCGCGACTACCCGGTGATCCAGGGCCTGGTGCTGCTGTTCTCGTTCGAATTCATCCTGATCAACCTGATTGTCGACGTGCTCTACGGCGTCATCAATCCCAGCATCCGTTACAAGTGAGGCGGCCATGAGCAATACGACACCCGCCGCAACCGTCGCCACCGCCGTGCCCAAGAACGACGTGCGCACGCCCGCCACCGAGTTCTGGCGCAAGTTCAAGAAGCAGAAGCTGGCCGTGGGCGCCGGCCTCTTTGTCCTGCTGCTGGTCGTGGTGGCGATCCTGGCCCCCTGGATCGTGCCGTTCGACCCGGAGAACTTCTTCGACTACGACGCGCTCAACGCCGGTCCGTCCTGGACGCACTGGCTGGGCGTGGACTCGCTGGGCCGCGATATCTTCAGCCGCATCATCATGGGCGCGCGCATCTCGCTGGCCGCCGGCTTCCTGTCCGTCGCCATGGGCGCCATCGTCGGCACCTTCATGGGCCTGATGGCGGGTTACTACGAAGGCTGGTGGGAGCGCATCACGATGCGCGTCTCCGACGTGCTGCTGGCGTTCCCCGGCATGCTGCTGGCGATCGGCGTGGTCGCGATCCTGGGCTCGAGCATGGTCAACGTGATCGTGGCCGTGGCCGTGTTCAGCGTGCCGGCGTTCGCCCGCCTGGTGCGCGGCAACACGCTGTCGATCAAGCAGATGACCTACGTCGAGGCCGTCAAGAGCGTGGGCGCGTCCGACTGGACCATCATCATGCGCCACATCCTGCCCGGCACGATCTCGCCGATCGTGGTGTATGGCACGATGCGCATCGGCACCTCGATCATCACCGCGGCCAGCCTGTCGTTCCTGGGCATGGGCGCCTCGCCTCCCACGCCGGAGTGGGGCGCGATGCTGAACGAGGCGCGCGCCGACATGGTGATCGCCCCGCACGTGGCGATCTTCCCGGCGCTGGCGATCTTCCTGACCGTGCTGGCGTTCAACCTGCTGGGCGACGGCCTGCGCGACGCGCTCGATCCGAAGATCGATCGCAAGTAACCGCCAAGCGGATGATGGCTACCGCGTCGGTCGCCCCTCGGGGCTCGGCGCGTGTCATCGGTCCCCTTGCCGCCGCCCGCGTCCGGGCGCCCGCCTCGCGGCGGGCGCCACGGCCGCGCGGGACGGCGGCATTTTGCATTCTGGAGCGTGGCGACACGCAGCGACAAGCATGGACAAACAAGCGTTGGACCAACCCCGCATCGGCAAGCTGGAGGCCGGCCCGCTAGATTCGATCTGCGACGTGGGCGACATCAGCGTCGGCCACTGCACGCTGGACGACGGCGCGCTGCAGACCGGCGTGACCGTGGTGCGGCCGCACGGCGGCAATCTGTTCCTGGACAAGGTGCCGGCGGCCGCCACGGTGCTGAACGGCTTCGGCAAGAGCACCGGGCTGGTCCAGGTGCAGGAACTGGGCGTGCTGGAAACGCCGATCGCGCTGACCAACACCTTCGGCGTGGGCACCGTGGCCAACGCCCAGATCCGCGCGGCGGTGGCGGCCACGCCCGAGATCGGCCGCGGCATGTCGACGGTCAATCCGCTGGTGTTCGAGTGCAACGACGGCTATCTGAATGACATCCAGGCCATGGCGGTGCAGGAATCGCACTACGCCCAGGCGCTGGCCGCCGCGGACAAGCGCATGGCGCAGGGCGCGGTCGGCGCGGGTCGTGGCATGTCGTGCTTTTCCTTCAAGGGCGGCATCGGCTCGGCCTCGCGCGTGGCCGCGATCCAGCGTGACCTGCGCTACACCGTCGGCGCGCTGGTGCTGGCCAATTTCGGTCGCCTGCCCAACCTGACCGTGGCCGGCCGGCCCTTCGGCCGGCGGCTGGCGGACCAATTGGACCGCGGCCTGGCGCAGGCGGGAGAGAACGCCGCCATCGTGCCGGAGAAGGGCTCCATCATCCTGCTGGTGGCCACCGACGCGCCGCTGGACGCGCGCCAGTTGCGCCGACTGTCGCTGCGCGCCGGCGCCGGCCTGGCCCGCACCGGCTCGGTGTTCGGCCATGGCAGCGGCGACATCGCGCTGGCGTTCTCCACCGCCTACACCGTGCCGCAACAGGCCGAGCGGCCGATGCCGGCGCTGGCCATGCTGCACGAAACCCGCATCGATCCGCTATTCGAAGCGGCGGCCGAGGCCTGCGAGCAGGCCATCATCGCCGCGCTGTGGCGGGCCGAAGGCGTGCAGGGCCGCGACGGCCATCACCGCGCCGCCATCCGCGACGCCGCGCCCGACTGGCGCCAATGGCTGGCGGACACCGAATTCTGAATCCCACCAAGGCACTCCCCATGAAGATCCTGATTTCCACCGATATCGAAGGCGTCGCCGGCGTCTTCCACGCCGAGCAAGTCCGTGCCGGCAACGGCGAATACGAGCGGGCCCGCGCCTGGATGACCGCCGAGGCCAACGCGGCCGTGCAGGGCGCCATCGCTGGCGGCGCCGAAGAGATCCTGGTCAATGATTCGCACGGCGGTTTCCGCAACCTGCTGCCGGACGGCATCGACGAACGCGCCCGCCTGGTGCTGGGCAAGCCGCGCTACCTGGGCATGATGGGTGGCCTGGAAGAGGGCTGCGACGCCGTCTTCATGATCGGCTATCACTCGCGCTCGCAGGGCCGCGGCATCCTCGCGCACACCATCAACAGCTTCGCTTTCTCGCGCGTCTTCATCAATGGCATGGAGCTGGGCGAGGCCGGCCTGTACGGCGCGCTGGCCGGTGAAATGGGCGTGCCCGTCATCCTGGCCACCGGCGACGACGTGTTCATCGCCGAGACCGCCGACCTGTTCCCCGGCGCGCAGTGGGTGCAGACCAAGGTGGCGCACGGCCAGGGCAGCGGCGTGACGCTGTCGCCGGCGGCCTCGCGCCGCGCGATCGCCGCCGCCGCGGAGACCGCCGTGCGCAACTTGAAGGGAACGACCCCCACGCCGCGCCCGCAAGGCGGGCTTGCTGCCCCGCAGGGGGGCGTTTCCACCTCGGGGCGGCCCAGCGGTGGAAAGGCGGTTCCGTTCCGGATCCCCGCCCCTATAGAATGCCGGTTGCAGACGCAGTCGTCGGCCCTGGCCGACCTGTTCTGCATGTGGCCCACGCTGGAGCGCGTGGACGGCGTGACGCTGCGGTTCACCACGGACAGCATGCAGGCCGCCATCCGCACCTTGAACAGCCTGGCCGCCATGTCCTTCATGTTGCGCTAAGGAAACCCATGTCCAGCACCGACACCCGTATCGCCCAACTGCGGCAAGCCATGCGCCGCCACGGCCTGTCCGCCTATATCGTGCCGTCCTCGGATCCGCACCTGTCCGAATACCTGCCGGCGCGCTGGCAGGGCCGGCGCTGGCTGTCGGGCTTCACGGGTTCGGTGGGCACGCTGGTGGTGACCGCCGATTTCGCCGGCCTGTGGGTCGACAGCCGCTACTGGGTGCAGGCCGAGGCGCAACTGGCCGGCACCGGGGTGCAGCTGATGAAGATCGCCGTCGCCACCACGCCGGGCCATGTGGACTGGCTGGCCGCCAACACCCGCGCCGGTGATGTCATCGGCGTCGATGGGCAGGTGCTGGGCCTGGCCGCGTTCCGCGCGCTGTCGGTGGCCGCCGCCACGTCCGGCGCCACGCTGGAGATCCGCGCCGACCTGCTGGACGATATCTGGACCGACCGCGCCGGCCTGCCGCTGGCCGCGATCTACGAACACGTGGCGCCGCAGGCCTGCGTCACGCGCGCCGACAAGCTGGCCCAGGTGCGCGCCGCCATGCGCGCCCATGGCGCCGACGTGCATTTCATCAGCACGCTCGACGACATCGCCTGGCTCTTCAACCTGCGCGGCGCCGATGTCGACTACAACCCGGTGTTCGTCGGCCATGCGCTGCTCGGCCTGGACCACGCTACGCTGTTCGTGGCTGACGGCAAGATCGACGCCGCGCTGCGCGCCACCCTGGCCGCCGATGGCGTCGAAGTGGCCGATTACGCCCAGGCCGCCGACGCGCTGGCCTCGCTCGAACTGGACCAGAAGCTGCTGATCGACCCGGCCCGCGTCACCTGCGGCGTGTTCCACGCGATGGACCCGGCCGTGCCGCGCGTCGAGGCCATCAACCCGTCCACGCTGCTCAAGTCGCGCAAGACCGACGCTGAACTGGCCAACGTGCGCCAGGCCATGGCGCAGGACGGGGCGGCGCTGTGCGAGTTCTTCGCCTGGTTCGAGGGCGCGCTGGGCAACGAGCGTATCACCGAGCTGACCATCGACGAACAGATCACCGCCGCCCGCGCGCGCCGGCCGGACTACGTCTGCCCCAGCTTCGCCACCATCGCCGGCTTCAACGCCAACGGCGCCATGCCGCACTACCGCGCCACGGCCGAGTCGCACGCCACCATCGAAGGCGACGGCCTGCTGCTGATCGATTCCGGCGGCCAGTACCTGGGCGGCACCACCGACATCACCCGCGTGGTCGCGGTGGGCACGCCCAGCGCCGACCAGAAGGTCGACTTCACGCTGGTGCTCAAGGGCATGATCGCGCTGTCGCGCGCTTCGTTCCCCCGCGGCACGCCGTCGCCGATGCTGGACGCCATCGCGCGCGCCCCGATCTGGGAAGGCGGCGCCGAATACGGCCACGGCACCGGCCACGGCGTGGGCTACTTCCTGAACGTGCACGAAGGCCCGCAGGTCATCTCCTATCGCGCGGTTCCCGGTCCGCACACGGCCATGGAGCCGGGCATGATCACGTCCAACGAACCGGGCATCTATCGTCCCGGCCGCTGGGGCGTGCGCATCGAGAACCTGGTGGCCAACCGCGCCTGGCTGACGTCCGAATTGGGCGAGTTCCTGTGTTTCGAGACGCTGACGCTGTGCCCGATCGACACGCGCTGCATCGAGCCGTCGCTGCTGCGCGCGGATGAAATCGCGTGGCTCAACGACTATCACAAGACCGTGTTCGAGCGCCTGTCGCCCTTGGTCGAGGGCGAAGCGCTGGCCTGGCTGGAACGCCGCACCGCGGCCATCTGACGGTCGCGTCCTGCAATGTGACGGTCGCGTCCTGCAATGACAAAAGGCCCCAACGGGGCCTTTTGTCATTGCGCTTGCGGCGTTGCGCCTTCGCGCGGCGGCGCCTCAGGCCGGCGCGTTCGCCGGCGGCGTCTCGCGATGCCGGTAGAACAGCCGGGCGCCGGCATAGCATCCCAGCGCGATCAGCACGCCATAGATCAGCAGCGACACCGCGGTCGTCATGTACGACTCGGCGGCGCGCATCAGCTGGTCCCAGGTCATGTTCCAGAGGATCAGGAAGGCCAGGCCGACGCCAAGCACCTGCGTCAGCCAGAACGCGAAGGTGCCGTGGGCGATGGCGCAGCCGAACCCGGCCGTGCCCAGCGTCCGTGGCAGGCTTTTGAGGCAGACCCACGCCGCCAGACCCAAGATCAGGGCCGGCAGCACCCAGTAGCCAAGGGCGTACTCCAGCAGTTGCTCCGAACGCACATAGGTCATGAAGTAGCCGCCCAACACCAGTCCGACGTGCAATTGCCACAGCAGCAGCGTCAGCGCGGCGATCCATGCCGCGTGGCGGGGCGTGTGGGACGGCGCCGCCGGTCCGCCGGCCGGCCTGACGCTCCAGGCCGCGATGCGCACCGCCAGCCAGGCGCCCGCGATCACCAGCAGCAGGCCACACAGTTTGAGCGGCAGCGCCATCACCAGCACCCGGGCCGGGCGGTAGTAGCCGAAAACGTTGTCCACCCATTCCCGGTTCGCCAGGACGAACGAATAGAACGCATGCTGCAGCAGCGCCTGGGCGGCGGAGATCAGCACGAACAACACCAGCGAGACCATCAACAGCACGGCCGTCATCCGGCCCGGCCGGTCGACGCCGGCGGCGTCGTGCCGGCGTAGCCAGCGTTGCGTGGTGCACCAGGTGACCAGCGCCATGAGGACGGTGCCGGCGACGATTTGCACGACCGTGGTGGCCACCATCTCGGGGCGCGCGAACGTCTCGCGGATCCGCTCGGCCAACGGGGACGCCAGCAACAGATAGGCCTGCAGCAGCGCCGCGGCGAGCAATTGCAGGCAGACGACGGCGGTGACCAGGCGCCAGGCCAGGGCGTTCGGGCGTTCGGGCGGGGCGTTCATCGGCGACGGGCTCCTCGGGATGTCGAAATCGGGGACGAACATAGCATGGTCCCCGCCCGCGAGGCATGTCGGGGCGCCGGCCGAGTGCAGCCAAATGTTACGCCTGGCCGCTAGGGGAAAACCCAGACAAGTTCCGCCTCCCGGCTATAATCCAAATTTCCCGCACGCGCCCGCTCGTCCCGGGCGCTTATTACGATGACCAAATACGTATTTGTCACCGGCGGAGTGGTGTCTTCCCTGGGCAAGGGCATCGCCGCTGCGTCGCTCGCCGCCATCCTCGAGTCGCGTGGTCTGCAGGTCACCATGCTCAAGCTCGACCCCTACATCAACGTCGATCCGGGCACCATGAGCCCGTTCCAGCACGGTGAGGTGTTCGTCACGGAAGACGGCGCCGAAACCGACCTGGACCTGGGCCACTACGAGCGTTTCGTCTCCGCCCGCATGCACAAGGTGAACAACTTCACCACCGGGCAGATCTACGAATCGGTGCTGCGCAAGGAGCGCCGGGGCGACTACCTGGGCAAGACCGTCCAGGTCATTCCGCACATCACCAACGAGATCCAGGACTTCATCGCCCGTGGCGCGGACGCCGCCTGGAACGGCAACACCGACGTCGCCATCGTCGAGATCGGCGGCACCGTGGGCGACATCGAATCGCTGCCCTTCCTGGAAGCCGCGCGCCAGATGAGCCTGCGCATGGGCCGCAACAATGCCGCCTTCGTGCACCTGACGCTGGTGCCGTTCATCGCGTCCGCCGGCGAACTCAAGACCAAGCCCACCCAGCACTCGGTGCAGAAGCTGCGCGAAATCGGCATCTACCCGAACGCGCTGCTGTGCCGCGCCGACCGTCCCATTCCGGACGACGAGCGCGCCAAGATCTCGATGTTCTCCAACGTCCCCCTGGATGCCGTCATCTCGGTGTGGGACGCCGACTCGATCTACAAGATCCCGGCCATGCTGCACAAGCAGGGCGTGGACAACATCGTCTGCGAAGCGCTGGGCCTGACCCCGCCGCCGGCCGACCTGTCCATGTGGGACAACCTGGTCGACGCGCTCGAACACCCCGAGCACCAGCTGACCATCGGCATGGTCGGCAAGTACGTCGACCTGACCGAGTCGTACAAGTCGCTGACCGAAGCCCTGGTGCACGCCGGCATCCACACGCGCTCCAAGATCAATATCGAGTACATCGATTCCGAAGACATCGAAACCCGCGGCACCGACCAGCTCAAGCACCTGGACGCCATCCTGGTGCCGGGCGGCTTCGGCAAGCGCGGCACCGAAGGCAAGATCGCCGCGATCCGCTACGCCCGTGAAAACGGCGTGCCGTACCTGGGCATCTGCCTGGGCATGCAACTGGCCGTGATCGAATTCGCGCGCCACGTGGCGGGCCTGGGCGGCGCCAACAGCACCGAGTTCGATCCGTCGGCGCCGCATCCCGTGGTGGCCCTGATCACCGAATGGATGGACCGCGAAGGCAAGGTCGAAAAGCGCGACAACTCGTCCGACCTGGGCGGCACCATGCGCAAGGGCGCGCAGCGCGTGCCGATCAAGCCGGGCACCCGCGCTCAGTCGATCTACGGCGACGAAGTCAACGAACGCCATCGCCACCGCTACGAAGTCAACAACGTCTACGTGCCGCGCCTCGAAGAGGCTGGCATGGTGATCAGCGCGCGCACCCCGACCGAGAACCTGCCGGAAATCATGGAACTGCCCGACCACCCCTGGTTCGTCGGCGTCCAGTTCCACCCGGAGTTCACGTCCACCCCGCGTGACGGCCACCCGCTGTTCTCCAGCTACATCCGCGCCGCCATCGAGCAGAAGGCTCGCCGCGGCCAGGGGGCGTAATGGCGGTCGGCGGCACCGAGCCGCGCATTTGCGCCGCCCGGGCCGCCGGCCTTATTCCCGCCGTCGCTCCTGGCGGACAACGCGCCGTGGCCTCGCGCCGCGGCGCTGCTTTCGGATACAACCACTTAGCATCGGACAGGCACGGCCCCGCCGTGTTGCGCGACACTGCCCGTGTCTCGCGGTCCGGCGCCGCGACCCCATCAATGCAACTGCCCTGAAGGAACCCCATGAGTGCCTATCTCATCGCCGACGTCACAGTGACCAAGCCCGCGCAGTACGAGGATTACAAGCGTCTGTCCACGCTCGCCATGCGCGCGTACGATGCCAAGATCCTGGTGCGCGGCGGCGAATCCCGGCACCTTGAGGGGCGTGAGCCCGGCCGCACCGTCGTCATGGAGTTTCCCTCCATGGCCGCGGCCCAGGCCTTCTACGACTCCTGGCAGTACCGACGCGCCCGCAATGCCCGTGAAGGCGCGGCCGTGATGAATATGTTTATCGTTCAGGGAATGTAAAGTCATGAGTGCAATCGTCGATATCATCGGCCGCGAGATTCTGGATTCGCGCGGCAACCCGACCGTCGAATGTGACGTGTTGCTGGAATCCGGCGCCATGGGCCGCGCGGCCGTGCCGTCGGGCGCGTCCACCGGCGCCCGCGAAGCCATCGAGCTGCGCGACGGCGACAAGGGCCGCTACCTCGGCAAGGGCGTGCTGCGCGCCGTCGAGAACCTCAATACCGAAATCTCGGAAGCGCTGATGGGCCTGGACGCCCAGGAGCAGACCTTCGTCGATCGCACCCTGATCGAGCTGGACGGCACCGAGTCCAAGGAACGCCTGGGCGCCAACGCCATCCTGGCCGCCTCGATGGCCGTGGCCCGCGCCGCCGCCGACGAGTCCGGCCTGTCGCTGTACCGCTACTTCGGCGGCAGCGGCCCCATGAGCATGCCGGTGCCGATGATGAACGTCATCAACGGCGGCGCGCACGCCAACAACACCCTCGACCTGCAGGAACTGATGATCCTGCCGGTAGGCGCGGGCAGCTTCCGCGAGGCCCTGCGCTGGGGCGCCGAAGTCTTCCACATGCTCAAGAAGCTGATCCACGGCCAGGGCATGTCCACGGCGGTGGGCGACGAGGGCGGTTTCGCCCCCAACGTGGCCAGCCACGAAGCCGCCATCCAGCTGATCCTGAAGGCCATCACCGAAGCCGGCTACGAGCCGGGCACGCAGATCGCCCTGGGCCTGGACTGCGCCAGCTCCGAGTTCTACCGCGACGGCAAGTACACGCTGGCCGGCGAAGGCGGCATCTCGCTGTCCTCGCAGGAATTTACCAACCTGCTGGCGACCTGGTGCGACAAGTACCCGATCATCTCGATCGAAGACGGCATGGCCGAAAACGACTGGGAAGGCTGGAAGCTGCTGACCGACCAGCTTGGCAAGAAGGTGCAGCTGGTGGGCGACGACCTGTTCGTCACCAACACCAAGATCCTGCGCGAAGGCATCCAGAAGGGCGTCGCCAACTCGATCCTCATCAAGATCAACCAGATCGGCACCCTGACCGAAACCTTTGCCGCCATCGAAATGGCCAAGCGCGCCGGCTACACCGCCGTCGTCTCGCACCGTTCGGGCGAAACCGAGGATTCGACCATCGCCGACATCGCCGTGGCCACCAACGCCATGCAGATCAAGACCGGCTCGCTGTCGCGTTCGGATCGCATGGCCAAGTACAACCAGCTGCTGCGCATCGAGGAAGAACTGGCCGAAGTCGCGTCGTACCCCGGCCTGGAAGCCTTCTACAACTTGCGTTAATGTAAGCGGGCCGCGGCACGCGCCGCGGCCTTGTTAGCGCCACGACTGCTGAGGGTTCCCGCGTATGCGCCTGTTGTTCCTGGTGCTGTTCGTGCTGGTAGGGCTGATCCAATACCCGCTCTGGCTGGGTAAGGGCGGCTGGTTCAAAGTCTGGGACCTGCAACGCCAGGTGGCGGCGCAGCGCGAGACCAACGAAGGCCTGCGCGCGCGCAACGCCGCGCTGGAAGCCGAAGTCCGCGACCTGGACAACGGCTCCGGCGCCATCGAGGAACGGGCGCGGGGCGAACTGGGCATGATGCGCGAAGGCGAAGTCTTCGTGCACATCCTGCCCCAGAACACCCAGCCGCCCGCGGGCGGCGCCTCGTTGGCCACCGATGCGGCCAGTCGGCCCGCCACGCCCACGCGCGCCAGCGCACCGGCCACCCCGGCCGCCCGGCCGGCCAATGCCCGTCCCGCCAGCGGCAATGCCGCCGGCAACGCCAACACCCGTCACTGACTTGCCGCCGGCGCGTCCGTGCGCGGGCAGCGCAGGCGACGGCAAGCGCCTTGCACCATGCCGGCCGGCGGCGGCCGCCCCCGGGCTTCATCCCGCGGTTCCGAGTGCATTTCCATGACGAGTTCCATGCCGATCGGCGCCAGTCCGTGGCGCCACGCCTGCCCGCCATAGCTGTCGTCGGCCGGGGCCAGGGCCGCCAGCAGCGTCCTTAGCGGCGCCAGCAAGGGCCGGTACAGGTAGGTCAGCCGCAGCTTGAGCGTGCCGCCTTGGGGGCGACCATCCGGCGCGCGGGCATGGCCATCGGAAGGGAGGGGCCGCAGGATTTCGATGCGCCACGGCGGCATGCCCATCAGGGCCGCGCCGCGTTCGAGATCGCGCGCCTGCCGGCGGCGGGCGCCGGTCGTTCCGCCGGGGCCGGCATGCAGGGGCAGCAACGCCCGCAGGAAGGCTGCCCGCATGAGGGCGGGGTCGGCGTGTCCGGTGCTGCCCGCGCGGGCGGCTTCCATCAGGGCCAACTGGGCGACCTGGCGGGTGAGCTGCCAGCGCGCGGCCTCCAGCGCCAGGAGCGCCAGCAGCAGCGCCGTGGCCGCGGCCAGGGTGAACTCGAGGGCGGCGGCACCCCGTTGCGGCGGGCGCCTGCCGCGCCGGGATGGGGCGCAAAAAAAGGCGGTCATGGCCGGCCAGTGTGGCGCGGGCATGACCGCCTGTCGATGCGTACAAGCCGAGGGGGCAGCCCTCGGCGCGGGTTCAATGCACGGTGGGCGGCGTGTCGCTGTTGGCCGGCTGACCGCCGGTGAACAGCGCGGCGCAATCGACCGCGTCGAAGACGTAAGGCTTACCGCAGAAGTCGCAGGCCACGTCGACCTGGCCGCGCTCGGCCAGGATGTCGTCGACCTCGGCCTGTCCCAGCGAGCGCAGCATGTTGGCCACGCGTTCGCGGGTGCAGGGACAGTGCCAGCGCACCGGCTGCGGATCGAAGGCCACCAGAGTCTCTTCCCAGTACAGCCGGTGGATCAGGGTGTCGATATCCGTGGCCAGCAGTTCGTCGCGCTTGAGCGTGGCGGCCAGCGCCGCGGCGCGGTCCCAGGTCTCGGCGGCGGCCTGTTCGGTCAGGACGGGATTGTCCGAGCCGCCGTGGTAGGGCAGGCGCTGGATCAGCAGGCCGGCGGCATGGTCGGCGTCGGCGGCCAGCCACAGGCGCGTGTCGAGCTGTTCCGAGGCTTTCATATAGTGCTGCAGCGCTTCGGCGACGGTCTCGCCTTCCAGGGGCACGATGCCCTGGTACGCCTGCTGGCCGGGCACCTTGTTCTGGGGATCCAGCACCACGATGAAGCGGCCGTTGCCGCCGGGGTTCAGCAGGCTCTGCATGTCGCCATCGGCCGGCACCGCGTGGCCTTCGCGCACCTTGACGGTGGCGCGCAGGCTGAGGTCAGCGCGGCATTCCACCACCAGCAGGGCGATCGGGCCGTCGCCCTGGATCTGCAGCACCAGCGAGCCGTCGAACTTGATGTTGGCGGCCAGCAGGGTGGAGGCCGCCACCAGTTCGCCCAGCAGGTGGGTGATGGCGGGCGGGTAGTCGTGGTTGGCCTGGACGGCCTTCCAGGTATCCGTGAGGCGCACCGCTTGGACGCGGACGCTTCGGTCTTCGAGGAGGTATTTCTTGAGCTGATCGGTCATGGGAGAATGTTAGCCGATCGCGCGGCCGATTCCCCCTGCCGCCGGCAGGGACGTAGGGGGTCTTGCGGGGTGTTCCCGGCGGCGCGGTCAGGCCAGCCGTTTCAGGGCCGTCTTGTAGTGTTGGCCGCGCGCCACGTAATGGGCGGTGTTCTTGTGCAGATTGGCGATTTCCTCGTCCGACAGCTCGCGCACGATCTTGCCGATGCCGATGACCAGGGAGTTGTCCGGAATCACCCGGTCTTCCGGGATGATGGCGCCGGCGCCGATCAGGCAGTTGCGGCCGATCACGGCATTGTTCAGCACGATCGCCTGCATGCCCACCAGCGCGCCTTCGTGGATGGTGCAGCCATGCAGCATGGCCTGATGGCCCACGGTGACGTTCGGGCCGATGGTCATGGGACAGCCGGTGTCCACGTGCAGCACGCTGCCCTCCTGGATATTGGTGCCCTGGCGGATCAGGATGGCATCGTTGTCGCCGCGGATGGAGACATGCGACCAGATGCTGACGCCGGCTTCCAGCGTGACGTTGCCGATGATGTCGGCGCTATCGGCCACGTAGGCGGCGGGATCAATGCGGGGAATGAGGTCGTCGAGCTGGTAAATGGGCATGCCCTGTCTCCGGGTACGGCGGCGGGTCTCTGGCGGACCCGCCCGCGTCATTGGGGCCTGGACGCCTGGGCGCGTTCTTCTTCGCGCTGGCGCAGGATGCGACGCTGGATTTTACCGGTGGTGGTCATGGGCAATTCTTCGACGAATTCGATTTCCTTGGGATACTCGTAGGGCGCCAGGCGCTCGCGCACGTGTTCCTGCAGGTTTTCGATGATGTCGCCGCGGTCGCGCTGGGCGAACTCGGGCGTCAGCACCACATAGGCCTTGACCACCGCGCCGCGCTCGGCGTCCGGCTTGGGCACCACCGCGGCATTGGCCACGGCCGGGTGCCCGATCAGGCAGCTTTCGATTTCGCCCGGGCCGATGCGGTAGCCGGACGACTTGAATACGTCATCGGCGCGGCCGGCGTACCAGAGGTAGCCGTCGGCGTCGATCCGCGCCAGGTCGCCCGTCAGGCACCAGTCGCCCTTGAACTTTGCCTGAGTGGCGGCCTCGTTGCGCCAGTAGCCCAGGAACAGCACCGGGTCGGGATAACCGTGGATATCGTAGCGATTGACGGCGATCTCGCCGGTTTCTCCCGGCGCCACCGGCTGGCCGGCGTCATCCAGCACCGCGACCCGATGGCCGGGGTAGGGCCGGCCCATGCTGCCGGGCTTGGCCGGCCAGCGCTTCTGGCTGTTGCCGACCACGTAGTTCATTTCGGTCTGGCCGAACATCTCGTTGGGCGTGACGCCCAGGGCCGACTGGCACCACTCGAACACGGTTTCGCCCACGCTTTCGCCCGCGCTCATGATCGAGCGCAGAGCCAGCTGATAGCGATTACGCGGCTCGGGCACCGCCTTCATCATCATCTTCAGCGCCGTCGGGAACAGGAAAGTATTGGTGACCTGGTAGCGTTCCAGCAGCTCGAACGCGCGCTCGACCGAAAAGCGGCCCCGGGTGCCGACGATGGGGTGGCCGAAATACAGCGTGGGCAGCAGCGCGTCCATCATGCCGCCGGTCCAGGCCCAGTCGGCCGGCGACCAGAAAACGTCGGCGGGTCGAGGGAACCAATCCTGCGAGGCGACAAAGCCCGGCAGATTGCCGATCAGCGCGCTGTGCGGCAGCAAGGCCCCCTTGGGCGCGCCGGTGGTGCCGGAGGTATAGAGCAGGATGGCCGGATCCGACGAACGCGTCGGCACCGGCTTGAATTCGCTCGGCTGGCGCGCCAACAGGCTGCGCCAGGGCAGGACGCGCTCGTCGGCGAAGCCGATGCCGATGATCTGTTGCAGGTTGGGGCAGTTGTCGCTGACGGCCAGCAGGTTGGCGCTGGAGGCGTGGTCGACGATGGCGACGCGGGTTTCCGAATCGCACAGGCGGCTTTGCAGGGCTTCGGGGCCGAACAGGGCCGACAGCGGCAGCACCACCGCGCCGACGCTGTAGATCGCCATGTGCGCAACCACGGTTTCAGGGCGTTGTCCCAAAACCACACCGACGCGGTCGCCGCGTCCCACGCCCATCTTCACCAGTCCATTGGCCAGTTGATTGGCGGCCTCGGCCAGCCGCGCATAGGTCCAGACCTCGCGGTTGCCGGCTTCATCTTCGTAGTAGATGGCGATGCGCCGCGCATCCGGACTACTGGATGCCCAGCGGTGGCAGCACGCTTCCGCGATGTTGAACTGGGTGGGAACCAGCCAGCGGAATGTTTGGTAGAGCACCTGATATTGGTCGTTCATGGCCCTATGTTGTGAGCATGTTGCAGCGTGAACGGGTCAGTTTTTGCCCGTTGCCCCAATTGCAAGCATGACCTAGAGGGCCGTGAACTGCAATATCCCCGTTGCGTAACGGGGACGTATAAGGGTTATCACGGGTGCTTGCCCTGGCGGCGCAGCGCCGACGGCAGCGCCGGCAGGGACAGCGAGCGCGGCTTGCGCTGCGCCGGGTCGGCCTGGCGCTCGGCCTGGATCGCGGCCCAGTCCAGCAACTGCAGCTGGCCGTCGTGGGTCTCGGCCAGCGCCGACAGGCTTTCCACCCAGTCGCCGTCGTTGCAGTACAGGATGCCGCCCACGTCGCGCAGTTCGGCCTTGTGGATGTGGCCGCACACCACCCCGTCCAGGCCGCGGCGGCGGGCCTCGCCGGCCAGCGCTTCCTCGAAGTCGGTGATGAACGACACCGCGTTCTTGACCTTGTGCTTGAGGTACTGCGACAGCGACCAGTAATGCAGCCCCAGGCGGTGGCGCAGGCGGTTGAAATGATGGTTGATCCACAGCGCCAGCTGGTAGAGGCCGTCGCCCAGGTGCGCCAGCCAGCGGCTGTGCTGGATCACGCCGTCGAACTGGTCGCCGTGCAGCACCAGCAGACGCAAGCCCTTGGCGGTGACGTGCACGTCTTCGTCCAGGATCTCGATGTCGCCGAAGGCGTAGCCGGCGAACTCGCGCGCGAACTCGTCATGATTGCCCGGGATGAACACCACCCGGGTGCCGTTGCGCGCCTTGCGCAGAATGCGCTGGATCACGTCGTTGTGGGCCCGCGGCCAGTGCCAGTGCTTGCGCAGCTGCCAGCCGTCGACGATGTCGCCGACCAGGTACAGGGTGTCGGAATCGTTGTGCTCGAGGAAATCCAGCAGGAACTCCGCCTTGCACCCGGCGGTGCCCAGGTGAATGTCGGAAATCCAGAGAGCGCGCCAGTGCGTGGGGCGGATTTCGTTCACGGTGCTATCCATGGGGGCTGTCGTCATGCCTGGGAATGAAACCATCCCGCGATGACCGTGACATGAAAAAAAAGTGACGCTGTTGTGACGGCCGCGCTCGTTTCGGCGGTGGCGGCCGTCAAACAGGAGAGCTTCAGCCGCGCAGGTGCCCCAGCATCTCGTGCACGTCGTGGGCCATGATCGCCAGCACGCAGACCAGGCCCAGGTAGGCGCAGGTGTAGGTCAGCTTGCTTTCCAGCGAGGTGCCGTAATAGGCCTGGTTTTCGGGCAGCGAGGGATCGTACTTGAAGGCCCGCAGCACGTTGGGCAAGGCCAGTACGGCCACCAGGATCAGGATCGGGCTGGGGCGCCAGAAGAACAGTGCCACCAACACCGGCACGCCCACCAGCCAGATGCGCGGCGACAGCACCGCGGTGATGCGGCCGCCGTCGAAGGGCGACAGCGGGATCAGGTTGAACAGGTTGATGAAAAAGCCCGCGTAGGACAGCGCCAGCAGCAGGTCGCTGCCGGTGCTGCGCGCCGCGAAGTAGCAAGCCAGCGACGCCACCGTGCCGGCCAGCGGCCCGCCCAGGCCCACATAGGCCTCGGTGTCGGCATCGTGCGGCATTTCCTTGAGCTGGATCCAGGCGCCGACGAACGGGATGAAGACGGGCGCGCCCACGTCCAGCCCGCGCTGGCGCGCCGCGATGTAGTGGCCCAGTTCATGCACCAGCAGCAACAGCACGAAGCCGGCCGCGTAGCGCCAGCCGAAGACGAAGGCGTAGACCGCCACCGACAGCAGCATGGTGCCGCCGGTGGCGAACAGCTTGCCGAACTTCAGGTATTTCAGGCCCGAGAACAGCAGTAGCAGCAGCTTCATCGCTCAGGGCTGTTGCTGTTCGGCCTTCTTGCCGCGAAAGCGCTTCCACAGCCCGCCGCCCAGCGCCGCGGCGGCCAGGATGCCGACCTTGGCGAACTTGGCCAGGAACGCCGCGATCACGGCGAACAGGCCCAGCTTCTTGGCGGCGACGCCCGCGACCAGCGCGGCCAGCCCGTATTCGGCGACCTTGTCGGTGGACGAGTTGAAGTCGGCGTAGCGCTTGCCTTCGACGTACTTCAGGTTGTCCAGCAGGGTCAGCACCGCGGTCTTGTCCTTCGGCACCAGGTTCTTCTGTGTGATCAGGTCCAGCGTGATGTAGCCGTCGCGGCCCAGCGCGTAGGTGTTGTAGTTGACCGTGGGGTTGTCGTTGGCCGCTTCGCCCTTGTGCTTGACGGCGACCGACCAGACCAGGCGCTGGGTGTTGCTGTCGTACTTGGGCGCCTCGACCCAACCGTCCATGACCAGCTCGGGAAAGCCGCGCTTCTTGCGTTCGACGTTGGATTCCTCGGTGCCGTCGCGCAGGCTGTCCAGCAGCTCGTTGACGTTCCAGTTCTTGGCGTCGTCGTCCTTGATGTAGCCGGCCTTGTCGAAGTTGACGGTGATGACCCAGTCGTCATCGTCGCTCTTGGGCATGACCACGCCCAAGAGCGAGGGGTCCTTGCCATTGCCGTAGGCGGCCATCAGGCGATCGGCCTGGAGGCGCGGCACGAAGAACATCGATTCGGGCAGGTGCACCACGGCCTGGTCGCCCAGCTTCACGTCGGCCGGGCCTTCCTGGGCGGCCGCGTAGGCGGCCTTCATCGCGGCTTCGATCTCCTGTTGCGCGGCGGCATTCTGGGCCGAGGCGCCGAAGGGCAGGAACAACAAGGCACTGGCGGCGGCCAGCGACAGGCGGGAAAGGAATGCGCGCATGATGAGTTATTGGAGCGTCTATGAAAGGGGCCCCATTGTCTTTGCACGCGACTTTCAACTTTCTGAAAGCCTGCGCCTAATTCGCCGCACGATTTTGCTAGTTGTAAGCAGGTATGTTCAGCGCCCGTTCAGGCGTCCGATTCCTGTCGCTCAACGGGTTTTCTTGCGCTGCGGCGCATTGCGCAGGCGCGTGCCGAGCAGGCGGTCGTGCAGGAACTGGCCGTCCGGATCGAACCAGGACCAGATGAAGATCGTGAACGGCGCGGCCACGATGAACATGTCCATCGAGGGCCAACCGGTGGCGCTGGCGGCGGCCCACACCACGGCGGCGCCCGCCAGCACCAGCGGCCACGCCAGCACGTAGCGCAGGATCAGGCGGGCGGTGGACGGCGGGTTGCCATCGCGATCGACCAGGCGGATGTTCCAGGTCTTCATCGGCAGCGTCTGGCCGCGGCGGCGCCAGCACAGCACGAAGTAGGCGCCAATGGCCACGAACAGCCAGGCCTGGCGGGCGGGCCGCAGTTCCAGCGCATTCTTGCTCTGGGTCAGGGTATCCATGAGGTATCCCGCCAGGAAAACCACGCCGAACAGCAGCACGGCTTCGTACATCATGCAGGCGAACCGGCGCAGCCGGTTGGGGGTCTGGTCGAGGGAGGCGTCGGTCATGGGCCGGTATTATCCGACAAAGCCGCCACCTGGTGGGTTGACGGTTTCCCGGCTTCGGCCATAAAAAAAACCCGCCGGTAAGGGCGGGTCTATAAAAGGGGCTATGCAGCCCCCAAGGGGAAATCGTTCAGGCCCGAAGGCCTGGGTCCTGCTCAGGCGGCGGAGTGCGCGTTCTTGGCGCTCGTCTTGCCAGCCAGGGCACGGACGCCGTGAGCCAGCTTACGCAGGCCCGCGGCCAACGCACGCATCGGGTGCGGGCGGAACTGTTCTTCAATGGCCTGAAGCATCAGTTGACGCTCGAGTTCGTCGGTCAGGCGGATGGTGTTGTTCGGGTTGATCACAATAGCCTCCACGGGCTTGCACTGTTGTTTAGCTACTAGGGATAACCCGAATTATAGGGTTAACCCTGAAACTGTGCAAGCACCTGGTGCGTACCGGCAACACCCTGGTGCTGATGATGCCCCAAATCGGCGCTGCGGGGCACCATAAGCAAAGATACGGGCACGATGTTGCGGCGCTTTTACAACGCGCCGGCAGCTGAAAAGGGGGCGAGCCCGGGGGGCGCCGCCCCGGGGCGTACCGGGGTCAGGCGTCGCGGTAGCCGGCGGCGACCAGTTCGAAGCCGAACAGGCGGCAGTCCAGCGCGCCGTTGTGCAGCGGCACGCGCCGCTTGGGCTTGAGACGCATCTGGTTGGGCAGGGTCAGGTCGCTGGTGATGACGTGCAGTTGCCAGCCGGCGAAATTGCGCTTCAGGCACGTGGCCCAGTCGCGCCACAGGTCGGCGTCCTGCTCGGTGGCCATGCGCTCGCCATAGGGCGGGTTGGTGACGATCCAGCCATGATCCGCCGGCGCCTGTATTTCACGGGCGTCGCCTACCTCGAACCGGATGGTGTCGGCGGTGAGCCAGGCCCGCTCGGCGTTGTTGCGGGCAAATTCGACCGCCTGCGGATCGAGGTCGTAGCCCACCAGTGGCGCGTCCAACTGCGGCAGGATGCGCGAGCGGGCGTCGTCCTTCAGGTCGCGCCAGCGGTAGGCGTCGTGGCCGCGCAGGCGCTCGAAGCCGAACGGGCGCGAAATCCCGGGAGGCACGCCCAGCGCGATCCAGGCGGCCTCGATCAGGATGGTGCCCGAGCCGCAGAACGGATCCAGCAGCGGCGCGGCCGGGTCCCAGCCCGCCAGCGCCAGCATGCCGGCGGCAAGATTCTCGCGCAGCGGCGCATCGCCCTTGTCCAGGCGCCAGCCGCGCTTGAACAGCGATTCGCCCGAGGTATCCAGGTACAGCGTGGCGGTGTGGCCGGTCAGGAACAGGTGTACGCGCGCGTCGGGGCGGACGGTGTCGATGCTGGGGCGTTCGCCTTCCAGCTCGCGCAGGCGGTCGCAGATGCCGTCCTTGGCGCGCAGGTTGCAGTACTGCAGGCTCTGCACCGGGCTCTTGATCGCCGAGGTGTCCACGCGCAAAGTCTGTTCGGCGCCGAACCAGCGCTCCCAGGGCGTGTCGCGGGCCAGGTCGAGAATATCGTCCTCGTGCGAAATTTCGGCGTGCGCGACTTGCACCAGGATGCGGGTCGCCAGGCGCGAATACAGGTTGGCGCGCTGCACGCCCGCCCAATCGGCCGTGAAGGAACAGCCTGCGCGGCCGGCTTCGGCATCTTCGTAACCCAGAGCCTGCATCTCGGCCGTCAGTGCTTCCTCCAGGCCTTGAGGGCAGGGGGCGAACACCTTGAAGCGCTCGGCCTGGCGCGGTTCGCGCGGACGGCGTTCGCGCACCTCGACGGTCGGGGCGCGACGATGTGGTGCGTCGGCGCCGTGCGCCGGGCCGGCGTCGACCGGCGCCTCGTCGTCGTAATCGGGTTCGGGCGCGAATTCGGGCGCGGGGCCGTCGTCCTCGAACGGATCGTAGAAGCGGCCGGCGGGCGTGGCGGGGGCGACGTACTGGTCATCCAGGCGCGGGGCGCGCTGGGGCGTGCGGCCCGACCGCGGCGCCGGCTCCGCATCGCGGCGCGGGCGGTCGTCGCGCGCGTCATCGCCACGGCGGGGCCGGTCGCCGCGTGCGCTGTCGTTACGGCGCGGGCTGTCATTGCGAGAGCCGTCACCGCGTCGGGGGCTGTCGCCGCGGGGGCCGTCACCGCGTCGCGGATGGTCGCCGCGCGGGCCGTCGCCGCGTTCACGATCGTCCGGCCGGCGCGCGGCGCGGGCGGCGGCCTGGCGCTGCTGGTAGCCCTCGGGGTCCTTCTGACGCTCGATGTTGTCCTTGGCGCGCTCGTTCTGGGCGACCAGGCGGGCGCGGGCGCCGGTGCGCACCCGCTTGGGGGCGGCTTCGGCGTGCGCGTCGCGCGCGGTTTTCTTGATCGTCAGCGTCTTGCGCGGGCGGTCCTGGTCATCAGCGGACATACGAATCCTGGCGAATGTGCAAAGGGTAGGGGGAATCAGAAGGGTTTGACGACGACCAGCGCCACCACCACCAAGAGCAGCAAGACGGGAACTTCGTTGAACCAGCGATAGAACTTGTGCGAACGGGTGTTCTTGCCCTGTTCGAATTTACGCAGCATGACGCCACAGGCGTGATGGTAGCCGATGACGAGCAGGACGAAAAAGAGCTTGGCGTGCATCCAGCCGTTGCCGGGGCCGACGCCGATGCCGTAACCCAGGTACAGCCACATGCCGAGCGCGACGGCGACGACCGCCAGGATGGTGGTGAAGCGGTAGAGGCGGCGCGCCATGCCGAGCAGGGTGACCTGCACGGCCGAATCCGATTGCTGGGCCAGGTTCACGAAGATGCGGGGCAGGTAGAACAGGCCGGCGAACCAGGAGGCGATGAAGACGATGTGGAAGGTTTTTACCCAGAGCATGGACATGGTGGGGGGCGGTCTCTGTTTTCTTGGGGAAGGGGGATTGTAATTGCTGAGGGCTGGGGGTTCTTCGTAGGTCGCCCGTCGCGGCGGCGGTTTGGGGGGCGGGCGCCCACGATTGCGGTCCGGAGCGTTCGCTCCGGACTGCCCCTGCCTCAACCTCGTGGCCGCCGTTCGGCGGCTGCCTTCGGTTTCCGTCGGGCGCATCGAGGTTGCCCGCCCCCCAAACCGCCGCCGCGACGGGCTACGGGTTTCGAGAAATGATGCGCTGCCAGACCGGTGGGGGGTGGAGAGGTTTGCGGGGCCCGTCAGGACCGGCCGCGCGGGCGGCCGGTCCTGACTTACGCGGTGGCTTGCGTCGAGACGGGGGGGGCGCTGCGCGGTGGTGGGCAGGTGCTTGCTTGGCGCGCAGCCGCGAGGAGGGGAGAAGAGCGGCCCCGGACGGTGTTGCCGTGATGGGGCCGTGGGGCGTGCAGGTTGTCGCTTCAGATCTGCGCTTGTCGCTTCGGATCAGATCCGTGCTTGTCGCCTCAAATCACATACAGATCGACGTACTCGTGGACCGGCATCGCTTCCAGCTTTTTCTGGTCCAGCGAAGCTTCCAGGATGCGGGCCTGTTGGCGGGCGGGGAAGATGCGGGCGAGGTTGGTGCGGAACTTGGCTTCGAGCAGGGGGATGCCGTCGGCGCGGCGGCGCTTGTGGCCGATGGGGTATTCGCAGACGACCTCGTCGAGCTGGGTGCCGTCGGTGAACCGGACGGTGAGGGCGTTGGCGATGGAGCGCTTGTCGGGGTCGTGGTAGTCGCGGGTGTAGGCCGGGTCCTCGACGCAGGTGATCTTGTCGCGCAGGGCGTCGATGCGCGGGTCGGCGGCGACGTCGTCCTCGTAGTCGGCGGCGGTGAGGCGGCCGAACAGGAGCGGCACGGCGACCATGTACTGGATGCAGTGGTCGCGGTCGGCGGGATTGTTCAGCGGGCCCTTCTTGTCGATGATGCGGATGCACGCCTCGTGGGTGCGGATGGTGATCCTGGCGATGTCGTCGGTGGACTTGCCCAGGGACTTGAGGCGGTCGTGGATCTGCATGGCGCACTCGACCGCGGTCTGCGAGTGGAACTCGGCCGGGAACGAGATCTTGAACAGCACGTTTTCCATGACGTAGCTGCCGTAGGGGCGCTGGAACCGGAACGGCTGGCCCTTGAACAGCACGTCGTAGAAGCCCCAGGTCTTGGCGGACAGCACCGAGGGGTAGCCCATCTCGCCGGTGCGGGCGATCAGCGCCAGGCGCACGGCGCGGCTGGTGGCGTCGCCGGCGGCCCAGCTCTTGCGGCTACCGGTGTTGGGGGCGTGGCGATAGGTGCGCAGGCTCTGGCCATCGACCCAGGCCAGCGAGACGGCGTTGATGACTTCGTCGCGGGTCAGGCCCAGCATCTGCGCCACCACGGCGGTGGACGCCACCTTGACCAGCACCACGTGGTCCAGGCCGACCTTGTTGAAGGAGTTTTCCAGCGCGATGCAGCCCTGGATCTCGTGCGCCTTGATCATGCCGGTCAGCACGGCGCGCATGGTCAGCGGCGGCTTGCCGGCGGCGACGGCGGTGCGCGACAGCCAGTCGGCGGTGGCCAGGATGCCGCCAAGGTTGTCGGACGGGTGGCCCCATTCGGCGGCCAGCCAGGTGTCGTTGAAATCGAGCCAGCGGATCATCGCGCCGATGTTGAACGCGGCCTGCACGGGGTCCAGCTGGAATTGGGTGCCGGGCACCTTGGCGCCGTGCGGGACGACGGTGCCGGGAACGACGGGGCCCAGCAGCTTGCGGCACGCCGGATATTCCAGCGCTTCCAGGCCGCAGCCGAGGGTGTCGATCAGGCAGTTGCGAGCGGTCTCGTAGGCCAGGCCGCTCTGGATTTCATAGTTGAGGACGTAGTCGGCGATATCGACCAGGACCTGGTCGGGCTCGGGACGGACGTTGGAGATCGGGGCAGACATTGGGTACCTCTCCTGAGTGAATACAGGCGGCACTGGGCCCGCGCGGCGCGGGGGAAGGCGTCGGCAGGCCCATGTCGTCGTCCTACTTGCGCTTGTCGAGCGGCACGAACTTCTGGTCTTCCGGTCCGACGTAGTTGGCGGTCGGGCGGATGATCTTGTTGTCCACGCGCTGCTCGATGATGTGGGCCGACCAGCCCGCGGTGCGCGCGATCACGAACAGCGGGGTGAACATGGCGGTGGGCACGCCCATCATGTGGTAGCTGACAGCCGAGAACCAGTCCAGGTTGGGGAACATCTTCTTGATGTCCCACATGACCGTCTCGAGGCGTTCGGCGATGTCGAACATCTTGGTGCTGCCGGCTTTCTTGGACAGCTTCTTGGCCACTTCCTTGATGACCTTGTTGCGCGGGTCGGACACGGTGTAGACCGGGTGGCCGAAGCCGATGATGACTTCCTTGGCCTCGACGCGGCGGCGGATGTCGGCCTCGGCTTCGTCCGGCGTCTCGTAGCGCTTCTGCACGTCGAAGGCGACCTCGTTGGCGCCGCCGTGCTTGGGGCCGCGCAGCGCGCCGATGGCGCCGGTGATGGCCGAGTACATGTCCGAGCCGGTGCCGGCGATGACGCGGGCGGTGAAGGTGGAGGCGTTGAACTCGTGCTCGGCGTACAGGTTCAGCGAGATGTGCATCGCCTTGACCCATTCGTCGCTCGGCTTCTCGCCGTGCAGCAGGTGCAGGAAGTGGCCGCCGATGCTGTCATCGTCGGTCTGCACGTCGATCACGCGGCCATTGTGGCTGTAGTGGTACCAGTACAGCAGGGCCGAGCCCAGGTTGGCCATCAGGCGGTCGGCGATGTCGCGCGCGCCGGGCAGGTTGTGGTCGTCCTTCTCGGGCAGCACGCAGCCCAGCACCGAGACGGCCGTGCGCATCACGTCCATCGGGTGACTCGCGGCCGGCAAGGCCTCCAGCGCGTCCTGCAGTTGCACCGGCAGGCCGCGCAGCGAGCGCAGCTTCTGCTTATAGGCGGCCAGTTCGGCCTTGTTGGGCAGCTTGCCATGCACCAGCAGGTGGGCGATTTCCTCGAACTCGCTGGTGTGGGCGATGTCCAGGATGTCGTAGCCGCGGTAGTGCAGGTCGTTGCCGCTGCGGCCGACCGTGCACAGCGCGGTGTTGCCTGCGACCACGCCGGACAGCGCGACCGATTTCTTGGGCTTGAAGCCAGCCTTTTCTTCCGGCTTGGCGGCCGGGGTGGCGTCCGCGGTGGTATCCGTTTTGGCAGCTTGCTTCTTGGGAGCCGTGCTCATGTCTCTACTCCTTTCCTTTCGCGGTGGTCGATGCAATGGGGGAAGCGGGGCGCCGCGGGATCGCCGCGGCGCCGGATACGGTGGCGCGCGTCAGGCCTTGCCCTTCTGGAACAGGGCGTCCAGGCGCGATTCGAATTCGTGGTAGCCGATGCGGTCGTACAGTTCCTCGCGCGTCTGCATCAGGTCGACCACGTTCTTCTGGTGACCATCGCGGCGGATGGCGGTGTAGACGGCCTCGGCGGCCTTGTTCATGGCGCGGAAGGCCGACAGCGGGTAGAGCACCATGCCCACGCCCACGCTCTTGAGCTCTTCCACCGAGAACAGCGGCGTCTTGCCGAATTCGGTGATGTTGGCCAGCACCGGCACCTTGACGGCCTTGACGAAGCGGTCGTAGGTCGGCAGGTCGTAGGCGGCTTCGGCGAAGATGGCGTCGGCGCCGGCTTCGACGCAGGCCAGGGCGCGCTCGATGGCGGCGTCCACCCCGTGCGAGGCGATGGCGTCGGTGCGCGCGATCAGGTAGAAGTCGCTGTCGGTGCGGGCGTCGGCCGCGGCCTTGACGCGGTCGGCCATTTCCTCGGTGCTGACGATTTCCTTGCCCGGACGGTGGCCGCAGCGCTTGGCGCCGACCTGGTCCTCTATGTGGCAGGCGGCGGCGCCGAACTTGATCAGGCTCTTGACGGTGCGGGCGATGTTGAATGCCGACGGGCCGAAGCCGGTGTCGATGTCCACCAGCAGCGGCACGTCGCAAACGTCGGTGATGCGGCGCACGTCCGTCAGCACGTCGTCCATCGTGTTGATGCCCAGGTCGGGCAGGCCCAGCGAGCCCGCCGCCACGCCGCCGCCCGAGAGATAGATGGCGCGGTAGCCGGCGCGCTTGGCCAGCAGCGCGTGGTTGGCGTTGATGGCGCCGATGATCTGCAGCGGGTTTTCTTCGGCGAGCGCGCGACGGAACAGGGCGCCGGCGGATTCGGGTCTGGACATGGGGGAGTCTCCGTTATAGGGGCCGGGTGTCGTGACGTTGCCCCGGCTGGGATGTCAGGTCTTGCGGGTCCGCGGCGGGCCGGATCGGGGCGCGGCCCCTGGCCATGACCTTACCGCGGCCGCGGCACGTAAATCTGTCCCCTTCGCGACAATTCCTTGCGCGCTCGCAAAGGGGCGGTCGCAAAGGGGACAGATTTACGTGCCGCGGACGGGGCGTCCGTCGATGCCCCGTCCGCTTGCGAATTGGGCCCGCGTCAACGGGCCCAATTCTGCTTGCCGGCTGCTTACTTCAGCAGGTCCTTGACGCCGTCGCGCTCTTCCAGGAGCTCTTTCAGCGTGAAGTCCAGGCGTTCACGCGAGAAGGCATCGATTTCCAGGCCTTCGACGCGCTTGTATTCGCCGTTTTCGGTGGTGACCGGCACGCCGTAGATGATGCCTTCGGGGATGCCGTAGGAGCCATCGGACGGGATGCCCATGGTGACCCACTTGCCGTTGCTGCCCAGGACCCAGTCACGCACGTGGTCGATGGCGGCGTTGGCGGCCGAGGCGGCCGACGACAGGCCACGGGCCTCGATGATGGCGGCGCCACGCTTGCCCACGGTGGGGATGAAGGTGTCGCGGTTCCAGGCGTCGTCGTTGATCAGCTTGGCCAGCGATTCGCCGCCGACGGTGGCGAAGCGGTAGTCGGGGTACATGGTGGGCGAGTGGTTGCCCCAGACGACCAGCTTCTCGATGTCGGCCACGGCCTTGCCCGACTTGGCGGCCAGTTGCGACAGGGCGCGGTTGTGGTCCAGGCGCAGCATGGCGGTGAAGTTCTTGGCGGGCAGGTCCGGCGCCGACTTCATGGCGATGTAGGCGTTGGTGTTGGCCGGGTTGCCGACCACCAGCACCTTGACGTTGCGGCTGGCGACGTCGTTCAGGGCCTTGCCCTGGGCCGTGAAGATCTGGGCGTTGACCGACAGCAGATCCTTGCGTTCCATGCCGGGGCCGCGCGGGCGGGCGCCGACCAGCAGGGCCACGTCCGCGTCCTTGAATGCCGTGCGCGGATCGCTGTGGGCGGTGACTTCCTGCAGCAGCGGGAAGGCGCAGTCATCCAGTTCCATGATGACGCCCTTCAGGGCCTTTTGCGCTTTTTCGTCGGGGATTTCAAGCAGTTGCAGAATGACGGGCTGATCTTTGCCCAGCATTTCGCCGGAGGCGATGCGGAACAGCAGTGCGTAACCGATTTGGCCGGCGGCGCCGGTGACGGCGACACGCAAGGCAGGCTTAGACATGGACGTTCTCCGTAATGGTGTGGCGAGAAAATAATCTCACCAATCAGTGTAATCCGTTGAACGGCGAAGACGGCCCGCGCGCGAGGGGGCGGATGTGTCGCCGGACAGCCAGGAATCCTAGAACTAATTTACGGGTGCGTCAATTGATCTTATATCTTATATAAGACATAAGACGTTGGACAGCGCCACCCCCGATATGCCACAATAGAGCGTTTGTTCGAATGCGCCGCAGCACCGCCGGCTGCGCGCCTGTATCAGGCCAGAACACCGGCACCGCAGCAGCGCATGCGAATGGAAACCGCATCGTTTGCGCTGCCTTCCATTCTCCGGATGAACATGACACTTCCAAGACGATCCATGGCAGACCCCCGGCCCGAAACTCCCCTACGCACTCGCGCCGCCCGTCCGACGGGCGAGGGGGCCGCTTTCAGCCCGTTGTACCGCCAGATCAAGGACCTGCTGGTCCAGAGCCTGGATCGCGGCGAATGGAAGCCCGGCGAACTCATCCCCAGCGAAATCGATCTGGCTGCCCGCTTCCAGGTCAGCCAGGGAACGGTGCGCAAGGCGGTCGATGAACTGGCCGCCGAACACCTGCTGCTGCGCCGCCAGGGCAAGGGCACCTTCGTCGCCACCCACCATGAAGCCCGCGTGCGCTACCGCTTCCTGCGCCTGGCCCCCGATGAAGAGGGCGAGGCCGGCCGCGCCGAAAGCCGCATCCTCGAATGCCGGCGCCTGCGGGCGCCCGCCGAGATCGCGCGCGCGCTCGACCTGCGGGCCGGCGAAACCGTCGTCATGATCCGCCGCCTGCTGTCCATGGGGCAGACGCCCACCGTGCTGGACGACATCTGGCTGCCCGGATCCATCTTCCGCGGCCTCACCTTCGAGCTGTTGAGCGCCAACAAGGCGCCGCTCTACGGTCTGTTCGAATCCGAGTTCGGCGTCAGCATGGTGCGCGCGGACGAAAAGCTGCGCGCCGTGGCGGCGCCGTCCGAAGCCTGTACGCTGCTTAATGTTGCCGCCGGCACGCCGTTGTTGCAGGTGGATCGCGTGTCGTACACGTATGGTGACCGCCCCATGGAAATCCGGCGGGGCTTGTACTTGACCGATCGATATCACTACCGCAATAGTCTGAATTGATGAGCTTTTTACCTACGATTTGATACCAACCCGATCTCTGGGCGAAAATACCGTGTTTGCCCGCAAGGGCCACGGCGTTGCCGCCGTCACGATTCCCTAGTTCCGAAACACCGAGGCCGTCATGTCCGACACCGCTGCCAAGCCACGTCCGCAGTTTCGCAATATTGGGCTTGCCCAAGTTGCGTTCTCCTATCGCCTGCCCCTGGCCGGCAAGCTGTCCATCCTGCACCGCATCAGCGGCATATTGCTGTTCCTCTGTCTGCCCTTGGTCATTCTGCCGCTGTTCGCGGCCAGCGTGGCCTCGCCGCAGACCTTCGCGGCCGTCGCCGCGTATGCCGGCAATCCGATCGTCAAGCTCGTCCTCCTGGTCCTGATCTGGGGCTACCTGCATCACTTCTGTGCGGGCATCCGCTACCTGCTGCTGGACCTGCACCTGGGCATCGACAAGCTGTCGGCCAAGAAAAGCGCCGGCGTGGTTTTCGGTGTCAGCCTGGCGCTGACCCTGGTGTTCGCCCTCAAACTGTTCGGAGTGCTGTAAATGGCCGCCGCTAAAAACTACGGACCCAAGCGCCTGGTCGTCGGCGCCCACTATGGCGTCATGGATTTCATCATCCAGCGCATCACCGCCGTCATCATGGCCGTGTATACGCTGGTGCTGCTCATCGGCATCCTGTTGATGCCTGCCTTCACGTATGAATCGTGGCACGCGCTGTTCACGTTCTACGTGGGCGTTCTTCCGGTCGGCCAGATCCTGGCGACCCTTGCATTCATTGCGTTGGCCTGGCATGCCTGGATTGGCGTGCGCGACATCTGGATGGACTACGTCAAGTCGGTGGGCGTGCGCCTGCTGCTGCAAGTGCTGACGATCCTCTGGCTGATCGGTTCGGTCGTTTACTTCGCGCAAATCCTCTGGAGCATCTAAGCCGTGGTCTCTGTCATGAAATCCTTGCCGCGCCGCCAGTTTGATGTGGTGGTCGTTGGCGCCGGCGGAGCCGGCATGCGTTGTTCGCTGCAACTGTCCCAAGCGGGCCTGTCCGTTGCGGTGCTGTCCAAAGTGTTCCCCACGCGCTCGCACACCGTTGCCGCGCAGGGCGGCGTGAGCGCCTCGCTGGGCAACATGAGCGAAGACAACTGGTACTGGCACATGTACGACACCGTCAAGGGCTCGGACTGGCTGGGCGACCAGGACGCCATCGAGTTCATGTGCCGCGAAGCCCCCAACGCCGTGTATGAGCTCGAACACTTCGGCATGCCGTTCGACCGCAATCCCGACGGCACCATCTACCAGCGTCCGTTCGGCGGCCACACCGCCAACTTCGGTGAAAAGCCGGTCCAGCGCGCCTGTGCCGCTGCCGACCGTACCGGCCACGCGCTGCTGCACACCCTGTACCAGCGCAACGTCGCCGCCCGCACCCAGTTCTTCGTCGAATGGATGGCGCTGGACCTGCTGCGCAACGAAGCCGGCGACGTCGTGGGCGTGACCGCCCTCGAAATGGAAACCGGCGAGATCTACATCCTGGAAGCCAAGACCACGGTGCTGGCCACCGGCGGCGCCGGCCGTATCTGGGCCGCCTCCACCAACGCCTTCATCAACACCGGCGACGGCCTGGGCATGGCCGCCCGCGCGGGCATCCCGCTGCAGGACATGGAATTCTGGCAATTCCACCCGACCGGCGTGGCCGGCGCCGGCGTGCTGATCACCGAAGGCGTGCGCGGCGAAGGCGGCATCCTGCTGAACAAGGATGGCGAGCGCTTCATGGAGCGCTATGCGCCCACGCTGAAGGACCTGGCCCCGCGTGACTTCGTGTCGCGCTCGATGGACCAGGAAATCAAGGAAGGCCGCGGCTGCGGTCCGGACGGCAGCTACGTGGTGCTCAAGCTCGACCACCTCGGCGCCGACGTCATCAACAAGCGCCTGCCCTCGATCCGCGAAATCGCCATCAAGTTCGGCAACGTCGACCCGATCAAGGAACCGATCCCCGTCGTCCCGACCATCCACTACCAGATGGGCGGCATCCCGGCCAACTACCACGGCCAGGTGCTGACGCGCGAAAACGGCGAGAACAAGATCGTCAACGGCCTGTACGCCATCGGCGAATGCGCCGCGGTGTCGGTGCACGGCGCCAACCGCCTGGGCACCAACTCGCTGCTGGACCTGATCGTGTTCGGCCGCGCCACCGGCAACCACATCGTCAATTCGCATCCGGAACGCCAGCACGCGCACCAGCCCGTGCCGCAGCAGGCCGTCGAATTCTCGATGGACCGCGTCAACAAGCTGGAATCGCGCACCTCGGGCGAGAAGACCCAGGATATCGGCAATGCCATCCGCTTCTCGATGCAGCGCCACTGCGGCGTGTTCCGCACGCTGGAACTGCTGAACGAAGGCGTGACCCAGATCGAAGACCTGGCCAAGCAAGCCGACAACATCTACTTCAAGGACAAGTCCAAGGTGTTCAACACCGCGCGCGTCGAGGCGCTGGAACTGGCCAACATGACCGAAGTGGCCCGCGCCACTATCAAGTCGGCCGCCAACCGCACCGAGAGCCGCGGCGCCCACGCGCTGGACGATCACCCGACTCGCGACGACGAGAACTGGCTCAAGCACACGCTGTGGTACTCCGAAGGCAGCCGCCTGGATTACAAGCCTGTGCAGATGAAGCCGCTGACGGTCGAGTCCTTCCCGCCCAAGGCGCGTACCTTCTAAGTCCGGATAGAGCCTACTATGAGCACCAAGAGAATCGTCAAGTTCGAAATCTACCGCTACGATCCGGACAAGGACGAGCGCCCCTACATGCAGAAGCTGGAAGTCGAACTCCAGCCGACCGACAAGATGCTGCTCGATGCGCTGGTGCGCATCAAGAACGACGTCGACGACAGCCTGGCCCTGCGCCGCTCGTGCCGTGAAGGCGTGTGCGGTTCGGACGCCATGAACATCAACGGCAAGAACGGCCTGGCCTGCACGACCAACCTGCGCGAGCTGAAGGAACCGATCGTGCTGCGCCCGCTGCCGGGCCTGCCCGTGATCCGCGACCTGATCGTGGACATGACGCACTTCTTCAACCAGTACCACTCGATCCGCCCGTACCTCATCAACGACACGCCGCCGCCCGAGAAAGAGCGCCTGCAGTCGCCCGAGGCGCGCGAAGAGCTGGACGGCCTGTACGAGTGCATCCTGTGCGCGTGCTGTTCCACTTCCTGCCCGTCGTTCTGGTGGAATCCGGACAAGTTCGTCGGCCCGGCCGGCCTGCTGCAAGCCTACCGCTTCATCGCCGACAGCCGCGACGAAGCCACCGGCAGCCGTCTGGACAACCTGGAAGATCCGTACCGCCTGTTCCGTTGCCACACCATCATGAATTGCGTCGACGTCTGTCCCAAGGGGCTGAACCCGACCAAGGCCATTGGCAAGATCAAGGAACTGATGGTCCGTCGCACGGTCTAGTAGTTTGGTGTATTTAAGGTGTAATGATGAGCAGGCTTACTGAACTGGAACGGGCGCGGCTGCGTTGGCGGGCGCGCCGGGGCCTGCTCGAAAACGACTTGATCATCACCCGGTATCTCGACGCCTACGAGGCCGAGCTTACCGACGATGACGTGACGGCATTGACGCAGCTCTTCGAGTTGGGAGACAACGATCTTCTCGACCTGCTGCTGGCCCGCAAGGAACTCGAGGGCGCACTGGACACGCCCCGACTCCGCGGCATCATCGGCCAGATGCGGTCGCTCTGATTAATTGAGAGGAAAAACATGAACCTGTCTGACAAAAAAGCCACTCTGTCCTTCTCGGACGGCAGCGCACCCATTGAGTTCCCTGTCTACAAGGGCACGGTCGGTCCGGATGTGATCGACATCCGCAAGCTGTACGGCCAGACGGGCATGTTCACGTTCGACCCCGGTTTCATGTCGACCGCGGCTTGCGAATCGGGCATCACGTACATCGACGGCGACAAGGGCGAGCTGCTGTACCGCGGCTACCCGATCGAACAGCTGGCCGTCAATTGCGACTTCATGGACATCTGCTACCTGATCCTGAACGGCGAACTGCCGAACCAGGAACAGAAGGCCGATTTCGATTCGCAAGTGACCCATCACACGATGGTCAACGAACAGCTGCACTTCTTCCTGCGCGGCTTCCGTCGCGACGCCCACCCGATGGCCGTCCTGACGGGCCTGGTGGGCGCGCTGTCGGCGTTCTACCACGACTCGACCGACATCACGAACCCGCAGCATCGTCACATCTCGGCCATCCGCCTGATCGCCAAGATGCCGACGCTGGTCGCGATGGCGTACAAGTACTCGCAAGGCCAACCGTTCATCTACCCGCAGAACGACCTGTCCTACACGGGCAACTTCCTGCGCATGATGTTCGCCACGCCGTGCGAAGAGTACAAGGTCAACGAAGTCGTCGAGCGCGCGCTCGACCGCATCTTCATCCTGCACGCCGACCACGAGCAGAACGCCTCGACCTCCACGGTCCGCCTGTGCGGTTCGTCGGGCACCAACCCGTTCGCCGCCATCTCGGCCGGCGTGGCTTGCCTTTGGGGCCCGGCTCACGGCGGCGCCAACGAAGCTTGCCTGCAGATGCTCGAAGAGCTGCAAGCCAACGGCGGCATCGCCAAGGTCGGCGAGTTCATGGAGAAGGTCAAGGACAAGAACTCGGGCGTGCGCCTGATGGGCTTTGGCCACCGCGTCTACAAGAACTACGACCCGCGCGCCAAGCTGATGCAGGAAACGTGCAAGGAAGTGCTCTCGGCCCTGGGCCTGGAAAACGACCCGCTGTTCAAGCTGGCCATGGAACTGGAACGCATCGCCCTGGAAGATCCGTACTTCGTGCAGCGCAAGCTGTACCCGAACGTGGACTTCTACTCGGGTATCGTCCAGCGCGCCATCGGCATCCCGACCTCGCTGTTCACGGCCATCTTCGCGCTGGCCCGCACGGTGGGCTGGATCGCCCAGTGGAACGAAATGCTGTCGGATCCCGATTACAAGATCGGCCGTCCGCGCCAGCTGTTCACCGGTTCGGTCACGCGCGACGTGCCCCCGATGGACAAGCGTTGATACGCTGCCACGCTTGACCAGGAAACCGCCTTCGGGCGGTTTTTTGTTGGCCGCCGGCTCCACGGCCGGTTCCGCCGATGGCCGCCCCGCCGTCGCGGTTTGGCGTTTATCATCCTTGCCATGATTCCGATAGCGCTGCCCTCAGCGGGCTTCTACATTCTCGTTTCCCTGGGTTTTCTTGCCGGCCTGGTGCTGCTTGGTTGGGCGCTGGTGCTGGTCGCCAGCGGCGGCGCGCGCCGCACGGTCCGCAAATACTGGAAGACCTCCGGACTGCTGTTCGTGGTGCTGCTGGTCCCCTTTGCCTTCTATGCCTGGGTCCAGACGGTCATCTGGCAGATCGAGCGCGAAGGCGCGCGCCGCGAGGCCGCCCGCAACGTCACCCTGCAGGCGCCGACGACGGTAGGCGGCACTGCCATGCCCGCCGGCACGCGCCTCAAGCTGCAGGACGAGGGCGAACTGGAAACTTATGTCGAAGCGGAGTTTCCGCAGCCGGTGACCATGTACGGCGTGCAGGCGTCGCGCGCGCAACGCTATCTGGACGCCGAGTACGACAGCGACACCTACGCCCTGCGCGGGCGCCATCCGCGCAGCGTCCTGCTGCGCGGCGCTGGCAGCCAGACGGTGCTGGGCTGGCAATGCGACGCCACCCAGGACATTGAATTCGACGTGGCGAAGGATGGCGCGATGATGGCGCTGAACAAATGCGTGCTGGGGCCGGGCAACCGGGTCGACACGCTGGATCTTGCGCCTGGTTCGATCGTGTATGGATCGAGCGGCACCGTCTACACGGATGGCTCGCGCGATCCGGATCAATGGCGTATCGAGGTCAAGGACCCGGTGGCGGTCAAGGTGTTCGGGCTGCCATTGAGCGAGCCCCGGCTTTACCTGGATGGCGAGCGGCGCCTGTTGCGCGTCAGCGATGCCGAGCTGGCCTGCCCGACGACGTTCGGCGGCGTCCGTTATGCCGCCGGCACCCAGGTGCAGTCGATGCGGCGCGGTCGTGGCGATGCCCGCGAGCCGTTTCCGGGAGTGCTGGTGCTGAGTCCCTGGAACGGCGACGTCGCCCGGCGCGATGGCCAGCCCGATGTGCCCGAGGGCATGTCGGTGAGGCAGACGCTGTCCGGCGAAGTGATCGACGTGGTCCGGAACGACGCCGTCGGCGTGTTCCACTTCGCCACTATCACCGTCGGCGACGACACGCCACAGCCGACCCGCGCGCGCTGTCCCTAAGACGGGCGGGCCGCGCGGATCGCGGCGCGCCCTACGCGCCGATGCCGCGCGCCATCAGCACGGCGAACAGAGGCAGCAAGATGAACAGGTGCGATTCGATCATTACCCAGCGGCGCGCGCGCTTGATCTGGGCGGCGTCCGGCACGAAGGCGGGCTGCTGGCGCGCCTGTTTGGCCCAGCGCAGGAAGGCCAGCGTGGGCGGGATCGAACAGAGGCCGATGATGACGAACAGCGTGATCTTGGCGTGGAACCATGGGTTGCCCATGTAGAACGCGGCCCCCTTGACCCCCAGTGTCAGGCGCAGCACGCCGGTGGCCAGCACCAGTATCGCGCTCAGCAGATACAGGCGGTCATAGACCACCAGGCGCTTGAGCGTGGCCGGTGTCAGGTCGGGGCGCAGCAGCACCGCTTCGGCGGTCAGCACCACCACCAGGACGAAGATGGCCAGGAAGTGAAACCAGGCCAGGAAGGCGTCGAGCAACATAGGGTCGGGCTCCGGTAGGGAAGGGTCGAGGGGAGTCGCTGCCCCGTTTTTACCATTCGCCCGTCGCGGCGCACTATCGCGGCATCAAGCGGCCCAAAAAAAAGGACGCCCCGTGGGGCGTCCCTTGCGTGCCGATCAGCGCAGTGCGATCAACGGCGCTTCTTGGCGGCCTCGGCGGCTTCCTGCTGCGCATCGACCACGGCCAGGGCGGTCATGTTGACGATGCGGCGCACGGTGGCGCTGGTCGTCAGGATGTGCACCGGACGCGCGGCGCCCAGCAGGATCGGGCCCATCGCGACGCCATTGCTGCCCGTCATCTTCAGCATGTTGTACGTGATGTTGCCGGTGTCCAGCGTCGGCATGACCAGCAGGTTGGCGCGACCCTTCAGGGTGCTGTCCGGGTAGGCCAGCACGCGGATCTTTTCCGACAGGGCGGCGTCGGCGTGCATTTCGCCGTCCACTTCCAGGTCGGGCGCGCGGTCCTGCACCAGCTGGCGCGCGGCGGCCATCTTGCGCGACGATTCCGTGACGCGGCTGCCGAAGTTCGAGTGCGACAGCAGGGCGATCTTGGGCACCACGCCGAAACGCAGCATCTCGTCGGCGGCCTGGATGGTGATGTTGGCGACTTCCTCGGCCGACGGGTTTTCGTTGACGTGGGTGTCGGTGACGAACAGCGTCTGGTCGGGCAGCATCAGCACGTTCAGGGCGGCGTAGGTCTGGCCTTCCTTCCTGCCGATGATTTCGTCGATGTACTTGAGCTGGTTGTCGTACTTGCTGGCCACGCCGCACAGCAGCGCGTCGGCATCGCCACGGCGCAGCAGCATCGCGCCGATGAGCGTGTTGTGCTTGCGGATCATCGCCTTGGCGATGGCCGGGGTCACGCCTTCGCGGCCCTTGAGCTGGTAGTACGCGTTCCAGGTTTCGTTGAAGCGGCTGTCGTCTTCGGGATCGACGATCTCGAAATGCTGGCCGGCGACCAGGCGCAGGCCGAACTTCTTGATGCGCATCTCGATCACGGACGGGCGGCCGATCAGGATTGGGAACGCCAGCTTTTCATCGGCCACGGTCTGCACCGCGCGCAGCACGCGCTCGTCTTCGCCGTCGGCGTAGATGACGCGCTTGGGCGCCTTCTTGGCCTGGGCGAACAGCGGGCGCATCAACTGGCCCGAGTGGTAGACGAAACCCATCAGCTTCTGGCGGTAGGCCTCGATGTCCTCGATAGGACGGGCGGCCACGCCGGAGTCGGCGGCGGCCTGGGCCACGGCCGGGGCGATCTGGACGATCAGGCGCGGGTCGAACGGCTTCGGGATGATGTAGTCGGGACCGAACGACAGTTCCTGGCCGGCGTAGGCGCGGGCCACTTCATCGTTCTGCTCGGCCTGGGCCAGCTCGGCGATGGCCTTGACGCACGCCAGCTTCATTTCCTCGGTGATGCGCGAGGCGCCGGCATCCATGGCGCCGCGGAAGATGAAGGGGAAGCACAGTACGTTGTTGACCTGGTTCGGGTAGTCCGAACGGCCGGTGGCGATGATGCAGTCGGGGCGGGCGGCCTTGGCGACTTCCGGGCGGATTTCCGGTTCCGGGTTGGCCAGCGCCAGGATCAGCGGACGATCGGCCATGGTCTTGACCATGTCGGCGGTCAGCACGCCGGCGGTCGAGCAGCCCAGGAACACGTCGGCGCCGTTGACCACGTCGGCCAGCGTGCGCGCGTCGGTCTTCTGCGCGTAGCGCTTCTTGTTGGCTTCCATGTTTTCATCGCGGCCGTCCCAGATCACGCCGCGCGAGTCCACCACGTAGATGTTCTCGCGCTTGACGCCCAGGTGCACCAGCAGGTCCAGGCAGGCGATGGCGGCGGCGCCAGCGCCCGAGCAGGCCAGCTTGACCGTGCCGATGTCCTTGCCCACGACCTTCAGGCCGTTCAGGATGGCGGCCGAGGAGATGATGGCGGTGCCGTGCTGGTCGTCGTGGAAGACGGGGATCTTCATGCGCTCGCGCAGCTTCTTCTCGATGTAGAAGCACTCGGGCGCCTTGATGTCTTCAAGGTTGACGCCGCCGAGCGTGGGCTCGAGCGCGGCGATGATGTCGACCAGCTTGTCGGGGTCGTTCTCGGCCAGTTCGATGTCGAACACGTCGATGCCGGCGAACTTCTTGAACAGGCAGCCCTTGCCTTCCATGACCGGCTTGGCGGCCAGCGGCCCGATGTTGCCCAGGCCCAGCACGGCGGTGCCGTTGGTGATCACGCCCACCAGGTTGCCGCGCGAGGTGTACTTGGACGCGGCGTCGTCGCCCTGGTCGAAGATGGCCATGCACGCGGCGGCCACGCCGGGCGAGTACGCCAGCGACAGGTCGTCCTGGTTGGCGAGGGTCTTGGTCGGGGTGACCGAGATCTTTCCGGGGGTGGGATAGGCGTGGTAATCCAACGCCAGTTTGGTGAGGGTTTCGTCCATGGGATACAGCCTTTTCGGCGCTAACTGGAGATAAAAGCGAGAAGGTAAAACGGAAAGCAAAAAGCGGGCTCGCGGCCCGCCGTATTCTTTGGGAAATGCTTAGGGAACACCCGTATTTCAACAGAAAGCGGCGCGGATTGGTTGTTGCAGCGCAGCGATCGTCCGATTTTGATCAAACCGGCGCGCCTTGTGATGGCGCCGATGAAAAAGGAGAAAAGCCCCGGGCTGGGGCTTTTCTCCTTTGCTTTCATGGCGTTATTGCGCCCAGGGAGGCGTGGCGCGATCGGCTGCGCCGAGTTTGCGGCGTAGTGCGCTGGCCTGGTCCTGCCGGCCCAGGCTGTCCAGGGCGTGCAGCACGATCCAGTCGGCGCTGACCTCGAAGAAGTCGCGCAGGCGGGCGCGGGTGTCGCTGCGGCCGAAGCCGTCGGTGCCCAGCGTGCGGTAGGGCGCGGGCACCCAGGCACGGATCTGTTCGGGCACGGCGCGCACGTAGTCGGTGGCGGCCACCACTGGCGCATCGCTGCCGCCCAGGCTGGCACGCACCCAGTCCGCGTCGGGCGCGGTGGCCAGGCCGAGGGCGCGCGCGCGTTCGGCCTCGCGACCGTCGCGCGCCAGTTCGGAGAAACTGGTCACGCTCCAGACCTCGGCATCCACGCCGTATTCCGCGTGCAGGCGCTCGGCGGCGATTTCCGCTTCGCGCAGCATGGGGCCGGCGCCCAACAGGCGCACCGCCGCCTGCTGGCGCGCCGGGCGCAGGCGGTACATGCCGCGCAGGATGCCCTGGGTAGCCGCCTCGTCCCGTGGCAGATCGGGCTGTGCCAGGTTCTCGTTGGTGACGGTCAGGTAGAAGAACTCGTCGCGTTGCTCGTCCAGCATGCGGCGCATGCCGTACTCGACGATCACCGCGACTTCGTAGGCGTAGGCGGGATCGTAGGCGCGGCAGTTGGGCACGGCCGCGGCCATGATGTGGCTGGAGCCGTCCTGGTGCTGCAGGCCTTCGCCGCCCAGCGTGGTGCGGCCGGACGTGGCGCCGATGAGGAAGCCGCGGGTGCGCTGGTCGGCCGCGGCCCAGATCAGGTCGCCGATGCGCTGGAATCCGAACATCGAGTAGTAGATATAGAAGGGCAGCATCGGCAGGCCGTTGACCGAATAGCTGGTGCCGGCCGCCGTCCACGACGATATCGCGCCGGCCTCGGTGATGCCTTCTTCCAGGATCTGGCCGTCGCGCGCTTCGCGGTAGTACAGCACCGAGCCGATGTCCTCGGGTTCGTACAGCTGGCCTTGCGCCGAGTAGATGCCGATCTGGCGGAACAGGTTGGCCATGCCGAAGGTGCGCGCTTCGTCGGCCACGATGGGTACGATGCGCGGACCGACCTGCGGGTCTTTCAGCAGCGCCGTCAGCATGCGCACGATGGCCATGGTGGACGACATCTCCTTGCCGTCGGCGCTGAGCGCGAAGCGCGCCCATTGGTCCACCGCCGGCGGCGCCAGGCGCGGCGCCTGGGTCTGGCGGCGCGGGATGTGGCCGCCCAGGGCGGCGCGGCGCGCCTGCAGGTGGCGCAGTTCGGCGCTGTCTTCGGCCGGGCGATAGAACTTGAGCGCCAGGCAATCGGCATCGGAGATCGGCAGGGCGAAGCGGTCGCGGAACGCCAGCAGCGCCTCGTCGTCCAGCTTCTTCTGCTGGTGGGTGGTCATCTTGCCCTGGCCGGCCGTGCCCATGCCAAAGCCCTTCTTGGTCTGCGCCAGGATCACGGTGGGCTGGCCGCGATGGTGCGCGGCGCGGTGGTACGCGGCATGGATCTTGACCATGTCGTGGCCGCCGCGGTGCAGGCGGTCGATGGCCTCGTCGGTCCAGTCTGCCACCAGCGCCGCCAGTTCGGGATTCTGGTTGAAAAAGTGCGCGCGGTTGAAGGCGCCGTCGTTGGCGGCGAAGGTCTGGAACTGGCCGTCCACCGTGTTGGCGAAGGCGCGCGCCAGGGCGCCGTTGGTGTCACGACGCAGCAGGGCATCCCAGTCGCTGCCCCAGACCAGCTTGATGACGTTCCAGCCGGCGCCCGCGTACAGGGTTTCGAGTTCGTCGATGATGCGACCGTTGCCGCGCACCGGGCCGTCCAGGCGCTGCAGGTTGCAGTTGACCACGAACACCAGGTTGTCGAGCTTTTCGCGCGCGGCCAGGGTCAGCGCGGCGATCGACTCCGGTTCGTCCATCTCGCCGTCGCCGAAGATGCCCCAGACCTTGCGGTCGCTCGCGGGCACCAGCGAGCGGTGTTCCAGGTAGCGCATGAAGCGCGCCTGGTAGATCGCGTTGATGGGGCCGATGCCCATCGAACCGGTGGGGAACTGCCAGAAGTCCGGCATCAGCCAGGGATGCGGATACGACGACAGCCCGCGCAGGCCGCGCGCGGTGGCGGTGATTTCCTGGCGGAAGTGGGCCAGGTCGTCGTCGCTGAGAAAGCCTTCGAGGTAGGCGCGGGCGTAGACGCCGGGCGCCGAATGCGGCTGCATGTAGACCAGATCGCCGGGACCGTCGGCCGTGGCCGCGCGGAAGAAGTGGTTGAAGCCGACCTCGAACAGGTCGGCGGCCGAGGCGTAACTGGCGATGTGGCCACCCAGCTCGCCATGGGCCTGGTTGGCACGCACCACCATGGCCAGGGCGTTCCAGCGGTTGATGCGGGCAATGCGTTCCTCGACCGCCAGGTTGCCGGGGAAGGGCGGCTCCTGGTCGGCGGGAATGGTGTTCAGGTAGGCGGTGCGCGTCTGGCTGTTGGCGCGCAGGCCCAGCGTGGCGGCGTGTCCCAGCAGGTTGTCCAGCACATAGCCGGCCCGTTCGGCGCCCGACGCTTCGACCAGGGATTGCAGGCCGTCGCGCCATTCGGCGGTTTCGGCGGGATCGGCATCCTGCCGGGGGACTGTCCCGGCGGGGGAATGGCTGGCATCGCACATGATGGTTTTGTCTCCTTGTAAGCGCCATGCTAGTCCTGTCGCTGGGGCATGGGTGATCAAAATGCCGGGAGGAAATCCAGGTTTTCAGCATAATCGTTTGCCGATTTGGGTGGCGGCGGCAGGATCTGCCGCCTTGGGCCGCTTACCGGTGGTGACCACCTGTTGGACGCCAAGGCGCTAGAATCGCGCTTCACAAAAAACAAACCGGCAACCAGACAGGGCGGCAACGCCCTGATAGCCGGGGCCGTCCCGCCCCAGCGGCGGGCTCGCGTCCCGGCCAGTACAGGGAGACTTCAATGACTCAACCTACCAGCGTCCCGGCAGAGGTCACGCTACCGGAACTGACATTCCGCGGCGTGCTGCTGGGCGCGGTCATCACCATTATCTTCACCGCCTCCAACGTGTTCCTGGGGCTCAAGGTCGGCCTGACCTTCTCGTCGGCGATCCCGGCGGCGGTCATTTCCATGTCGGTGTTGCGCCTGTTCAAGGACGCCAACATCCTCGAGAACAACATGGTGCAGACGCAGGCCTCGGCGGCCGGCACGCTGTCGGCCATCATCTTCATCCTGCCCGCCCTGGTCATGATGGGCCACTGGCAGGGCTTTCCGTTCTGGCAGACCCTGGGCATCTGCGCGGCCGGCGGCATGCTGGGCGTGATGTTCACGATTCCGCTGCGCCACGTGATGGTGGTGCAGAGCGACCTGCCGTACCCGGAGGGCGTGGCGGCCGCCGAGATCCTGCGGGTGGGCAGCGCCGAGCGCGCCCAGGACGCGGCCGAGGATTCCGCTCGGGCGCCGGCCAGGCCGGGGGCCACCGGCATGGGCGACATCGTCAGCGGCGGCGTGGTGGCGGCGGCGGTCAGCTTCGCGGCCAGCGGCCTGCGTGTGCTGGGCGACGGCGTCAGCGGCTGGTTTTCGCTGGGCGGCGCGGTGTTCCGGCTGCCGATGGGTTTTTCGCTGGCGCTGCTGGGCGCGGGTTACCTGATCGGCATCGTGGCGGGCCTGGCCATGCTGACGGGACTGGTGATCTCGTGGGGCATCGCGGTGCCGATCCTGACGTCAATGGCCCAGATTCCCGCGGACATGTCGCTGGCGAAATTCGCCACCGGGCTGTGGTCGTCGCAGGTGCGGTTCATCGGCGCAGGCGTCATCGGCGTGGGCGCCATCTGGACGCTGGCGACGCTGTTCATGCCGATGGCGCGGGGCGTCAAGGCCTCGTTCTCGGCGTTGACCCGCGCCGGCGCGGCGCGCGCGGGCAAGGCGCCGCGCACCGAGCGGGACCTGTCGGCGGGCTGGATTTCGGTCGTCACGCTGGTGCTGGTGGCGGTGCTGGTGATCACGTTCCAGGTGTTCCTGGCGGACGCGCCGCTGACGGCCGCCGCGGTCTGGAAACTGGTGGCCTACGCTGTATTGTTCGCTTTCGTGTTCGGTTTCCTGGTGGCGGCGGCCTGCGGTTACATGGCGGGTCTGGTGGGCACCTCGACCAGCCCGATCTCGGGCGTTGGCATCGTTGCCATCGTGCTGGTGTCGCTGTTGCTGCTGGCGCTGGGCGGCGACCTGCTGGCGGTGCAGAACGGCGTGCAGATGACCATCGCGCTGGCGATCTTCAGCACGTCGGCGGTGGTGGCGGTGGCCTCGATCTCCAATGACAATCTGCAGGATCTGAAGACCGGCTGGCTGGTCGGCGCGACCCCGTGGCGCCAGCAGGTGGCGCTATTGATCGGTTGCGTCCTTGGCGCGGCGGTGATCTCGCCGGTGCTGGACCTGCTGTACAACGCCTACGGCTTCGCCGATGCGATGCCGCGCGCAGGCATGGACCCGTCCCAGGCGTTGTCGGCGCCGCAGGCCACGCTGATGCTGGCGATCGCGCGCGGCATCTTCACGCATCAACTGAACTGGACCATGATCCTGATCGGCATGGCGGTGGGCGTGGGCCTGATCGTGGTGGACGAGATCCTCAAGCGCACCTGCAAGGTGGCCCGCATCCCGGTGCTGGCGGTGGGCATCGGCATCTACCTGCCGCCGACCGTGGCGGCGCCGATCGTGGTCGGCGCGCTGCTGGCCTGGCTGCTGGAGCGCACGCTGCGCCGCCGCGCCGCGGCCGCCGGCAAGGACTATGAATCGTTCGCCGACGCCGCCAACCGGCGCGGCGTGCTGATCGCCTCGGGCCTGATCGTGGGCGAGAGCCTGGTGGGCGTGGTGATGGCCGCCATCATCGGCGCCGCCGGCACCGATGCGCCGCTGGCGATCGCGGGCGAGGAATTCGCGCGCACCGCCTCGTTCCTGGGGCTGGCGGTGTTCGCGCTGGTGGCGGTGCTGTTCTGGCGCCGCGTGACGCGGCTGGCGCAGCCATAGGCCAGGCGTTGCGCCACGCACGGATCGAAAGGGCATGACGCGCGTCATGCCCTTTTTTCATGCCGGTCGCAGCAGGTCGGCCAGGGTTCGGGCGATGACCTTGGTGGCCCGCCGCAGGTCTTCCAGCACCACGCGCTCGTCGTTGCGCTTGGCGTGCGACTCCAGCACGGTGCGCGGGCCGGCGCCGTAGATCACGCCGGGAATGCCGGCCTCCGCGTACAGGCGCACGTCGGTGTAGAGCGGCGTGCCCATGGCGGGGATCGGCTCGCCGAACAGGTCCTGGCCATGCTTGCGGATGGCGTCGACCAGCGGCTGGTTGCCGGGCAGCGGCCGCATGGCGTTGGCCAGCAGCAGGCGCTTGATCTCGACGCGCAGGCCGGGCGTGGCGGCCGCGCCTTCTTCGATGATGCGGCGGATGTCGGCCTCGACCTCGGCCGCGTTCTCTTCCGGGATCATGCGGCGATCCAGCTTGAACACCACCTTGCCGGGCACCACGTTGGTGTTGGTGCCGCCTTCGATGCGGCCGATGTTCAGGTAGGGATGGCTGATGCCCTCGACCCGCGAAGTGATCTCGCGATAGCGCGCGTTCTGCGCGTACAGCGCGTTCATGATCGCGACCGCGCCCTGCAGCGCATCCACGCCGGTGGCGGGAATGGCGGCGTGCGCCATCTTGCCGTGCACCGTGACCTCCATTTGCAGGCAGCCATTGTGGGCCGTCACGACTTCATAGCTGAAGCCGGCCGCGATCAGCAGGTCGGGTTTCGTCAGGCCCTGGCGCAGCAGCCAGCCGGGACCGAGCAGGCCGCCGAATTCCTCGTCGTAGGTGAAGTGCAGTTCGACCGCGCCATGGCTCGGACGCGCCACCGCTTCCAGCGCGCGCAGCGCGAAGGTGAAGCTGGCGAAATCGCTCTTGCTGACCGCGGCGGCGCGCCCGTAGAGGCAGCCGTCCACGATCTCGGCGCCATACGGATCGTGCTCCCAGCCGTCGCCTGGCGGCACCACGTCGCCGTGGGCGTTGAGGGCGATGCGCCGGCCGCCGGCGCCGTATTCGCGGCGCACGATCAGGTTGGTGATGGACTCCATGCCGTAGGCGCGCACTTCGTCGGCGGGCACGGGATGGGACTCGGCCGGCAGGCCGAAACCTTGCAGCAGTTCCGCGGTGCGGACGGCGTGCGGGGCGTTGTTGCCCGGCGGCGTGTCGGTCGGCACGCGCACCAGTTCCTGCAGGAAGCGCACTTCTTCATCGAAGTGGGCGTCCACCCAGGCGTCGAGTCGGGCGTAGTCGGTCATGGTTCAGCTCGTTGCTTCGTTGGCGAGATCGTCAAGCAGCCGCTGCATTGCCTGCGCGGCCAGCTGCATGTCGTGGTTGGTGGTGGATTCGAGCGGGTTGTGGCTGATGCCGGCGTTCTGGCCGCGCACGAACAGCATGGCCTGCGGCATGATCTCGTGCAGCTTCATGGCATCGTGGCCGGCGCCGCTCGGCATGCAATGGACCGGCACGCCCAGGGCCTGCACGGCGCGTTCCCAGCGCTGCTGCCAGGCCGGCGCGCTGGGCGCGGCGGCGGCGCGCATGGTTTCCTCGAGCGTATAGCGCAGGCCGCGGCGCTGGCAGATCGCTTCCAATTCGGCCAGCACGTCGCTGGCCAGCGCATCGCGCTGCGGATCGCTGGGCGCGCGCAGGTCGAGGCTGAAGCGGCATTCGCCGGGAACCACGTTGATCGAGCCATTGGGCACTTCCAGCATGCCGACGGTGCCGACCGAGTCGCCGTCGCGCGCGGCGCGGCCTTCGACGAACACGATCAGCTCGGCCGCGGCCACGGCGGCGTCGCGGCGCCGGTCCATCGGCGTGGTGCCGGCATGGCAGGCCGTGCCATGGATCCGCACGCGGTAGCGCACGCAGCCGTTGATCGACGTGACCACGCCGAGCGGCAGGCCCATTTCATTGAGCACGGGGCCTTGTTCGATATGCACTTCGACAAAGCCCAGGTAGCGGGCCGGGTCGCGCTTGAGTTTGGGAATGTCGTCCACGCACAGCCCCGCGTGCGCCATGGCGTCGCGCATGCTGATGCCGTCAGCGTCCCGCTGTTCGAGCCAGCGCGGCTGGAAGTCGCCGATCAGCGCGCCGGAGCCGAGGAAGGTGGCCGGATAGCGCTGGCCTTCCTCTTCGGAAAAAGCGATGACTTCGATCGCGTAGGGCAGGCGCCGACCCTGGCGGTGCAGCGCGCGCACGCAGGCCATCGGCACGAAGATGCCGAGGCGGCCGTCGTATTTGCCGGCGTTGCGCACCGTGTCGTAATGGCTGCCGCTCATCAGGATGGGCGCGTCGGCGCGGTTGGCGTGATAGCGGCCGACCACGTTGCCGACCGCGTCAATGCCGACTTCGTCGAAGCCGCAATCGCGCATCCAGTGTGAGATGCGCTGGGCGCAGGCGCGGTGCGCGTCGGTCAGGTAGGTGACGGTGAGCTGGCCGTTCTCGGCGTAGCCCGGATCGCTGTGCGCGCTGAGTTTTTCCTGCCAGTCCCAGATGTCGTTGCCCAGGTCCGGTTCGACGCCGAAACGGTCGTAAAGCCGCACTTCGGCGTCACGGTGCAATTGGCGCAGGGCCTCCCGGCGTTCGTCGTCGGGCGCGTTGTGGCGGCGGCGTTCGAGCGCCTGGCGCCATTGCCCGTCTTGCGGGCCGGCGCCGCGCGGGCCGTAGTGGGACAGGATGAAGGGAAAGCCGAAACGCGCGGCATAGTCGGCGGCCAGCGCGGCGGCGTCCGCCGCCGCGTCGAGCATGGCGACGGGTTGAGCGCGCAGCAGCGCCAATTGCATGGCGGCGTCAGTGTCGTCCACCGCGCGCTGCAGGGCCAACTGCAACTGCGCCACGCTGTGCACCGGGCGCGCCCGCACCGCCTGCTCGGCGGCCCAGGGCGCGTGGGGATACAGGTCGGCCAGCATGGCGGCGGCGTCTTGCGGCGCGGCGTCGTTGAATCGGGCGAGGGTAGGGGCCATGGTTGCGCGGTTCAGGCAGCGGGTTGATAGGGATGGCGCGCCTGCCAGTGCCGGGCGATGTCCAGGCGGCGGCAGACCCACACGCGGTCATGGCGCGCGATGTGATCCAGGAAGCGTTGCAGGGCGACGATGCGGCCGGGCCGGCCCAGCAGGCGGCAATGCATGCCGATGCTGAGCATCTTGGGCGCCTCGTCGCCTTCCGCGTAGAGCGCGTCGAAGCTGTCTTTCAGGTACTGGAAGAACGGATCGGCGTGCGAATAGCCCTGCGGCAGCGCGAAGCGCATGTCGTTGCAGTCCAGCGTGTAGGGCACGATCAGTTGCGGCGCCACGCTGCCGTCGCTCTTTTGCACCCGCATCCAGAACGGCAGGTCGTCGCCGTAGTAGTCGCTGTCGTATTCGAAGCCGCCGTAGTCCGCCACCAGGCGGCGCGTGCGCGGGCTGTCGCGGCCGGTGTACCAGCCCAGCGGACGGGCGCCGGTCAGTTGCGTGATGGCCTCCATGCCCAGGCGCATGTGCTCGCGTTCGGTGGCTTCGTCCACGTTCTGGTAGTGCACCCAGCGCCAGCCGTGACAGGCGATCTCGTGGTCCAGCTCGACCAGCGCCGCGGCCAGCTCGGGGTGGCGTTGCAGCGCCATGCCGACGGCGAACACCGTCAGCGGCAGGCCGCGCTTTTCGAATTCACGCAGGATGCGCCAGACGCCCACGCGCGAGCCGTACTCGTAGATGCCTTCCATGCTCAGGTGGCGTTCCGGGTAGCTGGCCGGGTTGAACATCTCGGACAGGAATTGTTCGGATCCCGCGTCGCCATGCAAGACGCAGTTTTCGCCGCCTTCCTCGTAATTGAGCACGAACTGCACCGCGATGCGGGCGTTGCCGGGCCATCGCGCCTGCGGCGGGTTGCGGCCGTAGCCGATCAGGTCACGCGGGTAGGGCTGGGTTGAGTCGTAGGTGCTCATGACAAGGCGGGCGTGGACATCGTGTTCGACACGATAAGGTAAACCGCATTGTCTGTATACAATTTATGTACATCATTAGTGATGACCCTAATACGTCAGGCAAGTCCGATCGCCATGAAGCGAACCACCCGCCGGCGTGCGCCGCCGGCGGGTGGTTCCTGGGTATCGGCAAGAGCGGTTCAGCGCAGGTCGCCGCAGGGCCACCCGCTGGCGCCATAGCCGCCGTCAGCCGTTGCGGTAGAGAAAGCTGTAGGCGTTGATCGCCGGCACCCCCCCAAGATGCGCATACAGCACCCGGGAACCGGCGGGGATTTCCCCGCGCCGCACGATGTCCATCATGCCCTGCATCGATTTGCCCTCGTAGACCGGGTCGGTCATCATCCCTTCGAGCCGCGCGCACAGGCGGATCGCCTCGTTGGTCTCGGCCGATGGCAGGCCATAGGCCGGGTAGGCATAGCGCGTATCCAGCACCACGTCGCCGTCCGTGATGGGGCGCTCCAGGCCCACCATGTCGGCGGTGCGGCGCGCGATGCGCAGGATCTGCGCGCGGGTCTGGTCCGGCGTGGCCGAGGCGTCGATGCCGATGACACGGTCGGCGCGGCCGTCGGCGGCAAAGCCCACCACCATGCCGGCCTGCGTGCTGCCGGTGACGGCGCAGACCACGATGTAGTCGAACTTGAAGCCCAGCTCGGCCTCCTGCCGCCGCACCTCCTCGGCGAAGCCGACATAGCCCAGCCCGCCCAGCTCATGGTCGGAGGCGCCGGCCGGAATCGCGTACGGCTTGCCGCCGCGCTTGCGCACGTCCTCCAGCGCCTCTTCCCAACTACGGCGGAAACCGATGTCGAAGCCCTGGTCCACCAGGCGCACGTCGGCGCCCATCAGCCGGCTCATCATGATGTTGCCGACCCGGTCATAGAGCGCATCCGAGTAGTCCACCCAGTTTTCCTGCACCAGCACGCAGGCCAGGCCGAGCTTGGCGGCCACGGCCGCCACCATGCGGGTGTGGTTGGACTGGATGCCGCCGATGGTGACGAGCGTGTCGCAACCCTGTTCCAGCGCCTGGGGAATCAGGTATTCCAGCTTGCGCAGCTTGTTGCCGCCGAACGCCAGGCCGCTGTTGCAGTCCTCGCGCTTGGCGTAGATCTCGACCTTCCCGCCAAGGTGGGCGGACAGGCGCTCGAGCTTTTCGATGGGGGTGTCGCCGAAGGTCAGGCGGTGGCGGGGAAAGCGTTGCAGATCCATGCGGGCTCCTGGGGGAAGGGGGATCCGGGCGGGCCGCCGCGGATGGAAAAATCATAGGAATCCGCCGGATTGTTGGTCAATTGCGTATTTTCTTGGCTTCTTCCTTTTAAATTTTTAGGAAATTCGATTTTTGGATTTAATATTTATGAATAAAAAATAAAAACCAAATTAAATTTTATAGGGACATATTAGATGGCCGCCATCGCCGGGCTGGATCGCATCGACCGCCAGATCCTGCGCCTGCTGCAGCAGGACGCCCAGATCACCAACCTTGATCTGAGCGCGCGCGTGCATCTCAGTCCCGCCGCCTGCCTGCGGCGGGTGGAAAAGCTCAAGGCCGAGGGCATCATCAGAAAGACGGTGGCGCTGCTCGAACCGGCCGAGGTCGAGATGGCCACGCTGGTGATCGTCGGCGTGGTGCTGGATCGCTCCACGCCGGAGTCCTTCACCGACTTCGAGCAGGCCGCGCGCGGCATCAGCGGCTGCCTCGAGTGCCATCTGGTGGCGGGCGAGTTCGACTACTTCCTGATGCTGCGCATCCGCGACCTGGAGCGCTTCAACAAGCTGCATGCGGGCGAGATCATCAAGCTGCCCGGCGTGCGCCAGATCCGCACTTTTTTCGTGCTGAAAGAGATCCTGTCGACCACCGAACTGCCGCTCTGACGAGGCAATTGCGCAACACCTCGCGCACGGATCGAAAAAAATGCCGCAATGCGGCATTTTTCGTTCGCGGAATTTGCGGGCGCGTAGACGGCGTAATTGCAGGGGTTGCATGGACATTCCAACGCCGCATGAAACCATTCCTGGCGCGCTTTTGCGTCACGCAATCGCAAAAAGACGCCCGTAAACTCAAAGGGTTATACTTTCATGCATACGGCTTTCAAGGCTTGTACGCGCCTTCTGCCCCTGCTATCCGCTAAACGGGAAGCCCGTGTCGCGGAAGGTTTTCCTGCATCGTAATCGAGTGAAGCACTCGTAAAGGTGAAGCGATTATGTCTTCGGAAATAGAATCCCTATCCACGTCTTACTTGTTTGGGGGAAACGCCCCCTACGTTGAGGAGCTTTACGAAGCCTACCTCGACAACCCCGGTTCGGTACCTGACAACTGGCGCGAATACTTCGACCAGCTGCAGCACGCTCCCGCCACCGACGGCCAGGAATCCACCCGCGACCAGGCCCACGCTCCCATCGTCGAATCGTTCGCCCAGCGCGCCAAGGCCAATGCCTTCGTGCAACGCGCCGCCGAACCCGACCTGAGCGTCGCCTCCAAGCAAGTCTCGGTGCAATCGCTGATCGCCGCCTACCGCTCGCTCGGTTCGCGCTGGGCCGACCTGGATCCGCTCAAGCGCCAGGAACGTCCGCCGATCCCCGAACTCGATCCGGCCTTCTACGGCCTGACCGAAGCCGACCTGGACCAGACCTACTCGGCCACCAACACCTACTTCACGACCGCCAGCACCATGACGCTGCGCGACATCCTGAAGGCGCTGCGCGACACCTACTGCCGCAGCATCGGTGCCGAATTCACGCACATCTCCGACCCCGCCGCCAAGCGCTGGATCCAGGAACGCCTGGAAACCACGCTGGGTGCGCCGACCTACACGGCCGAAGAAAAGCGCCACATCCTGCAGCAACTGACCGAGTCCGAAGGCCTCGAGCGTTTCCTGCACACCAAGTACGTCGGCCAGAAGCGCTTCTCGCTGGAAGGCGGCGAAAGCTTCATCGCCTCGATGGACGAAGTGGTGAACCACGCCGGTGAAAACGGCGTCCAGGAAATCGTGGTCGGCATGGCCCACCGCGGCCGCCTGAACCTGCTCGTGAACATCATGGGCAAGATGCCCGGCGACCTGTTCGCCGAGTTCGAAGGCAAGCACGCCGAAGGCCTCACCGACGGCGACGTGAAGTACCACAACGGCTTCTCGAGCGACCTGTCGACCCGTGGCGGTCCGGTGCACCTGTCGCTGGCGTTCAACCCGTCCCACCTGGAAATCGTCAACCCCGTGGTCGAAGGCAGCGCGCGCGCTCGCCAGGAACGCCGCGGCGACGCCGAAGGCAAGCAAGTGCTGCCGGTGCTGGTGCACGGCGACGCGGCCTTCGCCGGCCAGGGCGTGGTGATGGAAACCCTGAACCTGGCCCAGACCCGCGGCTACGGCACGGGCGGCACGCTGCACATCGTCATCAACAACCAGATCGGCTTCACCACGTCGGATCCGCGCGACTCGCGTTCCACGCTGTATTGCACCGACGTCGTCAAGATGATCGAAGCGCCGGTGTTCCACGTCAACGGCGACGATCCCGAAGCCGTCGTGTTCGTGACCAAGCTGGCCCTGGACTACCGCCTGCAGTTCCGCCACGACGTCGTGGTCGACATCGTCTGCTTCCGCAAGCTGGGCCACAACGAGCAGGACACCCCGTCGCTGACGCAGCCGCTGATGTACAAGCGCATCGGCCATCACCCCGGCACGCGCAAGCTGTACGCCGACAAGCTGACCACGCAGGGCGTGCTGTCCGAGGGCGAAGCCGACCAACTGGTCAAGGACTACCGCCAACTGATGGAAGACGGCCAGCGCACCATCGAACCGGTGCTGACCGACTACAAGAGCAAGTACGCGATCGACTGGTCGCCGTTCCTGGGCGCCAAGTGGACCGACCAGGCCGACACCGCCGTGCCGCTGGCCGAGCTCAAGCGCATCGGCGAGCGCATCACCACCGTGCCGGAAGGCTTCACGGTGCACCCGCTGGTCGCCAAGCTGCTGAACGACCGCCGCACCATGGCCAAGGGCGAAATGAACCTGGACTGGGGCATGGGCGAACACCTCGCCTTCGCCACGCTGGTGTCCTCGGGCTACGCCATCCGCATCACCGGCCAGGACTCGGGCCGTGGCACGTTCACGCACCGCCATGCCGTGCTGCACGACCAGAACCGCGAGCGCTGGAACGACGGCACCTACATTCCGCTGCAGAATGTCTCGGAAGGCCAGGCCCCGTTCACTGTGATCGACTCGGTGCTGTCCGAAGAGGCCGTGCTGGGCTTCGAATACGGCTACTCGAGCGCCGAACCCAACACGCTGACCATCTGGGAAGGCCAGTTCGGTGACTTCGTCAACGGCGCCCAGGTCGTGATCGACCAGTTCATCAGCTCCGGCGAAGCCAAGTGGGGCCGCCAGTCGGGCCTGACCCTGATGCTGCCGCACGGCTACGAAGGCCAGGGCCCCGAGCACTCGTCGGGCCGCATCGAGCGCTTCCTGCAGCTGTGCGCCGACAACAACATGCAAGTGATCCAGCCGACCTCGGCCTCGCAGATCTTCCATGTGCTGCGCCGCCAGATGATCCGTCCGTTCCGCAAGCCGCTGGTGCTGTTCACGCCCAAGTCGCTGCTGCGCAACAAGGACGCCGGCTCGCCCCTGACCGAACTGGCCGGCGGCAGCTTCCGCCCGGTGATCGGCGAGGTCGACGAGGCCATCGACGCCGCCAAGGTCAAGCGCGTGCTGGCTTGCTCGGGCAAGGTCTACTACGATCTGGTCAATGCCCGCCGTGAACGTGGCGCCGACAACGTCGCCATCGTCCGCGTCGAGCAGCTGTACCCGTTCGCGCACAAGTCGTTCGAAGCCGAACTGCGCAAGTACCCGAAGGCCACCGAAGTGATCTGGGTCCAGGACGAGCCGCAGAACCAGGGCCCGTGGTTCTACGTTCAGCATCACGTGTACGAGAACATGGTCGAAGGCCAGAAGCTGGGCTACGCCGGTCGCGCCGCGTCGGCTTCGCCGGCCGTGGGCTACCTGGCCAAGCACCAGGAGCAGCAGAAGGCGCTGATCGAAGCGGCTTTCGCGCCCAAGTTCAAGGCCATGCTGACCAAGTAACCCAACCCGATGCACGCGCGGCGTGCGGCAAGTTGCAGAAATCCAATTTCGAACTTTGCCCGCGCCGCGCGGTCCAGAACACACACTCTACGGAATAAACAAAATGGCTATCACCGACGTCGTCGTCCCCCAACTCTCCGAATCCGTTTCCGAAGCGACCCTGCTGACCTGGAAGAAGCAGCCCGGCGCTGCCGTCGAAGCGGACGAAATCCTGATCGAAGTCGAGACCGACAAGGTCGTGCTGGAAGTGCCGGCCCCCGCCTCGGGCGTGCTGGCTGAAATCGTCAAGGGCGATGGCAGCACCGTGACCTCGGGCGAAGTCCTGGCCCGTATCGACACCGCCGGCAAGGCCGCCGCCACCCCGGCCACCGCCCCCGCCGCCGAAGCGCCCAAGGCCGCCGCGCAAGCCGCCGCCGCCCCGGCCGCTCCCGCCTCGACCGCCGCCGCCGGCGTGGCTTCGCCCGCCGCCGCCAAGATCCTCGCCGAAAAGGGCGTGGACGCCGCCAACGTGGCCGGCACCGGCCGTGACGGCCGCGTCACCAAGGGCGACGCCCTGAACGCGAGCGCCCCCGCCGCCAAGGCCGCCCCGGCCAAGGCCCCGGCCGCCCCCGCCCCGACCACGCTGTCACTGGACGGCCGTCCGGAACAACGTGTGCCGATGAGCCGCCTGCGCGCCCGCATCGCCGAGCGCCTGCTGCAATCGCAGCAGGAAAACGCGATCCTGACCACGTTCAACGAAGTGAACATGCAAGCGGTCATCGATCTGCGCAACAAGTACAAGGACAAGTTCGAGAAAGAGCACGGCATCAAGCTGGGCTTCATGTCGTTCTTCGTCAAGGCCGCCGTTGCCGCGCTGAAGAAGTTCCCGCTGATCAACGCCTCGATCGACGGCAAGGACATCATCTACCACGGCTACTTCGACATCGGTATCGCTGTCGGCAGCCCGCGTGGCCTGGTGGTGCCGATCCTGCGCAACGCCGACCAACTGTCGATCGCTGAAATCGAAAAGACCATCGCCGACTTCGGCCGCCGCGCCGCCGACGGCAAGCTGGGCATCGAAGAGATGACCGGCGGCACGTTCTCGATCTCCAACGGTGGCGTGTTCGGCTCGATGCTGTCGACCCCGATCATCAACCCGCCGCAATCGGCCATCCTGGGCGTGCACGCCACCAAGGAACGCGCCGTGGTGGAAAACGGCCAGATCGTCATCCGCCCGATGAACTACCTGGCCCTGTCCTACGACCACCGCATCATCGACGGCCGCGAAGCCGTGCTGGGCCTGGTCGCCATGAAGGACGCCCTGGAAGATCCGCAGCGCCTGTTGCTGGACCTGTAATCTCGGCGCCCTGAGCCCGGCGCCCGCGCGACCTGTGTGTCGGCGGCGCCCGGCCGGCCCCACGGGCCGGCTCGCGCGGGCCGGGGCGAGTTTCACTCCCTCCTCATTCGCGAGAACACTATGTCCAAACAATTCGACGTCGTCGTCATCGGCGCGGGCCCCGGCGGCTACATCGCTGCCATCCGCGCCGCGCAGCTCGGCATGTCGGTGGCTTGCATCGACGCCTGGCAGAATGGCCAAGGCGGCCCGGCTCCCGGCGGCACCTGCACCAACGTCGGCTGCATCCCGTCCAAGGCGCTGCTGCAATCGTCCGAACACTTCGAGCAGGCCAACCACCACTTCGCCGAGCACGGCATCGAAGTCAAGGGCGTCAGCCTGAAGCTCGACACGCTGATCGGCCGCAAGAACTCGGTGGTCAAGCAGAACAACGACGGCATCCTGTACCTGTTCAAGAAGAACAAGGTCACCTTCTTCCATGGCAAGGGCGCGTTCGCCGGCCAGGTCGAGGGCGGCTGGGCCATCAAGGTCACCGGCACCGCCGAGGAAGACCTGGTTGCCAAGCACGTGGTGGTCGCCACCGGTTCGTCGGCGCGCGAGCTGCCCGGCCTGCCGTTCGATGAAAAGGTCGTACTGTCCAACGACGGCGCGCTGAACATCGGCGCCGTGCCGAAGACGCTGGGCGTGATCGGCGCCGGCGTGATCGGCCTGGAAATGGGCAGCGTGTGGCGCCGCCTGGGCGCCGAAGTCACCATCCTGGAAGCGATGCCCGAGTTCCTGGCCGCCGCCGACCAGCAAGTGGCCAAGGAAGCCCTGAAGGCCTTCACCAAGCAAGGCCTGAACATCCAGATGGGCGTCAAGATCGGCGAGATCAAGGCGACCGCCAAGTCGGTGACCGTGCCCTACGTCGACGCCAAGGGCGCCGAGCAGAAGCTGGTGGTGGACAAGCTGATCGTCTCGATCGGCCGCGTGCCCTACACCGGCGGCCTGAACGCCGATGCCGTGGGCCTGAAGCTCGACGAGCGCGGCTTCGTCGCCGTGGACGGCGACTGCAAGACCAACCTGCCCAACGTCTGGGCGGTGGGCGACGTGGTGCGCGGCCCGATGCTGGCGCACAAGGCCGAGGAAGAGGGCGTGGCGGTTGCCGAGCGCATCGCCGGCCAGCACGGCCACGTCAACTTCGACACCGTGCCGTGGGTGATCTACACCTCGCCGGAAATCGCCTGGGTCGGCAAGACCGAGCAGCAGCTCAAGGCCGAAGGCCGCGAGTACAAGGCCGGCAGCTTCCCGTTCCTGGCCAACGGCCGCGCCCGCGCGCTGGGCGACACCACCGGCTTTGCCAAGGTGATCGCCGACGCCAAGACCGACGAGGTCCTGGGCGTGCACATCGTCGGTCCGATGGCCTCGGAACTGATCTCGGAAGCCGTGACCATCATGGAATTCCGCGGCGCCGCCGAAGACATCGCCCGCATCTGCCACGCGCATCCGACGCTGTCGGAAGCCGTGAAGGAAGCTGCCCTGGCCGTTGACAAGCGCGCCTTGAACTTCTGATCCGCCACGCTGCGGCTCTGCCAAAGGGGGCGGGTTTTCGGACCCGCCCTTTTTTTCTTTTGCCTGTGTCATCTCCATGAACGTCCGCGAATACTACGAACACGCCCTGGCCGAACGCGGCTACAAGCCCGATGAAGCCCAGAAGAAGGCGATCGACCGGCTGCAGCGCTATTACGACGAGTGGGTCAAGTTCAAGGCGATGCGCTCGAACGCCCTGAAGAAGCTGCTGAACCGTCCCGATGTGCCGCGTGGCGTCTATCTGTGGGGCGGGGTGGGGCGCGGCAAGAGCTTCCTGATGGACGCCTTCTATGCCACCGTGCCGGTGGTGCGCAAGACGCGCCTGCACTTTCACGAATTCATGCGCGGCGTGCATCGCGAGCTGGAGGAAGTGAAGGGCATGCAGGATCCGCTGGACGAAGTGGCCAGGCGCGTGGCCAAGCGCTACCGCCTGATCTGTTTCGACGAGTTCCACGTGTCGGACGTGGCGGATGCGATGATCCTGCACCGCCTGCTGTTCAAGTTGTTCGAGTACGGCACCTCGTTCGTGATGACCTCCAACTACGAGCCGTCGACGCTGTATCCCGACGGCCTGCACCGCGACCGCGTGCTGCCGGCGATCGAGCTGATCCAGGCGCGCATGGACGTGATGAACGTGGACGCCGGCGTCGATTACCGCCGCCGCTCGCTCGAGCAGGTGCAGTGCTATCACACGCCGCTGGACGAGCGCGCGCAACAGGCCTTGCAGCAGGCCTTCGACAGCCTGGCCGACACGCCGCCACAGGAGCCGCTGCTGCATATCGAGCATCGCGAGATCCGTGCGCTGGCGCTGGCCGGTTCGGTGGTGTGGTTCGACTTCGCCACGCTTTGCGGCGGCCCGCGTTCGCAGAACGATTACCTGGAGCTGGCCAACCGCTTCCATGCGGTGATCCTGTCCGGCGTGCCACGGATGGGGCCGCGCCAGGCTTCCGAGGCGCGCCGCTTCACCTGGCTGATCGACGTGTTCTACGACCATCGCGTCAAGCTGATCATGTCGGCCGAATGCGAGCCGGAAGAGATCTACACCGAGGGCGCGCTGGCCAATGAGTTCCATCGCACGGTGTCGCGCATCCTGGAAATGCAGTCGCGCGAATACCTCGAGTCGGAACGCCGCCTGACCGTAACGTTGTAGTTATGCCGCAAGCGTCCGCCCGCCGGGCGGACGTGGCGCAATTTGCGTCATTTGCATTGGTAATGCAAGTCATTATCAATTAACATCCGAAGACTTCTGGTCCCGCGCCGCAGTCTTCCCGTGTCTTCCCCCCTCCTTTCGTCTCCGGCCTCTTGCGCCGATGCGCCCGCCACGCAGGTCGATGGCCTGTACCGGGACCATCGGCCGTGGCTGTTCGGATGGCTGCGCCGCAAGCTCGGCTGTGCGCATCGCGCCGAAGACCTGGCGCAGGACGTGTTCGTGCGCGTGATCCAGGGCCGCAAGACGGTTCGCGCGGGCGAGGCCCGGGCGTTGCTGACCACCATCGCCAAGGGGCTGGTGATCGACCATCAGCGCCACGCGGCGTTGGAGCATGCCTATCTGGCTTATCTGGCCGCCTTGCCCGAGGTCCATGCGCCGTCGCCCGAAACGCAGGCCGAGCAGATGCAGGCCCTGGTGCGGCTCGATCGCCTGCTCGACCGCCTGCCGGCCAAGGCGCGCTCGGCGTTCCTGCTGTCGCAGCTGGACGGCCTGACCTATCCCGAGATTGCCCAGCGGCTGGGCGTGTCGCTCAGTTCGGTGCAGCAGTACATGGTGCGCGCCATGTCGGCCTGCTATGCCGCGCTTTATGACTAGCGCCATGCCGCCCGATGCGGTGGTGCGCCAGGCCATCGCCTGGTGGGCGCGCTTGCAGTCGGGCATAGCCGATGCCGGCGAGCGCGAGGCCTGTCAGGCCTGGCTGGCGCAGGATCCGGCGCATCGCAAGGCCTGGGAGCGGCTGGAAACGATCGGCCGCGATGCACGCCGCGTGCCGGCGGCGCTGGCGCATACGGCGCTGGACGGCCCGGCGACGCCAGGCCGCCGCGTGGCCCTGCGCAATTTGCTGACGCTGGCTGGGGTGGGCGTGGCGGGTTGGGCTGGCTACCGGCATGCGCCGTGGCAGCGCCTGGCCGCCGATGTCAGCACCGGCATCGGCGAACGGCGCGCGGTGGCGGTGGCCGACGGCCTGCACGTCACCCTGAACAGCGACAGCGCGCTGCGGCTGCGGCGGGCAAGCGGCGCGCGCGGCGTCCTCCTGTTGCGCGGCGAGATCCTGGTCAGCGCGCAGGCGCGACCAGGCGCCGCCCCGGTGCGCGTGGACACCGGCCATGGTGTGCTGCTGGCGGACAACGCGCGTTTCGACGTGCGCCGCACGCCGGGTGGCCTGCAGCTGGGTGTCTACGAGGGCAGTGTCGCCTTGCTGCGCGATGGCGCGTCGACGCAGGCCGCCGAAGCGGGCGAACGCCTGAGCTACGACGACCTGGGCGGGGTCGAGCGGCAGGCGGCCGATCCGGATCGCCTGGCCTGGGTCGACGGCCTGGTGGTGGCCAAGGACTGGCGCCTGGACCATTTCGCCGATTACCTGGCGCGCCAGCGAGTCGGCGTGATCCGGGTGGACCCGGCGGTGGCGGGCCTGCGGCTGTCGGGCGTGTTCCCGCTGGACGACGCCGAGCGCGCGCTCCGGGCGCTGGAGCCGGCGCTGCCCATCGTGGTGACGCGCCACACACAGTACTGGCTGCAGGTCGGGCCACGCGCGGCCTGAGCGTTACAAATTTCCTGATCGATGTATTGCAGGTTTTCCTTCCTGGTACGGAAAGGCAGACATAGAGACCTACGTACAAGGGAGTTTTTCGTGTCCGCTTCATCTTGCCCGCGCCTGGGCGCATCGTTGACCGCCGGCCGTCTGGCCGTGCTTGCCGCCACTTGTGCCGGCGCCTGGCTGGCCGCCGCGCCCGCCGCCTGGGCGCAAGCCTCGCCCGCCGCGGCCCAGGCGCCGCGCACTTATCAGATCGCCGCCGGTCCGTTGGGCGATGCGCTGACCCAATTCGCGCGCAGCGCGGGCGTGGTGCTGTCGTTCGATCCGGCGCAGGTGCGCGGCCTGCGGTCCGAAGGCCTGAACGGCGCCTATCCGGTGGGCGCCGGCTTCGCCCGCATCCTGGCTGGCAGTGGCCTGCAGGCGCGGGCCCAGGCGGGCAATTCCTGGACGCTGGTGGCGGCGCCCTCCGGCGACACGCTGACGCTGGCGCCGGTGACGGTGTCGGCCAATTCCCTGAGCGCCTTCGCGCCGACCGTGGGCTACGTGGCCGGCGCCAGCGTCAGCGCCACCAAGACCGACACCCCGCTGATCGAGACGCCGCAATCCGTGTCCGTGGTCACACGCGAGCAGATCGCGGAACAGGGCGCGCAGACGCTGAACCAGGTGTTGCGCTACACGCCCGGCGTGGCGACCGAAACGCGCGGCGCGACCGCCACGCGGCTGGACCAGTTCAGCGTGCGCGGCTTCTCCGCATCGACCTACCTGGACGGCCTGCGTGTGTTCGGCGGGCGCGATGCCTTGCCGCAGGTGGACGCCTATCGTCTGGAGCGCGTCGATGTGCTGAAAGGGCCGGCCTCGGTGATGTACGGGCAGGGCGGCCCGGGCGGCGTGGTCAACCAGGTCAGCAAGCGGCCGCTGGAAGAAGCGCTGCATGAAGTCGAGCTTCAGGTTGGCAACTACGATTACCGGCGCGCCAACTTCGACTTCGGCGGCCCGCTGGACGCGGAGGGCAAGTACCTGTATCGCCTGGTGGGATCGGGCTACATGTCCGACGGCCAGATCGACCACACCAAGGAGCGCCGCTACTTCGTCTCGCCGGCCTTCACGTGGAAGCCCAACGGCGACACCTCGCTCACCGTGCTGACGAACTTCCAGCGCGATCCCGACATGGGGTCGTATGGCGCCGCGCCGCCGATGCGCACCCTGCTATCGGCGCCGGACGGCATCCGCCTGTCGCCGCGTTACTACGACGGCGACGCCAATTTCGAGAAGAGCGACCGCAAGAGCTATTCGCTCGGCTACGTGCTGGACCACCGTTTCAGCGATGCCCTGAAGGCGACGCAGAGCCTGCGCTGGACCCATTCCGACGCCAAGTACCGCAGCGTCTATGGCGCATCCAGCCGCTTCTACGGCTACACCGACAGCCGCTACCTGTACCAGCAGCGGGCCGCGATCGCCACCGATGTCGAGGTCGGCGCCCTGACCATCGACAACAACCTGCAGGCGCGTTTCAACACCGGCGCCTTTGGCCACACCGTGCTGCTGGGCCTGGACTACCAGCATGTCAAGACCGACACGCTGTCCGGCTTCGGCAGCGCGCCCGCGCTGAATGTGATGAACCCCGACAACCACCAGGACATCCCGGTGCCGGCGTTTTCCACCGATGCCACCACCACGCAATATCAGACCGGTCTGTACTTACAGGACCAGATCAAGATCGACCGCCTGTCGGTATTGCTGGGAGGGCGCTACGACTGGTCGCGCAACGTCGGCGAAAGCACCGCCATCGCCACCGGCCGCACCACGCCCTCGTCGTTGCGCGCGCAGGCCTTCACCGGCCGTTTCGGCGTGATCTACAACTTCGACAACGGCGTGGCGCCGTACTTCAGCTACTCGGAATCGTTCGAGCCGCAGTCGGGCACGGGCTGGAACAACGCGCTGTTCAAGCCGATCGAGGGCAACCAGTACGAGGTCGGCATCAAGTACCAGCCGCCGGGCAGCGCGACGTTGCTGTCGGTGGCCGCGTTCGACATCCGCCGCGAAAACATGCTGACCACCGATCCGGACCCGACGCATCTGTGCGGCACGTCCAACGCGCGCTGCCAGATCCAGTCGGGCGAATTGCGCACGCAGGGCATCGAGCTCGAAGCCAAGACCGAACCCCTGCGCGGGCTGACGCTGATGGCGGGCTATTCACTGCTGGACAACGCCTATTCCAAGTCCAACCCCGGCACCACGGGGCTGAACCTCAAGGGCAAGGCGCCGGTGGGCGTGCCGTCGCAGCAGGCATCGGCCTGGGCCCGCTACCAGTTGCAAGGCGGTCCGCTGGCCGGCCTGGGCGTGGGCGGCGGCGTGCGCTACATCGGTTCGTCGTACGGGGATGAAGCCAACACCATGAAGGTGCCGTCGGTGACGCTGTTCGACCTGATGCTGGACTACGACATGGGCCGCGTGTCGCCGTCGCTCAAGGGCATGCAGGTGGCGCTGAACGTGCAGAACCTGTTCGACAAGGAATATATCGCGTCGTGCTCGGGTGATTCGTGGTGCTGGTACGGCTACCAGCGCTCGATCAAGGCCAGCCTGCGCTATCGCTGGTAGACAGGACGGCCCGTCCGCGGCGTAGCCGTGGACGGGCAGGCACGCAAAGTCTCGCATCGTAGTGAGAATGGTTATAATTCAGACCCTTGCCGAGAGAGAGCCGTCGCGGGGCGGTTCCAGACCGGCATTCACAACAGGAAAATCGACAATGAAATTCGCAAGGACTTTGGCAGCCATGGCGCTGCTGGGCAGCGCCGGCGCGGCGCAGGCGCACTTCGTCTGGCTCGAGCGGGCCGACCAGGGCCCGGCAAAGGCGTACTTCGGCGAATGGGCGGACGACCTGCGTGAAAAGCGCGACGGCCTGCTGGGCAAGGTCCTGGTGGCGCCGGTGGTGACCGGCGCCGACGGCAAGGCGCTCAAGGCGTCGGCCGAGGGCGCGGATTTCGTCGAGTTCGCCGCCAGCGGCAAGGGCGACGTGCGCCTGTCGCAGCCGATCCAGTTCAAGGACACGCTGATGCAGTACGGCGCCAAGGCCGGCCGCGAAGACACCCAGGGCAAGCTCGACCTGGAACTGGTGCCGGCCGCCGCGGGCAGCAACACCTTCGTGCTGCAGTTCAAGGGCAAGCCGCTGGCCAAGACCGAAGTCACCGTGTTCGGCCCGCCCAAGTGGGAAAAGCGTTTCCGCAGCGACGAGAACGGCCGCATCGAGATCACCACGCCGTGGCCGGGCCAGTACGTGCTGGAAGCCGCCCACGTCGAGGACAAGGCCGGCGAGGCCGATGGCAAGGCCTACGCCAAGATCCGCTACGTTTCCACCCTGACCTTCAACGTGACCAAGTGAAAGCTCCCGCAGCCGGCGCAGGCATGATGCGCTACCGTCTGGCCGTGGCCTCGCGGGCCCTGGCCGCCATCCTCGGCGGCTACGGCCTGGCCTCGGCGGCCGCGGCCTGCCTGGCCGTCTGGCTGCCCATGCAGCGCGCCGACGCCGTCGTCACGGCGCAGATGTCGGCCTTCGTGGTCTACACCTGTGGCGTCATCTGGGTGTTCGCCACCCGCAACGCCTGGCGCGCCTGGGCCGGCATCCTGTTGCCGGCGGCGCTATTCGGCGGCCTGTTCCTGATCGGCCGCATGGTGGGGGCGGCATGAAACCTGCCAAAGGAAAAGCGCAAGGCGAAGAAGGCCTGCGCCAATCCATGTCGTGGCTGCACACCTGGTCGGGCTTGATCTTCGGTTGGGTGCTGTTCGCGATGTTCCTGACCGGCACGCTGTCGTTCTTCCGTCCCGAGATCACCCGCTGGATGCAGCCCGAGATCCAGGCGCAGGCCGCGCCCACGCTCGAATCCGTGGCCATGGCCCAGCGCTACCTGACCGAGCACGCGCCCGACGCCAAGCGCTGGTTCATCACGCCGCCAACCGATCGCGAACCGCTGATCCAGCTGCTGTACCAGGCGCCCAAGCCCAAGCCGGGCGAGCGCGGCTTCGTGCGCGTCAAGCTCGACCCGCGGACCGGCCAGGCCGTCGCCGGGCGCGAGACGCGCGGCGGCGATTTCTTCTACCGCTTCCATTTCGAACTCGAAACGGCCTTTCCGTGGGGGCGCTGGCTCGCCAGCATCGCCGGCATGTTCATGCTGGTGGCCATCATCAGCGGCATCATCACGCACAAGAAGATCTTCGCCGACTTCTTCACCTTCCGCCCGAAGAAGGGCGGCCAGCGGGCCTGGATGGACGGCCACAACGCGCTCTCGGTTCTGGGATTGCCGTTCCACCTGATGATCACCTTCAGCGGGCTGGTGCTGTTCATGGCCATGCTGATGCCCGCCGGCATCATGGCGGTCTATGAAAACCCGCGACAGTATTCCGACGACGTGTTCGCGGCCTTCAAGGTCACGCCGCCGCGCAACGAGGCCGCGCCCCTCGTCGCGCTTGCGCCGCTGGTGGATCAGGTGCAGCAGCGCTGGCATGGCCGCGTGGGCCGCGTGACCGTCAACAACCCGGGCGATGCCGGCGCCACCGTCACCTTGACGCGCGATGCGGCGGACGGCGTGTCGTACGGCCGGCTCGCGCCCTATGCGCGCTTTGATGGCGTCACCGGCGCCTTCCTGGAAGGGCAGGACGAACTGAGCCCCACCGTGCGCACCGCCGGCGTGGTCGTCGGCCTGCACCTGGGCCTGTTCGCCGAGCCGCTGCTGCGCTGGTTCTATTTCCTGGTCAGCCTGGCGGGCACAGGCATGGTCGGTTCCGGCCTGGTGTTGTGGATCGCCAAGCGCCGCCAGAAGGCGCGTCCCGGTGCGCGCGAGGCCTTCTCGCTGCGCCTGGTGGACGGCCTGAACGCCGGCACCATCGCCGGCCTGTTCATCGCGGTGGCCGCGTTCTTCTGGGCCAACCGGTTGGTGCCGACCGACCTGCCGGGCCGCCAGCTGTGGGAAGTGCGTGCGTTCTTCGCCGCCTGGGGCCTGTCGTTGGTGTATGCGTTCCTGTTCCACAGGCGCAAGTGGGTTGACCTGCTCACGATTGCCGCCGCCTCGCTGGCGCTGGTGCCGGTGGTCAATGCCCTGACCACCTCGCGTCACCTCGGCGTGTCGCTGCCGGCGGGCGATTGGGTCATGGCCGGGTTCGACCTGACCTGCCTGGCTGGCGCGCTGTTGCTGGGCTGGATGGCACGCCGGGCGGCCCGGGCGCGCAAGGCGTCGGCCAAGGGCTCCACCCAGACGCCGGCCCGGGCGCGGGCCGCGACGCCCGCCGCCGTGCCCGTCCCGGCCCCGGTCCAGGTCCAGGCCCAGGCCCAGGCCCAGGCCCAGGTCCAGGCCCAGGCCCAGGCCCAGGCCCAGGCCCAGGCCCAGGCGCGCCGCCGCGCCGCCACCGCGCTGGAGCCGCCGCCTTCTCCTTCCGATG
>NZ_CP017433.1:1021459-1169189 GCF_002082135.1 Achromobacter ruhlandii
GGCATGGATCGTCACTACGAAGACCTGTTCGACCGCGCGTTGCCACGCCGTCATCGGGTGCCGTTGCGGGCCTTCGGCTGGCTGGCGCTGGCCCTCTCTCTGTGCGCCTCGGCCGCGGTCTGGGGCTGGAGCTATGGCACCGTTGAATGGATCGGCATTCTCAGCATCGCCGGCCTGCTGCTGATCTGGTTCCTGACTTTCCGGCCCCGCGCCGCGCTGACGGCCGGCGGGCTGTGCGCGGTGGCCGCGCCGCTGCTCGCCGTGCTGTAGGCGCACCGTGGGCAGGGCGTCCGCGCCGCGGGCCGGCCGGGCGCGCTTGCGCCAGGCCCGGGCGCTGCCCGCGCCATCCGGGTGTCGCGCGCGGCACGTTACACTGGGCGTTTCTCCAAGCAAACGCCTTCATCGTCCATGAACACCCGCGTCCTCACTGGCATCACCACCTCCGGAACCCCTCACCTCGGCAACTACGCTGGCGCGATCCGCCCGGCGGTCCAGGCCAGCACACAACCGGGTGTCGACGCGTTTTTCTTCCTGGCCGACTACCACGCCCTGATCAAGTGCGATGATCCGGCCCGAGTGGCCCGCTCGCGCCTCGAAATCGCCGCCACCTGGCTGGCGGTGGGGCTGGACCCCGAACGCGTGACCTTCTACCGTCAGTCGGATATCCCCGAGATCCCCGAATTGAGCTGGCTGCTGACCTGCGTCACGGCCAAGGGCCTGATGAACCGCGCGCACGCCTACAAGGCTTCGGTCGACCAGAATACGGCCAAGGGCGTGGACCCGGACGATGGCGTGACCATGGGCCTGTTCTCGTACCCCATCCTGATGGCCGCGGACATCGTCATGTTCAACGCCAACAAGGTGCCGGTGGGCCGCGACCAGATCCAGCATCTGGAGATGGCGCGCGACATCGCCCAGCGCTTCAATCACCTGTACGGCCGCGACTACTTCACGCTGCCCGAGGTCGCCATCGAAGAGGACGTGGCCACCTTGCCGGGCCTGGATGGCCGCAAGATGTCCAAGAGCTACAACAACACCATCCCGCTGTTCGAGGGCGGCGCCAAGGCGCTGCGCGCCTCGATCATGCGCATCGTCACCGATTCGCGCGAACCGGGCGAGCCCAAGGACGCCGAAGGCTCGCACCTGTACACCATCTACCGCGCCTTCGCGACGCATGAACAGGCCGCGGCGTTCCGCAAGCAGCTCGAGGAAGGCCTGGGCTGGGGCGAGGCCAAGCAGGCGCTCTACGACCACCTGGAGAACCTGCTGGCGCCGATGCGTGAACGCTACTTCGACCTGATGGCCAACCCCGGCCGGATCGAAGACGTGCTGCAGGCTGGCGCCGTCAAGGCGCGCAAGCTGGCCGTGCCGATGATGCGCGAGCTGCGCGAGGCCGTCGGCCTGCGCAATCTGAATGCGCAGGCGCCGGGCAAGCAGGCGCAGGCCAAGAAGGAAAAGGGCAAGGGCGCGCGCTTTGTCAGCTTCCGCGACGAAGACGGCGGTTTCCGTTTCCGCCTGCTGGCGGCCGATGGCGAGGAACTGCTGCTGTCGCAGCGCTTTGCCGATCCCAAGCAAGCCGGGGCCCTGATGCGCCGCCTGCAATCGGAAGCGCCCGAGGCCCTGCTGCAGGCCACCGCGCAGGGCGTGGCGGCGGTGCTCGATGGGGTAGCCGTGGCGACGGCGCCCGCTGGCGCCCAGGGCGACGCGCAGGCGCAGTTGGCCAAGGCAAGCGAAGCGCTGGCCTCGATGTCGCAGGAGTAGCGCGACGCGGGCGGCGCGCGCGCCGCCTCTCTTGCGTGATGGAATCGCCCGGCCACTGTGCCGGGCATGCTTTTTTCAGCGACGCGCGCTCGATACGATGCGGCCGTCCTGCACCTGGAAGCGCTGGGCGCTGCCCTGGCCGGCGATCTCGAGCAGGTCACCTTCCGAATAACCGGTGACGGTCGGACAATCCAGCCATTCGGGGTTGATGAACGGGAAGTACTTGAGCGCGCCGCTGCCCTGGCTGACGAAATCGAAGGTGGTGTTGGCGACCACTTCCGGATCCCACTGGCTGGCGTCGAAGGTCAGTGCGCAGCCGGCCCCGATACGGTAGACGATGCTGGCGCCCATGCTGGCAAAGCCAAGCGCGCCGACGTGCAATTGCGCGCCGTTGGTCAGTTCGATGACGCGGCTGCCCAGGCGTTCCAGAGTGATGTGCTTGAAGTTGACTTCGGCGCCATCCACGGTCAGGTGAGCGTATTGACCCAGGGTGACTTCGTTGTAGGCGCCGCTCAGGCTGGCTTCTTTTTCGGTAATGGTTGCCGTTTCGTTGGCGGCAAGCGTAATCGTATTGCGCATGGCGGACGGATCTCCGGTCTCTCAGGGGATGGCGCTGTTTTTCTAGTGCTTCTACCCGATAGACGCTTGCGCCGCAGCTCGCCTGATCATGGGTTTGCCTTCGCCGTGCGTGCCCGACTTCGCCGGCTTTTATTATTTGGACACAATTCGATATTTTCCCTTATTTTTGTTGCGTCGGGCTTGCGGCATCGCAAGGAAAACGGGCAATTGCGGGAAAGTCCCTAGTTGAATGACAACCGGCGCCTGAGGCGCCGGTCGGGGACTTGCAAGAGGCGCCTGGCCGGCTCCGGAGGAAGCGGCCAGGGCGGCGCTCAACGTTTGAGCTTGGCGAAGGCGTCGGCCATGGCGCTGTTCATCGCGCCACCGCCGCCGCCGCCATTGCCGCGGCCGCTGTCGCCCTGCGGACGACGGCCCGGGCGGTCGCCGCCCTTGGGCGCGTCGGCGCCGCGGCGGGCTGGCACGGCGGCGTCGTTCATGCGCATGGTCAGCGCCACGCGCTTGCGCGCCACATCCACTTCCAGCACCTTCACGCTGACGGTCTGGCCCACGCGCACCACGTCGCGCGGATCCTTCACGAATTTTTCGGCCAGCGCGGAAATGTGGACCAGGCCGTCCTGGTGCACGCCGATGTCGACGAACGCGCCGAAGTTGGCGACGTTGGTCACCACGCCTTCGAGCACCATGCCGGGGTACAGGTCGTTGAGCGTCTCGACGCCTTCCTTGAACTGCGCCGTCTTGAACTCGGGACGCGGATCGCGGCCGGGCTTTTCCAGTTCGGCGAAGATGTCGCGCACCGTCGGCAGGCCGAAGCGTTCGTCCGTGAAATCAGACGGCGACACGCCCTTGAGCGCGTCGCGCTGGCCGATGATCTGCTTCACCTCGGCCTTGATCTTGGCCACGATGCGCTCGACCACCGGATAGGCTTCGGGGTGCACCGACGAGGCATCCAGCGGGTTGTCGCCGTTGGGAATGCGCAGGAAGCCGGCGGCCTGCTCGAAAGCCTTGTCGCCGAAGCGCGGCACCTTGCGCAGTTGTTCGCGGGTGGGGAAAGCGCCGTTCTCGTCGCGCCAGGCCACGATGTTCTTGGCCAGCAGCGAGTTCAGGCCCGACACGCGCGCCAGCAGCGCGGCGGAGGCGGTGTTGACGTCCACGCCGACCGCGTTCACGCAGTCCTCGACCACCGCGTCCAGCGAACGCGCCAGCTCGCGCTGGTTGACGTCGTGCTGGTACTGGCCGACGCCGATGGCCTTGGGATCAATCTTGACCAGCTCGGCCAGCGGATCCTGCAGGCGGCGCGCGATCGACACGGCGCCGCGCAGCGTCACGTCGAGGTCGGGGAATTCCTGCGCGGCGGTCTCGGAGGCCGAATACACCGACGCGCCGGCCTCGGACACCACCACGCGGGTCACCTTCAGGTCGGGGAAGCGTTCCTGCATGTCGCCCACCAGCTTCTCGCTTTCGCGCGAGGCGGTGCCGTTTCCGATGGCGATCAGGTCGACTTTGTGGCGCGCGACCAGCGCGGCCAGGGTGTTGATGGTGCCGTCGCGGTCGCGGCGCGGCTCGAACGGGTAGACGGTGGTGGTGTCGACGACCTTGCCGGTGCGGTCGATCACGGCCACCTTGCAGCCCGTGCGGATGCCAGGGTCCAGGCCGAGCACGGCCTTGGGGCCGGCCGGCGCGGCCAGCAGCAGGTCTTTCAGGTTGGCGGCGAACACGCGGATGGCTTCGGCCTCGGCGGTTTCGCGCAGGCGGCCGATCAGTTCGCTCTCGAAGGCCGTCACCAGCTTGACGCGCCAGGTCCAGCGGCACACTTCGCCCAGCCAGCGCGAGCGCGGCGAGGCATCCAGCGCGAACAGGCCGTTGCCCAGCTTGAGGAAGCTGGCGATGCGCGCGACGCAGGGGTGCGGGGTCTGCGCCTCCAGTTCGGCTTCCAGGCCCAGGCGGATTTCCAGCACGCCTTGCTGGCGGCCGCGCAGCAGCGCCAGGATGCGGTGCGACGGCAGCGTGCGCAGCGGTTCGTTGAAGTCGAACCAGTCGCGGAAGTTGGCGCCTTCGGTCTCCTTGCCGTCGACCATCTTGGAATACAGATAGCCGGTGGACCAGAGGTGCTCGCGCATGTCGGCCAGCAGGTCGGCGTTCTCGGCGTAGCGCTCGGCCAGGATGTCGCGGGCGCCGTCCAGCGCCGCCTTGGCGTCGTTGATCGAGGCTTCGGGATTCAGGTACTGCGCGGCCAGCGCGGCCGGGTCGCAGGCGGCGTCGGCCAGGATGGCGTCGGCCAGCGGCTCCAGGCCCGCCTCGCGGGCGATCTGGGCGCGCGTGCGGCGCTTGGGTTTATAGGGCGCGTACAGGTCTTCCAGGCGCTGCTTGGTGTCGGCGGTGGCGATTTCCTGCTGCAGTTCGGGCGTCAGCTTGCCTTGCTGCGAGATCGATTCGAGGATCGCGCCGCGGCGTTCTTCGAGTTCGCGCAGGTAGCCAAGGCGCACTTCCAGGTTGCGCAGGACGGTGTCGTCCAGGCCGCCGGTGGCTTCCTTGCGGTAGCGCGCAATGAACGGCACGGTGGCGCCATCATCGAGCAGTTCCACCGCCGAGGCGATCTGGGAGGCGCGGGCGCCAAGCTCGGTGGCGAGCTGGGCCACGATACGGGCATTGTCGACGCCGGCGGCGACGTTCGTGATAACGGAAGTTTCAGACATCTCGATACGACGGCAAAAAGGAAAAACAAGGGGCGGATTGTGCCATAAGCCGCTGTTACAAAAAGTGCCAACCAGGATGCATCCGTCCCCATCGACTGTGCCGTTTGCGACGCGTTCGCCGTAAAAGGGCAGCGCCAGCGGGTATCATTTGATCCTTTCCCACCCTATCAGGGCCTGGCGCCCCCGCCGTCGACCCGCGCGGTCGATCGCGACGCCCGGCTGTTTCCATGCTGGACCTGGACATCTCCGAATTCTTCGCCGAGGACGGCCCGCTCGCGTCGGCCTTGCCCGGCTACAAGCCGCGCCCTTCCCAAGTGGAACTGGCCCAGGCCATCGGCCAGGCCATCCAGGACCGCGCCACGCTGGTGGCCGAGGCCGGCACCGGCATCGGCAAGACCTGGGCCTATCTTGTACCCGCCTTCATCCAGGGCGGCAAGGTGCTGATCTCCACCGGTACCCGCACCCTGCAGGACCAGTTGTTCACGCGCGACCTGCCGCGCGTGCGGGCGGCGCTGGCCGCGCCGGTGACGGCCGCCTTGCTCAAGGGCCGCGGCAACTACGTCTGCCATTACCACCTGGAACGCCTGCAGGGCGACGAACGCGCCTTGAAGTCGCGCACCGAGATCCAGCAGTTGCGCCAGATCCAGGTGTTCGCCGGCATTTCCAAGACCGGCGACCGTGGCGATCTGGCGCAGGTGCCCGAAGACGCCGACATCTGGCAGCGCGTCACCTCGACCCGCGAAAACTGCCTGGGCCAGGAATGCCCGCGCATTCGCGACTGCTTCGTGGTCAAGGCCCGCCGCCAGGCCCAGGAGGCCGACGTGGTGGTGGTCAACCACGCCCTGTTCATGGCCGACCTGGTGCTGCGCGAAGAGGGCGTCACCGACCTGCTGCCCGAGGCCGACACCGTCATCTTCGACGAAGCCCATCAGTTGCCCGACACCGCCACCCGCTTCCTGGGCAGCAGCGTGTCGACCCACCAATTGCTGGACTTCGGCCGGGCGCTGGAGGCCGCCGGCCTGGCCTATGCGCGCGAAGCGACCAAATGGAGCGACGTGGCGCGTCACCTGGAAACGGCGGCGCGCGAATTGCGCCTGGTCTGTGCGCCGCTGGACCGCATGCCGGGCCGCAAGGCCACCTTCGAGGCCATTCCCAATCCCGAGGAATTCGATGCCGCGCTGGCGGTGCTGCGCGAAGCGATCGACGTCGCCACCAACGCGCTAGGCTCGGTGGCCGAACGCCATCCCGACCTGGTGGCCGCCGCGCGCAGCGGCGCCGAAATCGCCGTGCGCCTGAAGCGCTGGGCCACGCCGGCGCGCGATGCATCGGGCGTAGACGATGAAGGCTGGGGCCGCGACGACCAGGCGCCCGGGCTGCCCGCGGCGCTGGGCGATGGCCTGTCGACGCCGGTCGCGATCCTTGAAGGCGCGGCGGCGGCGGGCGAATGGACCGGCCCGGCCGTGCGTTGGGTCGAACACGGCCAGCACCACGTGCGCCTGCACTCCGCGCCGCTGTCGGTGGCGCAGGCCTTCTCCAAGTACCGCAAGCCGGGCCAGGCCTGGATCATGACCTCGGCCACCCTGTCGGTGAATGGCGAATTCACCCACTTCACCGGCCAGTTGGGCCTGGATCAGGCCCGCACCGGCAAGTGGGAGTCGCCGTTCGATTATCCCGAACAGGCGCTGCTGTTCGTGCCGCGCGGCATGCCCGAACCGCAATCGCCGCAGTTCCTGGACCGCTTCGTGCAGACGCTGCTGCCGCTGCTGGAGGCCAGTCCGGGCGGCACGCTGGTGCTGTGCACGACGCTGCGCGCCGTGGACAAGGTCGCCAACCTGCTGGCCGACGCGTTCGATGACGCCGGCCACGACTGGCCGCTGCTCAAGCAGGGCGAAGGCACGCGCCGCGACCTGCTGGACCGCTTCTGCAAGTTGACCCATCCGGTGCTGGTGGGCAGCGCCAGTTTCTGGGAGGGCATCGACCTGCCCGGCGACGTGCTGACGCTGGTGGCGATCGACAAGCTGCCGTTCGCGCCGCCGGACGATCCGGTGATCGAGGCTCGCCTGCGGGCCTGTCGCGCCCAGGGCGGCAATCCGTTCTCGGAATACCAGCTGCCCGAGGCCGCCATTTCGCTCAAGCAGGGCGCCGGCCGCCTGATCCGCACGGAATCGGACTGGGGCGTGCTGATGGTGGGCGATGCGCGCCTGGTCGAAAAGCCCTACGGCAAGCGCCTGTGGCGCGGCCTGCCGCCGTTCGCGCGCACGCGCGAACTGGAGGAAGTGCTGGCGTTCTACCGTCGCAAGCAGGCATAGCCCCGCCAGTCGCCACCACGACCGCCAGCCAACAAAAAGCCCCTCGATTGCTCGAGGGGCTTTTTCCCATGCGGTGGCCGGTCAGGTCAGTTGAACGGATTCCACCAGCTCTTGTCGGCCTTCAGGCCCTTGTTCTTGAACGTGCTGTTGGGGAAGTTCTTGTCGAGCACGCGTTCCGAGTCGTTCTTCAGCTCGGTCATGCCGAGCTTGTCGTACGAGGCGACCATCAGGTACAGCGCTTCCTCGGTGGCGGGCGCGCCTTCGAAGTCGGTGATGACCGTCTGCGCCCGGTTGGCCGCGGCCACGTAGGCGCCGCGCTCGAAGTAGTAGCGGGCCACGTGCACTTCGTTCATGGCGATGGTGTTGACCAGCCAGGCCACGCGCTTTTCGGCGTCCGGGGTGTATTTGCTGTCCGGGTAGCGCTTGATCAGCTCGTTGAAGGCGTCGTACGACGCGCGCAGGCCCTTGGGATCGCGCTCGGCGGGATCCTGGCCGGTGATGCTGCTCATGAAGGCGCTGGCCGGCGTGAAATTGATCAGGCCCTTCAGGTACAGCGCGTAGTCGGTTCCCGGATGGTTGGGATAGAGCTGCTGGAAGCGGTCGATCGCGGCCAGCGCCTGTTCGTTTTCGCCGTCCTTCCAGTTGACGTAGGCCAGTTCGAGCAGGGCTTGCTGGGCGTAGACGCCGAACGGATAGCGGCTTTCGATGGCGGTCAGGCGCTCGCGGGCTTCCTTCCAGCCCCCCGAGGAGATTTCGGCCTTGGCGTCGGCGTAGAGCTGTTCGGCGCTCCAGTTGGCGGTCTTGTCGTATTTGCTGTTGGTCGAACCGCAACCGGCGATCGCGATGACGGCAAATAGCGCGATAACCACGCGCAAGACCGACCCGCTTCGGGAGGCGGGGTTCGTGGGAGCTGCGGGGTGGTGAATCACGAGAATCGTATCCTTGGTGGTAGCATGGCAGGCTGATTATATGATTTGTCTCCATGTCCGCTACAGCCTTCAGCGCAGATCTCGTTTCCGACGATGAACTCCTGGACCTTTCCGATGGTGATTCCGGCGAAAACCCAGGTGGAAAATCGCGCGGCGGGTCGCTTGAAAACGCGCAACTTGTAACGGTGCCCGCGGGCACCCGGGCCGACCGGCTCGACAAGGTGCTGGCCGGGCTATTGCCAGACCACTCCCGCAGCCGTCTGCAGGGCTGGATCGAAGCCGGCAACGTCCATGTCAACGGCGCGCCCGGCAAGGTGCGCCAGACGGTCGGCCCGGGCGACGAGATCGCCGTCTGGCCCCAGCCCGCGCCGGAATCCCTGGCATTCGCGCCCGAACCCATCGACTTTCCGGTGGTGGACGAAAGCCCCGACTGGATCGTGGTGAACAAACCCGCCGGCCTGGTGGTGCATCCGGGCGCCGGCAACTGGAGCGGCACGCTGCTCAACGGCCTGTTGCACCGCTACCCGGAATTGGCCCAGGTGGCGCGCGCCGGCATCGTTCACCGGCTGGACAAGGACACCTCCGGCCTGATGGTGGTGGCCCGCAACGAAATCGCGCAGACCCACCTGGTGCGCCAGTTGCAGGCCCGCAGCATGGGCCGCGAATACGTGGCGCTGGCGCACGGCTGGCTGCCCGCCGCCGGTCGGGTCGACCGCGCCATCGGCCGCGATCCGCGCGTGCCGGTGCGCATGAGCGTCGAGCGTCCCGTGGCGCCCAAGCCGGCCGTCACCCACTACGCTCCCGCGCGGCGCGGCCAGGTCGACCCCGGCGGCCGCGTCAGCGAGGTGGTCTGTCGCCTGGAAACCGGCCGCACCCACCAGATCCGGGTGCACCTGGCCAGCCTGGGGCACCCGCTGCTGGCCGACACCCTCTATGGCGGCAAGAACATCGCGGGCGCGCAGCGGCAGATGCTGCACGCCCGCGCCCTGCATTTCGACGATCCGGGCGGGCGTGGCGAGGTCCAGTTCGCCGCGCCGGTGCCGGCCGACATGACCCTGGTCCAGGAAGCGATCGCATGGAACGCGTGACGCAAGGCTTGCCCGTGGTGACCGGTCCCGCGTGGCCGGGCGTCAACTATTTCTGCACCACCCGCGCCGGTGGCGTGGGCGTGGCCCCGCACGACACGCTGAATCTCGGCCGCCGCGCCGGCGATGATCCCGACGCCGTGGCAGAGAACCGCCGCCGCCTGCGCGCGGCGCTGCCGGCCGAACCGCTGTGGCTGCGCCAGGTGCACGGCAGCGAGGTGGTCGACGCCGATGCCGCCGACCTGCCGGACGAGCCCGCGCTGGACGCCAGTGTCACCGCGCGTCCCGGTCGGGTGCTGGCGGTGATGGTGGCCGACTGCCTGCCGGTGGTCATTGCCGACGCCGACGGCCGGGTCCTGGGCGCCGCGCACGCCGGCTGGCGCGGCCTGTCCGGCGGCGTGCTGGAACACACCCTGGCGGCGATGCGCGCCAAGGCGCCGCAGGCCACCGCCTGGCGCGCCTGGGTCGGTCCCGGCATCGGGCCGGACGCCTTCGAGGTCGGGCGCGACGTGCTGGACGCCTTCCTGGCCGACGATCCCGCCGCCGAACGCTATTTCCGGCCGCGGCCCGGCGTGCCCGGCAAATGGCTGGCCGACCTGGCCGGCCTGGCCGAATTCCGCCTGCGCCGCGCCGGGGTGGAGGAGGTCACCCTGAGTCGCCTGTGCACGGTCACCGACGCGGCGCGCTTCTTTTCCTACCGCCGCGACGGTGAAACCGGGCGGATGGCATTGCTGGCCTGGCTGGATCCGGCTTGATCCCGCGCAAGGCGGCCGCAAATGCCTTGCGCCCCTCATTGAATACCCGCATTGACAGCCCTTAACCCGACATGCAACATCAATCGGGAAGTCTCGATAACAAGGTGTCGAAGTGAATGCCAATCTCTCCGCTTCAGGGCCCCATCCGGTGAGCGTGGCTCCGGACGTCCTGGCCGATATCCAGGCTGAATTCTCGCGCGAATGGCAACGGCTGTGCGACGACGCCCGCCGTGGCGCGCTGGCCCCGCCGGCCGACCGCCGCTTCGCCGGCGCGGCCTGGGCCGCCAATGGGCAGCATCTGCTGATGGCGCACACCTACCTGCTGTCGGCCCGCGCCATGTCGCGCATGGTCGACGCGGCGCAGGTCAGCGAGCCGATGCGCGACCGCCTGCGGTTCTCGATCATGCAATGGGTCGACGCGCTGTCGCCGTCGAACTTCCTGGCGCTCAACCCCGATGCCCAACAATCCATCGTCGAAAGCGCCGGCCGCGCCCTGAACGAAGGGCTGGCCAATCTGCTGGGCGACGTCAAGAAAGGCCGCATCACCCAGACCGACGAGACCCAGTTCGAGATCGGCCGCAACGTGGCGGTGACGCCCGGCGACGTGGTGTTCGAAAATGCGCTGTTCCAGCTGATCCAGTACAAGCCCGCCACGGCCACGGTGCACGAGCGGCCGCTGGTGATCGTGCCGCCGAACATCAACAAGTTCTATATCCTCGACCTGCAACCCGACAACTCGTTCGTGCGCCACGCGGTCGAGCAGGGCTTCACGGTGTTCCTGATCTCCTGGCGCAACCCGCTGGCCAGTGATACCGACGGCATCGATCGCGCGACCTGGTCCGACTATCTCGACGATGCGGTGCTGCAGGCCCTGCGCGTGGCCAGCGACATCTCCGGCCAGCCGCAGGTCAACGCGCTCGGCTTCTGTGTCGGCGGCACCATGCTGGCCTCGGCGCTGGCGCTGGCCGAAGCGCGCGGCGAGCATCCGGTGGCGGCGCTGACGCTGCTGACCTCGCTGCTCGATTTCCACGATACCGGCATCCTCAACGTCTTCGTCGACGAGGCCCACGCGCTGCTGCGCGACCATCAGCTGGGCAACGGCGGCCTGATGCCCGGACGCGACCTTGCCACCACTTTCTCGTTCCTGCGGCCTAATGAACTGGTCTGGAACTACGTCGTCGGCAACTACCTGAAAGGCCAGAAGCCGCCAGCCTTCGATCTGCTGTTCTGGAACGGCGACAGCACCAATCTGCCGGGCCCGTTCTTTTCCTGGTACTTCCGCAACACGTATCTCGAAAACAACCTGAAGGTGCCCGGCCGCGCCCAGGCCGCCGGCCTGCCGCTGGACCTGACGCGCCTGTCGATGCCGGCGTATATTTTCGGTTCACGCGAAGACCATATCGTGCCGTGGGTGTCGGCCTATGCTTCCACCCAGGTGCTGCGCGGTCCGCAGCGCTTCGTGCTGGGCGCCTCGGGTCATATCGCCGGCGTGGTGAATCCGCCCGCCAAGAAGCGCCGCAGCTACTGGGTGGCGGACAATCTGGGCGGCGCCGGCCAGCCGCTGCCGGGCGACCCCAACGCCTGGCTGGCGCAGGCGCAGGAAATACCGGGCAGCTGGTGGCCCGATTGGGCCGCCTGGCTGGCGGGGCATTCCGGCAAGCAGGTCAAGGCGCGTGCAAAATCAGGTAACGCCCGGTATCGGCCGATAGAGCCGGCGCCGGGCAGGTATGTGAAGGTCAGGGCTGCCTGAAGCCGCGCACGCGGTGGGCCCAGGCCAATAAGAAGTCAATCAACGAGGCGTCCGTCGCACACAGGAGGAAGTCCAATGAGCGGAAAACTGGCTTACGTTACAGGCGGGATGGGCGGGATCGGCACCTCTATTTGCCAACGCCTGGCCAAGGAAGGCTTTCGCGTCGTGGCAGGCTGCGGCCCGAGCCGCAATTACCAGCAATGGCTGGATGAGCAGGCGGCGCAGGGATATACCTTCCATGCTTCCGTCGGCAATGTGTCCGACTGGGATTCCACCGTGGCCGCGTTCGAGCGCGTCACGGCGGAACTCGGCCCGGTCGACGTGCTGGTCAACAACGCGGGCATCACCCGCGACGGGCTGTTCCGCAAGATGACCGCCGACGATTGGCGCGCGGTCATCGACACTAACCTGAACAGCCTGTTCAACGTGACCAAGCAGGTCATCGACGGCATGGTCGAGCGCCAGTGGGGGCGCATCATCAACATCAGCTCGGTGAACGGGCAGAAGGGCCAGTTCGGCCAGACCAACTACTCCACCGCCAAGGCCGGCATCCACGGCTTCACCATGGCGCTGGCGCAGGAAGTCGCCAGCAAGGGCGTCACCGTCAACACCATCTCGCCCGGCTACATCGGGACCGACATGGTGCGCGCCATCCGTCCGGACGTGCTGGAAAAGATCGTCGCCACCATCCCGGTGCGCCGCCTGGGCACGCCCGAGGAAATCGCGTCGATGACGGCGTGGCTGGCTTCGGATGAATCCGGCTTTTCCACCGGGGCGGATTTCTCGCTCAACGGCGGCCTGCACATGGGCTGACGCCTCGCGGGCCGCCCGGCGGGCGGCCCATCCGCGCCGCGGTGCCTCGGGGAGACGGCGCCGCGGCATTACACTTCACCCTATTCGAAGTCTTAGAGATCGCCCGATCCGGGGACAACCATGACGCAAGCACAAACCGGCGCCAGCCTGCGCCTGATTAAAAAGTACCCCAACCGTCGTCTGTACGACACCCGGACCAGCACCTACATCACCCTGGCGGATGTCAAGCAACTGGTTCTGGCCAACGAAGAATTCCAGGTGGTCGACGCCAAGAGCGCCGAAGACCTCACGCGCAGCATCCTGCTGCAGATCATTCTTGAAGAAGAAAGCGGCGGCATGCCCATGTTTTCGTCGAACATGCTGTCGCAGATCATCCGTTTTTACGGCCACGCGATGCAGGGCATCATGGGCTCGTACCTGGAAAAGAACATCCAGGCCTTCATGGAGATCCAGCAGCGCATGGCCGAGCAGTCCAAGGGCCTGTATGGCAGCCAGTTCGGTCCCGAAGCCTGGGCCCAATTCATGAACGTGCAGACGCCGATGCTGCAGAACATGATGAACAACTACATCGACCAGAGCAAAAACCTGTTCGTGCAGATGCAGGACCAGATGCAGGACCAGACGCGCGCCATGTTCTCGAACTTCCCCTTCAACCCCGGGGGCGTGCAAGGCGGCGGACGCAAGTCGTAAAAAGGGGAGTGCGGCATTGCCGCGGGTCCGACCCTTGTCAGCCGGCGTGGCATTGCCCGCCGGCTTTTGTTTGGCTTGATGGGACGCAAAAACCAGAGAATTTCAGACTGATCTGATTCAGGGAGATGTCAGATTTTTTCGTTACATTAATGCAAACGGTTCTTGTTTATGTTTTTAGAATCCGTCGTTTCAATCGAGCTTCGAGGATACCCAATGATGAAGAAAGCCTTGGCCCTGGCCATTGTCGCTTTGAGCGTGTCCGCCGCCCAAGCGGCTGAATACCCCATCGGCAAGCCGGTGGAAAAGGGCGGCATGGAGATCGGCGCGGTCTACCTGCAGCCGATCGAAATGGACCCGCCGGGCATGATGCGTCCCGCCAAGGATTCCGACATCCACCTCGAAGCCGACATCCACGCCACGGCCGGCAATCCCACCGGTTTTCCCGAAGGCGAGTGGATGCCCTACCTGGTCGTCAAATACGAAATCCAGAAGGTCGGCAGCCAGAACGTGCAGAAGGGCACCTTCATGCCCATGGTCGCCAATGATGGCCCGCATTATGGCGAGAACATCAAGCTCGAAGGCCCGGGCAAGTACAAGCTGAAGTACACCATCCTGCCGCCGACCGCCGACAAGATGAGCCACTTCGGTCGTCACATCGACAAGGAAACCGGCGTGGGCGACTGGTTCCAGCCGTTCGACCTCGAATATGAATTCGTCTATGCCGGCACCGGCAAGAAGGGCGGCTACTGATCGTGCATAGCATGCGTCCCCTGCGCCGCCTCTGCGTCGCGCTGCTGATCGGCCTGGCGGGCATGGCCGGCGCGCCCGCGCAGGCGGACGAACTGCCCACGTTCACGCTGACGTTCAAGCCCAATGGCACGTTTGAACCGGCCACGCTGGAAGTCCCGGCCGGCCGCTTCAAGATCGAACTGATCAACGAAAGCAACGAGCCGGTCGAATTCGAAAGCATTCCGCTGCGCAAGGAAAAAGTCCTGGGCCCCGGGGTCAAGTCGTTCGTGGTCATCACCATCTCGCGTCCGGGCGAGTATCCCTTCTTCGATGACTTTCACCAATCGGTGAAAGGCACGCTGATCGTCAAGCCCAAGGAATAGGCAGCCGCATTTCATGGAACAGGTTCTTTTCATCGTCTGGCGCGAAAGCGTCGAAGCCATGCTGGTGGTGGGCATTCTGTACACCTGGCTGCGCTCGACGCCGGAAGGCAAACGCGGACTGAAGTATCTGTGGGGCGGGGTGGGCGCCGGCCTGGCGCTGGCGATCGCGCTGGCGCTGGTGCTGCTGGGCGTGTCCACCTGGCTCAGCGACGAGGGCCAGGAATGGTTCCAGGCCATCATGTCGCTGGCGGCGTGCGCGCTGGTGGTGCAGATGGTCGTGTGGATGAAAAAGCACGGCCGCACGCTCAAGGGCGAGCTTGAAAGCGGCGCCCGCTCGTCGGTGGCCAACGACAACTGGTGGGGCCTGTTCTTGCTGGTGGCCATCGCGGTGGCCCGCGAAGGCAGCGAAACCGTGGTGTTCCTGTACGGCACCGTGGCGGCGGGCGAAGGCGGCAGCAACATGCTGATGCTGGCGCTGGCCGGCGTGGCGGGTTTCGTGGTGGCCCTGCTGACCTTCTGGCTGCTGCAGCTGGGCGGCAAGCTCATCACCTGGCGCCGTTTTTTCCGCGTCACCGAAATCCTGCTGCTGCTGCTGGCCGGTTCGCTGCTGGTGGGCGGGCTGGATCACCTGATCTCGCTGGACGTGCTGCCGACCATCATCGATCCGGTCTGGGACAGCTCGTGGCTGCTGAGCGACAGCACGGGCGTGGGCAAGATTCTGGCTGATTTCGCTGGCTACCGCGCCCTGCCGGCCCTGATCTCGGTACTGTTGTGGGTTGCTTACTGGATCGTGGTGTGGGCAATGCTGCGCTGGGTGGGCGGCAAGCCCGCTCCGGCGGCGGCGCGCGCCACGTCCTGATCGCGAAAACCGACGCATTCATCGGATTGAATTAATGAAGGTTTGACCATGGCAGCTGCACTCGGGAGGGCAACTTCCCGTATCGCCGACTTTCTCCGAGACCATGCCCCGCTGTTGCGCAAGCTGCAGTGGGGCATTGTTGCGATATACGCTTTCCTCCTGATCGTGCCGGCCATCATGCCGCTGCCGGACAATTCGGCCTCGGTATTCAACAACCTGACCATCGTGGCGCAGTTCGCGTTCTGGGGCGTGTGGTGGCCGTTCGTGCTGGTCTCCATGCCCATTCTGGGACGGGCATGGTGCGGTTGGTTCTGTCCGGAGGGCATGCTCACCGAGTGGGCCAGCGAACGCGGCCAGGGGCATGCCATTCCCAAATGGATGCGCTGGGGCGGCTGGCCCTTCGTGGCCTTCGCGCTGACCACCATCTATGGCCAATTGGTCAGCGTGTACCAGTATCCGTTGGCGGTGCTCGCCGTGCTGGGCGGCTCCACGGTGGCGGCCATGATCGTCGGCTGGCGCTACGGCCGCAGCAAGCGGGTCTGGTGCAAGTACCTGTGTCCGGTCAATGGCGTGTTCAACCTGCTGGCCAAGCTGGCGCCCTGGCACTTCAAGGTGGACGAGGAAAAGTGGCGTCACCCGGTCATCCGCATCGAACCCATCAACTGTGCGCCGCTGGTGCCCTTGCGACACATGAAGGGCGCCGGCGACTGTCACGTATGCGGCCGTTGCAGCGGCTATCGCGGTGCCATTGCCTTGACGCCGCGCTCGCCCGAGGAAGAAGTCGTCAGCGTCACCGACGGCGAACCCTGGCAGACCGTGCTGCTGTGCTTCGGCCTGATGGGCATCGCCATGGGGGCCTTCCTGTGGAGCGCCAGTCCGTGGTACGTGACCGCCAAGCAATGGGCGGCGACCTGGCTGGTCGAGCACGACATCATGTGGCCGCTGCTGGACAATGCGCCGTGGTTCATCCTGACGCATTATCCGGAAGTGAACGACAGCTTCTCGTGGCTGGATGGCGCGGGCATCCTGATGTTCGTGGTCGGCGCCACCGTGTGCGTGGGCGGCGCCACTTTCCTGTCCTTGTGGATCGCCGACCGGCTGGCGCCGGCGGCCCCGGTGGACGGGCAGCCTGCGGGCGGTTGGTTCCGTCCGGGCCTGCACAAGCTGGCCCAGGGGCTGATTCCTTCGGCCGGCATCGGCGTATTCCTGGGCCTGTCCGCTACCACCATCAACCTGCTCAAGCACGAAGGCGTGCGCGCCGCGTGGGCCACGCCAGTGCGTTTCACGCTGCTGACGCTGGCGGTGCTGTGGACCCTGCGCCTGTTCGCGCGCCTGTTGAACCAGCGTCCGGTCGGCATGGTCAGGAAGACCACCGCATGGCTGGTGCTGGCGGCCGGCCTGGTGCCTTTCTGTTGGTCCTGGGTGCTGTTCTTCGCCATCTGGTAACGCCCGCGAGATAACAAGATCGCAGGCGAAAACAAGCGCGCCGCCGCGCGCGGAAAATATCACGCGCCGTTGCCCGCATCCGCGGCGGTGCGTGAATTTGTACGACCATTTAACAATTACGTAGGCGGGTAATTCGTTGCTACTCTGGCTCCGCGCAATCAAGGAGCAGAGATGCAGTGCGGTCGTCGCGGCGAGCTGTCGTTCTTCCTGTGGCCAGTGTTTCTGGCTTTCGCCGCCGTCGTTTCGCCGGTCTTCGGCGCCTCGGGCACCGAGGCGCCGACACCGCCGGCAATCTCCATCGATGCTCGCGAGCAACTGCGCCAACAAGAGCGTGAACGTGTCCTGCAACAGCAGAATATGCCGCAGGTCAACGAGCGCCTGCCCCGTCCCGACGCATCCCCATCCGATTATCCCGCTGATGAAAACCCTTGCTTCGTCATTGATGCCCTGCGGCTGACCGGCGATTCGTCCGCCAGCTTTCAATGGGCGCTGGATGCCGCCGCGGATGTGATGGGCCATTGCCTGGGCGGCCGGGGCATCACGGCGGCCATCAACAAGGTGCAGAACGCCATTCTCGCCAAAGGCTACGTCACCACACGGGTGATGGCGCACGAGCAGGACCTGACGCGCGGCTTCCTGACATTGATGCTGCTGCCCGGCCGCATTGGCGATATGCGGTTCGACCAGCCGGTGTCGTGGCGCGGCCGGCTATGGAATGCCATCCCGGCATCGTCCGGCGATATTCTCAATCTGCGTGATATCGAGCAGGGCCTGGAAAATCTCAAGCGCGTCCCCAGCGCCGCCGCCGATATCCGGATCACGCCAGGGCAGCGCGAAGCCACCAGCGATCTGTTGGTGAGTTGGCAGGAAAGCCGGCCCATCCGGCTGAGCCTCGGCCTGGACGATAGCGGTTCGGACAGCACCGGCCGTTACCTGGGGTCGGCCACCCTGGCCGTGGACGCCCCCTTTGCGCACAACGATCTGTTCTACGCCAACGCTGGCAGGGATCTGTTCCAGCATGCGCCGCTCGGCAACCGCTCACATGCCTTGAACTACGTGTTCCCGGTCGGTTATTGGGCTTACTCCGTCAATTACAGCAATTACGCCTACCACCAGAACCTCCCCAGCGCCAACGAAGTCCTCAGATACAGCGGGAAAAGCGCAAGCCTTCAGGTCGCCGTGTCGTGGCTGGCGTACCGCGACCAGTCCCACAAGACCACGCTCAATCTGCGCGGGTATCGCAAGCATTCCACCAACGCCGTCAATGACATTGCCATCGAGCAGCAGCGGCGTCGCACGGCCGGGTGGGAGTTCGGCGTCAACCAGCACAGTTATCTCGGCAGCGCCACGCTGGATGCGAACCTTGGCTGGCGGCATGGCACCGGCGCATTCGGCGCCCTGACGGCACCCGAGGAAGCGTCGCGTAGCGGCAGTGCCCGCGGCGCTGTGCTGTCGGGCGACGTCAGCCTCAGTCAACCCTTTGCCTGGGGACGGCAGCCTTGGCGATATCTGGCGGTCGTGCGGGGCCAATGGAGCCCGGACGCGCTGACGCCCCAGGAGCGCATGGCCATTGCCGGCCGTTACACGGTGCGCGGCTTCGATGGCGAACAGACGTTGTCCGGCGAAAACGGGCTGCTCTGGCGCAATGAATTCTCATGGCATGGATTTTCATCCGGCGATGCGCTGTACGTGGCTTTGGACTATGGGTGGGTAGGCGGCCAGGGCGCCCGATATCTGGTGGGGCGCCAGTTGGCGGGCGCGGCCTTGGGACTGCGTGGCGCGCTCTGGGAAAAACTTGGCTATGACTTGTTTGCCGGTGCGCCCCTCTACAAACCGCGTGATTTTCACACCGCCGGAATTACGATCGGATTCAGCATGAATCTGGAGATCTGATCCCGCTTTTCAAAGACCTTGCTCATGCAATACCGCTACCGTTTCGCCGTCATCCTTTGGGCCGTCTGGTTGGCGGGCTTGATCACGCCAGGCAGGCCGGCGGCCGCGGACGGAATCGTTGCAGATGGCGCAGCGCCAACTGGGCAGCGCCCGCATGTAGTGAGCACGCAGAACGGTCTGCCGCAGGTCAACATTGCCGCGCCTGATCAGGGCGGCTTGTCGCACAACCGCTACCTGCGGTTCGACGTCGATCGGCGTGGCGCGATTCTGAACAACTCGGCCAAGATGACCTCCACCGGGTTGGCAGGGATGATCCAGGGCAATCCCAACTTCGGTCCGAACGGCGCCGCGGCGCGTGTCATTCTCAATGAGATCAACAGCAGCAACCCCAGCGTGCTGCGCGGTTTCATGGAGGTCGCGGGCGACAAGGCGCAGGTCATCGTGGCGAATCCGGCGGGCATCGTGTGCGACGGTTGCGGCACGATCAATGCGGGGCGCATGACGCTAAGCACCGGCAGTCCGCAGCGCAACGTCGATGGCAGCCTGGCGGGGCTCCGGATCGAACGCGGCGTCGTGCGCATCGAAGGCGGCGGCCTGAACGGCGATGCGCGCCATGACACTGCCTATGTGGACCTCCTGGCGCGTGCGGTCGAGATAAACGCCGGCGTCTGGGCCAGGGAAACCGTGTCGGTGATCGCCGGGCGCAACCGCGTCAGCGCTGATGCGAAAACGGCCGAGCCGCTGGCCCCTGAAGCCGTGAGGCCGGAGCTGGCGATAGACATGGGCCAGCTGGGCGGCATGTACAGCGGCCATATCCGCATGATCGGCACTGAGGCCGGGGTGGGCGTGCGCAATCAGGGCGGCCATCTGCAGGCGGCGGGAACGCTGACGGTCAGCAGCGAAGGCAAGCTCAGTTGGTTATCCGGCCCCTCCGAGGCAGTGACCCAGGCGGGGGGCGATGTTTCCCTGGCCGCGCGGGATGGCCTGGAGCATCACGGCAAGCTGTATGGGGGCGGCGCGCTGTCGGTCGGAAGCAGTACCGGGAGCATCGAACAATCGGGCACGCTGGCGGCCGCGGGTGAGGTCCGGCTGACGGCTGGGCAAGGCATCCAGAGCCGTGGCAACCTGCTGGCCGGCAGCGACATCAACAGCTCGCTGACTCGGATGGCGGACCTGGTATTGACCAGCCAGCAGGAGGTGCGGGCCAGCGGCAATCTGCTGAGCAGGAAATCAATCGACATACAGGGAAACAGCGTCGACCTGGGCCAGGGCACGCTCGCGGCCGATCAATTGCGGATCCACGCGCAAGACGGCGACATCGCGCTACGGCAAACCACGATCGACAGCCGCCGATTGGCGTTGCGCACGACCGGGGCTATCGATGCGCAAGAGGCGAAGGTCCGCGCCGGCAGCTGGCAGGTCGGCGGCAACGGCCTGTTCAACCGGGCCGCGGTCTGGACCCAGGTGGAAGACGGAGAAAGCCGCTTCGCCTTGACGGGCGCCTTGGACAACAGCGACGGCGTGATCGAAGCCCGCCAATTGGAGCTGGAGGCCGCGTCCCTGGACAACCGACAGGGGCGCCTGGTGATGCTGGGCGGCGCCGCCTCACGTGGACGCATCGTTGGCCTGTTGGATAACCGCGGCGGCGAACTGGGCGGCAACGGCGATCTGGCGCTGAGTGCCGGGCGCTTGGATAACCAGTCCGGCATGATCTCCAGCGGGGAGTCGCTGGAGATCATGTCAGGCGGTGATTTCCATAACCGCGAAGGTACGCTTCGGGTTGGCAAGGCGCTGAAATTGAATGCCCAGGGCGTGCTCGACAACGCCGGCGGCATGATTGCCGCCGCGCAGGTCGACGTGACGGCGCAGCGCGTCCGCAATGAGCAAGGGCAGCTCATTGGCCAGGGCGACCTGCGCCTGACGGCGCGCCAGGCGCTGGACAACGCGCGGGGGTGGCTCGAAGCCGGGCGGACGCTGGCCGTCCAGGCAGGCGGCCATTGGAACAACCGCGACGCAACCGCCCAGGGCGGCGAGCGGGTCCAGGTAGCGGTGGACGGGATCGATAACACCGCCGCAAGACTGCAGTCGGGCGGCGAGCTGCGCCTGAATACCGCCGGCGATCTCGTCAACCGGCAGGGCGTCCTGACGGCCGGGCAAGCGCTGACCTGGCAGGGAGGCGCGGCGAGCCAGCTCGACAACGGCGCCGGCTCCCTGCAAAGCGGCGGCGCCATGTCGTTGACGGGCGGGGCGTTGCGCAATCTGCACCAAGGCGTCGTCCAGAGCCAGCAGGCATTGGCGTTGACGCTGGAAGGAACGCTGGACAACCAGGGAGGCAGACTGGCCGGCCAGGGCCATACGGCGGTTCGCGCCGGGCAGCTGCGCAATGCGCAAGGCAGCATCCAGTCGCTGGCCGGCCTGGATCTCTGGCTCGCGGGCACGTTGGACAACGGCGATGGCCGCATTTTCAGCCGTGAAAGCCAGCAGTTGCATGCGCAGGACATCCTCAACGCCCAAGGATGGATGGGCAGCCAGGGGGACTGGTCCGCCGTTGGCGGCGCGTTCAGCAACCGGGGCGGGACCATACAGACGCTAGGCGACGCCACGCTTGCCGCGAATTCCCTGGACAACGCCAAGGGCGCGCTGCGGTCGGCCACGAATCTGACGCTGCGCGTCGCGCAGGACATCGATAACCAGGCCGGCGATGTCAGCGCCGGCGGGCGGCTCGATGTGCAAGGCGCCGAGGCGGGCGCGCGCACCGGCAACATCAACAACGCCGCGGGGCGGATATCGACCGGCGCGGGATTGACACTGGCCGCGCAAGGCCTGGACAACACGGAGCAAGGCCTGATTCACAGTGAGCGCCGCCTGCGGCTCGACCTGCGCGAATCGCTGGATAACCGCGGCGGCCAGGTGCGGAGCGGCGAGGCCTTGCACCTCGATGCGAGACAGTTGCTGAACGAAGGCGGCGCGCTCGACAGCCAGCGCGAGCTCGATCTAAGCATTGCCGGACGATTGGGCAATGACCGTGGCGCCGTGCGCAGCAATGGTGATCAGCGGATCGTTGCCGCCCAGGTCGGAAATGGGGCTGGCGTGTTCAGCAGCCGGGGCGCGCTGGCCGTGGCCGCGGACCAGCTGACCAACGCCGATGGAATGCTCATCAGCCTGGCCGCGGGCGACTATCGCGTCGCCACGCTGGATAACCGGCAAGGCAAGGTGCATAGCGGCGGTGCCCTGACGCTGAACAGCGCGCGATTGGACAATCAGGCCGGCCAGATGGTTGCCACCGGGACATTCCTGCTGAATGCGGCGCGGTTGGACAACAGCGGGCGCGGCGACATCACCAGCCAGGATCGGCTGAACATCACGGCGGATTGGTTGAACAACCGTGATGGCGGCCGGTTGCTGGGGGCAACCCATACCGGCGTGGCGGCCCGCTCGGTGGACAACACGGCGGGACGTTTGCAGAGCGTCGGCAGTCTCACGCTGTCGGGGCTGGAGAGCCTGGACAATCGACACGGCAGCATCCAGGCCAACGGGGCGCTGCGGATTCAGGCGGACGAAGCGCATTCGCCTTCCACGCTGTTCCTGTTCAACCAGGACGGGTTGGTGCAAAGCGCTGGCGCGCTGGCCATCGATGCCCATGCCCTGGACAACCGGGCGGGCACCCTGCGCAGCCAGGACGCGCTGTCTCTTTCGATAGGGCAGGACTACACCCACGAAGCCGGTGACACGATCAGCAGCAATGCGCGGGTCACGCTTGCCGTGGATGGCGCGTTGACCAACCAGGCCGAATGGCTGCTGCCAGGCGATCTGGCCGTGCGCGCCACGCACCTGACCAACCCGGGCGCCCTGGCGGCCAAGCGCTTGCAAGTGACGACGGGCATCTTGCGCAACCAGGGGCGGCTGGAAGCCGACCGCATGGCGCTCGATGTCGATACGTTGGACAACGCCGCGAGCGTGATGGGCGATGACGTCGTCGTGCGTGGCCGCGTGATCGACAACCATGGCCGCGATGGCGTGGTGGCCGCGACGCAACAACTGTCGTTGCTGGCGCGCGAACGATTGAGCAACCGGGACGGCGGCCTGCTGTATAGCGGCGGCGCGCTGAACCTGGGCAGCGGCGATCTGCTGGAGAACCGTGCCAGCGTCATTGAAGCCGATGGCGACGCGGCAATCGAAGCCAAGCGGCTGGAGAATCTGCGCGAAGGCCTGGTGATCGCCCGGGATGCACAGACAGATCCCGCCACCAAATGGCAACGCTACAACTACTACTGGCGTTCCTACGGCTCCAAGGTCAACCCCGACCTGAGCAGCGTGGCACCGACCACGCAACGCCTGACCTTCCAGGATGAGGATGCCGCCAAAAACAACCGGTACGGCACCCTGTTGGCGATCGATGCGCCGGCCAAGCGCGCACAGCTGCGCGTTCGCAACCGGTGGGGGACGCTGACAGACCTATGGGTCAACTATCTGGCGTTGGTGCCTGGCGCGGATGGCAGCTATGCCATGACCTTCTACGAGACGCGCGGGCATCGGCAGAGCCTCGTGCCGACGCCGTATCAAAACACCGTCTGGCGCGAGTCCGACTGGGGGCGCCTGGAACAGTGGGATCCGGAAAAGCACATCGACATTGCCGCCGCGCCGTTCGTGACCGATTACAGCAATTTCCGCGAGCGCACCGTCACCGGCACCGTCTCGCGCGACAGCCTGGTCTCCGAGGGCACGGGCGCCCGGATCCTGGCGGGCGGCGACATGGCGTTGCGCATCTCCGGCAGCCTGCTGAACGACGCCAGCGTCATCACCGCGAACGGCAGCCTCGATATCGCCGACGGCGGCGTGGTCGACAACCGCGGGTATTCGGTGAACGAGCGGCGCCAGGAAATTATTGTCGATCATTACGACAAAGACACGGTGCACTGGTATCCGACCTTCAATCGCGACGTCACCACCGCGCTGAGTACGGTCGATGGCGTCATCAGCGGCAACGGCAACGTCACCATCCGCGGCGCCAGCATCGCCAACACTACAGTCGCCCAAGCGCAGATCAGCGACGTGGCCGCCGCCTTCGAGGCGGTGCAGGTCGAACGCGCCGAATGGCAGCGCAACCCGCTGGCGGTCACGGTGCCGGACGCGGACCGCGTCGGCGGCGATACGCAATTGGCGATCGACCGTCCGCTCCTGCCCGCCGAGCAGGCGTTGACGCAGAAGCGGCATGTGAGCCGCGTGGCAACCTCGATCCCGGATAACGGCCTGTTCCGCCAGCCGGCGGCCCCGGACAGTCCATACCTGGTCGTGACCGATGACCGCTTCACCAGCCGCGGCAGATTCATCAGCAGTGATTATCTGTTGAAGCAGGTCGGATTCGACCCGGCGCGGGCGCACAAGCGTTTGGGAGATGGCTTTTTTGAGCAGCGCCTGGTGCGGGAACAGCTGCTGCAATTGACCGGACGGCCGTCAGCGCGCGGTGAAAGCGCGATGGACCAGTACCAGGCGTTAATGGCCAGTGGCGCAAAAACGGCGCAAGACCTGCAGCTGGTGCCAGGCGTGGCCTTGACGCCGGCGCAGATCGCGGCGCTGCAGCAGGATATCGTATGGATGGTGAGCGAATCGGTCGATACCGCCACCGGTCCGCAGACCGTATGGGTACCCAAGGTCTACCTGGCCGCATCCACGCTGCGCCTCACTGGCGATGGCGCGCTGATTGGCGGCGGCGCCCTGCAGCTGTCGGCAGGCAGCGTCGATAACGCGGGCAATCTCTTCGCCGACCGGGCGCTCGACATCGAAGCGGACCGCTTCCTGCATCGTGGCGGCGACATCAAGTCCGACCGCATTGACATACGGGCGGATCACCTGGCGATCAGCAGCAATCTGCAGGATGCGCTGCGCCAGGCCAGCATGAACGCCAACGACATTGCCTTGAGCGGCGGTGATATCCGTCTGCGGGGCGCCAGGTTGGACGCCGCGCACGACTTGACCCTGAAGGCGCGTGACGGCCTGGACATCGGCGTCGCGCAGAGCCGCCACATGGGCAGCGTCGACGTGATTTCCGGCGCCATGGGCAACCGCACCCGTTCGGGCATGGAAGCCGCCGGCCAGCGAATGGCGCAAGTCAGCGGCGAATGGCAGCTGTCGCAGGGCAGCGCCCTGAACGCGGGCAATAACGTCAGCGTGACGGCGGGTCGGGATCTGGTCCTGCAGGGCAGCCAGGTCGCCGCGGGTGGTTCGGCGCGCTTGCAGGCCGGGGGCGATGTGCGGTTGTCGGCGGCCTCCGCCACCAACACGACCCGGCTCAGGGCGGGCAGCAGCACGTCTTCGGTCGACAACCAGCGGGAAGAGCAGCGGTTGAGCCTGACGAGCGTGAGCGGCGATAAAGGCGTCACGGTACTCGCGGGCAACGCCGCGGTGCTGGAAGGCGCGCAGGTCGACAGCCGGCAGGGACACATAAGCCTGGAGGCCAATGACGTCTCCGTCGGCAGCGCACGTCGGCGGGTGACGGATCAGGACGTCGAGCATACGCGCGACGGCAAGACCAAAGGCTGGCGCGAGATGGAATCCTCGCGCAATGAGGCCGCCGGCAGCACGCTCAGTAGCCAGGACGGCATGACGATCGTCGCCCGCACTGGCGATATCGCCATGACGGGCAGCACGCTGCACAGCGAGCGCGGAGACCTCGCCCTGCAGGCGCGGCAGGATGTGCGGATCGCCAGCAGCACCGAGAGCGAGACGCGGCAGTCGCGGGAACACGCCGAGAAAAAGGGCTTCCTGCGCAAAAGCAGCAGCGATACGGTCAAGGACGACCGCGTGACGCGCGAGGCCGGCAGCATGCTGAGCGGCGATCGGGTCAGCATCGTGGCGGGCAATGACCTGACCGTGACCGGGTCGGCCATTGTCGGCGACCGCGACGTCACTCTGCGCGCGGGGCGCGACGTCGATATTTCAGCGGCTACCGAAACCGAATCCCACTACCTGCTGGAAAAGAAGAAACAGAGCGGATTGCTGGATAGCGGCGGCATCGGCTTCACCATCGGCAGCCAGTCCTCGCGCCATGAAGCGGACGAGAAAGGCACCGTCCAGAGCCAGAGCGTGAGCACCGTCGGGAGCACCCAAGGCGACGTCACCATCGTCGCGGACAAGCGCGTGCACCTGGGCGGCGCCGACGTGGTGGCAGGACAGGATCTGGACATTGCCGCGGACAGCGTGCGCATCGATCCGGGCTATGACAAGCGCACCCGGCAAGAGACGTTCGAGTCGAAACAAAGCGGTTTGACCGTCGCGCTGTCCGGGACCGTCGGCAGCGCGCTCAACACCGCGGTCAGCACGGCGCAGCAGGCCAGGCAGGAGAGCGACGGACGCCTGCGGACGTTGCAGGGCGCCAAGGCGGCGCTTTCCGGCGTCCAGGCGGCGCAGGCGTTCGAGCGCGACGGCCTGCAAACGCAGGCCGCCGATGCCAGGAACGCTGCCGCCGGGGTGGCGCCGGGCGACAAGGACGCGGCGCAGGGAGCGACCAACACCATCGGTGTCAGTCTGTCCTATGGCAGCCAGTCGTCCCGGAGCGAAACCCGCTCCGAAAGCCAGCAAGCGCAAGGCAGCACGCTGAACGCGGCGCGCAGCGTGTCGATAGCGGCCACTGGCACCGGCGAGGCCGCCGGCAGCGGCGATATCGCGCTGGTGGGCGCGCGGCTCAAGGCCGGCCAGGATGTCTCGCTGACGGCTGACCGCGATATCTCCCTGCTGTCGGCGCAGAACACCGAGCATACCGACGGCAGGCAGAGCAGCCACGGCGGCAATATCGGCGTCGGTATCGGCGTAGGGTCTGGCGGCTATGGCATCAGCGTGTCGGCCGGCATCAACGCCGGCAAGGGCAGCGAGAAAGGGAACGGGCTGACCCATGCCGAGACCACGCTGGATGCGGGCCGCCGCCTGGCGCTGCGCAGCGGCCGCGACACCCTGCTCAAGGGCGCCCAGGCCAGTGGCGGACGGCTCGGCGTCGACGTCGGCGGCGACCTGACGTTGCAAAGCGAACAGGACAGCAGCCGCTACGCCGCACAGCAGCGCAACGTCAGCGCCGGCGGCAGCTTCACCTTTGGCTCGATGACCGGCTCGGCCAATATCAGCGCAAGCCAGGACAAACTGCGCAGCGATTTTGACTCGGTCAAGGAGCAGACCGGGTTGTTCGCCGGCCGGGGCGGCTACGACGTCACAGTGGGCCGTCACACCCAGCTGGACGGCGCGGTCATCGCAAGCACGGCCGCTCCGGATCAAAACCGGTTGGATACCGGAACCCTGGGCTGGCGCGACATCGACAACCGCGCGGATTTCAAGGCGCAGCACAGCGGCGTTTCGATGGGCACGGGCGGCCCGGTGGGCAAGGACCTGCTGACCAACGCGGCCGGCGGCATGCTGTCCAACGCCAACCGCAGCGGACATGCGTCGGGCACCACCAAGGCGGCGTTGAGCCAAGGCGGCCTGCAGGTGCGCGACCAGGCCGGCCAACGCCAGGACCTGGCCGAATTGAACCGTGACGCCGCGCACGCGAACGACGGCAGCATCAGTCCGATCTTCAACAAGGAGAAAGAGCAGAACCGCCTCAGGCAGGTGCAGTTGATAGGCGAGATCGGCAGCCAGGCGATGGACGTCATCCGCACGCAGGGCGATATCGCGGGCCTGAAGGCGCAGGCCGACCCGAAGGCGCTGGCCGACGCCAAGGCGCAGTTGGGCACCGAGGGCCGGCTCTATACCCAGGCGGACGTATTGGACAGGGCCTATGCCAATGCCATGAAGCGCTACGGCACCGGCAGCGACCTGCAGAAAGCCGCGCAGGCGGTGACCGGCGCGCTGACGGCGCTGGCGGGCGACAACCTGGCCGGCGCATTGGGCAGCGGCGCCGCGCCCTACCTGGCGACCGAAATCAAGCGGCGGATCGGCGAGGACAATCCCGCGGCCAACGCCATGGCGCACGCGGTGCTGGGCGCGGTGACGGCGCAGTTGAACGGCCAATCACCGCTGGCCGGCGGCTTGGGTGCGGGCGGGGGCGAACTGGCGGCGCGGGTGATCGCGCGGCAGTTGTTTCCAGGTAAAGACCCCGACGCGCTGAGCGAAACCGAGAAACAGCAGGTAAGCGCGCTGAGCCAGTTGGCGGCGGGAATTGCGGGTGGCCTTGCCGCGGGAGATGCGGCCGGCGGGGTGACTGGCGCGCAGGCGGGCAGGAACGCGGTCGAGAATAACTTTTTAGATGTTGCCCAGTTGGAAGACTTCGCACATCGGGCGAAGGTCGGCACAGGAGAAGAACGCAAAAAAGTCATTCGGGACATGGTGGATACCAATGTCCGCCAGCAGGATGAGATAAGGGAGGTCTGCACCACATCACCTCAGCAATGCCAGCAACGATATGGCTATTTGCTTGACGAGTGGGAGTTGTTCGACGACACGATAAAAGGGCTGGCGAAGGACAAGTCGCTACCTAATGATTTTCGCGACTATATGCCGGCGGTGTATATGTCGGACGTGGATGCGGGAGGGATTGTCGCCGAGCACGGCTGGACCAAGCGTTTTGAAGCCTTGGGGTTTGATGCCGATACGGCACGGGTGATGGCTGCGACGTTGCCGGCGGTGGTGAGTAGTGCGGGTGGGGGAGGAGGAAAAGGAAATAAGGTAGGAGCGGACAGCGCAGCGTCCAAGCGAACGGGATACGCCAAAGGTGATAATAAATATACCGATGGAAAAACTACAAATAAGCCGCGGTTAAGTCGAGAAAAGGTAAAGTCTGCGTACGTCGGGAAGTTGATTGAAAATGCCGAGAAAATATCCACGGCTAAGCCCGGGTCTCAAACGACTGTGCCAAGAGATTTAAATGAGAAAATATTTTGGAAATCGGTGCAGTCTAATCCGTTGCAGGGCGTGGAAATTCCTGGCTTAAATAGGGATTCTCGTTTTCCTACGTCCGCTGGATTTCGGAAAATGGAAGCGAGGCATGTTCTACCGAATGGGAAGGCAATAGTAATACACTATCAATATAATTCGAATACAGGTAAGGCTTATGATATGAAAATTACCTCTCCTCAGAGGGTTCAGGATTGATTGATTTTAATTTAATTGGTGGGTGCGAAAAAAAGGTGGTATTTAATGAAAATTAAAGAATTGAATGGTGAAATAATTGATGTTTTTGCCATATATTGGGTAAATGATAAAAATCTATGTCTGGGTTTTCCGAGAAACTATGGTGGGTTGGCTGCATATGACCTTTCTAAAGTTGAAGTGGTGGATGCTACGTTAAATTTTGAATTGATTTATTGTAAAGATGGTGGAGGGATTCCCGGTGTTCTTCATTGGGCCCTAGTAAAAGAACGGTTGTTGGATGATTTGCTTGAGTTGGATGAAAATGCCTATAGAAGGTTCTTGGGTATTCTGAAGTCTGAGGGGCAATTAGATGATGAATTTTATTAAATAAAAACTTTCATATCGAAAGGAAGATTCCTTAGGTCGAACTTTGAGCGAATTTGCAGAGTCCGTAAGTAGATCGCGGGCCTGAAGGCGCAGACGGACCCGAAGGCGCTGGCCGAGGCGAGGGCACAGCTGGGCAAGGAGGGCCGGCTCTACACCGATGCGGACGTGATGGACAGGGCGTACGCCAATGCCATGAAGCGCTACGGCACCGGCAGCGACCTGCAGAAAGCGGCGCAGGCGGTGACCGGCGCGCTGACGGCGCTGGCGGGCGACAACCTGGCCGGCGCACTGGGCAGCGGCGCCGCGCCCTACCTGGCGACCGAAATCAAGCGGCGGATCGGCGAGGACAATCCCGCGGCCAACGCCATGGCGCACGCGGTGCTGGGCGCGGTGACGGCGCAGCTGAATGGTCAATCGCCGCTGGCCGGCGGCCTGGGCGCGGGCGGCGGCGAACTGGCGGCGCGGGTGGTCGCGCGGCAGCTGTTTCCAGGTAAATACCCCGACGCGCTGAGCGAAACCGAGAAGCAGCAGGTAAGCGCGCTGAGCCAGTTGGCGGCGGGGATTGCGGGGGGCCTTGCCACGGGGGATACGGCCGGCGGGGTGACTGGCGCGCAGGCGGGCAGGAATGCGGTCGAGAATAACTTTTTAGATGTTGCCGAGTTGGAAGACTTCGCGCATCGGGCGAAGGTTGGCACAGGAGAAGAACGCAAAAAAGTCATTCGGGACATGGTGGATACCAATGTCCGCCAGCAGGATGAGATAAGGGAGGTCTGCACCACATCACCTCAGCAATGCCAGCAACGATATGGCTATTTGCTTGACGAGTGGGAGTTGTTCGACGACACGATAAAAGGGCTGGCGAAGGACCAGTCGCTACCTAATGATTTTCGCGACTATATGCCGGCGGTGTATATGTCGGACGTGGATGCGGGAGGGGTTGTCGCCGAGCACGGCTGGACCAAGCGTTTTGAAGCCTTGGGTTTTGATGCCGATACGGCACGAGTGATGGCTGCGACGCTGCCGGCGGTGGTTAGTAGTGTGGGTGGGGGTAAGGGAAGTAAAGGGGCTGGTGGTGGATTTGCACGGAAGAGTACCGTAACTCCTAAATCTGAAGCGGGCAGGGTTTCTAGGGGTAATAAAAGCGAGATAATTCCAATCGAGAGGAAATTTCGCACTGATTACCAGGAGCTGATCAGAAATGCGGAAAGTATATCGACTGCGAAGTCCGGGAAGCAGTTCACGGCTCCGCGTGATTTAAATGAGCAGATTTTGTGGAACAAGGTGAAGGAGTCGCCTGCTTATGGGCAGGCCTTAATGGATATGAATAATGATAAAAACTTCCCTAAAGATGCAGGTTTTCAAAAAATGCAAATGACGCATGAGTTGCCGGATGGATCAAATATAACAATTCACTATCAATATAATTCAATATCCGAAAAGGCCTACGACATAAAAATTACAACTCCGAAGAGATCTGAATTTCAACCTGGAGTATCTATTAGGGATGAGCGGAAATGAGAGTAAAAAGAATCGATTCGGGTACTAACGTAGAAGTGTTTGGCATTTACTGGGTTGACGGAAAAACGTATTTTTGTGGGCTTTCCAAGGGGTATGATGGACTTCTTGCGCATGATTCTCAAGAGGTGGAGATAATGGAGGCATCTTTGTTGGGTGATTATGTTTACGTAAAAGATGGTGTATTTTATAAGTCCATAGTCGATGAGGGGATTATTGATGATCTTCTAGAAGGGGATTCTGAGGCATTTTCCCGTTTTCTCGAAATTCTCAGGTTTGATAAGGTAATGCTCGGAATTTGGAATTATGTATATGGTGTGTAACTCTGAAGCGGCGAAGAAGTGCTAGATTTTAAGGGGGGTTAGAGTGAAAGTGCAAAGAATCCTTGCTGAGCCAATGACAAGGGATAGACTGATTTTGTATGCACTGTTGGTAAGGTCGGCCTATGCGTTGGCTTGATTCTGCGGCAAGGTGACGACTTGTGTGGAATATCGAAACGTAGCGGATAAGCGCGCTGAGCCATTTGGCTGCGGGAGTTGCGGGTGGCATTTCCACGGGGGATGCGGCCGGCGGGGCAACTGGTGCGCAGGCGGGCAGGAATGCGGTCGAGAATAACAATCTGCGCGCACCTCAGTTGGACGAGTTCGCGGAGCGCGCACGAGGTTGCGGCGCTCGCGGCGATTGCCATCAAGTCATCGAGGAGATGGAGCTGCTGACTGATGTAGAAGGAAATCTCATTACGGCAACGCCAGGGAAGATGAAATGAAACTAAGAGGAACTCGAGTTGAAATTTCTATAAGAGAGATGTTGATGGCATCTTATTTGTCAATAAAAGAAGATAAACAAATGATGGATTTCCTGCGGGAATATTATGGAAACGTTCGTTCTGCTTATGTTCTAACCTGCACGCCGGAGCAAGGGGAGGATTTGTACGAGGTGTTGATAAACGGTGAGTTTGTTCTGGGGTTCGAAATATCTAGGGTATCCGGTGAAATTAGCGATGTTGAGGAGACTTCTGTTGCTGTCTATTCAAAAAAACTTCGAGGAAAGCGTAGTAACCTGAAGATGTTAATTGCACTTGATTTGGCCAGTAATCATTGATTTGTATTGATTCGGGGTGAGAGCGGACCCGGCGGCATTGGCAGCGTCTCTTTGCCGGCCGAGCCTGTCCGTATTTTTGTGGGCGAGGCGTTTTAAAAGTTGTTATCCCCGTGCCGCAGTAAACCGTTCGCCGAACAGGATAGCAAACTGGTTCATGGCGACTTTCCAGTCGAAGGTCGCTCTGACGGACTTGGCCAGCACGTTGCGTAGCGCCAGCCATAGGAGCTTGATGGCGGCCTCATCCGTTGGGAAGTGGCCTCGCGTCTTGATGATCTTGCGCAATTGCATGTTCAAGCTCTCGATGGCGTTGGTCGTGTAAATCACGCGCCTGATGTCTGGCGGAAACACGAAGAACGGCGTGACGTTCTCCCAGGCCCGTTGCCAGGCAGCGACGATCGTGGGGTACCTGGTTCCCCAAGGTCCATCGGCGAACGCCTGCAGCGCCTGCTCGGCCGCTTGTGCGCTGGCGGCCGCGTAGATCGGGCGCAGGGCGGCGGCCACGGCCTTGCGATCCTTCCAGCCCGCGTAATCCAGGCTATTGCGGATCAGATGCACGATGCAGGTCTGCACCGTCGTGCGCGGGAAGGCCGTGGCGATGGCGTCGGCCAGGCCCTTCAGGCCGTCGACCACGGCGATCAGGATGTCCTGGCACCCTCGGGTCTTGAGTTCATTGAAGACCTTGAGCCAGAACTTGGCCCCCTCGGTCTGCTCGACCCACAAGCCCAGCACGTCGCGCTGGCCGTCGGCCTGCACGCCCAGCGCCAGGTACACCGCCTTGTTGCTGACCCCGCCGTCGTCGCGGATCTTGACCCGCAGCGCGTCGAAGAACACCACCGGGTACATCGCCTCCAGCGGCCGGTTCTGCCAGGCAATCGTCTCGGCCATGACCTCGTCGGTGACCGAGCTGATGAAGTCCGGCGAGACCTCGGTGCCGTAGCTCTCAGCCAGGAACGCCTGGATCTCGCGCACGCTCATGCCCCGGGCGTACATGGCGATGATCCGGTCATCGAACCCGGTGAAGCGTCGTTCGTGCTTGGGGATGAGAATCGGGGCGAAGGAGCCGTCCCGGTCGCGCGGAAGCTCCACGCGCACCGGGCCATGCTCGGTTAGCACCGTCTTGCCGCTGGCGCCGTTGCGCTCGTTGGCCTGGCCTTCGGGCTTGTCCTCGCCTGGCCGATAGCCCAGATGCAGGTTCATCTCGGCGGCCATCGTGCGCTCGATCACCGCCTTCTGGAACGACAGGAACAGGTCTTGAACCTCGCTGGGCGTCATCGGTCCCTTGACCAGATGATCCAGCAGTTCGGCTGGGACTTCAGGCAGCGGCCCACGGGCCGCCGCCTGAGCGGCTGCTGTGCGTCTCTTCTTCATCGGCATATCCATGATCTTTAGTCCTCATGATATGCCCCGCACACAAAATTGCGGATAGGCCCTGCCGGCCCGTTGCGATAAAGTAATGGCCTTCCTCCCCACGCCAACCTCCCCCAGCCCATGGCCACCTACGCATTCCGTCTTCTGAACGTCTTCGCCTCCAGCACCTTCACCGGCAACCCCCTCTGTGTATTCGAAGACGCGCGTGGCATGGACGATGCCACCATGCGCGAGCTGGCGGCGCAGTTCAATCTTTCCGAAACCACTTTCATCCTGCCGTCCGACGTGGCCGATGCGCGGGTGCGCATTTTCACGCCTGGCTTCGAGATGGGTTTCGCGGGCCATCCGACCATCGGCACGTCGCAGGTGGTGCGCGACCTGCTCAAGCGCGGCGATGCGTTGACGCTGGAATTCAAGGCCGGCGTCGTGCCGGTCACCGCGCAGGGTGACGCCTGGACTTTCACCGCGCCTTGCCCGAATGGCGTACGCACGGCGGCGCCGACGCTGCCGGCCGCTGATATTGCCGCACTGATGGGGTTGGACCTGGATGACCTGGCGGATGATCCCCTCTGGGTGGATACGGGCGCGGACCAGCTATTGGTGCCGCTCAAGAACGTCGACGCGTTGCGGCGAGCGAATCCGGATGCCTCGCGGCTGGATCGCTGGCAGGCCAACAGCCTGGGGCGCAAGGTCTGCTATCTGTTCGCCTTCGACCCGAACCGCCAGGAGGACGGGCGCGATGTCGTGGTGACGCGTTATTTCTACGCCAAGCCCGGCGGCGGGGTGCAGGAAGATGCCGGGACCGGATCGGCCTGCGCCAACCTGGGCGGCTGGCTGCGGCATCGGCAGCATGCGCTGCCCGCCAGTTTCCTGGTGGAGCAGGGCGACCAGATGGGCCGTCCTTGCCGGTTGCTGCTGGATGTGCAGGCCGATGGCCGCATCCAGGTGGGCGGCCGCGCGCTGGAGATCGGGCGCGGCACGGTGGACGTCTGAGTGTGCGCGCGGGTCGGGCATGACCGGGCTGTGCCTGTCACGCGGGCCGCGGCGCCGCTGGCGGCAAAGCGGTCCGGTGCGGACTTTGGACTGTCGGCCTCCCGCGCGCAATGAAAAACGGCGCCTGTGTGTGAGCACAGGCGCCGTTTTTCATTGCATGGCCATCAAGGCCCGGCGGGTTACTTCTTGTTCTTGGCCGGGTCGACCTTGATGTTGTTCATCACCTGCTTCACGCCCTCGACACCGCGGGCGACGGTGGCGGCGTGGTCGGCTTCGGCGGCGGTGCCGACGGTGCCGGTCAGCTTGGCCACGCCATCGGTGGTTTCAACGGCGATGTCCAGCGCGCTCAGTTGCTTGTCGGCCACAAAGGCGGCCTTGACCTTGGTGGTCACGGTCGCGTCGGAGGCGTATTCGCCCACGGATTGCTTGGGCTTGCCGTCATTGGCGGCAAAGGCCATGGAAGTGAAGACAGCGCCCGTACCCAGTGCGGCGGCGGCGATCAGCTTGCGAAATTCCATAGTTGTGCTCCTTGTGTATGTGGTTTTCAGCGCGTTCAGGACGCAACGGCTAAGCGAAAGTTCTTTGGGTGCGATGTTCTTCTTCTATTTCTTGCGGAATGCGCCGCCCAGAATGGACAGCAGCGCCAGAACCAGGAAGACGAAGAACAGGATCTTGGCGATGCCCGCGGCGCCGGCGGCGATGCCGCCGAAGCCCAGGACCGCCGCGATGATCGCAATGACGAAGAAAACTACGGCGTAGTGCAACATGTCGGCTTCTCCTGGTGGCTCGGGATCAGGGGTTGCGATCGAAGAAATCGCGCACTTCCTTTTCCGCCTGTTCCTTGGTCTTGCCGTAGCGCTCCTGGATCAGGCCAGCGAGGCGTTCGGCGTTGCCTTCGGTACGGGTCAATTCGTCGTCGGTGAGTTCACCCCAGGCCGCCTTGGCCTTACCGGTCAGTTGCTTCCACTTGCCAGCGATGATGTCGTTATTCATGGTGACCTCTCTTCTGTGGGGCGAATGCCGGGGCTTATGGCCGATAAGCTTCTGCATTCGCGGTTGAGTTGGGCACTGATCAGCTTGGGTTCAAGGTACAGGGCGGCCGCGAGCCCTGTCAAAGGACGCTGTGGGTAAATGTAACTGCCGGGGACGGGGCAAATCGCGCGTCCTTCGACGAGGGGTAGCGCAGGCGTACCAAGAGGGGGAGTTACATCTGAGCAACGTATTGAGCCGTTTTGAGCGGGGCTGGTAACGGGACCTATACGCGTTTGGCGAGGCGGATCGCGAAGCCGTGCCGCGCATCGCGCCGCTGGTTGCGTGGCGGGCGCAACGGTATAGTCGAGGCACGTGCCGGCCATGGTCTCGTGGCCGGCGCGGCCAGGCGATTTCACTCAAAGGACAGGCATGACGCAACGATTCCTCGGCACGATCCTGCTGGCGCTGGCGTTGGTGGCCGCGCAGGGATGCACGCACGTGACGGACCGCTACCAGGCAGCCGCGCCGGACGGCCTGGCCCACGGCTAGGCGTTATCGGCGGGCAGAAAAAAACGGGGAGCTTGCGCGCCCCGTTTTCACATTCGAGCCGCTGACGGACTCAGGCTTCGCGGATGCGTTGGGCGATGTGTTCCAGCGCCTCTTCCACCTGGTCGACCAGGATCAGGCAGAGATCGCCCGCATTCAGGCGCGCCAATGCCTTGTCGATCGCCAGGAATTCGCCGTGGATCTCTTCGATGTGGCGGGCGCGGCTGGCGTTGACCAGGCCTTGCTGCAGCAGCGCCAGCACTTCGCCGTCGGCGCGGCCGCGCTGGCATTGGTCCTGGTACAGCAGCACGTCGTCGAAGGCCTCGCCGAGGATCTCGGTCTGCATGCGGATGTCTTCATCGCGCCGGTCGCCGGCGCCGCTGATGACCACCGAGCGGCGCTTGGCGGGCATGGCATCGACCGCGCGCACCAGGGCCTGGATGGCATCGGGGTTGTGGCCGTAGTCCGCGATCACGGTGGCGCCGCGGTAGTCGAACACGTTGAAGCGGCCGGGCGCGGTCTGGGCGTCGTTGACGAAAGTCGCCAGGGCCCGGCGGACGATGCTCCAGTCCAGGTTCAGCGCCCAGGCCGCGGCGATCGAGGCCATGGCGTTTTCGACCTGGAAGACGATGGTGCCATTGCGCGTGAGCGGAATCTCGGCCAGCGGGAACCGGGTTTCCTCGCTGCCCTGGGCCGCGACGATGGCGTCGCCATCACGATAGACCACGCGCAGGCCCTGGGCCCGGTGCGTCGCCATGATGGGATGGTTGCGATCCTCGGCGAAGTAGGTGACTGAACCGGGGCAACTGGAGGCCATCTCCGCCACGATGGGGTCGGCGGCGTTAAGCACGGCGGTGCCGCTCGGGTGCACGTGTTGCACGATGACGCGCTTGACCACGGCCAGGTCCTCGACGGTGCTGATGTAGCCCAGGCCGAGGTGGTCGCCCATGCCGATGTTGGTGACGATGGCGACGTTGCAGCGATCGAAGGCGAGGCCTTCGCGCAGGATGCCGCCCCGCGCGGTTTCGAACACCGCCGCATCGACGTCCGGATGCATCAGCACGCTGCGGGCGCTGCGCGGGCCGCTGCAGTCGCCGGTGTCGATGCGCAGGTTGTCGACGTAGACGCCGTCGGAGTTGGTCATGCCGACGCGGTTGCCGGCCACGCCGAGGATATGGGCGGTCAGGCGCACGGTGGTGGTCTTGCCGTTGGTGCCGGCCACCGCCACCAGCGGAATGCGGCCGTCCTCGCCGTCGGCGAACATGTTGGCGATGATGGCTTCGCCCACGGCGCGGCCCTTGCCGAACGAGGGGTTCAGGTGCATGCGCAGGCCGGGCGCGGCGTTGACTTCGACCACGCCGCCGTTCTGCTCTTCGAGCGGGTAGTGCACGCTTTCGGCCACCACGTCTACGCCGCAGATGTCCAGGCCGATCATGCGCGCGGCCGAAACGGCGCGCGCCGCCATCTCCGGATGGACCTCGTCCGTGACGTCGGTGGCCGATCCACCCGTGCTGAGGTTGGCGTTGTTGCGCAGGAAGATCAGGGTGCCCGGCGCGGGCACGGACTCGGCATCGAAGCCTTGTTTTTTCAGTGTAGCGAGCGCGATGTCGTCGAAGCGGATCTTGGTCAGCGAGGTGGCGTGGCCATCGCCCCGCAGCGGGTCGGCGTTGACCTGCTCGACCAGTTGGCGGATGGTGTGCACGCCGTCGCCGGTGACCTGCGGCGGATCGCGGCGCGAGGCCGCGACCAGCGCGCCGCCCACCACCAGCAGGCGAAAGTCGTGGCCGGGAATGTAGCGCTCGACGATGACTTCGGAACTGATTTCCTCGGCCACTTCAAAAGCCTGGATCACGCGTTCACGCGTCTCGATATTGACCGCCACCCCGCGGCCCTGGCTGCCATCGCGCGGCTTGACCACGACCGGGCCGCCCAGTTCCTGGGCCGCGGCCCAGGCGTCTTCGGCGGTGGTGACCGAGCGGCCCAGCGGCACCGGCACGCCGGCGGCGTCTAGCAGCATCTTGGTCAGGTCCTTGTCCTGCGCGATCGATTCGGAGATGGCGCTGGTCAGGTCGGTCTCGGCGGCCTGGATGCGGCGCTGCTTGCTGCCCCAGCCAAACTGCACCATGCTGCCTTGTGTCAGGCGGCGGTACGGGATGTTGCGGGCGGTGGCGGCGTTGACGATGGCGCCGGTGCTGGGGCCCAGGCGCACGTCTTCGTCCAGTTCGCGCAGGCGCTTGAGGGCGTCGGCCAGGTCGAACGGCGTGTCGTCCAGCGCGGCCTGCACCAGCTGCTGCGCCAGATCCATGGCGAGACGGCCGACTTCTTCTTCGCTGTATTCCACCACCACCTGGAACACGCCGGGTTCGATGGTGGACGAGGCGCGGCCGAAGGTGACGGGGCAGCCGGCGTAGGCCTGCAGCGTCAACGCGACGATCTGCAGCACGTGCGCGATGGACACCGCGCCCTGGTGGCCCTCGGGGCGCAGCAGGCCGGTCTGGGGCAGGCGCGCGCGCAGGCGGGCCTCAAAGTCGGGCAGGCTGTCGATCGAGCATTCGGCGTCGGCGCACGACACGATGGCTTCGATCGCGGTGTTCTTGCTCCACAGATTGGGGCCGCGCAGCGCTCGGATACGGGAAACTTCCATGGCAGGTATTCCTGTCTAGCTTAGGCGCGCCGCGGCGATGAGCGCGGCGCGCGGTGATGTCAGTGTTGCTGGATCCAGCGGCGGACGAGATCGATGGTGGGGCCGGAAAATGCTTCGTCGGATTGCAGCAGCACGAAGTCGCCCGCGGCGATGCCGGACAGCTGGCTCTCGATGGCCTTGCCGTGGTCTGGCTCGTCGATGATCTGCTTGACGCGGCTGCCTTGCTCCAGCCCCCGGCGCAGCAGCGCGCGCGCCTGGCCGGCGGGACGCTTGCTGGTGACGGTGGTGTCGTCGTACAGCACGACGCGGTCGAAGGCGTCGCCCAGCAGCTTGCCCTGTTCGATCAGGTCCACGTCGCGGCGGTCGGCGCCGGCCGAATAGACGGCGGCGCGGGTGGTCGACGGGAACTGGTCGATGGCGGTGATCAGCGGACGCAGCGCGGAGGCGTTGTGGACGTCGTCCACCACCACGGTGCTGCCATTGCGTTCGAACAGCGTGAACTGCCAGGGCGCGTCGGCCTGGTCGATGTCGAAGGTCTCGATGCCGGCGCGGATCAGCTCGACGGGGATGTCGAGCGCCCAGGCGGCGCCGACCGCGGCCAGCACGTTCTCGACCTGGAAGGCGACGCGGCCGCCATGCGTCAGCGGGATCGCGGCGACGTCGGCCAGGCGTTCCTCGTGCGCGCCCTGCGCCAGCACGATGGCGCCGTCGCGCACGAACACCGCGCGGCCCTCCTGTTGCAGGTGGGCGGTGATGGCGGGCAGGGCGGGATCGATGCCGAAGAAGATCACGGCGCCGTCGGACAGCTCGGCCATTTCGACCACGCGCGGGTCGCGCGCATTGAGCACGGCGGCGCCGGTCGGCAGCACCACGTCGACCTGGGTGCGGAACACATTGAACATGCGCTCCGTTTCGTTGATGTCGAAATCGCCGAGGTGGTCGGCGTCGTCGATGTTGGTGACCACGCCGACCTGGCAGCGGTCGTAGGCCAGGCCCTGGCCGAGGATGACGCCGCTGTCGTTCTCGATGACGGCGGCGTCGACGTTGCGGTTCATCAGCACGCGAGTGCCGGACGCGAAATCGGCGCGGTCGCCCTTCTGCACCAGGCGGCGGTCGAGGTACAGGCCTTCGCTGCAGGCCAGGCCGGTGCGCTTGCCGGACAGGTGCAGCAGGCGCGCCACCAGGCGCGCGACCACGGTCTTGCCGTTGGTGCCGGTGACGCCGACGATCGGGATGCGGCCGGCATCGCCTTCGGGGAACAGGTGGTCGACAATGGCGCGGCCGACCGGGCGCGGGGTGCCGTCGGCAGGCTTGAGGTGCATCAGCAGGCCGGGGCCGGCATTGACCTCGACAATGGCGCCGCGCTGTTCGTCCAGCGGTCGCGAAATGTCCTCGGCCACCAGGTCGACACCGGCAATGTCCAGGCCGACGATGCGGGCGGCCAGGGTGACCGTGGCGGCGACGCTGGGATGCACGCGGTCCGTGACGTCGAAGGCGACGTTGCCGCTGCGCTGCACCAGCACGCGCTGGCCGTCGGCCGGCACGCTGTCTTCCGACAGGCCCTGGCGGGCGATCTCGAGGCGCGCGGCCGAATCCAGCCGCACCGGATTGAGCGGATGGTTTTCGGTGCGGCCGCGGCGCGGGTCGGTGTTGATCTGGCTGTCGATCAGTTCGGTGATGGTGGATTTGCCGTCGCCCGTGACCCAGGCCGGCTCGCCGGCGGCGGCGGCCACCATGCGGTTGCCGACCACCAGCAGGCGGTGTTCGTTGCCGAGCACGAAGCGCTCGACGATGACGCCGCTGCCTTCGTCGACCGCGACGCGGTAGGCGGAAACCACTTCCTCGCGCGTGGTCAGGTTGGTGAATACGCCGCGGCCGTGGTTGCCGTCATACGGCTTGACCACCACCGGCAGGCCGATATCCTCGGCGGCCGACCAGGCGTCGTCCTCGCTGTCGACCAGACGGCCTTCCGGCACCGGCACACCGCAGGTCGAGAGCAGTTCCTTGGTCAGGTCCTTGTCGCGCGAAATGCCTTCGGCGATAGCGCTGGTGCGGTCGGTCTCGGCCGTCCAGATGCGGCGCTGGCGCGAGCCGTAGCCGAACTGCACCAGGTTGCCTTCGAACAGGCGGATGTAGGGGATGTCGCGGTCATCGGCGGCATCGACGATGCAGGCGGTGCTGGGACCCAGGCAGTGCTTGTCGACCAGCCGGCGCAGGCGCGCCACGGCGGCGTCGACGTCGAACGGGCGGTCTTCGATCGCGGCCATCACCAGGTCGCGGCCTTCGTTCAGGGCGGTGCGGGTGACCTGTTCCTGCCAGGCGCGCACGACGACTTTATACACGCCGCGGGTGGAGGTTTCACGGGCCTTGCCGAAGCCGCCGCGCAGGCCGGCCAGGTTCTGCAGCTCAAGGGTGACATGTTCGAGAATGTGGCCGGGCCAGGTGCCTTCCTTGACGCGGGACAGGAAGCCGCCGCGCACGCCCGGGCTGCAGCGGTGCTCGATCAGGGTCGGCAGCCAGGCAGTCAGCCGTTCGTAGAAGCCGGGGATCGTGTTGGAGGGGTAGTCCTCCAGCTCGCCGATATCCACCCACGCCTCAAGTACCGGACGGTACGTCCAAATGTTCGGGCCGCGCAAAGCCACGACATCGAGGAATTCAATGTCTTTCTTTTTCATGTTTTAATTTACTTGAGAAGCAGGTTGGCACGCGCGGACGCCCCTATGCAAGACCGCGAATTTATTGGGGTTGCGCCTTAAGAATAATGCCAACGAGTGGGGGATCCCAGATATTCCTAATTAGAAAAATCGGCTGATACTATACGACGCCTTCAAAGGCGTGAACTCGTTGTGTTGTAAGGAAGGGACACGTTGCCGGCCTCGGGCCGGCAGCCCGTCGCCGCCTTGTAGGGCAGAGTCCTGGCCCGGTATGCGTTCTAATGAAAAAACCACACCTGCTTTCCGGCCTAGCCGAAGCCTTTCCTGCCCGCTGGCGGGATGACATCCGCGCGGAACTCGCGCAGGATGAGACCCTGCTGGCCTGGCTCGAAATAGACCTGGACCAGCGGCTGAAGTTCCAGCCCGGGTTGGTCGCGGTCACCGACCGCCGCCTGATCGCCCGCAATCCGGCCGATACCGGCTGGGAATCCTGGGCCTACGGTCCCCAACTGTCCCTGAATCTTTCCGACCACGCCGGCGCCGCCGTGCTGGAATTGCACGACGACAGCGCGCGCCTGGGCATCTGGCGCTTCACGCTGGCCTGCAACCCGGCGGCGCTGCGGCTGCTGGGTCAGTTCGAGGCCCAGCAGGCGATCCGCCTGTCCGGCCAGCCGCAAGCCGAGGCGGGCGAGCGCCAGTGCACCATTTGCAACAACGCCATTCCCGCGGGCCAGGACGAATGCCCCACCTGCAACCAGGAACAGGCGGCGCCGTCCACCACCTGGGCGCTGCTGCGCCTGTGGCGTTTCGCGCGGCCCTACCGCCTGCCGTTGCTCGCCGGTTTCCTGCTGACCCTGATGGGGACCGCGGCGGCCCTGGTGCCGCCGTACCTGACCATGCCGCTGATGGACGACGTGCTGATCCCGTTCCAGAACGGCGCGCCCATCGACTACAGCAAGGTTCGCCTGTACCTGGGCGGGCTGCTCGGTTCGGCCTTCCTGGCCTGGGGACTGGGCTGGGCGCGTACCTACATCCTGGCCTGGGTCAGCGAGCGCATCGGCGCCGACCTGCGCACCACCACGTATGAACACCTGCAGCAGCTGTCGCTGGAGTATTTCGGCGGCAAGCGCACTGGCGACCTGATTTCCCGCATCGGCAGCGAGACCGATCGCATCTGCGTGTTCCTGTCGCTGCACCTGCTGGACTTCGCCAACGACATCCTGATGATCGCCATGACCGCCGCGATCCTGGTGTCGATCAATCCGTGGCTGGCGCTGGTCACGCTGGTGCCGCTGCCGTTCATCATCTGGATGATCCACGCGGTGCGCGACCGCCTGCGCCATGGCTTCGAGAAGGTCGACCGGATCTGGTCGGAGATCACCAACGTGCTGGCCGATACCATTCCCGGCATTCGCGTGGTCAAGGCGTTTGCCCAGGAAAAGCGCGAAGTGGCGCGCTTTCGCGAGGCCAACAACCGCAACCTGGAAGTGAACGACCGGGTCAATACCACGTGGTCGCTGTTTTCGCCCACCGTCACGCTGCTGACCGAGGTCGGGCTGCTGGTGGTGTGGATCTTCGGCATCTGGCAGGTCTCGCAGAAGCAGATCACGGTCGGTGTGCTGGCGGCGTTCCTGGCGTACATCGGGCGCTTCTACACGCGGCTGGATTCGATGAGCCGCATTGTGTCGGTGACGCAGAAGGCGGCCGCCGGCGCCAAGCGTATCTTCGACATCCTGGACCACGTTTCGAGCGTGCCGGAGCCGCAGAACCCGGCCAAGCTGCCGCAGATCAATGGCCGCATCGAATTGCGCGACGTCGGCTTCCGCTACGGCAACCGCCAGGTCATCCGCGGCCTGGACCTGAGCATCGCGCCCGGCGAAATGATCGGCCTGGTGGGGCATAGCGGTTCGGGCAAGAGCACCCTGATCAACCTGATCTGCCGCTTCTACGACGTGTCGGAAGGCGCGATCCTGGTGGACGGCGCCGACATCCGCTCGGTGCGGGTGGCGGATTACCGCCGCAACATCGGGCTGGTGCTGCAGGAACCTTTCCTGTTCTTCGGCACCATCGCCGAGAACATCGCCTACGGCAAGCCCAACGCCACCCGCGACGAGATCGTGGCCGCCGCGCGCGCCGCCCATGCCCATGAATTCATCCTGCGTCTGCCGCATGGCTACGACTCGCTGGTCGGCGAGCGCGGCCAGGCGCTGTCCGGCGGCGAGCGCCAGCGCATCTCGATCGCGCGCGCGCTGCTGATCGACCCGCGCATCCTGATCCTGGACGAAGCCACCTCGTCGGTGGACACCACCACCGAGAAGGAAATCCAGAAGGCGCTCGACAACCTGGTGCGCGGCCGCACCACCATCGCCATCGCCCACCGCCTGAGCACCTTGCGCAAGGCCGACCGGCTGGTGGTGCTGGACCGTGGCCAGATCGTCGAGCAGGGGCCGCACGAGGAACTGATGGCGCGCGAGGGCGCCTACTACCGGCTGTACCAGGCGCAGGCGCGCCAGAATGAGGCGGACGCGCAGTCCTCCGGCAGCGAAGACATGGCCGCCGTGGCCTGAGCGAGATAACCGTCATGACGCTTCCCGTTTTTCAGCTGCGACGCAATGCGTTCGGGCGTTTGGTGTTCCAGGGCGCCGACGGCGTCGCGCACGAAGGCGTGATTCCGGTGCGGGCCTTTCCGATCAGCGAGGCCGATCGCGGGCTGTCGCTGGTGACCGGCGAAGGTCGCGAACTGTTGTGGATCGAACGGCTGGCCGATGTGCCCGCCGCCGAACGCGCCCTGATCGAAGAAGAACTGGCCGGGCGTGAATTCATGCCCGAGATCCGCAAGCTCGCCAGCGTGTCGACCTTTGCCACGCCCAGCGTCTGGAAGGTGGAGACCGACCGCGGGGCCACCAGCTTCACGTTGCGGGGCGAGGAGGACATCCGCCGCCTGAGCCCGCAGACGCTGCTGATCGCCGACAGCCACGGCATTTTCTACCTGGTGCGCGATATCCTGTCGCTCGACAAGCACAGCCGCAAGCTGCTGGATCGCTTCCTCTGACCGGTCAGTCCGGAGCCGCGCGCTTGAATGGCGTGTGGGCCTCGAGCTCGCCCAGGTAATCGTCCACGGCGGCGGTTTCCTCATCCAGAAAGTGCTGGATCGCTGCCGCGAAGCGCGCGTCGGCGACCCAGTGCGCCGACCAGGTGGGCGTGGGCAGCAGCCCGCGCGCCATTTTGTGTTCCCCTTGCGCGCCGCCCTCGAAGCGCGTCATGCCATGGGCAATGCAATAGGCGATGGCCTGCAGGTAGCAGGTTTCGAAATGCAGCCCCGGCACGTATTCCGTCGCGCCCCAATAGCGCCCGTACAGCGTGTCGCCGCCCGCCAGGTTCAGGGCGGCGGCCACCGGCTGGCCGTCGCGCTCGGCCAGGATGAGCACGAAGGCATCGGGCTGGTCGCGATAGGCGCGCAGGAAGAACTCGCGGCTCAGGTAGGGCGGATTGCCGTGGTTGAAGTAGGTATGGCAATAGCACTGGTAGAAAAAATCCAGGTCGGCCGCCTCGATCTGCCCGCCGCGCAGCCAGCGGAACGCCAGCCCGGCCTGCGCCACCTTCTTGCGGTCCTGGCGGATCTTCTTGCGCTTGTCGTGGCTCATTGTGGCCAGGAAGGCGTCGAAGTCGGCGTAACCCGGGTTGGTCCAGTGGAACTGGACGCTTTCGCGCACCATGAAACCGGCCTCGCGCAGAGCGCGCAGATCGGCCACGGCGGGAAACAGCAGGTGCAGCGAGGACACCTGGATCTCTTCGGCGAAGGCCACCAGCCCGCGCACCAGGGTATCGCGGTCTTCGTCGCTGGCGGCCAGCAGGCGCGGGCCCGAGACCGGGGTGAACGGCACGGCCGCCAGCAGCTTGGGATAGTAGCGCAGGCCATGGCGCTCGAAGGCGTCGGCCCAGGCGTAGTCGAATACGTACTCGCCGCGCGAATGCGATTTCAGATAGAGCGGCACGGCGCCGGCCAGCGCCGCGCCGCGCCACAGCATCAGGTAGTGCGGCGACCAGCCGGTGCGCGGCGCCGCGCAGCCGCTGTCGTGCAGGGCGTGCAGGAAGGCGTGCCGCAGGAACGGCTGGTCGCCGGCCAGCGCGTCCCACTGGCGGGCGTCGACGCGGGCAAGGTCGGTCTCGATGGTCAGGCGGAGCGGCGAATCCATGGACGAATGATAAAGTCTTCGTTGGCGCGTGGCGCACCGCGCCTGATGAGTGCGCAGGGTTATTGTCTTGCGGGCGGCGCGGGGTCGCCACGCAGCGGAAATTCTCATGGACAGCAATTCGATCCTTTCCCCGGGCGGGAGCGGCCCGGACGGCGGCGCGGCCTGCCTGCGGGCGCAGGCGCTGCAAGCGCTGGCCGCCACCGGCTGGGCGGACAAGCTGGCGCGGGTGCGCGCCATCGGCGCCGATGCGCCGCTGGATGGCGCGCGGCGCTATGTCGCGCATGCCGCCCTGCCGGGACGGCCCGCCGCGCCCGCGCTGGTATCGCCGGCCGAGGTGCCGCAGCGTTCCATGGCCACGCTCGAGGGCCGCGCCGCGCTGCTGCACGCCTTGGCGCATATCGAGTTCAACGCGGTCAACCTGGCGCTGGATATTCTCTGGCGCTTCGCGGGGATGCCGGATGCCTTCTACCGCGACTGGTTGCGCGTGGCGCATGAAGAGGCCAGCCATTTCGAACTGCTGAACCGGCGCCTGGCCGACCTGGGCTACGCCTATGGCGATTTTCCCGGCCACAACGGCTTGTGGGAAATGGCCGAGCGCACCTGTGACGACCTGCTGGCGCGGCTGGCGCTGGTGCCGCGAACACTGGAGGCGCGCGGGCTGGATGCCTCGCCGCTGATCCGCAACAAGCTGGCGGGCGCCGGTGATGCGCAGAGCGCGGCCATTGTCGACATCATCCTGCGCGACGAGATCGGCCATGTGGCGATCGGCAATCATTGGTACAAGCATCTTTGCGCCGAGCAGGGCAGGGAGCCCGTGGCCTGCTATGCCGAACTGGCCGCGCGCTACAAGGCGCCACGCCTGCGCGGACCCTTTAACCTGCAGGCGCGGCGCGCCGCCGGCTTCGACGAGGCCGAGCTGGCCGCGTTGCTGGCTTGAGGATGCACGCGCATGGAAATCGTGATCGATGCGCTGCTGACGGGCGCGGTGCGCCCGCTGGGCGATTCCGGCCGCGACAGCGGCATCGACAAGCATCCGGCGGCCGCGCCGCTGTGGCTCGGCGCGCACGGGCTGCGCGGCGATGAACAGGCCGACCGGCGCTTCCACGGCGGCCCCGAGAAGGCGCTGCACCACTACGCGCGGGAACACTATGCGGCCTGGCTGCGCGATCTGGGCGAACGCGCCGTGTTGCGTGCGCCGGGCGCGTTTGGCGAGAACCTTTCCACCACGGGCATGACCGAGCACGACGTCTGCGTCGGCGACACCTATGCCGTGGGCCAGGCCCTGATCCAGGTGTCGCAGGCGCGCCAGCCGTGCTGGAAGCTGAACCACCGTTTCGACCACGCCGGCATGTCGGCCCGGGTGCAGGCCAGCGGCAGGACCGGTTGGTACTACCGCGTGCTGCGCGAGGGCTGGCTGGCGCCGGGCGATACGCTGTCGCTGCGTGACCGGCCCTATCCCCAATGGACGCTGGCCCGCATCCAGGACATTCTCAACCGCCGGGTGCTGGACGTGCCCACGCTGACCGAGCTGGCCGCGCTGCCGGCGCTGTCGCCCAACTGGCGCGCGCTGTTCGAGAAGCGCGCCAGGCTGGGCCAGGTCGAAGACTGGCAACGGCGCCTGCAAGGCGACGCGGCCGATCCCTCCACAGGAACCTCCACGACATGAAAATCCGCTATACCGCGTCCCTGGCGGTCTTCGCCCTGGCGCTGTCCAGCGGCGCCGCGCAGGCCGCGGACGCCTTCGCGACCTGCCTGGCGGGCCTGCGCGCGCCCGCGGCCAAGGCCGGCGTGTCCGGCGCCACGTTCGACAGGCACACCGCCAGCCTGGCGCCCGACATGGCGGTGATCGGCCTGCTTGATGCCCAGCCCGAATTCAAGACGCCGATCTGGGATTACATGGCGGCCCTGGTCGATGACGAGCGTGTCGCCGACGGCAAGGACAGCATCGCGCGCTGGCGCGCCGAGCTCGATCGCGCCGCCTCGCGCTACGGCGTGGATCCCGCCACCATCGCGGCGGTGTGGGGCGTGGAGAGCAATTACGGCCGTACCCTGGGCGGACGGCCGCTGCTGACGTCGTTGTCGACGCTGTCGTGCTTCGGCCGCCGCCAGGCCTATTTCCGCGGCGAGTTCTACGCCACGCTCAAGATCATCCAGGACGAGCATATCGATCCGGACAAGCTCAAGGGCTCGTGGGCCGGGGCCTTTGGCCAGACCCAGTTCATGCCGTCCACCTATCTGCGGCTGGCGGTGGATTTCGACGGCGACGGCCGGCGCGATCTGATCGACAGCGTGCCGGACGCGCTGGCGTCCACGGCCAATTTCCTCAAGCGCGCCGGCTGGAACAGCGGGCTGGACTGGGGCTACGAGGTCAGGCTGCCGCCCGGCCTGGGCACCGCCGGCGCGGGACGCAAGAACAAGCGCCCGCTGGCATTCTGGCGCGGCCAGGGCGTGACGCGCGCCGATGGCACGCCGCTGCCGCCGGGCGAGACGCCGGCCGGCCTGCTGCTGCCGGCCGGCCCCCAGGGGCCGGCCTTCCTGGTGACGCGCAACTTCGACGCGCTCTACTCGTACAACGCGGCCGAGAGCTACGCGCTGGCGATCGCGCACCTGTCCGACCGCCTGCGCGGCGGCGGGCCGCTGGCGCAGGCCTGGCCAACCGACGATCCGGGCCTGTCGCGGGCCGAGCGGCGCGAGCTGCAGCGGCTGCTGATTGCCCGGGGCTATGAACTGGGCGAACCCGATGGCATGATCGGTGAACGCACCCGCGAGGCCTTGCGCGCGGCGCAGCGCGCGCTGGGCCTGCCCGCCGACGGCCGCGCCGGCCAGAAGGCATTGCAGGCGCTGCGCGGCGCGGGCTGAGGCGCAGGCCAGTCCGCGGCAAAGGACAAGTTTTGCAAAGATCGGGGCCGGTATCCGTTGGATGACGGTGTCCGCGGCGCCATGGGCCTATACTGGATTTCCGATTTTCCTGGAGTACGGCGATGAGTCTATTGGATACCTTGGCCTCGATGGCCGGAGGCGGTCAGCAAGGGGGCTCGGCCTCGTTGCTGCCGGCCCTGATCGAACAACTGAACAAATACCCGGGCGGCCTGTCGGGCCTGATCGCCAGCTTCCAGCAGGGCGGCCTGGGGGAAATCGTCGCATCGTGGATTGGCAAGGGCCAGAACCTGCCGGTCAGCGCCGACCAGCTCGGCCAGGTGCTGGATCCGGGCGTGGTCAACGAACTGGCCGCCAAGACCGGCCAGGACACCGGTTCGGTGCTGGGCTCGCTGTCCTCGCTGTTGCCGCAACTGATCGACAAGGCCACGCCCGAAGGCGCCGTCCAGCCGGGCCAGTCCTTCAACCCGACCGACCTGCTGGCATCGCTGTCGGGCCTGTTCGGCAATCGCGGCTGATTCCGGCAAGGATTGTTCCCCTGACGCGCCCGCGGCTTCAATCCCTCGCGCGCCGCCGCCTGCTGCAGGCGGCGGCGCTGGGCGCGCTCATCCCGCTGGCGGCCTGTGCACCGCCCATCTCGCTGAATGCGACTTTCCTGCAACTGTGGCTCAGCCACCGGGACCTGACGCGTGACGAATGGCGCCGCCGCCTCGCCGCTTGCCGGCGGCTGGGCTGCCGCGAGCTGTTCCTGCAGTGGGTCGGCCTGGAAGGCGGCCGGCCGGATGACTGGATGGCGCCGCCATCGATGCTGGACATCATCTTCGAGGAAGCCGACCACAACGGCCTGGGTGTGCACGTGGGCCTGCCCTATGACCAGCGTTGGTGGAACGTGCTGGCCGCGCCCGACGACACGGCGCTGGCGTCCTACCTGGACCATACCCGCGACCGTGGCGTGGCCTACATGCGCACCGCCGCCTGGCCCAAGCGCCGCAATTTCCGCGGCTGGTACGTGCCGTACGAGCTGGAGCAATACAACTGGGCCCGGCCCGAGCGCCAGGCGCTGCTGGTGCCGTGGCTGGACGCTTTCACCCGCGCCTCGCTGGCCAGTTGTCATCGCATTCCGTCCATTTCGACCTACCACAGCCGGCTTGCCGGGGACGGCTCGTTGATGCAGCTATGGTCGCGGGTGCTGGACGCGGTGCGTATCCACCCCATGATCCAGGACGGCGTGGGCGTGGCGGGCCTGGCCAACTACCGGGCGCTGGAGCCGCTGCACGACATGCTGCTCAAGCGCCGCGCCTCGTTCGACCTGATCATGGAGCTGTTCGAGGAACTGCCCTCGGGCAGCACGGACGGCACCACGTTCAAGGCGCGCTCCGCCGATTTCGGCCGGGTCAAGCAGCAGTGGGATGTGGCGCGCGGCTATGGCGCCAAGCGCATCGTGGCATTCACGATGGACCCGTGGGTGATCGGCGATACGCCCGAGGCCCGCGCGCTCAGGGATGCCTGGATGGCGGCGCGCGTCTGAGCCCGCGGGCGCTCAGAGGAAGCTGCGGCCGATGATTTCCCGCATGATTTCGCTGGTGCCGCCGAAGATGCGCAGCGCGCGCGCATCGACCCAGGCGCGGCCGATGCCGTATTCGGCCATGTAGCCATAGCCGCCGTACAGCTGCAGCAGGTCGTCCAGCACCGCGCCCTGCATTTCGGTGGCGTTGAGCTTGGCGATGGCGGCGCTGGTGGCGTCGAGTTCACCCGCCATGTGGCGCGCCAGGCAATCGTCCAGGAACACCCGCAGCATGGTGCTCTGGGCGCGCGCGCTGGCCAGCTTGAAGCGCGAGTTCTGGTAGTCGAACACCCGGCGGCCGAATACCTTGCGGTTGCGGGTGTAGTCGGCGGCCTCGTCCAGCATGCCCTCGAGCGAGGCCCCGGCGCGCAGAGCGATCGCCAGGCGTTCGCGCGCGAGTTCCTGCGTCAGGTATTCGAAAGCGCCATTTTCCTGGCCCAGCAGGCAATCGGCGGGCAGGCGCACGTCATCGAAGTACAGCTCGCAGGTGTCCTGGCAGTGCTGGCCGATCTTGTTCAAGGCCGCGCCCTTGGTGTAGCCGGGCAGGCTTTCCTCGACGCAGAACAGCGACAGGCCGCGCGCGCCGAGGTCGGGGTCGGTGCTGGCCAGCACGATCGCCAGGCCGGCGTTGACGCCGTTGGTGATGAAGGTCTTCTGGCCGTTCAGGATGTAGTGGTCGCCCTCACGGCGGGCGCGCGTGCGCACCGCCTTCAGGTCGCTGCCCGCGTCGGGTTCGGTCAGGGCGATGGCGCCGATGATGTCGCCGCGTGTCATGGCGGGCAGCCAGCGTTCCTTTTGCGCGGTCGTGCCGAAGGCGTTCAGGTAGGGCGCGACCATGTCGGAATGGATCGAGAAGCCGATGCCCAGGAAATTGGCGCGCGCCAGTTCCTCGATCACCACGACGGCATGGCCGAAGTCGCCGCCGAGCCCGTAGGGCTCGGGCAGGGCGCAGTTGAGCAGGCCTTCCTCGCCGGCGCGGCGCCACAGCGCGCGCGGCACGATGCCGGCCTTTTCCCACTCGGCGTAGTGTGGCGCGATCTCCTCGGCGACGAAGCGCCGCACCTGGTCGCGAAAGAGTTCGTGGTCGTCCCGGAATACGCGGCGCATGCGGCCTCCTTACTTGCTATAGGGGTCGGTGGCGCTGGTCTGGCCGTGCAGCGTGGGCGCGGTGGCGCTGCCGGTGAGGAACAGGCTGTAGTGGTCGCCTGGCTGCAGGGCCGGCAGCGCCAGCGAGGGCGACAGCACCGTGCCGCAGCCGGCCGCCAGCGTGGCGCTGACCGGGTTGATGGCACGCGCCGCCGAGGCGCCCGGCTTGATGTCCTGGAACAGCACGGGCCCGGTCGGGCTGACTTCGAGCCTGGCGCCGGGGCAAGCGGCCGCCAGGTTGTAGAAACGCAGCTCGGCCTTAAGCGCGTCCTGCGCGCCGTTGCTGTCGTCGATCGCCACATAGGTCACGTTGACGCCGTCGCGGCGCACCACCAGCGAAGTGAACGTATCGGGCTTGACCTGCAGGCTGGCGGCCGGCTTGCCGTCGATCAGCAGGTTGAACGGCTGGTTGCCCTTGACGATGGCGTAGGTGCTGGCGGGCTGGGTCGGGCTGATCTCCTGCGACGGGCCGTTGGCGATCTGCACGCGCACGGGGCCGGTTTCCGGATTGATGACGCGCACGAACGACGAGCCCGCCGGAGGGCGGGCGGCATACAGTTGGGCGAGCACGCCTTCGGCCTGGGTGGCGCCAGCGGCGGTGGCCAATGCCAGCGCCAATGCCAGGGCGGGGAAAGGGATGCGACGGGTCATGCTTGCGGCTCCGGTTTCTTGCTGAGGCGGGCGTCGAGGTACATGCGCTCGAGCTGTTTGCGGTCCGCCTTGTCGGTGCTGGTCGTCGGGAAGCGATGGCAGGCTATCAGCTCGGACGGGATCATGTAGGGGGGCAGCCGGCGGCCCAGTACGGCCTTCCAGTCGGCCAGCGTCGCGGGCAGGGGCTGCAGGCCCTCGGGGCCGGCTTCGGCCGGTTCGACGAATCCTATGAGACGGATGATAGTGCCATCGGGCCGCCGCAGCGCGACGGTGGCCCCGGCGCGCGCGCCCGGCAGGGCGGCGATGGCGGCGTCAATCTCGGCCAGTTCGATGCGGTAACCGTGCAACTTGATCTGGTCGTCGATGCGGCCGCGGAACGTCACCAGCCCGCGCGCGTCGATGTCGCCGAGGTCGCCGCTGCGGTACCCGCGCTTGCCGTTGCGCGTGAACATGCGCGAGGCATTCAGGTCGGGACGGTTGAGGTAACCGCGCATGACGTGATCGCCGGCGATGCTGATCTCGCCGTTCTCGATGAAGACCTCGGCATACGGCTTGGCGCGGCCGATGGGGAAGGGGTTGGGCGCCTCGGCGCGCAGGGCCGGGTCGATCTCGACCCAGGTGGTGGAGCAGGTCGCCTCGGTGGGACCGTACGAGTTGATGATGCGCACATCGGGAAAGCGCTGCCATAGCTCCTCGGCCAGCGTCGGCGTGAGCGACTCGGCGCCGAACACGAAGACGCGCAGCCGCGGCAGATGGGCGTGGTCGAAGTCCGGGTTGAACAGCTGCTGGCGCACGAACGACGGGGTCGAGGCCCAGACATTGATGTGCGTGTCGGCCAGATATTGCACGAAGCGGTCGCGCTGGGCGATGGTCTCGCGCGGACACAGGACGCAGGCGCCCCCCAGTTCCAGCGCGCCGACCCAGTTGAACAGCGAGAAGTCGAAGCTGAACAGCATCTGGTCCATGAATGCGGGCGCCGCGCCCAGGTCCAGGCAGTCGCGGATCCAGCCGGCGAAGAGGCTGACGCTTTCGCGTCCGATCTGCACGCCCTTTGGATCGCCCGTGCTGCCGGAGGTGAACATGATGTAGGCCAGGCCGGCCTCGGCCAGCGGCGCGGGGCTGGCGCAGCCGGCGGCGAAGGTGCGGGCCTGGGCGTCATAGCGCAGGCCGGCGCGCACCAGTTCACCGATGCGGGCGATGCGTTCGGGCGGGTTGATGACGTCGACCGGCACGAATGGCACCCGCAACCGCAGGCAGCCCAGGATCGCCACCAGGAAGGCCGCTTCCTTGTGGCCGGAAATCACCAATGGCACGCCGGCGGTGACGCCGGCGCGCAAGGCTTCCTGCTCCCAGGCCAGCGTGGCGGCCCGCAGCGCGTCCCAGGTTAGCGTGCCCTGCGCGTCGACCACCGCGATGGCATCGGCGCCGACGGACGTGTCGGCGAAATCGTAGGCATTGAAATCGAAACGCATGGTGCTGCCCCCAGGAGAATCGTCAGGCGCGGGCGCGCTCCGCGATGAACGTGGCCAGCGTGTGCACCGATTCCAGGTGCACGTCGATCTCGGTCGGCGGGATCTTGCAGCCAAACTGGCGTTCCACCGCCAGCGCCACGTCCACGGCGGCCAGCGAGTCCACCAGGCCGGAATCGATCAGCAGGGTGTCGGGATCGACTTTGGTGAGGATGATGCCTTCGATGAGGTCGGCCACCTTGGTTTCGATTTCTTTGATGTCCATCGCGTACTCCGCGACCGCGTCGCGGTCAGAATTGGAAATAGAGGAACCGGGTTTCCTTGTGCAGGTTAACCAGGCAGAAGAACAGCAGCGCCAGCATCACGGCCAGCCAGGCCAGGTTGGGGCGCCAGCGCATCCAGGGCGAGGGCGCTTCCTGGGGCTTGAACAGCGCGGGCGAGTAACGGCCCAGGATCTGGTGCGCGTTCGGCGCGAACCAGGCGATGCCCAGCAGCACCACAGCATAGATCAACTGCAGGTGATGGCCGACCAGCACGCGCCAGGCATCGCCCCAGGCCAGGCCGCTGACGTGGGTGGCCAGGTCCAGCGTTTCCACGCCGCGCAACCCGATCATGCCCTGCATCAGCAGCATGGCGTCGCCGACGCCGTGGGCGCGGAAGAAGGCCTGCGCCACCAGCACCGCGACAAAGGTCAGCAGCACGCAGGCGGCACGCTTGACCACATTCAGGTTGCGCGCGGCGGCGGGCTTGCGGCCGACCACGAAGATGCGCCAGGCGTGGTTCACCGACAGGTACATGGCATGGAGCAGGCCGAACACCAGGAACTGGAAACCGGCGCCGTGCCACACGCCCGCCAGCGCCATCGTGAACAGCGTCGGCGTGACGATGCTGGCCAGGAAGCCGCCCGCCGTGGCCACGCCCTGGGCGCCGACCGGCAGGTTACGGTCGGTGCGCCACTTCGAGACGGCCATGGCCACCGGATAGTAGAGATAGGCGGTCAGGTAGCGCGTCAGCGTCATATGCCAGCGGGCCCAGAACTCGATGATGCTGCCGGCCTTGTAGGGCGAGTTGAAGTTCAGCGGGAAGCGGATGCCGAACATCTTGGCCAGGCCCAGCGCCATGTCCGAATAGCCGGAGAAGTCGAAATACAGCTGCAAGGCGTAGCACAGGCTGGCGCCCCACGAGCCCCAGAACTGCAACTCGCCCGGCGCGGCGAAACCGGCGTCGGCGTAGGGCGCGATACCGTCGGCCAGCAGCACCTTCTTGGCCAGTCCGATCACGAACAGCATCCCGCCCACCGACAGGTTCTCGGCCTTGAAGCGGTAATTCTCGGGTTGCGCGAACTGCGGCATCATCTCCTTGTGATGCAGAATCGGGCCGGCGATCAGATGCGGGAAGAAGGTCACGAACAACACGTAGCTGAGCAGGCTGCGTTCCTTGACCACGCCGGCGCGGCAATCCAGCAGATAGCCGATCTGCGTGAAGGTGAAGAACGAAATGCCCAGCGGCAGGATGATCGCGTCCATGGTCGAACTGGTCATGCCCAGGTCGGTCAGGAAATTGAGCAGCGTGGCAAAGTACTTGTAGTGGAACAGCAGCGCCAGGTCGGCGCCCACGCCCAGGCCCGTGATCAGCCCCTGCAGCTTCGGCCGCGCCGCCGTGTGCAGGATCAGCAGGCTGACCAGGAAGTTGAAGGCGATCGAACCCGCCAGCAGCACCACGAATTGCGGATTCCACCAGCCGTAGAACACGAAGGACGTCAGGCACAGCCACAGCGCCGCCAGCCGCAGGTTGAAGCGGCCCGCGCCGTAGTACACGGCCAGCGTGACGGGCAGGAAGATCAGCAGGAACAGATAAGAGTTGAATAGCATCTCGGGTCAGGGCAGTCGGGCCAGCACGGATTTTTCGTCGTCGGTCAGCGGCAGCGACAGCGCCATTTCCGAAAACTCCCAGATCACCAGCTTCAGGCTCTTGGGCCATTGCTCGAGTTGCTTGAGCGCCACCAGCAAAGCCCCGGAAAACTGCCCGCCATCCAGGCTCAGGTTCCAGACCTCGCGGCCCAGCCCCATGCCCAGCCGCTCGGCGAAATTGCTGCGACGGCCGTTGGAGCTGCCGGCCAGCAACACTTCCACCGGTGGCGTGTCGTCGAGCAGCCCGCCGCCGCGCACCGGTTCGATCTTCTGCGGCGCGGCCAGGTCCAGCTCGGGACGCCAGCCAGGCCGTGCCTGTTCCAGCCCGGCCAGCACGATCAGGTCGCCCATGCGCGGCCGCGGCGCGCCCGCCGGATCTTCCTTGAAGGCCTGGGCGCCCGAGCCGCCCAGCAGCGGCAGCGCGGCTTGCGCCACGCGCGCGGCGGCGGCCTGCGCGCCGGTGGCGTTCATGTGCACGTCTGTGCGGAAGTAGCGCGGCGCCTCGGCCTGCGCCAGGGCATCGCGCAGATCGACGAACGGCACGCCCTGCGCGCGCAGCGCGGCCTGCCAGTCGTCCAGCGTGCGTCGCATCGGCAACGATACGGTCTGGCCGCACAGGTGATCGGCCTCGATGCGCGATTTGTCGGGCACGGCGACCACCAGCACCTGCACCTGACGCTGGCGCAGTTGGTCGACCCAGTGGCGCATCAGGCGCAGGCGTTCGTTGAATACATGCACACCGGGTTGCGGGCGCAGGCCATCACGATAGAACAGCCATTGCGGGCAGCCCATCGCGACCTGGTCGCCCAGGTCGCCGAGCACACGGTAGCGGATCGCCGCGTTCCAGGTGTTGACCGCGCCCTGCGCCGGCAGGCGCAGCGACTGGTTCAACGCGGTCCCCGCGGTGCCGTTCATCCAGGCGGCGGGCGCGACATCGGCGGCGCTCAGCCTGGCCTGCGCCAGGCACCAGGCGCCCCAGCCCAGGCCGAGCGCCAGCAGCACGCCGATCACGATCGCGTTGCGCCGATGGCCCGATTCGGGCGGCGCGGTCTTCTCCGCTTGCGCCACGGCGTTATTGCCCCACCGCCGCCTTCATGCGGCCGCGCCAGGCGTCGGCGGTCATGATGGAGGCGTTGTCCCACAACCCCTTGGCGTCAGGACCCTGCGCATAGGTGGGCTCGAACATCTGCCACACCAGCACCTGCGGCTTATTCTGCTTGAAGGCGGGCGATTCCAGGTACTCCAGCAGCATGATCCAGTGGCCGACGTTGCCCGGTTTCCAGTTCACTGAAACGGGCCGGTCCAGCACGTTGGACAGTTTCTGCGGAAAGCCGAAGTATGGCTGCACCATACTGTGGCCGGTCACGTGCACCGGGGCGGGCGCGTCATCGATCAGGCTCTGGTTGTCGGCCTGGCGGCGCACGGTGAAGGTCTCGCGCCCGGCCTGCTTGCGCTGGTCGGGCGTCAAGAACAGCTCGGCCAGGTCGCCATAGCGGCGTTCGTTGACCACGCTGCCCAGCGCCATGCCGGTGCCCGGCTTGCCGGCCAGCGTCTTCACGTCCTGCTTGATGCGCTGGGCCAGGGCCTCGGCGGTGGCGTCGGCGGCGGCCTGGGTCCAGTGCTGGTCGGTGCGGTAGAACACGTCCTGGCCGCCATCCTTCAGGCGGCGCAGCACCGCCTCGTCGTCGATGGTGGAGATGCCGGCGGCCTTGAGCTTGTCCTGGATGGTCTGGTAGCGCTTCTTGACCTCGGCGCTCAGCGCCGTGCCGTCCGGCAGCTTGTCCTGGTAGAACAGGGTCTTGTCGGGCAGGACCAGCACTTCCAGCTGGACGCCCTTGGCGGCGAGCGCGTCGCGGGTCTCGCGCACCAGCTGGGTGGCGGCGTCGATGCCGCGCGTGTCCACCTGGGTCAAGCTGCCCCAGCCGGGGAACAGCCAGTTATCCTTGCCCTGGATGACGATGGACGAGGCCTGCTGCGCCTGCGAGGCGCCGGCAGCCAGCGCCAGCAGCGCGCCGCACAGGGCCGACGCCAGGCGCGGACGGCGGGTCAGGGATGGGGTCGGGGTAGTCATGTTGATGGATTCCTTCATGAATGCGTATCGATCGGCGCGGCTCAGTAGGACAGGGTCAGGTTGATGAACAGACCCTTGGCCCGGTCGGCCTGGCCGCCGCCGATGTTGAAACGGTATTGGGTGGTCAGGTCCAGGTAGGACCGGGGGGCGTTGTAGTGGTCTTCGCGGAACCAGTAGCGCAGGTTGAAGCCGGGGCCCGCGCCCATCGACCACGACGAGCCGTCGCCCAGCTGGGAATACGAGTCCGAGCCATCGATGTCCAGCCCGACCATGCGGTTCCTGTTCCAGAGCCAGTCGGCGCCAACCACCGCGTAGGGGAAGAACACCAGGCGGTCACTGATCGCGTCCACCCGATAGCTGCGGCCCACACGCAATTCGCCGGCGCCGAAGGCCTGGTCGCGCTTGATCTTGCCCGAGGTCTGGTCGGTATCGGCGCCGGTGGAATTGTTGCGCTTCCACAGGCGCGCGGACATGTCCTGCCAGGAATAGCCCGCCTGCACGTAGCCTTCCATGGTGAACCAGTCGGGACGGTCGATGCGCAGCGTGGTGCCTTCGTACAGACCATACGTGACGTAGGCCAGCCAGCCGCCGCTGCCGGCGTCCGTCTTGTAGTAGGCGGTCTGGTTGTTGCGGTTCAGGCTGCAGCGCAGGTCCGCCGGCGCCGGGCTGAACGAACCCTTGCGCGTCGCGGTGCCCAGATTGAACTGGCGTTCCAGGCCGAAGGTCAGGCCCACCTCGGTGGAGGGCGTGAAGCGCATGCCCAGCGAGCCCACGGTGGTGGGAATGCCGGAGATGCCCTGGTTCGAGGTTTCGGCCACGTCGATGGTGCCGCCGCAGGGATCCGAGACCGTCTGGCTGGTGGTCTTGCCGCCCTTGTTGTAGAGCGTGTTGGACAATCGTCCATACAGTTCGAACGTGCGCGTCGACGAATTGAGGAAGTCCGACGGACGCCAGAAGATCTCGGCGGTGCTGAACACCGCGTCGCCGGGCACGGTGATGGCCGCGCCGCCCAATCCCGACGAGGCCGGCCGCGCGCCGCGATAGCCAGCCGAGACATAGCCGCCCCATTCGCGCGACAGTCCGGCGATGCCGCTGCGGGTGTCGAAACGCTGCTGCGGCGTCAGCTCGAGCCTGCCGGCGTCGGCTTCGTCGATGGCCTGCTTCAGTTTTTCCACCGCGCCGCGCTTGTCGCCGACGCCCGACAGGGCGTAGCCCTCGTCCAGGATCACGGTCGGCGGCGCCTTGCCGGTGGCGCGGGCCGCCTGGAAATCCTCCAGCGCCAGCCTGGGCTGGCCCATGCGCTGGTGCAGATAGCCGCGCTGCATCAACAGGGCGGGGTCGTCGGGTTGCGCGGCCAGCGCCTCGCCCATGCGTTTCTCGGCCTCCGCCAGTTGCGTCGCGTTGCCGGCCGCCAGCGTGGTGGTCAGCAGGCGCTGCAGTTCCTTGTTGGCGGGGTCCTGTTCGACCGCTTTGCGCGCCTGGGCGATGGCTTCCTGGTAGTCCTCGCGCGCATAGGCGGCATAGGCCAGCGCGGCCGGGCCGCCGCTGCCGGCGGCGTCCGACGGCAGCAGCTCGCAGGAGGTGCCATAGGGCGTATCGCGGCAGTCCTGCAGGGGCGCTGGGTAGTTGGCCAGCGTCAGCGTAGCCGGCACCGCCGGCCTCGAGCGCGCCCGCTTGACGCGCGCCGCGGCGGCTTCGTCCTTGCCGCCGAGCGGTTCCAGCAGCGCCAGCGCGCGCTTGGTCTCGCCGCCGGCAAGCGCGGCATCGGCCGCGATCAGGCGCACATTGCGGCGCTGGTCGTCGTCGAGCCAGTCCTGCTTGAGCGCGGCGTCGAAGTCGGCATTGGCCAGGTCGGTCTTGCCCTGGCGTTGGCGCAGGTAGGCGCGCATTACCAGCGCCACCGTGTTCTCGTCGTCCTGCTTGAGCGCGTCGGTGGCGGCGTCCTCGGCCGCGGCAAGCTGGTTGTCCAGCATCAGCGCGGTCATCAGCAACAGGCGATGGCTGGCGGTGTCGGGCGCCAGCGCCACGGCCTCGCGCGCCAGCGGCACGGCGTCGCCGGGGCGGTTGGCGATCAGCGCCTGGTAGCCTTGTTCGGCGGGCTTGATCGCCAGGCGGCGCTTCATGGTGGTGCGGCGCGCGGTCAGGTCGTTCTTGTTGGGGGCGCCCAGCGCGATGGCCTTGTCGGCCGCGGCCTCGGCCTCGGCGTACTTGCCTTGGGCTTCCAGCGCGTCCAGCCACAGCATGGCCCAGGCACCTTGCTTGGGATCGATGCGGAAGGCTTGTTCGGCGCCGCGCTGGGCGGCGGGGTAGTCGGCGCGGTTGTAGTCGGCATAGGCGCGCGTGGCGATCGGAAAGCCGCGGCGGTAGGCGGCGGTGGTGCCGGGCGCGCCGCTGCCGCCGGCCGCGGCCGGTTGGGCGGCGCGCGGCCGCAGGTTGGCGCGCGCCTGGCGCAAGGCGGGGGTATCCAGGCCGCTCTTGATGGCGTCGGCGGCGGCCTTGTCGGCCTCTTGCAGCTTGCCTTGTTTCTGCAGCGCGTAGATCAGCAGCAGGCGCAGCCGTTCCACGTCCGGGCGCAGCGCGATGGCGGATTCGGCCTGCCGCTGCGCCAGCGCGTAGTTGCCCGCGTCGTAGCTCTTGTAGCCCTCGTCGGCGAACTGATAGGCGGCGCCTTCCAGCGGCGCCTCGGCGGCGCGCGGCGCCGGTTGGGCGGCGGCGGGCCCGGCGCAGGCCAGCGCGGCGGACAGCAGGAGCGAACGGGTCAATGGCTTCATGGGGTCGCGGGTTTGTCTTTGGAGTGCGTCGGCGCGGCGTCGGCCTGCCCACCCTGCTGGAAATGGATGGCTTCCTTCAGCGTGCCTTCATCGAGCCAGCCCTGTTCCATCAGGATTTCGCCCAGCGGCCGCTTGTCGCGCGACTGGATCTCCAGCGCGAGCGCCAGCTTGTCCTCGTCGATCGCCTGCCAGGACAACAGCAATTCGCCCAGGCGCTGGCGTTGTTGCGCCAGCTGGTCGGTGGACGGGAAGTCGTGCATGGTCTTGTCCCAGGCCAGCCGTTTGCCGGTGATCAGGTGGCCGATGAACAGCTTCCAGGCGCGCGCGGCCGCCATGGCGTTGATGAAGTTGCCTACGATCATGCGCGGAATCGATAGCAGCGCGTGCTCCCAGCCGTACATGCGGCCGACGAAATAGGCACGCTGCACCACCCGCAACAGCAGCGCCACCGCGTTGATCCACATCAGCGTCACCAGCCAGCCGCCGGGACGGAAGTACGACGGGTAATACACGGTCCACCAGCCGAACAGGTCGGCCAGGTAGAACAGGAAGAAATTGGCCAGCAGCAGGTAGGCCAGGATCGCGATGAATGATGTCACCAGGCCCTTGCGGTCGCGGAACAGCAGGTACTTGGTAGCCAGCGAGCCGGTCCAGCCCACCTGTTGCCAGCCCTGCAGCCCGATGCCCAGCGTCCAGCGCGCCTTCTGCCGGTAGGCGGTGCGGAAGGTGTTGGGAAAGTACTCGCGCACCCCCAGCGGCATGTGGATGCTGGACACTTTCTCCCGGCCCAGGCCGAACCAGGCGCGGCGGCGGGTCACGTATTCCACGCCGAACTTGCCGAAGATCTGCCGCATGCCGCGCTGCGCCAGCCGCGCGCCGATATCGTAGTCTTCGGTCAGGGTGTCGGTGTTGAAGGGCTGGTTATTGGTTTCGGCGGCCAGTTCGACCAGCGCCTTGCGCGAAAAACACGTGCCCACGCCGGCGGAGGGCACCATTTTTGACAGGCTTTCGCGCACCACCAGGTCCTTGGTGTGCCATTCGGCGAACTCGTCCATGTAGGTGCCGGCCACCAGTTCGTACCAGTGGCGCTCCAGCGAGGTCACCGGCAGCTGGATGAAATCGATGCGCGGCAGCAGGTAGTTGTAGTACTTCAGTTCCAGCGGGTGCAGCACGTCCTCGCTGTCGTGCAGGATGACGCCGGCGAACGGCACCGGTTGCTTGGCGTCCTGGGCGAAGATGGCCTGCACGATCCAGTTCAGGCAGTCGGCCTTGCAGGTCGGGCCGTCGTGCGGCACTTCCACCCGGATCAACTGGCGGTAACGCCGCCGCATGCGCTCGACTTCCTTGATGGTGCGCTCGTCGTTCTGGTAAGTGCCGGCGAAGATCATGTAGTTCTTGTATTCGAGCGTCGACACCATCGTCTCGAGCATCGAGGCGATGACGTCATACTCGAGCCACGCGGGCACCATGATGGCCAGCGGCTGTTCCTCTTTCTCGCGCAATTGCGCCGCCGTCAGGGGTGCGTAACGGCGCTTGATCGTCAGCGAGCGGCGCAGTTCGCGCACCCAGTACCAGCCGTCGATGAACAGATCATCCAGGCTCGAAAGCAGGATGATCACGCCGACGACGGCGGTCACGATCTCAAGGCCGCGGTAATAGTCGGCGATGAGATAGGGCCAGTAAAGCGAGGACATGGGCAGCCGGATCCGGGTTTACTTGTTTTCCTTGTTCTTCCTGCGGCTCATGCGCATGGCGAAAATCAGGATCAGCAGCAGCACCAGCAGGCCGACGCTGATGGCCGGCACGCTCCACGAGATGTAGCGGCGCCATTCGAAGAAGGCGCTTTCGCCGGCGCCGGGCGGATGGCTGGCGTCGGGGTTGCCACTGTCGATCCAGGCCACCGGGCCGGCGGCGCCGATCAACGCGATGTTGCCGCGGTTCAACACGAACGGCGCATCCAGCATGCCGGCCTGCTGGCCCAGGGTGTGCCACAGCACGCCGTCCTGGCCGCCGGCGCTGACCACCTCGGCCGAGCTCAGATGGTCCAGTCCGGAAATGTCCAGCCACGTGGTGTTCTTGCCATCCACGCGCAGCTGCTTGCGGTCGGTGACGGTCACCATTGGCTTGGCGCCTTCCACCGGCACTTCCATGGCCAGGAATGGGCGGGTCGGCTTGACGGCCTGGCCGCCGGCCGCCACCGACAGTTCGGCGCGGGTGGTCGAGATGCCACTGGCCGAGGCGATGCCGATCAGGCGCTTGAGGTTGTCCGGCGCACTGGCCAGGTAGCTGTCCGGCACGATCACTTGCGGGGTGCCGGCCAGCAGCGGCAGCAGGCCGACGAAGGTGCCGTCCGGCTCGGCCTTCTCAGGCTTGACGTAGCTGGTCGGCAGCACGTTGACCGGATAGCCCTGCGGGATTTCGTTGCAGTCCACCGAGACCGGCTGGCGCTGGAACGTGACGCGCACGGCGTTGGTGACCCCCAGCACGTAGCCGGGCACGCGCGCGCGCAGGCGCTCGGGGCGTCCGTCGGCGTCCAGTTGCTTGGCCGCCAGCAGGATGCCGTTCCAGAAGACCGAGGCCACCGGGCGCGTCGACGAGGCGCCGGGCGCGGCCGACACGTCCATGACCAGCTCGCCCGGCATCTGGCCGTCGGCCGAGACCGCGGCCAGCGGGAACGTCGTGTTCCAGTCGCCGCTGGCGACCACGTTGAAACTGTTGGGCGAGCCGCCCAGCGCCGTCAGGCGCAGCCCGCCGTCCTTGAAGGTTTCCGGCGGCGTGGCCGTCTTGACCTGCACCTGGCGTGTCACCAGGATGCGGCGCCAGGCGTTATCGAACGCGCCCGCCCCCTGCGCGCCGGCGTCCGCGGCCAGCGCGATCACCGCCTGCCGGCCCATCGCGGCCAGTCGGATCTCCTTGGAGGGCATCTCGGCGGCGGCCAGCGGCACGCGGCGCTCGCGCCAGGACTTGAACGCCGCCGCGGCGTCAGCGTCGTTGCCCAGTTGCGATTGCAAGGCGTCCAGCGCTTCGTTCAACCGGGCGCGCAGCGTGGCGTCGGCGATCTCCACGTCGCCGGCGACCGCCGGCGCGCCCAGCACCAGCAAGGCGCCGATCTCGGCGGCATTGGCGATCTTGTGCTTGCCATTGTCCGCCAGCGCGGCGAAGGCCGGAATCTGTGCCAGCCCGGCCGGGGCCTGCAGGCCGCGTGTGTCGATTTCGTCGCCCACCGACGGGAAGGCGCGCACCGCCACGCGCTTGCCTGCGCGTTCCAGCGCCACGCCGACACGCCAGGCGCTGTCGAAGGCCTGCTGATCGAGCTTGGCGCTGCCCACGATGAGCGTTGGCTTGCCGGGCAGGGTGCCCCAGGCATCATCCAGGTTGCCGATGGCCGAGGCGTCGTAACGGTAAGTCAGGCGTGTCTGCGGCGAGATGGTCAGCGCGTTGGCGGTAGCCCGGTTGCTCTCGCAGTGGCGCAGCGCGATTTCCGACTGCCAGTCCACGCCCACGCGTAGAAAGCCGGTCTCGCGGCTGCGCGGGTCCACCGTGTAGCCGTGCGCGATGTTGCCGTCGCCATCGGCGATGCGCTGTGCATTCAGCGGCACGCCGTCGGCCCACAACACCAGGCTGGTGCGGCCGGGTTCGCCCTTGGTGTATTTGGCGTCGAAATTCAGGGTGGCGTCGGCGATCGGCACGCCGCGTGGCACCGGCACGTAGAACTCCTGGCGCGCATCGCTGTTGCTCAGGACCACGGGCTCGCTGATGCCCAGATCCGCCAGCGTGGTGTTGCGGGTGACCCAGTCGTCGCCCTGCAATTGCCGCAGCGCGTCACCGGCCGGGCTGGCCATCGCGCCCAGCGGCAACAGCAGGCCGGCGGCCATCAGTGCGCGGCAGAGCGCCTGGGCGGCGGGGAGGGAAGTGGGTTTTGGCATGGGTGCTCCAGGCAGCGGATTCAGGTCGAATGGCATCAGGCTGGCGTGCCGGCGGCCGTTCCGTAAGGATCGAATTCAGAAACGGTTCGGCCGCAAAGCGCGTCAACGATGCGCGCGCTGGCCTTGCCGTCGCCGTAGGGGTTGATGCGACGCGAAAACGAGGCATGCAACGCCGGGTCGTCCAGCAGCCGGTTGACCTCGGCGATGATGCGCTGCGTATCGGTGCCGACCAGTGCCACCGTGCCGGCCTGCACGGCTTCCGGACGTTCGGTGACCTCGCGCATCACCAGCACCGGCTTGCCCAGATACGGCGCCTCTTCCTGCACCCCGCCCGAATCGGTCAGGATGAGATAGGCGCGCTGCATGAACCAGACAAAGTCCAGGTAATCCAGCGGATCGATCAGGTGGACGTGCCGCAGGCCGGCCAGATCGGTCATCACGACATTGCGCACCTGCGGATTCAGGTGCACCGGGTAGACGATCTGCAGGTCTTCGCGGCGCGCCAGTTCGGCCAGCGCGGCGCAGATATTCTTGAAGCCCCCGCCGAAGCTCTCGCGCCGGTGGCCCGTCACCAGCAGCAGCCGGCGTCGCGCATCGAGCCAGTCGTAACGGGCCGCGAGCGCACGCGCCAGCGGCGCCTCCGGGGCCAGCTTGGCACAGGTCATGGCCAGTGCGTCGATGACGGTATTGCCGGTCACGGTGATACGGCCGGCCAGGTTTTCGCGCAGCAGATTGGCGCGCGATTCGGCGGTTGGCGCGAACAGCCAGTCGCCGATCGCGTCGACCACGCGGCGGTTCATTTCCTCGGGGAAGGGCATCGCCAGGTTGCCGGTGCGCAGGCCGGCCTCGACGTGGCCGATGCGGATGCGGCGGTGAAACGCGGCCAGCGCGCAGGCCGATGCGGTGCTGGTGTCGCCATGTACCAATACATAGTCCGGCTGCTCCTGTTCCAGCACCTCATCCACCCGGCTGATCAGGCGCGCGTACAAACCGTTCAAGGTCTGGTTGGGCACCATGATGTCGAGGTCGTGCTGCGCCCGCAAGTCGAATAAGGCCAGCACCTGATCCAGCATCTGGCGATGCTGGCCGGTCACGCAGACGACACTGTTCAATTGGGATTCATTCTGCAGGGCGGCGACCAGGGGGGCCATCTTGATGGCTTCAGGACGCGTTCCGAAAATGGAAAGTATCTTCATCGCAATCGAGCGGCCCGAGCCGGTGGCATTTTCTTGCGTTTATTATGTCTTGAGAGCATTCGTAATATGTGACGGAGTATTTCCCCAGATTCCGAATGGCTGGCAATAGTTCGCGAGATCGTTCTGACGGTGGTGAAAGGGACGGGCCCCGCGAGCCATAAATTGGGGCCATATCTGGTTTCAATTGCCTGTCAGTTGTGTGTCGGCTGTTATTTTATTTCGTTTCTTTTTGTTACTAATGTCTTGCATTATCCCTCTGTAGATAATGCATTAAGTAATCCACCAGCCTGCTTCGGACGCGTCAAGTTTCCAAAACACTTGCATTCTTTGATTGCCTCAAGGGCGCCTGAACACCGCTTGACCTTGTAGTGACTTCAGGCTTTCTCATACGGCCATGGCACCCCCGCCACGGTGCCGCCCCACCTCAGCCGGAGCGTAGCGCCATGGATTCGCCGAAAAGACTGTTGGAAAGCCACCACATCCACGCCCCCGCCACGGCCGTTTCGGGGGAGCGGGCATGAGCGGCGGCCATGAGCACGCCGACGCGCGGGCGCTGCCCGAATCCCGGCTATGGCTCGCGTTCGGGCTGACCAGCACCTTCATGGTGGTGGAGATCGTCGGAGGCCTGTGGACCGGTAGCCTGGCGCTGATCTCCGACGCCATGCACATGATGACCGACGCCATCGCGCTGTTGCTGGCGCTGATCGCGATCCGCGCGGGCCGCAAGGCCGCGGACCTGATGCGCACGTACGGCTATGCGCGTTTCGAGATCCTGGCGGCCGCGGTCAATGCCTTGGTGTTGCTGGGCGTGGCGTTCTACATCCTGTACGAAGCCTGGCGGCGTCTCGAGACGCCGCCGGATATCCAGTCCGCGGGCATGCTGGCCGTCGCCATCGCCGGGCTGGTGATCAACCTGGTGTCGATGCGGCTGCTGGCCGGCTCCAAGGACGACAGCCTGAACGTGAAAGGCGCCTATCTCGAAGTCTGGGCCGACATGCTGGGCTCGGTCGCCGTCATCGCGGGGGCCGTGATCATCTGGCTGACGGACTGGCGCTGGGTCGATTCGGCGCTGGCCGTGGCGATCGGTTTCATGGTGTTCCCGCGCACCTGGGTGCTGCTGCGCGAATGTATCAACCTGCTGCTCGAAGGCGTGCCGCCGGGCATGAGCCTGAATGCGGTGCGCGACGCCATTGCCGGCACCGATGGTGTTGCCAGCGTGCATGACATCCATCTGTGGGCGATCACGCAGAAGCAGCCGCTCCTGACCGGCCACGTGGTGCTGGCCGCGGGCGCCGACGGCGAGACTGTCCGGCTGGAGATCGAGCGCCGCCTGCAGGCGGGCTTCGACCTGCATCACACGACGCTGCAGATGGAGCGTTCGGACCGTTCGGAACAGGAGCATATCCACTGAGCACGGCGGGCGGACAGCAAGCGTTGTGGACGCCCGCTCGGTGGCGGCTGTAAAAAAAAATGGCCGACCCGTGAAGGTCGGCCATTTGGCGCTATGGCGGAAATTTGGTGGAGCCGGGGGGAATTGAACCCCCGTCCGCAAGCCCTCCGCAACCAGTTCTACATGCGTAGTCGATCTATTTGGTTTTAACCCTGGACTTAGCCAACCGACAGGCCGGACCAGAGCGATTCACGTAATTTAAATTTGAACCGTGTGACCCCAGTTCAAACCGATTCCTTGTGAATGTCGCTGCTGCGGTTCGAGGGTTGCCCCCCTGGGAAGTTGCCTTCCTCCGCCTGACCCAAGGACAGATCAGTGCAGCGGCTCACCGCTTAAGCGGCGAGAGCGAAACGCTCGTCGTTGGCGTTTGTAGTGTTCCAGTGGTTTAACGAGCGTACTGGTGCTCGGCATGCCCTGAGTTGTTTCGCGACCCACGTCGAATCCGGATCGGCCCCAAGAACTTTCTATTGTACTGGTAAACGCGATAGTCCGCTGTGTTTCCGCGCCCGCCGGGGGAGGCGTGGCGCGCAGGCCTCAATCGGAGGTCAGGCGTTGGCGCAGGCCGCCTTGCCGGCGGGGCGCGCGCGTGAAGCCGCCATCAGCACGAAGGCCAGGGCGATCGAGATCGCCACGATGACCGCCGCCGCCCAACCGAGCGAAGCCAGGCCGTACTGGTCGATCACGTGGCCGCCGACCACCGCGCCCAGGCCGATGCCGATATTGGCGCCCGAGATGTTGAGCGAGGCGGCGAAGGCGGGCGCTTCGGGCGCCGACTTCATCAGCCGCACGTGGCAGACGATGAAGAGGGCCGCCTGGGCGATGCCCCAGATCGTCAGGGCCACGGCCAGCAGGCCGTGCGATTGCATCACCGGCGCCACGAACGCCAGGCCGACCGCCATCAGCGACGAGAACAGGGCGGTGGCGCCCAGCGGGCTGCGGTCGACCATGCGGCCGCCCAGGGTGTTGCCGATCAGGCCGACGGCGCCAAACGCCATCATGGTCCAGCCGACGATCTGGCCATTGAAGCCGGCCAGTCGTTCCAGCATGTCCGCCAGATAGGTATAGGCGGTGAACATGCCCGTGAACACCAGCAGCGACAGCAGCACGTGGCCGACCACGATCGGATTGCGCAGGATGCGCAGCTGCGTCACCAATTTCACGTTTTCGGCGCGGATGCGAGTGCTGGGGAAGGCCAGCAGCAACAACAGCGCTTTGGCGAATGCCACCGCGGACAGCACGCCGAAGGCCGCGCGCCAGCCGAACGCATCGGAAATCAGCACGCCGATGGGAATGCCGAAGACGGTGGCGGCGACGATGCCGAACGCCACCATCGAGATGGCGCGGCCGGCGCGGGCCGGGCCCACCAGTTCCACCGCGGTGGCGCTGGCCAGCGACCAGAAAACCGGCAGCGCCAGCGCCGGCACGAAGCGGGCCACTGCCATGACCCAGATATTCGGCGCCACGGCCGCCAGGGCATTGGACAGCCCGAACAGCACCAGCACGCTGATGAACAGGCGCTTGCGCTCGATATTGGCCATCAGCGCGGTCAGCAGCGGGCCGGTGGCGGCCACGGTGAAGGCGAACAGCGAGACCAGCAGGCCGGCCTGGGACACCGTCACATCAAGGTCGCGGGCCAGGCTGGGCAGCAGGCCGACGATCAGGAATTCGGTGGTCAGGATGGTGAAGCCGGCGGCCGAAAGTAACAGGATGGGCAAAAGCATGGGCAATTCCAGGTACGCGCGAAGCCGTGAGGCAACACGCGGTGAGTGGATGAAAGGTCTAAAAGGTCCAGGTTGCGCGCCGGGGAGACGTCGGCGCGCGGGCGCATGAGGGCGGCAAGCCGTCGATGCGTAACGAGAATCGCCGTGCGGGCGTGGCCGCGCGGCATCCGGCCTTGGCCGGGAAAGGCAATTGGGAGGCACCCGCATTGCCCTGCATTGAAGGTACTTTAATTCACCGGCCGCCAGGGATAAACCCTTTTGGGCCGGATAAATTGTTCGGTCAGGCCAACTAATCCGACCGTGCTCCTGTCATGCCGGCCCGCATGCCGCCGGGCAGGGCGGCGATGCGAGTCGAGGGAGATCAGCGCGGATGACGATGCTTCAACGCAGATCGCGCGGCAGCAGCGGCGCGATCGCCGTCCACAGTTCGGCTGGCGTGTTGGCGCAGGTCTCGGCTTCCCAGGTGCTGATGTTGTCTTCTTCGCCGACGTATCCGTAGGCGGCGGCAACCGCCGGCATCCCGGCCGCGTGCGCCGCCTGGATGTCGCGCAGGTCGTCGCCGACGTAGACGCAGCGGTCGGTGGCGAAGCCGGCCTCGCGCGCGGCGTGCTGCAGCGGCAGCGGATGCGGCTTGGCGTGGGCTGTGGTGTCGCCGCAGACCAGCACGGCGCTGTCACGGGTCAGGTTCAGGTGCTCGACGATCGGCAGGGTCAGGTAGGTGACTTTGTTGGTGACGATGCCCCATGACAGGCCGCGCTGGCGGATATCGGACAGCAACGCCTCGATGCCCGGGAACAGCTTGCTGTGGACCGTGGAGCTGGCGGCGTAGTCTTCCAGGAACTGCAGGCGGGTCGGCTCGTACTCGTCATCGCCCGGCTTCAGCCCCAACGCCACGCGCAGCAGGCCGCGCGCGCCCTGTGACGCGACCGGGCGCAGCGTTTCGTAGGGCAGGGGTTCCAGCCCGCGGCGGGTGCGCTGCTGGTTGGCGGCGGCGGCCAGGTCGGGAGCGGTGTCGGCCAGCGTGCCGTCGAAATCAAACAGGATCAGGGCGCTCATTTGCGGGTAGCCATCAGGTAGTTGACCGAAGTGTCGGACGTCAGCGAATAGATCTGGGTGATCGGGTTGTATTCCATGCCGCGCATGCCGACCGGTTCCAGGCCGGCGCCGCGGGCGGCTGATGCCAGTTCGCTCGGCTTGATGAACATGTCGTAGGTGTGGGTGCCGCGCGGTAGCAGGCGCAGCACGTATTCGGCGCCAATGATGGCGAACAGGAACGACTTCGGATTGCGGTTCAGGGTCGAGAAGAACACCCAGCCGCCCGGCTTGGTCAGCGCCGCGCAGGCGCGCACGATGGAGGCCGGGTCCGGCACGTGTTCCAGCATTTCCATGCAGGTGACCACGTCGTATTGGCCCGGCTGCTCGGCCGCCAATTGCTCTACGGGCACCTTGCGATACTCGACCTTGACGCCTGATTCCAGTCCGTGCAATTTGGCGATCTTGAGCGACTTGTCGGCCAGGTCGATGCCCGTGACGTCCGCCCCGCCGCGGGCCATGGCTTCCGACAGGATGCCGCCGCCGCAGCCGACATCCAGCACCTTCTTGCCCGCCAGGCTGCCCACGCTTTCCTGGATCCATTCCAGGCGCAAGGGGTTGATGGCGTGCAGGGGCTTGAATTCGCTTTCGGGGTCCCACCAACGGCTGGCCAGCGCGGCGAACTTGTCCAGTTCGGCCTGGTCGGCGTTGATGGTGGCTTGGGCGGAGTCGGAAGTGTGGGGGCTCATGGGCGGTCCAGCATAAGGCGGCACTCTATATATATAGAGCGGGACGGCGGCGCTCGCGGGCGCCGGGTTGATTGCACCGTGTTGGTGCAAGCCGGGCGAAAAAAAGGGCCTCGCTATGCGAGGCCCTTTATTGTAGCTAGTCCGGCAATTACTTGCGGCTACCCACGATTTCGATTTCAACGCGACGGTTCTGGGCGCGGCCTTCTTTCGTCTTGTTGGAAGCGATCGGGTTCTTCTTACCCTTGCCTTCCGTGTAGATACGGTTCGGATCGATGCCCTTGCTGACCAGGTAGGCCTTGACCGAAGCGGCACGACGCTCGGACAGCTTCTGGTTGTAGGCGTCCGTACCGATCGAGTCGGTGTGGCCGACGGCGATGATGGTTTCCAGCTCGATACCGCGAGCTTGCTGGGCGACTTGGTCCAGCAGTTGACGGCCTTCGGGCTTCAGGGTCGACTTGTCGAAGTCGAAGAACGTGTCAGCGTTGAACACGACCTTGGCCGCCATCGGGGCCGGCTTCGCCTTCTGTTGAGCGACCGGAACGCCGTCGCAACCGGGGATGCCGGTGGCCGGGGTCCAGAACGCATCGCGCCAGCACAGTTCGTTCGTACCGTTCTTCCAAACGTTACCGAACGGATTGCGCCAGTTGTCCACCGTCTGCGGATAGGACTGGGCCGAGGCTACACCCGAGGCCGTGACGGCGGCGAAGGCGAGCGCCAGAGCGAATTTGGAGGGTTTGTTCATGTTTCTCCTCGTTGAGCTTGAAGCTGGATAAGTGACTCGCAGCGAACCCCCGCCGCATATCAGGAAAACGGGGCCAGTATAGCAACGCCAAGAGCTGGTTCAAAGGAATAGCTACTGGGTTTCCTGCGTGCTGGAAACAATCTTAAGGCATTTGGGGGGCTTTGGCTTCCCTGGACAGCCGCATTGGTGCTGGATATGACGTTTTCCGCGCTCCATCCGTTTGCCATGTTGGTTTTTGACAACAGGCTCGCCGGACGTTGGCGAACGTGCCGGTGCCGCTTGCCGCCGACATCCGCGTGCGGGGCCGCGCCGATGGCCGCTCGGGGCCCTTGGGGCCGCGATCCCAATCGAATGATAGAATTTCCTGTTTACCCGGCCCGGGTTCCTCCTTACACGATTCTGTCGTTATATATATGGATTCCTTTGCCAAGGAGACGCTTCCGGTATCGCTGGAAGAAGAGATGCGCCGCAGTTACCTCGATTACGCGATGAGCGTGATCGTCGGGCGGGCGCTACCGGATGTGCGGGACGGGCTCAAGCCCGTCCACCGGCGCGTGCTCTACGCGATGCACGAGCTCAACAACGACTGGAACCGCGCCTATAAGAAGTCCGCGCGTATCGTCGGGGACGTCATCGGTAAGTACCACCCCCACGGCGACCAGTCCGTTTACGACACCATCGTCCGCATGGCGCAGGATTTCTCCATGCGCTACATGCTGGTCGACGGCCAGGGCAACTTCGGTTCCATCGACGGCGACAACGCCGCGGCGATGCGTTACACCGAAATCCGCCTGGCCAAGATCGCCCACGAGCTGCTCGCGGACATCGACCAGGAAACGGTCGACTTCGGTCCCAACTACGATGGCAGCGAGCAAGAACCCCTGCTGCTGCCCTCGCGCCTGCCGAACCTGCTGGTCAACGGCAGTTCGGGCATCGCGGTCGGCATGGCCACCAACATTCCGCCCCACAACCTCCAGGAAGTGGTCGACGGCTGCCTTTACTGCCTGCGCAATCCCGCGTGCTCGGTCGATGAACTCATGGAGATCATCCCGGCGCCGGACTTCCCCACGGGCGGCGTCATCTATGGCATGTCCGGGGTGCGCGAAGGCTATCGCACCGGTCGCGGCCGCGTCATCATGCGCGCCAAGACCCACTTCGAGGACATGGAGAAGGGCAACCGCCAGGCCATCGTGGTCGACGCGATCCCCTACCAGGTCAACAAGAAGACGCTGCAGGAACGCATCGCCGAGCTGGTCAACGACAAGAAGATCGAAGGCATTTCCGACATCCGCGACGAGTCCGACAAGGACGGCATGCGCCTGGTGATCGAGCTCAAGCGCGGCGAAGTGCCCGAGGTGGTGCTGAACAACCTCTACAAGAACACGCAACTGCAGGACACCTTCGGGATGAACCTGGTGGCGCTGGTCGACGGCCAGCCCCGCCTGCTCAACCTGAAGCAGATGATCGACTACTTCCTGCAGCATCGCCGCGAAGTGGTCACCCGCCGCACCGTGTTCCAGCTGCGCAAGGCCCGCGAACGCGGCCACGTGCTGGAAGGCCTGGCCGTGGCGCTGGCCAACATCGACGACTTCATCGCCATCATCAAGGCCGCGCCGACGCCTCCCGTCGCGCGCCAGGAACTGATGGCCAAGTCGTGGGATTCCTCGCTGGTGCGCGAAATGCTGTCGCGCGCCGACGGCGACACGCCGGGAGGCCGCGCGGCCTTCCGCCCGGACGACCTGGGCGCCGAGTTCGGCCTGCAGGGCGACGGCCTGTACCGCCTGAGCGATACCCAGGCCCAGGAAATCCTGAACATGCGCCTGCAGCGCCTGACCGGCCTGGAGCAGGACAAGATCGTCGGCGAATACAAGGACGTCATGTCCGCCATCGCCGACCTGCTGGACATCCTGGCCCGTCCCGAGCGCATCACGACCATCATCGGCGAAGAGCTGCAGGCCATCAAGGCCGAGTTCTCCACCGGCGCCAAGGACACGCGCCGCTCGGAAATCGAGCTGAACGCGACCGAACTCGACACCGAAGACCTGATCACGCCCACCGACATGGTCGTGACGCTGTCGCACGGCGGCTACATCAAGAGCCAGCCGCTGTCCGAGTACCGCTCGCAGAAGCGCGGCGGCCGCGGCAAGCAGGCCACGGCGATGAAGGAAAACGACTGGATCGACCAGCTGTTCATCGCCAACACCCATGACTTCCTGCTGTGCTTCTCGAACCGTGGCCGGGTCTACTGGCTCAAGGTCTGGGAAGTGCCGCAAGGCACGCGCAACTCGCGCGGCAAGCCGATCGTCAACATGTTCCCGCTGGCCGAAGGCGAGAAGATCACGGTGGTGCTGCCGGTCAAGGAATTCAGCGAAGACCACTACGTCTTCATGGCGACCTCGCGCGGCACGGTCAAGAAGACCCCGCTGTCCGACTTCTCCAACCCGCGCAAGGCCGGCATCATCGCGGTCGACCTGGACGATGGCGACTACCTGATCGGCGCTGATCTCACCGACGGCAAGCACGACGTCATGCTGTTCTCGGACGCCGGCAAGGCCGTGCGCTTCGACGAGAACGACGTGCGCCCGATGGGCCGCAACGCCCGCGGCGTGCGCGGCATGATGCTCGAGGACACGCAGAACGTGATCGCGCTGCTGGTGGCCGGGGACGAAACGCAGAGCGTGCTGACCGCCACCGAAAACGGCTACGGCAAGCGCACCCCGATCACCGAGTACACGCGCCATGGCCGCGGCACCAAGGGCATGATCGCCATCCAGACCAGCTCGCGCAACGGCAAGGTGGTCGGCGCCGTGCTGGTGATGCCGTCGGATGAAATCATGCTGATCACCACCGGCGGCGTGCTGGTGCGCACCCGGGTCGCGGAAATCCGCGAAATGGGCCGCGCCACGCAAGGCGTCACCCTCATCAACGTCGACGACGGCAGCTCGCTGTCCGGCGTGCGCCGCGTGGTCGAGAGCGACGCGGACGATGACAGCGAAGACCTGGACGATGGCCAGGAAGAGGGCAACGGCGACGCCGCTGCAACGGATTCGACGGAACCTACGGAGCAATAATGGCCCGCCCCTGGAACTTCTCGGCAGGCCCCTCGGCCTTGCCCGAGGTGGTACTGCAGCAAGCCGCTGCGGAAATGCTGGACTGGCACGGCAGCGGCATGTCCGTGATGGAAATGAGCCATCGCGGCAAGCACTTCGTGCAGATCTGCGACGAAGCCGAAAGCGATCTGCGCGATCTGCTCGGCCTGTCTCCCGACTACGCGGTGATGTTCATGCAGGGCGGGGGTTCCGGGGAGAACGCCATCGTTCCCATGAATCTCATGGGGCGGCGCGGCACGCCGGCGGCCGACTTCGTCGTGACCGGCCACTGGTCTTCGCGTTCCCACAAGGAAGCCGGCCGCTATGGTGACGCGCAGGTCGCGGCCACCAGCGGCCAGGCAACGCAGCTGGACGGGCGCGAACAGGCGCCGTTCACCTGGGTGCCGCCGGTCGACACCTGGAAGGTGCGCAAGGAATCGGCGTACCTGCACCTGTGCAGCAACGAGACCATCGGCGGCGTCGAATTCCTGGACTGGCCCGACACGGCCGCGCTCGGCGCGCCCGACGTGCCGCTGGTGGTCGACGCCTCCTCGCATTTCCTGTCGCGTCCGATGGACGTGAGCCGCTGCGGCATGATGTACGCCGGCGCCCAGAAGAACGCCGGCCCGGCCGGCGTGACCATGGCCATCTGCCGCCGCGACCTGATCGGCCATGCACTGCCGATCTGCCCGTCGGCCTTCGACTACGCCAACGTGGCCGCCGAGCATTCGCGCTACAACACGCCGCCGACCTTCGCGATCTACATCGCCGGGCTGGTGTTCAAGTGGGTCAAGGCCAATGGCGGCGTGGCCGGCATGGAAGCGGCCAACAAGGCCAAGGCCGAACTGCTGTACGGCTACCTCGATAGCACCAGCTTCTACCGCAATCCGATCCACGCCCCCGTGCGCTCGCGCATGAACGTGCCGTTCGTGCTGCGCGACGAATCGCTCAACGACGCCTTCCTGCAAGGCGCCGACGCGTCCGGCCTGACCCAGCTCAAGGGCCACAAGAGCGTGGGCGGCATGCGCGCCTCGATCTACAACGCCGTGCCGCTGGCCGCCGTGGCCGCGCTGGTTGAGTACCTGAAGGAATTCGAGCGCCGCTATGGATGACGACCTGCAGCGCAAGCTGCGCCCCTTGCGCGACCGCATCGACGCGCTCGATGCCCAGATCCTGGACCTCCTGTCGCAGCGCGCCCGCGCCGCGCAGGAAGTGGGCGAAGCCAAGCATGCCGCCCATGCCGACGGCCCGGTGCTGCGCCCCGAGCGTGAAGCCGAGGTCATCCGTCGGCTGCAGCAACTCAACCCCGGTCCGTTTCCCGCGGCCGGCGTGGCCTCGGTCTGGACCGAGATCATCTCGGCCTGCCGTGGCCTGGAGCGCGGCATGACCGTCGCCTACCTGGGCCCGCAGGGCTCGTTTTCGGAGCAGGCCGCGCTGGAGCATTTCGGCCACGCGGTGCAAAAGCTGCCGTGCGTGTCGTTCGACGAAGTCTTCCGCGCCGTCGAGGCGGGGCAGGCCGACGTCGGCATGGTGCCGGTCGAGAACTCGACCGAGGGCGCGGTCAACCGCAGCCTGGACCTGCTGCTGAACACGCCGCTACGCATCCTGGGCGAGCGTTCGCTGGTCATCCGCCATTGCCTGATGTCGCAGTCCGGCAACATGGACGGCATCAAGACGATCTCTGCCCATCCGCAGGCGCTGGCCCAATGCCAGGGCTGGCTGACGCGCAATTACCCGGACCTGGAACGCGTCGCCGCGGCCAGCAATTCCGAGGCCGCGCGCGTGGCCGCGTCCGATCCGACCATCGCGGCCATCGCTGGCGAAGTGGCCGCGCCGGCCTGGAACCTGCAGGTCGTCAGCGCCGGCATCCAGGACGATCCGCACAACCGCACGCGCTTCCTGGCCATCGGCAACATCGAGCCGCTGGTCAGCGGCAAGGGCAAGACCAGCCTGATCCTGGCGGTGCCGAATCGCGCGGGCGCGGTCTATGAAATGCTGGCGCCGCTGGCGGCCAACGGCGTGTCGATGACGCGCTTCGAGTCGCGGCCGGCCCGCACCGGCGAGTGGGAATACTATTTCTACGTCGATGTCCTGGGACATCGCAACGATCCGAATGTCGCGCTCGCCCTGGATACCCTGCGGGCGCAGGTTGCCTACCTGAAAGTGCTGGGTTCCTACCCGGCGCCGTGAGTCCTCCATGACCAACACCTCCAAGCCTCTCGCCGCTCCCGCGCACGTCAGCGCCATCGCGCCTTACCAGGCAGGCAAGCCCATCGAGGAACTGGCCCGCGAATTCGGGCTGGATCCGGCCGGGATCGTCAAGCTGGCCTCCAACGAGAACCCGCTGGGCATGCCGCAGTCGGCGCGCGCCGCCATGCTGGCCGCCGCCGAGTCGCTGGCGCGCTATCCGGACCCCAACGGCTTCGATCTGAAGGCCGCGCTGGCCGCGCGCTACGAAGTGCCGATGAACTGGATCACGCTGGGCAATGGCTCCAACGACATCCTGGAAATCGCAGCGCTGGCGCTGCTGGAGCCGGGTACGTCGGCGGTCTACGCGCAACATTCGTTCGCGGTCTACCGCCTGGCCACGCAGGCCCGCGGCGCGCGCCACATCGTGGTGCCGGCCAAGGACTACGGCCATGACCTGGACGCCATGTTCGAGGCCATCGCCGACGACACGCGCCTTTTGTTCATCGCCAACCCCAACAACCCCACCGGCACCTTCGTGCCGGGCGACCAGGTGGCCGCGTTCCTGGAGCGCGTCCACGCCGCCCACGGCGATCGCGTCACGGTGGTGCTGGACGAGGCCTACAACGAATACCTGGAACCGCAATTCCGGTTCGACAGCACCGCGCTGGTGCGCCGCTATCCCAACCTGATCGTCTCGCGCACGTTCTCCAAGGCCTACGGCCTGGCCGGCCTGCGCGTGGGCTTCGCGGTGGCGCAGCCGGCCCTGACCGACCTGCTCAACCGCGTGCGCCAGCCGTTCAACGTCAACACGCTGGCGCAGGCCGCCGCCGTGGCCGCGCTGGGCGATGCCGCCTACCTGGAACAGGCGTACACGTCCAACAAGGCCGGCAAGGCGCAGCTGTGCGAAGCCTTCGACCGCCTCAAGCTGCGCTACGTGCCCAGCTACGGCAACTTCGTGCTGGTGCACGTGGGCGATGCGCCGCGCATCAATCTGGCGCTGCTCAAGCGCGGCGTGATCGTGCGCCCCGTGGCCGGCGACGGCCTGCCCGAGTGGCTGCGCGTGTCCATCGGCCTGCCGCAGGAAAACGCCCGCTTCATCGACGCGCTGACCGCCATCCTGTCCGAATGAACGGCGCTTCCTCCAAGCCGAATCAGGGGGCCGCTGGCCCCCTGATTCCTGTGTTGGCCGTTGTCGGCGTGGGCCTGATCGGCGGTTCCTTCGCCGCGGCCTTGCGCCGGGCGGGGCAGGTGGGACGGGTGCTGGGCGTGGGCCGCAATGCCGCGTCGCTGGCGCGCGCGGTGGAGCTGGGCCTGATCGACGAAGCCGTCAGCGCCGAAGAGGCCGCCGCCCGCGCCGACCTGGTGTTCCTGGCCACGCCCGTGGGCGGCCTGAAGGACATGCTGGCGCGCATGCTGCCGCATCTGCGTGATGCGACGCTGCTGACCGATGGCGGCAGCACCAAGGCCGAGGTGGTCGATGCCGCCCGCCTGGCGCTGGGCGCGCGCATCGGCCAGTTCGTGCCGGGCCATCCCATCGCGGGCGCCGAGCGCAGCGGCCCCGAGGCCGCCGATGCCGACCTGTATCAAACCCGTTGCGTCATCCTGACGCCGCTGGCCGAGAACAGTGCCGCCGCCATTGCCCTGGTGCGCGACGCGTGGCGGGCCTGTGGCGCGCAAGTGATCGACATGGAGGCCGGCGCGCATGACCGGGTGCTGGCGTCGGTCAGCCACCTGCCGCACCTGCTGTCGTCGGTGTACATGGAACAGGTCGCGACCGCCGAGGACGCCGCCACGCGGCTGGCGCTGGCCGGCAGCGGCTTTCGCGATTTCACCCGCATCGCGGCGGGATCGCCCGAGATGTGGCGCGATATCTTTCTATCCAACCGCAACGCCATGCTGGCCGAGCTGGCGGCCGTGCGCGCCGTGCTGGATCGGGCCGAGCGCGCGATCGATGGCGGCGACGGCGCGGCCTTGCTGGCATTGCTGGACACGGCGGCGCAGGCGCGCCGCAACTGGCGCAAGGAGTAATCGACATGGGCGCGTTGCCTTTCCTGGATCTGCCGCGCGTGCGGCGCGCGCAGGGCGTCATGGCCTTGCCCGGCTCCAAGAGCATTTCCAACCGCGTGTTGCTGCTGGCAGCCATCGCCGAGGGCGAGACCGCCATCACGGGGCTGCTGGATTCGGATGACACCCGCGTGATGCTGGCCGCCCTGCGGCAGTTGGGCGTGGCGGTGTCCGAGCTGGCCGAGGGCCGTGTCACCGTGCGCGGCGTGAGCCGCTTTCCGGTCGACAGCGCCGACCTGTTCATGGGCAACGCCGGCACCGCCATCCGGCCGCTGACGGCGGCCTTGGCGCTGATGGGCGGGGACTACCGCCTGTCCGGCGTGCCGCGCATGCACGAGCGTCCCATCGGCGACCTGGTCGATGCGCTCAAGGCGCTCGGCGCCCGCATTGACTACCTGGGGCAGCCTGGCTACCCGCCGCTGCATATCGGCCGCGGCGAGATCGCGACGCCGGCCGTGACGCAGGTGCAAGGTTCGGTCTCCAGCCAGTTCCTGACCGCCTTGCTGATGGCCGCGCCGCTGCAGGCCGGCCAGAGCGGCCAGCCGGTGGTGATCGAGGTGCTGGGCGAACTGATCTCCAAGCCCTACATTGAAATCACCCTGAATCTCATGGCGCGTTTCGGCGTGACCGTGCAGCGCGATGGCTGGAGCCGCTTCACCATCGCCGGCGGCGCCCGCTACCGCAGCCCGGGCCGCATCGCGGTCGAGGGCGATGCCTCCACCGCGTCGTATTTCCTGGCGCTGGGCGCCATCGGCGGCGGTCCGCTGCGGGTGACCGGCGTGGGCGCCGACAGCATCCAGGGCGACGTCAAATTCGCCGAGACTCTGGCTGCCATGGGCGCGAGCGTGACCTACGGCGACGGCTGGATCGAAGTGACCGGCGTGCGCGTGGCCGAGGGCGGTCGCCTGAAGGCCTTTGACACCGATTTCAACCTGATTCCCGACGCCGCCATGACGGCCGCCGCGCTGGCGCTGTACGCCGATGGCCCGTGCCGCCTGCGCAATATCGGCAGCTGGCGCGTCAAGGAAACCGATCGCATCCACGCCATGCAGACCGAGCTGGAGAAGCTGGGTGCGCGGGTGGAATCGGGGCCGGATTGGCTGAGCGTGACGCCGCCCGCCGAGGGGGGCTGGCGCGGCGCGCACATCGGCACCTGGGACGACCACCGCATGGCGATGTGCTTCTCGCTGGCCGCGTTTGGCCCGGCGGCGGTGCGGATTCTGGATCCGGGTTGCGTCAGCAAGACGTTCCCGGGTTACTTTGATGTCTACGCCGGCCTGGTGTCGGCGTAGCGACCACGGGCTCCGGCCCATTTTCCCTACATGACTTCGACTGATCCGATCGTGACTTCCGCTGCTCCCGTCATCACCATCGACGGCCCGACCGCCTCGGGCAAGGGCACCGTCGCCCACCGCGTCGCCAAGGCGCTGGGCTGGGCGGTGCTGGACAGCGGCGCGCTCTACCGGCTGACCGCCCTGGCGGCGATCAACCGCGGCGTCGACGCGGCCGACGAGCCCGCCGTGGCCCGCGTGGCCGAGACGCTGGACGTGCGTTTCGACGGCCCCCATGTCTACCTGGAGGGCGCCGACGTCGGCCATGAGATCCGGCGCGAGGCCGTTGGCAATTTCGCTTCCCGCGTGGCCGCTTTTCCCGGGGTGCGGCAGGCGCTGCTCGGGCGCCAGCGCGCTTTCCGCCTGCTTCCCGGGCTGGTCGCGGACGGCCGCGACATGGGCACGGTGGTGTTCCCTGATGCGTCCCTGAAGGTGTTCCTGGTGGCCGATGTGGTCGCGCGGGCTGAGCGGCGGCGTAAGCAGTTGATCGAAAAGGGAATTTCTGCTAATCTAGACGACCTTTTGCGGGATATGCGCGAGCGGGATGCCCGCGACACGCAGCGCGCCACGGCGCCCTTGGCTCCCGCAGCGGATGCACACGTGCTGGATTCGTCGAATCTGACGATTGCGGAAACCGTGCAGGCAATACTGGATCTCTGGCAGGCCCGTCCGACGCATTAAGCGTATCAAGTGTGGCGTATCGAGTGCGGTGTATCGAGCGCGGTGTATCAAGCGCATGAGTCGATGCACATGAGTCGATGCACATGAAACGCATGAGGCTTACGGCGCAGGCACCCGCCAGTCTTTTTTATCGGCCCTGTCCTGGCCAGGCGACACCCCCACGGGACACCCCGCAAGGGCAAACCGGCAGGCAGGTATTTTGACTCCACTGTGGCGGGCAATCCGCTGCGGTGTGTTTTTAACGGCCATTTCGGCCCAATGGATTTCAACCCCATGTCTTCCGTTTCCACTACCGCCACCGGCGGCGAAAGTTTCGCCGACCTTTTCGCCCAGAGCCTCAAGAGCCAGGACATGAAGTCCGGCGAGGTCATCAGCGCCGAAGTCGTGCGCGTCGACCACAACTTCGTCGTCGTCAACGCCGGCCTGAAGTCCGAAGCGCTGATCCCCCTGGAAGAGTTCCTGAATGACCAGGGCGAGCTCGAAGTGCAACCCGGCGATTTCGTCTCGGTGGCCATCGATTCCCTGGAAAACGGCTACGGCGACACCATCCTGTCGCGTGACCGCGCCAAGCGCCTGTCGGCCTGGCTGCAACTGGAAAAGGCCCTGGAAAACGGCGAGCTGGTCACCGGCACCATCACCGGCAAGGTCAAGGGCGGCCTGACCGTCATGACCAACGGCATCCGCGCGTTCCTGCCGGGTTCGCTGGTGGACCTGCGTCCGGTCAAGGACACCACCCCGTACGAAGGCAAGACCCTCGAATTCAAGGTCATCAAGCTCGACCGCAAGCGCAACAACGTCGTGCTGTCGCGTCGCCAGGTGCTGGAAGCCAGCATGGGCGAAGAGCGCCAGAAGCTGCTCGAAACCCTGCACGAAGGTGCGGTGGTCAAGGGCGTGGTCAAGAACATCACCGATTACGGCGCGTTCGTGGACCTGGGCGGCATCGACGGCCTGCTGCACATCACCGACATGGCCTGGCGCCGTGTGCGTCACCCGTCCGAAGTCCTGCAAGTGGGTCAGGAAGTCGAAGCCAAGGTCCTCAAGTTCGACCAGGAAAAGAGCCGCGTCTCGCTGGGCGTCAAGCAGCTGGGCGAAGATCCGTGGGTGGGCCTGGCTCGCCGCTACCCGCAAGGCACCCGCCTGTTCGGCAAGGTCACCAACCTGACCGACTACGGCGCGTTCGTTGAAGTCGAAGCCGGCATCGAAGGCCTGGTGCACGTCTCCGAAATGGACTGGACCAACAAGAACGTCGATCCGCGCAAGGTCGTGACCCTGGGCGAAGAAGTCGAAGTCATGGTCCTGGAAATCGACGAAGACCGTCGTCGCATCTCGCTGGGCATGAAGCAGTGCCGCCAGAACCCGTGGGAAGAGTTCGCCACCAACTTCAAGCGTGGTGACAAGGTCCGCGGCGCCATCAAGTCGATCACCGACTTCGGCGTGTTCGTCGGCCTGCCCGGCGGCATCGATGGCCTGGTTCACCTGTCCGACCTGTCGTGGACGGAAACCGGCGAAGAAGCCGTGCGCAACTTCAAGAAGGGCGACGAGATCGAAGCCGTGGTTCTGGGCATCGATACCGACAAGGAACGCATCTCGCTGGGCATCAAGCAGCTGGAAGGCGACCCCTTCAACAACTTCGTTGCCACGTTCGACAAGGGCGCCGTGGTTCCGGGCACCATCAAGTCGGTCGAAGCCAAGGGCGCCGTCGTGACGCTGTCCGTGGACGTCGAGGGCTACCTGCGCGCTTCCGAGATCTCCTCGGGCCGCGTCGAAGATGCCACCACCGTGCTGACCGCCGGCGAGAACATCGAAGCCATGATCGTCAACATCGACCGCAAGACGCGTTCGATCCAGCTGTCGATCAAGGCCCGCGACAACGCCGAAACCGCCGAAACGATCCAGCGCATGTCCGACGCCAGCGCTTCGTCCGGCACCACCAACCTCGGCGCGCTGCTGAAGGCCAAGCTGGACCAACAGCGCAACGACGGTTAATTCGTGACCAAGTCGGAGCTGATCGCCGCCTTGGCGGCCCGCTATCCTCAGCTGGCCGCCCGCGACACCGATTACGCGGTCAAGACCGTGCTCGATGCGATGACCCAGGCCCTGGCCTCGGGCCAGCGCATCGAAATCCGCGGTTTTGGCAGCTTCTCGCTGTCGCAGCGGTCTCCCCGTATCGGCCGCAACCCGAAATCCGGCGAACAAGTGCTGGTGCCTGGCAAACAGGTGCCGCACTTCAAGGCGGGCAAGGAATTGCGCGAGCGGGTGGACTTGGTCGGCGGCAACGACGAGGACGCTCAATCCTCTGGATCGAGCGAACCGATGCCGTCCATGGCAAGCTTGCACGCCATGCATTGACGGCACGGCCAGCAAGCCGCCTGCGGGCGGATCGGACCGCGAGCAAAGCCCCTTGAGCAATCAAGGGGCTTTGTTTTTGGGCTTCCCGCCCACGGGCGTGGCGACCATCGAAGGCGTGCCTTTGAAGGGCGATACACGAGGTGTGGAGGTCGCTTACAATTGACCCTCTCGAATTCTTAGGAGCATGCGTCATGCGCTACCTTGTCTGGGCCCTGCGATTGCTCGTGTTCGTGGCGGTATTGATGTTCGCGTTGAAGAACACCGATCCCGTCGCCGTGAAGTTCTATGCCGATTACGTGGTGCAGGACGTGCCGCTGATCGTCGTCATGCTGGTGGTGTTCGTGGTCGGCGCCCTGTTCGGCCTGCTGCTGACCGTGCCCGCCGCCATGCGCCGCCGCCGCGAGGCCATCCGCCTGCGCCGCGAACTCGACCGCGTGCAGGCCGCCGTGGCCGGCACCACGCCGGCCGTGCCGCCGGAAGCCGTCGCCCCGATGTCGCCGCTGTGACGGCGCCGCGCCATCCGCAGGCCTTTCTTTTCCGCATTGAATCTACGCAAGAGCCCGCATAGTGGATTTTGAACCTTGGTGGTTGATATTCGTGCCGGTGTTGTTCGCGCTGGGCTGGTTGGCCGCGCGCTTCGACATCCGGCAGATGCTGCGGGAGACCCGCAGCCTGCCCGATTCGTATTTCCGGGGCCTGAACTTCCTGCTCAATGAGCAGCCCGACCGCGCCATCGACGCGTTCGTCGAGGTGGCCAAGCTCGATCCCGAAACCACCGAACTGCACTTCGCGTTGGGCAGCCTGTTCCGTCGCCGCGGTGAAATGGAACGCGCCATCCGCGTGCACCAGAGCCTGCTGAACCGTTCCGACCTGCCCGCCGCCGAGCGCGAGCACGCCCAGCACGAACTGGCGCAGGACTTCCTCAAGGCCGGCATGCTCGACCGCGCCGAATCCGGTTTCGAGCAGCTCAAGGACACGCGCTACGCCTTGCCGGCGCTGCGTTCGCTGATCCGCATCTACGAATCCGAGCACGACTGGCCGCGCGCCATCGAGGCCGTCAAGACGCTGCATGGCCTGGTCGACGAGCCGGTGCCGCAGATCGTGCATTACTACTGCGAGCAGGCCGCGACCGCGCTGGCCGCCAAGCCTCCCAATGCCGATGCCGCGCACGCCGCCCTGGATGCCGCCGACCACGCCCTGTCGACCGCCGATGCCGGCATGTCGAGCAAGGGCGCCATGGTGCGCACCGCGATGCTGCGCGCCCGCCTGGCGCTGATCGAGCAGGATCCCAAGCGCGAGCGCCTGTACCTGGAGTCGGTCATGACCGACGCCCCCGAGTACGCCGGCCTGGTGGCCGAGCAGCTGCTGGCCAACTACCGCGCCGCGGGCCAGGCTGAGGCCGGGCTGGAGTTGTTGCAGCGCCAGTACGCCCGCCATGCCTCGCTCGACCTGTTCAATGTTGTGTTCCGCGAGTTGCGCGTGCAGCAGGGCTCGGCGCCGGCCTGGGCCTTTGCCCGCGGCGCCCTGCGCAGCCATCCCTCGCTGCTTGGCCTGGACCGTCTGCTGGAGGCCGAACTGGCCAACTCGGAAGGCGCCACCGAAGAGGGCCCCGTGCCCGGAGCCGACCTCACGCTGCTGCGCAGCCTGATCCACAAGCATACGCAACGACTGGACCGCTACGCGTGCCGGAGCTGCGGTTTTCAAGCGCGCCGTTTCTACTGGCAATGTCCTGGCTGCAATGCCTGGGAAACCTACGCGCCGCGTCGTCTGGAAGAACTTGAATGAGCCAATTTCCCGCCGAATCCATTTCGCATAGCCGCGTGCTCGTGGTGGGCGATGTCATGCTGGACCGTTATTGGTTTGGCGAGGTGGAGCGCATTTCCCCCGAGGCGCCGGTGCCGGTGGTGCGCGTCGCGCGCCGCGAGGACCGCCTGGGCGGCGCGGCCAACGTGGCGCGCAACGTCGCCGCGCTGGGCGGTCATGTCACGCTGGTGGGCGTGCTGGGCGAGGACGAGGCTGGCGACAGCGTGCGCCGCCTGGCCGCCGAGGCCGGCATCCAGGCCGACCTGATCACCGACCTGAGCCTGCACACCACGCTGAAGATGCGCGTGCTGGGCCGCCAGCAGCAGTTGCTGCGCGTCGACTTCGAACAGCATCCGGCGCCGGAAGCGCTCGACAGCATCGATGCCGCCCTGGCGCGTCACCTGGCCAATCACGACATCGTGGTGCTGTCCGACTACGCCAAGGGTGTGCTGACGCGGGTCGAGTCGCTGATCGCGCTGGCCCGCAGCGCCGGCATCCCGGTGCTGGTCGATCCCAAGGGCGATGACTATTCGCGCTATCGCGGCGCCACGCTGGTCACGCCCAACCGTTCCGAAATGCAGCAGGCCGTGGGCCGCTGGAATTCCGAATCCGAACTGACCGATCGGGCGCAGCGCCTGCGCGCCGATCTGGACCTGGAAGCCTTGCTCGTGACGCGTTCCGAGCAGGGCATGACTTTGTTTACCGACACGGGCCGCGAGCACATCGACGCGCAGGCGCACGAGGTGTTCGACGTGTCCGGCGCGGGCGATACCGTGCTGGCGACGCTGGCCGTCTCGCGCGCCATCGGCCTGCCGTGGGCGGATGCCATGGGCTGGGCCAACCGGGCCGGCGGCATCGCCGTGGGCAAGCTGGGCACGTCCGTTGTCACCGCCGCCGAACTGGCAGGAGAACTCTCATGATCGTTGTTACCGGAGCCGCGGGCTTCATTGGCAGCAACCTGGTGCGCGGCCTGAACCGCCGCGGGATCGAAGACATCATCGCGGTCGATGACCTGACCGAGGGCGACAAGTTCGTCAATCTTGTGGACTGCAAGATCGCCGACTACCTGGACAAGGACGACTTTCGCCGCCGCGTCGCCGATGGCAGCCTGCCGGAGATCCGCGCCGTTTTGCATCAGGGCGCCTGCTCGGACACCACCGAGCGCAATGGCCGCTACATGCTCGACAACAATTACCGCGTCACGCTGGAGCTGTTCGAGTTCTGTCAGGCGCGCCGCATTCCTTTCCTGTATGCCTCGTCGGCCGCGGTCTACGGCGGTTCTTCGGTCTACGTGGAAGACCCGGCCAATGAAGGTCCGCTGAACGTCTACGGCTATTCGAAACTGCTGTTCGACCAGGTGCTGCGCAAGCGCATGGACAGCCTGACCGCGCAGGTCGTGGGCCTGCGCTATTTCAACGTCTACGGCCCGCACGAGCAGCACAAGGGCCGCATGGCCTCGGTGGCTTTCCACAACATGAACCAGTTCCTGGAACATGGCCACGTGCGCCTGTTCGCCGGCTGGGACGGCTATGTGGATGGCGGCCAGAGCCGCGACTTCATTTCGGTGGAGGATGTGGTGGCGGTGAACCTGCATTTCCTCGACCATCCCGAACAATCGGGCATCTTCAATTGCGGCACGGGCCGCGCCCAGCCGTTCAATGACGTCGCGGCGGCCGTGGTCAATACCCTGCGCGCCGAACGCGGCGAAGCGCAATTGACGCTGGCACAACTGGTGGAGCTGGACCTGATCCGCTACATCCCGTTCCCCGACGATCTGAAAGGGCGCTACCAGAGCTACACGCAGGCCGACGTCACTCGCCTGCGCGCGGCCGGCTTCAAGGCGCCCATGCGCGATGTGCAGACCGGCGTGTCCGAGTACGTGCGTTATTGGCGCGCCCGCAAGTAAGCCGGCACGTGGCCGTCCCGGGGGGGGCGCCCGGGGTAAGAAGCCGCCGCGACAGGCGGCTTTTTTCTTGCCTGCGTGGTTGCCGAGGTGGATCAAACCGTTCACTGCGCGCCCGCCGGCGTGTTCCGGCGGGCCATGATCCGGAGGTGGCGCCACAGCCGTTGCGCCGCTTTTTTTCCGGAGACCTGTCCATGAATCCCTTCCTCTATTCCCCCATCGCCCGTCGCCTGCCGGCGTTGCCGTGGCGGCGTTCGTGCGCCGCCGTCACAGGACGCTGCCAGCCCGGCCTGCGCCGGGCGTTGGGCGCCGCCCTGCTGGCCGCCGGCGTGGCGCACGCGCCGGCGCAGGCGCTCGATCTGAACGACGCCACCGCGCAACAGCTCGAGGCCATTCGCGGCATCGGCCCGCGCACGGCGCAGATGATCGTCAGCGAGCGCGAACGAGCCGGCCGGTTCGAGTCCTTGCAGGACCTGGCCGAGCGGGTGCGCGGCATCAGCCAGAAGAAGGCCGAGGCCCTGGGCGCCGCCGGCTTGACGGTGGGCGAGGCCGGTTCCGCGTCCAAGGCCGCGGATGGCATGGCCAAGCCGGCCGGTGCCCGACCCGTCGGCCATCCGCCCGCGGCCGCGGCGGCGGTCAAACCGCCCGTGGCCGCGAAGGCGGCGGGGGCGACGCGGGCGGGTGGGCCGGCCGCGGCCCGGCCACGCCCCTGATCCGCGCCGGCCCGATCCCGGCGCTGTGTTGAACCCCTGGCGCGAGCGCGGCTTTTGGCGGCGCCCGGCGCCGGGCGGGGTTATGATCGGCGGCATGACTACTACCTATCCCACCATCGAGCAGACCGTCGGCAATACACCGCTGGTGCGCCTGCAGCGCATTCCCGGAGCCGCCGGTGCGGCGCGGGGCAACGTCATTCTTGCCAAGCTGGAAGGCAATAATCCGGCCGGTTCGGTCAAGGACCGTCCCGCGCTGTCCATGATCAAGCATGCCGAGGAGCGCGGCGACATCAAGCCGGGCGACACGCTGATCGAGGCGACCAGCGGCAACACCGGCATCGCGCTGGCCATGGCTGCCGCCATGCGCGGCTACCGCATGATTCTGATCATGCCCGACAACCTGTCGGTAGAGCGGCGCGCGGCCATGACGGCCTATGGCGCCGAGCTGATCCTGACGCCGGCCGACAAGGGCGGCATGGAATACGCCCGCGACCTGGCCACCGAAATGCAGGCCGATGGCCGTGGCGTGGTGCTGGACCAGTTCGCCAACCCGGACAATCCGCGCGCGCACATCGAGACCACCGGCCCCGAGATCTGGAACCAGACCGAGGGCCGCGTCACGCACTTCGTCAGCGCGATGGGAACCACCGGCACCATCATGGGGGTATCCACGTACCTGAAATCGCGCAACCCCGCAGTGCAGGTGGTGGGGGCGCAGCCCGCCGAGGGTTCGTCCATCCCCGGCATCCGCAAGTGGCCGGAAGCCTACCTGCCCAAGATCTTCGACCGCAGCCGCGTGGATGCCTACGAATCGATCGAGCAGGCCGAGGCCGAGGCCATGGCGCGGCGCCTGGCTTCGGAAGAAGGCATCTTCGGCGGCATCTCGTCGGCCGGGGCGCTGGTCGCGGCCTTGCGCGTGGCCGAGCGCGTCAATGACGCGACCATCGTGTTCATCGTCTGCGATCGCGGCGACCGCTACCTGTCCACGGGCGTCTTCAACGCCTGATGCCGCCGGCGGGCGACCGCCCGTGACCATAGCCGACCGCGGGCGGCTGCCCGTGCCCAGAAAAAACGCCCCACGTCCCGGAACCGTCCGGGGCGTGGGGCGTTCGCGTCGAAGGCCCGGCCATGTGGCGCGGGCCGTCGCCAGGCCTTACTCGGGCTGGATGTTGGCGTCCTTCATGACCTTGATCCAGCGCGCGCTTTCGGCCAGGTTGAAGGCTTCGGCTTCCTGGTAGGTCATGGTGCTGGGCAGGGTGCCCTGCGACTTCAGCGCCTCGACGACCTTGGGCGATTGCGACGCCTCGATCATGGCCTTGTTGAGCTTGGCGATGATGGGTTCCGGCGTATCCTTGGGCACCCACATGCCATACCAAGTGACGATGTCGAAACCGGGCAGGCCGTTCTCGGCGATGGTGGGCACGTCCGGCAGTTCGGCCAGGCGGGTCTTGGTGGTGACGGCGATCGGACGCACCTTGCCGCTCTGGATCAAGGGCAGGGCGGGGGCCAGCGGCGCGTACATCAGGTCGACGTGGCCGCCGGCGACGTCGGGCAGGGCCGGGCTGCTGCCACGGTAGCCCACGTGCGAGATCGACGCTTTGGTGGTGGTGTTGATCAGCTCGCCGGCCAGGTGCGGCAACGTGGCCACGCCGGGCGAGGCGAAGCTGAGCGAACCCGGCTGGGCCTTGGCCTGCGCCAGCAGTTCGCCGAAGGTCTTGAACCTGGAGTCCGGCGGTACCACCGCCACCATCGGCACCGTGCCGAGCACGCCGACCATGCGGAAGTCCTTGATCGGATCGAAGGTCAGGCTCTTGAACTGGGCCGGGTAGATGCCCTGCACGGACGGGTTCATCAGCACCGTATAGCCATCGGCCGGCGCGCGCGCCACCTGGGCGGCGCCAATCGTGCCGCTGGCGCCAGGGCGGCTTTCGATCACCAGCGGCTGGCCCAGGATCTCGCCCATGCGCACCGCGATCACGCGGCCCACCACGTCGGTCGGGCCACCGGCCGCCCACGGCATGATCACGCGGATCGGCTTGTCCGGATAGGTGTCCTGCGCCTGCGCGCTGGCGAGCGGCAAGGTCCCGATGGCGATTGCCGAGCATGCCGCGGCGAGCAAAGTGCGCTTGTTCATCTGCTGTCTTCTCCTACAAAGGTGAGGTTGGCCGAGGGCAGGGCCGCGTACAGCAGCGCCTTGACCTCTTTGAGTTGCTGGCCCGTGGTGGCTTCGTTTTTCTGCATGCGCCCCAGGGGGCCGGCCACCACGATGGCGAAGGGTTGTTCATAGGCCTTGAAGCCGAGCGAGATGGACATCACGTCCTCGACGTTCTCGCCAAGCGAGCGTTGCCAACCGCGCTGGATGCCGGCCTGCAGGTCGCGGTCGAAGGCGGCCTGGCTGGTGAGCGTGGTCTCGGTATACGAGGCGAAACCGGGGTAGGTCTTGAACCATTTCTGGCGCTCGTCCTCGGACAGCACCGACAGCAGGGCCTTGCCCGAACTGGTGGCGTGCACCGCCTTGAAACCGCCCGGCTGGTGAGAGAAGCGGATGGTCTGCTTGGATTCGGCAACGATCAGGTAGACCACCTTGTCGTCCGCCAGCTTGGCCAGCAGGGCCGTTTCGCCGGTGAGATCGCGCACCCGCGCCAGTACCGGCTCGATCACCGCTTTCAGTGGATCGCTGCGGCAGATCAGGGTGGCGACGTGGATCAGCTTCTGTGTCGGGTAATAACCGTGCTTCTTGCCGATCTCGTACAGATAGCCGCGCGCCACCATGGTCTTGAGCAGGCCATGGCAGCTGGACAGCGGGATCTCCATCTGCGCGGCGATTTCGCTGTACAGCAACGGCTTCTGCGCCTCGGCGAAGAGGTTCAGGACATCCAGGACTCTGGCAGCTGTTTTCACATCCATGATGTTATTATCCTATATGTGATAAATTTGTGTCAAATTCTTAATTCCAGCCAAGGAGCCGCGCCGCATGAGATGGAAGAACCGTCCCGAAGGGTCGAACTGGGGAGACTTCGGTCCTGATGACCAACGAGGTTGCCTGAATTACATCACTCCCGCGAACGTGATGAAGGGAATCCAGGAGGTCCGCGAGGGGTTGAACTTCTGTCTGTCGCTGCCGCTGGATTATCCCGGCGGCAACGGCGTCAATGTGCGCCGCCATCCTCCGAAGCTGCGCCCCACCGAACGCGACGGCGACCAGTACCTGAACTTCCCCCTGGGCCGGCTGCGTCCGGGCTGTGTCGACGTGCTGAGCGATGACATCGTCGAAATGAGCCTGCAGTACTCGACCCAGTGGGATTCGCTGGCGCACGTGGGCGCGTTGTTCGACGCCAACGGCGACGGCCTGCCCGAACGCGTCTATTACAACGGCTACCGACCCAACGAGCACGTTGTCGGCCCGGTCGACTATGACGTGGACAACGGCTTTGCCAAGACCGACCTGGGCCAGGGCGGCGCCTCGCATGCCAAGAAACTGGACATTACCCAGTTGGCCGAGTCCTGTCTGCAGAGCCGCGGGGTGATGATCGACCTGGCGCGGCATTATGGACGCGAGCAGAAGTCCGTGGGCTACGACGACCTGATGCGGATCATCGAGGCCGACCGCATCGAGATCGAGCAGGGCGACATCTTGCTGTTCCATACCGAGTTCGGCGATGCGCTGCTGGAAAAGCAGCGCCAGCCGGATCATCACACCTTGCACGAGATCTGCGCCGGGTTGGATGGCAGCGACGAGAAGCTGCTGCAGTGGATCACCGATTCCAGGGTGGCCGCGATGGCCTCGGACAACCATGCGTTGGAAATCTACCCGACGCAAAAACCCAACGCCTGCTGCGCGGCGTTGCCGCTGCATCACCATTGCATTTTCAAGCTCGGCCTGCCGATCGGCGAGATGTGGTACCTCGGGGCGCTGGCGCGCTGGCTGACGGCCCACGGGCGCAGCCGTTTCCTGTTGACCGCGCCGCCGTTGAACCTGCCGGGGGCGGTGGGTTCGCCCGCCACGCCGGTGGCCACGGTCTGAGCCTGAAGGCGACGCAATCGGGCAGGCCTCTGGATCGGGCCTGCGCCGGGCGAGCCGGCGCCGCTCGGAACGGCGCGGCACGCGCCGACCCAGGACGAGCTAACCGGCACTGCGCCGACTTCACAGCCCGGGGCAGCCCGGGCCTTGGGCAGTGGCTCCCGGGCGCTCAGCGGCCGACGCGCGCCTCGATCTCGGCGGCCAGGTCGGCCACCGCGGTGGCATAGAAGTAGCTGCGGTTGTATTTCGTCAGGGCAAAGAAGTTGGGCGTGCCAACGCGGTATTGCGCGGTGCCGCGGGCTTCTTCCACCAGGTCGACCACGCCCATGGGCTGGCTGCCCCAGCCGTTGGCCGAGGCGCCGGGCTGCAGGCGCGCGCCCGCCGCGGTCAGGGTGCCCCAGGTCTGCTTGGGTTCCAGGCCGCCGTCCACCAGCGCGGTGGGATCGGCCGGCAACGTCACCGGCGCGAATACCGGCAGTCCGCGCTGCCAGCCGTGCTGCGACAGGAAGCTGCCGACCGACATGATGGCATCGCGGGTGTTGTTGGTCAGGTCGATATGGCCGCTGTCATCGCCGTCCACCGCGTAGTGCTTGATGCTGGTGGGCATGAATTGCGGCATGCCGATGGCCCCGGCGTATGAGCCGCGGGTTTCCATGTCCAGCTTGCCTTTCATCACCAGCGTGAGGAAGTCGGCCAGTTGGCCGCGGAACATGGTGGCGCGCTCGGGCTTGGCCGGGTCCGGATAATCGAAGGCCAGCGTGGTCAGCGCGTCCAGCACGCGGAAATTGCCCATGTTGCGGCCATAGAGCGTTTCAACGCCGATGATCGAGGCGATGATGGGGGCGGGCACGCCGAAGCGTTGCGCGGCCTGGTTGAGCTGGTCGCGGTGCTCGTTGTAGAACTCCACGCCCCAGCCGATGCGCTTGGGTTCGACGAAGCGCGAACGGTAGGTCAGCCAGCTGCGCCAGATCTTCTTGCCGGGCGGCGACGGGGCGATCAGCCGCGCCACGGTGGCGTTGTAGCGGGCGCCCTCGAGCGCCGCGACCATGGGCTTGAGCGGCAGGTCGCGCTCGGCGGCCAGGCTTTCGACGAAGGCGCGCACCTCCGGCCGCAGGGCGCCGCTAGGCGTCAGGGCGGCCGGGCCGTCGTCCGCGGGCTCGGCACCGAGTGTCGGCGTACTGGGTCCGATGCGGATGGGCGTGGTGCCGGGGGTGGCGGCCGGCGGTTGGCCGGCGGGCGGATTGGGGGAGCTGGGAGCGGTGGTGGCACAGCCGGCCAGGAGGGCCGACAAGGTGCCGAGTTGCAGTAATCGCCGACAGGTGAACATAATCTTCCTTATGGAGACCATGTATCTTACCCACCCGGCATGCCGCTTGCATGAAATGGGCAGTTGGCATCCGGAGAGCCCGCAGAGGCTGGATGCCATTTCCGACCAATTGCTCGCCAGCGGTTTGATGCCCTATCTGGATGACCGGCAGGCGCCGCAGGCGTCGCGCCATGACGTGCTGCGGGTGCACACTGTCCAGTATCTGGACAGTCTGCGCGAACATACCCCGGAACACGGGTATTACCCGATAGATCCCGACACCCTCATGAACCCCCACACCTACGAGGCCGCGCTGTACGCCGCCGGCGCGGGCGTGGCGGCCGTGGACGCGGTGATCGGCGGCGAGGCGCGCACGGCGTTTTGTGCGGTGCGTCCTCCCGGACACCACGCCTGCCGTTCGCAGGCCATGGGCTTCTGCTTCCTGAACAACGTGGCCATCGCGGCCCGCCACGCCATGGACTTCCACGGCTTGTCGCGGGTTGCCATCGTCGATTTCGACGTGCACCACGGCAACGGCACCGAGGACGTCTTCGCGGGCGATGAGCGGGTGCTGATGTGCAGCATTTTCCAGCATCCCTTCTTTCCCAACAGCGGCACCGAACATCCGGCGGCCAACATGGTCAACGTGCCTGTGGCCGCCTATACGGCGGGCGCTGCTGTCCGTGCCATCGTCACGGACACCTGGCTGCCGCGGCTGGAGGCGCACCGCCCGGAACTTATTCTGATTTCGGCCGGTTTCGATGCCCACCGCGAGGACGACATGGGTCAAATGGGGCTGGTGGAGGCCGACTATGCATGGATCACCGAGCAGCTCGTGGAGGTGGCGGAACGCCATTGCCAGGGGCGCATCGTCAGCACGCTCGAGGGCGGTTACAACCTGTCCGCCCTGGGGCGCAGCGTCGTGGCCCATATACGGGCGCTGGCGAAGCTGTAGAATCAGGAAAAAATTGTGCAATGCGATCCCGGCGGGTCGTTGATCCGCCGGGTAATTATTTCCATTTGGAGGCAGCGGGATGAAGGTGTTGGTACCTGTCAAGCGCGTCGTTGACTACAACGTCAAGGTGCGCGTCAAGTCTGATCAGACCGGCGTGGATATCGCCAATGTGAAGATGTCGATGAACCCCTTTGACGAGATCGCCGTCGAGGAAGCCACCCGCCTGAAGGAAAAGGGCGCCGTGGCCGAAGTCGTGGCGGTTTCTTGCGGCGTTGCGCAATGCCAGGAAACCCTGCGCACCGCCATGGCCATCGGCGCCGACCGTGGCGTGCTGGTCCAGACCGACGCCGAACTGCAACCGCTGGCCGTGGCCAAGCTGCTCAAGGCCCTCGTCGACAAGGAACAGCCGCAACTGGTGATCCTGGGCAAGCAGGCCATCGACGACGACGCCAACCAGACCGGCCAGATGCTGGCCGCGCTGCTGGACTGGCCGCAAGCCACGTTCGCCAGCAAGGTCGAGCTGGCCGATGGCAAGGCCACGGTCACGCGCGAAGTCGACGGCGGCCTGGAAACGCTGACGCTCAAGCTGCCGGCCATCATCACCACCGACCTGCGCCTGAACGAGCCGCGTTACGTCACGCTGCCGAACATCATGAAGGCCAAGAAGAAGCAGCTGGACACCGTCACCCCGGAAGAACTGGGTGTCGATCCGGCGCCGCGCCTGAAGACGCTCAAGGTCAGCGAGCCGCCCGCCCGCAAGGCCGGCATCAAGGTGGCCGATGTCGCGGCCCTGGTGGACAAACTCAAGAACGAAGCGAAGGTGGTTTGAGATGACGACGCTGGTTATTGCCGAACACGATAACGCCCAGCTCAAGGGCGCAACCCTGAACGCCGTCGCCGCCGCCGCCAAGATCGGAGGCGACGTTCACGTGCTGGTCGCCGGCGCCAATGCCCGCGCCGTGGCCGACCAGGCCGCGCAGGCGGCCGGCGTGGCCAAGGTGCTGCTGGCCAACGCGCCGCAACTGGCTGACGGCCTGGCCGAGAACGTCGCCGCCCAGGTGCTGGCCGTGGCCTCCGGCTACAGCCACATCCTGTTCCCGGCCACCGCCTCGGGCAAGAACGTCGCCCCGCGCGTGGCCGCCAAGCTCGACGTGGCTCAGATCTCCGACATCATCGGTGTCGAATCCGCCGATACCTTCCAGCGCCCGATCTACGCCGGCAACGCCATCGCCACCGTGCAATCGGCCGACCCGGTCAAGGTCATCACCGTGCGCACCACCGGCTTTGATGCCGTGGCCGCGCAGGGCGGCTCGGCCGCCGTGGAAGACGTTGCCGCCGTGGCCGATTCCGGCCTGTCGAGCTTCGTCGGCCGCGAAGTCGCCAAGAGCGACCGTCCCGAACTGGCCGGCGCCCGCGTCGTCGTGTCCGGCGGGCGTGGCCTGGGCAGCGCCGAGAACTTCAAGATCCTGGATCCGCTGGCCGACAAGCTCGGCGCCGCCCTGGGCGCTTCGCGCGCCGCGGTCGACGCCGGCTATGCGCCCAACGACTGGCAGGTCGGCCAGACCGGCAAGATTGTTGCGCCGCAACTGTACGTGGCCGTCGGTATCTCGGGCGCCATCCAGCATCTGGCCGGCATGAAGGATTCCAAGGTCATCGTCGCCATCAACAAGGATCCCGAAGCGCCGATTTTCGGCGTGGCCGATTATGGCCTGGTGGGCGATCTGTTCCAGGTGGTTCCCGAACTGACCGGCGCGCTATAAAGCCGACGCGCCCCGGCGTTAATGCCAAAAGCCCGCGGACATTATGTGTCCGCGGGCTTTTTTATTGCACCTGGCAAACGAAACTATTTGATATTTATAGTGGGAATCTTTTGATCTTTGGAAAGATTCTGATAATGTATGCCGCGCGCAGCTAGGATTCGCGCAAGTGCTTGGCCGGTACATAACGAAGGAGATTCGGGATGGAATGGTTATTTGACACTCTGCGGAAATACCCTGAACTGGCAATATTCCTTACCCTCGGGCTGGGGTATTGGATAGGCGCCAAGAAGATATTCGGATTCAACCTGGGGGCGGTGACCGGCACCTTGCTGGTCGGTGTGCTGGTCGGCCAGCTCAATATCACGATCGCCCCGATCGTCAAACAGGTTTTCTTCCTGCTGTTCCTGTTCGGCCTGGGCTATGGCGTCGGGCCGCAATTCTTTCGCGGCATGAAAAGCGATGGCCTGCCGCAAGTCATTTTCGCCGTGATCATCTGCGTCATCTGCCTGCTGGTGACCTGGGGCACTGCCGTGGGTTTCGGCTTCGATGCCGGCACCGGCGCGGGGCTGCTGTCCGGCGCGCAGACCATTTCGGCGGTGATGGGGGTGGCGACCGATACCATCAACGGCCTGGGCATCGACGCGGCCACCAAGAAGAAATGGATCGACAGCATCCCGGTGGCGTACGCGGTCTGCTACATCTTCGGCACGGTGGGCAGCGCCTGGCTGCTGGCCTCGCTTGGCCCCAAGCTGATGCGCGTGGACATCGTCAAGGAGTGCAAGGAGTACGAAGCCAAGATGTCCGGCGGGGCGGATTCGATGGAGCTGTCGGGCTATCGCAAGTTCATTTCCCGCGCCTACAGGCTGGACCATCCCGAATTCGTCGGCAAGACAGTGGGCGAGATTGAATCGCGCTTCGTCGAGGCGCGCGTATTCATCGAACGCATCCGCCGCGGCGACCAGATCCTCGACGCCGATTCCACCACCGTGCTGCAGGCCGGCGACGTGCTGGGCGTGGCCGGCAGGCATGACGCGCTGGTGCTGCAGGCGGCCGGGATCATCGGCACCGAGGTCGAGGACCGTGACCTGATCAACCTGCCCGCCGAGATTGTCGAGGTGGTGCTCACCAACAAGAACCTGGCCGGCAAGACCGTCAAGGAAATATCCGAAATGGAACAGGTGCGCGAGCTGGGGCGCGGCGTGTTCCTGCGCAAAGTGGTGCGCGGCGGTCACGAAATGCCGGTCAACTGGGGCCTGAAGCTCGACCGCGGCGATCGCCTGTTCATCCTCGGCGCCAAGCGCGACGTCGAACGGGTGGTGAGCAAGCTGGGCTACGTGGACCGCGCCACCGAGCAGACCGACATGGTGTTCGTGGGCTTCGGCATCCTGCTGGGCGGCCTGTTCGGTACGCTGGTGCTGACGGTCGGCGGCATTCCCATCACGCTGTCGACCTCGGGCGGCTCGCTGATCGCCGGCCTGATCTTCGGCTATCTGCGGTCGGTGCATCCCACCTTCGGCCGGGTGCCGGAACCGGTGCATTGGTTCCTGACCTCGGTCGGCCTGACGGCCTTCGTGGCGGTAGTGGGCATCAGTTCCGGGCCGGGCTTCGTGCAGGGCTTCCAGCAGCTCGGCGCCAAGCTGTTCATCGCCGGCATCATCGCCACCAGCGTACCGATGATCCTGGGGGTGTACATCGCGCGCTACGTCTTCAAGTTCCACCCGGGCATCGTGCTGGGCGTGTGCGCCGGGGCCCGCACCACCACGGCCGCCATCGGCCAGATCACCGAGACCGCGAAGAGCCAGGTGCCCGCCCTGGGCTACACCGTGCCCTACGCCATCGGCAATACCCTGCTCATCATCTGGGGCATTGTCATCGTCATGCTCATGACCTAGCGGGATTCCCGCCCGCGCGCATGCGGGCGGGCCTGCGGATTCCGGGGGCCGCGCCCCCGGGCAAGCGCCTGTCAATCGCAAACCAGGAGTACTGAATAATGGCTTCCACCGCGCCTCTCACCGTCAGCCTGGCTTCGGCCCTCAAGACCACCCGTTCGCGCCAGCGCGACCTGGAGCAACTGTCGCCCTTCGAATTGAAGGACTACCTGATCACGTTGGCCAAGGAAAGCCAGCAGACCGCCGTGCTGACCATGCTGAACGCCGGGCGTGGCAATCCGAACTGGATCGCCACCGAGCCGCGCGACGCCTTCTTTCTGCTGGGCCAGTTCGCGATGAAGGAAGCGCGCCGGGTGCGCGACGACGTCATCCTGGCGGGCATGCCGCCCAAGAAAGGCTGCGCCGACCGCCTGCGCAAGTTCCTGTCCAAGAACAAGGGCGCGGCGGGAGCGGACTTCCTGGCCGGCGTCCTGGAGTATGGCGTGAAGGTCAAGAACTTCGTGCCGGATGAGTGGATCCACGAGCTGACCGACGGCATCATCGGCGATAACTATCCGGTGCCGCCGCGCGCACTGGTGCACCTTGAACAGATCCTGCACGACTACCTGATCAAGGAAATGTGCGATGGCCGTCCGCCCAAGGGCAAGTTTGACCTGTTCCCGGTCGAAGGCGGCACGGCGGCCATGTGCTACATCTTCGATTCGCTGATGCAGAACGGCCTGCTCAAGCAGGGCGACACCATTGCGCTGTTCCTGCCGACCTTCACGCCGTATATCGAGATCGCGCATCTGGAGCGCTTCCAGTTCAAGATTGTCGCCATCAATGCCAGCAGCGTGCGCGCTGACGGCACCCACGACTGGCACTATCCCGCCTCGGAAATCGCCAAGCTGGAGAACCCCAAGATCAAGCTGGCGGTGACCGTCAATCCCAGCAATCCGCCGTCGGTGGCTTTCAGCCCGGTAGAGATGAAACAGATCGTGGGGCTGATCCGCAAGAATCCGGACCTGGTGCTGGTGACGGACGATGTGTATGGCACCTTCGTGCCCAACTTCCGTTCGCTGATGGCCGAGGTGCCGCACAACACTATCTGCGTATATTCGTTCTCGAAGAACTTCGGTTGCACCGGCTGGCGCCTGGGCGTGATCGCGACCCACGAGAAGAACACCATGGACCGCCGCATCGCCGAATTGCCGGCATCCTGGAAAAACCGGCTGAACAAGCGCTACGGCGCCATGACCATGGAGCCCGAGAAGCTCAAGTTCATCGACCGGCTGGTGGCCGACAGCCGCAATGTGGCGTTGAACCACACCGCCGGCCTGTCGTTGCCGCAGCAGGTGCAGATGGGCTTTTTCGCGCTATCTCATCTGCTGGACCTGAAGGACGCGTACAAACACCTGACCATGCAGATCGTGCGCGCCCGCCGCGATGCGTTGTGGCGTGGCCTGGGGGCGCCGTTGCCGCCGGAAGATCCGATGCGTGGCTGGTACTACGTCGAACTGGACTTCATGGTGTGGGCCAAGAACACCTATGGCGACGCCTTCTGCAAGTACATGGCGTCGAACTACGAGCCGGTCGACTTCCTGTTCCGCCTGGCCGAGAAATCCGGCGTGGTGCTCATGGATGGCGGCGGCTTCGGCGGCCCGCCGTGGTCGATCCGCATTTCCCTGGCCAACCTGGACGATGGCGACTATTCCAAGATCGGCAAGCATATGGTCGAGGCCGCCACGGAGTACGTCGAGGCCTGGAAGGCCGGCCAACTGGTGCGTTCGGGTCCGACCGCCGGCAAGGGCCAGAAGGTCAAGCCCGCCGCCGCCAAGCGCAAGGCCGCCGGCAAGCAAGCCGCCAAGAAGGCGGTGAAGCAGGCGGTCAAGCAGGCCGCCAAGGCCGAGCGTTCCGCCACCAAAGGGGCGAAGTAGTCGCCATCGTCGGACATCCAGGGTGACATGACCTCATGACGTGCTCAGTCGGGTTTTTCAATAACGTTCCCATCGCGGTGCTGTTCCTGACGGTGGGGTTGGGATACCTGATCGGCAAGCTCAAGGTCGGGCCGATTCAGCTGGGGGGCGTGTGCGGCACGCTCATCGTCGCCCTGCTGATTGGCCAGACCGGCTGCCAGATGCGCGGCGACCTGAAGGAGGTCGCGTTCGCCCTGTTCATCTTCGCCATGGGCTATTCCGGCGGGCCGCAGTTCTTCGCCAATCTGAACCGCTCCAGCCTGCGCTACATCGTGCTGCCGGTCATCGAGGCGCTGCTGGTGCTGACCGTCGTGCTGCTGGCGGTGCCGCTGTTCGGGCTCGACGCGGGCACGGCGGCGGGGCTGGCGGCGGGGGCGGCAACCGAGTCGGCCGTGGTCGGGACCGCGGCGGAGGCGCTCAAGCACCTGGGTCTGCCCGACGCCGACGTGCAGCGCATGGAGGCCAATATCGCCACCGCCTACACGCTGACTTATCTGGTGGGCCTGATCAGCATCGTGTTCTTCACCAGCCAGGTGGCGCCAGCCCTGTTGCGCATCAACCTGCGCGAAGCCTCCAAAGCGCTTGAGGAAAAACTGGGCGGGGGACCGGGCGAGCCCGACGAGAACCTGCTTCCGACCCTGCCGCGGCTGGTGGGCCGCTCGCACGTGGTTAAGGACGCGGACGGCAGGACGGTGGGGGAGGTCGAAGCCGAATTGGGCGGACGCACCGCCATCAGCCGCATCCTGCGCAATGGCGAGGCGATCGCGCCCACGCCTGAGGACCGCCTGGCCACCGGCGACATCGTCGTCGTGCTGGGCCTGCGCCGCTTCGCATTGCGGGCCGGCTCGGTCGTCGGGCCGGAGATCCAGTTGCCGGAGGCGCATGCCGATGACCTGCAGTTGGCCGAGCTGCAGGTCATCGTCAACAGGAAGACGGCCAATGGCCGCACCCTGGGCGAATTGGCCAAGGGGCCGCGCGCGCAGCGGGCGCGGGGCGTGTTCCTGCAGTCGATCCAGCGGTCCGGTCACATGCTGCCGCTCACGCCTGCCACCGTGGTGCAGTATGGCGACCTGGTGACGCTGGTGGGCGCCGAGCCCGAGTTGTCGCAGGCCGGCGCAGGGCTGGGCAACGAACTGCGGCGCAGCGGCGTGACCGACCTGGTGTTCCTGGCCTTCGGCATTCTCGCCGGCTTGATGATCGGCGCGCTGGGGGCACGCCTCTGGGGCATTCCGGTGTCGCTGGGCAGCGGCGGCGGCGCCCTGGTCAGCGGCCTGGTGTGCGGCTGGATCAACGCCAAGCGGCCCGCATTGGGGCACATGCCGGACCAGGCGGTGCAATTGCTCAAGGATCTGGGGCTGGCGGTGTTCGTCGCCTGCGTCGGCCTGTCGGCCGGGCCGGAGGCGGTGGCGCTGATCCGCGAGCACGGCGCGGTGCTGCCGCTGATCGGCCTGCTGGTGTCGCTGGGGCCGGCCTGCCTGTCGCTGTGGGTCGGGCACAAGCTGCTCAAAATAGAGGGGCCGCTGCTGGTCGGCGCCATCGCGGGCCAGCACGTCAGCACGCCGGCGATCAGCGCCATCCTGGGGGCCAGCGGCAGCGCGGTGCCGCTGCTGGGTTACACCGTGACCTACGCCATCGCCAACGTGCTGTTGCCGGTGCTGGGACCGATCATTGTGTCGCTGGCGCATCACCTTGGTGGATGAGGCCGGCAGGGCGCGTCGCCCCATGAGGCGGAGCCAGGGTTTAACATAGGCTAGGGAAACTACCGAGACCGCCATCGACCGCGCCATGCGTGTCACCCAAGGCGGCATCCCATCGCACCCCGCCGCCCCCGCCGTCACGGGCGCAGGCTCATGGAGACAAGATGCCCTACCTTACCCCGCTGCAGGATTTCCGCTTCGCGCTGAAGGAACTGGCCGGCCTGGACGATGTCCTCAAACTGCCCGGATTCGAAGAGGTGACGCCCGATCTGGTGGACGCCATCCTGGAAGAGAACGGCCGCTTCGTCGAGCAGGCGATCGCGCCGCTTAATGTACCCGGCGATACCCGCCCGCCCGTCTGGAACGACGGCCATGTGACCGCGACGCCAGGCTACGCCCAGGGATTCAAGGACTATGCCGCCGGCGGCTGGCAGGGACTGCAGCATCCGCAGGCCTGGGGCGGGCAGGGGCTGCCCAAGCTGGTCGCGGCCGCGCCTGGCGAAAACATCCAGGCCGCCAGCCTGGCGTTTTCGTTGTGCCCGATGCTGACCGACGGCGTGATCGAGGCCATCCTCACCGTCGGCTCGGAAGAACAGCGCAAGACGTTCGTGCCCAACCTGATCGGCGGTAAATGGACTGGCACCATGAACCTGACCGAGCCGCAGGCCGGCTCGGACCTGGCCCAGGTGGCCACGCGCGCGGTGCGCCAGGAGGACGGCAGCTACCGCCTGTCGGGTCAGAAGATCTTCATCACCTACGGCGAGCACGACCTGGCCGAGAACATCATCCACCTGGTGCTGGCGCGCACGCCGGACGCGCCGCCCGGGGTCAAGGGCATCTCGCTGTTCATCGTGCCCAAGTTCCTGGTCGGCGCCGATGGCGCCCTGGGCGCGCGCAACGACGTCTGGTGCGCCTCGCTGGAGCACAAGCTGGGCATCCATGGCAGTCCCACGGCCGTGCTGCTGTACGGTTCGGGCAAGGGCGAGGCGGGCGAGGGCGCGGTCGGCTATCTGGTGGGCGAGTTGAATCGCGGCCTGGAATACATGTTCATCATGATGAACGCGGCCCGCTATTCGGTCGGGCAGCAGGGCATCGGCGTGTCCGAGCGGGCTTACCAGCACGCGCTGGCCTATGCGCGCGAACGGGTGCAGGGCAGGGCGGTGGAAGGTTCCTCCGCGGCGGTCGCGATCGCGCGCCATCCGGACGTGCAGCGCATGCTGCTGACCATGAAGGCGCTCACCGAGGCGGCGCGCGCCGTGTCGTACGTGACCGCCGCCGCGCACGACAAAGGCACGCATCACCCGGATCCCGAACAGCGCGCCCGCAACCGCGCGTTCTACGAATACATGGTGCCCATCGTCAAGGGCTTCTCGACCGAATCGGCGGTGGAGGTAGCCTCGCTCGGCATCCAGGTGCATGGGGGCATGGGCTATATCGAGGAGACCGGGGCCGCGCAGTATTACCGTGACGCGCGCATCCTGCCGATCTACGAGGGCACCACCGCGATCCAGGCCAACGACCTGGTCAGCCGCAAGACGCAGCGCGATGGCGGCGCCACCGCCTACGCCGCCATCTCGGCCATGCGCGAGACCTTGCGGGCGGTCGAGGCCGAGTCGTCGCGGGCAGCCGCCGCCGACCGCGACGGCCTGCGCTTGCTGCGCGACAACCTCGACAGCGCCATCCAGGCCTATGAATCGGGCGTGGAATTCATCCTTGAACAATCCGCGGCAAATATCCGGGCGGTATACGCCAGCAGCGTGCCGTACCTGATGCTGGCCGGCGTGGTGCATGGCGGCTGGCAGATGGCGCGCGCGGTGCTGGCGTGCCGCCGGCACCTGGCGGGGGGATCGACCGATCCGTTCCATCGCGAGAAGCTGGCGACCGGATTGTTCTACGCCGCCCACATTCTGCCGCGCGCGCTGGCGCTATCGGCGGCGGTGCGCGCCGGCGTGGTGGCGGACGCCTGCGGCGCGGCCGCGAATATTGCATAAGGTTATATGTCTTGCGTATTTCCCCTGCAACAGGTTTGATGGAAGAATCGTTTCCAGGGGCGGCACAGGCCGCCGCCGAAACGTTTTTCAGGCCGGCCGCCGGACGTGGCGGCCGGTCGATTCCGTAACCCGAATCCGCAAGCAGGAGACACCATGAGCCATCTACGCCTGGGCGACACCGCGCCCGATTTCGAACAGGAATCCTCCGCCGGCCCGATCCGTTTCCATGAGTATCTGGGCAATAGCTGGGGCGTGCTGTTCTCGCATCCGGCCGACTTCACGCCTGTCTGCACGACCGAGCTGGGATACACCGCCAAGCTGGCCGACGAATTCGCCAAGCGCAACGTGAAGGTGCTGGCGCTGTCGGTGGACGGCACCGACTCGCACACCAAGTGGATCGAGGACATCAACGACACCCAGTCGACCAAGGTCAATTTCCCGATCCTGGCCGACAAGGACCGCAAGGTGTCCGAGCTGTACGACATGATCCACCCCAACGCCAACGCCACGCTGACGGTGCGCTCGGTCTTCATCATCGACCCGAACAAGAAGGTGCGCCTGATCATCACGTATCCGGCCAGCACCGGCCGCAACTTCAACGAGATCCTGCGCGTCATCGACTCGCTGCAACTGACCGACAGCCACAGCGTGGCCACGCCGGTCAACTGGGAAGACGGCGACGACGTCATCATCGTGCCGTCGCTGCAGGACGAAGCGGTGATCAAGCAGAAGTTCCCGAAGGGCTACAAGGCGGTGCGTCCCTATCTGCGCATTACTCCCCAACCGAATAAGTAAATAAGAAATCCGTGCGCAAGGCGGTGCGTCACCGCTTGCCCGGATTCTGGCGCCAGCCACCCGCAAAGCCGCGTATTTCCTGGGAATGCGCGGCTTTTTCACAGGGGGCGGCGGCCGCGCTATATGCCTGGGAGCGATGAGCAATCAAAGAATGATTCGTTCCGTTCAGAACAGGCCCCCGGCAAACTTGCTTCCACATTGCCAAACACGCGAAGGGAGCAGGGAATGTCTTTCAGGAAAGCCGGATGGTTGGCCGCCTTGGCCGCAGTGACGATGTCTCTCGCCGCGATCGCGCCGGCGCAGGCGCAGCAGAAGCAGACTCTTTTGAACGTGTCGTACGACCCGACGCGAGAACTGTATCGCGCCATCGATGACGCCTTTATCAAGCAGTACAAGGAAAAAGCCAACGTCGACCTGACCATCCGTCAGTCGCACGGCGGCTCCGGCCGCCAGGCGCGCTCGGTCATCGACGGCCTGGAAGCCGACGTGGTGACGCTGGCGCTGGCCTACGACATCGACGCCATCGCCGACCGCGGCCTCTTGCCCGAGAACTGGCAGGCGCGCCTGCCGCAAAACAGTTCGCCCTACACCTCGACCATCGTGTTCCTGGTGCGTAAGGGCAATCCCAAGCACATCAAGGACTGGGACGACCTGGTCAAGGACGGCGTGCAGGTGATCACGCCCAATCCCAAGACCTCGGGTGGCGCACGCTGGAACTATCTGGCCGCCTGGGCCTACGCGCTGGAAAAGAACGGTGGCAGCGAAGAGAAGGCGCGCGCCTATGTCGGCGAGCTGCTCAAGCACGTGCCGGTGCTCGATACCGGCGCCCGCGGCGCCACCACCACCTTCGTCGAGCGCGGCGTGGGCGACGTGCTGCTGGCCTGGGAAAACGAAGCCTTCCTGGCGCTGGAGGAACTGGGCCCGGACAAGTTCGACATCGTGGTGCCGTCGTTGTCGATCCTGGCCGAGCCGCCCGTGGCCATCGTCGATAAGATCGTCGACAAGAAGGGCACCCGTGCCGCGGCCCAGGCCTACCTGGAATTCCTCTACACCCCAGCGGCCCAGGAGATCATCGCCAAGAACTACTACCGGCCGATCGACAAGACCGTGGCCGCCAAGTACGAAAGCAAGTTCCCCAAGGTCAAGCTGGTGACCATCGACGACAAGATCTTCGGCGGCTGGCGCAAGGCGCAGAAGGACCACTTCAGCGACGGCGGCACCTTCGACCAGATCTACCAGCCGCAGAAGAAGTAAGCGGACAACCAGCGGACGACGGCCATGACTTCAGCCTCGATTCCGGCGGCAAAGGGCGCGCAGGCGCCTTTTGCCGTTCGGCGCAACAGCCCGGGCGTGCTGCCCGGTTTCGGCATTTCCATGGGCTACGCGGTGCTGTACCTGAGCGTGCTCGTGTTGATTCCCCTGGCGGCGCTGCCGATCAAGAGCGCCTCGCTGGGCTGGCAGGGCTTCTGGGACGCGGTGACGGCGCCACGGGTGCTGGCGTCCTATCAGCTCACCTTCGGCGCCTCGCTGCTGGCTGCGCTGGTGAACCTGGTGTTCGGCACCATCGTGGCCTGGGTGCTGGTGCGCTACCGCTTTCCCGGCAAGAAGATCCTGGATGCGCTGGTGGATCTGCCGTTCGCGCTGCCCACCGCCGTGGCCGGCATCGCGCTGACCGCGCTGTATGCCGAAAAGGGCTGGCTGGGCGCGCCGCTGGCCAACTGGTTCGGCCTGAAGGTGGCGTTCACGCCGCTGGGCATCGTGATCGCGCTGATCTTCATCGGCGTGCCGTTCGTGGTGCGCACGGTGCAGCCGGTGCTGGAAGACATCGAGCGCGAAATCGAGGAGGCCGCCGCCAGCCTTGGCGCGGATCGCTGGCAGACCATCCGCCGCGTGCTGCTGCCGACCCTGTTGCCGGCGCTGATGACCGGCTTCGCGCTGGCGTTCGCCCGCGCCGTCGGGGAGTATGGCTCGGTGGTTTTCATCGCCGGCAACATGCCGATGGTGTCCGAGATCACGCCGCTGCTGATCATCGCCAAGCTGGAGCAGTTCGACTACGCCGGCGCCGCCGCCATCGCCACCGTGATGTTGGTGCTGTCGTTCGTGCTGCTTTTCGTCATCAATCTGCTGCAGGGCTGGCAGGCCCGTCGCGGCCTGGGGAGACAGGCATGAGCTTTGTTGACCGTCCCGCCCACCTGACCGAGCCGCGCTGGGTGCGCGGCATTCTGCTGTTCCTGGCGCTGGGCTTTCTGGCGCTTTTTCTGCTGGTGCCGCTGGCCGCGGTGTTCTACGAAGCATTCCGCAAAGGCTGGGCGCTCTACCTGGAAGCGATCGTCGAGCCGGACGCCCTGGCCGCGATCCGCCTGACCTTGCTGGTGGCGGCGATCGCCTTGCCCGTCAATCTGGTGTTCGGGGTGGCCGCCGCCTGGGCCATCACCAAGTTCCAGTTCCGCGGCAAGCAGTTCCTCATCACGCTGATCGACCTGCCGTTCTCGGTGTCGCCGGTGGTGGCCGGCCTGGTGTTCGTGCTGCTGTTCGGCACCCAGGGCTGGTTCGGCGGCTGGTTGCAGGCGCACGACCTGAAGATCGTCTACGCCGTGCCCGGCATCATCCTGGCCTCGCTGTTCGTGACCTTTCCCTTCGTCGCGCGCGAGCTGATTCCGCTGATGCAGGCGCAGGGCAGCGAGGAAGAACAGGCCGCGCTGACGCTGGGCGCGAACGGCTGGCAGATCTTCTGGCGGGTGACGCTGCCGAACATCAAGTGGGGCCTGCTGTACGGCGCCATTCTCTGCAATGCGCGCGCCATGGGCGAGTTCGGCGCGGTCTCGGTGGTGTCGGGCCAGATCCGCGGCCTGACCAACACCATGACCCTGCATGTGGAGATTCTCTACAACGAATACCAGTATTCGGCGGCATTCGCGGTGGCCTCGCTTTTGGCGCTGTTGGCGTTGGTGACGCTGGTGGCCAAGAACGTGGTCGAGTGGCGCAACGCGCGCTACCTGAAGGCGGCGGAGCTGCCGGTCGAGTATCCCGGGCCGGCGACGGCCATCAAGCCGGCCGTCGCCTGACGCGGCCGGCCAGACGGAGACAAGCATGAGTATCGAGGTTCGCAATCTATCCAAGCGCTTCGGCCAGTTCCGCGCGCTCAATGACGTATCGCTGCACATCGAGACGGGCGAACTGGTGGCGCTGCTGGGGCCTTCGGGCTGCGGCAAGACCACGCTGTTGCGCATCATCGCCGGGCTGGAATCGGCCGACACGGGCAGCGTGCTGTTCGCCGGCGAGGACGCCACCGCGGTGGACGTGCGCCAGCGCCAGGTCGGTTTCGTGTTCCAGCACTACGCGCTGTTCAAGCACATGACGGTGTTCGAGAACGTTGCCTTCGGCCTGCGCGTCAAGCATCGCTCGCAGCGGCCGCCGGAAGACCAGATCCGGCGCAAGGTGCATGACCTGCTCAACCTGGTGCAGCTCGATTGGCTGGCCGACCGCTACCCGGCGCAGCTGTCGGGCGGCCAGCGCCAGCGTATCGCCCTGGCGCGCGCGCTGGCGGTGGAACCGCGCGTGTTGCTGCTGGACGAGCCGTTCGGCGCGCTCGACGCCAAGGTGCGCAAGGAGCTGCGCCGGTGGCTGCGCCGCCTGCACGATGAGCTGAACGTGGCCAGCGTGTTCGTCACCCACGACCAGGAAGAAGCGCTGGAAGTGGCCGACCGCGTGGTGCTGATGAACGCCGGCAGGATCGAACAGGTCGGCACCCCGCGCGAGGTCTGGGAAGGACCGGCCACGCCGTTCGTCTACGGCTTCCTGGGCGACGTCAATCAATTGCAGGGCGTGGCGAGCCGCGGCGTCTGGGAAGGCGCCGGGCTGTCGTTGCCGGCGCCTGAACTGGCGCAGGCCGAGTCGCAACGCGCCACCGCCTACGTGCGGCCGCACGAATTCGATATCGAACGCTATCACGCTGGCGGCGCCGGCATCCCGGTGCGCCTGTCGCATGCCTACCTGGCCGGCCCCAGCGCCTACCTGGAATTGGCCAGCCAGGATTCCGACGCCGTCATCGAGGCCGAGGTGCCCGAGCATCTCTATCGCGAACTGGCGCTGCGCGATGGCGATATCCTGCTGGCCCGCCCGCGCCGGGCGCGTGTCTTCGCGGTGCAAGCATGACGGCCGCCGATCTCGCCGCCGGCCTGGCGCCGGCCCTTGCGGTTCGCTGGCACGAACTGACCGCGCGGCTGGCGGACGCGCGCCAGCGCTATCCCGACGCGGCGCTGGCCTCGTCGCTGGCGGCCGAGGACATGGTGCTGACGCACGCCATCTACAGCGCCGGCCTGGACCTGGAGGTCTTCACGCTGGACACCGGCCGGCTGCACGCGGAAACGCTGGGCGTGCTGGACGCGGTGCGCGAACGCTACGGACGCGAGATCACCGTGTATCGACCCGATTCCGGGGCGGTCGAGCGCCATGTGGCCGAGCACGGCGCCTACGCCTTCTACGAGAGCGTCGAGCTGCGCAAGGCCTGTTGCCAGATCCGCAAGGTCGAGCCGCTCAAGCGCGCGCTGGCCGGACGCGGCGCCTGGATCACCGGGCAGCGGCGCGCGCAATCGACCACGCGCGGTGAACTGCACCTGGAAGAGGACGACGCCACCTTCGGCCTCTACAAGTTCAACCCGCTGGCCGAATGGAGCGAAGAGGATGTCTGGGGCGTGATCCGCGGCCTGGGCATTCCTTACAACCCGCTGCACGACCAGGGCTATCCGTCCATCGGCTGCGAGCCCTGTACCCGCGCTATCCGCCCGGGCGAAGACCTGCGGGCCGGGCGCTGGTGGTGGGAGTCGTCGGACTCCAAGGAATGCGGCCTGCACGCAGGCAACCGGGTCATTGGCATCGTCGCGGAAACCACGCGCGCCTGACGCCCGTCACGTATCAAGAATTCGTTTTAGGGGAATACCTATGTCCGCAGTGATTCAACGCAGCCACCTGGACTGGCTGGAATCGGAAGCCATTTTCATCATGCGCGAGGTGGCGGCCGAGAGCGAGAAGCCCGTGTTGCTGTTCTCGGGCGGCAAGGATTCGGTGGTGCTGCTGCGCCTGGCCGAAAAGGCGTTCCGGCCGGGGCGCTTTCCGTTCCCGCTGATGCACATCGACACCGGCCACAATTTCGACGAGGTCATCGCCTTCCGCGACGCGCGTGCGGCCGAACTGGGCGAGACCCTGATCGTGCGCAGCGTCGAGGACTCGATCAAGCGCGGCAGCGTGGTGCTGCGGCGCGAGACCGATTCGCGCAACGCGGCGCAGGCCGTGACGCTGCTGGAGGCGATCGAGGAATTCGGCTTCGACGCCTGCATCGGCGGCGCCCGCCGCGACGAGGAAAAGGCGCGCGCCAAGGAGCGCATCTTCTCGTTCCGCGACGAGTTTGGCCAGTGGGACCCCAAGGCCCAGCGCCCGGAACTGTGGAACCTGTTCAACACCAAGGTGCACCGCGGCGAGAACATGCGGGTGTTCCCGATCTCCAACTGGACCGAGCTGGACGTCTGGCAGTACATCCAGCGCGAACAGCTGGCGCTGCCGTCGATCTACTTCAGTCACGAGCGCGAGGTGGTGCGGCGCAAGGGCCTGCTGGTGCCGGTCACGCGCCTGACGCCGCCGCAGGACGGCGACACCGTCGAGCGCCTGTCGGTGCGCTTTCGCACCGTGGGCGACATTTCCTGCACCTGCCCGGTGGCCTCGGATGCCGCCGACACCGCCGCCATTATCGCCGAGACAGCGGTGACCGATATCACCGAGCGCGGCGCCACGCGCATGGACGACCAGACTTCCGAGGCCTCGATGGAGCGCCGCAAGAAGGAAGGCTATTTCTGATCGCACGAGTGGCCGGCGCCTGGCCGGCCGACAGGGGACGCATATGAACGCAGTAAACGATTCTTTTCTTTCGGGCGCCGACTCGGGCGTGCTGCGCCTGATCACGGCGGGATCGGTGGACGACGGCAAATCGACGCTGATCGGCCGCCTGTTGTATGACAGCAAGGGCGTGTTCGCCGACCAGCTCGACGCCATCTCGCGCGCCAAGTACAAGCGCGTGGCCGAGGGCGGCATCGACTTCTCCCTGCTGACCGACGGCCTGGAGGCCGAGCGCGAGCAGGGCATCACCATCGACGTGGCCTACCGCTACTTCTCGACCCCGGCGCGCAAGTTCATCATCGCCGACGCGCCCGGCCACGAGCAGTACACCCGCAACATGGTCACCGGCGCCTCCACCGCCGACGTTGCCGTGATCCTGATCGACGCCACCCGCGCCGCCGATGGCAAGCTGCTGCCGCAGACCAAGCGCCACAGCACCATCGCCCGCCTGCTGGGCATCCGCCACATCGTGGTGGCCGTCAACAAGATGGACCTGGTGGATTGGGACCAGGCCGTGTTCGAGCGCATCCGCGACGCCTACGCCGATCTGGCGTCCCGGCTTGGCATCGCGCACTTCCACGCGCTGCCGCTATCGGCGTTGAACGGCGACAACGTGGTGACGCGGTCGGACAAGACGCCGTGGTACGCCGGCCAGCCGCTGTTGACGCTGCTGGAATCGCTGGAATTGGCCGGTGACGGCGGCGCGGGGCCGCTGCGTTTTCCCGTGCAGTGGGTGTCGCGCCACGACGGCAGCAGCAGGGACGATTTCCGCGGCTACGCGGGCCGCATCGCCAGCGGCGTGCTGCGTCCCGGCGACGAGATCGTGGTGCAGCCGTCGGGCGTGACGGCGCGCGTGCAGGAAGTGCGGCTGTTCGATCGCGCGCTCGATGAAGCGGTGGCGGGCGACTCGGTGACGCTGGTACTGGACCGCGACGTCGACGTCTCGCGCGGTGACGTGATCGTGCACGCGGCCGCGCCGGCGCAAGTCGCGCGCGAATTCGAGGCGGAACTGTGCTGGCTCGATGCGCAGGCGCTCAACCCCGCGCGCAAGTATCTGCTCAAGCATGGCACGCGACTGACGTCGGCGAAGATCCGCGCGGTGCTCTCGCATCGCGACATCCACGAACTGCAGGAAGTGGAGAACACCGAAGGCACGCTGCGCATGAATGACATTGGCCGCGTCGCGTTCACCACGCGCGAGTCGTTGGCGGTCGATCGATACGCCGATGTGCCCGCCACCGGTGCCTTCATCCTGATCGACGAAGCCACGCATCAGACCGCGGCGGCGGGCATGCTTCGGTAAACCGCAAGTCGGGGCGGGAAGAGTCCGCCCCGCACCGGTTTTTGGGTGTTGTTTTTATTCCAAACCCAATGCCGGCGCGGGTTTCCGGGCGATATCGCAAGATGAAATCGAATTGTCCGGACGCCGTCTTCGTCTTGCGGTAAAGTGGGGCTGTCTTACGAAAAGGCTTTTGGTGCTTGTCAAAACCACTGTGTTTTTGTACAGTAGTTTTCATGGCACGCACCGATCATTCTTTTCCCGCCGGTTCTGGGTCCCCGGCTGCCGCCCCCGCCGCCTTGCGCGGTCGGGGTGCGGTTACTAATGTTCGGCATCGCTTCCAGAAAGACGACCGCGCGCAGGTCGATGACGGCTGGTCCGGCTCGGGTCTTCCGGCTGATTTCGTCGATACCGTCCCCGATATTTCCCCTGACGATTCCATCGATAAGACCGGCCTGGCCGATCAGGTCGATGCCCCTGCCTGGGCGGCGGCCACGGTCATCCCCATCCTGCCCGACGTCCGCCGGGCGCCCGCAGCCCCCAAGACCACCGTCACCGCCGAAGAAGCCCGCAAGATCCTGTCGCGCAACGATTCGCCCGACATCCCCTTCGACGTGGCCGTCAATCCCTACCGTGGCTGCGAGCATGGCTGCGTCTATTGCTACGCCCGTCCCACCCATTCCTACCTGGGCTATTCCCCCGGCCTCGACTTCGAAACCCGGCTGGTGGCCAAGGCCAACGCGGTCCAGGCGCTGCGGGCGGAAATCAGCCGGCCCGGCTACAAGCCGTCGCCCATCAACATCGGCTCGGCCACCGACGCCTACCAGCCCATCGAGCGCGACTGGCGCCTGACGCGCGGCATGCTCGAGCTGATGCTCGAGACCCGCCACCCCCTCACCATCGTCACCAAGAACGCCCTGGTGGCGCGCGACCTCGACCTGCTGGCCGCGCTGGCCGAGCAGAAGCTGGTGGTGGTCTACATGAGCATCACCACGCTGGACGCCGACATGGCCCGCACGCTCGAGCCGCGCGCCGCCGCTCCGTGGCGCCGCCTGGAGGCCGTGCGCACCCTGACCGCCGCCGGCGTGCCGGTCGGCGTGCTGGTGGCGCCCGTGATCCCGTTCATCAACGATGACGCCATGGAACACATCCTGCAGGAATCGAAGGCGGCCGGCGCGCACTACGCCAGCTACACCGTCATCCGCCTGCCCTGGGAAGTCAAGACGCTGTTCGAGGACTGGCTCAACGCCCATTTCCCGGACCGCGCCCAGCGGGTGCTCCATCGCATCGAAGACCTGCGCAACGGCCGCCGCAACGATCCCAACTTCGGTTCGCGCATGCGCGGCACCGGCATCTGGGCCGACCTGCTGCGTCAGCGCTTCGCCGTCGCGACCCGCAAGCTGGGCCTGAATCGCCACCGCCTGTCGCTCGACTGCGACCGCTTCCAGCCGCCCGCGTCCGCCGGCGCTTCCGCCTCGTTGTTCACGGCCGCCGCCGGTACGGCCCAAGCCTCCGTTTTTCCATCCCCGGTTGGCGCGCAAGCGTCTTCAGGGGTCCCTTTTCCCAGTGCCATGCCCGTGGCCGGCGCCTACGGGCGCGGTGCGCGCCAACTGCGCGCCATGGTCGCGGGGCAATTGTCGTTGTTCGACTGACCCGTGGCTCGCCCACGGGTTGCCGCCGTGGCGAATTGCCGCGGTTCCTGATTGCGTTACAAGGAGTTCCTCATGAACACCGCTCAACTTTCCGTCCTGCCGGATGAACTTGCCGTCGTCTCGTTGACGCCGCTGCGCCGTGCGGTGCAGCGCGTCCGCGCCCTGGGTGCCCGTTACACCGGCTTGGCCATGCCCTGGGGGGGTGTGCCGGCGGGGCGCCACGCCAGCGCCACGACCGGGGATCTGCTGTCGCCTGCTGGCGGCGAGGCGGGGGCACCCGCCGCAACCGCGCCGCGCCAACGTGAGCGCGCCGGCACATTGCCGGGCAAGTGGCCGTTTCCGCCGGCAGCCGAGCAGGCCGCGCCCACAGTTCGTGGCCCGCGCGAGCGCAGCCTGGGCAACGCCACGGTCGAACCCGTGTCGGATCAGGTCAGCGTGAAAAGCATGGTGCTGGATGTGGTGCTGGTGCTGGCGTGGGGCGCAATGATCCCGGCGCTCATGTGGCTGGGCGTGGCTGGCGGCTTCTGAGGTTGCGCCACCGTCCGGGCCGGTGCGCGGACGCATCCAGGCGCTTCACGCCGCCGGCCCGCGCCAGGGCTGGCGCGCTTTCAGCTCGAACCCAGCAGCACCACGCCGGCCAGGATAGACAGGCAGCCGGCCAGACGGCCGGGGCCGACTTTCTCGCGCAGCAGGAACATGCCAGCCAAGGTGCCCAGCATCATCGACATTTCCCGTGCCGGCGCCACCAGGCTCAGCGGCGCGCCATTGCGCAGCGCGTACAGCACCAGGATGTAGCCCAGCGGCGACAGCAGGCCCACCGCCAGGGCCAGGTGCCAATGGCCGCGCATCAGTTCCCACGCCTGCGCGCGGCGCTTCACCATATGGGGGGTCATCATGGCGGTGCGGGTGACACAGGTGAACCAGTCGAACAGCACCGGGCTGATCAGCAGCACCTTGACGCCATAGGCATCCACTACGGTATAGGCGGCGATGAACAGGCCGATCACCATGCCCCAGCGCACGCCCACCCAGGCCTGCGCGTTGCGGAAGATCGCCAGCCTCCCCTGGGTGGCGATCAACAGCACCCCGATCACCACGCAGAGCATGCCGGCGATGCCCGTGGCGGTGGCCGGTTCACGCAGCAGCAGGAAGGCGCCGGTGGTGGAAAGCAGCGGACCGGTACCCCGGGCGATGGGGTAGACCACCGACAGGTCGGCCACCTGATAGCCGCGTTGCAGGCACAGGCTGTAGCCCAGGTGCAACAGGCTGGAGGTCAGGATCGCCCCGACCACGGGCCAGGTCCAGGTCATGCCGTCATGCAGCAGCACCCACACGACCCAAGGCGCATACAGCACCGAGGCGCACAGCCCATAGGCGAACACAAAGGGAGCGCCCACCATGGCCGCGCGCTTGGCGAGCAGATTCCACGTTGCGTGGGCCATCGCCGCCAGGACGACCAATAACAGGGACGAGTACGACATGAGGGGAACAGCGTCTTATGACGTGTTTGTTACAGAAACCGCTAGGGTACCGCAAACCTGCGGGCAGGGCGCCATGTTACCTGAGGCATCCGCCAATTTTTGGTGTAGAATCATTGGTTTGCCAAATCTCATCCTCTGCTTGCGGTACACGGCCAGGCGCATTTTTCAGCCCCGGCCCGAACAACATCGAACGGCAAAGCGCTTTAGTCCGCAAAGGCATGATGATCTAGGAGTTCTCAATGAACCTTATCGCTATCCTGGAACAGGAAGAGATTGCCCGCCTGACCGGCGGCCAAGCCAAGCCTGAATTTGCTCCTGGTGACACCGTCATCGTGAGCGTGAACGTCGTTGAAGGCACCCGCAAGCGCGTGCAGGCCTTCGAAGGCGTCGTGATCGCCAAGCGCAACCGCGGCCTGAACTCCGCGTTCACCGTGCGCAAGATTTCGTCGGGTGAAGCCGTGGAACGTACGTTCCAGCTGTACTCGCCGCAAATCGCCGGCATCGAAGTCAAGCGCCGCGGCGACGTGCGCCGCGCCAAGCTGTACTACCTGCGCAACCGCTCGGGCAAGTCGGCGCGTATCAAGGAAAAGCTGGTCAGCAAGCAAGCCTCGGCGGCTTGATCGCTTATCGGCACACGGCCCCACCAGTGTCGGACGCTCACGCCATCCAGCGTTTTCGTTCGGCACGGGTTTCCGGGTTAAAAAGGCACCTGCGAGGGTGCCTTTTTTCTTTTTGAAAAGCCGAATGTCTGATTCCTCGTCTTCTGCGCGGCCGCGCCGGCCGCTGGCGCGTCCCGGGTTCGATCCGGCGTCGCAACCCTGGGTGGTCGCCAACGATTCCCTGCCGGCAGTGCCGGCCGGCCTGCTGACGCCCGACCTGCTGCGCGGCACGCTCAGCCAGCCATCCACCTGGACGCTGGAATTGTCGCGCGACAACGACCTGCGTTATCCCGGGCGCGAGGGCGCGCCGGTTCCCGCCGCCGTGCTGATCCCGTTGGTGACGCGCGACGACGGCGTGCACATCATGCTGACCCAGCGCGCGGCGCACCTGCATGATCACGCGGGCCAGATCAGTTTTCCCGGCGGCCGCATCGAAACCAGCGACGCCACGCCGGTCGCGGCGGCGTTGCGCGAGGCGCAAGAGGAAACCGGTCTGCCGGCCAATCATGTCGAGGTGCTGGGCAGCATGCCCCCGTACCTGACCGCCACCGGTTTTTCGATCATTCCCGTGGTGTCGCTGGTGACGCCCGGCTTCCAGCTGGCGCCGGATGCGTTCGAAGTGGCCGAGGTGTTCGAAGTGCCGTTGGCGTTCCTGATGGATCCGGCCAACCATCGCCTGTACGAGGCGCGGCTGGAGGACGGCCGTGTGCGCCACTATTACGGCATGCCGTATGGCCGGCATTTCATCTGGGGCGCCACCGCAGGCATGCTGCGCAACCTTTACCACTTGCTGCGCAACGGCTTCGAGCCGCGTTGAGACCCCCGCTGGCTGGCGGCTCGCCAGGCCGCTGCCCGCCGCTTCAACTGCCGCGAGCCGATCTGCCGTGCGCCCGCCGATCGGATGGCGCGCGCGCCGCGGCGGTGCCTGCCCGTCAATGGCGCCGCTTGCGCGGGCCACGCCGGGAGGCCGCCAACCGGCGGCTCAATACCGCTGTTGTCCCGCCAGGTTCTCGTCCAGGATGCGCAGGTAGAGCGCGTAGCGGGCCGGGTCGATCGCGCCCGCGTCCAGCGCCGCGACCACGCCGCAGCCCGGCTCATGGCGATGGGTGCAGTTGTAGAAGCGGCAGGATTCGATCGGCTTGGTGAATTCCGGGAAGCCGCGAATGATGTCTTCGCGGCTCAGGTGCTGCAGGCCGAAGGCCTGGAATCCGGGGGAATCGATCAGGTCGCCGCCCGGCGCGGGCAGGTGATAGAGGCGGGTGCTGGTGGTGGTGTGCTTGCCCATGTCCAGCGCGGTCGAGTGCTCGCGGGTGGGCGCGGCGGCATCCGGCACCAGCGCGTTCAGCAGGGTCGACTTGCCCATGCCGCTCTGCCCCAGCAGCAGGTTGGTGCGCCCGGCCAGGCGCGGCGCCAGCAGCGTGTGGACCTTTTCGGGTTCGAGCGCGCTCAGTTCGATGATGTCCACGCCCAGCGCGGCGATCGGCGCCAGGCGCGCGCGGGCGGCGGGCAGCGCGTCGACGATGTCGGTCTTGTTCAGGATGATCAACGGCGCGATGCCGGCGCTCCAGGCGCCGGCCAGCGCGCGGCCGGTGAGATCGTCGGAGAAGGTCGGCTGCACCGCCACCACGATCAGCAACTGGTCGACGTTGGAGGCGAACTGCTTGGACCGCATTTCATCGGAGCGGTACAGCAGGTTGCGGCGCGGCAGGATGGCGTCAATGGCGCCTTCGTCCTGGCCCTGGGGCGTGATGCGGACGCGGTCGCCGACGGCGGCGCCGGCTTTCTTGCCGCGCGGGAAGCATTTGCGCAGGCTGCCATCGGCCAGCTCGACGGTGTAGTGGCGGCCGTGCGCCGCGATGATGCGGCCTTCGTCGGCGGCGTTGGCTGGCGCGCTGCCTTGGGGCGCGTCCTGGAAGGCGGCCTTGTTGCGGTCGTTGCTGCTCATGCCGCGGGCGCCGTCAGGTGGCGGATGCGCACGGCGGCGGGGGGGTGACTATCGTAGAAGGCAGAGTGCACGGGATCGGGCGTCAGGGTGGCGGCGTTGTCGTCGTAGAGCTTGACCAGGGCGGAGACCAGGCGGTCGGGCGAGCTCTGCTCGGCCGCGTAGCGGTCGGCCTCGAACTCGTCGCGGCGCGAGTACCAGCTGGCCAGCGGTGTGAAGACGAAAGTGAAAACAGGAATGGCCAGGAAGAACAGCAGCAGCGCCATGGCGTCGTTGCGGCCGCCCAGCTGCGGCAGCACGCCCAGGCCCACGTAGAACCACGGCTGCTGCGCGACCCATCCCAGGATGGCGAAAAAGCCCAGCGCGGCGGCGAAGCTGAACAGGATGCGCTTGATGATGTGGCGCTTGGCGAAGTGGCCGAGTTCGTGCGCCAGCACGGCTTCGATCTCGTCGGCGTTCAGGCGCGCCAGCAGCGTGTCGAAGAACACGATGCGGCGCGAGCGGCCGAAGCCGGTGAAATAGGCGTTGCCGTGGGCCGAGCGGCGCGAGCCGTCCATCACGAACAGGCCGTTGAGGGCAAAGCCGCAGCGCTGGGCCAGGCGCTGGATGCGGCCGGCCAGTTCGGGATCCGACAGCGGCGTGAACTTGTTGAACAGGGGCGCGATGAACATCGGGTAGACGATAAGCAGCGCCAGGTTGAAGGCGGTCCACAACGCCCAGGCCCAGATCCACCAGTATTGTCCCGCGCTGCCCATCAGCCACAGCACCGCTGCCGCCAGCGGCAGCCCCAGCACCGCGGCCACCAGCAGGCCCTTGGCCGCGTCGGAGATGAACAGCTCGGGCGTCATGCGGTTGAAACCGAAGCGCGCTTCCAGCTTGAACTGCCGCCACAGGGTGAAGGGCAGCCCCAGCAGGCCCAGCAGCAGCGCCACGGCCACCAGCAGCAGCATCTGGCGCAGGAAGTCGTTGCTGGTAAGCTGGCCCACCCACAGGTCGATGAGCTGCAGGCCGCCCATCAGCGTCAGGCAGATCAGCAGGATGGCATCATAGGTGCGTTCGAACATGCCCAGCCTCACCCGGGCCACCGTGTAGTCGGCGGCGCGCTGGTGGCTGGCCAGACCGATACGGTGGGAGAATTCCGGTGGCACCTGGTCGCGATGGCGCGCCACATGGCGGATCTGGCGGCTGGCCAGCCACATGCGCACGGCGATATCGGTCAGCAGGAAGGCAACGAACAGCAGAGTGAACATGGGCGATGCGGCCTGCTCAAATGGGTATGTGCGAAAATCGCGTGTTTGAAAACGCGTGTTTTATAGGCAAATTATATGGCTGTGAACGAAAACCGCCTGGTCTGGCTGGATATGGAAATGACCGGCCTGGACCCTGAAAAAGAACGCATCATCGAGGTCGCCGTGGTGGTCACCGAGGCCGACCTGACCGTGGTGGCCGAAGGCCCCGTGCTGGTGGTGCATCAGCCCGACAGCCTGCTCGACGCCATGGACAACTGGAACAAATCCACCCATGGCAAGAGCGGCCTGATCGACAAGGTTCGCGCTTCGACGATTTCCGAAGCGCAGGCAGAGGATACGCTGTTGGCGTTTCTCGCGCAGCACGTGCCGGCCGGCAAGTCGCCGCTGTGCGGCAACACCATCAGCCAGGACCGCCGGTTCATGTTTGCTTACATGCCGCGCCTGGAACAGTTTTTCCACTACCGCAATCTGGACGTCAGCACGCTCAAGGAGCTGGCGCGCCGTTGGGCGCCGGCCGTGTACAAGGGATTCGAGAAGAAGAGCCGCCACGAAGCGCTGGCCGACATCTACGAGTCGATCGACGAACTGAAGTACTACCGCGAACACTTCCTGAAGGTGTAAGCCGCCGCCGAGCCGGCGGCGCCCGCCAGCGAGCCGCCATGCCGTCGTCCTATCCCGTTGCCGTCATTCGCGCGGCCGAACACGAGGCCCTGGCCCAGGGGCGGCGGCTCATGCCGCTGGCCGGTGTGGCCGCGGCGCGTTTCGTCGCGGCCCGCTGCGCGCCGCAAGCCAGGGTGCTGGCGCTGGCCGGTCCGGGCAACAATGGCGGCGATGCCCTGGAAGCGGCGACCCGTCTGCTTGAGCTCGGGTACGACTTGCTGGTTGTGCTCCCCTCGGGCCCCCAATCCCTGCCCACCGACGCCGCGCGGGCCTATGCCGGCTGGATCGCGGCCGGTGGCGTCACCTGCCGGGAATTGACGGCGGATGCGCCGCCGGACCTGGTCATCGACGGCCTGTTCGGCATCGGCCTGAATCGTCCCCTGGGGCCGGCGTGGCAGGCCTTGGTGGACCGCGTCAACGCCTGGAATGTGCCCGTGCTGGCGCTGGACGTGCCCAGCGGCATCGACGCCGACACTGGCGCGGCCTTGGGCCGGCCAGTCCGGGCGCGCTGGACGCTGTCCTTCATCGGCCGGGCAAGGGGCCTGGCGCGGGCGGGGGCGGATGTTGTCGGCGAATCCTGCCTGGAGACGCTGGGCGTGACCCTGCCGCGGGCTGGAGAAGGCGTTTGATCTCCGGGGCGCGTCTTTCATCGTCACGACGCGTCATCGCCGGTATTCCAGATCCGCCGCGCGGCTGGATGGTCCGCGCCGAGGGTAGGGAGGCCCGCTCCGCGTTTCAGGCCGGCCGTCCGCCGAAACGCGTGGCGATGTCGGCGGCCAAGGGGGTGTAGCGCTCATTGTCGCGGCCGGCCAGCGCGTTCAGATGTGCCTCCGAGGCGTCGAACACCTGCCAATAGACGCGCCCGCAGATCTCGCGCGCCGCATGGCCGGGCCAGTCGTCGGGCAGCATGGGGCCGGGCAGGTGCGGGTCGTGCAGCACGATCCGGCGCCAATTGTGCAGCAATATCACGCGAGTGACGAAGGCGTCCGACGGCGACGGCGGGGTCTCCAGCAGTTTTTCCAGCGGTCCGAAATTCCTGCTGAACTGGCGGTACTGTTCGGCCACATCGTCCAGGTTCCAGCACTGCGTGGCCAGGCTGGCTATCGGCAGGCCGCCGGCGCCGGCCAGGTCGCGCGCCGACAGCACCAGTGCCTTGTCCGGAATGCCCAGTTTTTCCAGGATGTCGTGGGCGGCGCGCGCCTCGGTGTGCGGATGGGCGAACAGTCCCGGCGCGATCATGCCGAACCCTTCCCAGACCAGTTCACGGCGCAGTTCCGCGCGCTCGGCGAGCCCGTTGCCGGTGCGCGGCAGCGCCACCAGCGTCCATTGCCCGTTCCATTCCCGCGGCGCGCCCACGTAGATGCGCTGCGACGCGTGCGCCGTGTGGCGCAGGCCCTGCTCGGAAATCAGGTACAGGCTGCGGCGGCCATGGCGTTCGGACTGCAGCCAATTCTGCGCGACCAGCCGGAACACGCTGGTGCGCAACAGGCGTTCGTTGATGCCCAGGGGCGCCAGCAGCTCGATCAGGTCGCCCAGCCAGATGGCGCCGCCGTGCGGCGCCAGGGCGTCCCCCAGCAGGCTGACGCAAAGCGACTTGGCGCGCGGCGGATCGCTTTTGAGCAGGCGTGACAGGTAACGGTCCAGGGGCGACTGAGGGTTTGCCATAAGGGGGGCCGCAAGCGGCCGATATCGGGATCCTGGATATGATACATAAATCCAATGTGATACAGATTTGAGTTTGACAATGGTTTTTTTGTATTAAATAATCCGCCTATGACATGACGGCCCTGCGCGGCGTTCGCTTTGCGCTATCGCAAACCGTCTCAAGGAGACAACCATGTACGCTCAACTCGTCGAAACCGGCGTCAAGCAGGTCAAGACCGCGGACCAGCTCGAAGGCCGCGAACAGACGTTCCAGCGCCGCATCGACGAAGGCGTGCGGATCGAGGCCAAGGACTGGATGCCCGAGGCCTACCGCAAGACCCTGGTGCGCCAGATCTCGCAGCACGCCCACTCCGAAATCGTCGGCATGCTGCCCGAAGGCAACTGGATCACCCGCGCGCCGTCGCTCAAGCGCAAGGCCATCCTGCTGGCCAAAGTGCAGGACGAAGCCGGCCACGGCCTCTACCTCTACAGCGCCGCCGAGACCCTGGGCGTGTCGCGCGACGACCTGATCGACGACCTGCATGCCGGCCGCGCCAAGTACTCCAGCATCTTCAATTACCCCACGCTCAGCTGGGCCGACATCGGCATGATCGGCTGGCTGGTCGACGGCTCGGCCATCATCAACCAGATCCCGCTGTGCCGTTGCTCCTACGGCCCCTACGCCCGCGCCATGGTGCGCGTCTGTAAGGAGGAGTCCTTCCACCAGCGCCAGGGCTACGACCTGCTGATGCAGATGTGCCTGCACGGCACGCCCGAACAGAAGGCGATGGTGCAGGACTCGCTGAACCGCTGGTGGTGGCCGGCGCTCATGATGTTCGGCCCGTCCGACGCCGACTCGCCCAACAGCGCCCAGTCCATGGCCTGGAAGATCAAGCTGTTCTCCAACGACGAGCTGCGCCAGAAGATGGTCGACCAGACCGTGCCGCAGGCCGAATACCTGGGCCTGACCATTCCCGATCCCGAATTGAAGTGGAACGCCGAGCGCGGCCACTACGACTTCGGCGAGATCGACTGGGCCGAGTTCTACGCCGTGCTCAAGGGCAATGGCCCGTGCAACCGCGAGCGCCTGGCGGCGCGCGTCAAGGCGCACGAAGACGGCGCCTGGGTGCGCGAGGCGCTGGTCGCCTACGCCGACAAGCAGGCCGAGCGCAAGGCGGCCTGAGTCCTGGCCGGGCGGCGCCCGGCCTTCCAACTCCTTACTCATCCAATACCCGGGGCGCCACGCGCGTCCGGCATCCGAGGATATCCATCATGAGCAAAGACTGGCCTCTGTGGGAAGTGTTCATCCGCAGCCAGCACGGCCTGGCGCACAAGCACGTCGGCAGCCTGCACGCGCCCGACGCCGAAATGGCGATCAACCACGCCCGCGACGTTTACACCCGCCGCAACGAAGGCCTGAGCATCTGGGTGGTGCGGGCTTCCGACATTTCCGCCAGCAGCCCGGGCGACAAGGATCCCTTGTTCGAGCCGGCCAACAGCAAGGTCTACCGGCATCCCACGTTCTTTCCGATGCCTGAAGAAATCAAGCACATGTAAGGCGGCGGGGGAGACATGGACAAGACTTTCTTCGAATACCTGCTGCGCCTGGGCGACACCACGCTGATCCTGTCGCAACGCCTGGGCGCCTGGACCGGCCACGGCCCGATCCTGGAAGAGGATCTGGCGCTGACCAACACCGCGCTCGACCTGCTGGGCCAGGCCCGCATGTGGCTGACGCTGGCCGGCGAGGTCGAAGGCGCCGGCCGCGACGAAGACGCGCTGGCCTATCTGCGCGATGCCCATCAGTTCCACAATGCGCTGCTGGTCGAACGGCCCAACGGCAACTATGCCGACACCATGGCGCGCCAGTTCCTGTTCGACGTCTGGCACTACTTCCTCTTGCAGCGCCTGGCGCAATCGTCGGACGAGCGCGTGGCCGGCATCGCCGCCAAGTCGCTCAAGGAAGTGACCTACCACGTGCGCCGTTCGTCGGACATGGTGGTGCGCCTGGGCGATGGCACCGAGACCAGCCACGCCAGGATGCAGGCGGCGATCGACGACGCCTGGCGCTTCACCGGCGAGCTGTTCACCGACGACGCGATCGACCAGGACATGGCGGCGCGCGGCATCGGCTGTGAGCTGGCCGCGCTGCGCGCGCCCTGGGAACAGCATGTGCGCGAAGTGCTCGAGGAAGCCACGCTGACCGTGCCGGACTCCGCCGCCGCAAACCACCCGGCCCACCGTGGCGGCCGCCAGGGCCGTCACACCGAGGAACTGGGCTACGTGCTTGCGGAAATGCAGTACCTGCCGCGCGCCTATCCGGGAGCCAAGTGGTGAACGCCGTCGTGCCCGTGTCCATCGAGCAGGTCTACGCCTGGCTGCAGGAGGTCCCCGATCCGGAGATCCCCGTGCTGTCGGTGGTGGACCTGGGCGTGGTGCGGGACGTCGCGTTCGAGGGCGACGCCTGCGTCGTCGTCATCACGCCGACCTACTCCGGCTGCCCCGCGATGCGCGAGATCACCGAAGACATCCGCCAGGTGCTGGCGCGCCACGGCATCGGCGAGGTGCGCGTCGAGACGCGCCTGTCGCCCGCCTGGACCACCGACTGGATGAGCGAGAAGGGCCGCGCCGCGCTCAAGGACTATGGCATCGCCGCGCCCGCGCAACAGGCCATCGACATCTCGGGCATCAGCCGGCGCAACGCCGGGCCCGCCATCGAGTGCCCGCGCTGCGGTTCGCGCGACACGCGCCTGGTCAGCAATTTCGGATCGACCTCGTGCAAGGCGCTGTACCGCTGCGTCAGCTGCCGCGAGCCGTTCGATTACTTCAAGACTCACTGAGAGTGGTTTCGAGAATGAGCCTGAACCAATTCCACCCCCTGAAAGTGGCCTCGGTGGCGCGCAACACGCGCGACGCGGTGGTCGTGACATTCGACCTGCCCGACGCGCTGGCCGATGAATTCGCCTTCCTGCCGGGTCAGTACCTGACGCTGCGCACGCAGCTCAACGGCGAGGAACTGCGCCGTTCCTATTCGATCTGTTCGGCGCCGCGCGACAAGCTGCTGCGCGTGGCGATCAAGAAGGTCGACGAGGGCGTTTTCTCGAGCTGGGCCAACCACGAGCTGCAGCCGGGCCAGACGCTGGAAGTGATGGCGCCGGCCGGCAACTTCACCGTCGACTTCTCGCCTGATAACCAGCGCCACTACGTCGCATTCGCCGTCGGCAGCGGCATCACCCCGGTGTTCTCGCTGGTCAAGACCGCGCTGTCGACGGAGCCGAACAGCAAGTTCACCTTGTTCTTCGGCAACCGCGCCTCGTCCGCCGTGCTGTTCCGCGAAGAAATCGAGGACCTGAAGAACCTGTACATGGACCGCTTCTCGCTGGTCTACGTCATGAGCCGCGAAACCCAGGATATCGAGCTGTTCAACGGCCGCCTGGACGGCGACAAGGTCGACCAGCTGATGTCGGCGTGGATGAGCCCCGAGGATATCGACTACGCTTTTGTCTGCGGTCCGCAGACCATGACCGAGAGCGTGGTCGAGCGGCTGCAGGCCCGCGGCATCCCGAAGGCGAACATCAAGTTCGAACTGTTCGGCGCCCCGAAGGGGCCGCGCGCGTTGCGCACGGGGCAGGACGCCCGCCAGGCGCCCGGCAAGGGCCAGTGCGAGGTGACCGTGGTGCAGGACGGCCACAGCCGCAAGTTCGTGATCGACAAGAACAAAGACAGCGTGCTGGATTCGGCGCTGGCGCAGGGCATCGAGCTGCCGTATTCGTGCAAGGGCGGGGTGTGTTCCACCTGCCGCTGCAAGGTGGTCGAGGGCGAAGTGGACATGGATGCCAACTTCGCCCTGGAAGACTACGAAGTGGCGCGAGGCTTTATCCTGAGCTGCCAGAGCTTTCCGGTCAGCGACCGCCTGGTGATCGACTTCGACCAGGAAACCTGACCCGGCGCGCGCCAGTCAGACCCCCATTCCATTTGGAGAGACGCAGTGTCCCAGAAATTCTTCGAACGCCATCAGCCCCTGCTGGAACAAGCCCTGGCCGCCGCCGCGCTGCGCGGCTACTGGAGCCCGTTCGCCGAGTCGCCCAGCCCCCGCAACTATGGCGAGACCGCCAATGACGACGGCCGCGCCGCCTTCGAGGCGCTGCGCGGCAAGCCGTTCCCGCTGAATCTGCACGACGCCGACGGCACCGTCGGCGGCGAAAAGTCGCCCTACGGCTTCGACCTGGGCATCACCTATCCGCACGTGCCCGCCGCCAAGCTGGTGGCCGCATCCAAGCGCGCGCTGCAGGACTGGCGCCGCGCCGGCCCGCAGGCCTGGGTGGGCGTGTCGCTGGAAATCCTGGCGCGCCTGAACAAGCTGAGCTTCGAGATGGCCTACGCCGTGCAGCACACCACCGGCCAGGGCTTCATGATGGCCTTCCAGGCCGGCGGCCCGCACGCGCAGGACCGCGGCTTCGAGGCCGTGGCCTACGCCTGGCAGGAAATGTCGCGCATTCCCGGCGTCGCCATCTGGGAAAAGCCGCAGGGCAAGAACGATCCCATCCGCATGGAAAAGCACTTCACCGTGGTGCCGCGCGGCGTGGCGCTGGTGATCGGCTGCTCGACCTTCCCGACCTGGAACGGCTACCCCGGCCTGTTCGCCAGCCTGGCCACGGGCAACACCGTCATCGTCAAGCCGCACCCGGGCGCGATCCTGCCGCTGGCGCTGACCGTCAAGGTGGCGCGCGAAGTGCTGCAGGAAGCCGGCTTCGATCCGGATGTGGTGCTGCTGGCCGCGCACACCGCCGAGGAAGACACCGCGCGCCAGCTGGCGCTGGATCCCGCGGTCAAGATCATCGACTTCACCGGCAGCACCGCCAACGGCGACTGGCTGGAAAACAATGCCCGCCAGGCGCTGGTCTACACCGAGAAGGCCGGCGTCAACCAGGTCATCATCGATTCGGCCGCCGACCTGAAGGGCGTGGCGCGCAACCTGGCGTTCTCGCTGGCGTTGTATTCGGGCCAGATGTGCACGGCGCCGCAGAACATCTACGTGCCGCGCGACGGCATCCAGACGCCGGAAGGCCGTGTCAGCTTCGATGAGGTGGCCGCCGCCCTGGGCGCCGCGGTCGACAAGCTCGGCGCCGACGCCGCCAAGGCCGTCGAACTGACCGGCGCGATCCAGAACGAAGGCATCGTCGAACGCATCGAGAAGGCCCGCGCGCTGGGCCTGCCGGTGGTGGCCGACAGCAAGACGCTGACGCACCCGCAGTTCGAGAATGCCCGCGTGCGCACGCCGCTGCTGCTGCGCACCGAGGCCGGCAATCCCGCCATCAGCCAGGAATGGTTCGGCCCGATCGCCTTCGTGGTCGCCACCGATTCCACCGCGCACAGCATCCAGATCGCGCGCGACAGCGTGATCGAGCACGGCGCGTTGTCGCTGTCGGCCTACACCACCAGCAACGAGGTGGCCGAGCAGGTGCAGGAAGCGGCGGAAGAGTCCGGCGTGTCGCTGTCGTTGAACCTGACCGGCGCGGTGTTCGTCAACCAGACCGCGGCATTCAGCGACTTCCACGGCACCGGCGCCAACCCGGCGGCCAACGCGGCGCTGTCCGACTCGGCCTACGTGTCCAATCGCTTCCGCGTGGTGCAGACGCGCCGTCACATCTGAGCGGTGGACCGGACATGACCTACCAAGACATCCAATTCGAACTGGCCGACGGCATCGCCCGCCTGACGCTGAACCGTCCGGACAAGCTCAACAGCTTCACCGCCAACATGCACGCTGAAGTGGCGGATGCGCTGACCCGCGTCGAGACCGAGGGCGCGCGCGTGCTGGTGCTGACCGGTGCCGGCCGCGGCTTCTGCGCCGGCCAGGACCTGAGCGAGCGCAAGCCCGCGCCCGATGGCACGCCGCCCGACCTGGGCGAGACCGTCGACAAGTTCTACGCGCCGCTGGTGCGCCGCCTGAACGCGCTGCCGCTGCCGGTGGTGGTCGGGGTCAATGGCGTGGCGGCGGGGGCGGGCGCCAACCTCGCGTTCGCTGGCGACATCGTCATCGCCAAGGAATCGGCCAATTTCATCCAGTCGTTCTGCAAGCTGGGGCTGATCCCCGACACGGGTGGCACCTTCGTGCTGCCGCGCCTGGTGGGCCGCGCCCGCGCCTTGGGGCTGGCGATGCTGGGCGACAAGCTCAGCGCGCGCCAGGCCGAGGCCTGGGGCCTGATCTGGCAATGCGTGGCCGACGACGCGTTCGACGCCACGCTGGAGAACCTGGCGCAGCACTTCTCGCGCGCGCCGACCAAGGGCCTGGCCTTCACCAAGCGCGCCTTGCAGGCCAGCCTGGGTAACGATCTGGCGACCCAGCTGGACCTGGAGCGCGACATGATGCGCGAACTGGGCCGCAGCGCCGACTACGCCGAAGGCGTGGCCGCGTTCCTGGGCAAGCGCGAACCGCGGTTCAAGGGGCAATGATGAGCAGCACGCACGTTCCGCCCGTCGAGGCGCCGACCGATCCGCAGGAACTGGCACAGGCCGTGGGCACGGTGATGTATGCCGGCGACGCGGCCTCGCAAGGCCTGGACATGAAGGTCGAGGAGATGGCGCCCGGTTATGCGCGCCTGACCATGCGGGTGCGTCCCGACATGCTCAACGGCCACAAGACCTGCCATGGCGGCTTCATCTTCGCGCTGGCCGACAGCGCCTTCGCCTTTTCCTGCAATTCGCGCAACGTCAGCACCGTGGCGTCGGGCTGCACCATCGATTACCTGGCCCCCGGCTTCGAGGGCGACCTGCTGACCGCGGTGGCGCAGGAGCGCTCGCTGGCCGGACGCACCGGGGTGTACGACGTGACGGTCACCAACCAGGATGGCCGCAACGTCGCCCTGTTCCGGGGCCGGTCCTATCGCATCAAGGGGCAGATCGTCGGCACGCCGGCCGAGGCTTGAACGCGTCAACCAACCAGAGACAAGACCACCGGCCGAGGCGGGCGCGCGGCGCGCCCCCCGGATCGGAGGATGCATTCCAGGAGAGAGATAACCATGTCCAACACCATGAGCAAGCCGGGGCTGGACCCCATCGAGCATGCCAGCCAGGATGAGCTGCGCGCGCTGCAGCTCGAGCGCCTGAAGTGGTCGCTCAAGCACGCCTATGAGAACGTGCCGCACTACAAGAAGGCGTTTGACGAGATCGGCGTGCATCCGGACGACTTGAAGCAGCTGTCCGACATTTCGAAGTTCCCGTTCACCACCAAGAAGGAACTGCGCGAGAACTATCCGTTCGGCATGTTCGCGGTGCCGCGCGAGCGCATCTCGCGCATCCACGCCTCCAGCGGCACGACCGGCAAGCCGACCGTGGTGGGCTACACCCAGCGCGACCTGGACAACTGGGCCAACCTGGTGGCGCGCTCGATCCGCGCGGCCGGCGGCAAGCCCGGCGACACGGTGCACGTGGCCTACGGCTACGGCCTGTTCACCGGCGGCCTGGGCGCGCATTACGGCGCCGAACGCCTGGGTTGCACCGTCATCCCGATGTCGGGCGGGCAGACCGAAAAGCAGGTGCAGCTGATCAACGATTTCCGTCCGGACATCATCATGGTCACGCCCTCCTATTTCTGCAATATTCTGGAGGAGCAACGTCGGCAGGGGATTGATCCGCGTCAAAGTTCGCTGCGCATCGGCATCTTCGGCGCCGAGCCCTGGACCGGGCAGATGCGCGCCGATATCGAGGCCGAGGCCGGCATCGACGCGGTCGACATCTATGGCCTGTCCGAAGTGATGGGGCCGGGCGTGGCCAGCGAGTGCGTCGAGACCAAGGACGGCCCGGTGGTGTGGGAAGACCACTTCTACGCCGAGATCATCAATCCGGACACGGGCGAGCCCGTGGCGGACGGCGAGCCGGGCGAACTGGTGTTCACCTCGCTCACCAAGGAAGCGATGCCCATCATCCGCTACCGCACCCGCGACCTGACCCGCCTGTTGCCGCCCACCGCGCGCAGCATGCGCCGCATCGGCAAGATCACCGGCCGCAGCGACGACATGCTGATCGTGCGCGGCGTGAACATGTTCCCGACCCAGGTCGAGGAACTGGTGCTCAAGATCGCGCAACTGGCGCCGCATTATCAGTTGGTGCTGTCGCGCACCGGCAATATGGACGAGCTCGAGATCCTGACGGAAGTCCGCGCCGAGTTCTCGACCCTGTCGGACGCTGAGCGCGCCGCGCTGGGCAAGCAGCTGCAGCATGCGGTCAAGACGCACATCGGTGTCAGCGCCCGCATCCAGGTGTCGGACGCCGGCCACGTCGAGCGCACGCTGACCGGCAAGGCCCGCCGCGTGATCGACAAGCGCCCCAAGGGCTGAGCGCGCTGCGCATCCCCGCCCCCCCGGCAACGGGGCGGGGGCGGCCACGCCGCCATGAAAAAAAGCAGCCCTCGGGCTGCTTTTTTTTGCGCCGTCGCTGCCCGTCGGGCGCGCCGTCAGGCCTGGCGCGCCACGTCGCGCACGATGTGGCGGTACCAGAAGTGCAGCAGCGTGGCCGACAGCGCCAGGCCGACCATGGCCATCAGCCACATGCTGCCCGCCCCCTGCGGCGAGCCGGGCACCAGGATCTCGCGCAGCCCGTCCAGGCCGCCGCGGCCCGGTCCGAAGCCGAACCACCAGCCGCCGACCAGGCCGACGCCGGCTAGCGCCACTGTCTGCAGCAGCAGCGGCACCACCGCGACCTTATAGGCCCGCAGCAGGTAGGAGTTGATGCACTGCATGGAGTCGAACAGGTGGAACAGCGGCAGCACCGCCAGCAGCGTGGTCGCCACCGCGGCCACCTGGGAATTATCGGTGTAGGCCGCCAGGATCAGCGGGCGACCGGCCAGCAGCACTACCGCGGTCAGCAGGGCGCCCATCAGCCCCAGCGCCAGGCCCGCCATGCCGGTGCGGTGGGCATGCGCCAGGTTGCCCGCGCCGATCGCCTGCGCCGTCAGAGCGGCGGTGGCCACGCCCAGCGCCATCGGCATCATGTAGCACAATGCCGCCAGGTTCGACATGATCTGGTGGCCGCCGGTCACGAAGGTGCCTTCGCGTGCCACCAGCAGGGCCATGAAGGTGAAGGCCGACACTTCGACCAGATAGGATCCCCCCATGGGAATGCCCAGGCGCAGCAGTTCTTTCAGCGTCTTCCAGTCGGGCCGGCCGACGTGCAGGTGAAAACGGCGGTAATAGCGGTCGTGGGTGATGACCCACAGGCCCAGCCCCAGGCTCATCCACGACACCACGGCGGTCGCCAGCCCGGCGCCGGTCGCGCCCATCGCCGGCAGGCCCAGGCTGCCGTAGATGAACAGCCAGTTGAAGAAGGCCTTGAACCCGATGGCGGTGAGGTTGATCGCCATCACCAGCTTGGGCCGCGAGACCGAGGTGCCGAGCGCGTAGATGGTGCGGAACACCAGCGCGGCCGGCAGCGCCAGAATCAGCGCCCGCAGGTACGAGGCGATGCGCTCGCGAACGCCGGGATCGACGTCGCCCGACATCGATAGCCAGAAATCCGGAAACAGCATCAGGATGGCGCCCACCGCCGACAGGCCCAGCGCCAGCCACACGCCCTGGCCCCAACTGCGGCCGACTTCGCGATTGTTGCCGGCGCCGAAGTGCTGCGCCAGGATCGGGATGAGGGCGTGAACCACGCCCATCAGGCCCACGAAGACGGTGATGTAGATCGACGCGGACAGCGCCATTGCCGCCAGGTCGTTGGCACTGGCGTGGCCGGTCATGGCGGTGTCCAGCACGCCGAACGAGATGCCGGCCCACTGGCTCACCAGGACCGGCCACGCCTGTTTGGCGATGTTGCGCAGGGTGGCGCCGAAACCGGGCACCGCCGGTTGGGCGGGCGTCATCGGTTGGGGCCGACTCGCAGCAGGCGGAACACTTCTTGGCGGTCGGCGCGGCGTCCGCCCTGCCACAGCACGTCGGCGCTGTCGCTGTAGGCGGCGGTGTTGTCGCGCAAGCTCTGGTTGGTGGTCTGCTGCAGCACCAGCGTGCACTTCGAATCGAACGTGAACGTCAGGTTATTGAAGATCAGGAACGAGGCGCGCTGGCCGCTGCCCAGGCTCAGGCCGCGCACGCATTCGCCCGGCCGGATGTTCTGTTCAATTGCCTGCGCCAGTTCGCCGGATACCGTGCGGTAGCTGCGGGCGTAGTCGACCGCCGGCTGCCACAGCAGCACCAGCAGGATCCAGGTAACGGTCAGGCCGCCGGCCGATAGCACGGTGCCGCGCCACAGCGCCTGGGGCTTGACCCGCAGGCGCCAGACCACCAGCGCGATCCAGCCGATGGTGAAGGCCACGCCCAGGGCGAAGGCGGTCCAGGAAATGACGGGTTCGTAGCCGGTGGTCTGGCGGCCGATGTTGCGGGCGATCTGCGCCGGCCATTGAAAGTGCAGCGCGACCCAGCCGAGCCAGGCCGTGGCCGCCGTCAGCGAAAAACACATCACCGCGAACCAGTCCAGCGTATTGACCACGCCGCGCCGCAAGGTCGGCAGCGAGAACGCGCCCAGCACGGCGCAGGGCACGGCCATCAGCACGTATTCGGAGTCGCTGGCTTCGTCGAGCCCGAACAGCGTCAGCGCCGCGAACACCAGCAGCATCAGCGGCAGCCAGATGTGCGGCGCATAGATCCAGGCGCGCCAGCGCCAGATGGCCACCAGCGCCAGCGGCCAGGTGGGCCACAGGTACCAGGGCAGGTCGCGCAGCGTGCGGCCGACATCGTGCCAGGACGGCACCGCGAACGAGGACAGGTTCCAGCTCTTCCAGTTGCGGATCCAGTATTCGCTGCTGTGGCTGGCGGGGATCCACCAGGCCAGGATCAACGCGGCGGCCAGCAGGGCGGCCCACGGCAGCCAGCGCTTGCACTTCCACAGCGGGCCGCGCGGATAGAACGCCAGCAGGGCGGCGACCATGATCGGCATGGCGCCGACCCAGCCGCGCGTCAGGAAGCTGGCGGCCAGCGCGATGCCCAGGGTGGTGGAGCCGGTGAACGGGCGATCGACGGTGCGCGCCAGCGAGTAGAAGGCCAACGCCTGGCAGGCCATGATGGCCGGCACGACCGTGGTTTCATGGGTGCGCTGCAGGATGCCGACGGTGGCCAGCAGCAGCAGCAAGGCGGCGTCGGCCAGCATGCGGCCGTAGTCGCGCGGTTCCGGCTCGCCGCCGAAGGGCAGCGCCAGCGGTTGGGCCTCGGCGCGGCGGCCGAGCAGATAGGTGCCATACCAGACGCTCATCGCCGTGATGCCGAACCAGAGCAGGTTCGGCAGGCGGCCGGCGGTGATGTCGCCGATGAAGGGGCCGAACAGCCAGATGCAGATCGCGCCGATCCAGGTGATCAGCGGGCCTTCCTCGGCATGCGCCAGGTGCCCCACTTGCGGCAGCAGCCAGGTGATCCCACCCTCGCGGATGGCGGTGATCATCGTCGCCAGGCCGACCGCGTCGTCGGTTTTCCACGGGTCGCGCATGAACAGGCCGGCAACGATGTATGCCAGCGCCAGCCCGAGCAGGATCAGCCTGGGCAGTTTTGCGGTGGCCACGGACGTCAGCCGGGCCGGAGTGGAAATGGAAAGTGGGGACACGGGCGTTAATGTAACCGAGAGATCGGGAAGCGCCAGCCCCCGGCGGCCCGACGAGCAGGGTCAGGGGAAAAAAAAGCAGCCCGGAGGCTGCCTTTTTGCTGTGACTCCCGTAGGAGCGACAGGATCAGGAAGCGGACTTGACCGTGCCAGCGGTGCGGGCGAAACGGGCGCGGAACTTTTCCACGCGGCCGGTCTCGACGATGCGCGTCTGGGCGCCCGTGTAGAACGGGTGCGATTCGGAGGTCACGTCGCACTTGAAGAGCGGGTACGTCTTGCCATCGAGTTCGATGGTTTCACGCGTCTGGACGGTCGAGCGGGTGATGAACTTGCTGCCCGTTTGCAGGTCGGCGAAGACGACTTCGCGGTATTCGGGGTGAATGCCTTCTTTCATGGTGCTTTCCTAGGACTCCCAAGGGAGTCATGTCAAAAGTTAGGGTCGCCAGCACGAACCGCTTTCAGGCGTTCTTGCCACGTATCCGAAAAGTAACTGCGCATTCTAGCATGGGAATCGCCGGCAGGGGCGCGCAATCCGGGCCGCTCTGTCAGGGAGCGCCCGGCCTTTCATCTGGGGACGGATGATATCGCCGATCACAGATCGGTGCGCAGTTTCCAGATCTCCGGGAACAGCACCACTTCCAGCATGCGCCGCAGATAATCCACGCCCGAAGTGCCGCCGGTGCCGCGCTTGAAGCCGATGACGCGCTCGACCGTGGTGACGTGGCGGAAACGCCACAGGCGGAAGGCGTCTTCCAGGTCGGTCAGCTTTTCGCCCAGCTGGTACAGGTCCCAGTAGCGCTCGGTGTCGCGGTAGACCGTCAGCCAAGCCTGCTCGACGCCTTCCGAGGCCTGGTAGGGCTGGGTCCAGTCGCGCTCCAGGCGGTCCGCCGGCACCGTCACGCCGTGCCGCGCCAGCAGGCGCAGCGATTCGTCGTACAGCGAGGGCGCCTCGTAAGCGCGCTGCACCTGCGCCAGCAGGTCGGCGCGGTGCGCGTGCGGCTTGAGCATGGCGGCGTTCTTGTTGCCCAGCAGGAATTCGATCTGGCGGTACTGGTAGCTCTGGAAGCCGCTGGAGCGCGCCAGGTAGGGACGCAGGGCGGAGTACTCGGGCGGCGTCATGGTCGCCAGCACGTCCCAGGCGTGGACCAGCTGTTCCATGATCTTGCTGACCCGCGCCAGCATCTTGAAGGCCGGCTGCGGACGGTCCGCCGCCAGGTTGGCGATGGCGCCGCGCAGCTCATGCAGCATCAGCTTCATCCAGAGTTCGCTGGTCTGGTGCTGGATGATGAACAGCATTTCGTTGTGCTCGGGCGACAGCGGGTGCTGCGCGCCCAGCAGTTCGTCCAGGTGCAGGTAATCGCCGTAGGTCATGTCGCGCGTGAAATCCAGCTGCGCTTTTTCCTCGTGGACAATGTCTTCGGGGCGTTGGGCTTGGCTCATGCGAGGCCTCCCTGGCAGGGCGGGGCGGCGCGGCGGGCGGACGCGGGCAGGCTGCGCCAGCCGTTGAACGGCAGGCGGGCGCAGGCGAGCGCCATGCGCGGGTTGAGCGGTGTGGTCATGATCTTGCTTCTCGAATGGGGACGGCCGGACGGGCGGCGTGAACGTCGCGCCGCGTTGCGCACGGCCGGCCCGTGGCCGGTGTTTCAGCCCAATTCGCGCAGGACGGCGCGCACCGGGCTGGCGTCAGCCTGGATCAAAGCCAGCGGCAGTGCGATCAGTTCGTAATCGCCCTCCGGCACATCGTCGAGCACCAGATTCTCCAGTACTCGCATGTCGTGCCGCAGGATGGTGTGATGGCTGTCCAGGGTCTTGCTGGACGCGGGGTCGATGCTGGGGGTATCCAGCCCGATCAGCATGACGCCGCGTTCGGCCAGCCATTCGATGGTCTGGGGCGCGTAGGCCGAGAAGTCGTCCGTCCACCACTCCTGCGCGGCATGCTTGGCGGTACGCACCAGGACGCGCGGGGGCAGGTTGTTGGCGGCGTGGAGCAGGTGCTCCGGCGTGATCAGGGGGCCGCAGTCGATAGCATGGATGACGCGACAGGGCCCCAGGAAGGGTTCGAGCGAGACCGCGCCGATGGCGGCGGCGCCGTTCTGGTAGTGCAGCGGCGCATCGGCGTGCGCGCCCACGTGGGGCGACAGCGTGATTTCGCTGACGTTGACCGGACAGCCGGGCGCGAGCGACCACTTCCATTCCTGGCGATACGGGGTATCGCCGGGAAACACGGGCGAGGCCGTGGACACGGGAGGGGAGATATCCCACAGGCGTTTCATGGAAGGCGCGGATCGCGAAAGCGGAATTAGGTTAAGCCTAAAGCAATATCGGGCCGTAGTCTAACGAATTCCCGCAGGGCGCGCAGCCCCTCAGATGCGGCCGAGTTCCGCCATCGAGCTGACCGCGTCGCCGGCGACGATCAGGTGGTCGACCAGGGCGACATCCACCAGCGCCAGCGCTTGCTTCAGGTGACGCGTGAAGGCCAGGTCGGCGGCGCTCGGCTCGGCCAGCCCGGAAGGGTGGTTGTGCGCCACGATCAGCGCGGCGGCGTGATGCCGCAGGGCCTCGCGCACGACTTCGCGCGGATACACCGAGGCCTGCGACAGCGTGCCGCGGGCCAGTTCGCCGCTGGCGATCAGCCGCAGTTGGCTGTCCAGGTACAGCGCGATGCAGTGCTCGACACGGCGGTGCGCCAGCGTGACCCGGCAGTATTGTTTGACCCGCGAGGGGTGGTCGAGCGTGCTGTCGCGCGCCAGTTCTTCTTCGATCGCGCGCTTGGCCATCTCCAGGATGGCCGCCAGGGCGCAGGCCTTGGCCGAGCCCAGGCCGGGAACCGCCTGCAGTTCCTCCGGGGTGGCGCCCAGCAGCCCGCGCAGGCCGTGGAAACGGTCCAGCAATTGGCAGGAAAGATCCAGCACATTCAGACCCGGCACCCCTGTGCGCAGGGCGATGGCCAGCAGTTCGGCATTTTGTAACGCCGAGGCGCCCAGGCGCAGCAGGCGCTCTCGGGGACGGTCGGCTTTGGGCACCCGCGCAGACAATTTCATAAGAGGCTCTAAAATCAGGGTTTATTTACTGTCTGAATACGGTGGCAGATCTTGAGCATCGCCTCTAACGAAGTGAACGTTTTGGTCCGTCCGGACTCCTACCTGACGCTGAACTACCGCATCACGCTGGCCTCCGGGCCGGGCGAGGGCTCGGTGTTCACCGACACCTTCGACGGCCGTCCCGCGACCCTGCAGATGGGTAGCGGCCAGTGGGCGCCGGGCCTGGAGGCCGCCTTGCTGGGCAAGGCCGAGGGCGACCGCTTCAGCGTCACGCTGGAGCCGGCCGACGCTTATGGCGAGCGCAATCCCGACCTGATCCAGCGCGTCACCCGCAAGATGCTCGCCGAGCACGCCGGCGCCGACGCGACCTTCGAGCCGGGCGACCTGGTCGAATTCGCCGCGCCCAACGGCGGCCGCTATTCGGGTGTCCTGAAGGAAATCAACGAGGAATCGGCGCTGTTCGATTTCAACCACCCGCTCGCGGGCGTGCGGTTGCGGGTCGACGTGGCGCTGCTGGGAGTTCTCTGATGAGCCAGGTCGTCCCTGTCACCGCCGCCGATGCCGAAGTCGTGCTGGCCCAGCCGCGCGGCTTCTGTGCCGGCGTCGATCGCGCCATCGATATCGTCGAGCGCGCGCTCGAACTGCACGGCGCGCCGATCTACGTGCGCCACGAGATCGTCCATAACCGCTATGTGGTCGAAGACCTGCGCGCCAAGGGCGCCATCTTCATCGACGAACTCGACGACGCGCCCACGGGCGCCATCGTGGTGTTCTCGGCCCACGGCGTGTCCAAGGCGGTGCGGGCCGAAGCCGAGGCGCGCGGGCAGCAGGTGTTCGACGCCACCTGCCCGCTGGTGACCAAGGTGCATATCGAGGTGGCGCGCATGCGCGCGGCCGGCCGCGAGATCATCATGATCGGCCACAAGGGCCATCCGGAGGTCGAAGGCACGCTGGGCCAGGCCCAGGGCGGCATGTACCTGGTCGAGACGGTCGAGGACGTGGCCGGCCTGCAGGTCACCGATCCCGAGAATCTGGCGTACGTCACGCAGACCACGCTGTCGGTGGACGACGCCGCCGCCGTGTCCAAGGCGCTGAAGGCGCGCTTTCCCAGCATTGTCGAGCCCAAGAAAAGCGACATCTGCTACGCCACCCAGAACCGCCAGGACGCGGTCAAGGTGCTGGCGCCCGAATGCGACCTGGTGCTGGTGGTGGGCAGCCCCAACAGTTCCAATTCCAACCGCCTGCGCGAAGTGGCGGACCGCAAGGGCGTGGCGTCCTACCTGATCGACGGCGCGCATTCCATCGACCCGGCCTGGCTCGAGGGCCGCAAGCGCATCGGCGTGACCGCTGGCGCTTCGGCGCCCGAGGTGCTGGTGCAGCAGGTCATCGCGCGGGTCAAGGAACTGGGCGCGGTGTCGGTGCGCACCATGCCGGGCCTGGAAGAGAACGTGGCGTTCCCGCTGCCCAAGGGCCTGTCGCGCAAGGCCGTGCAGACCGAATCGCTGGAATAGTCGCGGCGCCCCGCCGCGGGCGTCGCGCCGAACAAGAATCGAGGAGACTCCATGCAGTTGTACAGCTATTTCCGCAGCTCGGCCGCGTATCGCGTGCGCATCGCGCTGAATCTGAAGGGCCTGCCGTACGAATACCTGGCCGTGCACCTGCTCAAGGACGGCGGTCAGCAATTGTCGGCCGACTACCGCAAGGTCAACCCGACGGCGCTGGTGCCCACTCTGGTCGACGGCGATGCCGTGATCGGCCAGTCGCTGGCCATCATCGAATACCTGGAAGAGACGCATCCGCAGGCGCCGCTGCTGCCGGCCGACGCGATCGGCCGCGCGCGCGTGCGCGACCTGGCGCTGGGCATCGCCTGCGATACCCATCCGCTGAACAACCTGCGCGTGCTGAAGTACCTCAAGCACACGCTGGGCGTGGACGAGGCCGCCAAGACGGCCTGGTACCAGCACTGGGTGCGCCAGGGGCTGGAAGCCCTGGAGGCGCAACTGGCCGGCTCGGCCGCCACCGGCAGGTTCTGCCACGGCGACACCCCGACCATCGCCGATCTGTGCCTGGTGCCGCAGGTGGCCAACGCGCGCCGCTTCGAATGCGACCTGAGCGCGATGCCCACGGTGGTGCGCATCGACGCCGCCTGCCGCGAATTGCCGGCGTTCGATGCCGCCGCGCCGGGCAGGCAGCCCGACGCCGAATGAGACGCGGGCCGGCCGGGATGTCTTCCCGGCCGGCCCGCCGCCTGCTCGTCGATCGGGCTCAGCCCAACTGCACCGGCACGAAGATCTTGTCTTCGCCGCGCTGCACCAGCAGCGCCACCGTCTTGCCGGCCTTGGACAGCGCGTCCTTGACCTGGCCGATGTTGTGCACCGGCACGCCATTGAGCGACAGCAGCACGTCACCCGGCTGGATGCCGGCCTTGGCCGCCGGACCCGCCGATTGCTCGATCAGCAGGCCCTGCGTGCCCGAGGCCTCCTGCTCCTGAGGCGAGAGCGGGCGCAAGGCCAGGCCGAGCTGACCCTTCTGTACGTCGCGGCTGTCGCCGGCGGTCTGCGTCCGGTCCTTCGGCACGCCGCCCAGCGTCGCCACGACTTCCTTGGGCGCGCCGTTGCGCCACAGGTCCAGCGTGATCTTCTCGCCCGGCGTGGCCAGCGTGATCAGCGACGCCAGGTCGCCGGACGACACGATGGTGCGGCCGTTGATCTTGCGCACCACGTCGCCGGGCTGCAGGCCGGCCTTCTCGGCCGCGCTGCCTTTCTCGACGCTGGAGACCAGCGCGCCGGACGGCGTATCGAGCTTGAACGAGTTGGCCAGGTCCTGGTTCACCTCCTGCACCGTCACGCCCAGGCGCGCATGCTGCACCTTGCCGTGTTCCAGGATCTGGTCCTTGATCTTGTACGCCACGTCGATCGGGATCGAGAACGACAGGCCCTGGAAACCGCCGGTGCGGCTGTAGATCTGCGAATTGATGCCGACCACCTCGCCGCGGTCGTTGAACAGCGGGCCGCCGGAATTGCCGGGGTTCACCGCCACGTCGGTCTGGATGAACGGCACCGACGTGTCGTCCGGCAGCGAGCGCCCCTTGGCGCTGACGATGCCCGCGGTGGCGGTGTTCTCCAGGCCGTAGGGCGAGCCGATGGCCAGCACCCATTCGCCCACCTGCAACTGGTTGACGTCGCCGACCTTCACCACCGGCAGGTTCTTGGCGTCGATCTTGATGACGGCCACGTCGGTCTGCGGATCGGCGCCCAACACCTTGGCGCGGAATTCGCGGCGGTCGGTCAGTTTGACGGTCACTTCCTTGGCGCCCTGCACGACGTGGGCGTTGGTCAGAATGATGCCGTCGCTGCTGACGATGAAACCCGAGCCTTCGCCGCGGATCGGCACTTCGCGCGGCGGCATGCCGCCGCGCGCGCCGGGGATCTGGCCGAAGAACTGGGCGAAGGGGTCGTCGTCGTCATCGGATACCTTGCGCGTGCCGCTGATGCTGATGTTGACGACGGCGGGGCCATAGTCGCGCGTGATCTGGGCGAAATTGGGGGCGACCATCATCGCGGCGCCCGGCGCTGCGGCCGCGACCGCGGAGGCCGTGCTGGCCGGGGCGCTGGCGGCCATCGAAACGCCGCCGAACGTGGCGGCGGCACCCGCGCCGCCTATCGCGCCGGCGGCCAGCAGCGCCAGCACCAGGCGCGAGGGTTTGATCTGCGAAGTCTTCATGTCGGCTCCTGCGTTCATGTGTGGGGACATGGCGCTATCTTCGGGCCTGACACTTAGGTGAATCTTAAGTCGGCGCGCGCGGAAAACTGACTTTGGCCCGCAGGCCGCCGTCGGGCGCGTCCTCCAGCGTGATGGTGGCGCCATGGCGCTGCGCGACGGCGCGCGCGATCGCCAGCCCCAGGCCGCTGCCATGCTGGGTATTGCCCTCGATCCGGTAGAAGCGGTCGAACACGCGGCCGCGTTCCTCGGGTGGAATGCCCGGGCCGTTGTCATCGATCAGCAGCAGGACCTGGTCGGCCGAGGTTTCAAGCCGGATGTCGATGTGGCCGCCGGCCGGCGTGTACTTGATGGCGTTGTCGAGCAGGTTGCGCGCCAGCAGCACCAGGTCGTCACGGCGTCCGCGTATCCAGGCTTGCGGTTCGCCGCGCATTTCGACGGCTATGTCCTTGGCATTGGCGGCGGCCAGGGTTTCGGACAATGCCAGGCGCAAGGTATCGGCCAAGTCGACCGGTTCGGCGGGGAGGGATTCGGCGGTGTTTTCCTGGCGCGCCATGGACAGCAATTGCTCCACCAGTCGCGTGGCGCGCTCGATGCCGGTCGCCAGCCGTTGCTCGGCGAGCTGGCGGCTGGCGTCATCGGGGGCGCGGCGCAGCGATTGCAGTTGCAGGGTCAGCGCCGCCAGCGGCGAGCGCAGTTCGTGCGCGGCGTCGCCGACGAATTGCTTCTGCTGGGCGAAGGCGCCGCGCATCCGTTCCAGCAGCAGGTTCAATTCCTGCATCAGCGGCCGGATCTCGTCGGGCAGGTCGGGCACGTTGATCGGCGACAGATCCTCGGGCCGGCGGTCAGCCACCTGCGCGCGGGCGCGCTTGACCGGCCGCAGCGACCAGCTCACCACGCACCAGACGATCAGCATCAGCAGCGGCGCGGCCGCCGCGATCGGCGCCACCGTGCGCCAGGCCAGCGCGCCGGCCATGCGCTTGCGCACTTGCATGTCCTGCGCCACCTGGATCACCTGAAACGGCGTCGCCAGTGAATAGACGCGATAGGTGCTGCCTTCGACCTCGGTATCGGCGAATCCCAGGATGATCTGGTCGGGCAGCGGGCGGCGCGAACGCGAGTTGAATACGCGCACCCCGTCCGGTGTCCAGATCTGGATGATGAGGTCATCGGCCATCGGCGTGCCCGAGCCCTTGGCATGGGAGGGGCCCATGCGCAGCAGCCCGTCGCCCGTGCCCAGCGACAGCGCCGTGCGCTGCAGCAGCGAGTCGAAGATGTCGTCGGCCTGCTGCAAGGTGCTGCGATAGGCGATGGTGCCTTGCACCAGCGCGCCGACCGCGATCGCGGCGAGCAGGAAGAACAGCAACCGGGCCCGCAGCGAGTAGCTAAGCGGAATGCTCATGTTTTGGGGATGACATAGCCGACGCCTCTGACGTTCTGGATCAGGTTCTGACCCAGTTTCTTGCGCAGGCCATGAATATAAACCTCAACCGCGTTGCTGCTGACGCTGTCCTTCCAGCTGTACAGCTTTTCCTCGAGCTGGGCGCGCGAGAAGATCATGCCTGGCCGGGCGATGAGCGGCTCCAGCACCGCCCATTCGCGCGCGGTCAGTGGCACGGGGGTGCCGTCGACTGTGGCGGCATGCGCTTGCGGATCGATGGTGATGCCGTCGTGCTCGAACACCGGTTCGGCGCGGCCCGCGCTGCGGCGGATCAATGCGCGCATGCGGGCCAGCAGTTCGTCGACGTCGTAGGGTTTGACGATGTAGTCGTCGGCGCCGGCGTCCAGGCCGGCGATGCGGTCGCTGACGGCGTCGCGGGCGGTGGCGATCAGCACGGGCGTGCGGTCCTTGCGGGCGCGCAGTTCGCGTAGCAGGGTCAGGCCATCGCGGCGAGGCAGCCCGAGGTCCAGCAGCACGAGGTCGTAAGGATCGGTGCTCAGGGCCAGGTCGGCCGCATGGCCGTCCTTGACCCAATCGACGGCGTAGTGCTCGGCGCGCAGGCAGTCCAGCACGCTTTCACCGATCATGGTGTCGTCTTCGACGAGAAGGATGCGCATGATAGTCGTCGCCATGGGGGAATCCAACGGGTTGGACGCGCGCGGCGAGACGGGAGTTCCCGCAAGGCCATCTGGCAAACGGGGGGGCGACGATGCTGGAAGGCGGGGGGATACCGGGCTTCCCTGCGTGTTTTCAGAGAGGGATCACCGCGCCAGAAATGAAAAAGCAGCCCGGGTGGGCTGCTTCTTGGATTCTGGTGCCGGCAATAGGAGTCGAACCTACGACCTTCGCATTACGAATGCGCTGCTCTACCAACTGAGCTATGCCGGCAAGACCATTTGCTTCGTTTCCGGCAAGCCAGAAGTTCAAGCAAAACATCTTTTTCTTCGCAGTTCATGCCCTGTTTATGGGGCCCGATCTGGAAAGACCGAAATCATATCAGAGTTTTTCTGCAATGGGAAACAGGGCGCGCGGTGTGCGTGAAAAAAGATCGGATTTGCACACTTCGAATTTTTCCTTCATAATCTCGTTTCTTAGCAGTTCCCCGATAGCTCAGTCGGTAGAGCGACGGACTGTTAATCCGCAGGTCGCTGGTTCGAGCCCAGCTCGGGGAGCCAAAGAATTCAGGGCCACTCACGCAAGTGAGTGGCCCTTTTGGTTTTTCGCGTGGTTTTTTTGCGTGGTTTTCCGCGCATCGCTTTCCGGGCTTCCGGGCGTGCATCGCCGGCGCGAATTCTCGGATGCGCGCGCCTGTCGCGCTTTTCCCGCCGCGTGATTCGGGCGGGTCGTTTGCGTCGTTCCTTTCCCATTCTTCCCTGGTTGCTCCGACCCGCCTGCGGGGCGCGCGAGATCGTCGGCAACGCGACCTTCGCCCGGCTGCATGAGCCGTTTTCGCCTTTGGGGTGTGTTATGTAATAACATTTCTATTTTGGCGTGGCAATTTTTCGGATGGGGTCATCATGCGGACGAGCGATGAGCGTGTGGATGTGGGTGGGAGTGAAAAGGTGGCGGCGGTCCCGGGGCGCGGGCAGGGGGATGGCCGCCTGCCGGTGACGGTGCTGTCCGGCTTCCTGGGCGCGGGCAAGACCACCTTGCTCAATCATGTGCTGAACAACCGCGAAGGGCGGCGGGTGGCGGTCATCGTCAATGACATGTCCGAGGTCAATATCGATGCCAGGCTGGTGCGCGAGGGCGGGGCGGCGCTGTCACGCGCCGACGAGAAGCTGGTGGAAATGAGCAATGGCTGCATCTGCTGTACCTTGCGTGAAGACTTGTTGATCGAGATCCGGCGCCTGGCCGCGCAGGGGCGCTTCGATTACCTGCTGATCGAGTCGACCGGCATCTCGGAGCCGCTGCCGGTCGCCGAGACCTTCACCTTCCGGGACGAGGACGGCACCAGTCTGTCCGATGTGGCGCGCCTGGACACCATGGTGACGGTGGTGGACGCGTTCAATTTCCTGCGCGACTACGCCAGCCACGATAGCCTGGCCGCGCGTGGCGAAACCCTCGGCGACGAGGATCGGCGCACGGTGGTGGACCTGCTGATCGAGCAGGTGGAGTTCTGCGACGTGATGGTGCTGAACAAGACCGATCTGATCGCGCCGGACGAGCTGGCGCGGCTCGAGGCCATCCTGCGCAAGCTCAATCCGCGCGCCGATATCGTGCATGGAGCCTTCGGCAAAGTGCCGCTGGGCCGCGTTCTGGATACCGGACGCTTCGATTTCGAGGCGGCGGCGCAGGCGCCCGGCTGGCTTCGGGAACTGCGCGGGGAGCATGTGCCGGAGACCCAGGAATACGGCATCGGCAGCTTCGTGTTCCGCGCCCGGCGGCCCTTCCATCCCCAGCGCCTGTGGGACTGGATGCAGGAGGAATGGCCTGGCGTGGTGCGGTCCAAGGGATATTTCTGGCTGGTGACGCGGCCGGCGTTCGCGGCTTCGTGGTCGCAGGCCGGCCCGGTCACGCGCCACGGCGCGGCGGGTTACTGGTGGGCGGCCCTGCCGCGCGAGCGCTGGCCCGAGGATGCGGATTCGCGCGCCCGCATCGTCGCCGATTGGGATCCCATCTATGGCGACCGTTGCCAGGAGCTGGTGCTGATTGGCATCGGCATGGACGAAGCGGAACTGCGGGCGCGCCTGCGGGCCTGCCTGATGACCCAGGAGGAAATGTCCCGACCGGCCGACGAATTGGCTACGATTCGGGATCCGTTCCCCGCCTGGGGCGCGGCGCAATAGCGAGGGCGGCGCGCAAGCCGGTGCGAGGCATGGGATTGGAAGGCGATAAGCGCATAGGCGTAACGGTGATTTCAGGGTTCCTGGGCAGCGGCAAGACGACGCTGCTCAATCGTCTGCTGCGCGAACCGGCCTATGCCGACGCCGTGGTCATCGTCAACGAGTACGGCGACATCGGCGTGGATCATCACCTGGTGCGCCTGGCGCAGGACAATATCGTGCTGATCGAGGGCGGTTGCCTGTGCTGCGTGGCCAGTGGCGCGGTGGCCGATACCCTGCGCGAGTTGTTTATGCTGGCCCTGAAGCGTCGTATCAGGCCGTTCCGACGGGTGCTGATCGAGACCAGCGGCCTGGCGGATCCGGCGCCCGTGCTTTTTACGCTCAAGCATGACCGTTTCCTGGCCGAGCGCTACGCCTATCAGGGGGCGATCGTGGTGGTGGACGCGCGGCTCGGGCCGCGCCAGCTGGAAACGCAGCCCGAAGCCTTGCGGCAGCTGGCCCTGGCCGATACGGTCGTGTTCAGCAAATCCGACCTGGTGGATGCGGCGCAATTGCGTCATGTCGAGCAGCTCGTGACCGCGATCAATCCCGGCGCGCGGCGCTGTGTCCAGCGTACCGATGCGCCGGTGGTGGAGGCGTTGCGCGAGGGGCCGGACACGCAGGCGCGGCGTGACGGGGCCGACCTGGCGGGGTGGCTGCAGGCATTTGCCAAGCCAATGTCCGGGCGCCATGCCCAGGTGGCGAGTTTCTCGTTGACGCTGACCGCGCCTATCGGTCGCGCCGCCTTCCTGGCGGGCGTTTCGCGCGTGCAGGAACGGTTCGGTCAGGCGCTGTTGCGGATGAAGGGGCTGGTGTGTTTCGAAGGGGAGGCGCTGCCTTGCGAGGTGCATGGCGTGCACGGCGAGTTGTATCCGATCCGTCCGTTGCCGCAATGGCCGGGCGATGAGCGGCAATCGCGGCTGGTTTATATCGTCCAGGGCGCGGACGTGGCCGAGGTGCGGGCGCAGGCCTGTGCCGCGCTGGGGCAATTCCCCGCGTGACCCGTCGTCGCTCCAGGGGCCTGAAATGGTCCGGCACCTGTCCTGCAAGGTGCGGAAAGTGCACGGAAATACGGTATAACCGGAAAGTCTGGTGCAAGAATCGAGACAATCATGGACCGATTGAAAGCGATGCAAGTATTCGTGGAGGTCGCCGACAGGGGTAGCTTGTCGGCGGCGGCGGTCCACCTGGATATGTCGCGCGCGATGGTGTCGCGCTATCTCGCGGAAATGGAGCAGTGGGTCGGCGTGCGCCTGCTGCATCGCACCACCCGGCGCCTCAGCCTGACGCCGGCCGGGGCGGAAACGCTGCCCCGTTGCCGCCAGATGCTCGACATGGTGGGCGACCTGCGAAATGCCGTATCGACGCCCGAGGATACGCCGCGCGGCCTGTTGCGCATGACCACCAGCATGTCGTTCGGTTCCCGCCACCTGGCCAAGGTGGTTACCGACTACGTCAAGCTGTACCCGGGCACGTCGGTCGACCTGATGCTGGTAGAGCGCGCGGTGAATCTGGTCGAGGAGCGGGTCGACCTTGCGGTGCGCATCACCAATGACCTGGATCCCAACCTGATCGCGCGCAAGCTGGCCGTGTGCCGGTCGGTCGTCTGCGCCTCGCCCGAGTATCTGCGGCGCGAGGGCGAGCCGGCGCGGGTCGAGGACCTGTCTCTGCGCAATTGCCTGACCCACTCCTATTTCGGCAAGAGCCTGTGGCGCTTCGAGCGCGATGGCGTACCGGTGGACGTGCCGGTCAGCGGCAACATCAGCGCCAACGAGGTTTCGGTGCTGTTGCAGGCTGCCGTTGAGGGTGCGGGCATCGCCATGTTGCCGACCTACTATGCCGCGGAATACGTGGCGCAAGGACGCCTGAAGGCAATCCTGACGCAGGCCCGGCCGCAGGAACTCGGCATCTATGGGGTTTATGCGTCGCGCAGGCAGATGCCCCTGATCCTGCGTTCGATGCTCGATTTCCTGGTGGAAAGGCTCGGTTCGGCGCCCTGGGACCAGCCCTAGGCAGTGTCCGGCGTGGCGCGATTCGGGCGCGTGGCTTGAGGGCGGGGTATATAACGGTATAATTTGGGTGCTGCCTCGACAGGCCGGGCGCTGTGCATCAGGGCTTTTGCCAATGTCCGCTAGCATGTAGTCTTAACATCCAAGAATCGTGGTTCCGGTATATCGGGTTCCGGCTTGCGGGTCGGGGCCGGGCAAGGCCGGGCACCGCGAGCTCCAGGGGAGGCGCGCCGGGTTATCCGGATGGCGACCGCAGGCGCGTGGCGCCGGTGGCCGATGCCTGAAGATTCAGGTTCTTGATATCGATTGCCGCAATATCGATTGCCGCGGAAAAAAGTGCCGGGTAGTGGCGCGATCCGCAGGCGTGTTGGCATATTTGCCAGCTTTTCCAGATTTTGCTTGAACGAATTTGTCGTCGACAGGATTTGTCTTTCACGGATTTGTCGTCGGCGGATTTGTCCCCGCCTGAGCCGGGGCATGCGCGCAGCCATTTCGAATGGCGCGATTCTCGCCGCGTGATTCCGCGGCGACGGGCAGTACATACAGGATTCTCGTGAGAAAAACGCAAACCAGCGCTGTCCGTAGCCATTGCGCCCATGGCGGGGTTCAGGCGGCTGTGCGGGCTGCCGATGCGCGTGTTTGTCGTGGTTCCCGTAATCGTGCCGTGGCGCAGGACGCAGGCGTGTCCGTGGCGCAAGGCGGGCGGCTGGTGCGCGTATCTGGTTGCGTACGCGCTGGTTGCGCACGCGCGCTCCCCGGGGGTGTCTTCGGTGTTGTCTTCGGTGCTGTCTTCGGCACTTTCTCCGGGATTTTCTGCCCCGGGATTTTCTGCCGATCCGACTCGCTGGCGCCCACTGAAAACCGGCCGCACAAAGTGGCCGCAAATGAAAAAGGCCCGGCGCAATCGCCAGGCCTTGATCAATTTGGTTGCGGGGGCAGGATTTGAACCTACGACCTTCGGGTTATGAGCCCGACGAGCTGCCAGACTGCTCCACCCCGCGTCTGAGAAAAGAATAATAGCCTTATTTTCAACCTAACGCAAGTTAGCCCTTTTTTGAATTTGAATGTCGATGAACGATAGCGAGGCGATACTCGTGCTGGAAACCGCGCTGCTTTGCGCGGTGCAGCCGATGCAACTGTCCGAAATGCGCAAGCTGTTCGGGGACGATGAACAATTCGACAACAGCGCGCTGCGCGCGTTGCTGGAAACGCTGCAGAACAACTGGGCCGATGGCGGCCTGGAATTGGTGCAGTTGGCGACCGGGTGGCGTTTCCAGAGTCGGCCGCACATGCAGCGTTACCTCGAGCGGCTCAATCCGGAAAAGCCACCCAAGTATTCGCGCGCCGTGATGGAAACGCTCGCCATCGTGGCCTGGCGCCAGCCGGTGACGCGCGGCGACATCGAAGACATCCGTGGCGTGACCGTCTCGTCGAATATTGTCAAGGCGCTGGAAGACCGGGGCTGGATCGAGGTGATCGGCCATCGCGACGCGCCGGGCCGCCCGGCGCTGTTCGGCACCACGCGCCAGTTCCTGGACGATCTGGGATTGCGCGCGCTGGACGAACTGCCCGCGCTGGAATCCGCTCATGCCGCCGCTGCGCTGGCCGGCCTGGATCTGGGTGAAGTGCAGCAACTGGCCGAGGCTGCGGAAGAGGGCGAGGGGGCGGCGTCGGCCGACGAGGGCGGTCCCGTTGCCGACCACACCGGCGAGCCGCTTGCCGTGGCTGAATCGATGGCCGGCGAGGATGTGCAATCCAGTATTCCGATGACGGAATTGTCTGTTTCGGACGACGATGCCCCCATCGCGACGGGCGATAGCGTAGAATCCCCGCTTTCGCGCACAGAAGAAGACGCGATTCCCGCAGACGATTCCACCGTCCGGGCGCAAGCCGAAAGCTTGTCCGATGCGCCATCCGTGGGCATCGCGAATGCCGGGCGCTTCGAGGAAGACGAGGCGCCGGGTGTGGGTGTCGCCCAAGAGGCGCATGGCGGGTCGCCCGACCATGCCGCAGAGACTGGCAGTACCGACGCAGCCGCCGGATCCGGCGCCGCGGACGAACCTGTCGAGCACGCGGAAAGCGCGAAACCGACCGAACCGATAGACGAGGCTGAACCGCTGGCGCCTGGCGCCGGGCCGTTCGAGCCTGATACCGGCTCCGCCACGGCGGAGCCTGCCGAGCCGGATTCCGGTCAGCCCGAGGCTGATCGCGAACCGGCGTCCCCCGATGACGATGCGCCTGCTCCCGGCAGGCCTCCCCAAGTTTGAAATTCGGAGCTGTCCCAGTGACAACGAATACAGCAATGCAGGACGACAACCCGCGTCCCGATGACGCCGTTTCCAACGGGCCGGCGGAAACCGCCGTCAGCCGCGAGCCGGCCGCCGAAGGCGAGGCCCGCGGCCGTGGCCGCAAGCTGCGCACGCCGTTCCGCCGCCGTCGCGGCGATGCGGCGGCCGAGCAGGCGCCCGCCGCCGACGGTCAGGCCGCCGCGCCCGGCCAGGCCGAGGGCGCGGACAGCCGTGGCGGCGAGCAGGAAGCCGAGCAGGCGCTGTCTTACCTGGATACCGCCGACCGCATGGAACAGCGGCTGGGCAAGTACCTGAACAGCGAAGCGGTCATGCCCAAGCTGCACAAGGTGCTGGCCGACGCGGGCATCGGCTCGCGCCGCGAGATGGAAGAGCTGATCGTGGCCGGCCGTGTGTCGGTCAATGGCGAGCCGGCCCATATCGGCCAGCGCGTGGCGCCGAACGACCAGGTGCGCGTCAATGGCAAGCCCATCATGCGCACCAACACCAAGAAGCCGCCGCGCGTGATCCTGTATCACAAGCCTGCCGGCGAAATCGTCAGTCACGACGACCCCGGCGGCCGCGCCAGCGTGTTCGCGCGCCTGCCCAAGCTGCGCACCGGCAAGTGGCTGTCGGTCGGTCGTCTCGACCTGAATACCGAAGGCCTGCTGATCTTCACCACGTCGGGCGACATGGCCAACCGCATCATGCACCCCCGCTACGGCACCGAACGCGAATACGCGGTGCGCGTGCTGGGCGAGATGGACGAGGCGCAGCGCCAGTCGCTGGTCGATGGCATCGAGCTGGAAGACGGCGTGGCGGCGTTCGGCGCGCTCGATTACCTGGGCGGCGACGGCAGCAATCGCTGGTATCGCGTGACCCTGCAGGAAGGCCGCAACCGCGAAGTGCGGCGCATGTTCGAAGCGGTCGGCGTGACCGTCAGCCGGTTGATCCGCACCCGTTTCGGTGACGTGGTCCTGCCGCGCACGCTGCGCCGCGGCCGCTGGGAAGAGCTCGATGCATCGTTGGTCACCGCGCTGATGGTGCAGCTGGGCCTGTTGCGCGAAGACGACGAGTCCGGCGGCAACCGCCGCCGCTCCAAGCAGCCGCAGTCGCATGACAGCGCCTTGCCGCCGGGTTTTGGCACCATGGATCGCAATGGCATGAACGGCGCCCGCATCGGCCGCCGCGGCAAGATCCAGGGCGGCCGGGTCGGCAGCGCCGGCCAGGCGGCGGCTTGTCCGTCCGATCCGTTCGGTACCGGTCTGATGATCGCCGGCGGCTATGCCAATGGCCATCCGCTGGCCGGCGAGGCCAATGGCAACCGCAAGGGCGGCAAGTCTGGCGGCGGTCGTGGCGCGGCCGGCGCGGGCGGTGGCAATAACAAGGGTGGCGGACGCGCCGGCGGCAAGGCCGGCGGCGGCAAGGGGCGTGGCGTGCGCGCCGTGGCCGCCAATGGCCCGGCGCCGGCCGCCGCGGAGGCGCCGGCGGGGG
>NZ_CP017433.1:1169304-1321745 GCF_002082135.1 Achromobacter ruhlandii
AGCCCCGCGCGCCGGTGGCGGCAACAAGGGGCCGGGCGCGGGCGGCAAGCCGCGGGCGGCGCGCAGCGGGGCTGCTCCCCGAGGCGATGACTGGCAACCGCGTGGCGCGTCGGCCCATGAATCGCGTCTAGGCGTGATGGGCGGACGGGGTACCCGGGGGCGTTAAACCGTCCCCCGAGGCGGCGTCCGCGCGGCGCCGCCGGCTGGATGCGTCCCACATAAACGTAAGCCCGTGACGAATCAGGCGTTTTTCCGGTTTATCTGGTAAAATCAATGGTTTTCATGGCTTCGCGTTCGTTGCGCGTTCCCTGGTTCGCGCCCCGCTTTTGCCGTCTGGCGCGCCGGAATGCCTGTTTGATGGCGTGCATCCTGGCTGTGGCGGTTGGCACGGCGGGTGTGCAAGCAAATGCGGAATGCGAAGCTGGCGGGTGCGCCGCAAGGGCGGCGCGAGCCGAAAATTAGGTCGCAATATAGGGCACTGCCCAGCATTGCTCCTTACGTGCAGTAGGGTGGCGGCTGGGCACTGTGCAATACGGTGGGCTGGGCGTGCAGCCCATTTTTTTTGAGTATATGGCTGATTTATTCGCATTGACCGAAGAGGCACTGGCCGGCATGGACGTCGAACTCGTTGACGTCGAACGTGCCGCGCTGGGCCTTTTGCGCGTCACGATCGATCGGGTCGGCGGTGTGCGCATCGAAGACTGCGAGCAGGTGTCCCGCCAATTGTCGCGGGTGTACGAGGTCGAGAACATCGACTACAAGCGGCTGGAAGTCGGCTCGCCGGGCGTTGATCGCCCGCTGCGCAACGAGGCCGAATTCCGCCGGTTCGCTGGCGAACGCATCGAGATCAAGCTGCGCGAGGCATTGGACGGACGCAAGGTCTTCTCCGGCACGTTGACCGTGCCCGAAGACGCGCCCGCGGCTTCCGACGCCGCGGCTGGGATGCACAAGACCGTGTTCGGTCTCGAATTTGAGGCAAAAAAGAACGAAGTCCAGGTGTTGAATTTCACGGTCGACGATATCGAGCGTGCAAAACTGGACCCCGTTCTGGATTTCAAGGGCAAAAAGCGATGAGTCGCGAAATTCTTCTGTTGGTCGATGCCTTGGCGCGTGAAAAGAACGTCACGCGTGATGTCGTGTTCGGGGCGCTGGAAAGCGCGCTGGCCTCGGCCATGAAAAAGCGCTTCAAGGATGATGCGGACATTCGTGTTGCCATCGATCGTGAAACCGGTGACCACGAAGGTTTCCGCCGCTGGCTGGTGGTGCCCGATGAAGCGGGCCTGCAAGAGCCCGACAAGCAGGAAATGCTGTCGGACGCGGTCGAGATCGTGCCCAACATCCAGGTTGGCGAGTACATCGAGGAGCCGCTCGAACCCATCGAATTCGGTCGTATCGGCGCACAGGCCGCCAAGCAGGCGATCCTGCAGAAGATCCGCGACGCCGAGCGCGAGCAGGTGCTGAACGACTTCCTGGATCGCGGCGAAACCATCGTGTCCGGCACCATCAAGCGCATGGACAAGGGCGACGCCATCATCGAGACCGGCAAGATCGAAGCGCGTCTGCCGCGTTCCGAAATGATCCCGAAGGAAAACCTGCGCGTCGCCGACCGCGTGCGCGCTTTCGTGTTGCGCGTCGACCACGCCGCCCGTGGCCAGCAGGTGATCCTGTCGCGTACCTCGCCCGAGTTCATCCGCCAACTGTTCGAGAACGAAGTGCCCGAGATCGAGCAGGGCCTGCTCGAGATCAAGGCGGCGGCTCGCGACGCCGGCGTGCGTGCGAAGATCGCCGTGGTGGCATACGATAAGCGTATCGACCCCATTGGCACCTGCGTCGGCATGCGCGGTTCGCGCGTGACCGCTGTGCGCAACGAGCTGGGTGGCGAGCAGGTCGACATCGTGTTGTGGTCGGAAGATCCCGCGCAGTTCGTCATCGGCGCCCTGGCGCCGGCCAACGTCGAGTCCATCGTGGTGGACGAAGACAAGCACGCGATGGACGTGGTGGTCGACGAGGAAAACCTGCCCAAGGCGATCGGCGCCAAGGGCCAGAACGTGCGCCTGGCGTCCGAGCTGACCGGCTGGCAGATCAACATCATGACGCCGGAAGAAAGCCTGAACCGCCAGGAAGTCGAGCGTTCGGGCCTGCGCGCCACGTTCATGAACAAGCTGGACGTCGATGAGGAAGTCGCCGACATCCTGATCGACGAAGGTTTCACCGGTATCGAGGAAATCGCCTACGTCCCCATGCAGGAACTGCTGGAGATCGAGGCGTTCGACGAAGACACCATCAACGAGTTGCGCGCCCGTGCCCGCAATGCGCTGCTGACCGAGGCCATCGCCCAGGAAGAGCGCCTTGAGACGGCCCAGGATCTGCTTGAACTCGAAGGCGTGACGCCCGAACTGGCCGCCAAGCTGGCCGAGCGTCAAGTGCATACGCGTGATGATCTGGCCGAATTGGCGACGGACGAGCTGGCGGAAATCGCCGGCCTGACCGAACAGGAAGCCAGCGACCTCATCATGCGTGCCCGCGCCCATTGGTTCGATGAAGAATAACCAAAAGGACACGGGTCTGCGGCGGATGGCCGTCAAGTCCGCCGCAAGTTCACGTTGTTTGTAATAGCTGCATATAGGGAAGAGAGAGCCTAATGTCGAGTAACACCGTCGCCCAGTTCGCTACCGAGCTGAAAATGCCTGCCAATGTGCTGCTGGAACAGCTGCGCTCGGCCGGCGTTGACCTCAAATCGGTGGACGATTCCGTCACCGACAGCGACAAGGCGAAATTGCTCGAATCGCTGCGTCGCGCCCACGGCGCGACCGAAGGCAAGAAGATCACCCTGACGCGCCGCCAGACCTCCGAGATCCGCCAGGCAGATGCCACCGGCCGCTCGCGCACCATCCAGGTCGAGGTCCGCAAGAAGCGCGTGTTCGTCAAGCGTGATCCCTCCGAAATCGCCCTGGAGCAGGCCGCCAGCGCCCGCGCTGAGGAAGAATCGTCCGTCGAGGAAGCACAGCCGGTGTCCGCACCCGTCGTGCCCGAGGCGGCCAAGCCGGCCGAACCGCGCGAAGCCACGCCCATCCAGGCGCCGGCTCCTGCCCCGGTGCAAGAGCCCGCTGCTGTCGAAGCGCCCGCACCGGTAGAAGCGGCCGCGCCTGTTGAACCCGTCGCGGCCGAAGTGCCCGCCCCCGTTGCGGCTCCCGCCGCCGAAGTCCAGGCTAAGCCTGAACCGGAACCGACGCCGGCGCCCGCTCCTGCCGAGCCCGTGGCCGAAGAGGCCAAGCCCGAAGTCAAGACTGAATCCACCGAGCCCAAGGCTGAAGAAGCCAAGCCGGAACCCGTTGTGCTAGCCAATAAGTCCGAACCATCGTCCGCCCAGGCCGCCGCGCCTGTTGTCGCCCAGGTGCCGCCTGCCGCGAAGTCTGAACCCGTGAAATCCGCCGCCAAGCCGGTCGAGTCCGTTGCGCCCGCCGCCAAGGTCGGGAACCGCGCCGACAATCGCCGCGCCGGCCCGCCGCTCGCCGCCTCCGCCACCGGCGCTGGCCGCGACGAGGCCCGCCGTGCCGCCGAGGCCGAAGCTGCCGCCCTGCGCGAGATGCTGAACCGTCCGCGCAAGGTGCTGCGCGCTCCCGAACCGGAAGCGCCCGCCGCCGCGGCCGCCCCGATCTCGGGCACGCTGCACAAGCCGGCCGGCAAGGGCGCCGCCGCGCCTGGCGCCAAGAAGGATGCCAAGCCCGCCGCGCCCGGCACCAAGAAGACCATCAAGACCGCCGAAGTCGCTTCGACCTGGTCGGATGACGCCTCGCGCAAGAAGCCGGCCGACAAGCCGGCGGCGCCGGCCAGCCGCGACGGCTGGCGTGCCGGCGGCAAGGGCGGTGGCAAGAGTGGCGGCCGTGGTGGCCGCAACCAGCAGAACGACCGCCGCAACGAGCCCGCGCCGCAGGAGTTCATCGCGCGTGAAGTGCACGTGCCGGAAACCATCAGCGTGGCCGACCTGGCCCACAAGATGTCCGTCAAGGCCGCCGAGGTCATCAAGCAATTGATGAAATTGGGCCAGATGGTCACCATCAACCAGGTGCTGGACCAGGAAACCGCGATGATCGTGGTCGAGGAACTGGGCCACGTGGCGATCGCCGCCAAGCTCGACGACCCGGAAGCCTTCCTGGACGAAACCGCCAGCGTGTCGGAAGCCGAACAGCTGCCGCGCGCCCCGGTCGTGACAGTGATGGGCCACGTCGACCACGGCAAGACCTCGCTGCTGGACTACATCCGCCGCGCCAAGGTCGCCGCGGGCGAAGCCGGCGGCATTACGCAGCACATCGGCGCCTACCACGTGGAAACCGAGCGCGGCATGGTGACCTTCCTGGATACCCCGGGCCACGAGGCGTTCACCGCCATGCGTGCCCGCGGCGCCAAGGCCACCGACATCGTCATCCTGGTCTGCGCGGCCGACGACGGCGTGATGCCGCAGACGCGTGAAGCCATCCACCACGCCAAGGCCGCGGGCGTGCCGATGGTGGTGGCCATGACCAAGATCGACAAGCCCAGCGCCAACCCCGAGCGCGTCAAGCAGGAACTGGTCGCCGAGGAAGTGGTGCCGGAAGAATACGGCGGCGACGTGCCGTTCGTGCCGGTGTCGGCCAAGACCGGCGAGGGCATCGACGCGCTGCTCGAGAACGTGCTGCTGCAAGCCGAACTGCTGGAACTGAAGGCGCCGGTCGACGCGCCCGCCAAGGGCCTGGTGATCGAAGCCCGCCTGGACAAGGGCCGCGGCCCGGTCGCGACCATCCTGGTCCAGAGCGGCACGCTGAACCGCGGCGACGTGGTGCTGGCTGGCGCCAGCTTCGGCCGCGTGCGCGCCATGCTCGACGAGAACGGCAAGCCGATCCAGGCCGCCGGTCCGTCGATCCCGGTGGAAATCCAGGGCCTCACCGAAGTGCCGGCCGCCGGCGACGAACTGATGGTGCTGTCCGACGAGCGCAAGGCGCGCGAAATCGCGCTGTTCCGCCAGGGCAAGTTCCGCGACGTCAAGCTGGCCCGCCAACAGGCCGCCAAGCTGGAATCGATGTTCGACAACCTGGGCGAAGGCACCCAGACCCTGGCGCTGATCGTCAAGACCGACGTCCAGGGTTCGCAGGAAGCGCTGGTGCAGTCGCTGACCAAGCTGTCGACCGACGAAGTGCGCGTGCAAGTGGTGCACGCGGCCGTGGGCGGCATCTCGGAAAGCGACATCAACCTGGCGATCGCCTCGAACGCCGTGGTGATCGGCTTCAACGTCCGCGCCGAAGCCAGCGCCAAGAAGCTGGCCGAGACCAACGGCATCGACGTGCGCTACTACAACATCATCTACGACGCCGTGGACGAAGTGAAGGCAGCCATGTCGGGCATGTTGGCGCCCGAGAAGAAGGAAGAAGTCATCGGCCTGGTCGAGATCCGCGAGGTCTACAGCATCTCCCGCATCGGCAACATCGCCGGTTGCATGGTGCTAGACGGCCTGGTGCGTCGCGATTCGCAGGTCCGCCTGCTGCGCAACAACGTGGTCCAGTGGACCGGCCAGCTCGATTCGCTGCGCCGCTTCAAGGACGACGTCAAGGAAGTCAAGTCGGGCTTCGATTGCGGTCTTACGCTGCGCGGCAACAACGACATCCAGGTGGGCGACCAGCTGGAAGTCTTTGAAATCAAGGAAATCGCGCGTACGCTGTAAGGCGTCGCGAGGCATTGCTTCTAATGAGCCGTCACAAGTCCAAAGCCATCCCCGGTCGCAATCTGCGACTGGCCGACCAGATCCAGAAGGATCTGGCCGGGATCATCCAGCGCGAGATCGACACGACCCGCGCTGGCTTGATCACGCTCTCCGGTGTGGAACTGTCGACCGACTACGCGCATGCCAAGGTGTATTTCACGGTCCTGGGCGCCGAGCCCGAGGCCGCGACCGCCTTGCTGAACGAGAAGGCCGGCTGGCTGCACTCGCAGCTGTACAAGCTGCTGCACATTCATACTGTCCCCACTTTGCGTTTCTTCCACGACGAGCAGATTGCCCGTGGTATCGAAATGTCGATCCTCATCGACCGCGCAAACCGGCCCGGCCCGCACTCGGGCGTGCCCGACGAACCTGAAGACCAGTCCTGATCGGGCTGTCGTCACTGCTTTAATTTCCGGATTCCGACGATGGCTAAACGACGCGGGCTTGCGCTCGACGGTGTGCTGTTGCTCGACAAACCCGTAGGTTTGTCGAGCAACCACGCGCTGCAACGCGCCAAGCGTGCCATGGACGCGGCGAAAGCCGGCCATACCGGCACCCTCGACCCCTTCGCCACCGGCCTGCTGGTGTGCTGCATGGGCCGGGCAACCAAGATTTCCGGCGCGATGCTTGACGCCGACAAGGCCTATCGCGCTACGCTGCAATTTGGCGAGGAAACCGATTCCGGCGACCTGACCGGCAACGTGGTGGCTACCGCCGCGCCCGGCTTCGTGGTCGAGGAACAGGCGCTGCGCGATGCGCTGTCACGTTTCTCGGGCACGATCGAGCAGATTCCGCCCATGTATTCGGCGCTCAAGCGCGACGGCAAGCCGTTGTACGAATACGCGCGGCAGGGCATCGAGCTGGAACGCCCGCCGCGGCAGATTACGATTTACCGCATCGAGCTGCTGTCCCTGAACGGGACGCAGGCAGAGATCGATGTGGCTTGCAGTAAAGGCACATACATCCGGACGCTGGCCCAGGACATCGGGCGCGCGCTGGGCTGTTACGCCCACCTGGCGGCGCTGCGGCGCACGCACGTCGGGCCATTTTCTCTGGAACGCGCCGTTGCGCTGGATGCCTTGCAGGCGATGCCAGACCCGAAGCAGGCATTGCTTGCACTGAACGAATTGCCGGCGGGCTTGCTGCCCGCCACCACCTTAAAGGACTCGCTATGACTCGCGCCTTGCGCAACGTCGCCATCATCGCCCACGTGGACCACGGTAAAACCACCCTGGTCGACCAGCTGCTGCGCCAATCCGGCACCTTCCGCGAAAACCAGGCGCTGACCGAACGGGTCATGGACTCGAACGACCTGGAAAAAGAACGCGGCATCACGATTCTGGCCAAGAACTGTGCCGTTGAATACGAAGGCACGCACATCAACATCGTCGACACCCCGGGGCACGCGGACTTCGGTGGCGAAGTCGAGCGCGTGCTGTCGATGGTCGACGGCGTGCTGCTGCTGGTCGATGCCGTCGAAGGCCCGATGCCGCAGACCATCTTCGTGACCCGCAAGGCGCTGGCCCTGGGCCTGAAGCCCATCGTGGTGGTCAACAAGGTCGACCGTCCGGGCGCCCGCACCGATTTCGTCATCAACGCCACGTTCGACCTGTTCGACAAGCTCGGCGCGACCGACGAGCAGCTGGACTTCCCGGTGGTGTACGCCTCGGGCCTGTCCGGCTACGCCGGCCTGAGCCCGGATGTGCGCGAAGGCGACATGCGCCCCCTGTTCGAAGCCATCCTGCAGCACGTGCCGCAACGTGACGACGATCCCAACGGCCCGCTGCAGATGCAGATCATCTCGCTGGACTACAACAGCTACGTCGGCAAGATTGGCGTGGGCCGCATCAACCGCGGCCGCATGCGTCCCGGCATGGAAGTGGCCTACAAGTTCGGTCCCGAGGGCCAGGGCGGCCGCGGCCGCATCAACCAGGTGCTGAAGTTCCACGGCCTGGAGCGCATCGTGGTGGATGAAGCCGAAGCCGGCGACATCGTGCTGATCAACGGTATCGAAGACCTGGGCATCGGCTGCACCGTGACCGACCCGGTGACGCAGGACGTGCTGCCGATGCTGCGCATCGACGAGCCGACGCTGACCATGAACTTCATGGTCAACACTTCGCCGCTGGCCGGCCGTGAAGGCAAGTTCGTCACCAGCCGCCAGCTGCGCGACCGCCTGGACCGCGAACTGAAGTCGAACGTGGCGCTGCGCGTGCGCGACACCGGCGACGACACCGTGTTCGAAGTGTCGGGCCGCGGCGAACTGCACCTGACGATTCTGCTGGAAACGATGCGCCGCGAAGGCTACGAGCTGGCCGTGTCGCGTCCGCGCGTGGTGTTCAAGGAAGTCGACGGCGTCAAGTGCGAGCCGTTCGAATCGCTGACCATCGACGTCGAAGACGCCCACCAGGGCGGCGTGATGGAAGAACTGGGCCGCCGCAAGGGCGATCTGCAGGACATGCAGCCGGACGGCCGTGGCCGCACCCGCCTGGAATACCTGATTCCGGCCCGTGGCCTGATCGGCTTCCAGAACGAATTCCTGACGCTGACGCGCGGCACCGGCCTGATGAGCCACATCTTCCACGAATACGCGCCCATCAAGGAAGGCTCGATCGGCGAGCGCCGCAACGGCGTGCTGATCAGCCAGGACAACGGCGACGCCGTGGCCTACGCGCTGTGGAAGCTGCAGGATCGCGGCCGCATGTTCGTGAACCCGGGCGATGCGCTGTACGAAGGCATGATCATCGGCATCCACAGCCGCGACAACGACCTGGTCGTGAACCCGATCAAGGGCAAGCAGCTGACCAACGTGCGCGCCTCGGGCACCGACGAAGCCGTGCGCCTGGTGCCGCCGATCCAGATGTCGCTGGAATACGCCGTGGAATTCATCGACGACGACGAACTGGTCGAAATCACGCCCAAGTCGATCCGCCTGCGCAAGCGTCACCTGCAGGAAAACGACCGCAAGCGCGCCGCACGCGAATCCGCCGTGTAAGGCGAGGCGGGACGTCTGTCCCGCGCGCCTGGCAATCGGAAAAGCCGCACATCCTTCGGGGTGCGCGGCTTTTTTTCGTTCGGGACGCGGGCTTGCCAGCGGCGCTGTTCAAGCGGCCGACGGCCTGCACGCCGCCGGCCGCGCGGCGCAGCGGCCGCCGCCCGTGCGCCGGCACGCGGGCTCAGGCATGCTGGTGGCGGTATTCCTGGGTCTTTCCGCCATACCCGTAGGCCGCCGCGCGCGCGTCGATCACGTGCACATAGGAGCATTCGTGCAGTTCGCCCAGGATCTCGCTGAAGGACGCGTAGATCTCCTGGATGAAGCGCGCCTTCTCGGCCTTGGTATTGGTCTCGTCGGTGACGCTGATATCCAGGTGGAAGGCGTTCCTGCCCGTTTCCGACAGCGGGCGCGCGCCGATGAACCACTGGTCGTGGGGGATGTGCTGCAGCGTGATGGCGATGACCGGCAGTTTCTTGCCGAGCACGGATTGGGTCAATCCGGCGACCGCATCGACGATGCGGCGGTTGCGGCTGGCATCGGGTTGGCCAGAGACGTGGACGACGATGTGGGGCATGACAGGCTCCTTGGTGAGGGGAATGGAGCCAGTGTAGGGACCGCATTGACATCGGAAAAGCGGGAATTTACGATTTCAACCATCGCATAAACCGTTGGATGGCTCATGTCCGGATTCGATCTCGACCAGCTCCGCACCCTGGTGGCGGTGCTGGAAGCGGGCAGCCTCACGGCGGCCGCGCCCAAGGTGTTCCTGTCGCAGTCGTCGGTCAGCGAGCAGATGCGCAAGCTGGAGGAACGGGCCGGCCAGCCGCTGCTGATCCGCGGCAAGGCGGGCGTGATCGCCACCCCCGCCGGCGAGCGCCTGCTGTCGCATGCGCGCGCCATCCTGGCGCTGAGCGACGAGGCCTTTCGCGACCTGCGCGGCGTGGCACTGCGTGGTGAGCTGCGGCTGTGCATCACCGACTACTTCCGACCGGGCGATGTGGCGCGGCTACTGCGGCGTCTGAACGAGCAGTACCCGCAGGTGCGCATGCACGTCACCATCATGAAGAGCGGCACGATCGAGGCGGCCTACGAACGCGGCGAGGTCGATGTCGGCATCTCGATGGTGATCCAGGAGCGCGGCGCGTCGAAAGGGCGGCCGCAGGGGGCGTTGCTGCGGCGTGAGTCATTGCTGTGGATGGCGGCCGAGGGCGCGTCGGCGCCGCCTGAGCCGCTGCCGCTACTGGCGCTGCCCGAGACCTGCGCGTTGCGCCAGTACGCCGAGCGGCTGCTGGCGCGGCGCGCGGTGCCGTACGCGGTGGCGCACGTGGCCTCGGGCGTGGCGGGGCTGCAGCTGGCGATCGCGGCGGGGCTGGGCGTGGCCTGCCTGAACGAGTCGGCGCTGACGCCCGGCATCGGCCGCTTGCAGGCGCCGGGGCTGCCGTCCTTGCCCGACGTCGAATTCCGCCTGCTGCCGCCCCGGCCGGGCGAAGACCGCTTTATCGGTCAGGCGCGCGAGGCGATCGAGCGGGCGCTGCGTTGAGCCGGCCTCGGCGCGGCGGCTAGGGCGCTTGCCGGTCCGGCGCGCGCATCAGCCAGTGCAGGAATTCGCGGCCCGGGCCGGCCTCGCCCACGAGGGCGCCGATGGGCTGGAACGCGCCCGGCGACTCGATCCGCAGGCGCTGGAAATGGCCGTGCTGCAGATACCAGCCGGCCAGCGTCAGCGGCACCATGGCCAGTGCCTGCTGCGCCTGCATGACCGCGATCAGCAGCGGCATCGGCGGCGCGGCGCTGGCCAGGCGGCAGAGCCGTGGCACCACGCCGGCGCGCTCGAAGAAGGCGGTAAAGACGGCGTGGATCGCCAGTTCGGGACGGGGCTGGATCCAGAGCTGGGACGTCACCTGGGCCAGGGTCGGCGCGGCTTCAGCCGCCAGAAGCGGATGGCCTGGCGTGGCCACAATGACGGCGTCGTCCTGCTGCAGCGGGACGAATTCCAGGCCCGCAGGCAACGCTTCCGGGCGCCGGCACAAGAGCATGTCCAGTGTGCCGGCCGCCGCCAGCGGCAGCAGCTGTTCGCGGCTGCCTTCCTGAAACTCCACCTGCAGGTCGGGATGGGTCCGCATGTAGGCGGGCAGGCGTTCGGCCAACAGGCCGCAGCTGGCCGCCGGAATGGCGCCCAGGCGCAGGCTGCCCGAGGCGCCGCCACGCAGGGCGGCCACCGAGTCGGTCGAGGCGCGCAGCGTGGTGAGCATGTCGCGCGCGCAATCGGCCATCAGTTGTCCGCTGCGGGTGGTGCGCATGCCGCGGGCGTGGCGCTCGAACAGTTCGACGCCCAGCAGGGATTCGATGTCGGCCAGGGCGTGGGTGGCGGCGGGCTGGCTCATGCCGATCCGGGCGGCGGCCTGCTGCAGGCTGCCCAGTTCGGCGATGCCGGCCAGTAGTTGCAGGTGGCGCAAGCGGCCCTTGGCCAGCAGGCGGGCAAGCAGGGTGGCAGGGGCGACATCCATCGCGCGGGGGAATGAGCTATTCAAAACGCGAATATAAGAGTCCATTAATGTATTTGAAATAAGGATATGCCCTGCCCAGAATGGCGTGACGCCGGCTGCTACCGGTTTCCATTCGAGGATGCGCCGTTCCATGAAGTCTCGTCTGTTGCATGCTGTCGTCTGCGCCGCCCTGGTCGGCGCCTCCTCCGTGGCGCTCGCGCAGGGCGCCTATCCCTCGCAGCCGGTGCGCCTGATCGTGCCGTTCGCCCCCGGCGGTTCCACCGACGTGCTGGCGCGCGTGGTGGCCGATGGCCTGCGCAAGGAACTGGGCCAGAGCGTGGTGGTGGAAAACCGCGCCGGCGCCGGCGGCCTGATCGGCACCGAGGCGGTGGCGCGCGCCGAACCCGATGGCTACACCCTGGGCATGGCCACGGTCAGCACCATGGCGGTCAATCCGCTGCTGTACGGCACCGCGCGCGTCGATCCGGCGACCCAGTTGAAGCCGGTCGGCTCGGTGGCGAACGTGCCGGTGGTGTGGATGGTCAATCCGGCGTTTCCGGCGACCGACTTCGCCCAGTTCCTGGCCGAACTACGCGCCCATCCCGGCAAGTATTCCTTCGGTTCGCCGGGCGTCGGCTCGCTCGGCCACCTGAACCTGGCGGCGATGAATGCCGACCTCAAGGTCGAGGTGCTGCACGTGCCGTACCGCGGCATGGGTCCGGCGCTGACCGCCGCCGTGGGCGGCGAGGTGCAGGTGCAGCAAGACCAGTACGCCTCGGCGCAGTCGCTGATCAAGGCGGGCAAGCTGCGCCCGATCGCGGTGGCCGCCCCAACGCGCCTGACGGGGCTGGCGCAACTACCGACGCTGGCCGAGCTGGGCTACCCGCGGTTGAACGCGCTGGGCCAGACCTGGTTCGGCCTGGTGGCGCCGGCCGGCACGCCCGACGCGGTGGTGGGCAAGCTCAACGACGCGGTGCGGCAAGCCATGGCGGATCCGGCGCTGGCGCAGCGCCTGGCCAGCCTGGGCGCCGAGCCCGACACCGGCACGCCGCAGGCCTTCGGTCAGCGCATCGCGCAGACACTGGCCGCCAACCGCAATATCGTTGAAACTGCGGCCATCAAGCTTGACGAGTAAGCGTTGCACCGCCGGTAGCGCGTCGTCGCCGGCGCGGGTAAATCCTGTAGAACCAATCCTGTAGAACCAATCCTGTAGAACCGCCACTGGAGACACGATGGGAACCATCGACATTCTTGCCCCGTTCATTGACGCGCGCAGCGACCGCTACGCCGAGCTGAGCGACCGCATCTGGAGCCTGGCCGAGCTGCGCTATGACGAGCACAAATCGGCCGAACTGCACATCGCCATGCTGGAAGAGGCGGGCTTTCGCGTTACCCGCGACGCGGCCGGCATTCCCACGGCTTTCGTCGCCGAGGCGGGCACGGACGGTCCGGTGATTGGCATCCTTGGCGAATACGACGCCCTGTCGGGGCTGAGCCAGGAAAGCGGGGCCTATGCTTGCCAGCCCTCGCCGGAAACGCCCAATGGCAATGGCCACGGCTGCGGCCATCACCTGCTGGGCACGGCCGCCCATTTCGCGGCGGTGGCGGTCAAGGAATTCCTGGAGCGCAACGGCCTGCCCGGGCGGATCCGCTTCTACGGCTGTCCGGCCGAGGAGGGCGGCTCGGGCAAGACCTTCATGGCGCGAGCCGGCCTGTTCGACGACCTGGACGCGGCGCTGACCTGGCATCCGGCTTCCCACACCGGCATCTTCCATCAATCGTCGCTGGCCAATATCCAGGCCTATTTCCGCTTTCGCGGCGTGGCCGCGCACGCGGCCAATTCGCCGCATCTGGGGCGCAGCGCGCTGGACGCGGTGGAGCTGATGAACGTGGGCGTGAACTACCTGCGCGAGCACATGGTGCCGGACGCGCGGGTGCACTATGCGGTGACCAACAGCGGCGGTATTTCGCCCAACGTGGTGCAGGCCCGCGCGGAGGTACTGTACCTGGTGCGCGCGCCCATCAATTCGCAGGCCGCCGAGCTATATGAGCGGGTCAAGAATGTGGCGCGGGGCGCGGCGCTGATGACGGGCTGCGAGCTGGAGATCGTGTTCGACAAGGCCTGCTCGAACTACATCCCCAACGGCGTGCTCAATCAGGTCATGTATGACAACATGCAGGCGCTGCAGGGACCCGCGTACACCGACGGCGAGCAGCAGGCCGCGCGTCGCATGTGGGACGCGATTTCTGCCGATGACATCGATAACGCCGGCAAGAATCTGGGCGCGGTGCTGCGCAACCCCACGCCGCTGTACAGCGGGGTGGCGCCGTACGAGCCCGGCAAGCACGAGATCAGCTATGGTTCGACCGACGTCGGCGACGTCAGTTGGGTGACGCCCACGGCGCAATGCTGGGGCGCGTGCTATGCCTACGGCACGCCGTTCCATTCGTGGCAGATGGTGGCGCAGGGCAAGCTGTCGCTGGCGCACAAGGGCATGGTGCACGCGGCCAAGATCATCGCGGCAACCGCGGCCGACCTGTATGGCCAGCCCGAGGCGCTCGCGCGCGCCAAGGAAGAGCTGCTGGAGATGCGCCGCGGCCAGCCGTATGTCTGCCCGATTCCGGCGGACGTGGTGCCGTCGTTCATGCGCAAGTAGGAGCGGGCGGGGCGGCCGCGATTCGGGGCCGCCCGGCGTATGCCGGTCCACGCCGCGGGCCGGCGTGTGTCAGGCCGGCAGGGATGGCGCGTATTGCGCTTCTGTGCTGACTTTCTGGTGGAATTCGACCACCTTGCGCACGACCTTGCGCGGATCATCCTCAATGATGAACAGATCCAGGTCGTGCGCCCCGATCATGCCATTGCCCAACACCTGGCCGCCGAGCCATTCGACCAGGCCGGACCAGTATTCGCTGCCCACCAGCACGATGGGCGCGGGCGGGACCTTGCCGGTCTGGATCAGCGTCAGGGCCTCGAAGAGCTCATCCAGGGTGCCGAAGCCGCCCGGCATCGCCACGTAGGCGAAGCTGTGCATGAAGAACGTGGCCTTGCGGGAGAAAAAGTACTCAAACGACAGGCTGATGGTTTGATACTCGTTGTTGTGGGCCTCGTGCGGCAGGCTGATGTTCAGCCCGATGCTGGTGCCGCCGGTTTCGAAGGCGCCCTTGTTGGCCGCTTCCATGATGCCCGGTCCACCGCCCGCGATGACCGCGAACCCCGCCTCGGCCAGGGCGGCCGAGATGGCCACGGTGGTTTCATAGTGGGGGGAGTTGCGGCTGACGCGCGCGCTGCCGAAGACACTGACCGCGGGCCCGATATGCGCGAGCTTTTCCGCCGCCGTCCGTATCTCTGACATAATCAGCGGAATTTGTTTTTCGGCGGGGGTAGCCGCAATTGTTGCCGCAGTTGTTGCCATATCTGCCTTTGTAACCATGAAAAAAACCTTATTGCTGGTCGACGGTTCAAGCTACTTGTACCGCGCTTTCCACGCTATGCCTGATTTGCGCAACGCGCAAGGCGAACCTACGGGTGCGCTGTACGGCGTGGTGAATATGTTGCGCAAGCTTGTATCCGACTATAAGGCAGAGTATGCCGCATGTATTTTCGATGCGCGCGGCAAGACCTTCCGGGACGACCTGTATCCGGAATACAAGTCGCACCGCCCGCCCATGCCGGAAGACCTGGCGGCCCAGATCGAACCCATTCACCGCGCCGTGCGGGCGCTGGGCTGGCCGGTGCTGGCCATCGAAGGCGTCGAGGCCGATGACGTGATCGGCACGCTGGCCTGCCGCGCCGCCGAACGCGGCGTGCACACGGTGGTGTCCACCGGCGACAAGGACCTGGCGCAACTGGTCAACAGCCACGTCACGCTGGTCAACACCATGAGCGGCGAGGTGCTGGACGAGGCGGGCGTGGTCAACAAGTTCGGCGTGGCGCCGGACCGCATCGTCGACTACCTGATGCTGGTGGGCGATACCGTCGACAACGTGCCGGGCGTGACCAAGGTCGGCCCCAAGACGGCCGCCAAGTGGATCTCCGAATTCGGTTCGATCGACAAACTGGTCGAGGGCGCCGAGGGCATCAAGGGCGTGGCCGGCAGCAACCTGCGCGAAGCCATTCCCAATTTCCCGCTGACGCGCCAGCTGTTGACGGTCAAGTGCGATTGCGACCTGACCGGGTACGTCGACAGCGTCGACGACCTGACGCCGCGCGATCGCGACGACGCCACCCTGACAGAACTCTACGAACGCTACGGTTTCCGTACCTGGCTGCGTGACCTGACCGGCGACGCCGAGCGCGTGCCGACGGGCGACGCCCGCGTGGCGGCCGAAGTGCCAGCCGCGCCGACGGAACTGGATTACCGCATCATTGACGACTGGGCTGCGTTCGATGCCTGGATGGAATTGGTGGACAAGGCGCCCCTGGTGGCGCTGGATACCGAGACCACTTCGCTGGACGAGATGCAGGCCAAATTGGTCGGCCTGTCGATGGCGGTGGCGCCGGGCGTGGCCTGCTACATTCCGGTGGCGCATCGCGGCCCCGACGGCGCGACGCAATTGCCCAAGGCCGAGGTGCTGGAACGCCTGCGTCCGTGGCTGCAGGATGCCTCGCGCGCCAAGCTGCTGCATCACGCCAAGTACGACACGCATGTGTTCGCCAACGAAGGCGTCCGCCTGGCCGGCATTGCCGAAGACACCATGCTGCAGGCCTATGTGCTGGAGTCGCATCGCGGCGTCGGCCTGAACGACCTGGCGCAGCGCTACCTGGGCCGCAGCGGTGTCTCGTACGAGGACCTGTGCGGCAAGGGCGCCAAGCAGATCGGCTTTGATGAAGTGGCGGTGGACAAGGCCGGCCACTACGCCGCCGAAGACGCCGATTTCACCTTGCAATTGCATCAGGTGCTACGTCCGCAGGTGGCGGCCGACGCGGGGCTGGAACGCATCTACCTGCTGGAAATGCAGGTGTCCGCGGTGCTGACCACGATCGAGCGCAATGGCGTCAAGGTCGATGCCGCCGAACTGGGCCGCCAGAGCCACAAGCTGGGCCAGGAAATGCTGCAGCTCGAGCAGAAAGCCTACGAACTGGCCGGCCAGCCCTTCAATCTGAATTCGCCCAAGCAATTGGGCGAGATCCTGTTCGGCCGCATGCAACTGCCGGTGGTGCGCAAGACCGCCGGCGGCGCGCCGTCGACCGACGAGGAAGTGCTGAGCAAGCTGGCGCAGGACTATCCGCTGCCGCAGGTGCTGCTGGAGTACCGCGGACTGTCCAAGCTCAAGTCCACCTACACGGACAAGCTGCCGCGTATGATCAACCCCGACACCGGCCGCGTGCACACGCATTATTCGCAGGCCGCGGTGATCACCGGCCGGCTGGCTTCGTCCGATCCCAACCTGCAGAACATCCCGGTGCGCACCGAGGCCGGACGTCGCGTGCGCGAGGCCTTCATTGCCGAGCAGGGCATGCTGCTGTCAGCCGACTATTCGCAGATCGAGCTGCGCATCATGGCGCACGTGTCGGATGACGCAAACCTGCAGCGCGCCTTCGCGGCCGGCGAGGACATCCATCGCGCCACGGCGTCGGAAGTGTTCGGCGTGGCGCTGGCGGACGTGTCGTCCGAGCAGCGGCGCGCGGCCAAGGCGATCAACTTCGGCCTGATCTATGGCATGGGTGTGTTTGGCCTGGCGTCCAACCTGGGTATCACGCGCGACGCGGCGCAGGCTTACATCGACCGTTACTTCGCCCGCTATCCCGGCGTGGCGATGTATATGGAGAACACTCGCCGCGTAGCGCGCGAACAAGGCTACGTCGAAACCGTGTTCGGACGCCGGCTGCAGTTGCCGGAAATCCGCGGCGCATCCGGGCCGCGGCGCCAGGGCGCCGAGCGCGCGGCGATCAATGCGCCGATGCAGGGCACCGCGGCCGACCTCATCAAGATGGCGATGGTGGCGGTACAGGACTGGCTCGAAGCCGAAAAACTGCAGACCCGCATGATCATGCAGGTGCACGACGAACTGGTGCTGGAAGCGCCCGATGCCGAACTCGAATTGGTCAGGAAGACGCTGCCGCAATTGATGTGCAACGTGGCCGAGCTGCGCGTGCCGCTGGTGGCCGAAGTGGGCGTGGGCAAGAACTGGGAGCAGGCCCACTGAGTCAGGTTCCTGCACGTCAGGGGGCCATGGGCCGTCCGTCGCGCGGGCGGCCCATTTTTGCTTTTATGGCCGTAACAATATAATGTTGCGCTTCCTTCCCCAATAATACGTCCCCCAATGCTGCTGCTCTGGGTCCTGCTCGCCACCGTCACCGGTGGCCTCATCGCCGTCTTTGTCGCCAGCTGGCTGGCCTACAAGGTGTTCGCCCACTATCTGCACCACATGGTCAGCCTGTCCGTGGGTGTGCTGCTGTCGGTTGCGCTCCTGCATCTGTTGCCCGAGGCGTTCGAAAGCGGCGTGGCGGACGCCCATGTGCTGTTCGGGTTGATGCTGGCGTCGCTGATCGGTTTTTTCGTGCTGGAGAAGATCGCGCTGCTGCGCCACAGCCATCACCACGAGGGCGACGGACACCATCACCATCATGGCCACGACCGGCATGAGGCCGGTCGCGGGGGCGTGCTGATCCTGATCGGCAGTTCGTTGCACAATTTGTGCGACGGGGTGTTGGTGGCGGCGGCCTTCCTGACCGATCCGCTTCTGGGCGTGCTGACCGCGGCCTCGATCATCGTGCACGAGGTGCCCCACAAGCTGGGCGATTTCGTGGTGTTGCTCAACGCCGGCCTGGCGCGCCGCCGGGCGTTCGCGCTGATCCTGTTCACCAGCTTGTGTTCAGCCTTGGGCGGCATAATAGGCTACTTCGTGCTGCAACAGGCGCAGGATTGGGTGCCGTACGTATTGGTGGTTGCCGCCAGCAGCTTCCTCTACATTTCGGTGGCCGACCTGATGCCGCAGATGCACGAACGGGTATCCCTGGCCGATGCGGTGCCGCAGTTGCTGCTGGTGGGCGTGGGCGTGGCGCTGATCTACAGCGTGACGACCCTGATGCACCACGGGCACGACCACGAGGCGGACGCGGGCCACGGCGCGGCGCGTACGGAGCACATGCACACGCATTGAACCGTGGCGCGCGGTACCCGGCTTTGCTTACGAACCTGGCCGGTCACCGCGGATGCCCTGAAGGCGAGCCGCGGGATCGGTTCCGCGTTGATCCCTACACAGGAGTTCGCCATGAGTTTTTCCGCCGCCGCCGGCAACGTCGCCCCCACCGTGATCCACACCGATGCGCAGGGACTGGTCCACGGGGATTTCCGGCTGCCCGTGGCCGATGGATCCATCGATGCCTATTACGCCGCGCCCGAGGGCAAGCGCGACCTGCCGGTCGTGCTGGTGATCCAGGAAATCTTCGGGGTGCATGAGCACATCAAGGATGTCTGCCGCCGGGTCGCCAAGGCCGGCTATCTGGCCGTGGCCGCCAATCTGTACGAGCGCCAGGGGGATGCGTCGACCTATACCGATATTCCCAAGCTGATCGCGGAGATCGTCAGCAAGGTGCCCGACGAGCAGGTATTCGCGGATCTGGATGCCAGCGTGGCCTGGGCCGCGGAGCATGGCGGCGATCCGAAGCGCGTGGCGGTGACGGGGTTCTGCTGGGGGGGGCGCCTGACTTGGATGTACGCGGCGCACAATCCGGATGTGAAGGTGGGCGTGGCCTGGTACGGCAAGCTGAGCACGGGGCATGGGCCGTTGATCAAGCGCTATGCGTTCGATGTGGTGAATGACCTGCATGCGCCCGTGCTGGGGTTGTATGGGGCCAAGGATGCCAGCATTCCGGTGTCGGATATCGAGATCATGAAGACGAAGCTGGCGGCGGGCAATGAGAATGCCCGGCGGTCGGAGTTCGTGGTGTATCCGCAGGCGGATCATGCGTTCATGGCGGATTACCGGGCGAATTATCAGGCGGAGGCGGCCAAGGATGGGTGGGGGCGGATGCTTGAGTGGTTCAAGCGGTACCTTTGAGGGGGATTTTTCCTCTGGGCGTGATGAAGCCGCTGCGCGTTTGCGTGGCGGTTTTTTTTGGCGGTTGTTGCTTCGCAGGCCCGGCCGGCGCTACATAGGCCGCCCGGCGCGGGTGGCGCGCGGGCGGGCGCGCCTACGATTGCGGTCCGGAGCGTTCGCTCCGGACTTCCCCGTGCTCAACCTCGTCCGCCTTCGGCTCCCTACGGTTTCCGCCGGGCGCATCTACACGCCCCGCCCACCCGCGCGCCACCCGCGCAGGGCTACCGGTTTCGAGGCTAGGGGCGCTGCTGGACCGAGGCGGCATGCGGGAGGGTTGCGGGGCCCGCCAGGGCCGGCTGCGCGGGCAGCCGGCCCTGGCATACGTGGTGTGGGGCGCCGGGGCCGGGTTCGCTGCGCGCGGATGGCGATGTGTGTTTTGCTGGTAGGGGTGACGCCGCATGGTGTGGCGCATCGTGATGCGTCGTGCTCACGTTGCATGTGCCGGTGTTTCCGCCTTGCGGCATTGCTGCTTCAAGCCGGGGTAGCTTCCAACGGTGGCAGCCAGTGAGGGGGAGCGCGGGAACCCTCAAAAACCTCCCGCCAGGATAGCCGCCCGGCCGCCCGAAGGCGGGGCAGCCCCCTCGGGGGGGCAGCAAGCGCGCAAAGCGTGCGCGGCGTGGGGGTCGCCCCGCCGCCCGGCCGCCCGAAGGCGGGGCAGCCCCCTCGGGGGGCAGCAAGCGCGAAGCGCGCCGCGTGGGGGCCCTAATTCCCCGCTTCGCGCAGCCTGCTGGGGAGGAGTTCGCCGTGGCGGGCCAGGAGGGGGTAGGCGGCGGCGCCGACCAGGTGGGAGTTGATGCCCTTCATGTCGCGCAGGATGTCGAGGTAGAGGGCGCCGACTTCGGCGGCGTCGACCTGGCCGCCCTTGATTTTCTGCAGGTGGGCGTCGGCTGCCTGCGTTTCGATGGTGCGGAAACGCGACTTTTCACCGGCCAGGGCGCGGGCCTGGCGCAGGTCGTCGTTGACGAAGAGGGCGGCGGCCTGGCGTTGGTTGGCGATCAGTTCGCCCAGCGTGTCGTCGAGGCTGGCGCGTTGTTCGGGAGAGAAGGTCCAACCCTGCTTGCGCAGCTTGGCGATGTGGCTGAGCAGGCCATGGTGGGCGATGTCGCCGGCGTGGCCGATGTTGCTGATGAAGGCCAGGATGTCATCCATGCGCTGCACGTCGTCGCGCGTCATGTTTTCCTGGTCCAGCGTGGCCAGGTAAGTGGTGATGGCGCTTTCGAGCTTGTCCAGGGCGGCGTCCAGCTGGCGGGCCTGCACCATGCGGTGCCGGTTGTCGCGCTTGAAGCCGGCGCGGGCGTACAGCAACAGGGTTTGCAGCATGTCGGCCATGCGCAGCGCCTCGCGCGCGGCGTTGCCCAGGGCGACGGCGGGCACGTCATGGGCCCATTCATCCAGGTATTGGGGGCGGGACGGGTCGTTAGGGTCGGCGCGCTTGGGCAGCCAGCGGGTCAGTAACGCGGCGTAGGGCGCCAGCAGCGGCAGGAACACCAGCGCGATGACGGCGTTGAACAGAGTGTGGAAGTTGGCGACGGCGCGGGCCGGGTCGCTGGACATCTCGCTCATCAGCGGTTGCAGCCAAGGCAGCAGCACCAGGCCGGCCAGCACGCCCAGGACGCGGGTCAGCAGGTTGCCCAGGGGCAGGCGGCGGGCGGCGGGATCGTCGCCGGTGACGCCTTCGATCATGGGGTTGATGGCGGTGCCGAGGTTGGCGCCCAGCACCAGCGCGAAAGCCACGTGCGGCGCCACCATGTGGTGGCTGGCCAGCGACATGACCAGCACCACCACGGCGACGCTGGAATGGGCGGCCCAGGTGAAGGCGGCCGACAGCAGCACGGCCGCCACCGGCTGGGTGGCCAGGGCGTCCAGGATCATGCCCAGCATTGGAGCGGTTTGGAACGGCTCGAACAGTTCCACCAGTTGGTGCAGCGACAGCAGCAGCAGGCCCAGGCCGATGAAGACCCGGCCCAGGTCGCGGGTGCGCCCCGGCGGATAGCGGCGGAACATCCAGACGCCCGCCAGGATCAGGATGGGCGCCAGCGAGGTCAGGTCGAACGACAGCAGTTGCACGATCAGCGTGGTGCCGACGTTGGCCCCCAGCATGGCGGCCAGCGCCGGCACCAGGCCGACCACGCCGCCGGCGGCGAAGCCGGTGATCATGAGGCCGGTGGCGGTGCTGCTTTGCAGCGCGGCGGTGATGCCGAGACCGGCGGCGAAGGCCCGCAGGCGGGTGCCGAGGGCGCGGCCCAGCGCGGCGCCCAGGGCGGCGCCGAAGGCGCGCTGCACGCCCGTCTGGACCATGTGCACGCCCCATAGCAGCAGGGCGACGTAGCCGGCGAAGTCAAGCAGGGTAATGAGTCCGGACATCCTGGGGCAGTTCCCTTCTTTTTATGACAAGAAATAATTCTGTAATGATCGCATGCCGGGACGGGCGGGGAAACCCGTATCCGGAATACAGCATACGCCTCGCAGGGCTTTGCTGCGCAGCGCCGGACCTTCCGCGTATCATTGCCGGATCATTCTTGGATGCAGGGGTTTTGCGGTGGCCGTTTCCGTTTTCGATCTGTTCAAAATAGGCATAGGCCCGTCGAGCTCCCATACGGTCGGCCCCATGCGGGCCGCCTTGCTGTTTGCCCAGGGGCTGGAGCGAGACGGCCTGTTGCCCAAGGTGGCCAGCGTGCGCGCCGAGCTCTATGGCTCGCTGGGCGCCACCGGCAAGGGGCACGGCACCGACAAGGGCGTGCTGCTGGGCCTGATGGGCGAGGCGCCCGACACGGTCGACCCGGCCGCCATCGCCGGCATGATCGCGTCGGTGCGGGCCAGCCGCCAGCTGCCGCTGCTGGGCCACTATCCGGTGCCGTTCGTGGAAAAGGAACACATGATGTTCTACCGCCGCGAGGCCATGGCCGAGCACCCCAACGGCATGAAATTCCACGCCTTCGACGCTGAAGGGCAGTCGCTGCGCGAGGCCCGCTACCTGTCGGTGGGGGGCGGCTTCGTGGTGACGGCGGGTGCCTCCAACAGCCAGGTCATCGCCGCGCACGACCAGTTGCCGTACCCGTTCCGCACCGGCCGTGAGCTGCTGACCATGTGCCGCGAAAGCGGCCTGAGCGTGGCGCAGCTCATGATGAAGAACGAGCTGACCTGGCGCGAGGCGGGCGAGGTCGCGGGCGGGCTGGACCGCATCTGGCAAGTGATGCAGGACTGCGTGTCGCGCGGCTGTGGCATCAATTACCCCGAAGCCGATGGCGAACTGCCGGGTCCGCTGCGGGTGCGCCGCCGCGCCCCGGAGCTGTACCGCAACCTGACCCAGCGCGCCGAGCGCACGCTGTCCGATCCGCTGTCGGTGATGGACTGGGTCAACCTGTACGCCATGGCGGTGAACGAGGAAAACGCCGCCGGCGGGCGCGTGGTGACCGCGCCCACCAACGGCGCGGCGGGCATCATCCCCGCGGTGCTGCATTATTACGACCGCTTTGTCCCCGGTTCCAACCGCGAGGGCGTACGCGACTTCCTGCTGACCGCGGCGGCCGTGGGGCTGCTGTACAAGTACAACGCCTCGCTGTCGGGCGCCGAGGTCGGCTGCCAGGGCGAGGTCGGGGTGGCCTGTTCGATGGCGGCGGGCGGTCTGGCCGCGGCGCTGGGCGGTTCGGTCGAGCAGGTCGAGAACGCGGCCGAGATCGGCATGGAGCACAACCTGGGCCTGACCTGCGATCCGGTCGGCGGGCTGGTGCAGATTCCCTGTATCGAACGCAACGCGATGGCCTCGATCAAGGCCGTCAACGCCGCCCGCATGGCATTGCGCGGCGACGGCCAGCACTACGTGTCGCTGGATTCGGTCATCAAGACCATGCGCGAGACCGGCGCCGACATGAAGACCAAGTACAAGGAAACGGCGCGCGGCGGCCTGGCGGTGAACATCGTCGAGTGCTGAGGCGGGTCCGCCCCCAACAAAAAGCCCCTTGATCGCTCAAGGGGCTTTTTCATTGCCGAGCCGCCTCACGATGAAAGCGCCCCGGGGGGACGCAAGCCGAAGGCGCGGCGTGGGGGCTTTTCCCAGGCCTGTGCCGGGATCAGATCACGCGGGCATTCTGCAGCGCGGCGATGCGGGCCGGGATCGGCGGGTGCGAGGCGAACATGGCCGCCAGGCCGCCCTTGCCGGTGATGCCGGAGGCTTCGAACGACTTGGGCAACTCGCCCGGCTCCAGGCCGCCCAGGCGGGCCAGGGCGCGGATCATGGGTTCGCGGGCGCCCATCAGGTGGGCCGAGCCGGCATCGGCGCGGTATTCGCGCTGGCGCGAGAACCAGGCCACGATGATCGAAGCCAGGATGCCGAAAATGATCTCACAGACGATCACGGTGACCATGTAGCCCGGGCCGAGGCCGCGTTCGTTCTTGAACACCACGCGGTCGATGAAGTAGCCGACCACGCGCGCCAGGAACACCACGAAAGTGTTGACCACGCCCTGGATCAGGGTCAGCGTGACCATGTCGCCGTTGGCGATGTGCGCCACTTCGTGGGCCAGCACCGCGGCCACTTCCTCTTCGCTCATGCTTTCGAGCAGGCCGGTCGACACCGCCACCAGCGAGTCGTTCTTGAAGGCGCCGGTGGCGAATGCGTTGGGCGCGCCGTCGTAGATGGCGACTTCCGGGCGACCGATGCCGGCGCGGTCGGCGAGCTGGTGGACGGTGTCCAGCAGCCAGGCCTCGCGCTGGTTGCGCGGCGCGTTCGGGTCCAGCACCTGGGCGCCGGTGCTCCATTTGGCCATGGGCTTGCTGATCAGCAGCGAGATGATGGCGCCGGTGAAGCCGACCACGACCGAGAAGATCAGCAGCGCCTGCAAGTTCAGGCCGTTGGCGGTCAGGTAGCGGTCTACGCCCAGGATGCGTAGCGTGGCCGACAGCACGAGCATGACGGCCAGGTTGGTAATGACGAAAAGGATGATGCGTTTCATGCTTTTTTTGTTCCTCAGCGAGCGGGACTTGTGCGGGATTGGACTGTGCCGCGGCGCAGCAGTTCCCCGACTGCCGCGCTGCTCCCGGTGACGGAGAGTATAGTATCGCTTTCCCCTATTTCCCCCTCACTTTCACCTGAGCGCTAACCCCCAATGCAGGCACTTTGGATGTTGCTGGCGTCCGCCATGTTCGCCATCATGGGGTCGTTCGTGAAGCTGGGCACCGAGCACGGCGCGACGCTGCCGCAAGTGGTGCTGTTCCGCGGCCTGCCGTCGGTGGTGCTGCTGCTGATCTGGGCGCGCGCCGGGCGCCAGTCGATCGTGCCCACCAGCTGGAAGCTGCACCTGTGGCGCAATCTGTCCGGCGTCACCTCGATGTGGCTCGGTTTCTTCGCCATCGCCCACCTTCCCCTGGCCACCGCCACCAGCCTGAACTACACCGCGCCGCTGTTCATCGCCTGCTGGATGCTGGGGTGGGGCGGGGCGCAGCGCGATCCGGTGCGGATCGCCGCCGTGGCCCTGGGGTTCCTGGGCGTGATCGCGGTGCTGCGCCCCAGCATCAACGAAGACCAGTGGCTGGCGGCCTTGCTCGGCCTGGGCGCCGGCGCCATGTCGGCGATCGCCATGATGCAGATCCGCCAGCTTGGCCGCATCGGCGAACCCGAATGGCGCACAGTGCTGTTCTTTTCGGTGGCGGTGTGCGCCTCCAGTTTCGCCGGCCTGGGTTTCGAGGGCTGGGGCCAGGCCGACTGGACCGGCTACAGCTCGCTGCTGGGCGTGGGCGTGACCGGCCTGTTCGGCCAGTTGGCCATGACGCGGGCGTTCGGCCTGGGCTCGGCGCTGCTGACCGCCGCGCTGCAGTACAGCACCATTATCTTCGCGGCCCTGCTCGGCATGGGCTTCTGGGGCGATACCCTGGATGGCCTTGCCTGGGCCGGCATGGGCCTGATCATTTCGGCGGGTCTGCTGTCGGTCTGGCGCACCATGCGCGATCCCAAGCCAGCCTGATTCCGCGAACCCGACCCCATCAGAGGAGGATTTCCGATGACCATGACCCTGATTTCCGCGGCCGACCTCGCCACGCACCTGGGCGCGGCGGACGTGCGCGTGTTCGACGTGCGCCACGACCTGATCAATCACTCCGCCGGCCGCGAAGCCTATGCGGCGGGCCACATTCCTGGCGCCCGCTACCTCGACCATGAAACCGAACTGGCCGCCGCCCGCACCGGCCGCAATGGCCGCCATCCGCTGCCCGAGCGCGGGCAGTTCGGCGCGCTGATGGCGGCGCACGGCGTCACGCCCGAGACCCTGGTGGTGGCGTATGACGCCAGCGGCGGCATGTACGCCGCGCACCTGTGGTGGATGCTGCGCTGGCTGGGTCACGACCGGGTCGCCGTGCTCGACGGCGGCTGGCAGGCCTGGCAGGCGGCCGGGCTGCCCACCTCCACCGAGGCGGCCGCGCCGGTGCAGGCGGGCGCGCCGGTGACGCCAGCGGCGCCGCTCGCGGGCAGCGTGGATGCGCAGGCGGTGCTGGACAACATCGCCCGGCCCGCGTTCACCGTGATCGACGCGCGCGCCGCCAACCGCTATCGCGGCGAGGTCGAGCCGATGGATCCGGTGGCCGGCCACATTCCCGGCGCGCTGAATCGTCCGAACGGCCAGAACCTGCAGGCCGACGGCCGTTTCAAGGACGCGGCGCAATTGCGCGAGGAATTCACCGCCTTGCTGGACGGCCGCGACCCCGCGGCCATCGTGCACCAGTGCGGCTCGGGCATCACCGCGTGCCACAACCTGCTGTCGATGGAAATCGCCGGCCTGGCCGGCTCGCGCCTCTATCCGGGCTCGTGGAGCGAGTGGTGCAGCGATCCCTCCCGGCCGGTGGCCAAGGGCGAGTGAGCGCGCCGGCCGGCCCGGCCGCAAGCCGGGCCTGAAACCGCGCCGTGGTATCCCGACGGCGCGGGGGCGGCCTTACCAGACCGCCGCCAGCTTGACCCGTCCAGAGACGCTTTCGGCGATCTCCAGGAAGTGGTCCAGCGGTGGCGTGGCCAGCCCCGGCACCTTGGCCATGTCGTCCCAGCGCCTCAGGCGGATCGCATCCGGCGCGCCCGGCATGCTGGCGAAATCCACCGCCTGGCCCGCATCGAAGCTGCCCCCCTGAAGCGCCAGGCTGCGTTTCGAATCCTCCGAAAGCGACGCTTCATACTGCGGCTCCACATAGCAGAGGTAGCGCTTGGCCTCCACGTGCAGCCGGATCGGATCCAGCACCGCCGAACTGAACAGCCCGCGCAGGAACGGCAGCACGAAATATTGATGCTTGTCGTCGATGCCGCGCAGGGTGGGCGTGTCCGGATGGTCCGCGATCAGGTGGCCGAGGTCGTGCAGCAGGCAGGCAGTGATCAACTGGGCATTGGCGCCATGGCGTTCGGCCAGCGTCGCGGTCTGCAGCGCGTGGCGCAGGTGGCTGACGGATTCGCCATGATAGGAACGGTGCCCGCGTTCCAGGAAAAGCTGTTCGATGTCCTGCAGGGTCAAGGCCATGGTTGTCTCCTGAGTGGCCGCAAGGGGAAGAGGCGGGCAGTGATCCCACGGATCAGCCGGCTGCCGGCGCCATCTCCAGAAAGCGCGCGATGAGCTGCACCGGTTGGCGCTCGCGCAGGCAGTACAGGTATTCATGCATCACGACATCGGCGCCCTCGATGTCCAGGGCCGCCAGTTCGGGATGGGACGGGATTTCGCGTGACGGGATCAGGCTGATGCCCAGTTCGCACAGGATCGCCTGGTGGATCGATTCGCGGCTGCCGATTTCCAGCGTGCGCTTGACCGTCACGCCGGCCGCCTGCAGGGCTTCTTCGGTCAGCTGGCGCGTCATCGATCCGGGTTCGCGCAGCAGCAGCGCGTGGTCGGCCAGGTCGGCCAGCGCCACCTTGCCGCGCCGCGCCAGCGGGTGGCCGCGATGCGTCACCACGCGGATCGGATCCGCCGCGATCATGCGGCGGTACAAATGCTTGTCATCCATCAGAAACGAGGACGTGGCAATCTCGATACGATAATCATGCAGCGCCTGCAGCATGCTCTGCGAGTTGCCGATGGCCACGGTCAGGTCGATGCCGGGGTAGAGCTGGTTGTAGCGGCGCACCGTGTCCATGATGTAGTACGGCCCGGTGGCGCCGATGCGCAGGTTGCCCTCGCGCAGGTCGCTGGCGTCGCGCAGCCGGAAATCGATCTCGGTTTCCTGCTGCACCAGCTTTTCGACCATCGGCATCAGGCTGTGCCCGGCATCCGACAGTCGCATGCCGCGCCCCTGGCGATGGAACAGCTCGACGCCATAGCGCGATTCCAACTGGCGCAGTTGCCCCGTCACCGTGGGTTGGCTGACGCCCAACTGGGCCGCGGCCTTGGTGACGGTGCCGCAGCGAGCCACGGCATAGAAGGATTTCAGTTCGGCGACGAGCACGTTGGGCAGGGCCTGTAAACGGATGAATCGGTGGACGGATTGCGCAAGACCGCCAGTACACCAAAATAATTTGATGTTTTTATTACTGCATTTGCGCGAAGTGTCATAAACACTCAATACGCGCCTTCCATACTGCCTTCGTTCCCAGACCGGAGGCCCCATGGCCCAACAGCTCCAACGCGATACCAACACTGTTCCGACGGGCGCTACGCCCCAGCCCGGAGCGCAGCGCGGGGGCTTTCTTTCGGTCAGCAATCTCGTCAAGCGCTTCGGCAGCCATACGGCGCTGTCGGATGTGTCGCTGGATATCCGCGCCGGTGAACTGGTGTGCCTGCTGGGCCCCTCGGGCTGCGGCAAGACCACGCTGCTGCGCGCCATCGCCGGCCTGGAGCGCCAGGACAGCGGCACCATCCTCCTGTCGGGCCGTGACATCTCCCACGCCGAGCCCCAAGAGCGCGACTACGGCATCCTGTTCCAGTCCTATGCGCTGTTTCCCAACCTGACCGTGGCCCAGAACGTGGCGTATGGCCTGAGCGGCAAGCGCGCCCATCGCAAGCATGTGGCCGACCGGGTCGAGGAAATGCTGACGCTGGTGGGCCTGGCCGGCGCTTCCCATAAATATCCGGGCCAGATCTCCGGCGGCCAGCAGCAGCGCGTGGCGCTGGCCCGCGCCCTGGCGCCGTCGCCGTCCCTGTTGCTGCTGGACGAGCCGATGTCGGCACTGGATGCGCGGGTGCGCGAACATCTGCGCATCGAATTGCGCGCGCTGCAGAAACGCCTGTCAATCACCACGCTGATGGTGACGCACGACCAGGAAGAGGCCATGGTCATGGCCGACCGCATCGCCGTCATGAACGGCGGCGTCATTGAACAATTCGGCACCCCGCGCGAGCTGTATCGCCAGCCGGGTTCTGCCTTCATCGCCGATTTTGTCGGCGAGGCCAACTGGCTGCCGTTCGAGCGCATCGATGCGCACCACGCTCGCGTCGGCCGCCAGGAACTGGCGGTGGACGAGGCGCTGGAGCGCAACGTCGGCAAGCTGTTCGTGCGGCCCGAGGCGGTGCGCGTGAGCGTGGCGCGTCCGGAGCAGCCCAACACCATGCTGGCCGACGTGCTGGACGGTGTGTTCCTGGGCCGCGGCTACCGCCTGGCGCTGCGCCTGGAAGGCGTGCCCGGCGCCACCGTGCACTCGATCGTGTCCCCTGAAACCGGAGATGCCCTGCTGGGGCCTCACGCTGCCAGCCGTTGCTGGGTGGAGCTGCCGCGCCATGCGATTCGCGCCTACGCTTGATCCGGCTGCGAGCCCCGTCCCCGCCGCCATGTCCGTGCCCGCTGACACGTCCGTCGCCCCCGTTGCTGCGTCATTGGGCCGCCGGCCGCTGCCCGCCTGGATCGGCGCCCTCGGGCTGACGCTCGGGCAGGGCGCCCTGGCGCTGGGACTGGCGCTGTTCCTGGCCCTGCCGCTGGTGGCGATCCTGGCCAAGTCGGTCACCGACGCCAATGGCGACTGGGCCGGTCTGTCGGTGGTGCTGGGCATCATCGGCGCCGACGGTTTCCTCGGCATGGTCGGGCGCAGCCTGACGGTGGGCGTGGTCACCATGATGCTGGTGGTGCCATGCGCCTATGCCTTCGCCTACGCCCTGACGCGCAGCCGCATTCCGGGCAAGGGCCTGCTGCGCACCATCGCGCTGCTGCCGCTGCTGGCGCCGTCGCTGCTGCCGGGCATCGCGCTGGTCTACCTGTTGGGCAACCAGGGCCTGCTGAAAGGCCTGTTCGGCGGCGCGACCATCTATGGCTTCTGGGGCATCGTGGTGGGCGAGGCGTTCTATACCTTCCCGCACGCGCTGATGATCCTGCTGACCGGCCTGACGCTGGCCGACGGCCGCCTCTATGACGCGGCGCGCGCCATGGGCGCCGGGCCGTTGCGCACCTTCATGACGGTGACCCTGCCCGGCACGCGCTATGCGGTGTTCTCGGCCTGCTGCGTGGTGTTCACGCTGACGGTGACCGACTTCGGCGTGCCCAAGGTGGTGGGCGGCGACTACAACGTGTTGGCGATGGAAGCCTACAAGGCCGTGGTCGGCCAGCAGAACTTCCCCAAGGGCGCCGCCATCGGCATCCTGCTGTTGCTGCCGGCGCTGCTGACCTTCGTGCTGGACCGCCGCCTGCGGGCCCGCCAGGGCGCCCAGCTGAGCGGCCGCGCCCAGCCCTACGCGGCCGGCGCCAACCGCCGGCGCGACACGGCCTTCCTGCTGCTGGCGGGCGCCATGGCCGGGTTCCTGCTGCTCATCATCGGCGTGGCGGTGTGGGCCTCGTTCGTGAAGATGTGGCCCTACAACCTGTCGCTGTCGCTGCGTTCTTACGACTTCGACAATATGGATGGCGGCGGCTGGCTGGCCTGGCGCAACAGCCTGGAACTGGCCTTCTGCACCGCGCTGATCGGCACGGTGGTGGTGTTCCTGGGCGCCTGGATGATGGAAAAGGTGCCGGCCCGCAGCGCGTCGTCGCGCGGCCTGCGCGGCGTGCTGGGGATGCTGGCGCTGATGCCGATGGCCGTGCCCGGCCTAGTGCTGGGCCTGGGCTACATCTTCTTCTTCAACGGCGCCGCCAATCCGCTGAATGTGCTGTACGGCACCATGCCGCTGCTGGTGCTGTGCACGGTGGTGCACTTCTACACCAGCGCGCACCTGACGGCGGCCACCGCGCTGAACGCACTGGACCCGGAATTCGAGGCTGCCTCGGCCTCGCTCAAGGTGCCGCGCCTGACCACCTTCCTGCGCGTGACGCTGCCGATGTGCCTGCCGGCCGCGCTGGACGTCGCCCGCTACCTGTTCGTTTCCGCCATGACCACCGTGTCCGCCGTGGTGTTCCTGTACAGCCCGTCCACGGTGCTGGCCGCCGTCGCGGTGCTGAACATGGATGACGCCGGCTTTATCGGCCCGGCCGCCGCCATGTGCACCGTGATCATGGCCAGCTCGGCGGTGGCGGCGCTGCTGCTGCACCTGGCCAGCCGCGCCCTGGTGGCGCGCAGCCAGGCCTGGCGCCGGCCCGCGACTCTTTGATTTAAATATTCTGCAAGGAAGACCCTCATGACTGTTTCGCCTCTGCCCGTCCGCCTGGAAGCGGTGATTTTCGATTGGGCCGGCACGCTGGTCGACTTCGGTTCGTTTGCCCCGACCAAGGTGTTCGTCGACGCCTTTGCCGAGTTCGGCATGGAAGTCACGCTGGAGCAGGCCCGCGGCCCGATGGGCGTGGGCAAGTGGGACCACATCCGCGCGCTGTGCGACGAACCCGCCATCGCCAATCAATACCAGGCCCGGTTCGGCCGCCTGCCGACCGACGACGACGTCACCGCCATCTATGAGCGTTTCCTGCCGATGCAGCTGAACAAGGTGGCGCAGTACTCGGCGGCCATTCCCGGCGCGGCCGAGCTGCTGCGCGCGCTGCGCCAGCGCGGCCTGAAGATCGGCTCGTGTTCAGGCTACCCCGGCAGCGTGATGCGCCGCGTGGTCGAGCGCGCCGCCGGCGAAGGCCTCGAACCCGATTGCATCGTCGCCAGCGACGACGTGCCACGCGCGCGCCCGGCGCCGGCCATGGCGCTCAAGAACGTGGTGGAGCTGGGCCTGACGGATGTGGCCGGCTGCGTCAAGGTCGACGACACCGCTCCCGGCATCGAGGAAGGCCGCCGCGCCGGCATGTGGACCGTCGGCCTGCTGCTGTCGGGCAACGCCGCCGGCCTGACGCTGGACGAATACCTGAGCCTGGACGACAACGGCCGCCAGGCGGCCCGCGAACGCGCCGGCCGTGAATTGTCGGGCGCCGCGCCGCACTACCTGATCGACACCGTGGCCGACCTGCCCGGCGTGATTGCCGATATCGAATCCCGCCTGGCGGCGGGGCAGCGACCCTGAGGCCGCCCACGCCGGGATCCTGACCCAACTTTTTTTCGCAACGCACCGCGGCGGGCACGGGCCGGCCGCGGCGACCCGACTCACCCTTTTTCCGCTCACCCACGGAGTACCCTCATGAAACGCTTCACGCTGCTTGCCCTGGCCGCCGCCTTCGCCGGCATCACCGGCGCCGCTTCCGCCGAGACCACGTTGACCGTCTACACGGCGCTGGAAGCCGACCAGATCAAGGCCTACCAGGCCGCCTTCGAGAAGGCCAACCCCGACATCAAGATCCAGTGGGTGCGCGATTCCACCGGCATCATCACCGCCAAGCTGCTGGCCGAAAAGGGCAACCCCAAGGCCGACGTGATCTGGGGCTTGGCCGGCACCTCGCTGGGCCTGATGGACAAGGAAGGCATGCTGCAGCCCTACGCCCCCAAGGGCCTGGACCAGATCGCCGCCAACATGCGCGATGCCAAGGCCGAGCCCACCTGGGTCGGCATGGACGGCTTTGCCGCCGCCATCTGCTTTAACACCGTCGAAGCCGAAAAGCAGAAGCTGCCCAAGCCCGAATCGTGGCAAGACCTGACCAAGCCGGTCTACGCCGGCAAGATCGTCATGCCGAACCCGGCCTCGTCGGGCACGGGCTTCCTGGACGTCAGCGCCTGGCTGCAGATCTTCGGCGAAGAAAAGGGCTGGGCCTACATGGACGCCCTGCACAAGAACATCGGTTCGTACACGCACTCGGGCTCCAAGCCGTGCAACATGGCCGCCGCCGGCGAATTCCCGATCGGCGTGTCGTTCGACTACCGCGCCGCCAAGCTCAAGGCCGACGGCGCGCCGGTCGAAGCCGTGTTCCCGTCGGAAGGGTTGGGCTGGGAAGTCGAAGCCACCGCCATCGTCAAGGGCACCAAGAACCTGGAAGCCGCGCGCAAGCTGGCCGACTTCTCGGCCAGCCGCGAGGCCAACGAGCTGTACAAGGCCAACTTCGCGGTGCTGGCGATTCCCTCGATCGCCACGTCCAACCCCAACCTGCCGGCCGACCTGACCAAGCGCATGATCAAGAACGACTTCGTCTGGGCCGCCACCAACCGCGATCGCATCATCGCCGAGTGGACCCGCCGCTACGACGGCAAGTCCGAGCCCAAGAAGAAGTAATCGGGCCACCGCGGCGGCCACGCCGCCGCGGCAGGGGAAGCGCCCGGGCGGGCGCTTCCCGCGCAACCTCTTTGCCTCGTTTTCCAAATGAAAAAATTCGACGTAGTCGTGGTCGGCGCCGGCATGCTGGGCATCGCCCACGCCTGGGCCGCCGCCAAGCGCGGCCTGTCGGTGGCCGTGATCGAACGCAGCCGCCAGGCGCATGGCGCGACCATCCGCAATTTCGGGCAGGTGATCGTCACCGGCCAGGCTCCCGGCATGATGCTGTCGCACGCCCAGCAGGCGCGCGAGCTGTGGCTGGACCTGGCATCCCAGGCCGGCTTCCATGTGCGCGCCAACGGCGCGCTGGTGCTGGCGCGCGACGCCGGCGAGGCCGACGTGCTGGACGAGTTCGCCCGGACCCGCCTGCAACAGGAAGGCTATCGCGCCGAGCTGCTGTCGGGCCGTGAGGTGGCGAAGCTGTATGACGGCCAGCTGGCGCACCACTGCGCCGCGCTGCGCGGGCTGGACGACCTGCAGATCTATTCGCGCGAGGCCTTGCCGGCCATCACGCGCTACCTGGCCGAATCGCTGGGCGTCGAGTTCGTCACCGGCACCCTGGCGCGCGCCGTCGAGCAGGGGCAGGTCGCGACCACCGCGGGCGACTTCGCCGGTGCGCACGTCTTCGTCTGCCCCGGCCACGACTACCTGACGCTGCTGCCCGAACAGTTCGCGCCGCTGAACCTGGAGGTGACGCGCCTGCAGATGCTGCGCGCGGCCTTCGAGACGCGTCCGATGGCGCTGGACCGCCCGCTCTTGACCGGCCTGTCCTGCGTGCACTACGGCGCCTTCTCCGACCTGCCATCGGCGCTGGCGCTGCGCGAGCAGATCCAGGCGCGCACGCCGATGCTGCTGGAAAACGGCATCCATCTGCTGATCAGCCCCACGCCCTATGGCGAGTTGATCATCGGCGACTCGCACCGCTACGGCCAGGATGCCTTCCCGTTCAACGACGAGGCGGTCGACAATGCCATGCTGGACCTGGCGTCGCAGGCGCTGGGCGCGCGGCTGCGGGTGCTGGAGCGCTGGCAGGGCGTCTATGGCACGCACGGCCCCGCGCCGTTCTCCGTGATGCCGGTGGATGCCGCCACCACGGTGGCGGTGATGCATTCGGGCGTGGGCATGACGGTCGGACTGGCGATCGGGGAGCGCACCGTCGCCGCCGCCCTCGGCCGCTGAGCAGCCGCCCCGGCAAAAAGAAAGGGCTCGCGATCGCGAGCCCTTTTGCGTTGGCGGAGCGTGTCCTCAGAGCCGCTCCTGCATGATGCGGCGGTACCACTCATGGAAGTGCTGCATGCCGTCTTCCATCGGCGACTGGTAAGGACCGGTCTCGTTCACGCCGCGCAGCATCAGCGCCTTGCGGCCGGCGTCCATGCGCTCGGCGATCTCGTCGTCCTCGATCGCCGTTTCCATGTAGGCCGCGCGCTGCGCCTCGACGAACTCGCGCTCAAAGGCGGCGATTTCCTCGGGGTAGTAGAACTCGACCACGTTGACCGTTTCCTGCGGGCTCTTCGGGTACAACGTCGACAGCACCAGCACGTGCGGATACAGCTCGATCATGTGGGTCGGAAAATACGTGACCCAGACGGCGCCGAAATCCGGCGCATCGCCGTCGCGGAACGACAGCAGGCGATCATGCCATTGCCTGTACACGTCCGAACCCGGCTGGGCCAGCGCGTTGTGCACGCCGACCTTCTGCAGGCTGTACCAGTCGTTGAACTCCCAGGTCAGGTCGTCGCAGGTGACGAAGCGGCCCAGGCCGGGGTGGAACGGGCCGACGTGGTAGTCCTCCAGATACACCTCGATGAAGGTCTTCCAGTTGTAGTTGCACTGGTGCACTTCGACGTGGTCCAGCACGTAGTCGCCGAAGTCGAACTCCGGGCGCGCGAACAGCGGCGCCATGTCGGCGGCCGGGTCGCGCGGGCCTTCGAACAGCAGGCCGTGGCAATCACGCAGACGGAATTTCTGCAGGTTCATGCACGGCGTGGTGTCGAACTGCGGCGCGCCCAGCAGCTCGCCCTGGTTGTTGTAGGTCCAGCGGTGCAGCGGGCAGACGATGTTGCCGCCGGTGGCCTTGAGGCTGCCGTGCGAATTGCAATGGCCGGTGACGTCGCCGGCCTGGCCGCCCAGCATCAATGCCTGGCGGTGGCGGCAGACATTTGAGATGAGGTCAACGCCCTGCTGGTTGCGAACCAGCACGCGCCCTCCATTTTCCTGGGCCAAGGTGCGCCAATCCCCGACTTCGGGCACCAGCTTCTGGTGGCCGACGTACAGCGAGGATTGCTTGAAAATGAGTTCTTGCTCGCGGGCAAAGAGGGCTTCGTCAAAGTAAGCACTGACGGGTAGCTGGGTGCGAGCTGGCACAACATGTGCCATCCGACCGATGTCGGTCATGATTCCCTCCGCTCGGATGAATATTTCCCCCAACGCCGCGCCCACTGTGTACTACGTACCTGGTGGGCTGACTGCCCTCAAATGGGGGCCTCTTTCTGGGGCGGCCCGGCGTTAAAAAGCCAGGACGGCTTGAACATTGCCACGTCCCCGGCCGCTTTCGCGGTTTTGCAAACACGGTTTGCAAGGGGCGGTGGCCAAATCCGCAAATCCGTTCTGGCGCGAAGAAAAATCGGTGTCTGGCCGATCAAGTAAGCCGTCCATTGTACCCCAACCCTTTTCCCCACGCCCGTGAAGATCGGTGAAGCTTAGTGAAGATCCGGCCGTGTTGATTTGACCCCGCGCAAAACCCGAATAACCTTGCGCGGCGTAGGTTTTTCAGACCAGCTTGCGGGTGGCGGGATGGCGCCGCAACAGCCAACTGCTGGCGGCGGACAAGGCAAACACCGCCAGGGTCAGCAAAGGCACGACCCAGGCGTCGCGACCCGCGCCGCTGATGGCGCCGGCGCGGTGCGCCACATCCAGGAACACCGGATGGATCAGGTAGACCCCGAAGGTCAGCGGGGCCAGCGATGCCAGCCGCGGCAGCCGGGGCGACGAGACGATGCACTGGAACGCCGCCAGCGACATGAATGGCACGGTCAGGCTGAAGTAATCGTAGAAATAGGTGTCCAGCGTCCGGTTGCTGGACATGGTGTACACACCCAGGGCCGTGGCTGCCACGCTCGCGGCCAGCACCAGGGCCGGACGCGGCACACGTAGTTCGCCATCGAAGATCTGGCGGCCGGCCACGAAATAGCCCAGATAGGGCAGGAACCAGGTCAGGAAGAAACCCGGCTGCGCGCCGAGGGCGCGGCGATAGAGCGCATCGAGGATCGCCAGGCCCAGGATGCCCACCACCCACAGCGAACGCGAGCGCGGCGTGCTGCGCGCATACAGCAGCCGCACCAGCGGCGCGAACAGGTACAGCCCCACAATCATGTAGAGGTACCAGAGATGGTAGTAGGGCTCGCCCTGGGCGACCTTGCGCGGCCAGAAGGAAAAATCGACATGGCCGTCGTCCCACCAGTCCAGGCCGGTGCGCCAGGCCAGGTAGAACAGGCTCCAGAACACCAGCGGCGTCAGGATCCGCGCGGCCCGCTTGCTGTAGAAGCGGCGCGCGTCCTGCGGTCTGGCGGGGTCGAGCAGCAGGGCGCCGCTGACCATCACGAACACGGGCACGCACCAGCGAGCCGCCGAATCGTAGATATTGGCGGCCAGCCAGGCGCCCTTGCCGAACGCCGCTGGTTCGCTGACGATCAGGGCGGCGCTATGCAGCAGCACCACCGCCGCGGCGGCGAGCCAACGGGCGGCATCCAGTCGGGCGTAGCGGTCATCGGTCAATGGCATCGGACTCCCGGAGACGAGTGAAGCGGGGAGGGCGCGACGGCCCGTCCTCGCTTTTCACCTTAGCAGCCGATGCGGCGCCGGTACTGTATCCAGGGGTTAGGGGGCGCATGAAAAACCGACAGGCCCGGGCGGGCGCTGCCGGTCAAGGGCGCCGGGCGCGCCGCCTCGCGGACGATGCGGGTCCGTGAACCTTTTGTCACGAAACGGCGGCCGCCGTCATTGCAGGACGATATTGGCCTGTTTGATCAGTTGCGACACGATGGGCTGCTCGTTCTTGATCTGTTGCGCCAGTTCCGCCGGGCTGCCGGAACGCGGGTCGATGCCCATCTCCAGCATGCGTTTTTTCACGGCGTCGTCCTTGAGCGTATCGGCCAGGGCCGCCTGCAGCTTTTCCAGCGCCGGGGCCGGCGTGCCTTTCGGCGCGACAAAGCTGAACCAGGCCGTCATGTCGAAGCCTGCGTAGCCCTGCTCGGCCAGGGTCGGCAGTTTCGATTCGGTGGCCAGGCGGTTGGGGCTGGTGATGCCGAATACCTTGACCTTGCCGGCCTCGGCCTGCGGCATGCCGGTGGCGACCATGTCGAAGAACAGGTCCACGTCGCCGCTGATCAACGCCGGCAGGGCCTGGGTCGCGCCCTTGAACGGCACGTGCAGGATGTCGATGCCGGCGCGCTCCTTGAACAGTTCGCCGGCCAGGTGCGACGACGTGCCGGCGCCGAAAGTGGCGAAGGTCAGCTTGCCCGGATTCTGCTTGGCGAAGGCGACGACATCGGCGGTGCTGTTGAACGGACGCTTGGGGCTGGACAGCAGCACCAGCGGGCCCACGCCGACCATGCCGATCGGCGCGAAGCCGTCTGGGTCGTAGGGCAGTTCCTTATACAGATAGCGGTTGGTCACCAGGGTGGAGTTGGTGGCCATGAGTATGGTGTAGCCGTCCGGCGCCTCGCGCGAGACGAAGGCGGCGCCGATCGAGGTGCCGGCGCCCGCCTTGTTCTCGACAATCATGGGCTGGCCCAGCGTCTTGGCCATGCGCTCGGCCAGGACGCGGGTCAGCACGTCGGTGGCGCCGCCCGCCGGGAACGGCGAGATCACCTTGATCGGGCGGGACGGGTAAGTATCGGCCTGGGCGCCCAGCGCGGCGACGCTGAGCAGCAAACCCGCCAGGAATGTGTAGCGCTTGCGAATCATGTTTTCCCCTTGAAATCGCGTGCATGAGTGGTTGGCCGGGCCCGGCTCGGCCCGGCCGGTCCGCTTGGGGGCGGGACGGCGCAGGCTTGCCAGGTCTCCATGGATGTATTAAATTCCGCTAATTGGAATTTAGTTTTGTTATTCGGAATAAACTATAAAAACGAAGCGAATAGAAATGCAATCTTTTTCTGACCCCAAGCGCATCCCCCATCCCGCCGCCAAGCCCGACCAGAAGCTGGCGCTGAGCGCGCCCGCGCGCCGCAAGCGCGCCGGTGCCGTGGGCGAGGGCCCGGTGTCGCCGGACTTCATCACCGCGCTGGCGCGCGGCCTGGAAGTGCTGCGCTGCTTCCGGCCGGGCGTGGCGGCGCTGGGCAATTTGGACCTGGCGCGCCTGACCGGCCTGCCCAAGCCCACCATCAGCCGCATCACGTACACGCTGACCGAGCTGGGCTATCTGCGCTATCACCCGGACACCGGCAAGTACTCGCCCGGCTACGGCGTGCTGGCGCTGGGGTTCGGCCTGCTGGCCGGGCTGGAGGTGCGCGAGCTGGCCAAGGCCTCGATGACCGATCTGGCGCGCGAAACCGGGGGCGCGGTGGCGCTGGGCGCGTTCGATGGCGATGCGATGACCTACGTCGAGGCCATCCACGGTTCTTCCGCCCTGTACCTGCGCCTGCCGGTGGGCTACCGCGCCAGCCTCGACAGCGCCATGGGCCGCGCCTACCTCGCCAGCCTGCCAGCCGCCGCCTGCGCCGACGTGCTGGAACGGTTGGGGCCGGCCGCGCCGGCCGCGGCCGCGATCGAGCGCGCCCGCGCCGAATTGGTCGATACCGGCTGCTGCTTCGCCATCGGCGAATGGCAATCGGGCATCAACGCGGTGGCCGTGCCGTTCGCCTCCGTGACGGGCGAGGGCGTCTTCGTCATGAGTTGCGGCGGGCCGGAAGCGCTGTTGCCGGAATCCGCGCTGCGCGGCCAGGTGGCCCCGGCGCTGCGGGCCGCCATTGCGGGACTGGCGGGCGCCTCTGCCTGAGCGTGGCGGCGCATCGGGGCGCGGCCGTGGTATCTCGTACAATTCACGGATTGATCCACCCCTAGTGCCCCCGGAGGCCCGTTTGGCCAAACCTTCACAAGCCGATCCGCAGACCGACGACCGTCCCTTGCCCCAGGATTTCGAAACGGCCCTGGCCGAACTGGAATCGCTGGTCGCGGCCATGGAAGACGGTTCGCTGCCGCTGGAGCAGTCGCTGGCCGCCTATCGCCGCGGCGTGGCGTTGACGCGCGTCTGCCAGGAACGCTTGGCGCAGGCCGAACAGCAGGTCAAGGTCCTCGAAGGCGACTTGCTGCGCCCGCTGGACCCGGCGGCGCTGGATGACGAATAAGAATCGGATGAAGCAAATACAACTCGCTTTCCCGGAGTGGCTGCAGGGCCGCGTGCGACATGTCGAAGACGTGCTCGACGACCTCCTGCCGGCCGCCGACGCCGTGCCCGCCCGCCTGCATGAAGCCATGCGCTACGCCGTGCTCGGCGGCGGCAAGCGGGTACGGGCCGCGCTGGTCTACGCCGCCGGTCAGGCCTGCCCGGTCAGCGGCAGCGTGCTGGCTGTCGAGGCTTCGCTGGACCGCGCCGCGGCGGCGGTGGAACTGATCCACGCCTACTCGCTGGTGCATGACGACCTGCCCTGCATGGACGACGACGTCCTGCGCCGCGGCCGCCCCACCACCCACGTGCAATTCGACGAAGCCACCGCCATGCTGGCCGGCGACGCGCTGCAACCGCTCGCCTTCGAGCTGCTGGCCTCCATGCCGATTGCTCCGGCGCTGATCGTGCAGGCGACGCAGTCGCTGGCGCGCGCGGCGGGCAGCCAGGGCATGGCCGGCGGCCAGGCCATCGACCTGCTCAGCGTCGGCCACCGGCTCTCGCGCGACGAACTGCAGCAGATGCACAGCATGAAGACCGGCGCCATGCTGGCCTGCAGCGTGGCGCTGGGCGGCATCGTCGCCGGCGCCAGCTCGGCCTCGCGCCAGGCCCTGGACATCTACGCCCAGGCCATGGGCCTGGCGTTCCAGGTGGTGGACGACATCCTCGACGTGACCGCCGATTCCGCCAGCCTGGGCAAGACGCCGGGCAAGGACGCGGCCGAAAACAAGCCGACCTACGTTTCGCTGCTGGGCCTGGACGAAGCGCGCGCGTTCGCCGGCGAGCTGCGCGAAGCCGCGCTGGCCGCGCTCGAGCCACTGGGCGACGCCGGCAAGCGCCTGGCCGAACTGGCGGATTTCATCGTCCTCCGAGACCGCTGACCGTGACCCGTCCGGGCTGGCCGCAGGCCGGGCATACGAACCCCATACAAGCATGACGACTGAATTACTGGACCGCATCCAATCCCCGGCAGACCTCAAGCGCCTGGATCGTCGCGAGCTCAAGCGGCTGGCCGACGAGTTGCGCGGCTTCGTCCTGGAGTCGGTCTCCAAGACCGGCGGCCACCTGTCGTCGAACCTGGGCACGGTGGAACTGACGCTGGCGCTGCACCAGGTCTTCGATACGCCGCATGACCGCATCGTCTGGGACGTGGGCCACCAGTCCTATCCGCACAAGATCCTGACCGGACGCCGCGCGGGCATGGCCAAGCTGCGCCAGCTGGGCGGCATCTCGGGCTTTCCGAAGCGCAGCGAATCCGAATACGACGCCTTCGGCACCGCGCATTCGTCCACGTCGATCTCGGCCGCGCTGGGCATGGCGGTGGCTTCGCGCAACGCCGGCGTGCAGCGCCAGCACATCGCCGTGATCGGCGACGGCGCGATGTCCGCCGGCATGGCCTTCGAAGCCATGAACAACGCCGGCGTCACCGCCAACATCAACCTGCTGGTGATCCTGAACGACAACGACATGTCGATCTCGCCGCCGGTGGGGGCGCTGAACCGCTACCTGGCGCGCCTGATGTCGGGCCGCTTCTACGCCGCCGCCAAGAACGTCGGCCGCGCCGTGCTGCAGCACGTGCCGCCGGTGCTGGAACTGGCGCGCCGCTTCGAGGAACACGCCAAGGGCATGGTCACGCCGGCCACGCTGTTCGAGGAGTTCGGCTTCAACTACGTCGGCCCGATCGACGGCCACGACCTCGACGCGCTGGTGCCGACGCTGCAGAACCTGAAGGCGCTGCAAGGCTTGCAGTTCCTGCACGTGGTCACCAAGAAAGGGCAGGGCTACAAGCTGGCCGAGGCCGATCCGGTGCTGTACCACGGGCCGGGCAAGTTCGACCCCGCCGTCGGCATCCAGCAATCGAAGGCGCCGGGCAAGCGCACCTTCACCCAGGTGTTCAGCGACTGGCTGTGCGAGATGGGCGAGCAGGATTCGCGGCTGGTTGCCGTCACCCCGGCGATGCGCGAGGGTAGCGGCCTGGTCGAATTCGAGAAGCGCTTCCCGCAGCGCTACTTCGACGTCGGCATTGCCGAACAGCACGCCGTGACGTTCGCCGGCGGCATCGCCTGCGAGGGGCAGAAGCCGGTGCTGGCGATCTACTCGACCTTCCTGCAGCGCGGCTACGACCAGCTGATCCACGACGTGGCGCTGCAGAACCTGGACGTCACCTTCGCGCTCGACCGCGCCGGCATCGTCGGCGCCGACGGCGCGACCCACGCCGGCAACTACGACACCGCGTTCCTGCGCTGCGTGCCGAACATGGTGGTGGCTACCCCCTCGGACGAAAACGAAACCCGCCTGCTGCTGTCCACCTGTTATCAGTATCCCGGCCCGGCCTCGGTGCGCTATCCGCGCGGCGCGGGCTGCGGCGCGCCGGAAACGGCCGGCCTGGATACGGTCGAGCTGGGCCGCGGCGTGGTGCGGCGCGAAGGCCGCAAGATCGCCATCCTCGGCTTCGGCACGCTGCTGCAGCCGGCGCTGGCGGCGGCCGAAAAGCTGGACGCCACCGTGGCCGACATGCGCTTCGTCAAGCCGATCGACCGCGCGCTGATCCTGGATCTGGCCAGCCGCCACGACGCGCTGGTGACGATCGAGGACGCTGCCATCATGGGCGGCGCTGGCAGCGCGGTGCTGGAGGTGCTGGCCGCCGAAGGCATCGCGATTCCGGTGCTGCAACTGGGCTTTCCCGACGAGTTCATCGACCACGGCGATCAGCTGGCGCTGCTGGCCGGGATCGGCCTGGACGCCGCCGGTATCGAGCAATCGATCCGGACGCGCTACGCCACGCTGCTGGCCTGATTGCGCGTACCCACGGACCGGCCCGCCGGTTTGGTCCGTGTGGCGAAACAGTGTGTTCCGGCCCCGCCGGCCTACGAATGAAAGGGTTTTCCCTGGCGCTGGCGGGACTTTGGGCGATAATGGCCCCCTCCTAAAGATTCCTGGGTCTGCGTGTTTACGCCACGCTCGTCGCCCAGACTGGTAAGCCGAAATGAATTCTCCGATCGACCCCGCCATCGTGATGCCCGACGTCCAGAGCTCGACGGACACGCGGCACATCCCGATCCAGCGCGTGGGCATCCGTGGCGTGCGCCACCCCATGCTCATCGAGAACGCCGACGGTTCGCCCCAGGGCACCGTGGCCAACTGGACCCTGACGGTGGCGCTGCCCCCCGAAGAAAAGGGGACGCATATGTCCCGCTTCGTGGCGCTGCTGGAAAAGTACCGCAGCACCCCCATGACGCCGACGCTGTTCCGCGCCATGGCGGCCGACATGCTGCCGTTGCTGCACGCCGAGCGCGGCGACATCACCGCGGCCTTCCCGTACTTCATCAACAAGTCGGCGCCGATCTCCGGCGTGCAGAGCCTGCTGGACTACGAAGTGCAGTGGATCGCCCGCGCCCAGGGCGACCAGGTCGAGTTCGAACTGGTGGTGCAGGTGCCGGTGACCAGCCTGTGCCCGTGTTCCAAGGCCATCTCCGAATACGGCGCGCACAACCAGCGTTCGCACGTGACGGTCTCGGCCATCCTGGAGTCGGACATCAGCATGGATGGCGTCATCCGCCTGATCGAAGACGAAGGCTCTTGTGAGCTCTGGGGCCTGCTCAAGCGCCCCGACGAGAAGTACGTCACCGAACGCGCCTACGACAACCCCAAGTTCGTCGAAGACCTGGTGCGCGACGTGGCGGCCCGCCTGAACGCGCACCCCGGCATCGCCCGCTACCGCGTCGAGGCCGAGAACTTCGAATCGATCCACAACCACTCGGCCTACGCCGTGGTGGAAGGCTGAGTCCTCCGTGCGGCATCCGGCGGCCAGCGACTGGCCGCTCATTGCGCGACTGGCGGGATGGGAAGCGCGGCTGGCCGATCACCTGGCCGGCCGCGGTCGTTTGGGCCTCGCGCTCTATGAGTTCTTCCGTTTTGGCGTGAAGCAGGGTTGGGCCTGCCTGTTCGGCGGCCTGATGTGCGCGCTGCTGCTGGGCACGCACTGGTGGTATCCCAAGGACGCCTGGCTGGCGCGCTACGATTTCCTGACGCTGGCGGCGCTGGCGATCCAGGCCGCGCTGCTGGCCCTGCGCATGGAAACCTGGGACGAGGCCAAGGTCATCCTGATGTTCCATGTGGTCGGCACCGGCATGGAACTGTTCAAGACGGCGGCCGGCTCCTGGATCTACCCCGAGGCCAGCGTGCTGCGCCTTGGCGGCGTGCCGCTCTTCACCGGCTTCATGTACGCGGCGGTCGGCAGCTATCTGGCGCGGGTCTGGCGCCTGTTCGACTTCCGCTTCCGGGCCCATCCGCCGCTGGCCGCCACCGTGGCGCTGTCGGTGCTGATCTACGTGAACTTCTTCGCGCACCATTTCATTGTCGATTTCCGGCTGGCGCTGTTCGGCCTGACGGCGCTACTGTTCGCCCGCACCTGGGTCTATTTCCGCATCTGGCGCGACTACCGCCGCATGCCGTTGCTGCTGGGGTTCGTGCTGGTGGCTTTGTTCATCTGGTTCGCCGAGAACATCGGCACCTTCGCCAACGCCTGGCGCTATCCCAACCAGTCGCAAGGCTGGGAACTGGTGTCGATCAACAAGCTGGGCTCGTGGTTCCTGCTCATGATCATCAGCTACGTGATGGTCAGCGTGGTCAGCCGGCCCCGCGAGATCGGCGTGGCCGATACGCCGCGCCCAGCGGGGGCGAACAACGCGTCCCCGATTTCCTGAGCGCCGCTGGCTTGCGTCCAACGGTCCGATCGGCGATAATCGAGAGCTTTCTTGCTCGACCGCCCATGTTTTTTGGGCAGCGGGCTGCCCCTTGCAAGCCATACGCCTCGAAGAAAAAGACCAGTGATAGAGAAAGCACTGGAAAGCCGGAACTGACCGCGAACGCGATGCGCGCGCGAACTGATGACGGTGTCGGGCGAGCGGCAGGCAAGACATCCTCAAGGAGTTTTACTCATGCGTCACTACGAAGTGGTGTTTATCGTTCACCCCGACCAAAGCGAGCAAGTGCCCGCCATGGTCGAGCGTTACCAAGCGCTGGTCACGGGCCAAGGCGGCTCGGTGCACCGCCTGGAAGACTGGGGCCGCCGTCAACTGGCCTACCCGATCCAGAAGCTCGTCAAGGCTCACTACGTCTGCCTGAACATCGAGTGCGGCCAAGCCACGCTGGATGAGCTGGAACACTCGTTCCGCTACAACGACGCCGTGCTGCGCCACCTGGTCATCAAGACCAAGAAGGCCCAGACCGCTCCCTCGATCATGATGAAGTCGGTCGAGCGCGAAGAAGCCCGCAAGGCTTCGGCGGAAGCTGTCGCGGCTCAGGCCGAGTAAGCAGGGCTCAGGCAGAGCCCATCCCATGAAGTCCCCTTGGTGCCTGGCAGGATGAACAAGCTGGAACTCAGCGCCCGCGTTCTCGAATGCGAGCCTTTGCGCCACACTCCCGCCGGTCTGCCAGCCCTGGAAATGGTGCTGGCGCACGAATCCGAGGTCATCGAAGCCGGCCATCCGCGCCGTGTCGAACTGACGATCTCGGCCGTGGCACTGGGCGATCTGGCGTTGCTGTTGCAAGGAACGGCGCTGGGGTCCGAATTGCAGGTGCAGGGGTTTCTGGCCCCCGTGCGCAAGGACTCGGTGAAGTTCAAGCTGCATCTGCAGCAGGCGCGCAGGATCAGCGGCAGCGCAGGACGCGATCCGCTGGTGGCTTGACAGGGAAGGGCAACGGGCGCGAGAGCGCCTTCTGAATACGGATAGGTTACGGGGAGTCGGGCCCGATCAAGGCAGACCCGGTCCCCTCAAACATAGAGGCACATATCATGGCTTTCTTCGGAAAACGCAAGGAAAAACGCAAATTCACGCAGCAGAACCCGCTCTTCAAGCGTCGTAAGTTCTGCCGCTTCACCGCCGCCGGCGTCGAAGAGATCGACTACAAGGATCTGGACACCCTGCGCGACTTCGTGCAAGAAAACGGCAAGATCATCCCGGCTCGCCTGACCGGCACCAAGGCAATCTACCAGCGCCAGCTGGACACCGCCATCAAGCGCGCGCGCTTCCTGGCCCTGTTGCCTTACACCGACAACCACAACTAATCCGGGGCACTGAAATGCAAGTTATTCTGCTCGAAAAAGTCGTCAACCTGGGTAACCTCGGCGAAGTCGTTCGCGTGCGTGATGGCTACGCCCGCAACTTCCTGATCCCCCAGAAGAAGGCCCGTCGCGCAACCGACGCCGCCCTGAAGGAATTCGAAGCCCGCCGCGCCGAACTGGAAAAGATCCAGGCCGAGAAGCTGGCCGCCGCCCAGGCCCTGGGTGAGCGCGTCAACGGCTACCAGCTGAAGATCGTCCAGAAGGCTGGCGTCGACGGCCGTCTGTTCGGCTCGGTGACCAACGCCGACATCGCCGAAGGTCTGAAGAAGGCCGGTTTCGAAGGCATCGAAAAGGCCCAGGTGCGCATGCCCAATGGCCAGCTCAAGGCCATCGGCGAGTTCCCGATCCAGGTCGCCCTGCACGCTGACGTCGTCGTCGATGTCACGGTGCTGGTCGAAGGCGAACTGTCGTAAGCCTGACCCCGCGGTAGAAAAAAAGCCGGCCCGCGCGCCGGCTTTTTTTCTTTGCGCCTTGTTTCTCCTCGCTTTACCCGCCGCCATTTACGTGTAGTCTTGCGGGCTGCACGCTTGTCTCCCACGCTGTTTCGTCCGAGGACCTCTTGACCCCGCCGCCCGTCCATCACAATGCCCCCCCCGGATTGCGCGCCTGGCTCGACAGCGTGGATGCCGAGCGCGAGCCGTCGGTGCGCGATGTGACCATCGACGGGGTGCGCTGCATCATCAAGCGCCGGCGTCCGAGCCTGGCCAGTGGTGTGAGCTATGTGTTGCGCTATGCGCGCGCACTGTTTCTTGGACTGGGGTGCAAGCTGTTCCTGGGCGAATTCCCGCGGCCCGGCATCCTGTTGCGCAACGGCCTGGAACACGAGGCCCGGCGCCTGAAGCAGTTGCTGCAGGCCGGCTGTCGCGTGCCCGAGGTCTGGTGGCAGGAAGAGGGGCTTCTGGTGCTGGAGTTCGTTGGCGAGGACCTGGCCGACCTGATCCGCAATGAAGACACCACCTCGCGCCTGTGGCTGACGCGCGCCGCCGCGACCGACCTGGCCGCTTTCCATGCCCGGGGGTTGTGGCATGGCGGCGCGCAGATTCGCAATATCACCCTGCAGGACGGCGAGCTGTGGCGCATCGATTTCGAAGAGAACATCGGTTCCACGCTGTCGCGTCCGCTGGCCCAGGCCTATGATCTGTTCCAGATGCTGGCCTCGCTGGTGTCGTTGCGTAAATTGCCCGACGACGTGGGCCGGGCGCTGGGTAAACTGGCGCTGGATGTCTATTTCGAATGCAATCCCGACCCCGAGGTCAAGGCCCGCCTGCGCCGCCTGACCCGGGTGCTTTCCTTCATCGCCACGCCGCTGCGGCCCCTGCTGGGCCGCCTGCCGTCGCGCGATGTGCAGGGTTTCTTCCGCGTCGCGGATATCCTGCAGCCGTTATTATTGAAGCCATGAACACACCTGCCGATTCCCAGCTCGAATACCTGCGCGTTCCTCCCCATTCCATTGAGGCGGAGCAGTCGGTGCTGGGCGGCCTGCTGCTGGACAACGCAGCCTGGGACCGCATCGCCGACGTGCTGGTCGAGGAAGACTTCTACCGCCACGATCACCGGCTCATCTGGCACCACATCGCCCGGCTCATCGGTCTGGCGCGGCCGGCCGACGTCATCACCGTGCACGAATCGCTGGTCAGCGCCGGCAAGGCCGAAGACGCTGGCGGCCTGGCGTATCTGAACGCGCTGGCGCACAACACGCCGTCCGCCGCGAACATCCGCCGCTATGGCGAGATCGTGCGCGAGCGCGCCATGCTGCGCAAGCTGGTGTCGATCGCTGACGAGATTTCCTCGGCCGCCATGAACCCGCAGGGCAAGGAAGCGCGCCAACTGCTGGACGAGGCCGAGTCCAAGGTGTTCCAGATCGCCCAGGAAGGCGCGCGCGGCGCCGCCGGCTTCCAGGAAATCCAGCCGCTGCTGACACAGGTGGTGGAACGCATCGACGAGCTCTACCACCGCGAAAGCACTTCCGACGTGACCGGCGTGCCCACCGGCTTCACCGATCTCGACAAGATGACCTCGGGCATGCAGGGCGGCGACCTGATCATCGTGGCCGGCCGCCCGTCCATGGGCAAGACCTCGTTCTCGATGAACATTGGCGAACACGTGGCCATCGAAGAGGGCCTGCCGGTGGCGGTGTTCTCGATGGAAATGGGCGCGGTGCAACTGGCAATGCGTATGCTGGGCTCGGTCGGCCTGCTCGACCAGCACCGCATGCGGACCGGCAAGCTGATCGCCGAAGACTGGCCGCGCGTGACCCACGCGGTGCAGCTGATGCAGGATGCGCAGGTCTATATCGACGAATCGCCCGCGCTCAGCCCGATGGAAGTGCGCGCCCGCGCGCGCCGCCTGGCGCGCCAGTGCGGCCAGCTCGGCCTGATCATCATCGACTACCTGCAGCTGATGTCCGGCAACGGTTCGGGCGAAAACCGCGCCACCGAAGTGTCGGAAATCAGCCGTTCGCTCAAGGGCCTGGCCAAGGAGCTGAACTGTCCGCTGATCGCGCTGTCGCAGCTGAACCGCAGCCTGGAGCAGCGTCCCAACAAGCGTCCCGTGATGAGCGACCTGCGCGAGTCGGGCGCCATTGAACAGGATGCCGACGTGATCCTGTTCATCTACCGCGACGAGGTCTACAACCCGGATTCGCCGGACAAGGGCACCGCCGAGATCATCATCGGCAAGCAGCGTAACGGCCCCATCGGCACGGTGCGCCTGACCTTCCAGGGTTCGAGCACGCGCTTCCTGAACTTCTCCGGCGCGCAGCCGCGCGACATGTATTGAGCGTGCGCAACCGCCTGGCCAGAAAAAAGCCGCGCCCGAGGGCGCGGCTTTTTCATGCTGGCGTGCCGGAATCATTCTTCCGTTTCGGGCCGCTTGCCGTAGCGCGCGGCCAGCACGCCGCAGACCATCAACTGGATCTGGTGGAACAGCATCAGCGGCAGCACGATGGCGCCTACCGCGTGGCCCGCGAACAGCACTTGGGCCATCGGAATGCCGCTGGCCAGGCTCTTCTTGGAGCCGCAGAACAGCAGCGTGATGCGGTCGGGCAGGTTGAAGCCGAACATCCTGCCGGCCAGCGCCGACAGGCCCAGCGCCAGCGCCAGGATGACGGCGCAGCACGCCACCAGGCCCAGCAGCGCCGGGATCGGCGTGGAGCGCCACAGGCCCTCGTTGATGGCTTCCGAAAACGCGGTGTAGACCACCAGCAGGATCGAACCCTGGTCGACGAATTTCAGCATCGCCTTGCGCTTGTGCACCCAGGCGCCGATCCAGCGACGCGCGAACTGACCCAGCACGAACGGCAGCAGCAACTGCAGCATGATCTTGCCGACCGCGTCGAACGAAATCGGCGCGCTGCCGGCGTTGGCGACCACCGTGCCGACCAGCAGCGGCGTCAGGAAAATGCCCAGCAGGCTCGAGGCCGAGGCGCTGCAGACCGCCGCCGGCACGTTGCCGCGCGCCATCGAGGTGAAGGCGATGGCCGACTGCACCGTGGCCGGCAGGCAGCACAGGAACAGGATGCCGAGGTAGAGCTCGGGCGTGACCAGCGGTTCCAGCACCGGCTTGAGCGCCAGGCCCAGCAGCGGGAACATCAGGAAGGTGGCCGAGAAGATCGTGAGGTGCAGCTTCCAGTGCGTCAGGCCGGCGATGATGGCTTCGCGCGACAGGCGGGCGCCGTGCAGGAAGAACAGCAGGCCGACCGCGATGTTGGTGATCCAGCCGAACACCACCACGCCCTGGCCATGGGCGGGCACGATGCTGGCGATGATGACGGTGCAGATCAGGTAGAGGGTGAAGCGATCGGGCAGGAGACGGACAAGACGTGACATGGAGGGGGTAGGGGCAATGACGGAAAGCGGCGGCGCGCCAGGGCGCCGGAATCGGGGCGTATTGTAGACCTCGGGCGCGTGCCGCCCTATGGCGGGCCGGGCGGGTGTCCGCCTGCCGGCCCCGCCGTGGGCGGTCAGGGCGTCATGGCCAGGGCCAGGTCGAAGGCGGCGATCAGCGAGGCCTGGTCGGCCACGCCCTTGCCGGCGATGTCGAACGCGGTGCCGTGGTCGACGCTGGTGCGCACGAACGGCAGGCCGACGGTGACGTTGACGCCGTGGTCCACGCCCAGGTATTTCACCGGGATCAGGCCCTGGTCGTGGTATTGGGCCACCACGATGTCGAACTCGCCGCGGCGGGCCCGCATGAAGACTGTGTCGCCGGGCCACGGACCGCTGGCGTCGATGCCCTCGTCGCGTGCCTGACGGATGGCCGGCTCGATGATGTCGATGTCCTCGCGGCCGAACTTGCCGCCTTCGCCGGCGTGCGGGTTCAGGCCAGCCACCGCGACGCGCGGCCGGGCGATGCCCATCTGGCGGCAGGCGCGGTCGGCCAGGCGCATGGCGGTCAGTTCGGCCTCCGGCGTGATGCGCGCCATGACGTCGGCCAGGGCGACGTGGATGGTCACCAGCAGCACGCGCAGTTCGTCGTTGGCGAGCATCATGGCGAAGTCGTCGGTGCCCGAGCGTTCCGCCAGGATCTCGGTGTGGCCGGGGTAGTCGATGCCGGCCTCGTGCATCGACTGCTTGTTCAACGGCGCCGTGACGATGGCGCGGATGCGGCCGGCCTGGGCGTCGTCGATGGCGGCGCAGACGTAGTCGTAGGCGGCGCGTCCGGCGGCCGCGCTGACCTTGCCGTGGGGCAGGTCGGGCGGCAGGGCGGGACCGCAGGCCATCACCTCGATGCGGCCGGCATCGCCGCTGGCCTGGCCGACGTTGGCGATCTCGCGAACCTCCAGGCGCGCGCCCAGCGCGGCCGCGGCGCGCCGCAACGCGCCCGCATCGCCATACACCACGCAAGGGGCATTCAGGCCCTGGGCGCAGGCCTTGACGACGATTTCGGGGCCAATGCCGGCGGCATCCCCCATGGTGATGCCCACGGGCGCAGGGGTGTTCACGATAGGTTCCCGGTTTACTGCCTGGTGCTCTTCGGCGGTTCGATCTCGCCGCACTCGAACGTGACGGTGGCGCGCTTGGAGCCCAGGCCCGTGGCATGGTTGGAGGTGACCGCGGGCTTTTGCAGCTTGCGGCCGATCGACTGGCAGTACTGATCGGCGCGCTGCAGTGCCTGGTTCTTGATTTCGACCCAGGTCAGCAGCTGCGTGCCCGAGCTGTACGTGACGCTGTAGGAATTCTTGCCGGTAGGCGTCACTTCGCTCATGCTGGAGCAGGCGGCCAGGATGGCGAGCAAGGCGGAGGCGAGGGCAAGGCGAGCGAGCATAGTGGATCCGTAGAAGGCGACAAATCACATTACAACATTATGCCGCCCGCATCGGGCGTGCGTCACGGCATCGGGAGGGCGGCCAGGCCGAGGGCGGCGGCAGGGTCAGGGCGCGCCGACCGCGCTGCGGCGGTCGACCTTGCGGCTGAGCACGATGGAGGTCTGCGTCTGCTTGACGCCATCGATCAGGCCGATGCGGTCGAGCAATGCATCCAGCTGCTCATGGGTTTCGCAGCGCAGGAAGATCAGGTAGTCATAGGGGCCGCTGACCGACGAGACCTCTTCGACTTCGGGCATCTTTTCCAATTCGCGGATTACCGCCGCCGGCGTCTTCGGCAGCACGCTGATGAAGCAATAGGCGCGCACCGCGGCCTCTTCCAGCAGGCGTCCCAGGCGCACGCCGTAGCCGGCCACGATGCTTTCGCGTTCCAGCCGGGCGATGCGCGCCACCACGGTGGTGCGCGCCAGCCCGAGCTTGCGGGCCAGAATGGCGGCGGGTTCGCGGGCGTTGGCCTGCAGCAGGCTGAGCAGTTGCCGGTCAATGGCGTCTAGGCGTTCGTTCATGCGCCCGACCATACAGGGGCGACGTGGCGCGCGTCAATCGGCGCGTCAACCGTCGGATTCGGGCGGCAGGCCGCCGCGATAGACGCGGCCATCGAAGGCGAAGCGGGTGATGGTTTTCGACGCCGCGTCGAAGACCCGGTCGCGGCGCGCGGCGTCTTCCGGGCGTGGCGGCGCCAACGTGAAGCGGCACAGGTCGGCGCCGCTGTCGTAGCGCGCCGTGCGCACTAGGTCGCTGGCGCCGGATTCATGCACGTGGTGGGCGAACTCGCGCAGTTGCTCCATTTCGTGGAACGCGCCGCGGTCGCTGACCAGCAGCATGCCGAATTTGGTTTCCTGCTCCGGCGCCGGGATGGGGGAGGGCGCCGGGGCGGCGGCTTCGGGCGCGCCATAGTCGAAGCGCGCGCCGGCCTCGCGCATGGCCGCCAGCACGCCCTGCCAGGCCGGTTCGTCCAGGGTCAGGCGGGCCGCCATGGCCAAGAGGCGCTGGCGTCCGAGCGCGCGGGGTTCCGGGCCGCCAATGTAGCTGGACCAGGACACCGCCTCGTCCAGCCCGGCCAGTTCGGCCATCTGCGCATCGCTGTAGCCCAGCCGCTCCTGCAGGCGCCGCAGCGAGGCCGCGTCGGGAGGCACATAATTGTCGATCGTCTTCATGGGCGCGCTCCGGTTGCGCCACGCGCCGTCGGCGCGCCGCGCTACGCTTCATGCTAGCGCGCGCGCCTGGTCTTGCCCAGCGGCCCGTCGTGCCCGTGCTAGGATTTGCGCCGACTTTATCGCCAGGAGGCATACCCATGGACACCCAGGAACAAATCGCCGTCATCGTGCACACCATCTCGCACCAGGGCGGCCGTATCGACGCGCTCAATTCGGCGCTGCTGACGATGCTGCATCTGGCCAAGGCCTCGCCGGGCCTGCGCGAAGCCATCGAGGCGCAGCTGGAACAGAACTACTCCAGCCTGCTCGCCCGTTCCGAGAACCCGCAATACGTGGCGGGCTTCGAAAGCGTGCGCGACCAGATCGTGGCGGCACTGAAGTAGGCGCGGGTGACGCCCGGAGTTACCCACAACTTCTGTGGACAAGCCTTGGGATAGCGCGGGCATAGAAAGCCTTTTTCCTTTATTTACAATGGCTTGCAAAGCGCGCTCAAAGGCAGCCCCAAAACCGCGCCTGGCCGCCCCCGCGACGGGAAGCGGCAGAGGTCACGCAAGCCGGGTAATATGCCGCCCCATGCGGAATCAGTATCCATTGGAAAACCGGAACCGTGGCCTGGTGGCCCGCGTTTCGGAAGCGGCAAAGCTGGCGGCCTTCGACCCCGGCAAACTTTCTCCCGAGGCGCGCCAGAGCTGGGAACGCCTGGGCCATGGCTTCAAGGCCTGGCACGACTTCGACCAGCGCCACCCCGTCCTGCGGCGGCTGGCCCTGCTGCCCTTCATCGGCCGGCTGTATCGCGCGGCCCGCCGCCGCCACGTGCTGCGGGCCAGCGGCAAGCTGGTGTTCTGACGCAAGTCGTCGCGTCAGCGACGCCGCCGCGCATACAGCCAATAGGCCAGCCAGACCGCCAGGCCGATCGCCACGGCCACCGCCAGCTTCGTTTCCACGCCGTGAAGGCGGCCGAGCAGGGACTCGATGGTCTGTCCGAACAGATAGCCCACCAGGCTGAAACACACCGCCCAGATGGCCGCGGCGATGGCGTTGAGCGCCAGGAAGCGCATGGGCGAAACCTGCGATACGCCCAGCGCCACCGGCCCCACCGTGCGCAGGCCATACAGGAAGCGTAGCGCCAGGATGAATCCGTGCGGATAGCGGTCGATCGCCGCCAATGCCTTGCCGAACGCCGGCTGGGCGCGGATCCGCTGGACGTAGCGGTGTTCGCGGTAGCGCCGGCCCAGGTAGAACAGGCCCTGGTCGGCGATGAACGAACCGGCGAACGCGCACAGCATTACATAAGGCAGATGCAGCAGGCGTTGGTGCGACAGGAATCCCGCCAGCACCACCACGCTTTCGCCTTCGAGCAGCGTGCCGCCCAGCACGGCCCACAGGCCGTAGTCGACGATGAACTGGTGCAGCTGCGGGTTCATGGCTGGCGCTCGGCAACGATGCGCGCCAGCGTGGCCAGCGCCCGCGCGATCTCTGGTGTGTGGCGCTGGCCGCAACTGATGCGCAGGAAATGGTTGTAGCGCGTGCTGTTCGAGAACATGGCGCCGGGCGCCACGCGGATGCCCTGCCGCAGCGCAGCCTCGAATACCTCCAGCCCGGAACGGCCATCCGGCATCTCCACCCACAGCAGCATGCCGCCCGTGGGCATGCTCAGGCGCGTGCCGCGCGGGAAATGCGCGGCGATGACTTCGGCGGTCTGGTCGCGCTGCATTTTCAGTTGTCGGCGCAGCCGTGTCAGATGCCGATCGTACGCGCGCGAACCGAGGTATTCGGCCACCGCCATTTGCGCCAGCGGTTCGTTGGGCCGGCTCTGCGCGAACTTCAGCATGGCGATGCGCGCTTTCCAGCGCCCGCCCAGCAACCAGCCCAGCCGCATGCCCGGCGCGAGCGTCTTGTGCAGCGACGAGCAATAGATGACATTGCCAGTCGGATCCCAGGACTTGGCTGCCGCCAGCGGCGTGTCGTCATCGTTCAGGGCGCCGTAGGTGTCGTCTTCGATCAGGGGCACCTGCTGGCGCTCGCACAGGGCGACCAGGCGGGCCTTTTCGGCGTCGGGCATGACGCAGCCCAGCGGATTCTGGAAGTTGGGCACCACCACCACCGCGCGGATGTTGCCGTGGGTCTGGAAGGCCAGGTCCAGTGCCTCGATGGACAGGCCGTGTTGCGGACTGGTGGGGATTTCCAGCGCGCGCATGCCCAGGCTTTCCAGGATCTGCAGCAGGCCGAAGTAGGTGGGGGATTCGACCGCGATGGTGTCGCCCGGACGCGCCACCGCGCGCAGCGCCAGGTTGAGGGCCTCGATGCAGCCGTGCGTGACGATGACGTCGTCGGGCGTGGCATTGATGCCGTTGGCCAGGGCGCGCCGCGCCAGCACCGTGCGCAACAGCGGATGGCCTTGCGGCGGCACCGGGCTGACCAGCACTTGCGGCGACTGCCGCAGGGTGCGGATCATGGCCTGCTTGAGTTCCTCCATCGGATACGCTTGCGGCACCGCGGCGGCCAGCGCGAAGTTGGCGCTGACGGGGTGGGCTTCGCACTTCGCCACGAAGTCCGACACCCGGTCATGGATGCCGACATACTGGGCGGTGCCCAGCGCCTGGCGGATGTCCGGTTCGTTGACGGGCGGGATACTGTTGCGGCGCGGCTTGAGGACGAAATAGCCGGAGCGGGGGCGGGCCTCGATCAGGCCATCGTCTTCGAGCAGCCGGCAGGCCTGCAGCGCGGTCGAAAGGCTGACATGGTGGGTGCGTACCAGGGTGCGCACCGACGGCATGCGCTGCGCCGGAGCCAGGACCCCGGTCTGGATGGCGCGCCGGTAGTGGTTCGCCAGGCGTAGATATAGCGGTTGCGGGTCCATGCGCCGATCATGCTCCCCGAGGGTAGGTTGAGGTAGGCACAGATTTCCGCAAAGTACACCATAACAGTGCCAAAACTGATAGCCTGCATCGGTACAGAAAGGCAAATTGTGTGGCTGTTGCGCAAAGCAGGGCGGGCGCAGACTGTGGGCATCAGATTGGAGATGACCATGGCCCTTTTTTCCGCACCCGACCCGCATTCGCAACGTTTCGATCTCCCGTCCGGCGCCAGCCGCCAGCTGCGCCTGCGGGGCGGCGCAACGGTCATCTGCGTCAGCGGCTGCGTGCTGGTCGCTGAGCCCGCCTACCGCTCAGACCTGCCGCCAGGCACGTATTTGCCGCCGCCCACGCGCCTGAATGCGGGCGAGAGCTTCTTCCTTCCGGAGCGGGGGACGCTGACCGTGACGGCGCTCGGGAAGGCGCAACTGATCTGCCTGCAAGCCCCCGGCGCAAAGGCGTGGATCTTGGCCTCCGCCCGCTGCCTGCGGCGCCTTGTAGGCAAAAATAATCCGCCGAATCGCCTCGGTGCGCTGCACAACATTTCAAAATGATGTATGATTCACACATCAGACGCGGGGTGGAGCAGTCTGGCAGCTCGTCGGGCTCATAACCCGAAGGTCGTAGGTTCAAATCCTGCCCCCGCAACCAGATTCAAGCAGCATCGGCGCCGGCGCGGTCCGCAATCCAGGCCCGCCGCCCGCCCAGCAGAAAAAACCGCGACGCTCGTCGCGGTTTTTTTTCGTCCCGCGCTTGCCTTGCATCAAGCCATCGTTCCAGCCCGGAGTTTCCCGGGGGGCGCCGGCCGCACAGGGGCCGGGCGCTGCGCTACCATGGCTCAAGCGCGCGCGTCCGCCGCGCACACGAGGAGGGTCCATGGGCACGGCAAAATACGATCATCCCGGCTACGTCGCCGATACCGGCACCGAAGGCAAGTATCACGTGGGCATCTGGTGCCCGCACGGCTATCCCGCCCACATCCATATCGGTCGGCCTGCCGAGCAGGGCGATCCCCGGGCGTTGTTGCGGCTGCGCATTCCAGATGGGGTGTTCCAGTCCCTGCCGGATGATCCCGAGACCCTGTGCCGCCGCGCCTTGGGGCAGGCCCTGGGCGCGGGGCTGCTACGCTCGGTGGCGGTCGATGGCGAATACCAGGAATTGCGCTTTCAGCTCGATGCCGAGCCCTGGCCGGGTCCCATGCAGGCCGCGGGCAACGCCTAGGCCCCGCGGGTCAGGAGGCCGGTTACCCACAGCGACTGTGGACAAGCCTTGGGATAGGCGTTGCGCATGTCGCGATATCGCAGCAATATCAAAGGCTTGGCCGCAGCGATAAAAAATGCCCGCGCGGGGCATTTTTTATCCGACGCCGGCCGTGGCAGGAGGCGTGGCCGTCCCATGCGACAATCGCAGCCCCGGCGGTTCGTCCCGCCCTGGTCATCCTGAATCCCGTTGCCATGCCTTCCGATCCGCATTCCTCCCATCGCGCCCAGAATCCGTGCGGCAGGCGCGTGGCCGTGATCGGCGGCGGACCGGCGGGGCTGATGGCGGCCGAGAAGCTGGCCGCGCGCGGCGCGCAGGTCGATGTGTACGACGCGATGCCGTCGGTGGGGCGCAAGTTCCTGATGGCGGGCCGTGGTGGCTTGAACCTGACGCATAGCGAAGCCGCGGCGCCGTTCCTGGCGCGCTATGGCGAGCGGGCCGCGCTGATCGAGCCGTGGCTACGCGAACTCGATGCGACCGGCTTGCGCGACTGGGCGCGGCAACTCGGCATCGAGACCTTCGTGGGCTCGTCGGGCCGTGTTTTTCCCGCGGAGATGAAGGCGGCGCCGCTGCTGCGGGCATGGCTGGCCCGGCTGCGCGCCAGCGGCGTGCGCTTTCACATGCGCCATCGCTGGCTGGGCTGGCCGCCGGCCATTGCGCCCGGGGCGGCCGAACTGCATTTCGATACCCCCGAGGGCGCACAGGCGCTGGCGGCCGATGCCGTGGTGCTGGCCCTGGGCGGGGGCAGTTGGGCCAAGCTGGGGTCGGACGGCGCCTGGTTGCCGGGGCTGGCCGCGCACGGCATCGCCACGGCGCCATTGCGCGCCGCCAACTGCGGCTTCGAGGTGGCCTGGTCCCAGCACTTCCGCCAACGCCATGCCGGGCAGCCGGTCAAATCCGTCACCTTGCGTTGCGTGGGGGAGGGTGGCCCCGGGCCTGCGCGCCAGGGCGAATTCGTGGTCACGGAAGACGGCATCGAGGGCAGCCTGGTTTATGCCTTGTCGGCGCCCTTGCGCGACCGGATCGAGTCCGCCGGCCACGCCCTCGCGCTGTTGGACCTCGCGCCCGGCTGGACGCAGGAAAAGGTACTGGCGGCGGTGACCCACCCACGCGGCGCGCGCTCGATGTCGAGCCATCTGCAGAGCCGGCTGGGGCTGACGGGTGTCAAGGCGGGCTTGTTGCGCGAGTGTGCCGGGGCGGAGGACTTCCGCGATCCCGAACGCCTGGGCCGGCTGGTCAAGGCGCTGCCATTGCGGTTGGAACGCCCGCGGCCGATGGACGAGGCCATCAGCACGGCGGGCGGCGTCAGCTTCGAGGCGCTGACGCCCGGCCTGATGCTGCGGGCCGCGCCCGGCGTGTTCTGCGCGGGAGAAATGCTGGATTGGGAGGCGCCGACGGGCGGCTACCTGTTGACCGCCTGCATGGCCAGCGGCGTGGTCGCCGCGGCGGGTGTGGCGGATTTCCTGGCGGGACGCTGAGCCGCGTCAGGAGCCGCGCGGATAGGACGACGCGCCCTGCGGCGGCCGTGGCGCGAGATCGTTGACCACATGGCCGACGACCGCCGGGCCATCGGGCTGCGTGATGATGCCGATGACGCGGGTGACGGCGCTGGCCGGCACGCTGGTGCCCTGGCCGGGATCCTGCACCAATTGCCAGATCTTGGCGTCGCCCGGAAGGTCGCTGGCGGGTGCCTCGTCCGAGGCGTCGAGGCAATCGCGGGCGAATATCGACCAGTCCGAGGCGCTGCAAGGCAAGCCGTGCGCGGTGGCCAGCCGGGCCAACGCCAGAGGCGCATCCGCCTGGCTCGCGGCGTGCTGGGCGGCGGCGCCCAGCGAGACATCCAGCGACAGCAGGCGGAGAAACTCTACGACATTGTCTGTATTCATACTGCGGTCTCCCTCTCTTGTTTGCGCTGTCCTGGGTGGCGGCCAGGGGGCGTTGTGTCAGCCGGGGCCTTGTCCAAGCATGGCGACCAGCGACTGCTTCAGGCGTGCGGAAAAAATAGGTACTGTATGCGAGACGCCGCTGCGGTCGACGCCTTCCTTGAGTTGCACCGACTGGCCGAGGAAGATCTCGGGCGCGCCGGCTATCTCGTTGTATCGGGTCAGCAGGTCGTCGACCTGCTCCTGGGCGTCGGCCAGGGTGCTGCTGGCAGCGAGCTGGCCGGCGGCGTGCGCCTGGAGGATGCGATGCAGATCGTCGATGAAGAGGGCCAATGCCGCCTGTCCGCGGCACTGTGGCTGCTCCCAGCCCCAGGCGACAGGCGAGCCGCCGCTGTTTTCCGATACGTGTTTCTTGGTCATTAGCGCATCCTAATCCATTGCCGCCAAATACGCGACAGCTGCGCGAAAGCCGCGCGCGGCGCGGTCATGTGACCGCCTGGTCGGCGGCGGGGTTGATCACCGGCATCTGCGCAAATGGCGGCCTTTGCGGTATGCTGGCGTCGGTTTCCACGCCTCGATAGGAGATGCTCCATGAAGAACAAAGTGATTCTCGTCATGCTGCTTTCGATTGCCGCCATGTCGGCGGGCTGCAATACCGTCGCGGGGGCTGGCAAGGACATCCAGCGCGGTGGTGAAAAGATCGAGGGCGCCGCGACTAAATAAGGGTGCCGGGCGTTCCACGCGCCCGGGCGCGTTCAGGGCCACGCGGAAATGTTGCGGCATTTCGGGCGTGGCCTTTTTGCGGCCGCTGGCATAATCGCGGGAATCCGAATCCGATGGCAGGAAGAATCATGCGCAAGTCTGTGTGGGTGGGCGTCACGTTGATGGCTTTGCTGGGCGGGTGCGCCAGCACCGGCGTGTACGAGTCCGAGACCGTGCTGAAAGAGACGTTCAGCGTGGACACCAACTACCAGGCGGCGTTCCGCCGGGCCGGCGAATACGTGCGCACGTGCCACGTCAATGTTCAGCACCCCTACAACGTCGCCTACGCCTGGAAACACGTCCTGGGCGAGAAGGGCGCGCCCGACGAGGTGCAGGTCTATAAAGTGGGCGAAACCGCCAAGATCCTCGAATTGATCGCGGCCGAGTCCGACGGTCCGGCCAAGGCCAAGGTCACCATCACGGTCCTTGGCCAGGGCCGCTGGGACGCGGCCGAGATCGCCGCCGCGCGCGCCTCCATCCAGAGCGCCACGCCGGTCTGCCGCAAGGGCGACTAGGGCCATGGACCCGCGCGCCCAGCAGATCCGCGCCGCCGGCTCGCCGTTCGCGCTGCTGGCCGGCGCATTCCGCCTGCTGGGCTGGCTCAACGGGGGCGCCGCGCTGGGCCTGACGGCATTCGCGCTGGGCATGGTGGGCGGCGATATCGCCGCCCCCGATCTGCAATTGCCGCTGTTGTCGTTGCTGGCCGGTCTGTTGCTGGCTTGCCTGGGGGCGGTGTTCGCCTATCTGGCGCAGGTCAGCCTGTTGCGCCAGGGCTACAACGGCCGCCTGACCCGCGCGCACCTGCCGGCGCAGGCGCTGGCGCTGCTTTGTTACCTGGCCAGCGCGCTGGCTTTCTGCATTGGTTGCTGGCTGGCCGCCGGGCAGGCCACGACGGATGCGGCGCCACACATGACGACTTACGCTCAGCGCTGAATTTCGAGGGTAAACCCGTGTGCGCAAAAGTGTTGGACATGCACTGGCGCAGGGAATAATATGCGCAGTGCGTATATAAACCCCTCTCACCGGGACCTGTCATGACCATTTCCCAGCAAGCCTTCCTGCGCGACGCCATGCGACGCCTGAACCTCACGCGCGACGTGTTCGCGACCCGGATCGGCGTCAAGCGCCGCGCACTGGATACCTGGCTGCTGCCGGAGGGATCGCAGGAGTTCCGCGCGATGCCGGAAGTGGTGCAGCGTTTCGTCAGCGAAATCGTTCAGAACGGCGTACTGCTCGAAAAATATACGCAAAGCGTACAAGACGGCCCGCTGCGCGAGCGGATCGCGGTGGAGGGCAAGCACCAACTGCTGTCGGTGGACCAGTTCACCCGGGAATCGGTCGAGGACCTGTTCCGCGTGGCCGACATGATGCAGCCCATCGCCCGCCGCCAGAAAGTCTCGCGCGTCCTGGAAGGCGCGGTGCTCGGCAACCTGTTCTTCGAGGCCAGCACCCGCACCCGGGTCAGCTTCGGCTCGGCCTTCTGCCGCCTGGGCGGCTCGGTCTGCGACACCACCGGCTTCACCTTCTCGTCGATGGCCAAGGGCGAATCGATCTACGACACCAGCCGCGTCATGAGCGGCTATGTCGACGCGATGGTGATCCGCCATCCCGACCAGGGTTCGGTGGCCGAATTCGCGCGCGCCACCAACATCCCGGTGGTCAACGGCGGCGACGGCCCCGGCGAGCACCCGAGCCAGGCGCTGCTGGACCTGTACACGATCCTCACCGAGTTCTCGCGCCTGGGCAAGCTGCTCGACGGCGCGCACATCGCCATGGTCGGCGACCTGAAGTACGGCCGGACGGTGCATTCGCTGATCAAGCTGATGGCGCTGTACAAGAACGTCAAGTTCTCGCTGGTGTCGCCCAAGGGCCTGGAGATGCCGTCCTACATCATCGAGCAGGCCAGCCGCAACGGCAACATCATCGAACAGAAGACTTCGCTGGCCGAGGGCCTGGCGGGCGCCGACGTGATCTACGCCACGCGCGTGCAGAAAGAGCGCTTCGCCAACGAAGAGAACGAGGGCTACACGCCGGACTTCCAGATCAACCGCGCCATCATCGACGCCTATTGCGGCCCGGATACCATCGTCATGCACCCGCTGCCGCGCGACAGCCGGCCGGGCGCCAACGACCTGAGCGTGGACCTGAACCATGATCCGCGCCTGGCGATCTTCCGCCAGACCGACAATGGCATTCCCATCCGCATGGCCATCTTCGCCGTGCTGCTGGGCGTGGAAGGGCTGGTGCAGCATTCGCTGCGCGATGTGACCTGGCAGCATCCCTCGCACATCGGTCCGGACGACTCGGTGTTCCACGGCCTGGAATAGGGCGCCGCGCGAGGCGGCGCGGCACGGCCGTCATGACGGCCGCCGCCGGCGATTTCAAGCATAATCCGCGCTGGTTTTTCCCGTCGCGTGTCGTTCCGAGACACGCGGGGGAATCTTCGGTCGGAAGGTCCTATGTCTTCGAGCAGTCGCGCAGTCCCGTCTTCTCCTGATCCCGCCGGGCAGGCGTGCTATCTGAGCGCCTCCAACGCCCAGGCTTGGCAAGCCGTCTATTCCTCGGTCGATGCCTACACCCGCGGCCAGGTCGCGGCGGTGGTGTCGGACAGCGCCAACGAACTGGTCGACGCCTTCTATTCCACCCTGCTGGCCGATGCCGAGGCCGGTCCGCGCCTGTCGCACGAGATCGTCGCCACCCGCCTGCACCAGGGCATGAAGGGTTGGCTCAGGGGGCTGCTGTGCGTGCGCGAACAAGGCGATATCGCGGCGTTGATGGCGATCCAGAAAAAGGTCGGCGAAGTGCATGCGCGCGTGCATATTCCGATCCATCTGGTGATGGCCGGCGCCCGCATCCTGAAGAACGAGATCGCACAACGCCTGCGCGCCAGCGACCTGGATGGCGTGGCGGCTTCGATCGCGACCCAGTACGTCTGCAACCTGTTCGACCTGGCCATCGAGCAGATGAGCCGCGCCTTCATGCGCGACATCAACCGCGGCGCGCGCAATGACGAGGCCTACCGCCTGTTCGCGCTGGGCCAGAACATTTCGACCGAACGCGAACGCCAACGCGCCGCGCTGCTCGAATGGAGCCAGGCGGTGCTGATCGGGCTACACTACCGCGCGCCCGAGCAGGTGCTGCCGCGGCTGGCGGCCTCCGAGTTCGGTCTGTGGTTGCAGCACAAGGGCGGCGTACTGTTCGAGAGCGCGCCGGCTCTGCGGCAGATTACCGAGGCGGTGGCGCGGCTGGATGACGTGGTGCTGCCGAGCCTGTTGCTGGTCGGGCCGGAATCCCTGCCCGACCAGGTGCGCGAACTGCAGGAACTGGTGGCGCGCATCAAACACCTGCTCAATGGGCTGTTCGACATGGTGGCCGAGATCGAAAGCGGCAGCGATCCGCTGACCAATGTGCTCAACCGCCGCTTCCTGCCGTCGGTGATCGGCCGCGAAATCCTGATTGCCACGCGCGAGCGGTCGACGTTTTCGGTGCTGCTGTTGGACATCGACCATTTCAAGGCGATCAATGACCAGCACGGCCATGCGGGCGGCGACCAGGTGCTGCGCCAGTTCGCCGAAGTGGTGCACCAGTCCTGTCGTTCGAGCGATTTCGTGTTCCGCTACGGCGGCGAGGAGTTCCTGGTGGTGCTGGTGGATACGGGGCGCGAGGCCGCGCTGGCCGTGGCCGAGAAGCTGGGCGCCGAAATCCGCCGCCATGCCTTCTCCATTCCGGAGGCGGGCGGCCTGCGCATCACCACCAGCATCGGCGTGGCGACCTTCGACGGGCATCCCGACTACGCCTATCTGATCGACCGCGCCGACAAGGCCTTGTACCAGGCCAAGCAGTCGGGCCGCGATCGCAGCGTCGCCGCCTGACGCGCACACGGCTGTCCTGCCCGTGGCCGCGCGCCGCCGCGCCGATTCAAGCGGCATGCAAGGCGCCATGCGAATGGCGGCGCCATGAAAAAGGCCGCTCCCTCACAGGAGCGGCCCTTGCCGCGGATCAAGGCGCAAGGCTCAGATCTTCTTTTCGCCGCCCAGCGCTTCCACCAACTCGGCCAGCATCTTGGCCAGCTCGCCGGTCATGAGCATCATGTCGGAGTCGAACTTCTCGTCGTCATTGGCGGCGACGGTGTCGTTGCCTTCCTTGAGCACGTCCAGCGGCGCGACGCGCTTGACGTCCAGGCCTTCGGTCAGCACGAACGAGATGCGGTCGGCCCAGGTCATGGCCAGGCGGGTGCACTGCTTGCCCGACTGGATGTGGCGGCGCACGTCGTCGGCGTCGATCGAGTGCTTGACGTAGCGGATGGCCGCGCCGCTTTCACCGGAGGAACGCAATTCGGTGTCCTGGTCGATGCTGAAATTGGACGGCGCTTCATCCTCGGCCAGCCAGCCCGTCATGGCGGAGGCGGGCGATTGGGCCACGTACAGGTTCTCCAGCGGGAACGGATCCACGCATTTGGCCAAGAGGCCGATGACTTCATCGGCCTTGGCCGAGGCGGCGGCGTCGATCACCAGCCAGTGGTTCTGCGGGTCGATCCACACGCGAGTGTCGCGGTACACGCTGAAGGCGCGCGGCAGGAGTTCGTCGGTGACGCGCTCCTTGATTTCCTTCATCTGCTTGCGGCCCGGCTTGTAGCCTTGCTGCTCTTCGATTTCCTGGGCGCGCGCCTTGGCGACCTGGTTGACCACGGTGCTGGGCAGCAGCTTTTTCTCGGCCCGCAGATTCAGCAGGATCTGTCCGCCCACGACGTGCGCCAGCCCGCCATTTTCGCGCGGCGGGACCCAGCCCAGGCTTTGCATTTCGAGGTTGTTGCCGGCCTGATAGGCATGCCGCGCAAGCGTTTCTTCAAGCTGCTCGCCGGTCAGCGTCCACGGCGAGGAGAGACGGTAAATCTTGAGATTCTTGAACCACATGAGCGTCGGCCAAAAGGGTTGATTCTATACGACGCCGGCTGCTTTGCCGTAGCGTCGCAATAGGATGGGGCCAGGCGACACGTTCTGTCACTGACAGGGGGACGGCCTTGCGGTAATGTCCGCGTCACCCCTGTGCAATAGGAGAAGAAGCATGAAGATTGTCGGTGCCATCCTGATCGTGCTGGGCATTGCCGCCCTGGCCTACAAGGGCTTTAGCTACAAGTCCGAGGAAACCGTGCTGCAGGTTGGCTCGGTCAAGGCCACGGCCGAAACCGAGAAGTCCGTGCCGATTCCGATGTGGGCCGGTATTGCCGCGATCGTGGCCGGCGTGCTGGTCATCGGGGTCGGCATGCGCCGTTGAGGCGCATCCCCCGGGGGACCGGAGGCGGCCGCTTGCGGCCGCCTTTTTTTGCGCCGGCGGTACCCCGCCAAAAAAAAGCGGCCCGGCTCAATAGAGGCCGGGCCGGTACGGGAGCACACAATACCGCGTCATAAAAGGCTCGCGGGGAACGCGGTATCGGTGTCAGAACACTAGCCCTGCAATCGCCTGGCAGGGGGATCAATCGCCGGGCGAAGAGGCGCAAGGCCGTAATCTGAGGCGCCAGTCTAACGGCGGGGGTCTGACAGCGTCCTGAATCGGAAGCGCTTTGTGTCCGCCATTTTTCGCGCGCAAAAAAAAAGCTCCCAGGGGAGCTTTTGAAAGGCCGGGCAGGCGCAGCAGTCCCGCCCGGCGGGGGATGGTCGGTCAGGCGTTGATGTCGTTGTCCTTGGATTCGCGCACGAACAGCGTGCCGATGACCAGGGTCATCACCGCAATGATGATCGGGTACCACAGGCCGTCGTAGATGTTGCCGGTGGCGGCCACCACGGCGAAGGCGACCGGGGGCAGGAAGCCGCCGAACCAGCCGTTGCCGATGTGGTACGGCAGGCTCATCGAGGTGTAGCGGATGCGGGTCGGGAACATTTCCACCAGCATCGCCGCGATCGGGCCGTAGACCATGGTCACGTAGATCACCAGAATGGTCAGCAGCACGACGACCATGACGTTGTTGCTCTGCGCCGGGTCCGCCTTGGCGGGGTAGCCGTGGCTGCGGATGGCGGCGGTCAGGGCCTTGTCCAGTTCGGCGGCCTTGGCCTTGAAGTCGGCCGGGGCCATGCCCTTGCCGTCGAACGAGGCGAACTCGTCGGTGCCGATCTTGACCTTGGCCACCGAGCCGGCCGGGGCGGCTTCGTTCTTGTAGTTCACCGAGTTGCGGGCCATGAACGACTTGACCACATCGCACGAGCTGGTGAACGAGGCGGTGCCCACCGGGTTGAACTGGAACGAGCAGGTGGTCGGGTCGGCAATGACCGTCACCGGCGCGGTTGCCTGCGCCTTTTCCAGCGCGGGGTTGGCAAAGTGCGTCAGGCCCTGGAAGATCGGAAAGTAGGTCGCCGCGGCGATCAGGCAGCCCGCCATGATGATGGGCTTGCGGCCGATCTTGTCCGACAGCGCGCCGAAGATCACGAAGAACGGCGTGCCGATCAGCAGCGCGATCGCGATCATGATGTTGGCGGTGTTGGCGTCCACCTTGAGCGTCTGCGTCAGGAAGAACAGCGCATAGAACTGACCCGTGTACCAGACCACGGCCTGGCCGGCGGTCAGGCCCAGCAGGGCGAGCAGCACGACCTTCAGGTTCTTCCACTGGCCGAACGATTCGGCGATCGGCGCCTTCGAACCCTTGCCTTCGGCCTTCATCCGCTGGAAGGTCGGCGATTCATTGAGCTGCAGGCGGATCCACACCGAGATGCCCAGCAGCACGACCGAGATCAGGAACGGAATGCGCCAGCCCCAGGCCTTGAAGTCGTCTTCGCCCATGAACGAGCGGATGCCCAGGATCACCAGCAGCGACAGGAACAGGCCCAGCGTCGCGGTGGTCTGGATCCAGGAGGTGTAGAAGCCGCGGCGGCCATGCGGTGCGTGTTCGGCGACGTAGGTCGCGGCGCCGCCGTATTCGCCGCCCAGCGCGAGGCCTTGCAGCAGGCGCAGGACGATCAGGATGGCGGGCGCGGCGATGCCGATGCTGGCATAGCTGGGCAGCACGCCCACCAGGAAGGTGGACAGGCCCATCAGCACGATGGTGACCAGGAAGGTGTATTTACGTCCGACCAGGTCGCCCAGACGGCCGAACACCAGCGCGCCGAACGGACGCACGGCGAAGCCGGCGGCGAAGGCCAGCAGCGCGAAGATGAAGCCCGCGGTCGGGTTCACGCCGGAGAAGAAGTGCTGGGCGATGATCGCGGCCAGCGAACCGTAAAGATAAAAGTCGTACCACTCGAACACCGTGCCCAGCGACGAGGCAAAGATGACACGGCGTTCATCCTTGGTCATCGGGCGCGGATCCGCGGATGGACCGCGACCTGCCATGGTAGTTGTGCTCATGATGTCTCCTCGATTTTTCTGGCCGGCGGTTTTCCGCCGTGCTTGACCCTCCGCCGGCGAGCCGACATCGAGCTATGGCAAGGTTGGAGCGCGAGGCTGACGAGGTTCTGACGCGACCCTTACCTGAATCTTAAAATTGAAACAAAAAGTAATTTCTCCCTGGGAGGCTAGGGATAATCCTAGGGACGGAACGAGGAACTCCTGGCGCCGCATCGCCGCATTCGCGCAGGGCGGGCGTGCCTAGTCGCCGAGGTCGTCGACCGGCTCGGCGTAAAGCGGGAAGACCACGCGGATGCGGGTGCCCGGCAGCTCGGAATGGGGCGTCGGATGGTCGCTGATGAGCACCGTCGCCTGGTGCTTCTGGGCGATCTCCCTGACGATCGCCAGGCCCAGTCCGCTGCCGTCGGACAGCGTGCCCAGCACCCGGTAGAAGCGGTCGAAGACCCGCTCGCGCTCCTCCGGCGCGATGCCGGGGCCGGAGTCCTCTACCTCCAGGATGCCCTGGCCGCCGTGGCCTTGCACCCGCACCGTGATGTGGCCGCCGCGCGGCGTGTAGCGCAGGGCGTTGTCGACCAGGTTGTTGAGCAGCTCCGCCAGCAGCAGCGGGTTGCCGTTGATCAGCACCGGCGTCTCCGAGCCTTCGAAGCCCAGATCGGTGCCCAGCGACAGCGCTTGTGGCACCCAGTGCATGGCCTGCTCGTAGGCGATGGCGTTCAGATCGGTGGCGGCCAGGCCGATGGCGCTGGGGTTTTCCGCCCGCGCCAGCAGCAGCAACTGGTTCACCAGGCGGGTGGCGCGCTCGGACCCGGTCACCAACTGGCGCAGGCTGGCCTGCATTTCCTCGGGGCTGGCATCGCGCAGGGCCAGCTCGGCCTGGGTTCGCAGACCGGCCAGCGGCGTCTTCAACTGGTGCGCGGCATCGGCGACGAAGCGGCGCTGCGCCTGCACGTTGGCCGACAGGCGGTCGAGCAGATCGTTCATGGCCGCCACCAGCGGCGCGATCTCGGAGGGCGCGGCGCGCTCGTCGATGGGCGAAAGATCGTCCGGTCGGCGCGCCCGCAGCCGCTGTTGCAGCGCGTTCAGCGGCGCCACGCCGCGCGACAGTCCGAACCACACCAGCAGCACCGCGATCGGCAGCACCACGAATTGGGGAATGATCACGCCTTTGATGATGTCGTTGGCCAGTTGGGTGCGCTTTTCCACCGTCTCGGCCACGATCAGCAGCGCCGGCTGGGTATTGGGCAGGTTCAGGTCGACCCAGGTGAAGGCCAGGCGGATACCGAAGCCGCGCAGGGTGTCGTCTTCGTACTGCACCTCGCCAGGGCGCGGCTGGCCGACCGAGGCCGGCAGGGGCAGGGCGCGATCGCCGCCCAGGTATTCGCCGCGGCTGCCCAACGCCAGCCAGAACACGCTGTCGGTTTCATCGGCGCGCAGCACCTCGCGCGCCGGGTCGGTCATGCGCAGCACCGCGCGGCCGTCCTGGGCGTGGACCTGGCGCGTCAGCACGTGCAGGTTGTTGGCCAGCGCGCGATCGTACGGCACGTTGGCGATGTTCTGCGCCACCACGTAGGTGATGGCGACGCTCATGGGCCACAGCAGAAACAGCGGCGCCAGCATCCAGTCGAGGATCTCGCCCAGCAGCGAACGCTGCGGCGGCGCAAAGCTGGGGCCGCGGGCCCCGGCCCGCATCACATCCAGCGCTTCCTGGTTGAGCGCCTCCGGCTGTGGCGGTTCAGCTTGCGAGGTAGGCCGCACCCTGGTCCCGTTCGAGGCAATAGCCCAGGCCGCGCACCGTCACGATCTTCACGCCGCTGGGCTCGAGTTTCTTGCGCAGGCGGTGCACGTAGACCTCAATGGCGTTGGTGCTGACTTCCTCGCCCCATTCGCACAGATGGTCGACCAGCTGGGTCTTGCTGACCATGCGCCCGCTGCGGGTCAGCAGGATCTCCAGCAGGCTGACCTCGCGCGCGGACAGGTCCAGCGTCTGGTCGTCGACCATGGCAACGCGCCCGGTCTGGTCGAACACCAGACGGCCATGCTTGAGCAGCGTGGCGCCGCCGCCGGCGCCGCGGCGGGTCAGGGCGCGCACGCGGGCTTCCAGCTCGGACAGGGCGAAGGGCTTGGCCATGTAGTCGTCGGCGCCCAGGTCCAGTCCCTTGACGCGCTGCTCGATACTGTCGGCGGCGGTCAGGATCAGGACGGGCAGGGCGGAATTGCGGGCCCGCAGCCGGCGCAGGACCTCCAGGCCGGCCAGTTGCGGCAGGCCGAGGTCGAGGATCAGCAGGTCGAAGGCCTGGGCCGCCAGCGCCGAATCGGCCGCCAGGCCGTCGCGCACGGCATCGACCGCGTAGCCGTTGTGACGCAACGAGCGTGACAGGCCGTCGGCCAGGATGCTGTCGTCTTCCGCGATCAGGATGCGCATGGGCAGTCGAAAAGAAGAAGGGCGCCGGGGGAGCGGCGCACGCGTGCCGCCCTCGGTGGGATGCCGGGGCGGCGTGCCGGGAGCGCAATGGGGACATAGCGCCAGTTTTTTCCTCGATTCTGTCATACGGCACCGGGCTTGCCCACTCAGGGAATACGTGGAAAACTGTGGCACACTGTTTTTTTGTACAGTACAATCCGATGCCATAATCTGCGCTATCGCTTTACCGATCACGCTTGAGCGCCACAGTTTGCACTGCCAGTTTTCTGGCAACAGCTGTCAGGCAACGGCCCGATCACCCCTTGCGACAACCCGTGCGCTGACCGACACCCCGTGCCGCGCCCCGATACGTTACAGACCCAGACCTGACAGGACACTACATGGACGACAAAACCACCAAGGCCGCCGCTTCGGAAAAAGCCAAGGCGCTGGCCGCCGCGCTCTCGCAGATCGAAAAGCAGTTCGGCAAGGGCTCGATCATGCGCTACGGCGACAACGAGGTCTCGCATGACATCCAGGTGGTGTCGACCGGCTCGCTGGGCCTGGACATCGCGCTGGGCGTCGGCGGCCTGCCGCGCGGCCGCGTGGTGGAAATCTACGGTCCGGAATCCTCGGGCAAGACCACGCTGACCCTGCAGGTCGTGGCCGAAATGCAGAAGCTGGGCGGCACCTGCGCCTTCGTCGACGCCGAACACGCGCTGGACGTGCAGTACGCCTCGAAGCTGGGCGTCAACCTGGCCGACCTGCTGATCTCGCAGCCGGACACGGGCGAGCAGGCGCTGGAAATCACCGACGCGCTGGTGCGCTCGGGCTCGGTCGACCTGATCGTGGTCGACTCGGTCGCGGCGCTGGTGCCCAAGGCCGAAATCGAAGGCGAAATGGGCGATTCGCTGCCCGGCCTGCAGGCCCGCCTGATGAGCCAGGCGCTGCGCAAGCTGACTGCCACCATCAAGAAGACCAACTGCATGGTCATCTTCATCAACCAGATCCGCATGAAGATCGGCGTGATGTTCGGCAACCCCGAAACCACCACCGGCGGCAATGCGCTCAAGTTCTACGCCTCGGTGCGCCTGGACATCCGCCGCATCGGCTCAATCAAGAAGGGCGACGAGGTCGTCGGCAACGAAACCCGCGTCAAGGTGGTCAAGAACAAGGTCGCGCCCCCGTTCAAGCAGGCCGAGTTCGACATCATGTACGGCGCCGGCATCTCGCGTGAAGGCGAAATCATCGACCTGGGCGTGGCCGCCAATGTGGTGGACAAGTCTGGCGCCTGGTACAGCTACAACGGCAACCGCATCGGCCAGGGCAAGGACAACGTCCGCGAATACCTGAAGGAACACAAGGATCTGGCCATCGAGATCGAGAACCGGGTCCGCGAGAACCAGGGCATCGTCAGCCGCGCCGCGGAATTCGTGCCCACCGCTGAAGACGACAGCGACGAGTAATCGCGTCGTCGCGTCATCGGATAGCGCCGGGCTCGCCAGCCCGGCCGCCAGCGGCAGGCTCCCTTACCGGGAGACCTGCCGCTGGCACATAGAGGAAGCGCATGAGCTGGAAACCGCCCGTCACGTCCGCTGATCGCCTGCGCGCCAGGCTGGACGATGAATTCGAGACCGTGGCCAAGCCCGAGGGGCTGCGCCGCACGTCTGACCTGCGGCGGGCTGCCGAAGCCTCCGCGGCGGCCGGCCAGGATCCCGAGGGCGCGAGCGCCCCGGCGTCGCAGTGGCAGCGCAGCTCCGAACGGCGCGCGGCCAGCGGACGCGGCCGGCGTGGCAAGGACGGCGAGGGCGATGATACGGGCGAGGGCGCGCGTACATCCGAAGACAAGCCCCGCACGCCTCCCAAGGGGCCGTCGCTGAAAATGCGCGCGGTGGGTTATCTGTCGCGACGCGAGCATGCCCGCGATGAGCTGGCGCGCAAACTCGCGCCCCATGCCGAAGACCCCGATGAGGTCGAGCGCGTGCTGGACGCGCTGGAAAAGGAAGGCTGGCTGTCGACCGAGCGTTTTGCGCAAAGCCTGGTGCATCGCCGCGCGTCGCGCCAGGGGGCGGCCCGCATCGTGCAGGAATTGCGCCAGCACGGCGTGGATGACGCCCAGGTGTCCGAGCTGCGCGAGCAATTGCGCGCCACCGAATACGAGCGCGCGCTCGAGGTCTGGCGGAAACGCTTCGGCGCCAGGCCCGAGGACCGCGCCGCCTATGCCAAGCAGGCGCGCTTCCTGGCCAGCCGCGGCTTTGCGCACGACGTCATCCGTCGCATCCTCGGCGCCGGCGACGACGACTGAGCGGGCCGCGCGGCGAAGGCCGGTGCCGGCCCGCCCTTGCCCTTTTTCCTGTTTTTCCTATTTCGCCGACTTGATGCCGGTCAGCGTCTTGAAGCAGACATCGCGCGTCAGCGTCAGGAATTCGTCGATGTACGAGGCGTCGGTGTCCTCGCTGCGCACCGTCGCGTACAAGGTGCGCCACACGCCTTGCGGCCCCAGCCGGCACTGGCGCAGCCAACCCTGGTTCATGTATTCGGTGAGCGCCCAGTTGGGCAGGGCGGCCACGCCGCGGTTGCTGGCCACCAACTGCGCGATGATGGGCGTCAGCTCCGCCTTGCGGATCGCGGCCGGTTCGACGTCGGCGGGGTCCAGGAAGGCCGTGAAGATGTCCAGGCGCTGCTTGTCCACCGGGTACGTGATGAGCGTCTGGTCGGCCAGTTGATCCGGCATGACGAACTTGCTGCCGGCTAGCGGATTCGATTCGGACACGGCCAGCACCAGTTCGTACTTGAACAGCGGCAGGTATTCGACGGCGTCCAGTTGCTGCGGGTCGGACGTGATGACCAGGTCCAGGTCGCCGCGCACCAGCGCGGGCAGGGGCGCGAAGGAGAACGCCGCCGACAGGTCCAGCGCCACGTCGGGCCATTGCGCGCGGAATGCGTCCAGCGACGGCATCAACCATTGGAAGCAGGAATGGCAATCGATCGCCAGGTGCAGCCGGCCGGTGCGGCCGGCGGCCAGCCGCTGCAATTCCCGTTCGGTGGCGCGCATGCGCGGCAGCACCTCGTCGGCCAGGGCCAGCACGCGCAGGCCCGCGGTGGTCAGGCGCGCGGGCCGGGTGCGGCGGTTCAGCAGCGGCGTGCCGAGCCGGGTCTCCAGGTCGCGCAACTGGTGCGACAGGGCCGACTGGGTCAGGTGCAGGCGATCGGCTGCTTCCTGCAGGCTGCCGCCTTCACGGATGGCGGTCAGGGTTTCGAGATGGCGGATTTCCAGCATGGGAGGGCGATAGGAAAGGCAGACCGGCACGGTCGGGGCTGGCCACGGAGGTGGGCGGCAATGAGCTTATATTTTATGAGGTTTTTTCATCTTATAAATGTAGACATTGATTTTGATTCATTTTTGTTTGGCTTCAGAATAGCTGGCACTTGAACAAATTTTGTCTGATGACGGGATTGCCATGACTACGATTCATAATTTGGGGTTTCCCCGTATTGGGGCCCAGCGGGAACTGAAGCGCGCCGTCGAAGCCTATTGGGCGGGCAAGCAGACTGGCGAGGCTTTGGAGCAGACGGGGCGTGAGTTGCGCGCCCGGCACTGGAAGGTGCAGGCCGACGCTGGCGTCAAGTTCGTGCCCGTGGGCGATTTCGCCTGGTACGACCAGATCCTGGAATGGACCACGCTGCTGGGCGCCGTGCCGGCGCGTTTCGGCCAGAAGGACAACGAGCCGGTCTCGCTGGACACGCTGTTCCGCATGGGACGCGGCCGCGCCCCGTCGGGCAAGCCCGCCGCCGCCTGCGAAATGACCAAGTGGTTCGACACCAATTACCACTACATCGTGCCGGAGCTGGTGCCTGGCCAGACCTTCCGCATTGCGCGTGAATCGCTGTTCGAGCAGGTCCAGGAAGCGCAGGCGCTGGGCCACGCCGTCAAGCCGGTGATCCCGGGGCCGCTGACCTGGCTGTTCCAGGGCAAGGGCGACGCTTTCGGCGAGGGCGCGGCCGATGCGGCCAAGCTGCAACTGCTGGCCAACCTTGTGCCCGTATACGAAGAAGTGCTGGCGCGCTTGGCCAAGCTGGGCGTGGAGTGGGTGCAGGTCGACGAACCGATCCTCGTGCTGGACCTGCCGCAAGCCTGGCGCGACGCCTTCAAGCAGGTGTACGCCACGCTGTCGGCCAGCCCGGTCAAGCTGCTGATCGCCACCTATTTCGACGGCCTCAAGGACAACCTGGGCACGGCGCTGGGCCTGCCGGTGGCCGGCCTGCACGTGGACCTGGTGCGCGCGCCCGGGCAACTGACCGAGGTGTTGGCCGGCCTGGGCGCCGACAAGGTGCTGTCCGCCGGTATCATCAATGGCCGCAACATCTGGCGCACCGACCTGGACGCCGCCCTCGCCACGCTGGCGCCGGTCAGGCAGCAACTGGGCGAACGCCTGTGGCTGGCGCCGTCGTGCTCGCTGCTGCACGTGCCGGTGGATCTGGCCAACGAAACCGAGCTGGACGCCGAACTCAAGAGCTGGCTGTCTTTCGCGGCGCAGAAGCTGGAAGAACTGAGCCTGCTGGGCCGCGCGCTGGACGGCGCGGCCGATGCCGGCGTGCAGGAGGGTCTGGCCAGGCAGCGCGCGGCCCTGGCCGCGCGCCGCGCGTCGACCCGCATCCACAACCCTGCCGTGGCGCAGCGCATGGCGGCCTCGGCCAGCGTGTCGCGCGATCGCGCGCCGTTCGCCGGCCGCATCGCGCGCCAGCAGCAAGAGCTGGGCCTGCCGGCCTATCCCACCACCACCATCGGTTCCTTCCCGCAGACCGCCGAGATCCGCGCGCTGCGCCGCGACTGGAAGTCGGGTGCGCTGACGGACGCGGGCTACGAGACCGCCATCCGCAAGGAAATCGAGGAGGTGATCCGCTTCCAGGAAAAGGTCGGCCTGGACGTGCTGGTGCACGGCGAACCCGAGCGCAACGACATGGTGGAATACTTTGGCGAGCTGCTGGCCGGCTTCGCCTTCACCAAGAACGGCTGGGTGCAGAGCTACGGCTCGCGCTGCGTCAAGCCGCCGATCATCTTCGGCGACGTGGCCCGGCCCGCGCCGATGACGGTGGGCTGGTCCTCGTACGCCCAGTCGCTGACCGACAAGCCGGTCAAGGGCATGCTGACCGGGCCGGTCACCATTCTGCAGTGGTCGTTCGTGCGCGACGACCAGCCGCGTGAACAGACCTGCCGCCAGCTGGCGCTGGCGCTGCGCGACGAGGTGGTGGACCTGGAGGCCGCCGGCATCAGCGTCATCCAGATCGACGAACCGGCCATTCGCGAAGGCTTGCCGCTGCGCCGCGCCGACTGGCAGGCGTACCTGGACTGGGCGGTGGACTGCTTCCGCCTGGCGACCGCCGGCGTGCGCGACGAGACGCAGATCCACACGCACATGTGCTATTCGGAGTTCAACGACATCATCGAATCGATCGCCGCCATGGACGCGGACGTGATCACGATCGAAACGTCGCGCTCCAACATGGAGTTGCTCAAGGCGTTCGAGGACTTCCGCTATCCGAACGACATCGGCCCGGGCGTCTATGACATCCACTCGCCCAACGTGCCGGAGGTGGACTGGATGGTCGGCCTGATGCGCAAAGCCGCCGCCCGTCTGCCCAAGGAGCGCCTGTGGGTGAACCCGGATTGCGGCCTGAAGACCCGCGCCTGGCCGGAAACCGAAGCGGCGCTGATCGGCATGGTGCAAGCCGCCCGCGCGCTGCGCGAGGCCGCCTGACGCGAGGCGGCCGGCCGGTCGGGCGTTTGCCCGGGCCGGCAATCCGGAACCCCTGTGTTGCGCGCGGGATGCACACCACAGGGGTTTTTTGCGTCCGGGCTTGAACGATTTCGCGCCTTGTGGGTCAATACGCAAACATCCCTTCTGCCGGATTGTCGCCGTACCTATGATTCTTCAAGGCCCCTATCGGCCGGATCTGCTCCGAGCGGAGACGCTGCCCGATATTCTGGAAGCCACGATCCTGCGGTATCCCGCCGCCATCGCCATTCATTGGCTGGATCAATCCCTGACTTACGAGGCGCTCGGGCGCCGGGCCGACCTGGCGGCGCACCACCTGATCGAGGCTGGCGTGCGTCCCGGCGATATCGTCGGCCTGTGCCTGCCGCGCGGCGACGATCTGCTGGTGATGCAGGCCGCCATCGCCAAGGCGGGCGCGGCCTGGCTGCCGTTCGAATCCGACACGCCGCCCGACCGCATGCTGGTTTGCCTGCAGGACGCCGGCGCGCGCGGGCTGGTGGCCGGCGGCGAGGTGCAACTGGACGGCATGATCACCTGGACCACCTGGCAGTTGTCGGTGCCGGTCGAGGGGGCGCTGCGCCGGCGCGACGGCCTGCTGCCGGAACATCCGGCCTACGTCATCTATACCTCGGGATCCACCGGCAAGCCCAAGGGCGTGCCGATCAGCCAGGCCAGCATCTGCCATTTCCTGCGCAGCGAGAACGAAGTGCTGGGCGTGCGCCATGGCGACAAGGTCTACCAGGGTTTCTCGGTCGCCTTCGACATGTCGTTCGAGGAAATCTGGATCAGCTACCTGGTCGGCGCCACGCTCTGGGTGGCGCCCAAGATGCTGACCACCGATCCCGAGGCGCTGCCCGACGCGCTGGTGCGCGAGGGCGTGACGGTGCTGCACGCGGTGCCGACACTGCTGGCGCTGTTCGCGCGCGACGTGCCTGGCCTGCGCATCGTCAACCTGGGCGGCGAGATGTGCCCGGAGTTCCTGGTGCAGCGCTGGGCCACGCCCGGACGGCGCCTGTTCAATACCTATGGTCCCACCGAGACTACCGTATCAGCCAGCCTGGCCGAGCTGCTGCCGGGCCAGCCCGTGACCATCGGCACGCCGCTGCCCAACTACGGCATGCTGATCCGCGGCGAGGACGGCGCCGTGCTGCCGCAGGGCCAGACCGGCGAGCTCTGTATCACCGGCCCCGGCGTGGCCGGCGGCTATCTGGGGCGGCCCGAACTGACGGCCGAGAAGTTCCTGGCCAATCCGCGCCCCAGCGGCGAACATGACACCCGCATGTACCGCAGCGGCGATCTGGCGCGCATCGACGAGAATGGCCAGATCCAGTGCCTGGGCCGCAGCGATGACCAGGTCAAGGTGCGTGGCTTTCGCGTCGAGCTGGGCGAGATCGAAGCCGCGCTGTACCGGCAGGCCGGCGTCGGCGCGGCCGCCGTGGTGCTGCGCGACCTGGCGGGCATCGACCAACTGGTGGCGTTCCTGACGCCGGAAGGCGATGCCCGGCTCGACCCGCACACGCTGCGCGCGGCATTGGCGGCCGAACTGCCCGCCTACATGATTCCGGCCCGATTCGAGCTGGTGGCCGAAGTGCCGCGCCTGACCTCGGGCAAGATCGACCGCAAGGCCCTGAAGGCGCGCGAACTGGCCACCGCGTCCGAGCCCAGCGGCGAGGACGACACCCCGGTCTCGCCCGCCGAACACGCCTTGTTCGAGGCGCTGCGGCCGCTGTTCCCGGGGCAGCCGCTGCGGCTGGCGAGCGATTTCTTCCGCGACCTGGGCGGCCATTCGCTGCTGGCGGCGCGGCTGGTGTCTTCGCTGCGCAAGCATCCACAGTTTTCCGCGCTGACCATGCACGAGCTCTACCAGCATTCCGTGCTGGGCGCGCTGGCGGCGCGGCTCGACGCGCTGGCGGCCGAATCGGCGGCCGCGGCGGCGCCGGCGCAACAGGCGCCGATCGAACGCGCGCCCGAATGGCGCCGCTGGACCTGTGGCCTGGCGCAACTGGCGGTGTTGCCGCTGTTGATCGGCGTGCGCATGCTGATCTGGTTGACGCCGTTCTTCACCTATCACTACTTCACTGGCGACGAGGGGGATTCGGTGTGGCGCGCGGTGGCCCTGTCGATCGCCAGCTACCTGGCCTGCAACCTGCTCAGCTTCGGCGTCGCGGTGGTCTGTAAGTGGGGCATCCTGGGCCGGCTCAAGGCGGGCCGCTATCCGCTCTATGGCTGGACCTTCTATCGCTGGTGGCTGGTCGACCGCATCCTCGACATCCCGCCCGCGTACCTGCTGGCGGGCTCGCCGCTGCAGGCCTGGTACCTGCGGGCGCTGGGCGCGCGCATCGGCCGCAATGCCGCCATCAGCCGCATTTCGGTGCGCGCCCCCGACCTGCTGACGGTGGGCGATGGCGCCAGCATCGGCGCCGCGGTGAACCTGGAGAACTTCGAGGTGCGCGGCGCGCATTGGGAAGTCGCGCCCATCACGCTGGGCGAGAATGCCTACATCGGCTCCTACGCGGTGGTGCAGGGCGATGTCGTGATCGAGGCCGACGGCCGGCTGGAAGGGCTGTCGTCGCTGCCCGCGGGGGCCCGCATTGCCGCCGGCGAGATCTGGACCGGCGCGCCGGCGCGCCACGACCCGCAGGCGCGGGCCCCAGAATTGCCCGAGCGCCCGGCGCGGGAAGGCCGCTGGGCGCGGCTGGACATGCTGGCCTATGCGGCCGGCGGCACGCTGATCGCGGCGCTGTTCTTCATGCCGGTGTTCCCGAGCTTCGTGCTGATCGACTGGATCGACGCGCGCTGGCTCGACCTGATGGGGTCGCGCGTATCCTGGCCGTACGCGTTCCTGGTCTACCTGTTGCTGGCGCTGCCGGCCAGCGCCTTGCTGCTGTTCCTGACGGTGCTGGTGTCCGCCCTGTTGCGCTGGACCTTGCTGCCGCGTCTGGCCAGCGGCCGGTGGCCGGTGTATGGCCAGATCTACCTGCGGCGCTGGCTGACCAACCAGATCCAGGAGTCCAGCCTGAGCGTGCTGCACGGGTTGTACGCATCGATCTACGCCGGCACCTGGTACCGCCTGCTGGGCGCCAAGGTCGGGCGCGGCACCGAGATATCGACCGCGATGGGCATCGTGCCGGACATGTTGACGCTGGGCCGCGACAGTTTCATCGCCGACGGCGTGATGCTGGGCGACGAGGAAGTCGATCGCGGCTGGATGACCATGCGGCCCACCCTCATCGGCAACCGCAGCTTTGTCGGCAACGGCGCCTATGTGCCGGACGGCTCGGTGCTGCCCGACGACGTGCTGATCGGCGTGCAGAGCCGGGCGCCGGCCAACGCCCGCATGGCCAGCGGCCAGACCTGGCTCGGCAATCCGCCGCTGGCGCTGCCGGCGCGCGAACAGGCGGCCGGCTTTCCCGAGCACCTGACTTTCCGCCCGAGCCTGGGCCGCAAGGTGGCGCGCGGCGCGGTCGAGCTGATGCGCATGATCCTGCCGCTGGCGGTGGTGATCGCGGTGGGTTACCTGACGGTCATGAAAGTCATCCCGATCGCGGTGCGCGACGGTTTCGTGGCGGCGTTCGATGAGCTGATGCTGGCGGGCGTGCTGTACGGGGTGGGCACCTTCCTGTTCCTGATCCTGCTGAAGTGGCTGCTGATCGGCCGTTACCGGCCGCGCGCCGAGCCCATGTGGACGCCGTTCGTCTGGAAGAGCGAGGCTGTCACCAGCCTGTACGAATCCATCGCGGTGCCCAACTTCTTCAACTTCCTGCGCGCCACGCCCTGGCTGCCGTTGGCCCTGCGCTGCATGGGCGCGCGCATCGGCAAACGTGTGTTCATGGATACCACCGATGTCACCGAGTACGACTGCGTATCAATTGGGGACGATTCAGTCATGCACGCTTGGTCGGGTCCGCAGACTCACCTGTTCGAAGACCGCGTCATGAAAATCGGGCCGGTGCGGATCGGCAATGGCGTCAACGTCGGCCCGCGCAGCACCATCCTGTACGACACCCGGGTCGAGGACGGCGCCCGCCTGGGGCCGCTGACCCTGGTGCTCAAGGGAGAGAGCATTCCGGCCGGGCAGGCCTGGATGGGCAGCCCGGCCACGCCGTGGACGCGGCGCTGAGCCGGCGGACGCCCGCCCGCCGGCCGCCGGGGCGGGCGCGGCGCGCATTTTGACGGTCGGGGCAGGGCGGGCTGCGCTATACTTTGAAGGTTTTGTTGCCGCGCACCATGCGCCGGCCGTCTCTGCCCCGCAGGCCCCAAGCATGCCCTTGCCACCGCCGGATTGTCCTCGCCAGCCGCTGCACACGCGTTCCATACGCGTGCAGTCGTATGCGCGCGATGACGGCAACTGGGACCTGGAAGCCGAGCTCATCGACGTCAAGGCGTACGATTTTCCCAAGCGCGACGGCGAGATGTTCAAGGCGGGGCAACCCATCCACCATATGCACCTGCGCATCACCATCGATGGCGATTTCACCATCGTGGCCGCGCGGGCCGTCTATGATGCCGCTCCCTACGGCGAGCACTGCATGGCCATCGAATCCGCCTACGCTGACCTGGTCGGCATGAACCTGCTCAAGGGGTTCCGCCGTCAGGTCAAGGAGCGCTTCGGCCATGTCGAGGGCTGTACGCACATGACCGAGCTGTCGCAGGTGCTTCCCACCGCGGCGGTGCAGACCATGGCCAACCGCCGGCGGCAGGAAAGCAACCCGAACCGGCGTCCATTCCAACTGGACGGCTGTCATGCCCTGAGCACCGACGGCCCGGTGGTGGCTGAGCACTATCCCAAGTGGTACACCGGGGGTAGCGCTGAGGCATCGGCCGATTCGACCTCCGATTCACCTTCTCTTTCTCATACGTCCTGACAGGTAACACATGAAAATCCACGAGTATCAAGGCAAGGAACTGCTGAAGCAATTTGGCATCCCGGTGCCGCGCGGGATTCCCGCTCTTTCCGTCGACGAGGCCGTGGCTGCCGCTGAAAAGCTGGGTGGACCGGTCTGGGTCGTCAAGGCACAGATCCACGCGGGCGGCCGCGGCAAGGGCGGCGGCGTGAAGCTGGCGCGCTCGCTGGACGACGTGCGCAAGCTCGCCTCCGAAATCCTGGGCATGCAGCTGGTCACGCACCAGACCGGCCCGGAAGGCCAGAAGGTCCGCCGCCTGTACATCGAAGACGGCGCCGACATCCAGAAGGAATACTACGTGTCGCTGGTCACCGACCGCGCCACCCAGAAGGTCGCCTTCATCGCCTCCAGCGAAGGCGGCATGGACATCGAGGAAGTGGCTCACTCCACTCCCGAGAAGATCGTCACCGAATATATCGATCCGCTGACCGGCCTGTCGGCCGAGCAAGCCACCAAGATCGCCAACGCGATCGGCCTGCCCGCCGACTCGACCGCCCAGGCCGTGGACGTGTTCCAGAAGCTCTACAAGTGCTACATGGACACCGACGCCTCGCTGGTCGAAATCAACCCGCTGAACCGTGACAGCAAGGGCAACATCATCGCCCTGGACGCCAAGTTCAACTTCGACTCCAACGCCCTGTTCCGTCACCCGGAAATCGTCGCATACCGCGACCTGGACGAAGAAGATCCGGCTGAAATCGAAGCCTCGAAGTTCGACCTGGCCTACATCCAGCTCGACGGCAACATCGGTTGCCTGGTGAACGGCGCCGGCCTGGCCATGGCCACCATGGACACCATCAAGCTGTTCGGCGGCGAGCCGGCCAACTTCCTGGACGTCGGCGGCGGCGCCACGGCCGAGAAGGTCACGGAAGCCTTCAAGATCATGCTCAAGAACAAGAGCGTGAAGGCCATCCTGGTCAACATCTTCGGCGGCATCATGCGCTGCGACGTCATCGCCGAAGGCGTGATCGCCGCTTGCAAGGCCGTCAACCTGAACGTGCCGCTGGTCGTGCGCATGAAGGGCACCAACGAAGAACTCGGCAAGAAGATGCTGGCCGAGTCGGGCCTGCCGATCATCAGCGCCGACACGATGGCCGAAGCCGCCACCCGCGTCGTCGCCGCCGTCAAGTAAAGAGAAAAAATCCAAGGATTCACAAATGTCGATTCTGATCAACAAGGACACCAAGGTCATCACCCAGGGCATCACGGGCAAGACCGGTCAGTTCCACACTCGCATGTGCCGCGAGTACGCCAATGGCAAAGCCGCCTTCGTGGCCGGCGTGAACCCCAAGAAGGCCGGTGAGGACTTCGAAGGCGTGCCGATCTTCGCGTCGGTCAAGGACGCCAAGGCCGACACCGGCGCCACCGTGTCGGTCATCTACGTGCCGCCCGCCGGCGCCGCCGCCGCCATCTGGGAAGCCGTCGAGGCCGAGCTGGATCTGGTGATCTGCATCACCGAAGGCATCCCGGTCCGCGACATGCTGGAAGTCAAGAACCGCATGAAGGCCAAGGGCAGCAAGACGCTGCTGCTGGGCCCGAACTGCCCCGGCCTGATCACCCCGGACGAAATCAAGATCGGCATCATGCCCGGTCACATCCACCGCAAGGGCCGCATCGGCATCGTCAGCCGCTCGGGCACCCTGACGTACGAAGCCGTGGCGCAAGTCACCGAGCTGGGCCTGGGTCAATCCAGCGCCGTCGGCATCGGTGGCGACCCCATCAACGGCCTCAAGCACGTTGACGTCCTGAAGATGTTCAATGACGATCCCGACACCGACGCCGTCATCATGATCGGCGAGATCGGCGGTCCGGACGAAGTCAACGCCGCCCAGTGGGCCAAGGACAACATGAAGAAGCCGGTCGTCGGCTTCATCGCCGGTGTCACCGCCCCTCCCGGAAAGCGCATGGGCCACGCCGGCGCGCTGATCTCCGGCGGCGCCGACACGGCCGACGCCAAGCTGGAAGTCATGGAAGCCTGCGGCATCCGCACCACGCGCAACCCCTCCGAAATGGGCAAGCTGCTCAAGTCGGTGCTGTAAGGTTGTGTGCATGAAGAAGGCCCGCCTCGGCGGGCCTTTTTTTCGTTCCAGCCTAGGGAAATCCCGCGTCCATGATGCGGCCGGCGAAACATACGGAAAGCTGAACGAAACTATAATGAAAGAAATTCTGCACGTACCCAGCAAGAATGCCGTCGGGCTCGCACCAAGACGGTCAGTACGTCTTTTTGTCTTTTCCACCCATTCATTTGGTTTGTCCTAGGGGGATCACGTCCTAGGAAAGAGAGGTATGGAACTCAGTTCAGCGGCATTCTGGTTAGCGTTGCTCCAGATCATTTGGGTCAACATTCTGCTGTCGGGCGATAACGCCGTGGTGATTGCGCTGGCCGCGCGCTCGCTGCCGCCGGCGCAGCAAAAGAAAGCGATCGTGATCGGCTCGGCCGCCGCGATCATCATGCGTATCGTGCTGACGCTGGTGGCCGCCAAGCTGCTGATGCTGCCGTGGCTCAAGCTCATCGGCGCACTGCTGCTGGTGTACATCGGCGTGACCCTGTTGCTGCCGGAAGGCGAGGAAGAGGGGGACGGCAAGACCCATGGCAATCTGCTGACCGCAATCCGCACTATCATGATCGCCGACCTGGTCATGAGCCTGGACAATGTGGTGGCCGTGGCCGCCGCGGCGATGGGCGACACCACGCTGCTGGTGCTGGGCCTGGCGATCAGTATTCCGCTTGTGATTTTCGGCAGCACGCTGCTGCTCAAGGTCATCGAACGCTTCCCGCTCATCGTCTGGGTGGGCGCGGCGCTGTTGGGCTTCATTGCCGGCGAATTGCTGGTGGGTGATCCCGCCCTGCAGGAGCCGGTGGCGCGCATCGATGCGGCATTGGGCGTGACCCAGCACAGCTTCGCGCTCATGTGCGGCGCGTTGGGCGCGGTGCTGGTCCTGGCGATCGGCAAAGTTTTGCTTCTGCGCCAGAAAGCTGACTGAAAGCTGAACTACAATAATAAGTTGTTCCAAGCCCGCCGCCACGGCGGCGGGCTGGCCGGCACGGGGCCGGCCTTTATTTTGATAAATGCCTTCGGGGGTTCAAATTGCTTGAGTTTTTCCAGACGCTGAGTTGGGCAGCGGTATTCCAGATCATCCTCATCGACATCCTGCTCGGCGGCGACAATGCGGTGGTGATCGCGTTGGCCTGCCGCAACCTGGAGCCCAAGCAGCGCATGCAGGGCATTCTGTGGGGCACCGCCGGCGCCATCCTGCTGCGCGTGGTCCTGATCGCCTTCGCGCTGACCCTGCTGTCGATCCCGTTCCTGAAGGTGGTGGGCGGCCTGCTGCTGGTCTGGATCGGCGTCAAGCTGCTGGTGCCCGAGGATGACGCCCATGGCAATGTGAAGGGCGGCACATCCATCATCGCCGCCATCAAGACCATCATCATCGCCGACTTCGTGATGAGCCTGGACAACGTCATCGCCATCGCCGGCGCGGCCCAGAACGCGCACGCTGATCATCAGATCGGTCTGGTTATCTTCGGCCTGGTCGTGAGCGTGCCCATCATCATCTGGGGCAGCACGCTGGTGCTGAAGCTGATCGACCGCTATCCGCTGGTGGTGACCTTCGGCGCGGCGCTGCTGGGCTGGATCGCGGGCGGCATGCTGGTCACGGACGTGTTTGTCGAAGGTCAATTCGGCGTCCAGCCCACTGCGGTTAAAATCGGCGTAGAAATCTTCGGCGCCTTGCTCGTTGTTGTCCTTGGACGGTGGCTGGCAAGCCGCAAAACCGCCTCCAAGGAATCCGTACATGAGTCTGCGTAGATCCGCCGATCCCCAGCAAACCGAATCAGGCCTGAGCCTCCTGCAGGGCCTGTTCGTGCTGGCCATCCTCGGGGTCGTGGCGACGGTCATCGTCTCAAACTTCGTTTGATGGCGCGACGTGTCGCTACCGCAACGCTTGGTCATCGCGACCCGCGCCAGCCGGCTTGCCCTGTGGCAAGCCGAGCATGTGCGCGATCGGCTGCGCACGCTGTATCCTGCGTGCGCGGTTGAACTCCTCACCCTGACGACCCGAGGCGACCAGATCCTCGACCGCACCCTCTCCAAGGTGGGCGGCAAGGGGCTCTTCGTCAAGGAACTCGAAAACGCCTTGCTCGACGGCCGCGCCGATCTGGCCGTGCATTGTCTGAAGGACATGCCGGTCGATCTGCAGGCGCCGTTCGAGTTGTGCGCCGTCCTCGATCGCGCCGATCCGCGCGATGCCTTCGTCTCCAATCGCCATGCCACGCTGGCCGACCTGCCGGCCGGGGCCGTCGTGGGCACCTCCAGCCTGCGGCGCGAGTCGCAGATCCGCGCGCGCTTTCCGCAACTGGTGGTCAAGCCGCTGCGCGGCAACCTCGACACCCGCCTGGCCAAGCTCGATCGCGATGAATACGATGCGATCGTGCTGGCCGCCGCGGGCTTGAACCGGTTGGGCCTGGCCGACCGCATCCGTTGCCTGCTCGATCCGGCGGATTGCCTGCCTGCGGCCGGGCAGGGCGCGCTGACCATCGAGATCCGCGACGACCGCGACGATCTGCGCGCCTGGCTGGCCCCGCTGAACGATGCGGGCGCCACCTCGATCGCGTTGGCGGAGCGCGCGGTGTCGCGCCGGCTGGGCGGTTCCTGTCAAGTGCCGCTGGCGGCCTACGCCGAAATCGAGGGCGATGGCCTGCACCTGCGCGCGCTGGTGGCCTCGCCCGACGGCACGCGCATGCTGCGCGCCGAAGGCAGTGGCCCGGTGGCCCAGGCGCAGGCGATCGGCGAGGCGGTCGCCGCCGAGCTGTTCGACGCCGGCGCCCAGGCCATTCTCGACGAACTGCTGCAAGACTCCGCGCCCGAGTGATGGACGGGGCCATCGCCCAAGCGCCGCGCGTGGCCGTGCTGACACGGCCCGCCGGTCGCAATGAGGCGCTGGCGGACCGCCTGCGCGGGGCCGGCTGGATGCCCTGCATCCTGCCCGCGCTCGATATCCAGCCTCTGGCCGTCGCCGCGGCCGACTTGCCGCGGCCGGCGGACTACGATCTGGTGGTGTTCGTCAGCGGCAATGCCGCCCGCTTCTATCTCGATCAACTGGCGCGGGCGGACGGCCAGGCGCCCTGGCCGGCGGGCGTGATGGCCGCCACGGTCGGCCCGGCCAGTGCCGCGGGCCTGCGCGAGCTGCCGGCTTTTGGCGCGAATACAACAGTCCTGCATCCCGGCGACCAGGCCGCCAGCCATGATTCGGAGGCGCTCTGGGAGGTGCTTTGCGGTCTGCCACGGCTGCCGGCACGGGTCTTGCTGGTGCGCGGCACGCAGGGGCGCGATTGGCTGGGTGACCGGCTGCAGGCACATGGCGTTGCCGTGACACGTCATGCGGCCTATGTGCGCCGCCCCGCGCAATGGAACGAATCCGCCTTCGCCCCCCTGCGGCGCTGGGCCGCGCAGGGCGTGGCCGCCACCTGGCTGATCACGAGCGGCGAGGGCGCCGATGCGGTGGAAGAGCAACTGCGAGGGGCCGGACTGGCCGACTGGTGGGGCCGCTGCGGCTTCGTGGTGACCCATCCTTCACTGGCCCGGCGCCTGCCGCGGCATGCGCCTGACATGGGCCCGCCAGCAATGGTAAAAATCTGCTTGCCCAACGACGAGTCGATTTTCCAGGCTTTTGTTGCTGCTTGATTCGTTGCTTCGGACGGACACCGAATACAATCGCGTCATGACAGACAAGACTCCCGCTACCGATCCGGCCGTTCATGCGGCCGCCCCGGGCGCCAGCGCGCCCGCATCGGCCCCGGCCGATTCCGTCAAGGCCCGTCCGGCCAAGCGCGGCAGTGGCCCTCTGGTCACCGCGCTCATCATCGTCATCCTGCTGGCTGTCGGCCTGGGCTACGCCCTGTGGCAGCAACGCACCCAGTTCGTCGCGGCGGGCCGCGAGGTCGCTTCGCGCCTCGACACGCTGACGGCCGACGTGGCGCAGGCTCGCAAGGACACCCGTGAGGCCCTGGCCCTGGCGCAAGCCCAGGCTGGCCGCCTGGGCGACCTCGAGGAAAGCGTGCGCGAGACCCAGAGCCAGTACAACGCCTTGCAACAGGCCTGGCAGAACTTCAACGACAGCGCCAGCGACGAGCTGCTGGCCAACGACGTCGAGCGCCTGCTCACCATCGGCAGCCAGCAACTGCGCCTGGCCGGCAACGTCTCCAATGCCATCGTCGCGCTGGAAACGGCGCAAGCGCGCCTGGCCCGCGCCGACCGTCCACGCTTCTCCAGCCTGCAACAAGCCATCAATGGCGACCTGGACCGCCTGCGCGCCGTATCCACCGTGGATATTCCCGCCCAGTCGGCCCGCATCGAGCGCCTGACCGCGCTGGTTGGCAAGGCGCCGCTGCTGGTGCCGGACGCCGCCGCGCCCGGCATCGCGCCCGCCGGCGAGACCCGTCCCGCCACGCCCGCGCCGGTCGCGGTCGATCCGCAGGCGGCGCTGCCCGCCGACGCGCCCTGGTGGCAACGCTGGCGCGCCGAAGTGGCCTCCTGGCCAGGCCGCGCCGGTTCGGCCCTGGCCCATGAGCTGGGCGGGCTGATCACCATCCAGCGCGTCGACGAGCCCGCCGCGCTGCTGCTGTCGCCGGAACAGGCTGACCAGGTGCGTGGCACGCTGCGCCAGCGCCTGCTGACCGTGCAACTGGCCATGCTGATGCGCCAGCCGACGGTCTGGAAGAGCGAACTCGACAATATCGGCGCCACGCTGGCCAAGTATTTCGACAACCGGTCCCCCGACACCGTCGCGGCCCAGAACCTGGCCCGTGAACTGGCGCAGACCGACATCGCCGTGCGCATGCCCGATGTGTCCGACAGCCTGAACGCCGTGGCCGCGTTGCGCGCCGCCGGCTTCAAGACCAGCGACCAGGATTGAGGCCTATGCGTACCTGGTTCTGGACTCTGCTGCTCGCCGTCATCGCCGTCGCCCTGGCGGTGGTGCTGCGTTCCCATTCCGGCAACGTGCTGCTGCTGGTGTGGCCGTGGCGCATCTCGATGTCGCTGACGCTGGCCGTGCTGCTGATCGTGGCCGCCTTCGTGGTGTTGTATGTGGGCCTGCGCCTGCTGGCCTGGCTGCTGGCCATTCCCGATCGTGTCCGCGCCTGGCGCGGCAAGCGCGCCCAGGCGCGCGATCACGAATTGCTCGAGCGCGGCTGGATCGGCCTGCTGGAAGGGCGCTACTCGCACGCCGAGAAGGACCTGACCCGTCTGCTCGAGCAGACCAAGGTGCAGACCCGCCGCGTGCTGGCCGCCTTGTCGGCCGCGCGGGCGGCGCATGGCCTGGGTGAATTCGACCGCCGCGACCGCCTGCTGGCGACCGCGCAGGAACAGGCTGGCACCGATCCCGGCCTGGTCGAAGCCACCGCGACGGTTTCGGCCGACATGCTGCTCGACCAGGGCCGCGCCGAACGCGCCCTGGCCGTGCTGGCGCCGCTTGCCGACGGCGGCGCGCGCCACTTGCACACCATGCGCCTGCTGCTGCGCGCGCACACGGCCCTGCGCCACGACGAGCAGGTCTTCACGCTGGCCCGCGGTTTGTTGCGCCGTAACGCGCTGGCGCGCAGCGAAGGCGACCACCTGATCGACGTGGCCGGCGCCGCGCGCCTGCGGGCGGGCGCCGCCAACAACGCCTGGCGCGCCATCTGGAAGGATCTCAAGGCCGAGGAGCGGCTGTTGCCGGAAATCGCGCTGGCCGGCGCTTCCGCCTTCGAGGCGGCGGGCGAGGCCAACGAGGCCGCCAAGGTGCTCGAGGCCGCCATTGCCGTGAAGTTCAATCCCGCCCTGGTGGCGGCCTACGCCCGTTGTGACGCCGCGCAAGTGTCGCGCCGCCTGGCCAAGGCCGAGACCTGGCTGCAGCAGCGCCCGACCGATCCCGACCTGCTGACCGCCCTGGGCATGCTGTGCCTGAATGGCCAGCTGTGGGGGCAGGCCGAACGCTATCTGCTGCGCAGCCTGTCGCGCCGTGGCGATGCCCAGACCCACGCGCTGCTGGGCAGCCTGTACGACCGCCTCGACCGTCCGGCCGATGCGGTGCGCCACTGGCGCCTGGCAACCGCCGCCAGCATGGCGCTGCCGGTGCTGGCCGCCGACGCGGCATTGCCGGCCGCGGATACCGGTTCGGATCCCTACCATCTGGACGCGGAGGGTGGCTACGCGGTGGGCCTGTCGGATGGCGACGCCGAGATCGGCGGCGACTATCCCGCGCTGCCTCCGGCGGTGGCCGCGTCGGCCTCGGACTACGTGCTGGATCCGGATGCCCGGGCCAGCAAGGAGCAGCAGGCCCGCGCGCTGGCGCCCGAGGACGCGCCGGTGGTGGGCGGCACGTCCGACATCGACGAGTATTTCGACAGCGCGCCGATTCCGGCGGCGGCGTTCGACAACCCCGTGCCGACCTACACTCCCGCCGCCCCGGCCGTGCCGCCTGCGCCGGCCACGCCCAAGCCGGCCGCCGTGCCGGTCCCGACCACCAAGCCGCCGTTCAAGGACGACGGCTCGCTTTGATCCTCTTTCAGACTGACAAGGTTCAATCATGAGTTATGACCGCGTGTCCCCCGGCAAGAAGCTGCCGGAAGACTTCAATGTGATCATCGAGATCCCCATGAACGCCGACCCGGTGAAGTACGAGGTCGACAAGGAATCGGGCGCGATCTTCGTCGACCGCTTCATGCTGACGGCCATGCACTACCCGTGCAACTACGGCTATATCCCGCAAACGCTGTCGGAAGACGGCGACCCCGCCGACGTGCTGGTGCTGACCCCGTTCCCCATCCAGATCGGCGCCGTGGTGCGCTGCCGCGCCATCGGCGTGCTGGAAATGGACGACGAGTCGGGTGGCGACGCCAAGCTGCTGGCCGTGCCGATCGAAAAGCTCTACCCCCCGTACCGCAACATCAAGTCGTACGAAGACCTGCCGGCCGAAGACACGGCCCGCATCCAGCACTTCTTCGAGCACTACAAGGACCTGGAAAAGGGCAAGTGGGTCAAGGTCAAGGGCTGGAAGGGCGTTGATGCCGCCCACGAGGAAATCCTCAAGAGCGCCGAGCGCTACAACAAGGGCTGATCAGGCCTTGCGCCGCGCCGGTGTCGCACCGGCGGGCGCCTTCAAGCGGCGCGGCCGCGACGGCATGATGCCGATCGCCGCCGCGCCGTTGTCTTGCAGGCCCTGCAGATTCTGCGTCACCTGCGCCGCCGCGGCCTGGATGCGTTCCTGCAGCAGCGCCAGCCGCTTGGCGGGCGTGCGCGCCTCGGCGGCGATGAACACCAGGCTGCCCACCACCTTCTGGTCGGGCGTGAAGATCGCCGAGCCGATCCCCATCAGGCCCGGGTCGACCTCGCCGTGCGACACGCACACGCCGGCCGCGCGCAATTGCTTGAGGTTGGCGCGGAACGCATCCCAGTCATCGCCCAGGCCGGCCTCGCGGATCTCGGCGGCGTGCCACAGCATCAGGTTGCGCAACTGGTAAGGCGGCAGATTGGCCAGGATGGGCTTGGCGGTGGCGCCGCGGAACATGGGGAAGGGGCGGCCGCGCGCGTAGCTGGATTCGATGGAATGGTCGGTCCAGTAGCGGTCCACGCACATGACCTTGTCGCCGTAGTAGCTGCACAGCATCAGGTTGGCGTTGAGTTCGTCGCCCGTGGCGCGCATGACCTCGCGGGCCGCGCGCATCAGCGGGTCGTGCTGGCGCAGGTGCCGGTCCAGCTCGATGATGCGCGAGCCGAGCACGTAGGCGCCGCCGGCGGTCGGCGCCAGCAGGCCGCTTTCGGTGAGTGACTTGAGATAGCGGTAGGCGGTGGCGCGCGAACACTCCAGATGCGCCATGACGTCCTCCTGGAACGCGGCGGTGGTGTCGTCGCGGAAGAGGTCGAGGATGGACAACATGCGATCGGGAGTGCTCATTGCTGCTGATGCGCCTAGTGAATGTGGAAGCCGCCGTTGACGTCGACCACGATGCCGGTTGAGTAGGAGGACAGGTCCGAGGCCAGGAACAGAATGGCCTGCGCCACTTCGGCCGGGGAGCCGAAGCGTTGCAGCGGAATGCCCTGTTTGAGTTCTTGTTCCCAATTTTCGCCGAATTTGCCGAGCGTCATGTCGGTCGCGATGATGCCCGGCGCCACGCAGTTGGCGCGCACGCCGCGTGGGCCCAGTTCGCGCGCCAGTGCCTTGGTGAAACTGATGACGCCGCCCTTGGACGCGGCATAGTGCGAACCGCCCAGCAGGCCGCCGCCGCGCAGGGCGGCGGTCGAGCCCAGGTTGACGATGGCCGGGCGGCGCTCGCTTTCCAGCAAGTGGGGCAGGGCGGCGCGCGTCACGTTGTAGGTGCCGGTCAGGTTGACGTCGATCATGCGGCGGAACTCGTCCTCGGGCAGGTCCCAGATGCGGGTCGCGGCGACGATGCCGGCGTTGTTCACCAGCACGTCGATGCCGCCCAGCGCCTGCGCCGCCCGCGCCACGGCCTGCTCGCAGGAGGCGCTGCTCGACACGTCGCAGTGCAGATTGGCGCAGCCGCCGACGAGGCCGGCGTCGGCGTGGTCGGGGTAATCGCGGTCCAGCACCGCGACGCTGGCGCCTTGCGCCAGGAATTGCGCGACGATGGCGGCGCCGATGCCACGGGGGTTGGCACCCCCCGTGATCACGGCGCGCTTGCCTGCCAGCAGGCCGGGCGCGCCGCCGCTCATGGCTTCACCAGCGCGCAGCCGCCCTGGTCCAGCGGACGGAACGCCTGTTCGGCGGGAATCTTGCGCACCAGCTTGTAGTAATCCCAGTCGCGCTTGGATTCCGACGGCTTCTTCACCTGGAACAGATACAGGTCGCGCATCACGCGGCCATCCTCGCGGATGCGGCCGTTCTCGGTCATGAAGTCGTTGATGGGGGTGTCATGCATCTTCTTGAGCACCGCCTCGGACGCATCGGTGCCGGCTGCCTTGACCGCGTTCAGGTAGTGCATGGTGGCGCTGTAGTTGCTGGCCTGCACCATCGACGGCATGCGGCCGGTGCGCTTGAAGTAGCGCTCGGACCACTGGCGCGCCTTGTCGTCCTGGTCCCAGTAGAACGGCTCCACCAGGTTCAGGCCCTGCGCGTATTCCAGCCCGACGCTGCGCACGTCGACGATGCTCATGAAGAGCGCGGCCACGCGCTGCTTGCTGCCCATGATGCCGAACTCGAACGCCTGCTTGATGCTGTTGATGGTGTCGCCGCTGCCGTTGGCCAGGCCGATCACCTGCGCCTTGGAGGCCTGCGCCTGCAGCAGGAACGACGAGAAGTCGGCGCTGGCGATGGGGTGGCGCACGCTGCCGACCACCTGTCCGCCCTTGGCCTTGACCACCGCCATGGCGTCGCGTTCGAGCGAGTGGCCGAAAGCATAGTCGGAGGTGATGAAGAACCAGCTCTTGCCGCCGTCTTCCATGACGCCGCTGGCCACGCCGGTGGCGTAGGCGTAGGTGTCGTAGGTCCAGTGCATGCCGTTGGGCGAGCAGGCCTTGCCGGTCAGGTCGGCCGAGCCGGCGCTGGTGAAGATCACCACGCGTTTCATCTGGCGGGTCAGGTCCTGCACCGCCAGGGCGATGGCGGAGTTGGGCACGTCCAGGATCAGGTCGACCTTGTCGTTCTCGTACCAGCGGCGCGCGATCGAGACGCCGATGTCCACCTTGTTCTGGTGGTCGGCGGACACCACCTCGATGGGTTTGCCCAGCACGCTGCCGCCGAAATCCTCGACGGCCATCTTCACGGCCTCGACGCCGAACTTGCCGGACAGGTCGGCCATCATGCCGGACTGGTCGCCCAGCACGCCGATCTTGACGACGTCGTCGGACACCTGGGCCTGGGCCGACAGCGAAACGGCGCCCAGCGCGCAGGCGGCCAGGCAATGCTTGAAACGGATCTTCATGGTTTTGTCTCCTCGGGGGCTTGTATCTTGGCGCGCCGCCCTGTGCCGGGCGGTCGCGCGGGGTCTTGCCGGGGCGTGCCTATTCCAGCGTCTGGCCGGCGTAGGCGTCGATGAACAGGTTGGGTTTCAGGAAGAAGCTCAGCACCAGCGCGCCATGCGGAGCACGGGCCACGTGGCGGTTGCCGCGCGGGCGCCAGACGTAGTCGCCGGCGCGCACTTCGCCTTCGGCGTCGACGATCGAGCCTTCCAGCACGTAGGTCTGCTCGACCTCGACATGTTCATGCAGCGGCAGCTCGGTGCCGGGCTGCCAGCGGAACAGCGCGGTCAGCAGGCCGGACTCCTTGTCCTGCATCAGCACCTTCATGTCGATGCCTTCGACCTGCGTGGGTTTCCAGGGCAATTCATCCACTTTCAGGAAGCGCGATGCCAGTGGGGGCAGCGCGTTGGCCGCAGGGCAGCCAGGGGTTTCGAGGGCCATGATGTCTCCTAGCCAAAACTCGTTATGGAAGAAAAACTAAAAATCTTGTTATTGAGTGTTTGAAAATAGTCGCGTATATTGAGATTTATGTCAATCACGTTTTCCACCAAGGATGGCGGAGCGACACGGGCCGGACCAGGGGGAGCACGCGTCAAGGGAGTCATCCCGGCGCGCATGCCGCTAGAGATCCGGCGCCGATAAAACAAGGAGACAAGCTGTGAATCAGGACTATCTGGGTCAGACCTTCGGGCTGGCCGGGCGCACGGCGCTGGTGACGGGGGGCGCGCGCGGGTTGGGCTTCGCCATCGCGGCCGGGCTGGGCCAGGCCGGCGCCGGTGTGGTGATCAACGACCTTTCGCAGGCGGCCTGCGATGCCGCCTGCGAACGGCTGGCCGCGGCCGGCATCGCCGCGCGCAGCGCGGTGTTCGATGTGGCCGACGGCGCCGCCGTCGAACGCGCGGTGGCGCGACTGGATGCCGATGGCGTGGCCGTCGACGTGCTGGTCAGCAATGCCGGCAACCAGAACCGCAAACCGGTGGTCGAGATGGCGCCCGCCGAATGGCAGGCGCTGCAGAACGTGCACGTGAATGGCGCCTTCCATTGCGCCCGCGCCGTGCTGCCGGGGATGGCGGCGCGCGGCTTTGGCCGCATCGTGCTGATGTCCTCCGTCGCGGGTCAGGCCACCATGCCGAACATCGCCGCCTATGCCACCGCCAAGGGCGCCATCGCGGCGTTCACCCGCGCGCTGGCGGTCGAGTATGGCGGTCAGGGCATCACCTGCAACGCATTGGCGCCGGGCTTCGTGCGCACGGACTTCACCCAGGGGCTGCAGGACAATCCGCAGTTCCAGTCGTTCCTGTCGACGGCGGTGCCGGTGGGACGGTGGGCCACGCCCGAGGACATCGCGCCGGCGGTGGTGTACCTGGCCTCGCCGGGGGCTTCGTTCGTCAACGGCCACGTGTTGGCGATCGACGGCGGCCTGCTGGCCCGCATGTAGGAGAACGGCCATGAGCACCCAAGCGGTTCTGTCCGCCCAGGGGCTGGTCAAGCGGTTCGGCGGCTTCAATGCCGTCGACGGCGTGTCCCTGGCCCTGCGGGAAGGTTCCATCCATGCCTTGATCGGCCCCAACGGCGCCGGCAAGACCACCTGCTTCAACCTGCTGACCAAGTTCCTGACGCCCGATCAGGGCGCAATCCATTATCGCGGCCGCGACATCACCGCGCTGGCGCCGGAGCAGATCGCGCGCCTGGGCATCGTGCGCTCGTTTCAGATATCGGCGGTGTTCCTGGGGCTGACCGTGCTGCAGAACATGCGCGTGGCGCTGATGCGCCAGCATGGCGACGGGATGCGGTTCTGGCGCAGCCGTCGCAGTGTCGATCGCCTCAACGACCGGGGCCTGGCCCTGCTGGATGCGGTCGGTCTGGCGGGCCTGGCCGACACCACGGCGGCCCTGTTGCCCTACGGCCGCAAGCGGGCGCTGGAAATTGCCATGACGCTGGCCCTGGAGCCTGAAGTGATGCTGCTGGACGAGCCAATGGCCGGCCTCGGCCAGGAAGACGTGGCCCGCATCGCGGCGCTGATCCGGCGCGTGTCGGCCAACCGCAGCATCCTGATGGTGGAGCACAACCTGTCGGTGGTGGCGGACCTGTCCGATTCCATTACGGTGCTGGCGCGCGGCGCGGTGCTGGCGCAGGGCGACTACGCCACGGTGTCGCGCGACGAGCGCGTCATTACCGCCTACATGGGCGCCGACGAGGGAGACGACTGATGCTGTCGATCAAGGACCTCAACGCCTGGTACGGCGAATCGCATGTGCTGCATGGCGTCGATATTGAAGTGCGGCGCGGCGAACTGGTCACCATCCTGGGCCGCAACGGCGCGGGCAAGACCACCACGCTGCGCGCCGTCATGGGCATCCTGGACAAGCGCCGCGGCTCGATCCTGTTGAATGGCCAGGAAACCGTGGGTATGGCGCCGCACCGCATCCCGCGGCTGGGCGTGGTGTATTGCCCGGAGGAACGGGCGGTGTTCCGCAGCCTGGATGTGACCGAGAACCTGCTGCTGCCGCCGCGCCTGGCTGATGGCGGCATGTCGCTGGACGAGATCTACACCCTGTTTCCCAACCTGCGCGAACGCAGCGCCAGCTCCGGCGGCAACCTGTCGGGCGGCGAGCAGCAGATGCTGGCGATCGCCCGCATCCTGCGCACCGGCGCCCAGCTGATCCTGCTGGACGAGCCCACCGAGGGGCTGGCGCCGGTGATCGTGCAGCAGATCGGGCAGGCCATCCGCACGCTCAAGGAGCGCGGTTTCACCATCGTGCTGGTGGAGCAGAATTTCCGCTTCGCCACCAAGGTGGCCGACCGCCACTACGTGATGGAGCACGGCCGCGTGGTCGACCAATTGTCGGCGCAAGAGGCGCGCAACGATCCCGAGCGGATCGCGCGCCGCCTGGGCGTCTGAGGGGGAGAATCCTGTGTTCGAAATTTTTGGCGTGCCGTCCACGGCACTGTTCGGCCAGCTCCTGCTCGGCCTGATCAACGGTTCGTTCTACGCCTTGCTCTCGATCGGGCTGGCGGTGATCTTCGGCCTGTTGAACATCATCAACTTCGCCCATGGCGCGCAGTACACGGCGGGCGCGTTCCTGGCCTGGATGCTGCTCAATTACCTGGGCGTGAACTACTGGGCCGCGCTGGTGCTGGTGCCGCTCATCATGGCGGCGTTCGCCATCGTGATCGAGCGCGTGCTGATCTCGCGCACCTACCGCATGGACCATCTGTACGGCTTGCTGCTGACCTTCGGGCTGGCGCTGCTGATTGAAGGCGGGCTGCGCCAGGCCTACGGCGTGTCGGGGTTGCCGTACACCATCCCCAAGGCGCTGACGGGCGGGGTCAACCTGGGCTTCATGTTCCTGCCGTGGTACCGCGGCTGGGCGGTGGCGGTGTCGCTGGTGCTGTGCCTGGCGGTGTGGGTGCTGATCGAGAAGACCCGGGTCGGCGCCATGCTGCGCGCGGCCACCGAGAACCCGACCATCGTGCGCTCGTTCGGCATCAACGTACCGCTGTTGATCACGCTGACCTACGCGCTCGGCGTGGCGCTGGCGTCGGTGGCCGGCGTGATCGCCGCGCCCATCTACCAGGTCAGCCCGATGATGGGCTCGAACCTGGTGGTGGTGGTGTTCGCGGTGGTGGTGATCGGCGGCATGGGTTCCATCATGGGCGCCATCGTCAGCGGCTTCGGGCTGGGCATCATCGAGGGGCTGACCAAGGTGTTCTATCCGGAGGCCGCCAACCTGGCGATCTTCCTCATCATGGTGCTGGTGCTGCTGTGCAAGCCTGCCGGCCTGTTCGGCAAGCCGCTGCAGGTGCAGAACGTGCTGGCGGCCGAAGCCACGCGCGAACCGGTGCAGCTGGGCCGTCGCGCCATGCGCTGGAGCATGGCGGCCCTGGCGCTGGTGGCGCTGGCCGCGCCCTGGTTTGTCTATCCCACGTTCCTGATGAAGGTGCTGTGTTTCGCGCTGTTCGCCGCGGCCTTCAACCTGCTGGTGGGCTATGTCGGCCTGTTGTCGTTCGGCCACGCCGCCTTCTTCGGCGCGGCGGCCTATGCCACCGGCATTGTCATGAAGCTGCTGGGCGCCACGCCCGAACTGGGCCTGCTGGCCGGGGTGCTGACCGGCGGCCTGCTCGGGCTGGCGTTCGGCGCCATCGCGATCCGGCGCCAGGGCATCTACTTCGCCATGATCACGCTGGCGCTGTCGCAGCTGGTGTACTTCATCGCGGTGCAGGCGGGTTTCACCGGCGGCGAGGACGGCTTGCAGAGCGTGCCGCGCGGCAAGCTGTTCGGTCTGTTCGACCTGGACAGCGTGATGCCGATGTACTACTTCACGCTGGCGGTGTTCGCCCTGGGTTACGCCTTCGTGCTGCGGGTGTTGAACTCGCCGTTCGGCGAGGTGATCCGTTCCGTGCGCGACAACGAGCAACGGGCCCGCTCGCTGGGCTATTCGACGTCGCGCTACAAGCTGCTGGCGTTTACGTTGTCGGCCTCGGTGGCGGGGCTGGCCGGCGGGCTCAAGGTGCTGGTGTTCGGCGTGGCCTCGCTGACCGACGTGCACTGGCACGCCAACGGCGAAGTGGTGCTGATGGCGCTGCTGGGCGGCATTGGCACGGTGTTCGGTCCGCTGGCCGGCGCATTCACCTTTGTATCGCTGCAGAATTACCTGGCGCCGCTGGGGTCCTGGGTGCTGATCGTGCAGGGGGCTATCTTCATCCTGTGCGTCCTGTTGTTCCGCGACGGCATCATGGGGCTGGTGTCGCGCGCCTGGCTGGCCGTCGCCCGTTCGAAAAAGGAGTCGTGATGTTCCTGCATGTCGTGATGCTGCAGCTTTCCGGCGCCGCCGACGCGCGCTTCCATGAACGGGTGCAGGGATACTGTGCCCGCATCATGGCCGAATGCGACGGGGTGGCCGCCTATGCCTTCCGGCCCAACGAGGCCAGCCGCTCGGATGGCCTGTCCCATGCGGTGGTGGCCGGCTTCGCCGACGCCGCTGCCCACGACCGCTATCAGGTGTCGCCCGCGCATCAGGAAATGAAAGCCTACATGGCCGACTTCATCACGCGCCTGGTGGTGTTTGACGGGGAAATCCCTACAATTCCCTGAATATTCGCGTTCCCGGAAAGGGATACACTCGCGGATGATTTTTTGCCATCGGACCGTTCCACCCGTCATAGGTTGATAGATCATGGACTACGTATTGCCTCCCCAGCCGCTGACCGCGGTTCCCGTTGCCGGCAGCGCCGCGCTGTTCCCGGTGCGCCGCGTCTATTGCGTCGGCCGCAACTACGCCGAGCACGCCAAGGAAATGGGCTTCACCGGCCGTGAAGATCCGTTCTTCTTCTGCAAGCCCGCCGACGCGGTGTTGAGCGTGGCCGATGGCGAGACCGGCAAGATGCCGTATCCGCCCAAGACCTCCAACCTGCACTACGAAATGGAACTGGTGGTGGTGCTGGGCAAGGGCGGTCGGGACATTCCGGTGGATCAGGCCAACGACTGCGTCTGGGGCTACGCCCTGGGCCTGGACATGACCCGCCGCGACCTGCAGGGCGAAATGAAGAAGCAGGGCCGTCCCTGGGAAGTGGGCAAGGCGTTCGACCTGTCCGCGCCCCTGGGGCCGATCCACCCGCGCAGCGTGGTCGGCACGCTCGACAAGGGCGCGATCTGGCTCGACGTCAACGGCCAGCGCAAGCAGGCCAGCGATATCTCCCAGATGATCTGGAACATCCCCGAAAGCATTGCCTACCTGTCGGGCCTGTTCGAGCTGCAGCCGGGCGACATCATCTTCACCGGTACGCCCGAGGGCGTGGGCGCCGTGGTGCAGGGCGATGTCATCACCGGCGGCGTGGATGGCCTGGGCGAACTTCGCGTCCAGATCGTTTAAATTACGCCCCGGAACCGTTTCTTCACTTCAGGAGCGCCAGCATGCGCAGCAAGATCGTGCTGACCGCCTTCGTCGTGTTCGGCTTCGTACTCGCCGGTTGCAATACCGTGGCGGGCATGGGCAAGGACATGTCGCGGGCCGGCAACGCCATCACCAACGCCGCCGACAAATAATCGTCCGGCCGTGTGGAAAAAAAGCCCCTTGATAGCTCAAGGGGCTTTTTCTTTGGCCGGGCGCGGCGTTACGGGGATTCCCTGCCAGCCGCTCCAAGGGGAAACAGTCCCCTCGGCGGGCAGCTAGCCCACGCCGCGTGACGGCTCACAGCACGTCCCCGGCGTAGTCCGCCAGGCGCGAGCGCTCGCCGCGCTGCAAGGTCACGTGGCCCGAGTGCGGCCAGCCCTTGAAGCGGTCGACCACGAACGTCAGGCCCGAACTGCCTTCGGTCAGGTAAGGCGTGTCGATCTGGGCGATGTTGCCCAGGCAGATCACCTTGGTGCCGGGGCCGGCGCGCGTCACCAGCGTCTTCATCTGCTTGGGCGTCAGGTTCTGGGCCTCGTCGATGATCAGGTACTTGTTCAGGAAGGTGCGCCCGCGCATGAAGTTCAGCGACTTGACCTTGATGCGCGACCGGATCAGGTCCATGGTGGCGGCGCGCCCCCAGTCGCCGTTGCCTTCGCCTTCGCCCATGTTCAGCACGTCGAGGTTGTCTTCCAGCGCCCCCATCCAGGGCAGCATCTTCTCTTCCTCGGTGCCGGGCAGGAAGCCGATGTCTTCACCGACAGGCACCGTGACGCGGGTCATGATGATCTCGGTGTAGCGCTTGGTCTCCAGCACCTGGGTGATGCCGGCCGCCAGCGCCAGCAGCGTCTTGCCCGTGCCCGCCTGGCCCAGCAGCGACACGAAGTCGCATTCCGGGTTCATCAGCAGGTTCATGGCGAAGTTCTGCTCGCGGTTGCGCGCAGTGATGCCCCAGACGTTGTTCTTGCCGTGGGTGTAGTCGCGCAGCGTCGCCAGCACCGCCATCTTGCCGCTGACCTCGCGCACCTGGGCGTACAGCGGCATCTGGCCTTCGAAGTAGACGAACTGGTTGACCACGAACTGCGAACACAGCGGGCCGTGGATGCGGTAGAAGGTGGTGCCGCCCTGTTGCCAGGATTCGACGTCCTTGCCGTGCTTGTTCCAGAAATCCTCGGGCAGCTGCATCACGCCCGAGTACATCAGGTCGGAGTCTTCCAGGACGTGGTCGTTGAAGTAGTCTTCCGCGGCCATGCCCAGCGCGCGCGCCTTCAGGCGCATGTTGATGTCCTTGGACACCAGCACGACTTCGCGCTGCGGGTATTTTTCCTGCAGCGCCCGCACCACGCCCAGGATCTGATTGTCGGCCTTGCCCATGGGCAGGTCCGAGGGCAGGGTGCTGTGGATGGCGGTGGTCTGGAACATCAGGCGCCCGGTGGCGTCCTTGTTGCCCAGCTTGGCCAGTTCCAGGCCTTCGTCCAGCTGGGTCGCGTCCTGCACCAGGGCGTCGAGCGAACGGCTGACCTGGCGGGCGTTGCGCGCCACTTCGGACATGCCCTTTTTCTGGTGGTCCAGCTCTTCGAGCGTCATCATCGGCAGGAAGATGTCGTGCTCTTCGAAGCGGAACAGCGAGCTGGGGTCGTGCAGCAGCACGTTGGTGTCCAGCACGAACAGCTTGCGCGGCTCGTTCTGGGCGCGCGGCTTGGCGCGCTTGGCCGGGGTCGCGGCGGGCTTGGCCTGGCGCGCCTGGGCGCGCGGCGCCGGGGCCGGCGCGGCGGGGGCCGGTGGCGGCACCTGGCGGGCCGGAATCTGGGCCTTGCGGGCGGGATGGGCCATGCCGTCGAGTTCGGGCTGGACCAGCAGCTCGTCCTCGTCGTCTTCGGCCAGGACGGCCTGGGTGTTCGACCGCGCAGCGGCGGTCTTGGTGCTGCGGGCCTGCGCCCGGGCGTTATCGCCCGAGGGGAAGGTCAGGATGGCTGCGGGGCGGGTGGGCAACTTCGGAAGCGGCATATGCGTCACTCTCCAGTATGGGCCGGCTATGGCACCTGACGGGTATTCCTGTGCACGGCTAACCGATGCTCTTGGCGGCCTGCAGGACTTCCTTGGCGTGGCCCGGGACCTTCACCCCGCGCCACTCCTGCACCAGCACGCCATAAGCGTCGATCAGAAAGGTGCTGCGCTCGATGCCGCGCACCTGCTTGCCGTACATGTTCTTCTGCTTGATGACGCCGTACAGATTGCACACGGTTTCGTCGGCGTCGGAGATGAGAGGGAAAGGAAGCTCGTACTTGGCCTTGAAGTTCTCGTGCGACTTCAGCGAATCGCGCGAGATTCCGACCACCACGGCGCTGGCCGACAGGAAGTCGGCGTGCAGGTCGCGGAAATCCTGGCTCTCGGTGGTGCAGCCAGGGGTGTTGTCCTTGGGATAGAAATACAGGATCACGGCGCGACCCTGGCACTGCTCCAGGCTGATCGGCCCGATGGTGCTTTCAGCGGTGAACAGCGGGGCGGGCTTGCCGATGATGGGCATCATCATGTCTGGGGTTCTCCGTTCGGGGGGATGAGGGCGACGACCACGCGCCGGCCCTCCGCCATCAGGATGTTGTAGGTGCGCGAGGCGGCGTGGGTGTCCATGATTTCCACGCCGATGCCCGCGGCCAACAGGGGACGCAGCACTTCGGGGCGCAGGAACTGCTGGCGGCCGCCCGTGCCGACCAGCAGCACTTCCGGCGCATTGGCCGGGCGGCTGGGGGTGGCTTCGGGTTCGTCCAGGAACGCCAAGGGGTCGCGGACGGGTTCGGACAATCCGGCCGCCTGACGCAAGAGGGTGGGGGTGATGTCGGCCGGCGACTGAACGGGCCAAGGGGCAACTTCGCCTTCGGGGCCAAAAGCGACCGAGGAGGAAAAACGTACCTGGTTGACCTCGATATAACCGTCACCGTAGGCGGTGACGGTGTTCAGGGCGGCCGTCGCAGGATCGGTATGCAGCTTCAATAAATACTCCGGCTTTATGGCTCCGATAATAGCGCATCAGGATGGCGGCATGTTGCAAAGGGAATACCCCCACGCCTTGCTCGCTGCGCACTCTGCCCCGCGGGGGCTGCCCGCCCGTGGGGGCGGCCCGGCGGCCGGACAGCATTTTTGCCACCAATTTTGCCCTCAAACAGGCCCTATTTTTGTTCCATTTGCCGCCCAGGCGTCCTTGCGCTAGATTACAGGGTTTTGCTGCGCCGCAAACCTTTGCTGGCGCGGCCTTTGAGCCCGTTTCCCCTTCGCGCCCTCGCGCCCTGGATTTTTGCCCCTTCGCCCCCTAAGGATTCCCATCATGAGGAAGTTCTCTCGCATTGAGCGTTTGCCCCCGTACGTTTTCAACATTACCGGCGAGCTCAAGATGGCAGCCCGTCGGCGCGGCGAGGACATCATCGACATGTCGATGGGCAATCCGGACGGCGCCACCCCCAAGCACATCGTCGACAAGATGGTCGAGGCCACCATCCGCCCGACCACCCACGGCTACTCGGTGTCCAAGGGCATCCCGCGCCTGCGCAAGGCCATCTGTGACTGGTACCAGCGCCGCTACGCGGTCGAACTCGACCCCGATTCCGAAGCCATCGTCACCATCGGCTCCAAGGAAGGCCTGGCGCACCTGATGCTGGCCACCCTGGACCGCGGCGACACCGTGCTGGTGCCCAACCCCAGCTACCCGATCCACATCTATGGCGCGGTCATCGCCGGCGCCAACATCCGTTCCGTGCGCATGACGCCGGGCGTGGACTTCTTCGAGGAACTCGAGCGCGCCGTGCGCGAGTCGATTCCCAAGCCCAAGATGATGGTGCTGGGCTTCCCCAGCAACCCGACCGCCCAGTGCGTCGACCTGTCGTTCTTCGAGCGCGTGGTGGCCCTGGCCAAGGAACACGACATCCTGGTGGTGCACGACCTGGCCTACGCCGACATCACCTTCGACGGCTATGTCGCCCCCTCGATCATGCAGGTGCCCGGCGCGCGCGATGTCGCGGTCGAGTTCTTCACCATGAGCAAGAGCTACAACATGGCGGGCTGGCGCATCGGCTACATGGTCGGCAACCGCGAGCTGGTCGGCGCGCTGGCGCGCATCAAGAGCTATCACGACTACGGCACGTTCACGCCGATCCAGGTGGCCTCGATCGCCGCCCTGGACGGCCCGCAGGACTGCGTGAACGAGATCGTGGCGCAGTACCAAAGCCGCCGCGACGTGCTCGCGCGCGGTCTGCACGAAGCAGGTTGGAATGTGGAAATTCCCAAGGCGTCCATGTACATCTGGGCGCAGATCCCCGAACCCTACCGGGCAATGGGTTCTTTGGAATTTGCCAAGCGCGTCCTGTCGGATGCGAAGGTGGCCGTGTCCCCCGGGATCGGCTTCGGCGAGTATGGCGACGAATACGTGCGCTTCGCTCTTATCGAAAACGAGCAGCGCACCCGCCAGGCGGTGCGCGGCATCAAGGATATGTTCCGCAAGGACGGCTTGCTGTAGGTCCACCCCCGAAGCGCCTGCGGCGCTTCCCCCTCAAGGGGGCATGCTGGCGGACCGGCGGAGCCGGATCCGCGGCATCCCGCTCGGGGAGGGCGCCCGTGGACTGTATGTAGCCGTTATTGCGTGAGTGTTTGGAGAACTGAAATGAATTCCCCTCAACGCCCGCCCGCCGAGGGCGCCGCGATGAATCCCATGAAAGTGGGCCTGCTGGGCCTGGGCGTGGTCGGCGGCGGCACCTGGACGGTGCTGTCGCGCAATGCGGAAGAGATCGCGCGCCGCGCCGGTCGCCGCATTGAAGTGACCCGCGCCGCCGTGCGCGACGTGCCCAAGGCGCGCGCCCGCGTCGGCGACACGCTGCCCGTGGATACCGACGTGCACGCGCTGGTGCGCGATCCCGAGATCGACATCGTGGTCGAGCTGATCGGCGGCGATACGCTGGCGCGCGAGCTGGTGCTGGAAGCCATCGCCAACGGCAAGCACGTGGTCACCGCCAACAAGGCGCTGCTGGCCAAGCACGGCAATGAGATCTTCGCCGCGGCCTCCGAGCGCGGCGTGATGGTGGCCTTCGAAGCCGCCGTCGCCGGCGGCATCCCCATCATCAAGGCCATCCGCGAAGGCCTGACCGCCAACCGCATCCAGTGGGTCGCCGGCATCATCAACGGCACCACCAATTTCATTCTGTCGGAAATGCGCTCGCGCGGCCTGCCGTTCGCCGACGTGCTGGCCGAAGCCCAGCGCCTGGGCTACGCCGAAGCCGATCCCACGTTCGACGTGGAAGGCGTCGACGCCGCGCACAAGCTGACGCTGCTGGCCTCGCTGGCCTTCGGCGTGCCGGTGCAGTTCGACCGCGCCTACATCGAGGGCATCTCGCAACTGGCCGCCGAGGACATCGAGCACGCCGAGCGCCTGGGCTACCGCATCAAGCTGCTGGGCATCACCAAGCGCCGCGCCGACGGCATCGAGCTGCGCGTGCATCCCGCGCTGGTGCCGGCCGAGCGCCTGCTGGCCAACGTCGAAGGCGCCATGAACGCGGTGCTGGTCAAGGGCGACGCCGTCGGCCCGACGCTGTACTACGGCCAGGGCGCCGGCGAAGAGCCGACCGCTTCGGCGGTGGTGGCCGACCTGGTCGACGTGACCCGCCTGCATACCGCCGATCCGGGCAACCGCGTGCCGCATCTGGCGTTCCAGCCGGACGCCATGGCCGACACGCCGATCCTGCCGATCGAGCAGGTCAGCACCTCCTACTACCTGCGCCTGCGCGTGGACGACCAGCCGGGCGTGCTGGCCGACATCGCGCGCCTCTTGGCCGACCGCTCGATCTCGATCGGCTCGATGATCCAGCAGCCCTCGCACATCGGCGGCGCGGACATCATCTTCCTGACGCACGAAGCGGTGGAGGGCAACGTCAACCAGGCCATCGAGCGCATCGAGGCCTTGCCGTTCGTGCGGTCCAAGGTCACGCGCCTGCGCGTGGAGCATTTGGCATGAGGAAGGCCCACCCCCGAAGCGCCTGCGGCGCTTCCCCCTCAAGGGGGCGCCGGCGGCGGCCCGGCGGAGCCGGCTCCGCGCGGCCTGGCCTGGCGGGACGCAGTGCATTGTGGAGTCAATGACATGAACTACATTTCTACGCGGGGGGGCATGGCGCCCCAGCCGTTTTCCGACATCCTGCTCGAAGGGCTGGCGCCGGACGGCGGCCTGGCCGTGCCGGAGCAACTGCCGCAGATCTCGGCAGAGACGCTGGAATCGTGGCGCGGCCTGCCGTACGCCGACCTGGCGTTCGAAGTGCTGTCGCGCTTTGCCACCGATATTCCGGTCGAGGACCTGCGCCGCCTGACCCGCGCCGCCTACACCCCGCAGATCTTCAACAGCGAAGACATCGTCCCGCTGCGCCCGCTGAACGACGGCCTGTCGCTGCTGGGGCTGTCCGAAGGCCCGACGCTGGCCTTCAAGGACATGGCCATGCAGTTCCTGGGCCAGGTGTTCGAGTACGTGCTGACCCAACGCGGCACCACGCTCAACATCGTCGGCGCCACCTCGGGCGACACCGGTTCGGCGGCCGAATACGCGCTGCGCGGCAAGCACGGCGTGGCCGTGTTCATGCTGTCGCCGCACGGCCGCATGAGCGCGTTCCAGCGCGCCCAGATGTACTCGCTGCAGGACGAGAACATCCACAACATCGCCGTGCGCGGCGTGTTCGACGAAGCCCAGGACATCGTCAAGGCGCTGGCCGGCGACCTGGCCTTCAAGGCCAAGTACCGCCTGGGCGCGGTCAACTCGATCAACTGGGCGCGCATCGCCGCCCAGGTGGTGTACTACTTCCACGGCTGGCTGCGCGCCACCGACAAGCCGGGCCAGCAGGTCTCGTTCACGGTGCCCTCGGGCAACTTCGGCAACATCCTGTCGGGCCACATCGCCCGCGGCATGGGCCTGCCGGTGCGCCGCCTGGTGCTGGCCACCAACGAGAACAACGTGCTGGAAGAGTTCTTCCGCACCGGCATCTATCGCCCACGCCCGGCCGAGCAGACCTACGCCACCTCCAGCCCATCGATGGACATTTCGCGCGCCTCGAACTTCGAGCGCTTCGTGTTCGACCTGGTCGGCCGCGATGCCGACCGCGTCAAGGCGCTGTGGGCCGACATGGCGCGCGACGGTTTCTTCGACCTGTCGGCGCTCAAGCCGCAATTCGAGGCACAGTACGGCTTCGTCTCGGGCGCCAGCTCGCACGAAGACCGCCTGGCCACGATCCGTTCGCTTTACGACGAGACCGGCGTGCTGGTCGATCCGCACACCGCCGACGGCGTCAAGGTCGCGCGCGAGCACGTCGAGCCTGGCGTGCCGATGCTGGTGCTGGAAACCGCCTTGCCGGCCAAGTTCTCGGAAACCATCGAGGCCGCGCTGGGCCGTCCGGCCACGCCGCCGGGCAACCTGGCCAACCTGGAATCCTTGCCGCAGCGCGTTGAAGTCATGGACTGCGATGCCGCCGCCGTGCGCCGCTACATCGAGGCCCACGCCAAGGTGTAAAGGCAGCTTGCGGTTGTATGGGGTTGCAACCCCTCGCGGTGTGAGCCGCGAGGGGTTTTTTACTTTCATACGCATTTTGGCCACATGCCGTCACTTTTTTTCGGCGCGCATCCGATACAGTAAATCCACCATTCACACTCGGAGAACACGCCCATGAACCTGAAGACCATGACGTTGGCCCTGGTGGTGACCGGAGTAGGGGTGCTGGCCGGATGCTCGTCGCCCTCGGTTATTCAGCAACGGGACGGGACCTCGACCGTGACGCCGGACACGCCGACCTATGACAAGAAGTCCGGCATGTACGAGTACGACAAGGACGGCAAGAAGGTCCAGATCAACAAGGACGATGTGAAGTCCATCGAAGAGGTCAAGTAAGCCCTTCGCCGGATCCCGACGAAAAAAAGCCCCGGCTCAGGCCGGGGCTTTTTGTTGGGCGAACGCCGGGCTTACTTGCCCGCGTCCTCGGCGTGGTAGCGGCCCACGCGCTCGACTTCGTTCTTCGAGCCCAGGATCACGCTGACGCGCTGGTGCAGCTTGTCCGGCTGGATGTCGAGGATGCGCTGCGTACCGTTGATCGCCGCGCCGCCGGCCTGTTCGATGAGGAAGCTCATGGGGTTGGCTTCGTACATCAGGCGCAGCTTGCCGGCCTTGCCCGGCTCGCGCGCATCCCAGGGGTACATGAAGATGCCGCCGCGGGTCAGGATGCGATGCACATCGGCCACCATCGAGGCGATCCAGCGCATGTTGTAATCCTTGCCCAGGGGGCCGGTGGAACCGGCCAGGCAGTCGTCGATGTAGCGCTTGACCGGGGCGGCCCAGTGGCGCATGTTCGACATGTTGATGGCGAATTCCTTGGTGTCTTCGGGCACGCGGATGTTCTCGTGGGTCAGCACCCAGGAACCCATCTCGCGGTCCAGCGTGAAACCGACCACGCCGTTGCCGATGGTCAGCACCAGCATGGTCTGCGGGCCGTAGACGGCATAGCCGGCCACCACCTGCTTGTTGCCCGGCTGCAGGAAGTCGGCCTCACAGACCGGCGCGCCCGACACGTTGTGCGGGGCGTGCAGCACCGAGAAGATGGTGCCGATCGACACGTTCACGTCGATGTTCGAGGAGCCGTCCAGCGGATCGAACAGCAGCAGGTATTCGCCCTTGGGGTAACGGTTCGGAATCAGGTGGATGGTCTCCATCTCTTCCGAGGCCATGGCCGCCAGGTGGCCGCCCCATTCGTTGGCTTCGAGCAGAATCTCGTTGGACAGCACGTCCAGCTTCTTCTGCACTTCGCCCTGCACGTTCTCGCTTTCGAGACTGCCCAGGACGCCGCCGAGCGCGCCCTTGCTGACCGCGTGGCTGATCGCCTTGCAGGCGCGCGCCACCACTTCGATGAGCAGCCGCACTTCGGGGGCCAGGGCCTGCGCGGAGCGTTGCTGCTCCACCAGGTATTGGGTAAGTGTTTTACGTTTCAAGAGGTTCTCCCTATGCTGCGAATTCTAAAGCCTTGGATACGATTTCCTGCACGTTGCGCGACAGCCCTTCGTGGGCGTGCACCCGTTGCAGCGCTTCCTGCATGGGGCCGCGCAGGGCCGGCACGTAGCGCGACCAGTTGTCCAGCGCGCGCGCCAGGCGGGCGGCGATCTCGGGGTTGAGGGCGTCCAGCGCCAGCACCTGGTCGGCCCAGAAGGCGTAGCCCGAGCCATCCGGGTGGTGCATGCCGCGGGCATTGTTCAGGCAGAACTGGAAAATCAGCGCGCGCGCCCGGTTCGGGTTGCGCAGCGTGAACGCCGGGTGTGTCATCAGTTCGCGCGCGGTCTGCACCGTGGTGTAGCGCGCCGCGGCCTGCAGCGCGAACCACTTGTCCACCACCAGCGCGTTGTCATGCCATTTTTCGTAGAACGCCGCCAGCGCCCGTTGCGGGAAGTCGCCCTGGCCGTAGTTGATCAGGGCCGACAATGCCGCCATGCTGTCGGTCATGTTGCCGGCGTGATCGTATTGCTGTTCGGCCAGGCGCTGCGCCTCGTGCTCGCCGGCCGCCATCAGGTGGCTGAGCGCCAGGTTCTTCATGGCCCGCTTGCCGGCCGGCACGGGCGCGGGGCTGTATTCGCCCGGCGTCTGGTTGTCGTCGAAGGCCTGGCGGAATTCGGCCGCCAACTGCCGGCCCAGCTCGGCGCGCAGGAAATCGCGCGCCACAGCCAGCGCCGGCGGATCGACGGCCTGCATGCGTTCGGCCAGGGTCTTTTCCGAGGGCAGCGCCAGGGCGCGGGCGCGGTAAGCGGCATCCAGCGCCGGGTCGGTCAACAGCGCGCGCCAGGCGGCGATGAAGGCGGGGTCGGCGTGCAGCGTGCGGCCGGCCTGGCGCGCCTCGGCCAGCGCCAGGATCTGGCGGGTGGCCAGTTCCTGGCCGGCTTCCCAGCGCGCGAACGGGTTGCCGTCGTGGGCCGACAGCAGCGCCAACTCCTCGTCGGTCCAGTCGTAATCGACGATCACCGGCGCGGAAAAATCGCGCAGCAGCGACGGCACCGGCATTTCGTCGATGTCGTCGAAATGCCATTGCTGGCTCTGCGTGGTCAGTTCCAGCAGCGCGGTGTCCTTGACCGCGCCGTCATGGCGCAAGGGCAGGGCGCGGCCATTGCGGTCGAGCAGGCCGATGGCGAAGGGGATATGGTAGGGCGCCTTGACGAAGCCGGCGGGCGCCTTTTTCTCGACGCCGACCGGCTGGCATTCCTGCGACAGCGTCACGGTGCAGCGGCGCGCGGCGGCGTCGTGCGTCAACTTGACGGTAACGCGCGGCGTGCCGGCCTGGCGGTACCAGTTGCGGAACACTGACAGATCGCGGCCCGGGTGCTGACGGGTGTAGACCGATTCCATGGCGGCGACGAAGTCGTCGCAGGTCACGGCCTGGCCGTCGTGGCGGCGGAAATACTCGTCCATGCCGGCGCGAAAACCCGCTTCGCCCAGCAGCGTGTGCTGCATGCGGATGACCTCGGCGCCTTTCTCGTACACCGTGGCGGTATAGAAGTTGCCGATTTCCTGATAGCTGTCGGGGCGGATCGGGTGGGCCATCGGGCCCGCGTCCTCCGGGAATTGCGCCGCGCGCAGAGTCACCACGTCGTCGATGCGCTTGACCGCGCGGGCGCTGGCGGCGGCGGTTTCGTCCATGCCTTGCGCCATCATGTCGGCGCTGAATTCCTGGTCGCGGAAGACGGTCAGCCCTTCCTTCAGGCTCAACTGGAACCAGTCGCGGCAGGTGACGCGGTTGCCGGTCCAGTTGTGAAAGTACTCGTGGCCGATGACCGATTCGATGCCCTCGTAATTGGCGTCCGTGGCGGTATCGGCATCGGCCAGCACGTAGGCGGCATTGAAGATGTTCAGGCCCTTGTTCTCCATCGCGCCCATGTTGAAGTCATGGACGGCGACCACCATGAAGCGATCCAGGTCGAGTTCCAGGCCGAAACGGGTTTCGTCCCAATGCAACGCGCGCACCAGGGAGTCCAGCGCCCATTCGGTCTTGGTCTCGGCGCCCGGGTCGCTGTAGACCTGCAGCAGCACGTCACGGCCGCTGGCGGTCTTGACCTTGGTTTCGCGGTGCGTCAGGTTGCCGCCCACCAGCGCGAACAGATAGCAGGGCTTGGGGAACGGGTCTTCCCACTCCACCTCGTTGCGGCCGTCGGGCAACTGGCGCGAGGCAACCAGGTTGCCGTTGGACAGCAGCACCGGATAGGCCGGCGCGGCGCGCAAGGTCACGCGGTAGCGCGACATGACGTCCGGCCTGTCGGCGAACCACGTGATGCGGCGAAATCCCTCCGCCTCGCATTGGGTGAAGAAATTGCCGCCCGAGACGTACAGGCCCATCAGCGTTGAGTTGGCCGAGGGCTTGCAACGGCTGACGATCTCCACGGTGGCTTCGGCGGGCAGGCCGTACAGCGCCAGGCTGTGTTCGGACAGGTGGTAGCGGTCGGCCGGCAGGGCCTGGCCGTCCACGCCTACCGAGACGAGTTCCAGTTCTTCGCCGTCCAGCACCAGGGCGGCGTCGGCGCTGGCATCGGCCTTGCGCCGCACCTGCATGATGCAGCGCACCTCGGTGCTGTCGGGCGCCAGGTCGAAGGCCAGGGAGACTTGCGGAATGTCGTAGGGGTAGGGCTGGTAATCCTTGCGGTATACGGTAACGGGCGTGTCTGTGCGCATGGGATTGCAGTCCTGTATGAACGAGAGTCCTATTGTAGTGGCTGGGCCGTGACACACAGGCGCATCGGCCCCGGGGAGCGTAAACTTTCGGCGGCCCGCGCGGTCAAAGCTCAGTATGATGGGCGCCGTCGCGCAATGAGGAGTTGCAAATGTTCCGTTCCGTACCGTTCAATACCGGCCGTTGGGCCGCCGTCCTGGCCGTACTGGGGGCGCTGGTGCTGAGCGGATGCGCCACTCCCACCGTGTCGGCGCGCGTCACCTCGTTCCAGCAATGGCCCACCGGCGTCGAAGGCCAGACCTATCAATTCGTGCCCGCCGAACCCTCACAGGCCAATAATCTTGAATACCAGTCCTACCAGGACATGGTTCGTGCCGGTATCGGCGCCACCGGCCTGGTGGAAGCCCCGGCCGGCGCCAAGGCCCGTTTCGACGTGTCGTTCCGTTATGGCACGGCGCAGACGCAAGTCATGGTGCGGCGGCCTTATGACCCATATTTCAACGGCGGGTATGGCTACGGCGGCTTCTATGGTCCGCGTCCGTGGGGCGGCTATTACGGCTACTGGGGCCCGGAATGGGTGGACGTGCCCGTGGTGGCCCAGCGCAATACACTCACGCTGCAGATCCACGACAGCCAGCGCGGCGGGGCCGAGGTCTACCGGTCCAGCGCCTTCATACTCAGCGAGCAGGACAATTTTGTCCGCATGATGCCCTACCTGGTTCGTGCAATATTTGACAACTTCCCGGGAAATAATGGCGCCGAGCGTGAAATCCAATTTCCCGTTCAGTAAATTTCAGCCGCCGCGGGCGGCAAGCCAAAAATAATAAAGGCGCACCACAATGGTGCGCCTTTATTTTTCTTACTGAAAAATAGGTTTTATTCTTTGATCAGAAAACTGTCGCGCGTGGCGCCGGCGGCTTCTTCCGCGGCGAGCCAGCGCGGCGCCTTGCCACGACCGCTCCAGGTTTCCCCGGTTTGGGGGTGGCGGTACTTGGGCGCAACGGCGCGTTTGGCGGCGTTGGCGGGGCGGCCGGCGGCGCCAGCCTTGCGGCGGCCGGCGCTGGCGGCGCGGACAGGCTTGCCGGCGCCGTAGGCGGCGGCGATCTCTTCGGGGGTGATGTCGTACTCGCGCATCGACGTGATGATCGACGAGATCACCGGCTTGCGACGCTTGGTTTGGAGGACTTCAGCCTTCTTTTGGAGCTTGTTGATTTCCTTTTCGATCTTTGCTTGCAGAGCTGCGTAGGTTTCTCGGGCCATGGTTATTCCTGATTATGGAACTGCTTTAATCGCCGGCGGAGTTATGTTTATTTGTTGTGCCTCGCATAATACAGAAATTGCCGGTCGAGTGCCGCAGTTTTGGACTAATTACTTTGTATCAAAACCGCCGGAGAGTCTTTAGTCTTGCGGGTTCCCGCAAGGAACAAGTTTTGGGAATGATATTCTCAAATTTGGGACCAATTGAAACAAAACCCGCTTTGGTTCACGGGGCGGACGAATGCAACTTCATGGCGCTGGAATTGCGTGCTTTTGTTTCAGGAAGCGAGCGGATGGATGAACGATCTGGAAATTTCAGCGATAGGTAAGAATGCGCCGCCCCGGTTTCGGAAAGCGCGTCCGCATCGTCTCGGACTGATCTTCCAGAGATCGGACGACTGGGGCGTAGCGCGTATTTCAGCGATTTGAGCGGGTATACGGATTTTCCTTCCCGATTCTCGGGAAAGTTATGTCGGTGTAAAGATTTTCGTCATTCTCCCCGGTATCTCTATTTTGTTGTTGAGTTGTATGACAAGTTTGGCACTGTCTTCCGCCATGCTGCATTGCGGTCGGCAGGGGCCGCTGGAAGCAATGCGTGGCGGCAGGATCCTATTTTCGGCTTGCGTTGGCGCCAGTTTGGGAGCGGCCGCCAATTGGTTAACTTGCTAGACAATATTCGAGCGGCGCGACGTCGGACCCGTGTCGGCGGTACGATATAGCCTTGAGCGTCCTGGCAGCCGCGTGTGCGCGCCGGCGCCCCCGAACAGAGTCCTATGAAAATCATCGATCCCGCTATTGCATCCCTGGCCACCGCCAAATCGCTGTTGCTCGACCCCTGGGGGCTGACCGAGGCCGACATGGCGCGCGCGCTGGGCGAAATCTTCACCCACAAGGTCGACTATGCCGACCTGTATTTCCAGTACACCCGCAGCGAGGGCTGGAGCCTGGAAGAGGGCATCGTCAAGACCGGCAGCTTCTCGATCAGCCAGGGCGTCGGCGTGCGCGCCGTCAGCGGCGAGAAAACCGCGTTCGCCTATTCCGATTCGCTCTCGGCCGACGCCTTGCTGTCCTCGGCCCATGCGGTGCGCGGCATCGCCCGCCGCGGCGCCGGCAAGGTCAAGGTGGCGGCGCAAGTCGAGGCCGAAATGGGCCGCAGCCTGTATGCCGACATCGATCCGGTGGCGACCCTGAGCGCGCCCGAGAAGGTCGCGCTGCTTGAACGCATCGAGCGCATGGCGCGGGCCCGCGATCCGCACGTGATCCAGGTCATGGCCGGCCTGGGCGCCGAATATGACGTGGTGCTGGTGGCTGGCAGCGATGGCCGGCTGGCAGCGGACGTGCGGCCGCTGGTGCGCCTGTCGCTGACCGTCATCGCCGAACGCAATGGCCGCCGCGAAATGGGTCATGCCGGCGGCGGCGGCCGCCTGGGGCTGGCGTATTTCACCGACGAAATGCTGCAGGGCTACGTCGAGCGCGCCGTGCATGAAGCCATGGTCAACCTGGAGGCGCGCCCGGCGCCCGCTGGCGAGATGACGGTGGTGCTGGGATCCGGCTGGCCCGGCATCCTGCTGCACGAAGCCGTCGGCCACGGCCTGGAAGGCGACTTCAACCGCAAAGGCTCCAGCGTGTTCTCGGGCCGCATCGGCGAGCGTGTCGCGTCCAAGGGCGTGACCGTGGTCGACGACGGCACCATTCCCGATCGCCGCGGCTCGCTCAACATCGACGATGAAGGCAACGCCACCCAGCGCAACGTGCTGATCGAAGACGGCATCCTGCGCGGCTACATGCAGGACACGCTGAACGCGCGCCTGATGAAGACCGCCGCCACCGGCAACGGCCGCCGCGAATCGTTCGCGCATCTGCCCATGCCGCGCATGACCAATACCTACATGCTGGCCGGCGACAAGGCGCCCGAGGAAATCATCTCGTCCGTCAAGCGCGGCCTGTACGCGGCCAATTTCGGCGGCGGGCAGGTCGACATCACCAACGGCAAGTTCGTGTTCTCGGCCTCCGAGGCCTACATGATCGAAGACGGCAAGATCACGTATCCGGTCAAGGGCGCCACCCTGATCGGCAACGGCCCCGACGCCATGACCCGCGTCAGCATGATCGGCGACGACCTGAAGCTGGATTCCGGCGTGGGCACGTGTGGCAAGGATGGCCAGAGCGTGCCGGTGGGCGTGGGCATGCCCACGGTGCGCATGGAAGGCCTGACCGTCGGCGGGACGGCCTGACCGGGCGCCAGGCCGCCAGCGGGGCCGCCACGCCGCGTCATAAACCGGCGTGACGGCCCGAAAAAATTGTGCTAGAGTCTTTTCCCATGAAATTCGCTTCCCCCGCCTTTTACTTTTATTTTTTTGGTTTTCTGAAGCCGCTGGCGGAGGAAGGGAAGCGCTCAATCTGAAGTTTGGAAAGAATCCCCCCAAAAAAGCCGCCAGCGAACTGGCGGCTTTTTTTGTGCCGTCAGCTTGAGGAACAACCCCGGGACCTATCCCGGTGGCGGGAAACCCAGGAGCAGTACCGTGTCACACAATACCGACGACCTTCGCATCCGAGAAATCAAAGAGCTGAACCCGCCCGCGCACGTCATGCGCGAGTTCGCCTGCACCAAGGAAGCTTCCGATACCGTGTTCGCCGCCCGGCAGTCGATGCACCGCATCCTGCATGGCATGGACGACCGCATGATTGTCGTGATCGGCCCGTGTTCGATCCACGACACCCGCGCCGCGATCGAATACGCGAAGCGCCTGAAGCCGGTGCGTGACCGTCTCAGCGCGGACCTGGAAATCGTGATGCGCGTGTATTTCGAGAAGCCCCGCACCACGGTCGGTTGGAAGGGGCTGATCAACGACCCGGACCTGGATGGCAGCTTCGACATCAACAAGGGCGTGCGCGTGGCGCGCGAGCTGCTGCTGGATATCAACAGCCTGGGGCTGCCGGCGGGGTGCGAGTTCCTGGACATGATTACGCCGCAGTACATTGCGGACCTGGTTTCCTGGGGGGCGATCGGGGCGCGCACGACGGAGAGCCAGGTGCATCGCGAACTGGCATCCGGACTGTCGTGTCCGGTGGGTTTCAAGAACGGCACGGATGGCAATGTGAAGATCGCCGTGGATGCGATCAAGGCGGCATCGCAGCCGCACCATTTCCTGTCGGTGACCAAGGGCGGGCATTCGGCCATCGTCTCGACGGCCGGCAACGAGGACTGTCACGTCATCCTGCGCGGCGGCAAGACGCCGAACTACGACGCCGCCAGTGTCGATGCGGCCTGCCAGGACATGTCCAAGGCCGGCCTGGCGCAACGCATCATGATCGACGCCAGCCACGCCAACAGCAGCAAGAAGCCCGAGAACCAGCCTCTGGTGATCGAGGACGTGGCGCGTCAGATGGAAGCGGGCGACGCGCGTCTGGTCGGCGTGATGGTCGAAAGCCATCTGCTCGGCGGCCGCCAGGACATGGTGCCGGGCACGCCGCTGGTCTACGGCCAGAGCATCACTGACGGCTGCATCGACTGGGACGCCTCGGTGGCCGTGCTCGAGCGCCTGGCGCATGCCGTGCGGGAGCGCCGCCGGGTCGCGCTGACCTCCGGCAAATGAGCCGCAACGGCCGCGAGCCGTCCAGGCGGACGGTTTGCGGCGCAGCAAGGCGGGCGGCGTAGAATATCCGGATTCCCCATCCGAGAATCCGCTGATCATGAACGCTCCCTTGCACGCTGAATCGTTGCGCCGCGCGGTGCCGGCCGCTTGTCTCGAGGCCCTGCGCGCCCGCTTCGGCGACCGCTTCTCCGAATCCGCCGCGGTGCGCGAACACCATGGCCGCGATGAGTCGCCGTATCCGGCGATGCTGCCCGATGCCGTGGTCTTTGCCCAGAGCACCGAAGAGGTCGCCGAGGTCGCCAGGCTGTGCAACGAACACCGCGTGCCGCTGATTCCCTACGGCGCGGGGTCGTCGCTGGAGGGCCACATCCTGGCGATCCAGGGCGGTATCAGCCTGGACCTGTCGCAGATGAACAAGGTGCTGGCCGTCAACGCCGAAGACCTGACCGCCACCGTGCAGGCCGGCGTGCTGCGCAAGCAGCTCAATGAAGAGATCCGCAGCACCGGCCTGTTCTTCCCGATCGATCCGGGCGCCGACGCCAGCCTGGGCGGCATGGCCGCCACGCGCGCCTCCGGCACCAACGCCGTGCGCTACGGCACCATGCGCGAGAACGTCATGTCGCTGACCGTGGTCACCGCCGACGGTCGCATCGTGCGCACCGCCGGCCGCGCCCGCAAGTCGTCGGCCGGCTACGACCTGACCCGCATCTTCGTCGGCAGCGAAGGCACGCTGGGCATCATCACAGAAGTCACCGTGCGCCTGTATCCGCAGCCCGAGGCCGTGTCGGCCGCGGTCTGCAACTTCCCCACGCTCGATGCCGCGGTGCAGAGCGTGATCGAAATCATCCAGATGGGCGTGCCGGTGGCGCGCGTCGAGTTCATGGACGCGGCCAGCGTGCGCGCCGTCAACCTGCACAGCAAGCTGACGCTGCGCGAAACGCCGCTGCTGGTGTTTGAATTCCACGGCAGTCCGGCGGGCGTGCAGGAGCAGGCCGAGACCGTGCAGGCCATCACCGCCGAGCATGGCGGCATGGACTTCGAATGGGCCGAGCGCCCCGAGGACCGCAGCCGCCTGTGGACCGCGCGCCACAACGCCTACTTCGCCGGCCTGCAATTGCGCCCCGGCTGCCGCGCCAGCACCACCGACGTGTGCGTGCCGATCTCGCGCCTGGCCGACTGCGTGCGCGACACGGTCGAGGAACTGGACCGCGCCAGCTTCCCGTACACCATCGTCGGCCACGTCGGTGATGGCAACTTCCACGTGCTGATGCTGCTGGACGCCGACAGCGAGCGCGAATGGCAGGAGTCCGAGACCATCAATCACAACCTGGTGCGCCGGGCCATCGCGGCCGATGGCACCTGCACGGGCGAGCATGGCGTCGGCCTGCACAAGATGCAGTTCATGGCCGAAGAGCACGGCGATGACGCGCTGGCGCTGATGCGCAGCCTCAAGCACGCGTTCGATCCGAACAACATTCTCAACCCGGGCAAGATCGTGTCCTGGTAAGGCGTCCGCAGGGGCGCAACGAAGAAGCCGGCGGGGCGATCCGCCGGTTTTTTTTCGGCCTCAGGAAAGCCCCCGCCGGCGCGGCGGATAAAAATTCCCAAGGGATGGGAATGACGAGCGGTCCTGCGCGCGGCCCGCTTGTCCATGCCGCGCGCAGGGGTTTTACGGCTGGTTACGTCCGCGGACACGCGCGGCCGTTGGATGTACGCAGGATGCGGGTAAATCCCGGCCTGCGTCCAGCCTGCGGTCGCGCTATTGTTGCGCTCATGAATTCACTGGTCGAAACCGGCCTGGCACAAGTGCAGGCGCCTTATTCGTTGCAGCAACTCGTCGAGGCGTTGTCGGCCGCGCTGCCGTCGCATTGCGTGCTGTTTCGTGAAGAGGACACCCGCCCCTACGAGTGCGACGGCCTGTCGCTCTACCGCGCATTGCCCGCGGTGGTGGCCTTGCCCGAGACCGAGAAACAGGTGCAGGCCGTGATGCGCATCTGCAAGCGCCTGAATGCGCCGGTGGTGGCGCGCGGCGCCGGCACCGGCCTGTCGGGCGGCGCGATGCCGCATAGCCAGGGCGTGCTGCTGGGCCTGTCCAAGTTCAATCGCATCAAGCACATCGACCTGGCCAGCGCGACCGCGGTGGTTGAACCCGGGGTGCGCAACCTGGCCATTTCGGAAGCCGCGGCGCCCTACGGGCTGTACTACGCGCCCGACCCGTCGAGCCAGATCGCCTGTTCGATCGGCGGCAACGTCGCCGAGAATTCCGGCGGGGTGCATTGCCTGAAATACGGCCTCACGGTGCACAACGTGCTGCGGGTGCGCATGGTCACCATCGACGGCGACGTGGTCGAACTGGGCTCTGAGGCGCCGGACGCCCCGGGGCTGGACCTGCTGTCGGTGTTCATCGGCTCGGAAGGCATGCTGGGCGTGGTGACCGAGGTGACGGTCAAGCTGATTCCCAAGCCGGCCTGCGCCCAGGTGGTGATGGCGAGCTTTGCCAGCGTCGAGGCCGCGGGCAACGCGGTAACGCGCGTGATCGCCGACGGCATTATTCCCGCCGGGCTGGAGATGATGGACCGGCGCGCGACGCACATGGTCGAGCCCTTCGTGCGCGCCGGCTACGACATGGACGCGCAGGCCATCCTGCTGTGCGAATCCGATGGCACGCCCGAGGAAGTGGCGCACGAGATCGCGCGCATGGAAGCCATCTTCCGCGCGGCCGGTTCCACCCGCTGCCAGGTGTCGGCCTCGGAGGCCGAGCGGCTCAAATTCTGGGCGGGACGCAAGAACGCGTTTCCCGCCGCCGGGCGCGTGTCGCCCGATTACTACTGCATGGACGGCACGATTCCGCGCCGTCATCTCGCCCGGGTGCTGGGCGCCATCGAGCAAATGGAAGACGAGTTCGGCCTGCGCTGCGCCAACGTGTTCCATGCGGGCGATGGCAACCTGCATCCGTTGATCCTGTTCGATTCGAATAAACCGGACGAAGTGGAACGCGCCGAGAAGTTCGGCGCGGCCATACTCGAACTGTGCGTGCAGGTGGGAGGAACCGTGACTGGAGAGCACGGTGTGGGAATGGAGAAAATAAATCAAATGTGCGTGCAATTCTCTCGCGAAGAACTCGACGCGTTCCTGGCGGTCAAGCGGGCATTCGATCCGCCGTGCCTGCTCAATCCCGAAAAGGTCATCCCTACGCTGGCCCGCTGCGCCGAGTACGGCAAGATGCACGTACACGCGGGCGAGCTGCGCTTCCCGGATCTCGCACGCTTCTAGGACGTCTCCCTTATGGACTTCGTCCTGTCGGAATTGTGCGACCAGGTCATGACGGCTCGCGCCGGTCACAAGCCACTGTTCGTCATGGGCGGCGGCAGCAAGGCCTTCTATGGCAACTACCGGCCGGTGACGCCGCAGGATGGCCATTGCCTGCTGGACATGACCCCGTATCGCGGCATCGTCAGTTATCACCCGTCGGAACTGGTGGTGACGGTCAGGGCCGGCACGCCGTTGGCTGAGCTGGAGGCGGCACTGGCCGAACACGGCCAGATGCTGGCCTTCGAGCCGCCGCATTTTTCGCCTGCCGCCACCATTGGGGGCTGCGTGGCCGCGGGCCTGTCGGGGCCGCGCCGCATGAGCGCGGGCGCCTTGCGCGACTTCGTGCTGGGGGCGCAACTGCTGGATTCGGACGGCCGGGTGCTGTCGTTCGGCGGCGAGGTCATGAAGAACGTGGCCGGCTACGACGTATCGCGCCTGCTGGCCGGTTCCCATGGCATCTTCGGGGCAATCCTCGAGGTGTCGCTGAAGGTCGTGCCGAGGCCGATGGAGGAATTGACGCTGGTGCTGCCGGCGACCCAGGCCCAGGCATTGGCCAGCTTCGCGCTGTGGCGCGGCAAGCCCTTGCCGATCTCGGCCACCAGCTGGGTGGGGACCGTGCGGGAGGAAGGCCAGATGCACGTGCGGCTGTCGGGCGCGCCCCCGGCCATCGCTGGCGCGCGGCAGGTGATCGGCGGTGATGCGCTGGCGCCCGAGGCCGCGCAGGCCTGGTGGAACGGATTGCGCGAACAGACCCATCCGTTCTTTGCGCCGGGCCAGCCCTTGTGGCGGCTCGCTTTGCCGCCGACGGCGGCGGCGGTCGGCAGCGGGCAGGCCCTGCTGGAGTGGGGCGGCGGTCAGCGCTGGCTGTCGGGACCGCAGGACGCCGCCGAGCTGCGCGAACTGGCGCAGCGGCTGGGCGGCCACGCGACGCTGTTCCGTACGGCGGGCACGCGGCCGCCGGCCGATGGCGTGTTCCATCCGCTGTCGCCGGGCGTGGCGCTGATCACGCGCCGCCTCAAGCAAGAACTCGATCCGGCGGGGCTGTTCAATCCCGGCCGGCTGGTCCTGGAGCTATAGGCATCATGCAAACCAATCTGGCAGCCTGGGCCCGCGATACCGATCTGGGCAAAGAGGCCGATGCGATCCTGCGGCGCTGCGTGCACTGCGGCTTCTGCACGGCCACCTGTCCCACCTACCAGGTGCTGGGCGACGAACTCGACAGCCCGCGTGGCCGCATCTACCTGATCAAGCAGGTGCTGGAAGGCGCCGAGCCGACCCAGTCGACCCAGCAGCATCTGGACCGCTGCCTGACCTGCCGCAACTGCGAGACCACCTGTCCGTCGGGCGTGGAGTACGGGCATCTGGTGGACATCGGCCGCCAGATCGTCGAGGAACGGGTGCCGCGGCCCTGGGCCGAGAAGGCCAAGCGCAAAATGCTGCGCCGGGCCATGCTGTCGCCGCTGTTCGGGCCCGCGATGCGGCTGGGGCAGGCGGTGCGCGGCGCCTTGCCGGAAGCGCTCAGGCGCAAGGTGCCGGAGCGTCGTCCCGCCGGCGCCGTGCCGCAGGTGGCGGGGCATGCTCGGCAGGTGCTGATGCTGGCCGGCTGCGTGCAGCCGTCGATGATGCCGTCGATCGATGCCGCCACCATCCGTGTGCTGGATGCCATCGGCATCGGCGCGCGCATCGCGCCGGGGGCGGGCTGCTGTGGCGCCGCCAGCTTTCACCTGGACGCGCAGGCGGCCGCCCTGGACCAGATGCGCGCCAACATCGATGCCTGGTGGCCGCTGGTGAAGGACGGCGCGGTCGAGGCCATTGTCATGAATGCGTCGGGCTGCGGCGCCATGGTCAAGGAATACGCCCATCATCTGCGCCACGACCCGGCCTACGCGCAGCGTGCCGCGGACATCGTGGCGCTGGTCAAGGACGTGGCGGAAATCGTGGCGCCACACGCGGCGCAACTGCGCCAGCGACTGGCGGGCAAGGGCGCGCGGGTATCGTTCCACCCGCCATGCACCCTGCAGCACTGGCAGGGACTGCGGCCGTTGTCGGAACGCTTGCTGGTCGAGTTGGGGTTCGAGTTACAGCCGTTTGCGGAGCAGCACCTGTGCTGCGGCTCGGCGGGCGCGTATTCAGTGCTGAATCCCGACATCGCGTTGGCGCTGCGCGACCGCAAGCTGGCCGCGATCGCGCCGGCCGCGCCGGACGTGATCCTGTCGGCCAATATCGGCTGCATCGGGCACTTGCAGAGCGGCACCAGCACGCCGGTGCGGCACTGGATCGAAGTGGTGGACGAGCAGCTGGCGCGGGCCTGATCGCGCGGACGCCGCGGTGGGTGTTGCCGCGGACATTGTGTGCGGTGCCGCGGCCTGGGCTGGGAGCGGCCTCGCGGATGCGCATGCGCACCGCCAGGCCACGCCCATCACTCCACCGCCTTGACCATGTCTTCCAGCACCTTCTTGGCGTCGCCGAAGACCATCATGGTGCGGTCCATGTAGAACAGTTCGTTGTCCAGGCCGGCGTAGCCGGAGGCCATCGAGCGCTTGTTCACGATCACGGTGCGGGCCTTGTAGGCTTCCAGGATCGGCATGCCGGCAATCGGCGACTTGGGATCGTTCTTGGCCGCCGGGTTGACCACGTCGTTGGCGCCCAGCACCAGCACCACGTCGGTCTGGCCGAACTCGCTGTTGATGTCTTCCATCTCGAAGACCTGGTCGTAAGGCACTTCCGCCTCGGCCAGCAGCACGTTCATATGGCCCGGCATGCGGCCGGCGACCGGGTGGATCGCGTACTTGACCGTCACGCCGCGCTCGGTGAGTTTTTCGGCCAGTTCCTTGAGCGCGTGCTGGGCGCGCGCCACCGCCAGGCCGTAGCCCGGCACGATGGTGACGCTTTCGGCGTTGGTCATCAGGAAGGCCGCGTCGTCGGGGCTGCCCGACTTGACGCTGCGCTGCTGGCCGCCGCCCGCCGCCGCCGCCTCGCCGGCCTGGCCGCCGAAGCCGCCCAGAATGACGTTGAAGAACGAGCGGTTCATCGCCTTGCACATGATGTACGAGAGGATGGCGCCGGACGAGCCCACCAGCGAGCCGGCGATGATCAGCATCGGGTTGTTCAGCGAGAAGCCGATGCCCGCCGCCGCCCAGCCCGAATAGCTGTTCAGCATCGACACCACCACCGGCATGTCGGCGCCGCCGATCGGGATGATGATCAGCACGCCCAGCACGAAGGCGATCAGCGTCATGATGATGAACGGCGTCCAGGCCTGCGTCAGCATGAACCACACGCCCATCGCCAGCATCAACAGCGCCAGCGCCAGGTTCAGCATGTGCTGGCCGGCGAACACCACCGGCGCCCCCTGGAACAGCCGGAACTTGTACTTGCCCGACAGCTTGCCGAAGGCGATCACCGAGCCCGAGAAGGTGATGGCGCCGACGAAGGTGCCGATGAACAGCTCGAAGCGGTTGCCGGTGGGGATCAGCGTGCCGGCGGCGACGATGCCGAAGGCGTGCGGCTCGGCCACCACCGCGACCGCGATGGCGACCGCCGCCAGGCCGATCATGCTGTGCATGAAGGCGACCAGCTCGGGCATCTTGGTCATTTCGACGCGCTTGGCCATCAGGGTGCCGATGGAGCCGCCGACCAGCAGGCCCAGCACCACCCAACCCAGCCCGATGCCGGCGGTGCCGCTGCGCGCCAGGCCGACGATGAGCGCGCCGGTGGTCAGCACCGCGATCGCCATGCCGGCCATGCCGAAGGCATTGCCCAGGCGCGACGTTGTTGGATGCGACAGGCCCTTGAGCGCCTGGATGAAGCAGACCGAGGCAATCAGGTAAAGCAGCGTGACGAGGTTCAGCGAGATCATTTCGCGTCCTCCTTGGCCGGCTTCTTCTCTTTCTTCTTGAACATCTCCAGCATGCGCCGCGTGACCAGGAAGCCGCCGAACACGTTGACCGCGGCCAGCGCCACGGCGAACACGCCCATGCCGCGCGCCAGTCCACCTTCGGTCAGCGCCGCCGCCAGCATGGCGCCGACGATGATGATGGCCGAGATCGCGTTGGTCACCGCCATCAGCGGGGTGTGCAGCGCGGGGGTGACATTCCAGACCACGTGATAGCCGACGTAGATGGCCAGCACGAAGATGATGAGATTCATCAGGGTAGGGTTGATCGCTTCCATGCCGTTAGCTCCCGCGCGTCACATTGCCGCCTTCACACACCAGGCAGGCCGCCACGATTTCATCGTCGCGCTGGATCGCCAGCGCGCCGTCCGCATTGATGATGAGTTTCAGGAAGTCGAGGATGTTGCGGGCGTAGAGCGCCGACGCGTCCGTCGCGACCAGGCCGGGCAGGTTGGTCAGCCCCACCAGGGTCACGCCGTGCTTTTCGACCACCTTGCCTTTTTCGGACAGCGGGCAGTTACCGCCGCGCTCGACCGCCAGGTCCACCAGCACCGAGCCGGGCTTCATGGCCGCGACGGTTTCGGCCGACACCAGCGTCGGCGCGGGCCGTCCCGGAATCAGGGCGGTGGTGATGACGATGTCGGCCTGCTTGCAGCGCTCCGACACCAGCGCCGCCTGCCGCGCCATCCAGGCCGGCGGCATGGGGCGGGCGTAACCGCCCACGCCCTGCGCGATCTCGCGTTCCTCGTCGGTTTCGAACGGCACATCGATGAACTTGGCGCCGAGCGATTCAACCTGCTCGCGCGCGGCGGGCCGCACGTCGGAGGCCTCGACCACCGCGCCCAGGCGCTTGGCCGTGGCGATGGCCTGCAGGCCGGCGACGCCGGTGCCCAGCACCACGGCGCGCGCGGCCTTGAGGGTGCCGGCGGCGGTCATCATCATGGGGATCAGGCGGCCGTAGTGGTGGGCCGCCAGCAGCACGGCCTTGTAACCGGCCAGGTTGGCCTGCGACGACAGCACGTCCAGGCTCTGCGCGCGGGTGATGCGGGGCGCGGCTTCCAGCGCGAAGCCGGTCAGGCCGGCCGCGGCCATCTGCGCGAGGCCCTCGGCGTCGAAGGGATCGAGCATGCCGATGACCACGGCGCCGGCCTTCATCTGCGGCAGTTCGGCCGCGGAGGGCGCGCGAACCTTCATGACCAGCTCCGCCCCCAGGGCCTCCTGGGCACTGCCGAGCGTGGCGCCGGCGGCCTCGTAGGCTTCATCCAGATAGCGCGCCGCGGTGCCCGCGCCACGCTCCACGACAACGGTGTGTTTGCCGCCCACGTACTTCTTGACGGTCTCCGGTGTTGCTGCGACACGGGTTTCCCCGTCTCGGGTTTCCCTTGGTATCCCGATGTGCATCGACGCCTCTCCTCAGAAGGTTCGCCGTAGTTATAACGGATATACGCCCTGGCGAGGAGTTTGCGCGCCGTCCAAAAGAAAAGCCCCATGGGGTTAACCATGGGGCTTTGGGGCTCGCGCCCCGGTCATACCGGCCAGACTGACAACGGGCTGCTGGCCGGCACTGGCGCGCAGGCGTCCGGCGTCAGGCCGTCTGCGCGCGAGTCCAGTCGATCAGCGCGGCGGTGAGGTCGCGCAGGTCGGCCTTGAGGCGGCCATAATTGGCCGACGGACGCAGGCTGACCTCGTCCATGTAGAGCTTGCGGTTGATCTCGATCTGCAGGCTGTGGCGGCCTTCTTCGGGGCGGCCGAAGGCGCGCACCAGTTCGACGCCCTTGTAGGGATCGTTCACGGTCACGTTGTAGCCGCGCTCGCGCAGCCAGGCCGCGATGAATTCGCGGAAGGCCGGGTCGCTGGTGCTGCCGTCGCGGTCGCCCAGCACGAAGTCGGGGTGGACCAGGCCGGGACGGTCGGTGGCGTAGGCGCCGGCGACGCTGGGCATGGAGTGGCAGTTGATGTGCCAGACCTTGCCAAACTTCTGGTGGGCGCTGTCGAGCACCTGGCCGAGGGCGGCGTGGTACGGCTTCCAGCAGGCCTCGATGCGATGCGTCACTTCCTCGACGCTCAGCTTGCGGTCGTACAGCGGCGTGCCGTCATCCAGCATGCGCCAGATCAGGCCCTTGCCCAGCTTGACCTTGGGCGAGGCGTTGACCGCCCCGGGCCAGGCCTGGTCCAGCAGCAGTTCGTCGATTTCGTCGGGGGCGCGATTGGCGTCGATATAGGCGCGCGGAAAGCTCGCGGCGATCATGGGCACGCCCATGTCGATGGCGTCGCCCCACAGATCGTCAACCCAGGTGTCCTCGGCGGTGCGCAAGGCGCCAAAATCAACCGCGGGCGCGAAGTCGGGCGGGTAGGTGGTGCCGCTGTGCGGGGAGTCCAGCACCAGCGGGGCCGAGGGCGCCGAGTTCGGATATTGCTGCGGGAGGTCGAGCCGATAGGACAGGGGTTGGGTAATTCGCATATGGGGGTATTGCGTTCGTGAATCGGAGATCCCCGCGCGCCGCGCGGGCGCGGCGGGGATCGAAGATCGCTCAGTCGATCTTCACATTGGCTTCTTTGGCGATGCGCTTGTTCTTGGCGATTTCCGCCGAGATCTGCTTGGCAAACGCTTCCGGGCTGTTGGCGGCCGGTTCGGCGCCCAGCGCTTCCAGGCGCGACTTGACGTCGGCTTCGGCGCTGACCTTCTGCACGGCGGCGTTCAGCTTGGCCAGGATCGGGGCCGGCAGCTTGGCCGGGGCGACCAGGCCGAACCACGAGGCGTCGTTGACGGCGGGCAGGCCGACTTCAGCGAACGTGGGCACGTTCGGCAGGCTGGCCACGCGCTTGGGCGAGGCGACGGCCATGGCGATCAGGCGGCCGGACTGCACGTGCGGCAGGGTGGACGGCAGGTTGTCGTACATGACGTCGACCTGGCCGGCCAGCGCGTCGTTCAGCGCCGGGCCCACGCCACGGTAGGGCACGTGCATCAGGTCGGTGCCCGAGGCCATCTTGAACAGTTCGCCCATCATGTGCGAGACCGAGCCGTTGCCGGCCGAGGCGTACGTCAGCTTGCCCGGCTGGCTCTTGGCCAGCTTGATGAACTCGGCCATGTCCTTGGCCTGCACCTTCGGGTTGATGGTCATGATGTTCGGGACGGCGGCCAGGTTCGAGACCGGCGTGAAGTCCTTCTCGCCATCGAACGGCAGGTTCGGGTAGATGGCCGGGTTGATGCCGTGCGTGCTGACGGTGGCGATGCCCAGGGTGTAGCCGTCCGGCGCGCTGCTGGCGACGAAGGCGCTGCCGATCGAGCCGCCGGCGCCGCCGCGGTTTTCCACCACAACGGTCTGGTTCAGTTCCTTGCCGAGCTTGTCGGCGAACAGGCGGCCGACGATGTCGGTGGTGCCTCCGGGCGGGAACGGCACGATCAGGCGGATCGGCTTGCTCGGGTAGGCGTCCTCGGCATGGGCGATGCCCGAGGTCAGCGGCGTGGCCAGGGTCGCGGCGGCGACACACAGGCCCAGGACTACATTACGGCGTTGCATGAATTCCCCTATGAATTGGAACGCGGATGCGCAAAAGGCAGACGCAAACAGGAAGATTCTTTCTTGCAAGGCCAGTTTGCACAAACGAAACTTTCTCCTTAAGCTATGACTTTTTTTCATGCCTCTCTTTCGGCGCGGTTTCTTTTTGTAACTTCACCGTCCGGCGCTGCCGGTATCGAGGCGCTATTCCATGAGACGGTTCTGTCCTTCGCTCACCGACCTGCAGGCCTTTGAAGTGGCTGCCAGGCATAGCAGCTTCACCCGCGCCGCCCAGGAACTGTGCGTCACGCAGGGCGCCGTAAGTAAGCAAGTGAAACATCTGGAGGAGTTCGTCGGCGTCGAACTATTCCTGCGCATCAGGCAAGGACTGGTGCTGACCGAGGCCGGCCGCAGCTACCTGACCAAGGTGCAGGCAGGCCTGGGCCAGATCGAGGCGGCCACCGTCGAGCTGATCGCACACCAGGGGCAGGGCGGCACGCTCAACCTGACCTGTATGCCGACCTTCGGCGCCCGTTGGTTGATCCCGCGCCTGACGGCCTTCATGCGGTTGCGCCCGGACATCCACGTCGAATTCCTGCCGCACCGGCAAGGTTACGATTTCTCCTCGCCCGAACTGGACGCCGCGGTCCGCTTCGGCGAGGGCATCTGGCCGGGCAGCGGCGCCGACTACATCGTCGGCCGCGAGATCCTGCCGGTCTGCAGCCCGCGCCTGATTCCGGGCGGCTGTAGCACGCCGGCGGACCTGCTGGCCTACCCCCTGCTGCATCACACCTCGGCCCTGGAGGGCTGGCGCGACTGGTTCGAACAGGCCGGCTGCGACACCCGGCGCAGCCTGGAAGGGGCGCGCTTCGATCAGTACGCGCTGTTGTCGCAGGCGGCCGCCGCCGGTTTCGGCGTGGCGCTGATCCCGCGTTGCCTGATCGAAGACGAGCTGCGCGACGGCAAGCTGGCGGTGGCGATCCAGCTGCCGATCCGCGCGCGCATGGGCTACTACCTGTGCTACCCCGACCAGAAGGCCAACCTGCCGACGCTGCAAGCGTTCCGGACCTGGCTGATGGAGGTCTCGCGGGCGGCCGAGCCGCAGCCGCAGGACGCGGCCAGCCCACAGTAAAATGGCACCATCATGAGTCAAACATCCACCAAGAAAGGCCGCGTTGTCGTCGGCATGTCCGGCGGGGTCGATTCTTCGGTCACCGCCTGGCTGCTCAAGCAGCAAGGCTACGAGGTCGTCGGCCTGTTCATGAAGAACTGGGAAGACGACGACGATTCCGAATACTGCTCCACCCGCCAGGATCTGCTGGACGCGGCCAGCGTGGCCGACCTCGTCGGCGTGGAATTCGAATACGTCAATTTCGCCGCCGAATACAAGGACCGCGTGTTCGCCGAATTCCTGCGCGAATACTCGGCCGGCCGCACGCCCAACCCGGACGTGCTGTGCAATGCCGAGATCAAGTTCAAGGCCTTCCTCGACCACGCCATGGCGCTCGGCGCCGAACACATCGCCACCGGCCACTACGCCCGCGTGCGCGAAGTGGCGGCCGAGGGCGGCGGCTCGCGCTTCGAGCTGCTCAAGGCGCTGGACGGCTCCAAGGACCAGAGCTATTTCCTGCACCGCTTGAACCAGGCGCAGCTGTCGCGCACCCTGTTCCCGCTGGGCGAGATCCACAAGACCGAAGTGCGCCGCATCGCGCACGAGATCGGCCTGCACAACGCGGCCAAGAAGGACTCCACCGGCATCTGCTTCATCGGCGAGCGGCCGTTCCGCGAGTTCCTCAACCGCTACCTGCCGACCGAGCCGGGCCCCATCCTGACGCCCGAGGGGCAGAAGGTCGGACGCCACGAGGGCCTGTCGTTCTACACGCTGGGCCAGCGCAAGGGCCTGGGCGTGGGCGGCGTGAAGGGCCGCCAGCGCGAGGACGGCACGGCCGAGGCCTGGTACGTGGCGCGCAAGGATCTGGAGCGCAACGTGCTCTATGTGGTGCAGGGGCACGACCATCCCTGGTTGCTGTCCGGCTCGCTGCGGGCGCAGGACGTCAGCTGGGTCGCCGGGCATGCGCCCGCAGCGGGGGAATACGGCGCCAAGACACGCTACCGCCAGGCCGACGCCGCCTGCCGGCTGGGCGATGCGACCACCGCAGGCTTCACGCTCGACTTCGCCGAGCCGCAATGGGCGGTCACGCCGGGGCAATCCGCGGTGCTTTACGATGGCGATATCTGCCTGGGCGGCGGCATCATCGTCTAGGCACGCTGGCCCGCCACGGGCCGGCGCAATACCGATAGCAGTTCCAGCCAGGCCCCGCGGGCGTCGCGTCCGCGGGGCCTGGCTCATGAAAAACGGCGCACGCCGACAACGAGAGGAGAGGGATGTGGATGTAACGATGGTGATTTGCCTGCTGGCGCTGGGCGCGGTGGCGGGGTTCGCGGCGGGCTTGCTGGGCATTGGCGGCGGCATGCTGCTGGTGCCGTTCCTGACGATGCTGTTCGCCTGGAAGGGCATGCCGGCCGACCTGGTGGTGCACGCCGCCATCGCCACCTCGATGACTTCGATCCTGTTCACCTCGATCTCCAGCGTGCGCGCGCACCAACAGAAGGGCACCATCAAGTGGCCGATCGTCTGGGCCATGGCGCCGGGCATCATCCTGGGCGGCCTGCTGTCGGGCGGCGCGGTGTTCGCCGCGCTCAGCACTTTGTGGCTATCGCTGTTCTTCGCGCTGTTCGTGGGCTATTCCGGCTGGAACATGCTGCGCAACAAGAAGCCCAAGCCCAGCCGCCAGATGCCCGGCGTGGTCGGCACCAGCGCGGCCGGCGCCGGTATCGGCTTCCTGTCGGGGCTGGTGGGGGCGGGCGGCGGCTTCCTGTCGGTGCCGTTCATGGTCTGGTGCAACGTGGCGCTGCACAACGCGGTCTCGACCTCGGCGGCGCTGGGCTTTCCCATCGCGCTGGCCAACAGCATCGGCTATGTGGTGTCGGGCCTGAACGAGGGCGCGACCCGACCCGGCATGCTGGGTTACATCTACTGGCCGGCGCTGCTGGTGTTGGTGTGCGTGAGCGTGCTGACCGCGCCGCTGGGCGCGCGCATGGCGCACCGCCTGCCGGTGCAGACCCTGAAGCGGGTGTTCGCCTGCCTGCTGTTCGCGCTGGCGGCCTACATGCTGTTCAAGGCCGGCCAGGCGTTCCGGGCCTGAGCCGGACGTGAAACCGGCCGCGCGAGGCGGCCGGAGCGGTGCGGAGGGGCGCCGGGGGCGCGTCAGGCCGTCTTGGGGATGGTGTCGACGAACGACTGGCGCTGCGACAGCTTGTCGTACAGGCGCGCCAGGTTGGGGTGGTTGGCGCGCCAGTCCAGTTCGGCAAAGCGCAGGTCCAGGTAGCCCAGGCCACAGCCCACGGCGATGTCGGCCAGGCTGTAGTTGATGCCCATGCAGTGGGCGTTGTCGCCCAGGCTCTTGTCCATGGCGTCCAGGCTGGCGTGGATCTTGCCGTATTGGCGTTCGATCCATTCGGGGCTGCGCTGCGCCTCGGGGCGCTGCTTTTCCTTGACGATGGTGACGCACGCATCCAGCAGGCCATCGGCGATGGCTTCCCAGCACTTGACGGCCGCGCGGTCGCGGCCCGGCTGCGGAATCAGGCGGGCGACGGGAGACAAGGTATCCAGGTATTCGACGATGACGCGCGAATCGAACAGGGCGCCGCCATCTTCCATGACCAGGCAGGGCACCTTGCCCAGGGGGTTGTACGTTTGGATCTGCGTGTCGGCGGACCAGACGTTTTCGAGTTCAAGCCGATAATCCAGCTTTTTCTCGGCCATGACGATACGCACCTTGCGCACGTATGGACTGGTAAGCGAGCCGATCAGTTTCATGGATTCACAAGCGGAGTCGGAAAGCGGCCGAAGTATAGCAGGCCGTATAACGGCCAAACCGTCCGCGGGACGGAATCCCGTCCAGTTTGCCACAATGTTGCGCGGCCCTGAATGATAAAATCGCCGGGTTTTCCCATCCGCCGCTTTTTCTTTCCCAGACCATGCAAATCGCCGACCAGCTTAGCCAACTTAACGCCCTTTCGCCACTGGATGGCCGATACGCCTCCCGCGGCGACGCGCTGCGCGGGCTGCTTTCGGAGGCCGGCTTCATGGCCCACCGCGTCGAAGTCGAGGTGGCCTGGCTGGTGGCCCTGTCCGATGCCGGCCTGCCGGAACTGCCCGCTTTCTCCCAGGAAGCCCGCGCCCGCCTGCAACAACTGGTGCGCGACTTCTCCGAGGCCGACGCCGCCCGCATCAAGGACATCGAGCGCGTCACCAACCACGACGTCAAGGCGGTCGAGTACTGGCTCAAGGAAAAGGTCGCCGACCACGCCGAACTGGCGGCCGCGGCCGAATTCATCCACTTCGCCTGCACCTCCGAGGACATCAACAACACCTCGCACGCGCTGATGCTGTCGCGCGCCCGCAGCGAAGTGGTGCTGCCGCGCCTGCGTGAAATCGCCGCCAAGCTCAACGACATGGCCGTGGCCCAGGCCGACCAGCCGATGCTGTCGCGCACCCATGGCCAGCCGGCCAGCCCGACCACGCTGGGCAAGGAATTCGCCAACGTCGCGGCGCGCCTGAACCGCGCCATCGCCGCGGTCGAAGCGGTCGAGCCGCTGGCCAAGCTCAACGGCGCCACCGGCAACTACAACGCCCACCTGTCGGCCTACCCGGAAATCGACTGGCCCGCCTTCAGCCAGCGCGTGCTCGCCGGCCTGGGCCTGACCCAGAACCGCCACACCATCCAGATCGAACCGCACGACTGGATGTCGGCGCTGTTCGACGCCATCGTGCGCGCCAACATCATCGTGCTCGACCTGGACCGCGACATCTGGGGCTACGTGGCCCTGGGCTACTTCAAGCAGCGCCTGAAGGAAGGCGAGGTCGGTTCGTCGACCATGCCGCACAAGGTCAACCCGATCGACTTCGAAAACTCCGAAGGCAACCTGGGCCTGGCCAACGCCGTGCTGCGCCACCTGTCCGACAAGCTGCCGATCTCCCGTTGGCAGCGCGACCTGACCGACTCCACCGTGTTGCGCAACCTGGGCGTGGGCCTGGGCTACTGCCTGGTGGCGTGGGACGCCTGCATGCGCGGCCTGGGCAAGCTGGAAGTCAACGCCGCCGCGATCGACGCCGACATCGACGCCTGCTGGGAAGTGCTGGCCGAGCCGGTGCAGACCGTCATGCGTCGCTATGGCCTGCCGCAGCCGTACGAACAGCTCAAGGCCTTGACGCGCGGCAAGGGCATCACCGAGGAAGCCCTGCGAGAATTCATCCAGGGCCTGGCCCTGCCGGACGAACCCAAGGCGCGCCTCCTGGCGATGACCCCGCGTTCGTATATCGGCCTGGCCGCGGACCTGGCCCGGGCGGTATAGTCGCCTTGCCGCGCGTCGGGCGCGCGGCATTCTTGTTGTACTTACGGGAGATTGCAATGAAGAAGTTGTCCACGCTGGCCGCGTTGGCCTGTATGACCGTCGGGTCGCTGCTGGCGACCTCGGCCCAGGCGCAGTTCGCCAAGCCCGAAGACGCCGTCAAGTACCGCCAGTCGGCGCTGACGCTGATGGCATCGCACTTCGGCCGCATGACGCCGGTGATCAAGGGCCAGGCGCCCTACGACGCGGCCCAGATCAAGGCCAACGTCGAAGTGCTCAAGACCCTGTCGGCGCTGCCGTGGACGGCTTTCGGCGCGGGCACGGAAGGCGGCGATGCCCGTCCGGAAATCTGGAGCGACGCGGCCGGCTTCAAGCAGAAGCAGCAGGCGTTCCAGGACAACATCGTCAAGCTGTCGGCCGCCGCCGACGCCGGCGACCTCGACAAGCTGCGCGCCGCCTTCGGCGACGTGGGCGCCAGCTGCAAGGCCTGTCACGACGCCTACCGCAAGAAGAAGTAAGCCGGCCGCGCCCGCTGTGGCGCATCCACCGCATGCGAAAAGCCCCTCGAACTGAACTGACCCCCAGAAGTTGGACGGTCAGAAGAAGCTAAAGCCCGAAGGCCTGAGCTCGGTATTGCACCGGGCTCAGGCCTTTTAGCTTGAGCTTGATGCGGTGATGATTGTAGTAACGGATGTACTGCCGGATGCCGGCCTGCAACTGCTCGACGCTCTCGAAGCGGTTCAGGTGGAAGAACTCGGCCTTGAGCGTGCCGAAGAAGCTTTCCATGGCGGCATTGTCCAGGCAGTTGCCCTTGCGTGACATGCTCTGCGTCACAGACCGGGCAGCAAGCATCCGCCTGTACATAGGCTGCTGGTATTGCCAACCCTGGTCAGAGTGCAGGACGGGGTGCTCGGTCGGCCGCAGCCGCGCCAGCGCCTTTTTCAGCATGCTGCCCACGAGCTCGAACACCGGCCGGCGGCTGGTTTCATAGGCCACGATCTCGCCGTTTATACAGGTCCATCACCGGCGACAGGTACAGCTTTTGGCCATGCACGTTGAACTCGGTCACGTCGGTGACCCACTTCTCGTTCGGACATGCCGCCTCGAAGCCGCGCGCTAGCACGTTGCCCGCCACGTGATGCGGCTGCCCCCGATACGAGCGGTACTTCTTGGTGCGCACGAGCGACTTCAAGCCCAGCACCTGCATCAGTTTTTGTACCGTCTTGTGGTTCACGGACTGCCCCGCTTGGCGTAACACGGCTGTGATGCGCCGGTAGCCGTACCGGCCCTTGTGGCTTGTGTAGACAGCACGGATCCTGCCTTTGATCTCAGCATACTTGTCGGTAGTTTGGGCCGCTTTGACCTGGTAGTAGTAAGTGCTGCGCGCCAGACTGGCCGCCTTGAGCAAGGCCGCCAGCGGATGGTGCTGCCTCAACCCAGTCACGGCTTGCGCTTTTTCTGCGCAGCCGCACGCCGCTTTTCCTGGATCAAGGCATCGAGTTTTTTTAAGTACGCGACCTCGGCGCGTAACTCGATCAACTCCTGGTTCTGCCTGGCGATGATCTGCTTGTCGTCCAGTTCGGTGCGAGGAACGTCAGGCTTGGCTGGCTTGGTGCTCATGGTCTTGGGGCGACCCTCACGAAGAGGCCGCAGTGCGTCGATACCTCCAGCATGATACTGGCGCGCCCATTTGCCAATATGCGATGCGCAGCGAATGTCGAACGCCACCGCTGTCTGGGCTTCAGACCACTGTTCGCGCCACATGCGCTTGAGCACCTTCAGCTTGAACGCCGCGTCATAGCTGGCACTCTTGCGCCGCAGTCCAGATGTACCGTGCGCCTGGTAACGGGTCACCCACCGCCTCACCGTTGCGTGATCAAGCCCATGACCGGGCGGCAATCGCCTTGCTGCCCCCAGAGCCTGACTCATACTGCCTGACTACCTTGAGCTTGAAGCTCTGATCGTACTTCGCCATGTAAAAACCCCCGAAGGTTGGATCTACGTCCAACTTTCGGGGGTCAGTTCAAACGAGGGGCTTTTCTTTTGGCGCGCGGTTTGCTTGTCGCGCCCTGCGGGTTGGCTCGCGCGATGCGCGAGCCGGACAGCTACGAGAACGACATGTCCGCGGCGATCTCCAGCGAGCGGATCCACAGCACCAGGCCGGTGACACAGGCGCCCAGGATCAGGGCGCGCAGCCAGATTGTGAACCCGTCCTGGGTCGGCGGGGTGCCGGCCGGGACGTCTTTCGGGTCGACATTGCCGGTGATGATGGCGCGCACCAGCCGCTTGCGCCGCACCAGCGCGTACCAGGCCACGGCAAGCAGGTGCAGGGCGACCAGGCCGATGATGACCCATTCATTGAGCTTGTGCCACGATGTCAGCAGGCTGGCGGTGGATTCGCTGACGTGGCCGAACAGCGGGCCCTGGGTCATGATGTCGTCGGTGGTGAACAGGCCGCTCACGGCCTGGAATCCGACCACCAGCAGCAGTGCCAGCACCGATAGCGCGCCCAGCGGATTGTGGCCGGCGGGCGCGGCCGCGCCCTTGAGGTACCTGGCCACCGCGCGCGGGCCGCGCACGAACTGCGCGAAGCGCGCATAGCGCGGGCCGACAAAGCCCCACAGCAGGCGGAAGATGATCAGGCCCAGCGCAACGCAGCCGAAGCGCACGTGCCAGTCCATGTACAGGCCGCCCAGTTTGACGCTGACGAAGGCGCCGACGATACAGACGACGAGGGCCCAGTGGAAGAGGCGGGTGGGAAGGTCCCAGATGCGGATGGCGAGCCGGTTGTTTTGCATGATGGTCGGGCGATGACTGCGGTGCCTGGAACTTTATCACGCACGAATGAAGCCGCCGCGGCACGGCCGCGGCGGGTTTGCGCTGGCTCAGCGAGCGGCGCGACGCACCGGTTCGATGCGGTGCACGTGCTCGTGACGGAAGCGGATGCGCTGGCCGGGCGCCTTTTGCGCGGCCGCTCCGCACGGCACGACTTCGGTGGTGTACGTGGTCGTGCCGTCGATCGGCGCGTTGAAGATCACGGCGGCACGGATAGCCGGGCCGTGGGCCGGTTGCAGGTAAACGATGTCGCCGATGTGGATCGGCATGTTGTCCAGCTTGGTATGGGCCGGGCGTCGGATCAGGTCCGAGGTGGTGAAACGAGTATTCATGTTGTGTTCTCTTTCAAGTTCTTGTTATAGGAATGGCCGCGTCGTGCATGCCGCGGGAAAGGGGGCGAGGGCGCTGTCGCGCGCCGCGTCCCGTCCGCGCGCCGGGTCATGCATGACACTAACGCGTTTTCGCCGCCGGTCCTTTGCGCATTCTCATGGTTTGCGGGCGCGCCGGACTGGCTGCGGGGTGCGATGGCGGGCCGGGCCCGGAATCGCTGCCAGGGTGGTCGGCCATCAGCGATGGGCGGCGAACCTGGGGGGCGGCGGCGTGGCAACGCCACCGCGGGTCGATTGCAGCGGATCAACGCTGCGCTGGATACGTTCCGAACAGGCCGGACTCGGCGGCGTGGTCGGGGCGAATGTGTCGGGTTCGATCAGGGACGTCGTGGGATCAACGGGCCTGGCGAGCCGGCAACGGGTATGTGTCAGCGAAGGTGCGGGGCCTGTCTACAGGTCTAGTCCGATCGGTCGCTTTCGGCGGGTCGTGCAACAGGCCTTGCATTCAGCAGGCTGTCTTTCATATAGCGGGCCGGTTTTGATGGACTGTTGTTGGCAGACCACCTTCACAGGCTTTCTTCGGCAACTTCTTTCTGGCGGCTTCTTCAGCAGTCTCATTCGACATGCTGCTTCAGGCAGTCTGCTTCAGACATGCTACTTCATCGGTCGGCGCCCGCTCTGCGTTCTTAGGGTTGTGTGTCGCAGAAGAGGCGAAAAGCCTGGCCGATAAAAAGGGGGGAAAAGACTACGGGCCGAAGGGCTATGACTGGAAAATTCGCTGAGCTTTTATTGGCTCAACAAACGATTATATAACTGACGCCATGATTTTGCAAAGGGTCTGCTTGGCCCACGTATAGCCGGGCCAGGGGTCAGTACCGGCCCCGCGGCTGCCGGACGCGAACCTGCCGCGCGAAAGCCCGCCGGCGGGCCCTTCCGGCGGCGTCGGATGATCGGCTCAATGCGTGGCTGGGCGGGCCTGGCGCTGCGCCTCGATGATCAGCGCTTCCAGGCGTGGCGACATGCGCAGGGCGACCTGGGCGGCGGTGGAGCCATCGGGGCGGGTGTCGGTCTCCAGCGCCAGTTCGATGCGTTCGCCGTCGAAGGCTTGCGGGGCGGCCTGGATCTCGACATAGCGTTGCAGTAGCGCGTCCACCGCCTTCTGCGCGTCGGCCAGGGCTTCCTCGCCCAGATGGCCCGGGCGCAGGTACTGGTTGGCCACGCGCGCCAGGTCGTTCATGAAAAACAGCAGGGCGGCGGCGCCGCGGCAATCGGGATGGGCAAAGCCCCAGGTGTCGGGGGAAGCGTCTTGGGTCATTCAGGCGGGAGGGTAAAGGGTGGGTAAAGCCGGTGAGGGCCGCCAAGCCTACATTCTAGGGGGTGCCGGCCCGGCATGGGGCGGCATCCCTGGGAATCTGGCCTGTGGGCGGGCCGGAGCCGCCTCCCGGGAGCCGCCCACTTGGGGCATACTTGGCGCCCCATGATCAGACACGCACGCTCCGCCGACCTGGCGCTCCTGCCCGACATCGAACGCTCCGCCGCTGGACGCTTCCTGGGAACCGCGATGGCCTGGGCCGCGGCCGGCGACCCCTTGCCGCCGGTCGAACTGGCGCGGGCCGCCGCCGCGGGCCTGTTGTGGGTGGCGCCGGGCGATGACGAGCAGCCGGCGGGATTCGCGCTGGCGCGGCCGATGGATGACGACCTCTACCTGGTGGAAATGTCGGTGGCCCTGCCGATGCAGGGGCGGGGCCTGGGGCGCGATCTGCTGCGCGCGGTGATCGAGCATGCGCGCGCCGCGCGGGTCTATCGCGGCGTGACGCTGACCACGGATCGCGAGCTGTCCTGGAATGGGCCGTTCTACCAGCGCCACGGCTTTGCCGAAGTGCCCGTGGCGCTACTGGCGCCCGCCTTGCGCGCCCGCCTGCGGGCCGAAGCCGACGCCGGCTTCGATCCGGCGCGCCGCTGCGCAATGCGCCTGGCGCTGCGGGAGTGAGCGGCCGCCCCCGCGGCTCCCTGTGTCATATCGATTCGATGGCAACAAAATCCGCCCGCTGGCGGCGCCTGTCGGGCGCTTCGGGATAATCTGCCGGAAGGACGCCGGCCGTCGGCCGGGTCCCCGGAATACAACGCTTTACGCAAGGGGGGAAGGGCATGGCATTGCTGCGCATCTGCCTGGCCGGGCTGGCGGCGGCTTCAGTGCTCGCGCTGGCGGCGTGCGGCAACCGCGAACCGCAGGAGCGGGCGGCGTTCATCAGCCTGTTGCAAAGCCGGCTTGCGGCCGGAACGCTGGTGCCGATCGGCGCTCTCGATGCGGCCGAGAAGAAGGCGGTGGGCCGCTATGACGATGCCTACGACGTGATCGTCGATTTCCAGGCCGCCTTGGCCAAGGCGGCGCAGCCGCTGCGGCCGATCTTGGCGGGGGAACGCATCCAGTCCGTCGATGACATCGTGCGGCGGCGCGAGGCGCTGCAGGCCGCGCGCAAGACCCTGGCCGAAAGCGCTGGCGCGGTGCAGGATGCCAAGGCCCGCGCGGACAAGGCGCGGGGCGGACTGGATCTGGCGCCGGACCTGGCGCCCGTCTATGACGGCGTGTATGACGAGGCGGTTACGGCGCCCGCGGCCGAATTCCTGGGCGCGGCGGCCGGTATGGACACGGTAGCCCGCGATGCGTTGGGCGTTGCGGACTTCGTCGCCGCCAATGCGGCCGGGATCACGCTCGAGGACGGGCAGGCCAAAGTCGCCACGCCCTCGTTGCAGGAGGCGCTCAATCTGCGGCTGCAGGGGCTGAATGCGCAATCGCAGGCGCTGGAACAGGCGCGCGCCGTGGTGTCGCGCGCGGCGGCCGGCGAGCATTGATCGACACGCTGGCGGCGGCCTGCCGCAGGGGCGGGCGGCGGGGCGTAGGCAATCGAGGGAAGCGGGGCGGAGCGCCGCTTTGTACAATGCGGGTCTCGCGGCGCATGCCGCGCCTTGGACGGAACATGAGCCAATCTTCCAGCTTGCACTATCGGACCTTCCTGCTCCTCCTGGTGGTTGTTTCCATCGCATTCGGCTGGCTGCTGTGGCCGTTCTATGGCGCCGTGTTCTGGGGCGCCATCCTGGCCATCCTGTTCGCGCCGTTGCAGCGGCGCCTGGTGCCGCGCATCGGCGGGCGACGCAACCTGGCGGCGCTGATCACGTTGGCGCTGGTGCTGCTGCTGGTGATCCTGCCGCTGGTGGTGATCAGCGGTTCGCTGGTGAGCGAGGGCGCGAACCTCTATCAGAGCATCAAGTCCGGGCAGATCAACTTCGGCGCGTATTTCCAGCAGGCGATGGAGGCGCTGCCGCCATCGGTGCATGACCTGCTGGCGCGTTTCGACCTGGCCGACATTCCCAGTCTGCAGGAAAAACTCAGCGCCGGGGCCATGCAGGCCAGCCAGTTCCTGGCCACGCAGGCGCTGAGCATCGGGCAGGACACGTTCCAGTTCGTGATCAGCTTCGGCATCATGTTGTACCTGCTGTTCTTCCTGCTGCGCGATGGCCCCCAGCTGGGCCAGCGCATCAAGCGCGCCATGCCGCTGAGCGACGCGCACAAGCACCATCTGTTCCGCAAGTTCACGACGGTGGTGCGCGCCACGGTCAAGGGCAACATCGCCGTGGCGGCATCGCAGGGCGCTCTGGGGGGCATCATCTTCTCCATCCTGGGTATCCAGGGGGCGCTGCTGTGGGGCGTCATCATGGGCTTCCTGTCGCTGTTGCCGGCGGTGGGCGCGGGGCTGATCTGGGCGCCCGTGGCGATCTATTTCCTGCTGACCGGCGCCACGATCAAGGGGGTGGTGCTGATCGCCTTTGGCGTGCTGGTGATCGGTATGGTCGACAACGTCCTGCGTCCGATCCTGGTGGGGAAAGACACCAAGATGCCCGACTACGTGGTGCTGATCTCGACCCTGGGCGGCATGGCCTTGTTCGGCCTGAACGGTTTTGTGATCGGCCCGTTGATCGCGGCGCTGTTCATGGCCAGCTGGGATCTGTTCTCGCCCCCCGAGGAAGCTGCCGTCGCGCCGGCCGCCACGCCGGCGCCGCCGCCAGCCGAGACCTCGTCCACCCAGGCCGACTGACGGGCGCGATGGCGCGGGCCGGCGGGCGGCGCCTGTCTGCGGTCAAGACGACGTCAGGGCGGAGCGTGTAAGGTGTGGTGTGGGTGCCGGCTCGCGGAAGCCGGCGCCCGGTGTCCGCGGCGCCGCCTGCCTGGCCGGTGGCGCCGCCAACTTTCCTCAAGAGGAGCGCGTCGGCTATGGACTGGAAACTGCACAAGTCGGGTTGGATCGAAGAGCGCAACTTCGACATCGAATTCGCCGAAACCCCGGAGGGCTATCACGCTCGTGTGCGGGTCTTCGGCTTTCCCGTGCTGGAAGACACCCGCAATGTGTTTCCGAACGAGGCGCTGGCGGAAAAGGGCGCGTTGACGCTGCTCAAGAGCCAGTTCGCCGGCACCCCGGACCTGGAAGAAAAGTAACCGTCATGGTGGGGGCGGCGTGGCCCGCGTGTCACGCCCGCAGTGTCCATGCGACGCCGCTCAGCGCAGTGGCAGGCGCTGCCCACCCACGATCAGGTCCCGGTCCTGGCGCGGTTCGGTATGCACCTGGCCCTGCGCCAGCGCGCCGGCGATATTGACGTTCGGTTCGCCTTCCTTGCTGCGATGGGTCTTGGAGGACAGCACGAGCCAGGTGTTTTCGTCCAGCCGTTGGTAGCTCAGGAATGTCTGGTAGCCTCCCGCGCCGGCGTCCGCGCGCGGCGGTACGTACAGGACTAGATCGTTCGCGCCGGGTCCGGTGATGTCCGCATGGATCAGCCAGCAACGCGCGCCTTGCAAGGCGGGGTCGGCGGGGGAGGCGGCCGCGGCCTGTTCGGCGTTCACGCATCGATCCAGGTCGAACGGGCTTTGCTCCGCGGCATAGCGCCACCATGCGTCCGGTACCGGGCTGCCGGCCGGGTAGACCTGCAGGCTGTCCGGCTTGATCAGCGAGGCGGCCAGGCCGGACTTGCGCGGCCCCCAGTCGTAATACTTGCCCTTCAACGCATCCGCGGCGGCGACCGCGATCCGGGGCGATTGCGGCTGGGCGGCGCCGGCGGCCAGCTTGTGCATCGCTTGCCGACCGTATTCACCGCGGTCGTTCGCGGCCGAGAGATAGCTGAAGTCCTCGGGAGGAACGTGGCCGTCGATCAGGCGTTGCACCTGGCTGTTGATCTCGATGCGCTCGGGGCTCAGGAGCGGCGTGCTCACCAGGGCCAGCACGACCAGCGCGCAGAACGCCGCGACGATGTTGGTGCCGCCCAGGATCGTGTGAAAGCGCCGCGCCGCCAACGCCGCCCAGGCATAGCCCAGCGCGTAGAGCGTCAGCAGGATGGCGGCGTACAGGCCCCAGACGCGCGGAACGGTCCAGCCGTACTGCTCGATGCGCACCACCAGTCCGTACAACGCCACCAGCGCCAGCGGCAGCAGGCCGACCGCCGCCACGCGCAGCACCGCGCGCAGGCGCGGGCCGAAGGGCGGGGCCTGCGGGCTGTCCTGCCAGGCGGAGTTGATGAGCTTGATCCATAGCGCGCTGAAGGCGATCAGCGCCCCGGCGGACAGCGCGCCGGCCTGCAGGTCCAGCGTCAGCCGGGCCGCCAGCGCCAGTACGAAAGCGATGCCGACCAGCGCGACTAGCGGCAGTAGCCAGGCGGTGAGCGTCAGCCACGAGCGTTGCAGCGTGTCCGCCAGCTGCGGGCGGCGATGCACGCCCACCAGGCACACCGCCAGCACCAGCGGCATGACACCCAGCACGAAGCGGGTGGATTTGACGACCTGGCCGACCGCGGTGATGCCGATCATGCCGAACATGGCGCTGGCGGCCCAGAACAGCAGCCAGACCGCCAGCGCGAGGCCACCGGCCAGCGCCAGCTTGACGGTGTTGCGCCAGGCGGCGCGGAACACGGCGGGATAGTCCCAGCCGTGCCGGGACGGGTCGAGCGCCTGGATCAGTGGCAGCAGCATGAAGCCGCTGGCGGCGGTGATCAGCGTCGCCAGGGACCGAGGGCCGCTGTCGGTATAGGGCAGGGGCTGCGAGCCCAGCAGCGCGACCAGCCCATACGCGTGCAGCGCGGGCAGCACCAGGCCGTAGGCCACCAGCGCCAGCAGCCAGCGCCGGCCCGCGGGCATGCCGGCCAGCATCGCGCCCGCCAGCGGCACCAGCCAGATCCACTGGATCGCGAACAGGGTGGCGAACAGGTTATGCCATGGCCACACGCGGTTCAGCAGCGCGGCATGCAGCGCCAAGGCCAGCAGCGCGCCGAGCGCGCCATAGACCAGGATGGTTTTTTCGGGAGCCGACAGGCGGGAAGGGGTTGCCATGGGGGGTTAGAAGTCCTCGCTGCGCCAGACCTTCAGCACGCGGCCGAAGACCTCGAAATCCATGCCTTCGGTGATGTCCCAGGCATCGTACTTGGTGTTTTCGGACTTGGCGCGCACCACCAGCCCGTTGGCGGTGGGAATGCGCTGCAGTCGCTTGATGAAGCCCTCGCTGCCGACGCGGAAGAAATAGATGGCGTCGTACTCGACGGCCTGCACGCCACGGTCGACGATCAGCGGATCGCCGGGGTTGAACATGGGACGCATGGAATCGCCGAAACCCGTGACGATGCACAGGTTCTTCGAGGCGGAATAGCCGCGGACGTTCTTTTGCAGCCATTCGGGGCTGACGTTCCAGCTCTGGATGACGCCGGGCTGGTCGCGCAGTTCCAGGCCATTGCCCATTGCGCCGCCGGTATCGAACTGGGCGATGAGGACGTTGCCGTGATCGGGCCTGCCCAGCCGCGGCGCGTGGAAGGAGACAAGCCGGGCCGCGGGTTCGTCCGCGATGACGTCGGGGGCAAGCTCGCGCCACAGGTCGGGGTGGGCGGTGTCCATCCAGTGCGCCGGCTGGCCCAGCCCCGTGGCGAGCTTGGCGGCCAGCGCGTCGCCGACCCGGCGCGGGTTCTTGTCCCGCTTGCCCTGGAACCCCTGAAGGATCTGGTCCAGGTACTTGCGACTGACGCCGGCGCGTTCGGCCAGGCGCTCGACGCCGCCCGCCTCGTGCACGGCGTACTTGAGATTGTTCAGTCGTATCGAGCGGATATCCATGGTAGCGATAGTAGCAATCCGCTACCCGAAAGTACAGTAGCGATTCGCTGTTGATTTTTGGGTAGCGACTCGCTACCATGGATTTTATCCTGGAGATAGTCGGGCCAGCCGCAAGTCATCGTGCAGATGGCCCGCGGTTCATACGGATGCGGCGGGGCTCGCCGTCGCGTCCGTGGTGATCGGGGGGAACCGGCAGATGTGACCCATCATCGCTACCCAGGTAGCGATTACCCGCCGCCGACCTTCTCGGGAATATGACGAACGGCAAACTTGCATCAAGGAAAAAAAGCATGGACAAGCGTCTTGGCGGGGAGGCATCCCAATGAAATATGCAACCGAAGTGCTGGATCTCATGGCGGCGGCGCCGGGGCGTCCGTGGCGCATGGCGGATCTGGTGCGCGGCGCGTCCGGCGCGCGCGAGCTGACGCGGCGCGAACGCAACGCGATGCGACAGGCGATCCTGCGTGTGCTCGAAGCCTTGCACGAGGGCGGCCAGGTGGCCCGCATCGAGCACGCCCGCAACTCGCTGACCTACGTCTGGGGCGAAGTGCGACGCGAGGGGGATTGCCTGCGCGCCTGATGGGGCGGCAGAATGCATCCATGTCGTCGCGTCACCCGCCGACGATCCGTCCAAGCGCCGACGCGCTGGCACGCAGCAGAAAAAGGCCCGCTCACTGAACTGACCCCCGAAAGTTGGACGTAGATCCAACCTTCGGGGGTTTTTACATGGCGAAGTACGATCAGAGCTTCAAGCTCAAGGTAGTCAGGCAGTATGAGTCAGGCTCTGGGGGCAGCAAGGCGATTGCCGCCCGTCATGGGCTTGATCACGCAACGGTGAGGCGGTGGGTGACCCGTTACCAGGCGCACGGTACATCTGGACTGCGGCGCAAGAGTGCCAGCTATGACGCGGCGTTCAAGCTGAAGGTGCTCAAGCGCATGTGGCGCGAACAGTGGTCTGAAGCCCAGACAGCGGTGGCGTTCGACATTCGCTGCGCATCGCATATTGGCAAATGGGCGCGCCAGTATCATGCTGGAGGTATCGACGCACTGCGGCCTCTTCGTGAGGGTCGCCCCAAGACCATGAGCACCAAGCCAGCCAAGCCTGACGTTCCTCGCACCGAACTGGACGACAAGCAGATCATCGCCAGGCAGAACCAGGAGTTGATCGAGTTACGCGCCGAGGTCGCGTACTTAAAAAAACTCGATGCCTTGATCCAGGAAAAGCGGCGTGCGGCTGCGCAGAAAAAGCGCAAGCCGTGACTGGGTTGAGGCAGCACCATCCGCTGGCGGCCTTGCTCAAGGCGGCCAGTCTGGCGCGCAGCACTTACTACTACCAGGTCAAAGCGGCCCAAACTACCGACAAGTATGCTGAGATCAAAGGCAGGATCCGTGCTGTCTACACAAGCCACAAGGGCCGGTACGGCTACCGGCGCATCACAGCCGTGTTACGCCAAGCGGGGCAGTCCGTGAACCACAAGACGGTACAAAAACTGATGCAGGTGCTGGGCTTGAAGTCGCTCGTGCGCACCAAGAAGTACCGCTCGTATCGGGGGCAGCCGCATCACGTGGCGGGCAACGTGCTAGCGCGCGGCTTCGAGGCGGCATGTCCGAACGAGAAGTGGGTCACCGACGTGACCGAGTTCAACGTGCATGGCCAAAAGCTGTACCTGTCGCCGGTGATGGACCTGTATAACGGCGAGATCGTGGCCTATGAAACCAGCCGCCGGCCGGTGTTCGAGCTCGTGGGCAGCATGCTGAAAAAGGCGCTGGCGCGGCTGCGGCCGACCGAGCACCCCGTCCTGCACTCTGACCAGGGTTGGCAATACCAGCAGCCTATGTACAGGCGGATGCTTGCTGCCCGGTCTGTGACGCAGAGCATGTCACGCAAGGGCAACTGCCTGGACAATGCCGCCATGGAAAGCTTCTTCGGCACGCTCAAGGCCGAGTTCTTCCACCTGAACCGCTTCGAGAGCGTCGAGCAGTTGCAGGCCGGCATCCGGCAGTACATCCGTTACTACAATCATCACCGCATCAAGCTCAAGCTAAAAGGCCTGAGCCCGGTGCAATACCGAGCTCAGGCCTTCGGGCTTTAGCTTCTTCTGACCGTCCAACTTCTGGGGGTCAGTTCACACCGCGGGCCTTTTTTATGAGAGGGTACGCTCGTGCGCCGGCGCCATCCATGATGCGGCGTGAGGCGGGGCCGTGCCAGGCACGCACCAGGCATGCACCAGGCACATACCCCGGGCAGACACCCGGCGCGCACCAGCTACATACCAGTTATCAGGCACACGGCAGACACACGCCAGACACATCTGGCACCCGTCCGGCACAAGCCAGGCTCACGCGAAACGCCCGCCGGATAACGCTGCAACGCGGTGCGACATGCGGGGATTGCTTCGGCGGCAGGTGTTGCGCCACAATTCGTTCATGGCGTCGCGGTTCACGCCAACGGACTTTTCAGGCAGCGGCAAGCCCGCAACAAGCAACAGGCAGGCAAGCGACAAGCAAGCAGCAATAAGCAAGCAACATACAAACAAGCCAGCAGCAAGCAACAAACAAGCAAGCAACAAACCAACCAGGCCCGCCGACAGCGGGCCTTATTTATGAGAGGGTACGCGTGCCCGGCCACCGGGCCGGAAGACGGTTGAATCGCCGGATGCGCGTCCCCCACGTTCTTTGCAGTTCCCCGATACAGGCTCGCCGCAGGCGGGCCTTTTTCATTTGCGCGCCCCGCGTTCTCTTCGAGAGCGCGGGGCGTTTTGTTAGGCGCCGTCGGCAAGGCGGGGCCCAGCGGCCTGCCGCCTCGCCGTTCCTTCCATGACCGGGCCTTTCTCCCGCCCGCGGTGACCTGGAATGGCTTGAGGCGGCAGCCCGGTGGGCGACAGCCGGAATCCGCCGCAACCCGGCCGCACGCATCACGCAACGCGGCACCGCGCCGATGGCGCAGCAAAGTCGGCATTCCGCCTCCAGGCCTCTGGATTCCCCCAAACCCGCCCTCGGGCATCTCAACACGACAAAGGAGCGACGCATGGCGAACAGTTCGGCCACTGGCGGCTACCTGGCGCCGATCGCCATTTCTCCGCCCCTGGAGGATGCCGAGCTCGAGGCGCTGTTCCAAGGGTTCATCGCCGGCGTGGCCGGCCTGCCCCTTGACCTGGTTCGTACGCGCTGGCCTGCCGCCGGCGTGGAACCGCCCGCGCAGACCGAGACCTGGTGCCTGATGGACATCCGGTCGCAAACCGCGGACGCCGGTCCGGTCGTCACCCACGACCCGGCCGGGGAAGGATCTGATTCATACGTTCGGCACGAACACATCGAGGTGCTTTGCTCGATGTTCGGGCCGCGCGCGCTGCGCCACGCGGCGCTGTTGCGCGACGGCGCCGCCGTGCCGCAGAACCGCGAGCCCTTGCTGGCGCAAGGCATGGCGGTGAGCGGCGCGGGGCCGATCGTGGCCATGCACGAACTGGTGAATCAGCAGTGGATACGGCAGTTCGACATGACCCTGCGTTTTGCGCGCCGGGTCGCGCGTAGCTATCCGGTCCTGAATCTCCTGTCGGCGCAAGTCACGACGCATGCCGCGTCGCTGTCCCCGACGGACAACATCAACCACCTTGCAGATTAAGGGATTTACCATGGCTAATGGATTGCCGGTATCACGCCTGATCAACGTCACGATCAACATGTCGCCGCTCGCGGCGCAAGGCGCGAGCCTGAACACCGCGCTGCTGCTGGGCTCGTCCGCGGTCATCGACACCGGCGAGCGCATGCGCTCCTATGGCGGCATCGACGCCGTCGCCGCCGACTTCGGCACCGGCGCGCCCGAGTACCGCGCGGCCCTGCTGTACTTCCAGCAGACGCCCCAACCCTCGCAGTTGTACATCGGCCGCTGGGCCAAGGGCGCGACCTCGGCCACGCTGCGCGGCGCCGTGCTGTCGGCCGCCGAGAAGCAGATGTCGGCCTGGACCGCGGTGACCGCGGGCGCCTTCACGCTGACCGTCGACGGCACCGCCAAGACGGTTAACGGCCTGGACTTCTCCGGCGCCACCAACCTGAACGGCGTCGCCGCGATCATCTCGACGGCCCTGGCGTCGGCCTCGGTGCTGTGGAACGGCGCGCAGTTCGTCGTGACCTCGAACACCTCCGGCGCGACCTCGACGCTGGGCTACGCCACGGCCGCGGGCACCGGCACCGACATCTCGTCGATGCTGGGCCTGACCGCGGGCAAGGCCTCGACGCCCGTCGCCGGCATCGTCGCCGAAACGCCGGTGGACGCCGTGTCGCTGTTCCTGGACCGCTTCGCCAACAAGTTCCTGGGCCTGGCCTTCGCCGACGCCGACATCACCGACGCTCAGCACCTGGCCGTGGCCGGCCTGATCGAGGCCGACCAGCGCCATCTGTACGGCGTGTCGACCCAGGCGCCGCAGGTGCTCGATCCGACCCACCACGACGACATCGCCAGCCAGCTGAAGGCGCTGAAGTACAAGTACTCGATCGTGCAGTTCTCCAGCGCCAGTCCGTACGCGGTGGCCTCGCTGCTGGGCCGCCTGCTGACGGTGAACTTCAACGCCAACAACACCACCATCACGCTGATGTACAAGCAGGAGCCCGGCATCGTCGCCGAGACCCTGAGCAGCAGCCAGGCCGATACGCTGGCCGCCAAGAACTGCAACGTGTTCGTCAACTACGACAACGACACGGCCATCATCCAGTACGGCGTGACGCCTAGCGGCATCTTCATCGACTCGGTCTACAACGCGATCTGGTTCCGCAATCGCGTCCAGACCGACGTCTACAACCTGCTGTACACCAGCCCGACCAAGGTGCCGCAGACCGACGCCGGCAACCAGCTGATCGCCTCGGTGATCGAGGCCGCGTGCGAGGCCGCCGTCAACAACGGCTACCTGGCCTCGGGCGTGTGGAACTCGGCCGGCTTCGGCGCCCTCAAGCAGGGCGACACGCTGGCCAAGGGCTACTACGTCTACGCGCCGGCGATCGCCACCCAGTCGCAGGCCGACCGCGAAGCGCGCAAGGCCGTCCCGTTCCAGGTCGCCGCCAAGGAAGCCGGCGCCATCCATACCGTCGACGTTCTGGTCACGGTCAACCGCTAAACAGGAGTAGCAGATGTCTACCTATTCGTTCGCTGATATCAGCGCCAGTCTCGTGGGCCCGGGCGGGGCGATCTCGCTGGGTTCCGGCTCGGGCGTGGCCGATTAGGGCATCGCCATCGCCGCCAAGGGCGAAAAGAGCGCCATGACGGTGGGCGCCGATGGCGAAGTCATGCACACGCTGCGCGCCGACAAGAGCGGCACCGTGACGCTGAGCTACTTGAAGACGTCGCCGGTCAATGCCCAGCTGCAGGCGCTGTACGACGCCCAGTCGCTGGACAGCCGCCTGTGGGGCAAGAACCTGATCACCATCACCAACCCGGCCACGGGCGACGTGACGGCGTGCCGTTCGTGCGCCTTCAGCAAGAAGCCCGACCTGACCTACAAGAAGGACGGCGACGTGGTGAAGTGGACCTTCGACGCCGCGAAGATCGACACGATCCTGGGAACCTACTAAGCCATGTCGCAGGAACTTGATCTGAACGGCCACCGGTACTCCATCGGGAAACTGAGCGCCAAGCAACAGTTCCACGTGTCGCGCCGCATCGCTCCGATCGTTCCTACGCTGATCCCCGTGTTCGTCCGCCTCGCGGCGGGCGGCCGCGGGATCACCGAGGACCCGGGCGGCTTGGCCGATGTCCTGCAACCGCTGGCCGACGGCCTGGCGGCGATGAAGGACGAGGACGCCGACTATGTGCTGGACACCTGCATGCAGGCGGTCCAGCGCCGGCAGGAGCATGGCTGGACCGCCATCTGGTCGGCCAGCCAGCGCGTGCCGATGTTCCAGGACATCGACCTGGCGGTGATGCTGCCGCTGGCGGTGCGCGTCATCGTGGCAAGCCTCGGGCCTTTTATTCAAGGGCTGCTTACCAGCCAGACCGGCAGCCCCGAGGCGACACAGGCTGGCTGAAGAGCCTGCCCGGTGGCGAGGACTGGTTGCTGGCGCCGGTCCTCGAGGGGCTCTGCAAGTACGAGTCCCTCAAGGACGGCACCCTGGACCTGGCCGACATCGCGCTGCTGAACGACGCGTTGTCGGTGCGGGCAGACAACAAGGCGGAAGCGTACCGCCGCCACATGGCAGAAAAAAATGGCTAATACAACCGTGCCCATCGACCCGTCGGGGTTGATCGGCATATTCAAGATCGACAAGGACGACCTGAAGGACCTCAAGCAGGCGATCGGCGACTCGCGCAAGCAGAGCCTGGCCGACGCGCTGGCGGTGTTCGCGGGGCGGGCCAAGAGCGTTGTCGACTTCGCCGAAAACAAGATCGCCCAGTTCGAGCAAGGCTATTTTGCCGCCAAGCTGGGCGGCACATCGGGCCGGGACATGCGGGCGCTGGAGGCGGTGGCGCAGGACTTCGGTGTCTCCGTCGAAGCAATGCGCAACAGTACCCAGGCGCTGCATCGCAACGTGCGCGACGATCCCAGGATTGCCGCGCTGCTGGAACAGCTGCACATCTCGTCGAGCGATGGCGCGGGCGCCCAGCGCAACAGCGCCGATCTGGTGCTGGAGCTGAGCGACGCGCTCAAGCGCATGGATCCGGCGCAGGCCCGGGCGACGGGCCAGAGCCTGGGGCTGGACCCAGGCGTCATGGAAGCCCTGCGCGATCCCGGGTTCGGGCAGCGCCTGTCGGCGCAGCGCGATACCCAGGAAAACAGCACCGTCGAGGCGGCCGGTGAACGCGCGCACCAGCTGATGGGCACCATCCGTGAATTGAGCGGCTCCGTCAACGCGATGTTCGCGCAGGCGCTCCTGACGATGGGCCCGAAGCTGCAGGAGACGCTCGACGGTATTTCGGCCTGGTTCAAGGAGAACGGCCAGACGGCCGGCAAGCGGCTGGGCGAGGTCGGCAATTTCGTGCTGTCGATCATGTCGTTGCTGGGACCGGTGATCAGCCTGATCACCTGGCTCGACGGGCTGACCGGGGGCTTGAGTTCGCAACTCCTGGTGCTGGTCGGCGGCTTCCTGATGCTGGTCGGCGGTGGCGTGGTGGGGGCCTTGATGGGCCTGGTCTCGCGACTGGGCGGCATGCGCTCGATCATCGGTGGGCTGGGCACGCAGCTGGCCTCGCTGCCTGGCCGGATCAGCGGTGTCGTGAGCCGGGCCTGGACGGCGACCAGCAATTTCGTGGGCGGCGTGTTCGGCAGAATGACCTCGATGGGGCGGACGGCCGTCACCCAGATGAGCAACATGGCCAGCGCGGTCTGGTCCTGGATGGGCAACATGGCCGCCCGCGGCGGGGCGCTCGTGGTCGACAGCGTCAAGGCCGCCGGCGCCACCGCCCTGCAATGGGGCCAGTCACTGTGGGCCAACACCGCCACCATCAAGGTGATGAACGCCAGCCGCGAAACGGCCAGCCTGGTGCAGCGCGAATTCACCCGCGTGGTGCTGCAGGCAGGCTATGAAGGCAACTATGGCGTGATCTTCCATGGCAACGTGGTGCGCGCCAAATGGGGCGGCTCGGGTGACACCGAGACCGTGCTGGAAATCACCGCGGCCGACGGCGACAAGGCCTACAACTTCGCGGTGGTCAATGCCACCGTGCCCAAGGGCAGCGACCGCGCCGACAAGGTGCGGCTGCTGTGCTCGGCCATGAATCCCTACGGCGTGCGCCAGGGTTACGTGCCCGACCTGGGCGGAAAGAAGTCGATCCGTGGGGCGGTCATGTCCGGCATGGTGCGCGACTACCTGCAGGATGTCTGCGGCAGCGCGAACACGCTGTGGAGCATCCAGGATGGCAAGGTGGTGGTGGTCCCCGAAACCGCCTATGTGCCGGGCTCGGTGCCCGTGTTGTCCCACGACAGCGGCCTGGTCGGCATGCCGGAGCAGACCGAGAAGGGCATCAAGCTACGGATGCTGCTCAACCCCAGCATCCGCGTGGGTGGGCTGGTCAACCTGGACAACAGCCGGATCGCCGAGTATGGCTTCCAGGCCCGTTCCGAGCGCAAGGACGCGAACGAGATCGATCGCGCCGAGCAGCGCCGCATCAGCGGCGATGGCTACTACTACGTGATGGAAGTCGAGCACCGCGGCAATACGCGCGACGACGAGTGGTACACGGAGGTCCTTTGCCTGGCCACCGACGCCACCCTGTTTCCCGGCGACCTGGGACGGGCCGGCGCCGAGGGCGACGCGGCCAAGCCAGCCGCCGTCGTCAAGTAGCGCGCGGTCCGGCCCTATCCCTGCAGGAAGATTCATGAACCGACTTGAGACTTTGAACGATCCGCAAGCCGCGATCGGCGCGGCGCTGCATGGCGCGCTGGCGCAGACCTGGACCGCCATGCCGGCGATCATCGGCGCCTTCGATCCGGTGGCGATGACGTGCACGGCGCAACCGGCCATCCGCGCGCGGGTCAAGACGCCCGAGGGCCGGCAGCACAGCCTGGCGTTGCCGTTGCTGGTGGATTGCCCGGTGTATTTCCCCTCGGGCGGCAATTGCACGCTGACCTTTCCGGTCAAGCCGGGCGATGAGTGCCTGGTGGTGTTTGCCTCGCGCTGCATCGACGCCTGGTGGCAATCCGGCCAGGTACAGGACCAGGCCGAAATGCGGATGCATGACCTGTCCGACGGCTTCGTCTACGTGGGCGTGCGCTCGCAACCCCGCGTGCTGCCGGCGGTCAGCACCAGCGCGACCCAGCTGCGCAGTGACGATGGCTCGACTTTCCTGGAGCTGGACCCGGCCGCCGGCAAGGTGAAGATCGTGGCGCCCGGCGGTTTCGATGTGGTTGCGCCGGTATCCGAGTTTTCCGGGCAGGTGCTGGTCAACGGACTGTTGAGCTACCTGGCGGGACTGGTCGGCAGCGGCGGCCAGGGCAATACCGCCCAGATCACCGGCGTGCTGAACGTGATCGGCCAGATCCTCGCCAACGGCAAGCGGGTCGACGACACCCATACCCATACCGCGCAGGGCGCCAATGCGGTGACCACGCCACCCAACTGAGGATTCCTATGCGTTACCGAAAACTGGACGCCGATGGCGACTATTCGTTCGGCTCGGCGCGGGCCGATTTCCACCGCGATACGGCGCAGGCCGTGGCCCAGGCCGTCAAGACCCGGCTGATGCTGGCGCGCGGCGAGTGGTTCCTGGACGTGGCCGAAGGCACGCCCTGGAACGGCGAAGTGCTGGGCAAGCAGCCGCGCGCCAGCTACGACTGGGCCATCCGCCAGCGCATCCTGGGCACGGCAGGTGTCACCGACCTGGCCGAGTATTCGAGCCGGCTCGACCCGCAAACCCGCGGCTTGAGCGTGACGGCATCCATTTCAACCCTTTATGGCACGGCCACTGTGCAGGCGGCATTATGACGATTCTATCCACGGCCCCGGTCATCGACGCCACGGGCATCCGTGCGCCGAGTTATGGCGAGGTGCTGCAGTATTTCAAGGAGCAGTACCGCGGCATCTACGGCGCCGACACCTATCTGGAGGCGGACAGCCAGGACGGCCAGTTGCTGGCCGTGTTCGCCCTGGCCATCCATGAGGCCAATACCGCGGCAATCAACGTCTACAACGCGTTTTCGCCCGCCACCGCCGCCAACGCGGCGTTGTCGAGCAACGTCAAGATCAACGGCCTGGCGCGGGGCGTGGCCACGCGCTCGTCGGTGGACCTGCGCATTGTCGGGCAAGGCGGCGTCACCATCGTCGATGGCGTCGCCACCGATGCCGACCGCGGCCGCTGGCTGTTGCCGGCCAGCGTGACCATCCCGCCGGGCGGCGAGATCACTGTCACGGCGCAATCCCAGGCGCTGGGCGCCGTGACCGCGGCGGCGGGCAGCATCAACCAGATCGGCACGCCGACGCTGGGCTGGCAGTCGGTCTCGAATCCGGCGGCCGCGACGCCTGGCGCGCCGGTCGAAAGCGACGCGGCCTTGCGGGTGCGGCAGGCGGTGTCGGTGGCCTTGCCGTCGCGCAGCGTGCTGGAAGGCACGATCGGCGCGGTGGCGTCGGTGCCGGGCGTGCTGCGCCACGCGGCATACGAGAACGACACGGCGGCGGCCGACGCGCACGGCCTGCCGCCGCACAGCATCGCCTTGGTGGTTGACGGTGGCGATGCCGCGCTGATCGCGCAGGCGATCGCCGCCAAGAAGACGCCGGGCACGGGCACCCATGGGACCACCACGGTAGTCGTGACGGACATCTACGGCATCGCCCATCGCATCCGCTTCTTCCGCCCGACCATCGTGCCGCTTGCGGTCGATGTGCAGATGCGCGCGCTGGCGGGCTACAACACGGCGACGGGGCAGGCGGTGCAGCGGGCAGTGGCGGACTACATCAACGGCGTCGCGATCGGCGGCGGCGCCAGCGCCTCGGTGGAGTGGGCCGATGCCATCTCGGCGGCCAATGGCGTGCCGGGCAACGGCACGTTCAAGATCACCGGCCTGACGTTGCGGGGCCCGGCCGGCAACGGCGTGCCCGATGTGCCGCTGGCCTTCAACGAGGCCGCCGCCGCGACCCCGGACGACGTGAAACTCACGGTGACCTGACATGGCCAATGCAGACGACTACATCGCGCGGCTGTCGGCCTACCACCGTGGCAAGCCCAAGTTCACCGCCACCGTGACGGCCCTGTGCGACGCGGCGGCCAGCCTGAGCGAGTTGTACGGCGGCATGCCGGCGGCCTTCGACCTGGACCTGGCCGTCGGCGCGCAATTGGACGCAGTGGGACGCTGGGTGGGATTGGAGCGCAAAGTCAGCACGCCTATTGCCAACGTGTATTTCTCGCACGACCTGGACGGCCTGGGCTTTGACCAGGGCGTATGGCAGGGACCGTTCGATCCGGACAGCGGCCTGACCGAGCTGGATGACGATACCTACCGCCTGCTGCTGCGCGCCAAGATCGGCGCCAACCATTGGGACGGCACGCTCGAGACCTCGGCCGCCATCCTGGACCGCATCTTCGGTGGCGGCACCCATGTATTCATCCAGGACAACGGCGACATGTCGGTCGACATCGGCGTCGCCGGCGCGCCGCCGTCGGCGCTGTTCCTGGCGCTCCTGACGGGCGGGTACATCCCGCTCAAGCCGGAGGGCGTGCGCATCAGTTACTACGTCATCCCCTCGCAAGAGGGGCCCTTGTTCGGTTTTGACGTTCAAAACCACTACATCTCGGGGTTCGACAGCGGACTCTGGGGTTCGCTTTTTGCCGGTTGAATAAGGACAATTCCGTGGCTATCAATCAAATTCTTCCTTTCGGCACCGTTCCCGGCGCCAATGTGCTCGCTCCCGCCGACTACCAGGCGCTGGCCGCTCGGCTGGGCGGTTTCTCGGCCGGCACGGCCAAATCCAAGGAGCTCAACACGGTCTGGCGCCAGGCTTCGTTCGTGGCCGCCATGATCGGCCAGTACATCGCCGACAAGGCCGGTCAGGACGTGCTGGACGATGGTGATCTGGCTGCGCTGCAGGCCAGGTTCGTGGCGGCGCTGGCGGCGTCGCCGGCGTTTACCGGAACGCCGACCGCGCCGACGCCGGCCGCCACTGACAAGAGCACCCGGATCGCAACGACCGCATTCGTGGCGGGCAACTTTCCGCGGATCTATTCGATCGGCGCGCTGCCGACGCAGGACGTCGGTCCCATCATCGTGGCGGAGTGTGCCGAAGTGTGGAACTGGGTGTCCGGGCAGTACTACACCGGCTACCGCTCGCCGCTGTGCGGCCGGCCGCTGGATGGCCATACCAACCTGCCGCTGGCCAGCGAGGTCGACGCCATCGGCGGTTTGCTGTCGAAGACGGATTACGCGGCGCTGTGGGGGTATGCGCAGGAGCAAGGACTGGTGAAGACCGAGGCCGTGTGGTCCGCGAATCGTGGCAGTCATTGGTTTTCGGACTATTCGGCGACGCAGTTCCGGGTGCCAGATTTGCGGGATATGTTCCGTCGATTTACCGGAACTGACGCTGACACTGCAAATGCGAGAAGCTTGGGGACCGTCCAGCGAGGCACGCTCACGGTGTACGACATCGGTCCAAACGACGCCGTCTTGGTCGGGGCGCTGGGGTGCCAAAGTGCAAATTCAGCACGTTCAATTGGCGCTGACCCCGCTAATCTTTCCCGTTATCCGATTCTCCGAGTCACCACGATTGGCGGCGGACTCATCGAGGCCATGAACACGCCCACCGCTGGCGTAGTGAGGCCGGAAAACGTCGCATATCACCCCCGAATCCACGCATGACTCTGTAGGTCATTCGCGGGTTATAAGCGAAATTTTCTGGGCGGGGGCTTTTCGCCCACTGCTCCGTCTCCTCCTCCCGGATAGAGGTCTTGGCCTTAGCCAGCATAACCACCCGAGTTCTCCGTTACACGACTCCCCAATCGCGGCGGCGAGGGAACGTTGAGCTCACTTGCACCGAACTCGCATTGCATTGGGACGGACGTCACGCGTGGATGCGCGGGAGGGACGCCACGTTGCGCGGGCGGGTTTCGGCGGTACCTGCATCGGGTAGCAAGCTCGAGAGTCGAGAGTATCCCTGGTTGTCTCCCGCTGGTGTTCCGTAGGCCGCTGTGACGAAGTCCGGTCCCATGATTCTGGTATCCGAAGCACTTACTCGAACCTGCGCAGATTGACGACTTCCTAAAGCTCTCGCATTTGCAGTG
>NZ_CP017433.1:1322545-1561520 GCF_002082135.1 Achromobacter ruhlandii
AAATTTCATTTCCAAGGAGCAATCAATATGCAAAAAGAAGTTTTCCAGGCCGACAACGACGGCCTGTACCTGTACCAATCCGTCGCAAACGAACTGGCGTTGACGCCCGGCACGTTCAACATCCCCTACGGCGCCTACGAGGACGCGCCGCCGGCGCCGCCGGCCGGGAAATGGCCGCGGCGCGTGGGCGATGCCTGGGCCATGGTCGACGACTATCGCACCACGCCGCTGTGGGTGGTGGAGACGGGGATGCCGTATTCGATCGGCGCGGAGCATGACAGCGCCGGCGGCAAGGTCAGCTATCCGGGCTGGGGGCAATTGCCGGCCTGGCTGACCTCGGTGGAACCGCCACGACGGGACGAAAGCGCCACCGTATAGCCGTCAGGCGGCCAGGGGCAGGGCCTCCATTTCGACTTCGCGCTCGCGCCGCATTTCCTCGAGCTGGCGCCGGCCCAGCTGGCTGCGCGCCAGCTTCTGCGCCAATTCGCGCCCATGTGGGTGGTAGTACCGCAGCAGCATGCGGGTGTCGACGTTGCCGTTGACCTTGGCCAGTTCGTGGATCTGGAACACGGTGGCCAGTTGCGAGGTGCCTTCGTGCCGCAGGTCGTGAAAGCGCAGGTCGCGAAAGTAGGCGGCGTTGGGGCGCCGGCCGTAGTGCCGGCACATGCCCTCATAACGCAGGCGGGCGCGGCGACGCGCGCGGATGAAGGCACGCGTTACCGAGCCCGGCTGCATCGTGAAGATGCGGCCGCGCATCGGCTTGCCCGTGACCCAGCGACGCAACGCCTCGCGCGCCCGGGGTGTCAGCGGTACGTCGCGGGCCCGGCCGTTTTTCGTATGCGGCAGATGAACCACCCCATGCATGAGGTCCAGGTGCTCGCGCTGGATGCCGACAACCTCGGAGCGGCGCATCCCGGTTTCCTTGGCCACCGTCAGGATCGTGGGCAGTTCGGTCGAACGGGTGGCGCGGATGATCCATTCCAGCTCTTTGCGGGGACAGTCGTCCTCCGACAGTCCGCGCAGGGTGATGCGGTCGAACAGGCGGCGGTCGCGCGCGTCATCCACCGCAGGGCGTCGCACCAGTTGGACAGGATTGGCCAACTGGTCGAAGCCCCAGTCTTTTCGAATCACGGTGTAGACATGCGACAGGAACGCCATGCGCCGCACCACCGTGGCTGGCGCCCGATCCTTGAGCCATTCATCGCGCAGTTCCGTCAGATCGGAGCTGCGGATGCGGTCCACCGGTCGGATGGCCAGGCGCGTGGCGCGCCAGATCCGCGCGATCGACTGTTCCGAGGTATGTCCCTTCTTGGTGGCGGAAACCTCGACGAGATAACGCGTGAGCGCCTCGGCGAGCGTGGGGGCGGGCTTGCGGCGAGGTTGGCGGCGGGTCCAGGGTTTCATGGCGGGTCGGGCAGAGAGAGGGAAGGGCAATAGACAGGAAAGATACCAGTACCGATGCGGGCAACTCCCGCGTCGAACGGACGACAGTGTCGCCCGGATTTCAAATTTTTCATCCGGTGCGCCCCCGCGGCGCCCGTGATGTTCACGGGAGGCAGCGATGCGCACCGTCGACAGGAGCGGTGTAACCATGGAACCGGCATCTACGGGATTGGGCGGGTTCGCCGCCCTGAAAATTGCGCTGGCTTTCGGCATGCCGGCGGCGATGGCGGCCTTGATCGGCATGTTGCTGATGCCGCCGCGCAGCCCGCGCGAGTTCGTCGCGCGCACCGCCTGTACGGTGGTCAGCTCTTTTCTGTTCGGGCCTTTGCTGGCGATCGGCATGATCGCGTGGATGCCCGACATCATGTCGTCCGCCTACTGGATGGCGCAACGCACCGGCCTGGGCGAGGACGGGCTGCTGGCCATGTTCTACGTGCTCGGCCCCTGCATGCTGCTGGCCGGGCTGCCGGCCTGGTGGGTGCTGGGCGCCTACCTGCGCCTGACCGCCAAGTTGCAGAACCAGGACCTGGTGGATTGGGCGGTGGAGATCCGGCGTAAGACGCTGGGGATGGATACGCAAACGGACAAGGAGGGCAGGCATGACGCTTGACCAGATCATGGATGAGGCGCTGCGGCTGGCGCTGGCGCTGTTGCCGGCGCGCATGGATACGCGCGAGGCGCAATGCATGCTGTTGGCGATCGGCTTGCAGGAGAGCCGCTTCGTGCACCGGCGCCAGATCGGCGGACCGGCTCGCGGTTTCTGGCAATTCGAGAAGGGCACGCGCGCCAGCCGTGGCGGGGTGTGGGGGGTATTCCTGCACGCCGCGAGCAAGGCGCACCTGGCCGTGCTGTGCCAGGCGCGCGGCGTGGCCTGCGATCCGGACGCGATCCACGCCGGGCTCGAGCATGACGATGTGCTGGCGGCGGGCGTTGCGCGCCTGTTGCTCTGGACCGACCCGCAGGCATTGCCGCCGGTTGGCGATGCGGTCGCGGCCTGGGCGCTGTATCTGCGCACCTGGCGTCCGGGCAAGCCCAAGCCGGACAGCTGGCCGGCCCTGTATTCACAGGCGGTGGCGGCCGTGCGGGCCCGGGCGGACAGGAGGGCGACCCATGTTGCAGCAGTGGATTAAGCGGGGCCTCGGCGTAATGGCGGCAGTGCTGGCGGGCCTGGCCGCCATTGCCGGGGTTTATTGGCGGGGGCGGGCCATGGGCCGGGCGCGGGAACGCTCGGACAATGCGGCCCGCCTCCAGGAGCGGGCTGGCCAGGCTCGCAGGGAGGCCAGGGATGTGCAGGAAAAGGTGGCTCGCAGCGATGACGACGCCGTGGCTGATCGCCTCAAGTCTGGGTGGGTGCGCGCCGCTCCCCCCTCGGACCGGGATTGAGTATTGCGATCATGCGCGGCCGGTGTATTTCAATTCCTCGGCCGAAGTCGATGCCACGCCAGCGGCCATTCGCCGCCAGATACTCGAACATAACGAGATGGTTGCCCGGCTCTGTTTTTGAGGTAAATTGGGGACGCGACTTTTCCGTTGCGGGCACATCCGATTGCCGGCGCCGGTTCAAGGGCGGATGGATACGTCGCGGTCTGGTTCTGCAATAATTTCTGGTTTGCCGTGCTGCCGGGTTCCGGTCCGGCCGATAGTTCCAGGAGACGCGCCATGGGTCAGAAAGTGCAGTGTCGGCAAGCGCTTTGCGCCGCGCAAAAGCGCCAGGAAAAATAATATGGCTGATGGCGAAAGCCTGGCCGCCACGCAGGTTCGCCCGCGCTACCGGTATTCGATGCGAGCCGGTCTGCTGGTGCTGGTGTTCGCCTGTATCGCGCCGGCCCTGATGGTGGCCTCGGTCGCGGTCTACGAAAGCTATCAGATCCAGCGCGAGCGGATTTTCCGCGACACGATTTTCCTGGCGCGCAATCTGACCGCCATCCTCGACCGTGAAATGACTGGGGTCGAGGCCGGTGTGCAGATATTGGCTTCGTCGCCCGACCTGCTCGCAGGGGATCTGGCGGGATTCCACCAGCGCGCGCGCGATGCCATCAAGTTCCAGATCGTCGACAGTTACGTGCTGACCGACAAGGATGGCCACCAAGTGGTCAACACGTTGGTGCCTTATGGCACGGCGCTGCCATCCTCGGGCGTGTCGCAGGAGCTGACGCGGGTGTTCCGGGCGCGCGAACCGGTGCTGAGCAGCCTGTTCACGGGGGCGGTCAGCCGGGTCCCCGTCATTGCGCTAGGGGTGCCGGTGGTGCGGGGCGACGAAGTCATCTACAGCCTCAATGTCGGGCTGTCGCCCGAGCGCATCGGCAATGTGCTCGGCCGGCGCGGCCTGCCGGAGGGCTGGGTGGCGGCGGTGCTGGACAGGAGCGGCACCATCATTGCGCGCACCCGCGACGCCGAGAGGTATGTCGGCCAGAAGGCCGTGCCGACGCTGGCGCGGGCGGTGCAGATGGAAAGCGAGGGTTCGCTCGAATCCACTACCAAAGAGGGCACGCCGGTCTACACCGCCTTTAGCCGTTCCTCGCTGACCGGCTGGACCATCGCCGCCGGGGCGCCGATGACGCTGGTGACGACCGACCTTTACCGTTCCATCGCCTGGCTGGCGCTGGGCACGCTGACGGCCTTCAGCCTGGGCCTGTGGCTGGCGTTGCGCCTGGCGAATCGCCTGACGTCGGCGGTGCAGGGCCTGGTGGGGCCGGCGCTGGCGCTGGGCGAAGGCCGTACCGTGGAGTTGCCGGCCACGAGCGTCAAGGAGGCCGAAGAGGTTGGCACGGCGTTGTTGCAGGCCTCCCGCATGCTGGCGCACGCGCAGCACCTGGCCCACTACGATCCCCTGACGGGGCTGTGCAACCGGGTGCTTTTCGGCGAACTGGTGCTGCGCGAACTGGCCGTGGCCCAGCGCAGCGGCCAGTCCTTCGCCATCCTGGCAATCGATCTGGACGGCTTCAAGGCCGTCAACGATCTGCATGGGCATGCGGCCGGCGATACCGTGCTGAAAGAGGCCGCTGACCGCATGGCGCGTGCCATCCGGGTGTCGGATGTGGCGGCGCGGTTGGGGGGCGACGAGTTCGCGGTGCTGCTGCTGGAGAGCGACCAGGACGGGGCCCAGGCGGTAGCCGAGGCGCTGGTCGAAAGCCTGTCGCTGCCCTATCCCAAGATCAGGGTGGCGGTGTCGGCCAGTGTGGGGATCGCGGTGTATCCGCAGTCGGGCGTCACCATGCTGCAGTTGCTGGAGCGGGCCGATGTCGCGCTGTATCGGGCCAAGGGCCTGGGCAAGCGGCGGGTGGCATCCGATCGCTGACGCGGTTGATCCCGGCATGCCGCCGGGGCGCCGCGATGCGGTTCAGGCATCGTGGCGCGGCGCCGGCGCGGGCGCGAGCGCGGTCAGCACTTCACCCGACTTCAAGCGGTAGCGCCGTTCGCCCAGGGCGATGACGCGTTCGCCTTCCGTCGTCCTGAGGATGTAGCGAGTGACCGGGGGCGGGCCGGCTTGAGGGTCGGCCTGCGAGAACACTTCGATGCGATAGAGTCGGCCCGCTGCCGTGGCGGCGAGTACGTCGGCCAGTCTGCGTACAGAGATTGTCATGCGGCTTGGTCTCCCTCTTGTTCCTAGTCGGACGGTTGCGCCGCGCGCCGGCATCGATTCCCTGGATGCCGGCCATGCCGCGGCCCTGTTCCCGTTTTCGCTACACTGCGTCGTTCTCGCGCGTGGCCCGGCGCGGCGTATCGGGTGGAAATCGGGTAATCGGAAAAAGTGATGCAACATGCTCCCGGCCGGAATACGGCGACATTCCTGGGACTGATGGCTGTCGTGCTGTGGGGCACCGTCGTCGGCCTGATCCGCAGCGTCAGCGAAAGCTTCGGGCCGATCGGGGGCGCGGCCCTGATCTATACGGTCGGTTCGATCTTCCTGGTGCTGCTGTTGGGATTTCCCCGGCTGCGCACTTTCCCGCGGTCTTATCTGGTGTGCGGCAGCGTCCTCTTCGTGGCCTATGAAATCTGCCTGTCGCTGTCGCTGGGCTTTGCCGCCAACCGCGGCCAGGCGATCGAGCTGGGCATCGTCAATTACCTGTGGCCGTGCTTCACGGTCATCCTGGCGATACTGATCAACGGCCAGCGCGCGGGCGCCTGGGTGGTGCCGGGCATCGCGCTGTCGCTGTGCGGCATCGTCTGGGTGGTCGGCGGCGACGGCGGCGTCTCGTGGCAGCGCGTGGTCGCCAATGTATCGAGCAATCCCCTCAGTTATGGCCTGGCGTTCAGCGGTGCCATCATATGGGCCGTTTATTGCAATGTCACCAAACGCTTTGCCGACGGCAAGAACGGCGTGGCATTGTTTTTCATGTTGACCGCGGCGGCGCTGTGGATCAAATACGCCCTGAGCGCGGAACCGGCGCTGGCATTCAAAGGCGCCGCGGTGCTGGAGTTGTGCGTGACGGGCGGCGCCATGGCGGCGGGCTATGCGCTGTGGAACGTGGGCATACTGAACGGCAATTTGACCTTGCTGGCCACGGCGTCGTATTTCACGCCGGTGCTGTCGACTTTTTTCGCGGCGGTCTGGCTGTCGACGCGCCTGACCGCGACGTTCTGGCAAGGCGTGGCCATGGTCACCGCCGGCTCGTTGATCTGCTGGGCGGCGACACGCGGCCGGCCGGCCCGGGGTGGGTAACCCCCGGGCGTCGAAAAGCGGGATCGATCCCGGTTCAGCCGCGCAGCGGCTGCGCGCTCATTCCAAAACCATGGTCTGGGCCACGGCGTAGCCCAGCGGAATGAGCAACAGGGAAGCGAACAGGGAACTGACAATCGCCGCCGATATCTTCAGCCAGGGCTCGGGCCCCGCGCTTTGAATCGTTTGAATCACCAACGCGACGATACCCACAACCATCAAACAGCTGATTACCACTGCTACGTAAGTCATGTTGTCTCCGTCCTCGCCTGATTAAGGGATTGCGGCGCCGTTGCTACGGTCTAGGTGTTTGGTCTGATTGTGCGCCTGTATTGGGGGGCATGGCGCTAGGGTTTTCCTGGCCCCCGCCAACCGGTGTGGCGTTTTCGCCGCGCACGCTGCAGCATGAAATCGGTGTGCGGCGCAACATTCCCGCCGTGTCGCGGAGCACGCGCTTTGCGCTACGATGGCGGCGTCGAATCACTCGAATCTCCTCTTGAGGCCGCGAAATGCCGCAACGACTCCGCCCCGGCACGCGCGCCACATTGCAGATCAGGCAATTGCTGCCGGGCGAGTTCGCCTGGATCATCACCTTGCTGGATCCGGATACGGGCAATGTGCGCAGCACCAATTATTCCGAGCGCCGCTACTCCAGCCACGACGAGGCCTCCGCTGCCGGCAAGGCCGCGGTAATGGAATTCCTGGGAAACCAGAACGACGGGGACGCCAAGACGTCCAGGCCCTGAGACCGCTTCCCAATGCCCCCAAAGCCCTCGAACGAGGGCTTTTTTTCGTTCCGCGAGCCGGTGCGGACATGGGCACGGCAATTGCTGATAGCGGACCGGCGCGTTTTGGCGCCGCCGAGGAGATCCGCCATGTCTGTAATCCAACACCGTCCGCCAGGCGCGCCTGACGACGTGCCGGCCGACGATCCGCCGCTGCCCGGCAATCCGCCGCCGGACGATCCGCGTCCGGACCCCCGTCATTTGCCCGGCGACCCGGGCGGACCCGATGTCACCCCGCCTGCGCCCAATCCGCGTGCGCCGGGCACCATCGACCTGGCCTGATCCGCCGGGAATCATTTCGCTCGAGCAAAGGAGGCTTGTATGCGTTCCATTCTGCTGTGGCTGTTGGGCGTGCCCATTCCCATCATCATCCTGCTGGCGCTGTTCTGGCATTGAAGGACGGCTTGAATCCGCGCCGGCAACCGCCGCGCGCGAACTGAACAAGGAACCACCATGGAAAATGCAATATCGGGCGGCCGCGCCCTGGACGGCGCGCCAGCGGTGCGCGAATCGGCGGTCTCGGCCGTTTCCTGGGCGGCGGTGTTCGCCGGCGCAGTGATCGCCGCGGCCCTGTCGCTGGCATTGTTTGCCGGCGGTTCCGGGCTGGGCCTGCTGTCGGTTTCCCCTTGGAGCGGGGAAGGCCTGTCGGCTCCGGCCGCCGGCATCGGCATCGTTGCCTGGATGCTGTTCACGCAGATCGTGGCCTATGGCATCGGTGGCTATGTCGCCGGTCGCCTGCGCACCAAGTGGGTGGACGCGCATCTTGACGAGGTCTATTTCCGCGATACCGCGCATGGGTTCCTGGTGTGGGCATTGAGCGCCGTGGTCAGCGCGGCATTGCTCGGGTCTGCGCTCGCGACGCTGGCCTCCGGCGCGGCCAAGGCTGGCGCTTCGGTGGCGGCGGGAGCCGGCGCGGCCGTGACCGCCACCGCGGCCGCTGGCGCGGGGGCGGGCGGCGGCATGGATCAGGCCGGCGACTATTTCACCGATGTGCTGCTGCGCTCGGAGCGGCCGGACGCCGCGGGCGACCGCGTTGCGGCCCGGGCCGAAGTCGGTCGGATCGTGGCGATGAGCCTGGCGCGCGGCGAGATGGCGCCGGCGGATCGGGATTACGTGGCCAAGGTGGTCGCGGCCCAGGCGGGCATTGATCCGGCCGCGGCGCAACAGCGGGTCGACCAGACCCTGCAGAGCGCCCGGCAGGCGGTTGATGACGCCAAGCGCAAGGCGCGCGAGGCCGCCGACCAGGCGCGCAAGGCGGCGGCGACCGTGGCGCTGTGGGGCTTCGCGTCCATGTTGATCGGCGCGTTCGTGGCCAGCCTGTGCGCCACCTGGGGCGGCCGGCGCCGTGATCTGCCGTTCAAGGTGTAGCGCAGGGGTGTCGCGCCGGGGTTTGCCGCAAGGGCGGGCGTTGCTGGAACAGCCCGTCGCGCCAAGGCCCCGCGGCCGGCAGCTCCGGCGCGATGCGATGATGGGTACCGCATACGGGGGAGGACAGACGACACCCCCAGGCGTTCGCGCCGCAGGTATGAGGGCGGGCGGCGCGGGGGGACCGATGCGCGATCATGTCGTATTCCAAGCCGTGGGTGAGGGCGGTGCGTGACAGTAGGGGGCGGTGTTTTAAGCCGGCGCCTTTAAACCGATACGGTGCCCACGTCGATGCAGCCCCAAGCCGCCGCTGCCGCCCAGTCCATGGAAAATCGCCATCGGTAGGTATTTTTTTCCGCGTATTTTTTCCGCGTATTTTTTCCACTTTGGGGCCGCCTCGCACAATCCACGAGGGGCGCTGCACGCCGCCCCGCCTTTTGCACCCACCCGGCGCCAGGGGCGGCCCACCAGAACCGGCGCCAGGGGCGACCCACCAGAAATAACGCGCGGGTCGCGCGGCCTAAATGAAAAAGGCCTTCACGCAAAGTGAAGGCCTTTTGAATTCCTTGGTGGCGCATCCCTGATTCGAACAGGGGACCTGCGGATTATGATTCCGTCGCTCTAACCGGCTGAGCTAATGCGCCATTCTTATCGCCGCTCAATTCAAAGAGAGTCAAGCAACGAAGAACGAAATTCTAGCATGGAATTTTCGGCCGATGCAACTGTCCCAGGCAGCTTTTTTTGCTTGCCGCCTCAATCGTCCCGGGCCAGGCGGATGCCGGAGAACTGCCAGCGGGCCTCGGGCGGAAAGAAGTTGCGGTAGCTGGGGCGGATGTGGCCGCGCGGCGTGGCGCAGGAGCCGCCGCGCAGCACGTACTGGTTGCACATGAATTTGCCGTTGTATTCACCCACGGCGCCGGCATCGGGGGTAAAGCCGGGATAGGCGTCATAGGCGCTGGCGGTCCATTCCCAGGCATCGCCGTACAACTGCGCGGGCCCGCTGGCGCCGAGCCGGGCTGGCGCGGGCCGGGGATCGAGATGGCCGTTTTCCAGCAGGTTGGCGCGGTTCGAGCGGGCGCCGTCGGGCAATTGCCGGGCGGCGTGCTCCCATTCCGCCTCGCGGGGCAGGCGCACCCGGGCCCAGCGCGCATAGGCGTCGGCCTCGTAATAGCTGATATGGGTGACGGGCGCCTGCAACTCCAGCTCCTGCATGCCGCGCAGCGTGAAGACGCGCCAGTCGTCGCGCTGGCCCTCCCAGTAAAGCGGCGCGCGCCAGCCTTCGGCACAGACCCGTTCCCAGCCCAGCGACAGCCACAGTTCCGGCCGTTTGTAGCCGCCGTCGCGGATGAACGCCAGGTACTCGTGCTGCGTCACCAGGCGATCGGCCAGGTGAAACGGCCGCAGCAACACCTCGTGCGCCGGCCCTTCGTTGTCGAAGGCGAAATCGCGGCCATCATGGCCGATGCGGACCACGCCGCCGGCGTAGCGCGTCCAGCCGGCCGGCGTGCCCGGCGGCAGGGCCGGCGAGCCCGAAGCCACATAGGCAGGCCGCAATGGATTGGCGTATAGCAGGTGCTTGAGATCCGTCAGGATCAGTTCCTGGTGCTGTTGCTCGTGGTTCAAGCCGAGTTCCAGCAGCGCGTCAAAGGCGGGATCGTTGCCGCCCAGCCGCGAGATCAGCGTGTGCATCGCCTGGTCCACATGCTGGCGGTAGCGCATCACGTCCGCCAGCGGCGGCCGGGTCAGCAGGCCGCGTTGCGGCCGCGGATGCTTGGCGCCGACGGCGTTGTAGTACGAATTGAACAGCATCCGATACTGCGGATGGAACACCGGCACGGGCGGCGGGAAATGGGTCAGCAGGAAGGTCTCGAAGAACCAGGTGGTGTGCGCCAGGTGCCATTTGACCGGGCTGCAGTCCGGCATGGACTGCGCCTGGCAGTCCTCCGGACTCAAAGGCGCCGCCAGCGCCATGGTGGTGGCGCGTACGGCGTCGTAGCGGTCGTGCTGGCCGGCCTGTCCGGCCGCGTAGGGGCCGTTGGCGGGATGGGTCAGCAGGCAGGCAGGTTCCATGGCGATCCTCCGGGGCGGGTTGAGGGGAGCCGCGTCAGGCGCGGGCGCTGAATACCGAAAACCAGCCGCGTGTGTCCGACCAGTGCTCGATGCCGTCGAAGCCCGCCCGCCGCAGCAGATCAGTGAAGGCCGGCGGCGTGAACTTGTACGAGTTTTCCGTGTGGATCCGTTCGCCGGCGGCGAAGTGGCGCGCATCGCCAGGCCAGGTGACGGTGACCGGATGGCGCGCCTGCAGGTGCATTTCAATGCGTGACCGTTCGCTGTTGAACAGCGCCACATGGGACCAGTCGCCCACGTCGAAGTCGCTGCCCAGCACGCCGTTGACGTGGCGCAGCAGGTTGAGGTTGAAGGCGGCCGTCAGATGCAGGGCATCGTCGTAGGCCGGTTCCAGGACCTGCCGGGGCTTGACCCGGTCGACGCCCACCAGCAGCCCGCCGCCCGCGCATTGGCGCCGGATGCGTCGCAGCATCGCCAGGGCGGCGTCCGGATCCAGGTTGCCGATGCTGGAGCCGGGGTAGAAGAACAGGCGCTGCTCGGGCGCGATGTCGGCGGGCAGCGCCAGCGCCTGGGAAAAGTCCAGGCCGATCGGGGTGATGCGCAGGTCGGGATACGACAGGCGCAGCCGGCGCACCGCCGATTCCAGATAGTCGGCGGAGATGTCGATGGGCACGTAGTGGCGCGGCCGCAGGCTGGCGAACATCCGTTCGGCCTTGGCACAGTCGCCCGCGCCCAGGTCGATCATGGTCTGTACCGGCCCGATGTGGCGGGCAATGTCCTGGCCGTGGCGTTCGAAGATCTCGGCCTCGCAGCGCGTCGGGTAGTACTCGGGTAATTGGGTGATGGCGGTAAAGAGCGACGAGCCGAGCGCGTCGTACAGGAACTTCGGATCGATATGGGCGGGGTCGTCCAGCAAGCCGTCGCGCAATTCGTGCTGCTCGGCGCTGTGGGGCTGGGGGGAGGGCGCGAGGAAGTGCGGGTCGGCGCCAGCGAGCAGTGCGGAGGGGGAGACCATGCGTTCAGTTCCTTTTTGAGGCTGATGAAGCGCATTGCAAAGGCTTATTGTGGCCGCCAGAGGGGTTCTGGTGTCAAGTCTAAGCGCCTGAAATGCAATGGACTTTTACTAAATCAACGTGACCGGAGGAGCGGCGGGTCCACGGGCGTGGGCCGCCGGGCCGGGATGCTCAGCAAGTTCCGCGCCGCTGAAATATCGGTTAACGGCTGGTTGCGAAAGCTCGGGGCGCGCCGCGCCGGGAATGGCCACAATGGGACACGGTCTGGCGCCATGCGCCCGGCCCCCGCCGGGCACGGCGTCGCGTCGTGCCCGACAGGCCCCATACACCACAAGCAATAAGGAGCGACCATGAATCGAAAGCACCAACGCGCTGAAATGGCCCTGCATCGCGAACGCGTCAGCGATAGCTTCCAAGAGCTGCTGGCCGGAACGGAAGACCTGCTGCGTTCGACGGCTTCATATACGGGCTCCGAGATCGAGGCGGCGCGCGCGCGCCTGAAGCAGCAACTGGCCGATGCGCGCGAATCCGCGGGGGACTGGGAAGGCGCGGCGCGGGAACGGGCTCGCCGCGCCAAGGCCTACGCCGATGAATATGTCCATGAACACGCGTGGAAGTCGGTTGGCGTGGCCACGTTGGTGGGGGTATTGCTGGGCTGCTGCCTGCTGGCCAATCGGCGCTGAGCCGGTCTGCCATGAGGCCGCCATCGGCCCCGTCCCGCGACGTCCGCGCGGCGGCGTGGACCGCGTCCGCGGCGTGGCGGCGCGGGTGGCGGGCGGTAGCGCTGGCCTGCTGCGCCGCCATGCTGGCCGCTTGCGCCAGCGTGCCCGATGCGCAGGAACGGGCCGCCCGCAAAGCGCAGGCCGGCCTGTCGGCCGACGCGGCCCGGGACAGCTACCGCCGCGGCCACGACATCGCGGCGGATCCCCGCAACAACCGGGAGGATTTCCTTGCCCGCCACTTGGCGGTGGAAGAAGCCGTCAGCGGCGCGCCGCTCATGGCGGGCAATCGCGTGCGCCTGCTGGCCGACGGCCCGGGCACCTACCAGGCCATGCTGCGTTCCATCGCGCAGGCGCGGCGCTACGTCCACATGGAAACCTACATCTTCGACGATGACGAAGCGGGGCGGCGCTTTGCCGAAGCCCTGATCGCCGCGCGCAACCGCGGCGCCGACGTTGCGTTGATGGTGGACGCGGTGGGCACCATCAAGACGCCCGATGCGCTGTTCCAGCGACTGCGCGACGCGGGTGTGCAGGTCGCGGTCTTCAATCCTGTCAGCCCGGTCAACGGCAGCCGCGCCGGCTGGTCGCCCAACCAGCGCAACCACCGCAAGATCCTGGTGGTGGATGGCAAAGTCGGCTACCTGGGAGGCATCAACGTCAGCGCCGTGTACGCCTCATCGCCGGCCGGCGGCAGCGGCGGCTCGGGCGGCGGCGTCGGCAGCGGGGCGGATGGCGCGGATGGCGCGCGCGCCGATGCCGATGGCGCGCCCTGGCGCGACACGCACCTGCGTATCGAAGGGCCGGCGGTGGCGCAGCTGGAGGCGGTGATCCAGGACGGCTGGCAATCCCAGGCCAAGGAGCCGCTGCGGGGCGGCGGCCAGGTCATCGCGCCGGCCGCCGCCGGGCCGACCCGCGTGCGGATCCTGGCCAACCAGCCCGATCGCAGCGACGGCTATACCGTCTACCTGACGCTGATGTCCGCCTTTGAAAGCGCACAGCGCTCGATCCACATCACCATGGCGTACTTCGTGCCGGATCCGGCCTTTGTCGATGTCCTGGCGGGCGCCGCGCAGCGCGGCGTGGACGTGGTGCTGGTGCTGCCCGGCTTCAGCGATTCCTCGCTGGTGTTCAACGCCGGGCGCTCCCACTACACGCGATTGCTGCAGGCCGGCGTGAAGCTGTACGAGCGGCGCGACGCGCTGCTGCATGCCAAGACGGCGGTGGTCGACGGGGTCTGGTCCACCGTGGGTTCGAGCAACATGGATTGGCGCAGCTTCGCGCTGAACTACGAGGTCAACGCGGTGGTGCTGGGGCCGGAGTTCGCGGCCGAGATGGAGGCATTGTTTCAGCGCGACGTGGCCGAGTCGGTGCGCATCACGCCCGAGGCCTGGCGGGCCCGGGGCGTGGATGACCGATTCATGGAGTTCTTCTCGCGCATGTTCGAGCGCTGGCTGTAGGCCGGGTTGCCCCCGCGGACGAGCGCCAGGACGGCCTGCGCCGCCGCCGGCCGTCAGGCCGGCGTGCCCTGGGGCGGATGCGTTATGACGTATTCCTGCGCCAGGGCGGTGCTGATGTCGTGCGTGGGCTGGAACGAATCGGCGCGCGCCATCGACCAGCCGGCGCGAAACACCTGGTGGCGGAACTCGCCGCGCAGCAGCTCGCCGGGGGCCAGCTCGGGAAACAGCGCCGACAGCAGCCGGATCTCGCTCGATGAAATGCGGCGCGCGATGTGATGCGGGCGCAACTGGCTCGGATGGGTCAGGCCCGCGGCCGCCAGCAGTTCGGCCAGCGCGTGCAGCGTGTTCTTGTGGAAATTGGCCACGCGCTCGGCCTTGTCCGGCACCACCAGGGCGCGCTGGCGCAACGGATCCTGGGTGGTGACGCCGGTGGGGCACTTGCCCGTGTGGCAGGCCTGGGCCTGGATGCAGCCGATGGCGAACATGAAGCCGCGCGCGGCGTTGCACCAGTCCGCGCCCATGGCCATGACGCGGGCCATGTCGAACGCGGTGATGATCTTGCCCGAGGCCCCCAGTTTGATGCGGTCGCGCAGGTTCACGCCGATCAACGTGTTGTGCACCAGGCGCAGCGCCTCGCGCAGCGGCGTGCCGACGTGGTCGACGAACTCGACCGGCGCGGCGCCGGTGCCGCCTTCGGCGCCGTCGACCACGATGAAATCGGGCGTGATGCCGGTTTCCAGCATGGCCTTGACGATGGCGAACCATTCCCACGGATGGCCGACGCAGAACTTGAAACCGACCGGCTTGCCGCCGGACAGCTCGCGCAGGCGTGCCACGAACTTCATCAGGCCAATGGGCGAGTCGAAGGCCGAGTGGCTGGCGGGTGAGTTGCAGTCCTGCCACGGCGCCACGCCGCGCGCCTCGGCGATCTCGGGCGTGACCTTGCCGGCTGGCAGGATGCCGCCGTGGCCCGGCTTGGCGCCCTGCGACAACTTGATCTCGATCATCTTCACCTGCGGCGTACAGGCGTTCTTGACGAAGGCTTCCTCGGAGAAGGCGCCGTGCTCGTCGCGGCAGCCGAAGTAGCCCGAGCCGATGTTCCACACCAGGCTGCCGCCGGGCTGGCGATGGTAGCGGCTGATGCCGCCCTCGCCGGTGTCATGCGCGAAGTTGCCTTGGCGCGCGCCTTCGTTCAGCGCCAGCACGGCGTTGGCCGACAGCGCGCCGAAGCTCATGGCCGAGACGTTGAAGGCCGACATCGAATACGGCTGGCTGCAGTCGGGCCCGCCGACCGACACGCGGAAGTCGGTGTCGCCGATGTGGGTGGGCGACATGGAATGGTTGATCCATTCGTAGCGGTCGCCGTACACGTCTTCCTGGGTGCCGAAGGGGCGCTTGTCGATCTCGCGTTTGGCGCGCTGGTACACGATCGAGCGCTGCGCGCGCGAGAACGGCGAGGCCTGCGTGTCGTCTTCCAGGAAGTACTGGCGGATCTCGGGACGGATGAATTCGAACAGGAAGCGCAGGTTGCCCAGCACCGGATAGTTGCGGCGGATGGCGTGGCGCGTCTGGATCAGGTCGTACACGCCCAGCAGGCCCAGCAGCACCAGCGGCACGGCGGCCCACAGCCACCAGTACGAGTCCGTGAACACCAGGATGGTGGTCGCGGCGGCGGCCACCAGGGTCAAGATAAAAGCCGTGAAGCGGCCGGCGATCCATTGCATGGTCCATCTCCGTATTGCGGAATGCAGCAACCATACACCAGGGCGGCTGTAAAACCGGTAAACGGGCGGGGCGGCGGGGCGCGCTTTCCGGACCCGTCCGTCACCCCGGAAACGGCGCCAGTGCTGGCGCTGCGGGGCGCGGATGTAAAAAAGCCCCCTTTTCGGGGGCCGCTGCTGGAACAGTGTTTCTCAGCAGCTGGATGCCGACGGCGTCTTTTCCACCGCCAGGCCGAACAACGGACGCAGGCGCACGCCCAGGGCGCTGCCGGCGAAGGCCGCCGGCAGCCACAGCCAGGCATGCAGGCTGCCCGACAGGATGCCGCTGAAGTAGGCGCCGATGTTGCAGCCGAAGGCCAGGCGGGCGCCGTAGCCCAGCAGCAGGCCGCCGATGACCGCGCCGGCCAGCGAGCGGGCCGGCACCTTCCAGACCGGCGCGAACTTGCCGGCGGCGCTGGCCGCGGCCAGCGCGCCCAGCATTAGGCCGATGTCCATCACCGTGGTCACGTCCTGGCGCAGCGGCGCGCCCAGCGCGGCCTGCTTGCTCCAGTAAGCCCAGGTGGCCACGTCGCCGCCCATCGCGTCCAGCGCCTTGGCGCCCCACAGCGCGAACGCCGAGGTGATGCCCCAGGGGCGGCCGGCCAGCGCCAGCGTGGCGAAGTTCAGCGCCACCAGCGCCACGCCGCCCCAGATCAGCGGCCACGGGCCCTGCAGCAGCGAGGCCGGGCGCGCGGTGCGCGAGGCGAACGAGATCACGTGGCCGTGGCGGCGTTTTTCCAGCACGGTGGCGATCCAGGCGATCAGCGCGAACACCGCCAGGTTGGCGATGATGGCGGGCGCCAGGCCCCAGGTCTTGATGAGCGAGGTCGGCGCCAGCGCGGGCAGGGTCGACCACCAGCCGAAGTGGGCGGTGGCGATGACCGAGCCGATGATGAAGAACAGCAGCGTGACCAGCATGCGGGTATTGCCGCCGCCCACCGCGAACAGCGTGCCCGAGGCGCAGCCGCCGCCCAGCTGCATGCCGATGCCGAACAGGAACGCGCCCAGCAGCACCGACACGCCCGGGGGCGAGACCAGGCCGTTGACCGGCTGGCCGAACAGCGAGCCTTGCGCCAGGAACGGGAAGAACAGCAGCACGCCGATGGCCAGCATGAACATCTGCGCGCGCAGGCCGGCGCCGCGACGGTCCGACACGAACACGCGCCATGCCTGGGTGAAGCCGAACGAGGCGTGGTACAGCGCCACGCCCAGCAGCGCGCCGACGATCCACAGCGCGCCCTGGCGCCAACTGACGGTCTGGTTCAGGTACAGGGCGCCGGCCAGCACCAGCAGGAGCGCGATCCAGAGCGGCTTGCGGTTGATCTGGATGGGCGGCAGCGCCGAGGGCAGAGGCAGGGTGGAGGCGTTGGTGCTCATGATCGGGGTCCGAGGCAATCGGTAGGGCCGGAATGCGGCGAAGGAAAAGCAAACGGGCGCGTCGCCGCACCCGTCATCGTGGCGTCCAGTCTAAAGGGCGTGGAACATTTCTCAAAACACAAATTCAAGCTTTTTTAATAACCAGAAGTTATATAAACGGCATTATCCAGCCGTTATGTGATCGGGTTGGCGCTGATCCAGGCCACCAGCAGGCTCACCGTCAGGACCGACAGCACTGTCGACACCAGAATGGCGCGGGACGTCACGCGCGCGTCGCGTCCGTACATCTGCGCCAGCATGAAGGGACCCGTGCCGATCGGCAGCGCGCTCATCAGCACCGCCGTCCAGGCCCACAGCGGCGGCATGGAGAACACCTGGAACGCCAGCAGCGCGGTCACGGCCGGTTGCAGCAGCAGCTTGCCGGCCACCAGCCGCAGCACGCCCGGTCCCGGGCTGGCGGTCTCGGTCTGCGCCAGGAACAGGCCGATGGTGACCAGCGCGCAGGGGCTGGCGGATGCGCCCAGCAATGACACGTAGCGATCCAGCCCCTCGGGCAACGTCAGCCCGGTGCCGGCCCACGCCAGGCCCAGCACCGGCGCGGCCAGCAGCGGATTGCGCATCAGCGCGCGGCCGACCTTGACCAGCGTGGCGCCCAGGCCGGGCGCCTGCTGGCGGTCGAACTCGATCAGGGCGATGGCGAAGCCGAACAGCACGCTGGCCGTCATCAATGTGGTGAAGGCCGCCGGCGCCAGGCTTTCGGCGCCAAACAGCGCCAGGCACAGCGGGATGCCCATATAGCCGGCATTGGCGTAGGCCGCCGCCAGTCCTTCGATGCTGCGGTCGGTCAGGCCGCGCGGGCCGCGCTTGCGCGGCAGGAACGACAGCGCGAAGGTGACGGCGATGCCGCCGGCGAACGCGCCGACGAAGCCCCAGTGCGCCATGTGCGCCAGATCCACCTGCGTCATGGCGCGGAACAGCAGCGCCGGCAGCGACAGGTAGACCACGTAGCGGTTCAGCGCGTCGGTGGCGGCCGGCCCCAGGATGCGCCAGCGCGCCGCCAGCCATCCGGTCAGGATCAGCGCGAAGACCGGCAGGGCGGCGGTGATGACGGCATTCATGGCGGCGGCAGAAATGGGCGCGAAAGGGCGCTCATTCTACTTGCCGCGCCGGCGCGGGCGTGCGCGCCGAACGGGTCACCAGCAGGATGCCGAGCGCGGCCAGCGCCATGCCGGGCCAGGCCAGCGGCGGGATCGGCTCGTCCAGCACCAGCAGCGCGATGACGGCGGTCGATGGCGGCACCAGGAAGAACAGCGCCGACACGCGCGAGGCTTCGCCATGGCGCAGCATGGCCAGCAGCAACGTGATGGCGACCAGCGAATTGCCAATCACCAGGTACGCCAGCGATCCGAGCAGCGGGCCGGTCCAGTCGATGCGCATCGGCTCCAGCCAGAAGGCCAGCGGCGCCGTGACCGCCAGGCCAACGGCGTATTGCACGGTGTTGGACGTGACGGGGTGGGTCTGCACGCCGAAGCGCTTTTCATACAGCGTGCCGCTGGTGATGCAGAGCAGGGCGGCCACCGCGAGCACCAGGCCGAGCGTCGAAGCCAGGTCGACCGAGGCCTTGGCGACGATGACCAGCGCGGCGCCCGACACGCCCAGTCCCAGCCCGGCCCAGCGCCGCGCGTCGACGCGTTCGTGCGCGATCACCGGCGCAAGCAGCCCGATCAGGATGGGCTGTAGCGACGTGATCAACGCCAGCCCGCCGGCGGACATGCCTTGCTTGAGCGACAGATAGGTGAAGCAGAAGTAGCCCGCCTGCAGCAGCAGGCCGACCATGGCCAGGTGGCCCCACGCCCGTGCGCCTTGCGGCAGCGGCGGCCGCAGCGCCAGCAGAAATGGCATCAGCAGCGCCACCACGCAGGCATAGCGCAATGCCAGAAAGGTCATGGGATCGGCATAGGCCAGCCCCACTTTCAGCACGACGAAGCCGCTGGACCACAGCAGCAGGAAAAGCGCGGGCGCGAATTTCAACCAGGCGGGCGTTGCGGCTTGCGGCATGATGGCGATCAGCTGCGGGAATGGGCCAGCCGCGATGGTACGCCTGTTTCGTCGACACGCCATCCCTGCGAAAATGTCGACAGGAGATTCATATTCAGCAGTGGCGCGAGGGAAAAAAATGGCCAACCAACAAAAGCCGACGGTACATATCACCCTGGGAACCTGGGATCGCCTGCGCGAGGACGCCTCGTCGGTCCGCTATGACGTTTTCGTGGTCGAGCAGAAGGTGCCGCCCGAAGTCGAGATGGACGACGACGACGCGGTCTCGGTGCATGCGGTGGCCTACGCCGCTGACGGCACGCCGCTGGGCACCGGCCGCCTGCTGCCCGACGGTCACATCGGCCGCATGGCCGTGCACAAGCGGGCGCGCGGCCTGGGCGTGGGCGGCCAGTTGCTAGACGCCCTGATCGGCCAGGGCCATGGCGATGGCCACCGCATGCTGGTGCTGCACGCGCAGACCCACGCCAAGGGCTTCTACGAGGCCCACGGGTTCCAGGTGGAAGGCGAGGAGTTCATGGAAGCCGGCATCGCGCACGTCGTCATGACGCGGGTGCTGGCCTAGGCGCGGCAAGCGATCGGACAGCCCTGGCGGCAGCGGTGTCGCGGCCAGCTTGTGGCAGCGGGCTTGTGGCAGCGGGCTTGTGGCAGCGGGCTGGCGAGGTGCGGCTGGCGTGGTGCACGCTGGGATGGTGCACGTTGGCGCGGTGCAGATGGCTAGGCGCAACTGGCGTGGCGGGCTCGTTGTTATGGCGGGCTTGTCGTCGTCAGGCAAATCGCCTGGCGCGGCGGCGGATGTCGATGCCGCCGCCGTCCGGTCTCATGATCGGAACCGGAAAAGAAAAAACCCCGGACGCTTTCGCGAACGGGGTTTTCTTGGCGCATCACGACAGGTACCTCGTGATGTAATAATTGGTGCCCAGGAGAGGACTCGAACCTCCACACCTTGCGGCACATGGACCTGAACCATGCGCGTCTACCAATTCCGCCACCTGGGCGCTGATGTCTTACCTTCCGCGTCGCTTTCCAGTTTGCATTTGATCTTTCGACTTCTTGCTACCGGCTGCGTTTCGTTTCGTGTTCAACAGCAGAGGAACGAGATTATGCATACTTTTTTGGAAGTGTGCAAGTCATGCTGCATTTTTTTCACTTTTTTTTCGATGCGGCCGACTTCGCTATAGTGTCGCCCCATGTCACGCCCTCTTTGCCTGCGCTGTAAGCGCCCCGAATCCCACTGCCTGTGCACCCTGATCCCGGCGCTGAGTCCGCGAACCCGCGTGGTGGTGTTGCAGCATCCGAGCGAGGCGCGCCATGCGCTGAACACAGCGCGGCTGGCGGTGCTGGGGCTGGATGGGGCGCGGCGCTTGGTGGGGGAATACTTTCAGCATGAGCAGTGGGCCGAACCCGGCTATGCGCCCCGCGTGTTGTTTCCCGGCGAGGGCGCGGAGGTATTGGTGCCCGGGTGCGCCGCCGCGACGGGCGCGCCAGTGCAATTGATCGTGCCCGACGGCACCTGGACCCATGCGCGCAAGCTGCTGCACATCAATCCGCAACTGGCCGCGTTGCCGCGCGTGATGCTGCCGCCCGGCCTGGCGACGCGCTACCGGGTGCGGCACGCGGACATCCCGGGCGCGCTGTCCACCATCGAGGCGGTGACGCATGCGCTCAATGCGCTGGAGGCGCCACGCAATTTCGACGAACTGCTGCGGCCGTTCGAGGCCTTGATCGATGGCCAGATCGCGGGGATGGGCGCGGACCTGTATGCGCGCCACCATCTGAACCGTAAGGTGCCGTGGCGCTGAAAGAAGGTCTTGGCGTGGGCGGCGGGGAAGGGGCGGGGCTGCCGCGCAAAGCGCAAGTCGCAAAGCAAAAACCCCGAAAATCTCGCGATTTTCGGGGTTTTCAACTTTTTGCCAACGCTGCCTGTTTATATTGCGACGTGATGCCGTCGCAAAGCCAAACAGCCTTGGCTGAAATTCCGTGGTGCCCAGGAGAGGACTCGAACCTCCACACCTTGCGGCACATGGACCTGAACCATGCGCGTCTACCAATTCCGCCACCTGGGCACTGAGACATTGCAGCCAGAACTTTGTGATACGCTGCCACTTCGATTGCATGAGGTTTTTATTCCCATGTATTCAAAGCGCAATTGCAAAATCACTCTACAATCCGTCTGACCATTTCTGCTTCAGTGTTCAGCCTTGGGCGAACCACAGAAGCTGCGCATTATATACGGAAAAATTAGCTTTGGCAAAACGATCGAATAACGAATCGAACAACAACAGATCCACTCCGTTGCCGGAAGCGCCACCAGACTTCGATCCTGATGTCCCGTCCCGTGAAGCCATCCTGAAAGCGCTGCGATCCGCGGGGGCGCCGTTGTCTCCGGTGGAGCTGGCCGAGCGCATGGGCGTGGAGCGTCCGGCGACGATGGTGGGATTCGAGCGCCGCCTGGGTGCGATGGAACGCGACGGCCAGCTGATGCCGAACCGCAAGGGCGTGCTGCTGCTGGCCACCAAGCTGGATTTCGTTGCCGGCAAGGTGCTGGGCCATCGCGATGGCTTCGGCTTCCTGTTGCGCGATGACGGCGGGCCGGACCTGTTCCTGTCGCCGCGCGAAATGCTCAAGGTGCTGCACGGCGACCGTGTGCTGGTCAAGCCGTCGGGCGAATACCGCGGCAAGCCGGAAGGCACCATTGTCGAGGTGATCGAGCGGCGCACCAACAAGCTGGTGGGCCGCTTCCTGCACGAGCACGGCCTTTCCATCGTGGTGCCGGAAGACCAGCGCATCAAGCACGACATCCTGATTCCTCCCAGCGACACCAACGGCGCCCAGCATGGGCAGGTGGTGTCGGTCGAGATCATGGAGCAGCCGACCCGCCACACGCAACCGCTGGGGCGCGTGGCCGAGGTGCTGGGCGAGATCGACGATCCCGGCATGGAAATCGAGATCGCGGTGCGCAAGTTCGATGTGCCCGTGGAATTCTCCGAGGCCGCGCGCAAGCAGGCCGCCCGCCTGCCGGACGTGGTCCGCAAGGGCGACCTGAAAGACCGCGTCGACCTGCGCGATGTGCCGCTGATCACCATCGACGGCGAAGACGCGCGCGATTTCGACGATGCCGTCTATTGTGAAGCGGTGGAACTGGGCACCGGCCAGCGCAAGCGGCCGGGCTGGCGCCTGTTGGTGGCCATTGCCGACGTCAGCCACTACGTGCGTCCCGGCGACGCGCTGGACGATGACGCGCTCGAGCGCGGCACCAGCGTGTATTTCCCGCGCCGCGTCATCCCGATGCTGCCCGAGTCGCTGTCCAACGGCCTGTGCTCGCTGAATCCCGATGTCGATCGCCTGGTGCTGGTCTGCGACATGGTGATCCCGGCGTCGGGCGCCAAGGCCGGCACGGTCACGGCATACCAGTTCTACAACGCGGTGATGCACTCGCATGCCCGCACCACCTATACCAATATCTGGGCGGCGCTGCAGCAGCCCGGCGGCCCGGCGGCCCACGCCATGCGCGCCGTCATGCCGCAGGTGCAGAGCCTGTATGAACTGTTCCACCTGCTTTCGCAGAGCCGCAAGAAGCGCGGCGCGATCGATTTCGATACGGTCGAGACCAAGATCGTCTGCAACGAACTGGGGCGCATCGAACAGATCGTGCCTTCGGTGCGCAACGATGCCCATAAGCTGATCGAAGAGTGCATGCTGGCCGCCAACACCTGCGCGGCCGACTTCATGACGCGCAGCAAGCATCCGGGCCTGTACCGCATCCACGAGGGCCCGACGCCCGAGCGCCTGCAGTCGCTGCGTGAATTCCTGCGCACCATGGGGCTGTCGCTGGGCGGGGGCGATACGCCCACGGCCAAGGACTACGGCGACTTCCTCGACTCCGTGCGCGGCCGTCCCGACTACCAGCTGCTGCAGACCATGTGCCTGCGCTCGATGCAGCAGGCCATCTACAGCCCCGACAATCTGGGCCACTTCGGCCTGTCGTATCCCGGCTACAGCCATTTCACCTCGCCGATCCGGCGCTATCCCGACCTGCTCACGCACCGCGTCATCAAGGCCCTGCTGGCCGGCCAGCGCTATGTGCCGAGCCTGGACGACCAGCCGGTCGTCATCGGCCGCACCCAGCGCGAGCACGAGCACGCTATCTGGGAAAAGCTGGGCCTGGTGCTGTCGGCCAGCGAACGCCGCGCCGACGAGGCCTCGCGCGACGTCGAGGCCTGGCTCAAGTGCTGGTTCGTCAAGGAGCGCGTGGGCGAGGACTTCAGCGGCACCGTCACCGGCGTGGCCAGCTTCGGCATCTTCGTCACGCTGGATACGCTGCACGTCGAAGGGCTGGTGCACGTGTCCGAGCTGGGCGGCGAATACTTCCAGTTCAACGACGCGCTGCACGAGCTGCGCGGCGAACGCACCGGCATGCGCTACCGCCTGACCGACAAGGTCCAGGTGCAGGTGTCGCGGGTCGACCTGGAAGCCCGTCGCATCGAGTTCCGCCTGGTGCAAGGCACCAGCTTCGACGCCTTGCGCAAGGCGGCCGCGCGTGGTCCCGATGAAGGTCCGCGCCGCGTGAAGAAGGCGGCGGCGCCCAAGCCGGCCGCGCTCAAGGGCCAGACCGCCAAGGAGCGGCGCGCCGAGGCCAAGAAGGCCGGCAAGCCGTCCAATACCCCGCAACGCGCCGCGCCGGCCAAGAAAGCCACGCGCAAGCGCCACTGATGCGCGGCGCGGCGTTCCGCCCGGGAGGGCGGGCGCCGCGGCCCCGCCGCCGGGCCCGCGATTCGCCGGCACGCTGTTTTGGGGGCGCACCTTCGGTCGGGCAAAGGCGGGTGACGGCGCCATAAGGGGTAACATTGCGCCTATGGCCGGCCTGTCCGGCGGCCCGTTCCGCTCTGGGACGGGCATTCGTTTCTCTAAAGGTATTTGCATTTATGGCGTCGACCCAAGTCCTTGCCGGGTTTCACGCGGTTGTCGCGCGGCTGCGCCACGCGCCCGAGTCGATCAAGGAAATCTACGTAGAAGCGTCGCGCCGCGACAAGCGCATGCAGACGTTCATCGAGCAGGCCGAGAAGGCCGGCTGCCGCCTGCACCCGGTCGCCATGGAGCGCCTGGATGGCCTGGCGCGCGGCACCCGCCACCAGGGCGTGGTGGCGCTGGCTGACGAGCGCCAGCTGGCGGTGGACGTGGATGAGGTGCTCGACGTGATCGAGGGGCCGCCGCTGCTGCTGATCCTGGATGGTGTGACCGATCCGCACAATCTGGGCGCCTGCCTGCGGACGGCGGACGCCGCCGGCGTGCACGCCGTGATCGCGCCGCGCGACCGCGCGGTGGGGTTGAACAGCACCGTGCAGCGCGTGGCCTGCGGCGCGGCCGATACCGTGCCGTACCTGATGGTCACCAACCTTGCGCGCACCATGCGCGGCCTGAAGGATCGCGGCGTGTGGCTGGTCGGCACCGACGACCAGGCCACGACAAGCATGCACCAGGTCGATGCGCGCCAGCCGATGGCCTGGGTCATGGGCGCCGAGGGCGAGGGCATGCGCCGCCTGACGCGCGAGACCTGCGACCAACTGGTCAACATTCCCATGCTGGGCTCGGTCGAAAGCCTGAACGTCAGCGTGGCCAGCGCGGTGTGCCTGTACGAGACCGTGCGCCAGCGGCAGGCCTGAGCCGGCCGCGCCCTTCTTTTCGTAGTTCCCTTCTTTCCGCGTAGCCCATCATGCACCAGAACGGCTTTACCACCACGATCCTCCATTCCGACCGCCAGCAATCCGTCGAGCACGGAGCGGTGCACAAGCCGATGCACCCTTCGTCGGAGTTTGCCTACGCCGATGCGCGCGAGCTGGCCGCGGTGTTCCAGGGCAAGCCCGGCTTCACCTATGCCCGCCAGGGCACGCCGACCACCACGGCGCTGGAAGCCAAGATCAACCACATGGAAGCCGGCAAGGGCACGGTGAGTTTTGCCACCGGCATGGCCGCGCTGGCCGCCATTTTCACCACGCTGCTGCGCCGGGGCGACCATCTGGTGTCGAGCCAGTACGTGTTCGGCAACACCAACAGCCTGCTGGGCACGCTGCTGGAACTGGGCGTGGAGATCACGTTCGTGGATGCCACCGATTCGGCGCAGGTGCGCGCGGCGATCCAGCCCAACACCCGCATGGTGTTCACCGAGACCATCGCCAATCCCGGCACTCAGGTTGCCGACCTGGCGGTGATCGGCGAGATCTGCCGCGAAAAGGGACTGGTCTATGTGGTGGACAACACGCTGACCTCGCCGTGGATGTTCCGGCCGTCGACGGTCGGCGCGTCGCTGGTGATGAACTCGCTGTCGAAGTACATCGGCGGCCATGGCAACGCGCTGGGCGGCTCGGTCACCGACACCGGCCTGTACGACTGGGCCGATTATTCGAACATCTACGACGCCTATCGCAAGGGCCCGTCCACCGGCTGGGGCCTGACCCAGATCAAGAAGAAGGGCCTGCGCGACATGGGGGGCACGCTGGCGGCGGAGCCCGCGCACCGCATTGCGGTGGGCGCCGAGACGCTGGCCCTGCGCATGGCCAAGCATTGTTCCAACGCGTTGGCGCTGGCGCGCTTCCTGGAAGAGCATCGCGGCGTGGCCAAGGTGCATTATCCGGGCCTGGCCAGCCACCCGCAGCATGCGCGCGCCGCGGCACTGTTCGGTTCGCGCTTCGGCGGCCTGCTGGGCGTGGAACTGGCCGACGGCGTCGACTGCTTCGATTTCCTGAACCGCCTGCGCATCGTGTTGATGGCCACGCACCTGGGCGACACGCGCAGCCTGGCGCTGCCCGCCGCGCACACCATCTACTACGAGATGGGCGCCGAGCGTCGCAAGCAGATGGGCATCGCCGACAGTCTGATCCGGGTGTCGGTGGGCATCGAAGACGAGACTGATCTGCTATTTGACTTCGATCAGGCGCTCAACGGCTGCCTGCAGGGATAATCTGGCGGGGCTTCGGCGCGGTGACGCGCCGGCCGTTACCTGCGCAGGAACCCATGCTTATACAGATCGCCGAAGTATTCACCTCCGACGAGGCGGCCGCCATCCGCCAGCGTCTCGATGCCGCCGATTGGGTGGATGGCAAGGTTACCGCGGGCTTCCAGTCCGCCTCGGTCAAGCACAACCGCCAGTTGTCCGAGCAGCATCCGCTGGCGCAGGAACTCGGCAACCTGATCCTGCAGCGCCTGTCCGGCAACAACCTGTTCATGTCGGCGGCGCTGCCGCGCAAGATCTTTCCGCCGCTGTTCAACCGCTACGAGGGTGGCGAGGCCTTCGGTTATCACGTCGACAACGCCGTGCGCGGCATCGTCGGCACCGCCGAGCGCGTGCGCACGGACCTGTCGGCCACGCTGTTCTTCTCCGAGCCTGATTCCTACGACGGCGGCGAGCTGGTCATCGACGACACCTACGGGCCGCGCACCGTGAAGCTGCCGGCCGGGCACATGGTGCTGTATCCCGGCACCAGCCTGCACAAGGTCAATCCGGTCACGCGCGGCGCCCGTGTCAGCGCGTTCTTCTGGATGCAGAGCCTGGTGCGCGAAGACAGCCAGCGTGCGCTGTTGCTCGACATGGATGTGGCCATTCAGCGTTTGAACCAGGATGCCGCGGGCCACCCTTCGATCGTCCAGCTCACCGGCATCTATCACAATTTGCTGCGGCGCTGGGCCGATGTGTGAAGGCCGCGCCGAGGGGCCGTGCGCCGGTGTCGCGCAAACCCCGAAATGCGCGTTTATGTTTATTGCGGAAAGGCCTAAAAGCTAGTATTGGTGCGGCTTGACGTGAGGTTTTCGCTTGACAGCCGCTCTACGCCAAGGCCTAATACATGTCTGCGTCGCTGACGGTTCAGGGGTCTTGAAACCCTTGAAACCTAGGCGGCGCAGCAGTTTAAAAGTTGTGCTTTGCAGCGCAAGAAAAAGTTTATCCACTAGTCTGTTCGTCGTTTGTCGGGTCTACGCGCCTAGTCGTGATGTCCAGCATGACAGCCATGATGAACTGCACTCCCGGCAGACTCCATACCTTGTGAGGGGTACACCTGCATGAACAAAACCGAACTCATCGATCACATTGCCAGCAAGGCCGATATCTCCAAGGCTGCCGCCGGTCGTTCGCTTGACGCCCTGATTGGCGCCGTCAAGACCACCCTGAAGAAGGGCGGTACGGTCACCCTGGTGGGCTTCGGCACGTTTGCCGTGTCGGCCCGCGCCGCTCGCACCGGCCGCAATCCGCGCACGGGCGAAACCATCAAGATCAAGAAGGCCAAGGTGCCGAAGTTCCGTCCGGGCAAGGCCCTGAAGGACGCCGTCAACTAATTGACGGATCGGCGGATCGAGCGGGCACGGCACCCGTTGATTTGCCGACAGGTACGCGGTCCGGTATACTCCGGCCCGCGTATTGCTTTTGAGTACCCCGGCTAGCGTTTTCCGCAGTTCGTTTGCGGCGAAACCATCACCAGGACGGGTGCTTAGCTCAGTTGGTAGAGCGGCGCCCTTACAAGGCGTAGGTCACAGGTTCGACCCCTGTAGCACCCACCATCAGCAAGCCGAAACAGAAACCCGCACACGGTAACGTGGCGGGTTTTTTTGTTTGCGCGCTTGGGATGCGCGTTTCGGGTTCGTGTGTCGGGTTCGTGTTTCGGTTCAGGGCTGCGATCGCATGCTTCGGGTGCGGGCATGGAGCACGCGCACGCGCTGCATGCATGGGGGGCGTGTACGACCCAGAGCGCATTCATGGGTAAAGCGCTTCAGGCGTGCGCTCGGGGTGCGTGCGCGGCATTTCGGCGCTTGCCTGCGTCCCTCGCAGGGATTGCCTGCCCGCCCGCGCCCGTTGCGGGGGCAGGGTTCCGCGGGCGGGCTGCAGGGACGGGATGCACGGGCGAGATGCACGGGCGAGATGCACGGGCGAGATGCACGGGCGGCATGCACGGGCGGCATGCACGGGCGGAGCCGCGCGGGCCGCCTGATGGTCCCGCTGGCGCAATCGACGTTTGCACTGCCGCCGTTTGCGCCAGCGCAGGGTTGGCGCCGCATCGGGGTGTTACGCTATTGCAGACGAAATATGACGTGCGAATCATTCGCATTTAAGCTATGATCTTTGGCTTGTACCGGTCAGCCGGCGTGCGCTCGTTGCGCGCGTTTTTTCCTGGCTGGCCAGATAAGTTAATGCACCCTGGCTGATTCATGCCTAGCTTTCAACGTGGTCTGAACTCTTCACCGCCGTCTTCCCTTGGTATACGCATAGGCGCAGGCCTGGCGGTCGTTGCGCTACATGCCGCAGTGGTTTATGCCATTTACCTGGCGCCCGAGAACCGCCCTGAACTGGAGGAACCCGAGGCCATCATGGTGAGCGTGGTGGATGCGCCCACGCCGCAGATCGCCAAAGCCGAGCCCACGCCGGAAGTGCCGCAGCCGGTGACGGAACCGCCGCCCGAGCCGCAACCCGAGATCGAGCCCGAAACCGAACCGGATCCCAAGGTGGAGCCGGAACCCGAGCCCGAACCCGAGCCGGTGGTCGAGAAGCCGCCGATGCCGGCCCCCAAGCCGAAGCCCAAACCCAAACCCAAGCCCCAGCCCAAGCAGGAAGTCAAACCCGAGCCCAAGCCCGAGACGCCGCCGGTGGAAACGCCGCCGGCCGGCGCCACGGAAGGCGCGCAGACCACCCAGGCCCCGCGCCAGGGTCCGCCGCCCGACCAGATCCTGCAGGAAACCCAGATCGAATACCTGGGCGCGCGACCCATGCCCAACTACCCGATGGCATCGCGCCGCATGCGGGAAGAGGGGCGGGTGGTGGTGCTGGTGGAAATCAATACCCAGGGGCTGGTCGAGCGGGCCACCATCGACGCGTCCTCGGGCTTTCCCAGGCTGGACGAGTCGGCACTGGCCGCCGCGCGCAAGGCCCGCATGAAACCTTATAGCCGCAATGGCGTGGCATATCCCGCCAAAGCAAAGATTCCGTTCGATTTCGTAATGAGGAACTGAGATGTCCAACGCAATGCACAGCGCCACCCTGGTGGCGCAGGCGGCCACCAGCCCGGCAGCGGCTCCGGCGGCCGCGGCACCCGCCGCCGCCGCGGCGCCCGCCGCCCAGCAAGCCGCGACCGCGGCCGGCGGCATCGTCCAGCAGGCCACCGGCGCCATCCAGCAATCCGCGGACGCGCTGCACAGCGCCGCCGCGGCGCTGCCGGCGGTCGCCCCGGCGCCGGCGCCCGTCCCCGACATGGGCTTCCTGCACTTCGTCGCCCAGAGCGACTTCGTCGGCAAGAGCCTGTTCATCATCCTGATCCTGATGTCGCTGGTGACCTGGTACCTGATCCTGGTCAAGGTCGGCAGCAACATCAGCATGCGCCGCCGCTCGGCCGACTTCCTGAACAAGTTCTGGAACGCCAGTTCGCTGGAACAGGTCGAGCACGAGATCACCACGCACGGCGCGCGCGACCCGTTCTCGCACCTGGCCAGCCACGCCATGCACGCCCAGGCGCACCACAACAAGTTCGGCGCCACCAAGCTCGAAGAGGCGGGTTCGAGCAGCGATTTCGTCACCCGCACCATGCGCAAGGTGATCGACGAGGAAACCGCCAAGCTCGAAAACGGCCTGACGGTGCTGGCCTCGGTGGGCTCGACGGCGCCGTTCGTCGGCCTGTTCGGCACGGTGTGGGGCGTGTACCATGCCCTGGTCGGCATCGGCCTGTCCGATGGCGTCACCATCAACCGCATCGCCGGTCCGGTGGGCGAGGCCCTGATCATGACCGGCCTGGGCCTGGCGGTCGCCATCCCGGCGGTGCTGGCCTACAACACCTTCGTGCGCAACAACCGCGTCTACCTGTCGCGCCTGGACGCCTTCGCGCACGACCTTTTCGCCTTCCTGACCACCGGCCAGCAAGTGGCCCTGTCGGACAGCAAGGTGCGTGCCCTGCGCCGCCAGCACGGTAACGGCGCCGCGGTCCAACGCGGGAGCGAATAATGGCTTTTGGCAGCTTCGAGGGCAAAGGATCCGGGACCCACACGGTTTCCGAGATCAATATGGTGCCGCTGATCGACGTCATGCTGGTGCTGCTGGTGATCTTCATCATCACGGCGCCGCTGCTGGCGCACTCGATCAAGATCAACATGCCCCAGGTGGCCGCCGAGCAGATCGAGGAAGAACCCAAGACCGTGGACCTGGCCATCGATGCCGGGGGCGCGCTGTTCTGGGACGAAAAGCCGGTCAATATCGACGACCTGCCCAATCGCTTCAAGTCGATCGCCGGCACCAAGCCGCAACCCGAGATCCGCATCCGCGCCGACCAGAACACCCGCTACGAGACGCTGGCCAAGGTCATGGCCTCGGCCCGTCGTTCGGGCATGACGCGCATCGGTTTCGTCACCACGCCGCCCTCGGGCGGCGCGGCTGCCGAGGCGCCGGCGGCAGGTGGGGCCACCCCCGCGCCGTCCGGCCGTTGAACGATTCCCGCCAACGGGGCGCATTTCGCGCCCCGTTTTTTCCGGGATCGCGCTAGAATCGCGGCATGCGAGTTCTGGTAATCGAAGACGACACCACCCTGGGCCATGCGCTCCAGGAATTCCTGGCCGACCAAGGTTATGCGGTCGACTGGCTGACCGAGGGCGACCGGGTTCTGGGCGCGCTGGCCGGCCAGCCGTATGACCTGATGCTGCTCGACCTCAATCTGCCCGGCATGAGCGGCCTGGACGTGTTGCGCCAGCTGCGCCAGGATGGCAACCAGGTTCCGGTGCTGATCCTGACCGCCCGCGACGGCATCGAAGACCGCGTTGCCGGCCTGGATGCCGGCGCCGATGACTACGTCACCAAACCTTTCGAACTGCCCGAGCTGGCCGCCCGCGTGCGCGCCTTCGGCCGCCGGCGGGCTGGGCAGGCGCAGCCGCTGATCGAGGTGGGTCCGCTGGTGTTCGACACCGTCGGCCGCGAGGTGCGGGCCAACGGCCAGCGCCTGTCGCTGTCGGTGCGCGAACTGTCCGTGCTGGAAATGCTGATGGCGCGCGTCGGCCGCGTGGTCACCAAGCGCCAGATCGTCAATTCGCTGTCCGCCTGGGACGCGGATTTCAGTGAAAACGCAGTGGAAGTCTATGTCTACCGCCTGCGCAAGCGCCTGGAAGGCACGGGCGCCAGCATCCAGACGGTGCGCGGCTTCGGCTACATGCTGGATGTGGAAACGGCCTGACGGCCCGGCTGGCCGCCCGAAGCCGGTCGGCCCCGCCAGCCCGCGGCGGCCTGACTCCCCATCCGTCCACAGCGAGGGCACCGCGTCATGATGTCAGAACGCACTCCTTCCCCTCCGCCCGCCCCTCGCCCCTTGCTCCCGTCCCGCTCGCTTGCGCGGCATCTGGTCATCCGGCTGATGCCGCCGATCCTGTTGCTGGTGCTGCTGGACCTGGCCGCCACCTGGGTCATCACCCACAAGATCGACATGTCGCTGTGGATGCTGGAGGATTTCTTCTGGCTGATGGTGGTGGGGCAGGTGATGCTGATCGGCCTGTTCACCTGGGTGGTGGTGCAGGGCGTGCGTTCCGGCCTGCGCTCGGTCAATCATCTGTCCGAGGAAATCCGCCAGCGTTCCATCGATGATATGCAGCCGCTCGAAGTGGCCGGCGTGCCGGTCGAGATCGAACCGCTGGTCACTCACACCAACGATCTGCTGCTGCGGCTGGATGCCTCGCTGGCGGCGCAGCGCCGCTTCATCGGCCACGCCGCGCACCAGCTGCGCACGCCGCTTTCCGGCCTGCGGCTGGAATCCGAACTGATGCTGGCGCGGCCCTTGCCCGACGATGTGCGCGCGCGCGCCGAACGCATCAAGGCGGTCAGCGACCGCATGATCCGGCTGGGCCAGCAGTTGCTGGTGCTGGCGCGCGCCGATCCCAATGCGCGGCCGCAGGATAGTTTCGTGCGTATCGACCTGTGCGAATGGGTGCGGGCGCATGGCGCCGAATGGTTCCCGCGAGTGCGCGAGGCGCGTTATGAACTGGACCTGGTGGCGCCGGACGCGCCGATCTGGATCGACGCCGATCCCCTGTTGCTGGCAGAACTGCTGGGCAATTTGATCGACAATGCACTGCGCTATGGCAACGCCACCGGCAAGATCACCCTGATCGTCGGCGCCAATCCGCCGTCGCTGACGGTGGAGGACGACGGCCCCGGCATTCCCCCCGAGGAACGCGATCGCGTGTTCGAGGCGTTCTATCGTTCGCCGTCGGTCACGGCCGGCGGTTCGGGGCTGGGCCTGGCCATCGTGCGCGAGATCGCGCATGCCCACGGCGCCTGGTGGAAGCTCACCAGCCGGCCCGATTTTTCCGGAACGCGGCTGTCGGTCGTGTTTCCCGGCCCTCGCAAGGGGGCTCAACTCACTCGGCAAGAACCCACATCATGAGCCAGGGCTCGGTCAGCGTTCCTTCTTCCTCTACCGGCGGGGCGCCCGCCGGCCACGCCCCGTCCTCGCGCGCCGCCCTCGTCCTGGGGGCGCTGGGCGTGGTGTACGGCGATATCGGCACCAGTCCGCTGTACACCCTGCGGGCTTGCCTGACGGGGCTGAGCGTGCATACCGACCTGGAGCCAGCCCACTTGCTGGGCGTGCTGTCCATCCTGTTCTGGATGCTGATGGTGGTGGTGTCATTCAAGTACGTGACGCTGATCCTGCGCGCGGATAACCGGGGCGAAGGCGGCACGCTGGCGCTGCTGGAGCTGGCGGTGCGCAGCCGCGAGGGCAAGCTGCGCTGGATCCTGATCGTGCTGGGCATCTTCGGCGCGGCGCTGTTCTATGGCGACAGCATGATCACGCCGGCGATTTCGGTGCTGTCGGCACTGGAAGGGATCGGCATTGTTTCGCATACGCTGGACGCGTGGGTGGTGCCGCTGGCGCTGGTGGTGCTGGTGGCGCTGTTCGCGATCCAGTCGCATGGCACGGGCGCCATGGGCAAGCTGTTCGGGCCGGTGATGCTGCTGTGGTTCGGCACGCTGGCGGCGCTGGGCGGCTGGCAGGTGTGGCAGACGCCCGAGGTGCTGGCGGCGCTCAATCCGATGTGGGGCCTGCGTTTCATCGTTGAGTTCCCGTGGATCAGTTTCGTGCTGCTGGGCGCGGTGGTGCTGGCGCTGACCGGCGCCGAGGCGCTGTATGCCGACATGGGCCACTTCGGCCGCCCGGCCATCCGCAGCGCGTGGTTCAGCATGGTGCTGCCGGCGCTGACGCTGTGCTATTTCGGGCAGGGCGCGCTGCTGTTGCGCGATCCCAGCGCGATCCGCAATCCTTTCTTCATGATGGCGCCGGAATGGGGCCTGGCGCCGCTGGTGGCGCTGGCGACGGTGGCCACCATCGTGGCGTCGCAGGCGGTGATCTCGGGCGCGTATTCGGTGACGCGCCAGGCGGTGCAACTGGGCTTCTGGCCGCGCATGCAGATCCTGCATACCTCGGCGGTGGAGAAGGGCCAGATCTATCTGCCGCAGGTCAATGCGCTGCTGCTGTGCGCGGTGCTGGTGCTGGTGCTGGTGTTCCGCAATTCGGACAACCTGGCGGCGGCCTACGGTTTCGCGGTGACGGGGACGATGCTGACGACCTCGGTGCTGGCGTTCGCGGTGCTGCCGCGCGGCACCACGGGCGCCAAGCGCATGCTGTGGTTCGTGGTGCTGGGCCTGTTGCTGCTGTTCGATGTGCTGCTGTTCTCGGCCAACGTGTTCAAGATCCACGAAGGCGGCTGGTTGCCGCTGGTGGTGGCGATCGTGGTGTTCACGCTGATGATGACGTGGCGTCGGGGCCGCCGGCTGCTGTCGGACATGCAGCAGCGCGACCGCCAGCCGCTCAAGGAGTTCATGGAACAGCTGGAGGCCTATCCGCCGTCGCGGGTGCCGGGCACGGCGATTTTCATGACGATGAATTCGGGCAACGTGCCGCCGGCGTTGCTGCACAACCTCAAGCACAACAAGGTGCTGCATGACCATGTGCTGTTCCTGACGATCCGGGTGGCGGATGTGCCGTACGTGTCGGAGGACGAGCGCTTTTCGGTGCAGAAGATGAGCGCGTCGAGCTGGGCGGCGACGATCAACTACGGCTTCAAGGAAGATCCGGATGTGCCGGAGGCGCTGCGGCTGGTGGCCGAGGCGTATCCGGAGCTGGATCTGGAGCCGATGCGCACGTCCTATTTCCTTTCGCGGCAGACGGTGGTGGCGGCCAGGAAGCCGGCGCTGTGGCGCTGGCGGCGGGCGGTGTTTTCGTTCATGGCGCGCAATTCGACGCGGAGCACGAAGTTTTTCAAGATTCCGGCGAATCGGGTTGTGGAGATGGGGATGCAGGTGGAGTTGTAGGCGTTGTTGGGCTGGGGCGGTTGTTGTTTGAGTTCTTGAGACGCCCGTTGGCGGCTGCTGGGGCGGGTGGTTTTCTTGGCGTGCTTGCCTACAGTTTGTTGGCAGGGGCGAGTATCTTGTGGCTGTTGCGTAATAAAAAAGCCCCTCGGTGTTGCCGAGGGGCTTTTTGTTGGGCGGAAAGAAGTATTACTTCTTCTTGGCCTCGTCCTTCAGTTGCGGCAGCGAGGTGCCGGAGGCGGAGAGCAGGCCGGTCTTCGTGTAGGTGAACAGCTTGGCGCGGGTGTCGACGATGTCGAGGTTGCGCATGGTCAGCTGGCCGATGCGGTCGGCGGGGGTGAAGGGGGCGTTCTCGACCTTTTCCATCGACAGGCGCTCGGGAGCGTAGGTCAGGTTGGGCGATTCGGTGTTGAGCAGCGAGTAGTCGTTGCCGCGGCGCAGTTCGATGGTCACTTCGCCGGTGATGGCGCGGGCGACCCAGCGCTGGGCGGTTTCGCGCAGCATGATGGCTTGCGGGTCGAACCAGCGGCCCTGGTACAGCAGGCGGCCGAGCTTGCGGCCGCTTTCGCGGTACTGCTCGATGGTGTCTTCGTTGTGGATGCCGGTGACCAGGCGCTCGTAGGCGATGAACAGCAGGGCCAGGCCCGGGGCTTCGTAGATGCCGCGGCTCTTGGCTTCGATGATGCGGTTTTCGATCTGGTCGCTCATGCCCAGGCCGTGGCGGCCGCCGATGCGGTTGGCTTCGAGCATCAGCTCGACCGGGTCGCTGTATTCCACGCCGTTCAGGGCGACCGGCTGGCCTTCCTCGAAGCGGACAGTGACTTCCTCGGCCTTGACGGCGACGTCGTCGCGCCAGAAAGCCACGCCCATGATGGGCTTGACGATGCGGATGCCGGAGTTCAGGTGTTCCAGGTCCTTGGCTTCGTGGGTGGCGCCGAGCAGGTTGGAGTCGGTGGAGTAGGCCTTTTCCGCCGACATCTTGTAGTCGAAGCCGGCCTGGCGCATGTACTCGGACATTTCCGAGCGGCCGCCGAGCTGGTCGATGAATTGCTGGTCGAGCCAGGGCTTGTAGATCTTCAGGTCCGGGTTGGTCAGCAGACCGTAGCGGTAGAAGCGCTCGATGTCGTTGCCCTTGAAGGTGCTGCCGTCGCCCCAGATGTTGACGTTGTCTTCCTTCATGGCGGCCACCAGCATGGTGCCGGTGACGGCGCGGCCGATGGGCGTGGTGTTGAAGTAGGTGATACCGGCGGTCGAGATGTGGAAGGCGCCGGCCTGCAGGGCGGCGATGCCTTCGGCCACCAGTTGCGCGCGGCAGTCGATCAGGCGGGCGTTCTCGGCGCCATAGGCCATGGCCTTGCGCGGGATCTCGTCGTAGTCGGATTCGTCGGGCTGGCCCAGGTTCGCGGTGTAGGCGTAGGGGATGGCGCCGTTGTTGCGCATCCAGAGCAGCGCGGCGCTGGTGTCGAGGCCGCCGGAAAAGGCGATGCCGACCTTCTGGCCGGTGGGAAGGTTCGGGAGGATAGTGGTCATTGTTTGAGGTGGGACGCCAACGGGACTTTGACAGCAACGAGCCGCCAAACAAGAAATCTGGCCGCCATTTTAACTCTTTTGGGCGGGGGCGGCCCGGAGCGGCGGGACGCAAAGCCGGCGTCGGCGCGGGCGGCCGGGGGGAAGGGGCGCCAACCTGTCCGAATTGTCAGGGAGCGGACAGCGTGGAGTCCCGCAGGGCTTTCTACATTGGGAGCCGTACTGACTGTCAGCCGCGCGGGCGGCCCCGGAAAATGAACACAGGCAAGCGCAGGGCGTCGCGGTGGGCGGCGGGGCTGGTGGCGGTGGCTGGCCTGGCCGGCTGTGCCGTCGGGCCGGATTACCAGCGGCCGGCCATGGATCTGCCCTCCGGTTACAAAGAGGCGGGGCCCTGGAAGACGGCGCAGCCGGGCGTGATCGACGGTTCGCAGCCGTGGTGGGAGGCCTATGGGGATCCGACCCTGAATGGTCTGATCGTGGCTGCCAACGGCGCCAACCAGACCATCCAGCAGGCCCAGGCGCAATACCGTCAGGCGCGCGCGGCGGCCGATGCGGCTCGCGCCGGCTTCTGGCCCACGGTCGGCGCCAATGTGTCGGCGCAGCGCGCGCGGGCCAAGAGCAGCGGGGTGGTGGCCGTTTCCAACAGCTATGCGGCGGCCATCGACGTGTCCTGGGAACCGGACTTGTGGGGTGCGGTGCGCCGCCAGGTCGAGGCGAGCGACGCCTCGACCCAGGCCAGCGAGGCCAACCTGGCCGCCGCCCGGCTCAGCATCCAGGCGGCGCTGGCGCAGGACTACCTGCAATTGCGGACGGTGGATCGGGAAAAGGATCTGTACGCCCGGACCCTGCAGGCCTATGAGCGCACCTTGAAACTCACCCGCAGCCAGTATGACGCGGGCGTGGCGCTGCGCTCGGACGTGGCGCAGGCCGAGGCCCAGCTCAAGACCGCGCAGGCGCAGGCGATCGACCTGGACGCCTCGCGCCATCAACTGGAACACGCCATCGCCATCCTGACCGGGCGGGCGCCGGCCCAATTCAGCCTGGCGCCGCTGCCGCCCGAGCAGCCCTGGATGTTGCGCGTGCCCGCCGTGCCGACCGGCCTGCCGTCCGACCTGCTGGAGCGGCGTCCGGACATTGCCGCCGCCGAGCGTCAGGTGGCCTCGGCCAATGCCGCCATCGGCGTGGCGCGCGCCGCCTACTTCCCGTCGTTGGTGCTGTCGGCCAGCGGCGGCTTCGGCGCGGCCAGCTTCGCGCAGTGGTTCAACGCGCCGGGCCGGGTCTGGTCGCTGGGGGCGGCCTTGGCGCAGACGATTTTCGACGGCGGCCTGCGGCGCGCGCGCGATGCCCAGACGGTGGCGGCGTTCGACGCCAGCGCCGCGCAATACAAGCAGACGGTGCTGGGCGCGTTCCAGGAGGTGGAGGACAACCTGTCCACCTTGCGCGTGCTGGACGACGAGGCGCGGGCGCAGGACCAGGCGGTGGCGGCCTCGCGCCTGAGCGAGCAACTGGCCCTGGCGCAGTACCGCGCCGGCACCACCACCTTCCTGGCGGTGGCCACGGCGCAGGCCCTGACGCTGTCGAACGAACGCAATGCCGTGCAGTTGCGCGGCCGCCAGATGGTGGCCAGCGTGGCGTTGATCAAGGCCGTGGGCGGCGGCTGGAACGCGTCCGCCCTGAACACGCCGGATGCGCAGGCGCTGGCGGCGGCCGGCGCGGCGCCGGCCGCGCCCAAATCCCCTACCGAGAACGAGTAAGTCCATGGACAAGGCTGTGACGATTTCCCCTCCGGGCGCGGGCGGCCGCAAGGCGGCGCTGCTGGCGCTGGCGTTGGCGGCCTGTGGCCTGGCGGCATGGTGGTGGCTGCGCGCGGGCCGCGAGGCGGCGCCCGCGCCGGCGCCGGCGGTGCCGGTGGCCACCGCGCTGGCGCAGCGCCAGGACGTGCCGCGCTACCTGACTGGCGTCGGCACGGTGACGTCGGCGGCGACGGTGACGGTCAAGGCGCGCATCGACGGCCAGCTCGACAGCGTCGGCTTCGTCGAGGGCCAGGACGTGAAGGCCGGCCAGGTGCTGGCCAATATCGACCCGCGCGCCCTGCAGGCGCAACTGGCCCAGGCCCAGGCGCAGCGCGCCAAGGACCAGGCCACGCTGGTGAACGCGAGGCTGGACCTGCAGCGCTACACCCGCCTGCAGCGCGAGGACGCCGCCACCCAGCAGACGCTGGACACGCAGCGCGCGCTGGTGGCGCAGCTGGAGGCCGCGACGCAGACCGACGACGCCCAGATCAGCTACGCCAAGGTGCAGCTGGACTACACCCGTATCGTCGCGCCGATCTCCGGCCGGGTGGGGGCGCGGCTGGTGGATCCAGGCAACATCGTGCACGCGGCCGACGTCAACGGCCTGGTGGTGATCAACCAGATCGATCCGATTACGGTGCTGTTCTCGCTGCCGGAAGAATCGGTGCCGGCGATCAACGCGGCCATGGACAAGGGCCAGGCGTTGACCGTGGTGGCTTATGCGCGCGGCAGCAACGAGCCGCTGGAGCAGGGTCAGCTGGTGCTGCTGAACAACCAGATCGACACCGCCACTGGCACGGTGCAGCTCAAGGGCCGCTTCGACAATCCGCGCCATCGCCTGTGGCCCGGGCAGTACGTCAATGCGCGACTGGTGCTGGACCCCCGCGAGAGCGTCGTGACGGTGCCGGCGGCCGCGGTGCAGCGCGGCCAGACCGATACCTTCGTGTACGTGGTGGATGGCGCCGGCGTGGCGCAGCCGCGGCCGGTCAAGGTGGAGCGCATGCAGGACGGCCTGGCCGTGATCCAGCAGGGGCTGGACGCCGGCCAGCGCGTGGTGGTGGACGGCCAATACAAGCTCAAGCCCGGCAGCAAGGTGCGTGAGCTGGCCGCGGCGGCGGGGGGCGGCCAGTGAGCATCTCGGCGAATTTCATCAAGCGGCCGATCGGCACCTCGCTGCTGGCGCTGGCGATCCTGCTGGTCGGCATCGCGGCCTGGCCGCTGCTGCCGGTGGCGCCGCTGCCGCAGGTCGACTTTCCCACCATCCAGGTGCAGGCCAGCCTGCCCGGCGGCAGTCCCGAGACCATGGCGTCCAACGTGGCGCAGCCGCTGGAGCGGCAGTTCTCGCTGATCGCAGGCCTGTCGCAGATGACCTCGGTCAGCGCCATCGGCCTGACCCAGATCACGCTGCAGTTCGACCTGAACCGCAGCATCGACTCGGCGGCGGTGGACGTGCAGGCCGCGATCAACGCCGCCACCGGCCAGTTGCCGAACAACCTGCCGAATCCGCCGACCTTTCGCAAGGTCAATCCGGCCGACGCGCCGATCATGGTGATGGCGGTGCAGTCGGACACGCTGCCGCTGATCCAGGTCAATGACTACGCCGACAACATCCTGGCGCAGCAGATATCGCAGATCTCGGGCGTGGGGCTGGTCAACATCGGCGGCCAGCAGAAGCCGGCCGTGCGCATCCAGGTGGACCCGGGCAAGCTGGCGGCGCTGGGGCTGAGCCTGGAGGACATCCGCGGCGTCATCGCCACCACTACCGTCAACCAGCCCAAGGGCACGATTGACGGGCCGCGCCAGAGCTTCACCACCTACACCAACGACCAGCTGCTGTCGGCGTCGCAATGGAACGATATGGTGCTGGCCTACCGCAACGGCGCGCCGATCCGGGTGCGCGACGTGGGCATGGCGGTGGACGGGCCGGAAAACACCAAGCTGGCCGGCTGGGCCTACGCCGGGCCGGCCTCGCCGCCGGACAACACCATCACCAACGGCCGTTCGATCGTGCTGCAGATCAGCAAGCAGCCGGGCGCCAACGTGATCGACACGGTGGACCGGATTCGCGCGGCGCTGCCGCGGCTGGAGGCTTCGATTCCGCCGTCGGTGCACGTCAACACCATCATCGACCGCACCCAGACCATCCGCGCCTCGGTGCAGGACGTGGAGTTCACGCTGACGCTGACCATCGTCCTGGTGGTGCTGGTGATCTTCCTGTTCCTGCGCAATGTGGCGGCGACGCTGATTCCGTGCGTGACGGTGCCGCTGGCGCTGATGGGCACGGCCGCCATCATGTACGTGGTCGGGTTCAGCCTGGACAACCTGTCGCTGATGGCGCTGACGATCGCGGTGGGCTTCGTGGTGGACGACGCCATCGTGATGCTGGAGAACATCTACCGCCACGTCGAGGCCGGCATGTCGCCGATGGAGGCCGCCTACAAGGGCGCGGGCGAGATCGGCTTCACCATCGTCTCGATCTCGGTGTCGCTGGTGGCCGTGTTCATTCCGCTGCTGCTGATGGGCGGCATCGTCGGCCGGCTGTTCCGCGAGTTCGCGGTGACGGTGACGCTGACCATCGTGGTGTCGGTGCTGGTGTCGCTGACGCTGACGCCGATGCTGTGCTCGCGCTACCTGAAGAACCACCATGGCGACCGCCATGGCCGCCTGTACCTGCTGTTCGAGCGCGGCTTCGACGCCATGCTGCATGGCTATGAGCGCGGCCTGAAGCTGGTGCTGCGGCACCCGTTCGCCACGCTGTGTTCGTTCCTGGCGACGGTGGCGTGCACGGTGGCGCTGTTCGTGATGATCCCGAAGGGGTTCTTCCCGCAGCAGGACACCGGCTTCATCTTCGGCTTCGCCGAATCGGCCCAGGATTCGTCGTTCTCGCTGATGAATCAGCGCATGATCCAGATGGCCGATGTGATCCGGCAGGATCCGGACATCGCCAGCTTTGGCTTCAACGGCAGCCAGAGCACCTACAACACCGGCAACTTCTACATCGGCCTGAAACCGAAGGACGAGGGCCGCACGGCGTCGGCCGACGAGGTCATCGCGCGGCTGCGGCCGCAGCTGGCCAAGCTGGAGGGCGTGACGCTATTCATGCAGGCGGGCCAGGACATCAACGTCGGCGGGCGGCTGTCGCGCACCCAGTACCAGTACACGCTGACGGACTCGAACCTGGACGAACTGAACGTGTGGGCGCCGCGGCTGCTGGCCAAGTTCCGCGAGCTGCCGATGCTGACCGACCTGGCGTCCGACCAGCAGAACGCGGCGGCGACCGCCTCCATCACCATCGACCGCGCGCGGGCCTCGTCGTTCGGCATCTCGCCGGCGCTGATCGACGCCACCATCTACGACGCCATTGGCCAGCGCCAGGTGGCGCAGTACTTCACCCAGATCAACAGCTACCACGTGGTGCTGGAGGTGACGCCCAGGTTGCAGCAGGATCCGGACCTGTTCTCCAAGCTCTACCTGACCTCGCCGCTGACCGGCCAGCAGGTGCCGCTGTCGACCTTCATCAAGCTCGACACCGACAAGACCGCCTACCTGTCGATCAGCCACCAGGGCCAGTTCCCGGCGGTGACGATCTCGTTCAACCTGGCGCCGGGCGCCTCGCTCGGCCAGGCGGTGCAGGCGATCCAGCAGGCCCAGTCGCAGATGGGCGCGCCGGCCAGCCTGACGGGGGCGTTCCAGGGCACGGCCAAGGCCTTCGGCGACTCGCTGGCGACCCAGCCCTACCTGATCGCGGCGGCGCTGATCGCGGTGTATATCGTGCTGGGGCTGCTGTACGAAAGCTACATCCATCCGCTGACGATCCTGTCGACGCTGCCGTCGGCCGGGGTGGGGGCGCTGCTGATCCTGATGGTGGGCGGCTACGACCTGAGCGTGATCGCGCTGATCGGCATCATCCTGCTGATCGGCATCGTCAAGAAGAACGGCATCATGATGATCGACTTCGCCCTGACGGCCGAGCGCGAGCACGGCATGTCGCCAGCCGAGGCGATCTACCAGGCCTGCGTGCTGCGCTTCCGGCCGATCATGATGACCACCATGTGCGCGCTGCTCAGCGGCCTGCCGCTGATGCTGAGCCACGGCCAGGGCTCGGAGTTGCGCCGGCCGCTGGGCTATGCGATGGTGGGCGGCCTGATCGTGTCGCAGGCGCTGACGCTGTTCACGACGCCGGTGGTGTACCTGTACCTGGATCGGGCGCATTTCTGGTACATGCGCAAGAAGCAGGAACGCGCCGCGCGCAAGGCGGGGGCGTCCGTGCCGGCTGGCGTGGCGTCAGGCGAGGCGGGAGCGCCTGCCCAGCCCGGAGTTGAGTCAAAATAGGCTTCCTTGATCGTCGACGTGCCCTGGCGGGGCTGCCATGAAAATCCTGATAGTCGAAGATGAACTGAAGACGGCGGATTACCTGCGCAAGGGCCTGGGTGAGCAGGGCTGCGCGGTGGATGTCGCCCATAACGGCATCGACGGCCAGCACCTGGCGCTGGAGCACGATTACGACGTGATCGTGCTGGACGCGATGCTGCCGGGCATGGATGGCTTCGCGGTGCTGCGGTCGCTGCGCAGCGTGCGCCAGACGCCGGTCATCATGCTGACCGCGCGCGACGGCGTCGAGGACCGCATCCGCGGCCTGCACGATGGCGCCGACGACTACCTGGTCAAGCCGTTCTCGTTTCTGGAACTGCTGGCGCGGCTGCAGGCGCTGACCCGGCGCGGCCGCGCCCAGGAGCCGGTGCAGCTGCGCATCGGCGACCTGCAGATCGACCTGATCAGCCGCAAGGCCTGGCGCGCCGGCGTCCGGCTGGACCTGACCGCCAAGGAATTCGCGCTGCTGGCGGTGCTGGCGCGGCGCCAGGGCGAGATCCTGTCCAAGACGGCGATCGCCGAACTGGTCTGGGACATGAACTTCGACAGCAACGTCAACGTGGTCGAGGTGGCGATCAAGCGGCTGCGCGGCAAGGTCGACGCGCCGTTCGACCGCAGGCTGCTGCACACCATCCGCGGCATGGGCTACGTGCTGGAACTGCGCGACGACGAGCCGGCGGAATGAAATCCTCGCTCAAATCCCGGCTGGTGCTGATGTTCGCGGTGGCGGCGGCGGCCACCTTCGCGCTGACCGGGGTGGCGCTTTACGGGGTGCTGGACCGCCAGCTCGACCGCATCCAGCAGGACGCCTTGCGCACCACGGCGCACGAGGTCAGCTATTCGCTCACGCGCAGCGGCGATCCCGAGCGCTGGGGCCGTTTCAAGGCCAAGCTCGATACCCTGACGCCGGCCGACGGCAGCCTGCGGTTCTGGGTGCTGTCGGATGATCCGGCCTACGAGTACGGCAAGGGCCTGGCCGATGTCGACCGCCTCGAACGCCATCCGGACGGCTTCGGCACCATCGAACTGCCGGATCGCGCAAACGCCCTGCGGACCATTACCGTCACGGTCGACCCTTTCCAGCAGCGGCCGCGGGTGCGGCTGATCGTCGGCATGGATTCGGCGCCCTATGCGCATACGCTGCGCTACCTGTTGTGGGCCATGGCGGCCTTGTCCTTGACCGCCATCCTGCTGGTGGGGCTGCTGGGCTTCTGGGTGACGCGGCTGGGCCTGCGTCCGCTCAGCCGCTTGTCGGCCGAGGCCCGCGCGCTGCGCCCCAGCGCCTTGTCGCAACGGTTGAGCATGGCGGCGCTGCCGGTCGAGCTGGAGGACCTGGCCACCTCGTTCAACGGCGCGCTGGCGCGGCTGGAAGGCGCCTACAACCAGTTGGAAGCGTTCAACGCCGATGTCGCCCACGAGCTGCGCACGCCGCTCACCAACCTGATCGGCCAGACCCAGGTGGCGCTGTCGCGGCCACGCGGCTCGGGCGAGTTGCGCGAGGTGCTGCAGTCGAACCTCGAAGAACTGGACCGGCTGCGCGCCATGGTCAACGATATGCTGTTCCTGGCGCGCGCCGACCAGGGCGAGGCCGCCACCGGTCGCATCCATGCGGTGCTGGCCGACGAAGTCGCCAAGACCGTGGAGTTCTTCGAGTTCCTGCTGGACGAAGCCGGCATGCGCGTGCGGATCGAGGGCGAGCGCGACGCCGTTGCCCTGATCGACACCGCGTTGTTTCGTCGCGCGGTGACCAACCTGCTGCAGAACGCCATCCAGTATTCGTCGGCGGGCGCCGAGATCGTCGTGGCGATCCAGCGGCGCGATGGCGGGCTGGAAGTGGCGGTCAGCAACCCCGGCCCGCCGATCGGGCCCGAGCACCTGCCACACCTGTTCCAGCGCTTCTACCGGGTCGATGCGGCGCGTCGCGGAGATGGCGTGGAGCATAGCCATGGCCTGGGCCTGGCCATCGTCAAGGCGGTGGCCGCCATGCACGGCGGCACGGTGTCGGCGGCTAGCGGCGACGGCCTGACGCGCGTGGCGTTCAGCGTCGAGGGCTAACGCCGGGGCGCTCGGCCGCCTCGTGGCGGCGCCGGCGGCGCGGGCTCGAACAGGGCGGCCAGGTTCAACTGGCGGATCAGATCGCCGGTGGCCGTGGCCAGCCGGGTGGCGGGGCGGTGGCGGGCGCTGGCCAGCACCAGATTGTTGGTGATGCCGGGCGCGACGATTTCGCTGAGCGACAGCGCGTGTTCGGCCGCCGGCCCGCGCGCGGCCGAACGCGGCAGGATGGCGTAGGCGTCGCCCTGCGCCGCCAGTTCGACGATGGTCTGCACCGCATCGACCTCGGCCGCCACCTGCAGGCGCACGCCCTGGGCGCGGCAGATGCTCTCGACCAGGGTGCGGATGGCGTTGGGCAGGCTGGGCAGCACCAGCGGATAGGCGCCCAGCCCGGCCACCGCGACGCGTGCGGGCAGCGGCGGCTGATGGTTGGCCGCGGCCACCAGCACCAGGTTTTCCCGGAACAGCGATTCATAGCCCAGTTGCGGCGACGGCGCCGGGTCGTACAGCAGCGCCAGGTCGACGCGGCCGGCCAGCAGCCATTCGCGCATCTGCGCGCTCAGGCCTTCGGCCACGGCGATCGAGGCGTCGGGAAAGCGGCGGCGGAAAGCCTGCACCAGGGGCGGCGTGAGCACCCGCGCGATGCGTGGCGGCAAGCCCACCACGACTTTGCCCGTCGGCGTTTCGCGCAGGGTCTGCAGGTCCTGCTTGGCGCGGTCGGCCAGGGCCAGCAGGGCGCGGGCATGTTCCAGAAAGCGCAGGCCGGCTTCGGTCGGTTCAGCGCCGCGGCCGTTGCGGTAAAGCAGGTGCTGGCCCAGCTCCAGTTCCAGCAGGCGCACCTGGCGGCTCAGCGTCGGTTGGGCCACGTCGAGCATTTCGGCGGCGCGCGAGAAGCTGCGGCGCTCGGCGACGCGCACGAAATATTCGATCTGCTTGAGGTCCATGGCGACTTGATATTGATATTTTCTATATCTGAAATCAAAGATATAGCATTGTTCGGCAGGCCGCAATCCGCGAGGATGGCGTTTTCCCCGCTGGATCCCGCCGTGCCCGACTGCCGTCCTCCGCTTGCCACGCCTTCCCGTCCCCGCCACGCGCTGCCGGCCGGGGCCTGCGACACGCATTGCCACGTGTTCGGTCCGGCTGACCGGTTTCCCTATGCCGAAGGACGTTCCTACACGCCGCCCGACGCGCCCTACGCCAGGATGGCGGCGCTGCATGCGCACCTGGGCGTGCAGCGCGCGGTGGTGGTGCAGGCCAACTGCCACGGCGGCGACCATGCCGCGCTGCTCGACGCGCTGGCGCAGAGCCAGGGCCGCTACCGCGGCGTGGCGCTGCTGGGGGCGGACGCCACCGCCGCCAGCGTGCGGCAGCTGCATGACGGCGGCGTGCGCGGCGCGCGCTTCAATTTTGTGCCGCACCTGGGCGGCGCGCCCGATCCGGCCGTGTTCGACCACGTCATCGGGCTGATCGCGCCGTTGGGCTGGCACGTCTGCCTGCACCTGGACGGCGCCACGCTGCCCGAGCTGCTGCCGCGCCTGCGGGCGCTGCCGGTGCCGTTCGTGATCGACCACATGGGCCGCGTCAAGGCCGCCGACGGCTTGGACGCGCCGGCGTTCCGCGCGCTGCTGGACCTGGCGCGCGAGCCGCTCGCCTGGGTCAAGGTGTCGGGCATCGACCGCATCGCCTCGGGCAAGCGCCCCTTTGCCGAAGGCATCCCGTTCGTGCGCGCCCTGGTGGACGCGCTGCCCGAGCGTACGCTGTGGGGCACCGACTGGCCGCATCCGAACGTGGCGGGCGACATGCCCGACGACGGCGAACTGGCCGACGCTTTTTTCCTGGCCTGCCCGGACGCGGAAACGCGCCGGCAGGTCCTGGTGGACAACCCGGCGCGTCTCTACGGCTTCCCGTAGCCGCGCCATCGCCCGATTTCGGGCAACAAGAAAACACGATATCCCGAGGAGACAATCCATGTTCAAGAAATTCCTGTTCGCCGGCCTGCTCGGCCTGGCCAGCCTGGCGCCCGCGGCGCATGCCGATGGCCCGGTGCGCCTGATCATTGCCTTCCCGCCGGGCGGCCCGGTGGACCTGGTCGGCCGGGTGCTGGCCGAACAGCTGGGCAAGGAGCTCAAGCAGTCGGTCATCGTCGAGAACAAGGCCGGCGCCAACGGCAACATCGCCGCGGCTTACGTGGCCAAGGCCCCGGCCGATGGCTCGGTGCTGTTCCTGACCAGCGTCGGCGCGGTGTCCATCAGCCCGGCCCTGTACAAGGACCTGCCGTATGACCCGGTGCGCGATTTCGCGCCGGTGTCGCGCGTGGTCAACAACGCCACCGTGTTCGTGGTGAACCCGGCCAACCCGGCCACCGATGCGGCGGACTTCGTCAAGCGCTCGCAGGCGGCGGCGCAGTCCGTGGCGATCGGCTCGTCGGGCATCGGCAGCATCCCGCACCTGACGCTGGAAATGTTCGCCGACGCCAGCAAGGCCAAGGTGCTGCACGTGCCCTACAAGGGCGCCGCGCCGGTGATCAACGACGTGCTGGGCAACCAGGTGAACGGCTTCTTCGGCGACGTGCCTGGCCTGATCGGCCACATCCAGAGCGGCAAGCTCAAGGCGCTGGGCATCGCCGCGCCGACCCGTCATCCGCTGCTGCCGGACGTCAAGACGCTGGCCGAGCAGGGCATCGCCGGCGTCGAATCGAACAACTGGTATGGCATCGTCGCGCCCGCCGCCACGCCGCCGGCCACGGTCGAGAAATTGAACCAGGCCCTGCGCGCCGCGCTGGGCAACGAGGCGGTACGCGCCAAGCTCGAGAAGTTCGGCGCCCAGGCCGCGCCCAGCTCGCCGCAGGAACTGGCGGCGCTGATCGCCGCCGACCGCGAGAAGTGGGGTTCGCTGATTCAACGCAAGAACATCCGTCCGGAGTGAGCATGAGCGATTGCCGAGTCTCGCCGGTCGCGCCGGGCACGCGCCCGGCCCTGGCCGAAATGGAAGCGCGCATCGCGGCCGCGCGCGGCCGCATCTCGCCGCTGTACCAGGTGCTGCTGAACAGCCCCGCCGTGGTGCAGGGCTGGGAGGCGATGCTGACCGCGATCCGCCTGAACACGTCGCTGTCGCCGCGGGTGCGCGAACTGATCATCCTGCGCGTGGCGACCCTGAACAACGCGCCCTACGAGTTCGACGCGCACGTGCCGCACGCGCTGGCGGCGGGCATGCCGCAGGCCGTGGTCGACCAGCTGCGCGGCGGCCCGCAAGCGGACGCGGTGCAGGGGCTGGAGGCGGGCGAGGCCGACGTGCTGGCCCTGACCGACGCCATGACCCGCGATATCGAGGTGCCGGACGCGCTGTTCGCGCCGCTGCGTTCGCGCTACAACGATCAGGAACTGGTCGAACTGGCCGCGACGGTAGCCGCCTACAACATGGTGTCGCGCTTCCTGGTGGCGCTGCGCGTCGGGCACTGATAGGAGCTTTGCATGGACAAGACGGTATTGCTGGTGTCGCTGGGCGAGCGTTTCGACGCGGCGCGCGCGGCCGACATGGCGCAACGCCTGACCGAGGGCCTGGACGGCGTGCGGCTGCGCGCTTTCGCCGCGGTCGAAGAGGATGACACCTACGTGTACGTCGACGGCGACGCCGCCGCGCAGCCGGAAGTGCAGGCGCGACTGGCCGAGCTGTTCCCGGGGGCGCAGGCGCGCGTGCTGCACCTGACCCTGGACCTGGCCGGCGCTTCGGCCGGCTTGGATGCGCCCTGGCACTACATCGTCGAGACCGACGTGCTGCCCGAGGCCGAGGCGGACCTGAATGCCTGGTACGACCAGGAACACCTGCCGGGGCTGGCCTCGGTGCCCGGCACCGTGCGCGCGCAGCGCTATGAATGCCGCGACCAGGGGCCGCGCTACCTGGCCTGCTATGACCTGGAGACGCGCGAGACCTTCGGCAGCCCGCCGTGGCTGGCGGTGCGCGCCACCGACTGGAGCAGCCGGGTGCGGCCGTCGTTCCGCAACACGCGCCGCACCATGTTCCAGAAGATTCTTTGACACAGAAGAACGAGGAGACAACGATGAGCAAGCGATGGGCGAGGGTTGTGCTGTGGGGCGCGTTGAGCGCGGCCGGGCTGTCGCTGGCCGCGCAGGCCGCGCCGACGCCTGCCGCGGCAGCGGCGGCCGACAAGGTCGAGCGGGTCACGGTGCTGCCGGGCAACGGCGCCCGCATCGAAGTGCTGGTGCAGGGCCAGGGCCCGGCCCTGGTGCTGTTGCCGTCGCGCGGCCGTGGCCAGGAGGATTTCGACGACCTGGCGGCGCGGCTGGCGCAGGCCGGTTACCGCGTGCTGCGGCCCGAGCCGCGCGGCATCGGCGGCAGCAGCGGGCCGATGAAGGACATCACGTTGCATGACTTCGGCAACGACATGGCGGCGGTGATCCGCGATGTCGCCAAGCAGCCGGTGGTGATGATCGGGCACGCGTTCGGCAACTGGGTGGCGCGCACCACGGGCGTGGACCACCCCGACCTGGTGCGCGGCGTGGTGATCGTGGCGGCGGCGGCCAAGAAGTACCCTGCCGGCCTGAGCGAGCACGTCGACCGCAGCGCCGACCTGTCGCTGCCCGACGCCGAGCGCCTCAAGTCCATCCAGTACGCGTTCTTCGCACCGGGCCATGACGCCAGCGTCTGGCTCAACGGCTGGTACCCCGAGGTCAGCGAGAGCCAACGCCTGGCCGGCAAGGCCACGCGCCAGTCGGACTGGTGGTCGGGCGGCAGCAAGCCGCTGCTCGATCTGCAGGCGGGCGCCGACCTGTTCAAGCCGGAATCGACCCGCAACGAGATCCGCGACGAATTCGGCGAGCGCGTGTCGGTGGTGGTGATCCCGGGCGCCGGCCACGCGCTGGTGCCGGAAGCGCCGCAGGCGGTGGTCGACGCCATCGTGCGCTGGGAAAAGTCGCTCAAGCCCTGAATGCCGCGCCTGGCGCGGATACAAAAAAAGCAGCCCCACGGGGCTGCTTTTTTCATGGGCGAGCTGCTTACTTGAGCTGGCCCAGCAGCAGGAACTCCATCAGCGCCTTCTGCACGTGCAGGCGGTTCTCGGCTTCATCCCAGACCACGCTCTGCGGGCCGTCGATGACTTCGCCGGTAACTTCCTCGCCGCGATGGGCGGGCAGGCAGTGCATGAACACGGCCTGGGGATCGGCGGCGGCCATCATCTCGGCGTCCACGCACCAGTCGGCGAAGGCGGCGCGGCGCTCTTCGTTCTCGGCCTCGTAGCCCATGCTGGTCCAGACGTCGGTGGTGACCAGGTGCGCGCCCTGGCAGGCTTGCATCGGGTCCTTGAACTGGCGCAGCACCTTGTCGGACGGCGAACCGATGCGGGCGGCTTCGAGCTCGTAGCCGGCCGGGGTCGACACGTGCAGCGTGAAGCCCAGCATCTCGGCGGCCTGCAGCCAGGTGTAGGCCATGTTGTTGGCGTCGCCGACCCAGGCGACCGTCTTGCCGGCGATGGGGCCGCGGTGCTCGATGTAGGTGAAGATGTCCGCCAGGATCTGGCAGGGGTGGAATTCGTTGGTCAGGCCGTTGATCACGGGCACGCGCGAGTGCGAGGCGAAGCGCTCGATGCGGGTCTGCTCGAACGTGCGGATCATGACGATGTCGACCATGCGCGAGATGACGCGCGCGGTGTCCTCGATGGGCTCGGAGCGGCCCAGCTGGGAATCGTTGGAGGTCAGGTTGATGACCGAGCCGCCCATCTGGTACATGCCGGCCTCGAACGAGACGCGGGTACGGGTGCTGGCTTTTTCAAACACCATCGCCAGCGTGCGGTCGTGCAGCGGCATGTGGGGTTCGTAACGCTTGAATTTTTCCTTGATCAGCCGCGCGCGGTCCAGCACGTAGGCGATCTCGGCGGACGAGAAGTCCTTGAACTGCAGAAAGTGCCGCAACGGGCCGTTTTGAGTCGTGGGAGGAGTCATGGTGATGTCGCAGGTCATTGGGCCCGGACGGGCTCGTGGCCCGGGCGGGAGGTTGATTATGGATGTTCGGCCAGGAACTGTCGAATCAGCGGCGCCAGGGTGTCTACGATCCGGTCGGCTTCGGCGCGCGACAGGACCAGGGGCGGCAGCAGGCGGATGACGCGGTCGCGGGTGACGTTGATCAACAGGCCCGCTTCCAAAGCGCGCAGCGCCAGCACGCCACAGGGACGGGCCAGCTCGATGCCCAGCATCAGGCCGCGCCCGCGCACATCCGCCACGCCGGGCAGGCCAGCCAGTTCCTGCGCCAGCCGCGCCTTCAGGTGGCCGCCGACGCTGTGCGCGTTGTCCAGCAGGTTTTCCGATTCCAGCGCGTTCAGCACCGCCAGGCCGGCCGCGCAGACCAGCGGGCCGCCGCCGAAGGTGGTGCCGTGGCTGCCGGGGGTGAACACGCCCGCCGCGGGGCCGGCGGCCAGCATCGCGCCGATCGGCACGCCGCCGGCCAGGCCCTTGGCCAGGGTCATGACGTCCGGCACGATGTCGGCCCACTGGTGGGCGAACCATTTGCCGGTGCGGCCGATGCCCGACTGGACCTCGTCGATCATCAGCAGCCAGCCGCGCTCGGTGCACAGTTGTCGTACCTCTCGCAGGAAGGCGGCATCGGAGGGACGGATGCCGCCTTCGCCCTGCAGGGCTTCGAGCAGCACGGCGGCCACGCGCGGCTCGGCGTCGCCGGCGGCGCGGATCGCGGCGGCGTCGTTGTATGGCACCTGGATGAAGCCGGAGGGCAGGGGCTCGAAGCCCTTGCGCGCCTTGTCGCTACCGGTGGCCGCCAGCGTGGCCAGGGTGCGCCCGTGCCAGGACGAATCCATGGTGATGATGTGGGCGTGGCTGTTGCCGCGCTGGTAGGCGTAGTAGCGCGCCAGCTTGATGGCGGCCTCGTTGGCCTCGGAGCCGCTGTTGTTGAAGACCACGTCGCGCATGCCGGACAGCGCCGCCAGGCGCGCGGCCAGCTCGGCCTGCTGCGGGACTTCGTAGATATTGGAGGTGTGGATGACGCGCGCGGCCTGCTCGCTGATGGCCGCGACCAGCCGGGGATGGGCATGGCCCAGACAGGAGACGCCGATGCCCGCCAGCGCGTCCAGGTACTTGCGGCCCTGCGCGTCCCATAGCCAGACCCCCTGGCCGTGCGTGAACGAGACCGGCAGCCGGGCGTAGATATTGGCCAGAGGCGAGGTCATGACGGGTCCTCCTGGGCATTTTTCCCTGGGCGGAGCGCCTTTCGGGACAGGGCAAAGGATCAATCATATACAATTCGCGGCGCGGGGCGCATGTTTGATCACGCCGAAGATCCGGCCCAGTGAAGGGCGTCCCGTAGTGAAGAATCCATGGCAACTCGCGTCAGACAATTCGTAATTCATGGCGTTACCGAAAGCGGTAGCCGCTTTCGCCCCAGCGATTGGGCGGAACGGCTCGCCGGCGTAATGGCACAGTTCCGGCCCGCCGGCTGTGCGGGTAACCACCTCACCTATTCGCCCTACGTGCTTCCCGTCGTGATCGACGGCGTGCGCGGCATCGTGGTCGACCAGCGCTTGCGCGATCTCGAACCGCTGGCGTACAAGTTCGTGGTGGATTTCGCCCGCGACAACCACCTCAAGACGGAAGAACGCGAAATCTAGGCTTGCCGAAACCACAAAGCGCCCGAACCGGGCGCTTTTCCATTTCAGGCTTGCCACGCCAGGCCACGCCCCCTTCGCCGGGGGCGGGCCGTCTCCTACCCGCGCGCCGCGCCCGCCCGCGGGCCGCCGCGCCGCGGTCCCCCTAGGTGCCGTAGCGGTCGAGGATCTTGCGGATGTCGCGCACGCCCGCGCCGTCCGGACTGAGCAGCGCGCGCGCCGTGACCGACTCCAGGTGATGTCCCAGCAGGTGCAGCACGTGCTTTTCGTCGCGCGCGCGCAGGCCGGCGACGATTTCGCGGTGCTCGCTTACCGCGCATTCGCTCGAATGCGGCCGGCCGTAAAGCGCCAGGATCAACGAGCAGCGCGACACGATCTCATTGACGTAGCGGGCGTAGACCGCATTGCCCGACAGTTCCGCCATCAGGATGTGGAATTCGCCGGACAGGCGGATCGACTCGTTGACGCTGTTGCGCGCGCGCGCGGCTTCTTCCTGCGCCACGTGCTGTTCCAGCCGCGCCAAGCCGGCCTCGGTGACGTGCTGCACCAGCCGGCGCGCCACGTCGCGTTCGAGGCAGCGGCGCGCCTCGAAGATGTCGTGGGCTTCTTCCAGGCTGGGGCGCGCCACCGCCGCGCCGCGATTGGGGCGCAGGTCGACCAGGCCCTCGCTGAACAGGCGCGTCAGCACGCCGCGCACGATGGTGCGGCTGACGCCGAAACGCTCGCCGATGACGTCCTCGGGCAATTTGTCGCCCGGCAGCAAGGCCTGCTCGATGATCGCCTGCCGCAAGTTTTTGTATACGATTTCCGTGCGGTTTACGTCTTTCCGGGCGGGCTCCGCCGCGTCGGGAATGGGGGCCGTCATCTGGTGTGGATCTCCGATGCGTGCGCGTTCCGGTGCGGGGAATCTGCCGGCGGAATCGCGCCGGTGCGCACTTTTCTAGGTGCGAAACAGCATACACCATCGGCCGCTAAGGGTTAGCGATAGCTTGAAGCGTCGGACCGATGGCGTACATTGTCGCCATAAATCGTATACAAAGATTTATACAAAATTCAGGAAGCTGTGGGTTTTGTATGAATGGCTTTGTATACAAACCATCAGGGGTTTGATTCATGTCCGCAGCACCCGCCGTCCTTTCCGACCGCCTGGCCGTCACGCCCAGCCGCCTGCTGGTGATCAATGGCAACACCACCGCCGACCTGACCGCCAGCCTCGCCGAGCAGGCGCGCGCCTTTTTTGGCGACGCAGCCCGGGTGCATGCCGTGACGGTGCCGTTCGGGCCCGCCTATATCGCCAGCCGGGCGCAGGCCGCGGTGTCGGCCCACGCCGTCTGCGAAACCGCCGAGCGCGAGGCCACCCAGGCCGAGGCCGCCGGCGAGCCATTCGACGCCTGCCTGCTGGCCTGTTTCGGCGAACCCGGCATCGGCGCGGTGCGCGAGCGCCTGCGCATGCCGGTGGCCGGCATGGCCGAGGCCGCCATCCTCACCGCCCTGCAGCGCGGCGACCGCTACGCCATCGTGACGGTGGGGCGGCTGTGGCCGGGCATGCTGCGCGAGCAGATCCGCCAGCTCGGGCTGGAGTCGCGCTGCGCCGGCCTGCTGGCGCTGCCGGGCAATGCGCTCGATTACGTCACGCGCTCGCCCGCGACCATCGCCGCCGTGGGCCAGGCGCTGGACGACGCGGTCGCCCAGGGCGCCGACGTGGTCATCGTGGCCGGCGCCGCGCTGGCGGGTTTCCTGCCCAGCCTGCCGCGCCTGCCCGCCGTGCCCGTGATCGATTCCTATCGCGCCGCCCTGTCGCAGGTGCTGGCGCTGGCCACGCTCGAGCGCGCCCAGCGCCAGACCGCCGGCCACTGATTACCGCCGCCGGCCGTCCGCGCCGGCCTCCAGACGTATTCCATACCCACCTCCAAGGGAGCATTGCCATCATGAAGACGCTGCTGAAGTGGACCGCCGGGGCCGTGATCGCGCTATCGGCCATCACCGGGGCATCCGCCGCCAACACCCTGAAGTGGGGCGCCGCCCGCGACCTCGACTCGCTCGATCCGTATTCCTACGGCAGCACCTTCAACCTGGCGTTCCTGAACCACGTGTACGAAGCGCTAATCCGCTACGACGACAAGTTCAACATCACGCCGGCGCTGGCCGAGTCGTGGGAGTCGCCGTCGCCGACGGTGCTGCGCTTTCACCTGCGCCGCGGCGTCAAGTTCCACAACGGCGCGCCGTTCTCGGCCGACGACGTGGTGGCGTCCATGACCCGGGTGTCCGACGACGCCTCGCCGCTCAAGGGCAACCTGCCGGCCTTCAAGGCGGTGCGCAAGGTGGATGACTACACGGTCGACATCGAGATGACGCATCCGTACCCGCTGATGCTCAACGACCTGACCAACATCTTCATCTTCAACCGCCAGTGGCTGGTGGACAACAACAGCCTGAAGCCGACCGACGCGGCCAAGAAGATCGAGGGCTACGCCACCCACAACGCCAACGGCACCGGCCCCTTCAAGGTCGAGTCGTACCGGCCCGACACCCGCACCGTGCTGGTGGTGAATCCGGACTGGTGGGACAAGCCGCGCCACAACCTGGACCGCATCGAGTTCACGCCGATCGCCTCGGCGCCGACGCGGGTGGCGGCGCTGCTGTCGGGCGACATCAACTTCACCGAGAACGCGCCGCTGCAGGACCTGGACCGCCTGCGCGCCGCGCCCAACGTCAAGGTGCTGGCCGCGACCGAGCTGCGCACGCTGTATTTCGGCTTCAACCTGGGCGACAAGCTGGTCGGCTCCAACATCACCGACAAGAACCCGCTCAAGGACCTGCGCGTGCGCCAGGCGCTGTACATGGCGCTGTCGCCCGAGCTTCTGCGAAAGCGCGTGATGCGCGGGCTGTCGCGCACCACCGGCGCGCTGGTGGCGCCGTCGATCCCGGGCTATGACGCCCGGCAGGAGGAACGCCTGCCATTCGATGCCGCCCGCGCCAAGAAGCTGCTGGCCGAGGCCGGCTACCCCGACGGCTTCACGTTGTCGCTGCTGTGCTCGAACGACATGTTCGTCAACGAAGAGGAACTGTGCCAGGCCGCCGCCTCGATGTGGGCGCGCATCGGCGTGAAGGCTTCGCTGGCCAGCGGTCCGCGTTCGCTGCAGAACCCCAAGCGCTCGCGTGGCGAGTTCGACATCACCATCCACGGTTGGGCCAACGAGCCGCAGATCGACGCGCTGTCGATCCTGCTGCAGGTGATGCACAGCCGCACCGGCCCGGCCGGGGTCTTCAACTGGGGGCAGTGGGGCGATCCGGCGCTGGACGCGCGCATCGATGCCGCCGCCGCCGAGATGGACCGCCCCAAGCGCGTGCAGATGATGAGCGACATCCTGCAGACCCTGCACGACGACGTGCGCTTCCTGCCGCTGCACCAGCAGCCCATGGCCTGGGCGGTGGGCGCCAACGTCGGTGACGTGCTGCAGATGCCCGACAACAAGGCGCGGCTGTGGACGGTGCGCATGAAGTGATGGGCGAGGCGCCGCGTCCTGCATCGGCCGCGGCGCTCCTGGCTTGGAATGTCGAGATGCCCCCCAAGGGGCTGACAGGAGGCGCACATGCTGGCGTTCATAGTTAGGCGGGTCTGCAATGCGGTCGGCGTGATGCTGGCCGTGGCGTTGCTGGCCTTCGTGATTTTCCGTTTCGTCGGCGACCCGGTCGACATGATGCTCAACGAGCAGGCCTCGCAGACGCAGCGCGACGAGCTGCGCGAGCGGCTGGGCCTGAACGCCTCGGTCGGCATGCAGTTCGTGCACTTCGTCGCCAACGCGGCGCGCGGCGAGTTCGGCATTTCCTACCGCAACCAGCAGGATGTGTTCGCGCTGGTGGCCGAGCGCTTCCCGGCGACGTTCGAGCTGGTGATGATGGCGACGCTGCTGTCATTGGTGATCGGGGTGCCGCTGGGCGTGCTGACCGCCATCTACCGCAAGTCGCGCCTGGCGCAGGCGCTGCAGTTCGTCTCGATCCTGGGAATTTCGCTGCCCAGCTTCGTGGTCGGCATCATGCTGATCCTGGTGTTCTCGGTGCAGTTGGGCTGGCTGCCCGGTTTCGGGCGCGGCGACACGGTGCGCATCGGCGGCTGGACCACCGGCCTGCTGACGCCCTCGGGCCGCGCCGCGCTGGTGCTGCCGTCGATCACGCTGGCGCTGTTTCAGATCACGCTGATCATGCGGCTGGTGCGGGCCGAGATGCTGGAGACGCTGCGCACCGAGTTCATCAAATTCGCCCGCGCCCGCGGCCTGCCGGACCGGGTGGTGCATTTCCGGCTGGCGCTGCGCAATTGCCTGATGCCGGTCATCACCGTGACCGGCATGCAGATCGGCAACCTGATCGCCTTCGCGCTCATCACGGAAACCGTGTTCCAGTGGCCCGGCATGGGCCTGCTGTTCATCCAATCGGTCATGTTCGTGGACATTCCCGTCATGGCCGCCTATCTGGTGATCGTGTCCTTCATCTTCGTGGCGCTGAACACGCTGGTGGACATGATGTACGGCGTGGTCGACCCGCGCCTGCGCAGCCAGCACGTCAAGGGAGGCGTCAATGCTCACTAAACCGATGTCGAACGCGGGCCGCGGCCGGTTGGCGCGCTTCTTCCAGGGCGACCTGTGGTGGAGCCTGCGGCAGGATCCGGTGGCGATGGGGGCGGGCGTGGTGCTGATCGCCGTGGTGCTGCTGGCGCTGTTCGCGCCCTGGATCGCGCCGCAGAACCCCTACGACCTGGCGCAGCTCGACCTGCTCAACGCCGAGCTGCCGCCGCGCTGGATCGCGGGCGGCGAGGCCCAGTTCCTGCTGGGCACCGACACCCAGGGGCGCGATGTCTGGTCGGCGATCCTGTATGGCTCGCGCATGTCGCTGGTGATCGGGCTGGCCACGGTGGTGCTGTCGCTGGCGATCGGTCTGCTGGTGGGGCTGGCGGCCGGCTATTTCGGCGGCTGGATCGACAATGCGCTGATGCGCCTGGGCGACACGCTGCTGAGCATTCCCACCATCCTGGTGGCGATCCTGGTGACGGCGGTGTTCCGGCAACTGCTGCCGCCGGGCCTGCGCGAGACGCTATCGGCGGTGATCCTGATCCTGGCGATCTCGATGACCAACTGGGTGCAGTACGCCCGCACCGTGCGCGCCTCGGCGCTGGTCGAGCGCGGCAAGGAATACGTGCAGGCGGCGCGGCTGATCCGGGTCAGCCCGCTGCGCATCATGCTGACCCACATCCTGCCGAACACGCTGACGCCGGTGATGGTGACCGCGACCCTGAATCTGGGCCTGGCGATCCTGATCGAGGCCACCCTGAGCTTCCTGGGCGTGGGCATGCCGCCGACCGAGCCGTCGCTGGGTACCCTGATCCGGCTGGGCAACCAGTTCCTGTTCTCGGGGCAGTGGTGGGTGGTGGTGTTTCCCGCGCTGTACCTGAGCCTGGTGGTGCTGGTGGTGAACCTGCTGGGCGACTGGCTGCGCGATGCCCTCAATCCCCGCCTGCGCTGAGCGCGGCAAGAACACGGAGACAAGAGAACCATGGACAACGCAACCCTGTATACCCACGTGCGGCCGGCGGGTGGCGAAGCCACCTCGGTGCTGGTGCGCGACGGCCGCTTCGCGGCCATGGACGGCGCGGTGCCGGATAGCGTGCCGCGCATCGATGGCGGCGGCGCGCTGCTGCTGCCTGGCCTGATCGACGCCCACGCGCACCTGGACAAGACCCTGTACGGCATGCCCTGGTACCGCAACGAGGTGGGCCCGCGCCTGATCGACAAGATCGAGAACGAGCGCGCCGAGAAGCGCCGCCTGGGCATCGATCCCTATCGCCAGTCGGCGCGGCAACTGGTGATGTCGGTGGCCGACGGCACCAGTCACGTCCGCAGCCACGTCGACGTGGATACCGACATCGGCGTGGCGGCGATCGAGGGCGTGATGCGCGCCCGCGACCAGTACCGCGACCAGATCGACGTGCAGATCGTGGCCTTTCCGCAGAGCGGGCTGCTGATCCGCCCGGGCACGCTGGAACTGATGGAGCAGGCCCTGCGGATGGGGGCGGACGTGGTAGGCGGGCTGGATCCGGCCGGCATGGACCGCGACCCCAAGGGCCATCTGGACGCGATCTTCGCGCTGGCCGACAAGCACGGCAAGCCGATCGACATCCACCTGCACGAGGCGGGCGAGCTGGGCGCGTTCTCGATGCAGATGACCATCGACCGGGTGCTGGCGCTGGGCATGCAGGGCAAGGTGACGCTGTCGCATTCGTTCTGCCTGGGCATGCCCGACGCGCAGGCGGTACAGGGGCTGGTGGACGGGCTGGTGGAGGCGGGCGTGCATATCATGACGACCGGCTCGGCCTCGCGTCCGGTGCCCAATGTGGCGCGGCTGCACGCGGCCGGGGTCACCGTCTGTACCGGCAACGACGGCATGCGCGACACCTGGGGCCCCTACGGCAAGCCCGACATGCTGGAACGCACCATGCTGGTGGGCCTGCGCAACAACTTCCGCCGCGACGACGAACTGGCGCTGGCGCTACACGTGGCGACCTATGGCAATGCGCGCGTCATGGACCTGGCGGACTACGGCCTGGCGCCGGGCTGCCACGCCGACTTCGTGCTGGTGGACGCCGAGACGGTGGCCGAGGCGATCGTCTCGCGCCCGGTGCGCAAGCTGGTCGTTAAGCGCGGCCGGGTGGTGGCGCGCGATGGCCGCGCGCTGGTGGAGGCGCCGTGATGGCCGCTCGCGACGACGCCACGCTGCTGACCGCGCGCTGGGTGGTCGGCCACGAAAACGGCCGCCACTGCCTCTACGAGAATGGCGAGGTGGTGTTCCAGGGCGACCGCATCGTCTATGCCGGCCCGCGCTATCCGGGCCCGGTGGCGCGGCGCCACGACTACGGCCGCGCCCTGATCGGCCCGGGCTTCGTCGACCTGGATGCGCTGTCGGACCTGGACACGACCATCCTGGGTTTCGACAACTCGCCGGCCTGGCGCAAGGGCCGCATCTGGCCCGACACGTATATGCAGCGCGGTCCCTACGAGATGTATACGCCGGACGAGCTGGCGTTCCAGAAGCGCTACGCCTTTGCCCAGTTGATCCGCAACGGCATCACCACCGCGCTGCCGATCGCCTCGCTGTTCTACCGCGTGTGGGGCGAGACCCGCGAGGAATTCCTGTCGGCGGCGCGCACCGCCGGCGAACTGGGGCTGCGCGTCTACCTGGGGCCGGCCTATCGCAGCGGCCACACTTATGTGGACGGGGAAGGGCGCATCCGCTGCCACTACGACGCGGCGCGCGGCATGGCCGGACTGAAACAGGCGGTGGCGTTCGCCGACGAGGTCGAGGGCCTGTACGACGGCCGCGTGCGCGCCATGCTTTCGCCGGACCGCATCGAGACCTGCACGCCCGAGCTGCTGCGCGCCTCGGCCGCCGCGGCGCGCGAACGCGCCATCCCGATCCGCCTGCATTGCTGCCAGTCGCGCCTGGAATACGACCTGGTGCTGGCGCAGCACGGCATGAGCCCGCCGGAATGGCTGCGCAGCCTGGGCTTTCTGTCCGAGCGCGCGCTGCTGCCGCACGGCACCTATGTGTCCGGCTCGCGCCAGATCAAGCGGCCGGGGCAGGACCTGGAGATCATCCGCGACGGCGGCGCCACGGTGGTGCACTGTCCGCTGGTGTCGGCGCGCCACGGCGCCACGCTGGAATCGTTCGCCCGCTATCGCAAGCTGGGCGTGAAGATCGGCATGGGCACCGACACCTGGCCGCCGGACATGGTGCTGAACATGCAGGTCGGCATGATGCTGTGCCGGGTGATGGACCAATCCACCGAGGCGGCGCGCTCGGAGGACTATTACGACGCCGCCACGCTGGGCGGGGCCGACGCGCTGGGCCGCGCCGACCTGGGACGGCTGGCGGCGGGCGCCAAGGCTGACATCGTGGTGTTCGATTTTTCCCACGACCGCAACGGCCAGCTGATCGATCCGATCCAGACGCTTATGGTCGGCGGCAGCGGCCGCGACGTGTCGCAGGTGGTGATCGACGGCCGCTTCGTCATGGTCGATGGCCGCATTCCCGGCTTCGATGCCCGGCTGGCGCAGGACCAGGCGCAAGCGCAGTTCGACCGGCTGGTGGCGCGCTACCCTGACCGCACCTTGGGCCATCCGCCGGTCGACGAGATCTTTTCCTCCAGCTACCCGAGATTTCCCAGGAGCCCGTCATGACGACCGTTCCGAATCCCGCCGCGCCCACCCTGTCGGTGCGCGGCCTGTCGGTGGAGTTTCCTTCCCGCCACGGCCTCCTGGTGGCCACGCGCGATATCAGTTTCGACATCCAGCCGGGCGAGATCCTGGGCATGGTGGGCGAGTCCGGCGCCGGCAAGTCGCTGACCGGCATGGCCGTGATCGGCCTGCTGGAACCGCCGGGCCGCCTGGGCGGCGGCGAGATCCACCTGGCCGGCCGCCGCATCGATAACCTGCCGGCCCGCGCGCGTCAGCAACTGCGCGGCAAGGAGATCGGCGCGATCTTCCAGGATCCGCTGACGAGCCTGCACCCGCTGTTCACCGTAGGGGACCAACTGGTCGAGACCATCCGCCACCACGACAGGGTGTCGGCCGCCGCGGCCCGCCAGCGGGCGCTCGAACTGCTGCTGGCGGTCGGCATTCCGGCGGCGGACCGTCGCATCGACCACTATCCGCACCAGTTCTCCGGCGGCATGCGCCAGCGGGTGGTGATCGCGCTGGCGCTGGCGGCGCGGCCGCGGCTGATCATCGCCGACGAGCCGACCACCGCGCTGGACGTGTCGGTGCAGGCGCAGATCACCGCGCTGCTGCGCCGGCTGTGCCGCGAGCAGGGCACCTCGGTGCTGCTGGTGACGCACGACATGGGCGTGATCGCCGAGACCGCCGACCGGGTGGCGGTGATGTACGCCGGCCGCATCGTCGAGATCGGCCCGGTGCTGGAGGTGCTGCGGCGTCCCGGCCATCCGTATACGCAGGGCCTGATGAACGCGATTCCCGGCCTGCGCCAGCGCGCCGCGCGCCTGAACCAGATCGACGGCGCCATGCCGCGCCTGCACGCGATGCCGGACGGCTGCGCGTTCCATCCGCGCTGCGCCATGGCCGGTCCGCGCTGCGGCATGGACCGCCCGGCGCTGGCGTCCACCCCGTCGGGCGCGACCCTCAGCGCCTGCTGGCTGCACCAAGGAGGCGTTGCCCATGCCGCATGACGATGACATCCTGTTGCGGGCCGATGACCTGGCCTGCTGGTTCGACGTTTCGCCGCCCTGGCTCGAACGCGCCTTGTCGCGCCAGCCGCCGCAGACGCTCAAGGCGGTCGACGGCGTGTCGCTGGCGGTGCCGCGCGGCACCACGCTGAGCATTGTCGGCGAGTCCGGCTGCGGCAAGTCGACGCTGGCCAAGCTGCTGGTGGGCCTGGTGGCGCCGACCCGCGGCACGCTGCGTTATGGTCGCAGCCGCACGGGCGGCGCGCTGCATCCGCAGATGATCTTCCAGGACCCGTACGCCAGCCTGAATCCGCGCTGGCGGGTGGGCGCGATCGTGGCCGAGCCTATCGTCACGCTGGGCCTGCGCGCCACGCCGGCGGACACGCGGCGCCGGGTGGAGGAGCTGCTGACCCTGGTGGGCCTGTCGCCGAACGACGCGTCGCGCTATCCGCACGAGTTTTCGGGCGGCCAGCGCCAGCGCATTTCGATCGCGCGGGCGCTGGCGACGCAGGCCGAATTCCTGGTGTGCGACGAGCCGACCTCGGCGCTGGATGTGTCGGTGCAGGCGCAGATCCTGAACCTGATGGGCGATCTGCAGAAGGAGTTCGGCCTGACGTATGTGTTCATCAGCCACAATCTGTCGGTGGTGCGCCACGTGTCGGACCGGGTGGCGGTGATGTACCTGGGCCGGATCGTGGAGCAGGCGCCGGCGGACGAGTTGTTCGATGCGCCGGAACATCCGTACACAAGAATGCTGCTGGACACGATTCCAGATCTGGACGATCCCAGGCGCGACCGCGAGCCGATGGGCGGCGAGGTGCCGAACCCGATTCAACCGCCAAGCGGATGCACGTTTCATCCAAGATGCCCGAGCGCTAGGGCGGCGTGTCGGGAGAGGGCGCCTGAGGTGGCGGTTGTGGGCGGGCGTGAGGTGCGGTGTCATGCCGTGGAGTGGGCGGTTCTGCAGACTGTTTGATTGCCTTTTCTCTTGTTGGGACTTGAGGGCGCGGGAGTGTTCTTCGTAGGTCGCCCCTCGGGCGGGCGGACCCGATGGCGGGCGCCCACGATTGCGGTCCGGAGCGTTCGCTCCGGACTTCCCCTGCCTCATCCTCGTTGCCGCCTGCCGGCGGCTGCCTTCGGATTCCGTCGGGCGCATCGAGGTTGCCCGCCATCGGGTCCGCCCGCCCGAGGGGCTACGCGTATCTAGGCTTGTCGCGCTGCTAGACCTGTATGCAGGGAATGGAACCTGCGTGGCTGCCCATCGCGGCCGCGCGGGCGGCCACGCTGGGCGTCTGTGCATTTGAAAGTGACCCGGGTGCGCTGCGCGCTGGCGGCGAGCGGTTTTCTAATGGCCCCGCACGTCAGGGGGAGGGGCGGTGGTGGTCGGCGCGGCATGCGCCATGTTGCGCGTGACGATCCCCTCGCGCCGACCACAAACAGGCGTGATGCGGGCGGCGTTTCATTGGCGCACGATTGCGAAGAGTCCCCGTGGCTGGGCTATCAGCACGTGCTCATATCCATGCCGCGGCTGCTCCACACAGCCCCTTTCCCCTACGCGATAGCGTCATCATCCCGACGCAAGACCCCGCGTAAGCCCCAAAAGGCCGCCCGCGCGGCCGGCCTGGGGCGGGCCCCGCAAATCTCTCTCCCCGCACCTCGATGTAGCAGCGCCCCATGTCTGGATGCCGGTAGCCTGTTGCGGCGGGGTGGGCCGGGTGGGGCGCCGTCGATGCGCCCGACGGAATCCGAAGGCAGTCGCCGCAGGCGACTACAAGGATGAGGATGGGGGGGGACCGCCTAGGCAAGTCCGGAGCGAACGCTCCGGACCGCAATCGTTGGCGCCCCACCCGGCCCACCCCGCCGCAACAGGCGGCCTACGAAGCCACCACCGCAATCAAAAAAACTACTTCGAATAAACCAAATCCCGTAGTCCCAATGACAACCCCGGCCAATAAGTAATCACCATCAGACAAACAATCACCACCCCCACAAACGGAATCAAGGGCTTGATCAACCGCTCCAGCGGCAGCTTCGCCACCGCGCAGGCCGCGAACAGATTCACCCCGAACGGCGGCGTGATCATGCCCAGGGCCAGGTTGACCACCATGATGATGCCGAAGTGCACCGGGTCCAGCCCGAACTTCAGCGCCACCGGCAGCAGCAGCGGGGCCAGCACCACGATCGAGGCCGAGGTCTCGATGAACATGCCGATCACGAACAGCGCCAGGTTCACGCCCATCAGGAACGAGAACTGGGTGTCGAACAGCTGCGCCAGCCACACGCCCAGCGCATCGGGGATGCCGGCGCGGTTCAGCAGGAAGCTGAAGACGCCGGCGTTGGCGATCACGAACATGATCACGGCGGTCGACACCACCGACTTGTGCAGCGTGTCCGACAACTGCTTGAAGCTCAGGCGGCGGTAGATGAACTTGCCCACCACCACCGCGTACATCACCGCCACCACCGAGGCCTCGGTCGGGGTGAAGACGCCGCCGTAGATGCCGCCCAGGATGATCACCGGCATCATCAGCGCCAGCCAGGCGCGCTTGAAGGCCGGCCACAGCGGCAGGCGGCCCTCGCCGTCGCGCTTGCCCAGGTTGTTGCGCTTGGCGTAGAACCAGACGTAGAACATCAGCGCCAGGCCGATCAGGATGCCGGGCATGACGCCGGCGATGAACAGCTCGCCGGTGGAGGTGTCGGTGGACACCGCGAACAGGATCATCGGGATCGACGGCGGGATGATCACGCCCAGCTCGGCCGCGCTGGCCTGCAATGACGCGGCGAAGGGGGCGGGGTAGCCGTGGCGGATCATGGCCGGGATCAGGATGGCGCCCACCGCGAAGGTGGTGGCGACGCTGGAGCCGGCCACGGCGGCGAAGATCATGCAGGTCAGCACGCAGGTGCAGGCCAGGCCGCCCTGGATGCCGCCGACCACGCTCTTGGCGAACTCCACCATGCGTTCGGAGATGCCGCCGGCTTCCATCAGGTTGCCGGCCAGGATGAAGAACGGGATCGCGACCAGCGGGTACTTGTCCAGCGCGGCATAAAGCTGCTGGGCCACCACCAGCCAGGGCAGGTTGGCGGCGCCGACCCCCGCCAGGCTGGCCAGCCCGATCGACACGGCGACCGGCACGGACAGCCCGAAGAAAATCAGCATCGAGACAATCATTAATTGGGACATGGCGATATCGGCTGCTTGGATTCGGGACCGGGGCTCAACCCTGCGCGTCGTTGCGCACGGGCGTGTTGTCTTCCTCGCCGGCGCACCAGCGCGCCAGCACGGCGATGGCGGCGAGCGTCGCGCCCACCGGGATCGCCAGGTAGATCCAGGAGATCGAGATGTCCAGGCTGGGCACGTTCTGGAAACGCACGCGGTAGGTCATCTGGCCGCCGATCCAGGCGATGAAGCCGAGAAAGCCGGCGCAGACCAGGCCGATGACGGCCTCCAGCACGCGGCGGCGCATGCCGCCCAGCAGGTTGCGCAGCAGTTCGACGCTGATCATTGCGCCATGACGGAAGGCCAGGGCCACGCCCAGCAGCACCGTCCAGATCAGCAGGGCGCGGGTCAGCACCTCGCTCCAGTCGGCGGGCGAATGCAGCACGAAGCGGGCGATGACCTGGTAGAAGGCGGCGGCCGCGGCGGCCACCAGCAGGAGTTGGGCAATGACCGACACCAGTTTGAACAGGACGCGGTCGAAGGCGCAGAGCAGACGCATGAGGATTTCCAGGAGCGGATGACAGGGCGCGCGGCGGCAGGGGGCGGGCGGAAACCGCTTCCGTCCGCCGTCCGCGGCCGCGCCGGCCCCTGCGCTTACTTGGTGTCGCGGATCGACTCGATCAGCTTCTTGTCGAACTTCTTGTAGTACTCGGGGTAGGCCGGCTCGACGGCGGCGGCGAAGGCGGCGCGGTCGACTTCCGTGACCTGCATGCCTTCCTTCTTGAGCTGCTCGACGCCGGTCTTCTCGATGTTGTCGACGTAGGCGCGCATGGCCTGGGCCGATTCCTTGCCGGCCTTGTCAAACTTGGCCTTGTCGTCGGCCGACAGGCCGTCATAGACGTTGGCCGACATCAGCACCAGCGCCGGGCCGTAGACGTGGCCGGTCAGCGACAGGTATTTCTGCATCTGCGACAGCTTGGCCGAGGTGATCACCGACAGCGGGTTTTCCTGGCCGTCGATGGTGCCCTGCTGCAGGGCGGTGGCCACTTCCGGCCAGGCCATCGGGGTCGGCAGGATGCCGATCTGGCGGAAGGCGGTGATGTGGATCGGGTTTTCCGTGGTGCGGATCTTCAGGCCCTTGGCGTCGGCCGGCGTCTTGACCGGGCGCACGTTGTTGGTCAGGTGGCGAAAGCCCTGTTCGCCCCAGGCCAGCGCGATGATGCCGCGGCTGGGGAACTTTGCCAGCATATCCTGTCCGATCTTGCTGTCGAGCACGTTGCGCGCATGTGGCAGGTCGCGCAGCAGGAAGGGGATGTCGAAGACGCCGGTCTCGGGCACGAAGTTCAGGGTGGCGCCGGTCGAGACGATCGCCAGGTCGATGGTGCCGATCTGCAGGCCCTCGATCACCTCGCGTTCGCCGCCCAGCGCGCTGTTGGCGAATTGCTGTACCTTGTACTTGCCGTTGCTGGACGCCTCGATCGACTTGGCCAGGGCGTCGGCCCCGGCGCCATAGTGCGACGACGTGGACAGGGCATAGGCCATCTTCAGGGGAGTCTGGGCCGAGGCGGCCAGGGGCGCGGCGACCGCGCAGGCGGCCAGGATCGTGGCCGCGAGCCAGGATTTACGCATTGTCTTCTCCAGGGATTCGGTATTTTTTTGCAGTGGGTATGCGGCGCCGCAAGGCGCTTCGCGCATGATAGCGGGATTCGGCCCCCATTCCGGCCGTTGGTTAACATTGGCAGATGATGGATTTCCCTGATGTCTCACGGGCCAGGCGCCCCGGCTTTTGGACCACCCTGGCGCTGGGCGCCCGCATGATGATGCGCGACGCCCGCGCCGGCGAGCTGCGGCTGCTGGTGCTGGCCCTGGTGGTGGCGGTGGCCGCCGTCACCAGCGTCGGCTTTCTGGCCGACCGGGTCAGCCGGGCGCTGGAGCGCGACGCCGGGCAGATGCTGGGCGCAGACCTGGTGCTGGACGCGGACGAACCGGTGCCGGCGGCCTTCCTCGATCAGGCCCGCGAGCGCGGCCTGTCCGTCTCCAATACCTGGCAGTTCCCGTCCATGGTCAGCGCCGGCGACGGCGCCCAGTTGGCGGCCCTGAAGGCGGTCGAGCCGGGCTATCCGCTGCGCGGCGCCCTGCGGGTGACGGACGCGCCGTTCAATCCCGACGGCCCCACCCGCGACATTCCGCCCGAGGGCGCGGTCTGGGTGGACGGCCAACTGCTGTCGCTGCTGGGCCTGAAGGTCGGCGACACCCTCAACGTGGGCGACGCCCACCTGCGCATCGACCGGGTCATCACCTATGAACCTGACCGCGGCATGCAGTTCGTCAACGTCGCGCCGCGGGTGATGCTGCGCGCCAGCGACCTGCCGGCCACCGGGCTGATCGCGCCCGGCAGCCGCATCGGCTACGCCCTGCTGGTGGCGGGCCAGCCGGACGCGGTGGCCGGCTACTCGGCCTGGCTGGGGCAGAACCTCAAGCGCGGCCAGAAGGTCGCCACGCTGGAATCGGGCCGGCCCGAGGTGCGCCGCACCCTGGACCGGGCGCAGCGCTTCCTGTCGCTGGTGGCGCTGCTGGCGGTGCTGATCTCGGCCGTGGCGGTGGCGCTGGCGGCGGGCCGTTACATGACGCGCCACCGCGACGGCATCGCCGTGATGCGCTGCCTGGGGGCGGTGCAGTCGCAGGTCTCGCGCATGCTGACCCTGGAATTCGCGCTGGTCGGCCTGTTCGCTTCGGCGGCGGGCTGCCTCCTGGGCTATGCGGTGCACCAGGTGCTGGTGATGCTGCTGGGCACGCTGATCGACACGACCCTGCCCGCGCCCTCGGCCATTCCGGCCCTGCAGGGCCTGCTGACCGGCCTCCTGCTGTTGCTGGGCTTTGCCCTGCCGGCCCTGGCGCAGTTGCGCCACGTGCCGCCGGCGCGGGTGCTGCGGCGCGACGCCGACGTCATCAGCGCCCGCAGCGCGGTCGGCTACGGCGTCGGCGCGGTCGGCTTCGCGCTGCTGATCTGGTGGTTCGCCGGCGACGCCAAGCTGGGCGGCGTGGTGGCGGGCGGGTTCCTGGGGGCGTTCGCGCTGTTCGCGCTGGTGGCCTGGCTCTGCATCCTGGGCCTGGCGCGCCTGCGCGGCCTGGCCGCCGGCCTGCCGGCGCTGCGGTTCGCGCTGGCCGGCGTGGTGCGCCGGCGCGCCGCCACCATCACCCAGGTGTGCGCGCTGGCGGTGGGCCTGATGGCCCTGCTGCTGCTGGCCATGACCCGCACCGACCTGATCCAGGGCTGGCAGCGCACGCTGCCGCCGGACGCGCCCAACCGCTTCCTCATCAATGTGCAGCCCGACCAGCGCCAGGCCGTGACCGACGCGCTGACCCGCGAAGGGCTGGGCCAGATCGTGCTGTCGCCGATGGTGCGGGGCCGCCTGATCGCCGTCAACGGCAAGCCGGTGGGACCGGACGACTACGAGGAACCGCGCGCCAAGCGCCTGGTGGACCGCGAATTCAACCTGTCCTACGGCGAGCAGATGCCGTCGTCCAACCGCATCGAGCAGGGCCGCTGGCTCAAGCCGGGCTCGGCCGAGGTGTCGCTGGAGTCGGGCCTGGCCAAGACCCTGGGCATCAAGCTGGGCGACAAGATGACCTTCGACGTGGCCGGCCAGCAGTTCGAGGTGGCCGTCTCCAGCACCCGGCGGGTGGATTGGGATACGATGCGAGTCAATTTTTTCGCCATCCTCACGCCCGAGACCCTGGCCGACATGCCGCAAAGCTGGATCACGTCCTTCTACCTGCCGCCGGAAAAGGCCCAGGTGCTGCCCGCGCTGGTGCGGCAGTTCCCGAACCTGACGGTGTTCGACGTGGGCGCCATCCTGCAACAGCTGCAGTCGGTGCTCAATGAGGTCGGCCGCGCGGTGCAGCTGCTGTTCCTGTTCACGCTGGCGGCCGGCGTGCTGGTGCTGTCGGCCGCCCTGACCGCCACCCGCGACGAACGCATGCGCGAAGCCGCGGTGCTGCGCGCGCTGGGCGCCACCCGGCGCCAGTTGGCGCGTTCGCAGCGCATCGAGCTGTGGGCCGTGGGCGGCCTGGCCGGCCTGTTGGCGGCGGCCGGCGCCAGCGCGATCGCTTGGGTTTTATCAACCCAGGTGTTCGATTTCACGATTACCCTCAGCCTCTGGCCCTGGCTGGTGGGGGTCGGCGCGGGTATGCTCGGCGCCTGGGCCGGTGGCGCGCTGGCGCTGCGCGGCGTGCTGCGCACCCCGCCGCTGGTCACCCTGAGAGAAACCTGATGACGACTTCCGTCCAAACCCCTGCCGAACCCGTGGAAACCTCCCGCAGCATTTTCGATCTCCTGGGCGGCGAGCCCGGCGTGCGCGCCCTGGTCGACCGTTTCTATGACCTGATGGACATGGAGCCGGACCTGAAGGAACTGCGCGCCGCGCATGGCCCCAGCCTGGACCAGGCCCGCGACAAGCTGTTCTGGTTCCTGTGCGGCTATTTCGGCGGCCCGGACCACTATATAGAGCGCTTCGGCCATCCGCGCCTGCGGGCGCGGCACCTGCCGTTCTCGATCGGCGAGATCGAGCGCGACCAATGGGTGGCCTGCATGGGCCGCGCCATGGAGGACGAGGGCATCGACCCCGCCCTGGTCGAGCGCCTGCTGCAATCGTTCTTCGGCGTGGCCGACTGGATGCGCAACCGTGAAGGCTGAGCGGGATCCCTCCGGCGCCCGGCGCCACCGCTGGCCGGCGCCGCTGGCCGGCGCCATGCTGGCCGATCCGCGCCTGGGCGAATCCGGCCCCGAACTGTTCAACCCGGCCCACTATGGCGAGCGCGCCCGGCCGGTGGACGCCGGCGGCCGCCAGGCGGCCTGGTTCGTGCAGGGGCCGGGCTGGCAGGGCGTGCTGCGGCGCTACCGGCGCGGCGGGTTGATCGCCAAGCTCAGCCGCGACACGTACCTGTGGGCGGGCGAGGCCCGCACCCGCAGCTTCCGTGAGTTCCGCCTGCTGGCCGCCATGCGCGCCCAGGGGCTGCCGGTGCCGGCTCCCCTGGCCGCGGCCTACTGGCGCCAGGGCCCGACCTACCGCGCCGCCATCGTGGTCGAGCGCATCCCGGGCGTGCGGCCGCTGGCCCAGGCGCTGGCCGAACCCCTGTGGCAGCCGGTGGCCGAGGCCATCGTGCGCATGCACCGGGCCGGCGTCTGGCACGCCGACCTGAACGCCTTCAACATCCTGATCGGCTCGGACGGCCGGGTCTGGCTGATCGATTTCGACCGCGGCACCCAGGGCGGGCTGTCCGACCGCCAGCGCCAGGGCAACCTGGAACGGCTGCGCCGCTCCCTGGTCAAGGTGGCCGGGGAGGACGGCGAGCGTTTCTGGCTCAAACTGCGCGATAGCTACTGGACCGCCTGGGGGGTTGGCGTACAGCCTTGAGGCAGGCAACGCCGCGGCCCTGATCCGGGCCCAATTGCGCCAAATTACGCTAAATCTCCCGGTAAAGTTGGGCAGGCCAGCGCTAAAAGGCTTTATGATTCCGCCTTTTGGTACTCCTGTAACTTACGGCATATCGCTGGGGGGCTGGTAATGAAACTACGGGCGGGAATGCGCTGGGCGCTGGGGACGATGCTGGTCGCGGCAGCCACGTCGGCGGCGATGGCGCAGAACAAGGTCGTCAACGTCTACAACTGGGCCGAGTACACGGCCCCGGACACGATCTCGGGTTTCGAGAAGGAAACCGGCATCAAGGTCCGTTACGACGTCTACGACAGCAACGACACGCTGCAGGCCAAGCTGCTGGCCGGCAAATCGGGTTACGACGTCGTTGTCCCGTCCACGCATTACGCTTCGCGCCAGATCGAGGCCGGCCTGTTCCAGAAGCTGGACAAGTCCAAGATCCCCAACTGGAAGTACCTGGATCCCGACGTCATGGCGCTGGTCGCCTCGGTCGATCCCGGCAACGAATACGCCATTCCGTGGGGCTACGGCACCAACGGCCTGGGCTACAACGTCACCAAGGTCAAGCAGATCATGGGCGACAACGTCGACCTGGCCAACTGGGACATGATCTTCAAGCCCGAGAACGCCGCCAAGCTCAAGGAATGCGGCATCTCGATGCTGGACGAGGCCGCGCAGGTGTTCCCGGCGGTGCTCAAGTACCTGGGCAAGGACCCCAACAGCGCCAACCCGGACGACTACAAGGCCGCGCTGGACGTGCTCAAGCAGATCCGCCCGTACATCCGCCAGTTCAGCTCGTCGGGCTACATCGACGAACTGGCCGTGGGCGACCTGTGCATGGTCTACGGCTTCTCGGGCGACGTCATGATCGCCCGCAAGCGCGCCCAGGAGGCCAAGAAACCGTATGAAGTGAACTACTTCATTCCCAAGGGCGGCGCCCCGGCCTGGTTCGACCTGATGGTCATTCCGAAGGACGCGCCGCATCCGGAAGAGGCCCTGGCGTTCATCAACTACATCGAGACGCCGCAGGTGCACGCCGCCATCACCAACACCATGTTCTACCCCAACGCCAACAAAGAGGCGCGCAAGTACGTGGTCAAGGACGTGGCCGACAACCCCATGATCTACCCGTCGCCCGAGGTCTCCAAGTCGCTGTATGTCATCAAGGCCCAGCCCTTGAACATCCAGCGCCTGCAGACGCGCATGTGGGCCGAGCTGAAGTCGGGGCGCTGAGCATCATGAGCGATAGCCGTTACTCGGCGCAGCATGCGGCCGATCCGGACGAGTTCGTCCGCGTCGCCGACGTGGTCAAGATCTTCGGCGACGTGGTCGCCGTCCGTTCCGTCAATCTCTCGGTCAAGCGCAACGAGATCTTCGCGCTGCTGGGCAGTTCCGGCAGCGGCAAGTCGACGCTGCTGCGCATGCTGGCCGGTTTCGAGGAAGCCACCTCGGGCCAGATCCTGCTCGATGGCGAGGACATCACCAGCGTGCCGCCGTACCGGCGGCCGGTCAACATGATGTTCCAGTCGTACGCGCTGTTCCCGCACATGACGGTCGAGGCCAACGTGGCCTTCGGCCTGAAGCAGGAAGGCGTGGACCGCGCCGAGATCCACGACCGCGTGTTCGAGGCGCTCGACCTGGTGCAGATGGCCGGCTATTCGCGCCGCAAGCCCAATCAGCTGTCCGGCGGCCAGCAGCAGCGCGTGGCGCTGGCGCGCAGCCTGGTCAAGCGGCCCAAGCTGCTGCTGCTGGACGAGCCGATGTCGGCGCTGGACAAGCAGATCCGCCAGAAGACCCAGATCGAGCTGGTCAAGATCCTGGAGCAGGTCGGCGTGACCTGCATCATGGTCACCCACGACCAGGAAGAGGCCATGACCATGGCGCACCGCCTGGCGGTCATGACCGAGGGCCAGATCGTCCAGTGCGGCACGCCGCAGGATGTCTACGCCTTCCCCAACTCGCGCTTCGTCGCCAGCTTCATCGGCTCGACCAACATGTTCACCGGCACCATCGTGGTCGATGAACCCGACCACGTCGCCATCGAAAGCCCCGAACTGAGCCGCCCGCTGTACGTCAGCCACGGCGTCAGCGAGCCGCTGGGCATGGACGTGCACGTCTCCATCCGCCCCGAGCGCATGGTGGTGTCGCGCGAACAGCCGACGGGCGACTACAACTGGGCCCACGGCATGGTCAGCCACATGGCCTGGATGGGCAGCTACGCGCTCTACCAGATCCGCCTGGACTCCGGCGCCATGGTCGAGGCCAGCGTGCCCAGCCTGCAACTGGCCCAACTGGACGCCCCGGGCATCGACGAAGACATCTTCGTCAGCTGGGACGCCGACAGCGCGACGGTGCTGGCGTCATGAGCCGCTTCTCGCCCCGCGACTGGCTGCCCTCGGGCCGGGCGCTGGCGGTGGTGCCGCCGTTCGCCTGGCTGGTGCTGTTCCTGCTGGTGCCGTTCCTGCTGGTGTTCAAGATCAGCTTCGCCGAGCTCAAGTTCGGCATTCCGCCGTACACCTCGCTGGCCGAATTCAAGGACGAGGCGGTGCAGTTCAGCCTGCACCTGCGCGGCTACATCCTGCTGTTCACCGACAGCCTGTACTTCGCCACCTACCTCAGCTCGGTCAAGATCGCCGCCATCACCACGCTGGCCTGTGTGCTGATCGGCTATCCCATGGCGTACTACATCGCGCGCTCGTCGCCGCGCGTGCGCAACCTGCTGCTGCTGGGCGTGATCCTGCCGTTCTGGACCTCGCTGCTGTTGCGCGTGTACGCCTGGGTCGGCATCCTGCGCAACGACGGCCTCTTGAACAACTTCCTGCAATGGCTCGGCATCATCTCCAGCCCGCTGGAGATCTACCGCACCGACCTGGCCGTGTACATCGGCATGGTCTATGCCTACCTGCCGTTCTTCATCCTGCCGCTGTACGCCACGCTGGTGAAGATGGACCTGCGCCTGCTGGAAGCCGCCTACGACCTGGGCGCCAAGCCATGGCAGGCGTTCTGGCAGATCACCGTGCCGCTGTCGCGCCAGGGCGTGATCGCCGGCGCCATGCTGGTGTTCATCCCGGCGGTCGGCGAATACGTCATCCCCGAAATGCTGGGCGGCGCCAACACGCTGATGATGGGCCGCGTCATGTGGAACGAGTTCTTCAACAATACCGATTGGCCGATGGCCTCGGCGGTGACCTGCGTGATGGTGCTGCTGTTGCTGGTGCCGCTGGCGCTGTTCCAGTACAACCAGGTCAAGCAGCAGGAACTGGCCAGCGGAGGCCGCAAATGAACGGTCCCAACAAGACCTTGCGCGCCGTGGTGCTGGGGCTGGGGTACTTCTTCCTGTACGTGCCCATCATCAGCCTGATGGTGTTCTCGTTCAATGAGTCGCCCGCCGTCACTTCCTGGACCGGTTTCTCGTTCCGCTGGTACCACTCGCTGTTCAACGACGATGCGCTGCTGCGCGCGGCCTGGCTGTCGTTCCGCATTGCCGCCATGACGGCCACCGCGGCCGTCATCATCGGCACCTGGGCCGGTTACGTGCTGGGGCGCATGGGCCGTTTCCGCGGCTTCGCGCTGTACGTCGGCATGCTGAGCGCGCCGCTGGTGATCCCCGAAGTGGTGCTGGGCATCTCGCTCCTGCTGATGTTCGTGGAACTGCGCGGCCACCTCGGCTGGCCGGCCGAGAACGGCATCTTCACCATCTGGGTCGGCCACGTGACGCTGTGCATGGCCTTCGTGGCGGTGGTGATCCAGACCCGCATCCGCGACCTCGACCGCTCGCTCGAAGAGGCCGCGCTGGACCTGGGCGCCACGCCCATCACCGTGTTCTTCAAGATCACGCTGCCGCTGATCGCGCCGGCGCTGGCCTCGGCCTGGCTGCTATCCTTCACGCTGTCGCTGGACGACGTGGTGCTGGCGTCGTTCCTGTCCGGCCCCAGCTCCAGCACGCTGCCGATGGAAGTCTTCTCGCGCGTGCGGCTGGGCCTGAAACCCGAGATCAATGCGTTGGCGACGCTGTTCATCCTGGCGGTGGGCACCTGCGTCATCCTGGCCAACCGCATGCAATGGCGCAAGGAGTCCGAACCCAAATGAAGCAAACCACCCTGTATGGCCTGACCAAGTGCAGCACCTGCGTCAAGGCGCGCGAGTGGCTCACCGCGCACGGCGTCGACCACCAGTTCATCGACTATCGCGATCATCCGGTGCCGGCGGCCACCCTGAAGGAATGGGCCGGCCAGCTCGGCGGTTGGGAAAAGCTGGTCAACCGCGCCTCGATGACCTGGCGCAACCTGCCGGACGAGCGCAAGACGGCCAGCACCGACGCCCAGTGGACCAAGCTGATCGCCGAGTTCCCGGCGCTGGTGCGCCGCCCGGTGGCGGTGACGCCCGATGGCGAGGTCGGCGTCGGCTTCAGCGAAAAGCGCTACGGCGAACGCTTCGCCTGATCCCGTGGCGGCCAGGGCCGACAAGGCATCGCGCGGCGCCGGCAAGGCGTTGCCCGATGCCTTTTTCAATCGCGATGCGCGCCAGCTGGCGCGCGAACTGCTGGGCAAGGTGGTGCGCCATCGGGTCGACGGCCTGTGGCTGTCGGCGCGCATCATCGAGACCGAGGCCTACTACCTGGAAGAAAAGGGCAGCCACGCCTCGCTCGGCTACACCCACAAGCGCCGCGCCCTGTTCATGGACGGCGGCGTGGTCTACATGTATTACGCCCGCGGCGGCGACTCGCTCAACTTCAGCGCCGGCGGTCCCGGCAATGCCGTGCTGATCAAGTCCGCCTATCCCTGGGTCGACGCCCTGTCCGGTCCCGACGCGCTGGCCCGCATGCAGGCCCTGAACCCCGACGCCCAGGGGCGGCCGCGGCCGCCGGGCCGGCTGTGCGCCGGCCAGACGTTGCTGTGCCGCGCGCTGGGTCTGAAAGTGCCGGACTGGGACGCGCGACGCTTCGATCCCGAGGCGCTGTACGTCGAGGACGTGGGCGAGTCGCCCCAGGTGCTCATCAGCACTACCCGGCTGGGCATTCCCGCCGGACGCGACGAACACCTGGAATACCGTTACGTCGATCCGGCCTACGCGGCGTGGTGCACCCGCGATCCCCTGCGCCGCGGGCAGGTGGCGGGGCGCGATTATCACTGGGTGGACCGCCAGGGAGCGCCGCTCAAGCGGACGCCCTGAGGAAGCGATTCAGGTCAGGTCTTGGGGTCGTCGGCCCGATTCGCCGCCCTGAGCGCCGCTTCGCGGGCGCGCCGGGCCATGGCGGCCCGCATGTCGGCGTACTTGCGCTGGATGCGCTTGCGGTTCAGGCGCTTGCTCCAGGCGTATACCGGCACCAGCGGCAGCACGCCGAAGCCGTCGATCAGGAACAGTCCCGACTTGCCGTCGGCATTCAGGCCACAGGCGATGTTGCTGGGCGACAGGTCGTGCAGCACCACGTGGGCGTCGGCCAGGTCCTCGACGAATTCGTCCAGTTGTGCCGACAAGGTGTCGTTCATCTTGCCCTGGCGTGCCAGGTCCGCCACCGTGGGCGCGATGTTGCCGGCCTCGTCCGTGATCTTCTCGACCAGCAGGCCCAGGCCCAGCGAGGTCTGCGCCACGCCCAGGATGCGCGCCATCGGCACCTGCCACACGCCCGACGGGCGCGTGGTGGTGGTGACGTATTCGGTGATTTCGTTCAGATAGACGCGGTATGCGCTTTCGCGCTGGTACTGCTTGTACCAGCGCTTGAACGGACGGGTTTCCAGGTAGACGGCGCGCGCCTGCATGTCCATGACCTTGACCAGCAGGGAGGGGGCATGGGGGTGCTGGAAGATGTGGCGATCGCCGCCGATCGCGACCGGCGTCTCGTCATCGAGATCCAAGGGGCCGAAGACCGAGTCGAAGGCTACGGGGGGCGGACAGAACGTTGGGAGATCAGCTGTATTCAACTGTTTTTAAGGTTATAGGTAAGTTGTTAACAGTTTAATGCCGTTGCTTGCTTTTCGCCTTTAAAGCGGCCGGGAAGTCGTTTCCGATGACTACCGGGGCCGGATCACAGTCCTATAATTTCAGGCGCCCGGCGTGGGCGCGCGGCGTTTTGAAGGGGCCACTTTGTCGAATGATGTCTTGCTTTGGGTTGCCGCCGGCGGCGCGGTGCTGGCCTGCCTGATCGCCTTGCTGGCGTGGCTGTCGCGGCCGGCGCGCGACGACCGGCTCGATGCGTTGCTGGAAGGCCTGGAGCGCACCGAACGGGCCCTGCGCGCCGACATGGCGGAAAGCCAGCGCGGCCTGCGCGCCGAGTTCGCCGAATCCACTCGCGGTCTGCGGCAGGAACTGGCCCAGTCGCACGGCGACCTGCGCGCCGCCCTGACGCGCGATGCGCAGGCGGCGCGGGCCGAGTCGGCCGAGTCGCTGGCGCGTTTCGCGGCCGGTTTCGGTGAACAGCTGCAGGGCCTGATCCAGATCAACGAGCGGCGCCTGATGGAGGTTCGAACCACGGTCGATCAGCGCCTGCAAGCGTTGCAGAATGACAACAGCGCCAAGCTCGACGACATGCGCCGCACCGTCGACGAAAAGCTCCACGCCACGCTCGAGCAGCGCCTGGGCGAATCCTTCAAGCAGGTATCGGACCGCCTCGAAGCCGTCCACAAGGGCCTGGGCGAGATGCAGGCGCTGGCCGCCGGCGTGGGCGACCTCAAGCGTGTGCTGACCAACGTCAAGTCGCGCGGCACCTGGGGCGAAGTGCAGCTGGCGCGGCTGATCGAAGACAACATGACCCCCGAGCAGTACGCCGCCAACATCAAGCCGGTGCCGGGCAGCGACGCGGTGGTCGAGTTCGCCATCCGCCTGCCGGGGCGGGGCGATGGCGGCGCGCCGGTCTGGCTGCCGATCGACGCCAAGTTTCCCAAGGAGGAATACGAGCGCCTGATGGATGCGCAGGAAGCCGCCGACGCCGAGGGCGTGAAGGCGGCCGGCGCCGCGCTGGGCAAGGCGGTCGAACTGCAGGCGCGGCTGATCGCCAACAAGTACGTGGCGCCACCGCACACCACCGATTTCGCCATCATGTTCCTGCCGACCGAAAGCCTGTATGCCGAAGTGCTGCGGCGTCCGGGGTTGCTGGACCGCCTGCACGACCTGCGCATCAACGTGGCCGGTCCCAGCAACCTGGCGGCGCTGCTCAACAGCCTGCAGATGGGCTTTCGCACGCTGGCCATCGAACAGCGCTCGTCCGAGGTCTGGCAGGTGCTGCGCGCGGTCAAGACCGAGTTCGGCAAGTTCGGCGACGCGCTGGCCGGCGTCAAGAAAACGCTGGACACCGCCAGCAGCAAGATCGGCCAGACCGAGGTGCGCACGCGCGCCATGCTGCGCAACCTGAAAAGCGTCGAGGCCTTGCCCGAGGCCGAGGCGCTGCGCCTGCTGGGCGCCGAGGGCGTGGCGGTCGACGATGGCGCGGACGATCCGGCCGCCAGCGAGACGCCCGCCGCGTCCGGTTCCGGCCCCTGATCCGCGCGCGGGCCGCCGCGTCCGGCTTGTGACCCGGCCACTCTGTCGATATCCTCGTACTTGCGGCATTCCGCCGTCGATATCTGGAGCATCGTAAGCATGGGCACGGCTGACCGAGTTGATTCCTCTTCCTTCGACGCGATGGCGCTGGGCGCCGATATCGCCCAGGGAGCCACGACGGCGCTTGCCGCGATGCAGCAGGCGGTGGAACGGGTGGCGGCGCGCAACCCGTCGATCAACGCGGCCTGCGGCGTGCGTGCCGAACTCGGCCTGGACCTGGCGCGCGCGCTCGACGATGAACTGGCGACCCTGTCTTCCGCACAACGCCTGGCGCTGCTGCGCGAACGTCCGTTTCTGGGCGTGCCGACGCTGCTGAAGGACCTGGGCACCGCCGCGCTGGGGCTGCCCAGCGCCATGGGCTCGGTGCTGTACGGCCAGGTGGAATGGAGCGTCGATGCCGAGATCGTCAAGCGCTACCGCCGCGCCGGCCTGATCCCGTTCGGCCGCAGCACCAGCGCCGAACTGGGCCTGAGCCCCACCAGCGAATCCCCCGTCTACGGCGCGCCCACCCAGAACCCCTGGAAGGCCGGGCACAGCGCTGGCGGCTCCAGCGGCGGCGCGGGCGCGGCGCTGGCCAGCGGCATGGTGCGCATCGCCCACGGCAGCGACGGCGGCGGTTCGATCCGCATCCCGGCCTCGTGCTGCGGCGTGCTGGGCCTGAAGCCCTCGCGCGGCATGATGCCGCTGGGCCCGCTCAAGGGCGAGGGCTGGGGCGGCCTGGCCACCGAACACATGATGACGCTGTCGGTGCGCGACTGCGCGGCGGCGCTGGATATCAGCGCCGGCGCCGACGTTGGCGCGCCCTATGCGGCGCCGGCCAGGCCGGGCGAATCCTATCGCGACATCGTGGCGCGGGTGTCGGCCGATCCGCGCTCATCGCCGCGTCGCCGCATTGCCTATATCAACACCACCTACGAAGGCGAGCCGATCCATCCCGAGGTCGCGGCGGCGGTCGACGAGGCCGCGCGCCTGTTCGCCGGCCTGGGCCACGAACTGGTGCTGGCCGCGCCGCCGGTGGGTTCCGAGGAAGTGCTGTCGCCGATGCTGCCGCTGATCGCCAGCGCCGCCGCCAATGCCATCGACAGCTTCGTCGGCGCGCGCAATCGTCGCCTTGCCGCGGACGAATTGCAGCCGACCACGCTGGGCGCGCGCGAGTACGCCCGCGCGATTTCCGGCGCGCAGTACGTGGCTTGCGTCGATACCTGCCACGAGATCACGCGCCGCATTGGCCGCTTCCTGCATCGCGAGGGCACGCAGGGCCACGACCTGTTCCTGTCGCCGGTGCTGGCGCAACCGCCGGCGCCCATCGGCCGCTATGCGATGGACAACGCCGATTACCTGGCCTATCGCCTGGGCAAGAAGGGCGTGATCGGCTATTCGCCGTTCGCGCCCCTGGCCAACCTGACGGGCATGCCCGCCATTTCCATTCCGTTCGGCCTGTCGGCCGACGGCCTGCCGATCGGCATCCTGGTCATGGGCCCGCTGGGCAGCGAGGCCTGGCTGCTGGAACTGGCCGCCCAGGTCGAGGCCCTGCGGCCCTGGCAGCGGGTGGCGCCCATCGCCAGATAGGCCAGCGGGCGGGGCGCGCCGAGGTGCACGGCGCATCAACGAAGAGGAGCCAGCATGCCGTCGTTCGTGACCCACACCGTACTCAACCAGGTCCCGCCCCTGGAGGACTATTCGCTGTTCGAGACCGACCCGGCGTTGCGCGAGGCGGCGGTCCGCGAGGGCGCCGGCGCCTGGCTCGGCGACCTCGGCGCCCATGGGGCCTGGCTCGGCCGCGCCCAGACCCTGGCCGCCGGCGTCGACGCCAACCGCTATCCGCCGCGGCTGCAGGCCTATGACCGGACCGGCCATCGCATCGACCACGTCGATTTCCATCCCGCCTGGCAATTGTTGATGAGCGGCATCGTGGCACGCGGCCTGCACAGCCGCGCCTGGGCCCAGCCGGTGCCGGGCGCGCAGGTGGCGCGTGCGGCGGCCTACCTGATGCAGGGCCAGGTCGAGGCCGGCACGCTGTGTCCCACCACCATGACCTTTGCCGCCGTGCCTTTGCTGCAACGCGAGCCGGCGGGCGTGATCGACTACACCGGCGACTGGCTGCCCGCGCTCTATTCGCGCGAATTCGATGGCGCCGACGCGCCGCTGGCCGGCAAGCGCGGCGCGCTGATCGGCATGGGCCTGACCGAGAAGCAGGGCGGCTCCGACCTGCGCGCGGTCACGACACGCGCCGCGCCGCTGGGCGCGATCGGGCGCGGTTGCGCCTATTCGCTGGTGGGCCACAAATGGTTCTTCTCGGTGCCGCAGGCCGACGCCCATCTGGTGCTGGCGCAGACCGACGAGGGCCTTAGCTGCTTTCTGGTGCCGCGCTGGATTCCGGATGGTCCGCGCAACGCGGTCCGCATCCGGCGCCTGAAGGACAAGCTGGGCAATCACAGCAATGCCAGCGCCGAAGTCGAGTTCGAGGACGCGTGGGGCGTCATGGTCGGCGAACCCGGGCGCGGCCTGGCGGTGCTGCTGGAGATGGCCGCCACCACCCGCCTCGATTGCGTGCTGGGCAGCGCCGCGTTGCTGCGCCAGGCCCTGGTGCAGTCGCTGCACCATGCCTGCCACCGCCAGGCTTTCGGCAAGCCGTTGCTGGCGCAGCCGCTGATGCGCAATGTGCTGGGCGACCTCGCGCTGGAGTCGGAAGCCGCCCAGGCGCTGGGGCTGCGCCTGGCGCGCGCGGTGGACGAGCGCGGCGACGCCGGCGCGCGCGCCCTGGCGCGGGTCGGCACGCCGGCCGCCAAGCTGTGGGTCTGCAAGCGCGCGATCGCGGCGGTGGCCGAATGCATGGAGGCCTGGGGCGGCAACGGCTATGTTGAAGAAGGCCCGATGCCGCGCCTGTACCGCGAAACGCCGGTCAATTCGATTTGGGAGGGCTCGGGCAACGTCATGGCGCTGGACGTGCTGCGCGCGCTGCAACGCGAGCCCGAGGCGCTGCCGGCGCTGGAAGGCGAATTCGCGCCCGCCAGCGGCCGCTACCCGGAATTCGATGCGGCGCTGGCGCGCTGGCGCGCGCTGCTGGCCGATGCGGGCCAGGCCGAGTTCCAGGCCCGTCGCATTGCCTGCGGCCTGGCGCGCCTGTGGCAGGCGGCGCTGCTGATCCGGCACGCGCCCGAGCCGGTGGCGCAAGGCTTTGTCCACAGCCGGCTGGGCGCGGCGGGCGGCGTGTTCGGCGAGCTGGCGGCCGGCGCCGACGTGGCGGCGGTGCTGGCGCGGGCCTGGCCGGCCGCGGCCGCATGCTAAATTTCCCGGCTTCACCCACCTTTTTTGCGCACTCCGCCATGCTCTCGCAACAAGAACTCAAGCAACAAGCCGCCGACGCGGCCCTGGAACTGGTTGAACAGGTCGCCGGACCCGATGTCATCATCGGCGTCGGCACCGGTTCCACGGCCGATCTCTTCATCGACGGCCTGGCGCGTTTCAAGGGGCGCATCGCTGGCACCGTGGCCAGTTCCGAGCGCAGCGCCGCGCGCCTGGCCGGCCATGGCCTGAAGGTGCTGGACCTGAACGACGTGACGTCGATGCCGATCTACGTCGACGGCGCCGACGAGATCGACGCCAACCTGCACATGATCAAGGGCGGCGGCGGCGCGCTGACGCGCGAGAAGATCGTGGCTTCGGTGGCCGACCGCTTCATCTGCATTGCCGACGAATCCAAGCTGGTCGATGTCATGGGCAAGTTCCCGCTGCCGATCGAGGTCATCCCGATGGCGCGTGAAGCGGTGGCCCGCGCCATGACGGCCATGGGCGGCCAGCCGCGCTTGCGCGAAGGCTTCGTGACCGACAACGGCAACATCATCCTGGACGTCTCCGGCCTGTCGATCACCGACGCCACCGGCCTGGAAGCCCGCATCAACAACCTGCCGGGCGTGGTCACCTGCGGCCTGTTCGCCATCGCCGGCGCCGACGTGGCGCTGCTGGCCACCCAGGGCGGCATCCGCCGCCTCGATCGCCGCGCCTGAGTGCGTCCAGGGGCCGGATCGCGCGCGCTTGCGGGCGCTCCGGCCGCGATTCATAATCCTGTCACACTTGGGTCATAACCTTGCCGGTTGTGCAGGCCCATACTTGATTGAAACGCTTTCATATCGGGGCAATGCAATGAGACCAACCACGCAGGGAGCCCGGATGACGGAGCATACAAACAAGCAGTTCGACGCTGATCTGGAAAGCGTCCGTTCGCAATTCTTGCAAATGGGCGGCGTGGTCGAGGCCATGATCCAGGAGGCCATCGACGCGCTGGCCAGCGGCGACCTGACGCTGGTTGAAAAGGTGCGCGAGCGCGAAAAGGAAGTCAATCGCCACGAAGTGGAGATCGACGAAAGCATCAGCCGCATCCTCGCCCGCCACCAGCCCACCGCCATCGACCTGCGCATGCTGATGGCCGTGTCGAAGATGCTGACCGACATGGAACGCTCCGGCGACGAGGCCGAGAAAGTGGCCACGGTGGCGCGTCGTATCCACGAATCGGAAGTCCGTCACATCCCGGTGATCGAGCTGCGCCACATGGCCTCGAACGTGCGCACCATGCTGCACCAGGCGCTGGACGCCTTCGCCCGTCTCGATCCCATCCTGGCTGCCGCCGTCGTGCGCAGCGACAAGGAAGTGGACAAGGAATGGAAGGGGGCGCTGCGCCACCTGATCACCTACATGATCGAAGATCCGCGCACGATCTCGCGCGCCATCGACATGATCTTCATCGCCCGCGCGCTCGAACGCATCGGCGACCATGCCAAGAACATGTCCGAACGCGTGATCTACATGGTCAAGGGCGCCGACGTGCGCCACACCGGCGTCAAGAACACCGAGCGCCTGGCGCGCGGCGAAGAAGACACCCCCGAACAGGACGACTGATCGCCGCGGCCGCCCGGTCGCCCGCCGTCAGGCAACAAAAAAACCCCAAGACGCCTCGGCGCTTGGGGTTTTTCGTTGCGCGTGCGCCTACAGCGGCAGTTCGGCGCCCTGGCACAGCCGCGGATCCGGCACGCCGGACTTGCCCGCGTTGATGCGGCCAGCCAGGCGACGGCCGAAGGCCGGCAAGCCTTGGGCGCCGACCTCCAGGTCGTACCAGCCCTCGCAGCCGGCGTACTTCAGTTCCAGCGCGCCACCGGCCTGCACGTGGGCCATGGCGCGCCAGCCATCGCCCATGCGCGATTCGACCTGCACGGGCAGGGGCGTGTCGCCGTGGTTGACGAGCCGCAGGCGCACGCCCGAGCTTACCGGCACCAGTTGCGCCTCCAGCAGGCCGGCATCCCGCGCGTCGCCACGAAAACGCCGATGAAAGCCGTCCGGGCCGAGCAGCCACAGGTCGTAGGCGCCCTCGGCATCCAGGCGCCAGCCGTCGTCCAGCCGCGCGCCGGCGCCGATGGTGTAGCGGCGCGGGGCGCGCTCGAGCGCGAGGCGGTCGTACACATGCAGCACCGCGCCCACGGTGCCGGGGTTGCGGAAGGTCAGGCGGTAGTGTTCACCGTCGGCGGTCATGCGGCCCACGGCCTCCAGCGCATAGGGCAGGGCGCAGGCGTGGCGCACGCTGTCGGCGTGCAGCGCGGCGCGGTCGCCGGCGAAATCGAAGGCCGAGGTCAGGTCGCCGGCCACGGCGCGGCGCCAGGCGCTGATGTTGGGTTCGGCCACGCCGAAGCGGGCTTCGAGAAAGCGGATCACCGAGGTGTGGTCGAACACCTGCGAATTGACCCATCCGCCTCGACTCCAGGGGGATACCACCAGCATCGGCACGCGCGGACCCATGCCGAAGGCGCGACCATGCAGCGCCGGGGGATCGTCCGGCGTGGCCGCGCTGGGACCGTGGCGCGTGTCGTGGTATTCACCGTCCAGTTCTACGGTGGACAGGCCGCCCGAGCGGCCATCGGCGTCGCGCGCCGGGGGGGCGGGCGGCGGCATGTGGTCGAAAAAGCAGTCGTTCTCGTCGTAGGTGACCAGGAACACGCAGCCGCTCCAGACGGCCGGGTTGCGCGTCAGGATATCGAGCACGCGTTCGGTGTAGGCGCCGCCCTGGCGCGGCGACGAGACCTCGGGATGTTCGGAGTCGGCGGCGGGGGCGATGATCCAGGAGACCTGCGGCAGCGCGCCCTGTTCCACATCGCGCGCCAGGTCGTCCAGGGTGCGGGTGGACAGGCCCCGGTCGCGCAGCGGCGCGTCGGCGCCGCCGGCATCGTGCTGGCGGCGGTACTGGCGGAAGCCGGCGAGCGGATTGTCGTGGAAGTTGTCCGCCATGTCCTGGTAGATGCGCCAGTCGATGCCGGCGGCCTGCAGGCGTTCCGGGTAGGTAGTCCAGCCGTAGCCCTGGTCGGCCGGCCCGAGGCGGTCGAAAGTGTTGACCAATGCCGGGCCGCCCGCGCGGCCCAGCGGGTCGTTGGTGCCGGTCCACAGGAACAGCCGGTTCGGATTGGTGCCTGCCTGGATCGAGCAGTGGTAGGCGTCGCACAGCGTGAAGGCGTTGGCCAGCGCCGTCTGGAATGGCACCTCGGCCGGGCGGTAGGCGCCCATGCCGAGGCGGCGCTTGGCGACCAGCCATTGGTCCATGCGGCCATCGTTCCAGGCGCGCTGGGCGTCGTCCCAGGTATGCGGGGTGATGTAGCCCACGGGCGTGTCGCTGGCGTACTCGCCCTGCAGCGCATAGGGCCGCGCGCGCTCGGCGCCGTCGGCTTGTGTCAGGACGTCGCCGGCCTTGGTGGGCGCCGGATGCGGGTCGGCAAAGCCGCGCACCCCCGCCAGGCCGCCGAAATAGTGGTCGAAGGACCGGTTTTCCTGCATCAGGATGACGACATGGCGCACGTCGTTGAGCGTGCCGTGCTTGCGATCGGGGGCAACCGCCAGCGCGCGCCGGATGGTCCGGGGCAGGTCGGAGGAAGAGGCGGAACTCGGATCTTCTTTCATGACAGCGTTAATACGGCCAGCAATGACGGAATCTTAAGCCAGGCCCGGGCGGCGCCACGGCGGCCGGCCAGAAGCAAGAAGCCCCTCGCGGACGAGGGGCTTCGCAGGCGTGCCGCGCATGGCGGCGCGGCGGCATCAGGCCGAGGGCGGAACGTAGCCCTGGGCTTCGACGCTGCCGTCCTCGAACAGGAAGCGTTCCATCTGCTGTTGCAGGTACTTGCGGGCGCGGGCGTCGGCCAGGTTCAGGCGGTTTTCGTTGACCAGGCGGGTCTGCACCTGCTTCCACTCTTCCCAAGCTTCCTTGGAAATGCTCTGCCAGATGCGGGTGCCGAGTTCGCCGGGGTAGGGCGGAAAATCGAGCCCTTCGGCTTCACGCTTCAATTTCACACAGTTGACGGTACGGGCCATGGTTCGCTGCCGGAAAGAATGGGTAATGCGTCATTTTAGCGGGCTTGGCGCCACAAGGCCGCCAAGCCCCTGCGGGCACTGCGGGTAGGGTCCCCCAAAAGCCGCGGGGGCGGGCCCGCGTCACAGCTTCTTGATGAACACCAGGCTGTTGCGCGAGCGGTTGTAGTTGTTCTGCTTTTCGCGCGGCAGGTCGGTGATGCCGCCCTGCACGAAGCCGCGCTTCATGAACCAGTGCGAAGTGCGGGTGGTCAGCACGAACAGCCGCTTGGCGCCGCTGGCGCGGGCGCGCGATTCCATGTGGCGCAGCAGGATCTCGCCCTCGCCGGACCCCTGCCATTCGGGGTGCACGATCAGGCAGGCCATCTCGGCCATGTGATCCTCGGGGAAGTTGTGCAGCGTGGCGCAACCGTAGATCACGCCGTCGTGCTCGAGCACGGTGAAGTTTTCGACGTCGCGCTCGATCACGCTGCGCGGGCGCGGCACCAGCGTGCCGTCGGCTTCCAGCGGCTCGATCAGGCTGAGGATGGCGCCGACGTCATCCAGCGTGGCCGGGCGCAGGTCGTCCAGCGTGTCTTCGACCACCATGGTGCCGACGCCATCGTGGGTGAAGATTTCCAGCAGCACGCTGCCGTCCAGCGAGAACGGCACCAGGTGGGCGCGGGCCACGCCGCGCTTGACCGCCAGCGACGCGTATTGCAGGTAGGCGCCGGTTTCCTCGTCCAGCGAGCCGGCCGCCAGCAGCGCGTCGGCGTCGACCCGGGCCAGCTCGGTGTCGACCGAGCCGTCTTCGTTCAGCACGCCCTGTTCGCTGGACAGGAAGATCAGCTTTTCGGCGCGCAGCGCCACCGCCACGCTGGTGGCCAGGTCTTCCATGGCCAGGTTGAAGGCGTCACCGGTGGGCGAGAAACCCAGCGGCGACAGCAGCACCACCGACGAACCCTTCTCGATGGCGAACTTGAGCGCGTCGACGTCGATCTTGCGCACCTGGCCGGTGTGCTTGTAGTCCACCCCGTCGAGCACGCCGGTGGGGCGGGCGGTGACGAAATTGCCCGAGATGACACGGATGTGCGCGTGCGACATCGGCGTGTTGGGCAGGCCCTGGCTGAAGGCGGCCTCGATGTCCAGGCGGATCTCGCCGGCGGCTTCCTTGGCGCATTCCAGCGCGGCGGCGTCGGTGGGCGCCAGGCCGCGGTCGAATTGCTGGGTGAAGCCCTTCAGGCGCAATTGTTCATTGACCTGGGGGCGCGAGCCGTGCACCAGCACCAGGCGGATGCCCAGCGACGACAGCAGCGACAGGTCCTGCACCAGCGCGTTCAGCGCCCCGGCCTGCACCAACTCACCGCCAAACGCCACCACGAAGGTCTTGCCTCGGAACGCATGCACGTAGGGCGCGACGTCTCGGAACCATCGGACGAACTGGGCAGGGGCGAATTCGGGGGCTTCAAGGGCGGAGACGGTGTCTGGTTCCAGGTCGGGCATGATGGGTGGGGCAATTCCTGAGAGTGGCAACAACGCGGCCCGGGGGCCGCGTCAACGCGCCGTCACGGGACGGCGTGGCGAAATTATATGGCCGCGCGGCGTTTATATAATAGGCAGCTAACCGGACAAATCGTACATGCCAGAATCTTCCCGCCCGCGGCCGCCCGTACAGGCCGACGGGCCGACCCGGGCCCCGGGCAAGCCGCGCGCCGACGCCGCGGCCCCGGCGGCGCGCCAGGCGCCCCGCCCCGAGCGGCCCATTCCCGCCGTGACCTACCCCGAGGACCTGCCCGTCAGCGCGCGGCGCCAGGAAATCGCGCGCGCCATCGCCGGCCACCAGGTGGTCATCGTCAGCGGCGAGACCGGCTCGGGCAAGACCACCCAGCTGCCCAAGATCTGCCTGGAACTGGGCCGCGGCCGCCAGAAGATGATCGGCCACACCCAGCCGCGGCGGCTGGCCGCCACCTCGGTGGCCAAGCGCATCGCCGAGGAGCTGAACACGCCGATGGGCGAGGTGGTGGGCTACCAGGTGCGCTTCAACGATCGCACCGGCCCCAATGCGTCGATCAAGCTGATGACCGACGGCATCCTGCTGGCGGAATCGCAGCGTGACCCGCTGCTGCGCCGCTACGACACCATCATCATCGACGAGGCGCACGAACGCAGCCTGAACATCGACTTCCTGCTGGGCTATCTGAAGCAGCTGCTGCCGCGCCGCCCCGACCTGAAAGTCATCATCACCTCGGCCACCATCGACGCCGAGCGCTTCGCCCGCCATTTCGCCGCGTCCGAGGACAAGCCGGCGCCGGTGATCGAGGTCTCGGGCCGGCTGTACCCGGTCGAGGTGCGCTACCGCCCGGTGCGCGAGGAAGCCGAGGAAGACGCCGCGCCGGCCAAGCCGGGCCGCGACCGCGAGCGCATGTCGGGCGACGAGGAACGCGACCTGATCGACGCCATCGTCGACGCGGTCGACGAGTGCGCCCGCCACGGCCCCGGCGATGTGCTGGTGTTCCTGCCCGGCGAGCGCGAGATCCGCGAATCGGCCGAGGCGCTGCGCAAGCGCCACCCGGCCGGCACCGAAGTGCTGCCGCTGTACGCGCGCCTGTCGCAGGCCGAACAGGAACAGATCTTCCATCCGCGCGGCAACGCGCGCCGCATCGTGCTGGCCACCAATGTGGCGGAAACCTCGCTGACGGTGCCCGGCATCCGCTTCGTGGTCGATAGCGGCCTGGCGCGCGTCAAGCGCTATTCCTGGCGCAACAAGGTCGAGCAGCTGCGCATCGAGCCGGTCAGCCGAGCCTCGGCCAACCAGCGCGCCGGCCGTTGCGGCCGCGTCGGCCCGGGCCTTTGCATCCGCCTCTACGACGAAGCCGACTTCAACGCCCGCGCCGCCTTCACCGACCCCGAGGTGCTGCGTTCCTCGCTGGCCTCCGTGATCCTGCGGATGAAGTCGCTCAAGCTGGACGACATCGAGCAGTTTCCGTTCGTCGAGGCCCCGCCCGGGCGCGCGGTGGCCGACGGCTACCACCTGCTGCAGGAGCTGGGCGCGATCGAGCTGGCCGCGGCCGACGACGGCGACGACGCCAGCCGCACCGGCGCCTCGTTCGTCCTGACCCGCACCGGCCACGAACTGGCCAAGCTGCCGGTGGACCCGCGCATCGGCCGCATGATCCTGGCCGCGCGCGAGCACCAGTGCCTGGCGGAAATGCTGATCATCGCCTCGGCGCTGTCGGTGCAGGACGCGCGCGACCGCCCCATGCAGGAGCGCGAGGCGGCCGAGGCCGCGCACGCCAAGTTCGCCGACGACAAGTCCGAATTCATTTCCTTCCTCAAGCTGTGGCGCTGGTACGGCGAGCAGGTGCAGCACAAGGCCTCGCAGCGAAAGCTGGTGGGCCTGCTGCGGCAGAACTTCCTGTCGCCCATCCGGCTGCGCGAATGGCACGACGTCCACACCCAGCTGGCCGCCCTGGTGGGCGAGCAGGGCTGGCGCGTCAATCAGGTCGAGGCCACCTACGAGCAGTTGCACATGGCACTGCTGTCGGGCCTGTTAGGCAACATCGGCTTCAAGAGCGACGAGGGCGGCCATTACCAGGGCGCCCGCGAGATCCGCTTCCACATCCATCCGGGCTCGCGCCTGGTGAAGAAGGCCGGGCGCTGGATCGTCGCCGCCGAGCTGGTCGAGACCACCCGGCTGTACGCGCGCTGCGTCGCGCGCATCGACCCGGTCTGGCTGGAAAAGGTCGGCGCCCACCTGATCCGCAAGAACTGGTCCGACCCGCGCTGGGAAAAGAAGGCCGGCCAGGTGGTGGCCAACGAACGCGCCACGCTCTACGGCCTGACCATCTACAGCGGCCGTCGCATCCAGTACGGCCGGGTCCATCCGCGCGAGGCGCGCGAGCTGTTCATCCGCCAGGCGCTGGTGCCGGGCGAGATCGACACGCGCCTGGCCTTCGTGGCCCACAACCGCAAGCTGATCGCCGGCATCGAAAAGCTGGAACACCAGACCCGCCGCCCAGACATCCTGGTCGACGACGAGCTGATCTACGCCTTCTACGACCGCCAGCTGCCGGCCGACATCTCGCAGACGGCGACGCTTGAAAAGTGGGTCAACGGCCTCGACAAGGCCGAAGCGGCCAGGCTGCTGCTGACGCGCGACGAACTGATGCGGCACGAGGCCGCCGGCGTCACCACCGACGTCTTCCCCAAGAAGGTGGAGTGGCAGGGCGTGTCGATGGCGCTCGATTACCACTTCGAGCCCGGCTCGCCGCGCGACGGCGTGACGCTGGCGGTGCCGCTGTTCGCCCTGAACCAGATCGATCCGGCGCGCTGCGAATGGCTGGTGCCCGGCATGCTCAAGGAGAAGGTGCACCTGCTGCTCAAGTCGCTGCCGCAGAAGCTGCGCCGCCATTGCGTGCCGCTGCCCGACTATGCCGCCGGCTTCTACGACCGCTGGTTCGAGCGCCTGGGCGACCCGCAGACCGGCCTGGTGGATGCGCTGATCGCCGACATGTGGGATCAGGTGCAGGTGCGCCCGGCCGCCGCCGACTTCAAGCTCGAGACGCTGCCGGCGCACCTGTTCATGAACTTCCGCGTGGTCGACGAGCACGGCCGCATGCTGGCCGCCGGCCGCAACCTGGCGCAGCTGCGCGCCGAGTTCGGCAAGCAGGCCCAGGCCACCTTCCAGCAACTGGCCGCCAGCGACACTCAGGTGGCGCAGGCGCTGGCGCACGAGAACCTGACCGCCTGGACCTTCGGTCCGCTGCCGGAAATCATGGAGATCAAGCGCCGCGGCCAATCGGTCATCGGTTACCCGGCGCTGGTCGATCGCGGCGCGCATTGCGACCTGGACGTGTTCGACGACCCGGACGAGGCGCGCAAGGCGCACCGCGCCGGCCTGCTCAAGCTGTTCCGGCTGGGCCTGCGCGAGCAGGTCAAGTTCCTGGAAAAGAACCTGGCCGACCTCACCAAGATCAGCATGCTCTACATGACGCTGGGCACGCAGGAGGAACTGCGCGACCAGATCATCGACTGCGCGCTCTGCCAGGCCTGCCTGGCCGAGCCCTGGCCGGTCAATGAACAGCAGTTCGAGGCGCGCCGGGCCGAGGGCAAGGGCCGGCTGGGCCTGCTGGCCCAGGAAGTGGCGCGCCTGGCGGGCGCGGTGCTGACGGAATACGCGGCCCTGCAGCGCAAGCTGCCACAGGCCAAGCCGCACGCCGCCGCCTACGCTGACCTGCAGCAGCAGCTGGGGGCGCTGATGCCCAAATGGTTCATCCGCGACACCCCCTACGCCCAGCTGTCGCATTTCCCCCGCTACCTGAAGGCGGCGGTGGCGCGCATCGACAAGCTGCGCGCCGACCCCGGCCGCGACGCCAAGCTGGTGGCCGAGATGGCGCCGCTCCTGACCCAGTACCAGCGGGCCCGCTCGGCCCTGAAAGGGGCGCCCGACCCCCGCCTGGACGAGTTCCGCTGGCTGCTGGAGGAACTGCGGGTGGCCTTGTTTGCGCAGGAATTGCGCACGCCGATGCCGGTGTCGGTCAAGCGCCTGATGAAAAGCTGGGAGTCCCTGCAACGCTGATTTGCGGGGCCGGGCGACGCGGGCGGTGGCCTTTTCACCGGTGTAATACGGGGCGGTTTGAGCCGTCCCGTATTACACCCAGATTTCAGTCGTTTTCTGTTCAGTGACGCGTCATCTGGTTATGCTTCAATGCGCGGGCCTTCACCCCGCTCCCTGGAGCATTGCCGACATGTTCGAGCTCTTCAGCACCCGGACGCGCCCGTCCTCGTCGTCCCGCTCTTCGCCCAATCGCTGGGACTGGGCGCTTCTTCCCTTGGTGCTGGTGGTGCTGGCCGCGATGGCCTACGGCGCCTCGCAAATGAGCCGTCCCTTCGCCGTCGGCGAAGAGTTGCCGATCTCGCTGGATCCGATCTACCTGCCGTATTACCTGCTGCGCACCATCCTGCGGATGTTCACGGCGCTGGCCTTTTCGCTGCTGTTCAGCTTCATCTTCGCGGCCATCGCGGCCAAGTTCCGCACCGCCGAAAAAGCCATGATCCCGATGCTGGACATCCTGCAATCGGTGCCCATCCTGGGTTTCCAGGCCATCGCCATCGCGCCCTTCATCGCGCTGTTTCCCGGCAACCTGCTGGGGGTCGAGTGCGCGGCGATCTTCGCCATCTTCACCTCGCAGGCCTGGAACATGGCGTTCAGCCTGTACCAGTCGATGCGCACCGTGCCGGCCGAACTGAACGAGGCCGCGCGCGTGTTCCGGCTGTCCGGCTGGCAGCGCTTCTGGCGGCTGGAACTGCCGTATGCCACCCCGGGCCTGCTGTGGAACATGATGATGTCCATGTCCGGCGGCTGGTTCTTCCTGGTGGCGGCCGAGGCCATCTCGGTGGCCGGGCAGGACATCAAGCTGCCTGGCATCGGCTCCTACATCGCCGTGGCGATCGACGCCGAGAACGGCCGCGCCATCGCCTGGGCCATCGGCGCCATGATGGCCGGCATCCTGCTCTACGACCAGTTGTTCTTCCGGCCGCTGCTGGCCTGGGCCGACAAGTTCCGCTTCGAGGAATCGCAGGCCGACGTGGCGCAGCAGTCCTGGCTGCTGGACTGGACCCGCCGCAGCCGCTGGATGCAGGCGTTGTCCAATATGTTCTGGGCGCAGATGCGGCGCGCGCTGGGCTGGTTCAGCGTGTCGTACGACGGCACCTCGATCCGCGCCCGCGCCAAGGCGCCAGACCCGCGCTGGACGCGCGTCTGGGATGCGCTGCTGGCCGCCGGCGCGCTGCTGGCCACCTACAAACTGGTCGTCTTCGTGCACGCGGAGGTGGGCTGGAGCGAGGTGCTGCACGTGATCGGCCTGGGCGGCATCACCCTGGTGCGGGTGATGGTGCTGATCGGGCTGGCGTCGCTGATCTGGGTGCCGATCGCGGTCTGGATCGGCCTGCGGCCCAAGTATTCGCAGCGGGTGCAGGCGGTGGCGCAGTTCCTGGCGGCGTTCCCGGTCAACCTGCTGTTCCCGGCGGTGGTGTTCGTGATGGTGGCGTTGAAGCTCAACCCCAACATCTGGCTCAGCCCGCTGATCATCTTCGGCACCCAGTGGTACATCCTGTTCAACGTGGTGGCCGGCGCCTCGACCATTCCGAACGAACTGCGCCTGGCCGCCAGCAACCTCGGTCTGAAGGGCTGGCTGCTATGGCGCCGGGTGTACCTGCCGGCGGTGTTCCCCAGCTTCATCACCGGCGCCATCACGGCCAGCGGCGGCTCCTGGAACGCCAGCATCGTGGCCGAGTACGTGTCCTGGGGCAATACCTCCCTGGTGGCCGATGGCCTGGGCAGCTACATCAAGCAGATGACCGAGCAGGGCGATTTCCACCGCATCGCGCTCGGCATCGGCGTCATGAGCATTTTCGTCATGCTGCTGAACCGGTTTTTCTGGCGCAAACTGTATTTGCTGGCCGAAGACCGCGGCCGGTAGGGAGTCCTCATGAATTCCAATTTCCTGATCGAACTGCACGACGTCGGCAAGTCGTTCCGCGCCGCGGACGGCACCGCCCGGCACGTGCTGGAACACGTGGACTTCACGTTGCGCGAAGGCGAGATCGTGGCCCTGCTGGGCAAGTCCGGCTCGGGCAAGTCGACGCTGCTGCGCATCATGGCGGGGCTGGTCAACGCCGACCAGGGCACCGTCACCTACCGCGGCCAGCCGGTGTACGGCCCGGCGGCGGGCATCGCCATGGTGTTCCAGTCGTTCGCGCTGTTTCCCTGGCTGACCGCGCAGCAGAACGTCGAGCTGGGCCTGGAGGCCCAGGGCGTGGCGCCGGCCGAGCGCGCCAGGCGCGCCGATGCGGTGCTCGACCTGATGGGCCTGGGCGGTTTCGGCGGCGCCTTGCCGCGCGAGCTGTCCGGCGGCATGCGCCAGCGCGTCGGCATCGCCCGCGCGCTGGTCATGAACCCGGACGTGCTGTTGATGGACGAAGCCTTCTCGGCCCTGGACGTGCTGACCGGCGAAACGCTGCGCGACGACATGCTGGAGCTGTGGGACGAGAGCCGCATCTCGACCAAGGGCATCCTGATCGTTTCGCACAACATCGAGGAAGCGGTCATGATGGCCGACCGCATCATCGTGTTCTCCAGCGACCCCGGCCGCATCCGCAGCCAGGTGCAGATCGGCCTGCCGCGGCCGCGCAACGCCGATTCGCCGCAGGTGCGGGCGCTGATCGACGAGGTCTATGCGCTGATGACGCAGCGCCCGGCGCACGACGTGCCGACGCCGCGCCAGCAGGGCCTGGGCTACCGCTTTCCGCAGACCGAGGTCGAGCGCATGGAAGGCGTGCTGGACGTGCTGGCGGAGGCGCCGTTCAATGGCCGCGCCGACCTGCCCAAGCTGGCCGAGGAAGCCGAGATCTCGGACGACGACCTGCTGCCGGCCTGCGAAGCGCTGGGCCTGTTCGGCCTGGCCCAGATCGACAAGGGCGACATCTTCCTGACGCCGCTGGGCCAGCGCTACGTGCAGGCCGACCAGGGCCAGAAGCAGGCCATCTTCGGCCGCCAGCTGCTGGCGCACGTGCCGCTGGCCGCGCACATTCGCCACAGCCTGGAGCAGGAGCCTGCCGGCGAGTTGCCGGAAAAGAACTTCCTGGATTCGCTGGAGGAATTCCTCAAGCCCGACGAAGCCGAGCGCGTGCTGAAGATCGCGGTGGAATGGGGGCGCTATGGCGAAATCTACGGCTACGACTACCACACCGGCCTGTTGACCTTGCCGGAGCGCGCCGCGGGGTAGGGTGGGGAGCGGCGGGCCGGACGGCCCGCCGTGCTGGCGTGATGACCGCGCGATCCGCGCGGTCGGCCCGATCACAGGGCGATGAAGCCCGCGATCACCAGGATGATCAGGCCGTACTTGGTGGCCTTGTAGACGTTGCGGTTCCAGGCCTTGAAGGCCTTGCGCTTCTGGTCGATGACCCAGTGCGCATGGGTCAGCTTGTTGATGGCGCCGGTCTGGTCGCCGCCGTCGTTGGGCGAGCTGGCCGCCGACATCACGACCCGGCCGAACCAGCGGTTGAAGGCCTCGGCCCAGCCCCACTTGAGCGGCCGCTCGACGTCGCAGAACAGGATGATGCGGTTCTGGTCGGTGTGGTTGTAGGCCTCGTGCACGTAGGTCTCGTCGAACACTACGCTTTCGCCGTCGCGCCAGCTGTAGGTTTCGCCGTCGACGATGATGTGGCAGCGGTCGTCGTTGGGCGTGGCCAGGCCCAGGTGGTAGCGCAGCGACCCGGCGAACGGGTCGCGGTGCGGGTTGAGCTGGCCGCCGGGCGGCAGTTCGGCGAACATGGCCGCCTTGACCTTGGGCAGCGTCTTCAGGATGGCCACCGTCTTGGGGCACAGTTCCTCGGCCGAGGGGTGGCGGGCGTCATACCACTTCAGGTAGAAGCGTTTCCAGCCGTACTTGAAGAACGAATTGAAGCCGATGTCGTTGTGGCTGTCGGCCGCCTTGATGCGGCGCATCTCGGCCATTTGCAGGGCTTCGTCGCGGATCGTCTCCCAGTTGTCGTCCAGCACCTTGAGCTCGGCGATTTCGCTGGTGGTCAGGTAGGGCGTCGACGGCACGCGCGAGCTCAGCACCATGAAGGCGTTGATCGGCGCCAGCAGCACCGAGTGATCCAGCAATTGCCGGCCCAGCGGCAGCTTGACGCGGCCACGGAAGTGCGCGAACAGGATGGCGGCGAGCCAGATCCCGGGTATCAGCCATTTCATACGTAAATCTCGTCCTGCGGCGGGTGAGTCAGGTCCAATCGTCTATTGTTACACAGGGGCGCCGGACGCACGTCGGCGCGATCGCTCCGGCAGCGCTTTTCGACCGCCCGACTGGGTACAATTCCTACCATGTCCGAAGCCGTAACAACCCCGTCCCCATTTGTCCACCTGCGTGTCCACTCCGAGTTCTCGGTGGTGGACGGCATCGTGCGCATCCCCGACCTCATCAAGCGCGTGGCCAAGCTGGGCCAGCCCGCGGTCGCCCTGACCGATCTGTCGAACCTGTTCGGCCTGATCAAGTTCTACAAGGGCGCGCGCGGCGCGGGCATCAAGCCCATCGCCGGCTGCGACGTCTGGCTGAGCAACGACGAAGATCCCGCCAAGCCGTTCCGCGTGCTGCTGCTGGTGCGCAACCACCAGGGCTACCTGAACCTGTGCGAACTGCTGTCGCGCGCGTTCCTGACCAACCAGGGCAAGGGCCGCGCCGAAATCCGCCGCGAATGGCTGCAGGGCCAGGACGGCCTGATCGTGCTGTCGGGCGGCCGCGGCGGCGACGTCGGCCAGGCGCTGGACGCCGGCAACGCGGTGTCGGCGCTGGCGCTGGCGCGCCAGTGGGCGCATATGTTCCCGGGCAGCTACTACATCGAGCTGCAGCGCGCCGGCATGGATGGCGACGAAGCCTACACCCAGGCCGCCATGCGCCTGGCGGCCGAGGCCGGCCTGCCGGTGGTGGCCACCCACCCGGTGCAGTTCCTGGACGAATACGAATTCCAGGCGCACGAAGCCCGCGTCTGCATCGCCGAAGGCGAGATCCTGGCCAATCCGCGCCGCGTGCGCCGCTTCACCAAAGAGCAATACCTGCTCAGTTCCGAGGAAATGGCGCGCCGCTTCGCCGACGTGCCCTCGGCGCTGGCCAACACGGTCGAGATCGCCAAGCGCTGCAACCTCAGCCTGGTGCTGGGCAAGCCGCGCCTGCCGAATTTCCCCACGCCCGACGGCGTGTCGCTGGACGACTACCTGGTGCAGCTGTCCGAAGAGGGCCTGGAAAAGCGCATGGCCTTCCTGTTCCCGGACGAGGCCGAACGCGAATCCAAGCGCGAGCAGTACTACGAGCGCCTGCGCTGGGAATGCAAGACCATCATCCAGATGGGCTTCCCGGGCTACTTCCTGATCGTGCAAGACTTCATCAACTGGGGCAAGAACAACGGCGTGCCGGTCGGCCCGGGCCGGGGTTCGGGCGCCGGTTCGCTGGTGGCGTACGCGCTGGGCATCACCGACCTTGACCCGATCCGCTACGACTTGCTGTTCGAGCGCTTCCTGAACCCCGAGCGGGTCTCGATGCCCGACTTCGATATCGACTTCTGCCAGGACAACCGCGAACGCGTCATCGACTACGTCAAGGAAAAGTACGGCCGCGCCGCCGTGAGCCAGATCGCCACCTTCGGCACGCTGGGCGCCAAGGCCGTGGTGCGCGATGCCGGCCGGGTGCTGGACATGCCCTACATGTTCTGCGACGGCCTGTCCAAGCTGATCCCGTTCAACCCGATGGATCCGTGGACGCTCGAACGCACCCTGAAGGACGAGCCGGCTTTCAAGGACCGCTACGAGCAGGAAGAGGAAGTGCGCGCGCTGGTCGACCTGGCCAAGCCGCTCGAAGGCCTGACCCGCAACATCGGCATGCACGCCGGCGGCGTGCTGATCGCGCCCGGCAAGCTCACCGACTTCTGCCCGCTGTATTGCCAGCCGGGGCAGGAAAACAGCGCCGTCTCGCAGTTCGACAAGGACGACGTCGAAGCCGCCGGCCTGGTCAAGTTCGACTTCCTGGGCCTGCGCAACCTGACCATCCTGGACTGGGCCGTGCGCTACGTGCGCCAGTTCAACGAGGACAAGCGCGACTTCGATGTCATGGCGCTCAGCCTCGACGATCCGGCCGCCTACAAGATCCTGTGCGATGCCAACACCACTGCCGTATTCCAGCTGGAATCGCGTGGCATGAAGGAACTGCTCAAGAAGCTGCGGCCCAACACCTTCGAAGACATCATCGCCATGCTGGCCCTGTACCGTCCGGGGCCGCTGGAATCGGGCATGGTGGACGACTTCGTCAACCGCAAGCACGGCCGTGCCGCGGTGGACTACTTCCACAACGATCTGGAGAGCACGCTCAAGAGCACCTACGGGGTCATCGTCTACCAGGAACAGGTGATGCTGATCTCGCAGATCATCGGCGGCTACTCGCTGGGCGGCGCCGACCTGCTGCGCCGCGCCATGGGCAAGAAAAAGCCCGAGGAAATGGCCAAGCACCGCGAGCTGTTCGAGAAGGGCGCCAAGGAAAAGGGCCACGATCCGGATCTCGCGGTCAAGCTGTTCGACCTGATGGAGAAGTTCGCGGGCTACGGCTTCAACAAGTCGCACTCGGCCGCGTACGCGCTGATCTCGTACCAGACCGCCTGGCTCAAGGCCTACCACCCGACCGAGTTCCTGGCCGCCACCATGTCCTCCGACATGGACGACACCGACAAGGTCCAGATCTTCTGCCGCGACGCCCAGGACAACGGCGTCGAGGTGCTGCCGCCGGACGTCAACTTCTCGGGCTACCGCTTCGAGCCGGTGGCCGACAAGTACACCGAAAAGGGCAAGCCGCCGCGCACCATGCGCTACGGTCTGGGGGCGGTCAAGGGCACCGGCCAGGGCGCGGTCGAGGACATCCTGCGCGCCCGCAAGGAAGGCGGCCCGTTCCAGAACCTGTTCGACTTCTGCCGCCGCGTCAGCAAGCACGCGGTCAACCGCCGCACCATCGAGGCCCTGATCAAGGCCGGCGCGTTCGACACCATCGAGCCGAACCGGGCCGCCATGCTGGCTTCGGTGCCGACCGCCATGGAAGCGGCCGAGCAGGCCGCCCGCAGCGCCAACCAGTCCTCGCTGTTCGGCGACGACAGCAGCGACGTGGTGGCCGGCGAGCTGGCCAAGGTGGCGCCGTGGGACCTGCACAAGAAGCTCACCGAGGAAAAATCGGCGCTGGGCTATTACTACAGCGGCCACCTGTTCGACGCCTGGCGCGACGAAGTGCGCCAGATCGTGCCGATGCAGCTGGCGCGGGTCGAGCCGCAGCGCGACCTGCAATGGATGTGCGGGGTGCTGGCCAGCGTGCGCGTCATGATGACACGCCGGGGCAAGATGGTGTTCGCGGTGCTGGACGACGGCACCGCGCAGGTCGAGATCTCGGTTTTCAACGAACTCTACGAAAAGCACCGCAACCGCCTGCGCGAAGACCAACTGGTCATCGTCCAGGGCAAGGTCAGCAACGATGACTATTCGGGCGGCATGCGCATCGTCGCCGAGCAACTGTACGACCTGCAACTGGCGCGCGAGGCGCGCGCCAAGTCGCTGCGCGTCAAGCTCAATGGCGGCGCCGACGCCGCGCGCCTGCGCCAGATGCTCAACCCGTTCCGCGCCGAGCCCGAGAACGGCATCCCCGGCGTGCCGGTGGACATCGTCTACACCAAGAACAATTTCCTCTGCACGGTGCGGCTGGGCGAGGAATGGCGCGTGCGCATGGCCGACACGCTGCTCGAGAACCTGAACGCCTGGACCAAGCCGAACGGCGTGGAGGTCACGTACTGATGCGCATCGTCCACTCGGAAGCCGCCACCAGTTTCGGCGGCCAGGAAGGCCGTATCTTCAAGGAGATGAACGCCATGCGCGCGCGTGGCCATCACCTGGAAGCCATCTGCCAGCCGACCGCGCTGCTGGCCGAGCGCCTGTCGGACGCCGGCTTCACCGTCCACACGCTGGAGATGGACGGGCCGGTCAACTACCTGAAGGGCGTCGCCGCCATCCGCCGCATCCTGCGCGAAGGGCGCTTCGACGTGCTCAACACCCACAGCCGGCGCGACACCGTGATCGCCGCGGCGGCCGGCCGCCTGGCGGGCACGCCGCTGATCGTGCGCACCCGCCACCTGTCCAACAAGGTCGGCTCGCTCTGGTCGTACACGCGCCTGCCGCATCGCGTCACCACCGTCAGCGACCACGTGCGCGAGCACCTGATCGAACGCGGGGTGCCGGCCGATCGCGTCGCCACGGTCTATTCGCCGATCGTGCTGCCGCCGCCGGTCGAGCATTCGACCCTGCGCGAGGAACTCGGGCTGGCGCCGGACGATCTGGTGGTCGGCTGTGTCGCCGTGATGCGCGTCACCAAGGGCCACAAGGACCTGATCGACGCCATCGCGCCGCTGATGGCCACCCGGCCCAAGCTGCACCTGGTGTTCGTGGGCGGCGGCTCGCCGGTGTTCGAGCAGACCCAGGCCTACGTGGCCGAACGCGGCCTGGCCGATCGCATCCACCTGATGGGCACGCGCCGCGACGTGCCCAATCTGCTGGCCGGCTGCGACCTGTTCGCGCTGGCGACCCAGCAGGAGGCCTCCGGCACCGTCTACGTCGAAGCCCAGGCCAGCGGCCTGCCGGTCATCGGCACCGACGTCGGCGGCGTGTCCGAGATGTTCCGCGACGGCGAAACCGGCATCCTGGTGCCGCCCAAGGACCCGGCCGCGCTCACCGCCGCGCTCGAAAGACTGATCGACGACGCCGCCTTGCGCCAGCGCATGGGCGAGGCCGGCCGCAAGATGGTCTGGGAAGAGGGCGTGTTCTCGCCCGCCCGCCTGGCCGAGACCACCGAGGCCGTCTACACCCGCTGGCTGGCGGAGCGGCGCCGATGAACGCGCCCAACGTCCCGGTGCTGATGTACCACCACGTCACGCCGGCCGGCGGCATGATCAACGCCATGCCCGACGTGTTCGAGGCCCAGATCGCGCGCCTGGCGCGCGCCGGCTACCAGTCGCTGTCGGCCGACCAGTTCGCCGCCTACCTGGCCGGCGCGCCGGCGCCCGAGCGCTCGGTGCTGATCACCTTCGACGACGGCTATCTCAACAACTGGGTCCACGCCCATCCGGTGCTGGCGCGCCATGGCATGCGCGCCGTGCTGTTCACCATCACCGGCTGGATCGGCGACGGCCCGGTGCGTCCGCATGCCGGCCAGGGCCTGCCGCTGCCGGCCACGCCCGACCACGACGCCAGCAAGAAGCTGATCGCCGAAGGCCGCGCCGACGATGTCATGCTGCGCTGGAGCGAAATCGAAGCGATGCGGGCCGCCGGCACCTTCGAATTCCATTCGCATACCCACACCCACACGCGCTGGGACAAGGTCTGCGGCGCTGATGTCGAGGCCAAGAAGGCACACATTGCGCAGGAACTGTCCGATTCACGAGAGACTCTGACGCGGCGCCTGGGCGCGGTCAGCGATCATCTGTGCTGGCCGCAGGGCTATTTCGACGCCGACTACGTGGCGGCCGCCCGGCAGGCGGGCTTTCGCCACTTGTACACTACCGACCCTTTCGGCCAGAACACCCCTGGCGCCGACCCCGGCCACATCTACCGCTTCGCGGTGCGCAATCAGGGCGGCTCCTGGTTGAACCGGCGCATCTGGCTGTCGCGCGATCCCTTCTGGGGACCGCGCTATCACGCCTGGAAGGCCTGGAAAAAGCGTCTTAGGAATCGCGGATGAAGTTATCAGTCATAGTCATCACCAAGAACGAAGCGGCCAATATCGCCGAGTGCCTCAAGTCAGTCGCCTTCGCCGATGAGTTCATCGTGGTGGATTCGGGCAGCACCGACGGCACGGTGGAGCTGGCGCGGGCCTTGGGCGCGCGGGTCGAGGTGACGTCCGACTGGCCCGGTTTCGGCCCGCAGAAGAACCGCGCGCTCGATCTGGCCAGCGGCGACTGGGTGCTGTCGATCGACGCCGACGAACGCGTCACGCCCGAGCTGGCCCGCGAGATCCAGGACACCCTGGCCGCGCCGCGCGCCGACACCTACGAGATTGCCCGCCTGTCGAATTTCTGCGGTCGCGATATCCGCCACAGCGGCTGGTGGCCCGACTACGTGCTGCGCCTGTTCAAGCGCGGCGCGGCGCGCTTCAACGACGCCGCCGTGCATGAACGCGTGGTGCCGGCCAACGGCCAGCCGCCGCTGCAGCTCAAGGGCCATTTCCATCATTACCCGTACGACAACCTGGACGCGCTGGTCACCAAGATCAACCGCTATTCGTCGGACGCCGCCGCCATGATGTACGCCAAGGGCAAGCGCACCTCGGTGTTCGGCGCGCTGGGCCACAGCTTCTGGACCTTCGTGCGCATCTACCTGATCCGGCGCGGCTTTCTCGACGGCCGCCATGGGCTGGTGCTGGCCGTGACCGCGGCGGCGGGCAGTTTCTTCCGTTATTCGAAGCTGATGTTCCTGGCCGAGAAGAACAAGTGAAGATCCTCTACACCAATTTCCACGCCGGCAACGGCGGTGGACACGTCACCTACATCATCAACCTGTGTCGCGCCCTGGCGGCCGATCACCAGATCACGGTGGCCGCGCCGGCCAGCAGCCGGCTGTACCGCTACGCCAAGGCGATTCCCGGCGTCACGGTGGTGGACATGCGCTACACCACGCGGCCGTCATCCTGGTTCGGCGACCGGGCGCGGCTGCGCCACCTGATCAAGCAGGGCCGCTTCGACATCATCCACGCCAACGGCTCGGCCGACCACAAGCAGGTGATGCTGGCCATGCTGGCGATGGCGCGCCGCCCGCGCATCGTGTTCACCAAGCACAACGACCACCCGGTCTCCAGCTTAGGCCACAAGCTGCGCGTGGCGCTGGCCACCGACCACAGCATCGCGGTCAGCGACTACATCCATCGGCTGCTGGCCGATTCGCCCTACAGCAAGCGGCCGATCACCACGATCCGCCATGGCATCGACACGCGCTTTTTCGCGCCGCCGCCGCCCGACAGCCTGGACAAGCTGCGCGAGATTTTCTTCGGCCCGGACTGGCGCGGCAAGCTGCTGCTGGGCAGCGCCGGCGGCACCGATTACGACAAGGGCTGGCTCGACCTGGTGGCCGCCGTGGCGGCGCTGCCGCCGGGCGACAGGGAGCGCGTGCTGCTGCTGGTGGCCGGCGACCCGCCGTCCGAGGCCAAGCTCGAGCGCGTGCGCGAACTCGGCATGCTCGACCAGGTGCGCTTTCCCGGCCTGCTCGACGACGTGCGCGCGGCGCTGGCCTCGTGCCACGCCGGCTTCGTGCTGTCGTACCGCGAGGCCCTGTCGTTCGCCTGCCGCGAGATCATGGGCCTGGGCCTGCCGGCGCTGGTGACCGACGCCGGCGGCCTGCCCGAGAACGTCACCGACGGCGTCGACGGCTGGATCGTGCCGGTGCGCGACGTGGCCGCCATGACCGCGCGCCTGCGCCGCATGCTGGACGACCCGGCGCAGGTCCGCGCCATGGGCGCCCATGCGCGCCAGACCGCCGAGCGCGACTTCAACCTGGCGCGTTTCGCGCAAGCCACGGTCGACGTCTACCAGCGGACATTGGGCGGACACTGAGCCTCTATAATCGCGCCATGTCTATCCCAATTCTCATGTACCACCAGATCGGCGAGCCCAACCCCAAGGGCACGCCGTTTCGCGGCCTGACGGTGCACCCGGATGATTTCGCGCGTCAGATGCGCTGGATGCGCTTCCTGGGCTACCGCGGCCTGTCGATGCGCGACATCATGCCGTACGTGCGCGGCGAGCGCCACGGCAAGGTGTTCGGCCTGACGTTCGACGACGGCTACCGCAACGTGGTCCAGAACGCGATGCCGGTACTGGACAAGCTGGGATTCACCGCCACCAACTACCTGGTGGCCAACCAATTCGACGGCGGCAACGTCTGGGACGCCAAGATCGGCATCCCGTTCTCGCCGCTCATGACGGTCGACGAGATGCGCCAGTGGGCCGCGTCCGGCCACGAGGTCGGCTCGCACACGCTGGACCACGTCCATCTGCCCGAGATGACGCCCGAAGAGGCCCGCCGCCAGATGGTCGAATCCAAGGACGTGCTGGAACAGGCCCTGGGCGCGCCCGTCACCGCCTTCTGTTATCCCTATGGCGATCACGGCCCGGAACACCTGGTCATGGCGCGCGAGGCGGGCTACGACAACGCCACCCTGACCAAGCGCGGCCTGGCCAGCGCCAGCGACGACCCCTTCGGTTTGCCGCGCGTGACGGTGTCGCGCTCGACCGGCATTTTCCGTTTCCTGCAGAAGTGCCTGACCCGCTATGAAGACAAGCGCGGGCGCGGCTGAGCGGCGGCTGCGCATCGCACTGCTGGTCGACCGCTTCGGCAACCGCTTCGGCGGCGCCGAGGCCTACGGGGTCGAGCTGATGCGCGTGCTGGGCCAGCGCCACGACGTTTCCGTGGTGGCGCGCGACTTCGACAGCGACCTGCCTTTTCCCTTCCTGCCGGTGCGCTTTCCTGGCTGGTTGCCCAGCTGGATGCGGGTGTTGTATTTCGCCTGGAAGGCCGACCGCCTGACCCGCGGCCGCTATGACATCGTGCACTCGCACATGAACGGCTGGGCCGGTGAAATCCAGGTCATGCACGTCACGCCGGTGCGCTACAACCGCCTGACGCGCGTCAAGCCGCTCAAGCGCGCGCTCGCCTGGCTCAGCCCGCGCCTGGTCACCTACCTGTTGCTGGAGAAATCGCGCGTGCGCCGCGCGCCCGCGCGGCGCGTGGTGGCGGTGTCCGGCCTGATCATGGACCAGCTGCACCGCAGCTACGGCCCGCGGCTGCCGGTCGAGATCATCGCGCCCGGGGTCAAGCTGCCGGCGCCCGAGTCCGCCGCCGCGCGCGCCGCCACCCGGGCGCAGGTCGGCTGGGATGCCGACACCATCGGCTGCCTGCTGGTGGCGCGCAATCCGCTGCGCAAGGGCCTGCCGGCGCTGCTCGATGCGCTGGCGCTGCTGCCGCCCAGGTACCGCCTGCTGGTGGTGGGCGCCGACCAGGCCACCCGCGACCGGGTGCGCGCGGCAGGCGCCGTTGCCAGCCGCGTGTCGCTGGTCGACCCGACGCCCGAGGTCGCGCGCTATTTCGCGGCGGCCGACATCTACGCCCATCCGACGCTCAACGACAGCTACGCCATGGCGCCGCTGGAAGCCATGTCGCACGGCCTGCCGGTGGTGGTCAGTTCGCCCGCCTATTGCGGCTTCGCCCAGTACCTGTCGGCGGGCAAGGACGCCCTGATCCTGCAGGACCCGCGCGATGGCGCCCAACTGGCGCAGGCCCTGCAGCGGCTGGGCGACGAGCCCGAACTGCGCGCGGCCCTGTCCGAGCGCGGTCTGGCCATCGCCCGCGACCAGAGCTGGGAGGCCGTGGCGGCGCGCTACGAGGCGCTGTACCAGGACGTGCTGGCCGAGCGCGGCTGACCTCCGCCGCGCTGGCCCAAAAACAACAACGGGACCGCCAGGGTCCCGTTTTCATGCAATGCGATCGATGCGTCCGCGATTCAATGCGTCGCCGGCGCGGTGGCCCGCTCCAGCTCGCCCAGCCAGCGGATCGCGTATTCGCGATCGCCACCGCACATGTCGGCCTGCGCCTGCAGCCCGCCACAGAAATCCGGCCGCGACGGCTGGCCGAAGATCGCGCAGCGCATGTCCGGCAGCAGCTGGATACAGGGGACGCCGGCCGGCTTGCCATCGGGCATGCCGGGGATCGGCCGGGTGATCGACGGCGCGATGCAGCAGGCGCCGCAGCCCGGCCGGCAGGCCAGCGTTGCCGTCATGCTCAGACCCACCCGCGCAGCCAGTAGACGAACAGCCCGGCGTATTCCTTGATGATGGAACGGCTGGCGTCGAAGGTGCGCTGGTCGGGCAGCCACGGATTCAGGGAACCGTCGGCCGGCGCCACGATCTGCGGCGGAGCTGGGGCGGCGATGGCCACCACGCCCTGCTTGGAAAACGCCGCCATGGCGCGCGGCATGTGCAGGGCCGACGTCACCAGCAGCACCTTGCCGATGCCGCGGGTCTTGAGCTGGTCTTCGGTCAGGGCCGCGTTCTCGTAGGTGGTGCGGCTGGCGTTCTCAAGGATCAGCGCCGATTCCGGCACGCCTTGCTGGCGGATGGCGTGGGCCATGCCGCGGGCCTCGCTGACGTCGCCTTCCAGCGCGCCGCCGGACAGCACCACCTTCGGCGCGCGGCCCGCCAGGTACAGCTGGGCCGCGGTGTCGACGCGCACCACGGCGGTGTCCTTGTCATAGGGCAGGAACCAGTTGGCGCGGCCATTGGCGGTGTTGCCGCCCAGCACCACGATGGCGTCGGCGGTGGGGGATTCGGCGGGCGGCAGGTGCGGGTAGCGGCTTTCCAGCGCGCCTCCGAGCCACAGCGAGGTCGCCGGCAGCGACCATGCCAGCGCCCAGAGCAGGCCGGCGACGATCAGGGCGCCGCCGGTCTTGCGCAGCCGGAACAGGCCCAGGACCAGACCGACCACCACCAGGGTCAGGCACAGGTTGTAGGGAATGATCAGATTCGTGAGATAGCTGGACATGGTCATTTCAAGACAAACTGTTTACTGCGCATCGTCCAGCATCGCGTTGGCCCGCTGTTCCACCACTTCGCTGGATGGCCAGGCCGTTTCCGAACCGACGCATACCGCGCGGGGCGACCACGGGCCGGTGCGGCCGGGCCGCGTGACGCCGAACAGCGTCAGCTCCCGCGCGCCCGCCGCCGCCGCGACGTGCGACACGCCGGAGTCGTTGCAAATCACCAACGCGGCCCGCGCCGTCAGGGCGGCAAACGCACCCAGGGGCAACGGGGGCAGCAACTGTGCCGTGGGGGCGTTGCGCCGGGCTTCGTCGGTTTCCGCTGGAGGGGGGCACATTACCACGGTATGGCCCCGTGCCTGCAGCGCGCGGGTAAGTGTATCGAATCCGGGCCAGACCTTGACCTTGCCTTTGTGCAGGCCGGTCGCCGTGGGGGCGATCAGCACGAAGCGCTGTCCGGCCAGGCCGGCCGCTTCCAGCGCCAGCGCGGCGGCGTTCTCGTGGGCCGGCGTCAGGGGCAGGTCGAGCGTGGGGGCCGGCTCGGCGGGGCCGGTCGGCAGTCCCCAGCGGCCCAGCGCTTCGCGCGTCAGGTGGTGCCAGGACTGCACCGCATGCAGCGCCGCCTCCGGCTTGGCGACCGGCCAGCGTAGCAGGAAGCTGCGCCCGTCGTCGCGGTAGCCGGCCGACGGCACGCCCGCCAGGCGGAACACCAGCGCGCTGGACAACGAATCCGGCAGCAGCAGCCCCCGGGCATGGCGGCCCGCGGCGCCCAGGGAACGGCGGTGGGCGCCGACCGTCGCGCGATCCGGCCCCACTTTTCCCAGCATCGGCAGGAACTCCCGTTTGTCGACGCCATCCAACAGGTCCCGGGCCCAGGGGCGGGCGCAGATCACCAGGGGCAGGCCGGCCGCCTGCAAGGTGCGCAGGCTGGGTAGGCTCATGCAGACATCTCCCACCCAATTGGGCAGGCGAACGTAGAGGCAACTGATTTCGGACATGGACAGGCGCACCGCGCGATAGGAACTGAAAGGGGGGACGCCCGGCCCCGCGCGGCAACGCGTAGCCAGTACAATCCGGGGCACAATTGTATAAAAGCGAGTGATTCCATTGAATTCTGCCGCACGCAACACGCCCGCGGGCTCTCAGCCCGTCAGAGCCGAACTCTGGAGCCGTATCTACAGCCGGGTTGGCTCCTACTGGAAGGGGCTGGTGCTGGCGACCCTGCTGATGGCCGGCGCCGCCGCCACGCAGCCCACGCTGGCCGTCATTATGAAGCCCCTGCTGGACGACGGCTTCTCGGGCGCCAAACCCTACTACGTCTGGGCACTGCCGCTGGCGGTGGTGGGCCTGATCTTCCTGCGCGGGGTCTGTAACTTCTTCAGCGATTACCTGCTGGCCTGGGTGGCCAACAACGTCCTGCTGGGCATGCGGCGCGACATGTTCGAACGCCTGCTGGGCCTGCCGGACGCCGATTTCAAGCGCGGCGACACCGGCCGCCTGCTGAACCGCTTCACCATCGACGCGGGCAACGTCACCGGCTACGCCACCGACGTCATCACCGTGCTGGTGCGAGAAACCCTGGTGGTCATCGCCCTGATCTGCGTGCTGCTGTACACCTCGTGGGTGCTGACCCTGATCATCCTGGTCATGCTGCCCGTTTCGGTGCTGATCGCGCGCACCTTCATCAAGCGCCTGCGCCGCATCAACCGCGACACCGTCAACATGAACGCCGAACTGACCCGCGTGGTCAGCGAGGGCATCGACGGCCAGCGCGTCATCAAGCTGTTCGACGGCTACGAGGTCGAACGTGGCCGCTTCGATTTCGTCAGCGGCCGCCTGCGCCGCTTCGCCATGCGCACCGCCACCGCCGACGCCGCCCTGACGCCCCTGACGCAGGTGTGCATCTCGATCTCGGTGGGCGCGGTCATCGCCGTCGCCCTGGGGCAGGCCAACAACGGCTCGCTCACGGTCGGCAGCTTCGCCTCCTTCATGGCCGCGCTGGCGCAGATCTTCGACCCCATCAAACGCCTGACCAACCTGGCCGCGCGCATGCAGAAGATGCTGGTGTCGGCCGAAAGTGTGTTCACCCTGATCGACCAGGTGCCCGAAAGCGACACCGGCACGCGCGAGCTGCCCGAGCCCGTGCGCGGCAAGGTCGAATTCCGCAACGTCACCCATCGCTTTTCCGACGCCGACCGCGACACCGTCAACGACGTGTCGTTCGTGGTCGAACCCGGCCAGACCGTGGCGCTGGTGGGACGCTCCGGCAGCGGCAAGACCACGCTGGTCAACATGCTGCCGCGCTTCGTGCTGGCCGACAGCGGCGCCATCTACGTCGACGACGTGCCGATCAACGACCTGAAGCTGCGCAGCCTGCGTTCGCACCTGTCGCTGGTCAGCCAGGACGTGGTGCTGTTCGACGACACCATCGCCGCCAACGTCGGCTACGGCGCCCTGGGCGAGGCCAGCGAACAGCAGGTGCGCGACGCGCTCGCCGCCGCCAACCTGCTGGACTTCGTCGAAGGCCTGCCGCAGGGCATCAACACCCCCGTTGGCGAAAACGCCGCGCGCCTGTCCGGCGGCCAGCGCCAGCGCCTGGCGATCGCCCGCGCCCTGATCAAGAACGCGCCCATCCTCATCCTCGACGAAGCCACCTCGGCGCTCGATAACGAGTCCGAACGCCAGGTGCAGGCTTCGCTCGAACGCCTGATGAAGGGCCGCACCACGCTGGTCATCGCGCACCGCCTGTCGACCGTGCAGAACGCCGACCGCATCATCGTGCTGGACGCCGGCAAGATCGTCGAACAGGGCCCGCATGCCGAGCTGCTGGCCGCCGACGGCCTGTACGCCTCGCTCTACAACATGCAGTTCCGCGAAGACTGATCGCGCGCGGCGCCGCGTGCGCCGCGCCAGGCCACCCAGGAGCCGCCCATGTCCCTGCCCGCAGAAGGCAACCAGCTCGTCAACGTCGTCGTTCTGCTGGGGGCGGCGGTCATCGCGGTGCCCCTGTTCAAGCGCCTGGGACTCGGCTCCGTCCTCGGCTACCTGGCCGCCGGCCTGGCCATCGGTCCGTTCGGCATCGGCTGGTTCTCCGATCCCCGCTCCATCCTGCACGTGGCCGAACTGGGCGTGGTGATGTTCCTCTTCATCATCGGCCTGGAGATGCAGCCGTCGCGGCTGTGGAAGCTGCGCGGCGAAATCTTCGGCCTGGGCGTGGCCCAGGTGGTGGCCTGCGGCGCATTGCTGACCGCGGTCGGCCTGGCCGCCGGCCTGTCGGGCCCGGCGGCCTTCATGGCGGCGATGGGCTTCGTGCTGTCGTCCACCGCCATCGTCATGCAGATCCTGGCCGAGCGCGACGAGACCGCCAGCGCCCAGGGCCAGCGCATCGTTTCCATCCTGTTGCTCGAAGACCTGGCCATCGTGCCGCTGCTGGCCCTGGTGGCGCTGCTGGCGCCGGCCGGCACCGGCGAGCATGGCGATCCGTGGCTGCAGGCGGGCATTGCCATCGGCTGCGTGCTGGCGCTGCTGGCGGCCGGCCGCTGGCTGCTCAATCCCTTATTCCGCCTGCTGGCCGCGGCGCACGCGCGCGAAGTCATGACGGCCGCCGCACTGCTGGTGGTGCTGGGCGCGGCGCTGCTGATGGAGCTGGGCGGCCTGTCCATGGCCATGGGCGCGTTCCTGGCGGGCGTGCTGTTGTCCGAGTCCACCTTCCGCCACCAGCTGGAAGCCGAGATCGAGCCGTTCCGCGGCATTCTGCTGGGCCTGTTCTTCCTCGGCGTCGGTATGTCACTGGACCTGGCCGCCGTGGCGCGCGAATGGCAACTGATCCTGGCGGGCGTGGTCGTGTTCATGCTGGTCAAGTCCATCGGCGTCTACCTGGTCGCGCGCCTGCTGCGCGCCAGCCATGCCGAAGCGTTGACCCGCGCCGCGCTGCTGGCGCAGGGCGGCGAATTCGCCTTCGTGCTGTATGGCGCGGCCGCCGCCGCCGGCATTTTCGACGCGCACCTGGCCGCGGTGCTGATCGCGGTTGTCATCATTTCCATGGCGTTCACGCCGCTGTGCGTGCTGGCGCTGCGCTGGCTGCTGCCCAAACCCGTGCCGTCGATGGAGGGGGTGGACGTGGCGCAGGACCTGGAAGGCTGCGCCCTGATCGTCGGCTTTGGCCGTTTCGGCCAGATCGTGACCCAGGCAATGCTGGCGCGCGACATGAAGGTATCGATCCTGGATACCGACACCGACGCCATCCGCGCGGCGGCCAAATGGGGCGTCAAGGTGTATTACGGGGACGGTACGCGCATCGACATGCTGCGCACCGCCGGCGCCGAAACCGCCAAGGCCATCCTCATCTGTATCGACAATCCGCAGTCGGTCGACCACATGGTCAAGCTGATCAAGGCCGAATTTCCGCTGGTGCAATTGGTGGTGCGCGCCTACGACCGTATCCATTCGCTGGCCCTGGCCAAGGAAGGGGTCGACTATCAGGTGCGTGAAACCTTTGAATCGGCCCTGGTCTTCGGCGAAGCCGCGCTGCGCGCCGTCGGCGTGCCGCCGGACGAGGCCGCCGAAGTCGTGGCCGACGTGCGCAGGCGCGACAGCGACCGCTTCGACCTGGAGGTGGCCGGCGGGCTGTTCGCCGGACGGTCGCTGCTGTACGGCAACATGACCGGCCCGGCCGATGGGAGGAATGACCAACCGGACCGCGAAACGGTGGCGCCGGCGGGTCACGCCGACCCTGGCGCGCCGGCATGACCGGCGTGTGACAGGCCGATCGATTTACGTATTACAGCCTCTTTGCATTACTTTACGCATCATTTCACGCGCAAGCCCGGGCGGCTGAGGTAGATTTATCTCCAACCGCGCTTCACTTCCGAAGCGTCTCTGCCAGGAGGCTGCCATGCTGCAATCGGATCGGATTTCCACGACCCCGCACGCTGTCGGGTTTGAGCTGGCAAGGCGCCAGGCGTTGACCCTGCGTTGCGGCTTTTCCGCCAGCGCCATGCGCCAGCTGGTCCAGGCGGCGGGCAGCGCCGGTCAGGCCTGGGCCATCAATGCCCACCGCGAAACCGACAAGGTCCGCAGCGCCAAGGCCTTTCCCTTCCGCATCGCCGCCACGGCGACCTGACGCCGGTCCGGGCGCGTGGCCGTGGGGGGCGCGCGCCCGGCTACCGGTCAGAGTTGGGCCATCGCCGCCCGGCTCTTGCCGGCCGACTTGGCCAGGTACAGCGCCCGGTCGGCCGCGTGCAGCACCGCCGCGGTGTCGGCGCCGTGCCGCGGAATCAGCGCGATACCGATGCTGCCACCGATGTAGATCGGCATTTCCTGTTGAAGATCATAGGGTTGCCGGACCCTGTCGATGATGCGCTCGGCAAACCGACGGATGTCCTCCGCGCTGTCCAGCCGCATCAGCAACACGAATTCATCGCCGCCGATGCGCCCCGCCTCGGCATCGGATGGCTTGAGCGCTAGCAGCCGCTCCGAAACCTGCCTGAGCAGCGCGTCGCCGGTGCCGTGGCCATACGTGTCGTTGACCGACTTGAAGCCGTCCAGGTCCAGGTACAGCACCGCGAACTCGGCCTTGCCCTGGCCCGCGCGGCCCACGGCCAGATCCAGCGCCCGCAGCAGTCCATATCGGTTCAGCAAACCGGTCAGTGAATCCTGCCGCGCCTGGCGCTCGTTTTCGCGCTCGGCCAGCATGGTCGACACCAGCATGGCGTTCAGGCGATACGAAGCCATCGACATCGTCGCCATATAGAGCGGCACCTGCACCAGCACCAGCCAGAAAATGGGTTCCCGGGTAAACAGGGCGGCCAGCGCGCACGGCCCCACGCTTAGCGCAACCATCGTGGCAGACAAGCGTGGCGCGCCGAAATTGCGCACGCAGATCCCGCCGACCATCGATGCGGCGGACAGGCAGGCCAGCGTCGCCGCGATCCAGTCGCCGCTGATGAGGCTGATGAAGGTGCCGTAGCCGACGCTGCCGGCCCAGAGCAGCGCCAGCACGACGTACAGATCGGTCGGTGTCGGTCGGCCGGCCAGCGCCGAGCGGTGGGCGGACACCAGTACCGCGATGCGCGAGGCGCAGATCATCAATTCCAACGCCAGCCATATCAGGAACGGCGGGTCGGGACGGCGCAGCGTGATCAACGCGGCCACCAGCAGCGTATTGATGATGCCGCCAAAGAAAATCGGCAGCGAACCGAACAGCCCGCGGACCAGCGCGACCCGGATATCGGGCGGCACATTGCGTCCCGGATCGATCAGCCACCGCGTGAACCGCAGGGTGGGCACGCTGTAAATCCTGTCCGTGTTATTCATAGATTTGTTAAATGGGATAGGAAAACGTCACGCCGACGCGCCATGGTAGCGCCGCATCCGCGTGCTTGCCTGCGCGGGTAGGCTTGCGGCATTATGGCCCGTAAAAAATGCACGACACCCCACCGCGATAGCGAAGGAGCGCCGTCTTGAAGTCCCACGGGTTATTACACCGCAGTCTGTATGCCCTGGCGGGGCTGATCGCCATCGGTATCTGCGCCGCCGCCGTCGCGTTGCTGTGGATGGACAGGCGCATCACCTGGAACCTGGCATACGTGGCCGCCAGCAACCTGGCGGAAGTTCTCTCGGCCGATATCGGCCGTACCATCCGCGTCTACGACCTGTCGCTGCAGGGCGTCATCGAGCGACTGCACGAGCCCGACATCGAAAGCCTGCCCCGCGCCACCCTGCAGCGCTTCCTGTTCGACCGCGCCGCCAGCGCCGAGTATCTGGGCACCATCCTCATCCTGGACAAGGATGGCAATATCCGCTATGACTCGCAGAGCCTGCTGCCGTCGAACGTGAATTTCGCCGATCGTGATTTCTTCCAGATCCATCGCGACAATGCCGATGTCGGCATGTACATCAGCCGCCCCTATCTCAGCCGCCTGCGCGGCGGCGATGAAAGCATCGGCATCAGCCGCCGGATCTCCAATCCGGATGGCAGTTTCGCGGGCGTGGTCTCCGGCTCGTTGCGCCTGGCGTATTTTCGCGAGCGCTTCGCCAGCCTGTCGATCGGCCCCCGCGACGCCATCACCATCTACCGTAACGATGGCGTGGTGATTGCGCGGACGCCTTATTCATCGCGGGATCTCGGCTCGGACATTGGCCAGGCGCTCGATTTCCAGCAGTTCGTGGCGCGGCGGGAGGGCGTGTTCGTCGGCGTGCTGGCGCCCGACGGTGTCAACCGCCTCTACACATTTGACAGCGTGCCTGGCGCGCCCTTGATCATCGATGTGGCGATGGCGGTCGACGAGGTGCTCGAGCCCTGGGTGCGTCGCGCAATGCTGATCATCCCCGTCACGCTCGCGCTGTTCGCCTCGGTGATGGCGCAGATCGTCCTATACCGGCGCGAGACCCGCTTGCGGCGGGAGGTCGAGAGCCAACTCGAGAAAGAGGCCCAGACCGACGGCCTGACCGGTATCGCCAATCGCCGCACGTTCGACGAAGCCCTGGCGCGCGAATGGGCCAGCGCCGCGCGCGAACGCCAGCCGCTGTCGTTGCTGTTTCTCGACGCCGACCGCTTCAAGCTCTACAACGATCGCTATGGGCACCAGGAAGGCGACCAGTTGCTCAAGATGCTGGCGCTGACGGTGCGCGGCAAGGCGCGACGCCCGCGTGACCTGCCGGCGCGTTATGGCGGCGAGGAGTTTGTCGCGCTGCTGCCCGATACCCCGAAGGAGCGAGCGCTGGAAGTCGCCGAACGCATCCGCGAGGCCGTGGTTGGCCTGCGCGCGCAGCATGAGGACAACGAGGGCGGCATCGTGACGGTCAGCATTGGCGTGGCCACGGTGATACCCGGACCGGACGACGATGTCGCCACCCTGGTCGAGGCGGCTGATGCCGCGGTCTATCGGGCCAAGGAGATGGGGCGGAACCGGGTGGTGATGGCGGACGACCCCGCCGCTGCCGGCTGACCCCCGTGCTGGCAAAAAAAAGGACGGCCGCGTCGGGCCGTCCTGTCGTCGATCAACGACGGGGGATCAGCGTCCGCCCAGCATCACCGCCTGCAGGCGGGTCTGCGCCTGCTGCACCTTCTGCGCCTGCGCGCTCAGCTCCTGCAGCAGCTTGTTCAGCTCGGCCAGCACGGTCGGATCCTGCACGCGCGGGGCCGGGCCCGACAGGTCGATCTGGGTCTTGTGGGCTTCCACGTACTCCGCAACCTTCAGGCTGCTGTCCAGCGTGCCGCTGATTTGCGGCAGCACTTCGCGGAACGTGTTGGCCGGCACGGTCACGGTCTTGTCATAGGCCTTGTCGTACACCGCCTTCAGGTCGTCGGGCTGCTTGAGCTGCGCATGCGCGGCGTCGGCCTTGCCCTGTTCCTTGGTCAGGGCCTCGCCCATGTCCTTGAGCGCGGTCTGCACCGTCTTGATGTCGTCGCGGCGAGCAATCACATCGTTCAGCGAACGCACGGCGCCTTTCTGCATCAGGCTGCCCATCGGCTTGACCGAAGCATCCATGCCGGCATTGAAATCGGTGATAACCGCATACTGGGCAGCGTAGTCGCCGAACGACTTCTTTTCTTCGTCCGTCAGCTGCGGCACGCGCACGCCGGGCTTGTCGACGATGCGGGTCTGCAGGAACTGCATGAACGCGGCGCGTTGCTCGGGTTCTTTGTTGCCGCAGGCGGCCAGCACCAGCGGCAGGGCCAGGGCCAGCAGCAGGAATGGACGGAACAGGGTTTTCATTACGTGATTCTCCGGAAAACATGGGAAATGGCGCAGCCCTCTGACTTCTGGGGCCAGCCAGCCGGTGGCGAGCTTATCGGGTCATCGTCGCCGTCGCCATCGGTTTCAAACTTCATTTCAATCGAAGTGTCGCGATACAAAATTCACACACATTGACGTGAAAGTTTGCGCCGCAACTGATAACGGTGATGATCCAAAGGGGGGCGCCAACGGCAGGAAAGCCGCGATGGCGGCTTTCCTGTATCACGCATCATGCGGAACCTGCCGCGCAGCGGCAAGGCAGCGAGCATCAAACTAGGATGATGTCGTATTGCTCGGGTGTGTTCGGCCAGATATAGGACTGGTGCGGGTTTTCGGGGCTTTCTTGTTGCGGTAATTGCCCCTGGCTACCCATTTAGCTACCCATCGTCGGGGTGCTGGGCTCGTCGACCTCTTCGGTGACCGGCTGTGACATGCGCGCCAGCATAGCATTCACCGACGCGGCGGTGATGCCCACCGATCTGGTGCTGCCGATCGGCGCCTTGACCAATTCGCCGCGCGCGCACAGCCGGTAGATGGTCGCCGTCGACAGGCCAAGGGCCTTCCACCGTGGATACGCCAGCGGGAGCAGGGCGGCAGGCCTTCACGTATTCCTCGATCCCCGGAATGTCCTGGAAGGCGAACACGAAGCCGCGACCCTCGCAGCACTCGCATTCCTCCTTGAACTCCTGCACGTCGGTCTTGCGCTCGGCTACCTGGTGCTTGACGTAGACGTGGCCGGAGCCGTCGCATTCGTGGCAGGTCAATTCCCAGTCACGGGCGGGCCGCCGCTTCTCCACCGTGGATACGCCAGGGGCGGCGGCCTCATAGGTCGCGGCGAATATGTCGGGCTTGCAGGGGTAGCGCTCGCCCTGGACGCCGGTGACGATCCAGTCTCCAGGACACACGATGTGGCCGCCTTCCTTCGTGTCGATCCAACCGTGCACGTGCATGGTGTTACCGCAGTGCTGGCAGGGCCGCTCGCCGGAATCGTCCGGATGGCGGTAGTAGCGCACGATGTCTCCTTCCCAGCCATTGGCCCGGCGCTCTTCAGGCGAGAACCGGCGGAGTGCGCCATTTTCCAGTCCATCGTGCGTCTTGCTGTAGTCCAGGGGGTGATCGCCATTCTTGAACCATTGGCTTGCCTGAACAACGACAGGCTTCTTGCGGAATTGCTGGGCCGCCACCTTCGGCAGTTCAATCGGCTCCAGCGCGCCCGGATGGCATTGGCTCAGGCCGTGGTCAACGTCGTAGGAATTCGTCATGGTCAGGCTCCAGTGGCGCGCGCGGCGCCGGCTTCGAGTTCGGCCTTGATCTGGGTCTGGCGGATCAGATCCTCGGCGTATTCCTCGTACCTCTTCTTCAGGCTTTCATAGGTGGTGGTGGCGTAGTCGAAGCCGTCGCTCGTCTTCGCTTCGCGGCGCAGGTCCAGCAGGTAGCCGGCGTCATGGCGGATGGACTTGGGATAGCGCGAGCGGCTTTTGCGGTCAGGCTCGCTCCAACTGCTGGGCATGCCAATCTCGGCCATCATGGCCGTGACGCGGTCGTGAATTGCCTTGTTGATGTCGATCCGGGGGATGTTCAGCTCATGCGCGGCGAGGTCCTTCTGGCGTGCCTCTTCCAGTTTGGCCAGGGCGTGCGCCGCGACTCGTTCGGGAGTCGGCGTGCTCCACCGGCTGTCCATGTAGCTCGCGTAGCTGGCCGGGCTGGACTGGCAACTGCCCACGTAGCCAACTTTCTCCAGTTCCTGGATCTTGAGGGGTTCGGTCATGGTCTTCTCGGTATATGGAGGCCGGGCACCGGCGGCGGTCGGATGGGGGAGGGAGTCCCGCCGCCGGGCCGGCCATTGATCAGTCTTCGTTGCCACCCAGGCCCAGCGAGCCCTGCTTCTCGGCCGCCGGCGTGATGCTGATGGTGATTTCGTTGCCCAGCACCTCGTAGAGCTTCTTGACCTGCTCGCCGCTCGGGTGGCACTTCACGCGGAAGGTGGTGACCACGCTGCCGCCTTCCATCATTTCCACCGCGAAGCCGTCCACGTCGGCCGTGTCCAGCTCGATGTCGGAATCGCCGCCCAGGCCGAAGTCGATCAGCACCTTGGCGCCGACCAGCTCGTGCTTGAGGCGGATCTTTTCGATGAGGTCGCCGAACACGCGCACGGTGGGCTCGGGCATGACGCCGTCGACGCTGCCCTGGGCGGGGTTCTCCTCGGCCTTGTAGAGGGCATGGCGCAGGCGCGGGTGGAACTCGGACAGCACGCCGTTGCCAGCGGTGAACTGGATCTTCAGGTCAGCGGCGCCCGCCGGCTCTTCGCCGTGGCGCTCGGTGCGCACGTTGATGTGCGCCAGGGTTGCGGTTTGCTCGGTAATCGAGAACATGGGGCAGGGCTCCAGGGTGCTACGTTGGGGAAAGGGTCAGGCGGCCAGCTGAAAGACATGTTCGGCGGCATCGGGCCCGCGATCCGCGCGGTGGTGGGCTATGTGGCCGGGCTGCTCACGCCCATCACGCTAGTCACTGCGGGCGTGGTAGCCATGGCGTTTGCGTTCGAGAAGGGCGCAAACGAGGTGCGAGCGTTCCAGAATGCCATCACGATGACCGGCGGCGCCGCTGGCGTGACGGCCAATGAGCTGGGCGCCATGGCCAAGCGCATCGGCGACGTGCGCGGCACGACCGCCGCCGCGGCCGAGGCGCTAACCAAGCTGGTGGACACGGGCAAGCTGGGCGCCGACTCGATCGAGGGCCTGGGCCGGGCTGCCATCCTGACGCAGGCAGCCACCGGGCGCAGCGTCGACGACATGGTCAAGGACTATGAGCGCATCGCCGACGCGCCCACAGAGGCCATTACCAAGCTCAACGAGCGTTACCACTTCCTGACGCTGGCGGTCTACGAGCAGATCGCGGCGTTGGAGAAGGAGGGCCGCCAGCAGGACGCCGCGCGCCTGGCGCTGACGACGTACTCGCAGGCGATGGAGGAGCGCTCGCAGCAGGTCGTCCAGAACGTCGGCTACATCGAGAAGGCGTGGAACGGCGCCAAGAACGTGGCAAAAGAGGCCTGGGACGCGATGCTGGGCATCGGCCGCGACCTTACGCCCCAGGATCGTATCGGCCAGATCCAGAAGGAACTGGACCAGATCGGTACGTCGTTCTTCCACCAGGACCGTGCCAATGCGCTGCGCGCCCAGCTGAATGGCCTGCAGGAGCTGGTCAAGTGGCAGAACGCCGCCGCCAAGGCACAAGCCGATGAAGCCGGCGCGGTGGCGCGCGGTATCCAGGCGCGCCGCGACCTGGACAGCTACATGGACTCGCGCAAGGGAACGTCCCTGACCGCGTCCCTGGAGGCGGAGAACAAGGCGTTCAAGAAGGCAACGTCGGAGTTTTCGCAGGACAGCCAGGAGTATCAGGACGCCCTGAAGGCGCACACCGACCGTGTGGCGCAGATCCAGAAGCAGTTCGCGGGCCCGAAGGGCGGCGGAACGGTTGCCGCCGGCGTGCGCGAGCTGGAGCAGGCGCGCCAGCAGGAGGCGGTGCTGCGCGCCCAGCTGGAAAGCGCGGTGAAGATCACCACGGCGCGCCAGGAGCTGGTCAAGTTCGAGCAGCGCATCGCCGACCTGAAGGCCAAGGACCAACTCACGGCCGACGAAAAAAGCGTCCTGGCCAACGAGACGGCCACCACCGCTCGCCTGGGCCGCGGGACGCTGGACGCGCTGAACGCCGGCGGCCCTCTGCCGATGTCGGATTCCGGCGGCGGTAGTGCCACGCCGGTCACTACTGGCACGGCCGCGCAGGGCGGCGAGGCGCCCAAAGTCCAGATCAACCTCATCAATCAGAGCGGCGAACAGATGGAAGCGCAGCAGGGCGGCTCCCGGTGGGACGCCGGGCTTTCTACATGGATTTGCGACGTGGTCCTGGCCCGGGCGCGCAAGGATCGCGGCTTCCGTCGCCAACTGCAGGAGCCTGCATAAATGGCAACTTTTCCTTCCTACGCTCGAATCATCGACGCGGGCTATTCGAAGAAGTCCGACTACGGCGTGCTGCGCACCGACATGGACGGCGGCATCGCCAAGCAGCGCCCACGCTGGACTACGCCCATTATCACCAGGGCGGTCACCATCCTGGTGCAGAGCGTAGATGACCGCGACGCCTTCGACGCCTGGATGGCGGACGAGATCGGCGGTGGCGCTGGCTGGTTCGACTGGACGGACGAGAGCGGCGTGGTCAAGAAGGCGCGTCTCGTGGCCGGAGACGTGTCCTGGACTACGCCCGGTGTCGTCTGGACCGGCTCGGCAAAGCTGGAAACGGTGGGCTGACATGACCAGATCATTGTCGAGCGCCGCTGCGCGCAACGTCCTGGCCACGTCTGCCGAAGAGCCGCTGCTGGCCGCTATCGAGATCACGCACCCCGAGCTGGAGGTGCCGGCGCGCTTCGTGAACGACACGCAGGACATCACCATCGAGGGCAATACGTTCTTCGCGTGTCGCTTCGATCTCACGCTGCCGGACGACCAGGACGAGCAGGTGCCAGAAGCTCGTCTCGAGGTCGACAACATCGGCCGCGACTTGACGCAATGGCTCGAACAGAGCCAGGGGGGCAAGGGAGCCAAGTGCCGAATCCTCATGATCCTTCGGTCCAACCCTGGCAATTTGGAATTCGATATGACTCTGGACCTGACCGGCTTGGAAATCACCAATTTCCGTGTGTCAGGAAATCTAGGATTCAAGAACACACTTATGCAGTCGGCGGTGGCTGTTCGCTATGACCCCACGACTTCGCCCGGAATATTCTGATATGCATTGGTCCGACAAGTACGTGAACCAGCCCTACGTGCCAGAGACGGGCGACTGCGCCGCGTTCGCCGAGAGAGTGGCCCGGGAACACCTCGGCATCGCGGTCGGTCTTCCTGATGGCCATGCGACGGCGTTGCGTGCGCAGGCCGCTCAGATCCGCGCTCACCGGGGGGACTTCGCCGAAGAGGTACCCGAACCCATCGAGGGCCATCCGGTACTGCTGCGCTCGCGCGGCGACCTCTTCCATATCGGCGTGATGTGCCGATTGGCAAATGAGTGGTGGGTGCTGCACGCCGACAAGGGCTTCGGCGCGGTGATCCGTCAGCCCCTGCGGCGCATGCTGATGGTCGACTATAAGCTGGAGGGGTTCTACCAATGGAAGGCGTGAAGAAGCGGTCTGTGGGCCCTGTTGCGGCCCCTTCCATGGTGGTCTATCCGAAGCCCCTGGGCGGCGAGCGCAGTGAGCATTTCGAATGCTTCGCGCCTGGTGAGACTCTGGGCGCCTACGTCCGGCGTGTAGGCATCACGGTTCCGTCGCGCGTGCTGCGCGTCGAGCATAATGGCCGCGAGGTTCCGCTGGCGCTGTGGCAGCGCCTGATTCCCCGGCATGGCGACATGGTCGTCATCAGCGCGCGTGGGCTGGGTGGTGGCGGCGGGAACAAGGTGCTGCGCACGGTGGCGCTTATCGCTGTCGTAGTTGTGTCGATCGTCGCGCCGTACTTGGCGCCTGCTGCGTGGGGTGTGGGTGCGGGAACCGCTGGTGGTGCATTGCTGTCTGCTGGCATCATGATTGGCGGTTCGTTGCTGGTCAACGCTCTGCTCCCGATGCCCACGCCCACCGCGGCAAAGCTTGGCACCGGCCAGAAGTACGAGAGCAGCCCCACATACTCCATCCAAGGAGGACGGAATCGTGCGCGGCCTTGGGAACCGATGACCCTGGTATTTGGCCGGCATAAGGTCGTTCCCGACCTTGGCGCCACCCCATGGACGAATCAGGTTGGAGACGACCAATATCTGAACCAAGTGTTCAATTTCGGCCTCCAGGGCATGGAGCTCAATCTCACCGACTTCAAGATCGGCAGCTCGCCGTTGGAGTCGTACGCCGGCGTGCAGCTGCAACGGTCTGCACCAGACGGCGCCCTGACCATGTTCGCGGGAAACGTGGATACCCTCCAAGGGTTTGCGCTCAGTTCAAATGATGGATGGATCTCCAGGACGACCCCACCCGGGGTAGGAACCCTATCGGTCGAGATTGCATCGCGACTGTTTCGAGTCCAAGACGACGGGAGCTTGGATAGCCGCGTGGTGGATTTCCGCATTCAGTATCGCGAAGTGGGGGCACCAAATTGGATAGAGTTGGGATACATCGGCGCAACTTACGCAACTCACTATTGGTCAGGACGATTGCTTCCTGGAGGGGCCACCCAAGTTCGAATGGGTTCGACAAACCGCTCTGATCATGCGGATGGTGAGCTTTGGTATGAAACCGACCCAACTACAGGAGAGGATTATCGCGGACAGTGGAAGTGGGTTCCTCATCCGTACCAACTCGGGCAGCCTTGGGAAGGAATCGCGCCGGATCCAATTCTCACTCCAGGTGCGCCCGGGTTTCGCATGTGGGGGAATAGGCAAGAGCCGACCCGCGCTCAGATCAATTGGAATGTCACGGATGGTCAGTACGAAATTCGTGTCATGAAGGTGACGCCCGACGTAAGCGATAGCCGCGAATCTAACGAAACGGCAGTGAGCCAAATCCTCGTCCATCAAATTGATCGCGGCGATTATAGAGGCCAGGCGAGAGTGGCCCTAAGAATCAAGGCAACCGGGCAGCTGAACGGCAGCGTTGATGAGTTCAATGCTATTGCTAGCGCTGTTTGCCCCGTATGGAACGGCATTTCCTGGGCTACTCAGGAGACTTCCAATCCTGCATGGTGGTTTCTTTGGTTCGCGCGCGGCAGGCGTGACCAGGGGGGGCAGCGCTTGTTTGGTGGGGGTCTGACGGATGCGCAGATTGACATCGAGTCGATCAAGGCCTGGGCGGTGTGGTGTACTGCCAAGTCGCTAACATTCGATTATGTCCTCGATCAAAAGATGAGCACAGCGGCGGTGCTGCAGATGATCGCGCGCGCAGGTCGCGCATCCATGACTTACCAGACCGGGAAGCTTGGCGTTGTTTGGGACGCCGAAGGTATCCCGGTGACAGCCATGTTCGGGCCGTTCAACGTCAAGGCCGGATCCTTCAAAGTGGCATACCTGAACGAAGGCTCGGTCGATGAGATCGTCGGCAACTTCGTGAATGCGGAGAAGGGGTGGATCCTCGACGAAGTGCGGGCCAAGGTGCCGGGTGCGCTGGCGACCAACAACCCTCTGCAGTTGGATCTCGATGGCTGCGTTCATCAGGACATGGCCGGCCGCGAGGCGAACCTACTTGCGGCGTCTCAGGTTTGGAAGCGGCGACGAGTGGAGTGGGAAACAGATATCGAGGGCCTTGTGGCAACGCGCGGCGACGTCGTGTCGTTCTCCCACGACCTAACGGTGTGGGGATACAGCGGCCGCCTTATGCCTGGCAGCGGCGGGACGCTCATGCGATTGCAGAATCGAGTCCCCAGCGGCGGTATCGGGATCGTCCTTCTGCGTGACCCTGACGGCAACATGAAGACGGTATCGGTGGTATCTGCCACGGGTGAAGTCGATGAGCTGACGATTACGACCGATCTCGACGGGTTCCCGATGCCCGGCGACGCCGGCTATGAAGATTGCTCGCCGCTGGATTGGGCTTGGCAGTTCGACCCAATTTCCACACCTGGTCGACGGTTCAAGATAACCAGCGTAATGCCGGCGGGTGACGGGCTAAGATTCGAAGCGGTGGACGACGACCCCGAGTATTACCTATGCGAGAGCAATCCTTATCTGTACACGCCACCGAAAGACGGAACTCTTCTTGCTGGCGTGATCTTCGCAGCCTCCTTTACGGAAGCGATTCGTAGTGTTCAGAACGACGACATATCGGCCCAACTCAGTTGGGTGATATCTACGCCTGGCCGCGTACAGATCAACTATTCGATAAACGCAATTGCACAACAGCCGATTACGACGGAGGAACGCCAAACTACGATTTCAGCAAAGACCGGCGATGTGATTGTTGCCACAATCCGCCCAGTGCGTTCGACCGGCGCTGGGCAGCCGTTTACCTTGACTTATACGGTTCAGGGTCTTTTTTCTCCGTTACCCCCAGTGAATGGCCTGACTGCGGTGTTCCGCGATGGCTTGACCACGCTCATCTGGTCCCCGGTGGTCGATGCTCGCAATCCGGTGTATGAGGTCAGGCTAGGAACGTCATGGTCGAACGCTCGTACTATTGGAGTGACGCGGAACCTAGACATGCTCGCGGTGGGAAACGGCAGCTATTTCGTGGCGGCGCGTTTTCAGTTGAAGGGCACGACTATCTACGGGGCTTCGGACAGCATCCAGATCTCGGGCGCTGTACTGGTTCGCAATGTGCTGATCACTGTGCAGGAAGATCCTGCCTGGACTGGCGCGCTGTCCGGTGGCGCCTTCGTTCATAACAACGAACTGACGCTTGCCGGTACCGGCGACATCCTCGCGGCGCCTGACGTCATCGGTCTTGGGGATGTCCTGTGGTTTGGCGGCGTGCAAAGTGGCGGTGCGTATACGACGGATGTGGCCAACATCATCGATATGGGATATGTGGCACCAGTGCGCGTCGATTTCACGATCGATGAATACGCCCTCAACTTTTCCGAGGACTTTTTGGCCATCGTGGATGTGCTGGTAGAGCCCGACGTGCTTAATGGAACGAATCGGCAGCACTACCAAGTGAGGCCCCAAATCCAAGTTGCTGGTGACGATGGGGTTTACGGGGCATGGCAGGACTATATCCCCGGAACCATAAATGCACGGTTCTTCAATGTGCGATTGGTGCTGGAGACTGATGATCCAACCATTGTTCCTTTTGTCCGCCGCTTTAGTTGGACGGTGGACGTTCCTGACCTTCTTCAGTCCGGGACCGCACTCACGGTGCCGCCAGCTGGCACCAGGGTGATCTTTCCGAAGCAATTTCACATGAAGCCAAATCTGCAGGTCACCATCCTCGATGCGGTGGCTGGAGACCGAGCGGTCGTGCGGCAGGACGTTGATCCTATGCTCGGCTTCGATATTCAAATGTTCAATGGGTCCACGCCCGTTGAGCGTGTAGTTAACTGGCTCGCCCAAGGATATTGACATGCAAGAACCTATTGCAATCTCTGAAATTCCTCCCCTCCCGGGGCTGCAGATGGTACAGCAGGTAAACAGTGCTTTGGCTACCATCGCTTCGGACTTTTCGGGTCCGTCCGATCCCGCGGCGCTGGCCGGCCCTTTTATGACTTGGGCAGATACAGCGACGGGCATGCTGCGTCGGCGAAATGCGGCGGGAACCGCATGGATAGCCGAATCCGCGTTGTTCCATCTGGGCCTAACTATGTATGCGTCTGGAGACATCCCCACTTCAGATCTGGGCGACATCTTTGTTCAAGGGCTAGGCCGCCATTCGTGGATTGGAGCCCGGTATGTGCCGAACAGTCTTCCCACTCGGTACAGGACTGGTGGGACGCTGACATCCGCGTCGACGAGTGTGACGGTAGCCCCTGGGGCTTGGCGAGCCGCGGCTGGGGATTCAGACGTGATTCTCTCTACCTCGATGACAAAGACGCTTCAAACATCGGGGGCATGGGCCGCCGGAACTGGCAACAATGGCTTGTTTTCTGGAGCAGCTGCGACGAGTACGTGGTACCACGTGCATGCAATTCGAAATGATGCCACCGGTGCCGTCGATATTGGCTTCGACGTTTCGCCCATAGCCGCTAACCGACCGTCAGGCTGGACTGCCTATCGACGACTCGGTGCTGTGTTTAATCAATCGTCCGGCGGAATCCGTCCATTCATCCAAACCGATGACGTCTTTCGCTACCTTGTTCCGGTCAATAATCTCAACAATTCCGCGCTCCCGGACACCAGCCTCACCGTGGCCACAGTGAGTGCTCCTCTCGGGGTCCGAACGAGAGCATACCTAGGCTTGACTCTTACCGCCCAGTCCGCAGCCGCGTTCGGCTTTGTCTTCTCGCCAGGCGACACGGACCGCTCTGTACTTGCTTACGCAAACGTGGCGTCGAGTCCTTCTACCGTCGGCACGGGTAGCATTTTTGTGATGACTGATACGAACGCACAAGTTAACTCTCGTGGTGCTGGCTCCATCCCCAGCGGCTTCTATCTGAGCACCAACGGGTACACCGACTTTATCGGAGATTGAGATGCCATACATCGACCCCACTGGCACGAACCCTGGCTGGTCGGATGAGCCGCAGCCTGGGTTCAACCTCACACAATTTGTGGACGAGGCGCCGCCGGTTGGCGCTCAAGTCCCCGCAAGCGTTAGTCGGCGGCAGGGCCGGCTGGCCCTGCTCGAAGTCGGACGTCTCGACGCGGTGGAAGGCGCCATCTCCGCTATCGAAGACCCGACCAAGCGGCGCGCCGCCCAGATTGAATACGAGGCTGACACGTGGGAACGCAGCAACCAGTTCCTCGTTCAGCTCTGGGTAGACCTGGGCGGTACGAGCGCCGGTCTTGACGATCTTTTTGCGCTCGCCGCCACGAAGTAGGCGCTACGCCACAAGAACCATTGCCCGCTTCGGCGGGCTTTTTTTCGTCTATAGGGGACGCGATTGAACATCCAAGACTTCGACGCCTTCGCGGCAAAGTTCGCTGGTGTGCTGGGCGCGGCCGTGTCCATGCGCTACCTGCAGGGATCGTGGCCCGCACGCCTGAGTATGGCCGCCAGCGGCTCGCTGGTGGCCTATTACGCCTCGCCCTACCTGTCGCTGCTGCTGGGCATTCCGGAGGGCCTGGCCGGCTTCCTGACTGGCATGTTCGGCATGGCCATCGTGTCGCGCGCGTGGGAGGCCGTGCAGGCGGCGCCCATCGGCGCGCTGTGGCAGGCAGTGATTGACCGCGTGCGCGGCAAAGGGGTGTGACATGGACAGCACCATCTACTTGACCCTGTGGGCCGTGCTGGCCTTCGTGAGCTGGCTCATAGTCGCCGGCGGTGCGGTGCTGGCCATCTTCTCGCGCGCCATCAAGGACACCACGTTCGAGCGGATCGGCCTGGCCGCCGTCAGCCTGACCGCCACCGGCGCCGCGTGCCGGATCTTCATGGCCGGCTGGGCCAGCGCTGGCGATGCCGCGCTTGCCGCGTCGGCCGCTTTCTACGTTGCCGCCGTGACGGCAAAGCACATCAGGAAACCCACGCTATGACCCTGGATACCATCGTTTCCGGCGCCCTCAATCCGGCGCTGGCGCTGCTGCCGCCCGGCATGGACACGCCTGCCGCGCGCGTCATGCTGCTGGCCATCGGCCTGCAGGAAAGTCGCTTCGTGCACCGGCGCCAGATCGGCGGCCCGGCGCGCGGCTTCTGGCAATTCGAGAAGGGCTCGCGGGCGAGCCGCGGCGGTGTGTGGGGTGTGTTCCTGCACCCGGCCAGCAAGGACCGCCTGGCGGCGCTGTGCAAGGCCCGCAGTGTGGCCTGCGACCCGGACGCGATCTACTCGGCGCTGGAGTACGACGACGTGCTGGCCGCCGGCGTTGCGCGGCTGCTGCTGTGGACTGACCCGAAGGCGCTGCCGGCCGTGGGTGACGCGGACGCGGCCTGGGCGCTGTACCTGCGCACCTGGCGCCCGGGCAAGCCGCACCAGCAGACCTGGCCGGATCTGTACCGCCAGGCCACCGCGCAGGTGCAGTCGTGAACCCGTTCTGGAAGATGGCCGCGCCCTGGATCGGCGGCGCCGCGGTGGTGATGGTGCTGTGCGCGGGCGTGGTGCTGTACGGTGCCCACCGGGAAACCGCCGGCGTCACCAAGGAGCGCGCCCGCGCTGAGGCCGCGCAGCGCGCCATCACCGAAGCCTACCAACTGGAGAAAGATCGTGCTGATGCCCAATACCGTGGTGCCGTCCTGGCGCGCGAGGCTGCGAAAGCTGGCCTGGCTGCTGCCCGTGCTGACCTTGACCGCGTGCTCCGCGCCGCCGGCCGTGATCCCGCGAATCCCCGAGCCGGCCGCCGACCTGATGAAGCCGGCCCCGACTGGATCGGAGGTTTTGCAGCGTGCTACGCGGAATATGGAGACCTGGCTGCCGACGCCGCAGGATGGGCCGACCAGGTGAACGGTCTGCAGGGCTATATACGGGGCCTACGCTACGCCCGGTAAGCCCTGCTTGCGTTTATATCAATGCGCTAGCGATGCCCCCGGCAATGCTGATAACCAGAGGGTGCGTGAGGAATGCCTGCAGGCGTGATTTTGCTTCCGCCTTTTCTTCCGGGGATGAGTTGGAATCGTCGATCTTCTTAATCATCTCGTTGATCGCCACCTGAAAATTCATCAGGTTGTTGTTTCCCACCTGAATGCCAGTCGAATCGTGGATGTTCACTGTGGTCGACGATGCTGCGTTCGGCGATCGCAATGCGGTTGTCTTTTCGATTGTGAGCTGCCAATTTGCAGGGATTCCTCCCATGCCGTTGTAAAACTGGGCGGAAAGAACCAAGTAACTCTCCTCTCGGCCGTTGGGCAGCTTTCGAACTATGTGGTCGCCTTCCTCGACGTCAAAGTCCTTGTTCTTTACGATCAGGCTCTTCGCGGAAAGCGTTCCCCTGTAAGGGCCAGTGCGACTCCCATCGCTTTTTTGCACATATACATCGGCGTTGCTCAAATCCATTTCCGTCTCCATGGCTTGGGACGGACAAATGTGCCATGTGTAGCAAAATAAGTCACGCGCCTACCTCGGCCCCATGCCTTTGCGCAGCTTCCGCGGTTCTTCCAGCAGCTCGGCCGTCATCTGGTCGCGCTCGATCACACAGGGCTCGGCGGCCAAGCCTTCCATCAGGTCGTCGTAGATCTGGCCCATCAGGCTGGGCGGCCGCTTAAGGTCGCCTGATACCTGATGCAGGCGCAGCAGCACCGAGCGCAGCCGCTTGACCTCCCAGAGCAGGGCGATCACATCGGGATTCCAGGGCTGGCGCTCGCGGATGGCGCGCAGCTGTTCGGCGGATAGTGGGTCTTTGAACGGCATGGCGGAAAACACTGGTTGTGCATCCAGTATATTCCGCAATAATCGGGGTCACTTCATAGGGGTTGCCACCAGCCGGTCGGCCGGGAAGGGCACCAGGAAATCCCGTGTCGCATCAGCCGGCGCGGTGAGCCAGTCGCCGTAGGCGCCCTCGGGCAGGATGACGACCATCCGCTTTTCCTTGCCGGCCTGGTGGTAGTCGCGGAACAGTGGATCCTCGTCCGCATTGATCGTCAGCATGGTGTAGCTCTCCTGCAGCTGGCCGGCGGCGTCGCGCCAGCGATCCCACAGGCCGGCGATGCCCAGCGGCGCGCCGTCGGCCCGGGTGAAACGGGTAGCCACCGCGGCTCCCGACCTCCAGTCAGGTTCGAAGATGGCATCGGCCGGGATGATGCAGTGCTGAGCCCGGCGCCAGGCGTTGCCGAAGGTGAAGGACTTGGCCGCCGTCTCGCTGCGCGCGTTGAACGTCGACAGCTTGCCGGCCTTGTCCAGGCCGTCCGCCTTGGTCATGGCGCTGATCAGTCCCCACCGGCCCACGACCGCCTCGAGCTCCGGCACGGCCTCGTCGCCGGCGTCATGCTCGACCGGCCGCCGGATGAAAACGCCTGGGTAGCGCGGCCACATGTCGTACTTGCCGCCGGCCGGCTTGTTGGGCGCGCCGAACTTCTTCAGCAGCAGCTCGGCATCCTTCAGGGTCTGGTAGTGGCTGCACATAGGGGCCTCCCGTGGGAAAGGCCAGTATATGGCGGCTCAAGACGCGGCGCGCAGGGCGGCCAGGGCGTTGCGGGCGGTGCCAGCCGCCTCGACGTCCGCGCCGCGGCACGCCAGCAGGTGGTCGGCCCACATCGCCAGCGCATCGCGCCGCTCTTTCCAGTAGCTGTACTGGTCGTAGATCCCCTCCACGCCCTTGAGCTTGTGGTTCAGGCACATCTCTGAAATGTCGCGGTCGACGCCCAGGGCGCGCATGTGCGATTTCGCGGTCGATCGTAGGTCGTGGGGGGTGAACGGCCGCACGTTGGGCGCGGCATTCTCGAACCAGTAGCCGATGGCGCCCCAGATCGCGTCTTTGTTGACCGGCGCATCACCGCCGCCGTTCCGCAGACGCGCCACCGAGCGCGCCGGCACGATGTAGCGGGAGTCCAGCGCCAGCGCGTCCAGCTCGCGGAACCATTCCACGACGGGCGGCGCCAGGGGGATATCCATGGCTGGCCCGGTCTTGGACGCCGGGATATGCCACAGGCCGGCGCCCAGGCGCTTCACGGTGTGCTGGTCGACGCGGATATGCTCGCGCAGCGCGGTGGTGAATTCGGACACCCGCACGCAGGTGGCCAGGATGATCCAGACGCTGAGCTGGTTCTGCCGGTTCATGCCGGTGGCGCGCATGACTTCGGCCAGCTCGTCGTCGGTCAGCATAAGGCGCACCTTTGCTTTGGGGCGCTTGCCGATCAGGGATTCCAGGCTGATGCCCACGGCTGGGTTGACCTGGATGATGTGCTGGCCCGCGGCGTGCTTGAACATCTCGCGGGTGATGATGTACAGGGCCTCGGTCTCGCGCCAGCCCGCGCCGGTGGCGAATCCGTCCTTCGTCTTGCGGATCAGGTCGATGACGTCGCCTGGCGCGACACCATCGACGGCACGGCCGCGCCAGTCCTTCCCTATCCGGCGCAGCTGGCGCTCGTACAGCTTCTGGCTATTGGGCGCGAGGTGGCGCAGCACCTTGGCGCGGTAGTCGTCGGCCAGCCATTCGATGGTCTTGGCGGCGCGGGCCTTCTGCTTGGCTTCCCGCTTCTCGGCGGCCGGGTCTTTGCCGGCGTCGATCATGGCGCGCAGCCGGCTGGCCTCCTTGCGCGCTTCAGCCAGGGTGATATCCGGGTAGTTGCCGATGGTGGCCTCGGCCCGCCGGCCGGGCATGCGGTAGCGCAGCACCCAGGCCGCGGTGCCCGCCTTGGACAGGGTGAAGGTCAGGCCGCCACCGTCAGACTTGGCCAGCGGCGCGCCGGCGCGGATCCAGCTCTTGATCTGGACGTCGGTCAGCAGGCCCTGCAATACGCGCTTCGTCGCCATGGTTCCCTCGGTTTTGGGTAGCTGGGCGGACTGGCTACCCACCTAGCTACCCATTTTTCGTGAGCTGGGAGGATAACGCCTGAGAATCCAGGAAAGAAAGCCGCAAGGATTTATGCGGCTTTCAGAGGGGCGGTGATAGGTGCTGAGAAGTCCAGAGCATTAGACCAAGATTATGTCGTATTTTTCCTGCGAGTATGTGTTCTCCACTTCCAGCGACACGCGCTTGCCCACGAAGTCGCCCAGCATCGCCAGGTGCTGGCTTTCCTCCTCCAGGAACAGATCCACGACGTCCTGCGACGCCAGGATGCGGAATTCCTTGGGATTGAACTGGCGCGCTTCGCGCAGGATCTCGCGCAGGATCTCGTAGCAGACCGTGCGCGGCGTGCGCACGTTGCCGCGCGACTCGCACATGGGGCAGGGTTCGCACAACTGATGCGCCAGGGAATCGCGGGTGCGCTTGCGCGTCATCTCCACCAGGCCAAGCTGGGTGAAGCCGTTGACCGTCATGCGGGTACGGTCGCGCGCCAGCGCCTTTTTCAGTTCGGCCAGCACGGTCTCGCGGTGCTCCTGTTCCTCCATGTCGATGAAGTCGAGGATCACGATGCCGCCCAGGTTGCGCAGCCGCAGCTGGCGGGCGATGGCCTGCGCCGCTTCCAGATTGGTCTTGAAGATGGTGTCGTCGAAGTTGCGGCCGCCAACGAAGCCCCCTGTGTTGACGTCGACCGTGGTCAGCGCCTCGGTCTGGTCGATGATCAGGTAGCCGCCCGACTTCAGGTCGACCCGGCGCGACAATGCCCGCGCGATCTCTTCATCGACATTGGCCGTATCGAACAGGGGGCGCTCGCCGCTGTAGTGCTGGATGCGATCAACCACGGATGGCGTATAGATGCGCGCCCATTCCAGCATTGCCGCGGTCGTGGTGCGGGAATCCACCAGGATCGCGCCGGTGCTCGGGCCGACCATGTCGCGCAGCACCCGCTGCGCCAGCGTCAGATCCTGGTGCAGCAGTGCCGGCGCAGGCTGGGTGCGGGCGGCCGCCTGTACGCTGGTCCACAGCTTGCGCAGGTATTCCAGGTCGGCCGCAAGCTCCTCGTCATTGGCGCCCTCGGCCTGTGTGCGCACGATGAAGCCGCCTTTCTCTTCGGCCGGCATCAGCGCCTGCAGGCGTTCCCGCAGTTGGATGCGCTCGGACTCCGAATCGATCTTCTGCGAAATACCGATGTGCGGATCATGTGGCAGGTACACCAGCATGCGGCCAGCCATGCTTATCTGCGTCGACAGCCGCGCGCCCTTGGTGCCCAGGGGATCTTTGACCACCTGGACCATGATGGTCTGCCCCTCGAACAGCAGCTTCTCGATGGGCGTGGGCGTCAGGCCCTGGCTGCGCTCGCTCCGGTTCTCGCGCAGGTCCGCGATATGGATGAAGGCGGCCCGCTCCAGGCCGATGTCGATAAAGGCGCTCTGCATGCCCGGCAGCACCCGGACCACTCGTCCCAGATAGATATTGCCGACATGTCCGCGCTGGATGCTGCGCTCCACGTGCAGCTCCTGCACCGATCCCTGCTCGACCAGCGCGACGCGGGTCTCGAAGGGCGTGACGTTGATCAGGATATCTTCGCTTAACGCGATGGTGGGGGGCATGGGGGCATCATCTCCAGGGTAAGGGCAGTGCAAGGCGAATAGTAAACGTAGCGGAGCGCCGGGCAAGCATTGCGATAGCCCATGGGCAAGACGACCTATCTATATATATAGACAGGCGGACACCGCATGGATTCCGGTGACCGCGCGGTGGAGCAGGCGGGCATAGCCCTATCTATATAGAGAGACGCACCATTGGGCAAGTGCCGCGGCGGGGAGAGGGCGGCCCGTAGAAATCAGATATCGGGGCGCCGCGCAAAATTCATCAGACTTTTTGCGTCCGGCGTGTGACAGCCCAAATTTCTGTGCTATAGTCTCGCTCCTTCGCAGTTCACGCAGTTTTGTGAGCCGCGAAGCTAGGCAAGTGCAACGGATTTGACGCCACGGCGACGAATCTGTCGCAGGGCAGCAAGGCGGTGAGTCAGCGATGATTCTCTCGAACCGGCGGTCAGCGAATTTTGCGTAAGTCGGTGCAAATCAGGCAGAAGCCAGTTGCACGATCTGCAAAAATTGTGCTATAGTCTTGGGCTTGGCTGGTGACGGCGAATCAGGGTTTACCCGGTAGGGTGGTCTGAATGGCGTTGCAAGCCAACTGGGCGGTAACCAACCTCTGGAGCGATCCGGGGCTGCTGCAAAGTGAAGCGATTCACGAAGTGGTGGGGTTGCAAGATAGAGTGCAAATTAGGCAAAAGCCGGTTGCATAATCTGCAAAAGTTGTGTTATAGTTTCAGGCTTGGCGGTTACCGAAAAATTAGGGTTAACCCTGATATTTCGATAGCTGCTAAAGAGAAAGCCGGGCGCGAGCCTGGTGAGACCTGAAGGGGTCGTAGGCAAGGCAGCGAAGTGAAGCAAACAACGCTGACTTGACAAACGATAAAAACTTCTTCATAATCTCGTTTCTCTGCTGCTGACACAGCGATCGACGCGAAAGCGAAATCGCCGAAGAAAGCAGAAGATGCAGCAAGTAGTTTGGTAGTACAGAATTTAGCAGTACCGCTCTTTAACAATTAAACAACCGATAAGTGTGGGCGCTTGATACGAGTGCACAGTGACTGGTTTTAAAACCCGTCACAAGCACAATGAAATCAAGTGCTCACTAGAAGTGAAGTACCTTAGATGTCAAGTCTAAGCACATACCTCACTTCCTTTGAGTAGCGACGTATGACTCGGTTCTTCGGAACTAAGAAATACGAAACAAATACAGAGATTAAACTGAAGAGTTTGATCCTGGCTCAGATTGAACGCTAGCGGGATGCCTTACACATGCAAGTCGAACGGCAGCACGGACTTCGGTCTGGTGGCGAGTGGCGAACGGGTGAGTAATGTATCGGAACGTGCCCAGTAGCGGGGGATAACTACGCGAAAGCGTAGCTAATACCGCATACGCCCTACGGGGGAAAGCAGGGGATCGCAAGACCTTGCACTATTGGAGCGGCCGATATCGGATTAGCTAGTTGGTGGGGTAACGGCTCACCAAGGCGACGATCCGTAGCTGGTTTGAGAGGACGACCAGCCACACTGGGACTGAGACACGGCCCAGACTCCTACGGGAGGCAGCAGTGGGGAATTTTGGACAATGGGGGAAACCCTGATCCAGCCATCCCGCGTGTGCGATGAAGGCCTTCGGGTTGTAAAGCACTTTTGGCAGGAAAGAAACGTCATGGGCTAATACCCCGTGAAACTGACGGTACCTGCAGAATAAGCACCGGCTAACTACGTGCCAGCAGCCGCGGTAATACGTAGGGTGCAAGCGTTAATCGGAATTACTGGGCGTAAAGCGTGCGCAGGCGGTTCGGAAAGAAAGATGTGAAATCCCAGAGCTTAACTTTGGAACTGCATTTTTAACTACCGGGCTAGAGTGTGTCAGAGGGAGGTGGAATTCCGCGTGTAGCAGTGAAATGCGTAGATATGCGGAGGAACACCGATGGCGAAGGCAGCCTCCTGGGATAACACTGACGCTCATGCACGAAAGCGTGGGGAGCAAACAGGATTAGATACCCTGGTAGTCCACGCCCTAAACGATGTCAACTAGCTGTTGGGGCCTTCGGGCCTTGGTAGCGCAGCTAACGCGTGAAGTTGACCGCCTGGGGAGTACGGTCGCAAGATTAAAACTCAAAGGAATTGACGGGGACCCGCACAAGCGGTGGATGATGTGGATTAATTCGATGCAACGCGAAAAACCTTACCTACCCTTGACATGTCTGGAATGCCGAAGAGATTTGGCAGTGCTCGCAAGAGAACCGGAACACAGGTGCTGCATGGCTGTCGTCAGCTCGTGTCGTGAGATGTTGGGTTAAGTCCCGCAACGAGCGCAACCCTTGTCATTAGTTGCTACGAAAGGGCACTCTAATGAGACTGCCGGTGACAAACCGGAGGAAGGTGGGGATGACGTCAAGTCCTCATGGCCCTTATGGGTAGGGCTTCACACGTCATACAATGGTCGGGACAGAGGGTCGCCAACCCGCGAGGGGGAGCCAATCCCAGAAACCCGATCGTAGTCCGGATCGCAGTCTGCAACTCGACTGCGTGAAGTCGGAATCGCTAGTAATCGCGGATCAGCATGTCGCGGTGAATACGTTCCCGGGTCTTGTACACACCGCCCGTCACACCATGGGAGTGGGTTTTACCAGAAGTAGTTAGCCTAACCGCAAGGGGGGCGATTACCACGGTAGGATTCATGACTGGGGTGAAGTCGTAACAAGGTAGCCGTATCGGAAGGTGCGGCTGGATCACCTCCTTTCAGAGCTTAGTGCTCGTGTTAAGCGTCCACTCTTATCGGTTGTTTGATATAGCTGGGATCGGTTGTGGGCTTGGGTAGAGGGACTCCTCCCTGTGTCCATGACTTCTGACTACTGATCCGGGAAGGTTTTGGGTCTGTAGCTCAGTCGGTTAGAGCACCGTCTTGATAAGGCGGGGGTCGTTGGTTCGAATCCAACCAGACCCACCAAGTATTCGCAGGTAGAGATGCCGTGAATATGGGGGTGTAGCTCAGCTGGGAGAGCGCCTGCTTTGCAAGCAGGATGTCATCGGTTCGATCCCGTTCACCTCCACCAAGACCTGTGCCTGGTGGGATGTAGAGGCTAACTCATAGCGTCGTGCGGATAATGTCTGCCCGGTCTTATGAGTTAGGTTTTACCTGACAGCTATATTCGTTCTTTAACAATCTGGAAGAAGCACAACGAAATGTGCTCATCGAGTAATCAGCTTGCTGATGAAGATGGGTACGGGTTGTGATTGCATTAATTTTGTTCCAAGTTCTCAAGACTGGGGTGAATAACCTCAGACTGCTTTGAAACTTATGAACGGCACAAACGCTAATACTCAGGTCCTATAGCCTACAGCGTTATAGGATCAAGCGACTAAGTGCATATGGTGGATGCCTTGGCGATCACAGGCGATGAAGGACGTAGTAGCCTGCGAAAAGCTGCGGGGAGCTGGCAAACAAGCTTTGATCCGCAGATGTCCGAATGGGGAAACCCACTGCGCAAGCAGTATCCCTGACTGAATACATAGGTCAGTGGAAGCGAACCGGGTGAACTGAAACATCTCAGTAGCTCGAGGAAAAGAAATCAACCGAGATTCCGAAAGTAGTGGCGAGCGAAATCGGAAGAGCCTTCACGTTTTAGCATGCAAGATAGTCGAACGGAATGGAAAGTCCGGCCGTAGCAGGTGATAGCCCTGTAGACGAAATTTTGTGTGTGGAACTAAGCGTGAGAAAAGTAGGGCGGGACACGTGAAATCCTGTTTGAAGATGGGGGGACCATCCTCCAAGGCTAAATACTCGTGATCGACCGATAGTGAACCAGTACCGTGAGGGAAAGGCGAAAAGAACCCCGGAAGGGGAGTGAAATAGATCCTGAAACCGTATGCATACAAACAGTAGGAGCCTCCTTGTGGGGTGACTGCGTACCTTTTGTATAATGGGTCAGCGACTTACATTCAGTGGCAAGGTTAACCGAATAGGGAAGCCGTAGCGAAAGCGAGTCCGAATAGGGCGATTCAGTCGCTGGGTGTAGACCCGAAACCAGATGATCTATCCATGGCCAGGTTGAAGGCACGGTAACACGTGCTGGAGGACCGAACCCACTAATGTTGAAAAATTAGGGGATGAGCTGTGGATAGGGGTGAAAGGCTAAACAAATCTGGAAATAGCTGGTTCTCTCCGAAAACTATTTAGGTAGTGCCTCAAGTATTACTGCGGGGGGTAGAGCACTGTTATAGCTAGGGGGTCATGGCGACTTACCAAACTATGGCAAACTCCGAATACCCGCAAGTACAGCTTGGGAGACAGAGCACCGGGTGCTAACGTCCGGACTCAAGAGGGAAACAACCCAGACCGCCAGCTAAGGTCCCAAATTATCGCTAAGTGGGAAACGAAGTGGGAAGGCATAGACAGTCAGGAGGTTGGCTTAGAAGCAGCCATCCTTTAAAGAAAGCGTAATAGCTCACTGATCGAGTCGTCCTGCGCGGAAGATGTAACGGGGCTAAGCGATAAACCGAAGCTGCGGGTGTGTACTTTGTACACGCGGTAGGAGAGCGTTCTGTAAGCCTGCGAAGGTGGCTTGTAAAGGCTGCTGGAGGTATCAGAAGTGCGAATGCTGACATGAGTAGCGATAAAGGGGGTGAAAAGCCCCCTCGCCGTAAGTCCAAGGTTTCCTGCGCAACGTTCATCGGCGCAGGGTGAGTCGGCCCCTAAGGCGAGGCAGAGATGCGTAGCTGATGGGAAGCTGGTTAATATTCCAGCACCGTCGTACAGTGCGATGGGGGGACGGATCGCGGAAGATCATCAGGGTGTTGGATGTCCCTGTTGACGTATCGAAGATGGCGCTTAGGCAAATCCGGGCGCGTAAATCAAGGGTACGGCACGAGCGAGCATTGCTTGCGAAGTGATTGGAAGTGGTTCCAAGAAAAGCCTCTAAGCTTCAGCTGTACGAGACCGTACCGCAAACCGACACAGGTGGACGGGATGAATATTCCAAGGCGCTTGAGAGAACTCAGGAGAAGGAACTCGGCAAATTGATACCGTAACTTCGGGAGAAGGTATACCCCGGTAGTGTGAAGCGCCTGCGCGCTTAGCATGATGGGGTCGCAGAGAATCGGTGGCTGCGACTGTTTATTAAAAACACAGCACTCTGCAAAGACGAAAGTCGACGTATAGGGTGTGACGCCTGCCCGGTGCCGGAAGGTTAAGTGATGGGGTGCAAGCTCTTGATCGAAGCCCCGGTAAACGGCGGCCGTAACTATAACGGTCCTAAGGTAGCGAAATTCCTTGTCGGGTAAGTTCCGACCTGCACGAATGGCGTAACGATGGCCACACTGTCTCCTCCTGAGACTCAGCGAAGTTGAAGTGTTTGTGATGATGCAATCTACCCGCGGCTAGACGGCAAGACCCCATGAACCTTTACTGTAGCTTTGCATTGGACTGTGAACCGGCCTGTGTAGGATAGGTGGGAGGCTTTGAAGCGTGGTCGCTAGATCACGTGGAGCCATCCTTGAAATACCACCCTGGTTTGTTTGCGGTTCTAACCTTGGTCCGTTATCCGGATCGGGGACAGTGCATGGTGGGCAGTTTGACTGGGGCGGTCTCCTCCCAAAGTGTAACGGAGGAGTTCGAAGGTACGCTAGGTACGGTCGGAAATCGTGCTGATAGTGCAATGGCATAAGCGTGCTTGACTGTGAGACTGACAAGTCGAACAGGTGCGAAAGCAGGACATAGTGATCCGGTGGTTCTGAATGGAAGGGCCATCGCTCAACGGATAAAAGGTACTCTGGGGATAACAGGCTGATACCGCCCAAGAGTTCATATCGACGGCGGTGTTTGGCACCTCGATGTCGGCTCATCTCATCCTGGGGCTGTAGCCGGTCCCAAGGGTATGGCTGTTCGCCATTTAAAGAGGTACGTGAGCTGGGTTTAAAACGTCGTGAGACAGTTTGGTCCCTATCTGCCGTGGGCGTTGGATACTTGACGGAGCCTGCTCCTAGTACGAGAGGACCGGAGTGGACGTACCTCTGGTGTACCGGTTGTCATGCCAATGGCATTGCCGGGTAGCTAAGTACGGAAGAGATAACCGCTGAAGGCATCTAAGCGGGAAACTCGTCTGAAGATTAGGTATCCCGGGGACTTGATCCCCCTAAAGAGTCGTTCGAGACCAGGACGTTGATAGGTCGGGTGTGGAAGCGCAGTAATGCGTTAAGCTAACCGATACTAATTGCTCGTGAGGCTTGATCCTATAACACTGATGGTTATGACCTGGTGATATAGCGTTCCAAGTGTCGTTCAATACAAAATCTGGCTGCCCCGTCAGCAGCCAGCCAACACCAATTACACCCACTGTGCGGGATCATCGAGCTAGTCTCTGATCCCCCACACGTTGCGCTTCTTCCAAGATTGGAGCGGTTGTCCCTCAAAGACAATCTCTCAACCAGTTACGCCTGACGACCATAGCAAGGTGGTACCACTCCTTCCCATCCCGAACAGGACAGTGAAACGCCTTTGCGCCGATGATAGTGGACGGACGTCTGTGAAAGTAGGTCATCGTCAGGCTTTTATTGCTCAAAACCCCATAGGCTCGCGCCTGTGGGGTTTTGTCTTTGTGAAAAGCCTGTTTATGCGTGCGGCATGATCATTGAGCCAAGCTCTGATCATCGCGCATGAAGCTGGCCATGCAGTACCCAGGATTGGAGCGTTCGCCCTTGGGGCGGAATGCTCGGCAGGTCAAGCCTGATACCCATAGCAAGGTGGTACCACTCCTTCCCATCCCGAACAGGACAGTGAAACGCCTTCGCGCCGATGATAGTGGACGGACGTCTGTGAAAGTAGGTCAGTATCAGGCAGTTATTCAGAAGAAAACCCCGCAGGCTGACGCCTGCGGGGTTTTCTTTATGGCCTTGAACAAGACCCATGGCAGGGCGGCCTTGCATTGTAAGCGCGCGACGCCGCCTGTGGATCCCAACCGCCCGCCTCAGCCGGGTTGGTGTCGTGCCGTCTCCGGCAGTTGACGCCTGAGAGCGGCGAAGAACAGCTCCGATTGCAGGCGTTCGCTCTGGATCTGGGCGGCGACCTTGGCGGCGAGTCCGGGAGCGACAGGCACCAGCGGCCGTCCCGTGGACTGCGCCAGTACCTGCGCGGTACAGGCGCGCTCGAGAAAGAACAGGTCGTCGTAGGCGTAGTCGAGACGCTCGCCACATACCACCACGCCATGATTGCCCAGGAAGGCGATATCGGCGCCCTGCATGGCGCGGGCGATGCGTTCGCCTTCGCTGGCGTCCAGGGCGAGGCCGTTGTATTCGCCATCCACGGCGACCCGGCCATGAAAGCGCATGGCGTTCTGCGACAACGTGGTGTCCAGCGTGCGATCTGCCGTGAGCGTCAGGGCCGTGGCGTAAGGCATATGCGTGTGCAGCACACAGGCCTTGCCGGCGATGCGGTGGATCGCTGCATGGATGAACATTGCAGTGGGCTCGACCTCGTGATGGCCGGCCAGTTTGCGGCCTTGCGCGTCGACCAGCACGATATCTTCCGCCTGCACTTCGTGCCACATCAGCCCGCGGGGATTCAGCAGGAAGTGATCAGTGTCACCTGGTAGCGCCACGCTGAAGTGGTTGCATACCCCTTCGCCCAGTCCGTGGGCCGCGGCGGCGCGCAGGGCCAGTGCCAGGTCGGCGCGCAGACCGGCAACGCGTTCGGCATGGAACAGCGCATCGGCGAAGTGAGGATCTTTGTTCATGGGCAGCCCGAAATGTTGATCGACAGGGAAGTGTTGCGTTGAGTGGCTCGCCGTAAAGGCGCCCGGATGATCGCCGCTTTGTGCGTGCTCCGGCCGGCGATGGAATATGACGCCGGCCATGCGGCCTTACATCCAGCCGGCTTGTTGGAACAGGCCGGGGACTTTATCCAGAGTCGATACAGTAGCGTCGGGGCGATAGTCCGGCAAGGGTTGGCGGCCGGTGCCACGATCGATCCAGACGCAGCGAAAGCCGATATCGCGCGCGGCCGCATGGTCCAGGTGAGGACTGGCGCAGATGTGCACCACTTCATCGGGCGTGACGCCAAGGCTGTCGTGGGCATGCGCGAAGATCCGCCGCGACGGCTTGTAGGCGCCAGCTTGCTCGGCCGTGATGACGCGGTCGATATGGCCACCCAATTGCGCCACGTTGCCGGCGATGATGCCGTCATCGGTGTTGGAGATGATGCACAGGCGGAATCCGGCGCGCTTGAGCGCGGCCAGTGTACCGACCACTTCGGGAAAAGGTGGCATGGCGGAAATGCTGTCCGTGAGCAATGCGGCGTCATCGGGCCGGTACGCCAGGTCGAGGTCGCGCATGGTCAGGCGCAGGGATTCCCGGGAGATGTCGGCGAAGGACATGTGGGGCGGCGTGCGTTCCAGGCGATGTTCGTGCTCGTCATAGACGTGCAGGAAGTGCGCGGGTGTCGGCGCATGGCGTTGGGGGTTGGCGGCGAGGATACGCGCTACCGCGGCCTGTAGTCCTTCGTCCCACTGAATGAGGGTGCCGTAGCAATCGAAGGTCAGCCATCGTGGGCGGGGCAGGTGGTCCAGGGGCATGGGATTCTCCTTTTGAAAAGCCGGTCGGGAAAGGTCAGCTTAGGTGGGACACTGTGAGTTGTAAAATTAATAAAAGTACTCATGTCAGTGGAATCACGAATATCCCATGGCGTGAATCCTTAAGCCCTCTCTCGCCGATTGGATAGCCCATGCTCGACCTGGAATTGCTCAAGACTCTTGTGTGCGTCGCGGACGAAGGTAGCTTCACGCGAGCCGCCGGCCGCGTGCATCGCACGCAGTCCACCGTGAGCCAGCAGGTGCGCAAGCTGGAACAGGCGGTCGGCAAGACACTGCTGCTGCGCGACCGCGCGGGCAATCAGGTGGCGGCCACGGCGGATGGCGAGCTGATGCTGGCATACGCGCGCAAGTTGCTGGCGATGGCGGACGAGGCGGAGCTGGTGTTGTCCGCGCCGCGCCGCGTGCAGGCGATCCGCTTGGGAATTCCCGAGGACTTCGACGTGTCGCGCCTCGCGGCATTGCTGGCGGGGTTCGCCGCCAGCCATCCGGATATCCGCCTGGAAACCGGCAGCGGGATGAGCTCGGATCTGAAGGCCCGCTTGGCGGCGGGGGAATTGGACTTGGCGCTGATCAAGCGTGAGCCTGGCGAGGGGCCGTGCCTGGCGGCGTGGCCTGAACGCCTCGTCTGGGCAGGCGACAAGCGTCTGTTGCAGCAGGCGGGGCCGGTGCCGCTGGTGTTGTTCCCGCACGGATGCATTTACCGCAAGCGCATGATCTATGCGCTGGAGAGCGCCGGACGGCCGTGGCGCGCCGCGTATCACAGCCAGAGCCTGGCGGGCGTGCAGGCGGCGGTCAGCGCGGGGTTGGGTATTTCACTGCTGCCGGCGTTCGCGCGGCTGCCGGAGCACGGAATACTCGGCGTCGCGCAGGGGTTGGCGCCGGCGCCGAAAACCGAACTGGCGATCGTGGGCGAAGCGCGCCTCGCCGCCGGCGATGCGGTGGCCAACCTGGTGGCGGTATTGAAGCGGGCAGTGGGCCAGGACGACAATGCTTCGCCCGGCCTCGCGCCATCAGCTTAGATCGCCATCCACGTAATACCAGCGACCGGCTTCACGCACGAAGCGGCTGACTTCATGCATTCTGCTGGCGCGTCCGGCGAGGCGGCTGCGCGCGACGAATTCGACCGTGGCGTGGTCGGCGTCCTGGTCGCGAGCCTGCTTGACGGTCAGGCCCAGCCATTTGAGGCCTGGCGGGTTGGGTTCAAGCGACGCGGGGCGAGTGCTGGGATGCCAGGTGTCGAGCAGGTAGGCGAGCCTGTCCAGCACGAAAGCGCTGTAGCGCGAGCGCATCAGGTCTTGCGCGGTGGGGGCCTGCAGCGCCAAGGGGCCGGCGTGCCAGCGGCCGCAGCAGGCGGTGTACGACTTGGCCGAGCCACAGGGACAGGCGATCGGGTCGGGCGTGGTCACGGCGGGCTTCAGGCGAGCAGGTCGCTGTATTCAGGATGGCGGCGCATGTAGACGTCGGCGTAGGAGCACTGTGGCCGCACCTTCCATCCCTGGGCGCGCGCGGAATCCAGTGCGACACGGGTGAGTTCGGCGGCGATGCCGCGACCGCCCACCTGGCCGGGAACGCCGGTGTGGGTGATGGTCATTACGCCGTCGCGCAGATGGTAGTCCAGCACGCACAGAACGCCATCGACCGTGGTTGTGAAGCGGGAGTGCTGGGTGTCGTGGATGACGGAGACCATGGGAATTCCTGCGTGAAATTGGACGCCCCAGGGGGACGGGCATCCTTCATAGGATACCAGTGGCGCGACCCGCGGCCGTCGGCACCGCGACGGTGCTTCGGCGAGGGTCGAGTGAACCCGCTGGAGCGAGGCCCGAGGATTGCCTTACGGGAAGGTCAGCGCTGCAGCGCTTTCAGCAGCGCGGTCAGTTGCGCATCGCGTGTTTCGACCAGGTCGGCGATGCTGCGCGTGCCGGCCTCGGCGTTGACGCCTTCGATCAGCCGGCGCTGCAGTTCAGGCGTGACCTCGGGGGTGCCCAGGTCATCCCACCAGGTCTGCACCGGTCCCAGCAGGTGTTTCATGAAATGCGCCATGCCGCCGGCGCCGCCGCCCAGGTTGAACGTCATGTGCGGGCCGAACAAAGCCCAGCGCAGGCCGGGCCCTTGCGATACGGCGGCGTCGATGTCGGCCACGCTGGCGACGTTCTCGGCGGCCAGATGGATAGCCTCGCGCCACAGCGCGGCCTGCAGGCGGTTGGCAATGTGGCCGGGGACTTCCTTGTTGACGCGGATCGGGTACTTGCCCAACTGGCGATAGAAGTCGATGCAGCGGTCGATGGTGGCGGCGGAGGTCTGCCTGCCGCCCACCACTTCCACCAGCGGGATCAGGTGCGGCGGGTTGAACGGGTGGCCGATGACGAAGCGCGAGGCATGTTCGCACCGCGCTTGCAGGCGGCTCATGATGAGTCCGGATGAGCTGGAGGCGACGATGGCGTGGGGCGGCAGCAATGCGTCCATGCGCGCGAACAGGTCGGTCTTGAAATCTTCGCGCTCGGGCGCATTCTCCTGGACGAAGTCCACGTCGCGCAACGCAATGGCCAGGTCGGATTCGAAGCGCAGCCCGTCGGGTGAGGCCCCCGCGGCGACGCGTCCCAGCTCCGCCAGCACTGGCCAGGCCGCGGCAACGCGCGCGCGCGTCAACGGCTCGGCATCGTCCGCGGGATCGCAGACCACGACGTCGAGTCCGTGCGCCAGGAACAGTGCGGCCCAGCTGGCACCGATGGTGCCGGCGCCGACGATGGCGACGCGGCGGATGGCGGGGAAGGGGGACGTGTCGGTCATGCGGCGCTCCGGATGGGTCGAAGGGAAGGTCCATTGTGAAGCAAAGACGATCGGGTTGCCACGCGCGCCGTTGAGCGGCAAGATGCGCTCCATGCCGGCACCCGCCGTACTTCCTTCTTCACATGACGCGCAACATGAATGCCTCCCGCTCCGGCTCTCGCGCCGCGGTACCGTATTTCTGCCAATGGGAATCAGCCGATCTGGCGGGCGCGATCATCCGCAAGGAGTTGCGCCTGGAGGACGATCCGGCGTGGCGGGCATCCGGGGCGCGGGATGTCGACGAATACGCGCGCTGGGCCAGTCATGTGTGTGGCATGGCTTGCCTGAAGATGGTGCTGGCGGCGGAGTCCGGCGAGGTCCATCCGACCTTGGCCCTGATGCGCCGGAGTCTGCCGTATGGCGCCTACACGCTGGCCGAGGATGGCGTCATCAAGGGGTTGATCTACGCCCCGTTCGTGCGCTTCGTCGCGCAGGAGTTCGACATGCGTGCCGAAGTGCGGGTCGGCCTGCGCGCCGACGCGCTGCCGGACTTGATGACGCAGGCAAAGTACTTCATGGCGTCCGTGCATCCGTGGATCCGCTGGCCGGACCGCGAGCCGCCCGCCAAGGGCGGCCACCTGGTGCTGGTGACCCGGGCCACGCCGCAACACGTGGTTTTTCACAATCCGTCCGGCGAGTCCGGCGCGCAGGCCGATGCCAGCGTGTCGCTCTCCGACTTTGACCGGTTCTTCGCCGGGCGCGGCGTGGCGATCCTGGGCCCGGCCTGAGCGAGGCGCGCGCTACGCGTTGCGCGTGCCCCGTAGATGACGCCACACCAGCAACCCGGCGCCCAGGTAGCCGCCGGCGATGATGGCGTAGGCGGCGGGCAGGCTTGCATGCCAGTCCGGCAACAGGTGCAGGATGGTGCCCATCAGTGCGACGCCCACCAGCGCGCCCGATTGGCGGTTGGCGTTCAGCGCGGCCGCGGCGCTGTTGGCATGGTGCCTGCCCGACACCTGCATGACGACGCTCGTCATGGCGGGCACAGCGACGCCCACGCCCAGATTTGCGAGCGCCACGACCATGGCGAAGGGCCAGTAGGCCATGTCGGGAGCGAACGTGAAGAGGCCGACCGCGCTCATCGCGGCCGCCAGCGAGATGCCGCCCAGCAACGCGGTCGAAACGTTCCAGCGCGCCGATACGCGGCTCGATAGCAGGTTGCCGATGGAAAAAACCGCCAGCATGGGCACCAGCTGGATGCCGGTCTCCAGGGCGTCGGCGCCGCGCGCCTGCTGCAGGAACAGGCTGAGCAGGAACAGCTGTCCATAGGCGGCGAGGTTGATCAGGAACCCCACGCCGTTGGCCGCCGCGAACTGGGTGGTCTGGAACAGTGCGCGCGGCAGGATCGGCTCCGCGTGTCGCCGTTCACGGCGCACCAGCGCCACGGTGGCCAGGACGCACAAGGCCACAGCCGCCAGAATGGGCGCAGACGACCAGCCGTAGGCGTTGCCCTGGATCAGGATGAAGCACAGCGATGCCAGCGCGATGACCCCGAGCAGGTGGCTGATCGGGTTCAGGGCGCGCGGGCGTTTCGGCGCGGCCTGGATGCGTTGCCGTGCCAGCCAGAGGCCGGCCAGGCCCAGCGGCAGGTTGATGAGAAATATGCCGCGCCAGCCGAACTGATGGATCAGTACGCCGCCCAGCAGCGGGCCCGCGGCGCCGGCCACCGCCACGATGGCCGACCATGCGGCCAGCATCCGGTTGCGCACCTGCTCGTCCTCGTAGGCATGGGTCAGCAGGCTGAGCGAACTGGGCATGAAGAGCGCGGCGCCCAGCCCCTGCAGCATGCGGGCGGCGATGAGGAGGTCGCCATTCGGCGCGATGCCGCACAGCAGCGACGCCAGTGTGAAGACGCCGAGGCCGCACAGGTAGATGGTCTTGGCGCCGTAGCGATCGGCCAGGGCGCCTGCCACCAGCAGCAGCGCGGCGAAGGTCAGGGTGTAGCCATCGACGATCCAGACGAGATCGGTGAGCGGCACGGTGAATTGCTGCGCAATGCTGGGCAGGGCGACATTGACCACGGTGACGTCCAGCATCGCCATGACGAAACCGATCGCCAGCGTGACCAGGGGGAGCAATCCAGTGGCCGCGGGCCGGGGGGAGGCGTTGGCGGGCAGGGGCGGAACGGAGGGGGCAGAGCAGGCGGTGCGCATGGCGGGGACTTCCGGAGCTTTCCGAGGCGCACAGATTAGGCGCTTTCCCTGATGCAAAAAAGGGGAATAATCGCTTCCTTGTGATGCAAAATCGCATCGTGTGGATATTCTCGACGGGAGCAGGCTGGGGTCATGGATTGGGACAATGCACGGATCTTCCTGGCGATCTATCGCAATGGCACCCTGCGCGGCGCGGCCGCGCTGTTGCAGATCGACCAGGCCACCGCCGGGCGCCGCCTGGCGGCGTTGGAAACGTCGCTGGATGCGCGCCTGTTCCTGCGGACGCCGTCGGGGTATGTGCCGACCGCGGCGGGCGAACAGGCCTTTGCCGCCGCCGAGCGCATGGAACAGGCGGCCGACCAGTTGCAGCGGCAGATGCAGGGGCTGGATCACCGGCTCTCGGGCGTGGTGCGGCTGGCGACCTCCGAAACGGTCGCCAGCTATTTCATCATGGAGGCCATTCGTCGCCTGCATGCCCAGCATCCCGATATCCGGGTGGCGCTGTCGACGTCGATCCAATTGAGCAACCTGACACGGCGCGAGGCCGATCTGGCCATCCGCAATGTCAAGCCGGACAGTCCCGACCTGATTCACCGCCACCTGGCGCGGCGCGAGGTCGGACTCTATGCGTCGAAGTCCTACATTGCGGCGCATGGCGAGCCGCGTCCCGGCACCGCGTTCGCCGGCCATACGCTGGTGACATATCAGCAAGCGGTGCTGCCGGGCTGGTCCGATACCTTTTGTGGCGAGCCGACGGGTAATGGCCGCATCGCGGTGGAGCTGAATTCGGGAATGCTGATTATCGAAGCGGTGGCCGCGGGCCTGGGCATTGGTGAATTGCCGATCCATATGGCGCCGCAGTATCCGGACCTGGTGCGGATCTGGCCGAACCGCAGCGAACCTTATGACCTGTGGCTGGTGATGCACGGCGACCTGAACCGTACGGCGCGGGTGCGCGCGGTGGCGGACGCCATCATTGCCGTGTTCGAAGCCGGCTGACCTGCGGTAAACCGTGGCTTGTGGGCAGGGGCGAGGGGCGCTAAGGTTTGACGGTCCGGCGGCATTGCGCCGCCCGCCTTCCATGTCGTCGAAACAGGAGTGTCGTGTGTCCGAACTTTGGCGTTTGTCCGCAGTAGAGCTTGCCGCCCGCATCCGCCGGCGTGATGTTTCCGCAGTCGAGGCCACGCAAAACGCGCTGGCGCGCCTGCAGGCCGTGAATCCGCTGATCAACGCCGTGGTCGATCACCGTCCCGACGACGCGCTGGCCCAGGCCGCCGAGGTCGACCGCGCCCTGGCCCGGGGAGAAGATCCGGGGGCGTTGGCTGGCGTGCCGGTGACCGTCAAGGTCAACGTCGACCAGGCGGGCTACGCCACCACCAACGGCGTGACGCTGCAGAAGGACGTGGTCGCCAGCGTCAACAATCCGGTGGTCGACAATCTGCGCCGCGCCGGCGCGGTGATTATCGGACGTACCAATACGCCGGCGTTTTCGTTGCGCTGGTTCACCGGCAACCGGCTGCACGGCGACACCCTCAATCCTCGGAATCCCTCCCTGACCCCAGGGGGCTCGTCCGGCGGCGCGGCGTCTGCGGTGGCGGCAGGCATCGGACACCTGGCCCACGGCACCGACATCGCCGGCTCCATCCGCTATCCCGCCTATGCCTGCGGCGTGCATGGCCTGCGGCCGTCGCTGGGCCGGGTGGCCGCCTTCAACGCGGCCTTGCCTGAGCGCACCATCGGGGGGCAGATCACGGCGGTTTCCGGACCCTTGGCCCGCAGCATCGCCGATCTGCGATTGGGGCTGGCCGCGATGGCGGCGCCCGATCCGCGCGATCCATGGTGGGTCCCCGCGCCGCTGACCGGACCCGCGGCGCCGCGCCGGGCGGCGCTGTGCCTGAGCCCGGATGGCATGGATACCGAACCCGCGGTGGTCAAGGCATTGCAGGATGCCGCCCGACGCCTGAGCGAAGCCGGCTGGGCGGTGGATACGGTCGACCAGGTGCCGCCGTTGCGCGAAGCCGCGGACCTGCAGATCCGCATGTGGATGGCCGATGGCTACGAGGGCATGGTCGAGGTGGCACGCAAGGAAGGCGACCGTGGCGCGTTGACGGCGCTCGAAGGCCAGCGCGCGCGCGTGGCGGACATGGACATGGCGAAGTTCTCGGCGGTGCTGACGCGGCGCGCGACGCTGACGCGCCTGTGGGAGTTGTTCCTGGCGCAATATCCGGTGCTGTTGCTGCCGGTGTCGGCCGAGCTGCCTTTCACCGACAATCTCGATCTGCAGGGCGATGCCGCTTACGAACGGGTCTGGCGCGCGCAGATGACGCAAATCGGGCTGCCCTTCATGGGCCTGCCGGGGTTGTCGGTGGCCATGGGCAGCGCCGGTGATCGGCCGGTGGGAGTGCAGGTGGTGGCGGGACGCTATCGCGAAGACCTGTGCCTGGCCGCCGGGGAGGCCATCGAGGCGGCCGGGCCGATGGTCACGCTGGCGGAGCCGGTGGCGCGTTGACCCTGGCCGGTGGCGCCACCGCTTCCCGCCGCCGGGAGCGCCGACCGGCACGGCGGCTCAACGTGGCGCCGCCTGCCATTCGGATCGCAGCAAGCCCATCATGCCGGTGTCCCAGCGGTCATTGCCGGCGCGGGTGGACGAGCGTCGTACCCCTTCCAGGGTGAAACCCAGGGCTTGGTAGGTACGGATGGCGGGGGTATTGAACATGTACACGTTCAACTCCAGCCGTTCAATGCCTGGCGTGCCGAAGGCTTCGCGGATCATCAGGGCCACCATTGGCCGGGCCAGGCCCTGGCCGCGCGCCTCGGGGGCAATGGCGACACGGCCCAGGCGGGCGTTGCCATCGCGCCAGTCGTACGCCAGTTGCGCGTGGCCGATTGACTGGCCGTCGCGACAGGCCATCCAGCAACGGCGTGTCGGCGGCTGTGCCTGGCCTTCGCGCAGCATCGCGTCCATGTCGGCCGTTTCGAGCGGATAGGCCACGTGCGATCCGCCCCATTGCACGACCTCGGCGAGGCTATTGAACCAGCTGGCGAGCTGGGCGTAGTCCGTGGTCGAGAAGGGGCGCAGGGTCAGCATGGTTGAAGCCGTGGTGGGTAGCGGCTACCCGCTTAACCGGCAGTGAAACGCAGTTTCAAGACGCCGAGGTCGCCGTAGGCGAGTGCGATGTCGCGGTTGGCGGGCACGTCCAGGAAACCGGCGTAGGAGCCGGTGATGACGTGCTGGCCGGCGCTCAGGCCCAGGCCCTGTTCGCGCAGGAAATTGGCGAGCCAGTACAGGCCGGCCTTTGCATGATTGTTCGGATGGATGCCGGCGTGCTGCTCGACTTCGGCGCCGTCAACCGAGAGGGTAAGGGTCATGCTGGCGGGGGCGGCGTCGGGTGAGGCGATGCGCGGTCCCAGCACCAGGCCGGCGTTGAACATGTGGTCGGCCAGCAGTTCCGGCAGGCTGGCGTGTTCCGGCGCGGCGTAGCGGCAGCCCAGGATCTCCAAGGCCAGGCGGGCCGAGCCGATGGCGGCGTCGATCTCCGCATGGGTATAGGGTTCGTCCCGCGTGGGCAGGTCGCATGCCAGTTCGAACGCGATTTCAGGCTCGATGCGCACCACCGGCGCGCGGGCAGGGACGACATCGCCATGCGCCACGGACGAGGCATAGATCGGCGCCACCACGGTTTTTTCGGGCGACGGCAAGGCGCTTTTCCAGGCCGCGATGGCGTCCTGGCGCGTCTCGCGCAGCAACCGCGCGGTGCGCTGCTGTACCGCCAGGGCCTGGCCCTGGGTCTGCGGGCGACAGTCCGCCGGCAGGCGCGGCCCGGCGATGCCGGCTTCGCGCGCGGCGATCAGGATGCGGGCCGCTTCGGCGCAGCCGGGATAGTCTTCGATCTGGAGCCGCATGCGCGTCACATTCCCATGAACAGCAGGGTCCACAGGACGATCATGGCGATCAGGCCCAGCCAGCACGAGCCCCAGAAGCCGACGATCGGCCATTTCAGGGCCAGCGGCGTCTTCTTGGGATCGACATGGCCCAGCAGGTCGTTGGCGTTGCCGATCAGCCAGAAACGGGTGCCGGGGAACATCAGGCGGAAGAAATAATCCAGCATGATGGCAGCCTTGATCGCCAGCGGATATTGTTCGAAGGGACGGTGCTGAAGATAGGGATGCTTGAGCGCGGCGTTGATCTGCTTGCTCTTGAAGAAGAACAGCACCAGGCCGCTCAGCGAGCAGGTGATGAAGCACAGCACGAAAAGGCTGAAGGCCATGGCCATGGCGGGTGAGTGCATGAAAATTCCGGTAACGCGCGGCAGCGCCGCGAACTAAGGGTGGTAAGGAGAGGCGTTCAGCCGCGGGTCTGGCCTTCGCCGGTCAGGACCCATTTGAGGGTGGTCAGGCCTTCCAGGCCGACGGGGCCACGGGCGTGCAGGCGATTGGTGGAGATGCCGATCTCGGCGCCCAGGCCGTATTCGAAGCCGTCCGCGAAGCAGGTGGGCAGGTTGACATAGACCGAGCTGGAGTCAACCTCGCGCTGGAAGCGTTGCGCCGCCGACAGGTCTTCGGTGACGATCGCGTCGGTGTGGCCGGAGCCCCAGCGCGCAATGTGCTCGATGGCGTCGTCGAGCGAGTCGACGATGCGGATCGCCAGGATCGGGCCCAGGTATTCGGTGGCCCAGTCTTCATCGGTGGCCGGCTTGGCGTGCGGCAGCAGCGCCAGGGTGCGCGGGCAGCCGCGCAGTTCGACGCCGTGTTCGGTCAGCGCCGCGGCCAGGCTCGGCAGGATCGAGACGGCGGCCACCGCGTCCACCAGCAGGGTTTCCATGGCGCCGCAGATGCCGTAGCGGTAGGTCTTGGCGTTGAAGGCGATGGCGTGGGCCTTGTCCGGGTCGGCCGCCGCATCGATGTAGACGTGGCAGTTGCCGTCCAGGTGCTTGATCAGCGGCACGCGCGCTTCCTGCGACAGTCGGGCGATCAGGCCCTTGCCGCCGCGCGGCACGATGACGTCGATGTGCTCGGTCATGGTGATGAGCTTGCCGACCGCGGCGCGGTCGGCCGTGGCGACCACCTGGACCGCGTCCTGCGGCAGGCCGGCGGCGGCCAGGCCGAGCTGGACAATGCGGCCCAGCGCCACGTTGGAGTGCAAGGCCTCGCTGCCGCCGCGCAGGATGGCGGCGTTGCCCGATTTCAGGCACAGCGCCGCCGCGTCGATGGTGACGTTGGGGCGGGATTCATAAATGATGCCGATCACGCCCAGCGGCACGCGCATCTGCGCCACGCGCATGCCGTTGGGACGCACTGTGGTGGCGGTGACACTGCCGATCGGGTCGGGCAGGGCGGCGATCTGGCGCAGGCCCTCGGCCATGTGCGCCAGCGTCTTCTCCGACAGGGTCAGGCGGTCGAGCAGGGCCGGTTCCAGGCCATTGGCGCGGGCGGCGGCCACGTCCTTGGCGTTGGCGGCCAGCAATTCGGCCTGGTTGGCGGCCAGCGCTTCGGCCATGGCCAGCAGGGCCTGGTTCTTGGCGGCGCTGTTGGCGCGCATCATGGCGCGCGAGGCCCGGCGCGCATTCTCGCCCAGGGTCAGCATGGCTTGTTCGATAGAGGACGAGGACATGACGGCGTCGTTCATAGTAAAGAGGGCGGCCAGGGCGCCGCTTGCGGATAGGGATAGTTTATCCGGCCAGGGGGGCCGGGGGAGACGAAGCGGTGGCGGCCGGGGCCGCCTTCACGGTCGGTTGCCGGCGGCGGCCACGCGCAAGGCCAGGCGGGTCATTTCTTCCCAGGGGTCGGATAGCCGCCCCGGCACCGACAGGCCCTTGATGAGACGGTCGACCTCGTGGGCGTGTTGCACCGCGGCAGGCCAGACGTCGGGGCGGACCCGGCCGAGCGCCTGCAGCGCCAGGCGTTCGTGCGCCCCGAAAATGCGCAGCCTGCGCATCAGGCCGTTGGCGTCCTGTCCCAGGCTGCGGGCCTCGGCCACGCGCGCCAGCAGACGGATTTCTTCGCCCACCGCCCACAGCACCAGCGGCAGGGCCTCGCCTTCGGCGCGCAGGCCGTCGATCATGCGGATGGTGCGGGCGATATCGCCGGCCAGCATGGCATCGCGCAGGCCGAATACATCGTAGCGGGCCACGTTGAGCACGGCGCGCTCGACGTCCTCCGGCGCCAACTGGCCTTCGGGATAAAGCAGCCCCAGTTTCTGGATTTCCTGGTGGGCAGCCAGCAGGTTGCCTTCGACCTTGTCGGCCATCCATTGCAGGGTGGCGTTGTCGGTACGCTGGTTCTGGCGCGCCAGGCGCTGGCCGACCCAGGCGGGCAGGCGGCCGCGTTCGATGCTGGGGATGTCGACCATCGTGCCGGCACGGCCCAGGGCCTGCATCCAGCGGCTTTCGCGGGTGGCCTTGTCCAGGCGCGGCAGCGCCACCAGGATCAGGGTATCCGGGTTGTCCGCCTGCTTTTCGGCCTGCTCGGCCAGGCGCGCCAAGGTATCGGCGCCGGACTTGCCGGGCTTGCCGGTCGGAATCTTGAGTTCGAGGATGCGGCGATCGCCGAACAGCGACACGCTCTGGGTTGCGGCGATGACCGCGCTCCAGTCGCTGCGCGCGTCCATCACCATCGACAGGCGTTCGGTATAACCGGCGCCGCGCCCGGCGGCGCGCAGCGCATCCACGGCCTCGGTGACCAGGAGGGGCTCGTCACCGGACACCGTATACAGCGGGGCCAGGCGGTTGCCGGCCCGCTGCAGGTGATCGGCCAGGCGATCCGCGTCCAGGACTTGTGCCATCGGTCAGCGCGTGTAGGCCGGGTCGGTGGTGGACGGCGTCTGCCACGGCGTCGGCGTGCGGCGAGGCTGCGGAGCGGTGGGATCGTATAGCGGCGTCTCGCCGTCTTCCGCCCGCTGTTCACGGTTTTCGAAGGCCTTGCGCACTTCCGGGGCCGTCATGCGGCGGAGCAAGCGCGAAACCAGATCACGCTGCATGGCGATGTAAAGCGTTTCGATCTGCCCTTGCTTGGCCTGGACGATCTGGTCGTCGTAGGGCATTTCGCGGTAGATCGACAGGGTCGTGTCCGGGATCAGGGCGCGGCCCTTCGCATCGATCAGGCGGAAAGTGTAATTGATGCCGAGTTCGTATTCCTCGACACGGCCCTGGGCGTTCAGCGACACCTCGCGCAGGGCGCGCGTGTTGGAGACTTCCTGCAGGATCGCCTGCGCATCCTTGGGCGAGGCAACCAGCTTGGTGTCGGGCGAGGCCGCGCGCAGCGCGCGCCGCACGTCGGCGCCGAACTGGGTGTTGTCGGCAATGCCGACATACAGCGTTTCGAACGGCAGCGGCGTAACGCCGCGCAGCGTGAAGCCGCAAGCCGAAATCAGCATGAACAGCGCCAGGCAGGCGCCGCGCAGCAGCCAGGATTGGCGGGGGGATTGCGTGTGTTGCCCGGCGAAGTACATGCTTGACCTCATCAGCCTACGACGTTGACCAGTTTGCCCGGAACCACGATGACCCGCTTGGGCGGGCGGCCTTCCAGGTAGCGGGCGACTTCATCCTGGGCGGCGGCGAGTTTTTCGATGTCTTCCTTGGCGGCCTTGGCGGCGACGCGGATCGAGCCGCGCAGCTTGCCGTTGACCTGCAGCATCAGTTCGATTTCGTCCGCCACCAGCGCGGCCTCGTCGACGTGCGGCCACGGCGCGTCGAGCAGGTCGCCCAGCTCGTGCGCGTAGCCGAGGTCGCGCCACAGGTGCCAGGTGATGTGCGGCACCACCGGATACAGCACGCGCAGCAGCACGCCCAGCGTTTCGGCGTAGGCGGCGTCGGCGTGCTTGCCTTCCGGCAGCTTGGCGTCATCGATGGCGTTGAGCATCTTCATGCACGCCGACACGACGGTGTTGTACTGGATGCGCTGGTAGTCGTAGTCGGCCTGCTTGAGCAGGTTGTAGACCTCGCGGCGCAGATCCTTGACGGCGGCGGGCGCGTCGGTCCAGTCGGCGCCGGCGGCCAGGCCGCGGGCGACGGTGTCGCGCTGCGCGTAGCTGATCGACCACAGGCGGCGCAGGAAGCGGTTCGAGCCTTCGACGCCGGAATCGGACCATTCGAGCGTCTGCTCGGGCGGGCTGGCGAACATGACGAACAGGCGCGCGGTGTCTGCGCCCAGCGTGTCGATCAGCGATTGCGGATCGACGCCGTTGTTCTTGGACTTGGACATCGTGCCCACGCCGCCGTAGGTCACGTCCGAACCGTCGGACTTGAGCTTGGCGCCGACGATGGCGCCGCGCGCGTCGTAGACGTTCTCGACTTCCTCGGGCCAGAAATACTCGATGCCGCCCTGGGCGTTCTTGCGCGAGTAGATGTGGTTCAGCACCATGCCCTGGCACAGCAGCTTGGTGAAGGGCTCGTCGAAGTTGAGCAGGCCCATGTCGCGCATGACCTTGGTCCAGAAGCGCGCGTACAGCAGGTGCAGGACCGCGTGCTCGATGCCGCCGATGTACTGGTCCATCGGCATCCAGTAGTCATTGCGCGCGTCGACCATGGCAGTGTTGTTGCCCGGCGAGGTGTAGCGCATGAAGTACCAGGACGAATCCACGAAGGTGTCCATCGTGTCCGTCTCGCGGCGCGCCGGCTTGCCGCAGCTGGGGCAGGCGCACGACAGGAAGGCTTCGTTCTTGGCCAGCGGGTTGCCGCTGCCGTCCGGGATCAGGTCGTCCGGCAGCACCACCGGCAGGTCCTTCTCGGGGACCGGCACCGGGCCGCAATCCGCGCAGTGGATGATGGGGATCGGGGTGCCCCAGTAGCGCTGGCGCGAGATGCCCCAGTCGCGCAGGCGCCAGGTGGTCTGCTTTTCGCCCAGGCCTCGCGCCCCGAGGTCGGCGGCGATGGCGTCCACGGCTTCCTTGTGCGACAGGCCGTCGTACTTGCCCGAGTTGATGGTGCGGCCGCTCTGCTTGTCGCCGTACCATTCCTGCCAGGCGTCGGTGGAGTAGGCCTTGCCGGCCACGTCCACGACCTGGCGGATCGGCAGGTCATACTTCTTGGCGAAGGCGAAGTCGCGTTCGTCGTGGGCGGGCACGCCCATCACGGCGCCGTCGCCGTAGGTCATGAGCACGTAGTTGCCGACCCAGACTTCGACCTGGTCGCCGGTGATCGGGTGGGTCACGAACAGGCCGGTGGGCAGGCCTTCCTTTTCACGCGTGGCCAGTTCGGCCTCGGTGGTGCCGCCCAGCTTGCACTGTTCGATGAAGGCGGCCAGGGCCGGGTTCGACTGCGCGGCGTGGGTGGCCAGGGGATGTTCCGGCGCCACGGCGCAGAAGGTCACGCCCATGATGGTGTCGGCGCGGGTGGTGAAGACGTACAGCTTGCCGTCCTGGATCAGTTGGCCGTCCTGGCCGGCGATCTGGTGCGGGAAGGCGAAGCGCAGGCCCTCGGACTTGCCGATCCAGTTTTCCTGCATCAGGCGCACGCGCTCGGGCCAGCCGGGCAGATCGTTCTGCACCGCGCCCAGCAGTTCGTCGGCGTAATCGGTGATGCGCAGGTAGTAACCCGGGATCTCGCGCTTTTCGACCGGGGCGCCCGAGCGCCAGCCGCGGCCGTCGATGACCTGTTCGTTGGCCAGCACGGTCTGGTCGACCGGATCCCAGTTCACGACCTGGGTCTTGCGGTAGGCGACGCCCTTTTCGAGCATCTTCAGGAACAGCCACTGGTTCCACTTGTAGTACTCGGGATCGCAGGCGCACATCTCGCGCGACCAGTCGATCGCCAGGCCCATCGCCTTCATCTGCTTCTTCATGTAGGCGATGTTGTCGTAGGTCCATTTGGCCGGCGGCACCTTGGACTTGATGGCGGCGTTCTCGGCCGGCATGCCAAAGGCGTCCCAGCCCATCGGCATCAGCACGTTGTAGCCCCGCATGCGCAGCTGGCGCGCCATCATGTCGTTGATGGTGTAGTTGCGCACGTGGCCCATGTGCAGCTTGCCGCTGGGATAGGGCAGCATCGAGCAGGCGTAGAACTTCGGCTTCTCGGAGCCGTCCGGGTTCTTCGCGTGTTCATGGACCAGATAGGCGTCGCGGGCCTGCCAGTCTTGGTGGGCGGCCGCTTCGACGGTAGTGGGGAGGTAACGTTCCTGCATGGGCTCGTGCGCGATGGCGAAAAATGGGTGAACCGCCCCCGCGCGCCAGGCGCGGGGGCGGCCAAAACCCCTGATTATAGGAGGTGCTAGGCGCGGATAGGGGGCGGGGCGGTTTCCGGGATGCGGGCACTGGCCCCCAGCATGCCGTAGGCCAGGGTTATGGCCGCCAGAACCGCGCCCGCGGTGACCACGCCGGGCCAGCCGTAATGGGAGTACAGCCAGGACGATACCAGCGATCCGGTGGCCCCGCCGATGAAATAGCTGGTCATGTAACCGGCCGTCAGGCGGCTGCGGGCCTCGGGCCGGCTACGGTACAGCGAACTGGTATTGGTGACGTGGACGCCCTGGATCGCCAGGTCCTGGATCAGGATGCCGGCCAGCAGCGCGATGACCGAGGCCTGGCCGAAGGCCATCAGGCCCCACGACGCCAGCAGCAGCAGCAGGCCGATGCGGGTGGCCTGGTTGCCCAGGCCGCGGTCGGCCAGCCTGCCGAAGCGGTTGGCGGCATAGGCGCCGGCCGCGCCGGCCAGCCCGAACAGGCCGATGGTGGTGTTGTTGAAGCCGTAGTCCGGGCCCGACAGCAGGAATGTCAGCGGTGTCCACAGCATGCTGAAGGCCGCGAACAGCAGGCCGCCGAGCAGCGAGCGGCCGCGCAGCAGGGGCTCCTCGGCGAACAGGCGGAAGATCGAGCCAAGCAGGCGCGGATAGCTCATCGCGGCCTGGCTCTTGTGGCGCGGCAGCACCTTCCAGAGCGCGGCGGACATGGCCAGCATCAGGATCGCGGCGACCCAGTAGACCGTGCGCCAGCTGCCCAGGTCGGCCAGTACGCCGGCCGCGGTGCGGGCCAGCAGGATGCCCAGCAGCAGGCCGCTCATGACCGTGCCGACCGCCTTGCCGCGCTCGTGCGGCGCCGCCAGGGTGGCCGCGAACGGCACCAGCACCTGCGCCACCACCGACAGCATGCCGGTCACCGCGGTGCCCAGCATCAGCATCTGGATGTTGCGGGCGAAGGCCGACAGCAGCAGGCCGCCGGACGACAGCAGGGTCATCAGCACGATCAGGCCGCGGCGTTCGAACAGATCCCCCAGCGGCACCAGCAGGATCAGGCCGAGCGCGTAGCTCAGCTGCGCGATCATGACGATGCTGCCGGCGGTGGCGTTGGACAGCGAGAACTGCTGGCTGATGGTGTGCAGCAGCGGTTGCGCGTAATAGTTGCTGGCGACCGCCAGGCCGGTGGCCACGGACATCAGCAGGATGACGGGCGCGGTGAGCGGGGCGGGTTGGGCGGGAGCGGCGTTCATGTGGGGCGGGAGTCGGGAGTGGCGGGGGAAGGCTCAGGCGGCGATGCCGCCGGGCGTTTCCTGGTCGTGCGGGATCAGCAGTTTCTTCAGCAGGCCGGCCATCTGGCGGCGCTCGGCGGCATTGAGGGGGGCGAGCAGCGCTTCGAGTTCGCGCAGGTAGTCCTTGAGCACCTGCTTGATGACGCGCAGGCCCTCGGCGGTCAGCGCCACGATGACGCCGCGGCGGTCCTCGGGGTTGGGCGTGCGTGCCAGCAGGCCGGCCTGTTCCAGGCGGTCCAGCCGGTTGGTCATGGCGCCGGAGGTCAACAGCAGCGCGGCGACCAGCTTCTGCGGATTCATGGCGTGCGGCGCGCCGCTGCGGTACAGGGTGGCGAGCACGTCGAATTCGCCCTGGTGCAGGTGGTGGCGCTTGAATGCCTGGCCGACGTCGCGCGCGGCGAAGGCGTGGAAGCGGAACACGCGGCTGAGGACGCTCATCGGCGAGATGTCCAGGTTGGGGCATTCCCGCTCCCACTGCGACAGCACCAGGTCGACCAGATCGTTCATGATGTTTTTATATGAAGTATCTTTACGTAAAGATAAATTCTAGCAGGCCGGCCTGAAATCCCGCAAGGCGCGCGCGATGGGGCGGCGCGGACGGCGGGAGAAAACACGGGCGCGAAAAAAGAAAGGGCCCGCCCCATGCGGGGCAGGCCCTTTCCGGCTTGACCGGATAACCGTGCGGAATTACTGCGCGGCGTCCTTCAGCTTCTTGAGCGGGCGAACCTTCACCTTGACCGAAGCCGGCTTGGCGGGGAACCAGCGCTCTTCACCGGTGAAAGGATCCTTGCCGAAGCGCTTGGCCTTGGCGGGAACCTTCTGCACGGCAACCTTGAACAGGCCCGGCAGCGTGAATTCGCCGGCGCCCTTCTTGTCCACGGAGCTCAGCACCGAGGTTTCCAGGCTGGCCAGGACGGCCTTGACCGCCTTGGCTTCAACGCCGGACTGCTCGACGATGTAGGCGATCAGCTGGGTCTTGTTCAGAGCAGCCTTGATAGCCTTGGGGGCGGCAGCGACCTTCTTGGCGGCGACGACCTTCTTGGCTGCCGGCTTCACAGCGGGTTTGGCGGCGGTAGCCTTCTTTGCGGGCGCCTTGGCGGCGGGCTTGGTGACTTTCTTGGCAGGAGCTTTAGCTTTCGTGGCCATGGTCAAAATCCGTATGTTGAGGACATTGGGGCAGCGCGCGCCGGGTATCGGCGTTTAACGCTACGCGCCCGATGATAGCGGAAGAGTGGCGGTTGTAGCCGCTTTCGCAAGGCCTTTTGCGCATTCTTTGTTGTTTTCCAGGCAGAAAAACCCCTTCTGCAAGGGGTTCTGCAAAATGCAGTGACAATCGCTGCGATTTTTTCAGTGCCGCGAATGCCGTGCGCATCGACGTCGCGCGTTGCGCGAAAGTGCTTTTGCAAGGGGCTTTTGAACCATCCCGGGTCGGCGTGTTCCAATGCTTCGCGCCGCGCGTCGGCCAGCGCATGCAGGCGGCCGCGGGCTGCCTGCATGCGCTGGCCCGCGTGCCATCCTTACCCCGCATGGAAGTGAAGTCCCTTATGTTGATGAAGAAGTTGGCGGCGAGCCTGCTCGTTGCGACCGCGTGTATGTCAGGCGCCCTGGCGCAAACGATGCCTCAGCCCGACCTGTCGGCCAAGGCCTGGCTGCTGCTGGATGAGACCAGCGGCCAGGTGATCGCGTCGCACGCGGCCACCGTCCGGATCGAGCCGGCCTCCCTGACCAAGATCATGACGGCGTACGTGGTGTTCGGCGCCATCCACAACAAGGAGCTGTCGCCGGACCAGAAGGTCACCATCTCGACGCGCGCCTGGAAAGTGCCGCCCGGCAGCTCCAAGATGTTCCTGGAGCCGGGCTCCAAGGTGTCGGTGGACCAGCTGCTGCGCGGCCTGATGATCCAGTCCGGCAATGACGCGGCGATCGCGCTCGCCGAGGCGGTGTCGGGCAGCGTCGAGGCGTTCGTGGCCCGCATGAATGACACCGCCGTGCAACTCGGCCTGCATGGCACGCACTTCGCCAGTCCCCACGGGCTGCCGGATCCGGGCACGTATTCCACGGTCAGCGACCTGTCGATCCTGGCCACGCGCTTCATCCGCGATTACCCCGAGCTGTACAAGACCTACGATTCGGCCAAGACCTTCACCTATAACAACATCACGCAACCCAACCGCAACCGGTTGCTGTGGCTCGATCCCAGCGTCGACGGCCTGAAGACCGGCCATACCGACGCGGCCGGATACTGCATCGTGGCCACTGCGCACCGGCCCAACGGCAAGGAGCAGCGACGCCTGATCACGGTGGTGGTGGGCACCGCGTCGGACAAGCTGCGCACGCAGGAGAGCCGCGAATTGCTGGAATGGGGCTTCCAGGGGTTCAATACCATCAAGCTCTACGCAAAGGGCCAGGCGGTGGCCACGCCCGAGGTCTGGAAAGGCCAGGCCGACACGTTCAAGGCCGGTTTTGCGCGGGACGCCTACGTCACCGTGCCGGCGGGCGCCAAGGTCGAGCCGATATGGACGCCGCAGGACCCGCTGGTGGCGCCGATCGCGGCCCAGGCCACGGTCGGTTCGCTGCGCGTGATGGTCGACGGCAAGCCCGCCATGCAGTTTCCGGTGGTGGCGCTGGAGCCGGTGGATGAGGCCGGCCTGGCCGGACGTGCCTGGGATTCGATTCGCCTGTGGTGGCGCGGGCATTCGGGCTGAGGGAGGTGAGCCATGGCCGTGAGTTTTCCCGGCGGGCCGGCGGCGGCGCCGACCCCTGATGATCCGTTGGGCCTGTTGTCGGCCTGCCACGGCCGCATTGCGCGCCAGTGCGACACCCTGCGGCGGCTGGCCGCGCACTTGCCCGCGCACGGCAGCGACGCCGCGGCCCAGGTCGCCGCCGCGGCCGTCGTGCGCTATTTCGAGACCGCCGCGCGGCACCACCATGAGGACGAGGAGGAGGACCTGTTCCCGGCCCTGATCGAATCCATGGCCGGTTCGGACGCCGTTTGCCTGCATGCGCTGGTGGACGGGCTGGTGGCCGATCATGCGCGGCTAGCGGCGCTGTGGACGCCGCTGCGGCAGATCCTGGGAGCGGTAGCCGCGGGCCGTCCCGCCGAACTGCCGGCGGCTCAGGTGGAGGCGTTCGCGACGGCCTATGCCGAGCATATCCGGCGCGAAGAAGATGAACTGCTGCCGCTGGCCGCGCGCCTGGTGGCCGATGACGCGCTGGCCGCGATCAGCAGGGCGATGAAGGCGCGGCGCGGTGGCGGGACCGCTTGAGTCGGGTTGAGATCCCGGCGTGGGCAGGGCCCGCTTTTAGTGTTAAATGACCCCAGCCGGAGCCCTTCGCGCCGGGTCACCAGACCTTCATGCCATGCACCGTCACGCGCGCTTTCGCCAGAAATTGCAGGACCCCTCCCTGATGCACGCCATGTCGGCGCACAATCCGCTGTCGGCCCGGCTGGCGGCCGAGGCGGGCTTCGATGCGATCTGGGGCAGCGGGTTCGAACTGTCGGCCAGTTACGCGGTACCGGATGCCAACATCCTGTCGGCTGGCCAGCACCTGGAGATGATGCGGGCCATCGCTGCCGCCGTTGACGTGCCGGTCATCGCCGATATCGATACGGGTTTCGGCAATGCCATCAATGTCGCTTATACCGTGCCCCAGTACGAGGCGGCCGGCGTGTCGGCCGTGGTGATGGAGGACAAGACCTTTCCCAAGGACACCAGCCTGCGCGCCGACGGCCGCCAGGAACTGGTGCGTGTCGCCGAGTTCCAGGGCAAGATCGAGGCCGCCTGCGCCGCGCGCCGCGATCCGGATTTCTGCGTCATTGCCCGCACCGAGGCGCTGATCGCGGGGCTCGGCCAGGCCGAGGCGCTGGCGCGTGCAGCCGCCTACGAGGCTGCTGGCGCCGACGCCATCCTGATCCATTCCAAGCAGACCACGCCGGATGAGGTGTTGGCCTTCATCGCGGCCTGGTCCGGCCGCGTGCCGCTGGTGCTGGTGCCAACCGCCTATCCGCAGTTGCGCGAGGCCGACATCAAGGCGCTGGGCAAGGTGGGGCTGGTGATCTACGGCAATCACGCGATCCGCGCCGCCGTGGGCGCGATGCGCGAGGTCTTCGCCCGCATCCGCGCCGAGGGCGGCATCCATGGCGTGGATGCCGGCCTGCCCACGGTGCGCGATATCATCGACTTGCAGGGCGACAAGGGGATGCGCGAACTGGAGCGCAGGTTCCTGCGCTGAACGCGCCCGGCATCGAAAAGAATACAAGGACGGGGAATGATGGCGGCGGGAAGCAGGGCGTGGCTGGCGCGGGTGTTTGGCGATTGGGTGCCGGAAGTTGGCCCCGCGACGCTGCGCGCCGACCTGGCGGCGGGGTTGCTCGGGGCCTTGCTGGTGCTGCCACAGGGCGTGGCGTTCGCCACGCTGGCCGGCCTGCCGGCGCAGTATGGCCTGTATTCGGCCATCGTGCCCTGTATCGTGGCGGCGCTGTTCGGCTCCAGCCGGCATGTCATGTCCGGTCCCACCAACGCCAATTCGCTGGCGCTGTTCGCGGTGCTGACGCCGCTGGCGGCGGCGGGCAGCCCCGGCTACATCGAGCTGGCCCTGGCGGTGACGGTGCTGGTCGGCCTCATGCAGTGGCTGGTCGGGGCCCTGCGCCTGGGGTCGCTGGCGCATTTCATCTCGCCGTCGGCGCTGTTCGGCTTCACCAGCGGCGCGGCCCTGCTGATCGCGATCCATGCCTTGAAGGATGCGCTCGGCTTGCCGGCGCCAGGGGCGCACGGCGCGGGCGCCTTGCTGCTCGGCCTGGCCGCCGGCCTGGATCGGGTGCAATCGGGCGCGTTGCTGGTCACGGCGGTGACGATCGCGGTGGCGCTGTTGCTCAAGCGGTTCGACAAGCGCAAGCCGTACATGCTGGCGGGGCTGGCGGCGGGGGCGTTGGCCGCGGCCGGGTTCAATGCCCTGGCACCGGGCTGGGGCGCGGCCGCCGTGCCGCTGTTGGGCGATCTGGCGCAGCCGTGGCCGCCGTTCCATATTCCAAGCGTGGACTGGCGCGTCTTGCCCGATCTGCTCAGCCTCGCGTTCGCGCTGACCATCGTCGCGCTGGCGCAGTCCATTTCGATTGCCAAGGCGGTGGCCGCGCGCTCGGGCCAGCGCATCGACGCCAATCGTGAATTTGTCGGACAGGGGCTGTCGAACGTGGTCGGCGGCTTCTTTTCCTGTTATCTGTCCTGCGGTTCGCTCAACCGTTCCATTCCCAATTACGAGGCGGGCGCGAAGACGCCGCTGGCGGCGGTGTTCTCGGCCTTGTTGCTGATGGCGCTGGTGGCGCTGAGCGGACCGTTGCTGGCGCGGATCCCGCACGCGGCCATTGCCGGGCTGTTGTTGCTGGTGGCCTGGACGCTGCTGGACGCGTCGCGCTGGCGGCAATTGATGCGTACCCAGCGTGGCGAGAGCGCCATCGCCGCCGCCACGCTGGCGGCCACCGTGACCCTCCGCATGGAAGTCGCGATCCTGCTGGGCACCGTGCTGTCGCTGATGGTGTACCTGCACCGCACCTCGCGGCCGGCGATGCGCACCATGGGCTTCGATTCGCGCGGGCTGGAGCGCCGCTTCGTGGTGCTGGAGCGGCAGCCCGAGGCGCTGCCGGAGTGCCCCCAGCTCAAGCTGCTGCGCATGGAGGGGTCGGTCTACTTCGGCGCCGCCGCGCACGTGGCGCAGCGCTTGCAGGAACTGCGCGCCGGGCCCGATGCGCCGCGCCATCTGCTGGTGATGGCCAAGAGCATGAATTTCATCGATCTGGCCGGCGCCCAGGTCTGGGAAGACGAGCTGGCCGCGCGCCGCGCGATGGGCGGGGATCTGTATTTCCATCGGCCGCGGCCGGAAGTGCTGGCGATGTGGCGCCGCACGGGCTTTCTGGAGCGGCTGGGCGAGGATCACGTGTTTCCCGACAAGGCCACGGCGTTGCATGCCATCTACGCCCGCCTGGATCGCGGCATCTGCGCCAGTTGCCGCGCCAAGGTGTTCTGGGAATGCCAGCCGGAAAGCCCGCAGGCAGACGCTTGAGCGCCGTTCAGGCCAGGGGCGCGTCGGCGCCCAGGTAGGCGGCCTGGACGCGCGGGTCGGCCGCGATGCGGTCGGGCGGGCCTTCGGCCAGCAGGCTGCCGCGCACCAGCACGGCGATATGGTCGGCATGCTTGAAAACGACGTCCAGGCTGTGCTCGGTGAACAGCACGGCCATGCGCTGTGTATCGGCCAGTTCGCGTGTCAGGCGCATGAGGGCATGGCGTTCGTTGGTGGCCATGCCGGCGGTGGGTTCGTCCATCAGCAGCAGCCGCGGACGGTGCGCCAGCGCCATCGCCAGTTCCACCCGCTTGACCTCGCCATAGGCCAGGGCGCCGCAATGGGCGCGGGCCTGGCCGGCCATCTGCACCTGCTCCAGCAGCGCCAGCGCCTCGTTGACGCGGTGCGACTCGGCGCGGCGCCAGGGGCGGAACAGCAGGCGGTCGCGCGACAGCAGGGCGGTCTGCACATTTTCAAGCGCCGTCATCGAGCGGAAGGTGGCGGCGGTCTGGAAGGTGCGTCCCACGCCCAGGCGGCAGATCCTGCCGGCCGACAGGCCGACGAGTTCGCGGCCGTCCAGCCGCACCGAGCCGGCGTCCGGCCGCAACTGCCCGCCAAGCACGTTGAAGCAGGTGGACTTGCCGGCGCCGTTCGGGCCGATCAGCGCCAGCATGCGGCCCGCTTCCAGCTGGAACGAGACGTCCGCCAGGGCGTCGATGCCGCCGAAGGATTTGCGCAGTCCATCGACCCGCAGCAAGGGCAGGGCGGCTGTCATGATCGCCTCCGTTGCAGGCGGGCCGCCGCGCCCGCCAGGCCGGCGGGAAACAGCATGACCAGCGCCAGGATGGCCAGGCCCAGCACGGCGTGCCAGTATTCGGTGCTGCGTGCCGCCGCGTCCTGCAGCCAGGTGTAGGCCGCCGCGCCGACCAGGGGGCCGGCCAGCGTCTGCAGGCCGCCCAGCAGCACCATCACCAGGCCGTCGACCGAGCGGCTGACGGCGAGCACGTCGGGCGCGATGCTGCCCTTCGAAAACGCGTACAGCGATCCGGCCAGGCCGGCCGCCAGCGATGCCGCCACGAAACCGGCCCACTGGATGCGGCGCGTGTCCATGCCCAGCGCCTCGGCCCGCAGGACGGAATCGCGCGCGCCGCGCAGCGCGTAGCCCAGCGGCGAGAAAGCCAGGCGCCGCAGCCAGGCGATGCCGAGCGCGCACAGCGCCAGCGTCAGGTAGTAGAACCAGGGGCCGCGCGCCAGCCAGCTCGATGGCCATAGCCCGATCAGGCCATTGCTGCCGCCGGTCACGTCGTCCCATTGATAGGCCAGCGCCCACAAGATCTGCGCCACCGCCAGCGTCAGCATCGCCAGGTAGACGCCGGACAGGCGCACGCAGAACCAGCCGAACACCAGCGCGCCGAACGCCGCCGCGAATGGCCCCAGCAGCAGCGCCGCCTCCATCGGCAGCGCCGCCAGCTTCAGCAGCAACGCGGCGCCATAGGCGCCCAGGCCGAACCAGGCCGCATGGCCGAAGGTGGTCATGCCCGCCAGGCCGGTCAGGAAGTGCAGGCTGGCGGCGAACAGGGCGGCGATCAGGATCTCGGTCAGCAGGATGCCCAGGTAAGGCGCGTGCGCGGTTGCCAGGGGGGCCAGCGCCAGCAGGGCCAGCAGCACGCCGTAGGCCCGCCGCAGGCGCGGGCCTGCCGGGGCGATGGGCGGCTCGGCGGCGGGTGTCTGCGAGGACGGCGCCGGCGGTTGTCCCAGCAGGCCCCAGGGGCGCGCCACCAGCACCACCGCCATGACGGCGAATTCGGCCAGCAGGGTGAGTTTCGACAGGTTGAAGGTCCAGGGGCCGATATGCGCCTGGCCGATGAACACGAACAGCGCCTTGACGCAGCAGATCAGCAGCGCCGCCAGGAAGGCGCCGGGGATCGAGCCCAGGCCGCCGACCACCACCACCACGAAGGCGCTGGCGATGATCTCCAGGTCCAGCCCGAGGGTGGCGGGCACGCGCGGCGCGGCCAGCGCGCCGCCCAGTCCGGCCAGGAAGGCGCCCAGCGTGAAGGCCGAGGTGAACAGCCAGGCCTGGTTGACGCCAAGCGCGGCCAGCATGTCGCGGTTTTCGGCGGCGGCACGCAGCAGGCGGCCCCAGCGCGTGCGCTTGAGCAGCAGCCACAGCAAACCCAGCACCACGGGGCCGGCGCCGATCAGCAGCAGGTCGTATTGCGGAAAGCGCCGCCCCAGGATCTCGACCGCGCCGGCCAGGCCGGGCGCGCGGGGCGCGAACAGGTCTTCCGGGCCCCAGATGGCCAGCGCGGCGTCGCCGATGATCAGCACCAGCGCGAAGGTCGCCAGCAACTGGAATAGTTCAGGCGCGCGATACAGGCGCTTGAGCACCAGCAGCTCGGCGGCGGCGCCGATCAGCCCGGTGGCCACCGCAGCCAGTAGCAGGCCGGCCCAGTAGCCGGCGCCATTGCCGAAGTGGCGGGTGAAGGTCCAGGCCAGGTAGATGCCCAGCATGTAGAAGGAGCCGTGGGCGAAGTTCACCACCCGCGTGACGCCGAAGATCAGCGACAGGCCGGCCGCCACCAGGAATAGCGCGCTGGCGTCGGCCAGGCCATTGAGCAGCTGCGACAGCAGCCCGGACAGGCTCATCAGCGCGGGCGCATCTTGCGAACCTGCTCGTCGGGCGGCTGCAGGCGCGCGCCGTCGATGTAGGCGAAGTCCTTCATGATGCCCTTGCCGTCCTCGACCGCGGTGACGCCGATGTACACGCCCATGGTGGATTGATGGTCGATCTTGCGGTACTGGATCGGGCCGTAGGGCGTGTCCACCTTCAGCCCGGCGAAGGCGTCGACCAGTTTCTCGGTGTCGACCTCGCCGGCGGCCTTCAGGCCCTGTGCGATCGACATCAGCGAGGCGTAGCCCACCACCGAGCCGACCTTGGGCGTCTCGTTGTAGCGCTTGCGATAGGCCTCGACGAAGGTCTTGTTGGCCGGCGTGTCGATGGCATACCAGGGGTAGCCGGTGACGATCCAGCCCGAAGGCGTGTCGGCGCCCAGCGGCTCCAGGTATTCCGGTTCCCCGGATAGCACCGAGACCACGGCGCGGTTTTCGAACAGGCCGCGGGTGTTGCCTTCGCGCACGAAGCGGGTCAGGTCGGCGGCGAACAGCACGTTGAAGATGGCGTCGGGCTTGGCGTCCGCCAGGGCCTGCACCACCGCGCCGGCATCGACCTTGCCCAGCGGCACGGCCTGCTCGGCGACGAATTCCACGTCCGACTGGAACGACTTCATCATGGCCTTGAAGGTGGCCACGGCGGACTGCCCGTACTCGTAGTTGGGGTAGACGATGGCCCAGCGCTTCTTGCGCAGCGCCAGCGCCTTGGGCGCCAGCGCGGCCACGTGCATCCAGGTGGACGGCCGCAGGCGGTACGTGTAGCGGTTGCCTTCCTGCCAGGTGATCTTGTCGGTCAGTGGTTCGGCGGCCAGGAAGAAGACCTGCTGCTGCTTGGCGAAATCGGTCAGCGCCAGGCCGGTGTTGGAGAGGAAACCGCCGAACAGCAGATCCACTTTTTCGCGCGCCAGCAGTTCCTGCGCGGCGCGCACGGAGTCGCCGGGATTGCCGTTGTCGTCGCGCGAAAATACTTCGAGCTTGCGTCCCAGCACCCCGCCCGAGGCGTTGACCTCCTCCAGCGCCAGTTGCCAACCTTTCTTGTACGGGCCCAGGAAGGCCGGAATCGCCTTGTAGCTGTTGATTTCGCCGATGCGGATCGGCTCTTTGGTGTCTTTGGCGGACGCGACCGGGGTCAGCGCCAGGGCCAGGAGCGCGGGCGCGAGCGCGCGGCGCAGCAGGGTCAGGCAAGGACGGAGCATGGCGGGTATCGCTGGCAAGAGAGCCCGATCGAAGCCGGGCTCATGTAGGGCACGATTGCAGTTTCGGCCCAATTGAAGCATGCGCGGCGCCCTCGCGCCAGGGAAAACGGCGTGGCGACCTGATTCCCCCGTTGCGCTCGGCCAAAGAAAAAGGCCCTGCGATGCAGGGCCTTTTTCGGCTTTCCGGATACCGGCTGAATTACTTCAGCTTGGTTTCCTTGTAGTCAACGTGCTTGCGAGCGACCGGATCAAACTTCTTGATCAGCATCTTCTCGGGCATGTTGCGCTTGTTCTTGGTGGTCGTGTAGAAATGACCCGTGCCGGCAGTCGACTCGAGCTTGATCTTTTCGCGGATACCTTTGGCCATGTCGTGCTCCTAGTATGTCAGATTGGCGGGGGGCCGATTAGGCCAGTTCGCCGCGGGCACGCATTTCGGCCAGCACGGCGTCGATGCCGTTCTTGTCGATCGTGCGGATGGCCTTGGCCGAGACGCGCAGGCGCACCCAGCGGTTTTCGCTTTCGACCCAGAACCGGCGCGATTGCAGGTTGGGCAGGAAGCGACGCTTGGTCTTGTTGTTCGCGTGCGAAACGTTGTTGCCCACCATCGGGCCTTTGCCGGTCACTTGGCATACGCGTGCCATGGATGCACCTCATTTATTCTTGCGCATCACCGGGGGGGGTAGACAGGGTTTCAGCCGCCGGGCTGTGAGAGGCTTGCCGCCGGGACTTGCCCGAGGTTCTTGCCATCTTGCCGGCCACCCAGTCTTAGTGGATGAGGGGGGAACCTGCGTGTTGAAATGCCGCGTCGTCAAGACTACCGATTTCAACCCCTGGGATCCCGCCCAGTGCTTATACCCGCTGCCTGCCATCCGCAAAAATGCGCTTGGGGGTCAGAGTGTTGAACTACAAAGCATAGTAGTCCAGCACGGGAAACTTCATGTGAAGACGTAGATTCTAATACGAAAAATCGAGATAAATCAAGTATCAGGGCGCGGCGCGTGGAAAAGCGTGGCGTTCCTGCCGCGATAGGCGCGTCCGGACGGCGCGCGCCGGCGGGCTGGCTTGGACGGCGGACGTCCGGCGCTAGGCTGCCGCCTCGCCCGGCGCCTTGCGTCCCCGGCTTCAGGCCGGGTGCGATTGCGCCACGCGGCCCGACAGCCACGACAGGCAGGCGCAGGTCGCCAGCGTGGTCGTCAGGGGCAGGGCGCTGTCGGTCTGCCAGGCGCTGACGGCGAAGCCGGCCAGCGCGCCGCAGGACAACTGAAGCGTCCCCAACAGGGCCGAGGCCGCGCCCAGCCGCTTGCCCTGGTCGGACAGCGCCAGCGCCGCCGAGTTGGGATTCACGAATCCCTGGCTGCCCATGTAGCAGATCAGGCAGGCCATCAGCAGCGGCAGCGTCATCCAGCCTGCCAGCGTCAATGCCACCGCCGCCAGGCTGGCGCAGGCCAGCGAGGTCAGGGCGCGGCGCTGCAATTGGCGCGGCGTGTGATTGCGCAGCAGGCGGGCACTGATCTGCGAGCAGATGATGAGCGACAGCGCGTTGGTGCCGAACAGCAGGCCGTAGTACTTGGGGTCGACCCCGTACAGCTCGATGAACACCCGGGGCGAACCGATGATGTAGGCGAACATGCCGGCCTGGCCGAAACCGCCGGCCAGGCTGTGCGCCATGAACCCGCGATGCGCGAACAGGGCGCGGTAGTTCTGCACGATGGTGCGCAGGCGCAGCGGCACGCCGCGTTCGGGCGCCAGCGATTCCTTCATGATCAGAATGACCGCCGTCATCAGCATGGCGCCGCCGGCCAGCATCACCCAGAACAGGCTGCGCCAGCTGGCGAAGCCCAGCAGTTGCCCGCCCGCCAGCGGCGCGAGGATGGGAGCCAGCCCCATGATCAGCATCAGCAGCGACATGGCGCGCGCCGCTTCGTGGGTCTCGTAGTGGTCGCGGATGACGGCGCGCGGAATCACGATGCCGGCCGCGCCGCCCATGGCCTGCACCACGCGCCAGCCGGTCAGCGCCTCGACCGAGCCGGCCAGCGCGCATCCCAGCGATGCCACCATGAAGAGCGCCAGGCCGACCATCAGCGGCGGCTTGCGGCCGTAGCGGTCGGCCATCGGGCCGTAGAACACCTGCGCCAGGGCCAGGCCGATCAGATAGGCGGCCAGGGTGCGTTCGACGTCGCCGCGCGGCACGCCGAGGTTGGCGGCGATCGTCGGGAACGCCGGCAGGTACATGTCGATGGCAAAGGGGCCGATCGCCGTCAGGGCGCCCATGAGAATGAGCCAGCCCGGCAGGGCGCCGCGTGAGGAAAGGGTAGGGGGCATGTGGATCGCGAGAAGGCTCGCGCGAGGGACAGGGTGCGAAGCGCTTTATTGCGTGTTTTGCACCAAGCCGATGACTGTATCACGGAGCACCTTACACGCAAATTTCAACCGATTTCCGATACAGTCTGTCGTGTCCGTACGTATTTCAGAGGAGAGGTCGTGAATCCTTTGTTGTCTGTGGTGGAACGCAAGCTCCAGGCTTTGCCCGTGACCGTCCAGCTGGTGTTGCCTGACGGCACCGTGATGGGGCCGCCGGATCCCAAGGTGCGCTTCGTGACGCATGACAAGACCGCCCTGGCCCACCTGGCCGAAGGCGCGGTCGGCGTACTGGGCCAGGATTACGTCGAGGGCCGCATCGACATCGAAGGCTCGATGCGCGACGTGATGGCGGCGGCCTCGGCGCTGCTGCGGGGTTCGCCGGTGGACGCGGCGCGCGGCGGCTGGCTGACCGAGCTGGTGCGCAAAGTGATGTCCGTGTGGCGCCACTCGGTGGAGCGCGATGCCCGCCAGATCGAATTCCATTACGACCTGTCCGACGACTTCTACGCGTTGTGGCTGGATCCGCGCCGGGTCTATTCCTGCGCCTATTACCGTGAACTCGGCATGACTCTGGCGCAGGCGCAGGAGGCCAAACTCGACCATATATGCCGCAAGCTGCGGCTGCGGCCTGGCGAACGCTTTCTCGACGTGGGCGCGGGCTGGGGCGGCCTGCTGCTGTGGGCGGCCGAGCACTACGGCGTCGATGCCACCGGCATCACGCTGTCGCGCAACCAGCACGCGCATGTCACCAAGCTGATCCAGGAAAAGGGGCTGGGTGGCCGCGTGCGCATGGAGCTGCTGGATTACCGCAAGCTCGACGAGGCCACGCCGTTCGACAAGATTGCCTCGGTCGGCATGTTCGAGCACGTCGGCCGGGCCCAGCTGGAGGGCTATTTCGCCAAGCTGCGGCGGCTGCTCAAACCCGGCGGCCTGATCATGAACCATGGCATCACCGCGGCCGGCGTTTACAACGCCGAACTGGGCAGCGGCATGGGCGAATTCATCGAGAAATACATCTTCCCCGGCGGCGAACTGACCCACATCAGCGTGGTCATGGAGGCCATGACCAACGGCGGCCTGGAGGAAGTCGACGTCGAGAATCTGCGGCCGCACTACGCGCGCACGCTGTGGGCCTGGAGCGATGCGCTCGAGGCGCGCCTGCCGGAGGCCGCGCAGATACTCGGCGGCGAACAGGGCGCGCGGTCGCTGCGCGCCTACCGGCTGTACCTGGCCGGCTGCGCCATGGGGTTCGAGCATGGCTGGATTGCCTTGCACCAGGTGCTGGGCCAGCATCCGGCCACCGGGCGGGCAGACGAACTGGACAACCCCCCGGACCTGGCCTACCCCTGGCGACGCGATTACATGTACCGCGACGACGCGGGCGAAGCCCGCTAAAGCGGCGATTTCGGGGCGCCAGTTGTATTTATACGAACAAAATATTAACTGAATGTATCTGTGTTTTCGAGGGGGGATTCCCCTGGGAAAAACGGGAAATCGTCTCCTGGGAATCAGGGTTTGTCCGGACGTTTTACCGTCTGAATGTATCTGTTTTGTTCAGGCCAGGGCTTGGGTCATGCATCAATTTCGGTTAAGATGCCGCCTTCTTCTTTCAGTTTGTTCACTATCTGTGGGTTCTCGAAAACTCCGTTTTTGAGGCTCCTGTCTTGCAAGACCCCGCACCCCGCGGATTTTCTTGTTGCTAGTGTCGGTTTGTATTGGCGGTTCTGCCCGTCTTCCGCACAACCCCCTTAGCTCCATGGCACGGCCGGACCAGCGCCGTCGTGTCCCTGAACCTATGGAGGCAAAAGCCAATGCGTTTCACCCCCGTCAAGACCCTGGCCGCCGCGGCCGTCTTGTTCGCCTTCGCCGGTTCGGCCCAAGCCGCCGATGCGCCGCAATGCGAACTCAAGCGTCCGATCAACTTCGGCGCCATGAACTGGGAATCCAATCTGGTCCTGGTCGATGTCGAGCGTTTCATCATGGAAAAGGGCTACGGTTGCAAGACCGAAACCCTGCCCACCGAGACCCTGCCCGCCCTGGCCGCGCTCGAGCGCGGTGACCTGGACATCAACACCGAGATCTGGCTGAACAGCGTCGCCGACCCCTGGGAACGCGCCGAAAAGACCGGCCGCGTCAAACGGATCGGCGATCTCTACATGGGCGGCGAGGCCTGGTACATCCCGCGCTACACCGCCGAGCGCCTGCCCGAGCTGAAGTCCGCGGCCGACCTGCCGAAGTTCAAGGACAAGTTCAAGGACCCCGAGGAACCCGGCAAGGGCCGTTTCTACGGCTGCCCGGCCGGCTGGGGTTGCGAAGTCACCAGCACCAACCTGTTCCACGCCCTCAAGCTGGACGACACCTACACGCTGTACTCGCCGGGCACCGGCGCGGCGCAGAAGGCGGCCCTGATGTCGGCCTACAAGCGCAAGCAGAACGTGGTCTTCTACTACTGGTCGCCCACGCCGCTGGTCGGCGCCATGGACCTGGTCAAGCTGGAAATGCCGCCCTACGATGCCGACAAGCACAAGTGCCTGACGTCGCCCAAGTGCGCCAAGCCCGAGGCCAGCGCCTATCCCGACAATCCCGTCTTCACCGCGGTGAACACCAAGTTCTCGCAGGAAGCGCCGGTGCTGACCGAGTTCCTGTCGAAGGTCTCGGTGCCGCTGCCCGTGATGAACGAGACCCTGGCCCACATGGAGGAAACCGGCGACGAGTCCGGCGCCGTGGCCAAGTGGTTCCTGAAGAACAAGCCCGACGTCTGGACCAAGTGGGTCCCCGCCGACGTCGCCGGGCGCGTGCAAAGCGCGCTGTAACCCGCGCCGCCTTTCCGGCGGCGGGCCGCTCCGGCTTGCCGGGACGGCCCGCCGGGTTGGACTTTTTCCCCTTGGGATGACCCCAAGGGGAAAAAGCCCTCCGGCAGGCGGACTGCCCGCCAGGCGGGCATGCGCGGGAGGTATTGCTCCCGCGTCGGACTGTAAGCGTGTTTCGCCCTCGCCGATGACGGTTCCCCGCGAGGGGCGCCGCCCCGGCCAGCGTGCCGGATGCCGTGCTGGCGCACGGCGCGGCGCGTGGCGAACGCGCTGAAATGGAGTCAAAAACATGTTTCCTGAAATCATTCCCGCGCGTCAGGTGCGCGGGGCCATCGACGGGTTCGTCGATCATCTGGTCACCAATTACGCCGACACCCTGGAGACGCTGTCCCAGCCCGTGCTGCACGCCCTGGTGTGGCTGGAGCAGGTGCTGCGCAGCTCGCCCTGGTGGGCCGTGGTCGGCGTGACCATCGTCATCGCCTGGCTGGTCAGCCGCCGCATCGGCCTGAGCCTGGCCATGGGCGCGCTGCTGTGCGTGATCGGCGTGCTCGGCCTGTGGGACGCCGGCATGCAGACGCTGGCGCTGATGATCATGGCGGCGGGGCTGTCGGTGATCATCGGCATTCCGCTGGGCGTGCTGATGGCGCGCGTCAACTGGCTGCGCTCGATCATGCTGCCGGTGCTGGACGTGATGCAGACCATGCCCAGCTTCGTGTACCTGATTCCGGTCGTGATGCTGTTCGGCCTGGGCAAGATCCCGGCCATCATCGCCACCGTGATCTACGCCGTGCCGCCGCTGATCCGCCTGACCGACCTGGGCATCCGCCTGGTCGACCGCGAGGTGCTGGAAGCGTCGCGCGCCTTCGGCGCCAATCCGCGCCAGCAGTTGTTCGGCGTTCAGTTGCCGCTGGCCTTGCCCAACATCATGGCCGGCATCAACCAGACCACGATGATGGCGCTGTCGATGGTGGTGATCGCCTCCATGATCGGCGCGCGCGGCCTGGGCTATGAAGTGCTGCTCGGGATCAATCGCCTGGAAGTGGGCCGCGGCCTGCTGGCGGGCCTGGGCATCGTGGTGCTGGCCGTGCTGTTCGACCGGATCACGCAATCGTATGGACAGCGCATGCGCATGGGAGGCCAGCGATGAGCAAGATCGAAGTCAAGAACATCTACAAGATTTTCGGGCCGCATCCGAAGAAATGGCTGGAAGCCGCCCAGGGCGGCATGAGCAAGGAAGCGCTGCTGGCCGAAAGCGGCCACACGCTGGGCCTGCGCGACATCAGCCTGTCGATCGAAGAGGGCAGCATCTACGTCATCATGGGCCTGTCGGGTTCCGGCAAGTCGACGCTGATCCGCCACTTCAACCGCCTGATCGAGCCCAGCGCGGGCCACATCCTGGTCGACGGCGTCGACGTGGTCAGCCTGAACAAGCGCGACCTGGAGACCTTCCGCCAGAAGAAGATGAGCATGGTGTTCCAGCGCTTCGGCCTGTTCCCGCACCGCACCGTGCTGGATAACGCCGCCTACGGCCTGGCCGTGCAGGGCGTGGGCCGCGCCGAGCGCGAGCAGCGCGCCCGCGAATGGCTGGAGCAGGTCGGCCTGTCGGGCTTCGAGCAGCAGTATCCGCACCAGTTGTCGGGCGGCATGCAGCAGCGCGTCGGCCTGGCGCGCGCGCTGGCGACCGACGCCGAGATCCTGCTGATGGACGAGGCCTTCTCGGCGCTCGATCCGCTGATCCGCCGCGAGATGCAGGACCAGTTGCTGCAGCTGCAATCCAAGCTCAACAAGACCATCGTCTTCATCACCCATGACCTGGACGAGGCGCTGCGCCTGGGCAACCGCATCGCCATCCTGAAGGACGGCGAACTGGTGCAGGAAGGCACGCCGGAAGACATCCTGTTGAACCCGGCCAACGATTACGTGCAGTCGTTCCTGCAGGACGTGAACCGCACCAAGGTGCTGAACGCGACCCATGCCGTGAACCCGGCGCGCCTGACGCTGACCATGCGGTCGCGTCCGGCCCACGCGGTGGATCGCATGCGCGCGTTGAACTATGAGTACGCGCCGGTGCTGGACGGCAAGCGGCTGGCCGGCGTGCTGACGCTGGAAGCGGCCGAGCAGGCGGTTCGCGAGGGCGGACGCGACGTGTCGCGCTTCGTCGAGGACCTGGCCTCGGTGCCGGCCACGGCCGGCCTGGGCGAGGTGCTGGCGCAGCTGGTGCACAGCGACCAGCCGGTGGCGGTGACGGGTGAGAACGATGAGTTCATCGGCATGTTGTCGCGCAAGAAGGTGGTCGAGCTGGTGACGCCGGTGCTGGCCGAGACCGCGCCCGCAACGGAGGCTTCCGACTCCGCGCCGGCCACCGACGGCGGCGACCCGGCCGAGGCCGAGCTGCAAGGCCAGCCGCAGCCCGCGCAACGGGGCGAGGCAGCCTGACGGCGCAAGCCGCGCGGCGGCGGGGCGACCCGTCGCCGCGGCCCGGTTCCCGGGCGGCAGGCTTGCGCCCGGGGCCAGTCCGGATATGATGGCTGGCCGGCAATGATCGCCGGTTCGACACTATTCGGAATATCGGAACCCGTCATGCCCATCTTGAATGTCCAGATCATGCAGGGCCATTCGGCCGCCCAGAAGACCGCGCTGCTGAAGGCGGCATCGCAGGCGGTGGTCGAGAGCATCGCCGCACCGCTGTCCAGCGTGCGCATCGTGTTGCAGGAAATCCCCGCCGAACACGTGATCGTGGCCGGCCAGATCGGCAAGCCCATGGCGCGCGTCGACGCGGCCCTGATCGAGGGGCGTGACGAGGCCAAGAAATCGGCGCTGATCGCGGCGCTGAACCAGGCCGTGTGCGCCAGCATCGGCATTTCGGGTGAAGACGTCCGGGTGTTGATCCGCGACGTGCCCAAGACCGACATGGGCGTGGCCAACGGCCTGAGCGCCAAGGCCGCCGGCCGCTGAGACCGGAGCATGGCGACCGGCAAGGAAAAGGGTTCCGTCACCGTCGACGACGTGGCGGCCGAGGCGGGCGTGTCCATCAAGACCGTTTCGCGCGTGTTGAACAACGAGCCCAACACCAGCGAGAAGACCCGCGCCAAGGTGATGGCGGCGATCGCGCTGCTGAAATACCAGCCCAACCCTTCCGCCCGCCGCCTGGCCAGCAAGCGCTCGGACCTGATCATGCTGGTCTACGACAATCCCAGCGACAACTACCTGATCAACATCCAGCAAGGCGCGCTCGACGCCTGCAAGCGCTATTTCTACAGCCTGCTGCTGCACCCCTGCGACTACCGCGCGCCCGACCTGGCCGCGCAGATCGAACAGTCGGCGCGCCAGCACGCCTGTGCCGGCCTGGTGCTGACGCCGCCGTTGTCGGACGTGCGCGCCCTGATCGACGCGCTCGACCGGAGCGACGTGCCGTTCGTGCGGCTGGCGCCCAGTTCGCCCAGCGCCAGGGGGCTGGAAGTCAGCACCGATGACCGTTCGGCGGCGCGCGACATGACGCGCTACCTGCTGGACCTGGGTCACCGCCGCATCGGCTTCGTGGCCGGGCATCCCGACCATGGCGCCGTCGGCGGCCGCTTGCAGGGCTATCGCGACGCGCTGGCCGAGCGCAGCCTGGCGTATGACGCGGACCTGGTGGAGCAGGGACTGCACTCCTTCGATTCCGGCGTGCGTTGCGGCGAACGGTTGCTCGATCGCGCCGACCGCCCCAGCGCGATCTTCGCGGCCAACGACGACATGGCGGCCGGCGTGCTGTACGCGGCGCACGCGCGCGGCATCAAGGTGCCGCAGGAGCTGTCGGTGGCGGGCTACGACGACACGCCGCTGTCGCGCCAGACCTGGCCCAAGCTGACCACCCTGCGCCAGCCGATCCGCGACATGGCCTACGCGGCGGTCGAGCAGTTGGCTTCGCGCGAGCCGCAGGCGAGGGTCCGGACCCTGGGGTACGAGATCGTGCTGCGCGATTCGACCCGCGCGCCGGCCTGAACCTCCCCGGCCGCTATCCCAGATGGCGGCGCACGTCGTCGCGCGGGTCGTAGCCGAGACTGGCGCGCCCCTCCGTCACGTCCCAGGCGCTGCCCCGGTTGGCGGACACCCCGTTGACCGTCACGCTGGCGCCGGGCCAGCCGGCCGCGTCCGCCGTCAGCGAGGCGACCAGCAGGCGTTCGAAATCCCCGTTGGATAACCACATGTCGTGGAACCACGCCAGCGCGCGGCGCGCCGGTTCGTCGTGCGCATCCGGTTCGGGCGCCCGCCGGTGGGCCACGCCGGAGTAAGTCATGTCGCGCGGGTCGTTGTCGTCCGGCAGGATCCAGCCGATGCGCGCGATCACGGTGGATAGCCGGCCTTGCGTGACGGCGGCATAGGCGCGGCACAGGCGTTCGCCCATGACCTTCGAGGTGCCGTAGGCCAGCGAATGCACCTCGCGCTCGCCATCGAACCAGCGCGTGCCGGGGGCCGGTTCGGTGCTGGCGGTCAGCTTGCCCGGGCCCATGGCGGCGGCCAGTGGCGGGTCCTTGTAGCCGCCCATGGCGTGGTTGGAGGACGCGAACACCAATCGTCGCGCGCCATGCGTGGCGGCCGTGGTCAGGACGTTGAGTGTCATGTTGTACGAACCCAGCGCTTCTTCCCAGCTGGCGTCGGGGGTGGAGTGCCGGGCCGCCAGGTGCAGCACGGCATCGACGCCCTCGAAATGGCGGGTCCAGGCGGGGGCGGGGCGCTCCAGGTCGGCGGCGACCAGCGTCAGGCGTTCGCGCACTTCCGGACTGAAGACGGTATCGTCCGCCTGCAGGTCGATGCCGATCAGGTGCTCGCACCAGGGCTGGCGCGCCAGGATGGCGAGCGCCTTGCGGCCGAGCTGGCCGGTGGCGCCGGTGACGACAATGCGGGCGGGGGGCAGGGGAGAGGTCACGGTGAAAGCTTCCGGTTCAAGGCAAGGGGCAAAGGCAGGCGGGCGAGGCCAGGGGATAGGGCTCGCCCTGCGCGTGCGCCAGGCCCGTGGCCGGGTCGATGCGCCACGCGCGGATGAAGTGGTCGTCCTGGGACGCGGCCAGCAGGAACGCGCCGTCGGGAGTGAGCGCGATGTCGCGCGGGGCGCGGCCGCCGACCTCGATGAAACCGACGGGATCGAGCCAGGGAGCGGCGTGGCGCAGGCGGTAGACCGCGATGCTGTCGTGGCCACGATTGGCGGCATAGAGCAGTTCGCCATTGGGATGCAGGCGGATGGCGGAGGCGGTGTTGGCGCCGCGCCAGTCGCGCGGCAGGGTGCTGGCGCGGGCGCGTTCTCCCGCCGGCTCGTCAAGCGCATACACGGCCACGGTATTCGAGAGTTCCTCGGCCACCGCCGCCAGCGTGCCATCGGCCGTGAGGACCAGGTGGCGCGGCCCGGCGCCGGGCCGCGCGCGCAGTTCCCGCGCCGGCGCGGGGGCCAGGCCATCGGGCCGTACCTGGTGGCGGGCGATGGTGTCCGTGCCCAGGTCGCACAGGTAGACCCAGGCGCCGTCGCCGGTGGCGGCGGCATAGTGCACGTGCGGCCCTTCCTGGCGGTCCGCGCGCGGGCCGGCGCCGCGGCGCGCGATCACCTGCGGCGCGCCCAGCGGCAGGCCGTCGGCGTCCAGCGCGAAGCACAGCAGCTCGCCCGAGCCGTAGTTCGACACGTATAGCTGCCGCGCGGGCAGGTTGACGCTGACGTGGCAGGGCGCGGCGCCGGGCACCGCGACGCGGCCGACGGCGCGCAGCGCGGCGGCCCCGTCCTCGATGGCGAAGATTTCCAGGACCGCGTCCTGTTCCCGCTCGCTGACGCTGTAGAGCCGCCCCGCGGCCGCGCACAGGTATGACGGGTTGACCGGGCCGGTCAGCACCTGCCGTTCGTGGAACGAAGCGGTCGCGCCGTCGAACGCCAGCAGCTGGATGCCGCGGCCGCGTCCCTGCACGTGAGGCAGGATCTCGGTATAGGTGCCGACGGCGAGCACGCAGCTGCCGGGCGCGTCGAATAGGGGCGGGCTATGCACGTTCGGACCTCGTCGCCACGTCGATCCACACTGCCAGCACCAGCACGGCGCCCTTGACGATCATCTGCCAGGAGGTGTCGACATTCATCTGCTGCATGCCGTTGTCCAGGCTGGCCATGACCAATGCGCCGATCAGCGCGCCGTAGACGGTGCCGGAGCCGCCGCGCATGGAGGTGCCGCCGATGAAGCAGGCGGCGATGGCGTCGAGTTCGCCGCCCACGCCGGCCGACGGCGAACCGGCCGCCGAGCGCGCCGTGGTGACGATGCCGGCGAAGGCGCACATCAGCCCCATCAGCATGAACACCATCAGCTTGACGCGCTTGACGTTGACGCCGGACAGGCGGCTGGCTTCGACGTTGCCGCCGACCGCGTAGACGTGACGGCCGAACACGGTCTGGGTGGTGATCCACGAGAACACCCCCAGCAGCGCCAGCAGGATCAGCACCGGCAGCGGCACGCCATGGGCCTGGTTCAGCACCAGCACGAAGCCGGCGGCCGCGGCGGCGATGGCGCCGATCTTCAGGCCGTCGATCCAGCGCGGCGCCACCTCCAGCCCCAGCCGGCGATGGCGGCGGCGCCGCGCCAGCGTCAGGCCGCAGGCCAGCGCGATGATCAAGGTGGCGATGGCCCACGACAACGCGGGCGGCACGAAGGCCTGGGCGATGGCGCCCAGATCGTCGGGCACGGGGGCGATGGTGACGCTGTCGGTGCTCAATTGCAGCAGGCCGCGATAGGCCAGCATGCCGCCCAGGCCGACGATGAAGGACGGCACCCGCAGCCGCGTGGTCAGGCAGCCGTTGACCAGCCCTAGCCCCGCGCCGGCCGCCAGCACCACGGCCACCGACAGCCAGGTGTTCCAGCCGAGGTTGACGGTCAGGATGGCGACCAGGCCGCCCAGCAGGCCGAGCAGCGAGCCCACCGAGAGGTCGATCTCGCCGGCGATGATGACCAGCACCATGCCGCAGGCCAGCATGCCGGTGACCGACATCTGCAGCAGCAGGTTGGAAATGCTGTTGGGACGCAGGAAGCTGCCGTGGGTCTGGTGCCAGAAGAACAGCCAGATCAGGCCGAGCGCAAGCAGCATGGCCAGCAGCTTGTGGCGCGCGAACAGTTGCCGCAGCGGCGGATGGCCGCCGCGCGGCCGGGGTTCGGAGGATGAGGAAGCGAGCATCTGGGTCATGGCGTTCAGGCGGCGTGCCGCGACGGTTCGGATTGGAGGGCGGCGGCCAGCACGCGTTCCTGCGTCAGGCCCTGGATCGGGAAGTCGCCCGTGATGCGGCCGGCGTTCATGACCAGCACGCGATCGCTCATGCCGAGGATCTCGGGCAGTTCCGACGACACCATGATGATGGCCACGCCGCGATCGGCCAGGTCGAAGATCATCTTGTAGATGTCGTACTTGGCGCCGATGTCCACGCCGCGCGTCGGTTCGTCCAGGATCAGCACCTTGGGGTGCTTCAGCGCCATCTTGGCCAGCACGACTTTCTGCTGGTTGCCGCCGGACAGGCTGGCCACCGGCAGGCCCGGGCTGGCGGTCTTGATGCGCAGGCGGGCGATCTCGCGTTCGACGGTCGCCAGCTCGGAATCGCCGTCCACCCGCGCGGCGCGAGCGTGGTCGGCCAGGCTGGCCAGCGTGATGTTCTCGGCCACGCTCATCAGCGGCACGATGCCGTGGCGCTTGCGGTCCTCGGGCACGAGGCACAGGCCGAGCGCAATGGCGTCGGCGGGGGAGGCGATGCGGGCCGGCTGGCCCGCCACCCACACCTGGGCGGCGCCGCGGCCGGCGTAGGCGCCGTAGATCGCCGACACGAATTCGGTGCGGCCCGCGCCCACCAGTCCGGCGATGCCGAGGATCTCGCCGGCGCGCACCTGCAGGGAGGCGTCGTCGACGCGCTTGCGCCGCGGGTTGGTCACGTCCCAGCAGGTCACGCCGCGCGCTTCCAGCATGACCGCGCCGGGTTGGCGTTCGGTGCGCGGAAAGCGCGATTCGAGCGCGCGGCCGACCATCAGGCCGATGATGCCGTCTTCGTCCAGCGTGTCCGCCGCGCGGGTGGCGATGTGCTGGCCGTCGCGGATCACCGTGATGGTGTCGCAGACGCGCTTGACCTCGTCGAGCTTGTGCGAGATGTAGATGCAGGCCACGCCGGCGCGCTTGAGGTCGTCGATGATGGACAGCAGCACGTCGATCTCCTTGGCGCTGAGCGAGGAGGTCGGCTCGTCGAAAATCAGCAGCCGGGCCTCTTTGGCGAGCGCCTTGGCGATCTCGAACAGTTGCTGGTGGCCGTTGCCGTAGTTCATGACGGGCGCGGCGACGTTGACGTCGGTGAGCTTCAGGCGCGCCAGCAGCTCGGCGGCGCGCCGGTGCATGGCGGGGTAGTCCATGCGGCCGCCCGGCAGCCGCAGTTCGTTGCCCAGGAAGATGTTCTCGGTGACGCTGAGTTGCTGCACCAGCATCAGTTCCTGGTGCAGGATGACGATGCCGGCGCGTTCGCTGTCGCGGGTCGAGCGGGCGCGCAGTTCGCGGCCCTCCCAAAGTATCCGGCCGCCGTAGCTGCCATGGGGATAGACGCCGGACAACACTTTCATCAGGGTCGATTTGCCGGCGCCGTTCTCGCCGCACAGACCCAGGCATTCGCCGGGCCGCACGCCCAGGCTGATGCCCGAGAGCGCGCGCACGCCCGAGAATTCCTTGACGATGTCACGCATTTCAAACAGCGGCTGTCGCTGGTCCATGACGCGTCTCCCGGCTATTTGCCCGCGATCTGGTCAGCCGTATAGAAGCCGTCCTTGACCAGGATGTCCAGATTGTCGCGCGTCACCAGCGTGGGCTTGATCAGCAGGGAATTGACCTCGCCCTTGCCGTTGTCGAGCTTGGCGTTGAAGGCGGGCGTCTTGCCTTGCACCAGGTCGACCGCCATGTGCGCGGCCGCTTCGGCGATGGCCTTGATCGGCTTGTACACCGTCATGGTCTGCGTGCCGGCGGCGACGCGGCGCACACCCGCCAGGTCGGCGTCCTGGCCCGATACCGCCACCTTGCCCGCCAGCTTCTGGCTGGCCAGGGCCTGGATGGCGCCGCCGGCGGTGCCGTCGTTGGAGGCGACGATGGCCTGGATGTCGTTGTTGTTCGCGTTCAGCGCGTTCTCGATGATGCTCTGCGCCTTGGACGGGTCCCATTCGGGCGTCCACTGCTCGCCCACGATGGTGATATCGCCCTTGGCGACCAGCGGCTTGAGCACGTTCATCTGGCCTTCGCGGAACATGCGCGAGTTGTTGTCGGTGGCGGCGCCGCCCAGCAGGTAGTAGCGGCCCTTGGGCACGGCATCGACCATGCCCTGGGCCTGCATTTCACCGACCTTGACGTTGTCGAACGACACGTAGCCATCCAGCGGCGCGCCCAGGATGAGGCGGTCGTAGGCGATGACCTTGATGCCGTTGCGTTGGGCCTTGGCGATGGCGCTGCCCAGCACCTTGGAATTGAACGGCACGATCACCAGCGCGTCCACGCCCTCGGCGATCAGGTTTTCGACCTGGGCGATCTGGCGCGATTCGCTGGCGTTGGCCGATTGCACGTTGACCTTGGCGCCCAGCGCGGTGGCGGCCTCGACGAAATAATTGCGATCGCGGGTCCAGCGCTCGACCCGCAGGTCGTCGATGGAAAAGCCGATCACCGGAGCCTCCTTGCTGGCATGGGCGGCGTGGGCGGCGAACAGCGCGGCGGGCAACGCCAGCGCGCAGGCCAGCAGGCGGCGCAGGATTGGGGTCATGTCAGTCTCCTTGTGGCGCGATGCGCTCAGAATGTGATGCCGGTCTTCAGGCCTACGATGAAGGCGTCGTGGTTGGCGCTGGTGCCCCCAGGATGCCTGATGTACTGCAGATTGGGGCGCAGGTAAATGGAGGGGATCGGTGACCAGCTGTAATACGCCTCGGCCACGTATTCGTAGCCGTCTCCAACCTTGGTGCTGGTGCCCAGGCGCTGGTCCTGCTGGCGCACGTAGTCGGCGTAGCGGCCATTGTTGTGGGTGGCGCCGACGGCCACGCCGATGACGTCGCGGGCCTGGGCGAACGGTCCCTTGTATTGCAGCCCGAGCGCGATCTGGTGGTCCTGCGCCGCCGTGTCGCGATCGGCCTGCGAGACGTTCAGGAACACCGAAGCGCCGCGGCCGCCGGCGGTGCCGCTGACCTGTTGCTCGAAGTTGATGTAGATCCCGTACTGGCCGTTGCGCTCGCGCGGCGCCAGGCCGGTTTCGCCGCGCGGGGCGTGGTTGACGTCCTGGTACAGGTCCTTGCCGTTCGAGGTGTTGTACCAGGCGCCGAACTTGTACGAACCGGGCAGGCCGTTCCAGGCCGGCAGCCAGCCGACTTCGACCGGGATCAGGGCGCCGGTGGTGCCGTTGGGATTGTCCAGCGACAGGCCGTGGCGGCGCGCGTAGCCGTCGTCGACGTAGTTGGGGTTGACCTGGTAGACGCCGGCCTGCACGTAGGTCCGTTCGGACGTGCTGACCTTCAGGCGGGTGGCCCATTGGCTGGTGGGCCAGTTGACCCAGTAGCTGCCGACCAGGTTGCCGGGCTGCGCGCCGCAGAAGGTCAGGTTCTGGAAGTCGCACGAGAAGCTGGCGAAATCCTCGCCGACGGTGAGCCGGCCGATCTTCCATTGCACCCGGTCGTCCAGGAACGATTGATTGAGCCAGAACTGCGTCATGTGCCAGGTCTGGCCGCGGCCGTAGACCTCCTGGATCAGCATGTTGTTGCCGATGCCGGCGTCGGCGCCCAGGTTGCGGCCGTTGCGGTCGGTGATGGTCATCTGGAAGGTGCCGCCGTGCCAGCCGAGCAGCTTGTCCAGGTCCATGGTGGCGCCGAACACCCATTGGTCGGTGTAGCGGGTCAGCTTGTCCTGGCCGCCGCTGAAATTGTGCGCGGCTTCGCCGGTGTAGCCCAGGTTCAGGGTGACGCCACGTTCGGCCAGGCGGGTGCGCAGGCCGCCCCAGTCGCCGAAGAGGTAGGGGCTGGTCTGCAGGTCGTAGGCCTGGGCCGAGGCCGCGACCGACAGCAGGCTGGCTCCCAGCAGGCAGGACAGCAGGCGCGATGGCCGCGACGAGTGAAATGGGAAGCGCGGAGGCCGGAGGTGCACGCCGGTGCCTGCCGCTGCCGTGAAGCAGGGAGGTGTTGCCATGTCTTTGTCTCCTGACGCCGCCCGTGCCTGAGGCCGTTGCGGCTTGCTTTTTGTGGGCCGGCGGGTACCGGCGAAGCTAGTGTCTGCAAAAATGACAGCGCTGTCAATTGTGGCTGGGACTAGGGATTGCCCGGGGGCAATCCCATTTTTGCAAGCGCGTTTTTGCCGTCTGGAGAGGTCGATGCCGGACCGCCGCGCCAGGGCGGCGGCCGGGGAAAAGCGGGCGTTGGCGCGCGGCGGCGCGCCCTGCACGCCCGCGCCTAGTCGAGCTTGACGCCCGCTTCCTTGATCACCGCGCCCCAGCGCTGGATCTCGCTCTGGATGTAGGCGCCGTACGCCTGCGGGGTCGAGCCCAGGGCCTGGGCGCCCTGCGCCTTGAGCTGTTTCTGCATCTCGTCCGATTGCAGGGCGCGGCGGATCTCGGCATTGAGCTTCTGAATCACCGGTTGCGGCGTGCCGGCGGGGACCACCACGCCTTGCCAGGCGCCCATTTCGAAGCCCGGCGCCACGGTCTCCGCCACCGTGGGCACATCGGGCAATTGCGCGCTGCGTTCGCGGCTGGTGACCGCCAGGGCGCGCAGCTTGCCTTCGCGGATGAAACCCAGCGAGTCGTTCAGCGTGTTGGTCATGAGCTGCACCTGGCCGCCGACCAGATCGGTCATGGCCGGCGCGCTGCCGCGATAGGGCACGTGCACCGCGTCGATGTCCAACGAACGCAACAGCAACAGCGCGCCCAGGTGCGTGACATTGCCGGCGCCGGCCGAACCGTACGACAGCTTGCCCGGATGCTGACGCGCGTAGTCGACGAAGCCGCGCGCGTCCCGCGCCGGCACCGAGGGATGCACCAGCAGCACCAGCGGGATCACCGCCGTGGACGACACTGGCGCGAAGTCCCTGACCGGGTCGAACGCCAGTGCGCGGTACAGGTTGGGGCTGAGCGCGATCGACGAGGTGTTGTAGAGCACGGTGTAGCCATCGGGCTTGGCGGCGGCCGCATACTGCATGCCGATGTTGCCATTGGCGCCGCCCTTGTTTTCCACCACCACGGTCTGGCCCAACTGGTCGGTCAGTTGCTTGGCCAGTACCCGCGCCACCAGGTCGGTGGGGCCGCCCGGCGGGAAGGGCACCACCATCGTGATGGGGCGTTCGGGCCAGGCGGCCCGGGCGGTGGGGGCGCCGATGAATGTCAGCGCGGCCACGCCGGCCGCGAGCAATGCGCGTTTCATGGTTTGTCTCCTTGCTTTGGTGGGCGGGACCGAAGCCCCGTGGCGGCAGCGTCCTCTGGATGGGACGCTTGTCCGCCGCGCGCCGCGTCAGTCCGGCCGGCCGGCCAGCATGCGCGTCGCGGTGTAGGCCATCACGGGTTTGCCGTGCTGGTTGAAAACCTCGATGGCGGAGGTGACCACGGCGCGGTTGTGCGCCGAGGTCGGGCGCACGCCGGTGACTTCGATGTCGGCCCAGATGGTGTCGCCGGCCACCACTGGCGCCAGCATTTTCTTGTGCACTTCCAGCAGCGCCAGGCCGGTGCCCTGCACCATGCCCTGCATGATCAGGCCCTCGATCAGGCCGTACGTCAGCGCGCCCGGCGCGGGACGGCCCTGGATCGCGCCATGCGCATAGGCGGCATCGATGAAGATCGTCTCCAGCATGCCGGTGGCGCTGATGAAGTTGACGATGTCGGTTTCGGTGACCGTGCGGCGGAAGGTGCGAAAGCGCTGGCCGACGGCGAGGTCCTGCCAGTAATAGCCCTGGCCGAGCGGGGTGGGGGCGGAGCGGTCTTGGGTCATGCGGAGTCCTTGGTGGAAGCGGAAGGGGCGTCGGCTTGCCGGGCGGCGCCGGTTTGCAGCAACGCGTCGATGGCGGCGCCACCCAGGCCGGCTTGCGCCAGCACCTCGCGGGTGTGTTCCCCCAGGCGCGGCGGCATCGCGGGCGGCACCTGCGAACGCTGCAGCCGCACGGGGTTGCGCGGGAAGCGATACCGGCTGCCGGCGACGCTTTGCAGGGGCTGGAAGAAGTCCACGCTGCGCAGGTGCGGATCGGTCTCCAGGTCCTGCAGGCGGTTGACGCGGGCTGCCGGGATCTCCAGCCTTTCGCACAGCGCCAGCCAATAGGCGGTGTCATGCGCCGCGACGATGCCGGCCTGCAGCTCGTAGAGCGTTTCGATGTGGCGGGTGCGCGCGGCGATGTCGGCAAAGCGCGGGTCCGCGGCCAGGTCGGGGCGGTCGGCGGCCTCGAAAAAGCTGCGCCAGTGGGCATCGGTGTATGGCATCAGGCAGACGTGGCCGTCGGCGGTGCGGCAGGGCCGCCGCCACGGCGTCAGCACCCGGGGGTAGCCAGCCTCGCCGGGCGTGTCCGCCAGGTGCCGGCCGTAGTAGTGCTCGATCAGCACGTACGAGGCCATGCTTTCGAACATCGGCACTTCGAGTTGCTGGCCCTGGCCGGTGCGTTCGCGCTGGAACAGCGCGGCCAGGATGGCGTGCGCGGCGATCAGTCCGCAGGTCTTGTCGGCCGCGACCGTCGGCAGGTAGCGCGGCGTCCCGGTCTGGCGGTCGGCCAGGTCGGCAAAGCCCGACAGGCCCTGGATGATGTCGTCGTAGGCCGGCCTGCCGTCGTAGGCGCCGCCGGCGCCGAAGCCATACAGGCCGGCATACACCAGGCGCGGGTTACGGGTGCAGAGCGTTGCGGGATCCAGGCCCAGCGCGGCCATCTTGGCCGGCCGCATGCTGTGCATCAGTACGTCGGCGCCGTCCACCAGCGTCAGCAGCGCCTGGCGCGCGGCGGCCTGTTTCAGGTCCAGCACCACGCTGCGCTTGTTGCGGTTCAGGCCCAGGAAGATGGCGGCCAGGCCGGGTTCCTGGGCCGGGCCGGTGTTGCGGGTGGAGTCGCCGGCGGGCGCCTCGATCTTGACGACGTCGGCGCCGTAGTCGGCCAGGATCTGCGAGGCGTAGGGACCGAACACCACGGACGTCAGGTCCAGCACGCGCAGGCCGCCCAGGGCGGCGGCTTGGGGGAGGGTAGCGGAGCTCATGGCGGGAATCCTATCGGCGCGGTTGATACCCGTCTAATATGGCTTCGGTATTGCTTGATATGGAATCCGTTATGGCTATCGATCTACGGCAACTGCGCCAGTTCGTCACCATCGCCGAACTGGGCAGCTATCGCCGCGCCGCCGACGCGCTGCATATCGCGCAGCCCGCGCTGTCGGTGTCGATCCAGAAACTGGAGCACGCGGTCGGCGTGCCGCTGCTGGCGCGCGGCGCCAAGGGCGTGACGCTGACGCCGGCCGGCGAGGCGCTGATGGCCGACGCCCGCCGCGCGCTGTTCCATACCGAGCAGGCGCGCCAGGCCGCGCGCCGCGTGGCGCTGGGCGAGTGGGGCACGCTGCGGCTGGGTTTCGTCGGCTCGGCCACCTACACGCTGCTGCCGCGCTGCCTGCCGGCCTTCCGCGCGCAGTATCCGGACGTGCAATTGGAGCTGCGCGAGGACAGCACCGTGGGCCTGGCGGCGATGCTGCGCGCCAACGATATCGATGCCGGCCTGGTGCGCGGTCCGCTGGCGGAGGATCCGGCGCTGGATTCCTGGGTGGTCGAGCACGACGACCTGATCCTGGCGGTGCCCGCGGGGCATCCGCTGGCCGGCGCCGCGCCGGTCGAACTGTCCCGCGCCCGCGGCGAGCGTTTCGTGATGTATTCGCCGGCCAAGGTGCCGGGCCTGCACGGCGTGGCGCAGGCGCTGTGCCGCAAGGCCGGCTTTTCGCCGCGCATCAGCCAGGAAGCGATCCAGGTGCAGACGCTGGTCAGCCTGGTGGCCAGCGGCATGGGGCTGGCGCTGGTGCCGGGCGTGACGCGCGCCTACAGCACGCCGCTGGTGGCATTCGTGCCGCTGGCCGATGCCGAGGCGCGCGCCGCGTTGTCGCTGTCGCTGGTGACGCACCGCGATACGTCCTGTGCCTCGGTGCTGCGCCTGCGCGACAGCATGCTGGCGCAAATGGACTGAGCGGCGCCGCCTCAGGCGGTCTCGCGATCGAACAGCGCGGTGCGCAGGTAGGACACCGCGTCGCCGCCGTCGGCCAGCGCATGCGCGCCGATGCGCGCGTGCCAGTGCGATTCCGAGCCGGCCGCCAGCCGCCATTCGCGCAGCCGGCGCGTGTACAGCTGCAGGTCGTATTCCTCGGTGATGCCGATGGCGCCGTGCACCGCATGGGCGATGTCGGCCACGCGCGCCACCGCCAGGCTGGCGCGGGCCTTGCCGAGCGCGGCGAGCAAGGGCCGTGGCAGGCCGTCGCGGCCCTGGAAGGCCAGTTGCGCCGCCATGCGCGCGGCCCAGACCTGTTCGGCCATGACGCTGATCTGTTGCTGCACGGCCTGGAAACGGCCAATCGGCTTGCCGAATTGCTGGCGCTGGTTGGCATGGTCCAGTGTCATGGCCAGCACCCGGTCCATGGCGCCGGCGATCAGGCCGGCGCAGGCGGTGGCCGCCAGTTCGTCCAGGGCCGGCAGGCCGGCGCCGGCGTCGATGCGCTCGCCGTCCTCCAGCGACCAGCGCGCCGGCGCGTCCAGGCTGCCGTGCACGCCGCTGGATTCAATGGTTGCGGCGCGGACCGGAAGCAGCCAGGTCTGTTCGCCGATGCGCGCCAGCACCGCGTCGGCGCCGCGGATCCAGGGCACGTTGGCGCCCGCTGCCTGGCGCCCGGATGCCTGCCAACCATGCGGCGCCAGCGCGATCGCGCCGGGGGCGGGCGCATGACCGGCGTGTGCCAGCCAGGCGCGCGCCAGCAGCGTATCGACGATGGGGTAGGGGCACAGGTGGCGGCCGGCGGCGGTGGCCAGCGGCAGCGCGTCGGCCAGCGCCAGCCCGGCGCCGCCTCGGGATTCCGGCACCAGCGCGTCGGCGAATCCGGCGTCTTCGCAGGCCTGCCAGGCTTGCGCCGGCGGCTGGCTCTGTTCGGCCTGGCGGATCACGTCGGGGGTGCAGGTCTGCGCGAACAGGCGGTTGGCGGCATCGCCAAGCATCGATTCCATGATGGGTTCCTATCGAAGGCCGAGGCCGCGCGCGATGATGCCGCGCAGGATTTCGCGGGTGCCACCGCGCAGCGAGAAAGTCGGGGCCACCTGTTCCAGGTAGGCCAGCGTGCGCAGCAGCGGCAAGGGGGGCGGCCGCTCGGGCCGGCGGCCCAGCGCGTCGGCGATCAGGCGCGGGATGTCCTGCTCCAGTTCCGTGCCCAGGTCCTTCACCAGGGCCGCCTCGATGGCCGGACTCTGGCCCGCCGCCAGCTTGCCGGCGACCGCCAGCGACAGGGCGCGCAGTACCGCCATCTGCGCCAGGAGGGCGCCCAGCAGGGCCTGGTCGGCGGCGTCCAGCCCGCCGCCGGCGCGGCCGTGCGCCAGCCAGCACTGCAACAGCGAGATGGAGGAATACAGGCGTTCCGGCCCGCTGCGCTCGAACGCCAGCTCGGCGTTGACCTGGGCCCAGCCCGCGCCCTCCTGGCCGATGAGCGCGTCCGGCGCCAGCTCGACGTTGTCGAAGAACACTTCGGAGAAATGCGCGTCGCCGGCCAGATCCTTGATCGGCCGGATGGACACGCCCGGCAGCGACAGGTCGACGATGAGCTGCGACAGGCCCTGGTGACGGTCCTCCGGCGTGCCCGAGGTGCGCGCCAGCGCGATCATGTAGTGCGAGCGGTGCGCATTGGTGGTCCAGACCTTGCTGCCGTTCAGGCGCCAGCCGCCCGCCACGGGCTCGGCGCGGGTGCGGATGCTGGCCAGGTCGGAGCCCGAGCCGGGCTCGCTCATGCCGATGCAGAAGAAGGCCTCGGCGCGGCAGATGCGCGGCAGGTAGAAGGCCTTCTGCGCCGGCGTGCCGAGCTTGAGGATCAGCGGCGCGCTCTGGCGGTCGGCGATCCAGTGCGCCGACACCGGTGCGCCCGCACCCAGCAATTCCTCGGACAGCACGAAGCGCGCGAAATGGCCGCGCCCGGCGCCGCCGTATTCGCGCGGCAGCGTCAGGCCGAGCCAGCCGCGTTCGGCCAACTGGCGGCTGAAACCGGCGTCGTAACCCATCCAGGAGCGGGCGCGTTCATCGGGTTCCAGCCCGTCCAGCGCGTCGGCCAGGAAGGCGCGTACGTCGGCGCGCAGCGCCTCGTCCTGCGGGGGGATGGCGGTCAGTTCCAGCGTTTCGATCATGGCGGGTCCGGTCTGGCGGGCGCCGGGGCGGCGCGCCGCTGGCCACTATCCGCGAGCCGCGCGCGGGCTGTCCAATAGTAAATTCTTGCCTGCCGATAAGGATCCGATATCGGACCGGGAGCGCGCGGCGGCGCGAGTATGATGAAAGGATCACCAGGAGGAAACACATCATGAACGAAGTCATCGTCGCATCCGCCGTCCGCACCGCCATCGGCGATTTCGGCGGCGCGCTGAAGGACGTGCCGCCCTGCGATCTGGGCGCCGCCGTCATCAAGGCCGCGCTGGAACGCGCCGCCGTCAAGGGCGACGAAGTGGGCCATGTCGCCGTCGGCCACGTCATCAACACCGAACCGCGCGACATGTACCTGTCGCGCGTGGCCGCCATGAACGCGGGCATCGCCAAGGAAACCCCCGCCTTCAACGTCAACCGCCTGTGCGGTTCGGGCCTGCAGGCCATCGTGTCGGCGGCGCAGACCATCCTGCTGGGCGATGCCGACATCGCCATCGGCGCGGGCGCCGAGAGCATGAGCCGCGCGCCCTACATCGCGCCGGCGCAGCGCTGGGGCGCGCGCATGGGCGACAGCATCATGCAGGACATGATGACCGGCGCGCTGTCCGATCCGTTCGGCCGCATGCACATGGGCGTGACCGCCGAGAACGTCGCCGCCCAGTTCGGCATCAGCCGTCAGGACCAGGACGCGCTGGCCGCCGAATCGCATCGTCGCGCCGCCAACGCCATCGAGGCCGGCTACTTCCGCGACCAGATCGTGCCGATCGTGCAGAAGACGCGCAAGGGCGAAGTGGTGTTCGACACCGACGAGCACGTGCGTCGTGACGTCACGGCCGACAGCCTGGCCGCGCTCAAGCCGGTGTTCCAGAAGGAAAACGGCACCGTCACCGCCGGCAATGCCTCGGGGCTGAACGACGGCGCCGGCGCGCTGGTGCTGATGAACGCCTCGGTGGCGGCCAAGCGCGGCGTCAAGCCGCTGGCGCGCCTGGTGGCCTACGCGCACGCCGGCGTCGACCCGACCATCATGGGCATCGGCCCGGTGCCGGCCACGCAGGCCGCGCTCAAGCGCGCCGGCCTGACCGTGGACCAGCTGGACGTGATCGAGGCCAACGAGGCCTTCGCCGCGCAGGCGTGCGCCGTGACCCGCGAACTGAAGCTGGACCCGGCCAAGGTCAACCCCAACGGCAGCGGCATCGGCCTGGGCCACCCGATTGGCGCCACCGGCGCCATCATCACGGTCAAGGCGCTGCACGAATTGCAGCGCGTGCAAGGCCGCTACGCGCTGGTGACCATGTGCATCGGCGGCGGCCAGGGCATCGCGGCGATCTTCGAGCGCATCTGAGCGACGCTTCGCCGGTGCGGCGTTGACCGCGCATCGGTATCCCGGGGCGGGCCGCGACGGTCCGCCCGCGCCGGCCCGCATTCCGGTCGCATGGCGGCGTGGCGCCGACGGCTGTGCGCGCCGGGCCTACAATCGCGCCCATGTACAAATCCAAATTCCCCTCCGAACTCGACCAGCCGACCCTGTCGGAATTGGACGGCGTGCGTTATCTGCACTTCAACACCGAATGGGTCCAGGGCGCCATGCGCATCAAGAACCCGGCGGAGCTGGTGCTGGAATACACCAGCCAGATGATGGCCTGGCTGCTGTTCCTGGAACCGCCCAAGGACGAGGCCATCGGCATGTTCGGCCTGGGCGCCGGCTCGCTGGCGCGCTTCTGCGCCAGGCAGACGCGCGCGCCGCTGCTGGCGGTGGAATGGAACCCGCGCGTCACGGCCGCCTGCCACATGTTCTTCCGCCTGCCGGGCGAGAACCGCCTGCGGGTCGAGCACGCCGACGCCGCCGAATGGGCCGCGGATCCGCTCAACGCCGGCCGCTGTCCCGTGCTGATGGTCGACCTGTATGACGCCTCGGCGCAGGGGCCGGTGCGCGACAGCGTCAAGTTCTACCGTGATTGCCGCCGCGTGCTGGGAGAGGTCGGGGTGGTGGCGGTGAACCTGTTCGGCCGTCACGAAAGTTTCGGCAAGAACATCGACAATCTGGCCAAGGCCTTCGACGACCGCATTGTGCTGCTGCCCGAGATCGACGCCGGCAACCAGATCGTGCTGGCGTTTTCCGGTCCGCGCCTGGCGGTCACGCCGGCCGAGCTGCTGGCGCGGGCCGAGGTGGTCGAATCCCAGTATGGCCTGCCGGCGCGCCGCTGGGCGCGTGCGCTGACCCGTCACGCGGTCGACGGCGTTCTGCATTTTTAGGGACGGGTTAGGGCAAGTCCTTACAACATCGGACTGGTCCGCTTCCACAGACCGGAGATATGATGGCCTTATTCATAATTATGAATTACGGCGCCGTCAGGCCGTCTGCCCATGACCTCACCCATCGTCCGGCAAGCCCTGTACCTGGAAGTCGCGGATCGCCTGCGCGGCATGATCCACGCGCGCGCGCTGCGCAACGGCGAGTGGATCGACGAACTGCGCCTGGCGGGTGAACTGGGCATCTCGCGCACGCCGCTGCGCGAGGCGTTGAAGGTGCTGGCCACCGAGGGCCTGGTGCGGCTGGAGCCGCGCCGCGGCTGCTTCGTCAATGAATTGTCGGTGCAGGACCTGGAAGACATCTTTCCGTTGATGGCCATGCTGGAAGGCCGCTGCGCCCATGAAGCCGCGTGCAAGGCGTCGGACGCGCAGTTGGCGGCGCTGGCGCCGTTGCACGAGGCGCTGGCCGGCCATGCCGCCGCCGGCCGCATCGACGCCTATTACCAGACCAATTACCTGATCCACGAAGCGGTGCAGGCGCTGGCCGGTAACCAGTGGCTGGTCGACATGGTGGGCAACCTGCGCAAGGTGCTGAGCCTGTCGCGCCACCGCAGCCTGGCCTGGCCCGGCCGCATCCAGGAGTCCTGTGCCGAGCACCTGGCCATCTTCGAGGCCCTCCGGGCCCGCGAGCCCGAACGCGCCGAGGCGCTGGCGCGTCATCACCTGATGCGCCAGCTCGAGGTGCTGCGCGCATTGGCCGCCGCCGACGACGCGCCACCGCTTTCCGATCTTCCCGCAGCCGAGGAAACCGCCCATGAACGCACCCGCCAATCTCGCGCCCGCGCGCGGCGCACGCACGCCTGATGCCGAACCGGTCGACACGGACGCCGCCGAGGCCGGCGAAAGCCTGATCACCCGCCTGGGCCGGTTGTGGGAACGCGGCCGCCTGCCCAGTGAATCCGAAGTGCGGCGGCTGTTCGAGGCGCGCCTGACCGACGTGGCCGCCAACAAGCTGGCGCGGCGCTGGTGCGAGCGCTATAGCGCCGCCGACGGCAAGGACCGGCGCCTGATGCTGGCCGCCCTGGCGCAGGTGCGCGGCACCTTCGCGGGAGATGCCGCCGAGGGCGCGCGCCTGTTCAAGCGCTTCAACGCGCAACCGATGGGCTTGCGCTTCCTGGTCGAGCTGCGCGCCGACATGCTGCGCTGGCGCAAGCAGGTCGCCGGCATCCAGGCGCTGGACAAGGATCTCGAAGGCCTGCTGTCGGCCTGGTTCGACGTCGGCCTGCTGGAACTGCGGCCGCTGACCTGGGACTCGCCCGCCTCGCTGCTGGAAAAACTGATCATCTACGAGGCCGTGCACGAGATCCAGTCGTGGGACGACCTGCGCCACCGCGTGGCGCCGGATCGCCGCTGCTACGCCTATTTCCATCCGCAGTTGCCCGACGTGCCCCTGATCTTCGTCGAAGTGGCCTTTGCCGGCAGCATGGCCGACAACGTGCAGGCGCTGCTGGACAGCGCCGCGCCACGGCAGGACCTGGACAAGGCGCGCTGGGCGATCTTCTATTCCATTTCCAACACCCAGCCGGGCCTGAAGGGCATCAGTTTCGGCAATTTCCTGCTCAAGCGCGTGGTCGAGCAATTGCTGGAGGAACTGCCCAAGCTCAAGTCGTTCGCCACGCTGTCGCCGATTCCCGGCTTCGCCGACTGGCTCGGCAAGCTCGACGCCGACGCGGTCGAGGCGGTCCTGCGCGAGGATAAGTCGCGCGCCCAGGCGCGCCAGCGTGCCGGCGTGCCCGACGGCCGGCGCTGGGTGGCGCGGCTGACGCGCGCGGCACAGGGCAGGAAGACGTCCGACGTGGTCAAGCGCGCCGCGTTCCGCCTGGCCGCGCACTACCTGCAGGCGATGAAGAACGGCTTGCCGCTGGACGCGGTGGCGCGCTTCCACCTGGGCAACGGCGCGCGCATCGAGCGCCTGAACTGGGCGGCGGATACGTCGGCCAAGGGACTCAAGCAGTCCTGCGGCCTGATGGTCAATTACCTGTACGACCTGGATGAACTGGACGGCAACCTGGCGCGCCTGCATGAAGGCAAGCCGCAAGTGAGCCGCGGCGTGGGACGCGCGGCCTGAGCGGCGGCGCGTCGTCAAAAGAAAAAAGCGATAACCAGCGAGGGGACATGACGGACAACACGGCAGGCCGTGTGCTGCTGCAACGCGACGGGCAACTGGCCTGGGTGACGCTGTCGCACCCGGGGCGCCTGAACGCCATCACCGTGGGCATGTGGCGCGAACTGCGCGACGTCTTCACGCGCATCGCCGCCGACGACGCGCTGCGCTGCGTGATCGTGCGCGGCGAGGGCGGCAATTTCGCCGCGGGCGCGGACATCCGCGAGTTTCCGGCCGAGCGCGCCGACGCCGCGGGCGTGCAGCGCTACCACCGCGAGATACTGGCGCCCGCATTGATGGCCGTGGCGCAATGCCCGCAGCCGGTGGTGGCGCAGATCGAAGGCGTGTGCGTCGGCGGCGGGCTGGAGATCGCCTGCCAGTGCGACCTGCGCATCGCCGGCGAATCGGCGCGCTTTGGCGTGCCGATCAACCGGCTGGGCTTTCCCATGGCGCCCGACGAGATGCGCGGCCTGCTGGCATTGGCCGGCCGCGCCGCGACGCTGGCCATCCTGCTCGAAGGCCGCGTGTTCGGCGCCGCCGAGGCGCGCGACCTGGGATTGCTGACGCGCATCGTGGCCGATGCCGAGGTGGCCGCGCAGGCCCGGCGCAGCGCCGAACGCATCTGCCAGGGCGCGCCGCTGGCCGCCCGCATCAACAAGCGCCTGTCGGCGCGCCTGGCGCAGGGCGGCGCCTTGACCGAAGCCGAATACCAGGATTATTTCTCCTACGCCGACAGCCGGGACCACAAGGAGGGCGTGCGCGCCTTCCTGGCCGGCGTAGACCCCCACTTTTCCGGAGACTGAAAACGGTGAGCAACGCCAATCTATACGCTGTGCTGGAGGGCGGATTCCCCGCCGATCGCAAACAGGTCGCGCTCGAAACCCCCGAGCTGGCCTACACCTGGGACGACATCGACCGCGCCACGGCCTGCCTGGCCAACCTGCTGGCCTCGCTCAAGCTGCCCGAGGGCGCGCGGGTCGCGGTGCAGGTCGAGAAATCGCCCGAAGCCCTGTTGCTGTACCTGGCCACGCTGCGCGCCGGCCTGGTGTACCTGCCGCTGAATACCGCCTATCGCGAAGCTGAAATCGAGTATTTCCTGGGCAACGCCGAGCCGGCCGTGGTGGTCTGCGCCAGCAAGAACCGCGACTGGGTCCAGCGCGCCGCCGACAAGGCCGGCTGCGCGCATGTGTACACGCTCGACGAAGACCGCACCGGCACGCTGCTGGAAGCCGCCGGCGGCCTGTCGCAGACCTTCAGGACCGTCAAGCGCAAGCCGGACGACCTGGCCGCCATCCTCTACACGTCCGGCACCACCGGCCGCAGCAAGGGGGCGATGCTGTCGCATGGCAACCTGGCGTCCAACGCGCAGGTGCTGCACAAGTACTGGGGCTGGCGCTCGGACGACGTGCTGCTGCACATGCTGCCGATCTTCCATGTGCACGGCCTGTTCGTGGCCTCGCACGGCGCGCTGCTGGCGGGGGCGAAGATGATCTGGCTGCCCAAGCTGGACGCCGACCAGGCGCTGCGCTACCTGCCGCAGAGCACGGTAATGATGGGCGTGCCGACCTACTACGTGCGGCTGCTGGCCGACAAGCGCTTCAATCGCGACGTGTGCGCCAACATGCGCCTGTTCATCTCGGGCTCGGCGCCGCTGCTGTCCGAGACCTTCAACGATTTCCGCGAGCGCAGCGGCCACGCCATCCTGGAACGCTACGGCATGAGCGAGACCGTCATGCTGACCTCCAATCCGTATGACGCGGCCGATGGCGTACGCCTGGCCGGCACCGTGGGCCGGGCGTTGCCGGGCGTGCAGGTGCGGGTGGTGGACGATGCCGGCATCGCGCTGGCGCCGGGCGAGATCGGCAACGTGCAGGTGCGCGGACCCAACGTGTTCTCGGGCTACTGGCGCATGCCGGAAAAGACGCGCGAGGAATTCACGCAGGACGGCTGGTTCAAGACCGGCGACGTGGGCCGCTGGGGCGGCGAATCCGCCGGCCGCGACGTGCCTGCCGACTATCTGTCGATCGTCGGCCGCAGCAAGGACCTGATCATCTCCGGTGGCTTCAACGTCTATCCGAAAGAGATCGAGACGCTGATCGACGACATGCCGGGCGTGGCCGAGTCGGCCGTCATCGGCGTGCCGCATGCCGATTTCGGCGAAGCGGTGGTGGCGGTGGTGGTGCCCAAGGACGGCGCCACGCTGGACGCCGCCGCGATGCAGGCCGAGCTGAAGGCGCGCATCGCCAACTTCAAGGTGCCCAAGCGCGTGCACATCGTTGACCAGCTGCCGCGCAACACCATGGGCAAGGTGCAGAAGAACGTGCTGCGCGAAACCTATCAGGCGCTGTAGCGTCGTCATGCCAGGCCGGTCCACGCGGACCGGCCATTTTTTTCCAAGGAGCCCGCCCCCTTTCCAGAACGATTCCCGAACCAGGCAGCATCCCAACCCAAGAACACAAGAGACGAGACGCGGGAAACGCGCCGTCCCACGCTGCAGCAAGAGGAGACAATATGAAATACCGCATGTTCGCCGCGACCCTGCTGGCCACGCTGGCCGCCGGTTTCGCCGGCACCGCCAGCGCCGCGTCCTGGCCGGAACGGCCCATCACGCTCATCGTGCCCTTTCCCGCCGGGGGCGGCACCGATACCTTCGCCCGGCCCCTGGCCCAGCAGTTGACGATGCAACTGGGCCAGTCGGTAGTGATCGACAACAAGGGCGGCGCCGGCGGCACCGTCGGCGCGGGCGTGGCCGCCAAGGCGCGGCCGGACGGCTACACCTTCTTCATGGGGGGCGCGCACCATGCGCTGGCGCCGTCGCTGTACAAGAGCCTGAACTACAACATCCAGAAGGACTTCGTGCCGGTGGCGCTGGTGGCGCAGCCGCCGCAGGTGGTGGTCATCAATGCCACCAAGCTGCCCGTCAAGACGCTGCAGGAATTCATTGCCTACGCCAAGCAGCATCCCGGCGACATCAACTTCGGCACGGCCGGCAAGGGCAGTACCCACCACCTGGCCGGCGAACTGTTCGCCATGCAGACCGGCATCAAGCTGGTCGACGTGCCGTACCAGGGCGCCGGGCCGATGCTGACCGCGCTGATCGGCGGGCAGGTGGACCTGGCGTTCGACGGCCTGGGTTCGTCATCGGGCCATATCCGCTCGGGCGCGATCAAGCCGCTGGCGGTGGCCGCCGACAAGCGCTCGCCGTCGCTGCCGGACGTGCCGACCGCGGCCGAGGCCGGGGTGCCGAACTACGTGGTGTCGACCTGGTACGCGATCTGGGCGCCCGCGGGCACGCCGCAGGAGGCGGTGGACCGCATGACGGCGGAAATCACCAAGGCCCTGAACACGCCGAAGATCAAGGAGACCTGGGAGAGCAACGGCACCGCCATTCCGACCCTTACCGGGCCGGCCTTCGGCAAGTTCGTCGACAGCGAGGTGTCGCGCTGGGCCAAGGTGGTGTCGGACTCGGGCGTCAAGCTGGATTGACGCCCGCGGCGTGGGCGCGGGCGCGTGTCAACGCCAGTCGCTGGCCAGGCTGAGCCTGGCCAGTTGGTCGCGCGTCAGCGTCAGGCTGGCGGCCTTGACCAGTTCGTCCAACTGCGCCAGCGACGTGGCGCTGACGATCGGCGAGGTGATGCCGGGCTGCGCGATCTGCCAGGCCAGCGCGGCCTGGGCGGGCGTACAGTTGGCGTCCTCGGCGACTTCATCCAGCGCCTTGAGGATGCGGTAGCCGCGGTCGTTCAGGTACGTGTCGACGATCTTCTTGCCGCGCGCGCTCTTGCCGACGTCGGCCGGACCGCGATACTTGCCGCTGAGAAAGCCGCTGGCCAGCGCGTAATAGTTGATGGTGCCCAGGTCCTGCGCCTTGACCAGCGCCTGCAGGTGCCCCTCGAACGGTTCGCGGCTGTACAGGTTGTATTCCGGCTGGATGCTCTCGTAGCGCGGCAGGTTGTGGCGTTCGCTGGCGATCAGCGCTTCGGACAGCCGCACCGCGGTGTAGTTGGAGGCGCCGATGGCGCGCACCTTGCCGGCCTCGATCAGCTTGGCGTATTCGCCCAGCGTGTCGGTCAGCGGCGTGTCGGGGTCGTCCTTGTGCGACTGGTACAGGTCGACGTGGTCGGTCTGCAGCCGCGCCAGCGACGCCTCCAGCGCGCGCCGGATGTAGGCCGGCGCCAGGCCCTTGGCGTCCGGACCCATCTCCATGCCGACCTTGGTGGCGATCAGCAAGCGGTCGCGCTTGCCCGAGCGCTTGAGCCACTTGCCGATCAGGGTTTCGGATTCACCGCCCTGGTTGCCGGGCACCCAGCGCGAATAGACGTCGGCGGTGTCGATGAAATTCAGGCCGGCGTCAACCAGCGCGTCCAGCAGCGAGAACGTGCCGGCCTCGTCGACGGTCCAGCCGAAGACGTTGCCGCCGAAGGTGAGGGGAGGGATCTGCAGGCCGGAGCGGCCCAATGCGCGTTTGATCATGATGTGGCCCTTTGGATGTCGCGGATGTCGTGTCGCGCGGGCGCGGCGCTTTTAGTATATTGGCGCCGCCCGCCCCGGCATGGGGCAGCCGCGCCACGCATGCACCATTTCAGGGATTCCCCCCAAGTGAATTTGTGTTGCGACACGTTAGACTATACGGCTTTACGGCTGTCCGGACCGTGGGGAAGCCCGCGGAACAGCCGTAATAATGAACAAATACCAAGGGTTCAAGGAGCTTACCTATGCTGATCGGAAAAAAACATTTTCTGACGGTTGGCGCAATGGCGCTGGCGATGGCGATCGCCGCGCCGGTGGCGGCGCAGCAGAAGTCGGTGGCGGTCACCGCCATCGTCGAGCACCCGGCGCTGGACGCCGTGCGTGACGGGGTGCAGGACGCCCTCAAGCAAGCCGGCTACGAGCCGGGCAAGAACCTGAAGTGGCAGTACCAGAGCGCCCAGGGCAACACCGGCACCGCCGCCCAGATCGCGCGCAAGTTCGTCGGCGACAAGCCCGACGCCATCGTCGCCATCGCCACCCCGTCGGCCCAGGCCGTCGTGGCCGCCACCAAGGACGTGCCGGTGGTGTATTCCGCCGTGACCGACCCGGTCGCCGCCCAGCTGGTCGCCAGCATGGACGCCTCGGGCACCAACGTCACCGGCGTGTCGGACCTGCTGGCGCTGGACAAGCAGGTCGAGCTGATCAAGAAGATCGTGCCCAACGCCAAGCGCGTCGGCATGGTCTACAACCCGGGCGAGGCCAACTCGGTCGTGGTGGTCAAGAAACTGCAGGAAATCCTGCCCAAGTCGGGCATGAGCCTGGTCGAAGCCGCCGCCCCGCGTTCGGTTGACGTTGCGTCCGCCGCGCGCAGCCTGATCGGCAAGGTCGACGTCATCTACACCAACACCGACAACAACGTGGTCTCGGCCTACGAGTCGCTGGTGAAGGTCGGCAACGACGCCAAGATCCCGCTGATCGCTTCGGACACCGACAGCGTCAAGCGCGGCGGCATCGCCGCCCTGGGCATCAATTACCGTGACCTGGGCGTGCAGACCGGCAAGGTCGTGGTGCGCATCCTCAAGGGCGAGAAGCCCGGCGCGATTCCGTCCGAAACCATCTCCAAGCTGGAGCTCTACGTGAACCCGGGCGCGGCCGCCAAGCAAGGCGTGACCCTGTCCGACGCGATCATCAAGTCGGCCGCGGTGGTGGTAAAGTAAAGCGCAAGTCGTTCGGCCCCGCCCGTGCCTACCCGGCATGAGCGGGGTTTTGTTTTATCTTGTTTTCTTGTGTTTGCCCCGCGCCGGTACGCGGGGTCCACAGGGCGGCAGCATCCACAAGGTGCGCGCGGCCCGGCGCGATGGCGTTGGCCTTGAACGGCAGGTTGGTCACGGACCACATGCCGCGTTTTGCTCCCCGGAGCGTCCCTCAAGCAGCCCGCTTGCGGCCCTGGCCGCCAAGCCCGGCAACGCCTTGGCAGGAATCGAGAGAAAATCGCACGGCAGGAAACGTTTATTGCGAAAGCTCGGGTAAAACTGACCCCGAAACGCAAGAAGTTGGACGTTCCTAATCTCTAATATGCTCGTTCCCTACCTGATTGGATTTGACCCATGTCATTGTTCTCGTTGTTAGGCGCACTGGAGATCGGCCTGATCTTCAGCCTGGTGGCCTTGGGCGTATTTATCTCCTTTCGCCTGCTGCGCTTTCCGGACCTGACCGTTGATGGCAGTTTCCCGCTGGGCGGCGCCGTCTGTGCCACGCTGATCGCCTCGGGCACCGACCCGTTCGTGGCCACCATCGCCGCCACCTTCGCCGGCGCCGCCGCCGGGCTGGTCACCGGCTGGCTCAACGTCAAGCTCAAGATCATGGATCTGCTGGCCAGCATCCTGATGATGATCGCGCTGTATTCCGTGAACCTGCGCATCATGGGCAAGCCCAACGTGCCGCTCATCACCGAACCCACCGTCTTCACCATCCTGCAGCCGGGCTGGCTGTCGGACTACGTGGCGCGGCCGCTGATCCTGGTGGTCATCGTGATCCTGGCCAAGCTGGCGCTGGACTGGTTCTTCGCCACCCAGACCGGCCTGGCGGTGCGCGCCACCGGCTCGAACGGCCGCATGGCCCGCGCGCAGGGCGTGAACACCGGCCGCATGATCCTGGGCGGCATGGCGCTGTCGAACGCGCTGGTCGCCATGGCGGGCGCGCTGTTCGCGCAGACCCAGGGCGGTTCCGACATCTCCATGGGCATCGGCACCATCGTCATCGGCCTGGCCGCGGTGATCGTCGGCGAAAGCATCCTGCCGTCGCGCAAGCTGGTGCTGGCCACGCTGGCCGTCATCATCGGCGCCATCGTCTACCGCTTCTTCATCGCGCTGGCGCTGAACAGCGATTTCATCGGCCTGAAGGCGCAGGACCTGAACCTCGTCACCGCGGTGCTGGTCACGATCGCCCTGGTCATTCCCATGCTCAAGCGCCGGCTGGTCGGCAAGAAGGGGCGCTGATATGTTGTCCGCAAAAGACCTCAAGATCACTTTCAACGCCGGCACGCCGATCGAGACGCGGGCGCTGCGCGGGCTGTCGCTGGACATCCCGTCGGGCCAGTTCGTCACCGTCATCGGTTCCAACGGCGCGGGCAAGTCGACCTTCCTGAATGCCGTGTCGGGCGACCTGCCGGTCGATTCCGGCCGCATTGAGATCGACGGCGCCGACGTCACGCGCCAGCCGGTCTGGGCCCGCGCCTCGCGCGTGGCGCGCGTGTTCCAGGATCCGATGGCTGGCACCTGCGAAGACCTGACCATCGAAGAGAACATGGCGCTGGCGCAGTTGCGCGGCGCGCGCCGTGGCTATGGCCGCGCGGTCAAGGCCTCGATGAAGGAAGGTTTCCGCGAACGCCTGGCCACGCTCGGCCTGGGCCTGGAAAACCGCCTGACCGACCGCATCGGCCTGCTCTCGGGCGGCCAGCGCCAGGCCGTGAGCCTGCTGATGGCGGCGCTGCAGCCGTCGCGCATCCTGCTGCTGGACGAACACACCGCCGCGCTCGACCCGCGCACCGCCGACTTCGTGCTGCAACTGACGGCGCGCATCGTGGCCGAAAGCAAGCTGACCACCATGATGGTCACGCACAGCATGCGCCAGGCGCTGGACGTGGGCGACCGCACGGTGATGCTGCACCAGGGCCAGGTGGTGCTGGACGTGTCCGGCGATGAACGCCGCGGCATGGACGTGCCCGACCTGCTGGCCATGTTCGAGCGCGTGCGCGGCGAGAAGCTGTCGGACGACGCCTTGCTGCTGGGCTGAACGGACGCTCCGGGCGCCGACAGGCGCAAGACCCGGCGCGGATCCCTCGGGATCACGCCGGGTTTTTTTCATGCCGGCGCGCGGCGCCCGCGCGGATTGGCGGTCAGGCCGCCAGCGCGCGCCAGCTGCGCAGCAGCAGCGTCTCGATGTCGTGCACTGGCAGGCCGGTGGCGCGCGCCACGGCCTCGCGGTAGGGCGGCATGTTGGTGCATTCGAGCACGATGTCGGTCAGGTCCGGGGCGCGCCGCGCCAGCCGTTCGGCCGCCTCGACCACGTCGCGTTCGACGCGCGCCAGATCCATGTCCGGCGCGTTTTCCAGGATGCGCGCCTGCATCTCGCAGCCGGGCGCCAGGCCTTCGACCACGGCGTTGGCGGGCACGCCGGCCGCATCCAGCAAGACGCGATCGAGCGAGGCCGCATCGAAGGTGACGATGCCCACCCGCGCCAGGCCATGGCATTGCAGCAGGCTGGACGACACGACGGGCACCGGCACGGCGGCCTGCAAGGCGTCCTGGTAGCGCGCCAGGAACCCGCAACTGGTGGAGATCAGCGCCGCGCCGTCGCGCGCCAGACCCACGGCGGCATCGATGAACGGCCGCAGGAAGGCCGGGTCGGCTTCCTGCACGATCTTGCGCGGCGAGGCGCCCGGCACCGTGACGAAGCGCGCCGGGATGCCGGCGCGGGCGTAGGTCTCGGGGTTGCCGACGTCGCCGGGCGGGCGCGGAAAGCGCGTGTCCAGCATCAGCAGGCCGAGAAAGGCGCCTGGGGCCGCGGGCGCGGCCGGGAGGGTTGCATCGTTCGTGGCCACGCGGGGCTCCCGTGAATGTCGATACGCCCTAGAGGAATCGTCCCGGACGGAAGGCGTCGTGGCGGCCGGTGGCGTCGCCGTCGGTCATCAATTCCCCTAGTATCTGCGCGGTGCCGGGCGCCGTGCTGAAACCGATGTGCTGGTGGCCCAGCGCCAGCCACAGGCCGGGATGGCGCGGCGCCTGGCCGATCATCGGGCGGCTGTCCGGCAGCGTCGGGCGGCGGCCGAGCCAGGCCCGCGGGTCCAGCCGCTCGCCCAGGTCGATGGCCTCGCGCGCCCGGGTTTCCGCCAGGTCCAACTGGATGGGACGGGCAGGCGCGTCGCAGTCGTCCAGCTCGACGCCGGTGGTCAGCCGCAGACCGCGCGCCATCGGCGACAGCACGTAGCCGCCGCCGGTGTCGTAGATGGGGCGGCCCAGCGCCGGGCCGCCGGCGGCGCCGTAATGCATGTGATAGCCGCGCTCGAACGCCAGCGGCAGGTCGATGCCGGTGGTCTTGAGCAGGGCCTTGGACCACGGGCCCAGCGCCACCACCAGGTCGGGCGCCGTCAGCGTTTCCGTGCCGGCGTCGCCTTGCACGATCCAGCCACGTCCGCCATCGCGGCGGATGGCGGCGGCCCGCAGTGTGCGGAAGACGCCGCCCGAGCGCTGGAACAGGTCGGCGTAGGCCGTGGTCACGGCGCCGGGATCGTCCACCGAATAGGAACCCTGGATCCACAGCGCGCGCGGGAAGATCGGCGCCAGGGCCGGCTCCAGTTGCGCCAGTTCGGCCGGGGCCAGCGCCTGGGTCGGCACCTGGTGGCGGGCGTAGGCCTCGCGCGCCAGGGCGCCGCCCTGCCACGCCTGTTCGCTGCGGAACAGGAAGATCCAGCCGCTGTCGCGCAGGCGTTGGCGCGCGCCGGCCGCCTCCAGCAGGCGCAGGTGTTCGACGGCGGAGCGCCGGATCAGGCCGTCGAGCGCCGCCGTGGTTTCGCCGAACACCGACGGCCGGGCGCGCGCCAGGAAGCCCGCCGCCCAGCCCAGGTTGCGGGCCAGGTACGCGGCGCGGTAGCGGAATTGGACGGTGTCGTTGCGCAGCAGCCGGGGCAACTGGCGCCACAGGCCGGGATGGTTGAAGGGCATGAGGGAGCTGCGGGCCAGGACGCCGGCGTTGCCGGATGAGGTCTCCCGGCCGGGGGCCTGGCGGTCGACCAGGGTGACCTGCATGCCGCGCCGCTGCAGTTCCAGCGCGCAGCAGACGCCGACGATGCCGGCGCCGAGCACTATGACTTGCTTTCCCATCGTCGCTGTCGCTGCTTGAGTCGGTATGGAACCAAGGGAGGTGAGCGGCCGATTGTAGGGCAGCGGGCGGGCGCCAGCGAAGGCGGGCATTCCAGGATTGCGACGCCGCGCCGGGCGGCCACCAGGCGGGTGGGCCGGCGCCGGTCACGCCGGCGGCCGCTGCCCCAGGATGCGGCCGGCCGCCGCCACGCCCCACCACGCGGCTTCTTCGAACACCGAATAGCCGGACAGGTCGGCATGGGCGAACAGCACCGGGCCGTCCACCTCGCGCAACGCCGCCAGGCCGGCGTTCGATAGATAGCCGCAATAGGGCGAGGCCATGGCATGGCCGCGCACCGTGATCTCCAACTGCCGGGCGCGCCGCCAGAACTCGTCGCCATAGGCGGCGACCAAGTCGGCGGCGGCCTCGTCGCGCAGCGCCTCGGGGCGGGCCTCGGCGAGCCATTGCCGCGCGGCCTGTGGCGTCTGGTTGCTGAGGGCATGGTAGGCGGTGAACACCGTGCGCGGCGAACGCGCCACGCGCAGCAATTGGTGGGTCGAGACCACGTAGCCCAGGGCCTGGCCCTGGTAGACCACGTTGTCCCACGATAGCGGTTCGCCCGGCGCTTCGCGCGGATAGCCGTCCATGACGAAGTTCGACACCAGCCAGGGCGCGTGCGGCGACGCGTGCGCGGCCGGATCGTAACCGTAGGCGCGGATGTCGGGCAGCAGGCGCTGGGCCACGAACAGCGGCATGGCGCAGACCGCGCGTTGCGCTTGCAGCGTAAAGACGCGGGCGGCGGGCCCCGGCGCCAGGCAATCGATGCGCGGGCCGGCCGCGCTTTCCTGCAACCGCGCGGCGGTGCCGGGCAGCAGCCAGCCCTCATGGCCGAGACGGGCGCTGATGGCGTTGCGCAGCCGTTGCACCAGCGGCGCCAGGCCGCCGGGCCAGGTCAGCACGGCGCCCTCGGCGGCGTTGGCGGCATGGCCGTCGCGGCTGGCGAAGTAGTGCAGCCCGGCCCAGGCCGAGACCCGGTCGTAGGGCGCGCCGTAGTCGTCGCGGCAGCAGTAGTTCAGGTACCAGTGCAGGGCGGGGGAGGTGTAGCCTTCGCGGTCCAGCCACTGCTTGAATGTGAGCGCGTCCAGCGCGCGCCAGGCCGGGTCGCGCGAGGACAGCACGATCGGGATGCAGAAGACCTTGCGGCCGTCGTTGCCGAACGCGCCGTGCAGCCGCTCCACCAGCGCCAGGAACTTGCGGTGCTGTTCGATATCGGCTTCGGGCAGCCCGTGCATCGGCAAGAGACCGTCTTCCCAGCGGCCGTCGCGCAGCAGCCGTTCCTGCGGCGAGTGCGCCAGGATGGCCTCGTCGTAATAGGGCCGCTCGCCGAAGGCGTCGCGCTCGGCGATGCCGAAATCGGCCAGCATCTCGCGCACGTGGGTGGACTGCATCGACGGCAGCGGCAGGTAGTGCGCGCCGAGCGGGTAGTCGAGCCCGTCGCGGGCGCCGGCGGCGGCGTTGCCGCCGTACTCGGGGCCTTGGACCACGACGAAATCGGTGAAGCCTTCGCGCGCCAGCTTCCAGGCGCACGACAGGCCGGCCACGCCGGACCCCAGGATCGCCACCTGGCAGCGGCGGGCGCCGGACGACGGCGGCAGCGCCGCGCCATCGCGCAGCGCATGGCCGGCCTGCATGCCCGGGTAGCGCACCTCGGGCGTGGTCTCGACCACGCGCGAACGGTAGTAGCCCGCCGTGCCGGCGGCGGCGGCGGTGGCGACGCCCAGCAGGAAGGTGCGGCGCCGCATCAGCGGATGACCTTGCGCCAGTCCTCGTCGAAGTAACGCACGAGCGATTGTTCGTTCAGGCGGTTCGGCGGCATGGCCAGCGCCGGCATGTCGGCGGGAAAGTGGAACAGCTCGCGCAGCGTGGCCGGATCGAGGTAGCGGGTCGGCACGGTGACGGCGTCCGGCGGCGTGTAGTCGCGGCGCTTGCCGGCCAGGATGAAGCCCCAGTCGCCGAACGACGGCACGTAGGCGTGGTACGGCCAGGTGTTCAGGCCGGCTTCCTTGAGCGTGGCGTCCACGCTCCAGAACGAGCGCGGCGCGAAGTAGGGCGAGGTCGACTGGATCACCATGTAGCCGTTCTCGGCCAGGTGCCGCGCCATCAGGTGGTAGACCGGCACCGAGTACAGCCGGCCCAGGCCGAAGTTGGACGGATCCGGAAAGTCCACCACGATGAAGTCGTAGACCTCGGCGTGGCTTTCGAGCCAGCGGCCGGCGTCGTCGTTGATGACGGTGACGCGCGGATCGGTCAGCGAGCCCTGGTTCAGCTTGGTCAGCGGCTCGGAGCGCGAGAACAGGCCGGTCATGGCCGGGTCCAGGTCCACCAGCGTGACGTGCTCCACATGCTTGTACTTGAGGATCTCGCGCACCGCCAGGCCGTCGCCGCCGCCCAGCACCAGCACGTTGCGGGCCCAGGGCAGGGCCTGCAGGCCCGGGATCACCAGCGACTCGTGGTAACGGTGTTCGTCGCGCGACGAGAATTGCAGGTTGCCGTTGATGTACAGCCGCAGGTCGTCGTGCCAGCGCGTCACGATCAGGCGCTGGTAGGGCGTGGTCTCGGCGTGCACCACGTCGTCGCCGTACAGGCCCTTCTCGGCCCAGGCCGTCATCTGGCCGGAAAACAGGAAGCCCAGCGCCAGCAGCCCCAGCACCACGCCGCCGCGTATGGCGCGTTCGGCAGGGCGCCGGATCTCGCCCCGGAACAGCCAGGTGGTCCACAGCGCCACGCCGGCGTTGAGCATGCCGAACAGGAAACTGGTGCGCAGCAGGCCCAGCTTGGGCGCCAGCAGCAGCGGAAAGATCAGCGACACGGCCAGCGCGCCGAGATAATCGAAAGTCAGCACGCGGCTGACGATCTCGCGGAACTCGGCCTTGCGCTGGTTGAAGACGCGCATCACCAGCGGGATCTCCATGCCCACCATCAGTCCGATGATGAAGACGCCCGCGTACAGCGCCGCGCGAAACGGCGCCGACAGCCAGGCGAACACCAGGAACAGCACCGCGGCGGAAACCCCGCCCAACAAGGCGACGGCCAGTTCGACGTCGATGAATCGATTCAAAACGTCGTCGTCTCTTACATATTTTGACAACCACGATCCGATGCCCATCGCGAACAGATAGCAGCCGATGACGGACGAGAACTGGAGGATGGAATCGCCCAGCAGATAGCTGGCCAGCGCGCTGCTGATCAGCTCGTAGCCCAGGCCGCAGGAAGCGACGATCAATACCGACAGGATGAGGACGCGGTCGCGCATGAGGGTTCCGACTCGAAAAATGCGTTCGCAGTATATCGAAGGCGGCGTATATACTGCGCGCAATCAGGGCCTGGAGGGGCGATTATGGGAGAAGCGATGCATCCGGCGGTGACCTATCTGATCTACATTGTTTCGGCGCTGGTCATGCTGGGCATTTTCACCGCCGTCTACACCACGGTGACGCGCTACAAGGAATTCGAACTGATCCGCCAGGGCAACATTGCCGCGGTGCTCTCATACAGCGGCGCGCTGGTCGGTTTTTCGTTCACGCTCTGCTCCAGCATCGCCATCCATGCGAGCTTCGTCATGTTCCTGGTCTGGGGCGTGGCCGCCATGGTGGTGCAACTGGTCGTCTATGCCGTCGTGTCGCGCGCCATCCAGGGCCTGCACGAGGCCATCGAGGAAAACAACATCGCCATGGGCGGCCTGATCGGTTCGATCTCGCTGGCCGCCGGCGTGGTCAACGCCGCCTGCCTGACCTGAGCGGCCCGCGCGTCGACCCATCTCTGACACAGGAGAACTAGCCATGAGTCTCGGTTCATTTATCCGCAAACAGTTCATCGACATCCTGCAATGGAACGAGGACGGCGACGGCGTGCTGGCCTGGCGCCACCCGATGCAGGATTTCGAAATCCAGTACGGCGCCAGCCTGACCGTGCGCGAATCGCAGATGGCGGTGTTCGTCAACGAAGGCAAGGTGGCCGACGTGTTCGGCCCCGGCATGTACAAGCTGACCACCCAGACGCTGCCGGTGCTGACGTACCTGAAGAACTGGGACAAGCTGTTCGAGTCGCCCTTCAAGTCGGACGTGATCTTCTTCAGCACCCGCCTGCAACTGGGCCGGCGCTGGGGCACGGCGCAGCCGGTGACGCTGCGCGACAGCGAATTCGGCATGGTGCGGCTGCGCGCCTTCGGCGTGTATTCGTACCAGATCACCGACCCGGCCAAGTTCTACCGCGAGATCAGCGGCACGCGCGACGTCTACACCGTCGATGACCTGGAAGCGCAGTTGCGCAACATGGTGGTCGCGGCCATGACCACCGCGCTGGGCGGCTCCAAGGTGCCGTTCCTGGACATCGCCGGCAACCAGGGCCTGATGTCGCAGAGCATCGGCGAACAGCTCGGCCCGGTGTTCGAGCGCTATGGCGTCAAGCTCGACAACTTCACGGTCGAGAACGTGTCGCTGCCGGAAGAACTGCAGAAGGCGCTGGACACGCGGATCTCGATGGGCATGGCGGGCGACCTGGGCAAGTTCACCCAGTACCAGACCGCCACCTCGATCCCGCTGGCGGCGCAGAACGAAGGCGGCATCGCCGGCATCGGCGCGGGCCTGGCGGCCGGCGCGGCGCTGGGCCAGACCATGGCGGCCGGACTGGGCGTGGCCGCGGGGCAACCGGCGGCCGGCGCCCAGGCGGCGGCCGGCACGGCGGCGGGCGCGGCGGCCGCTTCGGGCGCCGACCCGGTGCAGCGCCTGCAGCAGCTCAAGGACCTGCTCGACAAGGGCCTGATCACGCCGGCCGACTACGACGCGGCCAAGGCCGAAGTCTTGAAGAAACTCACCAGCTGAGCGCCGCACGCCCATGCAGCAGGTCCTGTGTCCGCAGTGCGGAGCGCCCGTCAAGTTCACTTCCACGGCATCGGTCATGGCGGTCTGCGGCGCCTGCCGCAGCACGCTGCTCAAGGACGCCGAGTCGGTCAAGCGCATCGGCGAGACCGCCGATGTCCTGGAAGACTATTCGCCGCTGTGCTTGGGCGCCGCCGGCCAGTTCGAGGGCAAGCGCTTCGACCTGATCGGCCGCATCCAGTTGCGCTACGAGGACGGCTTCTGGAACGAGTGGTACCTGTGGTTCGATGACGGCTCGGACGGCTGGCTGTCGGACGCCTCCGGCCAGTACGCCATTACCCGCCGCCGCAAGGTCAAGACGGTGCAGGGCCTGCCGGCATTTGCCGACATCGCCGCGGGCGATGACCTCAAGCTGGACGGCCAGCGCTTCACCGCCTCCGACGTGCGCCGTTGCCGCGCCGGCGGCGCGCAGGGCGAATTGCCGTTCGTGCCGGGCGATGGCTGGGAAGCCAAGGTGGCCGATTTCCGCAGCCTGGACGCTTTCCTGACGCTGGACTTCTCCGATGGCCCCGAACCCGAGCTCTACATCGGCAAGGCCTTCGACCTGGCGGGCATGCAGGCGGCGACGCTGCGTTCGAACGAACAGGTCGAGGAAACCGCCGGGCGCTTCCGCGGCCAGATCAAGGCGCTGGACTGCCCCAGCTGCGGCGCGCCGATCAGCTTCGTCGCCGCCATGGCGACGCAGGTGGTGTGCCCGTCGTGCGCGGCCACGGTCGACTGCGCCGGCGAGACCGCCGAAGTCATCGGCAAGGCGCGCAAGATCAACGCCATCAAGACCACGCTGGCGCTGGGCGCCACCGCCAAGATCGATGGCGCCGCCTACACCCTGATCGGCCTGATGAAATGCGCCGATCCGGACCCCGAAGAGCCCTCGGACTGGATCGAATATCTGTTGTTCAACCCCGCCAAGGGCTTCATCTGGCTGGTGGAGACGGACGAGGGCTGGGAGCGCGTGCAGGTCTGCGATACCTGGCCCAGCTACAACAACGCCACCAGCGTGCGCTGGCGCTCCAAGCTGTACCAGAAGCTGTACGACTACACCTCGCGCGTCGAGCTGGCGCTTGGCGCCTTCAACTGGCGCGTCAGGGTCGGCGACAGCACCAAGATCACCGACTACAAGGCCGGCAACCTCAAGCTCACCCGCGAACAGGGGCCGGCCGAGGTGGGCTGGTCGGCCGCCGCGCCGGTGGCGCCGGCGCAACTGGCCCAGTGGTTCGACAATCCCGAACTGGCCAGGCAGAAGGCGATGCCGGGCTCGCCCTCGCTGGGCGGTTATCGCAAATGGGCCTGGTTCGCCACCATCGCCATGGGATTCCTCAACTTGGGCAACATCTTCAGCGGCCGCATCCTGCCGATCCTGATCGGCCTGGCCTTCCTGTGGCTGCCGGCCAGCCTCGCGGACAAGATGTCGGCAAAGGACGACTGAGGCATGGGCAAGTTCTTCTACGCCATCTACGCCCTGATCGTGGTCATCGCAGCCACCGGCGCCAGCTCGCCCGGCGCCCGCTTCACCAGCGGTGGCAGCGGCGGCAGCAGCAGCAGCTGGGGCGGCGGATCGTCGGGCAGCTCGGGCTGGTCGTCGGGCGGATCGCACAAGTGACGCCGCACGCGACGCCCGGCCGCCACATCCTGGCCGACTTCCGTGGCGTGGACGCCGGCCTGCTGGCCGACGCCCAGGCGCTCGAGCGCGAGCTGCTGGGGGCCGCCGAGGCCGCCGGCGCGCGCGTGCTGGGCGCCCACTTCCACCATTTCGGCGAAGGCGCGGGCGTGACGGGCGTGGTCATGCTGAGCGAATCGCACATCAGCGTGCATTCCTGGCCCGAGCACCGGTTCGCGGCGCTGGACATCTTCATGTGCGGGGCCGCCCGGCCCGAACTGGCGCTCGAGCGGCTGCGGGCCGCGCTGGCCCCCGACACGGTGCGCGTCACCACGGTCGACCGCGGCTGAGCGGGTTCCGGGCCGATTTCCTCCCTTCGTTGATCGGGCGCAAGTCGGCCGCGGGCACAAATTGACGAGCGTTATATACCTATATATATTTCGTTACCGAGATTGATCTTGTCCGAGGAGAGACGCATGTTCCGCAAACACCCGGTCCTGGCGCTGTCGCTGGCCCTCGCCGCCGCCTGGGGCCCCAGCGCTCACGCCGGCGACCTGGTCGTGTCCGCCGCCGCCAGCCTGACCAACGCGTTCAAGGACGTGGCCCAGGCGTACGAGAAGGAGCATGCCGGCACCAAGGTCATCCTGAACTTCGGCGCTTCCGACGTGCTGCTGCAGCAGATCGTCAAGGGCGCGCCCGCCGACGTGTTCGCGTCCGCCGACCAGAAGGCGATGGACAAGGCCGTCGAGGAAAAGGCCGTCAAGCCCGAATCGCGGGTGGATTTCGCCGCCAACCAGGTCGTGCTGATCGTGCCGACCGACAGCAAGGCCAACATCACCGCGCTCAAGGACCTGACGCGCGACGACATCAAGCGCATCGCCTACGGCAACCCGGCCTCGGTGCCGGTGGGCCGCTACACGCAGGGCGCGCTGCAGGCCGCCGGCCTGTGGGACGCGGTGCAGGCCAAGAGCGTGCTGGCGCAGAACGTGCGCCAGAGCCTGGACTACGTGTCGCGCGGCGAAGTGGACGCGGGCTTCGTGTTCGCCACCGACGCGGCAATCATGCCGGACAAGGTCAAGGTGGCGGTGCGCGTGCCGTCGCAGACGCCGGTCACCTATCCCATCGCCGTGACGGCGCGCGATGCCTCCGCCCAGGAAGCCAAGCGCTTCGTGGCCTACGTGATGTCGCCCGCCGGACAGGAAATCCTGTCACGCTACGGCTTCCAGAAGCCTTGAGGACGCGGGCGGGTAGCCCACGCGGTCTGTGATGAGTGATCCGGTATGGGTGCCCCTGCTGCTTACCCTGAAAGTGGCGGGCTGGGCAACGCTGCTGGCCGCCGTGGCCGGCACCGCGGCCGCCTATGGCCTGTCGCGCTGGCGCTGGCCGGGCCGCGACCTGCTGGATGCCGTCCTGACCCTGCCGCTGGTGCTGCCGCCCACGGTGCTGGGTTATTACCTGCTGGTGCTGCTGGGACGGCGCGGCGTGCTGGGCGAGAAGCTGGCGGCGCTGGGCATTGAACTGGTGTTCACCTGGCAGGGCGCGGTCATCGCCGCGTCGGTGGTGGCCTTTCCGCTGGTGTTCAAGTCGGCCCGCGCCGCCTTCGAAAACGTCGATCCCCACTTGGAAAGCGCGGCCCGTGTGCTGGGCGTGCGCGAGGCCGGCGTGTTCTTTCGCGTGACCTTGCCGCTGGCGGCGCGCGGCATCGTGGCCGGCGTGCTGCTGGCCTTCGCCCGCGCGCTGGGCGAGTTCGGCGCCACCCTGATGATCGCCGGCAACCTGCCGGGCCGCACCCAGACGCTGTCGGTCGCCATCTACGAGGCGGTGCAGGCGGGCGATGACGCCACCGCCAACTTCCTGGTGCTGGTCACGTCCATCACCTGCATCGTGGTGCTGCTGGCGGCGGGCAGGCTGGTGCCGATCCGTTCCAGCCGGCGCGGAGGCGGGCGATGAGCGTCGATCTGCGCATCCGCAAGAACATGGTGTCGGGTGAGCGTCACTTTTCCCTGGACGTGGCGTTCTCGTCCAAGTCCAAGCGCATCGCGCTGTTCGGCCCGTCGGGCGCCGGCAAGAGCCTGACGCTGCGGGCGGTGGCCGGCCTGCTGCGGCCGGACGCCGGCCGCATCGAGATCAACGGCCGGGTGCTGTTCGATTCCGACGCGCGCCTGAGCGTCGCGCCGCAGGCCCGCCGCGTGGCCTATCTGTTCCAGGACTACGCATTGTTCCCGCATCTGACGGTGGCGCAGAACATCGCCTTCGGCTCGCGCCGCGGGTGGCTCAATCCGCCGCGGCGGGCCGTGTCGGCCGAGGCGCGGCGCTGGGTCGACGCCTTCGAGCTGGGCGCGATCCTGGGCAGCTATCCGCACGAGATCTCGGGCGGCCAGAAGCAGCGCGTGGCCCTGGCGCGCGCGCTGATGCTCAAGCCGGAGATTCTGCTGCTGGACGAACCGTTTTCGGCGCTCGACGCGCAACTGCGCGGCAAGATGCGCCAGGAACTGGATACGCTGCAGCGCCAGCTGGACGTGCCGATGCTGCTGATCACGCACGACCCGGCCGACGTCGAGGCGCTGGCCGATGAGGTGTTCGAGCTGCGCGACGGCAAGGTGCGCCGCCGCGATGAGGATGTCGGGCTCTGACGGACAGGGGCGGCGTGCCGCGCGTGGATGTCATAGCCGCCCCGGGGGCGGCCGCTCGGGGGCGGGTGTCCGCCCGGCGGGCGCGCGGTCAGTCCAGCACGCCCAGGATCACGCTTGACGCCTTGAAAATGGCGACTGCGGGCGCGCCTTCGCCCAACCCCAGGTCCTGCGCGCTATCGTTGGTGACGATGGCGGCCAGCGTGGCGCCGCCTTCCAGCCCGATCAGGATCTCGCTGTTGACCGCGCCGGTGCGCACCGCCGTGATGGTGCCCGCCAGCTGATTGCGCGCCGACAGGCGCAGGCCGGCGCCTGGCGCGCCGACGATGACCGACGAGGCCTTGACCAGCGCCAGCGCTTCCTTGCCGGGAGCCAGCTCCAGTTCCTGCGTGCTTTCGCGCGTGATGGTGGCGGTGATGACCTGGCCGCCAGCGATGCGCAGCCGGATTTCGTCGTTGACGGCCCCGGGACGGACTTCCATCACGGTGCCCATGAGCTTGTTGCGCGCGCTGGTTTTCAGCATGAATCGCCTCATCAGGTCAATGTCGCCGCTGGCATCCAGGCCGGCGCGCGCCAGGTTTTCCATGAATCTGCGGTGCTCGGCTTCCAGCGCCCGGAAGGTCGCGATCAGGCCGCGGGCGCGGTCGGTCAGGCGCGTGCCGCCGCCGCCCTTGCCGCCGGCCGCCCGCAGCACCAGCGGTTCGCCGGCCAGGTTGTTCATGGCGTCGATGGCATCCCAGGCGCCCTTGTAGCTCATGCCAACCGCGCGCGCGGCGGCCGTGATCGAGCCGGTGGCGTCGATCTGCGCCAGCAGGTCTATGCGGTTCCTGCCGCCCCAGTTCTGGGCGCCGGAACGAAACCAAATCGAGCCGTCGAGTTCCAACATCGGTATCAGGTGTGGTCAGGGTCTGGAAGCAACCCCGAGTGTAATGGAGCCAGGTCCGCTGTCCTTTGAGATATATCCGATGAGAATGAGATGCTGTTGAAACTTTATCCGCTTCGCGGTACTATTAACGCGCTCAGGGTGTGTTGATGGATGTTGACATCGGGGGCCGGCTCGCGGCCCCGCCTTCTTGGAGATCGACATGAAAGCGCTGAAAATGCTGGCATCGGGTTCCATGGCGACACTGTTGGCGGCCTGCGCCTCCGGACCCGCCGTCAAGGGCGATTACGATCGCCAGGCCGACTTCTCGCGGTACCGCACCTTTGGCTACATGTCGCCGTTGGGCACCGACAAGGCGGGCTACAGCACCCTGCTGACCGAGCGGCTCAAGGACGCCACCCGTGGCCAGATGGAAATGCGGGGCTATGTCTACGACGCCGCCAATCCCGACCTGCTGGTCAATTTCAATGGCAAGCTGCAGCAAAAGACCCAGGTGACCGAGGCGCCGCCGGCCATGGGGCCGTACTACGGCTACCGCGCCGGCTTCTACGGCGGCTGGCCCGGCTACGGCTGGGGCGACACCGTCTACCAGTACACCGAAGGCACCCTCAACATCGATTTGGTGGACGCGCGCCGCAAGCAGATGGTGTGGGAAGGCGTGGCCGTCGGCGAGGTACGGAACCCCGAAATGGCGACCTCGCCGCAGAGCATCGACAAGGCCGTGGCCGACATCTTCGCCAAGTATCCGTTCCGCGCCGGCGTGGCCGCGCCGCAGGGGCCGGACAAGACCAAGCCCTAGTATCCCAAGGAACCGCCGCATGAGTACTCGCCGCAAGGCCGCATCCCCCGACACCGGCGCGACGCCGTCCTATGAAACCGTGGCCCTGGTGCTGCAGGGCGGGGGCGCCCTGGGATCCTACCAGGCCGGGGTGTACCAGGGGCTGCACGAGGCGGGGATCCGCCCCAACTGGATTTCCGGCATCTCCATCGGATCGATCAACGCGGCCATCATCGCCGGCTCGCCCGAGGACGAGCGGGTCGAGCGGTTGCGCGGGTTCTGGGAAAGCATCTGCCGGCCGGCGGGGTTCGCCTCGGTGCCCTGGGGCGACACCCTGGCCGGCATGTTCGAGGGGATTCCATTCGGTTTCGGCTCGCCGGCCATGAATGGCCAGCTGTCGGCCTTCCAGGCGCTGTTCTCGGGCCAGCCGGGTTTCTTCAAGCCGCGTTTCCCGCCGCCGTACTGGATGCATGGCAAAGGCGCGGCCTCCACCAGTTTCTACGACACCACGCCGCTGGCCGCGACGCTGCGCCAGTACATCGATTTCGACCTGCTCAATTCGGGCGCGGTGCGCGCCAGCTTCGGCGTGGTCAACGTGCGCAGCGGCAACTTCGCCTATTTCGACAGCCGGACCCATACGCTCGGCCCCGAGCACATCATGGCCTCGGGCGCCTTGCCGCCCGGTTTCCCGTCGGTCGAGATCGACGGCGAGCACTACTGGGATGGCGGCGTGGTCTCCAACACGCCGCTGGCCCAGGTGCTGACCAGCGACACCATGCGCGACACGCTGGCGTTCCAGGTGGACCTGTGGCCCGCCCGGGGCGGCCTGCCGACCACGCTCGAAGAGGTGGCCGAGCGCCAGAAGGACATCCAGTATTCCAGCCGGACCCGCATGGTCACGGACCAGCTGCGGCGGGTGCTGAAGCTGCGCCATGGCTTGCAGCAACTGCTCGAGCGCCTGCCCGAAAAGGAACGCGGCGCGCCCGAGCTGGCCGAGATCCGCCGGCTGGCCAAGACGCCGGCCACCAACATCATCAACCTGATCTACGAGTCCAAGCATCGCGAGCGTTTCTCCAAGGATTATGAATTCGGCACCGAGGCCATGCGCGAGCACTGGGAATCGGGCCTGGCCGATATCCGCCAGACGCTGGCCAAGCCCGGCATCCTGGCGCGTCCCACCCAGGACAGTTGTTTTGTCACGCACGACATCCATCGCAACGGCACGCATACGGCTTGACCCGGGCACGGATTGACTAGGACGTGTCTGATTCCCGGGGCGGGGGGCCGCATAACGGCGTCAAGAACGGTAGTCTTTCGGCAAGACTTGAAACCTTGTTTCGGCGCCGGGCCACCGTCATTCCGGTGGCCCGGCCCGATGGAGACACCGCATGAGCCAGCCCGCCCCATATTCCGCCCCGTACGCCCCGCAATCCGCGCCGTCCGGACCCGCCGCCGCGACGATGCCGCCGGGCGATCCCCAGGTGGCCGCAACCGCCGAGCGGGCCGGCGGACCCTTCCCGGTGCGCCTGGATGGCTGGTGGAGCCTGCTCTACCATGGCTGGACCCTGCTGACGCCACAGGGCACCCGGCTGGACCTGACCGAAGTCGAGCGCGCCTGCTTCCAGTGCCTGCTGCGCAACCCCCGCAAGGAACTGCTGCGCGAAGAACTGGCGCTGCTGCGCGAGGAACTGATGCTGCCGCGCCAGAGCACCAATCTGCGTGCGCTGAACGTGGCGATCTGCCGCCTGCGGCGCAAGGTGCGCCAGGCGGGCGGGCGCCTGCCGCTGCATACCGTGCACGGCGTGGGCTATGTGTTCCTGGGCAACCTGCAAGAAGTGGCCGACGTCTGATCGGCGTTGTTTTCTTCCCCTCCGCAACGCCTTGCGAGCCCGTGAAAATCCGTGATTTCCCCAATAACTGAGTTACATTAACGGGCTATTCACGTGTCATCGGCGGGGCGCAGGGTGTTGCTTTGATCGCAAACGTTTATTGCGGTCAAATACGGCGGTCGGACACGGCCGCGCAAGCCCGCGACCGCCCTTCGGCAACCGGACTTGGCAGTCGGCAGACGCCGTTACATTGTTGCGGTCGCTTGACGCGGTTAACTTCGCGGGGGTTTCAATGCGGTTTTCGCCTAAACGTGTCTCAGGTCTGGCTCTTTCCGGTGGTGTCCTCGCGCTGTTGTTGGCGGGCTGCGGTGAAAAACCGCAAATGAACCCTGGCATGCCCCAGGTCAGCGTCATCACGGTGCAGCCGCAGCGCACCCCCATCGTTTCCGAACTGCCCGGCCGCGTCGACGCGGTGCGCGACGCCCAGATCCGCTCGCGGGTCACCGGCATCGTGCAGAAGATCACCTTCGAGCAAGGGGGTGACGTCAAGGAAAACCAGCTGCTGTTCAAGATCGATCCGGCGCCCTACAAGGCCGCCTACGACCAGGCCACCGCGCAGCTCAAGCAGGCGCAGGCCAATCTGTTCAGCGCCAAGCTGCTGGCCGATCGCTACGCGCCGCTGGTCAAGGCCAATGCCGTCAGCAAGCAGGAATACGACAACGCCGTGGCGGCGTACCGCCAGGCCGAGGCCACCGTGGCCGCCGCCAAGGCGACGCAGGACAACGCCTCGATCAACCTCGGCTACACCGACGTCGTTTCGCCCATCACGGGCCGCATCGGCAAGCCGCTGGTGACCGAAGGCGCGCTGGTCGAGGCCACCTCGGCCACGCAGATGGCCACCGTGCAGCAGCTCGACCCGATCTACGTCGACTTCACCCAGTCCACCTCCGACCTCGCCGCATTGCGCCGCGCCTTCGCCAGCGGCAAGCTGCAGCAGGTGGGCAAGGACGCCGCGCGCGCCACCGTGGTGCTCGAGGACGGCACCGAGTACGACCGCCCCGGCAAGCTGCTGTTCACCGGCATCACCGTCGATCCCAGCACCGGTCAGGTCAACCTGCGCGCCGAGGTGCCGAACCCCGACGGCATCCTGCTGCCCGGCATGTACGTGCGCGTGCGCCTGGAGCAGGGCGTGGACGACCAGGCCCTGCTGGTGCCGCAGCAGGCGCTGCAGCGCACGGCCGACGGTTCGCAGAGCCTGATGCTGGTCAAGGACAACAAGATCGAACAGTTGCCCGTCACCACCGGCGGGGCCATCAAGAACGACTGGATCATCACCAGCGGCCTGAAGGCTGGCGACGTGGTCGTGGTCGAAGGCTTCCAGAAGATCCGACCCGGCGCGCCGGTGCAGGCCAGCCCCTGGAACAAGGCGGGCGGCGCGCCCGCCGCGGGCGGGCAGCCGGCGCAGCCCGGCGCCAAGCCCGCGGATCCGGGCGCCAAGCCGGCCCAGCCGGCGCAACAGGCCCCGCAGAAATCGTAAGCGGCTCGCAGCGCAACGCGCTGCGTTCCTCTTTGGTGAGCATCGCTTTCAGAGTCAGCCCACATGCCGCAATTTTTCATTGATCGACCAATCTTCGCCTGGGTAGTCGCCCTGTTCATCCTGTTGGCGGGGATACTGGCCATCCCGAACATGCCGGTGTCGCAGTACCCCGACGTGGCGCCGCCGGCCATCACCATCACCGCGACCTATCCGGGCGCGTCGGCCAAGGAAGTGGCCGAATCGGTCACCAGTATCATCGAGGACAAGCTCAACGGCGCCAAGGGCCTGATCTACTACGAGTCGGTCAGCGATTCCTACGGCACCTCGACCATCACCGCCACCTTCGCGCCCGGGCGCGATCCCGACCTGGCGCAGGTGGACGTGCAGAACCGCGTGTCCAACGTGATCGCCCAGTTGCCCGCCGCCGTGCAGCAGCAGGGCCTGAAGTACGAGCAGACCAGCACCGGCTTCCTGATGATCGTGACGCTGTCGTCCACCGACGGCTCGCTCGACCAGACGGCGCTGGCCGACTACATCACCCGCAACGTCCAGAACCCGGTGTCGCGGGTGTCGGGCGTGGGCCAGTTCCAGCTGTTCGCGGCGCCGCGCGCCATGCGCATCTGGGTCGATCCGGCCAAGCTGGTGGGCTTCAGCCTGAGCATGGCCGAGGTCAACCAGGCCATCTCGTCGCAGAACGTGCTTGTGTCCGGCGGCAGCATCGGCGCGCCGCCCAACCCCGACTCGCAGCGCATCACCGCCACGGTGGTGGCCAACGGCCAGCTCAGCACGGTGGAAGGTTTCGGCAAGATCGTGCTGCGCGCCAACACCGACGGCTCCAAGGTGCTGCTGCGCGACGTCGCCCGCATTGAGGTCGGCGCCGACAACTACCAGTTCGGCGCGCGCCTGAACGGCAAGCCGACGGCGGCCTTCGCCATCGTGCTGTCGCCTGACGCCAACGCGCTGGCCACCGCCCAGGGCGTGCGTCAGCAGATGGATCAGCTGTCCAAGTACTTCCCCGGCAACATCACCTACGCCATCCCCTACGACACCGCGCCGTACGTCAAGGTCTCGATCGAGCAGGTGCTGCACACCCTGGCCGAAGCCATGGTGCTGGTGTTCCTGGTGATGTACCTGTTCCTGCAGAACGTGCGATATACCCTGATCCCGGCGCTGGTGGTGCCGGTGGCCATGCTGGGGTCGTTCGCGGTCATGCTGGGGCTGGGCTTCTCGATCAACGTGCTGACCATGTTCGCCATGGTGCTGGCCATCGGTATTCTGGTGGACGACGCCATCGTGGTGGTCGAGAACGTCGAGCGGATCATGGCGACCGAAGGCCTGCCGCCCAAGGAAGCCACCAAGAAGGCCATGCCGCAGATCAGCGGCGCCATCATCGGCATCACGCTGGTGCTGGTGACGGTGTTCCTGCCGCTGGCCTTCATGAGCGGGTCGGTGGGCGTGATCTACCGCCAGTTCTCGGTGGCCATGGCCGTGTCGATCTTCTTCTCGGCGCTGCTGGCGCTGACCTTCACGCCGGCGCTGTGCGCGACCATCCTCAAGCCGGTGCCCAAGGGACACCACAACGACAAAAAGGGCTTCTTCGGCTGGTTCAACCGCAAGTTCGACGCCACCACGCACGGCTACCAGAACTGGGTCTCGCGCATCCTGCACAAGGGCGGCCGCATGATGCTGGCGTTCCTGGTGCTGGTGATCCTGCTGGGCTGGCTGTACCTGCGCCTGCCGTCTTCGTTCCTGCCGGAAGAAGACCAGGGCTACGTCATCAGCAACATCGAGCTGCCCACGGGCGCCAGCGCCAACCGCACGGTGGAGGTGATCGAGGAGGTCGAGGCCTATTTCCGCCAGATCCCCGCGGTCGAGAACATCATTACCGTGCAGGGCTTCAGCTTCAACGGTAACGGCCTGAACGCGGCCATCGCTTTCACCACGCTCAAGGACTTCAAGGACCGCAAGGGCAAGGGCGATTCGGCCGGCGCGATTGCGTTCAATGCATTCCAGAAGCAGCTCATGGGCATCCACGACGCCCAGGTGTTCACGCTCGTGCCGCCGGCCATCTCGTCGCTGGGCAACGCCACCGGTTTCGACCTGCGCCTGCAGGACCGCGGCGCGGCCGGCACCGAGGCGCTGGCCGCGGCCACGGGGCAACTGATGGGCATGGCCATGAAGAGCCCGGTGCTGTCGCAGGTGCGCATCACCGGCCTGTCGGCCGGCACGCAACTGACGCTGGACATCGACCGCGACAAGGCCGCCGCGCTGGGAGTGAATTTCGACGAGGCCGCCTCGCTGATCTCCACCGCCGTCGGTTCAGCCTACCTGAGCAAGTTCCCCAACCTGGGCCGGATGCAGAACATCTGGGTGCAGGCGGATGCGCCGTACCGCATGCAGCTGTCCGACGTGCTCAAGCTGAACGCCCGCAACACCCAGGGTGGCATGGTGCCGCTGTCGTCGTTCGTCACCGCCAAGTGGTCGCAAGGCCCGGTGCAGGTGGTGCGCTACAACAGCTACGAATCGATGCGGATCGGCGGCAGCGCCGCGGCCGGTTACACCACCGGCCAGGCCATGGAGGAAATGCAGAAGCTGGTGGGCCAGTTGCCGCAGGGCTTCGGCTACGAGTGGACCGGGCTGTCCTACCAGGAACGCCAGGCCGGCAACCAGGCCCCGATCCTGATGGGCCTGTCGCTGCTGGTGGTGTTCCTGGTGCTGGCCGCGCTGTACGAAAGCTGGGCCATTCCGATCTCCGTGATGCTGGTGGTGCCGCTGGGCATGCTCGGCGCGGTGGCGCTGGTCAGCGCGCTGGGCATGTCCAACGACGTGTACTTCCAGGTGGGCATGGTGACCGTGATCGGGCTGGCGGCCAAGAACGCCATCCTGATCGTGGAATTCGCCAAGGACCAGTACGCGCGCGGCATGGGGCTATATGAAGCGGCGGTGGAAGCCGCGCGCCTGCGGTTCCGGCCGATCCTGATGACCTCGCTGGCCTTCATCCTGGGCGTGGTGCCGCTGGCCATGGCCACCGGCGCCGGCGCCGCCAGCCAGCGCGCGGTGGGCCTGGGCGTGCTGGGTGGCATGCTGGCCGCCACGCCGTTCGCGGTGATTTTCGTGCCGACCTTCTTCGTGGTGGTGCTGGGCCTGTTCAAGACCAAGCCGCGCCTGCTGGGCGCCGAGCTGCGCGCCTTCGAGGAAGAGCAGGCGGCCAAGAAGGCGGCCGCGGGGCAGACCCCGCCGGACGCTCCCGCACAACCCAACGGTGGCCAGGAGGGCAAGGAATGAGCGCCCTGATGTTCAAACAGACCGCCTTGTCCGCCTTCGTGGCGGTGGCGTTGGCCGGCTGCTCGCTGGCGCCCGACTATAAGCGTCCCGACGCGCCGGTTTCCGGCAACTGGCCGGATCAGCCCAAGGTGCAGTACGGCGCGTACGCCACGCCCATGTCGCTGGGCACGCAGCCCGCGGCGGCGGTGGCGCCGCAGGCCGGCGCGCCGGCAGCCGACCTGGGCTGGCGCGATTTCTTCCGCGATCCGCGCCTGCAGCGTCTGATCGAACTGGCGCTGGTCAACAACCGCGACCTGCGCGTGGCGGTGCAGCGCGTCGAAGAGGCGCGCGCCCAGTACGGCGTGCAGCGCGGCGCGCAATGGCCCAGCATCGGCGCCGGCATCCAGGGTCAGCGCCAGCGCTTGCCCGAGAACATGCGCCAGCCGGGCGCCGGTTCGATCAGCAGTTCGTACCAGGCCGGCATCGGCCTGACCACGTTCGAGATCGACCTGTTCGGCCGCCTGCGCAGCCTGTCGGAAGCGGCGTACCAGCAGTACCTGTCGACCGAGCAGGCGCAAAAGAGCACCCACATCACGCTGATCGGCGCGGTGGCGCAGTCGTACTTCAACCTGCGCGCCGCCCAGGTGCAGCTGGAACTGACCCAGCGCACGCTGGCCTCGCGCCAGGAGTCGTACAACCTGGTCAAGCGCCGCTTCGATGGCGGCGTGGCGTCCGAACTGGACCTGAACCAGTCCAAGTCGCTGCTGGACACGGCATCGGCCGACCTGGCGCAACTGGCCCGGGCCCAGGCCCAGGCCGTCAATGCGTTGGTGCTGCTGCTGGGCACGCCGCTGCCCGAGGACCTGCCGCCGCCGGCCACGTTCGGCCGCGACCAGTTGCTGGCCACGGTGCCGGCCGGATTGCCGTCCGACCTGCTGGAGCGTCGTCCGGACATCCTGGCCGCCGAGAACAACCTGAAGTCGGCCAACGCCAACATTGGCGCGGCGCGCGCGGCGTTCTTCCCGACCATCTCGCTGACCGGGCTGTTCGGCGTGGCCAGCCCGTCGCTGGATACCCTGTTCAAGGGCGGCCAGGGCTACTGGAGCTTCTCGCCGTCGATCACCACGCCGCTGTTCGCCGGCGGCAGCATCCGCGAAGGCTTGAACCTGGCCAAGGCGCGCGACAATATTGCCGTGGCGCAGTACGAGCAGACCATCCAGCAGGCGTTCCGCGAGGTCTCGGACGCGCTGGCGGGCGAGGCTACCTATGGCGCGCAGCTGGACGCCCAGCGCGCGTTGCAGGATTCGTCGGCGCGCACCCTGGAACTGTCGAACCTGCGCTATACCAATGGCATCGACAGCTACCTGCAGGTGCAGACCGCGCAAGTGGACTTTTTCAATGCCCAGCTGGCGCTGGTGCAAACCGGCCTGGCCGCGCTGATCAACCGTGTGGAACTCTACAAGGCGTTGGGCGGCGGCTGGGAAGAAACAACGAAAGTGCAATGATAGAACTTGGTGTAAACATCGATCACGTCGCGACCCTGCGGCAGCAGCGTCACACGACCTATCCCGACCCGGTGGCCGCGGCACTGCGCGCCGAGGACGCCGGCGCCGACCTGATCACGCTGCATCTGCGCGAAGACCGCCGCCACATCCAGGACGCCGACGTCTACGCGATCCGGCCGCAACTGCGCACGCGCATGAACCTGGAATGCGCGGTCACGCCCGAGATGCTGGAGATCGCCTGCGCGGTCAAGCCCAATGACGTCTGCCTGGTGCCGGAAAAACGCACCGAACTGACCACCGAAGGCGGGCTGGAAGTGGCCGGCGCGCTGTCGGCGGTGACGGACGCGGTCGGCCTGCTGACCGAGACCGGCATCCGCGTGTCGCTGTTCATCGATCCCGATCCGGCGCAGATCGCCGCCGCCGCCCGCGCGGGCGCGCCGGTCATCGAACTGCACACCGGCGCCTATGCCGAAGCCGATGGCGACGCCGCCCTGGCCGAGCTGGAGCGCATCCGCGTGGCGGTGGCCGAAGGGCTGCGCCATGGCCTGCGCGTCAACGCCGGCCATGGACTGCACTATGGCAACGTCAAGCCGGTGGCGGCGCTGGACGGCATTTCCGAACTCAACATCGGCCATGCCATCGTGGCGCAGGCGGTGTTCGACGGCTGGGAAAAGGCCGTGCGCGACATGAAGGCGCTGATGGTGCAGGCCCGCCTGGAAGCGCTGCGCGGCCGTTGAGCCCGGGCCCGATCCCCTTGAACGGCGCCGCAGCGATGTCCCAGCCCGAAGCCCCTCTCGCCGTCCCCGCGCCGGCCGCCATCGGCGGCATCGGCATGGACCTGCTGCGCATCGATCGCATCGAGCGCGCGCTGGCGCGCCACGGCGACCGTTTCGCCGAGAAGATCCTGGGGCCCGAGGAACTGGCCAAGTTCCATGCCCGCCGCGCCCGCGACCCGGTGCGCGGCGTGCGTTTCCTGGCGACGCGCTTTGCCGCCAAGGAAGCGTTCTCCAAGGCGGTCGGGCTGGGCATGCGCATGCCCATGACCTGGCGCCGGGTGCAGACGCTGAACGCGCCCGGCGGCCGGCCGGTGCTGGTGATCGCCCCTGAACTGCTGGAATGGTACGTGCAGCGCTTTGGCGCCGCGCACGTTTCCATTACCGATGAATCCGACATGGCCGCCGCCTACGTGGTGGTCGAACGCAAGCCGTGAGCCCGCGGGCCGGCTAGCAACACAGAAGGACACGCCGATGGCCAAGAAGAAATCCCGGGCGCTGCCGCCCGGTCCCGTGATGGTCGATGTGGCCGGCACCGTGCTGACCAAGGAAGAAAAGAAACGCCTGCGCCACCCGCTGGTGGGCGGCGTCATCCTGTTCGCGCGCAATTTCGAGAACCGCCGCCAGCTGACCGAGCTGACCCGCCAGATCCACAAGGCGCGCAAGGAGCGCCTGCTGATCCTGGTCGACCACGAGGGCGGCCGGGTGCAACGCTTCCGCGAGGACGGCTTCACGCCGCTGCCGGCGATGCGCGACCTGGGCGCGCTGTGGGACCGCGATCCGCTGACCGCCATGCGCCTGGCGACCGAGGCCGGCTACGTGCTGGCCGCCGAACTGCGCGCCTGCGGCGTGGACATGAGCTTCACGCCGGTGCTGGACCTGGACTACGGCGTCAGCAAGGTGATCGGCAACCGCGCTTTCCATCATGACGCGCGGGTGGTGACGATGCTGTCGCGCGCGTTGATCCAGGGCCTGGCGCTGGCCGGCATGTCGGCCTGCGGCAAGCATTTCCCGGGACACGGCTTCGTCGGCGCGGATTCGCACCACGAGATCCCGGTCGATCCGCGTCCGCTCGAACGCATCCTCAAGGACGACGCCGCGCCCTACGCCTGGCTGGGCGACGCGGTTCTGCCGTCGGTGATGCCGGCGCACGTGATCTACCCCAAGGTCGACAAGCATCCGGCCGGCTTCTCCAGGCGCTGGGTGCAGGACATCCTGCGCACCCGCCTGGGCTACGATGGCGTGGTGTTCTCGGATGACCTGACCATGGAAGGCGCGTCCGTCGCCGGCGATATCCTGGCGCGCGCCCAGGCCGCGCTCGGCGCCGGCTGCGACATGGTGCTGGTGTGCAACCGGCCCGACCTGGCCGACGAGCTGCTGGCGCGGCTCGAATTCGACCACGCGCCCGAGTCCGTGGCCCGCATCCGCCGGTTGATGCCGCGTTTCGACGCGCTCGACTGGGATTCCCTGCAGGCCGAAAGCCGTTACCAGAATGCCCGACGACTTCAATCTCAAATCGTTCCTGGCTGACCTGCCGCATCTGCCGGGTGTCTACCGGCACCTGGATGCGGCCGGCGAGGTCATGTATGTCGGCAAGGCGCGCGACCTGAAAAAGCGCGTCTCGTCGTATTTCCAGAAGAACCTGTCCAGCCCGCGCATCGCCCAGATGGTGGCGAAGGTGGCGCGGCTGGAGGTCACCGTCACGCGCTCCGAGGCCGAAGCGCTGATCCTGGAAAACAACCTCATCAAGAGCCTGAAGCCGCGCTACAACATCCTGTTCCGCGACGACAAGTCCTACCCGTATCTGCTGATCACCGGCCACGACTGGCCGCGCATCGCCTATTACCGCGGCGCCACCAACAAGCGCGGCCAATACTTCGGCCCGTTCCCCAACGCCTGGGCGGTGCGCGAGACCATCCAGATCCTGCAGAAGGTGTTCCGCCTGCGCACCTGTGAGGACACCGTCTTCGCCAACCGTTCGCGGCCCTGTCTGTTGCATCAGATCGGGCGCTGTTCGGCGCCCTGTGTGGGCGCCATCCAGGCGCAGGACTACGCTTCGGACGTGCAGCGCGCGGTGCGCTTCTTGAACGGCGAGGCCAAGGACGTGATGGGCGAGATCGAGGCCCGCATGCTGGAGGCCGCCGAGGCGCTGCGCTTCGAGGAGGCCGGCGCGCTGCGCGACCAGATGGGCTCGCTGGCGCGGGTGCTGCACCAGCAGACCATGGAGAACGTCAGCGGCGAGGACACCGACATCGTCGCGGTCGCCATTGCCGGCGGCAAGGTCTGCGTCAATCTGGCCATGGTGCGGGGCGGGCGCCACTTGGGCGACAAGCCGTTCTTCCCGACCCACGCCGAAGGCGAGGCCGCGCCGCAGGTGCTGGAAGCCTTCGTGGCCCAGCACTACACCGACAACGCGCTGCCGCCGGTGCTGGTCTGTTCGCACGCGCTGCCCGACGCCGGCCTGATCGACCTGCTGGTGGAGCAGGCCGGGGGCCGCCCGTCGCGCGTGCTGACCCGGCCGCAGGGCGCGCGCCGCGCCTGGCTGGAGCAGGCGCTCAAGAACGCCGAGATGGCATTGGCCCGCGCCCTGACCGAATCCGGCGCCCGCGCCGCCCGCACCCTGGCGCTGGCCGAGGCGCTGGACCTGGATACCGACGAGGCGGCGCTGGACGCGCTGCGCATCGAGTGCTTCGACATCAGCCATACCGCCGGCGAGGCCACCCAGGCCTCCTGCGTGGTGTTCGAGCACCACGACATGCAGCCCTCGCTATACCGCCGTTACAACATCGCCGGCATTACCCCGGGCGACGACTACGCCGCCATGCGCCAGGTGCTGACGCGGCGCTTCGCCAAGGTGGCCGACGGCGAGGCGCAGATGCCCGGGCTGGTGCTGATCGACGGCGGCAAGGGCCAGGTCGAGGTGGCGCGCCAGGTATTCGCCGAGCTGGGCCTGGACATCCAGGCGCTGGTGGGCGTGGCCAAGGGGGAAGGGCGCAAGGTCGGCCTGGAAACCCTGGTGTTCGCCGACGGCCGTCCGCCGGTGGCGCTGGGCGGGGAATCGGCCGCCCTGATGCTGATTGCCCAGGTGCGCGACGAGGCCCACCGTTTCGCCATCACCGGCATGCGCGCGCGCCGCGCCAAGACCCGCAACGTGTCGCGGCTGGAGGAGATCGAAGGGGTCGGGGCACGCCGGCGGCAGCGTCTGCTGGCCCGCTTTGGCGGATTTTCGGGGGTGGCCTCGGCCAGCATCGAGGACCTGGCGTCGGTGGACGGCATTTCCGAGGAATTGGCCGAACGGATCTATGAGGCGCTGCGCGGATAGGGCCCGGATGGCCGGTTCGTGGCCGCCCGGCGGCCCCGAGACAGCCAGTGCAACCCGGCTGATGTAGCATACGGACACTATGCCAATTAACGTACCCATCATCCTGACGTGGCTGCGTATCGCCATGATCCCGCTGGTAGTCGGGCTGTTCTACCTGCCTGAAAGCTGGTTGTCCGTGCCGGTGCGCGACACGTTCGCCGCCTGGGCCTTCATCATCGCCGCCCTGACCGACTGGTTCGATGGCTGGCTGGCGCGCCGCTGGAACCAGACCTCGGCGTTCGGGGCGTTCCTGGATCCGGTGGCCGACAAGCTGATGGTCTGCGCCGCGCTGATCGTGCTGCTGGACCTGAGCCGCGTCGATGCCTTCATTTCGCTCATCATCATCGGCCGCGAAATCACCATTTCGGCGCTGCGTGAATGGATGGCCAAGATCGGCGCCAGCGCCAGCGTGGCGGTGCACCGGCTGGGCAAGTTCAAGACCGCCGCGCAGATGGTGGCGATTCCATGCCTGCTGTACAACCAGCCGATCTACGGCGTGTCCAGCAAGCTGCTGGGCGACGTGCTGATCATCGTTGCCGCGGTGCTGACGGTCTGGTCGATGCTGTATTACCTGCAGCGCGCCTGGCCCGCCATCCGCGAGAAAGCGCAGTAACCATCACGGCGGCCCGGTTCGCGTGCGGGGCCGCCAGGACAGACCAAGAGCGAAGCCGGCGGGGCGTGGACCGCGACCGGCCCGGCCGCGCGCCGCATTCGCCACAGGGACAACGCCGGCCGGGCCGGACGTTGCTGGAGACAACCCGCGCGCCGCCCCAGGCGGCCGCCTTTCGCCGCTGCCCGCGGCCTTGCGCAATGACTACCGCTGCATCCCCTCTGGCCCCGGACGCCGCCGTCCGCCGGCGCGACTGGCAGATCATCCTCCTGATCGGCGTGGCCCACGCCTCGTCGCATTTCTTCCAACTGGTCCTGCCGTCGCTATACGTGTCGCTTGGCAACGAGTTCGGCCTGGACTTCGCCCGCCTTGGCCTTCTAGTGTCGACCTTCTACGTGGTCTCGGGCATTGGCCAGGCCTCGTCCGGCTTCGTGGTGGACCGCATCGGCGCGCGGCCGGTGCTGTGGTTCGGCCTGGCCTGTTTCGTGCTGTCAGGGCTGCTGATCGGCTCGGCCACCGGCTACCCCATGCTGATGGCGGCGGCCGTGGTCGGCGGCATCGGCAATTCGGTGTTCCACCCGGCCGACTATTCCATCATCAACCACCGCGTCACGGCGCCGCGCCTGGGCCACGCCTTTTCGGCCCATGGCCTGACCGGCAACCTGGGCTGGGCGCTCACGCCCGTGTTCATGACCTCGATCACGCTGCTGGCGAACTGGCGCGTGGCGGCCTACAGCGCGGCCGCGCTGGTGGCCTTCGTGCTGCTGCTGACCGTGCTCGGCCGCAACCTGCTGGGCGGCGCGGAACCGGCCCAGGCGGACGACGCCAAGGCCGGCGCGCGCGCCGCGCCCAAGCCGCAGGAAAGCGTGTTGACGACCCTGGCCACGCTGCTGTCCAAGCCGGCGCTGTGGGGCGCGTTCCTGTTCTTCGCCTGCACCTCGATCGCGCTGTCGTCGGTGCAGAACTACACCATTCCGCTGCTGGGCCAGCTGTACGACCTGTCCAAGGTGGCGGCCAGCTCGGCGCTGTCCGGCTACATGGTGGCGTCGGCGGTGGGCATGGCGGCCGGCGGCTTCCTGGTGTCGGCCAACCCGCGCACCGAACGCACGGTGATGGTGGCGCTGATCCTGGCCGGCCTGACGCTGGTGGTGCTGGCCCTGGGCCTGGTGCCGGCGCTGTTCGCCGCGCCGGTGGTGGCGCTGGCCGGCTTCTGCTCGGGCGTGGCCGCGCCGTCGCGCGACATGCTGATCCGGCGCGTGACGCCCAAGGGCTCGACCGGCTCGGTCTACGGCCTGGTGTATTCCGGCATGGACGTCGGCTCGGCGCTGGGGCCGCTGGCCTTCGGCCTGCTGTTGGACGCGGGGTTGCGCCAGGGGCCGTGGATCGGCGCGGGCGTGGCATTCACCGCCGCCGCGCTGCTGGCGCAGTGGATCGCGGTGCAGGCGCGCCGGGCGGATCCCGCCGCCGCGGTGCCGGCGCGTTCCTGACACGCCCGCCGCGCGCCATGGCCGCAAGCAGAACGCCGCCCGAGGGCGGCGTTCTGCTTTGGGGGACGGCGGATTCGCCGTCGTCCCCGGAGGTAGAGGGCGCTTGTCGCGCCCGGGGTCAGCCTTGTGCCTCGATATGGGCGGCGATGGCGCGGCCGATGTCTTCGGTGCGGGCCTTGCCGCCCAGGTCGGGCGTGCGCGGGCCGTCCTTCAGGCAGTGCTCGATGGCCGCCAGGATGGCGTCGTGCGCGTCCTGGCTGCCCAGGAACTGCAACATCAGCGCGCCCGACCAGATCATGGCGATGGGGTTGGCGATGCCCTTGCCGTAGATGTCCGGCGCCGAGCCGTGCACGGGCTCGAACAGCGACGGGAAGGCGCGCTCCGGGTTCAGGTTGGCCGACGGCGCGATGCCGATGGTGCCGGTGCAGGCCGGACCCAGGTCCGACAGGATGTCGCCGAACAGATTGGAGGCCACCACCACGTCGAAGCGCTGCGGCTGCAGCACGAAGCGCGCGGCCAGGATGTCGATGTGCTGCTTGTCGGTCTTGACGTCCGGATATTGCTGGCCGACGGCGTCGGCGCGCTCGTCCCACCACGGCATGCTGATGGCGATGCCGTTGCTCTTGGTGGCGATGGTGAGCTGCTTGCGCTGGCGCTGGCTGGCCAGCTCGAAGGCATAGCGCATGACGCGGTCGGTGCCGTGGCGGGTGAAGACCGATTCCTGGATCACGATCTCGCGCTCGGTGCCGGAGAACAGGCGCCCGCCCAGGTTGGTGTACTCGCCCTCGGTGTTCTCGCGCACGATGAAGAAATCGATGTCGCCCGGGCGCTGGCCGGCCAGCGGGCAGGGCACGCCCTCGAACAGGCGGACCGGTCGCAGGTTGATGTACTGGTCGAATTCGCGGCGGAATTTCAGCAGCGAGCCCCACAGCGACACGTGGTCCGGCACCGTGGCGGGCCAGCCGACCGCGCCGAAGTAGATGGCGTCGTAGCCCTGCAATTGTTCCTTCCAGTCGGGCGGCATCATTTCGCCGTGCTGCGCGTAGTACTCGCAGTTGGCCCAGGGGAAGGTGTCGATCTGCAGCGCCAGGCCGAAGCGGCGGGCGGCGGCCTCGACGGCGCGCAGGCCTTCGGGCAGGACTTCATTGCCGATGCCGTCGCCGGCGATGGCTGCGATTTTGTGAACGTGGGACATGGAGAGCGACCTGAAAAGGGAAGAGGAAAGAACGTCCCGCGCCGCGCCATCGGGCGCGTTGCAGGCAATGGCAGCCATGGTAGGCGCGCCTACAGTCCATCTACAATGATCCATCGCGTGAAATGAATATGCATGAATCATGAATAATGACCTGCTGCCCGCCGACCTGCGCGTGTTCAACGCGGTGGTGCGCGCCTCCAGCTTTTCCCGGGCTGCTGAAGACCTGGGCATGTCGGCCGCCTACGTCACCAAGCGCATCCGGCTGCTCGAAGCCAGCCTGGGCACGCCGCTGTTCCATCGCACCACGCGGCGCGTGGTCGTCAGCGAAGCGGGCGAGCGTGTCTACCACTGGGCCCAGCGCATTCTGGACGACGTCGAGCACCTGGTCGAAGAGGTGGGCGTCACGCGCCGCGAACCGCGCGGGCTGCTGCGCATCTGCAGCAGTTTTGGCTTTGGGCGGCGAGTGGTGGCGCCGGCGCTGTCGGCGTTCGTGTCGCGCCATCCCCAGGTGCAGGTGCGCTTCGAGGTGTTCGACCGCCTGGTCGATGTGGCCGCCGAGGGTTACGACCTGGACGTACGGGTCGGCGACGATATCGCACCGCATGTGATCGCGCGCAAGCTTGCCGCCAACCACCGGCTACTGTGCGCCGCGCCGTCTTACCTGGCCGAGCGCGGCGTGCCGCGCAAGCTGGACGACCTGGCGGCGCACGATTGCCTGGTGATCAAGGAGCGCGACCATCCCTTCGGCGTCTGGCGCATGCGGCGCGGCGAGCGCGAGCACACCGTCAAGGTGCGCGGACCGCTGTCGGCCAACAATGGCGAGATGGTGGTGCAGTGGGCGGTGGACGGCCGCGGCATCATTCTGCGCTCGGCCTGGGATGTGGGGCCGCTGATCGCCGCCGGCAAGCTGGTGCCGGTGCTGCCTCAATACCGCCAGGAGGCCAATATCTGGGCCGTGTATCCGGCGCGGCTGAACGCTTCGGCCAAGGTGCGCGTGTGCGTGGATTTCCTGGAGGCGCATCTGCGCCAGCTTGACGCGAACGACTGATGCGATCGGCCCGCGCGGCGCGCTGGCCAGTCGGATCGAGGCAGCTAATCCAGGCCGCCTATCGAGGCAGCCTCTAGGCCGCTAATCGAGGCAGCCTCTAGGCCGCTAATCGAGGCCGCTAATCGAGGCCGCGAATCGATGTCCGCGCTCGATGCACGCGTCCGCGGCGGGGCATGGGGCGGCGACAGGTCGGCGTGTTCGGATTGCGTCAGGTCAAGCGGCCTTGGCGGGGCGAGACGGCGCGCTGGCGCCCTTGACGCATCGCAAGCCGCCCGCCGGCCCGCTCCGCTGTAATGACCTTGCGAACGATAAGGTTATTTCAACAGGAGAAAGCCATGAGAAAGAAGCACGCGATGCTCGCGGCGGGTGTCGTCATTGCGCTATGGGCGGGCCAGGCGTCGGGTGCGCCTCGCCAGGAACCGATCCAGCCGATCGAGGCGGCGGTGGTCAAGGACCCGGCCAAGGTGGAACTGGGCAAGAAGCTGTTCTTCGACCCGCGCCTGTCGCGCTCGGGCGCGATCTCCTGTAATTCCTGCCACAACCTGGGCATGGGCGGCTCGGACAACCTGAAGGCGTCGATCGGCCACAAGTGGCAGCAGGGTTCGATCAACTCGCCCACGGTGCTCAATTCCAGCCTGAACATCGCCCAGTTCTGGGACGGCCGCGCCAAGGACCTGCGCGAGCAGGCCGGCGGCCCGATCGCCAATCCGATGGAAATGGCCTCCACCCACGAACTGGCGGTGCAGGTGCTCAATTCCATTCCGGGCTACCGCGCCGAGTTCAAGCAGGTGTTCGGCAAGGACGGCATCACCATTGACGAGGTGACGGGCGCGCTGGCCGCCTTCGAGGAAACGCTGGTGACGCCGAACTCGCGCTTCGACCAGTGGCTCAAGGGCGACGACAAGGCGCTGACCGTCCAGGAACTGGCCGGCTACACGTTGTTCAAGAACAGCGGCTGCGTGGCGTGCCACAACGGCGTGGCGGTGGGCGGCAACTCGTTCCAGAAGATGGGGCTGGTGGCGCCGTACCAGACCGACAACAAGGCCGAGGGCCGCGCCGCCGTCACCGGCAAGGACGCCGACCGCTTCAACTTCAAGGTGCCGACGCTGCGCAACGTGGCGCTGACCTATCCGTACTTCCATGACGGCGAGGCCGCCACCTTGACGCAGGCGGTGGACGTGATGGGCCGCCTGCAATTGGGCCGCACCTTCACGCCGGACGAGAACGCGCAGATCGTGGCGTTCCTGAAGACCCTGACGGGCGACCAGCCGGCGATCCAGTACCCGCTGCTGCCGCCGTCGGCGGACGACACGCCGCGGCCGGCGCCGTTCGTGAAGTAGAGGAGGGGGGCGGCGCCGTCGGGGAGCGCCGCCTGTGAAGGGCGTCGTTCGCCTCGGGGCGGACGACGACCGTTTTTACTGGCGCACCGTGCGCACGTCGGCCGGCGGCGCCGTCTCGACGTTGCTGCGCCACGGGTTGATGTCCAGCCCGCCGCGCCGTGTGTAGCGCGCATAGACCGTCAACTGCTCGGGCGCGCAGGCCTGCATGATGTCGGTGAAGATGCGTTCCACGCAGTGCTCGTGGAACTCGGCGTGCTGGCGGAACGAGATCACGTAGCGCAGCAGCGATTCGCGGTCTATCGGCTTGCCGCGGTAGCGGACCTGCACGCTGGCCCAGTCGGGCTGGCCGGTCACCGGGCAGTTGGATTTGAGCAGGCGCGAGCACAGGGTTTCCTCGACCACCTCGCCGGCGCGCGTGCGCAGCAGCTCGGGCGCCGGCTCGTAGGTGTCGATCTCGATGTCGAGCTTGTCTATATAGATACCGTCCAATTCGCCCATGCGCAGTTCGCCAAAGCGCTGCGGCAGGATGAAGTCCAGCCCCACGGGGGCGCCGGCGGCGGCGCTCAGGTCGCGTTCCAGCCGGCCGCGCAACGCGGCCGAGTTGACCAGCCGGGTCTGGTTGAACGAGTTCAGGTACAGCTTGAACGACTTGGACTCGATGATGTTGGGACTGTCGGCCGGCACCGAGAACGTGGCCATCGCCACCCGCGGCTTGCCCTTGGCGTCGAGCCAGGACAACTCATAGGCGTTCCACAGGTCCACCCCGGTGAACGGCAGCGGGCCGCTCGCCAGGTTGAGCGCCTCGCGGTTGTGGGCGCGGGCGATGGGGAACAGCAGCGAGGGGTCGTATTGCGAGACGTAGGTCACGCTCTGGCCCAGCGGGCCGTGAGACAGCGTCATGGAAAGGTCGTCGGAAAACGTGGAGATGACCGCATTGTAGGCGGTTGCGACGGGCCTATTTTTCGCATCATGAAACGCTGCTCCCGGCATGTGAAAGTTCGTGCTGCGCCGCCGCGCGAGGCCATTTCACGGATGACAATCGCGTTCCGCAATACGGAATGATCTAAATAAGCCATTGATTTATATAAATAATATTTTTCCTCTTATATAAGAGGCGCGGCCACATTGCTCCGCAGCACAGGCATAGACTTTCTCCAACGATTCACGCAATGCAACCCCGAAGTTTTCTTGCCTTTTCAGCCATAGACCAAGGAGCATGACCATGAGCCACCGCGAAACCGAAATCCGCAATCTGCAGAAAGACTGGGCCGAGAACAGCCGCTGGCAGGGCATCAAGCGCGACTACAGCGCCGAGGATGTCATCCGCCTGCGCGGCTCGATCGCCGTCGAGCACACCCTGGCCCGCCGCGGCGCGACCCGCCTGTGGGAGCAACTGCACAGCGAGCCTTTCGTCAATTCGCTGGGCGCCCTGACCGGCAACCAGGCCATGCAGCAGGTCAAGGCCGGCCTCAAGGCTATCTACCTGTCGGGCTGGCAGGTGGCCGGCGACGCCAACCTGGCCGGCGAGATGTACCCCGACCAGTCGCTGTACCCCGCCAACTCGGTGCCGCAGGTCGTGCGCCGCATCAATAACTCGCTGACCCGCTGCGACCAGATCCAGTGGATGGAAGGCAAGAACCCGGGCGACGAGGGCTACATCGATTTCTTCGCGCCCATCGTGGCCGATGCCGAAGCCGGTTTCGGCGGCGTGCTGAACGCCTTCGAGCTGATGAAGGCCATGATCGAGGCCGGCGCCTCGGGCGTGCACTTCGAGGACCAGCTGGCGTCCGTGAAGAAGTGCGGCCACATGGGCGGCAAGGTGCTGGTGCCGACCCGCGAAGCCGTGGCCAAGCTGGTCTCGGCGCGCCTGGCGGCCGACGTGATGGGCACGCCCACCGTGCTGCTGGCCCGCACCGACGCCGATGCCGCCGACCTGGTGACCAGCGACGTCGACGAGAACGACCGCCCGTTCATCACTGGCGAGCGCACCGTGGAAGGCTTTTTCCGCACCCGCGCCGGCATTGACCAGGCGATCTCGCGCGGCCTGGCCTACGCGCCGTACGCCGACCTGATCTGGTGCGAAACCTCCACGCCCAATCTGGAATACGCCCGCAAGTTCGCCGACGCGATCCATCGCCAGTTCCCGGGCAAGCTGCTGGCGTACAACTGCTCGCCGTCGTTCAACTGGAAGAAGAACCTGGACGACGCCACCATCGCCAAGTTCCAGCGCGAGCTGGGCGCCATGGGCTACAAGTTCCAGTTCATCACGCTGGCCGGCTTCCACGCGCTGAACTACGGCATGTTCGAATTGGCCCACGGCTACGCCCGCCGCCAGATGAGCGCCTTCGTCGAATTGCAGCAGAAGGAATTCGCCGCCGCCGACCTGGGCTTCACCGCGGTCAAGCACCAGCGCGAAGTGGGCACCGGCTACTTCGACGCCGTGACCCAGACCATCGAGGGCGGCCAGTCCTCGACCACCGCGCTGACCGGCTCGACCGAAGAGGCGCAGTTCGAGCACGGCAAGGAGCAGAAGGCCGCCTGAGCCGGACGGGATTGATTGTGCAGTTGCAGTTGTAGTGCTGTTGTAGGGTGGATTCAGGGTGCCTTCGGGCACCCTCTTTTTTTTGGGCGGGCGCCGTCGCGCGATGGGAGCGGCGTCCTACGGCCCGGCTGCCGCCGCGTTACCCGCTTCTTCCTTTAGCCATTCGGTGAACGCCTGGATAGGGGGCGGGCTCAGGGTGAACGGTTCGGGGAGCACCAGACAGAAGGCCTTGGAGACGGTTTTTGCCTGGGGCCATGGCGCTACCAGCCGTCCCATGGCGATTTCGGTTTCCACGTAGAGGCGCGGCACCAGCGCCACGCCCAGGCCGGCCAATGCCGCTTCGATCAGCATGGCATGCAGGTCATAGCGCACGCCCAGCGCCGCGTTGGCCAGGGGGATGCCGGTTTCCCGCGCATACCGCTGCCAGGCGTCCGGATTCTGCCGCCGGTGCAGTCGCGGCAGGGCGTCCAGGGCCATCGGACCGGCGTGGCCTTCCACCAGCGCGGGATGGCACACGGGGATCAGCACTTCGTCGAGCAAATGCTGCGTATGCATTCCAGTCCAGGCCGGATGCGCGAAATGGATCGCGGCGTCGAACCCGCTGCCGGCCAGGGCGAACGGCTCCAGTCGCTCGGCCAGATGCACGGCGATGTTCGGGTGCTGCCGCTGGAATCGTGGCAGGCGCGGAATCAACCAACGCATGGCGAAGGTGGGCACCGTGGCGATGTCAAGGTTGGCGCTGTCCTGCCGTTGCCCGATCAGGTATTGGCTGTCCCGATCCAGCCGGTCGAGCAGTTCGCGCACCTGGGTTGCGTAGCGCGCGCCGTTGGGCAGCAGCCGGACGCGGTTACCGATCCGCTCGAACAATGGAACGCCGAGAAAGGCTTCCAGCCGGCCGATCTGGCGGCTGATGGCGCCTTCGGTGACGGCCAGTTCGTCGGCCGCCCGGGCGAAGCTGCCATGGCGGGCGGCCGCCTCGAAGGCCATTAAGGAAGTATTGCTGGGAATCCTGCGGCGCATGGGGCGAGTTCCGGTTTGCCTTGATGTTTGCTCAATGAAGCATACCGAAAAATCGTTTTATGGCGTCTTTTTCAGGTCATACCATGATGAAACCTCAACCAAGGCGCCGGCCACGAAACATGGCCGGCCGCGACCGAACCCATGATCTACACCGTCGAATGCAGTTTTTCGGACCCCGCCAGCGAAGGGGCCTGGAATGATTTCTACAGCCTGAAAAAGCTGCCCGCGCTCATTTCCGTGAGCGGTTTCCAGACCTCGCAGCGCTTTCAGGCGCTGAGCGCGGGTTGCCCGACCTACCTCGCCGTCCATTCGATCGACGGGCTCGAGGTGTTGCTCGGCGAGGAGTATCGGCAGAAGGGCGGCGGCAACTTCGCCCGATGGCAGCCGCACATCACGGACTGGCACCGCAATCTCTATGCCGGCCTGGCGCAAGCCCCCGCCATTGCCGCGGACGAAACCCTGCTGGTGAGTGACGTCGGCCCCGAGCCGCTGGTCGCGCTGGGCCTGACGCCCGCCGCCATGCACGCCGTGGCGCTGGACAAATCGCCCGGCCACCGGTGGCTGGCGAAGTGCCCGCGTGGCGCGAAGAGCGAAGCCCCCGCATTGCCGTCCGGCGTGCACCGCTATGCGCCGATGACGGCACAGCTGACGAATGCGCGCGGGGCCGGCCGCGATGCGTCGAAGTAGCGCCGCCATGCCCAACGTGACATTTTTCTTCGCGGCGCCATGCATGCCGGCCGACCGCGATCTGGCGGAGTTGGCCGAGGCATGCACAGCGCTGTGCGTTGACGTGCTCGGCGCGGCGCTGGAGAACGTGCACATCATCAACCTGGCGGTTCACCCGGGGCGCGGACTTCCGGCGTTCGCGGAAGTCCAATTCCGGCTCGAACCGTTCCGCCCGCCCGCCGTGATGGAGGCCTTCATGGCGGGGTTGGATGAGGCCATCCTGCGCATCACGGGGCTGACCGCGCGCATCCGCTGCTTCGGCCATGCGGCAGGAGCCATCCATGCGCGCCATTGAGCATTCTGGAGGATCGCCATGCAACCCATGACCTTGCCAAGCCTGCGGATCGGTGAGTTTTCGATCACCGCCATCAGTGACGGATACCTGTCCGCCGCCCTTGAATCGCTCTCCAACATCGACCCGGAGGATGCCGCCAAGCTGCAGCGCGACGCGGGCGTCTCCGACCCCGGCGCCATCCATATCAATGGCTATCTGGTCCGGGGCAGGGGCCGCACACTGCTGATCGATGCGGGCGCGGGCGGATTCAAGCAATGGGGCGGCAAGCTCCTGGCCAACCTGGCGCTGGCCGGCGTGCAACCGGGCGACGTCGATACGGTGCTGCTGACCCACGCGCATCCCGATCACGTTGGCGGATTGCTGGATGCCGCGGGGCGGGAAGTCTTTGCGCGGGCCGAGCTGGTTGTGCATGCGCGGGAGGTGGCGTTCTGGCAAGACGATGGCAATCTCGCGCGGGCCAGCGAGCGCGCACGCGGCAACTTCCAGTTCGCCCGCAAGGTGTTCGGCGCGTATCGAGCCAGGATGCGCACGTTCACCGGTCGCGAGGTCCTGCCCGGCATCGACGCGGTGCCCCTGCCAGGGCATACCGCCGGGCATTCCGGCTTCCGTATCGAGTCCGACGGACGGAGTGTGCTGGTCTGGGGGGACATCGTGCATTTTCCGCAGATCCAGATCGCGCGCCCCGATGTGTCGATCGCCTTCGACCAGGATCCGACTCTGGCCGCCGACACGCGCTCGGCGCTGCTGGACATCGTCAGCGCGGACGGACTCCTGGTCGCCGGCATGCATCTCGGCGAACCCGGCTTTGCCCGTATCGCGCGCCAGGGCGACGGCTACCGCATCGCCTACGAGACCTGAGTGGGACGGCCCCGGTTGTTTCAGGCGGCGCGGCCGTTCGAGGCCAGGTAGGCACTGGGCGCCTGGCCCAGCGCGCGCCGGAACGCGCTGGTGAAGGCGCTCGCGCTGGCGTAGCCCAGGTCCAGCGCGACGCGGGTGACGGGCTGGCCCTGGCTCAGGCGCTCGATCGCGGCCAGCAGGCAGGCCTGCTGGCGCCAGGCGCCGAAGCTGATGCCGGTTTCGGCGCGGAACTGGCGGGTGAAGGTGCGCCGGCTCATGCCGGCCGCGGCGGCCACCGTGTCCAGGTCCGTCGTGATCGACGGCGCCGCCCACAGCGCGCGGCAGGCGCGCGCCAGGCGCGGGTCGGCGGGCAGCGGCGCGTGCAGCGACAGCGCTGGCATGGCGGCGATTTCGGCCGCCAGCAGCGCCATCAGCTTGCCGGCGCGGCCGTCCAGGTCGTAGAGCGCGGGCAGGTCGATGGCTTCATCGAGCAGGTGGCGCAGCAGCGGCGAGACGGCGTGGACCCGGCATTCGGCGGGCAGGCCCAGGGCCTGCGCGGCGCGCGCGGTGAGAAAGGTGTTGAGCATGGTCACCGCGCCGCTCATGGTCATTTGGTGATCCATGCCCGCCGGCACCCAGCAGGCGCGTTGCGGCGGCACCAGCCAGCGGCCCGTCGGCGTGGCCACGCTGATGGCGCCGCGCGCGGCGTAGGCGAACTGGCCGCGGCGGTGGGCGTGCAGCGGGAAGGTCAGGCCGGCCGGATAGTCGCAGGCCGTCACCACCACGTCGCGCGGAATGTCCTCGTAGGGATCGACCAGGGTATTGCGCATGGCCTGGATTCTACGACGGATGACCCGATATCGAAGGCGGGCCGGCTTTGCCGGGCCTAGGATGTCGGCATTGCCAATCGCGTCCGCCGCCCCGGCGGCGCATCGCCAGATCCCAGGAGCCGACATGGCCAACACTTTCCATCGCGTGGGCCACGGCCCGCATCCCGTCATCGTGCTGCACGGCTGGTTCGGCGACGCGCGCGCCTTCGAACCGATCGAACCCTGGCTGTCGGGCGCGGACTTCAGCTACGTCTTCATGGACTACCGCGGCTACGGCGGCATGCGCGAGGCGGCCGGCGAACATTCGATCGACGAGATCGCCGCCGACGCGCTGGCGCTGGCCGACGCGTTGGGGTTCGAGCGCTTCAGCCTGGTGGGCCATTCGATGGGCGGCATGGCGATCGAGCGGGTCGCGGCGCTGGTGCCCGAGCGGGTGCGCGCACTGGTGGCGGTGGCCCCGGTGCCGTGCGGTGGCGTGGCCATGGCGCCGGCCACGCGCGCGCTGTTCGACGGCGCGGCCGCGGACCTGGCCGCGCGCCGCGCCATCATCGACCGCAGCACCGGCGGGCGCCTGCCGGCGGCATGGGTGGCGTGGAAGGCCGACTATTCCGCCGCGCATTCGTCGGCCGCCGCGTTCGCCGCGTACCTGCCCGCGTGGGTTGGCACCGATTTCAGCGACCGCATCGACGGCCGCCATCCGGTGCTGGCCCTGGTGGGCGAGCACGATCCCGTGTTCACGCCGGCGCTGATGGCCGCGACCTATGCGCGGCGCTATCCGCGCACGACAGTCGAGGTGCTGGCCAATGCCGGGCACTATCCGATGAATGAAACGCCGCTGGCGCTGGCGGCGGCCATCGAGCGCTTCCTGCGGACCGCCGCCGGGGACTGAGCGCGGCGCACGCGGCGTTGCGGTCAGCCCGTTGCCGTCAACCGGCGGCGCGCATCGCCGCCAGGCATTCCGCCAGCGGCGGCACGGTGCGCGCCAGCGCCTCGACGGCGGCCGCGTCGACGCGGTCCTGCGGCGGGATCTCGGCCAGCACGCGCACATTGCCGAAGCGTTCGATCGCCTCGCGGTTGCCGGCCGACAGCGGGCCGCTCATGATCACGCCCAGCACCGGGATGGCGCGTCGGCGCAGCGCCTCCAGGCTGAGCAGGGTGTGGTTGATGGTGCCCAGGCCGCTGCGTGCGGCCAGCACCACCGGCATGCCCAGGCGCGCGATCAGGTCGATCATCATGTGGCTGTCGTCGATCGGCACGTACAGGCCGCCGGCGCCTTCGACAATCAGGGGCGCGGTCGTGGCGGGCGGCACGATGGCGGTGGCGTCGATCACCGCGTCTTCCAGCGGCGCGGCGGCCCACGGCGACAGCGGCGCCTGCAGCACGTAGGCCGGCAGGTGCAGGCGCTCGGGCGGCAACTGCGCCAGGCGCGCGACAGTCTCGGTGTCACCCGGTTCCTCGGCCACGCCGGTCTGCACCGGCTTCCAGTAGTCGGCCTGCCAGGCGCGTGCCAGGATGGCCGAGACCAGGGTCTTGCCGATGCCGGTGTCGGTGCCGGTGACGAATACGCCGTGGGCGCGGGAGTCAGTCATGTTTCTTCCAGATTCCATAGGCCAGGTGATAGGTCACCGTGGCGCCTTGTTGGTCGAACTGCGCCAGCACCCGCCGCAATGCGGCCGGGCCCAGCGGCGCCGTGCCGGGCGCGGGCGTGGTGGCGCCGATGCCCTTGAGCGCTTTGAGGAAATGCAGGCCGTCAGGATGATCTTGTATCAGCCGTTCAATGTGCACGCCACCGGCCAGATCGGCCATGGCCGGACGGATGGCGCCGCTCGGCGGATAGCGTGGCGTGGCGGCGGCCAGGCCGACGGCGTCATGGGCGGCGCGCCATTCCTCGAACGTGCCTTCGGCCAGCGTCGCCACCGCCAGGTGACCGCCGGGCGCGAGCAGGCCGGCCAGGCGGCCCAGGCCGCCGTTCAGGTCGGCGAACCACTGCACCGCCAGGCTGGAGCAGATCAGGTCATACCCGCCCGGCAGGTCCCCGGGGTGTTCGCCGTCCAGCACCTGGTAGCGGGCGGTGCCGGGCAGTGGCGGACCTTGTCGCGCCCGCGCCAGCATGGCGGGCGAGATGTCGGTCACGGTCCAGTCCGCCGGCCCCAGCCGGGCGGCCAGCGCCCGCGTCAGCAGGCCGGTGCCGCAGCCGATCTCCAGGATGCGCGGACGCGGCGGCAGCGGCAGCCGGCCGATCGCATCGGCCAGCCGCTCGGCGGTGATGCGCTGGGCGGGGGCATGTTCGTCGTAGCGCGCGGCGGCGGCGCCGAAGCGCGCGCCGACCCGGGCATTGCGCAGGTGGGCGCTCATGCGGCGGGCGCCACGCGGGCCAGGAAGGCGCGGATGCGCCGCGCGCACCAGTCGGTGTCGGTCAGCGGCAGCAGGTGGCCGCCGTGCTCGCGCCAGAGGATCTCGATGGCGGCGCCGAAGCCCGCCGTCGTCATCGGCGCGGTGGCGATCGGGTCGGCCGCGCCCGCCAGCGCCAGCAGCGGCACCGGCATCGCCGCCAGCGCGGCGCGCTGGTCGGCGTCGCGCAGGAACCGCAGGTCGCGCGCCAGCGGTTCGACCTGGGGGGCGCTGATGGCGCTGGTGTCGCCGCAGCGCTGGCGGAAATCGCGCAGCAC
>NZ_CP017433.1:1561532-1599286 GCF_002082135.1 Achromobacter ruhlandii
CGCCGCCAGGCGGTTCAACATGCGGTCCAGCATGCGCGCCGGCACGCCTTCGGGGAAGTCGTCGGCCGCGCCGAAGCGGGCAAAGCCGTTGATCGCCACCAGGCCCAGGCAGCCGGGCGGCGGTTCGCCCAGCAGCCGCAGCGCGCCCAGCGAGTGGCCGATGGCCAGCACCGGGCCGGCGGGCGCGGGCGTATGGGCCGGACCGAAATAGCCGGCGTCGGCCACGGCCTGCGGCCAGTCGGCCAGCGCGCCGGCCAGCGGGCCCCAGAATGCGGCGTCGAAGGCCCAGCCATGCACGAACAGCAGGGTGGGGCGGACAGGAGCGGCGGCCGGCATCAGGCGAGCGCGGCCGTCAGGCCGTCGATCAGTTGGTCGACATCGGCGTCGCGGTGTGCCGCGCTCAGGGCGATGCGCAGGCGGCTGGTGCCGGCCGGCACGGTGGGCGGGCGGATCGCCACGGCCAGCAGGCCGCGTTGCTCCAGCGCCGCCGCCAGCGCCAGGGCGCGAGCCTCGTCGCCGACGATGGCGGGCACGATCTGGGTGGACGAGTCGCCGCTGTCCACGCCCAGGCCGCGGAGCGCGGTGCGCAGGCGTTCGCCCGAGGCGGCCAGCCGGGCGCGTTCGGCGTCCAGCGTCGGCACCAGGTCGAGCGCGGCGTCCATCGCGCCCAGCACGGAAGGCGGCAGGGCGGTGGTGTAGATGAAACCCGAACAGGCGTTGACCAGGTAGTCGCAGAGCGCGCGCGAGCCGGCCACGTAGGCGCCGAAGCCGCCCAGCGCCTTGCTGAAGGTGCCCATGGCCAGGTCGATGCCGCCCGGCGCCAGCCCGGCCAGTCCCATGCCGCCCGGTCCCAGCACGCCGGTGGCGTGGGCTTCGTCCAGGTAGACGAAGGCCTGGTAGCGCTCGGCCAGCGCCGCCAGCCGCGCCACGTCGGTGCGGTCGCCGTCCATGCTGAAGACGCTTTCGGTGATGATGAAGCGCGCGGCGGGCGGCGCTGACGGGTCGGCGCGCGCCGCCAGCAAGGCCTCCAGGTGGTCCAGGTCATTGTGGCGGAAGCGGATCTGCCGCACGCCCGCCGCCTGGCAGCCGTGGTGCAGGCTGGCGTGGTTGAGCTTGTCGGCGTAGACCTGCACCTCGCCCTGGCCGGCGGCCGCGCGCAGCAGCGCCGGCAGCACGGCGGCGTTGGCCTGCCAGCCGGAGGCCAGCAGCAGCGCGGCCTCGGTGCCCTTCAGGCGGGCCAGCTTGGCCTCGACCTGCTCGTGCAGGTCGAGATTGCCGCACACCAGCCGCGAGGCCTGCGCGCCGGCGCCGTGGCGGGCGGCCCATTCGCGCGCCCGGTCGATCAGCAGCGGGTGCTTGGACAGGCCCAGGTAGTCGTTGCTGGAGAAGTTCAGCGCCGGGACGCCGTCCAGCGCGATGCGGCCGGCGGGCGCGGCGGCGGCGGTGCGCAGCCGGCGCCGCACGCGGCGCGATTCGGCTTGCGCCAGTTCGGAAGAAAAGAGGGGATCCAGCTTGGACATCACGATTTCCTGCGGCGGCCGGCGGCGGGGGCGTCCCGCAGTCGGGCCGCGGCCGTTAACAGCGCCGTCAGGCCCCCGGCCGTAGAATGCGAGCCATTGTAGTGGAGGTGAAACATGCAGACGCCTGACTGGATGGCCCGGGGCCAGCCGCATATCTGGCAGCCCTACGCCCAGATGAAGACCGCGACGCCGCCGCTGCCGGTGGTGCGCAGCCACGGCAGCCGCCTGGAGCTGGCCGACGGCCGTCAATTGATCGACGGCGTGGCGTCCTGGTGGACCGCCTGCCACGGCTACAACCACCCGCATATCGCCCAGGCGGTGCGGGCGCAGCTGGACGCCATGCCGCACGTCATGTTCGGCGGCCTGACCCATGAACCCGCGCTGACCCTGGCGCGGCGCCTGGCGGCCCTGCTGGGACCGGGGCTGGACCGCGTGTTCTACACGGACTCCGGCTCGGTGGCGGTGGAAGTCGCCATGAAGATGGCGGTGCAGTTCTGGCTCAACCAGGGCGAGCGCGGCCGCAGCCGCTTCCTGGCCTTCCGTGGCGGCTACCACGGCGACACCTTCGGCACCATGGCGGTGTGCGACCCCGACGAGGGCATGCACAGCCTGTTCCGCGGCATGCTGGCCGAGCACGACATCGTCGACCTGCCGCGCGACGACGCCGCCATGGCACGGCTCGACGCCTTCCTGGAGACGCGCGGCCCGCAACTGGCCGGCATCCTGGTCGAACCGCTGGTGCAGGGCGCCGGCGGCATGCTGCTGCACGACCCCGAGGTGCTGCGGCGGCTGCGCCGGCTGGCCGACCGCCATGGCCTGCTGCTGATCTTCGACGAGATCTTCACCGGCTTCGGCCGCACCGGCACCCTGTTCGCGTTCGAGCAGGCCGGCATCCGCCCCGACATCATCACGCTGTCCAAGGCGCTGACCGGCGGCACGCTGCCGCTGGCCGCCACGGTGGCCAGCAGCCGGGTGTTCGACGCCTTCTGGTCGGACGATCCCTCGCACGCCCTGATGCACGGCCCGACCTTCATGGGCAACGCCCTGGCCTGCGCCGCCGCCAATGCGTCGCTCGATCTGTTCGAGAGCGAGCCGCGCCTGGCGCAGGCGCGGGCGCTGTCGTCCGCCCTGGCGGCGGGGCTGGCGCCATGCCGCGAGCTGGCCTGGGTGCGCGACGTGCGGGTACTGGGCGCGATCGGCGTGGTCGAGCTGGACCGCATCGACGACCGCGAGGCCCTGAGGCGCCGCCTGGTCGAGGCCGGCGTCTGGGTGCGGCCGTTCGGCAATGTGGTGTATTTGACGCCGGCGCTGACCATCGCCCCGGACGAGCTGGACACCCTGATGCGGGCGGTGATCGCCGTGCTGCGCGCCCAACGGCCCTGAAGGCGGGCGCCAGCAGGCGGCCCCGCGGGCCAGAGGAGCTTTCGCGGATCCTCTGGCAATGCCGCGCCTGCGCTTGTGGGACGGCAAGTCTGCAAGGCCGCCGCGCGCCGTGCCCGGGCAAATCGCCCGACGTGCCTTGATCCAGGTCAAGGCGAGCGCCGGCGGCGCTGGGTAGCATCGGCGCATGCGAGCAAAATCCATCTTCGCCGTCCCGCCATCCCTGTCCGACGCCGAGCGCCAGCAACGCCGGCATGCGCTGGTGCGCCTGTCGCTGGCGTGGCTGGCGATGATGCAGGTGATGATGTTCGCCTGGCCCGGCTACCTGCGCCACGAGGGCATCCCCAAGGACGCCCTTGATACGCTCGACTGGGCCATCGTGCTGATGAACTGGGCCAGCCTGGCCCTGACGGTGCCGGTGGTGCTGTATTCGGCCTGGCCGATCTGGCGCCACGCCGGCGCCAACCTGCGCCAGGGCCGCGCCGGCATGGACGTGCCGGTGGCGCTGGGCATCGTGGCCGCCTTCATTCCCAGCGTGCATGCCACCTACACCGGCCACGGCGAGGTCTATTTCGATTCGGTCACCATGTTCGTGGCCTTCCTGCTGACGGCGCGCTACCTGGAACTGTGCGCGCGCCAGTCGTTCGGCGGCAGCGCCGGCGGTCAGCGCCACGCCCGGGTCGAGGCGCAACGCCAACTGCTGGGCGCCGGCGCCGACCGGCTGGCCTCGCGCTTCGTCATGGCGCAGGTGGCGCTGGCGCTGGGCGCGGCGGCGGTCTGGGCCTGGATCGACCCGGCCCACAGCATCCCGGTGATGGTGGCGCTGCTGGTGATGAGCTGTCCCTGTGCCATGTCGATGGCGGTGCCCACCGCCATGGCGTCGGCCCATGCGGCGCTGGCGGCGCATCCGTCCATGCCCGACGCGGCGCTGGACGCGCTGCTGGCCGAGGCGCAACGCAAGGCGCGCCAGAACCTGCATGGTTCGCTGGCCTGGCACCTGCTGATGACGCCGCTGGCGCTGGTCGGCTGGGTCACGCCCTGGCTGGCGGCCATCACCATGCTGCTGTCGTCGCTGGCGGTGGCCTACAACTCGTGGCGGCTGTCGCGCCGCGACTGGTCCGGCAGCCCGGCGCCCGACGGCGCGCTGGAAGCCGCGCCATGACCATCCTCTACCTGTTGCTGCCGCTGTCGCTGCTGTTCGTGCTGGCCATCGGCGTGTCGCTGTGGTGGGCCGTGTTCAACGGCCAGTACGACGACACCGACAACGCCGGCACCGCCATCCTGCGCGACGACGATAGCGGGCCGGCCTCGCGCGGCTAGGATCGCGCGATCCCTGCTAGGCGTCTCGCGGCGGCCGTTCGCTGGCCGCCCGCCAGGCCTTGGCCGGCGTCCGCGCCATCGACGTTGCCGCCGCGCCGCGGGTTCCCCTGCGCGAGCAATGGGGTTTGACGCACATCAACCCCGGTTTACCCGCGACCCCCCATCATTGAAACCTGGAGCTACTTGTTTCTTTTTGTTTGGGGGAAGGGTGATGAACGATTGCGCCGCAATCGCAAGCAAGGCCGACACCTTCAACTACAGGATCGTGAGGCAGTTCGCGCTCATGACCGTGGTCTGGGGCATCGTCGGCATGGCTGTGGGCGTTTTTCTCGCCGCGCAGCTGATTTGGCCTCAGTTGAATTTCGACACCGCCTGGCTCAGCTACGGCCGCCTGCGTCCGCTGCACACCAACGCCGTGATCTTCGCCTTCGGCGGCAGCGCGCTGTTCGCGACCTCGTACTACGTGGTCCAGCGCACCTGTCAGACCCGCATTTTCTGTGACAAGCTGGCCGCGTTCACGTTCTGGGGCTGGCAGGCGGTCATCGTGGCCGCCGCCATCACCCTGCCGCTGGGCTACACCAGCAGCAAGGAATACGCCGAACTCGAATGGCCCATCGACATCCTGATCACGCTGGTCTGGGTGGCCTATGCCATCGTGTTCTTCGGCACCATCATCAAGCGCCGCTCCAAGCACATCTACGTGGCCAACTGGTTCTTCGGCTCGTACATCCTCACCATCGCCATCCTGCACATCTTCAACAACATCGAGATGCCGGTGACGCTGTGGAAGTCCTACTCGGCCTACGCCGGCGTGCAGGACGCCATGGTGCAGTGGTGGTACGGCCACAACGCGGTGGGTTTCTTCCTGACCACCAGCTTCCTGGGCATGATGTATTACTTCGTGCCCAAGCAGGCCGGCCGTCCGATCTATTCGTACCGCCTGTCCATCGTCCACTTCTGGGCGCTGGCCTTCACCTACATGTGGGCCGGTCCGCACCACCTGCTGTACACCTCGCTGCCCGACTGGACCCAGTCGCTGGGCATGACGTTCTCGCTGATCCTGCTGGCGCCGTCGTGGGGCGGCATGATCAACGGCATCATGACGCTGCAGGGCGCCTGGTACAAGCTGCGCACCGATCCGATCCTGAAGTTCATGGTGACCGCGCTGTCGTTCTACGGCATGGCCACGTTCGAAGGCTCGATGATGTCGATCCGCACCGTGAACGCCCTGTCGCACTACACCGACTGGACCATCGGCCACGTGCACTCCGGCGCGCTGGGCTGGGTCGCGATGATCTCGTTCGGCTCCCTCTACTACCTTATCCCGCGCCTGTATGGCCGCGAGAAGATGTACAGCGTCAAGGCCATCGAGCTGCACTTCTGGATCGCCACCATCGGCGTGGTGCTGTACATCGCCGCGATGTGGATCGCCGGGGTGCAGCAGGGCCTGATGTGGCGCGACACCGCCGCCGACGGCACGCTGGTCTACAGCTTCGTCGAAGAACTCAAGACGCGGGTGCCGTACTACCTGATCCGTCTGCTGGGCGGGGCGCTGTTCCTGTCGGGCGTGCTGGTCATGGCCTGGAACGTGTGGAAGACGGTGCGCGGCGCGCAGGCGGTCAACCCCGCCATCCCGCAGGACGATCCCCACACCACCCGCGCGCCGGCTGTCGCCGCGCCCGCGCCGGCCACCGTTTGACGAGGACATCATGGCCAACAAGCAACAAGGCTTTTTCTCTCACCAGACGCTCGAGAAGAACATCGGCTGGATGATCATCGCCAGCATCCTGGTGGTGTCCTTCGCCGGGCTGGTGCAGATCGTGCCGCTGTTCTTCCAGCACAGCACCACGCAGCCGGTGGCGGGGGTCGAACCCTACAGCCCGCTGCGCCTGATGGGGCGCGACGTCTACATCCGCGAAGGCTGTGTCGGCTGCCACTCGCAGCAGGTGCGACTGCTGGCTGCCGAAGTGCAGCGCTACGGCTCGTACTCGCTGGCCTCGGAGTCGGTGTTCGACCATCCCTTCCTGTGGGGCTCCAAGCGCACCGGTCCCGACCTGGCGCGCGTGGGCGAGCGCTATTCCGACGACTGGCACCGCATCCACCTGCGCAACCCGCGCCAGGTGGTGCCCGAGTCCAACATGCCGGCCTATCCGTGGCTGGAGAAGACCGTGATCACCGGCCAGAACGTCGACCAGCGCATGCGCGCGCTGCGGGCCCTGGGTGTGCCGTACACCGACGAAGAGATCGCCGCGGCGCCCAAGGCCATCGAGGGCAAGACCGAAGAGGACGCGCTGGTCGCCTACCTGCAGGGGCTGGGCGTGGGCGTGCGCAAGGCGCAGCAGGCCAAAAAGGCGGAAGAGGCCAAGAAGGCCGAGGAAGCCCGCAAGGCCGCGCAGCCGGCGCCCGCCGCTACGCAACCCGCGGCGTCGGGAGGTTGATCATGGCTTTGCTGAGCGCAATCGTCACCGCCATTTCGATGGCAACCTTTTTCGGCATCGTCTGGTGGGCCTGCTCGCGCGGCCGCCAGCATGCCAACAGCGAATCGGCCATGCTGCCGTTCGCGCTGCCCGATGAGTTCGGGCCGGCACAACAAGATGGAGCGGATCGGTCATGAGCGATTTCGTCAATGGCTTCTGGGGGTATTTCATCTCGATCGTCGCCGTCGGCGGCGTGGTGTGGTGTGTGTGGCTGCTGTACACGCAGCGCCGCTGGCTCAGCACCAAGCCGGCCAACGGCCAGGTCGAGGACACGGGCCACGTCTGGGACGGCGACCTCACCGAACTGAACAACCCGGTGCCCGGCTGGTGGACCTGGATGTACCTGCTGGCCTGCGCCTTCGCGCTGGGCTACCTGTTCTTCATGCCGGGCCTGGGGTCGTACAAGGGCCAATTGGGCTACAGCAGCGCCAACGAGGTGGCGCAGCAACAGGCCAAAATGGCCGAGGCCGTGCGCCCGATCTATGCGCGTTTCGAGACCATGACGGTGCCGCAGATCGCCGCGGATCCGGGCGCCCGTGAAATCGGCCAGCGCCTGTTCCTGAACACCTGCTCGCAGTGCCATGGTTCGGACGCCAAAGGAGGCCCCAGCTTCCCCAACCTGACCGACGGCGACTGGCTGCACGGCGGCTCGCCCGAGGCCATCACGCAGACCATCACCAATGGCCGCATCGGCGTGATGCCGCCCTGGAAGTCGGCCATCGACCCCAAGACCGCCGGCGACATCGCGCAGTACGTGCGTTCGCTGTCGGGCCTGACGGCCGACCCGGTCCGGGTGTTCCGCGGCAAGCGCGAGTTCGCCAATTTCTGCGTGGCCTGTCATGGTGTCGACGGCAAGGGCAACCAGGCGCTGGGCGCGCCCAACCTGACCGATGACGTCTGGCTCTATGGCAGTTCGGAAGCCACCATCGTCAAGACCATCCTGGATGGGCGCGAGAACCGCATGCCGGCGCACGGCGACATTCTGACCCCGGAACAGATCAAGATCCTGACGGCATGGGTCTGGGGCCTGTCGAACAAGCCGGACGCGCAACCGCAACCAGCATCGGCCGCCGCCTCGGCCAACTAGGCGTCGCCACATAGGTGGGGGCGCGCCGCGACGGCAGCCCCCATATCGCATGGACTTACCGCACGGAGCAGCACATGGATGATGGGTCAACCGCAAGCGTCAGCAGTCCGCCTGGCGGCGACCCGCCACCCTGGCGGCCGCACGTGCGGCCGCCGCGTCCGGGCCAGGAAACGCTGGAACAGACCCTGGCCGGCGTGCGCAGCAAGATCTATCCGCGTTCGGTCAGCGGCATCTTCGCGCGCTGGCGCATCGCCTTCGTCTTCCTCACCCAACTGATCTTCTACGGCCTGCCGTGGCTGCAATGGAACGGCCGCCAGGCGGTGCTGTTCGACCTGGGCGCGCGCAAGTTCTACCTGTTCGGCCTGGTGCTGTGGCCGCAGGACGTGGTCTACCTGGCGGTGCTGCTGGTGATCTCGGCGCTGGCGCTGTTCCTGTTCACCGCGGTGGCCGGGCGGCTGTTCTGCGGCTACGCCTGTCCGCAGACGGTCTACACCGAGATCTTCATGTGGATCGAGCGCAAGGTCGAAGGCGACCGCGTCGCCCGCATCCGCCTGGATGAATCGCCCTGGACCTGGCGCAAGGCGCGCCTGAAGGTCACCAAGCACTTCCTGTGGATCGCGCTGGCCTGGTGGACCGGCTCGACCTTCATCGGCTACTTCGCGCCGATCCGCGAGCTGGGTCACGAGCTGTTCACGCTGCAGCTCGGGCCGTGGCAGTGGTTCTGGATGGTGTTCTACGGCTTCGCCACCTGGGGCAACGCCGGCTTCATGCGCGAGTCGGTCTGCAAGTACATGTGCCCGTACGCGCGCTTCCAGAGCGTGATGGTCGATCCCGATACCTTCGTCGTGACCTATGACAAGCGTCGCGGCGATCCGCGCGGCGGCCGTTCGCGCAAGGTCGACCACAAGGCCGCGGGGCTGGGCGACTGTGTCGATTGCAGCCTGTGCGTGCAGGTCTGTCCGACCGGCATCGACATCCGCGAGGGCCTGCAATACATGTGCATTGGCTGCGGCGCCTGTATCGATGCCTGCGAGCAGGTGATGGACAAGATGCAGTATCCGTCCGGGCTGATCCGCTACACGTCCGAGCGCGCCATGCTGGACGGGCTGTCGACACAAAGCGCGCGCTCGCACCTGTTGCGGCCGCGGGTGCTGATCTATGGCTCGCTGATCCTGGTGCTGGCGGTGGCGTTCGTGACCTCGCTGGCGATGCGCAACCCGCTGCGGGTGGACGTGATCCGCGATCGCGGCGCGCTGGGTCGAGAGGTGGCGGGCGGCATGATCGAGAACGTGTACCGGCTGCAGATCATCAACACCTCGGATTCGCCGCTGCGGCTGCGGCTGTCGGCCGACGGCATGCCCGGACTGGCGGTGCGCGCCGGGCAAAGCGAGTCGGACGTGGTGGACGTGGAGCCGGCGGCCAACAAGCTGGTGCCGATGGTGATCCGCGCACCGGCCGGCGCCGAGCCGGGCGCCCATCCGATCACGTTGCGGGCCCGCGCCCACGATCAGGAAAACCGGCCGATCGAGACCGATGAAGCCGCGAGTTTTTATGTCCCCGAGTGATTCCGAATAAAGGATGCCGACGATGAATACTGCCCATGTAGCCGCGCCGATGCCGGCGAAACCCTGGTACCGCGAATTCTGGCCCTGGTTCCTGATGGCGGGGCCGTTCCTGGCGGTGGTCGGTTGCGCCATCACGATCTACCTGGCCTATACGCAGTTCGCCAATCAGCCGATCCAGGAAGGCGTGGTCAAGCGTGGCCTGGTGATCGAGCCGGCGGACACGGTGCCGACGCCGCCGCCCGCGATCGGCGTTCGTTGATGATTCCCGGAGGCGCGCCATGGGGTTGAGATCGCTGATGTGGATACTGTGGCCGTCGTTCCTGGCGGCGGCCGTGGGCAGCGCGATTGTCTTTGCGCTGATCGATCCGTTGGACGTGGCGGTGTTCGGGTATGTGCCGACGGGGCGGGTGGGGTTTTATACGGTGTCGTTCTTTTTGCTTTGGGGAATGGCGGGGGCGTCGAGTGCGTTGACGGCTTATTTGATGCCTAAGGTGGAGGAGGATCCGGATCTTTAGGTCGGTTCTTTTTCTGGGGGGCTTCGTGGGGGGCGTTGTTGTGGGCGCGCTTCGTAGGTCGCCCCTCGCGGCGGGCGAGTCGGTGGCGGGCGCCCACGATTGCGGTCCGGAGCGTTCGCTCCGGACTGCCCCGTTGTCATCCTCGTCCTCGCCTTCGGCGACTTCTACGGATTCCCTCGGGCGCATCGAGGTTGCCCGCCACCGACTCGCCCGCCGCGAGGGGCTGCGAGCGTCTTGGAGCGTCGCGTTGTCAGGACGGTGGGGGCATGGAGAGGTTTGCGGGGCCCGCCCCAGGTCGGCCGCGCGGGCGGCCTTTTGGGGCTTACGCGGGGTCTTGCGTTGGGGCGGTGTTGGGGGGCGGCTGGTGGGCGCGCGCGCCCTGCGCCGGGGCTGGTGGTATTTGCCCTGGGTGTCTTGTGCGTTTATTCCGTGCCGTGCAGCAGGTCCACGAAGTGCCTGGCCGGCGCGCTTAGCGGGCGGTCCTTGGGGATGATGCTGCCGAAGGCGGTCAGGGTGTGCTGGAGTTGGTAGGGGATGATGGCGAGCAGGCCGTGGCGGGCATAGCGGCTGGCGACGGAGTCGGGGATGACGCCGAGCATGTCGGACTTCATGGCCAGGTTGGTGGTGGTGAGGATCGAGGCGGACTCGATCAGGCCCTTGGGCAGGGCGGTGTCGTGGGCGCGGAATTCCTGTTCCAGGACGTCGCGCATGGGGCTGCCGTGGGGCTGCAGGATCCAGGGGTAGGCCTGCAGCGCGTCGAAGCTGATGCGCTTGCGGCGCGTCAGGGGATGGTCGATGGCGGCGATGACGGACAGGGCCTCGTCGCCGATGGGGCGGAAAACGTAATGGCGTTCGGACAGGGTCAGCATGCGGCCGATGACGACGTCGAGCTTGCCTTCGTTCAGCCGTTCGATCAGCAGGTCGCTGGTGCCGGTGGAGATCTCCACGGCCAGTAGCGGATAGGTCTGTTTCAGGCGCAGCAGGGCGTCGGTCAGGTGGCCCGGCGAGGCGGCCATGATGCTGCCGATGAAGAGTTTGCCGGCGCTGCCCAGGCGCAATTCCTCCAGCTCGCGCGCCAGCGACGAGACCGTGCCGCGCATGCCGCGGAAATACCCCATCACGCATTCCCCGGCGGCGGTCAGCGCCAGGCCGCGGCCGACCCGTTCGAACAGCGGTTGGCCGATGGCCAGTTCCAGTTCGTGCAGCATCTTGCTGGCGGCGGACTGGGTCATGTTGAGCTGGGCGGCGGCGGCGCGCAGGGTGCCGCGTTCCTCGATGGCCAGCAGCAGCACGATCTGCCGCATGCGCAGGCGCGACAGCAGCGCGGGGACGTTCGGGACGCGTTCCATGATTGATCGCCTGTAGTGAACGGTTGGTGCAAAAGTTTCATTTTACGGAAACAGCGGTTGTTTCTAAGATGCAGGCATAACAAAGCCCGCTACGGGCCATAAGCCCCCAAGGAGACAACCATGAAGACTCGGCTTTATGCCGCATTGGCGGCGGGCGTGCTGTGCCTGTCCGCCGCCGCACCAGCCCCGGCGCAGGGCGCCGACTGGCCGACCCGGCCGCTGCGCCTTCTGGTGGGCTCGGCCCCCGGCGGCGGCACCGACGCCATGGCGCGCGCCGTGGCCGACAAGCTTGGGCCGATGCTCAAGCAGACCGTGGTGGTGGAGAACAAGCCGGGCGCGTCCAACACGCTGGCGGCGGACCTGGCGGCCAAGTCGGGTGACGGCCACACCATGGTGATGGGCGTGTCCACCGCGCATGCGATCGCGCCGCACCTGCTCAAGCTGGGCTACGACAACGACCGCGACCTGACGCCGGTGGTGTTCGTGGGCGCGGTGCCGAACATCCTGGTGGTCAACAACCAGTTGCCGGCGCAATCGGTGCAGGAGCTGATCGCGCTGCTCAAGCGCAAGCCGGGCGAATACAACTTCGCCAGCAGCGGCTCGGGCAGCACCCAGCACATCGCCGCCGAGCTGTTCAAGGACGCCACTGGCGTGCAGATGACGCACATTCCCTATCGCGGCAGCGGCCCGGCCATGGTCGACCTGATGGGCGGCCAGGTGCAGATCGCCTTCGAGACCGCGTCCTCCGTCATCCCGCACATCAAGAGCGGCAAGGTGCGCGCGCTGGCGGTGCTGAGCGCCAGGCGCAACCCGCAGCTGCCCGATGTGCCGACCATGGCCGAGGCCGGCGTCAGCGGCGTCGAGATGAGCGCCTGGTACGGCATCTACATGCCCAGCGGCACGCCGGCGGCGGTGCAGCAGCGCGTGCATGACTCGGTCAATGCGGTATTGGCCATGCCCGAGACCCAGACGCGTCTGCAGGCGATCGGCGCCGACATCAATCCGATGAGCCAGGCGCAATTCGCGCAGTTCCACCAGGCCGAGAACCAGCGCTACGCCGGCATCATCAAAAAGAACCATATCTCCGTGGAATGAAGCACAGCATGAGCAACGACCGCAACGCCGCCAAACCCGTCATCGCCCTGACGCTGGGCGATCCCGCCGGCATCGGCCCCGAACTGATCGCGCGCCTGCTGGCGCGGCCCGAGGCGGCGCAACTGGCCAACATCGTGCTGGTGGGCGATGAATGGTTGTGGCGCGAAGGCCAGCGGGTGGCCGGGGTGCAGGTGGCCACGCAGGCCGTGGCCGGCTTCGACGCCGTGCGGATGCGGCCGGATACCGGCGTGCCGGCGTGGCTGGCGATGGATACCGTGCGGCGCGAGGACGTCAAGCTGGGTCAGGCGCAGGCCCCCGGCGGCGCCTCGGTGCTGCGGGTACTGGACGCCTGCATGGACGCGGCGCTGGCCGGCCATATCGACGCCATCAGCTTCGCGCCGCTGAACAAGCACGCGATGAAGCAGGGCGGCCTGCGCCACGACGACGAGCTGCACCACTTCGCGCAGTACCTGGGCGTGACGGGCTACTTCTGCGAGTTCAACACGCTGGGCGAGCTGTGGACCTCGCGCGTGTCCTCGCACATTCCGCTCAAGGACGCCGCCGCCGCGCTCAGCATCGACGGCATCAAGGCCGCCACGCGGCTGATCTACCAGTCCTTGCAGGCCAACGGCGTGGCCGCGCCGCGGGTGGCGGTGGCGGCGTTCAATCCGCATGGCGGCGACGGCGGCACCTGCGGACGCGAAGAGGTCGACATCATCGCCCCGGCCGTGCGCCAGCTGAACCAGGAAGGGCTGCCGGTACAGGGCCCGTTCCCGGCCGACACCATCTTCCTGAAGGCGCAGGCGGGCGAGTTCCAGGCCATCGTCACCATGTACCACGACCAGGGCCAGATCGCGATCAAGCTGCTGGGCTTCTCGCGCGGCGTGACGGTACAGGGCGGCCTGCCGATCCCGATCACCACGCCGGCCCACGGCACCGCCTACGACATCGCCGGCCAGGGACGCGCCAGCGTCGACGCCACCTGGCAGGCCTTCCGCATCGCCTGCCGCATGGGCCTGTCCCACCGCGCCGCGCGCGCGGCGGCCTGAGGCGGCCGTTCCTTCCGATTCATCGCATCATTCGATCCTTTTTTGCAGGAATCCCCATGAAGATCAAATCCGTCCGCGCGCGCGTCTTTGAATGGACCGGCAAGACCGTGCCGCCGCAAGGCAACTTCTGCTCCAACGCCATGGACCTGCTGTATTCGCCGCAGGAAACCATGAGCACCTTCCGCTTCCATGGCTGGACCGTGGTCGAGGTCGAGACCGACGACGGCATCGTCGGGCTGGGCAACGTGGCGCTGGCGCCGCGGGTGGCCAAGGCCATCATCGACCAGTACCTGGCGCCGCTGGTGATCGGCCAGGACCCGTGGGACTACGAATACCTGTGGCAGCGCATGTACCGCGCCACCCATGCCTGGGGCCGCAAGGGCGTGACCATGGCGGCGATCTCGGGCGTGGACCTGGCGATCTGGGACATCCTGGGCAAGTCGGTCGGCAAGCCGGTCTTCAAGCTGCTGGGCGGGCGCACCAAGGAGAAGATTCCGGTCTATTACTCCAAGCTCTATCGCACTGATCTCAAGGCCATGCAGGAAGAGGCCCAGACCTACCTGGACCAGGGCTTCACGGCGTTCAAGATGCGCTTCGGCTACGGCCCGGCGCACTTGCAGCGCGGCGTGGCCGAGAACCTGAAATCGGTCGAGGCGGTGCGCGAGGTGATCGGCTACGACACCGACCTGATGCTCGAATGCTACATGGGCTGGAACCTGGAATACGCCAAGCGCATGCTGCCCAAGCTGGAGAAGTTCGAGCCGCGCTGGCTGGAGGAACCGGTCATCGCCGACGACATCGACGGCTATGCGGAGCTGAATCAGCTGACGTCCATCCCCATCTCGGGCGGCGAGCACGAGTTCTCGCTGTACGGCTTCAAGCAGCTGCTGGACCGCAAGGCGGTGTCGGTGGTGCAGTACGACACCAACCGCGTCGGCGGCATCACCGCCGCGCACAAGATCAATGCCTTGTGCGAGGCCTACAGCGTGCCGGTCATCCCGCACGCCGGCCAGATGCACAACTACCACCTGACCATGAGCACGCTGGCCTCGCCCATGAGCGAGTATTTCCCGATGTTCGACGTGGAAGTGGGCAACGAACTCTTCTACTACATCTTCGACGGCGAGCCGGTGGCCAGGGAAGGCTTCATCGACCTGGACGACAACAAGCCGGGCCTGGGCCTGAGCCTGAAGACCGAATACCTGAAAGACTTCAACATCATCGAGTGAGCGCCATGACCACGACGACTGTGCCGGCGCCGCGCTATCGCGGCATCTTTCCGGTGGTGCCCACCATCTTCACCGAAGCGGGCGAGCTGGACCTGGCGGGCCAGAAGCGCGCCGTCGATTTCATGATCGACAGCGGCGTGGACGGCCTGTGCATCCTGGCCAATTTCTCCGAGCAGTTCTCGCTGTCGGACGACGAGCGCGAGGTGCTGACACGCACGTTGCTGGAGCACGTGGCCGGCCGGGTGCCGGTGATCGTCACCACCACGCACTACGGCACCCAGGTATGCGCGGCGCGCAGCCGCCGGGCGCAGGCGCAGGGCGCGGCCATGGTGATGATCATGCCGCCGTACCACGGGGCCACCATCCGCGTTGCCGAGGAGCAGGTGGTCGGGTTCTTCCAGCAGGTGTCGGACGCCATCGACATCCCCATCATGATCCAGGACGCGCCCGTCGCTGGCACGCCACTGCCCGCCGCGTTGCTGGCGCGCATGGCGCGCGAGATCGCGCAGGTGTCGTACTTCAAGATCGAGACCGCCGGCGCGGCCAGCAAGCTGCGCGACCTGATCGCGCTGGGCGGCGCGGCGGTGGAAGGGCCGTGGGATGGCGAAGAGGCCATCACGCTGCTGCCGGACCTGGACGCCGGCGCCACCGGCTCCATGACGGGCGGCGGCTTCGCCGACGGCATCCGGCCGATCATCGAGGCGCATCGCGCAGGCCGCGCCGACGACGCCTACCGCCTGTATGAGCGCTGGCTGCCGCTCATCAACTACGAGAACCGCCAGGGCGGCATCCTGACCGCCAAGGCGCTGATGAAGGCCGGCGGCGTGATCGCCTGCGACGCGCCGCGCCATCCGTTCCCGGCCATGCGGCCGGAAGTGCGGCAGGGCCTGCTGGACGTGGCGCGGCGGCTGGATCCGCTGGTGCTGCGCTGGGCGCGCTAAGGCGCCCGGCCGGGGACGGGCGCGGGCGTCAAGGCACCAGCGACAAGCCGATGCGGAACTGCGATTCGTTGCGCTGGTTGTAGCCCAGCAGCGTTTCGCCGTAGCCGTTGAAGTACTGCAGGTGCAGGTAGCCGTTCATGTTCAGCCAGGTGCGCTGCAGCGGCCAGGCGAAGTCGAGCTGGGTGGTGCGGCGGCGCTGGTCGCCCTGGCGGTACATGGCCGAGACCACCGCGCCGTTGTCCTGTGCCCAGCGCAGGTTCCAGTCGACGCGGCCGGCATAGTCGGCGTAGTCGGCGTTCTCGCTGGCCACGCCGAAATAGGCCTTGACCTTGGGCGCGAAGGTCAGCGTGCTGCCGCCGTCGAAGCGGTAGTTGAACTGCGGCTGGATGTAGGCGTCGTTCACCGAGCGCGAGTCGTCGCCGGCCTTGCCGTTGGAGTTGTGCTCGACGCCGGTGTTCATGCCCAGTCGCCAGCTCTGGTTCGCCGACTGCCACATGTTGTCCGACAGCCAGAACAGGCTGGGGTTGAAGGTGGTGTCGATGAAGGGCATGGAATCGCCCTGCAGGTCCCACAGCGAGGTCTGGGTGTAGCCCAGGTAGAAATTCTCGCCCCAGGTCGCCGGGCGGTTGCCGGATGGGCTGAACAGGCGGTACTTGGCGCTGATCTGGAAGCGCGCGGTGGTCTGGCCGCGGGTGCCGATGTCGAAGTACACCGGCTTGTATTCCGAGATGGCGCTGCGGAAATGATCGAAGGCTGACTGCTGGTAGGACGAGACGGCCACGGTGTCCGGCGCCGGTCCGCCCTCGGGCGACGCGCCGGCCGCGGTGACCACTGCCGGCGGCACGGGCTGGCCGGTGCGCGGATCGACCACGGGGCCTTGCGCGGGCGTGCTGGCCAGCGTGCCGCTGTCGCGGCCGGTGGCGTCCAGCGCCATCATCGCCGGCTGGCCTTCGATGGCGATCGCCTGCAAGCCGCGCGCCGTGGCGGGCACGACGGCCGTCCACGCCATCCGCGCGAAATTGTTGACCGGCACGCTGTAATTGGCCTTGTCGCCCTGCAGCTTGGCCAGGCTGCGCACGATCTGGCCGTCCTGGCCGCGCCATTGCAGCACCAGCTCCGGCGGGGCCTCCCAGGTGGCGCGGGCATTGCCTTCATTGAAATACACCGCCTCGATGGTGACCGTGTCGCCGGGCGCGGCCGAAGGACGGTCGAGCCGGTAGGACACGCCGGCGGCGGCGGTGCCGGCCAGGCCCAGCGCCAGGGCGGCGGTCAGGGTGCGCAGGGGAAGGGCGATGCGTCGGGACGGAGTCATGGGAAGCGGGTGGTATCTGTGACGCTGCAATGTAGCATCGGCCGGGCCTACATTTTGTAAGTCGGGCTTATCGGATGTAGGACTTGCAACAGGGTCGCGGCAGCGTGGGCGCGCCGCGGTGTGCATCCGGCGGGACTGGCGCACACGCCGGCGCCCGCGACTGGCCGATCGCGGCGCCCCGCAAGGCAAGAGGCCCCGCGCATCAGCGACGATACGCGAGGCCTCTTGTCCCATGGCGTGCGGTTTATTCGCCGAACTTGATGCCCTGCGCCAGCGGCAGGTTGCGCGAGTAGTTGATGGTGTTGGTGGCGCGGCGCATGTAATTGCGCCAGGCGTCCGAGCCCGACTCGCGGCCGCCACCGGTTTCCTTTTCCCCGCCGAAAGCGCCGCCGATTTCGGCGCCCGAGGTGCCGATGTTGACGTTGGCGATGCCGCAGTCGGAACCCGCGGCAGACAGGAAGGTCTCGGCTTCGCGCAGGTCGTTGGTGAAGATGGCCGACGACAGGCCCTGCGGCACGCCGTTCTGCAGCGCCAGCGCCTGGTTGAAGTCGCTGTAGCGCATCACGTACAGGATCGGCGCGAAGGTCTCGTGGCAGACCACGTCGGTCTGGCCGGGCATCTCGGCGATGGCGGGGCGCACGTACCAGGCGTCCGGGTACTGGTCGGCCAGCACCCGTTCGCCGCCCGTGACCTTGCCGCCCTGTTCGCCGGCGGCCTTGAGCGCGGCCTGCATGGCGTCGAACGAGGCGCGGTCGATCAGCGGGCCGACCAGGTTCTTGCCGTCCAGCGGGTTGCCGATGGGCGCGCTGGCGTAGGCCTTGTGCAGGCGTTGCAGCAGGTCTTCGGCCACGCTTTCGTGCACGATCAGGCGGCGCGTGGTGGTGCAGCGCTGGCCGGCGGTGCCGATGGCGCCGAAGACGATGCCGCGCGCGGCCATGTCCAGGTCGGCGGTGGGGCCGACGATGATGGCGTTGTTGCCGCCCAGTTCCAGCAGCACGCGGCCGAAGCGCTGCGCCACGCGCGGACCCACCTGGCGGCCCATGCGGGTCGAGCCGGTGGCCGACACCAGCGCCACGGTGTGCGAATCCACCAGCGCCTCGCCGATGTCGCGGCCGCCGATCAGCACTTCCGACAGGCCGGCCGGCGCGTCGCCAAAGCGCTGCAGCGCCTGCGCGAACAGCGCCTGGCAGGCCAGGGCCGTCAACGGCGTCTTTTCCGACGGCTTCCAGACCACCGCGTTGCCGCACACCAGCGCCAGCGCGGCGTTCCACGACCACACCGCCACCGGGAAGTTGAAGGCGCTGATGACCCCCACCACGCCCAGCGGATGCCAGGTTTCCATCATGCGGTGGCCGGGGCGCTCGGAGGCGATGGTCAGGCCGTACAGCTGGCGCGACAGGCCCACGGCGAAGTCGCAGATGTCGATCATTTCCTGGACCTCGCCTTCGCCCTCGGCCAGGATCTTGCCGGCTTCCAGGCTGACCAGGCGGCCCAGTTCGCGCTTGTGCTGGCGCAGCACTTCGCCGAACAGGCGCAGCAGCTCGCCGCGGCGCGGCGCCGGCACGTCGCGCCAGGCCAGGCTGGCCTGGCGGGCGCGGGTGATGGCCGCGTGGGCCTGCGCCACCGTGTGCTCGTGGACCTGGGCCAGCTCGGCGCCGTCGATCGGGCTGCGGGCGACGAGCGTGCCGCCGGTCAGGGTCGCGGGGTTGAGGCCGAGTGCGCGCAGGATGTCTTGGGGCGTGTCCATACCGGTTCCTTGGAGATGCCGGCGAAGGGGCGAGCCTTCGCTTAAGGGTTATGCCTAAGTGGCGATTCTGGAAATAAATTTACTATACGAAACTCCAGCGCGAAATGCGAAACCTTTTTTGAAGGCGATGCGCGTGTCAGAACCCCTGCTGCTAGTCGAGTCGGTCACCAAGACCTACCAGCGCGAAGGCCAGCCCGACCATCTGGCGCTGGCGGGCATCGACTGCCGCCTGGAGCGAGGCGAGGTGCTGGTGGTGGTGGGGCCGTCGGGCTCGGGCAAGAGCACCTTCCTGCGCACCCTCAACGGGCTGGAGCGCATCGACAGCGGCACCATCCGCGTCGATGGCGTCTCGCTGACCGACCCGGCCACGGACGTCAACCGCTGGCGCACCGAGGTCGGCATGGTGTTCCAGCACTTCAACCTGTTCCAGCATCGCACCGCGCTCGACAACGTGGCCCTGCCGCAACGCGTGGTGCGCGGCCGCGACCGCGCCCAGGCCGAGCGCTACGCCCTGGAACTGCTGGACCGGGTCGGCATGGCCGACTTTGGCCCGCGCTATCCCAGCCAGTTGTCCGGCGGCCAGCAGCAGCGCGTGGCGATCGCCCGCGCCCTGGCGATGGACCCGAAACTGATGCTGTTCGACGAGGCCACCTCGGCGCTCGACCCGGAAACCGTTGGCGGCATCCTGGAATTGATGCGCGCGCTGGCGCGCGACGGCATGACCATGGCGGTGGTGACGCACGAGATGGGCTTTGCCCGCGACGTGGGCGACCGCGCCCTGTTCATGGACGCCGGCCGCGTGGTCGAGTCCGGCACGCCGGCTCAAGTCTTCGGGCAGCCGAAAGAGGCGCGTACCCGGGCTTTCCTGGAAAAGATCCTGTAGCGGGCCGTCCGGCCCCGGCGCCATTGCCGCACGCATTTTTGCATCGCGCGGTTTCCGCATTAAGTAGTCTTCGCATCACGCAGTCTTCGCATCACGCAGTCTTCGCATCACGCAGTCTTCGCCCACGCAACGAGCGCCACGCAACGAGCTTCACGCAGCACACCGCATCCGCATCAGGCAGCAACCGCAGCAAGCAACAAGCAACAAGCAGCAAGCAGGGCCGGCCCGGCCTGACCGGGCGCCGCCGGCACCAGGTGTACGCCCGGAACGACACATGTCATCCATCTTGAAGGGGAAGCAAATGCTGAAAATCAAACAATGGCTGGGCGCCGCCGGCGTCGCGCTGGCCGTTACCGCGATGGCGCAGCCTGCCCGCGCCGACGAACTGTCGGACATCATCAAGCGCGGCGAACTGCGGGTGGCGGTGCAGACCTCCGGCCCGCTGATGAGCTTCATGGACAAGAGCGGCAAGCGCACCGGCCTGGCGGTCGAGGTGGCCAAGCGCATGGCCGACGACCTGGGCGTCAAGCTGGTGCTGCAGGACTACGAGTGGAAGGGCCTGATTCCGGCGTTGCTGTCCGGCAAGGCCGACATGGTGGCGGCCGACATGACGCCGACGCCGCAACGCGCCGCCCAGGTGCTGTTCTCGGCGCCCATGTTCTACGCCGACACCGTGGCCGTGGTGCCCAAGGATTCGCCCTACAAGTCGTACGCGGAACTGGACAAGGACGGCGTGACCGTCGGCGCGCTGGGCGCCAGCACCTACGCCGAGGTCGGCAAGAAGATGCTGCCCAAGGCCACGCTCAAGGAATTCTCCGGCGGCAGCGCGCCGGTCGGCCAGGCGCTGTCCACCGGCCGCCTGGACGCCGGCATCATGTCCCTGTCCACCGCCAACCAGTTCCTGGTCGACTTCGGCAACCTGCGGGTGCTGGACGGCATCATGGTGCGCGAACCGCTGGCCTTCGCCGTCGGCCCCAATGCCTTCCGCCTGAAGTTCTGGCTCGACAACTGGCAGACGCTCAAGACCGCCGACAACACATTGCCGGAACAGGTCAAGTACTGGTATTCGACCGACTGGAAGAAAGACCACTGATCGCGCGCCTCCCACCACTGACCGACAGGATCCGCATGGACTGGCTGATCGACTACTACAACTGGCGCATCGTCAGCCAGTACACGGGCCAGTTCGCCACCGGGCTGGCCAACACCCTGATCGCGGCCGGCGCCAGCCTGGTGCTGTCGGTGCTGGCCGGCATTCCGCTGGCGCTGGCGCGCATGTCGCCGCGCGCCGCGGTCTGGCGGCCGGTGGCGGGCTACGTGCAGTTCATCCGCTCGACCCCGCTGCTGGTGCAGATCTACCTGGTGTATTACGCGGTGCCGATGCTGGTCCCCGGCGCCAAGGGCTGGAGCGAGATGCTGCTGGGCATCCTGGCGATGACGCTGCACCACGCCGCCTACATGAGCGAGATCATCCGCGTCGGCATCGAGTCGGTGCCGCGTGGCCAGATCGAAGGCGCCAAGGCCTGCGGCATGAACTACCACCAGCGCCTGCGCTACGTGGTGCTGCCGCAGGCCTTCGCCAACACGCTGCCGCCGTTGCTGGGGCAGACCGCGGTGTTGATCAAGGACACCTCGCTGCTGTCGCTGATCACGGTGTTCGAACTGGTGGCCGCGGGCGTGCAGATGAACAGCGACCGCATCGTGCCCACCGAGAGCTTCCTGACCATTGCCGCCGGCTACCTGCTGATCTACGCGGTGATGCTGATGCTGTCACGCGGCGTGAGCCTGTGGCTGGCCGGTCCGGCCTGGAACGCGAGGTAAGCATGCTGGATTCCTACCTGTCCACCGCCGGCGTCGTGCTGCCCTTCCTGCTCAAGGGCTTCTGGGAGACGCTCAAGATCTCGTTCCTGGCGATCATCGCCGGCTCGCTGCTGGGCTTCGTGATCGGCGTGATCCGCAGCTACCGCATCCGTGGCCTGCATCAACTGCTGGGGCTGTACATCCACGTGCTGCGCGGCACGCCGTTCCTGGTGCAGCTGTATATCTTCTATTTCGTGCTGCCCAGTACCGGCATCGAGCTGCTGCACTGGGACTCGGGCACGGCGGCGTTCGTGTCGCTGTCGGTCTACACCTCGTGCTACGTGGCAGAGATCGTCACCGGCGCCATCCGCGCCGTGCCGCGCGGCCAGACCGAGGGCGCCATGACGCTGGGCCTGCGGCCGCTGCAGATCCTGCGGCTGGTGATCCTGCCGCAGGCCATGCGCCTGATCGTGCAGCCCATGAGCGGCGTCTACGTCATGCTGATCAAGAGCACCGCCATCCTGTCGGTGGTCGGCATCACCGAGCTGACGCGGCAGGGCGAGGTCTTCATCATCACCTTCCCGGCGAAATCGCTGTTCATCTACGGCATGATCGCCGCCATCTATTTCCTGTACTGCTACCCGCTGCTGCGCCTGGCCACCTGGCTGGAGAAGCGCCTGACCGGCGGGCTGCAGGGCGCCGGGCTGAACTAGGCCCGCCCACATCGACGAGAGTCCCGCACGGGCCCTGACCCACGATCATGGCTACCGAGTACATCGACACCTACTACAAGCGCACGCTGGGCGATGCGCAGACCTGCTACCCGCCGCTGGCGGGCGCGGCCGAGACCGACGTCTGCGTCGTCGGCGGCGGGCTGGCCGGCCTGACCACCGCGCTGGAACTGGCCCGCCGCGGCCGCGCCGTGACGCTGCTGGAGGGGCGCCGCGTCGCCTGGGGCGCCTCGGGCCGCAACGGCGGCTCGGTGTCGCCGGCGTTCTCGGCCGGCGCCGACGCCATCCGCAAGCACGTTGACGAGGATCACTACCGCCAACTGTACCGGCTGTCGATGGAGGGCGTGGAGATCATCCGCGACAACATCCGCGACCTGCGCATCGATGACGCCCACAAGGTCGACGGCCGCCTGCGGGTAGTGCGCTACGAGGCCAGCGACGCGCTGCGGCGTTATTGCGAAGACCAGTGGCGCGACTTCGGCCGCGACGTGCGGCTATTGAACCGCGCCGAGGTGCGGGAACGGCTGGTATCCGACGTCTACTTCCAGGGCATCGAGGACCTGTCCTCGTTCCACTTCCATCCGCTGAACTACGCCCGCGCCCTGGCGCGCGAGTGCGCGCGGCTGGGCGTGCGCATCCACGAGGATTCGGCGGTCACCCAGGCTCGGCTGGAAGGGGCGTCCAAGCAATTGCGGACCGCCGCCGGGCAGGTCGACGCGCGCACCGTGGTGCTGGCCACCGGCGGCTATACCGATGGGGTGGTGCCGGCGTTGCGGCGCGCCATGCTGCCGATCGCCACCTACATCATGCTGACCGAGCCGCTGGGCGAACGGGTGCGCGAAGCCATCCGCACCCAGGCCGCCATCGGCGACGACCGCCGCGCCGGCAACTACTACCGGGTACTGGAGGGCGGGCGCATCGGCTGGGGCAGTAGAATCACCACCCGTGTCGACGATCCGCCCGACCTGGCCGAGTCCCTGCGCCGCGAACTGCTCAGCGTCTATCCCCAGTTGCAGGGGCTGCGCGTCGAGACCGCGTGGTCCGGGCGCATGGCCTACGCCCGGCACCTGATGCCGCAGATCGGCAGGCTGGCGCCCGACGTCTGGTATTGCACGGCCTTTGGCGGGCACGGCATGAACACCACCGCCATTGGCGGCCGCGTCGTGGCCGAAGGGATTGCCGGCGACAGCCGGCGCTACCGGCTGTTCGAGCCTTTCGGACTGGCGTGGAATGGCGGGGCGCTGGGCACGGCGGCGGTTCAACTCACATATTGGTCTTACCAGGCGCGCGATTGGTGGCGGGAGCGGCAGTCGCGGGCATGACAGGGTGTACAGATGCAAGGCAACAAACAGAGCGTGTTGGCACAACGGCTGCGAGCCCTGCGCCAGGCGCGCGATTGGACGCTCAAGCAGGCGGCGCAGGCCACCGGCGTGTCCACCTCCACGCTCTCGAAAATCGAGAACGGCTTGCTGTCGCCCACCTATGACAACCTGATCAAGATCGCCGCCGGCCTGGAACTGGACGTGGCCGAACTGTTCACCGCGTCCGACGCCCACATGGGCACCGGCCGCCGCAGCCTCAGCCGCCAGGGCGAGGGCCGCCAGTACGAAACCCCGTATTACGACCACCGCCTGCTCTGCACCGCGCTGTCGCACAAGCGCATGATGCCGTTCCATACCCGCGTCAAGGCGCGCTCGTTCGACGAATTCCAGGACTGGAGCCGCCATGGCGGGGAAGAATTCGTCTACGTGCTGGAAGGCGAGGTCGAGCTGTATACCGAGTTCTACGAGCCGGCGCGGCTGAAGGCGGGCGAGAGCTTCTATATCGACAGCCGCATGGGCCACCGGGTGATCAGCCTGAGCAAACAGGACGCGCTGGTGCTGTGGGTGTCCACCCACGCCGACCTGGGCGAGGAATGAGCGGTTCTTCCGGCTGATAAGCCTGGGAGCGCGGGAGGGCGCCGCCACGTCCCGTCCGCAACAGGGTAAAATGCGCCGCCCGGATATCTTCCGGGCAGCCACACGCCGCGCGGCAGTAGCTCAGCTGGATAGAGCACGGGCCTTCTAAGCCCGGGGTCGGGGGTTCGAGCCCCTCCTGCCGCGCCAGGAATTTCCGTGGAATCAATGATTTACGCGTGTTTGGTTGGCGCCGGCATGGCAATTATTAGAATAATCTGGCCGGCGTCGGAACGTTAACAGCGGCAAGATCACGCTGTGCAGCTGGTTTGACCTTCGGCTATATTCCGGCTTCCCGGCCGCGGCACTTTGTCGCCTTCGTTCTGGAGCCGGTTGAAGCGACTGCACCCTTGCCCTTGCCGCGGCCGACATCCGGGGATTCCTGGCGGTGAACGAATTGAGATGAGACGAATGAAGTACGCAGCTCTGATTTTGTCGGCGGTATTGCTTCAAGGTTGCGCCGGATCGCCCTTGTCGAACCTGGTCATGAACCAGCGCTATCAGACGACCAGCGACGTGACGGCTTCGTGGGTTGGGGCGTCGGAGGATGATCTATACATGTCCTGGGGACCTCCGCAGTCCAGCCAGGTCCTGTCTAACGGCCGGGCCAAGATCGTTTCCTACGGCTATGCATGGGTCACGAATACCAGCGACTCCACGACTTGGAATTACGTTCCCGAGTATTCCAGATGCGATCAGCGGTTTCTCGTGGAAGATCACATCATCACCCGCTGGTTTTCCTCGGGTGGCTGCCCGAAAAGGCCCAAGGGGGCCAAGCTGATTCCCGGTGACACGCCGATACCCAAGCCAACCCTCTAGTCGGCCGCATCTCCCGGAAAACCCGCCAAACGTGCATTGGCGGGTTTTTACATTTCCGCTGCCTGGCCCGATCGGTAGGGCCGCGACCTTCCCATCCGCCTGCGCGGGTTCGCTTCCCGTGGTCCACTCCATCGCCCTAGGCTCAGCTCATGACGCAGCGGTCATCGGCGCCCTCGCTCCCGCGGCCTTTGCCCCTGCGCTTGCTGGAGACGGGTTGGGGGGGGGGCGGCGGGCCTCCAGTCTCTGCCGTGAACAGGGCCACCCTGGGACACCACTGTGCGGCTCGTCCTTGAAGCCTGGAACTTTTTGCTTGCGGTCGTCACCCACAGAGACGTGACGCGTAAGGATGCCCCTAATGTCAATGTCTCCCTCTCTAGAGGCGCGCCCTGCCGCTCTCGCCGTGAGCGCTTCATCAACCCAGGTTCAAACCCGCGATCTCGAAGCAGCGGTGCGGCTGGAGCGATATCTGATGCTCCAGGATAAGGTCCGGCAACAAGCTGGCATCGTCCAGGGGCTGAACGACCAGCTTCGCCTGTTGGGGCAGGAAAAGGCCTCGTTGGTTGGCGACGTCTCACTGTCGCAGGCATCTCAAGGCCGGTTGTTGGAGCTTGACGATGAAATCAACAGGCTGGTTGCGCTGCAGACAAAAGAGAGTGTGCGTCTGCGGGAAATGTCTGCCAAATTGGCAGAGGCAATGGAAGCCGTTAACGCGGTCCAGGCAAAACTCTTTGATACCGCAAGTAGCGTGATCACCAATCTCCGCTGAGCGTCAAGCGGCCAAGGCTGGGGGGAAGGCTTGCGCCACGGGATCGTGGACAGGGAACGCTGCGCCAAAGGTGCGCCATGGGCCAGCGGGGCTTGGAGCGGACTAGCTAAGCATGGGGCGGCGGGAGTTTCCCGCATTGGCAGGCGTCTGGCCCATCGCTAATTCCAGTTGCGGCCTCATGCGGTGAGGATCCCCGTCTATTGGCGCGGGAATGATCTTTGTCCGCCTCGCTCCCTGTGCGAGGTAGAAAGCTTCCGCATGAGGTTCCGCGTCGATCGTCAAGACCGTCGCACCGCGTTGCCCAGCGGTTTCCACTGCATGGGCGAACAAGGCGCGGCCAAACCCCTGGCCAATCCACTTCGGGTCGAGCCACAGATTTTCCAGCGCCCACGCGCCGTTGCCGGCAGCCGCCAGCGTGTAAAAGCCGATCACACCGGCGTCGTTCTCGGCCACGACGAAGGGACCCGTGTCAAGCCAGGATTCACGCGGGGTCAGATCTTCGCGCCACTGTTCCAGTTGCCGCGCTGAGTAACCCCAATGCGCCTTCGACGCGAGCGCGAGCTGCCCCAGGCGGGGGATGTCTGAAAGACTTGCAGGACGAAAGCGCATCAAGGTTCCCGGCGGACGGCGATTGACAAGCCGTAGGGTACCGCAACGGGCGCGCCGATCCCTGCGCGTTTCGGCATGGCAATTGCTTGCGGATTCCCACCGGCCAATGACGGCCGGCGAAACGGGAGATGACCATGTTTGCTCACAACAAACGCTTGCAGTACACCGTGCGCGTCGCGCAGACCAATGACGGCCGGCGAAACGGGAGATGACCATGTTTGCTCACAACAAACGCTTGCAGTACACCGTGCGCGTCGCGCAGACCAATCCCGGGCTGGCCAACCTGTTGTTGGAGCAGTTCGGCGGCCCCCAGGGAGAGCTGGCGGCGGCGTGTAGGTATTTCACTCAGGCGCTGGCGGAGGACGATCCGGGGCGCAAGGACATGCTGCTGGATATCGCCACCGAGGAGCTGAGTCACCTAGAAGTGATAGGTACGTTGGTGGCCATGCTTAACAAGGGCGCCAAGGGCGTGCTTGCAGAAGCCACGGAATCGGAGGCCGATATCTACCGGCGCTTGAACGGGCCGGGCAATGACTCACATGTGACGCAAGTGCTCTTCGGTGGCGGGCCCGCGCTGGTCAATTCCGGCGGTCAGCTTTGGAACGCCGGGTATATCGATACCATCGGAGACCCCTCCGCGGATCTGCGTTCGAACATCGCCGCCGAGGCGCGGGCCAAGATCATCTACGAGCGACTGATCAATGCCACTGACGATCCCGGCGTCAAGGAGGCGCTGGGCTTTCTGATGACGCGTGAAGTGTCGCATCAGCGCTCGTTCGAGAAGGCGCTGTATTCAATGGAGCCGAACTTCCCGCCCGGAAAGCTGCCGGGCGATCCGCGCTTTGCCAACGTCTACTTCAACATGTCGCAGGGAGAGGGCGATACGCGTGGGTCGTGGAATAGCGATGAGCATTTCAACTATGTTTCCGACCGCGACGAGCAATGCGCCATTGATGGAGACGGGCTGGCGTCGGTAGGTCTTGCCGAGGATGAAACGAAGGCGCTGCAAGCCATGGTCGCCCGTACGGCATCGGATCCCGCCGTCGACCCGGTGACAGGCACGGAGCTGGGCGACGGCAGCATGCTGACGGATCGCGATCAATATTAAGAGGAGGCCTCATGTCCAAATCACCCTTTCATGCAGAGTCGACGAGCGAACGGCATAACGGTCAGCCGCGGGTCGATCGTCCCGGACGGGATTCAGCCAATCCCGACCCGGATACGGGGTCGGGTTACCCAGCCGGCGGTCATAGACGCGAGCAAGGCAAGGATGCGTACGGTCGCGGGCCGCTGCAACGTCGACAGGCTGGACTGCCCCCTGAGCCGGACAGCGATGCGCCGCTCGAAAAATCCCGTTGAATATCTCAACTTTGGCGGCCTCCTGGGGAGCGGCCGTCCTCTTGGGGCGATCGACCCGCGAACCCGCGAATGCCGTGCCAGGTCGGCCAGATGTGAATGACTGCCGACCGTGTTGGCGCGTCCTCGGTGGGACGCGTGGGCCCGGGCTCGATAGCGCCTCCAGGGCCCTGCCGCCGCAAGAACACGCTGGCGGGCATGGAAGAGGCCGGCCAGCGCGAGCGGCACGCGCAAGTCGCCCGGTGCGCCGGCAGGATGACTCCGGGTCGGCGTGGCCGTCCATGCGCTACCCGTGGCTTTTCGGTCCGCGGCGATCAGGCATTACTGATGCGTGTCCTGCGCGGGTTTGACCGTCTTGGAATCTTCATTCGGCCGCGACGTGGGGGGGGGGGCGTCGAATTCGTCCGCTTTCTTGAGTTGGGTGTGGGCGGCGATATCCAGATCTGGCAAGGAGGATTGGCACGGGCCTGGTTAATTCCGGTTCACTTACGGCTCGTGGGGGATTTCCATGGCACGCAGTGGTGTGCGTGCTAAACCTGAGCCTTAGTCCATTACCCATCCAACGTCTTGAACAGCCATGGTCAATATCTCCCGCGAAACTTCCGAGCAGACCGAGCAACGCCTCCGACGCGTCATCACCGAGGCGCGATTGCGCATATATCCGGGCACCTATGCGTTCACTGAATTTCCTCTGGATGATTTTCCCGGGGCTGTCCGCGAAGATGCGCTTGCGCTGGTGCGGGACGACAACGTATGGAGCCAGCTTATTCCCAGCGATGGGACGCATGAAGAACCATTCGGGCTCTTTCGATTCCATTTTCCGCCGGGCGCGGACAACAGCGGCTTCGTGGGGTGGCTGGCGACGCATTTAAAGAATCGGTTTGGCACAGGCGTATTTGTCACGTGCGGGCAAAATCAGTCGGATGGCGGCATATTCGACTACTGGGGAGTGCCGGCGAGGCTCGCGGAAGAAGTGTTTGGCGAGGTGCGGCGGCTGGTCGAAGGGCGCTGATCAATCCATGTGCCGCACGCGCTGACCGTGCGGTTCGGCTCACGCATTCCTTTTGATTGGGCTGGATTGTCTTGATTTGAGACTCGTTCCCAGCGTTTGCTCGCAATGATGAGAATATCTATTAGTTGAGCCTGTGGAATGGTCTTTTCCGTTGATGGAATATTTGGCAGAATAAAAGCCCGGCCTTTATTCCTCGCGGACGCCCATGAGCAGACATAGATTTGCCCTGAGCAAGATTATCAGCGCGGCAAGAAAAAACTGGCGCCCCTTTCTATTGGGCGTGTCGACCGTATTCTTGCTCGCGTTTCTGTGTATTTTGTATTTACTGGATTCGGCGCGGACCGAACGTGCCGCCATTTTCATTGGCGGCACATTCGCAGGCATGGTCGGCCTCGCAATGTTGGTCTGTCGACGCTGACCCTCGCGGCCCCAGCGGCCCGTCCTCGTTGGCGACCGGGCACGCCTCGCATGCACGGCGCGGCGGCCCGTGGCTGCGCGCGGTGTACAGCCCGTAACCACCGCTACGGCCTTGTTTCAGGGAAGGGCCATACACTGCGCGCATCTTCATTCCTGAGTGGTTGCCATGAAAATCATCTGTGCCTTGGCGGTGCTGGCGTCTTTGCTGGCCGGCTGTGCTGTGTACACGCCGGACGGCGCCGTGGTGGTGGATCCGCACCGGGGTGGCGGCGGCGGATTCTGCCCGCCAGGCCAGGCCAAGAAGGGCAATTGCTGACCGCTGGCGCAATGCTGGCGCGGCATGGCATCGCCAGTCCCCGCGTCCGCCGCCGGTCAGCCTAGACGATGACGGGCTCCGTACGCCGCGTCCTCGTGGCCACCGGAGCGCCGCTCCCGTCCGCGCTCCGCGTGCTTTACCAAGCACCGCAACGCTGTTGCTCCCATCATCGGTATCGCCGCCGGCCGCTAGCGGCGCATGCCGCTGCCTTTGTGGCCGATCCCGTCTGAACAGGAGGGGGGCCGGGCTGGCGTACCCGGCTCCGCGCGGGCGCCCTGGTGAATGTCTGCGCGCCTGATTACGGTATAGTCGGCGCGCAAACGGACCAGGAGGGAAGATGCGCAAGGTGTTGATGGGAATGATCGTGGTCGCGCTGGCTGGTTGCGGTTCGATACCGGTGGATATCGAAACCGCGCCGCGCGCCAAGGCGTCGACGGTGATGGAACCCGCTTATCTGGTGGCGGGCGCCGACAAGGGCGTGGTGCGTATCGTGCGCGACGGCGGCATTGCCGGTTCCGCCCTCAACGCGGTCATCTATGTGGACGGCCGCTATATCGCCAGTCTCGATTCCAACCGCGTGCTGGAATTGCAGGTGCCCGCGGGAGCGCATCGGGTCGGCCTGCAGATGATGAACGTGGGCGAGCCGATCCAGTATCTCGACCTGGATGTGGTGGCCGGCCATACCTATGATTTCCGGGTCAGCGTCACCGGCAACGGATGGACGGCGGACGGGCACCTGGACCGCCTGAGATAATCATTCCCCTGCATTCCATGTTTCGCTCCCTGTTGCCGAGCCTCTGCGCGCTGCTCGCCTGGTTGCCCGCGCAGGCCCAACCGACCTGGCAGTATCTCCTGCCGCGGCCGGATGGTTCGGCCATCGCCTACTACCTGCAGCGGCACGACCCGGCGCGGGCCGCCGACAGCCTGCTGGTGGTGGCGCAGGGCTCCGACTGCAACAGTGTGGCGCACAATCGCGCCATCCACCGGTACCTGCGGCATGCCCTGCCAGGCGCCGACCTGCTCACGGTCGACAAGTACGGCATCGAGGTTTCCCTGCCGTACCGGGACGACGACGGCAGCGAAAGGGCCGACTGCCCGCCCGCTTATCTGCGGCACGACAACTTTGACCAGCGCGTGCGCGATTACGCGGCCGTCATCGGCCTGTTGCGCCGGCAGGAGGGGTATGGCCGGGTAGTGGCCGTGGGCGGCAGCGAAGGCGCGGTGGTGGCGAACCTGCTGGCCGCCCGGGGCGGCCTGGTGGATGCCAGCATCGCCTTCAATGGCGGCGGGCGCTGGTTCCTGGAGGACGTGCTGCACGGCATCGCGACGGGCGATGCGCCAGCGTCCGAGAAGGCGCAATCCATCGAGGGATTGCGCGGCTTCGCCCGCTACGTGAGCGAGACGCCGTCGTCCGACTTGGTCGCGAGCAATCATGGCCACGAATGGTGGCGCCAGGCGCTGGCGCTGGATCAGCGGGCGCTGCTGGAGCAGGTGCGCACGCCGTTGCTGGTGATCCAGGCGGGCGCGGACACGTCGGTGTCGCCGGATTCGGTGGCGCGGATGGTCGATGCGCTGCGGCGCGCCGGCCGCGGCAATATCGAGTATCGCGCCTATCCCGGATTGGATCATGGCCTGCGCGAGCCCGACGGCACGCCGCGCATGGGCGAGGTGGCGGCGGACATGGCGGCGTGGATCGGGGCGCTGCCGCCGCCTGCGCCCTGAGCGCCTTTTCTACAATACGGGCTGGCTTCATCAGGACAGACCATGCCCACTCCCCAGGACATCATGCGGCACTACGACTCGGATCCGGACGAGAATCCGTGGGTGCGCGGCAGGCCGGCGCCGGAGCCCGTGCGGGTCGCGCCGTACGACCCCGAGTGGCCGGCCCTTTACGCGCGGTTGGCCGCGGATATCGGCGCCGCGCTCGGCGCGGCGCTGCTGCGCATCGACCATGTCGGCTCGACGGCGGTGCCGGGCCTGCCGGCCAAGCCGGTGGTGGACATCGACGTGGCGCTGGCCGATCCGGCCGACGAGCCCGCCTACGTGCCGGCGCTGGAGGCCATCGGCTACGTGCTGGTGATCCGCGAGCCTTCGTGGCATCAGCACCGCTGCCTGCAACGGGCCGCGCCCCGGGTCAACCTGCATGTGTTCGGCCCGGACTGTCCCGAGAACATCCGCCACCGCATGTTCCGCGACTGGCTGCGCGACCATGACGACGACCGTGACCGCTATGCCCAGGCCAAGCATGCCGCGGCGCGCGGCGTGGACCAGGTGGCCGACTACAACCTGCGCAAGCAGGCGGTCATCCGCGATATCTACGAACGCATGTTCCGGGCGGCCGGTTTCATCTAGCGCCTGCGATCAGCGCCCACCCTCAGGGGGTGACGACGGCGCGGCGATGCTGTACAGGGCGGGATGGGCCGATGGGCCGATTGCGGCGGCGGGAATGGCGGTTGCTGACTCCGCATCGTTCATTGGTTTGATACAAGGAGAACCGCCATGAATGATGCCATGAAGGAATGCATCGAGGCCTGCCTGGACTGTTACCGAACCTGCCTGGAAGAAGCGATGGGCCATTGCCTGGAGGCGGGAGGACAACACGTCGAGCCGGGCCATTTCCGTCGCATGATGGCTTGCGCGGAAATGTGTCGGACATCGGCGCACATGATGCTGTTGGGCGCCGAAAACCATGCGCAGGTATGTAATGTCTGCGCCTCCGCATGCCGTGCCTGCGCGGCCAGTTGTGACGCCATCGAGGGGATGCGTGCATGCGCGGACACTTGCCGCGCGTGTGCACAGGCCTGTGAACGCATGAGGGGATGAGGTTTTCGGCAGCGGGGCGACTCAGATGCCGACGGTCTGGTCGATATGGCGCGCTTGGTCATGGAAAACGAATGGCCGGCGCAAACCGCGCGCGGAACGCGATGGGGTGGCAGTCTTTTAGGCCAATGCTGGCCGCCTTATCGGACGCCGCCCGTGCTCCTCGCCATGGCGCGGGCGTAGACCTCCAGGGTGCGGTGCATCTGGCCCGCCAGGCGCAAGTGCGATTCGGCATAGTCGCGCGCGTGGGCCACGGCGGCGGCGGTGGCGGCGGGGTCGTTGCGGATCCGCGTGATGCGGTCGGCGAAGCCGTCGATGTCGCCGGGTTCGGCCAGCCAGCCGGTGGCGCCGGGCCGGACGAGCTCGGGCAGCCCGCCGACATTGCTGGCCACCACCGGGCAACGCACCGCGAACGACTCCGGCACCACGCGTGACCACGCTTCGGTGGCGGAAGGCACCAGCACCACGTCGGAAGCGTGCATCATGTCGGCCACATCGCCGCGGTGACCGGTGAACACCACATGCCCGGCGATGCCCAGCTGCAGCGCCAGATTGCGTAGCGCGTCCGCATAGGACTGGGTGGTGGCGGTGGCCATGCCCACCACCAGGGCGGCGGCCGGCACCCCCTGGCGGCGCAGCCGCTGCACCACGCGCAACAGGTCGGCCTGGCGCTTTTCGGGGCGCAGCATGCCGATGGTAGAGATCACGCAGGCGTCCGGGGCCAGCGTCAGTTCGCGCCGCACCAGGCGGCGCACGCTGGATTTGTCGGCGGCGCGGAAGAAATCCTCGCCGGCCCATTCCCCCACCACACTGATGCGGTCGGCGGGCGCGAGCCCGGCATCGACCAGCGCGTCGCGGCCGGCCGCGCTGGTGGCGATGACCTGATCGCAACCCAGCTTCCATTCCAGGCGGCGGCGCGCGCTGGTGGGCATGGGCTTGGCGAAGTGGCGTGTGCGCACCACGGCGCACAGGTCGCGGCATAGCGCGGCGGTCTTGCCGTCGGCGCGGCTGTGGCTGTCGATGACATCGATGTGCAGCCGCCGCACCGCGCGGCGCAGCCGCAGTACGGTGAGCGGCGAGTAGGGGGCGTCGAAGTCGATGTCGATGGTGGCGATGCCGCGCTGGCGCGCCGCCAGATTGATGGCGCTGTGCGCGGGCGCGGCGATGGCCGCGTCATGGCCGTGGCGCGCCAGCCAGCCGGCCTGGTCGAGTGTGCGGAATTCGAGTCCGCCCAGGCTTTTTTCGCCGAGAGTATGCAGGATTCGCATGGCCTGAATAAAGGAAGGGATCGGCCCGATTACGTCAGGCGCGCGCCAGGGGCGCGTGCGCCAGAACCTGCTCGCAGGCGTGCAGGACCTGGTCCGGGGTGATCGAATTGATGCCGTCGGGCGGATGCCGGGGCACCACGTCGGCGGCGCCGCGTCGGCGCCAGAACCACTCGGGGTTGGGCTGGTTGAAGACGCCGACGTACGGCACGCCGGCGGCCTGCGCCACATGCGACGGGCCGCAGTCGTTGGCGACCACCAGCCGCGCGCGCAGCATGATCGCGCTCAGTTCGGATAGCGGGCGGCAATAGGCCACCTCGATATCGGCGCGGCGCAAGGCGTCCAGCTCGGCGCGTTCGCGCGCTTCCTGGCGCCCCAGCACGAAGGTGTAGCGGGTGTCGGCGCCCAGCAGCGGCTTGAGCCGGTCGGCCAGCCGCAGGTAATGCGCCAGGCTCCAGCGCTTGAACGGGCCCGAGCCGCCACCGGGAACAAACACCACGTCGGCGCCGAGCGTGGTGTGGCGGTGCGTCCGGGCCAGTTCGGTGAAGCAGCGGCGCGCCGTTTCCTCGGCGTTCAGCGGGCGGTATGCGGCCAGCAGGCGCAGGTTGGCCAGGCCGATGTATTCGGCCTCGTCCTTGCGATGGCAATGGGTCCACACCAGGTCGCTGAAGCGGGCATTGCGAAAGCCCAGGCGGATGGCCGGCAGCCGCAGCAGATTGATCAGGCCGAAGCGCTCGCTGCTGTGGTGCAGGCTGACCGAAACCCGGGTGTGGCGTGACAGGCTGCCGAGGTAATCGCGCAGGGTGCGCGCGCGCAGGAATTCGTCGACCCAGGGCAGGCCGCGATAGATGTGGCCGACATCGTCGCGCGCCACCACCTTGACCCGCTTGTCGGGCCACCATGCCTTGAGTTGGTAGAGCGTGGCGAAGGCGACGATCTGGTCGCCCAACTGGGGCTGGCTTCTGACGTAGACAACAATGTCCGACACGCGACCTCTCCGGGGTAGCCGATGTATTGGCTACGAAATCTAAAGGAGGAGGCGGCGAAATTTTCTTCGATAGATTTAAAGAATGTGAAGATTGGGTCGGCGCGGCTTAATAGAAATACATATCTGCGGCGCCGGGAGCGGGGATGGCCGTGCGGCGGAGACGGGCGCCCCGGCCGCGTGGCCCGCGTGCCGCGTTCAACTGATGTTCTCCCAGCCGCGCATGCCGTCCCGCGGATGCGGCGGCAGGGGCCGGGTCAGGCGGCGCGTCAGCGCCACCGCCTCTTCCAGCGTGGCCACGGCTTCGTGCGGAATGCCAAAGGCCTTGGCGGCGAGCGCGCCTTGGCGGCTGGCCTCGGCGCGCCGGGCGGCGTCCGGCTCGACGCTGATCTGGGCCCGGCACAACAGGCCCAGCCGCGCCTTGTTGTGTTTGAGCCAGAGGCCGCGCTGCTTGCGGTCTTCGTGCGTTTCGGCCGGGTCCAGTTCGATGTAGGCAATGGTGAATGGCTGGCCGGCGGCCAGCAGCGCCTCCATTTCCGTCTGCCACTGCGCGGCGTAGCCGGGCTGGGCGTGGGTCGGGTCGAACAGACAGAGCGGAAAGCGCCGGACGTCGTGGATGCGGAAGGGGACCGAAAGCAGGCTCATGAGGGGCTCCTGGTGGGGGGCGAGGGGGAAGAGTCCGGTGTCGCGGGCGGCAGGCCGGCGCCAAGCGCCTTGTACAGGCCGATGGCGTGGCGCACGCGCGCCAACTGGCTCAGCGCCAGGGCGTCGCGCGCCTGGTAGGTGGTGCGTTGCGCGGTCAGCACGTTCAGATAGCCGCTCAGGCCGTTGCGGTACAGCCGCGTCGCGCGGTCGAGCGCATCCTGGCTGTCATGCACGGCCGCGGCCAGCGCCCGCTGGCGCGCCTGTTCGGCGTTCAGGCCGGCCAGCGCGTCCTCGACGTCCTGGAAGGCGCGCTGCAGGCTGCGCGCGTAGGCCAGCCGGCTGGCCTGCGCCCGGGCCTCGGCGGCGCGCACGCCGGCCGCCGCCTGGCCGCCGTCATAGACCGACTGGCTGGCGCCGACGCCAAGCGACCACAGCACGCTGGCATCGCTGAACAGGTTGTGCAGCAGGCTGGCGGCGCTGCCCAGGCCGAGCGGAATGACGAAGGTCGGAAAACGGTCGGCCGTGGCCACGCCGACCCCGGCCGTGGCGGCCGCCAGCCGGCGTTCGGCGGCGCGGATGTCGGGCCGGTTGCGGATCACCTCGGAAGGCAGGGCGGCCGGCAGGGCCGGCGGCACCAGCAGCGGCTGGCCGGCGGCCATCAAACGTTGCTTCAGCTCGGCGGGAAAGCCGCCCGCCAGCACCCCGATGGCATGTGCCAGGCGGGCGGCGTCACCCTCCAGCTCGGGTACGCGGGCCTCGGCCGCCTCGCGTTCGGCGCGCGCCTGGGCCACTTCGGCGGGGGTGCCGAGCCCGTGGCGCGCGGCGCGTTGCGCCAGCCGCTCGGCCGCCACCAGCGTGGCGATGTTGTCGCGAGCGATCGCGCCACGCGCCTGCGTGGCGCGCAGCGCGGCATAGTCGGCGGCCAGTTCGGCCAGCAGACTGACGCGCACCGCGTGGCCGTCCTGGGCGATGGCCTGCACCTCGGCGTCGGCGCGTTCGAGCGCGCGGTGACGGCCGCCGAAGACGTCCATTTCCCAACTGGCATTCAGGCCCAGGGTGTAGGCGCGCGATTCGCCGATGCCGGGCGGGTAGTCCAGCGCCCGCGGCGAGCGCGAGGCGGTGGCATTGGCCTGCGCGCCGACCGAGGGTCCCAGGCGGCTGGCGACCTGGTCGCGCTCGGCGCGCGCCTGCGCCAGTCGCAGGCGGGCGATGGCCAGGTCCTGGTTGCGCGCCAGGGCCTGCTCTTGCAGCAGGTCCAGCAACGGGTCGTTGAAGGCCTGCCACCATTGCGTCAGCGTGGCCGGGTCGGTGGCCGCGGCGTCCGGCAGGGCTTCCGACCAGTCCTGGGGATGGGACGGGGTCTCCGGTCGATAGTCGGGGCCGACGGCGGCGCAGCCGGCGAGCGCGAGGGCCGTGGCCAGGGTCAGGAGGGGGCCGCGCGGCGCGCGGCGGCGGGGGGCGACGGGCGCCGCCGCCGGGGGCGAGTGGGGGATCCGCATGGCTGGCTTCCTACATCAGGTCGCGCAGCCAGCCGGCCAGGCGGCCGCGCGCCACGTGTGTCTCGCCGGGCTGGCCGATGTCGACGCTGCACGTCATGCCAGCCGCCAGCCGCACGCCGTCGGGTAGCGCGTCGATCTCGATGCGCACCGGGATGCGCTGCGCCAGGCGTACCCAACTGAAGCTCGCCTTGACCGCCGGCAGCCCGTGCTCGTCCTGGCCGTCGTTGTCGTCGGCGATGCCGTGCCCGATGGAGGCGACGCGGCCATCGAGCAGCGGCTCGAAGCCCATCAGCTTGATGCGCGCGGGGGCGCCGGGCCGGATCCGGCGCAGCTTGGTCTCCTCGAAGTAGCCGGTGACCCAGAAGCTGTGGGCGTCCAGCACGGCGATGCCGGGCTGGCCCGCCAGCGCGTAGTCGCCGGCGCGCAGACGCAGCCGGGTGACGAAGCCGTCCACCGGCGAGCGCAGCACGCTGCGCGCCAGGTCCAGCTCGGCCACCTCCAGCGCGGCCCGCGCGCGGCGTGCCTCGGCCTGGGCGATGGCGACGGCGCGACCGGCGCGCTGGATGTCCTCGCGCGACACCAGGTCGTCCAGGCCGCTGCGGCGTCGCGCTTCGTCCTGGCGTTGGCGCAGGGTCTCGTCGGCGGCGGCCGCTTGCGCGCGGGCCTGTTCCAGCGCCAGTTCGAAGCGGCTGGGGTCGATGCGGTAGAGCACGTCGCCGCGCTTGACTGGCTGGTTGTCGTCGACGGCCACCTCGGACACCGTGCCTGAGACTTCGGGCGCGACGCGCACTACGTGGGCGCTGACGCGTCCGTCGCGGGTCCAGGGCGCCAGCACATAGGCATTCCAGAGGGCGGCCGCCAGCAGGCCGGCGGCGGTCAGCGTGGCCAGCGTCAGGGCCACGCGCGTGGTTTTCTTCAATATCGGAGACATGGGCATACGGCAATCAAAGGGTCAGGATCAGCAGGGACACCAGCGCCAACGACACGGCGAACTCGAACAGGGCGGGGTGCCAGACCCGCCGCAGCAGTCCGCTGCGCGCCATCACGACGCGCAGCAGCCAGTACAGCGGCACGGTGGCGCAGGCATAGAGGAAGAATGGCGGCACATAGATGCCGGCAATGGCGAATTCACTCAGCACGGGATAGCTCCGGGAACGGTTGGGCATTGAAATAGCCGGCATGGTCCTGGATCAGCCAGTGGATGTCGGCGAAGGCGGCCATGGCCTTCTGCGCGGCCTGGCGTTGCGCGGGCGGCGTCGCCGGCTGGCGTGCCAGCAGCCGGGCCAACTG
>NZ_CP017433.1:1599462-1724379 GCF_002082135.1 Achromobacter ruhlandii
CCAGGGCGACGGTCAGGGTCTCGGGCCGGCCCTTGAGCATGGCGCCCACTGCGCCAGGCGATGTTGCTGGCGTTGCTGCCAGCCGCGCTGGCCGGGCCGTTTGCCGCGCAGCAGCGCCAGCGCGTCGTCGCGGATGGCGTGGCGCAGGCGCAGCGCGTCGCGATGGACATCGCGCGGCAGGATCAGGCGGAAGCACAGCAACGCGAAGGCGGTCGCCAGCACCCACGCCACGGCGTAATTGGCGAAGTCTTGCAGCGCGTAGTGCATGGGGTTGTCGGCCGCGGCCAGCGTGTTGAAGGCCACCAGGTAGGCCAGTCCCGTCAACGCCGTCGCGGGCGCGCTGGTGGCATAGATGCCCGGCAGCCAGAACAGCGCCAGCGTCAGCGCCAGCAGCGGGAAGCCGTCCAGGCGCGGCAGCACGCCGAAGGCGCAGAGCCAGGCGGCCGGCACCGCGTACAGTGTGCCGCGGAGAAAGGCGCGGGCGCCGGCCGGCGGGTCGCCGGCGGTGGCCAGCAGCGCGCAGTAGGGCCCCAGCACCAGCAGCATCATGTCGCCTTGCGGCCAGCCGGTGTACAGCCAGAACAGGCCGGCAAGCACGATGGCGCTCATCGAGCGCAGGCCGTTGCGCAGCGCGCCGGCATAGTCACGATGGAAGCGCACGGGCGCGCCCGCCGCCGGCGGCCGCGGCGTCGACAGGGCCGCCAGGCCGTCCAGCGCCACCAGGTAGGCGTCCACTTGTTCGCGCAGCCGGTCGGCGGCGATCAGCAGCGCGGCCTCGTGCCGCGCGTCCGCGCGATCGGGGATGGGCAGCGGTTCCGCCAATTGCCGGCGGGCCTGGCGCAGCAGACCCGCCGCGCGCGCCGCGTCGCCCTGCCGCAACGCCTGGGCTGCCCCGTCCCAGGCCTGTTGCAACGGCGTCCGCAACGCCGCCAGGGCCGGGCAGAGCGCGTGGTCGCCGGTCGGCGCGGCGCCGCCCACCAAAGCCCCGAACAGCGCCGCCATGCCGTTGCGGATGGCGGCGGCGCGTTGCGCCAGGTCTTCGGACTCGGCCTTGCCGGCGGCCAGCAGGTCGTCCACGCCGTATACCTCGGCGATCACGTCCTGCCGTGCGGACTGCGCCTCGACGGGCGCGGCGTGCTGCTGGCGCGCGATCGCGCCGGCCACGCCGGCGGCCAGCCGCTGGTATTGCGCATGCAGCCGGGCGCGCAGGGTGCGGGCGCTGAACAGGCTGCTGACCAGGCCCAGGCAGACGGCGCCGACCATTACGGTGGCGCCGCGTCCCATGACGTGCTCGAAGGTGTGCTCGGGGTGGCCCATGGCGCCGTAGGTGGCCAGGCCGATGGTGTAGCCGGCCACCACCGCGCCCGACGCGCGGAAATGGCGCAGCAGCGTCATGGCGCCGACGCACAGCCCGAGCCAGGCGCCGAAGCCCAGGATGAACAGCAGCGGCATCTGGCCGGCCACGGCCATCAATGCCACGGCCGCCAGCATGCCGACCAGTGTGCCGATGATGCGCCAGGCGCCCTTGCCGATGACGGCGCCCTGCACCGGATTGATCACCAGCAGCACGGTGGAGGCGGCCGAGAACGGCATCTCCAGTTCCAGCAGGTAGGCCACGCCCAGCGCCAGCAGGGCGGCGGCGGTCGAGCGGGCGATGTAGGCGCCGCGGGGAGTGATCAGGTCCAGCCGCGCCAGCAGGGCCAGCGCGCGACCGAGCCGTGAGGACGGGGCGTCCGCGACGGCGGACGGGGCTTGGGACATGGACGGTGCGCTCCGGAATGCTTGCGATAAGCCAGTCTAGGAGCGGCTCCGGGCGCGGAGAAGTCGAGAGTTCGCACGTCAGGCGTGCGTGGCGCGCACGGTCGGCGCGCGGCGCGGTCAGCGCGGCAATTCGTCAGCGTCGCGCGCGTCCTCGGTCAGGGCACGGATGGTGCGGCGCAGCCACTGGTGCGCGGGAGCGTGCTGGTAGCGCGGGTGCCAGGCCTGCGTGATGAGCACCGGTTCCAGCGCCAGCGGCAGGTCGAACAGGCGGATCCGCATGCCCATGCGGGCGGCGGCGCGCGCCAGTTGTTCGGGCAGCGGCAGGATCAGGTCGGAGCCGTGCAGGGCCAGCAGCGCCGCGCTGGGCGTGGGCACGGTCAGGGTGACCTGCCGGTCCAGGCCCTGTTGCGCCAGCGCGTCGTCGATCGGGCCTTGCGTCTTGCCGCGGCGCGAGACGCTGATGTGGCCCCAGCGCGCCACGCGCCGCGCGCTGATCTCGTCCTTGAACAAGGGATGGTCTTCACAGGCCACGCCGACCATGCGGGTCGTGAACAGCGGCTGCACGCGGATCTCGTGGCCCAGCGGACGCGCGGCGCTGATGAACAGGTCGACGCGGCCGGCGCGCAGCGACTCGTCGTCGATATCGTCTTCCTCGGGCATGAAGCGCAGCGTGGCGCGCGGCATGTCGTTCTGCAACGCATCCAGCAGGCGGCCCGCGTAGATGCCGATGAAGATGTCGTTGGCGCGCACATTGAAGCGCGTGTCCAGACGCTTCAGGTCGACCTGCTCGCCGGGCGCGAGCGCGCCGCAGGCCTGCTCGATCGCGTCGCGGATCTGGTCGCGCAATTGCATGGCGCGCGGCGTCGGCACCAGCGTGCGGCCGGACTGCACGAAGATCGGGTCGCCGGTGGTTTCGCGGATGCGGGCCAGGGTGCGGCTCATGGCTGGCGCGCTCAGGTTCATGCGGCGCGCGGCGCCGACCACGCTGCCTTCCTCCAGCAGGGCTTGCAGGGCGTACAGCAGGTTCAGGTCGGGTCGCATGGGATGGAGAAGAGCGGGCGCATGATCTTGTTCAGCCCGATTATGCCGCGCAAGCCGGCCGGCCACCCGCGCCGGGCGTGCGGCCGGCGCAGGGCTGGCGTGTGGCCGGCGCAGGCCTTGCCACAATCTCCGCCCGCGGCAGGGATGGGTGGCGCCAGTTCGCCGACGGCGTCGCGACGAGCGGGACGGCCCGCGAAAGCCCGTACAAGATCCTCTATGTATGGACTGAAATCGAGTTTGTTGCCATACTGCTCGATTCACCCGACCCATGCATTGCGGCATGTTGCCGCCATAAACTCCATGCATCACGACGACATGTCTGCGTCCTGGCCCTTGCGCTTCGTGCGTGGCGGTGGCCCGCGCTACCGCCAGATCGCCGATTTCATCGAAGGCGCCGTGGCCGCCAACCGCATGCAGCCGGGCGATCGCCTGCCGCCGCAGCGGCGGCTGGCCCAGCACCTGGGCGTGGACCTGACCACGGTGACGCGCGCCTACGCCGAGGCCGGCGAACGCGGCCTGATCGAGGCGCGCGGGCCGCTGGGCACCTTCATCGCGCGGCCGGCGGAACAGCCGCTGCAACAGATGCTGGACCTGGGCATGAACATGCCGCCGCTGCCGCTGGGCTGCGATCTGCAGGACCTGCTGCGGCGCGGCCTGGCCAAGGCCATGGAGCGTCATGACGTCGGCGTGATGATGACCTACCACCAGGCCGGCGGCGGTCCCGCCGAGCGCGAGGCCGGGGCGCAATGGCTGTCGCAGTCGGTCGAGCGGGTCGATCCGGACCGCGTGCTGGTGTGTCCCGGCGCGCAGGCCGCGCTGGCCGCGGTGATGCTGGCCTACAGCCAGCCGGGCGACGGCATCGTCGCCGAGCCGCTGGTGTACCCGGGCCTCCTGACCGCCGCGCGGCAACTGGGCCGCCGCGTGCTGGTGGCCGAGACCGATGCCGACGGCATGACCCCCGCCGGCCTGGAGCGCGCCTGCCGCGAGGGCGGCCGGCTGGTCTACCTGAATCCCACGTTGCAGAACCCCACCGCCCACACCATGAGCGCGGCGCGCCGCCGCGACCTGGTGCGCGCGGCCGTGGCCTGTGGCGCCCGCATCATCGAGGACGATCCCTATTCGCTGTTCCTGGACGGCGCGCCGCCGGCGCTGGCCAGCCTGGCGCCGGCCTCGGTGTTCTACATCGCCACACTGGCCAAGACGCTGACGCCGGGACTGCGCACCGCGTTCGTGCTGAGTCCCGACCAGGACAGCCGCCGCAACGTGCTGGCGGCGATGCGTTCGTTCGCCGTGATGGCCGCGCCGCTGATGGGGGTGCTGACCACGCAATGGATCGCCAGCGGCACGGCGCGGCAGATCCTGGACGGCGTACGCGCCGAGGCCCGGGCGCGCCAGCAACTGGCGCGCCGGTCGCTGCCGGGGCCGTTTCCCGAAGCGGAGGCGGGCATCCACCTGTGGCAGCCCCTGCCCGACCGCTGGACCGCCGTCGACCTGGAGCGGGTCGCGCGCGACGAAGGCCTGAGCGTGACTTCCTCGGAAGCCTTCCACCTGGGCATGGGCGCGCCCAACGCCATCCGCATCTCGCTGGGCAGCATTCCCGAGCGTGCCGCCCTGGCGCAGGCGCTGGAGCGGCTGGCTGGCCTGGTGCGCCGGCGCCCGCGCGGCCTGCGCGATGTGATCGTCTGAGCCCCAGGCCGTAATATGGCCCTGATGCCTGCCTGGTGCTGACGCCGCATGTTGTTCGAGACTTTCCACTCGCTGCAGGAAACCCTGGTCGATTTCGCCCGGACCCACGCCGATTGGCTGGCGCCGCTGGGCTTCGCGTTCGCGTTCCTGAAGTCGCTGCCGCTGGTGGCGCTGGTGATTCCCGGCACGGCGCTGCTGCTGTCGATCGGCGCGATCCTGGGGCTGGGCGACAGCGCTTTCGTGCCGGTCTGGCTGGCGATCGCGGTGGGCGCCGCGCTCGGCGACTGGGTGCAATACGCTTGCGGCGTGTGGTTCGGACCCGGCCTGATGCGGTCCAGGCCCCTGCGCAAACGCCCCGCGCTCCTGCATCGCAGCACCCTGTTCATCCAGAAGTGGGGCGTGCTCAGCATCGTGCTGTGCCGCTTCTTCGGTCCGCTGCGCGCCACCGTGCCGATGATCGCCGGCATCTGCGGCATGCGCCCCGCCGCATTCCAGATCGCCAATTGGGCCTCGGCCTTCCTGTGGGCGGCCGCGCTGCTGTTGCCCGGCTGGTGGGGCACGCGCGCTTTCCTGTGAAGACGAAGAACACGCCGGTACGGATGGACCCAGTGCGGCCGGTGAGACCGCTTCAATGCGGAGCGCGAACTTCTCGGACTGTCCACCCTTCATGGCGTGTCAGAAAATCCAGCAATGAATCGACGGTCACGGCGTTGATGCGACCGGCATAACGCAGCTCATCAGGATGATCGTCAAAGGCGACGTTCGCCTTAAACAGGCGCCCGCCCAAGCGCGTCAATGCGCTAATCCGCAGTTCAGACGGCTGATAGCCGGCCGTCTTCAGCCAAGCCTGTGCTTGTTCACGATTGCCGATGGGAGTGTCCTTGGCTTGTGCGCTGACGATGGTTTCCAGCACCCAGGCGTTGGAGTTTTGATAGCGTGTGGAAAAAGGAAACGCAATCATGTTGTAGTGCGGATCGAATAGCGAGCGCAAGGTTTTGGGCTGTTGAATTCGCGTCAGCAATGCGTCAGCGATCGGCTCTGGGGGGATGAGCAATAGCGTGTCGAATCTGAACAAATCGTCCAGGAAGAAGTTGCCTAGTCCTTCATACCAGAGGTCGGATTGCGCTGTGCCGCATTCATTGAGCAAGTGGGCGATGCGCCATGGGGCGCCTGCTCGCTCACGGTAGGCGAAGCCGGCATGGCTATAGCGCAGGTGATATTCGGACAGATCCTGGCCCATCCGCCCCAACACCACGACGTTCACTGGAAGCTCGTCCAGGATGGCGGATATCCGTTGCGCGGTATCCATGGCGGTGATCAGGGTGTTGGCGCTGAGGGCGGTGTCGGCGCAACCCTGGCCGGCCAAGGCCGGCGTGGTCGACATGCCGCAGAGCGCGCAGCAGGCGGCAACGGCGCACAAGGCCCGGCGGATACGCGAGGCGGGGATATTGTTCATCCTGGCACCCGTTCATGATGCAGCAAGGCCTGGCCCACCGTATTGGGGATGAACGCGAGGACTTTGCCCGAAGCCAGTAGCACAGTGCCGGTTGAGGCCGCTACGGCCTGCACGGCGGTACCGGCCGAAATGCTCAGGCCGCGCGCCACGGAAGTGGCGACATGTACCGATAGCTTGGCGGCGCCGCTTACGGCGTCAAGAATGATCTCCGTGGTGTCGGCCGACAGCTGCGCGATGCTGGTCACGACAAATGAGGTACCCGTGACAGCAAGCGCGGCCCCCAGGCTTGCGTCGCCGTCGGCGCTGCCGACGACACTTGCTGCGGGCGAAGCCAGGATGGATACCGTGCCCAAAGATAAATTCTGCGAAGCGTTTTGCGAGCCGACGGATTGCGCGTGCGCGACGGCGGTACTCATGAGCAGGGCGAGTCCCAGCATGCGGGTACCGAGGCGGGATAGCGGAATGGAATGCATGGAGTCTCTCGGACCCCCCCGGAGGCTCCAGCGCCCCGGTATGGGGCGGCGGAGTGGGGAGGATGTGGTGAAAACTCCAACTAGGGTATTGAGGGATCCCGGCGCGGTAAATTAGATGAGTCCGAAAATCAGAACAGATCGTGCAATCTGAAAGAATGCCGGCACAAGAAAACGCGTCAGAACATGTGACGGATGCCGACCGACGTCTGCAGCGTGTGCGATTCGCGGATATCCAGGCGGTTGACGTAGGCGTACAGGTTGGTGCGCCGGGACAGGTCGTACTGGTAGCCCAGGGCCCAGCCGGTGATGTCGGACCCCGTGGCGCGCTGGTACGACGCCATCAGCGTTCCCACCTTGCCGGTCGGCACGCTGACGCCGGCGATGTACGAATTGACGCGGTCGTAGCCCGCGGACGGGCCGGTGTTGGCGTTGCGCAGGTTGCCGTAGGTGCCGTGCAGCTTGATCCACTCGAAATCGTACGAGCCCGCCAACTGCAGGTTGCCCGCGGTCTTCTTGTTCGGCAGTTGTGAATTCGGGTTGAGCCGTTCGTAGGTCAGCGCCGCCGCCACCGGACCGCCGTTGTAGCGCAGGCCGGCGGTCAGCACGCGGTCATGGGCGTTGGTGGCGAAAGCCTCGCCGTCGTGCGCCTCGAAGCTGTAGCCCAGGCCCGCCTGCCAGCCGCCCAGGCGCGGCGTGGCGTAGAACACGGCGTTGTTGACGCGGCCGCCGGCGCCGAAATCGCCGTCGTTGTAGCCCAGGCTGGCGTTGTTGGACGACTGGCCCCAGCCGGTGCCGAACGGCGAGCCGACGCCGGCCCACTCGAAGCCATAGACCCACTGGCGTCCCAGCCGCACTTCGCCGAAGTCGCCAGCCAGGCCCACATAGGCCCAGCGGCCGAACAGGCGGCCCTGCGCCTGCGTGCCGTTGTTGGCGTTGAAGCCGCTTTCCAGGCGGAACACGGCCTTGTAGCCGTTGCCCAGGTCCTCCGAGCCACGCAGGCCCCAGCGCGAGCCCGACTGGTTGCCGCTCTTTTGCCGCAGGCTGGACTGGCCGTCCTTGCGTTCATAGGTGGTGCCCAGGTCGACGATCCCGTACAGCGTCACGCTGCTGGCCTCGGCCGCCTGCGCCGGATTCAGGCAGCTCAGGGCCAGGGCGGCGCCCAGGGTGCTGCGATGGCGGATGATTCTTTTCATGGTGTGATCCCCTCGATTGGTATGGCGTTGGACAAAAGAAGCCCCTGCCGCCGGCTCGCCGGCGGCAAAGGATGAAGCAAGCGGAGGTGTCGGCGCGGGCGCTAGCGGGTCATGTCAGGGCCCCGTGCGCGGGCAGCGGCGTCAGGTCCCGTGGCGCGGCCACGCACAGCGTGACGCTGGACGGATGGGCGGCCGACAGATGCACTGTGTTCAGCGCAATGCGCTTCTCGCGCGCGTCGGCGGCGGTTTCGCCGCTGTTCGGGTTGACGTCGTACTTCGGGAAGTTGCTGCTGGAGATGTCCAGGCGGATGCGGTGCCCGCGCTGGAACAGGTTGCAGGTGGCGAACGGCTCGATGGTGATCTCGTAGACCTTGCCCGACGCCAGCGGCCGCGCCTCGTCCCAGGTCTCGTGGAAGCGGCAGCGGAAGATGCCGTCGGTCAGGTTCAGCGCATAGCCCTGCGGGTAGTCGGCGCTGGGCGGGTAGACGTCGATCAGCTTGGCGGTGAAGTCGGTGTCGGGGCAGTCCGACGAAATGTGCAACCGGACCGTCACCGGCCCGGCCACCGCCAGGTCCTCTGGCAGCGGCTCGGTCTGGAACACCAGCACGTCGTCGCGCGCGGCCAGCGGCAGGCCGGGCTGGCGCACGCCGAAGAAGCGCGCGTCCTCGCGCTGGTCGAAGCCGCCGCCCTCGAACACCGGCTGGCCCGAGGTCAGCGCGCCGCCGATCGTCGGCACGGGATTGCGCGGGTCGTACTGGTAGCGCAGCCGGTCCGCCTCGCCCGTCGGCGCGCGTTGGTCCAGGCGGCCGTCGGCGTGCAGGTAGAAGGCGGTGGCGCGGGCCTGCGGCACCGGCCAGGAGTCGGCCTGGATCCAGGCGCCGCCGTGGTCGAAGCGGCCCTGCGCGTCGCGCGCGCCGCTGCCGCCGCCCATCAGGAACAGGCGCGCGACCGGGTCCGGCGCGGCGCCCGCCGGCGCGTCCTGCAGCCAGCGCCGGAACCACGCCAGCCGGAAGTCCAGCCAGTGCCGCGCCAGGTTGCCGTCGAAGGCCGCGCGCGGACCGAATTCGGCGTCGCCGCTGTGGGTGGTGTTGCGGTCGCCATGCAGCCACGGGCCCATGATGAGCCGCACCGGCGACCGCCGGCCCTGCGTCAGGCCGGCGTAGTTCTCCAGGGTGGTGCGCACGTAGGCGTCGTACCAGCTGGACATCAGCGCCACCGGGATGTCGGGAATCGCGTCGTAGTAGCCCTGGGCGTAGATGCCCAGCTGACGCCAGGATTCGTCGAAGGTGTCGGCGCGCCATTGCTCGAACAGGTAGTCCTCGTACTCGGGCACGCTGGCCAGCGGCGAATGGCCGGGACGCCACGGCATGCGCGTGAACCACTGGCGGATGTCCTCGGCTTCAAGCGCGGCCAGCACCAGCGGGTCCTGCCGCGCGGCCGGGCTCAGCTTGGCCTGCTTGTAGGCCCAGGTGGCCTGCTTCAGCTCGAACGCGCCCGACTGGCGGATGCCGCACTGGTAGCCGTTGGAAAAGCCGCCCGAGTCCAGCACCATGCAGGCCAGGCCCGGCGGGTTCAGGCAGGCCAGCGCCATCTGCGTGTGCGCGGCATACGACAGGCCCATGGTGCCGATGCGGCCGTTGCTCCACGGCTGCTGCACGATCCAGGCGAGCGTGTCGAAGCCGTCCGGGCCTTCCGACAGGTACTTGGTGAAGTGGCCTTCCGAGCCGTAGCGGCCGCGGCAGTCCTGGAACACCACGGCAAAGCCGCGCGCGGTGAAATAGCGCGCCACCTCGGGTCGCGGCACGCCGAGCCGGCCGTCGATCTGTTCCGAGCGCGACACCTCGGCCTTGCCGTAGGGCGTGCGCTCCAGGATCACGGGCAGCGGCGCGTCCTGGCCGGGGCGATAGCCGGGCGGCAGGTGCACGTCGGTGGCCAGGCGCACGCCGTCGCGCATGCGCACCATCTGGTCCGCCAGCAGCACGGCGGGAGAAACTTCGGGGGCGGTCATTTTGCTTCCTGTATGTACAGCATTGAGGTGCGTTCGAGCTTGTTGGCGCGCATGACGGTGCCGTCGCGCGCGGCCCAGAAGGCCACCGGGAAATACAGCGGCACGATGCCGACGTCGTTGAAGGCGGTTTCCGCCGCCTGGCGCAGCAGGGCGTCGCGTTGCGCCGGGTCGAACTCCACCGCGGCACGCGCCAGCAAGCGGTCCACGGCCGGGTTGGAATAGCGCGCGCGGTTGAAGGCGCCGGTGCCGGCGGCCTTGTCGTAGGTGGCCAGCACGTTGGTCAGGCCATTGGACGAATCGCCGGTGCTGTTGCCGTACGAGAAGATGAAGGCGCTGTACTGCTGCTTGCCGCTGGCGCCGGCGTAGACGTTGTAGGGCTGGGTCACCACGCCGTTGATGCGCAGGCCGGCGCGCGCCATCATTTGCGCCAGCGCCTGGGCCAGGTCGCTGTCGCCGGCGAAGCGGTCGTTCGATGAATGCAGGGTCAGGCCGAAGCCGTGCGGATAGCCAGCCTCGGCCAACAGGGCGCGCGCGCCCGCCAGGTCGTAGGCGGGCGCCGGCAGGTTGGGGCTGTAGCCGCCCAGGCCCTCCGGGACCATCTGTCCGGCCGGCACGCCGGCGCCGCTGAGCAGCCGCTCGGTGATCGGGCCGCGCATGAACATCTTCGAGATCGCCTGGCGCACCCGCACGTCCTTGAGCGGGTTCACCGTCATCGGCTTGCCCTGCGCGTCGGTGACGAACGGGCTGACATCGCGCGCCGAGTCCAGCGCCAGGTAGATCAGGCGCGCCGACGGCGAGCGATAAAGCGTGTAGCCGGCCTTGCCCGTGAGCGTCTTGGCGTCGGTCGGCGGCACGCTGTCGATCAGGTCGACCGTGCCCGACAGCAGCGCCGAGATGCGCGCCGCGTCGTTGGCGATGTAGCGGATCACCACGCGCTCGAAGTCCGGCCGCGCGCCCCAGTAGTCGTCGTTGCGCGCCAGCTCCAGGCTGTCGCCCGGCTGCCAGCGCACGAACTTGTAGGGGCCGGTGCCGATGGCCGCCACGCCGCTGTTGAAGTCTTCCGAGCGCTTGTCCTGCGCGGCGTGGCGCGACAGGATGTACACCAGCCCGATCTGCTCCATGAAGTCGGGCGTGGGCTCCTTGGTGCGGATGCGCAGCGTCAGCGCATCGACCACCTCGACCGCGGCGATCGAGCGCACCGCGCCGCTAAAGGGTGCCGGGCTGTTCGGCACCTTGGGCGCGCGCGCCAATGAAAAGACCACGTCGTCGGCGCTGAACGGCGAGCCGTCATGGAAGCGGACGCCGGGCCGCAGCTTGATCTCCCAGGTATCGGGCGCCAGTGCCCGCCACGACAGCGCCAGGCCCGGCCGCATCTGCATGTTCTCGTCGGTCGACACCAGCCGCTCGAAGATGTTCTCGGCGGCGGCCTGGTTGTTGCCGGTGCGCGAGAACAGCGGGTCCATCGACGATGGCTCGCTGGAGTGGCCGATGGTCAACAGCGGCCGCGCCAGGGCGGGCGCGGCGCCGGCCAGCAGCGTCAGCAGGGCCAGCGCGGCGACGCCGCGGCGGATCGGAGTGGAAAAGCGGTTCATGCGGCGGGAGTTCCTTGGAGGGGCGCGGCGCCATCGAGCAGGTGGCAGGCCGCCTGGTGGCCGTCGGCCGTGACGCGCAGCAAGGGCTGCTCGGTCTTGCAGCGCGCCATGGCCTGCGGGCAGCGCGGATGGAAATGGCAGCCGGCCGGCGGGTTCAGCGGCGACGGGATCTCGCCCTGGATGGCGTTGAAGCGCCGCTTGCGGTTCGACAGCCGCGGCACTTCCTGCAGCAGCGCCTGGGTGTAGGGATGGCGCGGCGCGGCGAACACCTCGGCGGTGGGACCGGATTCGACCACGCGGCCCAGATACATGATGACGGTGCGGTCGCTGATGCGCCGCACCACGCCCAGGTCGTGGCTGATGAAGAGATAGGTCAGGCCCAGATCCTGCCGCAGGTCCATGAAGAGGTTCAGGATCTGCGCCTGGATCGACACGTCCAGCGCCGCGATCGACTCATCGCAGATCAGGAAGCCCGGCTTGACCGCCAGCGCCCGGCCGATGCCCACGCGCTGGCGCTGCCCGCCCGAGAACTGGTGCGGAAAGCGGTTGCGGTAGTCGGGGTCCAGCCCCACGCGCCGCATCACCTGCACCACGTAGTCGTCGTAGTCGCGGCGCGCGATGATGCCGTTGGCCAGCGGCGCCTCGCCGATGATGTCGCGCACCCGCTTGCGCGGATTGAGCGAGGACATCGGGTCCTGGAAGATCATCTGCGTGGCCATGCGCTGCGCGTGCGCGGCGCGGCCGGTCAGGGTGGACAGCTCGCCGGCGGGCGTCTGGATGCTGCCCGAGGTGGCCGGCAGGATGCCCGCCAGCACCCGGCCCAGCGTCGACTTGCCGCAGCCGGATTCGCCCACCAGACCGACCACTTCGCCCTGGTGGATGGTCAGGTCGACGCGGTCGACCGCGTGCACGGTGTGCGAGGCCACCTTGGCGCCCAGCAGGCCGGCCAGGCGTTCGGCGTAGTCGGGCCGCTTCACGAACAGGCGCGACACCTGGTTGGCCTGCATCAGGATCGTCGGGCTCACGAAAGCACTCCAGTCTGGGGATGGAAGCAGCGCAGGCCACGGACGCCCGTGGTCTCCAGCGGCGGTTGCTCGGCGCGGCAGCGCTCGGTGGCGTGGCCGCAGCGCGGGTTGAAGGCGCAGCCGGCCGGCAGCGCCAGCGGCGACGGCGCCATGCCGGGGATCTGGTACAGGCGGTCGCCGGTGTGCTCGTTGCTGGGCACAGAGCCGATCAGGCCGATGGTGTACGGGTGGCGCGGACGGTCGAGGATGTCGTCGGTGCTGCCGGACTCGACCACGCGGCCGGCGTACATCACACAGACGCGGTCGGCCAGGCCCGCCACCACCGCCAGGTCGTGGCTGACCCACACCATGGCGGTGCCGGTCTCGGCGCACAGCTTCTGCATTTCGGCCAGGATCTGCGCCTGGATGGTGACGTCCAGCGCCGTGGTCGGTTCGTCGGCGATGATCAGGTCGGGCTTGTGCAGCATGGCGATGGCGATCGCCACGCGCTGACGCATGCCGCCCGACAACTGGTGCGGGTAGGCCTTCAGGCGTTCGGCCGGCGACGGGATGCCGACCGCGGCCAGCGTGTCGCGGGCGCGGTCCCAGGCCGCCTTGCGGCTGCAGCGTTCGTGGCTCAATACCGTCTCGACCATCTGGGTCTCGATGCGGAACACAGGGTTCAGCGTCATCATCGGATCCTGGAACACCATGGCGATGCGGTTGCCGCGCAACTGACGCAGTTCCTCGCGCGACAGCGTCGCCAGGTCGGTGCCCTTGAACAGGATCTGGCCGCCGTCGATGCGCCCGGGCGGGTCGATCAGGCCCAGGATGGAAAAGCCGGTGATGGACTTGCCCGAGCCGGACTCGCCCACCAGGCCGAGGATTTCGCCGGGATGGACATCGAAGCTGACGTCGTCCACCGCCCGCACCAGGCCGGCGCGGGTGTGGAACCAGGTGCGCAGGTTGCGCACGGAAAGGGTGGGGGTTGCCGATTGCATGGCGCTTCCTATTTCTGCAGGCGCGGATTGAGCGCCTCGCGGACGCGGTCGCCGACGATGTTCATGGTGAAAACCACGGTCAGCAGCAGCACGCCGGGGAATACGCTGATCCAGTACAGGCCGGCCAGCATCTGCTGGTAGCCGTTGGCGATCAGCAGGCCCAGCGACGGCTCGGTGACCGGCAGGCCGATGCCCAGGAAGCTGAGCGTGGCCTCGGCGGCGATGGCGTTGGCGGTCTGGATCATGGCGATGACGATGACCGGCGGGATGCAGTTCGGCAGCAGCTGGCTGAACAGCGCGCGCCGGTGGCTCAGCCCCAGGCACAGCGCCGCCTCCATGTATTCCTTGCGGCGCTCGACCACCGCGGTGGCGCGCACCGCGCGGGCGAAGTAGGCCCACTGCACCACCACCAGCGCCAGGATCACCTTGTCCACGCCCTGGCCCAGGATGGCCAGCATCATCAGCGCCACCAGGATGGTGGGAAAGCCCAGCATCAGGTCCACCAGGCGCATGATCAGCGCGTCGATGCGGCCGCCGAAATACGCCGCCGTCAGGCCCAGCACCGTGCCCACGGCCATGGCGAACAGGCCGCTCAGCACGCCCACGGAAAGGCTGGTGCGCAGGCCATACATCATGGCCGACAGCATGTCGCGGCCCTGGGCGTCGGTGCCGGCCCAGTAGATGTCGCCATAGATGCCCTGGCTGCCCGGCGGCATGCGGCCGTCCAGGATGGTGATGGCGGCCAGGTCATACGGGTTCTGCGGCGCGATCCACGGCGCCAGCAGCGCGGCCAGCACCAGCAGCAGGAAGATGATCGCGGCCAGCGTCGCGGGGCGGCTGTCCAGCACGCCGTGCAGCGCCTGGCCGAAAGTGGTGTCGCGGCCGGGCAGCCATTTTTTCGCAAGCAATGTCATTCGGAGGCTCCCACGCGGACACGGGGATCCAGCACGGAATAGATGATGTCCACCAGCAGGTTGAGCACGATGAACATGGTGACCACGATCAGCAGGTAGGCGACCACCACCGGGCGGTCCAGCTTCATGATGCTGTCGATGATCAGCTTGCCCACGCCGGGCCAGGCGAAGATGGTTTCGGTGACGGTGGCGAAGGCGATCAGCGAGCCGAACTCCATGCCGACCACGGTGACGATCGGGATCAGGATGTTCTTGAGCACGTGCATATAGATCACGCGCGATTCGCGCAAGCCCTTGGCGCGGGCGAATTTCACGTAGTCCAGCGGCATCGTCTCGCGCACGCCGCTGCGGGTCAGGCGCACGATCAGCGCGATCTTGAACAACGCCAGGTTCAGCGCCGGCAGGATCAGGTGGCGGATGCCGTCCCACGACGCCAGGCTGGTGTGGATGCCGAGGATCTCGCCGGTGGGGCCGCGGCCGGTGGACGGCAGCCAGCCCAGCGTCACCGAGAAGATCAGCACCAGCATGATGCCCTGCCAGAAGTTGGGCAGGCTGAAGCCCAGGATCGAGCCGGTCATGATGCCGCGGTCCAGCGCCGAATCCGGCTTCAGGCCGGCCACCAGGCCGAGCGGCAGGCCGATGGCCAGGGCCAGCAGCAGCGCCACGCAGGCCAGCTCCAGCGTGGCCGGCAGGCGTTGCAGGATCAGCTGGATGGCGGGCTGGTTGAAGACGAACGAGTTGCCCAGGTCGCCGTGCAGCGCGTTGCCGACGAACTTCAGGTACTGCTGGTACAGCGGCAGGTCCAGGCCCAGCGACTGCACCGCCTGCGCGATCTCGGCCTGCGTGGCGTCGGCCGGCACCAGGATCTCGATCGGGTCGCCGATGGCGTAGACGCCGGCGAACACGATCAGGGAGGTCAGCGCCAGGATCACCAGGCTCTGGCACAGCCGGCGGATAATGAACGCGGTCATGGCGCCTCGCGGCGACAGGAAGCGGGGAACGGAACGGCGCGCATCGATGGGGCTCCTTGCCGGACAATATCGGCGATATCGCGTATTGATTGCGGATTCGTGAATGGCGAGAATCCGGATGGGCGGAATGTTCGATCCATCGCGCCCGGCTGGCAACCGTATGCGAAGGCGGCATATGGCTATGTGAATGACGAGAAATTTGGTGTTAACCCTAGGCCCCGCGCGTCGATTCGCCGCGCGGGCCGGCATTTCGGACCTTGCGGCACAGAATGAACTTCAAGCAGCTAGAGGCGTTTCTCGCCTTCATGACCACCGGCTCGACCATCGAGGCCGCGCAGCGGCTGGGCTCGTCGCAGCCGGCCGTCAGCCGCCTGCTGAGCCAGTTCGAGACCGACCTGGGCGTGCCGCTATTCGTGCGCCGCAAGGGCCGCCTGCATCCCACCGCCGAGGCCGAATCGCTGCTGCCCGACGTGCAGAACATGATCTCGGACGCCGAGTCGCTGCAGCGCCACGTCAACCAGTTGCGGCTGGGCGGACAGCGGCGCACGCTGATCCGCGTGCAGCTGCCCAGCACGGTGGCGCAGTCGGTCATGCCCGCCGTGGTCGAGTCGTTCCTGGCCGATCACCCCGACGTGGCGCTGGAAGTGCTGGTGGGCACCTACGAAACCAGCGAAGTGGCGGTGCTGGGGCGCGAGGCCGACCTGGCGCTGGTGCGTTCGCCGCCCATGAATTCGGGTCTGTCGATGATGCGGCGGCTGGCCACCGAGGCGGTCTGCATCATGCCGCCCGGCCATCCGTTGGAGGCGCTGGACGAGATCGGCCCGGCCGACCTGATCGGCGTCGACCTGGTGCTGCTGGGCCGGCAGCGATCGCTGCGCCTGCAGATCGACCAGGCTTTCCGACAGGGCCGCATGATGCCGCAGATCAAGGCCGAGGTGCATTCGGTGGAAATGGCCTGCCGCCTGGCCGCGCAGGGCATCGGCGTGTCGATCGTCAACGGCCTGTTCGCGCGCCTGTGCCTGGACATGGGCATCGCCTGCCGGCCGTTCCGGCCGCGCATCGACTACTGCGTGGGCATGGCCACGCTGGCCGGCCAGCCGCCGCACCCGCTGGTGCCAGAACTGGTCCAGCGCATCCTCGACGCGATGGCGCGGCGGGCGGGACCGGACGCCTTCACGCTGCTGGCGCCGGACGACGCCGCCGCGCCTGCCGCGCCGGCCTGAGGCGCGCGCCGCCGCCGGCACGGACGCGGGATACAGTACGACGCAAAAGCGGCGGTCTTGCGACACAGGCGGGATACAGCGCCTTGGTGCAATGCGGGTTCCTCAATTCCGACACCAGGAGCCATCATGTCCCAAGCGCTGGAAACCGTGCTGTACACCGCCCACACCCACACCACCGGGGGCCGCGACGGCGCCGGCCGCAGCGACGACGGCGCGCTGTTGCTGCCGCTCAGCCCGCCGGGCTCGGGCCGGCCCGGCACCAACCCCGAGCAACTGTTCGGCATCGGCTATTCCGCCTGCTTCATCGGCGCCATGCAACTGGCCGGCGCCAAGCTCGGCATCGCCGTGCCGCGCGACGTGGCGGTCGATGCCGAGGTGTCGCTGGGCAAGACCGACGGCGGCGCGCGCTACGCGCTGGCGGTCAGGCTGAACATTTCGCTGCCGGGACTGTCGGACGAACAGCGGCGCCAACTGGTCGACACCGCGCACCAGACCTGCCCCTACTCGGGGGCGATCCGGGGCAACATCGATGTGGAACTGGCGATCGTCTGAATCCCCCAACGCCAAGCGCAACGCCCCGCGATGACACATCGCGGGGCGTTTTTCATGCAGCCGGGAACCGGGGCGGGCGGGAGCAGGGCGCGTCGATGCGCCGTCCGGCGCCCGGGCTCAGGCGCCGGGCCGCAACAGCACTTGCGCCTCCAGCCCGCCGCCCTCGCGGTTGCGCAGGTGCAGTTCGCCGTCGATCACATCGGCCAGTTGCCGTGCGATGGCCAGCCCCAGGCCGGTGCCGCCGCTGTCGCGGTTGCGCGAGCCTTCCAGCCGGTAGAACGGCTGCAGCACCGCCTGCAATTCCTGCTCGGGAATGCCGGGACCGCGGTCCAGCACGCGGATCGACACGCCGCGGCCATCGTCGGCCGCGCCGACCTCGACCTCGGCGGCGCCGCCGAATTTCAGCGCGTTGTCGATCAGGTTGCCGAGGATGCGCCGCAGCGCGCGCGGGCGTGTCTGCCAGGGACCGGGGCAGTGTCCTTGCAGCGTCACCGGCTTGCCGATGTCGGTGTAGTCGCACACCAGGCTGTCCAGGAACGCGTCCAGGTCGATGCGCGCCGGCGGCTCGGTGGCCGCGCCGGCGCTGCGCGCGTAGGCCAGGCCGTCGCGCACCAATTGTTCGACCTCTTGCAGGTCATGCGCCAGCTTGTCGCGGTCGGCCGAATCGTCCATGAATTCCGAGCGCAGCTTCATGCGCGTGATCGGCGTCTGCAGGTCGTGCGAAAGCGCGCCCAGGATCTGCATGCGTTCGGCCAGGTGCGCGGCGATGCGGTCCTGCATGGCGTTGAAGGCGGCCGAGGCCTGCGCCACTTCGGCCGGCCCGTCCTCGGCCAGGCGCGGGCTGCGGCGGTCGGGGCTCATCGCATCGGCCGCGCCGGCCAGCCGCGTCAGCGGGCGGATCGCCAGCCGCACCGCCAGCCAGGCGCACAGGATCAGCAGCGCCAGTTGCGCCAGCAGCACCACCGGCAGCCACATCGCCAGCGGCATCACGGTCATGTGGATGTCGAGCGTGACCGCCTGGCCATCGGCCAGCGTGGCGCGCGCCTGGATGTGCTTGGGATCGTCGCCGACGGTGCCGAACGCCAGCGGATAGGCGTTGCCGAGCGCCACCTGGATCGAGTCGCGCACCGCTTCGGCGGCGGGCGTTTGCAGCGGGCGGTCGATGTCGCCGGGGCCGAGCAGGTATTGACGGTTGTTGCCGCTCAGGCGCGGCAGCCAGGCCGCGCGTTCGTCGGCCGGCAGGCGGTTCAGGATCGCCAGCGCCACCACCACGTCGCGCTCCAGGTTGTCGAGCATGACGCTCTTGGCCGATTGATAGCGTTCGTAGAATTGCAGCCCGAACGACAGCCCGTGCGCCAGCACCAGGCCCACCAGGAAGATCAGGAACAGCCGGCTCGCCAGGGTGCGCGGCCAGCGGCGCAGCGCCGGAACCAGCGTGGCCATCTACGTCGCCTCGGACACGTCGACCTGCGCGGCGAACACATAGCCTTCGCTGCGCACGGTCTTGATGTACATCGGCTCGCGCGCGTCCTCGCGCAGCCGCTGGCGCAGTCGGCTGACCAGCAGGTCGATCGAGCGGCCGAAGAAATCGGCGTCGCGGCCCTGCGTCAGGTTCAGCAGCTGGTCGCGGTTCAGCACCCGCTGCGGGTGGTCCAGGAACACCCGCAGCAGCCGGTATTCGGCGCCGCTGAGCGACACGATGGTGCCTTCGGCGTCGACCAGGTGGCGCGCGGTGGTGTCCAGCGTCCAGTCGCCGAAACGCACGGCGCGGCCCGGCTCGGTGACCTGGAAGTTGGGCGGCAGCATGCGGGTGCGGCGCAGGATCGCCTTGATCCGCGCCAGCAGCTCGCGCGCCACGAACGGCTTGACCAGGTAGTCGTCGGCGCCCATCTCCAGTCCCAGCACGCGGTCCATGTCCTCGTCGCGCGCGGTCAGCAGCAGGATCGGGGTGCGCCGGTGCTTGCCGGCGCGCAGTTCGCGGCACAGCACCAGGCCGTCGTCGCCGGGCATCATGATGTCCAGCACGATCAGGTCGACGGTCAGCGTTTCGAGCAGCGTGCGCATCTGTCGGCCGTCGGCGGCCAGGGTGACGTTCAGGCCGTTCTTCTTGAGGAAGTTGCCGGCCAGTTCGCGGATCTCGCGGTCGTCGTCGACGATCAGGATGTGGTCTGGATTGTCCATGGCGCATTCTACTCAGCGGGCAGCGCGCGGCGGCGCGCCTGGCTGTTGACGATCAGCTGGCAGGGGCCGGGCTGCACGGCTTCGGCGCCCAGGCCGCCGGCCAGCAGCGCCAGCACGGCCAGCAGGCGCCGCCAGGAAAGGCGGGGGCGGGGAAGGGGAACGGTGTTCATGCGCGGGCTCCGGCAACGGGTGTCCGGCAGGTTATAGCGCCGCCCGCGCCGCCAAGTGTGTCGTAGTGTATGCGGGGCCGGACACGATACAAAAGCCGGGTAAAAACCCGCTTTCCGGGCACAGGACGGATACCCGGCGCGCGTCCAATTCGGTCATCGAGACACAAACGGACCGCCGCGCCATGACCACCTTCATCGACACCCCCCTTGCCCTGGCCGCCGGCATGCTGACGGTGGCCTCGCCCTGCGTGCTGCCGCTGCTGCCCATCCTGCTGGGCAGCGCGGTCGAGCGCGGCGGCCGGCTGCGTCCCCTGTTCATTGTGCTGGGCTTCGTGGCGGCGTTTTCCGGGCTGGGCATCGCGCTCAGCCTGTTGTCGGGCGCGGTCGAGTCGGCCCACGAGGCGGTGCGTTCGGTGTCGGTGGCGGCGCTGGCGCTGTTCGGCCTGGCGCGCATCTGGCCGCGGCCCTACGACTGGCTCGCGGCGCGCTTGAGCGGTCCGCTGCAAGGCGTGATCGGCCTGGGCGACAAAGGCGGTTCGGGCAATGCCGGCGGCTTCCTGCTGGGCATGTCGCTGGGCGCCGTCTGGACCCCCTGCGCCGGCCCGGTGCTGGCCTCGATCCTGATCCTGGCCGCGCGCGCCGACAACCTGGCCCATTCCAGCCTGCTGTTGCTCGTCTACGGGCTGGGCGCGGGCATCCCGATGCTGGCCATCGCCTACGGCGGCGGCTTTGCCGCGCGCCGGGTCGGCGCCATCGCCCACCACGCCGTGCGCCTGCAGCGCGCCTTTGGCGTGCTGCTGGTGGCTTCGGCCGTCGCCATCCATTTCCAGTACGACGTGCTGGCCTATGCCTGGATCAGCCGCCTGTTTTCCTGAGCCGTCGTTCCAACCCGGCCTTGCCTGACTCGCTTTTCCGTAACCGCCTTTCCGTAACCGCTTTCCGTGACCCGCTTACACGCAACCTGAAGGAGCGCACCATGCCATCCATCCGCCTGCCGGCCCGCCGGGCCCTCATCTCCGCCAAACTGGTCCTGGCCGGCCTGCTGGTCGGCGCTGCCGCGCACGCCGCCGCGCCCGCGCCGGCTCCCGCGCCGGAATTCACCGGCATCCAGACCTGGCTCAACAGCGAGCCGCTTACCCTGGCCGGCCTGCGCGGCAAGGTCGTGTTGGTCGATTTCTGGACCTACACCTGCATCAATTGCATCAATACCCTGCCGTACGTGAAGCAGTGGAACCAGAAATACAAGGACCAGGGCCTGGTCGTGGTCGGCGTGCACACGCCGGAATTCCCGTTCGAGCGCACCACCCGGAACGTGGCGGACGCCATCAAGCGTTTCGGCATCGAATATCCGGTGGCGCAGGACAACCAGTACAAGACCTGGGACGCCTACCGCAACCAGTACTGGCCCGCGTTCTACCTGATCGACAAGGGCGGCAACATCGTCTACCGCCACTTCGGCGAGGGGCGCTATGCCGAGACCGAGGCCGAGATCCAGCGGCTGCTGGCGCAGCCCCAGTCTTGAGCCCTGCGCGCGGCGCCGCCCTCGCGACGGAGCGCCGCTGGGTACGCCAGAGGGCGGGCGAGGGCACGCGGGAGCGGCGCGCGGCGCCGCCGCGCGCTGTCAGCCGCCGGCCAGCGCCAGCATCAGCAGCGCGCCCAGCAGCGCCGGCGGCATCACCCACGCGCCCAGCTTGAGAAAGCGCAGCGCGCCGACGTGCTGGCCCTCGCGCCGCACGGCGATCAGCCACAGCAGCGTCGCCAGCGAACCGGTGATCGACAGGTTGGGGCCCAGGTCCACGCCGATCAGCAGCGCGCCGGCGGTCTGCGCCGGCAGGTCGGCGATCTGGCCGACCGAGCCGGCGATCAGCCCGGCCGGCAGGTTGTTGATGACATTGCTGGCCAATGCCGCCACGATGCCCGCGCCCCACAGCGCGCCGCCGGCCGAGTCGCCTGCCAGCCGCAGCAACGCCCGCGCCAGCGCGTCGATGGCGCCGCTGAGCGCCAGGCCCTCGACCAGCACGAACAGGCCGGCCACCATCGGCAGCACGCCCCAGGCCACGTGGCGCAGCACCGGCAGCGGACTGAGCCGCTGCTTCAGGTGGATCAGGCCGGCGGTGGCCAGCCCGGCGATGAAGGTCGGCAGGCCCAGGTCTGCGTGCAGCGCCGAGGCCAGCATCAGCACCGCCGCCGTCAGCAGGATGCCGATGCCGGTCAGGCGCGCGCCCGCGGCCAGCGGTTGCGGCACGATGTCGGTGCGCAGCGGCTGGCGCAGCGCCTCGCGCTGGCTGAAGCGCAGGGCCAGATAGGTCAGGCCGATGGCCGCCAGCGACGGCAGCGTGAAGCGTTGCAGCCAGTCCAGCAGCGGCGGCATCTGGCTGCCGTACACCACCAGGTTGGCGGGGTTGGAGATCGGCAGCACGAAGCTGGCGGCGTTGGCGATGAATGCGCAGATGAACAGGTAGGGCAGCGGCCGCGCGCCGGCGGCCCGCGCCGCGGCGTACACCGCCGGTGTCAGCACCACGGCGGTGGCGTCGTTCGACAGGAAGACGGTGACCAGGATACCCACCAGGAACACCAGGTCGAACAGCCGCCGCGCCGACCCGCGCGCATGGCGCGCCGCCACCATCGCCAGCCAGTCGAACAGCCCCTGCTGGCGCGCCAGCTCGGCCAGCACCATCATGCCGATCAGGAACAGGTACACGTCCAGCCCCTTGCCGACCGCGCCCAGCGCCGCCTGCCACGGGATCAGCCCGGTCGCCGTCAGCAGCAGCGCGGCGCCGCCGGCCCAGACGTATTCGGGCAGCTTCCAGGGGCGCAGCAGGATGCCGACGATCGCCAGGGCGGAAATGCCCCAGAGGGCGAGGGAGGGAGCGGGAAAGGACATGGGCGGCGACGGCGAGAATCCAGGGCGGGAAGCATTATCGCCGGTTCGGCGCGCCGCGGGCCCGGCGGGGCGAGCGGTCAGGCGCCCGTGCCGCCGCCGTCCGGGCGACCGGTTCGACGCGCCTACTGGATCTGCAAGGTATACATCGCCCGGCCGCGCACCAGCGTCAGCAGCAGCGGCTGCCCTGGCGCGGCGCCGGCCAGCAGGCCGCGCAGGTCGGCCAGCCGGCTGACCGGGCGCTGGTTGACGCCGATGATGACGTCGCCGCGCTGCATCCGCGCCGCCACCGCGCCGCGCTCGGGATAGGTGGCGCTGACCGCCACGCCATCGTTGCCCTTCAGGCGCTGTTCGCGGCCGATCTCGGCGAATTCCACGCCGTTCAGGCGCGCATCCAGCGAACCGCCGTGCAGCCGCTCGTTTTTCTCGGGTTCGATGCGCAGCGTCACCTCCGAGCGCTGGCCGCCGCGCGACAGCGTCAGCCGCACCTGCTTGCCCACCGGCAGCAGGCCCTCGGCGTTGCGCAGTTGGGCGCTGCTGCCGATCGCCTTGCCATCCAGCGCCACGATCAGGTCGCGTGCCTGCACCCCCGCCTGTTGCGCCGGCGAGCCGTCCGCCACGCGCGCCACCACCACCCCCGTGGCGTTGGGCGCCATGCCCAGCTGGCGCGCGTTGCGGGGCGTGACGTCGATGGTGTCCAGCCCCAGGCCGCCGCGCTGCACCTGGCCGTGCTGCAGCAGCTGGCGCATGACCTCGCCCGCCAGGTTCGACGGAATCGCGAAACCGATGCCGACGTTGCCGCCCGAGGGCGTGTAGATCATGGTGTTGATGCCGACCAGCTCGCCGTTCAGGTTGACCAGCGCGCCGCCCGAGTTGCCCGGATTGATGGAGGCGTCGGTCTGGATGAAGTTCTGGTAGCCGGCCGCGCGCAGGCTGGAACGCTCCAGCGCCGACACAATGCCCGACGAGGCCGATTGCCCCAGGCCGTAGGGGTCGCCGATGGCGACCACGAAATCGCCCACCCGCAAGTCGCTGGAATCGGACAGGGTCAGGGCCTGCAGCCGGTCGGGCGGAATGCGCAGCACCGCCAGGTCGGTGTCCGGATCGCTGCCGACCACCGTCGCGGTGAAGCTGCGGCCGTCCTGCAGCGACACGCGGATGGAGGTGGCGCCGCGCACCACATGGTGATTGGTCAGGATGTTGCCCTGGGCCGCGTCGACGATCACGCCCGAGCCGATGCTCTGGCGTCCGCCGGCGCGGGCCGGGCCGAAGGCGGGCGCCTGCCCGCCGTCGCCCTGGGCGGAAATGTTGACCACCGCCGGCGTCACGCGTTCGAGCATCGGCGCCAGCGAGGGCAACGGCTGGCCGTCCACGGCCATCGGCAGCGCGGCCAGCGCGCGGCAGGGCAGGGCGGACAGGATTGCCAGGGAGGCGGCCAGGGCCGCGGCGGACAGGATTCGGTTCATGGGGGGGCCTTGCTGAGTCTGCACGGCAGTATCGCCGCGCCCGGCGTCGCCCATATGACCGATCAAGCCCCTTTCCGGCGGCGTGTTCCGCCGCCGCGCCCGGCGCGCCTAGAAGCCGACCGCCTGACCGTCGCGGCGGGAATCGGACGCCGCCACATAGCCGCCCTGGGGCAGCCGGCGGATCAGTTGCGCCGAACCGAACTCCAGGCTGTCGACCGGCGCCACCGCCACGTTGTGGCCGCGCTGGCGCAGCACGTCGACCACGTCGGCGGGCAGGTGCGATTCGACGTTCACCACCGGACCCTTTTCCACGCGGAAACGCGGCGCGTCGCTCATGGCCTGGGGATTCTGGCCGAAGGCCGCCAGCCGCGTCATCATCTGCAGGTGGCCCTGCGCCTGCATCGAGCCGCCCATCACGCCGAACGACATCACCGGCTCGCCGCCGCGGGTGACGAAGGCCGGGATGATGGTGTGCATCGGCTTCTTGCGCGGCGCCACCTGATTGACGTGGCCGGGCGTCAGCACGAAGTTCAGGCCGCGGTTGTGCAGGCTGATGCCGGTGCCCGGCACCACCACGCCCGAACCGAAGCCGTGGTAGTTGGACTGGATGAACGACACCATGGTGCCGGCCGCGTCGGCGGCGGTCAGATAGACCGTGCCGCCGGTGGCGGGCGTGCCGGCCACCGGCACGGCGGCGCGATCCATCGAGATCAGCCGCGCGCGCTCGGCCAGATAGGCCGGGTCGAGCAGGGCGCGGGCGTCGGTGCGCATGTGGCGCGGGTCGGCCACGTGGTGATGCAGGTCGGCGAAGGCCAGCTTCATGGCCTCGATGCTGACGTGGTAGTAATCGGCGCTGTCGCGGCCCATCGATTCCAGGTCGAACTGTTCCAGCATGCCCAGCGCCATCAGCGCCGAGATGCCCTGGCCGCTGGGCGGGATTTCATGCAGTTGGTAGCCGCGGAACGATTGCGAGATCGGCTCGACCCACTCGGGGCGATGCTGGTCCAGGTCGGCCGCGCTCAGCGCGCCGCCGGTGCGGGCGGCGAAATCGGCGATCCTGTTGGCCAGCGCGCCGCGGTAGAAGCTGTCGCCGCCGCTTTCGGCGATCTCGCGCAGGGTGCGCGCCTGGTCCGGAAAGCGCCACCATTCACCCGCCTGCGGCGCGCGGCCTTGCGGCAGGAAGGCCTGCGCGAAGCCCGGCTCCTGCGCCAGCTTGGACGCCTGGTTGGCCCATTGGCGCGCGATCGTCGGGCTGACCGCGAAGCCGTTCTCGGCGTAGGCGATGGCGGGCTCGAACAACTGCGCGAACGGCAGCTTGCCGAAGCGGTCCGACAGCGCCTTCCAGCCCGCCACCTGGCCGGGCACGGTGACCGTGCCCCAGCCGGTGCCCGGCATCGCCTCGCGGCCGGCGAAGTACGCCGGCGTCCACGCCGCCGGCGAGCAGCCGCTGGAGTTCAGGCCATGCAGTCTTCCTTCGTGCCACACCAGCGCGAACATGTCGCCGCCGATGCCGTTCATCACGGGCTCGACCACGGTCAGCGCGATGGCGGTGGCGATGGCGCTGTCCACGGCGTTGCCGCCGGCCAGCAGCATGCGCAGCCCGGCCTGCGCCGCCAGCGGCTGGCTGGTCGCGACCGCATTGGCGGCCAGCACCGGCATTTTTCGGGAAGCGTACGGAAAAGACCAATCGAAGGAAGAAGACATGGTGGCGTGGAGACTCTGTGGAAAATTACTGCGGGGTGATGCCGGCCTGGTCGATCAGCTGCTTGGTGCGCGGAATCTCGGCCTTGATGAAGGCGGCGAATTCCTCGCGGCTGCCGCCACGCGGCTCGGCGCCGGCTTCGGCCAGCTTACCGCGCAAGGCGGGATCGGCCAGCACCTTGTTGACGGCGCGGTTCAGCTTGTCCAGGATCGGCGCGGGCGTGCCTTCCGGCGCCACCAGCCCGTACCAGGGGGCGATGTCGTAGCCGGCATAGCCCTGCTCGGCGATGGTGGGGATGTCCGGCGCCAGCGACGAGCGCTGCGAATTGGACATGCCCAGCGCCAGCAGCGCGCCGCTCTTGACCTGCGGCAGGCCGGTCATGATGGTGTCGAAGTACATCGTCACCTGGCCGCTCAGCAGCGCCGGAATCGCTTCGCCGGCGCCCTTGTAGGGCACGTGCAGGATGTCGATGCCGGCCACCGACTTGAGCATTTCGCCCGCCATGTGCGAGGTGGTGCCGGTGCCGAACGAGGCGTAGGTCAGCTTGCCGGGGTTGGCGCGGGCGTACGCGATCATCTCGGGCAGGGTCTTGAACGGCTGCTGCGGATTGGCCAGCAGGATGTTGGGCGTATACGCCACCATCGACACCAGCTCGAACTTGTCCGGATCGTAGGCCAGGCGCTTTTGCAGGAAGCGGTTGGTGACGACGGCGGCCGGGCCGCCCATCAGCAGTGTGTAGCCATCGGGCGCCGAGCGCGCCACCGAGGCGCTGCCGATCGCGGCGGCGGCGCCCGGGCGGGCCTCCACCACGAAGGGCTGGCCCAGTTCGGTCGACAGCGCCGCGCCCAGCTGGCGCGAAATCAGGTCGGTGGCCGAACCAGCCTGGAACGGCACCACGATGCGCACCGGATGCTGCGGCCAATCGGTGGCCTGGGCGCCGGCTTGCGCGGCGAAGGCCACGGCGGCGGCGCCCGCCAGGGCGCGGATGAGACGGAAAGGCATGGATTCCCCTTGAATGCGTTGTATCGATGGAGCGCCAGGCGGGTCTGTCGCCCGTTGCGGTCCCGGCGGACGCGCAAGGTCGGCGCGCCAGTCACGGATTTGACGCGAGCGCCGGCGATCCGAATATAGGTATTTGCATCCATGGATCACTGGATCCAATTTGTGTTATTTTTGCGTTTATCTATCATGGCGGCTTTGAAAACCCCGGGGACGAGAATGCTGCAGTTTCAGAAGACAGCCGTCAGCGCCGAAGAAGAGGCCTACCAGCACCTGCAGCGCGAAATCAGGCTGGGCAACTACCCGCCCGGCCACCGCCTGGTGCCCGAGGTCATCGCCAGCGAGATCGGCACCAGCCGCATGCCGGTGCGCGGCGCGCTGCGCCGGCTCGCCTCCGAGGGCCTGGTCGAGATCCGCGCCAATCGCGGCGCCGTGGTGCGCGGCCTGAACCAGCAGGAAATGCGCGAAGTCTTCGAAATGCGCTCGGTGCTCGAAGGGCTGGCCGTGCGCAACGCCGTGCGTCACATGAGCGCCGAACACATCCGCCGCCTGGCCAACATGCTGGACCAGCTCGAACAGGGCTCCGGCGATTACCTGGACTGGACCAGCGCCCATCGCGACTTCCACGAATACCTTTGCAGTTTCTGCCAGCAGCCGCGCCTGTTGCGGCAGATTTCCGAACTGCACTCGGTGGTCGAGCCCTACATGCGCCTGTGGGCCGCCCAGCCGGGACGCGTGCTGCGGGTGCGCGAATCGCACCAGGAACTGATCGACGCGCTGCTCACCGGCGACGCCGACCGCTGCGAGGCGGCGATGCGCCAGCACGTGCTGAACACGGTGCCGGCGTTGCAGGCCTTCCTCGAACGGGCAAACTGAGGTCCGGCGGTCAGGCCTCGCGCGGCAGCGGCTTCGGTTTGCGCTTGAACTTGATCTCGCTGGCCAGGACCCCGGCCACGATCAGCGCCGCGCCCACCAGCGCCACGCCCGGCAGGCGTTCCCCGGCCAGCCGGCCGACGATGCCACCCCACACCGGCTCGCCGGCATAGATCACCGTGGCGCGGGTCGGCGACACCGACTTCTGCGCCCAATTCATGGTCAACTGGATCACCGCGCTGGCCAGGCCCAGCCCGATCGCCCCGCCGGCCCATCGCCACGAGAACGCCGGCACGGCCTCGCCCAGCAGCGGCATCAGCGCGAACGACACCAGCCCCGCGGTCAGCAACTGCACCGCCGTGACACGGCGGCTGTCCACCGAGCTGGCGAAATGGCCGATCAGAATGATCTCGGCGGCAATCGCCGCCGCGCCCGCCAGCGTCGCGACCTCGCCCGGACTGAAATGCAGCGTGCCCGCCTCGGGCCCGGCCAACAGCACCAGCCCGGTGAACGCCAGCCCCACGCCGACCCAGCTCATCAGGCCCGGCGGGCGCTTGAGCACCGCCCATTGCAGCAACGGCACGATCGGCACGTACAGCGCGGTGATGAAGGCCGACTGGCTGCTGGTGATGGTGCGCAGGCCGTAGGTCTGCAGGTAATACCCCAGGAACAGGGCGCAGCCGATCGCCACCCCCGCCCCGGTCTCGCGCCGCGTCAGCCCCGCCATGTGCCGGCGGAACAGCAGCATCGACCCCACCCCCGCCAGGGTGAACCGCACGCCCACGAAGAACAGCGGTCCGCTATGCTGCATGGCGATATGGATAATGAGGAAAGTGCTTCCCCACAGCATGGTGACCAGCACCAGGGCGATTTCCTGGCGCGACAGGGCAAACATCGATTCGGATTTCACGGCGGACTTCAGGTGTCACTAATTTGAGCAATATACTGCACATTACCAATTCCGACAGTGATGTCCTCACGCACGTGGGGGCCAATCTGAAACGCCTGCGCAAGCTGGCCGGCCTGAGCCAGTCGGCGCTGGCCGACGCCTCCGGCATCAGCCGCCGCATGATCGCCGGCCTGGAAGCGGGCAACGCCAACATCAGCCTGTCCAGCCTGGACAAGCTGGCGCAGGCGCTGGATGTGGGGTTTGTCGACCTGGTCAGCGATCCGGCGCGCGAACGGCGCCGCATCGAGGCCCGCGCCTGGCGCGGCAAGCGCCCCGGCAGCCAGGCCGTGCTGCTGGGCGCGGCGCCCGCCAGTTGCGAGGCGCAGCTGTGGATCTGGTCGCTGGGACCGGGCGAGACCTACGTGGCCGAGCCCGACCCGGAAGGCTGGCACGAGATGATCTACGTCATCGAGGGCACGCTGCTGCTGGAGCTTTCGGGCGCCGTGCAGCAGGTGCGGGCCAACGACTTCGCCATCTACAGCAGCGCCCAGCCGTATTCCTATCGCAACGACGCCGACGCGCCGCTGCGCTTCGTGCGCAATGTGTTGAGATAGCCCGCCGCCGGGCGGTGGCACGCCAACCGGCGGGTCAGGCCAGTTCGGGCCGCGCGAAGCGGCGGTTCTTCAGCACCGGCAGCACGTCGCGCGCATGCGCGATGCGCGCCGGATCCAGGTCGGCGAACACCAGCGCCTCCTGTTCGCCCGCCTGCGCGATCGCCACGCCCAGCGGATCCACCACCAGGCTGGCGCCGATGTTGCGCGGGCCGCATTCGCCCACCGCCGCCACATAGCAGGTGTTCTCCAGCGCCCGCGCCGTGCTCAGCACCGACCAGTGCGCTTCCTTGAGCGGTCCCTTGACCCAGGCCGACGGCACCACCAGCACGTCGGCGCCATCCAGCGCCAGGCGGCGCGCCAGCTCCGGAAAGCGCAGGTCGTAGCAGGTCATCATGCCGACCCGCATGCCAGCTACCGGCACCAGCGGCGGCACCTCGTCGCCCGGCACCACGTTGACCGACTCCTGCATCGAGAACGCGTCGTACAGGTGCAGCTTGCGGTACTGCGCCACGATCTCGCCGCGGCGCAGCGCCACCTGCGTGTTCCAGACGCGCTCGCCCGCCGCGGGCGTGTGCACGGTCATGATGACCGTCAGGTCCAGCCCGCGCGACAGCGCCTGCAACTGCGTCATGAACGGGCCGTCCAGCGGCTGGGCGGCGCGCCGCACCAGGTCGGGGTCGGCGATGTCGCGCGCCAGGATGCCCTCGGGCAGCACCAACAGGTCGGCGCCGGCCTCGGCAGCGCGGCGCATCAGGTCCAGGCAGACGCGGGCGTTGTCTTCCCAGACCGGGCGGACGGCGAATTGCCCCATGGCGATTTTCATAATGGATTCCTCGGTGTTCAGTGCGCGTGCGGAAACAGCTCGGTCGGCGTCATGACGCGGTCGGCGAGTTGCTGGGCGTGCAGCTCGGCGGCGAAGTCGCCGATCATCTTCAGGTTTGGTTCCAGGCCGTTGCGGTTCCAGGCCTCGGGCAGGTCGCGCGAGGTCTGGATCAGTTCGTCCAGGATCCACGGCGTGGTGTCGGCATACTTTCGGCGCTTGTCCAGCCACAGCGCGGCTGATGCGTCCAGCGCCTCGCTCAGCGCCTGCGCCGCCCAGGGATGGGCGTTGGCCAGCGCCGGCTTGAGCCCCAGCAGGTGGATGCCCGGCACGTAGCCGACCTGACGGAAGTAGTCGACCTCGCTGGCGCGGCAAGAGGGCAGCAGCTGGCGCAGGTCCGATCCGGCGTCGAAGAAGCCGTCCGGCATGAAGGGCGTGAACACCGCCTCCAGTTCGCCGGCGCGCAGCAGGTCCACCAGCGGGCGCTCGTCGGCCACCGCCTCGATCACGCCGGGCCGGCCGAAGCCGCCCAGCCGGTCGGTGATCGGGTGCGCGCCGGTCAGGCGTCCCACCTTCCAGACCGCGTCCTCCACGCCGATGCCCTCGCGCCGCAGCAGGGCGCGGGTCCAGGTATTGCCGGAGTCCTGCCAGCCGGTCATGCCGATGCGGGCGCCGGCCAACTGGTCCAGCCGCGTGATGCCGCTGTCGCGCGCGGTGATGATGCAACGATGGCGAAAGCCGCGCATCAGGAAGTGCGGCACGCCGACGATGTCGTCGCGGCCCCGGGCGCGGCCCAGGCAATAGCGGCTCATCGACATTTCACCGGCGTCGAAGCGCGGGTCGCTGGCCAGGTCGTCGGGCAGGGCGCCGACCCGGTGGATCTCCAGGTCGATGTCGCGGGCGGTCACATCGCCCAGGGCGAGCGGGACGATGTAGTCCCAGTCGCGCACGGCGAGTCGGATCTTGATGCTCATGGAAAGGTGTCCTCGCGGCCGGACGGCCGCGTTGGGGGGAGGGAAGGGGGAGGGCCGGCCCGCGCCTAGTCCAGGCGGATGCCGCGCGCCTTGACGACGTCGCGCCAGAAGTCCTGCATGCCGACCTGCATCTTGAGCAGGTCGTCGCCGTACAGGTCCAGGATGTCGTTGCCCGAGTTCAGGATGAACTCGCGCAGCGCGGGCGTCCTGAGCGCCTGGCGCAGCGCTTCGCGCAGCTTGGCCAACGCCGCGGGCGGCGTGGCGGCCGGCGCGTACAGCGCGGTCCAGCCGTACAGCGTCAGGCTCGGATAGCCCAGCTCGGCCACCGTCGGCACCTCGGGCGCGTCGGCCACGCGCTTGTCGCTGGTGGCGGCAATGGCCACGGTCTTGCCGGCCTTCACGTACGGCAGCGCCGAGGACGGCGTATCGAACAGGATGTCGATGGTGCCGCCGATCAGGTCGGACTCGGCGGCGGCCGGCCCCTTGTACGGAATGTGCGACAGTTCGATGCCGGCCAGCTGGCTCAGCAGCTCGCCCAGCAGGTGCGGGTTGGTGCCGGGGCCGGCGCTGCCGTAGGTCAGCTTGCCCGGCTCGGCCTTGGCGCGCGCGATCAGGTCCTGCACGCTGCGGATGCCCGAGGCCTTGCTGGCCACCAGCACGAACGGCGAGCGCGAGATCACGCCGATGGGCGCGAAGTCCTTGTTCTCGTCATACGGCAGCTTGCGGCTCAGCACGATAGGCAGCATCACCATGGCGCTGGAGGCGCCGGCCAGCAGCGTATAGCCGTCCGGCGCCGCCTTGGCCACGGCGTCCACGCCGATGGCGCCGCCGGCGCCCGAGCGGTTCTCGACCACGAAGGACTGCCCCAACTGCTCGCCCATCGTCTTGCTGACGGCGCGCGCCAGCACGTCGGACGACGCGCCCGGCAGCGTGTGCACGATGACCTTGATGGGTTTGGACGGATAGGCGTCCTGCGCCTGGGCCGGGCCGGCCAGGGCCAGGCCGAGCGTGGCGGCGGCGGCCAGGCGGTGGATTGCGTTCATGGATTTTCCCCTTGCTGTTCTGGGCCGGGCGCCAGCGTCGGGCGCCATCGGCAAGGCCATTGTCGGCAGGGGGGCTAATATGCGTCAATGTCGAAATTCGGCGTGATACTTGCATAACGCACAACTGTCTGGAGGCCCGCCATGAACTTCATGGCCCTGGAGGCGCTGCGCGCCTTCGTCGAAGGCGGCAGCATCGCCGAAGCGTCCTTGCGCATTCATCGCAGCCCGTCGCAGGTCAGCCGGCTGCTGGCCATGCTGGAGGACGAGGCCGGCTTTCCGCTGCTGCTGAAGGAAGGGCGGCGGCTATCGCTGACCGAACAGGGACAGGGCTTCTACCAGCGCATCGACGAGATGCTGCGGGCCGGCGACGCCGTGCGCGAATACGCCCGCGGCGCCCGGCGCAAGAGCCGCACCCACGTCAACGTGCTGGTGGCCCAGCACCTGATCGAGGGCCTTCTGGTCGACGCCGTGGCCGGCGCGGTGCAAGAGGACAATGCCTTCGGCGTCACCATCAACGCGCGCATGCCGCCCAATGTCGATGCCTGGATCAGCCAGCAGCAATTCGACCTGGCGCTGGCGCAACTGCCGGTCGAGCATCCGCTGCTGACCACCGAGATCCTGGCCGAATCGCGCGCCGTCGCCGTCCTCAGCGGCGCGGACCCGCGCGCCGCGCAGGCCGTCATCACCCCTCGGATCCTGGGCCAGGGCCGCTTCATCGGCCTGCCGCAGCGCGGCGCCTTGCATCACCGCTATGCGCGCGCCTTCGCCCAGGCCGGCTACGAGCCCGATGCGCAGTTCGATGTCTCGTTTGGCTTCATCGCCTGCCAGTTGGCGGTGCGCGGTTGCGGCGCGGCCCTGAGCGACCCGCTGTCGGCCCTGTCGCAGATCCACCTGGGCGCGCAGATCCGCCGCTTCGAGCCGGAAACGCCGCTGCAATATGGCCTGATCTACCCCAAGGCGCGCCCGCCGTCGCCGGCCGCGCAACTGCTGATCCGGCACCTGCGCGCCGTCGCGGCCGAAAAGCTGCGCCAGGTCGAGACGCTGGTTGCCGCGCCCGCTGACAGCGCGCCCAGGCCGCGCCGTCGCAAGCCGCGCGCCGCCTGACCGCTCACCGGACAGGATTTCATCGCCGCTCCGTCGCCCGCATATAGCCGGGAGTAATATGGCGCGTCCGGCGGCCGGCTTCCGTCTCCTCGCATCCCCGATGCCCGTGTACCGAAGCGCCCCGGCGCGACAAGAACACACAAGGAGACAGGCAAGTGGAGAAGCAAGCATCGGGCGGCTGGTATTTCGGCTGGAACATTGTCGGGGCGGCCACCGTGCTGACGCTGCTCACGGTGGGCCTGCGCATGGGCATTGGCCCGTTTTTCCTGCCCATGGCCGACGGCCTGGGTTTCTCGCGCAGCCTGCTGTCGGGCATCGTGGCGGTCGGCATGCTTTGCTACGGTCTGGGCATGCCGCTGGCCGGCTACCTGGTCAGCACCCGCGGCACCCGCTTCGTGCTGCTCACCGGCACCGCCATCGTGGTGGCCTCGTCGATCTGGACCGTATTCGCGCGCGGCCCCATCGAATTCCTGCTGGCCTTCGGCGTGGCCCTGTCGATCGGTCTGGCCTTCACCAGCCCGGTGGCGCTCACTCCCGTCATCAGCCGCTGGTTCACGCGCCAGCGCGGCATGGCGCTGTTCTTCCTGTCCACCGGGTCCATGGCGGGCATCGCCCTGATGACGCCCACGCTCACTTTCGCCATCGGCGCTGTCGGCTGGCAAGAAACCCTGCTGGCATTCGCCGTGCTGTTCGCGCTGCTGACCGTGCCGATGGCGCTGTTCGTGATGCGCGACCAGGCGCCCGAGCACACCGACCTGTTGCCGCACCAGATCGTGGAAAAGAAATCCGGCGCCAGGCCCGCCGCCAAGGGCCCCGAGCCGCGCGTCAAGGACGCCGTGCGCACGCTGCCATTCTGGCAGGTGGCGCTGGGCCTGTTCGCCTGTGGCTTCAGCATGAACCTGCTGGGCACCCACGGCATGCCGATGCTGATGGACCATGGCTTTGACGCCACCACCAGCTCGCTGGGCATCGGCCTGATCGGCCTGGTGGCGATCTTCAGCACGCTGGTGCTGGGCCGCATGTCGGATCAGGTCGAGCGGCGCAACATCCTGGCCGTCATCTATCTGGTGCGCGGGCTGGGATTCTTCGCGCTGGTGATGGTCGGCGCGCATTGGGAACTGTATGCCGCCGCCACCATCGGCGGCGTGGTCTGGGCCGGCAGCATCGCGCTGTCGTCGGCCATCCTGGCCGACGTCTACGGCGTGCGCCTGGTGGGCGTGCTGTACGGGCTGACCTACCTGGGCCACCAGGTCGGCGGCATGATCAGTTCATGGTTGGGCGGCTGGGCCTTCGAGACCTTCCATACCCATTGGGTGGCGTTCGGCGCGGCCGGCGCCTTGCTGCTGCTGGCCGCGGCCATTTCCCTGCAACTGCCGCGGCGCGGCGCCTTGCGCGCCGTGCCGGCGATGGCGGCGGGCGGGCGTTGAGCCCGCGCCGCGCCATCCGGCTCAGCGGTCCTTCAGCAGCGACACCAGCTCGGGCACGTAGCGCTCGCCGCCGCCCTGGCTGACCGCCTGGTCATAGGTGTGCAGCACGGCCGCGCCGATCTCGCGCACCGCGCCAGTCTCGGCCGCCATGGTGTTGTAGTAGGAAAGATCCTTCTGCGCATTCGACATGAAAAAGCGCAGCGACGACGGGTCCTGTTCCAGCAGATACGGCTTGAGGCGCTCCAGCGCCACGCCGCCGCCGCCGCCCTTGGTCAGCACCTCGGCGAACACCGCCGGGTCGATGTCGGCGCGCAGCGCGCAGGCGGCCGCTTCCGACAGCAGCGCGATCGCGCCCAGCGACACGTAGTTGTGCAGCAGCTTCATGCGGTGGCCCGCGCCCACCGGACCGGCGTGCGCGATATTCTCGGCAAAGCACGCCAGGATCGGTTTGCATTCCTCGAACAGGGACTTGTCGCCGCCCACCAGCAGGTTCAGGCGGCCTTCGGCGGCTTCCTTCGGCGTGCGCGTCATGGGGGCGTCGAGGAACCGGCCGCCCTTCTCGGTGACGGCCTCGGCCACCTTGACGGTGGAGGAGGGGATCGCCGTCGAGCAGTCGATGATCACCGTGCCGGGCCGCAGGCCTTCCAGCACGCCGCCGGGCGACAGCAGCACCGCCTCGACCTGCGGACTGCCCGTGACGCACAGGATGATCACGTCGGACTGCGCCGCCAGCGTCGCGCCGTCGGCGCAACTGGTGGCGCCCGCCGCCTTCAGCGCGTCCAGCGGCTGGTTGCCCGGATGTTCCAGCACCGTCAGCGCGTGACCATGCTTGACCAGATTGCTTGCGATGCCATGGCCCATCAGGCCGATGCCCACCATACCGATTTTTGCCATCTTCCACTGCTCCTGCCACACGGGCTGTTTGTTATGGCATAAATCTTACTCTCAGATCCGCGAGGACCCGGACGCCGCACCGCCGTGGGGCGCGGCGCCGCGATCCCTTGCCGGACGGCCTTACGGCGCCCCGCCGCATGCCGGGCGGCGAGGCGCCAAGACCAGGCTGGCGCCGGGGAGGGCGGCAGGGCCAGCCTGCGCCGCGCATCACACGATGCGGATGCTCAGTTCCGGCAGGCCGTCCACGTGCGCCACGATCACATCGCCGCGCACCACCGGGCCGACGTTCTCCGGCGTGCCCGAATAGATCAGATCGCCGGGAAACAACTCGAACGCCTGCGACAGCCGCGAGATCTGCTCGGCCACCGACCAGATCATGTGCGACAGCGTGGCCTGCTGTTTGCGCTCGCCGTTGACCGCCAGCCAGATGTCGCCTTCCTTGTAGTGACCGGTCTGGGCCACCGGATGGATCGGGCCGATCGGCGCCGCGTGGTCGAAGCTCTTGCCGATCTCCCACGGCTTCTTCTGGTCGCCCATGCCGCGTTGCAGGTCGCGCCGCGTCATGTCCAGTCCCAGCGCGTAGCCGTAGACGCAGTCCAGTGCCTTGTCCAGAGGAATGTCGCGGCCGCCCTGGGACAGCGCCGCCACCAGCTCCACCTCGTAGTGGTAATTCTGCGTCAGCGGCGGGTAGGGATGGTCGGTCACCGTGTCCGGCGGCACCACCTGGATCGCGTCCGTCGGCTTCTGGAAGAAGAACGGCGGTTCGCGGCTCGGGTCCGACCCCATCTCGATGGCGTGGGCCGCGTAGTTGCGTCCGATGCAATAGATGCGGCGCACCGGAAAGCGCAGCGCGCTGCCGGCGATCGGCACGGTGGTCTGCGCCACGGTAAACGGGGTTTGGACGGCCTGGGTCATCGCGGGTCTCCTGAAGGTTGCGAGGGTTGCCGCCAGCTTAGGTCCGCCTCGCCCGCGCCGCCTGGAGACGATTACGCAATCCGTGGACGATTCCGCGCATTTCGCCGCGCGTCTTGTCGTGTCCTTCTCCGCGCCTTGTGGCGGGCTGTCGCCAGGGTGGGGGCTTCATAGCGGGTCGACCTTACCGCCGGCGGGCTCACCGTGCCCAGGCTTCACCGTGCATCGGCTTCACCGTACCTCGGCCTCACTGTGCATCGGCCTCACAGTGCCTAGGCCTCACCGTACCTCGGCCTCACAGTGCATCGGCCCACCCGCGCCTCCACCTCATCGCGCCTGCGCCTCGCCGCCGCGCAGGCGCTCGCGGTAGCCGGTCGGGCTGACGCCTTCCAGCTGGCGGAAGCGGCGCGAGAAATACGCCTCGTCCGCGAACCCCGCCGCATGCGCCACCTGCGCCACGCTGCGCGCCGTGTGCGCCAGCAGGTCGCGCGCCAGCGCCATGCGGCGCTCTGCCACCAGCTCGGTGAAGGTCTTGCCGGTCTCTTTCTTGAGCAGGTGCGCCAGGTAATTGGGCGACAGGAACGCCGCCGCCGCCGCATCGTTCAGCGTCAGGTTCTCGGCCAGGTGCGCGCCGATGTGCGCCAGCACCCGCCGCACGCTTTCGCGCCGGCTGCTGCCGGCGTGATGCCGCGCCAGGTGCAGCAGGTCGGCCTCGTAGCGGCCGCACACCAGCCCGATCAATTGCAGCAGCAGCCCGCGGATTGCCGTGGACGAGCCGAAGCCGCGTCGCCGGTTCTGTTCCATCAGGCGCGCGATCAACCCCTCGGCCTCGGCCAGTCCCTGCGCGTCCAGCTCGAAATCCAGGTATTCCTGGAACAGGAACGGCGCCAGCGCCGGCGCCTGCGACACCGGCACATCCTCCAGGTCCAGCGCATCCACCGCCAGCTCCGGCCACAGGAACCGCTGGGCGAAATTGATGATGACGTAGCGCGCGCCCGGCGGATGCGGCACCAGGTGCACGCGGTACGGCAGCACGAAACTCAGCCCGCCGCGCGGGAACGGCCGCGTGGTGCCGCTGATGGTCTGGCGCGTATCGCCCTCCAGGTTCACCTGGATCTGGAAATACTCGTGCCGGTGCGGCTGTTCCAGCGGCTCGCGCACCTGCTGCGCACGGATATCGAAGTCGAAATAATCCGCGCGCTCGGCCATGCCGTAGGTCTTGATGCGGTTCATGCGCGGGGCGGTGAAACGGACGATTGCATGGGCAGAATGTAGCGCCGGCGCGACGGTGGCGCCAGTCGCCGCCGAAATTGTCCGCTCACCGGTCGCCGCCGACTCGCGCTGGCGGGCGCCGCCCGCTTTGCGCTACCGTGGGACATTGCGCAGCAGACATCCCTCATCCTCATGACAGACACCATTCCCGCCGGCTTCGCGCCCTGGCACCCCAGCAGCCAGTTCATGCGTCACCTGGCGGACCTGGGCGGTTTTTACCGGCGCGAGGCCGACGACGTGCTGGCCATGCGCGTCGGCGCGGCCCACGGCAACATGCACGGCATGGCCCATGGCGGCCTGCTCGCGACGCTGGCCGACAGCGCCCTCGGCTACGTCATTGCCCACCAGTGCCAGGCGTCGGTCGTCACCGCGCAGATGTCGGTCGAATACCTCAACGCCGTCATGCCCGGCGATTGGCTCGAAGCCCACGTCACCATCGACAAGCGCGGCAAGCGCCTGATCTACGCCACTTGCCACCTCAAGGTAGACCAGCGCCTGGTGCTCAAGGCCAGCGCCGTCTTCGCCGTACGCCAGGCCGCGGTGCCGACCTCGGACGGTTGAGCGGGCGGGGGCGGCCCTATCGCCTGGGCGCGCCGCCCCTCATTCACTCCGCCTTCTGCCGCGAGCGGAAGGCCGCCACCTTCATCCGATTGCCGCACAGCGCCATGCTGCACCAGCGGCGCCGATGAGACTTCGTCTTGTCGTGGAACATCAGTGTGCAGTCGTGGGCCTCGCATTGCCGGACAAGCGCCAACGGCGTGTCGGTCAGCAGCCTGGCCACCGCTTGCGCGATGGGTTCCAGAAAACTCGCCGCATCGTCGCGGCGGCGCACCCTGACCACCTTGAACGCCTGGGTGGCCTCATCCCACTGCAACGCCTCCGCTGCGCGGCCGGCCTGCAGCACATGATTGACGACCGCGGCATCCGTGCTGCCTTGCTGGCGCGCCGCATCCAACAGTGATCGCGCGTTGTCGCGCAACTTCACGGCCAATACCTTCAGGCCGGCAGGCGCCGCGCCGGCGTCGGCGGGCTGCGCGCCGGCCAGCTGCAGCCATGCCAACACGGCGTCATCGTCGGTAAAGCAGTCGTGGCGCGCCGCGCCGACGCCATACGCACTATTGATGAAGTCGAGCGCGAGGTCATCGCCGACGAACAGCGGAGCCTTGGGGGATTTTGGGGTTTCCGGCATGCGATCAATGTAACCTATAAAAAATTCATTGACCAGTTACTTTTCATCAAAGTAACCTTTTAAATTCAATTTAACGGTTACTAAGGAGTGTCATCATGGCTTCGGAAGACGTGGCGGGCGCGGGCGGGTCGGGCGCAGCGGAGCAGACGGGCGACGGACAGGCGGCGGACCTGCAGGTCCGGCACCGTTTCGAACAGGTGGGCGACGTGAACGTGTTCTACCGCGAGGCGGGCCAACGCGGCGCGCCCGCGGTGCTGCTGCTGCATGGCTATGCGGCCTCGTCGTTCATGTATCGCAATCTCATTCCGATGCTCGCGGTCAAGTATCACGTCATCGCCCCGGACCTGCCCGGCTTCGGCTTCACCGAGGCGCCCGCGCGCGGCCAGTATGCGTACACGTTCGACCAGCTCGCCAGGACCATCGACCAGTTCACCCGCCAACTGAAGCTGGAACGCTTCGCCATGCAGGTGTTCGACTACGGCGCGCCGGTGGGCTGGCGTATCGCGGCGGCGCAGCCGTCCCGCATCACCGCCATCATTTCGCAGAACGGCAATGCGTACGAAGAGGGATTGGGACAGGGGTGGGCGCCGATCCAGCGCTATTGGAACGAGCCGTCACAGGCCAATCGCGACGCGCTGCGCGAATTCGCCACGCCGGCTTCCATCGCCTGGCAATACCTTGAAGGCGTGCCGGACAAGACCCTGGTCGCGCCCGATGCGATCGCGCTGGAAAGCCAGCTGGTGTCCCGGCCCGGCAACGCCGAGGTCCAGCTCGACCTGCTGCTGGACTACGCCTCCAACGTGGCGCGGTATCCGCGGTTCCAGGCCTACTTCCGCGAGCATCGGCCGCCGCTGCTGGCCGTGTGGGGCAAGAACGATCCGTTCTTCCTGCCCGCCGGCGCCCAGGCCTGGAAGCGGGATATCCCTGGCGCGCAGGTGCGGTTCTACGACACCGGGCACCTGGCGCTGGAAACGCATGGGGTGGAGATCGGCGGGGTGATCCGGGCGTTTCTGGATGGCAATGTGAAGTAGCGAAGGGCCAAGTTCGCCAACCCAGGTTCGCCAAAAAACGCAGCCGAAAAAACAGGCGAAAAAAAACAGCCGCTCAAGGAGCGGCTGTTTTCTGGAAAATTCGGTGGGGTGGCTGATGGGACTCGAACCCACGACAACCGGAATCACAATCCGGGACTCTACCAACTGAGCTACAGCCACCACTGGTTTCCTTGCTGTTAAATGGCACACAACATTTCGTGCTCAACTGCAAAGAGGCCGAATTCTAGCATGTTTTTTCGGGCCGTGTAAAACCGTGGGTATGGCCGGGTCACCCAGGACATTTCCGTCCTCTTGCCAGGCCCGCCGGCCTTGCTATCCTTGGCGCTCGAATCACGCTCTGGAGGCCCGCGTCGCGCCGTTGCCATGGATCGCATACACGAATTACTGATCGCTTATTGGCCGCACATGGTGTTCGGCGTCAGCGTGGTGGCGGGCGCCGGGGCGGCGGTGCACGCGGCCATGACCAAGCAGGATGTACGCTCGGCCATCGGCTGGGTCGGCCTGACGCTGTTCTCGCCGTTGTTCGGGGCCGCGGCCTATTTCGTGGCCGGAATCAACCGGATCCGCAAGACGCGGCTGTCGCAGCAGCGCGACGAGGCGATGCTGGTGGACGCGGCGCTGGTGGAAACGCCCAGCGTGGACGTGGCGCCAATCTCGGGGCCGCAGTTCGCGTCGCTGAAGGTGCTGGGCGACCAGGTCAGCCGCTTCCGGCTGCTGGGCGGCAACGCGGTGCGGCCGCTGGCTGGCGGCGACGAAGCCTATCCGGCGATGTTGCAGGCGATCCGCGAGGCGCGTCACGCGGTGGCGATGCAGAGCTACATCTTCGACAACGACGCAATCGGCCGCGAGATGGCGCAGGCGCTGATCGAGGCGCACGGGCGCGGGGTGCAGGTGCGGGTGCTGATCGATGCCATCGGCGCCAAGTATTCGCGGCCGCCGATCGTGCGCATGCTGGCGCGTGGCGGCGTGCCGGTGGCGCGCTTCATGACCAATCCGCTGGGCGTGCTGCGCATGCCCTATGCCAATCTGCGCAGCCACCGCAAGGTGCTGGTGGTGGACGGGCGCATCGGTTTCACCGGCGGCATGAACGTGCGGGCGGCCTTCGTGACGGCGCTGTCGGGCGCGGCGACCAACGTCGATACGCATTTCCGGGTGGAAGGCCCCATCGTGACGCAGCTGATGTCGGTGTTCGCGCACGACTGGAACTTCACCACCCACGAGTCGCTGCCGGCGCAGCCGTGGTTCGATCCGCAGGCGCAGCCGCCGCATGGCGTGGTGCCCATGCGCTGCGTGCCGTCGGGGCCGGACCGGGCCATGGGCAGCGCGCACAGCATCATCCTGGGCGCGCTGGCGGTGGCGCAGCGCCACGTGCGCATCCAGTCTCCTTATTTCCTGCCGGACCAGCCGCTTATCGGCGCGCTGGCGACGGCGGCGCGGCGTGGCGTGATCGTCGACATCGTTATCCCGGGCAAGAACAACCTGCGGCTGGTCGACTACGCCATGACGGCGCAACTGGACCAGGTGGTGCGCACCGGCTGCCGCGTCTGGCGCTCGCGCGGGGCGTTTGACCATTCCAAGCTGATGACGGTGGATGACGGCTGGGCCTATGTCGGTTCGTCCAACCTGGACCCTCGCAGCCTGCGGCTGAACTTCGAGCTGGATACCGAAATCTACGACCCGCGGGTGGCATGTTGGATCGGCGCCCGCATCGATGCGCTGGTGGCCAATGCCCGCCGGCAGACGCTCGACGAATTGCAGCAGGCGCCGTTCGCCAAACGGCTGCGCAACAAGGTGATCTGGCTGGCGACGCCTTATCTCTAGCGTAGCGCGAGTGCGCCCTTCGGCCTCCGGGCAGACCCGGAAGTAAGACCACAATGCCTGCCGCCACCCGCCAACCTGCGCGGGATTGGCGATTCCCGGCCTGATTTTCATGGTGTTGTCAATTTTGACAACACCAATTTGCGTTGGCACAATTGACAACATGCGCGCTACCCTGATCATCAGCGAAAAGAGCGTCGATGCCGAAGGCGGCATTCTGCAGATCGTTATCTGGAAGGTGCCGCGGCCAGTTCCTCCGGCCACCCATGGTTTCAAGTATCGGTTGGTGTATGCCCGTGATGGCAAGCGGATCGTGGGTTTCGATAACGAACGTGGCAAGGGTGATCACATGCACCAGGAAGAACGAGAGCTTCCTTATGAGTTCCGGGGCATAGCGCAGTTGCTGGAGGACTTCGTTGTGGAGGTCACGAAATGGAGAGGCAGCATATGAAGCGAACCTTGACTGTCACTATCAATCAAGATTGGCGCGCCTTTCTGGCAGGCGTTGGCAAGCGTGCCGTTGCCGGGGCGCGGTCAGGCGAGTATCAAGGAGAGCGGCTTAACTTTGAGTCCGCCGCTGCTTTCTTTGGTCAGCTGACGGAACTGCGTTGGAACATGGTGCGGGAAATGCTGGGCGCGGGTCGGGTTGGCGTGCGAGAACTAGCCCGCCGCCTGGGCCGCGATGTAAAGCGCGTTCACCAGGATGCCCATGCCCTCGTTGCCCTTGGGCTCCTGGAACAAGACGAGGGGGGGGGGCTCATATGCCCTTTCGCCGATATTCACATCGATATGCATCTCACCCAGGACAGGCGCAAGGCGGCGTAGCTGGCTGATGAATCGGCCGGAGAAAGTGAGAACCTACCGTATCGCCGCCAGCTTCACCGCGAATCCCAGCAAAAACACGCCGGCCAATCGCTCCAGCAGATTGGCCACGCGCGGGTTGGCGCGCATGCGCTCGGCCAGGTGATGCGTCAGCAGCACCGCCGCCAGGCCATAGAGAAACGTCAGCGCCGCCACGGTGACGGCCATGAAGGCGAAGGTCACCAGCCCCTGGTGCCTGACCGGATCAATGAACAGCGGAAAGAACGCCATGTAGAACATGATCGCCTTGGGGTTCAGCAGCGTGATCATCGCGGTCTGGCGCAGGTAATGGCCGTTGTCCATGCGGCTCGGGCGCGGCGCGGCGCCAGGCTTGCTGCGCATCATCTGCAGCCCCAGCCACGCCAGGTACGCGGCGCCCGCCCACTGCACGACATGGAACGCGGTGGGGTAGGCCGCCAGCAGGGCCGACACGCCGGCCACTGCCAGCCACATCAATACCTGGTCGCCCAGGATCACGCCGCAGGTCGCGGCCAGGCCCGCCTTGATGCCGCCCTTGCCGGTGGCGGTGAGCAGGGCGAAATTGCCCGGCCCCGGGATGATCAACAGCATGATGAAGGCGAGCACGAAGGCGCCATAGTCGGTGACACCGAGCATGGAAAGACTCCCGAAAAGGTAGCGGCATTGTAGAGCCGCCGACGCCGGCGGGATCGTTCCATGCGCCCGAGCCGGGCGCGCGGTTGCCGCGCATGGGGCGGCCGGTCCGCCCCGCGCTTTACTCCCGCTTGATGCCGGCCTTGCGGATCACTTCGGCCCAGTCCCGCCGCTCCTGCTCGGCATAGGCCCTGAATTCCTCCGCGGACATCGGCATGGGCTGCACGCCGATATCGGCCATCTTCTGCGACATGGCGGGCGTGCGGATCGCGGCCTGCAGTTCGGCGGACAGTTTTTTCGTGACGGCTTCGGGCAGGCCGCGCGGGCCGACCACGCCCTGCCAGGAATAGACGGTGTAGTCGTTTACGCCCTGTTCGGCCATGGTCGGCACGTCCGGCAGTTCCTTGAGCCGCTGCGGCGTGGCCGTCGCCAGGATGCGCAGCTTGCCCGCCTTGATGTTCGGCAGCGCGCTGGTGAGGTCGACGAACATCAGGTCCACCTGATTGCCCAGCAGGTCCTGGATGGCCGGCGCCGCGCCCTTGTAGGGCACGTGCAGGATGTCGGCGCCGGTGCGTTGCTTGAACAGCTCCAGCGCCAGGTGGTGCGGCGTGCCGCTGCCGGCCGACGAGGCGGTGAGCTTGCCGGGCTGCTTCCTGGCCGCCTGCAATACCTCGTCCAGCGTCTCGTAGGGCGAATTCGCGCTGACCGCCAGCATCATCGGAAACCTGGCCAGGCCGCCGATGTAGGTGAACTTCGCGGGGTCGTAGCTCAGGCTGGCGTACAGGGCCGGGTTGAAGGCCAGGGTGGCGATGTCGACTGAGCCGACCACATAGCCGGACGGCGCCGATTCTGCCACCGCGGTGGCGCCCACGATGGTGGCCGCGCCGGGGCGGTTCTCGACCACCAGGGTCTGCCCCAGCGGCTTTTCGAGCCCGCTGACGACCGTGCGGGCCAGCACGTCGGTGCCGCCGCCGGCCGGATAGGGCACGATCCAGCGGATGGGTTGGGTTGGCCAGGATTGGGCCTGGGCCGCGGCGGCCAGCGACAGGGCCGCCAGCGCCAGCAGGCGCTTCGCAAGAATATGCATGGGAAACCTCGTTGTCTCTCTGTGCTTGTCGAACGTGGAAGAACGCTACGTATGGCGAGGTGATACCGGACAGCGAGTGTTTTTTAACATGTTAACTAAATTGCGAAAAGCGCTTCGACGCCTTGGCGAGGGCAGGGTTTTCACGTGGGGCGGGGGGCGGCGGCGCGAGTCGGGCGATTCAGGCGAGTCGGGCGAGCCGGGCGAATCAGGCGAATCAGGCGAGTCGGGCGAATCGTGCGAATCGTGCGAATCGTGCGAATCGTGCGAATCGTGCGAATCGTGCGAACGGTGCGAATCGTGTGAATCGTGCGACTCGCGCGAGTCGTGTGAATCGCGCGAGTCCGCACCGCCTTGCGCCCAAGAAGGGAAAACGATATGAAATAAATATTCACAAATTGATATTATCCCCGCAGAATAGGACCTGCGCCGGTCATGGCGCATCTTCCATTTCAAGGACCCGATCATGTCCACCGCGCGCGGCTTGTTGCTGGATTCGTATCGACGTACCGATCGTGCGATGTTGCCGCTGCTGTGGCTGTTGTTTCTGGTTGGCCTGGGCATGGCGCCGCAGTACGGCCGCTGGTACGCCGCCATCGTCGTGGGACTGCTGGCGGCGGGTATCCCGTCGCTGCTGATCCTGTGGCGGCCCGGGCGCGTGGTCACGCGGCTGGCGGTGGCCTGTGCGCTGATGGTGCTGGCCGCGCTCCATATTCACTTGCTGTCCGGGCAGGCCGAGATCCACTTCGGCATCTTCGTGCTGCTCTCGCTGTTGCTGGCCTACCGGGACTGGCGCGTCATTCTGTGCGCCGCCGTGGTCATTGCGCTGCACCACCTGTCCTTCAATTACCTGCAACAGTGGGGCTATGGCGCCATCTGTTTCACCGAACCCGGCCTGGGCATGGTGCTGCTGCACGCTGCCTATGTGGTGGTGCAGGCCGCGGCGTTGGGCTGGCTCGCGTGGAAGATGGAGCGCGCCGCCATCGCCGCCGAGGAACTGGCGCGCCTGAGCGCCCACATCGGGCGCGAGAGCGGCGTGTTCGACCTGCGCTTCGGCGGCATGCAAATGGATAGCATGCTGGGCCAGAGTTTCCAGCGCACCATGGACGCCGTGCATCGGACCATGAGCGAAGTGCGCGCCACGGCAACGGCATTGTCGGCGGCCGCGCGCGAGATGGCGCAAGGCAATCAGCAGCTCGACGGGCATGCCCGCACCCAGGCCGAATCGCTGGCGCAGACCGCCGCGTCGATGCGCGACCTGGCGGCCAACGTCCACGACAACGCGGCGCGCGCGCAGCAGGCGCGGCAACTGACCGAGCAGGCGCGCCAGACGGTCGATACCGGCAGCGCGGCCGTGGCCGGCGTGGCGACCGTCATGGGCGAGATCCAGCAACAGGCGCGCAAGATCGCGGAGATCATCGGGCTGATCGACAGCATTGCCTTCCAGACCAACATCCTGGCCCTGAACGCGGCCGTGGAAGCGGCGCGCGCCGGCGAAAGCGGCCGTGGCTTCGCCGTGGTCGCCACCGAGGTCCGCGCCCTGGCGCAACGCAGCGCCAGCGCGGCGCGCGATATCCGCGCGCTGATTGCCGATTCCCTGCAAAAGACCAGCGACGGCTTTCGCCAGGCCGATCACGCGGCCGGCGTGATCCGCGAAGTGGTGTCCAGCATCGATCAGGCCGCGCGGGTAGTGGGAGAGATCGGCGAGGCCGGGCAGACCCAGAGCGCCGACATCGATGCGGTGAACCTGGCGGTGGCCAATATGGACGAGCTCGTCCGGCAAACCGCGTCCGAGGTGGCCCAGGCGGCCAGCGCTTCGACCTCGCAGCAAGCACAGGCGGCGCAATTGTTGCGGGCGGTGGAGCTGTTCCGGTTGCAGGCCGCGCCAGGGACGGTCGCGGTGCCACACCGTCACGCGCCCGCCGCGCTGGCCCTGGCGGGCGCCTGAGCGCTCGCCACGGCCGCACGGCCGTGCAACGGACCGCCGTCATGCGAATCGGCCCCCGGAACCCGCTTGCGCGAGGTCCGGGGGCCGAGGCCGTCAAGCTACGAAGCGATCAACGCAGCAGCGACAGCACCGTCTGCGGCACCTGGTTGGCCTGGGCCAGGACCGACGTGCCGGCCTGTTGCAGGATCTGGGCGCGCGACATGTTCGACACTTCCGTGGCGTAATCGGCGTCCTGGATGCGCGAGCGCGCGTTGGACAGGTTGTTGACCACGTTGTCCAGATTGTTGATGGTCGATTCCAGGCGGTTCTGCACCGCGCCCATTTCGCCGGTCAGCTTGTTCAGCACATTGAAGGCCGCGTCCAAGGTCTTGAGCGGATCCGTGGTCTTGTCACCCTGGCTAGTTGTTTCCGTGGTCAGCTTGCCCGCGGCGCTCACGTAGACGGTGGCGCCGATCCTGGGTGCATACGCGCCCGTACCGGTGCCGTCTTTGACCGTGATGGTGCCGTTATTGGGGTCGGCGGTGTAGGTCGTCGTGTACGTGCCGCCGGCGATCGTGGTGAAATCGCCCGCGTCGTCGACGTACGTGTCCGTCGATTGGCCGTTGGTGAACGCCAGCGTGGCGGTGGCGAAGCCGTCGCCCAGGACGACGTTGCTATTGACGGGGCCTGCCTTCAAAGCCGCCAGGACCTCATCCTTGCTCTTGGTGTCGACGTAGTGCACTTCGCCCGCGGTGCCGCTGCTGTTGTAGAGCTTGCCGCCGATGGATACCGAGGCGTCGTTGACAGCAGCCTTGGAGGTTGCCGTCAGAATGCTGGTCAGCGTGGCGGCGGGTACCGCGCCGGTAGGGTTGTTGGTGGTGAGTTCGCCGGTTGTGGTAAGGAAGGCTGCCTTGCCGCCAATGGTGACGTTGCCAGCCGAGTCCACTTCGAAGGTCGTGCCCGCTGCGCCCTTGTTCGTGTAGGTGGCGGTGACACTGCCGGTGGGTGGGGTCAATTTCGTGACCAGGGCGCCCAATGTGGCGGTGGCGGTCTTATTCTCGAACGTGAAGTTATCGTTGGCGGCGTCGTACGTGTAGGTGGTGTTACCCGCAGCCGCCGCCACCGTAACAGTGTTGCCGTTTTGCAGCTTGGCGAAAGCCTGTTCGGCGCTGACCTTGGCGAACGTGGTGGTCACGACGTAATCGTTCGGCGTGGCGGCGGCGGGCGTGGGGGCGCCCGCGGCCAGCAGATTGGTTACCGTGGCCTTGTCGTTATCGATGATGCCCTTGCCATTGACGTTGAAGCCGTTCAGGCCCAGCGTCTTGGCGCTGATTTCCGACAGGTTCAGGGTGATGGTCTCGCCGTCATTGGCGCCGACCTGCAGCGTCAGGGGCTTGGCGCTGGCCGACAGTACCTTCACGCCGTTGAAGTCGGTCTGTTGCGAAATACGGTCGATGTCCGACAGGCGCTGGTTGATTTCGTCCTGGATGGAGTCGAGCTGTTCCGGCGAATAGCTGCCGTTGGCGGCTTGCACCGTCAGTTCGCGCACGCGCTGCAGGTGAGTGGTGATCTCGGCGGACGCGCCTTCGGTGGTCTGCGCCAGCGAGATGCCGTCGTTGGCATTGCGCGAGGCCTGGGTCAGGCCCCGGACGTTGGCGGTGAAGCGGTTGGCGATGGCCATGCCGGCGGCGTCGTCCTTGGCGCTGTTGATGCGCACGCCCGACGACAGGCGCTCGATGGCGGTGCCCAGGGCGGACTGGGACTTGTTCAGGTTGTTCTGCGCAACCAGCGACAAGTAGTTGGTATTGATGACTGCAGCCATGTGTTTGCTCCTGGAAAGAGTGGCTTGATCAAACAGGGCGGCGACGCCGCCCGGGATGCACGTGACGAACCGGCAACGCGGGATGCGGGCTCGTCCGTTGCCAGGACTACGACAGCAGGAGAAACGATATTTAGTTGGAGAGTATCCAATTCCGGGGTTTATGATTTTTTGTGAGTTTTTGTTCGCAATTGATGAAACATGGTGTAGTTTTCGCGCGCAAAGAGAAAGCCCCGCCGGCTTGTAGCTGGCGGGGCTTTCTTGTCTTTTCTCTCTTGGGGAAAGTTGAAAGACCTGTTCAGTGTAGGCGAGCCTGCCAGGTCGAAAAATCACAAATGATCGCGCGTGTCGCGGGGTGACCGGTCCGCATGGAAACACGCGGTCGCGCCTCTGCGCGACACGCGTATCCGGCACGCATATCCGGCACGCATATCCGGCACGCATATCCGGCACGCGTATCCAGCACGCATATCCAGCACGCATATCCAGCAACGCATATCCAGCAACGCATATCCAGCAACGCATATCCGACGCGCATGCCCGGCGCGCATGCCCGGCGTTTCAGCCCGGCATGGCGATGCCGACCGTGACGTCGCGCAGGACCAGCAGGGAGCCTTCGGAATAGATGTTGCGGATCAGCATCGGGGTGCCGCGGATGGCGGACAGTTTCTTGCGCACGCGGTAGAGCAGGGCATTGACCCGATGCTGGTCGTAGATGACTTCGGGATAGCCCAGCAACTGCGACATGCGCTTGTGGCTGACCGGGAATTTCGGGCTTTGGATCAGCGAGGCCAGCACGATGGACTCCTTGGCCGTCAGCGCGACCTGGTCGCCCTCGGTGGAACGTAGCTCGCGCGAAGCCACGTCCAGCGTCCAGCGCGGCTTGTCCGCCTGCGCCTGCGCGCCGGTGAGCAGGCGGCGTTCCAGCGCGGTCAGCGTGACGGCCAGCACGGGCAACTGCACCGGCTTGATCAGGTAGTGGTCGGCGCCATCGCTCATGCCCTGCAGCTGTGCGTGCATGCGCACGCTGCCGGTCAAGACGATGATGCCCATGGCGGGCAGGGCGCGGCGCAGCGCGGCGATGTGCCCGAGCATGTCGCCATCGGGCAGCGAAGCGCCGGTGACCAGGATCTCCGGCGGACTGCGCCGGATGTGGTCGAGCGCTTCGCGTTGGCCCGCGCATGTCCGCACCGCGTGACCGAGTTCGGCGATGTGCCGCGATACCGTGTCCGCCCAATCGGGCGGATCTTCAACGACTAGGATGCGCATACCCATGCCTGGCGTTGCCGGTCGCGTCCCGCCAAGGGGCCGCGACCCGGTTCGTCCAGCAATCCCCTTCGAAATCCAGACCTCCGAGATTCTAGGGGCGGCGGCTGGCGCGATGCGCGCCTGAAGTATTGGTATTGGTCTGATATTGGCGCGATCCGTGCGCCGGGCCCTCGACCGCGTCGGCCGCACTGCGGGAACTCATGCCCTGCGGCTGCGCATGCCCGCCACCACCTTCACGCCCGCGGCGGCGCTCAGTTTCCGGTAGGCCGGCGTTTCCACGCCGTAGGCGGCGATGCGGGCATCGGCGTCATGATGGATGCCCCAGCCGAATTGCTTGACCAGCGGCGAGGCGCGCAGGCAGGCCTGCGGGCGGGCGAAGAACGCTTCGCGCGCCTGCGCCCGGTCGCGCGGCGCGATGCCGTGCCGCAGGGCGTGGACCTCGAACAGCAGATCGTCGCTGGTGTAGTGGTAAGGCCGTTGCGTCAGCAGCGCGTGCTGCAGTTGCGCGATGGAGCCAGCCTTGGGCGGCACGGTTCCCGCAGTGGCCGTGCTGTCGGGCGAGGCGGTGATGAACGTCTGCGTGTAGTTAGTCGTCATGGCGGGTTCCCGTGTGCGAGCCGGCCGGTGTCTCGCGACGGCTCGGGGCGCGTCCGGCCTGTAATGGACCAGTGTACGCGCCCCGGCGGGCAGTAGTCGCTAATCCGCGTCAGGCTGCCGCGTCGGCAGCGGCTCGCCGGCGCCGGTGCGCTCCACGATCAGCCGGTAGTGGTGCGGGCTGCGGTGCTTGGCGAAATTGAACACGTGCTCGCGGAAGGTCTGGCCCATGGCCAGGTCGATATGGGCCGTGATGACCTCGTCTTCCTCGTAGGTCGAACGCGCCACGATCTCGCCGGAGGGGGCCACGATCATCGAGCTGCCGATCATGTGGTGTCCGTCTTCCGAGCCGCATTTGCCGGCCGCGCCGATCCAGACGGCGTTCTGGTAGGCGCTGGCCTGCAGCACAATCTCGTGCGTGCTGGTGCGCCAGTGCGCCGGCTCGTTCCAGTGGATGTTGAGCGAGGGCGTGTTATAGCCCAGCACGATCAGTTCGGCGCTCTGCAGCGACATCACGCGATAGGTCTCCGGCCAGCGACGATCGTTGCACAGGCACATGCCGACGTGGGTGCCTTCCATGTCCCACACGCCGAAACCCAGGTCGCCCACTTCGAAGAATTTTTTCTCCAGATGCTGGAAGGGCGCGTCGACCTTGTGGTCGTCGTGGCCGGGCAGGTGGATCTTGCGGTACTTGCCGATGACGCGCGCGGTCCGGTCGACCAGCACGGCCGTATTGAAGCGGCGGCCGTCCGGCGTGATCTCGGCGTAACCCAGATAGAAGCCGATGCCAAGGTCGCGCGCGGTGTCGAACAGCGGCTGGACGTCGGCGTTGGGCATGCTGCGCTCGAAGAAGCGCTCGACCGCCTCGGCTTCGCTCATCCAGTAGCGCGGGAAGAACGTGGTCAGCGCCAGTTCGGGAAAGACCACGAATTCGCTGCCGCGCGAGGCCGCCTCGCGCATCATGGCGACCAGCCGCTTGACCACGGCGGCCCGGTCGTCGGCCAGGTGCACCGGGCCCATCTGCGCGACCGCCAGGCCAAGCTTGCGGCGGGTGGAAGTTTTGCTCACAGGAAAGCTCCTCGTAGGGGGATCGAGGCCTCGCGTGCGGGCCTCTTGGAATCAAACCGCCTAGATTGCCCGCTGGCGGGCGATAGGGGAACCCAGGGACGATGCCTGTGGTGGCGCGTGCGCCGGATCTACATTGTTTCCCTAAGGGTCTGTTTTGAATGGAGATTTTTTTCCATGAGGCAGCCATGCGGGTTGCAGGCCATAACGATGGCGCATGAGTGATGCGCAAAGATTGATAGGCGCGGCGGCCTTCATGGATGCCGGCGCGTCGATACACCGTCCTGGAATCATGGGAACCGATAACGCAAGCCTGCCGACACCCCATTGCTGGCCACGCCGCCATGGCCGAATCGCACATTGCCGTTGACGAACCACGACATTGCGTCGCCCACGTCTGTGCCGGCGCCCAAGCCGACCCAACCCGCATGGCGGGGTAGCCCGATGCCTTCGACCCTGAAGCTGGCATCGGGGGCGCCAGCGAAGGCCGCCGTGAAGTCCAGCCGTGTCGGGTTGCCGTAGCGATAGGCCCCGTAGGCGCTGAAGGTGGTGAGTCCGCCGGCCCAGGCCAGGGGCGCGGCATGCAAGCGCAGGCCGAGCAGGGCGGCTGTCTGGTGATAGGAACGCCTGCTGGCCCGGAGAGCGAAGGGCTGGTCGCCTTCGTCGATCGGGCCGCGCCGCAGACGGTCATGTGACAGGCCCGCGAACGGCGCGATGCGGCCGCCGTCTTTGGCGAACACATGGCCGGCTTCGGCGTACAGCGAGGTCAGGCCATCGCCGCGGCCACTTTCCAGATGATCGGCGTTGCCGACCAGGACCTCGCGCCTGATGTCGGCGTGGATCCATTCATGACCAGCGCGCGCCGCCAGATAGGGCCCGTCGGCGGCGCCGATGCGTCCGTACAGCGACAGCCCCGTGCTCTGGCTCCTGGCGCGGCCGCCATGGCTGTCGAAGGCGGCCTTGGCGTCGGACCACGCCAGCGCCACCCCTAGTATCGCGTTGTCCGCGACGGCGTGGTCGAAGCCGGCCTGACCGCCGTACTGGCGTGTGTCGGCGCTGGCATAGCCGGACTGGCGCAACCGGCCGGTGCCGCCGGTCATGTGGACCCAGCCGCCGCTTGGCGTGTCAGCTGGCGACAAGCCGTCGATGCGGTCGGACAGGGCGCGATTGACGGTCTCGGATTGCTGGAATGCCAGCGCCTGCGACGAGGCGTGGATCTGCCCGCTGACGCTGTCGAGCGCGGCGGCCAGCGCCGGCGCGCTGCCGACGGCTTGCAGCCTGGCCGCGCCCGCGACGAACGCGTCGCTGACATTGGCGCCGGCGCCGAGCACTTTCGCGTCGGCGGCCTGGAAGGCGGTCTCGACCGCCCGCGCGGCGTCCAGCCGGGCGGTCTGGCCGGCGTACAGGCCGCGCGCCACGGCCGCCACGTTGCCGCGCGTGACGTTCAGGTCGACCTGGGTCGCCGAGTAGTCGGGGCTGACCGTGTACAGCAGGCCCGCGTCCGTCTCGACCGTGCCGAAGCGGCCGACCACCTGGCCGGCCTTGAGCACGGGTTCGCGCGACCTCACCACGTAGGCATCGTCGGGCTTGGTGACCACCAGCGTGGAATCGCCCAGCGCGGCGGTGCCGTCGACGGTCACGGCCGTGCCGAGCTGCGCCATCATGCGGGCCTCGGGCCGCGTGGCCGTGTAGTCGCCGCGAATGTGCAGGCCGTTGCCGTTGGCCAGCAGTGTGCCGCTGTTGGCCACGGAACGCCCCGCCACGCCGCCGTCGGCGATCAGCGCGCCATCGGCATGGATCACGATGTCGCTTGCCACGCTGCCGTACAGCTCCACCGTGCCGCTGGTGATTGTCGTGGCGCCGGCATAGTCGTTCCTGCCCCATAGCACCAGCGCCCCGGTGCCCCGCTTGTCGAGGCCGGCATCGCCTCCGATGTCATTGAAGAACGCCGAGCGCATGCCATCGAAGTCCGCCACGAAATCCCCGCCCAGCGTCAGGCGCGTGTCGAACAGGGCGGGGCCGCGCACCGCGCGATCCCTGTTCAAGCGGCCCCAGCCGAATCGGCTCCGGTCGCCCATGTCGTCAGCCGTCGACAGCAGGGTCTGGCGCAGGGCGCTGTTGTCCATCCAGGGATAGGCCTGTGATACCAATGCCGCCGCGGCGGTCACCACGGGAGCGCTGAACGATGTCCCCCTAAGCGTGTCATCGTCCGGCGATCGCGCACTGAGGCACCAGTTCGCGGCGATGCCGCAAGCGTTGGACCAGGTAGCGAGATCGCCGTTGGCCAGGAGTTGGGTCACGGTCAGCCAGCCACGTTCCAGCGCGGGCTCCAGTGAGGGGGCGCCGGCGAGTAGATAGGGATCGGTCCTGGCTTCGTTGCCGTTGGCCCAGATCAGCAGTTGGCCGTTGTCGTTCACCGCTTCGCGCAGGACCGGGAAGAAGCCCTGGACGGTCGATGAATCGGGCTGGGTTTCATCGCCGTCGGGCAAGGCGTAATCGGGGCCAGGGGCGAAGGACCAGGAATTGTTGACGATCTTGACCCCCCGTGCGTCCAAGGCCGACAGCAGCTCGCGCAGGGTCTGGTTCGAGAAGTCGGTGGCCTGGTTTGCCTGATACAGGTTGATGCCCGTGGCCGCGCCCTTGGCAAAGGGGTCGTCGGCCACGATCCGGCCGCCGACGATGCGGCTGACGATGGCGCCATGGGTGGCGATATCGCCGTCCTCGTTGGTGGCTTCGGCGTCTTCGGGAGCGATCACCTCGCGCAGCACGTCCCGGACCGCCAGCTTGTGGTGGTCCGTGGTCGGATCGGCTTCGAAGCCATTGTCGATCACTCCGATGTTCACGCCGGCGCCATCGAAGGCCGCCGCGACGGGCGGGGTCGGCGCGGGCGAGGTCGGTCGCCAGCCGGGAACGCCCGTGTCGCCGACGGGCTCGATGGCGGCGCCGGGATCGGCGGGCGGCGCGGGATCGGCGGGCGGCGAGGGATCGGCGGGCGGCGAGGGATCGGCAGGCGGTACGGAATCGGCAGGCGGTACGGAATCGGCAGGCGGCGCGGAATCGGCGGGCGGCGCGGAATCAGCAGGTTGCGTGGAATCGGCCGGCTGCGGAGGATCGGCCGGCTGCGAGGGCTCGGCGGGCAGCACAAGATCGGCAGGCGGCTCTGGATCGGCTGGCCGCGCAGTATCGGAAGGCGGCGCGGGGTCCCCAGGCCGCGCACTATCGGCAGGCGCAGTGGAATCGGCCGGCACAACAGGGTCCGCAGGCTCGACCGGAACCACGGCTGGTCCGCTGCCCCCTGGGGCAGCCCCGGCACCGGGAGGCGCCATGCCGCCCCGGTCGTCCTTGCCGCTGGCTCCACCGCTGTTCCCCAGGGCCGGCAGGACTGCCCCTGCATTGCCACCGCCGCCGCTTCCTCCGGCACACGCGGCCAGGATGGCCAGCGTCAGGATCGGCAGGGCGCGTCCGAATGCGATCGGCACGGATCGGCGTTGGCGCACGAGGCAATCTCCGTATTGGTGGGGGCTCCCGGCCCCGAGCACAGCGCGCCGGCGCGAGATGAGGGGCGGCCATGCCCGGTTTGATCGATGCCGAATGTTGGGTGTCGTGCATTAACCGGGCATTAGCGGATGCCTGGCGGGCGGCGTGCGGGCATGTTGTCGGACCGCCGGACAGCCGTGCGCCAGCCGTGACGAGTAGGTGGCTTATTACTGAAATTTATGAGGGGCTTAAGCCGTTGCTTGAACCAGCAGGGGGAACAGTCGGAAAAATCGTTCGTTCCTAGGGTTATCCCTAATCTTCATGCCGTCCTACCATGCCCGTCCGGATCAATCAGGCCCCGGGACAACAATAGGCGCCATCGCGCCATCCGGCCGGGGCCATATAGGAAGCAAGCATGTCTCGGTTATTTTCTGGTATGCGTATCCGCGCCCGCCTGTCGGGCGCGTTCTTGATGGTGGCGTTGCTGGGCGGGGCTGTCGGCGCCTTTGGCGTCTGGGGCCTGGCCCATATCAACGACATGAATACCGAGCTCTATGAGGTCGAGTTGCGCGGGTTGTCTGAAATGAAGGACGCCAACCTGCAACTGGTGTACGCCGGCCGCGCCCGCAACAGCTATCTGGCGGCGTCCACCGAGCGCGAGCGCGAAGCCATCCGCCAGCAGTTCGACGCGGCGGTGCGGGCCATGGATATCCTGCGCGAGCGCGCCAACACCTATTACCGCACGGCCGAGGGCCGCCGGCTGCTGGCATTGTTCAAGCAGATGGAAGATACCTGGAAGCGCGACGCCGAGGCCTTCTTCGCCGCCGCCAGTGCGTTGCCCCTGATGCAGAAGGATCCCCGCGCCGTCGAGATCGAGAAGAACGTGATCGCGTCCTCCGAGCTGCTGGATGGCCTCATGGCCAAACTGGCCCGCAACAAGGAGACCGCCATGGCGCAATCGGTGCGGGAAGGCACGGAACTGTATGCGCGCATGCGCGCCATCATGGTCGCGCTGTCGATCGCTGGCGTGGCGCTTGGCGTGCTGTTGGGTTGGTTGATGACGCGTGGCATCGTCGGCCCGCTGGGGCAGGCGGTGAACGCCGCGCGCCAGGTGGCCGACGGCGACCTGACCGGCGACATCCGTGCCGCCACGCGTGACGAGACCGGCGACCTGATGGTCGCGCTCAAGGGCATGAACGACGGCCTGGCGCGTATCGTGCGCGATGTGCGTGATGGCTGCGAAGGCATCGCCGCGGCGTCTTCCGAAATCGCGCAGGGCAACGCCGACCTGTCGCAACGCACCGAGGCGCAGGCCGCTTCGCTGGAGCAGACCGCGGCCTCCATGGAGCAGCTCACCAGCACGGTGCAGCAGAACGCCAACCACGCCCGCGAGGCGGAACTGCTGGTCACCCGCGCCTCCAGCGTGGCCACGCGCGGCGGCGAAGAAGTCGATGGGGTAGTGCGGACCATGGACGCCATCGCTGACAGTTCGCGCCGCATCGCCGACATCACCAATGTCATAGACAGCATCGCTTTCCAGACCAACATCCTGGCGCTGAATGCCGCCGTCGAGGCGGCGCGCGCCGGCGAGCAAGGGCGCGGTTTCGCCGTGGTGGCCGGCGAGGTGCGTACGCTGGCGCAACGTTCCGCGGTCGCGGCCAAGGAGATCAACGCGTTGATCAACGAATCCGTCAGCCGCGTCGAGGACGGCTCGCGCCAGGCCGACGCGGCCGGCCGCACCATGCGCGAAGTGGTCGATAGCGTGCACCGCACGGTCACGCTGGTGCGTGAGATCGCCGGCGCGTCGGCCGAGCAGTCCACCGGCATCGGCCAGGTAAACCAGGCCGTGGCGCAGATGGACGACGTTACCCAGCAGAACGCCGCGCTGGTGGAGCAGGCTGCCGCCGCGGCCGCAAGCATGCGCGAGCAGGCCGGCCGGCTGGCCCAGCAGGTGCGGCGCTTCAAGCTCGGCACGCAGGCGGTGCTGGAGCCGGTGGCACTGCGTGCCTGACGCTGGCGGGCTCGCCTATGACGCCGCGGGCGGCGCCGCGCGGCACACTGCCCGCGCATCCTCATAAGGCCGATCCGGATCCGGCTTGTCGCTAGGCTGGAAATCCAGGAAACACTTGCCGCCGTCCTTCAACGCAACCTGCAGCGGCGCCGCATAGGCGTCGTCCAGGAAGATCTGGCCGTGCCGGCCGACCAGCGTGACCAGGTTGCCGCGACCGTCCATCACCGCCAGGCGTTCGGCCAGAGGCTGCCGGTCGGCTTCGGACACCGCCGACAACAGATAACGCTGCACCTGCCGCAGGTTGAAGTCCACCACCTGAACCGCGCCGCGCGCCGGTTTCACCGACTGGACGCCGTTGGGCAGGTTGGCGTTGCGCGGCAGGCTGGCGGTGTTGATCTCGACCGAACTCTCGCTATAGGCCGGCAGCCCCGGGATCACGGCGTGGCCCCATGCATCGGTCCACGCCGGGCCCGCTGGGGTCTGGATCTGCACCCCAGCCAGATCGCCGACCTCGGCGATGCCGAACGTGTCGCCGACTTCGTATGGCGAGAACGCGACCGCGCCGCCGGCCGCCACCACCGACCCCTGGACGCCCCAGTTCGTCGACAGGCTGCCCTGTGCATCCCGGTTGGCCGACAGGTTGACGCGGGCATAGCGCGGCAGCGCGTCGATGGCGATGGACGAGTTCACGGCGCGGCCCGGATTGGCCATGCTCGAACTCAGGTTGTAGCTGAGCTGCGGATTGACGGTTTCCGAATAGCTGGCGCCGACCGCGCTGCTATCGCCCGCCTTGCTGACATAGACGCCGGCGCTGGCGCTGCCCAGCGGAAAGCTGAGCGTCAGGAAGTACTGGTTGTCCGAGCGCGCCCGGGTGTCGGCGCTGAGGTCCTTCGCCGCCGACAGCGTCACCGACGTGCGCCCGAAGCTGCGGTTCCATGACAACGTGGCGCGTTGGCGGGTGGCATCCAGCCCGCTCAGGCGGCTCGCGGCATAGGTGGCGGACAGCGCGCCCAGCGTGGGCTGGAACCAGGAGACGCCGGCGGTGTAGGTCTGGCTCGCGCGGGCCCCGGCGCGCGGGTCCTCCACGCGTTGCAGCACTTGCGCCAGGTCTCGGTACCCCTCGGTCTGCCAGGTCGCCGAGAAATTGGTGGACAGTCTATCCATGGGGGACACCGACAGGGTCGATGTGATCTGCTGGCCCTGGAGCTTTTGTCCGGTCGCCGTCGCGCTGGAGGCGCGGATGCCGATCGAGCCATTGATGGCTTCGCTGGGCGAGGCGGTGAGGGTGGCGGCCAGGGCGCGGTAGGAAGGGGACACCAATGCGCCGGCATTCAGGCTGGCGCGGCGCCCGAGCGTCCAGCCGTTGCTGGCGGTGGCGACCAGGGGCGTCTCGCTATCGCTGTTGCGGTAGGCCTGGTAGCGGCCAATGGCGACCGAAAGCCCCTGTGCCGTGGCGTTGCGCACCGCGCCGAACGATGCCGCCGGCACGATGAATTGCTGTCGCTCGCCGCTCGTGGAAATCACCTGCACGTCCAGATCGGAATTGCCACTGATGATGGGCACGTCGCTGATGGTGTAGGCGCCGGCCGGCACCTGCGTCATCAGGATCAGTGTGCCCATCTGCCGCACTTCGATCCGGCTCGGGCCGCTGGCGATGCCGTTGAAGCCGACGCCCGACGCCTGCGTCTGTCGCAACGCATATTCGGGAAACAGCTGCGCGCCGCGCAGCGTGCCGACCGCGAACAGCGAGCCGGCGGGCGAGATCTGGCCGGCCTGGAAGGTGGCGCGCAGGCTCGGCACGGCGTGCTGCGCATACGTGTCGCCCTGGGTGAACGTGGCGCGGCCGCCCTGTGAGTAATAGTCCTGGCGGCTGCGCAGGATCCAGTCGGCGACGTTCAGGCCCGTTTCGCTATAGGCGCGCAGGTACTGATAACCGGAATCGCCGCCGCCGCTGCGCGAGCCGCTCAGGTTGTAATTGATCAACGCGGCGGTGCCTCCTGAGACATACTGGCCCTGGACTGCCTCTTCGGCGGGGGCGCGGGCCGACAGCGGCGTGACGATGTCGACCTGCGACTGGTTCGGCAACTGGGTGATGTCGGTTTCGGGATAGGCCTTGCGATAATCCTGGCAGCTTTCCTCGGACGTGCCGTCCGGCACCTTCAGGCCGACGCGTCGCAGCAGCTCGGGCGTGAAGCACAGAGTGCCTTCTTCATTGAAGCGCACGTCCATCGTGCCCTGGTCGACGCCGTTGACTCTCAGGCGCACGCGGCTGGTGCCAGGCAGGAAACGCGCCGTTTTGCTGAAGTAGGCGGCCGCTTCGGGGGAAATGCCCAAGCGTTGCAGGGTCTGGGGATCGAATTGTTGCGCGAACGCGGCGGCCGGGAGCGCCATGCAGATACAGGCGGTCAGGCCCGCCACCGCGTTCTTGAGCCGATTCATCTTGAAGGTGTCGATTTGCAGGCGTTCGACAACGGGATGCCATAGCTGCCCGCGGCATAGCCGTAGACCGTGGCGGGCCAGATCGTCACGGTGCCGCTGGCGGCCGCGTGCTTGCCGGCCAGCGGCAGCTCGAAGCGCTCTCCAGGCAGCAGGTAGGTCTTGGGCAGAGGCAGGTTGACATTGGCGCTTTCCAGCCGCGCCTGCTGCGCCAGCCGTACCACATAGCCGCTGTCATTGCACAGGCGCAACTTGTCGCCATCCACGCTGCTGGTCAGGCGCGTCCACGGGTCCTTCAGTTTTTCCAGCGCGCGCGGCTGGATGATCATCGGGATATTCTGGCGAAAGGTGGTCTGCACCTGGTTGTCGGCGCCCCGCGCGAACGGGATGCCTTCGAACGCCACGCGCTTGAGGCGTTGCGTGGCCAGCGGGCCCTTCTTGGTCAGCATGAAGCGCACCAGTTGCGATTGGCCCGCTTCCAGTCGCGCCATGGGCGGGGTGGCCACCACCAATTCCTCGGTATCCTCGGCGGTATTCTCGATGGTGGTGTAAAGCAATACCGGCGCGGCGTCGGTGTTCTGCACGGTCATGGTGCCCTCGCCGGTGGCTTCATCGACGATGAGCACCGAGCTTTCCGGCACGACGCCGGCGGCGCCGGCGGGGCTGGCCAGCAGGGCGCAGGCCAGGGGAACGCAAGTCAGGAAGGATTTCATATCAGCAATCAAAAGACGTGTTGACGCCGGCCGGTCGCGGCCTGCGGGAAAGGGCCATCGGAAGAGGGCCTACGGGAAAACGGCCGACAGGCTTATCGAGCCGTCGAGCTGGACCTCGCGGCCCAGGTACAACGTGGATGTCGGCGCGATGGCCGTTTCGATCCGCACGCCTGCCGTCAGGGTGCGGCCGCTGGCCGGGCGGCGTTGCGCGCCGCTCGCCCAGGCGATCAGGTCGGCGGCGCTGATGACCGTGTCGGACTCCAGCTCGCGCCACGTCGCGCCGCCATCGGACGAGACGATCAGGCGCGCCGGCGCGCCGTCGAGGGTGGCGGCGTCGCGCCGCCAGCGCAGCGCGAACGCGCCCAGGGGCTTGCCGGATGCCAGGCCGATGCCGTGGCCGGTCTCGCCCGCCAGGCCGAGCCTGCCGCCCGCCGCGCTGCTGACCGAGCCGTCGACAGCGGATTGACGCAGCGCGAGTGTCGCCGGCTGCTCACAGCTCACCGTGACGCTGCGTTGCTGCGCGGGCAATGGCGCGGCTTCGGCGGCGCGCAACAGGCTGCGCTTGATCTTGCCGTAGTCCACCGTGGCCCCGCCGCCCAATTGGATGCGGCAGCTATTGGCCTGCGGCGCGGGTGGCGCGGCAAGGCTCGCCGCGCTGAGCAGGGCGCCCAGCAGGGCGCTAAGGGAATGCAGGTAAGGCTTCATGATCAGCCGGAACTCCCGGCGCGAGGCGGCCGCGGCCGCTAGAGATAGACGAGCGTTATGACCGCGCCGCCAGTGAAGGGAACCTCGGTCGCCACGCCCAGCTGGGCGCTACGATCCAGGGCCACCTGGATGCGCACGGTGCCCACGAATTCACGGCCGTAGGCCGGCTCGCGCGGCCCGGGTATGCTCCAGGTTTCAAGGCTGCCGTCGTCGTGGAAGAAATTGCCGACGGAGGGGTCCCAGGACTTGCCGCCGTCGCCGCTATAGATCGACTGCGTGTCCTGCTGGTCCACCTTGAAGCCGGGCACCAGTTGCAGCGCCCAGGAGCCGATGCTGCGTCCCGAGTCATTGCGCAGCCCGTACTGGCGGCTGGGCGACCAACTCTTGCCCCGCCCGCCGAAGAACACCATGTCCTCCTTGAACGCCACCAGGCCGGGATTGCTGTCGCTGATGGTCAGCGCCACCTTGGTCCGCGATTCGCAAGAGATGCGCAGCTCCCGGTCGATGATCGGCAATTGCGTGTAGGTGTCCTTGTTCAGGTCCTTGAGCTTCACCTTGCCGTAGTTGAAGGTGCCTTGCTCGGCAATCTGGAAGGTACACGCGCTGGGCTTGATCGAACCCTGCACGGCAACGTTCAGCGCAGTGCTCTGCGCCAGGGCGGCCATGGGCGTGGCCGCGGCGGCGCAGGCCAGGAGATATCGGAGTTTCATCGTGTTTTGGCCATCAGCCTGCCGGGGCGGCGAGCGCACCGGCAGGCGAGTGGATCACAGGTAGCTGAGCGTGATGGTGGTCTCGCCGCGGAACGTCAGATCGGTGTTGATCGTCAGTTCGGACTTCGGCTGGATGACGGCGCCGATCACGATGTCGCCGTTGAACAGCGAAGCCGAAACCGGAACGGTGGGCGTGGCGGGGTCCACGAAGGTCACATACGTCGTGCCATCCGACTTCAGTTGCGCGGCGTTGGCGGCGGTGTCCGCGGCATTGGCCCATGCGGCCCGGTCGCTGCTGGTCACCACCAGCGCCTTGGCTTGCTTCCCATTGGCCGCCGCGGTGGTGTATTGGAAGTTGCGGAACTGGAACACGTAACGGCCGATGCGGGTGGTCGAGGTGGCCGCATCGACCAGGTCATAGATGTAGCCCTTCTTGGCTTCCGCCTGGATGCCGGTGGCCTTGTGCTCGAGGGCGGCGTCGGACGGCGTGGGCGCTTTGACCGTGCCGGCGACGGACAATGCGACCGCGGCGTCGCCGCCATCGCACTTGATCGACAGCGGTTGGACGATAGGCGCCAACGGCGTCTCCGCCTTGTCCTTGAGCGAAGCCGGATTGATCTTCTTCATGTCGAAGGCGATCGCGCCGGAAGTCGGGGTGCAGCTGCCCGGGCTGATGACGCCGCCGACGGCGACGTTCAGCGCCGACGGCGCGGAGGCCGCGGCCGGGGCACTCTGTGCCGATGCCGCCGCGCCGCCGGCGCATGCCAGCACCGCGAACAGGATCTTGCGGGTGTGGGAGTGTTTCATTGTGGCTCTCGGTATATCGAAGCGTGCGTCACGCCTGACGCGTGGATCAGAGGTAATTCAGCGTGATGGTCGCGCCGCCTTCGAACTTGAGGTCGCCGGTCAGCTTCAGGTCCTTCTTGGCCAGGATGAGCGGGGCCAGCATCAGCTCGCCTTCGAAGGTGCTGGCCAGCACCGGCGTGGTATTGGCCTTGGGGTCGGCGAACGAGATGTAATTGCTACCGTCCTTCTTGAGCTGCGCCGTGTCCCAGCCGTTCGGGCTGGAGGTGTTGTTGCTCCACGAGTTCTTGTCGTCGCTCTTGATGATCTCGGCCTTGGTGGCGACGGCGCCCGTGCCGCCGCCCGTGTACACGAAATTGCGGAACTGCATGGCGTAGACGCCGACGCGGCTGTTGCCGTCCGCGGGGTTGACCAGGTCATACAGCGAGGCTTCGTAGGTCGACGTGCCGGCCGGGTGGTTCTCCATGTTGGTGCCGTATGCCTTCGAGGCCTTGGTGTAGCCCGTCACGTTCAGCGCGATCGCGGTGTCGGCGGTGCAGGTGATCTTGACCTTGTTGGTGATGCCGCTGAGCATCGAGACCTTGTCGTTGTTCAACGACTTCGGGTTGATGCTTTTCATGTCGAAGGTCAGGTCGCCGGAACTCGGCGTGCAACTGCCCGGGGCAATCGTGCCGGTGACGCTGATCTTGAAGCTGGGCGCGGCGGCGGGCGCGGTCTGGGCCAGGGCGCCGGTGCTGGCGGCGCAGGCCACGAGGGCGGCGAAAAGCTTGCTGGTGTGGTGTTTCATATCTGTCTGAAAGCCAAAATGGGGTACGGGTCGAAGGTCGTGTCCGCCTGCGCTGGCCGTCGTATCCAGGCGCGTTCGTCACGGAATCTAAGGTAGCAACCCGATACCGCAGTGCACTATCAGACAGTTCTGGTAATCCCTTGAAACCGCGTCGCGAGGGGCTAATTTCCCGGGCGCGGCGCCTGCATGATGCGCGTCAGCCACGCCTCGCGCATCGCGGCAACATGCTGCGGCGTGAATCCGGCCCAGTCCACCGGAATCAGCTTGGCCGCCGTGCCCGTGGACAACAGAGGAATGCGCGCGCGGGCCGCCTCGCCGATTCTGGCCTTGCGGTTAGACGGCGCGTAATACATCGCTTCCGAGAAAGCCTGTTGCGCCTGTGGCCCCAGCGAATAATTGATGAAGGCCTGGGCGGCCTGGGCATTGGGGCGGTCGGCGACACGCGCGATGAGGATCGGCACCGCGATCGTGCCTTCCGCGGGCACGGTGGATGCATAGCCCGGCTGTGAATCCAGCTGGCTCTGGCTGCGCGAGTTCCACCCAACGGCCAGCAGCATCTGGTTCTGTCCCACCAGCCAGTACTGGTTGGGGCGGGGGTTCCACGTCCCCACGTTGGGGCGGAGTTTTTCGAGATAGGCGAGGCCGGCATCGAAGTTGCCGCCGCCATCGGGCGCGCCAGCCAGGCGGTTGGCCAGCATCGTCATGGCGATCATGCTGCCGTTGACGGCCGGGTTGGTGGCGATGGCGACCTTGCCGGCATACTTCGGATCCCACAGTTCCCGCCAGCTCTTGGGCGGTTGGGTAAAGGCCGACTTGGCATACACCAGCGTCATCGAGTCGTACATGGCCGGCAGCGCCCAGAAGCCCAGCTCCCGGCCCAACGCGCCGAGGTCGGCAACATTGGGCACCAGCTTTGGATCCATCGGCTCGATCAACTTCTCGCGCTGCGCCAGGCGCGCGTTCGGCGGGTCCAGGATCACCACGTCGATCTGCGGCGAAAGGCGCTGCGACCGCAGAACCGACAGGGCGTTGCGCGAATCGCGCACCGCGTAGTAGCTCACCTGGATGTTGGGATATTGGGCTTCGAACGGGCGAATGACGGTCCGCTGGTACTTATCGTCGAACGCGTCCACGCCGTAGGCCATGACGGTCAGCCGGACTGGCGTGCTGGCGCGGGCCGTGGCCAGCGGCAGGGAGGCGGCCGTTGCCGCCAGGGCAAGGCCGAGGAACGCGCGGCGGGGCAAATCACAAGACATGCTAAAGCTCCATCGTGATGATGCGGGCGCATCCGGTGCGAATGACCGTCAGCGCCCGACGACAGCATTGCCGCGTCATTTGAAGAGGTCGTGATTGACGCCGAACATGACCAGTTCGTGGTCGGTCTCCACTTCAAGTTTGCGCATGGCCGCGATCTTGTGCGTGCTGGTCGTCTTGACGCTGCGATTCATGATGCGCGCGATCTCGCCCACCGATGTGCCTGCCAGGAAATGCCGCAGTACCTCCAGCTCCTTGGGCGACAGGCGCGCAATGCGCGCCGCCGCGTCCTGGGCCTCGCCGCGCAGCCCATTGCCGGACACGGGTTGCGGCCCGCTGCGGTACACCTGGTGGCGCTCCAGCGCGCCCAGCGCGGTAAGAATCTCCGTCAGGTCCCGGCTTTTGAACACCACGCCGCTGACGCCTTCTTCGTACAGGCTGGCGACGATCACTGGCGAGGTGATCATCGTATGGATCAGGATGCGCACCGCCGGAAAGTTGCGACGCAGGTACTGCACCAACGCCAGGCCGTCGCCATAGCCGTCGTCGGAAGGCATGTTGTAGTCCGTCACGATGACGTCCGGCGCAAGCTCGCGGGTCTTGCGGATCAGCTCGGCGGCGTTGGTCGCTTCGCCCACGATCTGATAATGGGGCGCGCGTTCCAGGACATTGCGCACGCCCAGGATCACCACCTGGTGATCATCGGCCAGCAGGATTCGTGTCATTGTTTATCGCTCCTTGTGTGACGCGCGCGGCCAACTGGCCGCCGGTCTGGTCCGGCTCGGGAGGGTCATAGCTCCTTGAACTTTTCGGTCAGCTGCGCCAGTGTGCTCCGGACGGCGTTTTCCAGTACTGGCGTCAGGCCTTCCGCGGCGATCTTCTGTTCCAGCACGCCACAGAAGCGCGCCGTCTCGTCCGCATTGACCACCACCAGCGAGCCGCGCATGCGGTGCAGCGTGGATACGGCGGCGGCCGGGTTGCGGGCGGCCAGCGCCTCCCGCATCGACGCCATGTCCTCGCGCATGGTGGTATTGAAGGCCGCCCGCAACTGCGTTTCGTAGAACTCCTTGGACTTTTCGCGTTCCAGGCTGGCCTGGGGGGGCACGGTGAACTTGGCGCTGATGATGCGCGCGCAGGCGGTGCTGAGCGCATCGTGCAATGTGCGCAGGTCCACCGGCTTGACGATCCAGGCATTCAGGCCGGCCGCCAGGCCCGCCTCCCGCTGCGCCTGCAGCGCATTGGCGGTCAGGCCGATGATCGGCGCATTGGTGCTGCGCGCGCGCAGGGCGCGCACCAGCTCGTAACCGTTCATCAGCGGCATGTTCATGTCCGTGATCAGCACATCGAATTCGTCGGCGTTCCAGCGCGCCAGGGTTTCGACGCCGTCAACGCACAGCGTGACTTCGCAGCCCAATTCCTCCAGCTGCCGCACCAGCAGGGTACGGTTGACGGGGTTGTCCTCGGCCACCAGCACCCGCAGGCCAAGGCGGCGCAGGCCGGCGTCAGGCCGGTATTCCGCCGCGGCCCGGGTGTCGGTGTCGGTGTCGTCGGCGTCGTCGGCATCGGCATCGGCGTCGTCGGAAGCAAGCGAGCGGCCGTGTTGCGCCATGGCGACCGCTTCGACGATGCTGTGGCGCATATGGCTGGTTACGTGGATTTCCGACAGACTCCATTGTGGCTTGTCCGGACCGTCCGGGATGCAGGACACGCGCGCGCCATTCCATTCGATCGGCGGCAGCCGCTCCGGCAGCAGTTCCACCAGGATGCCATCGCGCTTGGCGGGCAGGGCGCCGCCCTGGATGGCCCGGGCGCTGGCGCCGGCCAGGGCCAGCCAGGCGCAAGTGTCCTGCGCCAGGTCGGCCATTGGCGCGCGCACCCACACGGGCGGGGCGGGGGCTATCTCGACGCCGGCCAGGCGCGTCGCATCGGCGTCGATGCGCAAGGGCAGGCGGAAGATGAAGGTGCTGCCGCGCCCCGGGCTGCTGTCCAGCGTGATGCTGCCTTGCATCAGTTCGCACAGGCTGTGGCAGATATACAGCCCCAATCCGGTGCCGGGCGCGGCATGCCCCGTGCCGTAGGCCTGGTAGAAGGGTTGGAACAGCATGGGTTGCTGGTCCGCCGCAATGCCCAGCCCCGTATCGGCGATGCGCCATTCCAGCATGGCCTGGCCTTCGCCCTGGTCCGCCACCGTCAGGTCGACGCGGACCCAGCCGGCTTCGGTGAACTTGATGGCGTTGCTGATGAGATTGTTCAGCACCTGGCGGATGCGCAGGGCATCGCCATGGGCCGATACCGGCACGTCGGTGGCGATGGTCGCGAAGAACTGCAGGCCCTTGGCATCCGCGGTGGCGGCGTAGGCCTGCAGGGTCTCTTCGGTCAGCGCCGCCGGATCCAGCCGATTGTCCTTGAGCGTCATCTGGCGCGACTCGATCTTGGACACGTCCAGAATATCGTTGATCACATTGAGCAGGCCGGCCGATGAACTCTGAATGGTGCGCAGGTAGGCGCGCTGCAGATTGGTCAGTTGTGTCAGGCCCAGCAGCTCGACCGTGCCCAGCGTGCCATACAGCGGCGTGCGGATCTCATGACTCATGGTGGCCAGGAACACGGTCTTGCCGGCGTTGGCGTCATCGGCGGCGCGCTTGGCCTGTGCCAGCGCTTCCTGAACCCGCTTGTGGTCGCTGATGTCGCTGAAGGTGGCCAGGATCACCTCGTCGCCCTGATACGTCACCCGCGACGCGCTGACGCTGAGATGGCGGCCGTTGATCTGGACGTCCTCGGCGTCGCCCGCGCCGGCCGCGTCGTGGGCGGCCAGCGTCAGCCGCCGGATGGTGTCGGCGTCGCCCAGCCAGGCGTCGGCCAGCTGATTCTTGGCGACGATCTGGTGATCGGACAAGCGCAGGGCGCACACCGCCACGCGCGCGGCGTCGATCACCGCGCGGTTGAAGGATTCGCTTTCCACGACCCGCTGGTGGCTGGCCTGGGCCGGCCGCACGATCAGGTTGCGATGGCGCCGGTACAGCGCCAGGCTGCCGCCCACGCACAGCAGGATCAACAGGCCGAAAGAGGCCAATTGCCATCCTGCTGCCTGGAAAAACTGCTGGTAGGGCACCAGGTAGGTGCCGTGCCAGCCGTCCTCGCACCAGGTCTGGATGTAGACGCCATCCAGGGCGAAACGCACGTCGCTCTGGATGGCTTCCAGGGCGCCATGCTCCTGGGACGGCGCGTGCGGGGGAGTCAAGCCCGGCGCGATGGCGAGATGCTGGAAGTAGACCCTGCCGTAGTCGGAGTCCTGGGCCAGCACATCGCGCATTTCGGTGAATGTCGCGAGCACCAGTTGGCGCTTTGGCGTCTCCGGTATCCACAGGGCGTCCGGCAGTTCGATCGGCGCATAGACGACATAGCCGATACGGCCCTCGCCGGCGCCCGGCAGATTCACCTCCAGCCATTGCGCGCCGTCCGGGCTGGGACGCGGCGTCTGCGTGTAGAGCAGTTCACGGATGCGGTTCGCCGACAGCGGACAGCGCCACCAGCGGTGCACATCGTCGGTCATGGAATCTTCGGAGCAGGGCACGGAAATGCTGGTCACGCTGTTCAGGTCCAGCAGGAACGCCTGCATGCCTGGCTGCTGCCAGGCGTTGCGATAGGTGCCGAACAGCGACGAGAGCGCGGCGGCGGCGGTCTGCAGTCGGCGACTGTGGTCGCCGCCCGCCGGCGTCTGGGCGCGGCCGACCTTGATGATGTACGGCATCGCCAGGCTCCCGCGCTGGCCTTCGTAGGTATTGGTAATGTCGTCGCTGTCGATCAGTTCGAACGAAGCCGGGCTGCCGGAGGGCACCGCCAGCCCGAGCCGCGTGGCGTCGTTGTGCGTGGCGCGCGCCAGGAACGATTCCTGGCCATGCAGGTTCAGCGCCAGCTGGCGGAAATGGGCTCGGGCGTCGTTGCTGGCCAGGCTGACCAGGCTGGTTACTACCCAGTAGCACAGTATCACCATGACGATGGCCAGGCTCAGCGTCACGATGAACAGCGCCTGCACCCGCAGCGATACGCGCGCCAGGTCGCCGATGGAAGCAATGCGGCTGTGTCGGGGCATCTTGCGTGTCACGGCGCAAGCGCCGGATTCCGCTTCAGGAACGCCAGCAGCAATTCCGGCGTCAAAGCGCGCGAGATCAGGAATCCCTGCGCGGTATCGCACTGCATTTTCTTGAGCAGCGCGAGTTGTTCCCAGGTCTCGACGCCTTCGGCCACCACATTGAGCGAGAGCCGCCGCCCCAGCGATACGATGCTCTCGACCGCGGCCTGCGCGCCATCGTCGGCCACGCAGCGGCTGATCAACGAGCGGTCGATCTTCAGTTCGGTGAAGGGGGTGGACACCAGGTTGAACACCGAGCTGTAGCCCTGGCCCGAATCGTCCTGGGCCAGGCCGAACCCCTTCATGCGCAGGCGGCACGCGCCGGCATAATAATCGCTTATCGCATCCGTGGTCGTACCCTCGGTCAGTTCAAAGCAGATGTCCTGCGGGTTGCCGCCCAGGCGCATGACGTGGTCGTAGAGGCGATCCGGCAGGGCCGCGTCCTGCAGCAGGTGCGTAGGCAGGTTCACGGACACCTCCACCCGGAAGTCGTGCTGCTGCCAGGCGTGCTGCGCCGCGATAGTCTGCGCGAGCATCGACAATAGCAGGTCGTCTTCCAGCTCGTCCAGTATCAGCGCGGGCAGGAATTGGCCTGGCAGCAACACACTGCCATCGGGCCGCACCCATCGCACCAGCGCCTCGGCGGCGGTGACCGAACCGTCGGCGATGCGCATCTTGGGCTGGAACCAGGCCCGGACCTCGCCGGAGCGCAATGCATGTTGCAGCGCGGCACGGTCGAACGATTGCCCCGATACCAACGATTCGGCCTTCAGGCGTGAGGCGGCCTTCAGCTTGGCGACCAGCGCGATGATGGCCTGCGGCTGCGCAGGCTTGGACAGTTGGTCGATAACGCGCATGCCCAGCGTCTTGGCCACCAGGCTGGCGCCCGCGATCAGGCGCTTGGGGGACGAACTGATTACCGCCAGCAGGGGGGGCGCCTCGTAGGCGGACAGGCGCTGGATCAGTTGCACGCCATCCAGCTCGGGCATGAGCAGGTCGCTCAGCACCAGATCGTAGCGCTGCTGTTCCAGCAGGCGCAGGGCATGACAGCCGTTCTCGGCGGTTTCGACGTGCGCGACGCCGGCCTGGAGAAACAGGCTTCTCAGGTATTCGCGCTGCAATAGCTGGTCATCGACGATCAAGACGCGATAGGACAGCATGGTTGATTCTCCAAGGCTCGCGGTTTTCCGCCACGCGCGCGGCCGGGCGCGGCGCCAGGGCGGCCGGCGTCGGCGGCAGGCAATCCGCCATTAGAGAAGTCCAGCCGTGGGTTGGGTATCAGACGTTTCCGAATCTCGATCGGCACGTGCGGCGTTCTGGCGCGTGCCCGCTTTTAGGAACTGTCTGATTCATTGGCATGCCGGCGCTTTCTAGAATGCAACGCCCTGTTCATCCATTCCGTGCCGTGCCCCATTTCTCCTTTCTGCATCATCTGCACATACATGCGCAATACATCGATCGCGCGGCGCGGCTCGCGGACAACCTGCGCGAGTCGATCGCCTCCCTCAGCCTGTATGCCGATACCCAGGCCAGCCTGTATGCGCGCAGCGGCGCGCCGGGCCGGCACTATCTGCTGGTGGAGGGGCGTTCGTTGTGGCTGCAGCGGTTTTTCGCGGTACCGCATTGTCCGCAATTGTCGGGCGTCATTGCCATCGTGACCGACCGGCCCGGTTCGGCCGAGCGCAGCAAATTGTTGTTGGCGGACGCCGACATGTGCCTGCCCGGTTCGGCGCTACCCCGCGAAATCGTGGCGGCGCTGTCGGCGCTGGCAAGGATGGAGCAACGCTTGGCCATCGCGGCCAACAGGGCGGACGGATGATGGGGGGGGGTTGGCCTGACGCGCGTGCCGTGGCTCGCGCGAGGAAATCCATGCGTCGATTAGGTCCTGTCCTGGCCCGCCTGTTTTCCCGAGCGCTTCGCCACTGGCGCGATGTTTTCCTCGCGCTGCTGGCCGCCATGACGGCGGCCGGCTCTTGTTGGCTTTATTTGCAGGATTCCCGAGGCGCCGCGCGAGCCGGACTGGTTGTGGGCGGAACGTTGGTCGGCATGCTGGCCATCGTCGCCTGGTTCGGCAGGCGATGAAAAGCGCCGTGCGCGAGTCGTGCGTGTGACGGGGCGCGGGGGTGTTTCTCGGGCGCCAACTTCCCGATTCAGGCACACCAGTTCATCAGCGGCCGCCTTGCCGCCGTGGGCCGGTAGCACGCCCGCGCTCGCGCTGGGCGAGCGCGGGCGTGCTGGCCAGCGCGACTGGCGCCGCGTTTCAAGGTGGATGCGGCCGTGGCGCCGGCGCTCCCGCCGCGCCTAGAAGTAAGTCAGCGAGTAAGTGGCGCTGGCCGAGATTGAACCGGTGCCGGAGGCAGCAGGCCCCGGCCCGCCGACCACGGACAGCCGGGCGAAATAGCGCAACACGTTGCTGCCATCTCGCAATTGCACCGCATTGGCCGCGGTGGGGGCGGCGCCGATGACGACTGGCGACAGATTGTCGCTGTCCAATAGTTGGACGGCGACGGAGGTGGCGGTGCCCGCGTTGGTGATTTTGCCCAGGGTCGCGTTGGTGATGGCGCCGAGAAACTGCACGCCGACCTTTGACAGCCTGCCCGCCGGATTGGCGTTGGCGCCTGTATCCTGCGCGAATTCGCAGCCGGTCAGATGAATTTCAATCGGAACCGAGTCGGAGAACTTGCCTGGCGCGTTCAGCATGTTTTTTGAGACCTGGCCCAGGTCGATGGTCATATCGTTGTCGCCGGTCGATATGGAGCAAGGTGCCTCGGTGACGGAGCCTGAAAAGGTGATGGTGCCCTGGCCCATGTCACCGGCTGCAATGCCCGCGGCAGGGAGGGAAAGAAGGCCGATGGCGACGGCGAGGATTGTTTTCTTGATCATCGGATGGGTTCCTTTAGGTTGATTGGGGGAGTTGGCCTCTGGAAGAAGGTAGAGATTCATGAACAAAAGGGAGGATCTATCTCAGGGCTGAAAGGCGTGCATGCTTCGCCCGATTCCATGGTGCAATTCTCCTTATGAAGGGTTTTTGATGGTCCGCTTTTGTGCGGACAAGCGATAACGGTCGCGCGGGTCCGCCGCATGCCTTATTCATTTACCCGCTCCTCGAACACGCATTTGCCCGCCGCGCAGCGATATCGGCTCATGCGCAGGCCGCCATAGTCATCCACATTGCCCAGCATCATCTGGCTGGCGCTCGCGGGCAGTTGCAACTTCAGCGTCTGCTCGGCGAATGGCGCCAGCATGATGGGCGTTCCAAAGCCGGGCAGGGGCTGCTTGCGGTCCTGGCCTATCCAGATCACCGTGGTGTAGTAGGGGGAAGGATTCTTCAGTGTCAGCTGCTGGCCGCCGGCCTGTATCTGCAGGTTCTTTTCCGGTTCCGCCTCGCCTCGCTCGGCCAGCTTGGCCGGGCGCAGGAAGAGCTTCAGCCGGCTTTGCGTGGTCAGCTGCAGGATGTTGGCGTCGGTCTTGGGCGGCTCCGGCGGAATCTCGCGCACGTTGAAATAGAACAGGGTCTCGCGGTCTTGCGGCAGACTCGCGGCCAGGCCGTCGTTGGCGCGCATGATGCGCACCTGGGCCTTCTTGCCGCCATCGATCCGTTGCAGCGGCGGCAGCGCCACCAGGTCGTTGACCGTCTGGCCGTCGGCGTCCTCGACCCAGGTTTGCGCCAGATAAGGCGTGTCCTGGCTTTCGTTGCTCAGGACGACCGATACCGATTTCTGGCTGCCGCCCATGATGATGCGGGTGCGGTCGACGTTGATGGCCCCCTGGGCGCAAAGCCCCCACGCGAGGGCGGCGCCCAGCAGCAGGCCCCGCAGATATCTGTGTTTCATGTGTGCTCCTTGCAGGAAATGGAGGCGCCTCGAAGGGTGTTTCATTGGCAGGGCAGGGGCCGCGGCCCCTGGTCGATGGCCGCCGTGGCCGGCAGCGACAGGCGGCATTCGGCGGTGCCGGCCCAGGTCACGGTCAGCGCCTCGCGGTCGTCGGGTTCCACGTTCAGGTACACCAGCCCGTCGTCGGCCACCATGCCCGCCGTCTTGCCGCTACGGGCGGACAGCACCAGCGCGCCCAGGGGCGGATGGCCGCCGCCGGCCAGTTCGACGCGGCCCAGCACCTGCTCGCCATGGCTGGCGCTGACCCGGGTGTAGCCAATGGCGCCCTCGGTCAGCACCTGATTGATCATCGCATCGGCCACGTCCACCCCTTCCGGCAGGGCGTTGACGTCCACCGCCAGGTTGCTTTCGCGGTAGCTCGAAATGCCGTTGACGACGGCGATGCCGAAGCGGTTGGTGACGCCGTTGCCGTTTTCGATCGGCACGCCGGCGATGCCGTCGGTGTCTATCATCATGCGCGGCTCGTTGCCCGCCGCGGGTGGGCCGAAGGCCGCGCCCTCGGCGGTCGCGGTCAGCGAGCCGTACCAATTCAGGCCGACACTGCGATACTGGCCCGGCTGCAGGGTGAAGTCGCCGGCGGCGCGGCCATAGGACGTGCGGCTCTGGATATTGCCGCTCAGGCTCTGGTGGCGCGAGTCATCGCCGCGGTCGTCGCTGGCGCTCAGGTTCCAGGTGGTGTCGGGACTGCTGAAGTCGGTGTAGCCCACGTTCTGCTGCATGCGGCCGCCGCCGCCGTTCTGATAGCCGTAGCTCAGATGGCGGGTGTCGCCTAGCGGGATGCTGATGCTGGCGTAGATCTGGTTCTGAACCGGTCCATAAAAGCCCTGGGTGCGCGCCAGGGACAGCGACAGGTTGACATTGCGCAACGGCCCGAAGTTGGCGTTCTTGTTGAACGACAGCATGTAGTGGTTGTTGCCCGCCGTGTCATTCCAGTAGTTGAGCCGGCTCAGCGACAGGGAAACGCTCAGTTCCAGGGGCCGGATGTATTGGCTGTAGGAAACGGTGTAGCTTTGCTTTTCGTCGCGGAAATCTCCGCCATGCGCGGCCGAGCGAACGATGAATTCACGCATCGACAGGAAGTGCCGCCCCGAGAAGCGGTAGCCCATGAAGGCCAGCGTGCTGCCCAGGTCATCGAAGCTCTTGGCGTAGTTGATGCGGTAGCTGTAGCCCGCGCGCCGCGGTTCCGACGAATACGGCAAGCGCGCATCCGAGCGCGTGACATCGGCGGAAACCGCGCCCCATTTGCCCATGTTCTGCCCCGCGCCCAGCGCCAGCGCCCGGTAGTTGTCGGCGGTGAGGATCAGGCCGCCATACAGGGAGGTGTTATTGAACGCGCCCCAGGTGGCTTCGCCCGTCACGAAGCGCGGATCGGCCACGTGGTTGCCGCTGGGGCCGCCCAACAGCGGGCGGCCCAGCGACAGCTGGTAGCGCAGGTTGCCCTTGCGCGTCATGAACGGCACGCTGGCGGTGCTGACCTGCCAGCTGCGCTTGCTGCCGTCGCTTTCTTGCAGCGTCACGTCCAGGTTGCCGCTGATGTTCTGGCTCAGCGCCGGCAGCACGAACGGGCCGGGCGACACCCGGGTCTGGTACAGCAGGCGGCCGTTCTGGCTGACCGTCACTTCGGCGTTGCTGCTGGCGATGCCGGTGATCTGCGGCGCGTATCCCTGCAGCGATGGCGGCAGCATGCGATCGTCGCTGGCCAGCGTCACGCCGGCGAAGCGGAACGGATCGAAAATGGCGGATGACAGGTAGCTCTGGCCCAGCGTCAGCTTGGAGTGCCATTGCGGCAGCGCGCGGAACAGGTAGGTCTGCGGCAGGGCGAAGCGCGTTTGCGACTGGCCGCCGCTGTCGTAGCGGCTGTACTGGTAGTCGCCGCGCAGGCGCCACGCGCCCAGGTTCAGGCCTGCGGTGCCGTACAACGTATAGCTCGCCGAGGTCGAGCCCTGGCGCGGCATGTAGCGGTTGGCCAGCAGGTTGTAGTCCAGGATCACGCCGTTCACGCCATCGCTCCAGCGCGCGGGCGGAATCCAGTCGGGGTCCTGGTATTGCAGCCAGGCCTGCGGCACCGTCAAGGTCAGGCTCTGGCGTTCGGCGCTGTAGACGGCCCGGCTGTCGGCGGTGTTCAGCTCGATGCAGGGGCCGTCCTGGGCGCCGTCGACCGTGGCCAGGCGCGCGCGGATGTCATCCCTCAGGTTCAGCATGTCGACCATTTCAGGCGTGACACAGAACACCGTGCCGTCGCCGATCACCGGCACGGCCCGGACCAGGGTCTGGCTCTGGATCAGCCGCCGATCCAGGTAGATGTCGAGCAGGTAGCTGCCGGGAGCGACATAACCATCGCGGCTGAAGGTCGAAAGATCGATGTTGCTCTTGTCTTTGATATTGAGAAAGCCAACGCTGAATTCCGTTGCCTGTGCCGCGCACGCAAAAGTACTGATCGCCACGAAGGATGCCAAACGGGCCATGGTCATGATGTCTGCTGCCGAATCGCCGGCCTGAAGGGGTGCCGGACTGTCTCGGCGTCGATACGGCGGCGCTGCGCGGCCGCCTCGGTGGGGTAAGAATCGCGCGGGCCTGGGGCCCCGCCACCAGCGGGGCGGGGGCACGCGCGACGGGCGGGATCAGCCGTTCACTTGTAGTTCAGCATGTAGGTGACCTTGGCCGTGACCGAACCCGAGCCGGCCGCGGTTGCCGAGTTGCTGGCGATGCGGGCGAACAGTTGCAGGCTGCCGTCGCCGTTGCGCATTTCGGTCTCGCTGCTTCCCGTCGTGAAGTTGAGGTTCGTGTTGTCGCGGTTCAACATCTGGATGGCGACGTTCGTGGCGTTACCCGTGTTGGGGACCATGCCGGTGGTGCTGGTCAGGCCGGGAAACGAGACCGACACCTTCGACAGCGGGGCCGCGGTTGCATTAGCGGCGGGCGCAGCGAAGCTGCAGCCCGTCAGGTGGATCTCGATCGGCACCGCCGTACCGAACTTGCCCGTGCCGGTCAGCAAGTTCTTGGAGACCTGGCCCAGGTCGATGGCCAGGTTGGTGTCGGCCGCCGACACGGAGCACGGCGCTTCGGTGACCGAGCCGGTGAAGGTAATGGTGCCTTGGCCCATTTCACCGGCGGCGAATGCCGCGACCGGACCGAGCAGGGCGGCGGTGGTGACGGTGGCGAGGAGGGTCTTCTTAAACATGGATAGTCCTTATGTGATATCCGTTGGGGGATGGCCTGCGGGGGTTGCCGCGCAGTGGTTGAAAAAATCGATGGGGCGGGAAAAAATTATGGGTTTGGCCGGCGCATTTTTTTCATGCGTCCATAGCGGGATCTATAGGTCCGCGGGAGGATGCGCGCCATGGGTTTGAACGGTGGGATGCGGCCGTGCCACGCTCGAATGCGGCTATGCCGCTATCCACGGATCGCGGCGTGCCGGGCATGGCTCTGCGAGTCACGGCGCCGGGTTTGGCGGCGGCCGCGGGGTGCGCCGTCGATGCGAACGCGCGCATTGGCGCGGCCGGCGGAGAGTCGATCGCGACCCGCCAGGCACACGAAGGGATATGAGATCTTTTCGTCATGCAAGGCATCTTGCATGGCGGCGATTATCTGATCGTTAACACGATTCAGAGGCAAGTAAGGCGTCTATCGCGCCGCCGAAAACCGCTGCGGGAGGTGGCCCCGCGACAGGGCCGAAGAGCGCAGGTGGGCGCCGCTCAGGCGCGCCAGGCGAGCACGCCGGCAACCACCACGCAGACCGCCGCGAACACCCGTTGCAGCACCGCCTGCGGCACGCGCGGGGCCAGCATGCGGCCGGCCGCCATGCCGGCGATGGCCGCGCCGACGAAGGCCCATTGCGCCGCCGACAGCGTCAGGCCGTGCAGCAAGGCGGAACTGACCGTGGCGGCCGACACCAGCGCGATGACCATCAGGGACGTGGAGACGATGCTGATCATGCGCGCATCGCTGAAGTGCGTCAGCGCCGGCACGATGATGAAACCGCCGCCGACGCCCAGCATGCCGGTGCACAGGCCCGACACGGCGCCGATGCCACCGAGCGTGGCGGCGGTGAGGCGGTTCCAGATGAAGCGGCCGGTGTCGGGCGACAGCCGGCAGGCCTTGGGTGGTGCGTCGGCGGCATCCCCGGCCGGCGCGCGGCGGCGCGATTGCTGCACCATGCGCGCCGCCACCAGCAGCATCACGCCCGCAAAAGTCAGACTAAGCCAGTGTGCCGGCAGATGGCGCGCCAGCGACAATCCCAAGGGAGCGGTCAGCGCGCCCACCGCCGCCATCAGCATGGCGGCCTTGTAGCGCACCAGGCCGCGCACCAGGCCCTGCAAGGCGCCGACCGCCGAGGCGATGCCCACGGCAATCAACGCCACTGGCGCCGCCTGCGTCAGCGTCAGCCCCAGCCCGAACATCAGCGCGGGCACGGCCAGGATGCCGCCGCCCGCGCCGGTCAGGCCAAGGGAGACGCCGATGCATAGTCCGAGCAGGATTGCGGTCATCATTTTTAATGACTTTTAGAAATTACTTTATTACTGAAGATAATTATAACGTGCAGGTACAGGGGTGCCGTGATGCGCATTTTGTTGATCGAGGATGACGCCTCCATCGCCTTGGCGATTCAGGTCGGGCTGGGGCTGCAGGGCTTCGTGGTGGATACGGTCGGCTGCCTGCGGCAGGCCGACCTGGCGGTACAGACGTCGCACGTCAGCGCCTGCGTGCTGGACCTGGGCCTGCCCGATGGCGACGGCATGACGCTGCTGGCGAAGTGGCGCGCGCGGCGCGAGAACCTGCCGGTGCTGGTGCTCAGCGCTCAGTCCGAGGTGTCGCGGCGCATCGGCGCGCTGCGCGCCGGCGCCGACGACTACGTTCCCAAGCCATTCGACCTGGACGAACTGGGCGCGCGCCTGCACGCAGTGATACGGCGCGCGGCCGGGCATTGCGCGGATCGCATCGACCACGGTCGCCTGACGCTGTTCCTGTCGCGGGGCGAGGTGTTGCTCGATGGCGTCCGCGTCCCGCTGCAGCGGCGCGAGCTGGCGCTGCTCAAGACCCTGTTGCAGCATCCCGGACAGATCCTCACGATGGACCAACTGCGCGACAGCCTCTATGGCTTCGACGACCGGGTCGAGAGCAACGCCGTCAACGTGCACATCCACAAACTGCGTCGCAAGTTTGGCGCCGGCTTGATCGAAACCGTACGTGGCTGGGGCTATCGGCTGGGGACGCCGGCACCGTGAGCCTGCGCGCCCGCCTGATGCTGTTGCTGGGCGCCGTCTGGCTGGTTGTGGGTGGCGCCGTGACGCTGTGGATGTTCGAGCGCGCCAGCGCCGAACTCGACGCCGCGCTGGATTCGCGCCTGGCGGCATCGGCGGCGATGGTGGCGCGCCTGATGGCGCCGCCATTGCCGCCGTCGCCGCCCGCCAGCGGCATGGTGGCGGCCATCGGTCGGCCCGCGAACGGCGGCGTGGCCTGTGAAGTGGATTTGCGCGGCGGCGCCAGGCGGACGTGCTCACCCGACGGGCCGGCGCTCGAGGCCGCGCCGCTTGGCTTTGGCTCGCTTGCCCGCAACGATGCCATATGGCGCACTTATGCCTTCGACTCCGGCGATTTGCGCGTCATCACCGCCGGCCGCGTGGACATCCGCAAGGCGCTGCACCGCGAGATGGCCTGGACGGCCTTGGCGCCGGGCATGGCTGGTCTGCTGGTGGGGATCGTGCTGCTGTGGTTCGGCGTGGGCCGTGGCCTGGCCATGGTCGAAGGGTTGCGCCGCCGGTTGGCGCGCGAAGAGCCCTGGCTCGCGCCGGACCTGGCAGGCGATCAGGTCCCGCGCGAACTCATGCCGTTCACGCAGACGCTCGCAAACCGGTCGCGGCGCATGGAAGAAATGCTGCGGCGCGAGCGCCATTTTTCGGATCAGGCGGCGCACGAGATGCGCTCGCCGGTCACCGCGATCAAGGCCCACCTGCAGGTGCTGCAGCGGCTGCCGACGGCGGCCCGGGATGCCGCAAGCCAGCAGGCGATCGCGCACGCCTTGCAGGGCACTGTGCGCCTGGAACGCCTGATTGAACAGCTGCTGGTACTGGCGCGCGCCGATGGCGGCGAGGCGGACGCGGCCTGCGATGCGGTGGCTGTGCTGCAGCGGGTGGCCTGCCGCAAACCGGCCCGCGTGCATTGGCGCCTGCCCGTCGGCCAGCCGTGGGTGGCTTTGCCGGATGCCCTGCTCGATTGCGCGGTGCGCAACCTGGTGGAAAACGCCCTCAAGTATTCGCCCCCGGACATGCCGGTGGAGGTCGATGCCAGGGTAGTCGCGGATTGCTTGGTGGTGGGGGTGCGCGACTACGGTCCGGGGTTGAGCGCCGCGCAGTGCGCGCAGGCGACCGAGCCGTTCTGGCGCGGCCAGCGCCAGGCCGAGGGCGCGGGTCTGGGGCTGTCGATCGTGGCCACCATCGCGGCACGCCATGGCGGCATGCTGGCGCTGGCGCCGGCCATGGGAGGTGGTTTGCACGCCCGTCTCACGCTACGCCTGGCCGGGGGGCAGCAGGCTACTCCCACGAGCGCGAATACCCGTGGTCCAGAAACAGCTCGGGCAGGCCCGACACCTGTTTGAAACGCAGCACCTCGTCTTCGTCCATGCCCAGCTGGCGCGCGATATCGGCGTCGTTCCAGCCAGCCTGCAGCAGCCGCACGACAATGTCGGTCATGGGCATCACGCCGTGCACGCCGCGGGCGCGGTTGTGGCGGATGGTGGCGGCGATGCGATCGGCGGCCGCGTCACGCCCGGGGCGGATCGCCACCAGCGGCAGGTAGCCGTGCAGGCGTGCCTGGATCGGGCCTTTCTTCTTGCCGACGCGCTGGCGGTGAAAGCCGTCCACCACCACATAGCGGTTCGTCGCAACGTGGTGGGCCACGATGGGCTGGGTGTAGCCGTCGGCGCCTATCGACAGTTCCAGCAGCCGCATTTCCGGCGGCGCGACGCTGTTGGGGTTGTAGTCATTGGCCTCGACCTGTTCGCCGGGAACCCACCGCACGCAATCGACCGGTTCGGCCGCGAACGGGCTGTGCTCATGCAGGCAGAGCCGGATCCGGTTGATGGCGTCGATGCGGTCCTTCAGGGGCAATGTCTGCAACTCGTTGAACAGGGCCCGGGCCCGCCTCTCCAGATCCGTCACGGTCGGCATGCGTGTTCCTTTTCAGTGTGACCCAGTTGCCTCGCGAGGACTGGATGCGAAAACCATGCGGCAGCAGCAGCGCCACGCAGTCATGCGGCACGCGTAGCGTGCAGGGCTGGCCAAGTTCGTCGATGTATTCCAGCACCTGACGCCGCAGTTCGCGGAACAGGCCGCGCTGGCGCGCTTCGGGACGGATGTAGCCGTCGCGGATGCGGACGGCGCCGGTCAGCAGCTCGATGCCGACGAAGCCCAGCAGCCGCTTCTGGCCGCGCCGGCGCACCACGAACCAGCGATGACGGGGACTGTCGTTCAGCGGGTAGCCGCCGCAATCGCGCCGCACGGTGGCGCTGGCGAAGAAACGGCCCATCTGGGAGAAGAACGCGGCCTCGTCCTCGTAGGAGCGCAGGCGCAGGAAGTCGTATTGGTTCAGGGCGGTCATGGGGACGTCCGCGCGGCGGGGGCAAGCAGGATGTCGATGTCGCGCCGGGCCGCGCCGAACGACAGCGAACGGGCCATGTCCTGTTTGAGCAGCGACAGGCCGATGCGGCGCCAGGACGGCTGCACCTTGCGGTTTTCGAGATCGGGCACGCCGGCGTCGGGCCACAGGCCGATGGGATGGCCGCGCTGTTCCCACCAGGCGATGAAGACGTCGATGCGCCGCACGTAGACCTGCCGCAACGTGGCCGGCATGCTGTCGAGCAGGAACTGGCTGTACTGGCGCCAGGTGCTGAAGGTGGGCGGCAGGCCCAGGCCGCCGCGATAGCCGAGAAAGCGCTGGCGGCAGTAGCGCGCGGCGTAGTTGGCGCCCTCGACGCGCTGGACGACGCGGAACCAGGTGGCGGGTTCGAGCTTGTGGAACAGGTCCAGGCCCTTGCGCTGGTCGTCGCCGTAAGGCTGGCAGATGCGCATCTGCGAGTACGGCACGCCGGCGCGCAGCATCTGGTCATAGAGGCGGTTATAGGCGTGGTGATGTTCGCCGGTGTAGCGCCAGAGGTCCTCGAACTTCCAGTCGTAGATGGGGAAGAAGGTCACGGCGCGGTCGCGCAGCTTGTCGCGGGTGCTCCAGGCCAGCGCCTTGCGGCCGCCGGGCGGGGTCCAGGCGCACTTCTTGCTGCGGCGCTTGACGGCCAGGTAGCGGTTGAGCGATTCGTCGGAACGGATGCCGACCAGGAACGCGGTGGCGACGTCGCCCGACAGCCAGTGATTGAATTCGGGAACGAATTCCTCGAATTCCATGCGGTGGCGGAAGAACGGGAAGTAGTCGGGGTCGTTGATCACCGCGGGATGCCGCGGCAGCGGCCGGACCCAGTCGGCCTCGCGTCCGGGTTCCCAGGCGCACCAGTAGGGTTCGCGCAGGCTGGAGGCGTTGCGCAGGTTGATGGGCAGGCAGATCCACCAGGGCCGCACGTCGGGCCGGTTGAACATCTCGGTGACGTGGGCGATGGTGGCCTGGTACTGGCCTTCGAGGTCGATGAACACCGCGTGGACCGGGCCGCGTCCCATTTCGCGCGCGACCTCCAGCGCCAGGTGCAGGGTGACGGAGCTGTCCTTGCCGCCGGAGAACGCCACGCAGACGCGTTCGAAGTGCTGGAACACCAGGCGGATGCGGGCCCGGGCGGCGTCGAGGACGTTGCAGTCGCGGTAATGCTTGACCGCCATTTTTTTCCCTCCATGCGCGCGGCGTTCCGGACGCGCCGCGCGTGCGGAGCCGCGGCGCCGTGTATCTGCCGGCCAGGGAAAATTTATGCGTATCCGCCGCGACAGGCCTGTGAGGATAGCCCGAACGCGAGGCGTCAAAGCGGTCAATGCGTCCGACATTGACGGAGAGGCACGAACCGCGCCGGGCCGCGCGATGCGCGAGCCGGCGCGCGCGGTCACGCCGCCTTCAGGTGCTCGTACAGGATGGTGGCGCCGATGCCGATCAGCGCCAGGCCCCCCAACACTTCGGCGCGCTTGCCGGCGACGTTGCCGATCAGGCGGCCCACCATCACGCCCAGGGTCACCATCAGCATGGTGGCCAGGCCGATGGCCAGCGCGGTGACGACGATATTGTTGTCGATGAAGGCCAGGCTGACCCCCACCGCCATGGCGTCGATGCTGGTGGCGAAACCGGTGACGGCCAGCAGCCAGAAGGAATGGCGGGCGACCGGCGGCGCGGCTTCGTCATGGTCCGCGCGCCAGCCGTTGCGGATCATCATGCCGCCCAGGATACAGAGCATGACGAAGGCGATCCAGTGATCCCACTCCTGCACGTAGCGGGCGGCCACGGACCCGAGCGCCCAGCCGATCACGGGCGTGATGGCTTCGATCACGCCGAATATCACGCCGGTGCGCAGGGCTTCGGAGAGGCGGGGCTTGTGCAGGGCGGCGCCCTTGCCGACCGCGGCGGCGAAGGCGTCGGTGGACATGGCGAAAGCCAGGACGAGTGTGGAGAGGGCGTTCATGCGGGAGAGGCTCCGACCGGGCGAAACACACAGACCGTCCATATCGCCCGGTCGTGAGCTATGGATCAGTCCGTGGTCTCGCCTGACCGTGTCGGTCGCGCGCGCCATGGCCAGGTGGGCCAAGAGTGTTGACGCGGGCGCTTCCGGACGGGGCCGGAAGAGGCTACTCCCCAAGGAGGCTTGCAGTGTACCAAACGGCGCAGGGCGCCGGTGTGACACGGCGGGTTCAGGTCAGCCGGGCGCCGTTGGGGACGTCGTGCTCGGGCGTCACCAGGATGGTGTGGTCGTTGGCGTCGGCCAGCCCCAGCACCAGCACTTCGGAGCGCACCGGGCCGACCTGGCGCGGCGGGAAATTGACGATGCCCAGGATGCGCTTGCCCGGCAGTTCCTCAAGCGTGTAGCGGCCGGTGATCTGCGCCGAGCTTTTCTTGACGCCGACGCCGGCGCCGAAATCGATGGTCAGCTTGTAGGCGGGCTTGCGCGCCTCGGGGAACGGGTCGGCGGCGATGATGGTGCCGACGCGGATGTCGACCTTCATGAAGTCGTCGAAGCCGACGGTGGGGGCGGGCGGGGTGGCGGGGTCCTGGGTGTAGTGCATGGGCGTGGGCGATCGGTTCAAGGGGAGCGGGCGACGATGCCCGCGATGGCCCCATCATGCCAGATCGATGCCGCCACGGGTCGGGCGCAGGGCGGCCAGCGCGGCCAGATCGACCAGCGCGATGCGGCCGTCGATGGCGCCGACGGCCAGTCTGCCGCCGTGCGCCGCGAGCGCGTAGAGCACGGTGGCGACGCCGCCGATGCGGACCCGGGACGCCAGCAGCAGGTCGCCGCTGGCGGCGTCAATCAGCATCAGGGTGCCGTCGAGGAAGGCCGCCAGCACCAGGCCGTCGGCCACGATGATGGCGCTGGCCGATGCCGGGGTGGCATGACGCCAGCGTTCCTGGCCGCGCGCCAGCGACTTGCGGTAGATGAAGCCGCGATAGGCGTTGCCGACCGTGGGCGAGTAGTGCTTGCCGGCGATCACCACGCTGGCGCCGAGGGCGTCATCGACGTAGGCCCCACGGCATTCCATGGCGTGGCTGGCGGGCGTGCCGTCCGGCTTGAGCAATGGCCACAGGCGTTCGAGGCGACCATCGGCGTGGACCCGGCACAGGTGCTTGCCTTCGTGCGAGCCGGGCGGCGTGCCTTGCAGCGAGAAAAGATCGGGCGCGCCGTTGATGCCGATGTAGTGGTTGAAGCAGTCGTAGTGGCCGAGATCGAGGCGTCGTTCTCCGGTCAGGGTGGGGTCCAGCAGCACGTCGCCGGCCGTGCGGCGGCGCGCATCGATGCGGTCGCGGCGGCCCAGCAGGCGGCCGTCGGCGCTGGCGCAGAAGGTGTATTGGCCATCCTCGTCGCGCAGCGCCGTCAGCGCGCCGTCGCGCAGCGCGTACAGGCGCGAGTCGCGGCGGAAGCGGTCGGCGGGATCGGGCGGGGCGATGGCGTGCACGACGAGCGGCGTGGCGCGCAGGATCTCGGCGCCGCGGCCGCCGCCGTCGTGACGCGCGAGCAACGCGCCGTCGGCGCGGTAGCGGTCGAGCAGGCAGGCGTCGTGGACCGCGGCGAGCGTGTCGGCGTCGAGCCACGCCAGGTCCCAGATGGCGCCGCGCAGCCCCAGTTCGGGCAGGCCCAGCCAGTCGGCCAGGCGCTTGGCGGCGTCGCCGACATCAGGCGGCGTGGCGTGGTCGAGGGTGGCGGTGGCGGGGTCCAGTTCCGGTGTGGCCACGCCGGCGGCGGTCTCGACGCGCAGCAGTGTTTCGGACGCGGCGGGGACATCGTCGTCCTGTTCGTCCCACGATTCGTCCCAGGGGCGGACCCAGGCCTCGATGCGGCCGTCTTGCAGGTAGCGGCACCGCACCACTTCGGGCACGTTGAGGAAGGGGCGATGGCAGGCGCCGCTGTCCCAGTTCCAGGCGATCAGCTCGCCTTCGAACATATAGCCGCCGTCATAGCTGCCCCCGCCGATGGCGATGAGGGGCTGGTCCGGATGGAAGGCGACGTCGTTGATGGGCAGGCGCGGCGCGTCGCAGGCCGCGAACGGCGCGGGTTCGCCGCGGCGGTACAAGCCGACGCGATAGCGCAGCGCGGCGCCGCCATAGGCGGCTCGCGCGGGCGGGTTGATGAGCAGGGGAAAGGCCGAGGCCACGGCGACGAGGTCGCCGGCCGGATGGAAGAACACGCCGGTGATGCGGCCGGCGCCCTGCAGCGCCGGATTCATGAACGCGTTCATGATTGATGCGGCCGGCGCCCCTGGGCGCGCGGCGGATTCAGGACTCGCGGGCCACGGACCGGCCGCGCGAAGGCGGCGGGAAGCGGCGCGGCGGCGGGCGGGCGCATGGGCGCAGGGCCGTCAATGACGCGTCATGATTTGGCGGCGGCGGCCGTGGTGGCGCTTTTCTTGCCGCGCGGCTTGGCCGCGGGCGTTTCGCTCACCGGCGGCGTGTCGAACTCCTGTTTGTTTCGTTCGCCCCGCGGGGTGTTTTCCGGATGGGGTTTGGGAAAGGCCCAGGGCTTCGTTTTCTGATCCATTGCTTGTACTCCTTGCACAGGCGGAACAGTAGCATTTGCTGTGGCCGTGAGTAAGTGAGGGTTGACGTCAATATTCATCGCATCGTGATGAGGTAAATCGGCAAGCGCGGCATCGGCCGGCTGCTATACGACCGCCGCGACGGCGGCGCGTTCACTGATTGATGGGAGCGGATTTCGTGAGGGGTTGTCGAGGGGGCCGCGATGCGGATCGCGGGCCGGGCGCACGGGCTGGCGCGGAGGCGCAATATACCCGGTTGGCGCGCCGCGCATGCCGCGACGCCTGCCGCTACCCGCGTGGCGGTGCCTGTGCCGAGCGCGGATAGCGGAATTCTACCGCGCCCGCGCCGCGCCTCCGCTCGCGGGCATCATCCGGATGGCATCCGGGCTCATCCGTTTGCATCGGCGAAAGTCTCTATTGCAAGCGGCGATGGCGGGACTACGATGGGGCTCGTGCACATAGGGAGGAAGCTATGGACACGACCAAGGAATGGTATGCCGCCGTCAAGGAATGGCAGCGCGCGCGCGATGAACTGACCAGCGCCATCGCCGCGATCAAGTGGCCCGATCCCACGCCGGATTGCCTGGCCACTTATGACCGCGCCTATGCGCATGAAACCGCGGCGCGCGAGCGCATGAAGCTGGCCTACGAGCGCGTCCGACGATAGGGCCGCGGCGCGGTTGCTACACTGCCGCGCATGAAGCAATCCACGAACCCCCTGATGATCCGGACGGCGCGCCCCGATGACGCGGCGGCGCTTGAAGACGTGCTGACGCGCACCTACGAAGGCACCTGGCAGCCCCAGATGACGCCGGAAAAATACCGGTACTTCCTGGACAGCGGCAAGATCCCCCGCTATGTCGCCGAGCGCGGCGCGCGCTTTCACGTGTGCGAGGTCGAAGGCCGCGTGGCCGGCATGGTCGACTGGGAACAGAACTTCATCTGGGCGCTGCATGTGCATCCGGATCTGCAGCGCCGCGGCGTGGGCGCGGCGCTGCTGGCCGTGGCCGAAGCCGGCATGCGCGCCGACGGGCACGCCGAGGCGCGGCTGGAGACCGATACCTTTAATACGCAAAGTCGCGCGTTCTACGGCAAGCACGGCTATGCCGAGGTCGACACCTATCCCGACGAGGAATGGGATAGCGGCTTCACCACGGTGCTGTTGGTCAAGCCGCTGGCCTGAACGCCGGCCGCGCGCGCAAGGGCGGCGGTCCGGCCGGTTCCGGGGGGTGCTCCCGTGGCCCCATGATTCGATGGTCATCTGGCTCTGGCAATGGGGCCAGGGCGGCGCTATGGTGTGCTTTTCCCGTCATCCACGCCATTCGCCATGTACCTGCCGTCCGCTTTCCGTGAAGACTCGCTGGAGGTCCAGCACGATTTCATCCGCGCGCATCCCCTCGGGGTGCTCATGACCGGCGGGGAGGGTGGACTGATGGCCAACCACATTCCCTGTCTGCTCTATCCGGAGGGGCCGCGAGGCGTGCTGCGGCTGCACATGGCGCGCGCCAACCCGCAATGGAAGGAGCTGGCCGCCGGCGCCGAATGCCTGCTGGTGTTCCATGGCGCGCAAGCCTACATCACGCCCTCCTGGTACGCCACCAAGGCCGAGACCCACAAAGTGGTGCCGACCTGGAACTTCGTGGCCGTCCACGTCTGGGGCACGCCCACGGTGCATGACGACCCGGCCTGGGTGCGGGCGCAGATCGGCGCGCTGACCGATGCGCAGGAGAAGGCGCGCGCGCAGCCCTGGCGGGTCGAGGACGCGCCCGAGGATTTCATTGCGGCACAGATGCGCGCCATTGTCGGCGTGGAAATCGCCATCACGCGCATCGAAGGCAAGTGGAAGGTCAGCCAGAACCGCAACGCGGCCGACCGCCAGGGCGTGGCGGCCGGCCTGGCCGGCGAACAGGGCGATGTCGTGATGGCCGGCCTGGTGGCGCGCCGCGGCGGGCTGGATTGAGCCGGGCCCGTCCCGGCACGTCGGCCGCGTCACGTTGGTTGAGCGGCGTGGCTTGATCGATACGGCTTGATCGATACGGTTTGATCGACAGGGTTTGATCGACCGGGTTTGAGCGATCCGGATGGCGCGGCCGATCAGGCCGCGCCGGCCACCTGCAGGCGCCGCTGGTGCGCGGCGCCGCGGCCCCATGCCAGGCAGGCGATGGCCGCTGCCTGCAGCCCGGCCGCCGCCGCCAGGAACCAGAACAGCGGATGCGGCCCCTGGCCGGAGAGCGTGCGCAGCACGCCGAATACGGCGGGCGCGAAGGCATAGGCGCCTTGCGACAGGGCCACGATCAACGGCACCACCCGCGCCGCGTCCTCGCGCGCGAATTCGGCCTGCGCGATCAGCGGCGGCAGCGAGGTGGCGTTGCCGATGCCGGCGCCGAACAGCAGCACCCCCAGCCATACGGCCCAGGCGTGGCCCGCCGCCAGCATCAGCACCAGCGAGCCGGCGATCTGCGCGCCATACGAGAGGCAGGCCACCAGGCGGCGGTCGGCCACGGGCGGCATCAGCCAGCCCACCAGGCTGCGGCCGGCGATGGCGCTGGCGGTGGCCAGCCCCATGGCGATGCCGGCGGTCTGCGCGCCCAGCAGCGGCGCCAGCAGCGACAGCAAGTGCGCGATCAGGCCGATCTGCGCGAACAGCCCCAGCGCCATGCCCGCGCCCAGCGACAGGAAAGCGCGGTCGCGCCACAGCCGCGAGACGCGCGGCCAGGTCGCGGCGTCCGCCTGCGCCGGCGCGCCCGGCGGCATGCCGTCGGGATGCTGGCCCAGCTGCCGCGGCGTGACGGCGAACACCTGGCGCGCCAGCAGCGCGATCACGATCACCATTGCCAGGCCCACCCATGCGGCCGCCCGCGCGAAGCCGTAGCTGGCAATCAGGAACACCCAGAGCGGGGAGAACAGGATGCCGCCGACGCTGGCGCCGTTGTAGGCCATGCCCAGCGCGGCTGGCCGGCGCCTGACGAACCAGGGCGAGATCAAGGCATTGACCGCCGCCGCGCCCAGCGTCACCCAGCCCATGCCGGATAACAGCGCGGCCGCATACAGCTGCCACGGTTCGGCCGCGCGCGCCCAGCCGCAGACGCCCAGCGCCAGCGCCACGGCGCCGGCCAGCGTCACGCCCGGCACGCCCCAGCGCCGGTACAGGCGCGGCAGGTTGGCCACGATCAGCGTGCCGCACAGGAAGTGCAGCGTGACGGCCGCCGACACCAGCGTCACGCTCCAGCCCGTGCGCTGCACCACCGCGTGCAGGAATACGGGCGGTCCGTAGAAACCCACGCCCCAGCCGAAGATGGCCAGCACGAAGGTGGCGTGGAGGACCTTCCAGCCGAAGAAACGCGAAGGGTTGGGCATGATGGAAACGGGCTGTCCTGTTGCGATGAGTCGCAGTATGCTTGAGCCCGTATCCAACACTTTGGCCTGGGCCGAATCATGGAATCCGAGTTCGCCGACATCAACCTCTCGGCCGTCGCCGGCGCCATCGCCGATCCGGCGCGGGCCCGCATGCTGTGCCTGCTGCTCGATGGCCGTGCCCGCACCGCCACCGAGCTGGCGGCGGCCGCCGACATCGGCGCATCCACGGCCAGCAGCCATTTCCAGCGGTTGCGCGAGCAGGGCCTGGTGGAGCAGGCGGCGCAGGGCAAGCATCGCTATTACCGGCTGGCCAATGCCGAAGTGGCGCGGGCGCTGGAGGCGCTGCTGGTGGTGGCGGGCGCCGAACGCGCGCCGTTCAAGCCCAACACGCCCTCGGCCCTGCGCGAAGCGCGCACCTGCTACGACCACATGGCCGGCACGCTGGCGGTGCGCGTCCACGACGCGATGCTGGCGCGCCAGTGGCTGGCGGCCGATGGCCGCGATTACGTGTTGACGCCCCTGGGCGAAGCCTCGCTGGCGCAGGTGGGGGTAGACGTGACGCAGGCGCGCCAGCGCCGCCGCCGTTTCGCCTGCCCGTGCCTGGACTGGAGCGAGCGCCGCTCGCACCTGGGCGGCGCGCTGGGCGCCGCCTTGCTGGAGGCGCTGTTGCAACGCGGCTGGGTCGACAAGGACCTGGATTCGCGCGCGCTGTCCATCACCCGCAAGGGCGCGCGGCAGTTCCCCGCATTTTTCGGCATGCCCGGGGAGGCGGCCGCCGACGCGGTGGACTGGAACCTGAAGGGCGGCCACGCCGCCTAGCGTTTTTCGGCCGGGGTTCCCCGGCTTCATGCGCATCCCCTCGAATTCGCTTTCGCGCTCGCGCGGGCCGGCAGGCCGCGCGAGCGCGCACATTTTTTTTCATCGGGCATTTGCCCTGTACAGGAGGTGGCCTTGCCTACGCTGGCCCTGCACGTTTTCCGTCGCGCCTTGCCTGGCGTGACGGAGCTGCGCATCGATGTCAACCACGGCCCGCGCGAAGTGGAAGCCGAACTCGATGCCATCCACGACCGCATGAGTCGACCCTTGGATCGCCTGCATGGCTTGCCGGAGGTTCAAACCGAGATCCCTGGCCTGGTGCTTCGCTACCGCGAAGCCGATGGCGAGTATTACGTGTATGTGGTGGATGTGCGGCGCGGCCGGCTGGCGGGCTATACGGTGTTCAACCGCCTGATCGAAGTGGGCCGGCGCGCCGATCCCTATGTGCGCGCGCCGCATTCGAAGTACGCCGCGCCCTACCAGCGCATGGGGCTGGCCACGGCGGTGTATCGCTGGGGGCTGGAGGCGGGCCTGTGCATCATGAGCGGGGCGCGCCAGTCGGTCGGCGCCCATCGCCTGTGGCTGGGCCTGGCGCGTGACTACACGCTGGGCTATGTCGACCTGCGGCGCAAGCGCCTGACCTATCTCGGCCCGGCCGTGACGGCGGCGGTGCTGGACGACCTGCATACCCGCATGTTCCTGCTGGGCCGCGGCTGGACGCTGCCGGACTATCTGCGCGTCACGGCCATGCAAGTGGCCGAAAGTGCGCTTTCGCAACAGCCCTAGGGGAAATCCCCGGGACGGATCAGCGCGGCGCGCAGCGCAGGACCCTGTCATGCGGCCGCAAGCCCCGTCCTGCCTGCCTGTGGATGCCTTGGCCGGACCTGCCACGGAAACGGGGACGCAATTTCCGTATCGCAACAATGTTTCTATCGGCAGCCGGCGTTACAAAACATATCCGAACTGTCATGAACAGGCGCGGTATGCTGGGTCGCAGAAAGAGGGCATCCGAAGTGCATCAGAACAACTTGATCTACAAGGGATACCGGCTTACCGCCAAGGTGTCCCGGGGCGACGGCGCTGAAGTCCAGGCGCTGCCCAGCGGCCCCGTTTTCATCGCATCGATCATGGTGGTCCAGGCGGGCGCCGTGCAGGAAGGCGGCGACGAATACCCCGTGCCACGCTTTGCCGAGGGCGGCTTCGTCTACAGTCCGCGCGAAGCGGTGCATGCGGCCATCCTGCATGGCCGCGAGATCGTCGACGGCCTGACCCACATGGCGTCCTGACCCTATTCGGCGGCGAATACCGCCTTCCAGTCGCGCGTCTTGGCCAGCGTCAGCACGCTGGCCGACTGTTCGAGGATGGCCACGGCCTTCTTCAGTTCCTCGGCCGAGGCGCCGTCTTCCAGGATCACCATGCGCGAGTTGCGCGCATCGGCCATTTTCACGTCCGACATCTTGCCGTGGGTCTGGTAGACCTGCGTCCAGTCCATTTTCTTGCCGGCCTTCAGGGCGATCGGTTCGATGTAGGTCAGCGCGGTGCTGCCGGCGGCGCGCACGGCGAAGGCGAAGTCGGCGGTATGGCCGCTGCTGCCCTTGGCGCGCGCGCCCTTGACCATGCGGTTGGGGCCGACGCCGGCCGCCAGCGCGCGGCCGACCTGGGCGCGAAAGCGCAGCTGGCTGAAGCGCGGCATCCACTTGGCGCACTGGAACGACAGCGCCATGGCCAGCTTGACCGCATCCCACAGCGCTTCCTGCAACTGTTCGTTGGGGCCGGAGGCGACGATGGCGCCCGACTTGTCGAAGTGCGCCAGGCTCACGCCCGGCGTTTCGTTGAGGATGTCGATGCGCTTGGCCGCCAGGTCGATGCCGTAGCTGGAGGCGTGCATCGCCGTTTCACAGGCGTCGGTGAGGTAGAACGTGGCGTCGTCCGGATGGGCGATGAAAAATGCCGCGTGCTGGCCGTCCAGGCCCAGCGTCATCGGCGAGATCGCGCGGATGGCGTGTTCGCCCGCCGGCAGAACGGTCCAGCCGGAGGCTTCCAGGAAATTGCTCATAGGATCAGTTCGATTTGTCGGCCCTTGAGGGGATGCGCGAAACCGCCGGTCAGGGTCAGGTTGGCCCTCGGCAGGAAATACTGCATCAGCTCGGCGATGGTGTGCAGGGCGGGCACGACGGGTTCGGCGTAGCCTTCGCCTTCGTCCACCCAGAGGTGTTCGTGGCTGCGGTCCGCCAGCGGCTTGCGATATTGCGGGCGGCCTTCGCCCACCAGGCTGGTGTGGAAGGAGTCGTCGGTGTCGACGCCGAAGACGCGGTGCGGGCCGACGAACAGGCTGGCACAGAACGCCTCGGCCAGGAAGATGGTGGCCTGGCCGTGCACGTCGGTGCGGGCGCCGCGGTAGGTGGCGCGGAAAATCACGTCGTCGCGCACTTCACCCTTGACGCGGCACGGGCTGGCGAATTCCATCCACAGCGGGGTGATCGCGGCCGGCTTGGGGATCCAGGCGACCGGCTTGACGGTTTCCTTGGGCTCCGCAAGGATCTCTTGCACCTCGTCAGGGGTGATTAACGGTTCGAACTTGTTGGCCATGGAACGGATCTAGAGTCTGGGAATGCACCGCCGGGCCGCCCAGCGGAAAAGCCCCCTCGCGGGGGCTCTGGCCCGCGCCGCCTGATGGGCGCGGGGGCGTAATCTTACAAGATGAAGACGGCGTCGGGTCCGAGGCTGTATGGATATACAGGCTTGGCGGCGCGGCGGCCGGCATGCCGGCCTACAGCGAGCTGGCGGCGAAAGTATCGCATTGCTTGAGGTCGCCGCTGTCCAGGCCGCGCTTGAACCAGCGCACGCGCTGCGCCGACGAGCCGTGGGTGAAGGCGTCCGGCACCACGTAGCCCTGGCTCTGCTTCTGCAGCCGGTCGTCGCCGATGGCGGTGGCGGCGGCCAGCGCTTCCTCGACGTCGCCGCTTTCGAGGATGTTGCGGGCGGCGTTGGCGCGCTGCGCCCACAGGCCGGCGAAGCAGTCGGCCTGCAGTTCCATGCGCACCGACAGCGCGTTGGCCTGCGACGGGTTGCGCCGGCGCAGGTTGTCGACCTGGTCGGAGATGCCCAGCAGGTGCTGCACGTGGTGGCCGACCTCGTGCGCGATGACGTAGGCCTGGGCGAAATCGCCGGGCGCCTTGAAGCGGTTCTGCAGCTCGTCGAAGAAGGCCAGGTCGATGTAGACCTTGCTGTCGCCCGGGCAGTAGAACGGCCCCATGGCCGCCTGGCCGGTGCCACAGGCCGTGGGCGTGGCGCCGCGGAACAGCACCAGCTTGGGCGGCACGTACTGGCGGTTCAGGTCTTTCTGGAAGATGGCGCTCCAGGTGTCCTCGGTTTCGCCCAGCACCTTGGAGACGAAGCGCGCCTGCGGGTCGTTGGCGGGCGGCCGCGCGGCCGGGCCCTGTTGCTGCTGGGCGGGCGGGCCCTCGGCCATTTGCAGCACCACGCTGGGGTCGACGCCGAAATACATGGCCACCAGGGCCAGCACGATGGTGCCGATGCCGATGGTGCCACGGCCGCCGATGCGCGGTCCGCTGGCGCGGCGGTCTTCCACGTTGTCGCTTTCGCGGGAATCGTCCAGGCGCATACTGTGTCTCCGGGCGGGCCGGCAAGGCCGCCATGTGTTGCCAGGGCCGCCAATGGTGAAGCGGCCTTCAAGAGTGTTAGGATAAACCCATGGCTCTCCATTTAGATATCCACCCCGCGAATCCCCAACCGCGCCTGCTCAAGCAGGCCGCCCAATGGCTGAACGACGGGGGGCTGGTGGCGGTGCCCACCGACTCCAGCTACGCGGTGGTCGCGCGCCTGGACGACAAGAACGCGGCCGACGGCCTGCGCCGCCTGCGCGGCCTGGACGAACGCCATCACCTCACGCTGCTGTGCCGCGACCTGGCCGAGATCGGCCACTTCGCCCGCGTCGACAACCGCCAGTACCGCCTGCTCAAGGCCGCCACGCCGGGGCCGTGGACCTTCATCCTGGAAGCCACCAAGGAAGTGCCGCGACGCGTTTCGCATCCATCGCGCAAGACCATCGGCATCCGCGTGCCGGATCACGCCGTCATGTTGGGGCTGCTGGAACAGATGGGCGCGCCGCTGCTGTCCACCACCCTCATCCCGAAGGGGGAGGACGACGCCCTGAACGACGCCGAGGACATCCGCGAGCGCTACGACCACGACCTGGCCGCCATCATCGACGCCGGCGCCTGCCCGCATTCGCCGACCACCGTGATCGACCTGACCGGCGCCGAGCCGGTGGTGGTGCGGGTGGGGCGCGGCGATCCGGCCACGCTGGGCCTGGCCTGAAACGGCCGATCGCGCGTTCACGCGGCGGCGCGCGCCGCCGGCCGCCGCCGCCACGCGGCAGGCATGGCGCCGCTTTGCATCCGGCCGCACTGTTCGTCACGCGGCTCCTCTACAATCCGCTTCGCCATGAATGACATCATCCAGACGATCGCGGTCTACGCGATACCGGTAATCTTCGCCATCACCCTGCACGAGGCCGCGCATGGCTACGTCGCGCGCATGTTCGGCGATCCGACCGCCTACCAGGCGGGCCGCATCAGCCTGAACCCGGCGCGCCACATCGACCCGATCGGCACGCTGCTGGTGCCGGTGGTGATCCTGCTGACCTCCAAGCTGCTGGGCAGCCCGGGCATGCTGTTCGGCTGGGCCAAGCCGGTGCCGGTGGATTTCGGCCGTCTGCGCCGTCCCAAGAAGGACATGCTGTGGGTGGCGCTGGCCGGGCCCGCCGCCAACCTGCTGATGGCCATCCTGTGGGTGTTTTCGCTGCGCCTGTTCCTGGAAACCGGCATGCAGGAGAGCTTCTGGTTCGAAATGGCGATGGCCGGCGTGCAGGTCAACCTGGTGCTGATGGCGCTGAACCTGCTGCCGATTCCGCCGCTGGATGGGGGACGCATCCTTTTCAGCCTGCTGCCCAACCGCCTGGCCTGGCAATACTCGAAAATCGAGCCGTATGGGCTGGTGATCGTGGTGGTGCTGCTGGTGACCGACGTGCTGTGGATATTGATGCGTCCGGTATTGGCTTTGGGAACGACGATCGTTCAGTGGTTCCTCTAGGATTTTGGCCAATATCCGTTAAACTCAGCGGTTTCATTGATTCTGGCCCTGGGGCATCCCGCCGTGGGGCTTTGGAGCCCCTCATTTATGGCATCCCCTGCAACCGCCGCAGGCGTTAATTTCCAGGGCAGCATGGTGGCCCTCGTCACCCCGATGCAGCCCGACGGCAGCCTGGACTACGCGGCCTATCGGTCGCTGATCGACTGGCACATCCAGGAAGGAACCGATGCACTGGTGGTGGTGGGCACCACCGGGGAATCGCCGACGGTCTCCATGGAAGAACACGCGGAACTGATCCGCGTCGCGGTCGAGCATGCCGCGGGCCGCATCCCGGTCATCGCCGGGGTGGGCGCCAACTCCACCGACGAAGCCATCCACCTCACGCGCCACGCCAAGGCGGTGGGCGCGCAGGCCGGCCTGTCGGTGGTGCCGTACTACAACAAGCCGTCGCAGGAAGGCCTGTACCGTCACTTCCGCGCCATCGCGGAAGCCGTCGATCTGCCGACCATCCTGTACAACGTGCCGGGCCGCACCGTTGCCGACATGAGCAACGACACGGTGCTGCGCCTGGCCCAGGTGCCGGGCATCATCGGCATCAAGGACGCCACCGGCGACATCGCCCGCGGCGGCCTGCTGCTGCGCGAGGCGCCGGCCAGCTTCCAGGTGTTCAGCGGCGATGACCCCACCGCCGCCGCCCTGATCCTGCTGGGCGCGCGCGGCAATATTTCCGTGACCGCCAACGTCGCGCCCAAGCTCATGCGTGACTTGTGCGCCGCCGCCCTGGCGGGCAATGTGCCGAAGGTGCGTGAACTTAATGCGCACCTGGCCCGTCTGAACAAGGCTTTGTTCGTTGAAGCCAATCCTATTCCCGTCAAGTGGGCGTTGGCCGAAATGGGCCGCACCGCGCTGGGCTACCGCTTGCCGCTGGTGGAACTGGGCGTATCGCACCACGAAACGGTGCGTCGCGCGCTCCAGGAAACGGGCCTGCTCTAAATATCGTGAGGATACGTATGAACAAGCGTCATGCCGGTCTGTCGGCATTGATGTCTCTGGTGTTGTTGGCCGGCTGCAGCGAGGTCAACCAATTCCTGGGCAATGAAGAGTCCGTCAATTACAAGAGCGCCGTCACGCAACGTGGCGAACCGCTCAGCATCCCGCCCGACCTGACCCAGGCCGCCAGCGATCCGCGCTATCGCGCGCCGACGTCGGGCTCGACCACCTATTCGCAGTTCCAGCAGCAGGGCCAGGCCCAGGCCTCAGCGCCCAAGGCCAGCAACGTGCTGCCCAACCGCCAGGACATGCGCGTCGAACGCGATGGCGACCTGCGCTGGCTGGTGGTCGACCGCGCGCCCGAGGACGTGTTCCCGCGCCTGGTCGACTTCTGGACCGAAAACGGCTTCACCGTCGCCAGCAACAATCCGGCCGCCGGCCTGATCGAGACCGACTGGGCGGAAAACCGCGCCAAGATCCCGGAAAGCTGGCTGCGCCAGGCCCTGGGCGCGGTGCTGGAGTCGGCCTGGGACAGCGGCGAGCGCGAGAAATTCCGCACCCGCGTCGAACGCGTCAACGGCCACACCGAGATCTACGTCAGCCACCGCCAGATGCTCGAAAAGCGCGTCGGCGGCGACGGCTCGCAAGTGCAGTGGCAGAACGGCAAGGAAGATCCGGGCCTGAACGCCGCCATGCTGGCGCGCATGATGGTCTACCTGGGCACCGACGTCGACAACGCCCGCAAGCTGGTGCAGCAGGCCGAGGCCGCGCCGCAGAAGCCGGCGGTGCAGCAGGATGTCCGAACCCAGGGCGCGCAGCTGATCGTCAGCGAATCGTTCGACCGCGCCTGGCGCCGTGTCGGCGTGGCGCTGGACGGCGGCGGCTTCTCGGTCGAGGACCGCGACCGTTCCGCCGGCGACTACTACGTGCGCTACTTCGACACCGACACGGGCGAGAAGATCGACCAGCCGGGCTTCTTCAGCCGCATGTTCTCGGGCGACAAGAAGGCCGAGGCGCCGCAGTACCGCATCCACCTGAGCGCCAGCGGCGACCAGACCAACGTGACGGTGCTGGACGCCAAGGGCGAACGCGACAACAGCGCCACCGCCCAGCGCCTGCTGAGCGTGTTGAAGGACAAGATGTAATCCTGCCCCTGGCCAGGCGTCGCGTCGCCTGGCTGGCCCGGAAAAGGCCCCTGCGGGGGCCTTTTCCTTTTTGGGCGCCTTTCCCTTGATAGAGAAACAGACAGACAAGAAAAAGCCCCGGCGCGTGGCCGAGGCTTTTTGCGTGATCAGCGCGGGGGTTGGTCGCTGATTACGATGCGGGCGTGGTCGAGCCGCCCGGGGTGTTCGAACCGCCGCCAGGCGTGGTGCCAGGCGTGGGGGCGGGCGCCGGCGAGCTGGCCGGCGGCGTGCTCGAGGGGGCCGGGGTGGTGGCGCCCGGCGTGGGGTTGTTCGCGGGGGCCGGGGCATCTTCCTTCTTGTTGCACGCGCTGAGCGAGACCGCCAGCACCGACGCAATAATCAAGGTTTTGCTCATCATTTTTGGACTCCTGTAGATGACGACTCTTGAAACCCCGTCAGGGGAAACCAGAATCCAGGCTACAGGAACGCGTAAGCCTTGCGAGTGTGAAAGTTAAAAAGGTCGCATCCCAACGGCAACAAACCTTTCCGCGCGGTGTGATGTCTTGCTTTATGTGACCCTGCGCATAGACCTCATTGCGTTCTGTGCAAGACGGATACGCGCAGGTTTCCGGATACTACGAGGCGACGTAATGGATCCAGCCCGAGTCGAGCCAGTCCGCCAGGCAAGCGCGCGCCTCGTCCGACAGGCGCGCGCAGGCCGGATCGGCGCAGTCCAGGCTGCGGGCATCGGCCAGCTTGCATAGCGCGGGCGTCGCGGGCGTCATGGCGGTTTCGCCGTTGATGAAAAGCTGCTTGCCGCGATAGAGCATGCGGCTGCGGCGGTCCAGCACCAGCCTGCCGCTGGCGGGCCAGTCTTCTTCCAGGTCCACGTCCAGGCCTTCGGGGCCGTCGAACACGCTGAGATTGCTGGGCTCGGTCAGCCAGCATCCCAGGAAGCGCGAGGCCAGCGCGTCGTCGAAACGCAGCTTGCTGACGGTGTCGAGCGTGGCCTGCACCAGCGCATCCGGCACCTGCGCCGGCGTGGCCACGGCGGCCTGGGCCGGATCACGGTAGACAGCCGACAGCTTGGGGCCGGGCAGCGCCGGCTCGCCGTAGGGACCGCCCAGCAGGCCGACGCGCGCCATCACCTGATCGGCGGCGGCTTCGAGCAGGCCGCGCGCCAGCGTGGCCTGCGTGGGGGCGCGGAAACCGATCGAGATGGTCATGCAGCCGTCGCCGGCGGCGATGCCGTCGTGCGCGGCCTGCGGCGGCAGGTAGAGCATGTCGCCGGGCGCGAGCACGGCCTGTTCCTCGGGCTGGAAATGGCTGAGGATCTTGAGCGGCAGGTCGGGTTCGAGCGACAGGTCTTTCTGGCGGCCGTAGCGCCATTCGCGCTCGCCGGCCGCTTGCAGCAGGAACACGTCGTAGCTGTCGAAGTGCGGGCCGACGCCGCCGCCGTGGCTGGCGATGCTGATCATCACGTCATCGAGCCGCGCGTCGGGAATGAAGCGGAACTGCTGCATCAGTTCGGCCGCGGCGTCGCTGTGCAGGTCGACGCTTTGCACCAGCAGGGTCCAGTCGCCTTCGTTGTCCTTGGGCAGGCGGGCGAAGGGGCCGTTCTCCATCTGCCATTCGCCATTCTCGCGCCAGATCAGGCGCGATTCGACGTCGTCGCGGCGCGCCAGCTTCTTGATCGCGGCGATGGTCACCGGCGGCTTGAAGTCGGGGATGGCCTGGCGGATCAGCAACGGCTTCTTCTGCCAGTAGCGGCGCATGAAGTCGTTGGGGCTCTGGTTTCCCAGCAGCGGCAGGGGATGGTCGAGGTTCATTGCAGGTGCTTCTTCAGGCGGTAGAGGGCGTCCAGCGCTTCGCGCGGGGTCAGGCTGTCGGGGTCGATGCCGGCGAGTTCCTCGCGCAGCGTGTCCAGCGCCTCGATGGCGTCGGCGCGGTCGGCTTCGGCGTAGGCCTGCGCGTCGGCCTCGGCCGCGGCCGAGAACAGGCCGAGCTGCGGCGTGGGCGCGCCTTGCGCTTCGAGCCGTTCGAGTTCGCGGGTGGCCTGGCGGATCACGGCGGCGGGCACGCCGGCGCGTTGCGCCACCTGGATCCCGTAGCTGCGGCTGGCCGGGCCTTCGCGCACTTCGTGCAGGAACACGATGCCGCCGGCCGACTCGGCCGCGGCCAGGTGCACGTTGGCCGAAGCGGGTTGTTCGGCCGGCAGGCGCGTCAGTTCGAAGTAGTGGGTGGCGAACAGCGTCAGGGCGCGGTTGTGCGCCAGCAGGCGGCAGGCGATGGCCCAGGCCAGCGCCAGGCCGTCGTAGGTGGAGGTGCCGCGGCCGATCTCGTCCATCAGCACCAGGCTGTTGGGCGTGCTGGCCGCGAGAATGGCGGCGGCCTCGGTCATCTCCATCATGAAGGTCGAGCGTCCGCCGGCCAGGTCGTCGGCGGCGCCGATGCGGGTGAAGATGCGGTCGATGCGGCCGATGCGGGCGCGCGCCGCCGGCACGAAGCTGCCGATGCGCGCCAGCAGCACGATCAACGCCACCTGCCGCATGTAGGTCGATTTACCGCCCATGTTGGGGCCGGTGATGAGCAGCATGCGGCGCGCGGGATCGAGGCGGCAGCCGTTGGGCGTGAAGCGTTCGATGGCCTGTTCGACCACCGGATGGCGGCCGGCGTCGATGTCGATGTCGGCCTGCTCGGACAGTTCGGGGGCGATCCAGTCGTGGCGCCGCGCGTGGTCGGCCAATGCCGCCAGCGTGTCGAGTTCGGCCAGCGCGCCGGCGCAGTCGGACAGCGGGCGCACGTGTTCGGCCAGCACGTCCAGCAGTTGCTCGAACAGCCACTTCTCGCGCGCCAGCGAGCGGTCCTGCGCCGACAGCACCTTGTCTTCCCAGGTCTTGAGTTCCGGGGTGATGTAGCGTTCGGCGTTCTTGAGCGTCTGGCGGCGGCGGTAGTCTTCGGGCACCTTGGCGGTCTGGCCCTTGGTGACCTCTATGTAGAAGCCGTGCACGCGGTTGAATTCGACGCGCAGGTTGCTGATGCCGGTGCGCTCGCGTTCGCGCGCTTCCAGCTGCACCAGGAAGTCGCCGCCGTCGGCGGCCAGGGCGCGCAGTTCGTCGAGTTCGGCGTCAAAGCCGGCGGCCAGCACGCCGCCGTCGCGGATCGCCACGGCCGGCTCGGGGGCGATGGCGCGGGCCAGCAGGGCGGCCAGCGCCGGGTCCACCGACAGATGCGAGACCAGGTCGTTCAGGCGCGGCGAGGCGGCCATCGGCGCGACCAGGTCGCGCAGCGCCGGCAGGGCTTGCAGGGCATCACGCAGGCTGGCCAGTTCGCGCGGGCGCACCGAGCGCAGCGCCAGCCGCGCGGCGATGCGTTCGATGTCGGGGAAGGCGTTGAGCGCGCCGCGCAGCGTCTCCAGCAGGCCCGCCGAGCCGAAGGTCTGTTCGACGTCCATGCGCCCGGCCAGCAGCGTCGAGATGGCATGCTGGCGGGCGTGGGCCTGTTCGTTCTCGCGCAGCGGATGGTGCAGCCAGCGGCGCAGCAGGCGGCTGCCCATCGGCGTGCGGCAGCCGTCCAGCAGCGAGAACAGCGTGGGCGAATCCTCGCCCGACAGCGTCTGCGTCAGTTCGAGGTTGCGGCGCGTGACCGGGTCGAGCAGCACGAACTGGCCGGGGCGCTCGGCCGACAGGCTCTGCACGTGCGCCAGCGCCTGTGACTGGGTGCGGGCGGCATAGCGCAGCAGCGCGCCGGCGGCGCAGATGCCGGCCGGCATGTCTTCGATGTCGAAGCCGGCCAGCGTGTCGGTCTTGAAGTGCGCCAGCAGGTGCGCGCGGGCGCCGTCGCTTTCGAAGTGCCAGTCGGGCACGCGCGAACGGGCGCCTTCGAACGGGAAGTCGAATTCGGCGCTGTCGGCGCAGACGATCTCGGCCGGCGCGATGCGGTGCAGCTCGGATTCGAGCTGCGCCGGCGCGCATTCGGTGACGCGGAAGTCGCCGCTGGCCAGATTCAGCCAGGCCAGCCCGGCGCGCGGCGCGCGCGCGTTGCCGGTGACGAACACCGCGGCCAGCGCGCGGTCGGCCTTGGCCGGCAGCAGGGCGTCGTCGGTCAGCGTGCCGGGGGTGACGATGCGCACGATGCGGCGCTCGACCGGGCCCTTGGAGGCCGCGGGATCGCCGATCTGTTCGCAGATGGCGACGGACTCGCCCATCGCCACCAGCCGCGCCAGATACTGCTCCATCGCGTGCACCGGCAGCCCGGCCATGGGGATCGGCGTGCCGTTGGAGGAGCCGCGCTTGGTCAGCGTCAGGTTGAGCAGGCGCGCCCCGCGTTCCGCGTCTTCATAGAACATTTCATAGAAGTCGCCCATGCGGTAGAACAGCAGCAGGGGGCCGGCCTCCGCCTTCAGGCGGAGGTATTGCTGCATCATGGGGGTGTGGCCCGCGTGGGCCTCGGCGGCGGTGGTCTGTGTTGCGGAATTCATGCCCGTGATTGTATCGGGCCGGGGCGGGGCGGGGGAGCTGAGGCGGAGGGTGGCGCGGCGTCGCCCGGCCGGGTTGCCCGGCGCGGGAACCTTCAGGCCAGGAAGGGCAGCAGGACGATGCCGTGGACCAGCACGAAAATGCCGACGAGGCTCATGGAACCGCGCGTCTCAGTACAACGTGCTGGCGACCCGAGCCGGCAGGTCCCGGTCGTAAGCCACGCCATCGAAGGTGCCAGCGGTCAGGTCGGACAGCATGCGGCCGACGCTGGGCAGCGCCGTGCGCGGGATCTGGGTGGCGGGGTCCCACAGCCGCGAGCGCAGCAGGGCGCGCGAGCATTGGAAGAACACTTTCTGTACGTCGACGATCAGGACCGAGCGCGGCTGCTTGCCGTCCATCTCGAACCGTTGCAGCAGCGCCGGGTCGACGCTGATGCGCGCGGTGCCGTTCACGCGCAGCGTTTCGTTGACGCCGGGAATCAGGAACAGCAGCGCCACGCGCGGCTCGGCCAGGATGTTGCGCAGGCTGTCGATGCGGTTGTTGCCGCGCCGGTCCGGCAGCAGCAGGGTCTTTTCATCCTCGACCACGACGAAGCCGGCGGGATCGCCGCGCGGCGACACATCCAGGCCGTCCGGGCCGGAGGTGGCCAGCGCCGCGAACGGGGCGGCCTCGATGAAGGCGCGGTAGTGCGGATGGACGTGGTCCACTTCTTTTTTCAGCGAAGCTTCGCCCGGTTCGCCATACAGGGCTTGCAGGGCGGCGGCGTCGGTAACGAGATGGGCGGTGTCCAGGGGCATGGCGAAGGCTCGGGGAAAGGGTGGGCGGCGGGCGATTGGACCCGTGCCGACGTGCTGCAAACGGAGAAGAATACCTCACGGGTGTCGCCGCGTTCCCGCTCGCGGTCAGCGAGCGTCATATCCGTCGCGGCCTCAGCTGCCGACCGGATCGACGATCATCAGCACGCCATGGCTGCCCGCGACGACGGCGTGCGGCACGCCGGCCGGCGCCAGATACATGCCGCCGGCCGCGACCTCGATCACTTCGTCCCGCACCGACAGGCGCAGGGCGCCGCTGATGACGATCAGGGCCTCGTCGTAGTCGTGGGTTTCGGCGGGGGAGGGCTGGCCATCCATCCGCAGGACTTTGATGTTGCTGCCGCCCGTTCGGGCGAGCACCTCGGATTTCCAGGCGTCGGGCAGGCGGCTGGCGGCGTCAACCAGATTGAGCAGGGGCATGGTCGGTGTATCGGGACGGCGCCCGAGCGGATGGGCTGCGCTTGCATGCCCCGGGAAAGAGAAAAGCGGTTCAGCCTTCCTGGCCGTAGCCGAAGGGCCAGCGGCGGCGGGTGGGTTCGGGCTTGGCGGTGTCTTCTTGCATGTTTTTCTCCGTAGGGTGCATTCCGGGAAATTCTATTTCCCGAGATGTAACAGCATTGCAAGGGATCGTTAGCACTCTATCGCCGCGGGCGGCTCGTCAGTCGGCCGCGAACAGCGTGACCTGGCGTTCAAGCGCGTACGTGGCGCGGTAACTGGCGGGCGTGGCGCCGCGATCGATCAGCAGCAGCCCTTCGCGCTCGGCCGCGGCCAGCACGTCGCGCAGTTTCTGGCCGCCGTCCAGGCCGGTGGCTTCCTGCAGCCGCCGCAAGGGCAGGTAGTCGCCATTCTTGACGCCGGCCAGGCGCGGGAAGGCGCTGAGCCAGATGCTGCGGCTGGGTGGGGAATTGATCAGACTGGTCATGGGGTGGGGCGCCCTTGCGGTCGGATTGCTGTATGGATAAACAGTATATCCGAACATCGGACCGAATCCCGACCGCATGTCGCACCGCCGGGAGCCGGGCCGCCGGCGCTAGCGCGTTGCCCCCGTATGGGCCAGCAGGCATTGCACCAGCGCGTCGAACACCGCTTTGCAACGCGGGCTGGCGCGCAGGTCTTCGTGCATGGTGATCCAGGTTTCGAGCTGGAATGACACATGGTCGGGCAGCACCGGCGCCAGTCGCCGGTCGCGGCGGGCCAGCGCCACCTGGCAGAAGCCGATGCCCGCGCCGGCGCGGATCAGGGCCAGTTGCGCCAGGTCGCTGTCGGCCCGCAGGGCGAAGCTGTCGCGGCTCCAGGGGACCGCCAGGCGTTTGCCGGCGCCGCGCAGGAAGGGGGTTTCGGTGTCATAGCCGATGAGCGTGTGGCCGGCCAGGTCGGCCAGCGTGGCGGGCGTGCCGCGGTGGCGCAGGTAGTCCTTGCGCGCGTACAGGCCGATGTCTACATGGCCGACCGGGCGCGCGATCAGTTGTTCCTGTTTCGGCGGCGCCATGCGCACGGCGATGTCGGCTTCGCGCAGCAGCAGGTTCTGCACGCGGTTGGTGGGGGCCAGTTCGAGGGTCAGGCGCGGGTGGTCGCGGCGCAGGCGCGCCAGCACCGGGGGCAGCACCTCGATGCCGATGACCTCGCTGGCCGAGATCCGCACGGTGCCGGAGACACCCGGGCCCTGCGCGGCGGCCGCGCGTTCCAGGGCCGCGGCGTGGCTGTGCATGGCTTCGGCGTAGCCGCGCAGCGCCAAGGCGGCGTCGGTGGCCAGCAGGCCGGTCTGCGAGCGGGTGAACAGGACTTGGCCCAGGGCCCGTTCGAGCGCCGCGATGTGACGGCCCACGGTGGGCTGGGTGATGCCCAGCGCCCGTGCCGCGCCGGACAGGGAGCCCTCGGCGAGCACGGCGAGAAAGCTGCGATAGAGTTCCCAGCCGATCGGTTTGGTCATGCAGAAATGTATAGCGGCAGGGCGAAGTTCGGCAATTTATTTCGTATGGCCGCCGCGCCAGAATGGTCGCCATGGATTCACGGGAGATGACCATGACGATGATCGAATCGAGCCGGCCGGGCGCCGCGCTGGTGCTGGGCGCCACGGGCGGCGTTGGCGGCGAGGCGGCGCGCCAGCTGCGCGACGCCGGTTGGGGCGTGCGCGCGTTGGCGCGCGGGTTGGCGACGGAAACGGCGCGGCGCGACGGCATGACGTGGCTGCGCGGCGATGCCATGAATCGCCAGGACGTGGCGCGGGCGGCGCTGGGGTGCGAGGTGATCGTGCATGCCGTCAATCCGCCGGGCTATCGCCGCTGGGGCGAACTGGTGTTGCCGATGATCGACAACACCATTGCGGTGGCGACCGCCCAGGGCGCGACGATCGTGCTGCCGGGCACGATCTACAACTACGGGCCGGATGCGTTTGCGGTGCTGCGCGAGAGTTCGCCGCAGCATCCGCTGACGCGCAAGGGCGCGATCCGGGTGGAGCTCGAACGTCGCCTGCGGGCGGCCAGCGAACGCGGCGCGCGCGCGCTGGTGCTGCGCGCGGGTGATTTCTTCGGCCCGCGCGCCGGCAACAACTGGTTCTCGCAAGGACTGGTCAAGCCGGGGCGGCCGTTGCGGCGCATCAGCAACCCGGGGACGCCGGGCGTGGGGCATCAGTGGAGCTATCTGCCGGACGTGGGCCGGGCCCTGGTCGAGCTGCTGGCGCGGCGCGAGGCGCTGGCGCCGTTCACCGCCCTGCATATGGCGGGGCATTGGGATCCCGACGGCACAGGGATGGCGGCGGCGATCGCGCGGGTGGCGCGCCGTCACGGCCTCGAACCGCGCGTGGCCGCGTTTCCATGGGGATTGCTGCGGCTGGCGGCGCCTTTTTCGGAGACCGTGCGCGAGCTGCTGGAGATGCGTTACCTGTGGCGTCAGCCGCTGCGCATGGACAACGCGCGCCTGGTCGGCGTGCTGGGCGCCGAACCGCATACGCCGCTGGACGAGGCGGTCGCGGCGACGCTGCGCGGGCTCAATTGCCTGCCGGCCGCGTTGCCGGCGGCCGCGGCCTGAAGGGGGCGCCGGCGCATCCGGCTTGCTGGCGCCGGACCGGGCCATGCACAATGGCGCCACGCGGCCGTTCGCAGCGCCGCGGGAGCGCCCGATGCCTGATTTGCCCTTTCCCGCGACGCTGGATGCCAGCGAACGCGTAACCATCGCCCACGGCCCGCACCGCGCCGAGTTCGCGCCCGGCGGCGGCGGGCGCCTGACGCGCCTGTCGACCGATGCGCACGACTGGATCGTGCCGCTGGCCGAGACGGATTGGCCGCTGGCGCAATGGCCGCGCGCCGGTTCCTATCCGCTGGCGCCGTACTCGAACCGGGTGCGCGACGGGGTGTTCACTTTCGGCGGCGCGCGGCATGCGCTGCAATCCTTGCCGGGACGGCCGCAGGCGATCCACGGCGGCGGCCTGTACCAACCCTGGGAGGTGCGGCACCTGGCCGACGATGCCGTGGATCTGGTGCTGCGGCAGCCTGCCGGCGTGCTGGGCTGGCCGTGGCCGTATGAATGCGTGCAGCGCTACCGGCTGGATTCGCGCGGCCTGTCGCTCACGCTCCTGATGATCAACCACAGCGATGCGCCGATGCCATTCGGCTGCGGCATTCACCCGTATTTCACCGCGACGCGCGTTGCCTTGCATGCGCGGCGCATCTGGCCGACCGATGCCGATGGCCTGCCCGGCGCCAGCCAGACCGCCCACGTGCGCGAGCTGGGCCAGTCGGCGGAGGGCTGCGATACCTATCTGTCGCAGTGGGGCGGCCGCGCCACGCTGCACTGGCCGGATGGCCATGAACTGGCGCTGCACGCCGATCCGGCTTTCGCGCACCTGGTGGTCTACACCGCGCCGGGAGCGGATTTCCTGTGCGTGGAGCCGGTCACCAATGTGGCCGACGCCTTCAACCTGGCTGCGGCGGGCGAGACGCGCACCGGCCTGCGGGTGCTGGCGCCGGGCGAGCGTTTCAGCGCGTCGATGCTGCTGGCGCTGCAAGCGCCGCGTGGCGTGCGTTGATGGCGCGCGGCGATGCCGCTGGCAACGACCCGACGCTCCGGCGATAATCCGGCAAAAACCCAATCCAGGAGTCGTTACGTGAAAAAGCTCAGCACCGAACAATTGCAGGCGGCCGCCGAAACGCTGCGCCGGGTGCAGGCCAGGCTGGCCCGTTCGGGCAACCTGCCGCTGGAGCCGACGATCTACGCTTGCGCCAAGGGATTCCGGCGCAACGTGCCCGACTATGTCTGGTCGTGGCTGTCGGGCCTGCTGGCCCCGCACAAAAGCCTGTCGGCCTGGATGGACACGCACCAGCCGGGCTGGCGCGAAGGCAAGATTCCGGCCGCGGCGGTGTATGCGCGCACCGAAAACGGCTGGTTCGACTGGCTGATCGCGCAACTGGAAGACGAGATCCGCGATCCGCACGCCCGCGCCCGGCGCGACGGGCAGGCCTGATCCGGCTCCGGGCCGGGAAGGCGCGCGATTGCGGACGGCAATGTCCGTAGTCTCGCGCCCGCCGGCCTCTTTTTCGCGGCGTCGCGCCGGGCCATAGTGTTGCCTGTCTTTCACCGCAGGAGCCGACAGGGCCTTTCCCGTTTCAGCCACCTTCAAGCCCGCGCCGGATGGCACGGTATTCATCGTCAACGTGATTCATGCCCATCCGGGCCGGCAGGAGGACGCCTTCCAGGCGATCCAGGAGGTGGTGCATTATGTCGCGCGCACCAAGCCGGGGTTCCTGTGGAGCAACCTGGCCAAAAGCACGGACGGCAAGACCGTGGTGAACATCGAGGCGATCTCGGGGGCGGGAAAGGTCGACGAATTCTTTTCCGATCCGGTGTTCGTGGAGAAATTCCGCAAGCTCGATGCGGTATCGACCAGCGAATTCCACACCTACCAGGTCGATGACCTGGTGTTGCCCGGGCTGCCCGCCGCCTGAGCCGACGGCGCGCCAGGTTTCGCGCGATTTGATCGGGCTGTGTGAAGAAACGCGCGGCGGCGCCGACAGGATGTGTCGGCGGCTCGGGTCGGGGTCAGGCGCGCGCCCGCGAACGCGCCGCGCGCAGGCGCCGCAGCACCAGCACCAGCAGTTCCTGCGCCGCGGCCACCAGCAGGGCGGCCAGGATCGAACCCATTACCAGGGCGTCCCACAGGCGCGGCGGGCCGACCCGGAACTGGATGGTGTCGAACACCAGCCCGGCGGTGATGCCCGCCACGATGACGGCTTTCCAGCCCTGCAGCGGCACCAGCCGCAGCATCAGCAGGGCGACCGCCACCATGCCCCAGAGCATGGGTTCCCGCGCTTGGTCGAACAGGTGAGAAATCAGAGCCAACTCCCGAAGGCGCGGCGGCGGGCGGCAGGCCCGCGGCGCGCAGTCGAGGTTTTACCTCTTTCTCCGGGCGAATGCGAGACGCCCGTCCCATTTTTTTCGTCGGGACGGGCCGGGCGGATCAGAAGCCTTCCAGCACCACCTTGCCGCGCGCCTTGCCGCTCTCGATGAAGGCGTGGGCGCGGCGCAGGTTTTCGGCGTTGATGCGGCCGTAGTGCTCGCCCAGCGTGGTGCGCAGGGTGCCGTTGTCGATCAGCCGCGCGGCCTGGTTCAACAGCTCGTGCTGGGCGATCAGGTCGGGCGTGTTGTGCAGCGGCCGGGCGAACATGAATTCCCAGTGCAGCGAGGCCGACTTGCCCTTGAGCAGGCGCACGTCGATGGCCGAGGGGTCGTCGATCAGCGCGATCCTGCCCTGCGGCGCGATGGCTTCGGCCAGTTGCGGGAAATGCTGGTCGGTCTGGGTCAGGCCGGCGATGAAGCTGACCTGCGGATGGCCGATGCGCTTGAGTTCCTCGGCCAGCGGGCGGGTGTGGTCGATGACGTGATGGGCGCCCAGCTCGGTGACCCAGGCCTGGGTCTCGGGCCGCGAGGCGGTGCCGATGATGGTCAGGCCGGTCAGCTGGCGCGCCAGTTGCACCAGGATCGAGCCGACGCCGCCGGCCGCGCCGACCACCAGCAGGGAGCCCTGGCTGGGCGCGGCGTTGTCCAGCACGCGCAGGCGGTCGAACAGCAGTTCCCAGGCAGTGATGGTGGTCAGCGGCAGCGCGGCGGCCTGCGCGAAATCCAGGCGCTGCGGCATGCGGCCGACGATGCGCTCGTCGACCACGTGCAGTTCGCTGTTGGCGCCGGGGCGGGTCAGGGCGCCGGCGTACCAGACGCGGTCGCCGGGCGCGAACAGGCTGGTCTTGGCGCCCACGGCGCGCACGATGCCGGCGGCGTCCCAGCCGATGATCTCGGGCTGGCCGTCCTTCGGCTTGCGGTTGGCGCGGATCTTCACGTCCACCGGGTTGACGGAAATGGCTTTGACTTCGACCAGCAGGTCGTGGTCGCCGGGCACGGGCTCGGGCGCGGTGATGTCCTGCAGCGATTGCGGGTCGGTGGCGGGCAGGTTCTGGAAGTAGGCGATGGCTTTCATGGGGGATCTCTGAACGGGAAAAAGGGATCAGGCGATGGTGCGGACCACGCCGCCATCGACGCGCAGGGCGGCGCCGTTGGTGGCCGAGGACTGGCGCGAGCAGGTGTAGACGACCATGTTGGCCACTTCCTCCACCGTCGCCAGCCGGCGCAGCAGCGAACTGGGGCGGTGCTGGGCGATGAAGTCGCGTTCCATCTGTTCTTGCGGCAGGCCTTGTTCCCTGGCCATTTCGGCGAAGAAATCGACCACGCCTTCGGAGCGCGTCGGGCCGGGCAGCACGGCATTGACGGTCACGCCGCTGCCTGCGGTCAGCTCGGCCAGGCCGCGCGAGACGCCCAGCATCGCGGTCTTGCTGACGCCGTAGTGGATCATCTCGGCGGGAATGTGCAGCGCCGATTCGCTGGAGATGAAGACGATGCGGCCCCAGTCGGCGGCCAGCATGCGCGGCAGGTAATAGCGCGACAGGCGCACGCCGCTCATGACGTTGGTGTCGAGCATGTAGCGCCAGTCGTCGTCGGTGATCTCGGTGAAGGACTTGGGCGCGAAGTAGCCGGCGTTGTTGACCAGGATGTCGACATCGGGATGGGCGGCGCAGATCGAGGCGGCGCCGTCGGCGGTGGACAGGTCGGCCTGCACGGTGTGGACCTGGGCGCCCGGATGCTGGCGCGCGACGGCGTCGGCGGCCTGCTTGAGCTTGTCGGCGTTGCGGCCGTGCAGCACGACCTGGGCGCCGGCCTCGGCCAGGCCTTGGGCGATGGCCAGTCCGATGCCGCCGGACGAGCCGGTGACCAGGGCCTTCTTGCCGTCGAGTTCGATTTTCATGGGGGGACTCCAAAAGCGTGGGGGTGACGCCATCATTACCCAGTGGCGAATGCGGAAAAACCGGCTAGCATCGGACTCAGTTTCAATAATTTTTTGAAAATGAGCCCTTCATGGTTCGGTTTGAAGACCTGCGCATCTTTGTGGCGGCGGCGGATCACGGCAGTTTTTCGGCTGCCGCGCGCGAGCTGGACCTGACACCGGCGGTGGCCAGCGCCGCGCTCAAGCGGCTCGAACTGTCGCTCGAAACCCGCCTGTTCGTGCGCTCGACGCGCAGCCTGCGGCTGACCGGCGACGGCGAGCGCTACCTGGAATACGCGCGCGCCGCCTTGTCGAGCCTGCAGGCCGGCCAGAGCGCGCTGGCGCGCGACAAGACGGCGATCTCCGGCACGCTGTCGGTGTCGATTCCGTCGGACCTGGGCCGCCATGTGCTGCTGCCCTGGCTGGACGAATTCCAGCAGCGCCATCCGCGCGTGAACTTCCAGGTGCGCATCAGCGACCGCCTGGCCGACCTGTACCGGCAGCCGGTCGATATCGCGCTGCGCTACGGCACGCCCGGCGATTCGGGCCTGGTGGCGCTGCCGCTGGGCGAGCACAACCGCCGCGTCGTGTGCGCCGCGCCGGCCTATTTCGCGCGCCACGGCATGCCGCGCACCCCCGCCGACCTGCGCCGCCATAACTGCCTGTGCTTCGTGCTGGGCGAGTCCCTGCACGACCGCTGGGCCTTCGAGCACGAGGGCGACGCGGTGACCGTGCCGGTCAAGGGCGACCGCGTTGGCGACGATGGCGACCTGGTGCGGCGCTGGGCGCTGGCCGGCCACGGCGTGGCCTACAAGTCGCGCTACGACGTGCTGGCCGATCTGCGCGCCGGGCGGCTGGTGCAGGCCTTGCCCGACTACATCGGCGAACCGTCGCCGCTGTACCTGCTGTGCGTGCACCGCATGCTGCTGTCGCCCGCGGTCAAGCGCCTGCGTGAATTCCTGCAGGCGCGCCTGCGGGAGTTCGAGGCCGGCGCCACGCCGTGACCGCCGCGCCGCTCAGTGATGGGCGGCGGCGCGGTTGGCGGCGCGGGTGCGCGCGGCTTTCTTGGCGGCGGCCGAGCGTCCCGCCGCGCCCTTGGTGGCGGCGGCCTTTTTCGCGGCGGCCGAACGATCCGCCGCCGTGCGCCGGCTGGCCGTCTTGGACGCATGGCGCGACAGGGCGGACTTGGACGCCGGCTTGGCGCTTTCACGCTTGAGGGCGCGGGTGGTGGCGCGGGCGCGCGTGGCGGATTTCGCGTGGCCGTCGTGCGCCGCCTCGCTGTCCTGCTTGGCCTTGCGGCGGGTGGCCGCGCCGGCCTTCTTGGGCGAGGGCAGGTCGACGCCGGCGCGGCGCGCCTTCGACAGGCCGATGGCGATGGCCTGCTTGGTCGAGCGCACGCCGTGCTTGCCTTCGCGCACGTGGTCGATTTCCTCGCGCACGAATTCGCCCGCTTGGGTGGATGGGGACTTGCCTTGCTTCTTGTCGCGCGCGGCGCGTTGCAGCGTTTTCCGTTCAGGCATGACAACCTCCTGGCTTGCGTTTCAGAAGCGAGACCGCGACGTGGGCGAGGCCGCGCCGACGGAACTCGTAACACCACTCTATGCCCCGCGCGGTATCCTGTGTGTTCGAATGGATTGCCGGTCGTAAGCGCCGGAACCCCGCGCGCGGCCGACGATTCGCAACGCTTCCCCCTCAAAGGAGACAAGCCATGTCGAATCATGTCTACAAGCAGATCGAACTGGTGGGCTCGTCCACCAAGTCCACCGACGATGCGATCAGCAAGGCCATCGAACGCGCGTCCGAAACGCTACGCCACCTGGATTGGTTCGAGGTCACCGAGGTGCGCGGCCACATCAAGGACGGCAAGGTGGCGCACTGGCAGGTCGGCCTGAAGATCGGCATGCGGCTGGAGGATGGCGACGTCTAGCGCGTCGCCGGGGCGCGGTCCCGGCCGCACAGGGTGGCGTGCAGGTCGCGGGCGCGTCCGCGCGGCTGCTCCTTTTTTGAGCGCTGACTGCAAGTGCTTGCCGGATAAGCTTTTTTTCAGCTTGTCATGAGACTGTTCAGAGGTTTGTCCACATTCCGTGGGGACAAATCCGGCCGCGCGCCGCATCCATCGCGCGGCGGCGGTCGCGGTCGTACCGCGGGAGCGGCCCTGAGCGTTTATTGCCCGCCCGCCGCAAGGCCTTGGCGGCAAAGGGATTTTCGTGGCTGCCCGCAGGCTGTCCTCAGCCTTATCCACATTTCCCGGGGACAACCCGGCGCCTTTTCGGGCCGCGCTGGGCCTTTCTTGATCACCCCTCGCAGGTGCTTGATGTGCAAGGGAAAATCCGAGCTGCCCTCATTCTGTCCTCATGCTTGTCCACAGAATGCTGGGACAAATGGCCGTGTTGGCGCGTGTGCTGGCGCCAGGCGCGGGATTCGTCCTTCAGGCGGTGGATAAGTGCTCCGGAGATCGGCCAAACGGTCGATTGCGCATTTTTTGATCGACACTTGCAAGTGCCTGGCATGACAGGCTTTTTCGCACCTGCCCCACAGCTGTCCTCAAGCTTCTCCACAGTTGGCGGGGATATTGTTGGCCCCCGCGCGGCGCGCACTGCGTGTGCTTGCAGCCCCCCGAGGGGGGCTGCCCGGCCTCGGGCGGCCGGGCGGCTTTTTTTGGGGCGGTGTTGGTGGGCAGGGGGGCGCGCGCGAGGCGTGCTTGTTGCCTGCTGAGGCGGAGGCGAAGGGAAATATTTGGGAGCGGGGGCGCTCTATCCACAAAAAAAGCCCCCCGGCTTGGCGGGGGGCGTGATCGCCCGGAGGTAGACGGGCGATCGGTTGCCGGGCGGGCAGGCGCCCTTGGCCCGGCAGCGGCGGCAATCAGGCGTTGAACTTCTTGACCCAGTCGACGTAGCGGTCGATCCAGCCTTGCAGGAACTTGCGCGTGCCTTCGTTGGTGATGTTGTACTGGTCGTCGACCAGGCCATCGGTGTACTGCAGGAAGACTTCCGGCGTGGTCAGGGCGTTGGCGCCTTCGGCGGCCAGGATGTTGCGCAGGTGCTGCTGCATGAGGGCGGTGCCGGCGGCGCTGGGCGAGGTGCCCAGGATGCCCACGGCCTTGCCGGCCCATGAATTCTGGCCCCACGGACGGGTGCCCCAGTCGATCGCGTTCTTGATGGCGGCGGGCACCGAGCGGTTGTGCTCGGGCGAGACAAACAGGATGCCCTGCGCATCGAGGATCTGCTGCTTGAGCTTGGCCGCGGGCGCGGGCAGGTTGTTCTCGTTGTCCTGGTTGTACAACGGCACGTCGCCCAGGCTGACGTAGTCGAACTTGAAGTCCGCGGGAACCAGTTTTTCCAGTGCGCGCGCCAGGCGCAGGTTGATCGATGCGGCGCGCAGGCTGCCGACGAAGACGGCGATCTTGTAGGTGCTCATGAGGCGGGGCTCCTGGGTCGGGGGAAAGCCCAGTGTAGACCTGTCCTCATGACGGCTCAATGGCGGCGAACCCATAAGGTTATGGACGGTGTTGACTTGTGTCAGGACGCGGCGGCCCGGCCCGGTCCCACGGGCGGCACGGACGGGTTACGCGCTCATCAGGCTGACGTGCGCCGACACCACGCGCCAGCCTTGCGGCGTGCGCATCCAGGTCTGGCTCTGGCGGCCAATGCGGTCGCTGCCGTCGCGCTGGAATTCGATGTTGGTGGTGGCGAAGTCGTGGCCATAGGTGGTGATGGCGGTGCGCAGCACGCGGCGCGCCAGGCCTTGCGGCGAACGACCGGCGCGGAAGGCGCGGATGGCGTCATAGCCGTAGAGGTTCTCGCCGGCGCCATAGCGCAGCGTATGGGGGCTGTCCCAGAACAGCTCGTCGAGCACGTCGACCTGGTTGTTGACCAGGGCGGCTTCATAGCGCGCGAAGGCCATGGTGACCTCGGCGACGACGGCGGGCAGGTTGATGTCCATGTGAGGATGTGCTCCGTGTTAAATGCACCACTATGGTGCTTGATTCAGGGTAATCACCAATATGGGGTGTGTTGCGGTGCGTCAATTCCGCCGCGGCGGGCGGCAATGGCCCTGTCCGCGGGGGATTGCCGCGCCGCCAGGCTGGCACGCCGCTTGCTAGGGTTTACACCACATAACACGCTACACGCCGCTCCAGGAGTTTCACCATGTCCAGTTCCGCCGTTCCCGCCCCGGTCACCATGCTGGTCACCCGGCACATTGCGCCCGAACGCTACAGCGATTTCCTGTCCTGGATGCGCCAGGGCGAGATCCTCGCCGCCGGCTTTCCCGGTTTTCTCGGTTCGGGCGTGCTGCAACCGCCCGAGGGCGGCGACCAGTATCAGATCGTGCTGCGCTTCAATGACGAGGCCAGCCTCAATCGCTGGGAGCAATCGTTGCCGCGCCGCATGTGGCTCGAACGCGGCGCCGCGCTGGTGCGGGCCAGCCACGCGCGCCGCGTCAGCGGCATGGACAGTTGGTTCGGTCCGCAGGGCAACGCGGGCGCGCCGCCGCGCTGGAAGCAGGCCGTGAGCATCTGGCTGGCGTACTTTCCGGTGCTGCTGGCGTTCACCTTGCTGGTGAGCGAACACCTGAGCGCACTGCCGGTGTTCTGGCGCGCGCTGATCACCAGCGTGACGATGACGCCGGTGATGGTGTTTGTCTGCATTCCGTTCGTCACGCGCCGGCTGGAGCGCTGGCTGCGGCCGCACTGACGCGGCCGCGTATCGCGCCAGCGCCATCACGCCGCCTGCGCGCGGCGCGTGGCATACAGCCGGTGCAGCGTGATCTTGCGCACGGCGGCCTGGCTGTCGCCGATATGCGCCGCAAGCAAAGCCGTCGCGCGTTCGGCGTCGCGGGCCAGGATGGCGTCGAGGATGGCGCCATGTTCGGCGTAGGTATGGGCGATGCGGTCGGGCTGGGTGAAGTCCAGCCGCCGCACGATGCGGATGCGCTCGGTGGCGGCGCGGTGCACGCGCGCGATTTCAGGATTGCCGGCGGCGGCCACCAGGTCCGCATGGAAGCGCTCGTCCAGGTCCGCCAGCCACTCGCCATCGCCGGAATAATGGGCGCTGTCCACCAGCCACGTATCCGCCAGCGGCTGCAGCGCGCGCAGCGGATCGGGCACCTGGCCCGGCGCGCATAGCGCGCGCACCGCCGCGATCTCCAGCACGCTGCGCAGTTCATAGAAGTGATCGAGCGTGTCGAAGTCCAGCGGCTTGACCAGCCAGCCATTGCGCTGGCGCACCTCCAGGTAGCCCTCGCGTTCCAGGCGGAACAGGGCTTCGCGCACCGGCGTGCGGCTGACCCGCAGGCGGTCGGCGATTTCTGTCTCGGTGAAGCGGTCGCCCGGCGCCAGGCGGAAATCCAGGATGTCGCGCTTGAGCGTGCCGTAGGCGGAATCGGCCAGGCTGCGGGGCGTGTCGATGACGGCGAATGCGGAATCCATGGACGGCCTCGGTTGTGGCGGGTCAGGGGAGGGGACGAACGGCGGCAACGCCCGCCTGTTCCAGCCGCCGCGCGGCCAGCAGGCAATCGGCCTCGCGCCACGGCGCGGCGATCAATTGGACGCCCAATGGCAGGTGCGCGTCGGCGCCAATGCCCGGCCAGGTGGGCGCGGCGCACACCGGCAGGCCAAGGCAGGAGATCGGCTGCGTCAGCAGGCCCATGCTGGCGCGGGCGGGCAGTGACTGGCCGGCCAGGGCCAGGGTCTCGGTGCCGATGGCGGTGGCGGGCACCGGCGTGGCGGGGGCGATCAGCACGTCGTAGTGCGCGAACAGCGCCATGGCCTCGCGGTAGACGCGGTGGCGCACCCGTTGGGCCTGCTGCACCCAGGCGGCGGGCACCAGGCTGCCGGCGACCAGGCGATCACGCGAATGGGGTTCGTAGTAGTCATAGTGCGTGACCAGGCGGCGGCGGTGCAGCGCGCCGCCCTCGGCCGCGGTGATGACGAACGCGGCGGCGCGCGCCTGTTCGGCGCTGGCCAGTTCGACGACCTCCGTGGCCGCCAGCGCGCGCGCGGCCAGTTGCACGGCCTGGCGCGCCTCGGGGCCGGCCCAGTGCGCGAAGTAGCCGCCCAGCACGGCCACGCGCAAGGGGCGGTCCGAGCCCAGATCCGCCAGTACGGGTTCGACGGGCCGTTGGGCGCAGGCGGCATCTTCATCGTCAGCGCCTTGCAGCGCATCGTAGACCGCGGCCAGGCTGGCCGTGTCGGTCGCGAACGGGCCCAGGTGGTCGAGGCTGCCGACGAACGGGAACGAGCCGGTGCGCGGCAGGCGGCCAAAGGTCGGCTTCAGGCCGAACACGCCGCACAGCGAGGCTGGCACGCGGATCGAGCCGTTGGTGTCCGAGCCCAGCGTCAGCGGCACCAGGCCGCCGGCCACCGCCGCCGCGCTGCCGCCCGAGGAACCGCCGGCGATGCGGGCGGGATCGTGCGGGTTGCGGCTGGCGCCGTAGTGTGAATTCTCGGTGGTGAAGCCGTAGGCGTGCTCGTCCATGTTGAGCGCGCCCACCAGCACGGCGCCGGCATCGCGCAGCCGCGCCACCAGGGTGGCGTCGCGCGGCGCGGGCGGATTGGCGGCGTTGACGCGGCCGCCGGCCAGCGTCACCTCTTCGGCGGTGTCGAACAGGTTCTTGACCGCGTACGGCACGCCGGCCAGCGGCGGCAGGGATTCGCCGCGAGCCCGCCGCGCGTCGATGGCGGCGGCTTCCTGGCGCGCGCGGGTTTCGGTGATGGCGGTGAAGCAGTTGTAGCGCGCATCGGCGGCGCGGATGCGCGCCAGCGTGGCTTCCAGCACGGCGCCTGCGCTGCGCTCGCCATTGCGGATCTGCCGCGCCAGGTCGAGGACGGCGCCGTTCACGGGCGGAACACCGAGGCCGATTCCAGCTCCACCGGCAGGGCCTCGTCGATGAAGCTCGAAGCGATGTCGTGGATGCGCGTGAACTGCCGCGCCACCTCGGTCGCGGCCGGTTCGCGCAGGGCATAGCCGGCCAGCGCCAGCGCGCTGCGTACGTATTGGTCGATGGTTTCCTGGGTCATGGCGGACTCCGGTGGATCGGAAGGAAAAGACGGGCTATTTGCGGACTTCGCGCTGGAAGATCTCCAGGCTCAGTTTCTTCATGCCGATGAAGCTGGGCTCGGACAGCGTCTCGACCGTGCGCGGCCGGGCGTCGCCGTAGTCCAGGATCTCGGCCACGCGGGTGGGGCGCTTGGTCAGCAGCAGCACCTGGTCGGCCAGGTACACGGCTTCCTCCAGGTCGTGCGACACCAGCAGCATGGTGGTGCCGGTCTGCATGAAGACCTCCTGCAGCTTTTCGCGGATGAACAGCGTCATCTCGAAATCCAGCGCCGAGAACGGCTCGTCCAGGAACAGCACTTCCGGTCCGGGGGCCAGCGCGCGCATGATGGAGGCCGTCTGCTGCTGGCCGCCCGACAGCTCGTAGGGATAGCGCTTGAGGTCGAACTTGACGTCGAACGAGGCCACCAGCTCTTCCACGCGCGCGTCCACCTCGGCTTTGCCGCGGCCTTCGAGGCGCAGCGGGTAGGCGATGTTGTCGATGGTGCGCAGCCACGGGAACATGGCCTCGCGGTAGTTCTGGAAGACGTAGCCGATCTTGGTCTGGGCCAGCGACTTGCCGTCGAACAGGATCTCGCCGGCATCGATGGGGATCAGGCCCGCGATCATGTTGATCAGGGTCGATTTGCCGCAGCCGTTGGGGCCGAACACCGAGACGATCTTGCCCTTGGGGATGTCGAGGTTGAAGTCCTCGTACAGCGGCCAGCCGGCGAAATACTTGGTCAGGCCGCGGATGGTGATGTGGGTGCCGGCCGGACCCGGCTGGAACGGCGCGGGCGTGGGGGAGGGGGCGATGACGGGGTTGATGACGGTGGACATGATTATCGGCCGCTCCAGTGGACCACGCGCTTTTCCAGCACCAGAAAGAGGATGTTGAGGACGTAGCCGAGCGCGCCGGCGGCCAGGATCGAGGCGTACATGTCGCGCACGTTCAGCACCTGCTGGGCGTTGATGATGCGGTTGCCGAGCCCGCTGTCCGAGCCGATGAACATCTCGGCCACGATCACGATGACCAGCGCCATCGATACGCCGCTGCGCAGGCCGACGAAAGTGGGTTGCAGGCTTTCCCAGATCAGCACGTCCTTGAAGATCTGCCAGCGCGAGGCCCCCATCACCCGCGCCGCCATCACGCGCTGCTTGCGCGCATTGATGACGCCGTAGGCGCTGTTGAACAGGATCACCAGCACCGCGGCGAAGGCGGCGATGGCGATCTTGTTCATGTCGGTCACGCCGAAGATCATCAGGAACAGCGGGATCAGCGCCGACGACGGCGTCGAGCGGAAGAAGTCCACCAGGAATTCGACGCTGCGGTAGGCTTTTTCATTGCTGCCCAGCAGCACGCCCAGCGGCACGCCGATCACGCCGGCGATGACGAAGGCCTGCAGCGTGCGGCTGACCGAGGCCAGGAAGTCGCCCAGCAGCGGGCCGCCGGCCATGCCCTTGGCCAGGGCCACCAGCGTGGCGCCAGGCGTGGGCAGCAGCACCGGGCTGACCAGTTGCAGGCGCACCACCAGGTCCCACACCACGTACAGCGCCAGCGGGCCGATCAGCGGCAGCAGGCGCGCGGCGGTCCAGGTGCGCGGCGGGCGCGAGGCGGGGGCGGTTTTGCCCGGCGACCCGGCGGCAGGCAGGGCGGCCGCCGACGCGACGGCCGCGTGGCTGGCGCCGCCGGCCGGGGCCGCGCTGGCGCGGTTGGCGTTGATCGCGTCCATGGCTCAGCCCTTGTACAGCATCGAGGCCACGTCCACCTTCTGCGCGAAGATGCCCTTGTCGGCGAACAGGTCGAAGAATTTCTGGAAGTACTGGATGTCGCTGGGGGTGAACTCGTTGTAGAGCGTGTAGGCGGCCAGCGGCACGGCTTCGGTCATGGGGCCTTCGATGGCGGTGTAGCCCTTCATGAAGGGGCGCGCCTCGTCGGGCTTGGTGCGGATCAGCTCGATGCCGCGGGCGTAGGCGGCGATGAATTTCTTGCTTTCCTCGGGATGCTTCTTCAGGAACGCGGTGGTCAGCGAGGCCGAGCCGCCGAACCACGGCGCCATCGGATCGCCCAGCACGTATTTGGCGATCACGCCCGCCTCGAGCACGCGGGTGGTGCCGTTCAGGCGCCCGACCGTGCCGGTGGGCTCGAGCGTGTAGCACGCGTCCAACTGGCCGGCGGCGACCGCGGCGACGTGCTGGCTGATCGCCAGCTCGACCACGGTCGCCCCGGTTGCGCCGGCGCGCTCCAGCACTGCTTTGGCCAGCGTGGCATTCTGGATGCCGGGTCCAGAACCGACCTTTTTCCCCTTGAGGTCTGCGATGGATTGGATGGGACTGTCTTTCGCGACGATGAACTCGTCCAGCACGTTCTTGGCGTTGCTGGGATTGGAGGCGAAAATCTTGAACAGGCCGGGCGAGGCGATCTCGCCGATGGCCAGGTTGGCCGAGCCGGTGCCGTTGGCGCTGCCGTCGGCGCGGCCCGCGAGCATGGCTTCCATGACCTGCTGCGCGCCGGCGAACTTGAGCGCCTCGACATTCAGGCCGGCTTCCTTGAAGTAACCCTTTTCGATGGCGGCATAGAACGGCAGGCCGGCCGCGACCGGCCAGTAGCCGATGCGGATGACCGGGCCCGATTGCGCGCGCACCAGGGCGGGCGCGGCCAGCGCGGCGGCGCCCAGCGCGGCGCCCTGCATCAGCCGGCGGCGGGTGGCGTTGAAAGCGAAGGGCGCGGGGCGGTCGGTCATGCGGGACTCCTGGTCGGGAAAAGAATGGGCGCTTGTAGACAAGCTTGCATACCAGTCCTTCAAGCAAGACCCGTGCCAACCTTCGCGGACCCGGTTTTTCGCCATGATGGGGCGATCCTGGCGCCTCGCGTGAACCAAGCTGGTGCATGTGGCACCGACAGGGGGCGCGCCTGGCGTCGTGGCGCGGCCGGCCCGCCAGGCGTTAGGATGTGCACAGGCCGGGGCTGCCGCCCCGCCGTTATCGGAAGGGCGCGTCATCGGGCGCGCCGTGGCGTGGATATGAATACCCGTTTTGTCGAAGCATTCCTGTGGTCCGCCCGGCTGGGCAGTTTTCGCGCGGCCAGCGACCGCCTGCACATCACGCAGGCCGCGGTGGCCAACCGCATCGCCTCGCTCGAGGAGGACATCGGCGCGCGCCTGTTCGAGCGCGACGCCAAGGAGCTGCGGCTGACGGCGGTGGGCACGCGCCTGCTGGACTATGGCGAGCGGCTGATGCAGTTGCGTCAGCAGATCCTGTCGCTGGGCCGCACCGGCGACGAGGTGTTCGGCCTGGTGCGCATCGGCGCCATCGAGACCGTGGTGCACACCTGGCTGATCGGCTTTTTGACCAACCTGCGTTCCACCTATCCGGGCATCGAGGTGCAGTTGACCTCGGAGACCACCCGCGCGCTGCACCGCGGCCTGCGCGAAGGCACGCTGGACATCGCCTTCCAGACCGACCTGCTGACCGATACCGGCGTCATCAGCACGCCGTGCCTGCCGATGGAGATGGGGTGGGTCGGGCCGGCCGGCGACGAGGAATCGCTGTCCGTGCAGCAGTTGCTGAGCGAGCCGGTGCTGACCATGAGTCCCGGCTCGCAGCCGCACGAGGCCCTGAAAGGGCTGTTCCGCGAAGCCGGCCTGCCCTTGGGCAAGGTGCATTGCGTCAGCTCGATCTCGGCGCTGGCGCGGCTGGTGCGCAGCGGCTTTGGCCGCGCCCTGGTGCCGCTGCCGCCGATCTACGAATACGTGGCGCGCGGCGAGGTGCAGATGATCCGCTGCGACGTGCCGGTGCCGCCGCAACTGCTGGTGGTGAGCTACCTGGAGGGCGCCGGTTCGGATGCGATCCGGCTGGTGGCCGAGCTGGCCTGCCGCGCCTCGGATCAGTACACCGCGTCGGTCACGCCGCCAACATTCGGGTCCGCGCAATAGCGTTATCCCTAGGTCGGCTTTCAGTAATTCTGTTGCCGGCGCGAAAAATTACTCGTTTGTCGGAGTTGGCCCCGCCGGCCGAAGATGAATCCCTTCCGTTATCGAAGGGATTTTTCTTTCCATGAGCCAAGCCTCCACTCCGTCCACGCCCCACGGCATGCTGTTCGTCGCCTGCGACGTCGATCCCGCCTTCGAAACCGATTTCAACCGCTGGTACGACCGCGAGCACGTCGAAGAGCGCGTGCGCATCCCCGGCTTCCTGTCGGGCGCACGCTATTTCTCGCGGTCCGGCGGCCGCAAGTACCTGGGGCTGTACCGCACGGCATCGCTGGGCGCGTTCACCACCGCCGACTACCGCGCCGCCTTCGAGCGCCAGACGCCGTGGTCGGTGGCCAACCTGGACCGCATGCGCGACCCGATGCGACGCGTCTGCGCGGTGCAGGCCGTGACCGGGTTCGGCAGCGGCAGCCACATTGCCGTGCTGCCGCTGGTGTTCGGCGGCGATGCCGGGGCGCTGGTGGCGCGGGCGGCTGAGGCGGGCGCGGCGCTGGCGCAGGTCGATGGTTTCGTTCAGTCCTATTTGTTGGCGCCGGATGCGGCCTTGAGCGGTCCCTTGCCGCGAGAATCCACCGAGAACCGCCGCCTGGATCCGCTGTTCGTGGTCGAGGCCAGCTCGGCCGGCGCCGTGCAGGCCCTGGCCGAACAGGCCGCCGGCGCCTTCGGCATCCGCGCCAGCGATGCCTGGCAACTCGAACTGGGCTGGAAGCTGGCGGCCGCCGACCTGCGCTGACACGGCGCCGCCGTCCACACACATCACGAACATGGGGAAACACAATGGCTGAAAACACCTTGCGCGCTCCGGCGGCCGCCCACGGCGGCGCGGCGCCGGACAAGATGAAGAAACTGGCGATGGCCAGCTCGGTCGGCACCACGCTGGAGTGGTACGACTTCACGATCTACAACCTGATGGCGGCGCTGGTATTCAATGCCATCTTCTTCCCGTCGTTCGACCCGCTGACGGGCACCATCCTGGCGTTCTCGACCTATGCCGTGGGCTACGTCTCGCGGCCGCTGGGCGGCTTCGTCTTTGGCCACCTGGGCGACCGCCTGGGGCGCAAGTTCGTGCTGGTCGCCACGCTGGTGATCATGGGCGTGTCGACGGGCCTGATGGGCATGCTGCCCACCTATGCCAGTTGGGGCGTGTGGGCGCCGGTGGCATTGGTGGCATTGCGCTTCATCCAGGGCGTGGCGCTGGGCGGCGAGTGGGCCGGCGCGGTGCTGCTGTCGATGGAGCACGGCAAGCCCGACCAGCGCGGTCGCAATGCGTCCTTCACGCAGGTCGGGCCGTCGTGCGGCACGCTGATCGGCACCGGCTTCATCGCGCTGATCTCGCTCTGGCTCACGCCCGAGGAATTCCAGGCCTGGGGCTGGCGCGTGCCGTTCATGTCGAGCGTGGCGCTGGTGCTGTTCGGCCTGTGGCTGCGCCGCGGCGTCGAGGAAACGCCGGTGTTCCTGGAAATGGAACAGAAGCGCGAAACCGCCAACACCCCGATCAAGGAAGTGCTGGTGCAACACTGGCGCCAGTTGCTGGTGGCCGGCGGCTCGCGCATCGGTTCGGACGTGCTGTACGCGCTGGTGGTGGTGTTCACGCTGACCTACGTGACCACCGTGCTGCACCTGTCGCGGCCGCTGGCGCTGGGCGCCACCATGCTGGGCGCGGCGCTCAACGCCATCGCCGTGCCGCTGTGCGGGCATCTGTCGGACAAGATCGGGCGCCGTCCAGTGTACGTGGCCGGCGCGGTGCTGGGCATGATCTGGGCCTTCGTGTTCTTCACGCTGATGGACACCGCGCATCCCATCGCGATCTGCGCCGCCGTGGTGGTCGGCCTGCTGATCCACGCGATGATGTACGGCCCGCAGGCGGCCTTCATCACCGAGCAGTTCCCGGGCCGGGTGCGCTACGCCGGGTCGTCGCTGGCCTACACGCTGGCCGGCATCGTCGGCGGGGGCTTCGCGCCGCTGATCATCGCCAGCCTGTTCAAGTCGTGGAGTTCGACCGTGGCGGTGTCGCTGTACGTGGCCGCCGCGCTGGTCGTGACCGCCATCTCGGTGCTGGCCGCCAGGGAGACCGCCAAGGCGCCGCTGCAACGCTGAGCGCGGGGCCGGTCTGGCCGGCTTCTCCTGCCTGCGCCCGGGCTTGCCCGGGCTTCTTTGCGTCCGTTCCGCGCGCGGCTGTCTGATCGCCGCTGCGGCCGCGAGGCCGGGAAGCGGCGGGGCGGGGCGCGTTTTCATGCCTTTTTATTCGGAAAAACGTCAGGTAGCTGACTTTATTCTGAATAACAAACGAAAATTGTTTACACTCGCATCCACAAAATTCAAGTGTGGACGAAGCCGCCGCGGGGCGGATTTCGTCCAAGTTACGGGAGAAAGTGATGCGCAAGTTGTTGTTGGGGGCGGCGCTGGCCGTCGCGGCATTCGGGGGGACGGTTCACGCCGCCACACAGCCCAAGGCCGTGGTGACGAATTATTCGGACCTGGCGCTGGCCGGCTATGAAGACGCGCTGACCTCCGCCAAGACGCTGCGCGAAGCCATCAACGCCCTGGTCGCCAAGCCCAGCGCGGACACGCTCAAGGCCGCCCGCCAGGCCTGGCTGGATGCGCGCGTGCCGTACCAGCAGACCGAGGCGTTCCGCTTCGGCAACCCGATCGTCGATGACTGGGAAGGGCGCGTGAATGCCTGGCCGCTGGATGAAGGCCTGATCGACTACGTCGACGCCTCCTATGGCACCGAGAACGACGAGAACGCCTATTACGCGGTCAACGTCATCGCCAATTCCAGGATCTCGGTGGGCGGCAAGACCGTCGATGTCAGCGAGATCACGCCCAAGCTGCTGTCCGAGGTGCTGCACGAGGCCGACGGCAACGAGGCCAACGTGGCCACCGGCTACCACGCCATCGAATTCCTGCTGTGGGGCCAGGACCTGAACGGCACCGGCCCGGCGCCGGCCGACCGCAAGGGCACGCCGCAGGAACGCCACGCGGGCAACCGTCCGCACACCGACTACGACGTCAAGCAGTGCACCGGCGGCAACTGCGAACGCCGCATCGCCTACCTGAAGGCCGTGACCGACCTGCTGGTGACCGATCTGGAAGAGATGGTCGGCAACTGGAAGAAGGACGGCGCCGCGCGCAAGGCCGTGGAAGAAGATCCCAAGGCCGGCCTGGTGGCGATGCTGACCGGCGTGGGCAGCCTGTCGTACGGCGAACTGGCCGGCGAGCGCATGAAGCTCGGCCTGATGCTGCACGATCCCGAGGAAGAGCATGACTGCTTCTCGGACAACACCCACAACTCGCACTTCTACAACCAGATCGGCATCCGCAACGTCTACCTGGGCGCGTACACCCGCGTCGACGGCAAGCAGGTGGCGGGCGCCAGCCTGTCGGAGCTGGTCAAGGCGCGCGATCCCAAGCTGGACGCCGAAGTGCGCGCCAAGCTGGACGCCACCGTGGCCGCGATGCAGGCCATGAAGACCCGCGCCGAGACGGTCGAGACCTACGACCAGATGATCGCGGACGGCAACAAGGAAGGCAACGCGGTGGTGCAGGCCGCCATCGACCGCCTGGTCGACCAGACCCGCAGCCTGGAGCGCGTGATCGCGCTGCTGGACCTGGGCAAGGTCGCCATCGAGGGTTCCGACAGCCTGGACAAACCCGACGCCGTATTCAAGTGAAGCTCGTATTCGCCGCCGTACTGGCGGCGTCGGCCCATGCCGGCGCCGCCGCCGCTCCCACCGCGCCCGCCGGGCGCGACGACCTGAGCGCCGAGGACCTCAAGCGGGTCCTCGCCATCACCGCGCCGACCCGCGATTTCTCCAAGGCCGAAACCTTCGAGACCATGCAGGCGGGCGCCACCACCACCAACAAGCTCATCAACGCCGACATTTTTTCCCAGCCGTCGGCCAACATGAGCTTCGAGCGGCGCCAGGAATTCCAGGTCGGCAACGGCCTGTTCCGCAAGGACTGGGTCTCCGCGCCGGCCTCCACGCAGGCCTCCGACGGCCTCGGCCCGCTGTTCAACGCGCGGTCCTGCCAGGCCTGTCATACCAAGGACGGGCGCGGCTCGGTGCCGGGCTTCGATCCGCTGGAGCGTCCCGACGCCGTGGCATTGCTGCTGCGCCTGGCGGTGCCTGAAGGCCCGGACCGCGGCCATCCGCGCCTGGCGCCGGGCGAGATCGCGCTGCTGCCCGAGCCCGTCTATGGCGTGCAGTTGCAGAACTTCGCGGTGGCCGGCCTGCCGGCCGAAGGCCGCATGGAAATCGAATACACCCCGGTCACCGTCAAGCTCAATGGCGGCGAGACCGCCACGCTGATGAAGCCGGTCTACCGCATCGACAACCTGGGCTACGGCCCGATGCGCAAGGACACGCAGATCTCGCCGCGGCTGGCGCCGCCGATGATCGGCCTGGGCCTGCTGGAATCGATCCACGAGGCCGACATCCTCGCCAACATCGGCGCCGACAAGCGCGATGGCATCGTCGGCAAGGCCAACTGGGTCACCGACGCGCGCACCGGCCAGCGCGCGCTGGGCCGCTTCAATCTGAAGGCCGGCCAGCCCACGGTGGAGCAGCAGAGCGCCGCCGCGTTCTCCAACGACATGGGGCTGTCGACGCCGCTGTTCCCCAACCACTACGGCGACTGTACGCCGGCGCAGCCCCAGTGCCTCCAGATGCCGCACGGCGCGCAGCCGCGTTTCGGTCCCGAGGAAGTGCCGGCCAAGCTGATGGACTTCGTCACCACCTATTCCACCAACCTGGCGGTGCCGCAGCGGCGCGACGCCGACGACGCCCGCGTGCTGGCCGGCAAGAAACTGTTCTACGAGGCCAACTGCGTGGCCTGCCACGTGCCCAAGTACGTAACCAGCCGCAACGCGAAGCAGGCCGAGCATCGCTTCCAGCTGATCTGGCCGTACACCGACATGCTGGTGCACGACATGGGCGATGACCTGGCCGACGGCGTGTCCGATGGTTCCGCCAACGGGCGCGAATGGCGCACCCCGCCGCTGTGGGGCATCGGCCTGACCAGGACCGTCAATCCCACCGCCACCTGGCTGCACGACGGCCGCGCCCGCACGCTGCTTGAGGCGGTGCTGTGGCATGGCGGCGCGGGCCAGCCGGCGCGCGACCGCGTGGTGGCGATGACGCCCGAAGAACGCGCCGACCTGATCCGTTTCCTGGAGTCGCTGTGATGGCTATCCTCGTTGCACGCTGGCGCGCGCCGGCCCTGGCCGCCGCGCTGGCGCTGGCCTGGCCGCTGGCCGCCGGCGCCGAATTGCCCGCCGACCTGGGCGAACGCCTGGCGCACGGCTACGCGCGGCCGGCCGCCGCCGGCATGGTCGCCGCCGCGACCGATCTGGACGACGCGCTCGGCCAGTGGTGCGACAAGCCGGATGCGGCCGGCGCCAAGCGGGTGCAAGCGGCTTTTGCCGACCTGGCGCTGGCGTGGGCGCGGCTCGAACCGCTGCGCTTCGGGCCGTTGGTGCAGGCCAACCGCTACGAGCGCCTGGCGTTCTGGCCCGACACGCGCGGCGTGATGCCGCGCCAGGTGCAGGCCGTGATCGCCGCGCAGGATGCCGACCTGCTCAAGCCGGGCGCGCTGGCCGGCCGCAGCGTCGCGGTGCAGGGGCTGCCGGCATTGGAATTCGTGCTGTATGGAGACCCGGCGCTGCTGGCGCAGCAAGGCGCGCCCACCTTTGCCTACGCCTGCGGCTACGCCCGAGCCGTGTCGGCCAACGTCGCCGCGATCTCGCGCGACGTGGCGCAGGCCTGGGATGCCAAGGCCGACTTCGGCCGCCAGTTCGCGCAGCCGCGGGCGGGCAACGATCTGTACCGCGATCCGCAGGAGGTGGCGGCCGAAGCCATGAAGGCGCTGTCCACCGGGCTGCAGTTCGCGCGCGACGTGAAGCTGCTGCCGGTGCTGGGCGATTCGGCCGACGGCGCCCGGCCCCGGCGCGCCGCGTTCTGGCGCAGCGGGCTGTCGACGCGCACGCTGGCCGCCGGCCTGGAGGGCCTGGCGGCGTTCTATCAGGCGGGCGGCTATGCCTTGCCCAAGGGCGAGGACTGGATGGCGGGCGCGGTGCTGGCCGAAGTGGGCAACGCGGCGCGCGCGCTGCGCGAGGCGCCGGCGCCGCTGGAGCGGGCGCTGGGCGATGCCGAAGGGCGCCGCCTGCTGGGCCTGGCGGCGTTGACGCTGAAGAACGCCAAGGCCATCGTTGACCAGGACCTGGCGCCGGCGCTGGGCGTGACCATCGGCTTCAATGCGCTCGATGGCGACTGAGCGCGACCGCATGCTGAGCGGCATTGCGCGCGATGCGCCGGCCGGCAATGGGCCGGCGCGCCCCGCGCGGCGCGATTTCCTGGCCTGGGGCGCGGGCGGCGCGCTGGGCGCGGCTTTCGGCTGGCCGCGGCCAGCGCCGGCC
>NZ_CP017433.1:1724403-1763718 GCF_002082135.1 Achromobacter ruhlandii
CGCTATCTGGCGGCGCGGCAGCGCGGCGGCCGCGACGAGACGGTGGTGCTCGATGGCGCCGGACAGGACCGGCACGTGGTGCCGATGCCCGCGCGCGGCCACAGTTTCGCGATCGACGCGCCCGCCGAACGCGCCGTGGTGTTCGGCCGCCAGCCGGGCTTCTTCGCGCTGGCGTTCGACCTGCGCGGCGACCGCTCGCCGCTCGAACTGCCCTTGCCGGAAGACCGCCATTTCTTCGGCCACGGCGCCTATTTCGACGGCGGCCGGCTGTTGGCCGCGACCGAGAACGATTTCGACGGCGGCCGTGGCGTGCTCGGCATCTACGATGCCACGCCGGGCGGCGGCTACCGCCGCATCGGCGAATACGACAGCGGCGGCATCGGGCCGCACGAGGTGCTGTTGATGCCCGACGGCAAGACGCTGTGCGTGGCCAATGGCGGCATCCTGACGCATCCGGACTACGGCAAGCTCGAACTGAACCTGGACACCATGCGGCCGTCGCTGGCGTACCTGGACGCGGCCAGCGGCGCGCTGCTGGAGCAAGTCGAACTGGCGCCCGAGCTGCATCGCCTGTCGATCCGCCATCTCGCGCTGGCGGGCGATGGCAGCGTCTGGTTCGGCTGCCAATACATGGGACCGGCCGGCGACCGTCCGGCGCTGGTGGGGCGCCACCGGCGCGGCACGCAGCCGGTGCTGTTCAGCGGGCCGGCGGACACGTTGCGCGCGATGCGCAACTACATCGGCTCGGTGGCGGCGGACGCGGCCGGCGCCGTGATCGCCACGTCCAGCCCGGTGGGCGGGCGGGTGTTGTACTGGGATGCGGCCAGCGGCCGCTGCCTGGGCGAGACCCGCCTGGCCGATGGCTGCGGCGTGGCGCCGGCGACGGACGCGGGCTTTCTGGTCAGCAGCGGCCTGGGCGCCATGGTGCGCACCGATGCGGCGGGCGGCGAGCGGCCGGTGCTGGCGCCGTCGCGCGAGCGTTCCTGGGATAACCATTTCCGCAAGGTCGCGGCCGCTTGAGGCGGCCACCGCCGCGCCCGCCCGGGCGAGGCGCCGCATGCGATGGCCAGCCGCGGCGAGCCTGGCGCCTTACAAAGCTTGACATACCGGCAGGGCGCGACGGCCCTTTCCGCAAGGCGCATCTGATAAAGTTTTCGGCTGTCTTTTTTGCATGAGGGAGCGACAACGATGGAAGACGCGTTGAAGGAATTCAATGCCTGGGCCCCCAGGCTGGTGGACCTGGGCATCAATCTGCTCGTGGCCTTGCTGATCCTGGTCATCGGCTGGTGGGTCTCGGCCTTGCTGGGCCGCTGGGTGCGGCGCATCGCCACCCGTTCCAGCAAGATCGATCCGACCATCGTGCCGATGTTCTACAGCACCGTGGTCTGGACGGTGCGCATCTTCACGCTGATCGCGGTGCTGGCACGCTTCGGGGTGCAGACCGCCAGTCTGATCGCCGTGCTCGGCGCCGCCGGCCTGGCCGTCGGCCTGGCGCTGCAGGGCACGCTGCAGAACATCGCGGCCGGCATCATGCTGCTGATCCTGCGGCCGGTGCGCGCCGGCGAATACGTCGGCCTGAGCACGGGCGCGGAAGGCACGGTCGAGGAGGTCGGCCTGTTCCTGACGCGACTGGTCCAGGTCGACGGCATCCACCTGACGCTGCCCAACAGCACGGTCTGGAACGCCACCATCACCAACTACAGCCGCAACAAGACGCGCCGCCTGGATATTCCCGTGCCGGTGCGCTATGGCGACGACCTGAACGCGGTGCTGGCCAAGCTGCAGGACATCGTCGCGGCCAATCCCAACGCGCTGAAGGAGCCGCAGCCGCTGGTGAAGGTGGTCGACTACAAGGAAAGCGGCGTGGTCGTGAACGTGCGCGTATGGGCCGAGGCGGCCAAGTACTGGGACCTGCGCTGGGGCCTGTACCAGGACATCCGCCTGTCGCTGGAGGCCGCGGGCTTTCAGGCGCCGATCCCGCTGCGCGAGATCCAGAACCCCAAGGCCAGCGAGCCCAAGGCTGGCGCCGCGGCCTGAGCGTACGGCCGGCCATGAAAAAGGGCGTCCCGGCCAATGGCGGGACGCCCTTTTCGCATGGCGCGGCGAGGGCCGCGTGGCGGGCTCAGGCCTGCACCGCGAGCCGCGTCAGTTCGGCCTTGATCCAGCCGGCGATCTCGCGCTGGCGCTGGGCCGGCATGCGGTCGATGATGGCCGTCACGCTGACCGCGAGCAGCGGCGCGCCATGGTTGTCGAGCAGGGCGCAGCCCACGCCCAGCGCGCCGCGCACGGCGTGGTTGCCCACCACCGAATAGCCGCGCGCGCGGGTGTTCTCGATCAGGCGGAACATTTCCTGCGGCGTCATGCCGCCGTATTCGTCGAGCCGGCTGGAGTTGCGTTCGACGATGCCGCGCGCCACGTCGTCGGGCAGCGCCGCCAGCAATGCCATGCCGCCCGAACCCACGCCCAGCGGCTGGCGCTTGCCGGCGTAGGTGGCCAGGATCTGCACCGGGTAGCTGCCGATCTCGCGATGCAGGCTGATGGAATCATCCTCGTCGCGCACCACCAGGAACACCGCGTCGCCGGTGCGGTCGGCCAGGCGCCGCAGCACCGGCAGCAACTGGCGCACGCGCGGATCGCGCGAACGGGTGTCGGGGTCCACCGCCAACTGGGCGCGGTATTTCTTGGTGCCCGTCACCGGCAGCACCAGGCCCGCGTCGAGCAGGGCGGCCAGCAGCCGGTAGATGGTGGGGCGCTGAATGCCCGTCAGGCGGGCAATATCGGTCACGCTGAGGCCATCAGGCCCCTGGTCCCGCAGGGCGGCCAGAACGGCCAGCCCGCGCCGCAATGTGCGTGGGCCTGCGGCCGCGGCATCGCTGTCTTGCATGCAACTCTCTGAAAACTTGGGGGTTATTGCGTCTTGGTCAAGGGAAAACCATAGTCCGTACCGTGGACTCTACCTTGATGCTCCGCTCGTGTATAGATCAGAATGCAGCATCCAATAATTCAAATCGTCCATTTAATGGACAGTATCAGCACGGAGACTATATGATGACCGGTCAAAAGCCTGGACTGCGGCGTCTTGCCGCCACGCTACTGGCTACCGCCGCAAGCGCTTTCGCCATGGGTTCCGCCCAGGCCGCCTATCCCGATAAACCTGTCCGCATCGTGGTCGGCTTCTCCGCCGGCGGCACCACCGATGTGATCGCCCGCATCATGGCCAAGGAACTCACCGAGAGCCTGGGCCAGTCGTTCGTGGTCGAGAACAAGCCGGGCGCCGGCAGCAACATCGCCACCGACCAGGTGCAACGCGCCGCGCCTGACGGCTACACGCTGCTGTTCGTGGCCGTCACCAGCGCCATCAACCAGACGCTGTACAAGAACGTCACGTTCGACCTGACGAAGGACTTCACTCCCGTGGCGCTGGGCGCCAAGGTGCCGAACATCCTGGTGGTCAACCCGCAGGTGCCGGTCAAGACGGTGCAGGAACTGGTCGATTACGCCAAGAAGAACCCGGGCAAGCTGGCGTTCGCCTCGTCGGGCAGCGGCACCTCGATCCACATGGCAGGCGAGCTGTTCAAGATGCAGGCCGGCATCGACGTGCTGCACGTGCCCTACAAGGGCAGCGCGCCGGCCATCACCGACCTGATCGGCGGCCAGGTGCAGTTCATGTTCGACAACATGCCGTCGGCCTGGCCGCACGCCCAGTCGGGCAAGCTGCGCGCCCTGGCGGTGACCACCGCCGAGCGTTCCAAGAGCGCGCCGGACCTGCCCACCATGAAGGAAGCGGGCTTCGCCAACTTCGACGTGTCGTCGTGGTTCGGCCTGATCGCGCCGGCCGGCACGCCGCCCGAGGTGGTCAACAAGCTCAACGCCGCCATGGTCAAGGCGCTGGACAAGCCCGACGTGCAACTGGCTTTCGAAAAGCTGGGCGCCGTGGGCGTCAAGACCACGCCGGCCGAGTTCGGCCAGTTCATCAAGTCGGAAGTGGAAGGCTGGGCGCCGGTGGTCAAGGCGTCGGGCGCCAAGGTCGACTGATCGCGCGCTTCGTGCCGCGGCGGGTCAACCGCCGGCGGCCGATGACAGGGGACGGGCCGATGCCCGTCCCTATTTTTTTGCGTCGCCGTCGCGGCGGGCCGTGGCCAGCATGGCGGTGCAGACCCCGCGCATCATGTCGACCTCGTCGCGGGTCAGCGCCACCCGGGAAAACAGGTGCCGCATGCGCGGCAGCAGCTTTTTGGGATGGGCCGGGTCCAGGAACCGCACGCCCACCAGCGCTTCTTCCCAGTGCGCCAGGAAGGCCTGCACCGCTTCGCCCGAGGCCGGCTCGGCGCCGCGCGAGGGCGCCTGCGCGGTCGAGGCCGGCAGCAACGGGGCGCCCTGGTCCACCAGCAGCGCGTAGCGCAGCTCCCAGGCCGCCAGTTGCAGCGCCTGGGCGACGTTCAGCGAGCTGTACTCGGGGTTGGCCGGAATATGGCAGATGCGGTGGCACAGTCCGATCTGGTCATTGGTGAGACCGGCGCGCTCGGTGCCCAGCACGATGGCGGTGCAGCTCTCGGCGGTTTCGGCCAGGTGGGCGCAGGCCAGGTCGGCGGCCTGGCGGATGTCGCAGGGCGGGGGACCGAGGTCACGCACCCGCGCGGTCAGGGCGAACGCCAGGGTCACGGGCGCCAGCGCCTCTTCCAGGGTATCGTAGATGCGCGCGTTTTCCAGCACGTCCAGGGCGCCGCTGGCCAGGGCCACGGCCTCCGGCTGGCTGGTGACATCGGCGAATTTGGGGCCCACCAGCACCAGTTCGGAGAAGCCCATGGTCTTGATCGCGCGGGCCGCCGAACCGACGTTTCCGGGGTGGCTGGGGTTCACCATGATGAAGCGAACGCGTGAAAATGCTTGAGTCATTTAAAATGGCACGTTTGGCTTAGTGCCTTCCTGGTTTTTTGAGCCGGTTTCCCCCTGTCGGGGGCGGCGGATCCGGGGGGGTGGCTAGCGGCCTACCCACCGCATACGTACGGAATTTTATGCACCCGATGCTCAACATCGCCATCAAGGCGGCCCGGCGTGCCGGCACCATCATCAACCGTGCCAGCATGGATTTGGAACGACTCAGCGTGGCTCGCAAGGGGCCGCGCGATTATGTCACGGAAGTCGATCGCGCCGCCGAGGAGTCCATCGTCGAGACGCTGCGCGCCGCCTATCCGGACCATGCCGTCCTGGGCGAGGAATTCGGCTTGCAGGGCCCCGACCAGGCCGAATTCCAGTGGATCATCGATCCGCTGGACGGCACCACCAACTTCATCCACGGCCTGCCCAATTACGCCGTGTCGATCGCGCTGACCCAGCGCGGCCAGGTCACGCAGGCGGTCATCTATGATCCCTCGCGCAATGAACTGTTCACCGCCAGCCGTGGCAGCGGCACCTTCCTGAACGACCGCCGCGTGCGCGTCTCGGGCCGCACCCGCTACCACGAGGCCCTGCTGGGCGCGCACTGGCCCAACTCGGGCGACCTTGAACAAGGCTCGCAGCGTTTCCGCGCCATGGCCGAAGGCAGCACCGGCGTGCGCCGCCTGGGCGCCACCGTGCTGGACCTGGCCTATGTCGCCTGCGGCCGCCTGGACGGCTTCTGCGGCGTGGGGCTGAAGCCCTGGGACCTGGCGGCCGGCAGCCTGATGGTGCTGGAAGCCGGCGGCCTGGTCGCCGACTTCGACGGCGAGCAAGGCTGGATGGACTCCGGCAACGTGCTGGCCGCCAGCCCGAAGATCTTCACGCAGATGCTGTCGGCGCTGAACCCGACGCCGGCGGCCTGACGCCCTGGCGCGATCCCGACGCGCTCCCGAAGCCGGCCCTCGTGGCCGGCTTTTTTTGCGCGTGTCACTCGCGCGGACCCGCGCGCGGCAAGCCTCGGGACAGTTCCGTAAGCCATCCGCACGACCCGTGTCACCGGCGTGTCACGCGTTTTCCGGGTACGATTACCGGTCGTGTAACTTCTGGAGCTCCTGATGGAGTGGCTGCTGGACCCCGCTGCGTGGGTCGGCTTGCTTACCCTGGTCGTCCTTGAGATCGTCCTGGGAATCGATAACCTGATTTTCATCGCCATCCTGGCGGACAAGCTGCCGCCGTCGCAACGCGACCGCGCGCGCATCCTTGGCCTGAGCCTGGCGCTTGTCATGCGGCTTGGCCTGCTGTCGGTCATGTCGTGGCTGGTCACCCTGACCACCCCCCTGTTTTCGATTGGACCGCTGTCGCCCTCGGGGCGCGACCTGATCCTGATGGCCGGCGGTTTCTTCCTGCTGTTCAAGGGCACCATGGAGTTGCACGAGCGGCTCGAGGGCGGGCAGCATGGCGGCTCCTCGGGGCCGCGCGTGTACGCCAGCTTCTGGGTCATCGTGACGCAGATCGTGGTGCTGGACGCGGTGTTCTCGCTGGACTCGGTCATCACCGCGGTCGGCATGGTGGACCACCTGGCCATCATGATGATCGCCGTGGTCATCGCCATCGGCATCATGCTGCTGGCCTCCAAGCCGCTGACGCGCTTCGTCAACGCGCATCCGACGGTGGTGGTGCTGTGCCTGGGCTTCCTGCTCATGATCGGCTTCTCGCTGCTGGCCGAGGCCTTCGGCTTCAAGGTGCCCAAGGGCTACCTGTACGCCGCCATCGGCTTCTCGGTGGCGATCGAGGCCCTGAACCAGGTGGCGCGCCGCAACCTGCTCAAGCTGGACGCGCGCCGTCCGATGCGCGAACGCACCGCCTCGGCGGTGCTGCGCATGCTGGGCAAGCGCCCGCCGGCCGACGAGCCCGACCTGCCCAGTGCCGACGGCCCCGCCATCCCGGCCTTCGGCGTCGAGGAGCGCAACATGGTCAGCGGCGTGCTGACGCTGGCCGAACGCTCGATCCGCTCGATCATGACGCCGCGCACCGATGTGTCATGGATCAACATCGACGACGATCCCGACACCATCCGGCGCCAGATCATCGAGGCGCCGCACAGCTTCTTCCCGGTCTGCCGCGGCTCGCTCGACGAGGTGCTGGGCATCGCCCGCGCCAAGGACCTGGTGGCCGACCTGATCACCGAGGGCCGGGTGCGCCGCAACCGCCTGCGCGACCCGATCATCGTGCACGAGTCCATCGGCATCCTGCGCCTGATGGACACCCTCAAGCGCTCGCGCGGCCAGCTGGTGCTGGTGGCGGACGAGTTCGGCGCCATCGAGGGCCTGGTGACGCCGATCGACGTGTTCGAGGCCATCGCCGGCGAATTCCCGGACGAGGACGAATTGCCCGACATCGTCGCCGACGGTCCCAACACCTGGAAGATCGACGGCGCGGCCGACCTGCACCACGTCGAGCAGGTGCTGGAAACCGAAGGCCTGGTCGACGACGCGCAGGACTTCTCCACCCTGGCCGGCTACCTGCTGTCGCGTTTCGGCCACCTGCCCAAGCCGGGCGATGTCTGCGAATACGAATTCCACCACGACCATTTCCGCTTCGAGGTGCTGGAAATGGACGGCCGCCGCATTGCCCTGGTGCGCGTCGAGAAGCGCGTGCCCGAGCCGCTGGACGAAGACGCCACGCTGACCAACGACTAGATGCCTTCAAGGAGCCCTTGCCATCGTGACTGATACCACGCTCTATCTCATCAAGGCCTTCATCCTCGGCATCGTCGAGGGGCTGACCGAGTTCATCCCGGTGTCCAGCACCGGCCACCTGATCCTGATCGGCGACTGGCTCAACTTCGAATCCAGCCAGGGCAAGGTGTTCGAGGTGGTGATCCAGCTGGGCTCGATCCTGGCGGTGATGTGGATTTTCCGCGCGCGGCTGCTGCAGCTGATCCGCGGCACCCTCACCGGCGTGCCGAGCGAAGTGGCCTTCACCCGCAACCTGCTGATCGCCTTCCTGCCGGCGGCGGTCATCGGCGCCATCTTCATCAAGTCCATCAAGCAGGTGTTCTACCACCCCAGCGTCGTGGTGGTGACGCTGGTGCTGGGCGGCCTGATCATGCTGTACGTGGAACGCCGCACCCGCCATACCCCCGGCGACGTGCCGGGCGCGGCCGACGACACCGCCTCGGACGAGCGCGCCACCGCCCGCACCCTGGAACAGATCACCTGGAAGCAGGCGCTTGGCGTGGGCGTGGCGCAATGCCTGGCCATGATCCCCGGCACCTCGCGCTCGGGCGCCACCATCATCGGCGGCATGATCGCCGGCATCCAGCGCAAGACGGCCACCGAGTTCTCGTTCTTCCTGGCCATGCCGACCATGCTGGGCGCGGCCGTGTACGACATGTACAAGAACATGGACCTGCTGACCCAGCACGACCTGTCCGGCATCGCCGTGGGCTTCATCGCGGCATTCCTCAGCGCCATGGTGGTGGTGCGCGCGGTGTTGCGCTTCGTGGCCAACCACACCTATCGCGTGTTCGCCTGGTACCGGATCGTGTTCGGCGCGATCGTGGCGGCCTGGATCTTCACGCGCTGACGTCCGCGCCCCGCAAGCCGGGGGGCAAACAGAAAGGGCCGCGTAGGTGACGCGGCCCTTTGCTTTGCTCGGACAGGATGGGCGTATCGCCTAGGCGGCGGTTTCCAGGTCGTAGAACTGCAGCCCGTCACGGTCGATGACCAGCCAGCCGCCGCGGGGCGGCGAGGCGTGGTCACAGTCCCAGTCGGGCAGTACCCAGCGCTCGCGCTTCACGCCGTCGACCTCCAGCACGTGGCGGGCGGGGCGGTGCGTGTGGCCGTGCACCATCAGGGCCACGCCGCTGTCGCGGAAGGCCTGCTCGACGGCGCCGGCATTGACATCCATGATCTCCATGGACTTGCTCTGGTTGGCCATCTGGCTTTCGCCACGCGCCTGCTGCGCCATCGCCAGCCGCTCGGGGATGGTCTTGGCCAGGAACGCGGCCTGCCATTGCGGGTTGCGCACCATCTGGCGGAACTGCTGGTAGGCCGCGTCGTCGGTACAGAACTCGTCGCCGTGGGTCAGCAGCACATCGCCATGGTCGGTCTGCAGCAGGGCCGGCTCGGGCAGCAGCCGGGCGCCGACGGCGCCGGCCAGTTCCTCGCCGATGAGAAAGTCGCGGTTGCCGCGGCCCAGCCACAGCGGAATGCGGCTGGCGGTGGTCCGCAGCGCGGTCAGCGCCGTGACGAGCCACGGCGGCGCGGCGCGGATCACGTCGTCGCCGATCCAGGCGTCGAAGATGTCGCCCGGCAGCAGCAGGGCGGCGGCTTCTTCCTCGGCCGCCTGCAGGAAGGCCAGGAAGGCCTCCGCCGTGGCCGGCGTGGCCGGCCCCAGGTGCAGGTCGGAGGCCAGCCAGATCGGGCCGGACAGGGCGATCTTATTCAAGAACTTCGGCCTTCTCGATGATCACGTCTTCGTTCGGCACGTTCTGGTGGAAGCCCTTGTTGCCGGTCTTCACGCCCTTGATCTTGTCGACCACGTCGGTGCCTTCGGTGACGCTGCCGAACACGGCGTAGCCCCAGCCGTTCGGCGTGGGCGCGGTGAAGTTCAGGAAGTCGTTGTTGGCGACGTTGATGAAGAATTGGGCGGTGGCCGAGTGCGGGTCGCTGGTGCGGGCCATGGCCAGGGTGTACTTGTCGTTCTTCAGGCCGTTGTTGGCCTCGTTCTCGATCGGGGCATGGGTCTGCTTCTGCTTCATGCCGGGCTCGAAACCGCCGCCCTGGATCATGAAGCCGTCGATCACGCGATGAAACACCGTGCCGTTGTAGAAGCCTTCCTTGACGTAGGTCAGGAAGTTCTCGACGGTCTTGGGCGCCTTGGCGGCGTCCAGGGTGATGACCATGTCGCCTTGGTTGGTGTGAAGCTTGACGCGGGGATTGGTGCTCATGGCTTTTGTGCCTTCAGAGGTGGAGTTGGAGGGGGCGGCCGCGGGCGCGGCGCTGACGAGCGCCGGGGCAAACGCCAGCGCGAACGAGCACGCCGTCAGGCGCAGCAGGTGAAGAGGGGAGTAGCGGGACATCATTTGCGTTGCTTATCCTTCAGCATGGTTTCGACTTCGCGGGCCTTGTCCTGCATGCCGGGCACGCCTTCCTTGGCGGCCTGCTTGTAGGTGCGCAGGGCCTGCAGCAGTTGCAGGTCGCCCAGGTTGGCGCGCGCGGCGGCGTAGCCCGGGTCCGCGCGCAGGGCCATTTGCAGGGCGTCCTGCGCTTTTTCAAGTTCGCCCCGGCTGGCATATAGAGCCGCCAGGTTGTTCCAAGGTTCCGGCAGCTCGGGGAAGCGGGTCGTCATCTCGGTGTAGATGTCGATGGCCTCGGCCTTGCGGTCGAGCTGGGCCAGGGCGCGCGCATGCTGGAACATCAGCTGCACGTCGGTGCCGCGCTGGTCCTTGATCTCGGCCTCGCGCTTTTCGATCATCGCCAGGGCTTCGGCGTTCTCGCCGCGATTCAGCAGGCGTTCGATGTGCGTGGTGATCTGCGAGGCGGACGGTTGCAGGCGGGTGTCCACGCTGGGCTGCATCGACTTGAGCACGTTGGACAGGCCGTCCCAGCCGCCCTCGGGCGGAATCGGGTCCAGGGTGGTGCGATTGGCATTCGGGTTCTCGCCCGAACCGCCGGCCATGGACTGGGCATGGGCGCCGGCCAGCGGCGAACCGGCCAGTGCCAGGGCGAGCAGGGTGACGCAAAAACGCGGCTTGATAGTCACGTGGGCATCCGTTAAAAGTCGTGGCCGGCCGGCGCTGACGCGCGCGGCCGGGCCGCTTGCTATACTTGACGACCGCCATTTTAGCCTTGGTTGAGTTTTTGGCTCGACAATAGGTGAAGCCAGTGGGTAAAACCATCGGGCGCCCGTGGGGGAGGCCTGTTTGGGAAGCCCGTTTGGGCAGTCCATTTGGGAAGTCCATTTGGGCCGCCTGAGGGAAGCCTCAGGGAAGCCCATGTTGGAAGCCCCAAGGGCTAGCCTGCTGGTGAAATTTGGACGCCGGGGAGGGGTTCCTGGATCCACGCAAACTGGATGACGCGAACCCGGGCATAGCCCGAACCACCCGGTCGGACGGCAAGCCTCGAAGGTATCGTCCTTCGGGCGCAACGTTTCCGCGGCCGCCACGGAAAGAACAGGACCATCACAAGCGCCATGCTGCAAATCTACAACACGTTATCGCGTACCAAAGAACCGTTCAAACCGGCCCAGGCCGGCCAGGTGCGCATGTACGTGTGTGGCATGACCGTGTACGACTTCTGCCACCTGGGACACGCCCGCATGCTGGTGTCCTTCGACGTGGTGCAGCGCTGGCTGCGCGCCAGCGGCCTGGCGGTCGACTACGTGCGCAATATCACCGACATCGACGACAAGATCATCCGCCGCGCGGTCGAGACCGGCCGCCGCATCGGCGAAGTCACCGAGTTCTACATCGACGCCATGCACGCCGACGAACGCGCGCTGGGCGTCGAAACGCCCGACCGCGAGCCGCGCGCCACCGAGTACGTGGGCGAGATGCTGGACATCATCGGCAAGCTCGAGCAGAAGGGCCTGGCCTACCAGGCCGACGACGGCGACGTGAACTACGCCGTGCGCGGTTTCGAAGGCTACGGCAAGCTGTCCGGCAAGACCCTGGACGACCTGCGCGCCGGCGAGCGCGTGGCGGTGGGCTCGGCCAAGCGCGACCCGCTCGACTTCGTGCTGTGGAAGTCGGCCAAGGAAGAAGAGCCGGCCGACACCAAGTGGGAATCGCCCTACGGCCTGGGCCGTCCGGGCTGGCACATCGAGTGCTCGGCCATGAGCAAGTCGCTGCTCGGTCTGCCGCTGGACATCCATGGCGGCGGCCCCGACCTGAAATTCCCGCACCACGAGAACGAGATCGCCCAGACCGAGGGCGCCTTCGGCGGCGTGCTGGCCAACATCTGGATGCATTGCGGCCCGCTGATGGTCGATTCGGACAAGATGTCCAAGTCGCTCGGCAACTTCCGCACCATCCGCCAGACCATCGCCCAGGGCGAACCGGCCGCCGACGCGGCCCATTACCGCGTCAACGTGCGCGAGGCGGAGATGGTGCGCTTCTTCATCGTGCGCAACCACTACCGCAGCCCGCAGAACTACACGCCCGACAACCTGGTCGACGCCCAGAACGCGCTCGACCGCCTGTACCAGGCGCTGCAGAACGTGCCGGCCGACGACCAGGGCATCGACTGGAACGAGCCGCAGGCGCAGGCCTTCAAGGCCGCCATGGACGACGATTTCAACAGCTCGGGCGCCGTGGCGGCCCTGTTCGAACTGGCCTCCGAGGCCAATCGCGGCAAGAGCGCCCGCAGCGCCGGCCAGCTCAAGGCCCTGGGCGGCCTGCTGGGCCTGCTGCAGCAGGATCCGGCGACCTACTTCCAGTCGGCCACGCGTTATTCGGCCGCCGGCATGGGGCAGGGCGCGCGCCCCGAACTGGACGCCGCCGCGATCCAGGCCCGGATCGACGCCCGCGCCGCCGCCAAGGCCGCGCGCGACTTCGCCCAGGCCGATCGCATCCGCGCCGAGCTGCGCGAAGCCGGTATCGAGCTCGATGACAAGCCGGGCGGCCTGACGCAGTGGCGTCGGGCGTGAACCCCCTGGATACGCCCGCCATGTCCCCCGTAGATACCGAGATTCCCAAGCCGGATTATTGGGAAGCCGCCGTCGCCCACCTCATGCGGCGCGACCGCATTCTGAAAAAGATCATTCCCCAGCACCCCGAGGTCTGGCTGACGTCGCGCGGCACGCCGTTCGTGACGCTGGCCCGCGCCATCATCGGCCAGCAGGTCTCGGCCAAGGCGGCCGACGCCGTCTGGGACAAGTTCCTGGAAGCCGCCGGCAAGCGTCCCACGCCGGTGGCGGTGCTGCGCGTCGGCCTGGAAGGCCTGCGCGCGGCCGGCCTGTCGCAGCGCAAGGCCGAATACGTGCTGGATTTGGCGGTGCATTTCGGCGAGCGCCGGGTGCACCCCGAGAAATGGGCGGCCATGGACGACGAGGCCGTCATTTCGGAATTGACCGCCATCCGCGGCATCGGACGCTGGACGGCGGAGATGTTTTTGATTTTCAATCTGCAGCGGCCCGATGTTCTGCCGCTGGATGATCCTGGGTTGCTCAAGGCAATCTCGCTACACTATTTCAGCGGCGAGCCTGTCTCGCGCTTCGAGGCTCGCGAAGTCTCGTTGGCGTGGCAACCCTGGCGTACCGTGGCAACCTGGTATCTGTGGCGCAGTCTGGAACCGACGCCGGTCCAATACTGACGCAATCCAGGTCGCCCATCTACGGAACCACACTACATGCGCAATACATTTCTGGAATTTGAACAGCCGCTCGCCGAGCTTGAGAACAAGATCGAGCAGCTGCGCTATGTGCAGGCCGATTCGGCGGTGGACATCTCCGACGAGATCGGACGTCTGCAGCAGAAGAGCCAGTCGCTGGCCAAGGAAATCTACGCCAAGCTCACGCCTTGGCAGACGGCGCTGGTCGCCCGCCACCCCCAGCGCCCCTACACGCTGGACTACGTGCGCGAGATCTTCACCGACTTCCACGAGCTGCACGGCGACCGCATGTACGCCGATGACCAGTCCATCGTGGGCGGCCTGGCGCGCTTCAATGGCACGCCCTGCATGGTGATCGGCCACCAGAAGGGCCGCGACACCAAGGAACGCGCCGCGCGCAACTTCGGCATGCCGCGTCCGGAAGGCTACCGCAAGGCCCTGCGCCTGATGCGCCTGGCCGAAAAGTTCGGCATTCCCGTGTTCACCTTCGTCGACACCCCGGGCGCCTATCCCGGCATCGGCGCCGAGGAACGCGGCCAGTCCGAGGCCATCGGCCACAACCTGTACGCCATGGCCGAACTGAAGGTGCCCGTGATCGTCACCATCATCGGCGAAGGCGGCTCGGGCGGCGCGCTGGCGATCGCCGTGGGCAACACCGTGCTGATGCTGCAGTACGCCACCTACGCGGTGATTTCGCCCGAGGGCTGCGCCTCGATCCTGTGGCGCAGCGCCGACAAGGCGCCCGAGGCCGCCGAGGCGCTGGCCATCATCGCCCCGCGCCTGAAGGACCTGGGCCTGGTCGACCGCGTCATCAATGAACCCGTGGGCGGCGCGCACCGCGACCCGCGCGTCATGGCGCGCCTGCTGCGCCGCGCGCTGGGCGATGCCCTGCGCCAGCTGCAGGGCATGACGCCCGAGCAACTGGTGGAACAGCGGGTGCAACGCCTGCTGTCCTACGGCGCCTTCCAGGAAGTGCGCGCCTGAGCGAAGCGCGCGCGCCGGCCTTGGCCGGCGCCGCGGCCGCTTCCGCTTCCGGCCCGCGCCCGCCGCCATGACTTCCCGCCCCGCGTCCGACTCGACTGCCGCGGGGACCCCTTTCCCCCATCCCGTCTCGCCCGACCTGATCGCGGCCCTGCGCCGCGCCCTGCAAGCCCTGCCGCGGCCCCCAGGGCGTTTCGCCGTGGCTGTCAGCGGCGGCGCCGACTCGGCCATGCTGGCGGTCCATGCCGCCGCCGTGGCGCGGGAACGGGGCGCCGGCGTGGCGCTGCTGCACGTGCATCACGGCCTGCAAGCCGCCGCCGATGGCTGGCGCGATCAGGTCGAGGCGCTGGCCGGGCTGCTGGAACTGCCGCTGCGGCAGGCCCGCGTCGAGGTCGACGCGGCCGGCGGCAAGGGCATCGAGGCCGCCGCGCGCGACGCCCGCTATGCCGCGCTGGCGCGGCTGGCGGACGAGGACGGCATCGGCGTGGTCCTGCTGGCGCACCATCGCAATGACCAGGCCGAGACCGTGCTGCTGCGCCTGTTGCGCGGCACCGGGCTGGCCGGCATGGCGGCCATGGCGCCGCTCACATCGCGTGACGGCCTGACCTATCTGCGACCGTGGCTGGAGCAGGACCGGGCGACGATCCTGCAGGCCGCGCGGCAGTTTGCCGACGCCACCGGCTGGCACGCGGTGCAGGACCCGACCAACGCCGATCCGCGCTACACCCGCGCCGCGCTGCGCGAATTGCTGGCGCCGGTGCTGGATGCGCGCTGGCCCGGCTGGCGCGCCATCGTCGCGCGTCACGCCCGGCACATGGCCGAAGCCAACGAGATCCTGGACGAGGTGGCGCGCGAGGATTTCGCCGCGCTGGAGCCGGGCGCGGACGGCGCCAGCTTCTCGCTGGCGGCCTGGCGGCGGCTGTCGCCGGCGCGCCAGGCGCACGTGCTGCGCCACTGGATGGCGCAACAGGGCGCCCGCATGCCGACCGAGGCGCGCCTGAACGACCTGTTGCGCCAGCTGCGCGGCCTGCACAGCCTGGGGCACGACCGCCAGCTGCGGGTCGAGCAGGCCGGCCACGTGGTGCGCTGCCATCGCGGGCGGGTGTGGATCGAGCCGCGGCCGGATCCGCAACCGCCGGCGTCACGTTAGCGCAAAGGTGGGGGCGCCCGGTGCCGGCAGGCGCCGCGCAGTGAAATCCGCGGCTGACGCCGTCGAATTCTGGCCAGAACGACATTTTTCCGGAAAAAACGACCGTTCCCTGGAAAGAAAATTCCATGGCCTGCGCAAATTTTTACCGTCGGGATAGAATATGAGGTTTTGCCCGTCAACACTCTTGCGGCGGGTCCCCAGCCAGAGTACGAGATGTCCCTGATCGTTCATAAATATGGCGGTACTTCGATGGGCTCGGTCGAGCGCATCAGGAACGTGGCGCGACGCGTCGCGAAGTGGCACGCTGCCGGCCACCAGGTTGTCGTGGTGCCGTCGGCCATGGCAGGCGAAACCAATCGCCTGCTGGGCCTGGCGCGCGAGATTACGCCCCAACCCGACGCGCGCGAGCTCGACATGATCGCCGCCACCGGCGAGCAGGCCAGCAGCGGCCTGTTGGCCATCGCGCTGCAAGCCGAAGGCGTCGCCGCCCGCAGCTACGCGGGCTGGCAGGTGCCGGTGCGCACCGATTCGTCGTTCACCAAGGCCCGCATCACGTCGATCGACGACGCCCGCATCCGCGCCGACCTGGACGCGGGCCGCGTGGTCATCGTCACCGGCTTCCAGGGCGTGGACCCTGACGGCCACATCACCACCCTGGGCCGCGGCGGCTCCGACACCTCGGCCGTGGCCGTGGCGGCGGCGCTCAAGGCCGATGAATGCCTGATCTACACCGATGTGGATGGCGTCTACACGACCGATCCGCGGGTGGTGCCCGAAGCGCGCCGCATGGCCGTCGTTTCCTTCGAGGAAATGCTGGAAATGGCCTCGCTGGGCTCCAAGGTCCTGCAGATCCGCTCGGTCGAATTCGCCGGCAAATACCGTGTGCCGACGCGGGTGCTGTCCTCGCTGACCGACCCGCTCATCCCGCTCGACGAAGAAATGTGTTCGGGCACGCTGATTACTTTTGAGGAAGACGAAAAAATGGAAGCCGCCGTTGTCTCCGGCATCGCCTTCAGCCGCGACGAAGCCAAAATCACCCTGCTGGGTGTTCCCGACAAACCCGGCATCGCCTTCTCGATCCTGGGCCCGGTCGCCGCCGCCAACATCGACGTCGACATGATCGTGCAGAACCAGTCCGTGGCCGGCACGACCGATTTCTCGTTCACCGTGAACCGCAACGAGTTCGCCCGCGCCGTCGACCTGCTCAAGCGCGAAGTGATCCCCGCCGTGGGCGCGCGCGAGCTCTCGACCGACGAGAAGGTCGCCAAGGTTTCCATCGTCGGCATCGGCATGCGCTCGCACGTTGGCGTGGCCAGCCTGATGTTCCAGACGCTGTCGCAAGAGGGCATCAACATCCAGATGATCAGCACCAGCGAAATCAAGACCTCGGTGATCATCGACGACAAGTACATGGAACTGGGCGTGCGCGCGCTGCACAAGGCCTTCGGCCTGGACCAGGCGCCCGCCACCAAGGTCTGAGCGGAACGGACGCAGCACGATTTTTTCCCTGCCGCGCCTTGGTTGCGGGCAATAGTGTAAAAAGTCGTGCTAGAATCTCGTTCTCTTCGGAGATGTGCCCGAGAGGCTGAAGGGGCTCCCCTGCTAAGGGAGTATGTGGCTAAAAACTGCATCGTGGGTTCGAATCCCACCATCTCCGCCAGATTCCCTGCCTGGCATGCCAGGCTGGTAAAAAAACCCGCAGAACTCACGTTCTGCGGGTTTTTTGTTTGGTGCGTAGAAACCGTAGGCGCCGTTCGCCAGGGTTACGCGCGCTGGAATGCGTCGAAGCAAGCGCGCCGGCGGATGATGCGATGATCGTCCCGCGGCGAGCTCGCAACCGTCTACTTGATCTTGCTGCAGCGGAAGGCCTCGATACCCTTTTCCACGTAGTGCGGCTCGCGCGCGCAGGCCGCGCGCATCGCCTGATTGGCCAGGGTCATGAGATTGGCCGCGTGGGTCATGGCTTCCAGGCCATCCTGGCCGGGGCCGATCTTGTCGTAGCGTTCCTTGAATTGATTGGCCTGCTTGGCGTAGGCGAACGCGCGCATGACGTCGGCGTAGGCGATGGCGCGGGAGATGTCGCCGGCGGTGGGCTTCTTCTCGGCGCCGAAGGCCGGGCCGGACAGCAAGGCCAGCGCGAGCAGGGAGGCGAAAGTGGCTTTCATGTTCATCATCAGGAATTCTCTTGCGGGTTGTCCGATGGGAGGCTGGCTGGCCGCGCGCATGCGCGATGCCGGGCGCGCGGCCATCACCACATCTTGCAGGTCGTGCCGTTGTTGACCAGTTCGCCGCCGACGACGATGCCCTTTTCGTCGACGTGAAGCATGGTGTAGCAGCTGGCGACGCCCGTGCGTCGCTGGTAGATGGTGCCGGTGTTGGAGCCGAAGCCATAGCTGACGCCGCCGGGCGGAGGCACGTAGAAGGAGCCGACGGCCTCATCCCAGGAGACTTCGCCCGAGGTCTGCCACATGTAGACCAGTTGTCCGATCGGCAGGTCTTCGCTGGCATAGACGCGGTCGGGCACGCCCCAGTCGACCACGATGTCATTCACGGGCTTGCCCTTGTGGCGCATCATCGCCACGTCCCAGGTGGTGCAGGCGCTCAACACGGCGCCGCACAGGCAGGCCAGCAGGGCCTTGAAAAAACTGAATCGCACGTTTGTTTTCCTTATTCAGATGCTTGACAGGTGCCCTACGCGCCGCATCATGCCAGCGCCCCGGGGAGATGGCGAGAGGGGGTGTGGCGTGCATTCCACACCCTGGGGACGCCCATGTGGACGCGCTGAAACGGTTTTTCCGTGGTTCCCATGGGACAGGGTTCGGGAAAAACGCGGCCCCTTCATAGGGCGAGGCCGGGCCGGGGCGCGCGGCGGCGGTGGCGCGGCTCGGGCAAGGCTGACGCCGCCCTGAATTGAATTATTTGATTTGGTTACATATGACGTGCCGCCGCCTTGTGGCGCCGCCGCGGCGCAGCGCAGGGGCGGGGTGGCGCCATGCGCCCGCGAGCGTGACTTCGCGCGCCGCCAACTCGGCGCGGCGCCCGCGCCCGCAGCTCTTCTCTCCCGCGCTTTGAGAATATTCTTGGCTTGGCCGCGAGGGCGGAAATCTACGATAAGCGCATGATCGTAAATCCCCGTTCCCGGGAAGCATTGACGGCGGCGGCCCCCGGGCTGCCTATGCTTCTGCTGCATATGTTTGCCGTGGCGCTCGCGGCATGCATCCTGGTGGGAACGGCGCTCTACGCCTATTGGTCGTTCACCGGCGAGGTCTCGAAATACCGCCGCCGCATGAACGCCGGCGCCTACAACGCCCAGCTGTATTTCGACCAGCGCGAAGCGCTGCTGCGGTCGGTGGCGGCCTCGGCGGTGCGCAACACCGATCACATGCCGGTCGCCCGCACCCCCAAGACCTTCGGCGCCACCGGCCAGATCAGCGTCACGCCGCTGGTCGATGCCGCCGGCGCCTATGAATGGGCGCTGATCCTCACGCCGCGCGACCGCGCCAACGTGGCGCAGCTGCGCGCCCATGTCGTCTATGCCGCGCCCGGCGGCGACGCCGTCACGCGCCTGCCTGTCCGATCCGATGGCGGCGCCGAGCCCATGTCCACGGAAACCGCGCGCTGGCTGGCGCAAACCCTGCGCCTGCACAGCGCGCGGCCTGGCCCCGATGGCCGCACGCCGATCGTCTGGCTGCGTCCGCCGATGGACGAGGCCAACCGGTTGTTCCTCTACACCCCGGCCGACGTGGCGGGCGAGGAACGCACCTGGATCGGCCTCGAGGTGGGTGGCCTGGCCAGCATGGTCGAAGCCGAATGCGCCAGCGATGGCGCCGGCTATGCGCTGTACGACGGCTCGGGCGCCATGGCGCTGCACGGCGGCAGGCTGCCGTCGCGGGTCGACGAAACCCCTGCCTACCTGTCGCGCGATTCCTTTCACCTGCGCGGCGACAGCTGGTGGCCGCAGACGCTGGTGCTGGTCAAGTCGGTCGGCGAGGCCGGCTGGCGGCTGGCCTACTACGTGCCCATCGGCGATCTGCTCGAAGACGGCGCCGCGTCGTTCTGGGCCGCCGGCGGGGTGGCGGTCGCGCTGATCCTGGTCGTGCTGCTGGCGGTGCGCCACATCCGCAACCGGCTGGTGCGGCCGGCGCTGCGGCAGTACGAAGCCCTGGTCGACAGCGTGGCGCTGAACCGCAAGATCGTCGAAGTGGCCCCGGTCGGGCTGTGCCTGCTGCGGCGCACCGACGGCGCCGTGCTGCTGTCCAACGCGGCCGCGCGCCAGTGGCTGGGCGAGCAGGACCACTGGCGTGAAGCCCTGCTGCGCGCGGGCGCGGAGACCGGCGGGCAGGAATACACGCTGGCCGATGGCCGCAGCGCCTACGTGGCCTGCGCCGCCACCACCTACCAGTCCGAGGACGTGGTGCTGTGCGGCATCAGCGACATCACCGCCCAGAAGAACGTCGAACGCGCGCTGCGCCAGGCCAAGCAGGCCACCGACCGCGCCAGCGAGTCCAAGGCCATGTTCTTCGCCACCATCAGCCACGAGATCCGCACGCCGCTGTACGGCATCCTCGGCACGCTGGAACTGCTGGCGCTGACCGGCCTGACCGGCCAGCAGGAGCAATACCTCGGCACCATCCAGCAATCGTCCTCGACCCTGCTGCGCACCATCAACGGCACGCTCGACCTGTCGCGCATCGAGGCCGGCCGCGAGGAGCTCGACATCGGCGCTTTTTCGCCGGCCGACCTGGTCGAACAGGTGGTGGCGAACTACGCGGCGCGGGCCCGCGCCAAGGGGCTGGACGTCTACGCGGTCACCGAGGTCGGCATGCCGATGGCGGTGCAGGGCGACGCCATCCGCATCCTGCAGATCCTCAACAACCTGGTCAGCAACGCCGTCAAGTTCACCGAGGCCGGCCGGGTCGTGCTGCGCGCCAGCGCCACGGACGACGGCCCGGGGCGGGTGCGCCTGCGTTTCCAGGTGGCCGATACCGGCCCGGGGATCCGCGAAAGCCATCGCGCGCGCCTGTTCGAGCCGTACTTCCGCGCGCCGGCGGGCCAGGACAACGACGTCGCGGGCACCGGCCTGGGGCTGACGATCTGCCGGCGCCTGTCCGACCTGATGGGCGGCACGCTGGCGGTGGTCAGCGAGGAAGGGCTGGGCACCAGCATCTCGTTCTGCCTCTCGCTGGCGGCCGACGACGCGGACGGCGCCGCGCCGGTGACGCTGCAGCCGCGGCCGGTGTACGTGGATGGCGCGGTGCCCGAGGTGGTCGACAACGTGCGCGGCTGGCTGAACGCCTGCGGCGCGATCGCATTGCCGTACCGCAAGCCCGCCGATGAAGCCGAGCCGGCCGGCGCGGTGCTGGTGCAGACCTGGCCGCCGTCGACGCCGGAGCCGCGCTGGCCGCATCGGCGCGTGCGGGTGCTGGCGCCCGGCGCCCACCAGGACGCCTTCATGACCAACGCCGTTGGCGGCGTGGCCAGCGCCTTCAATCCCGTCAGCATCTGCCGCGCGGTGCAGATGGCGCAGGATGGCGTCGAGCGCGGCGCGCTGGGCGCCGACGGCGGCGCGCAACGGTCGCTGGGTCTGCGGGTGCTGGTGGTCGAGGACAACGTCATCAACCAGCTGATCCTGCGCGAGCAGCTGGAACACCTGGGCTGCGTCGCGACCCTGGCCAGCAACGGCGACGAGGCGCTGCGGCTGTGGCGCGGCCAGCCGTTCGACCTGGTCCTGACCGACCTGAACATGCCTGTCGTCAATGGCTATGAGCTGACGCGGGCCCTGCGGGACGGCGGCCACGCCGGTCCCATCATCGGCCTGACCTCCAGTTCGGCCGCCGAGATCGCGCAGCGCGGGGTGGCCGCGGGCATGAACCAGGTGCTGTGCAAGCCCTTGCCGTTCATGGTCCTGGCCCAGACCCTGCACGGCGTCGCAAAGGATATGACGTGAAACAGCTTTCAGACTACAAAGTGCTGGTCCTGGACGACCACGCCTTGCAATGCCTGCACCTGCGGGACCTGCTGCGGCAGGCCGGCTTCGGTCACGTGGATACGGTGGAACGCGCCGACGAGGCGCTCGACCGCATCCGCGCCGAGGGCTACCACCTGGTGCTCATGGACATCCGCATGCCGGGCATGGACGGCGTCCAGTTCATCCACGAACTCGCCCGCCTGAACCTGCGGCCGATATTGGCCGTGGTCACCGCGTGTTCGCGCCGCATGGCCAACAGCGTCGGCCTGATGGCCAAGGAGAACGGCTTCTCGATGCTCGGCACCTTCGTCAAGCCCATCACCGGCGAGCAGATCGCGGGCCTGGCCGAGCGCCTGCAGCGCCGCCCGCCAGCCGAGTCGCCGGGGGCGCTGACCAGCCCTGGCGACACCGGCGACCTGCTGGATCGCGCCAGCGTCGAATGCGCCCTGCGCGACGGCAGCATCCAGGCCTGGTTCCAGCCCAAGAAGTCGCTGGCCTCGGGCGCCATCGTGGGCGCCGAGGCGCTGGTGCGCTGGAAGCACCGGGGGCTGGGCCTGATGATGCCGGGCTCGTTCCTGCGCACGTTGCGCGAGTACGGCCTGGACTACGAGCTGCTGACGCGCATGCTGGAGGACAGCCTGGCCGCCTACCGTGCCTGGCGCCAGCGCGGCTTTCGCGTGCCGGTCTCCATCAACCTGCCCGTCAGCCTCCTGGACCGCCCGCAGCTGCCGGACGAACTGCATCACCTGGTCACCAATAGCGGCATTCCCGCCGAGGACGTAACATTCGAACTCCTGGAAGACGACATGACGGTGGTGCCCGGCAATTACTACATGGGCGCCAGCCGGCTGCGGCTGAAGGGGTTCGGTCTGTCGCAGGACGATTTTGGCAAGGGCTATAGTTCGATGTACAGCCTCATCTCCACGCCGTTCACGGAATTGAAGATCGACCGCGCCTTCGTGCATGGCGTCACCAAGGACGAGGTCCGCGCGGCCGCGCTGGTGTCGTCGGTGCAGTTGGGGCGGCAGCTAGGGCTGCAGGTCACGGCCGAAGGCGTCGAAACCATGGAAGACCTGCAGTTCCTGCGCCGCATCGGCTGTGACTGCGTGCAGGGCTTCCTGATCTCGGCGGCCGTGGACCTGGCGGCGTTCAACGAATTGCTGGCCAACGAACCGAGCCAGGGCGAACCGCGCGCCATCCCCGCGGAAAGACCGGCGGCACGCCGGCGACATGGCGCCCATGGGCACTGAAGCACCTATGAAACTGGATACGCCGCTCATCAAGGTCATCCGAGCGTCCCGTCGTTTGAACATCGCGTTGTTCGGCGCCCTGCCATTGCTGCTGGCGCTCGGCGGCGTGCTCTATTGGGGCGGTCAGCGCATCCTGCAGCAGGAAGAGGAAAAGCTGCGGGTCGATTTTTCCGTGCTGGTCGGCTATATCCATGCCCACGAGACCGTGCTGCAGGGGCTGTACGCGCAGGGCCTGAACCCCGACGGCCAGCGGCTGGTGGCGCCCACGCCGGTCCGCGAGACCAGCGGTTTCGACCGCGCTTCCTGGGCTTTCTTCGATGGCCAGCACGCGATCGCCGCCATGCCGTTCTCGCTGCTGTGCCAGAGCCCCGACGCCTGCCCGGTGAGCAACGGCGTGTTCACCGGCATCGGCGGCTACCTGTCGGACTTCTATTCCACGCGCTGGGCGGCCTCGGTGTATCCGGCGGCGCCGCTTTTCATCATTTCCCCGAGCCAGCAGATCAGCCTGAGCGTGCCGGCGATTTCCACGGTGTCCGGCTACGAGCCGCTGACCCGCCAGACTTTCCTGGCGGTGGTCCAGGCGGTGCAGCAGGCCGCCGGCGGCACCGATCCCGAGGACCGTTCCGGCAGCGAGGGCCCGCGCGTGACGTGGCTACGCGACGCCGACCTGCCCGACGACATCATCGGCATGCTGCCGGTGATGCTGCCGCTGAACGCGCGCGATGGCACCATCGCCACGCGCCGCAACGTCTACGCCGTGTCGCTGTTGAACCGCGGCCGCGTCAGCATCTCCGAGCGGGTCCTGAACATGCCCCTGTACGACCAGTTCTGGCTGCAGCACCAGGGCAAGGCCATCCTGTTCGGCGAAGGCGCGCCGCCGCAGGTCGCGCAGGCGGGCTTTCATTTCGGCGGCGACGGCCTGGTGCTGCGCATCGCCGACAAAAGCGGCACCTGGACGGGCTACTACAAGCTCAACTACGGCAGCTTCTTTCGCGCCAACATGTGGCTGCCGCTGACGGTGCTGCTGATGCTCGCGCTGGGCCTGGCGGCCGGCGCCGGCTACCTGCTCTGGTACAACCGGCGCGTGATCCATCCCGCCGAGGTCGCCCACCTGGACATGGTCGAAAGCGAGGAATTCAACCGCACCGTGCTCGACACGGCGCCGGTCGCGCTGTGCGTGCTGTCGCGGCTGGAGGGGCGCGTGGTGTTCAGCAACGCGCTGGCGAGCCAATGGCTCGGCATCGGCGTGGGCGAACAGCCGCACGACTCGACCGAGGCCAACAAGCTGTTGCGCCAGGTGCTGGGCGCGACCCGGCCCGGCACCATCGAGACCTTCCGCACCCACGAGGGCCGGCCGCTGTTCGTCGCCTTCGCGCCGACCCGCTACAAGAAGCAGGACGTGGTGCTGTGCGCCTTCGCCGACATCAGCGCGCGCGCCGAGATGGAACGCACGCTGGCGCAGGCCAAGCAGCAGGCCGACCGCGCCAACGAGGCCAAGTCCACCTTCCTGGCCACCATGAGCCACGAGATCCGCACCCCGCTGTATGGCGTGCTCGGCACGCTCGAGGTGCTGTCCCTGACCCACCTGGACGACGAACAGCGCCGTCATGTCGACCGTATCCAGGATTCCTCGGTGATCCTGCAGCAGTTGATCAGCGACATCCTCGACATCACCAAGATCGAGTCCGGCCAGCTGGCCCTCGAAATGGACGGCTTCGATCCGCGCGAGCTGGTCGAGAACTGCATTGCCTCGTACGCCGGCATGGCCGAGCAGAAGGGGCTCGTCATCTACAGCTGCGTCGACACCTCGACGCCCGCCTGGGTGGTGGGCGACGGCGGGCGCATCCGGCAGGTCCTCAACAACCTGGTCAACAACGCCATCAAGTTCACCGATTCCGGCCACGTGGTGGCGCGCCTGCGGGCCGAGGCCTTGCCGGATGCGCGCACCCGCCTGCATTTCCAGGTGGTCGACAGCGGCGTCGGCATCAGCGCCGAGAACCAGGCGAGCCTGTTCGAACCGTTCTATCAGATCGATAGCCGATCGCATCTGGTGCGGGGGGCGGGCATCGGCCTGTCGATCTGCGCCCGTCTTGCGGAATTGATGGGGAGTACCATCCAAGTGACCAGTGAATTGGGCCTGGGCAGCAGTTTCTCGATCGCCATCGACCTGGACACGGCCGAGCCGCCGCCCGGGCCGTCGCCGCGGCTGGAGGGGCTGCGCGTCTACGTGCGCAGCGCGCGCAAGGAACTGAGCGACAACATCTGCCAGTGGCTGATCTATTGGGGTGCCCAGGCCAGCATCGCGCCGGCGACCCTGACGCCGGAAGAGGCGGGCGACGGCGTGCTGGTCGACGTGCATATCGCCGGCGACGCGGCGGCGCCGACCGAATGGCAGGGGCCGGTGGTGTCGGCGGGCGGGCGCGACGTGCGCGGCGCCGCGCTGTACCGCGCCGACCGCCACTATCTCACCAGCATCGGCTTCGCGCTCGAGCGCTGGGCCAGCGGCGATGTCGACACCGCCAAGGAAGCCGTGGCGCCGCATTACGCGCCGCTCAACCTGCGCATCCTGGTGGCCGAGGACAACCCGATCAACCAGGTCACGATGTGCGACCAGCTGGAACAGCTGGGCTGCCAGGTGACGCTGGCGCCCGATGGCGCCGAGGCCCTGGCGCAATGGAACATCGGTCCGTTCGACGTGGTGCTGACGGACGTCAACATGCCGCGCATGAACGGCTACGAACTGGCCGGCGCATTGCGGGCGCAGGGCGTGACGGTGCCCATCATCGGCGTCACGGCCAATGCGCTCAAGGACGAGGAGGCGCGCTGCAAGGCGGCCGGCATGAGCAGCTGGCTGGTCAAGCCGATCAAGCTCAGCCTGCTGTGGAACCAGCTGCGCGCGCATCGCACCGGCCGCGCGGCGACGGCGGCAGGGGGCGAAGGGCCCGCCGCGCCTGTCAATGCCGCGCCGGCGCGGGGCGCGCCGCCGATCGTCGGCAAGTATCGCGACGTCTTCCTGCAGACCATGACCCAGGACCTGGCGCGGCTGGAGCAGGCCCACGCCGGTGGCGACCTGCGCGACCTGCGCTCGGTGCTGCACCGCATGCGCGGCGGCTTCGCCGCGGTGCAGGCGATGGACCTGTACCAGCAGGCCGAGCAGGCCGAGGAACGGCTGGCCGCCGATGGCCTGAGCGATACGGCCAGGACCCTGCTCACGGCCTTGCAGGCCGAGTTGCGCAGGACGTTGGCCGAGATCTGAGGCGGGCCGCGCCGGCGCGGGGCCGGGCGGGATGGCCTGGGCTGGCATCGGTCGCGGCGCCTTGCCTTACCAGCGGTAGCTGACGTTGATCATGCCGCCGTAGCCATGCTGGCTGCCGTTGCCGGCCACGCCGAAGACATGGCCCGACACCTGCGTCGCCTTGCCCACGCGGCCTTCCGCGCCCAGCTTCAGTTCGAAGGCGTTGCGCGCCGGTTTTGCCTGCAGCGTGGTGCTGCCCATGCGCACCGCCGGGTTGGCGTTGTCGTGCAGCCAGTTGGTTTCCAGGAAGGGGCGCACCGCGGGCTTGCCGGCCGCCGCGGGGGCGGCCTGCGGATAGAGCCGCACGCCGACGCGCGACTGCCAGGCGCCGTCGTTGCCGCTGCGCATGCGGGTGCCTTGCAGCGTGGCGTCGCGCGCGTCGTAGCGGCTGTAGACCAGTTGGGCGTTCGGTTCCACCACCAGGGTTTCCAGGGCCGAGCCGGCGGCGAACGGCTTGAGGGCATAGCCGGCTTCGAGCGAAGCGCTCCAGACGTTGGCGCGATAGCGCACCGAGCCCAGTTCGCTGCTGATCTGGTTGGTGTAGCGGCCGTACTGCACCCAGGTGTCCGCATAAGCGCCCAGGCGGGTGGCGTCGTTCTGGTAGAACGTGCCATAGATGCCGGCGGAATAGCCCGAGACCTTGCCGCGGGCGCGGGCATGGGTACGCTGGCCGCTGCCGGGCTGGATCAGGGTGGATACCGAGCGGCTGCGCGCGTCGCCATAACCGCCCATCAGGCCGGTATACACCGCGCCCTCGCGGCCAAGCGGGGCCTTGAGCAGGTCGCCGCCCAGCTGCAGCATCGCGCTGTCGGTGTCGACATCGACACGGCCCTCGGACATGCGCAGGCCGCTGTCGTGGCGGCCCTGCGCGCGGGCCCACAGGCCGCGGCCGCGGCGTGCGTCGGCGTCGTCGTTGGCATAGGCCGGCACGCGGTCATGCAGGCTGTGGGTGAACAGACGCATGGCGGCCAGGCGGTTGCCGGCGTAGGCGCCGCTTTCGGGCGATACGTTCTTGAAGCCGCCGCCGGGCAGCACGGGATCGGGCGGGGCCACGGGCGGCGCCGGATCGCCGGGATCGGTCGGTTTGGCCGGATCCACCGGGTCGGGCGGGTTAACGGGCGGCGTGTAGTCCGAGGTCAGGTACCAATCGGGCGCCACGCCGCCGTTGCCGCCACGCACCAGGCTGTAGTCGTAGCCATTGAGCGAGACGGTGTTGGCGCTGGCGCGGTAGCCGGTGGAGCCGCTGTCCAGGTGGAACGCGTCGGCCGTGGTGGTGCCGCCGTTGATGGTTTCGACCACGCGGATGCCGTAGGTGGTTTGGCCGCCGCTGCCGCCAGCATTGACGACGCGCAGCGCGGTATTGCCCGAGGTGGTGCCGCCATCGATGACCAGCTTGTCGGTGGGCGAGGCGTCGTCGCCCAGGCGGGTGTTGAGCACCAGCGTGCCGCCGCCGATGTAGTTGTTGACGGTCAGGGTCTTGAAACCGCTGGCGCCGGCCGGCGACGTGAAGGCCACCGTGCCGGCGTTGGTCAGCGTGCCCAGGCTGGAATCGCCGCGCACGTTCCAGGCGCTGGTGTTGTCCACGGTCAGGCCATTGGCGAGGCCCGTGCCGCGCTGTATGACGGCGCCGGTGAGCACCGAACCGTTCTTGAGCGAGACATCGACGCTGCCGCTGTCGGCCAGCACGTCGCCGGTGAGCCGGGCGTTGCTTGCGTCCAGCGTGACCTGCTCGCTCTCGATGACGGTGGACACGCCGCCGCTGGTGACCGTGACGGCGCGGGAATGCAGCAGCACGCCGCTGTCGATGTCGCCGCCAGCGCGCGCGGTGATGTCCGAGTCCGAGACCAGGAAGGTGTGGCCGCCGCCCGAGGCGAGCAGGCCGACGCCGTCCTGGGTGTCGATGCGGCTGCCATTGCGGAAGGTGACGGTATTGCTCAGGCCGGCGCCGGTGAGGTAGCTCCAGATGCCATTGGCGCCGGCGCCGGTCATGGCCAGGCCGGTGCTGTCCAGCGTGACGGCCGCGCGGTTGCTGACGGACAGGCCGCTGGCGCCCGCGCCGCTGGTGTTGACCTGGGAGTTGCGCGCCGACAGGCTGGCGCCCGAACCGCTGGCGAACAGGCCATAGGCGGTGGCGCCAAGCGTGTTGATCGTGACGCCGTCCAGCTCGACGGCGGCGCCGCCCAGCCGCGCCAGCGCGCCCACGGCGCCATTGCCGGCGGTGTCGATGGAGACCCGCGTGGCCTTGATGGTGGCCGAGCTGCCGTATTCACGCGACAGGTACAGGCCGTGGGCATTGGCGTCGCGGGTCTTGATGCGGCCGTCGACCAGCGTGACCTGGCCGGCGCGGTTGTCCACGCCCACGTGGGCCGAGGCGATGTCGAAGCCGGTGGCCGAGAAGCGCGTGCCGGTGGACGGCAGCCAGACGCCGGTGCCGTAGACGCCCAGCGCCGAGATCGAGACATTTTCGATCTCGGCGGAAGTGTCCTTGGCGTTGATGTTGATGCCATAGCTGTGGTCGCCGGTGGCGGTCAGGCTGGCGTTGCGGATCCTGGCCGCGGAGGGCGTACCGCTGCCGGAGCTGAGCATGACCGCGGAGCCGCCCGTGGTCAGGCTGCCGCCGTCCATCTCGAAGCGGCCGCCCTCGACGCGCGCGCCCACTCCGCTGGCGGCGTTGACCTCGGTGTTGTACAGCGTCACCACGGCGTTGGCGCCGCTGACGCTGACGCCATCGCTGTAGTTTCCGGTGGTGGTGATCCTGCCGTCCTGCACGGTGACGCTGGCGCCGGTTTCGGCGGCGGCGCCGGTGGCGTTGTAGGCGTTGGTGCCGATGGTCACGTCGCGGGCAACGATGGTCGAGCCGGCGCCCGTCGCGGTCAGGCCGCGGCTGCCGCCGTTGGCGGTGGTGATGCTGCCGCCATTGAGGTCGATGCGGCCGCCGGACTGCGCATACGCGCCGTGCGAGTACGTGCCCAGGGTGGCAATATCGCTACCGCCGACGGTGATCAGGCTGCCGGCGCCGGTGGCCGTCAGCGCGTGGGCGTTCTGGCCGGCGCCGACGGTCTTGATGACGCTGTCGGTCAACGTCACGCTGCCGCCGGCGCTGGCGCGCACGCCAAGGGTGTTGGCGGTGGTGGCCGAGCCCGCGGTGATCGTCACGCGGTCGCCGCGCACGCTGTTGCCGGCGACTGAGACATCGAGGGCGGCGCCGCTGCCGGCGTAGGTCAGGGTGTCGCCGTTGTCGAGTGCGCGGGCAACGCTGCCCGACGGATCGTTGATGATGACCTGGCCGAGCTCCGCGGCCTGCGCGGGGTTGGCGAAGGCCGGCAGGGTGATGGCCAGCAGCCCGAGCATGATCGGGTTGAGGGAACAGTGCATGGGTGGCTCCTTGGCCCTTGGCCTTGGCATACCCAGACACATCGAACAGAACCAGACCGAAAAAAAGCAGGAGCCGCTGAAGCGTACTGGTGCGTATCGGACAAAGGCGATTACGTGGCAGTAGCTTTCATGGTGCGTTCGCGGGGGGAGCGAAAAAATAAGACGATTCTTAGATACGCCGTATTGATTCGAAAGGAACGTAACAAGACCCTGGCGACGGGCGGGCCGCACCGGATTGGCGGGTTTTATCGGGGGATTTTCAGAAAATTCCCGCTACGAGCGCGCGGATTCTGTGCTTGGCACTGAGCGTTGTCCGGGCCGGCTGGCCGCTGCCGCCGATCCGTCGCGGCGGGCGAGGCCCGACCTTGTCCGCGCCTGGCTTGCTATCCCGGGGATGCAGGCGTCTGGCGGGATTCGTTCGGCGACTTCAAGGCCGCGCGCAAGCCGTGGCGACCGCCGCGCCTTGCGCGAGCGCTAGCAACGACGCCGTGGCGTCAGAATGGGGGCGCGTGCGGGCAGCCCGCACGGGAAAACTACGCCAGCGCGGCCAGCAAGGCCCGCGCCTGGGCCACCACGTCGGCGTCATTGGGCCGGAACACTACCGGCAGCGCCTGCGGCAACCGCGTGAAGTGCGCCTGGCTGCTGCGCGCATAGGCGGGGTCGTAATGCTGGTCGATCAAGGCGCGCGCCAGGTCGTCGCGGCGACCCTCGTCGATCATGCGTAGCCAACCGGCCACCGTGTCGCGGCTGTGCAGGCCGACCAGCCGCAGCAGTTGGGATTTCAAGCCCGCGGGATCGTCGAACAGCTGCGCATAGTCCTGCCGTAGAAAGACGGCGCGGTCTTCCCGGCTGGCCGTCACCGCGACGCAGGCGCCGCGATGCACCGCCTCCAGCAGCGTGGCGGGCAGGGCCACCGCGCCGATCTTGCGGCTCTCGGCCTCGACGAAGACCGGCCGGGCCGCGTCGAGCTCGCGCAGCCGCGCCGCCAGCAGCGTATCGAAGCGCTTCTGCGTCGGTTGCGCCTGGCCCGGCCACGCGCCCAGCAGCGAGCCGCGGTGCGCGGCCAGCGCTTCCAGGTCGAGCGTTTGCGCGCCGGCTTGCGCCAGGGCGTTGAGCAGCCGCGTCTTGCCGCTGCCGGTGGGGCCGGTCAGCACCACGAAGCGCAGCGCCGTCGGCAGCGTGTCCAGGATATCGAGCGTGGCGCGCCGATAGGTCTTGTAGCCGCCGTCGAGCTGGCGCGCGCGCCAGCCGATCATGTTGAACATCACCGTCATGGACCCGGAGCGCTTGCCGCCGCGCCAGCAATAGATCAACGGGCGCCAGCCCTGCGGGCGCGCGGCGAAGGTGGTGTCCAGGTGGCGGGCGATATTGCGGGCGGCGATGGCGGCGCCCAGGCGGGTGGCCTCGAACGGCGCCTCTCGATAGCGCGTGCCGACCAGGGCGCGTTCTTCGTTGCTGAACACCGGCGCGTTCAGGGCGCCGGGAATATGGTCGTCGGCATATTCGAGCGGCGAGCGCACGTCGATGATGTCGTCGAAATCGTCCAGCCTGTCCAGGCCGACCAGCAGGTGTTTCAAGGCGGAGCCATCCCCGGGGAGCAATGGGGGATTCTCGCATGTCGCGGCGGTTCGCGCCCGGCCCGGACGCCTTGGGAGGAATCCCGGCATGCGGCCCCTTGCCGGGGCGGCGCGCGACAAGGGCCGATCCGCCGTCGCCGCCTTGGCGGCAAACGGCTGCGCGATACCGGGGAAAGGGCGCGGCCCGCGCCGACCCGGGCCGCGCGCGGACTCAGGCGGGGAAGGACAGCGCGTTGGTCAGGTCGCCCATGGGCTGCTGGCCGCGCGCCTTCATCGCGTCGTCGCGGGTCTTCAGGCCGTCCAGGGTCGGCAGGTCGAACACGCGCGTGATGAGGCGCAGGATCGAACCGGTATCGTAGACGGTGTGGTCGACGGTGCCTTTTTTGGCGAAGGGCGACACCACCAGCGTGGGGATGCGCGTGCCAGGGCCCCAGCGGTCGCCCTTGGGCGGCGCCACGTGGTCCCACCAGCCGCCGTTTTCATCCACGGTGATCACCACCACCATGTTCTGCCACTGCGCGCTCTTGCGCAGGCTGTCGACGATGTGGGCGATGTGGCGGTCGCCCGAATCCACGTCGGCGTAGCCCGCGTGCATGTTGAGGTTGCCCTGCGGCTTGTAGAACGTCAGCGGCGGCAGCTTGCCGGCTTCGGCGTCGGCCAGGAACGTATTGGTCGACGACAGGTCGCCCAGGCCGCCGTCGCGCAGGTGCGCGGCGCGCGCGGCGGTGCCGGGGCCGGTGCTCTGGAAATAGTTGAAGGGCTGGTGGTGCGCCTGGAAATTGGGCGACGACGGAAAGCCGCTGTTGGCCGTCGAATCCACCGCGGCCTGCCAGCCGCCCGCGTACCAGGCCCAGTCCAGGCCCTTGGCGCTCATGAGGTCGCCGATGTTGGCGTGGGTCTGCGGCACCATGAAGACCGAGGCCGGGTCGGCCTGGGTGGGGTTGGCGGCATCGCGCGAGAATGCGGGCCAGTACGGCGGGCCCATGGTGTTCACGCCAAAGCCGTCCGGCGTCAGCGCGCTGGCGCCGAACTGCGGCGCGCCGGTGAGGGCGCTGGCCGGCGAGGTGGCCTTGGGTTGCAGGTTGGGGTCGGCCGGGTCGGCGCTTTGCAATTGCGCGATCTGTCCGCGGACGTTGATCGACGCGTTGGCCAGGTCCGGGTAGAAAGGCGGCCTGGCCGCGACCAGGTATTGGTGGTTCAGGAACGATCCCCCGAACGCGCCCTGGAAGAAGTTGTCGCACAGCACGAATTCCTCGGCCAGCTTCCACAGGCGCAGGTTGTAGGCGGAGTCGCTGTAGCGGCCCATCACCAGCGCGCCGGAGTCGGCCCAGGCGACAAAGCGGTCGTTCTTGCCGCCGTTGATCTGCATCTGGTTCTGATAGAACACGTGCCACAGGTCGCGCGTGACCACCCCTTGCGGCAACGGCTCGCCCTGCGGTCCGCGCAGGTCGAACGGCGCGTTGGGCAGGTTGTTCATGTAGGGCGCGTTCTCGGCCACCTGATAAGTGACGTGGTTGGCCTGCTGCGAGGTGGGCACCATGCCGCCCCACACCGGCGGCAGGACCGACAAGGTAGTGCCGTCGCGATCCTTCTGCGTGTAGTCGGCGGCGGTGAGGGCCGACAGCGGCTTTTCCACGCCGGGAAAGTTGGCGAACAGATTATTGAAACTGCGGTTCTCGGCGAAGATCACCACCACGGTCTTGACGTGGTTGCGCAGCTGCGTGGTGAGATCTGGCGCCGGGGGTTGCGTGGGCGGCGTGGCGGGCGGCGTGTCATCGTCGCCGTCGTCGCTGGAACAGCCGGCCAGCGCGCCCATGGCGGCCGCACTGGCTCCCAGCGCGGCGATGCCCGTCAGGAAGCCGCGGCGGGTGGCGCGCACGGGCGCATCGGTATTCCTGGGTTCGGTGGTCGCGGGTGTCGCGGCTTCCTGCGCGATCGCGCCTTTTTCTTTTTCAGACATGGTGAGAGACCTTGCGAAAGGGGCGGCGCCCTGTCATTGCGCCGCGGAGTCGCCGGATGACAGCCGGCATTCACGACGCGTCAGGCTAGAGAGGCAACGTGCTATCGGTGTGACCATCCGCTGTCAGAAAGCTGTACGCTGGGCGGGCCCGCGCAAAATTCCCTTAGACTGGCGCCCTGGGTGAAATCCGAGTGAAAGCAATGACCGACAACCCCGCAACCGAATCCGCGCGCAAGGCGGCCCCGTCCCGCACCAAGCCGCCCGAGGTGCGCCTGGACGAGTTGATGGGCGCCGCGCAGGCGCTGTTCCTGGAGAAAGGCGTCGACGCCACGACCATCAGCGACATCACGGAAGCGGCCGGCGTGGCCAAGGGCACGTTCTACGTGTACTTTCCGTCCAAGCAGGAAATGCTGGCGGCGCTGGGCGAGCGCTACGTGCGGGAGTTCGTCGAACAGCTGGAACGCGCGGTCGATGCGTGTCCGAAGGACGATTGGGTGGGACGCCTGCGCGCTTGGGTCCAGGCCAATGTGGCGACGTACCTGCGCACCTACCGCGTGCACGACATCGTTTTCACCCATCCGCATCATCATGCGCGCGAGGGCCATACCGAGAATGAGGTGATCCGGCAACTGCAGGGCATCCTGCGGGCCGGCGCCGCGGCTGGCGCCTGGCGGGTCGACAATCCGCGCATGATGGCATTGCTGATCTACGCCGGCGTGCACTGCGCGACCGACGACGCGATCCTGTCGAAACTGTCGGACTCCACGGCGTTCGCGCGCGGCGTCGCCGACGCCTATCTGCGCATGCTGGGCGTCGCGGTCTAGCGGCCGTCGATTCCCCCGAGACCGCGGCAGTCTTTGTCCGCCGGGAGGGCGATGATAATGAGAGGCGTTGACAATGCCATTGACAGGGGGCCGCGCTGACTGAATGGGGGCCAGCCGACTTGCGCGGTTTGCGAAACAACGCTATGATTCAAGGCTTGCTTTTTCACGCGCCCGTAGCTCAGCTGGATAGAGTACCTGGCTACGAACCAGGGGGTCGTAGGTTCGAATCCTGCCGGGCGCGCCAATGATTTTCCTTGTGGTTTTGCTCGCGGCTGGTCGTTGATCAGTGCGAAAAGAATCGATAACGGGAAAAAAGAGAAGGCAAGTGCAGTGCCGCGGCAAAATTATTCTGATATAATCTTGCCTCTTTACCGGAGCGCCCGTAGCTCAGCTGGATAGAGTACCTGGCTACGAACCAGGGGGTCGTAGGTTCGAATCCTGCCGGGCGCGCCAATTTGCTTGATGATGATCAGGTGATTGGCTTGGTAAAAAACGATGCGCGGCATCGTTGCAAGCAGTACAAATGGAAAGGCCTTTGATCTCGGATCGAAGGCCTTTTTGTTTGGTCGGTTCGGATGTTGCACTCGATTTGTTGCACCCGATTTTTTTGCGCCCGACTCGGGGATCCGCTTCGTGGGCCAGATCATTGCTCCCGCTCATTGCAGTCGGTCATTTCAGCCGTTCATTGCACCCGCTCGTTGCACCCGCTCGTTGCACCGCGGCTTTCGGATGCGGTGTTGTGTGGATCCGTTTTGCGGATTCTTGAGGTGTTTACCGGGTGCGCAGGGCGCAGGCTTTCGCCATCCGCGCCGCGGCGCCGAGGCATGGCCAAATGTTGGCCCCTGAATGTCAGGCCCTGAATACCGGACCCGGAATGCCAAATCCGGAATGCAGAATCCGGAATGCAGAATCCGGAATGCCGAGGGGATGGGTTGCCCGCCGATCGGGGGCATGCTTTGGCCGCCGCCTTCGCGCGCGGCGCCCGGATCCGAAACCTCAGCGCATCGTCGCTCCATGCGTTGCCGCCGCGCCGGCCCCTTTGTCTTCGTCGTCATCCAGGCCCCAGTTGCCCACGGTGTACCAATCGTCGCCCAACAATTCCGCCGGGTGCATGGTGCGATCCGAGCCGTTGCCACAGGCCAGCGCGTCGGTGGGACAGTAGCGGTCGCAGCCCCAGCAGATGCGTTCGGGGTGCTTCGGATGCAGGGGAAACTTCTTGGCCATGCCGTTGCCTCCAGGGCGCGCGCGAGCATCGTGGAAGGTGCGTCATGGGACTGCGCGGGCGCCGTTTCAGGGTATGCCGCGCGCCGCGTGGCGGCGTATCGCTGTCACTGCGCCGGCTGTATCGCATTCAGCGTAGCGCGCGATGCGGGCGCGGGATTTGATCCGGCGCAAGGGCGCGCGGGCATGGCGGCGCTTCGATTTGCGGACCCGCCCGGCTTCATGCTATAAACACGCCTCTTTAGCGCGCCCGTAGCTCAGCTGGATAGAGTACCTGGCTACGAACCAGGGGGTCGTAGGTTCGAATCCTGCCGGGCGCGCCACCTCATTCGAAGTGCGCCGATCCGTCGGCGCCGCTTGGCGACAATAATGTCGGCAATACAACGCCGGCAAGACGACATCGACCAGGCGACGCTGGCAAGCACGCTCCGCAAGACAACGCTGGCAAGAAAAGCGGCAACAAGAGCGGCAATAAGGGCTGCCATTAAGGGCGGCAACAAGGGCGGCAACAAGGGCGGCTGACACCGGGTTGGCCGCGGCGGCTGGCGGCAGCGCATCAAGCATTCTGGCAACGGCCTGGCGATTTTCGCCAGGCCGTTTTCGCTTGCGCGGCCGGTGCGCACGGCCGGCAACGCGCGCGAACCGGAATGGCGACGTTGACGGCTGGGTCGGAACGCCGCTTACTTCTGGATGTCCTGGCGCTGGCGCCGATAGTCGTCGTAGGAGGTCGAGGCCGCGTTCATGCAGCGCTGGCGTTCCTGCATGTCGGGGATCTTGCCGCATTCATTGCGTTGCCAGGCCTGGCCGGAATCGTAGGCGCGTTGCGATGAACAGGCGGTGGCCGAGACGGCGGCGGCCAGGCTGGCGAGGATGACGAGACGGCGCATGAGGGGTTCTCCCGGAATCGGGTCGAGTGTACAGTCGGCCCTTTGCGCCGCGATCATGAATGCCATCGATATCCGACTCGCCGACGTGGCCGATGCGCCCCGCGTCGCACCGCTGTTCGACGCCTACCGCCAGTTCTACGCGCAGCCGGCTGATCCCGCGGCCGCGCTGGCGTTCGTGCGGGCGCGCCTGGAGCGGGCCGAATCGGTGATCCTGCTGGCCACGGACGCCGAGGATGGCGCGGTGCTGGGCTTCTGCCAGCTCTACCCCTCGTTCTGCTCGGTGCTGGCCGCGCCGATCCTCGTGCTGTACGACCTGTTCGTGACGCCGGCGGCGCGCACGCGCGGCGTCGGGCGCGCCCTGTTGCAACGGGCCGAGGCGCATGCGCGCGCGGCCGGCGCCGCGCGCATGGACCTGACCACCGCCCGCACCAATCTGCCGGCCCAGGCGCTGTACGAATCGCTGGGCTGGGAACGGGACCGGGTATTCCTGGCCTATAACCGCGACCTGGCCGGCTGAGGGGCGAGCGAGGCGGAAGTCACCAGACGCGGTACACGCGGCCGGTCTGCGCGCCCTCGACGCTGCGGCTGTAGGCCAGCGCCACGCGCGCCGCGGGGGCGGCTTCAAAGCCTGGGAAGTAGGGGCCGTAGCTGTCCCAGGATTCGCGCAGCACGGTCGGGCTGACCGAATTGATGCGCGCGTCCCGCAGTTCCACGGCGGCGCCGCGCACGAAGCCGTCGATGGCCGAGTTGACGGCGGAGGCGTTGGCGCCGAAGGGTATCGGTTCGTCGCTGACGATGCCGCTGGTCAGGGTGATCGAGCCGCCCTGGTTGAGATAATGCTGGCCGATGAGCGCCAGGTCGACCTGGCCCAGCAGCTTGTCGTGCAGGCCGATCCTGAATTGCTCGGCGGTCATCTGCGCCAGCGGACCGAAATGCAGGGCGCCTGCGGTGGAGACGATGGCGTCGACCTTGCCGACGCGCTCGAACAGGGCGCGGATGCTGTCACTGCGGGTGATGTCGACCTGGTGCTGGCCCTGGGTCTTGCCGACGGCGATGATGTCGTGGCGCTGGCCGAGTTCGTGGGCCACGGCGCGGCCGATGGTGCCGCTGGCGCCGATAAGAAGGATCTTCATGGGGAGTTCCGCTGTTCATTTTGGGGCGCGGACGGGGCGCCCGCGCATGAAAGCATTCTGCGGTTTCCATTCCTGTGGAAAAATCCAGGAATGGTTGGAACACTTCATACCCAGGGTGCGTAATTCATGGATCGTCTGCTCAGCATGGAGATCTTCGTGGCGGTGGTCGAGCTGGGAAGCTTGACGGCGGCGGCCGCGCGCCACGAGATGTCGGCGGCCATGGCGGCCAAGCACATCAAGGGCCTGGAGGCGCGGCTGGGGCTGCGGTTGATGAACCGCACCACGCGGCGCCAGAGCCTGACCGAGGCGGGCCAGGCCTACTACACGCGCTGCAAGACGATCCTGGCGGACATCCGCGAAGCCGAACAGGGCGCCGAGGCGCTGCGGGTGGCGCCGCGCGGCACCCTGCGCATCACGTCGACGGTCTCATTCGGCTCGTTCGCGCTGGCGCCGGCGATTGCCGACTACCTCGACCGCTATCCGGACGTGAGCGTGGAGCTGGCGCTGAGCGACGTGGTCGAAGACCTGGTGGCCTCGCGTTACGACCTGGCGGTGCGCATCGGCGAGCCGCGCGACTCCAGCCTGGTCGCGCGCCGCATCGGCAGCTATCAGATGATCATCTGCGCGGCGCCGACCTATCTCGCGCGCCATGGCACGCCCGAGACGCCGGCCGACCTGGCCCGCCACCAGTGCCTGGATTTCTCGCATTGGAGCCGCCGCACCGGCTGGCGCCTGGGCGAAGGCGAAGGCGATGGCGACGGCGAGGGCGCGCAGGCCGACTATCCGCCGGCCAGCCGTTTCATCGCCAACAATGGCCAGGCGCTCAGGCAGGCGGCACTGGCCGGCTTCGGCATCGTGCTGCAGCCCGAGTTGTTGCTGGCCGAAGACGTGCGCGCCGGCCGGCTGGCGCCGATCCTGCGGCCCTACTGGCCGGCGGCGCGGCCGGTCACGCTGCTGTATCCGAAAGACAGGCAGGCGTTGCCCAAGCTCACGACGTTCGTGGACTTCGTCGTGGCGCGGTTCGCGGGGAAAGCGGGGCGGGGGTGAGGGGCGTCAGCCACGTCGTCGGTCCACCGCCGTCAGGTTCAGGCCGTTCTTGAGCAGTTGGTAGGCCTGGCCGCCCAGCCAGGCGACCTTCTCGCCGGAACTGGTGCGGCAGACGCAGTGCGTCCGGGGATCGAAGCGGGATGTGCCCAGCGCGGAATAGGCGTCAGGGTCCGACACGAATCGTTCGATACGATACAGCGTGCCGTCGGGGGCCGTGGCCAGGACATCGGTCAATCGTCTTGCGGTACCGAGCATTTTGGATACCTCTCATGCGCGGGCCGTTCTCAGCGCGGCGCCAAAGTTGTTCGAACACGTCCACCGGGTCGGGCCGCGAGGGCCCGGCGTCAATGAAAGTGTCCTCCTAACGATGCATCATCGAGCTGGTCGGGCGAGACTCCCAGGGCTTCCGAAATGCGGTCCAGGATGATCTGGCGGGGCCGCGGGCGAGGCCGTTCCAATTCGATGTAGATGGAGTGATCCACTCCCAGGCGGGCAGCCATGTCAGCGGTGCTGATGTTCAGGTGCTCGCGCCAGGCGCGTATCAGGCTCCAATCGTTGCCGGTTTTTAGACTTGCTACAGCTGATGGTACGACGTTTTTGGAAACCGCGGGCGGATGGCGCGCGGGCTGGGGGCGGTAGGCGTCACGCAGGGTGTTGCGGGCCTTGGCGTTCTTGCGGGCATCCGCCACGGGGGGCGCGGAGCCGGGTTCGGCGGTGAAAATCGTTCCTCCGTTGACCTGGCGGTACAGGTTTCCGCCGACCCAGGACAGCGCTTCGCCGTTGTCGAGCATGCATTCGCAATCCAGGTGGGTATTGCTGGGAATGCTCTCAAGTTTGGCGATGGTTTCCGTGGTCGTGGCGTGGCGCACCACCCGATGCAGCACACCGTCGGGCGAACGCACGAACACGTCGGGAAGTCTCCAGGAAAACGGAATGATGATCTCCATGCCTGCAATGGCTTGCTACCACTGTATCCCTCTGCGTGCGCGATGAGATTTGGGGTTTCCCCTGCATCGCGGACATACGTTGATGGTAGTCCTGTTCGCCCCCGAACATCTTCACAAATCTTCACGCCAGCACCGGCTTTGGCACCGCGCGAAACCGCAGAATGGCGCATTCGATGCTGGAATCGTCGTGATGCTTTCTTTCGGGGCGGGCGCCGCGCGGATGCGGCCGACCGTGGGGCGACGCCGCGCCATCGCGTGGTGGGCGGCGGGGCTGTCTTGCGCCCTGCACGTGGCGCTGGCCTGGCTGGCCTGGCGCGCGCCCGCGCCGCAGGGGCCGCCGCCGCTCGCGCGTCGGGACGCGCTTTTCGTGGACCTGCTGTCACCGTCGTTGGCCAGCGCGCCGGCGCGTTCGTCCGCGCCGGCGTCGTCGTCGGCCGGGCCCGGATTGTCCGCGCCGCCAGCGGCGCGAGCATCGCCCGCATCGCC
>NZ_CP017433.1:1763752-1841355 GCF_002082135.1 Achromobacter ruhlandii
CGTCGGCCGGCGCGGCGCGATCGACCGGGCCGCGGGCAAGGCCTGGCGCCATGTCGACGCCGGCGGCGCCGCCACGGCCAACCGCCGCCATGCCGGCAATAACGCCGGGATCGTCCGCCACTTTGCCGTCCGCGCCGTCCGCCGCGCCCGCGCGAGATTTCCGCTGGCGCGCCGAGGATGCCGCGGCGCAGGGCGCGCCGCATGCGCGCGGCGAGCCTCGCGTGAACCTCGCGCCCAAGGCGGCGGCGGAACCGTCGGTGTTGGCCAGGGGCATCGCGCAAAGTGCGCGGCCGCCTTGCCGCGAGGCGCATGCGCACATGGGATTGCTGGCGGCGCCGCTGTTGCTGGCCGACGCGTTGCGCGGGGATGGCTGCAAATGGTGAGCGGGGGCGCAACAGGGCGGGCTGGCCGCGCGGGCGCCGTCGGCGCGGACGGCGCTTGCGTCAGAAGCCGGCCGCCGCCAGCAGGCGAGGCATGACCTCGGCGGCCGCGCCGCGCAGGTTGAAGTGGGCGTGCGCATCGAGCGGCGTGGCGGCGGGGTTGACCTGCGCCACGGTGGCGCCGGCGCGCAAGGCGCGCAACGGCAATTCGGCCGCGGGATAGACCAGCGCCGAGGTGCCGATGCTCAGGAACAGGTCGCAGTCGCGGGCGGCGTCGAGTGCCTGTTGCCAGGCGCTGGCCGGCAGGCTTTCGCCGAACCAGACGACGCCGGGGCGTATCGGCGCGCCGCAATGGACGCAGGCCGGTGGCGCGATGGCGCGGCCTTCGGCGGGTTCGGCCTGCGGCGGGGAGGCGAACGCCGCGGCCTGGCCGCAGGCGCTGCAGCGCGGCGCGTGCAGGCTGCCGTGCAGATGGATCACGCTGTCGCTGCCGGCGCGCTCGTGCAGGTTGTCGACGTTTTGCGTGATCAGCGCCAGGCCGGGAACGCGCCGCGCCAGGGCGGCGATGGCGCGGTGGGCCGCATTGGGTTCGGCGCGCGCGGCGTGGGCGCGGCGCCATTCGTACCAGCCCCATACCAGGTCTGGCTGCGCCGCGAAGGCCTCCGGCGTGGCCAGGGCTCGCGCATCGAAGCGCGACCATAGGCCGGTCAGCGGATCGCGGAAAGTGCTGATGCCGCTTTCGGCGGATACGCCGGCGCCGGTGAAGACGACCACGCGCCGCGCCCGCGCCAGGGCGTCGGCTAGCGCGGGCGGGATGGAAGGAGTCAGGGTATCCATGCCATAAGGCCGGTAATGAGCAAGTCCGATACGCTGCACGCGCGGCCCCGGGGCTGTCAAGCGCGGCGCGCGCCGGCGGCCGTTGCGGCAAGCGTCCCGAATCGTGGATACTGGAAAGCCCAATTGGGATATTCACTGGCATGGCCCGTTCCGGACCGTGCCCGATCCGGAGACATGCAATGCCCGAAGCCCCCGTCGGCCTGGACCGTCTGCGCCATTTCATCGCCACCGCGACCCGCCTGGCCACGCCCGCCGGGCTGGCGCAGTCGCCCGAGCTGCAGGCCGCGTTCGCCGCATTGATCGCCCATGACGATTGGCTGCCCGAGGCCTGTACCGTGCCGCATCCGCAGTATTACCAGCAATACCTGTTGCATTGCGATCCGCTGGAGCGTTTTTCGATCGTCAGTTTTGTCTGGGGGCCGGGACAACTGACGCCCGTGCATGACCACGAGGTTTGGGGATACGTCGGGATGCTGCGCGGCGCGGAAGTGAACCAGCGCTATGCGCGCGAGGCCGACGGCCGGCTGGTGGCGCGCGGCGCGCCCGAGACCCTGCGCCCCGGCGACGTCGAGCGCCTGTCGCCACAAGAGGGCGACATCCATCGCGTGTCCAACGCGTTCGACGACAAGGTGTCGATCAGCGTGCACATGTATGGCGGCAATATCGGCGCCGTGTCGCGCCATGTCTACGACCCCGCCACGGGGCAGGCCAAGCCGTTCGTGTCGGGCTATTCGGCGGCCAGCGTGCCGAACCTGTGGGACCGTTCGGCCGCCGTGCGCGCGGCGCTGCCGGCCCCGGCCGCCTGAGGCGCGGCCGCGCCCGGTCGCCGTGTGGCGCGGGCCGGCTTCACGCGGCCTGTCTGGCGCGGCCAAGCCTGTTCGCCGCGCTTGCGGCGTGCTATGTTCGCGTCCTAAATATTGGGAAAATCCAGAATAATGGACAAGACACTGCTCAAGGGGCTGATGGTGCTGGAGGCGGTCACCGACGTCGATAATCCGCCGCGCACCATCGATGCGCTGGCGGCCCGGGTCGGGCTGACGCGCAGCAATACCCATCGCACGCTGCAAACCCTGATCCATGCCGGCTATGTCATCCGCGACGAGGACGGCGGCGGCTATCGCGGCGCGGTGCGACTGTTCGAGCTGGCGGCGCGCCAGCTCGGCCAGCTGGACCTGCGCAAGCTGGCCGCGCCGTTCATGCGCACGCTGGCCGACCAGACTGGCGAAACGGTGCACCTGTCGGTGCTGGATGGTTTCGACGTGGTCTACGTCGACAAGATCGACAGCCCGCAGCCGATCCGCGCCTATTCCATGGTGGGCGGGCGCGCGCCGGCCTATGCCGTGGCCACCGGCAAGGCGCTGCTGGCGTACCAGGCCGACGGCTATGTCGATCGTTATGCGGACAAGCTGGCGCGGCACACGCCGGCGACGCTGGTGTCGATGGCCCTGCTCAAGGATGAACTGCGCAAGGTGGCGCGCGCCGGCTATGCGATCAATCGCGGCGAGTGGCGCGAGGGCGTGGGCGGACTGGCGGTGGCCTTGTTCAACAGCCTGGACCAGCCGGTGGCGGCGGTTGGCATTTCCGGACCGCTGGACCGCCTGGGGGCGGCCCGCATGAAGCAACTGGCGCCGGACGTGGCCGCCTGTGCCCAGGCCATTTCGCGGGGCATGGGCTACCGGCGCGGCTTCCTGGGCGAATGAGCGCTGCGGCGTCCGCCACGGGATGTTCATGAATCCTGAATATTGGGATTCAAATTTCAATTAATGATTTACCGAGGATTCCGCCCGATGCTATGCTGGGCGGCGATCGCACCCTGCCCGCGGGGTTCGCCAACAGAGCCAAGCAAGGCGCATGACGGCCCGCTGCATCCCCCAGGATGACACGGCCCAGGCGGCACGCTTGGATTCTTTTTCTTGTCCCATATATTGATTCCGTATAACGAGAGGTCGACATGACTCCTGGCTCGGCATTGGCCGGCATCACCGTGCTCGAGATCTGCAACGTCGCGGCGGGGCCGTTCTGCGGCATGCTGCTGGCGGACATGGGCGCCGACGTGATCAAGCTGGAAAACCCGGAAGGGGGCGACACGCTGCGCAGCTGGCCGCCCCTGAGCCAGGGCTATAGCGAGAACTTCGCTTCGCTCAACCGCAACAAGCGCTCGGTCACGCTGAACCTGAAGGATCCGGCCGACCTGGCGCTGGCGCGCGAGCTGGCCGCCGGCGTCGACGTGCTGATCGAGAACAACCGGCCTGGCGTGATGGATCGCCTGGGGTTGGGCTATGCGGCATTGCGCGAGGCAAATCCGCGCCTGGTGTATTGCTCCATCTCGGCCTATGGCCAGTCCGGGCCGCGCGCGCAGGAGGGCGGCTTCGACCTGACCATCCAGGCCATGAGCGGGCTGATGAGCGTGACCGGCGAGGCTGGCGGCGAACCGGTCAAGTGCGGCGTGCCGGTGGCCGATTTCTCGGCCGGCCTGTATGGCGCCTTCGCCATCGCCTCGGCCCTGCGCGCCGCGCAGGCCAGCGGCCAGGGCACCCACATCGACGTGCCGATGCTGGGCGCCACCCTCGGCATCGCGGCGTTGCAGACCTCGGAGTTCTTCGGCAGCGGGCGCGACCCGGTCAAGCTCGGTTCGGCCCACCCGCGCAACGCGCCTTACCAGGCGTTCCGGTGCAAGGATGGCTATTTCGGCATGGCGGCGGGCAACAACGCCTTGTGGAAGGGCGTGTGCGTGACGGTGGGCCGCGAGGACCTGCTGGCGGATCCCCGTTTTACCGACACCAGCGCGCGCGCCCGCAACCAGGATGCGCTGCGCGAGATCCTGGAAGCGATCTTCGCCGCCGACGACGCCCCCACGTGGCTGGCGCGCTTTCGCGCGGCCGGCGTGCCGTGCGCGCCCATCAATACCTATTCCGAGGTGTTGGCGGATCCGCAGGTCGAGCACATGGGCTGGGTGCAGCCGCTCGAATTGCCCAATGGCGTGCGGACGCGCACCTTCGGGCTGCCGGTGCGTTTCGACGGCCAGACCACCGCGCTGCGCCGCCCGCCGCCCGCGCTGGGCGAGCACAACGAGGCCGTGCTGGGGCCGCTGCGCAGCAAGGGGAAGGGCGCATGAGCGGGGCGTTGCGGGTCGAGCGGCGCGGTCCGGCGCAGGTCCTGACGCTGACGCGTCCGGAGAAGATGAATGCATTGTCGGCCGAGCTGGTCGAGGCGCTGATCGCGGCGGTCGACGCGGCCCCGGCGCAGGGCGCCGAGGTCATCGTGTTGCGCGGCGAGGGCCGCAACTTCAGCGCGGGTTTCGATTTCGGCGATTGGGAGGCGCAGAGCGAGGGCGACCTGCTGCTGCGCTTCGTGCGCATCGAGACGCTGCTGCAGCGGGTGGCGGCCTCGCCCTGCCTGACGGTGGGGTTGGCGCACGGCCGCAACTTCGGCGCCGGCGTCGATCTGTTCGGCGCCTGCAAATGGCGCGTGGCCGCGCCCGACGCGGCCTTCCGCATGCCCGGCCTGAAATTCGGACTGGTGCTGGGCACGCGCCGCTTCGCCGCGCTGGTGGGCGCCGAGCGCGCCCGCGCCATTCTGGAACAGGCCAGCGTGTTCGACGCGGGCCAGGCCCATCGCGACGGCTTCGTCAGCCACCTGGCGGCGCCGGACAGCTGGCCCGACCTCGAGCGCCAGGCCGCGCAGGCCGCCGGCGCCTTGACCGGCGCCGCCCGCGCGCAGCTGTACGCGGCCCTGTCGGCGGAACAGCCCGACATCGACCTGGCGCGGCTGGTGCGATCGGCCGCCGAGCCCGGCCTGAAGGCGCGGGTGGCGGCCTACCTGCAGGCGCGCTGACGCCGCCCGCCCGGCCGGTACGACGAGACGGAAATCGAGGAGGCAGCATGGGTTCGGGATTCAACCAAACGCACAAGCAGTGTTCGCTGGCCGAGCTGGCGGCGCTGGTGCCGGACGGCGCGTCGATCGCGCTGGGAGGCAGCTTCCTGCACCGGGGGCCGTTCGCCTTCGTGCGCGAACTGATCCGCCAGGGGCGGCGCGACCTGGAGCTGGTCAAGCAGTCGCCGGGCTACGACGTGGACATCCTGTGCCGCGCGGGCGCGCTGCGGCGCGTGCGCGCCGGCATCGTGGCGATGGAAGGCAATTTCGGCCTGGCGCCGTGGTATCGCAAGGCCATCGAGCGCGGCGAGGTCGAGCTGGAGGAGCATGCCTGCAACAGCCTGACGGCGGGCCTGCGGGCCGCCGCCTACGGCGTGCCGTTCCAGCCCTGCGGCGGCCTGCACGGCAGCGCCCTGCCGACCCTGAACGGCTGGAAGTGCCTGGAGGATCCCTACGGCAGCGGCGAGCGCACCTGGGTGATCCCGGCGGTGCGGCCGGACTTTGCGGTGATCCAGGCCTCGGAAGTGGACGCGCGCGGCAATGTGCGGGTGCATGGCACGGCGCACTGGGACCGCATCATGTCGCGCGCCGCCGGCAGCGTGCTGGTGGTGGCCGAGAAACGGGTGGACAGCGCCGTGTTCGAGGCGCAGCCCGAGGCCACGCTGGTGCCGTATTTCATGGTGCAGGCCTATACGGTGCTGCCGCGCTCGGCCTGGCCGGGTTCGTGCTGGCCGGACTATGCCATCGACTATCCGGCGGTCGAGGCCTATATGGACAAGAACGGCGACCTGGCGGCCCACCTGGCCGCCGCGCCGGAAGCGGGAGCGGCGAATGGCTGAGCAATGGTCGGGGTTCTCGTACATCGTCACCAATCTGGCGCGCTTCATCCGGCCCGACGAGATCACCTTCAGCGGCGTCAATTCGACCCAGCCCATGCTGGCCTGCCTGCTGGCCAAGCGCGCCTACGACTGGGACTACGTCTATATCAACGTGGCGGGCGGGGTCGACCCGCGTCCATCGCACATCCCGCTGTCCAGCTCCGATCCGGTGCTGGCCGAGCACAGCGCCTCGATCTTCGCCAACGAGGACTTCTACGACCTGTGCACGCGCGGCCGCATGGACCTGGCGTTCCTGGGCGCGGCGCAGATCGACGGCGCCGGCCGCGCCAACAACTCCTGCATCGGTGACTGGCATGCGCCCAAGGTGCGGCTGCCGGGCGGCGGCGGCGGGGCGGTGATGATGCCCACGGCGCGGCGCACCTGCACCTGGCGCACCGAGCATTCGCGCCGGGTGTTCGTGCGGGAGCTGGATTTCGTGACGGCGGGCGGCGGCTTTGCCGGCGTGGCGACGCCGATCGCCGTGTTCGTCAAGCGCGACGGCCGGCTGGCGCTGCAATCCTGGCATCCCGAGTCCAGCCTGGCGGAAGTGCGCGAGCGCACCGGTTTCGATTTCGATGCCGAGGGCGCCGGGCCGACGCCGCCGCCGACCGAGGCCGAGCGGCGCGCCTTGCGCGAGCTGGATCCCGATGGGGAGTTCGAGCGTGATGCGGCGGTGAGGCTGCGCTAGGGCCCGTGCGGCTCCCGCCCGTTGGAAAGGGCGTTCAGGCCCGGCGCCGGCCGGATGCGCGCCGCGTGGGCTCAGTCGTGGTTGCCGGCGCGCAGGCGCGCCAGTTCGGCGGAAAGCTCTGCCACCAGCGCCTGGGCGCGCGCCAAGGGATCGTGGCCGGCGACAGCCGGTTCGACGGCGGCCGCGGCGGTGCCCGACGCGCCGCGCAGGCGCGGCTGCACGCTTTCGTGGCCGACGCTGACGTCGACGTCGAACACCAGTTGTTCGGCGCGATGCCAGGTGCTGAACCACTCCAGCGGGCGGCCGTGCTGATCCATGCCCTGGCCTTCCAGCATCAGCAGCGGCGTGCCCGCCGGCACTTGCAGCAGGCCGGCCAGGGCGGCATCCGCCGCCACCGCGCGGATCTGGTTGCGTCCCGCCCCGGGATGCAGGCCGAAGCGCCGCGTCAGCACGCCGTGCAGCGAAGCATCGGTGAGTTCCTCGGCGCGCAGCCCGGGCACGGCGGCGGCGGGCAGCCAGGTGCGCACGTAGGCCAGCGGCGCATCGGCGACGTGACGCAGCCGCTCCAGCAACAGCAGGTCCTGGGTGCCGAAGAACTCGGCCACGGCCTTGGGCGGCTCGCTGGGCGCGAGATCGAGCACGCGGGTCTTGAGCGTCACGCCGGATTGCGCGAACTGTTCGTACAGGCCGGTGGAGCGTTGCACCAGGCGGCGGTGTTCGCGCGGCGCGGCCACCACCGCCGGGCGTCCGGCCTCGCGCTGGATCAGGCCTTCGGCGGCCAGGGCCGAGAGGGCCTGCCGCACCACGCTGCGGGCCACGCCGAAGTGCTCGCACAGCGCCGCCTCGCTGGGCAGCAGGGCGCCGGCGCCGAGCTTGCGGGTGCGGATGTAGCCGCGTAGCAATGCCGCCACCTGGGCGTGCAGCGGCACGTCGCCGGATCGGTCCAGCGCGGGCAAGTCTTCAGCGTTGGCGGGCGCCATGGAATCAACCTCCTGTTTGAGCCCGCGCAGTTTCCCATACATGCGTCCAGCCCGGGGCCAGATGCGCGGCGCGCTCGGCGGCCAGGATCAGACTGTCTTCGCGGGCGATGCCCTGGCCCGCGATGTCGAACGCGGTGCCGTGATCGACCGACACGCGCACCACCGGCAGGCCGACGGTGATGTTAACGCCGTCATCGCCATAGACGGCCTTGAAGGGGGCGTGGCCCTGGTCGTGGTAACAGGCGATCACGAACTGCCACTTGCCGCGCACGGCTTGCGGGAACAGCGCGTCGGCCGGGATCGGGCCGGCCGCCAGGATGCCGGCGGCGTTGGCCTCGGCCACGGCGGGCGCCAGGATGTCGGCGTCTTCGGTGCCGAAGATGCCGTTCTCGCCGGCGTGCGGGTTCAGGCCCGACACCGCCACCGGACGGTCGCCGCGGCCCAGGGCCTTGGCGAACGAGCCGGCCAGGCGCAGCACCGCGCGCATGCGCGCCGGCGTCAGGTCTTCGATGGCCTGGCGCAGCGACACGTGGGTGGTGGCGTGGAAGATGTAGAGATCGCCGGCGGACAGCACCAGCGAGAAGGTCTTGACGCCGAATTCGTGCGCCAGCAGTTCGGTGTGGCCGGGCCACTTGTGGCCGGCGGCGTGCATGGCGGCCTTGTTCAACGGCGCGGTGACGATGCCGTCGACCTCGCCGGCGCGCGCCAACGCGCAGGCGGTGGTGACGAAGCGCACCGAGCCGTCGCCGGCGTCGGCGCTGATCTCGCCCAGCTTGACGTGGCCCAGCGAGGGGCCGGCCTGCAACACTTCGATGGTGCCGGGCGTGTTGGTGGCGTCGGCCGGACGCTCGACGCGGCGCACGATGGCGGGATCGCCGCCCAGGCCGCGCACGGCGTTGACCATCACGTCGACGTCGCCGACCACGACCAGGCGCGCCTTCTGGCGCAGTTCGTCATGGCCCATCAGCATCTTGGCCGTGATTTCCGGCCCGATGCCGGCCACGTCGCCGAGGGTGACGGCCAAGAGCGGCAGCTTGGGAGCGGGGGTTTGTGTCATCGCTTGAATCTCCTGTCGCGGATCGCGCGCACGGCGCGAACCAGTACGTCTTCGGCGCCAAAGCCGCCGGCCTTGGTCACCACGGGCAGGCCGTCGGCCGTGCCGCCGGTCAGCGTGCCCAGGGGCACGCCGCCGATCACTTCATCCACCAGGGCGATGCCGCCGGCGCCCAGCGCCAGCAGCACCTGGCGCGCGCCGTCGCCGCCGGTGGCGACCACGCCGGCGGCGCGCGAGGCGCCGATGGCCTGCGCCGCCAGCGCGCCCAGGCGCTGCGCCACGGTGTCGGAATCCAGTCCTTCGCGCTGGCCGGCCGGGGCCAGCAACAGCAGGGTGCCGGCGGCGTCGGCGCCGGCCTGCGCGTGGGCGCGCAGCAGCGGCTCGCACCAGTTGCGCCAGGCCGTGTCATCGGCCAGGTCCGCCAGCGAAGGCGCCCAGGTGCGCGCGCCGGCGGCTTGCAGCGCGGCGGCCTGCGCGCGGGCGGCGCTGTGTTGCGAGGTCACCACCACGACCACCGGGGCGGTCTGGTCGGCGCCGGCCCAGACGCGGGCCAGCGGCACGGCCAGGCCGCCCGCGCCCACCGGCAGGGCGCGCGGCCCGAGGATGCCGATGGCGCGGGCCAGCCGCTCCAAGTCCGCGTCGTCGCGGGCATCCACCACCACGGTGGCGCCGGCCTGCGCGATGCGCGCGGCCAGCGATTCGGGCGATTCACCCGCCCTGGCCGCGACGTGGGCGCAGCCCAGCAGGGTCGGGATATGGCTTTCGGTCACGGGCGTGACCGGATCGGTGGCGGCCGAGGTGGCGGTGACGGGCTGGCCGTTCACCATGAGCACGCCGTCTTCCACGGTGCGGCCGGTGGCCGGGAAGGCCGGACATACCACCGCGATGGCGTCATCGCCCCAGGCCGCGCGCGCCGCGTCGATCTCGGCCTTGAAGGCGCCGCGCAGCGTCGAGTCCACTTTCTTGTACAGGCGGGCGACGCCGGCGGCGCGCAGCCGCTCGACGTTGCGCCGGATCACCGCGTACGCCTGCGCGGCGGGCAGGGCGCGGCTGTGGGTGGTGACCGCCAGCACGTCGACGTCGTCGGCGGCCGGCGCGGCCAGCGCCTCGTGCGCGCCGTCGATCGACAGGCGGGTGGTCCAGCCGGCCCGCACGAACTGCACGGCGGTGTCGCCGGAGCCGGTCAGGTCGTCGGCGACGATGGCGATGGCGGGATTCAAAGGGCCTCCCCGCGCGCCTCGCGGTAGCCGCCCGCCGCCGCGTCGTCGGCGGCGTCCTCGGACTTGAGTTCACCGGCGCGCTTGAGGAAGTACGAAGCCAGCACCGGGGCCAGGATCGAACTGATCAGCACACACGCGGCGACCTGCGCGGTGGCGGTCGAGACGTACTGCTGGAAGTTGGGATCGGCGGCCGCGACCACGGCGGGCGTGGCGATGGCGTTGCCGGCGGTGGTGCCGGCCGCGAAGCCCAGGCCGCTCTTGCCGCCGCGGCGCAGGATCAGGCGATAGCCCAGGTAGACCAGGCCGCCGGTGATGGGGCTGATGATCAGGCCCAGGATCAGGCCGGTGATGCCGCCATTGACGACCGCGCCCAGGTTGATGCCGGTGCCCAGCGCGAAGGCGAAGAAGGGGATGACGATGTTGGGCACGGGCTTGAGCACGTCGCGCCACTTGGGATCGAGGTTGCCGACCACCACGCCCAGCAGGAACGGCACCAGCGCCGCCACCAGGGCGATCATGGGGATGTCGGCCAGACCCGAGGCGCCCAGGAACAGCAGGCTGAAGAAGGGGCCGTCGTTGACCGCGCTGGCGACGTAGGCGCCGCGGTCGCGGGCGTCGCCGTACTGGCCGGTGTAGGCCAGCCACAGGCCGCCGTTGCTGTTGTCGAAGGCGGCCAGCATGGCCAGGATCGACACGCCCAGCACGCCGTCCAGGCCGACGTAGCTGCCCAGGATGATGATGAGGGTGGCCGGGACCAGCGTTTTCATCAGCAGGATGGTGCCGGCGGTGGCCAGGATCGGGCCGCCGGTGCGCGCATTGACGTGGGTGCCGGCGGCGAAGATCAGCAGCGCGATCAGCGGCAGGGCGCTGTTCTTGAACAGGGCGGTGGTGAAGCCGCCGATGGCCAGCGCGTCGGGCGCGAAGGTGCCGAGCAGCGAACCCAGGATCAGCGGTACCAGCATCAGGCCGCCAGGGATTTTCTGCATCGTGCCAAAGAAGGGCGAACGGGGGGTTGCGGTCGTCACAATCGGAGTCTCCAGGGGGATTTTCTCGCGGCGCAGACGTTCATGCGTGCGTCTGTCAGGGGGTTGAAAGCCGCCAGTGTACACCTGTACGTACAGCATGTACGTACAGGGTCTTCCCGTGTGGCGGCGGCGCGACGCCCGCCCGCCGCCTTAGTCCAGTCCGACGAAACCGCCGGTCTGGTGGCTCCACAGCCGCGCGTACAGCCCGCCCTGGGCAATCAGGCTGGCGTGGGTGCCGGATTCGACGATGCGGCCGCCGTCCAGCACCACCAGCCGGTCCATGCGGGCAATGGTGGACAGGCGGTGCGCGATGGCGATGACGGTCTTGCCCCGCATCAGCGCCTCCAGGCTTTCCTGGATCGCGGCCTCGACCTCGGAATCGAGCGCCGAGGTGGCTTCGTCCAGGATCAGGATGGGCGCGTCCTTGAGCAGCACGCGGGCGATGGCGATGCGCTGGCGCTGGCCGCCCGACAGCTTGACGCCGCGCTCGCCGACGTGGGCGTCCAGGCCGCGGCGGCCGTCGCCGTCGACCAGGGCGTCGATGAATTCGACGGCGCGGGCGCGGTCGATGGCGTCGCGCAACTGCGCCTCGGTGGCGTCGGGCCGGCCGTACAGCAGGTTGTCGCGGATCGAGCGGTGCAGCAGCGAGGTGTCCTGGGTGACCACGCCAATCTGCGAGCGCAGGCTTTCCTGGGTGACGCCGGCGATGTCCTGGCCGTCGATCAGGATGCGGCCGCCTTCCACGTCATACAGCCGCAGCAGCACGTTGACCAGGGTCGACTTGCCGGCGCCCGACGGGCCGATCAGGCCGATCTTTTCGCCCGCATGCACGGTCAGGTCCAGGTGCGGGATGATCTGGCGGCCGCTGCCGTAATGGAACGACATGTCCTCGAAGCGCACCTCGCCGCGCGTGATGCGCAAGGGCACCGCGTCGGGGCGGTCCACGACCTGGCGCGGCTGCGAGATCGTGGCCAGGCCGTCCTGCACGATGCCGACGTTCTCCGAGATGCCGTTCACTTCCCACATGATCCAGGCGGACATGTTGTTGATGCGGATCACCAGGCCCAGCGCCAGCGTGATGGCGCCCAGGCTGATGCTGCCAATGCTCCACAGCCACAGCGCCAGCCCGGCGGTGCTGGCGATCAGGATGCCGTTGAGCGTGTTGATGGACACGTCCATGGCGGTGATGACGCGGGTCGACAGGCGCTGCTTTTCCGTCTGCTCGGTCATGGCCTGGCGCGCGTAGTCTTCCTCGCGGCGGGCGTGGGCGAACAGCTTGAGCGTGGAGATGTTGGTGTAGCCGTCGACGATGCGGCCCATCAGCCGGGAGCGCGCCTCCGAGGCGATGACGGCGCGCGCCTGCATGCGCGGCACGAAGTACGCCAGCATGCCGCAATAGATGGCGATCCACAGCACCAGGGGAATCACCAGGCGCCAGTCGGCCTCGGCGAACAGGTACAGCGCGCTGGCCGCGTACAGGATGACGTGCCACAGCGCATCCACCGACTGCACGGCCGAATCGCGCAGCGAATTGCCGGTCTGCAGCACGCGGTTGGCGACGCGGCCGGCGAAGTCGTTGTGGAAGAACGCCAGCCCCTGGTTCAGCACATAGCGGTGGTTCTGCCAGCGCACCAGCGTGGTCAGGCTGGGCGAGATGGTCTGGTGCGACAGCAGGTCGTGCAGCGCGATCGACAGCGGCCGCAGCACCATCACCACGAACGCCATCCACACCAGCGTGTAGGCGTGCTCGCGAAAGAAGTCCGCCGGCGGGGTGTGCTGCGCCATGTCGACCAGGTCGGCCAGGAAACTGAACAGCGCCACCTCCACCAATGCGCCGCCCAGGCCGACCAGCAGCAGGATGGCGAAGATCGGCCAGACCTGCCACAGGTAATAGGCATAGAAGCGCAGCACGCGTCCCGGCGGGGTGATGTCGGGGGCGTCGCGGAACGGGTCGATCAGGTTTTCGAAGTAGCGGAAGACGGGATTCGATTTTGCGCCGGGCATGGCAGGTCCGTAGAAGGAGGCCGCCCAAGCGTATCACGGTAACCCCTTAAAAATAAAGGGGCTGCGCGCCGTCATCCGTATTGCGCGCGCCGCGTTCCGCCCTCGCGCCGGCTGGCCTTGTCGGTGATGAGGTTGTCCTGAGCCATGCGCTGGCCGCGCCCGGCGATGCGGGTCAGCAGGTCGCGCAGCAGGGCGACCTCGGCGGCATCCAGATCCTGCACCAGCAGGTCGTTCAGGCGCATGACCTCCGGCAGCAGGGCGTGGTAGCGGTCCAGGCCCTCGTCCGTGGCCTCGATGCGCACCACGCGCCGGTCGGCGCTGTCGGGCAGGCGCCGCAGCCAGCCTTTCTCACACAGGGAACCAAGGGTGCGCGAGGTGCGCGCCAGGTCGAGCCTGGCGGCCGCGGCCAGTTCGGCCGAGGTCATGATGCCGCCCTCGACCGCGCAGGCCAGCAGGCGCCATTCGCGCCGGGTGATGCCGAAGCGGCCTTCGCACAGCCGCACGAAGACGGGGTTGGACTGCGCCCAGGCCTGGTACAGCTGGTACATCAGCATTCCGGCCAGGGGGTGTTCGACGGGATCTTGCGGGGGCATGGTCGTCTCCTGCCAACGGCGCGCCGCGTCCATGGCGTGGCGCATATCGTTATGGCGAGTATTGGCAGTTCATATCGTTATGGCAAGTACTGGATTAGATCAAGCAATCTTCACGGCGCTACAGTCGTCTCGCCTATCCAGGCCCAGGCCCGGCATGCGCAAACATAACCGACAGCGGGCCGTTGTCACCAGGGAGACTACCGTGCGTAATTGGATATCCTGCGCCGCGTTCGCGGCGCTCGCGGCGGCTTCGGCCGCGCCCGCCTGTGCCCAGCAGGCGCCGCTGGACGGCGCCCTGACCATCGTGGTGGGCTATCCCCCGGGCGGCAGTTCCGACCGCATCGCGCGGCTGGTGGCCGACCGCCTGAAGGACCGGCTGGGCGTGACCGTGGTGGTCGAAAATAAGACCGGCGCAGGCGGCCGTATCGCGGCCCAGGGCCTGCATGCGCTGGCCGCGCGGCAGAACGTGCTGATGCTGGCCAATCCCGCCGTCATGGTGGTGGCGCCGCTGGTCTACGCCGAACCCGGCTACGACGCCCGCCGCGATTTCCAGCCGGTGTCGCTGGTCAGCCGCTACAAGTTCGCCTTGGCGGTGGCGGCCAATTCGCCCATCCGCGACGTGGCGGGGCTGCGCCAATGGCTGCGCGACAATCCGCGCCAGTTCTCGGTGGGCGTGCCGGCCACCGGCAGCCTGCCGCACTTCTTCGCGCTGATGCTGGGCCGCCAGATCGGCCAGGAGCCCGAGGTGGTGGGGTATCGCGGCTCGGCGCCGCTGATCTCCGAACTGATCGGCGGCGTGCTGCCGCAGGCGGTCGACACGCTGGACACGCTGCTGCCGCAGCATCGAGCCGGCAAGATCCGCATCCTGGCGACCTCGGGCGAGGCGCGCGATCCGCTGCTGGCGGACGTGCCGACCTTCCGCGAGGCCGGCGTGGACTTGGCGGCCGACGGCTGGAACGCGTTCTTCGCCTCGTCGGCGATGGCGCCGGCCAAGGCCGCCCGGCTGGGCGAGGACATCGCCGCGGTGATGCGCGAGCCGGCCATGCAGCAGGCGGTGCGCGAGTCGTATCTGGAGCCGGTGACGGCGGATGCCGCCGCCACCGGGCGCGAGCTGGACGCCTACCGGGCCCAATGGGAACCGGCGGTGAAGGCGTCCGGCTTCACGGCCACGCAATAGGCGGGCGACGATGAGCACGGTGCAGAATGTGTTGTTCATCATGGCCGACCAGCTGCGGGCGGATCACCTGAGCTGCTATGGCCATCCCTATTTGCAGACGCCCAGCCTGGACGCGCTGGCCGCGCGCGGCGCGCGCTTCGACCGCGCCTTCGTCAATTCCGGCGTGTGCGGCCCATCGCGCATGAGCTATTACACGGGGCGCTATCCCTCGCGCCACGGCGCCACCTGGAACCGGGTGCCGCTGTCGGTCAACGAGATCACGCTGGGCGAGTACCTGGCCGGGCAAGGGCGCGACCTGGCGCTGGCGGGCAAGACACACGTGATTCCCGACCGCGCCGGCATGGAGCGCCTGTCGATCGACGGCGGCTCCGAGCTTGGCGCGCTGCTGTCGCGCGGCGGCTTCATCGAGGTCGACCGCTACGACGGCCACCACGAACCGGGCAAGGAAAGCGGCTACCCCGCGTTCCTGCGCAGCCAGGGCTACGACAGCGCCGACCCCTGGACCGACTACGTCATCGCCGGCGTCGATGCGCACGGCCAGGTGGTCAGCGGCTGGAACATGCGCAACGCGCACCTGCCGTCGCGGGTGGCCGAGCCGCATTCCGAGACCGCCTACATGACCGACCAGGCGCTGCGCTTCATGCAGCAGCGCGGCGGCCAGCCCTGGGTGCTGCACCTGAGCTACGTCAAGCCGCACTGGCCCTACATGGCGCCGGCGCCCTACCATCAGCGCTACACGGCCGACCAGTGCCTGCCGGTGCGGCGCAGCCGCGAGGAGCTGGCCGGCGCGCATCCGGTGGTGGCGGCCTACCGCCAGCATGAGGAAAGCGTCAGCTTCTCGACCGATGAATGCGTGCGCGTGGTGCGTCCGGCCTACCAGGGCCTGATCCGCCAGCTCGACGACCACCTGGGGCGGTTGTTCGACTTCATGGAAGGCGCGGGCCTGATGCGCAACACGCTGATCGTGTTCACGGCGGATCACGGCGACTTCCTGGGCGACCACTGGCTGGGCGAGAAGGAACTGTTCTACGACACCGTGCAGCGCGTGCCGTTCATCGTGATGGACCCGTCGGCTGAGGCCGATGCGACGCGCGGCCAGGCGCTGGCGGACATGGTGGAAAGCGTGGACCTGGTGCCGACGGTGCTGCGCGCGCTGGACGCGCCGAGGCCCTGGCACCGGCTGGAGGGGCGCGAGCTGCAGACCGTGCTGCATGGCCGGGGGCGGACGAGCCCTGGCGCGACTGCGTGTTCTCGGAGCTGGACTACAGCTTCCGCCAGGCGCGCATCCTGCGCGGCAAGACGCCGCAGAACGCGCGCGCCTGGTCGGTGCGCACCGACCGCTGGCGCTACGTGTACTGGCTGGACGAACCCGAGCAACTGTACGACCTGCAGGCCGATCCCGACGAGTTCCAGGACCTGGGCGCCAGCGCCGCGCATGCGGCGGTGCGGGCGCAACTGCGCGAGCGCCTGCTGGACTGGATGCTGCGCGGCAAGCGCCGCACCACCCTGAGCGACGCGGCGGTGGAGCAGGGCACCAACGCGCACAAGCGCGCCGGGGTGTTCTTCGGGCAGTGGTGAAAGACCCTGGGCGGCGGCGCGGGCGGATCGCCCGTCGCCGCGCCCGTGTCGGCATCAGGCGCCCGCGGTGTCCTTCTGCGGCGCCGCGGCGGCCGGCTTGAGTTCGCGCCGCAGGATCTTGCCGACGTTGGTGCGCGGCAGATCGTCGCGGAACTCGACGTAGCGCGGCACCTTGTAGCCGGTGAGCTGGGTGCGGCAATGCGCGATCAGCGTTTCGGCGTCCAGGTTGGGATCCTTGCGGATCACGTACAGCTTGACCGCTTCGCCCGAGCGTTCATCGGGCACGCCGATGGCGGCCACCTCGCGCACGCCTGGATGCAGCGCCGCCGCGTCCTCGACCTCGTTGGGATAGACATTGAAGCCGGACACCAGGATCATGTCCTTCTTGCGGTCGACCAGGAAGACGTAGCCGGCCTCGTCGACATAACCGATGTCGCCGGTGCGCAGGTAGCCGTCGGGCGTCATCACCAGCGCGGTCTCGTCGGGCCGGTTCCAGTAGCCCTGCGTCACCTGCGGGCCGCGCACGCAGATCTCGCCGCGTTCGCCCACGCCCAGCTCGCGCCCGTCGTCGTCGCGGATAGACAGGTCGGTCGACGGCACCGGCAGGCCGATCGAGCCGGTGAAGACCTGCACGTCGAGCGGATTGATGGTCACCGCCGGCGAGGTCTCGGTCAGGCCATAGGCCTGCGCCAGCGAGCGGCCGGTGACGGCCAGCCAGCGTTCGGCCACGGCGCGCTGCACCGCCATGCCGCCGCCCATGGTCAGCCGCAGGCGCGAGAAATCCAGTTTGGCGAAGTCCGGGTGGTTGAGCAGGGCGTTGAACAAGGTGTTGACGCCGGTGAAGGCGCTGAAGGGCACCTTGGCCATTTCCTTGATCAGCCCGCCAATGTCGCGCGGGTTGATGATCAGCAGGCTGCTGGCGCCGATCTTCATGAAGGCCAGGCAGTTCGCCGTGAGCGCGAAGATATGGTAGAGCGGCAGCGCCGTGACGATGCACTCCTCGCCTTCCTTGACCAGCGGCTTGATCCAGGCGTGGGCCTGGGTCACGTTGGCGGCCAGGTTGCCGTGGGTCAGCATGGCGGCCTTGGCCACGCCGGTGGTGCCGCCGGTGTATTGCAGGCACGCCAGGTCGTCCTGGGTCAGGGCGACCTCCTCGAACGGCAGGCCGCGCCCTTCCCGCAACGCCGCGCCCAGGCGGATGGCGGAGGGGATCGACCAGGCCGGCACCATGCGCTTGACCCGCCGCACCACGAAGTCGACCAGGCGGCCCTTGAGCGGGCTGAGCAGTTCACCGATCGAGGTCACCAGCACTTTCTCGACCGGGGTGTCGGGCAGCGCCTTTTGCAGCGTGGCGGCGAAGTTGTCGGCCACCACGATGGCGCGCGCGCCGGCGTCGGCCAACTGGTGCGCCAGTTCGTGCGCGGTGTAGAGCGGATTGCAGTTGACCACGATGCAGCCGGCGCGCAGGGTGCCGAACAGGCACACCGGGTACTGCAGCAGGTTGGGCATCATCAGCGCCACCCGATCGCCCTTGCGCAGGCCGTTGGCGTGGAGCCACGCGGCGAAGTCGCGCGTCAGGCGGTCGAGTTCGGCGTAGGTCATGGTCTTGCCCATGCTCAGGTACGCCGGCTTGTCGGCGAAACGCCGGCAACTGTCCCGCGCGATCGAGACCAGCGTGGTGGCGCTGTCCAGTTCGATGTCCTTGGGGATGCCCGGGGGGTAGCTTTTCTGCCAGATTCGTTCCATCTTCAAGGGGCTCCCAACAGGGCTTTTTTCAGGGAGGACTGGGCCGGATCATTGCCCAGCCAGACCCGCAGCAGCGCGCGGCCGAAGGCCGGGTCGTCGATGCGGCCGCGCTGCTTGCCGTTATCGGTGATGGTCACGCCGCGGGCGTCGAAGTCCAGGTCGATCACGTCGCCTTCGCGGGCCGAGCCGATCTCGGCCATCAGCGCCGACAGGCGCGCGGCGGACGGTTGCAGCGCGGCGAGTTCCTGTTTGGGCGTATTGTCGCGCAATCCTTCCTGCAGCGCCGCGTCCAGGCTCTTGCTATCGACATCCCGCAAGAGTTGCAGCCGCATGCGGCGCGGGTCGTTGCTGTTGATCAGGGTCGCGGCGTCCTGGCTCCTGGCGCTGGCATACAGCGCCGCCACATACACCTTGACCACGAACTTGGTGCGCAGGCCGGCGCCGTTCAGCACCAGCGCGTGGCCGCCTTCGGACAACTGCGCGGGGAGGCGCACGCCGGCCACGTCCATGTCGGCGGCCAGCGCGGGGGCGGCCGTCAGGCAGGCGGCCAGGACCAGGCTCAGGGCGGCGGCGCGCCCTCCGGGGATGATGTCACGCATGGGTCTCCTCCAGTCGTTTTCTGCTTGTAGTACTTCTTGTCGGCGATGTAGATCGTGCGTTCCACGACGGCATAGACGACGCCGTCCTTGTCCTTCAATTCCACGGTGTAGGTCCGGGTGGTCTCGTGGTCACGCGCAAGAATCCTGCGTATGTTCGCGATTTCTCCCGGCGGCAGCCGGAAGTCCACATACAGCGTGGTATAGGCGGGCTTGCGGTAGCGGATGGATGCCGCCTTGTCCCACACGATGTGGTCCGCGCCCAGCGCCGCCATCAGCATGGTGGGATGGGCGCCGTCGGTCACCGCGAACAGCGAGCCGCCGTACATCGAGCCCACGATGTTGCGCGTGCGCCGCAGCAAGGGCAGCTTGATGCGGATGTGCTGGAAATCGTGCGACACGTGCAACACCCGGCCGCCGGTGGCGCGGAACGCCGGGTGCAGGTTGAATCCCACCCGCATCAGGCGCGCGCGCCAGGCCGGCGACAGGCGTTTGAACCAATAGGGCTTCACCGCTTTACATCGCCTCGGTTACATGGCTTCGAACAGGCCGGCCGCGCCCATGCCGGTGCCGATGCACATCGTCACCATGCCGTACTTGCCGCCGGTGCGGCGCAAGCCGTGCATCAGCGTGGCGGTGCGGATCGCGCCGGTCGCGCCCAGCGGATGGCCCAGCGCGATGGCGCCGCCCAGCGGGTTGATCTTGGACGGATCGAGCTTGAGTTCGCGGATCACCGCCAGCGATTGCGCGGCGAAGGCCTCATTCAGTTCGATCCAGTCCAGGTCGTCCTGCGCGATGCCGGCGCGCGCCAGCACCTTGGGAATGGCGGCCATGGGGCCGATGCCCATGATTTCCGGCGGCACGCCGGCCACCGAGTAGCTGACGAAGCGCGCGAGCGGGCTGAGATTGAATTCGCGCAGCACCCGCTCGGACACCAGCACCACCGCGGCGGCGCCGTCGGACATCTGCGAGCTGTTGCCGGCGGTGACGCTGCCGCGCGCGGCGAATACGGGCTTGAGCCGCGCCAGTCCCTCGGCGCTGCTGTCGGGGCGCGGGCCTTCATCGACTTCGACCAGGCGCCGGGTTTCGCTCACCTCGCCCTTGGATCCGCCGGGCAGCCGCGTCACCACCTCGAACGGCGTGGTCTCGGCGCGGAAGTGGCCGGCGGCGATGGCGGCGTTGGCCTTCTGCTGCGAGGCCAGCGCGAAGGCGTCCTGGTCTTCGCGCGATACTTTCCATTGCTCGGCCACTTTCTCGCCGGTCAGGCCCATGCCGAAGGCCATGCCGACGTTCTCGGGGTGCGAGAAGATGGCCGGGTTGAGCGACACCTTGTTGCCCATGATCTGCGGCATGGCGCTCATGGACTCGGTGCCCGAGCCGATCATGATGTCGACCTCGCCGCTGCGGATGCGCGCGGCGGCGTCGGCCACCGCCTGCAGCCCGGAGGCGCAGAAGCGATTGACGGTGACGCCGGCCACGCTCTGCGGCAGGCCGGCCAGCAGCAGGCCGATGCGCGCCACGTTCATGCCCTGCTCGGCTTCCGGCATGGCGCAGCCGGTGATGACGTCGTCGATGCGCGCCGGATCCAGCCACGGCGTCTGCTTCAACACGCCCTGCAGCGCCGCCGCCAGCATGTCGTCGGGCCGGGTGGTGGCATACACCCCATTGCGCTTGCCCACCGGCAGCCGCGTCGCCGCAACGATGTAAGCCTCTTGAATCTGCTTGCTCATATCAATTCCTCGTATCCATAACAGTCACCCTACGTCCATCACGGTTTCTCACTAGCGGGGCCGCGCGGATCCGGCTTCGCCGGTCCGCCGCCGGCGCCCCTGGGGGTAGCGCCGCAGGCGCTTCGGGGGGACCGATGCTCGGCTCCGCCGGTCCGCCGCCGGCGCCCCCCCGGGGGGAGGCGCCGCAGGCGCTTCGGGGGGGAGTCAGTTCCGCAGTGGCTTGCCCGTGTCCAGGGTGTGGCGGATGCGGGCCTGGGTCTCGGGCGTGCGCAGCAGCGCCACGAACTCCTTGCGCTCGACCGCCAGGAGCCATTCCTCGTCGACCTTGGCGCCCGTCTCGACCTCGCCGCCGCACAGCGCCACCGCGGCGCTGCGGGCCACGCGGTAGTCGTGGGCGCTGATCATGCCGCCCTCGCGCATGTTGACCAGCACCATCTCGAAGTTTGCGATGCCGTTGCGGCCGGCCACCGGCACGCCCTGCAGGCGCGGCGGCGGCACGTAGCCGGCGGTGGCGGCGGCGCGCGCCTGGCCGATGGCCACGAACAGCAGCTCGCCAGGATGGAACAGCACGATGTCCTGTTCGCGCGCGAAGCCCAGGTCGACAGCCTCGATGGCGCTCTTGGCGACCCGCGCCATGGCGATGGTCTGGAACACCGGCTGCAGGAAGGGGAACACCTCGCCGGGCGTGGCGGTCTTTGCCGCCAGCGCCGCGGCGCGGCCGGCGAATTCCTTGCTGCCGCCGCCGGCCGGGATCAGGCCGACGCCCGCCTCGACCAGGCCGATGTAGCTTTCCAGCGCCAGCACGCGGTGCGAGGCGTGCATCAGGAATTCGCAGCCGCCGCCCAGCGCCATGCCCTGCACGGCCGCCACGGTGGGGATCTGCGCGTATTTGAAGGCCTGCGAGGTGCGTTGGAATTTCTCGACGGTGGCTTCCAGCATGTCCCACTGGCCGGCGGCGCAGGCTTCGGACACCTGTTGCAGGTTGGCGCCCACCGCGAATGGCGCGTCATGCCAGATCACCAGGCCGTCGAACTCGCGCTCGGCGCGGGCCACGGCCTGCAGGATGCCTTCGAGCACCTCGGCGCCCAGCGTGTGGTTCTTGGACGTGACCGACAGGATGGCGATGCCGGAGTCGACCTCGGGCAGGTTCCACAGGCGCACGCCTTCGTTTTCCCAGACCGTGGTGCCGCGGTCGTCGGGGCCTTCGCCGAACACGCGCTCGGGGAACAACTGGCGCCGGTAGACCGGTAGCGCCGAGCGCGGATGCAGCTTGCCGCTGCGCGCGGAATACGAGCCGGCCGGCGTGTGCACGCCCTGGCGCTCGGGCTCCAGGGCCCAGGCCGGCAGCGGCGCGTCGCTCATGGCGCGGCCGGCGGCGATGTCTTCGGCGACGGCGCGGGCGATGGCCTGCCAGCCGGCGGCCTGCCAGGTCTCGAACGGGCCCTGGGCCCAGCCGAAGCCCCAGCGCATGGCCAGGTCCAGGTCGCGGGCGTTGTCGGCCACCTGGCCGAGCTGCACCGCGCTGTAGTGGAAGATGTCGCGGAACAGGCTCCACAGGAACTGGGCCTGCGGATGCTCGCTGGCGCGCAGCGCGGCGAAGCGCCTGGCCGGATCGCGTTCTTTCAGCAGCGCGGCGACCTCGTCGGCCAGCTTGCCGGCGCTGGGGCGGTAGTCCTGGGCCTGCAGGTCCAGCACCTGGATTTCGCGGCCCGCCTTGCGGTAGACGCCGGCGCCGCTTTTCTGGCCCAGCGCGCCCTTGGCGATCAGGGCCGACAGCCAGGCGGGCAGCGTGAAATAGCGGTGCCAGGGATCGTCCGGCAGGTTCTTGTCCATGGTGCCGACCACGTGGGCCAGCGTGTCCAGGCCGACCACGTCGGCGGTGCGGTAGGTGGCGCTCTTGGGACGGCCGATCTTGGGGCCGGTGAGGGCGTCGACCTCGTCGAAGCCCAGGCCCAGGCGCTGAGTGTGGTGCATGGCGGCCAGGATCGAGAACACGCCGATGCGGTTGGCCACGAAGTTGGGCGTGTCGAGCGCGCGGATCACGCCCTTGCCCAGCGTGGAGGTCAGCCAGGTTTCGAGCTGGTCCAGCACCGGCGCCTGGGTGTGCGCGGTGGCGATGATTTCCACCAGGCGCATGTAGCGCGGCGGATTGAAGAAATGGATGCCGCAGAAGCGGTCGCGCAGCGCGGCCGGCAGGGCGTTGGCCAGCGCGTCGATCGACAGGCCGGAGGTATTGGAGGCGATGATGGCGCCGGGCGCGACGTGCGGCGCGATGCGCTCGTACAGCGCGGTCTTCCAGTCAATGCGCTCGGCGATGGCTTCGATGATCAGGTCACAGCCGCGCAGTTGTTCGATATGGTCGTCGTAGTTGGCCGGGGTGATCAGGGCCAGGCGGGCGGGGCTGGCCAGCGGCGCGGGCTCCAGCTTCTTCAGGCCGGCCAGGGCTTTCTTGACGATGCCGTTGCGGTCGCCTTCGGGCGCGGCAAGGTCGAACAGCGTGACGGGCACGCCGGCGTTGGCCAGGTGGGCGGCGATCTGCGCGCCCATGACGCCGGCACCCAGCACGGCGACGTGTTTGACGACGAACTTGCTCAAGGAAGTCTCCTGAAAATGCGGGCGGAAGACGGGGCCGGCCCGTCATCCGCCCCGGCAGGGCTAGAAGCGGGACGACAGTTGCAGGCCGAAGATGTGGCCGCTGCTGTCATAGGTGCCCGCGACGCGGCCCTTCGTCAACGCGTTGCCGGACGTGGTGTCGATGTCCGTCTTGCGCAGGTAGAGATAGGTATAGCCCAGATCGAGCGTGGTGCTCTTGGTGGCCTGCCATTGCACGCCCGTCGAGAACCAGTAGCGGTCGTTGTCGGGCAGCGAGGTCGGACGGTCCTCGGCCTTGTGGACCGGCGACTGGTCGTAGGCCAGGCCGAACTTCCACTTCCAGTCGGGCGCGAACTTGTAGGACGTGCCCACGGCGATGCGCCACGTGTCGCGGAAGTTCAGCGGCAGGTCGTCATCGCGCGCGCCGGTGCCGGAGTTGCGGATCTTCAGGTCGGGGATGCTGCTCCAGCCGGTCCAGGAGATGTCGCCCAGCAGTTCCCACTTCTCGTTGAGCTGGTGGGTGGCGCTCAGGATCAGGGTGTCGGGCAGGTCGACCGAGGCCTTGGCGTCGAACGAGACCGACTGGCGGGTCGGGCCGATGTTGTCGATATCGGTGTCGCCCTTGGCGGTGTGCTTGATCTTGGAGCGGTACGACAGGCCGATGCGGGTGTCTTCGGTGGGTTGCAGCATGAAGCCCACGTTCCAGCCCCAGGCGTCGCCCTTCAGGTTGAGGTCGGCGTCGCCGTTGGTGATGAAGGTGCCGCCGCCGGGCAGGGCCACGGGCACCACGGTCTTCTTCTTGTAGGTGGCGTCGATGTGCTGCCAGTTGACGCCGAAGCCCATCGAGAACTTGTCGTTGACCTTGTAGGCGATCGACGGGTTGATGTTGATGGTCTTGATCTCGAACTTGTTCGAGTGGTATTGGCCTTCCCAGCCCTTGTCGTATTCGGTCATCAGGCCGAACGGCGCGCCGATGCCCAGGCCGATGAACCACTGGTCGCTCAGTTGCCACGAGCCGTACAGGTTGGGCACGACGCCCAGGTTGCCGGCATCGCCGCCGTCGCCGCCGGTGGGGCGGGTGCCGCCCAGCGCCGTCGGATTGCGGCTGTTGCCGTTGTCCGAGAACTTGAACGAGGGCTTGATCAGATTGACGCCGCCCGAGACATTGATGCCCGGCAGGTAGGTCATGCCCGCCGGGTTGTAGTAGATGATGCTGGCGTTTTCCGGATTTGCCGCCGAGCCCGCGTAGGCGTTGCCCAGGCCGCTGGCATTCTGCTCAAGGAGCTGAAAGCCGGCGCCGTGGGCGGCGCTGGTGGCGCCCAGGCCGACCACAATGGCGGACAGGGTGCTCAGGGACAATGAACGTCTGCTCATGGTACTGCCTCCTCATGTTGGATAGGTATGTCTCTATGGCACTGCCGGTCTCGTCGTCCCGGTCTATCCGGCTCAAGGGGGTCCAGGCCGGTTTGGTTTGTTGACGCGTTACTGCGCTAGGCACTGCGACTGCTCTGGTAATGCAGGGGTCCGCCCGTGAACGGCGCGAACCCGGTTCCGAAAATCACGCCGGCGTCGGCCAGGTCGGCGTCGGCCACCACGCCGGCCTCGACCCGCTCGCGGGTGGCATCGACCAAAGGCTGGATCAGGCGCTCGGCCAGGCCGGCCGGCGCCTGCGCGCCGCCCTGGCCGTCCTTGACCGGTTTGCCGTCGCGCCAGGTGTAGAAGCCGCGGCCGCTCTTCTTGCCCAGGTCGCCGCGCGCCAGCTTCTCGGCCAGGCAGCGCGGCGGCTCGGCGCCGCCAGCCAGTTCCTGCCCCGCCGCGCGGGCGATGTCCAGGCCGACCGTGTCGGCCAGTTCGAGCGGGCCCATCGGCATGCCGAACGCCACCATGGCCGCGTCCACGGCGGCGGGCGATAGACCGTCGTCGATATTTCGCATGGCCTGAAGCATATACGGTGCCAGCACCGCATTGACCAGGAAACCGGGGGCGCTACGCACCGGCAGCGCTAATTTTCCGATCTGTCCTACAAAGGCGCTGGCGCGCGCGAGCGTTTGCGCGGCAGTGCCGTCCGCATGCACGACTTCCACCAGGGGCATCTTGGCCACGGGATTGAAGAAGTGGATGCCGATCAGCCGTTCGGGGCGGGCCAGCCCGGCGCTCAGCGTTTCCAGCGACAGACTGGAGGTGTTGGTGGCCAGCAGGGCGTCGGCCTTCATGCGCGGCTCCAGCGATTGGTACAGCCCGCGCTTGGCCTCCGGGTTCTCGCTGATGGCCTCGATCACCACGTCGGCCAGCGGCACGCCGCCGCCGGTGGGGTCGGGCACCAGCCGGTCGAAGGCGGCGCGGGCCGCGCGCCGGTCCTTCAGGCGGCGCGCGAACAGCGTCGCGGCGCGCTTGATGGCGGGCGCGATGCGGGCCATGTCCTGGTCCTGCAGCGTCACGGTCAGGCCCTTGAGCGCGCACCAGGCGGCGATGTCGCCGCCCATCACACCCGCGCCGACCACGTGCACGTGGCGCACCGGCGCGATGCCGGGCTGGCGACCATTGGCCTTCAGGCGCTCCTGCAGCCGGAACACGCGCAGCAGGTTGCGGGCGGTATCCGAGGCGATGATGGTGTCGATCAGCGCCGGCGCCTGCAAGGCGTTGCCGCCATGTTTTTCCCAGAGTTCGATGATGGCGGGCGCGGCCGGGTAGTGGCCCAGCGGATCCTTGGCGGCGACCTGCTTGCGGGCGCGCTTGGCGGCCACCGCCTTGAGCGGCCAGCGGTTCAGCCAGGCGCCCAGGCCGCGCGCGCGGCGCGGCGGCTTGCCCGACAGCATCATGTCGAGCGCGGCCGGCGCGCCGACCACGGCGGGCAGGCGCAGCATGCCGCCCCAGCCGGGAAAGATGCCCAGCATCACTTCGGGCAGCGCCAGCGAGGCGCCGGGCGCGTCCTCCACCAGCCGGTAGCGGCAGGCCAGCGCCAGTTCCAGGCCGCCGCCCAGGCAGTGGCCCTGGATCAGCGCCAGCGTCGGATAGCGCACCGCCGCCAGGCGGTTGAACAGGTTCCAGCCGCGCGCCACCAGGGCACGGCCCTGTTCCGGCGTGTTCAGTTCGGCGAATTCATTGACGTCGGCGCCGACGATGAAGCCGGTCGGCTTGCCCGAGCGGATCACCAGGCCCTTGGGCGGCTGCGCGTCGAGCGCGTCCAGCACCGTCGCCAGTTCCGCCATGGTGTCGGCGGACAGCGCGTTGACGGCGCTGCCGGCGCGGTCGAACGTCAGCCACGCCAGGCCGTCGGCGTCGCGCTCCAGGCGCCAGTGCGAGAGCGTCTCCAGCGTGTTCATGGGCGGTCCTCCAGGGTTTCGACCAGCATGGCGCCACCCAGGCCGCCGCCGATGCAGATGGCGGCCATGCCGCGGCGCGCGCCGCGACGCTTGAGCGCCTCCAGCAGGTGCAGCACGATGCGGGCGCCCGATGCGCCCACCGGATGGCCGATGGCGATGGCGCCGCCGTCCACGTTCAGGCGCGCCGGATCGAGCTCGCCCCACGCGGGCGTGCCGAAGTGTTCCTGGCAATAGGCCTCGTCCCGCCAGGCCGCCAGGCAGCCCAGCACCTGGGCGGCGAAGGCTTCGTTGATCTCCCACAAGTCCAGGTCATTGAGGCCCAGTCCGTGGCGTTGCAGGATCGGGGTGGCGGCATGCACCGGCCCCAGGCCCATCATGGCCGGATCGAGGCCGGCCCATTGGCTGTCGATGATGCGGCCCAGCGGCCGCAGGTTCCAGCGCTGCACCGCTTCCTCGGAGGCCAGCACCAGCATCGCCGCGCCGTCGGTGACCTGCGAGCTGTTGCCGGCGGTGATGTTGCCCCAGGGCTTGTCGAACACTGGCTTGAGCTTGGCCAGCTTTTCGGGCGTGGAGTCCTCGCGCACGCCGTCGTCGTCCGGATACAGCTTGCCCTGTGTGTCGATCAGCGGCGTGATCTCGGCGAAGGCGCCGTCGGCGCGCCCGGCCAGGGCCCGGGCGTGGCTTTGCGCCGAATAGGCGTCCATGGCCTGGCGGCTGATGCCGAAGCGGGTGGCGACGTTCTCGGCGGTCTGGCCCATCGACAGTCCCACCACCGGGTCGGTCAGGCCCTTGAGCAGGCCGATGACCGGCGCCAGGTGGCGCAGGCGCAGGCGGCCGAGCGTGGCGAGTTTGGCGCCGACGCCGCGGGCCGCGTACCAGCTGGCCAGCCAGCGCACCATGTCGTCCGAGAACAGCACCGGCGCGCGCGACAGGGCGTCCGTGCCGCCGGCCAGCACCAGCTGCGAGCGGCCGGTCTGGATGTTGGCGATGGCGGAATCCAGCGCCTGCATGCCCGAGGCGCAGTTGCGCATCACCGTCCAGCCGGGCACCTTGTTGCCGCACCCCAGGCGCAGCGCGATCACGCGGCCGATGTTGACCTCGTCGGCCGACGGCGCGGCGCAGCCGACGATGACTTCGTCCAGGTCGGTGGGGGCGTAGGGTTGGCGCAGTAACAGGCCGCGCCCGGCCTGCACGGCCAGGTCGCCGGCCGCGAACGGGCCGGGGCCCGAACGCGCCTTCAGGAAGGGCGTGCGGGCACCGTCGACCACGTATACCGGTTTGAATGCCATCCGATCTCCTTGGTGTGTGGACGGGCCTCAGGCTGCCTTGCGTTCGCTGACCGGCTTGACCGCGCCGGTGGCGCCGAGGTCAAAGGGGAAATCATCCACTTTCACCACGGTATCGCGCAAGGTATTGCGGCGCTTGACCACCGCATATTCTTCGGCGGTGATGCCGCCGGCGGCGAAGACGGCGTCGGCCAGGTCGCGCACGTTGGCCTGCGGATTGCCTTCGAGCGTGCCGCGCTTCTCGAACTCGCGGATCTTCGATTCGATCGGCTCTGCCTCCAGCGTGGCGGCCAGCGCCAGCTCGATCGCGCCGACCGGTTCGTCGGCGGTGGCGGGCAGGTGGCAGCCGGCGGTCAGGCGGTCGCGGGTCGCGCCCGGGTTGATCAGCAGCCGCGCCACGTCCTGGCCCAGTTGGTCGGACGGCAGCGACTGCGGCCGGCCCCAGGGGAAGACGATGCGGCGCAGGCTCCACGCCACCACGCGGTTGGGATAGTTTTCCAGCACGCCGTCGATGGCGTCCTGCAGGCGGAACAGCGCGTCCTGCACCGACCAGTGCACCAGCGGCGCGTCGGCGTCCTGGCGGCCCTCGTCCTCGAAGCGCTTGAGCGCGGCGCTGGCCAGGTACATCTGCGACAGGATGTCGCCCAGGCGCGCCGACAGGCGTTCGCGGCGCTTGAGGCTGCCGCCCAGCACCAGCATCGAGGTGTCGGCCAGCAGCGCGAAAGCGGCCGAATAGCGGCTCAGCAACTGGTAGTAGCGCTTCATTTCGGGCGCGACGTCGGCGTCGATGCCGATGAAGCGTCCGCCGGTCAGGGCGGTGCCCAGCGCGCGCAGCTTGTTGCGCGCGACAAAGCCGACGTGGCCCCAGAAGGCCTGGTCGAAATCGATCAGGCCCTGCCTGCGGTCGGACGACTGCGCCGCGCGCATCTCGGCCAGCACGTAGGGATGGCAGCGGATCGCGCCCTGGCCGAAGATGATCAGGCTGCGGGTCAGGATGTTGGCGCCTTCCACGGTGATGCCGATGGGAATCTGCTGGTAGGCGCGGCCCAGGAAGTTGGACGGCCCCAGGCAGATGCCCTTGCCGCCGATCACGTCCATGCCGTCGTTGACGACCTGGCGCGCGCGCTCGGTGACGTGGTACTTGACGATGGCCGACACCACCGAGGGCTTTTCTCCCAGGTCGACGGCGCCGGCGGTCATGCTGCGCGCGGCGTCCATCATGTAGGTGTGGCCGCCGATGCGGGCCAGCGCCTCCTCGACTCCTTCGAACTTGCCGACCGGGGTGCGGAACTGGCTGCGCACGCGGGCGTAGCCGCCGACGGCGCGCGCGGTCAGCTTGGACATGCCGGTGTTGGACGATGGCAGCGAGATCGAGCGGCCGGCCGCCAGGCATTCCATCAGCATGCGCCAGCCCTGGCCGGCCATGGCCGGGCCGCCGATGATGAAGTCCAGCGGCATGAAGACGTCGTGGCCGCGGGTCGGGCCGTTCATGAACATGGCGTTGAGCGGGAAGTGGCGGCGGCCGGTGTCCACGCCGGGATGGTCGTGCGGCACCAGCGCGCAGGTGATGCCCAGGTCTTTCTTGCCGCCCAGCAGGCCGTCCGGGTCGTACAGGCGGAAGGCCAGGCCCAGCAGCGTGCAGACCGGCGCCAGCGTGATGTAGCGCTTGTCCCAGCTGACGCGCATGCCGATCACTTCGCGGCCCTGCCATTCGCCCTTGCAGACGATGCCGCTGTCGGGGATGGCGGCGGCGTCGGAACCGGCCCACGGGCTGGTCAGCGCGAAGGCCGGCACTTCCTCGCCGCGCGCCAGGCGCGGCAGGTAGTGGTTCTTCTGTTCATCGGTGCCGTAGTGCAGCAGCAGCTCGGCCGGGCCGAGCGAGTTGGGCACCATCACCGACACCGCCAGCGCCGACGAGCGCGTCGACAGCTTGGTCACGATCTCGGAGTGGGCGTAGGCCGAGAAGGCCAGGCCGCCGTATTCCTTGGGGATGATCATGCCCAGGAAGCCGCTGCGTTTGAGGTAGTCCCAGACCTCGGCGGGCAGGTCAAAGCGTTCCTGCGTGATGTTCCAGTCGTTGACCATGCGGCAGGCCTCTTCGGCCTGGTGGTCCAGGAAGTGCTGTTCCTCGTCGGTCAGGCGCGGGCGCGGGTAGGCCAGCATGCGCTTCCAGTCGGGCCGGCCGCGGAACAGCTCGCCTTCCCACCAGACCGTGCCGGCCTCCAGGGCGTCGCGCTCGGTGTCCGACATCTGCGGCAGCACCTTGCGGTAGAGATTGAAGATCGGCGCCGACAGCAAGGCCCGCCTGAGCGGGCGCACGCCCAGCAGGACGACGGCCAGCAGCGCGATGGCGATCAGCGCGACGATGACTGCGTTCATTTCCTAGTCTCCTTTTTTGAATTCTCTGGAACCGCCGCGCCGCGCCGACCCTGGGGCCCTAGGTGACGGGGTGCTGCGGCAGGGGAGCGCGCAGGCCGCCGAGCAGGAAGCTCATCAGGCGGGGCAGCAGCAGCTCGGGGTTGTCGGGTTGCTCGGACTCGTCCAGCGTCCAGCCGGTCACCGAGCGCAACAGGTCGGTGCCGATGATGGCGTAGGAGGTGGCGCCGAGCATGAACTGGAAACGCCACACGATTTCGGCGCGCGGCACGTCGGGCAGGGCGGCGAACAAGGCATTGCGATAGCGCTCGAGCACGTCGGCGTATTCCTCGGCGAACAGGGCGCGGATGAAGCCGGCGGGGTCGGTCATGGTGCGTTCGAGCAGCGGCAGGAAGGTGCTTCCCGCCTGCTCCGGATCGGCCGCCAGCCGCAACAGCGTGCCGAAGAAGGCGTCGACGATCTGCGACGGCTTGAGCGGCTTGCCCTGGGCCTGGGCCTCGAGCTCGTCGAGCAGGCGCAGCCGTTCGCGATTCAGGACTTCCAGGCGCCGCTTGAGCACGGCCTGGACCAGCGATTCCTTGGAGCCGAAGTGATAGTTGACCGACGCCAGATTGACGCCCGCCGCGCCCGTGATCTGGCGCATGGACGTGCCGTCGTGGCCCTGTTGCGCAAACAGGGCTTCGGCGGTGTCCAGGATCGATTCGCGGGTGCTGGAGGATCTGAGTTCTTGCATTAGGTTGAATTCAAACGTTCGTTTGAAAGCAGTATGCGTTAGCCGGTGCCAGGATGCGATAGTGGTTATCCCTAGCTGGTACGCATGAATCCCGAGACGGTCCGGATGACCGCCTCGTTCCTTTGCACGAGGGCCCGTGCGGTTGGCCGAGGAAGAAGCGTGGGTCTCGCCCAAACGGCGCTGCGCCGTTTGTCCTCGGACGAGCGCCCTAGGTTGAAAGCCGTCTGGAAGACCAAGCCAAAACGCCGCAGTATCAGCGCGAGGACTTGAAAGCGTGGCACCGTGGATGCGCCTGGCGAGCCCGATCGCCGTTCCGGTGCCGCGGCCATTTCGCCCAGACACAGGAGCAGGAGACATGAAGACCTACAGAGTGGGGCTGTTGCTGGACGGAACCGACCAGCCCGGGTGGATCCACGACATGGCTGAGTGGCTCGCGCGCAGCCAGGACTGCGATCTGGCGGCGTTGCTGGTGATGGAAAAAGCCGTTCCAGAGCCGCGCCTGGGCGCCAAGGCGCTGTTCGGCACCCTGTCGCGGCTGGAGTCGCGCCTGCTGCCAGCGCGGCAGCGGCAGATGCTGGCGTGCCGCGACCTGCGCGAGGGCCTGCCTGCATCCACTCCCGTTCTGACGCTGCCGGGCGATCCGCGCGACGCGGGCCGCGACGACGGCGTGGCGGCGCTGGGGCTGGACCTGGTGCTCATGCTGGGCGCGCTGCCGCCATTGCCGCCGTTGCGCGCGCGCATGGCGGATTGGGCGCGCTTGGGCGTGTGGCGTTTGGGCTATTCCGACATCGCCGCCGCCACCAGCCGCTACGCTGGATTCTGGGAGGTCTATCAGCGCCAGGACCACACCACCGTCAAGCTGTGGCGGGTGGGCGCGGGCGAAGACGAAGACACGCTGCTGGACCAGCGCAGTTTCAATACCGAGGTGTTCTGGCTGAAGAACCAGACGCGGGCATTCAGCCTGGGCAATTTCATGGTGTACGACGCGCTGCTGGCGCTGGCGCGCGCGCGGCCGGGCGTGGCCCCGCCCGGCATGCAGATCCTGAGCGGCCAGCGCCGCGCCGATCCGGCCGAGTGGGACAGCGCCGCCTATATCGCGCGCCAGGCGTGGTTAATGACGGATTTGATTGTGCGGCGCGTCATGGGACGCAATGTGCGATGGCGGATTGGTATGTTTCCGTCGGTCCGGCAGCAGGCCGTGGTATCGGAAGCAATGGTATTGCAGCCGCCCAAGGGGCGCTTCTTCGCGGATCCCTTTGTATATACCCGCGATGAGCACCCATATATATTTTTCGAAGACTACGATTTTAATTCCCGCAAGGGCACGATCGCCGTGGCGACCTACGAGGACGGGGCTTTCCGCCTGCTGGGGACTGCCTTGAACCTGCCCTATCATTTATCGTTTCCATATATATTCGAATACGAAGGCGTGACCTACATGGTCCCGGAAACCTGCGGAAATCGCAGTATAGAATTATGGAAATGCACGGAATTTCCATTGAAATGGGAATTGGATATGACGCTGATGACGGATGTTTCAGCGGTCGACACTATTATTTTCAAGCGTGGAGAATACTGGTGGCTGTTAACCAATATTGATCGCACCGACGGCCAGAATCATTGCGACGAACTGTTCGCCTTCTTTGCCGATTCGCCCCGCTCGACCCAGTGGACGCCACATGCCTGCAACCCCATCGTGCGCAACCCGATGCGGGCCCGCAACGCCGGGATCGTTGTGTCGCCGGCCGGAGAGGTGATCCGCTGCGCCCAGTACCAGGGCTTCTGCCACTACGGCAAGGGCGTCTCGCTCAACCGCATCGAGGAATTGTCGCCCTCCACCTACGTGGAGACCGATGGCGAAATTCACTACGCCAGTTTCCTGAGAAAGCGCCATGCTTCAATGCACCATTGGCACCATCAGGGGGGGCATACGGTATTCGACTTCGCCTATATGGAGTAAATGACGCCGCAGTGATTGAAAATAAAAATGTTACCTATATTTCGATTGCGGTTTTCCGGCCCGGGCTTAATGTTTCGATGGAAACATATGGACAAGCCTGCGTGCCAATCCGGCCTTTCATTGCCATTCGCGCCAGTCTCCGTGGCGGCGCGCGATCCGGCCTGTCGGCGGCCTGAACGCGGCCTGCGCGGGAGCCGCCGGACCCGCCGCGCACGGGCGGAAAGCGCACTTCGACCGAGGAGGACTCGGGAGAAACCCTAGCGGATGAAAGGATGATGGCGGCGTCTCATCCGGATTTACGAGGCTGATTAAGGCTCACGAATGATGTCTGTTTTTGTCGGATTATATCGCCAGCAAGCGTCTTGATTTTGCCAATTCCGAACCATAAGATGGGTTCATGCCATCCGTTATGTTGGCTACGAAAGTCTCCCAGCCCAAATGGCCCGGTGCAGCGTCATTAGATATTCCGGGATATTGCGGACCACCCCCGCGTGGGCTGGAAAAAAATAGTCTTCAGCACAGCGAAGATCCCTTCTAGGCCTGTTGAAAAACCGGGAGGACACCATGGCCAAGATGGTCCTGATTGAAGCCCATCCGCTCCTGCGGCTGGGGTTGTGGCAGATTCTGAGCAAGTTGGACGATGTGTGGGAAATCGAGGGGATGGGGCTGGCCGATGTCTCCAAGGCCAGTGGCGGGCATGCGGGCGCCGATCTGCTCATCTACGGCTTGCCCGTGGATAGCGAGGAAGCCTGGAGCACGTTGCACGAGATCCAGCGCGAGCTGAGTCCGAAGCGCATCCTGCTGCTGACGGATGTCATGCCGTTGCCGATGCCGGTGCAGGGCCTGCCCGGCGCCAGCGTCTACGGCTGCCTGATGAAGACGGCGTCGGTCGAAATCCTGGAAGCGGCGATCCGCCTGGTCATGGCGGGCGGGCAGTGCTTTCCCAGCGAACAGGCCTTGCAGGCGCCGGCGCAGGCAAGCTGCGCCCTGCCGGCGCGCGACCTGGACGATGGCGCGGGCAAAGGCGCCATGCCGGTCAGCGCCGGCGCCCAGTTGCTGCAGATCACGCCGCGGCAATACGAAGTGCTGGTGCTGCTGGCGCGCGGCTATCCCATCAAGACGGTCAGCCGGATGCTGAACATCTCGGTCGCAACGGCCAAGACGCATGCCTGCACGCTTTACCAGCGCCTGCACGTCAAGAACAAGGGCGAGGCCGTTTACGCGGCGCTGCAACGGGGCGCCACGCTGGAATGGCACGAGCCGAACGGCCGCGACGCCGACGCCGGACAACTGTACGGCCGCAAGCTGGGTTAAGGGCGGGGCTGGCGCACCCCGCCATCCCGCCTAGGTCATACACACTGCAGCATCGACGGTCGCCGTGCCGCAGCATTCCTCCTCCAATCATCCTCCTGAACGAGATTCAGCGAAGGTAGCCGCTGATAGCATGGGTCGTGTCCACAAGCATGGGTTGAGATGGCGAATCACCAAGCGCGCCAGAGCGATGCCACGTAGTGGACGAGATTCCCGTGAGCCTGGCGAGGCGCTGGAACCGCCATTGCCGCCGTGCGCAGCCGTGCCATGGGAACCGTGTCTGGACCCTGCGTCACAAGGTTCCCTCCGGGATGACAACCGTTCTAATCGAAGACTACGCCCTGCTTCGTGTCGCCATCCAGCATGTGCTGGAGCGGGTACGGAACGCAGAGGACATTCTGGCGATCTCGCCGGCACATCTCGTGAACATGCCCGGTTCCCTCAATCGCCCCGTGGAGCTGCTGGTGGTGGGGTGCAGCGGCGCCGCCGAGGCCGACATCGGCCTGCTGTCGCAGGCGATGGCGCTGTTCATGCCGCGCCTGGTGCTGGCGCTGTACTCGGTGCTGGACCAGAACGTGATGGCGGCCTGCGCGCGCGCCGGCGTGGCCGGCTACCTGCCCAAGGCATCCAGCCCGGACGCCCTGGCCGCCGCCGTCAGCCTGGTGCTGGCGGGCGGTGAATGCTATCCGCAACCGCAGCCCAGGCCCCTGTCGACGTCACAGGCGTCTTTGCCGGAGCTGCGCGAATTGACGCAGCGGCAGGAGGAGATCCTGCAGTTGCTGGTGCAGGGCAAGACCATGCGCGAGATCGGCCAGCAGGTGGGGATATCGGTGGCCACGGTGAAGAGCCACGCGCGCACCCTGTATTGGAAGCTGAACGCGCGCAATCAGGCCGAGGCGGCCTATATCGCGGTGCAGATGGGGCTGGTGCGCGGCGCCACGCCGGCCGCCGCCGCTGGCAAGGGCGACGACAGCGTGTAGCGGGCGCGACCCGCCGTCCCGTGGCCAGCGCGTGGCGCCGAGGGCGCCGGGGCAGAATCCGGTCGATCGAGCTTAATGGCCGGCGTCGCGGCTGGCGGCTTCGGTGGTCCGCGTTGCGCGCGGCGCGGGCGCGCCCGCGACGGCGGCGAATTCGCGCTCGGCGGCGGCCAGCACCGCGTCCACGTGCAGGTGGTCGAGCGCATGGCGACGCGCCGCGGCGCCCAATGTTTCCCGGATCTCGCCATGGCGGGCCAGCTTGCGCACCGCCTCGGCCATGGCGGCGGCGTCCTCGGGCGGCGTCACCAGGCCGCAGCGCGCCACCACGCCGGCCAGTTCGGTGCCGCGCGCGGCGCCGCACACCACCGGGCGGCCGCTGGCCAGCATGCCGGTCAACTTGGACGGCATGACCAGGTCGGCGGCGCCGGCGCGCTGCGGCAGCAGGTGGATGTCGGCGGTGTTCAACAGCGCGCCCAGCCGCGCGGCGGGCTGCAGGTCCAGAAAGCGCACCCGCGCCAGCCCGTGGCACTGCGCCTGCAGCGGCGCGCGTTCGGGGCCCTGGCCGCAGAACACGAACCACAGCGATTCCTCCTGTTCCAGCAGCCGGGCCACCTCGGCCAGCGTCTGCAGGCCCTGCTTGCCGCCCATGTTGCCCGAATACAGCGCCACCACCGCGCCGGCGGGAATGCCGAGTTCGGCGCGCAGGTCGCTGTCACGGCCGGGCGCGATGGCCTCGACATCGATCCAGTTGGGCAGCAGCACCGCGCGCGCCGGATCCACGCCTTTGTACAAGGCCAGGTCCAGCATGCGGCCGGAGATCGTCGAGACGCGGTCGAACCGCCGCATCAGCCAGCGCTCGGCGCGCCGCACGGCCGCGCGCAGCCAGGCGCCCTTGAGCAGGCCCAGGTCGAACGCCGCGTCCACTTCGTAGTCCTGGATGTGCAGCCAGGCGCGCGCGCCGCACAGCCGCGCGGCCAGCCAGGCGGCCGGCGCGCAGAACAGGGCGGGCTCGACCACCACGATCAGGTCGGGCCGGCCGGCCGCCGCGCGCAGCAGCGACGGCAGGCTGGAAAGCGCGAAGCTGGCCAAGTGCAGCAGGCGCTTGGCGCCGCCGGGTCGGGCCGGCACCCACAGCGGCGCGCGCCGCACGTCGACGCCGGCGCGCGTTTCGCGCTGGTAGCGGCCGGCGCGGTAGCCATCGTGCACGCGCCATTGCGGATAATAGGGCGGCGCGGTGACGACGCTGACCTGGTGGCCGCGCGCGGCCAGCCATTCGGCCAGTTCCGCGCTGTATTTGCCGATGCCGGTCAGCTCCGGCGCGTAGTTGATGCCGTACAGGAGGATCTTCATGCCGGCGGCGCCACGCGCGGGCGGATGGGGCGGCAGGGATTGCCGTGGCACACCATGGCGGGCGGCAGGCTGCGGAACACGGAACTGCGCGCGCCGACCACGGCCTCGCGGCCGACGGTGACGCCGGGGCCGATGAAGACATCGGTGGCGACCCAGGCGCCGTCCTCGATGCGCACGGCGCGCTCGCGCAGCGGGAAGTCCGGCTGCGCGGCGTCGTGGTCGGCCGCGCAGAGGTAGCTGCGCTGCGACACCACGGCATGCGCGCCGATATGGATGGGCCCCAGGCTGTAGACCACGGCGTCGTCGCCGATCCAGGCGTAGTCGCCGATCGTCACCTTCCAGGGATAGGTGATGGTGGCGCTGGGGCGGATCAGCACCTTGCGTCCGATTTGCGCGCCGAAACAGCGCAGCAGCCAGCGCCGCAGGCCGTAGGCCACTTGCGGCGACCAGCGGAACAGCGAGCCCTGCACCAGCCACCACAACTGCACCGTCAGCGCCGAACGGCCGCGCTGGCCCGGCGCCAGGGTGAACTGGTCCAACCGCTGCAGCGCGCTCATTTGGCGGCTCCGCTGAGCGCATCGCCTTGCGCCGGATCGACGGCCAGGCGGGCCTGGCGGATTTCCTCGGTCTTGATGCGGATCTGCCAGTAGTACATGGCGCGGGCCACCGCGTAATCGAAGCCGGCGCGGCCATCGAGAAAACCCAGGCGCAGCAGGTAGGAATGCAGGAACGAGATCGGCGCCTTGAACGGCAGCGCCTGGAACAGCCGCTTGAGCAGCGCCCGCGCGCCGACGTTGGCCTCGCGCGGATCGTTCATCAGGCCCTTGATGCGCAGATTGGCTTCCCAGTCGGAATAGCGGTTGTGCTTGTCGAAGTAGTGGTAGAGCGAATCGTGGTCGTTGTGCACCATGCGCGCCCGCAGCGCGAAGGTTTCGCCTTTGACCTGCGGCTGGTAGTGGCCCTCGACCTCCCACATGTGGGCCACGTCCAGATCGTCGTAGTCCAGGAAGCGCGACTGATCGCGCGCCAGCAGCGCCAGCTTGTAGACCCGGTGGCCGTGGCGCAGCTTGCGGCCGCAGAACACATAGTCGAACGGCACGAAGGCGCCGCCGGCGCCGGCGGCAAAGCGCGGCAGCGCCGCGCGGATCTCGGCGGCCAGTTCCGGCGTCATTTCCTCGTCGGCGTCGACGTACAGCACCACCGGATGCGTGAACGGCAACTGTTCCAGGCACCACTGCTTTTTCTTTGGATATTTGCCGTTCCAGTTGAAATTGCTGACCTTGGCGCCGAGCGCCGCGGCCATGGCGCAAGTGGCGTCGGTGCTGTTGGAGTCGACCACGAAGACCTCGTCGAACTCGGCCAGCGCCTTCAGGCATTTGGCGATATTGCGTTCCTCGTTCTTCGTCATGACGACGACGGATACCGGTATCTTGGACATGATGCTTTCCTGTTCAGGATGCGCCGCGCCGCATCAGCGGCTGGAACAAATCGATGACGTCGCGGCAGTGCCGCTCCAGTGAAAAGGCGTCGGCGCGCCCGGGGCCGTCGGCCGCGAGCCGTTCGCGCATGTCGCCGTCGTAGGCCAGCCGGCGCACCGCGGCGGCCAGCGCCGCCGCATCGCCCACCGGCACCAGCAGTCCGTAGCGGCCCGCGTCGAGGATTTCGGCCGGGCCGTGCGGACAATCGGTGGAAATGACCGGCACCCCCAGGCACAGGGCCTCGACCAGCACGTTGCCGAAGCTCTCGCGCACCGAAGTCAGGGCGAAGGCGCCGGCGCTGGCGATCACCGGAAACGGGTTGTCGATGTGGCCGGCCAGGGTGACCGGGCTGCGCGAGGGCCGCGCGTCGATGCGCCTTTGCAGCGCGCCGTGCTCCGAACCTTCGCCCAGGATGGTGAAGTGGATGCCCGGATCGTCCAGCAGCGCGGCGGCGTCGATCAGCGTGGCGTAGTCCTTGACGGCCTCCAGGCGGCCCACCGCGACCACGTGATAGGGCGCGCCGGCGTCGGCCGGCGCGGGCCGCGACGCCGCGGCGCTCTGCTCGCGCACGTCGTCCAGCGGCACGCCGTTGTAGATGGTGCGCACCTTGCCGCGCAGCGGCGGGAACATGCTGACCAGGTCCTCCTTGACGCCGCGCGAGACGCCGACGACGGCGTCGTGGCGGCGGTAGGTCTGGCTCACCAGCCAGCATTTCAGGCCGCGCATGCGCGAGGCGCCGTAGTGGATGGCGGGGCTGCTGTGCTCGAACGCCACAATGGCGAAGTCGCCGCGCAGCGCCTTCTTGGCCAGCACCACCAGCATGTTGCACAACAGCCCGTGCGAGCAGACGATGGCCGGGCGGTCGCGGCGGATCTGCGCCACCAGGCGCGCGAACGCCAGCGGCAGCATCAGGCGCAGCGCCGTCGGCGATTCCAACACCGGCAGCGCCCGCGTCACGCGCGGGTTGGCGATCGGGTATTCGCGGTTGCGCGAACGCAGCAGGAACAGCCCCGCGTCCACGCCCCGCCGGGGCAGGGCGTCGGCGATGAAGGCGACACATCTTCCGACGCCGCCATGCAGGTCGGGGGCGACGAACAGGACATCAGGCATGGGGCAGTACTCGCGGTGGCGCCCGGCGCATGGCGTCCGGACGGGAGCTGGGAGCCGCGGGCGCGGGCTGGGGCGCGGGCATGGCCCGGGCATTGCGGAGCAGCGACAGGCAATAGCACAGCAGGAATCCGGTGAAGGCGGTCTTGGGCGCGTAGGCCAGGCCGCCCGAAAGCGAGTCGACGAAGATGTAGATCGGCGCGGTGGCGATCAGGTAGCGCCGGTGCAGTTCCAGCCCGGGATGGGCGTAGCGTCGGCCCAGCGACAGCAGCAGGATCAGCAGCGGCGGCAACATGATCATGACGGTGCCGACGATGCCGAACTTCATCAGGTAGAAGGCCCAGGAGTTGTGCGCGAAGGTGCTCAGCTCGAAGCCGTTCTCACCCATCACCCAGCTGCGAAAGCCCGCGCCCTTGCCAAAAACCGGGCTCTCGGCGAACGAGTCCATCTGCCCCTGCATCTCCTGGATGCGGGCGCCGTAGCTGGAGTCCTCGTCGAGCCGCTCGACGCTGAAAATGCGGTTGGTCAGCACGTCCAGGTAGCCGATGCTGGCGAACACCAGCACCCCGGCCACGGCCGCGGGCGCGAAGATCAGCACCACCCGGCGGCGGATGTCGGGGCCCGCGCCCAGCATCATCGCCAGCAGCACCGCCACCATCAACTGCAGGTACTGGCTGCGGTTCAGCGAGAACACCAGCGCCAGCAGCATGTAGACCGTCAGCGCGTAGGCCTTGGGCCCGGACACGTTGAGCGTCCTGCGGAAGTACAGCAGCGACACCACGCCGAACGGAATCGCCCACACCCCGAGGCGCACATTGCGCAGCGGATTGGAAATGCTGAAGCCCTGCAGTTGCTCCAGCAGCATCAGCGTGGCCACGGCCAGGCAGGCCGCCACGATGTACTTCTGCAGCACCGCGTAGGCGGCCGGACTGTCGATGTCCTTGTAGCAAAGGAACGGCACGCTCAGGAAGTAGAAGACGATGCGCAGGTCGCGCGCCACGTCGCCGGTGTCGATGCCGGGATGATGCAGCGACACCAGCAGCAGATAGATCACCGACAGCACCTGCAGGCCCAGCAGCATGCCGAGCGCGCCGCGCGGCAGCGCGTACGCGGCCGGATCGGCCAGCCGCAGCGCCTTGACCACCAGGATGGCCACGAACAGCACATCGAAGGGCGACAGCTTGAAGCTGCCGACCCCCAGGATGAAACGGTCGTCGTTCAGGGCCAGCGCGGTGAACGCGAACAGCCCCAGCAGGTGCAGCGTGGAAAGGCGGCGGTGCGGATGCATGGCGGCTCCATGGCTGGGGATTGGGGGGTCAGTGCGCGGCCCAGTCGTCGCGCCCGAACAGCTTGATGGCGAGCTTTTCGACCAGATACGACAGGTCGCCCTGGCGCGCATGCGCGGCCACCTGCGAGGCCCGGCACGAGAGGCCGAACAGTTTGCCCATGCCGGGTTCGGTGCGGCGGATGCGGTCGACGATCTGTTCGCGTTCCTCCAGCAGCACGTCCTGCATCAGGGCGGTCTTGGTTTCGTCATGGGCGGTGTACACGCCCATGGCGTCCGGCACGATCAGGTTCCTGCCCTCGCGCAGCAGCCGGCTCCACAGTTCCAGGTCCATGCAGTAGCGCATGCTTTCCTGCAGCAGTCCGTGTTTTCGCAGCAGGTCGCGGCGGAAGATGGCAGACTGGTTCGGGATCGAGGCCTTGACCACCGTGAGCGTGCCGCGGTTGACCGGGGTGTAGTGGATCTTGCGGAAGATGTGGTTGTCGGCGTCGGCCACGAACAGGTTGCCGCTGACGATGGGCGCCCGGCCCCGGGCCGCGGCCGCGCCCAGCTTGCGCAGGGCGCCCGGGTAGTACAGGTCGTCGGAATTCTGCCAGCCGACGTAGTCGCCGGTGGCGCGCTCGAAGCCTTTGTTGATGGCGTGCGACTGGCCGCGGTCCGGCGTGCTTTCCCAGTAGGTCAGGTAGCGTTCGTACTTGCGGATGATATCGACGCTGCCGTCGGTCGAGCCGCCGTCGATGATGATGTACTCGAGCCGCGGGTAGCCCTGGTTCAGCACCGACACAATGGTGCGCTCCAGGAACCGCGCCTGGTTGTACGAGGGCGTCACGATGGTCAGCTTGGGCAGCAGGCCGCCGGCGATGGGCGCGGGGGGACGCAGCTCGCTGACGAAGTCGATGAGCTGACGCGAGTACTCATTGTGGCGCTTGCGCATATAGGACCTCAGCATGATGGCTACCGGGTGGCCGCAGGCAGGGCGCCCGGGTAGTCGGGCCGGGATTGACGGATGGCGAGCGCCACGCCGGCCAGCGTGATCGCCGCGTAGGCCATGCGGCCCCAGGCCGCGGCGTGTTCGCCCGCCGCGTGCACCAGGGCGGCCATGACGCACAGCATGGCCAGGCCGCCCAGGCCGTTCAGGATCGCCACCGCCCGGGAATTGCCCAGTCCGAGCAGCGAGAAATGCGCGGCCGCGTTCAAGGAAAGCAGGCCGGAGGCAATGATCAGCAGGCGGAAGGTGCCCAGGTGGCCCTCGGCCACGGCATGCCCCAGCAGCAGGTCCAGCAGCGGCTGGCTGACCGCCAGCACCGCCAGCGTGGCGCCCGCCGACAGCAGCAGGTTCCACAGCATCAGGCGGCGGATCTCTTCCTCGGCCGCGCCCGGATGCGGCGGCGCGGCGCTCAGCCGGCTGACGCGCGGCATGGCCTTCTGGAAGATCGCCACCGAGGCGGTGTGGATCATCTGGCCCACCTGCACGCCGACGGTATAGATGGCCAGCGCCGCCGGCCCCATCAGGCTGCCCACCAGCACCCGGTCGACCGAGCCGAACGCCAGCGCGCTCAGGCTGTTGAGCCAGGACCAGCGCGAGAACCGGAACGCGTCCAGCATGGCGCCCCGGTCGCGCACCGGGCGCACCAGCACGTGGCCGTAGCGGCGCGCGAATACGCGCATCTTGACCGAGCCGGCCAGCAGCAGGCCGAGCGCCTGGGCCAGGCCGGTCCAGGTGGGCGAGGCCGTCAGCCAGGCGGTGGCGCAGGCCAGGGCCATGGTGCCGCTGCGGCTGACCAGTTCGCACAGCGCGGTGGCGCGGAAATCCTCGCGGCCCTTGAGGCAGCCGGACATCAATTGGTCGTATTGCTGAGTCAGGTAGACGGCCAGCGCCGGCATGGCCAGCAGGGTGACGGCCACGCCGCCGAAGGTGGCGGCGGGCCAGCCCCACCACACGCCCAGCCACAGCAGCGCCGCCACCAGCGTCACCACGCCCAGCGCGCAGCCGATCAGCGACATGGCCACGCCGGCCGCGCGATAGGCGCCGCCGGGCTCGTGCATGCGCTCGGACACCAGCTTGGTGGCGGTGACGGCGGCCCCCAGGTTGGCGGCGTTGCCGAAGCCGGCCAGCGCGATGATCATCGAGTACTGGCCGAAGCCCACCGTGCCCAGCTGGCGGAACAGGATGGGCAGCGCCACCAGCGCCGCGACGGGACCGATGCCATATTCCACCAGCCCCCAGAACGAGGCATTGCCGGCGACGTGCTTTCTGATGAGTCGGTACATCGGAATGCCTGTTTTCGATAGGCGTGGTTAGGGCCTGTTCACACTGAAAGGAGCCTCGTACAGGCCGGAAATCGGCCGCCAGGCTAGGCTTGGTCGCCGCCGCGTGGCCGTGCCACGCAAGGTGAGCGCAACGACGCCTGGCGGCCGATTACCGGCCTGCCCGAAGGGTGAGTACCCAAATGAGCGCCTCTCAGCGTTGCGAATGCTCGCCGGGGACCTGCCACGACTGCGCTTCGCGGCTTGATAGTCACTCATTCGGGTACTCATGCGAGGCTCCTTTCCGTGTGAACAGGCCCTCAGGCCACGGACAGCGGTTGGCGCGCCTGCTCGCGCAGGAAATGGCCATAGGCCAGCGTCACGCCATGAATCAGGGAAATCTCCGGCTTCCAGCCCAGCGCGCGCACCCGCGCCGAATCCATCAGCTTGCGCGGCGTGCCGTCGGGCTTGCTGGCGTCGTAGACGATGTTGCCCTGGTAGCCCACCACCTGCGCCACCACCCGCGCCAGCTCCGCGATCGACAGGTCCTCGCCGGCGCCGATGTTGTAGATGCCGTCGGCCGACGGCGTCTCCATCAGCATTACGCAGGCCCGCGCCAGGTCGTCCACGTACAGGAACTCGCGCAGCGGCTTGCCGGTGCCCCACAGCGTGACGCTGTCCTGGCCCGCCTCGCGGCCCTCGTGGAACTTGCGGATCAGCGCCGGCAGCACGTGGCTGCTGTGCAGGTCGTAGTTGTCGTGCGGACCGTACAGATTGGTCGGCATGGCGCAGATGAAGCGCGCGCCATATTGCCGCTGGTAGGCCTCGCACAGCTTCAGACCGGCGATCTTGGCGATGGCGTAGGGTTCGTTGGTGGCCTCCAGCGGCCCGGTCAGCAGCGCGTCCTCGCGGATCGGCTGCGGCGCCTCGCGCGGATAGATGCAGGACGACCCCAGGAACAGCAGCTTGCGCACGCCGGCCGCGTAGGCGGCACGGATCACGTTGCACTGGATCATCAGGTTGCGGTAGAGGAAGTCCACCGGATGGTTCTGGTTGGCCAGGATGCCGCCGACCTTGGCGGCGGCCAGGTACACCACGTCGACCGGCGTGGTCGAGAAGAAGCGGTGCACCTGGTTCTGGTTTTCCAGGTCCAGTTCGCTATGGCTGCGCGTGATGATGTCGCGGTAGCCGCGCTCCTGCAGCTCGCGCACCAGCGCGGCGCCCACCATGCCGCGATGGCCCGCCACGAACACGCGTTGGTCCGGATTGCTCATGGCGGACTACTCCTTGTAGGCGTAGATTTCGTAGCCGTTCTGTTCCACCAGCGCATCGCGCCGGGCGTCCTTCAGGTCGCTTTCCACCATCTCCTTGACCAGCTGGGCGAAGCTGGTGCGCGGCGACCAGCCGAGCTTTTCGCGCGCCTTGGTCGGGTCGCCCAGCAGGGTTTCGACCTCGGTGGGGCGGAAGTAGCGCGGATCGACCCGCACGATGACCTGGCCGGGCTTGATGTCGTGCACCGGGCTGAACAGCACGGTGGCGGTCTCTTCCAGACCTTCGCCCTCCCAGGCAAGCAGGATGCCCAGCTCGCGCGCGGCGGTATTGATGAACTCGCGCACGCTGTATTGCATGCCGGTGGCGATGACGTAGTCCTCCGGCGTGTCCTGCTGCAGCATGAGCCACTGCATTTCGACGTAGTCGCGCGCGTGGCCCCAGTCGCGCAGCGCCGACAGGTTGCCCAGGTACAGGCATTCCTGCAGTCCCAGCACGATGCGCGCCAGGCCGCGGGTGATCTTGCGCGTCACGAAGGTCTCGCCGCGCTTGGGCGATTCGTGGTTGAACAGGATGCCGTTGCAGGCGTACATGCCGTAGGCCTCGCGGTAGTTCACGCTGATCCAGTAGGCGTACAGCTTGGCCGCGGCGTAGGGGCTGCGCGGATAGAACGGCGTGGTTTCCTTCTGCGGGGTCTCCTGCACCAGGCCGTACAGCTCCGAGGTCGAGGCCTGGTAGAAGCGGGCCTTGTCCTCCAGCTTGAGGATGCGGATGGCTTCCAGCAGGCGCAGGGTGCCCAGGCCGTCGGCGTTGGCGGTGTATTCCGGCTCCTCGAACGACACGCCGACGTGGCTTTGCGCCGCCAGGTTGTAGATCTCGTCGGGCTGCACCGATTGCACGATGCGGATCAGGCTGCAGGAGTCGGTCATGTCGCCGTGGTGCAGCACGAAGTTGCGCGGCTGGTCATGCGGATCCTGGTACAGGTGGTCGATGCGCGCGGTATTGAAGAGCGACGCGCGCCGCTTGATGCCATGGACTTCATAGCCCTTGGCCAGCAGGAATTCGGCCAGGTATGCGCCGTCCTGGCCGGTGACGCCGGTAATCAGTGCCCGTTTTGGCATGGTTTTATCCTTAAGACTTAGTCACTGCACGAAAAGAGCCGAAGGCTGCGGAACCGATGTTCAACGAGATTACTGTCGCACCCGCCGCGGAGATATCGGCCAAAAGGTCTAAGAGTTCGGCCTGTCGATAGGCAAAAAAGGACTGGATGCCTTCGTCCAGCGCACCCAGGGCGGAGACGGCCAGTAGCGCCGTCAGCCCTGGCCGCCGCTGCACCGAGAGGTAGACCAGCACGGTCAGGAAGGCGTAGGCCGCCAGGTGCAGGCGCTTGTCGCCGAACGCGTCGGACATCTCGGCGGCCAGCCCCGGCAGGTTGCCCACCGTCACCAGGGTGACGAAGAACAGCGCCGCCAGCGGCAGGCAGATCCGAGCCAGGCCCGGCCGCCAAAAGGATGAGGCCGCGCGCCGGGGGTCAGACACGGCCGTACATGTCCTGGAAGCGGACGATGTCGTCCTCGCCCAGATAGGCGCCGGACTGCACCTCGATGATTTCCAGCGGGATCTTGCCGGGGTTCTCCAGGCTGTGGACTTCCCCCAGGGGGATGTAGGTCGACTGGTTTTCGGTCAGCAGGTATTGCTTGTCGCCGTTGTAGATGCGCGCCGTGCCCGATACCACCACCCAGTGCTCGGCCCGGTGGTGGTGCATCTGCGACGACAGGCGCGCGCCCGGCTTCACGGTGATGCGCTTGACCTGGTAGCGCGGGCCCTGGCCGACCGAGTCGTACGAGCCCCAGGGACGCTGCACCTCGCGGTGGTGATTCAGTTCGCTGCGATGCTGCACCTTGAACGCCTCCACCAGCCGCTTGACGTCCTGCGAGCGGGTCTTGTGCGCCACCAGCACGGCGTCGGCGGTCTCGATCACCACGATGTCGTCCAGCCCGACCGAGGCCACCAGCCGGCTGGTCGAATGGATCAGGCAGTTGCGCGAGTCCTCGACCATTACGTCGCCGCTGGTGGAGTTGCCTTCGGCCGATTTGCGGGCGATGCCCCAGACCGCGTCCCAGGCGCCCACGTCGCTCCACGGCGCGGCCAGGGGGATCACCACCGCGCTGTCGGTGCGCTCCATGATGGCGTAGTCCATCGAGTCGCTGGGGCAGGCCTCGAAGGCCGGGCCGTCCAGCTGGAACAGCGCCGGCTCGCCATGGCCGGCGGCCACCGCCGCGCGCACCTGTTCCAGGATGCGCGGCGCCAGCCGTTCCAGTTCGGCCAGGAAGACCGAGGCCTGGAAGGCGAACATGCCGCTGTTCCAGTAGTAGCTGCCGTCCTCGATGAAGCGCTGCGCCACTTCGGGCGAGGGCTTTTCGACGAAACGCCGCACCTTGCGGGCGGGCGCCATGGCGCCGGGTTCGGCCGCCTGGATGTAGCCGTAGCCGCTGAGCGGCGCCGTGGGGGTGATGCCGAAGGTCACCAGGGCGCCCTGGCGCGCGGCCTGGTAGGCCTGGGCGAACGCGGCGGCCAGCACCGGGCCGTCTTCCAGCACGTGGTCGGACGGCATGATCAGCATCACCGGGTCCTCGCCGTCGCGCATGGCGCGCAGCGTGGCGGCGGCGATGGCCGGGGCGGTGTTGCGGGCGAACGGTTCCAGCACGATCTCGGCGTCCTGGATGCCCAGCTCCTGCGCCTGTTCGGCGGCGATGTAGCGGTGGGCGTCGTTGCACACCAGCATGGGGCGGGCCTGGGCGCCGGCCGAGTCCAGCCGCAGCAGGGTGTTCTGCAGCAGGCTGCGGTCATCGGTCAAACGGATGAACTGCTTGGGCAGCAGCTCGCGCGACAGCGGCCACAGGCGCGAGCCGGAGCCGCCGCAAAGGATCACGGCCCGGTACGGAGGATGGGGGTTGGTCATGGCGCTGACTCCTTGAAGTAGGCCTGGGTGTACGGATGGGCGCCGGGGTCGGCGGCGATGGCCGCCGCGGGCTGCCAGCGGTAGCGGCGGTGCTGGCCCAGCGGCAGGCTGGCGGTGTCCAGCGTGAACTCGGCCTCGTAGGCGAGGACGATGTAATGGGTGGAGCGGCCGGTCTCGCCGGCGAAATTGGTGCCGTAGAAGTGTTCGTACACGCCGCGCGGGCGCCAGGCCTGTGGCGGCAGCGTCAGGCCCAGTTCCTCGCGGGCGATGCGCTGCAGCGCGCGCGACAGGGTCTCGTTCTTGCGGATGCGGCCGCCCGGCACGAACCAGCTGCCCTGGGCCGGCGGGTTGCTGCGCAGGCCGGTCAGGTAGCGGCCGTCGGCATCGCGCAACAGCAGGTCGATGGACACCAGCGGCAGCATCTCCACCGCGCGGCGGAAGTCATCCTCGGCCAGCAGGCCGGGCGGCGGCGCGGCGGGGGCGGGCGCCGGGCGCGCGCGCGACGGGACGATCAGGGGCCAGCCCAGCGGTTCAATAGACATTTCGCCCCGTCCATCCGGAGATCGCCGTGCGGGCGATGATCATCAGGTCCATCCGGAATGTCCAGTGCTGGATGTAGTAGATGTCATGCTCGACGCGGTCGCTCATCTTGCGCAGCGTGTCGGTCTGGCCGCGCAAGCCGTTGACCTGGGCCCAGCCGGTGATGCCCGGCTTGACGCGGTGCCGCATCATGTAGCGCTGCACCAGGTCCTTGTACAGTTCGTTGTGCTCCAGCGCATGCGGGCGCGGGCCGACCACCGACATGTCGCCGCGCAAGACGTTCAGGAATTGCGGCAGCTCGTCCAGGCTGGTGCGGCGCAGGAAGCCGCCGATGCGGGTGACGCGCGCATCGTTGCGGGTGGCCTGCGTGACCACGCCGTGCTCCTGGTGCACGGTCATGGTGCGGAACTTGTAGACGTGGAACACCTTGCCGTCCACGCCCAGGCGCGGCTGGGTGAACAGCACCGGCCCGCGCGAGGTCAGCTTGACCAGGCAGGCCACGGTCAGCATCAGGGGCGACAGGCCGATGAGGGCGCACAGCGCGAAGCTGCGGTCGAAGGCTTCCTTGGCCCAGCCGCGCACGCCCGCCGCGGGCAGGCTGTTCAGCTGGATCGCGGGCAGTCCGAGGAATTCGCCGATGCGGTGGCCCAGCAGCTGGATCGACATCACGTCGGGAATCCAGCGGATGTCCACCAGGTCGTTGCGCAGGTGGTAGAGGACCTCGCGCAATTCCTGGCCGGCCTCCATCGGCAACACGATCCAGACTTCGCGCACGGTGTGCTCGCGCACAAAGGCGTGCAGCTTGTCCAGGTCGTGCAGGCGCCGCACCTGCGGCGGCAGGTTCTCGTGCGGTTCGGCGTAGATGCCGGCGACCTCATAACCCGCTTCGCGGTAGCGTTCGACGCGCCGCCACAGGTCATGGCCGAGCGCGCCGAAGCCGACCAGCAGCACGCGCTTGCGGTTCAGGCCGCGATCCCGCGCCGCGCCCAGCACCGCGTACACCGCCAGCCTGACGCCGGCCAGCGCCAGGGCCGCGCAGCCATACCAGGTCGCCGCCCACAGGCGCGATACCGATGCGCTCTGGTGCATGAGAAAGCTGACCAGGATCCCCAGCGCGAAGACCAGCGACCATGCCGCCAGGCTGCGCACGATCAGGTCCGCCAGCCGGCGGCCGCGCCATGACACATACAGGCTGAACGCCGGAAACAGCGCGATGACGCCCAGGCCGCACAGATAGATCAGGAACAGATGGATCTGCGGCGGATCGGCCATCGCCTCATCCGCGAACTTCAGCTCGGTGACGGCCAGGCCGCAGATAATGACGATCGCCGCGTCCAGCAGCCGGTACAGATAGCTGGATCGGTTCGACCTGCTTGACGTGTCCGTGAGGGACGGGTCCATCGCGCACTCCTTCGTTCTTCGGGGAGGCGCCCTGGGGGCCGCGAAAAAAAACGCTGCACCGCCGCAAGGCATGTGGCTACCGTCCAAATCTTATTGAGTGCCCGGCGCACCCGAAACCTCCAAACGATGTAGGAGAAGGCTTAAGGCATCCGTCGAATGTGCGGGGGCTTGAAAAGGGAGTGGAATGTCGCAACCCGTTACGCATCGGGCTCCTTTCCAAGCAACGAAGTCATTCACAGTGGATTTGCCATGACGACATTTTTCGGAACGTTGAGCCGAGCCATCGCTGCCATCGCGCTCGTGTCCTCGCTGGGCGCTTGCGCCCTTTCTCCCGGCATGACCTTTGATGCCAAGCACCTGGTCGATCCGCTCGATCCGAATTCGGTGGCGCAGATCAAGGAAATCACGCCCAGCCTGGTGCTGGAGGACAACCGCGCGCGCCAGGCGCTGCTGGACAACGACGGGGTATCGCGCCTGGTCGACAAGGCCGAGCCGTATCGCATCGGTCCCGGGGACATTCTTTCTATCGTGGTCTGGGATCACCCCGAGCTCGTGCTTCCGACGCAAACCTACGCCATCGGCACGGGGGTGACCGAACTAGCCTTCGGGGATACCGCCTCGGGCATTCCGGGGTATACGGTCTCATCCTCCGGATATATCCAATTTCCCTATACGGGACTGCTGAAAGTGGCGGGGTTGACGGAACTTCAGGCGCGCAATCTCATAGTCAACAGTTCGGGTAAATACATCCAGGATCCGCAGATCACGGTGCGCGTGCTGGGCTACCGCAGCAAGCGGGTCTACGTCGAAGGCGAGGTGAAGACGCCGGGTACCGTCGCGATCAACGACATTCCCATGACGCTGCTGGAAGCGATCAACCGCGCGGGCGGGGTGCTGCCCACCGGTGACCGCAGCAGCGTCTATGTCATCCGCGAAGGCAGGAAGACGCGCGTGAATCTGCCCGCGCTGATCGACCGCGGCCAGGATCTGAACCAGGTGATGCTGAAGTCGGGCGACATCGTCAGGGTGACGCCGCGCGACGAAAGCAAGGTGTTCGTGACCGGGGAGGTGACCACGCCGGCCTCGATCGTGATGCGGGACGGCAGGTTGACGTTGAACGAAGCGCTGGGCGTGGCGGGAGGCCCCAACCAGCTGACCGCGGACTCGTCGCAGGTGTTTGTGGTGCGCAGTACCGAGCAGGCGACGCCGCTGGTGTTCCATCTGAACGCCGCTTCGCCGCAGGCTTATGCGGTGGCGGAGAAGTTCGAGTTGCAACCCAAGGACGTCGTCTTCGTGGATACGGCGGCGCTGGTGCGGTGGAACCGCTTCATCAGCAACCTGTTCCCGAGCGCGCAAACGGTACAGACCGTGCATTCAATCAAGTAATCGACCCTCGGGGCCCGCCCCGCGCCGCTGGGCGCGGGGCCGGGATCCGGCCCACGCCTTTGGGGGCGCCGCGACCGCGGCGGCGCCTAATCTTGGAGAGCTGCATGTCGTTGCCCATCGAATCGTTCGAGCCCTCCGTCCCGGCTCGCCAGCAGGAAACCCCGCTGTCCTCGCACGTGGACGCCATTTTCTCCAACCGTTGGCTGATCATCGCCATCACGCTGATCGCGCTGTTGGGCGCGGTGGTCTATGTCATGGTCACCCCTTCGGTCTATTCGGCCGACATCATCGTCCAGGTGGAGGAGGAACTGCCGCAGGGCCAGAGCCGCAGCCTGCTGGGCGACGTCTCGGCCATCTTCGACACCAAGGCCGAGACCTCCGGCGAGATGGAAGTGCTGCGCTCGCGCATGGTGGTGGGACCGGCCGTCGACAAGTTCATGCTGTACATCCATGCCAAGCCGCGCTATTTCCCGGTGGTCGGCGAATGGCTGGCGCGGCACTACGAAAGCCTGCCGTACCCGTCCGGGCTGCCGCGCGGCGGTTACGCCTGGGGCGGCGAGTCGATCTCGATCTCGCAGCTGGACGTGCCCAATGAATGGCTGGGCAAGCCCTTTCGCATCACCACCCTGGGCGAAGGCGCCTACACCCTGAACGATAAGATCACCGGCGCCACGTTCAAGGGCACGGTCGGCAAGCCCGAGCATTTCGTGCTGCCGGGCGGCGGCGCGTTGGACGTGCACATCGACGCGCTCAGCGGCCGGCCCGGCACCGAATTCACGGTGTCGCGCACCTCGCGCCTGGCGGCGATCGAGGACGTGCAATCGCGCCTGGGGATCTTCGAACGCGGGCGCACTTCGGGCGTGATCGGCGTGACGCTGGAGGGCAATGATCCGTCGCTGACCACCGCGGTGCTGAACCAGATCGGCCAGGAATACGTGCAGCAGAACGTCAATCGCAAGTCGGCCCAGGCGGAGAAATCGCTGGCGTTCCTGGACGAGCAGCTGCCGCAACTCAAGCGCGAACTGGACGCGGCCGAGACCAAGTACAACTCGCTGCGCAACAAGCGCGGCACCATCGATCTGAGCGAGGAAGCCAAGCTGATCCTGGCGCAGTCGGTGGACGCCCAGACCAAGGTGATGGAGCTGCGCGCCAAGCGCCAGGAACTGATCACCCGGTTCGCGCCGACCCATCCGAGCATTGTCGCCATCGACCGCCAGATCGCCTCGCTGACCGGCGACGTCAACCGCATCGGCAACAACATCAAGCAGCTGCCGGACCTGGAGCAGGACGTGGTGCGGCTGGTGCGCGACGTGCGCGTCAACACCGAGCTGTATACGGGCCTGTTGAACAACGCCCAGCAACTGCGCCTGATCCGTGCCGGCAAGGTCGGCAACGTGCGCATCCTGGACGCCGCGGTGCAGCCGGACAAGCCGGTGCGTCCCAAGGCCGCCATCATCATCGCCGTGGTCACGGCCATCGGCCTGATCATCGGCGTGCTGTGCGCCTTCGTGCGCAACGCGCTGTTCGGCGGCCTGTCCGAGCCGGACGATGTCGAGCGCTACACCGGCCTGCCGGTGCTGGCCGCGATTCCCCACAGCGATCTGCAGGACAAGCTGTGGCGCCGCAGCCGGCGCAAGAACGCCACCGTGCCGGCATTGCTGGCGCAGAGCCAGAGCAACGCGCCACCGATCGAAAGCCTGCGGTCGTTCCGCAACGTGTTGCAGGCCTCGCTGCGCCAGTCGGCCAACAACATGGTCATGTTCACCGGGCCGGTGGCCGGCGTCGGCAAGTCGTTCCTGTCGGCCAACTTCGCCTTCATCCAGGGCGGGGTCGGCAAGCGCGTGCTGCTGATCGATGCCGATTTCCGCAAGGGCCAGCTCAATCGCTATTTCGGCGTGCCCAAGGAAGACGGCCTGTTCGAGGTGCTGTCGGGCACGCTGCCGCTGGAGCGGGTGCGCAAGCACAGCGTCTCCGAGGGCGTGGACTTCATCGCCACCGGCGCGGTGAGCTTCGATCCATCGGAGCTGCTGGCCTCGCCGATCTTCGGCCAGACCCTGCGCGAGCTGGCCAGCCAGTACGACATGGTCATCCTGGATACGGCGCCGGTGCTGTCCTCGCCCGACGCGGCGGTGGTCGGCACGCATGCCGCGGCGGTGATGGTGGTGGTGCGGTCGGGCATGAACACGGTGGGCGAGATCCGCGAGACCGCCAAGCGCCTGATCCAGGCGGGCGCGCCGGTGGATGGGGTGCTGTTCAACGGTCTCAAGCTGATGCCCGAGCGCTTCGGGTTCCGTTCCAAATATGGCGGATACCGCTATTCGCGGGCGGCCTATTACGGTGACTTCAAGCAGAACGGCCCCAAGTAAACCCCGCGGAGAACTGGCATGCATGGAACGTTTGGCTGGGAAACCCCGCAGATCCTGGATGCGGTCTTCAAAGCGTACGACATACGCGGCACGGTGCCCGAGGAAATCGACGCGCGCTTCGCCCACAGCCTGGGCATGGCGGCGGGCGCGCGGGCGCTGGAACTGGGCGCGCGCGCCATGGTGGTGGGGCGCGACGGGCGCCTGAGCAGCGTGGAGCTGGCGGCGGCGCTGCAGGCCGGCCTGCGCTCGGCCGGGTTGCACGTCATCGACATCGGCATGGCCACCACGCCGATGGTGTACTTCGCCACCTGGCTGATGGACACCGGCGCCGGCATCGCCGTGACCGGCAGCCACAACCCGCCGACCCACAACGGCTTCAAGATCGTGATGGACGGCGCCTCGCTGTACGGCGAAGGCATCACCGCGCTGCGCGACGCGATGCGCCTGCCGATCGAGTCGGCCAGCGTGGCCGGCGGCCGCACCCAGATGCAGATCCAGCCCTGCTACGCCGCGCGGCTGGTGGGCGACATCCGCATGGCGCGGCCGATGAAGATCGCCATCGACTGCGGCAGCGGCGTGGCCGGCGCGGTGGCGCCGGCGTTGTTCCGGGCGCTCGGCTGCGAGGTCACGGAACTGTTCTGCGAGGTGGACGGATCGTTCCCGGGCCACCATCCCGACCCCGCCGATCCGCAGAACCTGCAGGACCTGATCTATTGCCTGCGCTATTCCGATTGCGAGGTGGGGCTGGCGTTCGACGGCGACGGCGACCGGCTGGGCGTGGTCACCAAGTCCGGCCAGATCATCTGGCCCGACCGCCAATTGATCCTGTTCGCGCGCGACGTGCTGGCGCGCAACCCCGGCGCCGAGGTCCTTTACGACGTCAAGTGCAGCCGCCACGTGGCGCGCGCCATCGCCGAGGCCGGCGGCAAGCCGACCATGTGGAAGACGGGACACTCGCTGATCAAGGCCAAGATGCGCGAGACCGGCGCGCTGCTGGCCGGCGAGATGAGCGGCCATGTGTTCTTCAAGGAACGCTGGTATGGCTTTGACGACGGCATCTACGCGGCCGCGCGGCTGCTGGAGATCCTGTCGGCGGCGCCCGATCCGTCGGCGCTGCTGGAAAGCCTGCCGCAGTCCTGCGCCACCCCCGAAATCAAGCTGGAAACCACCGAGGGCGAACAGTTCGCGTTGGTCGCGGCGCTGCGCGAGCACGGGCAGTTTCCCGGCGCCCTGTCCATCAACGACCTGGACGGGGTGCGGGTCGACTACGCCGATGGCTTCGGCCTGGCGCGGCCGTCCAACACCACGCCGACGGTGGTGCTGCGTTTCGAAGGAGACACCGTGGCCGCATTGGCCCGCATCGAGGAGGACTTCCGCAATGCGTTCCGGCGCGTTGCCCCTCATATCCGTTTACCGTTCTAAGGAGCATCACGCGATGGGAAAGGCGAATTTTGCGAGAGAGGCCCGGGCCGGGGCAGAAGCGGACAGCTTGGCCGCCAGCGCCGAATGGCAGGCATTCGCGCAGGCGGCGCGCGGCGCCGCGCTGGACGGGAGCACGCTGAAGGTGATCGAGGCGGCCGGCTTGTGCGTGGACCTGACGATGCAGCGGCAGTCCGGCGCGCTGGACGCCGCGGCGCAGGCCTTGCTGCGCGCGCGCGGACTGGACGCCGCGCGCCAGGCGCTGTTCGGCGGCGGACCGGTCAACTGGACCGAAGGCAAGCCGGCCTGGCACACGGCGCTGCGCGCCGGCCGCACCCGCGAACAGCCGGACGGGCAGGACGAGGACTCGGTCTGCGAGTACGCGCGCATGACCGACTTCGTGCGGCGCATCGATCAGAGCGCCGATTTTTCCGCGGTGCTGCACATCGGCATCGGCGGCAGCGACTGGGGGCCGCGCCTGGCGATCCAGGCCTTCGGCGGCGCCGGGCAGCGCCGCCAGATCCGCTTTGTCTCCAACATTGACGGCCATGCCTTCCATGACGCGGTGGCCGGGCTGGACCCGCGCCGCTGCCTGGTGGTGGTGTCGTCCAAATCCTTCACCACCGCCGAGACCCTGCACAACGCCCGCGCCGCCATCGCCTGGCTCAAGCAGGGCGGCGTGGCCGATCCGTCCGAACACCTGGCGGCGGTCACCGCCAACGTGCCGGCGGCGCGCGCGCTGGGCGTGCCGTCGAGCCAGGTGTTCCGCATGTGCGACTGGGTCGGCGGGCGCTATTCGGTCTGGTCGGTGGCCGGGCTGTCGATCGCGCTGACCGTCGGCGCCGACGTGCTGATCGGCATGCGCGCCGGCGCCGAGGCCATGGACCAGCACTTCCAGCAGGCGCCGCTGGCGGCCAATGCGCCGGTGCAGCTGGCGCTGGCCGGGCTGGTCAATTGCAGCGTGCTGGGCCACGGTTCGCTCAACATCGCGGCCTATAGCGCGCGGCTGCTGCACCTGGTGACCTATCTGCAGCAGCTGGAAATGGAATCGCTGGGCAAGCGCGTCGGCGGCGATGGCGCAGAGGTCGACGTGCCCACCGCGCCGATCATCTGGGGCATGCCGGGCACCGACGGGCAGCACACTTTCTTCCAGTGGCTGCACCAGAGCGCCCAGGGCGCGCCCGTCGATTTCATCGCCAGCCTGCAGGGCCACCCCGACAGTCCCGACGCCCACCGCATGCTGCTGGCCAACTGCCTGGCGCAGCGCCAGGCGCTGATGCGCGGCAAGAGCCTGGAGCAGGCGCTGCTGGACGTGGCCCACATCGACGACCCCGACAAGGCGCTGAGCCTGGCGCACCACATGGTGCATCCCGGCGGCCGGCCGTCCACGCTGATCGTGCTGCGCCAGCTCGATCCGCGCGCCCTCGGCGCGCTGCTGGCGCTGTACGAGCACAAGGTGTTCGTGCAAAGCGTGGTGTGGGGCGTCAATCCCTTCGACCAATGGGGCGTGGAACTGGGCAAGCGTCTGGCGAGCGGCATCGAGCGCGAGCTGGCGGTGCCGGTGTCGGCCGGCGTGGTCGATTGGGGCCACGACGCTTCCACCTCGTACTGGATCGACCGCTATCGCGGCCATGCCCAGGCGCCGCGGCCGCGCCATGCCTGGGTGCCGGGCGTGGCGGCGCACCTTTGACGGAGAGCGGGCATGACGGACATGCGCGTGCTGGTCACCGGGGGCGCCGGCTACATCGGCGCCCACACTCTGGTGGCGATGCTGGCGGCGGGCCAGCGGCCGCTGGTGCTGGACAACTTCAGCAACGGCAGCGCCGAGGCGGTGCGGCGGGTCGAGCGCCTGTGCGGCGCGCCGATCCCGCTGGTCGAGGGCGACATCCGCCAGACCGGGCTGGTGCAGGCGCTGCTGGCGCGCGAGGCGCGGCGCGGCGACCCGGTGCAGGCGGTGCTGCACCTGGCCGGCTGCAAGGCGGTCGGCGAATCGGTGGCCGATCCGCTCAAGTACTACGACAACAATGTGGCCGGATCGGTGGCGTTGCTGCGCGCCATGCGCGACGAGGGCGTGACGCGGCTGGTGTTCAGCTCGTCGGCCACCGTCTATGGCGAGCCGCGCTCGCTGCCGTTCACCGAGGCGCATCCGCTGGCGCCGGCCAATCCGTATGGCCGCAGCAAGCTGATGGTCGAGCAGATGCTGCGCGACCTGTGCGCGGCCGAGCCGGCGTTCGGCGCGGTGACGCTGCGCTACTTCAATCCGATCGGCGCGCATCCCAGCGGCCAGATCGGCGAAAGCCCCCGCGACGTGCCCAACAACCTGTTTCCCTATATCACGCAGGTGGCGGTGGGGCGGCAGCCGTTCCTGAACGTGTTCGGCGATGACTACGCCACCGCGGACGGCACCGGCGTGCGCGATTATCTGCACGTCATGGACCTGGCGCAGGGCCATGTGCAGGCCCTGGCCTATGCGGCCGGCCACCCGGGCTTCGTGGCGGTCAACCTGGGCACCGGGCAGGGCACCAGCGTGCTGGAGCTGGTGCGCGCCTTCGAGCGGGTCAACCAGTGCCGCATCCCGCTGCGCACCCGGCCGCGGCGTCCCGGCGATATCGAGCGGATGTGGGCCGATCCGGCCCTGGCCGCCTCGCTGTTGGGCTGGCGCAGCACGCGCGGCGTGGATGCCATGTGCGCCGATGGCTGGCGCTGGCAACAGGGCAATCCGCATGGCTATGACCCGGAGTCCGCGGCGTCATAACCCCAACGGCGTGTCGGATGGGTTCCGCGAAGCGGGCCGAGCGGTTACAGTTGACGGAAATATTGCGAAGCAGCATCGCCGCGCGGCCCCGCCGTCACGCGCGATGCACCGTCACCGAGGCACTGTCATGCTCGATTCTCATCCGTTCGCCGGCCCGGCCGGCATCCCGCAGGGGCTGTCCCGATGAGCGGCCCGGCCTACCTTCCCACCGCCCACTGGAACCTGGACAGCATCGTCTCGGGCCTGCGCCAGGCGCGCGTGGCCTGGCGCGGCCCGCGCGGCCGCCTGCGCGAAGACGCCGGCCTGCGCGAGTTCCCGTCGCAGGAAGCGCTGCGCCAGATCATCAAGGACCTCTGTGGCGCCTTGTTCCCGATGCGGCTGGGCCCCATCGACCTGCGCGAAGAGGTCGAGGACTTCTACGTCGGCCACACCATCGGCGCGGCGCTGGACGCGCTGCTGCACCAGGTCAACCTGGAGCTGCAATACGTCAGCCGCGACGATCCGGCGCTGCTGGCCGATTCGCAGCCGCGCGCCATCGAGATCGTGCGCCAGTTCGGCGCCGAGCTGCCGCGCGTGCGCGCCGCGCTCGACCTGGACGTGACCGCCGCCTACCAGGGCGACCCGGCCGCGCACAGCGTCGACGAAGTGCTGCTGTGCTATCCCGGCGTGGCCGCCATGATCCACCATCGCCTGGCCAACGTGCTGTACCGCCTGGGCGTGCCGATGCTGGCGCGCATCGTGGCCGAGATCGCCCACGCCGACACCGGCATCGACATCCATCCCGGCGCCACCATCGGCCGCAGCTTCTTCATCGACCACGGCACCGGCGTGGTGATCGGCGAAACCGCCATCATCGGCGACCGCGTGCGGCTCTACCAGATGGTCACGCTGGGCGCCAAGCGCTTCCCGCCGGGCGAGAACGGTGAACTCAAGAAAGGCCTGGCGCGCCATCCGCTGATCGAAGATGATGTGGTCATCTACGCGGGCGCCACCATCCTGGGTCGCGTCACCATCGGCAAGGGCTCGACCATCGGCGGCAACGTCTGGCTCACGCGCAGCGTGCCGCCGGGCAGCAACGTGACCCAGGCCAGCCTGGTCAGCGACACGCCGGATTGCGGCCTGGGCGGCTGAGGTCCGCGGTGCGGTGGGCGGCTTCGATGCCGCCCGCGTCCGGCCCGGGCGGCCTGCTCGCCCGCGCCTCGATACGGGAGCCTGGATGGACACACGTGTTTCGGATCTGGCCGCGCTGCGCGGCTTCGTCGACCGCCACCCGCGGCTGTTCGTGCTGACCGGGGCGGGCGTCAGCACCGATTCCGGCATCCCCGACTACCGCGACACCGACGGCGAATGGAAACGCTCGCCGCCGATGACGCTGCAGACTTTCATGGGCGGCGAATACGCGCGCGCCCGCTACTGGGCCCGCAGCATGGTGGGCTGGCGCCGTTTCGGCCAGGTGCAACCCAACGCCTCGCACCGCGCGCTGGCGCAATTGCAGCAGCGCGGCCGGGTGTCGGTCCTGGTGACGCAGAACGTCGACGGCCTGCACGAAGCCGCCGGCAGCCGCGACGTGGTCGACCTGCATGGCCGGCTCGACCAGGTGCGCTGCATGAACTGCGACTGGCGCGGCCGCCGCGATGCCTGGCAGGACACGTTGCACCAATACAACCCCGGCTGGATCGCCTTCGAGGCCGATGACGCGCCCGACGGCGACGCCGACCTGGAGGGCGTGGACTTCGCGTCGTTCCAGGTGCCGCCCTGTCCGGTCTGCGGCGGCATCGTCAAGCCCGATGTGGTGTTCTTCGGCGAGACCGTGCCGCGCGAGCGGGTCGACCGCGCCAATGCCGGCCTGATGGCGGCCGACGCGGTGCTGGTGGTGGGCTCGTCGCTGATGGTCTATTCGGGCTACCGCTTTGTCACGGCGGCCTCCCGCAACGGCATGCCGATAGCGGCCATCAACCTGGGCCGCACCCGGGCCGACAACCTGTTGACGCTCAAGATCGAGCTGCCCAGCGCGGTGGCGCTGGAAGCGCTGACGGCGGCGTAAAAGCGGGACGGACAGCGGCCGGTTTTTGACCGGTTTAACCAAGTGCCCGCCCTGTAAGGATTTTTTTGCGCCGTTACAGACCTTTCCAAAGGGTTGTCCACAGATACTGTGGATAATTCCTAGGGATTACCCCGATTTTGCGAGCAAGTTGGGGCTATTTTCGACGCATGCGTGGTCATCCGGCCCCGGTATTTCAGCCTTCGGCGTCGGCAATGGCGTCGCCCAGCAGGGCCTTGCGCGCCGCGTGCCAGCTGCCGGCATCGGGGGCGTACAGCAGGCCGCCGCTGCGGTGGGTGGGCTTGTAGGGCGAGCCGTCGAAGCGCGCCGCGTAGCCGCCGGCTTCGCGGTGCAGCAGCCAGCCGGCCGCGTGGTCCCAGGCGGTCAACTGGTTGTACAGCGCGACGTGGCTGTGGCCGGCCGCCAGCATGCGGTATTCGTGGGCGGCGCAGCGCAGGCTGGCGGTGCTGCCCAGGCGCGACAGGTTGCCGTTGACCGTGGTGCGCAGCGGCTCGGGCAGGGCGCCGGTGGAAATCAGGCCGTCCATGTCCTCGGGCGGCGCGGGAGAGGCCACGGCCAGCGGCGCCTGCTTGCCGTTCTCGTACTCCATCCAGGCGCCTTCGCCACGCACGGCCAGCGCGCTGTCGCGGTTGACCGGGTCGTAGATCACGCCGGCGATCACGTCGCCGCGATGGCAGGCCGCGATCATCATGCCGAACAGCGGCAGGCCGGCGACGTAGTTGCGGGTGCCGTCGATCGGGTCGATCAGGAACGCCAGTTCGGCGTCCACCAGCATGTTCAGCAGGGCGGGGTTGCGGGTCGAGGCTTCCTCGCCGATCAGCACCGCGCCCGGATGCAGCTTGGCCAGGCGCGCGGCGATCAGGCGCTCGGCGGCCTCGTCGGCGTCGGTCACCAGGTCGCGCGGCGAGCTCTTGTCGCGCACGCTGCCTTCGGGCAGGTTGCGAAAGCGCGGCATGACCTCCGCCTGCGCGGCTTCGGCCAGGATGCCGGCCAGCTTGCGGGTGTCGTCACGGGTAAAGGTTCTGCTCATGGTCGCTCGTCCAGGGAACGCGCAAATCTATCACGCCTGGGCGGCATTTGATCGCGATTTATAACCGCATGAACTTAAAGGGGATTTTGCACCTGTGCAGGAGTTATCTGCCAGGTTGTCCACAATTCCTGGGGATAAACGGGACCGGAGTCCCGTTTATCTTCCCCCGGGCGGGAGCCCGGGGGAGGCGGGACGCGCTCAGGCGCCCAGGTCGACGCAGAGGTACTTGATCTCGAGGTATTCCTCGATGCCGTACTTCGAGCCTTCGCGGCCCAGGCCGGATTGCTTGACGCCGCCGAACGGGCCGACTTCATTGGAGATCAGGCCGGTGTTGATGCCGACGATGCCGTATTCCAGCGCCTCCGACACGCGCCAGATGCGGGCGTAGTCGCGGGTGAAGAAGTAGGCGGCCAGGCCGAAGATGGTGTCGTTGGCCATGCCGATGACTTCTTCCTCGGACTCGAAGCGGAACAGCGGCGCCACCGGGCCGAAGGTTTCCTCGGTCGCGAAACGCATCGACTGGGTCACGTCGCGCACCACGGTCGGCTCGAAGAACGTGCCGCCCAGCGCGTGCGGCTTGCCGCCGGCGATGACCTTGGCGCCGTGCGCGGTGGCGTCGGCGATGTGCTCCTGCACCTTCTCGATGGCGTTGGCGTCGATCAGCGGACCTTGCGTCACGCCGTCCTCGAAGCCGTCGCCGACCTTCATGGCGTTGACCTTGGCCACCAGGCGCTTGGCGACTTCCTCGTACACGCCGGCCTGCACGTAGATGCGGTTGGCGCAGACGCAGGTCTGGCCGGCGTTGCGGTACTTCGAGGCCAGGATGCCGTCGACCGCGCGGTCCAGGTCGGCGTCGTCGAACACGATGAACGGCGCGTTGCCGCCCAGTTCCAGCGACAGCTTCTTGATGGTGGGGGCGCATTGCTCCATCAGCGTGCGGCCGACTTCGGTCGAGCCGGTGAAGCTCAGCTTGCGCACCACCTCGCTTTCGCACAGCGCCGCGCCGATGTCGCGCGAGCTGCCGGTGATGACGTGGAACACGCCGGCCGGCACGCCGGCTTCCTCGGCCAGCACCGCCAGCGCCAGCGCGGTCAGCGGCGTCTGCTGGGCCGGCTTGACCACCATGGTGCAGCCGGCGGCCAGGGCCGGGCCGACCTTGCGGGTGATCATGGCGGCGGGGAAGTTCCACGGCGTGATGGCGGCGGTGACGCCGATCGGCTGCTTGAGCGCCAGCAGGCGCTGGCCGGCCTTGGGGCTTTGCAGCACGTCGCCGTCGATGCGCTTGGCTTCCTCGGCGAACCACTCCAGGAACGAGGCGGCGTAGGCGATTTCACCGGCGGCCTCGGTCACGGGCTTGCCCTGTTCCGAGGTCATGATGGCGGCCAGGTCCTGCTGGTTCTGCATCATCAGCTGGGCCCATTTCAGCAGGATCGCGGCGCGTTCCTTGCCGGTCTTGGCGCTCCAGGCGGGCAGGGCGGCCTGGGCGCTGGCGATGGCCTGCTCGGTCTCCTTGCGGCCCAGCTTGGGCACCGACACGATGGTCTTGCCGGTGGAGGGGTTGTCCACGGGGATCGACGGGCCGTTGCCGGCGGATACCCACTTGCCGTCGATGTAGCAGGCGTCGCGCAGCAGTTCGGGGCGCGACAGGGGATGGGTCAATGACGTCATTTGCAATAGTCCTAAGAGTTGGGCCCACCCCCGAAGCGCTGCGCGCTTCCCCCTCAAGGGGGCATGCCCGCGGACCGGCGGAGCCGGATCCGCGGCATCCCGAAGGAGAGGCGCCGGTTCAGGATTGTGGGATGGCGTAATAGCGCCATGGAAGACGGATATCCGGCCGGGCGCGGCTCAAGCCTGTTCAGGCTGCTGCCCCTGACCGGATGAACGAAATGCGCCCGGTTTTTATGCTGCCAGGGCTTCGGCCAGGATGTCCAGCGCGCGGTCGAACTGGGCGTCGGGGATGGTCAAGGGGTACAGGAAGCGCAGGACGTTGCCGTACACACCGCAGCTTAGCAAGATCAGGCCTTGCTCGATGGCGCGGGCCTGCACCTTCTTGACCGCCTCGGCGTCGGGCTTGCCGTTGGCGTCGTTCAGTTCCAGCGCCACCATCGAACCCAGGCCGCGCACGTCGGCGATGCCCGGCACCTTGGCGCGCAGGCCCTCGAGGTGGGCGCGCAGCTTGTCGCCCAGTTGCACCGCGCGTTCGCACAGCTTTTCCTCGGCGATCACGTCCAGCACGGCGTGGGCCGCGGCCACCGCCAGCGGGTTGCCGGCATAAGTGCCGCCCAGGCCGCCCGCGGCCGGGCCGTCCATGACGTCGGCGCGGCCGACCACGCCCGAGATCGGGAAGCCGCCGCCCAGGCTCTTGGCCATGGTGATCAGGTCGGCCTGCACCGAGTGGTGCTCCATGGCGAACAGCTTGCCGGTGCGGCCGAAGCCGGTCTGCACTTCGTCGGCGATCAGCAGGATGCCGTGCTCGTCGCAGAGCTTGCGCAGGGCCACCATCAGTTCGGGCGGGGTGATGTTGAAGCCGCCTTCGCCCTGCACCGGTTCGATGATGATCGCGGCGACGCGCTTGGGATCGATATCGACCTTGAACAGCAGGTCCAGCGCCTTGAGCGAGTCGGCCACGGTGATGGACTGGGTGCCGTTGGGGAACGGCACGTGGTAGATGTCGCCCGGCATCGGGCCGAACGACAGCTTGTAGGGGGCGACCTTGCCGGTCAGCGCCATGCCCAGCATGGTGCGGCCGTGGAACGAGCCCGAGAAGGCGATGACGCCCGAGCGGCCGGTGGCCGAGCGCGCGATCTTGATGGCGTTTTCAACGGCTTCGACGCCGGTGGTGAAGAAGGCGGACTTCTTCAGGCCGTCGATCGGGGCCAGGCGGTTGATGCGCTCGGCCAGCGAGACGTAGCCCTCGTACGGCACGATCTGGTAGGCCGTGTGGGTGAAGTTGTCGAGCTGGGCGCTGACGGCGGCCTTGACCTTGGGGTGCAGGTGGCCGGTGTTCAGCACCGCGATGCCGCCCGCGAAGTCGATGTATTCCTTGCCGTTGGCGTCCCACAGCGTGGCGTTCTCGGCGCGCACGGCATAGAAGTCGCACATGACGCCGACGCCGCGCGGCGTGGCCAGGGAACGGCGGGTATTCAAATCCTGATTCTTCATCTCAGCCTCGGATGGCAAGTGGGCGGTAAACCCTTACTTTAATGCTACTATGGCCCCATTGGTGGGAACCACTTTTATAAATCAGGTAGAACCAATTGCGGTCCATCGTTGGAGACTTGCTGCAGCTGCGCCTGGCCGATGCCGCGGGCGGGCCGATGAACAAGCGGCTGTACCACGGTATCCGCGAGGCCATCCTGGATGGTTCGATTGCCGCCGACTCGCGCCTGCCGGCCTCGCGCGACCTGGCGGCCGAACTCGGCATCGCGCGCAACACCGTGGTGCACGTCTACGGCCAGTTGCTGGCCGAAGGCTATACCCGCAGCCTGCAGGGCAATGGCACCTTCGTCAATGCCTCGCAGCCCGACTCCTACCTGGCCAGCGGCCGCCAGTCGCGCCGCGCGCCGCCGCCGCAGCAGCGTCCGGCGCTGTCGGCCCGGGGCGCGGCCATTGTCGACGGCGTGTCGGCCTCGCCCTACCAATGGGGCGCCTTCATGCCGGGGGTGCCCGACCTGACCGAATTCCCGCACAAGAAATTCGGCCGCATCTTTTCCGCGCTCTGGCGCAACCCCACCCCCGATCTGCTGACCTATGCCTACGGCGGCGGCCTGCCGGCGCTGCGCGAGGCGCTGGCCCAGCACCTGGCGCTGACGCGCTCGATCGACTGCGACCCCGACCAGATCCTCATCACCGAAGGCTCGCACCAGGCCATTGACCTGGCCACCCGCATCCTGGGCGAAGCGGGCGAGACCGCCTGGGTCGAGGACCCGGGCTACTGGGGCGCGCGCACGGTGCTGCAGGCCAATGGATTGCGCACGGTGCACCTGCCGGTCGACGAGGAAGGCATGCGGCTGCCGGATCCGGATGCCGCGCCCGCCGTGGCGCCGCCGCGCTTCATCTTCGTGACGCCGTCGCACCAGTATCCGCTGGGGCCGGTGATGTCGCTGGCGCGGCGCCGCCAGCTGCTGGCGGTGGCGCGCCAGCATGGCAGCTGGATCATCGAGGACGACTACGACAGCGAATTCCGTTTCTCGGGCCGGCCGATCGCCTCGCTGCTGGGCCTGGAGCCGGACGCGCCCGTGATCTACATGGGCACCTTCAGCAAGACGCTGTATCCGGGCCTGCGGGTCGGCTACCTGGTGCTGCCCAAGCCGCTGACCGCGGCGTTCCAGGCGGCCCATGCCGAGCTCTACCGCGAAGGCCACCTGATGACGCACGCGGCGCTGGCCACCTTTATCGCCGAGGGCCACTACGCCGCCCATATCCGCCGCATGCGCATGCTGTATGGCCGGCGCCGCGCCATGCTGGTCAACCTGATCGAACGGCGCCTGGGGCCCGAGTGGCTGCATCGCGACGCCAGCCTGGCCGGCCTGCATCTGGTGCTGACTTTGCCGCCGCATATGGACGACCTGCGGGTGGTCGAAGTGGCGCGCCGCAAGGGCGTACTGACGCGCCCGCTGTCGCGCTACTACGTCGGCGCCGAAGGCCGCCGGCCCGGCCTGCTGCTGGGTTATGCCTGCGTGCCTGAGCACGACATCGCGCGCAAGTTCGAGGTGCTGCTGGAAAGCCTGGCCGAGGTGGCGCGCACGACGCCGGCCGCGCCGGCGGTGGCCGCGCAGCCGGCCTGACGCGGGCGGTCAAGGCTGGCCGCGCGGCACGGGCTTTGACGGCCGTTGGCGGGCTGCCGGCGCCTGCCGCCTGAGCGCGGCGATCACCCGGCCTGAGCGCCGCGATCCACCGGTCCGAGCGCCGCGATCACCCGGCCCGAACGCCTCAACCCGGGCGGTCCTGTCCACCGTCCAGCGCCGCCGCGAAGGCCGCGGCGTTGCGCATGCCCTGGTCCTCGAAGTTGGTGTTGAACACCGCGTGCGCCTGTCCGCTCTGGCGGGCCAGCTCCTGGAAGCGGCGCGCCAGTTCGGCCAGCTCGGCCTCGGAGTATTCATACTGGAAACGCCCGGATGAGGCGGCGCCGTTGGCGTTCCAGGTGGCCGCGTTGCGCCCGTGCAGGCGCAGCAGCGTCAGGTCGGGGTGAGTGCAGGCCCACACCGGCGGCACGCTGTTGTCGAAGCCCTGGGGCGCGTCCACCACCGTGTGGACCACGCCCAGTTCCCGTTCGAACGCCAGCGTGGCGTCCGTGGCGGCGGCTGATTCGAACCAGCCGCGGTGGCGGAATTCGACCGACAGCAGGTGTTCCGGCAGGCGTCGGACGCATTCAGCCACCAACGCCCGGCCGCGCGCGTCGCGCCGTATCCAGGGCGGGAACTGGAAGTGCACCGCGCCCAGCTTGCCGGCCATGCGCAGGGGTTCCAGCGCCAGCGTGTAGCGGCGCCAGAGCTCGTCGCGCAGGTCGTCGGGCATGGCGTGGTGGTAGATGACGGGCTCGGGCCAGTCGGCCAGCTCGCGGCGGATGTCGGCGGGCAGCGAGGCCAGCGGCGTCTGGTGGCCGGTGAAGAGGCGGTAGGCCTTGATATTGAAGACGAAATCGTCGGGCGTGCGCTGCGCCCACAGGTAGGCGTTGTCGGCGCTGGGCAGGGCGTAGTAGCTGGAATCGACCTCGGCCAGCCTGAAGCGGGTGGCGTAGAAGCGCAGCCGGGATTGGGCGTCGTGCGCCTCGCGCGGGTAGAAGCGGCCGCACGCCAGCAGCGTGGGATCGGTCCAGGAAGCGGTGCCGGCAAGCAGGCGCATGGCGAAAACAGGCGTATCGGGAGCGGGGGGCGATGCGGTTATGATACCTGGATATATCCCCAGGTATCGGGCCGCGCCGACCGCGCCCGCCGCCGACCATTCCACGCCCCATGTCCGACCAGAACTCCGCCCACCCGTCCAGCCGTCCCGATCCCCTGGCCGACCTCAACCCCGCCCAGCGCGAGGCCGCCGAATTCGGCGTCGGCGGCGCGGGCGACGACGGCCCGCTGCTGGTGATCGCCGGCGCCGGCTCGGGCAAGACCAACACCCTGGCGCACCGCGTCGCCCACCTGATCCTGAACGGCGCCGATCCGCAGCGCATGCTGCTGCTGACCTTCTCGCGCCGCGCCGCCCAGGAAATGGAGCGCCGTGTCGGCAGCGTGCTGCAGCGGGTCATGAACCTGCGCGGCAGCCAGCAGGCGCCATCGCTGCCGTGGGCCGGCACCTTCCACGCCATCGGCGCGCGCCTGCTGCGCGACTGCGCCCAGCGCATCGGCCTGTCCGAAGCCTTCACCATTCACGACCGCGGCGACGCCGAGGACCTGATGGGCATGGTGCGGCACGAACTGGGCCTGTCGTCCACCAAGTCGCGCTTTCCGCTCAAGGGCACCTGCCTGGCGATCTACTCGCGCGTGGTCAACAGCCAGACGCCGGTGGCCGACGTGCTGCACGCCACCTTCCCGTGGTGCGCGCAATGGGAGGACGAACTCAAGAACCTGTTCCGCGCCTACGTCGCCGCCAAGCAGGACCAGCAGGTGCTCGACTACGACGACCTGCTGCTGTACTGGGCCGAGATGATGGGCGACGCGGCCATCGCCGCCGACGTCGGCGCGCGCTTCGACCATGTGCTGGTGGACGAATACCAGGACACCAACCGGCTGCAGGCCGCCATCCTGCTGGCCATGAAGCCCGACGGCCGCGGCCTGACCGTGGTGGGCGACGACGCCCAGTCGATCTATTCGTTCCGCGCCGCCACGGTGCGCAACATCCTCGACTTTCCGGCGCAGTTCCCGCGGCCGGCGCGGGTCATCACGCTGGACCGCAACTACCGCTCGACCCAGCCCATCCTGAACGCCTCCAACGCCGTCATCGGCCTGGCGGCCGAGCGCTATGCCAAGGATCTCTGGAGCGACCGGCCATCGTCGCAGCTGCCCGAGCTGGTCACCGTCAGCGACGAGGCCGGCCAGGCCCGCTGGGTGGCCGACCAGGTGCTGGCGCAGCGCGAGGGCGGCGCCACGCTCAAGTCGCAGGCGGCGCTGTTCCGCACCTCCAGCCACAGCGCCGCGCTGGAACTGGAGCTGACCCGGCGCAACATTCCTTTCGTCAAGTTCGGCGGCCTGCGCTTTCTGGAAGCGGCGCACGTCAAGGACCTGCTGTCGCTGCTGCGCTGGGCCGAGAACCCGCGCGGGCGCATGGCGGGGTTCCGCGTGGCGCAACTGCTGCCCGGCATCGGCCCGGCCACCGCCGGCAAGCTGATGGACGCCATGGCGCAATCGGCCGAGCCGCTGCGCGCGCTGCGCGAATTCAAGCCGGGCGCGGCGGCGCAGGCGGAGTGGGGCGCGTTCGCCGACACCTACGCGGCCCTGGCCGACCCCAATCTGCGCTGGCCCGCCGACGTCGACCTGGCGCTGCGCTGGTACGCCGGCCAGCTCGAACGGCTATACGACGATGCGCGGGTGCGCAAGACCGACCTGGACCAACTGGTGCGCATTGCCGCCGGTTACCCCACGCGCGAGCGCTTCCTGACCGAACTGACGCTGGACCCGCCCGACGCCACCAGCGACGAATCCGGCGCGCCCTCGCGCGACGAGGACTACATGATCCTGTCCACCATCCACTCGGCCAAGGGCCAGGAATGGAAGGCGGTCTATGTGCTGAACGTGGTCGACGGCTGTATCCCGTCCGACATGAGCACCGGCACCGCCGAAGAGATCGAGGAAGAAAGGCGTCTGCTGTACGTGGCCATGACGCGCGCCAAGGAACGCCTGCAGCTGATCGTGCCGCAGCGCTTCTACGTGCACCAGCAGACCGGCATGGGCGACCGCCACGTCTACGGCTCGCGCACCCGCTACATCACCAACGCCATGCTGCCGCTGTTCGACCACCTGCCCAAGCTGCCGGACCTGCCCGCGCGCGAGGCCAAGGCGCCGCAGGCGCCGAGCGTGGACGTGGCCAAGCGCGTGCGCAACCTGTTCGCGTAGGGCGCGTTCGCCGGGGCTCGGACCCCGCGCGCACGCCCCCGCGCGGCGGCGCCGGTGGGCTATCATCGGCCGATACGCTGGATATACGCTGCACCCGCAGGGCTCGCATCGCCAAAGGATGTCTATGTCTACCGAAGCAACCGCCGCCGTCGCCGCGCCGCCCCAGGGCGAAGTCGTGGCCTCCATCGCCTATGTGAACGGCCGGCGCGACCACGAGGTGCCCATCGAGGAGGTGGGCAAGCACGTCGATCCCAAGCACGGCATGGTGTGGATCGGCCTGCGCAATCCCAGCCCCGAACGGCTGGCCGACGTCGTCAACCAGCTGGGCGCCTGCGACAAGAACCAGGAAGAGATGCTGGAGTCGCACCGCCGGCCCAAGATCATCGACTACGGCAACATGGTGCTGATCGTCGTCATCACCGTCGAGGTCGAGGCCGAGCGGCCCATCTTCGGCGAAACCCAGTTCCTGATCGGCGAGGGCTTCCTGGTCACGGTGCGGCGCGGCGCCACCGCCGGCCACAGCCCCTTGCGCGAACGGCTGGAGTCCTCGCCCGACCTGCTCAAGCGCGGCAGCGACTACGTCGCCTCCGAACTGCTGGACTGGCTGGTGGACCGCTACGTGGTGGCGGCCGGCAAGATCGAGTCGGTGGTCGAGGGCGCCGAGCAGAAGCTGCTGATCCGCGGCGCCAAGGACGCCGACATCCGCAGGCTGTACCGCCAGCGCCGCGACCTCCTGCGCATCCATACCGTGGTGTCGCCTCTCGCCGAGATCTGCCGCCGCCTGGCGCGGGTCGAGATGTCGGCGGTCGATGAACACGCGCGCCCGTATTTCGGCGAGGTGGCCGACCGCGTGCTGCGGGTCGATGAACTGTTCAACTCACTGCGCGAGTCGCTGGCCTTCGCGTTCGAAGCCAGCCTGATGATCGGCCAGGCGGCGCAGAACGACACCACCCGCAAGCTGGCCTCCTGGGCCGCCATCCTGGCGGTGCCCACGGCCATTGCCGGCATCTATGGCATGAACTTCAAGTTCATGCCCGAGCTGGAATCGCCGTTCGGCTATCCGGTCACGCTGGGCGTGATCGCGTCGGTCTGTTCGTTCCTGTACTGGCGTTTCCGCAAGTCGGGCTGGCTGTAGCGCGACGCGCGCCGGGAGCGTGACGGCGGCGACGCACTTTGCCGCGCGGCGCGGGCGCGGCTGTGGCAAACTGCCTGCGTTTTCCCCCCTGGAGCCCGGCCCGTGCGCGGCAATTCTCCCTTTCGCGGCGGCAGCAAGCTGACCGCCCTCATCGTCGCTCTGATCCTGGCGGCGGCGGGCGCCATCGTCAACTGGCTGCAGCCTTCCCGGCAGGGGGGCGAACGCCCCGCCGAACGTCCCGGCGCGGGCGCGCCGGCGTCGCCCGGCAAGGCCGGCGCGGCCCTGGCCGGCGGCGTCCCCGCCGGCAGCTATACCCTGACCGGCATGATCGTCAACGTGGCGGACGGCGACACCGTGACGCTGCGCGCGCCCGACGGCCAGCGCCGCATCCGCATGGACAGCATCGACGCGCCCGAAGAAGGCCATGGCGCCGACCAGCCCGGGCAGCCCTACGCCGAGGCCGCGCGTCAGCACCTGGCCAGCCTGGTGGCCGGCAAGACCCTGACCGCCCAGTGCTACGAAAAGGACCAGTATGGCCGCGACGTCTGCGCGCTGATCCTGGAAGACGGCCGCTCGGCCAACCGGCTGCAGGTCGAGGCCGGCTACGCCTGGGCCTACACCGCGCGCCAGGGCGATTACCTGCACGACAAGGCCATGCCCGACCTGCAGCGCCAGGCCAAGGCCGCCGGCCGCGGCCTGTGGGCCGGCAAGGACCCGATGCAGCCCTGGAAGTGGCGCTACGACTGCTGGCGCCAGCGCCAGTGCGGCTGATCGCCGCGGGGCGGCGGGGGTAATCCGTCCTGCTGCGCGCGGGGATCCGCCTCGGCAAGTTCCCTAGGGGGATGCCAGGGTACTGGGGCGGATGCACCTTTGCTATTCTCTGTCGCACTGAATAGAAGGAAAGGTTTCCATGCGTGCTTTGATGCGGCTCTGGGCGGCGGCCATGATGCTGTTGCTGGCGTTGGCGGGCTGCTCCCGGGAGGGCAGTCCCATCAACAGCCCCTATCCGGCGGGCGCCGAAAGCCAGAACACGCTTTATTCCGCCTTCGTCAAGCGTTCGCCCAAGTACCTGGATCCGGCCAGTTCTTATTCCGGCGATGAAACGCCTTATACCTACAACATCTATGAGACGCTGTATGGCTACCACTACCTCAAGCGGCCCTACGAACTGATCCCGCGCGCCGCGGCCTCGATCGACCCGCCGGTCTACCTGGATGCGCAGGGCAAGGTGCTGCCGGCCGACGCGCCGGGCGAGCAGATCGCCGAAAGCGTCTACGACATCAAGATCAAGCCCGGCATGCGTTTCGCGCCGCACCCGGCCTTCGCCCGCAAGACCGACGGCAGCTACGACTACTTCCCGATCGCGCCGGAGGACCTGGCCGACAAGTACGCCATCCCCGATTTCCCGCGCACCGGCACCCGCGAACTCACCGCCGACGATTACGTCTACGCCTTCCGCCGCCTGGCCAGCCCGCGCGTGGTGTCGCCCATCTATTCGCTGATGGCCGAATACGTCAGCGGCCTCAAGGAATATGGCGACCGCCTGCGCGAGCGCGACAAGGCGCTGCGCCGCGACCTGCCGGGCGGGGCGGGCGCCTCGTGGCTGGACCTGCGCGAGGCCGACGGCTTCACCGGCGTGCAGGCGCTCGACCCGCACACGCTGCGCATCCGCGTCAACGGCAAGTACCCCCAGTTCAAGTACTGGCTGGCCATGACCTTCACCGCGCCCGTGCCCTGGGAGGCCGACCGCTTCTACAACCAGCCCGGCATGGCCGAGCACGACCTGTCGCTCAACACCTGGCCGGTCGGCACCGGCCCCTACATGCTGGCCGAGTCGCTGCAGAACCGCCGCCACGTGCTGGCGCGCAATCCCAACTTCCACGGCGAGCCCTATCCCTGCGAAGGCGAGCCGGGCGACCGCGCGGCCGGCCTGCTGGACGATTGCGGCAAGCCCACGCCGTTCATCGACCGCGCCGTCTTCAGCGTCGAGAAGGAAGCCATTCCGCTGACCGGCAAGTTCATGCAGGGCTACTACGACGTGCCGCAGATCGAGCGCGGCGAGTACGGCGTGGCCATGCTGGTGGCCGCCGGCGACAGCCAGGACAAGGCGCGCAAGTACGCCGAGCACGGCATCCGACTGCCCACCACGGTCGAGACCGCCAACTGGTACATGGGCTTCAACTGGCTCGATCCGGTGGTGGGCAAGGGCGACACGCCCGAGCAGGCCGAGAAGAACCGCAAGCTGCGCCAGGCCATCAGCATCGCCTTCGACTGGGAAGAATACGTGGCGGTGTTCGAGAACAGCCAGGCCTCGGTGGCCTACGGCCCGGTGCCGCCCGGCGTGCTGGGCTACCGCGAACCGCCCGAGGGCGTGAACCCGGTGGTCTACGACCTGGTCGATGGCAAGCCGGTGCGCAAGCCGATCGAGGTGGCGCGCAAGCTGCTGGCCGAGGCCGGCTACCCCGACGGCCGCAACGCCGTGACCGGCGCGCCGCTGGTGCTGTACTACGACTCCATGACGGGCGGCGGTTCCAACCCGCAGTTCGACTGGATGCGGCGGCAGATGGCCAAGCTCGGCGTGCAGATGGACGTGCGCTCGACCGACTACAACCGCTTCCAGGACAAGATGCGGCGCGGGTCGGCGCAGATCTTCCTGTGGGGCTGGAACGCCGACTACCCCGACGCCGAGAACTTCCTGTTCCTGCTGTACGGCCCCAACGCCAAGGCCAAGGGCGGCGGCGAGAACGCCGCCAACTACGACAGCCCCGAATACGACAAGCTGTTCGAGCAGATGAAATTCCTGGACGACGGCCCCGAAAAGGAAGCCCTGATCCAGCGCATGGTCGCCATCGTGCAGCGCGACGCGCCGTGGATGTTCGGCTACTTCCCGATGTCGGGCGGCGCCTACCAGCAGTGGGTCGGCAACGCCAAGCCGACCCAGATGGTGCGCAACACGCTGCAGTACATGAAGATCGACCCGGTCCTGCGCGAACGCAAGATCGACGAGTGGAATTCCCCCATCTGGTGGCCGGTGGGCCTGTTCGCGCTGCTGATCGCGCTGGCGATCTGGCCGTCGTACGTGGCGCTCAAGCGGCGCGAGCGGCAGACCGCCTTCGCCCAGGCTTCCCGCAAGGAGCATCAATCATGATCGGCTACGTCATCCGCCGGCTGCTGTACGGCGTGCTGATTCTGATCGGCGTGAACCTCTTCACCTTCATCCTGTTTTTCGCCGTCAACACGCCCGACGACATGGCGCGCCTGGCCATCGGCGGGCAGCGCATCAGCCAGGACGCGGTCGAGAAATGGAAGGTCGAGCACGGCTACGACAAACCGCTGTTCTACAACGGCCAGGCCAAGGGCACGGCGCAACTGACCGACACCGTGTTCTACCAGCGCTCGGTGCCGCTCCTGGCGATGGACTTCGGCGCGTCCGACGGCGGCCGCGACATCGGCCGCGAGATCCAGACCCGCATGGGCCCGAGCCTGGCGCTGGCGGTGCCGACCTTCTTCCTGGGGTTGTTCGCCAGCATCGTGTTTTCATTGACGCTGGTGTATTTCCGCGCCACCCGGCTGGATTTCTGGGGCGTGGTGCTGTGCGTGATATTGCTGTCGATCTCCAGCCTGTTCTACATCATCGCCGGCCAGTGGATGTTCGCCAAGCTGCTGCGGCTGGTGCCGTTCTCCGGCTTCGAGGGCGGGCTGGACATGGTCAAGTTCCTGGCCCTGCCGGTGCTGGTGGCGATCGTCTCGCGGCTGGGCCCCGAGGCGCGCTTCTACCGCACCCTGTTCCTGGAGGAAATCGGCAAGGACTACGTGCGCACCGCCCGCGCCAAGGGGCTGGCCGAACGCGTGGTGCTGCTGCGCCACGTGCTGCGCAATGCCATGCTGCCGATCCTGACCAGCACCGTCGCGGCCTTGCCGCTGCTGTTCATGGGCAGCCTGATCGCCGAGTCGTTCTTCGGCATCCCGGGCCTGGGCAGCTACACCATCGACGCCATCAACGCGCAGGATTTCTCCATCGTGCGCGCCATGGTGTTCCTGGGCGCGTCGCTGTACATCGTGGGGCTGATCCTGGCCGACATTTCCTACACGCTGGCTGACCCCCGCGTCCGTTTCGAGTAGCCGCCATGCCCAAGTTCGTATTCCTCTGGACCGACATCGCGCTGTGGCTCATGGTGCTGGGCGCGCTGGCCTATGCCTGGCACGTGCGGCGCAGCCCGAACCTGCGCGCGACCTGGGCGCGGGTGGCGCGCGACACGCCCGCGATGTGCTCGGCCGTGGTGCTGGCGGCGTTCGCGCTGGTCGGCCTGCTCGATTCCGTCCACTACCGGCCGCAGTTGCCGCCCGCGCCGGGCGCGGCGGCCGACGCCGCCCCGGTCTACGCGCCGGCGGTCAAGTCGGCGCTGGACGGCCTGCTGGGCGGCAGCGTGCTGACCCAGCCCGAGAAGACCTATTCCAGCCCGCTGGCGGTGCGCCAGTTCACCAAGGAGACCCTGCTGGTCGACGACAAGCCGGTGCGCGACTTCCCGCGGCTGCGGGCGGCTGGCACGCACCTGGCCGATCCTGATCGTGACCACCTGGGCGACGTCTCTTACCGCCTCGGCCTGGGGCTCGCGGCGGGGCTGGCCGTGTCGTTGGTCGGCGCCGGCCTGCTGTTCGCCTGCCTGGCGCGGCGCGGCGGCGCTTCGGCCGCGGCAGAGGCTCTTCTGGGCGGGCGCGCCGAGGTGCCGTGGCGCGCCATGGCCATCACCTTCACCCTGCTGTGCCTGGTGGCGGGGGCGCTGGCCGGGCTGTCCAGCGGCTACCACGCCCTGGGCACCGACCGCATCGGCAACGACGTGCTGTGGCAGGCGCTCAAGAGCATCCGCACCGCGCTCGTCATCGGCAGCCTGACCACGCTCGCCATGCTGCCTCCGGCCATCATCTTCGGCATCGCGGCCGGCTATTTCAAGGGCAGGGTGGACGACGCCATCCAGTATCTCTACACCACCATCACCTCGATCCCGGGCGTGCTGCTGGTGGCCGCCTGCGCCCTGATGATGCAGGTCTATATCGACAACCACGCCGACCTGTTCGACACCTCGGCGGCGCGCGCCGACCTGCGCCTGTTCCTGTTGTGCATGATCCTCGGCTTCACCGGCTGGGCCGGCCTGTGCCGCCTGCTGCGCGCCGAGACCCTCAAGCTGCGCGAGCTGGAATACGTGCAAGCCGCGCGCGCCTTCGGCGTATCGCACTGGCGCATCATGACGCGCCATCTGCTGCCCAACGTTGCCCATCTGGTGCTAATCACCGTGGTGCTGGAATTCTCCGGGCTGGTGCTGTACGAGGCGGTGCTGTCGTACCTGGGCATCGGCGTCGATCCCAGCATGAATTCGTTCGGCTCGATGATCGATGGCGCCCGCCTCGAAATGTCGCGCGACCCCATGATCTGGTGGAACCTGATGACCGCGTTTCTCTTCATGCTGGCGCTGGTGCTGGCCGCCAACCTGTTCGCCGATGCCGTGCGCGACGCCTTCGACCCGCGCACCCGCCGCTACAAGCCGGGCCGCGTGCCCGGCATGGGCTGGTTCGGCCGCCGTCCGGGCGCCGCGCTGGCGGCCGATGCCCGCGCGGCCAAGCCGGGAGACACGCCATGAGCCAGGACCTTCGCCAGGACTCGCCCTTGCTGGCCGTGCAGGGCCTGGACGTGGATATTGCCGGCGACAGCGGCATCACGCACGCGGTCAAGCGCCTGCAACTGGCGATTTCGCAGCGCGAGACCTTCGCCCTGGTGGGCGAGTCCGGCTGCGGCAAGAGCATGACCGCGCTGGCGCTGCTGCGCCTGCTGCCGGATGCCGGGCGCATCGTCGGCGGCCAGATCGACCTGGATGGCGAAGACCTCAACCGCCTGCCCGAGAGCGCCATGCGCGGCGTGCGCGGCGGCCGCATCGGCATCATCTTCCAGGAACCGTCCACCAGCCTGAACCCGGTCATGCGGGTCGGCGACCAGATCATCGAGACGCTGGTGGCGCATACGCCGCTGCGCGGCGCCGCGGCGCGGGCGCGCGCCATCGACTGGCTGCGGCGGGTCGGCATCCCCGAGCCCGAGCGGCGCGTGGACGATTACCCGTTCCAGTTCTCCGGCGGGCAGAAGCAGCGCGTCATGATCGCCATTGCGCTGGCGGCGGAGCCCTTGCTGCTGATCGCTGACGAGCCCACCACCGCGCTCGACGTCACCGTGCAGGCACAGGTGCTGGACCTGCTGGCCGACATCCAGCGCGAGATCGGCATGGCGGTGCTGCTCATCACCCATGACCTGGCGGTGGTGCGCAACGTCGCCCACCACGTGGCCCTGATGCGCGGCGGCGAGATCGTCGAAAGCGCCAGCGCCGAGGAATTCTTCCGCGCGCCCAAGCACCCTTACGCGCGCCAGTTGTTCGACGCCATTCCCACCTTCGAGAAGCGCGGCGCGCCGCTCAGCGAGGGCGGCCGCGCCGCCCAGGGAGCGGAAGGCGCCAGGCGCCGGCCGCGCGAGCCCGGCGTGGTGCTGGACGTGCAGGACCTGAAGGTGCACTACCCGGTGCGCAAGGGCCCGTTGCGGCGGGTGGCCGCGTGGGTCAAGGCGGTCGACGGCGTGACCTTCACGCTGCGCGCCGGCGAAACCCTGGCGCTGTTGGGCGAGTCCGGTTGCGGCAAGACCACCACCGGCAAGGCGCTGCTGCGCCTGATCGACGGCGCCCGCATTTCGGGGCGCGCGATGCTGCAGGGGCAGGATCTGCTGACCGCCGACCGGGCCCGGCTGCAGCGCTTGCGCCAGGACATCCAGATCGTGTTCCAGGATCCGTACGCCTCGCTCGACCCGCGCATGCGCGTCGGCGACATTCTCGACGAGGGCCTGGAGTCGCTGCGCCGCGGCATGGGCGCGCAGGAGCGCCGCGACCGCGCCGCGCGGCTGGTCGAGCGCGTCGGCCTGCCGGCCAACACGCTGGCGCGCTATCCGCACGAGTTTTCGGGTGGCCAGCGCCAGCGCATCGCCATTGCGCGCGCGTTGGCGGTCGAGCCCAAGGTGCTGATCTGCGACGAGCCGACCTCGGCGCTGGATGTATCAGTGCAGGCGCAGATCCTGGATCTGCTGCGCGAGCTGCAGGACGAGCTCGGCATCGCCTACCTGTTCATCACGCACAACTTCGGCGTGGTCGAGTACCTGGCCGACCGCATCGCGGTGATGGACGGCGGCCGCATCGTGGAGCTGGGCGAGGCCGATGCGGTGTTGCACGCGCCGCGCCAGGACATGACGCGCCGGCTGCTGGAAGCGGTGCCGCGGCTGCAATTCGGCGCGCCCCAATGAAAACCGCGCCCGGATCCTCGCGGATCGGGGCGCGGCGTGCCTGTCGCGCGGGCGCTCAGTCGTGGGCGTTGCGGGTTTCCAGCCAGACCAGCGTGTCGTGCCTCAGGGCGCGCACGCATTGCGCCAGGAAGGCATGCACCACCTCCAGCTCGCCGGCGTCGTAGCGCCGGGCCATCAACACCACCGCCTCGGCCACCCATTGGCGTTCCTGGGCCAGTTGCTGGCATTGCTCCTCGACCGGCCGGATCACGATCATGCGGCGGTCCAGCGGGTGGCGGCCCCGTTGCACATATCCGGCCGCTTCCAGCCGGTTGATCAGGGCGGTGGCGCCGCCGGAGCTGATGCCCATCAGCTGGGCCAGCTGGCCGGTGGGGAGGGCATCGAACTCCATCACCAGTTCCAGCGCTTTCAGATCCGCCAGGGGGATACCCAGTTTCTCCGCCAGGGCCGACTGGCACGCCGCGTTGTACACGGCGAACTGCCGGCCCAGCATCAGGGCGATGTCGTCAAGCATTCCGGGCCGCAGATCATTATTGCGAGATTCAGGCATCACGGTCACATGCTCGTGGTGGACGATGGTTTCTTGTTGCAGCATGGCGTCGCTCCCTCACGGATCCGGTTGATTACTTCTTGGCCGACAGGCCGCCCAGCAGGCCGCCGAGCAGGCCGCCGTTGGTCGAGCCGTTGGCGCTGGTGCCGCCGCTGACGCCGGCCGTCACGCCGCCCAGCAGGCCACCGAGCAGGCCGCCGTTGCTGGCGGTGCCCGACGTGCCGGCGCTGGCGCCCGCGCTGGCTCCCGCGCCCGCTCCGGTGCTGGCACCGGCGCTGGCCGTGACGCCGCCCGTCAGGCCGCCCAGCAGACCGCCGTTGTTACCCGTGGTGCCGCCGGCCGTGCCGCCACCGGTGGCGCCGGTCACGCCGCCGAGCAGGCCACCCAGCAGACCGCCGTTGGCCGCGCCGCCCGTGGCGCCGCCGAGGTTACCGGTCACGCCGCCAAGCAGGCCGGTCACCGGGGCCAGCAGGCCGCCGTTGCCGCCCGTGGCGCCGCCGGTCACGCCGCCCAGGATGCCGGTGATGGGGCTGAGCAGGCCGCCGTTGTTGCCGCCCACCGCGCCGCCCAGGCCCAGGCCGCTGGTCAGGGACGCCACCGCGCCGGTGGCATTGGCCAGGGTGTTGCCGAGCGGGTTGGTGTTGCCCGGCGTGGCATTCAACAGGCCGCCGGCGCTGCTGACCGCGCCGCCCAGGCCCTGCAGCACGCCGTTCAGGCCGGCCACGTTGCCGCCAGGCAGTTGGCCGCCCAGGTTGCTGACGGTGCCGCCCAGCGTGTTGAGCAGGCCGGCGACCGGCGCGCCCAGCTTGGTGGTGGCGCCCACTTGCTGCGTCAGGCCGACCACCGTGCCGGCCAGCGGGCTGGCCGTCGGATCGAGCGCCGCGCCGATGCCGCCGAGGGTCGGCTGCAGGCCCAGCGGCAATACGTTGTCGACGGTCTTGCCGACGTTGCCCAGGGCCGGTTCGAGCAAAG
>NZ_CP017433.1:1841367-1978517 GCF_002082135.1 Achromobacter ruhlandii
CGCCCAGCACGCCGCCAGTCACGCCGCCGACCAGCTGGGTGACGGGGTTCAGCAGACCGCCCTGGCCGGACAGGCCGCCGGTCAAGGCGCCCACCGCGTTGGTGGCGTTGCCCAGGATCGTGGTCAGCGGCTGCGGGTTCTTGGGATCGGCGTTCAACAGGCCGCCGGTGCTGGCCACCGTCTTGCCCAGGCCTTCCACCAGGCCGCCGACGCCGCTGCTCAGGCCGCCGGGCAGGCCGGTGGCCTTGACCGTGGTGCCCAGGCCTTCGACCAGGCCGCCCACTTGCTTGACCGTGCCGTCCACGGGTTGGCCCAGGCCGGTGGTGGCGCCCACTTGCTGGGTCAGGCCGACCACCGTATCGACCACCGGCTTGACGGTGGGATCCAGCGCCTTGCCGACGCCGCCCAGCGTGGTGCCCAGGTTCAGGGGCAGCGTGTTGTCGACGGCGTTGCCGGTATTACCCAACGTGGTTTGCAGCAAGCCCGTCGTGACCGGATTGTTGGGATTGTTCGGATTGTTGGGGTTGTTCGGATTATTGGGATTACCGGGGTTGTTCGGATTGTTCGGACCGCCGGGGTTGGTCGGAATATCCGTGCCGGGCAGGGCGGCCGAACTCTTGTGGCCGCCGCCACCCCCGCCGCATGCGGCCAGCGCGCTCATCAGCGCGGCCGCCATGACGGTGGAGGTCAGAATACGTTGTACGCGCTGCGTTTCAATCTTGGCATTCATGGCGAGCTCCTGTGGGGGGAAGTGTCAGGCGTGGAAACTGCCCGATACATCCCTACATGCATAAACCGTGCCAATATTTTTCGAACGCGATGTCAGGCCCTGTTCAGTCTCTCTTCCAATAAAATAAAATCCATATAAATCAACGGTTTGAAAGAAAAACAGAGGGTTTGTACCAATATTGGGAATCCCCCATTTTTACGATGACGCGCCGCCTGCGAATGTTACGTTCGAGCCCGTATCAGCCGTTACGTTACGGGCCACGTTACGTAACGCGGTGTATGGAACGGGCAAGAAAAAGCGCCTGTCGAAACAGGCGCGAGGGCATGGCGCGGGATATCGCCGCGGATCAGAACGCGTCGTAATACAACGAGTAATTGGCGTTGAAGCGCACGTTGCGGTTGTCGTTGACGGTGGCCGAACCAATCGGCTTGGCCACGTTGAAATCAAACAGGTAGTACTTGTCGTCGGTAAATCGCAGTCCCAGCGCCACCGATGACAGGTGGCGCTGATTCAATTGCTGCAGGCCGGAATTGTTGTACCAGGTGCGGGCATAGTCGATCAGCGCATACGGCTGCACGTTGGTCAGATACTGCCAGCCGATGCCGAAACGGCGATTGACCTCAGCGGAAACCCCGACGCCCTTGTCGCCGCTCTGCTCGCCTTGCGGATAACCCATCGCATACCGCCAGCTGCCATACGACACTTGTTCCGAGGACGGCAGGATATTGCTCGAATACTGCGCGGCGCCGGACAGGGTCAGGCCGAACTGCGCCGGCAGGGCGAAGGTCTGCTTGGCATTCAGGTTGTAGCGGGTGAAGTCCAGGTCCAGGATCGGCACCGCCGAGTAGCCATAGTTGGTGTTGATCTCCTTCTTGGCGCCGGCGGTGTTGAAGCCCTTGGCGACCGCCAGCGTCACGTCCGAGGTCGCCGATTCCGACACCTGGATGTAGCGCATTTCGAGATTGGCGGCGCGTACCTGCGCGTCCTGCTGCAGCCAGCGGTCGGATTCCTTGGCCTCGTAGCGGTCCTTGGAATTGGCGGCGTACACGCCCAGCGTGCCGGTCAGCGAGCGGGTGTTGTTGAGCAGGAACGGATAGCTGACACCGATGCCGATGCGGTCGTTCTTGACCCGGCGGTTGAAGCCCAGGTAGTCGATGGCGTCGTCCTTGGGCCGCGCGTCGTAGTGGTAGCCGTCGATCTTGACGGCCAGGCCGTCGTTGCCCAGCGGTACGCGGATTTCGCCCGATACGTATTTGACGTCGTCGGTGTTGAACGGCACCGAGGCCGTCAGCTTGACCTGTTCTCCCAGCGGCGTGAGGCTGTTGGTGGCCAGGTTCACCAGCGGCTGCATGCCGGTGCCCAGGTCCGCGACGCCGCCGGTCAGGCTGACCGGCTGGCGCGACGCCGCCAGCACCAGTTCGGTGGCGCCGTCGGCGCGCCGCGGCAGGTCCAGCGACGGCGTGAATTTCACCCCGGGCACCGTGCGCATCAGGTTCAGCACGCGTTCCAGCGTGGCCTGCTTGAGCGGCTTTTCTTCTTTGAGCGGCTCGGCCAGCGATTCCAGCCTGTCCTGGGCGTTGCCAATGTCGCCTTCGATGCGCACCGTGCCGATATAGCCTTCCACCACGGTGACCACCACCAGGCCGTTGGCGAAGCTCTGGTTCTGCACCAGCGCGAACGACAGCGGGTAGCCGCGGTCGCGGTACAGCTGCGTGATCTTGTCGACCTGCTGCACCAGTTCGCCCAGGCTGATCTCCTTGCCGGACAGCGGCGAAAGCAGGTTGGCCACCTCCTCGAACGGCATTTCGTGCACGCCGGTGACGTCGAAGTTGCGCGGCACGATGCGCTGCGCCAGGCGCGCCTGCAGGGCAAGTTGTTCCGGGGTCTGCGCCTGGACCACCGGGGGCGGCTGGGTGGCGGTGGGCGGCCGTTCTATCTGGGGCATGGCGTCGACGGGATTGCCACGCAACGGGCCATCGGCATGGGCAGTGCCCAGGGCGGCCAGCGTGCAGATCAGGGCGAGGGAAAGCGGACTTGCAGGAAGCGTACGTCTCATGCCGTGTTGTCTCTCGTTTGCCGCCAAGGCCGTTTTAAACAGGTGTCCGGTAAATGGCCTGAATAAAGGCTTTAAATATACGGGGTCGCTATATGGATAAAACGGGTCGCGCGCCGCTCAGGCGGTATGTTGCCAGCGCATCTGGGTAATGACAAATTATTTCATGTGACTGCCTGGAAACGTGGATATAACAACAGACGGCAATGAAACGCAATCCTGACAATGCGCGGTACAGGGTTTACCGGTATTCCGGAAAATGAAGGTGGCGAATTTCCGGGTATTCGTTACAAGTAAGCTGTCGCAGTGTTGCGAATACTGGTATAAACCCTGATGTGTATTAATTGTTAATAGATAAGACTATATAAACGTTTCAAAACACATCGGGTTTACAGGCTCTCGGGAGTCCGCAGATGGACCAGGATGACCGCAACGGAATCGTTGCCCGCACGCCGGCCGCGCAAGCTCGCCGGCGGCCCACCCACAGGGGCCGCGAATGAACCCCGGCGATATCGTCCCGCTCTCGTTCCACGGCGGCCTGGTCGCGCTGTCGTTCCTGATGGCGGCCTTGGGCTCCTATGTCGCGCTGCTGGCGGCGGTCGGCATCCGTACCGAAATGCAGGACGGCGAGATCCGCATCGGTTACATCCTTATCGGCGCCCTGGCGATGGGCGGCGTCGGCATCTGGAGCATGCATTTCATCGGCATGCAGGCACAGGAATTGCCGTTCAGCGTGGGTTACCAGATTGGATTGACGGCGCTCAGCTTCCTGGTGGCGGCGGGTTTTTCCGGGTGGGCCTTCTGGTATGTGGGCCGCGAGCGCTTCACATTTATGCGCTGCCTGGTGGGTGGCCTGGCCGCGGGTCTGGGCGTAGCGGCGATGCATTATGTCGGCATCAGCGCCATGCGCATGCCGGCCGTATTTATCTGGAATCTGCCGATGGTTGTTTTATCGGTATTGATAGCGGTAATTGCCGCGTCAGCCGCATTGTGGCTCGCTTTCAATACGCGCAATGAGCTACAGCGCGTCGCGGCGGCCATTTTGATGGCGATCGCCGTGTGCGGCATGCATTACACGGGCGCGGCGGCCGGAACGGTGGTCTGCACCACGCCGAGGGATTTTTCCAGCATGCAGATCGGCGGGGTGATGCTGCCGTACATCGCGTTCGCGCTGTCGGCCGTCATGCTGCTGGTGATGCGCTGGCATTTGCAGCGCGCGTCGCGCCGGTTCCGCGCGCGCCTGGCGCAGCGCATCGACTCGATCATTGAATCGGCTCCCATGGTGGAGCCGGGCAGGGCGCCCGGATCCACCCTGGGGCCGGGTTAGCGTCTGTTGCGGTACCCGGAGGGCGCGGGGTGTGGAACACGCCAACGCGCCGGCAGCACCGGGCTTAGGGGGCCAGCGCCATCTCGATGGCATGGCTCGATTATCAAGCGAGACCTCAGGAGCTCGATATGAAAGCGAAACTTGCGCAGTTCTGGAACGAAGAAGAAGGTATCACCGCCCTGGAATACGGGCTGATCGCGGGCACCATTGCGGTGGCGCTGGTAGCGGCGTTGGCGACATTCACGGGCGCGCTCAGCGGCCTGTTCACGTCGCTACAGGCCAAGCTCGCCAACGCGTCCAAGTGAAGCCGATGGCCCCGGCCGCTTCGGCGCGCCTGGCTTCGGCCAAGGCGGGTCGAACGGTCGGGCCTGCCGCTCCGCCGGGCGCGGAGCCCTTATTGACCACATTTCCCGCGCAGCGACTTCGGGCGGTTGCGGATTGACGGCGTGGCGCGCCGGATTGCGCGCGGGGATGTCTTGCCAGGTTGAATCCGAAACCGTCAGAAGGTCCTGCCTTGTATCCAGGGGAAGCGCTGTGGTGGCTGTTGTTCGCATGCTGGAATCTGGTGTTGATATACACCGATCTGCGCTATCGCCGCGTACCCAACACGCTCATCGTCGCGGGATTCGCGGGACAGGCGCTGTGGCTGCTGGCGGCCTGGCTGGCGCCCGCATGGGGCTATCCGCCGCGTTGGGCCGGCTGGTCCATGGCCCTGGCCGGCTTCGCGCTGGCATTGCCATTCTTTCCCCTCTGGACGCGGCGTCTGATGGGCGCGGGCGACGTCAAGGCGATCGCCATCCTCGGGCTGCTGTTGGGTTTTGCGCCCCTGGTCATGACGCTGGTGGCCGCCAGCCTGCTGGCCGGCCTGCACGCGCTGCTCTACCTGTTCATTTCCCGAAGCCGGGCGCTGCCGCTTCGGGCTCGCCAGATCCCCTACGGCGCCTACCTGGGCGCGGCCGCGCTCAGCGTGGTGTTTATTCCCTTGAATTCGGACTGGTATTCGTGGTGTTTTTCCTGGTGTTCTACGCGATCCTGACGTATGCCCTGGTGTTCACCGCGCAGCACTCCGTCACGCTGGCCGCGCAGGACGGCGCCCGCAAGGTCCTGCAATGGCAGCCGGGCGCCGCCTCGCTGACCGTGCGCGCCAATGCCGGCCGCGATATCGCGCTGGACCGCTCCGGCTGGATCACCACCATGTCATCGGCCGCCGTGGCGGTGGCGGTGTGCGGCGCCACCGGCACGCTCAGCAGCACCGCGGGCGGGGCCTGCAGCGGCTTGCCGCTGAGCGCCGACCAGATCGAGGTGACGGTCAGCTATCCCTACGGCGCCAATCCGCTGATCCCGAATTTTCCGTTCCTGGCGCAGGCGCTGATGCCGCCCTCCAGCGTGTTGAGCGCGCGCGCCACGGTCCATCTGGGCAACGCGCTGGACGGGAGCCCCTGACATGAACGAGCGCGCCGCCTTCGATGCCGCCACCGGCCGCCGCCGCGCAGACGGCCAGCGCGGCATCGCCACGCTCGAGTTCTCGTTGATGGTGACGATGCTGCTGATGTTCGTCTGCGCGGTGGTGGGTTACGGCGTGCTGTTCTGGATGCAGCAGCAACTGGCCTCGGCCGCCTCGGAAGGGGCGCGGGCCGCGGTCTACGCGCGCTTTTCCGGTAAGGCGGATGTGCCCGGCGCGGCCTGCTCGGCGGCCATGAGCGTGTTCGGCAGCGGCTCGGCGGTGGCCTGCGCCGCCACCAGCGCGCCGTGCGCGTGGAGCGGCTCGGGCGGACAGACAGCCCAGTGCAGCACGGTCGCCATGACTTTCAACGTGCAGGCCTGGCCGGTGCTCTCGACCTTCCAGGCGTTCATCGCCATGTTGCCGGGGACCGACAAGAACTGGATTCCGACCCGGCTGTCGTCCAAAGCCATCGTGCAAATCTCCCAAGGGACACCATGAGCAGTCTGAGCAAGATCATCGCGGGCGTGTTGTTGGCGGCGGGCATTGTGCTGGCGTTCGTGGCCTGGCGCCTGGCGTCGGAACCGTCGGCGCCGCCGGCGGCGCCGGCCGGTCCGGTGGCGGCCACGGCGACCCCGCCGGCCGAGACGCCGGTCAAGCGCTATCCGGTGGTGGTGGCGGCCGCGGCGATCCCTGCCGGCACGCGTATCGACAGCGACAAGATGCTCAGGGTGGATCAGTGGCAGGTGGCGCTGTCGGGCAGCTACAGCGCGACCACGCCGCTGCAGGGCGCCTACACGCGGGTCGACGTGGCCGCGGGCGACCCGCTGTTGCCCAGCATGCTGGCGCAGGGCCTGGCGCGCCAGCTCAAGCCGGGCGAGCGCGCGCTGGCGATCGCCGTTGACGAGGTGGTGGGCGGCGGCAACCGCATCGCGCCGGGAGACCTGGTGGATGTGTTCTTCCTGCTGGAGAAGGGCGTCGAGATCCAGGGCGGACAGGCCCGGCTGCTGCAATCGCAGGTGCGCGTGCTGGCGTATGGCGCGGCCTCGGTCGACGGTCCCGAGGGAAAATCCACGCTGCCCGGCCCGCCCGGGCAGCCGGCCCGCACCGCGGTGCTGGCGGTGCCGGTCGAGCAGGTCAATGAACTGGTGCTGGCCAGCCGTTCTGGGCGCCTGCAACTGGCGCTGCGGCCGGTGGGCGATGAGGGCAAGCCGGATACCCAGCTGTTCGCGCAGCGCAGCGCCGTGCTGCCGGCGCGCGCCGACCTGACGCCGGAACAGCGCGAACAACTGCAAAGCGGTCCGAACCGCGCCTACGCCGGCGACAGCCTGGCGCAACTGGATGCCCCGACACCCGCGGCCAGGCCCGCGCCGGCCCGCGCCGCCGGCGGCGCGGGCGGCCGCACGGTGGAAATACTGCGAGGAGACAAATCCGAGCGCGTGCGCTATTGAAACGTGGCTGCGCGTGGCCTGGTGCCGCCCGCGGCTGGACCTTACCTGTCAACCAGATCCAGCAAATGAAGAGATTTCAGCGCACCACCCTGATCTGCGTCCTGTCGGCCGCAGCGGCAATGACCCACGGCGCGGCCGGACTGGCGCAGACCGCCTTGCAGACCGCGCCGGGCGCGCCCGCGCCCGCCCGCGACATCGCCGTGGCGGTCAAAGGCCAGCAGACGCTCATGCTGGATGGCGCGCCGGCGCGCATCGCCATTGGCGATCCGGACGTGGCCGACGTCAAGGTGCTGCCGGCTTCCGGCAAGCGGCAGGCCTCGCTGCTGCTGTACGGCAAGAAGCCCGGCACCACGCAATTGCAGGTCTGGACCGGCGCCAATGCCGCGCCGCAGCTGTGGAACGTGCGGGTGGCGGGCAACGTCCAGCAGGTGATGGCCGGGCGCGGCATGAGCGGCGGCGCCAACGTCGACGTGGCGGGCGACCGCGCGGTGGTCTCGGGCCAGGCCGATTCACCGTTGTCGCACCAGGCCTCGGTGGCCGCGGCCGGCGCGGTGGTGGGCGACAAGAACGTGGTCGACGTGTCGACCGCCGGCACCGGCGGCGTGGTGCAGGTCGAGGTCAAGGTGGTCGAGGTGTCGCGCTCGGTCATGAAGCAGGCCGGCATCAGCTTCGCCGGCCGCAGCGGGCCGTGGGGCGGCACCAACTCCATCACGCCCGACGGCTTCCCGGCGCCGCTGGGGTTCAGCAAGACCGCGGCCCTGGCCTCGGGCTTCTCGCTGTTCTACGACTCCAATGACTTCAGCGCGCGCCTGCGGCTGCTGCAGAACAATGGCATGGCGCGCGTGCTGGCCGAGCCCACGCTGGTGGCCCTGACCGGACAGAGCGCCAGTTTCCTGGCCGGCGGCGAACTGCCGATTCCCGAGGCGGGCGGCCTGGGCACGACCACGGTGACGTTCAAGCCGTTCGGCATCGGCCTGACGGTCACCCCCACGGTGCTGTCGCGCGAGCGCATCGCGTTGAAGGTGGCGCCGGAGGCCAGCGAGCTCGACTACAGCAACGCCATCGCGATCTCGAATGGCACCAATTCGACCACGCTGATCCCGGCGCTGCGCACGCGCCGCGCCGACACCACGGTGGAACTGGGCGACGGCGAGAGCTTCGTCGTCAGCGGCCTGGTGTCGCGCCAGACCAAGGCGCTGGTCAACAAGGTACCCATGCTGGGCGACCTGCCCATCATCGGTTCGTTTTTCCGTAGTGTCGATTACACCCAGGAGGACACCGAGCTGGTGATCGTGGTGACGCCGCGCCTGGTGCGGCCCATTGCGCGCGGCGTGACCCTGCCGCTGCCCGGGGCCAAACAGGAAGCGACCGACACCGCGTTCAATGCTTGGGGTTATTACCTGATGGGCCCAGTAGGCGGGCAGCAAATGCCGGGTTTCTCACGGTGAGCGATATGAAGACACATGCCAGGGAGTGGGTTGGCTTGCAGAACGGCAATCGGTTTCTGTTTTGTTCCAAGGGCGACGGCGTCGCCGCGCAGCTCGGGCAGGCGCTGGGCGACATGGGCTTGTTGACCCAGGAAGTCCCGGGCGTCGAGGAGCTGGGCAGGCGCCTGTCCGAAATCGAGCCGCAGGTGGTGTTCCTGGACTTCACCTTGAGCGAGGACGAACCTGGCAAGCTGTTCAAGTCGGCCGAATTGGCGCGTCTGCTGGCGCGCATCGCGCCGACGATCCCGCGCGTCGCGGTGGGCCTGCTGAGCCAGCCGGAAGGCGCCATCGCCGCGCTGCGCGCGGGGGTCAGCGACTTCGTCGATCCGACCGTGGCGCCGCAGGAAGTCAAGGACGTGGTGCAGCGCCTGCTGGACGTGCCGGCCGGCGGCGGCCGCATGGACGGCTCGCGCCGCAGCGTGCTGCTGCTGGGCGCGCGGCCGGGCGTGGGCACCAGCACGCTGGCGGTGCACCTGGCCGGCATGGTGCAGGATCGGTTGAAGCAGCAGCATGGCGCGCGCGCCGCGGCCTCGGGCGCCAAGAGCGCCAAGCCGGCCGCGGACAGCGGCAGCCACCTGCCCCTGGGCAGCCGGGTGGCGCTGATGGATCTGGGCTGGCCGGTGGGCGATTGCCAGTTGTACCTGAACATCGGCGGCGATTTCGATTTCGCCGAGGCCGCGCGCAATCTGCGCCGCCTCGATTCGACCTTGTTGAGTTCGGCCATGTCGCATACCGCGAATGGCCTGAGCGTGCTGGCGCTGCCGCGCGACCTGGGCCAGATGCGCGACGTGTCGCAATCCGATTCGCTGCTGGTGTTCGAACGCATGCGCCAGCACTTCGGCGTGGTGGTGGCCGACTCGGGCGGGTTCACCAATCCCGAATTCGTGGCCGGCCTGGCGCGCGCCTCGCAGCAGAACTGGATCGTCACCGACCAGAGCGTGGGCGCGCTGGTGTCGCTGGCCGGGCTGTTGCAGGAACTGGAGCAGTTGCATGTGGACCGCCGCAGTCTGGGCCTGATCGTCAACCGTTACGACGAACGCTACGGCATGACGGCCCAGCAGATCGCCGAGCGCTTCCAGCTCGACCTGGTGGGCACGCTGCCGGACCGCACGCTGGCGCTGATGGTCTGCACCAACCAGGGCCACCTGCTGCACGAGGAGGCCGAGCGCGACGTCTATGTGCGCGCGGTACAGGCGCTGGCCGAGAAATTGAGCGCGGAAGAAAACACGCCCGGCGGGCGGGCAAGCTGGCTGGCCACGTGGCTGCCCGGCGTGCACCGCCGCATGGTGGTCGAGTAACGCAAGGCGGCGGGATCCCACATGATCATGACAGCGACCATAGAATTCGGCAGCGATGGCGACAAGGGTTTCGCGTCGTCCAACCGCTTCCAGGAAGTGAAGACGGCGGCCTACGAGCACCTGCTCTCGCGCATCGAGGAGCTGGGGGCGGAATTCGGCCGCTGGGCGCGCTCGGCGATCCAGGAATTCGTCGACATCGAGGTGGCCAGCTTCGTGCGCCTGCGGCGCGTGCCGATCAACGAAGGCGAGATGCGCCAGATCGCCGAGGCGCTGACCAAGGAACTGGCCGGCCTGGGGCCGCTGGAGGACCTGCTGGCCGACCCCGCGGTCGAGGACATCCTGATCAACGGCTACGACAACGTGTTCGTGTCGCGCCGCGGCGTGCTGGCGCGCGAGACGCTGCGCTTCACCGACAACCAGCACGTGCTGCGCATCGTGCGCCGCATCCTGGCGCCGATCGGCCGCCGGCTGGACGAGTCCAGCCCCATGGTCGACGCGCGCCTGCCCGATGGCGGCCGCCTGAACGTGGTGATCGAGCCGCTGGCGGTGGACGGCCCGATGGTGTCGATCCGCAAGTTCCGCCAGGATCCGCTCAAGCCGGCCGACCTGCTGACGCTGGGCACCTTCGACGAGGAGATCTACCGCCTGCTGCACGAAGCGGTGAAGAACCGCTGCAACATCCTGGTGTCCGGCGGCACCAGTTCCGGCAAGACCTCGCTGTTGAACGCGCTGGCCTTCTTCATTCCGGAGACCGAGCGCGTGGTGACGGTGGAGGACACGGCCGAGTTGTCGCTGAACCATCCGCACGTGGTGCGGCTGGAATCGCGCCAGGGCGGATTTGACGGCAGCGGCGCGGTCAGCATCCGCGAACTGATCCGCAACAGCCTGCGGATGCGCCCGGACCGCGTGGTGGTGGGCGAAGTGCGCGGCGCCGAGGTGATGGACATGCTGCAGGCCATGAACACCGGCCACGAAGGCTCCATGGCCACGATCCACGCCAACTCGCCGCGCGAATGCCTGTACCGGATCGAGATGCTGGCGGGCTTTGCCGGCTTCCAGGGCAGCGAGGACAGCCTGCGGCGCCAGATCGCCAGCGCGCTCGACTTCATCGTGCAGATCGGCCGCCTGTCCAACGGCAAGCGCCGGGTGCTGTCGGTGACCGAGGTCACCGGCATGGGCGACAGCGTGATCTCGACCCAGGAACTGTACCGCCATGAGACCTTCGCCACCCCCGAGGGCGAGGAAAAGGACCGCTGGAACTGGCTCGGCATCCATCCGCACACGCCCAAGCTGGCCAAGATGCGCAACGAACAACGTCCCGCCGACAACACGCCGCCCGAGTCGGAGGGCGGCGGCTTCTGGAGCAGGAGGCGCTGATGCTGCAAGCCGGGGTGATCGGTGGCCTGGCGCTGGTGCTGGCCTTGGCGGCGGTGCTGCTGTGGCGGCACGCCAATAGCGGCCAGCGGCGGGCCGCCAGTTCCGCTTTCCTCGAAGACCAGTTGCGCCGCAGCCGCGGCGCGCCGGTCAGCGGCAAGCTGCCGTTCGCGCAGGGCGCGCGCGCCTTGCGCAGCGGCTTTTCGCGCTGGGACATGCTGCTGTTGCAGGGCGGCGTGCGCCAGAGTCCCGGTTTCTACGCCCGGCTGATCCTGCCCATCGTGGCGGGCGCGCTGCTGGCCTGGGCCTTTCTGGGCTGGCTGTCGGCCCTGGTGGCGCTGGTGCTGCTGTCCGTGTTCGCCTATTTCCTGCTGTGGCTGCGGGCCGACCGGCGCCAGCGGCGGCGCGTGTCGCAACTGCCGGCGTTCCTGGACAACATCGTGCGCCTGGTCACCATCGGCAACAGCATGGCTTCCGCCTTCCAGACCGCGGCCGCCGCCACCGACGAGCCGCTGCGCGAAGTGGTCGAGACCGCGGCCGCGCTGAGCCGTTCGGCCAAGGAACTGGACGCGGCGCTGGTGCAGGTTTCGCGCCAGTACGACATGAAAGAGCTTTACATGGTGGCGGCGGTGGTTTCCGTGGCGCTGCGCTTTGGCGGCCGCAGCGACCAGGTGCTCGAGCGCATGGCCGCATTCATGCGCGACATCGGCCAGGCGCGCGCCGAGCTGTCGGCCAGTTCGGCCGAGATCCGGCTGTCGGCCTGGATCCTGGCGCTGCTGCCGCTGGGCATCGCCGGCTTCATCATGGTGGCCAACAATGACCTGTTCATGGGACTGTGGGTCGATCCGCTGGGCTTCAAGATGCTGATGACGGCGGTCTGCCTGCAGCTGGGCGGCTCGTACATCCTGTACCGCATGGCCAAGGCCATTTGAGGGCGCCGCGCATGCAAGCGATCGAATCCTGGAATGTCTCGACGGTGCTGGCGGTGGCGCTGATGCTGGTCGCCGCCGCCATGCTGGTGGTGGGCCTGAGCATGACCCGGCGCCTGCGTGGGCAGGACCGCAGCCGCCAGGTGGTGGACCAGGCCCTGGCCACGCGCGAGGGGCGCGCCAAGGCGCAGGCCGCGGCCGCGCCGCCGGCCGAGGGCATGCAGGGACGCCTGGCCGCGGCCACGCGCGCCGCCGATTCGTTCGGCAAGCGCCTGAGCGAAGGCCGTTTCGCCGAGGCCCTGCTGGCGGGCGAGGACCGCAAGCTGGTCGACATGGCGGGCTACCAGAATCCGGCCACGGCGCGGCTGCGCTTCATCGTGGCGCGCTTCACCCTGGCGCTGCTGCTGCCGGCGGCGGCGGTGGCGCTGGACCTGGGACGCAAGGTCGGCGGTTCGTCGCTGGGCCTGTTCGTGGCGGCTTTTTTCGGTTTCGCCATCGGCTACATGCTGCCCAAGTGGTTCGTGCGCCGGCGCCTGTCGCGGCGCCGCAAGCAGGCCGCCAACGAACTGCCGCTGCTGATCGACCTGCTGCGCCTGCTGCAAGGGGTCGGCCTGTCGATCGACCAGAGCCTGCAGGTGCTGACCAAGGAATTCGACCAGGTGCTGCCGGTGCTGGCGTACGAGCTGCGGCTGGCGTCCGAGCTCTATGTGCGCGGCCGCACCCGCGAGCAATCGCTGGCGCGGCTGGCGGCCGGCTTCGACAACGACGACCTGTCGGCCATCTGCCGGCTGATCGCACAGGTCGACCAGCACGGCGGCGCGGTGCAGGAGCCGCTGAACCGCTTTGGCGAACGCCTGCGCGAGAAGCGCCGCCTGGAACTGAAGGAAAAAGTGGGCAAGACCACCGTCAAGATGACGGCGGTCATGATCGTGACCCTGTTGCCGGCGCTGTTGATCGTGACAGGCGGCGCGGGCTTCGTGGCGGTATTGCGCGGTTTGTCGCGCATGGGGGGCATGTGATGGCGGGCGGTATGGGAAATGCGCGGTGCGCGTGGCGTTGGACCCTGGTGGCGGCGGTGGCCGCGGGCGCCGGGACGTTGGCCGGGTGCCAGACCAACAACGCCGAGACCGCCTGGCAGCTGATCCAGCAACAGCAGCAGGAGCAGGCGTTGATGCGCCAGCGCGAGGACGAAGCCGAGAACCGGCGCAAGCCGACCGAGCCGGACATGATGCTGTCGATGATTGCCGAGTCGCAGCGGCAGGAGCGCTACTTCGCCTCGCTGGCCTATATCGAGGCATTCCAGCAGAAGTTCGGCAACGATCCGCGTATCGCGGTACTGCGCGCCGAGGCGCTGCGCCAGACGGGCCAGACCGCCTCCAGCGAGCAGGCCTACCGCGCCCTGATCGGCACCGCGCAAGCGGCCGATGGCTGGCACGGGCTGGGATTGATCGCCGGCTCGCGCGGCCAGTTCGACCAGGCCGCCGACTACTTCGCGCGCGCCGCCAAGCTGTCGCCGATGGACCCGCGCATCCTGGGCGACCTGGGCTATGCGCGCCTGCGCGCCGGCGATCCGGCCGGCGCGCGCGTGCCGCTGGGCCAGGCCGCCGAGCTGGCGCCGGAAAGCGCCAAGGTGCTGGCCAACCTGGCCCTGCTGCTGCTGGTCGAAGGCGAACCGGTGCGGGCCCAGAACGTGATGGACCGCGCCAAGCTCGGCGACGAGGCGCGCGGCCAGGTGCTGCGCCTGGCCACCGAGATCCGCAGCCAGGCCTCCGCCCCGGCGGTCACCTCGGCGAGCGCCGGGGCCACCGCGGCCGACGTGTCGAGCACCCGCGTGTCGCGGGGCGAGGGCATCGTGATGCCGGTCATGAGCCCCTTGATGGACAGACTGGGCAACGGCCCGATCATGCGCTAACCAGGAACCCCGACCATGTCTCGAACCGCTTCCTACGCTTCGCTTTCCCTGCTGCTGACCCTGGCCGGGGCCGCGCCCTGGGCCAGCCAGGCGCAATCGAATACGCCCCTGACCGGCGCCATGAGCGGGGGCGGCGTGGCCCAGGCCGCGCCGGTGCCCGCCACCGCGCCAGCGGCCGCGCCGGCCGCGCAGATGCCGGCGCGGCCAGTGGTTCAGCAGGTACAGACGCCCATGCCGCAGCCGGCGCCCCAGGCGGCCGCGCAGCCCGAGCAGGCCCGGGAGGAATTCGGCGACATCACGCGCGGCCTGCTGGCCGCCCAGGCCGACGGCCGCCGCGCGGGCGCGGCGCTGCCGGTGCTGGGCGCGGCATCCACCGCCGCCTGGAACCGCTACATCGACAGCTTCACCCGGCCGATCCCCGAATGGTTCGACAAGCGGGTGCAGACCAACAACACGAATTGATTGGGCAGGACCTGTCTCATCGAGTCACGGAGCCGCGATCATGCCAGCCACGCATTCCCGTTCTGCAATCTGCCCGCGGCAGCGAGGCAGCATGACGGTGGCCATCGTTTTCGCGGTCATCGTCGGCCTGGTGCTGCTGGGCGTGGCCCAGCTGGGCTATGCCTACTATATGAAGCGCGAGATGCAGAAGGCCACGGACCTGGCCGCGCTGTCGGCGGTGCAGGTGCTGGGGATGGGCGCGCCCGCCGATTGCGCCCGGGCCCAGGCCGCCGGACAGGCCGCGGTGCTGGCCAACGTGCCCAACATCCTGGACACCTTCGCCGCCGGCGACGTGACGGTCGAGTGCAAGCTCTGGGACACCTCGCGCCCCGACGCCAGCGGCATGTACCTGTTCGATCCGAGCAGCGGGCAGGTGCCGAACGCGCTGCGCATCACGCTCAACAAGACCCTGAGCAGCCTGCTGCCGGCGTTCATCGTGGGCGGCACGCCGGTGCAGACCATCTCCGTGGCGGCCAACACCCAGCCGGTGGCCGTGTTCACGGTCGGCTCGCGCCTGCTGCGTTTGCAGAAGGGCGGCCTGCTGTCGCAATTGCTGGCCACCGTCGGCGCCACGCCGGCGCAGCTGGACATTCTCGACGCCGCCGGCCTGGCGAGCGTCAACATCACGCCGTCCGGCCTGCTGGAAGCGTTGGGCCTGCCGGTGTCGGTGGCCACCGGCGTGGGCACGCCGGCGCAGCTGGCCGCGCTCAACAACCTGACGCTGGGCCAGCTGCTGCAGGCCACCCTGACGGTCATGAACAAGGCCGGCGACACCGCCGGCGCCAGCCTCGGGCTGCTGACCAACGCCATCAACGTGGTGCTGAACGTGATGCCGGTGAACCTGCCGGTCAAGCTGTTCGGCGACGGCGGCGTGCTCGACCTGAACGTGATCAGCGGCGACATCAATTCGGCGCTGCAGGCCAACATCAACGCGCTCAATGTGCTGGAAACCGCGCTGGTCATCGCCAACGGCCAGAACCTGGTGAACCTGGGCCTGAACGTGCCGCTGCTGGGCGTGCAATCGCAGGTGCGCATCGTCGAGCCGCCCTCCATCGGCGTGGGCGGCGTCGGCACGCAGGCCACCAGCGCCGGCATCCGCGTCTATCTGCGGGCCAACACCAGCAACATCCCGCTGGTCGGGCCGCTGCTGGCCAACACGCTGGGCACCAAGATCGACCTGCCCATCATCATCGACGTGGCGCAATCGACCGGCACCGTTTCCAAGCTGTGCCAGGCGCCGCTGACCGAGTCGCAGGCCACCATCGACGTGACTTCATCCGTCGCCAACATCTGCCTGGGACGCTTTCCCGGCATGTCGTCGGCCGTCGACAACGTGCAGGCCAATTTCCTGTCCATCACCAACAGTTGCCAGCCGAGTTCGTTCGCGGCGATCCAGCGCTACCAGGTGCTGAACGTGCTCGGCATCCTGCCGCTCACCAGCAAGGTCACGCTGCCGATTTTCAATTCGACCGCGCCCGTGTCGGTCACGCTGACCGAACCGCCGTCGCCCAATTCCACCGCCACCGTCAACGCCACCTCGATCAACCTGGGCGCGCTGGCCTCGAACCTGGCCGACGCCGTGGTCGGCGGCATCCTGGGCGACCTGATCGGCACCGGCACGCCGCTGACGCCGGAACAGCGCGCCTCGCTGGCCACCACCCTGGTCGGCGGCGGGGGCAGCAATCCCGGCAAGTCCATTTCGCAGGTGGTCAACGACATGCAGTGGTCCTCGACCGCGCTCAACCAGCTGGGCCAGCGCATGTCCACCGGCGGCCTGACCGGGGTGCTGGGCGGCACGCTGCAGCTGGTCGGCAACCTCCTCAATTCGCTGTTGCTGGCGCCGCTGAGCGACGTGACCTGTCTGCTGGCGATTACGCCGGACGCCATCCGCCAATGCCGCGTCAACGCGGTGTCCACGCTGGCGCTGAGCGGCGGCAATCAGGTGGGCGGCGTGCTGTCGATCGTGGTGACGCTGCTGCAGCCGCTGCTGGGCATGCTGTCGACCCTGCTGCAGCAGTTGCTGGACCTGCTTGGCCTGAGCGTCGGCCAAACCGATGTATCGCTGCTGTCGGTGGACTGCGGCAAGCCCCGTCTGGTGTATTGATGATGAAGCCCTTGATTCCTGTCCAACCCTGGCCGGCGCGGTGGTCGCCATGACCCAGAAATTCTCGCGCGAAGAATTCGACGTCTATGTCTGGGAGGGCACCTCCGACATCGCCAGCCGCGCCGAGCGCTGCCTGGCCGGCATGGACGTCTCGCTGGTGCGGGCCGATGCCGGCACCGCGTTCCCCCCGCCGCGCGATCCGTCGCGCCCGGCCGTGGCGCTGGTTTCGGTCTCGGTCATGGGCGACAACCGCTTCAGCGGCTATGACTGGCTGTCGGGGCAGGCCATGCCGGTGATCTGGGTGGCGGCCGAGGCGCGCGGCCGCGATCCGCGCTATTACCCGCCCGAATACTCCTACACACTGCCGCTGGCCTTCACCACGTCGGACCTGCGCAAGCTGTTGTTCGAATTGCTCGGCACGCTGGACCAGTTCAGCCGCGGCGCGCCGCGCCGCGAACAGCCGCTGATCGCGGTGTCCGAGCCGATGCGGGCGCTGCTGGCCGAGGCCGAGATGTTCGCCGACTGCCGCAGCAACGTGCTGATCCACGGCGAGACCGGCGTGGGCAAGGAACGCATCGCGCGCCTGCTGCACGACCGCGCCGCCTGGTCGGACGGGCCGTTCGTGGCGGTCAATTGCGGCGCCATCCCCGAGGGCCTGTTCGAAGCGCACTTCTTCGGCCATGCCAAGGGCGCCTTCACAGGAGCGGTGGGGGCGCACAAGGGCTACTTCGAGCAGGCCAGCGGCGGCACGTTGTTCCTGGATGAAATCGGCGACCTGCCGCTCTACCAGCAGGTCAAGCTGCTGCGGGTGCTGGAGCAGAGCGCGGTCACGCGGTTGGGCTCGACCGTCGAGGTGCCGGTCGATTTCCGCCTGGTCGCGGCCACCAACAAGGATCTGCGGGTGCTGGTGGGCCAGGACGAGTTCCGCGCCGACCTGTACTACCGGCTGGCGGTGATCGAGCTGCGCATTCCCAACCTGGAGCAGCGCGGCCCCGAGGAGAAGGCGGCGATCTTCCGCGCGCTGCTCGAACGGCTGGGCGCCGAGGGCGAGCCGCCGGGCTGGCTGGTCGAGCGGGTGGCGCGCACCCGCTATGCCGGCAACGTGCGCGAATTGTCCAACGTGGCCGAACGCGTGGCCATCGTGCGGCGCCAGTTCCAGGCCTGGGACCAGCCGCGCATCGAGCGCATTTTCGACCAGTTGGCCGAGCCGCTGCGGGCGCCAGGCGCGCTGGCCGCGGCCGGCGCCAGCAGCCAGTGTGAACCGCCAGTCTTCACCGACGCCGAGCGCGCCGAAAGGGCCCGTATCCTGGCGGCGCTGGACGTCAATGGCTGGCGCCGCCAGGACACCGCCAACACCCTGGGCATCAGCCGCAAGGTGCTGTGGGAAAAGATGCGCAAGCTGCACCTGGGCGGCGGCCAGGGCGAAACCGCCGATGGCATCGTGGAGGCCTCATGAGGCCTTCTGCCGTGGGCCCGGCGTGGCGCAATAGGGAATGGCCCTTAGCGCGCGACAGTATCGCGCTGTGCTATGTAAGCGCGTCAGCCGCGAGCGAAATAAATTGCTATAGTTCCGCAACGTTTTTTTTGGGGAAGGCATGAACGTCCACTTTATCCGTGCCGCCGCGCGCATGGCGCTGTTGGGTACGGCCCTGTCCGGCCTGGCGGCCTGCGCCAGCGCGCAATCCGAGCCCCCGCGCCCCACGGTGCAGCAGGTCGAGGACAAGCAGGCTGCCTCCACGCCGGTGACTCCGCCCGCGCCGGCGCCCGCCGCGCGCCCGTCGTCGACGGTGGCCGAGCTGCAGGGATTGATCCAGAACCGCCAGGTTTCCGAGCTGCGTACGAGCTACAACGGCACGTACGGCGCCAGCCTGCTGTTCAAGCCGGACGATCTGACCTACTACGTGGCCCTGTTCCAGCAGAAGGATTTCTGGCGGGTGCTCAAGACCAAGTCGGACAAGCAGGCCGAGGCCACCTACCGCGCCTTTGCGGCCCAGTCGGCCGACCTGGCCGAAGTGGACATCAAGCGCATCAAGCTGCAGGCCGAATACACCCACGCCGAGAAGCTGCTGGCCAGCCGCAGCGCTGAACTGAGCACGCTGCAGGCCGACCGCACCCTGCGCATGCAGCAGGAAGAGCAGGTCGCCGCGCGCCAGGAGCAGTCGCGCCAGGAAGCCACCGCGCTGGCCGACCAGCAGAAGGACGTGCGCCAGCAACTGCGCGACCTGCAACGCCAGATCGACGCCTTGCAGGCGCAGCAGGCGCAGATCGGCCAGGCGCCGGCCACGCCCAGGCGCGGCAAGTAAGCGCCTCGCACGCCAGCTAGCGGGCCCACGGGCCCGCTTTTCGTTGGGCGCGGGGCGGAAGCCGCCGCCGGTGTGTGGCGCGAATGCCGCCAAACCGCCCGGAATCGGCCGAAAACCCCGTTCGCGGCCCGGTATCCAGGAGTGCGCGCGCGCTTTCTTGTATTCTGGATGCCAGCCCCCATATTCCCACCATGGCTCTCAAAGTTTTCGACCTCCAGTGCGAGCACGGCCACATCTTCGAAGGCTGGTTCGGCTCGCACGAAGACTATGACGCGCAACAGGCGCGTGGACTGGTGTCGTGCCCGGTCTGCGGCTCGGCCAGCATCACCAAGCGCCTGTCGGCGCCGCGCCTGAACGTGGCGCACCTGCACGCGCCCGCGGTGCCGCCGGCGGCGCCGGCCGGCGCCACCGACGCCGAGAAGATGTCGGCGCTGCAGGCGGTGGTGATGCGCCAGGTGCGCGCGCTGCTGCGCAATACCGAAAACGTCGGCGCGCGCTTCGCCGAGGAAGCGCGCCGCATCCACGAGGGCGACGCCGACGACCGCCCCATCCGCGGCACCGCCACGCGCGAAGAGCGCGAGGCCCTGGCCGAGGATGGCATCGACGTCATGGCCGTGCCCGACTTTCTGGACGACGAGCGCCTGCAATAGCCGCGGCCGGCCTTGTCCGCCGCGCCAGGCAAAAAAAAGCGCCAGACCCCGAAGGGCTGGCGCTTTTTCGTACCTGCCGCCGGATCAGTTGTTGACGCGGCTGCGGTATTCGTTGGTGCGCGTGTCGATTTCGATCTTGTCGCCGATGGCGCAGAACAGCGGCACGTTCAGTTCGTAGCCGGTGTTGATCTTGGCGGGCTTGGTCACCTTGCCCGACGTGTCGCCGCGGACGGCCGGTTCAGTGTAGGTGATTTCGCGCACGATGGTCGTGGGCAGTTCCACCGAGATGGCGCGGCCGTCGTAGAAGACCACTTCCACGGGCATCGCTTCTTCCAGGTAGTTCAGCGCGTCGCCCATGCTTTCGGCTTCGATTTCGTACTGGTTGTACTCTTCGTCCATGAAGACGTACATCGGGTCGCCGAAGTAGGAGTACGTGCACTCCTTGCGATCCAGTTGCACGACTTCGAACTTTTCGTCGGCCTTGTAGACCGATTCGCTGGCCGAGGCGGTCAAGAGGTTCTTGAACTTCAGCTTGACGACGGCGGCGTTACGGCCGGACTTGTTGTATTCGGCCTTCTGGACCACGAGGGGATCCTTGCCGACCATGACCACGTTGCCGACTCGCAATTCCTGAGCGGTTTTCATCGATAAAACTCCGGGGGGAAAGGGTGCACTCGCCGTGCTTGCAGAAAGCCGCCGAAGGCGCCTGGCAACGGGCCGCAAGGCCCATCGACATCAGCCTGGAGATTCGCGCGGAACCCGTCAGAACGAGCCCGCGCATCTGGCTTCATGCACACCCCGGGAGGCGTCATAGTTGAGGCGCCGACAATCCAGGGCGACTCAGAAAACTCTCTATTCTAGCGTTTCTTGGCCAACTCTGCGCAAAAACCCGCCAGATTCTCCGCCAGGTCGGGCCGGGCGGCCTGCGCCGCGTCCCAGTCGCGGGCCGCCTGGTTCCAGGCCTGCCAGGGGCCGGGTTGCAGGGCCGCCACCAGCGCGGCCTCGGCGGCGGCGCCCGCATCCTCCTGATTCCAGGCGCGGATGAGATCCACGGCCGGTTCCGGGGCCGGATAGCGCGCCAGCCAGGCGTCGAGTTTTTCCAGGTGGATATTCTCGTCCTGGGGGTAGATCTGCCAGGCCAGCGGCCGCGCCGCCCATGCCGCGCGCACGAACGAGTCCTCGCCGCGCACGAAGTTCAGGTCGGCGCACCACAGGATGCGGTCGAAGTCGGGCTGGGCCACGAACGGCAGGCGCGCCACGGCCGGGCCGCCGGGCACGGCGCAGGCCGCTTCCAGCCGGGGGGCGACGCCTTCCGGCACCAGCAGCAGGGTGGCGCCAGGGGTCGCCGCCAGCGCGCGGGCCAGCGCGTCGACCGGGGCGCTCGGGTAGCAAAACAGGGACACCGTGCGGGCGCCGTTGCGGCGAAGCGACAGCAGGCTGTCCGCCACGCCCAGGCCGCGCAGGAATGCGTCCTGCGCGTCGCGATCCGCCTGGAAGGCGTCGCGTTCGGCCGACAGGCCGGTTTCGCGCAGCAGGCCGCCGGTGGCCGGCGTGAAGCCGGGGAAAAAGAAATGTTTGACCAGCCCGTCGGGCCGCTGCGACGGCAGGCCGTGGCAGCTTTCCACCCAGGCCTCGGCGCTCAGGTATTCCAGGTTGATCCAGACCGGGTGGCGCTGGCGCATGCTGGCCAGGAAGGCCTCGGGCGGATCGCAGGCGAAGGCCTCGATCACCACGTCGCGCGCGGCCAGCGCCGGATCGGGCGCGGCCGACCAGTGCACGATATCCACTTCCTGGCAGACCTGACGCGCGGCGCCGGCGTCGATGCCGGGCTGGATGCGCGCGAAGCTGGAAAGGTCGTCGACCCACAGGCGCACGTCCCAGCCATGGCCGTGCGCCAGCCGCCGCGCCAGGCGCCAGCAGACGCCGATGTCGCCGTAGTTGTCGACCACGCGGCAGAAGAGGTCCGCTTGCATCGACGCGGCTCAGTGGAACTTGGCGGGCGCGGCCTCGGCGTCCTCGGGCAGTTCGGCGTGCACCAGTTCGCCCAGCGGGTTGGGGAAGTAGGGCGCGCCGCAATCCTCGCAGTATTCCGGGGGCAGCACGCCGGGAATGCGGCGCACGTCGCTCACGCCGTATTCCTTGAGCAGCGCCGCGATCTCGTCGACCACGTCGGGCTGGCCCTCGTCGGCCGGCAGGTCTTCCTCGCGGCCGTACAGCGGCCAGACGCAGCCGTAGTAGACGTCGTTGCTGTTGCGCGCGGTGAAGCTGACGCGGTATTCGTCGATGCGGCTTTCGCCGCAGCCGGCCACCACGGCGCGCAGTTGCGAGGCTTCCAGGCTGACCGCGCCTTCGAGCCAGCTGATGGCGGCGCGCAGCGACAGCGGCCGCACGCGGCGGTCGGCCTCGCGGTTGCTGACGTAGTAGGCGTCGGGCAGCAGGGCTTCGAAGCCGCAGCCCGGCAGCAGGCCGGCCAGCGTCGGCTGGGCCTGCGCGGCCCATTGCGCCAGGCAGGCGTCGCGGCTGGCCTCGGCTTCGCCGATCTGCTCCTGCCAGCGGAACACGGGCGCGAACTCGGGCACCGCCACGGCCGCCACGATATAGCGCGTGTCGGCCAGCATGTTGGCGGTTTCGGCCTCGGTGTTCAGCGCCGGCTTGGTGGTCTCGGCGCCCAGCGCCTGCGTGCCCAGCCGTTGCAGCCATTGCCAGGTTTCCGAGAACGTGCGCGGCATCTGGTCGACGCTGACCAGGTAGGGCATCAGCGCGCTGCGGGCCTGGCTCGACAGCACATGGCCATGCAGCTGCGCCAGCAGCGCCTGCTGGGCGGCGGCCGGGACCGGGCCGGTGGGAATCGCGTAGCGGGTCCAGGCGACCACGGGCGCGACGATCAGCAGGACGTCGTGGCGCACGCCGTTCTTGTCGATCTTCATCGACTCGGACAGCGTCTCGGCCTGTTCGATCAGGATTTCGTACGCGCCCACGTCGCCCTGGGCGAGATGGTCCAGCGCGGCTTCCAGCGGGGCATCCTGGCCTGCCTTAAGCAGTTTCGGAATCGCTTCGCCAAGCTGATTCTCCCAGTACACGTCTTCGACACGGCTGCCCGAGCGGTTGAGCGATTGGGCAAGCGTGATGAGGCGGGTGGCGTCGCGGGTCAAGCGGGGAGCGGATTGGCTGCGGGATCGGGCCATGACTTCGGAGGGCGTCCAGTAAGTGTGTAACGACGTAGTTTAACGCCCGCCACGGCGCTGGTCGCCGTGGCGCCCTGGCGCCCGCGAATCGGGCGGAGCAAGGGCGTGCAGCGCGGCCAGGCGGAGCCTCCGCATTGGCCGGGGATTGGTGCTGTTCTGGCAACAGATCGTGCCTGTTTAGGGGATTTATTGCTGATTGGATTCGATCGACAATGGACCCATCATCAAGCTTTCCTGGAGTCATCGCCATGCGCTGGCCTACGCTTTTCGTTTCCCACGGTTCCCCCATGCTGGCCGTCGAACCCGGTTCCACCGGCCCCGCGCTGGCCGCCTGGAGCCAATCCCTGGGCCGCAAACCGCGCGCCATTTTGGTGGTGTCGCCGCACTGGATGGGCCACGGCCTGGCCCTGTCCACCCGTGACCAGCAGGTGGCCTGGCACGACTTCGGCGGCTTCCCGCCCGAGCTCTACACGCTGCAATACGCCGCGCCCGGCTCGCCCGAGCTGGCCGCGCGCACGCAGGCCCTGCTGGCCGAGGCCGGCATTGCCGCCGACCGCGATCCGCGCCGCCCGCTGGACCACGGCGCCTGGGTGCCGCTGCGCTATCTCTATCCCGAGGTCGACGTGCCGGTGGTGCAACTGTCGCTGGACATGGGCCGCGACGCCGCCGGCCAGCTGGAACTGGGCCGCGCCCTGGCGCCGCTGCGCGACGAGGACGTGCTGATCATCGGCTCGGGGTCGCTGACGCACAACCTGCGCGACGTGCGCATGCCGCAGGACGCGCCGCCGGCGCCTTACGTGCCGGCGTTCCAGGCGTGGTATGCCGAACACCTGGCCGCCAACGACGTGCCGGCGCTGCTCGATTGGCAGGCGCGCGCGCCGGGCGCGGCGCGGGCCCATCCGCACGACGACCACCTGATGCCGCTCTACGTGGCGCTGGGCGCGGGCGGCGGCCAGGCCACTCGCCTGACGGACGAGATCTCGTACGGCGCGCTGGCGATGGACGCCTATGCGTTCAACTGAGGCCTGTTGACGCCGCTTACCGCCGTCAACGTTTGGTTACCCCATGCGGTTCCAACCGCCGCTGCGTCTATGCATAATGGCTGCCGCCCGCATCGCGGGCGTTTCCTTGTTCTGGACGCATGCCGGCGCCGCCGGTCGGGAGTGTAGAGATCGTGAATGCGCATATCGTGAAATCCGCGAGTCTGGCCATCGTCGCCGCCACGCTGGCGGCGGCTTCGTCCGCCTGGGCCGAAGACGTCAAGGGTTCCCGCGACCATCCCGCCCTGACGCGTTTCGAGGGCGCCGAGATCCGTGCCTACGAATTCAAGGACTACGACGAAGCCGTGATGCCCAACCAGCCCATCACCCGCGAAAGCGAGGCCAAGGGCATGACGCTGGAAGGCAAGCTGACGCGCATCGCCTATCGCATCGATGGCAAGAAGTCGGCGCTGGAGGTCTATCGCAACTACCAGGGCGCGCTGCAGGCCGGCGGCTTCAAGACCCTGTTCGAATGCAAGGGCGACGAGCAGTGCGGCGGCGACTTCCAGTCGTTCGTCCTGAACAGCGGCAAGGTCAGCCAGCCGGGGCAGGGCGACGCGGCGTTCGGCGGCAAGTACTACGCGGTGCTGGCCAAGAAAGAGGCGCCCACCGGCGACATCTACGTGTTCCTGGACGTGATGGACGACACCTCCAACAACATCACGCCGGTGTTCCAGCAGGTGATCGAGACCAAGCCCATGCAGACCGGGCAGGTCAAGGTGCTGGACATGGCCGCCATGCAGAAATCGCTGGCCGAATCCGGTCGGGTCGCGGTCTACGGCGTCTACTTCGATACCGACAAGGCCGAGGTCAAGCCCGAGTCCAAGGCCGCGCTCGACGAGATGGGCAAGCTGCTCAACGCCAACCCGAAGCTGAAGGTCTACGTGGTCGGCCACACCGACAACCAGGGCACGCTGGCCGGCAACCTGGACCTGTCGCAAAAGCGCGCCGACGCCGTGGTCAAGGCGCTGGAGTCGGACTACAAGATTCCGGCCGCGCGCCTGTCGGCGCGGGGCGTGGCGTCGCTGGCGCCGGTGGCGGCCAACGACGCCGAGGCCGGCCGCGCCAAGAACCGCCGGGTCGAACTGGTCGCGCAATGATGCGGTGAGCCTGCCACGCGCCGCGATGGCAGGCGGCGCGCGGCCCTGAAAAAAAGCCCCTGGAACTTCGCGGTTCCAGGGGCTTTGCCTTTGCGGCCCGCGCGTTACGCGGCCAGCAGCTGGCGCAGCACGAAGGGCAGGATGCCGCCGTGCTGGTAGTAGTCGACCTCGATCGGGGTGTCGATGCGCAGCAGCAGCGTCACGTCCTGCTTCGAACCATCCTTGCGGGTGATCGTCAGCGTCACGTCCTGCATCGGCTTGATGCCGTTTTCCAGACCCGAGATGTCGTAGGTTTCCTCGCCGGTGATGCCCAGCGACTGCACGCTGTCGTTGCCCTTGAACTGCAGCGGCAGCACGCCCATGCCCACCAGGTTGCTGCGGTGGATGCGCTCGAAGCTGCGCGTGATGACGGCCTTGACGCCCAGCAGTTGGGTGCCCTTGGCGGCCCAGTCGCGCGACGAGCCGGTGCCGTACTCTTCGCCGCCGAACACCACGGTGGGCGTGCCGGCCGCCACGTACTTCATGGCCGCGTCGTAGATCGACATCTGTTCGCCGGTGGGCTGGAACAGGGTTTCGCCGCCTTCGAAGCGGCTGCCGTCCGGGCGCGCCGGGATCATCAGGTTCTTGATGCGCACGTTGGCGAAGGTGCCGCGCATCATGATTTCATGGTTGCCGCGGCGCGAGCCGTAGCTGTTGAAATCGGCCTTCATCACGCCGTGTTCCTTGAGCCACTTGCCCGCGGGCGAGGTTTCCTTGATGGAGCCGGCCGGCGAGATGTGGTCGGTGGTGACCGAGTCGCCGAACACGCCCAGCGCGCGGGCGTTCTTGACGGTCGGCATCGCGCCCGGCGTCATGCCGAAGCCTTCGAAGAACGGCGGCTCGGCGATGTAGGTGGAGTCGGGCCAGTTGTAGGTCTCGCCCGTGACGCCCTTGATGTTCTCCCACAGCTTGCCGGGGTTGCTCTTGACCTGGCCGTAGTTGGCCTCGAAGGCCTTCGGGTCCAGCGCGTACTTGAGCAGCGCCTCGACTTCCTCGGTGGTCGGCCAGATGTCGCCCAGCCAGATGTCGCCGTTCTTGCCGCGGCCGACCGGTTCAGTCATCAGGTCGCGCGTCACGGTGCCGGCCAGGGCGTAGGCCACCACCAGCGGCGGCGAGGCCAGGAAGTTGGCCTTGATGTTCGGGTGGATGCGCGCCTCGAAGTTGCGGTTGCCGGACAGCACCGCCGAGCACACCAGGTCATTGCTGGTGATGACCTCGTTCAGGTCGGGCGTCAGGTCGCCGGCGTTGCCGATGCAGGTGGTGCAGCCGTAGGCGGCCACGTCGAAGCCCAGCTTCTCCAGGTAGGGCAGCAGGCCGGTCTTGGTCAGGTATTCGGTGACCACGCGCGATCCGGGGGCCAGCGAGGTCTTGATGTGCTTGGGCACCTTCAGGCCGGCTTCGACGGCCTTCTTGGCCAGCAGGCCCGCCGCCAGCAGCACGCTGGGGTTGGAGGTGTTGGTGCAGGAAGTGATGGCGGCGATCAGGATGTCGCCGTTCTTGACCTTGGTGCCGGTGCTGGTGGTGAAGGTCTGCTGCAGCTTCTCGGCCGGCTGGTTGAAGCCGTTCTCGGCGACCGGCTTGGAGAACAGGTCGATGAAGGTGCTCTTGACGTTGCCGATCTCGATGCGGTCCTGGGGGCGCTTGGGGCCGGCCAGCGACGGCGCCACGGTGGACAGGTCCAGCGTCAGCAGCTTGGTGTAGTTGATGTCCTGGGCGGCGGGCACGCCGAACATGTTCTGGGCCTTGAAGTAGGCTTCGAACGCGGCGATTTCGTCTTCGGTGCGGCCGGTGCCGCGGAAGTAATCGATGGTGCGGCCGTCGACCGGGAAGAAGCCCATGGTGGCGCCATACTCGGGCGCCATGTTGCCGATGGTGGCGCGTTCGGCCACGGACAGGCTGGCCGTGCCCTCGCCACAGAACTCGACGAACTTGCCGACCACTTTTTCACGGCGCAGCATTTCGGTGATGGTCAGCACCAGGTCGGTGGCGGTGACGCCGCCGCGCAGCTTGCCCTTGAGTTCCACGCCGACCACGTCGGGCGTCAGGAAGTACACCGGCTGACCCAGCATGCCGGCCTCGGCCTCGATGCCGCCCACGCCCCAGCCGACCACGCCGATGCCGTTGATCATGGTGGTGTGGCTGTCGGTGCCCACCAGCGAATCGGGGTAGTAGATATTGTTCTTCTTGTCCTGGTGCACGCCGCGCGCCAGGTATTCCAGGTTGACCTGGTGGACGATGCCGAAGCCCGGGGGCACCACGCCGAAGGTGTCAAAGGCCTGCATGCCCCACTTCATGAACTGGTAGCGCTCCTGGTTGCGCTTGAATTCCAGCTTCATGTTCAGGTCCAGCGCATTCTTGGTGCCGAAGTAGTCGATCATGACCGAGTGGTCCACCACCAGGTCCACCGGCACCAGCGGCTCGATGCTCTTGGGGCTCTTGCCCATCTTGTCGGCCACCGAGCGCATGGCGGCGATGTCCGCCAGCAAAGGCACGCCGGTGAAGTCCTGCAGCACCACGCGCGCCACCACGAACGGGATTTCATCCTCGCGCTTGGCGTTGGCCTGCCAGTTGGCGAGCTGGCGCACGTGTTCCTCGGTCACCTTCTTGCCATCGCAATTGCGCAGCACGGATTCCAGCACGATGCGGATGGAGACCGGCAGCCGCTGCACATCCACGCCCAGCGCCTTGCCCAGCGCCGGCAGCGAATAGTACTGACAGGACTTGTTGCCGATCTTGAAATTCTTGAGTGTGTCGAGGGTGTTGTGCGGCATGATGGACTCCGTGGTTTTGCCCGCGTAAAGCCGGCATTTTCAGGCGTTTCGGCGCGTTTGTCATTCCGGGCGACAGCGGCGCGGGTTCGGTCTGTGTCTTATATCTTATATAAGACTTGAGGGGCGCGTCAAAGTTCCCGCCCGCGCCGGCCTGCGGGTTGCGCGGCGGTCGCGCAAACCCCTACTGTGCGGCAGCCGCGTCGTCCCTGCAAGTCCCCTTTTTTTAACAAAGAAGTCCTACAAGCGCATGGCGGCGGGAGGCCGGGCCGTCGTCCCGGCGGTGGCGCCGGGCGGCAGGCCCCTGCTCAGGCCAGGAAAGTGCGCAGCAGGGGTTCTAGTTCCCGCTTCAGGAAGTCGACCAGGGCGCGCTGGGCGCTCGAGGGATAGGGGGTTGGCGAGGTCAGGATATAGAGCTTGTCGCCGGGGCCTTCGGCCTGGTAGCCAGGCAGCACCGGCAGCAGGCGTCCGGCCTCCAGGTCGGGACGCACGATGTAGGCCGGCAACAGCGCCACGCCGGCGCCTTCGCGGGCGGCCTGGGCCAGGAACGGGAAATACTCGGATTGCAGGCGAGTGGGCAGCTTGACTTCGTGCGGCTGCCCCTTGCCGCGCAGGCGCAGCGTGGCCTGGGGGCGGGGGCCGGGCGGCCCGAGGAAATCGAAGCGCCCCAGGTCGCGGGGATGGGCCGGCATGCCCATGCGCGCCAGGTACTCGGGCGCGGCGCACAGGTGCCACTTGATGCGGCCGAGTTCGCGCGCCACGTAGTCTTGCGGCGGCACCGAGATGGCTCGCAGCGCCACGTCGATCTCCGAGGAAATCAGGTCGCTGACGCGGTTCGAGAACAGCACCCGCAGGCTCAGGCTGGGATGCTCCAGGGCGAAGCGCACCAGCAGCGGCCGCAGCATGTCCAGTTCGCCCAGGCCGGTGGGCAGGCTCAGCCGCACGTGGCCGGTGGGTTCGGCGCCCAGCTTCTGCAGGGCATGGCGCGCCGATTCCACTTCGCGCGCCATGCGGGCGCCATGGTCGTACAGGACGCTGCCCTCGTGGGTCAGTTCCAGCCGCCGGGTGGTGCGGCGGATCAACTGCGCGCCGAAGGCCCGCTCCAGCTTTTGCAGGTTGCGGCTCACATGCGAGCGCGTCACGCCCTGGCGCAGCGCTGCTTCGCTCAGGGTGCCGGCTTCGACGATCGTCACGAACAGCTGGATCAGGTTCAGGTCGAGCGCGGGCGGCGTGATCATGGGCAGCCTTCATTGTTGCCTGTGAGGAAACAGAGTTTACCCATCCTGAAGGATTGTCGCGGCAAAGGTTCGTGGATATTCTGAAAAAACCAAGGAGACACCCCCATGCGGCAAACCATGTTCCGCGCCGACCTGTTCCAGGGCCAGCGCATCCTGATCACCGGCGGCGGCACCGGCCTGGGCTATGCCATGGCCCGCCAACTGGCGGCGCTGGGCGCCACCGTGCATCTGTGCGGACGCCGCCTGGCGGTGCTGGAGCAGGCCGCGCAGGCCCTGCGGGGCGAGGCCGGCGGCCAGGTCCACGTCCATCCGGTCGACATCCGCGACGCCGGCGCGGTGGACGCGATGGTGGCGCGCATCTGGGACCAGCATGGCGGGCTGGATGCGCTGGTGAACAATGCCGCCGGCAATTTCATCAGCCCCACCGAAAAACTGTCCGAACGGGGCTTCAATGCCATCGCCGACACGGTCTTCCGTGGCACGTTCTACATGACCCAGGCCGTGGGCAAGCGCTGGATCGGCAGCGGCGCGTCCGGGGCGGTGGTGTCCATCGTCGTGACCTGGGTCTGGACCGGCTCGCCGTTCGTGGTGCCGTCCGCCATGTCCAAGGCTGGCATCGACGCCATGACCAAATCGCTGGCCGTCGAATGGGGCCGGCACGGCATCCGCCTGAATGCCATTGCGCCGGGGGTCATCCCGACCGAGGGCGCGTCGGCGCGGCTGCGGCCCAACGACAGCGGCACCGACGCGCTGGTCAAGCAGAATCCGATGCGGCGGCTCGGGCAGGGCCAGGATATCGGCGAACTGGCCGCGTTCCTGCTGGCGCCGGGCAACGATTGGATCAACGGCCAGACCATCGCCCTGGACGGTGGCGACTACCTGGCCAATGGCGCGTACTTCAAGCAGTATTTCGATTGGTCGGACGACGATTGGGCCGCCGCGCGCGCCGCCATCGAGGCGCGCACCGCCGCCGACAAGGCGCAACGCTCGGCGGGCCAGGCATGAGCGCACCCGTCACGCAAGGGCCCGGACGCATCATCGCCGGCGACTGCCAGTTGGACCGCGCGGCCCTGATCCGTCGCGGCGAGCAGGTCGCGGCGGGCCTGGTGGCCATGGGGATCGGGGAGGGCGACGTGGTGGCGGTGCTGCTGCGCAACGGCATGCCCTACCTGGAGATCATCCAGGCCTGCAAGCGCCTGGGCTGCTATTACTGCCCGATCAACTGGCACTACACGCCCGACGAGGTTGCCTACCTGGTGCGCGACAGCGGCGCGCGCCTGCTGATCGCCGAGGAAGACCTGTGGCAGGCCGCCAGGACGGCGCTGCCGGCGGACCTGGCGTCGCGTCGCGTGGGCGCGGCCGCCGTGTCCGATGACTACGCCAGCTGGCGCGAGGCGCAGGCGCCCTACGAGGGCCCGGTGGTGGCGCCGCGCGGCCACATGGCCTATACGTCCGGCACCACCGGCCGGCCGAAGGGCGTGGTGCGCGCGCCGTTTCCGCTGGACCAGCTGGCGCAGCGGCTGGCGGCGGTCGAGGCGGTGGTGGAGCAGGCCTACGGCTTGCGACCCGGCTGCCGCGCATTGCTGCCCGCGCCGGTCTACCACAGCGCGCCCAGCGTGTTCGCCCAGGTGGCGCTGCGCGTCTGCGAGACCCTGGTGCTGGCGCCGCGGTTCGATCCGCTGGAGGTGTTGCGCCTGATCGAGCGCCATCGCATCGACACGGTCTATCTGGTGCCCATCATGTACGTGCGCCTGCTCAAGCTGGATCCGGCCCAGCGCGCCGCCTTCGACCTGTCGTCGCTGCGCTTCGTGGCCTCGACCGGCGCCCCGTGCGCGCCGGCGCTCAAGCGCGCCATGATCGATTGGCTGGGGCCGGTGATCCACGAGACTTATGCGTCCAGCGAGGCCGGCATGGTGACGGTCATCGATTCGCGCGAAGCGCTGGCCCGGCCAGGCAGCGCCGGCCGGCCGATCGGCGGCGCGCAGATACGGATCTACGGCGACGACGGCGCGCTCTGCGCGCCCGGCCAGATCGGCCGCATCCATGTGCGCCAGCCGGCCTACGCCGACTTCACCTATCGCAACGACCCGGAAGCGCGCAGCCGCATCGAACGCGATGGATTGATCGGCCTGGGCGACCTGGGCTATCTGGACGACGACGGCTACCTGTTCGTGTGCGACCGCGAATCGGACATGGTGATCTCGGGCGGCGTGAACATCTATCCCGCGGAAATCGAACACCACCTGACGCAGTACCCGGGTGTGGCCGATTGCGCGGTGTTCGGCGTGCCCGACGACGAGTTCGGCGAGCGCCTGCTGGCGCTGGTGCAGCCGGCGGCGGATGCCACGCTGGCGCCGGAGGATGTGCTGCGCTGGCTGTCCACAAGGGTCGCGCGCTACAAGGTGCCGCGTGAATTGCGCTTGCAGCGGACCCTGCCGCGCGATGACAACGGCAAGATCGCCAAGCGCCGGCTGCGCGACGCGTTCTGGGCAGAGCGGGACAGGAAGGTCTAGGACTACCGAGGCGGCGGGCATCCCGGACCGTACGCCATCACTACAGGGGAGACAAGCATGTTCAAGAGAAATCTCGGGTTCGGCCGCGCCGCGGCCGCGCTGCTGTTGTGCATGGCGGGCGCCTGGCCCGCCCAGGCGGCGTTTCCGGAACGGCCGGTCAAGCTGGTCGTGCCGTATACGCCGGGCGGGGCGGCCGACCTGTTGTCGCGCGTGCTGGCCGAAAGGCTGTCGCAGGAACTGGCGCAGCCAGTGGTGGTGGAGAACAAGCCGGGCGCCAACACGATGATCGCGGCCACGCAGGTGGCGCGGGCCCAGCCCGATGGCTACACGCTGTTCCTGGCCAGCAATGCCAGCATGGTGCTCAACCCCATGCTCTATCGCAAGGTCTCGTACGACGCGCAGCGTGACTTCCGGGTGCTGTCGGTGGTTGCGGAATTGCCGCTGGTGGTGGTCGCCAACAACAGCGTGCCGGCCTCGACGCTGGCGCAATTCGTCGACTACGCCCGCGCCCGCCCGGGCAAGTTGAACTATGCCTCCGTGGGCATCGGCAATCCGTTGCAACTGGCGACCGAATTGCTGAAGTCGCGCACCGGCATCGACGTGGCGCACATTCCCTACAACGGCAGCGCGCCGGCCTTGAGTTCGCTGATGGCCAACGATACCCAACTGATGGTCGATGTCATCAGCACCTCGCTGCCGCTGGTGCGCGAACACAAGATCAAGGCCCTGGCCGTGACCGGCGCCGAGCGCCTGCCGGTGCTGCCCGACGTGCCCACCGTGGCCGAAAGCGGGTTTGCGGGCTTTCGCGCCGCGACGTGGTTCGGCGTGGCCGTGCCGCGCGACACGCCCGGGGCCGAGGCGGACAGGCTGCGCGAGGCCGTGGCCGCGGTGATGCGCCAGGCGGATTTCCGCGACCGCTTCCAGGCCCAAGGCCTGGTGATCCAGGCGCCGCGCGGCCAGGCCGAGGTCGACGCCTACGTGGCCGAGGACCGTGAGCGTTGGAAGGGCGTGATCCAGGCCAACGCTATCCGCCTGGACTGAGCGCCGCGTCGCGTGCTCCCGGCGAATCCTATCCGCCTGGACCGGGCGGCGCGTCAGGCCAGCAAGGCCGGCATTTCCGCCGCCGCGAAATCCAGGAAACGCCGCAGGGCCAGCGGCGCGCCGCGCCGGGCGGGAATGACCGCGTAGATGCGCGCCGGGGCGGCGCGCCAGGCGGGCAGCAGCTGCGCCAGGTCGCCCCTGGCCAGGGAACCGGCGCACAGATAGTGGGGCAGCAGCGCCACGCCCAGGCCGGCGCGCGCCATCTCGCGCAGCGCCGCCAGGTTGGTGCTGAGGCAGCGGGGGCGGAATTCGATCGACTCGGCGTCACCCGCGGGGCCGGTGAAATGCCAGCTTTGCGGGCTGTCCTGGGTGGCATGGGCCAGCAGCGGCAGCGCGCTCAGTTCGCGCGGATGGCGCGGCGCGGCGCGGGCCATCTCCGGGGCCGCCACCAGGATCAGCGGCACCGGCGCCAGTTCGCGCGCCACCAGCCTCGAATCCGTGAGCGAGGCGCCCTGGGCGCGGAAGGCCAGGTCGTAGCCTTCGCCCACCAGGTCGATGATCTGGTCGCGGGTGTCCAGCAATACCCGCACGCCCGGGTGCTTCAGGCAGAAACGCGACACCAATTCGCCAAGCAGGGTCACGGCCAGGGCGGAGGGCGCCGTCATGCGCAGCAGGCCGCTGGGCGTGTCGCCCATCGCCGCCGCCAGGTCGAAAGCGCTGCGGGCCTCGCGCGCCATCGCCAGCGCATGCACGTAGATCTGCTCGCCCATGGGCGTGAGCGAGACGCGGCGGGTGTTGCGTTGCAGCAACCGCAGGCCCAGCCGCGTCTCCAGTTCGGCCACGCGCCGGCTGAGTTTGGAACGCTGCATATTGAGCACGCGGGCGGCGGCGGAGAAACCGCCTTTTTCCACCACTTCGGTGAAAAGCAGCAGGTCGTCGAGATGATGGATATAGGAGTGCATGGGCCAGGTTGGGGAATTGTCCTGTGTGGCAGGACAATTATTCCTGAAATTGGCATCTACTGTGTCGGACGCGGAACCCATAAGCTCTGCGCCACCCAAAAATCCAGGCAGCAGCTCCTTGACCATCCGCCTCAGCCCTCCCGTGGCCCGAAGCTTCGAACCGGAGGGCGACATCTGTTCGTACCGGCACTTCCGGCATACCGATTTCCCGCAAGGCATGTCGCCGCTGGTCCTGGTGGACCACTTCGTCATGACCGGACCGGCGGTCGCGCCGCATCCCCACGCCGGCATGTCGACGGTCACGCTGCTGCTGGAGGACACGCTGGGCGGCCTGCGCATCCGCGACAGCCTGGACAACGAGCATGAGGCCCGGGCGGGCGACCTGCACTGGACGGTGGCGGGTCGGGGGGTAGTGCACGGCCATCAACTGGTGGACGCGGCGCGGCTCAATGGCCTGCGGTTGTACGTCAATCTGCCCGAGCGGCTGAAGTCGCTGCCGCCGTCGGCGACGCTGGTGAAGGCCTGGGAAATGCCGGTGCTGCAGAGCGATGCCGGCCGTGTGCGGGTGGTCGCCGGCCGCTACGAGGGCTGGGCCGCGCCTTTGGAAACGCCCGAACCGCTGTTGATCCTGGATGGCTGGCTGCGCCCGGGGGCGTCGCGCTTGGTGCCATTGCCGGCCGGGTGGAACGCCTGGCTGTATGCCGTGCGGGGGGAGTTGGGCGTGCGCGCCCGGCACGACACCAAGCCGGCGCGCCCGCCGCTGACGCCGCCGCCGCCGATGCCGGTGGCGCGTTTTCGCGCGGGAGCGCGCGCGCCAGCGGCCGCCAGGCGCGCCATCGATCCCGACTTCGCCATCCTGCAGCCGGGCGCGGCGCTGACGGCCATGGCGGATCGGGAAGGGCTGCTGCAGTTGCTCGCGGCCGGCGCGCCAGTGCATTTCATCCTGGTGGCCGGGCCCGCCATTGATGAGCCGGTGATCCAGCGTGGTCCCTTCATCATGACCGATACGCGCGCGCTGGCGCAGGCCGTAGCGGCCTACGAAGCGGGGCAGTTCGGCCGCTTGCGCGGCGAAACCGTGCCGCCAGGCTGACAGCCACTCGTCAGGAGCGGGGCGGGATGTTGTCTGACGACAACAGAATGGGTTTCTATATAAGGGACGCAATGATAATGATTCCTCTTTATATAGAATCGAGTCCGCACGATCTCAATACCCCTTGGCGAACGGGCTCGACCACACCGGCCAGTCCGGCTTCGCCGCAATTCGAGCGGCAAGCCGTCACCCGCGCGTGACCCCTCGGGATTTTGCGATTCCCTGCTTCTCGCGAAGCATCCGCCTACCGACCTCCCGATATGAAAATCCGAACGCTCGCCTATGTGGTTGCGGCCCTGCCGTACACCGCGCTGGTCCACGCCCAATCCGCCGCTCCCGCCACCGACGCTTCCGTCGTTTCGATGGAAGCGATCAAGGTCGAGGCCAGCGCCGACGCCTCGGCCGGCGGCCTGGCCCAGCCCTACGCGGGCGGCCAGGTGGCCCGCGGCGGCCGCGTCGGCGTGCTGGGCACGCAGGACATCATGAGCACGCCGTTCAGCATCACCAGCTATACCAACGAGCTGATCCAGGACAAGCAGGCGCGCAGCGTCGGCGACGTGCTACAGAACGATCCGGGCGTGCGCGTGGCGCGCGGCTTCGGCAATTTCCAGGAGTCGTACTTCATCCGCGGCTTCATCCTCAGTTCGGATGACGTGGCCTACAACGGCCTGTACAGCCTGCTGCCGCGCCAGTACATCGCCACGGAACTGTTCGAGCGCGTCGAAGTGCTGCGCGGCGCGTCGACCTTCCTGACGGGCGCCTCGCCCGGCGGCGACGGCATTGGCGGCACGGTCAACCTGGTGCCCAAGCGCGCCCCGAACGATCCGCTCACGCGTTTCACCACCGGCATCTCCAGCGGCGGCCAGTTCTCGGTCTCCACCGACATCGCGCGCCGCTTCGGCCCTGGCGACAGCACCGGCATCCGCCTGAACGTGGCCAACCGCAGCGGCGACACCGCCATCGACGACGAGCACTCGCGCACCAGCCTGGTGTCGCTGGGCCTGGACTGGCGCTCGGCCGACACGCGGTTGTCCGCGGATATCGGCTGGCAGGAGAACAAGCTCAAGCGCGCGCGTCCGAACGTGACGCTGCGCGGCGTGACCAGCGTGCCGGACGCGCCGGACGCCAGCTCCAACTATGCCCAGCCCTGGTCATACTCGAACGAGCGCGACGTGTTCGGCACCGTGCGCGCCGAGCATGACTTCAGCGATAAGCTGACCGGCTGGGCCGCCTTCGGCATGCGCCGCAGCGACGAAGCCAACTCGCTCGCCAACGTCACCGTCACCAACGGCAGCACCGGCGACGGCAACTTCTACCGCTTCGACAATACCCGCAAGGACAGTGTCAACACCGGCGAACTGGGCCTGCGCGCCAAGGTGCGCACCGGTCCGGTCGGCCACGAGTTCGTCGCGTCCGCGTCTTTCTTCGATCTCAAGAAGAAGAACGCGTATGTCATGGACTACCTGAACACGTTCTCCACGAATATCTACGATCCGGTCAGCTACGACCGCCCGGCCTACAGTTCCAAGGCGCTGTTCGGCAACGACCTGGACGATCCGGCGCTGCAGGGGCGCACCCGCATGAGCAGCTATGCGCTGGGCGACACGATGTCGTTCCTGGACGACAAGGTGCTGCTGACGCTGGGCATCCGCCACCAGCGCCTGTCGTCGCGCAGCTACGCCTACAACACCGGCACGGAAAACGGCGCCTATGACGCCAGCCGCAATTCGCCCGCCGCCGGCATCGTCTTCAAGGTGACGCCAAGCGTGTCGCTGTACGCCAACTACATCGAAGCCCTGGTGGCTGGCGATACGGCGCCGCAGACGGCCAACGGCAAGCCCGTGCCCAACGGCGGCGAGAGCCTGCAGCCTTACGTTTCCAAGCAAAAGGAAATCGGCGTCAAGTACGACGGTGGCGGCCTGGGCGCGGGCCTGGCGCTGTTCTCCACCGACAAGCCGCGCGCGGCCTACGACGCGTCCAATCGGTTCACCGCCTCCGGCAAGGACCGCCACCAGGGCATCGAGCTGACCGTGTTCGGCGAGCCGATCGACCGCGTGCGCGTGCTGGGCGGCCTGACCTTCCTGGACGCCAAGCAGCGTTCCACCGGCAATACCGCCATCGACGGCAACCGCGTCATCGGCGTGCCGCGCTTCCAGGCCAACCTGGGCGCGGAATGGGACATCCCCGGCGTGCAGGGCCTGGCCGTGGACGGCCGCGTGGTCTACACCGGCGCCTCCTACGCGGATGACGCCAACACCCTCAAGGTGCCCGGCTGAACCCGCTTCGACGCCGGCCTGCGCTACATGATGGACGTGGACGGCCACGTGGTGACGCTGCGCGCCCGCGTCGAGAACATCGCCAACCGCAACTACTGGGCCTCGGTGGGCGGCTACCCGGGCAACGGTTACCTGGTGCTGGGCGGCCCGCGCACCTTCTCGCTGAGCGCCAGCATGGACTTCTGATCACGATGCCCGCCCGCTGCCGGGCGGGCATCGCGATCGCCGCAAACGACGACGCCCCGCCGGGCTTTCCGGCGGGGCGTCGTCGTTTGCGGCGCCGGGTATGCGATGCGCGCCTGTCCGCCTACCCGCGCGGCGTTCGCGCGGGTTCGCACGAAGTCCGCCGCGCCGCGGCTCGCCCGCCAGGATGCGGGCTGGCCGTGCCACGGTCAGGTCATCAACCAGCCGCCCGCCACGTCCAGCACCTGCCCGGTCACGAACCGCGCCTGGTCCGAGGCGAAGAACAGGCAGGCGTCGGCCACTTCCTCGGGCGTGCCGAGCCGGCGCAGCGCGGTGACCTCGGCCACGGCGTCGTTGATCTCCTTGGGCACGCTTTTCAGCAGCGGCGTGCTGATGCGCCCCGGCGCCAGGCCATTGACGGTGACATCGTGCTCGCCCAGTTCCGCGGCCCAGTGGCGCGTCAGCCCCAGCAGCGCCGCCTTGGTGGCGGCGTAGTGCGCGGCGACGATGTCGCAATAGGCTTTGCCCGCCACCGACGACATGTTGATCACGCGCCCCTGGCGCTGGCGCACCATGTGCGGCGTGGCCAGGTGGGTCATGTAGAACACGCTGTTCAGGTTGACCGCCACCACCTTGTCCCATTCGCCCGGCGTCATCTCCCACACCTTCAGCGCGCGGCCGTCGGTCTTGGGCGAGATGCCGACGTTGTTGACCAGGATGGTGGCGGGGCCGAGGTCGCGGGTGATGCGGTCATACGCAGCCTGGCACTGGTCGAAGTGCGAGACGTCGGCGTGCACGAAGGTCACGGCATGGCCGCGCTTTTTCAGTTCCTTCTCGTAGGCCTGGCCGCCCTGCGAATTGAAGTCGATCAGCCCGACCTTGCCGCCTTCGGCCAGGAAGCCCTCGACGATGGCCGAACCGATGCCGCCGACCGCGCCGGTGACGATGATGACCTGATCCTGGAAGCGCGCGCTCATGCCCGCACCTTCAACATGATCTTGCCGATGTGCCGGCTGCTTTCCATCAGCGCGTGGGCCTGGGCCGCCTCCTCCAGCGGGAACACCTGGTGGATCAGCGGCAGGCAGCGCCCCTGTTCCATCAGCGGCAGCACCTTGTCGGCCAGCGCCTGGGCGATGGCGCCCTTGTCGTCGTCGGAACGCGGCCGCAGGGTGGAGCCGGTGAACGACAGCCGGCGGGTCATGATGGGCAGGGCGTCGATCTCGGCCTTGCTGCCTTCCAGGAAGGCGATCTGCACCAGCCGGCCATTCACCGCCAGCAGGCGGATGTTCTTGTTGATGTAGGCGCCGCCAACCATGTCCAGGATCACGTCCACGCCCTGGCCGCCGGTGGCCTGGCGGATGTCGGCCTCGAAGTCGGTGTCGCGGTAGATCAGCGCGTGCTGCGCGCCGGCCTTCAGGCAGGCCTCGGCCTTCTCCTGGTTGCCCACCGTGGTCCAGACCTCGGCGCCGAAGGCGCGAGCCAGTTGGATCGCGGTCAGGCCGATGCCGCTGGAGCCGCCGTGCACCAGGAACTTCTCGCCAGCCGCGAGGCGGGCGCGTTCGAACACGTTGGTCCAGACGGTGAAGTAGTTCTCCGGGATGGCGGCGGCGGACAGCAGGTCCAGGCCGCGCGGCACCGGCAGGCAGTGACGCTCGTCGGCCAGGCAGTACTGCGCGTAGCCGCCGCCGGGCGTCAGCGCGCAGACCCGGTCGCCGACCTGCCAGCGCGTGGCGTCGGGACCGACGGCGACGATGGTGCCGGCGACCTCCAGTCCCAGGTAGGGCGAGGCGCCGGGCGGCGGCGGATACGAGCCCGAGCGTTGCAGCACGTCGGGGCGGTTGACGCCGGCGTAGGCCACCTCGATCAGCACCTGGCGGCCGGCGGGCGCGGCCATCTCGCGTTCGGCCAGGCGCAGGCAATCGGGCGCGCCGCCGGTGCCGTGGTCGATGAATGTGCAGCGTAGAGACATGAATGCGGTCCTTCGGATTTCAGTGGCCCAGATAGGCCTTCTTGACATGGGGATCGGCCAGCAGCTCGGCGCCGGTGCCGGTGCGCACGATGGCGCCGTTCTCCAGCACGTAGCCGCGGTCGGCCAGGCGCAGCGTGCGGAACACGTTCTGCTCCACCAGCAGCACCGTGACGCCGTGGGACGTGACGTCGCGGATGATGTCGAACATCTGCTGCACCAGCAGCGGCGACAGGCCCAGCGAGGGCTCGTCGAACACCAGCAGCTTGGGGTCGGCCATCATGCCGCGCGCGATCGCCACCATCTGCTGCTCGCCGCCGGACAGCGAGCCGGCGTACTGTCCCAGGCGCTCGCGCACCCGCGGGAAGATCCGCAGCACTTCCTCCAGCTTGCGCTGCACGATGGGGCGGGCGGCGCGCTTGTACGAGCCCATCAGCAGGTTGTCGCGCACCGTGAAGTGGGGGAACAGCTGGCGGCCTTCGGGAATCATGGTGATCCCGGCGTCGACGATGTCGTAGGGCGTGCGGTTGGTCAGGTCGCGGCCCTCGAACTCGACCCGGCCGGCGGTGGCGGGAACCACGCCGCACAGCGTCTTCAGGGTGGTGGTCTTGCCGGCGCCGTTGGCGCCGATCAGCGTCACGATCTCGCCGGCATTGACCTCGAAGTTCAGGCCGTTGAGCACCTGGCTCTTGCCATAGCCCGACGACAGATCCGAAACCTTAAGCATCCTGGTACTCCTTGCCCAAATAGGCCTCGATGACGGCGGGGTTCTCGACCACGTCCTTCGGCGCGCCGCTCACCAGCACCGCGCCTTCGTTCAGCACGATGATGCGGTCAGACAGCGCCATGGTGGCCTGCATCATGTGCTCGATCAGCAGCACCGACACGCCCGAATCGCGGATGCGGCGGATCATCTTGATCGACTTCTCGATGTCGGTGGGGTTCAGCCCCGCCATCACCTCGTCCAGCAGCAGGATGCGCGGCCGGATCGCCAGCGCGCGGGCGATCTCCAGCCGCTTCATGCCGCCCACCGTCAGGCTGCGGGCCTCGGTGTTCAGGTACTTGAGCAGGTCGGTTTCCTCGGCCACCTTGAGCGCGATCTGCTCGGCCTCCTCGCGGTCGGCGGTGCGGATGAAGGCGCCCAGCATGATGTTCTCCAATACCGTCAGGCCGGTGAACGGCTTGGCGATCTGGAAGGTGCGGCCCAGCCCCTGGTGCGCGAACTCGTCCGGCGTGCTGCACGAGACCCAGTTGCCCTTGGCGTCGACCATCGACACCGCGCCCTTGTCGGGCGACAGGAAGCCGGACAGCAGGTTGAACACCGTGGTCTTGCCGGCGCCGTTGGGGCCGATCATGCCCAGGATCTCGTGCTGGTTCAGCGTCAGCGAGACGTCGTTGGTGGCGCGCAGGCCGCCGAAGCTCTTGAACAGGTTCTCGGCCTTGAGCACCGGCTGCTCGCGCCGCGCCGCGTCGGTCGGACGGGCCGGTTCGACCAGCTGGCGCCGGGCGCGCGGCGTGCCCAGGTAGGGTAGCCGCGCCAGGGCGCGCTCGATGGCCGGACCGAAAGCGCCGGCCAGGCCGCGCGGGATGGTCAGCACCACCGCCACCAGGATCAGGCCGTAGATCAGCCCGTGCATGCCGTTGCCCACGCTGGACAGCCAGCCGCGCGCCAGCTCGGCGATCGGCAGCACCAGGAAAGTGCCGGCGATGGGGCCGGCCACCGTGCCCAGGCCGCCGATCAGCGCGAACATCGCCACCTGGATCGACAGTTCCAGCGAGAACGCCGAACTGGGATCGACGAAGGTCAGGTAGGTGATGTGGAAGGTGCCGATCACGCTGGTCAGCATGGCCGACACCACCGCGGCGATGATCTTGACGCGCACCGTGTGGATGCCCACCGCCAGCGCCGCGTCCTCGCGCTCGCGGATGGCGATCAGGTAATGGCCGATGCGCGACTTGCGGATGTACCACGAGACCCAGGTCACCAGCAGGAACAGGCCGAAGGCGATGATCACGTAGTTGATCTTCTCGCGGAACACGATCCAGGCCCAGCCGATGTTCAGCGGCAGGCTGATGCCGCTGGAGCCGCCGGTCCAGCTTTCCTCGTGGATCACCAGCAGCCGCACCACTTCCAGGATGGCGATGGTGGCCAGCGCGAAGAACGGCCCGCGCAGCCGCAGCGTGGGATAGCTGATGATGATGGCCACGGCCGCCGAGATGGCCGCGCCCGCCAGCATGCCGAACCACGGCGAGATGCCGAAGTTCTGCGTCAGCAGGGTGGCGGTGTAGCCGCCGATGCCGTAGAACACCGCGTGGCCCAGCGACAACTGGCCGGCGTAGCCGCCGACGATGTTCCAGGCCACAGACAGCGCGGAAAAGACGAACAGCAGGACGAACAGGTTGGTCCAGAACGGCGTGCCCGTGACGACGGGCACGATGAACATGACGATCAGCAGAATCAGGCTGACGTAGGCTTTGGGGCTTCGAAAGTCGGGAAACACGTCTCGCTCCTTGTGGCTCTGATCACTCTGTGCCGACGCCGAACAGGCCGGTCGGACGCAGGACAAGGATCAAGAGGAAGATCCCGAAATAGACGACCTCTTTGAGGTCGGGGGCGATGTAATAGCCGGCCAGCGTATCGACGATGCCGATGATCATGGACCCGGCCACCGCGCCGTACAGGCTGCCCAGGCCGCCCAGCACCACGATCACGAAGGCGGTCAGCACGAAGTACGTGCCCACCGTCGGGAACACCGGATACTGCGGCGCCAGGAGGCCCGCGGCGATGCCGACGAAGGCGGTGCCCAGGCCGAAGGCGATGGCGTAGACGTTGTTGACGTTCACCCCCATCAGCGTGGCGGCGTAGCGGTGCTGCGCCACCGCCCGCAGCGCGCGGCCCAGGTAGGTGCGGTGCATGAACAGGTGCAGCAGCACGGCCAGGCTCAGGCCGACCACGAAGGTCACCAGCTGGCCGGTGACCATGGAGTAGTTGCCGACGTCCAGGGTGCTGGTGCCCAGTTGCACCGGGGCGCGGAACACGTTGGCGCCGAAGATCACCAGCGCCAGGTTCAGCAGGATGGTGGACACGCCCACCGTGGCGAAGATCTGGATGTGCTGGTCGGCGTTGAGCAGCGGCTGGATGATGCCCTTCTGCGTCAGCGCGCCCAGCGCGAACAGGATGACCGCCACCGGCACCAGGCCGATGTACGGGTGCACGCCGAACTGCGCCGCGATCAGGTAGACCGCGTACATGCCGATCATCAGGAATTCGCCATGTGCGAAGTTGACGACGCGGACCACGCCGAAGATCAGCGTCAGCCCCAGGCTGATGATGGTGTAGGCGCCGCCCAGCAACAGGCCGTTGATGACCAGTTGAATGAAGATATCCATGGTGCAACCTCTTGGAACGGGGCGCGTCCCGGCCGCGCGCCGTCGCCGGCGGGGCCGGGGCCGCGGGCCCCAGTGAAACGCCGGACGCCCCCGAGCGTCCGGTTTGCTGGCTTGCCGTGCCGGGCCTGCCGGGTGGCGGCCCCGGCGTTCTATTTCTTGAAGACGGGCTTGCCCAGCGCGAGGTTGTCAGGCGCGATGGTGACCAGCTTGCCATCCTGCCACTGCATCACGTAGAAGGTCGAGGCGTTGTTCTGGCCGTCCTCGCCGAAGTCGAAGGCCCAGCCGTTGGCGGTCTGGCCGGCCGGCTTCTTGTACGCCAGCACGGCCGCGCGGATCTTGTCCTTGTCGGTCGACTTGGCGTTGGCGATGGCTTCGAAGAAGGCCTTGGCGCCGACATAGTTGGTCAGGCTGTGGCCGGACTGCGGGTCGCTCTTGTAGGTGGTCTTGTAGGCTTCCAGGAACTTGTCCAGGCCGGGCGCGCCGGCCGGATTGATGGACGCCTGCGGGAAGTCCAGGTCGAACACGCCGTTCATGTCGGCGCCCACGGCCTTGGCGGTGTCGGCCAGCGAATAGCCGCCGCCGGCGCCGATCACCACCTTGGGCTTGAAGCCCGCGGCGCGCGCCTGGCTGAAGTACAGGATGGCGTCGTTCTGGTAGGCGGTCTGCAGCACCACGTCGACCTTGGCGCCCTTCAGGCGCAGGATCAACGAGGACAGGTCGACCGTCTTGGCCGAGTAGGGCAGCACCTCGGCCACGGTGTAGCCCAGTTCCTGGGCGCGCTTTTTCTCGGTGGCGGCCACGTCGGTGCCGTAGGGGCCGTCCTCGTGGATGATGCCGATGCGCACTTCCTTCGGGTTCAGGCCCATGCCCGGCCCGATGATGTCGTGCAGCGCGTTGACCACCGACACGCCGTACAGCGCGGTGTTGGGGTTGCTGCGGAACAGGTACTTGTAGCCGCGCGTGGTGATCTTGTGGGCGGTGGCGCCCAGCTCGAAGTAGGGCACGCCGGCCAGCTCGGTCACGGGCGAGGCCGCGTACGAGATGCCCGAGGCGTAGCTGCCGAACACGCCGACCACGTTCGATGAGATCAATCGCTTGGTCTCGGACACCGCCTGGGTCGGGTCGACCGCGTCGGCCTTGATGATCTGGATCTTCTCGCCGTTGATCCCGCCGGCGGCATTGATTTCGTTGACGGCCAGTTCCAGGCCGCGATAGCTCTCCTGCCCCAGCAACGCCAGCGCGCCGCTGAACGGGAAGAGGGCGCCCACCTTGATGTCGGCCGCCGCGGTGCCGCTGGCCATGACGCCGCACAGGCCCAGCGCGATGGCGAATTGTTTGATCTTGAACACTGTCTACGCTCCTTTGTGGGTTTGGATGCGGACTGTTGTCTGAGTCGTCCGTCTGTTTTTAAATATATGATATATGCGCCGGCGGGGTGTGAGAACCTCGTCCTGGATTCTAGTGCCGGACTTGGCCGGCTGAATCGGGGATTTCCCTCAAGCCGCATGAATAAAGCGTTTGCGGGCAGTTTTCGCCTGCGTGGTAGGTCAAATTCCGCTGTCCGGACGCTGTTTCGCGGACCTTTTCATGGCTGCTTTGCTGGCAAGAAAGTTCCCCTTTGAATCATATATCCTATATGATCAAAAGGCGTTTGAGCATAAGAATCCAGGAGACAAAGAGCATGTTCGAGGAAGTGGATTTCGCCGGAAAAAAGGTACTCATCACCGCCGGCGCCGATGGACTGGGCCTGGAAATGGCGCAGGTGTTCCACCGCGCGGGGGCGTCGGTGCTGGTGTGCGACGTCAACCGCGAGCGGCTGGCCGCGCTGCCGGCCGAATTGCCCGGCGTGCGCGCGGTGCATGCCGACGTGTCGGATGAAGACAGCGTGGCGGCCCTGTTCGACGCGGTGCGCCAGCAGTTGGGCGGCCTGGACATCCTGGTCAACAACGCCGGCGTGGCCGGCCCCACGGGTTTCGTCGAGACCTTGTCCAAGGCCGACTGGGACCGCACCCTGGCGGTCAACATCACCGGCCAGTTCCTGTGCGCGCGCCAGGCCATCCCGCTGCTCAAGCAGTCGCGCGCCGGCGTCATGATCAACCTGTCGTCGGCCGCGGGCCACCTGGGCTTTGCCGGGCGCTCGGTCTATTCGGCCTCGAAGTGGGCGGTGATCGGCTTCACCAAGTCGCTGGCGATCGAGCTGGGCGGCCACGGCATCCGCGTCAACGCCATCCTGCCGGGCGCGGTCGAAGGCCCGCGCATCCGCGCCGTGATCGAGGCCAAGGCCAGGACGCTGGACAAGCCGGTCGAGGAAATCGCCGCGCTCTACGAGAACCAGGCGGCGCTGGGCCGCATGGTCACGGCGCGCGACATCGCCAACATGGTGCTGTTCAATGCCAGCGAGGCCGCCCGCAGCGTCACGGGGCAGGCCATCGTGGTGGACGGCTTCACGCAGAAGCTCTACTGATGGCGGCCGATCCGCGGCGGCGCCACGCCGCCATCATCGGCACCGGCCTGATCGGCCAGGCCTGGGCCATCGTGTTCGCGCGCCAGGGCTGGCAGGTGCGGCTGTACGACGTCAACGCCGCCATGCTGGCCGAGGCCGGCGCGCTGATCCGGCGCCAGCTCGATGCATTGCAGGCGCACGGCCTGCTGCGCGACGCGGCGGCGGCCGCCGCCCGCATCGAAGTGGCGGCCAGCCTGCCCGAGGCGCTGGCCGGCGCCCGCTACATCCAGGAGAACTCGCCCGAGCGGCGGGATCTGAAGCGCGAGCTGTTCGCGCGACTGGACGCGGCGGCCGATCCCGACGCCATCATCGGCAGTTCCACGTCCAGCATTCCCGCCAGCGAATTCACCGAAGACCTGCCCGGCCGGGCGCGCTGCCTGGTGGCGCATCCGGTCAATCCGCCCTATCTGATCCCGGTGGTGGAGCTGTGCCCGGCGCCCTGGACCAGCGAGGCCGCCATGCAGGCGGCGCGCGACATCATGCTGGATATCGGCCAGAAGCCGGTGACGATGCGGCGCGAGATCGAGGGCTTCATCCTCAACCGCCTGCAGGGCGCGCTGCTGCACGAGGCCTTCCGCCTGGCCGCCGCCGGCATCGCCAGCGCCGAGGACATCGACACCACGGTCAAGGACGGCCTGGGCCTGCGCTGGTCGTTCATGGGGCCGTTCGAGACCATCGACCTGAACGCGCCCGGCGGCCTTGCCGACTACTGCGCGCGCTACGGCGGGCTGTACCAATCCATCGGCGCCAGCCAGCGCGAACCCGTGCCCTGGGACGGCGCGCTGGTCGAGGCCCTGGCGGCCGAGCGGCGCGGCCTGCTGCCCGCCGAAGACCTGACGACGCGCCGCTACTGGCGCGACGAACAACTGATGCGCCTGATGCGCCACAAGCAACAGCAAGACAACGGAGACGAAAATGGCTAAGCCGAAACAGAAGGTCGTGATCACCTGCGCCGTGACGGGCGCCATCCATACCCCCAGCATGTCGCCGCACCTGCCGGTGACGGCCGACGAGATCGTCGAGGCCGCCATCGGCGCGGCCCGCGCCGGCGCCGCCGTGCTGCACCTGCACGCGCGCGACCCGGAAACCGGCAAGCCGTCGCAGGACCCGGCGCTGTTCGAGCCGTTCCTCAAGCGCATCAAGGCCGAGACCGACGCCATCATCAACATCACCACCGGCGGCAGTCCGCACATGACGGTGCAGGAACGCATGCGGCCGGCCACCACCTTCAAGCCGGAGCTGGCGTCGCTGAACATGGGCTCGATGAACTTCGGCCTGTTCCCGATGCTGGGCCGCTTCCAGGACTTCAAGCATGAGTGGGAGCGCGAGCACCTGGAGAACAGCCGTTCGCTGATCTTCCGCAACACCTACCAGGACATCGAGTCGATCCTGGAGCTGGGCAACGCCAACGGCACCCGCTTCGAGTTCGAGTGCTATGACATCAGCCACCTGTACAACCTGGCGCATTTCGTCGACCGCGGCCTGGTGAAGTCGCCGCCGTTCATCCAGTCGGTGTTCGGCATCCTGGGCGGCATTGGCCCGCACCCCGAAGACCTGATGCACATGAAGCGCACCGCCGACCGCCTGTTCGGCAACGAATACGAATGGTCGATCCTGGGCGCCGGCCGCAACCAGATGCCGCTGGCCACCATCGGCGCGGCCATGGGCTCGAACGTGCGGGTGGGACTGGAGGATTCGCTGTGGATCGGGCCGGGCCAACTGGCCGAGTCGAACCGCTCGCAGGTCGAGCGCATCCGCACCATCCTGGAGGCGCTCAACCTGGAAGTGGCCACGCCCGCCGATACCCGCGCCAAGCTGGGCCTGAAGGGCGGCGACAACGTGGCGTTCTGACGCCAGGCCGGGCAAGGGCGTGCGCGCCGCCGCCGGATTGATGCCCCCGCCGATGGGGCGGCGCGCGGCCCGCCGGATGCGGGTCGCGGCGCTCGCGGGCGTCGCCCGCGGGACGCCGCCAGCGCGAGCGGCGGGGCGTCAGGCGTGGCGGCGCAAGGCGGCGACGAGGGTCTTGATGTCCAGCGGACGATCGAAATTGGCGGCATGGCGCGCGGCCAGCGTCAGCTCGGCCGCGCGCGCCAGTTCGGCGTCGGACGGCGCGGCCGCGCCCAGCGCCGCCAGCGTGGTGGGCAGTCCCACCTGTTCGTACCACTGCGTCAGCGTGGCCAGCATGCCGTCCTGGCGCGCCTCCAGGTCGAGCTGCACCAGCAGGCCGACGGCCACCTGCAGGCCGTGCGGCGCGCTGGCCAGGCCGGCGATCTTCGGCAGCCCGCGCGTCAGGGCGTGGGCGATCGACAGGCCGCCGCTCTCGAAGCCCAGGCCGCTCATCAGGATCATGGCTTCCACCACCCGCTCGAAGGCGGGCGTGGGCTGGCCGCTGCCGGCCGCCGCCAGCGCGTCGGCGCCGTCGGCCAGCAGCGTGCGCAGGCAACCGTCGGCGATCAACTGGGCGGTCAGCGGCGGGACGCCGTCGTACATGTTGCGTCCGCCGTTGCGGGCGCATTGTTCGGCTTCGAATTTCTTGGAGATGGCGTCACCCAGGCCGGCGCGGAAGAACGCCGCCGGCGCGGTGGCGATGACGGCGGTGTCGACCAGCACGATGGTGGGGTTGAACAGCATGTGTTCGACCGCCAGGAGGTTGTGATGGGCGTCGTACAGCACGTAGTTCTTGCTGGTGGGGGCGTCGTTGGAGGCCACCGTGGGCACCGTGACCAGGTGGCAGTGCTCGGCCTTGGCCACCGCCTTGCCGGCGTCCAGCGCCTTGCCGCCGCCCACCGCGATCACCATGTCGACGCCGGCGGCCGCGGCCTGCGCGCGCAGCGCCGCGATCGATTCGGGCGTGATGTCGCCTTCGACCGGCAGGGCCGTCAGCGCCACGCCGTGGGCGCCGCACAATGCCTCGATTCTCGGGCCCAGCACGCCCTGCACGTAGCGGTCGATGACCAGGGCGGCGCGGCGGCCAAACAGGGCGGCGTATCCGCCCAGCGCGTCGAGCGCGCCGGCTCCCTGGATGTAGCGGCCGGGAGCGCCGAAAATCTTCAGCATCGAGTCTTCCTATTTGCGAGGCCCGGGCGGGCGGTAGTCGAGTTCTTTTTCGCGTTCGACCAGCCAGTCGATCATGATCTTGCCGCCCCACACCAGGTCGGCCTGGATCGCCTTGGTGGCGGCTTCGGGGTCGCGCGCCTCCAGCGCGGCCAGCACGGCCTCGTGGCGGTGTTCATCCTGGGAGTAGTCCAGCCCCGCCGTCTTGATGTGGAACACCTTGAGGATCGGGCCGGTGATGACCCAGAACGATTCCACGGTGTTGCGCAGGATGGGCTTGTTGCTGGCTTCCAGGATGCCGAAGTGGAACTTGCGGTTCAGGTAGCTGGCGCGCTTGGGGTCGGTCGAGGTGCAGGAGATGAAGTCCTTCTGCAGCGCGATCAGGTTGTCCAGTTGCTTGCGCGTGATGTTCCTGGCGGCCTCGGCCGCGCCCATGCCTTCCAGGTGGAAGCGGATCTGCTGGATCTCGCGCAGCTTTTCCGAGTTGACATAGGGCACGTAGACCGCGGTGGCGGCCTGCATTTCCAGGCCCTGCTCGCTGATGAGACGGAAGATGGCCTCGCGCACGGGCGTGATCGAGACGCCCATTTCCTGGGCCAGCTCGCCAATGATGAGGCGCTCTCCGGGTTCGTACTGCCCGTTGATCAGGGCGTTACGGATCTCGTTGTAGACCTTGACGGAGAGGTTCTCTTTTTTTACCGGTTTAAGGCTGGGCATGACGGTCGAGGCTTGGGTTCGATGGAATGGCGGAAGCCGTGAAACGGCGCCCGGCTGAATTCTATCCCGCCCTGGCCAATTCAAGCGCGATGGGTATATTATATATCATATATTCTGATAAGCGAAGGAGACGCCATGCGCCAGGACCGGGGAGACCCAAGCGAAGACGAGGTCCGGATGCTGCGGGAAAAGGCCCGCCACATCCGGTTGGAGACCATCCGGCTGATCGAGATCGCCAAGGTCGGGCACTACAGCTCGGTCTTTTCGTGCGCCGAGATCTTTGCCGCCCTGTATTACGACGTGATGCGGCTGCGGCCGGGCGAGCCGGCCTGGCCCGATCGTGACCGCTTCCTGATGGGCAAGGGCCATGCGGCCGTGGGCCTGTTCCCGGTGCTGGCCGACCACGGCTTCATCCCGCATGAACTGCTGGACGGCTACACCCGCCTGGGCAGCCCGCTGGGCGACCACCCCGACATGACCAAGGTGCCGGGCGTCGATTTCAGTTCCGGCTCCATCGGCCACGCGCTCTCGAACGGCGCCGGCATGGCGCTGGGCGGCCGCATGAGCCAGCGCGATTTCAACGTGTTCGTGATGCTGGGCGATGGCGAGATGCAGGAAGGGCAGGTGTGGGAGGCGGCGTTGTTCGCCGCGCACCACCAGCTGTCGCGCCTGGTGGCCATCATCGACCGCAATGGCTACCAGCTCGACGGCAAGGTCGACGACGTGATCGGCGTGGAATCGCTGCGCGACAAGTGGCAGGCCTTTGGCTGGGAGGTGCACGAGGTCGACGGCCATGACCTGGCGGCGCTGACCGCGCTGCTGCGGTGGCTGCGCGCGGACGAGGCGCGCGCGCGGCCGGCCTGCGTCATCGCCAAAACCATCAAGGGCAAGGGCGTTTCCTATATGGAAACCGAACCCGGCTGGCATCTGGGCTACCTGGCGCCGCAGGACGCGCAGGCAGCCATCGACGAAATCATGACCCGCGAGATCTGAATGGCACAGGCACAGACGCTTTCCCCCGATTCCTGGCAGTACCGCGCGCTGAACGCGGTGAACCCCGGGCTGTCGTATCTTTCCGACGCGCTGATCGACCTGGCGCGGGCCGGGCATCCGGTGGTGGCCGGCTCGGCCGACCTGCAGTACTCCAACGGCCTGAACCGCTTCGCCTCGGCCTATCCCGAGCGCTACGTGCAGTTCGGCATCTCCGAGCAGAACATGGTGTCGGCCGCGGCCGGGCTGGCCACCACCGGCGCGATGCCGTTCGTGGCGACCTTTGCCTCGTTCCTGGGCCTGCTGTGTTGCGAGCAGATCCGCATGGACGTGGCCTACACCAAATTGCCGGTGCGGCTGATCGGCCATCACACCGGCATCAGTCTGGGTTTCTATGGCACCTCGCACCACGCCACCGAGGACATCTCCACCATGCGCGCCATCGCCGGCCTGACGGTGGTGTCGCCGGCCGACGGGCCGCAACTGGCCGCCGCCATCAAGGCCTCGGTGGATTGGCCCGAGCCGATCTATTTCCGCATCGGCCGCGGCCGCGATCCGCAGGTGTATGAAGACGGCGCGCCGTTCGCGTTCGGCCGCGCCATCGTCCATTCGACCGGCAGCGACCTGAACATCATCGCCTGCGGCATCACGCTGCACGCGGCGCTGGAAGCGGCCGCCCGGATGCGCGAGGACGGCCTGTCGGTGGGCGTGATCGACATGCCCACCATCAAGCCGCTGGACCGCGAGGCGGTGCTGGCGGCGGCCGGCCAGGCGCGCGCGCTGCTGACGGTGGAGGAGCACAATGTGATGGGCGGTTTGGGCTCGGCGGTGGCCGAGGTGCTGGCCGATGCCGGCAGCGGCACGCGGCTGCGGCGCCATGGCATCTACGACGAGTACAGCCTGATCGCGCCGCCCACCACGCTGTACGCGCACTACCAGCTCGACGGCGCCGGCATCGAGGCGGTGGCGCGCGAACTCATCGCGCGATAGGGCGTGCCAGCATTCACGGGCGCCGGCCACCGGCGCCCCGACAAGGAGACAGAGCAATGAAGGAAATCAGCGGCAACACCCGCCTGTTCGGCATCCTGGCCGACCCGATTTATCACGTCAAAACCCCGCAGCGCATGAACGAGCATTTCGCCCGCATCGGCTTTGACGGCGTCTGCGTGCCGTTCCATGCGCGGCCCGACAACCTGGCCGAAGTGGTGGCCGGGCTGCGCCGGCTGGAGAACCTGGGCGGCCTGATCGTCACCATGCCGCACAAGGCGGCGATCCTGGCCCTGGCCGACGAGGCCACGCCGGTGGCGCGCAAGATCGGCGCGGCCAACGTGGTGCGGCGCGAGGCCGACGGCCGCCTGGTGGCGCACATGCTGGACGGCGAGGGCTTCGTGCGCGGCCTGCGCACGCACGGCGTGGCGCCCGAGGGCAAGCGCGCCTATCTGGCCGGCGCCGGCGGCGCGGCCAACGCCATCGGCTTCGCGCTGGTGCAGGCGGGCGTGTCGCGGCTGACGATTGCCAACCGCACGCCGGCCAAGGCCGAGGACCTGAAGGCGCGCATCCTGTCGCTGCATCCCGGGGCCGACATCACGGTCGGCACGGCCGATCCGTCCGGCCATGACCTGGTGGTCAACGGCACCTCGCTCGGCATGAAGCCGGACGACGCGCTGCCGCTGGACGCGGCGCGGCTGACGCCGGACCAGCTGGTGTGCGAGGTCATCATGCAGCCGGCCGACACGCCGCTGCTGGTGGCGGCGCGGGCGCGCGGCTGCAAGGTGCATTACGGCGCGCCGATGCTGGCCGGGCAGATCGAGCTGATGGCGGAAATGATGGGCGTGGCGCCGGCCGCGCAACGGTGAGGCGCGACGGACGAGACGATGGGCGACTACGACTTTATTATCGCGGGCGGCGGCACCGCCGGCTGCATCCTGGCCAACCGCCTGACGGCCGACGGCCGCCACCGGGTGCTGATGCTGGAAGCCGGGCACGAGGCGCGCAGCATGTGGATCCCGATCCCGGCGGGCTTTTCCAAGCTGCTGGTGAACCCGGACTACAACTGGCGCTTTGCCACCGAGCCGGAGGACAACGTCCATGGCCGCACCATCGCCGTGCCGCGCGGCAAGGGCCTGGGCGGTTCGACGCTGATCAACGGCATGATCTACGTGCGCGGCCGGCCGCAGGACTACGACGGCTGGGAGGCCGCCGGCGCCAGCGGCTGGGGCGCGGCCACGGCGCAACGCGTGTTCCGCAAGATCGAGTGCTATCCGCCCGGCGGCGAGACCCGCGGCAAGGACGGCCCGATGCACGTGGAGGAAGTGGCCGAGCGCTTTCCGCTGTCCGACGCCTTCCTGCGCGCGGCGCAGGAGGACGGGCTGCCGCTCAACCCCGACTACAACGCCGGTCGCCAGGACGGGGTCGGCTACTACCAGGTGGTACAACACCACGGCCGCCGCTGGAGCGTGGTGGACGGCTATCTGAAGCCGGCCGCCGGCCGCAAGAACCTGACGGTGGAGTGCGGCGCGCACGTGACGCGGCTGCTGTTCGAGGGCAAGCGTTGTGTCGGCGTGGCCTATCGCAAGAACGGCCAGGAGTTCACCGTGCGGGCGCGGCGCGAGACGCTGCTGTGCCTGGGCGCGGTGCAGTCGCCGCAACTGCTGGAGCTGTCGGGCGTGGGCAATCCCGCGCTGCTGCAGTCCTTCGGCATCCCGCTGGTGCACGCGCAGCCGCGGGTGGGCGAGAACTACATCGACCACTTCGCCACGCGCATGAATTGGCGGGTCCGGAACACCGTGACGCTCAACGAGATGTCGCGCGGCTGGCGCCTGGCGCAACAGGTGGCGCGCTACTACACCCGCCGCAAGGGCATCCTGACGCTGGGCACGGGGCTGGTGCACGGCTTCGTCAAGAGCGCGCCGGACCTGCCGGCGGCCGACGTGCAGTATTTCTTCGTGCATGCCAGCTACGCCAACGCGGCCGAGCGCATCCTCGACCGCGAGCCGGGCATGACCATCGGCGTGGCGCAACTGCGGCCGGAGTCGACGGGTTCCATTCATATCAAGTCGCCCGATCCCTTCGCCGCGCCGTCGATCCGTCCCAACTTCCTGTCGGCGCAGATCGATCGCGACAGCCTGGTGGGCGGCATGCGGGTGGCGCGGCGCATCGTGCAGCAGCCGGCTCTGCAGCGCTATATCGAGCGCGAGATGAGTCCGGGGCCAGACGTGGACAGCGACGCGCAGTGGCTGGATTTCGCGCGCCGCAACGGCCAGACCATCTATCACCCGATCGGCACCTGCCGCATGGGCGCGGATGGCGGGGCGGTGACCGATCCGCGCTTGCGGGTCAACGGCATTGACGGCCTGCGGGTGGTGGATGCCTCGGTGATGCCGAAGATGGTGTCGGGCAATACCCAGGCGGCGGTGATGATGGTGGCCGAGCGCGGCGCCGAGATGATCCTGGAGGATGTTGCGGCGGCGTGATGCAGTGTGGCGGCCGGTGAATCGGGCGGCATGCGCAAGCGCGGAGATTTCATTGATAAAAATAATTTTCCATATTTTGGCCCCGCGTAATTTGTTTGAAAGCTCTGGAGTGAGAAGAAATATAGGGTAAATACTTAAAATCCCTGTCTTGTTGGGGCGTTGAAATTCTTCTAATGTTATTTCATTAATAAAATTGAATTTCAAGATAATGCACGCCGCTCCGGCGCCGCGCCACGTTCCCCACCGACGAGACGAGACATGACCCTACGTTTGCAAGACAAGCGCGCATTGGTGACCGCAGCCGGCAACGGCATCGGCCGCGCCAGCGCCCTGGCCATGGCGCGCGAGGGCGCCCAGGTCTGGGCCACCGACATCAACGAGGCGGCGCTGGCCGATCTGGCGAAGGAGGCGCGCGAGGCCGGCCTGGACGGATTGCGCACTCGCGTGCTGAACGTGCGCGACGGCGCCGCCGTGGCCGACTGCGCGCGCGAGACCGGCGCGGTCGACGTGCTGTTCAATTGCGCCGGCTTCGTCCACGCCGGCACCGTGCTGGACTGCGACGAGGCCGACTGGGACTTCAGCATGGACCTGAACGTCAAGGCCATGTACCGCACCATCCGCGCCTACCTGCCGCTGATGCTGGAACGCGGCGGCTCGATCATCAACATGGCCTCGGCCGCCTCCAGCGTGAAGGGCGTGCCCAACCGCTTCGTCTATGGCGCCTCCAAGGCCGCCGTGATCGGGCTGAGCAAGGCGGTGGCGGCGGACTTCGTGGCGCGCGGCATCCGCTGCAACGCGATCTGCCCCGGCACGGTCGAGTCGCCTTCGCTGCGCGAGCGCATCGCCGCGCAGGCGCGCCAACAGGGCAGCGACGAAGCCGCGGTGCGCGCCGCCTTCGTGGCGCGCCAGCCCATCGGCCGCGTCGGCCGGGTGGAGGAGGTGGCCGCGCTGGCGGTCTACCTGGCCAGCGACGAATCGGCTTTCACTACCGGTACCATCCAGGTTATCGACGGCGGCTGGTCCAACTGAGCCGCCGCCCCGCTTTGTTCCCTTTCAAGGATTCCGCATGAAACTCGTACGCTACGGCCAGCCCGGCCAGGAAAAACCCGGCCTGATCGACGCCCAGGGCGCGCTGCGCGACCTGTCGGGCGTGGTGGCCGACATCGACACCGCCGCCATCGCCCCGGCCGAACTGGCCCGGCTGGCCAAGCTCGACCCCGCCAGCCTGCCGCGCGTGGACGGCGCGGTGCGCTACGGCTGCCCGGTCAACGGCGTTGGCAAGATCGTCTGCGTCGGCCTGAACTACGCCGACCACGCCGCCGAGTCCGGCCTGCCGGTGCCGGCCGAACCGGTCCTGTTCCTCAAGCCCAGCTCGTCGCTGAGCGGCCCGAACGACCCGGTGATCATCCCGCGCGGCTCGGTCAAGACCGACTGGGAAGTGGAGCTGGGCGTGGTCATTGGCAAGAAGGCCTCGTACGTGGAAGAAAGCGAGGCCATGGACTACGTGGCCGGCTACACCGTGGTCAACGACGTGTCCGAGCGCGAATACCAGATCGAGCGCGGCGGCCAGTGGGACAAGGGCAAGGGCTGCGACACCTTCGCGCCGGTCGGCCCGTGGCTGGTGACGCGCGACGAGGTCGCCGATCCGCAGAACCTGGACATGTGGCTGGAAGTGAACGGCCATCGCTTCCAGAACGGCAGCACCCGCACCATGGTGTTCGGCGTGAAGACGCTGGTCAGCTACATCAGCCGCTTCATGTCGCTGATGCCGGGCGATATCATCAGCACCGGCACGCCGCCGGGCGTGGGCCTGGGCCAGAAGCCGCCGGTCTACCTGAAGGCGGGCGACGAGATGCGCCTGGGCATCGCCGGCCTGGGCGAACAGCGGCAGGCCCTGCGGGCCTGGAGCCGGGCCGAATAAAATCGGGTTTCACTCCCACGCCGACGCCATGACCGCTTCCAAGATTTCCCCCGTCGATTCCACGCCGACCGAGGCCGACGCCACCGACGCGCCGGGCGCGCAACGCTATGCCGCGCCCGCCCTGGAAAAGGGGCTGGACATCCTGGAGGCGCTGGCCGCCAGCCCGGCCGGCTACACGCTGGCCGAGCTGGCGCAGAAGATTGGCCGCAGCGTCAGCGAGATCTTCCGCATGGCGGTGACGCTGCAGCGGCGCGGCTTCGTGCAGGTCGACGACAACGACCGCTACACGCTGACGCTGAAGATGTTCGAGCTGGCGCACCGCCAGCAGCCGCTGAAATCGCTGGTGAGCGTGGCGCTGCCGTTGCTGCGCGAACTGGCCAACCGCGCGCGCCAGTCGTGCCACCTGGCGGTCTACCAGGCCGGCCGGGTGGTGGTGATCGCGCAGGTCGACAGTCCCGAGCGCTGGTCGTTCGGCCTGAAGGTGGGCGTGATGATGGGCCTGACCGACACGTCCTCGGGCCACGTGTTGCTGGCATTCCGCGACGAGGTCGAGCGCACCCGCATGCTGGCCGCCCACATCAAGGTGGAAGGCGAGCTGGAGTCCGACCCGGGCGAACTGTTCCCGATCCTGGCGGACGTGCGCAAGAACGGCTGCGCCTGCATGGCCAGCCGCCAGATCCGCGGCATCACCAACGTCGCGTATCCGGTGATGGGCGTGGGCAACCAGGTCATCGCCGCCATCAACGTGCCGCACATCGAGCGCATCGACCGCAAGGAATCGCCCAGCATCGCCCAGGTGCAGGAGATCGTCGCCAACGTCGCCCAGCGGCTGTCGACCTTGATGGGCTACAGCGGCTACCTGCCGGAACAGGCCTGAGGGAGAGCGCGCTCACGCCGCCTGGATCGGGATCACCGCATGCACCGAGCGGCCGCGCGTATCGATCGCCACCGTCACCGGCATGTCGCGCACCTCGAACTCATAGATCGCCTCCATGCCCAGGTCCGCGAAGGCGACCACGCGCGCCGCGCGTACCGCTTGCGACACCAGGTAGGCCGCGCCGCCCACCGCGCTGAGGTAGGCGCCGCCGTGGGCCTGGATCGCCTGCCGCGCCAGCGGGCCGCGCTCGGCCTTGCCGATGGTCACCAGCAGGCCGCTGTGGGCCAGCAGGCGCGGCATGAACTTGTCCATGCGGGCCGCCGTGGTGGGGCCGGCCGGGCCCACCGCTTCGCCGGCCACCGGATCGACCGGGCCGACGTAGTACAGCGCGCGCCCTTGCAGCGGCACCGGCAGCGGTTCGCCCCGCGCCAGCAATTCATCCATGCGCTTGTGCGCGGCGTCGCGGCCAGTCAGCAACCTGCCGGACAGCAGCAGCGTTTCGCCCGCTTGCCACGAGGCGACCTCTGCGCGCGTCAGTGAGTCCAGGTCGACCCGGCGGCCGGCGCTGTCCGGCAGGGCGTCCGGAATGCCGTCCCAGGCCGCGGGATCGGGCGGCGGCAGTACCGCCGGCCCGCTGTCGGGCATCGTGAACGTCACGAAGCGGGTGGCCGCGCAGTTGGGCAGCAGCGCCACCGGCAGCAGCGCCGCGTGCGAGGCGGCGGTGGCGACCTTGACGTCGAGCACGGTGGTGTCGCCGCCCAGGCCCTGGGCGCCGATGCGCAGCGCGTTGACGCGCTGGTGGACCTCGATCCGCAAGCGCTCGACCGGGTCTTGCGCGCCGCGCGCTAGCAGCTCGGGCATGTCGATCGGCGTGAAGAGGGCGCGCTTGGCCAGGGCCATGGCCTGTTCCGGCGAACCGCCCACGCCCAGCCCCAGCACGCCCGGCGGGCACCAGCCGGCGCCCATGCCGGGAAGTTGCGCCACCACCCAGTCGGCGACCGAGTCGCTGGGATTGAGCATGGCATAGCGCGCCTTGACGTCGCCGCCGCCGCCCTTGGCGACTACGGTCAACTCCAGTCCGTCGCCTTCCACCAGTTCCACGTGCAGCACGGCGGGCGTGTTGTCGCGGGTGTTGCGGCGCAGGCCCAGCGGGTCGCGCACCATCGATGCCCGCAGCGGATTGGCGGCACAGCCATAGGCGCGCGCCACGGCCCGGTCGGCCAGGCTTTGCAGGCTGGGCGTGGGGCCGGGGCCATCGGCGCGGATGCGCGCGTCCATGCCGAGCCGGGCATAGACGTGCGCCACGCCGGTGTCCTGGCAGACCGGGCGCCGCGCCCGCGCGCTCATCTTGCTGTTGACCAGCAATTGCAGCAGCGCGTGGCGCGCGGCCGGCGCGGTTTCGCGGTCGTGGGCGGCCTTCAGCGCCCGCACGAAATCGGGCGGATGCGTGTGGCTGACCGCCTGCAGGGCCTGGGCGATGCTGGTCTCGATATCGGAAGCGAGCAGGACGCGCATGATGTGGCGGGCCTATTGCAGCGTGATGCCGGCCTGCTTGATGACGCCGGCCCAGCGCTTGCCTTCGTCGGCGGTGAATTGCTGGAAGGCGGCGGGCGCGTACTGGCCCTCCGGCAGCAACTGGATGCCCTGTTCCACCATCTTGCCGGTGAAGTCACTGTCGGCCAGCGCCTTCTGCCAGGCGCCGTACATCGTCTGCACCACCGCGTCCGGCGCGCCCTTTGGGGCATATAGGCCGTACCACGTGGACACCTGGAAGCCCGGCAGGGCTTGCGCGCCTATCGGCGCCACGTTGGGGAACTGCGCCATGGCGGTGGCGGAGGTCAGCCCCAGCGCGCGCACCTTGCCGCCGCGGGTCTGCGGCAGGGCGGTGTTGGTCTGGTCGAACATGGCGTCGACCTGGTTGCCCATCAGGTCGTTCAGCGCCGGGCCGGCGCCCTTGTAGGCGATGGGCGTGATGTCCATGCCGGCCTGGCTGGCGAACATGGCGGCCACCAGGTGCGAGGTCGAGCCGACCCCGGCATTGCTGAAGTTGAGCTTGCCCGGATGCTGCTTGCCGAAGGCGATCAGTTCGGTCACCGACTTGTAGGGCGAGCTTTCGCCCACCAGCAGCACCAGCGGCGTGTCGGGGAAGCGGAACACCGCCTGGAAGTCCCTGGTCGGGTCGTATGGCAGCCGTTGGTACAGCGACGGCGCGGCCGCCATGTAGCCGATGTGGCCCACCAGGAAGGTGTAGCCGTCGGGCGTCGACTTGGCCGCCTTGGCCGCGCCGATGGTGCCGCCCGCGCCGCCCACGTTCTCGATCAGGATGGTCTGCTTGAGTTCCTGCGCGACGCGGTTGGCGATGTTGCGCGCCATCGCGTCGGTGGGGCCGCCGGCCGCGAACGGCACGATCCAGGTGATGGCGCGGTTGGGGTAGGTGTCCTGCGCGTGCGCGCCCGGGGTCAGGGCGAACGCCGCCGTGGCGGTGATCGCCGCCAGCCAGTTCTTCATGGTTTGTCTCCGTGGGTGTTTTTTTATCGGGGGAAAGCCGGCGCCGCGGTTCAGGCGGCGCCGGGGTTGAGATGCGCGCGCATGCGGTCCACCATCCGGGGCGCGGCCCCGAGGTAGTGGGCCGGATCGCACAGCCGTTCGATCTGGTCCGCGCCGAGCCGCTGCGCGACTCGCGCGTCCTCGCGCAGCACGTCAGCCAGCCGGCGGCGCGACGTGGCCGCCTCGCGGCAGGCGTCGTAGACCACGTCATGCGCGGTCTGGCGGCCGATGTGCGGCGCCAGGCCCATCATCACGGCCTCGGCCACGATCAGGCCGCCGGACAGATCCAGGTTGCGCGCCATGCGGGCGGTGTCCACTTCCAGTCCGCCGAGCATGAAGCGGGCCTGGCGCAGCGAGCCGGCCGTCAGCACGAAGGCCTCGGGCACGGCCGACCATTCGATGTGCCAGGGGCCGGTGGCGCGCTCGAAGTCCTGCAGCATGGCGTCCAGCGCCAGCCCGGCGTGCTGGCGCACGGTCTTGGACGCCGCCCACATCAATTCGCACGAAATCGGATTGCGCTTCTGCGGCATGGTGCTGGAGGCGCCGCGGCCCTTCACGAACGGCTCGAACGCCTCGCCCAGCTCGTTAGTCATCATCAGCATGATGTCGACCGCGATCTTGCCCAGCGAGCCGCATACCAGCGCTAGGAACTGCACCGTTTCCGCCAGGCCGTCGCGTGCCACGTGCCAGGTCACCGGCGCGGCGCCCAATCCCAGTTCGTCCATCAGGGCGCCATGCACCGCCAGGCCCTGCTCGCCGAGCGAGGCCAGCGTGCCGGCCGCGCCGCCGAATTGCCCGATCAGCACCCGCGGCCGCAACTGCGCCAGGCGTTCGCGATGGCGCCGCAGCATCAGCAGCCAGACGGCGGCCTTGTAGCCGAACGTGATCGGCAGGGCGTGCTGCAAATGGGTGCGGCCCGCCATGGGGGTGTCGCGGTATTCGCGCGCCAGGTTGTCGAGGATGGCGTCCAGCGCCGCCAGATCAGCATCCACCAGTTCCAGCGCCTCGCGCACCTGCAGCACGGTGGCGGTGTCCATGATGTCCTGCGTGGTCGCGCCCCAGTGCAGATATTCGCCCTCCGGGCCGCATTGGCGCGACAGCTGGTGCACCAGCGGCAGGATCGGATAGCCGACGATCTCGGTTTCCTCGCGCAGCAGCGTCATGTCGAGGGCGGCGGCGTCGGCGCGCGCCTCGATGGCGCGGGCGGCCTCGGCCGGGATCACGCCCAGCCGGCCCTGCACCCGCGCCAGCGCGACTTCGGTTTCCACATAGCGCCGCACGGTGGCGGCATCGTCGAACACGGCCCGCATCGCGGCGGTGCCGAACATGTCTTTGAAGAGGGTGGATTCGAGAACCGAGACTGGCATAAATGTACGCTCTTAAAAAGTTGTACGTACATTTAAGCAGGGCCTTCGGCGGGCGTCAATGTCGGGGAATACCCGCGCCCGGGCAGCAGATAGAATGGAGCCTGTCGCAAACACCCCCGGTTCCATGTCCATCTCGCTGTACACCCGCATCTCCGAAGAACTGGCACGACGGATCGCCGGCGGCGTGTATGCCGTGGGGGCCGTGCTGCCGTCCGAGAATGCCCTGGCCGAAGAGTTCGACGCCAGTCGTCACACCCTGCGGGCGGCGTTGCGCCAGTTGCAGGACCTGGGGTTGATCGCGCGTCGGCGCGGCAGCGGCACCGTGGTCACGGCGGCCCGGCCCAAGGCTGGTTTCAGCCAGTCGCTGCGGTCGCTGGAAGATTTGGTGCAATTGGCCGCGCGCACGCCCCGCACCATCCTGCAGGTGCAGGAGATCGTGGCCGACCTGGAGCTGGCCGCGCGCCTGGGCGTCGGGCCGGGCACGCGCTGGCTGCGCTTTGTCTCGACCCGCGGCACGCCGGCGCAGCCGCCGGTGGTGTGGACCGAGCTGTATGTGGACGCCCACTACAAGGGCGTGCGCAAGCTGGCGCGCCAGCATCCCGACCGGCTGGTGTCGGAACTGATCGAGGAACACTACGGCCGCCGCATCGCCTCGGTCGAGCAGACCATCTCGGCCTGCGCCATGCCGGCGGCGGTGGCCGGCGAATTGCAGGTGGCGCCGGAGTCTCCCGGCCTGCTGATCCTGCGCCACTACAAGGACCAGGCCGCGCAGATCGTGGAAGCGTCGTGCTCGTACCATCCTGCCGGACGCTACGAGTTTTCGACGACGCTGATCCGCGAGCACTGAGCCGGTTGGTCCCCGCGCCGCCGCGCCTACACCGCGTACACCACCCGATGCGCTTCCGTCGGCAGCGGCAGGTCCCAGCGGTGCAGCATGCCCAGCAGGGTCTTGTTCGGCAGCGACGTGTCGCGCCGGGCGTTGCGCCGCAGCAGTTCGGCGCGCGGCTGCTCCAGGTACACCAGCTCGACCTCGGCGTGGTAGGCGTACAGCAGGTCCAGCGTTTTCTTGCGCATCAACTGGCTGAGGTTGGTGGCGTTCCAGACGAACGGCCGGCGCGCGCGCAGCAAGGCCTTGGCGCGGTCGATCGCCAGGTGCGCCACCTTGCCTTCGTTCTTGCCATGCGCCAGGCCGAGCGCCTCGCGCGCGTCGTCGAACGACACGACCGGGAGGTCGGGGTGATGCGTCGCCACCCAACTGTTCTTGCCGCTGGCCGGCAGGCCCGACATGACGATGACACGCGAGCCGGGCTCCTGGAACAGGGCGTAGTCCGGATGCACGTCGGCGCCGCGAAAGTAGCTGACGGCGGTGTGCGCGTCGGCGAAGCGCCGCGGCTGGCCGTAGCAGTCTTCCTCGCGCGCGGCCTCGCGGAACAGCGCGATGTTGTCCAGCACCTGCTGCTGGTCGCGGCAGATGCGGCCGCGCATGTCGGCCTCGGCCAGCATCGCCAGCAGCGGAATGCTCAGTTGCCACGACAGCTCGCGCACGATGAATTCCACCGATTTGCCGCGACGGGAACCGGACAGCGCGAAGAACGGCACCTGGTGCACGGCGATCAGGCGGCAGATGGCCTCGCGCACGGCGAAGGGCGCGCCGGCGTCCCACAGCGCGATGCGCGCGTCGATCGCGCCCCGGGCGGAATGGCCGGGCTGCGAAATCGCGCCGCTGGCCGGGTCGATCACCGTGGTGGCGTGCTTGGCGATGTCGTGCAGCAGCGCCGCCAGGAACACGATTTCCTGGTCGGCGCGGCTGGCGGCCTGGTAATCGGGCAGCGCCAGCAGGGCCTCGACCACCATGCGGGTGTGGGTCCAGACGTCGCCCTCGCCGTGGTAGCGCGGGTCCTGCGGCGTGGTCTTGGCCAGCTCCAGCGCCGGAAAGGCCGCCAGACAGGCGGCGAAGTCCGGCGCCTGGCCGGCGGCGGGCGCCAGGGCCCGCAATTGTTCGTAGTTCATGATGCCTCCTTGTCGCCGCGCAGCGTGTCCCAATCGACCCGCGGACGCGGGGCGTACAGGTCGACGCCGGGCGCGAGCTGGTTGGGGACGTAGGGCTGCTCGGAATGGTGCTTGTCGGCGGCCAGGATGGCCTGGACGAAGTCGGCGCGCACCCATTTGTAGCGGCCCAGCGTCCTGCCGTCGGCCTCCACCTTGATGTACAGGCCTTCCGACAGGTCCGACTTGTCGCATTGCCGCCAGGCCAGCGCCAGGTCCAGGCCCTCGCGCCGCACGGTGGCCTCGAACGCGTCGCGCCACCGCGCCGTCTTGGCCAGCGAGGGCCGCAGCAGGGCCTTCAGGTCGGCCAGGCGCGCGGGCGCCAGGCCGTCGTACAGCACCGGCACGGACAGCACCGGACCGCCGGCCAGCAGTTCGCGCCGCGCCTCGGTGGACAGGAAGGCGCCGGTGCGGCGGTCGAACACGTCGAACTCGAAGAAGTGGTGCGGCAGCGCGTCGTAGAACACGGAGTGCTTTTTCGACAGCGTTTCGCCGTACATCACGTAGCGGTCTTCCAGCCGTTGCAGCAGCCAGCCGGCGTGGGCCTGGGCCCAGGCCTTGATGAAGTTGAATTGGCGTTCGCGTCCGCCGCCCACCAGGTAGTGGCCGCGCGATTGCAGCAGCAGGTCGCCCGCGGGGCTGAAACTGATGCCGGTGTTGGCGCCATCGAGTTTCTCTTCCACCACCAGGCGCAGGCCGCGCAGGTCGCGGTAAGGCACGTGGTCGTGGCCGTGGTCGCCCTCCTGCAGCCGCGAGCCTTCCAGGTGCGGGGTGCGGGGATAGCGGAACAGTTCAAGGGATTGCGCGCAGGCGCGGAAATCCGGCGTCATGGGTCTTCTCCAGGAAAAGTGGGGAAGCCGACGACGCGGTCTTGCGGGGAAGGGAAGCGAGGGGGGATGTGTTGCGCGTTCCGGAACCGCGCCTGCCGCGGGTCGCGCTCAAGACCGGGAAGGTCGAGCCGCGTGAATGGACAGGCTGACCGCGATTACCGGAAGGTAGTCGTCGGCGTTTAGGCGAATTGACGAATGGCAGACACGTTGGCACCCGGAAGAGAAGGGGTTGTTGAAAAGCAAGGGCGCATCCTAAGGCAACGATGATGAGGCTGTCAACGCCGCGTCCGCCGGTTGTTGTCCTGCGGACACGCGGCGCTGCGCCCGGCGCTGGGGCGCGCCGGGCGGGATCGCGGTATCACGTCGCTATCACATTCAAATCACGATAGTGATTTTGAAATTCACAGCCGCGTCACCCGCAGCACCGCGTCGGCGAAGGCCTCGGGCGCTTCCTGCGGCAGGTTGTGGCCGATGCCGCCGGTCACGTCGACGTGACGGTACTTGCCGCTGAACTGGCCGGCATAGGCGGCGGGCGCGGGGTGCGGCGCGCCGTTGGCGTCGCTTTCCAGCGTGATGGTGGGCACCGCGATCTTCGGCGCCACGGCCAGGCGCCGCTCCAGGTCGTCGTAGCGCGCCTCGCCCTGCGCCAGCCCGAGGCGCCAGCGGTAGTTGTGGATGACGATGGCGACGTGGTCGGGGTTGGCGAAGGCGCGGGCGCTGCGCGCGTAGGTGGCGTCGTCGAAGCGCCATTGCGGCGAGGCCAGTTGCCAGATCAGTTTGTTGAAGGCGTCGACGTTGGCGGCGTAGCCGGCCGCGCCGCGTTCGGTGGCGAAGTAGAACTGGTACCACCACTGGAACTCGGCCTGCGGCGGCAGCGGCCTGCGGTTGCCTTCCTGGCTGCCGATCAGGTAGCCGCTGACCGACACCAGCGCCTGGCAGCGTTCGGGCCAGAGCGCGGCCATGATGTTGGCGGTGCGCGCGCCCCAGTCGAAGCCGGCGATGACGGCCTTGCCGATCTTCAGGGCGTCCATCAGGGCGATGATGTCGACCGCCACCACCGCCTGTTCGCCGTTGCGCGCGGTATCGGCCGACAGGAAGCGGGTCGAGCCGTAGCCGCGCAGATACGGCACGATGACGCGGTAGCCGGCGGCGGTCAGGCGCGGCGCCACGTCGATGAAGCTGTGGATGTCGTAGGGCCAGCCGTGCAGCAGGATGGCGACCGGGCCGTTGGCCGGGCCGGCGTCGACGTAGCCGATGTCCAAATCGCCGGCGCGGATCTGGCGGATGGCGCTGAAGCTGGCCGTGCCGGTGGCGCGAGGGGCGACTGGCGCGGCGTCCTGGGCGCGCGCGATGGCGCCCAGGCCCAGGTTCAGGAGGCTGGCGCCGGCCAGGGCCGAGGTGGTGCCGAGCAGGCGGCGGCGTCGGGTGTCGATGGGGTCGGGCATGGCGGGTCTCCGGGAAAGGGAAGTGACGGGGTGTGACGCCGTTGTAGCCAGCCCGGCGGGGCGGGGGGTGTCGCAATGTACGGCGCGGGCGGGCGGATACATTGCGACTTGAATCTCCTTGTCCGCGCCGCCGGCGTCGCGCGCGGATGACGAGCGCGCGATGCCTGTTGTGCATTCGGCGCGGACTTGGCATGATCCGCGCCATGGCAACGGACCCGACCTCCCGCATCACGCGCCCGCGCGCCCGCCGCGCGGGCCGCGCCGCCGTGCGGCTGGCCCTGGGATTGGCCGCGCTGACGGCCGCCGCCTATGCGGCCACGGCCGTGATGGAGATCCCGCCGCCGCACACGCTGTGGCGGCTGGAGGCGTCGGCGCCGTCGCGCCGCGGCGACCTGTTGCCGGCGCGGGTCGTGCCGGCCTCGGCCACGCCGTCCGTGCTGGCGGCCAGCGCCTGGCCGCCACCCGCCACGGTGCCGTGGAAAGGCGCCGAAATTCCGTTCGAGCGGTTCCTGCAAAGCACCGCCACCAATGCGCTGGTGGTGCTGCGCGACGGCAGTCTGGAGTACGAGTGGTACCGGCCGGGCGTGCGCGCCAGCGACCCGCAGTCGTCGTGGTCGATGGCCAAGTCGGTGGTGTCGCTGCTGGTGGGCCAGGCGATCGCGCGCGGCGAGCTGCGCGAGGACGACTGCCTGACCGCGCTGCTGCCCGAGCTGGCGGGCGCTGGCGACTACGACCGCGTCACGCTCGGGCATCTGCTGGACATGGCCTCGGGCATCGACGTGTCGGAGAACTACCGGGCCTACTGGCCCTTCACCGGCGCCGCGCGCATGTATCTGACGCGCGATCTGGCCGGGTTTGTGCACGACCACCGGCGCATGCATTTCACGCCGGGCAGCGCGGGCGACTACCGCAGCGTCGACACCCAGCTGCTGGGCATGGCGCTGACGCGCGTGACCGGCAAGCCCCTGGCCGACCTGCTCGCCGAGCGGCTGTGGGGGCCGATGGGCGCGGAGTCCGCCGCCACCTGGAACCTGGACCGGCCCGGCGGCATCGAGAAGGCGTTCTGCTGCCTGAATGCCACGGCGCGCGACTTCGCGCGGGTCGGGCAGCGCGTGCTTGAGTCCGGGCAGGGCGCAGGCCTGGTCCCGGCCGCCTGGGTGGCGCGCATCGCGCGTCCCGCCCCGCATCCGGTCGACGGCTGGGGCTACGCCGCGCAATGGTGGCAACTGGAGCCCACGGGCGGGCCGGACTTCGCGGCCGTCGGCATCCATGGCCAGTACCTGTACGTGCATCCCGGCCGCCGCGTGGTGATCGTCAAGCTCAGCGACTATGGCGAGAACCAGGACGAGCGCGAGACCTATCGGGCGCTGCGGGCGATCGCCGATCGTTGAGGCGGTGGTGTGGGGCGCAGGGGGGTGGCCGGATCACGGCCCCTGTCGGGCGAATCCGTGCCCGGGCGTGTCGGGCGGCGGCGCCTGTCGCGCGGCGCCCGCTACAGCAGGCCCGAGGTCAGCGCCTTGAGCGTGGCGGCCGCGCGGGTCGAGCATTCCAGCTTGCGGAACACGCTTTCGACGTGGGTGCGCACCGTGCTGGGGCTGATGTTCAGCGCGCGCGCCGCTTCCTTGTTGCTGGCCCCCAGGCTGATCTGCCGCAGCACTTCCAGTTCGCGCTGCGACAGCGGCGAGACGGCGCGGCGCGGGGCGGCGGTTTCGCCGCCCGCCGCGGCGATGGCGGCCTCGGCCACGTCGGCATCGTAGCGGCCGGCGGCGGCCTCCTGGCGCAGTTGCCGCGCCGCGTCCGCCAGCGCAAGTGCGGGACGCCAGGGACGGTCCTCGCGCAGCGCCTGCAAGGTCACACAGGCGGCCAGCACGCGTTGCGGCAGGCCCAATGCCGCGCCCGCCGCGCCGCGGAAATAGCCGCTGCCATCCAGCCGTTCGTAGGCATACGAGGCCAGTTCGGCGGCCTCGCTCAGGCCCTTGATCTGGCGCGCCGCGCGCGCGGTCCAGTAGGGCATCAGGCGCACCTGCTCCCATTGGTCCGGCGACAGCTTGCCGGCGGTGTTCCACAGGCGGTTCGGCAGCGCGGCGCGGCCGATGCCGTGGACCAGCGCGGCGGCCTGCAATTGCGCCTGCGTCGCCGCGTCCAGGTCGAGCCGCGCGGCGGTGGCCACCGCCAGCGCCGCCACCCGGCGCGAATAGCCGGCCAGCCAGGGCAGCTTGAGTTCGGCCACGTCGGCCAGCAGCGTCAGCGCGGCGGGCGCGCCGGGGCGGCCGCCGGCCAGGTTCCAGTCGGCGCCGTCGGGCGGATCGGCGTCGATCCGGTCGAGCCAGGCCGGGCCGTGGCGCGCGGCCAGCGCGGCGATGTCGGCGGGATACTTGGCGCCGGCCTGCTGGCGCAGGAAGTCCAGCGCGCTGTTGCGGCCATGGGCGCGGCTGAGGATCTCCAGGTCGCTGGCGGCGTTGACGATGAACGCCAGCGGCGAGACGGCGCCGCCGTCCAGCGCCTGCGGCATGCCCTTGCCATCGTGGCGCTCGAAGGCGTGGCGCAGACCGGTCACGACCGCGTCGGGCATGCCCAGGCTGACGGCGACGTCGCCGGAGATCTCGCAATGGATCAGCGCCAGCGGCACGATCAGCGACTGCGTGCGCGCATCCAGCGGCGGCAGGGTCTGCGCCATCATGGCCTCGCGCGAGGCGATGTCGTCGCCCAGCAGTTCGGCGAAGCCGCCGGCGTTGGCGGTGCAGCCGGACCAGCGCAGCAGCGCCACCGCGCGGGCGTGGTCCTGGCCGGCCGTATCCAGGCCGTGCGCGGCGGCCAGCAGACCCGCCAGGCAGGCGGTGCGGCGCGAATGGTCGGTGGCGCGGCCCATGCTGAGGTCGCCGATGAAGGCCATGGCCAGCACGGCGTCGGTCAGTTCTATGGCGCTATCGGCGATCATGGGGGCAGGCGGGGCGATGAATGGGGGCGGCAGGAGAGGGCGGGAAGGCGAGAACCGGCGCATCGGTCAATCATCCGATACCGCGCGACGGGCGGGAAAACGACACTGGCGTCAACCAAGCGCCACGTCGGCGCTGGACCCCGAAAAAGGAATCGTCATGAAGCGCCATATTATCGCAGCCTCCCTCCTGGTCGCCGGCCTGTTCGCCGCGCCCGTTTCGCCGTCGTTCGCCGCCGAACCGGCCGCCGCGCGGCCGTCCGTCGTCATCGTGCATGGCGCCTTCGCCGACGGCTCGGACTGGGCCAAGGTGGTCGCCCTGTTGCAGGCCAAGGGCGTGCAGGTGCAGGCGGTGCAGAACCCGCTGGAATCGCTGGCCGGCGACGTGGCCGCGGCCAACCGCGCCATCGACAACCAGCCCGGCAAGGTGGTGCTGGTCGGCCATTCGTGGGGCGGCACGGTGATCACCGAGGCCGGCAACCATCCCAAGGTCGCCAGCCTGGTCTACGTGGCCGCCTTCGCGCCCGATGCCGGCCAGTCGGTGGCGACGCTGACCGAGGGCACGCCCAAGGCGCCGGGTTCGGACAGCATCGGGGCCGACAGCCACGGCTGGCTGAGCCTGTCGCCCGCCGGCCTGGCGCGCGATTTCGCGCAGGATGTGCCGGCCGCGCAGGCCCGGGTGATGGCGGCCACGCAGGGCCCGATCAAGGCCAGCGCCTTTGGCGAAGCGGTGTCGACCGCCGCGTGGAAGACCAAGCCGTCGTGGTTCGTCGTCAGCAACCACGACCGCATGATCCTGCCGGCGCTGCAACACCAGATGGCCAAGCGCATCGGCGCCAAGGTCACCGACCTGCAGACCAGCCACGTGCCGCAGCAATCGCAGCCGGACGCCGTGGCGCGGGTGATCCTGGACGCGGTGGCCAGCGTGAAGTGAGGGCTGTGACCGCCCGGCGACGTGATATCGGGCGGTCACGCATGAACGCCGCGCGTCCGTCGGGACACGCGGCGTTTCAGCATCCGGACGCCAGTCGTTCGAGCGGCGCGAGCCGCAGCACGTAGAGCGTGCCGGCGCGGCTGGCGATGATGCCTTCGCGGCGCCACTTGGAGAAGATGCGGCTGAGGGTCTCGGCCCGCATGCCGAGCTTGACGGCGTTCTGCGAGTGGCTGAGCGGCAGGGTCAGCGGCTGGCCGGCCTGAGGCTTGCCGGCGCGCAGCACGTATTCGGCCAGGCGTTCCTGCGCCGAACTGGAAGTGAGCCAGTCGATCCGGTCGGTGTGATGCCGCACCAGCGCGGCGCCGTGGGCGGCGACGCGGCAGGCGAAGCGGCCGTCGTCGCGACACAGCTGCAGGAAGGCGCCTTGATGCAGCAGGCAACCATTGCCGTCGCGGCGGGCGCGGACATGATGCAGGTGGCGCGGCGTCGGCTCGAACATGGCCAGCACCGACAGCCAGCCGCCCGGGCCGACTTCGCCAAATACCTTGTCATCGCCATCGGCGGTGTAGCGCAGGCCCTGGACCAGCCCCTCGCACACCAGCAGGCACGCGGTTGCCGGCTGGCCTTCGGAAAACAGCGTGTCACCCGCCTCGAAGCGCAGCCAATGGGCGCGCGCCGCCAGCGCGCCGAGCGCGGCGTCGGCGATGCCCTCGAACCAGGGATGGCGCCGCAACGCGGCGAGCAGAAGCGACTGAGACGAATTGACAATAGTCATTTGATCGGCGGAGGTGGCTACCTAGAATTCGAATCGAAAATGATTCCTGTTCAAGATGCCCTCCCCGTGAAAAAATACAAGGCCTGGACCGCGCCGCAACCGCGCCGTCTTATAAGTTCTCCCATTGCCTTGAGCGCCTTGTCGGCGGCGTTGTCATGGTCGCCTGGCGCGGCGGCGCAGGGCCCCGTTCGCTTCACCGACATGCTCGGCAACCCGGTCACGCAGGCCGCGCCTTCGACGCGCGCGGTCTCGCTGCCGATGCCGGGCGGCACGCTGTTGATGTCATTGGACGGCGGCTCGTCGCGCCACCTGGCGGGCATGCATCCCGACTCCTATGCGCGCATGGCCGACCCGGTGCCGTCGCGCCTGTTCCCGCACATGGAAAGCGTGCGCTCGGACATTACCCGGTCGGGCTTCGTGCCGAACGTGGAAACCCTGCTGCAGATCCGTCCCGATATGGTGTGGCAGTGGGGTCACATGGGCGACGACCTGATCGCGCCGCTGCGCAACGCCGGCCTGCCGGTGGCCGCGCTGCTGTACGGCACCGACGTGCGCACCCGCGAATGGATCCGGCTGATGGGGCATTCGCTCGGGCGGGATGCGCAAGCCGCCCGGCTGCTGGCGTGGCGCGACGAGGTGCGCGCGCAGATCCTTCGCGTCACCGGCGGCCTGCGCGCCGACGAGCGGCCGGGCGTGCTGTACCTGTCGCGCTACCGGCCGCAATTGCGCACGTCGGGCGCGGGCAGCAGTTTCGATGACGACATCCAGCTGACTGGCGGGCGCAACGTGGCCGCGGCGGTGGTTGGCACTGGCCAATCGGTCGGCATCGAGCAGATCATGGCCTGGGCGCCCGATGTGATCCTGCTGAACAACTTCGAGTCGGGCCTGACGCCCGCCATGATCTATGCCGATCCGCTGTTCGCGGATATTCCGGCCGTGCGCAGCCATCGCGTCTACATGATTCCGGCCGGCGGCTATATCTGGGATCCCCCCAGCCAGGAATCGCCGTTGTACTGGCAGTGGCTGAGCCAGTTGCTGCATCCGAAGCGATTCGACTGGCCGCTGCGCGAGCGCATCGCGCAGGCCTACGCCTGGCTGTACGGCTATGACATCGACGCCGCCGATATCGACAAGGTGCTGCGCATGCGCTTGAACCAGGGAGCCGCCGGCTATGACCGCTTGCGCTGAACGGAATCCCGCGCGGGGCGACGATCGGCGGCGCGCCTGGCCCTGGTGGCTGATGATCGCCGCGGCGCCGCTGTCGGCCCTGGCCGCGTTGTGCGTGGGGCGTTATGCCTTGCCGGCCTCTCACGTGGGCGCCGCGCTGGCTGGATGGGCGCTGCCCGACGGCCTGGCATCCTGGCTGCCGGCCGTCGCCGACGCCGAGCGCCGGGTGGTATTGCTGGTGCGCCTGCCGCGGGTGCTGCTGGCGCTGTTGGCCGGCTCCAGCCTGGCGCTGTGCGGCGCGGCCTTGCAGGGCGCCTTCCGCAACCCCCTGGTCGGTCCGCAGATCCTGGGCATTTCGTCCGGCGCCGCGTTTGGCGGGTGCGCGGCGATCCTGCTGTTCTCGTCGCTGTGGGCGACGCTCGGGCTGGCCTTCGCCGGCGGCCTGCTGGCGGTGGCCATCGTCTACCTGCTGGGCCGCTCGCGGAGGCGCACCACCATCCTGATGCTGGTGCTGGCGGGCGTGGTCACCAGCGCGTTCTTTTCCGCGCTGATCTCGCTGGCCACCTATTTCGCCGATCCCTACGACAGCCTGCCGGCGATCGTGTTCTGGCTGATGGGCAGCTTCGCCACGGCGTCCTACGTCAAGCTGGGGGCGGCGGTGGCGCCCATCGCGGCGGGCATGGGGTTGTTGTTCGCGCTGCGGTTCCGCATCAACGTGCTGTCGCTGGGGGACGAGCAGGCCAGCGCCATGGGGCTGGCGGTCGAGCCGCTGCGCTGGATGCTGCTGGGCTGCGCCACGCTGGTGGTGTCGGCCAGCGTGGCGGTGTCGGGCACGGTGGGCTGGGTCGGGCTGGTGGTGCCGCACATCGCGCGCATGCTGGTCGGCCCCGATCACCGCGTGCTGCTGCCCGCCAGCGCCTTGCTTGGCGGCACCTACATGGTGTGGGTCGATACCGTGGCCCGCAGCGCCACCAGCGCCGAGATTCCGCTGGGCGTGATCACCGCGCTGGTCGGCGCGCCGCTGTTCGCATGGCTGTTGCGCCGCACGCAGGGCAGGGAGGCGGGCCATGCTTGAACTGGACCGCCTTGCCGTGCAGGCCGGCGGCCGCCTGCTGCTGTCCGACCTGACGCTGCGCGTGCCGGCCGGCGGCGTGCTGGCCGTGCTGGGGCCGAACGGCCGGGGCAAGACCACCTTGCTCAAGACACTGCTGGGGGTGCAGCCGCCGGCCGCTGGCGCGGTGCGCCTGCGCGGCCACGCCGCCTATGTGCCGCAGCGCACCGATTCGCTGTTCGCCTACGACGTGCTGGCCATGGTGACCATGGGCCGCGTGCGGCACCTGCGCTGGTGGGCCTCGCCCGGCCCGGGCGACCGCGAGATCGCCCGCGAGTGCCTGCGCGCCGTGCGGCTGGAGCATCTGGCGGCGCGGCCCTTCCACGCGCTCAGCGGCGGCGAACAGCAGTTGGCCTGCATCGCGCGGGCCATGGCCAGCGCCAGCCCCATCATCGTGCTGGACGAGCCCAGCGCGGCGCTCGACCTGCGCAACCAGGACGTGATCCTGACGCTGCTGCGGCGGCTGGCGGGCGAGGGCATGACAGTGGTGTTCTCGACCCACCAGCCGCAGCACGCGCAGCACATCGCCGACCAGACCCTGTTGATGCATCCCGACGCCTGCGAGGCCGGGCCTACCGGGCAGATGTGCACCGACGAACGCCTGAGCCGGCTGTATGGCTTGCCGCTGCGGGTAACCACCATCACCGCCGACCGCCGCGAGGTGCCGGGCGTGATTCCTCTTTTCCATTGACTCCGATGAACACCATCGTCTATTTGAATCACTGGACCGGCGACGGTCCCGCCGTGTTGACCGGCGGCGATGCGCCGCCGGCCATCGCCGAACCCCTGTACGCCCTGCATCGTCTGGAACTGGCGGCGGTACGGGCCCTGCTGGTGCCGGCCAATACCGACCAGCGCTATCTGCTGTCGCAGCAGGCCCGGCTGGAGGCCTGGCTGCTGGCCGGTGGCACGATGGTGTTCAACGGCCACGTGGCCTATCCCTTCCTGCGCTGGCTGGCGCCGTTCGTGCCCGGCCCGGCGCGCGGCATCGAGGGACTGCGGCTGCACCGCGCCCAGGCGCATCCCGTTTTCGATGGCGTCGATCCGGAACACCTGACCTTCCGCCGCGGCGTGGCCGGCTTCTACGCGCGCGGCGGCAACCCGCCGCCGGCCGGCGCCAGCGTGCTGCATACGCTGGGGCCGGACGCGGTGCCGGTGGACTGGGTGCTGTCCTTGCCCGGCGGCGGCCGCCTGTTCACGCATTCCGGCAACGACATGTGGATGTATGCGGGCAGCGAGGACAGCACCCGCCGCATCGTGCCGCAACTGGTCGACTGGCTGCGCGGGGAGGCGGCATGATCCACGACGCCCATTCCGTTTCGAACCGGCGAGCGCCGGTGATCGCCGCGCTGGACGCCGGCACCTACTACCACCATCGCACCTTCCACACGCCGGAACTGGCGGCGTACATCGACCGGGTGATCTACCTGCCGGAACTGGATGACGCCGCCCTGGAGGGCTGCGACGCCTTGATCGTGTCGTGCCGCATCAATCCCGAGCTGCTGGTGGCGCAGCGGGCGCGCTTGGCCCGCTTCCTGGCCGCCGGCAAGACGCTGGTGGCGATGGGCGAGACCGGCTCGCACCGCTGGCTGGATGGCGTGCGCTGGACCGATTGCGAAGTGAATTTCTGGTGGTGGAAGACGCCGGGGGCCGATCCGGGCCTGCGGCTGGCGGCGCCCGACCATTCGCTGTTTCGCTACCTGACGCTGGCCGATGTCACCTGGCACCAGCATGGCACCTATGCGCCGCCGCCCGGCGCGGTCTCGCTGGTCGACAAGGTCGGCGCCGGATCGGTGCTGTACGAGGATCGGTGCAGCACGGCGGGCCGGCTGATCGTCACCTCGCTCGATCCGATGTACCACCACGGCAGTTATTTCATGCCGGCCACCAGCCGCTTCCTGCGCGGTTTCCTGCCGTGGCTGAAAGATTCCACGCCCGCCGCCTGAGGCGGCTTCCTTCCGGCCTCCGGGCTTCGCCATTGCGTTTTCGTATGACTCATTCCTTCCCGTCCTCGCCCTTCGTCCGCGCCATCCTGCTGGCCGCCGCCAGCCTCGGCGCGCCCGCCATGGCCGCCGAGACCGCCGCGCAGCTTCCCGCCATCCGCGTCACGGCCGAAGACGCCGCCGTCGACGATGGCCGCCTGCATGCCATTGGCGCCACGCCGCCGCCGGCGACGCTCGACCATACGGTCACGCAATCGGTGTCGGTGGTGGATCGCCAGGACCTCGACCGGCTCAGCGCCATCAGTACGCTGGAGCTGTTGGGCCGCATCCCGAACGCCACCATCAATCTGAGCGGCGGCATTGGCGGCACCCTGTTCCTGCGCGGCATGGACACGTTCGACATGCGGGTGCCCGTGTTCATCGACGGCGATCGCTTTCGCGGCCGCAATAAATTGCAGTTCATGCTCATCAGCCCCACCGAGCTGGAAGCGGTCGAGGTGGTGCGGGGGCCTGATTCGGCACGCTTTGGCAGCGATGGGCTGGGGGGCCTGATCAACTTCGTCACCAAGCGCGCCCATGGCAACCTGGAGCACGGGTTCGCCGTGGATGGCGGCGAGGTGTCGACCACCTGGCAGAGCAATGGCAACGGCAGGCAGGCCAACGCGGCGCTGGAGGCGGCCGGCGATGGCTTCGACCTGCGCGTCTATGCCACCGGGCGGCGCGCCGGCAACTTCCGCAGCGCCGAGGGCGAAGTGCCGAACAGTGATTTCCGCAGCGCGGGCGGCGGCATCGTGCTGGGCTACATGCCCGACGCGCGCCAGCGCGTCGAGATCAGCGGCCGCATGGCGCACGTCAACGAAGGCTGGGCCGGCACCGTGCCGCCCTATCCGCTGGCCACCACCCGCAGCAATCCCCTGAACGTCAAGCAGGGAAGGCTGGCCTATCGGGGCGAGTTCGACGGCGCGATCAGCGAATTGCGCGCCAGTCTCTATGTCAACGAATTCGACACCACGCTGGTGGTGCACAACCAGGCCAACCCGGATCGCGTGCTGGACGTGCAGCGCCACGTGCCGGGGCCGCTGGCGTATGGGGGCAGCCTGGCGGCAACCCTTCCATGGGCCAGCGTCGCCACCACGGTCGGCATGGATTTCATGCATGAAAACTGGCCCGGCCAGGAACGGCGCACGCAGGTGACGCTGCGCCAACCGGATGGCGGCGCGCGCGTCAATCGCGGCGCCTGGGAGCCCAGCGGACCGTCCCGCTACCAGACCAATATCGGCGCCTTCGTGAGCAATGAGTGGACGATTTCGCCCAAGTGGACGCTGACCGCTGGCGGCCGCCTGGATTGGTATCGTTCCGACGTCGACCTTGACCCCTTGCCGACGCCCGATCTGCTGCCGGCCTTCCGCGCCGCGCAGAACAACCAGCAGACCGCCACCACGGGCAGCCTGGGACTGTCGTACCGCGCCACCCAGGTGATCGAACTGCTGGGCAGCGTCGGCAATTCGTTCCGCATGCCGTGGATCTTCGACATGTTCGACGCCGGCTTCACGGGCGCCAGCTATTCCTTCCCCAACCCCCAGCTCAAGCCCGAGCGCGGCACCAATGTGGACATCGGTACCCGCCTGCATTTCGAGGATGCCAGCGTTGGTCTGACCGCGTTCCGCAGCGATTTCCGCGACTTCATCGAGAACGTCAACACCCAGTACAACGGCCTGCCCGCCACGCAAAAGGCGAATGTGGGCAAGGTCCGGGTGCAGGGCCTGGAAAGCGACTGGCGCTGGCAGGTGACGCGCGCGCTCAACCTGTATGGCAGCGCCGGCTACCTGCATGCCACCAACCGCATCACCCACCGGCCGCTGCCCTCCATCGCCACGCTCAGCGGCCTGATGGGGGTGCAGTACGTCGGGCCGAACGATGCCTATGCCTTCAGCGGCGAATTGCAGTGGGCCAAGGGGCAGGGCCGTTATGACGACGGCAAGGAATATCCGGCGGCCGGCTTTGGCGTGGTCAACCTGTCCGCGCAATTGCAGCTGGACCGGCTGGGCTTGCCGAGGGTGGGCAATACCCAGGCGGTGTTCAGCATCAACAACCTGTTCGACCGCGCGTATCGCACCGCCGCCACGGCGTCGAATGTCAATTACCCCATGACGGGCCTGAACCCGTTGCTGCAGCCGGGGCGCAGCGTCAACGTGACGTTGCGGACGCGGTTCTGAGCCTGGCGCGCGGGGCCCTGTTGCGCCGCGCGCCGGCTTTCATCGCCGCCGCGCACGGCGGTGTTTCTCCGGCCTTCGGGCTTTGCCTTTGCCTTCCTGTATGACTCATCTCTTTCCGCCTTCGCCCTTCGTCCGCGCGTTCCTGCTCGCGGCCACCACCCTTGGCGTGCCCGCCGTGGCCGCCGAACCCGCGCAGCTGCCGGCCATCCGCGTCACGGCCGGCGACGGCGCGGACGACGGCCGCCTGCACGCCATCGGCGCCACGCCGCCGCCGGCGACGCTGGACCATGCGGTGACGCAATCGGTGTCGGTGGTCGACCGCCAGGACATCGACCGGCTCAGCCCCATCAGCACCCTGGAGCTATTGAGCCGGATTCCCAACGCCACCATCAACCACGCTGGCGGCATTGCCGGCACGGTATTCCTGCGCGGCATGAATACCAATGACATGCGGGTGCCTGTGTTCATCGACGGCAATCGCTTCCGTGGCCGCAATACCTTGCAATTCATGCTGATCAGCCCGACCGAGCTGGAGCAGGTCGAGGTGGTGCGCGGGCCGGATTCGGCGCGCTTCGGCAGCGATGGGCTGGGCGGCCTGATCAACTTCGTCACCCGGCGCGCCCACGGCAATCTGGATCATGCATTCCAGCTCAATGGCGGCGAGGTGTCGGCGTCGTGGCGCAGCAACGCCAACGCGCTGCAGGCCAACGCCGCGCTCGAAGCCGCCGGCGACGGCTTCGATCTGCGCGTGTATGCCACCGGCCGGCGCGCCAGCAATTTCCGCAGCGCCACCGAAGAGGTGCCCAACAGCGGCTTTCGCGGCGCGGGCGGCGGCATCGTGCTGGGCTACATGCCCGACGCGCGCCAGCGCATCGAGATCAGTGGCCGCATGGCGCATGTGAATGACGACGTCGCCGGCGCGGTGCCGCCGTATCCGCTGGCCAGCAGCCACCGCGATCCGCTGGCCGTCAAGCAGGGCAAGCTCGGCTATGCCGGCGAATTCGACGGCCTGGTCAGCGAGTTGCGGGCCAGCCTGTACGTCAACGAATTCGATACCACCCTGGCCGCCCACAACGAGGTCAACGCGGCCCGCGTGGTCGACGTGCGCCGGCACGTGATCGGGCCGCTGGTCTATGGCGGCAACCTCGCGGCGACCATACCCTGGGCAAGCGTCGCCACCACGGTCGGCATGGACTTCATGCATGAAACCTGGCCGGGCCAGAAGCTGCGCACCTGGACGACGGTGCGCCAGCCCGACGGCACCAGCACCCTGAACCGTGGCGACTGGATCCGCAGCGGACCGACCCGTTACCAGACCAACATCGGCCTGTTCCTGAGCAACGAATGGAATCCCGCGCCCAAATGGACCGTGAGCGCGGGCGGCCGCTACGACTGGTACCGTTCCGACGTCGGCCTGAGTCCGCTGCCGTCGCCCGATCTGCTGCCGGCCTTCCGCGCCGCGCGGAACAACCAGCAGACCGCCATCACCGGCAGCCTGGGGGTGTCGTACCGCGCCACCGAGGTGGTGGAACTGCTGGGCAGCGTGGGCAATTCGTTCCGCATGCCGTGGATCTTCGACATGTTCGACGCCGGCTTCACCGGAACCGGCTACACCTTTCCGAATCCCCAGCTCAAGCCCGAGCGCGGCACCAATGTGGATGTCGGCACCCGTCTGCATTTCGCCGATGCCACGGTCGGCCTGACGGCGTTCCGCAGCGACTTTCGCGATTTCATCGAGAGCGTCGACACGATGTATCTGGGGCTGCCGGCGACGCAGCGCGCGAACGTGGGCAAGGCGCGCGTGCAGGGATTCGAAAGCGACTGGCGTTGGCAAGTGACCCGCGCGCTCAACCTGTATGGCAGCGCCAGCTATCTGCACGCCACCGACCGGGTGACGAACCGGCCGTTGCCGTCCATCGCCGCGCTCAGCGGCTTGATGGGCGTGCAGTATGTGGGGCCGAACGAGGCCTACGCCCTGAGCGGGGAGTTGCAGTGGGCCAAGGGGCAGAACCGCTACGACAAGCGCAAGGAGTATCCGGCCGCCGGTTTCGGCGTGGTCAACCTGTACGCGCAACTCCAGCTGGATAAGCTCGGATTGCCGCGGGCCGGCAATACCCAGGCCGTGCTGGGCGTCAGCAATCTGTTCAACCGCGCCTACCGTAGCGCGGCCACGGCCTCGAACGTGAATTACGCCATGACGGACCAGAATCCATTGCTGCAGCCGGGCCGCAGTTTCAACCTGACGCTGCGGACGCGGTTTTGAGGTTTTTCGGTCGCGGGAACCGAACCCCGCCGCGCCGGTCCATAGCCAACGGATCGGCCGCCGGCCACTCCGCTTGATATATCAAGGAAGACCTCATGTTCGGAATTGGAATCGCCCTGGCCATTCTTGGCGCCGTATGCCTGCACGCGGCGATCGGCACACATCGCGCCGGGTGTGAGCGCCGCGACAGTTATGCCCTGGCGGGGCTGGGCATTGTCGCGGGAAGCGGCGGCGCGTTGTTGCTGGTCTAGGCGCCGCGCTGGCAGGCAGGCGGGCGTCCCGGCCTCGGGACGCCCGTTTTTTACCAGTAGTACTTCACCGACGCCACCACCGTGCGGCCGTTGCCGTACATGCACACGCCGTACGACTGGCAGCCGCTGACATAACGCTTGTCGAACAGGTTGGCGGCGTTCAGGGCGAAACGCCAGTTCGGCATTTCATAGTGCAGGCCGGCGTCGTAGACGGTGTAGCTGGGGATCTTCAGCGAATTGTCGGCCGCGCCCGCGGCCGAGCTCTGGTAGCGCACGCCCGCGCCGGCGCCGAAGCCTTCCAGCGGCCCGGTGCGCCAGGTCCAGTCGGCCCACAGCGAGGCCATCTGGCGCGGACGCGGGATGTCCACCGGCCACTTGCCCTGGGTCTCGTCGTTGGCCTTGGTGATCTTGACGTTCTGGAACACGTAGGCGCCGACGATGGACAGTTCGGGCGTGATCTTGCCCACGGCGCTCAGCTCGACGCCCTGCGAGCGCACCGCGCCGGTCTGCACGTAGCTGCTGTTGGTCGGGTCGTTCGGGTTGTTGGTGACGACGTCGGTCTGCTTGATCTGGTAAATGGCGGCGTTCAGCGTCACGTTCTTGCCGTCGGGCTGCCAGCGCAGGCCGGCCTCGATCTGTTTGCCCTGGGTCGGCTTGGCCCAGTTGCCGTCGGCCAGGCGGGTGTTGGAGACCGGGTTGAACGAGGTCGAATAGCTGACGTAGGGCGACAGGCCGTAATCGCCAAGATAGGTCAGGCCGACGCGGCCCGTGAAGGCCTGGTCCAGCTGCGCGGCGCGGGTGTCGGCCTCGCGGTCGTTCTGGCGGGTGCGGGCCCAGTCCTTGCGGCCGCCCAGCGTCAGCACCCAGCGGTCCCACTTGATCTGGTCCTGCGCGTACAGGCCCACCGTGTTCATGACGGTATAGGTGTCGGTGCGCGGGAAGGCGTTGGGGCCGTAGAAGATCGAGCGGTTGATCGGCGTGTAGACCGGGTGGTAGACGTTGAGCGACGGCGCCAGCGCCATCCATTCGCTGTCGATGGTGGACTGGCGGCTGTATTCCAGGCCGGTCAGCAGCGTGTGTTCGAGCGCGCCGGTGCGGAATCTGGCCTCCGCCTGGTTGTCGATGTCGAAACGGCTGTAGTTGAACTGGAAGCGGCCGGCATAGCGCGTGATCGTGGCCTGGGTCGGGTCGCTGTCATCCAGGCCGCCGCCCCAGACCGAACGGTTATTCAACTGCAGGTGCATCAGGCGCGTGTTCTGGCGCAGGGTCCAGACCGAATCCAGTTTGTGTTCCAGCGCGTAGCCGACCGACCATTGCTTCTTGTGATAGTCGTTGAAGTCCGGTTCGCCGGTATAGACGTCGCGCGAAATGCGGCCATTGGGATTGGACAGCACCGTGCCCTGGGCGGGCAGGAAATTGGTGTTGATGTCGCCCCAGTCTTCGAGGTAGGTGGCCGACAGCGTCAGGCTGGTGGCGGCGCTGGGCTGCCAGCGCAGCGACGGCGCGAACACCACGCGCTGGTCCTTGTTGGGGCCGGTCTGGGCGTTGCCGTCGCGGCCCACGCCCAGGATGCGGTACGACAGCGTGCCGACCTCGTTGAGGCTGTCGCCGAGGTCGAAACTGAGTTGCTTGCGGGCGTAGTTGCCGACCTGGGTCTCGATCTCGCGGATGCGCTCGCCATTGGCCAGCTTGCTCTGCACGTCGACGATGGCGCCGGGGTCGCCCTGGCCGTACAGCACCGAGGTCGGGCCGCGCAGCACGGTGATGCTGTCGATCAGGTAGGGATCGACGCGCCAGCTGGCCAGGTTGAGCGTGTTGGGCACCTGCAGGCCGTCGACGTAGGCCGTGGGGGTGAAGCCGCGCAGGGCCGAATACCAGTCGGAACGGTTGTCCGAGCCATAGCTGGAGAAGCCGGGCACGTAGTGCAGCGCCTGGTTGATGTCGGTGGCGCCGGTCATCTCCAGCTGCTGCGCGGTGACCACGTTGATGGTCTGCGGGATCTCGTTGAGCGCGGTGTCGGTCTTGGTGCCGGTGCGGCTGCGGCGCGCCACCAGGCCTTCGATCGCGTCGCCCCGGGTGTCGCCATAGACCGAGACGGTGGGCAGCGTGGCGGTGTCGGCGGCGGGCGGCTGCACCACCGCGGTGTTGCCGGTGATGCGCGCGACCAGGCCCGTGCCGGCCAGCAGGCGGTCCAGCGCCTGTTGCGGTGTCAGGGTGCCGCTGATGGCGGGCGCGCGCCGGTCCTGCACCGCTTCGGGCAGGTAGTAGACCTGCAGATTGGTCTGGCGGCCCAGTTGCAGCAGCGCCTGCGCCAACGACTGGGCGGGCAGGTTGATCTTGACGGCGGCGGCTTGCGCGTGGGCGGCGGACGGCGCGGCGCCCAGGGCGACGGCGAGGGCAAGGGTCAGGGTGCCGAGGGCGGCATGCAGCGGCGTGGCGCGGGGGCGCGGGAGGCGGGTGGGCCTGGCGGAAATCTGGGTCACGATGGCGCTCGATCGGGGCGGCGGTTTCCGCGAGGGAACCGGCCGGCGGGTTCATGCGGGGCGACAGCCTCCGCTTATCTGCTAAGAGCGGATCGGACGCCGAACCCCGTAATGATTCTCAACTCAAAATGGAAACAAAATGTATCTCCGACCGGCGTGGCCGGGGCGGGGGCCGGCTGGGCGGGCGCGAGGGCGCGGCGTTGCAACCGGCGCGGTGGCGGTCGCCGCGCGGCGCTGGCGAGGGCGGAAAGCGGGAATGCGGGGGTGGGGCGCGGAGGGCGGCCTGGACTGAAGACGCGGCGCCGGGTCAGCGGGCGATGATGTCGCTGCCGCCGTCGGCGCGCGGCGTCACGCGCACGGGGATCAGGGCGGGCAGGGCGGCCAGGAAGCCGCGGGTGTCGTCGACGTCGAACACGCCGGCGATGCGGATGCCGCGCAGCGCGGCGGCGACCCGGATGGGCTGTTCGCGGTAGCGGTTGATCTCGTCCACCACCTGCGCCAACGGCACGTTGTCGAAGACCGCCTTGCCCTGCCGCCAGGCGGTGAGCGTGGCCACGTCCACGGCTTCGGCCCGCAAGGCGTCGCCCGCATGGGTCAGGCTGACGCCCTGGCCGGCGGCCAGCAGCACCCGTTCGCGCCGCCACCAGGCGCCGGTGGCAACCTCGACTGAGCCGGATTCGACCGCCACCGCCAGCCGCTGGCGGTCATAGCGCACGTTGAAGCGGGTGCCGGTGACGCGCACGCGGCCCAGGTCGGTGTCGACGACGAAGGGCCGCGCCTTGTCCGGCGACACCTCGAACAGGATCTCGCCGGCGTGCAGCGCCACCAGCCGTTCGTCGCGGGTGTAGCGTACGTCGGCCTGGGTGGCGGTGTTCAGCGTCAGGACCGAGTCGTCCTGCAAGGCCACCCGGCGGCGCTCGCCGCGGGCGGTGGCGTAGGCCTGTTCGAACAGCGTCGGCGCCGGCCCCCAGAGCGGCCAGGCCAGACCGGCGCCGGCGGCGGCGCAGGCGGTGGCGGCCAGGCCCCAGGTCAGCCGGCGGCGTTGCGGCGATGGCGGGGGCGGCGCCGGCCGGCGCGAGAGCAGGGCGCGCAGGTCGCGGTCAGGCACGGCCTGGGTCAAGCCCCACACCTGCAGCATCTCCTGGTAGGCGCGTTCGTGCGCGGCGTCGGCCTGGCGCCAGGCCTCGAACTGGCGCCGTTCGCCGGCCGTCATCAGGCCGCCGCGGTCGCGCGCGAACCAGTACGCGGCGGCGTCCAGGGGATCCCTCGGCAGGTTGGGAACGGATGTCATGGCGAATAGGCGTGCAGCCGGGTGTGCAGGTGGCGCATGGTACGGGTCAGGTATTTTTCCACGCTGCTGACCGACAGACCCATGTGGCTGGCGATTTCCGGCACGGTCCAGCCTTCCAGGCGGTGCCAGGCGAAGACCGCGGCGCAGGGCTCGGGCAGTTCGTCCAGCGCCTGCCGCAGCGCGCGCGACAGTTGCGCGGTGCGCGCGCCGGCCTCGGGGCTGTCCTGCGCGGGGTGTTCGTCTTCGTCCAGGTCGTGCAGCGGCACGGCGGCGCTGCGCACCTGTTGGTGATACTGGTTGGCCAGGCCGTGGTAGATGCTGCGGTGCAGGTAGGCGCGCGGATTGCGGATGGCCGAGACGTCGCCTTCCAGCATGTTGGCGATGGCGTCGTGGGCGGTATCCTCGACGTCGCCGCTGGCGTGGCCCTTGCGCTTCCATGTGCCCAGCAGCTCGCGATAGTAGGCGAGCCAACCATGTTCGGCGGGGCGGGTCCGGCGCATGCGGGGGCAACGTGGAAGGGACGAAGCCGCCGATTATTGCAAATAAGAATAATTCTTGTAAAGCCGGCCGGGGCGCGCGGGCTGCCGCCCCGGCCGGCGCCGCCGCTACAGCGCGCGGCTATGCTGACCGGCGCCCAGCGCGCCGCCGCGCTGGCGGGCGGCCTCGCGCTCCGGCGTGGGCAGGTAGATGGCGCACAGCAGGTTGGCGCCGGCAATGATGGCGAACATCAGCGCCATCGGCTGCCAGGTCAGGCCGAAGGTGTGCGCCACCCACAGGCCCACCAGCGGCGTGGTGCCGCCGAAGATCGCGCCGCACAGCTGGAAGCTGAGCGAGATGCCGGTGTAGCGCATCTCCACCGGGAAGGCCAGCGGCAGGTAGGGCGCCAGCACCGCGTAGTAGGCGCCGATCAGGAAGATGGCGGTGAGGATGCCGATGGCGATGTTCTGGATGTCACCGGTCAGGATCAGCATCATCATCGGCACGGCCCACAGCGTCGACAGCGCGGTGACCCAGATCAGGAAGCGGCGCTCGCCGACGCGGGTGGCGATGTACGAGGCGATCGGGAAGCTGATCAGCTCGACCACGCCGGCCCAGGTCACCACGTCCAGGATCTGGCTGCGCGTGATCTTCAGGTAGGTGGTGGTGTAGGTGATCATCAGGGTGGTGACGAAGTAGAACCCCGAGATGCCCAGCAGGCACAGGCCGATGCCCAGCAGCAGCGTGCGCTTGCGTTCGCGCAGCACCATGCTGATGGGAGCGGTGCTTTCCTTTTTCTTTTCCTTCAGGCGCGCTTCCAGTTCGGGGCTTTCGTTGACGCCGCGGCGGATGACGAAGGCCACCAGCACCAGCACGCCGCTGATGATGAAGGGCAGGCGCCAGCCCCACGACAGGAAGTCCTCTTTGGGCAGGTCCGACACCAGGCGGAACACGCCGGTGGCCAGGATCAGGCCGATGGGGCTGCCGTATTGCGGCGCCGAGGCCAGGAAGGTGCGCCACTTGGGCGGCGCGTGTTCGGCCGCGATCAGCACCGCGCCGCCCCATTCGCCGCCCACCGCGATGCCCTGCACCAGCCGCAGCGCGACCAGCAGCACCACGGCGGCCAGGCCGATCGAATGGTATGACGGCAGCAGGCCGATCAGCGTGGTGGCCACGCCCATCAGCAGCAGCGTGATGACCAGGCTCTGCTTGCGGCCGACGCGGTCGCCGAGATGGCCGAACAGCACCGCGCCCACCGGCCGCGCGAAAAAACCGATGGCGAAGGTGCCGAGCGAGGCCAGCGTGCCCATGAAGGGATCGTTGGTAGCGAAGAACACGTCGCCGAACACCAGGGCGGCCGCCGTGGCATAACAGTAGAAGTCGTACCACTCGATCATGGTGCCGAAGAAAGCGGCGGCCGCCGCCCTGACCGGCTGTCTGCGGCCATTCTGGTCTTGCATGGAATTCCCCTTGTTTGTCGCGGCTTTCCACGGTGGCGCCGCATTGGATACGGCGTTGACGATAGCAACTACTGGCTATATCTTGTATAGCCACAATCCAATCAGAGATAGGTCCACTTCATGAAGGAAGTCCTGCTCGCCGACCTGCTTTCCGGCGCGCTCTCGCGCGAGTCGGCCGACCCGCTGCAAAAGCAGATCTACGACATCGTGCGGCGCGGGGTGCTGGACCACACGCTGGTGGCGGGGCAGCGCCTGCCGTCGTCGCGCGTGCTGGCGCAGGAGTTGGGCATCTCGCGCATCACGGTGACGCTGGCCTACGAGCGGCTGATCGCCGAGAACTACCTGAGCGCGCGCGGCGGCAGCGGCACCTTCGTCGAGAAGACCGTGGACCGGCCGCTGCTGCCGCCGGCCTCGCCCGAACACGTGCAGCGCCACGTGCCGGGCCTGTCCACGCGCGGCGAAGGCATCGCCGGCGGCGCGGCGGGGCTGGGCCAGCACACCGGCGCGTTCGTGCCAGGCGTGGCCGACGCCAGCCTGTTTCCGTTCCACCTGTGGCGCCGGCTGGTGTCGCGCCACCTGGGCAAGTCGAACCTGGCGCTGTCGGGCTACGCCAAGGACGGCGCGGGTTTCCTGCCGCTGCGCGAGGCCATCGCCAGCTATCTGCGGCTGGCGCGGGCCGTGGTGTGCGAGCCGGAGCAGGTCATCGTCACGGCGGGCACGCACCAGTCGATTGATCTGTGCGCCCGCATGCTGACCGAGTGGGGCGACGCCGCGCTGGTGGAAAGCCCCTGCCACTGGGCCTTTCCGCCGGTGCTGGCGGCGGCCGGCGTGCGCGCGCATGCCGCCGTGCTCGATGACCAGGGCCTGGACCTGGCGGCCAGCAAGCTGCCGCGCCGGGCGCGGCTGTTGATCACGAGTCCGTCGCATCAGTACCCGACCGGCGTGGTGATGCCGCTGGCGCGGCGCCTGGAGCTGCTGCAGGCGGCGCGGGCGCGCGGCCTGTGGGTGCTGGAGGACGACTACGACAGCGAGTTCCGCTACGACGGCGCGCCGATTCCGTCGCTGCAGGGCCTGGACGCCGACGGCCGCGTGATCTACCTGGGCACCTTCAGCAAGACCATGTTCGCCGGCCTGCGCATGAGCTACATGGTGGTGCCGCCGCAGGTGGCCGAGTCGTTCTCGCGGGCCTGCGCCAGCATCTATCGGCCGGGGCAGTTGCATCTGCAGGCGGCGCTGGCGGATTTCATGGCGGACGGCCATTTCTCGCACAACATCAAGCGCATGCGCACCGAGTACGCGCAGCGCCAGATCGTGCTGCGCGACGCGCTGGCGGCGCGCGTCGGCGATCAGGTGCGGTTGTCGCAGGCGCGGGCTGGCCTGCATGTGTATGCGCGGCTCGACCGCAAGGTGTCGGCGCCGCGCCTGGCCGAGGCCGCCCGCGACGAGGGCATCGTGCTGGGGCAGCCGCATTACCTGCCGGATGCCGCCAGCGCGGCGTCGCCCGCGGTGGTGCTGGGATATGGCGGCGTGCCATGCGAGCGCATCGACGACGGGGTGGCGCGCTTTGCGCGGGCGCTGGGGCGGGCCGGGGAGAACCGGCCCGCGCGCCGGGCGCGTCGTTGAGCCCCGTCGTTGCGTCCAGGCGGCCGGTCGCCGCGGTGACGCGCGGCAGTGCGACGCGGCGATGAATCACGGGGTGGCCCGCCGCCTCCGGCGGCCCCCGTTGTGGTGACTGGAGCCAGCGTAGAGGACGCGCGCCGCGCCGCTTTGCCGCCTACAGTTGCGCCAGGGTCTCATCCGCCGCCGCCAGCAGCAGGTCGGCGTGTTCCCGCGCGAACGGCAGCTGCGGCCGCAGCTTGAGCACGTTGCCGTGCAGGCCGGTGGCGCTGAGCAGCACGCGGCGCTGGCGCATCAGGTTGACGAAGCGGTGCGTCTCTTCCTTGGCGGGCGTCTTCGCGGCGCGGTCTCGCACCAGTTCGACGCCGATGAAGAGGCCGTCGCCGCGCACGTCGCCGATCAGCGCGTGGCGCTCGGCCAGCGCGCGGAAACCGTCGCGCAGGTACTGGCCGGTGCGGGCGGCGTTGGCCTGCAGGCCTTCGTCCTCGATCACCGAGAGCGTGGCCTGGGCCGCGGCGCAGGCCACCGGATTGCCGCCGAAGGTATTGAAGTAGCGCGCCTCGCGGCCGAAGCGTTCCAGGATGTCGGGGCGCGAGACCATGGCGGCGATGGGGTGGCCGTTGCCCATCGGCTTGCCCATGGTGACGATGTCCGGCACAAGAGCGTGGCGCTGGAAGCCCCACATGCACGAGCCGGTGCGGGCGAAGCCGGCCTGCACTTCATCGGCGATGAACAGGCCGCCGGCGTCGCGGATGGCCTGCGCCGCCGGCGCCAGGAAGCCGGCCGGGTCGCTGTAGACGCCGTCGCTGGACAGGATCGTGTCGACCAGCAGCGCGGCCGGCTTGATGCCGTGGCGCCGCAGGTCGTCGATGGCGGCCTGCACCTGCTGGCCGAACCATTGCCCGAGGGTGGCCGGGTCGTGGCGGTAGCTGTCGGGCGCGGCCACGGCGCGGGTGTCCACGCCCAGCGGCACGGCCTGGCCGAGCGAGGGCGACACGGCGGCCACCGCGGCGGTGACGCCGTGGTACGCCAGTTGCGTGACGATGACGCCGGTGCCGCCGGTGTGGCTGCGCGCCACGCGCAGCGCCAGGTCGTTGGCCTCGCTGCCGGTGCAGGTGAAGATGACCTGCGACAGCGGCTGCGGGAACGTCGCCAGCAGGCGCTCGGCGTAGTCCAGCACGCCGTCGTGCAGGTAGCGGGTGTGGGTGTTCAGCACCGCCGCCTGCTCGGCGATGGCGCGCACCACGCGCGGATGGCTGTGGCCCACCGAGGCGACGTTGTTGTAGGCGTCCAGGTAGCGCTCGCCGTCGGCGCCGTAGAGCCACACGCCTTCGCCGCGCACGATGTGCAGCGGCTGGTCGTAGAACAGGCGGTAGGCCGGCCCCAGCACGCGCTGGCGGCGGGCGATCAGCTCGCGTTCGGCCGGCGGCAGCGCGTCGGCCGCGGCGGGGTCGAAGGCGTTGAGCATGGCTTGGTCTCGGCTCATACAAGAGTCTCCATCGGGGTCTGGCTGGCGGCCAGCAGGATGTCGCTGGCCTGTTGCCGGGGCAGGGCGTCCAGGCGCGCCAGGCCGGTCCAGGCCAGGCCATTGTTGCGCAGGATGTACTGGCGGTTCTCGGGGTGCTGCTGCGCGCGCCAGCCGGTGATGGCCACCGTGATCAACAGGCGCGTGGCGATCAGGTCGGGCAGCAGCGCGATTTCGGTGTCGGTCAGCGGCAGCGTCTGGTGGTAGCTGGCCAGGCACTGGCGCAGGCCCGCCGACAGCGGGTCGGGCGCGTCGTCGAGCAGATAGGCGGCGGCCACGGCCAGGTCCTGCGCCAGCGGCGCGCGCACCATGTCGCCGAAGTCGAGCAGCGCCGCGATCTGTTCGGGGTCGTCGCGCGCCACCATCACGTTGTAGGGGTTGAGATCGTTGTGGATGACCTGGCGCCGCAACCCGCCCAGGCGCGGCCGCAGGTCATTGACGAAGCGTTCGAGCTGGCGCTCGGCCAGCCGGCGGCGGTCCGCCTCGGGAATCTTCGGCAGCAGGTCGGCGATGCGGTCGGCGTGCTGCAGGTCCCACAGCAGTTCGTGGTCGGCCATGGCGTGGTCGAAGCCGGCCAGGGCCAGGTCGAACTGCGCCAGGGCCCGGCCCAGCGCGCGGTACTGCGCCGGACTGCGCGCCACCTGGTGCAGCGGCACGCCCTGCACGAAGGTCATCAGCCGCAATGCCCGGCGCGCGCCGTCGCCGGCGTCGTGCCAGTGCACGTAGTCGCCTTGCAGGCCCGGGATCAGGCGCGGCACCGGCGGCTCGCCGCCGGCCCGCATGAGGCGCAGTTGCGCCTGGGTGTGGAAGTCGGTGACCGCCGGGTCCTCGGCGGGGTGGGTGGCCTTGAGCACGTAGGCGCCGCCGGCGGCGTCGCGCAGCAGGAAGTTCTGGTCGCGTTCGCTCGACAGCAGCGTGGCCTGTGCCGCCAGGCCGTAATGGCGCAGCGCCAGGGCCTCGGCCTCGGGCAGGGACAGCTTGGGCGGCTCGGCCGCGAACAGCGCCTGGCCGGCGCTGGGGAGGTTGCCGCCGCTCATGCCTGACGCTCTTCCAGGCCGCACCACTCGGCGATGAACAGGGCGATGGTCTGGGTGACCTTGCGCACCGATTCCAGGTTGACCGCTTCGTCGTAACCGTGCGGCATGCGGCATTCCGGGCCGTAGACGATGGCCGGGGTGTCGGCGTACAGGCCGTAGAAGCGGGCGTCGGTGGCGGCCGACGTGGCGTATTCGCGTAGCGCTTCGCCGAACACCTGCTCGTGCGCGGCGCGCAGCGCGGCCTCGGCCTCGTCGGCGTTCCGCAGTTCGTAGCCCTCGGCCATGAAGCCGTGGTAGATCACCTTGGGCGGATGCTTGGCCAGGAACGGATCGCGCGCCGCGGCCTGGGCCACGAAGGCCTCGATCTCGGCGCGCGCGGCCTCCAGGCTCTGGCCGGGATAGACCGCCACGCGCATGTCGAAGGTGCACCAGGCCGGCACGCTGGACGGCCAGTCGCCGCCGGCGATCTTGCCGAGGTTGAAACGGATGGGGTGAGGGTGGTCGCAGAAGTGGCGGTGGTCGCACTTGTTGGCGTTCCAGCGCGTTTCCAGTTCGTCCAGCGCCTGGATCAGGAAGATCGCCTTCTGGATGGCGTTGGCGCCCGCGCCGGTGAAAGCGGCCGAGGCGTGCTGGGGGTCGCCTTCGACCTGCACCTGGAACCACATCGGCCCGACCTGGGCGCGCATCAGCATCGGCAGCAGCGGTTCCGGGATGAAGGCGGCGTCGGCGCGATAGCCGCGCGCCAGGCAGGCCAGGGCGCCGTTGCCGGTGCATTCCTCTTCCACCACCGACTGCAGGAACACGTCGCCGGCCGGCGCCAGGCCGATGGCGGCGAGCGCGTCCATGGCCGACAGGCAGGCGACCAGGCCGGACTTCATGTCGCCCGCGCCGCGGCCGTGCATCCAGCCGTCGACGATGGCGGGGTCATAGGGGTCGCGGCTCCATTGCGCCAGCGGGCCGACCGGCACCACGTCGATGTGACCGTTCAGGATCAGCGAGCGGCCTTTCAGGCTGCGGGCGCGATGCGCGCCGACCACGTTGTAGGCGTTGTCATAGGACACCGCCACCGGCGAAAAGCCCGGCAGGTGGCGGATGGCCTCGACGTCGATGCGCCAGCGGTCCACGGCGTAGCCGCGTTCGGCGTAGCGCGCCGCCATGAAATCCTGCGCGGTGGCTTCTTCGCCGCGCTGCGACGGCAGGCGCACCAGTTGCGCGGTCAGTTCGGTCTGGGCCGCGAAGCCCGCGTCCACGGCTTGGAGGATGCGCTGACGCAGCGCCGGGGTCAGTTCTGGCATGGGTGTGCTCGAGGTTGACAGGGAACCCGGCCATGCTAGGGAAAATTGGATTGGTGAAAAATAGCCAATCCGGGTTATTTGATATAGCCACTTTGCGGCTGCGGCCTCTTGATGCCCTGGCGCCGGTCAGTCCGCCAGGGGGCGGGTCATAGCAGGAACAGGAGCGACGCGGCCACCAGGGTCGGCGCCAGTGCGCCGGCCAGCAGCCCGGGCATGCTGACCGCGCCGTTGTCGAACCCGCCGCGCAGCAGGGCGACCCCGGCGGGGTTGGGCGCGTTGGCGATCACCGTCAGGCCGCCGCCGGCGACCGCGCCCGCCACCAGCATGTACTGCGCCTGCGCCGAAATGCCGTCGATCAACGACCCCAGGTAGGTCAGGGCGGCATTGTCGGTGACGGCGGTCAGGGCCAGGGCGCCGAAGAACAGCACGCGCGGTTCAAGCCCGCTGACGATGGGTTGCAGCCACCATTGCTGCATGCCGCCCAGCACCACCAGCCCGGCCAGGAAGAAGCCGACCAGCAAAGCCTCCTTGATGATCAGCCGGCTCTGGTGCGCGGGGTAGGCCTGGGTATAACCCAGGAAGAACAGGAACAGCCCGAGAAAGATGATCGGATGGTGGGCGAACAGGACGACCGACGCCAGGAACAGCAGGTGCGCCGCGATGACGGTGGACGACATCGGCGTGGCGCTGTTGCCGACGGCCATGACATCGCCGGAGTGCAAGTGCGGCCGCAGCAGCCAGGTGACCGCGGTGGCATTGATCAGCACCGCCAGCGCGGCCTTCCAGCCGAACATCTTGAGCATGAAGGCGCTGTCCCAGCCCCAGGTCGCGGCGACCATCAGCACGGGCGGCGCCGCGTACGAGGTCAGGGTGCCGCCGATCGAGATATTCACGAACAGCACGCCCAGCGCCAGATATTTCAGCCGCTCCGGCATGGCGCGGTGAAAGACCTGCGGCGCCAGCATCATCGCCGCGATGGTCATGGCGGCCGGTTCCGTGATCAGCGAGCCAGCCAGCGGCACCAGGGCCAGGCACAGCCATGCCTTGGCGGTCCGGTCGGCGATCGGCATCCACCTGGCGAGGCGGTCCACCAGCCGCATGACCGCCGTGAGGACGGGCAGCGAGGCGGCGATGACCATGACCACGAAGACGAAGGCCGGTTCGGTGTAGTTGCGCGATTCGGCGTATTCGAGGGCGCTGGCGCCGGAGGCGCCCAGGGCCATCAGGACCAGCAGGACGGCGGCCCAGAAGCCGAACACCACTTCGACCTCGCCCAGCAGGTGCAGCAAGCCATGATGGCGCTTGCTGCGGTGCGCCAATCGCAGGAACAGCGGCGCGGAGAAGGTATGCAGCAGGGCGATCGCGAATACGATCGCGGCAATGATCTCAATCGGGTTGTCTGTCACGCCCGGGATTCCTTGAAAGAGGGTTCATACCCGCGCCACGTCGATCCACAGGCGCGCCATGACGACCTGGCGGACCAGGTCGTACAAATGGGCCGGCGCTTCGGCGGCGACCAGGACCCGGCGGATCAGCGCCTGCAAGTCCACGCGCAGGCACGGCTGGGGCAGCGGGGTTGCCCGCGCGCGCGCCGTGGCCATGAGGCGGATGAAGTCGAGCGACGGCGTGTCGATCCGCAGCTCCGCGTCCGCCGGCGGCAACACGGCATCGCGCAAGGCTTCCAGCGTCGAGCAGATATAGATGTCGGAGGGGGGGAGGCCGTCGGCGTCGATGCCCAGGTGCCACTCCTGCGTGCCGATGAGGGTGGCGCTGGCGCCCGCCGCGGGCGCCTCGAAGCGCAGCCGGCTGAACTCGAGCAATTCCATCAATTCCACGAAAGACAGGCCGCGCGCAATCGGCGACGTGGGCGCGGCGCCTTGGGGACCGTCGTGCAGTCTCATGGCGTACTCCTGGTGATGCGTCGGGGCCGCCGGATGGCGGCCCCATGTCATGCGGTTTGTCAGGTTCGGGCCTGTTCCATCTCACGGACCTTGTAGCGGTTGCGCACGGTCGAGTAGACCAGCCACAAGGCCAGCGCCAGGATCGCGTAGACGAAGGCGGCGCTGATCGGGCGGTCGATGAAGATGCTCATCTGGCCGCGCGACAGCAGCAGGGCGCGGCGGAAGTTCTCTTCGACCATCGGCCCCAGCACGAAGCCGAGCAGCAGCGGCGCGGGCGAGAAATGCAGCTTCAGGAACAGATAGCCGACCATGCCCAGCACCAGCACCATGCCGACGTCGAACAGGCTATTGTTGGTGCTGTACACCCCCACGCAGACGAAGAACAGCGCCGACGGGAAGAGATACTTGTAGGGCACCTTGAGCAGCTTGGCCCACATCCCGATCAGGGGCAGGTTCATGATGACCAGCATGACGTTGCCGATCCAGAAGCTGGCGATCAGGCCCCAGAACAGGTCGGCATGCTCGGTCACCATCTGCGGGCCGGGCTGGATGCCATGGATGATCAGCGCGCCCAGCATCAGCGCCATGACCGAGTCGCCGGGAATGCCCAGGCTCATGGTCGGGATGAAGCTGGTCTGCGCCGCCGAGTTATTGGCCGCTTCGGGGCCGGCGATGCCTTCGATGGCGCCATGGCCGAAGCGGTTGGGCGTCTTGGACACGCGCTTTTCGACGGCATACGACATGAACGACGCGATGGTCGCGCCGGTGCCCGGCAGGATGCCCAGGATCGCGCCGATGGCGCTGCCCCGCGCGATCGGCATCGCCGACTGCTTGATGTCGCCGGGCTCGGGCCGCACGGACATCTTGGTGGCGCTGCCTACGGTGGTCGCCTTGCCGATGCGGTTGACGTTGGCGAAGAAGTCCGCCAGGCCGAACAGGCCCATCGCCAGCGCCACCAGTTGCACGCCGTCGCTCAGTTCGATCACGCCGAAGGCGTAGCGGATGGTGCCGGTGTTGACGTCGGTGCCGACCACGCCGATCAGCAGCCCCAGGAACACCATGGCCACGCCCTTGATGGCCGAGCCCTTGGCCAGGGTGGCGCCGGCGAACAGCCCCAGCATCATCATCGAGAAATACTCGGCCGGGCCGAACTGGAAGGCCACCTCCACCAGCACCGGCGAGAACAGGATCATGATGATGATGCCGACGCTCGCGCCGATGAACGAGGCCAGCACCAGCATGAACAGCGCCGAGCCGGACTTGCCGCGCCGGGCCAGGGGATTGCCGTCCAGGCAGGTGACGGCATGGGACGGCGTGCCGGGCAGGTTGAGCAGGATGCAGGTGATGCCGCCGCCGTATTGGGCGCCGTAGTAGATGCCGGCCAGCATCATCAGGGCGGCGACCGGCGTCATGGCGTAGGTGAGCGGCAGCAGGATGGAGATCGCGGCCAGCACGCCCATGCCGGGCAGCACGCCGATCATGTTGCCCATGAAGACGCCGAAGATCGACCAGAGCAGGTTGTCCCACTGGAAGGCGACGGAGAACCCGTGCAAAACGTTATCGAAGAGTTCCATGGATCACCCCCAGCGCAGCATCGGGAACTGCAGCTGCAGCGCCCACGAGAAAACGACCGCGCCGAACAGCGTCATCGCGGCGGCGAGAATCGCGGCGGATTTGTATGTGTTCGAGGTGTCGCCCAGCGCCGACACAAACACCAGCGCGAAGGTGGCCGGCAGGAAGCCCAGATACTGGCCGATCACGATGAACAGCGCGATCCCGGCGGCGATGCAGGCCATGCCGCGCAGGCGCTCGCGCCGCGTGGGTTGCGGCAATTGCTCTTCAAGCTGTTCTTCCTGGATTTCGTCGGGGTCGGGGCTGAGCGGGATCAGGATGCCCAGGGCAACCAGGAAGCAGCCCACCAGCATCGGAAAATAGCCCGGCCCCATGCGCGCCAGTTCGCCAATGTTGTAGGTGGTGGCCTCGAAGAGGGTCAGCGCGCCGCAGAGGGCGATGAACGCGCCTCCCCACAGATCGCGCTTTCTAGAAAATATGGTGCTGCCCATGGCGTGCTCCCCGTTTTTTGTTGATGACAAGCCCGCGGGCCGTGCGTGCGCATGACCCGGGGAGCGGGGACTTTAAGAACGGCGCCTTGCATTTTGCTTTCGCGCGGCTGCGCCCGGGTTACGGGATAACCAGAAGGCCGGCCGCCGCGTCGCCAAGGGGCGTAAGCAAGGCTTAACAACGTTTGTTCTTCATGTTCACGAAAGTGAACAATCCGCGTCGAAAAACGCCTGGATCGCCGCCCGGCATGATTCTTGCCCGCGCTCGCGGCGCTTTCGAAATCTTGCAAATTGGTGGACCCGACTGACCACGGCATAATCACGTTTTGCTGTCTGCGCCGTCGATCATGCTTCGCTTGCCGCTCACCGCGCGGATCCCGCTCGCGGTATCCCTGTTGTTCCTGGTCATCTCGGCCGCGCTGATCTCGCTGGCGCTGCACGGCCTGTCGCGCCAGTTCGACAGCCAGGTTTCCAATCTCGGCCAGGTCTACCTGGACGGGCTGTCGGCCGCCATCCTGCCCGCGGTGCGCGCGAACGACGGCGCGCAGATGACCGAGGTGCTCAATCGCGCGCTCGACACGCACCTGGGGGTGGTGGACCGCACGCTGGCGGTGGTCACCGCCGACCATCGACTGCTGGCGCATGTGGCGCGCTATCCCGAGGTCGAGCCGGTGCCGCTGGCGATCCTGCGCGAGCCCTCCGGCAGCCTGGTCAGCCTGCGCTCCGAGGGCGTCTGGACCTGGCGGCTGCTCGACAGCGAACAGCCACAACTGGGTACCCTGATCGCCAACCTGGACGTCAGCGAGTTCCTGCTGCAGCGGCGCGAACTGGCGCTCGAACTGGGGTTGGTGGGGCTGGCCATCAGCCTGCTGGGGGCCATGCTGTGCTACGGCATGGCGCGCCGCCTGCAGCGTCCCATCATCTCGCTGACCGAAGCGCTGCGCGCCGGGCGCGAAGACCGGCCGCGAGAGATGACGGTGCGCACCGGCGATCCCGAATTGCAGGAACTGCTTGCGGCCTACAATTGGATGGTGGCCAGCGTGCGTGAACGCGAGGCCTTCGAGCAACGCCATGCGCACATCGAACGCGAGGCCATGCTGGGCCGTATGTCGGCGGCGCTGGCGCACGAGGTGCGCAATCCGCTGGGCGGCCTGCGCACCGCGGTGCAGACCCTGCGGCAGTTCGGCGACCGCGCCGAGGTGCGGCAGGAATCGCTCGGCTTCATCGACCGTGGCGTCGAGGCACTGCAGGCGGTGGTCGATGCCAGCCTGCGCACCTTCCGGCCGGGCACGGCCCGGCTGCGCCGCGAGGACATCGAGGACATCCGCCTGATGGTCCGGTCGCAGGCGGCCAAGGGCGGCGTTCGGGTGTCGTTGACGTGCGCCGGGATGCATGACGATGCGCTGCCTTGGCCGGCCGGGCCGGTGCGCCAGGTGCTGCTGAACCTGGTGCTGAACGCGGTGCAGGCGTCGCCGCCCGGTGGGCATGTGCGCATCGCGGCCCGTGTGCGCCGGCGCGCGCTGGCGCTGCATGTGATGGACGACGGCGCCGGCTTGCCGCCGGATGCGCGCGCGGCCCTGGCCGGCGGTCCGCGCGGCGGCGACGGCATGGGGCTGGGCATCGTCGCCGAATTGGTGCGGGCCTTGCAAGGTCGCTTGCGCGTCCGCGGCCTGGACCCGGGAACGCGGATATCCGTCCGCATTCCCTTGCCGCCCGAGGGGAAACCGTAGTGAACGAGACACAGGTATTGTTGATCGAGGACGATCCGGTTCTGGGCGGCGCGCTGTTGCAGCGTTTGCGGCTGGAAGGGCTGTCGGCGCAATGGGTGCAGAGCTGCGCGCAGGCGGTGGAATGGTTTCGCCGCTCGCGCCAGCGGCCCGCCTTCGTGCTGGCCGATATCCGCTTGCCCGACGGCTCGGGCGAGGATCTCTACCGCCGGCTGATTCCCTATCTGGCGCAGGCGACCGTGGTGTTCGCCACCGCCTATGGCGAGATCGCCCAGGCGGTGCGGCTGGTGGCGGCGGGCGCCAATGACTATCTGACCAAGCCCTACGATACCGATGCGCTGGTGGCGCGGATGCGCGCGGTGATCGCCGCGCAACCGGCGGGCGCGGCGCGCGAGGTTCATGAAAACCCGTTCGCGCTGGACGAACCGGCCAGCCCGTTGGCGCACGATCTGGAACGGCTGGCCGCGAGCGATTTGCCGCTGCTGCTGGAAGGCGAGACCGGCACCGGCAAGGACCGGGCCGCGCGCTATGCGCACGCGCGCTCGCCGTTCGCGGCGGGGCCGTTCGTGGCCGTCAATTGCGCGTCGCTGCCGCCCGATCTTGCCGAGAGTCTGCTGTTCGGCCATGCCAAGGGCGCGTTCAGCGGCGCCAACACGGCGCGCGAGGGGCTGTTTTCGCAGGCGCAGGCGGGCACCTTGTATCTGGACGAGGTGGCCGAGCTGGCGCCCAAGACGCAGTCCGCGCTGCTGCGGGTGCTGGAGAACGGCGAATACCGGCCGTTGGGCCAGACCGACAGCCTGCGGACCCGGTGCCGCGTCATGGCCAGCACTTGCAGCACGCTGGACACCGAGGTCGCCGAGGGCCGTTTGCGGCCGGATCTGTACTACCGGCTGGCGGTGGCCCGCCTGGCGCTGCCGCCGCTGCGCGAGCGGCCAACGGCCATTGCCGCGCTGGCCGTCCGCCTGCTCGCCGAGCTGGCCCCTCCGAACGGGGCGCGGCTGGCGGCCGACGCGCTGCGGGCGTTGGACGAGCATGATTGGCCTGGCAATATCCGCGAGATGCGCAACCGCATCGCGCGGGCGGTGGTGCTGGCCGATGGCCCCGAGTTGTCCGCCGGCGATCTGTTCCCCGAGCGCAAGCTCGGCGGCGCGCCGGACCTGGCGACCCGGCGCACCCATGCCGAACAGCGCGCGATCCAGCAGGCCATCGCCGAATCCGGCGGGCACCTGGGCAGCGCCGCCAAGCGGCTTGGCATTTCGCGCACCACCTTGTGGAAGAAGCTGCGCGCGACCCGCGACGACGATCGCTCGCCTTCCTAGGCGGCCATGTCCGCGCGGTCCGCGCGGCCCGCGCGCGATGCCGGGTCGAGCGGGGCGCGGGTCAGCCGGCGGCGGCTGGCCGGTGCCGCAGGAAGCAATCGACGATGCCTTGCAGGGCGAATTCGGCGCTGGCCTGGCGGATGCGATTGCGGCTGCCGCTGAATTGCCGCGTGGCGGTGTAGATGACAGGATGGGCATCGGCGCCGCCTTGCTTGAAGACCCAGGCGTAGCATTGGGTGCCGGGCGCGATGCGATCGTCGGTGGCATCGGTGACGCCGGTGTTGGCGACGGCGACGTTGGCCGGACTTTTGGCGGCTGCCCCCAGCGCCATGGCGCGCGCCACGGCCTCGCTGGTGAGATTGTGGCGCGCCAGGATCGATTGCGGCACGCCCAGGCAGCGCCGCTTGGCCGCCACCGAATACACCACGAAGGCGCAGTCGAGCAACTCGCCGGCGCCAGGAACGTCGGCCAGGGTAGCAGCGACGAGGCCGGCGGTGCAGGACTCGGCCGTCACAAGGGTCAATTGATGCTCCTGCATGAATCGGGCCACGCGTTCGATGCTGTTCATCCTGCGACTCCGCCGGGCAGTAGCGGGGCTGGCAGCAATCGCCGTGCCAGGCCGCCGATCGACCACCGTGACGCCAGGCATGGCAATTGCTGGCGGGCCGGATCATGCCGGCGTTGGCGCGCGCGCCAAGCGCTGCGACAATAGCGCCAGGCGGTCAATCCAACCACTGGACGGGGCGGCAGCGGCGCCCCGAAGGAGAGCGGCATCATGGCGACGCGAACCATCTGGAAAGGCGCGATCTCGTTCGGGCTGGTGCATATTCCCGTGGGCCTGCACACGGCCACCACCGAATCCGGCGTGGATTTCGACTGGCTCGACAAGCGTTCGATGGACCCGGTCGGCTACAAGCGCATCAACAAGCGCACCGGCAAGGAGATCGACAAGGACAACATCGTCAAGGGCGTGGAATACGAGGACGGCCAGTACGTCATCATCTCGCCCGAAGAGATCGCCGACGCCTACCCGCGCACCACCCAGACCATCGAGATCCAGCAGTTCGTCGAGGCCGGCGAGGTGCCGTTCGTCTATCTGGAGCGGCCCTACTACCTGGCGCCGATCGACAAGGGCCAGAAGGTCTACGCCTTGCTGCGCGATACGCTGGCCAAGACCGGCAAGATCGGCATTGCCCGGGTGGTGATCCAGACCAAACAGCACCTGGCGGCGCTGATCCCGGCGGGCGATGCGCTGGTGCTCAACCTGATGCGCTGGGGCGACGAGGTCAAGGCCGCCGATGACCTGGACCTGCCCAAGTCCGGCGCCAAGGCCACGGCGCCCAGCGCCAGCGAACTGAAGATGGCGCGGATGCTGGTCGACGACATGTCCGGCCATTGGGATCCGGAGCAGTACAAGGATGAGTTCAAGGCCGCCGTCATGGACCTGGTGGCGCGCAAGGTCAAGGCGGGCAAGACCGAGACTGTGATCGAGCCGCGAGAGGAATCGCCGGCCTATGCCGATAACGTCATCGACCTGACCGAATTGCTGCAGCGCAGCCTGAAGGGGCGCGCGTCGGGCAAGGCGTCGGACGGGGCGGGGGCCCGGACGGCGGCGAAGAAGACTGCCAGGAAGGGGGCCGCCAAGTCCGCCACCAAATCCGCCGCCAAATCCGCCAACAAGGCGACTTCCAAGTCGACCCCGAAGACAAGCACGAAGGCGGCCAGCGGCAAGGCGGCCGGGAAAGCGGCAGGCAAGGCCGGCGCCCCGGCCAAGACCCGCAAGGCGGCGTGACCATGGCCGATACCCTGGCGAAGTACCGCGCCAAGCGCGACTTCAAAGTGACCTCGGAGCCGGCGGGCGGCGGCGAGGCCAACGAGGCCGCGCGTGCCTTCGTGATCCAGAAGCACTGGGCCAGCCACCTGCACTACGACTTCCGGCTGGAACTGGACGGGGCCATGAAGAGCTGGGCCGTGCCCAAGGGACCCAGCTACGACCCGTCGGTCAAGCGCATGGCGGTGCAGGTCGAAGACCATCCCATCGCCTACAACCGCTTCGAGGGCGAGATTCCGAAGGGCCAGTACGGCGCCGGCAAGGTCATCATCTGGGATCGCGGCACCTGGTCGCCGGTGGGCGATCCGGCCGAGGGCTACGAGCGCGGCCACCTCAAGTTCGACCTGCATGGCGTCAAGCTGCGCGGGCGCTGGGCGCTGATCCGCATGAAGGGGCGGGGATCCGAGAAGCAGCCGCCCTGGCTGCTGGTGAAGGACCGCGACGACTACGCCCGCGCCGAAAGCGAATTCAGCGTGGTGGACGAGCAGCCCGACAGCGTGGTGTCGCCAGCCGCTGGCGGGCGCCCGGTGCCCGCCGCCGCCCCATCCGCGATGGCGCCGCCCGACGATCCGCCGCCATCCGGCCAGCTGCCGGGCGAGCCGGCCGACCTGCCGCGGCAACTCAAGCCACAGCTGGCCACGCTGGCGGAAGGCGTGCCGTCCCAGGCGCGGGATGACTGGCTGTACGAGATGAAGTTCGACGGCTACCGGTTGCTGGCGCGGCTGGACCACGGCGAGGTGCGCCTGTACACGCGCAACGGCCACGACTGGGCGCCGAAGCTGCCGCACCTGGCGGCGGCGCTGCGGCGCATGCCGTTGGAAACCGCATGGCTCGACGGCGAGATCGTGATGCTGGCCGACAACGGCGCGCCCAGCTTCCAGGCCTTGCAGAACGCCTTCGACGGCGAGCGCACCAGCGGCATCCTGTTCTATGTGTTCGACCTGCCTTACGTGACCGGCCGCGACCTGCGCGGCGAACCGCTGCGGGTGCGCCGCGCGGTGCTGGCGCGGGTGATGGAAGCCGCGGGGGGCGACCCCCTGCGTTTCAGCGACGCGTTCGACGCGGCCCCGGCCGACCTGGTGGCATCGGCCTGCAAGATGGGGCTGGAAGGCATCATCGCCAAGCGCCTGTCGTCGCCGTACGTATCGCGGCGCAGCGACAGCTGGATCAAGCTCAAGTGCGCGCGGCGGCAGGAGTTTGTCGTGGTCGGCTACACCGATCCCAAGGGGGCGCGGGTGGGGCTGGGCGCGCTGCTGCTGGCCTATCACGACGAGGCCGGCGAACTGGTGTACGCCGGCAAGGTGGGCACCGGGTTCGACGACGCCGGACTGGCGGCGCTGCGGGACCGGTTGGCGGCGCTGGAAACACGCCGGGCCAGTGTCGACGCCCGTGGCATCGGTCGCGGCACGCACTGGGTGCGGCCCGAGCTGGTGGCGGAAGTGTCGTTCGGGGAATGGACGGAATCGGGCCACGTGCGCCATCCCGTGTTCCGTGGGCTGCGCACCGACAAGCCGGCGCGGGCGATTACCAGGGAGGTGGCGATGGACCCGGAGACGACGCGGGACGCCGGGGCGCGGCATGGCCGCGGCAACACCGCGGGCAAGGCGACCCGCAAGCGCAGCGCGACAGTCGCGAAGAATGCGGCTGGCGCAACAGCCGGCAAAGGGGCCGGAACGGCGGCTGGCAAGACGGCCCGCAAGACCATGGCCACGTCGGCCCAGCGCGCAAGGACGGCCACCGCCGCCGGCAAGCTGACCCATCCCGAACGCGTCATCGACCCGTCCACCGGCCTGACCAAGCTGGACCTGGCCCGCTACTACGGCCTGGTGGCGCCGCTGCTGCTGCGCCACCTGAAGGACCGGCCGGTGTCGTTCCTGCGCGCGCCGGCGGGCATCAAGGGCGAGTTCTTCTTCCAGAAGCACCTGGAGGCGCCGATGCCGGGCGTGAAGGCATTGCCGCAGGCCCTGGATCCGGACCACCCGCCCTTGATGGAACTGCCGACGCCGCAGGCGATCATGTCGGCCGCGCAGATGAACGTGGTGGAGTTCCATACCTGGAACGCGGTCAAGCGCGCCATCGGCAAGCCCGACCGCATGGTGTTCGACCTGGACCCGGGCGAGGGCGTTACCTGGGACGCGGTGCGGCGGGGCGCGCAATTACTGCGCGTGCTGCTGACCGAGATCGGCCTGCGGGCCTGGCTCAAGACCAGCGGCGGCAAGGGCCTGCATGTGGTGGTGCCGCTGCGCCGGCAATACGACTGGGACACGGTCAAGGCGTTCTCGCAGGCTATCGTCCAGCATCTGGCGCGCACGCTGCCGCAGGTGTTCGTGGCCAAGAGCGGTCCGAAGAACCGCGTCGGCCGGATCTTCGCCGATTACCTGCGCAATGGCTTCGGCGCCACCACGGTGGCGGCCTGGTCGGCGCGCGCGCGGCCGGGGATGGGGGTGTCGGTGCCGCTGGCGTGGGAGGAACTGGACGAGGTCCGGGCCAGCGACCAGTGGACCATCGCCAACATCCATGAGCGCCTGGATGTCGGCGACTCGCCGTGGGACGACTACGCCCCGCAGGCGCTTGGCGCGGCCATGAAGGCGTTGGATTTCAAGCCGGATTCGGGCGGGTAGGCGGCCTCGGCGCCCGGTCGCGTTGACCGGGGGCGGGCCTCGGGTACGGACTTGCCGCTTACTCGGCTCCCGCCGGCGCCAGTTCCGCCTCGCCCCGGGCGCGCGCGCCGATGCCGAACACCTGCGCCACGATGCCCATGGCGACGATGACGCCGGCCAGGATCGAGGTGTAGACCACCTCGTTGCGATAGGTGCCTTCGATCACCATGGTGACCAGGGCGGCGATGATGCAGACGATCACCGCATACGTCAGCCACGGGAACAGCCACATCCTGAATTCCAGCCGCACCCCGCGCGCCTGCAGGCGCTGCCGCATGCGCAGTTGCGAGAAGGCGATCGCCAGGTAGACGAACAGCGCGATGGTGCCGGTGGCCTGCATCAGCACGTCATAGACGTCCATTTTCGAGGTCGCCATCATCCAGACGGCGGCGAAGGCGAACAGGCTGGAGATGATGACGCCGACATAGGGCGTGCCGGTCTTGCGCCCGGTGATCTGCATGACGCGGTGGGCGTCGCCGCGCCTGGCCAGCGAATAGAGCATGCGCGAGGCGGTGTACAGCGCCGAATTGAAGCAGCTGCACACCGAAGTGAGCACGATGAAGTTGACGATCAGCTGCGCATGCGGAATGCCGAGCGCGTCGAGCGCGACGTTGTAGGTGCCCTGGGTCGGCTGCGTCAGCCCGGGCGCGTTGTACGGCACCAGGCAGACCACGATGAAGATCGAGCCCACGTAGAACAGGCAGATGCGCCACACCACCGAGCGTGTGGTCTTGATGATTTCGCGGCCCGGGTCGGCCGATTCGGCGGCGGCCACGGTGACGATCTCGGCGCCGATGAAGGCGAACATCACGCCCAGCAGCGCCACCACCACGGCCTTCGGGCCGTTGGGCATGAAGCCCTGGCTGGTCAGGTGATCCCAGCCGTTGGCGGCGCCCCACGGCCACAGGTGCGCCAGCGCCAGGCTGCCCATCACCAGGAACAGCACGATGGCCACCACCTTGATGAGCGCGAACCAGAATTCGAATTCGCCGTAGTTGCGCACGTTCAGGAAGTTGACGATCAGCAGCGACACCGTCACCAGCAGCGCATAGCCCCAGGCCGGCACCATCGGGAACCAGCCGTGCAGGATCTGCCCGGCCACGTAGGCTTCCCAGCCCATCAGCAGGGCCCAGAAGTACCAGTAGAGCCAGCCGATGGTAAAGCCCGCCCAGCGCCCGATGGCGCGGTCGGCGTAGGTCGAGAACGAACCGGTGTCCGGCTGCGCCACGGCCATCTCGCCCAGCATGCGCATGGCCAGGATGACCAGGATGCCGCCGCCGATGTAGGCCAGGATGACGGCGGGGCCGGCCAGGGCGATCTGCTTGCCGGACCCCACGAACAGCGCCGCGCCGATCACGCCGGCGATGGACATCATCGTGAGATGGCGGGACTTGAGTCCGCCCTTCAGTTCGGTATTGGGGGTGTTTGCCAACTGTCTTCTCCTCTCCGGATGCGCAAGGGCCATGGCACGTCCGCCATCGGAATGGAAAAGAGGCATGTCCCCTGCCGGTTTATCGCTTTTTGGTGGTGCCGCCATGAGCATACGCGCGACGGGGCGAGCGTTGGCGCCGGCGCCACGCTCTGTTGCAAGTGCCAGGTTTTGTTGCCTGCCGCGCGGCCCGTCGGCGGAGAAATCGGACGTGTGGAGGCGGCGCGCCGCCTCCGCGGGGGCCGCTTATGCGTCGTCCGATGGTGTGTGGGAGGCGGGCGTCGCGTCGGGCCGGCCGCCGTTGCGGACGGCATCGGGCCGCGTATGCGCCAGGCCGGCTTCGCTCTCGTCCACGACCTCGTCGGGGGCGATGTCGCGGCCGGCGTCCTCGGAGGCCAGGGGATCGGCCGCGGGCCGCGCGCCGGTGCCTTGCGCGTCGCTGTCGGTCGATGGCGCGGAGGCGGGCAGGTCGCTGGGGGAGTCCGAGGAGTCGCTGGGACCGGCGGGCGGCGAAGAGACGGGATCGGGAATGCGCGAGGGGGACATGATGGCTCCTGGTGGCGGGGGCCGCGATTGGCCAGGACCCGTCACCAGCAAGCGCCGCTCCCGGCCGGCGGCGCTAGAAGCGCGGGTGCTTGCCGAACGGCACCTCGGCGTCGGTCGGCGCTTCGAAGGTGGCGGTGCCGCCGCTCAGGTCGGCGGCGTGGATCTGCGCCAGCCGCGTGGCTTCGTCGATGGCGACCTGGGCGGAAGCGAAGTGCTCGTCGAGCGTGATGCGTTCGTCCGGCGTGCCGGCGACAGGCGAGATGAGCAGGTAGGCGATGCGCCAGACGCCGTGGTCTTCCCAGGGGCGTTCGATCTGGAAATCCCATTTGGCTTTTTCCATGATGGCTCCGGTCAGTGCAAGGCTTGCGGAACCTTCATGCTAGCGCGATCGGTCCTCGAACGCTCATTCCTGTCGCGCCAGATCGGCCTGCCCGCGCAATGCCGCGATGTCGCGCTTGGGCGGCGCGCCGTACAGGCGGCTGTATTCGCGGCTGAATTGCGACGGGCTTTCATAGCCCACTTTGAACGCGGCGCTGGCCACGTCCAGGTAGTCGCTCAGCATCAGCCGCCGCGCCTCGTTCAGCCGCAGCCATTTCTGGTACTGCAAGGGGCTCATGGCGGTGAGCTGGCGGAAATGATGGTGGAACGTCTGCGGACTCATCTGCACGCGCGCGGCCAGTTCTTCCACCCGCAAGGGCCGGGCGTAGTGCTGCTTGAGCCATTCGATGGCCCGCGCGATGCGCTGGCCCTGGCCGTCGACCGCGGTGATCTGGCGCAGCTTGGCCGCCTGGTCGCTCTGCAGCAGGCGGAAATGCAGTTCGCGCAGCACCAGCGGCGCCAGCACCTCGATGGCGTCGGGTTCGTCCAGCAGGGCCAGCAGGCGCTCGAACGGCGCCAGCAGGGCGGGGGTGACCGTGCCGATGCCCACGCCGACGCCCAGCGCCCGCTCGCGCGGAGCCAGCATGCCGCCCTGCGCGATCAGTTCGGCCAGCACGCGCAGGTCCAGCTTCAGGGCCAGGCCCAGGCAGGGCTGTTCCGGGCTGGCCAGCGTGACTTCCGAGTCGGCCGGCAAATCCAGTGACGTAATGAGGAAGCGTGAGGTATCGTAAGCAAACGCCTCGCCGCCCACCCACATCTGCTTGGCGCCTTGCACCACCAGCACCAGGCTGGGTTCGACCAGGCAGCTGCAGGCGCGCGAGACGGCCTCGCGCCGGAAGAAGCCCAGGCCGGGAATGGCGGTGTCGAAGTCGCCCGTGCCATGGGTGCGGGCGTCGATGGCGCGTGCCAGGGTCTGGTACGAAAGGGCGTGGTGCGCCGCCGCATCGGGGTTGCGTGTCATGGATCGGTAGCCTCCGGGGGCACTGTACCCGCAGGCCGCGGCCTTGCATACCAGAGCGGTTGTTGTTCCAGAGGATCAGGCAAGAAATCCAGCGAAATGCGCTACCGGAGTCATGCCGCGATTGCGGAAAATGCCTTTTTTGGCCAAGCACACGGAGTCTGCAATGCTTGTGAAAGCCTACGGCGCCCATGCCAGCGATCAGCCCCTCGAATCGCTGCAAATCACCCGCCGCGCCACGGGCGCGCACGATGTCCAGATCGACATCGCTTTCTGCGGCATCTGCCATTCCGACCTGCACCAGGTGCGTTCGGAATGGGAAGGCACCCAATACCCCTGTGTCCCCGGCCACGAGATCGTCGGGCGGGTCGCCGCCGTTGGCGCGCACGTGCAGGGTTTCAAGCCGGGCGACCTGGTGGGCGTGGGCTGCATCGTCGACAGCTGCGGGCATTGCGCTGAATGCGCCGACGGCCTGGAGAATTACTGCGACGCCATGGTCGGCACCTACAACGGCCCCACGGCCGACGAGCCGGGCTGGACCCTGGGCGGCTATTCGCAGAAGATCGTCGTTCACGAGCGCTATGTGCTGCGCATCCGCCACCCCGCCGAGCAACTGGCCGCGGTGGCGCCGCTGCTGTGCGCCGGTATCACCACCTATTCGCCGCTGCGCCACTGGAACGCGGGGCCGGGCAAGAAGGTGGGCGTGGTCGGCGTGGGCGGGCTGGGACACATGGGCATCAAGCTGGCCCATGCCATGGGCGCTCACGTGGTGGCGTTCACGACTTCCGATGGCAAGCGCGCGGCCGCCCGCGAGCTGGGCGCCGACGAGGTGGTGGTGTCGCGCAACGCTGACGACATGGCGGCGCACCTGCAAAGCTTCGACTTCATTCTGAACACCGTGGCCGCGCCGCACGACCTGGATGCCTTCCTGGCGCTGCTCAAGCGCGACGGCACCATGACGCTGGTGGGCGCGCCGGCCACGCCGCATCCGTCGCCCAACGTCTTCAACTTCATCATGAAGCGCCGCTCGCTCGCCGGTTCCATGATCGGCGGCATTCCGGAGACCCAGGAAATGCTCGACTTCTGCGCGGAACACGGCATCGTCGCCGACATCGAGATGGTCCGCGCCGACGAGATCAACGCCGCCTACGAGCGCATGCTCAAGGGCGACGTCAAGTACCGTTTCGTCATCGACAACGCCACCTTGAACGGCTGACCGCCGTCCCCCCGCCCCGCGCCCCACCCACGAGGAGTTCGCCATGACACGATTGCAAGTCAACGGCCAGACCAAGGAAGTCTCCGTTCCCGACGACATGCCCTTGCTGTGGGTGCTGCGCGATGAGCTCGGCATGACCGGCACCAAGTTCGGCTGCGGCATGGCGCTGTGCGGCGCCTGTACCACCCACCTGGACGGGCAGCCGACGCGCGCCTGTGTGACGCCCGTGTCCGCCGCGGCGGGCCGGGCGATCGGCACTATCGAGGGCATGGAGGCCGACCCGGTCGGCCGCAGCGTGCAGCGCGCCTGGGTGGAAAACAACGTGGCGCAGTGCGGCTATTGCCAGGCCGGCCAGATCATGACGGCGGTGGGTTTGCTCAAGACCACGCCAGCGCCCACCGAACAGCAGATCGACGAAGCCATGAGCGGCAACATCTGCCGCTGCGGCACCTATCCCCGAATCCGCGCCGCCATCAAGCAGGCGGCGGCCCAGCTGGCCCAGGGAGGCAAATGATGACGACCACGATGCAGGCCTCGCGGCGCGGGTTCCTCAAGGGCGGCCTGGGCGCGCTGACGCTGGCGGTGACGGGCAATGGCCTGGTCAGCGCGGTGTGGGCGGCCGACGCGCCCAGGAAGTATGGCGCCGATTCCATGCCGGGCGGCACGGTGGACGATCCGCTGGCGTTCGTCTCGATCGCGGCGGACGGCGCGGTGACCATCATCGCGCACCGCGCCGAGATGGGCACCGGGGTGCGCACCAGCCTGCCGATGGTGGTGGCCGACGAGATGGAGGCCGCCTGGGACCGGGTGCGGGTGGTGCAGGCCGATGCCGACGAGGCGCGCTATGGCAACCAGAACGTGGACGGCTCGCGCAGCATGCGCCACTTCCTGATGCCGATGCGGCGCGTGGGCGCCGCGGCCCGCCAGATGCTGGAAGCGGCGGCGGCCGCGCGCTGGGCGGTGCCCGTGGCCGAGGTGCGCGCCACGCAGCACCAGGTGGTCCACGTGCCCACCGACCGCAAGCTGGGCTACGGCGAACTGGCGGCCGACGCCGCCAAGCTGCCGGTGCCCAAGGGCGACGCGCTCAAGCTCAAGACGCGCGCCGAGTTCCGCTACATCGGCAAGGAGCAGGTGCGCCTGGTCGACCTGGAGGCCATCGGCAAGGGCCAGGCCATCTACGGCATGGACATGCGGCTGCCGGGCATGGTCTATGCCGTGGTGGCGCGTCCGCCGGTGGTGGGCGGCAAGCCGCGCCGGGTGGACAGCGCCAAGGCGCTGGCCGTGCCGGGCGTGCTGAAGGTGGTGGACATTCCCGCCATGGCCGGCGCGCCCGCGTTCCAGCCGCTGGGGGGCGTGGCGGTGGTGGCCAGCAATACCTGGGCCGCGATGCAGGGCCGCGCCGCCCTGCAGATCGAGTGGGACGACGGCCCCAACGCGGACTATGACTCCGCCGCCTACCGCGAGACGCTGACGGCGGCCAGCCGCAAGCCGGGCAAGGTGGTGCGCGACCAAGGCGATGCGCCGCAGGCCTGGGCCAAGGCCGGCGAGGCCGGACGTTTCTCGGCCGAATACCACGTCCCGCACCTGGCCCACGCGTCGATGGAGACGCCGGTGGCGACCGTCCGCATCCAGGACGGCGGGGCCGAGGTCTGGACCTCGGTGCAGAATCCCGCCGCGGCGCAGGAGGCGGTGGCCAACCGCCTCAAGCTGAAACCCGAAAACGTCAAGGTCCACGTGCTGTTGCTGGGCGGCGGCTTCGGCCGCAAGTCCAAGCCGGACTATGTCGACGAGGCCGCCATCGTGGCCCAGGCCATGCCCGCCGGCACGCCGGTCAAGCTGGTGTGGACGCGCGAGGACGACATCCACCACGACTATCTGCATACCGTGTCGGCCGAACACCTGGAGGCCGTGGTGGGCCAGGACGGCAAGGTGCAGTCGTGGCTGCACCGCAGCGCCGCGCCGACCATCGCCTCGCTGTTTACCGAGGGCGCCAAGGGCGAGCAGTTGTTCGAATCGGCCATGTCCGCCATCAACATGCCCTACGTGATCCCGAATGTGCGGGTCGAAACGGCCGAGGTCGCCGCCCACGCCCGCATCGGCTGGTTCCGTTCGGTGGCCAACATTCCGCATGCCTTCGCGGCGCAGTGCTTCATCGCCGAGCTGGCGCATCGCGCCGGCCAGGACCACAAGCAATATGCGCTGGACCTGATCGGCCCGGCCCGCCGCATCGATCCGGGCACGCTGGCGGACACCTGGAACTACAGCGAATCGCCCGAGCGCTATCCCTACGACACCGGCCGCCTGCGCGGCGTGATCGAGGCGGCCGCCAGCGGCGCCAGGTGGGGCCGCGAAATGCCCAAGGGCCACGGGCTGGGGCTGGCGTTCTGCTACAGCTTCATGAGCTACACGGCCACCGTGGTCGAGGTGGCGGTGGACGAGAAGGGCGAGGTGCGGGTGCTGGCCGTGGACATGGCCATGGACTGCGGCCCGCAGATCAACCCCGAGCGCATCCGCGCGCAGATGGAAGGCGGCGCCATCATGGGCCTGAGCCTGGCGCTGCTGGGCGAGATCACCTTCGAGAAGGGGCGCGTCAGGCAGAACAATTTCTATGACTACGAAGTGCTGCGCCACAACGCGTCGCCGCGCGTGATCCGGACGCACCTGGTCAATGACGACCACGCCCTGCCGCCGGGAGGCGTGGGCGAGCCGCCGGTGCCGCCGGTGGCGCCGGCGCTGTGCAACGCCATTTTCGCCGCCACCGGCAAGCGGGTGCGCAGCCTGCCGGTGCGCGGCGTTGCCTGAAGCCCGCGGGATGGGCATGATGCGGTCGCCGGGAGGGGGTTGAATGGAAAGTGTGGACGTACGCGTACTGCGCGCGGCGCGCGATTGGGCGGCGGCGGGGGAGCGGGTGCTGCTGGCCACCGTGGCGCGCACCTGGGGTTCGTCGCCGCGGCCGGCGGGCTCGATGATGGCCTTGCGCGAGGACGGCCGCTGCGTCGGCTCGGTCTCGGGCGGCTGTATCGAGGACGATCTGGTGCTGCGCTATACCCGCGCCCATGGCGGCGCCGGCATACCGCGTTCGGCGCCCGAGCTGGTGCGCTACGGCGTCCATGCCGACGATGCGCACCGCTTCGGCCTGCCGTGCGGCGGCACCCTGGAACTGCTGCTGGAGTTCGATCCCGACCTGGCCGCGCTGGACGCCCTGGTGCGGCAGCTGGAAGCGGGGCAGTTGATGCAGCGCACGGTCGACTGTGCGACGGGCGCGGTGCGGCAGGCGCCGGCCGACGCCCCGCAAGCTCTGCGTTTCGACGGCGCCACGCTGTCCAGCACGCTGGGGCCGCAGTACCGCATGCTGCTCATCGGCGCCGGCGCGCTGGCCGAGTATGTGGCGACCATGGCGCTGTTCAACGATTTCGCGGTCACGCTGTGCGATCCGCGCGTGGAGCACCTGGGCGCCTGGTCGGTGCCCGGCGCGCACCTGACCACCGAGATGCCCGACGATGCCGTGCGCGCCTTGCGGCCGGACACGCGCACCTGCATCGTGGCGCTGAGCCACGATCCCAAGCTGGACGACCTGGCCCTGCTGGAAGCGCTGCACAGCCCGGCGTTCTATGTCGGCGCGATCGGTTCGCGGCGCAATACCGACCTGCGCCGCCAGCGGCTGATCGAGCACTTCGACGAAACCGAGGAATCGCTGCGGCGCCTGCGGGCGCCGGTCGGCCTTTTCATCGGCAGCCGCACACCGGCCGAGATCGCCGTCAGCATCATGGCCGAGATCCTGGCCGTCAAGAACGGCGTGGCGCTGCCGGCCACGCTGTCGGTCGCGGTCGCCAAGACGCGCGAGCCCAGCGCGGCGTAGTCGCCACACGCGGGGCCATGCCGCGTCACGCGCGCCATCGATGCGCCGTACTGACGCCGTCAGCCCGCTTCAGACGCCACGCACCAGATCGTCGAACAGCGCGTCGCCGCCCATCTGCCCGCCCTTGAGCATCAGTTGCAGGCCATCGGTGAGCGGATCGTCGCCGCGCGCCACGCTGACGGTGACGCCGGGCGCCAGCGTGCCGTGAAAGCCCAGGCCCCACAATCCCAGCGCCAGGGCAGCCTGGCTGGAAGTGTCGCCGCCGGCGATCCCCAGGCGCGAGAGCCTGCGGCCGAGGGCCGCGCTCGCATGGACGATGCCGGCCACCAGTTGTCCGGTGGCGCGGGCGGTGGCGGCGGTCCGGTCCGGCGACAGGGCCTGGTCCGGGGCATCGGTGTGTATCAGCACATTGCGCCCCTGGGCCAGCGCCGCGGCCGCGTCCTGGATGCAGGCGTGGACATAGGCGGCGTCGCCCAGCAGGCGGGCCACGTTCAAGGGCTGCCGCGCATAGCGCTGGCAGGCGGCGATCTGGCGGGCCGTGACCGGCGACAGGCTGCCGGCCACCACCAGCACCGGGCCCTCGGCGGGCGCCAGCGCGGGCGGGGACAGCGCCGGGCCGAGGCCGGCGGCGCGCGTCAGCGCCTGCTGCACGCTGCTGGGGCCGACCGCCAGCAGCGGCAGCACCGACGCGGCGCGCCACAGCAGCCGGCCGATCAGTGGCAGTTGCTCATCGTCGACCAGGTCCAGCAGCAAGGGGCCGTCGGCTGTGTCGAGAATCGCGTCGATCCATTCGTCGGCCGCGCGCAGGTCGGCCGGCGCGCGCAGCGGCGGATAGCCGGTGTGCGGCAGCGAGGCAATGTCGGCCAGCCCTTGCAAGGCCAGGTGGCGCCGCAGGTCGGCCTCGGCCATGGGGGTGACCGGGTGCGCGCGCATCACCGGGTGCCGGTCGATGCGGTGAATCTCGGGCGCGGCGCCGGCGCGCGCGAACAGGTTGCCGAAGCTGCAATAGCGTCCGATGCCGGGCTGGCCGCCGACGATGGGCACGAGCGGGTTGAGCACGTGGCGTCGCAGCTCGGTCACGGCCGCGCCGATACTGCCCACGTGCGGCGCGCTGTCGAAGGTGGAGCAGCACTTGTAGTGCAGGATGCGGGCGCCGGTGGCGGCCAGGAAGCGGCCAGCCATGCGCAGCTCCGCCGTCATCGCGTCGGGCGCCATGCCGCGAACCGCGCCGGCGATGCCGATGGCGTCCAGCGGGCCGGCGCGCTCCAGCTGCCGCGGTGTCGGCACGCCCAGGAACAGCAGGCTGCGCCAGCCGGCCAGCGCCACGTGCGCCAGGGTATCGGTGGCGCCGGTGAAGTCGTCGCCATACCAGGCGACGCGCGGCGCGCGGGCGGGGCCCTCCGTCATGCGCGCGATCCGAAGTGTTCCAGCGCGCGCCGCAGCTCGGGGGCCTCGGCGGCAAAGGCGGCCAGGTCCTGGCCGGCGCGCGCCGCCTGCCACGCCTGGCGGATGCTCCGCACGCCAGCCGCCGGGCCGTCCGGATGCGCCAGGATGCCGCCGCCGGACATGAACAGCAGGTCGTCGGTGCGCACCGCGGCCCAGGTGGCGGGCACCGTGCCGGCCCACTGGCCGGACGAGAACGCCGGCATCACCGCGTCGTCGATGCCGGGGGTGAGCGGCGCCAGGCAGTCGCGGGCGCTCTCCACGACCTCGGCGTCGGGCTGCGAGAACTTGCCTTGCAGGCCGTGCACGTGCATGTGGTCGACGCCGGCCAGCCGCCACAGCGTCTGGTAGGCCTGGAAGCCGATGCCGAGCAAGGGGTGGCGCGACAGCGCGCCGTAGCCGTTGCGATGGCCGTGCAGCGCCAGCGGGGTGTGGCGGCGCAGGGTCTGGATGGCGGAATAGCCGCACCAGTTCAGGCTGGCCATCACGCAGCTGCCTTGCTCGCGCTCGATCAGGTCGGCGTGGCGCCGCATGGCGTCGGTTTCGTCGGTGATGTTGAAGGCCACCATGACCTGGCGCCCCGTGCGTTCGCGGTGCGCCCGCACCACCGCCATGACGGCGGCCACGCGCTGCGCCAGCGGCGCATGGGCGGGGTTGGCGCAGACTTCGTCGTCCTTGATGAAGTCCACGCCCGCCGCGCACAGCCGCGCCACCAGGTGCGCGGTCTGCTCGGGCGAGAGCCCGACGTTGGGCTTGATGATGGTGCCCACCAGCGCGCCGCGGTCCACGCCGGTCAGCTGGCGGGTGCCGGCGACGCCGACGCGGGGCATGTCGAACTGGGCGCGGTAGTCGGCGGGCAGTTCCAGCCGTTCCAGCCGCAGGCCGGTCACTTCGCCCAGGTCGTACAGGTTGCCGCCGACCGTGGCGGCCAGGGTCGGCAGGTTGGGGCCGATGTTGGCGACCGGAAAGGCGATGCGCACGCGGGCGCGGCGCAGCGTGGCCGGCAGGCCGCCCGGCTGGCGCGCCAGCCAGGCATTGGGCAGGCTGGCGTGGCCGGTGGATTCGAGTTCCTGCACCGATTCGACCTGGGCGCGGGCGCGCGCCCGCAGCTCGTCGGTCTCGCCCTCGACGCGGGTGAAGGTGCCGCAGGACTGCTCGCCCGCCATCACCTCGGCGACGCGCGCCGGGTCCAGCGGGGTTTCGATCAGGTAGGTGGCGCGGATGACTTGGGTGTTCATGGATGGGTTCCGGGGCCGGTTTCAAAGCCGTGCCAGATCGGGAAAGGGGCGCACCGGATCGCGGCCGTCCCAGTCGCGCGCGCTGTCGCGGATCAGGTCGAACAGGCGGCCCTTGGGGCCGGCCACCTCGGACAGCTCGATGACGGTGCCGGGGTGGTATTCGGTGTCGAAGTAGATGAAGCGGCCGTTCTCGCCGACCTCGCCCTGCATCTTCGGCACGAAGCCTTGCGCCAGCAGGCGCGCCAGGTCGGCGTCGTAGTCCTGGGTCCAGTAGGCCACGTGCTGCAGTCCGGTGCGGCCGGCCCGCAGGAAGTCGCGGTACATCGAGGGCACGTCGTTGCGGGTCTGGATCAGTTCGACCTGCACGAAGCCCGAATTGGCCAGCGCCACCGAGTTGTGCGGCTCGTAGGGCGCGCCGTCATAGCGGTAGTTCACGATGGGCACCTTGGGGTTGTAGAACCAGGGGCCCACGCCCAGCGTGCGGCTCCAGTAGTCCATGGCGGCCTCGATGTCGGGCACCACATAACCGAGTTGGCGGATCTCGCCCAGGAAACGACTCATGATGGATTCTTGTGTGGGAAGTGGCGGGGGCGCGGCCCGCGATGGGCCGCGCGGCGTTCAGGACGCGGATTTGAGAAAACCGATGGAAATCCAGGGGAAGGCGGCAACGATGACCAGCCCGACCAGCAGCGCGGCGATATAGCCCCAGATCGGGCGGATGCCCTCGTCGGGATCGACCCGGCTGATGGCGCAGGCGCCGTAGTAGCCGACGCCGAAGGGCGGCGCGAACAGGCCGATGCCCATGGCGAAGATGACCACCATGGCGTAATGCACCTCGTGCACGCCGGCCTGCGCCGCCACCGGAAACAGCAGCGGCCCGAACAGCACGATGGCGGGAATCCCTTCCAGCACGCTGCCCAGGATGATGAAGGCCACGATCGACACGGCCAGGAAACCGTAACTGCCGCCCGGCATGCCGGCCATCAGCCGCGCCAGGTCGCCCGAGAAGCCCGATTGCGTCAGGGCCCAGGCCATGGCGGTGGCGCAGCCCACGATCAGCATGATGGCGCCGGACAGCGAGGCGGTCTCGATCAGCATGGGCTTGAGCCGCGTCAGGTCGAAGCGCCGGTAGATCAGCGCGCCCACCACCGCCGAATAGACAATGCCGATGGTGGAGACCTCGGTGGCGGTGGCCACGCCCTCGACCACCGCGGCGCGGATCACGAAGGGCAGCGCCACGGCCGGCAGGGCGATGACGAAGAAGCGGCCGATCTCGCGCGGCGCGAAGCGCTGCGCCAGGCTCAGGTCTTCCTTGCGGTAGCGCCACCAGACCACCGAGCACAGCGCCAGCCCCAGCACCACGGCCGGCAGCAGGCCGCCGGTGAAGAGGGCGGCGATGGACACGCCGGTGACCGAGCCGATGGTGATCAGCACGATCGACGGCGGAATGGTCTCGGTCTGCGCGCCGGTGGCCGACAGCAGCGCCACCAGGTCGCCCGGCTTGGCGCCGCGCTTGCGCATCTCGGGAAACAGCACCGGCGCGATTGCCGCCATGTCGGCGATCTTCGAGCCGGAGATGCCCGACACCAGGTACATGGCGCCGATCAGCACGTACGACAGGCCGCCGCGCACGTGGCCCAGCAGGCTGGCCAGGAACTGGATCATGGCGCGCGCCATGCCGGTCATCTCGATCAGCGAACCCAGGAAGATGAACAGCGGCACCGCCAGCAGCATCAGGTGCGACATGCCTTCGTCCAGGCGGCCCACCATCACCAGCATCGGCGTGTTGGTGGTCAGCGCCAGGTAGGAGAACGTCGCCAGCGCGAACGAGAACGCGATCGGCACGCCCGCGAACACGGTGGCGGCGACGATGCCGACGAAGAAGATCACCAGGTTGAGCTTGCCCAGCCCCGTGAACAGCGGCTGCGCCAGCCAGAACGCCGCGACCATCGCCGCCGCGCCGGCCAGCGCCAGCAGCAGGTGCGGCACGGTCTGGGTGCGCAGCAGGCGCAGCAGCGCCACCACCGCCATCAGGCCCATGCCGACCGGAATGGCGGCGGCGCGCCAGGCGTTGCTCAGCTCCAGCGCGGGCGTGATGATGAAGTGCTCTTCGTGCGCGTATTCGATGGCCGGCGCCAGGATCAGGAACAGGAACGCGAGCGAGGCGGCCAGCGCGCCAGCCTCCAGCTGCGCGCGCCGCGCCGGGCCGATGTGGTTGACCAGCGCCGTCATGCGCATGTGCTCGCCGCGGCGCAGCGCCACCACGGCGCCCAGCATCGACAGCCACAGGAACAGGATGGACGCCAGCTCATCGGACCACACCAGCGGGCTGTGGAACACGTAGCGCGCCACCACGCCGGCGAACAGCACCAGGATCTCGATCAGCACGATGGCGGCGGCCGCCAGCTCGACCAGGCCGCCCAGCGCCGCGTCCAGCGCCTCGCCGGCGCGCCGCAGCGGATGGGCCGGCAGCGCGGGCGCGGCGGCGTGGGAAGAAGAGAGCGAGGACATGGGCGCGGCCTCAGGCGAGCTTGCCGACGGCCTGCTCCAGCAGGCCCCAGGCCTCCTGGCCGAAACGCTGCCGCCATTCGCTGTAGAAGCCGGCCTTGCGCAGCTGGTCGCGGAAGCTGTCGGCGCCGGGCTGGTTGAACGTCAGGCCCTTGGCTTCCAGGTCGGCCTGCACCGAGGCATTGAGCTTCTTGATGTCCTCGCGCTGCGCCAGGCCGGCCTCGTTGATGCCGCGCGCCACCACCGTCTTCAGGTCCTGCGGCAGGCCTTCCCACATGCGGCCGTTGGCGATGAACCAGTAGCCGTCCCAGATGTGGTTGGTCAGCGAGCAGTACTTCTGCACCTCGTACAGCTTGGCCACCTGGATGATGGGCAGCGGGTTTTCCTGCGCGTCCACCACCTTGGTCTGCAGCGAGGAATAGACCTCGCTGAACTGCAGGCTGGCCGGCGCCGCGCCCAGGCCCTTGAACATCGAGATGGGCAGCGGGCTGACCGGCACGCGGATCTTCAGGCCGTCCATGTCGGCGGCGCGGGTCACCGGCGCCTTGCTGCTGGTGGTCTGGCGAAAGCCGTTGTCCCACATCTTCTCGAAGGCATACAGGCGGCGCTGCGCGATGGCGGCGCGGACGTGGGCGCCGAGCGCGCCGTCCATGGCGCCCCAGACCTGGCCATAGTCTTTGAAGGCGAAGCCGACGGCGTTGATGGCGGCCACCGGCACCAGCGTGGCGATCACCAGCGCCGACGGCGTGAAGAAGTCGATGCCGCCCGAACGCACCTGGGCCAGCATGTCGGTGTCACCGCCCAGCTGGTTGTTGGGGAAGATCTTGATGTCGACGCGGCCGTTGCTTTCCTTGAGGATGCGGTCGGCGGCTTCCTGGGCGCGGATGTTCAGCGGGTGCGAGACGGGCAGGTTGTTGCCGTACTTGAGGGAATAGTCGGCGGCCCGGGCGATCAACGGGAACCCGCCGCCCAGGGCGGCCGCGGCGGGAAGGGCGCACAGGCGGCGCAAGGCACTGCGGCGGGTGAGCAGCTTCATGGTTGTCTCCAGAATCTTGGTTATGATGTTTTTTGAGGTGCCGCAGAAGTCCAACGCGCTGAGGCATGACGGACAATAGTGAACCGGCGCCCGCATCGTCAAACCCCAACAATGATGGTTTTTGATGTGAACAAGCCCATTCGCGAACGCAAGCTGGCGACCCTGGCCGAGGTCGCGGCGCAGGCCGGCGTGTCCACCGCCACGGCCGACCGCGTGCTGAACCGGCGCCCCGGCGTGCGCAACAGCACCGCGCAACGCGTGCTCAAGGCCGCCGCCGAGCTCGACTACCTGCCCGAGGCGGATCTCTACGCCGCGATGGCGCCCGAGCCCATGCGGCTGGTGATCCTGCTGCCGCGCGGCAGCAACCGCTTCCTGCGCATGCTGGGCGACAGCGTGAGCTACGCGCACGAGCACTTCGCGCCGCTCAACGCGCGCTGCCAGGTGGATTACGTCGAGAGCTTCAACCCCGAGGCCCTGGCGCAGGCGCTGCTGCATCACGGCAAGCGCGCCGACGGCATCGCCTTCATGGCGTTGGAGCATCCGGTGGTGCGCGAGGCCGTCAACGCGTTGGCGCAGCAGGGCGTGCCGACCGTGACGCTGATCTCCGACCTGGCCAACAGCGCCCGCGTGGCCTACGTGGGCCTGGACAACCGCGCCGCCGGCCGCACCGCCGGCTACCTGCTCGCGCGCTTCATCGGCCCGCGCGCCGCGCACGTGGCGCTGATCGCCGGTTCGCGCCACTACCGCGCTCACGAGGAGCGCGAGGGCGGCTTCCTGCAGCTGTACGCCGAGCAGTTCCAGGCCATGCAGGTGGTGGACCTGCGCGAAGGCTACGACGACGCGCAGCGCAATTACGAGCAGACGCGCCAGCTGCTGGAGCAATACCCGCAGCTTGCCGGCATCTACAACATCGGCGGTGCCTCCGACGGCGTGGCGCGGGCGCTGAAGGAGGCCGGCCTGCAGCACCGGGTGGTGTTCATCGGCCACGGCCTGACGCCCGACACGCGGGCGCTGCTGATCGACGGCACCATGGACGCCGTCATCACGCAGAGCCCGGTCGAGGCGCTGATGAGCTGCGTGCGCATCTTCTGCAACGTGCGCGACAAGCGCAGCCCCATGAGCGGGGTGGAGATGAACCGCAGCCAGGTGATCCTGCGCGAGAACCTGCCGTAAGGCAGGCGCGCGCGATGCGCTGCCGGTTGCGTCTTGAGAGATCTGTTGCGCTTGGTCATGGCGCATCCGGTTGACGGCTTTTCGGCGATTGGTCGACACTGGCTTGGCCGCGCGGCGGGCGGGTCCCGGCGCGCCGGAGCCCCGTTCGCCCACTTCCCCATGAGGTTCACCCGCCATGCACGCACACCCGTTCCGCCAAGCCGTCGCCGCGGCCTTGCTCTTGCTGGCCATGCACGCGCAGGCCCAGGAGGGACTGCCTGCGCCGGTCAACGGCATCACCTTCGAAGAGTGGGCCGCGGGCAATGCCCGTCTGGCCAACAATCAGCCCCTGGACGGCGTGCTGAAAATCCTGAAGGTGGACGAAGGCCAGTGGAAGCAGGCCGATGCCGCCTTCGTCGAGGAACTGAAGCGGCGCGATCCCGGTTCGCCCACGTTCATGCGTTACGGCGAAGTCTTCGCCAATCCGGCCGTGGGACGGTTCGCCAACGCCGCCGAACAACCCAAGGTGGAGGGCAAGCTGGCTACCTATGACGACTATGCGCGCCTGCAGGCGGACATGAGCGCGGGCGTGCGGGCGGGCAAGGACCCGCAGGCCATCCTGAAGGAATACGGCTTGAACACCTACCAGTACTCGCAGGAAAGCGGCAAGTGGGTGCGGATGATGGCCACGGTCAATGATCCCGCCGAACTGGAGCGCCTGGCCGCGATCCGCGAAAAGTACCAGCGTGAAGCGCGGACCAGGTACGGGTTGCCCGCTGCCGATTGAGGACCGGCAACGGCCTGGGCGCAACACGCCGCGCGGGTGATTCAGCCTGGCGACGCCGGGGGCGGGACAGGGCAGTCAGGCACGCCCGCCGCCGCCGCCGCCGCGCGCAGCGCCGTGGCGAAGCCGCCTTCCACCCGGGAATAGGGCCGGGCGCTGGTGATGACGCGCGGCCGGGCGGTCCAGGCGATCGTGAACCCCGCCTGCGCCATCCGGTCGACCAGGGCCTGGTCCTCGCTGCAAGGCAGGGGCGCGAAGCCGCCGCTGCGGCGGTAGGCGTGGGCGGCGATGCCCAGGTTGGCGCCATGGACATGGCGGTGACCGTCCCGGTCCTGGTAGCGGGAGACGAAGTGGCTGTGCGCCGCGCCGGCATTGCGGCCGTGCGCGGCCCAGCCGGCGACGCCGACCGTGCCGCACACCACTTCCGCGTTCAGCGACAGCTGGTCCACCAGCCAGCGCGGCGAAACGATGGTGTCGGCGTCGGTGTACGACAGCCAGCGCGCCCCGGCATCCAGCAGGAACTGCGATCCCGTGGCGCGGGCGATGCCGACGTTGCGCGCGCGGATGGCCAGGCGCTGCACCGGCCAGGCGGCCGCCAGCCGGGCGGTGGCGTCGCGGCAATGGTCCAGCACCACGACGATGCGCACCGGCTCGTCCCCCAGCAAGGGATGGCGCGCGGCCAGGGTGACCGCGCGCAGGCAGGCGGCGATGTGGCGTTCTTCATTGTGGGCGGGGATGCAGATGCCGATCATGGGGCGGTGTTTTCCGTGTCGGGGGCCAGGGCCCAGGCATCGAGCCGGAATTCGGGTTCCTGATGCGCCAGCAGCGGCGCCAGGCCGGGCAAGGCGCCCAGCGCGGCGTGCAGCGCCTCGGTGTCCTGCCGGCGGTCGTTGAAGGCGCCGCGCCAGTGGCAGGCCACCAGTTCGCCGCCGGGCCGCAGGCTGGCGCGGACGCGGGCCAGGAAGCGCGCCAGCGCGTCGTCGTCCAGGTAATAGGCCATTTCCGACACCACCACCAGGTCAAAGCCGCCGGGCGGAACGGCGGGCCAGGCGTCCGGCAGCCGCAACGCCAGCGCTTGCACGCCGCTCGCCCGTTGGCTTGCCAGGTGGGCGCGGCAGCGGCGGATGGCGGCCGGGGAAAGGTCGACCGCGGTCACGCGCCGGCAGCGCGCCGCCAGCGCGCCCGTCATGCCGCCGTTGCCGCAGCCCGCTTCCAGCGCGTGGTCGTAGCGGGCCAGCCGCAGGCTTGCCAGCAGCAGCGCGCGCTTGCGGCATTCGTACCACGCATCGCGCACGTGCCAGGGGTCGTCGCTGGCACGGTACAGGGCGTCGAAATGGCGGGCTAGAGCGTCCATGCCGATTCTCCCGCGCCGGCCACCACCGCTCCGTGGGCGGCCTGGTCGCGTTCGGCGTGGCTCTGGCGGATGTAGAGCGGCAGGTCGGCCATGGCCTGGGCAAAGGCCCGGTCCTGGCACAGCGGGCCGGCGCCGAGCGCGCGCGCCGCCCGCCCCAGGATGTCTTCGGCCGCGGCCTCGACCGCCAGCCGGGCGCGGGCGGTTTCCAGCCTGCAGTCATGGCTCGGGTCGGCATCGATGGCCGCGGCCGCCGCGTGCAAGGCCCAGCGGGCCTGGCCGAGCGCCACATCGGCCGCGCCCAGATGCGCGAGGCGAAAGGGATTGCCGGGCGTGTCGCCGGCACCGGCCTGCAGGCGCTGGAAGATGCGCGCCAGGCCGCCGTACCAGCAGGCGGCGACGCCAGCGCCCCCGTGCAGGAAACCGGGCCGGTCCACGTAGGCGCCGGGCGCCCCTACCGGCAGCGCCCTGACCTGGTCGAACGCGACGCTGGCCGTGCCGCTGCCCCGCATGGCGGGGGCGGCCCAGCCGCCGGGCCGGATCGTCACGCCCGGTTGCGCCAGCGCCACCGCGGCCAGCCACGGCGCGCCGGCCGGCGTCCAGCCGCTGACGATGGCATGGCTGGCGCCGTTGGCGCCCGAACACCATGCCTTGGTGCCTTGCAGCGTCACACCGCCATCGGCCGCGGGCGTCAGGGTCAGCCGCTGGCGTGGCGGCTCCGCGCACCAGACGCCCCAGATGCTGCCCGCCGGCGCGGCCGGCCCGCGCAGTTCCGCCAGAATCGCCAGGGCATCGGTGTGGCCCTCGAAGCACTTGGCCAGCGACAGGTCGACGGCCGCCACCGCGGCGAGCGCGCGCCATCGCGTCAGGGTCTCGCCATGGCCGGGCAGGGGCAGGCGGTCGCAACCGGCGCGCACCAGGGCGCGCAGCACGCCCGCCGGTTCAACGTCTGGTCCGATGTCGGCCAGGAGGGCCCGCAGGCGGTCGAGAGAGAACGTGGGCAGGGGGGAGGACGCGATGTCGGGCATGGGTGGCAGGCGGCATGAACGGATGCCGCAACCAGCAATTGGCGTGCCCGCGATGCGAGATCACTTTTTGGTCGCCGATGGCCGTGGCGGCGATGCCGCGTCGCCCATGCGCCATCGCCGTGCCTGGAGCGTCATCCCGCCTCCCACGCTACCGATGAAGACGTGTTTGATGCCCTGAGCCAACCGCGCAGCCATCCTACCGGGCGCGCGCGCGGCGGGCAGGCGTCGTCCGCACGGTCCGTCGCCCCAGCCGCGCCAGGCGCTCGAGCGCGGCGCTGGCCAGGGCCCCCGCCATCGCGAACGCCACCGCCACCCACAAGGCCCAGGTGGCGCCGCCGCGGGGGCTGAAGACAAAGCACGCCGCCACGAAGGCCGCGCCCATCGTCTGGCCCAGCAGCCGCGCCAGGCCGGACAGGCCGCTGGCCACGCTGGCGCGGTGGGCCGGCACGCTGAACATGATGAAGCGCTGGTTGGGCGACAGGAACAGCCCGAAGCCCGTGCCGCACAGCGCCATGGGCAGCATCACCGCCCACATCGGCGCCCCGGCCGGCAGTCGGCTTACGGCCAGCAGGCCCGCCGCCAGCAGCGCCAGCCCGATCGCGCCGAGCAGGCTGGCGGACATGCGGTCCGACCATTTGCCCGAGAACGGCGCCAGGCAGGCGCCCATCACCGGCCAGGGCGCGATCAGCATGCCCACGTCGGCGATGTCGCGCCCCAGCGTCAGGTTCAGCAGGAAGGGCAGCGCCACCATGGCCGCGCCCTGTGCCGCGAAGGCCAGCACGCAGACCAGCACGGCCAGCGAGAACGGCGGCAGGCGCAGCAGGTCCAGCGGCACGATGGCGTGCGGGCTCAGGCGTTCGCGGCGCAGCAGCAGCGCCCAGCTCAGCGCGCCGAACGCCCAGACCAGGGCCGTGCCCCAATCCGGCTGGGCCGCGCGTTCCAGGCCCAGCACGGCCAGCCCGAACGCCAGCGCGCACAACAGCGCCGCGCCCGCATCCAGCGCTTTGCCATCGCCCGGTGCGCGCGGCAGATGCCTGCCGGCCAGCGCCAGCGCCACCAGGCAGAAGGGCACATTCACGTAGAACAGCCAGTGCCAGCTAAGCACGGTCAGCATCGCCGACGCCAGCACCGGTCCGCCGGCCAGTGACGCCGCCGCGATCATGGCGTTCAGGCCCATGCCGCGGCCCAGCTCCTCCTTGCGGTAGATTGCGCTCACCAGCGCCATGTTGCAGCCCATCAGCGCCGCCGCGGCCAGGCCCTGCGCCGCGCGCGCCGCCTCCAGCGACCACAGCGACTGCGCCGCGCCGCACCAGACCGAGGCGGCCAGGAACAGCCACAGCGCCGGCAGGAACACCCGGCGGTGCCCGATCTTTCCCGCCAGCGCGGCCAGCGGCAGCATCGTCGCCACCATGACCAGTTGATAGATGGTGACCACCCCGATCACATCGGACGCGCTCACGCCGAGTTGCGACGCCATCGATGGCAGCGCCGTATTCGTCATCGAGGTATCGAGCGTCGCCATGGAGATCGACAGCGACACGGCCAGCATCGCGTAGCGGCGCGCGGCAGGGGACAGGGTAGAGGAGGGGGGCGTGGCTGGCAGGGACATCGCGGCATACGGTTGAAAAAACGGCCCCCAGTATGGAAGCGGCGATTCTTGCGGTGAATAGCAAAATCCGTAAAGCAGCCTTGCAGATATGAAATACTGGAGCCGCTAGGATTCGCGGCGGAAAGGGCCGCAAAGCGAGGGCAGGGTGAACCGATCGGAAGGCATGGCGCTGCTGGTGGCGGCGGTGGACCAGGGCAGTCTCAGCGGCGCGTCGCGCGTCAGCGGGGTCTCCCTGGCCTCGGTCAGCCGCCACATCAGCGCGCTGGAGGAACGCCTCGGCACCCGGCTGCTGGTGCGCTCGACCCGGGTCCTGCGGCTCACCGAGGCCGGCCAGCGTTATTACGCCGAGGCCAAGCGCCTGCTGGCCGAGATGGACGAACTGGAAAGCAGCATGCGGGTCGATGCCGCCGAGCCTTCGGGGCGGCTGCGCGTCACGGCGCCGACGCTGTATGGGCGCGTGCACCTGCAGCCGTTGCTGGCGAAGTTCCTGGTGCTGCATCCCAAGGTCACGCTCGACCTGCACTTGCTGGACCGCCCTGTCAACCTGCTGGAGGAAGGCATCGATCTCGCGGTGCTGGTGGGCGAGCAACCCAGCTCCAGCCTCGTCGCCCGGCGCCTGGGATCCATCCGCTGGGTATTGAGCGCCGCGCCCGACTACCTGGCGCGGCGTGGCACGCCTCGCGGCCTGCGCGATCTCGCGCAGCATGACGGCCTGGTGTACAGCCATCTGGCGACCGACGACGCCTGGACCCTGATGCACGAGGGCAGGCCCACCGTCGTGCGGGTGCCCACTCGCATGCGCTCGAATACCGTTGACGGCGTGGTCACGGCCGCCGCGGCCGGCGCCGGCATCGTCCATGCGCCCGCCTGGGCCATCGCCGATCACGTCGCGGCCGGCCGCCTGCTAGTGCTGTTGCCGGAATCGGAAACCCCGCCACGGCCGGTGTTCGCGTTGATGACCCACCAGCGGCTCATGGCCGGCAAGGTGCGGTCGCTGCTGGATTTCCTGGCGCAGCATTTGCGCGCCAAGTCCTTGAACGAACTGTGACCTCGCCAGCCGCCGCGCGTCAGGCGGCGGACGTGGCGAGACTGAAGCCTTCGTCCCGCCATCCGGTCACCCCGCCGATCATGACCTTCACCGGCCGCCCCAGTTGCGCCAGGCGCAACGCGCCGCGCGTCGCCCCATTGCAGTGCGGGCCCGCGCAGTACGTGACGAACAGCGTATCGGCGGGATAGTCCGCCAGTTTCGACTCGACGATCTTGCCGTGGGGCAGGTTGCGCGCGCCCGGCACGTGGCCCTGCGCGTACAGCGCGGGGCTGCGCACATCCAGCAGGACAAAACCGGGCGTGCCTGTCGCGAGCGCGCTGGCCACATCGGAACAGTCGGTTTCGAATTGCAGCGCGGCGCGGAAATGGCCGAGCGCGGTCGCGGCGTCGGCGGCGGGGATGGTGTTAACGGCATTGGTGGTCGGCATGTTTCAACCCTGAGTGGTTCGTGCGGTGAAGTAAGTGTCTGGAGCATTGATCCAGGCATGTCATTCTGGCCTCGGGCGGCGATGCCGGTAAGTGGCGTAATCGACAAATACCGGTAACATTGCGCCATGGAAAATCATCTCGTGGTCGCATTGGCCTACGACCGGCTCTGCACCTTCGAATTCGGCTGCGTGACCGAACTCTTCGCGCTCGAACGTCCGGAGCTGGGCGTGGATTGGTATCGTTTCGCGGTCTGCGCGAGCGAGCCCGGCCCGTTGCGCGCCGCGGGCGGCATCACGGTGGTCGCGCCCTACGCGCTCAAGCGGCTCGATCGCGCGGATACGATCGTGGTGCCGGGTTGGCGCGACCCGGACGAAGCGCCGCCCGAGGCATTGCTCAAGAAGATCCGCCAGGCCTACCGGCGCGGGGCCCGGCTTTGCTCCATCTGCTCCGGCGTATTCGTGCTGGCGGCGGCCGGCGTGCTGGACGGCAAGACGGTGACCACGCATTGGCGCTACGCCGAAAAGCTGCAACAGCGCTATCCGCGCGTGCGTGTCGAGCCGGACGCGCTCTATGTCGACGAAGGGCAGATCATCACTTCGGCGGGTTCCGCCGCGGGGCTGGACATGTTGTTGCACCTGGTGCGGCGCGACTACGGCGGCGCCGTGGCCAACCGGGTCGCGCAAAGGCTCGTCGTGGCGCCGCACCGCGAGGGCGGGCAGGCGCAGTTCGTGCCGCGTCCCATGCCGCCGGACGACAGCGGGCGCCTGGCCAGGCTGATGGACTGGATGCGCCAGCATGCCGCGCTGCCGCACACGTTGCGCGCGCTGGCGGAGCGGGCGGCGATGAGTCCGCGCACGCTACAACGGCAATTTCACGAGGCCACCGGCATGGCGCCGTATGAATGGCTGGTGCGCGAACGCGTGGCCGCGGCGCGCGAGATGCTTGAAGCGCAGACGCCCCTGCCGATCGGCCGCATCGCCGAGTTGGCCGGCTTCGGATCCGAGGAGTCGATGCGCAGGCATTTCCGGCGCATCGTGCTGACCAGTCCCGCCGCCTACCGCGACAAGTTCGGCCATGGCGCGCGAGATCCGAAGGGCGGCGCCCAGGTCCAGGCGCGCTGATTCGGCGCGGCGGCCGGGGGCGCTAATGCGGCGCGTCGGCCACGGGCGCGTGGCGTGAGCGTCAGCCCGGGCCGTCGCTGGCCGCCGCCAGGAGCGCCACGACGACGTCGCTGATGGGGGTGGGAATGCCGTGGGCCCGGCCGCGGCGGGCCACCACGCCATTGCGGATGTCCCATTCGAGCGGCCGGCCGGCTTCGCGATCCGCCAGGATCGAGGTGCCCATGTCGGCGGGCGACGCCAGGAATTTGTCGAGGATCGCCCGCGGCACCTCGTCGCCCAGCGCGGCGCCCTCGGCGCGCGCCACGCTCAGGCACTCCCGCAGATAGCGCAGGGTGAGCGCCGCGATGTCGGCCCGGGCGTACATGCCCGAGCGGCGCTGGGTAAGCGCCATCAGCCCCGCCGCCGCGTTCTGCAGCAGCTTGCGCCACGCCAGGGATCTGAAATCCGCGGCCCGCTCGACCAGACAGCGGGTGCCGTGCAGCGCCTCGACGATCACCCGGGACTCGGGGATGTCCGGCACGCTCAGGCGCGCCTCGCCGCGCAGCCGCACCGACCCGTCGGGTTGCGCTTGCGCGGGAAACCAGACGATGGCGGGCACGACCCGCCCGCCGGGGCAATGCGGGCTCACCCGTTCCACCTGCTCCACGCCATTCTGCAGCGCGCACACGATGGTGCGCGGCCCGGACAGCGCGGCGAGCCAGGGCGCGGCGGCCTCGGTCTGCGTTGCCTTGACCGCGAGAAACACGAGATCGACCGTGCGTTCAAGCCGCGCGGGATCCGCCAGTACGGGACCGGGAACGGTGATGTGGCGGTCGCCGGCCTGCAACGCCAGATGATCGCGCGGTGTGCGGCCGCACAGCAGCGGCGCGCGGCCGGCTTCATGCAGCGCCGCGGCGATCGTGGTGCCGATGGCGCCCGGGCCGACAACAGCAACGGACGCAAGGTTTTCTGTATCCATGGAGGGACCTTCAATGGCGGCGGCGCGAAACGGCTGCGCGCGCGGGCTTGCGTGTTCGGGGGAGGTTAAGTAATATATTACACATGAAATCAAGTAACGGTAATGAAATTTCAGAAAGCGAGGGACGGCTCGGGCAATGGATCGGCGCGATTCAGGCCCGCTGTGGCGATCTTGCCGCCAGCGAGGCGAAGGTGGTCGCGCTTCTGCTTGCCGATCCCTTGTTCGTCGGCGCCAGCACGGCGGCGCAGGTGGCCGCCCGTGCCGGCGTGTCGCCGCCGAGCGTGGTCCGCGCCGCGCGCGCCATTGGCTTCGGCGGCTTCACCGAGCTCAAGCTGGAGATCGCTCGCGCGCGCGGCACGACCCGGTTCTTCGCGCCGCCTGAGGCGCTGGCCGCGGACGCGCCGTCGGCCGCCGTGCTGCAGACTTCCATCCGCGCGGGCGCCGACGCCCTGACGGCGCTGGGCGGCGCCCTTGACCTCGCCGCATTCGACACGGCGGTCGGCAAGATCCTGTCCGCCCGGCAGGTGCTCGCATTCGGGGCGGGCCCGTCCGCGACGGTCGCCGCCGATGCCGTGTTCCGGCTGCGCGCGGTTGGCGTGATGACCCTCGGTATCCAGGACCACCTGTCGGCCATGATCGCGACGCGTCTGCTCGGCCCGGGCGATGCGGTGATCGCGGTCAGCTCGACCGGGCGCACCGAGACCACGCTGGCCATCGCCGATGCGGCGACCTCCGCCGGGGCCGCGCTCATCGCCATCACCAACCAGTACGGCACGCCGTTGGCGAACCTGGCCGATATCGCGCTGGTCGTCGGCGGCGCGCCCCTGCCGGCGCAGATGGCCGCGGCGGGCAGCCGGCTGGCTCAGCTGGTTGTCATCGACGCGCTGGTGGCCGCCCTGGCCCTGCGCGACCCGCAGCGCAGCCGCAAGGCAGAGCGCGCGGGCATCGACCTGCCCGATCTCTCCTGATGCCGCCCGCCGTTGTCGCAATGGTTCTTGTCGCGGCAATGGCCCACGCGGCTTGGAACCTGGCCTCGAAGTACAAGCGGGGGGACACCCTGCTGTTCGTCTGGGCCTATACCTGCGTGTCGGCGCTGTGGTGTCTTCCGATCGCGCTCGTCCTCATGGCGTCGGGCCAGCAGGCCTTCGATGGGCGGCTCGCGGCGGGCGCGGCCGTCTCGGCGGCGTTGCACATCGCCTACTCCCTGACCCTGCAGGCCGGATACGACCGCGCCGAACTGGGCGTCGTCTATCCGGTGGCCCGCGGCACGGGGCCGATGCTCACGATGTTGTTCGCCGTGTTCCTGCTGGGGGAGCGGATCGATACGGTTGCCGTGCTGGGCGCGCTTCTCATCGTCGCGGGCATCCTCGTCGTCACCGGCAATCCGTTCAGCGGCCAGCGCCAGCGCCCCTTGCCGGGCTTGCTGTGGGGCACCGCGACCGGCGCCGCCATCGCCAGCTACACGCTGTGGGACAGCTATTCGATGACCTCGTGGCACTTGGCGCCCGTGAGCTACTACGCCGGCACGCTGTTGCTGCAGGGCCTGGCGCTGACCCCGCTCGCGCTGCGCCGCCGCCATCGGATTGCCGCCGCCCTGCGCGTCGATCGCGTGCCGATCCTCATCGTGGCCGTGTTTTCCCCGCTGGCCTACCTGCTTGTTCTCACCGCCATGCAGCGCGCGCCGGTGGCGCTTGTCGCGCCCTTGCGCGAGTCATCGATCATTGTCGGCGCGTTGCTCGCGTACTGGCTTTTCCGCGAAAACCATCTTGCCCGCCGTATCGCGGGCGCGGTGGTGGTGCTGGTCGGGATCATCGCGATCAGTTGGGGGTGATCGGCGCCGCCCGTCCCCGGGGGCGGCGCAGCTTGAGAGGATCCTGCGCAGCGCATGCGCGCCGGTCTGATCGGCTCGAAAGGCGAATCGCTCCAGCCATTTCAGAATATGCATGCGCGTCGCAAGGCATGCGCGCGCATTCGCCGATCCCGCGTTCAGGCCCCGGGGGAATGTGCCGCGCTGGAGGATTCAGACAGCATCATGTCGGCGATGTCCAGCATCGCCCGCAAGCGATCCATGTGCCGCAGATCCTGGTGATAGCCTACCCAGATGTCCCGCGTTGGCGGTTGATCGGGCGTGTGGATGCGCTGCAATCCAGGCACCGCATCACCGAGCGCCCTGGGCAGCACCGCGATGCCCATGTCCCTCAGGCACATCTGCGCCTGGACCGAACGGTTGGTGCTGGTGAATGCGCGTCGGCAGCGCGGAAACCGTTCCAGTACCCAGGCCACGTCGGGGAAATGCGATTGCGCGGTATTCATGAGAATGACCCCGACGGATGCGGGATCATCGCCCAATGCCTGGGCGGTTGCCATCGACCCATACACCCCATATGAAATCCGCATCAGGCGGCGCTGAACGATATCCGGTTCGTTGAACGGCACGATGCGAAAGGCCACGTCGGCCTCCCGGCGCGAGAGATCGAGCAACCGATGGCTTGCAATCACTTCCGGCACGACAGCGGGATGACGGCGCGTCAGCTCGACCAGGACGGGCGCCAGGACGTAGCCCGCGAACCAGTCCGCTGACGAGATCCGCAGGATGCCTTCAAGACGTTGGTCATTGCCGGTCAGGCGCCTTTCCATGGACAGCGCGGAATCCTCCATGGACTCCGCCAGCGCTCGCACGGTGTCGCCGGCATCCGTGAGGACCAGTCCGTCCTTTGTTCTACGAAAGAGCGGTTGCCTGGCTTCGTCCTCCAGCACCTTGATCCGGCGGCCCACTGTCGGATGGCTCACGCCCAGCGCCCGGGCGGCCTCGCCGAAGGAGCCGCCGCGGGCGACTGCCAGGAAGATGCGGACGTCGTTCCATTCCATGCCAAGCCTTCCCGTACAAAAATGTTCAAAAAATATACAGGAATGTCAGTACCCGAACAATATTGTTTGGATCATCATGCGGCTCCATGCTCAACCGGCCGCGCGCCCTTGCAAGCCGCGCCCTGAAGAATCGCACCATGACTACTTTTACTCAGGCCACCGCGACGCCGGCCCCTGACGCTCGTCGCTGGCTCGCCTTGGCCGTCCTGTTGACGGGCACGCTCCTGCCGCCCTTGGATTTCTTCATCGTCAATGTGGCGCTGCCCGCCATACGGACGGACCTGCAAGCTTCCTCCGACGTCTCGCAGCTGGTGATCTCGGTGTACGCGGCAGCCTATGCCGTCACCCTGATCCTGGGCGGGCGTCTGGGAGACCTCTATGGCCGCAAGCGCGTGTTCATGGCGGGCATGCTCGGCTTTGGCGCCGCGTCGGCGTTGTGCGGCCTGGCGCCGTCGCCGGGCATGCTGATCGCCGGCAGACTGCTGCAAGGGATATCGGCCGCGATCATGGCGCCGCAATCATTGGCGTCGATCCACGCCATCTTTCCGCCAAGCGAGAAGAACCGCGCGTTGAGCCTGTACGGCGCCACATTCGGCCTGGCGTCCGTGGGCGGCCAACTGCTGGGGGGTGTGCTGGTCTCGACCAGTCCATGGGGGCTGGGGTGGCGCAGCGTCTTCCTGATCAACCTTCCCATCATCATGCTTGCCATTCCAGCCGCGATGAGACTGCTGCGTGAAAGCCGGGCCGAACGCTCGCCGCGCCTGGACGTGCAAGGGGCGATGCTGCTGGCGGGCGGCCTGCTGGCGCTCGTGGTTCCGCTTATCGAAGGACAGCAACACCGCTGGCCGTGGTGGTGCACGGCGCCGCTGGCTTTGAGCGTGCCGTTGTTGTGGATCTTCTGGCGGCATGAGAAGGCACAGGAGCGCGCCGGCGGAACGCCGCTGGTTCTGCCCTCGCTTCTGGCCGCGCGAGGACTGCGACGCAGTCTGGCATCAACGTTCTTCTTCTATGCGCTGGCTGCGTTCTTCCTGGTGTTCGCCGTGTACGAACACGCCGGCCTCGGCCATGATGCGTTGACGGCCGGCCTGGCCATCCTGCCGCTTGGCATCGGGTTCTTCCTCGGCCCGTTCTGCGGCCCGCGCATCGCCCGGCGTATGGGCTCGCGCACCGCCGGGTTCGGCATGGTGCTGCAGGTGCTCGGCCTGCTCATGGTAGCGGCGCTGGCTTTCGCTGGGGCGTCGTCCTGGCTCGCGCCGCCCTTGTTCCTGATTGGCGGGGGGCAAGGCATCGCCCTTCCCGCGCTGGTGCGCCTGAACGTTGACCATGTGGAAACACGCTGGGCGGGGCTGGCCTCGGGCCTGGTGAACGCCACCTTGCAGATCAGCGCCGCGGTAAGCGTGGCGGTGTTCGGCGGTCTGTTCATCGCGATCGCGCCTGATGGCGCAAGCGCGCAGGCCGTGCGGCTGGCTTTTGCAGCGGCTTCATTGGCCATGGCCGCGTCGCTGGCGCTGGCCGCCGCGCTGAGCTGGGAGCGCCGATAGGTCTCGGTCAGCCAAAGGTCCATCACACCCATAGCCGGTACAACCAGAACGATTCATCCTCTGCGAATCGTCGCGCGAATTCGCAGGGCGAAAAGCCTGTGATGCGTTTCACCGCGCGGCTCAAATGCGCTTGGTCGGCGAAGCCTTCGTCGTGAGCGATTGCGGCCCAATCCAGAGACCTTCCGGCCTCGAATTGTGCGCGGGCATTGAAGAACAAGCCTTCGGTCTTGACGAGGGATTGCCATTCTCGCAATGAGCGGCCGCTGTACGCCTTGATACGCCGCTCCACGTGGCGTGGGCTGTGCGACCGCCGCCACTTGTAGGCTAGCCAAGTGAGCTGTCTGACCCACTGACGCCCAGCGTCGCGTAGCGACGCCAGTGCCGAGCCGGAATGGCCGCACGAGCGCCAGCGCGGCAAGACATGACGCTCAATTGCAGCGAGCGAGGCGGCTTCACTGTCTGCCGCGAGGATCGATTCGAATAGCGCATGCCATGAGTTATCGAGCAGGTCGCGCGCATCAACGATCTCGTCCTGAATGGCGGACAGGTCGATCTGGAACAGCGCTTGCGCCGCGCCCGCGTCAAAGCAGATCATTCCAGTGCGACCGGCGGCCGGTGCCCAGCAAGCGGAGGGATTCGAATGACTTCCCGACAATACGATCGGGGAGTTCAAGGGCCGCCACTTCGGTCCTGTCTCTGTTTGCTCGATCCGACCCGCATTGACGTCTTGAAACCACGTCAGGCTTACCATCGGAGAGGCGGGAAGGTGTGTCAGGCGCTGAGCGTCGCTCAGATGGGCCCCGCGCGTGTCGCGCCACAGAATCGCGGCAACGGCGCCTTGCAAGCCAGGCGGGGCCACATGAAGGTGGCTGCGCGGGCGGCGGGCGCCGTGCGTCGCCAATGGCGCGCGGCTGAGCGGCTCGGGGCAAGAAAAGTGGGCAGGCGTCAGATCCATGAGTGCGCAGTATAGGTATGCAGGATGCCGCTGTCGATGTCGTTTGCGTTCAAGAGAACCCGTGGCGTTTGGCCGAGAATCGGGGCACACTCACCAGGACTTTCGCCAAATGCGTGCATCGCCAGAACCTCAATGCCCGATCCATCGCGACTCGACAACCAGAGCTCCCTTAGCCGGCTCCGCGGGGACCTGGCCTCCTGGTCCACAGACTGGTATTACTGGCTGGAAGCTTCTGCAAGCCATGTCACGGGACTTGCCGGGTACTCTGACCGCTTGGCGAAATACGTACGGTGACATCGTGCACCTGCGTATCTGGCCGGAGCATGATGTGGTTGTCGCCAATCCCCAACTGGCACGCGAGCTTCTGGTTGGCCATCATGATGCGTTGATCCGCTGGGAACGCGGCATCCGCGTGTTTTCGCAAGTACACGGTCATAGCGTGCTGACCGCGGAAGGAGAGAATTGGCGCGGACGCCGCCACGCGCTGCTTCCCGGTTTTTCTCCCAAGGCGGTGCAGCGCTTTTCTCCGATCGTCGTCGAGGCCGCAACACGGGCGTTCGAGCTGTGGCCGAGGGCGCACCCCAATTGGCCTATCGAGAGAGAACTCACCGCCTTGACCATGGACGTGATTCTCCAATTGGTATTTTCAAGCAGCGTTGGCGAAGATGCGCGCGCTGTCGAGCACGCAATACGTGTGACGAGCGAAGCCACCAATGCCGAGTTCTATTGGCCGGCCAGCATGCCGGACTGGATGCCCTGGAAACGCAAGAAGCGACGTGCGCTGAGGACTTTGAAGGACATGATCGATCGACACATAAAACGTCGCTTGATGATGGCGCCCGCCGCTTGGCCCGATGATCTGCTGACCCGCCTGCTGCAATCTCGTGAGGATGAATCAAAGCGATCTCTGCAGCTCGTGCGCGATGAATGCATGACCATGTTTCTTGCCGGCCACGAAACGACAGCGGCGACATTGGTGTGGTGGGCATGGTGCATGGCATCGAATCCTGAGGCCCAGAGTCTGGCGCGGGATGAGCTACGGCGCGTGCTGCAGGGCAATGCGCCCAGCTTCGAGGCATGTCAGGAAGCCAATTATCTTGTCCAAACGATCAAGGAGGCGATGAGGCTCTACCCCGTGGCGCCCATGCTCATGAGCCGCCGCGCTACACGCGCGATCCCACTGGGCGACTGGACGTTTCCTGCGGGTACGCTTTTCATGATCCCGGTGTACGCCTTGCATCATGATCCGCGGTGGTTTCCCGACCCGGAAAAATTCAGGCCCGAGCGGTTTGCCCACGACGCTCCAGACCTGCCACGAGGTGCGTACATTCCTTTTGGGGTTGGGCCGCGCGTATGTCTCGGACAGCACCTGGCAATGGCTGAAATGACGGTGCTCGCCTCCATGCTTTTGCTCCGCGTTAAGCTGGCAGTGCCAATTGACGCGGCGCCGCCACGTCCGGTGCTCAACGTGACTCTTCGGCCGGACCAGCCAATGCACCTGGCCGTTACCCACGTCAATGCCGATGCCAACTAGCAGTCGAAGGTGCCGATTGACCGCCGACCGAATGTGGCTGACGGCAGCCGATCGGGAAAGCGAACTTTATTCCCGCCCCTCAGGGATTCCCCCAATCACATTTCCCTTGCGGAAAATCAATGCTCTATAGGACACTTTGTGTCATAGCCGCGATCCAGCGGCGGACACAAGGGGAATCCTATGAAGCGCATCATCATGGCCGCCGCCCTGGCGCTGGCCGCAGGTAGCGGCGCGCAGGCCGCGTTTCCGGATCATCCGATCCGGCTGGTGGTGCCGTTCGGCGCCGGCGGCATCACCGACATCGTGGCGCGCCAGGTGGGCAAGGGCATGGGCGACGCGCTCGGCCAGAGCGTGGTGGTGGAGAACCGGCCTGGCGCCGGTGGCGTGATCGCGGCGCAGGTGGCGGCGACGGCGCCGGCCGACGGGTATACGATTTTCATGGGCACGGTGGGCACGCAGGTGGTGAACCCGCTGATCTATGCCAAGCTCAGCTATGACCCCGACAAGTTCGCGCCGGTCGGGCTGGTGTCCGGCTCGCCCTATCTGCTGGCGGTGCGCGGCGACCTGCCGGCGGCGAATTTCGCGGATTTCGTGACTTACGCCAAGGCGCATCCGGCCAAGCTGAATTTCGGTTCGGCGGGCACGGCCAGTTCGCCGCACCTGGGGCTGGAGCTGCTGAAACTGACGGCGGGCGTGGACATCGTGCACGTGCCGTTCAAGAGCGGCAGCGAAGCGGTCAACGCGGCCATCGGCGGCCAGGTGGACGTGGTGATGGACGCCAGTCCGGTGATCATGCCGCACGTGGCCTCGGGCAAGCTGCGCGCGCTGGCGGTGGCGGCGGACCAGCGCCTGCCGTCGGCGCCGCAGGTGCCGGCCGCGGGCGAGGCCGGCGACGCCGGGCTGCAGATCAGTTCCTGGAATGCGTTCTTCGCGCCGGCCGGCACGCCGCCGGCGGTGCTGGAAAAGCTCAACGCGGCGCTGCGCCAGACGCTGGCCTCGCCCGAACTGAAGACGCGGCTGGCGGCGCAGGGCACGCAGCTCTATGCCGGCGCGCCGGAGGAATACCAGCGCTTCATCGCGGCCGAAAAGAAGAAGTGGGCCGAGATCGTCAAGCGCGCCGATATCAGGATGGATTGAGCATGACGACGCATCCCCTGGCGGGACAGCCGCTGGAACTGGCCGACACGCTGCGCTCGGGCAATGCCTGGAAGATCCGGCTGGCCTGCGGCTACATGGGGCTGGCGCTGACGCGCCGCACGTTCGACATCGTGCAGGGCGACCTGGAGACCGAGGCCTTCGGCCGCATCAATCCGTGGCGCCAGGTGCCCGCGCTGCGCACGCCCGAAGGCGTGTGGCTGGCGGAGTCGCAGGCGATCCTGTGGTACCTGGGCCGGGGCACGCCGTGGCTGCCCGAGGGGCGGCTGGCGCAGGCGCAGGTGGCCAGCTGGCTGAGCTTCGAGCAGACCCAGCACATGCACGCCTTCGCGCAGCCGCGGCTGCTGATCCACCTGCGCGGCACGGCGCGGGTGGATGACCCGGCGATGGTCGAGTGGCGCCGCATCGGCATGCGCGCGGCGGCGTGGATGGAGGCGCATCTGGCGGGCCGCGCCTTCCTGGTGGGCGAGGCGCCGACCATCGCCGACATCGCGCTCTATCCCTACACCAGCATGGCGGAGCAGGGCGGCTACGACCTGTCCGCCTTTACCCACATCCACGCCTGGCTGGCGCGCATGCGCGCCCTGCCGGGCTTTACGCCGTTGTTGGAAACGGCATAGCGAGGAGTCAAAGATGGCCGATACGATGCATTTGGGCAAGGATGAACTGATCGCGCGCGCCAAGGCCGAGATGCAGCGCCAGTTCGACACGCCCGACTGGACGCTGCGCGAGCGCCTGGCGCTGACCTGCCGCATCCTGTTCGATGGCGGGCACGATTCGGGCCTGGCGGGCCAGATCACGGCGCGGGCGCCGGAACCCAACCGCTACTACACGCAGCGGCTGGGGCTGGGGTTCGACGAGATCACGGCCGGCAATCTGCTGCTGGTGGACGAGGACCTGCGGGTGCAGGAAGGCGGCGGCATGCCCAACCCCGCCAACCGTTTCCATTCCTGGATCTACCGGGCGCGGCCGGACGTCAACTGCATCATCCATACGCACCCGCTGCACGCGGCTTCGCTGTCGATGCTGGAGGTGCCGCTGGAGGTCTCGCACATGGACAACTGCCCGCTGTATGGCGACGTGGCGTTCCTGAAGGACTGGCCGGGCGTACCGGTGGGCAATGAGGAAGGCGAGATCATCTCGGCGGCGCTGGGCGACAAGCGCGCCATCCTGCTGTCGCACCACGGCATGCTGGTGGCCGCGGGCACGGTGGAAGAGGCCTGCGTGCTGGCGCTGCAGTTCGAGCGCGCCGCGCGCATGCAGCTGCTGGCGATGGCGGCCGGCAAGATCCAGCCGATTCCGCCGGCGCTGGGGCATGAGGCGCACGACTGGATCCTGACGCCCAAGCGCTCGCAGGTGGGCTTTTCGTATTACGCGCGGCGCGCGCTGCGCCAGCACCCGGACGTGCTGGGCTAGGGGCTGCCGGGGCGGCCCGGCCTGCGCAGGGGGCCTGCCGCGCGGGCGGGCCCAGGGACGCGGCGGGCGGGCCGGCTCGACGCGGGGACGGCTTTCGGGCATGCTTATCGGTCGTTATCGCGACCTTTTCCGCCCATGATCGACCTGCCTCACCGCCTGCGCGCGCTGCGCCGCCAGCAATCCCTGTCCCTGGAACAGCTGGGCGAGCGCACGGGCCTGACCAAAAGCTACCTCTCCAAACTGGAGCGGGGCCTGAGCGAGCCCTCGATATCGACCGTGCTGCGGCTGGCCGAGGCCTATGGCGTGGGCGTGTCGCAACTGGTGGGCGGCGACGGCGCGGCGCAGGACGAGGTCGTCAGCCTGGTGCGCGTGGCCGATCGCGAAGCGCTGCAACGGCGCGACCTGGGCAACGAATACCACTACGAGTCGCTGGCCGGGCGCCGCAAGGTCAAGGCCATGGAACCCTTCATCGTGCACCCGCCGCGTGAATTTCCCGACGCCGCCGCGGTCTTTCCGCATCCCGGCGAGGAATTCCTGCTGGTGCTCAAGGGCGCCATCGAGGTCCAGGTGGGCGAACGCGCGTTCCGCCTGGACGCCGGCGATTCCCTCTATTTCGATTCCGAACTGCCGCATCGCATGCGCACGGTCAGCCGCGGCGCGGCCGAGGTGCTGGTGGTGGCGGCGCATTGATTCCAAGGAAAATGCAGTGAAGCATGATCAATCGCGGCTGGTCCGCATCGATGCCGGCCCCATGAAGAACCCGGTGCCGGGCAAGCCCAAGCGTCCCATTTCGGGCGACGCGGCGTTCCGCACCGTGACCGCCTTCGAAGGCAATGGCGGCCGCGCCGAGGCCGGCGTTTGGGAAAGCACCGCCGGCAGTTTCCAGTCCAACACCACCGGCTACATCGAGTTCGGCTACATCGTCGAAGGCGCGGCGCGCCTGGTCGATCCGGACGGCACCGTGCATGAACTGACCGTGGGCGAGGCCTTCGTGATGCCGGAGGGCTATACCGGCCGCTGGGAAGTGGACCAGTTCGTCAAGAAGATCTATTTCATCAGCCGCACCGCCTGAGACCGGCTCGACGCTCGCCCGCCACGGTTCGAACAGGGCCCTGGCATGCACGCGTGCCGGCGGCACGGGTGGGGGCGCGCCCGTTACGGCGCGGGTCGCTGCGGGTAGGCCGAGGTGCCGAAGGTGTTGCCCATGCGGTTGCCGATGGTGGCGGGCGTGGGCAGGCCCATCTGGTTGGGCGGCCGCTGCGTGATCGCTTCGGAGCCGAGCGTGGGCGGCGGCTTGGGCGCGGCGTCGGGCGCCATTTTCTGGTTCAGGCAGTCATACGACAGGGCATGGTAGCCGTTGACTTCGGTGTCGATGCAGGCGCCGGCCGGGGCGGACCTGCCAGTGGACGATGGCGGCGCGACGGGCGTGGTCCGGGGCGTAGGCGGTGTCTGGGCCGTAGACGGCGTCTGCGCGCCCGCGGGCAGGGGCGCCATCGCCAGCGCCGCCAGCAGCAGGCTGGCGCGGCGCGAAACGAGGCAGGGGATGCGCATGCGGGTTCCTTGGCATAAAGGCCGGGCGGCGCACGGCCGCCGCCGATGAATCCAGTATAGGGACGCGCCGCTCCGCGTGGGTGACGGGTTTGTTGCGCTGGCGGACGCGCGGCGGTGCGCGTGTCACGCTTGTTTCACACGGCGCCGCTACCATGCCGCTTCCGCCCTGCGCCCGGCCACCGCCAGCGCAGTCGCCACGCCATCTTAGAGACATCGGGGTGTTATGACAGTCACGCAGGCGCCTGGGGCCGCTTGGGCGTTCGCCTGCTGGTTCGCGCTTGGACTGGCGGTGTTGCCGCCGGCGGCGCTGGCGCAGCAGCGCGCTGCGGACGGCGCTTCGATCGCGTTCGACATCGCCGCGCAGCCGCTGGACGCGGCCCTGGCCGCGTACACCCAGGCGACCGGCATGGCGGTGCTGGTGACCAGCCGCCTGACGGCCGGCCGCCTGGGCAGCGCGGTGCGCGGCCGGCTGGCGCCGCGCGAGGCCTTGCGCCAGTTGCTGGCGGGCACCGGGCTGCAGGCGCGCTATGCCAGCGCGTCGGCCTTCACGCTGGTGGAGTCGGCCGCGAGCGCGCCCGCGCCGCGCGCGGCAGGCGCCGCGCCGTCGCCCGCCGCGGTGACGCGCTATGCCGGCGTATTGCAGAACACCGTGACGCGCGCGCTGTGCCAATGGACCGGCGCGCAGTTCGGCCGCTACCGCGCCTCGCTGCAGCTGTGGATCGGCCGCAACGGCGTGGTGCGCCAAGCGCGGGTGCTGTCGGGCACCGGCGACGCGCGCCGCGACGAAGCGCTGGCCGGGGTGCTGTCCGGACTCATCATGGACGCGCCGCCGCCGGCCGACCTGCCGCAGCCGGTGACCATCGTGCTGGCGCCGCGCCCTGACCCGCGGACCGATTGCCGGCTGGCCGGCGCGGCGGGCTGACGCGCATGTCCATGACCGGCGACGCCCTGCGCAACCTGTTCCTGTCCAAGTACCAGGAATTCCGCAAGCGCCTGCGCATCCGGCTGGGGTCGGAAGACCTGGCCAACGACGCCATGCAGGAAGCCTGGCTGCGGGTCGACAGCCTGGCCGAGAGCGCGCCGGTCGAGTATCCGGCCGCCTATCTGTTCAAGATCGCCGCGAACGTTGCCGAGGACCAGCGCCGCGCCAATGCCCGCATCCTGTCGATGGCCGAGATCGAGGAACTGTACGACATGGCCGACGAGGCGGCCGGCCCGGCGCAGGTGGCGGAGGGGCGCCAGCAGATCGAGGCGCTGGAGGCGGCGTTGGCCGAGCTGCCACGGCGGCGCCAGGCGATCGTGATCGCGGCGCGGGTCGACGAGGTGCCGCACCGCGAGATCGCCGAGCGTTTCGGTATTTCGGTGCGGACCGTGGAAAAGGAACTGCGCGCGGGGCTGGAGCACTGTTGCGGGAAATTGGAAAAAAAGTATGTCCAGCGCTACGGTCCCCAGGCCCGGGAAACGTCTTAGTTCCATGACGACCCTTTTCAGACGCTCCCGCCCCGGCGGCGACCCCGCGGCCGCGCTCAAGCGCGAGGCCCAGGCATGGGTCGTGCGCCTGGCCTCGGGCCAGGCCAGCGTGGTCGATGGCGAGGCCTTCCGCCGCTGGTGCGCGCAGAGCGCCGAGCACGCGCGCATCTT
>NZ_CP017433.1:1978655-1986346 GCF_002082135.1 Achromobacter ruhlandii
GCTGGCGTTCAAGCCGCCGCTGGGCCTGTGGCCGGCGGTGGATGAATTGACCGCGGATGTGCGCAGCGGCACCGGCGAGCAGCGCCGCGTGGCGCTGGCGGGCGACGCCAGCGTGCAGCTCAATACCCAGACCCGCATCAACCTGTCGCGCAGCGGGTCGGCGCAGCAGATCGATCTGCTGGCCGGCGAAGTCGAGCTGCTGACGGCCGGCCAGCCGGTCAGCCTGACGGCGGGGGCCGGCCGCGTCAGCACCGCCTCGGGCTGCGTCAACGTGCGCTACACCGACGGGCAGGTGCGGGTGACCTGCCTGGAGGGCAGCGCCCGCGTCAGTCTGCGCCAGGACGCCATGGAATTGACCGCCGCGCAGCAGGTGGTGCTGGGCGCGGGCGGCGCCAGCGGGCCCCGCCGGGTCGACCCCGAGCAGGTCACGGCCTGGCGCCGCGGCGTGCTGCAGTTCAACAACGTGCCGCTGGCGCAGGTGGTCGACGAGATCAACCGCTACCGCCCCGGCCGCATCGTGCTGGTGAGCGACCGGCTGGCGGGCAGCCTGGTGCAGGCGCGCTTTTCGCTGGATCAGCTGGCCGACGCGGCGCTGTTGATCCGCGATGCCTATGGCGCCCAGGTCACGTCGCTGCCGGGTGGCATCGTGCTGCTGAGCTGAACGCCGTCGCGCGCGTTGTCCCAAACGTGAAATATGAATTTTTTGTGAAAAGGCGCAGTCGATGACGCTTGAAGCGGTCTAGGCACCCATGCGCAGAATCGCCCGGTCCGCGTCGCCGTTTTTTCCCGGCGAACCGGTCCTGGCGCTGCAGATGCCAGATCCGATTCCAGGAAGGAAAAGCCGTCATGCCCAGCCGTAGTCACGCCCTAGCCCCCCGCAGTTCCCCTCGGCGTTCGCGCCGTCCCGCCTGGCGCCTGACGCCGGTGACGCAGGCGTTGGCGGTGCTGCTGGTGGCGGGCGGCTGGAGCGGCGCGGCGCAGGCCCAGCCGCGCGCCTTCAGTCCCGGCTGGTTCGCCGACAAGGGCGCGGTGCAATCGACCGCGCAGCGCACCGGCCGCATGCCCGACGGCAGCCTGGCCGGCATTGGCGACAGCGCCCGCCAGCAGGCGCAATCGCGCCAGCAGCTGCAGCGCTCGCTGGATAACCTGAATCGCACCGCCGCGGCGGTGGCCGCGCAGCAGGCGGCGCAGGCGGCGGCCCGCGCGGCCGCGGCCGCCAACGGCACGGACGTGCCGGATGGACTGGCGCGCGGCGGCCTGTGGATCGCGGAGGGCGCGCAGGCCAAGTGGGAAGGCGCCAACAAGCCGACCACAGGCACCGACGGCGGCCGACAGCTGGTGACGATCGAGCAGACGCAATCGCGCGCCATCTTGAACTGGGACACCTTCAACGTCGGCCGCAACACCACGCTGCGGTTCAAGCAGGGCGCCGACGACGCGGTGCTGAACCGGGTGGTGGGCGCGGCGGCCCGGCCCAGCCAGATCCAGGGCGCGATCCAGGCCGACGGCACGGTGTTGGTGGTCAACCAGAACGGCGTGATCTTCAGCGCCACCAGCCAGGTCAACGCGCGCAACCTGGTGGTGGCCGCCGCCACCATGAGCGACGCGCAGTTCCGCGAACGCGGCATCTACGCCGACGCCGACGGCACCATTCCCACTTTCAAGGACGCGCTCGGCAAGATCGAGCTGCAGGCGGGCGCGCGCCTGACCACGGCCACGCCCGGCAGCGCCACGCGCGGCGGCGGCTACGTGCTGCTGGCCGGCAAGGAAGTCCGCAACGCCGGCGAGATCAGCACGCCGCAGGGCCAGGCGCTGTTGGCGGCGGGCGACAGCTTCATCATCCGCCGCGGCCAGGGATCGGACAGCAACATCGCCTCCACCACGCGCGGCAACGAGGCGCAGGCGGCCGGCGCCGGCCTGGTGCGCAACACGGGGCTGATCCAGGCGCCGCAGGGCGATGTGACCCTGACCGCGCAGCGCGTGGAGCAGGCCGGCGTGCTGGTGTCGACCACCTCGGTGGACGCGCGCGGCACCATTCACCTGGACGCGCGCGGCAACGGCGCGGCGGTGACGCTGGCCGAGGGCGCGGTGAGCGCCATCCTGGTGGACGCCAGCCTGACGACCGCGCTGGACGGCCAGCGCGCCAGCCTGCTGCAGCCGGCCGTGGGCGGCAACACCGCGCTGATCGCCGGCGACGAATTCCGCCGCGACCTGTCGCTGCTGCGCATCAGCAGCCAGGGCACGGTGGACTTCCAGGGCGGTTCGCTATCGCTGGCCACGGGCGGGCAGGTGGCGGTCAAGGCCGATGGCCGCGCGCTGGTGCGCGACGGCGCGCGCATCGACGTGGGCGGCGCGGTCGGCGTGATCGTGTCGATGGAGTCCAACAACCTCAAGATCAACCTGCAGGGCAACGAACAGCGCGATGCCCCGATCAACCGCGACAGCAAGCTGCTGAACAACAGCGAGGTGTGGCTCGATCGCCGCGACCTGGTGCGCCTGGCGGCGGGCAGCGGCGGCAACGATGCCGACCGCTGGTACACGGCCGGCGGGCTGCTGGAAGTGGGCGGTTACCTGGGCACGCTCGGCGTGCCGGTGAGCCACTGGCTGGCGCAGGGCGGCGTGGTGCGTTTCGATGGCGCCGAGGTGGTGACGCAGGCCGGCTCGGCCATCAACCTGTCGGGCGGCACGCTCGACGTGCAGAGCGGCGAGATCCGCCAGAGCTGGCTGCGCGGCGAGGACGGCCGCCTGTACCTGGCCGACCGCGCGCCGGGCGACCTGCTCTACACCGGCCTGTACCGGGGCTACGAGGCGGTGTCGCGGCGCTGGGGCGAGAACGCCACGCGGCGCTTCTACAACCCGCTGATCGCGCCGCCGACCCGCTACGAATCGGGCTACACCGTGGGCCGCGACGCCGGCGCGCTGGTGGTCTCGACCCGCAACGCGGTGCTCGATGGCGACGTCATCAGCGCCACCTATCAGGGCGACCGCCAGACGCGCGCGCCGGTGACCGGCCAGGACGGCTACAGCCAGTCGCACCGCAACGCGGCGCGCGCGGCGCAGTTCGTGGTGGGCACCTACAAGCCTTATTACGACACCGCCGGCAACTTCCTGCGCTATCAACTGGGCGCCGGCGGCGCGGCCGCCGAGGTGGTGGTGGGCCGGGATCTGGCGGGCCGCTCCGCCGGCCTGGACCTGGGCGATGCGCTGCCCGCCGACCTGAAGGGCAAGGTGTTCCTGGATGCCGATCGCCTGAACGGCTTCGGCCTGGGCGCCATCCGCCTGGCCGCCACACGGGCCGTCCGCGTGGATGCCGGCTTGCGCAGCGCCGACGGCGGCGAGATCACGCTCTACGCGCCCACTGTCGACATCAATGCGGATCTGGTCAGCCGCGGCGGCCTGATCCAGGCGGGCAACACGCTGCGCCAGCCGGGCACGGCCGGCCGGCTCGAAGATGTTTCGCTGCTGCCGACCAATAATGCCAAGGCCGCGCTGCGCGTGGCGGGCGACGTCGTGCTGGATGCGCGCGGCGTGTGGAGCAACCTGAAGGAAGATCCTTCCGCGCAGCGCGGCCTGGCCGTCATCGACGGCGGCCGCGTGTCGCTGCGCGGCACGGGCGACGTGGCGCTGGCGGCGGGCAGCCTGATCGATGTGTCGTCGGGCGCGGCGTTGCTGACCAGCGGCGCGTTGCAAGGCGGGCGCGGCGGCAGCGTGACGCTGGAAGCCAACGCCGTCAGCACGCAGCCGGCCTCGGGCGGCAAGGTGGCGCTGGCCGGCGCGGTGCGCGGCTATGGTGTGAGCGGCGGCGGCGCCTTCAGCCTGGCCAGCGGCGGCGCCCTCGTGCTGGGCGGCCCCGCCGATGGCCTGGCGGCCGATGCGGTGCGGCTGGATCCGTCCTTGTTCCAGGCCGGCTTTGCCAGCTATGACCTCAACGGCCATGGCGGCCTGCGGGTCGCCGATGGCGCGGATATCGCCGTCGCCATGCCGGTATGGCGCATGCGTCGGGAGGGCGGCGCGCTGCCGCTCACGGGCACCGACCCGGCCGAGGCCCTGTCGCTGTGGACCCCGCCGCTGTACACGGAAGATCCCAAGCGCGGCAAGCTGACCCAGCGTGGCGGCGCCAGCCTGGCCCTGCGCTCGGACCGTGACGCCCTCGGCGGCGTGCTCGAAATTGGCGCGGGCGCGCGGCTGGCGGTGGACCCGGGCCAGTCGATCCGCCTTGCCGGCGGCGACCAGATCACGGTGCTGGGCCGCCTGGTGGCGCCCGGCGGCCTGATCTCTATCCTGGACACTCGAGTTGACTCGCAGCAGAACTACACGCCCCAGGCCAACGGCCGCTCGGTGTGGATCGGCGAGCGCGCGGTGCTGGACGTGGCCGGCGACAGCCATGTCGCGCTGGCCACCGACGGCCGCCGCTATGGCGTGGCGCGCGCGGGCGGCAGCATCGAGATCGGCGGCATGCTGGACTGGGAGGCCGATGCCTACGCCCCGCGCCGGCCGATGGACCGGCACCTGATCCTGCGCCCCGGCTCGCTGCTGGACGCGTCGGGCGCGCAGGCGCTGGTGGACCTGCCCGGGCGCGGCGCCACGCTGCTGGCCTACAACGGCGGCAGCATCGTGCTGGCGTCGGCCAACAGCCTGTACCTGGACGGCGACCTGCGCGCCATGGCGGGCGGGCCGGGCGCGGTGGGCGGAACGCTGGGCGTGGCGCTGGCGCCGGCTTTCTACCAGAGGAACCTGGCCGAGGCCGCGGTGTTGACGCCGCGCGTCCTGACGCTGTCGCGGCAGAAGGGGGCCTCGCTGCTGCCCGCCGGCCTGCGTCCGGGCGAGTCTGGCGCCGACCTGCGCTATGGCGCCGGCGGCCTGGGCGTGGACCAGGTCCAGGCCGGCGGCTTCGGCAACCTGGCGTTGTTCGCGACGGTAAGGGCCGACAGTGGCCTGACGCTGGCCATGCCCCAGAGCCTGCGCCTGTCGGGTCCGCTGATGTTGAGCCAGAGCGCGCCCGAGGGCAGCGTGGTGGCCCTGTCGGCCCCGTACCTGTTCCTGAATCACGCGGCCTATGCGCCGCCGCTGGGATCCGACAGCGTGGTGCAGGTCGGCATGGTGGCGCCGGACTGGCTCAAGCGCGGGCATCGCCTGGTGCTGGACGCCGGCATGATGGATCTGCGCGGCATGCGCGACTTGCGCAGCTTCGATGACGTCCAGGTCAACCTGGCCGGCGACCTGCGCCTGACGGGCGTGTCCGTGGGCCAGGACTTCAATGGCAACACGCTGCTGGCCGCGCCCAACCGCCTGACCATCACCGCGGCCCAGATCTATCCCGCCACCGGCAGCGGCGGCGGGATTGCGGCGGGCGAATACTACGGGCAAGGGGGCGGCAATGCGCTGAAGAATCCGGATGCGGTGCTGACGATCCGGCGCGCCACGGAGGGCATGCCCGACATGCCGTATTCCGCCTTCGGCGCGGTGACGTTGTCGGGGCCCAATATCGTCCAGGGCGGCGTGGTGCGCGCGCCGCTCGGCTCGATTGTCTTCATGGGGCCCGAGGGCGCGCCGTCCAGCGTGCGTTTCCTGGCCGGCAGCGTAACGTCGATCAGCGGGCAGGGGCTGGTCATGCCTTATGGCGGCACCACCGACGGCATCAAGTACCTGTACGGCGGACAGGAGATCCGGGTCGCGGGCGTGGGCGGCAATGACCTGAACGGCGCGCCGTCCCGCATGATCCAGATCAACATGAAGTCCATCGCGGCCGACGCCGGCTCGCTGCTGGACCTGTCCGGCGGCGGCGAACTGACCGGCGCCGCGTTCGTGCGCGGACGCGGCGGTTCGGTGGACGTGCTCAAGTACGCCATGGCCGACGCCAACCCCGGCTTCGGTTTCAGCAAGTCCGGCAGCGCCGTCTATGCCATCGTGCCGGGCTTCGGCGGCGACTATGCGCCGGCCACGAAAGATGCCGCCATGCCTGCATACGGCCAGCGCGTCACCATCGGCGCCGGCGTGCCGGGGTTGCCGCCCGGCACCTACACGCTGTTGCCCGCCAATTTCGCCCTGCTGCCGGGCGCCTTCCGCGTCGAGGCCGGTGCGCCGGGCGCATTCGACGCCGCGCAGGCCGCGCCGACCCGTGGCGGTTCCTGGGTGACCACGGGCCGGATGACGGCGCCGGGCGTCAATCCGGGCGCGGTGCCCGCCAGCCAGCTGCTGGTGACGCCGGGCGCCGTGGTGCGCCGCCACGCGCAATACAACGAAACCTCGTACAGCGCCTTCCTGGCGGCGAACGCGGCGCGCACCGGCACGCCGTTGCCGATGCTGCCGGCCGACGCGGGCATGCTGCGCCTGAAGCTGACGCCGGGGGCGGGCCGCGAGGGCACGCCGGCCCTGGCGTTCGGCGGCGAGGCGCGCTTCGCCGCGGCGCCGGGCAGCAGCGGCGCGGGCGGCACGCTGGCCGTGGACGTGCGGGGCGGCGGCCTGGAAATCCTGGGTCCGGGGCAGGCGCCGGCCCTGGCCGGCCCTGGCGTGGCGGTCTCGGCGGACGCGCTCAATGCCTTGCGTCCGGCCCGCATGGTGCTGGGCGGCGTGATAGGCGCCTCCACCCAAGCCGATGCGCTCGGCGCGATCAGCCTGGGCGGCGATTCCCAGCGCGTGCTGGTGCGCGGCGGCGCCAGCCTGTACGCGCCGGAGTTCGTGCTGCTGGCGCCCACCAACGGCAATATCACCGTTGAGCAGGGGGCCGTTCTGTCCACCGTCGGAATGGGGGCGGCGCCGCAGGACGCGCGTGGCGGCTATTACTACTCGCTCCAGTCCAATGGCGCGCTGGTCCTGTCCAACGGGCTGGTCAACCTGCGGCCGCCGGCGCAGGATGGCCGCGTGGCCATCGACATTGGCGCCTGCGCGGGTGTTTGCACGGGAACCACGCGCCTGGTGTCGGAAGGCACGATTGGCGCGGCCACCAACGGCGCCTTTACCTTGCGCGACAACGTCGAGTACGGCACGCGCAATCTGATGCTGAGCGTGTCCGGCCTGAACCTGGGCTCGCCGCAGGCGCTGGCCCAGGCCGCGGCGGCAGGACAACTGCCGCCCGGCCTGGCGCTGGACCAGGATGCCCTGGCGCGGCTGTTGCGCGGCAATACGGCGCTGGGCGCGCCCGCGCTGGAGAGCCTGATTCTCAATGCGGGAGAGTCCATCAACGTCTATGGCGCGGTGACGCTGGACACCCGCGCCGCGGCCGGTCCCTCGGCCTTGCGACGGCTGGTGCTGGGCGCGCCGGCCGTATATGGCTACGGCGCGGCCGGCGACACGGCGCGCATCAGCGCGTCGGAAGTCGTCTGGGCGGGCGCCGTCATGGCCAATCCGAGCGGCAATGTGCCGCTGGGCTACGACACCCCCGCCGCGCCGGGCGGCGCGGTGCTGGACCGCCTGGGCGACGGCAGCCTGACCATCGCGGCCGACGTCATCCGCTTCGAACATGCGCCCTATACGGTGCCGGCCACGCTGGTGCCGGCCAACCGGCTGGCGCTGGGCTTCGCCACGGTCAACCTGGAAGCCGCCCAGATGATCACGGGCGCGTCGACGGGCAACCTGCAGGTCTATCACAAGCAGAACGGCTACGTGGCGGGCGAAGGCTGGCGCTACCAGGGCGGCGATCTGACGCTGCGCACGCCGCTGCTGACCGGCGAGGCGGGCGCGACGCTGGCGCT
>NZ_CP017433.1:1986419-2041405 GCF_002082135.1 Achromobacter ruhlandii
CTCGATCTGAAGGCGCGGCGCGTCACGCTGGATTCGACGGTGGCGCTGCCGTCGGGCAAGCTGAGCGTCAAGGCCGACGAGGACATCACCCTGGCGGGCGGCGCGCGCATCGACCTGTCGGGCCGCGCCTTCACGGCCTACGACGCGGTCCGCTACAGCTGGGGCGGCGATCTCGAGCTGAGCAGCGTGGCCGGCAACATCGTCCAGGCCGCCGGGTCGGTCATCGACCTGTCGGCGCGCAACCAGCGCGGCGGCCGCATGCAGGCCGTGGCGCTGGGCGCGGCCGGCGGCCGCGTGGCGCTGGACGGCGTCATTCTGGGCGGGGCCAGCGGCGAGCACGATGCCGGCGGCACGCGCGTGCCCTATGACGGCGCCGAGATCACGCTGCGCGCGCAGACGCTGGCGGATTTCGCGGGCCTGAATCAACGGCTGAACCAGGGCGGCGTCACCGGCGCCCGCCGCTTCCAGCTCAAGCAGGGCGACCTGGTGGTGGGCGACGAGGTGCGCGCGCGCGTGGTCGAGATCAGCGTCGATGGCGGCAGCCTGACGGTCGATGGCCGTATCGACGCCAGCGGCCGGCAGGTGGGCGCGATCCGTCTGGCGGCGCGCGACGACCTGCGCATCAACGGCCTGCTGGACACGCATGGCGCGCGCCTGCGCCTGGACAGCTACGGCAAGGTGATCGACGCCGCCAACCGCGCCATCATCGAACTGACCTCGCGCGACGGCACGCTGGCGCTGGACGCCGGCGCGCGCTTCGACCTGCGCACCGGCACCGACGACCCGAGCCGCCTGGGCGGCCGCCAGCTCGGCACGCTCGACCTGAATGCGCGCCGCCTGGGCGGCGGCGGCGAGCGCGGCGCCATTGCCGGCTCCGGCGACGGCGCCAACGACGTGGCCATCCGCGTCACGGGCACGCCGCAGATCCTGGGCGCCAGGACGGTCGCGGTGAACGCCTTCCGCCGCTATGACGACGCGCCGCTGGCGCCCAAACCCGACGTCAGCGGCAAGACGCCGCAGCTGATCACGCAGGCCTACCTGGACGGCATCGACGCCGAGAGCGTGGCCTTCATGAACGCCGCGCTCGGCAATGGCGCGCTGACCGCCCAGCTGGCGGCGCTGGGCCCGTATCACCTGCGACCCGGCGTCGAGATCGTCAGCGCCACGCCCGATGGCAATCTGACGGTATCGGGCGACATCGACCTGTCGAACTACCGCTACGGCCCCAACGCCAACCGCGCGGTGGCCGCGCTGCGCGGCTACGGCGAGCCGGGCAAGCTGGTGCTGCGCGCCGGCGGCGACCTGGCCATCCACGGCAGCATCAACGACGGCTTCGCGCCGCCGCCCGAGACCATCGACGACAGCGGCTGGAAGCTGGTCGAAGGGCGTTTCCTGGACAATGGCCAGACGCCGTTCGGCGAAGACCTGGTGGTGCCCATCGATGGCGTCCAACTGGAAACGGGCACCATCTTCCCGGCCGGCCGGGCGCTCAATTACGATCTGCCGGCGCAGGCCGCCACGCTGCCGGCCGGCACCGTGCTGCCGATGGCGGCGACGCTGAACGGCCCGCTGGCGCTGCCCGCCGGCCTGGTGCTGACCGGCGACCTGACGCTGGCCGACGGCCGCGTGCTGCGCGCCGGCACGGTGCTGCAGGAGGCGCTGGCGCTGGGCGCGGGCGCCCGCCTGGGCGCGGGCTTCACGCTGCGCAACGCAGCGGCGCTGCAGGCCTTCACCTGGCCCAAGGGCGTGCCGCTGCCGGCGGCGCTCAAGGCCAGCGCGCGCCTGGACCTGGCGCGCGGGTCGCTGATCCCGTCGCAGACTTTCATCGAACTGCCGGGCCATCAACCCATCAACCTGAGGCCGGTCGGGCCGGACGGCCGCCAGGGCCGCAACTGGGCGCTGGCGCCGATGCTGGGCGAAGGCGCCAGCGCCTGGAGCCTGATGGCGGTGGCGGGCGCGGACCTGACGGCGGCCGACATGGCGGCGCGCCGGCCGGACGGGCAGGGCGACATCATCCTGGCCGACACGCATTACGGCCGGCTGGGCTTTGGCACCAAGACCATCACCAGCGTATTCATCGGCGACCGCGGGCTGACGCAGACCGCCATCGACGAGTTGGGATTGGACCAGTCCCTGCTGGGAACCTCGCCCAAGCCCATTGCCGAAAGCTTCTTCATGAGCGAGGACGACTTCTGCAACGGCACGGGCTACTGCGAGGCGGCTTCGCGCACGCTGACGCTGGAGGGGGCGCTGCTGTACTTCGGCGACCCGGCCTACGTCGGCTATTCGGTCAGGAAGCTGGCGCAGGAATGGTTCATGGATGAGAACGAGGTGTGCTTCGACGTCAGCTATTGCGCAGGCGGCGGCCACACCGAGACCACCGTGAAGCGCGATTACCGCTACGGCGACCGCGCGCCGCTGTTCAGCGTGCTGCGCACCGGCACCGGCGACCTGTCGCTGCTGGCCGGGCGCGACGTCGGCATGGCGTCGGTGTACGGCGTGTACACGGCCGGCGCGCCCTCGTCGCTGGGGGCGCCGCTGGACGCGCGCTTCAACCTGCCGCGCGGCACGACCGACGATGACGCCGTGCTGGGCACCATCCAGCACGACGGCAAGTACGACGCGGCGCTGGCCGCCTATCGCGCCTGGTACCCGGACCAGGGCGGCAACCTGACCGTGGCGGCGGGGCGTGACATCTACGGCGATGCATGGAGCGCGAATTCCATGAACGCCCAGCGCTATGGCACTCAGGATGTCGAATACACCAAATACCCCAGCGCCGCGCTCAGCAACTGGCTGTGGCGCCAGGGCAGCGTGGGCATGCCGGGCGTGAACGACATCGCGTCGAGCTGGTGGATCAATTTCGGCACGTACGCGGCCAATGCCTCGACCAACAGCCAGCAGCCGCGGGTGGTGGGTTTCACCGGCTTCGGCACCCTGGGCGGCGGCAATCTCAGCATCAGCGCCGGACGCGATGCGGGCGTGCGCGATGCGCGCGGCGACGCGCTGCTCAACAACAATCTGGCATCCGGCCGTTCGCAGGCCCTGGTGGCGGTGGTGGCCGGCACCGGCCGGGTGGTCGATGGCGACCTGGTGTTGACGGGCGGCGGCGACATGGATCTGCGCATCGGCGGCGCCTACAACCCCAATCTGCGCGCGATGCAGCAGACCGACGGCAGCGCTGGCACGGGCACCGGCTATGCCGGCAACTTCGAGGATGTCGATCTGAACGGGCTGCTGGTCAATCTGCGCGGGCAACTGACCCTGACGGCGGGCCGCGTCGGCGGCATCTCGCTGTTCTATGGCGACGGCGCTCAGCTACGCGCGCCCGATATGTCCGCGGTGGGCGGCGGCAAGCCCATGGGCGGGCCGCGCCTGCTGCTGGGCGATGCGGTGGCCTCGCTGGATACGCGCGGCGACCTGGTGCTGGCCGACGCGCCGGATCCCGGCCGCGTGCGCCAGATCAATACCAGCCCTTACACCCAGGGCAGCCTGTCCAAGGGCGGCGGCGCCGAAAGCTGGTTCACGTTGTGGACGCCGGCCACGGCCATCGACCTGTTCTCGGCGGGCGGCAACCTGACGCCGCTGACCACCAACAATACCTTCAAGCCGGGCACGGACCTGCAGACCGATGACACGACCCGGGCCGGCGCGCAGCGGCAGATGAGCTACCTCTACCCGTCCAAGCTGGGCGTGACGGCGGCCGGCGGCAATATCATCCTGGCCGCCACCACGCGCGAGGCGGAAAACGTCAATCACGTGCTGTTGCTGGCGCCGTCGTCCAGCGGTGCCTTGTCGATGCTGGCCGGCGGCTCGATCTTCGCCGCGGGCGCGCATGCGGTGTCGATGTCGGGGGCGGACACGCCGCTGCCGACGCCGTGGCGTCCCGGCTTCATGGCCAGCAATGCGGGCGAGAACAACGACCAGACCATCTTCAATGTCTCGGTCGAGGGCAACAAGGTCTGGCCGAACTCGCCCAAGCCGTTGTTCACGTTCGGTCCCAATACGCCATTGGATGCGTCGCCGCGCGAAGGCGGAACGGCAGTGGCGCGTTTCCATGCCGTGAATGGCGATATCGTCGGCCTGCGCGCCGGCGCCGAGACGCGGATCATGACGGATACCTTGCAGGGGCGGCCGCGCACCGTGCTGACCTGGTACGAGGCCGCGCTGCCGGTCTCGGTGCGGGCGGGGCGCGACATCCTCGGGATGAGCGCGCTGGGCCTGCACAGCAATGCCAACGACCTGTCGCAGGTGATCGCCGGGCGCGACATCGTGCGGGCCGACCTGAAGGTGGCCGGCCCCGGCACGCTGTTGATGCAGGCCGGCCGCAACATCCGCCAGGACGATGTGGCCAGCGTGGTCAGCCTGGGCGCCATCGTGCGCGGCGACGCGCGCCCCGGCGCCAGCATCGCGGTGCTGGCGGGCGTCGGGCCGCAGGGCCCGGACTACGCCGGCCTGCTGGCGCGCTACCTGGACCCGGCGCGCGCGCTGGCCGCGGGCCAGACCCTGGGCGCCAATCCCGATCGCGTGGCGCAGTCCTATGCCGGCGAACTGTCGCTGGCCGGCTGGCTGCGCCAGGCGTACGGCTACCAGGGCGACGAGTCGGGCGCGGCGGCCGAACTGGCGCGCCGCCAGGGCATGCTGGATGCCGAGGCGGCGGCCGATCCGGCGCGCAAGCGCCGCGACCTGATGCAGGACTATCGCCAGGAAAGCGAGCTGCACCTGGTCAACTGGCTGCGCCTGCATCATGGCTACGACGGCGGCGAGGACGGCGCGCGCGCCGCGCTGGACGCGCTGGCGCCCGCGCAGCAGGGCCTCTACGCGCGCCAGCTGTACTTCGCCGAATTGCGCAAGGGCGGCCGCGAGTACAACGAGCAGGGCGGCCCGCGCACCGGCAGCTATCTGCGCGGCCGCCGCGCCATCGCGGCGCTGTTCCCGCAGACCGACGCCGAAGGCGCGCAGCGCCTGTACCAGGGCGACTTCACCATGTATGGCGGCGCCGGCCTGCGCACCCAGTTCGGCGGCAACATCCAGGTGCTGACGCCGGGCGGCCAGCAGGTGCTGGGCATCGAAGGCGCGGCGCCGCCGGCGACGGCGGGCGTGGTGACGCAGGGCCAGGGCGACATCCAGCTGTACGCGCTGGGCAGCGTGCTGCTGGGCCAGAGCCGCATCATGACCACCTTCGGCGGCCACATCCAGGCCTGGTCGGCCGAGGGCGACATCAACGCCGGCCGCGGCGCCAAGACCACGGTGGTCTACACGGCGCCCAAGCGCGTCTACGATGCCCTGGGCAACGTCACGCTGGCGCCGACGGCGCCGTCCACCGGCGCCGGCATCGCCACGCTGGCGCCGATCGCCGAAGTGCCGGCGGGCGACGTCGACCTGATCGCGCCGCTGGGCACCATCGACGCGGGCGAGGCCGGCATCCGGGTGTCGGGCAACGTCAACGTCGCGGCGCTGCATGTGGTCAACGCGGCCAACATCCAGGTGCAGGGCGACAGCAAGGGCATTCCGGTGACGGCGGTGGTCAACACCGGCGCGCTGGCCTCGGCCAGCGCGGCGTCCTCGGCCGCGTCCGGCGCGGCCGAGGATTCGGCGCAGCGCGCGCGCCAGCAGGCGCGGCAGAACCAGCCATCCGTCATCAGCGTGCAGATCCTGGGCTATGGCGAGGAACCGCTGGCCGGCGCCGGCGCCGCGCCGCAACCGCGCGCGGCCACGCCGTCCTACCGTCCCGACGGCGTGGTGCAGGTGCAGGGCGTGGATAGCGGCGGTTGACGCCGGGGTTGCAGGCGGTCGGCAAAAAGCCGGCCGCCTGTCATGCCATCGTCATGAACATGGCGCTTGAAAAGCGGCTCAGGGCCCGGCGAAAACCGGGCCCTGATGCTTTTCCGCGCGGCTTCTCCCCGGGCCCGCGCTGTTTCATGAAATTTTTCTTACAACGCGCAGTCCGCGCCGCCCGGGAACGTCTAGTAACAAGCAGAAGCTGTAGACGCGGGTATGCGGGCAGAAAACCGTAACGGGATTGTCGCAAGCGCGCTGCACGGTAGCGGCCGGTGCCAGACCGGCTATCACACAAGGAACTGAGTGCATCGCTATGCATGATTTCGAGAGCAGGGGCGGCGCGCTGCGCGCCATGATGCGCGGCGCGCCGGTGGCGGCGGCGCTGGCGCTGGCTGCGAGCGTGGCCGGGGCGCAGCCGGCGCCGGCCGCGCAGGAGGCGCGCCGCGTCAACATCAACGAATACATCGTGCGCGGCAACACCGTGCTGGAGGCGCGCGACATCGAGAAGGCCGTCTATCCCTACCTGGGGCCGGACCGCACGCTGGCCGACATCGAGGCCGCGCGCGAAGCCTTGCAGGCCGTCTACCAGGAACGCGGCTACCAGTCCGTGTACGTCGACCTGCCCGAGCAGCAGGTGGCCGACGGCATCGTGTTCCTGCAGGTCGCCGAGACCAAGGTCGGCCGCGTGCGCGTGGTGGGCGCGAAACACTATTCGCCGCTGGCCATCCGCGACGAGGTGCCGGCGCTGAAGGAGGGCGAGGTGCCCAACTTCAACCAGGCGCAGGCCGAGCTGACCGGCCTGAACAAGGGCGCCAGCCGCCAGGTGGTGCCGCTGGTCAAGGAAGGCCGCATCCCCGGCACCATGGACGTGGACCTCAAGGTCGAGGACAAGAACCCGTGGCACGCCAGCCTGGGCCTGAACAACGACTACAGCGCCGACACCACGCGCCTGCGCAGCACGGCGTCGCTGGGCTACGACAACCTGTGGCAGCTGGGCCATTCGGTCAGCCTGACGTTCTTCACCGCGCCGCAGGAAACCGACAACGCCAAGGTCTGGTCCGGCTCCTACTCGATGCCGCTGGACAAGCAATGGAGCCTGCAGTTCACCGGCTACAAGAGCGACAGCAACGTGGCCACCATCGGCGGCACCAATGTGCTGGGCAAGGGCTATTCATTCGGCATGAGCGCCATCTACACCCTGGCGCCGCAGGGCGATTGGTACAACTCGCTGTCGGTCGGCCTGGACTACAAGAAGTTCGATGAGACCACGCGCTTTGGCGGCAATGAAGACCTGATCCCGCTCAAGTACGTGCCGTTCACCTTCTCGTACAACGGCTACCGCTATTCCGAGTCGTCGCAGAGCAGCGTCGGCCTGTCGATCGTCGGCGCCAGCCGTTCGTTCTTCGGCCTGGGCAGCGACTGGAAGGAATTCGACGACAAGCGCTATCGCGCCAGCCCCAGCTTCGCGCTGCTGCGCGGCGACGGCACCCATACGCAGAACCTGTTCGGCGACTGGCAACTGGGCCTGCGCGCCGGCTTCCAGCTGGCCTCGGGCGCGCTGGTCTCGAACGAGCAATTCTCCGCCGGCGGCAGCACCAGCGTGCGCGGCTACCTGGCCGCCGAGCGCACTGGCGACGATGGCTTCCTGGGGTCGGTCGAGTGGCGCACGCCGTCGCTGGCGCGCTGGCTCGGCAGCAACGTCAACGAGTGGCGCTTCTATGCCTTCGCCGATGCGGCCACGCTGCGCCTGCGCGATCCGCTGCCCGAACAGGATGCCAGCTACTCGCTGGCCAGCGTCGGCCTGGGCACGCGCCTGCAGGTGCTGGACTGGCTGTCCGGCTCGCTGGACTGGGGCTATCCGCTCAAGGACGGCCCCAACACCAAGAAACACGATCCCCGACTGAACTTCAGCGTCCGCGCCAGTTTCTGAGCGCGCGCGAAACCGTATTTATCCCGGAGTCCTGACCATGCAACGCTTATTGATGCTCCTACTGACCGTGCTGGCCGGCGTGCTGCCGTCCGCCGCCAACGCCTGGTGGCAACCCGACTGGCAGTACCGCAAGCAGATCACCGTCGACAGCACGCCGCAGGGCGCGCCGCTGGGCGCCGCCGCCGGCCGCGCGCCGCTGCTGGTGCGCCTGCACACCGGCAACTTCACCTTCGACGGCATCAACGAGAAGGGCGCGGACATCCGCTTCGTGGCCGGCGATGACCAGACCGTGCTGAACCACCAGCTGGAAGCGTTCGATCCGCTGCTGGGCATGGCGCTGATCTGGGTCGACCTGCCGGCGCTGGCCGACGGCCAGCGCCAGGACATCTGGATGTATTACGGCAACCAGAAGGCGCCGGCTTCGGCCAACGGCCAGTTGACCTTCGACCCGAACTACACGCTGGTCTACCACTTCGACGGCGCGGCCGGCGCGCCGCCGCGCGACACCACCGGCAACAGCAACAACGCGCAGACGCCCATGGCCGCCGCGGTCGACGGCGTGATCGGCCGCGCCGCCCAATTCGCTGGCGGCGCGCCGCTGATGCTGCCCGCCAGCCCCTCGCTGGCCGTGCCCGCCGCGGGCGCCTTCACCTTCAGCGCCTGGGTGCGCGCCGACCAGCCGGCCGGCGAGCAACTGGTGTACGCGCGCCGCGACGGCGGCAATGCGCTGCTGATCGGCATCAATCAGGGCGTGCCCTTCGTCGAAGTGAACGGCCAGCGCAGTCAGCCCGGCCAGTCGCTCACGCCCGCGGCCTGGCAGCACCTGGCGGTGACCGCCGATGGCAGCCAGGTCACGCTGTATGTGAACGGCCGCGCCACGTCCTCGCTGGCCGTCAGCCTGCCGCCGCTGAACACGCCCGCCGCCCTGGGCGGTGACGTGCCCGCGCCGGCGGCGGCCACCGCGCCCGCCAATGGCGACACCGCGCCGGCCGAGGCCGCCGCCGCGCCGGCGCCGCATGTGTACGCGCCGTTCGTCGGCGCCATCGACGAAGTGCGCCTGTCGCGCGTTGCCCGTCCCGCCGCGCTGATCCTGGCCGACGCGATCTCGCAGGGCGCCGAGTCGCGCCTGGTGGCCTACGGCAACGACGAGGAACAGTCGGGCTTCGGCTTCGGCGGCCTGGGCTTTTTGCTCAAGGCGGTGCCGATCGACGCCTGGGTCATCATCGCCATCCTGGTGCTGATGATGGTGCAGTCGTGGATCATCATGATCAAGAAGAGCCGCAACGTGGCCCGCGTGGCGCGCGCCAACGAGGTCTTCCGCGAGTCCTTCGCCAAGGTCGGCCAGCGCCTGGAACTGCTGGCCGACGACAAGGCCCTGGCCCAGCGCCTGGAGCACGCCTCGCTGTGGCGCCTGTATCGCGTGGCGGTCAATGAAATCCGCACCCGCCGCGAGCAGGGCGCCGACACCAGCTCGATCTCGGCCGCCACCATTGAGGCCATCCGCGCCTCGATGGACGCCGTCCGCACCAAGGAAAACCAGCTGCTGGGCGCCAGGCTCGGCTCGCTCTCGAACGCCATTGCCGGCGGCCCGTACATCGGCCTGCTGGGCACGGTGCTGGGGATCATGGTGGTGTTCCTGGGCACCGCCATGGCCGGCGACGTGAACATCAACGCCATCGCCCCGGGCATGGCCGCCGCGCTGCTGGCCACCGCCATGGGCCTGTTCGTCGCCATCCCGGCGCTGTTTGGCTACAACCGCCTGGTCTCGCGCAACAAGGAAGTCGGCGCCGACATGCGCGTGTTCGTCGACGAGTTCGTGACGCGCCTGGCCGAAGTGCATGGCGAAAGCCAGGCCCAGGAAGCCGCCCACCACGGCGGCGCGCGCGCGCCCGTCGCCAGCCGTCCGGCCGTGCGCGATGCGCAGCCGGCCGCCGCCGAAGCATAAGGAGACGACCCCATGGCTTCCGTATCCGCTTCCCAGGACGATGACGACGACGCGCCCGTGGACGGTATCAACATCACGCCGCTGGTCGACGTGCTGATGGTCGTGCTGGTCATGTTCATCCTGACCGCCACGGCGCAGATTGCCGGCATCAAGGTCAACCTGCCCAAGGCCAGCTCGTCCATCGCCCTGTCGCAGCCCAAGACGAAGGCGATTTCCGTCAACGACGCGGGCCAGGTGTTCCTGGACGCCTACCCGGTGACCCTGCCCGAGCTGGAAGACCGGCTGCGCACGGAGAAGGCGCTGAATCCCGACTTTCCGGTGATCGTGCGCGGCGACGCCGCCGTGCAGTACCAGAAGGTGGTGGAAGTGCTGGACCTGCTGCGCCGGCTGGAACTGGCCCAGGTCGGGCTGGTCACCGGCAAGCCGAAATAAGGGGCCGAGGCAACCGTCATGCCGCACCACGCATCCGATTCCCCGCGCACCCCCCATCCCGCGCGCCGCTGGCTCAAGCTGGCGGCGGTGGCGGTGGTGTTGATCGCGGCCGCCTACGCGCTCTGGCGCTGGGCCAACGACATGGCCGGGGTGCGCCGCGACGCGCCCAAGGTCACCGCGATCATCCCGCTGCCGCCGCCTCCGCCGCCGCCGCCCGAGCCGGAAAAGCCGCCGGAGCCCGAGCCGCCCAAGGAAGAGCCGGTGGCCACGCCCGAACCCGAGCCGCAGCCCACGCCCGAACCGCCCAAGCCGCAGGACGAGGCGCCACCGCGCCCGGCCGACGACCTGGCCAACCCGATGCAGATCGACGGCGATGCCCAGGCGGGCAGCGACGCCTTCAACATCGGCGCCGGCCAGGGCAAGGGCATGGCCGGCGGCGGCGGCGGCCGCGCCGGCAACGCCACCTACAGCCAGTACCTCGCCTACGCGCTGCAGAAGATCCTGCGCGAAGACGAGCGCACGCGCAATCTGACCTTCCGCTTGCAAGCCAACATCTGGCTCACGGCCAGCGGCCAGATCACGCGCGTCGAACTGACCCGTTCCAGCGGCGATGCCGACGTCGACGCCCGCGTGGTGGCGGCGCTGCGCGCGGTGCCGGGCCTGGATGAACGTCCGCCGGCCTCGGCCAGCATGCCGATCCGGGCATCGCTGACCGGCCGCCGCCCCTCCTGAAGTGCTGAATTGAACCGATCCTGGAGTGCCAAGAGAATGAAGTTCCAATTGAACCGGTTGGCGGCATCGCTGGCCCTGGCCGCGGCGGGCGCCGCCGTGGCGTTGCCGGCCACGGGCAACGCCGCGCCCGCCCCGTCCGAGAACGCCACCATCAACCTGATCCGCCTGCTGGTGCAGCAGGGCGTGCTCAAGCCGGACCAGGCCGAGGCCCTGGTGGCCCAGGCCGAAGCCGAGGCCAAGGCCGCCCGCGCCGCGCCGCAGGACCGCGGCGCCGCCGTGGCCCAGGCGGGTGACGTGCGCGTGCCCTATATCCCGCAGACCGTGCGCGACCAGATCCGCGACGAGGTCAAGGCGGAAGTGATGGTGCAGGCCAAGGCGGAAAACTGGGCCCAGCCGAATACCTTCCCCGACTGGGTGTCGCGCATCACCATCGACGGCGACGTGCGTGTGCGCGACGAGTCGCGCCTGTACTCGGGCAACAACAGCAACGAAATCGTCGACTTCGCCAAGCTCAATGCCAAGGGCCCGTACGACCTGAACCGCAACACCAACGGCAACTACCCGCCGATGCTGAACACGCGCGAGGACCGCCGCAACCAGTTGCGCATCCGCGCCCGCCTGGGCGTGCGCGCCGACATCTCGGAATCCTGGACCGCGGGCATCCGCCTGGCCACCGGCAGCGACGACAGCCCGGTGTCGACCTCGCAGACGCTGGGCGGCGGCATGGGCAAGAAGGACATCTGGCTGGACCAGGCCTACCTGACCTACCGCCCCGCCAAGTGGGCCACGGTCACGGGCGGCCGCATCGCCAACCCGTTCGAGTCGACCGACATGCTGTTCTCGAACGACCTGAACTTCGACGGCATTGCCGCGATCTTCAAGCAGCCGCTGGAAGGCCGCGATGTGACGCTGTTCGGCACCCTGGGCGCCTTCTCGACCGAGTACGGCTCGAACGGCTGGAACTCGTCGTCGTTCTCCGAGGGCAAGAGCGAGGACAAGTGGCTGCTGGCCGCCCAGGCCGGCGCCGACTGGAAGATCGACAGCCGCAACAGCCTGCGCGGCGCGCTGGCCTACTACCATTTCGACAACATCGCCGGCAAGCGCTCCAGCGCCTGCTCGCCCTGGGCCGGCCAGGAGAACTGCGACACCGACTGGTCGCGTCCGGCCTTCATGCAGAAGGGCAACACCCTGTTCCTGCTGCGCAACATCACGTCCAACCCGCTCGACCCCGCCAACACGCCGCAGCCGCAATACGTCGGCCTGGCGTCCAAGTTCGACCTGCTGGACCTGAACCTGCGCTGGGACACGCGCGTGTTCGACGGCCTGGGCCTGCGCCTGAACGCCAATTACCTGCGCAACCTGGCCTACAGCAAGAGCAAGATGGCGAGCCGCTCGCAAGGCCAGCTCGTCAACAACGTCGGCGAGAACGGCGACATCGAAAGCGGCCCCAACGCCTGGATGCTGCAGGCCACGCTGGGCCGTTCGTACGATCTGAAGGAGAAGGGCGACTGGCTGGCCTTCGTCGGCTACAAGTACATCCAGCCGGACGCGCTGCCCGATGCCTTCAACGATTCGTCGTTCCACCAGGGCGGCACCAACGCGCGCGGCTACTACATCGGCGGCGGCTATGCCTTCGACAAGAACGTGTACGGCGTCCTGCGCTGGATGAGCACGCGCGAGATCTACGGCGCGCCGCTGTCCATCGACACCATGCAGTTCGAGATCAACGCCAGGTTCTGAGGCCATGGACATGCATAGCTTATGGGATGAATCGAGCCCGCCCCGGGCATTGGGGCGCGGCCGGCGGCTGGCCGCCGCCGCGGCCCTGTGCGCCGCCGGCCTGAGCGTGGCGCTGCCGGCGCACGCCGAAACCATGGAAGAGCGCCTGCGCGCCCAATTGCGCAGCACCACCCAGCAACTGCAGCAACTGCAGAGCGAGCAGGCCCAGGTCAACGCGGCCAAGGCCGCCGCCGAGGCCCAGCGCGACGCCGCCCAGAAAGAGCTGGAGGCGCTGCGCGGCCAATTGGCCAAGGCCAAGGGCCAGGCCGAGAAGCTGGCCGAGCAGCAGGGCGCGGTCATGGAAAGCGCCCAGGCGCAGGTGGCCGCCAGCCACGCGCAGCTGGGCAAGTTCAAGGGCGCCTATGACGAATTGCTGACGCTGTCGCGCGCCAAGGAGGCCGAACGCCAGACCCTGGCGCGCGCCCTGGCGCAGCGCGACACCGAGGCCAAGGCCTGCATCGCCAAGAACCGCGAGATGTACGAAGCGGGCAAGGAGATCCTCAATGCCTACGAACGCATCGGCGCCGGCGGCATCCTGGCCATGAAGCAGCCCTTCGCCGGCAGCGCGCGCGTCAAGTTCGAGGAGCAGGCGCAGGCATATGGCGACAGGCTGTACGACGCGCAGGTCGGCGCCGCCGCGCCGCCGGCGCCGGCGGCCCAACCCTGAGCGCCAGGGCGCTGTCTTATCTCTTTCATGCAGGGAGACTGTAATGAACGGCTTTGCCTGCGGACCGATCTCTCTGAATTGATCTCTTTTACCTAGGAATGACTGCAATGACCGACTCCAGCCTGATTCTCGACGTGAATGTCGAACGCCTGCAGGAACTGCTGCAATCCGCCGGCTATCGCGTCACCGTGTCCGAGCAGAACGGCATGGTGCAATTGCTGAGCGCCAGCCAGGGCGTGGGCTTCGCCGCGCGCATGGGCAACCCCGCCGTTGAACCCGGCAGCTACCTGGACTACACGCTGAGCTGCACGCTGCGCGTGCAGGGCGAACTGCCGCCCGGACTGGCCGAGCGCTGGAACGTTGAAAAACGCTTCGCCCGCCTGACGCTGCAGGGGGTGTTCCTGGTGCTGGAACTGGACGTGATCCTGGCCGGCGGCGTGTCCGAGAACTACCTGCGCGCCACCGTCGAGTTGTGGGACCGTCTGTTGCAGGAGTTCCTGCTGTTCCTGCGCGCCAACGCCTCCGCCGAAGCCGGCGCCGATACCGGCGCCGTTGAACCGCGGCAGGACGCCGCCACCGAGGCGCTGAACTGATCCATCCGCCAGGCCCGGCGCCTGGCGTTCGGGACGGCAACGTCCCCAACCCCCCAGGCCGCCGTGGCGGCGAATGGCGCATCCAAGCAAGCGAGGTTCCGACCATGAACATTCTCTCCAATCAGCCTGCGCGGCTGCGCGTGACCGCCGCGGTGCTGCTGATCGCGGTGCTGGCCGGCGCGGTGGCGCTGATGCGCGGCAGCCCGGCGCAGAGCAGCGAATCCAGTCCCGTGCCCGCCAAGGCGGCGGCCGCGCCGGAAAAGGGCGCGGCGCCGGCCGCTGCCGCCGCCGCCCAGCCGGCTCCGGCAAAGGCGCCAGCCGTGGCCACCCTGGGCGCGGTGCAGGTGGACCGCGACGAACTGGCGCGCCAGCTCGAATCGCTGCCGCCCGAGGCCCGGGCCCAGCTCAAGGGCAATCGCGCAGGACTGGACCAGTGGCTGCGCGCGCGCCTGGCCGAAAAGGCGCTGGTCGAGCAGGCCCGCGCCCAGGGCTGGCAGGAGCGACCCGAACTCAAGCGCGCCTTCCAGGCGGCGCAGGAGCGCATCGTGCTGCAGACCTACCTGGATTCGGTCAGCCGCGCGCCTGACGACTATCCGGCCGAGGCCGACCTGCGCGCCGCCTACGAGCGCGCCAGGCCGCAACTGGCGCAGCCGGCGCTGTACCGCGTCAGCCAGATCTTCCTGCCGGCGGCGCTGGGCGACGGCGAGGCCGTGGCCGCCGCGCGCAAGCAGGCGCAGGACCTGGCCAAGCGCGCCCAGGCGCCCAAGGCGGATTTCGCGGCGCTGGCCAAGAGCTATTCGCAGGACGCTTCGACCCGCGCCCAGGGCGGCGACATCGGCTACGTGCCGCTGGCGCAGCTGACGCCGGAGATGCGCCCGGCCATCGAACAGCTCAAGGCGGGCGAGGTGTCGGCGCCGGTGCAGTCGGCCGCCGGCTTCCACATCCTCAAGCTGGTGGACCTGCGCGCGGCCAGCGTGGCGCCCTACGAGCAGGTCAAGGATGAGTTGCGTGCCGCGTTGCGGACCCAACGCCAGGAACTGGCGGCGAGGGCTTACCTGGAGGGGTTGCTGAATGCAGGAACCGTCAGCATCGATGGCGCGGCCCTCAATGCCGCTTTCGACCAGAGCGCGGCCGCCGCGGCGGCCCAGCCCGCCGTCGCCGCCCGCGCGCCCTGAGGGCGGCGGTATCGGCGCGGCGCTGCAGGCGCGGCTGGACCTGGCGCTGGGCCAGGCCGGACCGCCCGTCAGCCTGCAGTGCGCGGCGGCCCTGTTGCAGTCGCTGCGCGGCACCTTCGCCGGCGATCTGTCGCAGTGGCTGGCGCTGGTGCCGCAACTGGAACCCGGCCGCCCGCGCGATTCGTTGCGTGATCACAGCCTCGACCTGGCCGACCTGCGGGTGCTGTACCGGGCGCTGCGGGTGGCGTGGCTGGCCGAGCTGGTGTTCGGTGGCGCCGAGGGCGCGCGGCGCTGGCTCTGTAGCCCCAAGCGCCGCCTGCACGGCCGGGTGCCCTTGCTGTTGTGCCAGCACGGACGCTACGCCGCGCTGATCGAGCAGTGGCTGATCAACATCGACGAAGGAAACGGCCCATGACCACGCTCTGGCGCTTGAGCAACAGCCAGGACCTGATGCCGCGCGCCCGCCCGGCCGGCCGCTGGCATGCCGCGGGCGCGGCGGTGGTGGTGCTGGACGCGACCCCCGCCGCCGCGGTGTTCGCGCGCTTGGCGCAGGCCGAGGTGGCGCACCCGCGCGCCTTGCCGCGCAATTACTTCCTGCTGGAAGTGGTGGTGCCGCTCGCGGCGGTGGCCGATCCGCGCCCGCCGGCCGGCTGGCAGAGCGACCTGCAGGCCTCGCGCGCCTTCGGCAACGCCTGGCTGGCGCGCGGCGATAGCCTGCTGTTGCGGGTGCCCTCGGCCGCCGGCGGCTGCCAGTATCTGCTGAACGCCGATCACCCCCAATTGGCGCAGTGCCAGATCGTGTCGTCGCTGGCCTATCCGTTCGCGCCGCACCTGGCGGGGATCGACGACGCGGTGCTGGACGGGGCCGGCTGGCTGGCCGCCGCGCGCGACTGAGGGCCGGGTTGGCCACGCCGCCGGCGGGGGCGGCGGACCGGGGGGGCGCCGGGTGGGCATAGAATAAGGCGGATTTCGTCTCTGTCCGCAGGAGCCCTCCGTATGACCGCCATTTCCGCTGCCCCGACGCCCGGCGCAGCGCTGCCCGCCGTGACCGCGCGGGTCGACGTCATTTCCATCCAATCGCAGGTCGTCTATGGCTGCGTCGGCAACAATGCCGCCATGCCGGTGTTCCGCCAGGCCGGGCTGCGCGCCATCGCGCTGCCCACCGTCCTCCTGAGCAATACCCCGCACTATCCGACGCTGCACGGCGGCGCGGTGCCGCTGGACTGGTTCGAGGGCCTGCTGCGCGGGTTGGACGAGCGCGGCGTGACCGCGGTGGCGCGCGCCGTGGTCTGCGGCTACCTGGGTCAGCCCGGGCAGGCCGACCTGCTGGCGGACTGGCTGCGCGGGCTGCGGGCGGCGCGGCCCGAGGTGCGGGTGCATATCGACCCGGTCATGGGCGACCGCAACGACGGCCTGTACGTGGATGCCGGGCTGGTGGCGCAATACCGCCGCAGGCTGGTGCCGCATGCCCACGGCATGACGCCCAACCATTTCGAGCTGGAGCAGATGGTGGGCCGGCCGCTGGCCTCGATCGACGAAGTGGCGGCGGCCGCGCGCGAACTGATCGCCGAGGGGCCGGAATGGATCGTGGTCACCAGCGCCGCGCCGCAGACGGCGGCGCCCGGCACCCTGCGGCTGGCGGTGGTGACGGCCGCCGACTGCGTGGTGCTGGGCCACCCCGAGATCGCCATCCCGCCCTCGGTGCATGGCACCGGCGACGTGTTCATGGCGGCCATCACCGCGCGGCTGCTGGCCGGTGATTCCCTGGAAAACGCGGCGCGCGACGCGGCCGCCGCCGTGACCGGAGCGCTGGCGCGCACCCGCGATCTCGGCTGGGAAGAACTGGCGGTGGAAGGTTGACGCGTGCGGGCCGCCGCGCCCGCCGTGTCCTGCTCAATACGTCTTGTAGGGCAGGAACTTGCCGCTCATCACGATCTGCACGCGATCGCCCTTGGGATCGGCCTCGCGCGTCAGGTCCATCTTGAAGTCGATGGCGCTCATGATGCCGTCGCCGAACTCTTCGTTGATGAGCGCCTTGAAGGTGGTGCCGTAGACGTTGATCAGCTCATAAAAGCGGTAGATCAGCGGGTCGGTGGGCACCGTGGTGGGCAGCGAGCCCTTATAGGGCACCACCTGCAGCTGCACCACCGCGTCGGCGGGCAGGTCCAGCAGGCGGGCGGCGGCCTGGGCCTGTTGCTCGGTCAGGGTCATCTGGCCCAGCAGCGCCGCGGTGGTCCATTCCTTGCTCTGGCCGACGGCCTCGGCGATGGCGGCCCAGGACAGCTTCTTTTCCAGGCGGCGGGTGACGATCAGTTCGGTGACTTCGGCGCGGGACATCATGGGGGTTCACTCCTTGTGGGAAGCCTTGTCGACCAGGAAGTCGACGAGATGGTTGCGGATTTCGTAGTAGCGTGGCTCGTGGTGCAGGCTGGCGCGGGTGCGGCCGCGCGGCAGGTCCACCTCGACCGACTCGGCGATGCGGGCATGGGGGCCCGCGCTCATCAGCAGGATGCGGTCCGACAGCAGGATGGCCTCGTCCACGTCGTGCGTGATCATGAAGACGGTCTGGCGGGTTTCCTGCACGATGGCGCGCAGTTCGTCCTGGATGGTGCCGCGCGTCAGCGCGTCGAGCGCGCCGAAGGGCTCGTCCAGCAGCAGCATGCGCGGCTGGATGGCGAAGGCGCGGGCGATGCCCACGCGCTGCTTCATGCCGCCCGACAGCTCGCACGGCTTCTTGTCGGCGGCGCGGGCCAGGCCGACCATGTCCAGGTAGCGCAGGCTGTGCTCGCGCACCTGGGCGCGGGAATAGGCCGGCCAGCGCGAGCGCACGCCGAATTCGACGTTCTGCAGCGCGCTCAGCCAGGGCAGCAGGGCGTGCGCCTGGAACACCACGCCGCGCGCCAGCGACGGGCCGGCGATCTCGCGGCCGTCCATGATGACGACGCCTTCGCTGGCCTCGTCGATGCCGGCCAGGATGTTCAGGATGGTGGTCTTGCCGCAGCCCGAATGGCCGATCACGCAGACGAACTGGCCTTGTTCGATGCCGAAGGCGATGTTCTCGAACACCGGGGCCGCTGGCTGGCCGTTGCGCCCCGGATAGCGCTTGGCCAGCGCCTGCACTTGCAGAAAGGGTTGGCTCATGGCGTTCACTCCCGGTAGCTGACCAGCCGCGCGGCGCGCGCCAGCACGCTGTCCAGCAGCATGCCGACCAACCCGATGAAGAGGATGGCGCAGATGATGTTGGCGATGGACAGGTTGTTCCACTCGTTCCACACGAAGTAGCCGATGCCGGTGCCGCCGATCAGCATCTCGGCCGCCACGATCACCAGCCAGGCGATGCCGACCGAGATGCGCATGCCGGTCATGATGGTGGGCGCGGCCGCCGGCAGGATCACCAGCAGGGCGGTGCGCAGCCGCGACACTTCCAGCGTGCGCGCCACGTTCAGCCAGTCCTGCCGCACGGCGCCCACGCCGAACGCCGTGTTCACCAGCATCGGCCAGAGCGAGCAGATGAAGATCACGAAGATGGCCGAGGTGTCGGCGTCCTTGATGGTGTAGAGCGCCAGCGGCATCCAGGCCAGCGGCGAGATCGGCTTGAGCACCTGGATGAACGGGTCGAAGGCGCGGTAGACGGTCCTGGACATGCCGATCAGGAAGCCCAGCGGAATCGCCACCAGCGCCGCCAGCAGGAAGCCGGTCAGCACCCGCGCCACCGAATACGCCAGCTGCACGCCGATGCCCTTGTCGTTCGGGCCGCGGTCATAGAACGGATCGCGCAGGTGCTGCCACAGCCGGGCGCCGACCTCGGCCGGGCCGGGAAAGGGCGTCTGCGAGCCGCCGGCCGCCGCGTTGCCGACCAGCGCCGCATAGGCCGGATCGACCGTCGCCGCGCCCGCGGCGGGGCGGGTGGCGACGTGCCACAGCAGCAGGAACAGCAGAAACAGGATGACGGACAGGAAGGTCGCCCGCCAGGGTTGCTCGGCCCGCATCAGCTCCTCCGGATCTTGAAGCTGGCCAGGTAGGCCTCGGGCTGGGCGGGGTCGAAGGGTTTGCCCATCACGCTGAAGGTCTTGGCGGTGTCGGCGGGCGGGGGCAGGCCGGCCTCGCGCATCAGGCGCACCGCGTCGGTCGCCAGGAACACCTCGTTGGCGATCTTCTGGTAGTCCACATCGCCCTTGACCTGGCCCCAGCGCTTCATCTGCGTCAGGATCCACACCGCGAACGAGCCCCACGGCATCGGGTCGAAGTCGATGCGGTTCGGATCTTTCAGGACGTTGCCCAGGCCGTCGGCGTAGGTGCCGGTCAGCACCTGTTCCACCACCGTGACCGGCTGGTTCAGGTAGTTGGGCGTGGCGGTGGCGGTGGCGATCTCCTTGCGGTGCGCCGGATCGCGGGCGTAGGCGGTGGCCTCGATGATGGCCTTGAGCAGGGCCTGGTAGGTATTGGGCTGGGAGGTGACGAATTCGTGGCTGGCCGAGAACGCGCAGCACGGATGGCCGTCCCAGATGGCCTTGGACAAGGTGTGGATGAAGCCCACGCCGTCATAGACCGCGCGCTGGTTGACCGGATCCGGCGCCAGGAAGCCGTCGATGTTGTCCGCGCGCAGGTTGGCCACCATTTCGGGCGGCGGCACCGAACGGATCTGCACGTCGGTATCCGGATCGAGGCCATGTTCGGCCAGGTAGTAGCGCAACAGGTAGTTGTGCATGGAATAGTCGAACGGCACCGCGAACTTGAAGCCCTTCCAGTCCTTCGGATCGCGCCGGTCCTTGTGCTTCATCGACAGGGTGATGGCCTGGCCGTTGATGTTCTCCACGGCGGGCATGGTCCACGGCACCGCGCGGCTGGCGCCCACGCCCAGCGTGATGGCCAGCGGCATGGGCGACAGCATGTGGGCGGCGTCGTACTCGCCGGACATGGCCTTGTCGCGGATCAGCGCCCAGCCGGCGGTCTTGACCACTTCCACGTCCAGTCCCTGCTTGCCGTAGAACCCCATCGGGTGCGCCATGATGATGGGCGTGGCGCAGGTGATGGGGATGAAGCCGACCTTCAGCTTCTGCTTCTCCAGCGGGCCGGCGGATTGGGCAAAGGCCTCCTTGGCGGCCGCCAGCGGGAACAGCGCGGCGACGGCGGCCATGGCCGTGCCGCCGCCGACCGCGCGCAGGAAGCGGCGGCGCAGGGCGTCTTGCGGGAACAGGGCGCGCATGACGGCGCCTTCCACGGCGCGGTCAAAGGCGGAGTCGCCGGACGCCGCGCCAGCGCGGGCGTCCTGGCCGTCCGCCGCCGCGCGCGCGTGCTCGGCCTGGGAGGCATGGCGGCCGCAGGCGCAGGCCAGGCGGCTGGCGGGATCGAACGGATTGCTGAACAGGGACATGGAGGCCTCCAGGGTTCGGAATGCCTCCATCTTGGAGCGCGCCGCCGGCGCCCGGTATCGCCGGTTCGACGATATCCATGTAGGGGGCGCACTACACGGTGCGCGGGCGCGCCGGGCCGGTGCGCGTGGCGCTCAGCGCGCACCCAGCTGGTGCGCGCGGGCGTAGTCCACCAGCTCGACCAGCGTGCGCACGCCCAGCTTTTCGAAGATGCGCGCGCGGTAAGTGGAAATGGTGTTCACCGACAGCGCCAGCTGCTCGCCGATGGCCGACACCGATTTGCCGGCCGCCAGCAGCTGCAGCACCTGGAATTCGCGGTTGGACAGCAGCTCGTGCGGCGGCCGGGTGCTGTCCTGGCGCACGGTGTGCGCCAGCAGTTCGGCCACGGCCGGGGTGACGTACATCCGGCCGGCGGCGGCGTTGACCAGCGCCGCCAGCAGCTCGTCCGGATCGCAGCCCTTGTTCAGGTAGGCATGGGCGCCGGCGCGCAGGGCCCGCACCGCGAACTGCGATTCCGGATAGACCGACAGCATCACCACGCCCAGCGCCGGATGGTCGGCGCGCACGGTCTTGAGCACGTCCAGGCCGTCGCGCTCGCCCAGCGCCACGTCCAGCACCATCGCGTCGAAGGGCTCCTGGCGCAGCGCGCGCAGGGCGGCGGGGGCGTCGGCGGCCTCCCGCACCAGGCCCACGCGCGGGTCTTCCTGCAGGATGCGGGCCAGGCCGCGGCGGATGATGAGGTGGTCGTCGACGATCAGCAGGTTCAGGGGCATGGCGTCGTCTCCTCAGGCCGTTTGCGGGTTCAGGCGCAGGCGGGCGCACAGGCCGGCGCCGGGCGCGCTGTCCAGCTCCAGGTCGCCGCCGATGGCGCGGGCCCGTTCGCGCATGCCCAGGATGCCGAAGGTCTGGCGCGTTTCGGGCAGCCGCATGCCCACGCCGTCGTCTTCCACTTCCAGCAGCAGGCCATCCTCGCCCCAGACCGCGCTGACGCTGACGCTGCGGGCCCGCGCGTGGCGCTGCACGTTGGTCAACAGTTCCTGCACGATGCGGTAGACGGCGATTTCCGCCTCGGGCGCCAGGCGGCGGCTTTCGGTGTCGGGCGGGCACAGGTAGCGGCAGCGCAGCCCGCTGCGCGCCTGCAGGTCCTGCAGCAGCGTTTCCAGCGCCGCCCACAGGCCCAGGTGGTCCAGCACCACCGGCCGCAGGTCGTTGAGGATGCGGCGGGTGGCGTCCATGGCCGTCTGCGTCACCTCCAGCATGCGGTCCAGGTGGGCCTGCAGGGGCGGCTCGCCCGCCAGTTGCCGGCGCAGCCAGTTCAGGTCCAGCTGCAGCGCGGTGAACGAGGCGCCCAGGTCGTCGTGGATATTGCGGGCGATGTGGGCGCGTTCCTGCTCGCGCAGCGTGCTCAGGTGCGAGGCCAGCCGCCGCAGCGATTCATGGGCGGCGCTGAGTTCGGCGGTGCGCGCCTGCACCCGCGCTTCCAGTTGCGCCCGGGTGCCTTGCAGCTCGCGCTCGATGCGCTTGCGCGCGCTGATGTCCGAAAACGTCACCACCGCGCCCACCACCTCCTGGTCGTTGCGGATCGGGTACGAGGCGTACTGGGCGTCGAAGCAGGAGCCGTCGCGGCGCCACAGCACCTCGTCGTCAACCCGTTCGCCGCGGCCGTCGCGGAAGGCCTTGAAGATGCGGCAGTCGTGCACCGGCATCAGGCTGCGGTCGGCGTGCGAGTGGTGGATCAGATAATGCATGTTGCGGCCCACCACCTCGTCGGGGGTGTAGCCCAGCATGGCCGCGCCGGCGCCGTTGATGAAGATGCAGCGGCCGCGCAGGTCGATGCCGTAGATGCCCTCGCCAGCCGATTCCAGCAGCATTTCCAGCTGGCGGCGCCAGGCCGCGTGGTGTGACAGGTGTTTCAGATCCGCGAACATGCCATTGACCGGCCTGGACGGCCCGGTTCCCCTGTGTTGGGCGTGCGCCGCCCTGTTTTTTGCCTGCCCGGGCAGTGTACGGCAGCCCGGAACATTTATTGCGTTTTCCAAACACAGCGTTCCACCAGCCCGAACAAGCGGCCTGCGCGCGGAGGGTAAAATTGCCGGTTGTCCACACCAAGCTGGGAGCAAGCGTGCAGCCGGTCATTTCAGTTCAGGGCCTATCCAAGCGATACGCCTCCGGATTCCAGGCGCTCAAAAGCGTCGACCTGGAAATCCAACGCGGCGAGATCTTCGCCTTGCTCGGCCCCAACGGCGCCGGCAAGACCACGCTTATCAGCATCATCTGCGGCATCGTCAACCCAACCGAAGGCCGGGTGCTGGCCGACGGCCACGATATTCTGACGGACTACCGCGCCGCCCGCAGCGCCATCGGCCTGGTGCCGCAGGAAATCTCCACCGACGCCTTCGAAAGCGTCTGGAACACCGTCACCTTCAGCCGCGGCCTGTTCGGCAAGCCGGCCAACCCGGAATACATCGAGAAGGTGCTGCGCGATCTGTCGCTGTGGGACAAGAAGGACAGCCGCATCATGGCCCTGTCCGGCGGCATGAAGCGGCGCGTGATGATCGCCAAGGCGCTGTCGCACGAACCCAAGATCCTGTTCCTGGACGAACCCACCGCCGGTGTCGACGTCGAGCTGCGGCGCGGCATGTGGGACATGGTGCGGCGCCTGCGCGAGAACGGCGTCACCATCATCCTGACCACCCACTACATCGAGGAAGCCCAGGAAATGGCCGACCGCGTCGGCGTGATCCGCAAGGGCGAGATCATCCTGGTCGAGGAAAAGAACGCGCTCATGACCAAGCTGGGCAAGCGCCGCCTGACGCTGACGCTGAAGGCGCCGCTGTCGGGCATCCCGACCGTGCTGGAGCCATTCCACCTGGAACTGTCGGCCGATGGCCGCCAACTGGTCTACACCTACGACAACCAGGGCGGCGGCCAGATCTCCGGCCTGCTGCGGCGCCTGACCGAACTGGACATCGAATTCACCGACCTCAACTCCTCGGAAAGCTCGCTCGAAGAGATTTTCGTCAGCCTGGTGCACGGACAATCATGAATTTTTACGCAATCCGCGCCATCTATCGCTTCGAAATGGCCCGCGCCTGGCGCACGCTGATGCAGAGCGTGCTGTCGCCGGTCATCTCCACCTCGCTGTATTTCGTGGTGTTCGGCTCGGCCATCGGTTCGCACATGGTGCAGATCGACGGCGTCAGCTACGGCGCCTTCATCGTGCCGGGCCTGATCATGCTGTCGCTCTTGACCCAGAGCGTGGCCAATGCCTCGTTCGGCATCTACATGCCGCGCTTCTCGGGCACCATCTACGAGATCCACTCGGCGCCCATCTCGTACCTGGAGATCGTCGCCGGCTACGTCGGGGCGGCGGCCAGCAAGTCCATCATCCTGGGACTGATCATGCTGGCCACGGCGCGCCTGTTCGTGCCGTTCGAGATCGCGCATCCATTCTGGATGCTGGGCTTCCTGCTGCTCACGGCCATCACCTTCAGCCTGTTCGGCTTCATCATCGGCGTGTGGGCCGACGGCTTCGAGAAGCTGCAGATCATCCCGCTGATGATCATCACGCCGCTGACCTTCCTGGGCGGCACCTTCTATTCCATCAAGATGCTGCCGCCGTTCTGGCAGGGCGTGACGCTGTTCAACCCGGTGGTGTACCTGGTCAGCGGCTTTCGCTGGGCGTTCTATGGCGTGGCCGACGTCAACGTCGGCATCAGCGTCGCCATGACGCTGGTGTTCCTGGCCGTCTGCCTGGTGGTGGTGCGCTGGATCTTCAAGACCGGCTATCGCCTGAAGACCTGAGCCTCTCCGTCGGCCGCCCGCCGGAGCAGGGGGGCGGCCCGCGCGTGACGCCCGCGTGTGCACCGGGCGCCAGTGCCGCCCCGGCTACGCCGCCGCCACGGGCGCCTGGCGCGCCAGCCCGCCATGGGCATCGAGCAGCCGCTCGCGCCACGCGGCCACCGGATCGTCGGCCGCCAGCAGTTCCAGCGCGCTGGTGCAGCGCGCCCACATGAAGAATCCGAACACCGCGTAATCCCCATAGGCCGGCTGCTGGCCGGCCAGGTACGGCTGCCGCGCCAGCATCTGGCGCAATGGCAGCAGGGAGGCGCGCAGGGCCGCCAGTTGTTCCTCCCGCAGCGCGGGCAGGTCTTCAAGCCGGCCGAAGCGCTTTTCGCGGGTGTGGCGGAAGTAGTCCTTGTCCTTGGCGTCGATCAGGGCGTGGATCTCCGGCAGCAGCAACCGCGCCAGCGTCGGCACCAGGGTGGTGTCGGCCCAGCTGTTGGCGAACAGGCTGAGCGCCCGGCCGGTATCGCCGCCGAACAGCGAGGGGCGTTCGGGGAACGTGTCTTCCAGGTAGCAGGCGATCTGCCACGAATCGCTGATCACGTGGTCGCCGTGCACCAGCACCGGCACCAGCTTCTGGCCCGAGAATTCGATCGCTTCCTTGTCGGTGAAGCGCCACGGCACGGTGTTGGCGGTCAGGCCCTTGTGGGCCAGCGCCATGTGCGTTTTCCAGCAATGCGGGCTGAAGCGCAGCGTCGGATCGGCGCCGGCCAGGTCGTACAGGGTGAGATCGGGGGTCAAGATGCCGCGCTCCTTTGGAGGGGTAGGCCCTGGGCCTGTGGACAGGTGCCTAGGATACCTCCAACGGCGGCGCGGCTGGCGCGGCGACCTCCCGGCCGGGCGGGCCGCCGCGCGCGGGGCCTACTGTACCGTCGCGCCGGCCTTGCCCATCTTCATCAGCCGTTCCTTGAGCTGCGGGTTCTGCTGCACGGCCTGGCCAATGCCGTTGAACTCCTGCACGGACAGGCCGTCGGCCTGCACCAGCTTGACCATCTTGGCATCGGCTTCCTGGATCACTTTCTGCTTTTCCGCGTCGGTCTTGGCGGCATCGACCTTGGGACGGTATTCGTCCACCACGCCCGACACCTTCTGCGACGCGGACGCGAAGCGCTGCAGTTGCTGGTCGGTGGGCTGCACCGCCGCCGGCGCCATGGGCGTCTGGCTGGCGGGCGGGGCGTTCTGCGCCAGGACGGGGGCACCGGACAGCGCGGCCGTCAACATGATGGCCGACAGGATTGCGGTTTTGGAATGCGGCATGAAACCTCCTTGTTCCGGATGAATGTCCGACCATGATGGCAATGCACCCGGGGAGGCTTCAAGTTTCGCAATGTGTTTTCCTGTGTCGGCAGGCCACGACGGGGCGGGCCGCGCACAGCAGCGCGGCGCCCGGAGGCGCCGCGGAAACGTTTACGCGCAATTCAGTGACGTCTTAAAACGGGGGCGTGACCCTTTTTTAGACCATTTCCAGCGCGATCGCCGTGGCTTCGCCGCCGCCGATGCACAGCGTGGCCACGCCGCGCTTGCCCTGGGTGGCCTTCAGGGCGCCCAGCAGCGACACCATGATGCGCGCGCCCGAGGCGCCGATGGGGTGGCCGACCGCGCAGGCGCCGCCGTGGATGTTGACCTTGTCGCGCGGGATGTCGTGTTCCTTCATGGCCGCCATGGTGACCGCGGCGAAGGCCTCGTTGATCTCGAACAGGTCGACGTCGGCGGTCTTCCAGCCGGTCTTGTCATAAAGCTTCCTGATCGCGCCCACGGGCGCGGTGGTGAACCACTCGGGTTCCTGCGCGAAGCTGGCGTGGCCCACGATACGGGCGATCGGCTTGCAGCCGAGTTTCCTGGCGGTGGATTCGCGCATCAGCACCAGCGCGGCGGCGCCGTCGGCGTTGCCGGACGAGGAGGCGGCGGTGATGGTGCCGTTGGCGGCGAAGGCGGGCTTGAGGGTCGGGATCTTCTCGACGTTGAGCTTTTGCGGGCGTTCGTCCAGCTCGATCACCGTGTCGCCCTTCTTGGACTTGATGGTGACCGGCACGGTCTCCCATTTCAGCACGCCGTCGCGCGCGGCCTGCTGCGCGCGCGACACCGATTCCACCGCGAAGGTGTCCTGCTCCTCGCGGGTGAAGCCGTACTTGGCGGCGCAGTCCTCGCCGAACGTGCCCATGGCGCGGCCCACCTGGTAGGCGTCTTCCAGGCCGTCGAGCATCATGTGGTCGTACATGGTGGCGTGGCCGGCGCGATAGCCGCCGCGCGCCTTAGTCAGCAGGTAGGGCGCGTTGGTCATGGATTCCATGCCGCCGGCCACCACCACGCCGTAGGTGTCGGCGACGATGCCGTCGTGCGCCAGCATCGCGGCCTGCATGCCCGAACCGCATACCTTGGACACCGTGATGGCGCCCACCGACGACGGGATGCCCGCCTTGATCGAGGCCTGTCGCGCCGGCGCCTGGCCCTGGCCGGCCTGCAACACGTTGCCCATCAGCACCGCGTCGACCTGATCGGGCTTGAGCCCGGCGCGCTCGAGCGCGGCGCCGATGGCGACGGCGCCCAGTTCATTGGCGGACAGTGTGGAAAATTCGCCCTGGAAGGCGGCCAGCGGGGTGCGCACGGCACTCACGATAACGATGGGATCAGACATGTGAACGCTCCTTGTCGATGGGGGACAACGTAAGGGGGAGAGGCTTCAATGACCAATTTCCAAGGCAGTATAGACGTGGCCTTGTGCGCTGCGATAGCCGCATTGGAACAGGTGACCCGGCCCGAATTCCGCCGTGGCCGCGCGCAGCAGGCGCAGTTCCAGGCGCTGCGCGGCCGGGTCGATACGGGTCAGGGTGACGTCGGGAAAATCGAACGCCACGCGGGTGAGCGGCTGCATGCATTTGTAGAACGCTTCCTTGGCCGAGAACAGCAGCGTGGCGAACTCGGCGCGGGTCAGCGCGCCGGCGTCGAACTCGCGTTCCTCCGGCCGCATGCAGACCGATTCGATGGCCTCGACCGCGGGTTCCTCGGCGATCGCCTCGATGTCGATCCCGACCGCGCGCACGTCGCGCCGCCGCGCCACTGCCACGCCCACCAGGCGCCGGCTGTGGCTGATCGAACCGACGTAGCCGTCGGGCCAGAGAGGCGAGCGGTCCGCGGCCACGCCGACCTGCGTGGCGGGCGCGCCCAGCGCGGCCAGCAATTGCGCCGCCAGTTCGCGGCCCGCCTGGAACTCCGCCTGCCGGCGTTGTCCCGGCGGCAGGCCTTCCGGCGTGATCCATGCCAGCCGCTGCGCCAGCCGTGGCGTCAGCGGCAGCGCAGGCAGCACGTCGATGCCGTCCCGGGTCATGGCGGCCCGCCAGGCGCGCGGGGCGTGAAAACGGAAGTCGCGAAGGGTTGCATGCAAGGATTGAAACGTCGTTGGAGCGCCGAGGCAAATCCGGCCGGTACACACCGGAAGAACGCGCGTGGGAACGGGGCTTTCCGGGCGGCCGGACTGCCGGGAAAACCCGTCTGAAACCGCAGGAAAAAGCCCATTCCAGGTGCCGAATGCTTCTTATACACTGGCGCCTCGAAGCCCGCACGCACAAGATGCGGGCCGCCATAAAAGCGCGGCGGATTCCGCCGCGCAACGGCAAAACCGGCACGCTATCCGGGGAGACAATATGAGTGACTTTCACCTGACATTGCTCGCCTTCAAGGAATCTCCCGCGCCGCAAGTCATCTGCAGCGCGCGCAAGATCTCGGAATGCAATCACTCCTTCGCGAATCTGTTCGGCTATACGCGCAGGGAACTGGTGGGCAAATCGATTCTGCAGCTTTATCCCTCGCTGTCCGATTTTCACCAGATCGGCCAACGCTGCCTCAAGCACCTGGAAAGCAATTGCTACTACGAAGACGAGCGCTTCATGCAGCATCGCAGCCGCGAGGTGTTCTGGGCGCGCGCGCGCGGCATCACCCTGACCCCGGAGGACCCTTTCGACCTGATGATCTGGAGCTTCGAGCGCATCGCCGAAAACTGCCTGCGCACGGCCAACCTGACGCGACGCGAGCGCGAAATCTCCGCGTACGTGGCCAACGGCCTGAGCTGTAAGGAGATCGCCATGCGGCTGGACATCTCCTACCGCACGGTAGAGGTGCATCGCGCCCGCATCATGCGCAAGCTGGACGCCAAGAACACCGCCGAGCTGGTATCCAAGATCATCCTGGTCGACAACATGGCCTGACCGGCGCCGCGCGTCCCGCTTCATTTTCCGAGCATCATCTCAGGCAGGATCGTGACGATGACCGGGAAGAAGAACAGGATCAGCGTGGTGACCACCTCCATGATGACGAACCACCAGGCGCCGTGGAAGATGCGCGTCAACGGCGTCTGGCGGTCGATGCCCGCGATGACGAACACATTCAGCCCGACCGGCGGCGTGATCAGGCCGATTTCGCACATCTTCACGGCCAGGATGCCGAACCAGATCGGGTCGAAGCCGAGCGACACCACCGTGGGGAACATGATCGGCAGCGTGATCACCAGCATCGAGAAGGCATCCAGGAACATGCCGAGCGGGAAGTAGGCCAGCAGCATCAGCCCCACCACCAGCAGCGGCGGGATGTCCGAGGAGACGATCACCTCGGCGATCTGCTGCGGGATCTGCACCAGGCTCAGGAACAGGCTGAAGATGCCCGCGCCCAGCATGGTGAACAGGATCATCACGGTGGTGGTGACGGCGTTGCGCAGGCTCTCGACCAGCTTGGCGCCCAGCTCGCCGCGCGCCTGCCGCGCGCACAGCAGCATGATGAACGCGGCGCATGCGCCGACCGCGGCGGCCTCGGTCGCCGTGACGAAACCCAGGTAGATGCCGCCCAGCACGATCACGAACAGCACCAGCACCTGCCAGCCGTTGCGGACCGAGGCCACGCGCTCGCGCCAGGGACTCTTGGGCAGCACCGTGGCCGCCATCTGCGGCGAGGCGCTGATGACGCGGATGCCCAGGATGAACACCAGCGTCGACAGCAGGCCCGGCAGCACGCCGGCCACCAGCATCTTGCCGGCCGAGACCTCGGTCAACGCCGCGTAGAAGATCAGCAGCACGCTGGGCGGGATCAGCACCCCCAGCACGCCGCCGGCCGCCACCGCGCCGGCCGACAGGCGCGGGTCGTAGCCGGCCCGCTTCATCTCGGGAATGGCGACGGCGCCCACGGTCGCGGCGGTGGCCACGCTGGAGCCCGAGGTGGCGGCGAAGCCGGCGCAGGTCAGCACGCTGGCGATGGCCAGCCCGCCCGGCATGTGGCCGACCCATTTGCGCGCCACGTCGAACAGCTTGCGTCCCACCCCCGCGTGATGGGCGAAGGCGCCCATCAGGATGAACAGCGGAATGACGGTCAGCAGGTACGAGGCCGACTGCGCGTAGGAATAGGATTTGAGCCGGTTCAGCACGAAGGCGCTGTCTTCGACCAGGATCAGGCCGGTGATGCCCGCCAGCGCCAGCGCGGCGAACACCGGCGCGCCCAGCAGCAGGAACACGAAGATCAGGCCGGTGGCGATCAGCGTTATGGTGACGTCGTCCATGGAGGGGATCCCGGAAAGGGTCAGTGCGAGGCCAGCGCCGGCGTGGCGCGGGCGGCGGGTTCGGCGCGGCACAGGCTGCAGCCGGCCTGCGCCAGCATCTGCAGCGCGCCGAACCACAGGCCGATGGCGACGATGGCCTTGGTCCACCAGACCGGCACTTCGACGTAGCCCCAGCGGAACTCGCGGATCTCGATCGATTCCAGCGCCTCGCCGCTGGCGGGGTAGGCCAGCATGGCCAGCACCGCGGCGGCGGCCAGCCAGGCCAGCGCGTCCATCCACTGCGCCACGCGCGGCGGTACCTTCTTATGCAGCAGCGTGACGCGGATGTGGGCATCGTCCATCTGCGTCCAGCCCAGGCCGAAGAACACGATCACCACCAGGCTCAGTTCGGACATCTCGAACAGTCCGGGGATGGAATGGCCGTAGAGGGCCCGCACGATGGCATCGAGCGTGATGCCGAACATCAGGAACAGCAGGAACAGCGTGGCGATGGCGCCGAACAGGTTGGAGAGGGCGCGCAACGCCGCGCCCAGGCGGGAGGAGTAGTCCATGGATGTTCTGCCGGTGGGCGGCCCGGCGCGCTGGCCGGGCCGCGGGGGAAGGAAACCGCCCTCAGGCCTCGGCGGCCAGTTCGTCGAAGCGTTTCAAGCTGCCCTGCTTGTCGTACTTGGCGATGGCGTTGTTCACCAGCGTCTGCATCGCCAGTCCGTCCAGCCCGGCGGGCCTGGCCACCCGATCCACCCAGCCGTCGGTCTGCGCCGGCTGCACCAGGCCGCGCGCCTGGTCCTTCTCGGCCTGCGGCAGCGACGAGAACTTCGTGCCCTCGGCCTTGGCGGTCTTGACGTACTGGCGCGCGGCCGCCTCGTAGATGCGGGCGTATTCGCCGCCGTAGATTTCGCTGACGATCTGGTCGCTGACCTGCTTGACCGGATCGGGGAAGTTGTTCCACACGCGGGCGTTGATAATGGTCGCGGCCGGGCCGTGCGGGCCGTCGCCTATATCGGTGAAGTACGGCGCGATCTCGTGCAGCTTGTAGGCCACGGCGGTAATGAAGTCGAAACCGTAGACGCCGTCCAGCACGCCGCGTTCCAGCGCGGTGTAGACCTCGGGCGCGGCCATCGGCACGGCGGTGCCGCCCAGCCGCTCGATGACCTCGTTGGCGGCGCCGTAGCCGCGGATGCGCTTGCCGCGGATGTCCGCGATCGAATTGATCGGCTGGCGCGTCACCAGCGGCGCGTAGTACCAGTTGGTCCAGTACAGCACCTTGCTGTTGTAGCGGCGTTCCCATTCGTCGCGCAGCGGCTGGTATTCGGCGTAGACATCCCGGCACAGCCATTGCAGCGCGTCCGAGCGGTGCATGCGGTAGTACCAGTCCAGCCCGCGTGTCACGGGCAATTGCGACTGGTAGTAGCCCGGCGAGATCAACGACATTTCCGAGGTGCCGTCGCGCACGGCGGACAGGTGCTCGCCGACCTTGTTCAGGGATTGGGCCCAGTAGCGCCGCACCTTGACCGCGCCGTTGGTGCGGGTTTCGAGCTGCTTCAGGTACCACTCGTCCAGCCGCGACGGGCCCGAGGTTTCGCTGATGTAGCTGTCGAACTTCAGGGTGACCGGCCTGGCCGCGGCGGCCGCGCGACCGGTCCAGATGGCCGGGGCCGAGGCGCCGGCCAGCAGGCTGGCGGCCTTGATGAAATCGCGTCTTCTCATGCTCTCCTCCTTGGGGGATTCCGGCTTCTGATGCGCCGGTTCATTGGCACGGCCTGGCAACAACCCTAGCCGGTGGATTCGGCACCGCGCAGTGCTTCGCGCAATGCGGTCTTGAGAATCTTGCCGTAGCTGTTCTTGGGCAGCTCTTCATGGAACACATAGCGCTTGGGCTTCTTGAACGAGGCGATCTCCCCGCGGCACCAGGCGTCCAGTTCCTCGGGAATCAGGGTGGCGCCCGGGCGCTTCACCACGAACGCCACCACTTCCTCGCCCCATTGCGCGCTGGGGGCGCCGACCACCGCCACCTCGCGCACGCCGGGGTGGCGCGCCAGCGCTTCCTCGACCTCGCGCGGGTAGATGTTGGAGCCGCCCGAGATGATCACGTCCTTGCTGCGGTCGGTCAGCGTCAGGAAGCCGCAAGGGTCCAGCCGGCCGATGTCGCCGGTGCGCAGCCAGCCATCCACCAGCGTTTCGGCGGTGGCGGGATCGTTGCGCCAGTAGCCCTGCATCACGGCGTTGCCGCGCACCAGCACCTCGCCCTCGGTACAGTGGGGCACCGCGCGCAGCGCGGCGTCGACCACGCGCAGTTCCATGCAGCTTTGCGCGGTGCCGACCGAGGCCAGCCGCGCCGCGCGCTCGGGATGGGCGGCGTCGGCGATGACGTCGCGCGACAGGGCAGTGATGGTCATGGGGCTTTCGCCCTGGCCATAGATCTGCACGAAGCGCTGGCCCAGCACCGCCAGGGCTTCCTCCAGGTCCGCCAGATACATCGGCGCGCCGCCGTAGATGATGGTCTTGATGCCGCGGCCGTCGCGGCCGCCGGCGCGCGCCTGTTCGACCAGGCGCTTGATCATGGTGGGCGCCGCGAAGAACGACAGCGGGCCGGTCTGTTCGGCCAGCGCCAGGATCTCGGCCGGCTCGAAGCCGCGCGACTCGGGCACGATGTGGCGCGCCGCCTTGCGCACGTACAGCACGTGGTACAGCCCGGCGCCGTGCGACATGGGCGCGGCGTACAGCATGCCGTCGCCAGGCTCCACGGTTTCCACGTCCACCGCGTAGCACAGGCCCATGGCCACCAGGTTGCGATGGCTCAGCATCACGCCCTTGGGCCGGCCGGTGGTGCCGGAGGTATAGAACAGCCAGGCCAGCGCGTCGGCGGCCAGCGCCGCGGGCGGGGCCCAGGGGCCGGGCGCCTCGCAGACCCTGGCGTAGTCGGCGCCATCGATCTCCAGGTGGCGGCAGGCCGCCGGCAGGCAGTCGGCCGGCAGGTCGTCGCGCCGGTCGGTGAAGATCACGCTGGCGTCGGCGTTGGCGGCGATCCAGCCGACCTCCTTGGGATGCAGCTTGGGGTTGATGGGGACGGCCACCGCGCCCAGCCACCAGGCTGCGTACAGCAGTTCCAGGTACTCGACGCGGTTGCGCGCGAACAGCGCCACACGGTCACCCGGGGCCAGGCCGTGTTCCTGTCGCAGCCAGGCGGCCAGGGCGGCCGCGCGGCGGGCGAAGTCGTGATAGGTGGCGTGCAGCCGCAAGCCATTGAACAGGGCCGGCCGCGCGCCATGCTCCAGCGCGGCCGCCTGCAACCAGTTGGCGATATTCATGCCGTCAGGCCCGCACGGCTTCGAGCACCGACGCGTAGTTCGCGACGGCCATGCCACCCATGTTGAACACCAGCCCGAGTTCGGCGCCGGGCCGTTGCATCTGGCCGGCGCGTCCGGTCAGCTGGCGATAGGCCAACGCGTGCATCGAGACGCCGGTGGCGCCCACCGGATGGCCCTTGGCCTTGAGCCCGCCAGACAGGTTGACGGGCAGGTCGCCGTCGCGCCGCACCGTGCCCTCGGCCAGCACGCGATGGCCTTCGCCCGGCGCGGCCAGGCCCATGGCCTCGTAGATCAGCAGTTCGGCGATGGTGAAGCAATCGTGCACCTCGGCGAAATCCAGGTCCTGCAACTGCACGCCGGCATCCGAATAGGCGCGTTGCATGGCGCGGTGGGGACCCTCGAACGCCAGCAGGTCGCGGCCCTCCAGCGGCAGCATGTCATTGACCTGGGTGGCGGCGCGAAAGCGCACCTGGCGCGCATAGCGCGGCGCGCGCCGCTCGCAGGTCAGGATGACGGCGGCGGCGCCGTCGCTGATGGGCGAGCAGTCGGTCATGCGCAGCGGCGACGCGATCATCGGATTGCGTTCCGAGATGGTGTTGCAGAAGTCGGCGTCCAGTTCGCGCCGCAGCTGCGCCAGCGGATTGCGCAGGGCGTTGGCGTGGTTCTTGGCGGCAATGGCGGCCATGACCGGCAGCGGGTCGTCGTAGCGGTCGGCGTATTGCTCGGCCAGGCGCGCGAACTGCTGTGGAAAGCTCATGGCGCTTTCGCGCGGATCGTTCTTGTAGCCAGCGCAGGCCAGCGCCTCGGTCACTTCCGGCGTGGTGCGCGAGGTCATCTTCTCGACGCCGATCACCAGCACGGTGCCGGCCGCGCCCGACTGGATGGCGCGCAGGCCGGCATGGATCGCGGCCGAGCCCGAGGCACAGGCGTTCTCGCAACGGGTCGCGGGCTTGAAGCGCAGCGCCGGGTGCGCCTGGTGCACCAGCGAGGCGGGGAAGGCATCGGGCACCAGCCCCGCGTTGAAATGCCCCAGGAAGATCGCGTCGATCTCGGCCGGATCCACGCCGGCGTCTTCGATCGCCTCGTTGGCCGCCATCACGATGAGTTGCTCAAGATTCAGAGCGTCCAATTTGCCGAACGGCGTATGGCCGCTGCCCACGATCGAAACGCCCGAATGATCGAACATGTCCCTCTCCCCATGCACGGTGATGTGCGGCGGTGGTGTGCTTGTGCGAATCAAGTGTAGGACTGCCCCAATACGTATCTCTATACGTGCATCCACGTACGCGAATACGTAGTGCGGCGTGGCTCGCGGGGACCCGTACGTACCGCGATCGCTGCGCCCGGCGCGCCGCGAACGCGCCGCGCCGAGGCCGCCGCATGACGCGCGAAATACGACGAAGACGCCCGTATTCAGGGGCTTGCGGACATGTTCACCTGTGTTCGATACGGCGTTTGACGCGGGCAACCGCAAGGCGCCGAGATGCGCGCTTTTGCTCGAAAAAATGGGGGTGTACGTACGTGTTCGGCGGCAGTGACGCGTCTGGAATTTTCAAATCATCTGTATAAGAATTCGTCGACGCGAGCATGCGGGCGGCAGGCAACGCATTAGAAAAAAACGTGCTGCCGCCAGGGTCAGAATGTCTTTCATAGGAAGAACAGATCATGACGGGTTTCGTATCGCTTTTGGTTGGAGACGGCAGTGTCCTGGTTCGTTGCGGCGAACTGCTGATGGCAAAGGGACATCGCATACAGGCAGTGATTTCCACGGATTTGACCGTGCGCGCGTGGGCCGCCAAGGCCGGCATCCCGCAGTACGCCCTGGACGATGCGGTCAAGCCGGAATCCCGGCTGTCGGCCGACATTCTCTTCAGTATCGGCAATTACTCGGTGATCCCGGACGCGCTGCTCGAGCGCGTGCGGCGCATGAGTATCAACTACCACTATGGCCCGCTGCCGGAATACTCGGGCCTGCACGTGCCGGCCTGGGCGGTATACGACCGCGCCACCGATTACGCCATCACCTGGCATCGCATCGGCGAGATCATCGACGGCGGCGGCATCCTCAAGCGCGTCGCCGTGCCGATCGAGTCGACCGACACGGCCCTGTCGCTGGGCCTGAAGTGCGATGAGACCGCCATCCAGAGCTTCGGCGCGCTGGTCGACGAGCTGGCCGCCGGCCGCGAAAGCGAGACGCCGCAGGACCTGTCCCGGCGCCGCTATTTTTCGCGCCATTCGCAGTTCTCGGCCGAAGGCCTGATCGACTGGCACCAGGACGCCGAGCAGATCGCCGCCATGGTGCGCGCCACCGACCACGGACCCTTCAGCAGCCCGCTGGTGTGGCCCAAGGCGCTGATCGACGGCCGCGTGCTGGCCGTGCGCAAGGTCAGCATCGAGGCGCGCGCCGCGGGCGCGGCGCCGGGCGACGTGGTGGCGGCCGACGCGTTCGGCGCCAGCATCGCCACGGGTAACCGCGCGCTGCGCCTGGAGGCGCTGTGCACCCTGGAAGGCGAGGACGTCGCGATTGCCGATCTGGTCAGCGCCGGCAGTCTGCAGGCCGGCGCGCGCCTGGCCTCGGTGGGCGAGCAGGCCCGCGCCCAGGTCACCGCCGCCGGCACCGCCGCGTCCGCGTCGACCGCCTACTGGCGCGGCCAATGGGCCGCCTGGCAGCCGTATCGCCTGCCCTACGCGCGGCCGGCGACCGCCGACGGCAACACGGCGCCGATCGTGGGCAAGCTGCCCGCCGCGCCGCGGGGCGCCGGGCGCGAGCAGGCATACGTGGAGCAGGCCGTGGGCGGCCTGTGCACCTTCCTGGCGCGCGCGTCGGGCGTGGCCGAGGTCCATCTGGCGGTGGCGTTGCCGCGCGCCGAGGTGGAGCCGGAGTGCCGCGATGTGTTCTGCGCCTGGGCGCCGGTGCTGGCGCGGCTGGACGCGGCGGCGCCGCTGTCGCGCAATCTGGAGGCCGTGGCCGAGGCCCTGGGCCGGGCGCGCGAGCATGGCCTGATCCGGCGCGACCTGATCGGCCGCGACGCCACGCTTGCCGCGCGCCATGCGCGCGGCGAATTGACGCCGGACGTGCTGGTGTCCAGCCAGGTGCCGGCCGCCCATGCGGTGGACGAGGATCGTCCGGCGCTGGAATTCGTGCTGCTGGCTGGCAGTGAAGCCTTCGAACTGCACTTCAACCCGCGCAAGATCACGCGCCGCGCCGCGGCCCAGCTGGCCGCGCAGGTGGCGGACTGGTGCCGCCGCCTGCCGGCGTCGGCCGACCGCAAGCTGGGCGAGGTCGAGGCGCTGTCGGCGGGCGAACGGCAATCGCTGGTGGAGCAGTTCAACGCCACCGGCGACGCCGCCACGCTGGGCGCCGTGGTGCATGAACTGTTCGAGCATGCCGCCGCCCAGCACGCGGGCAGGGTGGCGCTGCGCTGCGCCGACCAGGCCATGTCGTACGGCGAACTGAACGCCGCCGCCAATCGCGTGGCTGGCGTGCTGCGCGGCAAGGGCATCGGCCGGGGCCAACGGGTGGGCGTATGCCTGGACCGTTCCATCGACATGGTGGTGGCGCTGCTGGCCGTGCTGAAGACGGGCGCCGCCTATGTGCCGGTCGACATGGCGTTCCCGGCCGAACGCATCCGCCAGATGCTGGAAGCCGCCCAGCCGGCGCTGCTGATCGCGCCGCCGGCGGCGCGCGACGGCAGCCTGAGCGCCTGGGCCGAACGCTGCCTGGACCTGGGCGCGGCGCTGGCCCTGGCCGGCGACGACGGCGACAACGTGCCGGGCGCGGCGCAGGCCGACGACCTGGCCTACGTCATCTTCACCTCCGGTTCCACCGGCAAGCCCAAGGGCGTCGAAGTGACCCATGGCGCGCTCGGCAACTTCCTGCTGTCGATGCGCGCCACGCCGGGCTGCGAGGCCGGCGACAGCCTGCTGGCCGTCACCACGATCTCCTTCGACATCGCGGCGCTGGAGCTGTTCCTGCCGCTGATCAGCGGCGCCAGCGTGGTGATCGCGCGCCAGCAGGAAAGCCTGGATGGCCAGACGCTGCTGGATCTGATGCGCCGCCATGCCGTCACCATGATGCAGGCCACGCCCACCACCTGGCAGCTGTTGCTGCAATCGGGCTGGCCGCGCGCCGTGTCGCTCAAGCGCCTGCTGTGCGGCGGCGAAGCGCTGCCGCGCGCGTTGGCCGATGAGCTGCTGGCGCGCGCCGAGTCGGTGTGGAACATGTATGGCCCGACCGAGACCACCGTCTGGTCCAGCGTCTGGCAGGTGCGGCCGGGCGAGGACATCGTCATCGGCCAGCCCATCGCCAACACCCAGCTATACGTGCTGGACGCCAACCTGGCGCCGGTGCCGGCCGGCTTTGCCGGCGAGCTGTGCATCGGCGGCGCCGGCGTGGCGCGCGGCTACCACAAGGACCCGGCGCAGACGGCGGCGCAGTTCGGCGCCAATCCGTTCGCGCCCGGCGCCCTGTACCGCACCGGCGACCTGGCCTGCTTCAAGGAGCCGGGCAAGCTGGTGGTGCTGGGCCGCAACGACGGCCAGATCAAGCTGCGGGGCTTTCGCATCGAACTGGGCGAAGTCGAGGCCGCCGTGGCCAGCCACGAAGACATCGGCCGCGCCGTGGTGGTGGGCCGCAACGACCAGTTGGTCGCCTACTGCCTGCGCAACAGCGCGCCGGCCAGCGCCGCGCAGGACCGCCGCGCCGAGACCACCGCCGTGACCGAATGGCGCGACGTCTGGGACCGGGCCTACGAGCCCGGCGCGGCCGATCCCACCTTCAACACCGCCGGCTGGCACAACAGCTACGACGGCCTGCCGTTCGCCGCCGACGAAATGCGCGACTGGCAGCAACGCACCGTCGACCGCATCCTGGCCACCGGCCCCGAGCGCGTCTTCGAAATCGGCTCGGGCACCGGCCTGGTGCTGTTCGGCGTCGCGCCCAAGGTCGCGCAGTACCGCGCCATCGACGCCTCCAGCCAGGCGGTCGAACAGATCAACCGGCACCTGGGCGGCCTGCCGCAGGCCTCGTGCGAACACCGCCTGGCCAACGATCTGCCGGAGGTGGAACCGGGCAGCTTCGACACCGTGGTCATCAACTCGGTGGCGCAGTACTTCCCCAGCGCCGGCTATCTGCTGTCGGTGCTGGATTGGGCCACGGAGGCCGTGACCGAAGGCCGCATCTTTGTGGGCGACGTGCGCGACCTGGCGCTGCTGGAGGCGTTCCACGCCGACGTGGCGAACTTCCAGGGCCTGTGCAGCCTGTCGGCCGACGAACTGCGCCGGCGCACGCAACGCGGCCTGCGCGCGGAACGCGAGCTGGTGCTGGCGCCTGAATTCTTCGCCAACCTGCCGGCGCTGTATCCGCGGATCTCGCGCGTCGAGATCCTGCTGCGCGACGGGGCCTACGTCAACGAGATGTCGCGCTTTCGCTTCGACGTCATCCTGCATGTCGGGGCGCCGGCCGCCGGCCGCGCCAGGCCGCAACGCCTGGCCGCGCTCGACTGGCGCGGCGACGGGCTCGACCTGGCGGCGCTGGCCAGCAGCCTGAAGGCGGGCGGCAAGCCGCTGGCCATCGCCAATATTCCCAATGGCCGGCTGGCCGACGTGCACCAGCGCGTCGGCCACGTGCTGGAGGCCAAGGCCACGGCCGAACCGGGCCAGTGGGTCGATCCGCGCGACCTGGCGCAGGCCGCCGAGGCGGCGGGCTACCGCATGGCCATGCTGCCGAGCCGCTCGCGCGACATCTGGGCCTTCGACGCGGTGTTCTGGCCGGCCGGCGAGCAGCCCGACCTGACCTGGCAGGCGCCGCAGGCCGTCGATCGCGCGGCGCTGTCGCGCTTGGCCAACCAGCCCGCCGCCGGCGCGCCGCCGCGTCCCGCGCTGCAACGCGTGCTGCGGCCCTGGCTGGAGGCGCGCCTGCCGGGCTACATGATTCCGGACTTCTTCGTCGAACTGGATGAATTCCCGCTGACGCCGAACGGCAAGATCGACCGCAAGGCGCTGCCCGAACCCACCGAGGTGATGCTGGAGCCGGCGGTGCAGCCCACCAACGAGCTGGAACAGCAATTGCAGGCAGTGTGGGCCGAGGTACTGGGCCACGACCGCATCGGCATCCACGACAGCTTCTTCAAGATCGGCGGCAACTCGCTGCGGGTGGTGCGGGTGCAGGCCGAGCTGCAGAAGCTGCTGGGCCGCAACGTGTCCACTTCCACGTTGTACGAGCACTTCACCATCAAGGACCTGGCCGCCCACCTGGCCGGCAACAAGAAGGCGGTGCTGAACACGCCCAAGCGCCGCAATGCGCTGGCCGACGAGCCCATCGCCATCGTCTCGATGGCCTGCCGTCTGCCGGGCAACGTCAACAGCCCCGAAGACCTGTGGAACCTGCTGGAGCGCGGCGGCGACGGCATCGTCGAAGTGCCCAGGGAACGTTGGGACGCGGCGGCCATCTATGATGCCGACCCGGACGCGCGCGGCAAGTCGTACTGCATGCGCGGCGGCTTCGTGACGCCGATCGACCTGTTCGACGCGCCATTCTTCGGCATTTCGCCGCGCGAGGCGCGCGCGCTCGATCCGGCGCAGCGCATGATGCTGGAAGTCACCTCCGAGGCGATCGAGCAGGCCGGCTATTCGATGGACCAGCTGCGCGGCAGCCAGACCGGCGTGTTCGTCGGCATCGGCAAGGGCTACCACGAGTACGGCCTGGCGCTGGCCGGCGGCCTGGCCGACCTGGACGGCTACGTTGGCACCGGTTCGGCCGGCAGCACCATGTCCGGCCGGGTCTCGTACGTGCTGGGCCTGGAGGGACCGAGCATGACGGTGGACACCGCCTGCTCGTCGTCGCTGGTGACCACGCACCTGGCCTGCAATGCCTTGCGCCAGGGCGAATGCGACCTGGCGGTGGCGGCTGGCGTGACGCTGATGCTGTCGCCCGACCTGCATGTGGAATTCAGCCGCCTGCGCGGCATGTCGCCGGACGGCCGCTGCAAGTCGTTCTCGTCCAGCACCGACGGCACCGGCTGGAGCGAAGGCGCCGCCGTGGTGGTGCTCAAGCGCCTGTCGGACGCGCAGCGCGACGGCGATCCGATTCTGGCCGTCCTGCGCGGCACCGCGGTCAACCACGCCGGCCACAGCGCCAGCCTGACCACGCCCAGCGGCCCGGCGCAGCAGCGCGTGATCCGCCAGGCGCTGGCCATGTCGGGATTGCAGCCTTCCGACATCGATTACCTGGAGGCCCATGGCACCGGCACCAAGCTGGGCGACCCGATCGAGGGCAACGGCCTGGCGGCGGTGTTCGGCGGCAGCCATACGCCCGAGCGGCCGTTGTGGGTCGGCTCGGTCAAGTCCAACCTGGGCCACACGCAGGCCGCGGCCGGCCTGGCGGGCGTCATGAAGACGGTGCTGGCCATGCACCACGACAAGCTGCCCATCACGCTGCACGTGGTCGAGCCGACCCCGGCGGTGGACTGGGCCGCGGCGCAGATGGCGCTGGTGCAGCAGGAGCAGCCGTGGCCGGCGGGCGAGCGCCCGCGCCGCGCCGGCGTCAGCTCATTCGGCATCGGCGGCACCAACGCCCATGTCATCGTGGAGGAACCGCCCAAGCCGGCTGCGCCGGCCCGCGCCGCCAAGCCGGCGGCCGCGCCCGAGTCGCTGCCGTTCGTGCTGTCGGCCTTCACCGTGCCGGCGTTGCGGGCGCAGGCCGACAAGCTGCACCTGCACATGGGCATGAACATCCAGGACCGCTTCCTGGACGTGGCCTATTCGCTGGCCACCACCCGCACCCACTTCCGCAAGCGCCTGGTGGTGTTCGCCAAGGGCAAGTCCGACCTGCTCGACGCGCTGGCCTCGTACGCCCGCACCGGCGAGGTGCCAGCGGGCGCGGTCAGCATGGTCGATGACCGCGACCGCGAATGCCGCCTGGCCCTGCTGTTCACCGGCCAGGGCAGCCAGCTGCCGCGCATGGGCCACGGCCTGTACCAGTCCAACCCGGTGTTCCGCCAGGCGCTGGACGACATCGCGCAGCGCTTCACCACGCTGGAAAAACCGCTGCTGGAGGTGATGTTCGCCGAGGCCGGCAGCGCCGAGGCCGCCTTGCTCAACCGCACCGATTTCACCCAGCCGGCCCTGTTCGCGCTGGAAGTGGCGTTGTGGCGGGTGTGGGAAAGCTGGGGCGTGCAGCCCGAGCTGCTGTTGGGCCACAGCATCGGCGAGATCGCCGCGGCCCATGCCGCCGGCGTGTTCGACCTGGACGACGCCTGCCGCCTGGTGGCCGCGCGCGGCCGCCTGATGCAGGCCTTGCCGGCCGGTGGCGGCATGGCCTCGCTGGAAGCCAGCGCGGCCGAGGTCGAGGCCGCCCTGGCCGCGCTCGGCCTGGCCGCGCAGGTGTCGCTGGCGGGCCTGAACGCGCCGCAGCAGACGGTGGTGTCCGGCGACCTGGCCAGCATCGAGCAGGTGGTGGCGCATTTCAAGCAGCAACAGCGCAAGGCCAAGCGGCTGGAGGTCTCGCACGCGTTCCACTCGCATCTGCTGGAGCCGATGCTGGGCGCCTTCCGCCAGGTGGCGCAGTCGCTCGACTACGCCGCGCCGAAGCTGGCCCTGGTCAGCAGCCTGACCGGCGAGCTGGCCAAGCGCGGCGAGATGACCCAGCCGGAATACTGGGTGCAGCAGGCGCGCCAGGCGGTGCGCTTCAACGCCGGCATGCGCACGCTCTACCAGCAGGGCATCAATACCTTCCTGGAACTGGGACCGCAGCCGGTGCTGTCCGGCATGGGCGCGGCCTGCCTGGCCGATGACGGCCCGGTGACCTGGGTGGCCTCGCTCAATCCGGCCAAGGACGAGACCCAGACCTTGCAGAACGGCCTGGCCGAGCTGCACGTGCTGGGCGCGGCGGTGAACTGGCGCGGCTTCTTCGCCCCGTATGGCGGCGAGCGGGTCAAGCTGCCCACCTACGCCTTCCAGCGCGAGCGCTACTGGCTCGAACCCATGCCCACGCGCACGGTCGGCGCCGGCCTGAACGACGCCAACCACCAGTTGCTGGGCGGCGGCGTGCAGATCGCCGGCACCGACATGACGATGTTCACGACCGTGGTGGCGGCCGACGAGCCGGCCTGGGTGCGGGAGCACCAGGTGATGGACGCGGTGCTGATGCCGGGCACGGCGTTCTTCGAGGCCATGCGCGCCGCGGGCCGGCAGGTCAAGGGCCAGTGGGACCTGGCCGACGTGATCATCCTGGCGCCGATGGTGCTGGCGCCCGGGGTGTCGCTGCGCATGCAGATCACCGTGGGCGCGGAATCGGGCGGCGCCCGCACGGTGCACGTCTACAGCGCGCCGGAATCGGACGAGGACGGCGAATGGCAGTTGCACGCCGAAGGCAAGCTGGCGCCGGCCCAGGCCGCGCGCCAGGACTCGGTCGAGCTGCCGCCGCCGGACGGCGATCCGATCGACGTGACCGCGCTCTACCAGGACCTGCATGAACTGGGCTACGGCTACGGCCCGACGTTCCAGGGCATCAATGCCGCCTGGCACGTGGACGGCGACGTCTGGGCGCGGGTGGCGCTGCCGGAAGCGGCCGCGTCGTCGGCGATCCGCTACGGCCTGCATCCCGCGCTGCTGGACGCCTCGATGCACTCGCTGCTGCTGACCCAGCGCCTGAAGGCGCAGGTGGGCGACGACGTGTTCGTGCCGTTCGAGGCCGAACGCCTGTCGGTCTGGAAGGACGGACTGGCCGAGGTCTGGGTCAAAGTGGCGGATTTCGAACTGGGCGAGGGCGAGTTCTGGGCCTCGCTGGACCTGTACGACACCAATGGCGAACACGTGGGCCGACTGCAGCGCCTGCATGCGCGCCGCATCGACCGCGCGGCGCTGCGGCGGCTGGCGGCGGCCGGGGTCGACCGCTTCCTGTTCCGCACGGAATGGCAGCCGGTCGAGGCGCCCGAAGCCGTGTTCGGCGGCACCTGGGGCCTGATGGGAGGCAGCGGCACGCCGTGGGCCGACGCGCTGCGGTCGCGCCTCACAGAGGCCGGCGCGCAGGTGGTCGACATCGCCCAGTTGAACGAGGCCGAGGCCTGCGATGGCGTGATCCAGCTGTGGGCCGGCGACGGCGCGGTCGAGAAGACGTCGCACCGCCAGGCCGCCAGCGCGCTGGTGCAGGTGCAGGAACTGGCGCTGGCCGGCTTTACCAAGCCCGTCATCTGGGTGACGCGCGGCGCTGTGGGCACCAGCAGCGACGATCCCGTGTCCGACCTGGGCGCAAGTCCCTTGTGGGGCCTGCTGCGCACCGCGCGCAACGAGCATCCCGAACTGGCCCTGCGCATCGTCGACCTCGGCGAGACCGCGGCCGACCTGGACACGCTGGCGTCCGCGCTGGCATTGGCCGACGAGCCCGAGTGCGCGCTGCGCGGCGGCAAGCTGCTGGCGCCGCGTCTGAAGAAGGCGCCCGCCAACGCCGGCCTGGTGTTGCCGGCCGAGGGCAACTGGCGCCTGGAGATCGCCACCAAGGGCCGCCTGGACCAGCCGCTGTCGGTCAAGACGCTGGTGGACGAGCCGCTGGCGGCGGGCGAGATCCGCGCCGCGGTCAAGGCCACCGGGGTGAACTTCCTGGACGTGCTGAATGCGCTGGGGATGGTCGAAATCCCGGCCCTCGGCCTGGAGTTCGCCGGCGTGGTCACGGAAGTCGGCAGCGCCGTCAAGCACCTCAAGCCGGGCGACCCGGTGCTGGGGCTGGCGCGCGGCGCCTTCGGTTCCTCCATCGTGGTGGACGCGCGCCAGGTCGTGGCCAAGCCGGACAACCTCAGCTTTGAGGAAGCGGCCACCATCCCCATGACCTTCCTGACGGCGTGGTACGGCCTGCACGTGCTGGGCAACATGCAGCCGGGCGAGCGCGTGCTGGTGCATGCCGCGGCCGGCGGCGTCGGCATGGCGGCGGTGCAACTGGCGCTGCTGCATGGCGCCGAGGTCTACGGCACCGCCAGCGAGCCGAAGTGGCCGGCGCTGCGCAAGCTGGGGCTGGCCGATGACCACATCGGCACCTCGCGCAGCCTGGACTTCGCGCAGACCTTCGCCGAAACGGCGCCGGGCCGCGGCTTTGACATCGTGCTCAACTCGCTGGCGCGCGAGTTCATCGACGCCAGCTTCGCCATGCTCAAGCCGGGCGGGCGCTTCCTGGAGATGGGCAAGATCGACCTGCGCGACCAGGCCTGGGTCGAGGCCAACCATCCGGGGGTGACCTACCGCGTCTACAACCTGCCCGAGGCCGGCGTCGAGCGCATCCAGGAAATGCTGACTGCCATCGCCGCGCTGTTCGCCGAGGGCAAGCTCAAGCCGCTGCCGCTGCGCACCTTCCCGCTGGACAGCGCCTCCGACGCGCTGCGCTTCATCGCGCAGGCCCGCCACGTGGGCAAGGTGGTGCTGGTGCCGACGCAGCGCCGCGGCATGGTCGATCCGGACGGCGCGGTGCTGGTCACCGGCGGCCTGGGCGGGCTGGGCCGCTATGTGTCGAAGTGGCTGGTGCAGAACCACCAGGTGCGTGATCTGGTGCTGACCTCGCGCAGCGGCATGCGTTCGCCGGACGCCGAGGCCTTTGTCGCCGAACTGGCCGAACTGGGCGCCCGTGCCACCGTGGTGGCGTGCGACGCGGCCGACGCCGATGGCCTGCAACGGGTCATGGGCGAGTTCGGCGAAGACCGGCCGCTGCGCGGCGTGGTGCACGCGGCCGGGGTGCTGGACGACGGCATGCTGGCCGGCCAGACGCCGGAACGCTTCGACAACGTGTTCGCGCCCAAGGTTGACGGCGCCTGGCACTTGCATCGCCTGACGCAGGACCTGCCGCTGGACTTCTTCGTGCTGTTCTCGTCGATCTCCGGCGTGACCGGCGCGCCGGGCCAGGGCAACTACGCCGCCGCCAACACTTTCCTGGACGCGCTGGCGCACCACCGCCGCGCCAAGGGCCTGGCGGCGACCTCGGTGGCCTGGGGCGCGTGGGACGGGCAGGGCATGGCCGCGCGCCTGAGCGATGCCGACAAGACGCGCTTCAGCCGCCAGGGCATGGAAGCGCTGGGCCCGACCGAGGCGCTGGACCTGTTCGAGGCCGCCGTGATGAGCGACGCGCCGATGGCCGTGGCCGCCGCGCTCGACCTCGGCCGCCTGCAGCGCACGCTGGAGGACAACAACGGCGGCAGCGCCCCGGCGCTGTACCGTGAGCTGTTCAGTCGGGCGGCGGGCGCGCGCGGCGCGGGCGGTGGCGCGGGCGGCGGCGCCGGCCTGCGCAAGCTGCTGGTGGAAACCGCGGTCGAGCAGCGCGAGGCCGCGGTGCTGGACGCGGTGCGCGCCGAGGTGGCCAAGGCGCTGGAGTTCGCCTCGCCCGAGGACGTGGACGTCAGCCTGCCGCTGCAGGACATCGGCATCGACTCGCTCACCGCCGTGCTGCTGCGCAACCAGCTTTCGGACATGACCGGCCTGGCGCTGCCCGCCAAGATCGCTTTCGATCATCCCAACCTGCGGGCGCTGAGCCAGTTCCTGCTGGAGAAGCTGACCGAGGCGGGGCTGGACAGCCAGGAGGCCCCGGCCGAGGCCGGCGCGGCGGCGAAGGAGGCGGCCGGCGGCCGCCGCCTGGACGACCGCGTGGCGCGTCGCGGCTACCTGGAGCCGGAACTGCAGTTCGACAACGTGCTGACGATGGAGGCGGAGCCCGAAGCGGTGTTCATCACCGGCTCCACCGGCTTTGTCGGCGCCTTCCTGCTGCACGAGGCGCTGCGCGCCAACCTCATCGTCTACTGCCTGGTGCGCGCCGACGACGCCGAGAAGGCCATGGCGCGGCAGGTGGAGATCCTGCGCAAATACGATCTCTGGAAGCCGGAGTACGCGGCCCTGTTGAACCCGGTGGTGGGCGACCTGACCCAGCCGCTGTTCGGCCTGTCTGAGCACGAGTTCGACCAGTTGGCTGACCAGGTGGATGCCATCTGCCATTCGGGCGCGCTGGTCGACTGGATGCTGCCGCTGGACAACTACCTGGCGCCCAACGTGGTCGGCACGCACGAGGTGCTGCGGCTGGCCTCGCGCGGCCGCGGCAAGGCGGTGCACTTCGTCTCGACCGCCGCCACGCTGCCGCGCTACCTGGGCTACGAGGTGTCCAAGGACGAACGCGAGTACGGCTACCTCAGCTCCAAGTACATGGCCGAGCAGATGGTGGCGGCGGCGCGCTGGCGCGGGGCCAAGGCCTCGATCTACCGCCTGCCATTCGTCGGCGCCAGTTCCACCAGCGGCCATTTCCGGCTGGACCGCGGCGACTTCCTGCACAACCTGATCTCGGGCTGCATCGCCATGGGCAGTTTCCCGCTGCTGGGCTCGGACATCGGCGGCGTGCTGCCGGTGGACTACCTGGCGGGGGTCATCGCCCAGGTCATGATCCGCGACCAGGACCGCATCGGCCAGGACTACGACTTCGCCAACCCGCAGGCGCCCGGCTTCAACAGCCTGGTGCAGCACATCCGCGGCGCGGGCGCGCAGGTCGGCAGCGTGCCGTTCGAGCAGTGGCGGGAAGACGCCCTGGCGTATGCGCAGGCCAATCCCAAGAGCGCCATCGCCCGCATCGCGGCGGTGCTGGACGGCCTGGCGGTGCAGAGCGACCTGGAGCAGATGTTCGACTGCTTCCCGGTGGGCCGGCAGGTGTTCGGCGGCGAGGTCTATCCCTGCCCGCCGGTCGACGCCAGGCATGTCCAGCCCTACGTGGCGCGGATCGTGGCCGCCATGCCCGCGGCCAGGCAAGCGCAGGAGTTGTCGCCGGTATCGCAGCCGGCTTGAGCAAGTTCGACCCGTCGTCGGGGCGGCGCCATTCAGGCGCCGCCCGCCGGGCGACGTCCTCAGACCGATTCCCACGACCCGTGGAGGATGTGAATGACTACCCTCGAATTGCAAGAAAAGCCGCAGGCCGCCGCTGCCGAGTCGCAGGGCACCGGCATCTGGCAGAAGACCGGCACGTTCCTGAACGAAGCGGCCGGCGTGCATGCCCGCCACCTGGTGCGCGTGCTGGACCGCTACACCGTCGACCCGGCCGCCGTGGCTTCGCGCCTGCCGCCGAACCGCGCGCTCAACACCTGCTGCTTCTATCCCGAGCACCAGCCCACCCAGGTCATCCAGATGAACGTGGACGCCGACCTGGCCAGCAAGCTGCGGCGCGAGCTACGGCTGCAGGCCAAGGTCGCGGGCACGTTCTCGGACACCTCGGTGGGCACCTATTTCCCGCTGTCCACCATGTTCGAGAACAGCGCCCTGTTCATCCCCTCGGCCAAGCGCTTCTATGACGACAACCAGGACAAGGTCATGGAGCACTTCCCGCAGGCCGCCACCACCGTGGTCAACGCCTTCGTGGTGCCGGCGGGCAAGAAGCCCTATGGCACGCACTCGGCCAGCGGCATCGCCCTGCAGATCCCGTCGCTGGTCAAGAAGGGGCTGGGCTTTCCCAAGCACTACAAGAGCTTCCACACCGCCCTGACGCCCACCCCGATCACGCGCCAGCCGTTCGTCATCTTCGAGGACGCCGAGGTCGAGGCGCCCAACCTGAACTTCGTCTACATGAAGATGCTGGACATGGACCTGGAGCCCGAGGAAAGGGCCGCCATCGACAAGGCCCTGTACCTGTACACCGAAGGGCTGCTGTCCGAGATCGACCTGCCCACGGTGCGCGACTTCCTGATGGCCAAGTACTGGGAAAAGAAATACGCCGACAAGCCCTCGTCCGGCTGGTTCTGCGATTCCAAGGTGGGCCAGGCGCTGTTCTTCGACAACTACCGCGCCCACGCCGACAGCACCTTGCCGCAGGCCACCGAGGACCGCGTCACCATCGATTTCCGCTGCTTCTCGAAGGTGGAGTATCCGGCCGGCATGACCAGCGGCCTGGACTTCATCGTCGACCCCAAGGAGCGCGCCTACCAGACCAAGCGCAAGCGCGCCGGCATCGAATTCCTGCTGACCGCCCTGGGCTATCACGACATCGACGAATTCCTGAAGATGATCTTCGGCACGCCCTATGGCCACATCAACCCGTTCGAGCTGCTGACCGACCTGCAGTTCGGCGTCTACAACAAGACCCGCCATCATCTGCTCGACCAGAACCTGGACGCGCACTACGAGCGGGTCGAACGCCTGTACGAGCGGATCGAGCGCGATGGCGAATACGTGCTGCCCGAGCGCGCGCGCCAATGCCTGGCGGCGATGGCGGGGAGTTGACGATGGCGGACACCGCGCAAGATCCGGCCTTCGCCGCCATCCTCGACAAGTACTTCGCCATCACGCGGGTGCCGTATGACGCCTTCACCCGGGCGTTCCTGGGGCGCTGCCAGTCGTTCTCGGTGAAGGCCAACGGCGCCGTCTACAAGTACTACCGGCGCGGCGCCGGCCCCACCGTGGTGCTGGCGCACGGTATCCACAGCCACCTGGGCAGCATGGTGCCGATTGCCGAGCAGTTGCTGGAGCTGGGCTACGAGGTGGTGCTGTTCGACATGCCGGCGCATGGCGAGGCGGCCGGCAGCGGCACCGACCCGGTGCAGGTGCGCGACTTCATCCGCAAGGTCTGCGCCCGGCTGGGCGAGGTCCACGCGGTGGTGAGCCATTCGCTGGGCGGACTGTGGGCGCTGTCGGCCATGCACCAGGGGTTTCGTGCCGATGCCTTCGTCTCGATCTCGACGCCGTCCACCACGCGCTTTCTGGTGGAGAAGTTCGTCCAGCTCAACCAGCTGGACGGCGAGGTCGAGACCCGGCTCTGCGCCGAGCTGGAGCGCCGTTACGGCGCCACGCTGTGGACCGACTACGCGCCCCGTCACATCGTCGGCGCGCTGGATGTGCCGGGACTGGTGATCCACGGCGCCAACGACGACTTCGTGCCGCCGGCGCATGCGCAGGAACTGTATGACGCGTGGCCCGGCGCCACGCTGGAGATCGTCGATGGCGCGGGCCACTTCGAGATCCTGGGCCTGGCCGGCGTGGGCAAGCGGGTCGGCGCCTATCTGCGGGAGGTGCCGGTGGCCGCCGCGGCATGACCGGTCCGCCCCGGCGCCGGCGGGGCCGGGGCGTTTTTTTCCATAACACGCTTTTGACAGGACTCGGGATCTCAGATGAAACACGCGACGCAAGTAGAAACCCTGCGGAAAATGTTCAAGCTGCGCGAAGTGGACCGCGACGAGGACATGCTGGGCCGGGTGGTGCAAGTGCCGGCCAGCGTCTATATGGACAACGCCGTGCTGGAGCGCGAACTGGACACGGCCTTTCGCGACTATCCCTTGGTGGTGGGCGCCTCGACCCAGGTGCGCGCGCCGGGCTCGTACCTGCTCAGCCCGTGGGACCGGCTGCCGTTCGTGGTGGTGCGCGACAAGGGCGGCGAACTGCGCGCCTTCCTGAACGTGTGCCGCCATCGCGGGGCGCGCCTGGTGTCGGGCAACGAACAGGAACTGAAGTTCTTCACCTGTCCCTTCCATGGCTGGGTCTACGGCCTGGACGGCGAATTGAAGGGCGTGACCAAGCCCCATAACTTCCCCGACCTGGATTGCGCCAAGCACAAGCTGGTGGAACTGACGGTGACCGAGCGCTCGGGGCTGGTCTGGCTGCATCCCGTGCCGGGCGCCAGCATCGACCTGGACGCCAGCCTGGGCGCCGACATGAGCGACGAGATCGCCGGCTTCAAGCTCGACGATCTCTCCCTGCACAGCCGCAAGGTCAGCACCCTGAACGCCAACTGGAAGCTGCTGCTCAAGACCTACCTGGAGCGCTACCACGTGCCGATCCTGCACAAGCACACCATCGGCCCGGTGTTCGAGAAAGGGGTGATCGCGCACTTCGAACATGGTCTGCACATCCGCATCGCCGCGGCCAAGACCAATCTGATGGACGCGGCCGCCGCCGATCCGCAATCCTGGCGCATCCTGGACTACGCATCGGTGTTCTACACTCTCTTCCCCAATACGTTCCTGATCAACCACGCCAACATCGTGTCGCTCAATTCCTTCTATCCGATCGCGCCCGACAAGACCATCTGGACCCACGACATGCTGTACCGCGAGGCCGATTATGCGGGCGAGGAAGGACAGGCGACGCTGGCCCAGCGTTTCGGCAACATCGACGCGGTGTTCCATCGCGAGGACTTCGGCATCGTCGAAGGCGTGCAGGCCGGCCTGCGCTGTGGCGCCAACCCACAGCACACGCTGGGGCTCGAAGAGGGGCTGCTGGGCATGTTCCAGCACAACATCGATCGCGTGACCGCCTGAAGGGGAACCCGATATGACCGGCATCGATTGGGTCTTCCTCCTCGGCACCGCCGCCATCCTGCTGACACCGGGCCCCACCAACACCTTGCTGGCCGCGGCGGGGCTGGCGCGCGGCTTCCGGCGGGCCGCGCCCCTGGTGGGCTTTGAACTGGCGGGCTACCTGACCGGCATCACGACGTGGGGACTGTTCCTGGTGTCGGCCCAGGCCGTCTACCCCTGGATCGGCATCGTGGTGAGGATCGCCAGCAGTGTCTACCTGGCCTATGTCGCGGTCAGGATCTGGTGCGCGGCGGGCGAGGACGTGGCCAATCGCAAGGAGCCGATCGGGCCCTACGCGCTGTTCGTCGCGACCCTGCTCAACCCCAAAGGGCTGGTGTTCGCCTCGACCCTGTTCCCGGCGCACGCGTTCGAGCATCTGCCGGGCTACCTGGCGGCGATGGGGCAGTTCATCGGCCTGCTGGTGCCGATCGCGTTCGTCTGGATCAAGTTCGGCGCCGTGCTCGCCGGGCAGCGCATCGGCTTCATCAATCCCGAAAGATTGCAGCGCACCGCCGCGCTGGTAATCGGGGTATTCTCTGTATCGATTGTTGGGTCCGCCGTTCGCTTGTCTCTGCTTCCAGGATAAAACGACGTATGACGACTGAAAACAAGCTCTCCGCCGTTGCCGCCGCCGATACGGGCGCCGCGCGCAAGCCTCGCAAGAAAACCTTCCTCGCCAGCGCCATCGGCGCCGTGTTCGGCTTTGCCGGCACCGTGGCGCCGGGCGCCACCGCCAAGGTGGTGCAGAAGCTGCTGTTCACGCCGACGCGCCTCAAGCCCTCGGAACCCGGGCGCAGCGTGCTGGCCCAGGCGCGCGCCGAGCCGCACGAGATCGACGGCCAGACGGTCTACTACTACGTCTGGGGCGACAGCGGCCCGCGCGTGCTGCTGGTGCATGGCTGGGGCGGCGACGCCGCGCAGATGACGGCCTATGTCGAACCGCTGCGCCAGCGCGGCTATCAGGTCGTCGCCATCGACATGCCGGCCCACGGCCGTTCCACCGGCAAGCAGGCGTCGGTGCGCCATTTCGAGCCCTGCGTGGCCCACGCCGCGCAAGTTTACGGGCCGTTCCACGGCGTGATCGCGCATTCGCTGGGCGCGGCCGCCGTCACCTTCGCCCTGTCGCGCGGCTTCCCGGTCGAGCGCGCGGTGTTCCTGGGGCCGGTCAGCCGCTACGACAGCGTCTGGGAATACTCGCGGCGCATGATGAACCTGCCGCCCAAGGTCATGCCGCTGGTGCTCAAGCGCGCCCAGGACTGGCTCGGCATCACCTTTCCCGAGATGGAGCCGGCGCGGCTGGCGCCGGCCATGACGACGCCGCTGCTGATCGTCCACGATCGCGCCGACCGCGAAAGCCCCTTCGAGGACGCGGCGGTGCTGGCGCAGGCCTGGCCGGGCGCCGAATTGGTGGCCACCGAGAAAATGGGGCACACCCGCGCGCTGCGCGACCCGGCCCTGGTGGCGCAGGTGACGGCGTTCGTCGCGCCATAGCGCGGTCTTGCGGCCGCCGGCCGCCCGGCAGAGCGGGGCGGGCGCGGGCTGGCGGCGCCCGTCAGGCCAGCACCATGCTCAACAGCACCAGCGCCAGCAGCGCGACATAGACGCGCGCGTGCAGCCGGTCGGGGATGCGCGGGATCAGCGGCGCCGCCAGGCGGATCCCCGCCAGCGAACCCAGCGCCAGCGCCGCGAACGCCAGCAGGTCGACATAACCGATGATCCACGGCGCCAGCGGCGCCGGCAACGCGCGCGCCGCCGCCATGTAGGCCAGCGTGCCGACGATGGCCACCGGCAGCGTCAGCGGATTGGCCATGGCCGCGGCCTTGGCCATGGGCAGGCCGCGGCGGCGCAGCAGCGGCACCGTCATCACGCTGCCGCCCACGCCCAGGAAAGTGGCGATCACGCCGATCACCACGCCGCCGCCGACCGTCACGCCCTGGCCCAGCGGCCGCGCCGCCTGCGCCTCGTGGCGCGCCAGGAAGCCCTGTCGCAGCAGGCAATCGACAATGGTCACGGCCAGGTAGGCGATGAAGGCATAGCGCACCAGGTCGCCGCTGGCGCGGGTGGCGGCCCAGGCCCCCAGCAGGGCGCCCGCGCCGATGAAGGCGGCCAGCGGCCACACATAGGCCCGCACGATGTTGCCGGCGCGCTGATGCCGGCGGGTCGCGGCCACCGAGTTGACGATCATCACGCAGGTCGAGGTCGCCACCGCGATGTGCATCGCGGCCTGGCCGATGGCGTCCTGCCCGCCGTGGGTGGCGGTCAACACGCCATACAGCACCGGCACCACCACGAAGCCGCCGCCAAAGCCGAACAGCACCGTGGTCACGCCGCTCAGGGCGCCAAACAGCGCCAGGGTCACATACAGCATCTTGAAACCATCCTATCGAGGCAAAACGCCACGATAGGGCGGCCGGCGGTGGCTTGCTTTCGAGGATTGGTCAATAATGTTCGCGTTCCGGCCAAATCCCGCCATGCGCAACACCCACATCGACCTGCACGACCGCCTGGACCGCGCGGTGGTCGCCATCGGCAACGACTATCCGCCCGGCCACCTTCTGCCCGCGCACACGCACCGCCGCGCCCAGCTGCTGTACGGCGCCACCGGCGTCATGCACGTGGTCACGCGCGACGGCAACTGGGTGGTGCCGCCGCAACGCGCCGTCTGGATTCCAGCGGGCCTGTCGCACCAGGTGCGGATGCAGGACGTCAGCACGCGCAGCGCCTACATCGAGCCGGGCGCCGCGCGCCCCGCCAGCATTGCCTGCGAAGTGGTCGAGGTCTCGCCGCTGCTGCGCCAGCTGCTGCTGGCCGCGGTCGACATGCCGGCGCGCTACGACCGCGCTGGCCGCGATGGCGCCCTGGCGGCGCTGTTGCTGCACGAGGTGACGCGCGCGCCGGTGCTGCCGCTGCACATACCGCTGCCGCGCGACAAGCGCCTGGCGCCGCTATGCCGCGCCTTCATCGCCGCGCCCGACGCGCGCCAGTCGCCCGAGGCCTGGGCCGCGCGCCTGCACATGAGCCCGCGCACCTTCAGCCGCTACTTCCGCCAGCAGACCGGCATGGCGTTCTCCGCCTGGCGCCAGCGCGCCTGCGTGGTGCTGGCGCTGGCGCGGCTGGCGGCCGGCGCGCCAGTGACGGCCATCGCGCTGGACTTCGGCTACCAGAGCCCGGCGGCATTCTCGACCATGTTCAGGCGCGTGCTGGGCCGTCCGCCCACGGGCTATCTGCAACCGTCGGCGTGAAGGCGGACGCGCGGCGGCGCGCCCGTGGCGCGGCGAATGCGGCGTGAGCGCAGGTCAGGCGGGACCCGCGCCGTACCACAGCACGGCAAAGAAATGGCAGACGGTGCCGCCGAGCACGAACAAATGCCAGATGAAATGGCTATAGCGCCAGCGGTTGTCGAACACGAAGAACACCACGCCGCCGGTGTAGGCGAGTCCGCCCGCCACCAGCCACCACAACCCGCCCTCGGGCACCCGCTCCAGCAGCGGCTTGACGGCGATGATGACCAGCCAGCCCATCGCCAGGTACAGCCCGGTGGAGATCGCCGGCCGGTTCAGCCGCTTGCTGGCCTTCAGCCCCACGCCCAGCAACGCCAGCCCCCACACCAGCCCGAACAGCGTCCAGCCCCAGGGGCCGCGCAGCGCGCCCAGCGCGAACGGCGTATAGGTGCCGGCGATCAGCAGGTAGATGGCCGAATGGTCGAGCACGTTGAACAGGCGCTTGGCGCGGTTCTCGGGCAGCGCGTGGTAGATGGTCGAGGCCAGATACAACAGGCACATGCTGGCCGCGAACACCGCCGCGCCGGCAATGAAGGCGGCGTCGCCCTGGCGCGCGGCGGCGACGATCAGGATGGGGGCGGCGGCCAGCGCGCCGGCGGCGCCGAGACCGTGGCTGATGGTGTTGGCGATTTCCTCGCCCAGGGTCTGACGGCGGTCGTTGGGGAACATGGATTGCTGCGGAAGGGAAATTGAAATCAAGGGTTTCTACCATAAGGGTTTTGCGCCACCGCCTCAAGCCGGGAGGGAACGCGGGGCGGGGCCGCTTGATCTGGGGCAAACCGGAGGGCCGAGTGAGGGCCCGAAAAGCGGGGGCGGCAAGTTACTGTGTGATACATTTCACTCGCTCAATCAGCTGCCCGCAGAGGCGGCGCGACGCGTTATCGAAGGGCAACGCATCCGGCGGGCCCGCACAGACTCTCAAGGGGAGCGCTTCTATGATTCCGGCAATCGGCCTGATGGTTGGGGCATACATCGTCACGCGCATGACGGCGACACTGACGCGGCCAGGGACCAGCAAGGTTGTCAAAGTGCTTTCCATCATCACGATCGCGATCGCCCTGGTATCCTGCCTGGACTTGCTGACCAGCAGCGCCGCGATTCCCACCGGCCGGTTCTGATCCGGAGCGCGCCCGGTATCCGGGCGCGGAGCGTTCACAGGCCCGACCCATGGCGCGCAGTTTCACCCGTCTGTTTTTCAACGCCGCGAAAAAAGCTGGGCAAGCTCCAGCGCGCGGCCTTGCGCAATGGCCGCGCCCAAGCGCGTCCGCCAGCGCGCCGCGCCGGCGCGCCAGGCCGCCGCTCGCGGCGGCGCCGT
>NZ_CP017433.1:2041493-2065004 GCF_002082135.1 Achromobacter ruhlandii
CTGACCTTCGCCCGCTATACCCCGCCGACGGCGGCGCGCCAGGGCATGCCGGTGGTGGTGATGCTGCACGGCTGCCGCCAGACCGCGCTGGCCTTCGCGCGCGGCTCGCGCATGAACCAGTGGGCCGACGCCGGCGGGTTCATGGTGCTCTATCCGCAGCAGTCCATGACGCGCCAGGTGCAGCGCTGCTGGCGCTGGTTCCAGCCCGACGCGCAGCACGGCGGCGCCGAGGCCGACCTGATCGCCGCGCTGATCCAGGCCGAAGTGGCGCGCCATGGGCTGGATCCGGAGCGGGTCTACATCGCCGGCCTGTCGGCCGGCGCCGGCATGGCGGCCCTGGTGGCGTTGCGCCATCCCGCCCTGATCGCGGCGCTGGCCATGCATTCGGGGCCGGTGGTGGGCGACGCGAACAACGCCGCGGCCGGCCTGCACACCATGCGCCGCGGCTCGATCAAGGCGCTGCCGCAGCTGCTGCAAGAGGTGGCCGACCCGGCGGTGTTCCACCTGGGCATGCCGGCCATGATCCTGCATGGGCAGATGGACCCGGCGGTCGCGCCGCGCAACGCCCGGCAATTGTTCGAACAGTTCCGCGCGGTCAATGGCCTGGGCGCCGAGGTGCCCACGGTCGAGCGGGTGCTGGGCCTGGGCACCGAGAAGGCCTACCGCCGCGTCGACCTGCTGCGCAACCGCAAGACGGTGCTGCGCCTGTGCGAGATCACCCGCGTCGAGCACGGCTGGAGCGGCGGCGACGCTTCGGTGCGCTATCACGCGCGCAGCGGTCCGGACGCCTCGGCGCTGATCTGGCGCTTCTTCCAGGGGCAGCGGCGCGTGGCCGCATAGGACGGGCGAGCGGATCGCCAGTCGGGCTCGCGCCAGGCCGGCAACCGCGCTATTGTTCGAAAAACGCATATGCATATGTCGCCGCCGGCGCCCGCCGCGCACGCCAGGTCGGCGCTAATATCGCGGCACGTCCGGCGACCCGGCGCCCTGTCGCGCGCCGGCCGGCAACGCTTTTTTTCGGAACCTCATCATGTCCCTGACCATGTACCAGGCCTCGGTGCCTGTCTTCATCCGCGGCCTGACCGTGCTGGCCGCGCTGCTGGAAAAAGGCGCGGCCCACGCGGCCGCCAACGGCATCGATCCGGCCGAGCTGGTCAACGCCCGGCTGGCGCCCGACATGTACCCGCTGTCGGGCCAGGTGCAGCGCGCCAGCGACGCCTCCAAGTTCGCCGTGCAGCGCCTGTCGCAGGTCGAGTCGCCGCGCTTTCCCGACGAGGAAGCCACGTTCGAACAGCTGCAACAGCGCGTCGCCGACACCATTGCCTACCTGCGCTCGGTGCCGGCCGACAAGCTCGACGGCGCCGAAAGCCGCAAGGTCACGCTCAGCTTCGGCGAGTTCAAGCCGGAGTTCCAGGGCGATGCCTATCTGCTGACGTTCGCGCTGCCGAACTTCTACTTCCATGTCACCACCGCCTACGACATCCTGCGCCACGCCGGCGTGGCGATCGGCAAGCTGGACTTCCTCGGGCCGTATCCGGCCTGAGCGCGAGCGGCGGGGGGGCGCCGCCCCATCCGGCGCGCGGCGGGCGGGCGCCGGGCATCGCCCGGCGACGCGCCGTCAGCCGGGCTTGTGGGCGGGATCGCCGCAGCCTTCCATCGGGCCCAGCTTGGCCAGGTTCGCCTGGACTTCCTCGGGCGTCAGGTCTTCCTTGTGGGTGGCGATGGACCAGCGATGGCCGAACGGATCCACTACCTGCCCATAGCGGTCGCCCCAGAACATGTCGGCCGCCGGCATGGTGACCTGGGCGCCGGCCGCCACCGCCTGCTTCATGGCCGCATCAACGTCCTTGACGTACAGGTGCAGCGTCACCGGCGTGCCCTTGAGCGCCTTGGGCCCGAGGCTGCCCCATTCGGGAAAGTCGTCCATCAGCATCATCACCGAATCGCCGATGCGGATGGCCGCGTGCATGATCTTGCCGTCGGGGCGGGGCAGGCGCGCCAGTTCCTGGGCGTCGAACGCCTTGCGATAGAACGCGAGGGCATCCGAGGCCCCTTCGCACACGATGTGCGGGGTCAGGGTGTGCATGCCGTCGGGAATGGCCTGCTTTGCGGGGGTCGCCATGATGTGTCTCCGAAATTCCTGGTTGAAGGTGAATGCCTGCGGGCAGGGCGGGGCGCCGGCGCGCCTGCGCCCGTCCTTGTCCCACGACGAATGGCGGCCGCCGGGATCGACAGGACCGCCGTTTTTTTTATTGGGCGCGCGCCGTTTTGCCGACCAGCGTGGTGAAGCCGCCCCAGCACATGCGCTTGAAGTCGAACACACCCTCGCACGACATGCCGGTCAGGCGCGGGTCGGCCATGACCTTGGCGTTGATGCGGTCGCGGTCGGCCTTGCTGGCGAACGCGATCCACGAGAACACCACCGTCTCGCCTTCGCGCGCGCTGGCCGCCGCGCTGAACGAGCCGAAACCCTCGCCGTCGATATCGTCCGCGACGCATTCGCGGAATTCCAGCGCGCCGTTCTCCAGCCAGATCGAGCCGGCCAGCTCTGCCATCTTGCGATAGGTCTCGATGTTGGCCTTGGGCACGCTCAACAGGTAACCGTCTATGTACTGTTCCATCTGATGCTCCTTGACTCCGTGTTGTTGTGTGGGACTGGCGCGCAACCCGCATTTGCGCGCCGGTCGTGTCGGCAGCGGTGCCGGCAGATGTCACTGTATCGGGATCGGCGGCGCTTTCAGATAGGCGTTTGCGACATTCTTGAGGGTGGATTGCGACAGGCCGCAGGCGTATGCTTGGCGGCATGAAAAACATCGCTTTCCTGCTGCCCGGCGGCGCCAATATCGCCTCGCTGGAAACCGCCCGGCACGGCTTCCTGGTGGCCAACGAATACCTGGCCGCGCAGGGCCGGCCGCCGCGCTTCACGGTGCGCACGCTGGCCGCCACGCGCCAGGTCAGCCTGGACGACGGCCGCATCACGGTGCAGGCCGACCTGGTGCTGGACGAGGCCCGCGATATCGACATCTGCATCGCGCCGCCGTTGCTGGGCGCGGTGTCCGACGCGGTGCTGTCCAACCGCGAACTGATCGAATGGCTGGCCCGCCACTACCGCGGCGGCGGCGAAGTGGCCAGCCTGTGCCTGGGCGCGGCGCTGCTGGCCGCCGGGGGATTGCTGGATGGCCAACAGGCGGTGGTGCACTGGGCGGCGCGCAACCTGTACGCCAGCCTGTTCCCGGCGGTGGACTGGAGCTGCGACCGCGTGGTCCAGTCCGGCAACGGCATCTACACCAGCGGCGGCGCCTTTTCGGCCGCGCACCTGGTGCTGCACCTGATCGAGAAATACACCGACCGCGACACCGCCATCTGGTGCGCCAAGTATTTCCAGCTGGACTGGAGCCGCCAGAGCCAGCTGCCGTTCTCGGTGTTCATGGGCCACAAGTCGCACGCCGACCAGGTGGTGCGCGCGGTGCAGGACTACATCGAAAGCCGCTATACCGAGAAGATCACCGTCGAGGACCTGGCCGACCGCCACGCCATGGGCCGCCGCACGCTGGAACGGCGCTTCCGCCAGGCCACCGGCAACAGCATTGTCGAATACCTGCAGCGGGTGCGCGTCGAGGCCGCCAAGAAGCGCCTCGAAAGCTCGCGCAAGAGCGTGGCCGAAGTGATGTACGAGGTCGGCTACAACGACACCAAGGCCTTCCGCGACATCTTCAACAAGTATTGCGGCATGTCGCCGGTGGGCTATCGCGAACGCTACCAGTAGCGCCCTGGGGGAGCAGCGCGCGCATTGTCGCCGCGACGCCCGGCGGCGGCGAGCTTCAGCCCATGCGGCGCCGGCGGAACGCCAGCCAGGCCACGAAGCCCGTGAAGGCCGCCACCAGCAGGCAGATGATCCAGAAGCCATGGTGGTCGTCCGATAGCGGAATGCCGCCCACATTCATGCCGAACAGGCCGGCCATGATGTTGATGGGCAGCGCCAGCACCGTCACCAGCGTCAGGGTGAAGAGCGTGCGGTTGTTCTGTTCGTCCAGCCGCGCCGCCATTTCCTCCTGCAGCAACTTGATGCGTTCGACCAGTCCGGCCATGTCGCCCAGCACCACCGAGAATTCCTCGGTCGACTCGCGCAGTTCCTGCACGTCGCGCGGGCGCAGCCAGGCCGGCGGACGCGCCAGCAGGCGGAATACCGAACCGGGTTCGGGCGCCAGCGTGCGCTGCAGCCGCACCAGCACCCGGCGGGTGGCCGCCAGGTCGAGCCGTCCCGGGCCGCCGCGCGCGGCCAGGAAATGGTCCTCGATGGCATCGACGTCGACACTGGCCTTGCGCACGATCTCGATCATCAGGTCGGCCTGGTCGCGCATCAGGTGGGTCAGCAGCTCGGCGGGCGACCCGAACGGCTCGCCCCGCCGCACATGTTCGCGCAGGCGGTCCAGCGACCGCAACGGCTTGCGCCGTAACGTGACCAGCAGCTTGCGATGGGCGCAGGCCCACAGCGTCGAGACCTGCGCCGGCGTGCGGTCGAAATCGAAAATCACATCGTTGAACACCGCCACCAGCGTGCCTTCGTGCTGTTCGATGCGGGTCGAATGGGCGTCCGCGCCCAGCATGCCGATGAAGGTCTCGGGCAGGTTCAGGTGCGCTTGCAGCCAGCGCACGCAGCCGGCCTGCGACAGGTTCAGGTGCAGCCACAGGAAGGCGCCATCGTCGCCGCCGTCATCGGCGCCGGCCTCGGCGGCGCGCGCCAGCAGGTCGGCGACCGCGGGCGAGGCGATCTCGGCGGCGGGGCCGCCGCCGGCGAACCGGAACGCGCAGATCAGGCCGGAGATGTCGGATTGGTAGTCGGCCGCTGCCGCTGGGGTCGTCATGATGCGCGATGGTGACGCGGCAATGTGACCGTTCGGCGACAGCGGCCGGGCCTTGACGGGCGGGCGCAAGGTAACGTATCGTTTTGAGCTGTTATAAAGACCTCCCCCCTTCATGCATTCCCGTTTCGACCGGTTCCGCGCCACCCCCCTGGGCCAGCAGCTAGAGGCGCTTATCGACGACCCCGCGCGCTACGCGGAATACGCGGCCCTGTCGCGGGTCGGCGTGGCCGCCGTCGCCGCCATTGCCGACGACATCCAGGAAAGATTCCCCGAAGTGGCGCAGGACACCACCGCCCGCCAGTTCTGCGGCGCGCTGGTGGCCGACCGCATGCGGCGCCAGGGCCACGAGGTGGTGCAGGCGCGCGGCCGCATCGGCGGCGCGGTCTTCAGCTATGGCGCGGTGTTCAGCCCGCGGCCCGTGGTGCTGCCGTTCGCCGAGGTCGTCGCCGGCCTGGCCCGCATGCCCGAGGCGCTGGCCGCGCGGATGGCGGCCATCGCCCCGGCCTGGCGCCGTCGGCGGCCCGCCGGCACCGGCTTTTCGATGACCGAGCACGTCTGTCACCTGCGCGACCTGGACAGTGTGTTCGCGCAGCGCATCGAAGCCATCCGCACGATGCCGCTGCCCGTCATCGCTTGCGTCGACGGCACCGCCCTGGCGGCCGAGCGCGCCTATCAGGACCAGGACCCGGAGCTTGCCCTGGCCGCCTTCCGCCGCGGCCGCGAACACTTGTGCGCCGCGCTGCGTCCGCTGGATGCCGCCACGCTGGCGCGTTGCGGCCTGCGCGACGGCCTGCACCGCATGACGCTGGAGCAGATCGTGCGCGAACTGCTGGACCACGACCGCACCCACTGCCTGGAGCTGGAGGAACTGGCCGCCGAGCTGGCGCAGGACGGCGCCGCCGGGAGCCGCGTCGCATGACGCCGCCGCCCGTCGTCCGCATTCATGGCCTGATCGGCGCGTTCGACTCGCCCGGGGGGCTGGCTGGCCACGTGGCCCCGCCGTTGCTGGGCTACGGGCCGCATCAGTCCATGCCCGCCGCCGGCATTTCGCTGCCGGCCCAGGTCGAGCACTTGCGCGCTTACCTCGACCGGCACTTTCCCGGCGAGGCCGTGGATCTGGTGGGACATTCAGTGGGCGGCGCGGTCGCCATGCTGCTGGCCCACGCCTATCCGCGACACGTGCGCCGCATCGTCAACGTCGAAGGCAATTTCACCCTGGCCGACGCTTTCTGGTCGGCCTCGGTCGCCCGCATGGACGCCGCCGCGGCCGAGGCCATGCTGGAGGGATTCCGCGCCGACCCGCTGGCCTGGCTGGCGCGCGCGGTCGATGCGCCGGCTCCGCATTGGCGGGCGGTGGCCAGCCGCTGGCTCGCTCTACAGCCGGCGGCCACGCTGCGCGCCATGGCGGCCTCGGTGGTCGCGGTCACGGGCGCGCCGGATTATCTGCCGGCATTGCGGCAGGTGTTCGCCCGCCACCCCGTGTACTTGCTGTCGGGCCGGCGTTCGCACGATGGCTGGGACGTGCCCGAGTGGGCCTGGCGCGCCTGCGCCGGCCATCAGGTGCTCGACGACTGCGGCCACCTGATGATGCTGGAGCGGCCCACGGCGTTCGCCGCGGCGCTGCGGCAATGCCTGGGCCACGATCAGGTGTGAGACGCGGGGCGAGTCGGCTATATTGCAGGCGCCTCATTCATCCTTCCGGCCCTCGCGGGCCGCAGCCCGATCCCATGTCCGAAAAACCCGTAGAACCGCAGGCCGTCCTCCGCCCCAACGCCCGCTATGCGATCTTCATCGTCGCCACGCTGAACCCCGGCGCCGACAACGCCGCCGCCGTGCGCGCCTGGTGCGAAGACGTGGCCACGCTGGTGCGCACCGTCGGCACGCGCGCCGTGGCCGCCGATCTGTCCTGTGTCTGTGGCTTCGGCTCGGCCGCCTGGAACACGCTGTTCGGCGCGCCGCGGCCGGCCTCGCTGCACCCGTTCCGCGAAATCGGCAGCGGTGAACGCGTCGCGGTGTCCACGCCCGGCGACATCCTGCTGCACATCCGCGCCGAAGCCATGGACGCCTGCTTCGAGCTGGCCGCGCTGCTGGTGGCGGGGCTGGGCTCGGCCGCCACGGTGGTCGACGAGGTGCATGGTTTCCGCTACTTCGACCGCCGCGCCATCATCGGTTTCGTCGACGGCACCGAGAACCCGCAAGCCTTCGAGCTGCCCGGCTTCACCCTGATCGGCGACGAAGACGCGGCGTTCGCCGGCGGCAGCTATGTGCTGGTGCAGAAGTACCTGCACGACATGACCGGCTGGGAAGCGCTGCCCACCGAGGAGCAGGAACGCATCATCGGCCGCCGCAAGCTCAGCAACGTCGAGCTGCCCGACGGCGTCAAGCCGAGCAATTCGCACAGCGCCCTGACCACCCTGGACGAAGGCGGCCAGGAGGTCAAGATCCTGCGCGACAACATGCCGTTCGGGCGCGCCGGCGCGGGCGAGTTCGGCACCTATTTCATCGGCTACGCGCGTTCGCCCGCGCCGATCGAGCAGATGCTGGAGAACATGTTCGTCGGCCGTCCCGCCGGCAACTACGACCGTCTGCTCGACTACAGCCGCGCCGTCACCGGCAGCCTGTTCTTCGTGCCGTCGGCCGAACTGCTGGAAGCGCTGGCCGAGCGCGCGGGCTGACCCTCGCGCCGGCCGCTTCACTCGGGAATCTGCGGCTCGACCAGCCGCATCAGCTGGGCCAGCGATTCCTGCCAGCCCAGGTAGCACATCTCCGGCGGGATCACCGCCGGGATGTGCTCCTGCACCACCGTCATTTCCGTGCCGCAGGACACCGCGCGCAGCGTGATCGTGGTCTGCATCCGGCCGGGCAGGTTGGGTTCGTCGAATTCGTCGGTGTAGCGGATCTTCTCGCCCGGCACCAGTTCCAGGTATTCGCCGCCGAAGCCGTGGGCGTGACCGCTGCCGAAATTGCGGAACGCCATGCGGTGCCGGCCCCCGACCTTGGCGTCCAGTTCGAAGACTTCACAGGTAAAGCCATAGGGCGGCAACCACCTCACCACGGCGTCGGGTTCGAGGAAGGCGCGATACACGGTCGCGGGCGCGGCGCGCAGGACGCGGTGCAGGGTTACGGTGCCAGTCGTCATGATGAATCCCCCTTTGATGGGAAGTGGTGGGCGTACCGGGACGACGTTCGAGCTTCCCCCGGATCGACACGGGTGGCATTGGGACAAACCCTAGGGTGTTCGCCCGCCGCGGGTCAGGCCATCTCCCGCAACAGCACGTCCTCATGGAACGCCCCGATCGGCAGCGTCCGGTCGCGCACCTGGATCTCCAGCACCCAGATGCCGTCGGCCGGCACGAACCCGGCCTGCGCCAGCTGATGCCTGCCGTACAGCGCGTGCGGAAAATCCGCCACCCGGTGGCCCGGCACCTCGCGCACCAGTTCGCAACCATAGTCGCGCGCGTGGGCCTCGGCGCGGTCGTACAGGGCCGCGCCGGTCAGCCCCCGCAGCCAGTCCTCGCGGGTGCGCCGGAACACCTGGCGCGCGGCTTCGGCGCAGCGCCGGCGGTCGGCATCCGCGCCCAGCACGAAGGTATCGCCATAGTCGCCCTCGTAACCGTCCCAGACCGGGCCGATGTCCACCACGAACACGTCATCGTCGCGCAGCCGGCGCTGGAAATCGGTGGGCTGCACCGCTGGCGACTGCGAGTCGGGGCCGAAGCGCACGTAGGTCGGGTGCCAGTTGTGCGAGGCGCCCATGCGGCGCAGGTGGGCATCGGCCGCCGTGACCGCCTCGCGCGTGGTCATGCCGGGCCGCAGCAGCGCGGCAATCTCGCGCACCGCCTCGCGCGAGCGGCGGCGGGCGTCGAGGATACCGTCCAGGCTGAAGCGCGGGCCCACCTGCTCCCACGGGTGGGCGGGGGCCGGCGCGACGTGCGTGGCGGGCCGGTCCCGCGCCGGCACGAAAGCCTCGGACACGAAGCGGTCCGGCGGCAGGCCGGCCGCGCACAGGCGTTCGCGCGCCGCACGCACCATGGCCGGGTTGCCGCAGGCGTAGGCGACCGTGCGCGGCCAGTCGTGGTTCGCCGCCAGGGCGGCGTCCTGCACGTGCCAGGCGGGCACGGCGGACGTTCGCGACAGCACCGCCTGCCATTGGAACCCGCTGTGCTTGCCCTGCAGCGCGTTGAGCCGCGGCGCCGCGTAGCAGTCGTCTTCGTCGCGGCCGCCCCAGTAGAGCGTGACGCGCTTGATGCGCGGGTCCTGCAATGCCGTCATCATGATCGCGTGGACGCCGGCATAGCCGGTGCCCGTGGCCAGCAGCACCAGGTGTTCGACCGCCTCGGGCCAGCCCCGCGCCGGCCAGACACAGGCGCCATGCGGACCCGTCAGGGTCAGCGTGTCACCGGGCATCAGGCGTGGCAGCACCCGGTCGGTGAAACCGCCGCCGGGCACGCGCCGGATATGGAATTCGAGCCGGGCGGGGCCGGCCGCGACCGGCACGCTGGCGATGGAGAACGGGCGCTCGCCGCCATCGTCCATCAGCAAGCGCGCATGCTGCCCGGCCTGCCAGGCGAAGGCCCCGGCGGCATCGCGCGGCGCCACGATCAGCTGGGTCACATCGGCGGTCAGCGGCACCCGCGACAGCACGGTCGCCGGGTACTGGCGCGCGGGCTGCGCCGGCGCCTGCCAATGCGCAAAGCGCAGCGTCAGGTCGCCGGCCGCGCGGCACTGGCACATCAGCAGTTCGTCGGGGGCGGTGACATAGGTGCGCTCGGTGGGCGGCGCGATGCGGGCGTAGGCGCCGCCGGCTGCCTGGGCCCGGCACGACCCGCACTCGCCGCGCTGGCAGGAAAACGGCACGGCCACGCCCTGGGCCAGCGCGGCCTCCAGGATCGAGGTGCTGCCATCACTGGTGAAGCAGCCGTGCGCGAGGGTGATGGTGTGGGCGGGCGTGGACATGGCGCGATTCCGGTGGCGTGCCCCAGGGGGCGATGGGGGCAATGTAGCGATAGAATGGCCCGATGAAATAGGGCCATTTTCATGAACCAGACCAAGCCACTTTCTCGCGACACCCGCCAGGAGGCCAGCCTGGACCTGCCGGTCGATTCGCCGCGCCCGGACGAATCCAAGCAGTCCTGGGTGTACCGGCAGATCCGCGAACGCATCCTGCGCGGCGTCCTGCCCTCGGGCGGGCGGCTGCCATCCACCCGCAGCCTGGCGGCGCGCTGGCACGTCGCCCGTTCCACCGTCGAGGCCGCCTACGACCAGTTGCGCGGCGAAGGCTATACCGCCGGCGCGGTCGGGTCCGGCACCTATGTGGCGGCGGTCATCCCGGATAATTTCTTTCGCCACGGACTGCCGGGCGACGCGGCCACGGCGCCTGCCGCCACGTCCGACGCGCCGCCCGCGGCGGGCCGCGCGCCACGCCCGGACCGGGATGCCGACCATTCGGTTCCCCCCTTGCGGCACGAGCCCCCCTTCACCGCGCGCGGCGCCGACGCCTCGCTGTTTCCCATGGCGGCCTGGCGCCAGGGCCTGCTGGCCAGCGCCCGGCGCGTCACGGCGGCGCAATTGGCGCGCGAGGATCCCCAGGGCTGGCAGCCCTTGCGCGAACAGATCGCGCGTTACCTCGGCGCGGCGCGCGGCATTGCCTGCGACGCCGACCAGGTGGTGGTGCTGACCGGCATCCGCGACGGCCTCGACCTCAGCGCGCGCCTCTTGCTCACGCCGCGCGACAAGGTGCTGGTCGAGGACCCCGGCTACCTCAACGCCCTGCCGCTGTTCAGTCAGTACACGCGGCGCGTGGCGCCGGTGGCCATCGACCAGCACGGCTTTTCGGTGGCGCGCGCCCGCCGCCATCGCGGCGTCAGGCTGGTGCACGTGACGCCGGCGCACCAGTCGCCCACCGGCGTCACCATGCCGGTGTCGCGCCGCCTGGAGCTGCTGGACTGGGCGGCACAGGCCGGCTGCTGGATCCTGGACGACGACTACGACAGCGAATTCAACTACGACGGCGCGCCGCTGGCCGCCCTGAAAAGCCTGGACCGCGCCGACCGCGTGATCCACTGCGGCAGTTTCAACAAGACCCTGTACAACGCCCTGCGCATCGGCTATGCGGTGCTGCCGCGGCCGCTGGTGGCGGACTTTGCCCGCGCCCGCTACCTGACGGGACGCTCCAGCAGCATCGTCGAGCAGATGACGCTGGCGGCGTTCCTGGAAAGCGGCGGCTTCGCGCGCCATGTGCGGCGGGCGCGGGCGATCTACGCGCAGCGGCGCGACCGGGTGCTGCGCATGCTGCGCCAGGCGGCGGGCGCGGCGCCGCTGCGCGTCAGCGGCGAGCATGCGGGCTTTCACCTGGTGTGGTGGCCGCCGCCCGGCTTCGACGTGGCGGCGCTGCTGGCAAGGGCGCGCACGCGGGGCCTGGGCCTGCAGCCGGTCGCGCAATTCTGCCGGCGCGTGTCCTGGCCGGCGGGCGTGGTGATCGGCTACAGCGCGCGCCAGGAAGCGGACCTGGACGGCCTGGAGGCGCTGCTGCGGGAAGTCGCGGGCGTTTCGTAGCAAAATGCGGCATGGCGGCGACGTGTCCCGCCTTCACCGTTTTTCCAGGATTTCTCATGCCGAAACTCGATCTCTACCAGGTGGACGCCTTTTCCGCCGTGCCCTTCGGCGGCAATCCCGCCGCCGTGGTGCCGCTGCAGGCGTGGCTGCCGGACGCCACGCTGCAACGCATCGCCGAAGAGAACAACCTGTCCGAGACCGCCTACGTCGTGCGCCGCGGCGACGTCCACGAGCTGCGCTGGTTCACGCCGAAGGTCGAGGTCGACCTGTGCGGACACGCGACCCTGGCGACCGCCTGGGTGCTGTTCGAGCAATTGGGCGCCAGCGAAGACGTGCTGCGCTTTGCCACCCGCAGCGGCGAGCTGCGGGTACGGCGCGCCGGCGACGCGCTGGCGATGGACTTCCCCGCCAGGCAGCCCGTGGCCGAAGCCATCCCCGAGGGCCTTCTGCGCGCGCTCGGCCTGCCGGCGGCGCGCGCGCTGTATCGCACCGACGATTACCTGGTGGTGATCGACGACGAAAGCCTGATCGACGGCCTCGCGCCCGACTTCGCCGCGCTGGCGGCGTTCGACGTGCGCGGCGTGGCGGTGACGGCGCCGTCCGCTCGCTACGACTTCGTGTCGCGCTGGTTCGGCCCGCGCGTCGGCGTCAACGAAGACCCAGTGACAGGGTCGGCGCATACCTCGCTGGCGCCGTACTGGGGCGAGCGGCTGGGCAAGACAGAACTGACTGCCGAGCAGGGCGGGGCGCGCAAGGGCCAACTGCGCTGCGAACTGCGCGACAACGGCCGCGTCATCATCAGCGGCCAGGCCGCGCTGTACCTGCGCGGCACGATCTTCCTGTGATCGCGGCCGCCATCACCGAAAACCTATCGCGTCATCAGCACTTCAAATAGGGGCGCCGCGATGCGCGCCTAGAATCTGCCGTCACGAGATCCGGGCGAGCCGAACGGCCTGCCAGCGGACGCGACGACAAGGAGACGCAGGGCAATGGATGCGGTGTGGATAGTCGCCATCGGCGCGGCCGTGGCGGGGTTCGTGCAGGGCCTGTCGGGCTTTGCCTTCGGCATGGTGGCCATGTCGTTCTGGGCCTGGGTGCTGGACCCCCGGCTGGCGGCGGCACTGGCGGTGTTCGGCGCGCTTACCGGGCAATTGCTGGCGGTGTTCTCGGTGCGTCGCGGCTTCAACTGGGCGCTGCTGTGGCCTTTCCTGCTGGGCGGCCTGGCCGGCATTCCGCTGGGCGTCCTGGTCCTGCCGCACCTGGACATGGACTGGTTCAAGGCGGTGTTGGGCGCGCTGCTGGCGCTGTGGTGCCCGGTGATGCTGATGGCGCAGCGGCTGCCGCGCATCGGCGGCAACCGCTGGGGCGATGGCGCGGTGGGGCTGGCGGGCGGCGTGCTGGGCGGCATCGGCGGCTTTGCCGGCAGCGTGCCGACGCTGTGGTGCACCCTGCGCGGCTTCAACAAGGACACGCAGCGCGCCGTGATCCAGAACTTCAATCTGTCGATGCTGTCGGTGACCATGGCGATCTACCTAGCCACCGGCATCGTTACGCGCGACATGGCGCCGATGTTCGCGGTGGTGGCGCCGGCGATGCTGATCCCCACGCTGCTGGGCACGCGTTTGTATATCGGCATTTCCGACGTGACGTTCCGTCGCGTAGTGCTGGGGCTGCTGACGTGCTCGGGCCTGACGCTGCTGGCGTCGTCGGTGCCGCAACTGCTGGCGCGCTAGCGATGCCGATGACCGGCGTGTGGCGGCATTGCGGGCATGGCTGCGGGAAGAGGCGGGGCATCTTGCCGTTGTCTGACCCGCAGGGCGCGCAAGCTGCGACTATCGCTTGCCAAGGTGGCGTAGCGGCCTGCGCGCCAGTTTGGACTTGAAGTCCTGCCGGTAGTCGCAAATGAGGTGGACGTACACGGTTGTACCAATCACTTCATAGATCACCCGATTCTTTGCCGCGATGATCTCCTGGAAATGCGTGGCGGGAAGTTCCGCTGGCGTATGCCCGGATTGGGGGAATTGTTCCAGGTTTTGAATGGCTCGCTTGATCTTCGAATAGGCCGTCAGCCATGTCTTTTGCGAAAAGTGCTTGCGGATATAGCGGCGTATCTCTCGCAGGTCTTCTTCGGCGCCATCAAGCAAAAGAACTTGATGGTTCACTCTTCGTCTTCCTCATCCAACGCATCTATGCGGGCGAACACGTCTGCGGCACGCGAGACCCGGCCTTCCTCGATTTCCCGCCGTCCGTGGGCAAGCAGCTGTAGCAGGGCCATCGCTTGCTCCTGCTCCTCGAAACTCTTGACGTCCATGACGACGAGCTTGGCTTCGCCGTTCTGCGTGATGAGCAGGGGTTCGCGTGTTTCGGTCAACGTCGTGACGATCTCGGCGGCGTGGCTCTTGAGGTAGGAGATGGGTTTGACTTGGGTCGAATACTTCATGGCGCGGACTCCCTGTGGTTAGGGTATAGACTGATTGTAGTCTTTATTTAGTCCGGCCATGAATTGGGGTGGGTCTTATTGTCCCCGGGAGAACCATGGCCGCTTTTTGGTGCGCTTGTCCATCGCGGTCATGATCTCCCGGCGTGCCATCTCCTGCAATGGGCTTAAGGCAACGCCACCGCCTGCCTGACGCTCGCCGCCAGCATTTGCGCGGTCGCCGCCGACAGCGTCCATCCCAGATGCCCATGCCCGGTGTTGTAGAACACGCCCGGCCGCTTACCGGGGCCGACGCGCGGCATCATGTCGGGCATCATCGGCCGCAGGCCGCACCATGGCACCACGCGCGCGGTGCGCACGCCGGGGAAATGGCGGCGCGTCCAGTCCACCAGCGGCTGGATGCGTTCGGCGCGGATGTCCAGGTTGAAGCCGTTGAACTCGGCGGTGCCGGCCACGCGGAAGCGGTCGCCCAGGCGGCTGGTGACGATCTTGGCGGCCTCGTCCAGCAGGCTCACGGTGGGCGCGGCGGCCTGGCTCGCGGCGTCGTCCAGGTGCACGCTGATCGAATAGCCCTTGACCGGATAGATGTTCAGGCGGTCGCCCAGTTGCCGCGCGAACTGGCGGCTGGCGGCGCCGGCGCAGACCACGATGGCGTCGGCTTCGTGCTGTTCGCGCCGCGCGCCTTCTTCACGCGCGATATCCAGCACGTAGGGCAGGCCGTCGCGGCTGATGGCGCGGATGTCCGCGTCCTGTTCGAAACGCACGCCGCGCCGCGCGCAGGCCTGCGCCAGGCCGCTGGTGAACTTGTGGATGTCGCCGGTGGCGTCGGACGGCGTGTAGAAGCCGCCGTGGCAGGGCGTCTGCAGCGTCGGCTCGATGCCGCGGATTTCCTCCGGCGTGACGGCGTGCCGCTCCAGTCCGCCTTCGCGCAGCAGCGCATTGGCGCGGCGCGCGGTCTCGAAGCTGGCGGCGTCGTGGTAGATGTGCAGGATGCCGCGGCGCTCCAGGTCGAAGTCGATGCCTTCCTCCTCGGCCATGGCGTACAGGTGCTGGCGCGCTTCGATTGCCATGCGGGTGGTGGCGATGGTGTTCTGGCGGTAGTTGCGGATCTGCCCCATGAACTGGGCCAGCCACGAATACTTGTGCCAGCTCGGGCGCGGATTGAGCAGCAGCGGCGCGTCGTGGCGGCCCAGCCAGCGCAGGCCCTTCATGATGGTGGCGGCGCTGTTCCACACTTCGGCATTGCTGGCGGACAGCTGGCCGCCGTTGGCAAAGGACGTCTCCATGGCGGGATAGCGCTGGCGGTCGTAGACGGTGACGTCATAGCCCAGTTTGCTCAAGGCGTAGGCGGACGTGACGCCGGTGATACCGGCGCCGATGATGGCGATGCGGGGCATGATGGCTCCAGATGGCGTGGCCACGACCCAATGATCGTGGCACCCCATCTGTCTCTGTACCTGAGAGCTTCACCCGGGCGCGGCGGCGCGGGTTCCCCTTCGGTGGGCGCCAGGCGCCTCTCTCCAGATTGTCTAGACCGCGCAGTCCTGTTGCCTGAGAGTTTCCGGGGCGGTTGCTCCGTCGGCGCCCGCCACGGGGGCGGGACTCTTCTGCGGGGTTTTGAATCGACGCACCGAGAATAGCCAAAATTCGTCGCGCGCGGGACTCAGGGTTAATACCAGGGGAGGCGCCGGATTGGCTCTACACTGGGCGCCGAACCGCCGGCACGCGCCGGCCGGAAAACGAAAGGACGACCCCGCATGCGCGTTCCGGCAATGTTCCGTATTTCCCTGCTGGCCATGACGTCGACGCTGGCCCTGGCCGGCGCGGCCTCGGCCAGCCCGGCCGTTGCGCAAGCGCCCGCTGCCAAGGCCGCCACGGCATCGACCTCCGCATCCACGCCCGCATCCACGCCCGCATCCACACCCGCATCCACACCCGCATCCTCGCCGGCATCCACCGCCAAGGCATCCGCGACGCCGGCATCCACGCCCGCCAAGGCCGATCGCGCCACCGCCGCCGTCGACGCCGCCGTGGCCGAGGTCATGCGCGAATACGGCATCGCCGGCATGGCCATCGGCGTCAGCCGCGACGGCGAGCAGCGCTTCTTCAACTACGGCGACGCCTCGCGCGCGCCGCGCCGCGCGGTCTCCAGCGACACCCTGTTCGAACTGGGGTCGATCAGCAAGACCTTCACCGTCACGCTGGCCGCCTACGCCCAGGCCACGGGCCGCCTGTCGCTCACCGACAGCCCGGCCAAGTGGGTGCCCGAGCTGCAAGGCAGCGAATTCGCCAGGCTGACGCTGGTGCACCTGGCCACGCACACCGCAGGCGGCTTCCCCTTGCAGGTGCCGGACGCGGTGCAGAGCATGGCGCAACTGATGGACTACCTGAAGGCCTGGACCCCGCGGTACGCGCCCGGCACGCGCCGCACCTACGCCAACCCCAGCATCGGCATGCTGGGCGTGGTGGCGGCGCGCGCGCTGGGCGAGCCCTACGTGGTGGCGATGGAGCAGCGGCTGTTTCCCAAGCTGGGCCTGCGCGATACCTACCTGGAAGTGCCGCCGGGCAAGATGTCCGACTACGCCCAGGGCTACGACAAGCAGGATGCGCCGGTGCGCGTGAACCCGGGCGTGCTGGCCGACGAGGCCTATGGCGTGAAGTCCAGCGCCCGCGACATGCTGCGCTTCGTCGAGATCAACCTGGGCACCGCGCCGGTCGATGCCACGCTGCAGCGCGCCATCGCCGAGACCCACACCGGCTATTACCAGCTGGGCGCGATGACGCAGGACCTGATCTGGGAGCAGTACCGTTACCCGGTGTCGGTGGACGAGCTGGTGCACGGCAATTCCGCCCAGGTCGCGTTCGAGACCCTGCCGGTCAAGGCCCTGCAACCGCCGCTGGCGCCACAGCAGGCGGTGTGGATCAACAAGACCGGCGCCACCAACGGTTTCGGCGCCTACGTGGCGTTCGTGCCGTCGCGCAAGCTCGGCATCGTGATCCTGGCCAACCGCAACTATCCGAATGAGGCGCGGGTGCGGCTGGCGTTGCGGGTATTGAAGGCGCTGGCGCCGTGAACGCCGGCATCGGTCTTTGCCGCAGCGCAAACCCGTCGCACCCGATCCCACCCCGGCGCCCGCCGCTGCGGCGATAATCGCGCGCATGACCTACCAATTACTCAAAATGCTGCATGTCGCCGCCGTGGTCGCATGGCTGGGCGGCTCCCTGTTCGTGTCGCTGTTCCTGCTGTCGTCGCAGCCGCCCGACAGCGACGAGGCGCCCAAGGAACGCAGGATGCTGGGCGCGCTGCGCCGCTGGACGCTGCTCGTGACCACGCCGGCGATGGTGCTGGCGTGGCTGGTCGGCCTGCACCTGGCCGTGACCTTCGGCTGGTTCGCGATGACCTGGATCTGGATCAAGATCGCGCTGGCGCTGGTCCTGTCGGGCCTGCTGGGCGTGCAGAGCGCGGCCTTGCGCCGCCAGGCCCAGGGCAGCGCCAAGCGCGCGCCGCTGGTCGACCTGTACGCGCCGCTCACGGTGGTCGCCGCGGCGGTCATCGTGACGCTGGTGGTGGTCAAGCCGTTCTGAGGCGGGGCGTGGCGCCTGGCCGCGTCCCGCGGCCAAGCCTTGCCCGCGCGCGTCATGGTCGCGGCAGGGCGCCACTTATGCGCCGGCGCCATATCCAAACGCCCCTGTAATAACGACTCAACCAACTATTCGTTCGCGCGCGCAGGGGCCATCCCTAGAATCGTCTGCTCATAACCGTATCGACTGAGAGGCGATTTCCATATGACTCCCCGCACTTACACCGCCCGCGCGGGCACGCTGGCCAAGGCCCTGCTGGGCGCCGTGCTGGCCGCGGCCGCCATGTTCCACGGGCCGGCTTTCTCGGCCGATCCCAAGCCGCTCAAGGTCGGCGTGCGCGGCGGCGTCGACGAGCAGATCTGGGAAGTGGTGGCGCAGGTCGCCAAGAAGAACGGCCTGGCGGTCGAACCGGTGGTCATCACCGGCACCGCCAGCCCCAACGAGGCGCTCAACAACGGCGACCTGGACGCCAACGCGTTCCAGCACATCCCGTTCCTGAACGACCAGATCAAGCAGCGCGGCTACAAGCTGGTGTCGGTGGCCAATACGCTGATCTCGCCCATCGCCTTCTATTCGAAGAAATACAAGTCGCTGCAGGCCTTGCCCGAGGGCGCCAAGGTCGGCATCCCCAACGACCCCAGCAACCAGACCCGCGCGCTGGTGATCCTGCGCGACCAGGGCCTGATCACGCTCAAGGACGGCTTCGATCCGGCCACGGGCACCGCCACGCTGGCCGACGTGACCTCCAACCCGCGCAAGCTCGACTTCGTCGAAAGCGCCTCGGTGGTCCTGGCGCGTTCGCTGCCCGACGTCGACACCGCCGCCATCGTCAACAGCTTCGCCTACCAGGCCGGGCTGATCGCCACGCGCGACGGCATCGCGGTCGAGAAGAAAGAGAACAACCCCTACGTCAACATCATCGCCGTGCGCGAGAAAGACAGGAACGCGCCCTGGGTGCCCGAGCTGGTCAAGGCCTATCACTCCGAGGAAGTGCGCCAGTTCATCCTGAGCAAGTACGAAGGCTCGGTGATTCCGGTCTTCTGAGCCGGAAGGCGCGGCGGCGCCAGCCGGCGCCGCCGCCATCCTCGCTCGCGGAGCGGCACGCGCCGCCGCGCGGGCGGCTCGGGAACACAGCATGATGCAACACGACATCCCCCTGGCGGATCCGGCCCTGCGGCCCGCCGCCGCCGCGGCGCAAGACGCCCACATCGTTTTCGACGGACTGCAGAAACGCTACCAGGGCCCGCGGGGCACGGTAACGGCGCTGGCCGATATCTCCTTTTCCATCGGGCGCGGCGAGGTGTTCGGCATCATCGGCCGCAGCGGCGCCGGCAAGTCGACGCTGCTGCGCTCCATCAACATGCTGGAACGCCCCAGCGCCGGCCAGGTGCGGGTTGACGGCGTGGACGTCGGCGGCCTGGACGAGGACGCGCTGGTCGGCCTGCGGCGCCGCATCGGCATGATCTTCCAGCACTTCAACCTGCTGTCGGCCAAGACGGTGGCGCAGAACGTGGCGCTGCCCTTGCGCGTGGCGGGCGTCAAGCCGGCCGAGGCGCGCGCCAAGGTCGACGCGCTGCTGGACCTGGTGGGGCTGCGCGACAAGGCCGACACCTATCCGTCCAAGCTGTCCGGCGGGCAGAAGCAGCGCGTGGGCATCGCCCGCGCCCTGGTGCATGACCCGGAGATCCTGCTGTGCGACGAGGCCACCTCGGCGCTCGACCCCGAAACCACGCAGTCGATCCTGGCGCTGCTGCGCGACATCAACCGCAAGCTGGGCCTGACGGTGGTGCTGATCACGCACGACATGGCGGTGATCCGCGAGGTCTGCCACAAGGTGCTGGTGCTGGATGGCGGCCGCAAGGTCGAGCACGGCGGAGTCTGGCGCGTGTTCGGCAATCCGCAGGCCGACGCCACCCGCGCGCTGTTGCGGCCCTTGCAGCATGACCTGCCGGCCGACCTGGCCGCGCGGCTGGTGCCGGAGCTGGCGGGCCTGGCGGGCAGGGCCGGCCTGGCGGTGCTGCGCCTGCGCTTCACCGGCCAGGGCCGCCCCGAGGGCGTGTCGCTGCAGGCGCTGGCGGCGCTGGGTCCGGGCGCGACGCTGCTGCACGGCGGGCTGGACCGCCTGCGCGGCCACGCCCACGGCAGCCTGCTGGTGTCGGTGCCGGCCGCCGTTCTACAGGAAGAGGCCGCGCGCGCCGCGCTGGTGGCCGATCAGATCGAGGTACTGGGCTATGTCGCTGCCGATGCTGGATAAATACCTGCAGGCCTTCCTGCAGACGCTGACCATGGTGGGCGTGTCCGCGCTCATCGCGATCGCCGCCGGCCTGACGCTGGCGGTGGTGCTGACCGTCACCGCGCCGGGCAACCTGTATCCGCGGCCGCGCCTGAACAAAGCGCTGTCGATCACCGTGAACACGTTCCGCGCCATCCCCTTCATCATCCTGCTGGTGGCGATGCTGCCGTTCACGCGCATGCTGGTCGGCACCACGCTCGGCACCTGGGCCGCCATCGTGCCGCTGTCGGCCAATCTGGTGCCGTTCTTCGCGCGCATCGCCCAGGTCAGCCTGAACGATGTCGATCACGGCCTGGTGGAGGCCGCGCGCGCCATGGGCTGCCGCCGCTGGCACATCGTGCGCCATGTGCTGCTGCCCGAGGCGCTGCCCGGCATCATCGGCGGCATGACCGTCAGCGTCATCGCCATGATCAACGCCTCGGCCATGGCCGGCGCGGTGGGCGCCGGCGGCCTGGGCGACCTGGCCATCCGCTACGGCTACGAGCGCTACGAGACCCGCGTGATGTTCGAAGTGATCGTGATCCTGATCGCGCTGGTCTCGATCGTGCAATTCACCGGCGAATGGCTGTCGCGCCGCGCCGACCACAAGCGCTGACGGCGCCGCGCCGTCCGCATCCCCGAGCTGATTCCCGGAGGTATCCATGTCCGACTCGCAACACCACGGCTTCGCCACCCGCGCCATCCACCTGGGCTACGACCCGCTGGACGAGCAGGGCGCGCTGTCGCCGCCGCTCTACCTGACCTCCACCTACACCCAGGACAGCATCGAGGCTTTCGACCGCATCCGCCTGGGCGAAGAATCGGGCTACGTCTACGGCCGCACCCGCAACCCGACCCAGGCCCTGCTGGAAGAGCGGCTGGCCTCGCTCGAAGGCGCCGAGGCCGGCGTGGTCACCGCGTCGGGCATGGCGGCGATCTCGGCCACGCTGCTGTCGCTGCTGCAAAGCGGCGACGAGATCGTGGTCGACCAGATCGTCTACGGCACCGCCTTCACGCTGTTCGCGCAGGGGCTGCCGCGGCTGGGCATCAACGCCGTGTTCGCCGACTTCACGCGCCCGGAAACCGTGGCCGCCGCCATCGGCCCCAAGACCCGCGCGGTCTATTTCGAGACGCCGGCCAACCCCAACCTGCGGCTGGTCGACATCGCCGCCATCTCGACCATCGCGCGCGGCAAGGGGCTCTTGACCATCGTCGACAACACCTTCGCCACGCCGGTGCTGCAACGGCCGCTGCAACACGGCGCCGACATCGTGCTGCATTCGGCCACCAAGTACCTGGGCGGCCACGGCGACCTGCTGGCCGGGGCGGTGGTTGGTCGCAAGCAGCACATCGACACGATCCGCCTGCAGGGGCTGCGCTATTTCACCGGCGCGACGCTGTCGCCGTTCACCGCCTTCCTGGTGCTGCGCGGCCTGAAGACGCTGGAATTGCGGGTCGAGCGTCACAGCGAATCGGCATTGAAGGTGGCGAAGTTCCTGCGCGAACACGCGGCCGTGGCCGACGTGTTCTATCCGGGCCTCGCGGGCACGGCCGGCGCCGAGATCGCGCAGCGCCAGCAGGCGGCCGGCGGCGGGCTGGTGGCGTTCGAGTTGAAGGGCGGGCTGGCCGCGGGCCGGCGCCTGCTGAACAGCCTGAAGCTGGCGCGCATCGCCGTCAGCCTGGGCGATCCGGAAACGCTGATTCAGCATCCGGCCACCATGACGCACGCCAGCTACACGGCCGAGGATCGTGAAAAGTATGGTCTGTCGGAAGGCCTGCTGCGCTTGTCGGTCGGGCTGGAAACCGCCGCCGACATTCTGGCCGATCTCAAGCAGGGGCTGGATCAGGCGGCAAGCTGACGCGTGATCGCGCCCGGCACGCCTTCGTGCCCGGGCGCGCTGGCCTCGGGAGCGCCGTGCCCGCCACGGGCCGGACGTTCATGGGCCAGGGCGGTCGGGCCGCGGTTCACCCGGGACGCCATCGGCGGCGTCAACGCAGCGCCGAGGTCAGGCTGTCGAATTGCTGCGATTCCAGCCGCGCCCGTTCCTCGGTCAACTGGCGCACCGCCAGTTGATGCGCGCGGAACCGGTTCAACAGGCTGTCGCGGTCGAACACGATCTCGTTGTGCTCCACGCGCCACGCGCGGCGGTTGTCGTCCAGCAGGTTGATCATCTTTTCGAATTCGTCCAGCGTTTGGCGCTCCAGGTCCCAGTTGCGCGCCAGCGTCGCCTTCTGCTGCGGGCGCGCCTTGATCGCGCCCTCGACCATGCGGTTCTTCTGCTCCTCGCTCAGATCGAGCGTGCGGATGGTGACAGGCACGTCCGCCAGCAGCCGCTGGTTCTGCTGGCTGTATTTCCGCACCACGCGCTGCGATTGCTCCAGGATCAGCCGGCTTTCCACCATGCCGCGATCGCGCGCCAGCCGGTTGGGGATGAACAGTTCGGACAAGCGCACCTCGTCCAGTTCGCGCATGTAGGCGCGGTACTGCGCCACGCGCTGCGCCAGGAGGATCTTGACGCCGCGTTCGATCTCGCCATACACGCCGCGCGCCTTGGGCGTGGTGTCGATGTCGGGCACGTCGCCGGGCGGGTGGTCGGGGGCGTTGAGCGCGGCGCGCATCCATTCGCCGGTGCGGCGGATCTCGGCCAGCGCGGTGGCCTTCTGCGCTTCGCGGTAGGCCGAGAGGCCGGCCAGGGTGACGGCGACCGCCGCCAGTACCAGGCCCGTGGCGAAGGCGATGCGCATGCGGTGCAGCGGGGTGCGCAAGCGCTTGAACAGCGACAGCGCCGCGATGGCGATGGCGGCGGGCAGCAGCAGCGCGAGGGCGCTGCCGAACGCGCTGCCGACCCGATAGCCCAGCGCTTCGGCGGCGTCAGCCCCGACGGGCGCGCTATCGCGCTTGAACGCAAGCACGGCCAGCCACAAGCCGAGGTACAGGATCCAGGTCCAGGCGCGCAGCGCGCGGCTTGGCCGCGGTCGCGCGGGGGCGGTGGCCGGCGGGGGCGATGGCGGCGTGTCGGCGCCTTCCGGACTCAAGGTGGGTTCTGTGCGCGTGTCCACGGAAGCGGCGATCACGAAATATTTAGCATCAGATGTTACCGTGCGACCTTTTCAGGCGCAATGCGGATCGCGCCGCCAGCCCACCCATTCGCCCTCGCCGGCGAAGTGGCGAGGCCCCCGCGCCGCGACCGCCAGGCCATCGCGCAGCGCGCGCCGGTCCAGGCCTGGCATGTGCCGCAGCAGGGCGGCCGGCAGGGCGTCGGGATCGAGATGTTCCTGGCCGAACTCCACCGCCATCAATGCGCCTTCGTCGCGTACCCGGAGATACCAGAGTCCTTCCATGCAATCACCGATCCACGGGTCCGGAAACAGCGCCGGGGTGAAGCGGAAACCGAATTCGCAGACATCGTCCCACGGCCAGAACTGGCGGCGGCCCGGGCCGTCGGCGGGGCCAAGGGCGCGAGTGAAGCCGGCGTCGTCGAACTGGATGGTTTCGGCGTACGGATCGGGCGGGGCGGGCGGGCCGTCGAGCAGGCGTCTGAGCAAGGACCACATGCAAGGGAAAGGAGCGGGGGGAAGGCTGCAGTGTAGCGGCGGCCATGCCGCCACGGGGCGCGGCCCGGGCCGGATATTGCTGCAAGAATGTTACAAGCATTGATGCACGTCAATCCCATGCGCCGTAGCGCGCGTTAGGGTTGAAGTTTTTCCTGACGGGTCGCCGGCGACTGTCCCGGCCAACCGGAATCGGACCACACGCGCAGCAAGGACAGTACTGATGACAGACAAGACCCCAGCAAGCT
>NZ_CP017433.1:2065174-2085889 GCF_002082135.1 Achromobacter ruhlandii
CACCGCCAGGGCGGGCGCCGCCAGGCGCACCGCCTCGCGTCAGGCCGTCTCCGGCGTCACCACGCCCGCCGGCCTGCCCGCCATCGAGCCCGCGATCCAGGCCCACAAGCGCGTCAATGCGCGCGAGGTCGCCGCGCGCCAGGAAACCACCGCGGTGCTGGCCGACATCGCCCGCCGCTATCAGGTGGGCGAATCCGGCGAAGCCCACGAGGCGCTGCGCTCGGTGATCGAGGAACTGTCGCCCGACGACGCGCTGGCCGTGCATCGCGCGCTGCTCGAAGCCAACGCGCAGGCCGCCGGCGCGCGCCGCAATCCCGACGAGGAGTTGGCGACCGATTGGCGCGAAGGCATCTATCCCTACCGCCATCGCATGCTGCGGCGCAATTATGAAAAGCAGAAATACGCGCTGCAGGTCGAGCTGCTGAAGCTGCAGGCCTGGGTCAAGGCCACCGGGCAGCGCGTGGTGATCCTGTTCGAAGGCCGCGACGCGGCCGGCAAGGGCGGCACCATCAAGCGCATGATGGAACACCTGAACCCGCGCGGCGCGCGCGTGGTGGCATTGGAAAAACCGTCGGACACCGAACGCGGCCAGTGGTACTTCCAGCGCTACGTGCAGCACCTGCCGACCGCCGGCGAGATCGTGATGTTCGACCGCTCCTGGTACAACCGCGCCGGCGTCGAGCGCGTGATGGGATTCTGCTCGCAGGACGAATACCTGCAGTTCCTGCGCCAGGTGCCCGACTTCGAACGCCATCTGGTCACCAGCGGCATCCACCTGGTCAAGTTCTGGTTCTCGGTCAGCCAGGAGGAGCAACGCCGCCGCTTCATGCAGCGCAAGGTGCATCCGCTCAAGCAATGGAAACTGAGCCCCGTGGACCTGGCCTCGCTGGACAAGTGGGACGACTACACCCGCGCCAAGGAGGCGATGTTCGCGCACACCGACACCGCCGACGCGCCGTGGATCGTGGTCAAGTCCGACTGCAAGAAGCGCGCGCGCCTGAACGCCATGCGCTACGTGCTCAGCCGCTTGCCGTACGAAGGCAAGAGCGGCGCGCCGGAACTGGCGCTGGATCCCTTGATCGTGGGGCGGGCGCTGTAGGCGCGCTGCGCGCGGGCGCGGCCTACTTGCCGCGCATCTGGTCGATCAGCCGCCGGTCGCGCTTGGTCGGCCGGCCCGCCGCGATGTCCAGCGCGGGCTCGGGCGCCAGGCGCCGCATCTCGGCCGCGCGTTCGCGCGCGGCCACGCTTTCCGGAGTTTCCTCGTACAGCTGGCGCGCCACCGGCGCCGGACCGCGCGCGCCGCTGACGGCCACCACGCGCACGTGCACCGCCGGGTCTTCCTTGCGGATGCTGACCACATCGCCCGCGCCGACCTCGCGCGCCGGCTTGGCCGGCTGGCCATTGACCTGCACGCGGCCCTTGCCGATTTCGTCCACCGCCAGGCTGCGCGTCTTGTAGAAGCGCGCCGCCCACAGCCATTTGTCGATCCGGATCTTTTCCATCGTCGTCATCGCGAAGTCTTGCCCTCAATCGCACATGATAGCGGCTGGCGTCACGTCGCCTCGCGCAGCAGCGCGGCGAAGCTGCTGGCGGGCAGGGCGCGGCTGAACAGGAACCCCTGCATGGCGTCGCAGCCTTCCTCGATCAGCATCTGGCGCTGCGCCTCCGTCTCCACCCCTTCGGCCAGCGTGCGCATGCCCAGCGAGTGCGCCAGCCGCACCACGCCGCGGATCACGGCGGTGGCGGTCGGCACCTTGCCCAAGGCCCAGACGAACGACTGGTCGATCTTGAGCGTGTCGATCGGCAGCCGCACCAGGTAGGCCAGGCTCGAGTAGCCCGAACCGAAATCATCCAGCGATGCCGAGATGCCGGCCTCGCGCAAGGCGGACAGAATGCCCGAGGCTTTCTCGACATCGCTCATCAGCGAGTTCTCGGTGACCTCCACGTCCAGCAGCGTCGGCGGCACGCCATGCGCCTTGGCCAGTTGCACGATGGTGTTGGCCAGGTCGGGCGCGACCAGTTGCCGCGCCGACAGGTTGAATGAGATGCGCGGCACCGGCAGGCCCTCGGCCAGCCATTCGCTGATGTGCAGGCAGGTGGCGTTGGCCACCCATTCGGTCAGCGCCGATTCCAGCGGCGAATCCAGGATCACGTCCAGGAAGGCGGCCGGCCCCAGCAGGCCGCGGGTCGGATGGCGCCAGCGCAACAGCGCCTCGGCGCCGCACAGCGAGCCGTCGTGCATGCTGATCTGCGGCTGGAAGTGCAGTTCGAACTGGTTGTGGGTCAGCGCGCCCTGGATGTCGCCGCGCAGCGACAGGCGCGCGCCCAGGCCCTGCATCAGTTCGCGGTGATAGACCCGCACCTGGAAACGGCCGGCCGACTTGGCCGCGTACATCGCCGCGTCGGCGTAGTTCAGCAGCATTTCGGCCGATTCGCCAGGCGAGTTCATCAGCGCGATGCCGATGCTGGCGCCCAGCGACACCGAGCGGCCGTGCACGTCGCTGGGGCGCGACAGGGAATTCAGGATTGAATTGGCCAGGGCCTCGGCCGCGCGTTCGTTGGTGCCGCGCAGCACCAGCAGGAATTCGTCGCCGCCGACGCGCGCGCAGAAGATGGAAGGCGTCAGGAACTTGCGCAGGCGTTCTGCCACGTCGCACAGCAACAGGTCGCCCTCGGCGTGGCCGAACGCGTCGTTGACTTCCTTGAAGCGGTCCAGGTCCAGGAACAGCACCGCCAGCGTGGCGCCCTGCGCGGCCAGCGCGGGCTCGGCCTCGGCGATGGCGGCGGACAGCGTGTCCATGCATTGGCGCCGGTTGGGCAAGCCGGTGAGGTAATCGTGGGTGGCCTGGTACTTGAGCTGCGCGGTTTCCTCGCGCTCGCGCGAGACATCGCGGAACAGCACGGCCAGGCCGCCATCGTGGGCGAAGGCGCGCGCCTCGAACCAGGTGGCCAGGGGCGCGTAGTAGCCGGTGTGGCTGGCGGGGTGGCCGGTCTGCATGGCGCCGCGGCAGGCATCGTAATAGCCGGTGCCGACCAGGTCCGGGCAACTGTCCCACAGGCCTTGCCCGATCAGGTCCTGCCTGCCGCGACGCAGCAGCCGTTCGGCGCTCGGGTTGAGGTAGCGGACGCGCCAATCGCGATCCAGGGACAGAAAGCCATCCGTCAGGGCGTCGAGCGTGGCGCCGTCGGCGCCGGCGACCGTGTTGGCGGCGGGGGAGGAGTCGTTGCTGGCTTGGTTCATCTCGTTGCGGATATCCCTGAGCACGATCGCGATGTGCTGTTTTATCGCATCGGCAGGCCGCCGTAAAACCAAAAAAAGGCGCCCCGAAGGGCGCCTAAGACCGGCAAACCGGCATGCGGGCGCATGGCGCCCGCCAGGACTCAATCCAGTTTCAGGCCGGCTTCCTTGACCACGCGCTGCCACTTCTCGATCTCGGCGCGGCGGAAGGTGTCCAGCTCGGCCGGCGTCGAGCCGATCGGCTCGGCGCCGATGCCTTCGAGCTGTTCCGCGATCTGCGGATCCTTCAGCACCTTGGCCAGGGCCTGCGACACCTGGTTGACGATTTCCGGCGGCGTGCCGGCGGGCGCGAACACCGCGTTCCATTCGTAGGTTTCATAGCCGGGCACGCCGGATTCGGCGATGGTGGGCAGGTCCGGCGCGGCCTTGGAACGTTGCGCGCCGCCAACGGCCACCGCGCGCAGCTTGCCGTTCTTCACATGCTGCCAGGCCGAGCCCATGCTGGCGAACATCACCGGCACCTGGCCCGACATCACGTCGATCATGGCCGGGCCGCCGCCCTTGTAGGCGACGTGCTGCAGCTGGGTCTTGGCCAGCAGGTTGAACAGTTCGCCGGCCAGGTGCTGGGCCGAGCCGGGGCCGGCCGAGGCAAAGTAGACATGGTCCTTGGCGTCGGGCTGGCCCAGGCGGATCAGGTCGGCCACGGTCTTCACTTCGTACGACGGCGTCACCACCAGCACGTTGGGCACGCGCAGCAGCAGCGACACCGGCGCGAACGCGGTCAGGGTGTCGAACTGCATCTTGGGGTGCAGTGCCGGATTCTGCGCGTGGTTGGAGGCGTCCAGCATCAGCGTGTAGCCATCGGGCTGGGCCTTGGCGACCACCGCGCCGCCGATCATGCCGCCGGCGCCGCCACGGTTTTCAATGACCACCGGCTGGCCCAGTTCGGCCGCCAGCTTGGGGCCGATCAGGCGGGCCACCACGTCGACCGTGCCGCCGGGCGGGTAGGTCACGACCAGGGTGACGGCGCGCTCGGGATAGGCGGCGGATGCCGTGCCGGCGGCGCCGGCCAGCACACCGGCGGCGGCCAGCAGGCTGGCGCGGCGCGCGAGGCGTTTGAACAGAGGGGTCATTGGAATTCTCCTTGGAATTGGAACAGCCGCAGCGGCGTGTCGGCGAGTACGACGCGCCGCTGCGCGGGGTCATCGATCCAGTCGTCCAGCCACTGCGTGGCAGCGGGATAGGACGCCAGGTGGCGATGCTCGGTGTGGGGCCAGTCGCTGCCCCACATCAGGTGGGCGGGCGTGTAGGCGTCCAGCAATTGCCGCGCGGCCTCGCGGCCCGACGTGGCACAGGCGGCGCCGGTCCAGTTGCGGTAGGGGGCCGACAGCTTGACCCAGACGCGGCCGCTGCCAGCTTGCCGCAGCAGATACTGGAAACCGGGGTCGGCGATGCCAAGTGCCGGGTCGGGACGGCCGAAGTGGTCGACCACCACGCGGCAGCCGGCTTGCAGCAAGGCCGGCATGATATCGGCCAGGCGCGCCGCCTGCACATGGACCTCGACATGCCAGCCGAGCGCGTTGACGCGGTCGAGCAGGTGGCGCCAGGCGGGCGCCGCCAGGCCGGGCAGGTCCAGCCCGATCAGGTTCAGGCGGATGCCGACCACGCCGGCCTCGGCCAGGGCGCGCAGCCCGGCGTCGTCGATGGCGGGATCCACCACCGCCACGCCGCGCAACCGCGCCGGCGCGGCGCGCAGCGCCTCGAGCAGATGGCTGTTGTCGGTGCCCAGGAAGCTGGGCTGCACCAGTACGCCGTGCGACAGCCCGTGCGCGTCCAGCAGGCCCAGGTACTGGGCCAGGGTGGCGTCGTAGTCGGGCGTGTGGCGGCGAGTGTCCGCCAGCGCCAGGCCCTGGTGAAAGACGTGGGCGTGGGTGTCGACGGCGGCGCCGGTGACCGGTGGGGGCAAGGCTGTCTCCTGCGATGTTCTGTATGGGCACCAAGAAGGTGCGCATCTGTAAGGTTCTGTAAGCCGGATTCTAGGCAGACAAGGTATAGTTTTCTATTCTGTAAAACCGCTTTATTTATATTGGATTGATATGGAAACCCGGCATCTGCGGTATTTCCTGGCGGTGGTCGACCACGGCAGCGTCAGCCGCGCGTCGGAATGGCTGGGCATCGCGCAACCGGCCTTGAGCCAGGCCTTGGGACGCATGGAGAAGGATCTGGGCGTGCGCCTGTTCGAGCGTTCGCGCCAGGGGTCCACGCCAACGCCGGCGGCCCTGGCCATCCTGGAAGACGTGCGCGCCAGCATCGCCCGCATCGATGCCGCCGCGCGCCGCGCCCAGGAGATCGGCCGTGGCAGCGCCGGCCAGCTGACGGTGGGGTTGGTGTCGTCGGCGCTGTTCAACACCCTGCCGCGGGCGCTGCGCGAACTGCGGCGCCAGGCGCCCGGCGTGCGCGTGATCCTGCGCGAGATGAGCAACGCCGAGCAGGCCGAGGCCCTGCAGACCGGCGAGATCGACATCGGCCTGATGCATACGCCGGTGGCGGTGGGCGGCCGCATGCGCGAGCGCCAATTGTTGCGCGAGCGGCTGGTGGCGGCGGTGCCGGACGAGTTCGACGTGGCCGCCGACGGCCAGGTCTCGATGGCGCAGATCGCGCGGGCGGGCCTGGTGATGTACCCGCAATCGCAGTTGCCGGCGTTCTACGCCGACATCCTCGATGCCATGCGCAAGGGCGGCCACGACGCCCACGTGGCGCAGGAGGCCAACCGCACGCTGACCGTGCTGGCCTGCGTGGCCGGCGGCTGCGGCGTGGCGCTGCTGCCCAGCTGGATCCGGTCAATGGATTTCAGCGGCGTGCGCTTCTGCGAGGTGCGCGACGGCGATCGCCTGCCCAGCTTCGACCTCAGCGCCATCTGGCCCGCCCGCTCGGTGCCGACCCTGGCGGACCTGTTCGCCAATCTGGACCTGGGCGGCCACTGAGCCGTCCCCGCCGCCGGCGAAGACTTAAGCCACGCTTAAGACGGCGCTTGCGCCGGAACCGCGCCGCCCGTGTCGTTCTAAACAGAAACGACATCGACGGGTGGATGCATGGACCTGGATTGGCAGCAACAGTTGTGGGAAAGCGCGCTGTGGATGGCGCGCGCCTTCGGCGTCAGCGCCATCGCGCTGGCGCTGGTGGCGTTCGCGCTGTCGCGCTGGACCGATTGGGGGCGCAAGTTCTGGCGCCTGGCCTGGCCCTACCTGACGCCGCGACGCAGCTGGCGCCCGCTGCTGACGCTGGCGGCGCTGCTGTTCCTGGCCATGTTCTCGGTCCGCATGACGGTGCTGTTTTCCTTCTGGTACAACGGTTTCTACAGCGCTCTGCAGGCGCTCGACGCGCACGCGTTCTGGCGCTTCCTGGGCATCTTCGCGGTGCTGGCCACGGTGCACGTGGTGCGCACCCTGATCGACAGCTACGCCGGCCAGGCGTTCGACATCCACTGGCGCGTCTGGCTCAACGACCGGCTGACCGGCGACTGGCTGGCCGCGCGCGCCTACTACCGCGGCCATTTCGTGGCCGAACCGGTGGACAACCCCGACCAGCGCATCGAGCAGGACATCGCCGCGTTCGTGACCGGCTCGCGCACGCTGGCGATCGGCGCGCTCAGCGCCGTGGTCTCGCTGGTGGCGTTCACCGCGATCCTGTGGAACCTGTCCGGCGCGCTGGACGTGGCGGGGGTGGAGATCCCGCGCGCCATGGTGTTCATGGTGTACCTGTACGTCATCGAGGCCACGCTGTTCGCGTTCCGCATCGGCCGGCCGCTGATCCTGTTGAATTTCCTGTCCGAACGGCTGACCGCCAATTTCCGCTATGCGTTGCTGCGCTTGCGCGAGAACGCCGAGAACGTGGCCTTCTACCAGGGCGAGGCGGTCGAGCGCGCCACGCTGTGGACGCGCTTCTCGGCCTACATCGCCAACCTGTGGGCGCGCGTGTACCGGGGCCTGAAATTCGATGGCTTCAACCTGGTGGTGAGCCAGGTGGCGGTAGTGTTTCCGTTTCTGCTGCAGGCGCAGCGCTTCTTCAGCGGCGCGATCAAGCTGGGCGACGTGATGCAGACCTCGCAGGCGTTCGGCCAGGTGCAGGATTCGCTGTCGTTCTTTCGCACCTCGTACGATGCCTTCGCGCAGTACCGCGCCACGCTCAACCGCCTGGCCGGCTTTCTGGATGCCAACGCGGCCGCGCGCGCGCTGCCCGTCATCGAGGCGCAGCCCTTGCCCGACGCGCTGGAGATCTCCGGGCTTGAGGTGTCGCATCCCGATGGCCGGGCGTTGTTGCGGAACCTCGATCTATCGCTGCGCCCGGGGCAGGCGCTGTTGATCAAGGGGCCGTCCGGCAGCGGCAAGACCACCTTGCTGCGCGCGGTGGCGGGCCTGTGGCCCTATGCGCGCGGAACCGTGCGGCGGCCGCGGGGAGCGGCGGCGCTGTTCCTGTCGCAACGGCCCTATCTGCCGCTGGGCAGCCTGCGCGATGCCGTGGCCTATCCCGGGCAGGCGCGGGCTGGCGACGATGCGCGCCTGGCATCGGCTTTGCGCTCGGTGAACCTGGGGCACCTGGTCGACCGGCTGGATCACGAGGCCGACTGGTCGCGCATCCTGTCGATCGGCGAACAGCAGCGCGTGGCGTTCGCGCGGGTGCTGTTCAACCGGCCGGCCATCGTGTTCCTGGACGAGGCCACCTCGGCCACCGACGAAGGGTTGGAACACATGCTGTACGGTTTGCTGCGCGAGCAGCTGCCGCTCGCCATGCTGGTCAGCGTCGGCCATCGCGGCACGCTGGACGCGTTCCATACCCACCGGCTGGACCTGAACGGAGAGGGCGGCTGGCGCGCCGGACAGCTGGCCGCGGCGCCGGGGCCGGTGCCGACGTGGGCGGCGGCCTGAGGCCGGCGCGAGACTTTCCGCCGCGCGGCCCGGTCCCGGTGGCCGGCCGCCGGCACGGGCGCGGGCGGCGCCCGTCGTGCGCGGATGTTGCTCAGGTCCCGACCCGCAGCGGCCCGGTCAGCTTGCGCAGCGCCGCGATCACGCTTTGCGCGGTGATGCGGCCGGTCTTGGGGTTGGCCGACGGGATGTTCTGGATCTCCATCGAGAACGAGGCGGCGTCGGACACCACTTCGACGCGGTGCACGTTGCGCTCCAGTGACGGATCGGCCCAGATTTCCAGCGTGGTGCGGTCCGGGCCGATGCCGGCCAGCGACACGCTCACGGCCACGTTCAGGTTGGCCGGGAAGCCCACCGCCGCCTCGCGCGGCGAGCCGCGGAAGATCAGGCGCGGTTCGGTGATGCCGTCGATGTCGATATTGTTCTCGGTCAGGTAGGGCGCGCCCAGCAGGCCACGCACCGGCTTGCGCGTGATCATCGTGACCGAGTGGATCTCGCCCTCGGCGGCGGCGGTGATCGCGTCCAGGCCCAGGATGGCGCCGGACGGCACCAGGATCTGGCCGTGGTGGCGGCGCGCGACCTCGATCAGGTCGTCTTGGCGCAGCAGCGCGCCGGAACTCAGCACCACCAGCTTCTTGCCGGCCGTCAGCACCGGCTCGGCCAGTTCGCGGAACACGGCGGCGGGGGCGCATTCGACCACCACGTCGCAATGGTCGGCCAGCGCGCCGATGGTGGTGAATACCGGCTTGGCGTTCCGCCAGGCCACCGTGGGCGCGGCCTGGGGATCGCGCACGGCCACGGCGGCCAGCGTCAGGCCGGGCAGCCCGGCGTCCAGGGATTGCGCCACGGCCTGGCCGATGGCGCCGAAGCCGGCGATGCCGACGCGGTAGCTGTTCATGGAAGATTCCGGAGGAAGGGGCGCGAAGGCGCCATCAGGTTCGCGGGCCGGCCGGCGTCAGCGTGGCCGGCCAGGGTCGGCGGTCACTGTAGCGAGGGGCCGGGCGGGCGTCAATCATCGCCGGGCTTACACTCGCGGTCTGTGCCATGCATTCATCGCCAAGGAGAAGGGCCATGCGGATTTCCGCCGAAACCCCCGACGACATCGACGCCATTTTCACGCTGACGCAGCAGGCGTTCGCGGATCATCCGCATAGTCAGCAGACCGAGGGTTACATCATCGACGCGCTGCGCGCGGCCGGCGCGCTGACGCTGTCCCTGGTGGCGCGCGAGGACGGCAGGGCCGTGGGCCACATCGCCTTTTCGCCTGTCGCGATCAGCGACGGCGCGGCGGATTGGCATGGGCTCGGACCGGTGGCGGTGCTGCCCGCGATGCAGGGGCGCGGCATCGGCGCGGCCTTGATCGAGGCTGGCCTGGCCGCGCTCAAGGCGCGCGGCGCGGCCGGCTGCGTGGTGATGGGCGATCCGGCGTACTACACGCGCTTCGGCTTCACGGCGACGCCGGCGCTGACCTACCCCGGCGTGCCGCCGGCGTACTTCATGGCGCAGGCGTTCACACGGCCGGCGGCCGGTCAAGTCGCCTATCACGCGGCGTTCGCGGCCATCGGGCCGGCGTCCGATTGACGCGCGGCCCGAGGCGCATCATGTGCCCTTGGCGGCCTTGGCCATGTAGTCGACCGTCAGGTTGGACAATGCGCGCACGCCGTTGATCAGGCCCGACTCGTCCACATAGAAGCGCGGCGAATGGTTGGGCGCGGCGGTGTCGGGATTGACGTCCTTGGGCGTGACGCCTAGGTAGAAGAACATGCCCGGCACCTTCTCCTGGTAGAACGAGAAGTCCTCGGACGCCGTCGACTTGGGCTGCAGGCCGTAGTTGCCTTCGCCCGCCACGCGCCGCAGCGTGCCGCCCATCTCCTCGGTCAGGCCGGGATTGTTGACGGTGGCGTTGTACAGCTCCACCACCCGCACGTCGGCCTTGGCGCCGGCGCTTTGCGCGATCTGCGTGGCCGTGCGTTCGATGCGCTGGTGGATGTCCTTCTTCATGCCCTCGTCATACGTGCGGATGGTGCCCGTCATGGCGACGCTGTCCGGCACGATGTTCATGCGGTTGCCGCCGTGGATCGCGCCCACGGTGATGACGGCCGGCTCCAGCATGCTGTTGATCTGGCGGCTGGGAATGGTCTGCAGGCCCAGGATGATCTGCGAGCTGACCACGATCGGGTCGATACCCGACCACGGCCGCGCGCCGTGCGTCTGCTTGCCGGTCACGTCGATCCAGAACTGGTCGGCCGCGGCCATCGCCGGGCCGCTGCGCCACGACAGCTTGCCCACCGGATAGCTGCTGGAGACATGCAGGCCGAAGATCGCGTCGACCTTGGGATTGTCCAGCACACCTTCCTGCACCATCATCTTGGCGCCCCAGATCTTCTTGCCGTCCGGCTCGAAGTCGGCGGGACTCTCCTCGGCCGGCTGGAAGATGAACTTGACGCTGCCGGGCAACTGGTCCTTCATGCCGGCCAGCACTTCGGCGGTGGCCATCAGGATGGCGGTGTGGGCATCGTGGCCGCAGGCGTGCATCACGTCCACTTCCTTGCCCAGGTAGGTGCCCTTGGCCTGGGAGGCGAAGGGCACGTCCACCTGCTCCTTGACCGGCAGCGCGTCCATGTCGGCGCGCAGCGCCACCACCGGGCCGGGCTTGCCGCCCTTTAGCAGCGCCACCACGCCGGTCCCGGCCACGCCGGTCTTCACTTCCATGCCGAGCGCGCGCAGATGGTCGGCCACCAGCTTGGACGTGCGCGTTTCCTGGTTGCCCAGTTCGGGATGCTGGTGGATGTCGCGGCGCCAGGCGATGAGCTTGTCTTCGATGGCCTTGGCGCGCTGGTCGATCTGCGCGGCCAGTTCCGGCATGGGCGCCGGCGCCAGCGGCCCTTGCGTGCCGGGCGCGCTTTGCGCGGCGGCGGCGCCGCTCAACGCCAGGTGCGCGGCCAGCGCCAGCGGGGCCAGGCGGAACAGGATCTTGCGGTGTTGCATGGCATGTCTCCTCTTGGTTGTTAACCTGTTATTGGGCGGAGATATTACCGGAGCGCATGCGCGGCGGCGCGCTTGTTACGCCTGCTTAAAAACGCCGCTGTTTGATTCCGGGCGCTGGAATTCCGCGCCTTGGAATTGCGCGCCCCGCCTGGGTTTGGACGACTCGCCGCGAGGCCCGCGCGGTCTCGTTGGAGTCGCGCGGCAACGGGTCGCGCGGCAACGGGTCGCGCGGCGCGACGTCCAGCGTTATCGCGACAAGGCCCGCGCCTGTCGCTTACGCGGCCCGCAACACCGGCCGCGCGCCGCGCGTGACCCACAGCAGCACCAGCGCCGCCAGCAGCGAGGCCACGCCGGCGCCAGCCATGGCGGCATGGAAACCACTGGCCAATGCGTCGGCGAACAACGCCGCCACGCCATCGGGTTGCGCCGGCAGCGCGTGCCGGGTGACCGCCACGCGCGCCACCGCCTGCGCATCCGGCTGGCCCAGCCGCGCCAGCGCCGCGGCCAGGTGCTCGACCGCGCGGCTGCTCATCAGCGCGCCGAGCAGCGCGATGCCGATGGTCATGCCGGTCTGGCGCAGCGCATTCATGGTGGCCGAGGCCATGCCCGAGCGCTCGCGCGGCACGGTCGCCATCACCGCCATGCTGGTGGCCGGCACCGACAGTCCCATGCCCAGGCCCAGCAGCACCATCAGCGAACCCGATAGCGCATAAGGCGTGTGGGCGTCGAAGCGCATCATGCCCAGCATGGCCGCGCCGACCATGGCATAGCCCGCGATCATCAGCCGCGGCAGGCCGAAGCGCTGGTTCAACCGGCCGAACACCGTCGACACGATGCCGGTGGCCACGAACTGCGGCGCCAGCTGCCAGCCCGTCTCCAGCGGCGTCAGGCCGCGCACGTGCTGCAGATAGAGCGAGAAGAAGAACAGGCTGCTGTAGGCGCCGAATCCCATCACGAACGAGGCGAAGTTGGTGCTGGCGAAGCCCGCGTCGCGGAACAGGCCCAGCGGCAGGATGGGACGCGCCACGGTGTGCTCGACCCACAGGAAGGCGACCAGCCCGAGCGCGGCCACGGTCAGCGCGGCGAGGGTGGCCGGCGCCTGCCAGCCGTGTTCGCCGGCGGTGATCAGGCCATAGGTCAGCGCGCCCAGCCAGACCACGCTCAGGGCCTGCCCGACCGGATCGAAGGCGGCATGCTCGGGATGCGCGCTTTCCTGGATGCCCCAGGCGCCCAGCGCGATCGCCAGCGCGCCCACCGGCAGGTTGATCAGGAAGATGCTCTGCCAGCTGAAGTGCGCCACCAGCAGGCCGCCCAGCATCGGGCCGACGATCAGCGAGATGGCATTGCACGAGGCCCACAGGCCGATGGCGCGGGCGCGCTCGGCGGGGTCGGGAAAGGCCTGGGTCAGCAGCGACATCGCGCCCGGAATCAACAGTGCGCCGGCCACACCCTGCACCGCGCGGCCCGCCAGCAGCAGCGGCAGGTTGTCGGCCAGTCCGCACAAGGCCGAACCCAGCGTGAACAGCGCCACGCCCGCCAGCCACGAGCGCTTGCGGCCGTAGCGGTCGCCCAGCGGCCCGGCCGACAGCATGAAGGCCGACAGGAACAGCGCGTAGGCGTCCACCACCCATTGCAGGCCGGCCATGTCGATGCGCAGCGCCGCCTGCATGGTGGGCAGGGCGACATTGACGATGCTGATGTCCAGGATGGTGATGAAACTGCCCAGGTTGACGGCGAACACCAGGGCGCGGCGGCGGGAGGCAAGCATGCGGAAGGGCCGTGAAGGGGAGGGAAAGCGTATTCTAGTAATCGACTGACCGTCGGTCAATAAATAAAAAGACGCATTCCCGGATGTTTCCGGGCGGCAAGCGGGACGCGTCCTCTACACTGCGGATCGTTGAAAATGAAAGGATTCCCCCTCGCGATGGCCCGTTCCGCCAAGTCCCCCGGCAAGCCCGACGCCAAGCCCGGCGCCGAGCCTGGCGCCAGGCCGGACACCCGGCCCGCCGGCAAGCCGGACTCCAGGCCCGCCGGTAAGCCGGACTCCCGGCGCGGCGCCCATGCCCGCGCCGCCACGCCGCGCACCAAGCCCGCGCCGGTGCGCCTGGACGAACTGATGGCGGCCGCCGAAGATCTGTTCGTGCGCCAGGGCGTCGAGGCCACCACCATCGACCAGATCGTGGCGCAGGCCGGCGTGGCCAAGGGCACCTTCTATCACTACTTTTCATCCAAGGCGGACGTGCTGGCGGCGCTGCGCGTGAAGTTCTCGCAAGGCTTCCTGGACCGTATCGACGCGGCCATGGCGGCCTGCGCGCCGGACGATGGCGTGGCGCGCCTGCAGGCCTGGACGCGCGCCGGCGTGCAGGCCTATTTCGAGGGCTACGCGTTGCACGATGTCGTGTTCCATGACGTCAACCATCCGCATCGCGGCGCCGCCGAACGCGCGGCGGTGCTGGCGCAGGCCGAGGCCATGCTGCGCGCCGGCCAGCAGGCCGGCTGCTGGCGGCTGGCGCAGCCGGCCTTGACCGCGATCCTGCTGTACCACGGCATGCATGGCGCGGTCGATGACGCCATTGCGCGTGGCGCGGCCGACGCCAACGCGCTCGCCGCCAGCCTGATCCCGCCGTTCCTGCGGCTGGTGGGCGCGCCTACTGCAGCTTGATTCCCAGTTCCTTGATCAGCGGGCCCATCTCGGCGCGGTCGGCGGCGATGGTGTCGGCCAGTTCCTGCGCGCTGCCGCCGATCGGAATCATGCCCAGCGTTTCCATCTGCGCCTTCATTGCCGGTTGCTTGAGGATGTCCGCCACCGATTGCTGGATCCGGGCCACGCGCTCGGCCGGCACGCCGGCCGGCGCCATCAGGCCGATCCAGGGTTGCGGCGCGTAGTCGCCCATGCCCGATTCGCGCAGGGTCGGCGTGTCCGGCAGGCCGGCGAAGCGGGTCGGACTGGTGATGGCCAGCGCGCGCAGCCGGCCGCTGTCGATCAGGCCCTTGGAACTGGAGGGCGCGTCCAACCCCACGTCGAGCTGGCCGCCGATCAGGTCGTTCTGCGTCTTGCCGGACGAGGACGACGGAATGTACAGCGCCTTGATGCCGGCGCGCCGCGCGGTCTGCTCCCACACCAGGTGGAAGGCGGTGCCGATGGAGAACGAACCCACCGCCAGGCTGCGTGTCTTGCTCTCGCGCACGAAATCCTGCCAGGTCTTGATCGGGCTGTCGCTGGGTACGATGAAGATGAACGGCGTGCGCGCCACCAGCGCCACCGGCTGCAGGTCCTTCTGCGGATCGAACGGCAGGCTGTCGACCGCGAACGGCACGATGGTCACGGAAGACGCCACCACCATGCCCAGCGTGTAGCCGTCGGGCGCCGATTTCACCAGCGCGCCGGTGCTGATGATGCCGGACGCGCCCGGCTTGTTTTCCACCACCACCGGCTGCCCCCAGGCGGCGGACAGCTTGCTGGCGAGCACGCGCAGCATCACGTCGACCGGGCCGCCCGGCGGGTTGGAGACGATGATCTTGACCGGCTTGTCCGGATAGGCCGCGCCGGCGGCGGCGGGCAGCAGCAGGGCGAGCGCGATGGCGAGTCGTTTGAACATTGGTATTCCCCTTGTCGGTGTTGGATGCGCCGGGTCTTGCGCCCGGCGTTCGGCTTCATGCCAGGACTTGCAGGTGCGGCGCGGGCGGCCAGGCGGGCGCCTCGCCGCGGATGAAAGCGATCCAGGCGTGTTGTGTCGCGCGGGCCAGGGCGGCGGCCTGCGTGGGCGGCAGGCCCCGCAGCATGGGCGCGGCGGCAAAGGCGTCGAGCGTGTCGAAGACGAACGGCAGTTCGATGCAATGGCAGGCCTGGAAGCGCGCCGTGGGCGCCACATCGAAGCGCGCCAGCCAGGCCTGGCGGCCCTGCGCGGCGGCATCCACGGCCCATTGCCGCGACGGCGCGCCGAACACGGCTTCGCTGGCCAGCGCGCAGTCGGGCCCGTCGCCGTCGGGAAAAGCCGCCATTTCGTCGCGGGTATAGCTGACCAGCACGTCGGCGCGGCCGGCCGCCGCGGTCAAGGCCGGGACGATGTCGACGGGCAGCACATGGCCGTCGAGCACCGGGCCAAACAGGCTGCGGCGGCTGCCTTCCGATTGCAGGGCGGCCACGACCTGTGGCGCCTGCTGCGCGGCCAACAGGCGCTCGACCGGCAGGGCGCGGGCCTGCTCAAGATCGTTGGCGCCGGCGGCATCCAGCAACACCTGCCCCAATGCCGCAGCCTGCGCGCTGTCGCGAAAGCCGCGGCCGAGCGCCGCGCTTTGCAGGATGGCACGCCCAAAGCGCGGCCGCCGCGCGAGCATGGCGCAGATCGACGAGGCGCCGGCCGACTGGCCCATCAGCGTGACGCGCGCGGGGTCGCCGCCCAGGTCCTGGATGTTGTCGAGCACCCAGTCGATGGCGCATTCCTGGTCCAGCAGGCCGACGTTGGCGGTCTGGCCAGGCACATGCAGCCAGCCCAGCGCGGCCAGCCGGTAGTTCACCGCCACCACCACCAGGTCGCCGCGCGCCGCCAGGCGCGCGCCGTCATACCAGTCCAGCGCGCCGCCGCCGCTTTGCCAGGCGCCGCCGTGCAGCCACACCACCACCGGCCGGCGGCGTGCGTCCGCGGCGGGCGTCCACACCGTCAGGTGCAGGCAGTCTTCGTCCTGCGGCGCCTGGAAGTCGCCCATGGCGCCGCGCAGGCGCGACGGCAACTGCGGCGCCACGCAGCCGGGACGGGTGGCATCGCGCGGGCCGCTCCAGCGCGCCGGCTCGGGCGGCGCGAAGCGCAATGGGCCCACCGGCGGCTCGGCGTAGGGAATGGCGCTGAAGCGGCACACGCCGCCATCGCGCGAACCGGTCAGCATGCCGGCGCGCAGCCTGGCCTGGACGGTGTCTGTCATGTGGTCTTGCCCCTTGTCGTCATGGTCTGCGGCGGACGGCGTGCAGGGCGTCGTCCGCTCAGGACTATGGTAGGGACGAACGGGGCCGTGCGGGCATGCCGGTTTCGAACCAGGCCATGCGCAACCCGCATGGCCGCGCCGGCGGGCGGCGGCCGTGCGGGACGGGCTTACTTCAGGATGCGCGCATCCATGCTGTTGTCGGCCAGCGCCTGGGCCTGCGCCTGGCTCATGCCCAGGTGTTCGTACAGCGCGTGGAAGTTCTCGGTGACGTAGCCGCCGAAATAGGCCGGGTCGTCGGAATTGACCGTGACCTTCACGCCGGCGTCCAGCAGCGACAGGATGTTGTGCTCAGACATGTGGTCGAACACGCGCAGGCGGGTGTTCGACAGCGGACACACGGTCAGCGGGATCTGCTCGTCGATCAGGCGCGCCATCAGGCGCGGGTCCTCGGCGGCGCGCACGCCGTGGTCGATGCGCAGCACTTTCAGCAGGTCCAGCGCCTCCCAGATGTATTCGGGCGGGCCTTCCTCGCCGGCGTGGGCCACGGCCGGCAGGCCTTCGGCGCGGGCGCGGTCGAAGACGCGCTGGAACAGGCGCGGCGGAAAGCCTTTTTCGCTGCTGTCCAGGCCGACGGCGATGAACGCGTCGCGATAGGGCAGCGCTTCTTCCAGCGTGCGCATGGCCGCTTCCTCGGGCAGGTGGCGCAGGAAGCTCAAGATCAGGCCGCTGCTGATGCCGAGCTTCCTGCGGCCGTCTTCCAGCGCCTGGCTGATGCCGTCCAGCACCACCTTGAACGGCACGCCGCGGTCGGTGTGGGTCTGCGGATCGAAAAAGGGCTCGGTGTGCACCACGTTCTGCTCGTGGCACTTGACCAGGTAGTCCCAGGTCAGGTCGTAGAAATCCTGCTCGGTGCGCAGCACGTCGGCGCCGCGGTAATACAGGTCGAGGAATTCCTGCAGGTTGCCGTAGTTGTAGGCCGCGCGCAGGGCATCCATATCGGGCCACGGCAGCGCCACGCCGTTGCGGCGGGCCAGCCGGAACAGCAGCTCGGGTTCGAGCGTGCCTTCCAGGTGCAGGTGCAGTTCCGCCTTGGGCAGAGAGTTGAGCCAGTCGTACATGGGTGCTCCTAAGTCGAGGTATTGATGGCCTGCGCCACGGTGTCGGCGAATGCGCGCGCCTGGCGCGTGCTGGGGCGGTCGCGGCGCCAGATGGCGGCCAGCGGCGATTTGCGCAGCGCCGGCCGGGCCGCCAGCACCACCACTTCGCCGCGTGCCGCGCGCACCGCCGCGACGCTGCCCGGCAGCATCCACAGGTAGGGACCGACCGTCAGCATCTCGCGGCCGAATTCCAGCGACAGGGCGCCGATCATATCCGGAATCGGCAGCCCCTCGCGATGCAGCACCATTTCCAGTTCACCGCGGATACGGCTGCCGGGCAGGGCGGTGATCCAGGGATAGGCCACGCACTCGGCCAGCGTGGCATCGGCGCGCTCCGCCAGCGGATGGCCGGGGGCGCACACCAGCACCACCGGATCGTCCAGCAGGTTGGCCGAGCGGTAGATGCGCGGGTCCACCGTGGACGAGAAGCGGCTGATCAGCACATCCAGCGCGCCCGCGTCCAGGTCTTCGATCAGGCGTTCATGGGTGCCGATCTCCAGCGTCAGGGTGATGCGCGGATAGGTCTCGCGAAAGCGCGTCGCCGCCTGCGCCACCGGCCAGCCGGCAAACATCGAAAAGCAGCCCACCGTCAGGCTGCCCTCGTCGCCGCGCGAGAGCGCCGCCAGGTCGATCTCGGCCTTGCGGAATCCCGTCAGCAGCTGGCGCGCGTGGCGGCACATGGCCTCGCCCAGCGGCGTACAGCTGGTGCCGCGGGCGGTGCGCTCGAACAGCCGCGCGCCCACCAGTTCCTCGATCTCGGCGATGGCGCGCGACAGGCCGGACTGCGTGCTGTGCAGCTGCGCCGCCGCCTTGGACAGATTGCCCAGCTCGGCCACCGTCAGCACGATTTCCAGGTGCCGGGTGCGGAGTTTTCCTTTGAAGGGCGTCATGGCGGGCGGGGCAGTGGCGATGCGCCGATTATTGACCCGCGCCGGGTGCTTGGCAACGCGGCCCTGGCGTTTCGGTATAGTTCGTCGCCAGGGAGGCGCAGGTGCGATGCGTATGACGACAAGACGGGAATCCGGGCGGCCCGGGGCCGCGCGACGATGGCTGATGACGGGGCTGGCGCTGGCGGCGCTGGCCGGCTGCGGCGTGTCGACCGTGGACGCCGTGCGCGTGACCTGGCCGCCGTTCAAGGAAGGCACGGCGCTGACGCTGCCGTCCGATCCGTCGCAGTGCCCCGACCTGTCCGGCACTTACCGGGTGGCGGGTGAACCGCGGGGTGAGCCGCCTGCGGGGGAGGGCGCCACCGGCATGGCCGACCTGCGCCAATTCCTGGCCTACACCCTGGATCTGGCGGGCCTGCCGGATACCTCGGAACATGCCTGGCGCCCCACGGCGGCCGCCAGCGTCACCTTCGCGGCGGTGCCGGAAGGCTGGCGGATCCTGGCCGATGACGGCCAGGGCGGCCGCTTCACCGGCCTGCTGCCGCTGCGCGACGGCACGGCGGGCTCCCCCGGTCCGGCGGATGGCCCGCCGCTGGCCCGGACCGACATCCAGCACTTCGGCGGCTGCACCCAGGGCCGCTACTGGATCAGCGCCCGGCGCGACTGGCGCCAGTATGAATCCATGGGCGTGTTCCGCACCGTGGCGCTGCTGCGGCCACAGGCGGGCGGATTGCTGGTGAGCGTGCAGCGCGAGTCGCACAGCATCGGCCTGCTGCCGTGGTATTCGTCGGATGAGGTGCGCTCGCAGTATTGGTTCGGGCCGCGCCAGCCATGACGGCCGCTGTCGCCGTGCCCGCGCGTTTCGTCTCCGGACCGCTGCGCGGCCACGTGCTCGAGATGGTCCTGACCGGCTGGGCCAGCATGCTGGCCGTGTTCGCCGTGGAATTCCTGACCCTGCTGTACCTGGGGACGCTGCGCGATGAGGCTGTGCTGGCAGCGGTGGGCTTCGGTTCCATGATGCTGTTCACGGTCACGTCGATCTGCATCGGCGTGACTGTCGGCGGCGCGGCGCAGGTCTCGCGCGCGCTGGGCGCCGCTGACGCGCGGCGCGCGCGCGGCTTGGCCGCCGCCTCGCTGGTTCTGATGGCGGTGGCCACGGTGGTATCCGTGGCGGCATTCCTGTTTGCGGTCGGACCGTTCACCAGAGCGATTGGCCTGGCTTCGGACGTGCGCGCATTGTTGCTGTCGTACGTGGCCGTCACCGCGCCGTTTTCTGTGGTGATGGGCGTGGGCATGATGCTGTCCAACCTGTTGCGCGCCGCCGGCCACGGACGCCAGTCCATGTGGGTGCTGTTGGCGGGGATTGCTACCGTGGCGATCCTGGACCCCGTGGTGATCTTCTTGTTCAACGGCGGCATGCAGGGCGTGGCCTGGGCCGGCGGCGCGGGGCGGATGGCGACGGTCGTGCTGGGGACTTGGCTGGTGTTCGGGCGCCATCGCTTGGTGGCGTGGCCGGCATGGACAGGTCTGCGCGCCGATCTGGCTGAGGTCGGTCGTATTGCCCTGCCTGCCACCTTGAGCGCGCTGGCAACGCCGGCAGCGGTGGTCTTTACCGCCTCGACCTATGCCGGATTCGGCTCCAGCACCATGGCGGGCGCCACCGTGGTGGACCGGATTCTGCAGCTGTCATATTCGCTGTTCTTCGTGTTGCCGGGCGCCATTGGGCCGATCCTGGGCCAGAATCTCGGGGCCGGCCATTGGCCGCGCGTGCGGCAGACCGTGGGCATCACCGCCAGGATGGCCCTGGGCTATGGCGCCTGCGTGGCGATCCTGCTGGCGCTGCTTGCGCCATGGATTGCCGACTTGTTCCAGGTCAGTGGCCCGGGGCGCGAACTCGTCATGGTGTTCTGCCGCTACGCCAGCTTCATTTGGGCGCTGAACAGCGTGTTCTTCGTTTCGGTGGCCGTCTTCAATAACCTGGGCTATGCCAGCTATGCGACCGCGGTCGGCTGGTTGCGCGCCACCGTCGGCACGCTGCCCTTTGTGTGGCTGGGCGCGCGCTATGGTGACGCCGAAGGCGTGCTGCTGGGGCAGACCCTGGGTTTCGCGTTGTCGAGCCTGCTGGCGCTGGTGCTCTGCCTGCGTGTGTTGCGCCACCCGCCGCCCGGCCTTTCGCCGGCACGCGCCCTGGCCTGAGACTGGAAGCGCAAGCCGCTTGGCCCGGGTCGGGCTCGCCAGCCGCTGTCGCTGGCAGGCGCCGGTTCGATTTCGGCGCCCGCTCGCGGTACGATCCGGGCTGACTTCGATTTTTCAGGATTACCATGCGACAGAATGCGCTTCGCACCCGAATCGATCCCCTGGCGCGCGCCGTCCTGGCCGCCACGCTGAGCGTCGCCGCCTTGGGCGCCGCCCAGGCCCAGTCGCCTTCTTCGGCCACCGGTACGCGCAGTCCCGGGGCCCAGCCTTCCTCGTCCGGACCGGTGCTGACGCCCAAGCGCAGCTTCGACGATCCGGCCACGCCGGCCGCGGCCCCTGCCGCCGCGCCCGCAGCGGCGCCGGACGATTCGGCGGCCGCGCCGCCGACGAACATGCGCGTGCCCGAC
>NZ_CP017433.1:2086086-2188651 GCF_002082135.1 Achromobacter ruhlandii
CAAGGGCGCCACCGCCAACGGCCTGACCCTGGCCGACTGGGACAAGTACACCGCCAAGGCCAAGCTGCTGCCCACCACCGTGGCGTCCGCCCAAGGCCAGCCCGAGGGCCGCGAAACCTGGTGGGACTACATCGCCAAGACGGTTGACGACGAGCGCGTGGCCGATGGCCGCGCGGTGCTCGCCAAGTACGGCAAGCAGCTGGGCGACATCAGCCAGCAGTACCAGGTGGACCCGGCCACGCTGGTCGCCATCTTCGGCATCGAGACCAACTACGGCCGCCAGGTCGGCAAGACCGACGTGCTCAATGCCTGGCTGACGCGCGCCTGCACCGAGAACAAGACGCTCTGGGAAAAGAACGCCTACGCCTCCGTGCGCCTGCTGCGCGACGGCGTGGTGCCGGCCGACAACTTCGTCGGCTCCTGGAGCGGCGCCTTCGGCATGACGCAGTTCATCCCCACCTCGTTCTACGAACTGGCGGCCGACGGCGATGGCGACGGCAAGATCGATCTGTACAACTCGCTGCCCGACGCCCTGGCCTCGACCGCCAATCACCTGCGCAAGCGCCGCGCCAAGTGGACCCACGGCCTGCCGGCGGTAGTGGAGGTGCGCGTGCCGGCCGACGTGGCCGCCGCCATTCCGCCCGCGCCCGACGCCGAATACGTCGGTTCGCAGGACCGCCGCAGCATCGCGCAGTGGGCCGAGGCGGGCCTCAAGCAGGGCGACGGCTCCGCGCTCAAGCTGGCCAGCGGCAACGACCAGCAGGCCTACCTGTTCGCGCCCACCGGCGCCAAGGGCCCGGTGTTCCTGGCCACCGTCAATTTCGATGCGATCCTGCACTACAACCAGTCGCGCCGCTACGGGCTGGCGGTGGCGTTGCTGCTGAACCGCCTGCAGGGCGGCCCGGCGCTGGCCACGGCCTGGCCGACGGATGACCCCGGCCTGTCGCGCGCGCAGATCAAGGAAGTGCAGGAGATGCTCAACGCTCGCGGCTATGACGTCGGCACCGCCGATGGCATTCCCGGCGCCAAGACCCGCGACGCGGTGCGCGCCGAACAGGAAAAGCGCAACCTGCCGCAGGATGGCCGCGTGGGCAAGCGCATCTACGACGCGCTCAAGGCCAAATGAGCGCCCCCGATTCCGCGCAAACTGTCGACGGCAGCGGGGCCGTGGTCTCGGGCACCCAGGGCTACGGCGAAAATGCCGCGGCCCTGGCCGAGCAGTACGAGAGCATCGCTTTCGCGGATGTGCATCGCGACGTGGCGCACCTGATCCCGGCGACGCCGTCGCGCATCGCCGACATCGGCGCCGGTTCGGGCCGCGACGCCGCCGCGCTGGCCCGCATGGGCCACCAGGTGGTGGCGGCCGAACCCACGCCCGAGCTGCGGCGCGAGGGCCAGCGGCGCCACGCGCAGCCCAACCTGGAATGGGTCGATGACGCCTTGCCCGAACTTGCAGGCCTGCAAGGGCGCGAGTTCGACGTGATCATGCTGACCGCCGTCTGGATGCACCTGGACGCGGACGAGCGCGCTCGCGGCATGGCGGCGCTGGCGGCCTTGCTGGCGCCCGGCGGCCAGATCCTGATGTCGCTGCGCCACGGCCCGGTGCCGCCCGGCCGCCGCATGTTCGACGTGTCGGCCGAGGACACCATCGCGCTGGCGGCCGGGCATGGCCTGTCGGCGCATCACCTCGTCAGGCGCGAAGACATGCTGGACCGTGCCGACGTGCACTGGAGCTTCCTGGGCCTGCGGCGCAGCTAGCGGGAAAGGCCTGCCCAGGCCGCCGCGCCGGCGCGACCGGCACCCGCCGCGATTGCCGCGCTTTGCGCCGCGTACCGCGACGCCAGCGGTGTGTCCACGGTGCGAAAGCGCGGTGGCATGCGGGGGCGGGCATGGATATGATGCAAGGCACCGTTTGTGTCCATGCTTCGAGATCATGCCGTCCGCTTTGCTACCCGAATCCTTCGTCACCCGGCGCCTGCGCGCCGAGCGCATGTCGTCGACCGATCTGCCCTTCATCACCGCGATGCACGCCGACGCCGCCCTGATGGCAACCATGGGCGGCACCCGCGACGCCACGGCCAGCCGGCGCTACGTCGAGCACAACATGCTGCATTGGGCCGAACATGGCTACGGCATGTACGTGCTGAGCGAGCGCGACAGCGGCGCGCTGGCCGGCCGAGCCGGCCTCAAGCTGGCGCTGTCGGGCAAGATCGAGCGGGTCGAGATTGCCTACGCGTTCATGCCCACCTGTTGGGGCCGCGGCCACGCCTCGGAAATCACCCGCGCCTTGTTGGCGCTGGGATTCGAACGCCTGCCGGTGGACGCGCTGAGCGCCGTGGCGATACAGGCCAACGCCGCGTCGCTGCGCGTGATGGAAAAATGCGGGATGCGCTGGATCGAGACCACCGGCGAAGGCGAGGCGCGCAAGCTGCGCTACGAAATCCGGCGCCAGCAATGGCGGGCCCTGGCGGACGACGCGGCGCCGATCGGCGCTAACATGCGGTCATGAGTCCCGCGAATACCCCCGATACCCCGAACACCACTCCGCCCGCCGACGACGATCCGCCGCCCGTGCCGCCCGAGGCCCCCGCGCCCGAGGAGTGCTGCAACAGCGGCTGTATCCCTTGCGTCTACGACACCTACAACGAAGCCATGGACGAATACCGCGCCGCGCTCAAGGCGTGGCGCGCGCGGCATGGCGAGGCGGGGTAGGGGGGCGCGGAACCGCCAGTTGGTCCGGCCTAGCCGTACCGCGGGATTCAACGGTTGCCCGGCGATGGATCCGGCGTTGGCCACTGCCGGGCCGCATGCAGCACGCGCAGCATGCGCACCAGATCGTTCTTCACGTCGTAGATCAATAGATAGTTCGGGTGCGCCACCAGCTCCCGGGTGCCAGCGACACGGCCCGGACGACCCAGGCCGGGATGATCGATCAGGCGTCCCGCCTGCTGTTCGAGCAGCTCATCAAGCATCAGCGCCGCAACGGGGTTATCGGCCTCGATGAAATCGTAGATCGCCTCCCGGTCCCGGATCGCTTCGGGCGTCCAGCGCAATGCCCTCACTTGGATGTTTCAAGCCGGCGACGGGTCGCGGCGCGACGGGCCGCGAATTTGGTTTCGACCTCGGCGGCCGGCGCCAGGCGGCCGGCGTTGGCGGAATTCAGGCCCGCTTGCACCTGGCGGCGGAACCAGGCGTCATGCTGGGCCGCTTCCTGTTGTTGCTGCACGTACTCCCGCATGAAGTCACGCAGAAGCTGCGCGCCGGTGCGGTCTCGGGCCTTGGCGGCCATGGCGAACTCGTTTTTCAAGGCCTCATCCACTCGAAAGGTAAAGGTAGCGTCGCTCATGGTGCGGTTCTCATGTGTTACACGATAAGTGCAGCGTAGCACACCGCACCCATGGCGCATGTGTAGAGCATTCTCCACTCCAGCGGGAAAGGCAATCAGGTAAGCCGTCAGTCGAGTGATATATCCAGCACGCTCATCGGACCGGTGTCCGTGCGGCCTTCCCCGCGTCGGAGTCCTCTCGCCGGCTGGTAAGGATGGTCGCGGCCCAGGGCCGGCGCAGGGCGTTCCTGGTGCCGACCCGGGGGCGTTGACCTGACGTCCGCCTCAGCCCGCCAGCTTCATATGGATGATCGGCCGCGGCCGCCCCGCGGCGTCGGTTTCCGAACGGCCCACGTCTTCAAAGCCATAGTGCTTGTAGAACCCATGCGCCTGCGGATTCTGTTCATTGACGTCGACCCGCAGGCTGCCGTGCAGCGACAGCGCGAAATTCAGCAGGCGTCGCCCGGCGCCCTTGCCGCGCTTGTTGGCGTCGACGAACAGCATCTCGACCTTGTTGCCGTTCAGGCCCATGAAACCGGCGACCTCGCCGGCATCGTCCTCGCAGACCCAGACGCGCACCGACGGCAGGTAGGTGTTGAGCACCTGCGGGTACATGGCCTGGATTTCCTTCTCGGACAGGAACGTATGGGTGGCGCGCACCGAACGGAGCCAGATGTCCACCAGGGCGAGGTCGTCGCCGTGGTTGCGTTCTCGGATGTTCATGTCGGGCGCTTGCTAATGTCCGGAGCGGTGGATGTCGGTCGCCGCCAGGACGGTTTCCATTTGCACAGTATGCGCGAAAACGAAGCGGTCCCCGTACACGGTTTCATCCGGAAACTCGGAGATCAGCGCCATCGGCAGCGCTTCCCGGTCGGTCTCCGTGACCTGCACGGGGATGCCGTTCAGCACATCGAATCCGGTTTCGAGCGCGTGCGCGTGGAATAGTTCAAGCTGGCGCGCATTGAATTCGACCAGGCCGGGCACGTTACGGGCCAGTCGCGCCGTCACGCCCTCGATCAGGCGGCGGGCGCGTTCGCGCCAGCCGGGGTGGTGGCGCAGCACCAGGAAGAAGCCCTTGGGGATGGTCCACAGTTCGAAATTGCGCGGCAGGTAGCCCGACAGGGGACGGGTCCACTCGTGGGCGGGGTAGCCGTGCAGGTTGATGTGCAGTTGCGCGCCGCTGATGGCGTGCGCCTGGTGGCGGCCCTCGCGTTCGAAGAACGGCGCGTGTTCGCGGTAGGCGATGTCGTCGCCCAGCGCGCTGTAGCGCGAGGCGTGCAGCATGTGGCGCGGATGCTGTTCGCGCAGGCGGTTAAAGAGCGCGTAGCCGTCCGGGTTCTCGGCGGCGATCAGCGCGAAGTGGGCGTCGCCGCGCGCCTTCAGCGCCTGCGCCGCGCGCAGCGCGCCGACCACGCCGGAGGTCTCGTTGGCATGCTGCGCGCCCGAAATGAAGACCGCCGGGCCGGGGCCGCGCAGATAGGTGCCCAGCACCGGGCGGCCCTGGCGCGACACGGCCTGGAAGGCGTCGCCGCCGAGCGCGGCCATGCAGCCGGCGATCTGCCCGGCCGCCAGCGGCTGGCGCAGCTCGGCCAGCGGCGCGTCCAGCGCCACGGGCGCCACCGGCGCCGGCGGCGCGAAGGGTTCCAGCGTCACCAGCACGCGCGCCGCGCCGTCGTGGCGGCGGATGTCGGGAATGATCTGCCCGGGCTGCAGGCCGCGGTCGCCGGAGGGGCGGCCGGAGTGGTGCTGGAAGTGTTCCAGCAGCGTGAAGTACAGGTCTTCGTGCAGCGCTTCGAAGGTGCTGACGATTTCCTCGTCGACCGGCAGCGCGAAGTCCATGCCGGGCAGGTCGACGCGGATCTCCAGCCGGTCGAAGTACGGTTCGTGCGCGCCCCAGGGATGGTTGCGCACCGTGTCGACAATGCTGCGAAAGGCCTGCTGGTACTCGGTGGCCTGGGCCGCGTCGGTCTGGATGGCGCCCTCGGCGTCGCGCACGCGCAGCCAGCCGGTGGGCGACAGTTCGGGCGTGCCGTCCTGCGCCTGGCCAAGCTGGTTGGGCGCGAACACGCGATCTTCACGGCGTCGGCCGTCGGCATAGACGAGCGTGACGTCGTAGTGCAGGTCGGACGCGCCGGGCTTCATCGTCACGCGCACGCCTTGCAGCAGCGCCACCAGCGGGTAGGCTTCGAGCGTGAAGCGCTTGGGCAGCGCGTGCTCATGCCGCGGGTAGCGCAGGTCGACCGCCACCAGGCCGTCGCGTTCGACTTCTTCCAGGAAGTAGTGCAGCAGCGGCTTGTAGGCGCTGCGAAAGCGCGCCGTCACGCCGGCCTGCGCCAGCCGCGCCTCGGCCTCGCGGCGCGCGTCGACGCCTTCGAACAGCCAGCCTTCCACCGCCGCGCCACGCCAGGCCGGGGCCTTGTAGGCATGGATCCAGGCGTCCAGCGTGCGGTCGAATGTCTTTTCCAGCAATGCCATCGTCAGTAGTCCTCAAGTGCCTGCCGGAGCAGGCCGCCCCAGGGCGGGGGCACACATTTACACCTTGCCGGTGGGGTCCAGGCGATCGCGCAGCCAGTCGCCCAGCAGGTTCAGGCCCAGCACGGTCAGCATGATCGCCAGGCCGGGGAACACGCTCACCCACCACGCCGTCTGCATGTAGGTGCGGCCATCGGCCAGCATACCGCCCCAGCTCGGGATCATGGGATCCACGCCCAGGCCCAGGAAGGTCAGGCTGCTTTCCAGCAGGATGTTGTTGGCGACGTTCAGCGTCATCAGGATCACCAGCGGGCCCAGCAGGTTGGGCACGATGTGATGGCGGATCATGGCCAGGTCGCGCACGCCGAAGGCGCGCGCCGCCAGCACGAACTCGCGTTCGCGCAGCGCCAGCACCTGGGCCCGCACCAGGCGCGCGTACTGCACCCACTGCGAGATGATCATGAAGAAGATCACGTTGAACAGGCCGCCGCCGAGGATGGCGATGAAGGTGATGGCCACCAGGATGAACGGCAGCGCCAGCTGCACGTCGGCGAAGCGCATCACGATCATGTCCCAGAAGCCGCGGTAGTAGCCGGCGATCAGGCCCATGATGATGCCGAGCAGGGCGCCGCCCAGCACCGACGCGAAGCCCACCAGCAGCGAGATCTTGCCGCCGACGATGACGCGCGCCAGCACGTCGCGGCCCAGCGGGTCGGTGCCGAACAGGTGGGCCGCGCTGGTGAAGGGCGCCATCAGGCGGGCGGTCAGGTCCATGGACTCGCCGCCATCGGGAAACAGCCAGCCCGAGGCCAGCACCAGGACGATCATGACGCCGGTCAGCGCGGCGCCCAGCACGAATTCCAGCGAGCGGTAGCGGCTGCGCGGCTTGACGGCCTTGGGAGCGGCGGGGGAAGTAGTGGTCTGCATGGGGCTCACCGCGTGCGGATACGGGGATCGACGATGCCGTAGGCGATGTCGACGATCAGGTTGACCAGGACGATGACGGCGGCCAGCACGGTGACCGTGCCTTGCAGCACCGGATAGTCGCGGCCGGAGATGGCGTCGAACGCCAGCGTGCCCAGGCCGGGCCAGTTGAACACCATCTCGATGACGACGATGCCGCCGATCAGGCCGCCGAACTGCAGGCCCAGGTAGGTGATGAGGGGAATGGCGCAATTGCGCAGCGCGTGCTTGTACAGCACGATGCGCTCCTTCAGGCCCTTGCTGCGCGCCACCATGATGTACTGGGCCGACAGCGTCTCCAGCATGGTGGTGCGCACCAGGCGGATGTTGGTGGCGGACAGGATGATGGCCATGGTCAGCGACGGCAGCACCAGGCTGGCCGGACCGCTCCAGCCCGACGGCGGCAGCAGCGGGAAGGTGATCGACAGCAGCAGCACCAGCATCAGCGCCAGCCAGAAGTTGGGGAATGACAGCCCCACCAGCGACAGAATGCGGATCGCCTGGTCGGTGGGCTTGCCGCGCTTGATGGCGGCCTGGATGCCCAGCGGCAGCGAAATCAGGATCGAGGCGATCAGCGAGGTGAACGCCAGCATCAGCGTGGCCGGCAACGCGTCGCCGATCAGCTTGGCGACCGAGGTGCCGCCCATGAAGCTGCGGCCGAAGTCGCCGTGCAGCAGTCCCTGCATGTAGCTCAGGTATTGCTCGTGGAACGGCCGGTTCAGGCCCAGCGCCTGGCGGATGTTGGCCAGGTCCTGCTCGGTGACGCTGCCCGAGCCCTGGCTGAGCATCAGCGCGGGGTCGCCGGTCAGGCGCACGGCGTAGGAGACGAGCAGCGTCACGGCCACGATCACGAAGACCGCCTGCAACACGCGTTTAATCAGAAATCCGGTCATGAGGCTCCGCCAGGGCTTTCGCCCCGGCGAATCAGTAGGGTTAATGCGTCAATGCTTCACAGACATCGCGACGCCCAATCAGGCATCGCCCCCCTGGCGGGATGCCGCGGATCCGGCTTTGCCGGTCCCCTGGCATGCCCCCTCGAGGGGGAAGCGCGCAGCGCTTCGGGGGTGGGCTCTATTCGACGGTCGTATCGACGAACCGGAAGCGGATGTCGCCCGGCACTTCCAGGTTCTTCACGCGCTTGTTCACGCCGACGATGGTGTTCAGGCTGTACAGCGGCAGTTCCAGCGCCTGGTCGGCCACGTAGCCGGCGATCTCCTGCAGCATGGCTTCGCGCTTCTTCACGTCATAGACGGTGCGCTGCGCTTCCAGCATGGCGTTCAGCTTGGGATCGTTGTCGTACGGATTCCACTTCTGGCCCGAGTGGTACATCAGGTAGGCCGTGTTGTCGTAGTCGTAGGTCCAGCCGCCCCACTGGTTCTGCCACATCTCGCCGGTCTTGCCGCCGGGGATGATGTCGTTGAGCAGCACGCCGGTCTCATACGGCTTGATGGTGGCGCGCACGCCGACCGCCTGCAGATAGCCCGACACCGCCTGGGCCACTTCGCGGAAGTTCGAATCGCTGCCGCGCACGTCGATCTGCACCGTCGCGCCCGGCTTGATGCCGGCGCCGGCCAGCAGCTTCTTGGCTTCGGCGGGGTTGAAGGGCAGGGGCTTTTGCTCGGGGTTGTAGCCGAACGACTGCGGACCCTGGAAGCTGGCGATGGTCTTGGCCTGGCCCAGCAACAACTGCTTGACGATGGTGTCGCGGTCCACCGCCATGATCAGCGCGCGGCGCACGTCGCGGTTCTGGGTGATGCCGTTCTTGGTGTTGTAGCGCAGCGCGAAGGCGACCGGGCCGCCGGTCGAGATGACGTCGGCGTTGCCGGACTTCTTGACCGTCTCGATCAGGCCCAGCGGGATCAGCGTGGCGATGTCCACGCGCCCGGCCTGCAGTTCGGCGACCTGGGTGCCGGGCTCGCTGATGAAGCGGTACACCACCTTGTCCAGCTTGGGCTTGCCGCCCCAGTAGTCGTCATTGCGCGCCAGGGTCACGTTGACCTTGGGCTGGTAGCTCTCGAACTTGAACGGGCCGGTGCCGACCGGGTGGGTGTTGAAGTTCTCCTCGCCCTTCTCCTGGATGTACTTGGGCGGCACGATCATGGCGCCGTAGCCGGCCAGCTTGGTCAGCAGCACGGGATCGGGCTGCTTGAGGATGAAGTCGACGGTGTACTCGTCCACCACCTTGACCTCGCCGATCGAGTCGTAGTTCGACTTCTGCGGGCCCTTGGCGCCTTCCGCGCCCAGCAGGCGCTCGAACGTGAACTTGACCGCCTCGGCGTTGAACGGCTCGCCGTTGTGGAACTTGACGCCCTGGCGCAGCGTGAAGCGCAGGCGCTTGTTGTCGTCCAGGTATTCCCACTTGGTGGCCAGGCCGGGTTGCAGCTTCAGGTCGGCGCCGCGCATGGTCAGGCCGTCGTACAGGTTGCTGCCGACCGAACCCCAGAACGTCACGAAGGTGTCGATCGGATCCCAGCTGCCCGGATCCTGGTTGATGGCGACGTTGAGCGTGCCGGCCGCGTGCGCGGTCGACAGGACCGCGGGCAGCGCGCCGCCCAGCGCCAGGGCCAGGGCGGTGGCGGTGAAGGTTTTGCGTAGGGAGAGCATGTTCAACTCCAGGGACGGGAAATCGGCCGGGCCGACGTGTAGAAAACGGAAGGTTCAGGCGGCGCGGGCCACGCGGTGGCCGGGCGCGAATTCAACCAGGGGAACGATCGCCGGCTCGTCGCCCACGCGCCGCACCGGGCTGGGGATCTCGCCCTCGATCAGCGAGGTGTCGATGTGGCGGCCGGGCTCGGCCACCGGCACGGCGGCCAGCAGCTTGCGGGTGTAGGCGTGCTGCGGCGATTCGAAGATCTGGCGGCGCGTGCCCAGCTCGACGATCTGGCCCAGGTACAGCACCGCCACGCGGTGGCTGACCTTCTCCACCACCGCCATGTCGTGGGTGATGAACAGGTACGACAGGCCGCGGTCTTTCTGCAGATCCATCAGCAGGTTCAGGATCTGCGCCTGGATCGACACGTCCAGCGCCGACACCGATTCGTCGGCGATGATCAGCTTGGGGTTGCTGGCCAGGGCGCGCGCGATGCAGACGCGCTGGCGCTGGCCGCCCGAGAACTCGTGCGGATAGCGGCGCGCGTGCTCGGGTTTCAGGCCCACCTGTTCCAGCAGCTCGCCGACGCGGCGCGCGATGGCGGCCTCGTCGGTCAGCAGCCGGTGGGTGCGGATCGGCTCGGCGATGCTGAAGGCCACGGTCTTGCGCGGGTCCAGCGAGGCATACGGATCCTGGAAGATGTATTGGATTTCCTGGCGCAGGCGCTGGCGGCCGGCGGCGTCCATCGAGAAGATGTCCTGGCCGTTGTAGCGCACCGCGCCCGAGGTCGGCGCCACCAGCTGCTGCAGGGTCTTGCCGATGGTCGATTTGCCGCTGCCCGATTCGCCCACCAGCGCCAGGGTTTCGCCGGGGTAGACGTCGAAGCTCACTTCCTCGACCGCGTGCACGCGGTGGGTGACGCGGCCGAACAGGTTGTGGCCGACGTCAAAGCGCGTGGTCAGCTTCTCGACGCGCAGCACCGGCTCGTCGTAGCGCGCCGTGTCCTGCTCGCGGGTCTCGCCGACTTCGCGCAGCGTGTCGCCTTCCAGCACCGTCTGCGGCGTGCGCAGCGGCAGGTCGCGGCCGGTCAGGCTGCCCAGGCGCGGCACGGCGGCCAGCAGGGCGCGGGTATAGGGATGCCTGGGCGCGCGGAAGATCTCTTCCACCGGGCCCTGCTCGACCTTCCTGCCACGCAGCATCACCACCACGTCATCGGCCATCTCGGCCACCACGCCCATGTCGTGGGTGATGAAGATTACGGCGGTGCCCAGGTCGCGCTGCAGTTCGCGGATGGTGTTCAGGATCTGCGCCTGGATGGTCACGTCCAGCGCGGTGGTCGGTTCGTCGGCGATCAGCAGGCGCGGCTGGCACGACAGCGCCATCGCGATCATCACGCGCTGGCGCATGCCGCCCGACAACTGGTGCGGGTAGCGGTCCAGCAGTTGTTCGGCGTCCGGCAGGCGCACCTTCTCCAGCAGCGCGCGCGCCGCCTTGCGGGCGGCCGAGCGCGACAACTGCTGGTGCAGCATGATGGCCTCGATGATCTGGTCGCCGATGGTGAACACCGGGTTCAGCGAGGTCATCGGCTCCTGGAAGATCATGGCGATGTCGTTGCCGCGGATCGCGCGCATCTGTTCGTCGGACGCGGCGGTCAGGTCGACCTCGCGGTCGTCGCTGTCGCGGAACAGGATCTGGCCGGTGGCGATGCGGCCGTTGTTGTAGTCCGTCAGGCGCATGATGGCCATGGACGTCACCGACTTGCCCGAGCCGGACTCGCCGACGATGGCCAGCGTCTTGCCCGGCCGCACGTCGAAGTCCAGGTTCTCGACGGCGCGGAACACGCCGGTTTCGGTATTGAAGTCCACCGAGACGCCGCGCACGGAGAGCAGCGGCTGGGCGGAGGAGGCGGGAAGGCTAGACAACGTGGATTCTCACAGCGAGGTGGCGGCGCGGGCGGCCTGGTCGTACAGGCCCGACAGGGCGCGCAGGGTATTGGCCAGCTGGTGGCTGGCATCGTCCGCGGCGGGGGAGTCGATGAAGGGTTTCACCAGGCATTGCTCGCGCACTTCGGCGTAGCGCTGGATCGCGGCGGCGCCGGCATCGGTGGTGGTGTAGATCACTTCCTTGCCGGTCTTGGCGCTTTGCACCACGCCCAGCCGCTCCAGCTTCTTGAGCGAATAGTTCACCAGGTGGGTGTCTTCGACATTGAGCGTGAAGCAGATGTCCGCCAGTTTCTTGCCGCGGCCGCGATGGAACACGTGGTTCAGCACCAGGATGTCCAGCGAGGTCAGCTCGGGCAGCCCGGCACAGGCCATGCAGCGGACCATCCAGCGATTGAAGGCGTGCGAGGCGATGATCAGGCCGAACTCCACCTCGGACAGCTCCGGGGCGGACGAGGCGAGATGGGAGGAGGAAACAATGGCGTCCCGGACGGAAACAGGCATGGGAGGCAGATGGGGACGGATCGACAATAAAACGTTGGCGAATTATTGACGATTTGTGGATATGCAGGCATCCGGGATAACCCGTGGATATAAGTCGCCCCCGGGGTTCATGACCGCAAGTTATTCCCGCGGCGGCGTCGCGCCGGGATCGTCGGGCCGCCGAGGCCGCCGTGCAATCCGGCTTCCCCCTCGCGCGCCATGCCGCGTCACGCGCCGTGCGGGTTGCCCAGCGCGAGCGGATGCGCGCCGCCGCGCGATGGCGCGCGGACCCTCGCTATGCCGCGCCCGTCGATTCCTGCAACAGCCCCAGGTCGGGCGGGCGGTTCTCGATGATGGCTTCCATGCTGAAAAAACCCGTCACGGTGGACAGTTCGAAGTCGGTGATGAGCTTTTGGTAGAAGCGGTCGTACCCGGCGATGCCGCGGCAGACCACCTGGATCAGGTAGTCCCAGTCGCCGCCGATGCGGTAGAAACCGGTCACTTCGGGCAGGCGTTCCACATGCTTGCGAAAGCCGTCGGCCCATTCCTTGGCGTGATGGCTGGTGCGGATCATGACGAACACCGTCAGGTCCAGCCCGAGTTCGGCCAGGTTCACCTCGGCGCGGGTGCCGCGGATGATGCCGCAGGCGTTCAGCCGCTGCAGTCGGCGCCAGCAGGCGTTCTGCGACAGGCCGACCCGGTCGGCCAGCTCGCGCTGCGACAGCGAGCCCTCGCGTTGCAGGCAGGAAATTATATTCAGATCAAACTTGTCAATTTTTTCCATGAATTCGATCAAATGATCTGTTTTCAGTGATTTTAAGGAAAATTTAGGTGAGGTTTCAAAATTCCTTCCATCGTATGATATTCCGATAATTCTCTTGCCAGCCGTTTCATCGAATCCGCACCATGTCTACCCAAGCGACCCCGGCCGCCACAGGGCCGTTGCGCCAGTTCCAGCAATCCCTGCAATCCCCCGACATCATCGCCAGCCTGGCCGACGGCCTGATCGGCAAGGACGCCGTCATCGAAGGCCCCTTTGGCCTCAAGCCGCTGGTCTACGCCGACTACGTCGCCTCGGGCCGCGCGCTCATGCAGGTCGAGCGCTTCGTCCTGGAACACGTGCTGCCGTACTACGCCAACTCGCATACCGAGGCCTCCTTCTGCGGCGGCTTCATCACGCGCCTGCGGCGCGAGGCGCGCGCCGTGGTCGGCCGCTGCTGCGGCGCGGACGACGAGCACGCCGTGATCTTCTCCGGCTCGGGCGCCACCCTGGGCATCAACCGCCTGGTGCATCTGTTGGGCGTGCCGGCCGCCCTGGCGGCGGGGCGCAAGGTACGGGTCGTCATCGGCCCCTACGAGCATCATTCCAACATCCTGCCGTGGCGCGAATGCGGCGCCGACATCGTCGTGCTGGCGGAAAGCCCGCAGGGCGGCCCGGACCTGGGCGAACTCGACGCCGCGCTGCGGGCGCCGGACGGCACGCTGGTCATCTGCGCGCTGTCGGCCGCCTCCAACGTCACCGGCATCGTCGCCGACGTCGAGGCCATCACCCGCCGCGTGAAGCGCGCCGGCGCCCGGATGATCTGGGACTACGCCGGCGGCGCGCCGTACCTGGACATCCGCATGACGCCCGCGGCCGATGCGCCGATCGACGCCATCGTGTTCTCGCCGCACAAGTTCATCGGCGGGCCCGGCGCGTCCGGCATCCTGATCGTGCGCCGCGACGCGGTCGTGCCGACCACGCCCACCTTCCCGGGCGGGGGCACCGTCAAGTTCGTCTCGCCCAGCCACCACGACTACAGCGCCAGCCTGGAAGCGCGCGAAGAGGCGGGCACCCCCAATGTGGTCGGCGACATCCGCGCCGCGCTGGTGCTGCTGGTCAAGGAAGCGCTGGGCAACGACCTGATGGCGCGGCGCAACGCCGCCTTCGTGCGGCGCGCGCTGGCCCGCTGGCAGGGCGATCCCCGCCTGGAACTGCTGGGCTCGTTGACCGCCCCGCGTCTGCCGATCTTCTCCTTCCGCGTGCGCGACGGCCAGGGCGGCTACGTGCACCAGCAACTGGTCACGCGCATGCTGAGCGATCGCTTCGGCATCCAGGCCCGCGGCGGCTGCGCCTGCGCCGGCCCGTACGTGCACAACCTGCTGGAGATCGACGAGGCCGAATCGGCGCGCATGCGCCAGGCCATCCTCGATGGCCGCGAAATCGAAAAGCCGGGTTTTGTCCGCCTGAATTTCAGCGTGCTGCTGTCCGAAGCCAAGGCCGACTTCATCCTCGATTCGGTGCGGGCATTGGCCGCCGATGCGACCGAGTTCGAAGACCGCTACGACTTCGACCCCGCGCGGGCCATCTTCTTCCCGCGGCCCGCCTCGGCGGTGGCCTGACGCGGTCGGCGGCCGCGCATCGCGGGGGCCTGGCCCCGCTGCGCAGCCGTCCCTTCATTCCTTCATGTAGGGGCCGCAGGTATTGATCCAGGCGGTCTTGAGCGCGGCCAGGTTGTCGGGCCGGTCCTTCATCGCGCGCACGGTCTTCTCGGGAAATTCCCCGCCGTCGCGCACGCATTGCTCGTAGTCATCGACCAGCTCGAACTCCATGTCCAGCAGGTCCAGCCGACCCTGGCACAGCGGCGCGTTCAGCTCCTGCCAGTTGGCGGTCTCGCGTCCCTTCTGCACCTTCACCGCCTCCTGGTAGCGGGCGGCGCTGGCGTCGAACCGCGCCACGCATTCCTTGGCCGCGTGGGCGGCGCCCAGCGGCAGGGCACAGGCAAGCAGGAGCAGGGCGGACAGGGGGCGGGGCAGGAACATGGGCAACGGTTTTCCGGCGCGGCGTGGCCGCGAAATGCAATGGCGCATCATAACTGCCGGCGTTGCCGATGCCGCATAGCGACGCCTTCCGTCGGTATCGAGCCATATAAGACCGATCCAATAGCCAAGCGCGCCTGCGCACCGCATATTGCTTTCCCGCAAGACAAAAGGGAAACCCATGCGCAAATTGAAGTACATGAGCAAGCGGGCATTGTTCCGGCTGTCGCCCGTGCTGGCCGAACGCTGCGGTGTCGACTTCAGGCTGGACACGCCCAGCCGGGCCTTTCTTGAACAGCGCGTGTTCGACTACCTGAACCGGCTCGCCGCCGGCCGGCGCGCGCCGCAATCGTTGCTGTTCCTGGGCGTGGACAAGCATAACTGGCACTATCCGCGGTTGCTGCGCGCCAACTTCCATTCGCTCGACATAGCCCCGCGCAACGCGGTCTACGGACGCCCGGGGAAGCATTGGACCGGCGACGCGCTCGCGATGGCGGCGCATTACGGCCCCGATGTCTTCGACGTGGTGATCGCCAACGGCCTGCTCGGCTTTGGCATCGACGGCGAGTCCGGCCTGCGCCGACTGCTGGCGCAATGCCACGCCGTGCTCAAGCCCGGCGGCATGCTGGTGCTTGGCTACAACGACCTGCCCGAGCGCACGCCTTTTCCGGTCGAAGTGGGCCCGGGATTCGAGGAGTTCGTGCCCGACATCGACGGGGTAATCGCTTCCCGCCACATGGTGGCGGACCCCTTCCGCCACGTCTACTGCTTTTGCCGCAAGCGTTGATCAGCCACCATGCATGGCGTCGAGCGGGCTGGGGCCGTCATGGCGTCACTGTGAAAAAACCCAGTTTACCGTTGCCTGAAACTGGCCTACCGTGCATGACGAATCAGTCGCTGGCCGCGCCGTTCAAGGCGCCAGGCATCCTGGCCGGCCATTGATGGCAAGTTCTGTTTTATCAACACGTTGCGTTGGAGATGAAAGAGAATGACCGATACCCTCATCCAGGTCGACCTGACCCAGTCCCCGTACGAGAACAAGCAGATCCACAACCGCTGGCATCCGGATATCCCGATGGCCGTCTGGGTCAAGCCCGGCGATGATTTCATCCTGGAAACCTACGACTGGACCGGCGGCGCCATCAAGAACGACGACAGCGCCGACGACGTGCGCGACGTTGACCTGTCCACCGTGCACTTCCTGTCCGGCCCCGTCGGCGTCGAAGGCGCCGAGCCCGGGGACCTGCTGGTGGTGGACCTGCTGGACATCGGCGCCAAGCCCGATAGCCTGTGGGGCTTCAATGGCTTTTTCAGCAAGAACAACGGCGGCGGTTTTCTCACCGACCATTTCCCCCATGCGCAGAAATCCATCTGGGATTTCCACGGCATGTTCACCTCGTCGCGGCACATACCGGGCGTCAGCTTCGCCGGCCTGATCCATCCCGGCCTGATCGGCTGCCTGCCCGACAAGAAGCTGCTAGACACCTGGAACCAGCGCGAGCAGGCGCTGATCGACACCAACCCGAACCGCGTGCCGCCGCTGGCCAATCCGCCCGCGCCCAAGACGGCGCACATGGGCGCGCTGCAAGGGGCCGAGCGCGAGCGCGCGGCGGCCGAGGGCGCGCGCACCGTGCCGCCGCGCGAGCATGGCGGCAACTGCGACATCAAGGACCTGTCGCGCGGGGCGCGGGTGTTCTTCCCGGTCTACGTCAAGGGCGGCGGCCTGTCGGTGGGCGACCTGCATTTCTCGCAGGGCGACGGCGAGATCACCTTCTGCGGCGCCATCGAGATGGCCGGCTGGGTGCACATGCGCGTCACGTTGATCAAGGGCGGCATGGATAAGTACGCCATCCGCAACCCGATCTTCAAGCCCAGCCCGATCACGCCGGCCTACAAGGACTTCCTGATCTTCGAGGGCATCTCGGTGGACGAGGGCGGCAAGCAGCACTACCTGGACGTGAACGTGGCCTACCGCCAGGCCTGCCTGAACGCCATCGAATACCTGAAGAAGTTCGGCTATTCGGGCGCGCAGGCGTACTCGATCCTGGGCACGGCGCCGGTGCAGGGGCACATCAGCGGAGTGGTGGACATTCCCAACTCCTGTGCCACGCTGTGGCTGCCGACCGAGATCTTCGATTTCGACATCCAGCCCTCGGCATCGGGGCCGGTCAAGCACATCAAGGGCGGCGTCGACATGCCCTTGTCGCGCGACCGCTGAGGCGCCCGCGCCAAGGAGACCGACATGCCCATGTATGACTACGCTTGTGCCGACTGCGGCGAGTTCGCGGCGCTGCGGCCGCTGGCGCAATGGCGCGATCCAGCCGACTGTCCACGCTGCGGCGCGGCGTCGAACCGCATCGTTGGCGGCGCGCCCGCGATCTCGGCGCTGTCGTCGGCCGTCAACCGTGCCCATGCCGCCAACGAGCGCAGCGCCAACGAGCCGCGCAGCTCGCGTTCGGGACACGGCATGAATTGCGGTTGTTGCGCGGGCGGACGCAAGTCCGGCAGGACCCGCGCCACGGCCGATGGCGCCAAGTCCTTCGCCGGTTCGCGGCCCTGGATGATCAGCCACTGACGCCGGTGGCGATTCCCGTCGATGACGGCCCGCATGTCGGGGCGTCATCGACGGCTCGCCAAGCGGTGGCGTGGCGCGTGATCCCGCCGCGTGCAAGGTGCGCGCGGCGCGCAATCAAGCGAGGCTGCCGCCTCGCTTTTTCTTACCGCGCGGCTTCCAGCGGCGCCACGGCGGCGCCCTGGATCTTGTGGCGCGCCAGCGCCTCGGCGACGAAACCGCTTTTCTTCATGGCTTCGACAAAGGCGGCCAGGTAGGCGCTGGCCTTGGCGCCACGGCGCTTGGGCACGCCCATGGCCTGGCGGATCAGCATGAAGTGGCCGTCCAGCAGGCGCAGGCCGCCCAGGCGCTGGGCGTCGGCCTGCAACTGCTGTTTGACGCCGGCGGCCACTTCCATGTTTTCCTTCACGAAGGTATCGACCACCGCCGGCGAGGTGGGCGCGCGGAACAGTTCGGCGTGCTTGATCTCGCGCGTCAGGTACAGGTCATAGGCGCTGCCCTTGCCGACCACCACGCGCTGGCCGGCGCGGTCCACCTCTTCCATACGGGTGATGGGCGAATCGTCGCGCACCAGGTAAGCGCCCTCGATCACCACATAGGGCGCGGTGAAGGCGATCTGCTCGCCGCGCAGCGGATCGATCGCGAAAAAGCCCACGTCGGCCTGCTCGGCGGCGACCGCGTTGACCGATTCGCCGGCGGATTTGAACACCACCAGTTCCAGCTTCACATCCAGCCGGCGCGCCAGCTCAGTGGCCAGGTCGACCGACACGCCGCCGGGCGCGCCGGTGTCGGGATGGCTGTTGGCCAGGATCGGGTTGCCCAGGTTGATGGAGGCGCGCAGCGTGCCCGTCGGGGCAAACGCGTCGAGCAGTTCGTGATCGGTCTTCATGGATCTTCCTTCCTCGAGGGACGCCGCCGGTGTCGCGGCATGTGCAGCCCAGAGAATAGCCGCAAGCGAGGCGCTTGCGTGCCGCTGGCGGCGCCGACGGCAGGGCGCGGGGCCCGCCGCCGGCGCGGGGCCGATGACGCCGCGCTATTGCGCGCGGCGCAGCACGTAGTGCGGCGCCAGCGGACCGGTGGGGCGGGTGCCGTCGCGGTACAGCATGATCACCTGGTTCTCGGCGACGAAGTAGCGCTGGCTGTCGCCGGAGGCGTCCAGCCGGATGGTGCTGCCGTCGGATTCCCAACTGAAGGTGCCGGCCACCGCTTCAGGCTGCGGCTGGCGATCCAGGTATTGCGTGGTGCGCTCGTAGCGGCCGTCCTTCATCAGCGTCAGCCGGGTGCGGATGCCGGGGCAGTCGGCGCAGGGCAGCGTGCCCTCGTAGCTGCCGGGCCAGTCCAGCGAGTCGCGCGCCGTGTGGTTGTCCACGGGCACGGCGGCCGTGTGTCGGGAAGGGGCGCAGCCGGCAAGCAGGGCGACTGTCAGGGTGCAGGTCAAGGTGGTTTTCATCATGGCGAGCTCCTGTGTTGCGGTGCGCCCACGATACGGACGCACGCCCATCCTTGCTGAAACGGGATGTAAAGGCAAGCGCGGCGGGCCCGCCGCGCAGGCGCGCAATCCCGCCGGGCCCGGCACCCGGAGCGCGTCAGCGCGGGGCCACGGCCAGCAGGCCCGGATGGGGCGCGCGCGCGGTCAGGATGGTGCCCGTCACCGACTCGGTGCAGAACAGCGTGCGGCCATCCTCGCCGCCAAAGGCCAGGTTGGTGGTCGACATGCCCTTGGGGCTGCGCCAGACGATCAGCGGTTCGGCGCGAGGGTTGAGCAGCCACACGTAGCCCAGCCCCGGATTGCAGACCAGCAGGTTGCCTTCGCGATCCACCGCCAGACCGTCCGGGCCGCTGGGGCCGTACGAGGTGAAGAACTGGCTCACCTTGCTGACGCTGCCGTCCGCCATCAGCGGCACGCGCCAGACGCAGTTGCCGCGCGTTACCGCCAGGTACAGCACCTTGCCATCCGGCGACAGCGCCACGCCATTGGGGCTGGGGATGTTGTCGAGCAGGCAGTCCAGCTGGCCGCCGGGACGCAAGCGGTACAGTCGGCCGCTGGGATCGTGCAGGCCGCTCTGGCCCTGGTCGGTGAAATAGATATTGCCCTGCGCATCGAAGGTCAGGTCGTTCACGCCCTTGAAGCGCTCGCTGTTGCGCCGGGCCAGGTAGGGCGTGACCTGGCCGCTGGCCACGTCCAGGACCATCAGGCCATTCTTGTAGTCCGTGATCAGCAGTCGGTCGTCGTCCAGGAACTTCATGCCGTTCGGTTCGCCGTCGTATTCGGTCACCAGGGTCCACTGACGGTCGGGCCCGATGCGGAATACCCGGCCCCAGGGGATGTCGGTGACGTACAGATTGCCGTGGCGGTCGAACACCGGGCCTTCCAGGAACGAATCGACCGGCGCCCCGGCGCGGTTGGCGTCGGCCCAGTCGCTGCGCTGGAGGCGGCGGAAAGCGTCGGGCATGGCGCTCCATGCTTCGAAGGGCGCCACCTCGGGCGGTTGCAGGAAAAACATGGCGTCTCCTCGGTGTCTATTTGGCGTCGTAGCCGATGCTGCGGGCCACGTTGCCCCACATCACGTTGCTGTCGGCCAGGATCCGGCCGAATTCCGCCGCGTCGGCGGCGCGCGGCTCGGCGCCCATCTTGGTGGCGAAGGTCTGCATTTCCTCCGACGCCATGGCCTTGGCGACCTCGCGTTGCAGGCGTTCGGTGACTTCCGGCGGCGTGCCCTTGGGCGCCCACAGGCCGGTCCAGTTGACCACGCCGAAATCCTTCACGCCAGCCTGCGCGAATGTCGGCACGTCGGGAAGCACCGCCAGGCGCTTGGCGCCGCTCACGGCCAGCAGTCGCAACTGTCCGCCCTGCGCCGGCCCCATCAGGCCGGTGGTCGAGGCGAACTGGAAGTCGATCACCTTGCCCAGCACCGCCTGCGTGGCTTCGGCGGCGCCCTTGAACGGCACGTGCATGAATTTCACGCCCGTCGCCCGCGCCAGCCCTTCGGCGGCAAAGTGCGGCGTGGTGCCGGCGCCGCCCGAGCCGTACGTCACCGAGTCGGGCTTGGCGCGCGCCCGCGCCAGCAGGTCGTCGAGCGTGCGATACGGGCTGTCGGCCACCACCGCCAGCGCCATGGGCGCGAAGATGAAGGCCGTGACCGGCTGCAGGTCCGCCGCCGGATCGAAGGGCAGTTGCTTGAAGATGTGCGGCAGCAGCGAATAGGTGGTGTCGTTGGCCACCAGCGTGTAGCCATCGGCCGGCGCGCGGGCCACCTGGTTGACGCCGATGGTGCCGGTCGCGCCGGGCTTGTTCTCCACCACGAAACTCTGGCCGGTCTGCGTCGACAGCATCTGCGCGACCTTGCGCGTGGCCACGTCGACCGCGCCGCCCGGGACGTAAGGCACCACGATCCGCACGGGGCGGCTGGGCCAGGCGTCGGCGGCGTGAGCGGCGGCGCCCGCCAACAGCGGCACGGCGGCCACGACGAGCCGCGCGGCGCGGCGCAGGAAGGGGCGGGTTCGATTACGGTGATTCATTTGTCGTCCTCTGTTTTTATGCGGGAATGTCATTCGGCCTTGAGTCCTCGCGGGCCGCGTCACTCCTTGTGGATGCCGGCCTCGGCCAGGATGCGGGCCGAACGTTCCATCTGGTCGTCGATGAAGGCGCGGAATTCGGCGGCGGTCGAGCCCACCGGCTGCGCGCCGAGTTCCTGCAGGCTGTGGCGCAGCGCCGGGTCCTGCAGCGTGGCGCGCAGCGCCTGCTCGATGCGCGTGGCCACCTCGGGCGGCACGCCGGCCGGCGCCAGCACGCCATTCCACTCGTACACCGAATACTGCGGCACGCCGCTCTCCGCGACGGTGGGCAGGTCGGGCAGCGCCGCGATGCGCTCGGGCGATGTGACCGCCAGCGCGCGCAGCTTGCCGCTCTTGACCAGCGGGTAGGACGCCGCCATGTTGCTGAACATCATATCGATCTGGCCGCCCATCAGGTCGGTCAGCGCCGGCGCGCCGCCCTTGTAGGGGACGTGGGTGAGTTCCAGCTTGTTGCCCTGCGCGTACCAGGCGGCGGCGATGTGTTGCGCGGTGCCCTGGCCGGGCGTGCCGAACGTCAGGTGGCCCTTGCGCGCGGCGGCCGTGAGGTCCTCGATGCGCTGGTAGGGCGACTGCGCCGGCACCACCAGGAGGTTGGGCGTCAGGCTGATCAGCGAGATCGGCAGGAAATCCCGCCGGCTGTCGTAGCTGAGTTTCTTGTAGAGCGAGGGATTGATGGCGAACGCCGTGGCGTCGTAGAGCAGCGTGTAGCCGTCGGCGGCGGCGTGCGCCACGCTGGCCGCGCCGATGGTGCCGCTGGCGCCGGGCTTGTTCTCGACCACCACGGTCTGGCCCAGGCGCGCGCCCAGCTTCTGGGCCACCAGGCGGGCCTGGGCATCGGCGGCGCCGCCGGCGGAATAGGGCACCACCAGCTTGAGCGCGCGGTCGGGGTAGTCGGCGGCGGCCACGCTGGCGCAGAACGCAAGCGCCAGGGGCAAAAGGCGGAACAGTTTCACGAGATCGTCTCCTTGTGGAAAGCGCGCCGCCTGTGCCGGCGGCTGCGCCTGGTTGGTTTTTTCAGCGTTTCAGACCGTGGCGATGGGGGTGGCCGGTGAGCCGGCCGCGCCCGGCAAGCGCAGCGGGGGCGCGGTCAGCAGGAAGCGGTGGCGTCCGTTGGCGCGCAGCCAGCGCGCCAGCGGCGTCAGCCACCACAGTTCACCCAGGTGGATGCCGTTTTTGAACAGGCAGTGCTCATGCAGCGGCAGGCGCGGGCGGCGCAGCGGCGTGGCCGCGCCCCCCAGGGCCACCGGCCGCACCAGCTCGACGGCGGGGTTGTCGGCGATCAGGCAGGCCAGGCGCGCGTCGACGATCCAGCGCAGCAGGCGCGCATCGTCGCCGTCCAGGCCGCTGCCGGTGGCGTGCAGGTGCGCGACATCGGGCTGGCGGTTCATCGACATCAGCGTGTCGCCGAAGCCGGTGTGCAGGCACACCATGTCGCCCGGCTCGATGGCCACGCCGTCGGCCTCCAGGATGCGCATCAGCGCGTCGTAGCCCACGGCGGTGCGCGTGCGGCCGACATGGGCCTCCAGGTCGATCAGCACGGCGCGGCCCTGCACGCCATGTTCGGCCAGTTGCTCGATGCCGAGCGCCCCGGCGCGGGGGCCGGGAAAGCGGGCCCAGTCGGCCACGGCTTGCGGATCCTCCGCGGCCGCCACGATTTCGGCGCCGGCCCGAAAGCCGTTGTAGAACACCGCCTCGGCCTGCCCGTCGCCATCGGCATCGAACCGGCTGCCCATGTGCGCCAGGCTGTCCCACTGCGTGGAATACTGCGTATTCATCAGCAGCACGTCGTCGCACACCACATCGGTGAGCAGCGGATCCTCCGACGCATAGGACCAGCAAAAGCCCTGGGTGCCCGCGCTCTTGCCATCGCGCAGCGTGGCGTAGCGTTGCGGCGGCAGGCGCCGCGGGTTCAGCGCCATGCCGCCCGGCACGTCCAGCGGCAGCGACAGGCAGAACGTCAGGCCCTCGCGGACTTCCGCGATGCCCTGCAGCACCTTGGCGCGGTCTACCAGGTTCATGCGGCCGCGCTGGTCGTCGGGGCCGAATTCGCCCCAGTTGCTGTCCGGCGGCGCGTGCTTCCATCGTTGCGGCATGGCGCGGCTCCTCAGGCGGGGGCGGCCGCGCGGGCCAGCACGTCCAGGGCATTGCGCGCGGCGGCCACGCCCATGTTGACGTAGGCGGCGCTGGTCACCCCGCCGACGTGCGGGCTGAGGAGAATGCGCGGCTCCTGCTGGAAGGGGTGGCCGGCCGTCATGGGCTCGACGGCGAAACTGTCCAGACCGGCGGCGCGCACCTGGCCCGAGCGCACCGCCTGCAGCAACGCGTCTTCGTCGACCAGGCCGCCGCGCGCGGTGTTGACCAGGACCACGCCGGGCTTGCACTGCGCCAGCGTCGCCGCGTTGACCATGCCGCGGTTCTCGTCGGTCAGGGGGCAATGCAGCGACACCACGTCGGCCTCGCGCCAGATCGCGTCCAGCGGCACGCTGGCGATGTATTCGGGCAGATCGCGCGCGTAGGGATCGAAGCCGATCACGCGCATGTTCATGCCGTGCGCCATGGCGGCCATGCGCCGGCCGATGGCGCCCAGGCCCACCAGGCCGATGGTCTTGCCGTCCAGCTCCAGGCTCTTGTGCGTCGACTTGTCCCAGTGTCCGGCGCGCATGCGCGCATCCAGGCCCACGACCGATTTGGCGCAGGCCAGCAGCAGCGCCAGGGCATGTTCGGCCACGGCGGCGGCGTTCACGCCCACGGCGGCCACGACCTGGATGCCGCGCTGGGCGGCGGCGGCCTTGTCGATGGTGTCGGTGCCGCTGCCGTGCTTGGAAATCACGCGCAACGCGGGCGCGGCGTCCATGGCGGCGGCGCCCACCTTGCTGTAGCGCACGATGATGGCGACCGGGTTGTGCTCGCGGCACAAGGCCACGATTTCCTCTTCGGCGGGCGTCTTGCCGGCAAACACCAGATTGAAATCCTGCAGCAGCGCGATGGCTTCCGGGGCCAGGTCGCCCGCGGTCACGACGATGGCGGCCTTGCCTGTGGCGGTCTTGTTCACAGCGATTCCCCTTCCTTGAGCACGCCGGCGGCGCGCAGCGCGGCCGACAGCCACTTGGCCTCGGTGTCCCCGGCCTGGATCGCGGCGATGCGCGCGGCCTCGTCGCGCACCTTCTTTTCGGCGGCCGGCAGCAGGCCTTCGATTTTCTCGCGTTCGACCACCACCACGCCGTCGGCGTCGCCGATGACGAAGTCGCCGGGATGCACGGTCACGCCGCCGACCGACACGGGATGGCCGATGCGGCCGGGCACGTTTTTGGTGGGGCCGTTCGGGTTGGTGCCGGCGGCGAACACCGGATAGTCCATTTCGATGATCTCGACGCTGTCGCGCGCCGCGCCATCCATCACCACGCCGGCGATGCCCAGCTTGCGGCAGGCGTGCATCATGATGGTGCCCATCAGCGCCGAGCTGAGGTCGCCCTTGCCATCGATCACCAGCACGTCGCCCGGCTTGGCCAGCGAAATCGCGGCATGGATCATGAGGTTGTCACCGGGGCGCACTTCCACCGTCAGCGCCGTGCCGGCCAGCTTCATGCCGGGGTGCAGCGGGCGGATGCGGCCGCTGAGCGCGCCGCGGCGGCCGGCCACGTCGGCCAGGATGGCCGGTTGCAGTGCCGCCGCGCGGCTCACGATGTCGGCGCCGACGCGCGGGAAGTCCTTGATGATGTCCTGGTTTGCCATGAGTGTTCCTGTGAAGAAAGAGAAAGTCGGGAGGGGGGGTCAGGCCGGCTTGATGCCGGCATCGCGGATGACCTTGCCCCATTTGTCGAAGTCCGCCCTGCGGGTGGTGTCCAGGGCCTGCGGCGTGCCGCCGGCCAGCGTGATGCCGAGCTGCTCGGCCAGCGCCGTGAGCGCCGGGCTCTGCAATGCGCGTCCGATGCCGGCATTGAGCCGGGCGATGAGGGGCGCGGGCGTGGCGGCGGGGGCGAACACGGCCTGCCATTGCTCCACCACGAAATCGCTGAAGCCGGCCTCGGCCATGGTTGGCACCTGCGGCAAGGCCGGCAGGCGCTGCGCCGACGTGGCGGCGAGCGCGCGCAGCGCGCCCGTCCGCACATGCGGCAGCGCGGCGGCGGCGGGAATGAAGGCGAATTGCACTTGCCCGGCCAGCGTGTCCTGCAGCGCGGGCGTGTCGCCCTTGTAGGGCACATGCAGGAACCGCGCGCCGCTCTTTTGCTGCAGCAGTTCGCCCTGCATGTGCAGGATCGTGCCCGTGCCGCCCGAGGCATACGCCAGGCTTTGCGGCGCCTTTTTCGCGGCCGTGATCAGGTCGGCGACCGTGTGGAAGGGCTGGTCCTTGCCCACCACCAGGAGATGGGGAATGGTGCCGATCATGATGACGGGGGCGAAGTCCTCCACCGGGTCATAGGTCAGCTTGCCGAGGACGTGCGGCGCGATCGCCTGGGGCCCGATCGAGGTGCCCAGCAATGTCAGGCCGTCGGGCTCGGCGCGGGCCACGCGGGCCGCGCCAATGGTGCCGGTGGCGCCGGGACGGTTGTCGACGATCACGTGCGCGGCCAGCAGCGCATCCAGTTGCTGCGCGATGGCGCGGCCCAGCACGTCGGTGCTGCCGCCGGCCGGATAGGGCACCACCCAGGTGATGGTCTTGCCGGCGGGCCAATCCTGCGCGGCCCGCGCGCTGAAGGCCGCGCCCGCCGCCACGGCCGCGCCAAGGGCGAGGAAGCGCCGGCGCGAGAGCGAATAAGAGGTCTGCATGGGTTGTCTCCGTGTTGTTCTGGTATTCATGCCGCAAAGCCGTACAGGGCCGCCGGGTTGTGCACCAGTACCTGGCGCAGCCGGGCGCTGCCGGCCCAGTCGGCCAGCCGGTCGAGCTGGCGCGCGTCGTCGGGCATGGGCTGCATGCCGGCCGACGCCGAGGCGTGGGGCCAATCGCTGCCCCAGACGATGCGTTCGGGATTGGCGTCGAGATAGCCGCGGGCCAGCGCGTCCAGCGCGGGATCCTCGACGCTGTGGCGCGGGCTGACGAGGTAGCCGCCCGACAGCTTGAGCCAGGCGCGGCCCTGGCCGAGCAGGCGCAGCACCAGGGCATGGGCCGGATGCGCGCCGGCCTGCGCCGGGCTGATGCGGGCCATGTGATCGAACACGATCGGCGCCGGCAGGGCCGACAGCAGGCCATCCAGTTGCGCCAGCCGCTCGGGCGGCATCAGCAACTGCACATGCCACCCGAGCGGGGCGACCCGCGCCGCCAGCGGCAGGATCTGGTCGGCACGGCTCGTCACCCCCAGCGAGAGATTGAGCCGGATGCCGCGCACGCCGGCGTCGTGCAAGGCTTGCAGTTGCGCATCGCTTTCGCTGCCGTCGATCACGGCCACGCCGCGCGCCTGCCCGCCCAGTTGGGCCAACGCATCGAGCATGGCGCGGTTGTCGGCGCCATAGGTCGATGGCGTGACCAGCACCGCGCGCTGGGTGCCAAGGCGGGCCTGGATCGCGCGGTACTGCGCCATGGACGCGTCCGGCGGCAGCAGCCTTGCGCCCTTCACCGCCGGGTAGCGGGCGTCATACGCGTGGATGTGGCAGTCGCACGTCCCGGGCGGGGCGGCGGTGGCCGGCCTGGCGTCGCCGCTGGAGTAGGCGTAGAGGGCAGCCACGGCCGGATCACTCCACCTTCGCGCCCGAGTCCTTGACGATCTTGCCCCAGCGGATGCGGTCGTCGTGGATCAGCTTGGCGAACGCTTCCGGGGTGTCGGTAAGCACGCGCGCGCCCTGTTCCTGGTACTTGACGCGCAGCTCCGGCGTCTGGAGCGCCTTGTTGAACTCGGCATTCAGGCGCTGCACGATGTCCTTGGGCGTGCCGGCCGGCGCGGCCAGGCCAAACCAGGTCACGGCCTCGAAGCCGGGGAAACCGCGCTCGGCGATGGTGGGCACGTCGGGCATGTCGGGCACGCGCTGCGCCGAGGTCACCGCCAGCGCGCGCATCTTGCCGTTGCGCACGTGGCCGATGAGCGTCGGCACGGAGGACAGATACATGTCGATCTGTCCGCCGATCAGGTCGTTGGACGCCTGCGCCGCGCCCTTGTAGGGGATGTGCGTGAGCTGGATGCCCGCCGCGTTCTGCAACTGCACCGCCGCCAGGTGGGCCACCGTGCCGTTGCCGGAACTGGCGAAGTTCAAGGCCCCCGGCTTGGCCTTGGCCGCCGCGATCATGTCCTCGAAGGTCTTGAGCGGCGAGTTGGCCGGCACCACGATCACCAGCGGCGCGTCGGCCACCAGGCCGATGGCGGTGAGGTCCTTCTCGGGGTCGTAGGGCAGCTTGGCGTACAGCGTCGGGTTGATCGCCAGGTTGCTGGTCTGGCCCAGCACCAGGGAATACCCGTCCGGCGCCGACTTGGCGACGGCGTCCACGCCGATGTTGCCGCCCGAGCCGGGGCGGTTTTCGGTGACGATGTTCCAGCCGGTGTTGCCGGCCACCTTGATCGCCGCTTCGCGGGCCAGCACGTCGGTGCCGCCCCCGGGCGGGAACGGCACGATCAGCCGGATGGGTTTGTCGGGGTAGCCCTGGGCGGCGCCCAGGCTGGTCATGCACATCAGGGCCAGGCCCGACAGCAAGCGTGCGAACGGCTTCATGTTTTGTCTCCGATGTTTGTTTTTGATGGGAGGAATTGTCGGGGGATGTTCCACCTAATACAATACGAGTTCATACAGCGGAACATGTTTCATATGACGAACGATGACCTGACCCCGGAATCCCCCGACGCGCCGGGCGAAGAGGGCGTGGTGGCCGTGCGCCGCGCGATGCGCATCCTCGAAGCCTTTGGCGTGGAGGATCCGCATCTGTCGCTGGCGGAATTGAGCCGGCGCACCGGCTGCCATCGCTCCACCGTGCTGCGGCTGGCGCGCACCCTGGCCATGGACGACTACCTGGCGCAGCGGCCCGACGGCACCTGGCGCCTGGCGCGCGCCGCCGGCTGGCTGGGCGCGTGTTACCAGGCCACCTTCAACATCGTCGAGGTGGTCCAGCCGATCCTGCGCGAGTTGTCGGCGGCGACCGGCGAAAGCGCGACGTTCTACGTGCGCGAAGGCAAGCAGCGCATCTGCATGGCGCGGGTCGAGGGCCCCAAGTCGATCCGGCACCACGTGCGCGTCGGCGCGGCCCTGCCGCTGGAACTGGGCAGCCCGGGCCGCGTGCTGCTCGCCTTTTCCGGCGAACCGGGCGAACCGTATGAATCGGTGCGCCGCGCCGGCTACATGGTGTCGCTGGGGGAGCGCGATCCCGAGGTCTCCAGCATCTCCGCGCCGGTCTATGGCATCAACTGGACGCTGCAAGGAGCTGTCTGTATTTCGGGGCCGATTTCGCGCCTGGGCGAAAGCGTGCTGCATGAATTGAAGGAGCCGATCCTCGCCGCGGCCAGCCGCCTGTCGCGCTCGCTGATGGGGGCGCGGCAAGGGCAGGGGGCCTGACGCCGCTGCGGCGACCGGCCAGGCCTTGCGCCGTGGCCCGCATGTCCGCCGCCGCCCGCCATCCTGGCCGTATCGGCGCGGCGCGCCAATCAGGCCCGCGCTACGCTCATCGGCCAGGCCCGCGGCATCGTGCCGCGGGCGCGAAGGAGCCTCATCATGCAAGGAAGCTGCCTGTGCGGCGCCGTGGCCTATCAGGCGGAGCGCCTGGCCGGGCCCATCGTCCATTGCCATTGCGCCACCTGCCGCAAGGCGCACGCGGCCGCGTTCGCCTCGACCGCCCGGGTGGCGCGCGCGGATTTCCGCTGGACCCGTGGCGTGGACGCGCTGGGCGCCTATGAATCGTCGCCCGGCAAGATCCGCCACTTCTGCACCCGCTGCGGCGCGCACCTGATGGCGCACTGGGTGGCGCAACCGCAGGTCATCCTGCGCGTGGCGACGCTGGATGAGGATCCCGGCGCGCGGCCGCTCGCGCACATCCACACCGCGCACGACGTGCCGTGGCTCGATCATGGGCCGGGCGTTCCAGCGTATCCGGACACCATGCCGGGATAGCGCGCGCCGCCGTCCCGTTTCCGGCGCGTGGCGCATGCGCTACGCTAGCGATCTTTGCGCGCCGGCGTGGCGCGCCGCAAGGAAGCCGCAATGAAAGGCGAACACCATTACGACGTCGGCGTGACCTGGACCGGCAATACCGGCAAGGGCACCGCCAGTTACACCGCATATGCCCGCGACCACGTGATCCAGTCGCCGGGCAAGCCCGATATCGCCGGTTCGGCCGATCCCGCGTTCCGCGGCGACCCGGCGCGCTGGAATCCCGAGGACCTGTTGGTGGCCTCGCTGTCGGCCTGCCACAAGCTCTGGTATCTGCATCTGTGCGCGGTCGAGAACATCATCGTCACAGCCTACCGCGACGACGCCCACGGCGTCATGCGCGAAGACCCCGAGCGCGGCGGCGCCTTCGCCTCGGTCACGCTGCGGCCCGAGGTCACCATCGCCGCGGGCGGCGATGCCGGACTGGCCGAAGCGCTGCACGCCCGCGCCCACCATTTCTGCTACATCGCCAATTCGGTGAACTTCCCGGTGCTGTGCGAGCCGCGCATCGTCGTGGCCGGCTGACACGGGAGGACAGGCCATGACCCTGCCGACGATCTGGGGCCGGCGCAGTTCGTTCAACGTGCAGAAAGTGCTTTGGCTGGCAGGCGAACTGGGCCTGGCCTACGAGCACATTCCCGCCGGCGGACAATTCGGCCTGCTCGATACGCCGGAATTCCTGCGCATGAACCCGCATGGCCGGGTGCCGCTGCTGCGCGATGGCGACACGGTGGTGTGGGAGTCGCACGCGATCCTGCGTTACCTGGCCGCGCGCCATGGCGCCGAGGCCTTCTGGCCGGCCGATCCGGCGCGCCGCGCGCGCGCCGACGGCTGGATGGACTGGGCCCAGACGGCGTTGCAGCCCGCCTTCCTGTCGGGTGTGTTCTGGGGCTACTACCGCACCCCCGAGGCGCAGCGCGACCTGCCCGCCATCGCGCGCAGCCTGGCCGCCACCCATGCCTGCCTGCGCCAGCTCGACGCGGTGCTGGCCACGCAACCCTATCTGGGCGGGCAGGCCCTGACGCTGGCCGACATCCCCGCCGCCACCGCGCTCTACCGCTACTACGAACTGGACATCGCCCACGAGCCCCTGGCGCACGTGCGGGCCTGGTACGACCGCCTGCGCGAGCGTCCCGCCTACCGCGAGCACATCATGGTGCCTTTCAGCGAATTGAAGGGGCGGCTGGATTTCTGACGGGCGCGGGCCTGTTAAGCTGTTCCTGGCCGGCGCGAGCGCACCGGCCCATCCTTTGCCACGTAGCCCTCTTCATGTTCCTGCCTCTTTCCGACTGGCCGCGGCGCGCGCCCGAACTGGGTATCGCCGGTCTGCGTCTGCGCCCGCTGCGCGACACCGACGCGGCCGATTGGCATGCCTACCTGCGCGACGACAACGTAACCCGCCACACCAGTTGGCAACTGGACGGCCCGGACGCGCTGGCGGCGCTGATCCAGGGCTATGCCGACCCCGCCGCCAGCCATTGCCTGCGCCTGGCCATCGTCGAGGCCGACGACCGCCTGATCGGCACCATCGGTTTGAACGAGATCGCGCCGGGCGCGCGCCGCGCCGAAATTGCCTATGACCTGGCGCCTTCGCACTGGCGCCGCGGCATCGCCACGCAGGCCTGCGAAGTCGTGTCCACGTGGGCCTTGCAGACGCTGGGCCTGGCGCGGGTGCAGGCCACCGTGCTGGATACCAATACGGCGTCGGCCGGCGTGCTGGAGCGCTGCCGCTTTCACCGCGAAGGGCTGCTGCATCATTACCGGCAGGTGCGCGGCGAGCCGCGCCATTTCTGGATGTACGCGCGCATCTGGCCGCCCCCGCTGGTAGGCGCCGAATGCGGCTAGGCTTGCTTTCCCACGCCGCGCGCCCGCTGTGGCCGGGCCGCCATTTCCTTTCGCGAGAACCATGACTTCCGCTTTGATTGTGATCGATGTGCAACGCGCGCTGTTCGAAACCGCGCCCGAGCCGGCCGATGCCGGCGCCGTGCTGGCGCGCATCAATGACCTGGCCGGGCGCGCCCGCGCCGCCGGCGCGCCGGTGATCTACGTGCAGCATGAAGCGCCCGGCGGCAAGCTGGCGCATGGCGAGCCCGGCTGGCAGCTCGACACGCGCCTGCGTCCCGCCGATGGCGATGTGCGGGTGCGCAAGACCACGCCCGATTCCTTCCTGCGCACCGGCCTGGACGATGCCTTGTCGCGGGCGGGCGCCACGCACCTGGTGGTGTGCGGCTATGCCAGCGAGTTCTGCGTCGATACCACCGTGCGCCGCGCCGCGGCGCTGGGCTATCCGGTGACGCTGGCGGCCGACGCCCACACCACCCACGACAAGCCGCACGCGGCGGGCGAGCGGATCCGCGCGCACCACAACGCCACGCTGTCGTCGATCTCCAGCTTCGGCGTGAAGATCGCCGCCGTGGCGGCGGCCGACATTGGCTTTGGCGAAGCGAGGTAGCGGCCGATGGATCCGGAACTGCTGCAGTTGCTGGTGACGCGCACCATGCCTTTCGGCAAGTACCAGGGGCGCTTGATCGCCGACCTGCCTGGCCCATACCTGGCCTGGTTCGCGCGCAAGGGCTTTCCGCCGGGCGAACTGGGGCGCCTGCTGGCGCTGATGCACGAACTCGACCACAACGGCCTGTCGTCCCTGCTGGCGCCCTTGCGCCAGCGGTCGGCGGCGCGTTGAGCCGCGCGGGGAAACCGCAAGAAACAAATCTTGCCGGCGGCGTAGCGTCTTGGCACGCCCCGCGGCCGTGCGCGGGGCTACGATAGACCGGCGCGTTACCGGGCGGAGCACCTGGCCCGGGCGCGTTCAACAAAGAGAGGTCGTCATGAAGAAACTCCCGTTCACCGCCGTCCTGCTGGCCCTGGCCTGCCTGGGCGGCGCGGCCCAGGCGCAGAACGCGGCGCCGGTCACGCAGGAATACCAATATCCCAGCCAGCGCTCCAAGGACGGCAGCCTGTCGCCGCCGTCCACCTTGCGCATGACCGTCACGCCCGACCCGAATTCGGCGCCGGTCGTGATCCGGGACACGCCCGAGAGCCAGGCGCAATACGTGCGCTGCCGCGAGGTCTCGGACCGCGCCGCCGTCTCCAACGCCCAGATGCAGGCCGGCGTCGCCCAGTGCCTGCGTGAACTGGAGCAGCGTCGCCAGCAGCAGCAGTAGGCGTCGCGCCCGCCGGGCTTGACCCGGCAGGGCAGCGTCAGGCCGGGCTCGGTCAGGCCAACCCGCTGCAGGCAGGGCCTGGTCAGGCCGGGCCGGCTGCCGTGGCGGCCCTGGCCGATCCGCGCGCCCAGTGCCAGGTCATCAGGCCGGCGGCCAGCACCACCGGCAGCATGGCGGCATTCAGCGCCTCCCAGCCAAACGCGTCCAGCGCCGGACCGGCCGCCAGCGTCGCCACCGCGGTGGCCGCGTAGCGCAGCATTTCGGCCGCGCCCTGGGCGCGGGCCCGCTCGGAAGGACGGTACGACTGCGCCAGCAGCGTGGTGCCGCCGACGAACATGAAATTCCATCCCACGCCCAGACAGAACAGCGCCGCGTAGAACGCCGGCAGCGATGGCGAAGCCATCGCGATCAGCGCGCAGGCCACGTTCAGCAGCATGCCCGCGCCCAGCACCCTGGGCAGGCCGAAGCGCTGGATCAGCGCGCCGGCGAAAAAGGCGGGCGCATACATGCCGACCAGATGCCACTGCATGATGTTGGCGCCGTCGCCGATGCTGTGGCTGCACGCCACCGCCGCCAGCGGCGCGGCCGTCATGATGAACATCATCGACACCGATCCCACCACGTTGTTGGCCAGGGCGGCGATGAACACAGGCTGGCGCGCCACCGCGCGCAGCGGGCGCGCCGGCAGTCCGCCCTGGACTTCGCCCGCGGCCACGGGCGCCTCGGCATCGCGGTAGAAGCCGAACAACAGGGCGGCGGACAACAGCGCCAGCAGCGCCACCATCAGGTAGGCGCCGGCAAACGTCACCGGCGCGAACAGGTCGCGGCTCCAGGCCGCCAGCGCCGGTCCGGCGATCGCGGCGATGACGCCGCCGGTCATCACCACCGAGATCGCGCGGCTCTTGGCGGCCGGCTCCACCGCGTCCGCCGCCGCCAGCCGGTAGTACTGCGCGAACGCCTGGAACACGCCGACCAACGCGGTGCCCGCGCAGAACGCCCAGAAATCGGCATGGAACACCGCCCACACCGAGATGCCGCCGCCCGCCGCGCCCGCCAGGGCGCCCAGCGCGAAACCGTTGCGGCGGCCGATGCGCTGCATCAGCAGCGAAGCGAACCAGGTGACCACGGCGCCGGCGACGGTGATCAGCGCGAACGGCAGCGTGGACAGCGCCTTGTCCGGCGCCAGCATGTGGCCGGTCAGCGCGGTCAGGGTCAGGTCGATGGAGATGGCCGCGATGAACAGGCCCTGGCACACGGCCAGGATGCGGGCGTTGCGGCGGCCCGTGGCGGGCGAGGGCAAGGAGGGCATGGGAAAGGAAGGGGCGGAAAGGTCGGGTTTGACAGGCCCCACTGTATCGACGCACACTTTGGCGTGAATGACATAATTCCCTCAAAAAACGCCAATCCGTCATGACCCACCACGTCGCCTTCCTGCTGGTGCCCGATTTCCAGCTGCTGGACATGTCCGGCCCCGCGGCCGTGTTCCAGACCGCAGGCCGTTTCGCGCGGACGGCGGCTGGCCCGGCATACCGGGTCCACGTCGTGTCCGAGCATGGCGGCGAAGTGCGCAGTTCCTGCGGCATTGGCGTGCAGACGCGACCGTGGCGCGGCACGCCGGCCGATACCCTGGTGGTGCCGGGCGGCGAGGGCGCGCGCGAAACCGCCGTCACCGCCGCCTTGCGCGCCCGCCTGCTGGCCCAGCGCCAACAGGGCCGGCGGCTGGCCAGCGTGTGCACCGGCGCGCTGGTGCTGGCCGCCGCCGGCCTGCTCGATGGGCTGCGCGCCACCACCCATTGGCGCCATGCCGCGGCGCTGGCGCGCAACCATCCCACGGTCCGGGTCGAGCCCGACCGCATCCATGTGCGCGACGGCGACACCTGGACGTCGGCCGGCATCACCGCCGGCATCGACTTGGCGCTGGCCATGGTCGAGGCCGACCTGGGGGTGGACGTGGCGGCCGAGACCGCGCGCGAAATGGTGGTCTACCACCGGCGTTCGGGCGGCCAGTCGCAGTTCTCGGCCCTGCAGGACCTGGCGCCCGACAGCGAACGCATGCGCGCCGTGCTGGAGCATATCCGCGGCAACCTGGGCACGGCGCTGACGGTGGAACAACTGGCTGGGGTCGCCTGCGTCAGCCCGCGCCAGTTCCTGCGCAGCTTCAAGGCCGAGACCGGCGAAACGCCCGCCAAGGCGGTCGAGCGCATCCGAGCCGAGACCGCGCGCGCGCAGATCGAACAGGGCGATGGCAGTATCGACAGCGTCGCCCGGCGGGTCGGCTTCACCGACAGCGAACGCATGCGCCGCGCCTTTCTGCGGGTCTACGGCCAGCCGCCACAGGCGCTGCGGCGCGCGGCGCGCAATGCCGCGTTGGCATGAAACGGGTGAAACGGTAATAATAGTCACTCTCAATAAAGCGTCGGATCCCGCCTGGGCCCGCCACCGTGACCGCTTCGCATCCTGAACTCGACTGGGCCGTTCCGGCCGCCACGCCAGCCATGTCCCTGGCCGGCGGCACGTTGCGCTTCGAGCGCGGCGAGCGGGTGCTCGAAGACCTGACACCCGGCCTGAAGCTGGTGCTGGTGCTGGAAGGGGAACTGCGCTACCGCGTGCCGGGCGCGCCGGCCGCGCAAGTCAGCGGACCGCTGCTGCACCTGAGCCTGTGCCGCGACCCGCTGCGCATGGAGCACGAGTTCGGCGCGCGCCGGTCGCTGCGCTTTGTCTCGCTGCGCACCTCGCTGGACCACCTGCGCGACTCCCTGTCGCTGGAACCCGCCGACATCGTCCGCCTGCTGCGCGCGCCGTGCCACGATGATTCCTACGCCGAGGCCAACCTGCGGCTGGCGCCGCCGCTGCAGGCCCTGGGCCGGCAGATGCTGGCCTGTCCCATGCAGGGCGCGCTCAAGCGCATGTACCTGTCCGCCAAGGCCCTCGAACTGACCGCGCTGGCGCTGGGCGCCCTGCAGCCGGCACAGGCCGCGCCGCCGCCGCCCGGCCTGTCGCGCGCCGATACCGAACGCCTGCACCACGCGCGCGACCTGCTGCTGGCCGATCTTCAGCATCCCCCCGCCTTGCCCGAGCTGGCGCGCCGCGCCGGCGTCAACGTCAACAAGCTCACCACGGGCTTTCGCCGCGTGTTCGGATGCAGTGTCTACGCCTTCGTGCGCGAGCAGCGCATGGCCCAGGCGCACGCGCTGCTCGCCGCCGGCGAGATGAGCGTGTCGCAGGCCGCCTATGCCTGCGGCTATACCGATTCGCATTTCACCAAGGCCTTCCAGCGGCGCTACGGGGTGCTGCCCAGCGCGCTGGTTCCTGGTCGCTGAACATAGCAAGAGTCTTACAAACGCCTGCGCGCTGCGGATTCTCCTTCAAATTGTATGAGAATAATTCTCAGTATCAAAGAAGGAGAAGTACCCATGCGTTCAATGTCCAGGAACAAGGCGCGGCGCGCGCGGGCGGCGCGCCATTGGCCGCTCTGGCTGGCGGTGGCGGCGGGGCCGGCGCTGGCCGGCGACGCCAGGGATGCCAAGGACGCGGCCACGCTGCCGGCAGTCACCGTCAGCGGCGAACGCGAGGCCGCCAGTGCGCAACAGCCGACATTGGGCAAGCTGCCCTTGAGCGTGCGCGAGACGCCACAATCGATCTCCGTGATCGGGCCGGAGCAGATGCGCCAGCAGAACCTGCAAACCCTGGACGACGTCATGCGGCACGCCACGGGCATCACGGTGCAGCCGCACAGTCGCCTGACCACGGCGTACTACTCCCGCGGTTTCAAGATCGACTCTTTCGAGCAGGACGGCGTGCCGACCATGATGGGCAATGTCGCCGCTACGCCCGAAGACGTGGCGGTGTTCGAGCGCGTCGAAATTCTGCGCGGCGCCAATGGCCTGCTGCACGGCGCGGGTAATCCGGCGGCCACCATCAACCTGGTGCGCAAGCGCCCGCAACGCGAGACCACTTTCGGTGGCGAACTCAGCGCCGGCAGCTGGGATCGCTATCGCGCCATGGCGGACCTCGGCGGTCCGCTCAACGACAGCGGCAGCGTGCGTGGTCGTGTCGTCGGCGTCCTGGAGGATCGTGGTTTCTTCTATCAGGCGGCAAACCAGAAGACCGGTCTTTTCTACGGCGTCGGCGAGGTCGACCTGGGTCCGGGCACCGTCCTGTCGGCCGGACTGCAATATCAGCGGGTGCGTTCCAATCCGCCGCCCAGTATGGGCGGCGTGCCGCGCTACAAGGACGGCAGTCCGCTCGGTCTGAAGCGCTCGACCAACCTGGAATCCATCGACAGCCATTCCAATTGGAACACCACGCGCTTGTTTGCCGACCTGGAACACCGCTTCGGCCCGGGCTGGACCGCGAAGCTCAGCTTCAATCATCTGAAGTCCGATTCCGAAATGAAGTACCTCACCGGCATGGGCGGCGTCGACCCGAAGACGGGCACCGGTACGACGCTGTACGGCCAGGGCATCCGCTACGACAACAGCCAGACCAGTTTCGACGCCTATGTCAGCGGGCCGATCGAATTGTTCGGCCGGCGCCACGAACTGCTGGTCGGGGCCAATTCACTGCGCACCACCTGGGAGAACTCCAACGCGGTCGCGCTCGGGACCGTCCATGGCACGCCCATCGATGTGTTCAACTGGAACCCCCATGACGTGCCGAGCTATGACGTCGGCCCCTACAAGTCCGATGGCAGGAATCCCGAGCGCGAGCAGGGCATCTACGGCATGGGCCGTTTCTCGCTCGCCGATCCCGTGACCCTGGTGCTGGGTGGTCGCTTCGACTGGAGCCATCTGGCGTCGCCGACTGCCGAAAAGCGCGTCAATGCGAAATTCACGCCCTACGGCGGGCTGATCGTCGACCTGAATCGCCAATGGTCGCTTTATGGCAGCTATGCGCAAGTGTTCAAGCCGCAGAGCGACAAGGACCGCGATGGCAAGATGCTCGACCCGATGACGGGCACCAACTACGAGGTTGGCGTCAAGGGCGAACTGGCGGAGGCGTTGAACGTGTCGCTCGCGTTGTTCCAGATCGACCAGAAGGATCGGGCCCAGGTCGCGCCTTCGCCGGTGCCTTGCCGGGGCAGGAATTGCCCTTCGATCCCGGGCGGCAAAGTGCGCAGCCGGGGATTCGAAATCGAGGCCGCGGGCAACATCACGCCCTATTGGAACCTGGCGGCCGGCTATACCTTCAATACCACCCGCTACCTGACCGACACCCGCTCGGCGGGCCTGGCCCTCGCCAGCTTCACGCCCAGGCACATCTTCCGTCTGTGGACCGAGTACGCCTTGCCGGGACTGGCGCGGCGCCTGAGCGTGGGCGGGGGCATGCAGGTGCAATCGGGCTTCTACAACGTGGCCGGACCGATCACGCTGCGCCAGGGCGGCTACGCGCTGGCCGATATGCGCGTGGCCTACCGCGTCGACAAGCACGTGACGGTGGCGCTCAACGCCAACAACCTGTTCGACCGCGTCTACTACCAGCGCCTGAACGACGCCAACTGGACCAACTACTACGGCGAGCCGCGCAACTTCATGCTGACGGTGCGCGCCGAGTATTGACCGTCGTCATCGGCTGAGGCGGCCGCGCGCGTCGCATGGCGCGTCCCGGCCGCCTCGGCCCGCCCGGTAAAAAACTTCCGCAATCGCCAGCGAGACTTCCGCAATCGCCAGTGGCGCGCCACGTCGCTCTCTAGAATGGTTTGAGAATAATTCTCAGTAACCAGGAAAGAGGAACGGCGGTGCGATCAAGGTTCAGGAATAGGGCGGCACGGCCGCGCAAGGGCGCGGCGCGCCATTGGCCGGTGTGGCTGGCATTGACGGCGGCGGGGCCGGTGGCGGCGCAAGCGTCCGACGATGCCGCGACCTTGCCGGCGGTCACCGTCAGCGGCGAACGCGACGCGACCGCGCCGGCGCCCACGATGGGCAAGCTGCCCTTGACGGTGCGCGAGACGCCGCAGTCGATCACCGTGATCGGCCAGGAACAGATGCGGCAGCAGAACCTGCAGAGCCTGGATGACGTCATGCTGCACGCCACCGGCATCACGGTGCAGCCGTACCAGTTGCTGACCACGGCCTACTATTCCCGCGGCTTCAAGGTCGATTCGTACGAGCAGGATGGGGTGCCGGTGCTGATGGGCAACATGGCCGCGTCGCCGCAGGACATGGCGGTGTACGAGCGCGTCGAGATCCTGCGCGGCGCCAACGGCCTGCTGCATGGCGCCGGCAATCCCGCCGCCACCGTCAACCTGGTGCGCAAGCGTCCGCAGCGCGAGTTCGCCTTCAGCGGCGCGGTCAGCGCTGGCAACTGGGACCGCTACCGCGCCGACGCCGACCTGGGCGGCCCGCTCAACGCCAGCGGCAGCGTGCGCGGCCGTCTCGTCACGGCCTTTGAAGACCGCGGCTATTTCTACGACGTGGCGGACCAGAAGTCGGCGCTGTTCTACGGCATCGGCGAGGTCGACCTGGGCCCGGACACGGTGCTGTCGGCCGGGCTGCAATACCAGCGCATCCGCTCCACCACCAACATGGCGGGCGTGCCACGCTACAAGGATGGCGGCGACATCGGCCTGAAGCGCTCGACCTACCTGGACGCGGCCTGGGACCGCTTCAACTGGAACACGACGCGCGTGTTCGCCGACCTGGAACACCGCTTCGGCCAGGGCTGGAGCGCCAAGCTCAGCGCCAACTACCTCACCGCCGACAGCAACCTGAAGTACGCCGGCGCCTATGGCGCGATCGACCGCCAGACTGGCCTGGGCTCGGCGCTGATGGGCGGCGCCTACAAATTCGACAACACCCAGGCCAGCGTCGATGCCTACGTCAGCGGCCCCGTGGAGCTGTTCGGCCGGCGCCACGAGCTGCTGGTCGGCGGTAATGCGCAGCGCACCACGACCGAGCAGTACACCGGCCAGTTGACGCCGGCGCTGCGCGTGCCGGTGAACGTGTTCGACTGGGATCCGCGCAGCGTGCCGGAGCCGGGCGTCGGCCCCTATACCTCGCCGGGCGAGACGCGCGCGCGCCAGCAGGGCGTCTACGGCATGGGCCGCTTCTCCCTGGCCGATCCACTGACGCTGGTGCTGGGCGGCCGCATGAGCTGGTGGAACCAGGACGCGCCCGGTTCGCGACAGCGCATCGACCCCGAATTCACGCCCTACGGCGGGCTGATCGTCGATCTGGACCGCCAGTGGTCGCTGTACGGCAGCTATGCCGAGGTGTTCCAGCCGCAGACCCAGCTGACGCGCGACGGCCAGGGGCTGGACCCGGTCACCGGCGCCAACTACGAGGCCGGCATCAAGGGCGAACTGATGGACGGCGCGCTGAATGTATCGCTGGCTGCGTTCCAGATCCGCCAGAAGAACCGCGCGCAGCAGGATCCGGCCTGGCCCTGCGTCGGCCAGAACTGCTACTACGTGGCGGGCGGCGAGGTGCGCAGCCGCGGCTTCGAGGCCGAGGCCAGCGGCAGCATCACGCCGAACTGGACGGTGGCGGCCGGCTACACCTTCAACACCAGCAAGTACCTGACCGACACGCAGGCCGGGGGCCAGCCCTTCGCCAGCTTTACGCCCAAGCACATCTTCCGTCTGTGGACGAACTATGCGCTGCCGACGATGCAGCGGCGCCTGAGCGTGGGCGGCGGCCTGCAGGTGCAGTCCGGCTACTCGACCGTGTCGGGCCCGGTCACGCTGCGCCAGGGCGGCTATGCGCTGGTCGACCTGCGTCTGGCCTATCGCGTCGATAAGCACCTGACCGCGGCGCTGAACGTCAATAACGTGTTCGACCGCGGCTACTACCAGAGCCTGTCGGGCACGGCCTGGAACAACCGCTACGGCGAGCCGCGCAACGTCATGCTGACCCTGCGCGCCGAGTATTGAACGGCGCGCCCCACACGGGCGGCGCGCGCCGCCCGGCCATCATTCGAAGGAGTAAACGGATTGGCCACGCTCATCCCCCCGCCAGTGTTCGACTGGCTCGATCATTTCATGGCGCTCGGCGCCGACGGCGCCATGCGCGATATCGGCAAGCTGCGTTGCCTGGCGCCGCACGAGGGCTGGCTGGTCGGCGTCAAGGCCGCGGCCTGCGACGCCGACGTGCATGGCGACGTCTGGGAACGCCATCCCGCGGGCGAGGAAATGCTCTGCGTGCTGGAGGGCCGCGTGGTGCTGACGCTGATGGACGCGACCGGCGCCGAGACCGACGTGCTGCTGGACGCGCGGCGCAGCGTGGTGGTGCCGCGCGGCGTGTGGCACCGGCTGCACGTGGCCTGTCCGGCCCGCATCCTGTTCGTCACGCCCGGGCATGGCAGTGAACACCGCCGCGCCGGCGCGGCCTCGCAAGCTTGAAGGAAATCGACGTGAAGCCTATCGCCAATGCGCGCCTGTTCGTCATGATCGGCGCGCTGTATTTTTCCCAGGGCATTCCGCTGGGCGTGGCCATGGAGGCGCTGCCCACGCTGCTGCGGCGCGATGGCGCGCCCCTGCATGCGCTGGCCTGGCTGCCGCTGGTGGGGCTGCCCTGGGTGCTGAAGTTCCTTTGGGCGCCGCTGGTCGACAACCGCTGGCGCGCCACGCTCGGCCGGCGCCGCAGCTGGATCCTGCCGATGCAGGCCGTGGTGCTGGCCTGCCTGGCGGCGGTGGCCATGACCGGCATCGCCGCAGCCAGCGCGCCCTGGGTGGTGGGCCTGATGGCATTGGCCTCGCTGGCCAGCGCAACGCAGGACATCGCCACCGATGGCCTGACCGCCGAGCGCTTCCAGGGCCAGGCCCTGGCGCGCGCCAACGCCGTGCAGGTGGGCGGCACCATGGTCGGCTTCTTCGCCGGCGGGCCCGGTTGCCTGGTGCTGGCCGGCCGGCTGGGGCAGGGCGGCGCGCTGGCGCTGCTGGCCGCGGTGGTGGCGTTCAGCTTGCTGATGGCGCTGGGGTGGCGGGAAACCGCGCTGCCCGAACCCGCGGCCGCGCCGCGGCGCGCCTCGCTGGCCGGTTTCGCGCGCCGGCCCGGCGCCTGGGCGCTGGTACTGGCGGCGTTCCTGTCGGCGATGACGGCGGTGGCGGGCTATGGATTGTCCAAATTGTTCCTGGTCGATGCGGGCTGGCCGGTGGACGCGGTGGGGCAGCTCGGCATGGCCGGCGGCGCGGTGACGGTGCTGCTGGGTTCGTTCGGCGCCGGCGCCGCCTCGGTGGCGCTGATGACGCTGGCGATGCGCTTTGCCGCCCGCGGCACGCAGGCCGGCACCGACATGACGGCGGTGCAGAGCGCGCGCGACCTGGGCGAGATCCTGACCTCGTCGCTGATCACGGCGCTGGCGGCGCGGTTGGGCTATGCCGCCGGTTTCGGCGGCGGGCTGCTGGCGGCCGTTGCCACCCTGGCATTCGTGGCGTTGGCGCTGCGCCGCCCCGGGTGACATGGCGTTTCGGGCGGTTGCGGCTACACTTGTGCGCCGTTTTGCTTTCAAGCCCCCGAATTTCCATGATTTCCACCGCATGCGGCGTCGACTTCGGCACCTCCAACTCCACCGTCGGCTGGAGCCGCCCCGACCAGCGCGCGCTCCTGGTCCTCGAAGACGGCAAGACCACCTTGCCCTCGGCCATCTTCTTCCACGATGAAGACGCCGAGGTCAGTTACGGTCGCGCGGCCATCTCCGACTACCTGGCGGGCTACGACGGGCGCCTGATGCGCTCGATGAAAAGCCTGCTGGGCAGCTCGCTGATCGACGGCTCCACCGAGGTGCAGGGCCGCTCGATCCCGTTCCGCGTGCTGCTGACGCGCTTCATCGCCGAACTCAAGCGCCGCGCCGAGACCGCCGCCGGCCGCGACTTCACCCGCGCCGTGCTGGGCCGGCCGGTGTTCTTCGTCGACGACAACCCCGCCGCCGACCAGACCGCCCAGGACACGCTGGGCGAGATCGCGCGCAGCGTCGGCTTCACCGACATCGAATTCCAGTTCGAGCCGCTGGCGGCGGCCTTCGACTACGAGTCGCAGATCGACCGCGAGGAACTGGTGCTGGTCATCGACATCGGCGGCGGCACCTCCGACTTCTCGCTGATCCGCCTGGGGCCGGGCCGCGCCGCCAAGCCGGATCGCCGCGACGACATCCTGGCCTACGGCGGCGTGCACATCGGCGGGGTGGACTTCGACAAGCAGCTCAGCCTGGCGCACGTCATGCCGCTGCTGGGGCTGGGCAGCCAGTTGCGCAGCGGCAAGGACGTGCCGTCCACGCAATACGGCAACCTGGCCTGCTGGCACACCATCAACCAGGCCTACACCCGCAAGGCGGCCGAACACTTCGCCTACATCCGCGCCGAAGCCGGCGACCGCGACAAGATCGACCTGTTGCTGAACCTGGTCAAGCAGCGCGCCGGCCACTGGGTGGCGGTGCAGGTGGAAGAAGCCAAGATCGCGCTGTCGGAAGGCCCGGCCGCGCGCATCGACCTGTCGCGCATCGCGCCCGAGCTGGGCGTGGACGTGACGCGGCCGTCGTTCGACGTTAGCGTGGCGCGGCTGATCGAGAAGATCGAGCAGACCGTCGGCGTCCTGCTGCGCGACGCGGGCGTCGCCCCCGCCGACGTGGACACGGTGTTCTTCACCGGCGGTTCCAGCCGCGTGCCGCGCCTGCGCGATTGCGTCTCGGCGCTGGTGCCGCAGGCGCGCAGCGTCGAAGGCGACCTGTTCGGCAGCATCGGCGCCGGCCTGGCGCTGGACGCCCGCCGCAAGTTCGATTGATACACGGGGCGGCGAGCCTGCCGCCCCGAGGTCCTCGGCGCTTGGGCCTGCGCGCCGCGCCCTGTCATATTGCCGGCATCGCCGGCCCCCTCGGCCAGCGCGTCGATCGCGGTGCGCGTCTTCGAAGGCAGGTCGCGCGCCCGCGGTGGCCGCATCGGCGATGGTCCGCAGGTCGTCGATGCGCAGGCGCGGGGGAGGGGGCATGATGCCCGTCATTACCATCACGCCCATCAGGTCCATGACGCGGCCATGACGGGCGCGGTGGTAAGCTGCAAGCTCTTCGCGCCGGCCGCCTTGCGTGGCGGCGCTCGCACCTTCCCACGCCGCGCCATGACCGACAAGTCCGATTCCCATCTGTTCGAAGAACGCGTCTCCACCGAGGCCGCCTACGATGGCCGCTTCCTCAAGATCCGCAACGACACCGTGCGGCTGCCCAACGGCAACACCTCCACGCGCGAGTACGTCGTGCACCCGGGCGCGGTGGTGGTGATCCCGTTGCTCGACGACGGCCGCGTGCTGCTCGAGCGCCAGTTCCGCTATCCGATCGGCCGCGTCATGACCGAATTCCCCGCCGGCAAGCTCGATCCGGGTGAAGACCCGCTGGCCTGCGGCAAGCGCGAACTGCTCGAAGAAACCGGCTACACCGCCACCCAGTGGGCCCGCGCCGGCGCGCTGCACCTGGCCATCGCCTATTCCACCGAGATCATCCACATCTACTTCGCGCGCGGCCTGCGCGCCGGCCCCCGGCAGCTGGACCAGGACGAATTCCTCGACGTCTTCAGCGCCCGGCCCGAAGACCTGTACGCGGCCTGCGCCAAGGGCGAAGTCACCGACGCCAAGACCCTGACCTGCACGCTGTGGCTGCAGAACGTGCTGTCCGGCGCCTGGCAGCTGGACTGGCAGGACCAGCCCGCCTGAGCGGACAGCGGTCTTCCCGGGCCCGCCCTGAAGGCCGGCCCGCGCCGCCGCCCTCACTAGACGAACGATCCCGCCGACCATGCCCGTCTTTCCCGTCCTGGTGCAACCGTCCGGAATGCAGTTCGAGGCCGACGCCGATTCGACCCTGCTGGCGGCCGCGCAGGCCGCCGGCATCAAGCTGCCCAGTTCCTGCCGCAACGGAACCTGCCGCGCCTGCATGTGCCTGATGCTGGAAGGCGAGATCGCCTACCGCATCGAATGGCCGGGCCTGTCGCGCGACGAGAAGGAAGAAGGCTGGATTCTGCCCTGCGTGGCCCAGGCCCGCTCACCGCTGGAAATCCAGTCGTTGCAAGCCGCGCCTCTAGAACCGGCGCCGCCGGCGCCACCGCGGCCGCTGACGGGCGCGCGGCGCTAGGCCGCGGTCCGTCCTCCGCTCGCTGCCCGCTGCCCGCTTCCCGCTTCCCGCTGCCCGCTTCCCGCTTCCCGCTGCCCGCTTCCCGCTTCCCGCTTCCCGCTTCCCGCTTCCCGCTCCCCGCTTCCCGCTTTCCGCTTTCCGCTTCCCGTTTTCCGCTTCCCGTCGCCCGCCGCCCGCCGCCCGCCGCCAGCCGCCGGCCGCCCGGCACAGCACGGCAACCGTCAGAGTCGCGGTTGATACGAATAAGCATATAAGTGCGATTTTCCGGCTAAATCATCGCTGCCCGGCCGCGCATACTGCCTCCATGGCGTCAGGCATTCAGCCACGCCGCTTTTTTCAAGGAGCAGGACATGCTGGATTGGGTGAATTACCAAAAGGAACTGATGGGCCGCATCGGTGAACTGGGCGCGCTGACGCCCGACACGCTCAAGGGCTACCAGGCGCTGTCGGCCGCCGGCGCCAAGACCGCGCACCTGGATGCCAAGACGCGCGAATTGATCGCGCTGGCGGTGGCGGTCACGACCCGCTGCGACGGCTGCATCACGGTGCATTCGGCGCAGGCGCTCAAGCACGGCGCTACCCGCGAGGAAATCGGCGAGGCGCTGGGCGTGGCGGTGGCCTTGAACGCCGGCGCCGCGATGGTGTATTCGGCCCGCGTGCTGGACGCCGTCAGCGCGCACCGGCCGGGCTGACGGCCCGCGCAGCATCGCCCGGTCGCACACCGCCGGCGCGCGCCGGAGGCCCGTCTTTGGGCTGGCGGCCGGGCACGCGGGCCGTTCCCCGCGTGCGGCGTCAGTCGTGCCGGTGCATGGCCGACTGATGCTTGGTGTCGCGCATGGTCGCGTAGACCAGCAGCGAGATGAAGATCACGCCCGCCAGGTAGTAGTAGAACCATTGCTCGTGGCCCTGCTGCTTGAACCAGAGCGCGATGGCGGGCGCCGTGCCGCCGAAGATCGACACGGTGATGGCGTAGGGCACCGCCACGCCGGTGGCGCGGATATTGGTGGGGAACAGCTCGGCCTTCACCACGGCGTTGATCGAGGTGTAGCCGGCCGTGAAGATCCAGGCCGCGCAGATCAGCAGGAAGGCGATGAACGGCGAGCGGGTCTGCGACAGCGTCATCAGCAGCGGCACGGTAAGCAGCGCGCCGGCGATGCCGAAGAACACCAGCAGCGGCTTGCGCCCGATCCTGTCGGACAGCGCGCCATACAGCGGCTGCAGGATCAGTGCGAAGATCAGCGACGCGGCGATCACGTAGGTGGTGACGATGTCGGAGAACCCGGCGGTCTGCCGCACGAAGGTCTGCATGTAGGTGGTGAAGGTGTAGAACGCCGCCGTGCCGCCGGCCGTCAGGCCCACCACGATGGCGACCTCGCGCGGATAGCGCAGCAGGCCGCGCAGGGAACTGGTCTTGGGCTTGGTCTGGCTGGCCTGCCGGTAGGAGTCGGTTTCCGGCATGTCGCGCCGCATGACGGCGGTGATGATGGCCAGCATGGCGCCGATCACGAAGGGAATGCGCCAGCCCCATTCCACCAGCTGCTCATGCGTCAGGAATACGTTCTGCAGCAACAGCAGCACCAGGATCGCGCAGAGCTGGCCGCCGATCAGCGTGACGTACTGGAAGCTGGAATAGAAGCCGCGATGATCGGGATCGGCGATCTCGGTGAGGTAGGTGGCACTGGCGCCGTATTCGCCGCCCAGGCTCAGGCCCTCGATGACCCGCGCCAGCGCCAGCAGCGCCGGCGCCGCCAGGCCGATGGAGGCATAGGTGGGCGTGACCGCGATGATCAGCGACCCCACGCACATCATGCCCACCGAGACCATCAGCGACAATCGGCGTCCGTGCCGGTCGGCCAGGTGGCCGAACAGCCAGCCCCCCAGCGGCCGCACGATGAAGCCGGCGGCGAACAGCGTGGCGGCGTTCAGCTGCTGCACGACGGGATCGTGCGAGGGGAAGAAGGCGGGGGCGAAGTACAGGGCGAAGGCGGTATAGGCGTAGAAGTCATACCATTCGACCAGGTTGCCCATGGAGCCGACGAAGATCGCCTTGATGCGGCGTTTGGCGTCGGGCATGTCGAGATACGCTTGGCTCATATCTGTCTTCCACGGAGACGGTACCCGCCTATCTTGCGCCTGCCGGCACAAAAATGCACCCCTGCATTTGTCCGGGATGTTTGTTCAGCTTGATGTCAAGAATTGCCGTGGCGGCAGGCACGCGGCTTGCGGTCCCGTGCCTGCGTTCGGCTCGCCGTGCGTATTGCCCGCGGCGCCTTGCCTGCGGACTGTCCGCGCAATGCCGCGCGGGTGCCGTGGCTGGGTCGGCGGCCGCGCTGCCGGCGGGCTCGCCGCTTACTTGCGCGGGGGTTCGATCACCGTGCAGGCCGCCGCGCCGGCGGGCGCCTGGGCATCGTCGCCAAACAAGGCGCGCGCGCCGCAGACCGATTGGAACATGCCTTTGTTGTCGTGGCCGATGCCCGTCACTTCGAAGCCGGCGCGATGCAGGGTCACCGGCCGGCTGCCGCGCGCGGCGACGATGCGCTCGTACTGCAGGTAGGCGGTGCCGCGCGCCAGCCGCGTCGCCCCCTGGGCCTCGGCGCCGCAGGTCTTGTCCAGCAGGCGGTGCTCGGGGTTGTTGTCGGCGCCGCCCAGCAGGTAGGTCACGTCGCGCGCCGCGTAGCGGATGAACAGGCGGGTGTCATCGGTTTCCTGCGCGTACGCGGGCAGCTTGTCGGTGCCGTACTTGTACTGGTTGTAGGTCGGGCAGATGCCGCGCTCGTAGGGCGCGTAGCCCTTGCCGTCGGGGCGCGGGCGTTCGCGGGTCAGATACAGGTATGACGAGGGGTTGGCGATCACGTAGCGCACCGCGATGCCGTCGCGGCGCAACGGGCCGTCGATCTGGTTCAGCACGGCGTAGCGCTGCACCAGCTGGCCGCCGCCGGAATGCCCGGCCAGCACGATGCCGGCCAGGATTGGCAGGCGCTTGCGGTCGTCCAGGCTGCGCAGCAGGTCGTCAATCACCTGGAACGAGCTGACCGGCGCGGGCCGGCCGCTGGCCTGCACGCTGTCCTCGCCGTCTTCCCAGCTGGCCTTGCGCCACGCGGCCATGCCGGCGAAGCCCGAGTCGATCGAACCGACAAAGCGCGGCGCCAGGATCAGTGTGTCGTTGGCGCGGGCGGGGTTGGTCGCCAGCAGCGTGGCAACGGTTTCGTAATAGGCGTCGGCATTGCGCTTGACCCCATGGAACACGATCACGATCTGCTTGATATCGCGCAGGTCGCCGCGCGCCAGGTTCCGGTTAGCATAGACCGGCACCTTGTAGCGATGGCCGGGCTTGCCCAGTTCCAGCGTCTGCCAGCGCGGCACCACCACCCGCTTGGGGGCGGGCGCGGGTTCGTCGTAATCGTAGGGGTCGGGCAGCGGCGTCTGCGCGCGCGCCGCCAGGGGCAGCAGGGCCGCCAGGGTCAGCGCCGCCACGCCCCACGCTCGGCGCGAGCGCGGCACGCGCGTAGCCGGATGGGGCTGCGCGGCGCCGGGTGCGGCTGTGCGGCGCATGGCGCGGGCGGGCGTCAGCAGCCCTCGTGGCCCAGCAGTTGCTTGAGCGCGGGCTGGTCCAGGATGCGGACTTCGCGCTGGTTGATGCGGATCAGGCCGTCGCGCGCGAAGCGAGAGAACAGCCGGCTGACCGTCTCCAGGGTCAGGCCCAGGAAGTTGCCGATTTCCTCGCGGCTCATGCGCAGCACGAACTCGGTCGAGGAGTAGCCCAGCGACGCATAACGCTGCGACAGGTTCAGCAGGAACGCGGCCAGGCGCTGTTCGGAACGCATCGAGCCCAGCGACGCCAGCATCTGGTGCGAGCGCGTGATTTCGCGGCTCATCAGGCGGCGGAACTGCTGCTGCAGCGAGGGCAGGTGGGTGGCCACGCGGTCGACTTCGTTCAGGCGGATCACGCAGACTTCGGAGTCTTCCAGGGCCACGGCGGCCGAGACGTGCTTGCCATCGAGCATGCCGTCCATGCCGACGATCTCGCCGGGCAGGTGGAAACCGGTGATCTGGATCTGGCCGGTGGCGTCTTCGAGCTGCGTTTTCAGGCTGCCGAAGCGCACGCCGTAGACGGCGTCCAGGGGATGATCCAGCGAATACAGCGTCTTGCCCTTTTCGAGGCGCACGCGTTCTTTCACCAGTTCGTCCAGCTTTTCCACTTCGGCGGCTGCCATCCCGACCGGGACACACACGTGGCCCAGCATACACGTGGAACAGTGGGCGGCATCAGGGGCAACGGGAACCCGTTTTTGCATACGATGACCTTTATAGTGCCTAGACCTGGCGGGTAGCCTGGACGGGCTTAAAAGCGTGAAGACAGGTACCCATTGTAGTCCGTTGTTACTACGGGTGTCTTACGCGGCATTTTGTAGCGCATTCCTACGGTTGCGATCGGGCCGGGCGGCCCCGCCGATAGGCGATCCAGTCGTCCCCGTCGATGTCCGCCGCCGCCCCGCGCCAGGCCGGGTCGATGGGGTAGTAGTCGCAGGCCACCGGGGCGGCGCCAGGCGCCAGCGGCCGGGCCAGCACCGGCCGGCGCACGAAGCAGCCGGGGCGGCCGGGGACGTATTCCTCGATCTCATCCATCAGGGCGACCAGGGCCGGGTCGACCTCGTAGATATCGCCCAGCACCCGCCGGCCATCGGTCACCGGGAGCAATCCGGGCCAGTCGCCGAAATCCACCAGCATGCCGGGCACCGTGGCCGGGCCGACGTGGCGCGCCGGCGGCAGGCCGCGGCGCGCGGCGGCTTGCGCCAGGTCATTGATTTCGCCCGCGCGTAGCGTGCCGTAGACAAAAACGTATATGCTCATGGGACAGATTGTTGCTGTACGCGGATGCGTTAACCGACCCAAATCCCTGCGGCCGACGAGGTATTGAAATTCTCGCATCCGGCCGCATATTCAGGTCATCGAGCCCGCCGGCGCGTATCGGTCAGGCTCACCAACAAGCCACCAACGACCATTATGCGATTCGACAAACTGACCACCAAGTTCCAGCAAGCCCTGGCCGACGCTCAGAGTCTGGCCGCCCGCAACGATCATCCCTACATCGAGCCCGTCCACGTGCTGGCGGCGCTGCTGTCCGACCCGGACAGCGGCGCCGGCAGCCTGCTGGCGCGCGCCGGCGTGGCCGTCAACCGGCTGCAGCCGGCCCTGGACGCCGCGCTCAAGGCGCTGCCCCAGGTGCAGGGCGATGACAACGTCCAGGTCGGCCGCGACCTGCAGGGCGTGCTGACCCGCACCGACAAGGAAGCCGCGCGCCGCGGCGACACCTACATCGCCAGCGAACTGTTCCTGCTGGCCCTGGCCGACGACAAGGGCGAGGCCGGCCGCATCCTGCGCGACGCGGGCCTGCAGAAAAAGGCCCTGGAGGCCGCCATCGACGCCGTGCGCGGCGGCGAGAACGTCTCCGGCGCCGAAGGCGAATCCAACCGCGAGGCGCTGTCCAAGTACACCCTCGACCTGACCGAGCGCGCCCGCCAGGGCAAGCTCGACCCGGTCATCGGCCGCGACGACGAAATCCGCCGCACCATCCAGATTCTGCAGCGCCGCACCAAGAACAACCCGGTCCTGATCGGCGAGCCCGGCGTGGGCAAGACCGCCATCGTCGAAGGCCTGGCGCAGCGCATCGTCAACGACGAAGTGCCCGAGACCCTGCGCGGCAAGCGCGTGCTGTCGCTCGACCTGGCCGCGCTGCTGGCCGGCGCCAAGTTCCGCGGCGAATTCGAAGAGCGCCTGAAGGCCGTGCTCAAGGAACTGTCGCAGGACGACGGCAGCAACATCGTCTTCATCGACGAGCTGCACACCATGGTCGGCGCCGGCAAGGCCGAGGGCGCGATGGACGCCGGCAACATGCTCAAGCCGGCGCTGGCGCGCGGCGAGCTGCACTGCATCGGCGCCACCACGCTGGACGAATACCGCAAGTACATCGAAAAGGACGCCGCGCTCGAACGCCGCTTCCAGAAGGTGCTGGTCGACGAACCCGATGTCGAGTCCACCATCGCCATCCTGCGCGGGTTGCAGGAGCGCTATGAGATCCACCACGGCGTCGAGATCACCGACCCGGCCATCGTGGCCGCGGCCGAGCTCTCGCACCGCTATATCACCGACCGCTTCCTGCCCGACAAGGCGATCGACCTGATCGACGAGGCCGGCGCCCGCATCCGCATGGAAATCGATTCCAAGCCGGAAGTGATGGACAAGCTCGACCGCCGCATCATCCAGCTCAAGATCGAGCGCGAGGCCGTCAAGAAGGAAACCGACGACGCCTCCAAGCGCCGCCTGGGCGTGATCGAGGACGAGCTCGAGAAACTGCAACGCGAATACAACGACTTCGAGGAAATCTGGAAGGCCGAGAAGGCCGCGGTGCAGGGCACCCAGGCCATCAAGGAAGAGATCGACAGCGTGCGCGCCGAAATGGCGGAGCTGCAACGCAAGGGCCAGTTCGACAAGCTGGCCGAGCTGCAGTACGGCAAGCTGCCGGACCTGGAAGCGCGCCTGAAGGCCGCCGAGGTGGGCGCCGCCGAGGCGGCCGAGGAGGCCGAAGGCGGCGAAGGCCGTCCGCGCCTCTTGCGCACGCGTGTCGGCGCCGAGGAAATCGCCGAGGTCGTGTCGCGCGCCACCGGCATCCCGGTGTCCAAGATGATGCAGGGCGAACGCGAAAAGCTGCTGCACATGGAGGAATACCTGCACAAGCGCGTGGTTGGGCAGGACGAGGCCGTGCGCCTGGTGTCCGATGCCATCCGCCGTTCGCGCGCGGGCCTGGCGGATCCCTCGCGCCCGTACGGTTCGTTCCTGTTCCTGGGCCCCACCGGCGTGGGCAAGACCGAGCTGACGCGCGCGCTCGCCGAGTTCCTGTTCGACTCCGAAGAGCACATGATCCGCATCGACATGAGCGAATTCATGGAGAAGCACTCGGTGGCGCGGCTGATCGGCGCGCCGCCCGGATACGTGGGCTACGAAGAGGGCGGCTACCTGACCGAGGCCGTGCGCCGCAAGCCGTACAGCGTGGTGCTGCTCGATGAAGTCGAAAAGGCGCACCCGGACGTCTTCAACGTGCTGCTGCAGGTGCTGGACGACGGTCGCCTGACCGACGGCCAGGGCCGCACGGTGGACTTCCGCAACACCGTCATCGTGATGACGTCGAACCTGGGTTCGCAGCACATCCAGACGCTGGCCGGCCAGCCGTACGACGTGGTCAAGGAAGTGGTCTGGGGCGAGCTCAAGCAGACGCTGCGGCCCGAGTTCCTGAACCGCATCGACGAAGTGGTGGTGTTCCACGCACTGGAAGCGCAGCACATCGAGTCCATCGCCCGCATCCAGCTGCGCCGCCTGGCCGAGCGCCTGGAAAAGCAGGAGATGCGGCTGGAAGTGACCGAGCCCGCGCTGGCCGAACTGGCCCGCGACGGTTTCGATCCGGTGTTCGGGGCGCGTCCGCTCAAGCGCACCATCCAGCAGCAGATCGAGAACCCGGTCGCCCGGCTGATCCTGGAAGGCCAGTTCGGTCCGCGCGACGTGGTGCCGGTGGATTGGCGCGACGGCAAGTTCGTGTTCACGCGCACGTTGCAGTAAACCCGGTCGCGTCGTCCATCCCGGGCGCGCACCCCAAAAGCCCCGCAGGCAAGCGCTTGCGGGGCTTTGTTTTGGACAGCGGGGGCCGCGCGGGCGGCCCCGCCAACGGCATCAGGAAGGGGCGTAGTCCCGCCGTTGATCACCCACCTGACGGCCCAGGCCTTGCAGCGTCCGCAGCACCAGCGCCAGCCCGCGCCGCGTGTCCTCGTCGCGCGAGAGCTGGAACAGTCCGCCCAGGCCCGGGGGGCGCGCCTCTTGCAACCCTTGCGCCTGGGCCGCGCGCCAGGCGTTGGACAGGGTCCAGGCCGCGCCCGTGGCCTGCTCCGACAGCGTGCCGAGCTTTTCCACCATGGGGGCATCGAGCAGGTCGACCAGGTCGGACGCCAGCGCCAGCAGGTCGACCAGATTGTCCAGCCGGCCGCTGTCGGCCAGCGGTTGCAGCTTGCCGGCGAGCTGCGCCAGCGCATCGTTGCCAGCCGCCGTGGGTGGCGCATCGAGCAGGGCGTCGCATTGGCCGGCGTTGGACAGGCTGTTGTCGTGCGGCGCGTTCATAGCATTCCCCTGGCGACGGACCAGTACAGGCCCCGGTTGAACCCCTGCCGCAGCAGTCCGCCCAGCTTGGTCGGCGGCGTCGGCCGCACGTCGTGGGTGTAGTCATACCAGAGCGGCATGCCCGCGTTCAGGCCCATCTGCGCCACGGCCTGGACGCGGCCGTCATAGGCGCTGCAGGGATGGCCCAGCCGGATCTCGCCGGCGATGTTGTTGGCGATGACGGGCGCCTGGTTGTGGCACGAGCCGCCGGCCTTGCTCACCGGCAGGTCCACGGTGTCGCCGATCACGTACACATTGCGCAGGCCGTACACCTGCATGGTTTCGTGATCGGTGGGCAGCCAGCCCTCGTTGTCGGGCGCCTGCGAAGCGCCCGATTCCAGCACCGCGTCGACCGCGCGTATCGGCGGCGTGGCCATGAGGATGTCGAACGGCTGCTCGACGCCTTCCTCCGAGTAGGCAATGCGGCGATCGGGGTCCACCTTCGCCAGCGTGAAACCGCGCTGGAACCGGATGCCGCGTTGCTCGAAGATGGCCGGCAGCACCTCGCAGGTGGGCTTTTGCAGGAACAGGCAGTTGCGCAGTAGTTGCGAGGTGGTGGGGTAGGTGTAGACGATCTCCACCCGGTCGCGCACGCCGCGTCGGCGCAGATAGTCGTCCAGCATCAGCGTGGTCTCGATCGGCGCGATGCCGCACTGGTGCGGCACATTCGGCGTTTTGGGAAAGGTGACGCTGACGAACACGCGGCCGCGTTCGATGGTGGACAGGCGGCTGGCGAGCTGCCGCGCCGGCTCGTACTGGTAGAAATGGTCGCCCGCTTCCCGCAGCCCTTCGATGCGCTCCGGCGCGGGCACGCAGCCGGTCGCGATCACGAGATAGTCGTAGCCGTGGCGCTTGCCGCCGCGGGTGTGCAGTTGCTGGGCATCGAAATCGAAGCGCGTCACCTTGTCGACGCGGAAATCGATCTCGGGCCGCAGCAGGGACCGTTCGGGACGCTTGAGTTCTTCCTGGAAAAACAGGTTGAACGCCACATACATGAAGGCCGGCTTGTAGTAATGATCCGGCGAATCGGACAGCAACATGATGCTGACCTTGCCTGCCGACACTTCGGGGTACAGCTTGTGGACCAGTTGATTGGCCAGCATGGTGCCGCCGACCCCGCCCCCAACGACAACAATTCGCTTGCTCATAAAAATCCTCCGATGAGAATAATCAGGAACCAAGTGCAGTTGCGTCCTCATATGTAGCAATTGAGGGGTGGTCGGTCAATAAAATAACTGTGACTTATAAAAGAGCATCCTTGCCGGTCGCGTCTCGGATCGGGCCGGCGCGGCTCGAAATGCCGCGCCGGCGCAGGCCGTCTTACTGTTTGACGGTGACGAACACCGGGTTCGAATAGAACCACAGGTCGTTGTAATTGCGCGCGTTGATGGCGTTGAAGCGGGCCGCGTTGTCGGCCAGATCGACCTTGGCGTCCGGCAACGGTTCGCCGTTGGCGGTCTCGCCCGCCACGTCCGGCGCCAGGTTGGTGCCGCGCAGGCGCAGATACTGGCTCTTGTCGGCGGTCAGCTTGACCTTGATGACGTTGTAGCCGTCCTTGTCCACGGTCCAGTCCTTGCTGGTGTAGCGGCCCAGCACGCGGGTGCTCGGATTAGTGGCGTTGTCGTATGCCGGCGTGCCGGCGGCGGCGCGGGCGCCGACATCGCCCACGATCAGGTCGACATGGTGCACGGTCGGCTTGACGTAGGTGGGGTTGCCGCTTTCGATCGGATACTCGTAGTGGTTGCTGGCGGGGCTGCGAAAGCGGATGGTGACCTCCACCTGCTCGCCCTTGGCCGCCGTCAGTTCGCCGCCCATCTGGGCCGTGCCCGAGGCGCCCTGCGCCTGGAATTCGAGCGCGTCGATCAGGTCGCCGAAGACGCCGAACATGCGGCCGCTCTTCAGGCCCGCGACCACCGCCGCCATGTCCTTGCCATCCTTCCAGACGTAGGTCTTGGCGTATTCGCCCGGCGCGTAGCCGCTGCTGTACTGGCCGGTGGCGTTGACGCGGAAATGGAAGTCCGAATCGGCCACGGTCCAGATGTGGCGGCCTTCGCCCAGCAGCGCGTCCCAGGTGCCGCCCAGCTTGGCCACCAGGTAGTCGACGCCGCCGTAGGTGCGGTTGGGCAACTTGTCGGCCGTGTAGGCCTCGGCATAGCCGCCGCGGTCCGGCTCCATCTGGTTGCCGACCATGCCTTCGATGGCGAAGAAGATCGACGGCGCCAGATCGTGCATCTCGCGCAACTGGCCGATGGTGTACTTGCCGGCGTAGCGCGACGGGTGGTTCAACAGCATGTAGCTGTCGGGGTGCTTGTCGCGCAGCCACTTCAGGGCCGTCAGCGAGTCGGCGTGCGTGGTGTACGCGCGCGTCTGGCCGGCCAGGTCGGCGACCAGTTGCGCGTCGAACAGGTTGGCGGCCTTGTTGGTGTACAGGTATTCGAATTCGGCCACGGCGCGCAGCGACCTGTCGGATAGCGGGTCGTGGGTGCCGATGCCGATGTTGACGTGGTCGTGCGTGGGCATGTCCCATTCGAACGACGAGAAGATGATCTTGCCGGCGTAGCGGCCCGCCGCCTGCGCCTGCTTGATGAACGGCACTTCATAGCGCGCCATGCCCGCCGAGAAAGGGATCGAGCCGCCGGGAATGTTGGCGCCGGTGTTGTCGCGCGCGGACATGCGCAGGTGGTTCGAAAGCGCGGCCCAGTCCAGCTGGTAGCGGTCGAAGGCCTGGTCCAGCACGCTTTCCAGCGTGGTCTGGGCGTCGTCGGACTGGATCGTGTGCACATGCAGGTCGCCGGCGCTCCAGGCCCCCGTGCGTGCCGGCGGCGTGGGGTCGGTCACGACCGGAGGCGGTGGCGTGACGGCGGGCGTGTCTTCGTCATCGTCGCTGCCGCCGCAGGCGCTCAGCAGGGTTACGCAAGCCAGCGACAACGGCATCAGGGCCCGCCGCAGGCGGGTTACTTCGAACTGCATTCAATGCTCCAGCGTCATGCGGGCCGCAAGGAGGCGGCGCCGCGAAGGCCCGCACTATGAAGCGCGCGGGTGACGTGGGAATGACAGAGAGGCGGGGCGGATGCGCCCCGACGGCGCGGCGGCGGTCAGCGCTTGCGCGGATCTGCCGCCGGCGTGGCGGCCGCGTCGGCCAGCGCCTGCCGGATGATGGCGGTGGCGGTCCACCGCGCGACCTCGGTGACCTCTGTCTGGTCCAGGCCCCAGATGTCCTTGAGCACCAGGAACACTTCGGTGCCATAGACCAGCGACAGCGCCTGCGCCACGCGATCCTGCTGCGCCGGCGTGAGCGTGCCGGCCAGCGGCGCGATGGCGCGCTTGAGGATGTCGATGCGGTGGCCGCGCACCAGCCGCGGCTGGTTGCCGGCGCGGCCGGCGCTGGCTTCGGCGTGCTGCTGCAGCGAGACCTGGATGGCGGCGCGTAGCGACGCTTCGTGCGCCTGCAGGCGCGGGTAGGCGAAGCGCAGCAGTTCGTCGACGCGGGTGGCGGCGTCCGGCGCGGTCGAGTCCCAGGCCAGGATCGGCCCCAGGCTCTCGTCGACCACGGCCGCGATCAACGCGCTCTGGCTGGGAAAGTAGCGGTAGGCGGTGGCGCGCGACACCTGGGCATGCTCGGCCAGCTCGGCCACCGACGGCGTGAGGCCTTGCGCCATCAGGCGCTGCGCGGCGTCCAGCAGGATCTTGCGCATGCGCGCGCGCGGCCCGTGCGGCGGTTCGCCGCTGGCGGCGGCCTGGCGGCTGGTGGGCGCGATCAGGCGCGCCGGGGCGGCGGCCGCCTTGCGCGCGGCGTTCGTGGTTTGACGTGAGACAGGCGTCTCAGTATGATTCTTTCGTCTCATTTCTTGATTTTACAGGGCTCGCGCCCGGCACATATATCGAGGCGCGCACCGAGTGTAGCCGCCCGCGGAGGAGTCATGACGCATTCGAATCGGCGGGTTTTCGTGGCCGCCACCTACGACACCAAGGGCCACGAGGCCGAGTACGTGGTCGAGCTGCTCAGGCGCGAAGGCCTGGACGTGGTTTCGGTGGACGTGTCCACCACCGGCGCGGCCAGCGCGGCGCAAGTGCAGGCGCGGGAAGTGGCGCGCAGCCACCCGCAGGGCGAGCAGGCCGTGTTCACGGGCGACCGCGGCAGCGCCATCGCTGCCATGGCGCTGGCATTCGAACACTATGCCGCCGCCAACCCCGACATCGGCGCCTTGCTGGGCCTGGGCGGCTCCGGCGGCACCGCACTGATCACCCCGGCCATGCGCGCGCTGCCCATCGGCGTGCCCAAGCTGATGGTCTCGACCATGGCGTCGGGCAACGTCGCGCCCTATGTCGGGCCGTCGGACATCGCGATGATGTACTCGGTGACCGACGTGGCCGGCCTGAACCGCATCTCGCGCCGGGTGCTGGCCAATGCCGCCGGCGCCATCGGCGGCGCCTTCCGCCAGGCCGCCAGCGCCGCGGGCGATGACAGCCGGCCCGCCGTCGGCATCACCATGTTCGGTGTCACCACCGCCTGCGTGCAGCAGGTCACGCCGCTGCTCGAATCGCGCTATGACTGCCTGGTGTTCCACGCGACCGGCACCGGCGGCCAGTCGATGGAAAAGCTGCTCGACAGCCATCTGCTGTCCGGCGTGCTGGACCTGACCACCACCGAGGTCTGCGACTTCCTGTTCGGCGGCGTGCTGGCCTGCACCGAAGACCGCTTTGGCGCCGTGGCCCGCACGCGCGCGCCCTACGTGGGTTCCTGCGGCGCGCTCGACATGGTGAATTTCGGCGCCATGGATTCGGTGCCCGAGCGCTACCAGGGCCGCACCTTCTACCCCCACAACCCGCAGGTGACGCTGATGCGCACCACGGCGGAAGAGAACCGCCGCCAGGGCGAATGGATCGCCGACCGGCTGAACCGCTGCGACGGCCCCGTGCGCTTCCTGATCCCGGAAGGCGGCGTCTCGGCGCTGGACGCGCCGGGCCAGGCGTTCTGGGATCCGCAGGCCGACGCCGCGCTGTTCGAGGCGCTGGAGTCGCGCCTGGTGCAGACCGCCGACCGGCGCCTGGTGCGCGTGCCGTGCCACATCAACGATCCGCTGTTCGCCCGCACGGCGGTCGAGCAGTTTCTAGCCATCGCCAAACATTGAGGATTTTCGCCATGCCGCGCTTTGACCGTAACCAACTGCTGGACAAGTTCCGCGCCATGGTGCGCGACCGCACCCCCATCGTGGGCGGCGGCGCCGGGACCGGACTGTCCGCCAAGTGCGAGGAAGCGGGCGGCATCGACCTGATCGTGATCTACAACTCGGGCCGCTATCGCATGGCCGGGCGGGGCTCGCTGGCCGGCCTGCTGGCCTACGGCAACGCCAACGAGATCGTGGTCGACATGGGCCGCGAAGTGTTGCCGGTGGTCAAGCGCACGCCGGTGCTGGCCGGCGTCAACGGCACCGATCCGTTCTGCGACTTCGACGTGTTCCTGGACGACCTCAAGCGCCAGGGCTTCGCCGGCGTGCAGAATTTCCCCACCGTGGGCCTGATCGACGGCACCTTCCGCGCCAACCTGGAAGAGACCGGCATGGGCTACGCGCTGGAAGTGGACATGATCCGCCTGGCGCACGAAAAGGGCATGCTGACCACGCCCTACGTGTTCAACGAGGACGACGCCGTGGCGATGACGCAGGCCGGCGCCGATATCATCGTGGCGCACATGGGCCTGACCACCGGCGGTTCGATCGGCGCCGAGACCGCGCTGACGCTGGATGACTGCGTCGCCGCCATCGACCGCATCGCGGCGGCCGCCCTGGCCGTGCGCCCGGACGTGATCGTACTGTGCCACGGCGGCCCCATCGCCACGCCCGAGGACGCCGCCCACATCCTGCGCCATTGCCAGCATTGCCACGGCTTCTACGGCGCCAGCTCGATGGAGCGCCTGCCCACCGAGCAGGCGCTGACCGCCGCCACCCGCGAGTTCAAACAACTGACGTTCTGAAATTTCCCCTTCCTCCGTTTCCGCCGGGGCGCCGCGCGCCCGTCAGGAGTCCGCATGCCGCATAACGTCTACACCAGCGCCATCGTCCAGGCGCCGCTGGCCAAGGTCTGGCCGCTGTTTCGTGATTTCAACGGCCTGGCGGGGTGGCACCCCGGCATTGCGCACAGCCGCCTGGAAGACGGCGGCCGCCACGACGCCATCGGCTCGGTGCGCTACCTGTCGCTCAAGCCTTCGGGCTTCGTGCGCGAGCAGTTGCTGATGCTGGACGACCCGGGCACCGCGCTGCGCTATTCCATCATCGAGACCGATCTGCCGATGCGTGACTACGTCGCCGGCATCAACCTGCGCGCCATCACCGAGAGCGGCACGACGCTGGTGGAATGGTGGGCCGATTTCCGCGTCGAGGCGGACGCCGACCTGCAGGCGGTGGCGACCGCCGTGGGACAGGGCGTGTTCGCCGCCGGCCTGGCGGCCCTGGACGAGAAACTGCGCGCCTGAGCGGCGCGTAGCGTCGCGGCGGGGCGGGGCATGCTCCGCTGGCGTTGCCGTGGCGACGCCGATCCGCGTCAGGCGCGCCGGCGCGTCGCGCCCGCCGACAGCTTGCAGCCGGCCGGCAGCCCCGCGCCGCGCAGGTAGTCGCGGATGGCGCGGATCAGCGCTTCGGCCGCCGGGCTCAGCGCATGTTCCTTGTGGCGGATGATGCACAGCGTGCGCACCACCGTCGGCCGCGCCAGCAGCGCGTATGCCAACCCCGGTTCCAGCACCCGCTGCGCCGCCAGCGCGGGCAGCAGCGCCACGCCCATGCCGGCCTTCACCAACGCCGCCTGGGAAGTGGTGCTGGAGGCTTCGTAGAAGGGCGCGGCGGCTTCGATCGGCAGGTCCGCGCGGGCCCGCAGCAGCGCCATGATGCCGGTCTCGTCCACCACCCCCACCAGCTTGCGGCCCGCCAGGTCGGACCAGCGCATGGCGCCGTCGCGGCCCGGGCGCAGGCTGGCGTCGTCGCGCCGGTACAGCACGCCGAAGCGGTCTTCCAATAGCGCGTCGAATTGCAGGCCGGGCGCATCGGCCCAGCGGCTGGTCAGGCCGAAATCGACTTCGCGCGCGGCCACCTTGCGCTGGATGCGGCCGGAGTTGTCGTCGCTCAGGTAGAGGCGGATGGCGGGATACTGCGCCGCGAACCGCGCCGCCGCCGGCGCGATCAGCTCGGTGATGGCCGAGGGCGCGGCCGCCACGCCGACCCGGCCGCGTTCCAGCGCGCCGAAGCGCACCACGTCCTCGATCGCGCCATCGAAATCGGCCAGCAGGCGCATCACGCGCGGCAGGAACTCCTCGCCCGCCGCCGTCAGCAGCACGCGCCGGCTGGTGCGCGCGAACAGGCGCGTGGCCAGCGCCTCTTCCAACTGGCGCACCAGGCTGGTCACCGACGACTGGGTCTGGAACAGTCGCTTGCCCGCATGCGTGAAGCTGGATTCCTGGGCCACCGCGACGAACGCGGTCAGATGCTTGAGGGTGACGTGCTTGGGCAGACGATTCATTTCAAATCACGATGGATGGATCAATAAAAACAATTTTTCCAGATTGATCGGGCCGACGATACTAGGGGCTTCATCAAGCATCGGAGCCGTCGGTGGACGGCCCGCAAGCGGCCGGCCTCGATGCCGGCCCTATCGAGACGGAAGTGGCATGCAGGAAGAACTGGATCTGGTTATCGAAGGCGGCTGGGTGATCGACGGGACGGGCGCCGCACGCCGCCGCGCCGACGTCGGCATCCGCGGCGAGCGCATCGCCGCCATTGGCGATCTGTCGGCCGCTCCGGCCGCGCGGCGCCTCGATGTCGGCGGCAGGATCGTCGCGCCCGGATTCATCGACACCCACGGTCACGACGACCTGATGTTCGTGGAAAAGCCGGGCCTGGAATGGAAGACCAGCCAGGGCATCACCTCGGTGGTGGTCGGAAACTGTGGCATCAGCGGCGCCCCCGCGCCACTGCCGGGCAACACCGCCGCGGCGCTGGCGCTGCTGGGCGATTCGCCGCTGTTCGCGGACATGGCCGCGTATTTCGGCGCGCTGCAGGCGCAGCGGCCGATGATCAACGTGGCCGCCCTGGTGGGCCACGCCAACCTGCGCCTGGCCGCGATGCCCGATCCGGCGGCGCAGCCCAGCGTTGATCAACAGCAGGCTATGGAGCGCATGCTGGCCGAGGCGTTGGAGGCTGGCGCGGTGGGGTTCAGCACGGGCCTGGCCTATCAGCCCGGCGGCGTCGCCGGCGAGGCCGAACTGGACGGCCTGGCGCGGGTGGCGGCCGCGCACGGCGCGCTGCACACCAGCCACATCCGCAACGAGGGCGACGCGGTCGAGGCCGCCGTCGACGAGGTGCTGGGCATCGGCCGCCGCACCGGCTGCGCCACGGTGCTGTCGCACCACAAATGCATGATGCCGGCCAACTGGGGCAAGAGCGCCGCCACGCTGGCCAACATCGACCACGCCCGCGCCGCCGGCGTCGACGTGGCGCTGGACATCTACCCGTACCCCGGCAGCTCCACCATCCTGATTCCCGAGCGCGCCGACCAGATCGACGACATCCGCATCACCTGGTCGACGCCGCATCCCGAATGCGGCGGCCAGTCGCTGGCCGAGATCGCCGCGCGCTGGGGCTGCGATCCGGTCACGGCGGCGCGCCGCCTGTGCCCGGCGGGCGCGATCTACTTCGCCATGGACGAAAACGAAGTGCGCCGCATCTTCCAGCACGAATGCTGCATGGTGGGCTCCGACGGCCTGCCCAACGACGCCCATCCGCACCCGCGCCTGTGGGGCAGTTTCACGCGCGTGCTGGGACGCTACGTGCGCGAGGCCGAGCTGCTGACGCTGGAGGCCGCGGTGGCCAAGATGACCTCGTTGCCGGCGCGCGTGTTCGGCCTGGCCGATCGCGGCCGGCTGGCCGTGGGCGCCTGGGCCGACGTGGTGGTGTTCGACGCCGACACGGTGTGCGACCGCGCCACCTGGGACGCGCCGACGCTGGCCTCGGCCGGCATCGAGCACGTGCTGGTCAACGGCTGCCCGGTGTTCCCGGCGGCGCCCGGCACGCATCGTCCCGGCAGGATATTGCGCCGCGACGCCAGCATCGCCGCCGCGCCCGTTCGTTCCCGATAACAAGCAGAACCGATCCCCACAGGAGACAATCCCGATGATCCGCAAGACTTGCATCGCCCTGGCGCTGGCCGCCGTGTTGCCGGCCGCCCACGCCGAATTCCCCGATCGCCCCATCACCCTGATCGTGCCGTTCCCGGCCGGCGGCCCCACCGACATCGTCGGCCGGCTGGCCGCGGCCAAGGCGGGCGAGATCCTGGGGCAGCAGGTCGTGGTGGAGAACCGCACCGGCGCCTCCGGCACCATCGGCATGGCCGCCACCGCGCGCGCCAAGCCCGATGGCTACACCGTGGGGCTGGCGACCGTCAGCACTCACGGCACCGCGCCGCACCTGTTCCCCAGGCTGGCCTATGACCCGGTCCAGGACTTCACGCCCATCAGCAACCTGGTGACCAGCCCCAACATCCTCAGCGTCAACCCGCAATACCCGGCGAAGACGCTGGCCGAGTTCGTGTCGCACGTGCGCGCCAATCCCGGCAAGGACGGCTACGCCAACGCCGGCGCCGGCGGGGTCAACGACCTGGGCATGATCTGGTTCCTGCAGATCACCGGCGGCAAGATGAACAGCATTTCGTACCGCGGTTCGGCGCCGGCCCTGACCGACACGGTGGGCGGCGTGGTGCCGGTGATCTTCGACAACTTCCCGTCGTCGCTGCCGTACATCAAGAGCAACCACCTGCGCGCGCTGGCCATCACCGGGACCGCGCGCAATCCGCGCCTGCCGGACGTGCCGACCTTCGCGGAGCAGGGCTACAAGGACTACGACGTGACGGCCTGGTACGGCGTGGTGGGACCGGCCGGCATGCCGGCCGACGTGCGCGACAAGCTGGCGCAGGCCTTCGCCAAGGCGGTGCGCGACCCCGCCACCGCCGCCAAGATGGAAGAGACGGGCGCTTTCCCGCTGGGCAACACGCCGGCCGAGTTCGGGGAACAGATCCGCGCCGAGCGCGACCGTTGGAAATCGGTGATCGAGCGCGCGCAGATCAAGCTGCAGTAAGGCGGGGAGCCGGCCGTCTCCGGGGAGTACGGCCTTTCCGGCCAACCGGGTCACGGCGTCCAGGCGGTCCACGGGCGGGGAAATTCAAATAAGATAGGTCACCCGTTACGTGTTACCGGAGGTCGTCATGCTTGAATCGCAAGTCGTGGATCAGATCGGTCGTCATTGGGGGTGGGTGGCGTTGCGCGGCGTCGTCGCCATTCTGTTCGGCCTGATGGCCGTGTTCATGCCGGCGATCACCTTGTCGGCGCTGGTGCTGGTGTGGGGCGCGTTCGCGCTGGCCGATGGCGTGCTGGCGCTGATCGCCGGCATCCGCATCCGCGACCACGGCAAGCCGCTGTGGGCATTGATCATCGTCGGCCTGCTGGGCGTGGCGGCCGGCATCGTCACTTTCCTGTGGCCGGGGCTGACGGCGCTGATCCTGCTCTACATCATCGCCATCTGGGCGCTGGTGGCCGGCGTGTTCCAGATCATTGCCGCGATCCGTTTCCGCAAGGAAATCCGCAACGAATGGTTCCTGGGGCTGTCCGGATTGGTGTCGGTCCTGTTCGGCGCGATGCTGGTGATGCAGCCGGGGGCCGGCGCGCTGGCGCTGGTGTGGGTCATCGGTATCTATGCCGTGTTCTTTGGCATACTGCTGCTGGTCTTTTCCTTGCGCCTCAAGCAGCACCGCGCGCCCTGAGTCCATGACCGCTTACCAGACCCTGATTCCCCTGAACTTCCTGGCCGTGGGCCTGGGCGCCATGTTCGGCGCCTGGGCCCGCTGGCTCGTCAGCCTGTGGCTCAACACCGAGTCGTGGCCCTGGGGCACGCTGGCGGTCAACCTGGCCGGGGGCTACCTGGTGGGGCTGGTGCTGGCGCTGGTGGCGGGCCATCCCGAATGGCCGGCCTGGGTGCGGCTGGGGGCCATCACCGGCTTCATGGGCGGTCTGACCACCTTCTCGACATTCTCGGCCGAAACCGTGGCGATGCTCGAGCGCGGCGCGTACGGCGGCGCGCTCGGCTACGCCGGCTTCAGTTTGCTCGGATCCCTGTTGCTGACGGGGTTGGGCCTGGCAACGGCCAGCCTGTTGCGCTGAGCCGCCCGGCGCCCGCGTTGCGGCGGCGCCGGGCCGCCATGCGGTTGCGTGGCGCCTTGGCGACGCTTCAGTCGCCGGCCCGCGGATTCAGCACCCGCGCCGCTTCCAGGCCGCTGCGCACCGCGCCTTCCAGCACGCCGGGATAGCCGGTATCGGTCCAGTCGCCGGCCAGCGCCAGCGTCGGCCACGGCGTGCTGTTCAAGGGCCGCGTCAGGCCCGGCACCGCCGCGAAGGTGGCGCGCTTTTCGATGAACAATTCCGCCGCCGCGACTTCCGGCATCGGCGGCAGCCGCTGCGGATGGGCGGCTGCCTGTTCGGCCACCTGGTCGATCAGGGCCTCGATGGCCTGCTGGCGGTTGCGGTCGGCCAGGCTGGTGGCGGCGCTCGCCACCACCGCCAGTTCGCCGGCCAGGGCATCGCCGGCCAGTTGCGCGCGGTCGAACAGCCATTGGCCGACGTGGCCACGGGCCGGCTCTTCGCGCAGCATCATCATGGGCTCGGGCAGGCGCCAGGGGCCGGCCAGCCGCAGGTTGAGCGTGGCGATCGGCAGATAGTCGAAGGCGCGCAGCGCGTCCAGCAGCCCGGTGGCGCCGGCCGCCCGCAGCGGCGCGTCCAGCAGGCGCGCGGCGAACGCCGGCGGCACCGCCAGCACGGCGGCGTCGAAGCGTTCCTGGTTGATGTCGATGCCGTCCTCCGCCGGACGCAACTGGCGCACCGTGCTGCCGTAGCGCATGGTGACCTGGCGCGCGGCGGCGTCCGGCCACAGCGCCGACAGGTCGGTGCAGGGCAGCAGCAGGTCGCTGTCTTCGCGGCGGCCGGCCAGGCTGTCGCGCAGCACGCGGGCGAACAGCCCGGCGCTGGCGCTGGCCACCGGGGTGTTCAGCGCGGCCAGGCACAGCGGCTCCCAGACCTGGCGGATCAGGGCGTCGGACTGCGCGTGATAATGCAGCAGCTGTTGCACGGTCCAGTCGCGCGGCGGCGTCCAGGACATGGCGCGCAGGCCGCGCATCAGGCGCAGCGTGGCAAAGCGGTCGGCCCACGACAGGCCGCGCGCGCCCAGGATCGCCACCGCCATGTGCAGCGGCGCGGGCAGGCGCGGCGCCGACAGCCGGAAACGGCCGTCCAGGCTGGCCAGCCGCAGCGACCGGCGCATCAGCAGGGCATCGGGGTTGCGGCCCACCCGGCGCATCAGCGCCAGCGTGTGCGTGTAGGCGCCCGACAGCAGGTGCTGGCCGTTGTCCAGCGGCGATTCGAAGCCATCGTGGAACACGCGCCGGGCGCGGCCGCCGGGCGTGTGGCCGGCTTCGAACACGGTGACCTTGGCGCCGGCTTCGCGCAGGGCGACGCTGGCCGCCAGGCCCGCCCAGCCGGCGCCGATGACCGCCGCCTTCACCGTGCCAACCGGCGGACCAGCCCGCGCCCGCCGCCTACCCAGGTCTTCCACGCCAGCCACAGCTTGCGCAGCGGCGTCAGCGAGATGCGCTGATGCAGCACCTGCCAGTTGTCGCGCTCGATCTCGTCGAGCAGCGCGTGATAGATCGCCGCCATCATCAGGCCGGGACGCTGCGCGCGCCGGTCGGCTTCGGGCAGGCTGCGCATCGCCTCGCGGTACAACTCGCGCGCGCGCTCGGCCTGGAACTTCATCAGGGCCGAGAAGCGCTCGGAATACTCGCCATTCAGGATGTCCGAGGCCTTGACCTCGAACTGCTGCATGTCGTTGACCGGGATGTAGATGCGGCCGCGGCGGGCGTCGTCGCCGACGTCGCGGATGATGTTGGTCATCTGGAACGCCAGGCCGAGCTTCTCGGCGTACACCAGCGTGGCCGGATCGGTGTAGCCGAAGACGCCGGCCGACAGTTCGCCGACCACGCCGGCGGCATGCCAGCAATACTTGCGCAGGCCGGGCCAGTCCAGGTAGCGGGTCTGGTCCAGGTCCATTTCCATGCCGTCGACCACGGCCAGCAGGCGCTCGCGGGTGATCGAACAGCTCTGCAGGTGCGGCTGCAGCGCGCGGGTCACGGGATGGTCGGGCTTGCCGTCGAACATCTGGTCGACCTGCGTGCGCCACCAGGCCAGCTTGATGCGCGCCAGCGACGGGTCGGTGCATTCGTCCACCACGTCGTCGACTTCGCGGCAATAGGCGTACAGCGCCGTGATGGCGCGCCGCCGCTCGGGCGGCAGGAACAGGAAGGAATAGTAGAAGCTGGAACCGCTTTTGGCGGCTTTCTCCTGGCAGTACTCGTCAGGGGTCATAGTTGGCAGGGCCGTTTGCTTACTTGATGGAGCGCCAGAGCATGATGGCCCAGTCCTTGGCGCCCAATTCGGGTCGGTTCATGAATACATCGTAGCCGCTCGCCTCGATCCGCTCCAGCACGCGCAGCCCGCCTTGCACCACCAGGCGCAGTTCCAGGCCGATTCGGCCCGGCAGGCGGCGCGCCAGCGGAGCGCCGAAGTGTAGCAGCGCGCGGGTGCGTTCCACCTGGAACGCCATCAGCGCGCGCCATCCCGGGGTCAGCCGCGCGGCGGCCAGGTCTTCTTCCGAGACGCCGAAGCGGCGCAGGTCTTCCTGCGGCAGGTAGACGCGGTGCTTATGCCAGTCGACCCGCACATCCTGCCAGAAGTTCACCAGTTGCAGCCCGGTGCAGATGGCGTCCGACTGTTCCATGTTGCGCGGATCGGCGGCCTCGAACAGGCACAGCATCAGCCGCCCGACCGGATTGGCCGAGCGGGTGCAGTAATCGGCCAGCGTGGCGTAGTCTTCGTAGCGCTTGACCGCGATGTCCTGCTCGAAGGCCGACAGCAGGTCGTAGAACGGCGTGATGGGCAACTGGTGGCGGGCGATGGTGGCCGCCAGCGGCACGAAAATGCCGGCCAGCGCGGGCGCGCCGGGGGTGGGCACGGCGCCCGGTTCGGCGCCGATGCGGTGCAGTTCGGCGCGGAACGCCGCCAGCTGCGCCAGCCGCTCGTCATCGCTGGCGGCGCCTTCATCGGCGATGTCGTCGGCGGCACGGGCGAACCGGTATAGATCGGTCACGGCGCCACGCAGCCGGCGCGGCAGCAGCAGCGAGGCGACGGGAAAATTCTCGTAGTGATCGATGGGCATGGTCGGGTCCTGCATTCGTTCTGACTGCGGTCCGGCCGCGCGGGCCGGATCACGGTCATTTTAGAGTACGCGCGAAGCCGCGGCCCCGCGCCGCCGGCACGCCGATCAGTTAGACTTAAGCGCCACAGGACCTCATACCATGCCCCGCCCAATTTCCGCCACCGTTTCCGTTTCCGCCCTGGCCCACAACCTGGCCGCCGTGCGGCGTCACCTCGACCAGACCGCCGCCGCCGCGTCCGGCCTGGCGCCCTCGATCTGGGCGGTGATCAAGGCCAACGCCTATGGCCACGGCATCGAGCAGGCCGTCGCCGGCTTCTCCAAGGCGCAAGGCCTGGCCATGCTCGACCTGGACGAAGCGGTGCGCTGCCGCGAGGCCGGCTGGGGCGGGCCGATCCTGCTGCTTGAAGGCTTCTTCAACCCGTCCGACCTGGAAATCGTCGACCGCTATCACCTGAGCACCACGGTGCACCAGCGTGAACAGCTCGACATGCTGGCGCGGGCTCGCCTGTCGCGGCGGGTCGACATCATGCTCAAGCTCAACAGCGGCATGAACCGCCTGGGTTTTTCACCCGCCGCCTATCCGGCCGCCCACGAGCGCGCGCTGCTGCTGCAACAGCAGGGCGTGCTCGGCTCGATCGGCAAGATGACCCATTTCGCCTGCGCCGACGGCCCCCAGGGCATCACCGAGCAACTGGCCGTGTTCAATTCGGTGACGCATAAGATGGCGGCCGGTCCCATCAGCGTCTGCAACTCGGCGGCCACGCTGCGCTTTGCCGAGGTCGCCGTCGGTTCCGAGGCCCAGGCGCACTGGGTCCGCCCCGGCATCTGCCTGTACGGCGCCTCGCCGTTCGCCGACGCGGACGCCAGCGCGTTCGGGCTCAAGCCGGCCATGTCGCTGCGCTCCGAGATCATCGCGGTGCAGGAATTGAAGGCCGGCGATTCGGTTGGCTACGGCGCGCTGTTCCGCGCCGACCGACCGATGCGCGTCGGCATCGTGGCCTGCGGCTATGCCGACGGCTATCCGCGCCATGCCGCCACCGGCACCCCGGTGGTGGTGGCCGGCATCCGTACCCGCCTGGTGGGACGGGTTTCCATGGACATGCTGATCGTCGATCTGGACCCGGTTCCCGCGGCGGGCGTCGGCGCGCCGGTCTCGCTGTGGGGCGAAGAGGGCCCCTCGGTGGACGAGGTCGCCCTGGCGGCCGGCACCATCGGCTACGAGCTGCTCTGCGCCCTGGCGCCGCGCGTGCCGGTTACCCGCGATACGTGATCATTGCTTGAACATCCCCCGGGCGGCGTTCCGGCCCCGGCTTGCCGGATGCCGGTCGGCGTCCGATTTCCCGTCCAGATTGTTCCCCGCCCGGACGCCGGGTGTCCAGCATGCAAGAATTGCTACGCAATTTACAAGACAGGTAACGCCGGATGGTGTCTACTTGAAAAACCGGGCGCCCAAGCGCCCGTTTTCGACCCAGTAACGAACAACGAGGTTTCGATCCATGAAGGACAAATGCGTGCTCATTACGGGCGCCACCAAAGGCATCGGCTGGGCGCTTACTCAGCGGCTGTCCGACATGGGTTGTCATGTGGTCGGTATCGCCCGCAACACCGGCGACGTCGATTTTCCGGGCTACCTGTACGCCTGTGACCTGGCCGACGCCGGCCGCACCGAGGAAGTGCTGCGCGAGATCCGCGAGAAATTCCCGGTCGACGCCGTGGTCAACAACGTCGGCATCGCCTCGCCGCAACCGCTGGGCGAGATCGACCTGGCCACCCTGTACAACGTGCTGGACCTGAACGTGCGCGTCGCCGTGCAGGTGACGCAAGCCTTCATCGAATCCATGAAGGCGCGCCGCGCCGGCCGCATCGTCAACGTCTGCAGCCGGGCCATCCACGGCGGCCTGGAACGCACCGCCTATTCGGCCGCCAAGAGCGCGCTGGTGGGCTGCACCCGCACCTGGGCGCTGGAACTGGCCGAATACGGCGTGACCGCCAATGCGGTGGCGCCGGGCCCCATCGAAACCGAAATGTTCCGCGCCACCCGCCCGGCGGGCAGCGAAGGCGAAAAGCGCGCGCTGGCCTCGGTGCCGATGAAGCGCCTGGGCACGCCGGCCGAAGTGGCCGCCGCCATCGCCTTCCTGCTGTCGGACGACGCCGGCTTCATCACCGGCCAGGTGCTGGGCGTGGACGGCGGCGGCAGCCTGGGCGGTCGTTCCTGATCGCCCGCTTCGGGCCAGGCGGCGGGGCCCGGCGTGGCTACGCCGCGCCTGGCTTCCGATAAAAAAATGGCGCCCGCGTGAACTGACCCCCGAAAGCTGGACGCGATCCAGCCTTCGGGGGTTTTTCGTTGCCCTTCCAACTTCCCGGGGGGCAGTTCAGCGGGGCGCCGTTTTTCTTGCCGCGGCCTCCCCGGGGCACTCAGTACGGCCCGCCGGCCTTGCCGACCGGCTTGAGATCCTTGAATTCGCCCGCGAGCTTTTCGGCCGCGCGCGCCAGCAGCACCGCGTCCACGCCCACCGCCACGAAGGTCGCGCCCAGCGACAGATAGTGCCTGGCCTGCGCCACGCCGCTGTGCAGGATGCCGGCCGCCTTGCCCGACTTGACGATGCGGCCGATGGCCGCGTCGATGGTGCGGGCGACCTCGGGATGCTCGGGCTGGCCCAGGTAGCCCATGCTGGCCGACAGGTCGGCCGGGCCGATGAAGGCGCCGTCCACGCCGTCCACCGCCAGGATGTCCTCCAGCGCATCGACGCCGCGCGGCGTCTCGATCTGCACCAGCACGCACATCTCGTCGTTGGCGCGCTCCAGGTAGTTGGGGATGCGGTTCCAGCGCGACGAGCGCGCCAGCGCGCTGCCCACGCCACGGATGCCGGCGGGCGGATAGCGCACCGCGGCCACCGCCGCCGCGGCCTCTTCGGCCGACTGCACCATCGGCACCAGCAGCGTCTGCGCGCCGGTGTCGAGGATCTGCTTGATCTGCACGGGGTCGTTCCAGGCCGGCCGCACCACCGGCGCCACCGGATAGGCGGCCACCGATTGCAGTTGCGCCAGCGTGGTCTGCAGCGTGTTGGGGGCGTGCTCGCCGTCGATCAGCAGCCAGTCGAAGCCGGCGCCGGCGATGATCTCGGAGGTGTAGGCGCTGGCCAGCCCGGCCCACAGGCCGATCTGGGGCGTGCCGGCGCGCAGCGCGCGTTTGAACTGATTGGTCAGGATATCCATGGGCCGCGTTGAGGTCAGATGAAGTGGCAGTTGACGGAGCCGAGCACGCCGTAGTCGACGTTGAAGGTGTCGCCGGGGCGCGCGGCCACCGGCCGGGTGAAGGAACCCGACAGGATGATCTCGCCCGCTTCCAGCGCCACCTCGTGCGCGGCCAGCTTGTTCGCCAGCCATACTACGCCATTGGCCGGATGGTTCAAGACGCCGGCGGCCACGCCGGTTTCCTCGATCACCGCGTTGCGCGACAGGATCGCGCCGATCCAGCGCAGGTCCAGCTCGCCGATCTTCACCGGCCGCCCGCCCATCACCACGCCGGCGTTGGCCGCGTTGTCGGCGATGGTGTCGAACACCTTGCGTGGGCGCTTGCTGTCGGGGTCGATGCCGTGCGAGCGGGCATCGATGATCTCCAGCGCCGGGATCACATAGTCGACCGCGTCGTATACCTGGAACAGGGTCACGTTCGGCCCTTGCAGGCGCTTGCCAAGCACGAAGGCCAGCTCCACTTCCAGCCGCGGCAGGATGAAGCGGCCGGCGGGAATGTCGCCGCCATCCTCGAAGAACATGTCATCGAGCAACATGCCGAAATCGGGTTCGTCGATCTGCGACGACAACTGCATGGCGCGCGAGGTCAGGCCGATCTTGTGGCCGCGCTTGACGCGGCCCTCGGCCAGCTTGATGTCCATCCAGGCGCGCTGGATGGCGTAGGCGTCGGCGATGGTGATGTCGGGGTGTTCCAGCGAGATCTGGCGGATCTGCTGGCGGGTGCGTTCGGCGTCGTGCAGGCGCGCGGCCAGCGCGCGCACGGTGGTGGAATCGAGCATGCGGGGTATCCAGGTAGGGGGAATCAGGCGGGGCAGGGCACCAGCGTGTTGACCAGACGGCCGATGCCGTCGATCTCGGTCACGACCTCGTCGCCCGGCTGGACGTTGACGATGCCGTCCGGGGTGCCGGTCAGGATCAGGTCGCCGGGCGACAGCGTCATGAAGCCGCTGAAGTACGCGATCAGGGCGGGGATGTCGAACACCATGTCGCGGGTGTTGCCGCGCTGGGTCTCGACGCCGTTGACGGTGGTGCGCAGGTCCAGGTTCATCGGGTCGGCCACGTCGTCGCGGTCCACCAGCCATGGCCCCAGCGGCGTGCAGGTGTCGCGGCTCTTGACGCGCAGGTTGGGGCGATACCAGTTCTCCAGGTAGTCGCGCAGCGCGTAGTCGTTGGCCACGGTGTAGCCGGCCACGTAGTCATAGGCCTGCTCGCGCGTGACGTTGCGCGCGGTCTTGCCGATCACCACGGCCAGCTCGCATTCGTAGTGCATGAAGCCCACGTCCGCCGGCCGCAGCGTCTGCGCGCGATGGCCGACAAAGGTATTGGCTGCCTTCAGGAAGCCGAGCGGTTCGGGCGGCGCCTTGAACGCCAGTTCCTTGGCGTGGTCGGCATAGTTGATGGCCAGCGTGAAAGTGGTGCGCGGTTCGATCGGCGGCAGCCAGGTCACCGCGTCCTCGGCCAGCAGGCGGCCGTCGGCCAGGCGGATCTGGCCGTGGCCGGCGTCGGTGGCGGCGTGGATGGCGCCTTCATGGGCGATGCGTGCGTGTTTCATGGCGGGTTCCGTTGGAGGCGTCTCAGGCGCCGGCGATGAGCGTGTTGCCGAGCGTGCCGACCTGGTCAATGCGGATCTCGTAGCGTTGGCCCGCATGCGCCAGCGGCGCGTCGGCGCGGGCCCCGGCCAGCAGGATGTCGCCTGGTTCGAAGCTCATGAACGCGGTGACGTCGGCGATCAGGCGGGCCACCGGCCGCACCAGGTCGGCGGTGCTGGCGCGCTGCGCCAGTTCGCCGTCGACCCAGACCTCGATGGCGAGCGCGTCCGGGTCCGCCACGGACGACACCGGCGCCAGCGCGCGGCCGATCGGGCAGAAGCCGTCGCGGCATTGCTGCTTGAGCGCTGGACGGAAATAGCTGTCGTGCGGCGCCGACAGATCGGCCACCACGCGATAGCCGGCCACGTGGGCCAGCGCCTCGGCTTCGCTGACGCGGCTGGCGCGCCGGCCGAACACGATGCCCAGGGTGGCGCCGATGCGCACCTGGGGCACGTCGGCGGGCAGCGTGATCGCGTCGCCGTCGGCGGCATAGGTATTGGCCGGCTTGATGTACAGCACCGGCGCGCGAGGCGCGGCCTGGTAGGGCGGCGCATTCACCGCCTCGCCCAGCGCGGCCAGCGCCTGGCGCGTATTGAGCGCGGCGCCCGCCACCGTGCGCGGCAGCGCGGCGGCGCGGGCCGCCAGGTATTCGCGATAGTTGCTGTGCTTGTAGTTGAGCACCGCGTCGGCTTCTTCCACCTGCAGCGACAGGCCCAGCGGCCGGCGCGCCATTTCCGGCGCCAGCGCGTCGCGCAGGGCCTGGAACGTGCGTTCGCCCAATGCCGCCTGCTGCGCGGCGCCGCGGCCGTGGCCGATGCGCAGCAGCACGTGCACGAAAGCGTTGTCGGGATGGCCGTCGGCGATCAGGTAGTCATCGATCCGCACGGCGCGGGTGCGCGCGCCGGCCAGCGGGTACAGGCTGCCGTCGCCGACGGCGGCGCCCTGCACCGCGCGCATCAGGGCGCGGGTGTCCAGGTCCAGGCTGGCGGAGTACTCAATCCAGATATGTGGCATGACAGGCGCGGGACCAGCCCCCTCCGGCATATTGTTAGCATGTTAATAATCATAGCGAAAAAAACCGGGCGGCGGCAATCGCCGGCGCGGCCGCGAGACAGGGGTTTTCCGCCGTTGACAGCACCATCGCTCGCGCATAAAGTTAACTTGTTAATTAAATTCCGGCCCGCTGCCGTTCTGGCGGACGGCCGGCCGTCCGCGACAGGCGAGGAGACGCACGTGAGCATCAAGCACTGGATCAACGGCAGGCAGGTCGACAGCGCCGACCGCTTCACTACCTTCAACCCGGCCACGGGCGAGGCCATCGACGAAGTGGCCGCCGGCGGCCAGGCCGAGATCGACGCCGCCGTGGCCGCCGCGGCCGAGGCCTTTCCCAAGTGGGCCGGCATGCCCGCCAAGGAACGGGCCCGGCTGATGCGCCGCCTGGGCGAACTGATCGACCGCAACGTGCCGCAGCTGGCCGAGCTGGAAACCCGCGACACCGGCCTGCCCATCTCGCAGACGCGCAAGCAGCTGATCCCGCGCGCCTCCGAGAACTTCACCTTCTTCGCCGAAGTCTGCACCCGCATGAACGGCCACACCTACCCGGTGGACGACCAGATGCTGAACTACACGCTGTACCAGCCGGTCGGCGTGTGCGCGCTGGTGTCGCCGTGGAACGTGCCCTTCATGACCGCGACCTGGAAGACCGCGCCCTGCCTGGCGCTGGGCAATACCGCCGTGCTGAAGATGTCGGAGCTGTCGCCGCTGACCGCCGATCAGCTCGGCCTGCTGGCGCTGGAAGCCGGCATCCCGCCCGGGGTGCTCAACGTGGTGCAGGGGTATGGCGCCAGTGCCGGCGACGCGCTGGTGCGCCATCCCGGGGTGCGCGCGATCTCGTTCACCGGCGGCACCGTCACCGGCAAGAAGATCATGGCGAACGCGGGCGGCATCAAGAAGTTCTCGATGGAGCTGGGCGGCAAGTCGCCAGTGCTGGTGTTCGACGACGCCGACGTCGAGCGGGCGCTGGACGCGGCGCTGTTCACCATCTTCTCCCTCAATGGCGAGCGCTGCACCGCGGGTTCGCGTATCTTCGTGCAGGAATCGATTTACGATGACTTCGTGCGCCGCTTCGCCGAGCGCGCCAATCGCCTGGTGGTGGGCGACCCGACGGATGACAAGACCAATGTGGGCGCGATGATCACCCGCCAGCACTGGGAAAAGGTCACCGGCTACATCCGCCTGGCCAAGGAAGAGGGCGCGCGCATCCTGGCTGGCGGCGCCGACGCGCCGCGGGGCCTGCCGGCGCACCTGGCCGGCGGCAATTTCGTGCGGCCCACGGTGCTGGCCGACGTCGACAACCGCATGCGCTGCGCCCAGGAAGAGATCTTCGGGCCCGTCGCCTGCCTGATTCCGTTCAAGGACGAGGCCCACGGCCTGGCGCTGGCCAACGACGTCAAGTACGGCCTGGCCTCCTACATCTGGACCCGCGATATCGGCCGGGCCCACCGGCTGGCGCGCGGCATCGAGGCCGGCATGGTGTTCATCAACAGCCAGAACGTGCGCGACCTGCGCCAGCCGTTCGGCGGCACCAAGGAATCCGGCACCGGCCGCGAGGGCGGGGAATACAGCTATGAAGTGTTCGCCGAGATCAAGAACGTCTGCGTCTCGATGGGCAGCCACCCCATTCCGAAGTGGGGCGTCTGACCGGCGCCCGGATACCGAAAACAACAGGAGACACGCATCATGGGCAAGCTCGCGCTGGCGGCCAAAGTAACGCACGTGCCGTCGATGTACCTATCTGAAATGCCCGGCCGCCATCATGGCTGCCGCGAAGCCGCGATCCAGGGCCATCGGATCATCGGCCAGCGCTGCCGCGACCTGGACGTGGATACGCTGGTGGTGCTGGACGTGCACTGGCTGGTGAACGCTGGCTACCACATCAATTGCAACGAACGCTTCGCCGGCCGCTACACCAGCAACGAGCTGCCGCATTTCATCAAGGACATGGACTACGCCTACCGCGGCGACCCGGCGCTCGGCCGACGCATCGCCGAATGCGCGGGCGCAGCTGGGGTCGCCACCCGCGCGCACGAAATCGCCAGCCTCGAACTGGAATATGGCACGCTGGTGCCGATGCGCTACATGAATGGCGATGACCGCTTCAAGGTGGTGTCGGTGGCGGCCTGGTGCGCCTGGCATTCGCTGGACGACAGCCGCCGTTTCGGCGCGGCCTTGCGCCAGGCCATCGAGCAGAGCGACAGCCGCGTCGCGGTGCTGGCCAGCGGCTCGCTGTCGCACCGCTTCAACGACAACGGCAGCCCAGAGGCCGCCATGCACCAGATCAGCCGCGAGTTTTACCGCCAGGTCGACCTGCGGGTAGTGGACCTGTGGCGCCAGGGCGACTGGAAGACGTTCTGCGCCATGCTGCCGGAATACGCCGAGCTGTGCGTGGGCGAGGGCGGCATGCACGATACCGCCATGCTGCTGGGACTGTTGGGCTGGGATGCCTACGACCGGCCGGCCGAGGTGGTGACGGACTACTTCACCAGTTCCGGCACGGGGCAGATCAACGCGATCCTGCCCGTGCCCGGTTGACTCATTGCGTCGCGGGTTCGCGCTTGATCAGTTCGACCATGGTGTCGACGTCGGTGTACAGACGGTCGAGCAGTTCCTTGCCGATGCGCGCTTCGATTTCCTGGTACTTGGCGTCGACCTGCGGCCGCATGCGGTCGATCAGCTTGTTGCTCTTGGGCGTCAGGGAGATTTCCTGGCGCCGCTGGTCGGCGTTCGACCGCACCCGCTTGATCAGGCCCTGTTCTTCCATGCCGGCCAGCATGCGCGTCAGGCTGGGGCTGAGGATCTGGCAGCTGCGGGCGATCTGGTTGGGTTCCATCGCGCCCACCTCGCTCAAGGTGCGCAGCACCCGCCATTGCTGTTCGGTGACGCCGGCGGCGTGCAGGATCGGCCGGAAGTGCGCCATCAGGGTTTCGCGCGCGTAAAGCAGCAGATGGGGAAGATTGCGGTGGTGGAAGCTCGGACTCATGGCGGCTATGTTAGCAAGAAGCCGTTCTATTTCCGTTGAATGTTCAGGCCTGTGAACGCCCAGGCCCGCGACGAACGCGGGCCTGGGCGGGAACGGAACGGAAAAAGGGGGTCAGGAAGCGGGATTCTGCTGCGCCAGTTCCTGCAGGTCGTCGGGCAGCGTCAGGTCGGGCGCGCCTTGCTGCAACTCGCGCAGCGCGGCAACGGCGTCCTCTTGCTGATCGTCCTGCACCAGGGCGCGGATGTGCGCGATGCGGGCCTCGATGTCCTGCTCGCTGAAGGCGACGGGTTCCGCGCTGGCTTGCTCGGCGGGCGCCTCGGCGCTGGCGCCTTGCGGCGCGGCGTCGCTGGCCGCCTGCTGGGCGGGAAGCGCGGCCGGGATGGCGCTGGGCGCCTCGGCCGGCGCCGATGCGGTCCGTTGCGCCGGGCGGGGGCCGCCTGCGGCGCGGGCGCTTCGGTCAGGATCGGACGCGGCGCCGGGCCACGCTCGATGTTGATGGGCGCTTCCTGTGACACCGCCAATTGCGGCGCCTGGTCGGCCATCTCGGCGTTTTCGCGCATGTCGGTCCAGGCGAACAGGCCGGCCACCAGCGCCGCGCAGGCGGCGGCGGCCCAGCCCGGATGCCAGCTGCGGCCGGGGTGCCAGGTGCGACGCACGGCCGCTTCCAGTTCGGGGCTGCCGCCGGCCCTGGGCTTGCGATACAGGGCGCGCAAATCCAGTTCGTCGTCTTCGTCGAAGGGGGGCGATAGGCAATGCTCATGCGCGTACTCCTCGCGCATGCGCCTGGTGGCAGGGCGCATCCGCGTTTGACCTGGGCCTGTGCCGCGCCGGTGGTCCGGCGGTCTCGTGCAGGATCGGGTCTTGTTCCGGTTTAGGTGGCCGCGTGCGCGGCCCAAGCGTCTCGCGATGCGCCGCGATTCCCGTCGTGCCGCCCTGGTGGGCGGCGGCGCCGGGTATGCCGCCACATAACCGACGGTTCAACATTGCGCATCACCCGATGATTATGCGCGATTTGCAGAAATCTGCCAGCGAATTTCTTGTGTTTGCATGGTGTAACTGTAGACCGTCCCTGTTTATGCAAGCAGATTGAAAGGGTGCTGCACCAAGACGGCGCCAAACGCGCGGGAAAAGGCGCATTGCGACTGCCCGCCGACGACCCCGCGCCCCGGCCTGTGCCGGTAAACTTGCGCCCATGGCCAAGACCCGAACCGTATACGTGTGCGCCGAGTGCGGCGGCACCACCCCGAAGTGGCAAGGCAAGTGTCCGCACTGCAATGCCTGGAACACCCTCGAAGAAACCGTCGAATCGGCCACGCCGGCCGCCGCGGCCGCGCACCGCTACGCGCCGCTGGCCTCCAGCAGTCCGGTGCGCAGCCTGTCCGAGATCGAGGCCCGCGAAACCCCGCGCACCCCCACCGGGCTGGAGGAATTCGACCGCGTGCTGGGCGGCGGCCTGGTGGCCGGCGCCGTGGTGCTGATCGGCGGCGACCCCGGCATCGGCAAGTCGACCCTGCTGCTGCAGGCGCTGGCCTCGCTGTCCGAAAGCACCAACGTCCTGTACGTCACCGGCGAGGAATCGGCCGAGCAGGTGGCGCTGCGCGCGCGCCGGCTGGGACTCCAGACCGGCAACGTCAACCTGCTGGCGGAAATCCGCCTGGAGGCGATCCAGGCCGCCGTGTCCGAGCAGAAGCCCAGCGTCGCCGTGATCGACTCCATCCAGACGCTCTACAGCGGCGAGCTGACCGCGGCGCCCGGCTCGGTGTCGCAGGTGCGCGAATGCGCCGCCCAGCTGACGCGCCTGGCCAAGCAGACCGGCATCGCCATCGTCATGATCGGCCACGTCACCAAGGACGGCGCGCTGGCCGGCCCGCGCGTGCTCGAACACATCGTCGACACGGTGCTGTACTTCGAGGGCGACACGCATTCGTCGTTCCGCCTGGTGCGTGCCTTCAAGAACCGCTTCGGCGCGGTCAACGAACTCGGCGTGTTCGCCATGACCGACCGCGGCCTGCGCGGCGTGGCCAACCCGTCGGCGCTGTTCCTGTCGCAGCACGAGCAGCAGGTGGCCGGTTCCTGCGTGATGGCCACGCAGGAGGGCACGCGCCCTCTGCTGGTCGAGATCCAGGCGCTGGTGGACAGCTCCCACGCGCCCAACCCGCGCCGCCTGACGGTCGGCCTGGAGGGCAACCGCCTGGCGATGCTGCTGGCCGTGCTGCATCGCCACGCCGGCGTGTCGACCTTCGACCAGGACGTGTTCGTCAACGCTGTGGGCGGGGTGCGCATCACCGAACCGGCGGCCGACCTGCCGGTGTTGCTGGCCATCATGTCGTCGTTGCGCGACCGGCCCCTGCCGCGCGGCCTGATCGCCTTTGGCGAAGTCGGGCTGGCGGGCGAGATCCGGCCCGCGCCGCGCGGCCAGGAGCGCCTGCGCGAAGCCGCCAAGCTGGGCTTCTCGATCGCGTTGATTCCCAAGGCCAACGCGCCGCGCCAGCCCATCGAGGGGCTGGAGATCTGGGCGGTGGACCGGCTCGACGCCGCGCTCGACAAGCTGCGCTGACGGGAGCCCCAAGTGAGTCTTTTGCTGATCGCCCTGTGCCTGGGCGCGGGAGGCCTTATTGGCTTCATGGGCGGCGTGCTGGGCATCGGCGGCGGCCTGATCGCGATTCCGGCGCTGGTGCTGCTGATGGGCATGTCCCAGCAGCTGGCGCAGGGTACCGCGCTGATCATGGTGCTGCCGACCATCATGATGGCGGTGCGCAAGTACAACCAGCAGACCCGCATCGACCGCCGCGTGGCGCTGGCGGGCGCGGGCGGCGCGGTGGTGTTCACCTGGGTCGGCGCGCGGCTGGCGCTGGGCATCGAGTCGGGCGTGCTGCGGCTGAGCTTCGCCGTGTTCCTGTTCTTCATCGCGCTGTTCTACGCATGGCAGACCTGGCGCGCCGGCGCGGCCCGGCGCGCGCCCAAGGGCAGCGGCCACGCTCCGGTCTTCACGCCGCGACGCGCCACCTTGCTGGGCGTGCTGTGCGGCACGCTGGGCGGCTTCTTCGGCGTGGGCGGCGCGGTGCTGGCGGTGCCCATCATCACCACGGTGTTCCGGCTGTCGCAGACCACCGCGCAGGCGCTGGCGTTGTGCATGGTGATTCCCGGTTCGGCGGTGGCGCTGGTGACGTACTCATGGGCCGGCAGGGCCGACTGGCTGGTGGGCCTGCCGCTGGCGGCGGGCAGCCTGCTGTTCGTGCCGGTGGGCGTGCGGCTGGCCTATCGCCTGCCTGAACGCAAGCTGAGAGCCTGCTTCGCGGCGATGCTGTTCGCCACCGTGGCGCTGCTGGTGTTTGAAAGCTGAACGCGGCCGGCCGAAGGTCGATTGTCACGATCCCATGACGAAGCGTTAACGTCGGAAAGGGCGCGAAAATTTCCGGCCCGCGCCTGAACCTTCGGCGGGGTGCGGGTTCCAACGGAGTACGGGTCATGCGGCGATGTTGCCGCCCCGTGTCGGAAAGGCCGGAGGGGCAGCCCTCGGGTCTTCACCATTAGGAGTACATGTAATGACGACTCACTCCCGTATCGCTGCGTTCCTGTCCACTTCGGCCTTGTGCCTCGGTCTTGCCGCCGCGCCTTCGGCGTTCGCGGCGGGCGCCGATGCCACGACCAAGTCGGGCGAAACCAAGACCCAGGCGCAGCACAAGCATCACAAGACCGACAAAACGTCCGCCAAGCAGGGCACCGAGAAATCGGGCGCCGCCAAGATGGACAAATCGGGCACCGCCACGGCGCCCGCGAAGTAAGGCAGTCACGCAGCATCGGATCGCGAGGTCCGGCAGTTCCTTTGCACGACGGACGGGTCTTCGGGCCTGGAAGTCGAAAGCCTCTCGGTATGGGCGCCGAGAGGCTTTTTCGTTTGTGTGGCGGACCTGTCGTGTTGCCCGTATTGGTGCCACTTGCGTGAACGCCGACGGCGCTGAGCGCGCCGCCGTTCCCGCCCGCGTCAATCCACCGGCGTGATCACGCGGCCGGTATCGAAATACGCCGCCAGGTTCTCCAGCATCAGATCTTCCATGGCCTGGCGTGTTTCCAGCGTGGCGCTGCCGATGTGAGGCAGCAGCACCGCCTGGTCGCTCTTGATCAGGGCCTCGGGCACCTTGGGCTCGTGCTCGAACACGTCGAGCGCGGCGCAGCCGAGCTTGCCGGCCTCCAGCGCGGCCACCAGCGCGGCCTCGTCGATTACCGGGCCGCGCGCGATGTTGACGATGATGCCGCGCGGGCCGAGCGCTTCCAGCACCTCGCGATTGACCAGGTGGCGCGTGGCCGGGCCGCCCACGGTGGCCACGACCAGGAAGTCGGCCCAGGCCGCCAGGTCGGTCAGCGAGGCCTCGTAGCCGTAGTCGACGTCGTCGCGCTTCCTGCGGTTGTGATAACGCACCTGCATATCGAAGCCGATGCCGCGGCGGGCGATGGCCTCGCCGATGCGGCCCAGGCCCACGATGCCGAGCTTCTTGCCGCTGACGCGCTGGCCCAGCGGAATGCTGCCGTGCACCTGGCCCCACTGGCCGGCGCGCACGAAGCGTTCGCCCTGGCCCATGCGGCGGGCGCCTGCGATCATCAGGCCCCAGGCCAGGTCCGCCACGCAGTCGGTCAGCACGTCGGGCGTGTTGCTGACCTGCACGCCGCGCGCATGCGCCGCCTGCACGTCGATGGTCTCGTAGCCCACGCCCCAGCTGCAGATGGCCTTCAGGTCGGGCAGGGCGTTGATGAGTTCGGCGTTGGCGCCGAAGTTGGCCGAGGTGACGACGGCGGTGACGCCCTTGCCGAGTTCGGCCAGGGCCGTCTTGCGATCCGGCTGCTTCCAGAGCTCGATGACGTCGTAGCGCTCGGCGAGGCGCTGGTTGGCGGAGGGCGAGCCGGCCAGCGAGCCGACCTGGATGATGCGATGCTTGGTGGTCATGTTGTCGTACAGGTGGGTGGCGAAACCTTCATGCTACTTGATCCGGCCTTGAATCCGGCTGAGAGGGCGCGGGCCGCGGGAGCCCTCCCGCGCCGCGCCCTTGAGCGGCGGGCTAGAATCGGGCTGCCCAAGGCAGCCCGCCCCAAGCAGCCCATCTCAAGCAGCCTTACTCCAGCTGGATATTGGCCTTCTGGATCACGTCCTTCCAGCGCTTGACCTCGGCCTGCTGGAACGCGCTGAACTGCTGCGGCGTGTTCGCCACGACCTCGAAGCCCAGGCCCTGCAGCGTCTTCTCGGTTTGCGGATCGCGCAGGGCGGTCTGCAGGGCCTTGGTCAGCTGCTGCACCACGGCCGGCGGGGTGCCCTTGGGCACCGCGAAGCCCTGCCACGAATACACCACCATGTCCTTGATGCCGGCCTCGGCCAGCGTCGGCACGTCCGGCAGGTCCACCGCGCGCGCGTCGCCGGTGATGGCCAGCGCCTTGAGCTTGCCGGCCTTGATGTGCGTCTGCACCGCGCCCAGGTTCTGGAACGACACGTTGACCTGGCCGCCGATCAGGTCGGCGATGGCGGCGCCGCCGCCACGGTACGGCACGTCCACGCCCGAGGTCTGGGTGCGCTGGCGGAACATCACCGCCGACAGGTGGTCGGACGAGCCCGTGCCGGACGAGGCGTACGACACCTTGCCCGGATTCTTGTTGGCGTAGTCGACCAGTTCGGCCACCGTGCTGGCCGGGAACGACGGCGAGGCCACCAGCACGTTGGGATTGCGCACCGCCTGGGTCAGGTACTCGAAGTCCTTGCTCGGGTTGTACGAGAGGTTCTTGTACAGCGCCTCGTTGATGGCGAAGGTGCCGATCGAGCCGACCATCATGGTGTAGCCGTCGGACGTGGCGCGGGCCAGCGCCTGCGCGCCGATGGCGCTGTTGGCGCCCGGCTTGTTCTCGACCACGAAGGTCTGGCCCAGCGCTTTCGTCAGCCCCGGCGTGACGCTGCGCGCCGTGATGTCGGACGAGCCGCCCGGCACGAACGGTACGATCATCGTGACGGGCTTGGTGGGATAGCCGGCGGCGTGGACCGCCGGCCCGGCAAGCAGGGCGGCGGACAGCGCGACCGCGCTGATCGATCTGTTCATGGTGTCTCCTGGTTCGCGTGATGATGAAGAACCCGGCGCCCACGCGTGGCGGCCGGGCCCGGATCGGCGCGGGTCAGTCGACCTTGGCGCCCGATTGCTTCACGACCGCGGCCCATTTGACGGTTTCCCGCGCCATGAACTGGGTGAACTGCGCCGGCGTGTTGCCCGACGGCGTCGCGCCCTGGGCCTGCAATTGTTCGCGCACCGGCGCCTGCCGCAGCGCCGCGGCGACATCGCGCTGGACCTTGTCGACGATCTGTTGTGGCGTGCCCGCCGGGGCCAGCAGGCCGAACCAGCTGGACGCCTCGTAGCCTTGCACGCCGGCCTCGGCCAGCGTCGGCACGTCCGGCAGCGCCGGCGAGCGCGTGGCGGTGGTGACCGCCAGCGGCCGCAGCTTGCCGCCCTTGATGAAGCCCATCGACGACGGCAGGTTGTCGAAGATCAGGTCGGCCGACCCCGCCATCACATCCGTCAGGGCCGGACTGCTGCCCTTGTAGGGCACGTGCGTCATGCGGGTGCCTGTCATGGTCTGGAATAGTTCCCCCGACAGATGGGTCGAGGTGCCGTTGCCGGTCGAGGCCATGTTGACGCTGCCGGGATTGGCCTTCAGGTATTTGATCAGGTCCGCCACGCTGCGGATGCCGTGCTTGTCGGCAAAAGCCGGATTCAGTTCCAGCACGTTGGGCACCGGGATCACCAGCGTGACCGGCGTGAAGTCCTTGACCGGGTCGTAGGGCAGCTTGGCGTAAACGGACTGGTTGATGGCATGGGTGCTGACGGTGCCCATCAGCAGCGTGTAGCCATCGGGCGTGGCGCGGGCGGCTTCGGCGGTGCCGACGTTGCCGCCCGCGCCCGCCTTGTTGTCCACCACCACCGCCTTGCCCCAGGCCTTGCCCAGTTCGGCCGCGACCACGCGCGCGGCGATGTCGGCGGTGCCGCCGGCGGGGAAGGGCACGATGATCCTGACGTCGCGCGCCGGATAGTCGGCGGCGCGCGCGGCGGCGGGCAACAGGGCTGCCGCCGCCAGACAGGCGGCAAGGGCCAGGCGGCCGCGCAAGGGGGCTGCAAGCATGGAAGTCGTCTCCTCGTGTGCGCGTGGCCGCGCATCGTTTGTGGGGTGTTCCTGCCAGGCCGGGGCCCGGGTCTGAATGCTGCCGGCGTCTGTCGCGCCTTGCCGTCGTAATGCCGATGACTTGTAAAACGAATATAGGTATTGAGGGTCTACTTGTCAACCAAGTATACTTTTTCCAAGCCACTCATCTAACAACTGGATTCCCCCTCGGAATTCGCCAGGAGACCCGCCATGAAAACCTCCCCGGTCACCGTGCAGGACCTGCAGCGTTCCGTCATCGCGGTCCCGCCGCTGGCGCGCCATGCCGACCTGTCGCTGAACGAAGCCGCCAACCAGGCCCTGCTGCGGCACCTGGAGGCGGGCGGGGTGCGCAACGTGATGTACGGCGGCAATGCCAACTTCTACAACGTCGGCGTGGGCGAATACGCGCGCATCGTCGATATGCTGGCCGCGCTGGCCGGGCCGGACACCTGGATCCTGCCGTCGGTCGGCCCCGATTTCGGCAAGATGATGGACCAGGCGGCGATCCTGCGCGGCCGCGCGTTTCCCACGGCCATGCTGCTGCCGATGTCGTTTCCCTACACCGACGCCGGCCTGGCCGACGGCGTGCGCCGCTTCACCGACGCGCTGGGCAAGCCCGCGGTGGTCTACATCAAGTCCGCCGATTACCTGGCGCCGGCCACGGCGGCGCGCCTGGTCGAGGAAGACCGCATCGTCGCGTTCAAGTACGCCGTGGTGCGCGAGGACCCGGCGCGCGACGCCTACCTGTCGGCGCTGCTGCAAAGCGTGGACGCCAATCGCGTGGTCAGCGGCATCGGCGAGCGCCCGGCCATCGTCCACTACCGCGACTTCGGCCTGAAGAGCTTCACCTCCGGCTCGGTCTGCGTGGCGCCGCGCGGCTCGATGCGCCTGCTGCGCCTGCTCAAGGAAGGCCGCCACGACGAGGCCGAGTCGGTGCGGGCCCACTACCTGGGCCTGGAGGACTGCCGCGACGCGATCAGCCCGATCCGTGTGCTGCACGACGCCGTGACCCTGTCGGGCGTGGCCGACATGGGTCCGATGCTGCCGCTGCTGACCGGTATTTCCAGCGCCGAGCGCGAGCGGGTCGCGCCGGTGGCGCGCGCGCTGGCCGAGTGGGACCGCGAAGCCGTCGCGGCCTGACGACCGCGCCCGCCGCATCGGCGGTACGATGAGCGCTGTCGATACGCCCCAGGAGATTTCGTGGCCCGACCCAAAGCATCGCCTCCCTCCGCGCCGTCCGCGTCCGCCGAGCCGGACGCCATGGGCGCGCTGGTGCTGGAACGCGGCCATCGCGTGCGGCTGGCCGACCAACTGTACGGCCAGATCTTCGAGCAGATCGTCGCCGGCAATCTCAACGTCGGCGACAAGCTGCCTTCCGAGAACGAGATTTCCGAGCGCTTCGGCGTGTCGCGGCCGGTGGTGCGCGAAGCGCTGCTGCGGCTGCGCGCCGACGGCCTCATCACCGCGCACCAGGGCCTGGGCACCTTCGTCAGCCACCAGCCGGCGCCGCGCCTGACGGCCTTCAGCGATGTCGGCAATGTCGGCGCCTACCTGCGCGCGCAGGAATTGCGCGTGGCGCTCGAGGGCGACGCCGCGCGGCTCGCGGCGCTGCGCCGCACCGACGAGCAACTGCACAAGATCGAGGCCGCGCACGCCGCCTTCGCCGACAGCCTGGCGCGCGGCCAGATGTCGGCCGAGGCCGACCTGGCGTTCCACGCCAGCATCACCGAGGCCACCGGCAACGACTTCTATCTCGGGGTGCTGGAAAGCATCCACGAGTCCATCAACGGCTTCATGCGCCTGACGCTCAACCTGACCCGCACCGGGTCGCGCCAGCGCGCCCAGCGCGTCCTCGACGAGCACGCCACCATCCTCGACGCGATCCGCGCCCAGGACGGCGAGCGCGCCCGGGTCGCCATGCAATTCCACCTGGGCCAGGCCCGCCATCGGCTGGTCGACCGCGAACGCGATTGACCGGCCGCTCGCGCCGTCCGGGAGCTTCACACTGACAACAGCAGGAGACATCGCGTGCAAGGCAATGGTTCGGCAGGAACAGCGGCATCGGCGGGGCAGGTGCGTGAACAGATTCTGATCGTGTTGCAGGCCTGGGGCATGGCGCCCGACCTGGCCGCCATCACCGCCGGCCTGATGGCCGAGACGGATCTGCTGGGCATCGATTCGCACGGCATCTCGATGCTGCCGTCATACGAGGAAAAGCTGCGCGCCGGCACGCTCAAGCTCGACGCGCGCCCGCGCGTGGTGCGCGACGGCGGCGCCAGCGCGCTGCTCGACGGCATGGGCGGGCTGGGCTATCCGGTATCGGCGCAGGCCATGAACCTGGCCGTCGACAAGGCGCTGGAGCATGGCGTGGGCGCGGTGTCAGTGTGCAATTCGCATCACTTCGGCGCGGCTGGCGTCTATGCGCGCATCGCGGTCGAGCGCGGCGTGGTCGGGCTGGTCACCAGCAGCGCCAATGGCGTCATCATGGTGCCCACGCGCGGCGCCATGCCGATGCTGGGCACCAACCCCATCGCCTTCGGCGCGCCGGCCGCGCACAACGAGCCGTTCGTGCTCGACATGGCCACCACCACCGTGGCGGCCAACAAGGTCAAGGTCTACGACTTCCTCGGCAAGCCGCTGCCGCCGGGCTGGGCGGTGGACGGGCGGGGCGAGCCCGTCACCGCCGCCGACACCGCCATGCAGTTCATCTTCAAGCATCCCGAGGGCGGGCTGACGCCGCTGGGCGGCACGCCGGCCATGAGCAGCCACAAGGGCTATGGCCTGGCGATGATGGCGCAGATCCTGGGCGGCACGCTCAGCGGCAGCGCGCTGGCGGCGCGCCGCAACGTCACGCGCCGTCCCGGCGAACCGGACGACGTCGGCCACTTCTTCCTGGCGCTCAATCCCGACGCCTTCCGCGCCAGCGGCTCGTTCGAGTCGGACATGGACGACCTGATCGACACGCTGCACGACACCCCGCCGGCGCGGCCCGACGAACCGGTGCTGGTGGCCGGCGAACCCGAGGCCGCCGAGCGCGCGCGCCGCCGCGAGCAGGGCATCCCGATCCCGCCCGCCCTCGCCACGCGCCTGCGCGAGATCTGCCAGCGGGCCGCGGTGCCGTATTTGCTGGACTGAGCCCTCCGCCCGGTCGCATGACGTTTTCCCCGCCGCGCGGGCCTGTCCGCGCGTTGATTCACCGACCCGGCCATCGGGCGGCAAGCATTAGAAAAACACGACAAGGAGACAACCATGCAACACAAGACATCGCCGGCGCGCCGCCGGCTGGGACTGGCCGCGCTGGCATTGGGCGCGGCCACGGCGATCGCGCCGGGGCTGCTGCTGGCGCAGGACTGGCCGACACGGCCGGTCAAGCTGATCGTGCCATTCCCCGCGGGCGGCAGCACCGACGCGGTCGGACGCCTGCTGGCCGCCGAGCTGTCCAAGGAACTGGGGCAGAGCGTGGTGGTCGAGAACAAGGGCGGCGCCAACGGCAACATCGGTTCCGATGTGGTCGCCAAGGCCGAGCCCGACGGCTACACGCTGCTGCTGTCGGGGGTGGGCTCGAACGCCATCAGCTATTCGCTCTACCAGAGCATGCCGTACCGCGACAGCGACTTCGCCCATATCTCGCTGCTGGCCACCGGGCCCAACGTGCTGGTGGCCAACATGGATTTCCCGGCCACCAACTTCGCCGACTTCATCAAGCTGGTGCGCGCCAATCCGGGCAAGTACACCCACGCCAGCTCGGGCAATGGGTCGTCGGGCCACCTGGCCATGGAGATGCTCAAGCAGGCCGCCAAGATCGACCTGGTGCACGTGCCCTACAAGGGCGGCGCCGCCGCCATCACCGACATGATCGGCGGCCGTGTCTCGGTGATGTTCCTGAACCAGGACACGCTGCTGCCGCAGGTCAAGTCCGGCAAGCTGCGCGCGTTGGCGGTGGCCAGCGCCAAGCGCAATCCCGCCTATCCGGATACGCCCACGGTCGCGGAGTCCGGCTATCCGGGCTTCGCCGCCGAATCATGGTTCGGCCTGTCGGCGCCGGCCAAGACGCCGCCGGCCGTCATTCAGCGGCTGAACCAGGCGACCGTCAAAGCCCTGGCTTCACCGGATATCCGGCAGAAGCTGGAAAGCGTAGGCTTCGTGGTGGTGGGCGACGACCCCAAGGCGTTCTCGGCCTTCGTCCAATCCGAAATCACCAAATGGGGCGCGGCGGCCAAGGCCTCCGGCGCCCGCATGGACTAGCGTTCTGTATCAACTCCCCCCGCGCGCCGGGCGGCGCCGGGGGTTCAATACGATGGGAAACACGCAGCGATGACTTCACCCTTGCCCAACCGCTTTCGCCAACGCATCCTGGCGCGCGAGCGCCTGATCGGTTTCTGGATGTGCATGTCCAGCCACATCACCGCGGAAGTCGCGGGCCTGGCCGACTTCGACTGGCTGCTGCTGGACGGCGAGCACTCGCCCAACACCGTGCCGATGTTCCTGCAGCAGCTGCAGGCCCTGCAGGGCAGCGCCAGCGCCGCCATCGGCCGGCCGACCTGGAATGATCCGGTCGAGATCAAGCGCCTGCTCGACATCGGCTTCTACAACCTGCTGATCCCCTTCATCGAATCCGAGGACGACGCGCGCCGCGCCGTGGCCGCCACACGCTATCCGCCGCAGGGTATCCGCGGCGTGGCCGGCATGCAACGCAGCAACCGCTACGGCACCGTGCCGGATTACTTGAAGACCATCAACGACAACATCTGCGTGCTGCTGCAGATCGAGAGCCGGCCGGGCATCGAGGCGGTCGATGCGATCGCCGCGGTCGAGGGCGTGGATGGCGTCTTCATCGGCCCGTCGGACCTGGCCGCGGCCCTGGGCCATCTGGGCAACCCGGGCCACCCGGAAGTGCAGGAAGCGATTCGCCACCTGTACCAGCGCGTCAGCGCGCAGGGCAAGGCGGTGGGCATCCTGGCGCCGGTGCAGGCCGATGCGCGCCGCTACCTGGACATGGGCATGCACTTCGTCGCGGTCGGCACCGACCTGGGTGTGTTCAAGCAGGCCACCTTCGCGTTGCGCGAGGCCTTCCCCACCTGATCCTGCCTGATCTCGCGGCCGTCGCGTTCGCCACGGCCGCGCCTTGCCTTACTGCTCCAGCGCCAGCAGGTCGGCGACCGTCTGGCGGCGGCGGATCAGGCGCGCCTCGTTGCGGTCCAGCAGCACTTCGGCCGCCAGCGGCCGGGTGTTGTAGTTCGAGGACATCGACGCGCCATAGGCGCCGGCATTGTGGAATACCAGGAAGTCGCCGATGCGCGGCCGCGGCAGCGACTGATCCGAGACCACGCCGCCGGCGTCCTGCGTGAACACGTCGCCCGATTCGCACAGCGGACCGGCCACGGCGACGCGGGTCTCGGCCGTCGGCGGCGTGGCGCCGTCCGGCGCGTGCACCGAGATGCGGTGGTAGCTGCCGTACATGGCCGGGCGCATCAGGTCGTTGAAGCCGGCGTCCACCAGCGCGAAATCGCGCTCGGGGCGGCGGTTGATCGCGTGCACTTCAGCCACCAGCGCGCCGGCCTCGGCCACCAGGAAGCGGCCCGGTTCGATCTCCAGGCGCACCTGGTGGCCCAGGCGCTGTTCGATGCGCTTGCGGGCTGCGTCCCATTGGGCGAAGTAGTGGTCGCAGTCGATGCGCGGCTCGCCCTCGCGATACGGAATCGACAGACCGCCGCCGGCCGAGATGGCCTCGATGTCGTGGTCCAGCGAGGCGACCACGTCGACCATCGCGTCGCACACGCTGGACAGGTGGCCATAGTCCACGCCCGAGCCGATGTGCATGTGGATGCCGACCAGCTTCAGGCCGTAGCGGCGCACGATGCCGATGGCCGCCGCGACGTCGTCGATCCAGATGCCGTGCTTGCTTTGCGGGCCGCCGGTGTTGGTCTTGTTGCTGTGGCCGTGGCCGAAGCCCGGGTTGATGCGCAGCCACACGCGGTGCCCCGGCGCGTGCTGGCCGACGCGTTCGAGCATGTCGAGCGAGCCGGCGTTCACGGTGATGCCGTGCTTGATGACGGTGGCCAGGGTGGCGTGGTCGATCAGGTCGGCCGTGAACACCACGCCGGCCGGCTCGCCCGCGGGCTCGAAGCCGGCGGCCAGGCTGCGTTCGATCTCGCCCAGCGACACCGCGTCCACCATCACGCCCTCGGCGCGCATCAGGCGCAGGATGTGCAGGTTGGAGCAGGCCTTCTGCGCGTAGCGGATGACGTCGAAGCGGCGCAGCTGGGCGATGCGCTCGCGGATGACGGCGGCATCGTAGACCCACAGCGGGGTGCCGTGCTCGGCGGCGAGTTGGGTGAGCTGGCGCGGATCGAAAGCCATCGCGGATGAACCTTGTAGCGGGAAAGAAGGGGGAGGCGGGCATGATGCCCGACGTGGGTCATCCAGTAAAATGCTTATATTTTCCACATCGATTCATTCTTGATATGGACTCAGCATGCTGACCCATCGCCATGTCGAAGTGTTCCGCGCCCTGATGATCGCCGGCAGCGTCACCAAGGCCGCCGATCTGCTGTTCACGTCGCAACCCACCGTGAGCCGCGAGCTGGCACGCATGGAACAGGCCATCGGCTTCGCGTTGTTCGAGCGTGTGCGTGGCCGCCTGCGGCCCACCATGCCGGCGCTGGCGCTGTATGACGAGGTGCGGCAGTCGTATGCGGGGCTGGAGCGTGTCGCCTCGACCGCCGCGCGCCTGCGCGCGTTCCAGGATGGGCAGTTGGCCGTGATCGCGCTGCCGGCGTTTTCGCATTCGCTGCTGCCGGGGGCGTTCCGCCGCTTCAGCCAGGCCCATCCGGGCGTCAGCCTGGCGCTGGAGGCGCAGGAGTCGCCGTTCCTGGAAGAATGGCTCACGGCCCAGCGTTACGACCTGGGCTTGACCGAACATGAGCTGGAGCCGGCCGGCACGCGCCTGGAGCTGCTGGTGGAGGTCGATGAGGTCGCGGTGTTGCCCGATGGCCATCCGCTATTGGCGCGGGCCGCCCTGGATCTGGCCGATTTCTCCGGCGAACCGTTCGTCAGCCTGTCGTCCAGCGATCCCTATCGCATCCAGATCGACGAGGCCTTCGCGGCCCAGGGCGTCCTGCGGCGCGCCATCATCGAGACGCCGACGGCGGTGTCGGTGTGCGCGTTCGTGCGCCAGGGGCTCGGCCTGGCCATCGTCAATCCGCTGACCGCGCTCGATTTCGTCGGCCGTGGCCTGCACCTGCGGCCGCTGCGGCGGTCGTTTCCGTTCCGGGTCAACCTGGTGTTTCCGGAGCATCGTCCCAAGAATCCGCTGGTTGATCCCTTCACCGCCATGCTGCGGGACGAAGCCGCGCAGATGCGCGCCCGGCTGGCGGCTCGGCCGCAGTGACGGGCCGCTCAAAAAACACGGGTGGGCAACAACGACAGGCAAAAGCGCCGGGCTAAGGTATCAGGCAAAAGCGCGGACTAACGTACCACGCAAAAGCGCCCGGCAAAAAAAAGGGCAACAAAAGCAGGCAACAAAAGCGGGCAACAAAAAAGGATGCCCGTGGGCATCCTTCTTCATTTGCCGTATTCATGACGCTCCGCTTGGCGGAGCGGCAGAATGGCTTAGGCCAGCGCCTTGATGGCGGCAGCCAGGCGGCTCTTGTGGCGAGCGGCCTTGTTCTTGTGGATGATGTTCTTGTCGGCCACGCGATCGATCACGCTGGAGGCCTTTTGGAACACTTCGCCAGCCGCAGCCTTGTCGCCGGCGGCGATGGATTGGCGAACGCGCTTGATGGCGGTGCGCAGCATCGAGCGCAGGCTGGAATTGTGCTTGTTGCGCTCAACGGATTGGCGAGCGCGCTTGCGGGCTTGGGCGGTATTGGCCATGTTGCTATGTAAGTTGAATTCGGCAAAGTCGAACATTTTAGCAAGTCCCCGGGGGATTGCAAGCTTTAAATGCCGTGTCTGCCGATGAGGCGCCCGTCAACCGGGCGGGGGCGCTGCGAGGAAAACCCCTCGGGCCGCAGGTCCCGGGTTGGGCACCCGGGCTGGAGACCTGATGGGCATCGATGGGAGCCGTGGGATCGACCCGTGATCAACGCCTGATGGTGGCCCTGCCGCGCCTACTGGATAAAAATACGGTACTGAGTATACAACGAAGCGGCTTTTCGTTACAGCCGCGCGTCGGCGACCGTGGTCAGGTCGCGACGTTGATCGACACGAACCAGGGGGTATAGCGCCGCACTTGGATCGGCATCTGGTCCTGCAGCGCATCGAGCGCGGCGTCGGTATCGTCCAGCGGGAAATGTCCGGACACCGGCAGGCCGCCGGCGGCCATGGAGACCCGCAGGGTGCCGCTGCGGTAGGGGCGCAGGGCGGCAATGACTTCGGCCAGGGGGCGGCCTCGGGCATCGACCCAGCCGGCTTCCCAGGCGGCCTCGGCCATCAGTTCGGCGCGCGGGGTATCGATGCGCGAGGCGTCGAAACGCGCGCCAGTGCCGGCGCGGACGATGCCGTGGGCACCGGCCATGGTTTCCACCACGACTTCGTGTTCATGCACCACCACCACGGTGCGCTGGGCCTGCTGGCGCACCATGTAGCGGGTGCCCAGCGCGCGCACGGTGCCCTCGGCGGTCTGGACCAGGAACGGCCGGCGGGCGTCGGGCGCCACCGAGACCGTGACGGCGCCGTCCAGCAGGCGCACCTGGCGGTAGGCGGGGGAGAAATCCAGGTTGACGCGGCTGCGGGCGTCCAGCAGCAGCTGACTGCCGTCGGACAGGATGTAGCGGCGGCGCTCGCCGGTGGCCGTGGCGGCATCGGCCGCGACATTGCTCAGCGGATAGAAGGCATTGCCCACGTAGGCGGCGCAGGCCCCGGCGCTGGCGAGCGCGAGCGAGCCGGCCAGGAAGCGGCGACGCGGCGGCACGCCGACGGCCGTGGGGGCCGGCGGAGCGGAAATCAGCGGTGGCGGGGCTGCCGTGGCATAGCCGGCCGGGTAGGCGTCGCCCAACCGGCCGAAGTTCGATCCTGTCAATGTGCCCGTCAATTGTTGCCAGGCATTCTCATGGAGAGGATCTGCTGCGCGCCACGCCAGGAAATCGTTGTAGTCCTGCGCCGTCGCTTTACCGGAGCGCAGCAGCAGCAACCAATTGATTACTTGGTCCGCCATGGGGTGTCCTTGGGCGTACTTCACTTCATCACGCCGCCCGGCGGAGGCCGGACGGGAATCCTTTCGATGGCAATTTGTAAATAATAAAGGTTTTTTACCAAAGATTACCGGGTGCTTGTCAATTCTTGACGAATCAAATGCAAAAAAAGCCGGCGGCTGGCCGGCTTTTTGCGGAGATGGCGGGGAAAACGCCGAAAATCATCGAGCGGCCCGGCGTCCGAAGTCTCGGGGACGGAACCCAAACAGTAACAACATGCCGAAGTAGACCGCCCCGCTCGCCGCCAGCACGCCGCCCAGCCACAGCGCGCGGTGGCCGGAATGGGCTTGCAGGCCGATCCAGTCAATACGGCCATCAGCGTAGACGAGCAAGGCGGCCAGCGCCGCCAGCGCCGGGATCAGCCGCAGCGTGAAGCGGCCCCAGCCGCTGCCGGGTTGGTAGACGCCACGGCGGCGCAGGCCGATCAGCAGCGCCAGCGCGTTCAGGCAGGCGCCCAGACCGATGGCGAGCGCCAGGCCGGCGTGGGCCAGCAGCGGCACCAGCGCCAGGTTCATCAACTGGGTCAGGATCAGTACGCCGATGGCGATCTTCACCGGCGTGCGGATGTCCTGCTTGGCATAGAAGCCGGGCGCCAGGATCTTCACCGCCAGCAGGCCGATCAGGCCGGCCGAATAGGAAATCACGGCCAGCCGGGTCTGCAGCACATCCTGCGCCGAAAACGCGCCATAGTGGAACAGCGTTGCCACCAGGCCGTCCGACAGCAGCGCCATGCCCACCGCCGCTGGCAGTCCCAGCAGCAGCACCAGCCGCAGGCCCCAGTCGAGCAGCGCGCTGTAGCCGCCATGGTCGTCGCGGGCGTGGGCGGCCGACAGGCTCGGCAGCAGCACCGTGCCCAGCGCCACCCCCAGCAGGGCGGTCGGGAATTCCATCAGGCGATCGGCGAACGACAGCCAGGTAACGCTGCCGGGCGTGAGCCAGGTGGCGATGTTGGTGTTGATCAGCAGCGAAATCTGCGCCACCGACACGCCCAGCGTGGCGGGCGCCATCTGCTTGAGGATGCGCTGCACCGTCGGGTCGGCCCAGGTTTCGCGAAAGCGCAGCGAGAAGCGCGGCGTCAGGCCCAGCCGCGCCAGCGCCACCCATTGCACGGCCAGTTGCGCCACGCCGCCGATCATCACGCCGATGGCCAGGGCATAGACCGGCACGTCCATGCACGGGGCCAGCCAGAGGCAGGCGGCGATCATGGACAGGTTCAGCAGCACTGGCGTGAAGGCCGGCACGGCAAAGCGCCGCCAGGTGTTGAGCACGCCCGAGGCGAACGCAATCAGCGACATGCAGAAGATGTAGGGAAACATCACCCGCGTCATCCACACCGCGGCGCCAAATTCGGTGTCGCGCGCGGCGCCGCGCAGGCCGCTGGCCATGGCCGACACCACCCAGGGCGCGGCAATGATGCCGATCAGCGTGATCGCCATCAGGGCCGCGGTGAGCAGCAGCGCCACCCGGTCCAGCAGGGTGCGGACCTCGGCTTCGGAGCGGTTGTTGCGGGCATGGCCCAGGATCGGCACGAAGGCCTGGGCGAAGGCGCCCTCGGCGAACAGCCTGCGCAACAGGTTGGGAATGCGGAAGGCGACCCAGAAGGCGTCGGTGATGGGGCCGGCGCCGAAGGCGCGCGCCACCAGGATGTCGCGCACCAGCCCGGAAATACGGGACAGCAGGGTGAAGCTGCTGACGGTGGCCGCGGAACGGAACAGGCTCATGGGGGTGACTGGATGGAGGCGGACGGCCGTCAATGGAAAATAGCCTTCCTCGAAGGGAAGGACCGTTGCAGGCCTGGGCACTTCAAAGGATGGCTTTTCCCCGCCGGGCCGCCCCAAGGGGAAAAAGCCCCCTCGGGGGGCAGAGAGCCCCCGCAGGGGGCGAAGCGTGGGGGCATTTTTACTTCGGCGGCATCCGGATGGCGCCATCCAGGCGGATCGTCTCGCCGTTCAGCATGTCGTTGGTGATGATGGCGTGCACCAGCTTGGCGTAGTCCTCCGGGCGGCCCAGGCGGGCGGGGAAGGGGATGCTGGCGGCCAGCGAGTCCTGCACTTCCTGCGGCATGCCGAAGATCATCGGCGTGCCGAAGATGCCGGGAGCGATCGTCATGCAGCGGATGCCGGTCTTGGCCAGGTCGCGGGCGATCGGCAGGGTCATGCCGGCCACGCCGGCCTTGGAGGCGGCGTAGGCCGCCTGGCCGATCTGGCCGTCGAACGCGGCGACCGAGGCCGTGTTGATCATCACGCCGCGCTCGCCGGTGGGCTCGGGCGTGTTGCCGCTCATGGCCTCGGCGGCCAGGCGCATCATGTTGAAGCTGCCGATCAGGTTGATCGACACGACCTTCTGGAACAGGTCCAGCGGGTGCGCGCCGTTCTTGCCGACGATCTTGGCGGCCGGCGCCACGCCGGCGCAGTTGACCAGGCCGAACAGGGTGCCGAGTTCCTTGGCGGCGGCAACGGCGCGCTGGCCGTCGGCCTCTTGCGTCACGTCGCAGTGCACGTAGCGCTGGCCCAGTTCCTTGGCCAGTTCCTCGCCAGGGCCGTCCTGCAGGTCGGCGATAACGACCTTGGCGCCGTTGGCCACCAGCATGCGCACGGTGCCGGCGCCCAGGCCGGATGCGCCGCCGGTCACGATGAATACCTTGTTCGCGATTTCCATGTTTCTACCACCAGATCAATTCAAGGGATGAAAACGGCGCGCCGGGCGCCGGATGCGAAAAGGCCTTCGGGCCGGGGGCGGAACGCGTCGCGTCCGGCCGGCGCCGAAGGCCTGGGCCTGCGAAGCGCCGATCAGCTCTTGACGGCGTCGAACAGGCGCGACTTGATTTCCTCGACCGCGCCGACGCCGGAGATCTTGCGGTACTTCGGCGCGTCGGCCGGGTTCTGCTGGGCCCAGGACGAGTAGTAGTCGACCAGCGGACGGGTCTGCTGGCGGTACACGTTCAGGCGGTTGCGCACCGTTTCCTCGCGATCGTCGTCGCGCTGGATCAGGTCTTCGCCGGTGACGTCGTCCTTGCCTTCGACCTTGGGCGGGTTGAAGCGCACGTGGTAGCTGCGGCCGCTGGGCTGGTGCACGCGGCGGCCGCTCATGCGTTCGATGATGTCTTCTTCGGGGACTTCGATCTCGACTACGTAGTCCAGCTTGACGCCGGCGCTCTTGAGCGCATCGGCTTGCGGAATGGTGCGCGGGAACCCGTCGAACAGGTAGCCGTTGGCGCAGTCGGGCTGCTTCAGGCGATCCTGGACCAGGCCGATGATGATCTCATCCGAGACCAGGCCGCCGGCATCCATGACCTTCTTGGCTTCGATGCCCAGGGGCGTGCCGGCCTTGACCGCCGCGCGCAGCATGTCGCCGGTGGAGATCTGGGGAATGCCGAAATGCTGGGTGAGAAACGCGGCCTGAGTGCCTTTGCCGGCGCCGGGAGGTCCGAGCAAGATGAGACGCATGAGTGCTCCTGAATGGGGTTTAATTTTTGTGATCCGAGCGATTATGCCGCAACGCAACAGCCTCTGCGGGGCCGCGCCATGCGAAATAACCCTTATAGACGATTGCTGTAGATCAAGCGAACGCGTTCCAGGTCGGCCGGGGTGTCTACGCCGGCGGCCGGAGGATGCGACGCCCGATGGACGACGATGACGTGGCCGTGCTCCATCGCGCGCAGTTGCTCCAGCGACTCGAACCGTTCCAGCGCGCCTTGCGGCAGGGTCGGGTAGCGGCGCAGGAATGACACGCGGTAGGCGTACAGGCCGATGTGGTGCCAGGCGGGCAGGCCCTCGGCCAGCACGCGTTCGCCGCCGGCCAGCGCGTCGCGCGCCCACGGGATCGGCGCGCGCGAGAAATACAGCGCGCGGCCGTCGACGGCGCAGACCAGCTTGACCACATTGGGGTTGAACAGCGCCTGGGCGTCGGCCAGCGGACAGGCGCAGGTGGCGATGTCCGCCTCCGGGCTGTCGGCCAGGCGGGCGGCCACGGCGTCGATGAGTTCGGGTTCGATCAGCGGCTCGTCGCCCTGCACGTTGACGACGATCGCGTCGTCCGGCAGGCCCAGCTGTTCCACGGCCTCGGCCAGGCGGTCGGTGCCGGTGGGATGGTCGCCGCGCGTCATCAGGGCGCGCAAGCCGTGGGCCTGGGCGGCATGCTGGACGCGCGCGTCATCCGTGGCGATGTAGACCTGCGAGGCGCCGGATTGCGCCGCGCGCTCGGCCGTGCGCACCACCATCGGCTTGCCGGCGATGTCGGCAAGCGGTTTGTCGGGCAGGCGGGTCGAGGCGGTGCGCGCCGGGATCAGGGCGATGAAGCTCACGGCGGGGCGGGTCAGGAGGACGCGGCGGCGGCGTCGTCCAGCGAACGCGCCTCGGATTCAAGCATGACGGGAATGCCGTCGCGCAACGGGAACGCCAGGCGGTCGGCGCGGCAGACCAGTTCGGCCCGGGTCCGGTCGTGTTCGAGGCGGCCCTTGCACAGGGGGCAGACGAGGATGTCGAGAAGGCGGGATTCCATGACCGGGATTCTAAAACAGTTTGGGCGGGCGCAGCCCGCGCCGGGCCGCCTGGTGCGTCGGAAATGACGGCTGCAGGAGGATCGAATTACGTGTTTTGTTAATTGTTGTCATGTTTTGATGCCCCGTGCCCGAAATTTCGGGACGGATGATGGCTATGATCCGCCGCGACGTGAGGAAAGAGGAAACACGACAATGGATTTCAACACCATCCGCATCGGGCTGATGCTCATCATCCTGGCCTGGACGGTCATCAGCGCCATCACCTACATGGCGCGCCGCAGCGGCAACAAGGACGCACTGCGCCAGCTCAAGCGCGAAGGCCAGCCGTTGCGCCGCCTTGGCGCCGAGGAGCAGGCGCTGGTGCAGCCATTCCTGGTGCGGCCCGCCAAGCCCACGCAAAGCGTCGCGCTGCTCAATGACGGCGTGTTCCCGCTGCGCGGCGCCTTCGTGCGGCACGGGCTGGAATCGAGCCACGGCGCCGCCACGCTGCACGACACGCTGGGCGGCGTCGACGTGGTGCTGCCTTACGACGCGCGCGATTATCTGCGCGAGGACAATCAGGCCGAAGTGGTGCTGACGGAGAAATTCGCCATCGTGGTGGCGCTGAACGGCGAATTCGACCTGGTCGGCGGCCGCGAGCGCGAGGCGCGCCGGCAGAAGCAGAACCAGCAATGGTCCAGCGGCAAGCTGGGCGAGATGCAGAACGTGGTCGATGCCGACGCGGTCACCGCGGATGGCGCGGGCCAGACGCCGGACGTCCAGGCCGAGCACGAGTTCGCCGAGGCCATGCGGGTCGAGATCCTTAGCCAGCGCGAGGAAACGCCCGCCGAGATCGCCTGGCGCCGTCCGGCCGGCATCGCCTTCTGGCCCGCCATGCTGTGGCTGGCGGCGTTCGTCTGCCTGGGCGTGGCCGCGGCGGGCGGCGGCCTGGCGTGGCTTGTATCGGCCGCCGCGCCCGCGCTGCTGGCCGTCTGGCTGACCTGGCGCCGCCGGCCGTTGGGCGCGGCGCAGAAAGTAAACCGGGTGCGTGGCGAACTGAACGCAATCGTGCTGACCAACCCGGCCAATGCGCAGGCCGTGTCGACCCAGTTGTTCCTGGGCGACAAGCTGCCGGTGACGCTGCCCGATCATTGGCGCGCCAACCTGGAACTGCCGGAGGATGGTCGCGTCGACGTGGACCTGCGGGTGGAGGACTACGCCGTGTTGCGCCTGGGCAATCGCTTTTCCGTGGATGAGGAGCAGCGCCTGTTCCCGCCGGTGGCCTGGGGCCGCCATGTGACACTGGCGCTCGCGGGGCTGATCGCCGGCGCGGCGTTCGGCCTGGTCGGCGGCGACGATCTGCGCGGCGATGTCGCGCTGACGTCGGCCTGGGCGCGCGGCTTCCAGCCGCGCGTCTACGACTCGGCCACGGCGTTGGCGCAGGACCCGCCCGCGCCTGGCGACGTGGTGGCCTTGAAGGGGATGGGCCGCTGCCAGTTCCAGCCCGATGCGTATCGTCAGGACGAGGTGCGCTTCGACTGCGAGCGGATCCGTTGGCAGGGCGATGCGATCCAGGCCGACGAGCTGCGGCTGGCGCCGGCCGCGCTGGCGTTGTATTCGGGCGCTTTCCTGAAGACCCGGCCCAATCCGATGATGGACATGCTGGTCCGCAACCAGATCTACGGCAGCATGGCCGGCAATCCGCTGGCCGCCTACAACGCCCGCAATGTGTCGGCAGTGACCGTGAACCGCGTGACCGATCTGGTGCTGACGATCGAGCTGGCCTGCGAGGCCGCCACCGGCCAGGCCATCGCCGAGTGCGACCGCCTCAAGGCCGAGACAGTCGACAGCCTGATGCTGGCGCGCGACGAGCCGGACAGTTGGCTGGCACTGTTGCGGCTGGCACAGGGCGGGGCCTTGAAGCAGCAGCGCAATGCCGATGATGGCGTCATCATCACGCGCGCCGCCGATCTGCTGCGCGACCTGGCCAGGAGCAGCATGGAGCCGCAGGTGCGCGAGGCCTTGGCGCGCGCGGGCAATGATCTGATGGCGCGCCAGCGCGGCGGCGTGGTCCTGCAGGTGTGGCCGGGCCGCTACGCCGATCTGCCCCAACTGCCGCCGCGCGACAACATGCCTGATCTGCTGCAGTCGTGGGGCCACCAGACCGCGATGCTGGCGGCCGATGGGGCCCGGCCGTTCCAGGCCGGCGGCGTGGTCACCGCGGTCGGGCGCGAGGCGTCCGGCGCGACGGTCGTCGACGTCGATGCGCGGCGTTCGCTGGACGATCCGTGGCCATCGCTGGCGCGCGTCATCTGGCTGGCGCTGGCGTTGCTGCTGTTGGCGGTGCATGCGCCCCTGGCGGTGCTGCGGCTGCGCGCGGCGGCTGCCCGCAAGCGCGGTCTGGCGGAGTACGCGCGGCGTCCGGCCGCGGCGCGTTCGGCCTTCTTCTAGGAAGGCTGTCGCGGGGCGCGCTGGCGCAGCGCCTGCGCCAGCCAGTCGAACAATCGCGGGTCGGAAAAGCCGGCCCGCACCGGCACTTCCCACAGGCGCGCGTCATGCAACGCGGCGCACTTGATGGCGTCCTTGGACGTGACCAGGATGGTCCGCGCGGCCAGCGCCTGGAAGGGCGAAGTGGCGTAGTCGTGGTGGTCAGGCAGGGGCAGCGTGGCCGCCAGCGTGATGCCCTGGGTCCGCAGCGTGGTGAAGAAACGTTCCGGGTTGCCGATGCCGGCGGCCGCGGCCACGTCCGGCTGGCCGGCGAAGGCGGTCAGCGGGCGGCGCGTGCCGCCCTCGATCTGGCGGGCGTCATCGGGGTCCAGCCACATGGAGACCTGGCGCGGCCCCGGGCCGGAGGGCGCCGTTGCGTGGCCGTCGGGCCCGCCGATATTGGTGATCACCGCATCCACCTCGCGCAGCCGGTTGGCGGGTTCGCGCAAGGGGCCCGCGGGCAGCAGGCGGCCGTTGCCGACGCCGCGCTGGTCCTGCACCACGATTTCCACGTCCCGGGCCAGTGCCAGGTGTTGCAGGCCGTCGTCGGAAACGATCACGTCCACCTGGGGATGGGCGCGCAGCAGCGCCTGGGCCGCCAGCGCGCGGCGCGGATGCACCGCCACGGGCGCGCCGGTGGCGCGCGCGATCAAAGCCGGCTCATCGCCGAATTGCGCCGCGGCCAGTTCGCCCTGGCCGACGCGTGCCTGCGGTCCGAGTTTCACGCCGTAGCCGCGGCTGACCACGCCGGGCGTATAGCCGCGGGCGCGCAGCGCGTCGACGGTGGCAATGACCATGGGCGTCTTGCCGGTGCCGCCCACGTAGATGTTGCCGATCACCACCACGGGCACAGGCGCCCGATAGGCCGTCTTGCGGCCGTCGCGGTAATCGGCGCGCTTGCGCGCCACCACGCGGGCGGTGAGGGCGGCCAGCGGCCGCAGCAGGGTGGAAAGCCAGCCGCCGTGCTGCCATTGGCGCGCAAGCAGCGAGGCCTTGGAGGACGGCGCGCTCACCGGGCGGTCTGGGCGGCGAAGTTGACGCGGCCGATGCCCGCCAGACGGGCCGCCTCCATCACGTTGATCACGGACTGGTGGGTGGCCTGGGCGTCGGCGTTGATGACCACCAGCGGTTCCGTCTTGCCGGCCGCCGCCTGGCGCAGCACCTCGGCGATCTCGGGCGGCGTGGACACGTCGATGAGGGTGCCGTTGAGCGCGTAGCGCCCGTCCTGGCTGATGGCCACTTCCAGCGCCGGCGGGGTTTCCTGCTCGGACGAGGCCTGCGGCAGCGTGACCTTCAGTTGCGTGAAGCGGGCAAAGGACGTGGTGGCGGCCAGGAAGATGAGGATGACCAGCAGGACGTCAATGAGCGGGATCAGGTTGATGTCCAGCTCGTCGCGGTCGCCCCGGGAGCCCCGGAAATTCATGGGCGATCCTCGCGCGGCGCGGGCGAGACGGCGCGCGCCAGGCGCGCGGCCGAGATTTCCATGGCGTTCAGGTAGCCGTCGACCCGACCGCGCAGGTAGCGGTGGGCGATCATGGCGGGAATGGCGATGAGGATGCCGAAGCCGGTGTTGTACAGCGCGATGGAAATGCCGCGCGCCAGCTGGGCCGGATCGCCGCCGCCCGGCGTATATGAGCCGAAGATTTCGATCATGCCGACGACCGTGCCGAACAGGCCCATCAGCGGCGCCACCACGGCAATGGTGCCGATGGCCGGAATGTAGCGGCTGAGGTCGTGGGCCACGGCGCGGCCGGTGTCCTCGACCACGTTGCGCAGTTCCTCGCGCGGCAGGTGGCGATGGCGCATGACCTCGGCCAGCACCCGGCCCAGCGGGGAATTGCGTTCCAGGCGGTTCAGGGCCTCGGGGCTGTCCTGGCGGTTGCGCAGCATCTCGGCGACCTGCTCGTTCAGGCCGCGCGGCATGACCTGGCTGCGGCGCAGCGACAGGAAGCGCTCGAAGATCAGCGCCAGGCCCAGCACGGAAGTCGCCAGCAGGGGCCAGATGGGCCAGCCGGCCTCGCGCAAGATGGAAAGCAAAACGGTCGACTCCAGGGGAGAGGGCCGGGGGCGGTCGGGGCCACGCGCCGGCATCTGATCAAGCCGGAACTGTAACGGCGCGGCGGGGAAGTGGCAAGGGCGGCCGACCGCCGAAACTATCCACAGAATTTGTGGATAATTCTGTGCAAAACTTCCCCGGAACGCTTGTCGGCACAGGGCTTGCGCTTGTTTGCTCCCATTTCGAGCAGCGCTGCGTGGCTGGAATTTCCATAAAAATCATATCTTTAGGTCGAATTTGCTGGCTTTCGGGCCAGTCGCGGCAAAAATGCCCGGACGCGGTATCATTGCGGCCCGCTACGTATGCCCTGTGGACAGGTACGCATCGGAAAGCCTTATGACAATTGAACTTGCGGTCACAAACAACGTATTTGCGCGGGATATCCTGACGGTTGCCCAGCTGAACCAAGCAGTGGGGCAGTTGTTGGAGCGCAGCATCCCGGCGCTGTGGGTGCGCGGCGAGATTTCCAACTTCACACAGGCGGCTTCCGGGCATTGGTACTTCACGCTCAAGGACAGCCGCGCCGCGGTGCGCGCCGTCATGTTCCGAGGCCGCGCCAGCGCGGTGGGTTTCGTGCCGCGCGCTGGCGACCAGGTCGAAATCAGGGCCAGGGTGTCGCTGTACGAGCCGCGCGGCGACTACCAGTTGCAGGTCGATGCCATGCGCCGCGCCGGCCTGGGCAATCTGTACGAGGCCTTTCTGCGCCTGAAGGAACAGCTCGACGCCGAGGGCCTGTTCGACCCGGCGCGCAAGCGCGAGCCGGCGCCGCTGCCGCGCGCCATTGGCGTGATCACCTCGCTGCACGCCGCCGCATTGCGCGACGTCCTGTCGGCGCTGGCCCGGCGCGCCCCCCAGGTGCCTGTCATCATCTACCCGGCGCCGGTGCAGGGCGCCGACGCGGCCGGCCGGCTGGCCGCGCAGATCCGCCTGGCGAACGCCCGCGGCGAAGTCGATACGCTGCTGCTGGTGCGCGGCGGCGGCAGTATCGAGGACCTCTGGAGCTTCAACGACGAGGACCTGGCGCGCGCGATCGATGCCAGCGCCATCACCACCATCAGCGGCGTCGGTCACGAGACCGATTTCACCATCGCCGATTTCGTTGCCGACGTGCGCGCGCCCACGCCGACCGCGGCGGCCGAACTGGCCTGCGTGCCGCGTTCGGAACTGCTGGGCCGCGTCATGTACGCGGCCGAGACGCTGGTGCGCGGGCAGCAGCGCCGCCTGGAACGCGCGGCGCAGCGGCTGGACCGCGCCACCGCGCAACTGGTGTCGCCGGCCCAGCGCCTGGAACACCAGCGGGAACGCCTGAACGGCCTGAGTTACCGCCTGGCCTCGGCCTGGGCCGGTCCGCAGGCGCGCCGCGGCGCCCGCGTCAACTTGCTGGCGCAGCGCCTGGCGCATCGCGTGCCCGATACCCGCCGCGGCGCTGAACGCCTGGCCGCCGTGACGCGTCAACTGGGCCAGGCGCATGCGCGCCTGCTGGCGCGGCGCCGCGACCAACTGGCCGCGGCCGGGGCGCAACTGCGCGCGCTCGATCCAGGCAACACGCTGGCGCGCGGCTATGCTATCGCCCGGGACGCCGACGGCCGCATCGTGCGCGATGCCGCCAGCCTGGCGGCGGGGCAGGGCCTGGACCTGAGCTTCGCGCAGGGCGGCGCCCGCGTCGAAGTCAGGCAAGTGCGCGAGACGCGCGATCTCTGACGCGCGCGGGCAGAGGTCGGTGAAAGGTCAACACGGGCCGTGCGGATGTCGGCCGGCAAGGGTGCAAGGATGCGGTTGAACACACGCAAGCATGCGCGC
>NZ_CP017433.1:2188767-2566268 GCF_002082135.1 Achromobacter ruhlandii
CAAGAGCCGGGCCGAGGCGCCCGCCGCCGCGCAGGCGGCGCCGGCCGATACGCCGGCCGAGCCGCCGGCGCCGCCCGCCGCCAAGCCCGGCGCCAATGCCGATTGCGATTGCGCCTCGCCCTATCGCGATTACCTGGCGGCCGACACGCCCGACACCCGCGCGCTGTTCAGCGCGGTGGAGGCCGGCGACGAAGCCGCGTTCAGCGCGGCCCTGGCCAAAGTGTCGCGGCCGGGTGACTACGCGCTTGAAGGCGTGCCGCTGCTGCATGCGCTGCTGATGCCGGCCGGGCAACGCGGCAAGCACGTGTATTGGGACATGCCGGCGGACGAGGCCGCGCGCTTGCGCCAGGCGTATCGCGCCGCGTTGCCGGCGCGCACCCGCATGCTGGCGTCCCTGCTGGCCACCAAGCCGGCGCTCGATGACATCACCTACGAGTCGCGCCGCCCCTCGTTGCAGCTGGCGCTGCTGTATGGCTCGCCCGAGATGATGGATATGCTGCTGGCCGCGGGCGCACGGCCCGACCAGCGCGGCGACGAGAACAAGACCCCGTTGGAATTCCTGCTCAACCGCGATTTCGAATTCGCGGTGCGCATGACCTATCTGCCCCGGCTGCCCGACCGCCAGGAAACCACCCGCATGGTGCTGGCGCTGCTCAAGGCCGGCGCCGCGCGGCCCTTCGCCTATATCGACGAGCATGCCGACGATGCCACGCGCCAGGCCTTCAAGGACGCCCAGGGCCAGCCGCGCAAGGCCGCGGACTATCTTGCCTGGGGGCCGCTGGTCGAGCTGACCGAAGGGGCCGAGGTCGTGCGCGCCCTGGCCGCCACCGGCACCCGGCCCGCCTACGACGACGGCGCCAGTCCGCTGGCGCTGGCCGCCTACACCGGCAACGCCGGCGCGGCGTCGGCGCTGGCCGAACTGGGACCGCGCACCACGCCGGACAAGGCCTACGGCGCCGCCGGCGACCTCGATCTGTGGCTGGACGCGGCCCAGGCCGCGGTGGTGGCCGGACACGGTGACATCGCCGCGCCGCTGCTGCGGGCCGGCATGCCGTTCAACCAGCGCGGCCCGCGCACCGGCACCGATCCCGCGGTGTTCGTCCGGATGGAGGCCGAGGAACGGCCCATCCTGAACCTGGCCGCCGCCAAGGGCGACACGGCAACGCTGCGGCGCCTGCTGGCGTTGGGCGCGCCCGTGGACGGCGATGCCAACGACCAATATGGCGACACGCCGCTGGCGGACGCGGTACGGGCGCGCCAGGCCGACGCCGCGCGCGCGTTGATCGCCGGGGGCGCCAACCCGGCCGCGGTGCGCCAGGGGTACGACCGCAAGTCGGCGATCGAGCGCGCGGTGGAGGCGGATGACGCGGCGCTGCTGCGCGAGTTGCTCGCCGCCACTGCGCCCACGGCCCTGCAGGCGCTGCTGGCCGATCCCGCGCATTCGCCGCTGGCGCTGGCCCTGCGCCAGCCCGGCAAGCAGGGCGCGGCCATGCTGCGGCAATTGGCCGATGCCGGCCTGGACTTGAAGACCCTCGATGCCGATGCCATCCGCCAGGCGCTGGACAACCGCGACACGGCGATGGCTACGTATCTGATCGACGCGGGCGTGCCGGTCAATCCGGCGCCCGCCGCCGCGTCGGACGACGCGTTCGACCGCAAGGGCGTGCCGCCGCTGCTGGTGGCGGTGACCTCGGAGCAGGCCGCGATGGTCGACGCTTTGCTGGCCAGGGGCGCCGACCCGCTCGGCCTGGCGCCGGACGGCCGCAGTACCTTGTATTGGGCCATCGGCGCCGGCGATGATGCCATGCTGGAGCGCCTGTTGCGCGCCGGCGCCAGGCTGGACGACCCGCGCCTGCCGCGCGCGCCGGCCCCCTATGCATTGTTGAACGCGGCGCTGGCCTCGGGCGACATGGCGCGGGTCGCCCGCGTGGCGCAGGGCAGCGGGCAAACGCCTGAGGCCGCCTGCCTGCCGCCGGGCGGCGAGTACGTCCTGCTCGACAAGCCGGGTTATTTCGCGCAATTGCAGGCGGCCGGCTATCGCGGCGCGCACGCCGATTGCGCGCGCCAGGAAGAGGCCTTGCCGCGGCGCCTGCTGTCGGCATTGCTGCGCGACCGGCAACTGGCGGTCGCGCGTCGCGACACCGTGGTCGATGTGCTGCGGCGGGTGAAGGACATGGGCGCCGACCTGGACGCGCCGCAGGGCGAAAGCGGCGCCACGCCGCTGGGCACGGCCATCGAGCTTGGCCGCGCCGACCTGGCCGATGCCATGCTGGCCGCCGGCGCCAAGCCGGACGCGGCCGATGCCCAGGGCCGCAGCCCCGCCTGGGTGGCGCTGGCCAGCGGCCAGCCCGACATGCTGGCGCTGCTGGCGCGGCACCAGGCGCGCTTTGACGGCGCGGCCGCGCCGTCGGGCCAGTCCTTCGGCCAGACGCTGGCCTGCCAGGCGTCGCCGGATTTCGCGGCCGCATTGCAGGCGGCCGGTGTCACGCTCAAGCAGGCCTGCCCGCGCGCGCCGGCCGCCGGCAAGACGGCCGCCAAGGCGGCCACGCGCCTCGCCGGCCATTACTACCTGCGCGGCGTGCGCGAAGTGGGCAGCGAGCTGCTGCTGTCGGCCGATGGCCGCTTCGATTATCTGATGAGCTACGGCGCCACGGACATCCAGGCCAGCGGCGCATGGCGCAGCGATGGCAAGCAGGTGATCCTGGACACGCCGCCGATCCAGCCGTTCTCGGCCATCGGCAAGGTCGGCGCGGATACGCGCGCGGCCGAGGGCGACCTGCTGACGGTGCGTGTGTATTACCAGGGCCGGCCGGTGAAGGTCGACGTGGCCATGTCGTCGGCCAGCGCCGATTACGCCGGCACGCCGAAGCAATCGGAAGGGGCGGATGGCGTCAGCGCGCCGATCGCGCCGGGTGAGCTCAAGGCGCTGGCCGTGTTCGTGCCGCTGCCTTCCGGCGCGCGCTGGCACAGCGTGGATGTGAGCAAGTCCGATATTACGGCGCGCGCCCTGCGCATTGATCTGGAGCTGCCGGAATCCGCCGGTCGCACACCGTTGCATATGACATTGGCATTGCAAGCGGACGGCGCGCTGGTGGCCACGCAGGGCGGGCGCGAGCTGCGCTATGAGAAAGAGTAGCGTTTACGCGCGCAGGGCATAAACACATGCCCGTTAACCCCGCGCCGCCGCGGGGTTAACGCGGTATCCTCGCAGAGTTGCCGATACAATTGAACGGCTTGATCGTGCACTCAACAGAAGGAACCGACACATGGCACATACTCTTCCCCCCCTGCCTTACGAACTGGACGCGCTGGCTCCGCACATCTCGAAAGAGACGCTGGAGTACCACTACGGCAAGCACCACCAGACCTACGTCACGAACCTGAACAACCTGATCCCCGGCACCGAGTTCGAGAACCTGTCGCTGGAAGACATCGTCAAGAAGTCCTCGGGTGGCATCTTCAACAACGCCGCGCAGATCTGGAACCACACCTTCTACTGGAACAGCCTGGCTCCCAAGGCCGGCGGCGCGCCGAGCGGCAAGCTGGCCGACGCCATCAACGCCAAGTGGGGTAGCTTCGACGCCTTCAAGGAAGCCTTCAACAAGTCGGCCGCCGGCAACTTCGGTTCGGGCTGGACCTGGCTGGTCAAGAAGGCCGACGGTTCCGTCGACATCGTCAACACCAGCAACGCCGCGACCCCGCTGACCACGGCCGACAAGCCGCTGCTGACCTGTGATGTCTGGGAACACGCGTACTACATCGACTACCGCAATGCCCGTCCCAAGTACCTGGAAAACTTCTGGGCCCTGGTGAACTGGGACTTCGCGGCCAAGAATTTCGCCTGATTCCGCGGCGCGCCCGGCGCGCAACGCAAGCCAGAGGCCCCTCGCGTCGCGAGGGGCCTTTTGTTTTGCGCGGTGCGGTCGAGCGTCATGCAATGCTGTATTGCATGGTCAAATTTTGTATATTGTCGAATCCATTTTGTCGAAAATGAGAATGATTCTCCCCTTCCTCCGGGCTAACCCGGGGCAGGGCTGCCGCTATTGTTGACGCAGTCTGCGGCTGAGCCACGGGGCCAACGACCGCGGCATGGCCGCCCGGTACCGTGGTGTCTGACGGGAAGGGAAGCATGTTGCGGTTTTTTTCGAGGTTGCATATCGGTGCGCGCATTGGCGTGCGCCTGTCGGGCGCGTTCCTGTTGGTGGCGCTGCTGGGTGGCACCATCGGCGCGTTCGGGGTGTGGGGACTGGCCCGCATCAACGACATGAACGACCAGATCGCCCAGATCGAGTTTCGCGGGCTGTCCGACATCAAGGAAGCCAACATCAGCCTGATCGCCGCGGGCAGGGCGCGCAAGAGCTTCCTGCTGGCCGCTACCGACGAAGAGCGCGCGGCGCTGCGGCGCGAATTCGACCGGGATGTCCAGAACCTCGAACGCCTGCGGGCCCAGGCCGCGCAGAACTTCACGCGTGATAATGGCCAGCGCCTGCTGGCGGCCTTCGGCGAGGCCGAAACGGCCTGGAAACGGGAGGCCGCCGCCTTCTTCGACGAAGCGGCGCGCCAGCCGCTGGCGCAGCTCGATCCCGCCATCGCCGGCATCAACAAGCGCGCCGCCGATACCTCGGACAAAGCCGAACACCTGATGTCCGAACTGGCGCAGGTCAAGGAGCAGGCCGCCGACGAGGCGGTGCGGGAAGTCACCGAGCTTTACCGCAGCACTCGCCTGCTGGTGATCCTGCTGTCGGTGGCCGGCGTGGTCATCGGCCTGCTGCTGGGCTGGTGGGTGACGCGCGGCATCGTGCGGCCCCTCGGGCAAGCGGTGGAGGCTGCGCGCCGCGTCGCCAACGGCGACCTCAGCGGCAACATCCAGGTCACCTCGCGCGACGAAACCGGCGACCTGATGGCCGCGCTCAAGGCCATGAACGAGAACCTGTCGCGCATCGTGCGCGACGTGCGCGATGGCTGCGAAAGCATCGCCTCGGCCTCGTCGCAGATCGCGCAGGGCAACGCCGACCTGTCGCAGCGCACCGAAGAGCAGGCCGCGTCGCTGGAACAGACCGCGGCGTCGATGGAGCAGCTCACCAGCACGGTGCAGCAGAACGCCAGCAATGCCGGCGAAGCCGAAAAGCTCGTCACCCAGGCCTCGGCCGTGGCGGCCCGCGGCGGCGAGGTCGTCAATGTCGTGGTGCAGACCATGAGCGCGATCTCCGAAAGCTCGCGTCGCATCGCCGATATCACCAGCGTGATCGACGGCATTGCGTTCCAGACCAACATCCTGGCGCTGAACGCGGCGGTCGAGGCCGCGCGCGCCGGCGAACAGGGCCGTGGCTTCGCCGTGGTGGCGGGCGAGGTCCGCACCCTGGCGCAACGCTCGGCGGTCGCGGCCAAGGAAATCAAGGCGCTGATCGACGAATCCGTCCATCGCGTCGAAGGCGGCACGCGCCAGGCGGACGAAGCCGGCAGCACCATGCGCGAGGTGGTCGACAGCGTGCGCCAGGCCGCGGTCCTAGTGCATGAAATCGCCAGCGCCTCGGCTGAGCAGTCCACCGGCATCGGCCAGGTCAACCAGGCCGTGGCGCAGATGGACACGGTGACCCAGCAGAACGCCGCGCTGGTGGAACAGGCCGCCGCCGCGGCGGGCAGCATGCAGGACCAGGCCAGCCGCCTGTCGCAGCAGGTGCGCCGCTTCAAGCTCGATGCCGGCGCGGTGTCGCTGGGCGCCGGCCCGCAGGCGCGCCTGATCCAGGCCGGACGCGCCACGCCGCATCCGCCGATCGCGGCGCCGCGCCAGGAACCCGCCGTGGCCCGCCCGGTTCTCAATCACGCGGCTGACGAGGACGACTGGTCGTCATTCTGAAGCAAGCGGCCCGTTGTGGGCTGGCCGTCAGGCGGCGATGGTAAGGTGTAGCCACGTCTGGTTCCCCCCGCGCCTCGTCGCGCGGCCTCGCTCATGCCCTTGCTTACTCCATTGCGCGGTGTCGCCACCCGCTCGCGCCACCTGCTGCGCCGCAAGCTGCGCCAAACCAATCGCCTGTCGCGCAAGAGCCTGCCGATGGCCTTGCTGCTGGGCGGCGCGGCGCTGGTGGCATTGGTGTCGCTGGGATTCGCCTATCTGGCGGACCTGGCGCTGGAATGGAACCGCGAATGGGTCGGCCGCGCCGGCTGGCTGGCGCTGCTGGTGCTGCCCTGCGCGCTGGCCGCCTTGCGCTGGGCCACCCTGCGGTTCGCGCCCAACGCCGCGGGTAGCGGCATTCCACAGGTCATCGGCGCCCTGTCGCTGCCGCCGGGCCCCAGCCAGCGCAGCCTGGTGTCGCTGGCGCAAGTGCTGTGGAAGATCCCGCTGGCCTTCTTCGGCATGCTGGCCGGCGCCTCGATCGGACGCGAAGGGCCGTCGGTGCAGGTCGGCGCCGCCGTCATGCTGGCCTGGGGCGATTTCTGGAAGCGCCGCGGCCTCCAACTGCGCGGCTTCCATGCCAACGAGCTGCTTGCCGCGGGCGCGGCGGGCGGCCTGGCCGCGGCCTTCAACGCGCCGCTGGCCGGCGTCATCTTCGCCATCGAGGAACTCGGCCGCGGCACCGTGCTGCGCTGGCAGCGGCTGGTGCTGATCGGCGTGCTGGCGGCGGGCTTCCTGGTGGTCGCGGTGCAGGGCAACAACCCATACTTCGGCACCTTCGCCGGCGCGCCGCTGGCCCACGGCATGTTGTGGTGGGTGCTGATCTGCGCGGCGCTCAACGGCGCGCTGGGCGGCATCTTCGCGCGCCTGCTGGGCAAGGGGCCGGCGGCGATGGCGCCGGCCTCGTGGCGCGCCTGGATCCGGGCGCACCCCATCTGGACCGCCTTCGCCATGGGCGTGGCGCTGGCGCTGATCGGCCTGGCCACCGCCGGCAGCGTCTACGGCACCGGCTACGGCGCGGCGGCCGACCTGCTGTCGGGCGAAACCCAGCACGCGCTGCCGGCCGGCTTCGGCCTGGCCAAGCTGGCCGCCACCGTGGCCTCGTACTGGGCCGGCATCCCCGGCGGCATCTTCACGCCCGCGCTCACCACCGGCGCCGGCATCGGCCATCACATCTGGGCATTGGCGGGCGAGGGCGTGGATCAGCGGGTGCTGGTGCTGGTGTCGATGGCCGCGTTCCTGGCGGCGGCCACCCAGGCGCCGCTCACGGCCAGCGTGGTGGTGATGGAAATGACCGGCAGCCAGCCCATGCTGTTCTGGTTGCTGGTCGGATCGCTGCTGGCTTCGGGCGTGTCGCGCCAGTTCTGCCCGCAGCCGTTCTACCATCTGGCCGCCGGCCGCTTCCGGCGCCAGGCCATTGTCGAGGCCGGGCGCGCGGCGCGGTCCGGGGCGTCAACGGGCGCGTCCGCCGTACGGTGAGTGAACAGCTGTTGGACACCGTCCGTGCAGCGGACATCCCGGGAATGCACCAACTTGGCGCGAAAACCGCTGCGTTAAGATCGACCGCATTCCATTTCACCACTTCAATCCGAGCATCCCATGACCGTGCATGCCTTTATCTGTGACGCGATCCGCACCCCCTTCGGCCGCTATGGCGGCGCGCTGGCTTCCGTGCGCCCCGACGACCTCGCGGCCGTCGCCATCAAGGCGCTGGTGGCGCGCAACCCCGGCGTGCGCTGGGAGGAACTGGACGACGCCATCATGGGTTGCGCCAACCAGGCCGGCGAAGACAACCGCAACGTCGCGCGCATGGCCACGCTGCTGGCGGGCCTGCCGGTCGAAGTGCCCGGCGCCACCGTCAACCGCCTGTGCGGCTCGGGCCTGGACGCCATCGGCAGCGCCGCGCGCGCCATCCGCGCCGGCGAAGCCGGCCTGATGCTGGCTGGCGGCGTCGAAAGCATGAGCCGCGCGCCGTTCGTCATGGGCAAGGCCGACAGCGCCTTCTCGCGCAGCGCCGCCATCTACGACACCACCATCGGCTGGCGCTTCATCAACAAGCTGATGAAGGCCCAGTACGGCGTCGACTCGATGCCCGAAACCGCCGAGAACGTCGCCGACGATTTCAAGATCAACCGCGAAGACCAGGACCTGTTCGCGCTGGCGAGCCAGCAGAAGACGGCACGCGCCCAACAGGAAGGCTTCTTCGACGCCGAGATCGTGCCGGTCTCGATCGCGCAGAAGAAGGGCGACCCGATCATCGTGGCCAAGGACGAGCATCCGCGTGAAACCAGCATCGAGGCCCTGGCCAAGCTCAAGGGCGTGGTGCGCGAAGGCGGCACGGTCACGGCCGGCAACGCCTCGGGCGTGAACGACGGCGCCGCCGCGCTGTTGCTGGCTGACGAAAAGGGCGCCGCCCGCCACGGCCTGACCCCGCGCGCCCGCGTGGTCGGCATGGCCACCGCCGGTGTCGCGCCGCGCATCATGGGTATCGGCCCGGCGCCGGCCACCCGCAAGGTGCTGGCCCAGACCGGCCTGACGCTGGACCAGATGGACGTGATCGAACTGAACGAGGCGTTCGCCGCCCAGGGCCTGGCCGTGCTGCGCCAGTTGGGCATCGCCGACAACGATCCGCGCGTCAATCCCAACGGCGGCGCCATCGCCCTGGGCCACCCGCTGGGCGCCAGCGGCGCCCGCCTGGCCACCACCGCGATCAACCAGTTGCACCGCACCGGCGGCCGCTACGCGCTGTGCACCATGTGCATCGGCGTGGGCCAGGGCATCGCCCTGATCATCGAGCGCGTCTGATCTCATGCGCGGCCCGGGCCGCGCATCGCCAAGCCGGACGGCCACGCAAAAGGGAGCCCGCGGGCTCCCTTTCTCATGCCGTCACGGCCAGGCGGGTGTCGGCTCAGGGCAGGCCGTCGATCTTGCGGCCGGCCTTCATGCCGTGGCTTTCGTACCACCCCTGCGCCATTTCCAGCGCGTAGCGCACGGGCTTCTTGGAGCAGTGCGCGTCGTCGGTCTGCGGCGCCATGTCCTCGATGTTGACGATCGTGCCGTCGTCGGCGATAAAGGCGATCGACAGCGGCAGCAGCGTATTGCGCATCCAGAAACACTGCACGTCGGGTTGTTCGAAGACGAACAGCATGCCGTCGTTGCCGGCCAGTTCCTTGCGGAACATGAGCCCGTCGCGGCGGGTGGCTTCCGTATTGGCGACTTCTGCGCGGATAATATGGATACCGGCCGCCAGTTGCGTGGTCGGCAGGGGCGCCTGCGGGCCGCTTTGCGCGCCGGCCGCCAGCGGCAGGGCCAGCGCGGCGGCGCCCAGCAGCGCGGTTGCCGTTGCGCGCGCTGTCGCCTGAATGAACGCTGTCTTGAACAACGTACGACCTACCTGAAACAACGCAGCATTCTTCAGCATAACCAGACGCAATAATCGCAGTAATAAGAAAATAACAAGGCGGGGCCCGAAAGCCCCGCCTGATAATGGCGCAACCTTACCGTTGCGCTGTAAAGGGTAACTCAGGCAGCCGTGATATTGAGCGCCTGTTTGCCTTTGGGCCCCTGGATAATCTCGAAAGCCACTTTCTGGCCTTCCTTCAGGGTTTTAAAACCATTCATCTGGATGGACGAGAAGTGGGCGAACAGATCTTCACCGCCGTCATCGGGCGTAATGAAGCCGAAACCCTTTGCATCGTTGAACCATTTGACGGTACCCGTCGATTTGGGATTGTCCCCTTGGACGGCGGTTGCGGTCGTATCAGACATGCGGACTGCCTCATTGAATCGTATGTTGACAGAAGGGCATCGCGGCCTAGACCCCTGTCCCCCCTCCGGCCTCCTGGCAGGTTTTCGATGAGTTGAAAACCCCAGAATGCGTGGATAATGCGCCGCTTTTCTTTGCGGAGTCAAGTATGGAAACTACGCATTTCTACGTGTAATTTTGCGTAAGTTACATGCAAGCCGTCCCCTGATTAAATAGAATAGCCGCCCTATGAGTTCTACCTTGGATACCCAGCATGATTTGGTCGTCGAAAAGGCGCCGGCCCGCGTTGCGCCGCCGCCGATGTACCAGGTCCTGTTGCTCAATGACGACTACACCCCGATGGAGTTCGTCGTGAAGGTGCTGCAGAAGTTCTTCAACAAGAACCACGAAGAGGCCACGCGCATCATGTTGCAGGTGCATCACGAGGGCCGCGGGGTCTGCGGCGTCTATCCGCGCGATCTCGCCGCCACCCGGATTGCCCAGGTGGCGCAGTACGCGCGGGCGCGACAACATCCGTTGCAGTGCGTGATGGAACCGGTTTGAACTCATAAGAAAAAGCGCCGCCGCGACAGGCGGCGTTCTACTGTCAGCGTTGCAAAGCAGGAACCGCGCACCGAGAAGCGCGCGGCACTATCAGGTCGGTAGCTCCGCCGCAAAGGAGCATCGCATTCGAGTAGGCGGGGAGGTTTGCCGTGAGTGGAAAGAACAGCAAGACCTGGCTGGCGGTAGCCGGCGCGATCGTGGTGGCCGGCGCCATCGGCGTGGGCTGGTGGATGGGCAAGGGCGGACAACCGTCAGCGCCCGCGACGCCGCAGACGGCCACGCCGGCGACGTCCTCGCCGCCGCCCGTTGTGGCGGGCGGCGGCGCCAAGCCAGAGGCCTTGCCGGCCGCCGCCACCATCGGTACCGCCGATCCGTTCGCGGTCCTCAATTGCCAGCCGCGCCAGTACAACGATACGCTGGCGCTGGCGGTCACCTTCACGCAGCCGGTCGAAGCCAAGGCCGACCTGACCAAATTCCTGCAGGTCACCGACACCGGCGCCGCTTCGGGCAAGGCCGACCAGGACACCGAGCGCAGCGCCAACGGCCAGCAGCCGGCTTCGGTCCAGCCGGGCGACGCCGCGCCCAAGGGCAAGATCGTCCAGGGCAACTGGGTGGTCGGCTCCAATCCGCGCATGGTGTATTTCCCCTACGTGCAGCCGCAACGCTCGTATTCCGTGAGCGTGCGCGCGGGCTTGCCGGGCGCGGGCGACAAGGTCGCCCTGGCCAGCGCCTCGCACTGCGACGTGGTGACCGACGCCATGCCGCCTTCGTTCTATTTCGCCAGCCGCGGCGTGGTGCTGCCCGCCGGCCAGAATGGCGGCCTCCCGGTGGCGACCGTCAACATGCCCGAGGTCGACGTGCAATTCCTGCGCGTCGCGCCCGAGCGCGTGCCGGAACTGTTCGAATCGGTGCTGGGCATCGGCCGCAACACCACCGCGTCGGACGATGACGAATCCGGCGGCTACGACGACGAAGACGGCTGGCGCTACTCGGGCAACCGCAGCCTGAAGGGTTCGGTCAGCAACTGGGACCTGGACCGCCTGAACACGCTGACCACCAGCGTCTACCAGGGCCGTTTCCTGACGGATGACAAGCCGAATCGTCGCCACGTCACCTTCCTGCCGGTCGAAGGCATCAAGGAACTGCAGGAGCCCGGCATCTATGTCGCGGTGATGAGCCAGCCCGGCCGTTTCCGCTATGAATACCAGGTCACCTATTTCTACGTCAGCGACATCGGCCTGCATGCGCGCCGCTACAGCGACCGCATCGAGGCCTATTCGGTGTCGCTCAAGAGCGGCCAGGCGATCTCCGGCGCGCTGTTCGAACTGGTGGACGGCGCCGGCAAGGTGCTGGCCAAGGCCCAGGCTGACGGCCAGGGCCACGTGCGTTTTGATGGCAGCTTCACCAACGCCCGCGTGATCCGGGCCTCGCGCGACAAGGAAATGACCGTGCTGGCGCTGGCCGAGCCGGCGCTGGACCTGTCCGAATTCGATACCGGCGGCCATATCTCCCGCCCCAACAACCTGTTCGTGTACGCCGGCCGCAACCTCTACCGCCCCGGCGAAACCTTCCACGTGTCGGTGCTGCCGCGCGACCTCGACGGCCGTGTCATGCCGCCTGCGCCGCTGACCGCCACGCTCAAGCGCCCCGACGGCCGCGTGGTCTCGACCAACCTGTGGCAGCCCGCCAAGGACCTGCAGGGCTACGTCGAGCGCGCCATCGATCTGCCGCCCGATGCCCAGACCGGCGCCTGGATGCTGGAGCTGCGCGTCGATCCCGCTTCGCGCGCGCCGGACGCATCCTGGAAGTTCCAGGTCGAGGAATTCCTGCCCGAACGCATGAAGATGGCGCTGACCTCCGACCAGGATGTGTTGTCGCCGGACGACACCCTGACCGTGGACGTGCAGGGCGACTATCTGTATGGCGCGCCCGCCGCCGGCAACCGCCTGCTGTCCAGCTTCCAGGTCAAGCGCGACCGCTATGCGCTGCCGCAGCAATGGCCCGGCTTCATCTTCGGCGACGTGGACGACGATTCGCGCCGCCATTTCGAGGAATTGCCGGAGGCCGCGCTGGATTCGACCGGCGCCGCGCAACTGGAAGTCGAACCGCGCACCGAAGGCACCCATTCGCCGATGAAGGTGCGGGTCTCGGCCAGCCTGCTGGAATCGGGCGGCCGCCCGGTGGTGCGTTCGATCGAGCGCAGCGTCTGGCCCGCCGACAAGCTGATCGCCGTGCGTCCGCAGTTCGACAATGATGTCGCCCGCGAAGGCGCGCCGGCATCGTTCGAAGTGCTGCGCGTGGACGCGCAGGGCAAGATCGCGCCGCTGGCGCAGGCGCAGATGCGCCTGTACCGCGAGGAACGCCAGTACTACTGGCGCTTTGACGACCAGCGCGGCTGGAACAGTGGCTACACCGAAACCGAGGAACTGCTCGACTCGCGCGCGATCGCGCTGACGGACCGCAGCCAGTTCACGGTGCCGGTCAAGTGGGGCCGCTACCGCCTGGAAATCGCCGATCCCGAGACCGGCGAAACCCTGCGCTACCGCTTCTATGCGGGCTGGGACGCCCAGGACGCCGACGCCATGGGCAACCGCCCCGACCGTGTGCAGATGAAGCTGGAAGGCGTGCCGGCCAAGCCGGGCGACAGCGTCAAGCTGACCCTGACGCCGCCGCACGACGGCCAGGCGCTGATCACCGTCGAAGGCGACCGCATGCTGTGGTCGACCTGGGTGGCCGTGAAGGCGACCGGCACGCAGGTGGAAATCCCGATCGACAAGAGCTGGAAGCGCCATGACCTGTACGTAGCCGCGGCGGTGTTCCGCCCCGGCAGCGAAGGCGACCGCGTGACGCCGGCGCGCGCGCTGGGCCTGACGTTCCTGCCGATCGCCAGCGCCGACCGCAAGCTCGACGTCAAGCTGACGGCCGCCGCCAAGACCGAACCCGAGACCAAGACCACGGTCCGCGTCAAGGTCGACGGCGCCCAGGGCAAGCAGGCCATGGTGACGCTGTCGGCGGTCGACGTCGGCATCCTCAACATCAACCAGTACCGCACGCCCGATCCGCTCGACTTCTTCTTCGGCAAGCACCGCTACGCGCCCGAACTGCTGGACATGTACGGCAAGCTGATCGAGAAGATGGACGGCACCAAGGGCAAGCTGAAGTGGGGCGGCGACGCCGCCATGCGCGGCGACAGCAAGAGCCTGCCCAAGAAGGTCAAGCTGGTCGACCTGTTCTCGGGTCCGGTCAAGCTCAACGACAAGGGCGAGGCCGACATTTCCCTGGACCTGCCCGACTTCAATGGCACGCTGCGCCTGATGGCCGTCGCGTTCACCGCCGACAACTTCGGCAGCACCGACGCCGAAATGGTGGTGGCGGCGCCGATCGTGGCCGAGCTGAACACGCCGCGCTTCATCACCCCGGGCGACCAGGCCGCCATCGCGCTGGACGTGACCAACCTGAGCGGTTCCGACCAGAAGGTGACGGTCAAGCTGGAAGCGCTGGATCCGGTCGGCATCGTCGACGGCACCCGCACGGTGACGCTCAAGGACAAGCAACGCACCACGCTGCGCTTCACCGCCGGCACCACCGGTTCGTATGGCCTGGGCCTGATGCGCCTGACCGTGGACGGGCAGGGCGGTCCCAAGCCGATCCATATCGTGCGCGAATCGGTGCTGCAGGTGCAGCCCGCCTACGCGGCCGAGCGCCAGGTGCGCCGCCTGCGCCTGAATCCGGGCGAGTCCAACACGCCGCAGGCATCGTGGGTGGCCTCGTATTACCCGGATTCGACCACGGTCAGCATGACGATCTCGAACCGTCCGCCGATCAACGTCAACCGCGTGGTCGAAGGCCTGCTCAACTACCCCTATGGTTGCACCGAGCAGACCATCAGCGCGACCCTGCCGTGGGTGCTGATCGACGAAGAAGCGGCCAAGCAGTTCGGCCTCAAGCCGCGCACCCAGGCCGAGCGTGAAGCCAAGGTCGCGGGCGCCATCGGCCGCCTGTCCGGCATGCGCAACGCGGTCGGCTCCTACAACCTGTGGAGCAGCTCGTCGGCGCGCGACGTGTGGCTGACGGCCTATGCCGTGGGCTTCCTGCAGGATGCGCGCGACAAGGGCTTCACGATCCCCGAGGCCTCGCTGGACCGTTCGCGCCAGTGGCTGCTGGAGCAGGTGCAGCAGAGCAGCGGCTCGTTCGGCACGTGGTCGGCCAACCTGAAGCGCGACTTCGAGTCGGGCCGCCTGGACAGCAGCGGGCTGAACGTGCTGCGCGAGGACCACCGCCGCTTTGCCGGCCTGGCCACGGCCGCCCTGGCGCTGGCGCGCGACAAGAAGGCGCCGCTGTCCACGGTGCGCCAGCTGTTCGACAACTATCAGGACCGCGCGCGTTCGCCGCTGCCCCTGATCCAGCTGGCCGCCGCGTTCAAGCTGATGGGCGATGAAGGGCGCATGAAGAGCGCGCTCGACCTGGCCATGACGCGCGAATACGGCATTACCCGCCGCGCCAACAGCTACTACGACGACTGGCTCGGCGACTACGGCAGCGCGGTGCGCGACTATGCGTTGTCCTATGCGCTGGCCAACCAGTACGAGCTGCGCCACGACCGCGTCGAGAATCTGATGACGCAACTGGCCGCGCGCATGGGCAACCGTTCGTACCTGTCGACCCAGGAACAGATGGCCCTGCTGATGGCCGCGCGCGCCGCCGGCGGCGACAAGTCGACCCCGTGGCAGGCCGCGCTGACCGTCAATGGCGTGCGCAAGGAACTGGAAGGCGGCAGGTCCGACCGTACCGTGTCGCTGAGCGCGGCCGAACTGGCCGGCACCCAGCTGACCAACACCGGCAGCCAGTCGCTGTTCCTCGAGTACGACATCCAGGGCAGCCCGACCACGGTGCCCGCGCCGCGCAACGATGTGATCCAGCTCAAGCGCGGCTGGTATCGTCCGGACGGCCGGCCCTGGGACGGCGGTTCGTTGCAGACCGGCGACATGCTGGTGGTGTGGGTCCAGGCCAGCGCCAACCAGAACATTCCGGATGGCCTGCTGGTGGACCGCGTCCCGGCCGGTTTCGAGGTGGAGAACCTGAACCTGTCGCAAAGCCCCGAAATGCAGGACTGGAGCATTGGCGGGCGCCGCGTGGCCGACGCGATGGCCGACCCCAACATCAAGCACCGCGAATTCCGCGATGACCGGTATGTTGCGGCGGTTTCGCTGGGTCGCGGCAAGGTGGACGTGTTCTACCTGGTGCGGGTCGTGACGCCGGGCCGTTATTCGGTGCCGTCGACGGTGGCCGAAGACATGTACCGGCCCGAGATCCGTGGCGTAGGCGAGCAATGGAGCACGGTCGAAATCCGCGATCGCAGCGCCAAGCAGCGTCCTTGAACACCGCCGCCACCCCGCCGGCGGGCGCCTTGCGCGCCCGCCGCTGGCGGCGGCGCGGACTCTTCGCGGCCAGCGTGCTACTCGCGCTGGCCGCGTTGTTATTCGTGTTCGACCGCCTCTATCCCCTGCCTCCCATCGATTCCGGCGGCGCGGCCGTGGTGGTCGCCGCGGACGGCACGCCGCTGCGCAACTATCCCAGCCGCGACGGCATCTGGCGCTACCCGGTCAAGCCCGACCAGGTCTCGCCGCACTATCTCGATACGCTGCTGACCTACGAGGACCGCTGGTTCTATTGGCACCCTGGCGTCAATCCGGTGTCGCTGGCGCGCGCCGGCTGGCAATGGGCCACCAACCGTCGCATTGTCTCGGGCGGTTCGACCCTGACCATGCAGGTGGCCCGCCTGATCGACCCGCAGCTGGCCGGCAAGCCGTCGCGCTCGATGAGCGCCAAGCTGCGCCAGGCCTGGCGCGCGGTGCAGCTGGAAATGCATTACAGCAAGGACGAGATCCTGTCGCTGTACCTGACCCACGCGCCCATGGGCGGCATCGTCGAGGGGGTTGAAATGGGCTCGCGCCTGTGGCTGGGCAAGCCGGCGCGCGATCTCAGTCCGGCCGAGTCCGCCATGCTGACCGCCTTGCCGCAGGCCCCGTCGCGCCTGCGGCCGGACCGCCATCCCGAGGCCGCGCAGGCCGCGCGCGACAAGGTGCTGGACCGCATGGTGGAACTGGGCCGCTGGACCCCCGCCGAGGTGGCCGACGCCAAGATCGAGCAGGTGGTGGCGCCGCCGTTGCGAGCCCGCTGGCTGGCGCCGCTGGCCGCGCAGCGGCTGCTGCAGGAGGCGGGCCGGCCGCAGGCGGGGACGCGCCGCCCCGGCAGCCGTCCCCCCCTGTTGACCTCGACCCTGGACGCCGACATGCAGGCGGCGGTCGAGCGCATGCTGCTGGACCGGGTCGACAACCTGCCGCCCAAGGTCTCGATGGCGGTGCTGGTGATGGACAACGATACGCTGGAGGTCAAGGCCTACGCCGGTTCCGCCGATTTCTCCGATGATTCCCGCTACGCCCACGTGGATATGGTGCGGGGCGTGCGTTCGCCGGGCTCGACGCTGAAGCCGTTCCTGTACGCCCAGGCGCTGGACGATGGCCTGATCCACTCGGAAAGCCTGCTGATCGACGCGCCGCTGTCGTTCGGCGGCTACGCCCCGGGCAATTTCCAGGCGTCGTTCTCGGGGCCGGTCAGTGTGGCGCAGGCGCTGCAGCGCTCGCTCAACGTGCCGGCGGTGGACCTGCTGGACCGGGTCGGACCCAGCCGTTTCGCCTCGGTTATGCTGACGGGCGGGGTCTGGTTGCGCATGCCCGCCGGCGCCGAGCCGAATCTGAGCTTGATTTTGGGCGGGGGCGGCACCACATTGGAAGAACTGGTGGGGGCATATCGAGCCCTGGCCCGTGGGGGGATTTCCGGGCGTCCGCGCCTGCGGCCGGAGCAGCCCCGGGTCGAGTCCCGTATGATGAGTGCTGGCGCGGCCTGGATTGTCCGCGACATCCTGGAGGGCGGCGGCCACCCGGATCGGCCCTTTTACCAGTCGGGCAGCCCGGCCAGGCAACTGGCCTGGAAAACCGGGACGAGTTTCGGGTTCCGGGACGCCTGGGCGGTGGGGGTGACCGACAGCTGGACGATCGGCGTGTGGGTGGGCCGGCCGGACGGCACGCCCAACCCCGGGTTTTTCGGGGCGAATGTGGCGGCGCCGCTACTGCAGGATATCGTCGCGGCCCTGCCGGAAGGCGCCCAGCACGTGCGCGTGCGGCCCGCCACGGTGCAGCCGGTCGTGACCTGCTGGCCGCTGGGCTACCGCCTGGGCAGCGTGCCGTCGGGAGAGTGTCCCGAGCAGCGCGCGGCCTGGGCCCTGAATGACACGGTGCCGCCGTCGTTTGCCGGTTATGCCGATGCCAGACAGGGGCCGTTGCGCCTGGGGGGTGTGGCCACCGGATCGGTATTGCGGCCCGTGCCTGGCAGTGCGCAGGTGGCGGTGGATGTGGATGTGCAGGGCGCCGAAGGCGAAGTTTGGTGGATGCTCGATGGTCGCGTGGTGGGTCATGCCGCGTCGGGTCGTCCGTTTAATCTGGTGCTGACGCGGGACGGACGGTATACGCTTACCGTCATGGACGCGCAAGGCCGTCATGACAGCGTGGTTTTTGAAATCGCTGGCGTTACGCCCTGATCGGCATAGAATATGAATCGTGTATTTGCCCGCTTCGATGCGTTACGGAGGAAGCGTGATTTCCCAAGAGCTTGAAGTCAGCCTGCATATGGCTTTTGTCGAGGCCCGTTCGGCCCGGCACGAATTTATTACCGTCGAGCACCTGCTGCTCGCGCTGCTCGATAACGCTTCCGCGGTTGAAGTGTTGCGCGCCTGCGCCGCCAATCTGGATGACCTGCGCCGCAACCTGCGTCAGTTCGTTTCGGAAAACACGCCGGTGATCCCCAGCGGCGCGGAAGTGGACACCCAGCCCACGCTGGGTTTCCAGCGCGTCATCCAGCGCGCGATCATGCACGTGTCCGCGGGCGGCACCGGCAAGAAGCCGGTCACCGGCGCGAACGTGCTCGTGGCCATTTTCGGCGAAAAGGATTCGCACGCCGTGTACTACCTGCAACAGCAGGGCGTCACGCGGCTGGACGTGGTGAATTTCCTGTCGCATGGCATTACCAAACAGCCACAGGTGGAGTCCGCCGCCGTGCAGAAAGAGCAGCAAACCAATGGTGAAGAACAGGGCGAATCGCGCCAGTCGCCGCTGGACCAGTATGCGACCGACCTGAACGCCGCGGCGTTGGCCGGCCGCATCGATCCGCTGATCGGCCGCGAGCACGAAGTCGAACGCGTGATCCAGGTGCTGTGCCGCCGCCGCAAGAACAACCCGCTGCTGGTCGGCGAGGCCGGCGTGGGCAAGACCGCCATCGCCGAGGGCCTGGCCTGGCGCATCACGCGCGGCGAAGTGCCCGAGATCCTGCAGGCCGCGCAAGTGTTCGCGCTGGACATGGGCGCGCTGCTGGCGGGCACCAAATACCGTGGCGATTTCGAGCAGCGCCTGAAGGGCGTGCTCAAGCAGATCCGCGGCAATTCCGACGCGATCCTGTTCATCGACGAAATCCACACGCTGATCGGCGCCGGTTCGGCCTCGGGCGGCACGCTGGACGCGTCCAACCTGCTCAAGCCGGCCCTGTCCTCGGGCCAGCTCAAGTGCATCGGCGCGACCACGTATACGGAATACCGTGGCGTCTTCGAGAAAGACCACGCGCTGTCGCGCCGCTTCCAGAAGATCGACGTGCCCGAACCCAGCGTCGAGCAGACCGTGCAGATCCTGCGCGGCCTGAAGAGCCGCTTCGAGGAACACCACAACGTCCGTTACTCCGCCGCCGCGCTGTCGGCCGCCGCGGAACTGTCGGCGCGCTTCATCAACGACCGTCACCTGCCGGACAAGGCCATCGACGTGATCGACGAGGCCGGCGCCGCCCAGCGTCTGCTGCCGCGTTCGCGCCAGAAGAAGGTGATCGGCAAGGTCGACATCGAGAACATCGTTTCCAAGATCGCGCGCATTCCGCCGCAGTCCGTCTCCAACGACGACCGCAGCAAGCTCGCCACGCTGGACCGCGACCTCAAGACCGTGGTGTTCGGCCAGGACAACGCCATCGAGGCCTTGTCCGCCGCCATCAAGATGGCGCGCTCGGGCCTGGGCAAGCCGGAAAAGCCGATCGGCGCCTTCCTGTTCTCCGGCCCCACCGGCGTCGGCAAGACCGAAGTCGCGCGCCAGCTGGCCTTCACGCTGGGCGTGGAGCTGCTGCGCTTCGACATGTCCGAGTACATGGAACGCCACGCCGTTTCGCGCCTGATCGGCGCGCCGCCGGGATACGTCGGCTTCGACCAGGGCGGCCTGCTGACCGAGGCCATCACCAAGCAGCCGCACTGCGTGCTGCTGCTCGATGAAATCGAAAAGGCCCACCCGGACGTCTTCAACATCCTGCTGCAGGTCATGGACCACGGCACGCTGACGGACAACAACGGCCGCAAGGCGGACTTCCGCAACGTCATCCTCATCATGACGACCAACGCGGGCGCCGAAACCTTGAACCGTCCGTCCATCGGTTTTGCCAATTCGCGCGTGGTGGGCGACGAAATGGCGGAAATCCGCCGCATGTTCACGCCCGAGTTCCGCAACCGGCTGGACGCGATCATCCCGTTCGCGCCGCTGGACCGCGAGATCATCCTGCGCGTGGTCGACAAGTTCCTGATGCAGCTCGAAGACCAGTTGCACGAGCGCCGCGTCGAAGCCGTGTTCACCACGGCCCTGCGCGAGCACCTGGCCAAGGAAGGCTTCGATCCGCTGATGGGCGCGCGGCCGATGCAGCGCCTGATCCAGGACACCATCCGGCGCGCGCTGGCCGACGAGCTGCTGTTCGGCAAGCTGGTCGATGGCGGCACCGTCACGGTGGACCTGGACGAGGCCGGCAAGGTCACGCTGGACTTCGACGACCACGGCAAGCCGCCGTCGGCCGCGCCCGACAAGCAGGAAGTCGAGCTCGTCGAATAGGCCCATGAGTAGCGCGGAGAGCCAGCCGCTGATCGAGTGCGAACACTGCGCAAGCATCTATCGCCGACATCCGCTCGAACCTGGCGAGACCGCCAATTGCGCCCGCTGCGGCACCATACTCTGGCGCTACAGCGGGCTTACTTTGTCCAATTGGCTGGCGCTCGCCATTTCCGCCCTGATCATCTTCGGCGTGGCCAACGCCTATCCGGTCGCCTCGATGTCGGTGCAGGGCATGGTGCAGCAGGCTTCGCTGCTGGATGCCATCGGCATCACCTGGCGCCAGGGGCATTACACCGTCGCCGTCATGACCGGGCTGGCGGGTTTCGTGCTGCCGCTGTTCCAGCTGGCGGTGCTGTTGTGGGTGCTGGGGCCCCTGTCGCGCGGCGCCGAGCCCGCGGGTTTTCGCGGCGCGATGCGACTGCTGGGCCTGTTGCGCCCGTGGTGCATGGTGCCGGTGTTCCTGCTGGGCGTGCTGGTGGCGGTGGTCAAGCTGGCCGGCATGGCGGCGGTATCGCCCGGCATCGGCCTGTTCGCCTTTGGCGTCCTCACGATTTTCCTGACCATGCTCGGCCGCCTGACGCCGCACGTGCTGTGGCGCTATGCCGAAAGCGACGGCGTGGTGCCGGTGCACGTGCCCGAGGCCGGTCCCGACGAGGTGTTGACGGGGTGCCATGTCTGCGGCCAGGTGCAGGCGGTGTCGCGCGCCGCCGATCCCGAGGAAGATCACCATTGCGTGCGTTGCCACGCGGTGGTCCATTACCGCAAGCCCGATCACCTGAACCGCACCTGGGCGCTGTTGCTGGCCGCCGTGGTGTTCTATATTCCCGCCAACGTGCTGCCGGTGATGAAAGTCAATTCGGTGCTGGGCGACAGCGCCCACACCATCCTGGGCGGCGTGGTGGAGCTGTGGGACATGGGGTCCTGGGACATCGCGCTGATCGTCTTCATTGCCAGCGTGGCGGTGCCGCTGACCAAATTGCTGGCGCTGATCCTGTTATTGTTGACCGAACAGTGGCGCAGCACCACCAACCTGCGCCCGCGTACCCGGCTGTACCAGATGGTCGAGTTCATCGGCCAGTGGTCGATGCTGGATGTGTTCGTGGTGATCCTGCTGGCCGCCCTGGCCGATTTCAAGGGCCTGATGGAAATCAGCGCCGGCGCGGGCGCGGCGGCGTTCGGCGTGGTCGTCATCCTGACCATGCTGTCGGCCATGAGCTTCGACCTGCGTCGCAGCTGGGACCTGGAAACGGAAAGTGAATTGGACGAACCGGAACCGCCGCGGCGCCGGCGCCCGGCGTCCGCCGGCGTGGAAGCGGGCTGAGTCCGGCGCCGCAGCGGCAGCCACCAGGCGTTGTTCAAGAAGAAAAGGAAAAATCGATGTCCGACCAAGCACCTGGATCTGGTGAAGAGAAGTACGGGTCACCGACGATCTCGCGCAAGCGCAAGAGCCGGATTTCATGGATCTGGCTGGTGCCGGTCGTCGCGGCGCTGATGGGCCTGTCGCTGGTGGTGCGCACCTGGATGCAGGCCGGCCCTGACTTGTCGATCGAGTTCAACACGGCCGAGGGGCTGGAGGTCGGCAAGACCCAGCTGCGCTACAAGGACGTGAACGTTGGCACGGTCAGGTCGATCGGCTTTAACGCCGACCGCAGCAAGGTGGTGGTGCAGGCCGAGCTGTCCAAGGACGTGGCGGATCTGGCACGCGAGGGCACCAATTTCTGGGTGGTGCGCCCGCGCCTGGACGTCAGCGGCGTGTCCGGCCTGGGCACCCTGTTGTCCGGCGCCTACATCGGCGTGGACGCGGTCGAGGGCAAGGACTCGTCCAAGAAGGCGACCAAGCTGCATTTCGTCGGCCTGGAAACCCCGCCCGCCGTGACGCACGACCGCGCCGGAAAACGCTTCAAGCTGAGGGCCACGGACCTGGGGTCGCTGGATATCGGGTCGCCGGTGTATTTCCGCCGCATCAACGTCGGCCGCGTGATCGGTTACGCACTGGACAAGACCGGCAATGCCGTCAACGTCGAGGTATTCGTCGACGCGCCCAACGACAAGTTCGTGACCAACGGCACCCGTTTCTGGAATGCCAGCGGCGTCGATTTCAGCGTCAACGCCGAGGGCCTGAAGGTGCGGACCCAGTCGCTGGTGTCGATGGCCGTGGGCGGCGTGGCGTTCGAGCCGGTCTACAGCGCGCGTGACGCCAACACCCCGGCGGCGGCCGATTCGCATTTCGAGCTGTATGCCACCGAAGCGGCCGCCAAGGCCAACCCCGACGGCGAAGCCTTCCCTATCCGCATGCGCTTCGACCAGTCGATCCGCGGCCTGGCGGTGGGCGCGGCGATCGACTTCTCGGGCATCACGCTGGGCAACGTCACGCAGATCAACATGGACTTCGATCCCGTCAGCAAGCGCTTCTTCGCGCTGGTGGACGCGACGCTGTATCCGGAACGCCTGGGCCGTGTCTACGACGAAGTGCGAGAACACGCCATCAAGGACGGCGACGAGGCCGGCGGGCGCCTGCTGGGCATCATGATCAAGCATGGCCTGCGCGCCCAGTTGCGCACCGCCAACCTGTTGACCGGCCAGTTGTACGTGGTGCTGGACGAGTTCCCCAACGTCAAGCCGGTGGAATTCAAGATGACCACGCCGGCGATGATCCCGACCGTGCCGGGGCAGCTCGATCAGCTGCAGCAGCAGGTCAGCAATATCGTCGCCAAGATCGACAAGATTCCGTTCGACAAGATCGGCGAGGACCTGCGCACCACGCTGGCCAGCACGTCCAAGCTGATGAACCGCCTGGACAAGCAGGTGGCGCCCGAGGCGCAAGGCGTGCTCAAGCAGGCGCGCGAGTCCATGGCCAGCCTCAACGCGCTGGTGGCGTCGGATTCGTCGTTGCCGGTCAATGCCGAGAAGGCCATGCAGGAACTGAGCCGCGCCGCCCGCTCGCTGCGCGCGTTGGCGGACTTCCTGCAGTCCAACCCCGAAGCGCTGTTGCGCGGCCGCGGCCAGGACCCGATTCCGGGCGCCGGCCCCGTCAGGAACTGAACCCATGACCCGACTCGATTTCCGTCCCTTCCCGACCTCCCGCCCCGGCCCGTTTGCGCGCGGCCTGACGCTGTTGGCGCTGCCGCTGCTGCTGGCCGCTTGCGCCTCGTCGCCGCCCGTGCATTACTACACGCTGCAAGGGCCGGCGCCCCAGCCCCCGGCCGTGCCGCGCGCCGCCGCGCCGTTCCTGCTGGAAGTGCAGGGCGTCAATGTGGCGGCCCAGGCCGACCAGCCGCAATTGATGGTCCGCACCGGCGACGGCAGCGTGGCGGCGATGTATTCCGAGCGCTGGAGTTCGCCCTTGGGGGACGAGATCCGCGGTGCGCTGTCCGACGCGCTCAAGCACGACCTGGGCGCGCTGGACGTGCAGGTGGTCAAGCCCGCGCCCACCGCGCCGGTCTGGCGGGTGCAGACCGACGTGCAGCGGTTTGACCTGGTGTCCGGCAGCATGGCGCAACTGGACGCCACCTGGCGGGTGCGGCCGGTCAATCTCAAGGGCAACGGCCTGCTGTGCCGCAGCGTTGTCACCGAAACCGTGTCGGAGGCCGGCATCCCCGCGCTGGTCGCCGCGCAGCAGCGCGCGGTGGCGGCGCTGGCGGGCGCCATGGCGTCCGCCATCCGCGGGCAGACGCCCGACAGCAGCGGCGCGGTGCGGATGCTGGGCTGCTCGCCGCTGCCCGACGCCGACAAGTCATAAAAAGGGACGGGCAGGGCGCCAAAACCTGCCGCGATCTCAATCGGTTAACTCTAGGGTTAACCTTAATACAAACCCGGTTGCAACCTGACTAGCATACGGTCCTACCGATGCCGGGCCCCCCTGCGGGCCCGGTGTGACCTTTGCCATGCGACAGGAAGCAATCTCTTATGGCCAGCACCACCCTCGGCGTCAAGGTCGATGACGCGCTACGCGACCGCCTGAAGGCCGCCGCGCAAAAACTCAATTGCACGCCGCACTGGCTGCACAAGCAGGCGATCCTTGCCTACCTGGACAAGATCGAGCGCGGCCACCTGCCCGCCGAAATGTCCCACCTGGGCGGGGAAGAGGGGGGCGACGAGGAGAGCGGCGAGCAGCAAGCTGCCGCCACGCCGCCGTTCTACGAATTCGGCCAGGACGTGCAACCGCAATCGGTGCTGCGCGCCGCCATTACCGCCGCCTACCGCCGCCCTGAGCCGGAATGCGTGCCGCTGCTGCTGGGCCAGGCGCGCATGCCCAACCTGGAAAAAGTGCATGCGATGGCCACCGACCTGGTCAAGAAGCTGCGCGGCAAGCGCACCGGCGGCGGGGTGGAAGGGCTGATCCAGGAATTCTCGTTGTCGAGCCAGGAAGGCGTGGCGCTGATGTGCCTGGCCGAGGCGCTGCTGCGTATTCCCGACCGCGCCACGCGCGACGCGCTGATCCGCGACAAGGTCGCGCGCGGCGACTGGAAGTCGCACATGGGCGGCTCGCAATCGTTGTTCGTCAACGCCGCCACCTGGGGCCTGATGATCACCGGCAAGCTGGTGGCCGTGAGCAGCGAGCAGTCGCTGTCCAAGGCGCTGACGCGCCTGATTGGCAAGGGCGGCGAACCGCTGGTGCGCAAGGGCGTGAACATCGCCATGCGCATGATGGGCGAGCAGTTCGTGTCGGGCCAGACCATTTCCGAGGCGCTGGCCAACAACCGCAAGATGGAAAGCCGCGGCTTCCGCTATTCGTACGACATGCTGGGCGAAGCGGCTACCACGGCCGAGGACGCCGACCGCTATTACGCCTCGTACGAACAGGCCATCCACGCCATCGGCAAGGCCGCCGCCGGCCGCGGCATCTATGAAGGCCCCGGCATCTCCATCAAGCTGTCGGCGCTGCATCCGCGCTATTCGCGCGCCCAGCGCGAACGCGTCATGGCCGAGCTGCTGCCGCGCGTGAAGGCGCTGACCATCCTGGCGCGCAGCTACGACATCGGCCTGAATATCGATGCCGAGGAAGCCGACCGCCTGGAGATCTCGCTGGATCTGCTGGAGGCGCTGTGCTTCACGCCCGAGCTGGAGGGCTGGAACGGCATCGGCTTTGTCATCCAGGCCTACCAGAAGCGCGCGCCGTTCGTGATCGACTACGTGATCGACCTGGCCCGCCGCAGCCGCCACCGCGTGATGGTGCGCCTGGTCAAGGGCGCCTACTGGGACAGCGAGATCAAGCGCGCCCAGGTCGACGGCCTGGAGGGCTATCCGGTCTACACCCGCAAGGTCTACACCGACGTGGCCTACCTGGCCTGCGCCCGCAAGCTGCTGGGCGCGCCGGAAGCCGTGTACCCGCAGTTCGCCACCCACAACGCCTACACGCTGTCGGCGATTTACCAACTGGCCGGCCAGAACTACTACCCGGGCCAGTATGAATTCCAGTGCCTGCATGGCATGGGCGAGCCGCTGTACGACGAAGTGGTCGGACCGCTGGCGCAGGGCAAGCTGAACCGCCCCTGCCGCATCTACGCGCCGGTCGGCACGCACGAAACGCTGCTGGCCTACCTGGTGCGCCGCCTGCTGGAAAACGGCGCCAACACCTCGTTCGTCAACCTGATCGGCGACGAGAGCATCCCGGTCGAGACGCTGGTGGCCGATCCGGTCGAGGCCGCCTCGCGCATCGTGCCGCTGGGCGCGCCGCACGAGAAGATCCCGCTGCCGCGCGAGTTGTACGGCAGCGAGCAGCAGGGCGCGCGCGCCAACTCCGCCGGCCTGGACCTGAGCAACGAACATCGCCTGGGCTCGTTGTCGGCCGCGCTGCTGACCAGCGCCGCCACGCCCTGGCGCGCCGGCCCGATGCTGGGCGAAGGCGACGGCGCCTGGGACGCGGCGCGCGCCATCGAGGTGCGCAATCCCGCCAACCTGCGCGACGTGGTCGGCCATGTCATCGAAGCCAATGGCGAGGAAGCCGAGGCCGCCCTGCGCGCCGCCGCCAATGCCGCGCCCATCTGGCAATCGACCCCGGTGGCCGAGCGCGCGCAATGCCTGCGCCGCGCCGCGCAATTGCTGGAGGAGCAGATGCAGACCCTGCTGGGCCTGATCGTGCGCGAGGCCGGCAAGTCGCTGCCCAACGCCATCGCCGAAGTGCGCGAGGCGGTGGACTTCCTGCGCTACTACGCCGACCAGGCCGACCGCGAATTCAGCAACGACACCCATCGTCCGCTCGGGACGGTGCTGTGCATCAGCCCCTGGAATTTCCCGCTGGCCATTTTCACCGGCCAGGTCGCGGCCGCGCTGGCGGCCGGCAATACCGTGCTGGCCAAGCCCGCCGAGCAGACGCCGCTGATCGCGGCGCAGGCGGTGGCGATCTTGCGCGCCGCCGGCGTGCCGGCTGGCGCCGTCCAACTGCTGCCCGGCCGCGGCGAAACCGTGGGCGCGCAACTGGTGGCCAGCCCTGGCGTGCGCGGCGTGATGTTCACCGGCTCGACCGACGTGGCGCGCATCATCGCGCGCACGCTGGCCGACCGCCTGGACGACGACGGCCACACCATTCCGCTGATCGCCGAGACTGGCGGCCAGAACGCCATGGTGGTCGACTCGTCCGCGTTGGCCGAGCAAGTGGTGTTCGACGTGCTCAGCTCGGCCTTCGATTCGGCCGGCCAGCGCTGTTCCGCGCTGCGCGTGCTGTGCGTGCAGGAAGACAATGCCGATCACGTCCTGACCATGCTGCGCGGCGCCATGCGCGAGCTCAGCGTGGGCAATCCCGACCGCCTGTCGGTCGACGTCGGCCCGGTCATCGATACGGAGGCGCGCAACAATATCCAGCGCCACATCGATGCGATGCGCACGGCCGGCCACCGCGTGGACCAGGTCGAACTGAATGGCGAATGCCGCCACGGCACCTTCGTGGCGCCCACCATCATCGAGATCGACCACATCAGCGAGCTGACGCGCGAGGTGTTCGGTCCGGTGCTGCACGTGGTGCGCTACGCCCGCGACGAACTGGACGGGCTGCTGGACGCCATCAACGGCACCGGCTATGGCCTGACCTTCGGCGTGCATACCCGCATCGACGAGACCATCGCCCACGTGACGGGACAGGTCCATGCCGGCAATGTCTACGTCAACCGCAACATCGTCGGCGCGGTGGTCGGCGTGCAGCCGTTCGGCGGCGAGTGCCTGTCGGGCACCGGTCCCAAGGCTGGCGGCCCGCTATATATGTACCGCCTGCTGGGCACGCGCCCAGAGGGCCTGCCGCCGGCGCTGGACGCGGCCGCGCCGCTGCCGCAGCGCATTGCATTGCCGGGCCCCACGGGTGAGACCAACACTTATATGGTCGAGCCGCGCGGCGCGGTCTACTGCGTGGCCGCCACCGAGGCCGGCGCGCGCGCGCAGTGGTCGGCGGCGCGGCTGACCGGCAACCACGCCTGGTTCGCCGACACGCCGGCGGCGCACGCGCTGCTGGCCACGCTGGATGCCGAGCAGCAGGGCCAGGCGGGCATCCTGGCGGATGCCGAGGTCGACCAGGCCGACTATCACGCGGTGCTGTTCGAGGGCGACGGCGACACGCTGCGCGCCCTGAACCAGCGCATCGCGCAGCGTCCGGGCGCGATCCTGGCGGTGCACGGGCTGACCTCGGACGCCTTGGCGGCCGGCGCCGCGTATGTGCCGGAACGCCTGCTCACCGAACGTTCCATCAGCGTCAATACGGCCGCGGCCGGCGGCAATGCCAGCCTCATGACCATCGGTTGAACGTGACCGAGGGGTAACCCTTGGGAAACCAAGGGTTATCTCCAATATCTCGCGAGGTTGCACTGGAAGCAAAATCCGGTCGCACCTGAAGTTCGATTGTGGCAACCCGGCAATCGCACTCAAATAGATCACCTGGCCCAAAAGCCCAGGTATAACAAAGCCACATCCGACATACCGGAGGATTCCCATGAAGTTTCGCACCACTTTGAAGCTTGTCGCCGCCAGCATCGCCGCCGTCGGCATGGCCGCCGCCGCGCAGGCCGCCGACGTCAAGTTCGGCTTTGCCGCGCCCCTGACCGGTCCTCAGTCGCACTACGGCGAGGACATGCAGAACGGCCTGAACCTGGCCCTGGAAGAAGCCAACAAGAAGGGCATCAAGGTCGACGGCCAGCCCGCCAAGTTCGTGCTGGTGTCGCGCGATGACCAGGCCGATCCGCGCGTCGGCGTGCAGGTGGCGCAGCAACTGGTCGACGAGAACGTCGTCGGCATCCTGGGCCACTTCAACTCCGGCACCACGATCCCCGCCTCGCGCGTCTACCACGAAGCCGGCCTGCCGCAGATCGCCATGGCCACGTCGCCCGAGTACACCAAGCAGGGCTACGAAACCACCTTCCGCATGATGACCAGCGACACCCAGCAGGGCGCCGCGGTCGGCAAGTTCATGGTGCAGAGCCTGAAGGCCAAGAAGGTCGCCATCATCGATGACCGCACCGCCTACGGCCAGGGCCTGGCCGACGAGGTCGAGAAGGCCGTCAAGGCCGCTGGCGGCCAGGTGGTGCGCCGCGAGTACACGACCGACAAGGCCAACGACTTCACGGCCATCCTGACCAACATCAAGGGTTCGGCGCCCGACGCCATTTTCTACGGCGGCCTGGACGCCCAGTCCGGCCCGATGAAGCGCCAGCTGGCCACGTTGGGCCTGAAGTCGCCGCTGGTTTCGGGCGAAATGACCCGCAGCGACACCTTCATCAAGCTGGCCGGCGACGCCGCCGACGGCACCTTTGCCTCGCTGGCCGGCGTACCGCTGGACAAGATGGCCGCGGGCAAGGACTTCGAAAAGCGCTACCAAGAGCGCTTCAAGAAGGCCCCCGGCGTCTATGCGCCTTACGCCTATGACGGCGCCTGGAACATGATCGCGGCGATCGAAGCGGCCGGCTCGGCCAAGCCCGAGAAGTACCTGCCGGAACTGGCCAAGCTGAACCGCAAGGGCGCGACCAGCGAGCACATCGCCTACGACAAGAACGGCGACCTGAAGGAAATCTCCGTCACCATCTACGAAGTCAAGAATGGCAAGTGGGAGATGGTTGAAACGATGGTCAGTCAGGCCAACTAAGGCCGCCTGACCCGGCCAGGACGCGGCGCCGCCGCGCCTGGCCAACTTGATTGACCCCGCGCGCGCCGCCCGGCGCGGCGGCGATTTGCGCGAAGGCGGCCCCCGGGCCGCGCCGCATCCGATCCTCGCGCGATTTTTCCAGGCTTATTTCCACGGCCCCTATGGATATCTTCATTCAACAACTGATTAACGGCGTCACGCTCGGCAGCGTGTACGCCCTGGTCGCCCTTGGCTACACCATGGTGTACGGCATCATCGGGCTGATCAACTTCGCGCATGGCGACGTCGTCATGATCGGCGCGATGGCGGCCACCACGATCGCCATCTCGCTGGTCGGCGGCGACCCGTCCGCTTCCGCCTTCATGGTGCTGGGCCTGGGCCTGCTGGTGTCCGTGCCGCTGTGCATGGCCGTGGGCTGGACCGCCGAGCGCGTGGCCTACCGGCCGCTGCGCCGCGCGCCGCGCCTGGCCGCCCTGATCACCGCCATCGGCGTGTCGATCATCCTGCAGAACGTGGCGATGATGGGCTGGGGCCGCAACTACCTGAACTTCCCGCAGGTGCTGTCGCCGCGGGTGTTCGAGATCTTCGGCGCGCGCATGAGCACGCTGCAGATCGCCATCGTCGCGATCGCCGCGCTGATCATGGGCGGGCTGCTGGCCGTGGTGCACAAGACGCGCCTGGGCACCGCCATGCGCGCCACCGCGCAGAACCGCGAGGTGGCCGGGCTGATGGGCGTGAACATCAACACCGTGATCTCGGCGGCGTTCCTGATCGGCTCGGCGCTGGCCGCCGTGGCCGGCATGATGGTCGCTACCTACTACGGCGTGTCGCAGTACACCATGGGCTTCATGCTGGGCCTGAAGGCCTTCACGGCCGCGGTGCTGGGCGGTATCGGCAACCTGGTCGGCGCCATGGCGGGCGGCCTGCTGCTGGGCATCATCGAATCGCTGGGCGCCGGCTACATCGGCGACCTGACCGGCGGCTTCCTGGGCAGCCACTACCAGGATGTGTTCGCGTTCTTCGTGCTGGTGCTGGTGCTGATTTTCCGTCCGTCCGGCCTGCTGGGCGAGCGTGTGGGGGACCGCGCATGAGCACCACCCTGAAACACAGCGGGCTGTCGACCCGCAACCTGATCGGCATCGCGCTGATCGGCATCGTGCTGGCGGTGCTGCCGTTCGTGATCGGCATGGCCGGCCAGAGCTGGGTCCGCATCCTGAATTTCGCGCTGCTGTACGTGATGCTGTCGCTGGGCCTGAACATCGTGGTGGGCTTTGCCGGCCTGCTGGACCTGGGCTACATCGCGTTCTACGCGGTGGGCGCCTACACCTGGGCGCTGCTGGCCTCGCCGCACTTCGGGCTGCATCTGCCGTTCTGGGCGATTCTGCCGATCGCGCTGGCGGTGGCGTGCCTGTTCGGGGTGCTGCTGGGGGCGCCGACGCTCAAGTTGCGCGGCGACTACCTGGCCATCGTGACACTGGGCTTCGGCGAGATCATCCGCATCTTCCTGAACAACCTGAACGCGCCGGTCAACATCACCAACGGCCCGCAGGGCATCAACCGCATCGACACCTTCAAGGTGGGCGAGTTCGCCTTTGGCCGCACCGAGAGCCTGCTGGGCCTCCGCGTGACCGGGCCGGAGAAGTACTACTACCTGCTGCTGGCGCTGACGCTGATCATCATCCTGGTGTGCGTGCGGCTGCAGAACTCGCGCATCGGCCGCGCCTGGGAAGCCATCCGTGAAGACGAGATCGCCGCCAAAGCCATGGGCATCAACACCCGCAACATCAAGCTGCTGGCCTTCGCCATGGGCGCCTCGTTCGGCGGCGTGGCGGGCGCGCTGTTCGCGTCGATGCAGGGCTTCGTCAGTCCCGAGAGCTTCTCGCTGATGGAATCGATCTCGATCCTGTGCATGGTGGTGCTGGGCGGCATGGGCCACATCCCGGGCGTGATCCTGGGCGCGCTGATCCTGGCCGCGCTGCCTGAGTTCCTGCGCGCCGTGGTCGAGCCGGTGCAGCACATGCTGTTCGGCGCCGTGGTGCTGGATCCCGAGGGCATCCGCATGCTGCTGTTCGGCCTGGCGATGGTGTGCGTGATGCTGTTCCGTCCCGCCGGCCTGTGGCCGTCCGCCGTGCGCAAGCGCGAGCTGGCCACCAAGACCCAGGGAGGCGCGGCATGAGCAAGTTGCTGCAAGCCCAGGGACTGGGCAAACGCTTCGGCGGCCTGCAGGCCTTGTCGGACGTCAGCTTCGACATCGAACAGGGCGAGATCTACGGCCTGATCGGCCCCAACGGCGCCGGCAAGACTACGCTGTTCAACGTGCTCACGGGCCTCTACATCCCGGAAGACGGCAGCTGCACCTTCAACGGCGCCTCGATGTCGGGCAAGAAGCCGCACGAGGTGGCGCACGCCGGCCTGGCGCGCACCTTCCAGAACATCCGCCTGTTCGCCAACCTGAGCGCGATCGAGAACGTCATGATCGGCCGCCACATGCGCACCCGCGCCGGCGTGCTGGGCGCCGTGTTCCGCACCCGCGGCACGCGCGCCGAGGAAGCCGCCATCGAGGCCCGCGCCCAGGAACTGCTGGACTACGTCGGCATCGGCCACCGCGCCAACGACGTGGCGCGTTCGCTGCCCTACGGCGACCAGCGCCGCCTGGAAATCGCGCGCGCCTTGGCCACCGATCCCAAGCTGCTGGCGCTGGACGAGCCGGCCGCCGGCATGAACGCCTCGGAAACCGTGGTGCTGCGCAAGCTGATCGAGAAGATCCGCGACGACGGCGTCACGGTGCTGCTGATCGAGCATGACATGAAGCTGGTCATGGGCCTGTGCGATCGCGTGCTGGTGCTGGAATACGGCAAGGTGCTGGCCATGGGCAAACCCGCCCAGGTGCAGCGCGACCCCAAGGTCATTGAAGCGTATCTGGGCGCGGGCGCCGCCCAGGATCCGCTGATTCATCAGGAGCGCCCGGCATGACGACGGCAAGCAAACCCCTACTGGAACTGCGCGGCCTGCAGGTCGCCTACGGCGGCATTCGCGCGGTGCGCGGCATCGACCTGCGCGTGGACGAAGGCGAACTGGTGTGCCTGATCGGCGCCAACGGCGCCGGCAAGAGCACGACCCTGCGCGCCATCTGCGGCCTGGTGCCGCTGGCCGGCGGCGAAGTGGTCTACGGCGGCCAGTCCATCGGCGGCCAGAAGTCGCACGAGCTGGTGCGCCAGGGCCTGGTGATGGTGCCCGAGGGCCGCGGCATCTTCGGCCAGCTCACCATCGAGGAAAACCTGGCGATGGGCGCCTACATCCGGCGCGACGCCGCGCAGGTGCGGCAGGACACCGACCGCGTGTTCACGCTGTTCCCGCGCCTGGCCGAGCGCCGCAAGCAAGCGGCCGGCACGCTGTCGGGCGGCGAGCAGCAGATGGTGGCGATGGGCCGCGCGATGATCGCGCGTCCGAAGCTGCTGTTGCTGGACGAACCTTCGATGGGACTGGCGCCGCTGATGGTCGAGAAGGTCTTCGAAGTGGTGCGCACCATCGCCAGCGAAGGCGTGACGATCCTCTTGATCGAGCAGAACGCGCGCCTGGCGCTGGAGAACAGCCATCGCGGCTACGTGATGGAGTCCGGCGAGATCACCCTGTCGGGTCCCGCCGCCGACATGCTGCACGATCCCAAGGTGCGCGCCGCGTACCTGGGGGAAGTGGAGGAGGCGTAGGTCTGTCCCTCTGCAGCATAAAAAAGCCCGGCCATGCCGGGCCTTTTTATGCGCGTCGGACTCAGCCGGCCTGGCGCTTGAGGAAGCCCTCGATCAGGGCGGCGAAGGCGGGCGGGCATTCCTGCATCGGGTAATGGCCGCAATGCGCAATGACGTGCAGCGTCGCGTTGGGATGCCAGGCCAGGAAGCTGCCTTGCATCGCTTGCGCGTCGATTCCCGGGTCTCGATCGCCGACCACGACCAGGAACGGTGTCTCGATTCCACGCACGGCGTCGACGAAGTCCGCCGTCACCAGCATGTCGAGGTACTTGCGCCGGCAGGCGGGCGCCACGGTCGCGCGGTTGTGGCGGACCTTGGCGTCGGCCCAGCCGTCGGACAGGCCGCTGGAGACATGCCGGAACAGCCGCCGCAAGGCCTCGTCGTCCTCGGTGGTGCTGGCGAAGAACGCCAGGGCCTCCGGCCCCAGGCGGTTGCCGGCGGCGGAGACGGGGCACACCGCGATGGCGCTGGCGATGCGTGACGGCGCGTCCGCCGCCAGGCGTTGCGTGATCATGCCGGTCATCGAATGGCCGACGATGTGGAACCGCTGCCAGCCGAGCCGGTCGGCGAGCGCGAGGCAGTCGGCGGCGATTTCCTCGACCGTGCAGGCGCCGGTCAGCGCGATGGATTGGCCGTAGCCGCGCAGGTCGGCGAACACGTAGGTGAAGGCCTGGCCGTCGAGCCAGGGCATGACGGCATCGTAGCTGCCGTGGTCGCCGAGCCAGTCGTGCAGGACCAGCACGGGGATCGGGCCGTGGCCCAGGCGCGCGTAGCCGAGACCGGCCGGCGAGCCGGGATGGATTTCAAGGGACGTCTTCATTCCAGGTTTCCTTGTGAGAGGGGAACGAAAACGAAACGCCCTCCCGGCGGACCGGGAGGGCGTTTTCAAAGTGCCGCCATCCTATCAAATCGGCGGCGCGGGCGTCAACGGGGCGGCGTCGCCGCCGGCGCGCTGGCGGGAAGGCCGGCTCAGGCCGGCTGCGGTATGGCCCGCTCGCGGCCGATCAGCAGCGCGATGACGGCGGCGATCAGGCCGGTGGCGCCGGCCGCGACGAAGGCCATCAGGTAGCTGCCTTGCGACTGGCGCACCACGCCCGCCATCCAGGCCGCGCTGGCCGCGCCCAGCTGGTGGCCGGCGACGATCCAGCCGAACACGATGGGCGCCTCGCGGTCGCCAAAGGCTTCGGTGGCCAGGCGCAGCGTGGGCGGCACGGTGGCGATCCAGTCCAGGCCGAAGAATACCGCGAAGATCGCCAGGCTGTAGAACGAGAAGTCGGAGTAGGGCAGGTAGATCAGCGCCAGGCCGCGCAGTCCGTAATAGACGAACAGCAGCTTGCGCGGATCGTAGCGGTCGGTCAGCCAGCCGGAGGCGGTGGTGCCGAACAGGTCGAAGATGCCCATGATCGCCAGCAGGCCGGCCGCCTGCACTTCGGGCATGCCATGGTCGCCGCAGAGCGCGATCAGGTGCGTGCCGACCAGGCCGTTGGTGGTGAAACCGCAGATGAAGAAGGTGGCGAACAGGAACCAGAAGGTGCGGGTCTTGGCGGCGCGGCCCAGGGCGCCGAAGGTGGCGGCGATCATGCCGGTGCGCGGCGCGACGGGCGCGGGCGGCGCATGCGGATCGCTGCCGAACGGCACCAGGCCGACGCTGGCGGGGCGGTCGGGCACCAGCCACCAGGCCAGCGGCACCAGCGCGGCGGCGGCGCCGGCCACGGTCCACACCACCCGGGTCCAGTCGCCCGACGACGCCAGCGCCGCCAGCAGCGGCAGGAAGATCAGCGTGCCGGTGGCGGTGCTGGCCGTCAGCAGGCCCATCATCAGGCCGCGATGCTTGCTGAACCAGCGGTTGACCACGGTCGCGCCCATGACCACGGCGACCGCGCCCGAGCCGATGCCCGAAAACACGCCCCAGGTCATCAGCAGGTGCCACGGCTGGGTCATGTAGGCGCTGATGGCGCTGGAGGCGGCCATCAGCGACAGGGCGGCGATCAGCACGCGGCGCAGGCCGAAGCGTTCCATGGCGGCCGCGGCGAACGGCCCGACCAGGCCATACAGGAAGATGCCGACGGCGGCGGCGAACGAGGTGGTGCCGCGGTTCCAGCCGAAGCTTTCCTCCAGCGGCACCAGCAGCACGCTGGGCGAGGAGCGCAGGCCGGCCGATACCAGCAGGGCCAGGAACACGACCGCGACCACGACGAACGCGTACTTCTGGCCGGCGCGGCGGAAGGGGATGGGGGGTTGGGCTATACTCATGTTACTGACCGGTACGTAAATTGGTTTGCGAATGGTACGTACCGGTTAGTAACACCGTCAAGAGGTATTTTTGACGTCCCTGTTTTCAGGGCGGCCGGCCTTGCCGGCCGGTCTCAGTGAGGAGTTCCAGTCATGGCCAGCAAATCCCCGGCGGGTGGCAAGACCGCCGCCGTCGATACGCCCGCGAAGCCGCTCCTGGCGGCCGATCGCATCCGCAAGACGGCGCGCGAGATGTTCTACCGCGACGGCATCCGGGCGGTGGGCGTGGACGCCATCGTCAACCAGGCCGGGGTCACCAAGCCCAGCCTGTACCGCAGCTTTTCGTCCAAGGACGAACTGGCCGCGGTCTACCTGCGCGACTACGACGCCGAGTTCTGGGGGCGCTTCAACGCCGCCTGCGACGCGCATCCGGGCGATCCCCAGGCGGGGTTGCGGGCCTATCTGTCGGGCCTGAGCGTGCGGGCGGTGCAGAACGGCTATCGCGGCTGCGGCCTGACCAATGCCGCGGTGGAATATCCCGAGGCCGGCCATCCGGCCCGCGTGGTCGCGGTCGAGCACAAGGTGGAGCTGCGCCGGCGCCTGGCCGCCATGGCCGCCGAGATGGGCGCGCCCGATCCCGCCAAGCTGGGGGATGGGTTGTTGCTGCTGATCGAGGGCGCCTTCGTCTCCAGCCAGTTGTTCGGCGAGGGCGGTCCGGCCGCCCGGGTGGCCGACATGGCCGACCTGCTGATTGACGCACATCTGGGGCGGCGATAGGTTTTTGCACTGCACAATACTGGTGCCAGATGTGGTGCCGGATGCACCGTTGTGGTGGTGTTTGTACTTATTTCGCAACGCCAAAAATAATGCTAGGCATTTTTATTGCAACGCAGCATGCGCGGGTCTAAGATGGACTCGTGCTGTTCCCCCATCGCGCTTTCTCAAGGAGAGAATCATGAGCGATACCGCGTTGAAAAATGCCCGCATGTCGGATGCGCTGGAGCGGTCCCTGATCCGCGAGGCCATCAAGGCGGAAACCCTGTCCGGTCCGTTCTCGCGCATGGGCTGGCGTCGGCTGAAGCTGCGCCTGCGCCGGTTCGGCGGCGCTGTCGGCGAGGTGCTGCACGACATGGACGCCGGCCGCCGCCAGCATCCGGTGATCTCCGCCCGCCGCTGAACCCGGGCCATGCGCTAGAAAAAACGCCAGCGATTGCTGGCGTTTTTCATTGATGCGGGCATCATGGGATCCTGCCCTATGATTGCGTCTTGATCATTCATCGGGAGCCGTCATGGCGCGTCCGGATCTCAACCTGCTGTTGGCGTTGGATGCGTTGCTGGATGAGGGCAGTGTCATTGGCGCGGCGCGCCGCATGAACCTGAGCCCGCCGGCGATGAGCCGCACGTTGGGCCGCATCCGCGAAGCCCTGGGCGATCCGGTGTTCGTGCAGGTGGGCCGAAAGCTCATGCCAACGCCCAAGGCGCTCGCGTTGCGCGAGCAGGTGCGCGCGGCGCTCGATCAGGCCACACAGGTGTTCGCGGCCGGCGCCGCGATCGACCTCAAATCCCTCGACCGGCGTTTCAACGTCCGCGCCACCGACGAGTTCGTCAGCGTTCATCTGGGGCAGCTGCTGGACGCCATGGCGACCGAGATGCCGCGCGCCACGCTGCGCTTTTCGCCGGAAGAGGACGACGTCGATGACGAGGCGCTGCGCAGCGGCCGCATCGATCTGTTCATCAGCGGGTCGCGCAAGCTTGGCCCGGAGATCCGCGTGCAGTCGCTGTTCACCACCACTTTTGTTGGCGTCGCCCGCGAGCATCACCCGATTTTCGACGATGAGATCACGCCCGAGCGCCTGACCCGTTGGGAGCACATCAACGTGTCGCGGCGCGGCAAGTCCGCGGCTCCGATCGACACCGCCCTGGAGGCGCACGGCCTGCGCCGTCATGTGGCCCTGGTCGTGTCGAGCCCCTACACGGCGCTGTTCGCGCTGCAGGATTCAGATCTGCTGCTGCCCTTGCCCCGCCACCTTGCCAGGGGCGCGCTCGCCGCGGGCCTGCGCATCCGCCTGTTCGACCTGCCGATGCCCCTGGAAACCGCGTTGTTGACGCAGGCCTGGCACCCGCGCGTGGAAGGCGACCCCGCGCATCAGTGGTTGCGGCAGACGATCCACGCCCTGTGCAGCGGCGAGGCGCGGCAGGGGCGCTGACGTCTCGCTGCGTGACGGGCGGCGCGCGTCGATAAGTGCGCCGAACGCAATCGTGGCCGTGCGATAAATTCACTTTTCCGCATGCATGGCGGTCTCTACAGTGGTGCGTCCGAATCACCATTGAAGAGTGTCATCGTGCGTTCAACGAACGTATCCGCCGCGGCGTCAGCCCGGCCGTACCCCAGCCTCCAGTCGCTCCGGGCAGGGGCGGTGCGCGGGCTGCGATACCTCGACCTGATCACGCCCCGAGCCGCCTACGTGATGCGCTCGATCCTGGCGGCCTGGCTGGCGCTCGTCCTGGCCTTTCTGCTGGATCTGCACGCGCCTTACGCGGCGGCCTCCAGCGTGCTTCTCGTCATCAATCCGGTGCAGGGGGCGGTGATCGGCAAAGGCATATGGCGGGTGATCGGCACGCTGGTCGGCATGCTGGCCGCCTTCGTCCTGATGAGCGCCTTTGGCCAGATGCCCTGGTTGTTCCTGTTGGGGTTCGGCCTGTGGCTCGGGGCCTGCGTGGCCGCCATGACGTTGCTGCGCCATTTCCGGGCCTATGGCGCGACGCTGGCGGGATACACCGTGGGGCTGGCGGCCTATGGCGCCATGCAGAATCCGCAGCTGACCTTCGATCAGGTGATGGGGCGGGGCGCGTCCGTGTTGATCGGCGTGGCGAGCCTGGGCGTGGTGTCGGCGCTGTTCAGCCGTCGCGGCGCACGCGGCCGCCTGATGGCCCAATTGCACCGGTTGGCGGCGTCCGCCGCCAGTGTCCTGGCGCGGGATATCCAGGCGCATCAAGGCGCGGGCCGGCAAGGCGGCAAGGCGCTGGATGTGGACAGGCGCGGCCTCATCGTCGACATTTACGCCGTGGATGACCTGCTGGCGCTGGGCAAGGCCGAGTCCGCCGACCTGGCGCGACGCGCCGCCGCGGTGCGGCGCGCCATGGTGTCCTTGTTTTCCGCGCTGGTCGGCGGCGTGGCGTCGATGCGGCTGGGCGATGCCAGCCTGCAGGCCCTGGCGGCGTTGCAGCCGGCCTGGGAGCAGGCGTGGCGGCAAGCCAGCCAGACGCTGACGCGCGATCCGGGGCCCGGTGGATTGATGCTGGCGGCGCGGTCCTTGTCCGCAATGCGTACGCAGCTGGCGCAAACCCTGTCGGCGACAACGCCTGACGATCCCCGGGCGCAAGCCATCCTGATGATCGCGGGCGACCGGCTGATCGAGCAGCTCGACGATTACCTCGAGGTCCTCGATGGCATCGCGATTCTGCATCAGCCTGGGCTGCCGGCGGCGGCGCCGGTCCCGGTGCCGTTCCACCGCGACACGGGGGCCGCGTTGCAGAACGGCCTGCGCGCCTTGTTGACCGTGACGCTGGGCGGCGCCTTCTGGATCGCGACCGGCTGGTCGCAGGGCAACCTGATGCTGGCGGGACTGGCGGCGGCCTGCGGGCTGCTGTCCACCGCGCCGAATCCGGCGCTCGGCGCCGTGGCCTTGATCCAGGGCACCGTCGCCGCCGTCGTGATGGCGTTCCTGTGCGCCTTTCTGGTCTTGCCCGAGGTCTCGGGGCTGCCGCTGCTGCTGGCGGCCCTGGCGCTGTTCTGGTTGCCCGGGGTCTATGCCAGCGCCATGCCCCGCTACGGATTGGCCGGCGTCGCCTATCTCGTCGCCTTCACGACGCTGGTGGCGACGGACAACCCCATGCGCTATGACGTCGCCTCGTTCCTGAATGGCGCGGTGGCCTGGATACTGGTGGCCTTTTTCACGCTGCTCGGGTTCCGGATCGTGCTGCCGCGCAATCCGTCACGCGACATGGCGCGCCTGCGCCTGGCCATTCGCGACGACGCGCTGGCCCTCTTGCAGGGCGGCCGCGCCGACGCGCGCGCGTGGCAATGGCGGCAGCAGCATCGCACAGCGCAACTCGGCGCGCTGCTCAGGGCGCGGCCCGACGCGATGGACCGGGCCATCGCCGATGCCCTGGCCAGTATCCATCTCGGCCGGGAGCTGCTGCGCCTGCGCGAGGGATGGCGGCGGATGCCCGCGGACGCCAGGCCGCGCCGCCTGCTCGCGGTGGCGTTGCGCCACATGCGGCGACGGGCCGGCGATCCCCGGCTGGCCGCCAGGCATGCCCGCCGGGCGGCGCAGTCCCTGTCGCGGTTGCCGACGGCGGATTGCCTCCCGTCCGCCGACATCGGGCGATCGCGCGCCATGCTGCTGGATATCGCGGCGCTGCTCGACGCGCACGCGGATTATTTTTCTCGACGCCCCGGGAGTCCCCCCCATGCTCAGTGAGTTCGCGGTGGCAGGCATCTACCTGCCGCCATTTTTCGTCTACGCGTGCGCGGCGCTGCCGCTCTATCTCGGCGTTCGCCTGGCGCTCGCGCGCAGCGGCGTGCTGCGCCGGGTCTGGCACCCCGGCCTGTTCGAGTTCGCCATTTCCCTTTGCCTTGTTTCGGTGTTGATTCTCTATGTCTGATCGTTCCTTGTCCGATCGTTTATGGTCCTTGAGGCTGCTGGCGCGCGTCGGCCTCACGCTGTGCGCCGTGGCCGCCGCCGTCATGCTGGTCGGCGCGCTTTGGCGCGCCTACGTCGTGGCGCCCTGGACGCGCGATGGCCGCGTCAGCGCGCAGAGCGTCCGCATCGCCCCAGAGGTCTCCGGCACGGTCCTGGAAGTGCCGGTGACGGATGACCAGTACGTGAAGCGGGGCGAGGTGCTCTATCGCATCGATCCGGCCCGCTTCGAGCTGGCGCTGGCGCAGGCCGAGGCGCGGCTGGCGGCGGCTGATGCGTCGTTGCGGCAGAAAACCGAGGACGCGCGACGCCGGCGGGGCATGGAGAACCTGGTGCCCGCCGAAGACATCCAGCGTGCGATCCAGGCGGTGGCCATCGCCGAGGCCGAGCAGCGCGGCGCGCGGGTCGCCGTGGACATGGCAAGACTGGATGTGGCGCGCACCGTCCTGCGCGCCCCGGTGGACGGCTATGTGACACGGCTGAAACTGAACCAGGGCGACTACGCGGTGGCGGGCCAGCCCAATATCGCGCTGGTGGACGCCCACAGCTTCTGGATCATCGGCTATTTCGAGGAGACCAAGCTGCGCGGCATCCGGCCCGGCGCGGCGGCGCGCATCCGCCTGATGGGATCCGATGACATCATTGCCGGCCGGGTGGTGAGCATCGGGCGCGGCATCGCCGATGCCAACCAGCAGGCCGATGCCCAGGGCCTGCCCAGCGTGGCCCCGACCTTCAGCTGGGTCCGCCTGGCGCAACGCATTCCGGTGCGCGTCGCGTTCGAGCAGCTGCCGCCGGACCTGGTGCTGGCCGCCGGCATGACAGCCAGTGTCGAGGTGGCGACGGGGGGAGGCGACGCGCCTGCCCAGGGCCGCCTCCTGTCGCTGCTGCACCACTGGATGTGAGGGGCGACGATGCAGCAAGAATCGAAGCGTCCGCGAACCGGCCTGCGCCGCGCGGCCCTGATGGCCTCGCTGGTGATGGCGGCGTCCGGCTGCACGACCGTGGGTCCCGACTATCACCCGCCCGCCGTCGAGGTGCCCGCCAAGTGGGTCGAGGCCGGGGGCGCCCTGAGCCCGCGCGATCCAGAGGGGCTGCGCGCCTGGTGGCGCGCGTTCGACGATCCGATGCTCGACCGCCTGGTCGACCAGGCGCTGGACCGGAACCAGGATCTCGATATCGCGCTGGCGCGCCTGCGGCAGGCGCGCGCCGAACGCATCCAGATCGCCTCCGCGTCCTTGCCGGCACTCGGGGTGGGCGCGGCGGGCGAGGCCCGGCGCGGCAGCAAGGCGCTCGGTCCGCTGCCCGGCGGTGAGTCGCGCACCTGGCAGGTCGGCTTCGATGCGAGCTGGGAGCTGGATCTGTTTGGCGGCACGCGCAGGGCGGTCGAAGCGGCCGACGCAGATATCCAGGCGCTGGCCGATGACCACCGGGCGTTGCGGGTGAGCCTGGTCGCCGAGTTGGTGTCCCGCTACGCGGGGTTGCGCGCCACGCAGATGCGCCTGGCCATCGCCCATGACAACCTGCGCACCTTGCGCGAGGCGGAACGACTGGCGGAGCAGTCTTGGCGCAGGGGCCTGGGCAGCCAGGCGGAGGTGATGCAGGCGCGCGCCGAACGCGAGACAGCCGAGGCGCAGCCGCCCTTGCTGGAGGCCGACGTTGCCCGATTCAGCCACGCCATCGGCGTCCTGGCGGGGGGCTTTCCCGGCGATTGGCATGCCGCCCTGGCAGACCCCGCGGCCGTCCTGCCCGCGCCGGTCCGCCTGCCGTTGTCACTGCCATCCGAGGTGCTGCGCCAGCGGCCCGATCTGCGGGCGGACGAACGGCGCCTGGCGGCCGCGACTGCGCGCATCGGCGTGGCCGAGGCCGAACGCCTGCCCACGTTCCGCATCCCCTTGGGCATCGACACCACGGCCAGCCTCATTCACAGCCTGTTCTCGAGCGCCAGCCTGGCCTGGGCGGTGGGGGCGCAGGCCAGCCAGCGCCTGTACGATGGCGGCCGGGCCCGCGCCGGCGTGACGGCGGCACAGGCGAATGCCGACGCGGCGCGTCTGGTCTATGAGCGCGACGTGCGGGTGGCGCTGCGCGAGGTGGAAGACGCCCTGACGGCGTTGACCAGCGAGCGCCAGCGGCAGGCCTCGCTGCGGGAGGCCGTTGCCGACAGCGGCAAGGCGCTGGACCAGTCCACCCGGCTCTATGCGCGCGGGCTGAGCGCCTATCTGCCGGTCCTCGTGGCGCAACGCACGGTCAACCAGGCGCGAGACGCGCTGGCCCTGAGCCAATGGGAGGAAATGCGCGGGGTGATCGCGCTCTACAAGTCCCTGGGCGCGGGCTGGCCGGACGAGCCATCCGCGCAAGCCGCGGATCACACCACCATGTCGACCAGCAGATAGCCGTCCAGCAGGATGATGCCGACGGTGGCGATGACCGCGGCCCAGGCCCAGGCGCCGCGCAGCGCATGGCGGCCCATCAGGGGTTTGCGGCAGGCCAGCACCACCAGCGGCCCCAGCGCGAAGGGCAGGGCCAGGCTCAGGATGACCTGGCTCAGCACCAGCAGCTGGTCGGGGTCCTGGCCGCCGGTGAAGGCTAGCAGCGCGGCGGCCACGGTGCCGGCGATCAGCCGCGTGGCCAGCGCGCGGCGGCGATCGGACCAGCCGCTGTTGATCTGGAAGCCTTGCGACAGCATGCGGCCGGCCAGCACGCCGGTGATGGTGGAGCTTTGCCCGGCCGCGTACAGCGCCACCGCGAACACGATGGCCGCGCCGATGCCGAAGGTCTGGCCGATCACGGCATGGGCGTCGTCCAGGCTGGAGACGATGATGCCGGAGCCGGACAACGAGGCCGCGGCGACGATCATGATGGCCGAATTGATCAACATGGCCACGCCCAGCGACACCACCGTGTCGTTGCGCGCCACGCGCATGGCCAGGTCGCGGGCGTCGGCCGGCAGCACGCGGGCGCGCTGCGCCAGCGAGCCGGAATGCAGGTAGAGGTTGTGCGGCATCAACGTCGCGCCCAGGATGCCCAGCGCGATCAGGAAGCCTTGCGGGTCGCGCAGCGCGTGGCCGGTCTGGGTCATGCCATGGGCCACGTCGGTCCAGGCGGGGTTGGCCTTGAACAGCAGGAACACGAAGGACGCCGCCACCACCGACAGCAGCACGGCGATGACGCGCTCGTGGCGGTCGGCGTTGCCGCGCGTCAGGGCCAGCACGGCGAAGGTGCCGACGCCGGTGACGGCTACGCCGCCCAGCAGCGGCAGGTTGAACAGCAGGCGCAGCGCGATGGCGCCGCCGATGAGTTCGGCCAGCGCGGTGGCCAGGATGGCGGCCTCGCCGGCGAGCCAGGCGGCTTTGGCGGTGCGCGGCGACAGGTGACGGGCGGTGAGGGTGGCCAGGTCTTCGCCGGTGGCCAGTGCCAGGCGCGACACCAGCACCTGGAAGCCCAGCGCCAGGATGGCCGAGGCGATCACCACCAGCAACAGGCCGTAGCCGAAGCCGCTGCCCCCGGCGATGTCCGTGGCCCAGTTGCCCGGGTCGATATAGCCCACCGCCACCAGGATGCCGGAGCCGACCACCCGGCGCAGGTTGGCCGAGACCTGGGCGTCCTGAGGGTACGCCGCCTTGCCGCCTGAAATCGCGTAGATGAACCGGGTCATGTCAACTCCATGAGAATGGTTCTCATTTTCCATGGCTCCGGCGCGACCGTCAAATTGATTTTCGGCAAGGCCCGGATAGGGCGGGCCAATGGCGCCGCCCCGTCTCGCCCGGGCTTGCCGCGCCGGATCAGGACTTGAGCTTGGCGTCCATGGTGATCTTGGCGTTCAGCACCTTGGAGACCGGGCAGCCCTTTTCGGCCTTGCGCGCGGCGTCTTCGAAGGCCTGGGCGCTGGCGCCGGGAATCACCGCTTCCACGGTCAGGTGGACGGCGGTGATGGCGAAGCCGCCCTCGACCTTGTCGAGCGTGACCTCGGCCTTGGTGTCCAGGCTCTGCGCCGTCAGTCCGGCTTCGCCCAGGATGTTGGACAGCGCCATGGTGAAGCAGCCGGCATGCGCGGCGCCGAGCAGCTCCTCGGGATTGGTGCCGGGGGTGTCGCCGAAGCGCGTGTTGAAGCCGTAGGGCTGGTTCTTGAGCGCGCCGCTCTGCGTGGAAATCGTACCCTTGCCCGTCTTCAGATCGCCCGACCAGGCGGCGGTTGCGGTTTTCTTCATGCGTGACTCCTGTTGAGGGAACGCGCCCGAAACGGACGCGTCCGGTTGGGGGAGCGCGCGGCCGGCCCGATGGCGGCGCGCGTTGCCGGAAGGGGCATGGACCATGATACGGCGGGCGCGGCGGGGCGTCGCCTGTCGGCCGTCCGCATCCGGCAAGCCGATGTAACCGCCGCTTGCGGCGCCTTGCCAGCGCCGCGCGGCGCCGTCACACTTCGCCCCTGGCTCAATCCGAACAGGCATTGGATACAGATGGTAGTGATCGACACCGAACAAACCCGCCGCGCATTGTCGTTCGACGCGGCGATCCCGGCCTTGCGCGAGGCGTTCCGCCAGGGCGCCCAGGTGCCCGCGCGCCATGTCCACGCGATCGAATCGGGCGGCGCGCACGGGACCACGCTGATCATGCCGGCCTGGAACGAGCAGGGTTACTTCGGCGTCAAGGTCATCAACATCTTTCCCGAGAACACGCGCCAGTCGCTGCCGGGCCTGCACGCCACCTACAACCTGTACAGCGCTCGCACCGGCGTGCCGCTGGCGCAGGTGGACGGCGACCTGGTGACGGTGTTCCGCACCGCCGGCGCGGCGGCGCTGGGCGCGTCCTACCTGGCGCGCGAGGATGCGCGGGTGCTGGTCATCGTGGGGTCGGGCCGCATTGCCGGACTGGTCGCGCAGGCCATGCGCACGGTGCGGCCGATCGACAAGGTGTGGGTCTGGAACGTGCGGCCGGCCGGCGCCGAGGCGCTGGCGGCGGCGCTGCGCGAGCAGGGCTTGGACGCCAGCAGCACCCTCGATCTGGAGCGGGCCGTGCGCCAGGCCGACATCGTCAGCTGCGCGACGCTGTCGACGGTGCCGCTGGTGCGGGGCGACTGGCTGCGCCCGGGCGCCCACCTGGACCTGATCGGCAGCTTCAAGCCCGACATGATCGAGACCGACACGGCCTGCTTCGACGGCACCACGGTCTACGTCGATACCGACGAGGCGCCGACCAAGGCCGGCGACCTGCTGGCCGCGTTCGAGGCCGGCGTGCTGGCGCGCGAGGACATCCGCGGCAACCTCACCGACCTGGTGCGCGGCCAGGCGCCGGGCCGCACCCGTGCGGATGAAGTGACCGTGTTCAAGGCGGTCGGCAGCGCGCTGGAGGACCTGACGCTGGCCGCGCTGGTCTACGAGGCCTGCGGCGGTCAGGCAAAATAACGCCATCCGCTGTTTTTCTTTCTTGCGAGCTGTCGTCATGTCCCGCTTCTTCGTCCGCTACGCCTGCGCGCTCGCGCTGGCCGTTCCCGCCCTGTCCGTCCATGCCGAGATCGTGATCGGGGTGGATGTCTCCACCACCGGCCCGGCCGCGGCGATCGGTATCCAGACCAACAACGCCATTCGCCTGTGGCCCAATACGCTGGGCGGCGAGCCGGCGCGCTACGTGGTGCTGGATGACGGCACGGACGTCAGCCGCGCGGTCAAGAACCTGCGCAAGCTGACCTCGGAAGACAAGGTCGACGCCATCGTCGGCCCCAACACCACCGCCGCCGCCCTGGCCGGGCTGGATGTGCTGGCCGAGACCGGCACGCCGATGATCGCGCTGGCGGCTTCCAGCGTGATCGTCGAACCGCTGTCCGATCCCAAGCGCGCCTGGGCCTTCAAGATGCCGCAGAACGATTCGCTGATGGCGACCGTGCTGGTCGAGGACATGAAGAAGGGCTTCAAGAATGTCGCCTTCATCGGTTTCGCCGATTCCTACGGCGACAGTTGGTGGAAGGAGTTCTCCGCGGCCGCCGGCAATGACATCAAGATCGTGGCGCAGGAACGCTTCCAGCGCACCGACGCGTCGGTGGTGGGCCAAGTGCTCAAGGTGATCGCCGCCAAGCCGGACGCGGTGCTGGTGGCCGGCGCCGGCACGCCGTCGGCGCTGCCGCAGAAGACGCTGCTCGAGCGCGGCTACACCGGCGCCATCTACCAGACCCACGGCATCGGCACGCTGGAATTCCTGCAGGTCGGCGGGCGCGACGTCGAAGGCACGTTGTTCCCCACCGGCCCCGGCGTGGTGGCGCGCGAGCTGCCGGATTCGAATCCGGTCAAGAAGGTCGCGGTGGAATTCGCCGACAAGTACGAGCGCCAGTATGGCGCCAACACCCTGACGCAGTTCGCCGGCGACGCCTATGGCGCCTGGATGCTGCTGGATTCGGCGGTGGCGCGCGCCCTCAAGACCGGCGCCAAGCCAGGCACCCCCGAATTCCGCATCGCCCTGCGCGACGCGCTGGAGAACACCCGCGACCTGATCGTGCCCAACGGCGTGCTCAACATCTCCAAGGACAACCACCAGGGCTTCGACGAGCGCGCCCGCGTGATGGGCGTGGTGCGCAATGGCAAGTTCTCCTATGCGGACGCGGCGGAGAAAAAATAGGGACGACATAGTCCCGTACGGTTCGTAACGAGTGCTCACCCGCCATAGGGCGGGACGGGGAAAAGCAGGCTTCGGCCTGCTTTTTTTCGTCCATATCATTAGAGGTGAAATGATTTAATGTCGTATCATTTTTAGCGAAGCCATGTACCTAGAAATAAATTCGGGAGAAATAAGACCATGATCGTCCAACGCACCCGCCGCGTCCTGCTGGCCCTGAGCCTGGGCCTGCTGGCCGCCTGCTCCGACTCCGGCTCGGACAAGCCCGCGCAGGGGGCCAGCGCGCCCGCCGCTGGCGGCGACACGCTGGCCGCCGCCAAGGCCGCCGGCAAGATCCGCATCGGCTACGCCAACGAGGCGCCGTTCGCCTTCATGGACAGCAAGGAAGCCAAGGTCACCGGTGAATCGGTCGAAATCGCGCGGGTGGTGCTCAAGCGCATGGGCATCAACGAGGTCGAGGGGGTGCTGACCGAGTTCGGCTCGCTGATCCCGGGCCTGCAGGCCAAGCGATTCGACATCATCGCGGCGGGCATGTACGTGACGCCCGAGCGCTGCGGCCAGGTGGCGTTCTCGAACCCGACCTATGGCGTGGGCCAGGCGTTCCTGGTCAAGCAGGGCAACCCGAAGAACCTGCACAGCTACGAGGACGTGGTCAAGAACCCGGACGCCAGGCTGGGCGTGGTGGTGGGCGCCATCGAAGCCGAATACGCGTCCAAGGTGAAAGTGCCGGCCGGCCAGATCGTGGTGTTCCCGGATGCCGTGAGCGCGCTGTCCGGCGTGCAGGCCGGCCGCGCCGACGCCTACGCGGCCACCGCGTTGACGGTCAACGACCTGATGGGCAAGACCAACGACGGCAGCGGTCTGGAAAAAGCCGAACCGTTCACCGATCCGGTGATCGACGGCAAGGGCGTGCGCGGCTACGGCGCCTATGCCTTCCGCACGGACGACAAGGCCTTTGCCGACGCCTTCAATGCCGAACTGGCCAAGTTCATCGGCACCGAGGAGCACAAGAAACTGGTGGCGCCGTTCGGCTTCACGCCCGAGGAACTGCCCAAGGACGTCACGGCCGCCAAGCTCTGCGCCGGGCAATAGGGGGCGCCGATGCAGCTCATATCCGAACATATCGCCGAGCTGGTGCCGCCACTGCTGGAAGGCCTGGCGGTGACGCTGGAAATCATGGCGGGCGCCGTGGTGCTGGCGGTGCCGCTGGCGCTAGTGGCCGGGGTGGGGCGCCTGTCGACCGTGCGCCCCGTGCGCTGGCTGGCGTCCATCTACGTCGAGGTGTTCCGCGGCACGTCGGCGCTGGTGCAACTGTTCTGGTTCTATTTCGTGCTGCCGCTGTTCGGCGTGCAACTGCCGGCCATGCTGGTGGGCATCGTGGTGCTGGCGCTCAATGCCGGCGCCTATGGCGCCGAGGTGGTGCGCGGCGCGATCCGCGCGGTGCCGCCGGGCCAGCGCGAGGCTGGCGTGGCCCTGAACCTGACGCGCGGCCAGATCATGCGCCGCATCGTGGTGCCGCAGGCCATTCCGGCCATGCTGCCGCCGGCCGGCAACCTGCTGATCGAACTGCTCAAGAACACGGCGCTGGTGTCGCTCATCACCATCACCGACCTGACCTTCCGCGGCCAACTGCTGCGCAGCGAAACCCTGCGCACCACCGAGATCTTCACGCTCATGCTGTTGCTGTATTTCGCGGTGGCGCTGCTGATCACCGCCGGCGTGCGGCTGCTTGAACGGAGGGTCCGCGTCCGATGAAACCGATATTCGACTGGTCCTTCGCGCTGGAGATCCTGCCCACGCTGGGCTCGGCGCTGGTCATCACCATCCAGGCCACGGTGCTGGGCATGCTGGTGGCCGTGACGCTTGGCCTGGCGCTGGCGCTGCTGCGGCGCTCGCGCCTGGCGCTGCTGTCCTTGCCCACGGCGTTCGTGATCGAGTTCGTGCGCAGCACGCCGCTGCTGGTGCAGATGTATTTTCTGTTCTACGTGCTGCCCCTGACCGGGGTGCAGATGTCGCCCCTGGCGACCGGCATCGTGGCGCTCGGGCTGCACTACGCCACCTATTGCGCCGAGGTCTACCGCGCCGGCATCGAGGCGGTGCCGCGCGGCCAGCTGGAAGCGGCGCGGGCGCTGAACATGTCGCCGTGGCGCACGGCCGTGGGCGTGGTGCTGCCGCAGGCGATCCCGCCGGTGGTGCCGGCACTGGGCAACTACCTGGTGGCTATGTTCAAGGACACGCCGCTGCTGTCGGCGATCACGGTGGTCGAGTTGCTGCAGCAGAGCAAGATGATCGGCTCCACCACCTTCCGCTACACCGAGCCCCTGACGCTGGTCGGCGTGCTGTTCCTGGCGTTGAGCCTGATCGCGGCCTGGGGCGTGCGCGGCCTGGAGGCCCGCCTGCAACGATATGGAGGAAAGCGATGAGTTCCAGCATCACCATCAAGAACCTGCACAAGCGCTATGGCGAGCTGGAGGTGCTCAAAGGCATCAACCTGGAGATCCCGGCGGGCCAGACGGTGGCCGTGATCGGGCCGTCCGGCTCCGGCAAATCGACCCTGCTGCGCGTACTGATGACGCTGGACCAGCCCAGCAGCGGCGAGATCGAGATCGACGGCGAGCCGATGTGGACCGACGCCCAGGGCCGCCCGGCCGGCCCCAATTCCGAGCACCTGCGCAAGGTGCGCGGCAAGATCGGCATGGTGTTCCAGCACTTCAACCTGTTCCCGCACATGACCGCGCTGGGCAACGCCATGGAGGCGCCGGTGCACGTGCTGGGGCTGTCGCGCGACCAGGCCCGCGAGCGCGCGGTGGAATACCTGGAAATGGTCGGCCTGGGCGACAAGCTCGACGTCTATCCGGCGCAGCTGTCGGGCGGCCAGAAGCAGCGCGTCGGCATCGCCCGCGCGCTGGCGATGTGCCCGGAGATCATGCTGTTCGACGAGGTCACCTCGGCGCTCGACCCGGAACTGGTGGGCGGCATCCTGCAGATCCTGCGCGACCTGTCGGCGCGCAAGAGCATGACCATGATCATCGTCACCCACCAGATGAAGTTCGCCGAGCGCAGCTCGGACCGCACGCTGTTCTTCGACCAGGGCAACATCGTCGAGGATGCCGAATCGCAGACGCTGTTCAGCGATCCGAAGGAGGCGCGCACCCGGCAATTCCTGGACAGCGTGATCGAGGGGCAATAAGCCGCGGTAATAAGGGGCGGGCCTAAAGGACGGGCCTAAAGGGCGGGCCTCGTCCCGCCCTAAATCCCCACGCGGGCGTCGGGATTGGCCGCGCGGGCGGATGCCGGCGCTATGCTGTGCATCCGCGTCCATCGCCCGGAGCCTTACGCATGAGTCATCTTTTCAGTCCCACGTCAGTCGGCAATGTCGAACTGGCCAACCGCATCGTCATCGCGCCCATGTGCGAGTACTCGGCCGACGAGGGCCGCGCCACCGACTGGCACATGATCCACCTGGGCCACCTGGCGCTGTCGGGCGCGGCGCTGCTGTTCACCGAAGCCACCGCGGTCGAGGCCGACGGCCGCATCTCCCCGGGTGACCTGGGCCTCTGGTCCGACGAGACCGAGGCCGCGCTGGGCCGCGTGGTGCAGGCAGTGCGCCGTTATTCGCCCATCAAGCTCGGCATCCAGCTGGGCCACGCCGGCCGCAAGGCGTCCAGCCATGCGCCCTGGGAGGGCGGCCAACTGGTGCCACCGGAGCAGGGCGGCTGGCAGGGCTGGGCGCCGTCGGCGCTGCCGCACAATGCCTCCGAGCCGGCGCCGCGTGCGCTTGACGCCGCCGGCCTGGCGCGGGTGCGCGACGCCTTCGTCGACAGCGCCCGCCGCGCCATCCGCCTGGGCTTCGATGCCATCGAACTGCACGCGGCCCACGGCTACCTGCTGCATCAGTTCCTGTCGCCGCTGGCCAACCAGCGCGACGACGAATACGGCGGTTCGCTGGAGAACCGCATGCGCTTTCCGCTGGAAGTGTTCCGCGCGGTGCGCGAAGTGACGCCGTCCTCGGTGGCGCTGGGCGTGCGGGTGTCGGCCACCGACTGGGTCGAGGGCGGCTGGGACCCGGCGCAGACGGAGGCGTTCGCGCTGCGGCTCAAGGAATTGGGCTGTGAGTTCATCGACGTCTCCAGCGGCGGCGTGTCGCCGCTGCAGAAGATCCCGGTGGGGCCGAACTACCAGGTGCCGTTCGCCGACGCCCTCAAGCGCGCGGTCGGCCTGCCCACCATCACGGTGGGCCTGATCACCGAGGCGCAACAGGCCGAGGACATCCTGGCGCAAGGCCAGGCCGACATGGTGGCGCTGGCGCGTGGCATGCTGTACGACCCGCGCTGGCCCTGGCATGCCGCCGCGCAACTGGGCGGGCAGGTCGCCGCGCCGCGCCAGTACTGGCGGTCGCAGCCGCGCGAGCTGAAGGAACTGTTCGGCGAGACGCGCTTCGGCCAGCGCTAGCGCGCGACCGTCGTCCAAGCAAAAAACGCCGCGTGACGCGGCGTTTTTCATGGGCGGACGGTGCGCGCTTACAGGCGCGAATACGCCGCTTCCAGTTCGCGATGCAGGATCTCCGCGAAGTCGGCGCGGGCGGCGTCGTGCTGCGACAGCAGGCGCGCCAGCACCACGTTGTCCTCTTCGCCGTTCCAGATCTTGATGTAGGTGCCTTCCTTGTAGCCATGCTGCTGGCGGAAGATGTTCAGCACGTTCTTGGAAACGTACTGGGTGTAGGCATCGTTCCAGCTCATCTCGCAGGCGGTCATGCTCTGCTCGAGCAGCTTGAAGCTGGCGCGGCCGCACACCGCCAGGCCACCGATCAGTTCCAGCAGTTCGGGCACGTTCAGGCTGGCCAGCGCGTAGCTCTTGCCGTCCAGCGTGATCGAGGCGGGGCCGGCCAGGTCGGCCACCAGCGCGGCGGCGGCGGCGTTGACGTCGCCCTTGGCCTGCACGATGGTGTGCGACAGGTAGAAATGCAGGATGTCGACCAGTTCCATCTGCACCTGCGGCAGGTCGATGGTCTGCTTCTTCCACCACTTCCAGCCGTAGTGCTCCAGGGCCTCGGCCGATTCGACGAAGGCGGCGCGCAGGAAGCGGGCGCCGCCGTTGATCCAGTCCGGATTGATCATGCTGTTCAGATCGCCTTGCAGCTTCAGCATCGTGGCCGCCTGGGCCTGGTTCAATCCGACAACGTTATTCACTTTCACTCCGGTATTCGTGGGGTCTGTTCGACAGCGGCGGAAATGTTAGCACCATTGCCGCCGCTGCCGCGTCGGCTCACGCATCCTTGCGGTACGACGAGGTCTTGAGCGGCGGCAGCTTTTCCAGCGGCCGCTTGCGCGGGTCGCGGGCGCCGCTGGCCGCCTTGAACAGCATCAGCGCGAAGAAGCCCAGGAATACCGCCGGCATGAAGTCGTCCAGGTCGAAGCGCGGCGCGTGCAGCGCCTTGAAAGCGATGTTGACCGCGGCCCAGCCGGCCACCGCGCCGGCGATGGTCAGGAAGATGCCTTGCTTGCGCTGGCGCGCGCGCTTGGCCAGCGAGACCGCCTCGGCGTCGGTCTGGCCGGGGGCGACGGTGGCCGCCACGCTGTCGGCGCGGCGCGATTGCAGCGGCGGCGGGGCCGTCTTGCCCCAGGTCAGGTCGTTCAGGGAGCCCTGGCTCGGCACGGGCGCGGGCGTCGACGCGGGCGTGGCGACCGGCGCGGCGCCCTGGCGCTTGGCCTCGGCCTTGCCCGGCACCCGGCCGGGCGTGGCCCCGCCCGCGCGTGACAGATTCTCGATGTAGCGCGCGAAGTCGCCGTCTTTGGGCTCCAGGTCGATGGCCATGCCGTTCTCCGCTAGTTGCCGCGACGGATGCGCGCCGGCTGCCGGCGCTTGCGCATCATCGCGACCAGAAGTCCGCATCCTAGCAGCACTGAGAAGCCCGCGCCGATCATCATGGCGATCTGCTGCGCGTTCTCGGCGGCGCCCAGGCTGCGCGCGGTGATGTAGCCCGGCGCCAGCATCAGTGGCATCCACAACACGGCCGACAGCACGTTGGCCATCTGGAAGCGGCCATGGGCCATGCCCATGACGCCCGCCACGGTCGGAATGGTCGAGCGGATCGGGCCCAGGAAGCGGCCGATCAGCACCGAGGCGAAGCCATAGCGGTAGAAGAACAGCCGGGCGCGGGCGACGGCGGTGCGCTGCTGCTTGAGCGGCCAGCGGCGCAGCACGCTGGGGCCGGCCCAGCGGCCCAGCGCGTACGACAGGGCGTCACCGACGATGGCGCCGGCGATGCCCCAGGCCAGGATGCTCCACGGATCGAGCGTGCCCGCGCCGATCAGGCCGCCAGTCAGCAGCATCAGCGCGGTCGCGGGGATGAACAGGCCCAGCAACACCATCGATTCCCCCAGGGTGAGCAGGAAAGTGATGGGGCCGGCCCACGCCTGGTTGGTTTCGATCAGCACGCCGATCTTGTCGATGTATTGGTCCATGAGGCGGAAGTTGAAAATTAGCTGAACGTAATCGGGTATCTTAACGCCTGCATGGTGGAGCCGCGTGAAACATGCGCTCTATCGAAGGCTATCGTCGGAGTTCTATGGATTCGGTTACACAAGCCGTGCTGGGCGCGGGCATACAGGGGGCGCTGCTGGGGCGCGTGCAGGGCCGGCGGGCGCTGATCTACGGCGCGGCGCTGGCGACGGTGCCGGACCTGGATGTGTTGATGCGCTACCCCGACCCCGTCTCACTGATGACGTACCACCGCGGTTTCTCGCATTCGATCTTCGTGCTGACCGGTCTGGCGGCGCTGCTGACCTGGCTGATCCGCAAGTACTGGCCGCAGGCGCAGTACAGCGCGGGACGCCTCTTCCTGACGTTGTGGCTGGTACTGGTGACGCATCCCGTGCTGGACGCGTTCACGGTCTACGGGACGCAGTTGTTCTGGCCATTGCCGTCGATTCCGGAAAGCTGGTCGGCGATCTTCATCATCGATCCCGTGTATACCGTGCCGCTGCTACTGGCGGCGGTCTACGCGCTGATCGCGGGTTTGACGCCGGGCGCTCGCCGCCTGCTGGCCGCCGCGCTGGTCTTCAGCACGACCTACCTTGGCTTCGGACTGGCCGGCCGCATCGCCGCGGAGGATCGGGTGCGCGAGGCCATGCAGGCGCAGGGCATCGCCGTTACCGAATTGCGCGCCGTGCCCATGCCGCTGAACACGCTGTTGTGGCGTGTCATCGCCAAGACGCCCGATGGCCATTACTACGAGGCCGTCAGCAGCTGGTTCGACCGTGACCCGCCGGAATGGCTGCGCCTGCCGCTCAATCCGCAACTGGGCCATGCGTTGGCGGACATGCCGCTGCTGCAGCGCCTGCGCTGGTTCACCGATGATTGGCTGCGCTATGACGCCGTGGGCGACGCGCTGGTGGTGACCGACCTGCGAATGGGCGTGGCGGGACATTACAACTTTCGCTTCAAGATGGCCGAGCGCGACGCCGACGGCGGTTGGCGGCCCGTGACCCCGTCGGGCTGGCCGGGCGCCCGGGGCGGCTGGGCCGAATTCAAGCTGGTGCTGGCGCGCATCCTGCATGCGCAACCGCCGCTGCCGCTGGCGCAATGGGCGCAGACCGCGACGCGCTGACCGCGGCGCGTGGCGCTGTCTGGCAGGCCCGCCCGCTTCGGCGGGCTTTTTTTCGTCCAGCCACGGGGGGCGAGGGGCGGCGCGGTCGTCGCCGGGGCGTGACCTGGGGCCGTCCCGTATTGACCGTAAATCCGCCGTTGCATTATTCTTGTTCGATATTAAGGAACAGTAGTTCCGTTTATTGGAACAAAAATGAGTATTCTCGATGGCGTGCAGCGCGTGCTGGCGCTTTACGCGGAAGGCGCCGTGGAACTGAGCTTCACCGACGTGGCGCAGCGCCTGGCGATGCCCAAGAGCACCGCGTCGCGCCTGCTGAACCAGATGCAGCATTACGGACTGCTTGACCAGGACGCGGCCACGCGCCGTTATCGCGCCGGCGCCTTGTTGTCACAAGCGGTGCGCGCGAGCCAGGCCGCCACGCCGCTGGACGAAGCCTGCCGCAAGGTGCTTGCGCGCCTGTCCGACGACAGCGGGCTGACTGCGTACCTGTCCACCCTGAATCAGCGTGAAACGGTGGTGCTGCAGCGCTTGAACGGTTCGCATCCGGTGCAGGTGCTGTCGCCGCCGGGTTCGCGCCGTGCCGCCTCGGGCACGGCAATGGGCCGCGCCCTGCTGTCGCGCCTGACCCAGGATGAGTTCGACGCGCTGTACGGCGCCGATCCGGCCCAGCCGCTGCCGGTGGAGGGCAAGGACTGCCCGGCCACCGTGGGCGAACTGGCGCAGCGCGTGGCCCAGACCCGCGCCGACCACTACGGCGTCGCCATCGACCAGGCCATGCCCGGCATCGGCGCCGTGGCGGCGGCGGTGCGCGATCCGGACAGCGGCGAATTGCGCGGCTTGTGCCTGTCTTTCGTTTCCTTCCAGGTCGACGCCGCCCGTGTGGCCGCGCTGCGTGATTCGCTCATGCGACAGGTCGCGGCGCTGGGGCGCGAATTGAACGATCCCTATTGGCTGGCCTGATGGCCCGGCTTCCCACCGATTGACCCTATTGCCCCATCCGGCCGCCTGCGCGCGGCGCTCCGACTTTCCCGATTTCACGGAACCCCACTCATGAATCTCCTGCTTCTCAGCAATTCCAGCAGCGACGCCGGCTACCTGGTCCATGCCCTGCCCGATATCCGCGAACTGATCGCCGCGCTGCCCGCCGGCGCGCCGGCGGTGTTCGTGCCGTACGCGGGTGTCACCCGCAACTGGGATGACTACACCACGCTGGTCACCACGGCGCTGGCCGACACCGGCCTGGACATCCAGCCGCTGCACCGCGCCGCCGACCCGGCGGCCGCGCTGGAGAAGGCCGCCGTCATCATTGTCGGCGGCGGCAATACCTTCAACCTGCTCGGTCAACTGCGCCGTCAGGGGCTGCTGAGCGTGATGGCGCGCCGCGTGCGCGAGGGCGCGGCCTACCTGGGCTGGAGCGCGGGCTCGAACCTGGCGTGTCCCAGCATCTGCACCACCAACGACATGCCGATCACCGATCCCGGCGGCTTCGACGCGCTCGGTCTGCTGTCCTTCCAGATCAATCCGCACTACACCAATGCCCACCCGCCCGGCCATCGCGGCGAAACCCGCGCACAACGCCTGGCCGAGTTCTGCACGTTGAATCCGACCAGCCCGGTGCTCGGCCTGCCCGAAGGCAGCGCGCTGCGCGTGCGTGATGCCGCCATCACGCTGGTCGGCCCGCATGATGCGCCGCTGTTCGTCGGCAGCGCCGAGCCGCGCGTGTTCGCGCCCGGCCCGCTGGAGATCCCGGCATGAAGCAGGTTATCGACGCCATCGAACTGCTGTCCTCCGCGCATATCACGGGCGAAGCGGTGGCGCAGGTACTGCGCGCGGCCGGCGATTGCGAGGTCGAAGTCACGCCGCTGGCGCGAGACGGCGCGGCGACGGAGTTCCTGTCCATCGTCATTCCCGGCGCCGATCCGGCCGCGCCTCAACTGGGCATCGTCGGCCGCCTGGGTGGCATCGGCGCGCGCCCGGCCGTCACTGGCCTGGTGTCCGACAGCGATGGCGCGGTGGTCGCCATCGCCTCGGCGCTCAAGATCATGGCCATGGCGCGCCAGGGCGATGTGCTGCCCGGCACCGTGCGCATCCGCACCCACATCTGCCCGCGCGCCGGCACCCGTCCGCACCATCCGGTGCCGATGATGCGGTCGCCGTTCCCGATGCGCGAAATGATGTCGCACGAAGTCGACCCGCGCATGGATGCGATCCTGTCGGTGGATACGACCCGGGGCAACCGCCTGGTGAACCGGCGCGGCGTGGCGCTGACGCCCGTTGCCAAACAGGGTTATCTGTTGCGCATTCCCGAAACCATGCTGGACGTGATGGGCTGGGTCAGCGGCGAGCTGCCATCGACGCTGCCGCTGACCACGCAGGACATCACGCCCTATGAAAATGGCTTGTGGCACGTCAATTCGCTGATGCAGCCGGCCATCGTCACCGATGCGCCGGTGGTGGGCGTGGCGCTGACCGCGCAGACCACCGTGCCCGGTTGCGCCACGGGCGTGACCAATGCCGTCGACGCCGACGTGGCGATGCGTTTCTGCATCGAGATCGCCAAGCTCTTCGGGCAGGGCGCCATGACATTCTTCGACGCCGCCGAATGGGCGGCGCTGCAAGGCCGCTATGGCTCCATGGCGCACCTGCAGACCACCGGCCGCGAGCCGGGGGCGGCGCAATGAGCGCGCTTCGCCCGCGCCGCGTGGCGTTCTTCACTATTGGCCAGTCGCCGCGCAGCGATGTGGTGCCGGAAATGGCGCCGCTGCTGGGTGAACACGTGCGCATCGACGAGTTCGGCGCGCTCGACGGCCTGGATGCCGCCGGGCTGGCCGCGCTGGCGCCGCGCCCGGGCGAATATCGCTTCGCCACGCGCATGCGCGACGGCGCCCAGATCGAACTGGACGCCGCTGCCGCCGAGGCCCGGCTGGCGCAGGTGATGCGCGAGGCCGATGCGGCCGGCTACGACGTGCTGGTGCCGTTGTGCACGGGCACTGCGATCGCGCCGATGCGCACGCTGGTGGTCGAGCCGCAGCAGGTCGTCGACCACCTGGTCGCCGGCCTGGCGCAGCACTGCCGCAAGGTCGGCCTGGTGGTGCCGCTGGAAGCCCAGGTCGACGCCTTCCACATGGCCGTGCCGCTGGAATGCGCGACCTCGGTGGTGCACGCCTCCCCCTACGAGGCCGACGCCGGGCGCGCGGCCGAACGTTTCACGCAGGCCGGCCAGGATCTGGCCGACTGTGATTTCGTCGTCATGCACTGCATGGGTTACGCCGAACGCATGCGGCAGGCGGTGGCACAGGCATCGGGTCGCCCGGTCCTGCTGTCCAACCGCCTGGTCGCGCAGGCGCTCGCGCAAATATTGGAATAAGGGAATCGACTTCATGTTCAGCCGTACTTTGCAACGCGCCGTGGGCGCACTGTTCGCCGCCAGCGCCCTGGCGGCCGCGCCGGCCCTGGCCGCCGACGCCTGGAAACCGACCAAGCCGGTGCGCCTGCTGGTGGGCTTCGCGCCCGGCGGCTCCGCCGACACGCTGGCGCGCCTGCTGGCCGAGCCGCTGTCGCAGCGCCTGGGCCAGACCGTGGTGGTGGAAAACCTGGCCGGCGCCGGCGGCAACATCATGGCTTTCCGCCTGTCGCAATCGCAGCCCGATGGCTACACCATCGGTATCGCCGCGGCCGGCTCCATGGCCATCACCCATGTGCTCAACGCCAAGGGCACCAGCTACAAGCCGACCGACTTCACGCCCATCACGCTGGCGGCGGTGCAGCCCAACGTGGTCATCGTCAACAAGGATGTGCCGGCCAACAACCTGGCCGAACTGAAGGACTACTTCCAGAAGACGCCGACCGCCACCTACGGCACCGCCGGCGTGGGCATCTCCAACCACCTGATCGCCGAGACCATGCTGTACAAGCTGGGCGTGAAGGTGCCGCACGCGGCCTACCGTGGCGCGGCGCCCGTCATCACCGACTTGCTGGGCGGCCATATCGCGATGACGATGGACAACATTTCCACCGCCGCGCCGCTGGCGCTGCAGGGCAAGGTCAAGGCCATCGGCGTGGCCTCGCTCAAGCGTTCGCCGCAATTGCCCGACGTGCCCACGCTGGACGAGCAGGGCCTGAAGGGCTTCGACATGCCGACCTGGCAGGGCGTGTTCGCGCCGGCCGGCCTGCCGGCCGACGTGCTGGCCGCCTACTACGCGGCGCTGCAGGACGTGCTCAAGCAGCCCGGCGTGAAGGAGAAGATGGCCGGCCTGGGTTCGGAGCCGGTCACCGGCATGACGCCCGAGCAGTTCGGCCAGTTCCTGGAGAACGACCGCAAGCAGTGGGCCGATATCGTGCGCGCCGCCAACATCAGCCTGGAGCAGTGAAGCCGCCGCGCCCGCCGATCGCAGCGGGCGCCGCAAACAAAAACGCCAGACTCGCGTCTGGCGTTTTTTTTGTCTCGGACGATCGCCAGCGTGTCAGACGGGCAACCGCGCCGCGATCTCGGCGATCAGGCGGCGCGCGGCGTCCAGCTTGTCGGCGGCCGGCAGCGGGTGCGCGCCCTGCGCGTCGAACAGCACCAGTTCGGTGGTGTCGGCGTCCATCACCTTGTGCGCCAGGTTGCCCACCAGCAGCGGAATGCCCTTGCGCTGGCGCTTGGCCTCGGCGTGCTCGGCCAGCTTTTCGGTCTCTGCCGCAAAACCCACGCACCACGGCCCGTCCTTGAGTTTGGCCACTTCGGCCAGGATGTCGGGATTGGGCTCGAATTCCATCTGCGGCGCGCCGCCGCCTTCGCTGGTCTTCTTCAGCTTCTGGTTGCTGACGTTCTTGACGCGCCAGTCGGCCACGGCCGCCACGGCGATGAAGATGTCGGCGTCGGCGGCGCTGGCCATCACCGCGTCGTGCATTTGCCGCGCCGTCATCACCGACAGGGCGGTGACGCCGCGCGGCACGGGCAGGGCGGTGGCGCCGGTGATCAGCGTGACGCGGGCGCCGGCTTCGCGCGCGGCGCGGGCCAGGGCGTAGCCGGTCTTGCCCGACGAGCGGTTGCTCAGCACGCGCACCGGATCGACCGGCTCGGAGGTGGGGCCGGCGGTCAGGAGCACGTGGCGGCCGGCCAGCAGCTTGGGCTGGAAGAAGGCGATCAGGTCCGCGAGGATTTCATGGGCTTCGAGCATGCGCCCGTCGCCGGTCTCGCCACAGGCCTGTTCGCCGGCCGACGGGCCCAGGATGCTGATGCCGTCGGCGCGCAGCTGCGCCACGTTGCGCTGGGTCGCCGGGTTGGCCCACATTTCGCGGTTCATGGCGGGCGCGACAAGCAGCGGGCAGGCGCGCGCCACGCACAGCGTCGACAGCAGGTCGTCGGCCATGCCGTGCGCCAGCTTGGCCATGAAGTCGGTGCTGGCCGGCGCGATCAGCACGGCGTCGGCGCCGCGCGTCAGGTCGATGTGCGCCATGTTGTTGGGCACCCGCGGGTCCCAGGCATCGACGAACACCGGACGGCCGGACAGGGCTTGCATGGTCACCGGCGTGATGAAGTGCGTGGCCGCCTCGGTCATCACCACGTCGACGACGGCACCTTGTTCGGTCATGCGCCGCACCAGCTCGGCGATTTTGTAGCAGGCGATGCCACCGGTCAGGCCGAGGACGATGCGTTTGCGGGCGAGGTCGAGCATGGGCGTCGGACGGCGTTTGGATGCCGTCGAATCAGGGAACGGACAGTGATTTTATTCCGCATTGCCACATCGCGCCGTTCGCCATGCGTGCAGGGGGGCTCAAATGGACAAAAACCCGGCCTAGGGCCGGCTTTCGAAGGGGGCGGGGAGGGCGTCAGGCGCGCGGCTTGCGCGCCCGCAGCAGCTCGTCCAGCACCAGCAGCACGGCGCCGCAGCTGATGCCCACGTCCGCCAGATTGAAGGCCGGGAAATACCAGTCGCGCCAGTAGAACAGCAGGAAGTCCACCACGTGGCCATACACCACCCGGTCGATCACGTTGCCGATGGCGCCGCCCAGGATCAGGGTCAACGCCAGGCAGAAGCGCGGCTGGCCACGGGTGCGGCGCAGGATGACGGTGATGACCACCGCGGCGACGATGCCCAGGCCGGTGAACAGCCAGCGTTGCCAGCCTTCCTCGGATGCCAGGAAGCTGAACGCCGCGCCGCGGTTATACAACAGCGTGAAGTCGAAGAACGGCAGCAGGTTTAGCCGCTCGCCGTACTGGTACGAGGTGTTGAAGTACACCTTGGTCAGCTGGTCCAGGACGATGATGGCCAGCGCGATGGCCAGCCAGCGGCCCACCCTTGCGGGGGCGCGCCGGCGGACGCCGCGCTGGCGGTGCCTTGGGGGCCGGCCATGCTCAGGCCTTGTCGCGGGCTTCGCCCGAGCCGAACAGGTTGGACACGCAGCGGCCGCAGATCTCGGGGTGATCCGGATCCTGGCCCACGTCCAGGCGCCAGTGCCAGCAGCGCTCGCACTTCTTGTGCCTGGACGGCGTGACCTCGATGCGGGTCTCGCCTTCGCCGGCGTGCACGGTGGCGCGCGAGACGATCAGCACGAAGCGCAGGTCGTCACCCAGGCTGGCCAGCAATTGCTGGTCTTCGCCGCTGGCGTACAGGTCGACCTCGGCCTGCAGCGACGAACCGATGTCGCCGGCCGTGCGCACTTCTTCCAGTTTGCGCTGGACTTCGGCGCGGATGGCGCGCAGGCGCGTCCACTTGGCCGACAGGGCCTCGGCGTCCGCGAACGGCGGCAGCGCGTGGTAGACCTCCGTGAAGATGGTGACGCGGGCGGCGTCGGCCTGGTGCTTCAGGGCCGAGCCGACCAGCTCCTTCCAGGCTTCTTCGGCCGTGAACGACAGGATCGGCGCCATCAGCTTGAGCAGCGTCTGGGTGATGTCCAGCAGCGCGGTCTGGGCCGAGCGGCGGGCCACGCTGTCCACCTTCGAGGTGTACAGGCGGTCTTTCAGGATATCCAGGTAGAACGCGCCCAGGTCTTCCGAGCAGAACGTCTGCAGGCGCGAGACCGCCGGGTGGAAGTCGTAGCGTTCGTAGTGGCCCTGCACCTCGGCCTGCATCTGCGCCGTCATGGCCAGCGCATAGCGGTCGATTTCGAACAGCTCGCCGTAGGGCACGGATTGCGACACGGCGTCGAAGTCGGCCAGGTTGGCCAGCAGGAAGCGCAGCGTGTTGCGGATACGGCGGTAGCCTTCGACCACGCGCTTGAGGATTTCGTCGGAGATCGACAGCTCGCCCGAGTAGTCGGTGGAGGCGACCCACAGGCGCAGGATTTCGGCGCCCAGCGAATCGGACACCTTTTGCGGCGCGATCACGTTGCCGACCGACTTGCTCATCTTGCGGCCCTGGCCGTCCACCACGAAGCCGTGCGTCAGCAGGGCCTTGTAGGGCGGCTGGCCATACAGCATGCAGCCGGTCAGCAGCGAGGAATGGAACCAGCCGCGGTGCTGGTCGGAGCCTTCCAGGTAGAGGTCGGCGGGCCAGCCCAGTTCGGCGCCGTGCGAGCCGGCGAAATCGCCGTCCTTGCCGCCCAGCACGGTGGCGTGGGTGCTGCCCGAGTCGAACCACACGTCCAGCGTGTCGCGGTTCTTTTCGTATTGGTCGGCTTCGTCGCCCAGCAGCTCGCGCGGGTCCAGCGTCTGCCAGGCCTCGATGCCGCCTTGCTCCACGCGTTGCGCGACCTGTTCCAGCAATTCGGAGGTGCGCGGATGCAGCGCGCCGGTTTCCTTGTGCACGAAGAAGGCCATCGGCGTGCCCCACTGGCGCTGGCGCGACAGGGTCCAGTCCGGACGGTTGGCGATCATGGCGTGCAGGCGGGCGCGGCCCCAGGCCGGGTAGAAGGCGGTGGCGTCGATGCCGGCCAGCGCCGATTCGCGCAGGGTCGGGCCGCCATCCTTGGGCTGCACGTCCATGCCGGCGAACCATTGGCTGGTGGCGCGGTAGATGATGGGCGTCTTGTGGCGCCAGCAGTGCATGTAGCTGTGCTTGTGCTTTTCGACGTGCATCAGCGCGCCGGCTTCCTTCAGGGCCTCGACGATCTTGGGGTTGGCGTCCCAGATCGACAGGCCGCCGAACAGCGCCAGGCTGTCGACGTACTTGCCGTCGCCCATGACCGGGCTGATGAAGTCGGTGTCCTTCATGCCGTGCTCCTTGCACGAGATGAAGTCCTCGATACCGTAGGCGGGGGCCGAGTGCACCACGCCAGTGCCCGAGTCAGCCGTGACGTAGTCGCCCAGGTAGATGGGGGCCTTGCGGTCGTAGGCGGCTTCGAACTGCGCCAGCGGATGGCGGAACTCGATGCCCGACAGCGCCGCGCCGGGGGCGGTGGCGATGACTTCGCCTTCCAGGTTCCAGGCCTTCAGGCAGGCTTCGACGCGCTCGCGCGCGATCAGCAGCAGCGGGCCGAACTTGGGCGCGGGCGACACGCGCACCAGCGCGTATTCGATTTCGGGGTGCAGGTTCAGCGCCTGGTTGGACGGGATGGTCCAGGGCGTGGTGGTCCAGATGACGATGGCGCCGTCGTCGACCTTGTCCAGGCCGAAGGCCTTGGCCAGCTTGTCGTGCTCGGCGAACGGGAAGGCCACGTCCACCGCCGGGTCGACGCGGTCGGCGTATTCGACCTCGGCCTCGGCCAGCGCCGAGCCACAGTCGAAACACCAGTTCACGGGCTTGAGGCCGCGGAACACGTAGCCCTTGTCCAGGATGCGGCCCAGGGCGCGGATCTCGTCGGCTTCATTGCTGAAGTTCATCGTCATGTAGGGACGATCCCACTCGCCCAGCACGCCCAGGCGCTTGAAGTCCTTGCGCTGGCGGTCGATCTGCTCGAGCGCGTAGGCGCGCGCCTTGGACTGCACCTCGGCCACGGGCAGGTGCTTGCCGTACTTCTTCTCGATCTGGATCTCGATCGGCATGCCGTGGCAATCCCAGCCCGGCACGTAGTGCGCGTCGTAGCCGGCCATGTTGCGGCTTTTGACGATGATGTCCTTCAGGATCTTGTTGACCGCGTGGCCGATGTGGATGTCGCCGTTGGCGTAGGGCGGACCGTCGTGCAGCACGAAGCGCGGACGGCCGCGGCTGGCGGCGCGGATCGCCTGGTAGACGTGGTTTTCCTCCCACTGCGCAATCCAGGCGGGCTCGCGCTTGGCGAGGTCGCCCCGCATGGGGAAGGGGGTATCGGGCAGGTTGAGGGTCTTTTTATAGTCCATGAACGGCAAAATAGGCGCGCGCGTTTCGCGCGTCTTCGGCGATGGCGGCAGTCAGGGAAGGGAGATCAGGAAATTTTTCTTCGTCCCGCAGCTTTTGCAGGAATTCGACACGCACGAGTTTACCGTATGCGTTGACGGTCTCGTCGACCAGGTGCGCTTCCAACAGCACGCGTCCGCGGTCCTCGACGGTCGGGCGCACGCCCAGGCTGGCCACCGCCGGCAGGGCGCGCTCGGCCAGGCCATAGACCTGCACCACGTAGATGCCGGAGCGGGCCGCGCAGCGCTCGGCCACCCGCAGATTCATGGTCGGATAGCCCAGGGTGCGGCCCAGCTTCTGGCCGTGGATCACGTGACCGCTGATATGGAAGGGGTGGCCCAGCAGGTGGCGGGCCCGGTCCAGGTCGCCCACCGCCAGGGCGGTGCGCACTTCCGAGCTGGAAATGCGGTGGCCGTGGCGGTCGGTGACGTCGGCCAGGGTCTGCACCTCGAAGCCATGGCGCAGGCCGGCTTCGCGCAGCAGGTCGATGTCGCCGCTGCGCTTGTGGCCGAAGCGGAAGTCCTCGCCCACCAGCAGCCACTTGGTATCCATCCCCCGCACCAGCAGGTTCTCGATGAAGGCGTTGGCCGACATTTCGGCCAGGCGGGCGTTGAAGCGCTCGACCACGACCTGGGAAACGCCATAGCGGGCCAGCGCCGCCAGCTTGTCGCGCAGCCCGGAAATGCGGGTGGGCGCCAGCTCGGGACGCTGGTTCAGCGTGGCGAAGTACTCGCGCGGGTGCGGCTCGAAGGTCATCACGGCGGGCGTCAGGCCGCGGTCGCGCGCGACCTGGCAGACGCGCGCCAGCATGGCCTGGTGTCCTCGGTGGACGCCGTCGAAATTGCCGATGGTCAGCGCGCTGGGAGCGCGCTGGGCGGGCGGCGGAAGGGATCGGTGGATGCGCAGCGGTGGTTTCACGAGCGAGAGTTTACAATTTTGGGTTACGGGATTGTTCGTCATCCCCAATTTGGATCGCTCATCTTGCCGGAAACTTCTACACCACCGCGCCGCATCGTCATCCTGATCTCGGGACGAGGCAGCAACATGCAGGCGTTGGTCCAGGCCTGTCGCCAACAGGGCTGGCCCGCCACGATTGCCGCCGTGATCGCCAGCCGGCCGGACGCCGCCGGCCTGGAATGGGCCGCGGCCCAGGGCATCGCCACGGCGGCGCTGTACCACAAGGACTATGCCAGCCGCGAAGCGTTCGACGCCGCGCTGGCCACGGAAATCGACCTGCATGCGCCGGACTACGTCATCCTGGCCGGCTTCATGCGGGTGCTGACCCCCGGCTTCGTCAATCGCTATAGCGGCCGCCTGGTCAACATCCATCCGTCGCTGCTGCCGGCGTTCCCGGGGCTGCACACGCACGCCCAGGCGCTGGCCACCGGGGTGCGGGTGCATGGCTGCACCGTGCATTTCGTGACGCCGGTGCTGGACCATGGTCCCATCATTGCCCAGGGCTGCGTGCCGGTCCTGGCCGGCGATACGCCGGAAAGGCTGGCCGAACGTGTGCTGGAAGTCGAACACCAGGCTTTTCCAACCGCCGTGCGCTGGCTGGCCGAGGGCCGGGTTACCCTGACGAATGACCACCGGGTGGACGTGCAGGGCGATCCTGATCGCCTGTTCACCTGGTCCGCGGCGGCCTGAGCCGACGCCAGCCGCGCAGCCGGGCCGCCGACGGCCCTGAGTCGCATTTATCGGGCGGCATGTGTCCGCCCCACTGGAATACACCATGAGCAAACCCCAATCCCCGCGTTCCCGCCCGGCAGCCGCCGGTGGACGCTCCGCCGAAGGGCGCGACGGCCGCTCCTTCTTCTCGCGTCCCAAGGGTGAGGCCCGCGCCGCCCAGGAGCGCGCGCCACGCCCCGAGCGCGCCGCCAGCGGCCGCGAAGGCCGTCCCGACGAGCGCCGCGACAGCCGTCCGGCCCCGCGCCCCTCCTATGAGGCGCCGCGCGGCGAGGGCCGTGGCGAACGCGGTTCCTTCGGCGGCGACCGTCGCGAAGGCTCGGGCCGCCCGACGCCGCGCCCTTCCTACGAAGGCGGCCGTGGTGAAGGCCGTGGCGAGCGTGGCGCGTACGGGTCGGACCGCCGTGAAGGCCAGGGCCAAGGCCGTGGCGGTGAGCGCGGTTCCTTCGGTTCGGACCGCCGCGAAGGCTTTGGCCGTCCGGATTCGCGCCCGTCCTACGGCGCCCCGCGCGGCGACGGCCGCGATGGCGAGCGTGGCTTCCAAGGTTCCGACCGTCGCGAAGGCCAGGGCCAGCGTGATGCGGCTCCGCGGAAACCGCAATTCAACCGGCCGCGCCTGTCGTATGCCGCCAGCCGCATCGACCAGGTGCAGCGTGTGCTGGGCGAGATCCTGCAATGGACCTACCCGGCCGACGCGGCCCTGTCGCACTGGCTGCGTGGCCATCCCGGCCTGGGCGCGCGCGACCGCTCGGAAGTGGCCGAAGCCGTCTACGACGTGCTGCGCCACCTGCGCCGCTACCGCCAGTTCGGCGAAAGCGGCGTGGGGCCGGCTTCGCGCCGCCTGGCCATCCTGGGCCTGGCCGCCACGCTGGGCAAGGAAACGCTGCAGGAGGGCCTGGACCCGGCCGAAGCCGAATGGCTCCAGCGCGTCCTGCAGATCGACCTGGCGACGCTGCCGCGCGCCGTGCGCGGCAGCATCCCCGATTGGCTTGACGAGCGCCTGGGCGCCATGGAAAGCCCCGAAACCTTGATCGAAGCGCTCAACCGCCAGGCCAGCCTGGACCTGCGCGTCAATCCGCTCAAGGTCGAACGCGACGCCATGTTGGCCGAACTGCAACAAAGCGCTGGCCGCTACGAACCCGTTGCCATGCCGTATTCGCCCTGGGGCATCCGCATGGAAGGCCGTCCGGCCATTAACCGCTGGCCGCAGTTCGAGAATGGCAGCATCGAGGTGCAGGACGAAGGCAGCCAGTTGCTGGCCTTGCTGGTGGCGCCGCGCCGCGGCGAAATGGTCATCGACTTCTGCGCCGGCGCTGGCGGCAAGACCCTGCTGCTGGGGGCGCTGATGCGCTCGACCGGCCGTCTCTATGCCTTCGACGTCTCGGCGGCCCGCCTGGCGCGCGCCAAGCCGCGCTTTGCCCGCAGCGGCCTGTCGAACGTGGTGCCGGTGGCGATCGAAAGCGAGAACGACGCCCGCGTCAAGCGGCTGGCCGGCAAGGCCCAGCGCGTGCTGGTCGACGCCCCGTGCAGCGGCATCGGCACGTTGCGCCGCAATCCCGACCTGAAATGGCGTCAGCATCCCGAGGCGCTGGCTGAATTGGGCCAATTGCAGGAACGCATCCTCAACAGCGCCGCGCGTTGTGTCGCGCCCGGCGGCCGGCTGGTGTACGCCACCTGCAGCCTGCTGGCCGAGGAAAACGAGGTGCAGGCCGAACGCTTCCTGGCCAGCCACCCCGACTTCGAGCGCATCGACGCGGCCGAGATCCTGGCTGCCCGCTGCGAGAACCTGAAGCTGGAGGGGCCCTACGTCCAGCTGCGACCGGATGTCCACGGCACCGACGGCTTCTTTGCCGCCGTGTTCGAGCGCCGCAAGAAAGCGGTTGCGGCCGCCGAAGCCGATGCCGGGGCCGACCTCGGCGCCGAGGCGCCGCTGGAAGAGGGCGCGCCGGCCGTCGAAGGCGTGGAAGACGACGAGGCGGCGCCGATCACGGCCGCCTCCGACGACAAGCCCGCGGCCTGAGTGGTGAGACCGGCCCGTGGGGCGGGTCCACGTGGCCAGTCCGGGAAGGCGGTGTGTGAAGCCGGTCCGTGAAGCCGGATCGTGAGGCCGGTTCGTGAGGCCAGTTCATGAGGCCAGTTCATGAGGCCAGTTGATGAGGCCAGTTGATGAGGCCGGACCCCGAGCCGGCCGTCCTGGCGCCGATTGCGCTGGGGGCGGGTCAGTCGATGGACCGATCCGACCGGCTGTCCACGGACCTGTTCCGACGCCCGGCCTGCGGGGCGAAGGCCGCCGGCTCGCTCAAGGGGCCGGCGCGATGCCGAGCGTGGCGCTATAGCGGCGGATTCCGATGGTCTTGTTCTGGTACTTCACTTCCCAGGCCAGGGAATCGGACCCGGGCTGGTTGGCTTGATAGACCAATTGCGCGATTGGCACTGTCTTATACGCGCAACGTCCGGAATCGCCGGACTGGCCGCGCGTCTGCACGATGCTGGCGACGCCCAGGCGCGGCTGCAGGGTAATGGTGACGCGGGGCGCGCGCAGGGCCAGGCAATCCGATCCGCGGATCTCGTAATAAGACGCCAGCACAGCTATGTCCCCGGTTTTCAGGGACTGGGCGCCAGCGGGCATGGCCAGGGAAACCATCGCGGCAGCCAGGGTGGAAAAAAAATAGGGACGGATATTTTCGACGAACATCGTGTAGCGGTGGGAGCGGTGATGGCGGACCGAAGTGTGCGCCAGGCGCGTGGCGGCCGCAAGACAGCGGCTCAGCCTGACAGGAACTTTAACGGCGACGGGCGGCCAAAACCCAGTGGCCATGTGCCGACGATTCCCCGCCAGGATGACGCCAGTGGCGTTGCCGGCGGGCCGCCGCACCGGCCGCGAGCTTGCCGTCAAAAGGTCAAAAACAGGTCAAAAGCAGGGCTTAGTCCTTGATTTCCCTCAAAAACTATTTTGAAACTCCGTTGTCATAACGCGGCAAAGGTAAGCTAAACTTTAGGCACTCTTCAAGCGAGGCTCATTACAGCTTTATGGATTACATCCTCTCCTTCATTGCCGGCGGTCTGACCCAAGCCACTTGGTGGCAGATCGTCGTTTTCACCCTGGTCATGACGCACATCACCATTGTGTCCGTCACCGTCTTCCTGCACCGCAGCCAGGCGCACCGGGGCCTGGATCTGCATCCGGCCGTCATGCACTTCTTCCGCTTCTGGCTCTGGATGACGACCGGCATGGTCACCAAGGAATGGGTTGCCATCCACCGCAAGCACCACGCCAAGTGCGAAAAGGAAGGCGATCCCCATTCGCCCATCCTGTTCGGCATCTGGAAGGTGCTGTTCCGCGGCGCCGAGCTCTACCGCGAAGAATCCAACAACAAGGAAACCATGGCCAAGTTCGGCCACGGCACGCCTGACGACTGGCTCGAACGCAACGTCTACAGCAAGCACAGCCTGTGGGGCGTGCTGACCATGCTCGCCATCGACATCGCCCTGTTCGGCGCGATCGGCGTCACGGTCTGGGCGGTGCAGATGGCCTGGATCCCCTTCTGGGCGGCCGGCGTCGTCAACGGCATCGGCCACTACTGGGGCTACCGCAACTACAACAGCCCGGACACCAGCACCAACGTGTTTCCGTGGGGCATCGTGATCGGCGGCGAAGAGTTGCACAACAACCATCACGCCCACGGCACGTCGGCCAAGTTCTCGGCCAAGTGGTACGAGTTCGACATCGGCTGGTGCTACATCAACATCCTGAAGTTCCTGGGCCTGGCCAAGATCAAGAAGGTCGCGCCCAAGCTCAAGCTGGATGATTCCAAGACCGGCATCGACCTGCGCACGCTGCAGGGCGTGATCACGCACCGCTACGAAGTCATGGCCCGCTACGCGGACGTGATCAAGAGCGCCGCCCGCGAGGAACTCGCCAAGCTGAAGGCCTCGCGCCAGGACGGCAACGCCGATTGCGGGTGGACCAAGCTGCACAAGGTGCGCCGCGCCATCCACCGCAACGAGGACATCCTCCAGCCGGAACAGCTCGAAGCCGTGGACAAGGCCATTGCCCAGAACAAGTCGCTGTCGACGCTGGTGCAGATGCGCCGCGAACTCGGCCGCATCTGGGAAAGCTCCAGCGCCAGCAGCGAACAGCTCCTCCATGACCTGCAGGCCTGGTGCCAGCGCGCCCAGCAAAGCGGCATCGCCGGGCTCGAGCAATTCGCTCAACGTCTGCGCCGCTACGCGGCATGATGCTAGAGAAGCTCAATCCTGAACAACGCGCCGCAGTAACGTTAGAACCGCAGCACGCCCTGGTCCTGGCCGGGGCGGGCAGCGGCAAGACCCGGGTGCTCACCACCCGCATGGCCTGGCTGATTCAAACCGGCCAGGCCTCGCCTTTTGGGCTGCTGGCCGTCACGTTCACCAACAAGGCCGCCCGCGAGATGCTGGCGCGTATGTCGGCCATCCTGCCGATCGATACGCGCGGCCTCTGGATCGGCACCTTCCACGGCCTGTGCAACCGCATGCTGCGCGCGCATCATCGCGACGCCGGCCTGCCGCAGACCTTCCAGATCCTCGACGTCACCGACCAGCTCGCCGCCATCAAGCGGCTGATGAAGGCCAACGGCGTCGACGACGAAAAATACCCGCCGCGCGATGTGCAGCGCTTCATCAACGGCGCCAAGGAAGAGGGCCTGCGCCCCGCCGACGTCGAAGCCTATGACGCGCACCGCCGCCGCCTGATCGAGATCTACCAGCTCTACGAAGCCCAGTGCCAGCGCGAAGGCGTGGTCGACTTCGCCGAACTGCTGCTGCGCGCCTACGAACTGCTGTCGCGCAACGCGCCGGTGCGCGAGCACTACCAGCGCCGTTTCCGCCACATCCTGGTCGACGAGTTCCAGGACACCAACACGCTGCAGTACAAGTGGCTGCGGCTGCTGGCTGGCGGCGGCGCGGCGATCTTCGCCGTGGGCGACGACGACCAGTCCATCTACGCGTTCCGCGGCGCCAACGTCGGCAACATGTCCGACTTCGAGCGCGACTACGCGCACGGCACCGTCATCCGCCTGGAGCAGAACTACCGCTCGTACGGCCACATCCTGGATTCGGCCAACGCGCTCATCGGCCACAACAGCGGCCGCCTGGGCAAGAACCTCTGGACCGACCAGGGCGAAGGCGAACCGGTGCGCGTCATCGAACAGCCCTCGGACGGCATGGAAGCGCAATGGATCGTCGACGAGATCCGTTCGCTGATCCACGAAGGCAGCCTGCGCCGCGAGATCGCCGTGCTCTACCGCAGCAACGCGCAGTCGCGCGTGATCGAACACGCCATCTTCTCGGCCGGCATTCCCTACAAGGTCTACGGCGGCCTGCGCTTTTTCGAGCGCCAGGAAATCAAGCACGCGCTCGCCTACCTGCGCCTGATGGCCAACCCGCACGACGACACGTCGTGGATGCGGGTGGTGAATTTCCCCACGCGCGGAATCGGCGCGCGCACGCTGGAACAACTGGCCGACGCGGCCCGCGCGCATGATTCCAGCCTGTACTCGGCGGTGGCGCTGGTGGCGGGCAAGGGCGGCTCCAACCTGGCCCAGTTCGCCCAACTGATCCATCGCCTGATCGAGGAAACGCGCGACCTGCCGCTGCCCGAAATGGTCGAGCACATGCTCGAAGCCAGCGGCCTGAACGCGCACTACAAGGCCGAGCGCGAAGGCGCCGAGCGCCTCGAAAACCTGAACGAACTGATCACCGCCGCGGCGGTGTTCGCCTCCGAGGAAAACTACGACGGCATGCCCGCTGGCGTGGTGCCCGATCAGGACACCTCCAGCACCTTGATGCCTGGCGTGGTCGATGCCGCGCCAGTGGTGTCCGACGGCCTGACGCCGCTGGCGGCCTTCCTGTCGCACGCCGCGCTCGAAGCCGGCGACAACCAGGCGCAGCAGGGCCAGGACGCCGTGCAGCTCATGACCGTGCACGCGGCCAAGGGCCTGGAGTTCGACGCCGTCTTCATCACCGGCCTGGAGGAAGGCCTGTTCCCGCACGAGAACAGCATCCTGGAGCAATCCGGCCTGGAGGAAGAGCGCCGCCTCATGTACGTGGCGATCACCCGCGCGCGCCAGCGCCTGTACATCAGCCTGGCGCAAAGCCGCATGCTGCATGGCCAGACGCGCTACGCCATGCGGTCGCGCTTTCTCGACGAAATCCCCGAGCAGCACCTGAAGTGGCTGTCGCCCAAGGCCGGCCTGACGCCGTCGCTGAGCGCCGGCGGCGGCTGGAACGGCAATCGCGGCGACGCCTTCGGCCGCAAGCCCACCAACACCATTGCGCCGCGTCAACCGCGCGGCACGGCCTCCGGCGTCACGGTGGGCGACAAGCAGTATCGTGTGGGACAGGGCGTGCACCACGCGCGCTTCGGCGACGGCACCATCGTCAGCCTGAGCGGCGCGGGGCAGGACGCGCAGGCGGAAATCCATTTCCGCGATGTCGGTTCCAAGACGCTGGCTCTCGGCATCGCCAAGCTGGATATCGTTCAAGGTTGATAGACATGGCCAATCAAGACTCCCCGAAAGCCGAACTGGCAGCGCTGCGCGCCGAAGTCGACGAGATCGACCAGCAGATCATCCTGCTGCTGGGGGTGCGTTTTCGCTGCACGGACATGATCGGCGAGCTCAAGCAAGCCAACGACATGGACCTGGTGGACCCGGTGCGCGAAGACCAGCAGGTCCAGCGCATCCGGCGCCTGGCCGAAGAGGCCGGCGTGCCGCCGGCCCTGGCCGAAACCATCCTGCGCGAAGTGATCGACACGGTGGTCGATCACCACACCCGGTTGCGCGAGCGTCCCTACTCGTGATGCGTGGGGGGGGCGGTGGCCTGCCTGGCCGCCGTCACCAAGCGCAACGGCAGTTCCATGGCCGCGGCTCCAGCCGCGGCCATTCTTTTTTCCGCGGCGCGGGAGGCCGCGCCGCGCCTCGATGTAAAAGCGCCCTGCGCCCGACCTGATTGTGTTGTCGGGCAGAAAGTGGTTCCTGCGACGCGGAGCCGCTGGCGTCCGCTATAGGGTTTTCAGAAACGCCAACAGCGCGTCGATCTCGGCCGGGCTCAGGTCGAGCGGCTTGATGTGTTCCGACTTGCGCGGCGCGTACGGGTCGGGAGGATCGGCCGGCGGCGCGTCGCGGCCCATGCCAGCGTTGTACATCCGCAGCAGTCCGCGCAGGTCCGGGAACAGGCCGTTGTGCATCCATGGGCCGGCTTGCGCCACGTTGCGCAGGCTCGGCGTGCGGAACCTGCCCAGGTCGGCGGGATCGCGGGTGGCCTCGTAGCGTCCCAGGTCCTGGTTGCGGCGGCCGTAGAACGACAGGCCGATGTTGTGGAACTGATGGTCGGTGAGCAACGGGCCATTGTGGCAGTTCATGCAGCGCGCCTGCGTGCGGAACAGATGCAGGCCCAGTAGTTCGTTATCGTCCAGCGCATCGGCGCGGCCAGCCAGGAATTCATCGAAGCGCGTCTTCTCGGGGCGCAGCGAGGCCACGTAGGCGGCCAGCGCGCGCGCCAGGCGGTCGGCGTCGATGGCGGATGCCCTGGTCGATGCCGCAGGCGCTTGAGCTGTCGGTATCATTGCCGCCGATGCCGATGCCGATGCCGATGCCGATGCCGATGCCGATGCCGGTGCCGGTGCCGGTGCCGTTGAGCCAGCCGCTGATGAAGCCGGCGCAACTGTTGATGAAGCCGATGCAGTCGCTGGAGGAGACACCGCCGTCGCGCCGCCGAACGCGTCCAGGAAGCGCGCGGGATACATGTCGGTCTCCCGCAGCCGCGCCACCGCCCCGGCGGCGTCGTGGTTCATTTCCCGTGGATCATGTATCGGTCCCATCACCTGCTCCTTCAGGCTGGCCGCGCGGCCATCCCAGAACAGCCGTGGCGCGAACGGCGCGGCATACAGCGGCGTGGAGCGGCGCCGGCCCATCAGCTTGTCCTCGCCCACCGCGAGCGGCAGGCCGTCGGTGAAGGCGCGCTGCGGTTGGTGGCAGGAGGCACAGGAGATTTGGCCCTTGCGCGACAGGCGGGCATCGAAGAACAGCATCTGTCCCAGCGCCACGATTGCCGGCCGCGCCACGTCGGCGGCCAGTTCGGCCTGGCCGGGGTTGGCGGCGGTCCATTGCATCGGGGGGAGGGAGACCGGCGGCACGGGCGCCCATTCGTTCCATCGCACCCCGGCATCGATGGCGGGCGCGGGCCAGAAGGCAGCGGGGGCGGAATAGTGTGCGCGCAGACAGGCGAGATCCCAGCCCGTCAAGGGGTGGCAAGCGGCATCGGAGACGATGCCGGCAGGCGGGGAGTCGGGCGGCGGCCCCGCCGCGGCGGCCAGGGCCGTCGGCGGCAGGGACAGCGCAACGACAGACAGCAGGGTGGCCACGGCGTTCAGCCGGTGCCTGGATTTGCCACGCAAGGGCATCGGTGCGTTCCTGGTCGCATTCAAGTCAGACGTAGGACGCATCCACGCTGGCGTTCCCTCAGTGCGCGACCGATGAATAATCTATATGGATTTCCATTTTTTGATTGAGGTATGTTGGCTATGGCTCAGAAGCGGTAGCCGACCTGCAGCCAGAGTTCGCGTCCGGATTGATAGACATCGGGACCGGCTCTGCTTTTTGGATTGCTCGGTGCGATAGCGGGCATGCGGTTCAACAGGTTCAGCACTTCAACCGTCAATTCCAGATTGGGGATGACGTTTGGCTGCCATGTCAGCTTGGTATCCCAGGTCCAGTACGACGCCATGTCCCCTGATTTGTAGCGGTCCAGGTTCGCCGGCGCCGGGCCGCGGCCGTCATAAATGGTGGCCGCGCGCCGGCTGCGCCAGTTCAGCATGTTGCTCCAGGTGATGCCGGCGCGCGGGTAAGCGCCGATCAGGGTCAATGTGGCGACCTGCGGCTGGTAGAAGGAAGAGGGCGGCAAGTCGAGGGCGCGAATCTCGGCGTTGTTGTAGATGACGCGCTCGTCGGGATCGCGCGCGCCGCCGTCGTAGCCGTCGACCAGATCGTTGTTGGTCTTGCGCTTTTGCCAGCTCCATATGGCCACCAGGTTCCAGCGTGTCGCGTCGATGCGCCAGGGCTCCAGGGTCGCGAGCATCAGGTAGACGCTGTCGGTAACGGAGGCGCCATCGTTGGTGTAGCGATAGCTGTAGGGGTCGTCATTGCTGATGCGCCGCCGGGTCCATTGGTCCCGGCCATTGCGGTGCACGTAATTAATCCTGCCTTCCAGGGTGGCGAAACGCTGGCGCAACGAGACGGCCCACTCGTCGTCATGGGGCATGCGCAACCCCGCATACTCCGTCATATAGGGCCTGGCGCCACGGTCGACGGGGTTGCCCTTGCCGTCGATCTCCAGGCGGGACAGCCGCTGGCGCTCGGCCCAGAGCGCGGTCTGCAGCACTTCGGCGCCGTAGTAGCGGGACCAGCCCGCGCTGAGCTGCGTATTACCCGAACCGAACATATCCCAATCCAGGCGGGTGCGCGGCGCCAGACTGCCGGTGTGCAGGAAGCGCTCGTGGTCGTAGCGCAGGCCGGCGTCCAGCGCCAATCCGCGCCATTCGATGCGATCGGCCAGATACAGGCTCTCTACTTGGTATTTCACATCGATGGTGCCAGGGAGATAATGGGTTTTGCTGCGGTCCGTGTACGTGCCATCGGCGTGGTGGGTGCGATTGAGTGAATAAGAGTCCTGGAAGCGCTTGAATCCGGCATTGATCTGGCTGAGGTCCAGGCCCGCATAGGCCGAGTGCGTGAAGGCGCCGGTGCGCAGCGGATCGAGATCGACGCGGCTCTTGATCGACCAGGTGTCCTGTTGTGTCTGTTCCCGCCCAAAGCCGCCGCTGGTGTAATTCGGCAGCGGCAAGACCACATGGGTCACAAGTTCGTTGTCGGGCGATTGGCGATTGCTCAGGGCATGATCCCAGCCGGCCTTGAGGGTGATCTGGCCGCCTTGGAAGACGCGCTCCAGGTTGCCGCTCAACCCATAGGCGCGATGATCATGGACCCAGTGGGTGTAGCGGAACAGATCGCTGGCCAGTCGTTCGCGCCGGTCGCTGTATTTCAGGATGAGGTCGGCGGTGGTATCGGCGTTGGCCTGGACGCTGAACTTGCCCAGGAAGTTGTCGATGCGGTCGCGATAATTGTTGTGGTTATACAGAAGGCCCTTGCCCGTTTCGTCCACGCCCAGGACCGCGCGGGAGATCAGGGATTGCCGCTGCGACAGGGCCAGGACCATGCCGGCCTTGTCGTTGACCGCGATGTCGCCGATGGCGGAATAGAACTGCTTTTTCCATTGGGGCGAAAAGCCGGGCCGGCCCCGGGCCCAATTGTTCTCTTCGCCGGGGGCGACCCGTTGCCGGGTCATGCCGGAAGTGTTCCAGCGGTAATCCAGCTTCAGTTGGTTCTTGCCAGAGAAGCGCCGCAGCCGCGCGTCGACCACGCCGCCGGTGAAGCGGCCGTATTCCACCGGCACGAAGCTGTCGTGGACATGAACCTCCTCCAGCAAGCGGGTGTCGATGAAATAGGACTGCGAATTGCTTGGGACGTTGCCGATCTGCAGGTTGAGATTCTTGCTGGCAGGATCCACCCGGTTGGTCGCGTCCATGCCGTCGATCTGGTACAGATTCTGATACGGGCTGGCGCCGAAAAACGAGATTTCCTCGACATCCAGCGACCCGCGATTGCGCGACGCCGCCGCGCCCGGATTCGTCCGCACCGCCGGATGCGTTGCCACCAGCGTACTCAGGTCCCGGTTGGAAGAAGGCGTCGCGGCGATTTCCTCGCGGCCGTAGATGCGCTCGCCGACCTGTTCCCCGTAGACGCGCACCGGTTCGAGCCGCGAGGCCGAGAACGGGTTGGACGGGTCGACGAAGACGATGTAGCGGCCCGGTCCGTCGGCGCGTGGCGCAAGGCCGGAACCGGCCAGCATCTGGTTCAGTGCCTGGAGTGTGGAGTAGTCGCCTCGCAGGGCTGGCGCAAACTTGCCGGCCACGGCGGCAGGCGGGAATGAGATCTGCTGGCCCGATTGGCGGCCCAGCGTCAGCAAGGCGTCGCCCAGCGCTTGCGCCGGGATGTCGTAGGCGGCGAGATCGGGCGATCGGGCCAGGACCGGCGTGGCGGCGGCCAGCACTGCGCAGAAGACGGCAACGGGCGCATGGCGCCGGATTCGACCATTGAAAGAGGTGAGCATGCGAGCGTCCTTGGCTGAAGGGAAACCAGCCATAGGACGCGGCGGACGGCGGCGTACCTCAGCGCCAAGCCAGCGGATTGGCGATGCGACGCTTCGAAGTCAGACCGGATGAATGCTTGCGCCCCGTGTCAGGCCCGCTTCAGAACCGATATCCCACCTGCAACCACAGCTCGCGTCCCGACTGGAACGTGCTGCGGTTGGTCTTCAGGTTGGGATTGCTGGCCGTGACCGCCGGCATGCGGTTCAGCAGGTTCAGCACCTCCACCGTGAATTCCAGGTTGCGCGCGAAGGTCGGCTGCCATGCCAGCTTGGTGTCCCAGGTCCAGTACGACGGCAGTTCGCCGGACTCGTAACGGTCCAGGTATTCCGGCCGCGGACCGACACCGACGTAGATGGTGGCGTCGCGCTTGCTGCGCCAGTTCAGCTTGTTGCTCCAGGTCAGGCCGGCGCGCGGGTAGGCGCCGATCAGCGTGAGCGTAGCGACCTGGGGCTGGTAGAAGGTGCTGGGCGGCAGGTCGATGGCGCGGATCTCCGAGCCGTTGTAGATCACCCGGTCATCCGGATCGCGGGCATCGGCGGTATAGCCGGTGACCAGGTCGCCGTTGGTCTTGCGCTTCTGCCAGCTCCACGATGCCTGCATGTTCCAGCGCGTCGGACCCAGGCGCCAGGGCTCCAGCGTGCGCAGCGTCAGGCTGACGCCGTCGGTGGTGGAAAAGCCGTCGTTGTTGTAGGTGTAGCCCGTGGCCTGCGTGCCGCTCTTGGTCCATTGGTCGCGGCCATTGCGGTGCACGTAGCTGAGCAGGCCCTCGATGCCCGCCATGCGCTGGCGCAGCGACACCGCCCATTCGTCGTCGTAGGGCATGCGCAGGCCGCGATAGTCCACGAAGTATTCCTTGCCGCCGTCGGTCACGGGCTTGCCCTTGCTGTCGAGCACCTGCCGGCGCAGCCGGCTGCGCTCGGCTTCCAGCGCGGTTTCCAGCACCTCGCTGCCGTAGTAGCGCGACCAGCCCGCGCTCAGCAGCGTGTCGCCCGAGCCCAGCACATCCCATTCCAGGCGCGTGCGCGGCGACAGGTTGGTGTTGCCCAGGAACGTCTCGCGGTCGTAGCGCACGCCCGCATCCAGCGCCAGCCGTTGCCACTCGATGCGGTCGGACAGGTACACGCTGGCCATGTTGTATTTCACGTTGACCGTGCCGGGCAGGTAGTGGACCTTGCTGAAGTCCTGGTAGGTGCCCTTGTTGTTGTAGGCGCGGCGGAACGAATACGAATCCTGGAAGCGCTTGAAGCCGGCGTCGATCTGCTGCAGGTCGGCGCCCGCGTACACGCTGTGGGTGAAGATGCCGGTGCGCACCGGGTCGAGATCGACGCGGCCCTTGAGGGTCCAGGTGTCCTGCCGCGTCTGCTCCTTGCCGAAGCCGCCCGCGGTGTATTGCGGCAGCCTGTAGGGTTGGTAGGTCACCAGTTCGTCACCGACGGATTGGCGATCGCTGGTGGCATGGTCCCAGCCGGCCTGCAGCGAGACGCGGCCGCCCTGGAACAGGTGGTCCAGGTTGCCGCTCAGGCCGTAGGCGCCGTGGTTGTTGTCCCAGTGCGTGTCGCGGAACAGGTAGCTGGACAGGGTTTCGCTGCGGTCGCTGTACTTGAGCGTCAGGTCGGCGGTGGTGTCGGCGCTGGCGCGCACGCTGAACTTGCCCAGGAAGTTGTCGACGCGGTCGCGGTAGGTGTCCTGGCCCTGTTGCGGCTGGCCTTTGTCGTCCACGCCCATGTTCCAGCGCGTGATGTCGGATTCGCGGCGCGACATGGCCAGCACCACGCCGGATTTGTCGTTGAAGGCGAAATCGCCCACGGCCGAGTAGAAGCGCTTCTTCCATTCAGGGGAATAGCCCGGCTGGCCCTGTGCCCAGCTGTTCTCCTCGCCCTCGGACACCTGCTGCCGCGTCATCTTCGAGGTGTTCCAGCGGTAGTCGAATGTAAAGTGGTTCTCGCCGGAAAAGCGGCGCAGCCGCGCATCCACCACGCCGCCGGTGAAGCGGCCATATTCGACCGGCACGAAGCTGTCGTACACGCGCACGGCTTCCAGCAGACTGGTGTCGATGAAGTACGACTGCGGATTGCTAGGCACGTTGCCGACCTGCAGGTTCAGGTTCTTGCTGGCCGGGTCGACGCGGTTGGTGGCGTCGATGCCGTCGATCTGGAACAGGTTCTGGTAGGGGCTGGCGCCGTGGAAGGAGATGTCCTCGACGTTGAGCGAGCCGCGGTTCTGCGAGCCGCTGACGCCCGGATTGGTGCGCACCGCCGGGTGGCTGGCCACCAGCGTGCTCAGGTCGCGGTTGGACGACGGCGTTTCTGCAATCTCTTCCTGGCTGTAGATGCGTTCGCCGGCCTGCTCGCCGTAGACCCGCACCGGCTCCAGCCGCGAGGTGGAGAAGGGATGGGTCTTGTCGATGAAGACGATGTAGCGGCCCGGGCCGTCGGCGCGCAGCGCCAGGCCGGAACCGGCCAGCAGGCGGTCCAGCGCCAGCAGGGCGGAATATTCGCCCCGCAGCGCGGGCGACATCTTGCCCGCCACGGCGGCCGGCGGGAACGAGATTTCCAGGCCCGATTGGCGGCCGAGCGCGAGCAGGGCGTCGCCCAGCGCCTGGGACGGAATGTCATACGCGATGGCGCGCGCGGGCGGCTGGGCGGCGACGGGGGCGGTAACGACCAGCATGACGCAAAGAAGAACGGCCGAGGCGCTGGGCCGGCGTTTGCGGTCAAGAGGGAAAGGCATGAAAACGTCCTACGCTGTGTTGATGTCAGCCGTAGGACGCCGCGTAGGACGCAACTCCTCATTGCAAAATAGATGAATAATTTATATTGATTCTTATTTACCAATTGAAAATACCGACGATTGAAGACGCGTGAAGGCAGTGGCACCGAGCGCGGGATAAGCGGGAAAAGAGGATCTTGCGGAACCGGCGATGTCTGCGATGGAGACTGCGCCGGTCTCGCCAGGCCTGCGAGGGCAAGCCCTCAGCGCAGGATCAGCAGGCCGGGCAGGTCGGTGATGCGGACCTTGGTCTGCGCCAGCAGCAGATCGAGCGCGCGCTTGGGATCGGCGATGCCGGCCGTGCCGGAGACGCGGGTGCCGCGCGCCAGCTCGCCCATCACCACGATGCGCTTGCCGGTGTAGCGCGCCAGCTGCGCGGCCGCCTCGGGCAGCGCGGTGTCGTTGAAGGCCAGCAGCCCTTCGCTCCAGGCGGGCGCGGATTCGCGCGGCGCCGGCGCGAGGACCATGCCGGCGGCGGTGACGGCGACGCGTTGGCCGGGTTGCAGGATCCGCGCTTGCGCGTCGGCGCAGGCCAGGCATTGCACCGCCACCTGGTGCGTGTAGACGGTGATGCGGGTCGCGTCGGCGTCGCGTGCGACCGTGTAGCGCGTGCCCAGGGCCGTGGCGCTGGCGTTGGCCGTGACGACCGTGAAGGCGGGGCCATCGGCGCCGCGTGGCGAGGCTTCGAACAGGGCCTGGCCCGACAGCAGGCGCACCTCGCGCTTGCCCGGCCCGAAGTCCACGGCGATGGCCGAATGCGCGTCAAGGATCGCGCGGGAGCCGTCGGGCAGGGCGACGCGCAGCGGTTGCGTGCCGCTGGCGTAGTCGGCGCCGGGCTGGAAGTCGCGCAGGGAATAGAGGGCCATGCCGGTGGCGGTGACGACGGCCAGTGTCAGCAGGGTGCGGCGCTTGCGAGGCGGGCGTGCCGCCAGCTTGCCACGGTCGATCTCGCCCATGCGGCGCCACACGCGCGCCAGGCGGTCAAAGGCGGCCGCATGGCGGGGGTCGGCCTGGTACCAGGCGTCGAATTCCGCCTGCGCCTGCGCGTCCAGGGGCTGGCCGCTGTGCCGGATGACCCAGCGCGAGGCCTGCTCGTCGGCGGACGTGGCGTTGCCGCGGGCGGCGGTCTTGCTCACGCCGACAGCGCCTGGTCGCAGGCCAGCAGGATACGCATCATGTGCTTCTCAACCGCGCTGACCGAGATGGCGAAGCGTTCGGCGATGGCGCGGTAGGTCAGGCCTTCGTGGCGATGCAGGACGAAGACGTCGAGGCTGCGGCGCGGCTGGCGCAGCAGGGCGGTTTCGAGCCGCCGCAGCAGTTGGTTGGCCGAGGCCACCTCCAGCGTGTCGGCCTCGAAGGCGGGCGGTTGCGCGGCGGCATAGTCGGCGGCCAGGGTCAGTTCGCGTCCCCGGCGGCGGTGCCAGTCGGTGGCGATGTTGGCCGCCACGCGGAAGACATAGGCCCGGTGGTTGTCCGGCAGGGTCTTGTCCTGGAACTCGGCCAGCTTGATCCACGTGTCCTGGGCGCAGTCCTGGGCCACGTCGCGCGAGCCGGTGCGCATGGCCAGAAAGCCCAGCACTTCGCGATAGTGCCGGAGAAATACGTCGGTAAGCGAAGACATGTCGCTGACGCCTCGCGCCAGATAGAGTCAGATTCGCGACAAATTATAAATGATAATTATTATTGTTATTGAATGTTGCGACCCAAGGGAAAAGGCGGACGGCGCCAGCCGTCCGCCCGCGGCTCAGGCTTCGCCCTGCTCGATTTCTTCCAGCGAGCCCTGCAGTTCGAGCCACTGTTCTTCCAGCGTTTCCAGGCGCTTGCCATGTTCGCCGTGCTCGGCCATGACCTTCTGGCGTTCGGCGCGGCGCGCGTCGGAATACAGGTCCGGGTCGGCGATGACACCGTCCAGCGCCTGCAGCTTGACGCGCAGCTTCTCCATCTCGGTCTCGACCTTGGCGAGCTTGGCTTCCAGCGGCTTGCGCAGCGCCGACAGGCGCTGACGCTGCTCGGCCTCGGCCCGGCGTTGCGCCTTGCGGTCGACCACGGCCTCGCCGTTCTCGGCGTTTTCGCGGGCGGCCTCGGCGCGTTCGCCGGCGTTGCGGGCCGCCAGCCAATCGCGATAGTCCTCCAGGTCGCCGTCGAATTCGCGCACGGCGCCGTCGGCCACGATCCAGAAGCTGTCCACGGTGGTGCGCAGCAGATGGCGATCGTGCGAGACCAGCAGCATGCTGCCGCCAAACTCGGCCAGCGCGGCGGCCAGGGCCTCGCGCGTCTCGACGTCCAGGTGGTTGCTGGGCTCGTCCAGCAACAGCAGGTTGGGCTTCTGCCAGACGATCAGCGACAGGGCCAGGCGGGCCTTTTCGCCGCCCGACATTGGCCCGACCTTGCTGTTGACCGTGTCGCCCGAGAAGCCGAAGCCGCCCAGATAGTTGCGCAGCTCCTGCTCGCGCGTTTCCGGCGACAACCGCGCCAGGTGGGCCAGCGGCGTGCTGTCCACGTCCAGCATGTCGAGCTGGTGCTGGTGGAAGTAGCCGATCGCCAGCCCGCGCGAGGCGCGGCGTTCGCCGGCCTGCACCGGCAGTTCCTCGGCCAGGGTCTTGATCAGCGTGCTCTTGCCGGCGCCGTTGGCGCCCAGCACGCCGACGCGGCTGCCGGCGCGCACCATCAGCGTCACGTCGCGCAGGATCGGCACCTCATTTCCGGCCGCGTCGGTGTAGCCGGCCGACAGGTGCTCCAGCGTCAGCAGCGGATCCGGCACTTGCTCGGGCGAGGGGATGCGGATGTCGATGCCGGCCTCGGCGTGCAGCGGCGCCAGCACCTGCATGCGGGCCAGCGCCTTGACCCGGCTCTGGGCCTGCTTGGCCTTGGAGGCCTTGGCCTTGAAGCGGTCGATGAAGCCCTGCAGGCGCGCGGCTTCGCGCGTCTGGCGTTCGTAGGCGATGTTGGTCTGGCGCAGGCGCTCGGCGCGCTGCGTCAGGAAGTCGCCGTAGCCGCCGCGGTAGCGCACCAGCTTGGCGTGATCGAAATGCAGGATGGACTTGGCCACCGCGTCCAGGAACTCGGTGTCGTGGGAGATCAGCATGACGGTGCCGGGATAGGCGGCCAGCCATTTCTCCAGCCACAGCATGGCGTCCAGGTCCAGGTGGTTGGTGGGCTCGTCCAGCAGCAGCAGTTCGGACGGCGCCATCAGCGCTCGCGCCAGCGCCAGGCGCATGCGCCAGCCGCCGGAGAAGCTCGCCACCGGCTGGCTCCATTCGGCCGGCTTGAAGCCCAGGCCGGCCAGCAGCTGTTCGGCGCGCGAGGCCGCGCTCCAGGCGCCGGCCTCGACCAGCGCCGCTTCGACCTCGGCGATCTGCGTGCCCTGGTCGTCGGTCAGCTCGGCGCGGCGTGCCTGCAGGGCGCGCAGCGGCGTGTCGCCGTCGATGACGAATTCACGCGCGGGGCGGTCGTCGGCATGCAGTTCCTGTTCGACGCTGGCGATGCGCCAGCCGGCCGGCAGCGCCAGGTTGCCGGCGTCCAGGTCCAGCGCGCCGGTCAGCAGCGCGAATAGCGACGACTTGCCGGCGCCGTTCTTGCCGACGATGCCGACGCGTTCGCCCGGGTGCACCACGAATTCGGCGTCGTCCAGCAGCACCTTGGTGCCGCGACGCAGGGTCAATCCAGAGGCGCGGATCACGTCGTCAACTGCTCGCGGGTCAGCAGCAGCAACTGGTCGGACGCTGCTTCCGTATCCAGCCACACCGGCGACAGCTCAGGGAAGGCGGCTTCGAAGAAATCGCGCTCGTGGCCGATCTCCAGCACCAGCACGCCGTTTTCCGACAGGTAGCGCGGGGCCGCCTGCAGGATGCGGCGCACCAGGTCCATGCCGTCGGCGCCGCCGGCCAGGGCCAGGTGCGGCTCGTGGCGGTATTCCTGCGGCAGCACGTCCATCGAGCCGCTGTTGACGTAGGGCGGGTTGCAGACGATGACGTCGTACTGGCGTTCTGGCAGGCTGTCGAACAGATCGCTCTGGTGCAGCGCGAGGCGATCACCCAGGCCGTAGTCGTCGACGTTGCGGCGGGCGACTTCCAGCGCGTCGGGCGACACGTCGACGGCGTCCACCTGAGCGTAGGGGAAGGCCAGGGCCGACAGAATCGCCAGGCAGCCCGAGCCGGTGCACATGTCCAGCACGCTATCGACAGCCTGCGCGTCCTGCACCCAGGGCGACAGGCCTTCGTCCAGCAGCTCCGCGATGGGCGAGCGCGGCACGATGACGCGCGCGTCCACGTAGAAGCGATGCCCGCGCAGCCAGGCCTCGTTGGTGAGATACGCGGCCGGCACGCGCTCGGTGACGCGGCGGTCGATAAGCTCCAGCACGCGGTTGCGTTCCTCGGTGAGCACGCGGGCGTCCAGAAAGGGCTCCAGCGTGTCCAGCGGCAGGTGCAGCGCGTGCAGGACCAGATAGACCGTCTCGTCCCAGGCGTTGTCGCTGCCGTGCCCCAGCGCCACCTGGGCGGCGTTCAGGCGCGATACGCCGTAGCGGATCAGGTCGCGCAGGGTCAGCAGTTCTTGGCGGGCGGATTGATACATGAGAGGCTTTTTATTCGGCGGGCAGGAGGTTTTCCAGCGTGCGCCGATAGATGTTTTTCAGCGGATCCAGCGAGGCCAGCTCGATACGCTCGTTGACCTTGTGGATCGTGGCGTTGCAGGGGCCGAACTCGATGACTTGGGGGCAGATCTTGGCGATGAAGCGGCCATCGGACGTGCCGCCGGTGGTCGACAGCTCGGCCGTCACGCCGGTCTCGGCCTGGATGGCCTGCACCAGCGCATCGGTCAGCGAACCGCGCGGGGTCAGGAAGGGCTCGCCACCCAGTTCCCAGTCCAGCGTGTATTCCAGGCCATGGCGGTCCAGCACTTCGTGCACCCGCGCCTTCAGGCCTTCCGGCGTGCTGGCGGTGGAGAAGCGGAAGTTGAACAGCGCCACCGCCTCGCCCGGCACCACGTTGGTGGCGCCCGTGCCCGAGTTCAGGTTCGAGACCTGGAACGTGGTCGGCGGGAAGTACTCGTTGCCCTGGTCCCATTCGATCGCGACGATCTCGGCCAGTGCCGGCGCCAACTGGTGCACCGGATTGCGCGCCAGGTGCGGATAGGCCACGTGGCCCTGGATGCCCTTGACCGTCAACGTGCCCGACAGCGAGCCGCGGCGGCCGTTCTTGCAGGTGTCGCCGAGCACGTCGCCCGAGGTGGGTTCGCCGACGATGCAGTAGTCCATCTGCTCGCCGCGCGCCTTGAGCGCGTCACAGACGATGGCGGTGCCGTCGATCGACGGGCCTTCCTCGTCCGACGTGATCAACAGGGCGATCGAGCCGCCGTGCCGCGGGTTGGCGGCCACGAATTCCTCGGCCGCCACCACGAAGGCCGCGATCGAGCTTTTCATGTCGGCGGCGCCGCGGCCGTACAGGTAGCCGTCGCGCTCGGTGGGCACGAACGGATCGCTTTCCCACTTCTCGCGCGGGCCCGGGGGCACCACGTCGGTGTGGCCGGCGAAGACCACCAGCGGCGCGGTGTTGCCACGGCGCGCCCACAGGTTGGTGACGCCGCCTTGGGCGATGGTTTCGCAGGTGAAGCCGAGCGGCGCCAGGCGCGCCGCCAGCGTCGCCTGGCAATCGGCGTCCGCCGGGGTGACCGACGGACGGGCGATCAGGTCCTTGACCAGATCCAGAACAACCGTGGCCGACATTTACGCCCTCAGCAGATCGTTGATGCTGGTCTTGGCGCGGGTCTGCGCGTCGACACGCTTGACGATGACGGCGCAGGCCAGGCTGTGCGAGCCGTCGGCCGAGGGCAGCGAACCCGGCACCACCACCGAACCCGACGGCACGCGGCCGTAGGTGACCTTGCCCGTGGCGCGGTCATAGATCTTGGTGCTTTGCGACAGGTACACGCCCATGGCCAGCACCGAGTTCTCTTCGACGATCACGCCTTCCACGACTTCCGAGCGGGCGCCGATGAAGCAGTTGTCTTCGATGATGGTGGGGTTGGCCTGCAGCGGCTCGAGCACGCCGCCGATGCCGACGCCGCCGGACAGGTGGACGTTCTTGCCGATCTGGGCGCACGAGCCGACGGTGGCCCAGGTGTCGACCATGGTGCCTTCATCGACGTAGGCGCCGATGTTGACGTACGAGGGCATCAGCACCACGTTGCGGCCGATGAAGGCGCCGCGGCGGGCGACGGCGGGCGGCACCACGCGGTAGCCGCCTTGCTTGAAGGCGTTGTCGCCGTATTCCGAGAACTTGAGCGGCACCTTGTCGTAGAACTGCAGCGGGGCCTGGCCCATGATGGCGTTGTCGTACAGGCGGAACGACAGCAGCACGGCCTTTTTGATCCACTGGTGCACGACCCAGTCGTCGTTGATTTTCTCGGCCACGCGCAGGCGGCCCAGGTCCAGCCCGTCGATCGTGTGTTCGACGGCTTCGCGCACTTCGGCGCTGGCGTCGACAGGCGACAGGTTGGCCCGGTCGTCCCAGGCTTTTTCGATGGTGGTCTGGAGGTCGAGAGTCATAGCGGCTCAGCTTTTCAAAAAAGGTTGATCAAACGGAAGTATGTACGAAATGGGCGATGCGTTCGGCCGCCTGCACGCAGTCGGCCAAAGGCGCCACCAGGGCCAGGCGGATGCGCCCCTGCCCGGGATTCACGCCGTGCGCTTCGCGCGCCAGGAAACTGCCCGGCAGCACGGTAACACCGGTACGGCCATAAAGGTCGCGCGCGAACGCGGTATCCGAACCCGGGGTGGCTGCCCACAGATAGAACGAGGCCTGCGGACGCTGCACGTCCAGCACGTTCTGCAGGATCGGCAGCACGGCCTCGAATTTCTCGCGGTACAGGCGGCGGTTGTCCTTGACGTGGGCCTCGTCGGTCCAGGCGGCGATGCTGGCCGCCGACACCAGCGGACTCATGGCGCTGCCATGATACGTGCGGTAGCGCAGGAAGCGGCCGATCAGCGCGGCGTCGCCCGCGACGAAACCCGAACGCAGGCCCGGCACGTTGGAGCGCTTGGACAGGCTGGAGAACGCCACCAGGTTGCGGTAGTCGTTGCGGCCCAGCCGGCGCGCCGCCTGCAGGCCGCCCAGCGGCGGATTGCCTTCGTCCAGGTAGATCTCGGAGTAGCACTCGTCGGAGGCGATCACGAAGCCGTGGCGGTCGGACAGGGCGAACAGGTCTTCCCATTCGTCCAGCGTCATGACGTTGCCGGCCGGGTTGCCGGGCGAGCAGACGAACACCATGCGGGTCTTTTTCCAGACTTCGTCCGGCACCTGGTTCCAGTCGCAGGCGAAATTGCGCAGCGCATCGGCGTTGACGTAATAGGGCGTGGCGCCGGCCAGCAGCGTGGCGCCCTCGTAGATCTGGTAGAACGGGTTGGGGCAGATCACCACCGATCCCGCCGCCGGATCGATCACCGTCTGGGTGAAAGCGAACAGCGCTTCGCGCGAGCCCAGCGCCGGCAGCACCTGGGTCTCGGCATCGGGCGCGGGGATGCTGTAGCGCCGCGCCAGCCAGTTGGCGATGGCCTGGCGCAGCGCGGGATCGCCCTTGGTCGACGGGTACACCGACAGTCCGCCAAGGTTGTCGCGGATGGCCTGCGCGACGCGTTCCGGCGCGGCGTGTTTGGGCTCGCCGATCGACAGGTTGATGGGCGTCAGGCCGTCCGGTTGCGCAGTGGCCGAGGCCAGCAGGGCGCGCAGTTTTTCGAACGGGTAGGGGTGCAGGGCATCGAGGCGCGGATTCATGACGCAAGATTTTAACAAGCAAGCTACAATAGCGGGCTTGGCCTATTGCGAAGGTGGCGAAATTGGTAGACGCACCAGGTTTAGGTCCTGACGCCGTAACAGGTGTAGGGGTTCGAGTCCCCTCCTTCGCACCAACCCTATTCGGGTACTGAATCGGCGCCATGCCGGCAGTATCCCAAGACCCCGAGACATCCGTGTGTCTCGGGGTCTTTTCATTTTGGGAGTCTTTTCATATGGCGGATCTTGGTGATTTCCTTATGAATCAGAGGGTTGATAGGGATGTCGGCTCCGAGCCCGGCCCCGTATTTTCGCGCCTGTACCGCATTTCCCATGCTTGTTATAAAGACGCCTGAAGCTTTTCTTGTCGAGCGAGGGTAAATGTCTCCGATTCAACTGCTTAGCCGCGGCGGCCCGCTGTTGTTGCTCGCCGCGCTCATGTCTGGCTGTTCCTCCTCCTCGCCCGTCAACCCCTGGTCTTCGCCCGCGGCACCGGGCTCCGGTCCCGATTCGTCGCGTGTCAGCCTTGAATGCCGGGTAAGCCGCAGCAGTTGCCTCTACAACGGTAAGTACGAGGTGGGCGAGCGGGATTACGCGGAAGAAGAGGCCAAGCGCCTGAACCGGGCCGAGATGGAACGGTTGCGTCGCGCTTTCGGCGGTTGAGCCAGGATATGAAAAAGCCCGTCAGATGACGGGCTTTTCACATGCGGTGCGCGCTTGATGGGCGTGCACCGCTTTGTTCGTGCTTACTTCAAGAGCTTGGGGAACGCCGGGTCGCGCACCGCCTTCTTGATCAGTTCCTGAACCGCGCCGAGCCCCGCCAGTGCCGTCTGGGTGCAGGCCGTTTCGCCGACGAAACTGGTGGTGAACTTGTAGGTGTCTTCCACCGACAGCGAATTGCCGTTGCTGGATCTCAATGTCAGGGCGCTGACCCATTTGCCGCTGTTGGAACTGAAGTTGAGTTTGTCGAGCGTGCCGGTGAGTTCCACTGGCGCTTTTTCGGCATAGAGATTTGCCATCATGAGCTCACTGACGAGCGCTTTGCGGACGTATTCCGAATACGCCTCGGCATTCGGCGTCTTGACGGGACCGAAAGCGCGGCAGGTCAGCACGCCAGACTTGCTCTGATCGCCGGGGCCATTGTTGAAGGGGCCGACATTCACCTTGACTTCGCCCATCGAACGCAATGCCGATACGGTTTCGGCATCGGCCGAATACCGGGGCACGGCGAACGTCGAACAACCCGAGATCGTCAGCGCAAGGACGACAACGGCAGACAGCTTTAGCATGTACCTCTCCCTATTATTGGTTTCGTTTTGTAGCGCAAAAATAGGGGCGGTACAGCGCGAGATCTGGACGGGCAATAGCAGGCGTTGATCAGGCGAGGGCGGCAGCCGTGGCTTGCGGTCTGCCGTAGAACACCCGGGCGCAGACCGCGCCGCTGACCAGTCCGGGCAAGCCACCCAGGAACAGCGGGAAGCCCAGTTCGATGAGCGAGCTGTCGCGCACCGCGAAGCCCGCCAGGAACACGAAAGCATAGAGGCCGCCCAGCAGCCCCGGCCAGCAGTACGAGCGCCATGTCACGACGGCGGGCCGGCAGGCGCCCGCCACCAGGCCGCACAGCAACGCAGGCACGCCGCCGTACAGGTATGACCAGATCACCAGGAACATGGACGTAAACAGCGTTTCCAGGCTCTTCGCGGCGATGGCCAGGAATAGCGCGAAGATCAGGGTGCCCACCGGGGGGCCCAGCGCGGCGAACAGGGCGGCCCCGGCGGCGGCCGAGCGGGCAATGTCGCCGTGCGTCTTGCCGTCGGGCCGGTGCGACATACGCCAACTCAGCACGCCCAGCGACACGGCGGCCAGCAAATATACGGATAACAGCAGCACAGCGTGGTTCTTTCTTATGCGTCGGTGGGCTTGTTGGGAAACAGGTTCAGCGACAGGATCGCGTCGGGATAGGCCGCCAGCAGCATCCCCGACAGGTGGCCGTGCAAGGCGCCGAACAGCGGCCAGGTCAGCGCCTCGCTGCCGGGCAACAGGTCCAGCAGCATCAGTTGGCCGGTGCGCACGGTGCCGACGAAGTAGGCGCGTTCGTCATGCTGGCCGGTGGGCGTGGCGCGATAGATCTTGGTGGCGCGGCCGCTGTCGTCCTTGCGCCAGCTGTTGCCGCTGGTCGTGGCGCGGGCGCCGATGGGGACGATGTCAGCCTGGATGGTTTCCCAAAGGCTGCGGGCGTTGGCGGCGTATACGACGATGGTCATGATGGGCGCTGTCCTATGCGAAAAACGAGGAACGCGAGGCCGGGCACGGCAAAGTTACCAACGTCTCCGAGGCACGGCAAGCGCCAGCGCGCCAGAATCAGTCGCCTGCCAGTTCCCGCAGTTCATCGGCGCGGTTGATGTTGAGCAGCATCGGGCAGTACTCGTACATGGGCGAACCGACGTGCGACCCGGCCAGCGCGCAATGGCCGTTGCGGTAGGCCAGCCAGGCCTTCTGGGTCTGTTCCAGCTTGACGGCGTCGTCCGGGTATTCGTTGGCCAGGCGCGCCTGGATCCTGGCGTAGAGCGTGTTGATTTCACGCTTGGCGGCCGCCGAGACGCCTTCCGCGCAGGCCCCGACGGTGCCATTGTTGGTGACACCCGCGTCGCGCAGGCAGCGGTCGTACTGGCCCATGTAGTCCGGCGTGGAGGCGCCCAGGACCAGGGCGGGAGACAGCATCAGGGAGAGCGCGAGGGCATGTCGGATCATGGTGGCGCGAAGGCGAAAAGTGGAAGGATCGTGCGCGCCGGAAGCGGCGCGCAGCGCAAGCATACCGCCAGTCGCGGCTTGGTGTTTTCCCGGTTGACACTGCCCTGGATAGTCCATAAAGTCACTCGCACAGATCTAGATAAAAGACCATCTGTAAGATGGTCTTTTATCGCGCGCACGCTGCGTCGACCTCTTACAGAAATAATTCCAAGAGGAGACTGCCGTGCATCAATCAATACCCGTCAAGCTGCGTGGCATCGATGATGTCATCGCGTATATCGATTCTCGCCCGGGCATCGTCGGCCGGGCTGGGCTGATCTGGTGGCTGGCCCTGGGCGGATTGTTCCTGGACGCATTCGCCAATTCCGCGCTCAGCGCGGGCCTGGGGCCCATGACGCGCGACCTGAGCCTGAGCGCGGCCCAGGTGGCGCTGATGACGTCCTTCGCGTCCTGGGTGGCCATCGCCTTCAATCCCATCGGTGGCTGGATGGCCGATCGCTGGGGGCGCATGCGACCGCTGATCGTCGCCAAGCTGCTGGCGCTGATCGGCGCGCTGCTGGTGGTGTTCGCGCCGTCGTTCGACGTCATCCTGGCCGGCCGTTTTTTCGTTGGCGCGGCCTATGGCATCGACTTCGCCATCGCGATGGCGGTGCTGGCGGAATTCACGCCCGTCAGGCTCAAGAGCCGCCTGAACACCTGGCAGGGCATGTGGTACACGGCGGTCTGCTCCAATCTGCTGCTGGCGCTGCTGTTCCACTCCTGGGAGGTGGGCGACGCGATCTGGCGCTATTCGGTCGCGGCCACGGCGGTGTTCGCGCTGACCATTCTGGCGCTGCAGCTGCGCTACATGGTCGAGAGCCCGATCTGGCTGGCGCGCAAGGAGCGCGTCGACGAGGCGGCCGCGGCCATGACCCGCATCTACGGCCAGCCCTTCACGGCCGCGCCGCCGCGCGAACGCGTGCCGGTGACCAACCAGGCGCGGCGCGGGCTGGCCAACGTGCTGCTGATCTTCCGCGGCGTGTACCTGCCGCGCACGATCCTGGCCGCCACCGTGCAGATCGGCCAGTCGATCCAGTACTTCGCGGTGGGGTGGTATCTGCCGCTGATCAGCGCGGCGCTGTTCGGCAAGGACTTCGTCTATGCCACGGTGGGGGCGCTGGTGTTCAACATCTTCGGCATCTTCGGCGGCTTCATGTCGCCCTACGTCGGCCGCAAGCTCGGCCTGCGGCGCGCCTCGGCGTTCGGATTCGCGGCGGTCTTCCTGATGCTGCTGATCCTGGGCACCTTCCACGGCAGGATGCCGCTGTGGCTGGCGGTGGCGGTGCCATCGCTGTTCATCCTGTTCCATTCCGGCGGTCCGGGCGCCAACGGCAAGAGCCTGTCGTCGCTGTCGTTCCGGGGCGAACTGCGGGCCGGCGCCAACGGGGTCATCGGCGCGCTCGGCTCGATCGGGGCGGCGGTCGGCCTGCTGGTGTTTCCGCTGTTCCGCGAGAGCTATGGCCTGGAGAAGACCTTCCTGATCCTGTCGGTCGTGCCGCTGGCCGCCAGCATCATCTGCTTTGCCATCAAATGGGATCCCACCCGCAGCGGCATCAATCCGGACAACGAAGCCGGCGCGCCGCAGTTCAAGGGGGACGAGAACCTGCCCGCGCTCGATCCGGCGCTGGGGAAAACCGCACGATGAGGGACGCAGACAATATGCCGAACAACGTGATCCTGGCCATCGACGCCGGCACCTCGGGGACGCGCGCGGCCCTGGTGTCGGGCGACGGCCACGTGTCGGGCCAGGAATACCTGGCCCTGCGGGTCGATACGCCGCGGCCCGGCGTGGTCGAACAGGATGCCGACGCGATTCTCGAAAGAACCCTGCAGGTGTGCCGCAAGGTGATCGCGCAGGCGCGCCGGGATGGCCAGGCCATCGTGGCGCTGGCGCTGGCCACGCAGCGCGCCACTGCCGTGCTGTGGGACACCGCCACGGGTCGCGCGCTGGTGCCGGCCATGGTGTGGCAGGACACGCGCTACGTCGACGAACTCGATCGCCTGGCGCCGGCCTGGAACCCGCGTTTGCTGGAGCAGGTGGGCCGCCCGGCCGGGGTGCGTTCGCCCTATCTCTGGGCGGCGCGCCACCTGCGCGATTCGCCCGCGGTGGGGCAGGCCTGGCGCGAGCGCCGGCTGGCGTTCGGCACCGTCGACACCTGGCTGCTGTGGCATCTGTCGGACCGCCGCGAGTGCGTGACGACGCCCACCAACGCCACTTCGGCCGGCGCCTATGTGCTGTCCGGGCACCGCTATTACCTGGACTGGATCGACGCGCTGGAATTTCCGCGCGAGTTGCTGCCGGCCTTGCGCCAGGAATCCGACGACTTCGGCCAGACCCGCGCGGACCTCCTGGGCCTGGCCGTGCCCATCCGGGCGTCGGCCGGCGATCAGCATGCGGGCGCGGTGGGGTTGGGCTGCCTGGATCGCGGGCAGGCGATGTGCGTGCATGGCACGGGCAGTTTCGTCGACCTGATCATCGGCCCCGAAACGCCCGTCAACAGCGGCCGCTTCGAAGGCTCGCTGACGATGACGGCGCGGCGTCAGGACCAGGTGTCGCACTTCGCGGTCGAGACCTTCGTCTCCACCACGGGCTCGGCCCTGAACTGGGTCTGCGACAAGCTGAAGTGGTTCAGGAACGCGCAGGAGATCAGCGAACTGGCGGCCACCGCGCAATCGGCGGGCGGCGTGACGTTCATCCCGGCCTTGACCGGGTTGCGCGTGCCGCGCATGGCGGCCGGCGCGCGCGCTTCGCTGACCGGCATTTCCATGGCCACCACGCAGGCCGAGGTGGCCTACGCGATCCTTGAAGGCATCGCCCATTCGGTCGCCAGCTGCATCGAGGCGGACGAGGAGGTTTCGGGCGTGCGGGTGTCGGAACTGGTGGTGGGCGGCGGGCTGTCCAGCAGCGATCCGTTGCTGCGCATCCAGGCCGACCTGCTCGGCATTCCGATCCGCCGCATGCGGGAGGCCGATCGCGCCAGCCTGCGCGGCGCCGCTTTCCTGGCGGGGGCGTCGGGCCTGCTGTGGCCATCGCTGCAGGCCGCGCGCCAGACCGCCGCCACCGATGCGGTATTCCAACCCACCCTGGCGGCCGAGGCCCGCGCCCGCCGCCGCGCATTGTGGCATTCGCGCGTCGAATCCGAACTGGCCCACGCGGGCCTGTATTCCCAGGACAAGCAGGAGGCATTGCGGACATGATCGGCTGGCCATCGAGAAAGCCCAGGAAGGAGAGGGCCGGCATGACCCGCGGCGAACCGTTGCGGCTGGCTCGGCAGGAGCAGGCGGACCGGCTTGGCGACGAGCATTTCGACATGCTCATCGTCGGCGGCGGCATCACGGGCGCTTATGCCGCGCTGGACGCCAGCCTGCGCGGCTACCGCGTGGCGCTGGTCGAAAAGGACGACTTCGCGTCGGGCACGTCGTCCAAGTCATCCAAGATGGTGCATGGCGGCTTGCGTTACATCGAACAGGGCAACCTGGGGCTGGTGCGCCATTCGCTGCACGAACGCCAGCGGCTGCGGCGCAACGCCCGCCACCTGGTGCAGCGCCTGCCATTCCTGTTCCCGCTGCTGGAGCGCGATGGGGTCTTCGACAAGCGGCTGGCCAAGGCGTTCGAGAGCCTGCTCTGGACCTACGACGTTGCCGGCGGCTGGCGCGAAGGCATCCTGCACCAGAAGCTGACCCCGGAGGAAGTGCTGTCGCATTGCCCCACCTTCAAGCAGGATGGGCTGCTGGGCGGCTTCCTGTATTTCGACGCGCGGGTCGACGATGCGCGCCTGACGCTGGCGGTGGCGCGCACCGCCGCGTTCCACGGCGCGGCGGTGCTGAACCACGCCAGGGCCATCGAGGTCACGCGCGACACCCATGGCAGGATCGACGGCGCCATCGTGCAGGCCGGGCAGGACGAGATCCGGGTGCGCGCCAGCGTGGTGATCATGGCTACCGGCGTGTGGCTGCGCGACTGGAACGGCAGCCGCAAGGGCGATCCGCAGGCCTTGCACATCCGCCCGGCCAAGGGCGTGCACGTGGCCGTGCCGTGGCTAAAGGTGCGCAACGACTGCACGGTGACCATCCCGGTGCCGGGACGCAGCCGCCGCGCCACCATCACCCGCTGGGGCAACGTGTCCTACCTGGGCACCACCGACGAGGACTACGAGGGGGACCTGGACGATGTCCATTGCACCCGCCGCGAGCTCGATTTCCTGCTGGAAGGGGCGCGTTCGGCGCTCAAGACCGACCTTTGCGCCGCGGACGTGGTGGGCAGCATCGCGGGCTGCCGGCCGCTGGTCGGGCCGCCGGGCGGCAAGACGCTGGAGATCAAGCGCAACCATGAAATCCTGGTCGCCGCGGATGGCCTGGTCACCATCGTCGGCGGCAAGCTGACAACCTCGCGCCACATGGCCGAACAGACCATCGACGCCGCCCAGAAAGTGCTGGGGCGCAAGGCGCGCTGCGTCACGGCCCGCGCCTTCCTGCTGGGCGCGGCGGGCTACGACCCGCAGGCCATTGTGGCCTCGGGCGGCCTGTCCGCCCACCTGGGCGAGCGCTATGGCACCGAGGCGCGCTTCGTCAGCGACCTGATGCAGCAGGCGCCGGCCTTGGCGGCGCCGCTGGTGCCGGGGTTGCCGTACACCGAGGCCGAGGCGCTCTATGCCGTGCGCCACGAACTGGCGGCCACGGTGGAAGACGTGCTCTCGCGTCGCATGCGGGCCCGGCTGATGGCGCGCGACGCCTCGGTCGCGGCCGCCGCGCGCGTGGGCCAGATCCTGCAGGCCGAACTCGGCCTGTCCGACGCAGCGGTGGCGGAACAGGTGCGAGGCTACCGCGCCGCCATCGAGCATGAAAAATCCGTACTCATGGGAGACGACACGTGATCAGTAAAGAAGCCATCAAGCGCGGCTACAACCGCGGCAACTATGTGGTCGGCGCGCATACCCCGCCCGCCTATGCGGCCGGGCTGGCGCGCACGGGCAGCGAGCCGGGCCTGCAGCGCGACCCGGTGTCCGTGCCGGCCGCGCAGGTCGAGGCGTTGCGGGCGGCGGCCGACGAGGTCCTGACCGCCAGCGCCGACGCCGTGGCCTGGACGCGCGATTGGTGGGCAGGGTCGATGATGACCGAGACCGCCGGCCGTCCCGCCACGCCGCACGCGGTGATCGTCAAGGTATCGACGGTCGACCAGGTGCAGGCCGTGATGCGGATCGCGCATGCGGCCTCGCTTCCCGTCACCGTGTCGGCGGGGCGCAGCAACGTCACCGGCGCCGCGCTGCCGCTGCGCGGCGGCATCGTGCTGGATGTCTGCCAGTTGAACCGGTTCGTCGGCATCGACCGCGAGAGCCAGATCGTCGAGGTCGAGGCCGGCATGTTCGGGGATGTGTTCGAGCAGACCCTCCAGCGCGACCACGGCCTGACCATGGGGCACTGGCCGTCCTCTTTCGGCATCAGCACAGTCGGCGGATGGGTGGCATGCCGGGGCGCGGGGCAACTGTCCACCCGCTACGGCAAGATCGAGGACATGGTGTTCGGCATGGATGTGGTGCTGGCCGACGGCAGCCTGATCACGGTGGGCGGGTATTCCCGCGCGGCGGTCGGGCCGGATCTGCTGCAATTGTTCATCGGCTCCGAGGGTACGCTGGGCGTGGTGGTGCGGGTGCGGCTGAAGCTGCACCGGCTGCCTGATTACGGCCGCGCCATCGCCTACGGCTTCGAGACCTTCGCCGCCGGCCTGCAGGCCTGCCGCCAGATCATGCAGCGCGGCGCCAATCCCGCCGCATTGCGGTTGTACGACGCGCTCGAAAGCGGTGTGCAGTTCGGCCAGCCCGACCTGAACGTGCTGCTGGTGGCCGATGAAGGCCCGCGGCCGATGGTCGACGCGGTCATGGATATCAGCGACGAGGTTTGCCGTGAGTCGGGCGTGGCGCTGGATGGCGAGGCGGTGTTCGAGCGCTGGCTGGATACCCGCTACCTGACTGGCAAGAGCGCCGAGGGCTTCAAGCGCAGTCCAGGCTTCGTGGCCGACACGCTGGAGATGGCGGGGCGCTGGAGCGACCTGCCGGCCATCTATGACGAAGTGGTGGCCGCCGTCAATGCCGTGCCCGGCACCCTGGCCGGATCGGCGCACCAGTCGCATGCCTACGTCGACGGCGCCTGCCTGTATTTCTCGTTGCGCGGCGAGGTCGCGGTCGAAGACCGGGCGCAATGGTATCGGCGCGCGTGGGATGCGGCCAACGCGGTGTTGATCAAATACAATGCCGCGCTCAGCCACCACCATGGCGTGGGCCTGTTGCGCTCACCGTACATGCGCGAATCGCTCGGGCCGGCTTTCGCGGTGCTGCTCGCCGTCAAGCAGGCGCTGGATCCGGGCAACCTCCTGAACCCCGGCAAGCTCGGTCTGACGGACGAAGGCCTCTACGATCAAGGCAGGCGATAACATGGACAGGTCACTCGGGGCATGCCTGGCGCGGCATCCGGTCATTGCCACGCTCTACGGGCCGGAGCAGGTCAATGCCTTCGTTGGCAGCGTGGCCGAGATCGGCATTGTCGCCAACGTCGAGCTGCGCCGGCTCGCGCCGGTGATCGCCGCCCTGAACCGGGCGGGCAAGTACGTCATCGTCAATATCGACAGCTGCGAAGGCCTGTCGCAGGACAAGGGCGGCGTCGAATATCTGGCGGACATCGGCGTGGCGAGCCTGGTGTCGACCCGCGTCGCCACCATCCAGCGCGCCAATCGCGCCGGCATGGTGACGATGCAGAAGGTGTTCGTGACCGACCGTTCCACCTGGCCGCGCAGCGTCAAGGCGCTGGAGCAGAGCGATCCCAATCTGGTGCAGATCATGCCGGCGCCGATGCTGGCCCACATGGCGCCGTCGGACCTGAAGGCCTTGCCGCCGATCGTGGCGTCCGGTTTCGTTTGCAACCAGGCGGACGTGGCGGCTGCCTTGCGGCACGGCGCGGTGGCGGTGTCGACCAGCGATGCGGGATTGTGGAGCGTGGACGCCAAAACGCTGCGATGAGCGGGCTTGCGCGATGCCGGGCGGCCCGCTGGCCGGCCGGCATCGTCAAGCAACGTCAAGAATCGCGCGGAATTTGCATTGCTTTGAAGTCGTAACGCCGGCCCCGCGCTACCTTCGCGTTTTCAATCGCGGAGGGCGAAACATGTACCCACTATCCAAGCGCTGCGGCGCGGAATTCTTCGGCACCTTCTGGCTGGTGCTGGGCGGCTGCGGCGCGGCGGTGCTGGCGGCGGGATTTCCGCAGCTGGGCATCGGCTTTGCCGGTGTCGCCCTGGCGTTCGGCCTGACCGTGCTGACCATGGCGTTCGCCGTCGGTCACATTTCGGGCGGACACTTCAATCCCGCGGTCACGGTCGGACTGGTGGCCGGCGGCCGCTTCCCGGCCCGCGAAATCCTGCCCTACGTGGTGGCGCAGGTGCTGGGCGCCATCGCCGCGGCCGGGGTGCTGGCGGTGATCGCCAATGGCCAGCAGGGATTCGATCTGCAGGCCAGCCGCTTCGCTGCCAACGGCTTTGATGCCTATTCGCCGGGCAAGTATTCGATGGCGGCCGCCCTGGTCACCGAAGTCGTGATGACGGCGGGCTTCCTGTTCGTGATCCTGGGCGCGACCTCCAAGCGGGCGCCTGCCGGTTTCGCGGCCATCCCGATCGGCCTGGCGCTCACGCTGATCCACCTGGTCAGCATTCCGGTCACCAATACCTCGGTGAATCCGGCTCGCTCCACCGGCCCCGCGCTGTTCGTGGGAGGCTGGGCGCTGGAGCAACTGTGGCTGTTCTGGGTGGCGCCGATCGTGGGCGCGATCATCGGCGCGCTGGCCTACCGGCTGGTGAGCGAGCGAGGCCCGCAGGCATAAGGTCGGGATGCGGCGTTCGCGGGGCCTGCGCGATCAATCCACGGCGCGCAGCCGCGCCAACTGCGCATCATCGGGAAAGCCCCGCGTGCGGTAGCGCGCCGGATACCGGTCTTCGGGTTCGAGCAGCGGCGCCAGTTCGGCCGCCGCCTGCTCCCAGCTCACCACCCGGACTTCGCCAAGATCATCGGCGGCCTCGGGCCGCACCAGCGCCAGGCGATCGACCTTGGGCAGCGAAGTGTCCACCCCCCGCGTCCAGGTGGCCAGCGAGAATGAGGCGGCCACGTCGTCGTTCTGGGTAAACAGGTTGTAAGTGGCCACGAACACGTCGATGCCCCGCTCTTCGTACAGTCGGTCCAGGGCCTCTTTCTGTGCGTCGTAATCGCCCTGGGCCAGCACCCGCGCCAGGTGCGCCTGCAGGCGCATGAGGGGTTCCCGTCGAGGCTGGTAGCGTTCGACGCCAGCCTCGCCGTAGCGGTACATGCAGGCGGAGACGGGGCGGCCATGCTCCACCACTTGCAGGCAGAGTTCCATCATCTTCAGCAAGCCATCCTCGTCGCTGTCGCCGCTGACCAGCAGCAAGTCGCGGGTGGGCATCATGAATATCGGGCGGCCGCGCGCCGGGATGCGCTCCAGCATGTCGGGCAGCAGCGCGCGGCTGATGTCGTAGCCATCTTCCCACCCACCGCCATACACGCCCGGCGCCACTTCCACGAAGTGGTCGACCGACTCGCGCAGATTGTCGATGGCGATGGCCAGGGCCTCGTCGAACGACACGCCCCATTCCTCATCGGGCCCGTTGGTGAGCGTGGCGATGGACTCCGGGTGATCCAGCGCCAGCAGCACCACGCAATCGTCGCCGAAGGGGCGCAGCGCCGGGTGGAAATCGTCGTCGTTGCCATCGCTGCGCAGGTGGTGCATGCGCACCGCTTCGAGGATGGCGCGGCCGCGGATCACCAGACGCAGCAACGGGCGGGCCTCGGCCAGCGAGGCCGGGCGGGTCTGGCTGCTGGTCAGCAGGGTGGAGACATAGCCCTGCAAGGCGCCCTGGCGTTGCCCGCCGGGGGCGTCGCAATAGGCTTGGTACGCGTTGTGCAGATTGAAATACGAGCCTTCGCCGTGCACCAGGCGGAACTCATCGGCCTTGTAATCCAGGTCGCCGGTAAAGCCCCGTTGCCGCGCGGCGGCGATGAACAGCGCGGCGAACTGGTCTTGCGTGGGCTTGCGCCGGAACAGCGAGTCGAGGAATCCCATGCTTGTCTCACGAGGAGGGGCCGGCGCCGGACAACCCGCCGTCGCTACGCCGGCCCGGCGCGCGGTCGGGGCTGGCCGAGGTTGAACCAGGCCTTGGCGATCCTGCCATCGCGCACTTCGTAGATCGCAACGACGTCGATCTCGCCGGGCCCGTCGGCGAAGTTGCGGGTGACGACTTCCTGGTCCACCACCATGTCGTCATTGACGATGCGGCTGACCAGGCGGCCGTGCAGGTCGGGCTCCTGGAAGCGTTCCACATGCCGCTGGCGGATCTGGGCGCTGCCGCTGGCCAGCAGGGTGTCGGGAAAGGCGTAGTACAGGCAGTCGTCCGCCCAGGCTGCCATGAAGGCGTCGATGTCGCGGGCGTTGTACGCGTCCAGCTGCCGCTGGACCACGTCGGCGGGCGCGTTGGACGGCGCGGCGCGGGCGGCGGCCTGCCGGCGGATATGCGCTTCGGTGTCGGCGTCCAGCAGCCGCCGGATTTCCCGGAACAGGGGCAGGGCGTCGGTGTGCTTGCGGCCGTAGTCCAGGTTGAACGCATAGTCGAAGTCCGGGGCATTGGCGCCCTGGTTATGTTGTAGCAGGGTTTCCAGCTTGTCCATGGCTTTGACGGCGCGGGCTTCGGCCGATGCGGCGTTTTCGTAGTCGTCCCACAACGCCAGCAGCCGGGCGCGCGCCGCCTCGTCCAGCGGGCCGGCCAGTTGCAGCAGATCCTGCCGTTCCTGGACGCCCTTGCCGGGGCCGGCGGCGGATTGCCGGGTGGCAGGGATGTCGCCGTGGATGGCCTCGCCCAGGTCGTGGACCACGCACAGTCGCAGGACGCGGGCGAAGTCCAGGTCCGCCAGGCCTTCTTCCAGCATCATGGCCATGAGGCACAGTCGCCAGGTGTGTTCCGCCGTGCTTTCCTGGCGCCCGCCCGAACTGCGGGCGCTGCGCAGCACGTCCTTGAGCTTTTCGGCTTGCCGCAGGAATTCGAGCCGGCCTTGCAGGGTGGCAGTGTCCATGGATCAGGTAATCGTAAGTCTGTTGTCAATACGCTGGTGAAGCGGTCTGCGCCAGGGCCAGTGTATCTCGTGACCTTTGCGGCGACGTCCCTGCCGGCTGCGCGGCGGCGTCCCGGGCCGCATGACGTCCAGCCGCTGAAACATGGCGAAAAAGCCGGGGGGCGGACGGGATCCGGCCCGGGCTGGTTGTACATTACGCACTTGTCACCTGCTTCATCTTTACAGGACCGCCTCATCATGACCGCCCCGGAAGTTGTCATTTCGCCCTCGATCACCTGCGCCAACGACCAGCCTTTCGTGCTGTTCGGCGGAATCAACGTGCTGGAATCCAAGGATCTGGCGTTGCGCGCCTGCGAGGAATACCAGCGCGTGACCACCCGGCTGGGCATCCCTTACGTGTTCAAGGCGTCGTTCGACAAGGCCAACCGCTCGTCGATCCACTCCTACCGCGGCCCGGGCCTGGAAGAGGGCATGAAGATCTTCGAGGCGGTCAAGCAGAACTTCGGCGTGCCGGTGATCACCGACGTGCACGAACCCTGGCAGGCCGCGCCTGTCGCGGAAGTGGCCGATATCCTGCAACTGCCGGCCTTCCTGGCCCGTCAGACCGACCTGGTGGTGGCGCTGGCCAGGACCGGCCGCGTCGTCAACATCAAGAAGCCGCAGTTCCTCAGCCCCACCCAGGTGCTCAACATCGTCGAGAAATTCACCGAAGCCGGCAACCAGCAGATCATCCTGTGCGATCGCGGCACCAGTTTTGGCTACGACAACCTGGTCGTCGACATGCTGGGTTTCGGCGTCATGAAGAAAGTCACCGGCAATCGGCCGGTCATCTTCGACGTCACCCATGCCCTGCAACAGCGCTCGGCGCTGGACGCGGCCTCCGGCGGACGCCGGGAGCAGGTCGCGGAACTGGCGCGGGCAGGCATGGGCGTGGGGCTGGCCGGCCTGTTCCTGGAGGCCCATCCGGACCCCCGGAACGCCAAGTGCGATGGCCCCAGCGCCTTGCCGCTGGACAAGCTGGAGCCCTTCCTGACCCAGCTCAAGCAGCTGGATGACCTGGTGAAATCCTTTGCGCCCATCGATATCGAACCCTGACGGCTGTCATCGCGAATCCGCGAAGTTGTTATACGATCCGGGCCACCAAGTCTGAGGGGAGCCCGGATGTCGTTTTACGCGATCGTCGCCGTTCGTAAAGATGCCGTCAGCGGCCATATCGCCTACGTGCGGTGGGGCCTGGCCGAGCGCGGCGTCCCCGGCTGGGTCAGCGAACCCGTGACTGCGGCCGCGTCCGAAGTGATCGAGGCGATCAGGGCGGGCGCCGATGTCGAGACCCTGATCAGCGTGGATGGCGTGTCGGTGGCGTCGCGCGCGGTGCGCGTGCTGACCGACGACGACGGGCGTGAACACCTGGCTTCCGTGCCGGTCCCCAGTTCCACCCTGCACACCGTGTTCGACCTGCCGGAATTCTGACCGGCCCCCTGGTAATTTTTCCACGGTGCTGGCGTCATCTGCCCGGTGCGGTCGGCCGGGCATGGCGCTTGCTGCCGCCTGCCGGGTGATATCGCCGGGTTCCTTGCGGCCGCGGCGAGGCTTCTGGGGGAAACAGCATGATGGACCATAGTGAGATGATGGCCCGCATGATCAGTAAACCCGTCGCGCCTGGCAAACCTGAAGGTTGGGATGGCATCCTGTCCGCCTACGCGGACTGCCTGATGAGGGTGCAGGGTAAGCTGACCGAGGAGGACATGCGACGCTTCCTGGACATCGGCGCCCAGGTATTCAGGACATGTTGCCAGGAAGAGGCGCGGCAACGCTGGACCGCCGAGCAATTGGCGGCGTATCACCGCAAGCCGCCCATCCGCCTGTAAAAGGCGCGGGCGGTGGCCGCCTCAAAGGCACTGGCGCAGGGCGAACTTGCGCCCAAAGGCGCGGATTTCGTCGCCGTCGACCGAGGCGGCGACGTCCCAGTGGTCGCCGCGCGTGACCAGCATCGATTGCGACGACAGCGCATGGCGCAGGGCGAACAGCCAGAACGCGGCCTCGGAGCCCACCGGAGCCAGGTCGTGGGGCCCGATCCGCAAACGCGCCGGCCGGGGAGTGGCGCCCAACGACCAACGCAGCGCGATCGCCAGGAAGGCGAAGCGCGCCGATACCGACGAGGGCTGCACGCAGAGCACGCGGATCTTGGGTTTCATGGTCGTATGGCCTCCACGGGTGTGACCCAGCGTAGCAAAGAAGGTTGCAATCTTCCATACCGCGTCTGGCGGATGCCGCGCCTGGCGGGCGCGGTCGCGGGTCAGTCCGCCTGGAGCCGGGTGAAAATGTTGGTCACGATCAGTTGGTCCGGACGCCTGGCATCCGGCGCCGGCGACGGCATCAATTTGTCGATTTCCTTGCGATCCTGGACGCGAGTGAGGGTCAGGTGGTCGCCCTGTATCTTCACGTAGCGGATGGACGCCACGCCGATCTCGTATCGGGTGGTGGACTGCTCCAGCGTCTGTTCGATGCGCTTGGCGTCGAGCCAGCGATAGGTGCCGCTGGATACCGCGTCCGGCCCTTGCATCGACCAGGTGCCGTCGCTGCGGAATTCGGCCACGCCCGCGCCGCCCGAGGGCTGCGGCGGCAGCGCCTGGCCGTCGACCGTGCGCAGCATGGTCTGGTGCCGCCACTTGCCCACCAAGGCCTGCGCGATCTCCGGCGCCGGCGGTTGGGCGGACGCGACGGCCGACAGCGCGGCCGAGCCAAGCAGGGCGGCCAGGAAGGAATGGCGCAGGAGCTTCATGTTGCGGGGCAAGAAATCCAGGTTGCGGGAGAGGGCGTGGCGGGCCGCCAGAGGCGGGGGCCGGGCGCGTTGTGCTGCATTATGCGCGACGGCGGCGTTTGCGGCGAGGGCTGTCTCGCGCCCGGACGGGGATCAGGGCTGGCGCAGGCCTTGCAGCAGCAGATCAAGCGCTTGCAGGGCCGGCGCCAGGCGTGTCTGGCCCTCATCCTCGGCAATCCATAGGGCGCTCTCGGCCAAGCCGCCGTGCAGCATGCGGGCCAGCGCGCGCGGCTCGGCCGGCGCGATCGCGCCCTGTTCCATCAGCGCCCGCAACAGGTCGGCCAGGGAGGCGGTGCATTGTTCCTGCACGGAGGCCGCCTGGCCCAGAATCGCGCGCGCGTCCTGCAGCACGATCCGGCGGATTTCAGGTTCGGCCGCCATCGCCAGATACGCGCGGCAGCGCTCGCGCAGGGCGGTCCAGGCGTCGGGCGCGTCTCGGGAAATGGCCTGCAGCCGCAGCTCCATTTCGCCGTCGATCTGCGCGGCGACCGCGGCCAGAAGACCCTGTTTGTCACCAAAATGGTGATACAACGCTCCTCGGGTCAGTCCCGCGGCCGCGGTCAGATCATCCATCGACGTGCCCGCGTAGCCGGCGCGGCGGAACGACGCGCGCGCCGTCGCCAGCAGTTTTCCGCGGGTTTCCTCAATCATCTCGGCGCGTGATCGCGACATGTCAGGCTCCATTCACCTACGGGGCGTATGTTAATTGACATTCACCCCGTAGGTGAATACGATCTCACATACGTTACGTATGTCAATCTGTCCGGTGGCCGTTGCCCCCGGCCTGCAACAACCCCAGAGGTATCGGGTGTCGAATCCCTATCGCGAATTGTTCCAGGCGCCCGGCGCCGCCGGTTTCGTTGCCGCCTGCGCCGTGGCGCGGCTGGCCCTGCCCATGATCGGCATCGGCATCATCACCATGTTGTCCCAGGTGCGTGGCGCCTACACCCTGGCGGGGGCGGTGGCGGCCACGTTCGCGCTGGCGACGGCGTTGCTGGCCCCGCGCATTTCGCGGCTGGTGGATCGCCACGGACAGGGACGCATCCTGCCGCTGGCTGCCGGCGCCAGCGTGGCCGGCCTGGCTGGCCTGGCCCTGTGCGTGCGCCTGCAGGCGCCCGACTGGACCTTGTTCGTGTTCGCGGCGCTGGCCGGCAGCCTGCCAAGCATGCCCGCCATGGCGCGGGCGCGCTGGACGGAAATCTATCGCGACCGCCCGCAGCTGCGCACCGCCTACGCGCTCGAATCGGTGTTGGATGAGTTGAGCTTCATTATCGGGCCGCCGCTGGCGGTGGGCCTGTGCGTGATCCTGTTCCCGGAGGCCGGCCCGCTTGGCGCGGCGTTGCTGCTGGGCCTGGGGGTCACCGCATTCGTCATGCAGCGGTCCACCGCGCCGGCGGTGCAGCCGCGCGTCGAGGGCCGTGAAACCTCCGTGCTGGCAGTGCCGCTGATGCGCCAACTGACCACCATGATGGCCGCGATGGGCGTCATCGTCGGCACCATCGATGTATTGAGCGTGGCCTTCGCCCGCCAGCAGGGTGTGCCGGCGGGCGCCAGCGTGGTGCTGTCGGCCTACGCGTTCGGCTCCTGCGTCGCGGGGCTGGCATTCGGCGTACTGAAGTTCCAGATGCCGCTGGCGCGCATGCTGGCGATCGCCGCCAGTGTCACGGCCTTGACCACCTTGCCGTTGCTGCTGGTTGGCGACCTGCTGACCCTGTCGCTGGGGGTGCTGCTGGCGGGACTGTCGTTCGCGCCGACCATGATCATCGCCATGGCGCTGGTGGAAAGCACCGTGCCAGGGCGGCGCCTGACCGAAGGGCTGACCTGGCTGGTAACCGGCCTGGGCGCGGGCGTGGCGGCGGGGGCGGCGTTGGCCGGCTGGATTGTCGACCACCACGGCGTGGGCGCGGGCTTCTGGACCGCCGTCGGCGCCGGCGCGGTGGTGCTGCTGGTGGCGCTGTACGCGGCCCGTGCCGCCCGGCCCGCGCCGGCCACGGCCTGAGCCTAGAATGACTTCCTCAACACCCCGGCCGCCAGGAGAACAGACATGACCCGGACCGTCCTCAATCCCGATACGGTTTTCAATAGCGTGCAATACGGCTTCAGCCAGGCCGTCATCGTCACTGGACAGCGCCGCATGCTGCTGTCTGGCCAGGTCGGCGTCGACGCCGATGAGCGCACTGTCGGGCCCGGCCTGCAGGAACAGACCGAGGCCGCGCTGGACAACGTCGAACGCGTGCTGGCCGCCGCGGGCGCGACCCTGGCGCAGGTCATCATGCTGCGCATCTACATCTGCGAAACCGCGCGCGAAGACCAGGAGGTGATCGCCCAGGCGCTGCGCGATCGGTTCCCGAAAGACCCGCCGCCGTCGTCATGGATCATCGTCAGCGGTCTGTCGCTGCCCGAATGGCTGATCGAGATCGAAGCCGAGGCGATGCTGGACTGACCTGCCGGCCCCGGCCCGGGGCGCTCATCCCTGGGGCTTGTCGCGCCATGGCGTGACGGCGAAGGCCGCGCGCAGATGCGCCAGGAATCCCGCCGTGCGCGCCGGCAGTTCCTGGCGCGATTTCACCAGCGCCACCACATTGGCTTCCGGCAGGTTCCAGCCGGCCAGCAGCGGCACCAGCGTGCGCGCTTTCACATGCTCGGCCACGTCCCATTCCGATCGCGCCACGATGCCATGGCCGGCCAGCGCCCAGGCCACCGCCACCGCGCCCGCGTTGCTCGACAGCACCGGCGCAATGCGCACCCCCACCGCCGGGCCGCGGCCGCGCTTGAAGCGCCACAACGTGACGTCCTCTTCGTTCTCGCGCAGCGCGATGCAGTCATGGTCGCGCAGGTCCTCGGGTTTGGCGGGGGCGCCATGGCGCGCCAGGTAGGCGGGCGAGGCGCACAGGATGCGGCGGTTCGGCGCCAGCGGATACGCCACCAGGGTGGAATCGCGCAGTTCGCCGATATGGATCATCACGTCCCAGTCGTCGCTGGCCAGGCGGGGCGGGCCGTCCGACAATGTCAGGCTGGCGGTCACGTCGGCCTGTCCGTCGCGGAATCCGGCCACCAGCCCGGCGACATAGCGCTGGCCAAATCCCAGCGGCGCCACCACGCGCAGATGGCCGGCGACCACGCCGCGGCGCCCGGCCAGCTCATCGGCCAATTCATTCAGTTCGCCGCAGATCTGGCCGGCGCGCAGCGCCAGCAGCCGGCCTTCGTCGGTCAACGCGGTGCCGCGGCCCGAGCGGTTGACCAGCCGCACGCCCAGGCGCTTTTCCAGCGCGTGCAGCCGCTGTGTCACGGCCGGCGGCGTCACGTCCAGGGCGCGCGCCGCCTGGGCCAGCGAGCTGGTGGCCGCCAGGCTCAGGAAGAAGCGCAGGTCGTCTGTCGTGATCATTCAGGAAAGCCTTAATGATTGATTAAGTCCTTATTAAACACGCAAGGCCCGGCGCGCGCCATACTCCATGCATGCGGATCCGCCTGGGCGGCGTCCGCGTCGCTCCCGTCCGTCCCGCCCGTTCCTGTCCCGTCGATATCGCCATGATCTCTGCTCCCGCCGCCACCCTGGATACGCTGGAAACGCCCTGCCTGTTGCTGGACGAAACCCGCATGATGCGCAACATCGAGCGCCTGAACGGCCTCATGGCTGGCCACGGCGTGCAACTGCGTCCGCACCTGAAGACGCCCAAGTCGATCGACGTCGCGCGCCGCCTGATGGCCCGTCCGCAAGGCCCGGCGGCGGTCTCGACGCTGCAGGAGGCCGAACAGTTCGCCGCCGCCGGCGTGACCGATCTGCTGTACGCGGTGGGCGTGGCCCCGGCCAAGCTCGATCGCGTGCTGGCGCTGCGCCGCCGCGGAATCGACCTCACCGTGGTGGTTGACAGTGTCGAGGCCGCCCGCGCCGTGGCCGCGCGCGCCAGCGAGGAGGGCGCGGCCATTCCCGCCCTGATCGAAATCGACTGCGATGGCCATCGCGCGGGAGTCCAACCCGGCCAGACCGACCAGTTGCTGGCGATTGCTGGCACCTTGCACGCGGCTCACTGTCTGCGCGGCGTGATGACACACGCCGGTGAATCCTACGGCTGCCGCAGCACCGAGGCCATCGCCGACATGGCCGAGCAGGAACGCGCCGCCGCGGTCGGTTGCGCCGAGGCGATCCGCGCCGCCGGCCTGCCGTGCCCGGTGGTCAGCGTCGGTTCCACTCCCACCGCCCACTTCGCCCGCAACCTGGCCGGCGTGACCGAGGTGCGCGCCGGCGTCTACGTATTCTTCGACCTGGTCATGGCTGGCCTCGGCGTATGCGCCGTGGACGACATCGCCGCCACCGTGCTGACCACGGTGATCGGCCACCAGCCCGACAAGGGTTGGATCCTGGTGGACGCGGGCTGGATGGCCATGTCGCGCGATCGTGGCACCGCCAAACAGCCGGTGGACCAGTTGTACGGCCTGGTATGCGACGCCGACGGCAAGGTCTACCCCGACTTGCTGTTGGCCGAAACCAACCAGGAGCAGGGCATCATCAAACTGCGGGCGGGCAGCGCCGCCGCCTTGCCGGATCTGCCGCTGGGCACCAGACTGCGGATCGTGCCAAACCATGCCTGCGCCACCTGCGCCCAGCACGACGCCTACCAGGTCGTGCGCAGCGGCGACCGCGCCGTCGTGGCCCAGTGGCAGCGCTTTCGCGGCTGGTAGTCCCGCCGCCCCGGACAGGAGTCAAGATGGACACCATACACACCCCCCACGCCACGCCGCCCGCCGGCCATTACTCCCAGGCCGTGCGCGCCAACGGCTTCGTCTTTGTTTCCGGCCAGCTCGGGTTCCTGCCGCCGGCCCAGCCCGGCGAGCGGCCGCAACTGGCGCAAGGCGCGGCCGCGCAGACCGAGGCCGCCTTGCGCAGCGTGGCGGCCATCCTGCAGGCCGCGGGCGCGTCGATGGCATCGGTGGTCAACGTCACCGTCTACATCCCTGACATCGGTCTGTGGAACGAGGTCAACAGCGTCTACGAACGCAGCTTCGGCGATCATCGCCCGGCCCGCGCCATCGTGCCGACGCGTGAACTGCACTATGGCGCGCTGGTGGAGATCAGTGCCATCGCCGTCGCGTCGCAGGCCTGACGATCAGGCCCGCGGCCGGGCAGGGCGCGCCAGGCGGCTCCCGCGGCGATTGATCTCGGGGACGGATAGCATGCGCCTCCGCCTATAATGCGAGCGCCTCAACACCCCCGGGGAGTCCGTCCGCATGCAGTACGAATACCTGTTCTGGTCCATGGCCGCCATGGTGGCGGTGGCGCTGGTGGGCGGCTCGCTTTGCGGCCGGCTGCGTTCACCCGGCCGGGTGCTGGCGGGCGTGGCCGCGCTGGCGGCGGCGGTCTGCGCCGCGGTGGCGGTGCTTTCGCGGTCGGCCGGCTTCGGCGACCAGTCGGCGATGCTGGCGATCGCCGCGTTCATGTTCAGCCTGGTGATCGGCGCGGCGGCGGCGTTGTTGACGCGCCGCATCCTGCGGCACCGTTGAGCGCGCCCGGCCGGGCGGCCGGGGGGGCTTGTCCCGATGCGCGGCGGCCCGCGCCGCCCGCGCTGATCGGAGGGTTCATTCCTCGGCGTCGAAATCCTCGTCGTCCTCGTCCTCTTCATCCTGTTCCAGGGCGTCGTAGCCCTTCCAGGTGATGCGCCAGCGCGTGTCGCCGGCGGTGGCCGCCGTTTCGCTGACTTGCTTGACAAGGCCGGCGTCCGCCAGCAGGTCCAGGTGGTGCGCGACCAGTTGCAGGCCTTGTTCGTGGGCCAGGGCCGCTTCCTTGATGTCGTGGGTGCTCAGGTTGGGGCCGGGCGCGTCGCGCAGGGCTCCCAGGATGGTGACGACCAGATCGAAATCGCGTTGCATGATGTCCGCCGTTGCAGGTTGGGAAGAAACAGGCCGACGATAGCAGAGTTCGGTGGCGGCCAAGCGACAGCCCGCGGGGCCGGGTTACAGTGCGGGATTACCGACAACCGTTACAGGCAGTACCGATGAAGAAACCCGCCGAGCGCGATTGCCTCGCCCTGGTCCCCGGCTATACCGGCCAGGCCGCCAAGCTTTTCCTGACCCGTGCGGAGGACGGCGCCATCACCGGCGTCACCGTGTTCGACCTGCTGGGACACATCAAGCAGCAGGGCGACGCGCAGGCCGCCGCCGACTGGGTGGCCGCCTGGCTGGCCCAGGAGGCCGACAACCGCAAGGCCCGCCGCACCCAGCTGCTGGCGCAGATGTTCGTGTGCAAGCTGGCTGACGACGAGAAGGCCGTGTTCCTGGACGCCCAGAAGCCGCTGCTGGCCGCGCTGACCGCCGCCGGCGTGCGCACCCGCAGCGTCGCGGCCACCTCCGGCGCGGCGCGCCGGTCGCTCGGCCCCGCTGTCAGGAAGTCTTAGCATAAGGCTGTTATAGTCGCGCCTGGGCGTGTGCGCATCCGTGCGGGCGCGCCCAGGCGGGCTCGGCCCGCAAGTCAAGGAAGAGTGATCATGGAAATACTGAGTCGGCATGTTGCCGACGTGGCGGGCGGCGTTGAGCTGCACACAACGCTGGATGGCGAGAGCATCAGCGCCTATGTCGTGACGGGCGTGACTGATCTGAACGCGATCGCCGATATCGTGCCCCCCGAAAAGGTCGAAGGTGGAGCGGACATACACGCTGCCAGTGTCGACAATGTTGATAATGCGCAAGACCAAATCGACCAGGTCCTGGAGAATATCAATCCCGGCGACGTGGCGGTTTTCCTTTGCTCGGGTCCCGATGCTTTTGGCGCGGCACTCGACTTGCTGGGTTTACCTATCGACGAGTAAGCCTGGCGGCAAACCAAAGTGCCCGCCCAAACGGCGTATGAGTTCATGCGAGTTTTGGGGGGCGGGCATTTATATAAGCCTTGATTGTTTTTTTATGATGCGTGGGTGTTTACACCTATGCAGGCGTTCTTTTTGCCTATGAAAACGTGTAAATTCTGTCCGCAGTTTCTCTTTGTTGCATTATTGGCACGTATTTTTTAGGATTATGTTGACTTGTGAGGGGAACATAACGATAGTGTCGGCACACGATCACAAGCGTTGCGATTTTCGTTCAGTGCCGTGCCTTTTCCGGCTCAGCGTTATTGTTCTACTGTCCCCTCCTTGATTGATTCGTGACCTCCGGGCATTTGCCCATTATCTCTAGGAAATACAGTATGGAAACCGGCGTCGTTAAGTGGTTCAATTCGGAAAAAGGCTATGGCTTCATCACCCCGGAAGCGGGTGGTAAGGACCTGTTCGCTCACTTCTCCGAAATTCAGGGCTCGGGCTTCAAGTCTCTGGAAGAGAACCAGCGCGTCAGCTTTGTGACGGCCAATGGCCCCAAGGGCCCGCAAGCCACGAAGATTCAGGTCCTGTAAGGTCCTGCGTTTTCGGAAAAGCCCCTTCGGGGGCTTTTTTGCGTCTGGGCTCCCCTCGGGGAGCCTTGTCGTTTCCGCCGCCCGGCGGGCGGCGCACGGGTGTCGCGCGCGGCCAACGCGTCGCCTGCGGCGGGCTCGCGGTATCCTTGCCGCAGTTTTCCGTCGCCGCGTCCGCCCGGCGCGGCGCTCGCAACCGACACAGGACGATACCCATGACCCACCCCGGATCCGCCCCAGTTTCCCTGCAACCGCAGGACATCGTGGCGTTCTGGCGCGAAGCCGGGCCGCGGCAATGGTTCACCAAGGACGCGGCGTTCGACGAGCGTTTCCGCCAATTCTGCGGCCAGGCCCACATGGCCGCCGCCGCGCGCCAGCTGGATGGCTGGCTTGATGCGCCGGAGGGCGCGCTGGCGCTCATGATCCTGCTGGACCAGTATCCGCGCAACGCTTTTCGCGGCACCGCCCACATGTTCGCCACCGATCCGCTGGCGCTGGTGTTCGCCGAACGCGCCATCGCCGCCGGCCACGACCTGGCGGTCGATCCGGCGCTGCGCCAGTTCTTCTACATGCCGTTCGAGCATGCCGAGACCCTGGCCGCGCAGAATCGCGCGGTGGCCTTGATGGAGCCGCTTGGCGCGGACGCGGTGCGCTGGGCCGTCCTGCACCGCGACATCATCAAGCGCTTCGGCCGCTTTCCGCACCGAAACGCCGCGCTGGGCCGCCAGACCACGCAGCCGGAACAGGAATTCCTCGACTCGGGCGGCTTCGCCGGCTGACACTCGTGCCGGACGGCGCCAGGACCTCTGCGTATCTGCTTGTATCGGCGCATGGCCAGTTGAAAAAGCCGTGCGGCCAGGCCCGGCGCGGCTTGCGCGATGGCCGCATATTTGACGTTTTTCGCGGTTCGCCAATACACTGGGTTCAGCGAGATTCTCAAGCGACGCGGTCTGCGTTTAACTTGTCGCGGTCAGTGGTGCTGCAGTGGCTTCCTCTCCCATCCTTGATGATCTGGCGCCCCGCGAGCAATCGCTTCTTTAGGTTCGAGGAAATTCCATGGCAACCGGCATCGTCAAGTGGTTCAACGCCGAAAAAGGGTATGGTTTCATCATGCCCGACGACGGCAGCAAGGATCTGTTCGCCCACTACTCGGAAATCCGCAGCGAAGGCTACAAATCGCTGCAGGAGAATCAGCGCGTCACGTTCGAGGTTGGCACGGGGCCCAAGGGCCCCAGCGCCAAGAACATCAAGGTAGCGGCCTGATCCCAGGGTTGTGGCGCGCCGCCGCGCGGCCCGCCACAAAGACAAAAGCCCCGCACGGCTGTGCGGGGCTTTTCATTTGGCGCAAGGCGCTCAGTGCTTGGCGTGCGAAGGCGTGGCCAGCTTGTCGACCAGCGCGATGCCCAGCGCCGACAGGATGAACAGGGCGTGGATGATGGTCTGCCACATCACGCCGGCCTCGGAGAAGCGCGCGTTGGGCGTGCCCAGCGTACCCGCCTCGATGAAGGTGCGCAGCAGGTGAATCGACGAAATGCCGATGATGGCCATGGCTAGCTTGACCTTGAGCACGCTGGCGTTGACGTGGCTGAGCCATTCCGGCTGGTCCGGGTGGCCTTGCAGGCGCAGGCGTGACACGAAGGTCTCGTAGCCGCCGACGATCACCATCACCAGCAGGTTCGAGATCATGACCACGTCGATCAGGCCGAGCACCAACAGCATGATTTCCATCTCGCCGAAGCTGGTGGCATGGGTCAGCAGGTGCCAAAGTTCTTTCAGGAACAGCATCACATAGACGCCCTGGGCGACGATCAGGCCCAGGTACAGGGGCAGTTGCAGCCAGCGCGAACTGAAAATCAGGCTTGGCAGCAGGCCAAGGCGGGGAGGGGTGTGGGGGGTCATGATGGGTGCGAGCCGTTATGGGAAGCGCGGGAAAAACCGCGGCGGCAATTCTATCAATCTCGGACTGCTCCGAAATCTGTTTTTGATGACAACACCGAGTCGCGGCGCAGGTACTTACCACGGTAAGGAGCCCCGCGCATGCCTTTTGTGTAAGAGAAATTCGCATTTGCGAAACTCTGTGGCGAAACGGTTTGAATGCTTTTGGCGTATATAGAATTGCCGCCTCACTCGCACAGAGTCAGTCAAGAGGAGTTTTTGCCATGAAGATCCGCTACACCGTTGCCGCGCTGGCCGTCGCACTCGCCCCTTATTCCGCGTCGCATGCCCTCGATATCGGGGGATTGGTGGGCGCTGGCAGCAAGGTGGTGCAGGCCGCCACGCTGAGCGATGCCGAAATCAAGACCTTGTCGGACAAGGCTTGCGCGCAGAGCGATTCCCAGGAAAAGATCGCGGCCCCCGGCAGCAAGTACGACGTGCGCCTGCAGAAGATCGCCAAGCAATTGGGCGGCACGGTCAATGGCCAGAAGGCCAATTACAAGGTCTACATCACCAAGGACGTCAATGCCTGGGCCATGGCCAATGGCTGCATCCGCGTCTACAGCGGCCTGATGGACATGATGACCGACGACGAAGTGCTGGGCGTCGTGGGCCATGAAATCGGCCACGTGGCGCTGGGCCACAGCAAGAAGGCGATGCAGACCGCCTACACCGTTTCGGCCGCGCGCGACGCCGCCGGCGCCGCCGGTGGCGCCACGGTCGCCGCCCTGAACTCGTCGCAGTTGGGCGACCTGACCGAGAAGTTCATCAACGCGCAGTTCTCGCAATCGCAGGAAAGCGCCGCCGACGACTACTCGTTCGACCAGCTGCAGGCCAAGAAGCTGAACACCCGCGGTCTGGTGACGGCGTTCCAGAAGCTGGCCGAACTGGACGGCGGCAAGAGCGATATGATGAGCTCGCACCCGTCCTCGGCCAAGCGCGCGCAGCACATCGAAGATCGCATCGCCAAGGCCAAATAAAGCGCCCTGGCGGGCATTTGCCGCCCTTTCGGGGCGGAAAACGGGGCGCGAGCATCCGGGCTTATCCGGGTGCTCGCGCCCCTTTGCGTCAGGGGTCCGGAAGTTTCCGGTAAAATGCCGCGTTTATCCGCCCGTCATCTCATATCTCTCGGAAAATAGGTCTTTTAATGCAGCCTGTGGTTGAAACCCTCTCCGGCCTCGAGCGCCGTGTTGATCTGGCCGTCTCGGTGGCCGACGTCGAAAAGGAAGTCCAGGCGCAATTGAAGCGCGTGGCCCGCACCGCCAAGGTTCCCGGTTTTCGTCCCGGCAAGGCGCCGCTCGCCATGCTCGAGCGCAGCCATGGCCCCGGCATCCGCTACGACGTGATCAACAGCCAGGTCGGCCGTGCATTCGAACAAGCCGTCGATGGCGCCAAGCTGCGCGTCGCCGGCGCCCCGAACCTGGAACCCAAGACTGAAGGCGTCAGCGATGACACGCTGGCCTTCACCGCCACGTTCGAGGTCTACCCCGAAGTCGCCGTGCCGGACCTGTCGGCCCTGGCCGTGACCCGCTATGAAACCGCCGTCACCGACGCCGAAGTGCAGCAGACCCTGGACGTCCTGCGCAAGCAGCGCGCCACGTTCGAAGCCCGCGAAGGCCGCGCCTCGCAAGACGGCGACCGCGTCACGCTGGACTTCGCCGGCACCATCGACGGCGTGCCGTTCGATGGCGGCAAGGCAGAAGACTTCCCGTTCGTGCTCGGCCAAGGCCGCATGCTGCCGGAATTCGAAGAAGCCGCCCGCGGCCTGAAGGCTGGCGAAAGCAAGGTCTTCCCGCTCAAGTTCCCCGATGACTACCAAGGCAAGGAAGTCGCCGGCAAGACCGCCGAATTCACCATCACCGTCAAGGAAGTGGCTGAAGGCGTGCTGCCCGAACTGAATGCCGAATTCGCCAAGTCGCTCGGCCAGGCCGAAGGCGACGTCGAAAAGCTCAAGGCCGACATCCGCAGCAACATCGAACGCGAAGTCAAGGTGCGCTCGCAAGGCCGCACCAAGGCCAGCGTAATGGACGCCCTGGTCGAAGCCGGCAAGTTCGACGTGCCGAAGGCGCTGGTCGACAACGACGTGCAAAGCCGCATCGCCGCCGCCCGCGAAGAGCTCAAGCAGCGTGGCGTGCCGAACGCCGAGTCGGTGCCGATCCCGGCCGAAGCCTTCTCGACCGAATCCGAGCGCCGCGTGCGCCTGGGCCTGCTGGTGTCCGAACTGGTCAAGCAAGCCCAGCTGCAGGCCAAGCCGGAACAGGTCCGCGCCCGCATCGAAGAGTTCGCGGAAAACTACGAACAACCCGCCCAGGTTGTCAGCTATTACCTGGCCGACCGCCAGCGTCGTGCTGAAATCGAGGCTATCGTGCTCGAAGACAACGTCGTCGCGCATGTTCTGGAAAAGGCCAAGGTCACCGACGAAAAGGTGCCTTTCGATCAGTTGATGGGGATGGCGTAACACTATGCAGAGATTCACCGATTTCTATGCGGCAATGAATGGCGGGTCGTCGGTGACCCCCACCGGCCTGGGCTACATTCCCATGGTGATCGAGCAGTCGGGGCGCGGCGAACGCGCCTACGACATCTATTCGCGCCTGCTCCGCGAGCGGCTCATCTTCCTGGTGGGCCCGGTCAACGACGCCACGGCCAACCTGGTCGTGGCGCAGTTGCTGTTCCTGGAATCGGAGAATCCTGACAAGGACATTTCCCTGTACATCAACTCGCCCGGCGGGTCGGTGTACGCGGGCATGGCCATCTACGACACCATGCAGTTCGTCAAGCCGGACGTGTCGACCCTGTGCACCGGCCTGGCGGCCAGCATGGGCGCCTTCCTGCTGGCGGCAGGCAAGAAGGGCAAGCGCTTTTCCTTGCCCAACTCGCGCATCATGATCCACCAGCCCTCGGGCGGCGCCCAGGGGCAGGCCTCCGACATCCAGATCCAGGCTCGCGAGATCCTGGACCTGCGCGAGCGTCTCAATCGCATCCTGGCCGACAACACAGGCCAGTCGATCGAGCGCATCGCCCTGGACACGGAACGTGACAACTTCATGTCCGCCGAAGATGCGGTATCGTATGGACTGGTCGACAAGGTGATGACCTCCCGTTCGGAAGGCTGACTTCCCGGTTGAGTCCCACCCGCTGTTGCCATGTTTGAGTAAGCGCCGGGCCCTTCACCCGGTCCGGCGCTTCTTTACCTGAGATACGAATACATATGCCTGAAAAAAAGGGATCGGCAGACGCAAAAGTGCTGCATTGCTCGTTTTGCAATAAAAGCCAGCACGAAGTCCGCAAGCTGATCGCGGGTCCGTCGGTATTCATCTGCGATGAATGCATAGACTTGTGCAACGACATCATCCGCGAGGAAGCGCAGGCGACCGCGCGCGCGGCGATTCGTTCCGAACTGCCCACTCCGGCTGAAATCAAGACGTTCCTGGACCAGTACGTGATCGGGCAGACCTCGCCCAAGCGCATGCTGGCGGTGGCCGTCTACAACCACTACAAGCGCATCCGCCACGGCGAGATCAAGGGCGACGAAGTCGAGTTGTCCAAGAGCAACATCATGCTGATCGGCCCCACCGGGTCGGGCAAGACGCTGCTGGCGCAGACCCTCGCGCGCATGCTGAACGTGCCGTTCGTCATGGCAGACGCCACCACGCTGACCGAGGCCGGTTACGTCGGTGAAGACGTCGAGAACATCATTCAGAAGTTGCTGCAGAACTGCAACTACGAAGTCGAGAAGGCGCAGCGCGCCATCATCTACATCGATGAAATCGACAAGATTTCCCGCAAGTCCGACAACCCGTCCATCACCCGCGACGTGTCGGGCGAGGGCGTGCAGCAGGCCCTGCTCAAGCTGATCGAAGGCACCGTGGCCTCGGTGCCGCCGCAGGGCGGGCGCAAGCACCCCAACCAGGACTTCGTCCAGGTCGATACGACCAACATCCTGTTCATCGTCGGCGGCGCCTTCGACGGGCTGGAAAAGGTCATCCGCGACCGCACCGAAAAGTCCGGCATCGGCTTCTCCGCCTCCGTGCGCGCCAAGTCCGAGCGCGGCGTGGGCGAGCTGTTCTCCGAAGTCGAACCCGAAGACCTGATCAAGTTCGGCCTGATCCCCGAACTGGTCGGTCGCCTGCCGGTGGTCGCCACGCTGGACGAGCTGGACGAGGCCGCCCTGGTGCAGATCCTCACCGAGCCCAAGAACGCCCTGCTCAAGCAATTCCAGAAGCTGTTCGCCATGGAAGGCGCCGAACTGGACGTGCGTCCGGCCGCGCTCAAGGCCATCGCCCGCAAGGCGCTCAAGCGCAAGACCGGCGCGCGTGGCCTGCGTTCCATCATCGAGCAGGCCCTGCTCGACACCATGTATGACCTGCCGTCGCAAGGCAACGTCAAGCGCGTGGTGCTCGACGAAGGCGCGATCGAAGGCGAGGGCAAGCCCTTGCTGATCTACGCCGACGAGGAAGGGGCGGCCGAAAAGCCCGAGCGCGGAGAAGTCCGCGACGCGGCGGCCTGACGGATATTTCAAGATAACCCGTTTCCGTAACGGGTTTTTTTGTCTCCGGCCCCCTGATGGAACGCACACTGCCGCAGAGTGTCCAATGAAACAGGATGCCGGCCGCCGTTTTTTTTAAGGTTTTGTTTATCCGGCCGCCGGGATCTTGAATTTTCGGCTATTGTTCCCATAACAGACGTAACTGACGGGGCTGTCCGGGTATACCCGGTCATCCTGTCCCCGATACGCCGAGTCATACCGAGGAACCTCCTATGTCTGCCAGCCAGACCCTGCCTTCCGACCCGATCGACCTCCCCCTGCTGCCACTGCGCGACGTCGTGGTGTTCCCGCACATGGTCATCCCGCTGTTCGTCGGCCGTCCGCGCTCTATCCGCGCGCTCGAGGTTGCGATGGAAGCGGGCAAGAGCATCATGCTGGTGGCCCAAAAATCCGCCGGCAAGGATGATCCCACCCCTGAAGACGTCTACGAGATCGGCTGCGTTGCCGGCATCCTGCAGATGCTCAAGTTGCCCGATGGCACCGTCAAGGTGCTGGTCGAGGGTACCCAGCGCGCCCGCATCAACAGCATCGAAGACGCCGATTCGCACTTCACCTGCCAGGTCACCCCGATCGAGCCGGATGCCGTCCAGGGCTCCGAGACCGAGGCCCTGCGCCGCGCGATCGTCGCCCAGTTCGAGCAATACGTAAAACTCAACAAGAAGATCCCCCCGGAGATCCTGACCTCGCTCGCCGGCATCGATGACGCCGGCCGCCTGGCCGACACGATCGCCGCGCATCTTCCGCTGAAACTCGAGCAGAAGCAGAAGATGCTCGAGATCGTCGGCACCTCCGAGCGCCTCGAAGGCCTGCTCACGCAGCTGGAAACCGAAATCGACATCCTCCAGGTCGAGAAGCGGATCCGCGGCCGCGTGAAGAAGCAAATGGAAAAGAGCCAGCGCGACTACTACCTGAATGAGCAGGTCAAGGCCATTCAGAAGGAGTTGGGCGAAGGCGAAGAGGGCGCCGATATCGAGGAGCTCGAAAAGAAGATCATCGCCGCGCACATGCCCAAGGAGGCGCGCAAGAAGGCCGATGCCGAGCTCAAGAAGCTCAAGCTCATGTCGCCCATGTCGGCCGAAGCCACCGTGGTGCGCAACTACATCGATACGCTCATCAACCTCCCCTGGAGGAAGAAGAGCAAGATCAACAACTCCATCGCCAACGCCGAGACCGTGCTCGACAACGACCACTACGGCCTGGAGAAGGTGAAGGAACGCATCCTCGAATATCTCGCCGTGCAGCAGCGCGTGGACAAGGTCAAGGCGCCGATCCTGTGCCTGGTCGGTCCTCCCGGGGTCGGCAAGACCTCGCTGGGCCAGTCCATCGCCAAGGCCACGAACCGCAAGTTCGTGCGCATGGCCCTGGGCGGCGTGCGCGACGAAGCCGAGATCCGCGGCCACCGTCGTACCTACATCGGTTCGATGCCCGGCAAGATCGTCCAGAACATGTCGAAGGTCGGCGTGCGCAATCCCCTGTTCCTACTCGATGAAATCGACAAGCTGGGCATGGATTTCCGCGGCGATCCCTCGTCGGCGCTGCTCGAGGTGCTGGACCCGGAACAGAATCACACGTTCCAGGACCACTACATCGAAGTCGACTTCGACCTGTCGGACGTCATGTTCGTGGCCACCAGCAACACGCTGAACATTCCGCCGGCCCTGCTGGACCGGATGGAAGTGATCCGTCTGTCGGGCTACACCGAGGAAGAAAAGATCCACATCGCCCGCGACCATCTGCTGCCCAAGCTGATGAAGAACAACGGCGTCAAGGATACCGAGCTGACCGTCGATGACAGCGCGCTGCGCGACATCGTGCGCTATTACACCCGCGAAGCCGGTGTGCGTGCGCTCGAACGCGAAGTGGGCAAGATCTGCCGCAAGGTGATCAAGCAGCTGCTGACCCAGAGCGACCGCGCCAAGGCCGAAGGCAAGACCTTCGAACTCAAGCCGGTCAACGTCACGGGCGAGAACCTCAGCGATTACCTCGGCGTGCGCCGCTACACCTTCGGCATGGCCGAAAAGGAAAACCAGATCGGTCAGGTGACCGGCCTGGCCTGGACGGAAGTCGGTGGCGACCTGCTCACGATCGAAGTGGCGGACATGCCCGGCAAGGGCGTGATCCAACGCACCGGTTCGCTGGGCGACGTGATGAAGGAATCGGTCGAGGCGGCCCGCACGGTGGTGCGCTCGCGGGCGCGTCGCCTGGGCTTTGCCGACAGCGTGTTCGAGAAGCACGACATGCACGTGCACGTGCCGGAAGGCGCGACGCCCAAGGACGGTCCGTCCGCCGGTATCGCGATCACCACGGCCATGGTGTCGGCCCTGTCGCGCATCCCGGTGCGCGCCGACGTCGCCATGACCGGCGAGATCACGCTGCGTGGCGAAGTCCTGCCGATCGGCGGCCTGAAGGAGAAGCTGCTGGCCGCTCATCGCGGTGGTATCAAGACGGTCTTGATCCCGGAAGAAAACGTCAAGGATTTGGCGGAGATCCCGGACAACGTCAAGAACCATCTCGAGATCGTGCCGGTCCGCTGGATCGACAAGGTGCTGGAACTGGCCCTGGAACGCCTGCCGGAGCCGCTGGCTGAAGACGAAGCGGTCAAGGAGCCGCTGGTCGCCAAGCCGGCCGAGCCGGGTTCGACGGATCCCGTGCTCAAGCACTGATGCCTGGCCCCGGGGCGTCCCGCAAGGGATGCCCAATGAAAGAAACCCCGCTTGCGCGGGGTTTCTTTTTTGGCGCGGCCGCCGAGGGGCGCGCGCCTGTAGGGAAGCGGCGGATCAGTGCAGCGCGTGCGGACGGATCAGGCCGACCGCGATGCCTTCCAGCGCGAATTCCTGGTCTGCCTCGACCACGATGACGTTGAAGTCAGGATTCTCGGGCAGCAGTTCAACGCGGCCGTTCTGGCGCTGCAGGCGCTTGACGGTGACGTCGTCGCCCAGGCGGGCAACCACGATCTGGCCGTTGCGGGCCTCGGACGCCTTTTTGACGGCCAGCAGGTCGCCTTCGAGGATGCCGGCGTCGCGCATGCTCATGCCGCGCACCTTGAGCAGGTAGTCGGGCGCCTGGGCGAAGAGGCCGGGGTCGACACCGATTTCGCGTTCGACATGTTCGGCCGCCAGGATCGGGCTGCCGGCGGCCACGCGGCCCACCAGCGGCAGCAGCAACTGCGCCAGGCCCGGCAGGGGCAGCGGCGCCTGGGTCTGCGCGGGCGAGGCATCCTTCAGGCGGATGCCGCGCGAAGCGCCGGCGGTGAGCTCGATGGCCCCCTTGCGCGCCAGGGCCTTCAGATGGTCTTCAGCCGCGTTGGGCGAGCGGAACCCCAATGCCTGGGCGATCTCGGCGCGGGTGGGCGGAAAGCCGGTGCGCGCGACGGTTTGCCGGATGAGGTCCAGGATTTGCTGTTGACGATCAGTGAGTTTGCTGGCCATGGCGGTGATCCGTTTGGAATCGGACTGTACATATATACAGCGGCATTCTGGGGGACATAACGCAAAAATGCAAGCGTTGAGCGGACATGGTTTTGTGACAGGCAATGAAAACGGGACCCGAAGGTCCCGTTGGAGGCTGTTGCCGGGGGTGTGCCTTACAGCACCGCGGCGATGCCCTTGGCCACCTGGTCGATGTTGCCGCTGTTGAGCGCGGCGACGCAGATGCGGCCGCTGGAGACGGCGTAGACGCCGTGCTCTTCGCGCAGGCGGTCGACCTGGGCCGAGGTCAGGCCCGAGTACGAGAACATGCCGCGCTGTTGCAGCACGAAGCTGAAGTCCTGCTTGCCGCCGTGTTCCTTGATTTTCTCGACCAATTGCTTGCGCATCAGGCGGATGCGGTCGCGCATGGCGCCGAGTTCTTCTTCCCACATGGCGAACAGCTCGGGCGAGTTCAGCACCGTGGAGACGATCGTGCCGCCGTGGGTGGGCGGGTTGGAGTAGTTGGTGCGGATGACGCGCTTGAGCTGGCTCAGCACGCGGGTGGCTTCGTCTTTGCTGCCAGCCACGACCGTCAGGGCGCCGACGCGCTCGCCGTACAGCGAGAACGACTTCGAGAACGACGAGCTGATGAACATGGTCAGGTCGAGGTCGGCGAACAGGCGCACGACCGCGGCGTCTTCGCGCAGGCCTTCGCCGAAGCCCTGGTAGGCGATGTCCAGGAAGGGCACCAGCTTGTTTTCCTTGACGACCGCGGCGATCTGCTTCCATTGGTCGAAGGTGGGATCGACGCCGGTGGGGTTGTGGCAGCAGGCGTGCAGCACGACCACGGTGTTGGCCGGCGCGGCCTTCAGGGCGGCCAGCATGCCGTCGAAGTTCAGGCCGCGGGTGGCGGCATCGTAGTAGGCGTAGGTGCCGACTTCGAACCCGGCGCGTTCGAACAGCGCGCGGTGGTTTTCCCAGCTGGGATCGCTGATCAGGACCTTGGAGGTCGGCAGCAGCTGGCGCAGGAAGTCGGCGCCGATCTTGAGCGCGCCGGTGCCGCCCAGGGCCTGGGTGGTCAGGACGCGGCCAGCGGCGGCCAGCGGGGAATCCTTGCCGATCAGCAGGGCTTGCGCGCCCTGGTTGTAGCCGGCGATGCCTTCGATCGGCAGGTAGCCGCGAGCGGCGGCGGCCTCGATGCGGGCGATTTCCGCCTTGCGCACGGCACCCAGCAGGGGAATGCGACCCTGGTCGTCGTAGTACACGCCCACGCCCAGATTGACTTTACCGGGGCGGGTGTCCGCGTTGTATTGTTCGTTCAGACCAAGAATGGGGTCGCGCGGCGCGAGTTCGACGGAATCGAAAAGGGTGCTCATGGGACTCTGCTGAGGGTGAGTGGACGCAGTCGGAAGTGCTGTGGATAATGGGGGGTTTACCCTGGGAACAGTCTAGCATGCCTAAGAGCGCAATAGACCCGAGCGCGGCGGGTGCCGCAGCCGTTGGCTCCGTCACCGACGGGGCGGCCGATGCGGCCCCTGGCGCTGCCGCGGCGGCCCCCGGCCCGGGGTACGTCGATTACCCCGGCAGCCCGTTCCACCTGTACCAACCCTATCCGCCCGCCGGCGACCAGCCGGGCGCCATTGATGGGTTGGTCCAGGGCGTGCAGGACGGCCTGATGTACCAGACCCTGCTGGGCGTGACCGGCTCGGGCAAGACCTACACCATGGCCAACGTCATCGCCCAGCTGGGGCGGCCGGCGCTGGTGCTGGCGCCCAACAAGACGCTGGCCGCGCAGCTGTACGCGGAAATGCGCGAGTTCTTTCCCAAGAACGCGGTGGAGTACTTCGTCTCGTACTACGACTACTACCAGCCCGAAGCCTACGTGCCGACGCGCGACCTGTTCATCGAAAAGGACTCGTCGATCAACGAGCACATCGAGCAGATGCGCCTGTCGGCCACCAAGAGCCTGCTGGAACGGCGCGACACCATCATCGTCGGCACCGTGTCGTGCATCTACGGTATCGGCAACCCCGGCGACTACCACGCGATGGTGCTGATCCTGCGCGCCGGCGACCAGATCTCGCGGCGCGAGATCCTGGCGCGGCTGGTGGCCATGCAGTACACCCGCAACGACGCCGAATTCACGCGCGGCGTGTTCCGCGTGCGCGGCGAGACCATCGACATCTTCCCGGCGGAAAGCGCCGAGCTGGCCCTGCGCCTGACGCTGTTCGATGACGAAATCGAAAGCCTTGAACTGTTCGATCCGCTGACCGGCCGCATCCGCCAGAAGTTGCCGCGCTTCACCGTTTACCCCGGTTCGCACTACGTGACGCCGCGCGACACCGTGCTGCGCGCCATCGAGACCATCAAGGAAGAGCTGCGCGAGCGCACCAAGCGCTTCGTCGACGACGGCCACCTGGTCGAGGCCCAGCGCCTTGAGCAGCGCACCCGCTTCGACCTGGAAATGCTGCAGGAACTGGGATTCTGCAAGGGCATCGAGAACTACTCGCGCCACCTGTCCGGCGCCGCGCCGGGGGAGCCGCCGCCCACGCTGATCGACTATCTGCCGGCCGATGCGCTGATGTTCATCGACGAGAGCCACGTCACCATCGGCCAGCTCAGCGCCATGTACCGGGGTGACCGCTCGCGCAAGGAAACCCTGGTGCAGTATGGCTTCCGGCTGCCATCGGCGCTGGACAACCGGCCGCTCAAGCTCGAGGAATTCGAGGCCCGCATGCGCCAGTGCGTGTTCGTCTCGGCCACGCCGGCGGCCTACGAAAAGGAGCATGCCGACAACGTGGTCGAGCAGGTGGTGCGCCCCACCGGCCTGGTCGATCCGATCGTGGAGGTGCTGCCGGCACGCACCCAGGTCGATGACTTGCTGGGACAGATCAAGGCGCGCACCAGCCAGGGGGAGCGGGTGCTGGTCACCACGCTGACCAAGCGCATGGCCGAGGACCTGACCGACTTCCTGACCGAGCACGGGGTGCGGGTGCGCTACCTGCACTCGGACATTGACACGGTGGAACGGGTGGAAATCATCCGCGACCTGCGCCTGGGTACGTTCGACGTGCTGGTGGGCATCAACCTGCTGCGCGAAGGACTGGATATCCCGGAAGTGTCGCTGGTGGCCATTCTGGATGCCGACAAGGAAGGCTTCCTGCGCTCCGAGCGCAGCCTGATCCAGACCATTGGCCGGGCGGCGCGCAACCTGAACGGCCACGCCATCCTGTATGCCGACCGCATCACCGACTCGATGCAGCGCGCCATGGAAGAAACCAGCCGGCGCCGCGCCAAGCAACTGCAGTTCAATGCCGACCATGGCATTACCGCGCGGGGAGTGCAGAAGGCGGTGCGCGAGCTGATCGACGGCATCGTCGCGCCGGTGCAGCACGACGCGCTGGAAGCCGCGGTGCCGGCCGAATTGCTGAAGGACGAAAAGGCCCTGGCGCGCGAGATCAAGCGCCTGGAAAAGTTGATGATGGACCACGCCCGCAACCTCGAATTCGAACAAGCCGCGGCCGCCCGCGATGCCTTGACGGCCCTCAAGCAACGGGTGCTGTTGGATGGCGCGGTATGAAGGTCGATACTTATCTAAATGTATCTTTTCGCTGACGGGCTGCTGAATTGCAGGTTGGCGCGAAGTGTCGCCGAAGTGGGCGTGAAATTTGCACAAGCATTCGATCGGCGGTCTCTTGCATAACCTTAAATATAGCTTTCAACTATTTGATTTATAGGGAATATTTTAGGGGACGCATTGATGCGAAACGGTGTGCCCGGGAGCAAAAAAAGCTTGCCTTATCTCGGGTTTTCCCGCACACTTACTCCCATGATGACCAAGGTACTTTTCGTTTGCATGGGCAATATCTGTCGCTCGCCGAGCGCAGAGGGCGTGTTTCGCCATTTGGTGAACGACGCGGGTTTGGGCGATGTGGTTCGCATCGACTCCGCGGGCACGCACGCGTTTCACATCGGCGAGGCGCCTGATGCCCGGGCGCAGGCCGCAGCGCGCAAGCGCGGCTACGAGATCACGCACTGTGAGGCCCGTCAGGTCACCGCGGAAGACTTCCGCGACTTCGACCTCATCCTCGCCATGGACTGGGACAACCTGTCCGCCATGCAGCAACAGTGCCCCAAGGCCTATCAGCACAAGTTGATGCTGCTGATGCGCTTCGCCAATGAGTTCGAGGAGGCCACCGTGCCCGACCCGTACTACGGCGGCGCCGATGGCTTCGGCAAGGTGCTGGATTATCTCGAAGATGCCTGTCAGGGCGTGCTCGAGCTGGTCCGCAAGCGCGCTACCCAATACCAGGCGGCCTAAGAGGCCTCCGGTGTGCTTGGGCGTCCTGCGGGACGCCTGGCAAATTGGCAGTGAAAAGAACCGCGCGACAGCGCGGTTTTTTCTAGCCGGGAGCCATACCAAATTACTCGGGAATTTGCTATACTTGAGCCAATTACTCGGGTATTGACCGCCGGATTCGCCGACGGCCATTGCCGAATCACAGGGAATTCACCATGCGGCTAACTACCAAAGGGCGTTTCGCCGTGACTGCCATGATCGATCTGGCTATGCGGCAGCATAGCGGCCCGGTCACTCTTGCGGCCATCAGCCAGCGTCAGAATATTTCGCTTTCCTACCTGGAACAGCTGTTCGGGAAACTGCGCCGCCACGAACTCGTGGACAGCGTGCGCGGCCCCGGCGGCGGTTACTCGCTCGCCCGTCTGGCGCGAAACGTGACCGTGGCCGACATCATCTTCGCCGTCGACGAACCCCTGGATGCCACCAGCTGCGGTGGCAAGCGGGACTGTACGAGCGGCAACGACGGCAAGCCTGGCAAGTGCATGACGCATGAGCTCTGGGCCACATTGAATCGCAAGATGGTCGATTACCTGGATTCGGTGTCGTTGCAGGATCTGGTCGATCAGCAGCGTGTGCGCCAATTGCAGGAAGCCAACAATCAAGCGCAGGCCTGCGCGGTGCGAGTGAACCGGGTGGGAGGCGCCAACAATACCGCCGCCAACGCCCCGACCACCACCGTCGCGGCCAATGCCACCGTATAAGCAGTAGGAGTTGTAGAAATGACCACCCGTCCGATCTATCTGGATTACTCGGCCACGACCCCCGTCGACCCGCGCGTCGTCGAAAAAATGATCCCCTGGCTGTACGAGAGCTTCGGCAATCCCGCGTCGCGCAGTCACTCGTTCGGCTGGGAAGCCGAGGAGGCCGTTGAACGCGCCCGCGAGGAAGTCGCCAAGCTGGTGAACGCGGATCCGCGTGAAATCGTCTGGACCTCCGGCGCCACCGAGTCGGACAACCTCGCCATCAAGGGCGCGGCCAACTTCTACGCCGAGCGTGGCAAGCACATCATCACCATCAAGACCGAACACAAGGCCGTGCTCGACACCTGTCGTGAACTGGAGCGCCAGGGCTTCGAGGTGACCTACCTGGACGTCAAGGATAACGGCCTGATCGACCTGGACGTGTTCAAGGCGGCACTGCGTCCCGACACCGTGCTGGTATCGGTGATGATGGTGAACAACGAAATCGGCGTCATCCAGGACATCGAAACCCTGGGCGAGATCTGCCGCGAGAAGGGCATCATCTTCCACGTCGACGCCGCGCAGGCCACCGGCAAGGTCGAGATCGACCTGCAGAAGCTGAAGGTCGACCTGATGTCGTTCTCGGCCCACAAGACTTATGGCCCCAAGGGCATCGGCGCGCTGTACGTGCGCCGCAAGCCGCGTGTGCGCATCGAGGCGCAGATGCATGGCGGTGGCCACGAGCGCGGTTTCCGCTCGGGCACCCTGGCCACGCACCAGATCGTCGGCATGGGCGAAGCCTTCCGCCTGGCGCGCGAGGAAATGGGCACCGAGAACGAGCGCATCCGCATGCTGCGTGATCGCCTCTGGGCCGGCCTGTCGCAGATCGAAGAGGTCTATCTCAACGGCGACATGGACCAGCGCGTGCCGCACAACCTGAACGTCAGCTTCAACTACGTCGAAGGCGAGTCCCTGATCATGGCGATCAAGGAACTGGCCGTGTCCAGCGGTTCGGCGTGCACCTCGGCCAGCCTGGAACCTTCCTACGTGCTGCGCGCCCTGGGCCGCAACGATGAGCTGGCGCACAGCTCGATCCGCTTCACGCTGGGCCGCTTCACCACCGAGCAGGAAGTCGACTACACCATCGAACTGCTCAAGAGCCGTGTCGGCAAGCTGCGCGATATGTCGCCGCTGTGGGAAATGGCCAAGGAAGGCATCGATCTGAATACCGTGCAGTGGGCCGCGCACTGAGCGCCCGCGCCAAAGAATACGTGGAGAACTAACATGTCTTACAGCACCAAAGTCCTGGATCACTACGAAAACCCCCGCAACGTCGGCTCGTTCGACAAGTCGGACGACTCGGTGGGCACCGGCATGGTCGGCGCGCCGGCCTGTGGCGACGTCATGAAGCTGCAGATCAAGGTGAACGAAGCCGGCGTCATCGAGGACGCGCGCTTCAAGACCTACGGCTGTGGCTCGGCCATTGCCTCCAGCTCGCTCGTGACCGAGTGGGTCAAGGGCAAGACGCTGGACGAAGCCATGAACATCCGTAACACGCAGATCGCCGAAGAACTGGCCCTGCCGCCCGTGAAGGTGCACTGCTCGATCCTGGCCGAAGACGCGATCAAGGCCGCCGTGCAGAACTACAAGGAAAAGCATTCGGTTCCGGCCGAAGCTGTTGCGAGCTGAACATGTCCGTTACCCTGACCCAACAGGCTGCCACCCACATCGGCCGCTACTTGCAAAAGCGCGGCAAGGGGATCGGCTTGCGCCTCGGCGTTAGGACGACGGGTTGTTCCGGCATGGCCTACAAGCTGGAGTATGTGGACGACGCGGCGCCCGAAGACCAAGTGTTCGAGAGCTTCGGCGTGAAGGTGTTCGTCGATCCCAAGAGCCTGGCCTACCTGGATGGCACCGAGCTGGACTACGCCCGCGAAGGCCTTAACGAAGGTTTCAAGTTCCGCAACCCCAACGAGAAGGCGACCTGCGGCTGCGGCGAGTCGTTCACGGTGTAAGTCTTGGCTGGAGACGATCACTTCAGCCTGTTCGGCTTGCCGGCACGCTTCGACCTGGACGCCCAGGCGCTGGAATCGGCGTGGCGCACCGTCGCCGCGCAGGTGCATCCCGACCGCTTTGCCACGGCCAGTCCCGCGGAACGCCGCGTGGCCATGCAGTGGGCGGCGCGCGCCAATGAGGCCTACCGCCAGTTGCGCGATCCGCTGTTGCGGGCGCGCTATCTGTGCGAGCAGGCCGGCGTGGATCTGCAGACCGAGAGCAATACGTCGATGGACACGGCTTTCCTGATGCAGCAGATGACCTGGCGCGAAATGATGGACGACGCGCGCAATGACGCCGGCGTGCTGGCCGAGCTGCGGACCGAGCTGGAGGATGCCCGGCAGCAGATGCGCGCCGCGTTGACGCGCCTGCTGGACGAACAGCGCGACTACGCCGCGGCGGGTCTCAAGGTGCGGGAATGGATGTTCGTGGAGAAGCTGGCGCAGGAGCTGGCCCAGGCCCATCCCGATTCCTAGTCCCCCAGGATGGCCCGGCCGCGGGGCGCCCGGACTTCGCCGCCTACTGAGTAGAAAAAACAATCATGGCCTTATTGCAGATTTCCGAGCCCGGCGAATCGCCCGCGCCGCACCAGCGCAAGCTGGCGGTGGGGATCGACCTGGGCACCACCAATTCCCTGGTTGCCGCCGTGCGCAGCAGCGTCGCCGAGGTCCTGCCTGATGCGCAGGGCCACGTGCTGCTGCCGTCGGCGGTGCGCTATTTCCCCGGCGGCAAGGTCACCACGGGGCGCGAACCGCTGGCGCAGCAAGCCGAAGACCCGTTGAACACGGTGGTGTCGGTCAAGCGTTTCATGGGCCGTTCGCTGGAAGAGGCGCGCGCCACGCGCGCGCCGTACGAATTCGTGGACGCGCCCGGCATGGTGCGCATCCGCACCGCGCAGGGCGACCTGAGCCCGGTGGAAGTGTCGGCGCAGATCCTGGCGGTGCTGCGCCAGCGCGCCGAGGACGTGCTGGGCGACGACCTGGTGGGCGCCGTCATCACGGTGCCGGCCTATTTCGATGACGCCCAGCGCCAGGCGACGCGCGACGCGGCGCGCCTGGCCGGCCTGAACGTGCTGCGCCTCTTGAACGAGCCGACCGCCGCGGCGATCGCCTACGGTCTGGATAATGCCGCCGAAGGCGTTTACGCTGTTTATGACCTGGGCGGCGGCACGTTCGATATTTCCATCCTGCGGTTGACGCAGGGCGTGTTCGAAGTGATCTCGACTGGCGGCGATACCGCGCTGGGCGGCGACGACTTCGATTCGCTCATCGTCGATCACGTGGTGGCGGCCGCGGGCGCCAAAGCACTGACGCACGCCGACCGGCGCGGCCTGCTGATGGTGGCGCGCGTGGCGCGCGAGGCGCTGTCGGACGCGCAGGACGCCAATCTGAATTTGACGCTGGCCAATGGCCAGGTGATCGATCACACGCTGACCCGCGCGCAGTTCGAGGCGCTGGCCCAGCCGCTGGTGCAGCGCACGCTGGATAGCGCGCGCCAGGCGCTGCGCGACGCCGCGCTGAAACCCGCCGACGTGCGCGGCGTGGTGATGGTGGGCGGCGCCACGCGCATGCCGGTGGTGCGCGCCGCGGTGGGCGAGATGTTCGGCACCGAGCCGCTGACCGATCTGGATCCGGATCAGGTGGTGGCGCTGGGCGCCGCGCTGCAGGCCAATCTGCTGGCCGGCAACCGCGCCCCGGGCGAGGACTGGCTGCTGCTGGACGTGACGCCGCTGTCGCTCGGTCTGGAAACCATGGGCGGGCTGGTTGAGCGCGTGATTCCGCGCAACAGCACCATTCCGGTGGCGCGCGCGCAGGAATTCACGACGTTCAAGGATGGCCAGACGGCCATGAGCATCCACGTGCTGCAGGGCGAGCGCGACCTGGTGACGGATTGCCGTTCGCTGGCGCGCTTCGAGCTGCGCGGGATCCCGCCGATGGTGGCGGGCGCCGCGCGCATCCGCGTGACGTTCCAGGTGGACGCCGACGGCCTGTTGAGCGTGACCGCGCGCGAGCAGAGCACGGGCGTGGAAGCGGCGGTGTCGGTCAAGCCTTCGTACGGCCTGAGCGACGACGAAGTCGCGCGCATGCTGGCCGATAGCGTGGCGCAGGCCGACAACGATGCCCGCGCCCGCATGCTGCGCGAGCAGCAGGTGGAAGCGCGTCAGTTGGTCGAATCGGTGCAGGCCGCGCTGGCGGTGGACGGCGACCTGCTGAACGCCGAGGAACGCCAACGGGTCGATGAATGCCTGCAGGCGGCCGCCCGCGCCCAGGAGGCGCAGGACGTGGACGCGGTGAAGGCCACGGTCGAGGCCTTGTCGGCCGCGACCGATGAATTCGCCGCGCGCCGCATGGACCGCAGCATCCGCGCCGCGCTGGCCGGCCGCAAACTTGACGAAATCGCCTGATAAGACGCTATGCCGAAACTGACCGTACTGCCTCATCCCGACTACTGCCCCGAGGGCGCCGTGATCGAGGACGCGCCCAAGGGCGTGTCGATCTGCCGCATCCTGCTGGACAATCACATCGACATCGAGCATGCCTGCGAACTGTCGTGCGCGTGTACGACCTGTCACGTGGTGGTCAAGCAGGGTTATGCTTCGCTGGAAGACGCGACCGACGACGAAGAGGATCTGCTGGACAAGGCCTGGGGCCTGACGCCGACCTCGCGCCTGTCGTGCCAGGCGCGGGTCGAGGATGCCGATCTGACGATCGAGATTCCCAAGTACACCATCAACCACGCGAAAGAGGGTCATTGATGAAGTGGACCGATACCTACCAGATTGCCGAGGCGCTGGCGGACGCCCATCCGGACGTCGACCCCAAGACGCTGCGTTTCACGCAGTTGCGCGAATGGGTGCTGGCCTTGCCGGGCTTCAATGACGACCCGGAACGCAGCGGCGAGAAGATCCTGGAGGCCATCCAGATGGCCTGGATCGACGAGGCCGACTGATCCTCCAGCGAAACGCTCCTTCGGGAGCGTTTTTGCATTGGGGGCGCGGGCGGCGGGGTATCATCAAGACTCTTTCGTTGTCCTTGCCATCCGAGTCTACCGATGCCCGCTGCCCAATTGCGCTTTGGCCTGGCCGCCAACCGACTGCACCATGAATCGCCCGACGCCGCCTTGTTCACCTGGCTGCGGGCCTGTTCGTCCACCATCCGCGAACTGGGCGTGCAGTTGCATACCGTGGGCCGCACCCACGATGCCATCGTGCGCGAGGGCATGCTGCAAGGCTATTCCGGCCTGATCCGCTATCCGTATGGCCGCGAAGGCGGGCTGATGAAGCTGGTGGCGCGCGTGACCGAGGGCCGCGACGGACAGGAGCCGTTCGATGGCGCGATCTACCTGATCGATCCGGTGGACCCGTCGTCGATCTTTCCCGAGGCGCTGGCGCTCAAGCGCCAGTGCATCACGCATGGCCGTCCCTTCATTTCAACGCTGGCCGGCGCCATCGAGTGGATGGAGGTCGAACGCGTGCATGCGGGCCTGGCGCCGGACATGGCGGCGTCGCGGCTGTTCAACTACACCGGCCAGACGCTGGCGCTGATCGCGCACGATGCGCTCAAGGACGAGATGGTGGCGTTCGCGGCCGAGCACTTCGACGTGCTGTCGCAGTTTGCGCGGCGCGTGGCGACCGGCACCACCGGTGGCCGCCTGAACGAACTGGCGTGGTCGCGCGGCTGGCCCAAGGACACGCCGTGGGTGCACCGCTACCTGAGCGGTCCGCTGGGCGGCGATGCGCAGATCGCCGAACTGGTGCTGGAGCACCAGTGCCAGCGGGTCATCTTCTTCGAGGATCCCCATGTGGCGCGCCAGCACGAGGCGGACATCCAGTTGCTGGAACGCGCGGTGCGCGTGGTGACGGAGTCGGCCACGTGCGCGACCTCGCCGTCGGTGGCGCGGCGCTGGGCCAAGGCGGTGGAATTGCGGGCCGGACGCGGTTGAGCCGGTAGCATGCCGACGGGGCGCCCTTTGGGCGCCTTTTTTATTGTCGTTTTCCCTGGGAGGGGGGCGCCCGCGGCGCGCCCCTCTTGGGCGACCTGCTGTAAACAGGGAAGTCTTTCTTTTCGTGGGGAAAAGGAACCACTTCAATAACGAGAGAACATCTGGCTCTTCAAAATTCATCAAGGGGAGCCATGTCGATGTTTGATCCTGCCATGTCCCGCCGCGCCAGCCTGGCGGCGGCGTTGAGCCTGCTGCCGGCCGCGCTGGCGGCGCAGTCCGCGCCCGTCGAACCGACCATGTTGCCGTCGGTCAAGGTGGAATGCAGCGCCGAGACGGCGACCAGCCCGGTGATGGCGACGGGCCCAAGCTGGCGCCGGTGTGGCTGGTGGACGCCATGATGGCGTACGAGACCAGTCACTGGCGCTACGCCGTGAACGTCAACAACCTGACCGACAAGACCTATCTGGCGACGTGCCTGTCGCGCGGCGATTGCTGGTACGGCGCGCGCCGCAGCGCGATCGCCAGCGTCACCTACAAGTTCTGACGCGGGGCGTCAGCGGCCCTGGAAGCGCGGCGCGCGTTTTTCACGGAAGGCGCGCACGCCTTCGGCGAAATCCTCGCGCCGCGCGGTTTCCAGGAAGCAGGCGGTTTCTTCGGCCAGCTGCGTTTCCAGCGGGGCGTGCGCGGCGTTGCGCAGCAGGTGTTTGGCGCCGGCGATGCCGTGCGGCGCGTGGCTGGCGAGCTGGCTGGCATAGGCCTGCGCCTGTTGCGCGAGCAGGCCGGCGTCGGCGACGCGGTTGAGCAGGCCCCAGCCCAATGCATCGGCGGCGCTGAAGGCGTCGTGGCGCAGCAGCAGGTCGAGCGCGCGGCGCGGGCCGAGCAGGCGGTTCAGGCCATGCGTCATGCCGGCATCGGGCGTGGCGCCGAGCTTCAGGTAGGCCGTCATGAAGCGCGTGTCGGCCTCGGCGATGGCCAGGTCGCAGGCCAGCACCAGCGACAGGCCGGCGCCGGCCGCGACACCGTGTATCTGCGCCAGCCACACCTTGTCCATGCGCGCGACGTGCGCGACGAAATCGTTGAGGGGCGTGAACAGGTCGAGCAGCTTGCCGCGCACCGCGTTGACGTCGCCTTCGAACAGCGTGATATCGCCGCCGGCGCAGAAGGCCTTGCCGGCGCCGCGCAGCAGCACGACCCGGATGTCGGCGCGCGTCTCGAGCCATTGGGCGGCGCGCTGCAGGTCCAGCGCCATGGCGACGTCGATGGCGTTGAGCGTGGCGGGCTGGTTCAGCGTCAGCGTGGCGATGCCGTCGCCGGCTTCCAGCAGCAGGGTGGGAAAGACGGGCAGGGGTGGGTTCATGGCTTGTCTCCGTTATCGGGTAAATACCAACTTTCGATCCAAAAACCACGATGCTATGGTCGGAACCAAGCGCTTGCTCGGTTGCCGTCCGCCACGCAAGCGTAACGCATAGAACGATTTTCCGGCGCTGTACAGCGTAGGTAAAGACAGGTTCGCCGCATCGCCTGCCTCGGGGCTACGCTGATTCACCGCCAATAGAAAAACAGCTTCGCGATAAACAGCGAGGAGACAAAGGTGGATCAATCCGATAGCCCTCCCTTGCTGGAGGTGGATGGGGTCACGTTGGCGTTCGGCGGGGTCAAGGCGCTTACGGGCGTGGGCTTTCGCGTCGCGCCGGGATCCATCACCACGGTCATCGGCCCCAATGGCGCGGGCAAGACCTCGCTGTTCAACACCATCTCGGGTTTCTACCGTCCGGCCGCGGGCACCATCCGCTTCCTGGGCCGCGACATCACGCGCGTGGCGGCGCCCGAGCGCGCCCGCCTGGGGCTGGCGCGCAGCTTCCAGAACATCGCGCTGTTCCGCGGCATGACGGTGCTGGACAACATCAAGCTGGGGCGCCACGCCCACCTGCGCACCAATGTGCTCGATGCGCTGCTGTACCTGGGCCGGGCGCGGCGCGAGGAGATGGCGCTGCGCGCCGATATCGAAGAACGCATCATCGACTTCCTGGAGATCGACCACATCCGCCATGCGCCGGTGGCGGCGCTGTCGTACGGGCTGCGCAAGCGGGTGGAGCTGGCGCGGGCGCTGGCGATGCAGCCCAAGGTGCTGATGCTGGACGAGCCGGTGGCGGGCATGAACCGCGAGGAGACCGACGACATGGCGCGCTTCATCCTCGATGCGCGCGCCGAGTGGGGCGTGACGGTGCTGATGGTGGAGCACGACATGGGCATGGTGATGGACCTGTCGGACCACGTGGTGGTGCTGAACTTCGGCCAGGTGATCGCCGATGGCACGCCGGCGGCGGTGCAGGCCGATCCCGAGGTCATCAAGGCCTATCTGGGCGCGGGCGACGTCGGCGACCTGCGCCGGCGGCTGCGCGAGGCGGCCTGATGGACGGCCTGTTCTTTCTGGAGGTGACGCTGGCGGGGCTGGGCAGCGGCGGCCTGTACGCGCTGGCGGCGCTGGCGTTCGTGATCGTCTACAAGGCGACGCGGGTAGTGAACATCGCCATCGGCGAATTCCTGATGATGGGCGCCTACGTGTTCTATGCCTTCGCCGCCGGCATGGCCTGGCCGGTGTGGGCGGCGATCGCCGGAGCGGTGGCGCTGTCGGCCGTGCTGGGCGCGCTGGTGGAACGCTTGACGATCCGGCCGATGCTGGGCGAGTCGCCGATCTCGGTGTTCATGATCACCGTGGGACTGGCGTCGATCCTGGTGGGCGTGGTGGAACTGATCTGGACCGCGGACCAGCGCCGCCTGCCGGAGTTCATGCCGCGCGCGCCGGTGATGGTGGGAGAGGCGTTTGTCGCGCCCAAGGTGTTCTATGGCTTCTGGGTGGCGCTGGCGCTGGTGCTGCTGGTGCTGGCGGTGTTCCGCTACTGGCGTGGCGGGGTGGCCTTGCGCGCCACCGCGTCGGACCAGGGGGCGGCGTATGCGATGGGCATCAACGTGCCGCGGGTGTTTTCGTTGTCGTGGGCGGCGGCGGGCGCGATCGCGGCGGTGTCGGGAGTGATCGTGGGGGCGATCGGCGGCATCTCGTCGTCGATGGGCGTGTTCGGTCTGTCGGTGCTGGTGGTGGTGATCGTGGGCGGGCTGGACAGCGTGGCGGGGGCCTTGGTGGGAGGCATTTTCATCGGGCTGCTGGAGGCCTGGGCCGGCGCCTACCTGGGCGGCGAATACAAACTGCTGGCGACCTTCGTGGTGCTGGTGGCGGTGCTGATGATGCGGCCCTACGGGCTGTTCGGCACGCGCGAAATCGAGAGGCTGTAGCCATGCGCATCGCGACCGCGAAAGAGACCTACCGGGCCGACGAGGCGCTGTTCGACACCAGCACCCAGCGGCTGTGGCTGGCGCTGCTGGCGGCGTCGCTGGCGCTGTTTCCGTTCGTGGCCGACGCCTACTGGCTGTACCTGGCGTGCCTGGTGGCGATCAACGTGGCCAGCGCCACGGGGTTGAACATCCTGACGGGCTACACCGGGCTGGTGAGCCTGGGGCAGGCCGCGTTCATGGGGCTGGGCGCGTACACCGTTGCGGTGATGGAACTGCGGCTGGGCACGCCGGTGCTGCTGAATCTGCTGGGGGCCGGCGTGGTGGCGATGCTGGGCGGGCTGCTGGTGGGGATTCCGTCGCTGCGGGTCAAGGGGCTGTACCTGGCGATCTCGACCATCGCGGCGTCTTTCATCGCGCACTTCGTGTTCGCGAATTGGGCCTTCACGGGCGGGACCGGCGGTTTGCAGGTGCCGCCGGCGCGGCTGCTGGGGATCGATCTGGACACGTCGTTCAAGATCTATTGGCTGATCGTGCCGTTAACGGCGCTGATGGTGCTGGGCGCGGCCAACCTGTTCCGCACGCGCATCGGCCGCGCGTTCATCGCGATCCGTGACCGCGACATTTCCGCCGAGGTGCTGGGCATCCACCTGCTGCGCTACAAGCTGCTGTCGTTCGGGCTGTCGTCGTTCTACGCGGGCGTGGCGGGCGGGCTGTGGGCGTATTTCTTCCGCGTGGTCACGCCGGAGAGTTTTCCGCTGATTATGTCGATCTTCTTCCTGGCGGCCATCATCGTGGGCGGCATGGGGTCGATCCTGGGATCGATCCTGGGCGCCGTGTTCATGACCATGGTGCCCGAACTGCTCAAGCTGGTGGTGGGCTGGCTGCCTGTTGGGGGCGATGCCCTGCGGCTGATCTCGCCGGTGCGCACCATTGTGTTCGGCCTGCTGATCGTGGGCTTTCTGATCTTCGAGCCGCACGGGCTCGCGGAAATCTGGCGCCGCGTGCGCCGCTACTTCCATCTGTGGCCATTCCGCACCTAGACGGCGGCCGCGTATTCCCAAGAGAACCAGGAGACGAAACCATGAAGCGCATCCGGATAGGCAGCGGTTTATCGAAGTTGCTGGCGCCCTTGGGCGTGGCGTTGGCGTTGGCCGCGGCGCCGGCGGCCCAGGCCGAGGAGGACCTGGTGCTGGGCGGCTCGATCCCGCTGAGCGGGGTGTTCGCGTTCGCCGGGCAGGGCATCCATGCCGGCATTACCGACTACGTCAAGATCGTCAACGACCAGGGCGGCGTCAAGGGCCGCAAGCTGCGCTACGTGCCGGAGGACACCGCTTACAAGGTGGACGCGTCGGTGGCGGCCTTCAAGAAGATCACCAGCCAGAACAAGGTCAATTTCTACTATGGCGATTCGACCGGGTTCTCCAAGACCATCAATGCCGAGCTGAACCGTTCGGGCAACATCCTGATGACGGGCGCGTCGTTCGCGACCGAGCTGAATGACCCGGCCAAGTATCCGGCGCAGTTCATGCTGGGGCCGGACTACACGGAGATGTTCGGCATCCTGCTGCGCTACATCGCCAAGGAAAAGCCGGGCGCCAAGGTGGCGTTCGTGTATTCGGACACGGAGTTCGGGCGCGACCCGATCGCCAGTTCGCGCGCGGTGGCGCAGAAGCTGGGGCTGACGGTGGCCACCGAGATCATGACGCCGCCGGGCAGCGTCGACGTGTCGACCGAGGTCATCAAGCTACGCCGCGCCGATCCGGACTTCACCATTTTCCACGGCTACGTGCTGGCGCCGATTCCCGAGTTCGTCGGGCAGGGCAAGCGCATGGGCCTGAAGACGCGCTACATGGGCACGTTCTGGACCATGGACAACTCCACCGTGATGCAGATGGGCGAGGACGCCGAGGGCTTCATGGGCGTGATGCCGTACCGCTATTACTACGACGAGACGGCCGACGCGCCGATGCTCAAGAAGATCCGCGAGATGCGGCCGCAATACCAGAGCACCGGCTACATGCAGGGCTTCCTGGCGGCGATGCTGTTCACCGAGGTGGCCAAGCGCACGCTGGATGCGGGCAAGGAGCTGACCAGCGCCAACATGAAGGCGGCGCTGGAGGGCATCAAGGACTTCGACACCGGCGGACTGATCGGCGTGCCGATCAGCATCAAGGGCAATTCGATTCCGGTGGGCCGGATCTATCGCGCCGATACCAAGCAGAAGCAGATGGTGCCGGCTTCCGACTGGATCGTGCTGCAGTGAGGCGCCCGTGAATCCCGGACACGCCGCGTCGCCATCCACGGTGCTGGACATCAACAACATCGAGGTGGTCTACAACAAGGCGGTGCAGGTGCTGCGCGGCCTGTCGCTGTCGGTGCCGGCCGGCGCCATCGTGGCCCTGCTGGGCAGCAACGGCGCCGGCAAGTCGACCACGCTGAAGGCGGTGTCGCGGCTGCTCGACCTGGAGGACGGCGAGCTGGCGCGCGGGCGCATCCTGTTCGACGGCGGCGACACCGCCGGCGCGCGGCCGCAGAACCTGGTGCGCGCCGGACTCGCGCATGTGATGGAAGGGCGCCGCGTGTTCGAGGATCTGTCGGTCGAGGAAAACCTGGTGGCCGCGACCTACGCGCTGAGCGGCAGGCGCGGCGCCAAGGCCGATTTCGATCTGGTGTACGGGTATTTTCCGCGCCTGTACGAGCGCCGCCGCGGCCTGGCGGGCTATCTGTCGGGCGGCGAGCAGCAGATGCTGGCGATCGGGCGGGCGCTGATCGCGCAGCCCAAGCTGATGCTGCTGGACGAGCCGTCGCTGGGCTTGTCGCCGATGCTGGTGGAAACCATTTTTTCCATCATCGCCCGCATCAATCGCGAACAGGGGGTGTCGATGTTGCTGGTCGAGCAGAACGCGTCCGTGGCGCTGGCGGTGGCGCACTACGGCTACATCATGGAGACGGGCAAGGTGGTGATCGACGGCACGGCCGAGAAGCTCGCGGCTGACCCCGACGTGCGCGAGTTCTACCTGGGCGTGGGCGGCGCGGGCGAGGCGCGCGGCTTTCGCGACATCAAGCACTACAAGCGCCGCAAGCGCTGGCTGTCATGAACGGGCCGATCGACCTTGGCCGGGCCGGGGAGGCCTGGCCGGCGCTGACCCTGCCGCAGATGCTGCGCGAACAGGCGCGGCGCCAGCCCGACGGCATCGCGGTGCGGCAGAAGGACTTTGGCATCTGGCAACCGGTGTCATGGGCGCAGTATTGGCGCCGCGCCTGCCGCGTGGGGCTGGGGCTGCGGGCCGCCGGCCTGTCGCGCGGCGGCCGGGTCGCGATCGTGGCGGACAATCGCCTCGAATGGCTGTTGACGCAGTTGGGCGCGGGCGCGGTCGGCGGCGTGGCGGTGGGGGTGTATGCCACGAGCCCGGCCGAGGAAATGGGCTATGTGCTGGAGCATGCCGACGTCGAACTGGTGGTGTGCGAGGACCAGGAGCAGACCGACAAGGTGCTGCAGGTGGCGCACCGGCTGCCGCTGTTGCGGCGCATCGTGGTGATGGAGACCAAGGGGCTGCGTTCCTACGCGCCGGCCGAACGCGCGCGCATCATCGCCTTCGCCGAGCTGGAGGCGGACGGCCAGCGGCTGGAGGCGGAAGGGTTGCAGGCGTTGAATGAGTTGCTGGACACGCAGGGGCTGGATGACCTGGGCCTGATGATCTACACCTCGGGTTCGACTGGCAAGCCCAAGGGCGCGATGCTCAGTTACCGCAACATGCGCGGCGTGGCCCCCGGCATTGCCGAGAGGCTGGGCATGGATGCGCGCAGCGTGCATCTGTCGTACCTGCCGCTGTGCCACGTGGCCGAGCAGATGCTGTCGACCTTCGTGCCGATCTACCTGGGCGCGCAGGTCAATTTCGGTGAATCGATTCGCACGGTGCAGGAGGATCTGCGCGAAGTGGCGCCGACCGTATTCCTGGGCGTGCCGCGCATCTGGGAGAAGCTGCACGCGTCGATCTCGATCAAGATGCAGGAAGCGGGCCGATTGCAACGGTGGTTGTACCGGCGCGCGCTGGCGGCGTGCGCGCCATTCGCGCACAAGTCGGCGCGCCAGCGCGGTCCCGGCGAGCGGCTGACCTATGCGTTGTGGTATTGGCTGGTGCTGCGCGCCTTGCAGAATTTCATCGGCCTGCGGCGGGTCCGGGTGGCGATGACCGGGGCGGCGCCGATCGCGCCCGAGGTGGTGCGTTACTTCCGCAATCTCGGCGTGCCGCTGGTGGAGGTGTATGGCTTGACCGAGTCGACCGGCATGATCTTCGGCCAGCATCCGGACCGCGTGCGGGCGGGCACGGTGGGCGAGCCTATCCTGGGAGTGGACTGGCGCCTGGGCGAGCAGGGTGAATTGCAGGTGCGCGGCGAGATGGTGTTCGCCGGCTATTACAAGAACGATGCCGCGACCGCCGAGACGGTGCGCGACGGCTGGCTGCATACCGGCGACGTGGCCGAGGCGCGCGACGGCCAGCTGCGTATCGTCGACCGTCTGAAGGACATCATGATCACGGCGGGCGGCAAGAACCTGACGCCATCCGAGATCGAGAATGCGGTCAAGGGCAGCCCCTACGTGAAGGAGTGCGTGATCGTCGCGGACGGCCGGCGCTACGTGGCGGCGCTGATCCAGCTGGAGTTCGAGACGGTCGGCAAGTGGGCCGAATCGCGTCGCATCGCCTTCACCCATTTCCGTTCGCTGGCCGAATGCGCCGAGGTGCGCGACCTGGTGGCCGATGAAGTGGCGCGCGCCAACGCGGGGCTGGCGCCGGTGGCGCAGATCAAGCGCTTTCATCTCTTGACCAAGGAACTGGACCACGACGATGGCGAGGTGACCGCGACCATGAAGGTGCGCCGCGCCAGCATCTACCGCGCCTATGCGGATGAAATCGAACGGCTCTACGCCGAGGAGACGCCAGCATGAATGAAGCGGTGATCGTGGAGGCGGTGCGCACGCCGTTCGGGCGGCGCGGCGGCTGGTGGGCCGATACCCGGCCTGATGACTTGCTGGCGGAGGTGATACAGGGATTGCTGGCGCGCGCCGGATTGCCTGGCGGCCAGGTCGATGATGTGATCGCCGGCTGTGTCAGCCAGGCGGGCGAGCAGGGCGCCAACATCGGCCGCCTGGCGGCGCTGCTGGCCGGCCTGCCGGAGACGGTGCCGGGCGTGGCCCTGAACCGCATGTGCGGATCGAGCCAGCAGGCGGTGCATGCCGGGGCGCAGGCAATCGCGGCCGGCGACATGCGCTATGTGGTCGCTGGCGGCGTCGAGAGCATGAGCCGCGTGCCGATGTTCCTGGACGTGACGCTGGGCCAGCGCGAATTCCGCGGTTTCGAATCGCTCAATCCCGGCTTGTTGCGGCGCTATCCGCTGATCCACCAGATCGAGAGCGCTGAACGTATCGCCGAGACGTGGCAGCTGGGGCGCGCCGAGCTGGATGCCTGGTCGATGCAGAGCCATGCCCGCGCCTGGGCCGCCGCCAGCGCTGGACGCCACACTGAACTGCTGCCTGGTCCGCCGGGCACGCCGGCGCGCGACGAGGGCATACGCGAGCACGCCGATCCGGCCAAGATGGCGGCGCTGCCGCCGGCCCTGCGGCCGCCGGGACAGGGCAACGTGACGGCGGCGCAGTCGAGCCAGCTGGCCGATGGCGCGGCGGCGGTGCTGTTGGCGGATCGGACGGCTGCGTTGGCGGACGGATTGCGGCCGCAGGCGCGCTTTCGCGCCCGGGTGGCGATCGGCTCGGATCCGGTGTTGCAGCTGACCGGCGTGATCGCCGCGACTGAGCGCGCCCTGGAGCGGGCCGGCCTGCGGCTGCGAGACGTGGACTGGATCGAGATCAATGAGGCCTTCGCCAGCGTGGTGCTGGCCTGGTTGAAGACGCTGGAGGCGGATCCGGCGAAGGTCAACCCGTGGGGCGGCGCTATCGCCCACGGCCATCCGCTGGGCGCCACGGGCGCGGCGTTGATGGCCAAGATGCTGGCCGGGCTGCGCGCCACGGGCGGCCAGTTCGGCCTGCAAGTCATGTGCATCGGGCATGGCATGGCGACCGCCACCATCGTCGAGCGGTTATGAGCCGGTCGAGCAAGGTTGCGGCGCAGCCGGCACACGCCGGTCACGAAGACGGCGCGGAATCGCTGCGCCGCGCGGAAGTGATCCTGACGGCGGCGCGGTTGTTCCGCAAGCACGGCTACGAACGCACCACGGTGCGCGAACTGGCGCGCGCCGTGGGCCTGCAGTCCGGCAGCCTGTTCCATCATTTCCGCAGCAAGGAGGAAATCCTGGTGGCGGTGATGAACAACGGCATCCAGGAGGTGCTGGACGAAGGCCGCCGGGCGCTGGCTCGCTACCAGGCGCCGGCCGACCGGCTGGCGGCGCTGTTCCGGGTGCATATGTGGAGCATGCTGCACGGCGCCGGCGGCGATGCGATGAACGCGCTGGTCTATGAATGGCGCAGCCTGTCGGCGCCAAGCCAGGCCAGCGTCAAGGCGCTGAGCGACCGCTACGAAGCCATGTGGCAGGAGGCGGTGGCGGCGGCGGTGGCCGCGGGTGTGCTGCGCGGCGATGCGCGCGTGATCAAGCGCTGTGTGCTGGGGGCGATGAACCTGACGGTCCAGTGGTACAAGCCCGACGGCCGGCTGCGGCCCGCGGCGTTCATCGACGAGATGCTGCGGGCCAGCCTGCCGGCGTTGCCGGAGGGCGCGGGGCGCTGGCCGGTGGCCTAGCGCCGTCCCGCCGCGCAGGCTAGGCCGCGCCGGGCCAGTAGTGGCTGTCCGGCAACGCGCGCGCGCCGAATATCGCCTGGCCGACGCGCACGACGGTGGCGCCTTCCTCGATGGCGATCTCGAAATCGCCGGACATGCCCATCGACAGTTCGTCCAGGCTGATGCCGGCCGGCGCCTCCTGGCGCAGGCGGTCGCGCAGGCCGCGCAGCAGCACGAAGCACTGGCGCACGCGTTCGGCCTCGCGGGAGAACAGCGCCAGCGTCATGAAGCCGCGTACCCGCAGAGAAGAAAACGCGGGCAGTGCCTGGAGGAAGGCGGCCACCTCGTCGGGCGCCAGGCCATATTTGCTTGGCTCGCCGGAGGTGTTGACCTGCACATACACATCCAGCGCGCGGCCTTCCGCCTGCAGGCGCCGGTCCAGCGCTTCGGCCAGGCGCAGGCTGTCCAGGGCCTGGAACTCGCTGGCGAACTGCGCCATCAGCTTGGCCTTGTTGGTCTGCAAGTGGCCGATGACCGACCAGCGCAGGCCGGCCAGGTCCGTGGTGTTCTCCCATTTGCGATGGGCTTCCTGGATCTTGTTCTCGCCCAGCAGGCGGCAGCCGGCGGCATGGGCCAGCCGGATGCGCGATTCGTCCATGGTCTTGCTGACCGGCAACAGGCGCACGCTGGCCGGGTCGCGGTCGACGCGCCGGCAGGCGGCGTCCATGCGCGCGCGGATCGCGGCCAGGTTGCGGCGGAAGTCCTCGACGTTGAGGGCCTGGGGATAGCGGCCGTGCTGGTCGTGATGGGTCTGCGTATCGGGGGCGCCGGGCGCGTTCTCGGAAGAATCGGGCGGGAGCGTCATCATTTCACCATGTCCTTGCCGGCGGACTCAGGACGCGGCAGATCAATGTGGCGGGGCGGGCGGATGCGCCGCGGCAGGCGGCCATTGAGCGCGGCGTGGGCGAGCAAGCCGATCACCAGGCCCCAGAAGGCGCCGCCGATGCCGAACAGCTTGATGTTGGCGGCGGCCGCCAGGAAGGTGATGAGCGAGGCCTCGCGCGATTTGGCGTCGGCCAGCGCGCTGGCCAGGCTGCCGCCGATGGTGCCCAGCAGGGCCAGGCCCGCCAGCGTGGTGATGAACGTGGCGGGCAGCGCCATGAACACGGCGGCCAGCGTCACGCCGAACACGCCGACCAGGATATAGAAGATGCCCGCGGCGATGCCAGCGATCCAGCGCTTGGACGGATCGTCATGCGCTTCGCGGCCGGTGCAGATCGCGGCGGTGATGGCGGCCAGATTGAAGGCATGCGAGCCGAAGGGCGCCATCAGCAGCGACCCCAGCCCGGTGAGGGTGACGATGGGGTTGGCGCTGGTCTTGAATCCGTCATTGCGCAGCACCAGCATGCCGGGCATGTATTGGCCGGTCAGCGTGATGAGGAACAGCGGCAGGGCCACGCTCAGCAGGCCGTTGAGGGAGAACTCGGGCGCCGTGAAGACGGGGGCGGCGAACTCCAGCCGCAGCCCCGACAGGTCGACCCGGTCCTGCGCCAGCAGCAGCGCCAGGCCGGACACCAGGATACCGACCACGGCGTAGCGCGCGGTGTAGCGCTTGAGCGCGACGTAGGCCAGGATCAGCCAGCCCACCAGCAGCGGGTCCAGGCTCATGCCGCCGAAGGCGCCGATGCCGAAGGGCAGCAGGATGCCCGCCAGCAGGCCCGCGGCGACGCCCGGAGGAATCAAGCGGATGGCCTTGTCGAAACAGCCGGACAGCCCGAGCAGGACGAAGGCGGCGGCCGAGACCAGGTAGGCGCCGATGGCCTCGGCATAGGGCGTGGTCGCCAGGGCCGTGACCAGGAACGCGGCCGCAGGCGTGGACCACGCGGTGATGACCGGTTCGCGGCTGAGCCAGCTCAGCAGGATGCCGGTGACGCCCACGCCGATCGACACCGACCAGACCCAGGAGGCGGTCAGCGCCGGGCTGAGGCCGGCGACCTTGGCGGCCTGGAATACCAGGATGAAGGTGCCGCCGTAGTTGACGATGACCGAGATCAGGCCGGCGACGATGGCATGGACGAGATCGCGCGGGAACAGGGAAGAGGCGCTAGGCGATGACATGGGGGCGGTGGGAAGCGGGAAAGGTTGAACGGCAGACCACTTTGTAGCGCGGCATTGGACTGTCAAGGCAGTACACTTTGGCAATACGTGCCAGACCACTTTTTCGGCGCGACGACTTCTGCCTCGCCTGGAATGGCAGGCTGCCAGTGACACTTTCTCCGCCTGCGGGCAGGCTACATGAGCAAGACATTCGCGCTTGAGACGCTGAAAATCCGCATGGGCGACGCCGACCTGGCGCCGCTCGACCTGCACCTGCGCATCCAGCGCGCCTTGCGCGCGCTGGTGCTGGACGGCGACCTGGATCCCGGCGTGAAGCTGCCCGCCACCCGCGCGCTGGCGCAGTTGCTGGGGGTGGCCCGCGACACGGTCGAGAATGCCTACGTGCAGTTGCAGCGCGACGGTTTCATCGCGCGGCGCAAGGGCTCGGGCAGCTATGTGTCCGAGACCATCGGCACCGAACTGCGCGGTTCGGCGCGGCGCCGCGCCCCGCAGCGCGAACGCCGGGCGACGGCGCAACCGTCCGCGCCGGCGGCCGGCCTGAGCCGGCGCGGCCGCGCGATCTTCGACAGCGGCGGCGTGACCGACCAGCAGACGATCCAGGCATTCGCCACCGGGCTGCCCGAGACCCGCACCTTTCCGACGGACGTGTGGGAGCGCTTGCAGCGGCAGGTGATGAAGGACCATCGCGGCCATGTGCTGCTGCACGGCGATCCCCAGGGCGCCGAGCCCTTGCGCCGCGCGATCGCGACTTATCTGAACCTGGAGCGCGGCGCCCGGATCCGTGCCGAGCAGATCGTGGTGCTCAGCAGCACGCGGCAGGCGCTGTTCCTGTGCGCGCAGTTGCTGGCGGATGCCGGCAAGCCGATCCTGCTGGAGAACCCGGGCTACTTCGGCGCCCGCAAGGCGTTCGAGTTCGCCGAGGCCAGGGTGGTGCCGATCGACGTCGATGCGCACGGGATCCGCACCGACCTGCTGCGGGCCGACCGCAGCGGCGCCAGTTGCGTCTATGTGACGCCGTCGCACCAGTATCCGACCGGGGCGACGCTGTCGCTGGCGCGCCGGCTCGACCTGACCCGCTGGGCCGCCGAAAACGGCAAGTGGATCATCGAGGACGATTACGACAGCGAATTCCACTACGACGGCCTGCCGACCGCGTGCGTGCAAGGCCTGGACCGGCATGGCCGCACGATCTACCTGGGCACCTTCAGCAAGACGCTCTATCCTGGGCTGCGGATGGGCTACATGGCGCTGCCGGACGAGTTGGTCGGCGCCTTCAGCCGCGCGCGCAGCATCGTCGACGGCCATACGCCGCAGGTCCTGCAGCTGACGCTGGCGCGCTTCATGGCCGATGGCCATTACAACGCCCACGTGCGCGCCATGCGCAAGCTGTACGCCGGGCGGCGCGAGGCCATGCTGGAGGCGGTCGGCAAACACCTGGCGGGCGTGGCGCGCGCGCTGCGTCCCGAAGGCGGACTGCAGGTGCCGTGCCTGCTGGAGCCGGGATGGTCCGAGGCCGACACCATCCGCCGCGCCGCGCAGGCCGGCCTGGTGCTGCCGGGCCTGGCGCGCCTGTATGCGGGACCGCCCGCGCTGCAGGGCTGGCTGCTGGGCTATGCCTCGCTCAGCGCGCACGAGATCGACCTGGCCATGCGGCGCCTGGCGGTCGCGTTAAGGAAGAAGGGGTAGGAGGGGGCCTGGCGCCGCGGAAGGCGGTTGCCCGCGGACGGCCCGAGGCGCGGAATCAGCCCTTGCGCTTGAGGAAGGCGCCGACCCCGCAGGCCACGGCGATCGCCAGCAGGGCGCCGGCGATGGTCAGGAGGAAATCGGCTTCGCCATGGTAGCCGCCGCCGGTCACGCCGCCGGCAACGCTGCCCATCCAGATCACCGCGGTGACCAGCGTGCCGGTCAGGGCCAGCGCGGTGGCCAGGCACAGCGCGATGAACAGCGGCGTGCGCCGCGCGGGCGCGGGGCCCGTGGCGTAGCCGCCGCGGCCGCGGCGGGGTTGCATCACCATGAAGAACAGTGCCGCAACCACCGCGGCCAGCATCAGGATCTTGACGATCATGATGCCGCCCGCGTCTTAGTCTTCACGGCGCAGGTGCGGGAAGAGGATGACGTCGCGGATGCTGGGGCTGTCGGTCAGCAGCATGACCAGGCGGTCGATGCCGATGCCGCAGCCGCCCGTCGGGGGCATGCCGTATTCCAGCGCGCGGATGTAGTCGGCGTCGTAGTACATGGCTTCCTCGTCGCCGGCGTCCTTGGCCTCGACCTGCGAGCGGAAACGCTCGGCCTGGTCCTCGGGATCGTTCAGCTCGGAGAAGCCGTTGGCGATCTCGCGGCCGGTCATGAACAGCTCGAAGCGCTCGGTGATGCCCTCTCGGGTGTCGGAGGCGCGCGCCAGCGGCGACACTTCGACCGGGTAGTCGATGATGTAGGTCGGGTTCCACAGCTTGGCTTCAGCCGTTTCCTCGAACAGCGCCAGCTGCAGCGCGCCCAGGCCGGCGCGCGACAGCACCGGGCCGTCGGCGTCGGCGCCCAGCTTCTTGAGCTCGGCGCGCACGAAGGCCGGGTCGTCCAGTTGCGCCTGGGTGTAGCCCGGGGCGTACTTGAGGATGGCTTCGCAGATGGTCAGGCGGTCGAACGGCTTGGACAGATCCAGCTCGCGTTCCTGGTAGGTCAGCACGGCGCTGCCGGTGGCCGAGATGGCGGCCTGGCGGATCAGTTCCTCGGTGAAGTCCATCAGCCAGCGGTAGTCCGCGAAGGCCGCGTAGAACTCCATCATCGTGAATTCCGGATTGTGGCGCGGGCTCACGCCTTCATTGCGGAAGTTGCGGTTGACCTCGAACACGCGCTCGAAGCCGCCGACGATGAGGCGCTTGAGGTAGAGCTCGGGCGCGATGCGCAGGAACATTTCCATGTCCAGCGCGTTGTGGTGCGTGACGAAGGGCTTGGCCGCCGCGCCGCCCGGGATCGGGTGCAGCATGGGCGTTTCGACTTCGAGGAAGCCGGCGTTCAGCATGAACTGGCGGATGCTGCCCACGGCCTTGCTGCGCGCCTCGAAGGTGCGGCGCGTGGCGTCGGTCATGATGAGGTCGACGTAGCGCTGGCGGTAGCGCAGTTCCTGGTCGGCCACGCCGTGGAACTTGTCCGGCAGCGGGCGCAGCGACTTGGACAGCAGGCGCGCCGTGGCGGCGTGCACCGACAGTTCGCCCTTGTTGGTCTTGAAGACCGACCCTTCGACCGCGATGATGTCGCCGATGTCCCATTGCTTGAACGCGGCGTAGCTGTCTTCGCCCAGCGTGCCGCGGTCCAGGTAGATCTGGATGCGGCCGGTGCTGTCCTGCAGCGTGGCGAAGCTGGCCTTGCCCATGACGCGCTTGAGCATCATGCGGCCGGCGACCTTGACGGTGACGGGCGCGGCGGCCAGGGCTTCCTGCGTCTGGTCGTCGTACTTGTCGTGCAGGGCGGCGGCGCGGGCGTCGGGGACGAAATCGTTGGGATACGCGACCCCGGTTTCGCGCAGTTTGGCCAGCTTGGCGCGCCGTTCGGCGATCAAGCGGTTTTCATCCTGGGCGGTTGCCGGAGCGGTCGTGTGGTCGGTCATGGTCGGGGGATCAGTCGTAATTGCGGATGTCGTCGATTTCGGTGGCGCCGAAATCGTCGCGATCCAGGTAGGCGAGGATGCGGGAGGCCACGTTGGCGGGCGAAGACAGCTTGCCGGTGGCGTGGAAGTCCTGGAACTTGGCCAGCGCCGGGAAGCTCTTGGGATCGCTGGAACGGATGGCGGCCTGCATGTCGGTGTCGACGATGCCGGGGGCCAGCGAGACGACGCGCGCGCCGTTCTCGCCCTGTTCCTGCTTGACCACGCGCGAGTACATGTCGAGCGCGGCCTTGGTGGCGCAGTACACGCCCCAGCCGGCGTTGGGGTTGCGGCCGGCGCCGGACGAGATGTTGAGCACGCGGCGGTCGGCCTGGAGATCTTCGACCGCGGCCAGGAAGCGCGCGGTCAGCAGCATCACGGCCGTGACGTTCAGGTTGAAGGCGGCGGCAATCGCCGGACCGTCGATCAGCGCGTCGGTGCCGGACACGGGGTGCACGGTGCCGGCGTTGTTGATCAGCAGGTAGCGGCGGGCGTCGCGCGGCAGCGTGTCGCAGATGCGGCGCGCGGCCGCTTCCGCCGCGGCCAGGTCCGAGAGGTCCACGGACACCTGTTCAAGCTGCGCGTCCTGCGAGCGGGCGTAGGCGGCCAGCTCGGGGTCTTCGCGGCGCGCCAGGGTGATCAGGCGGGTGCCCGGTTTGGCCAGGCCGCGCGCCATGGCGGCGCCGATGCCGCGCGACGCGCCGGTGAGAATTGCGATGGTGTCGGACATGCGTGAACCCTCGGGGGACGGTGGACGGAAGTATCGCGGAACTTACACGCCTTGCTTGAGGCTGGCCTGGATGAAGGGATCCAGGTCGCCGTCCAGCACTTTCTGCGTGTTGGAGATTTCGACGTTGGTGCGCAGGTCCTTGATGCGGCTCTGGTCCAGCACATACGAGCGGATCTGGTGGCCCCAACCCACGTCGGTCTTGGAGTCTTCCAGTTTCTGCTGCTCGGCCATGCGGTTGCGCATTTCCAGTTCGTACAGCTTGGACTTGAGCATCTGCATCGCTTCGGCGCGGTTGCGGTGCTGCGAGCGGTCGTTCTGGCACTGCACCACGATCCCGGTCGGGATGTGCGTCAGGCGCACGGCCGAGTCGGTCTTGTTGATGTGCTGGCCGCCCGCGCCCGAGGCGCGGTAGGTGTCCACGCGCAGGTCGGCCGGGTTCACTTCGACTTCGAAGGAATCGTCGACCTCGGGGTAGACGAACACGCTGGCGAACGAGGTGTGGCGCCCGCCCGACGAGTCGAACGGGCTCTTGCGCACCAGGCGGTGCACGCCGGTTTCCGTGCGCAGGTAGCCGAAGGCGTACTCGCCCTCGAGCTTGATGGTGGCGGACTTGATGCCGGCCACTTCGCCCTCGGATTCTTCCAGCACTTCGGCCTTGAAGCCCTTGCGCTCGGCGTACTTGAGGTACTGGCGCAGCAGCATCGAGGCCCAGTCCTGCGCTTCCGTGCCGCCCGCGCCGGCCTGGATGTCCAGGAAGCAGTTCAGGGGATCGGCCGGGTTCGAGAACATGCGGCGGAACTCCAGGCTTTCCAGCTTTTCCTGGAAGCCATTGGCGTCCTGCTCGATGGATTCGAGGGTGGCGTCGTCGTTGTCGGCGGCGGCCAGTTCGAACAGTTCGTTGGCGTCGGCCAGGCCCGTGCCGAGCGCGGCGAGGGTCTCGACCACGTCCTCGAGGGATTTCTTTTCACGGCCCAGATCCTGGGCGTGCTTGGGGTCGTTCCAGACCGCCGGGTCTTCGAGCTCGGCGTTTACGACCTGCAGGCGTTCGGTTTTGGCATCGTAGTCAAAGATACCTCCGTAGAGCCTGTTCGCGCTCCGCGTAGTCGGCGAGGCGGGCTGCGAGCTGGTTCTGACGTTCGGCTTCCATGATGATTCCTGATGACTTTTGTGCGAAACCGGGCATTTTACCGTGTAAGACGCCGGCCCGTGGGGCCGGCCGGGCCACCGGGGGGACGGATGACGGCAAAAACCGTCCCGGCAAGGAGCCGCCCGATTCCGTCGGTTCGTTCTAGGGGTTTGCGCGCAGAGCGCATATTTGTTCAGTTTTTTGTCAACTATGGGGTTCTAGGCTTGGTCTGCCGGCCCATATGTCCCCGCTGGGGGCGCGGGACCGGCAAGGCGCCGGCAAACAGCCGGCCTTTCCCGTGAGAGGAGGAGACGTTGATGGAACACACTATGGCCCCCGGGGTCTCGCCGGCGATCCCGGCGGCTGAGGAGGACCGGATCTACCGCAAAGTGGGGTGGCGGCTGGTGCCGCTGTTGGTCGTCTGCTATGTCGTGGCCTACCTGGACCGCGTCAACGTGGGCTTCGCCAAGCTGCAGATGCTGCAGGAACTCCAGTTCAGCGAGACGGTGTACGGGTTGGGCGCGGGGATATTCTTCATCGGCTATTTCCTGTTCGAGATTCCCAGCAACATCATTCTCCACAAAGTCGGCGCGCGGGTGTGGATCGCGCGCATCATGATCACCTGGGGCATCATCTCGGCCTGCATGATGTTCGTGACCAGCGTGCACATGTTCTATTTCCTTCGCTTCCTGCTGGGCGCGGCCGAGGCGGGTTTCTTCCCGGGCATCATCCTCTATCTGACCTACTGGTATCCGGCCGCCCGGCGCGGGCGCATCACCACTTTCTTCATGACCGCGGTGCCCATGTCCGGGCTGATCGGCGGCCCGATCTCCGGCTGGATCATGAATACGTTCCACGGCGACCATGGCCTGTCGGGCTGGCAATGGCTGTTCCTGCTGGAAGGCATTCCTTCCGTGATCATCGGCGTGCTGGTGCTGATCTACCTGGATGACCGCATCAACAAGGCCAAGTGGCTGACCGCGAGCGAGAAGGCGGTGCTGATCCGCAACATCGCGGCCGAGGAGCAGCACAAGGAGGACCCGCCGATCCGCGCCGCGCTGGCGCGCCCGCGCGTTTGGGCCATGGCGCTGATCTACTTCTCCTTCGTGATGGGCCTGTACGGGGTGGGATTCTGGATGCCGACGCTGATCAAGAGCACCGGCGTGCAAAGCCCGCTGGCGATCGGGCTGTTGACGGCCGTGCCGAACCTGTTCGCGGTGATCGGCATGATCCTGATCGCGCGCAACTCCGACCGCAACCGCGAGCGCCGCTGGCACGTGGCGATCCCGGCGCTGTTCGGGGCGCTGGGGCTGCTGTTCTCGGCGGTCTGGAGCGGCAACACGGTGCTGGCCATCCTGGCGCTGACGGTGGCCAACATCGGCATCTGCACGGTGCTGCCGCTGTTCTGGAGCCTGCCGACCGCGCTGTTGGGCGGCACCGCCGCCGCGGCCGGGATCGCGCTGATCAACTCGGTAGGCAACCTGGCGGGCTTCGTCAGCCCCTACCTGGTGGGTTGGCTCAAGGACATGACCGGCACCACCAACACCGGCCTGTACATGCTGTCGGCGTGCCTGGTGGTCGGCGCGCTGGTGGCGCTGGCGCAGCCGGCCAGGCTGGTCAACAAGTAGCGTAGCCGCGCGCGCGGGCCGCCGCTTGATGGGGCCGCGAGCGAAACGGGCGCATCCGCAAGGATGCGCCCGTTTTCTTTTACGGCGCCGAGCGTCATTTGGTCTGGCTTCGAGGCGACAGCGAAACTTTCCGCCCGTTTTGTGCCGAAAATGCCGAGGCGTATTGCGTTAATGAATCATTCTCATTAACACATTTTCCTCCGGCAATTTTGCGGCCCGGCCGCGGTCATTCTGACCGCAGCGGCCGCGGAGTTCAAAACGATCATGACCCCTGCTTCCTCGCGCGCCGTTTTCCGCCCACCGACCCGGTCCACCCGGAGTCACACCGGCTCCAGGCGTTTCATTCCCCGCAAAACCACCACTGCCCTCTACGTCGCCCTGGCGCTCTCGGGACAGGCGGCGGGCGTGCATGCGGCGGAAGTGCCAGGGGAAACGCCCGCGAACCGTGCCGCCACGCAGAACATCCTGCTGACCAAGGACAACACGCCGTTCTTGGCGGCGCAGCCCCCCGGACTGAATGGCAGCAACGGCAGTGGTGCCGGGCTGCCCTATGCGTCCGCGACCGATGGCGAGACGGCGTATGTCTTCACCACGCAAGACGGTTCGCTGCGCGGCAATAACGTGGTGCGGGTAAACGGCCCGCTGGTCGGTGGCGCGGCGGGGAACGCGGCCGTCAAGGCTGGCGAAAATGGCGCCCGCGGCGCAGACGCCATTCATGGCAGCAATCTTCGGATCGTCATTGGTGGCGGTTCAGTCAGGGGCGGCGCAGGCAGCCATGGCATGAATGGCCGCGGCGCTGTCGAGGGAGGCGCTTCGCCGGTGAAGGGCGGCAATGGTGGCGATGGCGGTGCCGCCATTGTGGGCAGCGACCTGGACATTGTGTTTACCGATGCCACGCCCGCAGGATCAATCAGCGCTGGAACGCCCGGTTTTGGGCGGCAGGGCATTGGTACGGCAGGAGGCGAGGCCCAGGAAAGCGGGGTCCATGGCCGCTATGGGGAGGCTCTCCACTTCACCGGCGGCAACAACCTGCTCATGCTTGAGCGAGGATCCACCATCAACGGCAGCGTGGTGCTGGATGCGCCTGTCGGCTCATCCAGCAGTTCGCTGCATATCTTGAATAATGCGGCAGAGTGGATTGATTTGAATGGAACGTACCAAACAGGTTTCGCCGACATCAAGCAAGGGCCACAGCGCAGTAAGCTGGCGGCCACCTTGTTTCCCGCCGACGATTCGGCTGCCGTGATAAATCGCATGCGCATGCCGCAACTCGCCATTGGCGAGGGCGCTACGCTGATGGTGTCGGGAAAGGGCTTGACCCGGATCGGCGACCTGGTCTTCAAGGATGGCAGCAACTTCTCTGTCATTGCCCGCAGCACGCTCAAAGGCGACGGCACGAAATCCAGCAGTCCGGAAAGTCTGCGGCTTATCCTCAATAACAGCAAGGCCACCATCAGTAGAACCGGCACGACGTTCAACCTGGCCGGTATCACCGATGGCAGCGCGACCGATCAGTTGCTGTTTGTTACCCAGGATCAAGTCGAATCGGAAGTCTTCGTCGAGGGCGATTTCGCCAAGACCGCCGTCGGCGGCATTGTCGTCACCGACACCTCGCCGGTTGATTACCTGACGTTCGCATCCGGCATTGCAATGGGCGGGGAGCGGACCCAAGAGGAGGTCGATAAGCAGGATACATTCGGCGGGATGCTCCCGCTCCTGCCTGTGATACCGGCCCATCCCATCGGCTACCAGGCCTCCTACAAGCTCAGTTGGCTCGAAGACCCCGCCAAGGCACACGGTACCTTCACGATTGCCGAAGGCGGCGACTTTACCCTGGGCGCGGCGCTGAGCGACATCAAGGACCTTCCGGCCTCCAACAAATGGGATGGCAAGAGCCTGACCAAAGCCGGCCCGGGCGTGTTGCAGTTGACGGCGGCGAACCTTTACACCGGCGCCACCACGATCTACGGGGGCGTGCTGAAGACCGGGATCGCGGACGCGTTTGCAAAAAGCAGCGAGCTGACGATTGGCCCAAGTGCCACGTTGGACCTTGGCGGATTCTCCCAGGCCGGGAGCGAAGACAGGGTCATCACCAACAACGGCAGCATCCTGTTCAACAGCCTGAATGCCGGCAAGGCGGGCACAAATTCGGTGAGCCTGACCGGTAACCTGATCAATGCCGGCACGCTCGATCTCGACAACGGCGACGATACCGTTGGCAAGACGTTGCGGATCATTGGCAATTGGACTGGCAGTGCCGACAGCCTGATCAAATTGGCCGCCGCCCTCGGCAACGGCGACGCCAGTGTCACCGACAAAGTCGAAATCACGGGCGCCGCCACCGGCTCCACCAAAGTCCAGGTGCGCAATATCAATGGCGCGGGGACGACCGGCACCACAAACGGCATCACCCTGATCACCGCTGGCGAAGATAGCGCGAGCGGCGCCTTCACCTTGAGCGCCGGCCCCCTCACTGCCAACGGCCTGGTCTATTCGCTCCTGAACAAGGCCGATTCGGCCAACCAGAAAGTCTGGTATCTGAGCAGCGCCAAGGATGAGGATGGCGATGTGCCTTCGGCCGCCCCACCTGTTCCCGGGTCGCAGGAAGTCCCGCCTGCAGCCCCGCAGCCGGACCTTGACAATGTCACCCTTCCCACGATCGCGGCGGGCACCACGCTGCCGTTCGATTTCTCCAGGGAGCTGACCGCCGAAGAGAAGGCGAAGTACGCCGTCAATGCAGAGGGAGACATGATCTTCGCCGAGGGCGTGACCCTCGACATGACGATGCCCGGCATCACCGAGGCAGAGAAAAGCGGCGTCGGGATCGCAAGCGTCACCGGCGCCATCAAGGGCGATTTGCCCAAGGTCACCCTCAATGGCGCGGCGCAGCCCGACTACTTGACGGCCAATGTCTCCAAATCGCAGGACGGCAAGACCCTGCAAGCCGGCTACAAACTCAGCTGGAACGAAACGGCCGATCAGGCGCACGGCACCTTCACCGTTGGCAGCGGCAGCTTCGCGCTTGGCGCGGCGCTGGCCGACGCGGGCGCGAACACCATCAGCGCCACGCCCTGGGATGGCAAGACCCTGACCAAGAACGGCGCGGGTACGCTGGTATTGGCAGCCCGCAACCGCTACACCGGCGACACGATCATCAACCAGGGCGAACTGAAAGCCGGCGCCGAAAATGCCTTTGCCAGCAGCGCCAATCTGACGATTGCGGAGGGGGCCAGGCTCAACCTGGGCGGCTATGCGCAATCCGTGGGCGGCAACACTCCCGGCACCATCACCAATCGCGGCATCATCGCGTTCAACGACAGGGGCGAGGGCACGCAGGGCGCCAGCCCGATGAGCCTGACCGGCAACGTCAGCAATGCAGGCACGCTCGAACTCGACACCGGCGACGGCACCGTTGGCAAGACCTTCCAGGTCCAGGGCGATTGGGTCGGCGGCGCCGGCAGCTTGATTTCCCTGACCGCCATGCTGGCCGGCGACGACAGCATCACCGACAAAGTCGACATCACTGGCGCGGCCACCGGCACCACCCGGGTCAAGGTCCGCAATGTCGGCGGCGCGGGGGGCGAAACCACCGCCGATGGCGGTATCACCCTCATCACCACCGGCAGCAGCCTGGCCAATGCCTTCGTGCTGGACAGCCCGGTCACCGCGGGCGGCTTCGTCTACAAGCTCCGGCAAGGCAGGAAGGACGCAACGGGCAAGATCAACGAGGGCATTTGGGTGCTGAGCAGCTTGGCGGACACGTTCATTTCGACGATTCCGTCAACAAAGCCGCTCACCCTCACGACAGGGGAGGCGCTTGGCGCCGACAACCTGAAGGATTACATCAATGAAGATGGAAACCTGAATATCGCCGCTGGCGACCCCATCAAGCTGACCGACGCCCATCCGCCTGCCAGCAGCGAAGCGCTGGACACGCCCCAGGTGATCCTGACCCTGCCAGCCACGGGGCCGGCCGGCAACGACACCAACGGCATTCATCTCAACGGCACGCCCAGCGTCACCGTCTTCGATGCGCGCGCGACCGAGATCGATTACCTGACGCCTCGTCTCCAGGTCGCGACGGGCGACGCCAAGAAGCTGGAGCTCAGCTACAAGCTCCGTTGGAATGAGGACGACAAGAACAAATCGAGCGGCAACTTCACCATCGCCGAAAACGGCGCGTTCAAACTGGCGACGGCGCTGGCCGATGTGGCGGGGGTTGACGCGACCACCAACGATTTCAAGTGGGACGGCAAGACCCTGACCAAAAAGGGCGCGGGCACGCTGGAGCTGGCGGCCGCCAGCACCTACACCGGCGCCACCACCGTCGAGGCGGGCACGCTCAAGACCGCGGTCGCCAACGCAATTGCCAAGACCAGCAATGTGACCATCCGGCCGGGCGCCAGGCTCAATCTGGGGGCGACGAACCAGAACTTCGCCGGGATCGAGAACCAGGGGACCCTGGTATTCAACGACGTTCAAGCCAACGGGAAGCCGGTATCCACGCCGGTCACCCTTAAACTCGGCACCGACGGCGTGCGGGGCAAGTTCCTCAACAGCGGCACGCTCAACCTCAAGAACTGCGACACGTGCGCCCTCCAGACCTTTACCATCGATGGCGATTGGGAAGGCAGGGACGGCAGCGCGGTGACGCTGGGCGCGGTGCTGGGCGACGACAGCAGCCCCGCCGACCAGCTCATCATTCAAGGCGTGGCCAGCGGCAAGACCCTGGTGACCGTCGAAAATGAAGGCGGCGCGGGTGGTCAAACCGTGGACGGCATCACCCTTATCACCGTCGCCGGGGGCGCGAGCGGCACCGATACCTTCGTGCTTGCCAACGACGTCACCGCGGGCGGGTATGTCTATTCGCTCAACAGCAAGGAAAACAGCGAGAATAAAGCCAACGGCATCTGGTATCTGACCAGCGCCAAGCAAGCGTCACCGGGCTCCGACGACATCCGCGATCATAACGTCAGCCCCTTGTTCGGCGCCTATGCCAGCAACCTGCTTGCGGCGAACACGCTGTTCAACACCAGCTTGAGCGATCGCGAAAGCGGCGAATCCGTGGACCCGGTCACCGGCGCGCGCGGCCGGGTGTGGGCCCGGGTTGCCGGGGGAACCACGCACGGCATGATGTTCGACGGTGAAAACCGCTTCAGTGCCGACCGCAGCCTGCTGCAATTGGGGGGCTCGATCATCGCCGGCAGTATCAACGGCCGGGATGCATGGCGTTTCGGCATCATGGCGGGCCATGGCCAGCAACGCAGCAAGACCCGCAACGCCGCCACCGGCAACGCCCGTGGCCAGGTGGACGGCTATAGCGCCGGCGTGTATGGCACCTGGTACCAGGACGGCCAAAGCCATCGCGGCGCCTACGTCGATGGTTGGCTGCTTTACAACGACTTCAACAACAGCGCTCAAGGCAGCGGCCTCAAGGAGAAGTACAAGGCCGAGGGTGTGACCGCCTCGATCGAGGCCGGCTATGCCATCGACATGGCGTCGTTCGGCAATGGCGGCGGCCGCGAACACCGCTTGAGCGTGCGGCCCCAGGCGCAGATCATGTATGGCGGCGTCAAGGCCAGGACTTTCGTGCAGCAGGACGCGGGCCCGACCGTGGTCAAGGGCGAAGGCGATGGCAACATCCAGACGCGCCTCGGGGCTCGCCTGGCCATGGTCAGCAAATCGGCCGCCGCTGGCGCCAGCCTTGCCGGCCAGGTCGAAACCGCGCTCGAATTGAACTGGTTGCACAACACCAACAAGTATGGGGTCGCGATGGGCGCCAATCGCAACTGGATTCTGGGCGCGGAAAACGTCGGCGAAGCCAGGATCGGCGTTTCGGGCAACCTGAGCGACAACCTCGCGCTGTCAGCCAACGTCACCCATCAACAGGGCGACCACGGCTATCGCGACACCCAGGGCGGCCTGAGCCTGAAGTACCGGTTCTGAGCCGGGAAGGATGCGCCCAGCCAGGGCGCATCCTCATGGCTGCGAGGGGACACAGCCAGTCCGCGCGGCGGCGGGCGCCGGGCGGGGCAACCTCACCCGGCGTGTTCAATCACCAACTGCACCGACACCATCCCGTTCCACACGTTCTGCTCCAGCCGGTAGGCCGCCTGGATGCGTTCGGGCAAGGACTGGTCGTGGCCGAACCAGATGGCGTCGAAGCGCTGCTGGCCGCGTTCGAGCGACAGTTTCAGGTGCTTTTCGCCGACCAGGCGCTGGTTGCGCACCACGAACTCGTCCAGGAACAAAGGCGCGGCAAAACCCGCGCCCCAGACCTGCTGCTGCAGCAGGCCGGCGACTTCGGCGTTGGCGTACCCGGATTCGAGCGAGCCGTCGGTCTCGATGACCGGCTCGAAGCTGTCGCGTCCGGTCAGTTCGCGCACGGCGGCATCGAAGGCGGGGGCGAAGGCCGGGAAATCCTGGCAGCCCAGCGTCAGGCCGGCCGCCATGGCGTGGCCGCCGAACTTGCGGATCAGGTTGGGGTGGCGCTTGGACACCAGGTCCAGCACGTCGCGCAGGTGCACGTCGGGGATCGAACGGCCCGAGCCGCGGATCTCGTCGTCGCCGGCCGGCGCGAAGGCCAGGGTGGGGCGCCAGAATTTCTCTTTCAGGCGCGAGGCCACCAGGCCGACCACGCCCTGATGCCAGCCCGGGTCGAACACGCACACCGTGGCGCCGGGCGCGGCGTCGGGCGCCTCCATGGCGGCCAGCGCCTGCTCGCGCATCTCGGCCTCGATGGTGCGGCGCTCGCGGTTGATGTTGTCCAGCTCGCGCGCCATCTCCAGCGCCTGGGCCTCGTCGTCGGTGGTCAGGCAGGCGATGCCCAGGCTCATGTCTGCCAGGCGGCCGGCGGCGTTGATGCGCGGGCCCAGCGCGAAGCCCAGGTCGAAGCCGTTGGCGGCGCGCGGCTCGCGGCCCGCCACGGCGAACAGGGCGCGCAGGCCGGGCTGCAGGCGGCCGCTGCGCATGCGCTGCAGCCCCTGCGTCACGAGCAGGCGGTTGTTGGCATCGAGCTTGACCACGTCGGCCACGGTGCCCAGCGCCACCAGGTCGGACAGCGCGTCCAGGCGCGGCCCGCCATCGGGGGCGTAGACGCCGCGGCGGCGCAGCTCCGCGCGCAGCGCCAGCATCATGTAGAAGATGACGCCGACGCCGGCCAGGTTCTTGGACGGGAAGCCGCAGCCCGGTTGGTTCGGGTTGACGATGGCCAGGGCGTCCGGCAGCGTGTCGCCGGGCAGGTGGTGGTCGGTGATCACCACGCCGATGCCGGCGGCGTTGGCCGCGGCCACGCCGTCGACGCTGGCGATGCCGTTGTCCACGGTGATGATGATGTCGGGCTTGCCGGCGCGATGGCGGCAGGCCAGCTCGACCACGGCGGGCGACAGGCCGTAGCCGGTCTCGAAGCGGTTCGGCACCAGGAAGTCGACGTCGGCGCCCATGGCCGACAGGGCGCGCAGGCCGACGGCGCAGGCGGTGGCGCCGTCGCAGTCGTAGTCGGCCACGATCAGCAGTTTCTTGCCGGCCTGGATGGCGTCGGCCAGCACGCCGGCGGCGTGCGCCGAATGCGTCAGGCCGGCCGGCGGCAGCAGGGCGGGCCAGGCCAGCTTGGTCTGGTCGGGATGGGTGACGCCGCGCGCGGCCCACAGGCGCGCCAGCAGCGGGTGGATGCCCGAGGCTTCCAAGGCGTGGCAGGCGGCGAGGTCGGCGCGGCGGACGGTTAAGCGGGGTGAGACCACCAGGCGCTCCAGTTTTTCTTGGGCGCGGGCAGCAAGCCGAGCAGGCCCCCGCGCGGTTTCAGGGTGAGGGTGGCGCTGCGATCGTCGCCCAGCAGCAGCAGCTCGGCGGGCTGGTCCGGCAGGCCCTTGGGGCCGGCCAGCGCTTGCAGGCGCTGCTCTAGCGCGGCCAGGGCATCGAGCCAGGCGGCCCAGTCGCCGGCGCGTTGCGGGGCATCCAGTTCAGTCATGACCTGTTCCGGGCCGGCCGGGCGCATGGCCCACGGCTTGCCGCCGCCATACAGCCACAGGGCGTTGACGGGCGGCAGGCCGCGCGCGGCGCGCGATTCGTTGGCGGGATGCTCGTGCCAGGACATCTGGATCTCGTTGAGCAGCCGACGCCAGGGCCGGGTTTCGGCATCCTGGCGCCACCAGTCGTTCAGGCGCTGGCCCGCCACCGCCAGCGGGCTGGCGGTCTGGGGCCGCAGGCCGTCCGGCAGGCGCAGGCGCCAGCGGGCGGCCGTCAACGGTTCGACGGCGAAGCCGGTGTCTTCGAACAGCGGGCGGGCGGTCTCCAGCAGCGCGGCGCTTTCGGCGTCGCGCAGGTCCATCTGGGCCGGGTCGAGCAGGGTGGCCTGGTCGGTGCCCAGGGCCAGGTGGACCAGTTCGGCCAGCCAGACGGGGCCGTCGCCGGCCTGGCCGCCGGCCAGCAGCGGGCCCAGTCCGGCGCCCGGCAGCAGGCCGGGTTCCGTGGCGTAGCCGGCCCGGCGCAGTTGCCAGGCTTCGAATGCGGTACAGCCCTGGGTACGGATGTCGTGGGCCTGGACCCGGGCGCTGCCGGCCTGCAGCCAGCGGTGCAGCGTGGGCGCGCGCTCGGGCAGCAGCTTGGCCAGTTCTGCGGCGACGGGAAGGGTGGGCAAGGCGCCCGGGATGACGATCAGCATGGCCGGGATTGTAGTCGCTGGCCGGACCCGGACCCAGGCCGGGAACTAAGCCCGGCCCCGGCTGCCATAGCTTGTCACGGCTTGTCTTCCATTCCCGCATTCCGGGGACGGTTTTGCGGCTGGTTAATGCCATAATGCGCTCGTGCTGAAAATACCCTACGAACTCTGGATCGGCGCCCGCTATGCCGGGCTGGCCCGCATCCGCCAGCGACGCGGCCGCCGCGATCGCTTCATCTCTTTCATCGCCGCCAGTTCCATGGCAGGCATCGCGCTGGGCGTCGCCGCCCTGATCGTGGTGCTGTCGGTCATGAACGGTTTCCAGAAAGAGGTCCGTGACCGCATGCTGTCGGTGCTGCCGCACATCGAGCTCTACATCCCGGGCGCCGCGCCCGAGCGGGTGCTGGAGCAGTGGCAGCAGTTCGCCGACGCCGCCAAGCGCAACCCCGAGGTCAAGGCCGGCGCGCCGTTCGTGGCGGCTCAGGGCATGCTGGTGCGCGGCCAGGCCCTGCGCGGGGTCCAGGTGCGGGGCATCGACCCGGCCACCGAAGGCAACGTCTCGGACCTGCCGCGGCAGATGGTGGCGGGCAAGCTGACCGACCTGAAGCCGGGCGGCTTCGGCGTGGTGCTGGGCAACGAGCTGGCCGACGGCATGGGCGTGAAGGTGGGCGACACCTTGCTGATGCTGGCGCCGCAGGGCTCCATCAGCCCGGCCGGCTTCGCGCCGCGCATGCGCCAGTTCACCGTGGTCGGCGTGTTCTCGTCGGGCCACTACGAATACGATTCCTCGCTGGCCTTCGTCGACAACGACGATGCCGCCAAGGTCTTCCGCGAGAGCGGCACCGCCGGCGTGCGCCTGCGCATCGCCGACATGCAGAAGGCGCCCGAGGTGGCGGCCGAGCTGCGCAACGTGCTGCCGCCGTACGTCATGGCGAGCGACTGGTCGCGCAACAACCGCACCTGGTTCGCCGCCGTGCAGACCGAAAAGCGCATGATGTTCCTGATCCTGGCGCTGATCGTCGCGGTGGCCGCGTTCAACCTGCTGTCGTCGCTGGTGATGGCGGTCAAGGACAAGCAATCGGACATCGCCATCCTGCGCACGCTGGGCGCGGGGCCGGGCGAAGTGGCGCGCATCTTCCTGGTGCAGGGCGCGCTGATCGGCGTCATCGGCACGCTGCTGGGCGTGGCGGGAGGCATCCTGATCGCCTACAACGTTGACGTGATCGTGCCGTTCATCGAGCGTCTGCTGGGCGTGCATTTCCTGCCGCGCGAGATCTATTTCATCAGCGCCTTGCCGTCCGACCCGCAGGTGGGCGACATCGTGACCATCGGCGTAACGTCCCTGGTGCTGTCGCTGCTGGCGACCTTGTATCCCAGCTGGCGCGCTTCGCGCCTGCAACCCGCACAGGTGCTGCGCCATGATTGATTCCCTGTCTCCGGCGCTGCAGGCCGACAACCTCGTCAAGGTCTACGACGAGGGGCCGGCCCGCATCGAGGTGCTGAGCAATGTCAGCCTGAGCGTGGCGCGCGGCGAGATGGTCGCCATCGTCGGCGCGTCCGGTTCCGGCAAGAGCACGCTGCTGCATATCCTGGGGCTGCTGGACGTGCCCACCAGCGGTTCGGTGTCGGTCGACGGTCAGTTGGCCGTGGGGCTGTCCGAGGCCAGGAAGAGCCAGGTGCGCAACCGCAGCCTGGGCTTCGTCTACCAGTTCCACCACCTGCTGCCGGAATTCTCGGCGCTGGACAACGTCGCCATGCCGCTGATCGTGCGCCGCGAGAACCGCGACAAGGCCCGCGAAGCGGCGCGCGAGGTGCTGGGCCTGGTCGGCCTGGCGGCGCGCGAAGGCCATTACCCGGGCCAGCTGTCGGGCGGCGAACGCCAGCGCGTGGCGCTGGCGCGCGCGCTGGTGACGCGGCCGGTGTGCGTGCTGGCCGACGAACCCACCGGCAACCTGGACCGCCACACCGCGCATAACATGTTCGAACTGTTGACCCGCGTCAACCGCGAGTCGGGCACGGCATTTGCGATCGTGACCCACGATCCCGAGCTGGCGGCGCGCGCCGACCGCCAGCTGCTGATGGAAAACGGCCGGCTGGTCTCGGGCTGACGCCCTCGGCCGGTCCGTGGGCCGGGCGGCGCGATGATTGTGCAGGAAACCCGGGCAAGGAGGCCGCGCCCATGCTGATCGACACCCATTGCCACCTGGACGCCGCCGAGTTCGATACCGATCGTAGCGAGGTCATCGGACACGCGCTTGAAGCCGGCGTCCAGGCCATCGTCATCCCCGCCGTTGAACGGGCCAATTTTGCCGTCGTGCGGGAGCTTGCCGGGCAGGTGGCCGGCGGCGCCTACGCGCTGGGCATCCATCCTCTTTATGTGCAGCGCGCCGACGATGCCGATCTGGACGCCCTGCGCGACGCCATCCGGCAGTCGCTGGGCGATCCGCGTTTCGTCGCCATTGGCGAGATCGGGCTGGATTTCTTCGTGCCGGAAATCGCCTCGGGCGAGCCGCGCGCGCGGCAGGAACGTTTCTACGCCGCCCAACTGGCCATGGCGGCGGAATTCAAGCTGCCGGTGCTGCTGCATGTGCGCAAGTCGCAGGACATCCTGCTGAAGTACCTGCGGCGCCACGAGCGTATCGGCGGCATCGCGCATGCCTTCAATGGCAGCGCCCAGCAGGCCCAGGCCTTTGTCGAGCAAGGCTTCGCGCTGGGGCTGGGCGGGGCCATGACCTACGAGCGGGCATTGCAGATCCGCCGCCACGCCACCGACGTCGACCTGCGCCACCTGGTGCTGGAGACCGACGCGCCGGATATCCCCCCGGCCTGGCTGCATCCGCCGCAGCGGCGCAACCGGCCTGGCGAGCTGGCCCGCATCGCCCAGGTGCTGGCCGGACTGCGCGGTATCACGCCGGCGCAGGTGGCGCAGGCGACCACGGCCAATGCGCTGCGGGTGTTGCCGCGGCTGTCGGCCGCGATCCTGGCCGACGACTGATGCCGGGCGACTGCTCACCGACGCCCTATGCCGGGCGACTGCTCATTGACCACTGATCATTGGCGCTTGATCCGCGACGCCTGATCCCTGGCGATTGCTCAACGGCGACTGCTCGCCGACGTCTGATCCGGGGCGGCAGATCACCGACGACCGATCACCGGCGACTGATCACCGACGACTGATCACCGGCGACCGACCACCGACGACCGATCACCGACGACGGGTCCCCGACGACCGATTCCTGACGACGGATTCCCGGCGACTGGCGAAGCGCCGCGCGGGTCAGGCGGCCATGCGCGGCAGTTCGATGCGCACGCTCAGCCCGCGCGGCGCGACGTTGCGCGCCGAAATGCGACCCTTGTGGGCCGCCACGGCGGCCCGCGCGATGCTCAGGCCCAGCCCGGCGCCGCCGTGGGGCGTGCCGGCGGCCGGAGCGCCCTGGTAGAACGGCTCGAACAGGTAGGCCAGTTCCTTTTCCGGCACGCCGGGCCCGTTGTCCTCGATTTCCAGGCAGGCTTCGCCGGCGTCGGCCAGCAGGCGCACCTGGATCGCGCCGCCCGCCGGCGCGAAACGCAGGGCGTTGCGCAGGGTGTTTTCGATGGCGCTGGCCAGGCTGTCGCGGTCGGCCGCGATGCGCAGCGGCGGCGGACGGTGCCAGCCGATGGCGATCTGGCGTTCGCCGGCCTCGAAGCGCGCATCCTGCACCACGTCGTCGACCACGTCCGCCAGGTCCAGCGTTTCGGTGGGCAGGGGCAGGGCGCCCATGCGCGCCAGCCGCAGGGTGCTGCCCACCAGGCCGTCCAGGCGCTCGCATTCGCGTTCCATGCGGTCCAGCTGCAGGTCCTGGCGCTCGTCCTTGCGGCGCGCCAGTTCCACGCCCAGGCGCAGCCGCGCCAACGGCGAGCGCAGTTCGTGGGCGATGTTGCGCAGCAGTTGCTCGCGCGTATCGACCAGCGCTTGCAGGCGGCTGGCCATGGCGTCGAAGTCGCGCGCCAGCAGGCCCAGTTCGTCCTGGCGCCGCGACAGCGCGTCGGGGGTGCGGGTGTCCAGCCGGCCGGCGGCCAGGGCGCGCGCGGCGCCGCGCATTTGCTCCAGCGGCGCGGCCACGTGGCGCGTCAGCGCCCAGCAGAAGGGGGCGGTGATGGCCAGCGCGAACAGCAGCAGGCCCAGCGCCACCGGCGTCAGTCCCAGCACTTCCCAGTGCGAGGAGTCGAACGGCAGGAACAGCATCAGCAGTTCACGGTTATCCGGCAATGTCAGCAATTGCGGATCCCACCATGACACGCGCACCGCGGCCGGATCGGCGGGGACGTCGATGGAGGCGGCGATCAGGCCCGGATCGGGCGCGGCGCGGAAGGCCGCGAGCCAGTCGTCCAGGCGGGTCGGCAATCGGCGGCCGAGGATGTCGCGGTCGTGCGTGTCGACGATATAAATCTTGAGCGCCGAATAGCGCGCATCCATGGCCTCGACCCAGCGCCGCAGGCCGTCAGCGCCTTCGCCGCGGGCGATCTGGGCTGCGTCGCGAGTGAGGTTGCCGGGGTTCAGGCCGTCGAGCGAATCGACGCGGTACCAGGCCACCGCGGCGGTCAGCATCATGCCGCAGACCGTGATGACGGCCATCGCGCCCCAGAAGGTCAGGAAGGCGCGCCAGAACAGGGAGCGGACGGGCAGCCAGCGCATCAGGCCGCGCCGGCCAGCACGTAGCCCAGTCCGCGCAGGTTGCGGATGGCGGGCGCGTCGGCGGCCTGGTCCAGCTGCAGTTTCTTGCGCAGGCTGCTGATGTGGGTGTCGATGCTGCGGTCGTAGCGTTCGGCGGCGCGGCCCAGCGCGTACAGGCTGATCTGTTCGCGTGGCACTACCTGGCCGGGGGCGCGCATCAGGATTTCGAGGATGCGCTGTTCGGCGCCGGTCAGCAGCACTTCCTGCTCGCCCAGGCGGGCGAGGCCGCTGGCGGCGTCCAGCGATAGCGCGCCGACGTTCAGCTCGGGCGGGGAGGGGGCGGGCTTTTCCTCGAAGCGGCGCAGCACGGCGCCGATGCGGGCCTTGAGTTCGCGCGGACCGAAGGGCTTGGCCAGGTAGTCGTCCGCGCCCAGTTCGAGTCCCAGCACCCTGTCGGTTTCGCCGCCGTGGGCGGTGAACATGATGACGGGGCGGCGCGAGTGGCGGCGCAGATGGCGCAGCAGATCGAGGCCGCTGCCGTCCGGCAGCATCAGGTCGAGCAGCACCAGATCGAAGCAATCTTGCATTGCAAGTGGCAGACCTTGGGCGCTGTTGTGCGCCAGGGTCAGTTCGATGTGGCCGGGCTCTAGGTACTCGCGCAGCATCAATGCCAGGTCGACGTCGTCGTCGATCAACAGGATGCGGCGTGTGGCCATGGGGGTGGGTATGGGCATGCGCTTGGGTGCTGTTGCCACGGCAGCATAGCGGGTCGCCGGCGGCAGAAGTGTCAAGAAGTGCGAAGAAAGTAAAAGTTGCGGAAAGCGTGTTGCAGCTCACGGTTTGCCTCAATTCTAATATGAGAATAGTTTTCATTAAAAATTGAAGCGGACAGGGCGGCGCGCGGGGCGCGGCCCTTCCGGGACGGGAGAGTCTGAAATCATGAGCTGCAACGATCTGGCCGCGCGCCGCGCATTCGGCCCGCGTACCGGCCTGGCTGTCGCCTTGTGCGCCAGCGGCCTTGCCGCCGGTCATCCGGTCTTGGCGCAATCGGCCCCGCCGGCTGACGCCAGGACGCTGGATACCGTGGTGGTGACGGCCAGCGGCTACGAGCAGCAGATCCAGGACGCGCCGGCCTCGATCAGCGTGATCACGCGCCAGGATCTCGAAAAGAAGTTCTACCGTGATGTCACCGACGCGCTGGTCGAAGTGCCGGGCGTGGTGGTCACCGGCGGCGGCGACCGCCAGGACATCAGCCTGCGCGGCATGGGCCCCAAGTACACGCTGATCCTGATCGATGGCAAGCGCCAGAACTCGCGGGAAACCCGCACCAACTCCGATTCCGGCGGCGTCGAAGGCGGTTGGACGCCGCCGATCTCGGCCATCGAGCGCATCGAGGTGGTGCGCGGGCCGATGTCGTCGCTGTATGGTTCCGACGCCATGGGCGGGGTGATCAACATCATCACCCGCAAGGTGCCCAACGAGTGGGGCGGTGAAGTCCGCATGGACACCACCATCCAGGAAAGCAGCAGGTCCGGCGACATCTACCAGGGCAACTTCTACCTGGCGGGCCCGATCAAGAATGACCTGCTGGGCCTGCAGATCTACGGCCAGGCGACCCAGCGCGACGAAGACAGGATCGTCGACGGCTACCGCAAGCGCAACGCCACCAACATCACGGCCAAGCTGGCGCTCACACCCAACCGCGACCACGACATCGTGCTGGAAGCCACGTCCAGCCGCCAGAAATACGAGAACACGCTGGGCAAGACCGTGGCCCCGCTGGCCCCGGGCGTGGCCTGCGCGCGCACGGGTTGCCCGGCCTCGTCGGAAACCGACTACCGCAGCAACAAATGGGCGCTGTCGCACACCGGCCGCTGGGGCTGGGGCGTGTCCGACAGCTACGTGCAGCAGGAAGAGTTCGACAACCGCTCGCGCCAGATGAAGATCAAGAACCTGGACCTGCAGACCAGTTGGACGCTGCCGCTGGGTTCGCACATGCTGACCCTGGGCGGCACCTACCTGACGCAGCGCCTGACCGACCAGACCGGCAACCAGCTCGCCGGCGGTCCCAGCAAGGTGGAGCGCTACCAGTGGGCGCTGTTCGCCGAGGACGAATGGCGCCTGGTCGAAAGCTTCGCGCTGACCGGCGGCCTGCGCATGGACCAGGACGAGAACTTCGGCAGCCATTTCAGCCCGCGCCTGTACGGCGTGTGGCACATGGCCGAGCGCTGGACCCTGAAGGGCGGCGTATCCACCGGTTTCCGCGCGCCCGACCTGCGCCAGACCGTGGCCGGCTGGGGCCAGGTCAGCCGCGGCGGCAACATGTACGGCAACCCCGACCTGACGCCCGAGAAGTCGGTGACCCAGGAACTCGGCCTGCTGTATGACGACGGCGAGGGCTTCAATGCCGGCCTGACCCTGTTCAACAACAACTTCAAGGACAAGATCACCCGCGTTGCCTGCCCGCTATCGCAATGCACCGACGGCCCCAACCAGTTCGGCTCCAACCCCACCACCTACATGAACGTGGACAAGGCGGTGTCGCGCGGCGTCGAGGCCAACCTGAAGCTGCCGCTGGGCCGCGACTGGTCGCTGACCAGCAGCTACACCTTCACCAAGTCGGAACAGAAGTCCGGCCAGTACCAGGGCCAGCCGCTGAACCAACTGCCCAAGCACCTGTTCACCACCACGGTCAACTGGCAGGCCTCCGACGCGCTGGAAGCGTGGGCCCGCGTCAACTACCGCGGCAAGGAAAGCCAGCCGATCACCGGCCCGTCCTCGACCTCGCTGGTGGCGCCGTCGTACACCTTCGTCGACCTGGGCGGCTCCTACGCCGTCAACAAGAAGGTGTCGGTGTACGCCGGCATCTACAACCTGTTCGACAAGCAGGTCGGCTACGACGACTACGGCTACGTCGAGGACGGCCGCCGTTATTGGCTGGGCGTGGGCGTGAAGTTCTGAGCCCGCGCGCAACAACCGGGACGCGCCGCCGCCTGGCGGCGTTCCCGCAACCTGGAGAGACAAGCATGACGATGAAGCAAACCTTGGCAGGGCGCGCCGGCCGCTGGCTGGCGTGTGCCACCACGGCCATGGCCCTGGGCGCCGCCAGCGCCCCGAGCCTGGCCCAGGACGCGGCCCGGAGCGTGCCGGTCAAGCACGCGCGCGGCGAGACCGCCGTGCCGTCCAACCCGACCAAGACCGTGGTGCTGGACCTGGCGGTGCTCGACACCCTGCACGCACTGGGCGTGGACGTGGCCGGCGTGCCCAGCGCCGCCAAGCTGCCGCCGCAGCTCGCCCAGTACGCCGACAAGCGCTATCTCAAGGTCGGCAGCATGTTCGAGCCCAACTACGAGGTAATCCACGCGGCCCAGCCGCAGGTGATCTTCGTGGCCGGCCGTTCGGCGCCCAAGTACGACGAGTTGGCCAAACTGGCGCCCACGGTCGACCTGACGGTTGACGCCAAGGACCTGGTCGGCAGCGTCACGCGCAACACCGAAACGCTGGCCGCCATCTATGGCAAACAGACCCAGGCCAGGGAAAAGCTGGACGCGCTGCGCGCCTCGATCACGGCGCTGCATGGCCAGGCGGGCAAGGCAGGCACCGCGCTGATCGTGCTGACCACCGGCGGCAAGATGAGCGCCTATGGTCCCGGCTCGCGCTTCGGCGTCATTCATGACGCGTTCGGCTTCGCGCCCGCCGCCAAGGACCTGAACGTGTCGAACCACGGCCAGGCGATTTCGTTCGAGTTCATTGCCCAGACCGATCCCGACTGGCTGTTCGTGATCGACCGCGACGCCGCCATCGGCCGCGAGGGCACCTCGGCCCAGCGGATGCTGGACAACGACCTGATCCGCCCCACCAAGGCCTGGAAGCAGCAGCGCGTGGTCTATCTGAACGGCTACAACTGGTACCTGCTGGGCAGTGCCGGCCTGACCGCCATGCAGCAGAACGTGGACGATATCGCCCGCGCGCTGTCGGGCGCCAAGCCGGACGCCAAGTAAGCGCATGGTCCATCGGATGGCGTCGGAGTCGGCCGGGTGAAGCAGGGCGGGATGATGACCGGCTGGGCCGGGCTGGCGGCCCTGTTGCTGCTGTTGCTGTCGTTGTGCGTGGCCAGCGTCAGCCTGGGCGCGGGGTCGTTTTCGTTCGCCGCGCTGGCCGGCGGGCCGGATGCCGAGCGCGCCTGGCGCCTGCTGCTGGTCAGCCGCGTGCCGCGCACGCTGGCCCTGTTGCTGGCCGGCATGGCGCTGGCGGTGGCCGGGCTGATCATGCAGATGCTGGTGCGCAACCGTTACGTCGAGCCGACCACGGCCGGCACCGTCGAGTCGGCCACGCTCGGCATCCTGGTGGTGACGCTGCTGGCGCCGGACACGCCGGTGATCGGCAAGATGCTGACCGCCACCGGCTTCGCGCTGGCGGGCACGCTGCTGTTCCTGGCGCTGCTGCGGCGCGTGCCGCTGCGCACGCCGTTCATCGTGCCGCTGATCGGCCTGATCCTGGGCGGCGTGATCCACGCCGTCACCACCTTCGTTGCCTACCGCTATGACCTGCTGCAGTCACTGCACGCCTGGACCACCGGCGATTTTTCCGGGGTGCTGCGCGGCCGCTACGAACTGCTGTGGATCGGCTTCGGCCTGGCGGCCGCGGCCTATCTGGCGGCGGACCGCTACACCGTGGCCGGCATGGGCCGCGAGTTCGCCGCCAATCTTGGCCTGAACCACGCGCGCCTGACGCTGGCGGGCCTGCTGATCGTGTCGGCGATTTCCGCCGTGGTGGTGGTGACCGCCGGCGGCATTCCGTTTCTGGGCCTGATCGTGCCGAACGCGGTCAGCCTGATGCTGGGCGACAACATGCGCCGCGCGATTCCGTGGGTGGCGATGCTGGGGGGCGTGTTCGTGCTGGCCTGTGACATCATCGGCCGGCTGGTGATCCATCCCTACGAGGTGCCCCTGGGCACGGTGGTGGGCGTGGTCGGCAGCGTCCTGTTCCTGTGCCTGCTGCGCAGCCGGGGAGCGCGCCGTGGCTGAATCCGTATCGCGCCTGTTGCCTTCGCCGCAGGCCTGGCGCCTGGCGCTGTTGGCCACCGCCGCGTTGCTGTGCGTCGTCGGTTTCATGACGCTGGGCGCCAATGGCCAATGGGCTTTCGTGCTGCCGTTCCGGGGCGGCAAGCTGGCGGCGATGCTGCTGGTGGCCTATGCGGTGGCGGTGTCGTCGGTGCTGTTCCAGACCGTGACGCACAACCGCATCCTGACGCCGGCCATCATGGGCTTTGACGCGCTCTACCTGCTGATCCAGTCGCTGGTGGTGTTCGGCTTCGGCCAGGCGGCGGGCGCGGTCAACCATCCGGTGGCGGCCTTCGTGCTGGAAGTGGGCGCGATGACGGCCTTCGCTTGCCTGCTGTTCCGCTGGCTGTTCACCGACGCCGTGCGCAGCCTGCATTTGATGATGCTGGTGGGCATTATCTTCGGGCTGCTGTTTCGCAGCCTGTCCAGTTTCGTGGTGCGCCTGATCGACCCGAACGAGTTCCTGGTGCTGCAGGACCGGATGTTCGCCAACTTCAATTCAGTGCGCACCGAACTGCTGCCGATCGCGCTGGCGGCGGTGGCCGCGGCGACGCTGCTGGTCTGGCGCATGCGGCGCCGCTACGACGTGCTGGCGCTGGGCCGCGAGATCGCGCTGAACCTGGGGGTGGACTACCGCCGCACCTTGCTGCTGACGCTGGCCGCCATCGCCGTGCTGGTGTCGGTGTCCACCGCGCTGGTGGGACCGGTGACCTTCTTCGGCCTGCTGGTCAGCAACCTGGCTTACCAGGCGATGGGGTCGGATCGGCACCGCCATACCGTGCCGGCCGCCGCGCTGCTCAGCGTGATTTTCCTGGTGGGTGGGCAGACCCTGCTGGAACGGGTGCTGCAATTGAGCACCACGGTCAGCGTGGTCATCGAATTCGTGGGCGGAGCGATGTTCCTGGCCCTGATCTTGCGCAGGGGACGCCAATGATCGATATCCAACAAGTCAGCAAACAGTACGGCGACAGCGTGATCGTGGACCAGGTGTCGCTGGCCTTGCCGGCCGGCGGCGTGACCGCCATCATCGGCCCCAACGGCGCCGGCAAGTCGACGCTGCTGTCGATGATCAGCCGCCTGCTGCCGATGTCCGCCGGCCGCATCCAGGTGGACGGCCTGGACGTGACGCGCGGCGACAGCCGCGAACTGGCGCGGCGCCTGGCCATCCTGCGGCAGGACAACCACCTGCCGCTGCGCCTGACGGTGCGCGACCTGGTGGCGTTCGGGCGCTATCCGCATTCCGGAGGCCGCCTGACGCTGGACGACAAGGTCCATATCGACCGGGCCATCGCCTACCTGGACCTGGAGCCGCTGGCCGGCCGCTACCTGGACGAGATGTCCGGCGGCCAGCGCCAGCGCGCGTTCGTGGCGATGGTGCTGTGCCAGGATACGCGCTATGTGCTGCTGGACGAGCCGCTGAACAGCCTCGACATGAAGCACGCCGTGGCCATGATGGGCACGCTGCGGCGCGCGGCCGACGAACTGGGCAAGACCGTGGTGCTGGTGCTGCACGACATCAACTTCGCGTCCAGCTACGCCGACCGCATCGTGGCGATGAAGGCGGGCAGGGTGGCGCATTGCGGCACGCCCGCCGAACTGATCCGCCCCGAGGTGCTGGGCGCCCTGTATGAATTGCCGATCGACGTGCACGAGATCGGCGGCAAGCGCATCTGCGTGTATTACCGCTGACGGTCACGGGGAGCGCGCTGGTTCGCGGGACGACGCCAGCGCCGGCGCGCGGCGGAAAATTTCCGGGGACGGAATGCGACCGGGCTGGGACATCCGGCCCGCCGCGCACGCTTTGCACACACATGCTGAATAACATCTGAATTGGACGCATGTCTTATTTATCGTGGCCCCCAGACAACGTAATGATAAAAGCATTGCGAGTGATTCTCGTTGTCAAGAGAATGGCGGTTTCTTCCATTTCAAACGACTTCGAAAAGACCCGCAGGCCATGCACGTCCTCCGCCCCCTCACCGCCGCCCTGTTCGCCGCGGCCCCCTTGGCCGTCCAGGCCCAGGCCGCCGCGCCCGCCGCCACCTTGCCCGCGATCAGCGTCGTCGGCGCCGATGACACCGCGCAAAGCTACAACCCGCCCGCGTCCACCAGCGCCACCAAGATCGACGCGCCGCTGCGCGACATTCCCCAGACGGTGAACGTGGTGCCGGCGCAGGTGCTGCGCGACCAGCACGCCATGTCGGTGCAGGACGCGCTCAAGAACGTGCCGGGCGTCAGCTTCTCGACCGGCGACGGCCAGCGCGACCAGGTGTCGATACGCGGCTTCACCGCCATCGCCGACCAGTTCGTCGACGGCTTCCGCGATGACGCGCTGTACTTCCGCGACCTGTCCAACGTCGAACGCATCGACGTCATCAAGGGCCCGGCGGCGGTGCTGTACGGCCGCGGCTCGTCGGGCGGCCTGATCAACCGCGTCACCAAGAAGCCGGGCGAGGACATCTCGCAGGTCGGCCTGAGCTACGGCTCGTGGAACGATCGCCGGCTCGACCTGGACCTGGGACGCGCCAACGAGAGCGGCAGCATGGCCTGGCGCCTGACCGGCGCGGTGGAGAAGGGCGACAGCTACCGCGACAAGCAGTTCATCGACCGCAAGGCGATCGCGCCGTCGGCCCAGTTCAAGCTGGGCGAGAACACCACCTTCCTGCTGCAGACCGAATTCCTGGAAGACCGCCGCCTGACCGACTTCGGCATCCCGGCCTACCATGGCCGTCCGGTGGACGTGGACCCGTCCACCTACTACGGCGCCCAGAACGCGCGCGACACCGACTACACCCAGACTCGCGTGCAGTCGTACGCCGGCACGCTGACGCACCGCTTCAACGACAACTGGTCGCTGCGCAACGCCACGCGCTACTACCACTACACGCTGAACCGCAACAACACGCTGCCGGGTTCGGTCAACGAAGCCGCGCAGACCGTGTCACTGACCCACGGCAACGTGCTGCGCGACGAACACGGCTGGACCAACCAGACCGAGCTGATGCAGCGCGTGCAGTGGGGATCGGTGCGCCACGACATCCTCTACGGCGTCGAGGTGGGCCAGCAGAACAAGGACCTGGTGAGCTATTCCAATCCCAACGTGGCGGTGGTCAACCTGTTCGATCCGCAACTGCCGACGCTGCGGCGGCAGGCCGTGGGCGCGCCGGGTTCCGACAACCTGGGCCGCTTCAGCACGCTCGGCCTGTATGTGCAGGACATGGTGTCGCTGGGCGAGCACTGGAAGGTGCTGGGCGGCGTGCGCCATGACCGCTTCGAGCAGAAGACCGAGGACCGCCGCAGCGGCCAGAACCTGCAGCGCACCGACTCCAACCTGAGCCCGCGCCTGGGCCTGGTGTTCCAGCCGGACAGCGTGCAGTCGTACTACGTGTCGTGGAGCCGTTCCTACCAGCCCTCGGGCGAGGCCTTCGCGCTGGCCGCCAATAACGTCGACCTGGCGCCGGAGAAGACCACCAACTATGAAGTCGGCGCCAAGTACGATTTCCTGGATGGCAAGCTGTCGACCACGGTGTCGGTGTTCCGCCTGGAGCGCACCGACATCAAGGTGACCAACCCGGTGACCAACACGCTGGTGCCGGTGGGCACGCAGCGCACCGATGGCGCCGAGTGGACCCTGTCGGGCGACCTGTCCAACGGCTGGCGCGCGATGCTGGGCTATGCCTACCTGGACGCGCGCGTGACGCAGTCGGTGGCGCGCGATGCGGGCAAGGATGTGGAAGGCAAGCGCGCCACGCTGACGCCGCGCCATGCCGGCAACGTCTGGATCACCAAGGACCTGGGCGAGGGCTTCGGCGTTGGCGCCGGTTTGAACCTGGTGGGCGCGCGCTTTGCCAACCCGGGCAACACCGTCAAGCTGCCCGGCTACGTCACGGCGGACGCCGCCGCCTGGTGGCGCCAGGGACCTTACTCGGTGCAGCTGAACGTCTACAACCTGTTCGATGCCGGGTATATCGTGTCGGCGCACGGTAGCAATGCCAACCTGAACATGCCCGGCGCGCCGCGCAACGCCATGCTGAGCCTGCAGTACCGCATGTAAAAGGAAAGGCATCCGCGCGCCGGCAGGGCGCGCGGATGTGGATTCAGCGCAGTGGCGATTCGGCCGTCAGGCTGTCCGTCTCCAGCGCCGCCAGCGCGTCGAGGAAGCGCCACGCGAACGAGCCGGGGCCTTCCGCCAGCGCCCCGGCACGCCGGCCGGCGATGCCGAAGCAGGACAGCGCCGCCACCGCCGCCGTGTAGGCGTCAGCGCGCGCCACCGCCGCGAAGGCGCCGACCACCGCCGTCAGCGCGCAGCCGGTGGCGGTGACCAGCGGCATCAGCGGCGATCCGCCGGCCACGCGCACCTCGCGCTGGCCGTCAGTCACGAAATCCACTTCTCCCGTCACCGCCACCACCGTGGCGCGGGCCCGCGCCAGTTCGCGCGCGGCCTGCTCGGCCTGTCGCACCGGATCGCGCGCATCCACGCCCTTGCTGGCGCTCTGGCCGCCGCCCAGCGCGATGATCTCCGACGCGTTGCCGCGGATCACGGCGGGCCGCAGGTCCAGCAGACGCCGCACCGCGTCGCGGCGGAACGCGGTGGCGTGGTGCGCCACCGGATCCAGCACCCAGGGCGTGCCCGCCTGGCTGGCGGCGGCGGCGGTCCGTAGCATGCTGTCCAGCCAGGGGGCCGAGAGCGTGCCGATATTGATCACCACCGCGCCGCTGATGGCGGCGAATTCGGGCGCTTCCTCCACCGCGTGCACCATCGCAGGCGAGGCGCCGATCGCCAGCAGCGTGTTGGCCGCGGTGTTCATCGACACGAAGTTGGTCAGGCACTGCACCAGCGGCGCGTCGCGGCGCACGGCCATATACAGGTCGCGCGAAGCCAGCGCCAGGTCGGACAGGGTAGGAGTGAGGGAAGCCATGCCGGCGGGTCCTTGCAAGGGGACAACGGGCGGGGCGAGGCGGCGTGGCGCGGCATGGCGGGCCGGCGGGATGCGCACCTTCCCTACGCCAGGATTGTCTGGATCAGGTTCAACGGGTCTCGCGCGCCGCGTGCCGCGCTGGGCGCGGCCGCCATCGGAATCTCAGCTTCTTGCCGAAGCTCCCCGGGTGGATGGGGCTATGTTCGGAGGGGGGAGGGGGAATGTCAAGCTGCGCGGGCCGAGCGCTTGCCGATGTCTGTCTCCCTTCATTACAATGGAGAATGGTTATCATTCATTAGCCCGCAAGGGCGCGCGGCCATGCCCCCCACGATGCAGGATCGAGTCGAATCGCTTTATGTGGATCACCACGGTTGGTTGCACGGTTGGCTGCGCCGGCAACTGGGCAATTCGTTTGAAGCCGCGGACCTGGCGCATGATGTGTTCGTGCGCCTGCTGCGCCGGCCGGCGGCGGCGGACGCGCGCGAGCCACGGGCCTTCCTGAGCACCATTGCGCGCGGCCTGCTGGTCGACCATTGGCGGCGGCGCGAACTGGAGCGCGCCTGGCTCGACGTGCTGGCCCGCACGCCGGAAGCGCAAGTGCCTTCGCCCGAAAGCCGTCTGCTCATCCTCGAGGCGCTGATCAAGATCGACCAGATGCTCGACACCCTCAAGCCCAAGGTGCGCCAGGCCTTCCTATGGGCCCAGCTCGAAGGCTTGACCTGCCGGCAGATCGCCGAGCGGCTGGACGTGTCGCTGGCCACCGCCGAGCGCTACGTCGCCAGCGGGCTGCGCCAGTGCTACCTGTTTCGCTTCGAGCCGACATGAGAGCGCCGGGCGCGGCGGCGCCGATTGCCGCCTCCATTGTCGACCAAGCCATCGATTGGTCGGTCAAGCTCAACTTCGGCCAGGCCGACGCGCGCACCCGCGCGGCGTTCGAGCGCTGGCGCCGGGCCGCGCCCGAGCACGAGCTGGCCTGGACCCGGGTGCAATCGCTGAACGCGGATTTCAGCGCGGTCCCGCAAGGATTGGCACTGGATGCGTTGACGACCCTGAACGGCACGCGCCGGCGTCACCGCCGTGTCGTGCTCAAGAGCCTGCTGGTCGCCGGTGGCGCCTTGGGCACGGGCTGGGCGATGCGCGAGCAGGCGCCTTGGCAGCGCCTGGTTGCCGACGTCAGTACCGGCCTGGGCGAACGACGCGCCTTGACGCTTTCCGATGGCACCTACCTGGTCCTGAACACCGACAGCGCCGTGAGCCTGCTACTGGATGGCCCCGAGCGCGTGGTGGTGCTGCATCGCGGCGAGATCTCGCTGAACACGGGCAGCGATGCCGGGTCGCCGACGCGGCGGCCGTTCAGGGTGCGCACACCCTATGGAGGCATCGAGGCGCTGGGCACGCGTTTCGTCGTGCGGGTGGACGATGACGGCGTCCGGATCAGCGTGCAGGAACACGCGGTGGCCTTGACTCCGGCCGACGGGGGGGATCCGCTCATTGTGCCGGCGGGCCAGCAGGGGTGGCTCGACCGCCGGCGCGCGCAACCGCTGCCGCCGCCGGCCATGGAAGGCGCGGCCTGGGTTGAAGGCGCGATCGTCGGCAAGAACATGCGGCTGGCCAGCCTGCTGACGGAATTGTCGCGCTACCGCCGTGGGCGCATCAGCTGTGCGCCGGAGGTCGCCGACCTGCGGGTATCCGGCACCTATCACGTCGACGACACCGATCGGGCGCTGGCCTTCCTGGTCCAGACCTTGCCGATCCGGGTGCGTTACTGGACCCGGTATTGGGTGACGGTCGGTCCGGCTTGATGTGTTGATGTCGCGCCAGGACTGGGCCGCGGCCAAGTCGGCGGCACACGGCGCCTGGAAGAACAAAGAAAGGCCAACGCAAGGCCCAAAAAAAGTTGCTGAAAAAATGAGGGGATTGGCGTTCTTGTCCGGCCTACAGGGAAAGACACCTTTCAACCTGGCCTTCAAGACTACGCAATGACACTCGCTCGTACCCCGAAGACGGCGCGCCTGGCGCCCGTTCCCACCGTGCTGCGCACGGCCCTGTCCGGCATCCTGTGCGGCGCCGCCCTGGCCGCCTGGCCTGGCGTCGCCGCGTGGGCGCAGGCCGCGCCGGCGGCGCAGGAGGCCGCGCACGGCTTCGCCATCGCCGCCGGCCCGCTGGACCAGGCGCTGAACCAGTTCGCGCGCGCCGCCGGAGTGAATGTGTCATTCGATGCATCGCAGGTCGAGCGCGCGCAGACGCAAGGCCTGAACGGCCGCTGGACCGCCGCGCAGGGGCTGGCGGCGTTGCTGGCCGGCACCGGCTTCGAAGGCGTGCGCCAACCCAGCGGCGGCTACACGGTGCGCCGCGCCGCGCGCGGCAACGCCGTCACGCTGGACGCGGTGACCGTGACCGGGCAGGAATACCGCGGCATGTCCGAAGGCACCGGCTCCTACACCGTGCCCTCGGTCATGATCGGCAAGGGCGACCAGCGCCTGCGCGACATCCCGCAGTCCGTCAGCGTGGTGACGCGCCAGCGGCTGGACGAGCAGAACCTGACCTCGGTCTACGACGCGCTGGAAAACACCACCGGCGTGACCCTGCAGCAGAGCCCGCAGGGCGGCAAGTACATCTATTCTCGCGGCTTCGAGGACAGCGTCATCCAGTACGACGGCGTGCCGCTGGAACGGGGCTTCTACGGCCGCGCCAGCAATTACTCGGGCGGCACCGCCATGTATGACCGCGTCGAGGTGCTGCGCGGCGCGGCCGGCCTGCTGCAAGGCTCGGGCTCGCCAGGCGGCGCGGTGAATCTGGTGCGCAAGCGTCCGCTGGCGGAAGACCGCTACATGGTCGAGACCAAGGCCGGCAGCTGGGACCGCTATGGCCTGCAGGTCGATGGCAGCGGCGCGCTCAATGCCGACGGCAGCCTGCGCGGCCGCGCGCTGGTGGACCGCCAGGACAACCACTCTTTCGTCGACCGCGTCCACATGAAGAACACGACCTTCTACGGCACGATCGAGTACGACTTCACGCCATACACCCAACTGAACCTGGGCTACAGCTATGAAGACCTGCGCGGCCGCCCGTCGATTTCCGGCCTGCCGCGCTACAGCGACGGCGAGGATATCGACTTCAAGCGCTCCACCAGCTACGGCGCCAACTGGAACCGGCAGCGGACCTCGAACCAGGGCTTTTACGCCGACTTCACGCATGCCTTCAACGACGACTGGCGCTTCAAGGCCACGGGCGCCTACGTGCAGGAAAAGCAGTACCTGAAGTACACCGCGTCCAGCCGCGGCGTGAATCCGGTCACGCAGATGGCCCAGGTCAACGTCGCGCGCACGGTCGCCGACCTCGACGCCTCCGGCATGGATGCCAACCTGACCGGCAAGTTCCGGGCCTTCGGCCGCACCCATGAGGTAGTGGTGGGCGCCAACTACGCCCACACCAAGATCGACACGTCGTATTCGTACATCACCAACTACGCCACCTTCAACGCCTTCCAGTTCAATCCGGACCTGCCCGAGCCGACCACGGCCGCGCTGCGCGCGTTCACCGACGAAGTCCGCCTCGGCACGAGCCGCGAGCTGGGCTTCTACGGCGCGACCCGCCTGCAACTGACCGATCCGTTGAAACTGGTGCTGGGCGGCCGTTTCAGCCGTTCCAACCGCATCTGGACCACCGACACCACCAGCGCCGGCCGGCTGACCAACGGCCAGACGGTGCAGGCCAACACCCACTTCACGCCGTATGCGGGCCTGATCCTGGACCTGTCGCCGCAGTGGACCACCTACGTCAGCTACACCGACATCTTCCAGCCGCAGAGCGAGGTCAACGCGTCCGGCCAGTCGCTCAAGCCGATCGTTGGCGAGAACTACGAGCTGGGCCTGAAGGGCGAGCTGCTGGACGGCCGCGTCAACACGGCGTTCGCGATCTTCCGCATCGACCAGAGCAACCGCGCCCAGGTGGACTTCAGCTCCAGCCCGACCTGCGCCGAGAACTACTACTGCTACACCGACGCGGGCAAGGTGCGCAGCCAGGGCTTCGACGCGGAAATCAACGGCGAAGTCACCCGCGGCTGGAACGTCTATGCCGGCTATACCTTCAACACCACCCGCTACCTGAAGGACGTCAGCAGCGAGGGGCAGGCGTTCGCCTGGCACACGCCCAAGCACATCTTCCGGCTCTGGACCACGTACCAGTTGCCGGGCGACCTGAACGCCTTCACGGTGGGCGGCGGGGTCAACGTGCAGAGCGGGCAGTCGCGCCAGATCGGCGCGCTCACCGCCAAGGCCAGCGGCCGCGCGGTGTGGAACGCCTACGCCAAGTACCAGATCAACCGCAACTGGGCCGCCACGCTCAACCTCAACAACATCTTCGACAAGACCTACTACAGCGCCATCGGCAACATGGTCAACGGCGTGCACTATGGCGATCCCCGCAATGCCATGCTGACGCTGCGCGGCACGTTCTGATGCGCCAGGGCGGGCTGCGCCAGCGCATGGCCTGGCTGCACACCTGGTGCGGCCTGGTCTGCGCCTGGCTGCTGTGCGTGATCTTCCTGGCCGGCACGCTCAGTGTGTTCCGCGCGCCGATCTCGCATTGGATGAGCGCCGAACCGACCCTGCCGCGCGAGGCGCGGGACCTCGGCATGCCGGCGGTGCTTGCCGCCGCCGGGCGCTTGCTCGACCAGGAGAGCGCGGGCGCGCGCTTCTGGCGCATCGAGCTGCCGCCGGCGGGGGATCGGGCCTTGCGCCTGATCTGGCGCGATGCGAGCGGCGTGACGCGCGAGGCGGCAATGGACCCGCGCAGCGGCGAGCGGCTGCCCCAGCCCTGGGGCCGCAAGACCGAGGGCGGCCGCCACTTCATGGTGCTGCATTACACGCTCTATGGCGGCGATTTCGGCTTCTGGCTGGTGGGCTGGCTGTCGGTCGGCATGCTGGTGGCGCTGCTGAGCGGCGTCGTGGTGCACAAGCGCATCTTCAAGGACTTCTTCACCTTCCGGCCGGGCCGGGGCGCGCGTGCCTGGCTGGACGGCCACAACGCCAGCGCGGTACTGACGCTGCCGTTCCAGTTGATGATCGTCTATACCGGCCTGGCGATCTTCTATACCAGCTACATGCCGGGACCGCTGCGGGTCCTGTACGGCGAACAGGGCATGGCGCGGTGGCGGGCGGAACTGGCGGCGGCGGGGCCGGGCGCCGACGCGGGCGCCGCCAAGGTGGACGCCGGGTTGGCGCCGGGCGTGCCCGCGCGCCTGCAACTGGGCGTCTTTCTGGATGCCGCGCAGGCCGCGATGGGCGGTCCGGCTCGGATGGTCATGGTTGAGCGTCCCGGCCAGCCCAACGAGACGATCCGCGTGTTTGGCCGCGTCGACGAGGACGCCGCCGTGCGGCGTTTCACCGCCCAAGTTGGCCGCGCCGCGTTCCGCGCGGCCTCCGGCGAGATGACCGAGCTGCGCCGGGCCGACGCCCCGCCCGGCGCCGACGTGGCGCATGGCGTGATGGAGCGGCTGCATCTGGCGGCCTATGGCGGCTGGCCCCTGCGCTGGCTGTACTTCCTGTTCGGCCTGGCGGGCACGGTGATGATCGCCACCGGCGCGGTGCTGTACGCCGTGAAGCGGCGCGCCCGGCACGATGGCGCATTCGGCGCGGCCACGCCGGTTTTCCAGCGGGTGGTCGAGTCGCTCAATGTCGCGGGCATCGCCGGTAGCGCGGTGGCCTGTATCGCCTATTTCCACGGCAATCGCCTGATCCCGGCGGACTGGCCGGCGCGCGAATCCTGGGAGATCCGGGCGTTCTTCCTGGTGTGGCTGGCGACCTTGCTGCACGCGTTGGTCCGGCCGCCGTCGCGCGCATGGCGGGAGCAGTTCGGCATGGCGGCGCTGCTGTGCCTGTCGCTGCCGCTCGTCAATGGCATGACCACCGGGCAGTCGATTCATACCTATGTCGGGGCGGGCGACATGATTGCCGCGTCGGTGGAGGGCGTCGTTCTGCTCGCCGGCTTGCTGTTCCTGTGGTTGGCCGGGAAGGTGGGGGGCGCACGCTGGTCGCCGCCGCTGGCGGGCCGCACGCCACCCGCGCCGCCTGGTTATCGCTGGCGCGTCCTGGCGCGCGTTGCGGTGGCGGTGGCGGGCGGCTATGCGCTGGCAGCCCTGGCCGCGATCGCCCTGGCGCAATGGCTGGCATCGGTGGGTTGGGGCGGCCGGTCGGTGGCCGTCGTGGCGGGCACCTTGTGCGCCTTCCTGTTCTATGGGTTGGCGGTGATGTGGGTGTTCGCCGCGCGGCGGGCGTGGCTGTATCTGCTGGCGGCGGTGGCGGTGCTGGCGGCGTGGGTCTGGGCGGCAGGGGCGTGACGTTGCCGGGACGGGATGCGGCCGGCGTCGTTTCTGTCATCATGTCGAATACTCAAAAAAAGCGGAGACACGCATGACCGAATTACGCCGAGCCCGAATGGTTCCGGAGTTGCTGGTGGCCGATCTGTCGCGCAGCCTGGCTTTCTGGATGGACCTGTGCGGCTTCCAGATTGCCTACCGACGCGAGGCGGAGGGCTTTGCATACCTGGACCTGGACGGCGCGCAGTTCATGCTTGAGGAGGTGCGTGGCGATGACAACTGGATCACGGGCGCGCTGGAGGCGCCGCGCGGGCGGGGCGTCAATTTCGAGATCAAGGTGGCCGCCATCGAGCCCTTGCTGGAGCGGTTGGCGGCCGCCCGCTGGCCGTTGTACCGGGAACCCGAAGCGCGCTGGTATCGCAGCGATGCGATCGAAGTGGGCGTGCGCCAGTTCCTGGTGCAGGACCCCGATGGCTATCTGCTGCGCTTCTCGGCCTGGGTCGGCGATCGACCGGCGGCGCATTGACGATGCGCGCGCTGATCCTGGCGCTGGCCGCGCTGGCCGTATCGTTCGCGACCACGGCTCATTCGGCGAACACTCCCTGTTCCGGCAAGAAGGGCGGCGTGGAACGCTGCGTGGGGGAGAAGTTCCTTTGCCGTGATGGCTCGAGCAGCGCATCGAAGCGTGTCTGCACGGGGCCGGACGGCGGCGCCCAATCCCTGGTGTCGCCGCCACCCGCGGCCGCTTCGAGCGGCTCGTGCCACTGCCGCGACGGCCAATACTGTACGGGCCCGCGCGGCGGAACCTTCTGCTATTCGGACAGCGGGAAAAAGTCGTACCTGAGGAAGTGACGCGCTGCCGTCACGCGGCCTCGCGCTTCAGGCGCTTCCAGACCTTCGCCATCGAGGCCGGGCGGGGGCGGGCGGCGCTGGCCGCGCCGTCGCGCATGGCCGGGGCCTGGCGTGTCGTCGCGTGGTCGGGGGCGGCCCGGCGGCTTGCGCGGCAGGCACCGCGCGGTCCTGGCGGGGCGGCACGTTCCTGCGTACACTGGCGCCATGCTGCGCATTGACCATCTCACCAAACGCTACGGCGACCATCTCGTCTTCCAGGGGCTGACGCACACCTTCGGCCCCGGCTGCGTGGCGCTGTGCGAAGAGGACAGCACCGGTAAATCCAGCCTGCTCGCCATCATCGCGGGCGTGATCGCGCCGGATGGCGGCGAGGTCTGGATCGAGGGGCATTCGCTGGGCGGGTCGCCCCAGCTGGCCAAGTCCCGCCTCGCCTACGTGCCCGACAACTGCCTGGCGTCGCCGCAGCAGACCGGGCGCGGGTTGCTCCAGCAGGTCGCGGCGGAGAAGGGCGTGGCGGTGGATGACGCGGTGCTCGACCTGGCCGCGCGGCTGGGGCTGGAACCGCACCTGGACAAGCGCTTCGAGCAGATGTCCACGGGCACGCGCCGCAAGGTCTACCTGACCGCGGCCGCCCTGGGCGATCCGGCCGTGGTCATCGCCGACGGCCCCAGCAACGGGCTGGATACGCCGGCGCGGCGTGAACTGGCCGAGCTGTTCATGGCCTGGGGCCGGGACCGCGTGGTGCTGTTCGCCAGCCACGATCCCGAACTGGTGCAGGCCTGCGGGGCGACCGTCATGGACGTGGCCGCGCTGCGCTAGCGCGGCGCCGCCGGTTACTTGCCTCCGGTGACGTCGACGAATGTCCCGGTGACGTACGAGGCCTCGGCGCCGGCCAGCCACAGGATGGCGCGCGCCACTTCTTCGGGTTGGCCGCCGCGGCCCATGGGCACGGTGTCCTTGACGCGGTCCACCCGCCCCGGTTCGCCGCCGCTGGCGTGCATCTCGGTATAGATGTGGCCGGGACGCACGCAGTTCACGCGGATGCCTTCGCGCGCCACTTCCTTGGAAAAGCCGATCGTGAAACTCTCCAGCGCGCCCTTCGAGGCGGCGTAGTCCACGTATTCATTGGGGCTGCCGAGCCGCGCCGCGCCCGATGACACGTTGATGATGGCGCCGCCCCGGCCGTTGTGGCGCTGGGACATGCGCCGGGCCGCCTGCTGCGCGCACAGCATGGGGCCGATGGCGTTGACGGCGAAGACCCGTTGCATCCGTTCGAACGTCAGGTCCTCCACGCGCGATTGCCGCGCGATGATCGCGGCGTTGTTCACCAGCACGTCCAGACGGCCGAATGCCTGGTCGATGGCGGCGAACAGATGGGTGACCTGTTGCGGGTCCGCGCTGTCGGCGCGCACGGCCAGGGCGCGGCGCCCCAGGGCCTGGACGTCGGCGACCACCGCCCGCGCCGCCGCCTCGTTCGAGACATAGCTGATCGCCACGTCGTAGCCCTGCGCGGCGGCCAGCCGCGCGGTGGCGGCGCCGACGCCGCGGCTGCCGCCGGTGATCAGGATGACGGGGGCTTGGGATTCGGTGGCCATGAAAAGGGGCTCCTGCTGCGAAGTTCGGGATGGGGGACCTCGGGCGCGCCTGCGCCGCGCCGGTCACTATACTTCGCGCGAATCCGCGCATCCAAGGCTGCCACACGCGACGGGCGCCGGAATTCCCGGATGCGCCGGCGGGTCAAGGCGTCATCGGGCGGGCGATGCCGATACACTGCAGTCGCCTGCGCATGGCGCGGTGTCGACGGCGGCTGCGCAGGGTTCGCCCAGCCCGCGCCCGGTTTTCAAAGAGTGGATTCATGGCACGCATCTTCATCACCGGTTCGGTCGATGGCCTGGGGCTGGCGGCCGCGCGCGCGCTGCTGGCGGACGGCCACATGGTGGTCGTGCACGGCCGCAACCGCGAGCGCCTGGGCACCGCGCGGGAATTGTTGTCGCAAGGGGCGCTGGCCGTGGTGGGCGACCTGGCCGACCTGGCGCAGACGCGGGAGCTGGCGGACCAGCTCAATGCGCTGGGTCGGATGGACGCGGTCATCCACAATGCCGGCGTCTTCACCGGCCCGGCCATCCTGCCAGTCAATGTCATCGCGCCGTATGTGCTGACCGCCTTGATGGCGCGGCCGCGACGGCTGGTGTACCTGAGCAGCGAAATGCACTACGACGGCAGGCCGGACCTGGACGGCATGGCCTGGGATGGCGGCCGCGAAAGCGGCTCGTATTCGGACAGCAAGCTGTTCGTGACGGCGTTGATGGCGGCCGTGGCGCGCCGCTGGCCGGATGTGATCAGCCATGCGGTCGATCCCGGCTGGGTGCCCACCAAGATGGGCGGGCCCAACGCGCCGGACGATCTCAGCCTGGGGCACGTCACGCAAGCCTGGCTGGCGACGACCGATGATGCCGACGCGCTGCGCAGCGGTGGCTACTGGCATCACCAGGCGCGGCGCGAACCGCATCCGGCCACGCATGACGGGGCCTTCCAGGCGCGTCTGCTGCAAACCCTGCAAGGCGCCACGGGAATCGGGCTGCCCTGACGCGGTCCGGCGCCTGCGTGACGGCATTGCGGCGGCCGCGGCGCCGCGCGCGGGAGCCGACGCAGTCGCGGTTCGCGGGCGACCTGCGTGGTATTTCCGGCCGCTCCATGTTCGGCGCCAAAGCGCGCGGCTTTGCCGAGGAGCGGGTCGTCAGGTTTTGGAGCGGCCCGCGAGGAAGGGGCGGAACGTCATTCGTCGGCGGAACGGGCCGCCTGCAAGGCGCGCAGCGCGACCGCCACCTCTTCCAACACCGGCTGCCACGCATCCGGGGCCGGTTGGCGGAACAGGCGCAGCGACGGATACCAGGGACTGTCGCGGCGCTCACGCAGCCAGCGCCAGTCGGACGCGAAGGGCAACAGCGCCCAGGCCGGGCAGCCCAGCGCGCCCGCCAGATGAACCGGCGATGAGTCCACCGACACCAGCACATCCAGCAGGGTCAGGATGGCCGCGGTGTCGTCGAAGTCCTGGATATCCTGGCCCAACGGCACCAGGTTCAGGCCCGGCGGGGGCGAGGCCGCCTGGGCGGACGCCTCGCCGACCTGCAGCCCGATGAAAGTGATGCCGGGCTGTGCCAGCGGCGCCAGATCGGCCAGGGCCAGGGAACGCTGCGCGTCGCGCGGATGGGTCGGCCGGCCCGCCCAGGCCAGCCCGACCAGGGGGCGCGGCAGGCCCGCCAGCCGCGCGCGCCAGCGGGCCACGCGGGCCGGGTCGGCGCGCAGGTAGGCGGTGCGCACGGGCAGGTCCTCAAGCCGCAGGCCCAGCGCCAGCGGCAGGCTCATCAGCTCGCAGTGCTGATCGAACGGCGGCGGCGGCGAACCGGCGACGATGACTTCATCAATCCCGTCGCCGCGCCGCGCCAGTGCGTGGCATGGCGCCTTGACCTCCAGGACGATGCGCGCGCCGCTGCGCGCGCGGGCCAGCGCCACCAATTGCAGGAACTGGAAGGTATCGCCGTAGCCTTGCTCGTCATGCAGCAGCAGCGTCTGGCCGGGGATGGGCCGGCCATCCCAGCGCGGCTTTTGCACGTGGCGGGCCAGCGCCGCCGTGTGCGCCAGGTGATAGCGGTAGCGGTACTCGCGCCAGCCGGCATCGAAATCGCCCTCCGTCAGCAGCACCTCGGCCAGCTCGAAGCGCGACCCCGTGTCGCCCGGCTCCGCGCGCAGCACGTGCTGCAGGGCGGCGCGCGCTTCCCGCAGCTTTCCTTGCGGCCGCAGGGCCTGGACCAGCAGGCGCAATAGCGCGACATGACGCCCCGCCTGCGCCAGTGCGTCGCGCAGCAACGTTTCGGCCTCGGCGTAGCGGCCCGCGCGGAGCAGCGCCTCGGCCTCGCCCAGCGTATGTTCATCGGGCGGCGCGGCCGGCGCCGGGGCCCCGCCGGGAATTGCCCGGGCCTGGCCTGGCCGTGGCCGCGCGCGCTCCAGCGCGGCCAGATTCAGGTGCGCCTGCGGCAGCAGCGGATCGATCTCGATGGCGCGCCGGATGGCGGCCAGGGCGGCCTCGTGCCGGCCCTCGTCGCCCAACGCCACCGCCATGTTGCTCAAGGCCTGCGCGTAGTCCGGGTCCAATTCAAGGGCGCGGCGGTAATGCGCCAGCGCCTGCGGGTTGTCGCCCAGGCGCTTGCAGGTGTTGCCCAGGTTGTTGTGGGCCTGCGGGCTGTCGGGCAGCAGCGCGGCCACGCGCTGCAGGCAATCGAGGCTGGCGGCCAGCTGGCCTGCCTCCTGCAGGATGATGCCCAGGTTGTTCCAGCCTTCGGCCAATCCCGGGTCGGCGGCCACCGCGCGGCGGGCGGCCGCCTCGGCTTCGTCGAGCCGTCCCTGCTGGCGGCACACTTCCGCCAGATTGCTGCAATAGGCGGCCGGCGCCGCGGGCGGCTGGCAGGCCGCGCGCAGATGCGCCAGCGCCAGCGCTGGATGGCCGTACGCATGCGCGATCAGGCCGAGCAAATGCCGCGCGTCAGGCTGGTCCGGAACCGCGTCCAGCACCCGCAGGCAAAGGTCTTCGGCTTGCGCGGCCTGACCGGCGTTCCAGTGCGTGTGGGCCAGGGTGATGGCCTCGCGGACGGTCAACGGCGGGGCGGCGCGGTCGGCGGTCGGGCCCAAGAAGGTCGCTCCTTATAAATCGGCATTGGCGGCAAAGGTGCGATTATCTTCGCGGTGGGCAGGAATTGACCAGTGATTGCGCCTTTTCTTTTCGCTTCAGCCGCCCTGGCGCAGGCTATATTGTGCGCAAATATTTCGCCCATCGGCCAAAAAAAGGTCGGCTCGTCCAGTCGTGGATGCGCCGCGCCGATCGCATGCGTCCGTGCCTTCTTCACAGTGGGCCAGGATGACGCAGGCCATCGCAAAAACAAGGGATCCCGCTTTGAACCACATCTATCGTCTGGTATGGAACCGCCGTCTGCGCGTCTGGCAAGCGGCGTCGGAGCTGGCATCGCAAGCGCGCGCGGGCGGGATCTCGCCCGGTCCCGTCCTGCCTTGCCTGCCGCGCCGTCATGCGCTGGGCGCCGCGCTCGCGCTGGCACTGGCCGGGACCGGCGGGGCGGCCCAGGCGGACTGTATCCGCGTCGGCCTTCTCGTCCAATGCGCCTCGCCGGCCAATCCTGTCACGCCGTCCTACGCGGATGCATCCAATAACCTGGAGGTCACCGTGACTGGCACGGGGTCGTTGGGCGTCATACCGCCCGGCGGCGGCACCGCGCTCAGCCTGACCGGCAGCAACGTGACCGTGTTGAACGATGGCAGGATCGACCCCAACCCGCTTGGCGTGAATTCGGCCGGGTCGACCGGCGTGTTCGTCGGCAACAGTTCGGCCGGCGTCACACGGGTGAACAATAGGGTGACGGGGACGATCGTCGGCGTCACCCCCGGCGTCGGCGGCGGCGCCAGCCTGCCGTCGCTCCTGGGCATGGCCCTGGCCGTGCAGAACGGCAGCGGCGGGACGAGCTACCTCACCAACGCTGGCATGATAAGCAGCAGAGATGTGGACGGCACCGTCACCGCGGCGGCGGACAAGGCCGTCATTGCCGCTTACGGCGGCGCGAGGGTGGAATTCGTCAACGACCGTACCGGCACCATCGTCGGCCGCGTCGCGTTCGAAGCCGCAGGCATTCCCGGCGAGGGGCACAGTTTCACCAATGCCGGGACCATCGTCGGCGGCGTGTCGCTGGGCCAGGGCGGCAACAATACCTTCACCGCCGTCTCGGGTTCCGTCGTGTTTCGCGGTTCGGGATCCTCGTCAGCCGACCTGCCGGTGGCCGGTCAGCCCGGGCTTGCCTTCGCGCCTGCCGGCACGGTCGATGGCGGCGTGGGCGGGGGCAACACGCTGGTGCTGCAGAACGCGCTGCCATCCGCCGGCACCGGCAGCGGCACGGGAGGGGCGGTCACCGCCATCTCGGGGCTGACCTACGTCAACTTCCAGAACCTGCGTATCAACAGCGGTTCCTGGATATTGCAGGATTCGCCCCTGGTCTCCGGCGGCAGCGTGACGCTCAACGGCGGCCTGGCGACGCTGCAGCACGGCGCCATGCTAGGACTCGGCCCGATCAACGCGAATGGGGGCGCGATCGCCGCCGCCGGTGTGCCGGGGGCGTTGAGCATGTCGAATGACTTCGTGCTGGGCCCTGGCGGGCTGACGGTCACCGGCGCCAACGGCATGACGCTGTCCGGCACGCTGTCCGGCGCGGGAGGGCTGAGCCTGACTGGCAGCGGCACCGTCATCCTCACCGGCGCCGGCAACCATGCCGGTGGCACTTTCGTGCAAGCGGGCACCCTGCAGATAGGCAACGGCGCCAACTCGGGCAGCCTGGCCGGCGACGCGGACATCGCGGCGGGCGCGGCGCTGGTCTTCAATCGCGGCGATGCGATCCGCTTCGACGGGATACTGCGCGGCGCCGGACAGGTGCGCAAGGCCGGCGCCGGCACCCTGGTGCTGGCCGGCGAGAACGCCTTCGCGGGCACCACGGTGGTCGACGCGGGCACGCTGCAAGTGGGCGATGGCGGCAATCGCGGCTCGTTGAGCGGCAATATCGTCAACAACGCCAACCTGCGGTTCGATCGCGCGGACGACTCCGCCTACGGTGGCGCGATTTCCGGCGCGGGCGCAACGACGAAGCTGGGCGCCGGGACGCTGGCGCTGACCGGCGACAGCAGCGCCTACACGGGCGCGACGCAGGTGGCGGCCGGCACGTTGCAGGTGGACGGCAAGCTCGGCGGCCAGGTGCTTGCCGCGAGCGGGTCGACGCTGTCCGGCTCCGGAACGCTGGGCGGGGTGACCATCGCATCCGGCGCCACCCTGGCCCCGGGCAGCGCCAACCTTCCCACGGGCCGCATGAACGTGCAGGGGGACCTGACCTTCCAACCGGGAGCCGTCTACCGCGTCGCCACCACGCCGGATGGCTTGGCCAGCAGCGTGCGGGTGGCCGGCAGCGCCAACCTGGCGGGATCCGTGCTGCATATCGGCCAGAACGGCAACTATGCGCCTGCCACGGTCTATTCCATCCTGACGGCGGACAACGGGGTGCAGGGCCGTTTCGATAGCGTGTCGAGCAACCTGGCGTTCCTGACGCCTTCTCTGGCCTACGACAGCCAGCGCGTCGATCTGGTGGTGAGCCTCAAGCAGGTTCCGTCCGATGGCGGCGGCTCGCGCCCGATCCAGTTTGTCGATGCCGCGGCCAGCGCTAACCAGCGCGCGGTGGCGCGGGCCCTGCAGAGCCTGGCGCCTGATAGCGCGCTATACCGGCACGTGTTGAACCTGCCGGATGGCATGCCCGCGCAGGCGTTCAATGCGCTCTCCGGCGAAGCCCATGCCAGCGCAATGTCGATCCTGCAGGGCGCCACCGGCGCCATGGCGCAGATGCCGCTGTCGCGGCTGCGCGCCAACCTGGGCGCGGGCTGGGCGCCGGGCGCGCCGACGGCGCAGCTGGGCAGGGGCGATGCCGCGTCGCTGCCGCAATCGAATGCGCAACCGCTCTGGACCCAGGTGTTCGGCAATTGGAGCACCCTGGGCGGCGACGGCAACGCCGCCCGTACCACGCAGACTGACTCGGGCGTGATCCTCGGCGGCGACGTGGCGGTCGGCGCGCAATGGCGCCTGGGCGGCGCCCTGGGCTACACCAGCAGCCGCAGCCGCACCAGCGACCGGGCCTCCAGCGCCGACGTCGACAGCTACAGCGTCACGCTGTATGGCGGCCGGGCCTTCGAGGCCGGCGCGGGCCGGATCAATCTCAGCCTGGGGGCCGCCTATACGTGGCACGACGTCGACACCCGGCGCAGCACCGCCGCCGCCGGCCTCGATCAGACGCTCAAGGCCGGCTATGGCGCCAGCACCGGGCAGGTCTTCGGCGAACTGGGCTATGCCATGCCGCTGAACGACCGCATCACGCTGGAGCCTTTCGTCGGCGCCAACTTCAGCGACCTGCGCACGCGCGGCTTTTCCGAATCCGGCGGCGACGCGGCCTTGCGCGGCGAGAGCGGCCGCAGCCGCATCACGACCACCACGCTGGGCCTGCATGCGCGCAGCGATTTCGAGAGCGCCGGCGCGCGCGGCGCGGTGCGGGGCACGCTGGGATGGCGCCACGCCTTCGGCGACCGCAATCCGCTCAGCACGATGTCCTTCGTGCAGGGCGGGGACGCGTTTTCGGTGACGGGCGCGCCTGTGGCGCGCGACGCCGCGGTGGTCGAGCTTGGCGTGGGCATCGACGTCAGCAAGCGCACCACGGTGAGCGCGCTGTACGGCGGGCAGTTCGGCGATGGCAACCGGCAGAACACCGGGTCGCTGGAAGTGAGATATCGCTTCTGAATCCATGGCGGCAGGGGACGCCGGCCGCGGCAGGTCAGGACATGAAGGCGCCGCGCCGCGGCGGCCCGGCGGCCCCGCGGCGCGGCGCATCGTTTACGCCACCGTCACCGGAATCTGGCGCGGCTGCGCTTCGCGCACACGCGGCACGCGCAGCGTCAGGACCCCTTGCTTGAGGTTGGCGCTGATCGCGTCCTTGTCGAATTCCGGTCCCAGGCGGAACGAGCGGCGGAACAGCGGCTCGCGCAGTTCGCTGTGGATCAGGCGCAGTTCCCGCGGCACCGGCACGGCGGCCTCGCCTTCGATGACCAGCACGTCGGCCTCGACCTTGATGTTCAGGCGCTCCTTGGTGACGCCCGGCAGGTCGGCCAGCACCGTGACGCCGGCGGTGTCCTCGAAAATGTCCACGGCGGGCAGGGTGGCGGGACGCCGCTGCGCGGCGTGGCCTTCTTGTTCGACAACGAGTTCGTTACGCGTATTCATGATGGTATCTCCTGAACAATGCGACGGGCGGGCGTTACTGCACCGGGATGAGGCGCGGCTTGGAGGACTCCTTCTTCTTGATGGAGACCAGCAGGCAGCCATCGACATAGCGCGCCTGCACGTTGTCGGCGTCGACGTCGGCCGGCAGTTCGATGGCGCGCGTGAATGAGCCGTCGGCGCGTTCACGCGCGTAATAGCGCGCGTTCTCGGGCAGTGCCTGCGTCTCGCGCGTGCCGCTGATCGTCAGCAGGCCCTTCTCGATGGACACTTTCAGGGTGTCCGGGTCGATGCCGGGAATGAATGCCACCACGACCGCGGCCTCGTCCGACACGCCGATATTGACCGGCGGAAAATGTCCGCGCGGCAGGGCGCGCAGGTTGGCGGGCAGGCCCGCGCCGCGCAGGATGCGGTCCATCTGTTCCTGGACCGCGTCGAAGAAGGATTCGACACCGGTATCGGTGAATGGGTAGTTCGCCATGATTACCTCCCAAGATGGTTGGACAGGATCGGGGCCGCTTCATGCGTCGCAATCGCCAGCCGCTCGACCGCTTCAACAGAGATATAAGTGCGGTCCGCGCGGATTCAAGACCCCGCGTTTTTGATTCGTGAAATCGGTTAGCGCGAATGCATAGACGCCATTGAAGACCGGTCGGCGAGGACGCGGCGGCGGTGGCCAGGTCGCGCGCCGCGACGCAAAAAAAAGGCACCGCGCCCGTGGCGCGATGCCTTCACGCTGCCCCGGTCCGAGCCGGATCAGAAGTCCATGGCTTCGGCCGGCGCCGCCTGCGGCTTGGTCTCTTCGGCTGCCTGCGCGACGGTGGCGTCCGTCGTCAGGATCAGGCCGGCGATCGACGCCGCGTTCTGCAGCGCGGTGCGGGTGACCTTGGTCGGGTCGACCACGCCGATTTCCACCAGATCGCCGTACTCGCCGGTGGCCGCGTTATAGCCAAAATTGCCCTTGGCGTCCGCCACCTTGGCCACCACCACCGACGGTTCTTCGCCAGCGTTGGCCACGATGGCGCGCAGCGGCGCCTCCAGCGCGCGCCGCACGATGCGGATGCCGGCATCCTGGTCGGCATTGGCGCCCTTGAGGTCCTGGATGGAGGCGCGGGCGCGCAGCAGCGCCACGCCGCCGCCGGGCACGATGCCTTCCTCGACCGCCGCGCGGGTCGCATGCAGGGCATCGTCGACGCGGTCCTTCTTTTCCTTCATCTCGACTTCGGTGGCGGCGCCCACCTTGATGACCGCCACGCCGCCCGCCAGCTTGGCCACGCGTTCCTGCAGTTTCTCGCGGTCGTAGTCGCTGGTGGCGTCCTCGATCTGCTTGCGCAGCGTCTTGACGCGGGCGTCGATGGCTTCCTGCTTGCCGGCGCCGTCGATGATGATGGTGTCTTCCTTGCGCACCTCGATGCGCTTGGCGCTGCCCAGGTCCTGCAGCGTGGCCTTGTCGAGCTGCTTGCCGGTCTCTTCGGAGATGACGGTGGCGCCCGTGAGGATGGCGATGTCCTCCAGCATGGCCTTGCGGCGGTCGCCGAAGCCCGGCGCCTTGACCGCGGTGACCTTGAGCACGCCGCGCATGGCGTTGACCACCAGCGTGGCAAGCGCCTCGCCTTCGACATCCTCGGCCACGATCAGCAGCGGCTTGCCGGCCTTGGCGGCGCTTTCCAGCACGGGCAGCAGCTCACGCACGTTGGAGATCTTCTTGTCGTACAGCAGCACCAGCGGGTCGTCGAGCTGCGCCACCTGCTTCTCGGGATCGGTGATGAAGTAGGGGCTCAGGTAGCCGCGATCGAACTGCATGCCCTCGACGATATCGAGCTCGTTGTCCAGCGACTTGCCGTCCTCGACGGTGATCACGCCTTCGCGCCCGACCTTGTCCATCGCGTCGGCGATGATCTTGCCGATGGCTTCATCCGCGTTGGCCGACAGCGCCGCCACCTGCGCCGTTTCCTTGCTGGTGGAGATCGGCTTGGACAGCTTGCGCAGCGCCTCGACCACGCCCGATACGGCCTGGTCGATGCCGCGCTTCAGGTCCATCGGATTCATGCCGGAGGCCACGTACTTCATGCCTTCCTGCACGATGGCCTGCGCCAGCACGGTGGCGGTGGTGGTGCCGTCGCCGGCCACGTCGGCCGTCTTCGAGGCCACCTGCTTGACGATCTGCGCGCCCATGTTCTCGAACTTGTCCTTCAGTTCGATTTCCTTGGCGACCGAGACGCCGTCCTTGGTGATGACGGGCGCGCCGAAGCTGCGTTCGAGCAGCACGTTGCGGCCCTTGGGGCCGAGCGTCACCTTGACGGCGTCGGCCAGGATGTTGACGCCCTTGACCACGCGGGTGCGGGCGTTATCGTGGAATTTGACGTCTTTGGCACTCATGTCTTGCTCCTCAGTTCGCGATGGCCGGGCCTCAGGCGGCCTTCTTCAGTTGCTTGTCCCGCGGCGCGAGCACGGCGAAGACGTCGTCCTCGCGCATGACCAGCAGTTCTTCGCCGTCGACCTTCACGGTCTGGCCGGCGTACTTGCCGAAAAGGACATGGTCGCCCACCTTGAGTTCGGGCTCGCGCAGGGACCCGTCGGCGTTGCGCTTGCCCTGCCCGACGGCCAGGACTTCGCCTTGCTCGGGCTTTTCGGCGGCCGCATCGGGGATGACGATCCCGGACGCCGTCTGGCGCTGTTGTTCGATTCGCTTGACGACAATCCGGTCGTAGAGGGGACGGATCTTCATGACTCTATCTCCTGAAGTCTTGATCATCAAAAAGTGAACGCCGGCGCGTCGTCACGGCATTGCGCCGTCATGCGCCGGGCATCCGCGATCGGGATGCGCAAAAAATTTATGGGCGCGCCAAAGGCGCTTCAAGAGTCAAAAATGCATCAAAATGAAACTTAAAGAATCAAAAATCCATTCCCGCGCCCGAGCCGGTAGAGCACCTTGCGGCGCAGTTCGCGGCCGTCCGGTTGCAGCGGAACCGGGCAGGGCAGGGGGCGTCCGCCGTCGGCATCCAGCGTGCTGTCGTCGCCGTCCAGCTGGCGCCATAGTCCCCCCTTGCGCGGCCTGAACAGCCAGCGCACGTAGCCCTTGCGCGCCGCCAGCGCGATCAGGTCCCGCTGGTCCGGGGCTTCCACCACGACCGGGTCGTCCGCGGACGGCAGGTCGGAATAATCGGCGAAGGCGCGGTGGCCGGCCACGGCTTCCGCGACCGGCGCGTTCAGGCGCCACCAGGGTGGGCGCGCCACGCGCTCGACGTCCCAGGCGCCGAGCGCCCATCCGGCGTCGATGATCGCGCGGTCGAGCACGGCAAACTCGTGCCAGCGCAGGTTGAGCTGCACCGCCGAACCGGCGACTGAGCGCAGCCGGCGGCCGGGCTCGCCATCACGGTGAAAGCCGTGCCAGTGCAGGGTGAGGATGAGAGGAGTGTCGGCCTTGCGGATGGCGCTGGCCGTCACGGCGTACAGCGGGCGTTGCAGCGCGCGTGTGTGCGCAGCGATCGTCTCGATGATATCCATGCGTGTGACTCCAACGTCGGGCCTGCGGGGCAGGCCGCGGCAACGATTTCGCTGCAGCAAATTTATCGCTTCGGGCGCCCATGCTCAAGATCGCGGCGGGCATGGTCGGCGGACATCTCCGCGGCCGCCATCGCGGCCGCGGGCAAAGAAGTTTTCATAAACTACTAAAAGTAGGCTACGATTGGTATATAGAAACTCTGATACGGAAGGCCCCGCATGCATGCCCTTATTGTTGTCGCACATCCCGATCCGGCATCCCTGACCCACGCCGTCGCCGCCCGGCTCGCGCAGGGCATTGCCGCCTCCGGTACGGAACACACTTTCGAGATCGCGGATCTGGCCGCGCAGGGGTTCGATCCTAGATTCACCCAGGCCGACGTGGCCCTGCACCTGAAGCAGGCGGCGCCGCCGCCGGACGTCCTCGCCGAGCATGCGCGGCTCGACCGCGCGGATGCGTTGGCGTTGGTCTACCCGGTTTACTGGTGGTCATTTCCCGGCTTGTTGAAGGGCTGGATCGACCGCGTGTTCACCAACGGCTGGGCCTATGACGCCAGCGCGGACGGCAAGCTGGTCAAGAAATTGCAGCGCCTGCCGGTGCACCTGGTTGCCATCGGCGGCGCCGATATGCGAACCTACGACAAGCATGGCTATTTCGGCGCCATGAAAACGCAGATCGACCACGGCATCTTTGGCTACTGCGGCGCGCGCGTCGCGACATCGGAATTGCTGCTTCCCTCGGATACCGGCTCGCCGGCGTCCCATCTCGACGCGGCGCACGCTATCGGCCAGCGGATCTTTGCCGTGCCGTCCTGATCGATACCCGAGAATACAGATGTCCGCCGCTCCCGCCCCGCCGCCACGCCGCCGCCTGTCGAAAGACGAGCGCTCGCGCCAGTTGTTGGAAGTCTCCTGGAAACTGGTCAGCGAGGAAGGCTCCGACGCCTTGACCCTCGGGCGCCTGGCCGAAGAGGCCGGGATTTCCAAGCCGGTGGTCTACGATCACTTCGGCACGCGCAATGGCCTGCTGGCCGCCTTGTACCAGGACTTCGATGCGCGCCAGACGGCGATCATCGACGACGCCATCGCCGCCAGCAAGCCGACCCTGAAGGACAAGGCCGGCGTCATCGCCGCGAGATACGTCGCGTGCGTATCGGCGCAAGGGCGCGAGATTGCCGGGGTGCTCGCGGCGCTGGACGGCTCGCCGGAGCTGGCCGCCGTGAAAAGGCAGTACCAATATGCCTTCATCGAAAAATGCCGGCGCCTCTTCGCGCCCTTCGCCGGGCCGCAAGGCATCGCCACGGCCAGCCTGTGGGCCATGCTGGGCGCGGCTGACGCGCTCTCGAATGCGGCCGTCGCCGGTGAAATCCCCGAGGCGCAGGCGCGCGACGAACTCTTCCGGACCATCCTGGATATGGTCAAGCGAAACAAGTGACGCCCGGCGCGGCCGGCGCACCGTGCCCGGCCGATGCCCCGTCCGCATACGACCGGCCAGCCCGGGAAAGGAGTTTTCATGGATGTCGCACTCGGCGCAAGAATGGGCGGGCCGGAGGCCGGCCTGCGGTTCCTGCCCGCCGTCGTCGCGTACCGGCCCAGACTGAAGGCGGCATTGGCGCCGGTCGTGGTGCTTGGCGCCGCCACGCTGGATATCGAACTCTTCGTGGGAGGCAGCATCAGCGACTACGCCGAGTCGGGGTTCAGCGCCGTGGCGAAGTACTCGGGCAAGAAAGCGGTCCTTGCGGTTGTCATCCAGGTTCCGCGTCAGGAGGCGATGGCGGTGAACGAGGCGGACGCGAATGCAGCGGTGGCGGGCTGGGTGGCCCGCGGGCTGGAATCGATGAAACGGTCCGCCAGCGCCGGCGCGCTGGATCTGGCCGGGGTGCTGGCGGCGCTGAAGAGCACGTAGGCGCCGGCCCGGCGGCCCCGCTTCAATCGCCGGCTTGGTGGCGCGCGCTCGCGTGTTGCGTCCGTAGGTCGCAATCGGAAGGCACAGAGATGGCTCGGGTATATTTGGCTACCCCAATTTCCGGCTGCGCCCACTCCATGCCATCGTCCATCTTTCGTCCTCATATTCCTTCCCTCGGGGCCCTGGCGATGGCCCTCCTGTCGCTGCCGGGTGCGCAGGCCGATGCCGCCCAGCGCACCGTCTACAAGGGCACGCTGCAAGGCGCCGGCGAGGTGGTGCTGGAACTGGATGACGCGGCTGGCGCCGACGGGGTCGTAAGCGGACGCTATTTCTATCCCAGGAGCGGCGTCGACATTCCCCTGCGCGGCACGGGCGAAGTCCTGTACGAGCCCAAGCCGAATCCGGCACGGCCGCCCGCCTCGGACACGGCCACGATCGATGCCGCCGATCGCGCCGCCAGCTGGCAAGGCACGCGCGATGAGAAGGGCTATCGGGGCCAATGGACCGACGCGCGCACCGGCAAGCAACGCCGCTTCGACCTGCAGCGGGTGGCCGGCTACGACACCGCCCAACTCGAACGCGACCGCGCCCAGGCGCGGGCCACGCAGGTCGACCTGGGCGACATCGACCTCAAGGCGGGCATGGATGCCACCCGCGCGCCCTACGAAACGCTGAAGCTGGCCGGTCACGCCAAGCCGGTGGGCAAGGAAGCCGGCTCGGCCGCGGTGGCCTACCGCATGTGGGTGGATCCGCGCACCAGGTTCGCCTATCCACGGCTCAGCCGTCACCCCGATCCGCAGGTCATGCGGCGCGTCAATGACCTGCTGGAGCAGCGCCACTGGCGCAAGAGCCTGGGCGCGCTGGAATGCATGGCGTCCGCCTATACCAGCACGAATCCCGGCGCGGGCACCCTGGGCGGCTTCGACGATGAAAACATCAACGTCACCTGGCTGTCGCGCGCGCTGCTGACCGTGACCGAAGCTGGCAGCCTGGATTGCGGCGGGGCACATCCCGCCAATCATTTCGAGCCATACACCTTCGACTTGCTGCGCGGCGAATACCTCGATTGGAACCGCGTGTTCGACGCCTACGCGCCGGGCCAGCGCAGTTTCGGCCGCGAGCCCAGCGCCGCGCTGCGGGGGCTGGTGGAGCAGGTGGTCAAGGCCGGCCCGCCCGAGGACCGCGCCGAGCAGCATCCCAACCTGGAAGATTGCGCCGACCTCTGGCCGCAATACCTGGCCCTGGGCGCCACCGCGCCGGGGGCATTGAGCCTGTCGGTGTCCGGCGTGGGACACGCCTCGGGCGCCTGCCTGGGCACCCACGTCAGCGTGCCGTTCAAGGCACTGCGGCCCTACCTCAAGCCGGGGGGGCAGGCGTATCTGGTAACTGACTGAGCGGGCGTGGCGCCGCTGCGGTGGCGCGGCTTGCACACACACGCCATTCAGCTTCTCGCTGCCGTGCCGTGTTGCCCGGCGATGGTCCCGCCTGTCTTTTTGCGCGCGCCCGGACTCAAACTGATAAACGGCGTGTCATCGTTGACGGTCCGGTGTTCGGTGCGCAGGATGGGTCCTTGCAGACGCGATGCCGATTGGGAAGCCGCGCGGTGAACATAATCACCGGCTATAAGCTGCACTCGTTGAAAGGCAAGCTTGCGAACCAATGGTCAGTCTGGGTCAATGGCAATTGGCGCGTGACATTCCGCTTTACCGAGGCGGGTGTCGAGCTGGTCGATTATCGCGACTACCATTAGGAATCATCATGATGCATAACCCTCCGCATCCGGGCGAAGTGTTGCGGGAAGACGTTATTGCCCCCTTGGGCCTGTCGGTGACAGACGCCGCTGATCGCCTCGCGATGTCGCGGGTGGCGCTGTCGCGGGTACTCAACGGCAAGGCCGGTATCAGCCCGGACCTCGCCGTCCGATTGGAGCAGGCGGGCGCGGGTACCGCGCAGGCGTGGGTCGCGATGCAGGCGAACTACGATCTGTGGCAGGCGTTGCAGCACGAGCAACCGCCAGTCAAGCCCCTGGCCTCCGTGGCGGATGCGCATTAGGCCGGCTTGCGTCATCGGCGTGTGACCGTCCCGAATGAAAAGCGCCCCAAAGGTGGAATTGACATCCGACCGCCGGGACGGCTTTTCGGTTCATGGCGTCATTGCCGATGGCGCTTGCCAATGACGCCTCAATCCTCCTGCAGCAACGCCAACACGTTCTGCGCCAGCTGGTTGGCCTGCGTCAGCGCCACCTTGCTGGCCTGCTGCAGGATCTGTTGCCGGGTCAGGTTGGAGGTTTCGATGGCGTAGTCCGCGTCCTCGATGCGGCTGCGGGCCTGGCTGAGGATGCCGGCGGTGTGGTTCAGGTTGGTGATGACCGAACCCAGGCGGTTCTGCATCGCGCCCAGTTCGCCGCGCAGGTCGTCCACCTGGCCGAGCGCGTTGCTCACCCGCTTCATGGGCATGACCTTCATGTTGACCGTGGGCGGCGCGTCCTTCGGCTTGAATTCCACCTGCCCGGAGGCCGAAATGCTGATGTCGTAGAAATTGCCGTCGCTGCCGCTGATGACATAGTCGCCATTGGCGTTGCCGCTGGCGTCGGTGAGGTAATGAACCTTGCTGTTCTGGTCGAACAAGGGTCGGCCGTCGTCGGCGGCGGGCACGGACGCGAGGCGCTGGAGGAAATCGAACAGCTTGATCGGCGTGCCCTTGCTGACGGCATCGGCCGCGGCAGGGGGCATGGGAGGCGCGGGCGGCGCAGGGGCCGTGGCGGGAGGCGGTGTCACCGGCACCGGGACTTGCTGGCCGATGAGGTAGGCGGTGCTGCCGGCTATCTGGGCCTGTTCCGCGGTGCTGACCGACGCCACGTTGAAGGGCGTCAAGCCGGTGATGTCGATATCGAGGGCGCCGCCAACCGGGGCGGGCAGCGTGACCCGGTAGGAGTCTCCCAAGGGGTTCGCCAGCGCACCCATCATTCGGACCACGTAGTTGGTGGTGCCGTTGAAGTCATATTGGATGAGAAATGCCTGGAACATGGTGAAGGTTCTGCCTCCGTCCCTGATGGCCAGCGTTGCCGGGATGGTGGCGGGCGGGGGCGTCGCCGGACCGGGAACGACCGGAGCGGGGCCGGTCGGCGCGGGGGTGTCCAGCATGGTTTTGTCGGTGGCGCCCCCCAGTCGCGGATCGTGCACCACGTCGATCCCGTCCAGATTCAGGGTTTTGGTATTGACGAGCTTTGTATTGAGGTCGATGGTCTCGCCGTCATGCGCGCCGACCTGGATCGAGATGCCGGCGTCCCGCGCCAGCACGTCCAGGTTGTTGAAACGGGTATGGTGCGAGATCCGCTCGATTTCGCCCAGTTGCTGGTCGATCTCGGCCTGGATGGATTCCAGGTCGCTGAGCGAGTTGGTGGAATTCTGCGCCTGCACCGAGAGTTCGCGGATGCGTTGCAGGCTGCGGTCCATTTCGCCCAGCGCGCCTTCGATGGTCTGCGCCAGCGAGATGCCGTCGTTGGCGTTGCGCGCGGCCTGGTGCTGGCCGCGGATCTGCGCGGTGAAGTGGCTGGCGATGGCTTCGCCGGCGGCGTCGTCCGCCGCGTGATTGATGCGCTGGCCGGAAGATAGCCGCTCGATGGCCACGCCTTGCGCGGCCTCCGATTTGCCCAGGTTGGCGCGAGCCCGCAGCGACAGGGACTGGCTTCTGATCGAGGGCATGTTTTCTCCAATGCAATATTGCGGCAGGGCCCTGCCGCGATCGCAATCGGCCTGATGTGCTGCTTGCCGCGGACGGGTTGGTAGGCGTCGATTCGAACCGCCGTGGACGGCGTTGCGCGCGGCGGCTCGATGCGGCGACCGATGTAGGGTCGATACGGGCAAGCAGCCCCTGCGCAATGCCCCGGGTCGGGCCGGGCGTGCACGGGTTCGTCTGTCCGATCCGGAATGGATCATTCCAAAAATGCTAAGCCGAGGATCCGTCCCGCGTCTTGCCGCGCAGGCAAATGCAGGATCGATCCGATATCGACTCAGGACGCGCCGGACTGCGCTTCCCCCGCCAGCCAGCGCTTGAGGTCGTCCACGATCGGTCCGGCATCGGTCCGGGCATACAGACTGAACCGGCCGCCGGTTTCCCGGAAGCCTAGCGGCGCGGCCAGCCGGCCCGCGCGGATGTCCGCCTGCACGAGTTCTCGCGGCGCAATGCCGATGCCCAGGCCCGCTGCCGCGGCTTCTAGCATGTGGCCCAGTTGATCGAACCGCCGCCCGGCTTGCCGCGGGTCCAGCATCGCACCGCAAGCGTGCGCCCAGTGATCCCAGGCGGCGGGGCGCGAGGCCGTGTGCAGCAGCGGCGCGCCCAGCACATCGGCGGGTTCGCGGATGCGTCGGGCCAGTTCGGGCGTGCAGACCGGCCCGATGGCTTCCAGGAACAGTGGCAGCGCCTCAATGGTGGGCGACTGGTGCGCGTCGGCCACGATCAGCACATCGACGACGCGCCGCTCCAGCAGGGCAATGTCGGTGGCAGTCTGCAACCGCACCTGGATGGCGGGGTGATCGCGCTCGAAATGTTCCAGCCTGGGGATGATCCAGTTCGACAGCAGGCTGGCGGGCGCGCCCACCACCACATGGGGCGATGCCGCGCGGCCCTGCAGTTCGGCCAGCCGCTGTTCGAGCATGTCGAATGCCGGTTGGCACGCGCGTTGCAGATCCTGTCCGGCGGCGGTGAGGCGGACGCCTTCCGAATGGCGCTCGAACAGCTTGCAGCCCAGCCAGGTCTCAAGCTGCCGGATCTGCTGGCTGACCGCGCTGTGCGACACGCCCAATTCCTGCGCCGCCAGCGACAGGTTCAGGTGCCGGGCGGCGCTGTCGAAAAAGCGCAGCGAGTTCATCGGGGGCAGATTACGCATGCTATGGATATTAGAAAATCTGATATCCGTGCGCAAGAAATCTATGATTTATTCCGCGAATTTCCCTGGATACCATGGTGCCCATGTTCCCCAAGGGCTGAATCCATGTCTTTTACCTCACATCCGGAATTTCCCGACGCGGCGGGCCAGTTCGGCGGCTACGGCGGCCGCTACATGCCCGAGACGCTGGCCCCGGCGCTGGACGCGCTGGAGCAGACCTTTCGCGCCGCGCGGGAAGACCCCGGCTTCTGGGCCGAGTACCGCGCCATGCTGGCCGACTATGTGGGTCGTCCCAGCCCGCTGCTGTACGCGGGGGCGATCAGCGACGAGCTGGGCGGCGCCCGCCTGTTCCTCAAGCGCGAGGACCTGAACCACACCGGCGCCCACAAGATCAACAATTGCCTGGGACAGGCGCTGCTGGCCCGGCGCATGGGCAGGCGCCGCATCATCGCCGAGACCGGCGCGGGGCAGCATGGGGTGGCCACGGCCACGGTGTGCGCGTTGTACGGCCTGGAATGCGTGGTCTACATGGGCGCCGTCGATGTGGCGCGGCAATCCTCCAACGTGGCGCGCATGAAGATGCTGGGCGCCGAGGTGCGTCCGGTGCGCGACGGCAGCGCCACCTTGAAGGACGCGATGAACGCCGCCATCCGCGACTGGATCGCGCATCCCGACGACACCTATTACCTGCTGGGCACCGGCGCCGGTCCGCATCCCTATCCCTGGCTGGTGCGTGAATTGCAGAAGGTGATCGGCGAGGAAACCCGGGCGCAGATCATCGAGAAAACGGGGCGGTTGCCGGACGCGATGGTGGCCTGCGTGGGCGGGGGTTCCAACGCCATCGGCTTTTTCCATCCCTTCCTGAACGACGCCGGGGTGCGGTTGTTCGGGGTCGAGGCCGGCGGCCGCGGCACCGGTACCGCCGAGCATGCGGCCAGCATCGGCGAGGGGGCGCCTGGCGTTCTGCATGGCTGCCGCAGCTATTTCCTGCAGGATGCGGATGGCCAGATCCGCAACGCGCACTCGATCTCGGCGGGCCTGGACTACCCGGGCGTCGGACCGGAGCACGCGCTGTTGCACGATACCGGGCGCGTGGTCTACGAGTCGATCACCGATGCCGAGGCGGTCGACGCATTCGTCTGGCTGACGCGGCGGCAGGGCATCATTCCCGCGCTGGAAAGCGCGCATGCCCTGGCCTATGCGCGCAAGCTCGCGCCGCGCATGGCGCGCGATCAGGCGCTGGTGGTGTGCCTGAGCGGACGCGGCGACAAGGACATGGATTCGGTGCTGCAATTCACGGGAGAAGCGCGATGAATCGGCTTGAACGAACCCTGGCCGACCTGCGCGCCGCCGGCAGGGCGGGCCTGGCGGCCTATTTCACGGCGGGCGATCCCAGCTACGACGATTGCCTGGCCCTGCTGCGGGGCTTGCCGGCGGCGGGCGCGGACGTGATCGAACTGGGCATGCCGTTCAGCGACCCGATCGCCGATGGCCCGGTGCTGCAACGGGCCAACGCGCGCGCGCTGAAGGCGGGGCAGACGCAGCGGCGCACGCTCGAGCTGGTCGCCGCCTTCCGCGAGGAAGACGAGCGGACACCGGTCGTGCTGATGGGCTATCTGAACCCATTGATGCGCTACGAAGCGGCCAGCTTCATGGCCGACGCGGCCTGGGCCGGCGTCGATGGCCTGATCGTGGTGGACCTGTCGCCCGAGCACGCCGCCGGCATCGAACGGCTGGCGCGGCGCCACGGCATCGCCATCATCAGGATGACCGCGCCGACCACGCCGGACGAACGCCTGGAGCGGGTGCTGGCCGGCGCCAGCGGCTTCGTGTACCACGTCATGCTGGCGGGGACGACGGGCGCCGCGCTGCCCGCCGATGACGCGATCGCGCGAGCGCTGGCGCGCGTCAGGGCCTGCACGCCATTGCCCATCGCGGCCGGTTTCGGCGTGCGCACCGCGGAGCAGGCGCGGGCGGTGGGCCGCCATGCGGATCTGGTGGCCGTGGGCACGCGTCTGGTCGAGACCCTGGCGGCGGGCGGGATCGGCGCGGCGCTGGCGGAAGTGCGGTTGCTGGCCAGCGCGGCGCGGCAAGCGCGTTGAATCATCCGGGCGCCGGCTGTCGCGGGTGACGGCGAGGCGCCGTTCGCGCTTGCGGTTTGCCGAGGTGGACAAGCGCGTTCACTGACGCATCCGCCGCGCGTGGCCCGACCCTATGCTGGTCCGTGTTGCAGGAGACGGACATCAAAGGGCGCATATTCTGCCTGGCCGTGGTGGCAGGCGCGGGGGCGGTGCAGGGCTTGGCGGTCTTGCCGGGCGTGGGGTTCTACATAGGGGCGGGCGCGGCCTGCGCGCTGGTGCCGCTGGCCGCGCGCCGCTGGCCGGGGCGCCTGGCCGGGGTGATGGCGCCCTTGCTGCTGGGCCTGTTGGTCGGCGCGCTCGATGCCGCGTGGCAGGCGCAGCGGCGCCTGGATGACGCGCTGGCCGACGTGCACCAGAATGCCGTGGCGCGGCTGGCGCTGCGCGTCGTGGAACTGCCCGACGACGACGCGCGCGGGGTGCGCTTCACCGCCGAGCAGGTGGAGCCGGCGCAGCCGGGAATTCCCCGACGCATTCTGGTCTCGTGGCTGTCCCCCCAAGGCGCGGCGGCGGGCGGGCGGCCGGGCGGGCCGCAAAGCCTGCCCGCGCGGGGGACGCCGGGCGCGCCGCGCGTGATTCCCGGGCAGATATGGCGCATGGCGCTGGTGCTGCGCCGGCCGCACGCGCCGCTCAACCCGGATGCCCCGGATGGCGAGGCGCGCCTGTTCGCGCGCGGCCTGCGGGCCACCGGCACGGTGCGCGGGCAACCCCGTCTGCTGGACGACCGGCCATGGGCGTCGGCCGGCATTGCCATCGAACGGGCACGCCACCGGGTGCGCGAGGGCATGCGGCGCGCGCTGGATGGCCACCGTTACGCGCCGGTGCTGGTCGCCCTGGCGATCGGCGACCAGGCGGGCGTGGCGCGCGAAGACTGGGTCGTTTTCAATCGCGCCGGCATCACCCATCTGGTGTCGATCAGCGGCATGCACGTGACCTCGATCGCCGGACTGGCGGCCTGGCTGCTGGCGGCCTGGTGGCGGCGCGCGCGCTGGCGCGGCATGGGCCTGGCCGAGTTCGTGCCGGCCCGCGTCGCGGGCGGCGCCGCGGCGGCCGTGGCGGGGTTGGCGTATTGCCTGCTGGCGGGTTGGGGCGTGCCGTCGCGGCGCAGCTTCTTCATGTTGCTGCTGGCGCTGGCGGCCCTGGGGTCGCGCTTGCGGGTCTCGGCGGGACGGGTGCTGGCGTTCGCGGCGGCGGCAGTGGTGCTGCTCGATCCCTGGGCGCCGCTGGCGGCGGGTTTCTGGCTGTCGTTCGGCGCCGTGGCGATCCTGTTGCGCGTGGCGCAGGCGCCGCGCGACGCGCAGGCCGGCTGGCGCCAGCGCTGGGCCGCGGCCTTGGCGCAGGCCGCGCGCCTGCAACTGACCGTGACGCTGGGGCTGACGCCGCTGCTGGCGTTCCTGGTGCACCAGGTGTCTCTGGGGTCGCCATTGGCCAACGCCGTGGCGATTCCCGCGGTGACCTTCCTGGTCACGCCCCTGGCGCTGCTGTGCGCGCTGTTGTCAGTGACGCCGGGCATGGCGGCGGTGGCCGCGCTGGCCGGCCAGGCGGGGGCGGGCGTGTTCGGCGCGGCCATGGTGGTGGTGGCGCGCGTGGCCCACGCCGATTGGGCCAGTTTCGCGGTGGCGGCGGCGCCGTGGCCGTGGTTGGCGTGGGCGGTCGCGGGCATGGCTTGGGCCTTGCAGGCGCCGGGTTGGCCGCTGCGCCGGCTGGGGTGGCTGTGCATGCTGCCACTGCTGTGCTGGCGGCCGGAGCGGCCCGAGCCGGGATACTGGCGCATGAGCGCGATGGATATCGGCCAGGGCAGCGCGATCCTGGTGGAAACCGCCAGCCAGTCGCTGTTGTTCGACGCGGGCCCGCGTCATTTCGGCGGGGGCGACGCGGGCGAGCGCGTGATCGGGCCGCAGTTGCTGGCGCGCGGCATCGGGCGGCTCGACGTGCTGGTGCTGTCGCACGCGGACCTGGATCATGTGGGCGGCACCCGCTCGGTGCTGGCGGCGGCGCCGGTGGCGCGCAGCTATGCGTCGTTCGATCTGGCGGCGTGGCTGCGACGCGACGCCCGCTTGTGGCCGGCCGGCGTGCGCGATGTGCCGCCGGCCCTTATGCTGCGTTGCGAACGCGGCGATGGCTGGCGCATCGACGGCGTCACCTTCACGTTCCTGCATCCGGCGGCGGGCGCCGCCGATCCGGGCGGCGACCGCAATGCCAGCAGTTGTGTGCTGCGGGTGGAAGGGGCAGCCCATTCGCTGTTGCTGACCGGCGACATCGGCGTGGCGCAGGAGCGCGAGCTGGCCGCGCTGGGCCTGCCTCCGACCGACATCGTGCTGGCGCCGCATCACGGATCGGGCGGGTCCTCGGGCCGCGAGCTGGTGATGGCCTCGCGGGCAGGCCATGCGATTGCGCAATGCGGCTACCTGAACCGCTTCGGCCATCCCGCGCCGGCGGTGCAGCGACGCTGGCTGCGCGCCGGCGCCCGCTTCTGGCGCAGCGATCGCGACGGCGCGGTGTTGGCCGAGTCGCGCGCGGACGGGCTGCGGGTGTGGGCTCAGCGCGAGCGCCGGCAGCGCTATTGGCACGGCCGCTGAATGGCGCCGGCGAGGCCGTCGCTCGGACAGGCCGGCCGCGGCGCGTCGTCGGGCGTCCCGCGCGCCCGATGCGTCCAAGGCCTGCCGGCGCCTCCGGCCACGCGCCCCCGCGGTTGCGCCGGTCGCTCGGGTTCCGCAAGCGCCTCAGACAGCCGCTTCTTTCACGCCGCACCACTGCGCGATGAACAGCGCGATGGTCTTCGTGATCAGGCGCAGCGACTCCAGGTGCACGCGTTCGTCGAATCCATGGATATCGAGTGACTTCGGGCCGTACACCAGCGTCGGCATGTCGCCGTAGATCACGAACACGCGGGCATCCAGATAGCCGGGCGTGGTGAAGCTCTGCAGGTCGCTTCTGAAAGCCTGTTGGTGGCAGGCGCGCAAGGTGTTCTCGGCGGCGCTGCCTTCTTCCAGCACGTAGCCTTCGGCGTAGAAGCCGGTGTAGGTGACTTGCGGCGGCGTGCCGCCCAGGCGCGGATCCGCGACCGCGTCGCGCAGGCAGGCGTCGATCTGGGCGCGGGCCTCGTCTGCGGTGGTGCCGGGATAGATCGCGGCGCGCACATCGAACTCGCACCAGGGCGGCACCGTCGATGGCCAGTCGCCGCCTTCGATCTTGCCGATGTTGAAGTTGATCGGATGATCCAGGTGCTCGAAATGGCGGTGGCAGTGATGTTCGGCGTTCCACTTGGCCTCGATGCGGCGCAATGCTTCGATGGCGGCATAGGCGGCATCGATGGCATTGAAGCCGTTGGCCATTTCGCGGGTGTGGGTGGGATGGCCCTGTACGCGGACCTTGAACCACAGCACGCCCACATTGGCGCGCACCAGCATGTTCTCCTCGGGTTCCGGAATGATCACGGCATCGGCGCGGTAGCCGCGCAGCAGCGCCGCCAGGGCACCATTGCCGGTGCATTCCTCTTCGACCACCGACTGGAAATAAATGGGGGCACCGGGCGCGTAGCCGGCCGCGCGCACGGCATCGTAGGCATACAGGTTGGCGGCCAGTCCGGCCTTCATGTCGGCCGCGCCGCGGCCGTACATCCAGCCGTCGATGATGGCCGGGTCCCAGGGCGAGCGGCTCCACATGTCGACCGGTCCGGTCGGCACCACGTCGATGTGTCCGTTCAGGATGAGCGAACGACCGGTCTGCCGCTCGGGACGATAGGTGCCTACGACGTTGAAGGCGTTTTCGTACGACACGGTCACCGGACCGAAGCCGGGATGCGATTCGATGTCGCGGACGTCGATTTTCCAGCGGTCCATGGCAAAGCCGCGCCCGCGCATCGCCTCGAACAGAAAGTCCTGCGCGGTGTGTTCCTGTTCGCGCAGCGATGGAAACCGCACCAGTTCCTGGGTGAAGGCGAGCTGCGCATCGAATTGCGCGTCGACCGCCTGCAGGATGCGGCGGGTCTGCTCCTCGGAAAGCGCCGGCGGGGTGGAGGTGTCTTGCGTCATCGTGTTTCCTTGAGTGGTCGAATGCGGAATCAAGCGGCCGGCGCGTGCGCGGCGCGCGGCGTGTCCTGTGCCAGGCGGCGCTTGTGCCCCGCCAGTGCCCAGATGGATACCAGCGTGATGGCCGACAGCGTCGAATAGAAGATCGCCAGCGGCAGCCATTGGCCGGGATAGTGATAGGTGAGCCAAGTGCCAATCAGCGGCGTCATGCCGCCGGCGACCGCGCCGCACAGCTGGTACGACAGCGAAATGCCGGAATAGCGCACGTGCACCGGGAACGCCGCGCTGATGTAGCCGGCCATGGCCGAGTAGATCGCGGCCATGAAGACCAGCACGATGGCGATGCCGGCAACGATGCTGTAGGCCGTGCCTTGCGTGACCAGCATGAACATGGGGTAGGGCGCCAGCACCGAGCAGACCGCCGCGGTGATGAGCACGCGGGTCGGACCCAGGATGTCGGCCAGCCAGGCCGCCAGCGGTTGCACGAAGAACTGGATGATGGCGACCACGAACAGGCAGTCCAGGATCAGCTTGCGGTCCAGGCCCATCGTCTGGGTGGTGTACGACAGCATGAAGGTGTTGGTGAAATAGATGCCGCCGATCGCCACGGTGCACACGCCCATGCACAGCAGCACGGTGCGCCAGGCCGTGCGCAGCACTTCCTTGGCCGGGATCTCGGCGCGTTCCTGGCGTTCCAGCACTTGGGCGAAGTCAGGCGATTCGTTGACGCCGATGCGGATGAAGTAGCCGACCAGCAGCAATACCGCGCTGATCAGGAATGGCACGCGCCAGCCCCAGCTGACGAAGTCGGCCTCGTCCAGCGCGGTCAGCAGACGGAAGGCCAGCAGCGACAGAATCAGGCCGGCCGGGCTGCCCAGTTGCGCGAACGAGGCCGCGAAGGTGCGGCGCCGTTGCGAGGCGTGTTCACCCGCCATCAGCACCGCGCCGCCCCATTCGCCGCCCACCGCCAGGCCTTGCGCCAGGCGCAGCAACAGCAACAGGGCGGGGGCCCACAAGCCGGCGCTGGCGTAGCTGGGCAGCAGGCCGATGCCGACCGTGGCCAGGCCCATGATGACCAGCGTTGCCATCAGCGCCTTCTTGCGGCCGACCCGGTCGCCCAGGTGGCCGAAGACGACGCCGCCAAGCGGACGCGCCAGGAAGCCGGCCGCGAAGGTACCGAAAGACGCCATGGTGCTGACGAACGGGTCGGCGGTGGGGAAGAACACCTTGCCGAACACCAGCGCGGCGGCGGTGGCGTAGATGTAGAAGTCATACCACTCGATGGTGGTGCCGACGAAGGCGGCGGTCGCGGCGCGCACGGGCTGGCGCGCCGCCGATGAAGGGGCGGAAGCGGTCATGGTTTTCCTCTTGGGTGTTGTCGTTGTTCGAAGGCGTGTTTATCGCTCCCGCCTCGATATAACGTCAATTTATGATTTTTAATTTTTCACTTAAGTAAAATTGATGTTCTGGCAATCTCAGCGCAGGGCGCCGATGAAGAACACCCACCCCGACCTCCGCGGCGGCGACCGCCTGGACTGGAATCTGCTGCGTACCTTCCTGGTGATCGTGCGGGAGCGCAGCATCAGCGGCGCGGCCGCCAAGCTGCACCTGACGCAGTCGGCCGTCAGCCAGGCGCTCAAGCGGTTGGAGGAACAACTGGACCGGCGCCTGGTGGAACGGCACAACCAGGCCTTCACCGTTACCAACGCCGGCGAGGAAGTGTGCCGCGCGGCCGAGGCCATCTACGGCAACGTGGCGCAGTTGCTGACCGATGTGTCGCAGACGGAGGTCGAGGCGACCGGCCGTATCCACCTGCTGGTGGCCAGCCGCATTCATTCGCAGGTCTATGACAACTTCTGGGCGCGGTTCCACCAGGCCTATCCGCGCATCGAGGTGCAGATGGACGTGCTGCCCAGCAGCGAGATCGTCACGCTGATGCAGCAGCGGGCGGCCACGGCGGGCATTGCGTTGTGCCGGCAGATGCCCAAGCGCCTGGACAACAAGGTATTCCTGCAGCAGCGCTATGCGCTGTTCTGCGGCCGCAACCATGCGCTGTTCGGACGGCAGGACCTGCGCATCGAAGATCTGATGGGCGAGAACTTCGTGTCCTTCGCCAGCGATGCGCTGGGCGACAGCCTGTCGCCGTTGACGATTTTTCGCGACCAGCGCGGCTTTTCAGGGCGGGTGGTGGCAACGTCGACGCAGCATGACGAAGTCAAGCGCCTGCTCATCGCGGGTTTCGGCATCGGTTGCCTGCCGGAGCACAGCGTGCGTCGCGATCTGGCCGAGGGCCGGCTCTGGCGCCTGCCGCCCGGCGAAGGCGTGTGCTCGGTGGACCTGCACCTGCTGTGGCATCGCGATGCGCCACGCAGCCCCGCCGAAACCGCCTTCCTGACGCACTTTCGCGACTACATCGATGGGTTCACCATGGCAGAGCGGCTGGCGTCCGATAACGTGCCGCCACGTTGATGCGCGCGGCCGACGGGCGGCGTGTCAGCGCGGCGCCAGCGCCATGCCGTCGCGCACCTGCCTGAACAGCGTCAGGGCGGCCGGCATGGCGTCGCGCTGGGTGGCGCAGGCCATGCGGATGCGGCCCTGCGGCAACGGCAGCTCGGCGTAGTACTCCAGCGTGTCGGCGTGGCCGGGGCCGGCGCCGGGCGCGACTACGTAGTCGATGCCCTGGCGGCCGGCCAGCAGGTAGTGGTCGTACAGCTCGATGCTCGCGCGGCGCTGGCGTTGCCGGCGTTCGGCGGCCTTGACCTGCGCCTGCCAGGTTGGCGCGGCGGGCGCCTTGGCGCCCCGTTCCATGGGGGGCGCGGCCAGGAAGCCGACGCGGCACAGGTATTTGGCGTCTTGCGCTCGGGGTGGGAAGCCGTCGGGGCCGGCGATTTCGATCAAGGCGTCGAAGCGCCCGCGTGCCGGCGCGGGGCCGGCACGCAAGGGCGACGGCACGGTGACGGCCAGGCCGGTGGCGGTGTCGGCGTAGCGGCGCGGCACGATGTCGGCGGGCGGGCCCCGGTCATCGCCGCGGCCGCCGGCCGGTTCGTCTTGCTCCTGCTGGAATCGCAGCGGCAGGCTCAGCGTGGTCTTTTCGCCGGTCATGTCGGCGGGAAAGGCGGGCAGCGGTCCGGCGCGCCTGACCATCCGGGTGGCGGCAAGGTCGACCGCGTCGTCGCCGGAGGAGCGATCGACGCGGATATCGGCAATGCTGCCGTCGCGCAGCACGATGATCTTCAGCGACAGGCTGATCGGGCCATCCAGCCGCCGGGCTTCGGGCGGAAAGAGGAAGGTGCTGATCATGCGCCGCTGCACGGCCTGGCTCCACTCGGCCTGGTTGGCGGGCGCGGCCGCGAACACGGGCGACGCGGCGCACGCCAAGATGAGGGTCAGGCTACAGGCAAGCACGCGCCAACGCATACGCGGGTCTCCGGTCAGGGGCGGCGCCGGCGGGGCCGGCAGAATGTGACAGCGAGCATACCCGAGTGGCGCGCCTGGCGCGGACGAGGCCGGCGCGCATCCGCCCGGCCTAGGCAAACGCGGCCCGCACCGCATCGAATGCCGCGATCACCAGCGGTTCCTCGCGTCGCGCCGCCAGCGTAATGAAGGCCAGTTCGGCCTGGATCGCCAGGCCCGGCGCCAGCGCCAGGCCATGGGCCTGCGATTCGCGCAGCGCGATCGAGTCGCGGGCCAAGGTCAGGCCGACGCCGGAACGCACCAGGTCCAGCATCGAGGCTTCCTGGTCCACTTCGGCAACCGTGTTGGGCGTGACATCCAGCTCGGCGAATTTCGCGGCGAGCAGGCGGTGGTGGACCGAGTCGGGCGGCGTCCAGATCCAGGGCAGGGCGGCGATGTCGTGCCAGCCTCGGCCGGCCAGCTGCGGCCCCCAGCCCTTGGGCGCCACCACGTAGTAGGAGAAGTCGGCCAGCGGCAGGGCGTGCAGCGCCGGCTGGCCGCGGGCGGCATCGCGCGGACCGAGGAAGAAGCCGACGTCCAGTTCGCCCGCGCGCACCTGGCGGCCGACCGAGCCGGACATGCCGTGGCGCAGAGTGGGACGGATCTTGGGATAGTGCTGCACCAGGTATTGCAGCGTGGCCCCCAGCCGCAGGAATTCCGGATCCAGGATGGTGCCCAGGCGCAGTTCGCCCTGCACCGTGGTGCGCAGCGCGCCGATGGCGCGCTCGAAATCCTCCAGCGCGTCCAGCACGCGCTGGGCCGACGGCAGCAGCGCGCGGCCATCGGCATTGGGCGCCAGGCCCTGGGCGGTGCGGGTGAACAGCGGCAGGTCCAGGGCCTCCTGGAAGCTCTTGAGCTGCAGGCTGAGCGCGGGCTGCGTCAGGTGCAGGCGTTCGGCCGCGCGCGTCAGGTTGCCGACGCGCGCCACGGCGGCGAAGGTGCGGATGTGCTTGAGGTCCATGGCTCCGGTCCCGTCAGGGCGATACCCATTATTAAAGAGTCTTATAAAGCGCTTTTCAACAATTCATTGGACAGGGGCGGCCGGCTGCGCGACAGTGGCACAGCCCTTGAGACTCAAAAGAAGAAGCGCAATGGAGACATACGACTACATCATCGTGGGCGCGGGGTCGGCCGGCTGCGTGCTGGCCAACCGCCTGAGCCGCGATCCGGCGGCGCGCGTGCTGCTGCTGGAGGCGGGCGGACGCGACAACTATCACTGGATCCACATCCCGGTCGGCTACCTGTATTGCATCGGCAATCCCCGCACCGACTGGATGTACCGCACCGGCGCCGAGCCGGGGCTGGGCGGGCGGTCGCTGATCTATCCGCGCGGCCGGGTGCTGGGCGGCTGCTCGTCGATCAACGGCATGATCTACATGCGCGGGCAGCGCCAGGATTACGACGACTGGGCCGAGATCGCCGGCGATCCGTCATGGCGCTGGGACGAGGTGCTGCCGGTGTTCAAGCGCAGCGAAGACCATTATCGCGGCGGCGACGAATTCCACGGCGTCGGCGGCGAGTGGCGGGTCGAGGCGCAGCGGCTGCGCTGGGACATCCTCGACGCCTTCGCCGACGCGGCGGAGCAGGAGGGCATTCCCCGCGTGGCGGACTTCAACCGGGGCGACAACTTCGGGGTCGGCTATTTCGATGTGAACCAGCGCCGCGGCTGGCGCTGGAATACCGCCAAGGCGTTCCTGCGGCCGGTGCGCGAGCGGCCCAATCTGCGGGTGATGACGGGCGCGCACGCCGAACGCCTGCTGTTCGAGGGCACGCGCTGCGTCGGCGTGCAGGTGCGCCGCGAGGGGCAGTCCGTCAGCGTCCGCGCGGCGCGCGAGGTGGTGCTGGCGGCGGGCGCCGTCAATACGCCGCAACTGCTGGAACTGTCGGGAATCGGCGAGCCGGCGCGGCTGCGCGAAAGCGGCATTGCGCTGCATCACGCCTTGCCCGGCGTGGGCGAGAACCTGCAGGACCACCTGCAACTGCGCGTCATCCTGAAGGTGCGCGGCGTGAAGACGCTGAACCGCATCGCCTCGACCTGGTGGGGCAAGGCCGGCATCGGCCTGGAATACCTGCTGAACCGCAGCGGGCCGATGAGCATGGCGCCGTCGCAGCTGGGGGCGTTCGCCAAGTCGGACCCGGGCCAGGCGCGCGCCAACCTGGAATTCCACGTGCAGCCTTTGTCGCTGGGCGCCTTTGGCGAGCCGCTGCATGGTTTCGATGCCTTCACGGCCAGCGTCTGCAATCTGCGGCCGGTGTCGCGCGGCAGCGTGCATGCGCAGGGCGCGGACGGTTCGTTGCCGCCGGTGATCACGCCGAACTACCTGAAGGAAGAACAGGACCTGAAGGTGGCGGCCGACGCCATCCGGCTGGTGCGGCGCATCAGCGCGGCGCCGGCCTTGCAGCGCTACCAGCCGGAGGAATGGCTGCCGGGCCCGGCCTACCAGAGCGAGGCCGAGCTGCGCGAGGCGGCCGGCAAGATCGGCACCACCATCTTCCATCCCGTCGGCACCTGCGCCATGGGCCGCCGCGCCGATGACGGCGCGGTGGTGGATGCGCGCCTGCGCGTGCACGGCTTGCAGGGGCTGCGCGTGGCTGATGCGTCGATCATGCCGACGATCACCTCGGGCAACACCAATTCGCCCACCATCATGATCGCCGAGCGCGCGGCGCGGATGATTCTGGAGGATGCGGTGCGCGTCGGCGCCGAGGCGCGGGCGGCCGAGCTGGTGGCGTGACGCGGAGCGGGACGCGCCCGTGGCGATCCGGGCGTGGCGCGTTGGAGGCGGGGGCGGCCAGGCCAGACATTTCCAGCCTGGGCCCGGGCGGCGCCTGCCAGAGGGAGCGGGTCCCCGGAAGGCGCTCCCCGAGTCCGCCTCAGCGCAGCGACCGGTACATCTCCTGGCGCTGCGGATGCGTCAGGATCACCTGCCACAGTTGGCCTTCGCGCGAGCGGAAGAAGCCGGCGCAACACATCAGGTAGTACTGCCACATGCGGTAGAAGCGCGTGCCGTAGCGTTCCTGCAGCCGCGGCCAGGCGCGCTGGAAGTTGTCCCACCAGGCCATCAGCGTGCGGTCGTAGTCGGCGCCGAAGTTGTGCCAGTCCTCGATGATGAAGCGGCCTTCGACCGCGGTGCTGATCTCGCGCGCCGAGGGCAGCTTGCCGTTGGGGAAGACGTAGCGGTCGATCCAGGGATCGGTGCTCTGGCTGGTCGAGGCGATGCCGATGGTGTGCAGCAAAAAGATGCCGCCGGGCGCCATCAGGCGTTGCACGTTGCTGAAGTAGGTGTCGTAGTTCTTGGGGCCGACGTGCTCGAACATGCCGACCGACACCACCTTGTCGAAGCTGCCTTGCAGGTCGCGGTAGTCCTGCAGCAGCAGTTCCACCGGCAGGCCGCGCACGCGTTCCTGGGCCAGCGCCAATTGCTCCTTGGAGACGGTGATGCCGGTGACTTTGACGCCGTAGCGTTCGGCCGCGAACTTGGCCAGTCCGCCCCAGCCGCAGCCGATGTCCAGCAGCGTCTCGCCGGGCTTGAGCTGCAGCTTGCGGCAGATCATGTCGAGCTTGGCTTCCTGCGCGGCTTCCAGCGTGTCGGCCTGTTCCCAGAAGGCGCAGGAATAGATCATGCGGCTGTCGAGCATGGCCTCGAAGACGTCGTTGCCGGCGTCGTAGTGCTGCTCGCCGACCTCGAAGGCGCGGCTTCGGGATTGCAGGTTGAACAGCTTGTGGCGCAGGTGTTCGGCGATCAGCTTGACGCGCGCCAGGCCCAGCGCGGCCGAACCCATGTCGGCGCGCAGCAGGCGGGTGAAGAGTTCGTCGAGCTGCTCGCAGTCCCACTCGCCGTCCATGTAGGACTCGCCCAGCCCCAGCGACCAGCTGGCGAAGACGCGCTCGTACATGTGCTTGTCATGGACCTGGATGTCCCAGGGGCGCGAGCCGTTGATCCGGACATCCGCGCGCGCCAGCACGTCCTGCAGGACCTTGGGCGGTTCGGGCGGCGGGGCGGCCTCCGGGCGGGAGTGGGTTAGCGGAGTAGTCGGACTGCTTTGGTGCATAGTGGCTCCATATCAATTCTGGACTGACTGATCTGGCAATGCTCGAAGCGCATAACTCTCGCCCGGACCGGCGCGTGGAATCCAATTTAATGATTGAATCGGGCCGATAGGCAATCTAATTTCAGCGGGCCGTCAGCGCCGGGCTACCTCGGCCACTGAACCGGGACCCGCCAATCTTAACCAACGTATGCTGCTGCGCAAGGCCCATGCGCATCCTGCCACCAACAGGCCGGTGGCTACGATAAAGACCATGGAAGTAATGGTGTCGTTGATGTCGAACGAATAATCGTAACGATGACCTGACCAATAACCCAACAGGCTGTACAGCAGCACCGCGGCCAGCAGTAGCAGCCAGGGTGTGCGCGGCAGCCGTTCCAGCCCCGGCCGCAGGCCGGTGAAGAGGCGGATGCTGCGCCGCAGCCACCATAGCGCGGCGAGCGCCGGCAGGGCCAGCGCGTAGCGGGAAATCAGGACCACTCCGAAGATGTCGCCGTCGGCGGCCAGCGCCAGCAGCCACGGCGGCAGCAGCGCCAGCGCCAGCAGCCAGGCCAGCACCAGTTGCAGTCGGCTGCCGCGGCCGGCGCGCCAGCCGGCCACCAGGCCGACCACCAGCACGCCGAACAGGGCGGCGATGAAGAGCAGGGCGGCGGCAACGTAGCCGCCGTTGAGCATGTAGCCACCGGGCATGGTGTCTGGAGTTCCTGGAACGTCGCGGCTTTCAAAGGCGCCTGGCTCGCGGCGGCAATGCGCCGCCAGGCCAGGCGCCATTCTAGTGCGGCGGCGGGCCCGCGCGCCCGCATGGCGAATGCGTCGCTGCGCGCCGGCGCCACGCGATCGCCGCTACACTGGTTGCCAGGCCCGTGCCTGCCGCCGGCGGATCCGCGATCCGCCCTGTCGCATCCGTTTCAAGGGGAGTCGCATGGCTGCGCGCATACATCTTTTCGGCGCGTCCGGCTGTGGCGCCACCACGCTGGGCGCCGCGTTGGGCGAACGCCTCGGCGTGCCGCATCTGGAGGCCGATGACTACTACTGGCTGCCGACCGATCCGCCGTTCACCCACAAGTATCCCAAAGAGGAGCGTTGGCGCCGCATCCGCGAACGGCTGCAAGGGCACGACGATTGGGTGCTCAGCGGCGGCTCGGTGTATCACTGGGGCGAGGGCCTGATTCCCGCGTTCACGCTGGTGGTGTTCCTGCGGCTGCCGGCGGCCGAGCGCATGGCGCGGCTGCGGCGGCGCGAGGTTGAACGCTACGGCGCGGCGCTGGAAAACGATCCCGCGGTGCGTGAGAAGAGCCGCCTTTTCCTGGAGTGGGCCGCCGGTTACGACACGGGCGCCGAGGGCACGCGCACGTTGGCGCAGCACCGGGAATGGATCCGCCAGCTGCATTGCCCGGTGCTGACGCTGGACACGCGCGCCAGCGTGGACGACCTGGCGGACCAGGTGCTGGCCGCGCTGCGCTTCCGATAAGATACCGACCATGCGCGGCGCCGCCGTGGCGGCGCGCGCCGGTCTGATGGAGCACAACGATGCTGGATGCGAGCCTGGAACCCCGTTTGGAATTCGTCACCTGTGCCAGCCCGGCGGGCCTGCACCGCATGGCGTATTGGGAGTGGGGCGATCCGGCCAATGACCAGGTGCTGGTCTGCGTCCACGGCCTGACGCGCAGCGGCCGCGATTTCGACACGCTGGCGCGGCGCCTGGCCGGTCGATACCGGGTGGTGTGCCCGGACGTGGTCGGCCGCGGCCGTTCCGATTGGCTGGTCAATCCGGCCTTCTACACCGTGCCGCAGTACGTGTCCGACATGACGACCCTGGTGGCCCGGCTGCGTCCCGCCTCGCTGGCGTGGGTCGGCACCTCCATGGGCGGGCTGATCGGCCTGGGACTGGCCGGCGCCGCCGCGTTCGCGCGGGCGATGCTGCCGCTGCGCCCGCATGCCGGCATGCTGCCGCCGCAGGAGGGCATCCGGCTGTCGAAGCTGGTGCTCAACGACGTCGGCCCGCGCCTGGAGACCGGCGCGCTGGCGCGCATCGGCCAGTACGTGGGCGAGCCCGGCGCCTTCGCCTCGTTTGCCGAGGCGGTGGCGGCCATGCGCGCCAATTCCGAGACCTTCGGCCCGCACACGGACGCGCAGTGGGACCACCTGGCGCGTTTTGTCTATCCCGAGCAGGGCGGCCAATGGGTCAAGCACTACGACCTGGCGCTGGCGCAGCCGATGGCGCTGCAGACCGGCGAGGAACTGGCCGCCGGCGAGCAGATCCTGTGGCGTTCGTATGAGGCGGTCGACTGCCCGATCCTGATCGTGCGCGGCGAGCATTCCGATCTGCTGACCCGCGCCACCGTCGATGAAATGCGCCAGCGCAATCCGCGCGCCCAGGTCCACGAGGTGCGGGGCGTCGGCCACGCGCCGACGCTGATGGCCGACGACCAGGTGACGGCGGTGGCGGATTTCCTGTTGGCGTGACGGCCGCCGCGGCGCTTCAGTTGTTCCGCAACGGCCGCGGCCATCATATTGGGGACGCCGCTGGCCGGCGCCGCTACCCAGGGGGGCGGGGCTTCTCTACAATAGGCTTCATGAACACGCCCGTCCTCAACATCGATTTGCATTGCCATTCCACCGTGTCCGATGGCGCCCTGGCGCCGCGCGACGTGGCGCAGCGCGCGCACGCCAACGGCGTCGATGTCTGGGCCCTGACGGACCACGATGAAGTCGGCGGCCTGGCCGAAGCGGCCGCCATGGCCGGCGAACTCGGCATGCGCTTTGCCACCGGCGTGGAGATCTCGGTGACCTGGGCCGGCCTGACGGTGCACATCGTCGGCCTGCGTTTCGATCCGTCCAACGCGGCGCTGGTCGAGGGGTTGCGCAAGACGCGCTCAGGCCGCGCGGAGCGGGCCCGCCGCATCGGCGAGCGCCTGGCCGACATGGGCATGCCCGGCGCCTACGAAGGCGCGCTGCCGTTCGCTGGCAACCCGGAATTGATCAGCCGCACGCACTTCGCACGCTATCTGGTCGAAGCCGGCTACTGTCCCGACGTGCAGACCGTCTTCACCAAGCACCTGGGCGATGACCGCCCCGGCCATGTGCCCATGCAATGGGCCACGCTGGCCGAGGCCGTCGGCTGGATCCGCGGCGCCGGCGGCATGGCCGTCATCGCGCATCCGGGGCGCTACAAGTACACGCCGTTGCAGTTCGCCGCGCTGTTCGATGAATTCCTGCAACTGGGGGGCGTGGGCATCGAAGTCACGACCGGCAGCCACACCGTTGAAGAGGCGCGCCAGTATGCCGAGGTGGCGCGCCGCTATGGTTTCCTGGCCTCGCGCGGGTCGGACTTCCACAGCCCCAAGGAAAGCCGCATGGACCTGGGCCGGCTGCCCCCGCTGCCGCCGGACCTGAAACCGGTCTGGCACGACTGGTTCTAGCGCGGGCGGCACGCCGCCGCCCGGCTCCTGGCATGGCGTGTCCATGCCGCCCTTGAATTGACTGATCGCGCGTCGACCGCGCCGCCGCCATGAACAAAGCATTTGTCAAAGAATCCGACAACGAGGACGACGATGACCTGCCGCAGGCCCAGGCATTGCCGGCCGGCACCAAGAACTACATGACGCCGGAAGGCTACGAGCGCCTGCGCGGCGAGCTGACGCACCTGATGAACGTGGAGCGGCCGGCGGTGGTGCAGGTGGTGTCGTGGGCCGCATCCAACGGCGACCGTTCCGAGAACGGCGACTATCTCTACGGCAAGAAGCGCCTGCGCGAGATCGACCGCCGCATGCGTTTCCTGACCAAGCGCCTGGACATCGCCGAGGTGGTCGACCCGGCCGCCCAGCCGAACCGCGACCAGGTCTTCTTCGGCGCCACGGTGCTGTATTCGGACAAGGCCGGCGAGGAACATACCGTCACCATCGTCGGCGTGGACGAGGCCGAGCCCCTGGCCGGCAAGATCAGCTGGATTTCGCCGGTGGCGCGGGCGCTGATCAAGGCGCGGGAGGGCGACACGGTGGTGCTGCGCACGCCGGGCGGGATCGAGGAGCTGGACATCCTGGAAGTGCGCTACCCGGGGTAGCGCGATGCCACGCGGCGGCGTTGCGGCGCCCGCCGCCGGGCGATGAGTGGGAAGGCGCCGAAGGGCGATCCCACGGGCCGGAACGAACTCTCCAAAAGGCGACGGGCGCCGGCTTGTGGCCGGCGCCCGTCTTTGGTGGGCGGGATCTGACGTCCCTGCCTCGGTTGGCGGCTTGCGCCGCCGTTCCCCTGGGGCTTGCTGCTTGTTCGGTATCGTGTCCTGGCCGGATTACTTCTTGCGCGCCGCGATGGACTTCTCGGCCAGGTTGACCAGGTCCTCGCCGATCTGCTTCTTCCACTTGTCGTAGACGGGCTGGGTGACCTTGGCGAAGGCGTCGTGCTCGGCCTGGCTCAGCGAGGTCACGGTGACGCCGTGGCCTTCGATCTCCTTGAGCAAGGACGGGTCTTCCGGCGTGACGCCCTTGCGCGCGATCACGATCTGTTGCTTGCCGGCGTCCAGCGCGGCCTGGCGCACGATGTCGCGGTCCTTCTCCGACCACGAATTCCACACTTCGCGGTTGACCACGAAGATCAGCGGATCGGCCACGTAGTTCCACAGCGTCAGGTATTTCTGGCCGACGGTGTAGAGCTTGGAGCCGGTGTAGATCGACAGCGGGTTCTCCTGGCCGTCGACCGCGCCGCTGGCCAGCGCCGGCTGGGCGTCGGCCCAGCTCATCTGGGTCGGGTTGGCGCCCAGCGCGGTGAACGTGTCGATGTACAGCGGCGAGCCGACCACGCGCAGCTTCATGCCCTTCATGTCCTCGGGCCGCTTGATCTCGCGCTTGGAGTTGCTGAGCTGGCGGTAGCCGTTTTCGCCCCAGGCCAGCGGCACCACGCCGGCCTTCTCGATCAGCTTGAACATCTCCTTGCCCACGTCGCCCTGCACCAGCGCGTCGATGGCGGCGTAGTCCGGCATCAGGAAGGGCAGCGAGAACAGGTTCAGTTGCTTGATCTGCGGCGACCAGTTGATGGTCGAGCCGACGGCCATGTCGATCACGCCCTGGCGGATGGCGGTGAATTCGCGGGTCTGGTCGCCCTGCACCAGCGAGGTGCCGGGGTAGACCTTGATGTTGATGCGGCCCTGCGTGCGCTCGCGCACCAGGTTGGACCAGATCTCGGCGCCCTGGCCCCACGGGAAAGTGGTGCCGACGACGATGGAGAGCTTGTATTCGGGCTTGTAGTTCTGCGCCTGCGCGGCGGCGGGCAGGCCAACCACGGCGGCGGCGCACAGGGTGGCGCCGATCAGCTTGCGGAAATTCATGTTGCGTCTCCTCTCTTTGCGGGTCTGTCTGTTGTTGTCATGAATGCATGCCGGACGAGCCGGTCCGGGTCCCTCAATAGCCCAGCTTGTGCGGCAGCCACAGCGCCAGCTGCGGGAACACCAGCACCGCCACCAGCACCAGGAACATCGCGCCCAGCAGCCACACCACCCAGCGCACGGTCGATTCCATCGGCACGCGCGCGATGCGGCACGACACCATCAGGTTGACCGCCAGCGGCGGGGTGAACTGGCCCAGCGCCACCTTCAGCGTCAGGATCACGCCGAACCACACCGGATCCCAGTTGTAGGCCTTGGCGATCGGCATCAGCAGCGGCACGAAGATCAGGAAGATGGAGATGCCGTCCAGGAACATGCCGACGGTCATCAGCAGCAGGATCAGCAGCGCCAGCACGCCCCATTCGCCCAGCCCGGAATTGACGATGGCGTGGGTGATCGGGTCGATCACGCTGAGGGTGGACAGGGCCCAGGCGAAGATGCCGGCCAGGGTCACCACCAGCATGATCACGGCCGACAGCTCGGCGGCCTCGCGCAGGATCACGTACAGGTCGCGCAGCTTGATGGTGCGGTGGATGCACATGCCCACGAACAGCCCGTAGAACACCGCCACCACGGCCGCCTCGGTGGGCGTGAACCAGCCCATGCGCATGCCGCCCAGGATCAGCACCGGCGCGGCCAGGCCCCACGAGGCCTCGCGCAGGCTCTTCCAGAACGGCGGACGCGGCAGGTGCGCTTCCAGCATGCCCATCTTGTGCTTGCGCGACAGCCACACGGCCGGCACGATCAGCGCCAGGCCGGCCAGGATCCCCGGCACCATGCCGGCGGCGAACAGCGCCGGCACCGAGGCTTCGGGCACCAGCACCGAATAGATGATGAAGGCCACCGACGGCGGAATCAGGATGTCGGTGGCCGCGCCCGCCGCCACCACCGAGGCCGAGAACGGCCCCGGGTAGCCGGCGCGCGACATGGCCGCGATCATCACCGCGCCCACCGCGGCGGCGCAGGCCGGGCCGGAGCCGGAGATGCCGCCCAGGAACATGGCCACGGCGATCGATACCAGCGGCAGCATGCCCGGGCCGCGCCCGACGATGGCGATGGCGAAATCCACCAGCCGCTTGGCCACGCCGGAGCGGTCGAAGATGGAGCCGACCAGCACGAACATGGGAATCGCCAGCAGCGGGTACTTGGCCAGCCCGGCGTAGAAGTTCTGCGGCACGGTCAGCAGGCCATACCAGGGCGTGTCCAGGTTGGACAGCACGATGGCCACGGTGCCGCCGATGCCCAGCGCCACGCCGACCGGCACGCCGATCAGCATCAGCGCGATGAAGACCGCGAACAGGATGCCGGCGATCATGCCTGGCCTCCGTCGGCCTTGGGCAGCGGCGCTTTCCACAGGCGCCGCAGCGTGCCCAGCGTGCGCAGCGAGATGGCGGCGGCCATCACCGGCAGCCAGATCGAATACCACCAGGTCGGCACGCCGATGGCGGGCGAGGTTTCCTCGTAGATGAATTCATCGGACACCAGCTTGACCGACAGCACCGTCAGCAGCACGAAGAACGCCAGCACGCAGAAGTTGGCGATCAGCGCCATGATGCGCTGGCGCCGCGGCGAGCCGTTGTCGGCCAGGATCTCGATGCGGATGTGGTGGTTGCGCACGAAGGCCACGCTGCCGCCGGCCATGGTCAGCACGATCAGCAGGAACACCGAGATCTCTTCGGTCCAGGCGAACGACTGGTCGGTGAAGTAGCGCACCAGCACGTTCAGGAAGGTGATGAGGGCCAGCGCCGCCAGCAGGATCACGGCCAGCCAGTCCTCGATCGCCAGCGGCACTTTCACGGCGGGGTCTGTTTCGGCGGGGATGATCGGTTCGACAGGCTCGGCGGGGGCTTCGGGGCGTGACATGTGAGGCGACGGCCAGCGCGGCGGGGCGCTTTCTTGGTATGGGGTCGCTGCATCCTACCGTCGGGGCAAGGGCAGGGGTGTTCGTGTTTTCCCGCGCTGCGGTATGGGTGCAACATGGTGCGTCGCAATAGGCGGGCCGCGCCGGCAGGGCGGCGATGCGCCATAACCCGTGATGGCGGCAGGGGTTTGCCCGTCATATTGCTGTGCAGCAGGTCGGACGTTACGTCGCGGAATTCTTTTGTAACAATGGCCAAAGCCGGACGAATTCGGGCCGGATCGGGACAGGGCCGTGCTTCCGTCCGGGAAAACCCGCCAAGCGGGGTAAAATCCTGCTTTTGCTTCCCTCCTTATATACGGCGCCCGCATCGTGTCCCTTGTTCAGCATCTGCCTGGTTCCTCCGTCCTGTCCTCCTTTCGTCGTGACCGCCTGCTGGCGCAACTGAAGGAAGCCGGCCTGCCGGTGGCCGACATTTCCGCCCGCTACGAGCACTTCGTCAGCACCGACGCCGCCCTGACGGCCGAGCAGCAGCAGCACCTGGCCCAATTGCTGGACTACGGCACCCCCGCCACCGGCGAGGCGCCGGCCAAGAGCCTGGCGCTGCTGGTGATCCCGCGCCTGGGCACGATCTCGCCGTGGGCCAGCAAGGCCACCGACATCGCCCACAACTGTGGCCTGTCGGCCGTGCACCGCATCGAACGCGGCGTGCGCTACGTCATCACGCCCGAGCGCGGCCTGCTGGGCAGCAAGACGTTCGACGCCGACATGCTGGCGCGCGCGGCCGACTGCCTGCACGACCGCATGACCGAAACCGTGGTCGACGCCAGCTTCGACGGCCAGGCGCTGTTCCAGCCGCTGGCCGGCAAGCCGATGCGCACGGTCGACGTGCAGGCGCGCGGCGCCGCCGCCCTGGTCGAGGCCAACAGCACCCTGGGCCTGGCCCTGTCCGATGACGAGATCGAATACCTGGCCAAGTCGTTCAGCGACCTGGGCCGCGATCCCACCGACGTCGAACTGATGATGTTCGCGCAGGCCAACAGCGAACACTGCCGCCACAAGATCTTCAACGCCCAGTGGGTGATCGATGGCCAGGAGCAGCCCAACACGCTGTTCGGCATGATCCGCGCCACCCACAAGGCGCAGCCGGAAGGCACCGTGGTGGCCTACTCGGACAACGCCGCCATCATGGCCGGCGGTCCGGCGCAGCGCTTCCAGGCCGGCGTGCCGGGCGTGACCGGCGAGGGCGTCGACGGCGCCAAGTACATCCGCCGCGACACCACCGTGCACACCCTGATGAAGGTCGAGACGCACAACCACCCGACCGCGATCGCGCCGTTCCCCGGCGCCTCGACCGGCGCGGGCGGCGAAATCCGCGACGAAGGCGCCACCGGCCGCGGCTCCAAGCCCAAGGCCGGCCTGACCGGTTTCACCGTCTCGCACCTGCGCTTCGACGACGCCACGCAGCCCTGGGAAGCCGACCACCACGGCCTGCCGGACCGCATCGCCTCGCCGCTGTCCATCATGATCGACGGCCCCATCGGCGGCGCCGCCTTCAACAACGAATTCGGCCGTCCCAACCTGCTGGGCTATTTCCGTTCGTTCGAGCAGACCGCCGGCGGCACCCGCTGGGGCTACCACAAGCCCATCATGATCGCGGGCGGCCTGGGCAGCATCGACGCCGGCCTGACGCACAAGGACGTGATTCCCCCCGGCGCGCTGCTGATCCAGCTGGGCGGCCCGGGTTTCCGCATCGGCATGGGCGGCGGCGCCGCCTCCAGCATCAGCATGGGCAGCAACTCGGCCGAGCTGGATTTCGACTCGGTCCAGCGCGGCAACCCCGAATTGGAACGCCGCGCCCAGGAGGTCATCGACCGCTGCTGGCAGCAGGCCGAGAACAACCCCATCATCGCCATCCATGACGTTGGCGCGGGCGGCCTGTCCAACGCTTTCCCGGAACTGGTCAACGACGCCGGCCGCGGCGCCATCTTCGATCTGAAGCGCGTGCCGCTGGAAGAATCCGGCCTGTCGCCCGCCGAGATCTGGAGCAATGAATCGCAGGAACGCTACGTCCTGTCGATCCTGCCCAAGGACCTGGAGCGCTTTGACGCCATCGCGCGCCGCGAACGCTGCCCCTACGCGGTGGTCGGCGTGGCCACCGAGGAACGCCAACTGCGCGTGGTCGACGGCGAGGGCCTGCCCGGCCTGGACACCATCCGTCCGCAGGGCGAGGCCGAGGTGCGTCCGGTCGACGTGCCGATCGACGTCATCCTGGGCAAGCCGCCGCGCATGACGCGCGACGTGCGCCGCCTGCCGGGCGTGTCCGAGCCGCTCGACCTGGCCGGCATCGACCTGACCGAAGCGGCCTACCGCGTGCTGCGCCACCCCACGGTGGCCAACAAGTCGTTCCTCATCACCATCGGCGACCGCACCGTCGGCGGCCTCTCCAGCCGCGACCAGATGGTCGGCCCGTGGCAGGTGCCGGTGGCCGACTGCGCCGTCACCCTGGCTGACTACCAGGGCTTCCGCGGCGAAGCCATGGCCATGGGCGAACGCACGCCCATCGCCATGCTGAACGCGCCGGCCTCCGGCCGCATGGCCGTGGCCGAGGCCCTGACCAACCTGGCCGCCGCCGACGTGGCGCGTCTGGAAGACATCAAGCTGTCCGCCAACTGGATGGCCGCCTGCGGCGTCGACGGCCAGGACGCCGCGCTGTACGACACCGTGTCGGCTGTCAGCGAGCTGTGCCAGGCCGCCGGCCTGTCGATCCCGGTGGGCAAGGACTCGCTGTCCATGAAGACCTCCTGGGAACAGGACGGCGAGCAGCGCCAGGTGGTGGCGCCGGTGTCGCTGATCGTCACGGCCTTCGCGCCGGTCGGCGACGTGCGCGCCAGCCTCACGCCGCAGCTGCGCACCGACGCCGGCGACAGCGTGCTGATCCTGATCGACCTGGGCCGCGGCCTGCACCGCATGGGCGGCTCGATCCTGGCGCAGACCTACAACCAGGTCGGCGAAACCGTGCCGGACATAGACTCGCCCGAAGCGCTGCGCGCCTTCTTCGTCACCATCCGCACCCTGGCCGAGGCCGGCACCATCCTGGCCTACCACGACCGCTCCGACGGCGGCCTGTTCGCCACTTTGGTGGAAATGGCCTTCGCCGGCCGCACCGGCATCTCGGTCAACCTGGACATGCTGACCTTCGACCCGCAATCGGCCGATTGGGGCGACTACAAGATCCGTCCGGAACAGGTGGCGGTGCAGCGCGACGAACTGACGCTCAAGGCGCTGTTCGCCGAGGAAGCCGGCGCCGTCATCCAGGTGCCGGCCGCCCAGCGCGACGCCGTCATGCAGGTGCTGCGCGGCGCCGGCCTGTCGGCCCACTCGCACGTCATCGGCGGCCTGAACGGCGGCGACGAGGTCGAGTTCTACCGCGACGGCAAGAAGGTCTGGGGCCAGCCGCGCGCCGACCTCGGCCGCGCCTGGAGCGAAGTCTCCTACCGCATCATGGCGCGCCGCGACAACCCCGCGTGCGCCCAGGCCGAGCTGGACGTCTGGAACGACACGCAGGATCCGGGCATGAGCCCGAACGTGGCCTTCGACCCGCAGGAAGACGTGGCCGCGCCGTTCATCAACAGCGGCAAGCGCCCGCGCGTGGCGATCCTGCGCGAGCAGGGCTGCAACAGCCAGGTGGAAATGGGCTGGGCCTTCGACACCGCCGGCTTCGACGCGGTCGACGTGCACATGACCGACCTGCTGTCGGGCCGTGTCGACCTGGCGCAGGTACAGGGCCTGGTGGCCGTGGGCGGCTTCAGCTACGGCGACGTGCTGGGCGCCGGCGAGGGCTGGGCCCGCACCATCCGCTTCAACAGCAAGCTGTCGGATCAGTTCGCGGCGTACTTCGCCCGCCCCGACACCTTCGCGCTGGGCGTGTGCAACGGCTGCCAGATGATGGCCGCGCTGGCCCCGATGATCCCGGGTGCCGAGCACTGGCCGCGCTTCACCCGCAACCTGTCCGAGAAGTACGAGGCGCGCCTGTCGATGGTCGAACTGGCCAAGTCGCCGTCGATCTTCTTTGCCGGCATGGAAGGCGCGCGCATCCCGGTCGCGGTGGCGCACGGCGAAGGCTACGCCGACTTCTCGCAGCAGGGCGACGCCGGCCGCGTGCTGGCGGCGGCGCGCTACATCGACAACCGCGGCAACGCCACCGAGGCCTATCCGTTCAACCCGAACGGCAGCCCGGGCGGCCTGACCTCCGTCACCACCGCCGACGGCCGCTTCACCGTGATGATGCCGCACCCGGAACGCGTGACCCGCAACGTCATGATGTCGTGGGCGCCCGAGAAGTGGGGCAACGCCGACAGCGGCGGCCAGTTCAGTCCGTGGATGCGCATCTTCCGCAACGCGCGCGCCTGGCTGAAATAAGGCAAGACGGCCGCCGCGGCGGCCTGTTGCAGGCAGTGAGGCAACCAACAGCCCCACCGGTATCGGTGGGGCTTTTTCATGGGCGGTCGGCGGGCTTATGGGGCGCCACCCATGTAACCCAATGAGATATTTAACTTTTCATTGCAATAAGCCGTAAACAGTCCGACAGCCGCCCAAGGCTGCCCTCCGCAACCCCCGAGTGGCCCTCCCCATGTTCAAGAATCTGAGTATCCGCGCCGTCCTGACGACCGCGCTCTGTATTTTTTTCGCCCTTTTCCTGGTCACCGGCATCGCCGTCTACCAACAGCTGACCTCCAACCGCAGCTCGATCGAGGTGATGCTGGACACCAACCTGGTGCGGGCCAACGCCGTGGACGATGCCGGTTCCGAACTGCTGCGGGCGCGCCTGGTGCTGCTGGCGGCCCAGACCACCTTGCTGGAAGGCAAGAGCATCGACAGCCTGGCGAGCATGCAGCGCCTGGACGGCTACACCAAGAAGGCCGCCGACCTGATCCAGAGCGCTCGCCAGAATCCCGAGACCTCGCCCGTCGGCAAGCCCTTGTTCGACGAGGCGCTGGCTGCCTATGAGGTCTATCAGCGCGATGCGATCACGCCGATGATCGCCGCGATCCGCGCCGGCAAGGCGCATGACGCCAGCCGCCTGAACCTGGAAAAGGTCACGCCGCTGGGCATCGCCTTCACCCAGGCGATCCAGAAGTACGTGGACTTTGCCGACGAAATCGGCAAGCGCGTGGCGCGCGAAGCCAACGCCCGCATCAACGGCGCCATCGCCTTCCTGATCGGCCTGCTGGTGCTGGTGGCGGTGCTGGTGGTGGGCCTGTACGCGGTGTTCGCGCGTTCGGTGTTCCGGCCGCTGCACGAGGCCGGCCGCCTGTTCGATCGCATCGCCGGCGGCGACCTGACCAACCGCATCGAGCAGCGCGGCAACAACGAAATCGGCGTGCTGTACGCAGCCGTCAAGCGCATGCAGGACAGCCTGGCGCGCACCGTGGCCGCCGTGCGCCAGGGCGTGGAAGAGATCCACACCGGTTCCCGCGAGATCGCGGCCGGCAACATTGACCTGTCCTCGCGCACCGAGCAGCAGGCCGCCTCGCTGGAGGAAACCGCCGCCAGCATGGACGAGTTGTCGTCCACCGTGAAGAACAACGCCGACAGCTCGCGCAGCGCCTCGCAACTGGCCTCGGCGGCATCCGACGTGGCGACGCGCGGCGGCCAGGCGGTGGGCGATGTGGTGGGCACCATGCGCGCCATCGCCGACAGTTCCAACCGCATCGCCGACATTGTCGGCGTGATCGACGGCATCGCCTTCCAGACCAACATCCTGGCGTTGAACGCGGCGGTGGAAGCGGCCCGCGCCGGCGAGCAGGGCAAGGGTTTCGCGGTGGTGGCCAGCGAAGTGCGCGCGCTGGCGCAGCGCAGCGGCCAGGCCGCCAAGGAGATCAAGGGCCTGATCGACGATTCGGTGCAGAAGGTTTCGATCGGTTCCGACCAGGTCGAAGCGGCCGGCGCCACCATGCAGGAGATCGTGGCGTCGGTGCGCCGCGTGACCGACATCATCAACGAGATCTCCAGCGCCTCGGAAGAGCAGTCGCAGGGCATCCAGCAGGTCAACCAGGCGGTGTCGCAGATGGACAGCGTGACGCAGCAGAACGCCGCGCTGGTCGAGCAGGCGGCGGCATCGGCGGCGTCGCTGGAAACCCAGGCGCAACGCCTGCGTGACGCGGTGGCGGTGTTCAAGCTGCAGACCGGCCGCGTGATCGATGCCGAGGCGCCGGCCCTGGGCCACGGCGCCGAGCCGGCGCTGCTTGGCGCCTGAATGGCCGCCTGAATCGCCGTCCTTCGGGGCGCGGGACGCCTGTGCGTGCCGCGCCTTGTTGATGAGGTGGCGCCGCGCCGTCGTTGCGGTCAGTCCGCCAGCGCCCGCGTCAGGTGCGCGATCAAGGCGCGGGTGCGCGCCGGCAGCCGGGGCGCGCTGGTCAACGCATACAACGCCACCGGTTCCAGCTCCCAATCCGGCAGCACCGCCACCAGCCCCGGCGCGCCGTCGCGCAGCGGCGCGATGCCGGCGCCGCGCGCGGCCAGCTGCCGCGCCATCTCGGGATCCTCCACGCAATAACGTTCGCGCGTCATGACGATGGCGCGGTCCTGGCCGCGCCGCAGTTGCCAGCGCGCGGGCGCGCCGTGGTCGTCGGCATGCACGCCGATGCAGTCGTGCGCCGCCAGGTCCGCCGGGTGTTCGGGGGCGGGCCGCCGCGCCAGGTAGTCGGGGGCGGCATAGAGCCCGGCGCGCAGGGTGCCCAGGCGATGCGCCAGCCAGGACGGGTCGGTGGGCGGTTCCAGCCGGATCGTCAGATCGGGGCGATCCGGCGCCGCGGGCGCGGCCCGCGTCACGCGCAATTGGAACCGCAGGCCGGGATGGCACGCCGCGAAGGCCGCCAGCAGGGGCGCCAGCGCCTGCCGGGTGCCGGCGTCGGGCAGGTCCACGCGCAGCGGCCCGGCGTCGCGGCCCGCCGTGGCCACCTGGCGCGGCAGCGGTGTCAGTGGAATGCCCAGCGCCGCGGCGGCGCGGCCGAAAGCCCCGACGCTGGTGACCTTGGCGAACACTTCCATCCTGGGCAGCGGTTTCATGGTGCGGGTTTCCTGGGAAGGCGCGGCCGGGGCCGCTCAGAAGGCGTAGACCACGCCGACGCTGCCGAACATATTGGCGCGGCGCTCGGTCAGCGGGCTGTCGCGCGCGTCGGCCAGCAGCGTGTTCACGCCCAGCGTGGTGATCGTGCTCCAGCTGGGGTTGATGCGGTACGACCAGGTGGCGAACAGCGCCGCCGACTTGAAGCCGGACCCTGGCGAGTAGGTCGACAGCCCGGCGCGGCTGCTGGCGGCCTGCGAGGAGGTGACGCCGTACCAGGTCTGCATGGCGTCGTGGCTGGCCCACTGCGTGCTGGCGCCGATATTGACGCGATGGGCGCCTTCCTGCCAGGCGGCGTAGGTGGCGCGCAGTTCGAGCGTGCCGCCGTAGCCGCTGCGCGCGGCCTGGCGGTAGGCGGCTCCCAGGGAGAGGGGGCCGGGCGCCCATTCGACGAAGGCGCCGTAGGTGCCGTGGAAATCGATGTCGTCCAGGCCCTTGGTGCGGTCGGCGTCGCTGGAATCGCGGCCCAGGCCCATGCCGACGAACACGCCCGCCTTCCAGTCGGGCGCCAGTGCGGTCTGCAGGCCCATCGCAGGCAGGCCGGCGCGTGGCGAGATGAAGAAATTGCCCGAGTGGTAGTTGACCAACGGCACCGGCAGGGCGCGGTATTCGCGCGAGCCTTCGTAGACCGGCACATAGCCGACGCTCAATCCGATGAAATTGGTGCCAGGTTGATCGGCCTGGGCCGGGGCGGCGGCGCAGGCCAGGGCGGCGGCCGTGGCGGCGCCAGTTGCTAACATAGCCAGCTTCATTGCGGGAACTTTCCTTTCTCGTGGGCGGGCGCCCGGCGATGGCCGGAGCGCGGCAAGGCGCCATTGTCGGGGCCGGCTTTTAAAAATTCTTTAAATCCAGGGCGGCACAATGCGACGCCATGGAGAGTCAGGGAGCGTTCTTGCAAGTTCTGCTGGTGGAAGACGATGCGATGCTGGGAGACGCCTTGCGCGCCAGCATGGCGCAGGCGGGCATGCGCGTGGACTGGGTGCGCGACGTGCCCGAGGCCCGGCTGGCGCTGGTCGACCACGGCTATGGCGCCGTGCTGCTCGACCTGGGGCTGCCCGGCGGCAGCGGCCTGGCCGTGCTCAAGCATCTGCGCGGACGCTATGACGCCACGCCGGTCCTCATCATCACCGCGCGCGATCGCCTGAGCGAGCGGGTGCAGGGGCTGGATGCGGGCGCCGATGACTATATCGTCAAGCCGTTCCAGCTGGACGAACTGCTGGCCCGGCTGCGCGCCGTCGTGCGCCGCAGCAGCAATTCGGTGGTCTCGGTCCTGCGCTGCCGCGACGTGCTGCTGGACCCGGCGCGGCGGGTGGTGACCCGAGCTGGCGCCGAGGTGACGCTCAGCGCCAGCGAATACCGCACCCTGCTGGCGCTGATGGAGCGCGCCGGCCAGACCGTCAGCCGCGAGCAGCTGGAATCCGCGGTCTATGGCGGCAACGGCACCATCGAAAGCAATACCGTGGCGGTCTATGTGCACCAATTGCGGCGCAAGCTCGGCGAGGACCTGGTCGCCACCGTGCACGGCCTGGGCTATCGCATTGCCGCGGGGGACGCGCCATGAAGACGCTGCGCAAGCGCCTGACCGTCACGCTGCTGCTGACCTTGTTGTTGACCTGGGCCGCGGTGTTCCTGTGCCAGCAGTACGCCATGAACGAGGCGCGTACCGGCATCCGCGACCAGACCTTGGTCGACTCGGCCAACCAGACCATCCTGTCGCTGCGGCGCGGCCTGCTCGATGAACGGCCGGACGAACGTTTCAAGTTGCCGCCGTCCAGCCATTTCCGTGGCGAGCGGACCACGGTGCAGATCTGGTCGCTGGCGGACCGGCGCCTGGCGCTGCGCTCGCCGGAATCGCCGGCCCAGCCGCTCAATCCGCATTTCGACGATGGTTTCCGCGACAGCGTGATCCATGGCGAGAGCTGGCGCGTGTATTCGCTCAGCGACGCCTCGGGCCAGGTGCAGGTGCAACTGGCCCGCGCCGACAGCGTGCTGCGGGCCGAGACGGTGGCCGCGTTCAAGCGCGGCCTGATCATCGTTACCGCCTTGTTCCTGTTGCTGGCGGCGGCCACCTGGATCGTGGTGCGCCAGGCCTTCCGGCCGGTCAACCAGGCCGGCGAGGCGATCCTGCGGCGCGCGCCGTTCGATCTGGCGCCCCTGCCGCTGGACCGCCTGCCGGGCGAACTGCATCCCTACGTGCAATCCATCAACGCCCTGTTGCTGCGCCTGCAGGCCGCCATGGACCACGAGCGCCGCTTCCTGGCCGACGCCGCGCACGAACTGCGCACGCCGCTGGCGGCGCTCAGCGCCCAGACCGAAGTGCTGCTGCAACGCATCGCCGGCACGCCGGCCGCCGACGCCGCCCTGCCACTGCGCGCGGTGGCGCAGCGCACCGCCCGCCTGGCCGAGCAATTGCTGGACCAGGCGCGCATGGACGCGGCCAGCGAATCCGGCGCGGATTCCGGACCGGTGGCGCTGGATACGCTGGTGGTGCTGCTGGTGCGCGATTGCGAAGCGGCAGCGGCGCGCAAGCGCCAGCGCATCCAGCTGGACGTGCAGGCCTGCGGCGCGCGCGGCGACATGGACACGCTGGGGGTGCTGGTGCGCAACCTGCTCGACAACGCCCTGCGCTACACCCCCGAGGGTGGGCAGATCGCCGTGGCGTGTGGGCCGGGCGAGGGCGGCGGGGCCTGGCTGCGGGTGGCCGACGATGGCCCCGGCATCGCTCCGGCCGAACGCGCGCGGGTGTTCGACCGCTTCTACCGCGCCCCGGGCGCCAATGGCGGCGGCAGCGGCATCGGCCTGTCGCTGGTGGCGCAGATCGCCGCGCGCCATGGCGCGGTCGTGGCGTTCGCGCCAGGCCTGAACGGGCGCGGCGTGGGCTTGACGGTCACGTTCCCCGGCAACTTCGCGTCGGCCTGACGCTTGGCCGCCATGCACCGGGCGAGGGAACCTCGCCGGCTGCTTCGTTACTCACCGAGATGCGGGCAGCTCCCTGCCCGTGGACAACGATGCGCGGAGGAGTTCCATGAACGACATTGCGGCCTTGCGGTCAGGCGCGAATTATCTGCAGCATGAAGTTAGCGATTTGCAGGAAGACCATATCAAGACGGCCAACAATTACTCCCGGCTGGCCCAACTGCTGGACGGCATCGCCGCTTCGAAGCAGGAACACCGGACCAATCTTGAGGCGCAATACCCCACGGCGTTCCAGCCCGATGCCAGGAATGGCGAGGCGGTCGCCAAGGGCGCCGACGAAATCCTGCGGCAGCAGCGATTGGTCCACGAATGCCTGTCCCTGGTGGGAGCGTTGAGCGAAGAAGAGCAGCTCCACGGCGAACAGCTCAATCGCGTCAACGAGCGCCTGCGCGACGCCTTGGCGCTGGTCCGGCATGGTCATACGCCTTCGGTCGAGGATGCGACCCGGCTGCGCAGCCATCTGCAGGAAGTGCGCGACGACGTTTCCGCCATGGCCGACCGTCATCAGATGACGCTCCAGGCCAATGCCGCGTTGATGGAAATGATTGGCCAGTTGAAGGCCGAGGCGCCGAATGTGCCACCGCCGGTGCGGGATCCCCGGCAGGCCTTGGACAATATGCGGACGGAAGGGGATATCCAGATTCCCGTGGGCGGCACGGTGGCGCCATCCACCTCGGCGTTCCCCGTGCCGACCTCTTACGCGGTGAGCCGTCGTATCGAGGAGGGGTTGCAGCCTGGCAGCGAGTTGGGCTCGCGCGCCATCGTCAGTGCCGACGAGTCGAGCAGCCAGGTGGTCTGCAACAACCTGGTGCGTATTTCGGCGCAGGATCTCGAGGATCCCGCTCGCCTCGAGCGGGTGGTCCAATCACTCACCCACAATCCCGCCCGGGGCTGCTTTGCGGTCGCCGCGGAACGGCAGGGAGAGCTGACCGCGCCCTCGGAGCAGATATTGTCGGCTCGCATGTTCAACACCGCGATCCTCATCATCGATCCAAAGAAGCTCGACCAACAGGATCAGGAGGGCCTGGGCGGCCTGCTGCTCAATCCGACGGTCAGTACGGAATGCTCGGTGGCCAGGGTCGGCCAGGATGCGATCATTGCCGCGATCGTGCCGCGGCGAACGGGCGGCGACGTAGGCGTTCCCACCCTGCAGGTGGGCGACACGACCGCCAATTTCGAAATGCGCGTTGGCGGCGGCAGCACGGCATTCCACAACCTGACCATGCCTGACTACGCCCAGGGCCTGACCGACTTGCTGCGCGCCAATTCAGATCGGACGATGCTGATCCACCTGACGCGGTTCAAGTAAGCGCAGGGACCGCGACCGCTCGGCCGCCTGTAGCGCGGCGGGGCGGGCGCGAGACCGCTGGCGCCTGACAGCCTTACTGATCCAGTTGGATCTTGGCGTCGGCCGCCACGTTCTTCCACTTCTTCACGTCGCTGGCGATCACGTTCTTGAACGCTTCGGACGTGCCGGCCACCACCGTGCCGCCCAGGCTGGCCAGCTTGGCCTTGACCTCGGGGTTGTTGAGCGCCTTGACCGAGGCGTCGTGCAGCTTCTGCGTCACGTCGGCCGGCAGACCCTTGGGCGCCAGCAGGCCGTTCCAGGCGTTGGCCTCGTAGCGCGGCAGGCCGGCTTCCTTGAAGGTCGGCGTGTCGGGCAGTTCGGGCGAACGGGTGTCGGCGGCAATGGCGATGGGACGGATCTGGCCGCCCTTGATGTACGGCAGCGAGGCCGGCACGGGTTCCCAGATCATCGAGACCTGGCCGCTGATGACGTCGGTGAAGGCCGGGCCGGCGCCGCGATAGGCGATGTGCATGAGCTTGGCGCCCGTCATCGATTTCATCAGCTCCATCGCCAGGTTGCCCAGGCCGCCCGCGCCCGACGAGGCGTAGGTGTACTTGTCCGGGTTGGCCTTGGCGGCGGCGATCAGGCCGTTCAGGTCGGCGGCGGGGAAGTCCTTGGTCACGCTCAGCACGCCCGGCACGGTCACCAGCTGGGTGATGGCGGTGAAGTCCTGCGCCGCGTCGTAGGTCAGGTTCTTGTACACCGCCGGGTTGGTGCCGTGGGTGCTGGACGAGGCGAGCAGCAGGATGTAGCCGTCGGGCGCGGCGTCGGCCACGAAGCGCGTGCCGATCGAGCCGCCCGCGCCGGCCTTGTTCTCGACCACCACGGTGGCGCCCAGTTCGGTGCCCAACTGCGCGGCGAACACGCGGCCGATGATGTCGGCGGTGCCGCCGGGGGCGAACGGCACGATCAGGCGCACGGGCTTGTTGGGGTAGTCGGCCTGCTGCGCCGAGGCCGCGCCCGCGATCAGCGAGGCGCCGCTCAGCAACGCCACGGCGATTGCGGTTTTGGTCAGTTTCATGGTGTCTCCAGGCGAAGGTTAGTCGAGGCCGTTGAGCCAGTCGACGATGAGTTCGGCGATGCGGTCGCTGTTGCGGTCCAGCATGCAGAAGTGGGAATTGCCGCCGATGCCGGCGGCGGGCAGGTCCAGCACGTCGGCGCGCCTGCCGGCCCGCCGCAGGGCGTCCCAGTAGGCGTCGGTCTGGGCGCGGTAGCGTTGCCAGGTGTCGTGCTGGTCGAAGTGGTCGCCCCAGACCAGCAGTTGCGGGGGCAGGGGGCCGTCGACGTGTTCGGGCGTGCCGGTCGGTTCCACCGCCACCACCGCGCGGATCGGGCCGGGGCATTCGCGCGCCAGTTGCGTGGCGTAGCCCCCGCCCTGGCTGTGGCCGATGACGATGCAGGGGCCGGCCAGGTCCAGCAGTTCGCGATAGGCATCCAGCGCCATGGCGTCATGCGCCAGCCAGCGCGGCACGAACTGCTTGGCGAAGGTGTCGAAGGCCTCGGTGGGGAATTGCTGCGCCGCATGGATGCGGCGCGGCTGACCGGCGGGCGCGTAGCCGCCGGCCGGGCCGACGCGGAACAGGTGCCAGGCTTCTTCCTTGGAACGGAATATGGGCGCCGCGTCGTAGATCTGCGGGTACATCGCCCACGAGGCGCGGCCGCGCTCGGGCGCGTCGGCCACGAACACGTCATAGCCGGATTGCAGCAGCCGCCAGAGCCAGCCCTGGCGGCCGTCGGGGGTGCTTTCCCATTGCGCGCCGGTCATGCCGCCGCCGTGCCACAGCAGCACCGGATGCGGGTGGCGCGGCTCGGCCAGGCGGTACTCCTGCACGTACAACTGGCCGGCGCAGTAGCTGCCGTTCATGTCGATGGCGCGCGCGGCGCCGTTGCCCACCACTTGCTTGCGCAGCACCGGCAGTCCGCTGGCCGCGACCTCGCGGCCGCCCAGGAAATGGCTGCGCAGGGATTTCAGCAGGACGGGGGCGTCGGACATCGGCATCTCCAGAAGACGCCGTAATACTAGTTGTAACAAGCGCGGGGTTTGTGCAAAATGCGCAGGGCCTGTGCCGATCCGGCACAGCCACACAAAAAGAGGGGAGACGGATGGATATCAAGTGGCTGGAGGACTTCGTGGCGCTGTCGAAGGCGCGCAACCTGTTCCAGGCGGCCGAGGCGCGCAATGTCACGCATCCGGCCTTCGGGCGCCGCATCAAGGCGCTGGAGGACTGGGCCGGCGTGCCGCTGGTCGAGCGCGGCCACCAGGTGTCGACGCTGAACGCGGCCGGGCGCAGCATGCTGGCGGCCGCCATCGACGTGCTGGACATCCTGCGCGAGACGCGCCAGGGCCTGCAGAAGCCGGAACAGGAGCGTGTCCGCCGCATCGCCATCGCCTCCGGCAAGACGCTGGCGCATTCGGTGCTGCCGGGGCTGATGGCCAGGGTGCAGCAGGGCATGCAGCCGTTCCAGCTGAAGGTGGTCACCACCACGCTCAACTTTGGCATCGACATGCTGGCCGACGGCGAGGTCGATTTCCTGCTGTGCCACGCGCACGAGCCGCTGTACGCGCAGATCGACAACCCCAACTACCGCTTTCGCCGGGTCGGCGCCGACAAGCTGGTGGCGGTCAGCGCGCCGCTGGCGCCGGGCAGCCGCCATCCGCGCCATGCCGTGCCCAAGCTGGCCTCGGATCCGGCCGTGCCGTTCCTGGCCTACGCCGACAGCATGTCGCTGGGCCGCATCCTGCGCGATCGCCTGCGCGGCCTGTGCGTGCCGGCGCGGTTGCAGACCATGTATGAATCCGACCTGGCGGACGCGCTGCATGCCATGGCGCGGCAGGGCTTCGGCCTGGCGTGGCTGCCGCACACGCTGGTCGAATCCGACCTGCGCGCCGGCGCCCTGGTGCGCGCCGACAGCGCGCGCAACGACATCCACATGGAGATCCGGCTCTACCAGTCGGTGGATAACGCCAAGCCGCTGGCGCGCCAGGTGTGGAGCCGGATCGAGGCCTACGCGGCGCGCTAGGGGCGAAGGGCGGCGCCAGCCGGCACCGTTTTTCCGGCGCCGCGCGGCAAACAGGGACAAAAGATGCCGGCGGCGCCCGGCAGGCATAAAATGGCGGATTATTCCGCTTCCCGATCACAGGATCCCGCGCCATGAACGCACGCATCCCCGACGACGCACTTCCTCCTACCCTCGATCCGAAGGCTCTGCAGGCTTTTGTGGACGATAAGTGGGACAACGAGATCATCCCCGCGCTGACCGACTACATCGCCATCCCGGCCAAGAGCCCGGCGTTCGACGCCGACTGGGAAAAGAATGCGTTCATCGAGCGCGTGGTGCGCGACGCGGCGCAGTGGGTCGAAGCCCAGAAGGTCTCGGGCCTGAAGCTGGAAGTGGTGCGCCTGCCCGGCCGCACGCCGGTGATCTTCTTTGACGCGCCCGCCACCCGCAGCGACAACGGCGACACCGTGCTGCTGTACGGCCACCTGGACAAGCAGCCGGAATTCTCGGGTTGGCGCGCCGGCCTCGGCCCCTGGACCCCCAAGTACGAAGACGGCAAGCTCTACGGCCGTGGCGGCGCCGACGATGGCTATGCCGTGTATGCCTCGCTCACCGCCATCATGGCGCTGGACAAGCAGGGCATCCCGCGCCCGCGCTGCGTCGGCATCGTCGAGACCTGTGAGGAATCCGGCAGCTACGACCTGCTGCCCTACGTCGACGCGCTGCGCGACCGCCTGGGCAACGTGGCCCTGGTGGTGTGCCTGGATTCGGGCGCCGGCAACTACGACCAGCTGTGGATGACCACCTCGCTGCGCGGCATGGTGTCGGGCACGCTGGAAGTGCAGGTGCTGGACGAAGGCGTGCACTCGGGCGACTCCAGCGGCGTGGTGCCGTCGTCGTTCCGCATCCTGCGCCATCTGCTGGACCGCCTCGAAGACAGCGCCACCGGCCGCCTGCTGCCGCAAAGCCTGCATTGCGAAATTCCCGCCGACCGCATCGAGCAGGTGCACGCCACCGCCCGCATCCTGGGCGACGAAGTGTGGCGCCGCTTCCCCTGGAGCTGCGGCGCCGACGGCGGCTTCGTGCTGCCCATGACCACCGAGCCGGAACAGGCCCTGTTGAACCGCACCTGGCGCCCGACCCTGTCAGTGACCGGCGCCGAAGGCCTGCCGCCGCTGTCCAGCGCCGGCAACGTGCTGCGCCCGCGCACCGCCTTCAAGCTGTCGCTGCGCCTGCCGCCGCTGGTCGACGCCGTCGCCGCCTCGGAGGAAATCAAGGCCCTGCTGGAAGCCGATGCGCCCTACAACGCCAAGGTCCTCTTCAAGGCCAACGAAGGCGCCGCCACCGGCTGGAACGCGCCGGCCTCGGCGCCGTGGCTGACGCAGGCGCTGGATGCCGCCTCGCAGCAGTACTATGGCGCGCCCTGCGGCTACATCGGCCAGGGCGGCACCATTCCGCTCATGAGCATGTTGCAGAAGGGCTTCCCCAAGGCCCAGTTCATGGTGTGCGGCGTGCTGGGCCCCAAGTCCAACGCCCACGGCCCGAATGAATTCCTGCACGTGCCCTACGGCAAGAAGCTGACCGCCGCGGTCGCGCAGACCATGGCGGCGATGCCGGCGGCCTGATCGGCGTTGGCGCAGGAAAGAAAGCCCGGCCTGGCCGGGCTTTTTTCATGGCGTCGCGGCGGCGCCGCGCGCCGAGGGGCGGAAGACCACGTGGAGCGAAGCGTTGGAGGTCACGCGTAGGATCACGTTCGCGCGCGGGCGGCCTGAAAGACAGTGGGCAAGCCGCCGCAGCAACAGCCGCAGCGAGACAAGCACGAACGCGGCTTCCACGAACACGAGGGTGAGCAGCGTGCCGGGAGATTCATTTTGGGGGGCGAGCCGCACGACGCTGTGCAAGCCGTCGTCGGCCAGCAACGCCTGCATGCGCGCCGTCAGGCTATTCATGGCATCGATGTTCTCGATGTAGAAGTCTTCGCGTCGCCGTAGCAGCGCGGCCAGCGCTTCGTCGGACGGGCAGTCGGCGAAATAGGTGAGCGCGATGGCCATCCGTTTCTCTCGTGGGGGGCGTGGCGCCACGCTAGCACAGCCCCGTCTCGCGGCGCCACAGGCGCCGGCGATGTCGGACGAAAGGTAGACGGTGAGCGCGACCGTCAAGGGCGCACCGGCCGCCGCCGTCACAGCGTCCGCGCCAGCGCCATCGCCCCGAACAGCGCCGCCAGCCCCAACCCGAGCGACAGGCCGGCGTACAGCAGCGCGGTGCCGATGCGACCCTGTTCCACATGCAGCGCGGTCTCCAGCGCGAAGGTCGAAAAGGTGGTGAAGCCGCCGACAATGCCGGTGGTCAGGAACAGCCGGGTCGGCTGCGACACCGAGAACTTCAGCGCCAGCAGTTCGGTGATCAGCCCCATGACGAAGCAGCCGATCACGTTGGTGGCCAGGGTGGCGTAGGGGAAGGCGATCCAGCCCAGGCGCAACGCGGCCAGGCTCATGCCGTAGCGGGCGGCCGAGCCGAGGCCGCCACCGATGAAAACCAGCAATAGATTCAAGATTTCTCTCCAGGTGAAACGATGGAGAGCAACAGCCTGGGGCTTGTCCGCGGACCGCGCCGGTTGAAGGCGCGGGCGGCCTGCGACGAGGTCGCGGCCCGAAAAACAAGAAACCCGCCGCGGCGGGTTTTGTCCGGACGGCACCCGCTGCGGGCATGTTGCCCGGTCAGCAGGAGCCATCAGCCGAGGGATCGGCGGTTTTGGGAAGCTCCATTCCCATTGCGATCGATTGTATCCCAGGCGCGGCGGCAGGGCGTTGGCCCAGGGTGAACCCGGTCGCGGGGCCTTCCACCGGGTCGCCTATACTCGCGTTTTGCCAGGATGACCCGCCATGATTTCCACTTCCGACGCCTACGCCAACGTGGTTGCCGAAACCCGCCATTGGCTCACCCAGGCCGTGATCGGCCTGAATCTCTGTCCGTTCGCCAAGGCGGTCCAGGTCAAGGACCAGATCCGCTTTGCCGTCAGCGATGCGACCGATGCCGAAGGCGTGTTGACCGACCTGCAGGACGAGCTGGCGCTGCTGGCCGAGGCCGATCCGGAAAAGATCGACACCACGCTGCTGATCATCCCCGACGCGCTCGATGATTTCCTGGAGTTCAACGACTTCGAGGACCTGTCGGACCGCCTGCTCAAGCGCATGCGTCTGGTGGGCGAGCTACAGGTGGCCACGTTCCACCCCCGGTTCCAGTTCGCCGATACGCAGCCGGACGATATCGAGAACTACACCAACCGGTCGCCGTATCCCATCCTGCACCTGCTGCGAGAGGACAGCATCGACCGCGCGGTCGAGTCCTTCCCGGACGCCGCCGAGATCTACGAGAAGAACATCGACACGATGCAGCGGCTTGGCCTGGAAGGCTGGAAGCGGTTGATGAGCAAGCTCTGAGCGGGCTTTGCTCCCGTCCCAGGCGGGCCTATCCTGCGCGGGACTGTGCAGGCGCGCGGCGCCGGCGCGAACCCGGCACCGGGATATCCCTAGATAGCCCCCGCGCCATATTGCATACAAGATACCGTCATTGAGACCCCCCGCCGTTCGGCGGGCGGCCTGTGCTTCCTTCCCCCTTGTTCATCGCATGGCTCGCGCGGCCGCCTGTCGCGCGGACGTCGTGCGCGCCTGTCTGGAGAGAGCCTTATGCCGTTCACCCGCCGCCACGCCCTGGGCGCGCTTGCCGCGCTGCCGTTGCTGCCTCGCCTGGCGTTTGCCCAGGCCCAGGCCAATTTCCCCACCCGCCCCGTGCGCCTGCTGGTCGGCTTCGCGCCCGGCGGCCTGACCGACATCGCCGCGCGCGCGCTTGCCGAGCGCATGGGCAAGATCCTCAAGGGCAGCGTGGTGGTCGAGAACCGGCCGGGCGGCCAGGCCATCATCGCCACCGTGGCGGTGGCGCGGGCCGAGCCGGACGGCTACACGCTGGGCTTTGCCGGCACCAACGGCATGATCCTGAACCCCTTGCTCTACAACAACCTGCCGTACCAGCAGTCGGACTTCAAGCAGCTGGGGTCGATGGGCAAGTCGCCGATGCTGCTGATCGTGCATCCGGCGCTGGGCGTCAAGAACGTGCAGGAATTCATCGCGCTGGCCAAGAAGAAGCCGGGCGACATCACCTGCGCCCATGCCGGGCGCGGCGTCATCAACCACCTGGCGCTGCTGCATTTCCAGTCCAGGACAGGCACCCAGTTCCAGGACGTGCCGTACAAGGGCAGCGGCCCGGCGCTGCTGGACCTGATGGCCGGCACGGTGCAGAGCACCTTCGATTTCCCGACCTCGGCGCTGCCCAACATCCAGTCCGGCAAGCTGCAGGTGCTGGCGGTGACGGCCGACCAGCGCCTGTCGAGCCTGCCCGACGTGCCGACCATGAAAGAGGCCGGCGTCGATGGCTTCGAGCTATACACCCGCATGATGATCTCGGGCCCGGCGGCGATGCCGGCGGCGGTCGCCGCGACGCTGGAGAACGCGGTGCGCGAAGGCACGCGCGACCCCAGCCTGGTCAAGCAGTTCGCCGAGCAGGGGGTGACCGTGGAGTTCACCTCGTCGGCCGACCTGGACCGGGTCATCGCCGAAGAGTCCGCCATGTGGGCGGGCGTGATCCGCGCCAACAACGTGCCCAAGACCGACCTGAAAGGCTGAGGACGCGCCATGACCGAACAAACCCGCATCACCGTCAGCCCCGAATCCGCGCTGATCGACGTGCCGCGCGAGATCCGCATCGACGGCTTTCCCGCCTACGCCTTCGTCACCGTCACCGCCCGCATGCGGATGAGCGGCGTGCCGTGGCGTTCGCAGGCGGTGTTCATGGCCGGCCATGACGGCAGCCTGGATCTGGCGCGCGATTGCCCAGTGTCCGGCAGCTACGCCGAGCCGTCCGCCATGGGACTGGTGTGGTCGATGACCTGCGAGGAGATGGACCGGGTGGTGTTCCCGCCCGATCGCACCGAGCCGCTGGCGGTCGACCTGCATGCCACCGACGGCCAGCGTGAGGCCACCGCGCGGCTGGTGCAGACCTTCGTGGCCGAGGGCGTCGCGCACCGCGCGGTGCGCGAGCAGGTCGGCGGCATGACGCTGTCGGGCGAGCTCTACACGCCCGCCGGCCCCGGCCCGCACCCGCTGGTGATCTACATGAACGGCTCGTCCGGCGGCGTTAACGCGCCGCGCGCGGCGCTGTTCGCGGCCCGCGGCTACCAGTGCCTGGCGCTGGCCATCTTCAACTACGACGGCCGGCCCAAGTACCTGAACGACATGCCGCTGGAATACTTCGAGCAGGCGCTGCGCTGGGCCCGCGCCGAACTCAAGCCGCGCGACGGCTTCGTGGCGCTGTCCGGCATCAGCCGCGGCGGCGAGACCTCATTGCTGGTGGCGTCGCACTATCCCGACCTGGTGAGCGCGGTGGTGGCCTACGTGCCGTCGCCGGTGACGCACGGCGTGGTCAGCGCGGGCGAGCCCGGCACGGGACGCAATGCGCAGGTATGGCGCAAGGGCGGCGAGCCCTTGCCGCACCTGTGGCAGGACAATCCCAGCGCCGATTGGGAGGCGGCCTACGCCTCGGATCCGCCGTACCGGCAGACCCATGCGTTCCTGAGCGCCAGCCGCGATGCCGCCGCGTTCGAACGCGCCCGCATCCCGGTGGAACGCTATCCGGGCCCGGTGCTGCTGGTGAGCGCGTCGGACGACGGCTTCTGGCCCAGCACCGCGTATTCCGAGATCGTCATGCGCCAGCGCGAGGCGCACGGGCTGCCCACGTCGCATTACGTCTGCAAGGGGGCCGGGCATCACGTGCACTATCCGTGCCTGCCGGCCACGCTGATCAGCAAGCCGCACGCCATGTCCGGCCTGTTGCTGGACGCGGGCGGCACGCCGCCGGCCAACGCGGCCGGCAATGAGGGGTCTTATCGCGCGGTGCTGGCCTTCCTGGCGCGCGCGGCCGGGCAAGGCCAGTAACGCACACGGCCCCGACCGGCGAGGCCGGCGGGGCCGTGGGGGGCGCGGGCCGGCGCGTGCGCCGGCCCTTGAGCGTTCCAGAAGATCACGCCTCGGCGGCGGCTTCCTCGGTCGCGACCACCGGCTGCACCTGATCGATCAGGCTGGGCCAGGTGTTGATCGACAGCAGGTGGCAATAGACCAGCGGCAGCCAGCCATTGGCGCGCCAGCGCAGGAATTCCGCTTCCGGCAGCTTGTTGAACTTGGCTTCGTCGATCACCTTGAAGCCGGACATGGCCAGGCGCTGGCCGTCGGCCAGGGTGATGTCGGCGCGGTTCTCGATCAGCAGGTCGGCGTCGGCCAGGGCGCGCGCGAATTCCAGTGTGTAGGCGTGCTGGTTCTGGTAGTCGCGGCAGAATTCCAGGGCGCTGCGGGCCAGCGCGGTCGGCTCGCCGGCCTCGTCGAAGAACGGGTTGTCACGGCCCTCGACCACCGCGGCGGCCTTCTCGTCGACGCACAGCGTGTACTGGCTGCGGTCTTCGTTCTCCATGAAGATGAAGGGATAGCGGCGCACGTAGGCCGGGATGTAGGTGCCGGGGCGCCATTGGCCCTGCGCGTCGACGAACAGGTTTTCCTGGCCGCGCACGCCCAGCACGGCGACCGGCGTGGGCTGCTCGCCATCGGTGAAGACGATGGGGAAGTGGCGGCACGCGGTCGGCAGCTCGGTGGCCACCAGCGGCACGGCGTTGGTCTTGGCGGCGTAGGCGAAGCCGGTATTGCCGGCCAGCGACAGGTTGGCGTGCACGCCGGCGGCGAGCGGACGGGGTTGTTCGTAGAACAGGGGAAGCGAGGTCTGCGTAGTCATGGTGTTCGGGTCAGAGAGTTTGGGATTGGGTCTCGGTGTCGCGGCGCGCGTCGTCGGATGACGGGTTGCCCTCGACGGCCGGGCGCTGCGGATTGCCCCCGGTCGTTTGCAGCACCGGGTTGTTGCCGTTCGGCACGGTCAGGACCGCATTGTCGCCGGAAGGCAGCTGCCAGGAAAAGGCCGAAGCCACCTTCAGCACCTGCGGATCGGCATACGCGCCCAGCGCATCGGGGCCAAAGCCCTTGGACGGGACGGTGCCCTGGAACAGCGGGTTGGCGTTGGGGGTGGTCGGGATCACCGTGCGCGGCGCGGTCACCGCGGCCAGCCGGTCGATCACGTCGGTCGGACCCCAGGTGGCGCCGTTCATATAGTACGGCGCGCCGACCAGCGAGCTGCGGACCATGGTGGCGGCCATGGAGCCGGTCTTGCCGCCGATGGCGCCCCACATGTCGGCCGAGCCGGCGTTCGGCACGGTCAGGCTGGCCACGTCCAGCTTGTGGCTCGGGTCGGCGTCGTTCAGGCCGATGCGCAGGGCGCCCACGCCGGAGGCCAGCGTCAGCGAGGTCTGCGGGCCGCTCAGGCCGACGGCGGTGATGTCGCCGTTGGTCTGGATGACCGCGTTGCCGCCTTGCAGCTTCGCCGGCACGCCCAGGTTGATGGGACCCTGCGTCACCAGCAATTGCGCCGGCAGCGTCAGCCCGGCGCCGCCGGTCTGGGTGAAGCCGGTGGCGGCCTTTACGGTGCTGCCCGCGCCAAAGGACGTGGTGCCGGTCGGGCTGGTGTTGGCGATGCGGATCGAACCCGTGTCGGCGGTGACGTCCTTGCCGAACGACAGCGTGCCGCCCGAGATGTCGATGCCGTCCGGTCCGGAGGCGCGCACCGCGCCGTTGTAGCTGGCGGTCTTGGCTTCCAGCTGCTGCACGCGATAGGCGCTGACATCGCCGTTGAACACAATCGTGTCGACGGCGCGCAGGGTCAGCGAACCCAGGCCGGTGGCGTCGCCCGCGACCTGGATGTTCTTGCCGGCGTTGACGTTCAGGTTGCTGCCGTTGCCGCCGTCCAGCTTGCTGCCCAGGATCACCGAGCCGGTGTCGCTGGTCAGATCGCGGTCGCCCTTCAGGGTCACGGCGCCGTTGTAGACCTGGTCGCCCGTGGTGTGCGTCTTGCCGCCGCCCAGGGTGGTGGTGCCGCTGACGGCCACGGTGCGCAGCGGCGTGGTGGCGCCCACATCGCCCTGGATGTCGGCATTGCCGGCGATGACCAGGCCTTGCTTGCCCGATTCGGTGCCGTCGACGCCGGCCTTGAGCTGCACGTTGGTGCCGGTCAGGGTGGTGTCCACGCCGCTCAGGATGACGTGCTGGCCGTATTGCTGCGTGCCGGTGGTGTCCACCGAGCCGCCGTTGATCAGCACGTCGCCGTTGCCGCCGGTCTGCACCGAGGCGGCGCGCACCGGGCCGTCCAGCACGATGTCGCCCGCGGCGCTGACCTTCAGGTCGCCCAGGCGCGAGCCCTGGCCGATCGGGCCGGAGAAGGTCACTTCGCCTTGATTGGCCACGACCGTCAGGCCGTGGCCGCCATCGACCGCGCGGTCGAAGCCGATGTCGCCCTGGCGGCTGGTCACCGACACGTCGCCGCCCACGGTCACGTTGCCCTGGTACGACTGCTCGCCGTCGGTGACGATGCTGCCCGCGCCCAGCGTGGCGTTGCCCTTGACCGTCAGGCTGGCCAGCGGGTCGTTGGCGCCCAGCGGCCCCTTGAGCACGGCGTTGCCATCGATGGTCAGGTCGTGCTTGCCGTCGCCGCCGCCCAGCAGGCTGACGGTGCTGCCCTTGAGCACGGTGTCGGTGCCGAACACCGCGCGTTCGCCGTAGGATTGCGTGCCGGTGGTGTCCACCAGGCCGCCGTTGATCGCCACGGTGCCGCCGGCGCTGGTGCCGACCGAGGCGGCGTATACGGCCTTGTCGAAGGTGGTGGCGCCGTCACTGTTGACGACCAGCGCGCCCAGGCGGCCCGTGGTGGCGTCGCCGACCTGTTCGGCAAAGCGCACGGCGCCGGCGCCGCTGCTGACCGTCAGGCCGCTGCCGTTGCCGCTGGTGACCGTATCGTTGAAGGTCACCTTGGCGTTGGCGGTGCTCAGCTGCGCATTGCCGGACAGTTCGACCTTGCCCAGGTAGGACTGTTCGCCCACCGTCTTGAGCGGGCCGCCGCCGAGCGTCGCGTCGCCGTCGACGGTCAGGTAGGCCAGGCGGCCATTGGCGCCGGCGCCCACCGGGCCGTTGATCGTGGCCGGGCCTTCGATGGTCAGGCCCTGGCGCTCATCGGTCGAGTTCGCGCCGCCGGCCAGGGTGACGCTGGCGCCCTTGAGCGTGACGTTGGCGCCCAGCGTGACCAGTTCGCCGAACCGCATGACGCCGGTGGTGTCGATGCGCTCGCCGCTGATGGTCACGGCGCCCGGGTCATCGGTCTGCACCGATGCCGCGTAGACCGCGCCATTGAAGGCGGTCGTGCCGGCCGTGTCGACCGTCAGGCTGCCCAGGCGTTGCGTGGCGCTGCCGACCGCGTCGAAGCTGACGTCGCCGCCGGCCGTGGACACGACGTGCAGGTCATGCGTGCCGTCCAGCGCGCCGTCGAAGGCCACGCCGCCGGTGGTGGCGCTCAGCGTGTGGTCGCGGACCAGCGTGACGGGGCCCTTGTAATGCTGGTTGCCGGTGGTGGCGATGCTGCCCGCGTTGAGCGTGGCGGCGCCGTCCAGCGTCAGGCTGGCCAGCTTGGTGGTGGCGCCGATGGCGCCGGTCAGCAGGGCCGTGCCGTCGATTTCCAGCGCATGGGCGCCGTCGACGCCGTTGGCCAGGGTGACGGTGGCGCCGGTCAGCACCGCATCGTCGCCCAGCGTCACGTGGCCGACGTAGGTCTGCGTGCCGCTGGTGGTGACGCTGCCGCCGTTGATGGCCGTGCCGCCGGAGCCCGCCTGGTTCAGCGAGGCGATGTCGACCGCGCCGCCGTAGGTGGTGGTGCCGCTGCTGGTGACGGTCAGCGCGTTGGCGCCCGACATGGCGCCCGTGAAGGCGACCGCGCCGCTGCCGGTGGTCACGCTCACGGTGCTGGCCAGCGTGGTGGCGCCGTCGACGCCGAAGGCGCCGTTGGCGGTGGTGTACGCGCCGCGCAGCGTGGTGGCGCCGTTGTACTGCTGGGCGCCGGTGGTGGCGACCTGGCGCAGGTCGATGTTGTTGCCGGTGATGGTCAGGCTGGCCAGGTTGGAGGCATTGCCGCCCAGCGTGACGTCGCCGTCGCCGGCCACGATCACCGCCTGCTGCGCGCCGCCGTTCAGCGTGCCCGAGAGGGCGACGCCGCCGTTGGCGCCGTTGGCCGTCAGGGTGCGCGTGCCGCCGGCCAGCGTGGCGTTGCCGGTGATGCCGATGGCGCTGCCGGTCAGGTCGCCGTTGAGGGTGACGTTGCCGGTGTAGGTCTGGCTGCCGCTGGTGTTGGCGGCGGCCATGGCGATGGCCGCGCCGCTCACGGACAGGTCATGCGCGTCGGCGCTGGCGATATCGTGGCTGACGGTGACGTTGCCGGCGGTGGAGGCCAGCGCGACATTGCCGCCGTTGCCGGCCGACAGGCCGACCGCGCTGACCAGATTGCCGGCGGCGCTGATGCCGATGCTGCCATCGGCGGTGGCGATGCGGTCCAACGTCAGCGCGCCGCTGCCGTCCACATAGATGTCGCCGCTGCCCAGGACATTGGCCTTGAGGTTGCGGGCCGACGTGGTGAAGTGGTCCGCCTGGGTGCCGATGCCGGTCTTGCTGGTCAGGTCCAGGCTGTTGGCCGTGAGGGTGTTGTCCAGCCCCAGCAGCGAGCCCTCGGCGGCGCTCAGGATCACGGTGCCGCTGGCGGCGCCGGCGTTGACGATGCCGATCTCGACATCGCCGTGCTGCGAGGTCAGCGCGATGGTGCGGTTGCTGCCGGCGGCGGTGGCCGAGGCGTTCAGCGAGCCGGTGGCCGTGGCGCTGATGTCGCCGTTGGCGGCGCTCAGCGATGCGTCGAGCGCGCCGGTGTTGGTCAGCGTCAGGTTGGCCGGCGTGGTGGTGCCGGTCAGGCTGGCCGCGACGGAGCTGGCTTCGGTCACCAGATTGGTGTTGCCGCCCGCGGCGCCGCTGCTGAAGCTGACCGTGGTGCCCTTGACATTGATCGTGCGCGGCGTGGCGCCGGCCGCCACCACGTCCTGCGTGCCCTTGAGCGTGATGGTGCCGTTGGCCTGCACGCCGGCGCTGGCCAGCGTCAGCTTGCCGCCCGAGGACAGCAGCAGGTTGGCGGCGGTGTTCGACATGCCGCCGCTGGCGTCCAGATCGCCGGCCGTGGTCAGGTAGATCGAGCTGTTGGCGCCGCTCTGCTGGATGTTGCCGCTGTTGGCGCTGAGGGCCCGCGTGCCGATGTTGTTGACCACGATGACCGCGCCGTCGGCGGCGGTCGACAGGTTGCCCAGGGCGCCGAGGTTGGTGCGCAGCGCGATGCCACCCGAGCCATTGCCCGGGTAGGCGGCCGAGCCGATGCTGCCGCCGGCGACGGCCGTCAGCGTGTTGCCCAGGACCAGGTTGTTGGCCACCGCGCCCAGGATGGAGCCGGCCGCGTTCAGGCTGATGTCGCCGCCCGCCGAGGCGTCGATCGTGTTGACCGACAGGTCGCCGCTGGTGGTGGCGATCGAGATGTTGTTGCTGGCCGAGCCGTTGCGGCTGATGGCGCTGGTGACCAGGGTGGGGCCGGCGGTGGTGATGCCGATCGCGCCGTTCTGGGTGATGACCGACGCCAGCGTGGTGCCGGCCGCGCGGTTGTCGTTCAGGTAGATCGAGCCGGCGCCGGTGACTTCCGCGGTGATGTTGGCGGCGGTCGTCTGCAGGTTGTCGGGCGAGCCGGTGGCGCCGCCGATGCCCGCGCCGGCCTTGAGCACCACGTTGTTGCCGATGATGCGCGTGGATTCCTCGCGGTCGTCGACGATGGTGCTGCCCGCCTTGCTGAAGTCGATATTGACGCTGCCGGCGCCGGCGTCGATGTTGCCGGCCACCAGCTGGCTGTTGGCGCCGTTGCCGGTGATCTTGATCGCGCCGTTGGACGAGATCGCGTTGGCGATCTGCAGATTGCCGGCGGCAGCGATGTCGATGATGTTGCCCGACAGGTAGGAGTAGACGGAGTTGTTGTCCGCCGCCAGGTACATGCCGCCGCTGGTGGTGGCTTCGACGCGCTGGCCGGTCGCGTTGATGCGGCCGTTGCTGGCGCCGATGGCGTTGGCGGCGTTCAGCGCCACGCCGTAGGCCTTGACGGTGGCGCCGGCCGCGTCGGCCAGGATCGAACCGTTCTCGGCGTTGAGCGTGACCTGGCCGTGGTTGGCGCCGGCCTGCACGTTCTTGACCGTGATGTTGCCCGAGGTGGTCTTGACCGAGATGTCGTTGCCGGTGGCGTCGGTGCCCGAGGTGACGCTGGTCAGCGCCAGGCTGCCGTTGCCGGTGATGCGCGTTTCGCCATTGGCGACCGAGGTCGTCAGGCCGCCCAGCAGGTTGCCGCTGCTCTCCAGGTAGAGCGAGCCGTCGCCGGTGACGGTGGCCGACACCGGGCTGTTGGGCGCGGCGATCTTGATGGCCGCGTCGCGCGTGCCGATGCCGTTCTGCGCCGTCAGCGTGATGGCGCCGGCGCCCGCGCCCGAGAGCGTGCCGCCGCCGTACAGGATGCTGCCGGTCTGGGCGTTCAGGGTCAGGGCGTTGCCGGTGCCATAGCTGACCGTGCCGACCAGGATGTCGCCCGTGGTGGTGGTGACCGACAGGTCGCCGCCCGCGCGCAGGTTGCCCAGGTTGATCGAACCGGTCTGCTTGAGCCAGATGCCGCCCGAGGCGGTGGCGGCGATGTTCTTGACCTGGGTGTTCAGCGCCAGGCCGGACGAGCCGATGGTGTTGGGCGTGTCGCCCGACCCGGTGGACAGCGTCAGGTCGCCGGCGACGATCTTCGAGGAGGCGTTCAGGCCCTGGATCGAGCCGCCCGTGTAGTAGTACGGATTGGTCGACAGGGTCACCGAACCGTTCTGCGTGACGTCGATGTCGTGCAGCTTGATCGCGCCCACGGCCTGGTAGGTGAAGTTCAGGCCGGTCGTGTCGCGCACCGTGGTCAGGGTGGTGACGTTGCCGGTGTCGGCGCCGCTGAACGTCAGGTTCTGGGCGTCGATGGTCAGGAAGCCGGCGCTGCCCAGGTTCGAGCCCTGCGCGTTGGTGCGGATGATGGTCAGGTCGGACAGGTCGGCCAGGTTGTCGACGTAGATGCTGCCCGGCGTGGCCATCGTCAGCTTGCCGGTGTTCAGGTGCAGGCGCGCCGAGTTGGACGCGCCGATGGTCGCGGCCGTGCCGTAGTTGGCCGTCAGGTTGACGCTCTTGCCGGTGACCAGGTTGCTGTTGTTGATGCCGGTGATGCTGCCGCGCGCGGTCGACAGGGTGACGGCGCCGTCGGTTGACGTGACGGTGCCCACGGTCAGGTTGCGGCCGTTGCCGCCGGTGTCGGCGGCCAGCGTGATGTCGCCGGCCGCGGTAACCGAGGTTGCCTGCAGGCCATAGGTCTCGTTCAGCGCGATGCTGCCATCGGCGCGGTCGGTCTTGGTGGCGCTGAGCGTGACCGTGGTGGTGCCGCCGTTCAGGGCATTGGTGCGGATGGCGCTCTTGTTGCCGATCGAGCCGTTGGCCGTCAGGTTGACGGTGGTGGCGTTGTTGATCGTGCCGCTCAGGATCGAGCCGCCCGTGTTGTTGACCGAGAAGGCGTTGCCATTGGTGTTGACCGTGCCCAGTTCGATGTCGCCGACGGTGTTGCTGACCGAGCTGGCGCCGGTCGAGGTCAGGCTCGGCAGGCTGGTGTTGCCCTCCACCGTGATGAAGGCGCCGCCGTTGTCGGCGCGGCCGCTCAGCGTGCTGACGCGGGTGTCGATGGCGTTGCCGGTGCCGGCGGCGCCGATGGCGTTGGCCGCCGTGAGGGTCAGGCCGGCCGCGTCGATCTTGCTGTTGGCGTCGCCGTCGCCCAGCAGCGAGCCGCCGCGCGAGTACAGCGCCACGTTGTCGTAGCCGACATTGATCGCGCCGACGGTGATGCTGCGGTCGCTGGTCACGCTCAGGTTCAGGCCGCCCGCATCCTCGACTTTGGTCAGGACCAGGCCGGCGCTGCTGCCGCTGCCGCCGTCGGCGGCCTGGAACACGATGCTGCCGCCGTCGCGGGTGGGCGAGGTGATGCCATAGCTGCGGGCGCTGTTGCCGGTGGAATACAGCGTCAGCGCGTCGATGTGGCGGTCGGAGTCGATGTAGACGTCGCCGGCGTTCTGGATGTTCACCAGCGGCGCCGACAGGTTGATCTCGCGGCCCACGGCGCCGATGGCGCCCGAGCCCTGGGTGGTGATCTGCACCGACGCGGCGGTGATGCGCTGGCTGTCGTCGGCGCTGCCCAGGATGCTGTTGTTGCTCGACAGGCGCACCGTGCCGTTCTCGGTGGTGTCGATGATGCCGATGTCCTGGCCGACGTTGCTCGACAGCATCAGGTTCAGCCCGGTGTTGTCGCGCACCTCGTTGACCTGCAGGCGGCTGCCGTTGTGGGCCACGTCGAACAGCAGTTCGTTGGACAGGATCTGGTAGGTGGCCGCCGACGAGCCGGTGGCGTACAGCGACAGGCTGGCCAGGTCGCGGTCGTTGTCCAGGTAGACGTGGCTGCCGGCGGTCAGGTACAGCTCGCCGGTGGTGGTGTGGATCGAGCCCGAGTTGTCGCCCGACGCCACGCCGATCTGGCCGCTGGCGCCCAGCGTGACCACGTCGCCGGTGATGTGCGAGGTCGGCGTCAGGTTCAGGATGTGGGCGCCCGAGCCAAAGGCGCCCAGGCTCACGGTGTTGGCCGGGCCGACGTCGACGTTGCCGACGTACAGCGTGCGGTCGCCGTTGAAGGAGAAGTTCAGGCCGGTCAGGTCGCTGACCTCGGTCATCGTGTAGACGCCGGCGTCGGTGACGTTGAACGTCAGGCCCTTGGCCGCCACCTGCACCACGTTGTCCACGGCGCTGTTGGCGTGGTTGGCGGTGATGTTCAGCGAGAACAGGTCGCTGGCGTTGTTGACGTACAGGTTGCCGCCCGACTGCGTGGTCAGCTGGCGGGTGTCGGTCTGCATCGCGTTGCCGGCGGCGCCGATCGACTGCGTGGCGGTCAGCGTCAGGACCGGCGTGACGAAGCGGCCGGCGCCCTGCGTGATCGAGCCGTTGGTCACGTTGACCTGGGCCGAGCTGGTGGCGCTGTTGTCCAGCAGCGTCAGGTTCCTGTTGTTCGACACCCACAGGCTGCCGCGGACGTTGGACGAGAGCGAGTCGACGCTGACGAACAGCGGCTGGTTGGTGGCGTAGGTGCCCGTGACCGAACCGGCGTTCAGGGTCAGCGCGCCGGTGGTGATGTTGGGCGAGCTGGCGCTGGAGCTGTTGCCATAGATGGTGCCGCTGCTCGCCAGCGTCACCGAGCCGCCGGCGGCGGTGCTGACGTTGTTGACCGTCAGCGCGCGGTCCGACGAGATCGACAGCGCCAGGTTGCCGGTATTGGTGATGTTGTTGAGCGTCAGGCCGGCGACGCCGGTGGAGTCGCTCAGCGAGAACGCCGTCATGCCGCTGGCGCTGATGTTGTACGTGTTATTGATCGAACCGCTGCTGCTGTTGTGGTTGGCCGTCAGCGACAGCGCGGTCAGCGCCTTGTTGTTGGCGACGGACACGTTGCCGGCCGAGGCGATCGACAGGTTGGACGCGCTGGTCTGCGCCGAGACGCTGCCATTGGTGCCGAGCGCGCTCAGGCTGACGTTGTTGCCGGTGATCAGGCCCGAGCCGCCGATGGTCGGGGCCAGGTCGGTGTTGGCGTAGCGCGAGGTCAGCGACACCGAGCCGGTGCCGGTGTTGATGGCGTTGGCGGTGATGGCGGTATCGGTGTTGATGGTCAGCGCCGCGCCGGCCATGCTGGCGCCGATCGACAGGTTGGTGCCGCCGGAGATGGCCAGCGTCTGGCTGCCCAGGCCGCCGAAGGCGTAGCTGTTGGTGTCGAAGTTGACGCTGCTGCCGGCGTCGCGGCGCGACAGGTACAGGTTCAGGCTGTTCAGCGCCAGCCCGCCGTTGTTCAGGTTGATGTCGCCGTTGTTGGTGATGGCCAGGTTGCTGGTGCTCAGGCGCAGCGCGCGGCTGCCGGCGCCGATGGCGCCGGTGTTGGCGTCGCGCGCGGTGTAGCTGTCCGAGCCGGTGGCGGACAGCGTGACGCTGCCGGCCGTGATGCGGCCGGTGCCGCCATCGCTGGTGATGCTGGAATAGACGCCGCCGCCGGCGGTGGTCAGGCTGACGGAATTGGTGGCGGTGATGGCGCCGACCTGGATGTTCTTGCGGCCGCTGAAACTGAAGTCGGTCAGGCCGCCCGTGACCTGCTCCAGGTACTGGGTGGTGCCGTCGTCGCTGAGGGTGATGACCTGGCCGGCGCCGCCGCCGATGGCGAAGGTGCTGGCGCTGCCGGCGTTCTTCAGGCTGTTGATGGCCAGGCTGCGCAGCACGGTGTCGCTGCCGACGTACATGTTGTTGCCGGCGGTCAGGCTGAGCGCCGAGGTGCCGCTCAGGGCCAGCGTGCCGCCCGTGATGGACGAGCCGATGGAGCCGTTCGAGCCGGCCGTCAGCGCGACGGTCGCGGCGCGGATGACGCCGGGACTGGCCGGATTGTCGTTGCTGATATTCTGGACCGATGCCAGGCTGACCTTGCCGTTGGCGCCCGCGTCGATGTTGCCGACCAGCAGGTTCTTGTTGTTGGCGGTGAAGCCGAAGTCCAGGTTGGTCGAGCTGGCGATGTCCGTCAGGTGGATGCCGAGGCCGTCGTCCGTGAGCGTGAAGGCCGTCAGGTTGGGCGCGGTGATGCCGTACACGCCATTGGCGGTGCCATTGCGCGTGACGTTCAGGCGCGTCAGGCCGGTGAGGCTGTCCACGGCGATGTTGCCGCCGCTGGTCAGGCTGACGTCGGGCGCCTGCAGCGTCAGCGCCGCGCCGGCCGCGCCGATCGCGCCGCCCGCCGTCAGGGCGATGTTGCTGGCGCGGATCACGGTGGCGGCGTCGCCGTCGTCCAGCAGCGAGCCGCCGGAATTGGTGACCGTGGCCGCGCCGCCGGCGCTCAGGCTGCCGATGGTGGTGGTGCCGGAGGACTGGGTGTAGCCGATCTGGCCGGTGCCGGCCTGCAGGCGTGTCAGCTTGATGTTGCCGGTGGTGCCGTTCAGGTAGATGTCGGTGCCGGCGGTGGCCTGCACGTTGGCCTGGCCCGCCGCGCCCACGCCGACATAGCGCAGGGTGCCGCCGTACAGGCCGCCGATCGTGCCGGCGGCCGACAGCGTGATGTCGTTGGCGCCCGCATAGACCCCGCCGCCGCTGCCGTACAGCGAGCCGTTGGCCACGTTCAGCGTGACGTTGCCGGCGTTGCTGCGCACCGTGCCGGACAGCAGCGCGTCGCCCTGGCGCAGGTCGATCTGCACCGCGTCGCTGGCGGTGATGTTGTTCAGGGTGACGATGCCGGTGTAATTGGCGTAGCCGGTGGGATTGGGCAACTGGACATAGAAGCCGCCATTGCTCGCCGTGCCGCTCAGGTAACCGGTCAGCACGTCCAGATAGCCCGTGCCGGTCGCGCCGACCGCCTTGCCGGCGATCAGGTTGACCGAGTTGGCCAGCAGGCGGGTCTGCTTGTTGCCGTCGTCGCGCAGGTCGCCCGCGGCGTTCAGCGTGATGCTGCCGCTATAGCCGGCGTCGATGCTGCCGACCGTGATGTCGCGGTCGCTGTTGAAGCTGAAGTTGACCCAGTTGCTGTCGCGGACCTCGTGGATCGTGTGGCCGCCGACATCGTCGGTGATGTTGAACAGCAGCGACGGCGCGCGCACGTCCAGCGTGTAGCGGTCGTCCACGTCCTTGTGGCGCGCGTACACCGTCAACGAGGTGAGGTCGGCGATGTCGGTGGCGTAGAGGTTGCCGCGCGTGTCCAGCGTCAGGCCCGGCGCGTTGACGGCGACGAAATTGGCGCTGGTGCCGATGTCCTGGGCGGCCCGGAGGCTGACGTTATTGGCGGTGACGCGCGTGTCGGCGATGCCGTCGTCCAGGATGCTGCCCTGGTTGGAGACCAGCGTGATGTTGCTGCCGGCGCGCAGGTTGCCCAGCTTCAGGCTCTGGTCGCCGGTGAACGAGAACTGGCTCAGCAGCGAACTGTAGACCTGGCGCAGCTCGTAGGCGTTGCCCAGGTCGTCATTGACGTCGAAATTCAGGAACGGCGCGGCCACCTGGATGGTGTTGCGGCGGGCCGGGTCGGCGTGCGCATTGGTGATGGCCAGGTAGTTCAGCGTCTTGGCGGGATTGTCGACGTAGATGTCGCCGCCGCTGCCCAGCGTCAGGCTGGTGGTGGCCGTCGTGAGGTGGTCGCTGGCCGTGCCGATGTGTTGTTGGGCTTGCAGGACGATGCTGTTGCCCGCCAGCGCGCTGTTGGCATTGGCGCGCACGATATTGCCGCCCTGCGCATTGAGCGAGAGCGTGCCGGTGCCGGCATCCAGCATGTTGGCGCTCAGGTTCGCCACGCCGGTGACGAAGATGCCGTTATTGGCCTTCAGGTCGTCCAGCAGCACCGAGCCCTGGGCCTGGTTCAGGTAGATGCTGCCGCCGGTGGCGTTCAGCACGCCGGCGGCCGTGCGCAGGTAGGTGCCCGCGGTGCCGACGGTATAGCTGGTGTTGGCGGCCGGGGCCAGCAGGGTGACGACGTTGCCGGTGATGAGGGAGGCCGAGGTGCCGGTGATGTTGCCGGCGCGCGCGGTCAGCGTGACATTGCCGGCGCCCGCGTTGATCTGGCCGGCGACGATGCTGTTGCCGGTCAGGTTGATGGCGCCACCGCCGGAGCCGACGTTGTTGGCCGAGACGCTGCCCGCGCCGGTGATCACGATCGGACCCGTGTCGGCCTGCGCCTGCGTGATGTTCAGGTTGGCGCTGGAGCTGTCCAGGTAGACGCCGCCGGCGCCCGCCGTGGCGGACAGGGTGCTGGCGTTGGTCTTGAGCGCGCGCGCGGCGCCGCCGATGATGCCGCGCTCGGCCGACAGCGTCAGCGACGCGGCGGCGATGCTGGTGGCGTCGTTGCCATCGTCGACGATGTTGCCGAGGAACGAGGTCAGCGTGGCCGAGCCCGCCTTGATGTCGCCCAGGGTCAGGTGGCCGCTGGTCTGCGCGACCAGGTTGCCGGTGGTGTCGATCGCCTTCAGGTTCAGCGGGCCGCTGTTTTCCACGTACACACCGCCGCTGCCGCTGGTCGCGATCAGGGCGGCCGTCTGCGTGCGCAGCGCCTGCGCCGACGAACCGATGGCGCCGGCGCGGCCATCGCTGCCGGCGGCGCTCAGGGTGATCTGGCTGGCGCTCAACTGTCCCGTCGGGGTGCCGAGGATATGGCCGGCCGTCGACGTCAGCGCCAGCGTGCCGGCGCCCAGCGCCACGTCGCCGACAGTGATGGTGCGGTCGCCGGCGAACGAGAAGTTCAGGCCCGACTGGTTGACCGTGTTCAGCTGGTAGCCGCCGTTGTCCTGCAGGGCGAAGGCCAGGTCCGGCGAGGTCAGCAGGAAGCTGTTGTTGACGTTCGGTTGCGCGTGGCGGCTGGTGATGTCGAGCGAGGTCAGGGTCTGGCGGTTGGCCACCGCCAGGTTGCCGCCGGTCGCCAGCGACAGCAGCGCCGTCTGGGTGTTGACCGGGGCGGCCAGGTCGCCGATGCTGCCGCCGCTGGCGTCCAGCTTGACGCTGTTGCCGGCCACTACCTGGTTGGCGCCGCCGGTGTTGCGGATCGAGCCGGCGCTGGTGCGGACCAGCGCCGCGCCGGTGCCGGCGTCGATGACGTTGGCCAGGTTGATGTCGCCGGTGGCGTTCAGTGTGATCGCGCCGCCGCGGCTGGTCAGCTTGCCGATGTTGTCCAGCGTGCTGCCCACGCCCAGCGCTTCCAGCGTGATGGAACCGCCCTGGGTGCTGATCTCGGTGTTCGAATTCTCGAAGCGGATGCCGCCCGTCTGCGTCGAACGCATCGTGAAGCTGTGGCCGGCGGTGGTCTTCAGGTTGATCGCGGCCATGTCCGCGACCGTGATCTGGCCGGTGGCTTCCAGCTTGATGTTGGTGGTGCCGGCCAGGCTTTCGAGCAGGCCGCGCGACACGGTGTTGTTGGCGGTGTTGGCGTCGCCGCCGTTGATGGTGCCGTCGCCGGCCGCGCCGTCCTGCGAGCCGCCGCCGCTGGCGGAGTCGACGATGCGCAGGTCGGTCGGGTCGATCAGCAGCAGGCCGGTCTTGCCCTTGGGCGCGCGCAGATCGGCCGATCCGGTCAGGCCGATGTTCTTGTTGCTGGAGACTTCGGCGAAGCCGCCGTCGCCGCCCTGGGCGCCGCCGCGCGCCGACAGGCTGCCGGCGAACGCGGTGGCGTCGTTGGACCACATCGTGACGCTGCCGCCGTTGCCATTGATGAGCGCATCGGCCTTGAGGGTGGCGCCCGCCGCCACCTTGACGGTCGACGACTTGCCGCTGAACGCGGCCGAGCCGTTGTCGGGCGCGACGCCCAGGCTGCCCAGCGCGATCTCGCCGCCGCCGGCTGCGCCGGACACGTCGATCGCGGCGCCGCGCGCCACGTTGACGTGCTCGCCGGTCACCACCACCTTGCCGCCGCGCTCGCCGGCGTTGACGCCGGTGGCCTCGACCGTGCCGGCCACATTGACCGTGCCGGCGTCGCCGCCGGACAACACGATCTTGCCGTTCTGCGTGCCCACCGCCTTGGCGCTGACGATGCCGTCGGTGTTGACCACGTTGTCGATCACGCCCTTGACCGCGCGCGCCGTCATCAGCACCGTGCCGCCGTCGGCGCGGATCACGCCGTTGTTGGCGACCAGGGCCGAGACCGGTTTGCCATCGGCGTCCTTGGGCAGCTCGCTGACGGCCGAGGTGGCGTCAAAGCTCAGCAGGCCGTCGCCGTGGAAGTCGACCGTGACGGTCTTGGCGCCGGCCAGGGCCACGCGGCCCAGCTTGGCCTCGATCACGCCCGAGTTGCGCACCGCCGGCGCCACCAGCACCGCCAGGCCGCTGTCCTTGATGCTGATCGTGCCTTCGTTCACGATCATGGCATTGGCCTTGGACGAGGGCTGGTCGAACTTGTACTTGCCCGCCAGGAAGTCCTTGTCGCTGATGTTGGCGGTGGTGGCGATCAGCCCGCCCACGTCCACGCGCGCGCCCTTGCCGAACAGCACGCCGTTCGGGTTGACCAGGACCACGTTGCCGTTGGCGTTGAGGCGGCCGAAGATGGCCGACGGATCATTGCCAACCACCCGGTTCAGCGTGACGCTGTTGCTGCCCGGCTGACGGAAATTGACCGTCTCGTTGGCGCCGATGCTGAAACCCTTCCAGTTGATGATCGCCTTGCCGGTCGACTGGTTGATGTCCAGCGTGCCGTTGCCGCGGTCATTGATGGTCGCGCCGCCGGCCACGACGTTGCCGCCGGTGGGGTTGGCGTGGGCGCCGCCGGAGACCAGCGAGCCGATCACCATCGCCATGGTGGTGAGCGCGGGCAGGGGCGGGGCCTTCAGGGCCTGGCGGCGGGCGGATTGGGCGAGGATGCGGGATTGACGAGTCATGGTCGGTCGCTTTTCTGTCGCGGATTAGTACTGGGCCGAGAGGCTGAAGAACACGCGGGGATCTTTGTTGCCCTGGGTCAGCACATCGGAGCTCATGGGCTTGGCCACTTCGATCGTGGCGTACAGGTTCTTGGTCAGGTTGGCGCGCATGCCGGCGCCGTACGAGGACAGCTTGGCGCGCGTGAGCGGCGCGCTTTCGCTGCGCGACCAGATGCGGCCGCCGTCCACGAACGTGTAGACGTGCGCGCCGCTGGGCAGGAAGCGGTCGGAGGACACGGCGTAGCGCAGTTCCAGCGAGGCCGCCATGCCCGAGTCGGCCGACATTTCGCCGTCGTCATAGCCGCGGCCGAAGTTGGGGCCGCCCAGCGCGAATTCCTCGCTGGCCAGCAACGGGTTGGCGCTGTACTGGCCGGCGAAGGTGGCCACCAGGCTGAAGCGGTCGGACAACTGCTGCAGGCGGGTCAGTTCGGCGGTGAACTTCAGGAAATCCGGACGGCCCTTGGCGCGCGAGGCCAGTTCGTTGCCTTCCTTGGAGGCGCCCATGGCGTCCAGGCCCTGGTGCACGGTGCCGCGCACGGCCGTGATGCCGTTCCAGCTGTCGGTGCGGTCGTAGCTCAGGCCGGCGCGCAGTACGCGCAGGCGGTCGCGCGTGAAGGGGATGCCGGTGATGTCGGTGGTGACGTTGCGCACGTCCAGCATGCCGAAGGCGCGCAGGTTCTGCAGGCGCGAGCGGATCAGCGGATAGGTGGCGGTGGCCGAATAGGCCTGCACGTCGCTGGCCACGTTCAGCGGCGCCAGGTCGCGGCCCGGTTCGCTCTTGGCGTAGCTGGCGGCGATGTCGAGCGTCATGCCGCTGTCGGTGACCAGCATGTCGTAGTTGGCGCCCACGGCCTTGCTGCGGTAGGCCGGAAAGCCCACGCGGCCGGTCAGGGTCAGGCTGTCGGCGCGCGCGCCGAACGAGTTCAGCGTGACCTGGCCGGTCATTTCGCTCCAGCCCAGGTAGGGCGAGGCGCGGTTGTCGATGCCCAGGCGCGCGTCCACCGCCTTGCGTTCGCTGTGCACCACCAGCACCGAGCCGCCCACGTCCTTGGGCGAGGCTTCCAGCGAGGCGCGCACGGTCATGCCGTTCAGGTCGTTGGCCAGCAGCAGCTGGCGCTCGACTTCCGCCACGTTGATCGGACGCACGCCGCGCAGGCGCTGCACCAGCTTTTCGATCGCCGCCTGCGCCGGGCCGATGTCGCCGTCGTACTTGACGTCGGCGATGTAGCCCTCGACCACCACGATGCGGAAATGGCCGTCATCGATGGTCTGCGCCGGCACGATCACGCGCGTGGTGACGTAGCCGTCGTTGCGGTAGCGCAGCTCGATGTCATTGGCGACCTTGAACGCGTCCGCCACCGTGATGGTCTTGCCGATCAGGTCCTGGTAGAGCGGACGCACGGTATCGGCGGGGTAGCGGGTGATGCCTTCGATGCGCATGTCGGTCAGCGTGAAGGTCAGCTTGTCGGCGCCGGCGGGCGCCTCGGTGGCGCCGCCTTGCTGCACCGTCACCGGCGGCGCGGTGGGGGTGCTTTCCGGCATCACCGGCTGGGGCAACTGGCGGCCCGGTTCGGCGCCCGAGGGCAGTTGGATGGGCACGTTCTGCGCGGCCACCGGTCCGGCGGCTAGCGCCAGCAGCACGGCGGCAAGGCCGGCGCGCAGGGAAGAGGGGGGCTGGCAATGGACGGCGGGACGGCGGGGTTCGGATAGGCGGCGCATGGGTGCTCGGACAGCAATCGTTACATTCGGATTTAAATGATATTTTTTGATATATTTCTTAGACTTCTATAAACAATCTTTCTAAAGTTCTTTACAAGTACGGTGCAGTGCGGGATTCTTGCCGGCGGCCATTCGGCCGGCCCGGTTGGGGTTTTCCCCCGGAGAAGGGCGTGGTCTACAGCGGCCCGGGGACGAAAGCAATCGCCATTACGGACGAGTAGCTTCGTGTAACAAACACTATCATGTGTGAATAATGATTGCGCCTGCGAGGTTTGCCGGAATGCACGGCACGTTTGCCACAAGGAAAAATATTCACAAAACCGGCATGGTTTTGTCGCTTGGTACCAACGCGTCCGCCGGCCGGCATGAAAGAATGCGCGGCATGAATGACGCCTCCTATCCGCTTATCCCGGGCCAGCTTGCCGGCCTGCGCGTGCTGGTCGTCGAGGATCGCCCCGAGGACCGCATGCTGCTGGTGGATTTCCTGACCAGCCAGGACTGCCGGGTGTACGTGGCCGAGGACGGCAACGACGGCTATCGCAAGGCGCAGCTGGTGCAGCCGGACATCATCCTGATGGACGTGAACATGCCGGGCTGCGACGGCCTCGCGGCCTGTCGGCTGCTGAAGGCCGACCAGGCCACGCGCGCCATCCCCGTCATCTTCCTGACCGCCGCGTCGCTGCCCATGGACCGGGTGGCGGGCCTGTCGGCGGGCGCCGTCGACTACGTCGCCAAGCCGTTCGATTTCGAGGAAGTGCGCCTGCGCCTGCTGATACATCTGCGGGTGGCGCCCGCGCCAGCCGCGGCGCCGCCCGCCAAGGCGCCCGAGGAAGGGACGTCGTCCGCCGCCACCGGCACGTCGCTCGATGGCGTGCTGTTTCGCGCCGCGCGCAAGCTGCTGCGTGAACGGCTGGACCACACGCCCGAGCTGGTGGCCCTGGCCCAGGCGCTGGGCACCAACGCCCGTCGGTTGAACCAGGCGTTCCGCCGCTGCGCCGGCACCACCGTGTTCGAGTTCCTGCGCGAAGAGCGCATGCGCGAGGCGCGCCGCCTGCTGTGCGAGACCGGCCTGGACATCCAGGCCATTTCGCAGGCGGTGGGCTATGGCAACCGCGGCAATTTTTCCACCGCTTTCCGCGAGCGTTTCGGCATGGCGCCCACCGCCTTGCGCCAGGAGCAGGATCCCCATGCCTGATCGTCGCCTGGGCTGGCTGGCCTGGTTGCTGTGGCTGGCCCTGTCCTGCCTGAGCCTGCCCGCGCGCGGGCAGGATGCGCAGCCCGTCATCGACCTGAGCACGTTGGGCGGCACGCTGCCGCTGGTCGGCGAGCTGCGGGGCATCGAGGACAAGGCCGCCGACCAGCAAGCCAGTCAGGTCCTGGACGGCGCCTGGCAGCCGGTGACCGCCCGCTGGCTCAACCGGGGGTATTCCGCCTCGGCGTTCTGGCTCAGGCTGGAGGTCAGCAATACCTCCGACCGCGCCCAGGAACGCTGGCTCTCGTTCGGCGTGCCCCGGCTGGAGGACGTGCGCTTCTATCTGTTCGCGCCGGGGCAGCGGCAGCCGTCGGGCATCCTGCTGGCGGGCAACCGCGAGCCCCTGGCGCGGCGCGAGGTGCCGGCCACGGTGTCCGTGGTGCCGCTGCGGCTCGAACCGGGCCAGCGCATGACGGTGCTGGTGCGGGTGCAGAGCCGTTCGGCCATCAGCATGGAGCCCACCCTGCGCACGCCCGCGGCCTTCGTCGGCGTGACCCAGCGCAACACCATGGTGGTGGCGCTGCTGATCGGCGCGCTCATGATGGTGGGCCTGTATGCCGGGGTGCTGGGCGCGGCCCAGCGCGATCCGGTCTACCTGCTGCTGTCCTGCGCCATCTTCGTCGAAATCCTCTACAGCCTGTCGTTCCAGGGGCTGCTGTATCGGTATGTTTTGACCGGCGGCGGCGAACTGGTGCTGCGCGCGCCCAGCGTCCTGGCGACGTTGGCGGCGTCGCTGTTCGGGCTGATGGCGATGCTGTTCGCCGACCTGCATCGGGTGCGCATCTGGCGCCGGGTCTATCTGGCGCTGATTGCCGCGGGCGTGGCCGGCGCGGTCTGGGCCGCGCTGGGCGACTACCGCGAAGCGGCGCAGGCGCTGATCGGGCTGATCTTCCTGTGGGCGCTGGTATGGCTGGTGTCCATGGCGGACGGCTGGCGCCGCGGCCATGCCAATGCGCGCATCTTCCTGCTGTCGTTTGCGATCTATTGTTCCTGCCTGTTCCTGCGGGTGGCCTATATCCAGGGCCTGCTGCCGGGCCGCTGGATCGGCGGGCCGGAAGTCGCCTGGGATCTGCTGTCGGTGTCGCTGATGCTGGCCGTGCTGCTGCATGGCCGTTCGCGCCAGCATCGCCAGGAACGGCTGGCGGCCCAGCGCGAACTGGCGCAGGCGCGCGAACGCGAACACCAGCGGCTGGATCAGGCCGTCACCGAGCGCACCCAGGCGCTGCAGGCGGCATTGATCCTGGCCGACGAGGCCGGCCGCGTGCGCCAGGACTTCCTGGCGCGCATCAGCCACGACCTGCGCACGCCGCTGACCTCGATCATCGGCTTCGCCGACCTGATCCAGGCCGGCGGCCGCGACGACGCGCCGCGCGGCGCCGTCATCCGCCGCAGCGCCGACCACATGCTGGGCATGGTGAACGACCTGATCGACTATGCCGCCGGCGCGGGCGGCCAGGCCCTGCGCCTGGCGCCCGAATACGTGCACGCCCTGCTCGACGCCGTGGCCAAGGAAGCGGCGCCGATCGCGGCGCGGCAGGACAATCGCTTCGACCTGCGGCTGTCGGACACGCTGCCCGCCGTGCTGGAGATGGATGGCAAGCGGGTGCGGCAGGTGCTGTCCAATCTGGTCGACAACGCGGCCAAGTTCACGCGTGGCGGCGTGCTCACGCTGACGGCGGACTATGCCGCCCCGGGCGCGGGCGAAGCCACGGGCTGGTTGACGCTGTCGGTGCGCGATACGGGATGCGGCATCGCGCCCGCCGACCGGCAGCACATCTTCGAGCCGTTCCAGCGGCTGGGCGCGGCCGAGAGCCAGCCCGGCGTCGGGCTAGGCCTGGCCATCGTCCAGCAATGGGTGCAGCGCATGAACGGCCGCATCCACGTCGACAGCGAAGTGGGCCAGGGCACCACCATCAGCGTGTCGCTGCCGCTCAGGCAGGTGGACGAATCGCGCGTCTCGCACCACTACATCGCTGCCGCGGCGCATGTGCTGCCCCAGCTGGACGGATCCGGGCGGCGCATCTGGCTGGCCGAGGACACGCCGGAAATCCGCGAGTTCCTGGTCGAGGAACTGGCCAGCCTGGGCTTCCAGGTGGAAAGCGAGGCCAACGGCCGCGGCATGGTGGCGCGCATCCAGGCCGACGACGCGCGCCGGCCCGACCTGATCCTGACCGATCACCGCATGGAAGGCGCCGACGGCTCGGCCGTGCTGCGGGCGGCTCGCGCGCGCTGGCCGGACCTGCCGGTGGTGGCGGTATCGGCCACGCCGCAAGAGACCGCGGCCCTGGACGGCGTCGGCTATGACGCCAGCCTGCTCAAGCCCATCAATCTGGTTGAGCTGCGCCACTTGCTGGGCCGCCTGCTGCATCTGCCGACGCCCTCGACGGCCGGCGAGCCGGCCCCGGCGCCGTCACCGATGCCGCGCCTGTCGCGCGCCGAACTGGAACAGGTGCAGCGCCTGCTGGACATCGGCGGCATCTCGGACCTGATGGATTGGGCCCGCGCCGTGCAGGCGCGCGATCCGGCCTTTGCGGATTTCAGCCAGCAGGTGCAGCGCCTGGCGCGGCTGGGCGATCTCGCGGCCATCGGCAAACTGTGCGAGCGCATGCCGGTGGCGTGAGCCGGCGCCGCGTCCTACCCCAGCCGCATCGACAGTTCCACGTCGCCGCCGAAGGGCGTCGACAGGTAGCCCGACGCCGGCGAACGCACCCGCGCCAGGTATTCCGGGCAATGATCGGCGTTGTCCGCCACGATCAGCGCCCCGGGCCGCAGGCGGTCCTCCAGCAATGCCAGGACGTCCGAATAGAGCGCCTTGGCGCCATCGAGCAGGACCAGGTCGATGCGGTCCGGCAGCCCGGTGGCGAGCGTTTGCAGCGCGTCGCCCTGGCGCAGTTCCACCAGGTCGGCCAGGCCGGCTTCGGCCAGGTGGCCGCTGGCCAGCGAGACCTTGGACGGCTCGAATTCGGTAGTGATCAGCCGGCCGCCGCCGTTGTCGCGCAGCGCCGCCGCCAGGTGCAGGGTCGAGATGCCGAACGAGGTGCCGAACTCGATGATGGACCGCGCCTGCGTGCTGCGCGCCAGCATGTACAGCAGCGTGCCGGTCTCGGGCGATACGGCCAGCGGCAGGTCCTTCATGCGGCCGTAGAACTCGCGGTATTCGGTCTTGCTGCGCATCAGCCGCGCCTGTTCGGCGTCGGACATGTTGGCCAGGGCGGGGTCGGCACTGGCCCAGGAGGCCTCGGCCTGCGTGAACAGCCGGTCGAGCAGCGGGGCCAGGGGAGCGGAAGTCAGGGTGTTGGTCATGGTGATGCGTTTCCAGTCGGGGGGCAAGGCGGCCGGGGCGATGCCGCGGCCTGTGGGATGAACGCCCTCCAGCGGCGCGAAAGCGTCGGCGTTGAAGGGGCGAGGGCACCGGTTTAGAATACGACGAATTCGTCGCATTTCCCTATTCGCATTTCGCGCGCCGCCATGACCCCACGCCGCAGTACCCGGCTTTCCGAGAGAAAACAGCCGCAGCAGGCCCGTTCGGCCGAGCTGGTCGCGGCCATCCTGCAGGCGGGGGCTCAGGTTTTGGCCAAGGAGGGGGCCACGCGCTTTACCACTGCCCGCGTGGCCGAGAAGGCCGGCGTCAGCATCGGTTCGCTCTATCAATACTTCCCCAACAAGGCCGCCATCCTGTACCGGCTGCAGACGCAGGAATGGCAGCAGACTTCCGACCTGTTGCGACGCCTGCTCGAAGACACCCGCCACGCGCCGCCCCGGCGGCTGCGCAACCTGGTGCATGCCTTCGTGCGCTCGGAATGCGAAGAAGCCGTGATGCGCGTGGCCCTGAACGACGCCGCGCCGCTCTACCGCGACGCACCCGAGGCGCGCGCCACCAAGGAAGAGGGCGGCCGCATCGTGCTCGCCTTTCTCGGCGAGGCCTTGCCTCAGGCCAGCGACGCCACCCGCGCGCTGGCCGGCGATCTCATCACCCACACGCTCAGCGCCGTCGGCAAGCAGTTCTCGGAAAGCCCGCGCACCGAGGCCGAGATCGAGACCTACGCGGACGCGCTGGCCGATATGCTGTGCGCGTATCTCGACAGCCTGGCGGGCGGCGCCGGTCCGGCGCGCCGGCAGGCCCGCAAGTAGCCCGGCGGTCCGCGCCGCGGCGACCTTCATGCGGGCCGTCGGCGCGGGAGTAAGATGGCCGCTCTCCGGCTCCTTGACGAGGTCATGCGTGCATTCCGTATTTGACGTGATGAGCGGCCAGGCCGTATTGGCCGCGCAGGCCGTGGGCGATGGCATTCCCGTGGTCTTCCTGCACGCCGCGGTATGCGATCGCCGCATGTGGCGCGCCCAGCTCGACGGCCTGGGCGCCGGCTATCGCGCCATCGCCTATGACCGGCGCGGCGCCGGCGACACCCGCGCCGAGCCCGCGACGCATTCGGCCGTTGCCGACCTGATCGCGGTGCTGGACGCGGCCACGGGCGACGCGCCCGCCGTCCTGGTGGGGTGTTCGCAAGGCGCTCGCGTGGCCCTGGACGCGGCCCTGATGCACCCCGCCCGGGTACGGGGCCTGGTGTTGATATCGCCCACGGTGGCCGGCGCGCCCGAGGCCGACCTGGCGCCCGCGATGCAGGCGCTGATGCAGTCGCTGAAGGCCGCCGAAGCGGCCGGCGACATCGACCGCGTCAACGCGCTCAAGGCGCGGCTGTTCCTGGATGGTCCGCTGGCCGCCGAAGGCCGGGTCGGCGGCGTGCTGCGCGAGCAGTTCCTGGACATGAACGGCCGCGTGCTGCGGGCCGCGCCGGTCGGCGTCAGCGCCGATGCGGTGCCCGCCTTCGATCGCTTGTCCGAATGCCAGGCGCCGACGCTGGTGGCCTGGGGGAGCCTGGACTTTCCCCACATACAGGAACGGGCACGCCTGGTCGCGGCGCGGCTGCCCCATGGCACGCCCTGGGAAGTGGCAGGGGCCGCGCACCTGCCGAGCCTGGAGCGTCCCGCCGACTTCACCGCGCGCATCGCCGCGTTCATCCGCCGCCCGGATGGGGCGGCTTGACGGGCGAGATCCTGTTGTCGGACGGCGGCCTGATCCTGACCTGACGCGCGGTCAGCGCCATGGTCACGTGCCCGCTTCGGTCGGCGGCACGCCCGGCACGCCGCGCCGGATGTTGCGCGAATACCGCGCCGCGTCCTGCGTGGCGCGGGCCCGTTCGGTGTAGCGGCCGGCGTCGCGGTAGGCCTGCAAGCTGTCCGCGCCCGCCAGGGCGCCGAGCCGGTACAGGTATTCCGGCAGATACCCGGACAGCAGCAGGCGGTAATCCAGCGGCAGTCCCGGCACGATCTTGTCGGCCAGCCGGTACACGATGGTGATGCAGTTGGCCGTCAGCGTGTTGTAGAAGCGCGGCTGGCGCCGCAGGCGCGTGGCCGTGTCCACGTACGACAGCAGCAGTTTGCGCGGCGCGCCCGCCGGCATGTGTACGCGGTAAAGGTAGCCGTCCTCGCCGCGCACGTTGGTGCGCACGCGCAGGCTGTCTTCCTCGGCCGAGGCCAGCACCGACAATTCGTACTGACGAAAGAATCCGCCGATCTCCGAGAATGTGTCATTGCGCTTGCGCCGGATTTCCACCGAGAACACCACGTACTGGCCATCGGTGAACCCGAACGACACCAGCGCATGCGCGATCGCCGGCCGGCCCCAATACGACAGCGCCAGGTCCACCGAGGCCAGCTTCGACAGATCGTAGCGGCGGGTCTCCCAGCGCGCGTCGAAGTCGGTGCGCGAGCGCCAGTCGAAGTTGCGCACGTTATGCAGCGTCAGGCGGTCGCCGTCCACCTCGCCGTAGGTGGTGCGGGCCACTTCCGGCATCCAGTCGCGATCGTTGGATGGCCGCATGCCCCAGATCCACCAGGCCAGCAGAATCAGCAGCATTGCCGCGAACACCGCGGCGGGCAACCGATATCCCCAGGCCAATCCGGCCAGCGCGGCGGCGGCCAGTGCCAGCCAGGCCAGCGGCGCCAGCACGCGCGCGCGGCCCCCGCCGGGCGACTGGAACCACAGCGCCAGCGCGCCCCACAGCGCGCCCGCGACCACCACGGCCGCCAGCAGCCCCGTCATGACTGGGTCTGGGCGTTGCGGGCGACGGCCTCGCGGTCCTGGCGGCGCCAGCCGGCGCGCAGCGCGGCGATCTGGCGCAGCGCCGCCTGCGACATCTTCCACCAGCCGAACGGGCGCGGGTCGGCCAGCATGCTGAGCGCGCGCGCATAGTCCAGCGTCAGGCCCGGGGTCCAGGCCATGGTCAGGGCGCGCTTGCGGATCTGTGCCGCCACCCATAGCTCGGGCGTGAACAGCAGGCGCCACATCACCCCCCAGCCGGCATCCGGGCCATGCAGGCGGCCGACCACGCCATCCAGCGCCGCCTCCAGCGCGGCCGAGACCGAGCTGGAACAGTTGCGGTGGGTCAGGTTGTAGATCTCGGTCTTGCGGTATTCGTCCCAGAACGCCGCCAGCTTGGCCGCGTCGTAATTGCGGATGCGCACCTGCATGGTCGACGGGCACCAGGTCTGGGACTCGGTGGCGTAGTCGGGCTGGTACACGCCGGGCACGTTGTTGTCGGCGGTGGCGCGCAGCAGCGTGCCGAACTGTTCGGGCGAGTGGTCGATTTCCACCGCCGGGTACAGGCTGATGTAGATGCCCTCGGGCGATTCCAGCGCGGCATGGCCGGTGGACACGACGCCATTGATGTCCACGGCCGCGATGTAGCGGTCGACCACCGGGTAGTGGCGGGTTGCGGTCCTGGCCGAGCCCGACGGCGTCCATACATGCACGGTCAGGGCGCGCTCGCTGGCCTGGGGCGGGCCATCGAACACCTTCTGCGCCGGGCCGTCGGCGCGCGTCGGCATGAAGGCGGGATCGGGATTGGCGGCCAGCGCCGGGTTGGCATCGAGGTTGCGCACGCGGCGCGCCAGCCACAGCAGCTTGCCGCCCGAGATCGCCAGGAACAGGCCGATGCAGTACGGCACCGTGCCGACGTAGTGGGTGGGGTAGGGCTGAAAGAAAAAGATCGCCAGCAGCACCTCGGCCACGCCCGAGGCGAACACCACGCGCCAGCGCTGGTAGCGCACCACGTAGGCGGCGATGCACTGGATCAGCCCGTCCACCAGGAACAGCAGCCCGAAGATCATCGACAGCACGAAATGCCCGTGGTGCTGGCCCGCCAGCACCAGGGTGCCGGCCGCCAGCACGAACACGCCCTTGGTGTAGCGCAGCACGCGCTGGCCACCGACCCCCGATTTGGCGATCGCCAGCGTGGCGATGCCTTCGACCACCAGCAGCGCGGCGAAGAAATTCAGCGGAAAGTAGAGCGCGTTATCGAGCGCGTCGATGAACACGAACGCGCCGGCGCCCAGCATCAGCCACCCGCCGATCATCAGGGCGCGGGCGCGCTTGTGCAGATAGTCGACACCGAGCAGCAGCAAAACCAGGTGGCTCATGGGGGCGCAGTCTCCATGCAAGGGTGCGATGCCACGTAGGGCGGATATCGCATGCAGGGTACCGCGAGCGCGCCCCGGACGTCGAGTCGCGGCTGCCCGCGCCGGCGCCCGGCGGCCGGCTCGGGCAAGGACGCGTCAGGCCAGGGCCGGGACCGCGCGCGGGCGCAGCGTGGCCAGCACCCAATAGACGCTGCCGCCGATTCCCACGCCGAAGAACCAGCCGTAGGTGGCCCACCAGGCCGGCAGCAGGTCGGTGAAGTTGGGCAGGATGGTCGAGAACACGCTGCCGATGCCGGTGGCGATCAGCGCGTTGATGTTCCAGCCGCCCTGGTAGCGGTATTCGCCATGCTCGTCATACAGCGCCGCGACATTGATGCGGCCCTTGGCCACCAGGTAATAGTCCACCAGGATGATGCCGAGCAGCGGCCCCATGGTGGCGCCGATGGCGTTGACGAAGTGCGCCGCGCCGCCTTCCCACGGCGCGAACGGATACAGCACCAGCGCGATCAGCGCCGCGATGTAGCCGCCGCGCTTGAAGTCGATGCGCTTGGGGAACACGTTCGAGATATCGAACGCGGCCGACACGAAGTTCGCCACCACGTTGATGCCCAGCGTGGCCACCGCGAAGGTCAGCGCGGCCAGCAGCGCCAGCACCCAGCTGTCGAACTTGGTGGAGATCTGCTCGGGGTGCAGCAGCACTTCGCCATAGACCTTGTAGGCGGCGATGGTGGTGACGCCCGCCACCAGCGAGAACGCCACCAGGTTCACCGGCAGGCCCCACAGGTTGCCGCGCTTGACGGCCTGCCTGTCGCGGGCATAGCGCGAGAAATCGCAGAAATTCAGGTATAGCGCCGCGAAGTAGGTGATCCAGGTCGCGCCCACCGCCATCAGCGCCCAGAAGCTGCCCGGCGCGCCGTTCACGCCCGCGTCGCGTGTCTTGTCGAGCAGCACGTCCATCGGAATGCCGTGGTCCAGGCTGAAGCCGCCGGCCTTCACGCACAGCCCCACCGCCAGCACCAGCATGGCGATCCACACCGCCGGGCCGGCCCAGTCCTGGAAGCGGCGCACGGTCTCCATGCCTTTCTGGATGATGAGCAGTTGCAGCGCCCAGATGCCGACATAACAGATCAGCTCCAGCCCCGAATGCCCCAGCCATTGCGTGTTCTGGTGGAAGGCGAGCAGGCTGTCGTTGCGCACCAGCAGCGCCACGATGGCGCCCGAGGCCGCCGCCGTCTGCGCGCCGTACCAGAAACAGGCCACCACCGCGCGCACCAGCGCCGCCAGGTTGGCGCCCCAGATGCCGAACGAGGCGCGCGCCAGCACCGGATAAGGCACGCCGGTCTTCTCGCCGGCATAGCCCATCAGGTTCATCAGGAAGAAGATCACCAGCGAACTCAGGCCGATGGCGATCAGGAAGTTGACGAAGCTGCCGCACAGCAGGAACAGGCTGGCGGCCAGGTAGTAGCCCCACAGGCTGTGCACGTCCGAGGTCCAGACGTTGAAGATGCTGAAGGCGCCCCAGCGGCGCTCCTTGGTGGGGGCCAGGTCCTCGTTGTAGAGACCGGGCGACGGATTTCGGATATCGATGGCGAGCTCCCTGACCCACGTGTGGGCATGGCCGTAAAGGAAGCCGGGCCGACCAATACAGCAGCAACACTTGGACGGAGCCTGGCGCGTACTATGGTGTGCAAATAGTGTATACAACCTTTGCGCCAAATCGCCCCTGGGGTTTTCCCTTCCGGTGGAGGCGCGGCGCGCGGGACGCTGGCGAACGGCGCGGACGCCGGCCGGGCGGCGCCAGGGGCGGGGCGTTGGGAGCGGCGAGGGCCGGAGGAATCAGCCCGGCAGCGCGCCCCGCAGCCACTGGCTGGTCAGGTCCAGCACGATGTGCGGTTGCTCGCGGTGCGGCACGTGGCCGCAGTTTTCCAGCAGCGCCTGCCGGCCGCCAGCCAGGCGCGCGATGATGCCGGGATGGGCGGTCGAGCCGTACTCGTCCTCTTCGCCATGCAGCGCCAGCACCGGGCATTGCACCCGGCGCAGCGCGTCATCGAGGTTCCACTGCGCGAAGGCCGGCGACAGCCAGGTGTCGACCCAGGCGCTCAGCACCCAGGCGGCTTTGTCGCCGTGATACTTCTTCAGTCGGTCCAGCTGGCCCGGTTCGGCGAAGTTGCGTTGCGCCGCGCGGATGCCGTCGAGCGTGCGGTCCTCGGCGAAGGTCTGGGCCGACTCGGTGATCAGCGCCCGGCAATCCGCCGGATGGGCCGCCGCGCAGCAGATGCCCATGCCGCCGCCGACGCTGTGGCCGAAGGCGATGAAGGGGCCGATGTCGAGCGCCCGCCGCAGGTCCTGGAAGCCGCCGTCGGCCTCGGCCTCGACGAAGCCCGTGGCCAGCGTGGCGGGGTTGGGATCGGAGCGGCCGAAGCCCAACCGGTCATAGGCGATGACGGCGCGGCCGGTGGCCATGGCCAGGCGTTCGGGAAAGTCGCGCCACAGTTCGACGCAGCCCAGCGAATCATGCAGCAGCACGATCGGCGCCGCGTCCACATCGCGCCCGGCCGGATCCCAGCGCCGCGCGAACAGGCGGCCTTGCGGGGTGGGCACATGGACATCCTGGCGGGCAATCGACGGCATGGAGGGATCCTGGGAAGCAAAAAGGCGCCGTGGCGCCGTTTGAAGGAATCGCGGGATTATAGAAAACCGCCCGCGCTATTCCTCGGCCGCCCATTCGACCTGCACGCCCAGGCTGCGCAGGTTCTCGACGAAGCGCGGATGGGCGCGGCGGATCGGGGTGGCGTTGCGGATCTCGGAGCGCCCCTTGATGCTGCTGGCGATCATGAACAGCGCGATCGCCACGCGGATGATGTAGGGGCTTTCGACCACCGCCGGCGTCAGCGGATTGCCGCCGAAGGTGATGACGCGGTGCGGGTCCGAGGAGAACACGTGCGCGCCGAACTTGGACAGCTCGCCGGTCCAGCCCAGCGCGCCGTCGTAGACCTTGTTCCAGAACATCGCGTTGCCCTCGGCGCATACGCCCAGCGCGATGAAGATGGGCAGCAGGTCCACCGGGAAATACGGCCAGGGCGCGGCCTCGACCTTGGTCAGCACGTTGCTGGTGAAGGGCGTCTGCACCTTCAGCGGGCCGTCGCGCAGCGCGCGCGACCAGCCGTTTTCATGCACGATCTTCACGCCGAACTTGGCGAAGGTGCGGTCGATCAGCGGGAAGTTCGACGGCGTGCTGTTGCGCACCACCACGTCGCCGCCGGTGATCGCGCCCAGCGCCAGGAAGGTGGTGATCTCGTGGAAGTCTTCCTCGAAGGTGAACTCGCCGCCGCGCAGCGTGGCGCCGCCGCGCACCGTCAGGCGCGAGGTGCCGATGCCGTCGATGTCGGCGCCCATCATCGTCATGAAGCGGCAGAACTCCTGCACGTGCGGTTCGGACGCGGCATTGGTCAGCGTCGATTCGCCGGCCGCGGCGGCCGCGCACAGCACGAAGTTCTCGGTGGTGGTGACCGAGGCGTAGTCGAGCCAGTGATGGGTCGGCTTGAGCGGACCGGCGCTGCGCACCAGCAGCGAGCCGCTGGCGCGTTCGACCTCGCCGCCGAACGAGCGGAAGATGTCCACGTGCGGATCGATCTCGCGCACGCCCAGCGTGCAGCCCTTGACGTTGTCTTCCAGCCGCGCCACGCCAAAGCGCGCCAGCAGCGGCGACACCAGCATGATGGACGAGCGCATCTCTTCCGGCAGGCGGTGGCGGGCGGCGTCGAAGGTGGTGTCGCGGTGGTGCAGGTCCAGCGTGCGGGTGGCTTCGTCCAGCCGCACTTCGCTGCCCAGGGTGCGGAAGATGTCGAGGATCTTGCGCACGTCGGTGATGTCGGGCACGCCATGCAGCCGCAGCGGCTGGTCGGTCAGCAGCGTGGCGCACAGGATCGGCAGCACCGCGTTCTTGTTGGCCGACGGGATGACGCGGCCGCGCAGGGGCGTGCCGCCGTGGACGATGAGATTGGACATGGGCGAGGAGCTTGGACGACAGGTGGGACGGCTAGGGGAAAACGCGGGGGAAATTGTACCGGCATGGCCCGGTGGGCGTTGGCCGTGCCCAGGGGAAATGGTGTCAGACTGCAAACCCGGTGACCGGACGTCGCGGGGGGAGGGCGTGGCGCGCCGCCGCATGGACGCATGCCGGCGGCTTGGGTATAAAGATCGCCAGGCGCCGCGCCCGGCGCCGCCCACAGGGAATCGCCATGCCCAGCGCCACGAACGCGCTAGCCCCGTCGCAGTTGATCGATGCCCGCATCCGCGAGTTGCGCGACTGGCGCGGCCCGTTGCTGGCGCGGGTGCGCGAGGTGATCCTGGCGGCCGATCCCGGCGTGGTGGAGGAGTGGAAGTGGCAGGTGCCGGTGTGGTCGCTGGGCGGCATCCTGTGTACCGGCGAGACCTACCAGCGCGCGGTCAAGCTGACTTTTCCCAAGGGCGCGGCGCTGCCCGACCCCGCCGGCCTGTTCAACGCCAGTCTGCAGGGCAACGCCCGCCGCGCCATCGACATCCGCGAGGGCGAGGTCATCAACGCGCAGGCGCTGACGGCGTTGATTCGCGCCGCCGCGGCGCTCAATGCCGCCGGCGGCAAGGCGCCCGCCGCCGCCCGCAAACACGCCAAGCCGGCCTGAGCGGCGCCTCCCGTCTTCAGGCCGAGGGGCCGCGGTTCGCCGGGGCGCGGAACCTGCGCAGCATGACCGCGCCGCCGATCGTCAGCGCCAGGCCGCCGCCCAGATAGGGCAGGCCGAAGATCAACAACCAGAAGAAGAGCGCCGTCTTGGCGTCGCGCGCCTCGGCCGAGCCGGCGGCATGCCCGCCCAGGTCCATTCCCGGCAGGGCGGCCAGCAGGGTCAGCATCAGCGTCACGCCCAGCACCAGGCAGCCCCACGCAATGCGGCGCCGGTTGTCGGCCACGCGCAGCAGCGCCGCCGCCACCACCACCGCCACCACGAGGCACAGCACGCTGCCCGTGATCAGCATGCGGTCCAGCGCCACCGGATCGAGCGGCGCGCCGGGCTGGTCCAGCCCGAAGGCCATCTGCAGTAGTGAGTTGATGACGCCGTAGGCGGCGCGGCCAATGACCAGGCCGAAGCCGACGCTGGACAGCCACTTGATTACGGTCGGGTTCATTCCAGATATCCTTGCTGTTGCCTGAACGTCAGAGAATACGCTATTACGAGGTTCGCCCCGGATGTCCGAACATCATCAGTTCATCTTTCCCCGTTACCCCCATCTGCCGCCGCCCGACTGGCCGGCGCTTCAGGCGCGCCTGCTGGCCGAGGGCTATCTGCTGGAGCCGCGCGGCGACCGTGTGCCGCGCGAGGCGCTGGACACCCTCAGCCACGGGCTGGCCCGGCTGAAGGAAGGCTCGTTCCAGTACCGCGAGGGCCTGCGCACCACCGGCGACGTGATCGCGCTCTACCAGTCCGCCGGCCATCTGCCGTCCGACATCCCGGTGCGCCACGGCGACACCCTGGAAGAAACGCTGGCATTGCTGGCGGCGCACGGCGTGGCGCCCGATGCCGCGTTCGACGATGAGCGCAGCAGCTGGCGCGGCCCGTACTTCTGCCTGGGGCCGGCGGCCCGCGCGCTGCTCAACCCGGCGCAGCGCGCGCATTACGACGCCGACCCGGCCGGGTTCAGCGTGGTGATGCTGGCCTACGAGGGCCCCGAGCCGTATGTCGGCGTGGGCGAGAACCTGGAAGTGCCGAGCCTGCCGGGCTCGGATGAACCGCTGGAGGCATTGCCGCCGTTCGGCTCGCACGTCGATTTCATCGGCGTGGCGTACGAGGATCCGGCGGTGCGTTGGCGCAACCCGGCGGACGGGCGCGAATACCATCTGTTCGACCTGGACTGGCATTACAGCCTGGCGTTGGGGTTCCGCATGATCCGCGCCAACTGCCTCGAAGAGGGCAGCGCCGAGGCGCTGGCGCGGGCGATCGGGCAGATGGTCGACCAGCCGATGGCGTGCAGCCACCGGCATCTGTGAAACGTGGAGGTTGAGCCCGATGTGGCGCCCGGAGGTGCGCCGCATCGCGGCCGCCGTGTCGATCAATAGTAGATGTCGACGTAGTCGGTCAGGCCGCCGCACGCTTCCATCTGCTGCAGGCGCCAGTACTTGCGCTTGCCGGTGGCGCGGAACTCGTAGTCACCGGTGCGTTCGCAGCGGCGACCCTTGTCCGGCGCGTCCACGATCAGGATGGTGCCGCGGAAAGTGAAGCGGTCCGCCGAGATCGACAGCACCTGGCCCTTGATCGTCACCGAGCCGTTTTCGTTGGCGTGGCCGCCTTCCAGGCGCACCACGTCGTTGTCGTCAACCGCGTTCAGCTTGCCGCGCTCGTCGGTCCACAGCCATTGCACGCTGATGCCGCTGTTGTGCAGCAGGCGTTCGTAGGCGGCCTGGCTCTTGATCTCGGTCTTCTGCTGCGCGCCGGCGGGGGCCTGGACTTGCGGCTGGGCTTGCGCGGGGGCCGGGGCGGAGGTGCGGGCCGGGGCCTGCTGGGCGGGCGTGCCGCGCGGCGGCAGGCGGCCTTCGTCCTGCGGCTGCGCTTGCTGTTGCGTGGGTTGCTGCGTCTGCGCCTGGGTGGCGCCGCCGCCGCGCGGCGGCAGGTCGCCCGCCAGCGAAGAGGCGGTGGTCGCGCCCAGGGCCAGGCCCAGGGCGACCGCGAGCAGGCCGGCTATCCGTTTCTTTCCGGCCGGGGCCGGGGCGCGATCTGGGTTCGTGTGCATGATGGTCGTGTGAAAGGGAAGGGAAAGCGCGCGGGGATGGAGGTCCACGCGGCGCGGCCGCTAACGGGGACGTAACTTAGCACGCACCCGCGACCGCTTGATTGCCGATTCCATCTTGTGTATCAATAATTAACAGGCAATGCGCGGCGCGCGCCCGGTCATCGCTTCAGGTTGTGGTTCTGCTCGAACTTAGGGCGGTTATTGAAATTCTTGAGCGCGTAGGCGAGGAATTCGGCCTTGCTGATGCGGCCATCGCCATCGGTATCCATGGCCGTGATCTGCTCGGCCGTGGCTTCCTGCAGGAGCGGGCCGCGCGTCAGGTAGGCGTCGGCGTTGATGTCCTGCTTGTTGAATGCGGCTTCCATGCGGGCCATGTATTCCGGCTCTTTCATGGGACCGAGGTTGCCGGCGCCCGTCAGGTCGGGCTGGGCCGGTCCGGCCTGGGGGGCGGGCGACGCGGGCGCGGCAGGCGTTGACGCCGCCGTGGCGCCGCCGGCAAGGCAGGCAAGCAGCAACGCCGCGGTGAGGTGGCCCATCCGGATGACGTTCTTCATGGTTCTCCCTGAGTGCATGAATGCGGCGCGCATCATACCGCCGCCTCGGCGCAAATAGCATGTCACGATGTATCCCGCGCGCGCCGCGCTTCACTACAATGACGCCGTTCTCAATCGCACATTCACATAATAAGAGGATCGGCGATGACAACCCTTGTGCTTGGCGCCAGCGGGGCGACCGGGCGGCTGTTGGTCGGGCAATTGCTGGCGCGGGGCGAGCCGGTAAGGGCTCTGTTGCGATCTCCGGACGCGCTGCGTGCGCTAAGGGGAGATTCGCGCCTGTCGCTGATCCAGGCCAGCGTATTGGATCTGGACGAGGCCACGTTGGCGCGCCACGTGGCGGGTTGCTCGGCGGTGGCATCGTGCCTGGGCCATCCCATGAGCCTGCGGGGCATCTATGGCCAGCCCAGGCGGCTGGTGCTCGACGCGCTGCGCCGGCTGTGCCGGGCCATCGTGGCGAGCGCGCCCGCCCGGCCGGTCAGGGTCGTCCTGATGAATACCGCCGGCAACAGCAACCGCGACCTGCGCGAGCCGGTCTCGCTGGCGCAGCGTGGCGTGGTCGCCCTGGTGCGCGCGCTGGTGCCGCCGCACGCGGACAATGAGGCGGCTTCCGACTATCTGCGCACCATCATCGGCCAGGCGCATCCCCTGATTCAGTGGGTCGTCGTGCGCCCCGACAGCCTGATCGACCGGGACGCCGTCAGCGCCTACGAGACGCACCCTTCGCCCATCCGCAGCGCCATCTTCGACGCCGGCCGCGTCAGCCGCATCAACGTTGCGCATTTCATGGCCGAACTGGCCGTGGGCGGCGCGGCGTGGGAGCGGTGGCGCGGGCGCATGCCGGTGATCTACGACACGGCGCCGGACTGAACCGCCGGACGCGGTCGGCCGGCCCGCCCGCGCTTACTGCGGCAGCAGCCGCAGCCCGGTGCGCTTGACGAACTCGTCGTAGCCGATCGGCGGCCCGGCCTTGGTGCCGGCGCTGTTGGCCTGCCAATGCACCCACGAGCGGTGCGTGGTGGCGTCGTACACGACCTTGTACAGATACGTGGGCACGGCCACGCCGGCGCCGATGGTCTTGGGACGGTCGCCATACACCGGGCCGGTGAAGACATACACATCGCCGGCCGCCCGCATCACATACTGGCGCGTGTCCTGCTCGATGCGGCTCCAGGGGCCGGCATTGTGGCTCTGGTCCTGCGGCACCATGTTGGCCAGCGAAAAACTCTGCGCCATGGCCTCGGGCGTGGCCATGTCGCCGGCCGGCGCCATGTGGCCGCGCGAGTAGCCCGAGCCGCGGTAGTCATCCAGCTCCGAACGCTCGGCGCGCGGCACCCGCGCCTCGGCGTAGAACTTGTCGGTGCGGTGCAGTCCCTTGGCCTGCGCCAGGTTCTCGCGGTTCAGCCGCTCGGCCACGAACACCGGCGTCTTGGTCGAGCCGTTGTGCAGGATGGCGAACGAGGAGAAACAGACTTCGCGCAAGCGTTGCGCGGCGGGCACCGCGGGCGGCTGGGCATTCGGGAAGAACTGCGGACAGTCGCTGAAGGCGGTCTGCACCAGCGCCGCGTTGGGCGCGGGCAGGGCCACCGGCGCGCTGCGCTGCAGCGATGGCCATTCCAGGCGCGACAGCATGTCGCCAACCGCCGCCGGCATCTTCCATTGCGGATGCAGCACATAGGTGGCGGCGCCGAAACTGGCGAGCGAGGTGACGATCAGCGCGCGCAGGAAGCGCGGGACGCGGCCGGCGGCGCGGCTTTGGGATCGGGAGGGGGAGCTTCTCTTTCTGGGAGCGGGTTTCTTCGCGCGGGTCATGCTACCTGGGGGCTACGGACCGGCCGCCATGCGGGCCGGCCAAGGTGACCCCGGATTGTAGATGAGTGACGGATTTGTCACGCCGCGCCGCGCCCGCGCCGGAAGGGACATGATGTCGCACCCGGCCCGGACCCCTCGGCGGGGCCGGGCAATCCACGGACCATCAGGCCTCTGCTTCGGGTTCCCGCCGCTGCGCTTCGAATTCCGCGCGGTTGTGCAGATCGAAGTACAGCACCTCGCTCCATTCCAGCCCGAGGATGTAATCCACGCGCTGGTTACCGCCGCCGTCGAAGCCGTCATCCAGGCGCAGGCCATGGAAGGCGTCCAGCGGCGCCGCGCCGCGTTCGCGGGTGGCCGCCAGCAATTGGCGGCCCGCCTCGGCCGGGTCCGCCGGCAAGGCGTCGAGCGCTTCGCCCGCGCGCCGGCAACGCGCCAGCTCCCGTTCCACCTGGGTCTTGAGCGCGGCTTTGTCCGCCGCCGCCATCAGATCCAGTTCGACCGTTTCCAGCAGCAGATAGTCGTTGCGATGCGCCTCCAGGAAGGCGATGGTCTCGTCCAGCGCCGCCAGCAGTCCGGACGGCGCCCGCGCGCCCGGTTCGGTATTCGCGCGGGCCGGCGCGAACAAGCGCTTCAGGCCCTCCAGCAGTGACGGCTCCGGGTTCTGCGCCACGTCTTGCGCGGCGGGCGCGGGGGCTGATGCGCCGCCCGGCGCCACGGTCGTCCGCACGATGTCGGCAAAGCGCTTGATCCGCGCCAGCCCCGGCTCGAAGCGGCTGCTGATGGCGTGCAGCGGGGTGCGCTGTTCCGGTTCGTCGTTATCCAGGCCGTCGGAGATCAGGGAGGCGCACAACTGTGGATCGCCCGACATCAGCAGGCGGTACGAGAACGGCACCGCGTAGGGCCATTCGGACAGCCCGGTGATGGTCTCGGGCCGGTCGGCGTAGGCGGCGGGTCGATTGCTCAGGCTGTAGAGATAGGATCGGTTGGCCATGGGGGCGCGGCGCGTGGGAAGGAAAACGGGACGCCGGCTCCGGGGAAGGGCGCGGCACGGATGCGGCGCTGGCCGCCGCGAGGCGCTATTGAACCGCGGCGGCCTTGGCGCACGGTTGCAGACTGCCACGATTTGCCACCAGGTATTTCTGGCGCGGACGGCCCGTCCCTGGCATTTAGCTGAAACAGTGTGACCATAATTCCGCCTCAACATGTAATAAGACTGGTTCTTATTGCCATTCACTTGCGAGCGGAGTTCCCATGGCTGTACGCCTTTCGTCCCGCCGGCGCCCGGTGCATTTCCGGGCCCGGCAATTGCCTTTGATCGTATTCAGCCTGGGCCTGCCGGGCGCCGCCCTGGCGCAGTCCGCCCCTGCCGAGGTCCACTTGCCCGCCGTCACCGTCACGGGCAGCGATGTCGAACAGACCGCGGTCGGCCCCGTGCAGGGCTTTGTCGCCAAGCGCGCCGCCACCGCCACCAAGACCGACACGCCGGTGATGGAAACGCCGCAGTCGATCAGCGTCATCACCCAGGATCGCATGACGCTGCAGGGCGCCCAGTCGGTGCAGCAGGCGGCGGGCTATACCGCCGGCGTCACGGCCGGCGCGTTCGGGCCGGATAATCGCGGCGACTCCATCAAGATCCGCGGCACCGATTCCACCCAATACCTCGACGGCCTGCTCAACGCCGTGGGGTCCTACAACAACACCCGGCCCGATCCCTACGCGCTGGAGCGCATCGAGATCCTGCGCGGGCCGTCGGGCATGCTGTACGGGCAGGGCGCCATCGGCGGCATCGTCAACCAGATCAGCAAGCGGCCGCAGCCCGAGGCGATGCGCGAGATCGGCGTCAGCTACGGCAACCACAACCGCAAGCAGATCCAGGCCGACCTCACCGGCCCGATCGACGAAGACGGCAAGTGGCTGTATCGCGTGGTCGCGCTGGGGCGCGACAGCGACAGCTCGGTCAAATACGTTGACGATGATCGCTATTTCATCGCGCCGTCGTTGACCTGGCGGCCCAGTGCCGCCACCTCGTTGACGCTGCTGGCCAATTTCCAGAAAGACAATAGCGGATCGATGGTCGGCTTCTTCCCCTGGCGCGGCACGCTCACCAGCATGCCGGCCGGCCGCATCCCGCAGGACTTCTTTGTCAGCGAACCCGACTTCGACAAGTACACCGCCCGGCAGAGCGCGGTGGGCTACCAGTTCGAGCACGCCTTCAACGACAACGTCACGGTGCGGCAGAACCTGCGCTACACGCACAGCGAGGTCGACTATCGCAGCATCTACACCGCCGGCTTCAACGGCGCCGGCCACGGCTGGGTGCCGGGCAGCGACACGCTGCTGCGCCGCGTGATCTACCAGAACCAGCCGACCCTCAAGCAGTTCGTGGTCGACACCCAGGGCCAGTTCAAGTTCCAGACCGGCCCGATCCGCCACACCCTGCTGACCGGCATCGACTACCAGCGTTCCGTGCTGGATGCGCGCCAGGGAGTGGGCGGCACGGTCGCGCCCATCGACGTGCACAACCCCGTGTACGGCAACTTCACGCCGCCCACCTCGACGGTCGGCGCGCCGACCTCGCGCGGCAACCAGCTGGGCCTCTACATGCAGGACCAGCTCGAATGGGAGCGTTGGCTGCTGATGCTGGGGCTGCGCCATGACCGCTCGCGCGCGTCGGTGGACGATACGCCGTCCGGGTCGCGCGATGACAGCGAAATGAGCAAGCGCTTTGGCCTGATGTACCGCTCCGAGGCCGGCCTCAATCCCTATCTGAGCTACTCGGAATCGTTTCAGGGCCTGGCCGGCTTCAACCGTGCCAACCAGGCGTTCAAGCCGCTGCGCGGCAAGCAATGGGAGGCAGGCCTGAAGTACCAGCCGCCGGGCGAAAACCTGACGGTCACCGCCAGCGTGTTCGACATGACCGAGAAAAACCGCAAGGTCGCCGGCGTGGTCAACGGCATTGCCGACACGGTGCAAGTGGGCGAGGCCCGCACCAAGGGCGCCGAACTGGAAGCGCTGGCGTCGCTGGGCAATGTCGATCTGGTGGCCACCTACACTTTCCTGGACGCCAAGGTGGCCAAGGGCACGCCGGCCGAAGAGGGGCGCCAACTGGCCAGCATTCCCCGACACATGGCGTCGTTCTGGGCCAACTACCGCTTCAGCGTGATGGGAACCCCGGGCTTCCTGGCGGGGGCGGGCGTGCGCTACAACGGCAGCAGCGATGACGGCACCGGCCAGAACGGCGTGCCAGCCGTCACCCTCTATGACGCCGTGCTGGCCTACGACGCGGGCCCCATGCGCCTGGCGCTGAACGTCACCAATCTGTTCGACAAACAGTACGTGGGTACCTGCCTTGCCCGCGGCGATTGCTTCTTCGGCACCCGCCGCACGGTGATCGGGAGCGTGACCTACCGGTTCTGACGTCCCGCCGGGAGCGCGGTCAAATTGGGGACTTATGACCCCGGGGCGACCGCTTTCCCGTCACCTATCCGCGGCGGATTTCCCCCTAAAATTGCGAACGCCGCCGCAATTTCCTCCTGGCGTGCCACCTCTTTCCGGCCGAGATGCACGTCGATCTCCTCACCCTGTACTTCATCACTATCGGGACGCTGCTGGCCAGTGCCGGCCTGACGTTCTGGGAGTATCGAACCCACCCCCACCGCAGCCGCTCGCTGGGCATCCTGGCGGTCGGCTTCGGCACGCTGGCGCTGGGCTGTATCTGCGCCTTGTTCCGCGCCGACCTGCCGGCCGCGATCGGCGCGCCGCTGAGCAACCTGGTGATCCTTGGCGGTTACCTGCTGGTGCTGGACAGCGTCGCTTCGCTGAGCGGGCGCCACTACCGCAAGCGTTCGATGGGCTTGCTGGCGGTCATGGCGCTGATCTGGCTGGCGGCCGGCGTGCCGGGGCAGGACGTGGTGTGGAAATACGTCAGCGCCTTGCCCATCGCCCTCGTCAGCGCACTGACCGCGTGGGAACTGCTGCGCTGCGATGCCATGGGAATGCCGAAAACCCGCAACTTCGCCGTGGCGGTGGCCGGCGTGCACGCGCTGATCTATTTCGGCCGCGCCTTCCTGCTGCCGTGGTGGGTGGCCGCCGAGGGGCCCTGGGTGCAACTGCTGGCCAGCAACATCACCATGTACGAAGGGGTGCTGTATTCGGTGCTGCTGCCGATGACGCTGATCAAGCTGATCCGCGAGGAAACCCACGTGCAACTGGTGCACGAGTCGCAGACCGACTACCTGACGCGGCTGGGCAACCGCCGCTGGTTCTTCGAGCAGGGCGCGCGCCTCATCGCGGCCAGCGCGGGGCGCGAGCCTGTCGCCGTGCTGGCGTTCGACCTGGACCAGTTCAAGGCCATCAACGACCGCTACGGCCACCACACCGGCGACCTGGTGCTGGCGGCGTTCGCCACGGTAGCCCGGGATGCGCTCGGGCCGCAGGTCATCCTGGCGCGCCTTGGCGGCGAGGAATTCGCCGCGCTGCTGGCGGGCGACGACGCGCGCCGCGCCCATCAATTGGGGGCGGCGGCGGCCCGGCGCTTTGCCACCACCATCGCCAACCCGGCCGACGGCCTGGGCATCGCCGCCACGGTCAGCATCGGCCTGGCCTATTTCGACGAGGATGTGCCGCCACTGGCCGATGCGCTGGCGCGCGCCGACCTGGCGCTGTATCGCGCCAAGTCCCTGGGCGGCAACCGGCTGGAAGCGGCCCTGGCGCCCGAGCGCGCCGCCGCGGACTGAGGCGCCGCCGTCGCGGCCAGAGGCGCGGCCCGCGCGGCGAAATGCCCGGGGCCGTTCAGGGACGGGCCTATGCTTTGCCCTGACGCTTTGCCCTGACGCTTTGCATCGACGCTTTGCATCGATAATGACGGCCATGACGCCTCCCACCGATTCCGCTTCCTCCGACCGCGACGGTTTCTGGTTCGACGCCGCCGATCCCGACATGGCGCTTGAACGTGCCGGTAACCTCGTCCGCCTGGCGCGCGCCGAAGCGCCCTGGCTGGTCGTCGATCAATCCATTGCCACCATGACGCTGGGCCGCCGCTGGCCCGGGCAGTTGTGGCGCGTGCGCGTGACGCAGCTGGGCGACATGTCCGGCCTGGTGGCGCAACCCGGCTACTGGCGCGCCGCCGCGATCGAACTGCTGCAACCGCTGCCGCTGGGCGCGCTGTTCGGCCCGCACGGCGAGGCGGTGGTCGACATCCTGGCCCGCATTCCCGAACTGACACGCGAACAGGCGCGGGCGTTGGGCGCCGATCTGCCTGCCGACGGCTGGGAGCGCTACGGCCGCGCCTGGGAACGCTGGTCGAAAGACGAAGAGGGCATCTCCACGCCTGCCGATGCGCCGCCGCAATCGGAATGGTATGGCGTGCTGGCCGCCGCGCGCCGCCGGGGCGGGGCGCGTTCGCCCGTGCATGGCGGCTTGCTGCAGATCCACGGCCTGCTGCGGCAACGCGCCCAGGCCGTCGATGGCGACGCCGCGTTCATTCGCGAAGTGGACGAGGACGGCGAGGTCGACGAGTCGCTCGCGGCGCCGTGGGACGGGGCCAGCGACGCCTTGCTGTTCGCCGCCATGGCGCGGGGGGCGCCGCAATACCTGTCGACGGTGGACGCCGAGGTGCTGTCGCGGCCCTGGCGCGAGGTGTTTGGCGACCGGGCCGGATCGATGTGAGCCAATTCGGCCGCTTTATCGTTTCACCGCAGCGTTCGGATGATTTCGCGCCCGTCGCCATGGTGGCAGCCGTCAGGGCATGGCGCGCGGCGCAAGGGCGCGCCGGCCCGCGTTATTCCTCGCCCCGCCAGGACTTGCGCCGCCGCGCCCGCGGCTTGGGCGCCACGCCCAGGCGCGGATCGCGCGCCAACGCCAGTTCCACCAACCGGGCCGCCAGCGTCTCGAACGCCTCGTCGGTCTGCGGCAGGTACAGCCACTTGCCCAGTTCCGGGTGCGGCAGCAGGCTCGGCATATCGGCCAGCAGCGCCGCGTGGCGGTCATGCGAGGAGCACACCATCACGCCGTTCCAGGGGATGTCGCGGTCGGCCACCACCAGGTACAGCGCGCCGTCCAGGTAGGCGGCGTCGCAGCCGAACATCTTGCGGCGCAGATAGCCGGGATCACGCTCGAGCGGGTCGAGGATCCATAGCAGTGAATTGGCGCGGGCGGCGCGTTGGCGGGAGGGGGGCGAGAACAGGTCGGGGCGTTGGGGCATTGCGAACGGCGCGGGCGGATGGGCCAGGTTCAGACGATACCCGATCCCGGCCGCAGGCCGTTCAGGGGTAGCCGTTACCCACGCCGGCGGGCGCCGGCCCGCGCGGTGTCCGCACAAAGCAGATATGCGATCCCGCGCATAGCGCCATCGCCGCCCCGCGCCTACCATGCTGCAAACACAAGAACCCCCAGGGTGGAGACAGCATGAGAATGGCAAGTGCGCTGACCGCGGTCAGCCTGTGGCTCGGCGCGGGCCTGATATCGGCGGCCGTGGCGGCCGGGGCCTATCCCGACCGGCCGGTCAAATTGATCGTGCCGTTCCCGGCCGGCGGCGCCACCGACCTGATGGCGCGCTCGCTGGCGCTGGGCCTGGGCGAAAAGCTGGGCCAGACCGTGGTGGTGGAGAATCGCGGCGGGGCGGGCGGCACCATCGGCGCCGAGGCCGTGGCCAGCGCCGCGCCCGACGGCTACACGCTGCTGTACTCCACCATGGGCGTGCTGACCATCAACCCGTCGCTGTACCCCAAGCTGCGCTACGACCCGCAGCGCAGCTTCGCGCCGGTCTCGATGACCAACCTGACCTCCAACCTGCTGGTGGTCAACCCCGACCTGAAGGTCAACTCGGTCGCCGAACTGGCCGAACTGGCGCGGCGGCGGCCGGGCGAGCTGACCTTCAGCTCTTCGGGTAACGGCACCACCAGCCACCTGGCCGGCGAGATGTTCAAGACGGCGGCGCATGCCGATATCCGCCATATTCCCTACAAGGGCACCTCGGGCGCCATCAACGACTTCCTGGCCGGCCGCATCTCGATGATGATCGACACCTCGTCCAACTTCATCGAGCAGGTCCGGCAGGGCAAGGTGCGGGCGCTGGCGGTGACCAGCCGCCAGCGGCTGGCGGCGCTGCCCGACGTGCCGTCGATGTCGGAGACGCCGGGGTTCGAGGACTACGAGGTCAGCCTGTGGTCCGGCGTGCTGGCGCCGGCGGGCACGCCGCGTCCCGTCATCGACCGCCTGAACGCCGACATCAAGGCGGTGATGACGTCGCCGCGGATGGTCGAGCGCATGGCCGGCTACGGCATCCAGACCACCCACAGCACGCCCGAAGCCTTCGCCGAACGCATCCGCGTCGATACGGCGAAATGGGCGCGCATCATCGAACAGTCCGGCGCGCGCGCCGATTGAGGCCCCGGCTCCCGGCCCGCCCGGCGGCCGGGCCCCTGGAAGGAAATCCCATGCGATTGATGCTTCGATCCCTGCTGGCGGCGGTGGCCCTGTCCATCGGCGCCGCGTCCGCGGCGGCGGCCTATCCCGACCGGCCCGTCATCCTGGTCAATCCCTACGCCGCGGGCGGCCCCGCCGACGTGGTGGCGCGCAGCCTGGCGCGGGCGCTGGAAAAGCGCCTGGGCCAGCCGGTGGTGGTGGAGAACAAGCCCGGCGGCGGCGCCTCCATCGGCACCGGCTTCGTGGCGCGCGCCAAGCCGGACGGCTACACGCTGCTGCTGGGCACCTCGGCCGGCCACGTGGTCACGCCGCTGATGCAGAAGACCGTGTACGACGGGGTCAAGGGTTTCGCCTTCTGTTCGGTGGTGGCGGTGCAGCCCATCATGCTGGTGGTCAATCCGTCGCGCGGCATCCGCTCGGTGTCCGAGCTGATCGCCCGCGCCAAGGCCGAACCCGGCAAGTGGAGCTATGGCTCGGCCGGCGTGGGCGGCGCCACGCACCTGGGCGCCGAGCTGTTCCAGCAGGTCGCCGGCGTGCAGTTGAACCACATTCCCTATGCCGGCGCCTCGCCCGCCATCAACGACGTGGTCGGCGGCCAGACCGACCTGGCCATGCTGAACCTGTCGGCCAGCCTGCCGTTCATCCGCCAGGGGCGCCTGCTGGCGCTGGCCTATGCGTCGGACAAGCGCTCGCCGCTGCTGCCGGACGTGCCGACGCTGGCCGAGGCCGGCGTGGCGGGCGCGGACGCGGCCACCTGGTACAGCCTGGCCGCGCCGGCCGGCACGCCCGCGGACATCGTGCACACCCTGAGCGACGCCGTCCGGGCCGTGAACGACGATCCCGACTACCGCCGCGTCATGCAGGAGCAGGCGATAGCGTTGATGGCGCTGTCGCCGCGGGAAGCGGACGCCTACGTCGCCAAGGACCAGGCCGACATGCGCAGGCTGCTGGGCACGCTGGGCTTGCTGGCCAAATGAAAACACGGCTACTGGACACACGACCCCGCATGCCCACGGCCGCCGGCCAGTCGCGGACGCGGCGCCGGCCACCAGGAACGCATCCATGAACTTCGATTTCAGCGAACTCAGCGCCACCAACGCCTTCAAGCTGCTCTCCAGCGTGGTGGTGCCGCGCCCCATCGCCTGGGTGGTGAGCCAGTCGGCGCAGGGCCAACGCAACGCCGCGCCGTTCTCGTTCTTCAACGTGGTCAGCAGCGACCCGCCCATCGTGGCGCTGGGCATCGGCCCGCGCGGCGGGCAGTTGAAGGATACCTCGCGCAACATCCTGGAGACCGGCGAGTTCGTCATCAACCTGGTGTCGGCCGAACTGGCCGCGCAGATGAACCACACCAGCCTGGACTACGTGGCCGACGTCGATGAGCTGACCCGCGCCGGGCTGGCGACCGAACCCTCGCGGGTGGTCGCGCCGCCGCGCATCGCGCTCAGCCCGGCGGCGCTGGAATGCCGCGTGTGGCAGGTGCTGGATGCCGCGCCACAGCGCGTCATCGTGCTGGCGCGGGTGGTGGCGCTGTACCTGCGCGACGACGCGCTGCTGGACGCGCAGCGCTTCCATGTGGACACCCCCGCGCTGCGCCTGCTGGGCCGCATGCACGGCGCCGGCTGGTACGCGCACACGAGCGACCTGTTCCAGATGCGCGCGCCGGACGCCGCCAATGATCCGGCGGTGCGGCCCGCGCAGGGCCATTGAACCGCGTCACGATATCGAATTTCCTGGGAGCCTCTTGATGAAACTGCATTGGTCGCCGCGCTCGCCCTTCGTGCGCAAGGTGATGATCGTCCTGTACGAAGCCGGCATCGCCGACCGCGTGACGCTGGTGCGCACGCCGGTCGCCATGGATAAGCCCAACCTCGACCTGGTGGCCGACAACCCGCTGATCAAGCTGCCGACGCTGGTGCTGGACGACGGCACGCCGGTCTACGACTCGCGCGTCATCTGCGCCTATCTGGACGGCCTGGCCGGCGCCGGCCTGCTGCCGGCGGACCCGGCCGCGCGCCTGCTGGCCGAGCGGCGCCAGGCGCTGGGCGACGGTTTCCTGGACGCGCTGCTGTTGTACCGGCAGGAACGCAACAAGCCGGCCGGGAAGCAGACCCAGGCCTGGCTCGACGCCTTCGCGCTGAAGACCCGCGCGGTGCTGGCCGTGCTGGAGGCCGAGGCGCCGGCCCTGCGCGCCAGCCGCTTCGACCTGGGCCTGATCGCCATCGGTTGCGCGCTGTCGTATCTGGACTATCGTTTCCCGGACCTGGCCTGGCGCGATGGCCATTCGGCGCTGGCCGCCTGGCACCAGGACTTCAGCGCGCGGCCCTCCGTTGCGCGCAGTCAACCCGACGAAACGCCTTGAGCGAAGGACCATGATGAGCCGCATTCCCCTGCCCACGCCCGACAGCATGAGCGACGACCAGAAGCGCGTCTACGAGCGCATCGTCTCCGGCCCGCGCGGCCGGCTGGTCGGCCCCTTGCGCGCCGCGCTGCACAACCCCGAGCTGGCCGAGCGCTGGCAGGCGCTGGGCGCCTTGCTGCGCTTTGGCACCAGCCTGCCGCCGCGCGTCAGCGAACTGGCCATCGTGGTCACCGCGCGCCGCTGGAACAGCCAGATTGAATGGCACATCCACGCCCAGGCCGCCCGGGCCGCCGGCATTGCCGACGCGGTGCTGGACGCCATCCAGGCGCGGCGCGAACCCGTATTCGACAACCGCGACGACGAGATCGTCTACGCCTACGCCCGCCAACTGCAGGAGACCGGCCAGGTCGAGCCCGCCCTGTACGCCGAGGCGGTGCAGCGCTGGGCCGCCGTCGGCGTGGTCGAACTGACCGCCGTCATCGGCTACTACACCATGGTGTCGATGACGCTGAACGCGCACGAGATCCCGATGCCGGACGACGCGCCCGCGCCGCTGGACGTGCCGCAACAGGACGGCTGGCCGGCGCTGAGCCGGCTGGCGCCGCTGGCCGGGGAGGGCAAGGCATGACCGCGTCCGCCGACTCCACGCAACCCTACGCGCCCGACAGCGTCGAGACGCCGCGCATGCCACAAGCGCCCGCCGAACCGTTGCCGCCTCTTGCCTGCGACGCGCATTGCCACGTGTTCGGCCCCTACGAGCGCTTCCCGCTGTGGCATCCGTCCTCTTACGCCGCGCCCGACGCGTCGGCGCAGCGCTACCTGCGCATGCTGGACACCCTGGGCGCCGCGCGCGGCGTGCTGGTGCAGCCGGCGCCCTATGGCACGCATCCCGATGCCTTGCTGGACGCGCTGGCGCAGGGCGGCGACCGCCTGCGCGGCATCGCGGTGGCCGACCCGTCGGTCAGCGACGCGCAACTGCGGGCCCTGTATGACGGCGGCGTGCGCGGACTGCGCTTCGTCGAGGCGCGCAACCCCGCCGGCAATCTGTTTCCGGGCAGCGTGGGGTTCGACCAGGTCGCCGCGCTGGCCCCGCGCATGAAACACCACGGCCTGCATGCACAGTTGTGGGCGCCGTGCGATACCTATCTGCGCCACCTGCCGGCGCTGGCGAAGCTGGACCTGCCGCTGGTGATCGACCACCTGGGCAGCCTGGTCCCGGCGCGTGGCGACCAGGACCCGGCGTTCCAGCTGCTGCGCGGCCTGCTGGCCGACGGCCGCCTGTGGATGAAGCTGACGCTGTGCCGCGTCGGCAGCGCGCCGGACTACGAGAATGCGCGCCTCCTCCACGACGCCTTCGTCGCCGCCAACCCCGACCAGGTGCTGTGGGGCTCGGACTGGCCGTTCGTGCGCATGGGCGCGTCTGCGCCGTCCGCCGACGCCCTGGTGGCGGTGGCGCAGCGCTGGCTGGGCGATGACGCCCTGCGCCGCAAGGTCTGGGTCGACAATCCCGCGCGGCTCTACGGCTTCGATTGAAGCGCCGGCCCCGTCAGGGGCTGGCGTGCCACACGCCTTCGCCGCCGATCTCGCGCACCAGGCTCTGGATCTGCGCGGCAACCTCGGTGACGGTGCGGCCCGGCCCCTTGGCGCGGGCGAACGCCATCGAGATGATGCGTCCCATGGCCGGATCGCGCAGCGCCGCGATGCCCAGGCGGCCTTCCTGCACCTCCTGCCAGACCGCGTGCAGCGGCAGCACCGTGTACATGTGCTCGTGCTCGACGATGGACTTCATCAGCGGCAGCGAATCGGCCTCGATCAGCGGCGCGATGCTGATCTTGCGCGCCCGCGCCAGCCCGTCCAGCGCATTGCGCAGGCCGTTGGGCGCGCCGGGCAGGATGAAGGGCAGGCCGTCCAGTTGTTCGAAGGCGACCTCGCCGCCGCGCGTCAGCGGGTCGCCGGCCGCGCCCACCAAGTACGAATCGACCGAGGCCAGCGCCTGTTCGCCCGGCGGGCATTTGTCGCCATAGCGGTACAGGATGGCGATGTCGACGCGGCTGTCGGTCAGCCATTCCTCGATCTGGCCGCTGGAGCCTTCCAGGATTTTCAGGTGCACCTTGGGAAACTGCTTGCGCAGCCGCGAGAACAGCCGCCGGATCAGCGGATGCGCGGTGGACGGCAGCAGCCCCAGCGTGACCTCGCCGGCCGGCTCGCGCGCCTCGCCGTTCAGCTCCAGTTCCAGCCGCTCGGCGTCGCCCAGCAGCGTGCGCACCAGCGGAAACAGGCGCTCGCCCACTTCCGACAGGTGCACGCCGCGGCCGGTGCGGTTGAACAGCCGCGCGTTGCACTCGCGTTCCAGCGCGTTGATGCGGCGGCTCAGCACCGACTGGTCCTGGTCCAGATACAGGGCGGCGCGCGAGATGCTGCCCAGTTCCGCGATCGCCAGGAAGGCCCGCCACTTGTGCAGGTCGGCGGTGACGTCCAGGCTCAGGCCCGTGGCTTTGGCAGGCGGCATGATGGATAACGCGGCAACGAAAGAGACGGCATAAGGGTACGGCAAAAGCGGGCCGGCATGGGACTATTCCAGCCCCAGCTTGCCGCGCCGGATCACCTCGCCCCATTTCTTCGACTCGGCCTGCATCAGCGCCTGGTAGGCCTCGGGCGTGGTGGCCGTGGGGATGGCGCCCTGGTCGATCATCTTCTGCCGCAGGGCCGGTTCGGCCAGCGTCTCGGCGATGGCCCGCGACATCTTCTGCACGATCTCCGGCGGCGTGCCGGTGGGGGCGATGATGCCGTAGTTCGATTCCACGATCACATCGGGAAAACCCGCCTCCTTGGTGGTCGGCACGTCCGGCAGGCCCTCGAAGCGCGTCGGGCTGGCCACCGCCAGCGTGCGCAGCTTGCCGGCCTTGATGAAGCCCAGCACCGCCGAGGCGTCGCCGGGGAACATCTGCACCTCGTTGGACAGCAGCGCCGTCACCGCGGGCGAGGCGCCCTTGTACGGCACGTGCATGATGTCGATGCCGGTCTGCTGCTTGAGCAGCTCGCCGCCCAGGTGCGGCGTGGTGACGTTGCCGGCCGAGCCATAGTTGTACTTGCCGGGCTGGCGCTTGGCGCTGGCGACGAAGTCGGCCAGCGTGGCGTCGGGCAGGGACGGGTTGACCACGATGACCAGCGGGATGCGCGCCACCAGCGACACGTACTGGATCCTGGACACGTCGTACGGCACCTTCATGACGTGCGGCAGGCCGGTGATGGCGCCCGGCACGCCGAAGCCGAAGGTGTTGCCGTCGGGCGTGGCGCGCACCGTCGCGTCCACGCCGATGGTGCCGCTGGCGCCGGCTTTGTTCTCGATCACGATGGTCTGGCCCAGCCGCTGGCCCAGCGCCGGCGCCAGCAGCCGCGCCAGGTTGTCGACCGAGCCGCCGGGCGGGTAGGGCACGATCAGCCGGATCGGCTGGCTCGGCCAGGGCGCGGCGGCCTGGCCCGGGGCGGCAAAGGCGGCGCCCAGCAGCAGGGCGGCCGCCGTCAGTGCGGTAGCTTTGTTCATTCTGTCTCTCTCCTGTGGCGCCGGCTGGCGGCCGGCGCGTCGTTGTCATGCGCCTTCCAGCCCCAACTGCTTGGCGTAGATATTGCGCTGGATCTCGTTGGTGCCGCTGAAAATGGTCGCCGCCAGCGCGTTGACATACGGCGCCAGCGCGTGCACCTGGCCGTTGCCATAGCCCAGCCGCATCGCCGCGCCGCCGTATTCCTCGGCGATCTGGATCAGCAGGGCGCCCAGCCGCTCGTGCGTCTCGGTGGCCCAGACCTTCAGCAGCGACAGCTCGGGCGGCAGCGGCCGGCCGGCCTTGGCCAGCTCGGCGAAGACGCAGTACATGGCGGTCAGGTCGGCCGCGTCCAGCCGCAGCTCGGCCAGCCGGTCGGCGAACGCCGGGTCGGCCAGCAGGCCGCGCTGGCGCGCGATGCTGAAGATCTGCTGCAGGGCATGGTTGGCGTGCTTGGGGCTGCCGCTGAACAGGCGCTCGAAGCCCAGCAGCGCCTTGGCGATGCCCCAGCCGGCGTTCAGCTCTCCAACGACGTTGGCGCGCGGCACGCGCACCTGGTCGAAGAACACCTCGCAGAATTCCTCATGCCCCGACAGCGTGCGGATGGGGCGGCGGCTCACGCCCGGGCTGGCCAGATCCACCAGCAGGAAGCTGATGCCGGCCTGCTTCTTGACCGTCTTGTCGGTGCGCACCAGCATGAACATGTGGGTCGCGTCCTGCGCCAGCGTCGACCAGGTCTTCTGGCCGCTCACGATCAGGTCGTCGCCGTCCACCAGCGCCTCGCAGCGCAGCGAGGCCAGGTCCGAGCCGGCATTCGGCTCCGAATAGCCCTGCGCCCACACCGCCTCGCCCGACAGGATGCCCGGCAGGAAGCGGGCGCGCTGTTCCTCGGTGCCGTGGCGGATCAGGATCGGCCCCAGCATCACCAGCCCCTGGTCCGGCGCGCGCGCCACGCCGTGGCGTTCGGCTTCCTCGATGAAGGCGATCTGGCGCGCCGGCGACAGCGCCATGCCGCCGTGCTCGCGCGGCCACGACGGCGCGATCCAGCCCTGGCGCGACAGCGTGAAATACCAGTCCTTGATTTCGTCCCAATGCAGCCGCCACGGTACGTGGCGCAGGTGCTCGGGGTAATGGGCGCGGAAGAAGCCGCGCACCAGCCGGCGGAAGTCGGCTTCCGGCATGCCGTTCCAGTCGGCCTCGCGCGGGAAGTCCGTGATGGGCGCGGCGTCGTCATCATCCACGCTGGGCGCGGGCAGCGCCGCCAGCGCGCCGTAGCGCTGGCGATGGGCGGCGGCATTGCCCAGCCAGGCCGCCAGGTGCAGCGCGCTGCGGAAGTACAGGCTGACGTCGCATTCCTCGGTGTAGCCGATGGCGCCGTGCAGCTGGATCGCCAGCCGCGCCGCCTCCAGGCCGGCGCGCGCGGCGCGGGCCTTGGCGCGGCTGGCCAGCGTCTTGCGCAGGGTGGCGTCGTCCGGTTGCGCGGCCAGCGTATCGAGCGCGTCCAGCAGGCTGTTGGATGCCAGCTCGACCTGCATGGCCGCGTCCACCAGCCGGTGCTGCAAGGCCTGGAACGACGCCAGCGGCCGGCCGAACTGCTGGCGCGTGTTCAGGTAGGCCACCGAATCGGCCAGCGCCTGCCGCGCCACCCCCACCAGTTCCGCCGACTGCATCAGGCGGCCCAGGTCCAGCGCCTCGTCGACCGCGTCCAGCACGCCGTCGCGCGCCAGCAGCGCGTCCGCCGGCACCACGGCCGACTCGATCGCCAGGTGGCAGGCGGCGGCGCCGTCGGCGCGCGCGTGGACCTGCGCGGTCACGCCCGGCGTGCCGGCCGCGACGAAAAAGAGGGCGGTGCCGCGCTCGCCATCGGCCGTGACCAGCCAGCCATCGACGCCGGCCCCCGGCACCACGTGGCGCTTCTCGCCATTGAGCACGTACGCGCCCTCGCGTTCGATCACGCTGACGCCGAAGGCCGTGGCGGCCTCGCCGGCCTCCAACTGGCCCTCGGTTTCCTGCCAGGCCAGCCCGAGCAGCGTTTCGCCGCCGCACACGGCCTGCAGCAGCGCGTCGCGCCGCGCCGCATCGACGGGCGCGATCCGCGCTAGCAGCGCCGCCGGCAGCACGCCGGCGCCGACCAGCGGCTCGGGCAACTGTGCGCGGCCCGCTTCCTCCAGCACCGCCGCCATCGCCCGCCAGCCCAGGCCCAGGCCGCCCAGCGTCTCGGGCACGCTCATGCCGAGCCAGCCGACCCCCGCGATCTCGCGCCAATAGTCGCGGTCCGGCGGCGCCTCGGCGCGCTTGCGCTGGCGCTGGTCGCGCCGCTGCAGGAAGTCGCGCGCGCTGTCGCGGATCTCTTCGATCAGGTCATGGTCGACGCCGCTCATACGATGCCCTCCGCCCGCAGCCGGGCGATCTCGTCGTCGGACAGCCCCAGTTCGGCGCGCAGGATCTCGGCCGTGTGCTCGCCCAGCAGCGGCGGCGGCAGGCCGCCCGTGATCGGCGTGCCGGAAAAATGGATCGGGTTGCGGATGACTGGCACGGCGCCCAATCGAGGATGCTCGACGCTGCCCAGCACGCCGCGGTGGCGCACCTGCGGATCCTCGAACACCTGGTTCATGGTGTAGATCGGCCCGCAAGGCACGTTGGCCGCCGCCAGCGCCTGATTCCAGTCCCGCACGCCGCGGGCGCGCAGCGCCGGCTCGATCAGCCGCGACAGTTCGGGCTGCGCGGCGGCGCGCTTGGGGTTGGTATCGAAGCGCGCATCGCGTCCCAGCTCGGGCAGCCCGATCACCTCGCAGAAGGCGCGGAACTGCGAGTCGTTGCCCACCGCCACCATCAGGTGGCCGTCCTGGCATTCGAAGGCGCGGAACGGCGCGGTGATCTGCGAGGCCGAGCCCATGCGCGCCGGCAACTGGCCGCTGGCCAGATAGTTCATGCCGATGTGCGACAGCGCCGCGATCTGCGCGTCCAGCAGCGCCAGGTCGATGTGCTGGCCCGCGCCCGACACCTGGTCGCGGTGCCGCAGCGCCGCCAGGATGGCGCACACCGCGTAAAAGCCCGCCGTCAGGTCCGACACCGAGTAGCCCGCCTTGACCGGCCCCGCGCCCGGCTCGCCGTCGGGCACGCCGGTCACGCTCATCAGCCCGCTCATGGACTGGAAGATCGGGTCATAGCCCGGCAGGTGACTGTACGGCCCGCTCTGGCCGAAGCCGGTGATCGAGCAATACACCAGGCGCGGATTGACCGCCGCCAGCGCCGCGTAGTCCAGCCCGTAGCGGCGCAGGTCGCCGGCCTTGAAGTTCTCGATGACGATGTCGGCCTGCCGCGCCAGCCGCCGCACCAGCGCCTGGCCCTCGGGCCGGGAGATGTCGATGGTCAGCGACTTCTTGCCGCGGTTCATGGCCACGAACGACGAGGTCTGCGGGCTCGGCGCGCCGTCGCGGCCGGGCAGCGGATAGCCCTGGTGGCGCACGTCGTCGCCGCGCCCGGGGCGCTCGACCTTGATTACGTCGGCGCCGAAGTCGGCCAGCATCTGCGCCGCCCACGGCCCCGAAAACACCCGGCTCAGGTCCAGCACCTTCACGCCGTCCAACGCGCTCGTCATGTCGTCTCCTTGTCTTTTTTTGCGAAGTGTAGGCAGCGCCGGGCCTTGCACCTACGGCGCCGCCGCAATAGCTGTTATGCGCGGGGTCCGTGCCGCTAACGGCCCTGGAACACCGGCGCGCGCTTTTCCAGGAAGGCGCGGCGGGCCTCCATGGCGTCCTCGGTCTTGGCGATGGCCGCCGTCATGTCCTGCTCGTAGCGATAGCCGTCGCGCAGGCTCATGTCCTCGATGGCGTTGAGCGTCTGCTTGGCCAGCATGGTCGCCAGCGGGCTCTTGGACGCCAGCTCGCGCGCCAGCTCCTGCGCGCGCGGCATCAGCGCGTCCGCCGGCAGCGCTTCCTCGACCACGCCGAGCCGGTACAGCTCGTTGCCGTCCACCCGCAGGCCGGTCAGCATCATGCGCCGCAGCCGCGAATGGCCGAACAGCCGCATGCCATGGCGGCCGCCGCCCAGCAGCCCGACGTTGATCTCGGGCAGGCCCACCACCGCGTCGGACGCCGCCAGCAGGATGTCGCACGAGGCCACGATCGCCAGCCCCGCGCCCAGCGCCGCGCCGTTGATGGCGCCCACCACCGGCTTGGCGCATTCGCGGATGGCATGGAAGCACTCGCGCGTGCGGCGCGAATGCTGCGGCAGGTCGCCCGGCCCCTTGATGGTGGCGGCGCGGTTCTTCAGGTCGGCGCCGGCGCAGAAGGTCTTGCCCTGGCCCGACAGCACCACCGCCCGCACCTCGGGCGTCTCGGAAATGCGGTCCAGCACCCACGACAGCTCGTTCATCATCTCGGTGCTGAGCGCGTTGACGGGGGGATTGGCCAGCAGGATGGTGGCGACGCCGCCGTCGAGGCTGACGTCCAGCGCGGTGTAGGGCCCGGCCAGGTTTTCCGGCATGGTCATGGTGTGTCTCCTTGTGGTCCGGTCTGTGGGGCCGGTCAGATGATCTTGCGGTCGCGGTAGTCCTGGATCTGCGCCGCGCTCAGTCCCAGTTCGGCCAGCACCTCGTCGGTGTGCTGGCCCAGCAGCGCCGGCGCGCGGTCCACCCGCAGCGCCGATTGGCCAAAGCGCAGCGGGTTCATCACCTGCGGCACCTCGCCGGCAGCGGGGTGGGGCAGGCGCCGCAGCATGCCGCGGTGCAGCACCTGCGGGTCCTCGAACACCTCGGGCACCGTGTTGATCGAGCCGGCCGGCACCCCGGCCCGCTTGAGCAGGTCCAGCCAGTGGGCGCGCGGCTCGCCGATGAAAATGGCGTCCAGCAGCGGATCGAGCGTGTCCAGGTTCTTCACGCGCTGGCTGTTGCTGACATAGCGCGGATCGCGCGCCAGGCCGGGCTGGCCCAGCGCCTCGCACAGGGTGGCGAACTGCGCGTCGTTGCCCACCACGATGACGATGTCGCCATCGGCGCAGGCAAAGGTGCGCTGCGGCTGGATATTCGGGTGCGCGGTGCCGGTGCGGCGCGGCACCCGTCCGCCCAGCAGGAAGTTCATGGCCTGGTTGGCCAGGAGGCCCACCTGCACGTCCAGCATGGCCACGTCGATGTACTCGCCCTGGCCGGTCTGCGCGCGCCGCAGCAGGGCGGCCACGATGCCCAGCGCCGCGTACACGCCGGTGGTCAGGTCGACGATCGGCACGCCCACCTTCTGCGGCCCGCCGCCCGGCCGGTCGTCGCGCTCGCCGGTCACGCTCATCAGCCCGCCCATGGCCTGGATCAGGAAGTCGTAGGCCGGCTCGGCCGCGCGCGGCCCGGTCTGGCCGAACCCCGTCACCGAGCAATACACCAGGCGTGGATTGATCGCCGACAGCGACGCATAGTCCAGCCCCAGCCGCGCCAGCGTGCCGACCTTGTAGTTCTCCAGCACCACGTCCGCGTCGCGGCACAGCTGCTTGACCAGCGCCTGGCCCTCGGCCGTCTGCAGGTCCAGCGTGATCGAGCGCTTGCCCCGGTTGGTGGCCACGAAATAGGCGCCGTCCGCCGTGTCCTGGCCCTGCTCGTCCTTCAGGAAAGGCGGCCCCCAGGACCGGGTGTCGTCGCCCTGGCCGGGCCGCTCGACCTTGATGACATCGGCGCCCAGGTCGGCCAGGATCTGGCTGGCCCAGGGGCCGGCCAGCACGCGGCTCAGGTCGAGCACTTTCAGGTTTGATAACAGCGGCTGCAACGCCTTCTCCTTGACTGCTGTGAAGTGCGGCCAGTCTAGGATTTCCGCGCCGCGGCAGGCTCCACCCGGATGGCAAAGCTGTTATGCGTGATGGGACGCCGTCCCCGGTACAATTTGGCCCATCATGCCCGGGTCGCAAGGGGCATTCCGGTAGTCCGTGCAGCGTAGACAAAGGTCCCCCGATGCGCCTGAGCCAGTGCCAGAATTTCCACGACTTTCGCCGCATGGCGCGTCAGCGGCTGCCCGGCCCGATCTTCAACTACATCGACGGCGCCGCCGACGATGAGACCACCTACCGCCGCAACACCGAGGCCTTCGAGGCCTGCGACCTGGTGCCCGACGTGCTGCGCGGCGTGGCGGATGTGGACATGTCCGTCACCGTCATGGGCCAGAAGCTGGCCATGCCGGTCTATTGCTCGCCCACCGCGCTGCAGCGCCTGTTCCACCATGACGGCGAACGCGCCGTGGCCGCCGCCGCCGGCAAGTTCGGCACCCTGTTCGGGGTGTCGTCGCTGGGCACCGTCAGCCTGGAAGAGGCGCGCCAGATCAGCGGCGGCCCGCAGGTCTACCAGTTCTACTTCCACAAGGACCGCGGCCTGAACCGCGACATGATGGCGCGCGCCAAGGCCGCCGGCGTGCAGGTCATGATGCTGACGGTCGACAGCATCACCGGCGGCAACCGCGAGCGAGACAAGCGCACCGGCTTCGCCATCCCGTTCCGCCTGAACCTGGCCGGCATCGCCCAGTTCGCCATCAAGCCGGCCTGGGCCATCAACTACGCCACCCACGAGCGCTTCCGCCTGCCGCAGCTCGACGGCCACGTCGACATGGGCGGCGGCGCCATGTCCATCAGCCGCTATTTCACCGAGATGCTCGATCCCGCCATGACCTGGGACGACGTCGCCGCCATGGTGCGCGAGTGGGGCGGCCAGTTCTGCCTGAAGGGCATCATGTCGGTCGAGGACGCCGAACGCGCCGTCGACATCGGCTGCACCGGCATCGTGCTGTCCAACCACGGCGGCCGCCAGCTCGACGGCTCGCGCAGCGCCTTCGACCAGCTCGCCGAGATCGTCGACGCCGTCGGCGACCGCATCGACGTGATGATGGACGGCGGCGTGCAGCGCGGCACGCACGTGCTCAAGGCGCTGGCGCTGGGCGCCAAGGCGGTGGGGCTGGGCCGCTACTACCTGTTCCCGCTGGCCGCCGCCGGGCGGCCCGGCGTGGAACGGGCGCTGGAGCAGATGCGCGTGGAGATCGAGCGCGCGATGAAGCTGATGGGCTGCCGGACGGTGGCGGAGCTGCAGCGCCGGCACCTGCGGTTCCGCTGAAGCGGCCGCTGGCGGCGGGTTTGATACAGTCGCGCAACTGCCCGATAAACAGAAACACCCTGCCGGTGGACCGCCGCCCGTCAGTTGGATAGCAATCCGGCTTGCGGGATGTCGGGGACCGCCCGGGCCCGGATCGTCGACGCTTTGGAGTTTTCATGCACATTCGTCCCCGTCTGACCGCTTCGATCGCCGCGCTGACGCTGGCGCTGCTGGCCGCGCCGCAGGTCATCGCCGCCCCTGTCCAAGCCGAAGCCCCCGCGGGCGCGACCGCGTGCGCCTTCAGCGCCTGGGCCAACTACGACAAGCCGTCGATCACCGTGCGCGACGCGCCGTCCGCCAGCGCCAAGGCCCTGGGCCAGATCCCCGCCAGGCCCGCCGCCGGCGAGCCGGAGTATTCCTACAGCGTCACCTTCGACGTGAAGGAAGCGAAGGACGGCTGGCTCAGGATCGCCAATGCCAGCGACGCTTACAACGATGACGAATATCCGGAGCGTGCGCCGCGCAAGCTCTACAAGGGCGAAGGCTGGATCCTCGCGGACGATGCGCGGGTCGGCATCCAATCCGCGCGCGGCTATGCCAAGCCCGACGCCGCCAGCCAGCGGCTGGTGGACCTGGGCAGCGACTGGCTGACCGAAATGGGCAAGATCCAGGGCATCCGCGCCTGCCACGAGGACTGGGTGCTGCTGGATTACCTGGTGGACCGCAAGCGCTCGCCGCAGGACGAGATCGTCGAGCGCGCCAAGGGCGAGCGACTGGCGGGGCGGGCGTGGTTCCGGGGACTGTGCGACGTGCAGGAGACGACCTGCGACATGAAGTCGGTGGATCGGTGAGGGCAGGGTTCATGCCGGTGATCCTGGCGCGGGCATCCATTGCGCAACCGGAATAGGGCGACCCGTGGCCGGCCCCAAGATGATTCAACAGTGCTTATTCATGACTTCAGTGGATGAGGCTGAATTCGCCGGCGCGCTCATGAAAGCCCGCCCCTCGATCCGCTTCATCAACATGCAGGAGCAGCCGGACGTCGAGCGGCCGGGATACAGGACTCGAATCGATGCGTGTGAAGGGGTTCATGTAACGATCGTGGATTCCTCCATCATCTCCGAAGCGGATTTTCACGATCGCTACGTGAAACGTCATCCCTCGGGAAAGGGCTGGATCTACGCGCTGGTTGGGTCAGGGCTGGTCAGCCTTTTGAGGTCAAGAGCGGCGGACTTTCTTCCGGATTCCCTTCTCAACGGCGAGCTGCGGGCGTCAATTCCGGCGGATGACGAGGATACCGAGGCATTCGTGGCGATCGTGCTGCGCGAGGCAAAGGCGCGCGCGGAGAAGTTGGTATCCATAGACGCGGCTACCGGTCAGCGTGGAACCAGGGTCGACCGGAAATTCATTGCATGGCCGGACGCGGCACGCAGATTCGATGGCGTGAACGGGGCATACCTGGCCAATGGCGCGCACGCATTATTTGTTCCGAAGGGTGTTGGGAAGTAGTTCCTGCCAAGCCAGGCCCGACGCGACCAGGACAGCGGCACCATAGCCCGGACGCGCGCGTGCCACGCGTCGAAATCTCCTACAAGGCCCGGCCAAATCGGGACAATCCCTATTGTGCATATCCGCAACACAAATGCACATGATAAGAGTTCGCATTACACTTCCTTGCCAATTATTCACCAACCCTGCAAGGAAGCGTCATGCAAGACCCGCGGCCCGCCAGCCTGATTTTCCCCATTCGTCCACGCCTCGCCCTGCGGCGCACCACCAGCCTGGTGCTGATGGCGCTGGCCAGCGGCACAGCGCTGGCGCAGGAGTCGGGCGTCGCCACCTTGCCCGCCGTGCAGGTCCAGGCCGACGGCGACCCCACCACCACCGAGGGCACGGGTTCCTACACCCCGCGCGCCACGGCCGCCAGCACCGGTCTGCCGCTGACGCTGCGCGAAACCCCGCAATCGGTCACCGTGGTCACGCGCCAGCGCATCGAAGACCAGGACATGCGCTCGCTGACCGACATCCTGGGCAACACGCCCGGCATCTCGGTGCAGAACTATGACAGCGAACGCTACACCTTCAGCTCGCGCGGCTTCGCCATTACCAATTACCTGTATGACGGCGTGCCCACCAGCTTCGAGACCGGCTATTCGGCGGGCGAATCATCCATCGACCCCATCATCTACGACCGCGTCGAAGTCGTGCGTGGCGCAACGGGCCTGCTGACCGGCACCGGCAACCCGTCCGCGTCCGTCAACCTGGTGCGCAAGCACGCCACCAGCCGCGAATTCACCGCCGACCTGAGCGTCAGCGCCGGCACCTGGGACACCTACCGTGCCACCGCCGACCTGTCCTCGCCGCTGAACGCCAGCGGCAGCGTGCGCGGCCGCATCGTCTCGGCCTACCAGGACAACCACTCGTACCTGGACGGCTACCAGAACCGCAAGAAGATCTTCTATGGCGTGGTGGACGCCGACCTGACCGCGCGCACCACCCTGAGCGTCGGCTTCAACCATCAGGACAACGACCCGCAACGCAGCAGTTGGGGCGGGTTCCCGCTGTGGTACGCCGACGGCGGTCGCACCGACTGGAAACGCTCGCTCAACACCGGCGCCGACTGGACCAAGTGGGCCAGCACCACCGAAGGCGCCTTTGCCAGCCTGGAGCACCGCTTCGACAACGGCTGGCGCGTGCAGGCCGTCGGTTCGCACTCCAAGCACGAAATGGACGGCAAGCTGCTCTACCTGACCGGCTGGCCCGACCGCGTCACCGGCCTGGGAATGGGTGCCTCGGCCCAGCGCTACTACGGCGACCGCAAGCAGAACAGCCTGGACCTCAAGGCTTCCGGCCCATTCTCATTGTTCGGCCGCCAGCACGAAGCGGTGGTCGGCGCCAGCTTCACCCGCCAATACGCCGATTTCCGCAACCGTGGCGCGGTCTCGCCGGCGCCCATCGGCAATTTCCTGGACTGGGACGGCTCGTATCCCGAACCGCAGTGGAGCGACACCTCCACCCTGGCCAGCCGCTACACCACCAAGCAGGCCGGTTGGTACGGCGCGCTGCGCTTCAGCCTGGCCGATCCGCTCAAGCTGATCGTCGGCGGCCGCTACAGCACGTGGAAGACGGATGCGGTAGGGTGGGGCGGCAGCAGCCGGCAGGCCTTCGACAAGGACGCATTCGTGCCGTACGCCGGCCTGCTGTACGACATCAACGAGAACTACACGGCGTACGTCAGCTACACAGGCATCTTCAACCCGCAGGACAAGCAGGACCGCAACGGCAACTGGCTCGATCCGCTGGAAGGCAAAGCCTACGAGGCCGGCATCAAGGGTGAATTCCTCGAAGGCCGCCTGAATGCCTCGGCGGCGGTATTCCAGATCAACCAGGACAATCTGGCGCAGGACGACGTCGGCTATCTGGTGCCCGGCACGCTCAACCAGGCCTCGCGCGCCGCCAATGGCACGCGCAGCCGGGGCTTCGATCTGGAAGTGTCGGGCGAAGTCTCGCCCGGCTGGAACGTGGCGGCGGGGTGGTCGCACTGGACCGCGCGCGACGGCGACGGCAGCCCCATCCAGACCGACCAGCCGCGCAGCCTGGTGCGCTTGTTCACCACCTACCGATTGCCGGGCGACTGGAACCGGTTGACGGTGGGCGGCGGCGTCAATTGGCAGAGCCACGTCTACACGATCGCCAACGGCCCCAATGGCGAAGAGCGCGTGGGGCAGGGTAGCTACGCGCTGGTCAACCTGATGGCGCGCTACCGGTTCGATAAGAGCCTGTCGGCGCAGTTGAATATCAACAACCTGATGGACCGCAAGTACTACTCGCAGATCGGGTTCTACAGCCAGGGCGCGTGGGCGGCGGGGCGCAGCGCGACGTTGACGATGCGGTATCAGTATTGAGGCCGATGCGCCCGACATGCGGGTCGAGGCCGTGCGCCCCTTTCTCGACGACCCGGGCCCGGGCGAGCGCGCACGGCCCGGGCCATAGCCGGGCGCGCCTGTTATCGCGGCGAGGCTTGGCGCGGGTAGGAGCCCAGCACCCGCATGCCCGGCTGCGCCGCCAGCACCGACGCCAACGGCTCCTGCCGGGCGTGGCCGGCCACCTCGATCACGTAGCGATGCGTGTCCAGCGTCTTCTTGCTGGGCCGTTCGTAGATCGTCAGCACCGGCACCTTGGCGGTGATCAGTGCCGCCAGCGCGCCATTGAGCGTGTCGTCGGACGCATCGACCAGCAGCGAGGTCTTGTCGCGCCCCGTCGGCGCCGGCATCGCGCGGCCCAGCACCCACCAGCGGGTCACGTTGTGCGGCCCTTGCTCGATGCCGTCCACCAGCGACACCAGCGAATAGACCGACGCGCCGACCTTGGGGCCGAACGACGCCTTGTCATGGCCCGGGCTGTCGGCCACCGTCTTGGCGGCGGCGCCGCCGCTGGCGGCCTCGGTGCGCTTGACCTTGGGCATCTCGCGGTCGACCCACGGCTTGACCTCCTCGAACGCCACCGGGTGCGCCAGCACCTCCGTGACGTCCGCCAGTTTGGTGCCCGGCTTGGCCAGCAGGCTGTAACCCAGCATCTTCGGATATTCGGCCACGATCATCACGTCCGGCAGGTCCAGCACGGCGTCCAGGTACGGCGTCACGCCCACCACCGACGTGGTCACGGGCACGCAGGCGCGTTCGATCTTGCCGGATTGGTAGCCCTTGAACAGGTCGTCGCGCGTCAGCGGCACCAGGTCAGCGGGGCCGAACAGATCCAGGCAGGCCTGGTGCGTCCACGAACCCGCCGGCCCCAGGTAGCCGATCTGGCCGGCCACGCTGGCGGCCAGCGGCAGTGCGAACATCGAGCAGCCGACGAGCGTCGACAGAATGGTCTTCTTCATGCTTTCCCCTTGTAGAGCGCGGGTCAGCCGCCCGCGTTGGCATACTCTACAACGGCAATGTCGCGAAAGGCGCGGATCAGCGCCAGCCGTGGCGACCCACGCGACCAGATCAGGCCGAAGCGGCGCGGCTCGCAGGGCTCGGGCAGCGGCAGGGCGAGCAGGCCGAGCCGTTCGATCGCGCCGTTGGTGGAACGCGGCAGGATCGCCACCCCCAGGTCGCGGCTGACCATCACCGCGATCGATTCGATGGCGTTCAGCTCGAAGCGCTCGCGCGGCGTGATGCCGACGCGCCGCAGGTAATCGTCGATGTGCTGGCCGCCCCAGTCGCTGCGCTGGTAGCGGATGAAGGGTTCGGCCGTCAGCAGGCTGTGCGGGTGCCGACCGGCATGGCGCGGTGCCGCCGCCAGCACGTAGGGTTCTTCGCGCAGCAACTGCCAGCCCAGGCTCTTGGACAGCGGGTAGGGCGCTTGCAGCGCGATGGCGGCGTCCAGTTCGCCGCTTTCGATGGCGGGGTAGAAGCGCGCCGAATGGCCCGGCTGGATCTCGACGTTGATGAGCGGATGGCGCCGCACCAGGTGTTCCAGGATGGCCGGCACCATCGAATTGAGCGCCGTATTGCCGGCCCCGAGTCGCAGCTCGCCCATCATTTCGTCGGAACGGGCCAGGTAGCGGATCTTCTCGATCCGTTCCAGCACCTCGCGCATCGGCCCGATCAGTTCGGTGGCCTTGGCGGTCAGGTGCACGGTGCGGCCGGCGCGCGCCACGAGCGCCACGCCCAGCTCCTGTTCCAGCTTGCGGATCTGCTGCGCCACCGCGCCGTGGGTCAGCCCCAGGCGCCGGGCGGCCTCGGCCATGGAGCCATGGCGCGCCACGGCGGCCAGCGTGTGCAGGAAGTCGGTGTTCATGATGATAGATATTCTATCGTCTTATCGTAATTTGGCTGTCCCCGATCACGCGTCTCCAGCGCCACAATGCGGCCAGGAGACATCAATGAGAAGCAAGCTTTTCGTTCCCGCCTCGCGTCCGGAACTGTTCGACAAGGCCATGGCCAGCGCGGCCGATGCGCTGTCCTTCGACCTGGAGGACGCGGTCGCGCCGACCCGCAAGCAGGAGGCCCGCGCCGCCTTGGCGGCCTGGCTGGCCGCACCCGCGTTCGCCGCCGACCATGAGCAACATCCCAAGAAAATTATCGTCCGCGTCAACGCCGTCGACACGCCCGACTTTGCCGCCGACCTGGCCGCGCTGCGCGGCCTGCCCATCGACGTGCTGAACTTGCCCAAGGTCGAAAGCGTCGCCGCGCTGCGCGCCGCGATCGACGAGGCCATGGACGTCGGCTTCGCCGGTGAATTCCTGGTCACCGTCGAAACCCCGCGCGCGCTGGCCGACGCCGCGCAACTGGCGGCGGCCCATCCGCGCGTCGCCGGCCTGCAACTGGGCCTGGCCGACCTGTTCGAGCCGCTCGGCATCGAGCGTTACCAGCCCGACACGCTGCGCGCGGTGATGCTGTCCCTGCGCCTGGCCGCCGGCTGTGCCGGCAAGTACGTCATGGACGCGGCCTATGCCCGCGTGCGCGATGCCGAGGGCTTTCGGGCCGAGGCGCAACTGGCGCGCTCGCTCGGGTTCCTGGGCAAGTCGTGCGTGCATCCCAGCCAGATCGCCATCGCCAACGAAGTGTTCGGCTTCAGCGCGGACGAGATCGCCCAGGCCGAGCGCATCGTGTCCGCCAGCCGCGAGCATGACGGCGTCGGCGCCTTCGTGCTCGACGGCAAGATGATCGACGCCCCCTTCGTGCGGCGCGCCCAGGACATGCTGCTGGCCGCCGGCCGCGCCGCCTGACGCGGCCGCGCTACCGATTTTGAGTGAATCCGCAATGCAACAAGCATCCCCCGCCGACCTGCCGCTGGCCGGCATCAAGGTCCTGGACCTGAGCGCCTACATCGCCGGCCCCTATGGCTGCGCCCTCTTGGGCGACATGGGCGCCGACGTCATCAAGGTCGAGCCGCCCGAAGGCGACAACCTGCGCAAGTACCCGTCGACGCTGGCCAGCGAAAGCCGCGCCTTCCTGGGCATCAACCGCAACAAGCGCGGCCTGTGCCTGAACCTGAAGGAAGCCGCCGGCCACGAGATCCTGTTGCGGCTGGTGCGCGAGGCCGACGTGCTGGTCCACAACTTCCGGCCGGGCGTGCCCGAGCGCCTGCGTATCGACTTCGCCACGCTGTCGGCGGTCAACCCGCGCCTGGTCTATTGCGCCATGACCGGTTATGGCGCGGTCGGCCCGATGGCGCGCCACGCCGGCTACGACCAGGTGCTGCAATCGATGACCGGCATGTGCGCCGCCCAGGCCAAGGCCGACGGTCCGCCCGAAGTGCTGTACGGCTCGGTGGTCGACTACTACGGCGCCGCGCTGATTTCCAACAGCGTGACGGCGGCCCTCTACCGCCGCGAGAAGACCGGCCGTGGCCAGGCGATCGAGGTCTCGCTGCTGGGCAGCGCGCTGGCGATGCAGTCGGCCCGCCTGGTCTGGGCCGATGGCGAACCGCGCCATATCGAGCGCGACATGCGCTCGGGCGGCATCACCGGCATCCATCCCACCCGCGACGGCTACCTGTACCTGTCGGCCAACACGCCGCACTTCTGGCGCGCGCTGTGCGGCCACCTGGACCTGCCGGAGCTGGCCGAACACCCTGACTACGACTCCGTCAAGAAACGCGCCGCCCAGGCCGCCGTGCTGGTGCCCCTGGTGCGCCAGGCGCTGGCGCGCGCCTCGGCCCGCGAATGGGCCGAGCGCTTCGGCCAGAGCGTGCCTTGCGCCGAAGTGCGCCCGGTCGAGGACATGTTCGATCATCCCCAGGTCGAGGCCATGGGACTCATGCGGCCGTACCACAACCCGCAGGCCGGCGACTACCTGGGCCTGGCGCAATGGGCCCACTTCGGCGGCGCCGCGCCAGCGCCTGTCGATGAGTCGGGGGAGGGGCGCGGCGAATCTGGAGCAGGGCGCGGTGAGTCCGAGGCAGCGCGCGGCGAGTCCCGGGCAGGGCGCGGCGCGCCCGGTCTGGGCGAACACAGCGAAAAAATTCTGTCCGCCCTGGGATACACCGCGTCCGAAATCGCCCATTTACGGCAATCCTCGGTGGTGCAATAGCCGCCACAACGATCATAAGACTCGTCCGAGACAGAACGAGGAGACAAAAAAATGCGTCCACGCTACCAGCAGCGTCCCGACGGCTCCAACTGGGGCGACTTCGGCGACGACGACCAGCTCGGCACCCTGAACCACCTGGACCGCCAGGCGCGCCTGGCCGCCGTCGCGGAAATCCGCGAAGGCCTGTCGTTTTCCCTGAGCCTGCCGCTGACGGTGCCGCGCGCGCCCGTGCTCAACCCACGGCGCAAGGGCCCGGTGATCCAGCCCGCCGAAAAGAACGGCGTGCCGGTCTACCGCTATCCGCTGGCGCGCGACGTGCCGGGCGCCACCGACGTCGTCAGCGACGACCGCGTCACGCTGTCGCCGCAGTACTCCACCCAATGGGACGCCCTGGGTCACGTCGGCGCGATGTACGACGCCCACGGCACAGGCCAGCCGCAGCCGACCGGCTACAACGGTTTTACAGTCAGCGAACCGCGCGTCGACGGCTTCACCGGCACCCAGGACCTGTCCATCGCGCCCATGGCGCGGCACGGCATCCAGGGGCGCGGCGTCATGGTCGACCTGCGCGCCCGCTTCGGCGACGCGCATCGCAAGGTCTCGTACCAGGACCTGATGGACGTGATGCACGCCGACGGCGTGCAGGTGCGCCCCGGCGACATCCTGTGCCTGCATACCGGCCTGGCCGACCTCGCGCTCACGCTGGGCGATGACGAGCAGGACCGGCTCAAGACCAGTTGCTGCGTGCTGGACGGCGCCGACGCGCAATTGCTGGCCTGGATCAGGGACAGCCGCATCGCCGCGATCGCCGCCGACAACCACGCGGTGGAATTGCGCAATCATCATCTGGAGAGCGGCAGCGGGCCGCTCCTGCCGCTGCACGAACAATGCCTGTTCAAGCTGGGTTTGCCGCTGGGCGAACTCTGGCACCTGACCCCGCTGGCGCACTGGTTGCGCCAGCACGACCGCCACGCCTTCTTCCTGACCGCCGCACCGATGTACGTGCCCGGCCTGGTGGGCGCGCCGGTCAACCCCATCGCGACCGTCTGACCTCGGACGGACCGCGCCACGATCCTTGATCGATTCAACATCCCCCGCAGGGGAGACGTGAGGAGCACACATGAAGAAAACCCGTCACGCGGCCCTGGCCGCACTGCGCCCCGTGGCCGCCGCATTGGCACTGGCCTCCACGCTGGGCGCGGCCCAGGCCGCCGGCTACCCCGACCAGCCCATCACCGTGGTGGTGCCGTACTCGGCCGGCGGCGGCGCCGACAACGCCGCCCGCATCATCGCGCAAGGCATGGGTGAAGTCGCCGGCCAGAGCGTCGTCATCGAAAACAAGGGCGGCGCCAGCGGCTCCATCGGCGCCGCCTACGTGGCCCGCGCCAAACCGGACGGCTACACCGTGCTGTACGACGCCTCCGCGTTCTCCATCAACCCCGTGCTGCGCAAGCTGCCCTACGACGCCAAGAAGGACTTCATTCCCGTCTCGCAGGCCGTCAGCGTGCCCAACATCCTGGTCGCCGCCACCGGTTCGGCCTTCAACAGCCTGCCCGACTTCGTCAAGGCCGCGCGCGCCAACCCCGGCCGCTACACCTACGCCTCGTACGGTCCGGGCAGCCTGGCGCAGATGGCCGCCGAACTGCTCAAGAAGGACGCCAAGATCGACATTGTGCACGTGCCGTACAAGGGCGGCGCGCCCGCCATCGTCGACGTCATGGGCGGGCAGGTCGACGTGTACTTCGCCAACGCCGCGTCCAGCCTGAACTACGTCAGCACCGGCAAGCTCAAGGCGCTGGCCGTCTCGTCGGCCGCGCGCATGCCCGACCTGCCCAACGTGCCCACCGTCAGCGAAGGCGGCGTCAAGGCCTTCGACGTCGTCGAATGGAATGGCTTCTTCCTGCCGGCCGGCGCCGATCCGCAGGTCGTCGCCAAGCTGCAGGAGCTGGTGCAGAAGGCGCTGGCCCGCCCCGAAACCCGCGACAAGCTTGCCAAGCTCGGCCTGACCCCGGTCGGCAGCAGCGCCGCGGACTTCTCCAAGTTCGTCGACGCCGAACAGGTCCGCTGGGCCGAGGTCGTGAAAACCAATAACATCACCGTGAACTGATCGGCCGGGGCGGGGCAGCGCCGTTGCCCGCCCCGCCGACGCAAGCACCCAAGGGGAGATGCCGCAATGAGCCGGGAAGACGATTTCGAGCGCGGCCTGGCCAACCGCCGCGCCGTGCTGGGAGAAGAATGGGTGCAGCGCTCGCTGGACCGCGCCACCACCTTCACCGCCGACTACCAGAACCTGATCACCCGCTACGCCTGGCACGACATCTGGAGCCGGCCGGGCCTGCCGCACAAGGCGCGGCGCATGATGGTGCTGGCGGTGACCTTGTCGCTGGGCCGCTGGGAGGAATTCGAGCTGCACGTGCGCGCCGCGCTGACGGCGAAGGACGAGTCGCGGCTGAGTCCGGATGAACTGAAGGAGGTGTTGCTGCAGAACGCGATCTACGCGGGCGTGCCGGCGGCCAATACCGCGTTCAACCTGGCGCAGGGGATTCTGCGCGAGGTGGCGGGGGAAATTGGGTATGTGTTGGAGCCGGCGGAGGTGCGGGGGGCGGATTTGTTTGGCGGGGGAAATTGAGGTTTTAGGCGCGAATGGCGAACAGATACCGTTATCTGCCTGATAATGGGAATTCCATAGCGCTTAGATGTTGGCAGTGTAAGATTGCTCGCTTTCCTAATAATGCAAGCTTATGCAGCTCCCTACGCTTACGGAAGAACAAGTCGGCAAGTTCCGATGGATATGCGAACGCTTTGGGCACGATATCCGACTGCCGCCAGCGGATCATTGGAAAACGATGTCCGATACCGATATTTGGATCCGCGTCGTAAGCCAGGTTGTCGTGGTGGGAAAATCCGATCCCGCCAAGCGGCTTTCCGAGGCCGCCATCCGGGAAAAATTGAACTACGAACGTCTATGTGCCATGCCCGAAGCCCAGGTGGCAATGGTGCTTGGCGAAGTGTTGCGTGAAATAGGTGCGCGCTATGTGTCCGACGTTAATCCGGAGCTTTCGCCAAAGGTCCTTGCCCTGATAAAGAACTTCGCCTTTCTGAAGGCGTACAAGGGCGGGCCGAGCGGTTTCATACGCTACGTGGTGGCGCTGAAAACGTCAGAGGAACGCTGGCAATATGTTGCGAAGTCTCTGGCCTATGTCAAGAACAAGGGAGCGCGTGACTTTCTTACATCCGGCTTTGGTCTGGCCACTGATCGCATTGCATTGGATAGCCGGGTCATGGGAGTGGTGAACAGAATCGTTCCTGAACTTCCAACAAAGGTACCTGCAACCTCATATGCCGCCGTCGAGACTCTTCTCGCGCAGGATGTATGCAAACCGCTTGGCATCACGCCTGCATTTTTGGATCAACTCCTGTTCAAAAATTATGGCTCGATTCTTGAAGGGCTTGGGTCGTCGATGGGTGACGCAGATCTGACTCGCGTGAGTACCGAATCCCTACTGCTGCAGTATCGTCAAATACAGCATGAATTGAAACGACGGGAAGTCCTGTACGAATAGCGAGAGAGTTAGGGTGCGTCAATCGAGGGTATCGCACCCGCAATCGAGCCGGGCAATATCAAATTCGACGTGTCCGGTCTCGGGTGTTTCTCCGAATTCGATCAAGAATCCCATCGTTTCAACCAAGCCTTCAGACGCCTTGGCTACGCGCCCGCGGCCTCGATAGGCATAATGTCCGGTACGCTCCAGTTGTTCCGCCGACGCGGCGTCTTTCTCACCCTGAGGCCAGTCAACTCCGTAGGCGCCGCCGACTTCACCATCCATTGCAGACAGGCGATTCATGACGACGTCACCGGCCTTGACGGAGCAGGGCCAGCAGAAAACGGTGACTTCCCCTTGGTCGCTGCGAAGCGTGACCGAGGCAGCATCGTCGTCTGGTGCGTATCTTTCTACTGATACAACGGTGAGTGGTTTCATATCTCGACTGCTCGCCTCTGTTTCCAATGCAGGATCATAAATCGCTGTTTATGTCGTTCCCGGTTCGGCACGAAACACTCCTCGTGGTCGAGGGAAGAATGGGGGAAGCCGGTTGCCCACGTTATGCCCCTTGATTTCCCGTGTTACGCCGATGAGAACTCGCCGGTAACTATAATCCCCCCTCGATCCCCGCTTTGACGGCGTTTCCCGCCGTGTCTCATGTCCGCCACGCCCCTTCGCGTGCTGTCCGTCATCCCGCCGATGACGCAGCTCAATACGCCATACCCGTCCACCGCCTACCTGACCGGCTTCCTGCGCTCCCGCGGCGTCACGGCCACGCAGGAAGACCTGGCGTTGGCGCTGGTCTTGCGCCTGCTGTCGCCCGACGGCCTGCGCGCCGTGGCGGCCAAGGTGGACGCGTTGCCGCTGGACAAGCACACCCCCGCGATCCAGGCCTTCGTCGCCATGCAGCCGCGCTACCTGGCCACCATCGCCCCGGTGATCGCCTTCCTGCAGGGACGCGACTCGACTTTGGCGCACCGCATCGTCGGCCGCCACTTCCTGCCCGAGGGCCCGCGCTTTGCTTCGCTGGACGTGTACGTCGACGACGAGGGCGGCGACCCGCTGGGCTGGGCCTTCGGCGCCCTGGGCCTGCAGGATCGCGCCAAGCACCTGGCCACGCTGTACCTGAACGACCTGGCCGACGTGCTGCGCGACGCCATCGATCCGCGTTTTGAATTCGTGCGCTACGCCGAGTCGCTGGCCGGCAGCCAGCCGACCTTCGACCCGCTGGCCGAAGCGCTGGCCGCGCCGCTGAACCTGGTCGACGACACCCTGCGCGACCTGACCCTGGAGGCCCTGGCGCGCCACCAGCCCACCATGGTTCTGCTGTCGGTGCCGTTCCCCGGCGCCGTCTACGCCGCCTTCCGCATCGCCCAGGCCATCAAGGCGCAAGACCCCAGGATCATCACCGTGCTGGGCGGCGGCTTTGTCAACACCGAGCTGCGCGAACTGAAAGACCCGCGCGTTTTCGACTATTTCGACTTCGTCAGCCTCGACGCCGGCGAGCGCCCCTTGCTGGCGCTGATGGAGCACGTCGAAGGCAAGCGCTCGCGCCAGCGCCTGGTGCGCACCTTCCTGCGCGACGCCGACAGCGGCGCGGTGCGCTACGTCAACCTGGTCGAGCCCGACGTCGCCTTCGCCGAGGTCGGCACGCCCACCTGGGACGGCCTGCCGCTGGACCGCTACCTGTCGCTGCTGGACATGCTCAACCCCATGCACCGCCTGTGGAGCGACGGCCGCTGGAACAAGCTGACCGTGGCCCACGGCTGCTACTGGAAGAAGTGCAGCTTCTGTGATGTGAGCCTCGACTATATCGGCCGCTACGAAGGCGCCTCGGCAACGGTGCTGGCCGACCGCATCGAGGCCATCGTGCAGGAAACCGGCCAGACGGGATTTCACTTCGTCGACGAGGCCGCGCCGCCCAAGTCCCTCAAGGCCCTGGCCACCGAACTGATCGCGCGCAACGCCGGCATCTCGTGGTGGGGCAACATTCGCTTCGAGAAGACCTTCACTCCCGAGCTGTGCGAACTGCTGGCCGACAGCGGCTGCATCGCCGTCTCCGGCGGCCTGGAGGTCGCCTCGGACCGCCTGCTGAACCTGATGAAGAAAGGCGTGTCGGTCGACCAGGTGGCGCGCGTCACCCGCGCCTTCACCGACGCCGGCATCCTGGTGCACGCCTACCTGATGTACGGCTTTCCCACGCAGACCGTGCAGGACACGGTCGACGCGCTGGAGTACGTGCGCCAGCTATTCGAGAACGGCTGTATCCAGAGCGGGTTCTTCCACCGCTTCGCCTGTACGGTGCATTCCCCGGTGGGGCTGAACCCCGAGGAATACGGCGTGACGCTGCGGCCGCTGCCGGAGGTGACGTTCGCCAAGAACGACATCGGCTTCGACGACCCGACCGGGGTGGATCACGACGCGCTGGGGCGGGCGTTGAAGAAGGCGATCTATAACTACATGCACGGGATCGGGCTGGACGAGGACGTGCGAAGCTGGTTTCCGTTCAAGGTGCCGAAGACGACGGTGGGGCGGCATCGGATTGCGAAGGCGTTGAGCCAGCCGGGGTAAGCGACAGGCCACGCTTGTATTCCCCCGGCCCCACGCCAAACTCCTTCCGGAACGCCGCCGCGAAGTGGCTGGGATTCGAATACCCCAGGTCGAACGCCACCTCCATCACCGTCACCTTGCCCGCCCGCAGCCGCTGCTGCGCCTCGCGCATCCGCGTCTGCTGGAACAAGCCATAGACGCTGTGCCCGAACAACTCGCGGAACCCGCGCTTGATGCGCATGGCGCTCAAGCCCGTCTCCGCGGCCATCTGCGCCAGCGTGGGCGGGTGGGCGAGGTCGGCCAGCAGATAGTCGCGCGCCGCCATCAGGCGTTGCCGTTGCGGCGCGGCGGCATTGGCGCGGCGCAGGTCCGCGTGGCCGGCTTCTAGAAACAGCCCCGTCAGCATCATGGCCTGCGCTTCGCGGATCAGCCGCGCGCCGGGCGTGTCGCAGACGGGCGTGCGCAGGTGCTTCAACTCGCGGCTGATGGCGAGCGCGGCTCGATGCAGCTTTTCGCCGCGGTAGCCAGTGCGAAAGCAACTGCCGGAGTCCAGTGAGCGCCGCAGCGCCGCGTCCTCTTCGTCCTCGATCCACGTGCGCAGCACGTCCGGCCGCAGCGCAACGGTCAGGCTCTCGCACACCCCATGTTGGGCAAAGTGTCCACGGCGATCTGGCGTGTAGTACAAGCAGCCCGACGTTTCCCTGATGGCCTCGCCCTGTCCGGCGACGCCGCCTTCCAGCCAGCAATCGGTCTCGCCGCGCAATTGGTACGACAGCAATACGCGGTCGCCGTCGTCACGCGTGTGCACGGTGAACGGCTGCTCGAATGCGCTTTGCCAATGGCATAGCTCGATGCCTTCCGCCACTTGCACGTAGACCAACCGGTGCCGTTGTCCCGGCAGGAAGTGCGCCAGGAAGTCCGTGTCGAACATCGAGGACGTGGGCAAGTCGGGCGGGGTGGAAGGGGCGACGTGGCGCGGCATGTCGGGGTGGGTCTTCATAAAGCGGTGCCGGGGAACCGTTTCGGGGGTGACGACCCGATCCGGGTAGTTAAAGGAATGAGACGCAATATTAAATGGAGCGGCTTCCAAGCAATGCCCATACATCGCGCCCGGCGACACGCGCCGGGTCTCGGGATGCATGCCATCAAACAAACGGACCACGCTCATGATCTTCCAATCCCGCGCCAGATGCGCATCGCCCCGGGTTCTTACCGTCGGATTTCATTTGCTGCTGCTGGCCTGGACCCAGCCCGGCGCGGCGCAGGCGGCCGCAGCGGCCAAGGCGGGGGACGCGCGCACCTTGCCGTCCGTCGAGGTCGTCGGCATCCCGCAGGACGACGGCGTGGTGCCGCGTCGCTCCAGTTCCGCCACGCGCACCGACACGCCCCTGATCGAGACGCCGCAGTCCCTCTCGGTGATCACCCGCGAGCAGATGGACGCGCGCAACGTGCGCTCGGTCAACGAGGCCTTCCGCTACGCGCCCGGCGTCGCCACCGAATCCTGGGGCGCCGTCACCGCCTACGACGACATGAGCATCCGCGGCTTCAGCACGGGCAACGGCCCCGTCGACACCTTCCTGGATGGCATGCGCCTGAACCGCGGCGTCGTCTTCGGCGGCCAGCAGGTCGATCCTTTCCTGCTCGAACGCATGGAAGTGCTGCGCGGCCCCGCCTCGGTGCTGTACGGCACCTCCACGCCCGGCGGCGTCATTGCGCTGACCAGCAAGCTGCCGCGCGAAGACGCCGTGCGCCTCATTGAGCTTGAGGGCGGCACCCGCCGCTACCGTCGCGGCTCGTTCGACCTGGGCGGCAAGGCCGACGAACGCGGCTCGCTGCTGTTCCGGGTCGTCGGCACCGCCATGAACAGCGATGGCCAACTGGACGGCACCTGGCTGCGCCGCCGCGCGGTCGCGCCCTCGCTGACCTGGCAACCCAGCGCTGCCACCCGCTTGACGCTGTACGCGCGCTACCAGGACGATCCCGGCCTGGGCATGATCTCGTCGGTGCCGGGCATCGGCAGCGTACTGCCCAACCCCCATGGCCAACTGCCGCCCCGCTTCAACGTGGGCGAGCCGGGCTACGACACATTCGCGCGCACCATCCGCGCCGTGGGCTACCAGTTCGACCAGAAGCTGGCGGGCGACTGGTCGATGAGCCTGAACGGCCGCTACACCCGCGTCGACAGCGACTATGACGCCGTGGTCCTGGCGGCCTTGCAACCGGACCTGCGCACCATCGACCGCCAGGTGCTCGGTTCCACCGAGCGCTACGACAGCTTCACCCTGGACAACCAGTTGAAAGGCCGCTTCGCCACCGGCGCCGCGCGCCACGAACTGCTGGCCGGCCTGGTGTGGGAGCAGATGCGCGGCGACGGCGACTACCGCACGACCTACAACGGCACCAAGCTGGATCTCTACAGCCCCGTCTACGGCGCGCCGCAGCCCGTCCCGCCCACGGTCATGGACAAGGGCATGCGCTCGACGCTGACCGGCCTTTACGTGCAGGACCAGATCGCACTGGGCAACTGGCACACCACCGTCGGCGTGCGCCAGGACTGGTCTACCATCGATTCCACCGACAGGCTATGGCACAGCGGCTTCACCCAGAAGGACCAGGCAACCACCGTGCGCGTCGGCACGCTGTATCGCTTCGGCAATGGCCTGGCGCCGTATGCCACCTACGCGCAGTCCTTCGAGCCCGTGAACAGCCTGTCCGCCAGCGGCGAGCCGTTCAAACCGACCCGGGGCGAGCTGTTCGAAACCGGCCTCAAGTACCAGCCGGAGAACTGGGACGCCCTGTTCTCCGCGGCGATCTACCACCTGACCCAGACCAACGTGCTGAGCGCCGACCCCGCCAACCCGCGCCTATCCGTGCAGTCGGGCGAGGTCCGCTCGCGCGGGCTGGAGCTGGAAGCGCATGCGCGGCTGTCGCCGCAGTGGAGCGTGATTGCGGTCTACACGTGGCAGAACGTCGAATACACCAAAGGCAATGCCAACGAAGTGGGCAGGACGCCCTCGCGCGTGCCGACGCGCTTTGGCGGCGTCTGGCTGGCGTGGGATGCGCCCTCCGGCCTGGGCGCGGCGCTGGGGGTGCGGCATAACGGGGGAAGCTGGGGCGGGTACCAGACGTTGCAGGATTTCCGCGTGCCGGGATACACCTTGGTGGATGCGCAACTGCATTACGACCTGGGGCGGCAGGTGCCCAGCTTGAAAGGGACGAAGGTGCAGTTGAATGTGTCGAACTTGACGGACAAGCGGTATAGCGGGGGATGCTATGACCTGGATAACGGCTGCTTCGCGGGGGCGGGAAGGGTGGTCAGTTTGAAGGTGGGGTATCAGTGGTGAGGCTGGCGGATTGATGGCGGGGCGGGCGCGTCGGTGGACGGCCCGCGTTCGAGGTTTTCGAATCCATGATGCGGGGGCCGAGCGCTCATGCAGCTATGTCGTTGCCGCGATGTTGGAATGTCGTAGTTTGGTTTTCAGCTTGGCTTCCAGTACACCCAGGCCGATATTGCCGCAGCCCACCAGGGTCAGGTCTTGCAGGGCGGGCAGCGCCTCCAGGGTATTGATATCGGTGATCCGCTTGCAATACTGGATATTCAATTGTTCCAACGCCGGCAGGGCGGCAATCGGGCGGATGGTTTCCAACAGGCCTTGATTCTTGAGCCGTAGCGAACGCAGTCCGGAAAGCTGTTCGATTCCCGCCAGCGTTTTCAAGGAGCGCCCCGCCATCAGGCCCAGCGATAACAGGGGCAACGCCGCAATGCGCGCAAACAGCGATTCATCGAACGGGACATTGAACAGCTTCAATTCCTGCAGCGGCAGCCGCAAGGCCTGATCGAGCAGTTTGCCGGGTTTGTCCGGCAACATCGACAGCGACTTCAGCGCCGGAAAATCCTCCGCCTTGAACCGCATCGGAACGTTGACCTCCAGCGACTCCAACTGCGGCATCGGCCCCGCCGACCAGGTATATGACCCCGGGCAATCAAAAATCGACAGATGCCGCAGGCTGGCCGGCAGCATCTCGGCGCGCAGGTTCTTGACCACCGAGGCCTGGATATTGCCGGGTCCGATGGACAGATGGGTCAGGGCTGGTAGTCGGGAGATTAAGTCCGGCAATTCCTGCACCGGGTCCAGAGGTGGCGCCCATAGATGGACGTATTCGATCGTCGCCAGCGTGGCCGCATCCGGCGGCGCATCGTAGAAAAGCACTTGATCCGAGCCATGCGCCTGCGCGGCCTGGCGGCTGTGCATCAACAGCCATCGCTCGTCGCGGCCGGGTTGGGGCGTTGAAAACGAAACTGGCGACATACGGGCTCCGGAGTCATTACGTCTGTCGGCAGCGCGAGCATGGCGACAGCGGGACAGGCATGGTCGAAGGGTAGAACAATAAAGCAGAACGGCAATGCCGGGCGAGCCGGATTGCCGTTCTGTTTTGGCGGCGCCGTGAAAGGCGCCTCCGTTTTCCCGCCAGACAGTTTATTCAGCCGGCTTCGGCGGCAGATCCTCCGCCGTCACGCCGCCCCGTCCCAGATACGCCCCGAACACCGTGCCGATGGTCTTGACCAGACTATGCGAGTTCATCACCTCGCCATGGATCTCGTCGATACCCTCGTCGTCCGGTTGCAGCTTGCTGGCGTGTCCGACCCATTCGATGGCGGCAAAGCGGTTCTTCTTGGCGCCGTGGCCGCGCGCATAGGCCAATCCGATTTCGGCGCTGGCGCGGGCGGCGCGCCAGTCGTCGTCTTCGTCGACCAGCGGCCGCAGATAATCGCGCACACCGCTCTGTTTTTCCGCGTCGGTGCCGTGGTCGCGCAGCAGCACCCCGATGCGCAAGCGCGCCAGACCGTCGGCGCGCGGTTCTTCGCGCGATTCCTGCAGCAGCCGCAATACCGTCTCGACATTCTCGCGACGCGAGAAATCCATTTTGCCGTCGAACAGGTGCCGATGCGCCATGTTGTACTTGGCCAGCGGCGAACCATCGTCCACCGCGCGTTGCAGCCATTCGTCGCGCACCGCCTCGTCCAGATAATGGTCGGGCGTGTTGTCGCGGAAGCCGCGGTGAATGTCGTACATGCTGCTGGCCGCGTCGGGAAAACGCCGATCCGCCAACTGGCGTGTCAGGAAATAACCTTCCTCGTGCGCGCCGCCATCCCACAGCATCGCGGCGGCCGCCAGCACGTTGAAACTGTCGTCCGTCTGGTCGCGGCCGAGTTCGGCGGCGCGGTCCAGCAGTTGTTGCGCCTTGGCCGGATCCTTTTCAAATCCCCACAGCCCGAACTGATGCGCCACCGCCACCAACCCCAGCGGCGTCGCCAACCGGTTCCAGCCGCTCATGCATTCCAGCACGCGCTTGAACGCGCCGTCGTCGTCCGGGATGTGGTGAATCAGCGTCACGTGCGCGAAACTGCGGAACGGCCCGTCCACTTCGTCAAAATACATATTTCCCGGGAACGCCGCCACGCTCTGCGCGTGCAGCTCGCGGGCACGCGCATGGTCGCCCAGCGAATAACTGACGAAATTCGCGAATCGACCGAGCGCCTCGCCGCGTTCCTGGGGCCGCAGATCGCGCTGCAGGAACGATTCGAAGGCCTGGCGATGGGCTTGCACCGCCTGCGTTTCTTCCGATTCCGGAAAATCGCTCAGCTCGTCCCAAAGGCCGATCCAGCGGATCGCGTTGCGCTGCGGTTCCGTCAGCGTCTCGCACAGCGGGCCGCTGGCCAGGCCGTCGATATCCTCGTAACTGCCGCCCCAACGCGGTTGCAGATACTGCGCATACGCGATCAGCGTTTCCAGGTGGCCGGGGCGCAATTCCAGCGCGCGCAGCAGCCAGTAATCCTTGCCCTGTTCCATTTCGTGCTCGGCGCGCGGCGCGAGCCATGCGGGCAGGGACTGCGGCGCCTGATCCGGTTGCAGGCGCGGCACGCCGTATTCCGCCAGATGCGCCAGCGCGGCGTCCATCAGGCCGGGTTCCTCGACATCGTCGTGGGTAATGGTTTCCGGAGGATTGCCTTCGAACAACTGGCGCAGCCAATACGGCTCTTTGAAATGCGCCGCCATTTGCATCAGGGTCACGCAGGCCGCGACGGGACGCGGCGACAGCGTCATGGCTTTCAATAACGCGGCGGCGGCGGTTTCGCAGGCCAGGGCGGCGCCGATCCAGCGATCCTGCGTCACGCTGTCTGCCCAGCCAAAGCCGCGGATATCCGCGGCGCGGCCGAAGCAGAAGTTACCCAGGACCAGGTGCGCGTGGTAGGAGTCGGGGCAGGCGGCGATCCAGGCCTGGAGGAAGTCGGCGGCTTGCGGGTAGGGGACGGTGCTGTAGTCGAAGAGGGTGCCGGAGAGGACGGCTTCGGAATACGCCGAAATCTGGTTGGCAGGGAGCGACCAATCCTGTTGTTCCAGGTCGGCGTAGTAGGCGTCGATTTGGGAAAACGCGCGGGATTGGACCAGGGCGCGGAGGTCTTGGCGGATGGTGGTGAGCGTGCGCAAGGATCTACCTGACGAGTGGGAGCCGATCGGGGGACAGTGGCGCAGATGATGCCTGATCTGCGGCCCACGGTAGAAAATCAAAACCACGAATTACAAAAAAGAATTCCAAATGTAATGATTGGCGTTGCATTTGCAGAGGTGGCCCGCCTGTCCAGCAAAATACATACGCCGGGTGATGAAACGCTTTCTTTTTTTGATCCGAGACCGACGCGTAAGTGCGGGTCTCGTTGCCGTTCTCGCCCATCCCGTACACTACTTCGACAACCAAGGAGTTCCATGTCGATTCAAAACCTAGGCCGTTACGGTATCGTGCTATTTCTCGCTGCGTTGAGCTCGGGCTGTTCTTCAATCATCGGCGAATGCGGCTTGGTTCGCAGTAGCTGCATGTATGACGGGAAATACGAACAGGGCGAGGAAGACTACGCGGAAGCCGAGGCGAAGCGGCTGAACAAGCAGTCGACGGATCGGTTGCGTCGAAGCTCTGGGGATTGAATCCAGGCGTATTCCGGCCGTCGTGTTCAGGCCGTCGTTATCGAGGCGACGGGTGGCGCGACGGTTGACCTCCGATCCTCGGGATCGCTCACTATTGCGGTGGGCAGGCCTCAAGATAATTCCGGCCCGCCGCCGCCACGCCCTTCAATGCACTGACCCCGTCGGCGCCACGCCCCCAAGCTCCAACCCTGTCCCATCAAGCGCCGTGTCCACAAGATCCATGATGTGATCGCACAGGCTCTCGACCCCACCCAGCAAGTTGGCGCTGACCCAAGGCTCCAGTGGCGCCGCCCCGGTACTCTCGGGTTCCGTCGCGCTGTTTCCCACAATCCGGGCGATGGCCCAGATTCCCTGGCAAGCTCGCTCAATCTTCCGAAGATCAGCAAACCGAATAGGGACGCTCTCCGGATCATCCGGCGTGGCCCAGCGGTCAAGGGTATAGGAGTGGTCGTTCATCGCGGCTGCCTCTGTCGTTAAGCTCGCGCCCCGTCCTCGGTCGGGGCGGGCGAGCGCAAGGCCGGGTTGACAGACCGGTAGCAAAGGCAACCAGCGCACGCGAACGTGCCCCAGCCAAGGCTCGCCCATGGAGGGACGTGCGTCAGCCTTCGGATATGAAAACGCCGCTATTGCGGCGGGTATCCGCCTTTGCTATTCCGGCTGTCAATCCGGACGATCGTTGTTGCGATCGCAAGATGAGTATGGGCGTGACGCACATTGGCAGCAATGCCAAGGGTGACATTCTCATCCCTATCCGAGACGAGCGTTCAATAAGAAAAGGACCTCGCAAGGTCCTTTTTCAATTCTCAAGCCGCTTGCGGCAGGAAAAACCGATCCTTCAACTCCTGCAACCCGATCCGATCCAGCATCTCCGTCAGCCGTTCCGCCGGCTTCCGACGCGGCAGATCCTTGTACTGCGCGATGATCAGCTCGTTCTTCATCGAATGCTCCCACCCCACCAGCTCGGTCACGCTGACCTGATACCCATGCGCTTCCAGCTGCAAGCATCGCAGCACGTTCGTGATCTGGCTGCCAAACTCCCGCGTGTGCAGCGGATGCCGCCAGATCTCCGCCAGCGGATCGGCGAGCGCCTTGGCCTTGTTCTTCCTCAGCACCGACGCCACTTCCGCCTGGCAGCAGGGCACGACCACGATGTACTTGGCCTTTTTCTCCAGCGCGAAATGGATCGCGTCGTCGGTGGCGGTGTTGCAGGCGTGCAGGGCCGTGACCACGTCGATGGTGGCGGGCAGTTTGTCGGAGGTGATGGATTCGGCTACCGACAAATTCAGGAACGACATGCCGCCAAAGCCCAGGCGCTGCGCCAGTTCTTCCGATGATTTGACCAGTTCCTCGCGGGTTTCGATGCCGTAGATGTGCGAGCCGTTCTTCAGCGCCTCGGGCTGTTCCTTGAAGAACAGGTCATACAGGATGAAGCCCAGGTACGACTTGCCCGCGCCGTGGTCGGCCAGCGTGACGGCGCCGCGTTGTTGCTGGACGTCCTTGAGCAGCGGTTCGATGAACTGGAACAGGTGGTAGACCTGCTTGAGCTTGCGGCGGCTGTCCTGGTTCATCTTGCCGTCGCGGGTCAGGATGTGCAGGGCCTTGAGCAGTTCGATCGACTGGCCGGGGCGGATGTCGTGGGTTTTGTCGGACATGGGGGTAAGGCAATGCGCCCCGCGTGGGGCGGGGCGCAGTGGAAGGCGGAAAGCGTCATTTTAACGAAACCGGTGGCTTTCCGTCCGGCAGCCGACAGGGCGGGCCTGCTCGGCGTTGAGCCGTGCGCGGGTCGGCCGACTAGCCGGTGGCTATCGGCCGGCAGCCGGCGCGACGGCGGCGCCGTCGATGCCGTGGCGGGCCAGGGCCTGGGCCACGAAGCCGCTGCGTTTCATGTCTTCGACGAAGTCGGCCAGGACGCGCGCCGCCGCTTCGCCGCGCCCGCGCGGCAGTCCCATGGCCTGGCGGATGGTCATGAAGCTGCCGGGCAGCAGGCGCAGGCCGCCCAGGCGGCGGGCGTCGGCTTCCAGTTGCTGGCGCACGCCGGCGGCGACGTCGGTGCCGGTCTGCAGGAAGGTGTCGACCACGGTGGGCGAGGTGGCGGCGCGGGTGATGGCGGCGCGTTGCAGTTCGCGGGTCAGGTAGAGGTCGTAGGCGCTGCCCAGGCCGACGGTGACGCGATGGCGCGGGTCGTCGACCTCGGCGATCTCGCACAGGGGCGAATCGTTGCGCACCAGGTAGGCGCCTTCGATCAGGACGTAGGCGTCGGTGAAGGCGATGCCGGCGGCGCGCTTGAGGTCGATGGCGAAGAAGCCGATGTCGGCGGCGTCCTGGCTGACGGTGTCGACGGCCTTGCCGGCGCTGTCCAGGACGATGAGTTCCAGGGCGACGCCGAGCCGCTGCGCGAAGGCGCGGGCCAGGTCGACGGAGACGCCGGCGGCCGCGCCGCTGGCGTCGCGGGTGGCCAGGATGGGGTTGCCGAGGTTGATGGTGGCGCGCAGCACGCCGGTGGGGGTGAAGGCCTGGACGATGTCGGCGGGGATGTTGGCGGCGCCGGAATGGGCGGGTGCGTTGGAAAGGGCGGCGGTACTGGAAAGCGCAGTCATGGTGGTGTTCGCGGAGGGCAGTGGGAGGTTCAAAGGCGGTTGCGGATGGCAGCCTGCCGTGGCGGAAGGCTCACAGGCGGCTGCGGACGGCTCAAGGCCATAGCGGATAGTTCACGAGGCGACAACGACGGCTGAAGGGTGATAGCAGATGGCCCCCTCCGTTTAGCCGCCAACTCACACGCTGTACCGCCCAGCACCCGGCGCACAGCACAGGTCGATCCGTTGCGGCTCCAGGTCATCCCCGAACCACGCATTGATCGCGGCGCGGCGCTCGCCGACATAGACCGGCGCGCCATCGGCGTCGAGCTTCATGCCCAGGTCATGGCCCGGCACCAGCAGCGTGCCGGGCCGCTTGCGCCACCATTCCCAGATGCGTTCCAGGCTGGCATGGCTGGCGGCGGCGTCGGCGGTGTCGACCACCTGGCCCGAGACCAGTTCGGCGCGGTTCTTGGCGGCGTCGCCGGTGAAGAGGATGGGCTGGCGCGGATCGTCGACGTAGAACAGCAGGTGGCCCGGGGTATGGCCGGGCGCGGCGATGGCGGTGATGCCGGGCAGGAAGGCGTCGCCGTCGCCGATACGGCGCACGCGGTCCAGCCGGTCGAGTTCGCGCACGTACAGTTCGGGCAGCGGGTTGAAGCCGGGCGGTTGCGCGGCGGCCCATTCCATTTCCCGCGCGCCGATCCAGACGGTGGCGTTGGGGAACAGCGTGAAGTTGACGGCGTGGTCGTAGTGGGCGTGCGTGAGGACGACGTCGGTGATGTCGGCCGGCGCGACGCCGCAGGCGTCCAGGTGGCGGCCGAGCAGGTGGCGCACGCCGAACGCGCCGACGTCCACCAGGATCCTGTGGCGGTCCGAGCGCAGCAGGGTGCTGGTGCTCCAGCCCAGGCCGCCATGGCAGACGGCGCGGCCGGGGTAGCCCTGGATCAGGATGTCGATCTGGTACATGGGGTCACTCCGCGGTGATGTGGGCTTCGCTGATCAGCTGGCGGTAGCGTTGCAGGTCGTCGCGCAACTGGCGCGTGAATTCCTCGGGCGTGCCGGCGATGATTTCGTTGCCGCCTTCGGTGGCCAGCTTGCGCACCACTTCCGGGTCCTTCACCGCCTGGACCACGGCGTCATGCAGGGTGGCGATGATGCGCGGATCGGTGCCGGCGGGCGCCAACAGGCCCTGGAACTGGGTGATGACGAAGTCCTTGTAGCCCAGTTCCTGCATGGTGGGCAGGTCGGGCAGGCTGGAGGCGCGGCGCGGGCCGGTGACGGCGTAGGCGCGCAGCTTGCCGGACTGGATGTGCGGGGTGGCGGTGACGGTGGTGTCGAAGGTGAAGGACAGTTGTCCGCCCAGCACGTCGGTCAGGGCCTGGGCGTTGCCCTTGTAGGGCACGTGCGTCAGCTGGGTGCCGGTGCGCAGGGCCAGCAATTCGCCGGCCAGGTGGCCGCCGGCGCCCAGGCCGGCCGAGCCGTAGGTGACGGCGCCGGGTTTCTTGCGGGCGGCGGCGAGCAGGTCGTCGATGCTGTGCGCGGGCGATTGCCGCGGCACCACCAGCGCGTACTGGTAGCTGGTGATCTGGCTGATCGGGGCGAAATCCTTCAGCGGGTCATAGGGCGTTTTCTTGTACAGCGACGGGTTGACCACCAGCGGGCCGCTGGCGTCCAGCAGCAGGGTGTAGCCGTCGGGCGCGGCCTTGGCGACGAAGTCGGTGCCGATCATGCCGTTGGCGCCGGGCTTGTTCTCGACCACGATGGTGCCCTGCAGGGTCTTGGCCATGCGGGCGGCGACCACGCGCGCGGTGATGTCGGCCGCGCCGCCGGCCACGTAGGGCACGATCAGGCGGATCGGCTGACTGGGATAGTCGGCGGCGCCGGCCAGCGGCGCGGCCAGCGCCGCCGCCAGGACCAGGGTGAGTCGGGCGATGTTCTTCATGTTGTCGGTCTCCTCCGGGATGCCGGCTCAGCCCTGGCCGGCGTGTTGGCGCAGCAGGGCCAGGACGTCCGCGGCCACTTCGATGCCGTGGGCGCGCTGGCGCGCCAGCTTGGCCAGTTCGATCTCGCCGGGCTGGATCACGGGGCGGGCCGGGTCGGCGGCCGGGCTGGCGTGCAGGATGGCGGCGAAGTCGTTCATGCGTTCGGCCAGCCATTGGGTCGAGCCCAGGCGGCGGGTGTCGATTAGCAGGAAGAAGTGGCCCAGGTTCTGCGGTTCGTCGGGCGCGTCGACCCAGGATTTGACGTGGGTGAGGTAGGCGGCGTTGGACAGCAGGCCGGCGAACAGGTCCACCATCAGCGCCAGGCCGTAGCCTTTGTGACCGCCGATCGGCAGCAGGAAGCCGTCCAGCGCCTGCTTGGGGTCGGTGGTGGGGCAGCCCTGGGCGTCGGTGGCCCAGGTGTCGGGGATGGCCTGGCCGGCCTTCAGGGCGTTGCGGATCTTGGCGCGGGCCACCACGCTCATGGCCATGTCGAGCAGGAAGTGGGCGCCGTCCGGGTTCGGCACGGCAAAGCCGATGGGGCTGTTGCCGACGCGCGCGTCGGTGCCGCCCCAGGGGGCGATGGTGGTGGTGGCGTTGCTGCCGATGATGCTGGCGTAGCCGGCCTCGGCGGCGATCAGGCCGTAGGGCGAGATCGGGCCGAAATGGTTGCTCTGGCGGGCGAACGCCAGGCCCACGCCGCATTCGCTGGCGGCCTGCATGGCGGCGCGCAGCGCGTGCATGCCGACCAGCGGGCCGACGCCGTTGTCGCCGTCGACCAGGCGCAGCGCGGGGGCGGGGCTGTCCACGCGGATGCGGGCCTGGCGGTTGATGCCGCCGACCTGCAGGCGCTCGCCATACGACTCGATGCGCGACAGGCCGTGGGTGGACAGGCCGAACAGATCGGCCAGCACCAGGATGTCGACCACGTCGACGGCGTCCTGGCGCGGCAGGCCCAGGCCTTCGAAGGCGCGCACGCCAAGCTCGCGCAGTTCGGTTTCCGGGACGAGGGAGGGGGAGCCAGCAGTGGCGGCCATGATCAGCAATCCTTGTGTGAGAAAAGAGGGGGACTTATTCGGCGGAAAGACGGGCGTCTTTCACCACCTGGCTCCAGCGGCGCTCTTCGGCGTCGATGAAGGCGGCGAATTCGGCCGGGCCGGCGCCGGAAGGCTCGGCGGCGTCATGGGCCAGGCGCTGGCGCACGGCGTCGGTCCGCAGGGCGCGCTGGGCGGCGGCCTGCAGGCGCGAGATCGCTTCCTGCGGCGTGCCGGCCGGGGCCAGCAGGCCGAACCACTGCGAGCTTTCGAAGCCGGGGTAGCCCTGCTCGGCCACGGTGGGCACGTCCGGCAGGATCGGCAGGCGCTGGGCCGAGCCGACGGCCACGATCTTGATCTTGCCGGCCTGCGCATGCGGCAGCAGGCCGGGGATGCCGGCCGCGGCGGCGTCGATGTTGCCGGCCAGCAGGTCGGTGACCTGGGCGCCGGTGCCCTTGTACGGCACATGCACCACGTCGATGGCGGCGGCGGTCTTCAGCATTTCGAAGGCCAGGTGGCCGGCGCTGCCGTTGCCGGCCGAGCCGTAGTTCAGGACGCCCGGCTTGGCGCGCGCCAGCGCCACGAATTCGGGCAGGGTGGCGGCCGGCACCTTGGCGCCCACGGCGAACACCATGGGCAGCTTGGCCAGCAGGATGATCGGGGCGAAGTCGCGGCGCGGGTCATACGACAGGTTGGGCATCATGGTCGGGTTCACCGCGAGGGTGCCGACGTGGCCCAGGATCAGCGTGTAGCCGTCGGGCCGGGCGCGCGCCGCTTCCACCGTGGCGATGCTGCCCTGTCCGCCGCCCTTGTTCTCGACGATGACCTGCTGGCCCAGGTCGCGCGACATTTCAACCGCGACGGCGCGCGCCACCACGTCGGAACTGCCGCCGGGGCCGTAGGGCACCAGCAGGCGGATGGGGCGTTGCGGCCAGGCGTCGGCGTGGGCCGAGAAGGGGGCGGACGACAACAAGGGGGCGGCGGCCAGCGCCAGCGCGGTGCGCAGGCAGGCTCTCCGTAACGGCTTCATGGGTGGGTCTCCTGTTCGGGCCGCTATTGGTTGCGGCTGGGAGACATCGTGCCCCGCCCTCGGAATCGAGTAAAGTGCAAAAATTCGTTCAATTCTTGATGAAAACGCATGAATTTCGATCTTGCCGATCTGCGCGCCTTCCTGGCGGTGGCCGACCTGGGCAGTTTCCGCGCCGCGTCCGAGGCGCTGCACCTGTCGCAGTCGGCGCTGTCGCGCCGCGTGGACAAGCTGGAGGCGGCGCTGGGCGTGCAGCTGATGACGCGCACCACGCGCAAGGTCGAGCTGACCACCCTCGGCCGCGGCTTCGTGCCGCGCGCCCGCAGCGTGCTGAATGAGCTGGAGAGCGCGCTGGTCGGCATCCGCGACGTGGCCGAGCGCCTGTCGGGCATGGTGACGATTGCCTGCGTGCCGTCGGCGGTGGCGTATTTCCTGCCGGATGTGATCCGCGAATACCACGCCAGCTATCCGCGCATCCGCATCCGCATCATCGACGAGTCGTCCTCGCAGGTGCTGACGGCGGTGGCGCGCGGCGACGCGGATTTCGGGCTGACCTACATCGGCGCCAATGACGCGGAGATCGAGTTCAAGCCGCTGCTGGAAGAGCCGTTCGTGGCCGCGGTGAGCCGCAAGCATCCGCTGGCCAAACGCAAGTCGGTGGATTGGGCCGACCTGGAGGCGCATCCGTACATCACCCTGGCGCAGGGCAGCGGCAATCGTTTCCTGATGGACCAGGCGCTGGTGCACAGCGGCAGCCGGCCGCGCCATTTCTGCGAGGTGCAGCACGTGCCGGCGCTGGTCAGCATGGTGGAGGCGGGCCTGGGCGTGGGCGTGGTGCCGCGGCTGGCGATGCCGGACGAGGATCACGGCACGCTGGTCAGCGTGCCGCTGCGCAATCCCGCCGTGAGCCGCACGATCGGGCTGATCCATCCGCGCGGCAAGACCTTGAATCCGGTGGCGCGGCTGTTCTACGACCTGCTGTCGCAGCGGGTGGAGGCGCGGCAGAAGTAGGCGGGTGCGCGGTTCAACCGGCACGCCGCTGCGTTGTCGGCCGCCTGCGGATGACGGGCATCAACCGCGAGCCGCAAAGCAGACAGGCCGCTAAAACGCGGCCTGCCGAGGTACTGCGCGGCGCGATGCGCGCGCGATCGTCAGACCTGCACGACCACCGGCTCGCCCAGGTTCAACATCAACCGGTTGGCCCACGCGAAGATCGCGTCCGAATGCAGCAGGTCCAGCACTTCACCGTCGCTCAGGCCCACATCCTTCAACGCCTGGATGCTGGCCGCATCCACCGAGGCCGGCGCGTCGGTGATCTGGATCGAGAACTTGCCGATCGCCAGTTCGCGCGCGGTGGTGCCGGCGGTGGCCGGGTCTTCGAACACCTGCGCGATCACGTCATTGCGCTTGGCCAGTTGCTCGAAGCGCTGCGCGTGCACCGAGGCGCAGTAGACGCAGCCGTTGACGCGCGACACCACGGTCGCGCCCAGTTCACGCTCGGCGCGCGACAGGCCGCTGGGCGCGTACATGATGGCGTTGAACGCGGTGGAGCGCTGGCGCAGGATCTCGGGCTGGTGCACCAGGAACAGGTAGTAATCCGAGACCTTGGCCTTGGGGTGGCTTTCTTCCAGCACCGCGATCTGCTCGGGCGTGGCGCTGTCGACCTGGACCACGTCCAGCCACGCCTTCCACTCCAGCACTTCGTTGGTGAAGCCGTGGGCCTTGATGACGTCACCGGGTTCGGTGGCGGCGGTGTTGGCCGGGAAGGGCGCGGGCGGGGTGCCGGCCGCAATCGGCTTGGTTTCCAGCGCCAGCATGGCCTGCAGGCCGGCGACCAGGCGCACCTGATACGACAGGAACGCCACCAGTTGCGACAGCGTGACCACGGCGGGCGTGGAGACGCCGGCGGCCGGCAAGGTCTTGAGGGCGGCTTCGTCGCCTTCGACGGGCTTTTCGATCAGCTTGCGGGTGAACTCCAGGATCACGGCCAGGCGCGGGTCGGCGGCGTCCGCCGGCTTGCCGGACTCGGCCACCTGGATGTCGGCGGCGCTGGCGCCCGCGTCCACCAGGCGCTGGCGGTAGTGCGCGGCCAGCGCCGGCGACGGCGTCAGGCGCGCGGCGTACAGCGCGACCAGCAGGCGCTCGGCCAGCGTCAGGCCGGGCAGGGCCGGGTCGAACAGGGCGTCGTAGCTGCCCTGAGTGGCGGCGGCGACCTTGTCGCGCTGGTGGCGCACGGCGTAGGTGGCGCTGTCGGCCTTCAGGCCGACGAGCTGGTCCACCAGGTCGCGGGCGGCGTCATAGACGATGGGGGGTTGTGCCATTGAGAAAGTCTCCTTGGATGTCGTTCAGCCGGCGTTGCCGGGCGTGGCGGCCGCGCCGGCTTCGGCGCGGCTCGCGGACGGCGCGGCCTGGCCGCGCGCCTTGACCGCGGCGTCCAGGAACTTCAGCACGCCTTCCCACGATTGCTCGTCGGCGCGCGCGTTGTCCTTGGGGTTGCCGCCGCTGGTGCTGATCTTGCCGGACACGGGGTGGGCGTAGACCAGTTGCGTGGTGGGCACGTAGGGGAACAGGATCGAGTGGCCGCCGTTCTCGTAGTCCAGCCATTGGACCGGATACGGATGCCGCACCTCGGCCAGCTTGTCGCGCACCATCTTCGAGTACAGGGTGGACGGCCACGAGCCGTCGTCGGTGGCCGACAGCAGCATCACCGGGCCCTGGATGTCCTCGACCTTGATGCGGGCGCGGGCCACGGCGTCGGGATCCTGCAGCGCGGTGAGGATGGCCTTTTCGTGGCGATGCGGCGCGGGGCCTTCGTCGAACGGCGCCCAGGTGGCGGTGCGGTTGTTTTCCCAGACGTGCGGCAGGGGTTTGCCGCCCAACAGCCAGGTCGGGCCTTCGCGGCCGATCTTGGGGTCGCAGGCGTTCTGGCCGCTGTGGACCACGGCGCCGGGCACGTAGGCCACGACCGCCGACACTTCCGTGGGGAAGGTGGCGCCCAGCAGCAGCACCAGTTCGCCGCCGCGCGACTGGCCGCTGATGGCGACGAAGTCGTGCCTGGGCTGGACCTTCTTGCGCAGCCAGCGCAGGCCGGTCTGGAAGTACTCCAGCGGCGTGTTGGAGATGTAGTCCGACAGGCCCGGCGCCTTGAAGTAGGCCAGGGCGAAGGCGGCGTAGCCGCGCGACGCATACAGCGCGGCGCGCGGTTCGTTGATGCCGCCGCCCGAGCCGTTCAGGATCAGGACGGCGGGATGCGAGCCGGGCGTCGCGCCGGGCGGCAGGTAGAGCGTGCCGACCAGTCCTTCCTCGCGCACGTCCTGGCGGGTGACGCCGTCGGCCGCCAGGCGCTGGGTGAAGCGCGCCACGCTCTGGGCGCCGGCCACGCGCGCCACTACTTCGGTGACCAGCGGCTCGCTGACCGGGTGGTTGAAGTGCTCGCGGCTGGGCGAGTCCACGGGCGACTGCGACCACACCAGGCCCATGGGCGAGAGGCCGCTGTAGTCGCCCGAGACGGGCGCGTCGCGCGTCAGGTCGACCGCGCCGTCCTCGCCCGCGACGAAGGCGGCGTGGCTTTGCCACAGCACGCCGTTGCGACGGGTGAGGGCGGTGATCTCCACCGTCTGGCCGGGCGCGACGTGCTCCACCCGGATCTGGCGGGGCACGTCGATGAGCGCGTCGGCGGGTTGGATGCTCAGGGTAGGAACCATGATGCGCGCCTTACTTGGCCGAGTCCTTGGTGACCATCATGGCGGCGGTGCGGTCGCTGGTCATGGGGGTGACCTTCAGGCCCTTCTTGGTGGCCCAGATGTTCTTGTAGTGGTACAGCGGGATGATGCCGACGTCGTCGGACACGATCTTGACCGAGTCGCGCAGGATGGCTTCACGCTTGGCCACGTCGAATTCCGAGGTGGACTGGTCCAGCGCGGCGTCGACCTTGGGGTTGCTGTAGTGGCCCCAGTTGGAGGCGCCCAGGCCCTTCTTGGCGTCGACGGTGGCCAGGATGTTGACCAGCGCGTAGCTGGCTTCGCCCGTGCCGTTGCCCCAGGCCAGCATGCTGACCGCGAATTCGTTCTTGTTGGCGCGGCCCGAGTACACGGCCCATGGCACCACTTCCACTTGCGTCTTGACGCCGATGCGGGTCCAGAACTGCGCCACCGCCTGGGCCGTTTCCGGGCCTTGCGGGTAGCGGTCGTTGGGCACGTGCATGGTCAGCTTGAAGCCGTCGGGGAAACCGGCTTCGGCCAGCAGCTTCTTGGCCTTCTCGACGTCGTTGGGGATGTCCTTGACGTCGGGGTTGTAGCCGAAGGTGCCCTTGGGCATCCACTGGTTGGCTTCGGTGGCGGCGCCCTGCAGGATGCGGTCGGCGATGGCCTTGCGGTTGATCGCCAGGTTCAGCGCCTGGCGCACGCGCACGTCCAGCAGCGGGTTTTTGTCCAGCGGCTTACCGTTGTTGTCGGTGATGTACTGATTCGGCGCGGGGTTGAAGCTGGGCTGCAGGATCATGACGCGCAGGCCGTCGTACGGATAGACCGAGATGTTTGCAGCCTTTTGCAGCTTGGCCAGGTCGGACACCGACACCTTGTCGATCACGTCGACGTCGCCGGCCAGCAGCGCGGCGGTGCGGGCGGCGGCGTTGTTGATGTAGCGGTAGTTGACCTTGTCCCAGGTGGCCTTCTCGCCCCAGTAACCGTCGTTGCGTTCCATGATGACGCGGTCGCCGGGGGTGTAGGACACGAACTTGTAGGGGCCGGTGCCGATCATGGCCTTGCCCGAGTTGTAGTCTTCGGTGGTGGACTTCTCGCCGACGTGCTTGCTGACCACGTGCACCGACGCCAGGTTCAGCGGCAGGTCGGGGTTGGGCGCCTTGGTCTTGACGATCAGGGTCAGCGGGTCCTTGGCGGTCATCGTGTCGATGGTGCGCAGGTAGCCGGCGTAGGTGGCCACGCTGCCGGGCACGGCGCGGGCGCGGGTGTACGAGTAGATCAGGTCGTCGGCGGTGAACGGCGTGCCGTCCTGCCACTTGACGCCTTCGCGCAGCTTGAATTCCCAGGTGGTGCTGTCCAGCGGCTTCCAGCTCACGGCCAGGCCGGGCTGCAGCTTGTTCCACTTGTTCTCGATCAGCAGGTCCCAGAAGTGCAGGGCCACCGAGCGGTCGCCGGCGTGGTTGTTCAGTTGCGGGTCGAGCGAGGACAGCGGATCGGCAAAGCCGATCGACAGGTTGTCGGCCGAGGCCGCGGCGGACGCGCCCAGGATGGCGGCGGTCAGGGTCGAGAGAATCAGGCGTTTCATGTTCGGGGTCCTTGGTGAGGGGGAACGAGCAGTAAAAGGGTCCATGGGTCGCGGCGCGGGCGCCGCGGCCCGCGAGCGTCAGGCCATGTCGTTCAGGTGACAGGCGCTCAGGTGGTTGATGGCGATTCCCTTCAGGGTGGGAACCTCGGTTTTGCAGCGCGCCATCGCATGCGGACAGCGCGGGTGGAAGTGGCAGCCGCCGGGCGGATTGAGCGGGCTGGGAATCTCTCCCTTGATGGCGGTGAAGGTCTTGTGGCGCGATTTCAGGTTGGGGATCTCGGCCAGCAGCGCCTGGGTGTACGGATGGTTGGGGCGGCGGAAGACTTCGTCCACCGGCGCCGTCTCGACCACGCGGCCCAGGTACATGATGACCACGCGGTCCGACAGGTGCTCGACCACGCCCAGGTCATGGCTGATGAACAGGTACGTCAGGTTGAGCTGTTCGCGCAGGTCCATGAACAGATTCAGGATCTGCGCCTGGATCGACACGTCCAGCGCGGCCACGGCCTCGTCGCACACCAGCATCGACGGCTGCACCGCCAGGGCGCGAGCGATGCCGATGCGCTGGCGCTGGCCGCCGCTGAACTGGTGCGGATAGCGCTGGCGCAGGGCCGGGTCGAGGCCGGCGCGTTGCAGTTGCGCGCTGACGTAGTCGTCGAAGTCGCCGTTGCCGACCAGGCCGTGGATGCGCGCGGCCTCGCCGACGATCTCGTCCACGCGCAGGCGCGGGTTCAGGCTCGCGTACGGGTCCTGGAAGATCATCTGCACCTTCAGGCGCGCGGCGTGGGCCTGGGCCGGCGTCATGTCGGCCGGGCGCTGGCCGTTGATCAGCACCTCGCCGCCGGACGTCGTCAGCAGGCCGGCCGCGATGCGGCCCAGCGTGGACTTGCCGCAGCCGGATTCGCCGACCAGGCCGACCACTTCGCCGGGGCGCACCAGCAGGTCCACATGATCGACGGCGCGGGTGATGGCGGGCGGCTTGGACAGGCCCAGGCGCTGCAAGGCGCGGCCGGCGGCGCCGACGGGGCGTTCGCCAAAGCGCTTGCTGACCTGGCGCAGGTCGATGAGCGGGGTGGCGCTGCCGCGGTCATCGGCGTGGGCGCCGAGTGCGGGATGGGCAGCGGCGTGCGCGCCGTCGCCCGTTGTGGTGCCCGAGGGCGGCGCCGCGTGGGCGCCGTCGCGGGTGTCCGGAATCGTCGTCTGGCTCATGCCGCCACCTCGCCCGGTTGGCGCGACGGATGAAAGCAGCGCACCTGGTGGCCGGGCAGCACGTCGGTGATGGCGGGCTGCTGGCCGCATTGCGCCGTGGCGCGCGCGCAGCGCGCCGCGAAGGCACAGCCGGCGGGCAGGGTGAGCAGGTTGGGTGTCATGCCGGGAATCTGGCGCAGGCGTTGGCCGCGCTGGTTGTTGCTGGGCAGGCTGTCGATCAGGCCCACCGTGTAGGGATGTTGCGGACGGTCGAGCACGTCGTCGACCTTGCCGTGTTCGACGATGCGGCCGGCGTACATCACCGCCACGTCGTCGGCCAGGCCCGCCACCACCGACAGGTCATGGGTGATCCAGATGAGGCTGGTGCCGTGTTGCTGCGCCAGCTTCTGCACTTCGGACAGGATCTGTGCCTGGATGGTGACGTCCAGCGCCGTGGTCGGCTCGTCGGCGATGATGAGGTCGGGCCGGTGCAGCATGGCGATGGCGATCGCCACGCGCTGGCGCATGCCGCCGGACAACTGGTGCGGATACGCCAGCAGCCGTTCTTCCGGGCTGGGAATGCCCATCATGCCGAGCGTGTCGCGGGCCAGCTCGCGCGCCTGCGCCTTGCTCATGCTGTTGTGGGCGCGCACCGTTTCGATCATCTGCACGTCGACCCGCAGCACCGGGTTCAACGTCATCATCGGATCCTGGAAGATCATGGCGATGCGGTTGCCCTGCAGCTTGCGCAGCTCGCGCGGGGCCAGCTGGGTCAGGTCGCGGCCCTGGAACAGCACCTGGCCGCCGACCACGCGGCCGGGGGCGTCCACCAGGCCCATGATGGAAAAGCCGGTGACGGATTTGCCCGAGCCGGATTCTCCGACCAGGCCCAGGATCTTGCCGCGCTCCAACGTGAAGGACACGTCGTCCACGGCGGGCAGGGTGCCGGCGCGGGTGAAGAAGTGGGTGCGCAGGTTGCGCACTTCCAGGGTCGGCACGTTGGCGGCGGCCGGCGCCGCGACGGGACGGGCGGCGCTCATTTGTGGGTCCTCGGGTTCAGCACGTCGCGCAGGCGGTCGCCTACCAGGTTGATGGCGACGATGGTGATCAGCAGCGCGATGCCGGGGTAGAAGCTGATCCAGTATTCGCCGGACAGCATGTATTGGAAGCCGTTGGAGATCAGCAGCCCCAGCGACGGCTCGGTCACGGGCACGCCCAGGCCCAGGAAGCTCAGCGTGGCTTCGAGCGTGATGGCGCGCGCGATCTGCAGGGTGCCGATGACGATCAGCGGCGGCAGGCAGTTGGGCAGGATGTGCTTGAGCATGATCCGCCAGTTCGGGATGTCCAGGCAGCGCGCCGCCTCGACGTACTCGCGGCGACGCTCGACCAGGGCCTGGCCGCGCGCGGTGCGGGCGTAGTAGGCCCATTCCAGGATCACCAGCGTCAGCACCACGTTGCCCACGCCCTTGCCCAGGTAGGCCAGGATCATCATGGCCACCAGGATCGACGGGAACGACAGGATCAGGTCGACCAGCCGCATGATCAGCGCGTCGACCTTGCCGCCGGCGTACGCCGCCAGCAGGCCCAGCAGCGTGCCGATAATGCCGGCGATCAGCGCCGAGCCCACGCCCACCATCAGGCTGATGCGCAGGCCGTACAGGATGCCCGACAGCAGGTCGCGGCCCTGGCCGTCGGTGCCGAGCCAGTAGTGGAAGGTGTTCAGGCCGTTCATCGTGCCCGGCGCCAGGCGCGCGTCCAGCACGTCGATCTGCAGCAGGTCGTAGGGGTTCTGCGGCGAGATCCACGGCGCCAGGATGGCGGCCAGGATCAGCAGGGTGGCGATCACCAGCCCGAACACCGCCGTCTTGGACGACAGGAATTCCAGCAGGTTGCGGCGCCAGGGCGATTCACGCTTCAGCGCGGGGGCGGCGGTTTGCATGGCATTTGCCTGGGGAGTGTTCGGAGCGCTCATGCCGCGGCCTCCAGCCGTACCCGCGGGTCCAGCACTTTGTACAGGATGTCGACGATCAGGTTGAGCGTCACGAACAGGCACACCACCACGATCAGGTAGGCCACGATCACCGGGCGGTCCAGCGCGTTCAGGCTGTCCAGGATCAGCTTGCCGGCGCCGGGCCAGGCGAAGATGCTTTCGGTGATGACGGCGAAGGCGATGGTCGAGCCCAGCTCCAGGCCCAGCACCGTCACCAGCGGGATCATGGTGTTGCGCAGCACGTGCACACAGACCACCCGGAACGGCGACAGGCCCTTGGCGCGGGCGAACTTGACGAAGTCCAGCGGCATCACGTCGCGCACGCCGGCGCGGGTCAGGCGGATCACCAGCGAGATCTTGAACAGCGACAGGTTCAGCGCCGGCAGGATCAGGTGGCGCCAGCCGTCGGCCGTCAGCCACGACCACTGGAAGCCCAGGAATTCCACCGTCTGGCCGCGGCCGCTGGCCGGCAGCCAGCCCAGCGACACACTGAAGGTCATGATCAGCATCAGCGCGACCCAGAACGTCGGCAACGAAAAGCCGACGATGCTGCCCGCCATCACCAGCTTGGAGAAGCGGCTGTCGGGATACAGCCCGGCCAGCAGGCCCAGCGGCAGCCCGATGATCACCGCCAGCAGCAGTGCGGCGATGGCCAGTTCCAGGGTCGCCGGCAGGCGCTGGATCACCAGTTCCACGGCGGGGATGTTGTAGACGAAGCTGTTGCCCAGGTTGCCGTGCAGCGCCCCGTTCAGAAAGCCCAGGTACTGTTGCCACAGGGGCTTGTCCAGCCCCAGTTCGGCGATGATGCGGGCGCGGTCGACCTGGTCGACGTCCTGGCCGATCAGGATGTCGACGGGGTTGCCGATGGCGTGCAGCCCGACGAAGACGATCAGCGTCATCAGGAACACGACCACCGCGGCTTGCGCCACGCGGCGGAGCAGCCAGCCGGTCATTGCGCGGTCTCCGCCTGCCGGGCCGCGCCGGGCGCCGGGGCCGGCGTCCATTCGTCGCCGAACACCTCGGGTTCCGCGAACGCTTCCATGTTGGCGTAGTGCGTGGCCACGTCCTCGCGGTAGAAGAGGCCCGCGATACCTTGCGCCAGGCGCTTGGCGCCTTCGCTGATGGCGGGGATGTCGCCCGACACGGTGCCGTGCGTCAGCGCGGCCGGGTACGAGAAGCAGTGCACCCGGTCCAGGCCGGGACAGGCGCCCGGGGTCTTTTCCTGCAGCTCGAAGGCCGCGCCCAGGTCGGGCGAGTCATGCAGCTCCTGGTCTTCCTCGCCGGCGGGCGGGGTGTAGCGGTCGCCCCAGGCGCGCACGTGCGGCGCCAGCGCGGCGAATTCCGGACGCACGGTCCAGTCGATGCGGAAACCCGTGGAGAACACCAGGAAGTCCAGCGTGAAGACGCCCTTGGGCGTGGTGACGCGGATTTCGTCATTGACCAGTGCCAGGTCCTGCACGCCGCAGCCCAGGTTGAAGCGGGCGTTCGGGTGGCGCGACACGCGCAGCGTGCTGCCGCGCGGCGGCGGCACCTGGGCGGCGTTGATGTAGTGGCGGATCTTCCACTTCCACTCATCGGGCAGATTCAGGTGGCCGTGGGTCAGGCCGGGGTTGCCGGCGCCCTTGCCCTTGTTGATGCGCGGAATGTCGTCGCGGCGGATCAGCAGGTCGACGCTGGCCGCGCCCGCTTCCAGGGCGGTGGCGGCGCTGTCCATGGCCGACGCGCCCGCGCCCACCACGCCGACGCGCTTGCCGGCCAGGGTGGCGTAGTCCAGCACGTCCGACGAATGCGCCCAGCGGTCGCGCGGCAGCTTGCGCGCGAAGTCCGGCACGTAGGCGCCGCCCAGCCCGTCGCGGCCGGTGGCCAGCACCACGCGGCGCGCCAGCACGGTCTGGCGGCCAGTGGGCGCTTCGATGTCCAGCTGCACCAGCCGGTCGGCGCGCGGCAGCACGGCCAGCACGCGGTGCTGGTTGCGCACGTCCAGGTTCAGCACACGGCGGTACCAGCGCAGGTAGTCCATCCACTGCAGGCGCGGGATCTTGTCCAGCGCCTCCCAGGCCTCCGCGCCGAACTGTGCCTCGAACCAGGCGCGGAAGGTCAGGGCGGGCAGGCCCAGCGCGGGGCCCGTCAACTGCTTGGGCGAGCGCAGGGTCTCCATGCGCGCGGTGGTGGCCCACGGGCCTTCATAGCCTTCGGGCGATTGGTCGAAGATCGGCGCGACGATGCCCAGGTGCGTCAGCGAGGCCGCCGCGGCCAGGCCGGCCATGCCGCCGCCGATGATGGCCACGTCCAGCACCGGCTGGCCGTCGACCAGGCGCGGCGTGACCCAGGGCTTGGCGGGGATTTCCAGCCAGGACAGGTCCTGGCGCAGGCGCGCTTCCAGCGCGGCCAGGCCTTGCGGGGCGGGAGCGAGGGGTTGGTTCATGCGGGGGTATCCGTAAGAGGGGTGTCATCGCCGTAGATCGACTGCAGCAGCGCGCCGTGCTGGCAGGCGTCGTGCAGCACGAAGCCGGGCAGTAGTTGCGCGGCGGCCTGCGCCAGCGCATCGGCCATGGCCTGGCAGGCCGGCGTCAGGGGCTGCGACTGCGAGGTGATGACCCCGAAGAAAAAGGGGATGTCCAGGTCGATCGGGCGGATCGCCACGCCCGCCATCGGCGCGCCGTAGGCGGTAATGGGTTCCAGCACCGACACGCCCAGGCCGGCGCGTACGGCGGCCAGGGCGTTGACGGACGAATTGGTTTCGATGGCGCCGGCGGCATGGCCCAGCGCCGCGTCCAGCCGGCGGCGCAGACGGTAGGGATTGGCCATGGTGATGACGCGGCGCCCGGCCAGCTCGGCCACCGGCACCACGTCATGGCGCGCGGCCCGATCGTTTTCGGGCAGCGCCACCACACAGGGCGCCTGGCCGATCCAGTGCACGGTCAACCCGCGATGCTCCAGCGGCAGGCTGGTCGCGCCCAATTGCGCCGCGCCGCTCAGCACGGCGTGCACCACGCGCTCGGGCGAGGCGCTACGCAGTTCGATGCGGGGGGCCAGGTTGGCGTGCGGCTCGATGCGCTTGAGCGCGTCCGGCACCAGCCCGGCGGCCAGCGCTGAAGTGGCCGCCAACAGCAGCGGTTGCGCCTGACCACGGGCGATTTCCTCGGCCCGGTCGCGGATCTGGCGCAGGCTGGACAGGGCGCGTTCGACGTCGTCATAGAGCAGGAAGCCCTGCTCGGTCGGCGTCACGCGCGGCCCGCTGCGGGCGAACAGGGCATAGCCGATCTCGGCTTCCAGCTCTTGCAGCAGGCGGCTGATCGCGGGTTGCGAGCGGCCAAGCAGACGCCCGGCAGCGGTGACGCTGCCCGTGGACATGACGGCCGCGAAGGCCTCGAGTTGACGAAGTTCCATCTGTCTTGCTTTATGCCAAGGACGAATTCTTGCGTATCGAGTATGCGCCCGGCAAATAATTAAAGGGCATAAGCAAATTCCCTAATCGGGATTTCCTTATGCCCTGTCATGACTTCGCGTTATTTCAACGACTTACGGGATTACCCTAGGGCCGCCCGTCTCCGGCTGGGGGACTCTGGGGGGATTTCGAGCACGACGAGACGCACGCGCGATCACGCCGGTTGGGGGCGCCTCGATATCCGCTCGCGCACTTCGGGCGAGGCCAGGCACGTCGCGACGGCCTCGTAGCCCGGCGCGCCGGGGTAAGGCACGACGCGGCTTGGCGGACTGTGATTCGCCGGGCAAAGCAGAATGGCTTCGTCGGGTCCAACGGCGGCAAGATCCAGGATCGCCGACGAGCGCGTCATCAGGAAGAGGGGCTTTCCTGCGGCCTTCGCGCGCTGACGAAGGTGCGCCATCAAGGCTTCCTGAGATGGCTGGTCCAGGCCCTGTTCGACCATGTCGATCACCAGCACCGCGGGGCCTTCCGTTTCCAATGCAACGAGCAAAGCCGTCAGCGCATCGGATTCTCTTGCGCCCTCGTCGACGAGCCACGCCATGACTTTGGCAATGCGCGATCCGAGAGCGGGATCCGTTGCCAACATGGCCTTCGCCGCGGCGCATCCATTGTCGAGCCGATCCAGGCCAACGAAGGCCGCATTTGGCAGGGCCTGCGCGAGACGAAGGGCCAGCCTGGTCTTTCCGCTGCCTAACGGGCCGATGATGTAATTCAGGGGACGCACATCCCGAACTTCGAACCATTCCCCTCCCCAAGGCCAGGGGAGCGCAAACGCCGCGCGGGTTTCGGTCGATCGATCTAGCAAGCCGGTTAATTCTCCATCCGATGGCATCCGACCACGAGCCAGGTTTGCCTGGATACTTCGTAGCCTGTCCAATTGGTGAAGAAGCGCTTGGATATCTTTGTCGAGCACCGCTTCGTGTGTCGACAACGCCGCGCTCAGACTCTCGACGTCACCGCCCAGTACGCGCGCGATTTGAGCCAAGCTGAGTCCGAGCGTGCGCAGCGTCACGATTTCGGTCGCGCGGACGATATCGTCAGGTCTATAGGTTCTATACCCCGCTGGTGTACGCCCGGGGGTCATCAAGCCATGCTGCTCGTATAGCCGCAAGGCCTTGATCGATACGCCAAGCCGTCTGGCTGCTTCGGAAGCATTCAGCCACGAATTGGAAGAACTCATGGGTTCACCGTCCTTGTGTTGACTAGGTGCAGCCAGCTTGGGGGCGGCCCCAAGGGTCGAGTCAACACATTATCGGATTGTTTGCCGGCACAACGCTCGTCTGCTCATGGGAAAGGAAATTGCAATAGCATGACGCCTCGCCTGGCGGTTCAATCCTGGCAACTTTGATGGGGAAAGCATGGCAAGGGGACGACCGGTATCGGACGCGCGGCGCGCCACGCCTGGGGCGGGGGGCCGGCAAGGCGGCACGGATGGACGCCTCCGCCTCTATAGGCCGGTGGCGGTACTGCTCTGCCTGGGCTTGGGCGCCTGCATTCATGGCCGGCCGATGCAGCCCCCGCCGCCGCTGTACGCCCTGTGGGCCAAGCCCGGCGTCGATCAGCAAGGCGTGCGTGACGCGCTGCTCGACTGCGGCTTTCCCAGCGCCAGCCATGTCGACGGCACGACCATCACCAATAACGACTATGCACGGGGTGAGCAGTGCATGCTCGGCAAGGGCTTCGCCTACCAGGAGCGCCACACCTACTGTGACGCCCATCCCCATCTGGCGGCCTGCCCGGCAAGCGACGGCGCCGCGGCGGCGGGGTCACGGCAACGTCCGCCCGCCTATGAACAATGGACCCGGCCGGACGCCGACGCGCAGCGCGTGCAGCAAGCCATGCGGGCGTGCGGCTACGCCTCGGTAATCGAGCCGGGCGACGACATGCTGCTCAACGATATCGCCGCCGCGCAGCTGTGCATGCTCGATGGGGGCTTCCAGTTCACGTTGCCGGCCAGCGCGCTGTTGTGCAGGAATCCCCCCAAGCTGGCGGCCTGCCGCGACCGCGTGATCGACACCGCCCACTGCTGCGCGCCGCCCCGGGCTGCCGGCCAGCGCTGACGCGGCGGCCCCGCGTCAGTCGGTGCCCGGAAACGCATCCACCCACTTGACCGTCACGTCGGGGAACGCGTCCACGAACTGGATCTTGAAGTCCGGGAAGGCATCGACGATTTTCCATTCGCCGCAGCGGTCGGCGAAGGCGCTGACTTTCTTCACCCGGATATCGGCGAAGGCGTCGACCACTTTGACGCGGATGTCGGGAAACGCGCTGACGATCTTGACCTTGCCGCGCAGCGGAATGCCTTTGTAGGTGCAGCTGCTTTTGTCGACATCACCGGCCTGGGCGGTGAAAGCGGCGCCCAGCAGGGCGCAGGCGAGAAGGGCGTGGGGCAGAGCGCGCATGAGCGGTGTCTTTTCAAAGCCGGGCCAGGCCGGCGGGCGGGGGGATTATGCCCGAGTCCGCCGCCGTGCCATGCGCGTCTGCTGGGGTACGGTCTTGCCTATACCGCCGAAACTTCAGCCGCCGACGGTCCCCGCGCCACCCCCGGCGGCGCCGTCACGATCGACGTCAGCGCCGGCTCCGCCGCCTTCAGCCCGGCCAGATCCGGCCGTGGGCGCCGCAGTTCCTCATTGCCCGCGAACGCGGACTCCATCCCCTGCGCCGCCGCCAGCACCTCGCGATCGCCTCGGAACCGTCCCACGATCTGCAACCCGAACGGCATCCCCTGGTGATCCCGCCCGCAAGGCAGCGTCAGCGCCGGATGCGTGGTCAGCGTGATCACATACGTCAGCGCCAGCCAGCGATAATAGTTCTCCTGGCGCTTGCCGTTGATGGCCTCGGCATACAGCTGTGTCCACGGGAACGGCGACACCGGCGTGGTGGGCGACAGGATCAGGTCGTAGTCGTCGAAGGCGCGCTGGAAGCGCTTGATCAGGCGGGTCTGCTCGGCCTGCGCCCAGGCGCAGTCCTTCAGGCTCATGGCCGCGCCCATCTCGAAATTGGCGCGGGGGTTGGGGCCGAGGCTGGCCGGGTCTTTCTCGTAGGCCTCGCGCATGCCGGCCACGAAGGCTTCGGCGCGCAGCACGTCGAAGCAGCGGTGGGCCTCGCCGAAGTCGATCTCGATGGGATCGCAGGCCGCGAACAGGTGGCGCATGGCGGCGATCTTGGCGCGGAAGGTGGCGCGGATGCCGTCGTCCACGTCGCACAGCCCGAAGTCTTCCGTATAGGCGACGCGCAGGCGGCCCAGGTCGGCGTTGCCTGGCGCCAGGAACTGCAGCGGATCGAGCGGATAGCTCAGCGGGTCGCCGGCGTCTGGGCCGGCGCTGGCGGCCATCTGCAGGCAGGCGTCGGCCACCGTGCGGCCCATCGGGCCGACCACCGAGATCGGCGTCCAGCCCAGCGGCTTGCGCACGCTCGGCACCACGCCCGGCGACGGCCGGAAGCCGACCACGCCGCACTTGGCGGCGGGGATGCGCAGCGAGCCGCCGGTATCCGACCCGGTGCACAGCGGAAACAGGTCGCTGGCCAGCGCGGCGGCCGAGCCGCCCGAGGAGCCGCCGGCGTTCAGGTTCGGGTTGAAGGGATTGCCGGTCGCGCCCCATACGGTGTTGCGCGAGTTGGCGCCCGCGCCCATCTCGGGCACGTTGGTCTTGGCGGCCACGATGGCGCCGGCGTGGCGCAGGCGCGCCACCAGCGTGACGTCCTCGGTCGGCACGTGGTCCCGGTAGATCGGCGAACCGAAGGTGGTGAGCAGGCCGGCGGTGGGCTCCAGGTCCTTCACGCCCAGCGGCAGGCCGTGCAGCAGGCCCAACGTGTCGCCGGCCATCACCGCCTGCTCGGCGGCGCGCGCCTCGACGCGGGCGCGGTCGAAGGCGGTGGCGGTGACGGCGTTGATGTACGGGTTGACCGCCTCGATGCGTGCAATGCACGCCTCCAGCAGTTCCACCGGCGACAGCTGGCGCGCGCCGATCAGGCGCCGCAATTCCACCGCGGATAATGAGACGAGCGAATCGTCCAGGGTCATGAGAGCTTCCTTCAATCGATCTTGATGTTGGCGCGCTGCGCGACGTCGCGCATCTGCGGCAGTTCCTTCTGGATCAGCGCTTCGCCCTCGGCGGCGCTGGAGAAGGCCGCCTCGAAGCCTTGGGCTTCCAGGCTCTTGCGCACGTCGGGCGATTCGACCGTGGCGCGCAGGGCGGTTTCCAGTTTGGCCTTGACGTCCGCTGGCAGGCCGCGCGGCGCGGTGAACATCAGCCAGGTGTCCATGGCCACCGACGGATAGCCCTGTTCGGCGAAGGTCGGCACGTCAGGCAGGAAGGCCGAGCGGGTCGGGGCCGACACCGCCAGCACGCGCACCTTGCCCAGCTTGCTCTGCGGCAGCGCGGCCGCCACGGTGTCGACCGAGAACGGAATCTGGCCGCCGATCAGGTCGGTCATGGCCGGCGCGCTGCCCTTGTAGGGGACGTGGATCATCTTGATGCCGGCGGCGGCCAGGAAGGCCTCGCCGACGAAATGCGCGGTGGTGCCGGCGCCGAACGAGCCGTAGGCGGGCGGTTCCTTCTCGCGCGCCTTGGCGTAGGCCACCAGTTCCTTCAAGTCCTTGACCGGCACTTGCGGATTGGCCAGCAAGGCCAGCCCGGTGCGGCCCACGATGCCGAGCGGCTCGAAGCTCTTGACCGGGTCATACGGCAGCTTGGCCTGGATCGCGGGGTTGACCGTGAAGGTGGTGCCCGAGCTGACCAGCAGCGTGTAGCCATCAGGCGCGGCCTTGGCGACGTAGCCGGCGCCGATCGCGGTGCCGGCGCCCGCGCGGTTCTCCACCACCACCGTCTGGCCCAGTTCCTGGCCGAGCTTCTGCGCGATGACGCGGCCGAGCACGTCGGTCGCGCCGCCGGGCGGAAATGGCACCACCAGCGTGATGGGGCGGGTCGGATAGCCGGCCTGGGCGCTGGCTGGGGCGGGGGCGGCAAGGGCGCCAGCCAGGGTGACACCAAGGGCAATCAAGGCAGTCTTCATGTTCATGCTCGACGAGAGAGGTGGAAGGACGGCGCGTCGGTCGGCGCCTGGGGGGCGGCCGCGAGTCGTTGCCCGCGGCTCAGGAATCGGTCGTACTCTTCGGCCGGCACATACAGCCCGCCGGTGGTCCAGGCCAGATGCGTGGCGCGCGTCAGATGCGGCAGCAGACCGCGCTGGCGCAGCCACTGCTGCCCGGCCGGGCTGTCCAGCAAGTGGCGCGGCCCGGAAAACCCGGCCGCCGCCGACGGCTCGATGCGCAGGCCCTCGCTGTCATGCAGCCGCGCCAGATCGCCGTACAGGGCGTCGTCGGCGACGGTGTAGACGCCGGCCAGCGACTGGCCGACGGCGGCATACGCCAGGTCGGAGGCGCGCGGCACCGCCAGGCCGTCGGCCTCGGTCTGGTTGGTCAGGCCGATGTCGTAGACCGACGGCGGCACCGGCACGCCGGGCAACTGGCCATGGCCGGCCATCATGCGCAGCAAGAAGCAAGGCGACTGCACCGGTTCGGCGAAGAAGCAGTGCGCGTGCGCGCCGTACAGCAGCGACAGGCCGAAGGCGATGCCGCCGGGCGCGCCGCCCACGCCGCAGGGCAGGTAGACGAACAGCGGATGCTCGGCATCGACCACGATACCGGCCTGCGCGATCTGGTCGCGCAGCCGCAACGCCGCCGCCGCGTAGCCCAGGAACAGCGAGGGCGAGCGCTCGTCGTCGACGAAGTAGCCGCGCGCATCGGCCTGGACCTGGCGGCGGCCGGCGGCCACGGCCTTTTCGTAGTCGCCGGGGTGTTCCACCACCTCGACGCCCCGGGCGCGCAGGCGCGCCTTCTTCCATTCCTTGGCGTCGGCCGACATGTGCACGGCGGCGCGAAAACCCAGCGCCGAAGCGATCACGCCGATCGACAGGCCCAGGTTGCCGGTCGATCCGACGGCCACCTGGTATTGCGCGAAACAGGCGCGGGCCGCGGGCGTGGCGAGCTTGCGGTAGTCATCGCCGGGCGCGACCAGGCCTTGCGCCCACGCCAGCTTCTCGGCGAACTCCAGCACCTCATGAATGCCGCCACGCGCCTTGATCGAACCGGCCACCGGCAACGCGTGGTCGGCCTTGATCCACAGGCGTCCGCCATCCGGCGCCAGGCCCAGCGCCTGCTGCATGGCGGCGGCCTGGCGCAGCGGCGACTCGATCACGCCGGCCGAGGCTTCCAGTTCGGGGAACAACTGCGCCAGCAACGGCGCGAAGCGCGTGAAGCGGTCGTGGGCCGCCTGCACGTCGGCCAGGCCGAAGGGGACGCCGGTGTCGGCCGCGCCGCCATCGGGGCGGGTCCACAGCAGCGGTTGCGCCGCGCGCAACGCCTGCAATGAAAAAGCGGGAACGGAAGCCTGGGACGGGGTCATGCCTGCGTGTTCCATAGAGGGAGCGTCATGCAACGGTCACATCCTAGGCGGGGGCTCCGTATTGCGGCAATATGAATTGCTAGAATCATTCATTGCGTTTTACGCAAACCAAGGGCAAACCCGATGAACCCGCAAATTCTGCAGGAAATGGCCGTGCGCTACTTCCTGGAAGTGGCGCGCTGCGGCTCCGTCAGCGTCGCGGCGGAGCGGCTGGACGTGGCGCCGTCGGCGGTCAGCCGCCAGATCGCCCGGCTCGAACGCGAATTGGGCACCCTGCTGTTCGAGCGCCGCTCGCGCGGCATGGCGCTCAACGCCGCCGGCGAACTGCTGGCCGCCCACGCCAAGCGCGCGCACCAGGACGTGGAGCGCGTTGCCGGCGAGATCATGGGCCTGCGTGGCTTGCGCCAGGGGCTGGTGCGGGTGGTCTGCACCGAAGGCTTCGCGCATGACTTCCTGCCGGCCGCCATCGCCGTTTTCCGCCGGCAATACGCCGGCATCCGTTTTTCGCTGGACGTGTGCTCGCAACGCGAGGTGCCCGTCCGGGTGCGGGACGGCACGGCCGATATCGGCGTCACGCTCAGCCTGACCTCGCACCATGACGTACGGGTCGAGCTACGCATGCCGGCGCCGGTGCGCGCGGTGGTGGCGCCCGACCATCCGCTGGCGGGCCGGTCCGAGGTATCGCTGGCCCAGTTGATGGCCTATCCGCTGGCCTTGCCCGATGCCGATTCGACGCTGCGGCAACTGATCGACATCAGCTGCAGCCGCCAGCAGTTGTCATGCGAACCGATGTTCTCCAGCCGCAGCGTCGACGCGCTGGTGGCGTTCGCGGGCGCGGGCGGCGGCGTGGCGTTCTGCGGCGAACTGGCGATCCGATATCGCCTGCGCGCCGGGCAGGTGGTGGCCCTGCCGCTGCGCGACCGCGAAATGAACGAACGCCACTTCGAGGTGCAGACGCTGGCCGGACGCGTGCTGCCCGAGGCGGCCAAGGCCTTCATCGCCAGCCTGCGCGCGCAACTGCAAGCGGACGGCGGCGCGGCGCCGGCGCGTTGGCGGGAGAGCGGCGCGACGCCCGCGCCTTAGCGGAAGCGGGGCGCGGCGCCCGCGCCTTTATTGGGAGAGCGGTACGACGCCCGCGCAGTTAGTGCGAAAGCGGCGCGACACCAGCGCCTTGGCGCGGCGTCGCGATCATGCCGGCCTGGCGCGCGGCCAGCCAGGCGCGGCCCTTGGGCGTCAGCGTGGCCACGGCGGTCCCGGCGTCGCCGGCAGATCGGCGCGCCAGGTCCACCAGGCCGTTGCTGGTGGCGTCTTCCCAGGCCGACAGGCGCGGACACGAAGTGCGCCACGCCTCCATGATGTCGGCATAGGTGCGAGGGCGCTCGGCAACCCAGATCAGGAACTGCGTCAGGTTGCCCAATTGCGAGGCGCTGGCCTCGATGGCGGGGGTGTCGTCGGACATGGCGGGCTCCAGGCGCGAAGGGCTGGTTTTCACGATACTCCCGCGCCAGCGCCGCGGCCAGTTCCGAAAAGGCCTGTTCCCTGGCCAGTCCCGCGCGCATCCCGCGCCCACGGCCAGCAACGGCCATTGGCGGCCACCAGCGCCACGCGCTCAGGCGACCCGTGTCACGCTGTCGCCCGGCCGCGCCATCTCGTGATACAGGTCGTCCAGGTACGCCGCCAATTCGTCTTCCGCGACATCCGCCGGAATGACGATCTCGCCAGCGCGCACGCGCTTGCCCGCCACGGACTGGTAGACGGCCCATTGGCCAGCTTCGCGCTCGATGTCCAGTTGCAGGCGGCGGTAGATGTCGAATCGCATGATCGGCGTGGCGGGATCTCGATGGTGGCGCGCGTGGCGGCCCGGCTCGTGCCGCGCTCAGGCAGTCGCCGGGCCGATGAGCTTCTTCATCGACGGCGCCGCATGCAGCGTGTATTGCTCGCGTTCATAGAATGGAATCGCGTCGGGCCGGGCATCCAGGAACACCGCCCCCATCCCGCGAGCGCGGGCATCCGCCTCGGCGTAGGCCATCAGCGCGCGGCCGGCGCCGCTGCCTCGCACCGCCTCGTCGACCACCAGATCGTCCACATGCAGGTGCGGACCGCGCGCCAGCGTGTGCACGGGCCGCATGCCCATCACGCCGATCAGCCTGCCGTCGCGGTAGGCGCCGACCAGTTCGTAGCCGCCATGCGATTGCCGCCGCACGCGCTGCAGGAATTCGGCTTCATCGAGGGCGGTGCGCAATTGGCGGATCAGGGGAAAGGCCTGGGCCCAGGCGGACGGCTCGATTCTGTTGCAGATCACCATGATGTCTCCAGATAGTTTGGCGGCAGGCTACCATGACCCGGCCCCAAAAAGAGGAGCGGCCATGGAAGAAACATTGAACGGATTTCAGATCACGCGTGGCGCGTTGAAGGTGCAGGACGGCTACGTGCCGGTCATCGAGGTGCGGGGGCCGGCGCCCGACGGCCGCATCCTGCATGGCGCGGTGGCGGTGACCGAATACGGCGTGTTCGAGGATCAGGAAGAGGCCATCAACGCCGGTTGGACGATCCGGGTGCGGTCGATCGTGGCGCGCGCCGATGGGCTATCCATCACGATCGATGCGTGACGCGGGCAATCGCGGCGGATGCGGGTCGATGGCGGAAGATGGCGCCGTAATGGCGGCGAAATGCCGTCTCGCCAAGGGTGCCCGTGGCGGGCACGCCGCCCGTTGGCCAGGCGCGCAGAGAAAAAAATCCGGCCCGAAGGCCGGAAAAAATTACAACAACAAGCACAACAGCTCGCCGGCACGAGCCAGTGCGGTGAGAAATTTATCATGTATGAGATAAATAACAAGATGTGGTGTCCATAAGATGGACGCTTAATGGCCGATTTCCTCAAATAATGCCCCATTCGAGGGCGTTCCCGCGGAGCGGGCGGCATCGCTACCTCGTTCGCTCGCCGCGGCCCATCGTCTCAAACCACCCGCGTCACCGTCTTGCCGTCGCGGAACCAGCCATCCAGGTTGGCCAGCATCAGGTCCGCCATGGCCCGCCGGGTCTCGTGCGTGCCGCTGGCGATGTGCGGCAGCATCACCACGTTGTCAATCGCGTTCAAGGCGGCCGGCGTGGCCGGTTCATGCTCGAACACGTCCAGGCCCGCGCCGGCGATGGCGCCGCTTTGCAGCGCCTGGACCAGCGCGGCTTCGTCGACCACCGTGCCGCGCGCGATGTTGATCAGCCAGCCGCGCGGGCCCAGCGCCCGCAACACCTCACCATTGACCAGGTGGCGCGTGGCGCCGCCGCCCGGCACTGCCAGCACCAGGAAATCGCACTCGGCCGCCAGCGTCGTGATGTCCGGGCAATAACGGTAGTGCGTCGGCGCGTCCGCGCGCGGCTTGCGGTTGGTGTACAGGATGGGCATCTCAAATGCTTCGGCGCGCCGCGCGATCTGCAGGCCGATATTGCCCAGCCCGACGATGCCGCAGCGCTTGCCGCTCATGCGCGTGCCCAGGCCGAAGCCTTCTTGCGGCCAGCGGCCGGCGCGCACGAAGCGGTCGGCCTCGGCGATGCGCCGCGAGGCCGCCAGCATCAGCGCCAGCGCGGTGTCCGCCACGCAGGCATCGAGCACGCCCGGTGTGTTGGTGACCCGCACGTCGCGCGCCTGCGCCGCCGCCAGGTCGATGGTGTCGTAGCCCACCCCGAAACTGAATACGCCTTCCAGCGCCGGCAGCGCGTCGATCAGCTCGCGCGATGCGCCGAAGCGGCCGCTGGTGGCGATGCCGCGGATCGCCGCGCCGTGGTCGCGCAGCAGCGCCGCCTGGTCGGGGCTTTGCCACCAGCGGTGCACGCGGTAGCGCGACTCCAGTTCGGCGGTCAGTTCGGGCAGCAAGGGGCCCACCATCAGTAGGTCGGCGAGGGGCTGGGAAGCAGTCGTGGTCATGTCGGGTGTCATGGTTGTTGCAGCGACCCGCGGGCGCGGGATTCGCAAGAAAAGGGGCGGCGGCGGGACGACCGAAGAGGAAAGCCGTCTGCGCCGGGACGGACTGGGGACAAAAAAATGGGCGGTGCGCAACGCAGCGCCCTCGGGGCGCGTCATCGCATCGTGGGCGGTCGCTTCGCCCGCCCGATCATTGGGTCTGGATATGCCGTGTCTTGATGATCTCCCCGTAGCGCGCGCGTTCGCTGGCCGCCAGCGCCTGCAGTTCCTGCGGCGTCGAACCGTGCGCCAGCGCGCCCTGCGATTCGAGCTTGGCCTGCATCGTCGGGTCGCTGGCCACTTCGCGGATCGCGGCCGACAGCTTGTCGATCACCGCCTGCGGCGTGCCCGCCGGCGCTAGCACCGCCGTCCATGAGCCGGTCTGCGCGTTCCTGACGCCGGCCTCGTCGATGGTCGGCACGTCGGGCAGGGCGGGCGAACGCGTCGCGCCAGTCACCGCCAGCGCGCGCAGCTTGCCGGAGTTGACGTACGGAATGGTCTCCAGCACCGATGCGAACAGCATGTCGACGCGGCCCGCCATCAGGTCGGTCATGGCCGGGCCGCCGCCCTTGTAGGGCACGTGCATCAGGTCGGTGCCGGTGGCCTGCTGGAAGATCTCGCCCGACAGGTGCGGCGCGCCGCCGGTGCCGGAACTGGCGAAGGTGTGCTTGCCAGGTTGCGCGCGCGCCAGCGTCACCAGGTCCTTCACGTTCTTGGCGGGCAGGGTGGTGGGCACCACCAGCACGAACGGCAGGTCCGAGAACAGCGATACCGGCGCGAACGCGGTGGCCGGATCGGAATGCAGCTTGTAGATCCACGGATTGATCGCCAGCATGCCCGAATTGGCGAACAGCAGCGTGTAGCCGTCGGGGTTGGCGCGCGCCACCAGATCGGCGGCGATCTGCCCGCCGGCGCCGGGGCGGTTGTCCACCACCACCGATGCCGCCAGCTTGTCGCCCAGCGCCGCCGCCAGCAGGCGCGCCGAAATGTCGGTGCCGCCGCCCGGCGAGAACGGCACGATCAGGTTGATCGGGCGGTCCGGGAACGGCGCGGCCTGCGCCGCGGCGGGCAGGGCGCCACAGGCGGCCAGGGCCAGGGCCGCGGCAAGGAAGCGGCGGCGCGGGCGTGCGGAATTGCGTGTCTCCATGGTCTTCTCTTTGTAGTAGTGAGCGGCGCGGGCCGCGGAAAGTCGATGCTGCGATGGCACTCCTTTCGCGGGGCGGAAAAACGCGCCCCGGTGCTGCGGCCGAGTATAGGAACGCCGGCCGATGGATGACTATTCGAGCTATAAATAGCATTGATCAATTCAAGGATTGAATCGATGGAATTCCGCCAGCTCGAATGCTTCATCGCCGTGGCCGAGGAGCTGCACTTCGGCCGCGCCGCCCAGCGCCTGTGCATGACGCAGCCGCCGCTGTCGCGCCAGATCCAATTGCTGGAGCAGGACCTGGGCGTGACCCTGTTCGAGCGCAGCAGCCGCCAGGTCGAACTGAGCGCCGCCGGCCGCCGCTTCCTGCGCGACGCGCGCCACCTGCTGGAATACTCGGCCCGCGCCACCGCCAGCGCCCGCCGCACCGCCGGCGGCGACGCCGGCCACATCACGCTGGGCTTCACGGCGGTGGCCTCGTACCGTCTGATGCCATCGCTCATCATGCGGGCCCGCAAGCGGCTGCCGGGCGTGGAGATCCAGTTGCGTGAAACCGTCAGCACCGACCTGTCGCGCCTGCTGCTGGCGCGGGAACTGGACGCGATCCTGGCGCGCAGCGTGCCGCAGCAGGCCGGCATCGAGGCCCGCCTGATCGAGCGCGAGCCGCTGGTGCTGGCGCTGCCGGCGGATTCACCGCTGTGCGAACAGGAGGTGGTGCCGCTGCGGCTGCTGCAGGGCCAGCCCTTCGTGCTGTATTCGCCGCGCGAAGGCAAATACTTCTATGACCGCATCGTCGGCGCATTCGGATTGGCCGACGTGCAGCCCGACTACGTGCAGCGCGCCAGCCAGACGCATACCTTGCTGGCGCTGGTGCGGGCCGGACTGGGCGTGGGCATCGTGCCCGATTCGGCGCGCGAGCTGCGCCTGGAGGGGGTGGAGTTCCGGTCGCTGGGCCAGCGCGACCTGTATGCCGATATGTACCTGGCCTGGCATGCGCAGCACGACAACCCGGCGTTGGAGGCCTTCCTGCGGCAGGTGGCCGAGGTGCTGCCCCCCGCGCCCTGAAGGGAGCGACAGCCGGGGGCGCGCCCGGCGTGTCGCCGCCGTTCAACGCGACATGGCGTTCGCATCCCACTTCAGGCTCTCGATGATCCGCAGTCCGTCCCGGTGGCGCTGTTCGCCGGTCTCGCACGACTTGCAGATCGCGCCGACGTACAGGCCGTCGACCACCGTCTCGGCAAACACGCCCGACCGGTACTGGTGCCGCGCATCGGTCTCGACCCGGTACCAATCCCGATCGCCGATCCGCACCCGCTCCAGCGGCTGGCGGATATCGGCATCGGGACTGGTCGCGCGCAGCACCGCGCGCAACCGGAAATAGCGCTTGAGCGGCGAGGCGTAAAGCGCTTGCAAGCGGGCGTCATCGTCGTCGCCTTCGAGCGGCTTGGCTTGCATCAGCAGGGTGCAGGTTTCCTGCGTCTGTTCGCAGGCCTCGCTTTCGCAGACCAGTTGCACGCGCCGCATGCCGCTGCGCGAGACCTCGCCTTGTGGCGAGCCGTCCACCACCCAGCCCTCTGGCAGCTGCACCGACAGGCCATGCGGCAGATCGAGGGTGCCGGCGGAAGCGGCCGGCGCCAGCGCGCCAAGCGCCGCGCACAGGGCCGCCAGGCGGATCAAGGCCGGCCCGCTCATGGCGTACCCCCGCGCTGGCGATGATCGCCGCCCGCGCCGCCCGTGAGGGTGCGTTCGAACAGCGCCAACTGCTCCGCGTCCAGCGCGCGTCGGGGCAGGATCAGCGGTTCGCCCTCCCGCCGCATCAGGATCAGGTGTTCGCCTTGCCGCTCGACCCGGTCGAAGCCGGCCGTCGCGAAGCTGTTGACCCAACCGTCCTGCCAGACCTCGAGCCGATCGTCATACAGCCGCGCCTCGTGTTCCTCGGCCGGCATGCGCCGGTGCATCTGCCCGGCCAGCTTGTACGCGTGGCGGCGCCGGGACCAGGGATGCAGCAGGATGATGACGGCCAGGATGGCCCAGAACCCCGGCGTGATCTTCCAGAAACTGTCCGTGAACATCTCGCCGAACAGCGGCCAGGCATAGCGCAGCGGCACCCGCTCGGGATCCAGCAGCCACAGCAGCACGAATATCAGCGGCACCAGCAGGGCGGTCAGCGCGAAGGCCAGCAGGAAACCGCGCCGGCGGCGCCGCCGCATGCCGGGACGTTCGATCTGCCACGAGATCGCGGCGGCCCGGTCTTCCTGGTTCAGCAGGAAGCGCGTCGTCAGCAGCGGCGCCGCGGCCTCGGGCGCCTGCCGCGCTTGCGGCGGGTGCTGCGTCGCGTCCGGAGCGCCGGCGTGGCAGGATGCGGCCCACGCCTTGATGCGCGCCACCTGCTCGTCGGATAGCGCCTGTCGCGGCAGGGCGTACACGTCCTCGATGTTGCGCAACTGGATGAACAGGTGGCCGGGCGCCTCGGCAAGCCCCTGGATGCGCGAGCACGCCATGGCCGTCTTGCGTCCCGGCAGGGTGACGGTAAGCCCGCCAGGCTGAAAGCAATAGAGCGGGTGGATGGTCTGGTCGAGCCCTTCGTCGCGGCACCAGCGCGCCAGGCGCCCGCGCACGATCGCCGGATGGCGGAAGTAGTAGATCAGCACCGGGATGGCCACGACCAGGATGGGCACGCCGTCCAGGCCGGACAGGTCGTGAAAGAAGCGCGAGAGGAACGGGCCGAAGCCCTGCTCGCCGCTATCGCGCCAGGAAGAGAACCCCAGCATCCCCAACAGCGCCAGCACCACCCACGCCAGGAGGTACAGCGCGCGCCGCCGGGCGGCCCCGAACATGTCCGCGTAGCTGAACAGCGCGGCCGCGATGCGGTCCTGCAGCGTGATCGGCGCGGTCAGCGAGAAACCGTCGGCCGGCATCGCGCCGGGCGCGTCGTTCGGGGGCGCAACGGGCGGCGTCAGCGTGCCGTCGGCAGCGGTGCTCGGCTCGGGCATGGGGTCTCCGTCAAGGGGGTGATCCGCAATTTAGCATTGCTGCGGGGCGAGACGAGCCGAGACGGAACTAGGCTAGGCGGGACGGGGAGAGGCGCGGCGGGGAGAGGCAGGGCGCGATGAGGCAGGGCGCGATGAGGCAGGGCGAGGCGAGGAGGCGAGGCAACGCGAGGCAAGGCAACGCGAGGCAAGGCAACGCGAGGCAGGGCAACGCGAGGCAAGGCAACGCGAGGCAAGGCGCGCGACCAAGCGCGCGCCGCCGCTGTCAGGCCGGCATCTTCTTCTTGCCCAGCAGCGCCAGCGTCAGCGCGCGGCCACGGCTCATGAAGGGATACAGCGCCGCCGACAGGCATGGGCGGCGGAAGATGGCCGCATTGATCTGGTTGAACAGGTCGCTGTCGGAACTGAGCAGCGCCAGCCGGTTGATGCAATCGGCGCCCCAGTAGATGTGCCCCTCCAGCCGCAGCAGCATGCCGTCGTTCAGGTCATAGCCACGGTCGCGGAAATACGCCACCAGTTCGGGATGCTGGCGCATGTCGAGCAATTCGACCGGGCCGACGGCCTTGCGCAACTGCACCATCCGCACGTAGTTGGTGCAGAACGGGCAGTCGCCGTCGTACAGCAGGAAGTTGCGGGGCGCGGTATCCGTATCCATGACGTACAGCTTACCAGCGGCGGGCGTCGCTTGCTTGGGGTGCCGGGATGCCGCCGACGCACGATTGGAAGCGGCGCATGACTCGCGCGCCGCCATGCGCCAGCGGCGCGCGCAGCCATGCGGCGCGGTGACGGCCCGCAGTCATGGTGGGGAGGTGTGTGGGTCGCAGGCATGCGCGTAGGGATAGGGCGCAGGAACAGGCCGCTGGGATCGCGCGCCGCGATGCGCAGCCTGCCGCTCAGGCCTGCTCATCCGCCCACGCCAGCGCCATGGCGTAATCGCGCACGTCCGCCGGCCATGCGGCCACCTGCCGCGTGAAACCCGCGCGATCATCGGCATACAGCGCCCGCGTGGCCTCCTCGAAGCCCGGCAGGTTGCCGCCCATGCTCGACATGAAGTGATACGCCGCTTCCTGCCGCTGGCGCCGCTGGTCGCGCGCCTCGTTGTCGCGGCGCGCCTGTTCCACCAGTTTGCGCAGCGCCACCGACGCGCCGCCCGGCTGCGCCGCCAGCCAGTCCCAGTGGCGCGGCAGCAGCGTCACCTCGCGTGGCACCACGCCCAGCTTGGGCCGTCCGCGCCCGCGCGGGGCGGCGTCGGCGCCGTCCGCTTCCTCGGCGGGCGCGGGCGCGGCATCGGCCGGCGCCTGATAGCGCGCGCGGATGTCGGCGTCAGCGCCGCGCAGGTCCAGGTCGACCTGCTTGCCGGTATGGTCGTCGAACACCAGGATCGCGCCGTCGCCATGACGGTTGGCGTGACCGTCATGGACCTGCTTGACGGCAAGGGCGACCTCGGCAAGCGCGCCACGCGCCAGCAGGCGGTGGCCTTCGAAAGCGGTATGGGGAAGGAGAGGTTGGGTCATGGCGTACAGGGGTTTTATTTACCCGGATAAATTTAATGACTGGCATTGTGCGGCTTGCCAAAGCGCTTGTCAATATGATCCGGGTAAAAATAGTGCAAGGTCGCAACGCCTATTGAAAAAAGTCGCAAAAATTCCGTCCCGACCTAGGGTCAACACCTAGTCAAAACACGTCAGCGGCGTATAATCTTGCTTTGCGCCCGGAGTTACCCATGCGTCTCGTTCAAAAAGCGCTCACCTTCGACGATGTGTTGTTGGTGCCTGCGTATTCCGAGGTGTTGCCGCGCGACACCTCCCTGGCCACGCGCCTCACCCGCAACATCTCCCTGAACATCCCCCTTGTGTCCGCCGCCATGGACACGGTCACCGAATCCCGCCTGGCGATCGCCATGGCCCAGGAAGGTGGCATCGGGATCATCCACAAGAATCTGTCCGCCGACGCCCAGGCCCGTGAAGTCGCCCGCGTCAAGCGCCACGAATTCGGCATCGTGATCGATCCGGTCACCGTCACCCCCCAGATGAAAGTGCGCGACGCCATTGCGTTGCAGCGCCAGCATGGCATCTCGGGCCTGCCGGTGGTGGAAGGGCGCAAGCTGGTCGGCATCGTCACCAACCGCGACCTGCGCTTCGAAGAGAACCTGGACCAGCCCCTGCGCAACATCATGACGCCGCAGGAACGCCTGGTCACCATGAAGGAAGGCGCCACGCTCGATGAAGCGCAGGCCCTGATGCACAAGCATCGCCTGGAACGCGTGCTCATCGTCAACGACGGTTTCGAGCTGCGCGGCCTGGCCACCGTCAAGGACATCGTCAAGAACACCGAGCACCCGCTGGCCAGCAAGGATGCCCAGGGCCAGTTGCGCGTCGGCGCCGCGGTCGGCGTCGGTGGCAACACCGAAGAGCGCGTTGAAAAGCTGGTCGCCGCCGGCGTCGACGTGCTGATCGTCGATACCGCCCACGGCCACTCCAAGGGCGTGCTGGAAGGCGTGCGCTGGGTCAAGCAGAACTACCCCAAGGTCGAAGTCATCGGCGGCAACATCGCCACCGCCGCCGCCGCGCGCGCGCTGGTGGAATATGGCGCCGACGGCGTCAAGGTCGGCATCGGCCCCGGCTCGATCTGCACCACCCGTATCGTCGCTGGCGTTGGCGTGCCGCAGATCCACGCGATCTCCGAAGTCGCCAAGGCGCTGGAAGGCACGGGCGTGCCGCTGATCGCCGACGGCGGCATCCGCTACTCGGGTGACGTCGCCAAGGCCCTGGCCGCCGGCGCGTTCTCCTGCATGATGGGCGGCATGTTCGCCGGCACCGAAGAAGCGCCGGGCGAAGTGGTGCTGTTCCAGGGCCGTTCGTACAAGTCGTACCGCGGCATGGGCAGCCTGGGCGCCATGACGGAAGGCTCGGCCGACCGCTACTTCCAGGACCCGGCCAACAACGCCGACAAGCTGGTCCCCGAAGGCATCGAAGGCCGCGTCCCCTACAAGGGCAGCGTGCTGGCCATCATCTACCAACTGGTCGGCGGCATCCGCGCCTCCATGGGCTACTGCGGCGCCGCCACCATCGACGACATGCGCACCAAGGCCGAATTCGTGGAAATCACCTCCGCTGGTGTCCGCGAATCCCACGTGCACGACGTACAGATCACCAAGGAAGCGCCCAACTACCGCGCCGACTGATCCCCGTACAGTCAACTACAATGTCATGCATCACGCACCGGCAGAACCGCAAAATCAGTCAGCGGGTCTGCCGGTGCGGTTTTATTTACAGCGATTTCATTCCTTACCGGTAGAGTCTCCATGCACCAGCGCATCCTCATTCTCGACTACGGTTCGCAAGTCACCCAACTGATCGCCCGCCGCGTGCGCGAAGCCGGCGTCTACTCCGAAGTGCACCCGGGCGACGTCGACGATGCCTTCATCCGCGACCAGATGGCGCAGGGCCTGAAGGGCATCATCCTGTCGGGCAGCCACGCATCGGCCTACGAAGAAGGCTCCATGCGCGTGCCGCACGCCGTGTTCGAGCTGGGCGTGCCCGTGCTGGGCATCTGTTATGGCATGCAGTCCATGGCGCAACAGCTGGGCGGCGTGGTCAGCTTCTCCGACCACCGCGAATTCGGCTACGCCGAAGTCCGCGCCCACGGCCACACCAAGCTGCTGGAAGGCCTGGAAGACTTCACCACGGACGAAGGGCACGGCATGCTCAAGGTCTGGATGAGCCACGGTGACAAGGTCACCGAGCTGCCGCCGGGCTTCAAGCTGATGGCCTCCACGCCGTCCTGCCCCATCGCCGGCATGGCCGACGAAGATCGCCGCTTCTACGCCGTGCAGTTCCACCCCGAAGTCACGCACACCGTGCAAGGCAAGGCCATGCTGGCCCGCTTCGTCAACGAGATCTGCGAATGCCAGGGCGACTGGAACATGCCCGACTACGTCGCCGAAGCCGTCGCCCGCATCCGCGAGCAGGTCGGTGAAGACGAAGTCATCCTCGGCCTGTCCGGCGGCGTCGACTCGTCGGTGGCCGCGGCCCTGATCCACAAGGCCATCGGCGATCAATTGACGTGCGTGTTCGTCGACCACGGCCTGTTGCGCCTGGACGAAGGCAAGCAGGTCATGCAGACCTTCGCCGAGAACATGGGCGTCAAGATCATCCACGTCGACGCCACCGCCCAGTTCATGGGCAAGCTGTCCGGCGTGGCCGATCCCGAAGCCAAGCGCAAGATCATCGGCCGCGAGTTCGTGGAAGTGTTCCAGGAACAAGCCGGCAAGCAGAAGAGCGCCAAATGGCTGGCCCAGGGCACCATCTACCCCGACGTCATCGAATCGGCCGGCGCCAAGACCGGCAAGGCCACCTCGATCAAGTCGCACCACAACGTCGGCGGCCTGCCGGACACGCTGAACCTGAAGCTGTTGGAACCCCTGCGCGAACTGTTCAAAGACGAAGTCCGCGAACTGGGCGTGGCCCTGGGCCTGCCGCCGCAGATGGTCTACCGCCATCCCTTCCCGGGCCCGGGCCTGGGCGTGCGCATCCTGGGCGAAGTCAAGCATGAATACGCCGAGTTGCTGCGCCGCGCGGACGCGATCTTCATCGAAGAACTGCGCAACACCAAGGACGAGGCCAGCGGCCTGACCTGGTACGAGCTGACCTCGCAAGCCTTTGCTGTGTTCCTGCCGGTGAAGTCGGTGGGGGTGATGGGGGATGGTCGCACCTACGAATATGTCGTGGCGCTGCGGGCTGTGCAGACGTTCGACTTCATGACGGCGGATTGGGCGCCGCTGCCGCATCCGTTGCTGGCTCGGATTTCCTCGCGGATTATTAATGAGGTGCGGGGGATTAATCGGGTGGTGTATGACGTGTCGAGCAAGCCGCCTGCGACGATTGAGTGGGAGTGATCCCGCGTCCGGCAGAGATCGGCACAAAATAGTAGAAAAGCGAGTCTGAGCCCGCGCAACTGCGGGCTTTTTTCCATCTTTGATTTGGCGTTGCCTGACAGGGTTTTGCATCGCCAATCTGTGCCTTCACCGCCTTGAGATCCATAACCCTTTGGGTACCAGATGGTAAACTTGGCCAAACTTTGGAAGACTTTTCTATGCGGTACCACTTGAGCTGCCCGACATGAACCAACCCGAAGATGAAATTCTCACGCTGGATGAGGTTGCGGTCTATCTCAAGGCAGGGAAGAAGACCGTATACCGGCTAGCTCAGCAGGGCGAGATACCGGGATTCAAGCTGGGCGGCACCTGGCGGTTTCCTCGCAGTGAATTGGATCGCTGGATTGCTGCGCAGATTGCCGAAAAAACGCAGGACAAAACATGAGTACCCCACATAACAGCAGCAGCCAGGCGGCCCCGCTAAGAGGGAGGGCTGCGTGCCCATGAATGCCGTAGAAATCGAACAAGCTATCACCGACCTTGCGGAGCAGCCCTTTGACCCCGCAGAGTTCCCCTACGCCTTCCTTGAAGCCTTTGGCAACAAGGCGACGACAATCAAGCGCCTGCGTGCGGGGGCGTCGAACAAGTCCGACCTCGGCGGTGTTCTCCAGACCAGCAACATCCACATTTTGACTAGCGACGCTGGGCAGGTGACGCAGACGCTGGCCGCTCTCAAGGCCAGCCCTGCGACGGCCAAGGCTAAGGCGAAGTTCATCCTTGCTACGGACGGCGCGGACTTCGAGGCCGAAGACCTGACCAGCGGCGAGACCGTCGCCTGTGCCTTCAAGGACTTTCCCGATCACTTCGGCTTCTTCCTGCCGCTGGCGGGCATCAGCACCGTCCGCCAGATCAGTGAAAACGCTTTCGACATCCGGGCCACCAGTCGGCTGAACCGGCTGTACGTTGAATTGTTGAAAGACAACCCGGCCTGGGGCACAGCGGAGCGCCGCCACGACATGAACAAGCTCATGGCGCGGCTGATCTTCTGCTTCTTCGCCGAGGACACCGATATCTTTGGCGGCAGGGGCAAGTTCACCGAGACCGTCGCGCGGATGAGTGCGGGGGATTCGACCAATACGCACGAGGTCATCGCCACGCTGTTCCGCACCATGAATACCAAGCGTGAAGACCGGGCGGCCGCCGGGCTGCCCCGGTGGGCCAATATCGACGATTTCCCCTACGTCAACGGGCAGTTGTTCTCTGGCGGCGACGAAGTGCCGCGATTCAGCAAGATCGCCCGGTCCTACCTGCTGCACGTCGGCGGGCTGGACTGGACCAAGATCAACCCGGACATCTTCGGATCGATGATCCAGGCCGTCGCCGAGGACGAGGAGCGCGGCGAGCTGGGGATGCACTACACCAGTGTTCCCAACATCCTGAAGGTGCTGAACCCGCTGTTTCTCGACGACCTGCGTGCAAAGCTAGAAGAGGCGGGTGACAACCCGCGCACCTTGCTCAACCTGCGCAAGCGCATCGCCAAGATCCGAGTTTTCGACCCGGCCTGCGGCTCAGGTAACTTCCTTGTTATCGCCTACAAAGAGATGCGTGCCATCGAGGCAGAGATCAACAAGCGGCGCGGCGAACCAGATCGCGCGTCTGACATCCCGCTCACCAACTTTCGCGGGATTGAGCTGCGCGACTTCCCGGCGGAGATCGCCCGCCTTGCGCTGGTCATCGCCGAGTACCAGTGCGACGTGCTGTACCGAGGGCAGAAGCTGGCCCTGGCCGAGTTCTTGCCCCTGCGCAATGAGAACTGGATTACCTGCGGCAACGCGCTGCGTCTTGATTGGTTGAGCGTTTGCCCGCCGACTGGAACGGGGGTGAAGTTGCAGGCGGACGACCTGTTCAGCTCGCCGTTGGACCAAGCCCAGATCGACTTCGAGAACGAAGGGGGCGAAACATATATTTGTGGCAACCCGCCGTATCTGGGAAGCAAGTGGCAGTCAGACGAACAGAAGGGCGAGCTTAAGGCGATCTTCGAACGCATTGGTGTCGCGTGGAAATCTCTGGACTACGTTGCCGGGTGGTTCATGAAGGCTGCAGCATATGGCGAGCGCACTAATGCGGCCACTGCCTTCGTTTCCACCAACTCAATCTGCCAAGGCTTGCAGGTTCCTATTTTGTGGCCTGCAATTTTTAACACCGGACACCAGATCGTATTCGCGCACACATCCTTCAAGTGGACCAATCTCGCAAGCAATAACGCTGGTGTGACTGTGGCCATCGTGGGTATTTCATCCACGCCACAACCTATTAAAAGGTTGTTCTCCGTGAGTGAGGATGGCTCCGTGCAGGAGCGGCAAGTTGACTATATCAATGCCTACCTTGTGCCGGGGCGCGTCAACTCGGTGGAGCAGGAGCGTCGACCGATTTCATCTGTATCGCCCATGCTGTTTGGCAACATGCCGCGTGATGGTGGTGCATTTGTTTTGGACGGCGAGGAACGAGCACGTGTGCTGATGCAGCACCCCGAACTCGAACGCTTCGTTCGCCCGTACATGGGCTCTGAACAGATGATCCAGGGAAAACCTCGGTGGTGCCTGTGGATTGAGGACGACGATGCGCCTTATGCGCAGCAACACCCCTACCTGAAGACGGTGTTGGACCAAGTACGGGATTTTCGCCTATCAAGTGCTGCCAGTTCTACCCGCGACTTCGCGGCACGGCCTCATCGCTTCGTCCAAATTGCCGGTACCGCTAAGCAGCATTCGCTTGTCGTGGCGAAAGTCTCGTCCGAGCGCCGACCATACCTGCCTGTGGACCTTTTAGACGGCAGCGTGATCGTTAGCGATCTCTTGTTCGCGCTGTATGACGCGCCGCTATGGAACTTGGCGGTGTTGGCGTCACGACTTCATCTCGTGTGGATTGCAACCGTGTGCGGAAAAATGAAAACCGACTTCCGGTATTCGAACACCATCGGCTGGAATACCTTCCCACTGCCTAAGTTGACAGAGAAGAATATCGATGACCTCACCAGATGCGCACAAGAGATCCTGCTAGCGCGTGAGCGCCACTACCCGCAGACTCTTGCCGAACTCTATGCGCCTGACGCAATGCCGACCGATCTACTTCGCGCACATGAGCGTAACGATGAAGTTGTGGAGAGAATCTATATAGGTCGCTTATTCAAGAATGACACGGAGCGCCTTGAAAAACTCTTTGAGCTCTATTCACGCATGTCCGGTCAAGCGGGTGCCGGGCAGCGCCGAGTCAAACGAGCGTAATTGGGGGGCATCTTGAATCTTTCGACTTTCCTACACCGCGACGCGAATGCACCGACCACGATATCGGAGATCCGACGCATCCATGAAGAGATCGCGGCCACCGACTTCCTTGGGCTGTACGCCTATGCGACCCAGTCTGGCGCCGCCTTGTTCGATTTGACGTTTGCCGGAAATTTCTGGGCAGATACACCTTCGCGATGGCTCTTTGGCATTGACTATGGTCGCACTCAGCCGCAAGCCCTTCGATTGTTGTGTTCGCGACCGAACGTGGACGTCAGGATTCACGATGGGATGTATGTTTTAGACCAAAGCGGTTTTGTCCCCCGGCGCGATTTTCACGCCAAGATGGCCATGCTGCTGAACCAAGAGGCCGAGCGGTCTGGTGCAGTTGTTGGTTCCGGAAACTTTTCGTCGAATGGCCTTCGCAAGAGCGTCGAAGCCGGTGCCTCCGTTATCACGCATGGCATCAACGAGTTCGACGTAGTGCTCCGTCCCACCCTCGTAGCAGCCGAACTTCTATGGGAACAGGCCACACCTGTTGCCGATATCTTGGATGTTTACGAGGAGCGATGGAGTACCTCCTTTTTTCGGCGAGTCGTTGAGAACCAGCCCAACGTCGAAGTCGACCATGCTGCGACACCTGTCTTCTGGATCGAAGCAGGGTATGTCACCAAGAATCGCGGGCCTCACCGCCCAGGTAACCAGATCGACTTTCCTCGGGGAATGTCCAGATATTTTGGGTTTAACCCTCCGGCCGACCTGCCAGCCAACTCCGTCATCGGGCAGGTTGTCTTCGAAACTCCGACTGGCGAACCCGTAGCGAATAACCTCCGTCTAGGGAACAACATGATGGAGAAGATCTCGCTGCCTATCCCGGAAACGCATGGTTTCGACATCTACGATGGCAAGGTCCTATTGTTCCAACGAGCCGAAGGCCGATTCGTCATGAGGGCATTGGAGGCGGACGATTTCGAAACATCTTTCGGTGACCGCGTGTTGCGCATCGCGGATCTGGTCGATGACGATGCCTCGAAGCGCGACCGAGTGTCCGCCGCGTTGAAAGACCCGGCTCAGAAGAACAATCGCGACCATGTGGACATCATCATCGCGCTGGGTATGGCGAAGGAAGGCTTCGACTGGATTTGGTGCGAACACGCGCTGACCGTGGGCTACCGTGCCAGCTTGACCGAGATCGTTCAGATCATTGGTCGTGCCACCCGAGATGCGCCTGGAAAGACTCGCGCGAGGTTCACCAACCTGATCGCCGAGCCGGACGCGACCGAGGAAGCGGTCACCGAGGCCATCAACGATACGTTGAAGGCCATCGCGGCGAGTCTGCTGATGGAGCAGGTTCTCGCTCCGCGCTTCGAGTTCAAGCCCAAGAATCCCGACAGCGGCCCGACGCCAGGCTTTAATTATGGGGAGGGTGGCTATGACCCGGACCGCTGCAACATCGGTGTCAATGAGCAGACAGGGGCCTACCAGATCGAGATCAAGGGCCTCGCCGAACCCAAGAGCAAAGAGGCAGCGCGCATCTGCCAGGAAGACTTGAACGAAGTGATCGCGGCTTTCGTGCAGGACAAGCACACCATCGAGCGTGGCTTGTTCGACGAAGAGCTGGTTCCCGAGGAGCTCACGCAGGTTCGCATGGGCAAGATCATCAAGGACAAATATCCCGAGCTTGACGCTGAAGATCAGGAGGCGGTACGCCAGCACGCCATCGCCGCCCTCAACCTTACGCAGCGGGCCAAGCGGCTTGTCACCGAAGGCGAGAGCGACGGATCGCCCAACACCGCCCTGATCGATGGCGTGCGCCGCTTTGCGATGGACGTGCGCGAGCTGGACATTGACCTCATCGACCGCATCAACCCCTTTGGCGAAGCCTATGCCATCCTCGCCAAGACAATGAGCGAGGACAGCTTGAAGCAGGTCGCGGCGGCCATCTCGGCCAAACGCACCTCTATCACGCCTGAAGATGCCAAAGTGATCGCCAAGCGCGCGGTTGAGTTCAAACGCGAACGTGGGAGGGCTCCATCGGTTACCTCGCAGGACGCCTGGGAAAAGCACCTTGCCGAAGGTGCGGCCGCCTTCATGCGGTTCAGGGCGGAGGGACGCTATGAGTAACTCCGATCTTGACGACCTGGCGGCAGAGCTGGCCGAGTTCGCTCCGCCTGAGAAGAAAAATGGCCGCCCAGCCAGCGAGGAGCGTGTCATTGCCGGCTTCGAGGAAATCCAACGCTTCACAGAGCAGCACGGGCGTGCGCCTCAGCATGGCGAAGACCGCGACATATTCGAGCGCCTATATGCCGTGCGGCTCGACCGTCTACGCGCGCTACCGGATTGCCGCACCTTGATTGAGCCGCTGGACCATCAGGGCTTGCTTGCTGGGGCATCGACCGTTGCCGCTTCAGCGGACGAAACTATCGACATCGACGACCTGGCTGCCGAACTAGCGGATGTTGCCGGCGCGGACGACATCACGGTCTTGCGCCATGTCCGTACCAGCGCCGAAAAGCGCGCCGCCGAGGAGGTCGCGGATCGCAAGCCCTGCGAGGACTTCGAAACCTTCCGGCCCTTGTTCGAGCGCGTGCAAGCGGAAGTCAAGACCGGTATGCGCCAGTCCCAGCCCATCGAAGCGGGTCGCCGTGCGATTGAAGCCGGGGACTTTTTCGTTCTCGATGGCCTTACTCTCTACGTTGCCGAGGTCGGCGAGCCGTTGAAAACCACCGCCGGGGAGGTGGACCGCCGCCTGCGCCTCATCTTCTCCAACGGCACCGAAAGCAATTTGCTGCTGCGCTCGCTCCAGCGTGCGTTCTACAACGACCCTGCCGCGCGGCGGCTGGCCTCGCCCGAGAGCGGGCAACTCTCCTTTGGCGGCGAGCTTGAGGCGGATGATGTGGAAAGCGGCACGATCTACGTCCTGCGCTCCCTGTCCGATCATCCCTACGTCGCCCAGCACCGCGACATCATCCACAAGATGGGCGTGACGGGCGGCAGGGTTGAAACGCGCATCGCCAACGCCGAGAACGAAGCGACATATCTGCTGGCAAAGGTCGAGGTCGTTGCGACCTACAAGCTCGCGGGGATCAATCGCATTCGGATGGAGAACCTGTTCCACAGGCTGTTCGCGACCGCACGGTTGAACATCACTATCAATGACCGCTTCGGTCACCCCGTGCAGCCCGAGGAGTGGTTTCTTGTTCCGCTGTTCGTTATCGACGAGGCCGTCGCGCGCATCAAGGATGGCAGCATCACCGGCTACATCTACGATCCCAAGGCTGCGAAGCTGGTGAAGGCATAGGGCAGTGCAAATGCATGAATAGCCCTGGCCGTAGGCCAGGATGAACGCCAGGAGGAAGCAGCATGACGAAGACTCATCAGGAAGAACAGGCTGAGCCGTTTTTCATCACCGAGGAAGTCGAGGCCGAATTGATCGCGGCCGGCTACGAATTCGAACCGCCTGGCCACGCGAGGACCGCAAGCATCTCCGAGCTGTTCGGCTGGCGGCCTGGTGAGACGCTGTCGGAAGCCGTGAGCAGGCGCTTGGCGAGCACTGGCACAGCTAGCGAGTGCGAACCGCGAGGCAAAGGTCTATGACGACGGAAGCAGAGGCGCTCGCCAACATCCTTGCGTGGTCTGCTGATAGTCCCGGCTGGCAGCGCGACGCACTGCGCCGACTTGCAACGCAAGCGGCTCTGGAGCCGGCCGAGATCGACGAGCTGGCTTCCATCTGCAAGGGCGACAATCCGGCGGTCCCGCTGGAAGCTGGGCACCTTCGCGGCCCGAACCGCGATCAGGGGGAAGTCCATCTGCGGCAGGTGCATGGAGTCCGGCATGTCAACGCCCTGGCTCCCGACCAACGGCTGACACTCCACCGCGTCGGTTTGACGATCATCTATGGCGACAACGGATCGGGAAAATCCGGCTACGCGCGGATTCTCAAGAAGGTATGTCGCGCCCGTATGTCTGGCCGAGCCGAGGAAATCGCCTCCGACATCTATGACGCTGCGCCAGGCACGCCGAGCGCCACTATTGAATACGCGATCAGCGGCCAGAACCGCACTTGCGCTTGGCAGCTTGGTCAGGCTGCCGACAACGCGCTTTCAGGCATCAGCGTGTTCGATTCCCGTACCGCGAACGTCCACGTGGACGATACGAATGACGTGGCTTACACGCCGTTTCCGCTCAAGCTGCTAGGTGCGCTGGCGCAGCTCTGCAAGTCGGTCAAGGATAAGCTGGCAGCCGAGATCGCGCAGATAAAGGCGCAAACGCCCGAAGCGATCAGGACCCCGGTATGCGGCCGGGACACAGCGGTCGGCAAGCTCATGGCCCGAATCACCGCCAACACTGCGCCGGCGACGGTCGAAGCGTTGGCAGCGCTCACGCAAGCAGAGCAAGACCGATTGGCGCAGCTCACGGCGGACCTGGCAGGTGATCCGGCTCGCGCGGCGCGTCAGCTTGCGGCGATGAAGGCCAAGGTTGACGGGCACATTGCGCGCCTGGATCGGCTATTTGCTTCAATCAGCGACGATTCCGCCAATAACCTGCGCCGCCTTGCCGTTGATAGCGATGCCGCACGCCGGGCGGCAGAAGCTGCTTCCAGTGCGCTTTTCCGCGACGAACCGTTGCCGCAGATTGGGTCGGAGGTTTGGCAGGCGCTATGGGCCAGTGCCCGAGCGTTTTCTGACGCGGAGCCCTATCCCGAACGGCGATTCCCCGTCACAGACCCCGGCAGCGTATGCGTGCTTTGCCAGCAGGAATTGACGCCCGTCGCCGCTGATCGGCTCAATCGCTTCGAGGCTTTTGTGCGCGACGACACCGGCGTGCGGCCGAGCGGGTGGTTGGCGCGCATGAAGCGCACGCCGTCCAGGCGCGACAGGGTGTAGCCCTCGTGCGGCGCGAGGCGGTCGAGCAGGGCGGTCATCTGTTCGCCGGGAGAGGGCGGCGTCGTCATGGGGGGCTCGTCGTGGTGATAGGCTTAGGCATCATTTTGCCCTGTATCTGCGCGGGAAGGTGGCGCCGAAACAGGAATAGGCAATCATCCAATAGCGCTGTGCCTATCCGGCCGTGACGCCCGCGCCTAGCATTTGTCCTGTCATCCCACTCACCTGGAGCAGAGCAAATGCAAGACACGCAAACCCATCAAACCTGGTTCATCACCGGCGCCGCGCGCGGCATCGGGCTTTCCCTGGCGCGCCAGTTGCTGGCGCGCGGCGACAACGTGGCCGCCACCTCGCGCACGCTGGCCAGCCTGCATCAGGCGCTGGGCCAGGACAATCCGCGCCTGCTGGCGCTGGAAGTGGACCTGGTGTCCGAAGCCAGCGTGCAGGCCGCGATCGGCAAGACCATCGCGGCGTTCGGCCGCATCGACTATGTGGTCAACAATGCCGGCTATGGCCAGCAGGGCACGTTCGAGGCGCTGGACGACGGCGAGGTGCGGCGCAATTTCGATGTCAATGTGTTCGCGCCGCTGCACGTGCTGCGCCACGCGCTGCCGCAGTTGCGCGCGCAGCGCGGCGGCCATGTCTTCAACATCGCGTCGATTGCCGGTTTCGACGGCGGTTATGCGGGCTGGGGCAGCTACGTGGCCACCAAGTTCGCGCTGGCGGGCCTGACCGAGACGCTGGCCGCCGAAGGGGCGGAGCTGGGCATCAAGGCCACGGTGGTCTATCCGGGGCCGGTGCGCACGGACTTCCTGAACGACAGCAGCCTGGTGATCGCCAAGCGCACCATCGCCGACTACACCGCCGCCCAGGCGTCGCTGGACCTGCATCGGGATGGCATGAACGGCAAGCAGGCCGGGGACCCCGAGAGGCTGGCCTTGCTGATCCAGCAGGTCGCCGCGCTGGCCGAGCCGCCGCTGCACCTGTTCGCGGGCAAGATCGCCAACGAGCTGGCGGCACGCAAACTGGAAACGGCGCGGCGGGATTTCAACGCCTGGCGCGAAGCGGGCGAGGCGACGGACTTCGCTTGAGGAGGGTGGCAACGGGCCGGGCTGGCTGCCGGCCCGCGCCTCCAGCTAGGCGATTGCGCCGATCCCGTGGCGCTCGGGGGGGGCGATGACGGGACGCGCGCCCCGGGACCGGCCCTGCGCTGGCTACTTCTTGCGGAAGATCTGGGACGTGATGGCGGCTATGGCGCCGGCGCCCACGCCAATGCCGATATACATCGGCAGAGTCAGCGCATCGGGGTTCATCACCGACAGGGCGCCGATGGCGATGACGGCGGGAACGATGCCGGCCAGGTAGAAAATCGGTTTCAAGAAAGACTCCGTGCTGATGCTTGAAAGACAGGCCGGCGCTCCCGCGCGTTCGGGCCGACAGCCCGCATTTTGCCCGATCCGGCGGGCGCCGCGTACTTGCCCGCGCTCACGGTCTGCACGACAATCGGCCGCTTGTGCGGCGATGCCGCGGCTTTCGTTGGATCGCATGATGATCGACTGGTCCCCCATCCGCGCGCAGTTCGCGCGATTCGGCGCGTTGCGCGCGCAGCCGCCTGGCGCCTGGAAGGGCGATATCCCGCTTCCCGAGGCGCTTGCCGCGTTCTATGAGCAAGTGGGGCCATGGGGCGAGACCTACTACGAAAACGTGGGGCCGGTCGGAATCACTCTCTCGGAAACCCAGGTCAGCTTCCCCGCTCTGCACCGGTTGTGGGATTTGCAGGCCGGCTATCGGTGGGACGGAGTCACGGGCGAACAGGTGCCCGATTGGCAGCCTGGCTGGCTGGTGATCGCCGATCGCGCCGCCGACCCCTTCATCTATGACATGCAGACCGGGAAAATCCTGTTCGCCGAGCATGGCATGGGAAGTTGGAAGCCCGTCGAGATCGCGCCCAATCTCGAAACGCTGACCGCCGCGCTGTGCGCCGTGGCCGACGTATTCGAGACCGCGGGTGAGAACCTGCGCGATGATGACTGGGTTCTTCGGCCCGAACACCGCATCCGTGCGCTGGCGCAATTGGCGGCGGTGCTCGGCGATGCGGGCGATGCCGAGTCCTTCTTCGAGATTCTTGAGCGATGAACGGCGCTCATGCGCATCGGCGGGCCCGGCGCGCATGAGCCCGGTTGCGCTGGACTCGTGATGCCAGGATGGCCTATGCGCGGGTCCGCGTCGGGAGTGCTGCGCAGTCGCGGTAAGTTGGACGATTGATCCGCTTGGTTCTTCCCAATTGCTTCCTCCCGCTTGGTTCTTCCATTCGACAGGCCGCCCTCGGGCGGCCTGTTTCATTCTGGGCGCGGCTCTCGCCGGCCCCTTTGCGGGCCCCGGCCTGCGCTGCATTGGTCGGCGCGCCGATCATGCCATTTTGGGCTTTCCCCCGGATTCGCTGCGCAGGGAGGGGATCGGCCGTGGCGCCGGACCGTCAGTATCCGGAAGATTTGCATATCCATAGTTGGAATCCTTCGTTGGCGGCGGCCGGCGCGCCTCTTAGCCTGCTCACTGTGTACAGCGAGCGTTCGACACCGGTTGGGGTGGTCGAGGCCGGCGCCGGACGGCGGCGGGCGCTCGCGGTCTTTGTGGAGCGTGTGGCTTGAAGTTCTCTCGATTGTGGTCCCTGGCGCAAGGCCTGGTGGTGGTGTTCTTGTTGGGCGCGACGGCGCCAGCCAGCGCCGGCTATCCCGATAAACCCGTGCGCCTGGTGCTGCCATTGGCCCCAGGCGGCGCCATGGACGTGCTCGGGCGCGGCCTGGCCGAACGTCTCGGGGCGCTGTGGAACGTGCCTGTCATCGTCGAGAACCGCGCCGGCGCAGGCGGCAACATCGCCGCCGACCAGGTGGCGCGCGCCGCGCCCGACGGCTACACCCTGCTGCTGACCGGCGACATGCTGGTGGCCAACCAGACCCTGTTCAAGGGCAACATCAACTACGACCCGGTCAAGAGTTTCGCGCCCATCAGCATCGTGGCGGCGACGCCGCCGGTGATTGTGGTGCGCGCCGATTCGCCGGTCCGTGATATCGCCGGCCTGCGCGACGCGGCCAGCCGAAACGTCCTCAACGTCGGCACCCCGGGCTACGGCAACAGCAACCACCGCGCGCTCACCCGCCTGCAGCAGCAATTGCAGGGCACCGTGCAGCACGTGCCGTACAAGGGGGCGGGGCCGGCGGTGGTGGCGCTGCTGGGCGGCGAGATCGACGCCGCCATCGTGGCGCTGCCCGCCGTCTCCAGCCTGATCGCCAACGGCCAGGTGCGCGCGCTCGCCGTGCTGCAGGACAACCGCAGCGACACCGTGCCGCAGGTGCCGACGGCGGCGCAGGTCGGGCTGAAGATGGATGGCGATACCGGCTGGTTCGGCCTCCTGGCGCCGGCCGGCACCCCGCCGCAGGTGGTCGACGACGTCTGGCGCGCGGTGCGCCAGGCCGTCACCGAGCCGGACTTTCACGCGCGCCTGCTGGCCATTGGCTTCGAGCCGATCGCCGACCAGCCGCGCGCGTTCGCCGACCGCATCGTCAGCGACGCCCTCAAATTCCCGGCGCTGCTGCGTGACAGCGGCGTGGCGCTGCAATAACGCGCACGAGGTCGCCATGCCCCTCCTGACCATCGGCAACGCCGAACTTCACTTCGATATCCAGGGCCAGGGCGACGCCGTGCTGGCGCTGGCGCCCGGCGGCATGCTGTCGCACCGCGAACTCTGGCGCGTGACGCGAGACGGCCGGCCGCGCGAGTATCCGGACCCGGTCGCCGCGCTCGCCAGCCGCTACCGCGTGATCGCCCCGGACCAGCGCAACGCCGGCCGCTCGCGCGCGCCGGTGCTGGCCAGCGACGGCTGGACCACCTATGCGCAGGATCACCTGGGCCTGCTGGACGCGCTGGGCGTGCGGCGTTTCCACGTGATCGGCTCATGCATCGGTTCGTCGTTCGCGCTCAAGCTGTGCGAACTGGCGCCGGAACGCGTGGTGTCGGCGATCCTGCAGCAGCCCATCGGCATCGCCGGGCAAGAGGGCAAGCGCGGCGAGTCTTTCGACCAATGGGCCGATACCGTGCGCCAGCGCGATCCTGCCGTTGACGAACGCGCGCTGGAAGGACTGCGGCACAATCTGTTCGGCGGCGATTTTGTCTTCAGCGTCAGCCGCGAGTTCGTGCGGCGCAACCCGATTCCCCTGCTGATCCTGGGCGGCAACGACCCGCTGCATCCGCGCGCCGTTTCGTTGGAATTGGCGCGGCTGGCGCCGGCCGCCACCCTGGTCGAAGGCTGGAAGACGCAGCCGCAGCGCTACCTTGACGCCATCAGCGACTTTCTGGCGCGTCACCCGGCATGAGCCGAGCTTGCCTGCGGAAATCCGCGTGGGCGATGCCCGCGACACGCGCAGGCGGCTGGATGGCGAGATCGATCTGGTGCTGCTCGATGGCGCGTTCAGCCTGTATCTGCCCGAGCTCAAATTGCTCGAGCCGCACCTGAAACCTGGCACGCCGATCCTCGCGGAGAACGCCTGGGAGCACGGCAATGCGTAGCTGGACCATGTGCGCGATCCGGCCAATGGCTACCTGTCGCAACCGCCGCCGATCAATGCGGGGCGCGGCAATGAATTCACGGTGTTGACGCGATGACGGCGCCGCGCGAAGGCGCGACCGGCCCTGCGCAAGGGCGTGTCAGCCGTGTCCTGACGCGCTTGGTCATGAAGCAGGCGCGGGTGCGCGCATCCTGGCCAAGACCTATTGGGCGGCGGGCAAGACGGGGGCGGGATTGAAGGCTGCCGGGCGGGGTCGCCTACAATTCTGGTTTTCCCGGAGGCGACCATGACGCTTCTTCGTATGCTGTGGCTGGCCTTGATGCTGGTCGGGGCGATGCCCGCCGCGATGGCCGGCACGACCGGCGGCAAGCCGGTGCGCGTCGCCGTCTACCGCGGCCCCGCGGCCTGCGACGCCTGCTCGGCCGCCGCCCGGCGCGCGATCGAAGAGGCCGGCGCGCGTTATCAGGTCGACTACGTGGGCCCCGGCGAGCGCATCGACATTTCCGAGGCCAGCCTGGCCCGCTACGACCTTTATGTGCAGCCGGGCGGCGGCCAGGACATTCCCGCCGCGTTCCACAGCCTGGGCAACGCGCGGGTCGACGCGGTGCGGCGTTTCGTGGCCCGGGGCGGGCGCTACCTCGGCCTGTGCATGGGCGCGTATCTGGCCGATGCCGGGGGCTTCGGGCTGGTCGGCCAGGAACTGGATTCGGAGGTGGGTCGCCCGGGTTTCCCGGTCAAGACGATCGATGATGCCGTCGTCGCCGTTCGCTGGGCGGGCCATGCGGACCGCGTCTTTTACCAGGACGGTCCGTATTTGCGGGCCGAATCCGACGAGGCGGGCTTTCGCGCCATCGCGGCCTACGAAAACGGCGACCTGGCCGCCGCCCGTTACGCGTTCGAGGACGGCATCGTGGTGCTGAGCGGCCCGCATCCGGAGGCGGAGCCGTCGTGGTTCGAGGCTGCCGGGATCCCTCTGGAGCAGATGCCGCGCCAGGATCTTTTCAAGGACCTGCTGGATCAACTGGCGCTGTAGCCCCGGCCCGGATGCCGGCGCCGGCGATGCGCGCGCTGGCGGCGATTGCGCGATCCGGCCGCCATGCGCGATGACGCGGGCGATTTCACTGCGCGCGCCTTGGGCGTGTCGCGGCGTCTCGTGATTGGCGAACAACTGCCCGTCGCGCAAAGGGCGCCAGGCATGGCGCGTGCGGACGGCGTGGCGGCGTGGACCACTGACGCGCAGTCCGATTTTGCGTCCGCGTTCCCGGCCATGCCGCGCCGGTCCGGCGCATTGCCCATGGCGCCGCCGGCACAGTGAAAAGCGCGCATTCCATGGGGTCGCGCAAGCCTGGAAGCGGCCCGCCGAACGGCTGCCCGTGTTCTTGACATCGCTGGGTCGATCCACATAATCCAGGGCCATTCCCGTTGTTATTTGCAGGTTGTCTTCGAATGGCAGGATTCATGGCCGCATACGCGCAAGCGTCTTTGCCCAACCGGACGCGCCGCGTCGATTCGTCCGCCGGCCGGCGCCGCTGGCGGCGGGCGGAACATGACCTCGCAGGGGCCTGTTCATTGACCTTCCAATCCCTGGAGCATTCCATGAAGAAGACCCTATCCCTCGCGATCGCGGCCTTGTGCCTGAGCGCGACCGCGCAAGCCCACCAGGTCTGGATCGAGCAGCCGGCGGGCAAGTCCGCCGTCATCCGGTTCGGCGAGTTCGCCGAGAACCTGCGCGAGGCGTCGCCGGGCTATCTCGACGGCTTCAACAAGCTGTCGGCCAAACTGATTTCCGCCAAGGGCGAGTCGCCCCTGACCGTGGCCAAGGTGGCCGACGGTTTCACGCTGTCGGCCAAGGCGGTGCGCGATGAAAGCCTGGTGGCCGAAGAGCCGGCGCTGCCGCTGCGCAAGTTCAAGCACGGCGGCGTGGGCGAGCCCATGGATGCGTGGTTCTGGATGAGCGCGCGCTACATGGCCGATGCCAGCGTCGCGGCCAAGCCCTCGCTCACCATGGACATCGTGCCCACCGGCAAGGCGGGCGAGTTTCAGATCGTCCTGAAAGGCCAGCCGTTGGCCAAGACCAAGCTCGTCGCCATGGTGCAGTCGGGCTGGGAAAAGGTGGCCTACACGGACGCCCAGGGCAAGGCCCATCTCGATCTGCCCTGGAAGGGTCAATACGTGTTGCGCGCCATGCACATCGACCGCACGCCGGGCGAGCGCGCGGGCGCCAACGGTCCCGAGCATTACGACGGTATCGGCTATGTGTCGACGCTGACCTTCGTCAAGCCCGACGGTGCGGCGCCGCTGCCCGCCGGCCCGGTGATGCCGCCCAACAAGCCGCCCGTGGCCGCCCCGGTGGCCGCGGCGGCGCAGGGCACGACGGCCGCCAAGTAAGCCTGGCCAGCCGACACGCAATCCCGCGCCCCGGCTTCGCCTGGCGGCCACGTCTGTCTCGGGCGTGGCGGATGGCGGCGCGCCGGGCAGGCCCCGCCGCAGGCCGGCGGGGCGCGGAGGCGGGGTCGGCGGCGAGCAGGAAAGGACAAGAATGTGAATATCGGCGAACTGGCCAGGCGCACCGGATTGACCGCGTCGCGCATCCGCTTCTACGAGAGCGCCGGGCTGCTGCGGACGGTGGCGCGCCAGCCCAACGGCTACCGCCGCTATCCGCCCGAGGCCATGATGGCGCTGGAGTTGATCACGACGGCGCAACAGGTCGGCTTCAGCCTGGATGAAATCCGGTCGTTGTTGCCCTCCGGACCAGACCGGTGGGACCATGATGCGCTGCTGGCGGCGCTGCGACGCAAGGTGGCCGAGATCGAGGCGTTGGAGACCCGTCTGGCCCACAGCAAGACGCAGCTGATGGCGTTGATGCAGGACGTGCGGGCCCGGCCCGATGACCTGGGTTGCGTTGCCGCTGCGGAGCAGGTTCTGGCGCGCGTGCTGGGCCGGCTGGGCTAGCCGCGGCCCCGCTTGCGGCGCGTGGCCGGATCGGGCCGCGCGGCGGCCTCGCGCAGCAGGATCTCGCTGGCGTGGCTGAAGCGCTCGACCAGGAAATCCAGCAACCGGCGCACGCGCGGCGCCATGTATCGGTTGCCATGGAACACGGCATGCACGCCGTCTTCGGCGACGACGTAGTCGGGCAGCAGCATTTTCAGGCGGCCGGCGCGCAGGTCGTCGGCGGCATCCCAGAGCGTCTTGCGCGCGATGCCATGGCCGGCAATCGCCCACTGGCGCGCCAGCGCGCCGTCGTTCGTCTCCCAGGCGCGTTCCAGGGGCACGGTGAACGAGGCGGGCTTGCCGTGGCGGGAGAAATGGAATTCATTGAGCGGGCCGGCCGCGGTGACCAGGACGATGAAGTCGTGGCGTGCCAGGTCTTCGGGATGCCGCGGTTCGCCGTGCCGGGCAATGTAATCGGGGGATGCGCACAGCACCCGCCAGTTGGGGGCGAGATGGCGGGCCACCAGGGTGCCGTCCTGCGGCTTGCCAAAGCGGATCGCCAGGTCCACGTCATCCTGCTGCAGGTTCGACAGCGAGTCTGACAGCGTCAAGGCCAGTTTCAGTTCGGGATGCGCCGCGCTGAACTCCTCCAGCCAATGGTTCAGCAGATTGCGGCCGAAGTCGGCGGAGGCCGAGATCCGCAGCTTGCCGCGCACGGCGTGCTGGCCCGCCTGCAATGCCGCTTCGGCGTCGTCGATGGCACGCAGCGCAATGCCGCAATGGGCCAGGTACAGCCGGCCTTCCTCGGTCAGGCGCAGTTGGCGCGTGCTGCGATGGAACAGCCGGGTGCGCAGCGCCGCTTCGAGCTTGATGAGGCGCGCGCTGGCGGCGGCGGCCGACAGGCCGAGCTTGCGTCCGGCGGCCGACAGGCTGCCCAGGGCCGCGGTTTCCACGAACAGGCGCATGTCGCCAAGTCTGTCGGTGGCCATTTCAAATCCAAATTGAAAATAATTCAAATTCTAGGCCAATTATCAAACGGAATCGTCAGCGCCAGACTGTCGCATCTCCAATCCGGGCCTGGCCCATGAAGGAATGCAAACAATGAACGAGATCACGGGTTCGCTGGCCAGGGGGACGCCTGCCCCCGCGCCGGCCACGATGCCCATGCCGATGGCGGCCTTGCTGGCGTTGACCATGTGCAGCTTTATCGCCACCGCCAACGAAGCCGTCCCGGCCGGGCTGCTGCCGAGGATGGCGCGCGACTTCGGCGTATCGCAGGGCTGGGCGGGCCAGCTGGTGACGTTGTGCGCGCTGGGATCGGGGCTGGCGGCGATCCCGCTGACGGTCGCGCTGCGCGGCTGGCGGCGGCGCTGGGTGCTGTTGCTGTCGGTGGGGGGCTTTTTTCTGTGCAATGCCATCACCGCCTTGGCGTCGCATTTTCCGTTGGCGTTGGCAGCGCGCTTCATGGCGGGCATCGCCACCGGCCTGGCCTGGAGCCTGTTGGCGGGCTACGCGCGGCGCATGGTGGCGCCGTCGCAGCAGGGCCGCGCGATGGCGGTGGCAATGGTCGGCATTCCGCTGGCCCTGGCGCTGGGCGTGCCGCTGGGGGCCTGGCTCGGCGGCCTGGCCGGCTGGCGCACGGTGTTTGGCATCCTGGCGGGCATGAGCCTGGCGCTGGTGGCTTGGGTGGTGCGAGCGGTGCCCGACTATCCCGGGCAGACGGCCGCGCGGCGTGTGCCGATGCGCCGGGTATGGACGACGCCCGGCGTGCGGCCGGTGCTGGGCGTGGTGCTGGCCTGGATCCTGGCGCACTACACCCTGTACACCTACGTCGCGCCGTTGCTGGCGGCATTCGGACTGGGCGAACGGGTGGATGCGGTCCTGCTGGTGTTCGGCGTGGCGTCGCTGTGCGGCATCGGCTTCACCGGCGCGTTGGTGGACCGCGGCCTGCGCCGGCTGGTGCTGGGCAGCCTGGCGGCTTTCGCGCTGGTGGCGCTGGCCTTGGGGCAGGGCGCGCTGCCGGCGGGCGGCGTCTACGTGATGCTGGCGTTGTGGGGCCTGAGTTTCGGCGGCGCGCCGACGCTGCTGCAGACGGCGTTGGCGGATGCGGCCGGCGATGGGGCCGAGGTGGCGCAATCGATGCTGGTAACGGTGTTCAACCTGGCCTTCGCGGCCGGAGGCGCGATGGGGGGCGTACTGCTGGAAACGGCGGGAGCGGGCGCCTTGCCGCAAGCCATCCTGGCGTTGTTGTTGCTGGCCTGGGGTCTGGCCTGGCGCGCCAGGACCCATGGCTTCAGGCCGGGGCGGCGCGGGGCGGCGCATTGAGCGAAGGCCGGCGCGCGGATTCCGCTGGATCGAGATGGGCCGCGCGGCGTCGTCCCTGCCTACAGATCCAGCACCATCTCGTGCCAGGCCATGCCGCCGTGGTCGGACGCCGAGGGACGCACGTAGCGGTAGCCGAGCTTGCGGTACAGCTCGACGTGGCGGTCCTTGCACATCAGGTGAATGCTGCGCTTGCCCTGGCGGCGGCTGTCGTCGATGAAGCGGTGCATCAGGCGCGCCGCATGGCCCTTGCCCTGGTGGGCGGGATCGACGACCACCGACATGATCACCACGTTGGGCGCGGCCGGGTCGTGGCCCACCAGTTCCTTGAAGGCCTCGTCCGACATGACCACTTCATGGGCGCAGCCGCTGTTGATGAAGCCGACGATGGCGCCGTCCTCTTCCAGCAGCAGGAAGCCTTGCGGATAGTTGGCGATGCGGGTGGCGATCTTGGCGCGGGTGGCGGCTTCGTCGCCTTCGTAGGCGGTGGTTTCGATCTCGAAGCAGCGGTCGGTGTCGGCGAGGGTGGGAGAACGGAAATTCAAGGCGGACATGGTGAAACGGCAGCGGGGTGATGACAGCGAAGCCGTATGGTAGCGGTTCCCAGCGCGCCATGCGGGTATTCCCGGACGCCGCGCCATGCGGGCGGGGCCGGAGGCGGAAAAAAAGCGCATTCCCCGGGAAGGGGAATGCGCGCAGATGCTGTGCGGCGTGGCGCCGGTTTTCCCGGCGCGGCGCCCCGCTGGCTGGCGGTACTTCGGCCCGAGTCCGCGTACGTCTTGCGGAATCTCTCGCCAAGCTTAGATACTGTTAGTCTCGTGGCTATACCGCGCGTCTCAGTTTTTGGCAAAGCGGCCGTTATTTACTTTTAGTCATATTTGACGAGTCCAAGTCCGCGCCACCCTCGCGGCAACCCGCAAGCATGAACCCCAATGCTTATTCCGCCGGCCAACCGCCGAGCCTGCCAGCCGCCGTCGCCCACCATCATTTCGATGTGGCGGCGCAGGCGCCCGAACGCCGCCTGCTGGCCTGGCGCGACCACGTCGGGCATGTGGTCGACGTGCTGCCCGACCGCGACGCGCTGCGCGAGCCGTTCCAGGCCTCCATCGACCGCTACCGCGTGGGCCAACTGATGTTCACCGATTGCCGTTCCGACGCGCTGCGGCTGGAGCGTTCGCTGGTGCGCATTTCCCGCGACAACATCCGCGACTTCGCCTTGCATGTGTTCCTGGAGGGCGGGGTGGACGATGTGACACTGCGCAATGCGCCGCGGCCGCCGGACGCGCGCGGCGCGGCGCGGGTGCTGGCGGTGGATCTGGGCCAGCCGGTGCGGATGTGGCGCCATGCCTGTCGCATGCTGACCTTTTTCGTGCCGGCGGAACTGGTGCAGGAGGTGTTTCCCGATCCGCAGGCGATCCATGGCCGCACGCTGCACGACGGCATGCCGCTGTTGCGGCTGGCGGTCGGCCAGGCGGCGGCGCTGGGCCGGTCGGTACGCGGACTGGGCGCGGCCCAGGCGCAGGCCGATATCACCGCTTGCGTACGGCTGCTGCTGGCCGCGTTCGGCAAGGACGCGCGCCTGGCCGGCAACGCGCGCGCGGCAGGGCGGGCGGCAATGGTGGCCGAGGTGCGGCGCCACGTCCAGGCCAATCTGCACCAGGCCGGGCTGACGCCGGAATCCGTGATCCAGGCGCTGCGCCTGCCGCGGCCCACGGTGTACCGGCTGTTCCAGCACGAGGGCGGGCTGGGTGCCTACATCCGCCAGTCGCGCCTGCGGCTGGCGGCCGAGGAACTGGCGCGCTATCCGCACCTGACGGTGATGGAGATCGCCTACGGCCTGGGATTCGGCAGCGCGTCGGATTTCGCGCGGGCGTTCCGGCGCGCCTACGATATGCCGCCGCAGGCGTTCCGCGAGCAGTCGTGGCGCTGGCCCGAACGGGCCGCGCTGCGCGTCTAGCGGCCAGGGCGGGGCGGCGTCAGTCCGCGCACACCTGGCGCACGCACTCGCGCAGCCAGCGATGCGCCGGATCGGCGTCCATGCGCGGATGCCACAGCATCGAGATGGTGATGGCCGGCGCCTGGACGGGCAGCGCGAAGCCGTGCATGCCGGCGCGCAGGTTGGCGGTGTGGCGCTCGGGCACGCTGGCGATCAGGTCGGAGCCGCGCGCCAGGGCCAGCGCGTCGGCAAAGCCGGCGACGATGACGGCGATGTCACGCGTCAGGCCCTGCGCCTGCAGCGCCGTGTCGATCGGGCCTTTGTCCAGGCCGCGGCGCGAGACCAGCACATGCTGGCCGGCGGCGTAGCGCGCCGCCGTGACCTTGCCCCGGGCCAGCGGATGATCCGCGCGCACCACGCCGATGAAGCGGTCGCGAAACAGCGCGCGGGTACGGATCTCGGGGCTGCTGGCGGCGCCGATCACGCCGGTCTCCAGGTCGACGCTGCCGTCGCGCAGCGCCGCGCTGTCCTTGTCGGGCTTTTGCACGAAGCGCAGCCGCACGCCGGGCGCCTCGCGCCGGGTGAGGGCGATCAGCGCCGGCCCGAAGCACTCCACGAAGCCATCGCTGGTGCGCAGCGTGAAATGGCGCGACAGTCGCGACAGGTCCAGCAATTCGGCGGGACGCAGCACGCCCTGCGCCTCTTGCACCAGCCGATTCACCTGTTCGCGCAGCTCCTGCGCCCGGGGCGTCGGCACCAGGCCGCGGCCGGCCCGCACCAGCAGCGGATCGCCGGTGGTTTCGCGCAGGCGCGCCAGCGCCCGGCTCATGGCCGACGGGCTCAGGTGCAGCCGGCGCGCGGCGCGGGCGACGTTGCCTTCGGTAAGCAGCACGTCCAGCGTGAGCAGCAGGTTGAGGTCGGGGCGGGACATGGCGCGACCATATCACGGCCTCGCCGTGGAGTGGCGTCAGATGCATGAATAAAGTGCAAATGCTGCGTCTTCCGCCATGTGCGGCGCGGGCCTACGCTGGCGGCTTCAACGGGTCGCGCGCCGTTCGGCCAGCGCCCCGCCCCTGACCGCATTTGACGACGGATCCCCATGTCTCACGCTTTACCCGAATCCCTGCCGGCGGCTGGCGCCGGCCGCAGAGCCGCCTGGGGGTTGGCCGGCCTGGCGCTGTCCATGCTGCTGTCTTCCCTGGGCACCAGCAGCGCCAATGTCGGCCTGCCGACGCTGGCGCGGGCGCTGGATGCGCCGTTTTCGCAGGTGCAATGGGTGGTGCTGGCCTACCTGCTGGCGATCACTTCCTGCGTGGTGGGCGCGGGCCGGCTGGGCGATATGGCGGGGCGGCGGCGCTTGCTGCTGGCCGGCATCGCCGTGTTCACGCTGGCGTCGGCGGCCTGCGGCCTGGCCGCCACGCTGGGGCAATTGGTGGCGGCGCGCGTGGCGCAGGGCATGGGGGCGGCAGTGATGATGGCGCTGACGATGGCGTTTGTCGGCGACCTGCTGCCCAAGGACAGGGCGGGCAGCGCCATGGGGCTGCTGGGCACCATGTCGGCGGTGGGCACGGCGCTGGGGCCGACGCTGGGCGGCGCGCTGATCGCCGGCCCGGGCTGGCGCGCCATTTTCCTGGTGAACCTGCCGTTGGGCCTGGCGGCGATGGGGCTGGCCTACCGTCACCTGCCGGCCGACCGGCCGCGCGGCGGGCCGCCGACGCGCTTCGATCTGCGCGGCACGTTGCTGCTGGCGGCGGTGCTGGCGGCGTACGCGCTGGCCATGACGCTGGGGCGCGGCCGGTTCGGCGTGCTCAACGCCGCCCTGCTGCTGGGGGCCCTGGCCGGGGGCGGGCTGTTCCTGTGGGTCGAGGCGCGGACCCCGGCGCCGCTGCTGCGTCCGGCGCTGTTGCGGCGGCCTGGCCTGCGCGCGGGGCTGGCGGCCAACGCGCTGGTGTCGACGGTGATGATGGCGACGCTGGTGGTGG
>NZ_CP017433.1:2566382-2587483 GCF_002082135.1 Achromobacter ruhlandii
ATCGCCTCGGCGCCGGCCGCGTCAGCCGTGCCGGGCTGGCGGCCGTCGCCGTGGGCGCGGCCTTGTTGGCGGCCGCGCCCGCCGCGTTCGGCGCGGCGGGCTATATCGCGCCGATCGCGCTGCTGACGGCGGGCTACGCCTCGTTCCAGGCGGCCAACAACACCGCGGTCATGGCCAGCATCGGCGCGGAGCAGCGCGGCCTGGTGGCGGGCATGCTGAACCTGTCGCGCAACCTGGGGTTGGTGACGGGCGCCTCGGTGATGGGAGCGGTGTTCGCGCTGGGCGCGGGCGCGGCGGACCTGGCGGCCGCGCCCGCGGCGGCGGTGGGGCGGGGCATGGCGGTGGCGTTTGGCGTGGCGGCGCTGCTGGGGGCGGGCGCGTGGCTGATCGCCTGGGGGGGCAGGGAAGATTGAAGCGCGGGGGAGCGAGCATCGGCCGTCAGCGCGCGTCTGACGGATCTGCCCGGCCCGCTAGGCCGCGCCCGTCAGGCGCAGTATCCACCACGCCAGTCCCAGCGCCACGGTGATCAACACGATGCGTCGCAGACCGCCGGCGCCGCGCGGCACCGCGCCGGGCGCGGGCGCTTCCGTGACGCGCGGGGCGGACTCGGCATGTGAGGGGGGTGTTGCAGCGGGCGTCACGCTGCGCACATCAGGGATGTCCGTTTCCATGATGAATTCCGGTTTGCCGGCTGCGCGCGGCGCGCCCGGTCCCGCCAGGCCACCGATGTCTATGCCGGCATCGCGCAGCGCGTCCCACAGGCCGCTGTCGTTCAGCCCATGGCGCACCGCTTCGATGCGTTCGCGGTCGGCCCGTGGCACCGCCTCCAGGCTGTCGTAACGCTGGCCATTCACCGTGACCTCGCCGTCCTTGATCTCGACCTGGAAGGGGCCGTCGGCGTCGTCGCCTGCGTAGCGCCACTGTTCGCTGACGTGCATCCGCGCGCCGTCGCCTGCGCGGCGCAATGCCTCCACGGCATCGTCCGCGTCGGTCGGCGGGTTGCCTGACATCGACCAACCGCGGGTGGTGGTCGAACTGCGCCAGGTTTTGCTTTTTTCCGTCATCGAATCGTTTCCGTGAGTAACGTTTGTTATTGGACTGGGCACGGCTCCGTGGCGGCCGCAGGCGGACTGCGCACTATACGGACGTGGTGCAGTCCTGAATTCGTCTGACAGTGTCCTTAATGCAAAAGTAAATCCCGAGTCAAGAAAATCGATCTGATCCGGTCGGAACAGCAGATCAGTTGGTCTGAAAAGCGCATAATGAGGGCCACCTTTCCTTGCGTCCCTTTTCAAGGATAGGTCTGCTTTTCAGTAACGAAGAAGAGCGTGTTGTCACCAGGGCGCGGCCCGGCAGTTCGTGTTTCCAGGAGTGCATGTGCGGCTGTGCGCCAGGACGACTTGGAATTTTCACGGAGATGTCTATGACACAAGATGCAAAGCCGCGCAGGCGGTTTCTGCAGGCGCTGGCCATCGTGCCCGCGTCGACGCTGGCGGTGGGCGTGGCCGCGACGGGCTGTACCAACGCCGCCGACGGCGGCGCGGCCCGCTCGGCCAAGGCCTACGAGCCCACCTACTTCACCAAGCCCGAATGGAACTTCATCGTGGCCGCGGTCGATCACCTGATCCCCGCGGACCAGTACGGCCCCGGCGCCATCGAGGCCGGCGTGCCGGAGTTCATCGACCGCCAGATGGAAACGCCGTATGGCCACGGCAAGCTCTGGTACATGCAGGGGCCGTTCCATCCCGACGTGGCGCCGGAACTCGGCTACCAGTTGAACCAGAATCCGCGCGAGGTCTACCGCCACGGCATCGAGGCCTGTGACGCGTGGTGCAAGAAGACCCACGGCAAGGTCTTCGCCGAACTCGATAAGCCCCTGCAGGAACAGATCCTGAAGGACCTGCAGGCCGGCAAGATCGAGTTCGACGCCGTCCCCGCCAAGACCTTCTTCAGCTTCCTGCTGGGCAACACCAAGGAAGGCTTCTTCGCCGACCCGATGTACGGCGGCAACAAGAACATGGTGGGCTGGAAGATGGTGGGTTTCCCGGGCGCGCGCGGCGACTACATGGACTGGGTCGACCAGCCCAACGTCAAGTATCCCTACGGGCCCGTGTCGATTTCCGGGGAAAAGGGGTAAGCGATGGCGATCAAGAAAGACAAAGTGGACGCGGTGCTGGTGGGCTTCGGCTGGACCGGCGCGATCCTGGGCCAGGAGCTGACCGAAGCCGGCCTGCACGTGCTGGCGCTGGAACGCGGCGCCATGCAGGACACCCCCAAGGACGCGGAATATCCCAAGGTGCTCGACGAGCTGGCGTACTCCGTGCGCGGCAAGCTGTTCCAGGACCTGTCCAAGGAGACGGTGACGATACGGCATGGCGTGGACGACGTGGCCGTGCCGTATCGCCAGAATGGCTCCTTCCTGCTGGGCACGGGCGTGGGCGGCGCGGGCTTTCACTGGAACGGCATGCACTACCGCGTGCTGCCCGAGGAACTGGAACTGCGCACGCGCTACGAAACGCGCTACGGCAAGAACTTCATTCCAGAAGGCATGACGATCCAGGACTTCGGCGTCACCTACGACGAGCTGGAACCGTACTTCACCAAGTTCGAGTACGTCTGCGGCACCTCGGGCAAGGCCGGCAACCTGAACGGCAAGATCGTCGAGGGCGGCAACCCGCTGGAAGGCAAGCGCAGCAAGGAATTCCCGCTGCCGCCCTTGGCCACCACCTACGGCGCGCAGTTGTTCGACAAGGCCGCGCGCGAAGTGGGCTTCCATCCGTATCCGGCGCCCGCGGCCAACGCCTCCGGCCCGTACACCAACCCGTACGGCGTGCGCCTGGGTCCCTGTAATTTCTGCGGCTTCTGCGAGAACTACGGCTGCTACATGTATTCGAAGGCCTCGCCGCAGACCACCATCCTGCCGGTGCTGCTGAAAAAGCCCAACTTCGAACTGCGCACCCACTCGCACGTCATCAAGGTCAACCTCGATTCGACCGGCAAGAAGGCCGTCGGCGTGACCTACATCGACGCGCAGGGCCGCGAGATCGAGCAGCCCGCCGACCTGGTGATCCTGTCGGCCTACCAGATGCACAACGTGCGCCTGCTGCTGTTGTCGGGCATCGGCAAGCCCTACGATCCCAAGACCAACGAAGGCGTGGTCGGCAAGAACTACGCCTACCAGATGAACGGCGCGGTCAACGTGCTGCTGCCCAAGGGCACCCAGCTCAATCCGTTCGTCGGCACCGGCGCTGGCGGCGTCGGCATGGATGACCTGAACGGCGACCAGTTCGACCACGGCCCGCTTGGCTTCATCGGCGGCGCCAGCATCCGTCACATCCGCTACGGCGGCCGTCCCATCAAGATGACGCCCACCACGCCCGGCACGCCGTCCTGGGGCACCGCGTGGAAGGCCGGCGTGCAGGATGCCTACCAGCGCTACATGACCATCGGCATCTCCGGCTCGGTGATGTCGTACCGCGATGCCTACCTGTCGCTGGACCCGACCTACAAGGACAGCTTCGGCCAGCCCTTGCTGCGCATGACGTTCGATTGGCACGACAATGAATTCGACATGCTCGGCCACATGGGCAACAAGATGGAGGAAGTGGCCAAGGCCATGAAGCCGGAGAAGCACTTCGTCGCCGTGCGCAAGAAGGGCGCGCGCTACGACACCCGGGTCTACCAGAGCACGCACAACACCGGCGGCGCCATCATGGGGGCCAATCCCAAGGAAAGCGTGGTCAACAAGTACCTGCAAAGCTGGGACGTGCCCAACGTGTTCGTGATGGGCGCCTGCGTGTTCCCGCAGAACATGGGCTACAACCCGACCGGTCTGGTGGGCGCCCTGGCGTACTGGGCTGCGCAGGCGATCCGCGACCAGTACCTGAAGAACCCCGGCCCGCTGGTCCAGGCGTAAGGAGCCGACAATGATGAAGAAAACCATTGTTGCCGCGCTCTCGATCCTGGCTTGCGGCACCGGCTGGGCCGCCGATGGCACGCCCGCCACCGCGGATGCGCAGTTGATCAAGCAGGGTGAATACCTGTCGCGCGCCGGCGACTGTATCGCCTGCCACACCGCCAAGGACGGCAAGCCGTTCGCTGGCGGCCTGGGCATCGAGTCGCCGCTGGGCACGATTTATTCCACCAACATCACGCCCGACAAGGACACGGGCATCGGCAACTACACGCTGGAGGACTTCGACCGCGCCGTGCGCCATGGCGTGGCCAAGGACGGCCATTCGCTGTATCCGGCCATGCCGTATACCGCCTACGCCAAGGTCACGCCGGATGACGTCAAGGCCCTGTATGCCTACTTCATGCACGGCGTCGAGCCGGTCAAGCAGGCCAACAAGGACACGGACATCACCTGGCCGTTGTCGATGCGCTGGCCGCTGGGCGTGTGGCGCTGGATGTTCGCGCCCGACGTGGCCACCGCGCCGGTCACCGCCACTCCCGCCAACGACGCGGACAAGCAGGCGCTGCTGCGCGGCCAATACCTGGTCGAAGGGCTGGGCCACTGCAGCACCTGCCACACCCCGCGCGGCTTCGCGCTGCAGGAAAAGGCGCTGACCGACGCCGACGGCTCGGCCTTCCTGTCCGGCGGCGTGGTCGAAGGCTGGCTCGCCAAGAACCTGCGCGGCGACATGGCCGACGGCCTGGGCAGCTGGAGCAAGGAAGACATCGCCGCTTTCCTCAAGTCCGGTCGCAACGGCCATTCGGCCGCGTTCGGCGGCATGGCGCAGGTGGTGCAGGACAGCACCCAGCACCTGACCGACGCCGACGTCAACGCCATCGCGGTGTATCTGAAGAGCCTGCCGCCGGTGAACAAGAACGCCACCCAGCCGCTCGCCTACAACGACACCGTGGCGCAGGCCCTGCGCAGCGGCAAGGATACGAGCGACGGCGCGATGACGTTCCTGAACAACTGCGCGGCCTGCCACCGCAGCACCGGCAAGGGCTACGCGGAAACCTTCCCGCAGCTGGCGCTGAGCTCGACGGTGAACTCGGCCGATCCCGCGTCGCTGATCCACATCGTGCTCAAGGGCGCGCAGATGCCGGGCACCTCGGCCGCGCCGACGGCGTATGCGATGCCGGGCTTCGACTGGCGCCTGACCGACAAGGAAGTCGCCGACGTGGTGACCTTCGTGCGGTCAAGCTGGGGCAACCAGGGCGCGGCGGTGAGCGCGTCGGACGTGGCCAAGGTGCGCAAGGAAGTGGGCGCGGCCAAGGCGCCGGCGCGATAATCGCGCTGCCGCGGGCCGGCCGGCCCGCGGCGCCCCGATGGGATTCGCCCGCTTCGGCGGGCGAATTTTTTGGCCTGGGGAAGGGCGGGCGCGTTGGCGCGACGGTCCGTGCCCCGCGCGTCGCGCTGGCGTTCTCGCGTAGACTCCAGGCCGCGGCGTTGGTCATGCCGGCGCCGCGAATTTGTCCGACGTCGCCGGGTGTGGCGAACCTTTACACCTCCTGGAGAATTTCCCACCATGATGCGTCCTCTGCTCTTGGCGGCATCGCTGGCCGTGGCCGGCAGCGCCACGGCGGCGCCTTCCTTCAACTGCGCCAAGGCCGCCACGCCGGTCGAGAAAGCGATTTGCGCCAACCCGGCGCTGGCGGACCAGGATGCGGCGATCGCGCGGCAATACAAGGATGTGCGGGACAAGCTGGATGCCGAAGCGGCCAAGTCGCTGACCGCCGATCAACGCTATTTCCTGGGCATGCGGGACAGGGTCTATGAGCGGCCTTTCACGCACAGCACACCCGCCAAGGAAATGGCCGCCTTCATGCGGGCGCGCCTGGCTTTGTTAAAGGCCATCAATCCGCATCCGGCCGCCGGCTTCGTCGGCAAGTGGCGCAACATCGAGGGCGAGATCGAGATCACGCAAGGCGCCAACGGCGAGCTGGCCGTGGCGGTCAATTCGTGGATGCCTTACTACGGCAATTGGATCTGCGACCTGAGCGGCAATGCGGTGGTTGATGGCGACAGCCTGAAAGTGACCTACCAGGACGGTCCGCCCTGGGTCGTGACGCTGACGCGGCGCGGCGCCGTGCTGGTGGCGCGCCAAACGGCGCCTGCTGGCACCCCCGACGACGGCTCGGGTCCGCCTTTCTGCGGCCGCAATGGCGGCGTGGCCGGCGACTGGTTCGCGGCGCGCTGACGCGCCCCGCCAGGCTCACTGGCGATTGATCAGGTTCTGCGTGTCCTGGATGAACCAGGGCAGGTTCAGGCGTTCTCCCTCGCCGGTCTGGATGTTCAGGCGTTGGCCCGGGGCGCTGGTCGCGCCCTGCGTGGCCGCGGGCGGGCGGCTGCGATATTCCAGGTCAGTGCCGCGCGCCGGCGGGTTGGCGCAGGCGGCGAGCGATGCGCACGTGATCGCGGTCAGGATCGGGCGCAGTGCCAGGCGAAGGGTAGTCATGATGCGGGGTTCCTGCGGGTGGCACGGGCCGGCGTGCCGGACGATGAAGGCCTCTTGGGCATACCTTACTCGCAATCCGCGCGGCATGTGGTTACACCGGCCGCTCGTAGCGGCGCGCCTGCACCTCGATACCGCCGATCCGGTCGCTTTCGGTGCCGGTGTTGCGCCAGCCTTGCCGCTCGTAGAAGTCGATGGCGCGGGTGTTGCCTTCCAGCGCATACAGATACAGCCGCGATGCGCCGCGGGCGCGGGCCCAGGCCTCGGCGCGCGCCACCATGAGCTTGCCGGCGCCGGTGCCCTGGTAGGGCGGCAGCACGTGCAGGTTGTCCAGCAGCACCTCGCCGGGATGGTCGCGTTCCTGCTTGACACAGACAAAGCCGATCGGCTGGCCGTCCTGCTCGGCGATGAATACGGCCTGCGCATCGGTGTCGGCGTCGCGCATCCGGTCCTGCCAGTGGACCATGCGGTCATCGGCCAGGCCGGCGTCGAGAAAGCCGTCGGGCAGCAGGCCGCGATAGGTGACGGCCCAACTGGCCGCGTGCATGGCGGCGATGGCGTCGGCATCGCGGGCGGTGGCCTGGCGCAGGGTGACGGGAGGGCGGGACATGGTTCCTTTGTCGCGGCAGGGTGGGAGGCGGCCCGGCGCCGCGATGATTCGTTCGCCGCAGTTTGACAGGTTTGGCGCCGCCCAGCATCATCGTGCCATGAACCGGCCGCAACTCTCGTTCGCCCTGATTATTACCCCCGTTGGGACTACGGTGGGTTAGCGCGCGTCGGATCATCGCGACATCAACCCGCCACCGGCGGGTTTTTTGTTGGCCCGCCGGCTGGCTCTTTCCCGAGGCAGTCCAATGCAATCGCACCCGTCCAACCCACCCCACTTTCCCCCGCCGCGGCTGCACTTCCTGTGCGGCAAGATTGGCGCCGGCAAATCCACCCTGGCGGCCCGGCTGGCCGCGCAACCCGGCACGCTGCTGATCAGCGAGGATGCCTGGCTGGCGGCGCTGTATCCGGGCGAGATCCGCGAGGTGGCGGACTACGCGCGCTGCGCCGGACGCTTGCGCGATGCCATGGGCGCGCACGTTGCCGCGCTGGTCGGGGCGGGGCTGTCGGTGGTGCTGGACTTTCCGGCCAACACCCGCCCCAGCCGCGCCTGGCTGCGCCAGGTGGCCGAGGCCGCCGGTTGCCGCCACCAGCTGCATTTCCTGGACCTGCCCGACGCGGTATGCAAGGCGCGGCTGCGCGCCCGCAACGAATCCGGCACCCATCCGTTCACCACCAGCGACGCGCAGTATGACGCCATCACGGCGTATTTCGTGGCGCCGCAGGACGATGAGGGCTTCGAGATCGTGCGCCACGGCTAGGTACTTGCCGAGGCTTCCACGGGCGGGGCGGCCTGCTATGATTACTGGATAAATACCCAGCTATTCGTTCCGGCCGATGTTGCCCCCGCACCGCTACTACTACCTGCATAACTTCCAGCGCGCCCTGGCGTGGGTCGGCGAACGCTACGCCGACCTGCTGGACGAACGCGAACGCCGCTTCATGGCGGATTTCGCCGGCTTGCCGCGGGCCTCGCAGGCGCTGCTGGTGCGCGTGCTGATGCGGCGCGGGCCGTGGTTCCGCGCCAGCCGCCTGGCGTACGACGAAATCCCCGACTCGGTCGAGGCTGCCGCGCCCTTGCTGGCGCTGGGCTGGCTGGATGCCGACACGCCCATGACGCTGGACGAACTGTTCGCGCTGCATACGCGCCCCGAGCTGGACCGCCTGTTCGCCCCCATGCCGGCCAAGGCAGCCGCGCGCAAGGCGGACCTGCTGGCCGCGCTGCGCGCGCGCTATCCGGACGCGCGGCCGCATGCCGCGTGGATGGCGCTGGCGCCGGGCGCCGCCGCCATCCCGGCCGTCCGTGTTGCGACGCCGGGGCGCGCGTCCGTCGGCCACCCGCCGGCGGCGCCATGTTCGTCGGCCACGGCGGATCCCGCGGTCTCCGCCGATCCGGCCTGGCGGGTCGCGGTCGCTGACTTGTGCGAGCGGCTGCGCCTCATGTTCTTCGGCAATTTGCACCAGGACTGGTCAGAGTTCGTGCTGGCCGACCTGGGCGTGTTCCAGTACGAGGCGGTGCCGTTCGATCCCTCGTCGCGGGCTTTCCAGGCGCGGGCGGATGTCGACCGCTATCTGATGCTGCACGCCTGCCGGCAAGCGCTGCAAGAGCCGCTGGACGTCGATGCGCTGTTGCGCGCGGTGGCCGATTGCGCCAGCGACAACCCCTGGCTGGAAAAGCGCCGCGCCAAGGTGCTGCTGCGCCTGGGACAGGCCTGCGAACGCACCCAGGACTGGCTCGCGGCCGAACGCGTCTACGCCCTGTGCGCCTACCCAGGGGCGCGTCATCGCCGCATCCGCGTGTTCGAGCGCATGGCGCGCTTCGACGAGGCGCTGGCGCTGGCCCTGCGGGCCCAGGCCGCGCCCGAAAGCGAGGAAGAAACGCAACGCCTGGCGCGCATGCTGCCGCGCCTGCGCCGCAAGCTGGGGCAGGCAGCGGCGCGGCGCGTCACGACGCCGGTGGCCCGCTTCGATCTCGAACTCGAACGGCCCGCGGCGCCGACGCCGGTGGAATTCGCCGCCCGCGACCACCTGCACCGCGACGACGCACCGGTGCACTACGTCGAGAACACCCTGATCAATTCGCTGTTCGGCCTGCTGTGCTGGCCGGCGGTGTTCGCGCCCTTGCCGGGGGCCTTCTTCCATCCGTTCCAGCGCGGTCCGGCCGACCTCGACGCGCCGGATTTCCACGCGCGGCGTGAGGCGCTGTTCGCCGCCTGCCTGGCGCAACTGGACTCCGGCGAATATCGCGACACCATCCGCCGCCGCTACGTCGACAAGCAGGGGCTGCAGTCGCCCTTCGTGTTCTGGGGGGCGCTTGACGAATCCTTGCTGGAACGCGCGCTCGAACACCTGCCGCCGGCGCACCTGAAGCGGTTCTTCACGCGGCTGCTGCGCGACGTCAAGGCCAACCGCTCCGGCCTGCCCGACCTGATCCGTTTCCAGGCCGTGGCGCCCGGCTACGAGCTGATCGAAATCAAGGGCCCCGGCGACAAGCTGCAGGACAACCAGATCCGCTGGCTGGCGTATTGCGCCGAGCACGGCATGCCGGTGCGCGTCTGCCATGTCAGCTGGCGGGAGTCCGCGCCATGACGTACGCGGTGGCGGTACGGGCGCTGTGCGAATTCACGGCCCGCGCGGGCGACCTTGACCTGCGCTTCACGCCCGCGCCCAGCGGCCTGGAAGGCATGGCGGGGCACACGGCGGTCACGGGCCGGCGCGGGCCCGCCTACGAAACCGAGGTGGCGCTGAGCGGCCAGTACCAGAACCTGCTGGTGCGCGGCCGCGCCGACGGCTACGACCCGGCGGCCAATCAGCTCGAAGAAATCAAGACCTACCGCGGCCGGCTCGACAGCGTGCGCGACAACCACCGCGCCGCGCATTGGGCCCAGGCGCGGGTCTATGCGCACCTGTTGTGCCTGGCGCGCGGGCTGGCGCAGGTCCGCGTGGCGCTGGTGTACTTCAACGTCGCCACCGAAGAAGAAACCGTGCTGACCGAGACCCGCGACGCGGCCTGGCTGGCGGCGTTTTTCGCCGAGCAATGCGATCGCTTCCTGGCCTGGTCGCGCACCGAGCTGGCGCATCGGCAGGCGCGCGACGCGGCGCTGCAACGGCTGGTGTTTCCGCATGGCGAATTCCGCAGCGGCCAGCGCGAACTGGCCGTGTCGGTTTACCGCGCGGCGCGCGATGGCCGCTGCCTGATGGCGCAGGCGCCCACCGGCATCGGCAAGACGCTGGGCACGCTGTTTCCGCTGCTCAAGGCCGCGCCGGGCAGCGGGCTGGACAAGGTCTTCTTCCTGGCGGCCAAGGGCTCCGGGCGCGGGCTGGCGCTGGCGGCGCTCGACACGCTGAACGCCCAGCCGGCGCAACCGGCGCTGCGGGTGCTGGACCTGCAGGCGCGCGACAAGACCTGCGAGCATCCGGACAAGGCCTGCCACGGCGACTCCTGCCCCTTGGCGCAGGGCTTCTACGACCGCCTGCCGGCCGCGCGCGAGGCCGCCCTGGTCCAGGGCCGGCTGGACGCGCCGGCGGTGCGCGCCGTGGCCCGGGCCCACCAGGTCTGCCCGTACTACCTGTCGCAGGAACTGATCCGCTGGAGCGACGTGGTGGTGGGCGACTACAACTACTACTACGACGCCACCGCCATGTTGCATGCGCTGACGCAGGCGCACCAATGGAAGGTGGCAGTGCTGGTGGACGAGGCCCACAACCTGGTCGATCGCGCCCGTCGCATGTACACCGGCGAACTGAACCAGCTCGGGCTGGCGGCGGCGCGCCAGGCCGCGCCCAAGGCGCTGAAGAAACCGCTGGACGGCCTGCAGCGTTCCTGGACCGCGTTCAACAAGAAACAGGCCGAGGTGTACCAGGCCTATGACGAGGCGCCCGCCGGCGTGCTGGCGGCGCTGCAGAAGGCGGTGGGCGCCATCACCGACTACCTGGGCGAGTCGCCGCTGGCGCAGGACGATCCGGTGCTGGCCTTCTATTTCGAGGCGCTGCATTTCATGCGGCTGGCCGAGCAGTTCGGCCCGCACGCGCTGTTCGACGTGACGCGGGCCGATGCCCGCGCGCATGGCGCCAAGACGGCGCCATCCACCTTGTGCGTGCGCAATGTGGTGCCGGCGCCGTATCTGGCGGCGCGGCATGCGGCGGCGCATGCCACGGTGATGTTTTCGGGCACGCTGAGCCCGCAGCAGTTCTACCGCGACACGCTGGGCCTGCCGCCGGACGCGGCCTGGATCGACGTGGCCGCGCCGTTCCAGGCCGAACAACTGGCGGTCAAGGTGGTGGGCAATGTCTCCACCCGCTATCGCGACCGGGAGCGTTCGCTGGCGCCGATCGCCGACCTGATCGCCGAGCAGTACGCCCGCCGGCCCGGCAACTACCTGGGCTTTCTGAGCAGCTTCGACTACCTGCGGCAGGTGGCCGACCTGATGCGATCGCGCCATCCGCAGGTGCCGATCTGGCTGCAGACGCCGGGCATGGATGAGGCCAGCCGGGCGGCCTTCCTGGGGCGCTTCACCGAAAGCGGGCAGGGGGTGGGCTTCGCGGTGCTGGGCGGGGCCTTTTCCGAGGGCGTGGATCTGCCGGGCAAGCGCCTGATCGGCGCCTTCATCGCCACGCTGGGACTGCCGCAGGTCAACGCCGTCAACGAGAACATCAAGCGCGCCATGGAGCGGCGCTACGGCGAGGCGCAGGGCTACGACTACACCTATCTCTACCCGGGCATGCAGAAGGTGGTGCAGGCCGCCGGCCGCGTGATCCGCACCGAACAGGACGTGGGCACGGTGCATCTGATCGACGACCGCTATCGTCGCGCCAAGGTGCGCAACCTGTTGCCCAGCTGGTGGCGGGTGGACTAGGGTCGCGCCCCGGCGCCTTTGCGCGAACTCGCCCCGGGAATGGCCCTAGGCGGGCGAGGCCGAGCGCAGCTCGGTCAACGGCTTGTCCGGATCGCGGCTGAGCTGGTAGCCGTACCAAAGGCTGCGCGCCATGCGGCTGGCCATTTCGCCGGCCGCGTCGGCCAGCGCGCGGTTCGGCAGCGCCGCCCGCGTCTCGCCCCATAGCGCCAGCCAGCGTTCGAACAGTTCGGCGCTCAGGTGCGGCATCGCGACGTGCTTGGGCATGGGCATGCCGGTGAAGCGCCGGGTGCCCAGCAGCACCGCCGACCAGAAGTCCGACAGCGTCGCCAGGTGCTCGTCCCAGTCGTGCACCTGGGCTTCGAACACGGGGCCCAGCGCGGCGTCGGCGCGCGCCTTGGCATAGAACGTATGCACCAGGTCGCGGATCTCGGCTTCGGTGCAGATGTCGGGTTCGGACAAGGCGGTCTCCAGGCGGCGGGAAGTCAGCGCGAAGTGTAGGGCGGCGCGGGGCGGGGGCGGGTTGATCTGGCGCAAGCCGGCCGCGCCGGCAATGGCCGCGCCGCCCCGGTTCAATGCGCCTGCGGCCGCACCTGCGCCATGGGCGTCGCCTGCGGCCGCGCCAGCAGGGCGTAGACCAGCACGGCCAGCGCCAGCGCGAATCCCGCCAGGGCATACAGCACCTGCCCGAAGGCCATCTCGTAGGCCTGGTGCAGCAGGTCGCCGGCGCCGGGCAGCAGCCTGGCGGCCTCGTCCAGCTGGCCCAGCGCCGCCCGATTGGCGGCCTGCAGCAGCGCTTGCGGGCCCGCGTCCGCCAGGGCGGTGGCGGCCTGGGCGTGGATCAGCGTGGCCAGCAGGGCGCTGATGACCGCGATGGCGACGCCGTCCGCCGACACGCGCACCGTGTTGAAGATGCCGGTGGCCATGCCGACGCGCTCCGGCGGCACCACGCTGACCGCCATCGCGTCCATCAGGCCCCAGGGCAGGCCGATGCCGATCAGGCTCATGGGCAGCCACAGGCGGCCGGCGTCGCCGCCCAGGTCGCGGGCCAGCCAGGCCAGGCCGGCGGCGGCCAGCACCAGGCCGGTGCTGGACAGGGCGGCGGGACTGAAGCGGCGCGTCAGCAGCGCGGCCAGGAACGGCACCACCAGCAGCGGCGTGGCCAGGCCCATCATCAACTGGCCGGCGCGCAGCGCGCTGTGGCCGTCGATGCCGATGAAGCGGCCGGGCAGGATGGCGATCAGCGCGATGAACAGAAACGCCGGCGAGGCCGCCAGGGCCTGCACGCCGACAAAGCGCGCGCTGCGGAACAGCGACAGGTCCAGCATCGGATGCGAGGCGCGCATCTCGGTGACGATGAAGGCGATGCCCAGCAGCGCCGAGGCCAGCAGCGAGCCGGCCACGGCGGCGTCGCGCCAGCCGTTTTCGGGCGCCAGCAGCATGCCGTAGGTGAACAGCCCCAACACGCCGGTGAAGCTGAGCGCGCCGCGCCAGTCGAACCGGCCGCCGGCCGCGCCCGCCGTGGCGCGGACGCTGGCGGCCACCAGCGCCAGGCCGAGCAGGCCCACCAGGCCGGTGCCGTGGAAGACCCAGCGCCAGCCGGCCGTCTGCACCAGCCAACCGGAGACCAGCGGCCCGAACGACAGGCCGATGCCGAAGGTGGTGCCCAGCAGGCTGAAAGCGCGGGCCCGGGCGGCGCCATGGAACAGCGGCGCCAGCGATGACATGGCCGCGGCAAAGGCCGCCGCGCCGCCCACGCCCTGCATCAGCCGCAGGAAGTCGATCCACCCGGCCGACGGCGCCCAGGCGATGGGAAAGGTAAAGGCGCAGAACCAGGCCAGCCCGCCCAGCCAGACGCGGCGCGGGCCGTACAGGTCGGTGAGGCTGCCGGACACCATGATGACGCTGCCGTAGGCCAGGATGTAGCCATTGAGGATCCAGTTCAGTTGCACCGGCGTGCCGCCGAGCGCCTGGCTGATCGAGGGCAGCACCACCGCGGGGCCGGTGAAGCACAGCGGAATGAGCACGGCGGTGAGGCAGGCGGCGAGCAATTGCAGCCAGCGGTTGGGGGCGGGGGAAGGAGGCAATGAGGTCATGTCGATAACGGTGTTGATAATGGAAAGCGAGGCGGTGGCCGGCCCGGTTCGGCGGACAAGGCCGGCGAACAAGGCCTGCCAACTGGGTCGGCAACGAGGCCGGCAAACAAGGCCAGCAAAACAAGGCCAGCAAAACAAGGGAACGGCGCCACGCCCGGCGAGCGCGGCCTCCGGGAACGCGATGCCGGCAGGATAGGCAGCCGTCGATAAAAGAAAAATAGGCTAGGATTCCGAATATTCCGGACATGAAAGTCCGCATTGAAGGAATCAGGAGATGGACAGCCTCAGCGGTATCGGTGTTTTCGTGCTGGTGGCGGACACCCGCAGCTTCGCGGAAGCGGGGCGCATGCTGGGCGTGTCGCCGTCGGCGGTTGGCAAGAGCGTGGCGCGGATGGAGGCGCACCTGAAGGTGCGGCTGTTTCACCGCAGCACGCGCCACATCACCTTGACGCCGGAAGGCGAGAAGTTCCTGGAGCGGTGCCGGCGCATCCTGTGCGAAGTGGAAGCGGCCGAACTGGAACTGTCCGAGGCCGCCGGCACTCCCAGCGGCCGGCTGCGCGTCAGCCTGCCGCGCTACAGCCGCCTGTTCGAGCCGGCCATCGCCACGTTCATGAAGCAGTATCCGCAAGTCCGGCTGGACCTGGATTTCACCGACCGGATGGTCGACGTGATCGGCGAGGGATACGACGCGGTGGTGCGTTCCGGCGAGATGCAGGATTCCGGCCTGAAACGCCGCCGCCTGGGGCAGTTCCGCCGCATCCTGGCGGCCTCGCCCGACTACCTGGCGCGGCATGGCACGCCGCGCCGCGCCAGCGACCTGTTGCGCCATTGCTGCCTGCATTACCGCTATCCCAGTACGGGCAAGCTGGAGCAATGGCCTTTGAAGACGGCGGCCGGCGCGCCCGCGCCCGAACTGCCGCTGACGCTGATCTGCAACAGCGTCGAAACCCGCATCTTCCTGGCGCTGGGCGGGCTGGGCATCGTCTGCCTGCCGGACTTCACCATCAAGGAAGAACTGGCCTCGGGCCGGCTGGTGACGGTGATGGACGAACGCACGCGCGGCAACGCCACCATGTGGGCGTTGTGGCCGGCCAGCCGCCACCCATCGCCCAAGCTGCGCGTGTTCGTGGACCACCTGGCCCGGCACATGTTCGCGTGACGTCCGGGACGCGCGCCATGGCATTGCCGCGCCGGCCGTCCGCCCGGTCATCGGCGGGCGGCCTGGCTTGGTCCTGTGCGGCATTGCGCCATCCGCAGGGGATCGGCAGCGTGCCGAGCCAGTCGGGCTCGGTCGGGCGGGGCCAGCCCGGCGGTGAAGGCCGATGGCTGGCGCGCCAGTACGCCGCCGCGCGGCAAGCTGCCGGCGCGCTTACGCCTTGGGGCGGGGCAATTGAAGAGGGCGCACCGGGTAGCCGCGCATCTTCGAGACCCATCGTCATCGGCGGGATGAGCCGCAAGCCAGGCGCGGCCTCCTCACGCACCGCGAGGGCGCGGGCGGCGATGATTGCCTGAGCGGGCGCGGCACGCTGTCCGTCGACCTGATTGACCTGGTCGACCTGCTCGGCACGGGTGGCCCCCGGGGTCGGGGGCAGAGCGGGAAAGGTTTGATATATGATGAGCATCATATAAAAGATTGCCTTCCTTCTTCCCTTTGCCGGAGCCTTGCCCATGACTTCCGACCCGACCCTGGCGGGCGCCGCCGCCGCCCCGCAACGCGAACCCAGCCTGGTCGACCAGACCGGCGCCGGTCTCGATGGCCTGGCGCAACTGCGCGCGCTGCTGGCCTCGGGCCGCAAGCCGGGCATCCTGGTGTCGCTGGATTTCGATTTCGTGGAGGCCGAGGAAGGGCTGGCGGTGTTCGCCGGCACGCCCGGCCCGCACGCCTACAACCCCATCGGCACGGTCCATGGCGGCTATGCCGCGACGCTGCTGGACTCGGCCTGCGGTTGCGCGGTGCATTCGCGGCTATCGGCCGAGCAGGCCTACACCACCCTGGAACTGAAGGTGGCCTATCACAAGGCCATCACGCGCCACAGCGGCCGGTTGCGGGCCGAGGGCCGGGTGCTGTCGTTCGGCCAGCGGGTGGCGTACGCCGAAGCCAAGCTGACCGATGCCCAGGGCCGCCTGCTGGCCTCGGCCACGTCCACCTTGCTGGTGTTCGCGCGTCCGCCGGCTTGACGGCGGGCAGGGCGCGGCGGGCCCGGCGGATCGGTGGCGCCGCCTCCGCCCGGATCGCGCCGGGCGGCGCCGGCGCGCGGCCCGCGCGGCATTGGCGTAGTATCGTCGGCCTGCCAAGAAAAAAAGCGGAGACAACACCATGACTGCAGCCACGCCGGCGGCCGCCGGCCGCCTGAACGATATCGTCGCCATGCCCGCGCATGCGCTGTCGGACGCGATCCGCCAGCGCCGCGTGTCCTGCCGCGAGGTGATGACGGCCTACCTGGACCACATCGACGCGGTCAATCCGGCGCTCAATGCGCTGGTGGCGCGGCGCGAACGGGCGGAGCTGCTGGGCGAGGCCGATGCGCGCGACGCGCAGCTGGCGGCCGGGCAATGGCTGGGCTGGCTGCACGGCATGCCGCAGGCGCCCAAGGACTTGACCTCGGTGCGCGGCATGGTCACCTCGATGGGTTCGCTGGTGTACAAGGATCAGGTGAGCCAGCAGGATTCGATCCTGGTCGAGCGCATGCGGGCGTCCGGCGCGATTTTCATCGGCCGCAGCAACGTGCCCGAGTTCGGCCTGGGCTCGCACACCTATAACCCGGTCTACGGCACCACGGTCAACCCGTACGATCTCTCCAAGAGCGCCGGCGGCAGTAGTGGCGGCGCGGCGGCGGCGCTGGCGGCGCGCATGCTGCCGGTGGCCGATGGCAGCGACTTCGGCGGATCGCTGCGCAATCCGGCGGGCTTCTGCAACGTCTACGGCATGCGGCCGTCGGCCGGGCGGGTGCCGAGCGGGCCGTCCAGCGACGTGTTCCTCAAGCAACTGTCATACGAAGGCCCGATGGGCCGCTCGCCGCGCGACGTGGCGCGTATGCTGTCGGTCATCGCCGGGCACGATCCGCGCGCGCCGCTGTCGCTGGACGACGATCCGGCCGTGTTCGCGCAAGCGCTGGATGCCGACCTGCGCGGCAAGCGCATCGGCTGGCTGGGCGATTGGGACGGCTATCTGCCGATGGAGCCGGGCATCCTGGCGCTGTGCGCGCAGGCGCTGGCGCGGCTGCAGGCGACCGGTTGCCAGGTCGATGATTACCGCGTGCCGTTCGCGGGCGAGCGGCTGTGGCGCATGTGGCTGGCCCACCGGCACCTGATGGTGGGCGGCCAATACCATGACCTGGTGCGCGATCCGGAGACCCGCAAGCTGGTCAAGCCGGCGCTGATCTGGGAGGTCGAGGGACTGGACGGCATGACCGCGCGCCAGGTCTACCAGGCCACCGAGGAGCGCAGCGCCTGGTACCAGACGGTGCTGCGGATGTTCGAGGAGGTCGATTACCTGGCGGTGCCATCGGCGCAGGTGTTCCCGTTCGATGCCGCGCTGGACTGGCCCAAGGAAATCGCCGGACGGCGCATGGACACCTACCACCGCTGGATGGAAGTCGTCACGCCCTGGACCCTGGCCGGCTGCCCGGTGATCAGCGTGCCGGTGGGCTTCGGCGACGCCGGCCTGCCGATGGGCATGCAGTTGATCGGCCCGCCGCGTGGCGATCTGGCCGTGCTGCGGCTGGCGCATGCCCACGAGCAGGTGCACGATTGGGTCGAATCGCGCCCGCCGCAGGGGTTGTGGCGCTAGGCGGGGGGGCGTTGGCGCGCCGCCGCGGGGCGGAAAAATGGCCGCAAGCTTGCGGACTTCGGTACGCCCTGTCACAGCAAAAGACAAGCCTCTTGTAAGCGGACTTTGCTTTTTCCCGACGGAACCCGCCGGGAATGCGGGGATTCCCTTGTTTTTCCGTAGCTGTCGGGCCGCGCCTTTGCAATAATTGCTGACTATTCCCACATCCCGTCAAACGCGGGCGACAGGCGCGTCGAGACGGCCGCCGGAAAAACGTCGACGGCGCTGGCGTGGGTGCTGGCGAGCCGAAATTGCACAAGGGTCCCGGTATGAAGAATCTGACACTACGCGAGCGCATCATCGCCAGCTTCCTGGTCATCCTGGCCATCATGGCCCTGATGGTGGTGGTCGACTATCAGCGGTTGCTGCAGGTCGAGGCCGAGGCCGAGTCGATCAACACCGATGCGGTGCCGGGCATCTACTACAGCACCTCGATCCGGGCCTCGTGGTTTGCCGGCTTCGTGGTGGTGCAGGACGCCTTCAACAGCGATACCGAGCAGGAGCGCCAGGCCGGCCTGGCCGCGCTGCCCAAGAACGATCAGCACCTGCAGGACGATATCGAGCAGTATCGCCGCACCGTGGTGCGCGGCGACGACCAGCGCATGTTCGCCGACTTCGAAAAGGCGTTGCAGGCCTACATGCGCATCCGCGCGGAAATCCTGGATCCGGCCATGATGGCGGATCCGGCGCGCGCGCAAGCCAAGATCAAATCCGACCTGCGGCCGGCGTTTTACGCGGGCCGCGACGTGCTGGCCACCATGGTCGCGGCCAACAAGCAACAGGCCGACGAATCGGCCGTCAGCATCCAGAAGGCGGTGGACAAGGCCGAGGCCGGCATGCTGGTGTCGCTGGGGCTGGCGATCGTCGCCGCGATCATCTGCGGCGTGCTGCTGATGCGCGCCATCGTCACGCCCATGAACAGCATCGTCAAGACGCTGGCGGCCACCGGCAGCGGCGACCTGACGCGCCGCCTGACGCTGGCGCGCAAGGATGAGTTCAACGCCATCGAGAGCGGCTTTAACGGCATGGTCGACGAGCTGACCGGCCTGGTCGGCAAGACGCAGCGTTCGGCGGTCCAGGTGGCCACCTCGGTGACCGAGATCGCGGCCACCTCCAAGCAGCAGCAGGCCACCGCTTCGGAAGTGGCGGCCACCACCACCGAGATCGGCGCCACCTCGCGCGAGATTTCGGCCACGTCGCGCGAGCTGGTGCGCACCATGACGGAAGTGTCGGGCGCGGCCGAACAGACGGCGGCGTTGGCGGGCAGCGGCCAGGTGGGCCTGGCGCGCATGGAAGACACCATGCGCAACGTGGTCGGCGCGGCTGGTTCGGTCAATGCCAAGCTGGCCATCCTGAACGAGAAGGCCGGCAATATCACGCAGGTTGTCACCACCATCACCAAGGTGGCCGACCAGACCAACCTGCTGTCGCTGAACGCCGCGATCGAGGCCGAGAAGGCCGGCGAGTACGGGCGCGGCTTCGTGGTGGTGGCGACCGAGATCCGCCGCCTGGCCGACCAGACCGCCGTCGCCACCTACGACATCGAGCAGATGGTGCGCGAGATCCAGTCGTCGGTGTCGGCCGGCGTGATGGGCATGGACAAGTTCTCGGAAGAGGTGCGGCGCGGCATGGCCGACATGCAGCAGGTGGGCGACCAGCTGTCGCAGATCATCCAACAGGTGCAGACGCTGGCGCCGCGCGTGCAGATGGTCAACGAAGGCATGCAGGCGCAGGCCACCGGCGCCGAGCAGATCAACCAGGCGTTGCAGCAGCTCAGCGACGCCGCCCAGCAGACGGTCGAATCGCTGCGCCAGTCGAGCCTGGCGATCGAGGAACTGACGCTGGTGGCCAACGACCTGCGCAGCGGCGTGTCGCGCTTCAAGGTCTGATACGCCATGCCCGAGCTTGCCCCGCTTCCGTCCGCCGCGTCCGGCGCCGCCGCCCGGCGCCGGCTGTACCTGCTGTTCCGCATCGGCGCGGACCGCTATGCGCTGGACGCCGCCGATGTGATCGAGGTGCTGGGCATGCGCACGTTCAAGCAGGTGCCCGGCACGCCGGCATGGGTGATGGGCATGTTCGACTGCCGCGGCGCGGCGGTGCCGGCCATCGACCTGAGCGCGCTGGCCGGCGTCGGCACGGCGGCCCGGGTGACCAGCACGCGGCTGGCGCTGGTGCGCTACCGGCCCGATGGCGCAAGTCAGGAGCGCCTGCTGGGACTGGTGCTGGAGCAGGCCACCGAAACCGTGCACTATGACCCGGCGGCGTTCCGCCCGGTCGGGCTGGACACGCCGCGGGCGCGCTATCTGGGGCCGGTGCTGAGCGACGCGGGCGGCATGGTGCAGGCGGTCAAGGTGGCCGAGCTGCTGCCCGAGCCGGTGCGCGCGCTGCTGTTTCCTTCCGAGCCGGCGCTGGCCGAAGGAGTCCGGCCATGATGCTGGTCGAGGACTTCAGCGCGGTGCTCAAGCGCAAGATGGGGCTGGACAGCGGTTCCATCGGCGCGGCCGCGGTCGAGCGCGCGGTGCGCCACCGCATGCAGGCGGTGGGGGCGGACGACGAGCAGGACTACCTGATGCGGGTGCAGACCTCGCCGGCCGAAATGCAGCAGCTGATCGAAGCGGTGATCGTGCCGGAGACCTGGTTCTTCCGCTATCCCGAATCGCAGGCCGCGATGGCGGCGCTGGCGCGCGAGCGCCTGTTCGCGCCGGGGGCCGAGGCGCGCGTGCTGCGCGTGCTGAGCGTGCCCTGTTCGAGCGGCGAGGAGCCGTATTCGATCGCCATGGCCTTGCTGGACGCCGGCGTGCCTGCCGCGCGCTTCCAGATCGACGCGGTCGACATCAGTGAACGCATGGTCGATTTCGCGCGGCGTGCGTGCTATGGCCGCAATTCGTTCCGGGGCGAGAGCCTGTCGTATCGCGACCGCCATTTCACCGAGACTGCCGACGGTCACCAACTGGCGGACGCGGTCAAGGCGCGGGTGCGTTTCCTGGCGGGCAACCTGTTCGACGCCCAGTTGCTGCCGGACGTCCCGCCCTATGATTTCGTGTTCTGCCGCAACCTGCTGATCTATTTCGACGCGGCCACGCAGGAACGCGCGGTGGCGATTCTGAGGCGCTTCGCGCGCCGCGACGGCGTGTTGTTCGTGGGGCCGGCCGAAACCAGTCTGATGACCGGCCGGCGCCTGCCGGCGGTGCCGCTGGCGCGCGCCTTCGCCTTCCTGGCGGAACCGAAGGCATCGGCCGAGCGGGTCGCCGTGCCGGCCTGGACCGCGCCGCCGACGCTGCCGCCAGGCCGCATGCCGGCCGCGCACGGC
>NZ_CP017433.1:2587587-2601803 GCF_002082135.1 Achromobacter ruhlandii
GCGCGAGATCGCCGCGCTGGCGGACCAGGGCCGGGTGCGGGACGCGATGGCGCGCTGCCGCGCCCACCTCGGCCAGCATGGCGCCAGCGCCGAGTCGCTGTACCTGCTGGGTCTGCTGCAGGATGCCGACGGCGATACGCGCCAGGCCCAGGCCGCCTATCGCAAGGCCTTGTACCTGGATCCGTCGCACCGCGAGGCGCTGCTGCACCTGGCCGCGCTGATCGCGGCCGACGGCGACCAGGAAGGCGCCCGCCGTCTGCAGGCGCGCGCCGCGCGTCAGGAGGCCGGCCGTGAGTGATGCCCTGGACGCCCTGGCCCGTCTGTCGGAAGTGGACGATTGCTGGAACCGCATCGGCAGCCGCGGCGACAAGACTTGCGCGCGCCTGCCCGAATACGTGCATTGCCGCAATTGTCCGGTGTATGCCGGCGCGGCCAAGCGCATCCTGGACCGCCTGCCGCCGCAGACCGATGCGCGGGCCGAGCCCGCCGAGGGCGCCGTGGCCGCGCAGGCCAGGCTGTCGTCGCTGCTGGTGTTCCGGCTGCAGGGGGAATGGCTCGGGTTGCCGACCAAGGCGCTGGACGAGGTGGCCGGCACCCGCGCCATCCTGACGCTGCCGCACCGGCGCGATCCGGCGGTGCTGGGCGTGACCAACGTGCGCGGCACGCTGACGGTCTGCGTGTCGCTGGGCCGCCTGCTGGGCCTGGACGCGCCGGTGGCCGGCGCGGGCCGCGAACGGCCGGCCGCGGCCCGCATGCTGATCTTCGGCGGGGCGGGGCGCGCGGTGGTCCTGCCGGTGGCCGAGGTGGAAGGCATTCACAGCGTTGACCTGGAGGCGCTGGAAGCCTTGCCGGCCACGCTCGAGGGCGCCAGCCTGAAGTACTCGCGCGGCGTGGCGCGCTGCGGCCAGCGCAGCGTCGGCGTGCTGGACGAGACCCTGTTGATGCAAGCCTTGGAACGGAGCCTGGCGTGAACCCGGACCAGATGCGCGACGCCTCGCTGCTGGAACTGTTCCAGCTGGAAACCCGCAATCAGGTGCAGGTGCTGAACAATGGCCTGCTGGCCCTGGAGCACGACCCGACCTCGGCCGCGCAGCTGGAAGCCTGCATGCGCGCGGCGCATTCGCTCAAGGGCGCGGCGCGTATCGTCGACCTGCATCCGGCGGTGCGCATCGCGCACGCGATGGAAGACTGCCTGGTGGCGGCGCAGGAAGGGCGGCTGCGCCTGCAGGCCGCCGATATCGACGCGTTGCTGCTGGGCGCGGACCTGTTGCAGCGGGTGGCCACGCCCGGCGCGGAACTGGGCGAGGAGATCGACACGCTGGTGACGCGGCTGTCGAACGCGCCCAACGCGCCGCCGGCCGCGCCGCTGGTCGAGCGGCCGCCCAAGCCCTCGGATTTCCTGCCGCCCATTCACCAGCCCGATGATCCACCGCCGCCGCCGCCCGGGCGCCGCAGCTCCGACCAGGCGCTGGGCGAGGGCGAACGGGTGTTGCGGGTCACCGCCGACACGCTCAACAAATTGCTTGGCCTGTCCAGCGAAACCCTGGTGGAGTCGCATTGGATCGCGCCGTTCAGCGCCTCCATGTTGCGGCTGCGGCGGCTGCAGTCGGGCGCCGGCCAGGCGCTGGACAGCCTGCGCGCCTCGCTGGCCGGCGTGCATATCGATGCCCGCAGCCAGGCGGCGCTGGACGACGCCCAGCGCATCGTCGAGGCCTGCCAGCAGGAACTGGCGCAACGCGCCAGCGAGGTCGATGAATTCGGCTGGCGCATGGGCCACCTGGCGCAGCGCCTGTACGACACCGCGCTGGCCTGCCGCATGCGGCCCTTTGGCGACGGCCTGGGCGGCATGGCGCGCATGGTGCGCGACCTGGGCCGTTCGCTCGGCAAGCAGGTGCGCCTGGAGATCGAGGGCGATTCCACCCAGGTCGACCGCGACATCCTCGACAAGCTGGACGCGCCGCTGATGCACCTGCTGCGCAATGCGGTCGATCACGGCATCGAGATGCCGATGGACCGGCTGCAGGCCGGCAAGCCAGCCGAAGGCCTGATCCGGCTGTCGGCCCGCCACGCGGCCGGCATGCTGCTGATCGAACTGAGCGACGACGGCGCCGGCATTTCGCTCGATCGCCTGCGGGTCGAGGTGGTGCAGCGCAAGCTGACCAACGCCGAGACCGCGGCCCGCCTGAGCGAGGCCGAACTGCTGGAATTCCTGTTCCTGTCCGGCTTCAGCACGCGCGGCGAGGTTACCGAGATCTCCGGCCGCGGGGTCGGGCTGGACGTGGTGCAGACCATGGTGCGGCAGCTGCGCGGCGCGGTGCGGATCCACCAGCAGACCGGGCAGGGCACGCGCTTCGTGCTGGAGATGCCGCTGTCGCTGTCGGTGGTGCGCAGCCTGCTGGTCGAGGTGCAGGGCGAGATCTACGCGTTTCCGCTGGCCTACGTCAGCCACGCGCTGCAGGTGCGGGCGCAGGACATCGAGCAGCTCGAAGGGCATCAGCATTTCCGCTTCATGGATCGCCAGATCGGGCTGGTGTCGGCGCGCCAGATCCTGCGTTCGGGCGAGCCGGCGCCGGCCGCCGAGACCCTGCCGGTGGTGGTGGTCGGCGATCACGACCGGCTCTACGGCATCGCCGTGGACCGCTACGTGGGCGAGCGCACGCTGGTGGTGCAGCCGCTGGATCCGCGCCTGGGCAAGGTGCAGGACGTGATGGCCGGCTCGCTGATGGACGATGGCACGCCGCTGCTGATCCTGGATGTCGAGGACATGCTGCTGTCGGTGCAGAAGCTGGTCGAGGGCGGCCGCCTGGCGCGGGTGGATGGCGGCGGTCCGGTGGCGCAGGCGCGCCGCAGCAAGCGCGTGCTGGTGGTGGATGATTCGCTGACGGTGCGAGAACTGGAGCGCAAGCTGCTGCTGAACCGCGGTTTCGATGTGGCGGTGGCGGTGGACGGGATGGACGGCTGGAACATGCTGCGCAACGAGGCCTTCGACCTGGTGGTGACCGACGTCGACATGCCGCGCATGGACGGCATCGAACTGGTGTCGCGCATCAAGGCCGATCCCAAGTTGCAAACGCTGCCGGTAATGGTAGTGTCCTATAAGGACCGTGAAGAGGATCGGCGGCGCGGGTTGGATGCCGGCGCCGACTATTATCTGGCCAAGGGCAGCTTCCACGACGATGCCTTGCTGGACGCCGTGGAAGACCTCATCGGAAAGGCGCGGACGTGAGAATCGGAATCGTCAACGATCTGCAGATGGCGGTGGAAACCCTCCGGCGCGTGATCGCGCTGGAACCCGGGCTGGAGGTTGCCTGGGTCGCCTCCAACGGCCTGGAGGCCGTCCAGCAATGCGCCCTGGACCGGCCCGACGTGGTGCTGATGGACCTCATCATGCCCGTCATGGACGGCGTCGAGGCCACCCGCCGCATCATGGCCGAAAGCCCCTGCGCCATCGTGGTGGTCACGGTGGACGTGGCGCGCCATACCGCGCGCGTGTTCGACGCCATGGGCCATGGCGCGCTGGACGCGGCCGATACCCCGGTGGTGGGCAATGCCGACCTGCGCAGCGCCGCCGCGCCGCTGCTGCGCAAGATCCGCAATATCGGCTGGCTGATCGGCCGCTACGGCAGCAACCGCACCAACCTCACGCCGGTGGCTCGCGACGTCACCCCGGCGGGGGCCTCGCAAGGCCTGCTGGTGATCGGCGCCTCCGCCGGCGGCCCGGCCACGCTGGCACAGTTGTTACGCGATATTCCGGTCAGTTTTCCCGCGGGCATTGTGCTGGTGCAGCATGTGGACGCTTCGTTCGCCGCCGGCATGGCCGATTGGCTCAACGATCAGGTGGCATTGCCCGTGCGGTTGGTGCGCGAGGGCGAGCGGCCCGTGCCGGGGCAGGTGCTGCTGGCCGGCACGGACGACCATCTGCACCTGGTGGCCGATGGTACGCTGCGTTACACCGAGAATCCGAAGGAAAGCCTGTACCGTCCCTCCATCGATGTATTTTTCCATAGCGTCGCGCAGCACTGGCGCGGCCTGGCCGTCGGCGTGCTGCTGACCGGCATGGGGCAGGACGGCGCCCGCGGCCTGAAGGCGCTGCGCGATCGCGGCTGCCTGACTATTGCCCAGGACCAGGCCACCAGCGCGGTCTATGGCATGCCCAAGGCGGCCGCCGCGATGCAGGCCGCCGTCGAAATCCGACCGTTGGACCAGATTGCTCCCCGCCTGGTGCAGGCCTTCGCCTGAGCCGGCGGTCATAGCTAGAAATCAAGGAAAGCCACTATGCACCCTCCCATTGACAGCCCGGCCTCGGCCGACCTGAACTCGCACGCGGCGATGGTGCTGCTGGTCGACGATCAGGTCATGGTCGGCGAGGCCATTCGTCGGGCCCTGGCCACGGAGGGCAATATCGACTTCCACTATTGCTCGGATCCGTACAAGGCGCTGACCGTCGCGGTGCAGACGCGGCCCACCGTGATCCTGCAGGACCTGGTGCTGCCGGGCGTGGACGGCCTGAGCCTGGTGCAGGAGTACCGCAACCACCCGGTCACGCGCGATATTCCCATCATTGTGCTGTCGACCAAGGAAGATCCGGCCATCAAGAGCGCGGCGTTCGCCGCCGGCGCCAACGACTACCTGGTGAAACTGCCCGATTCGATCGAACTGGTCGCGCGCATCCGCTACCACTCGCGCTCGTACCTGGCGCTGGTGCAGCGCGACGAAGCCTACCAGGCGCTGCGCCAGAGCCAGCAGCAGTTGCTGGAAAGCAATATGGAGCTGCGCCGCCTGACCAATTCCGACGGCCTGACGGGCTTGGGCAATCGCCGTTACTTCGACGAATACCTCAACGCCGAATGGCTGCGCGCGCGCCGCGATGGCCGCGAAATCAGCATGCTGATGATCGACGTGGACCATTTCAAGTCCTACAACGACACCTACGGCCACATCGCCGGCGACGAGGCGCTCAAGCGCGTGGCCAACACCATCTTCGCCAGTTGCGACCGCTCCACCGACCTGGCCGCGCGGTTTGGCGGCGAGGAGTTCGCGCTGGTGCTGCCCGGCACGCCGGCGGGCAGCGCGCGGCTGGCCGCCGAGAAACTGCGGCGCGCGGTCGAGGCCATGCAGATTCCGCAGAAGGACAATGGCGGCGGGCCGTGGCTGACGGTCAGCATCGGCACCGCCACCGCCGTGCCGATCCCGGACCAGCCGTGCACCGACCTGATCCAGATCGCGGACCGCGGCCTTTACCAGGCCAAGCGCCAGGGCCGCAACCGCGTGGTGCAGGGGCCGATGCCGTCGGCCGCGGATACGCCGGACCCGGTCTGACGCGAGGCCGACGGCTTTCCGCCGGCCGACCCCGCGCGATGGATCAGGCGCGCGCGCCGCGCCGGATCGAGGTCGCCGCCAGCATCAGCGCCAGGCTGACGCCGACCGCCACCGCCGCCATGGCCATGCCTTCGCCCACCGATCCTTGCTCGAACTGGCGCCACACAAAAACCGATACCGTCTGCACGCCGGCCGGCGCCAGCAGCAGCGAGGTCACCAGTTCGCGCGAGGCCACGGCGAACACCATCAGCATCGCGGCGGACAAGCCCGGCAGCACCAGTGGCAGCACGATGCGCCGCAGGGCCGCGGCCGCGCTGGCGCCATGCACGCGCGCCGCCGCTTCCAGATTGGGGCCGATCTGTGCCAGCGCCGCGCTGACGTAGCGTACCGGGTAGGGGAGCAGCAGGCAGGTGTACGACAGCAGCAGGATGCCCCAGGTGCCGTACGGCGAAGCGGGCCAGAACGGCTGGTTCCAGGCCAGGATCAAGCCGACTCCCACCACCACGCCGGGCAGCGCCGCGGGCAGCAGCGCCAGCGCGTCGATGACGGCCGCGCCCGGCACGTGCCGGCCAGCCACGCACCAGGCCGCCAGCAGGCCCACAGGCGCCCGCCGCCAGCGCCGTGCCGGTGGCCAGCAGCAGGCTGGTCGAGAGCGCCTGCCAGGCCTCGCCGCCGGCCTGGAACAGGGCCGCGAAATTGGCCAGGGTCAGGTTGTCCAGCGACAGCCCGGCCGAGACATGGCGCGTCAGGGCCGCGGCCAGCATCGACGCCAGCGGCGCCGCCACCGCCACCAGCGCGACCGCCGCGAACAGGCCCAGCACCGGCCAGCGCCAGGCGCCGAGCCGGCCGCGCGCCAGCGGCGCGGGCTTGCCGGTGGTGGTCTCGAAGCCGCGTCCGGCGACCAGCGCGCGCTGCACCGCGTAGGCCGTCAGCGCCAGCGCCACCAGCACCAGCGACAGTAGCGCCGCGGCCGGCAGGTCGATGGGCCAGTCCGCCAGGCGGCGCTCGATGGCGGTGGTCATGACGGCGACGCCGGCCTGCGCGCCCAGCGCGGCCGGCACGCCGTATTCCTCGATCGCCAGGGTGAAGGCCAGCAGCAGGCTGGCGCCGATGGCCGGCAAGGCCAGCGGCAGCGTCACGCGCAGGAACGCGCGCCACGGGCCGGCGCCAGACACCCGCGCCACCTCGGCCAGCCGCGCGCCGGTGGCGGCCATGCTGCGCGAGACGGCGAAGTACACCACCGGAAAGATCGCCAGGCCCATCGCCAGCGTCACGCCGGCGGGCGAGAACAGCAGCGGTCCGAGATGCAAGCCCGTCAGTTGCTCCAGGTAGCCGCGCGGTTGCAGCGCCATGGTCCACGACAGCGCGGCGATGTAGGGCGGCAGCAGGAACGGCACCAGGAACAGCAGGTCCCAGAGCCGCGCCAGCGGCACCTGGAACAGGCCGCGCAGCGCGCCCAGCGGAATGCCGATGAGGGCGCTGACGGCGGCCACGCCCAGGCCCAGCTTGAGCGTGCCGCCCACCAGCGTCAGCGCCGCCGGCGTGGCCAGGGTGGCGGCCCAGGCGCCGAAGGGATTGCGCAGCGAGCCTTCGGCCAGATGGGGAAAGACGGCCTGCAGCGCGACGAAGGCCATCGGCAGGGCGACGAGCACGCCCAGGGCGGCCACGGTGATGGCCGCCAGGAGAAAGACGCTTTTCATGGTCGGGGTGGGGATGCCGGACGCGCCGGCATCCCGGCCTGTCAGTGTTGACCGAACAGGCGCGCGAAACGCGCCAGCACCTCGGCGCGCGAGGCGCCGGGCGCGGTCTCGGGCAGCAGCGCCAGGTCCTTGAACAGCGGCCGCTTGCCGGCCACGTCCTGGCGCGCCGGCATCAGCCAGGCGTCGGCGACGGCGCGCTGGCCGTCCTCGGACAGCACGTAGTCGATGAACTGGCGCGCCTGATCGGGCGCCTTGGTGGTCTTCAGGATCATCATCGGGCGCGGCGCGATGGCGGTGCCGCTGGACGGGAAGATCACCTTGATCGATTCGCCTTTCTCGACGCTGGCGTACGACACGTAGTCGACCGCGCCGAACACCGCCGCCTTGGCGCCCTGCAGCACCGGCGTCAGCGCCTGGGCGTTGGGGCCGGAGATGGTCATGCCGTTGTCGCGCAGCGTCTCGAACAGCTTCCAGGCCGATTCGCCCTGGGCGCTTTGCAGGCCCAGCAGCAGGTCGAGCGAGGCGCCCGACAGGGCCGGGTCGGGGGTGGTCACCTTCTGCTTGAACTGCGGGCCGGTCAGGTCGGACCAGTCGCGCGGTTCGGGCGTGCCGCTGCGCGAATTCCAGACGATGCCCAGCGCCGAGATGCCCTGCGCCACGTAGGTCGGGGTCTTGAAGCGGGCCGGCACCTGGGCCGCGTTGGGGCTGTCATAGGCCAGCAGCCAGCCGCGCTGGTCCAGGTCCTGGGCGGTGTCCCAGGACGCGGAGATCAGCACGTCGGCGCGCGGGTTGGCGGCCTCGGCTTCGAGCCGGGCCATGACCTTGCCGGTGGTGGCCTGGAACACGTCGACCTTGATGCCGGTCTTCTCCTGGAAGCCGGCGGCCAGCTGCTTGATCAGGCCGCCGGGGCCCGCGGTGTAAACGGTCAGCGCCTTGGCCTGGCCCGAGGCCAATCCGAACGAAAGCGTCATAAAGAACGTGGCAAGTAGTTTGGAAAGCGGTACGTGGGGCATTTTAGGCAGAGTCCTGGGGTTTGGACATCACGAGGTCGGCGATCCGGCCGTGCTCCATGCGGGCGATCGTGTGCGCCAGGGCATGGGCTTCCTCGTGGTCGTGGGTGACGTAGACGGCGGTGGTGCCGAGCCGGCGCAGCAGGGCGCCGATCTCGACGCAGAGCGATTCGCGCAGGGCCCGGTCCAGGTTGGACAGCGGTTCGTCGAACAGCAGCACGCGCGGCCGCGCCACGATGGCGCGGGCCAGCGCGACGCGCTGCTGCTGGCCGCCCGACAGTTCCGAGGGCCGGCGCGCGGCGTGCTCGCCCAGGCCGACCAGGGCCAGGGCTTCGCGCACCCGCGCCGGCCGTTCGCGCCGGGCGACGCCGCGCATTTCCAGCGGAAAGGCGACGTTGCCGGCCACGCTCATGTGTGGCCACAGCGCGTAGTCCTGGAACACCATGCCGAGGCCGCGGCGTTCGGGCGGTTCGTGGCGCTGCGCGTCGCAGACGACGGCATCGCCGAAGGCGATGCTGCCGCCCTGCGGCCGCAGCAGTCCGGCGAGCGACTTGAGCAGGGTGCTCTTGCCGCAGCCCGACGGGCCCAGCAGCGCCAGGACAGTGCCCGCGGGCACGTCCAGGTCGACGCCGTCCAGCACGGTGTGGCCGTTGAAGGCGTGGCGCAGGCCGCGCACGGCGATCGCCGTGCCGCCCGCGGAAGGTTCAGGCGCGTTCAAAACCGGTGCCGCAGGCCGAGGTTCAGGCCGAATTGGTTCTTGCCCGGCTCGACGTTGGCGCCGTACTTGCCGCCGATCAGGCTCTGCGCCGACTTGTCGTCGTTCACCGCGTAGGCCGCGACGGCATAGACGGTGGTGCGCTTGGACAGGTCATATTCGTTGCCCAGGACGAACATGGTGGACTTCTGGCCGGTGCCGGCGGCCTGCGCGGCCGGGCAGACGGCGTTGTTCATGTCGTCGCAGACCGAGTCGTTCAGGTGGTACACGGCGAACGACAGGCGGTTGTTCGACACCGGCAGGTAGGTCACGCCCAGCCAGGTCAGGTTGTTCTTGTAGTTGCGCTGCGTCAGTTTCTGTTCCAGCCAGCGGTAGCCGGCATAGACCTTGACGCCCTCGAAGTCGTACGACAGCCCCGCGACGATGCGGTCTTCGCGGTTGTCGCTGTTGGCGCCCTTGGCCGGCTTGTCGGCGTTCTTCGAGTGATACAGCACGCCGGCGTCCAGGCCGCCGGACTGGTAGCGCACGCCGCCGCCGATCATGCGGCCCAGCGTCTTGTCGTCGAACGATTGCTCGTTGTTCCAGCCGAAGCTGTAGTAGCCGCCGACGGACACGGGGCCGAACTTGCCGACGTACATCACCGCGTTGTCGGTGCGGTCGGAGAAGGCCGCGTCGGGGCGCTTGATCGAGAAGTTGGCGTTGTCGAACGGGTTGTACTTGCTCATCCAGTCGATCATGAGCGTGTTGTGGCGGCCCAGCGTCAGGCGGCCCAGGCTCTTGCTCGACAGGCCGACGTAGGCCTGGCGGCCGAACAGGCGGCCGCCCTGCATGGTCTGGCCGTTGTCGGAGTCGAAGCCGTTTTCCAGCACGAACACAGTCGACAGGCCGTCGCCCAGGTCTTCGGTGCCGCGCAGGCCCCAGCGCGAACCGCTGAGATTGCCCGTGCTCATGCCCGTCTTGCTGTTGCCGCTGGGGCCGTTGCTGAGGTATTGCAGACCGGTGTCGATCAGGCCGTAGAGCTGGACCGAACTGGAGGCGGCCGTCGCCGCGAGGGCGGGGGAGAAGCTGAGGACGGACAGGCAGGCGCCAGCCGCCGCGATGCGGAGAGTCGATTTCATAACAGGAAGTCCTCTTTGGGATTCAATCGGAATCGACACTCTAGGCACGGGTCGCTACAGCTTCGTGACACGCCTTGAGGTTTCGTCGGGGGGCGGTCCGTGCGCGACGGGAGCCGCCCCCGGCACGGAGGATGCGCCGGCGGGCGCTGGCGCGTTCAGAGATGCAGCTTGGTCGACGACTTCACTTCGTGCATCGACAGCGTGCTCAGCAGTTCCTTCACGCCGGGCAGCGTGCGCAGCCGGTTGCGCACGAATTCGGAATAGGCGTCGAAGTCGCGCGCCACGATGTGCAGCAGATAGTCGTGCTGGCCGGTGGTGTTGTGGCAGGCCAGCACTTCGGGCATGGCGGCCACGGCGGCCTCGAATGCGTGGCAGGTTTTCTCGGTGTGGTTTTCCAGCGAGATGCTGACGAACGCCACCACGCCCATGCCGAGCGCGCGGCGGTCCAGGATGGCCTGGTAACCGCGGATGACGCCCGAGCTTTCCAGCCGCTTGAGGCGCTTCCAGCAGGGCGAGGCCGACAGCGACACGCGCTCGGCCAGTTCGGCATTGGAGAGCCGGCCATCTTCTTGAAGGATTTTCATGATTTTCCAATCGATCGCGTCAAGTTGATGTAACAAGGCAGTCTCTTTCATGGTTTCATGGCTGTGAGAAACGATATTTCCCATTATCCGATTCCTGAAGCAGAAATGGAAAGAATATTGTGGCCGGACGCGCCCATACTCCCTGCATCCCCTGGCCGGCGGCGCTATCGTGTCCGAACCCGTGATATCGCCGTCAGGTAGGCCGCACTTCCCCCATTGAGAGGCACGCCATGAGTTATTCCAGCTATCACAAGAAAGACATCTCCGGCCGTCCGCTGCACGCCGAAACGCAGATGATGTCGTACGGCTTCCATCCTTTCCTGTCCGAAGGCGCGGTCAAGCCGCCGGTGTTCCTCACCTCGACCTTCGCCTTCCGTTCGGCCGAGGACGGCGCCGAGTTCTTCGATCTGGTGTCGGGCCGCAAGCCGCTGCCGCAGGGCGAATCGGCCGGGCTGGTGTACAGCCGCTTCAACCATCCCAACCTGGAAATCGTCGAAGACCGCCTGTCGCTGCTGGACGGCTCGGAAGACGCCGCGGTGACCTCCAGCGGCATGTCGGCGATCAGCGCGGTGTTCCTGGCGTTCCTGCGCCCGGGCGACCAGCTGGTGCAGTCGGTGCCGCTGTATGGCGGTACCGAGACGTTGATCGCGAAGATCTTCCCGGAATGGGGCATCGGCTCGCACCCGATCCACGACGGCCTGTCGGCGCAGAGCATGCGCGAGGCGCTGGAAGCGGCCGCGGCCAAGGGGCCGGTCAAGCTGTTCTACGTGGAAACGCCGGCCAATCCGACCAACGCGCTGATCGACTTCCAGGCCATGAAGGCCGAGCTGGACGCGTTCGCCGCGCGCCACGGCTATCGCCCGATATCGGTGTGCGACAACACGCTGCTGGGCCCGATCTTCCAGAAGCCGGCCGAGCATGGCGTGGATCTGTGCGTGTATTCGCTGACCAAGTACGTGGGCGGCCACAGCGACCTAGTGGCTGGCGCGGTCACTGGCGCCAAGGACCTGATCAAGAAGGTGCGGGCCATCCGCAGCGCCTTCGGCTCGCAGCTCGATCCGCATTCGTGCTGGATGATCACGCGCTCGATGGAGACCGTGGTGCTGCGCATGAAGCAGGCCGCGCGCAGCGCCACCCGCGTGGCGCAGTGGCTGGCCGGCAATCCGCACGAGAAGGTGCGAATCTATCACCCCGAGACCATCGCCGACGAGACCTACCAGGCGGTCTACAAGCGCCAGTGCAGCGGCCCGGGCTCGACCTTCGCTTTCGTGCTGGATGGCGGCCGCGCCAAGGCGTTCCGCTTCATCAATGCGCTGCGCCTGTTCAAGTCGGCGGTGAGCCTGGGCGGCACCGAGTCGCTGGTGTGCCATCCGGCCTCGACCACGCACTCGGGCGTGCCGGCGGCCGAGCGGGACGCGGCCGGCGTGTCCGAAGGGCTGATCCGCATTTCCATCGGCCTGGAGCACGAGGAAGACCTGATCGCCGATATGGACCAGGCCATGCGCAGCGTGGCCTGAGGCGCGGGGGCGGGCGGCGTCAGGCCGTTGCGGGCGGCCAGTCGATGGCGGCGGGCGCCAGCGCGAGGCGCAGCGCCCGCAGGTCATCGGGCGTGTCCAGGTCGGTCACGTAGGCGCGGTTGTCGCTGTCGAAGGTGGCGTGGCGGCCTTGCGCCGGATCCAGCCATTGGCGCAGGCCGGCGCCGGGCGGCAGCAGGTTGGCCGACCGCACCGCGGCGGCCGACAGCAGCAGCGGATGACCCGGCGCGCCGTCGACGCGCGGGCGCAGGCTGTCGGTGCCCGGCGCGCAGGCGCGCCATTGCGCCAGCAGGGCGGCGATGGCGGCGCTGTCGAGCAGGGGCAGGTCGGCCAGCACCAGCAGCAGGTCGTGTCCGGGATGGGCACGGGCGTGTTCGCGCAGCGCCAGGCGCTGCGAGTCGGCGAGGGTGGCGTCCGGCCGCGCATGCGGCAGCGTATCGATCGCCGCGCGCCGCGCCAGCGGCGCCAGGGTGTCCGCATACGGGCCGATGACGGCGCGCACCGGCGCGACGCCGGCGTCACGCAAGGCCTGCGTCAATCGCTCCAGCAGGCTGATGCCGTCGATGCATAGCGCCGACTTCGCGCGTCCGCCCAGGCGGGCGCCCTGGCCGGCGGCGAGGATGATGGCGGCGATGGGAGCGTTCATGGTGGACTCAGACGGGGCAGGCGCGGGCCGGATGGGGCGGGTCGATGGGGGTCGAGTCTAGCCCGGCCGGGCCTTCCCTGGCGCGATCTTCCTTGGCCGGGTCGCGCGCCTTGCCGGCGGCCACGGTTTCCAGCGCGTCCCGCGCCACCCCGTTCTTGGCGGCGACGATCTCGGCCATGATCGACAGCGCGATTTCGGTCGGCGTCTTGCTGCCGATGTAGACCCCGGCGGGGCCGCGCAGCCGGCGCAGGTCGGCATCCGCCAGGTCGAAATGCTCGCGCAGCCGCGCCCGGCGCGTTTCGCTGTTGCGGCGCGAGCCGATCGCGCCCACGTAGAACGCTTGCGACGGCAAGGCGTCGATCAGCGCCAGGTCGTCCAGCTTGGGATCGTGGCTGAGCGCGATGATGGCGGTGCGGCGGTCGGGCCGCAGGCGCAGGATCAGGTCGTCGGGCATCTCGCGGCTGCGCACCGCGCCCGGCATCGGCCAGGCCGGCGACGGGGTGTCGCGCGGATCGCAGACGATGACCTCGAAGCCCAGGGTCAGCGCGATCTGGCATAGGTAGCCGCTGGTATCGCCCGCGCCGATCACGATCAGCCGCACTGACGGACCGAAGTGCGAGGTTAAGGTGTCGGCCGTCAGGCGCGGCAGGCCATCGGCGGGGCCGGGGCGCAGGCTGACGGCGCCGCTGGCCAGGTCCAGCTCGCGCTCGATGCAATCGCGGCGCCGGCAGTGTTCCAGCAGTGCGGGCAATTGGCTGGCGGGGCCGATGGTTTCCATCACCAGCTCCAGGGTGCCGCCGCAGGGCAGGCCGAACTGGCGCGCCTGGTCGGCGTGCACGCCGTAGCGCAATACCTCGGGCCGCGCCGTCGCCGCAACGCCGGCCCGCGCGCGTGCCACCAGGTCGTCCTCGATGCAACCGCCCGACACGGAGCCGGCGACTTCGCCGCGGCCGTTCAGGGCCATCAACGCGCCCGGCGGCCGGGGCGACGAGCCCCAGGTGCGCGCCACGGTGACCAGCCATGCGGGGATGCCGTCGCGCTGCCATTGCGCGGCCTGTTGCAGCACCTGGGTGTCGATATCAAGCATGCGGGCCTTGGCCGGGGGCGGGTCGGGCCAGCACGGCGCGCACTGCCTCGGGCGTGAAGGGCGCCTGGTGGAAGCGTCGTCCGGTGGCGTCGAACAGCGCGTTGGCGATGGCCGCGGGGCCGGGGATCGAGGCCGATTCGCCGGCGCCCATGGGCGCTTCGTCCTGGCGCGGCATCAGCAGCACGTCGATGGGCGGCAGGTCCTTGAAACCGATGATGGGGTAGCCGCCCCATTCGCGGCTGGCGACGCCGGCCGCGTCGAATTGCACGCGTTCGAGCAGGCAGCGGCTCAGGGTCTGGTTGACGTTGCCGTGGAGCTGGTGGCGCACGCCGTCGGGGTTGACGATCATGCCGGTGTCCTGGCCCACCACCACGCGCGTGATGGCGATGCGGCCGCTGGCCGGGTCCACGCTCAGGTCGATGACCCAGGCTGCCCAGCGGCGCCGAAACCGGGGAACTTGCTGTGCACGTAGCGCGCATAGGCCACGCCGCGCCCATGCAGG
>NZ_CP017433.1:2601840-2657421 GCF_002082135.1 Achromobacter ruhlandii
CGCCGGCCTGCCAGCCGGCGCGCGCCGCCGTGGCCTCCAGCAGCGCGATGGCGCGCGCATCGTCCAGGTGGCTGAGCCGGAACGCGACCGGGTCGGCCCCGGCCGCCTCGGCCAGCTCGTCGATCATGCAGTCGTGCGCGAACGAGCTGGGCAGCGCCGAGACGCCGCGCAGCCACGAGGCGCGCACCAGCGGCGCGGTGTCGTGGCAGACGATGCGCCGGCTGGCATAGCGGTAGGGCGGGACCGCGGTGCGGTCGCCCATTTCCAGCACGCGCGGCTCGCCCGGCACGGCGCCGGTCAGCAGCAGCGCCAGCAGCGGCGCGTCGTTGGACGGATAGCGCACCTCGAAGTCATAGGCCAGCAGTTGGCCCTCGTCGTCCAGCGCGGCGGCCACGTCCATGAGTTGGCCCGTGCCCTTGGGTTCCCACTGGTGTTCCTGGTCGCGCATCAGTTGCACCCGCACCGGCGCGCCGACGGCGGCCGACAGCAGCGCGGCGTCGGCGCAGACGTCGTCGGCGCAGTTGCGGCCGTAGCAGCCGGCGGCCTCCATGCGGATGATCTCGATGCGGTCCTCGCCCAGCTTGAGCAGGCGGTTCAGGTCGGCGCGCAGCATGTGCGGGTTCTGGGTGCCGGCCCAGACCGTGAGGCGGCCGTCGCGATGGTCGGCCACCGCGCAGGACGGCCCGATGGACGCGTGCATCTGGTAGGGCCAGACGTAGGTGCGGCGCAGGCGCACGGGGGCGGCGGCACAGGCGGCCTCGACGTCGCCTTCCTCCAGCAGCAGCCGGCGGCGGGCGGGGTTGGCGCGGATGGCGCTGGCCAGGTCGTCCAGCACGGGCGCGGGCGGCACCGGTTTCCAGCGCACCTTGAGCGCGCGCATGGCGGCTTCGGCCTGTTCCTCGCGATCCGCCACCACGCCGATGAAATCGCCTTGCACCACCACCTGGACGCGGCCCGGCAGGTGCGCGACGGAATCGCTGTCGACGTCGATCAGGCAGCGGCCGATGAAGTCGCCGGCGTCGCGGCCGGGGTGCGGCGGGCGCACCACGCGGCCGTGGCGCATGCCGGGCACGCGCACGTCGTGCACGAAGCTCAGTTCGCCGGTGGCCTTGGCCGGAATGTCGACGCGCGCGACGGCGCTGCCGACCACGGTGTAGTCGCGGGCCGGCTTGAGCCGCACCTGGGAATCATCGGTGGCCAGCTCCAGCCGGGTGTGCTGGCCCTGCACCAGTTGACCGTAGTGCAGGGCGCGTTCGTCGCCCGCATCGGCGGGACGCACGATGCCGTCGCGCAGGCGCAGCGTGTCCGCCGCCACGCCCCATTGTCGCGCGGCCCGCGCCAGCAGGTGCTCGCGCGCCTGGGCGGCGGCGCGGCGCAACGGGGCGGCCGAGATCTGGATGCTGGCGCTGGCGATGGTGGGCCCCTGGTTGGGGGTGGCGTTGGTGTGGCCCAGCACCATTTCCAGTCGCGCCACCGGCACGTGCAGTTCCTCGGCCACGATCTGCGCCAGCGCGGTGCGGATGCCGGTGCCCAGGTCGACGTGACCGTTGAAGGCCAGCGCGCGCCAGCCGCCCGGCGCGGCCTCATCGGCCAGCACCGCCACGAAGACTTCGGGCGTGTCCTGCACGTAATCCGAGACCACGCCCGGCTGCCCGGGCGCCGGACGAGGCGGCGCGGTCGGGGCGCGCACGACCAGCAGCGCGCCGGGGTGGGTCAGCAGCGCGTCGTGCAGCGCGCGGGGATGGGGCAGGTTCATGGGCGAAGGCGATCCGGGCGGATTGGCTGATTATGCCGCTATCGCGCCGCGCCGGGCAGCGCGGCGATGTCGGCCAGCGCCTGATCCAGCGGCATGACGGCGGCGTACTTCTGCGCCATGTCGAACAGGTTGGCCTCGTGCGGCCCGAGCGCGCGGTCGCCGCAGCAGTCGGACACCACCAGCGGCCGGAAGCCGGCCTGCATGGCGTCGACCACGCTGGCGCGCACGCAGCCGCTGGTGACGCAGCCGGCCACCACCAGCGTCTGCACGCCGCGCTGCGCCAGCCACGGCGCCAGCATGGTGCCGTAGAACGCCGACGGCGTGCTCTTGCGAACTACGTATTCGCCGGGCGCGGGCGCCAGTTGCGGCACGATGGCGCTGTTGTGGCTGTCTTCCTTCAGGGTCAGCATGCCCGGCACCTTGAGGCAGAAGATGTTGCTGTCGGCGTCGTCGTCCGAGAACACGATGCGGCTGTGCGCCACCGGCCAGCCCTGTTCGCGCGCATGCGCCAGCAAGGCGCGGGTGCGCTCGATGGCCTGCGGGATGTTGCCGCCACCGAACACGGCGGGGTCGGCGAAGCCGTTGACGAAGTCGATGATCAGCAGGCCGAACGGCGCCTTCAACGGCAGCGGCGTGCCGAAGCCCTGGCGGGCGTAGGCCGAGATATCCCCGGCGGGAACGGTGGTGGTCATGCCAGCTCCTTGCGGCGGGCGGCGCGCGCCAGCCCGGGTTCGTCCTGCACCACGCCGTCGATGACGACGGCGCGATCATCCAGCATCACCGTGCAATGGCGCATCGGGATGTCGATATGGCAGGCGGTGGTGCGTTGGCCGCCGGCCTCGTTATTGGGCCCCATGGACCAGAGGAAGTTGCCCTCGAAGGCGCGGGCGTCCATGCCGATATGGGTTTCCTTGCCGTAGTGGCCCAGCATTGACCAGTGGGCGCGCGGCTGCAGGCCCCAGCCGATGTGCGAGACGGCGTAGGCCTCGGGGTCTTCGTACGAGGCCATGTAGTCTCGCAGCACCTCGGCCTGCAGGCCGCCCTGGATGCGGGTGACGTAGCCGCGCTCGACGGTCAGCGTGATCGGGTCGGTCACGTAGTCCTTCATCGGCAGCAGGATGTCGCCGCGGTCCAGCACCACCTGGCCGTTGCTGTGGCCCTCGTCGGGCCAGGTCAGCACGAAGCCGCTGGGCCAGTGATCCCAGCGCCCTGGCTCGTCGACGAAGCCGTATTCGGAAATCGCCGGGAAGCTGCCCAGGCGGCATTGCAGGTCGGTGCCGGCCCGTGAGCTGATGCGCATCTGGCGCGCCTCGGCGATTTGCGCCGCGGCCGCGCGCACGCGGGCGCGGTCGGCCTGGGTCGGCACCAGGCGGCACAGGATCTCGGGCGGCTCGACCGCCAGCAGGATCTTGGTGCCGCCCTGCAGGATCTCGTGCTGCTCGGGCGAGAACAGCAGCGTCATCAGGTCCAGCACCAGGTTGCTGGCCTTGAGCGCGGCGATGGCGGCGGGGTTGCCGGTCAGCGGCGTGGTGCCCAGGTAGGCCAGTGAGTCGCGGCTGAGGGATTTTTCGCCGTTGACCGGCGGCAGATCCAGGCGGTTGACGCGCGCGCCCATGTCGCCGGCGGCGGCGATGGCGCAGCGCAACGTCTGCGGATGGGTGTCGGCGCCGGTGAGTACGGTCACGGTCTGGCCGGCTTCTAGGCGGGAAAGCGTGAGCACCTGTTTCCAGGCGCGGATCAGGTCGATGTCGCTGACGGGCATGGCGGACTCCTGTCGAAGAAGGGGGAAGGGCGCGATTCAGCCGCGCGGTTCGAGGAAGTCGCCCAGCGCCTCGTGGAAACCGGCCTCGTTGTCCCACGGGATCATGTGGCCGGCGGCGGGCACGCGCCGGTGCAGGGTGTCGGGCGCCAGGCCCTGCCATTCGGCCACGTCCTCGTCGCCGACCACGCCGCCGTTCTCGGCGGTCATCAGCAACTGCGGCACGCGCACATGCGGCAGGTCGGCATGGATGTCGTCGCGGCCGAAGTCCTCGAAGCTGCGCACGATGGCGGGCTCGTGGCAGGTGTGCAGCCATTGCGCGCGCAGGCGCCGCTGTTCCTCGGTCCAGGTGGGGCAGAAGGCGCGCATGGCCTCGGCGTCCATGCCGTGCGTGGCCTGGCGGATCGAGTCGACGTACCAGGCCAGCTTGGCGGGGTAGGGGCGGCGGCCCGGGCCGGAGACGGGCGGGTCGACGATGACCAGCCGCGTCAGGCCGGCCGGCTGGCCGCGGGCCGCGCGCACCGCGATGCGGCCGCCCATGGAATGGCCCATCAGCGCATAGCGCTGCAGGCCCAGCGCCTGCGCCAGCGCCAGCACGTCGGCGGCCTGCGCGTCCAGGCCGTAGTCCAGGCCGGGGTCGGCGCTGGACAGGCCGCGGCCGCGCACGTCCAGCACATAGGTGTCGTAGCGCTGGCCCAGGCGCTCGGCTACGAAACCCCAGGTCACGGCCGGGCTGGTGATGCCGGGGATCAGGATGAGCGCGTCGCGTTCGGCGCGCGCGCCGTCCGCGCCGCCGTAGCGCAGGTAGTGCTGGCGGATGCCGTTGGCGTGGACGTTGGCGCCGTACAGGAAGGTGCTGGATGGTTGGCTCATGCCGTGCTCCGGGTGGGTCGATGCCAGGACGGGATCCGGCGGTCATCGCTTGCGCCGCGCAGGGCGCGGATCGAGCGTGATGACGTGAAGCGCGGATCCATCTTAGGGTTTTCGATAAATTAAAAAACAGTGTAGACGCTCTATTCTTGCAAACAGCGAGGTGAATCGCAAAGCCGATGTTCATAGTGGTTTTTACCTATATGTGCATAAAAATGCACTGTTTTGGGCACAGGCGGACAGTTTCGGATCCACGATGGTGCGGTTTTCCATCTGGAAAAAATAGAGTGTATACATAGAAAAGTAGGAGAGCGTCTTGTCTAAATCCCCCCGCATCGCCGTGATCGGCGCCGGCCTCGGTGGCGCCGCCACCGCCTCGCTCCTGCTGCAGGAAGGCTTCGACGTGCGCGTGTACGAACAGGCGCCGAGTTTTTCGCGGCTGGGCGCCGGTATCCACGTTGGCCCCAACGTCATGAAGATCCTGCGCCGCATCGGCATCGAGGACGCGCTCAACGCCCAGGGCTCGCACCCCGACTACTGGTACAGCCGCCACGGCCTGACCGGCGACGTGCTGGCGCGGATTCCGCTGGGCGACTACGCCGTCAAGACCTACGGCGCGTCGTACCTGACGGTGCACCGCGGCGACTTCCACGCCCTGCTGATCGAGGCGCTGCCCGAGCGCGTGATGGCGTATTCCAGGCACCTGGTCGGCGTCACCGACCGCGGCAACGACGTCGAGATGCGCTTTGCCGACGGCAGCGTCGAGCATGCCGACATCGTGATCGGCGCCGACGGCGTCAATTCCCACATCCGCGAGGCCCTGCTGGGGCCCGAGCCTCCCAAGTACGCCGGCTACCTGGCCCATCGCGCGGTGTTCCCCACGCCCGAGGTCAAGGCCGGCATGCTGCCGTTCGACGCCTGCGTGAAGTGGTGGACCGATGACCGCCACATGATGACGTACTTCGTCACCAGCAAGGCCGACGAGCTCTACTACGTGACCGGCGTGCCGGTCGAGCAATGGGACCTGAACGACCGCTGGCTGCCCAGCAGCAAGGACGAAATGCGCGAGGCCTTCCAGGGCTGGCATCCCACGGTGCAGGCGCTGATCGACGCCACCGTCGAGGTGACCAAGTGGTCGCTGCTGGAGCGCGACCCGCTGCCGCTGTGGAGCCGCGGCCGCCTGGTGCTGCTGGGCGACGCCTGCCACCCGATGAAACCGCACATGGCGCAGGGCGCGGCCATGGCCATCGAGGACGGCGCGATGCTGGTGCGTTGCTTCAAGGAAGTGGGGGCGCATAATCACGAATTGGCTTTCGCGCTGTACGAAGCCAACCGCGCCGAGCGCGCCAGCAAGGTGCAGCGCATTTCGCACGACAACACCTGGCTGCGGACCAATGAGGACCCCAGCTGGTGTTTCGGCTACGACGTGTTCAGCGAGCCGCTGGTCGAACCGAAGGCCAAGGCGGCGGCCTGACGCGCCCGCCGTCCTTCATCCACCAGACCTTCGCCGCACACACCATGGGACATCCCGCCAACACCCCGCCCGCCGAGCCGATCGGCCTGAAGGTCAACGGCAGCGTCGTGCGCGTGGCGGCGCCGCCGGCGACCTCGCTGCTGCTGGTGTTGCGCAACGATCTGGCGCTGAACGGGCCCAAGTACGGCTGCGGCCTGGGCGAGTGCGGCGCCTGCACGGTGCTGATCGACGGCGTGGCGGCGCGGTCCTGTGTGATTCCGGTGAGGGCGGCGCAAGGGCGCGAGGTCACCACGCTTGAAGGCCTGGGTTCGCGCGAGCGGCCCGGGCCGACGCAGCGCGCCTTTATCGAATGCCAGGCGGCCCAGTGCGGCTATTGCCTGAACGGCATGATCATGACGGTCGAGGCGCTGCTGCGCCGCGACCCGGCGCCGTCCGAGCAGGCGCTGCGCAGCGAGCTGCATCACAACCTGTGCCGCTGCGGCACGCATGTCGAGATCATGCAGGCGGCGCTGCGCGCGGTGCAATTGCGGGCCGAGGTCGCGCCGCGCGGGGCCGAAGGGGCGGGCGCATGAGCGCGTTGCTGCCCGGGAGCCCGATGGGCGCCATCGCGCCGCCGTCCGATCTGCTGCATGGACTGGCCTTGCGCCCGCCCGTGGCCCGCTGGGACGGCGCGCGCTATCGCGGCAGCGCGCTCGACAGCGTGAACCTGGGGGAAGCGCGAGCCCAGGCGGGCGTGGTGGCCGTGGTGCGGCGGGAGCACTTTGTCGGCGTGGTGGCGGTGACGCCGGCGCATGCGCGGCAGGCGCTGGCCTGCATGGCGCCCGTGTGGCGCGGCGATGGTCCGCCCGCGCGCGAGGAGACCGCCGCCCCTTCGGAAGAGGATTCGGACGGCGATCGCGAATATCTATGGCGATCCGCTGAAACCGCTTCCGGCGCGCGCGTCGCGGCGTGGTGCCTGGACGGCCGCCTGACGCTGTGGCTGCCGCCGCCGGCGGCCGCCTCGCAGGCCTGGCTGCGGCGCGAGCTGGCGGCGCTGATGGACTGTTCCGGGCACGCGGTGCGCCTGGCCGACTGGCCGCAGGGCGCGGCCGAAGCCGGCCTGCCGCCGCACGCGCTCGATCTGCTGGACGCCGCCGCCGACGCCGCGCTGCTGTCCGAGGCGGTGGGGCGGCCCGTGTGCGTGGCCTGCCGGCCAGCGGCCGCGGCCACCCTGGCGTTGCGCGAAGCGGATCTGGCGGCGGGCCCGGCGCTGCGTTCGCGCCACCCCTGGGCCGTGCGTCCCAGCCTGGCGCGCCTGCTGGCGCGGCCTGGTCACGCCCAGGCCTGCGGCCAGGCCACGGTGCGGGGCGACAGCCCGGTGCTGGCGCCGGCGGCATCGCGGGATCTGCCGCACGCCAGTGTCGATGAATTGAACGCGGCCCAGGTGTTCGCCGGCGAAAGCCTGTGGCACGAGCGGGCGCTGGCGGCGGGCGAGGATCCGGTGGACTGGCGGCTGCGGCACATGGCCGATGATCGCGGCCGCGAACTGGCGCGCCAGGTGGTGGAACAGGCGCAGGCGGCCACGGCGCGGGACGCCACGTCGGCCGCCGATGGCCTGCTGCGCGGCACCGGCCTGGCCACGGCGCAGGTCCGCTGCGAGGCCGAGGATGGTTCGGCGCAGATGGTCTGGAGCGTCTGGGTGGCCGACGTGGCGATCCAGCCCGCCACCGGGCGCATCGAGGTGACGCGCGTCGTCGCCGGCCACGACAGCCAGGACCTGCGCGCGGCACAAGGCGCGACCACGCGCCTGGCCATCACACGCCAGCAACCCGAGCGGCTGGCCGATGCCCGCCGCCTCATTGCCGGCCCGGCGGCGTTCGACGATTGGCGCGGCGCCGAACCGATGCCGTCGACCGCGGGCTCGGATGCGGTCGCCATCGCGGCGCCGGACGTGCCCGGCCCGTTGCGTGAAGGACGTCTGGACGTGGATGGCGTGTTGACGCTGCCCGCCGCCGCCGCCATCGCCAACGCCATTCAGGACGCCACCGGCGTGCGCCTGCGGCAGGCGCCGTTTGACGCCGGCCAGTTGCGCCTGGCGCTGGCGGACCGGCGCGCGACCGGCGGGAAGGGCGCGTTGCGCCGGGGCTGGGGCTGGCTGGCGGCCGGCGCGGCCGGACTGGCGGCCATGGCCACCGCGTTGTGGCCGCTGAAGCCGGCGCTGCCGCTGACGGCCGGGCCCGACGCTTCTTTGTATTCGGCGCAGGCAATCGAGCGCGGCCGGCTGGTGGCGGCGGCCGGCGACTGCGTGGCCTGCCACACCGCGCCGGGCGGCGCGCGCAACGCCGGCGGCCTGGCGCTGGAGACGCCGTTCGGCGTCATCTATTCCACCAACATCACCCCCGATGCGCAGACCGGCATCGGCCGCTGGTCATACGCGGCCTTTGAACGCGCCATGCGCCAGGGCATCCACCAGGACGGCCGCCAGCTGTATCCGGCGTTTCCCTACACGGCCTATGCCAAGCTCAGCGACGCCGACCTGCAGGCGCTGTACGGCTACCTGATGTCGCAGCCGCCTGTGGCCGCGACGCCGCCGCGCACCGAGCTGGGCTTTCCGTTCAACCTGCGGCCGCTGCTGGCCGGCTGGAACCTGCTGTTCCACGATCCCAAGCCATTCACGCCGGATCCCTCGCAGGACGCCGAATGGAATCGCGGCGCGTATCTGGTGGAAGGCGTGGGCCATTGCGCCGCCTGCCATTCGCCGCGCAACGCACTGGGCGCGGAGAAGGGGGGACTGGCCTACCTGGCCGGCGGCCAGGCCGAGGGCTGGAACGCGCCGGCGCTGAACCAGCTCGCCACGGGTGAGCGGGCCTGGTCGGGCGAGGAGCTGTTCCAGTACCTGCGCACCGGCTATTCACCGCGCCATGGCGTGGCCGCGGGCCCCATGGCGCCCGTGATCCATGGGCTGGCCGAACTGCCGGCCAGCGACCTGAAGGCCATCGTCACCTATCTGCTGGCGGTGCCGGGACGGACGTCGTCGGCGGCGCGCGCGACGGCTACAGCTACTGCCACGGCCACGGCCACGGCCACGGGTACGGCTACGACCACGGCTACGACCACGGCCACGGCAAGCGCCGCCACGTCGGCCAGCGTCGTCGCCGCCCCGGCGGTCACGACCGCAACCGCCGCCGCCGCCATCAACGCGGTCCCCGCGCCCGCCGCCGTCAGCGAGGCCATCACGCTGCGCCGCGCCAGCGGCGAACGCATCTACCAGAACGCCTGCGCCGTCTGCCATGAAGCCGGCAGCGGGCCGACCCTGTTCGGGGTCAAACCCCTGCTGGGCCAGAACACCAATCTGCACGCCGCATCGCCGGACAACCTGATCCAGGTGATCCTCCACGGCATCCAGGCCCCGGCCGACGATGCCCTGGGCTACATGCCGGCGTTCGGCAACAGCCTGGACGACAGGCAGATCGGCGATTTGATCGACTATTTGCGCGCGCGGTTCGCGCCGGAGGAAGAGGCTTGGCCAGTTGACACGACGACCATAGGCAAGCTGCGCCAGCACGCGCAGCCGCAGTAAGGGGAAGACGGGGCGGCGGTTCGCGATCCATGGCGGATCCGGCCGCGCCTCGCGACACAACATCGCGCGCATCGGTTTTCCATCGACGCCTGCCCGGCGCCGAGGGGCGTTGCTGCATCCCGCGTCCGTGGGGGCGGCCACGTACCGGACCGGGGCCGACGCCCGTATCGGGCGCGGACCCCGCGCGCGACACACAAAGGGAATCACGCATATGTCAGCTTCATTCATTACGGTGGAACAAGGCATCAAGACCGCCGGCGTCGGCAAGTTCCAGTACCGGCTGTTCATGATCTTCGGCCTGGTCTGGCTGGCCGACGCCATGCAGGTGCTGTCGATCGGTTTCAGCGCGCCTTCGATCGCCCGCACCTTCGGCATCCCGGTGCCCGAAGCCCTGCAGACCGGCACCGCGTTCTTCGTCGGCATGCTGATCGGCGCCTTCGCGTTTGGCCGGCTGGCCGACCGCATCGGCCGCCGCCCGGTGCTGATGATGGCGGTGGTCATCGACGCCTGCGCCGGCGTGGCCTCGGCCTTCGCGCCGGACTTCGCCTGGCTGCTGTTGCTGCGCTTCGTCACTGGCATCGGTGTCGGCGGCACGCTGCCGGTGGACTACACCATGATGGCCGAGTTCCTGCCGAGCGAACGCCGCGGCCGCTGGCTGGTGCTGCTGGAGTCGTTCTGGGCCCTGGGCACCATCTGCCTGGCGCTGCTGGCCCTGGCTGCGCTGTCGTGGGGCGACGATGCCTGGCGCGTGATCTTCTTCGTCACCGGCCTGCCGGCGCTGATCGGCGTGGTGCTGCGCTTCTACATCCCCGAGTCGCCGATGTACCTGAACCGCAACGGCAAGTCGGGGCAGGCGCGCAAGGTGCTCGAACGCGTGGCCCGCGTCAACGGACGTCCGACCGACATCCCCGAGCTCAAGCCGGAATTGCATGAGCGCAAGCCGCTGTCGGCGCTGTTCTCGAACGCGCTGCGCCGCCGCAGCATCGCGCTGTGCCTGGCCTGGGCGCTGATTTCCATCGCCTACTACGGCGTGTTCGTCTACCTGCCGATCAAGCTCAGCAGCCAGGGCTTCGCCTTCATGCGCGGTCAGGAATTCCTGGTGCTGCTGGCGCTGGTGCAGTTGCCGGGCTTCGCGCTGTCGGCCTACGGGGTGGAACGCTGGGGCCGCAAGCCGACGCTGGTGGGCTTCCTGATCCTGAGCGCGGTGGGGTGCATGCTGTACAGCCTGGGCACCTCCAGCTTCCTGGTGATCGGCTCGACGCTGCTCATGAGCTTCGCGCTGCTGGGCACCTGGGGCGCGCTGTACGCCTTCACGCCCGAGGTCTATCCGACCGACCTGCGCGCCAGCGGCATGGGGCTGGCGGGCGCGGTGGCGCGCTTTGGCGGCCTTTTCGCGCCGGCCATCATCGCGCCCATCATGGCCACCCACTTCACGCTGGCGCTGGCGGTGCTGGCGGCGATGCTGCTGGCCGCGGCCCTGTCGATCCGGGCGGTCGATGTCGAGTCGCGCAACCGCGCGCTGGACTGATCCACCCGAGGGGAGAGCAAGGCTTATCCGGGCGGACGCGCGCCGCCCGGATGCCGGTTGTCCATACGCCGGCTTTCCCTATGCCGGCTTTCCCTATGCCGGCTGTCCCTATGCCGGCTGTCCCTATCTGTACCGGTTGCCTCTATGCCGGCCGCACGGATGCCGGAAGCCGGCTTGCCCCTCGTCCATGCGCCGACCGCCGGCAGGCCTCATTCGCCGGCGTCGCCGTCGATCATCTTGCGCAGCAGGAACTCCAGCGCCACGCGCTCGGCGGGATTGAGCGTGCCGTAGGTGCTTTCGGTGATCTGCAGGGCAAAGGGCTCCATCTTGCGCACCAGCTCCTGGCCCACCGGGGTCAGGTTGATCACCACCTTGCGGCGGTCGTGCGGGTCGTGGTCGACCCGCACCAGCTCGCGCTGCTTGAGCCGGTCGACCACGCCGCGCACCGTGGCCTGGTCGATGACCGTGGCCTTGACGATATCCGCCAGCGAACTGCCCTGGTTGTCGCGCACCGAGCACAGCACGACGAACTGCGCCGCGGTCAGCTGCGAGTCGGGGATGTACTGCTGGAACAGGGCGGTATGCCGTTGGTACACGCGCCGCAGCAGGTGTCCAATCTGGTCGGAGAACAAATAGCTGTCCTTGTCGGGGGCGGACTTGTTTTTCACATTTCGCATAAGCCTATCCGAAGCCATACCCTGGGTACGATGATCTATCTCAATGGGATGTCCGGAAGTTTACGGGGCTTGCCGCCTTTGTGCCGACAGGGATCAGGGTTTTCGCAGCGCCGCCATGAAGCAGGCCACGGCCAGCACCGCGCAGGCGGCCGCCAGCGCATAGAACGCAGGCCAGCCGACGAGGGCGATCAATGCCGGCATGCCCAGCAGCGCCAGGGTGCCGACGAAGCGGCCCAGGCCGTACAGCAGCGCGTAGTCGGTGGCGGCCTGGCCGCCCGCCGCCCAGCCCAGGATCAGGCCGCCCATGACGATGTACAGGCCGCTGACGCAGGCGCTGATCGCGATCGAGGCCGCGATGGCCAGGTCGGCGTGGCCGATGCGCAGGGCCATGACGATGGCCAGCGCGCCGGCCACGGTGGCCGCCAGCAAGGCCCACAGCAAGGGCCGCGGGGCGCAGCGCCGCAGCGCCGCCGGCAGCGCCAGGGCCATCGCCAGGTTGGCCAGCGGCGCGGCCACCCCCAACACCCAGCCGATGCGGGCCAGCGGCACGCCCAGGTCCACCAGCATCAGCCGGTTCAGGTTGAACAGCGCCATCAGCGCGCAGGTGACCAGGCTGATGCGCAGCAGGCGCCCGGCCATGGCCGGTTGCCGCAGGGCGGCCCGCAGGCCCGGCCTTGCCTGCCGTGCCGCCGCTGGCGCGGCGTGGTCGGGCAGGCGCCAGGCCGGCAGCGTCGCCAGCGCCATCAGGGCGGCCAGCAACAGCAGCGCGCCTTCCCAACCCAGGCGGGGAAACAGGCCGACCAGCACGCCGCCGCCCAGCACCGCGCCCAGCGACAGGCCGCCGACCTTGGCCGCCGATGCCGCGCCGCGATGGGCGTCGGCAATGTGCTCGACCGTCCAGGCGTCCAGCGCCACGTCCATGGTCGCCACCGCCAGCGTCGCGGCCAGGCCCAGCCCGAACAACGCGGCCAGCGGCAACGCGCCGCCCAGCGCGATCGCGGCCACCAGCAGCACCGCCAGGCCCTGCGCCGCGACGATCCAGCCGCTGCGCCGGCCCAGCCAGGGCAGGCGCCAGCGGTCCACCAGCGGCGCCCACAGGAAGGTCACGCCGAACGGCAGGTACAGCGCGAACACCGGCGCCATCGAGGCCAGCGCCTGGCCTTTGTCGCGCAGGATCGGGCCGACGCCGCCCTGCACGAAGCCGAGCACCGCGCCAAGCGACACGTACAGGGCCGCGATGGCGGCCAGGCGCGCCCAGGGCGCGGCGGGTTGGCCGGTCCGCATGTCAGAACTTCCAGCTCATGCCGACGCCCGCCAGTCGTTCCTGTCCTAACCGCACAGAACTGACCGTGGGTCCCCAGCTCTGGCCCGCCACTAGATATCGCTTGTCGAACAGGTTGTAGACGAAGCCATAGATTTCCAGCGGCCCGTCGCGCCAGCCAGCGCGCAGGTTGACCACGTCGTAGGCGGGCAGGGTGAAGCTTTCCTTGACGTCGGCCGCGCGCGCGCCGACGTGCTGCCAGACGATCTGGCCGTTGAGCTGGCCGGGCAGGCCGAGCGGTCGCGCCGGCGCCTCGACTTCCACGCCCAGATTGGCGGTCAGGCGTGGCACATTGGGCACACGGTTGCCCGACTGGGCGCCAGTGGCGCTGCCGGCGGGCACCGAGACCAGTTCGGCATGGGTGTAGCCGGCGCCGCCGATCAGCTTGACGTTGGGATGCACGCGCGCCGCGAATTCCAGTTCGGCGCCCTTGCTGCGGTAATCCAGCGAGGCGGGCGTGAACAGCAGCGCCGACGGGTTGAACACGATCAGGTGGCCGCGCTTGACCTCGTTCAGGAACACCGAGCCGTTCAGGTCCAGGCGGCGGTCGAACCATTGCGACTTGAAGCCCAGTTCGTAGGTCCAACTGGTCGAGGCCTCGAACGGCGTTTCCGGCTTGCCGGTCGGCGTGTTGACGGACACGCCGGCAAAGCCGCCCGAGACATAGCCGCGCGACACGGTGGCGTAAGTCATCAGCGCGTCGCTCCAGTCATACGACAGGCCGGTGCGGCCGGTGACGAAATTGTCGGACAGCGTGTCGTGCTGGCTGAAGTTGGCCACCACCGCGGGGTTGCCGTTGCCGCTGTAGCGGTAGCGCGCGTCCTTGGCCTCGTGCGTGTAGCGCAGGCCGGCCAGGGCCTTCAGCCGGGGCGTGAGCGGCACGCTAGCCTCGCCGAACAGCGAGGCGCTGTCGGTCTTGATGCGGTTGGCCTGGGTGCCGTTCTGGGTCTGGAAGTTGAACGCCGCCGGCGAGGCCTTGGCGGTGGTGTCGTTGCGGAAACTGGAATGGAAGTAGTTGGCGCCCACGGTCCAGCCCAGTGCGCTGGTTTCCGGCGAACTCAGGCGCAATTCCTGTTGCCAGCTCTGTTCCTGGAAGCGGATGTTGGCGTAGTCGGCGTAGGGCACGTTGTACACGGACGCGGGCCGGCCGGTCATCGCCGAATAGATCAGGCCGTCGGTCAGGTCGAAGGCCTGGCGCGAGCGCGAATCCAGGTAGCTGGTCAGCGAGGTCAGGGTGAAGTGCTCGAACTCGTGCTCGACCTTGACGCTGCCGCTGCTGTCCTTCCAGTCGATCTTGTTCTCGGGATCCGAGGCGGTCTGCGGAAAGCGCGGGTTCTGCAGCCATACGAAGCGCGGCGCGGCGGCCTTCTGCTGGTCGTACGAGCCGGTGACCGTCACCACCGTGTTGGCGCCGGGCGTCCACAGCACCGTGGCGCGCGCCGTGCCCACGTCGGCCCAGCCGTCCTTGCCGCCCGAAGCCAGGTTGGGGGTGGTCCCGTCCACCGTGGTGTAGCGCAGCGCCAGGCGCGCGGCCACGGTGTCCGACAGGGCCTCGTTGGCGATCAGTTCGCCCAGCCGGTGACCGTGCGAGCCGATCTCGCCGCGTATGGTGTATTCGCGGTCGAACACCGGCTGGTTGGCGATCACGTTGATGGCGCCGCCCTGCGTGTTGCGGCCGAACAGCGTGCCTTGCGGCCCGCGCAGCACCTCGACCCGGTTCACGTCCAGCAGCGTCGGCGGCGCGCCGTAGACCGAGCGCGGCACGTCGTTGGCGTACATCACCACCGAGGTGTCGTCCGGCGACAGCGGCGCGAACGAGCCCACGCCCCGGATGGTGAAGACGTTGGAATTCTGGCCGCCCGTGTCGGTGAACGCCAGGTTGGGCGCCGAGCGCGCCAGGCCGGCGTTGCCGGCCTGCGGCGCGGCGTCGGCGCGCAGTTGCTCGCCGTTCAGCACGGTCATGCTGATGGGCACGTCCTGCGCGCTTTCCTCGCGCCGGCGCGCGGTCACGGTGACGGCGGGCAGTTCCGCGGCGCCGGCCCCGGGCGGGTTGGAAACGGCCTCCGACGCCGTCGTCGACGCCCACGCAGCGTCGGAGGCGGCTGCGGGAAGCGTTTGCGCCCGCGTTGAGAACGGGGCCAGGGTCAGCGACAACGCCAGCAGCAGGGGACGGCACAGGCGGCGGCGCGGGAGCGCGGGTGACGGGGGCAAGACAAACTCCAGGGTGGTTAATGAGAATTTGTCGCAATTCTATTGACTAAACGTTTGGTCAGTCAATTGATCGATGCGTTTCGCGCCCTTAACATGCCGGTTGCCGCAACGATGGAGACCCCCGGCATGACAGAGCTGCGCTCGCAATACACGACGCCCGACGCCCGCGACGTGATCCTGGAATCGGCGCTGACGCTGTTCGCCCGCCTGGGTTTCGACGGTTCGACCATGCGGCTGATCGCGCAGGAAGCCAAAGTCTCGCCGGGGCTGATCCACCATCATTTCAAAGACAAGGAAAGCCTCTGGTCCAAGGTGGGGGAATGCATCACCGAGGATTTCCTGGCCGCGATCGAGCCGATCACGCGCCAGCCCGTCACGGCGCGCACGGTGCCTGACATGGTGGGCAGCTATCTGCGCTACTGGAAGACGCACCCGGCCGCTTTGCGCTTCCAGCTTTGGCGCGTGATGGGGGCGCAGGAAGCCGAGCGCCGGGCGCGCTCCGAACGCCTGAACCGGCTGTTCGTGCCGGTCTTCGCGCAGGCCCAGAAAGCCGGCTTCGTGCGCGCCGACATTCCGGCGGGGCAGGCCATGATCACCACCGGCGCGCTGATCCAGTACTGGCTGCACAGCCACCTGGAAGTGGCCGACGCCATCGCGGCGGGCGGCGGCGCCATGCCGGACGAGGCCGCCTTCCTGGAGTACGTGTTGAGCCTGGTGGGGGCGCGGCGCCCGGGCGATGCGGCCTAGGGGCCGTTCCTTTTCGTGATTGACAGGCCCGGGGTGCAGCGACCTTCCAACGCGTTTCGCACTGGTGCATGACCGCCCGCAGGCCGGGCCTGCAACGGCGGCTCAGCGCGGCGCGGGGGCGGACACCTGGGCGCCGCCACGCCAGCGGTTCACCAGCACCAGCAACGCGGTGGCCAGCAGCAGCACGGTGGCGGTGGCGATGACCGCCGCGTAGCCCGCGTCGAACGCGTCGCGGGCCAGCCGCGCCAGCGCGGCGCCTGCGTCGCTGGACAGGCCCTCGGCCACCACCAGCGCTTCGTCCAGGCTGTCGCGCGCCGCACCCGCCCCGGCTGCCGGCAGGCCGGCGGGCACGTCCAGCGTGTGCGCGTAGACGCCCGACAGGATCGAACCCATCAGCGTCACGCCCAGCGCGCCGCCCAGTTCATACGACACTTCCTCGATCGACGCGGCCATGCCGGCGCGCTCGGGCGTGGCGCTCTGCATGATGGTGCTGGACGCGGCCGTCATGGTGGCGCCGATGCCCACGCCCAGCACGCACAGGCTGGCGATCTGCGCCGCCAGCGCGCCGTCGTAGCTGAACAGGTAGCCGCCCATGCCCAGGCCGGACACCAGCAGCGAGACGAACAGCAGGCGCGCGCTGCCCACCCTCGGCAGCAGCCACCCGGCCAGCGGGCCGGCGATGAACGCGGCCAGAGGCAGCGGCAGGATGTAGAGCGCGGCCTGGATCGGCGACATGCCCAGCACCAGTTGCAGGCGCTGGCTGAACACCAGCTCCATGCCGAGCAGCGCCGCCGCCGCGAATAGCGCCGAGGCCACCGCCGAACTGAAGCTGCGGTTGCGGAAGATGGCGAAGTCGATCAGCGGATGGGGCCGCGCGCGCTGGCGCCGGGCGAAGATGAACAGCATCGCGGCGCCGCCGGCGCAGGCCAGCGCGGCGTCCAGCCAGGACGGCTGGGCGCGGCCCAGCTCCTTGAGCGCATAGGCGGTCAGGATCAGGCCGACCATCACCTGCAGCGAGCCGACCAGGTCCCAGGGGCGCTGGCGGTCCGGCTGGCCGGTCGGGATGTAGCGGCGCGCCAGCGGCAGCGCCAGCAGCACGATCGGCAGGTTGATCAGGAACACCGAGCCCCACCAGAAGTGCTCCAGCAGGATGCCGCCGATGACCGGGCCGAGCGCCGCGCCGCCCGAGGCCACCGAGGCCCAGACGCCGATGGCGATGGCGCGCTCGCGCTCGTCGGCGAAGGTCAGGCGCAGGATCGACAGCGTGGCCGGCATCATCATGGCCGCGCCCACCGCCAGCAGCGCGCGCGCCGCGATCAGCGTCGCCGGGTTGGGTGAATAGGCCGCCGCCAGCGAGGCCGCGCCGAACACGGCCAGACCCATCATGAACAGGCGCTTGTGGCCCAGCCGGTCGCCCAGCGTGCCCATGCCCAGCAACAGGCCGGACACCACCAGCGCATAGATGTTGACGATCCAGAGCTTGGACGAGGCCGTCACGCCCAGCTCGTGCGTGAGCCGGGGCAGCGCGGTGTACAGCACGGTCATGTCGACCACGATCAGCAATAGGGCGCTGGAAACGATGGCCAGCACCAGCCAGCGGCCCGGCGCGGCGACAGCGGGGGAAAGATTGCGCTGCGTCATGCATTTACTCCTCTAACGCCGGACATTTTCGATCTATGAAGCATGGATAAGAAGTTGGAATCCATCTATAAAATAGATGCATCGGTGGCGACTCCGTCGCCCCGTGCGGCCGGCAACCGTTTTGAAGGCTTGCCTGGCCACGACTGGAGACAACCATGCACTGGACCCTGGAACAACTGCGGCACTTCGTGGCGGCGGCGGACGCCGGCTCGTTTTCGGCGGCGGCGCGCCAGGTGGGCCGGGCGCAATCGGCCGTCAGCACCTCGCTGGGATTGCTGGAAGCGGACCTGGGGGTGGAATTGTTCGACCGCTCGCGCCGCAATGCCACGCTGACCCGGGCCGGTGAAGTGCTGTTGCAGGAGGCGCGCGAGCTGTTGCGCCAGGCGGCGGGACTGGAGCAGCGCGCGCTGTCATTCGCGGCCGGGCAGGACGCGCACCTCAGCCTGGCGCTGGACGAGGCCTTGCCCGATCGGGTGCTGGGCGCGCTGGTGAAGGAGGTCTCGGCGCGCTTTCCCGCGCTGGAACTGACCCAGTTGAATGGCACGGCCACCGAAGTGGCGGACTATGTCTCGCAGGGGCGCGCCAGCGTGGCGTTCCATTACGATCGCGGCGATCCGGGCGCGGCCTTCGCCCATCGCTACCTGGGCGACGTGGGACAGGGCATCTTCGTGGCGCGCGACCATCCGCTGGCCGCGTTGCCCGAAGTCACGCGCAACGACCTGGCGCGCCATCGTCAACTGGTGATGCGGATGGAGGGGGTGGAGGATGTGGTGATGAGTCCGTCGGCGTGGCGTTCAGACAGTTTCTACAGCATCGCCGCCATGGCCGTGGATGGCTTGGGCTGGGCCATTCTACCGCTGAACATCGCCGAGTACGAGGGCTACCGCGAGGACCTGGCCAATGTGCCGTGCGTCGGCCTGTCGCTGCCGCCGCTGTCGGTGCGCACGCTCTGGCTGCAGGGCCGGACGCCGACCGCCACCGAGCGCTGGATCCAGGATCGCATGGAGCAACTGCTGCATCCGGCGGCCTGAGCGGGCCGGGCGGCCGGGCGACCGGCGCTGGCCGCCTGCGGAAGGCGACCGCGGCGGCGGCCCGAGCCCGGGCGCGTCAGGCCTTCTTGCGATACACCAGCACCGGCGTGGTGGAGTGCGCCAGCACCTTCTGCGTCTGGCTGCCCAGCACCACGGCGGCCATGCCGCGCCGGCCGTGCGAGGCCATGGCGATCAGGTCGCAATGGCGTTCGCGGGCGGTGTCGATGATGGCCTGGTAGGGATCCTCGTGGGTGGCGCGCAGCGTTTCGCAGGGCACGCCGGCCTCGCGCGCCTGGCTGGCGGCGGCGCTCAAGAGGCGTTCGGCCTGGGCGCGGATCTGGTCCTGGTAGTCGCTCAGGCTGTGGGCCACTTGCGCCGCGCCCATGGCGAAGACGTGGAAGGGTTCCTCGACGGTGAGGATGGTGGCCTTGGCGCCCAGCGACTTGGCCAGATCAAGGCTTTCGACCAGGGCTTCCGAGGACAATTGCGAGCCGTCCGTGGGAATGAGAATGTGCTTGTACATGGTGTCTCCCGTGTTTGTGCAGCGGCCGTCGCGACTTGCGACGGTTACGTAACACTGTATCGGTCGGGAGAGGGCGGCTACTTGAGCGGGATCAAACCTTGCGCGGGGTCAAACCGCCCCGCGCGGCCCCGCGTCACCTCAACAGCGCCGCGACCAGGTCGCCGCCCGCGCGGTCGCTTTCGCTGAAATCGAGCGCCGTCTGCACGTGTTCCAGGTGCTCGTCCATCAGCGCGCAGGCGCGGTCGACGTCGCCGGCGCGGGCCGCTTCGATGAAGGCGTGATGCTCGCGCGAGGAACAACTGGCATCGTGCGAGCTCTGGTACAGCACGGTGATCACGGCGCTGCGCGCCGACAGCTCGCGCAGCATGCCGGTCAGCACCGAATTGCCGACGGCCTCGGCCAGCAGGATGTGGAAGTCGCCCAGCAGGCGGTTGCGGGCCTGCACGTCGCCGCTTTCGACCGCGGCGCGCTCCTGGGCCAGGTGGGCGTCGATGCGGCGGTAGTCGGCCGCCGTGGCGCGGGTGACGAACTCGCGCGCCAGCGCGGCCTCGAGGATGCGGCGCACCGCGTAGACCTCGCGCGCCTCGTTGGCGTCGGGCTTGCTGACGAAGGCGCCCTTGTCGGGCACGATGTTGATCAGCTTGTCCTTGGACAGCATCAGCAGGGCCGCGCGGATCTTGGTGCGGCTGACCTTGTAGACGCGCGCCAGCGCCTCTTCGCGCAGGCGGGTGCCGGGCGGCAGCCGGTGCGCCACGATGGCGGCGGCGATGGCCTTGGCGATATCGTCGGCGCTGGGATCGGCGGAAACTTCCTGGGTCATGAAGCGCGGGGCGGAAAGACTGTATGGGCAGCCAGTCTATCAAAATCCCGGGCTGGCAACATTTATTGCATACGAAAATTGTTGGAGCCGCTGCTTCCTCCGCCGGTGATCCAGGGCCGCGCGGCCCGGGGCGCTGCCCGGGTCCGCCGCGCTCAGGCGCGGAACGCCGCCGGCCGGTACTGGCCGAGCGCGTCCAGCAGCCGCGTCCAGGCCTGCACGCCCTCGCGGATCGAGCCGATGCGGAAGAACTCGTTGGGCGCGTGCACGTCCTCGTCGGGCAGGTTGAAGCCGAACATCAGCGTGTCGATGCCGAGGGTTTCCTTGAACACCGACGTGATCGGCACGGAGGCCCCCAGCCGCACATGGATCGGATCGCGGCCGTCTTCGGTCCGCAGCACCGCCTGGGCCGCGCGCACCAGCGGATGGTCCGGCGCCAGCGTCGAGGCCGGCGAGCCGTCGTGCATCGCCACCACCTCCAGCGCGGCGCCGGGCGGGCAGTGCGCCCGCAGGTGCGCCAGGACCGCGCGGATCACCCGCGCCGGGTCCTGGCCTTCGACCACGCGCACGGTCAGCTTGGCCGAGGCCTCGCAGGCGATGATGGTCTTGGTGCCGGCGCCGGTATAGCCGCCCCACATGCCGTTCACATCCAGCGCCGGGCGCAGCGTGATGCGCTCGCGCGGGCTGTAGCCGGGCTCGCCATGGCTGGTCGCGCCCACGTCATCGAAGAACGCCGCCTCGTCATAAGGGAAGGCGGCGGTGTCCTGGCGCTGGCGCGGCGTGGGCGGCGCGGCGTCGTCGTCGAAGCCGGCCACCGCGACGCGGCCATCGGCCGCATGCAGCGTGGCCAGCAGCGCGGCCATGTCGTGCAGCGCATTGCGCACGCCGCCGCCATAGCGGCCCGAATGCAGGTCCTTGGCGGCCGTGCGCAACCGCACCTCCAGCGCCGCGTTGCCGCGCGCGCCGGTGTTGATGGTCGGCACCTGGGCGCTGGCGCGGCCGCCGTCGGCCGATAGCACCGCGTCGGCGGCCAGCAGGGCGCCGTGGCGCTGGATCAGCGCGCGCAGCGTCGGGCTGCCGGTTTCCTCTTCGCCCTCGATGAACACCTTGATGTTGACCGGGCAACTGCGCAGCGTGGCCAGGAAGGCGAACACCACCTCCAGCGCCACCGTGGTCGAACCCTTGACGTCGGAGGCGCCGCGCGCATAGAGCCGGTCCCCGACCTGGGTCGGCTCGAAAGGCGGGGTGCGCCACAGTTCCAGCGGGTCGGCCGGCTGCACGTCGTAGTGGCCATAGATCAGCAGCGTGGGCTTGCCGGGCGCGCCCAGCCACTCGCCGTAGACGGCCGGCTCGCCGCCGCCGTCCAGCAATTGCACCTTGTGCAGCCCCTCGCGGCGCAGCCGCTCGCACAGGAAATCGCGCGCCTGCGTCATGTGCGCGGCAAAGGCCGGGTCGGCGCTGACGCTGGGGATGCGCAGGAACGCCTTGAGCCAATGCGCGATCAGCGGCTGGCGTTCGTCGAGGTGCGCCAGCACCGGCTGGATGAGAGTGTCGGACATGCAGACTCCGTGGGAAGGAAGAGGGCGGCCGCTCATTCGGCCTGGAAACCGCTGCTGCGCACCAGCTCGGTCAGGCGCGCGGTCTGTTCGGCATAGAAGGCTTCGCTGGCGGCCAGGGTCTGCGGCTCGAACAGGATCTTGCCCTGGGCCAGCAGCGTCTTGCGCGCGGCGGGGTCGGCCAGCGACGCCTCGACCGCGGCGTGCAGCTTCTGCGCCACCGCTTCCGGCGTGCCCTGCTTGACCATGTAGGCGGTCCAGATGGTGTAGTTGAAATCCTTCAGGCTGGCGCTTTCCTGCACGCTCGGCACGTCGGGCAGCATCGGCAGGCGTTCGCGGTTGAGGGTGCCGATGATGCGGATGCGGCCTTCGCGCCGCAGGTCCTCGTAATTGGCCTGATAGGGCACGATGGCGAAGTCGATCTGGCCGCCGGCCATGTCGGTCAGCATCGGCGAGGCGCCGCGATAGGGGATGTGCGTCAGCGTCAGGCCGGCGCGCTTGGAAAGCGCCTCGGTGATGAGGTGGATCATCGAACCCGCGCCGCCCGAGCCATAGGTCAGCGGCGCGCCGCCGCGCCGGGCCAGCGCCACCAGTTCATCGACGTTGGCCACGCCCAGCCCGGCGCGCGTCATCACCACGTAGGGCGAGGTGGCGACCGGGGCGATCATGCGGAAGGCCTCGGGCCGGTAGTGGACTGACTTGTTGGTCAGGCCGGCCAGGATCAGTTCGTTGGGCGAGCCCTGGAACACGTAGTAGCCGTCGGCCCTGGCGCCCAGCACGCGATTGGCGCCGAGCACGCCGTTGGCGCCGCCGAGGTTCTCGACGATGACCTGGCCGCCCAGCGCCTGGGTCATCGGCCCCTGCAGCGCGCGCGCCGTGATGTCGCTGGCGCCGCCGGCCGGATACGGCACCATCAGCGATACCGGCCGGGCGGGGTAGTCTTCGGCGGCGGCGGTGCCCGTGGCCAGCAGGGCGAGGGTGGCGACGGCGGATAACAGCAGTGTCTTCATCGGAGTCCCTTGGGTGTTGTGTGTTTTCCGGAATGCTAGAAGCGCTGTTTTCATCTGTCCAATCGATTGATTGACTGATTACAATGCGTTTTATGCATGATTTTTCGCGGCGCGGCCGCGTCCCGGAGATTTCATGAATCTGTCGCAACTGGCCCATCTGGTGGCGCTGCTGGAGACCGGCTCGTTCACCCGGGCCGCGGAATCGCTGCACCTGTCGCAGCCCGCGTTCAGCCGCAGCATCCAGCTGCTGGAGGCCGAGCTGGGGGCGCCGCTGGTGGACCGCATCGGCAAGCGCAACGAGGCCACGCCGCTGGGCCGGCAGGTGGCCGCGCGCGCCCGCCGGGTGCTGGCCGAGGTGCACGAGATCCGGCGCGAGGCCGAGCTGCTGGCGCAGGGCGAGGCCGGCGCGGTGGCGCTGGGCCTGGGTGCCGCGCCCGGCGCGCTGTTGAGCGTGCCGCTGATGCGCCATGTGATGGACGCCTATCCGCGGCTGCGCGTGCGCCTGTCGCGCGGGCCGACCGACGCGCTGCTCGCCGGCCTGCGTGAACGCGCCCTGGACGCGCTGGTCGTGCACGTGCGCACGCTGGACGACGACGCGGACCTGGACGTGGCCGCCATGCCCAGCCTGGCGTCGGGCTTTGTCTGCCGCCCGGACCATCCGCTGCTGGCGGGCCCCGCGCCGTCGCTGTCGCAGGTGCTGGCGTATCCCGTGGTGTCCACCGGCCTGTCGCCGGAGATCCGGCGGCGCGTCGCGGCGGCGCGGCCGGACGGCTTCGAACTGCACATGGAAAGCGAGGACATCGCCGGCCTGCTCGATATCGCCGCGCGCTCCGACGCGCTCTATCTGGGCGTGCTGGCGTCGGCCGCCGGGCGGGTTGCCGAGGGCCGCCTGGCGCGCCTGCCGCCGCCGCCGGATTTCGACATCGCGGCGCATTTCGCCTTTGTCACGCTGCGCGGACGCAGCGAAAGCCCGGCCACCCGCATCGCGCGGGAGTTCTGCTTCGAGCAGATGGGGCGGGCCGCGCAGAGTTCGGCCGCCGAGGGCTAGGGCCGGTTCACACGGCAAGCAGCCTCGCGCAGGTCCGGGGAGGCGCCTCGCCGCGTCGACGACCCCTGGCGCGACGGATTCATGCCGCTTTGTGCACAATCGGCACGCCAGCCCTGATCAATCGCGCGGCCGTCTTGGCGTATCCTCCTGCGGTCGGCGCCTCGCGCCAGCGGCGCGCGCCGCCGGCCATGCCTTTCTCCCTGGAATTCCCCATGCCCACTGGCCTTTCGTCCGCGTTGCAGCGCTTTCCCCGTCATCCTTTGCTCGACGGCCCCACGCCGATCCAGCGCCTGGCCGGGCTGGAGGCTGCCCTGGGGGCCGCAAGCAACGGCGTGCGCCTGTACGTCAAGCGCGACGATCACATGTCGCTGGGTGGCGGCGGCAACAAGCTGCGCAAGCTGGAGTTCCTGCTGGGCGAGGCGCGCGCGCAGGGCGCCGATACCGTGGTGACGGTCGGCGGCCTGCAATCGAACCACGCGCGCCTGACGGCGGCGGCCGCGGCTCGCGCGGGCATGGCCTGCGAGCTGGTGCTGGGCCGGGTGGTGCCGCGCGACGACGTCGATTACGAGGAAAACGGCAACATGCTGCTGAACCGCCTGTTCGGGGCGACGGTGCATGCGCTGCCGGTGGGCGCCGATGCCATGGCGGCGGCGCTGGAGCGGGTGCGCGCGCTGGAGCTGGCCGGGCGCCGCGTCTACCTGGCGCCGCTGGGCGGGTCGACGCCCGTCGGTGCGCTCGGTTACGCCGCCTGCGCGTTGGAGATCCTGGCGCAGTCGCGTGAATTGGGCGTGGATTTCGCCCGCATCGTGGTGGCCAACGGCAGCGCCGGCACCCATGCCGGCCTGGCGGCCGGGGTGGTCGCGGCGGGCCTGCCCGCCAGCCGCGTGCAGTCCTTCACCACGCTGGCCGACGCGCAGGTCGCGCATGCCAAGACGGTCGACCTGACCGCCGCCACGCTGGCGCTGCTGGCGCAGGGCCAGGCGGACGACGTTGCGGCGCCGGCGCCCAACGACATTCTGGTCGATGGCAGCCAGCGCGGCCTGGCCTATGGCGTGCCCACGCCTGCCATGCTGGAGGCGGTCGGCCTGCTGGCGCGCAGCGAAGGGCTGCTGCTCGATCCGGTGTATTCCGGCAAGGCCTTCGCCGGCCTCCTGGCCGACGTGCGCGCCGGCCGCCACGCGCCGGGCAGCGACGTGCTGTTCGTGATGACCGGCGGCGCGCCCGGCCTGTACGCCTATAAGTCCGCGTTCCAGTGAAAAAACGGGCCGGCCGCCGCGAGGCGACCGGCCCGTCCAGGACGGAGCCTGGGGGCGGTGTCAGTCCTTGGCCATCAGCCCCAGGTACTCGATCAGCCCCTTTTCCTTGACGTAGGTCGCCTGGGCCCAGGCCTTGTAGTCGGCGCTGTCGCGATAGGCGGGTTCCTGGTTCAGCTGTTTCATGACCTCGATGCTGGCCGGGTCGAACAGCGCCTTCTTGAAGGCGTCATGCAGCGTCTTGACCACCGCCGGGTCCATGCCCTTGGGGCCGGCCAGGCCGTAGGGCGAGGTCGAGACGACCTTGTAGCCCAGCTCCTGCGCGGTCGGCACGTCGGGCCAGCGCGTGGTGCGCTTTTCGCCGAACGTCACCAGCAGCCGCATCTTGCCCGAATCGACGAACTGGTCCCAGCCGGTGGCGTCGCTCTGCGCCATCACGTGACCGCCCAACAGCGCCTGCTGCATGTCGGCGTTGCCCTTGTAGGGCACGTGGTTCAGCTTGACCTTGGCGTTGATGGCCACTTCCTCGATCAGCAGGTGCGGCGACGAGCCCACGCCGGTCGAGCCGTAGTCGATGGTGCCCGGATGCTGGCGCGCGGCCTCGATGTACTCATTGAAGGTCTTGTAGGGCGAGTCGGCGCGCACCGTGAAGCCGAAGGTGTAGCCGGACAGACCGATGATGAAGGTGAAGTCGTTGATCGGGTCCCATGAGGTCTTCTGCATGTACGGCATGCGCAGCATGGCCAGCGTGTACAGCGCGACGGTGTAGCCGTCGGGCTTGGCGGTGCGCGACATGGTCGCGGTGCCCAGCGTGCCGCCCGCGCCCGGGCGGTTCTCGACGATGACGGGCTGGCCCAGGTACTTGGACGCGTCCTGCGCCACGATGCGCAGGTGGCGGTCGGTGGAGCCGCCGGCCGGGAACGGCACGATCAGCGTGATGGGCTTGGTGGGAAAGGCGTTTTGCGCCGACGCCGCGGGCGCCAGCGCGCCGCCGGCCAGCGCCAGCAGCAGGGCGCCGAGGCAGGCGCGGCGCAGGGGTTGGTGGGCCATGGGGCTTGTCTCCGATGTGATTATGGTTTTGTGTGTCGTGGCTGTGTTGTGAGGCGCCGGTCAGCCGCGCAGGGCGACCTTGACCGGCAGTCGTTGCAGCGCCTCGCGCAACTGCTCCTTCAGCGGCGCGGGGGTGGTGGCGTCGGCTTCTACGGCGACGTCGGGCTGCGCGTCGGACAGCACGCGCAGCAGGGGACTATCCGGCGGCAGGCCGGCCTGTTCGAGGACGCGCTCGACCACGGCGCGCGCCGAGACCGCCGTCGCCAGGCGGCGCAGGTCGGGCTTATAGATCTTGCCGACGTTGGTCATGGGCATCTGCTCGAGCACGATCACGCGCTTGGGCCGCGCCGGCGCCTCGTCGACGTGGGCGGCGGCGTAGGCGATCAGCTCGGCCTCGGAGACCTCGGCATCGTCGGCCAGGGTCACGAAGGCGATCGGCAGTTCGCCCGCGTACGGATCGGGCGCGCCCACCGCGGCGCAGATACGCACCGCCGGGTGCGAGGCCAGCGCATCCTCGATGGTCTTGGGATCGATGTTGTGGCCGCCGCGGATGATCAGGTCCTTGGCGCGGCCCTGCAGGTGCAGGCGGCCCTCGCTGTCCAGGTAGCCGACATCCCCGCTGATGAGCCAGCCGTCCTCGGTGAAGGCGCGCGCCGTGTCCTCGGGGTCGAGAAAGCCGGGGATCACGTTGGGCGACTTGAACAGCAGCATGCCGGCCTGCCCGGGCGGCAGGTCGCGCGCCGGCTGGCCGGCGGGCGCGTCCAGGCCGACCACGCGCACCTGCACATAGGGCAGCGGAAAGCCCACGCAGTTGACCGGAAAGTGAGATCCGGGCGGCGTGATCGAGGTGATGCCGGCCATTTCCGTCATGCCCAGGCTTTCGTTCACGTGCAGGCCGAACAGACGCTCGAAGCGCGCCGCCAGCTCCGCCGGCAACGGCGCGGCGCCGGTGCGGCAGTAGCGCAGCGACGAGATGTCGGCGCCGTCCAGCGGGATCTCGGCCAGCGCCGCCAGGATGGTGGGCACGCCCTGCAGCGAGGTGGCGCGATGCCGTTCGACCAGCCGCCAGTAGTTGCGCAGCACCTCGCGGTTGCGCAGCAGCAGCGTGGTCGGGATCACGGTCTGCACGCCGGCCGACAGCGCCGCCAGCGAGGCCGGCAAAACGCCCGCCACGTGGAACAGCGGATAGCCGTTGATGACCACGTCGCCGGGTCCCGCGCCCTGCAACTGCACCGCCGACCAGGCCGTGAAGACCTGGTTGGCGTGGGTGTGGATGGCCAGCTTGGGCGCGCCCGTGGTGCCGCCGGTGTGGAAGTAGGCGGCCACATCGTCGGCGCGGATCACGCGGCCGCTGACCAGCCGATCCGACGGCTGGTCAGCGCGCGCGCTGTTGAAGTCGAGCGCGAAGTCGGGCAGCGCCGGGCGTTGCGACGGCGGCTCGTCGTGCGGCGCGACGCGCAGCAGCGTGCGCAGCGTCGGCACCCGCTCGCGCAGGCGCAGGGCCTTGGACCAGGACTCGCATTCGGTGTCCGAGCCGTAGGCGATCAGCACCTTGGCGCCGGCGGTGGTCAGCAGCGAGGCCAGCTTGTCGTCGGTCAGCAGCGGGTTGAGCGGTTGCACGATGCCGGCGGCCTCGCCGCCCCACAGCGCCAGGTGGTATTCGAGGCAGCCGGGCAACAGCACGCCGACGGCGTCCGTCGGGCCCAGCCCCAGGCTGTGCAGCAGGTTGGCGGTCTGGTGGATGCCGGCCAGCAGGTCGTTGTAGCGCCAACTGATGGCCGGCTCGTCCGGATCGGCGCTGCGCAGGAAGGTCAGGGCCAGGCGGTCGCCGAAGGCGGCGGCCGAGTTGCGGAAGATCTCGTAGGTGCTTTGCACCGTCAGCGTCTCGGCCAGCGGCCGCGCCGCCAGCCGGCGCACGTCGTCGATGGTGCGTACCGGGAACGGCGCGGCGAAGGGCTGGCCCAGGGGCGCGGCGTTGGGGGCATCGATGGGTGAGTCGATGGGTGAGTCGATGGGGCGGTCTGTAGGGGCCTGCGTCATGATGCCGTCCTCGCCGCTTACGCCCGCCCCAGCGCGATGTAGCGCCGCAGGTGATGGTCCTCGTCGCCCAGCTGGTGGTCGATCATGACCAGCCGCTTGGCGTAGTGCGCCAGCGGCAGCTCCCAGGTCATGCCGATGCCGCCGTGCAGTTGGATGCTTTCCTCGGCCACCAGCGTGCCGATGCGGCCGATGGTGTACTTGGCGGCCGACAGCGCGCGTTCGCGCGTGGCGCGGTCGGGGTGGTCGAGCGCGGCGGCGGCGTTGATGACCGCCGAGCGCGCCTGCTCGATCTCCAGCAGCACGTCGGCCATGCGGTGCTGCAGCGCCTGGAAGCTGCCGATCGGCACGCCGAACTGGCGCCGCGTGCGCAGGTATTCCAGGGTCGCGTCGCGGGCGCAGTCCATCGCGCCCACGGCCTCGGCGCACAGCGCCAGGATGCCGCGGCCGGTGGCGTGTTCGAGCAGCGCGTGGCCCGCGCCGGCCTCGCCCAGCAGGCTGTCGACGCCCAGCGCCACGTTCTCGAACGTGAGTTCCGCGGCGCGGCCGCCGTCGATCAGGTCGTAGCCGCGCGCCGTCACGCCCGGGGTGCCGGCGCTGACCAGGAACAGGCTGATGCCGGATTCGTCGTCCTCGGCGCCGCCGGTGCGCGCCGACACCAGGAACAGGTCGGCATGCTCGCCCCCCGTCACCACGGCCTTGGCGCCGTTCAGCGCCCAGCCGTCGCCGCTGCGCTCGGCGCGGGTGCGCACGTCGTTCAGGGCGTAGCCGGAGGTGGGCTCGGCCGCGGCCAGCGCGGCGGTGATGCCGCCCGCGATCAGGCCGTCCAGCGCCTCGCGTTGCGCCGGGCTGCCGGCGCGGGCGATGGCGCTGCCGACCATCAGCGCGTCCAGGAAGGGTTCCAGCACCAGGCCACGGCCCAGCGCCTCGAACACCACGCTGATGTCAAAGCCCGCGCCGCCCAGCCCGCCGTGTTCCTCGGCGAACAGCGCGCCGATGGCGCCCAGTTCGGCATAACGGCGCCAGAACTCGGGGTTATAGCCCTGCGCCATCTTGGCGTGGCGTTCGCGCGTGGCGAAGTCGTATTGTTCGGCGACAAAGCGGCGCAGCATGTCGGAAAGCATGCGCCGGTCTTCGGTGTGTTCAAAGTTCATGGCCGGCCTTTACAGTCCCAGGATCATCTTGGAGATGATGTTCTTCTGGATTTCGTTGGAGCCGCCGAAGATCGACAGCTTGCGGTTGTTGAAGTACTGCGCCGCGGCGCTGTCGGCGCCTTCCGGGCCGATGGGCGCGGCGTCGTAGCCGTCGTGCAGGGCCTCGGCCACGAACGGGCGGGCGTAGGGCCCCATGGCGCGGCGGTTCAGCGCGGTGATCTCCTGGCGGATCTGGGTGCCGCGGATCTTCAGCATCGAGCTTTCGGCGCCGGGCGCGCCGCCGCCGGCCACCGCCGCCACCACGCGCAGGTTGGTGGTGCGCATGTTGGCCAGTTCGATCTCCACCCGCGCCAGGCGCGCGGCGAAGTCGGGATCCTCGGCCAGCGGGCGGCCGTTCTTCTTCTGGCTGGCGGCCACCGCCTTCAGGCGTTCCAGCGCGGCGGTCGACTGGCCGACGCCGGCGATGTTGGTGCGCTCATAGGTCAGCAGGTACTTGGCGCAGGTCCAGCCGCGGTTTTCCTCGCCCACCAGGTTCTCGACCGGCACCCGCACGTCCGAGAAGAACACCTCGTTGACTTCATGCTCGCCGTCCAGCGTGATGATGGGGCGCACCTGCACGCCCGGGCTGGCCATGTCGATCAGCAGGAAGCTGATGCCTTCCTGGCGCCGGCCCTCGTTCGAGGTGCGCACCAGGCAGAAGATCATGTTGGCGTACTGGCCCAGCGTGGTCCAGGTCTTCTGGCCGTTGACGACGTAGTGGTCGCCGTCGCGCACGGCGGTGGTCTTGACCGAGGCCAGGTCCGAGCCGGCGCCGGGTTCGGAATAGCCCTGGCACCACCAGTCCGAGCCGTCCAGGATGCGCGGCAGCCAGTGGCGCTTCTGCGCCTCGTTGCCGTACTTGATCAGCACCGGCCCCAGCATGCTCAGGCCGAACGGCACGATGCGCGGCGCGCCGGCCAGCGCGCACTCGTTGTCGAAGATGAACTTCTGCGTGGCGCTCCAGCCGGTGCCGCCGTATTCCACCGGCCAGTGGCTGGCCAGCCAGCCCTGGCGGTTGAGGATGGCGTGCCATTCGACCATGTCGGCGCGCGCCAGCAGCTTGCCCTGCGTGACCTTGGCCGACAGCCGCGCCGGCAGGTTGGCGGCCAGGAAGGCGCGGACCTCGTCGCGGAAGGCGTTTTCTTCGGGGGTGAATTCCAGATCCATCGGGCGATTCCTCAGTAGATTTCGAACAGGCCGGCCGCGCCCATGCCGCCGCCCACGCACATGGTGACGACGGCGTAGCGCGCGCCGCGGCGGCGGCCTTCCAGCAGCACGTGGCCGGCCAGGCGGGCGCCGGTGACGCCGAACGGGTGGCCCAGCGCGATCGAGCCACCGTTGACGTTCAGCCGCTCCATCGGGATGCCCAGGCGTTCCTGGCAGTACAGGGCCTGCGAGGCGAAGGCTTCGTTCAGTTCCCACAGATCGATGTCGTCGACCTTCAGGCCGTGGCGCGCCAGCAGCTTGGGCACGGCGTAGACCGGGCCGATGCCCATTTCATCGGGTTCGCAGCCGGCGATCGCCAGGCCGCGGAACGCGCCCAGCGGGCGGATGCCGGCGCGTTGCGCCTCGGCCGCTTCCATCAGCACGCAGGCGGCGGCGCCGTCCGACAGCTGCGAGGCGTTGCCGGCGGTCACGAACTGGTCCGGGCCGCGCACCGGGGCCAGCTTGGCCAGCGCCTCGTAGGTGGTGCCCGGGCGGTTGCAGGTGTCGTGGTCCACCGTGACCTCGCGTTCCGACACGGCGCCGGTGGCGCGGTCGGTGACGGCCATGGTGGTGGTGACGGGGATGATCTCTTCGCGGTAGCGGCCGGCGGCCTGGGCGGCCTCGGTGCGCGCCTGGCTCTGCGCGGCGAAGCGGTCCTGCGCCTCGCGGCTGATGCCATAGCGCGCGGCGACGATGTCGGCAGTCTCGATCATGGGCAGGTACAGCTCGGGCTTGTTGGCCACGATCCACGGGTCCATGCCGCTGACGCCGTCGTCGCGGGTGCGGATCTGCGACACCAGCTCGACGCCGCCGGCGAGCATGGCGGGCGCGCCGTCCATGACAATGCGCGCCGCGGCCGAGGCGATGGCCTGCAGGCCCGAGGCGCAATAGCGGTTGACGGTGGCGCCGCCGACGCTGACCGGCAGGCCAGCGCGGATCACCGCCTGGCGGCCGATGTTGCGGCCGGTGGCGCCCTCGGGGTAGCCGCAGCCGATGAAGGCGTCCTCGATCAGGGCGGGGTCGATGCCGCTGCGCTCGACCGCGGCGCGCACCGCGTGGGCGGCCAGGGTCGGCCCGGCGATCAGGTTGAATTCGCCGCGCTGCGCCTTGGTGATGGGCGTGCGGGCGGTGGAGACGATGACGGCTTCGCGCATATCGGTTTCCGTTGGGTGAGTGGGGTCAGGCGGCCTGGTTCAGGCTGGCGAAATCGCGGCCGGATTCGGCCAGTTCCACCAGCAGCGGCGACGGCTTCCAGAACGCGGGGTCTTCCTTGGCAAAGGCGCGGATGTCGGCCAGCACGTTGGCCAGCCCGACGCGGTCGGCGTAGTGCATCGGCCCGCCGCGATAACGCGGAAAGCCATAGCCCGACAGGAACACCATGTCGATGTCGGAGGGCCGCAGCGCGATGCCCTGGTGCAGCACGTTGGCGGCCTCGTTGATCATGGCCGCCAGGTAGCGGCGCTGGATGTCCTCGGCGCTGAACGGACGGGGCGTCACGCCCGCGCGCTGGCGCTCGGCGTCGATGATCGCCAGCACTTCCGGATCAGGCGTGCCCTGGCGGGCGCCATCCGGATACAGGTAGAAGCCGCGGCCGGTCTTCTGGCCGAACCAGCCGCGCTCGCACAGGCGGTCGGGAATCTGCACGTAGCGCAGCGCCGGGTCGCGGGTGGCGGCGCGGCGCTTGCGCGTGGCCCAGCCGATGTCGCCGCCGGCCAGGTCCACCATCTGGTACGGACCCATGGGATAGCCAAAGTCGCGCACCGCCGCGTCGATCTCATAGGGCGAGGCGCCGTCCTCCATCATCATGTCGGCCGCCTGGCGATGCACCGCCAGGATGCGGTTGCCGATGAAGCCGTCGCAGACGCCGGCGCGCACCGGGATCTTGCGCAGGCGGCGCGCCAGCTCGAAGCCGGTGGCGACGGTGTCGGCGGCGGTCTGGCGGCCCACCACCACCTCCAGCAGTTTCATAATGTTGGCGGGCGAGAAGAAGTGCAGGCCCAGCACATCGGCGGGGCCGCGCGTGGCCTGGGCGATGCGGTCCACGTCCAGGTAAGAGGTATTGGTGGCCAGCACCGCGCCCGGCTTGGCGACGCGGTCAAGCTGCGCGAACACCGCCCGCTTGACGTCCATGTCCTCGAACACGGCCTCGATGATCAGGTCGGCCTCGCCCAGCGCGGCATAGTCGGTGGCGCCGGTGAAGCGCGCCAGCCGGGCGGCGCGCTCGTCGGCGCTCATGCGGCCCTTGCCGACCAGCAGGTCGTAGACGTGTTCGACCCGCTGGCGGCCACGCGCCAGCGCGGCCTCGTCCTGTTCCACCATGACCACCGGCAGGCCCGCGTCCAGCACCGCCACGGCGATGCCCGCGCCCATGGTGCCGCCGCCGATCACGCCGACGCTGTCGAGCCGGCGCGGCTTGGCCTGCTTCAATTCAGGGATCTTGGCGGTCTCGCGTTCGGCGAAAAAGGCGTGGATCAGGCCGGCGCGCTGCGGGCTGTCCAGGCATTGCAGGAACAGCGCGCGCTCGGCGCGCAGGCCCTCGTCGAAAGGTTGTTCGACGGCGGCGCGCACGGCGTCCAGGATCTTCGCGGGCGAGAACAGGCCGCGTGTGCTGGCGGCGATGCGCTGGCCGGCGGCGTGGATCGCGGCCAGCGAGGCGGCCTTGTCGGCCAGCGCTTGGCCGTCGCGGCTGCGGCGCGGCTTGGCGCCCTGCGCCAGCAGGCGCCGGGTGTAGTCCAGGCCGGCGGCCAGCGGGTCGGCGCCGCTGGCCTGTTCATCGGCCAGCCCGGCCGCGACGGCGGCCTGCGCCGTCATCGGCTTGCCCGACAGCATCAGGTCCAAGGCCGCAGCCGCGCCGATCAGGCGCGGCGTGCGCTGCGTGCCGCCGGCGCCGGGCAGCAGCCCCAGCGTCACTTCGGGCAGGCCCAGCTTGGCGTTCGGCAAGGCCACGCGGTAATGCGCCGCCAGCGCCACTTCCAGGCCGCCGCCCAGCGCGGCGCCGTGCAGCGCGGCCACCACCGGCTTGGCGCAGGCCTCGATCTGGTTGCACACGTCGGGCAGGGCGGGCGGACGCGGCGGCTTGCCGAATTCGCGGATGTCGGCGCCGGCGATGAAGTTGTTGCCGGCGCCGGTCAGCAGCACGGCCCGCACCTGCGGGTCGCCGCCGGCCTGGTCGATGGCGCGCGCCAGGCCCGCGCGCACGTCGGCGCTCAGGGCATTGACGGGGGGATGATCGATGGTGACGACGAGAACGTCGCCGTCGCGGCGCGTGTGAACGGCGCCGGCGGGTACGCTGGCTGTCATGGGACAGTGTCTCCGGTAGGGTCGCCGCCCGCGCCGGCCCGGGCCGGCACGGCGGCATCGCAGAGCGGGGCTCTGGCGAGGCCGGCGCGCCCGGGGCGGACGCGGCGCAGTCGCGGCGCCTGGCGGGCCAGGAACGGCCCGTCTTGTATCCGTCTATTCTTTCCCAGCAAAGAAGTCTTGACAATGGCATCCATAATTGACATTGACGATAAAAAAATTGACAATCGGCTGCGGGCGCCGCGTTGCAATGAAGGAATGCCGGCCCCTCGGGAGATTCGACATGGATACGAAGGCGTTGACCCTGCTGGTGGAGATCGTGGACGCGGGCAACCTGAGCGAGGCGGCGCGCCGCCTGAAGATGACGCGGGCCAATGTCAGCTACCACCTGACCCAGCTGGAACGCGCCGTCGGCATGCAGCTGCTGCGGCGCACGACGCGCCACGTCGAGCCCACCGAGATCGGCCTGAAGCTGTACCAGCACGGCCGCAGCATCCAGGACGAACTGGCGGCCGCGCGCGAAGCGGTCGAATCCCTGGGCAAGACGCCGCAGGGCAAGGTGCGGCTGAGCGTGCCCAGCGGCTACGGCCAGTTCGTGATGACGCCGTGGCTGCTGGAATTCAAGCGCGCCTACCCCGACATCGTGCTGGACGTGCTGTTCGAGAACAGCGTCGACGACCTGTTGCGCGACGAGGTCGACATCGCCGTGCGCATCATGTCCGAACCGCCGCACAATCTGGTGGCGCGCGAACTGGGCCAGGTGCGCTACGTGGCCTGCGCTTCGCCCGCCTTCGTGCGCGAGCGCGGCCTGCCGGACAAGCCGGCCGACCTGGCGCGCCTGCCCGTCATCAGCGCCGCCGTCATCGGCCGGCCGCTGCGGCTGTCGGCGTATTACGGCGGCCAGCCGCGCCAGCACGTGGTGCTGGAACCCACCATCATCTCGCGCAACTACGCCTTCCTGCGCGACGCCATGCTGGCCGGGCTGGGCATCGGCGTGGTGCCGGACTACGTGGTGCACGACGACATCGCGCGCGGCGATTTGGTCGCCGCCTTGCCGCATTGGCGGCTGAGCATCTTCGGCCGCGCGATGTACATGCTGTACATGCCCAACCGCCACCACCCGCGCGCCATCGCGATGATGATCGAGTTCATCCAGCAGCGCGCCCAGGCCGCGCACGAAGGACGGCCCGGACTGCTGGGCGCGGCCTAGGACCGGCTTTCGGCGGCGCCCGCCGGGGCCGCTGTCGTCGGGCGAGTTCCCCATCCATGATCGGCATGCGCTCTGCGCGGATACGGTGCGTCGCGGACGACCTGAAGGGCTTTTTCCAGGCCGTGATGCGGGCCGACGCCATCCCGCGCGCGCTCGGCCCGGGCTACGCACCGATCCCGGCCACCTTCGAACCGTGATGACGCCCGCCAGGCGCGAGACGCGTGCCGCAAGCCGAACCCGGCGCCACGGACCTGGCCTCCGCGCGGAAGTTTGACAAAAAGAAACATAATGATAAAAATGCCGACCATTCCCGCGCCGACTGGCGCCGGGAGTCCCCGGCCGCGGCCAGGGCGGCCTTGACCGCCTCTTGCCCATCGCGCCTGGCGTAGGCGTTGTTCCGATCCATTGCGGGCCTTTTCTTGCGGAGCAAGTATGGCTTTCGTGTTCATGCGCCGGATATGGTCCGGCCTGCGGCGTCCGGACGGCGCCGCGTTGCGGTGGGGCATGTTGGGACTGGCGGCGATGTTGGCGGGGTGCGCGGGCAGCGAGCCGCGCATCGGCGACGCCTACACGGTGCATACCCCGATCTACGCCGACAACCGCATTTTCTATCTCAAGCCCGGCGACGATGAGCGCGCGCGCGTGCTGGAGCAGGCCGGCGCGCCGGCCTCTTCCGACGCGGAACAGCTGCTGGCGGTGCCCGCCAACGCGCCGCTCTCGATCATGATGCGGTCGGTCGAGATCCCGGCGCTGAAGGACGCGGCCGGCGTCAAGACCGCCGGCATCGACGGCCCGGCGGACTACGCGGTCATCCTCGACATCGCCGCCAGGGACGACGGCAGCAACCAGTCCATCGTGGTCTGGTACCAGCGCGGCGTGCAGCCCGATCAATCCCTGAACTTCTCCAATCTGCTGGTGTATTACGTGCAGCGCTGGGACGAGCGCGTGGCGCCGTCGTTCCGGCTGCGCGTGATGGACGTCACCACCGAACGCAACGCCGAGACCCTGCGCGCGCTGCAACGGGCGCAGGGCGTGGCCAACGGCGCGGCCAGCCTGGCCAACAATCCGCTGGTCTCGCCGCTGGTGGGGGTGGCCTTCACCGCCGCCGAGCTGGTGCTGGCGAACCAGCGCAACCGCATGGTGCTGGACTACAGCGTGCAGCTGTATTCGCAGTCGGCGGTGAGCCAGTCGGCCGGCTCCAACCTCGGCCTGCTCAAGCAGGGCACCTATGTGGTGGTGGGGCGTCCGGTGGCCGGCACGCGCGCGTTCTGGGAAAAGGCGCTCACCTACAACACCCGCACCAACCAGGTGATGGACGGCGCCGAGCCGCTGAACGTGCCGACCGCCCTGGTGTCGGTGGGCACTTTCGAGAGCATCGTGCCCAAGTCGGTGCTGGAAAAGTCGGTGGCGCTGACGGCGCTGCTGAGCAAGGTTGGCGCCAGCGCCTCGGTCGAGCAGGTCAGCGACGCGCAGGGCCGGCTGCAGGCCGCGCTGACCGCCTACACGCTGGGCGAGCGGCTGGCGCGCTATCGCGACCAGAAGACGCTGGACGAGATTTCGACCAAGCTGGCCGACGATGATTTCTCCAAGTCCCTCGGCAGCGAGGAAGCCTTTCTGCTGCTGCGCGGCCTGAACGCCTGCTATCGGTTGAAAAAGCCGCTGGCGGATCTGGAGGAATTCCGCACCTATCACGACAAGCCGGAGGGCCAGGCATGCGCGGCCAGATCCTAGCGCCGCGCGCCAACGAGGGCGGCGGCTTCCTGCGCTGGTTGCCCCGGTTGTTGTTGCCGGCCCTGGCCGCGGTGCTGTTCGGTGGCTGTGCGTCGACCGCCGGACAGGCCCGGCTGACGGCGCCGGCGCCGGCGGGCATCGCGGGTCCCGGACCGGTCACGGTGCCGGCTTCGTGGACGGCCGCCGCGACGCCGATGCCACGGCTGTTCTCGCATCGACTGCTGGTGCCTCCGCTGCAACTGGTGCAGATCGCTTTCTCCGCCGAGACCCCGACCGTGCTGGCGGCCATGCAGCGGTTCGCCGCCGCCGCGCCGTCGGCGCTGGAGGCGCGCGGCCTGTTGCGGGCCCGGACCCTGATCGAGCCGGACTCCGGCTGGCTGACGCTGATCGCCCGCACGCAAGGCGTGGACTGGGTGTTCGGCCTGCAGTTCAGCGCCGACGGCGGCGGGCTGCTGACGTTGCGGCTGCGCACCGCGGGCGCCGGCAATATCGACAATCCGCGCCCGCAGGAAATGGACGCGCACATCGCCACGCTGGCGGCGCTGGCGCCGGGCCTGCTGGCCGATTGAGCGCGGCCCGGCGGGCGCGCGTCTCTGGTATAAGGCCTGGAGTCGCCATCGGCCGCGAGGCCGACGGTCCGGACCTGACCGAGAGAGGTACACCTTGCCACATCCGCCCACCGCGAGCCGCCTGTTGGCATTGACGGCCCGCCAGTTCACCGCTCAGGTGCCCGCCATGGTCGCCGCCGCGCCGTGGGCCTGCGTGCTGTTCGCGCTGTCGCTGCCGGGCGCGTTGCTGCTGAACCAGGCGGGCGGTCCGCGCGAAGCCTGGTTCCTGCTGGCGGCGGTGGTCAATCTGCTGGCCCTGGCGCGCGTGGCGCTGGCATGGCAGCGCCAACTGGCGGGCGTGCCGCGCCAGGCGCCCAGCCTGGATGGCGCGCAGGCCCGGGTGCTGGCCCTGGTGTTCGCGGCGATCGTTGCGATCGCCGCGCTGAAGTCGATCAGCGGCAGCCTGACGCTCTCCCTGTATTTCCAGATGCCGAACACGCCCAGCACGGTGTTCCTGGCCATCGCGTTGCTGTTGCTGATGATCCTGTGGCTGCCCATGACGCACTTGCTGGGATCCTGGTCCCTGGCCCTGCCGCAGGCCGCTCTGACGGATGGCTATGGCTGGCGGCGGTCGCGCCAGGCGCTGCGCGGCGCGGTCTGGCCGTTCGCCGCCGTGCTGCTGTTGCTGACGGGCCTGACCGAGGTGACCGGCGCCGCGTTGCGCCGGACGCTGGTGTTGTGGCGCGCCGACGCCATCATCACGGCGGCGGGCGGCCTGTTGCTGACGCTGGCGCTGCTGCTGTTCCTGTCGATCCTGTGCGCCACCGCGTACCGCGAGCGCGCCTGAGCGGTGGCGCCGGCGCGCGGGCGTTCAACGCAGCATCGGCAGGCTGCCGGTCAGCGCGTTGATCCAGCGCTTGGCGCCGGCCAGGCCGACGCCCAGCAGGGGCTGGTCGCGGTGCGAGGTCTCGCGGTGCCGCGCCCAATAGTGGGCGGCCTCATGGATCTCGCGGGCATAGGCCGGAAACACGGCCAGCCGCGCGTCCTCGGGCGGCGGCTGCGTCAGCCGCTGACGCAATTGCGCCATCCGCACCGCATCGGCCGCCAGCACGATGATGGGCAGGTGCGAGATGGCCGACGAGGCCATGCCATCGGGGTCGCGCAGCGGCGCGCCGGCCCAGCCGGGCAGGGCGGCCGCGAGGCCCGCGGCCAGGCAGGCCGAGACGTTGGCGGCCTGGCCCACGCCGAGCGTTGCCGCCAGCACGATCACGATTTTCTCCGGCACGGCGGGCGCGGACGGGACGACAGGGGCGGTGGGGACGGACATGCGCGGTTCCTCGGCAAAAGCCGCCATCGTCGGCGTTGGCGGCTGCCCTGTCTTGAACGCCAGTGAACGGGGTCAGGCCGCCGCCAGCCGCGCCAACGCCGCCGCGGCGCCGGTCAGGTCCGGCAGTACCGTGGCGCCGCGCTCGACCTTCAGCCGCGCCGCGCCAGCGCGCCGGCGCCGGCATAGACGGCGGCCGCGCCCAGTTCGCGCTCGATGCGCAGCAGGCGGTTGTACTTGGCGGTGCGGTCGGCGCGCGACAGCGAGCCGGTCTTGATCATCCCGCAGTTGGCCGCCACCGCCAGGTCGGCGATGCTGGTGTCCTCGGTTTCGCCGGAGCGGTGCGACATCACCACGCCATAGCCGGCGCGGCGCGCCAGCGCCAGCACCTGGGCGGTCTCGCTGAGCGTGCCGATCTGGTTGATCTTGACCAGGATGGCGTTGCCGATGCCCTGGTCGATGCCGGCCTGGAACAGCCGCGGGTTGGTGCAGAACACATCATCGCCCACCAGCTGGCAGGCGCCGCCGAGCGTCGCGCCCAGTGTCTTCCAGCCGATGATGTCGTCCTCGGCCATGCCGTCCTCGATCGAGACGATGGGGTAGTCGCGCACCAGCCCGGCCAGGTACCGCACCTGCTGTTCGGCGTCGCGCAGCAGGTTCTCGCCGTGGTAGCGGTAGCCCTCCGGGCCATGGAATTCACTGGCGGCCGGGTCCAGCGCCAGCGCGATGTCGGCGCCAGGGCGCAGGCCGGCGCGCTCGATCGCGGCCATGATGAAATCCAGCGCTTGCGGGGCATTGCGCAGCATCGGCGCGAAGCCGCCTTCATCGCCCACGTTGACGTTGTGGCCGGCGGCCTTGAGCGCCAGCCGCAAGGTGTGGAACACCTCCGCGCCCATGCGCAGGGCTTCGCGGAAGCTGTCCGCGCCCACCGGCAGGATCATGAATTCCTGGAAGTCGAGCGGATTGTCGGCGTGCGCGCCGCCGTTGATGATGTTGATCATGGGCACCGGCAGCGTCTGCGCCTGCACGCCGCCGATGTGGCGCCACAGCGGCAGCCGATGGCTGTGGGCGGCCGCGTGCGCCACCGCCAGCGACACGCCGAGCAGGGCGTTGGCGCCCAGCCGGCTTTTGTCGGGCGTGCCGTCCAGTTCGATCATGATCTGGTCGATCCGGGCCTGCTGATCGGCCGGCAGGCCCAGCAGGGCGGCGCGCAGCTCGGTATTGACCGCGCCGACCGCGCCCAGCACGCCCTTGCCCAGGTAGCGGGCGGCGTCGCCGTCGCGCCGCTCCAGGGCCTCGCGCTTGCCGGTCGAGGCGCCCGACGGCACCAGGGCCAGGCCCTGGGCGCCGTCGTCCAGGCGGACCTCGACTTCGACGGTGGGATTGCCGCGGCTGTCCAGGGCTTCGTGGGCGGCAAGATGGGTGATGTGCATGAAGGGCTCCGCAGTGACGGAAATATCGTCAGTTAATTCAAACAATGGGGCAGGGCAAGGGACGCGCCAGAGGGCTGACCCGCCGCGCCGATCCACGCAGTGATTCGGTGGTGAGACACGTGATGCAGGCCCAATGACAATGCCGCCATGCTAAAAACAAGGCCAGCGTCCGACAATGCAGTTTTTCTGCGGATATGTCAGTTTTCCTGACGAATGAAGCTCATGCGCCAATTACCGCCTTTGTCCGCCGTCCGCGCCTTCGAGGCCGTTGCCCGCAGCGGTTCGGTCACGCGCGCCGCCCAGGAGCTGTGCCGCAGCCACGGCGCCGTCAGCCGCCACCTGCGCCTGCTGCAGGAGCACGCGGGCGCGGCGTTGCTCGAAAAGGACGGCACCGGTCTGCGCCTGACGCCGGCCGGCACGGCCTTCTATGCCTCCGTGCGCGCCGCTTTCGATCAGCTGGAACACGCCTACGAGCGGCTGGCGCGCGAATCGCAGGCGCCGGGCCTGCATGTGGCCTGCAGCGCCACCTTCGCCATGCGTTGGCTGGTGCCGCAACTGGCCGTCTTCTACCGCAAGCATCCCGAGATCCGCATCCGCCTGTCGATGACTTCCGCGCGCGAGATGCGCAACGAGGGCGCCGACCTGATCCTGGCCTGGGACCTGTCCGCTTATGCCGAAGCCGACCGGGCACGGGCGCTGGCGTTGGCGCCGGTGCGCTTCGGCGCGGTCTGCACGCCGGCCTATGCGCGCAGGAAGCCGGCCACGCGTACCCGCATCGCGCATGAATACACCGCCAGCGCCTGGAACCAATGGGAGGCCATCACCGGCCAGCCGGCGGCGCGGGGCGGCACGCTGGCGTTTCCGCACACCCACCTGTGTATCGAGGCGGCCCTGTCGGGCCTGGGCGTGGCGCTGGTCGAGCGGCGGTTGATCGCGCGCGAACTGCAGGACGGCCTGCTGGTGGCGCCGTACGGCTTCGTGCCGTTCGAGGGCGGCCTGCGCGCGGTGCCGGCGGCGGGGCGGGCGCGCACCGCCCATGCCGACGCGTTCATCGCCTGGCTGCGCGGCGCGCTGGCCGACGCCGGTGATTGAGCCCGGCCCGCGGCGGGCTTGGTATGCTGGACGGGCATTCCCGCAGGAGACTCCATGACCGATACGCCGCAATCCGCCAGCCCGTCCGCCAAGGCGTTCATCACGCGCTCGGCGCTGGCGTCGCAGGCCCGCCGCGCGCAGTTGCGGCGCATGAAGATCGCCGCGCTGGCGTTGCTGGTGGCCATGATCAGCGGCTTCATCACCAGCCATGTCATGGGCGGGCAGGGCGCCTGGGCCTGGGTGCGGGCCTTCTGCGAAGCGGCCACCGTGGGCGCGCTGGCCGACTGGTTCGCGGTGGTGGCGCTGTTTCGCCGGCCGATGGGACTGCCCATTCCGCACACCGCCATCATCCCCAGCAACAAGGACCGCATTGGCGACAACCTGGCGGTGTTCGTGCGCGACCACTTCCTCGACCCGGACACGCTGATGGAAAAGCTGCGCGGCTTCGACCCGGCCGCGCGCCTGTCGCGCTGGCTGGCGCGGCCGAAACAGGCGCATGCGCTGAGCGACGGCGCGCGACGGGTGGCGTTGCAGACGCTGGACCTGCTGGACGATAGCGCGGTGCGCGGCGTGATCCAGGAATTCGTGGTGAAGACCCTGCGGCGCTGGGACGCGGCCGGCACCGCCGGCGAGGTGCTGGGCCTGCTGACCCGCGACGGCCGCCACCAGGAGCTGCTGGACGCGGCGATGGAGCGGCTGGGCGGCTACCTGGGCGACGAGGACGTCAAGGAGCGCGCTTCGGCGCTGCTGGTCAAGTTCGCGCGCAAGGAATGGCCGCGCATCATCAAGGCGGTGGACGTGATTGCCTCGGTCGAGGGCATCGCCGACAACCTCGCCGACAGGCTGGCGCGCGCGCTGGTGCAGGAATTGCGCGATGTGCTGTCCGAACCGGATCATCCGGTGCGGCGCGACTACGAGGCCTGGGTGCTGGACTACATCGCGCGCCTGCGCACCGACCCGGCGCTGGCCGCGCAGGTCGAGGCCATGAAGCAGCGCGCCATCGATCATCCCAAGGTGCAGGAATATGTGCAGGGCCTGTGGGACGACATCCATGCCGCGCTGCGGCGCGACCTGAGCGATGGACAATCCGCGCTGGCCGCGCACCTGGAAAACGCCCTGCTGGCGCTGGCGCGCAAGCTGGGCGAAGACCCGGACCTGCGCGAGGCCATCAACGGCCATGTGCTGGGCGCGGCACGGCGCTTGACCGGGCGGTTGCGCATCGGCGTCACCGAGCATATTTCGCGCACCGTCAAGCTGTGGGACGAACGCCATCTGGTCGAAGAACTGGAACTGAGCGTGGGGCGCGACCTGCAATACATCCGCTTCAATGGCACGCTGGTGGGCGGGCTGATCGGCGTGCTGTTGCACGCGGCGGTGCTGCTGGCGACAGGCTAGCGCGGCGTGCGTCAATCATCGGGGATTTGCGGACGTATCCGATGTATCAGGAATGAAGATTGCTGGCGAAGCGGCGCGGCGCTGTGCTATTGTCTTCGGCAGTCCAGGGGCCTGACCGCGGGCTCCGGGACGCCCGCCGCTCGACCGGGCGGCCGTATCACGCGCATCATTCCAGGAGGCAAGTCCATGAAGAAATTCTCGATTCTCGTTGCAACGCTGGCGCTGGCCGGCGGCTCGGCTGTCGCCCAGGCCGAGAGCGTCACGATGTCATTCCTGAACGACGACGGCTCCGTGGGCAAGAGCGCGGGCACCGTCACGCTGGAACAGACCAAGGGCGGCCTGAAGTTCACCCCCAAGCTGGCGGGCCTGCCGCCCGGCGAGCACGGCTTCCATGTGCATGAAAAGGGTTCATGTGAGTCCACCACCGTGGACGGCAAGGTGATGCCGGGGGCGCCGCGGGCGGTCACCTGGATCCGCACAACACCAAGGCGCACAAGGGGCCGCTGGCCGAGGATGGCCACCTGGGCGACCTGCCGTTCATCACGGTGGCGGCCGATGGCAGCGCCAAGACCGCCGTGGTGGCGCCGCGGCTGAAGCTGGCCGACGTGAAGCAGCACGCGTTGATAATCCACGTGGGCGCCGATAATTACAGCGACACGCCCAAGCCGCTGGGCGGTGGCGGCGGCCGCATGATCTGCGGCGTCGTGAAGTAACGCGCCGGGGCGTCCGCTAGGCGGTGCCGTTGCGGCCATGGGCGCGATAGCCCGGCCGCTCGGCCAGCCGGTCGTAGTAGGCCGCCACCGCCGGCAGCGCGGGCCGCAGGGCGTCGTCCAGCGGCGTGGCGAACCAGCGGTTGACCGACAGGCCGATGGCGATGTCGGCCAGCGTGAAGGCCTCGCCGGCCACGTAGGCGCCCGTCTCGCCCAGGCGCCGTTCCAGGATTCCCATGAAATGCCCCCAATCGCGGCTCGACGCCTCGATGGCGGCGGCATCGCGGTGCGCCGGCGACTGCCGCGCCAACGCCAGGAAAGCATAGCTCCAGGAGCGGTTCAGGTCGGTCGCCTGCCAATCCATCCATTGGTCGACGCGGGCGCGGCGCCGGGGTTCGGACGGATACAACGGCTGTTCGCGGCCGGCGCCGTACTGGTTGGCGAGATAGCGGATGATGCTGTTCGATTCCCACAGCACGAAGTCGCCGTCGCGCAGCACCGGCACCATGGCGTTGGGATTGAGCGCCAGGAACGCGGGCGCGTTGGTCGGGCGAAAGCCGGAACCCCAATCCTCCCGTTCGAAGGGCAGGCCCAGTTCGACGCAAGTCCAGAGCACCTTGCGGACGTTGATGGAAGAGGCTTTTCCGAGGATGTTCAGCATGTTGGTGGCGCGGCGAGGGGTGGCGTCGGGCGAGGCGCCGCGTGCGGCGGCCTCGATGGCAGGCCAGTCTAGCGGCCGCCGCTGGCCGCCGCCAGATACAGATCCCGCCCGGCGGGACCGCAACAGACGGCCCCGCCGGCGCGGCACGGCGCGGTTCAAGCCGCCACGGTTTCCGGCTGGCGGCGCAGCCGCGCCACGGGCGAGGTCAAAAGCACCACGAACTGGGCGGCAAAGCCCACGCTGGACAACCACAGGCAGGCATCCATGCCCAGGCGCGCCGCCAGGGTCGCGCCGATCAAGGCGCCCACCGGCCGCGCGCCGAACGTCGCCGTGACGATCACGGCCGAGACGCGGCCCAGCAGCGCGTTGGGCGTGACCGCCTGGCGCAGCGTGGTGGTGGCGATGGTCCACAGGATCGGTCCGGCGCCGAACAGGAACAGGCCGACCCCGGCCCAGGCGCCCGCCGGCCAGGCCAGCGTCGACAGCAGGATCAGGCTGGCGGCCAGCGCGCAGGTGGGGCCGGCCGCGATCAGCGCGCCGAACGGCAGGCGCGCCGCCAGCCACGGCGCGGCCAGGGCCCCGGCCAGCATGCCGGCGCCGTAGATGCCCAGCGTCGCGCCCACGCCGGCGGCGGTCAGGCCCAGCCGCTCCACCGCGTAGACCACGTAGACGGCCTGCAGCACGAACCAGGCGGTGTTGAAGCACACCGCCGTCACCAGCACCGGCCGCAGCAAGGGATGCGCCGCCACGAAGGCGGCGCCTTCGCGTAGTTCGCGCCACAGGTGGCGGCGCACGGCCGCGCGCGGCGGGTCGGAAGGCAGGCCCGCCAGCAGCCCCGCCGCCAGCAGCGACAGCAGGGTGGCCAGACCGTAGGCGACGGCGGCGCCGAGGCCGCCGACCAGCGCGCCGCCCAGCGCCGGCCCGGCCGAGAACGCCGCGCTGCGCGCCAGTTCCAGCCAGCGGTTGGCCTGCGCCAGCTGGGTTGCCGGCAATAGCGTGGGCACCAGCGCGGGCGCGGCGACGTTGTAGGCCACCGTGCCGACCGCGCCCAGGAAGCCCAGCACCGCCAGCGCGGCCAGGCTCAGGCCGTCCGCCGCCAGCAGCGCCAGCAGGCCCAGCAGGCTGGCGGCGCGCGCGCATTCGGCGGCGGTCATCAGGGTGCGGCGCGCGATCCTGTCGGCCAGCACCCCGGCGGGCAATGACAGCAGCAGGAAGGGCAGGGTCTGGGCGGTCTGCAGATAGCCGGTCTGGGCGGCGTTGGCGCCCAGCGCCAGCACCGCCACCAGCGGCGCCGCCGCCAAGGCGATCTGTTCGGAACATTGGGCGGCCAGATTGGAGGCGGCCAGGCGGCGGAACGCCGCGGGCAGGGCGGTCATGGGGGCAACGGCCGGCGCGGCCGCGGAAACGACGAGGGCCCGATCATGACCGGGCCCCGTGGGCAGCGCACTCCGTTAATTGCCGTCGCCGGCCGGCGGCGTCAGGGAATCGGCGGGTAGTCGCCGAAGCCGTCCGGCCAAGGGGTCAGGACCTCGTAGCCGGTGTCGGTGACGACCACCATGTGTTCCCACTGGGCCGACAGCGAGCGGTCCTTGGTGACCACCGTCCAGCCGTCGGGCAGCTGCTTGGTCTGCGGCTTGCCGGCGTTGATCATGGGTTCGATCGTGAACATCATGCCCGGCTGCAGCACCAGGCCTTCGCCGGGGCGGCCATAGTGCAGCACCTGCGGTTCGTCGTGGTAGATCTGGCCGATGCCGTGGCCACAGTATTCGCGCACGATGCTGAAGTGCTCGCGGTGCGCGACCGTCTGGATGGCGTGGCCGATGTCGCCCAGCGTGGCGCCGGGCCTGACCGCCATGATGCCCGCGCGCATGGCTTCGTAGGTGGTGTTGACCAGCCGCCGCGCCAGCGGACTGGGCTGGCCGACGAAGTACATGCGGCTGGTGTCGCCAAACCAGCCGTCCTTGATGACGGCCACGTCGATATTGAGGATGTCGCCGTTCTTGAGCACCTTGGCCGACGGGATGCCGTGGCAGATCACGTGGTTGGCCGAGGCGCAGATGGTCTTGGGAAAGCCGTGGTAGCCGACGTTGGCCGGGATCGCCTTTTGCACGTTGACGATGTAGTCGTGGCAGATGCGGTCGAGTTCGTCGGTGGTGATGCCGGGGCGCACGTGTTCGGCGATCATGTGCAGCACTTCCGCCGCCAGGGCGCCGGCCTGGCGGGCCATGGCGATGTCGGCGGCGGATTTGATGGAAACCTTGCGCGCCATTACGCGGCCTCCTGCTGGCCGGCGGTTGCCTGTCCGTGGGACAGGGCGGCGATGCTGAAGCCTTCCGCCTGCTCGATGCGGATCAGCAACTGGCAGATGTCGGCGTGGCGCAGCTCGGGGTAGAGCTCGGACAGCATGCCGATGCGCATCCAGTGCTCGGCCTGCGAGTTGATCGAACGACTCAGCGCGCTGCTGGCCACGCGCAGGTTCTCGTGCATCTGCTCGGAAATCTTGACGATGCCCATAGTGGGTGTTCCATATATGGTTTGTATATGGAACGTATGTTATCGCAGGCGGCGCGCCGGGCGCAACCCGCCACCCCGCGCGCGGACGAGACCGGCGCCGTGATGGCGGCGCGGTCCGGTTCCCGGGCGGGGGCGGGGTCCGGTTCCCTGGCGGGGGCGGGATCAGGTTCCCTGGCGGGGGGCGGAGTCAGGTTCCCGGGCGGGCGGCAGGGTCAGGCGGATTTGGGGGCCGGACTTTTGTCCAGCAGGTTCATGGCGTCCAGCTGCCGGTAGCGCGCCGGGTAGATCGAGCGCGCGTAGTGCTCGCACGGCGTGCCCTGGGTGGCGACGGCCATCACCACGAACTCGGCGAAATCCTCGGGCGGGCCGGCCTTGGCGTAGTCCGACGGGAAATTGCCGTCGGATTTGGCGGCGGCGCCCCAGGCCTTCATGTCGACGCGGGCGTTGTTGGCGTAGCTGTGCGCCAGTTCATGCAGCACGGCGTGGTCGATCACGGCCTGGTCGCCCGGCATGCTGTAGAGCGTGATGCGCGAGAACATCGTTTCGCCCACGGTGTGCACCTCTCGGGTCGGATCGGCCCACGGCGGGCCTTTGACCACTTGCGCATCGAGCCGCTTGACGCTGTCTTCCAACGACATGCCTTTGGCCAGGGTGATCTGCAGGTCGCGGCCCTGCAGCAGCGCCTTGGGCGCCACGCCCAGGCTCTTGGCCACCTGCTCGGGCTGCGGCTGCGGCTCTTCGGTCAGGCGCTCGGTGATTTCGTGCGGCGTGCTTTTCAGCAGGTCGCCGGTCCAGAGCGGCTTGCGCGGCTCCAGCACCACCGGCACGCGCTGGCCGACCGGCCAGGCTTCGTACATGACAAGCTTGTCGTCGCCCTGGCGCGCCAGGTTGGCGGGCGGCTGATAGGCCGACGGGCCGGTCAGCTTCACCGGCGCGCGCTTGGCGTCGAACATGGCTTCGGTGAGCTTGAGCGTGTCCTGCACCTGGGCGCATTTGACCGGCGCGTCCTGCGCCGCGATGGGTTCGATCGCGGCCAGCGCCGCCGGCGCGCCGGCCTGCAGCGCCTGGGGGGCGTCGTTCACGCCCGCGCCGCCGCCATCACCGCCGCCATGTTCGAGCTGGTAGAACTGCTGGCTGGCGATCAGCGTGGCGCCGCAGGACGTCTTCATGCCCTCCAGCGCGGTGCGGCGGTCGGAACTGACGCTCTGCACGCCTTCGACGATGGTGTGCTGGCCCGCGCACTTGGGGCAGGTGACGCGGTCGCCGACGCGCGCCATGGGCTGGCCGAAGATCTGCACGGATTCATCCCCGGTCACCACCACGCCGCCATGCGACGTGCGGTCACCCTTGCGTATTACGGATCGCTGCGCCATGGCCGGCCGTTGCTCCCAGGTGCTGGTTAAGTCTGCTTACAGATAGGTGCCGTCCGGCGCCATGCGCGGGGTGCCCACGACGAAGGTGCCGTCGGGCGCCATGCGCACCGGGCCGCCGCTGCCGAGGTAGCGGCCATTGGGCGCGCGCTGCGGCGTGCCGGCCACGTAGGTGCCGTCCGGCGCGCGGGTGATGGGGCCGCCGTCGCCGACGTAAGTGCCATCCGGGCAGCGCCGCGGCGTGCCATTGATGAAGCGGCCGTCGGGCATCATGTGGAATGATTTGTTCATCGTGACTCCCTCTGTTTGGAGAGCTTGCATGATAGCCATGGTCCCTGATGCGTTTTGTAATAGGGCGTGTCATGTTCCAACGTAACGCGGTTACAGATATGGGATCATCGCTGCTTTCGCCGCCGGGCCCGCGCCGCTTGCGCGCGGCCCGCCTTCCGCAACGACCCAAGACACTATGAGCGATATCGACGCACTGTTGCAGCCCATTCCGGGCGAGGCGCCTTGTGGCGCCGACATGGTCTTTTCGGCCGAATTCGACGCCATCCGCGAGGCCCGCCGCCACGATGACCCGCACCTGGACCAGGGCGACTGGGTCATCGATATCAAAGAGGCCGACTGGCCGCAGGTGATCCGCATCTGCACCGAGGTGCTGACCCAGCGCAGCAAGGACGTGCGCGTGGCCGCCTGGCTGGCCGAGGCCTGGGCCAAGACGCGCGGCTTCGCCGGCCTGCGCGACGGCTTCCTGCTGGTGGACGGCCTGTGCCGGCGCTACTGGGACGGCCTGCATCCGGTGCCGGACGAGGGCGACGTGCAGCAGCGCGTGGGCAACCTGGCGTGGTTGCTGTCGCGTTCGCAGCAACTGGTGCGCGAACTGCCATTGACGCAATCCGAGGGCGGGCGCTTCGGCGCGGTGCTGTGGGACAGCGCCTCGCAACTGGCCAACGCCATCAAGCGCGCGCCGCAGAACGCCGCCGACATGTCGCGCGGCAAGGTCACCCTGGAGCAGTTCGATGCCGCGCGCCGCGATACGCCGCCGGCGTTCTACTCCGAACTCGAAAGCCAGTTGCAGAGCTGCTTCGGCGCGGTCGACGTGCTGGAGCTGACCCTGACCGAACGCCTGGGCGATGACGGGCCGGCCTTCTCGCCGCTGCGCACCGCCCTGACGGACGTGACCGAACTGGTGCATCGCTTTGCCCGCGAGGCCGGCCTGCTGGTGCGCGCCGACCTGGCGCCGCCGGCCACGCCGGCCGCGCCGGCCGCCGGCGCGCCCGCCACCCGCATGGAGCCCACCTTGACTGCTGCCGACCTTCCGCCCACGGCGTCCGTGGCCGCGCGCGGCCCGCTGCAAACGCGCGACCAGGCCCTGGCGCAACTGCGCGAAGTGGCCGAATTCTTCCGCCGCACCGAACCGCACAGCCCCGTGGCCTATCTGGCCGACAAGGCGGCCAGCTGGGGCGAGATGTCGCTGCACCTGTGGCTGCGCACCGTGGTCAAGAACGGCGAGGCGCTGTCGGGCCTGGAAGAGCTGCTGGGCGTGCCCAAGGCGCCCGAGAACAACGGCTGAAAACCCACCCGGGGCGCCGGCCGCGTGGCCGGCGCCGGCGTGAAAAAGAGGGCGCCGCGATGTGCCCGCGCGCGGCGCGATGCTTGCCAGGCGACGCGCGCCAGCGCCGGCCGCGCGCGCCGCTCAGCGGCTGGCGCGGAATTCGATGCGGCGGTTCTTGGCGCGGCCCTCGGCGGTGGCGTTGGTGGCCACCGGCTGGTCCGGCCCCGCGCCCAGCGTTTCGAAGCGGCCCGGCGGCAGGCCCTTGTCCACCAGATAGGCCCTGACCGCGTCGGCGCGGGCCTGGCTCAAGGCCAGGTTGGTGCTGCGGCTGCCGGAGCTGTCGGTATGGCCGATGATCTGCACCTTGTCGCTGTGCAGCTTCGGGATCACGTCGGCCACCTGGTCCAGCAGTTCGCGCCCGCGCGCCGTCAGCGTGGCGCTGCCGGTCTCGAATTCCACCACGCGGTTGGTCAGCACCTTGTCCAGCAATCCCTGTTCGTCCTTGCCGGCGGCCACGCGCAGGCCGTTGACGATCTTGTAGGTCGGGTTGAGTGAGGTGGCGAAGGCGCTGGCGATCTGCTGGCGCGAGGCCTCGTTCTGCACTTCGCCGAGCAGGCGGATCTGGGTGCCGTCCACTTCCAGCTGGCCGCGGTTGATCTGCTTGAGCGGCTGGCCGATCAGCTTGCCCACGTGCTCGGACCAGTTGGGGGGCGCCACCACGCCGCCGACCTCGATCTGGTCGATGACGTTGCCCACCCCGTAGACCTGTTGCAGCCGCGCCAGCACATCGGCCTTGGTGGCCTCGTCGGGCACGGCGCCGCTGGCCACCACCTGGCCGGGCTGCGGTATGACGTTGGCGGGGACGACGGTGGCGGCGTCCTGGGCCGTCGCGGCGCACGAGAACAGCGCCGCCATGATCAGGAGAGAGACGCGCATGGTCAGGCTCCGGTGAAGACTTCAAGATAGGTGTCGAGCGCCATGCGCAGCGACAGCCTGGGTTGGTCCAGGTAGCTGGAGAGCTTGGCCAGGCCGTGGCTGGCCGACACGTGGTTGCGCACCCAGGGCGCGTCTTCCAGCACGATGTATTGCTCGGCGAAGGCCTGCGGCGTGGACAGCAGGCTGGCCAGCGTCTGCGGCGAAGCGCCGCGAAAGCCCGCCACCAGCCGGTGCTTGCCGCCGATGCGGCCGATGAACACCGCGATCTCGAAATCCGCGCGCGCCAGGAACGGCGCGATCAGCGTCATCCAGTACGAGGCCACCAGATTGATGTAGAGCGGATCGTCCGGCAGCGGCAGCGCCAGCCCGCGGTCGAGCTGCGACGAGCCGCTGGACATGACCGGTTCGAGCAGGATGCCCAGCGCCAGGACGATGTCGTGCACGTTGGCCGCGTGGCCGTTGCCGCGCAGCATGGCCTGCAGGCGCTCGACGGTCTGCAGGTCGACGAAGGCATCGAAGCCGTCGTCGGCCTCGGTGCGGATCTCGCCTTCGAGTTCGTTCAGGCTCTGCAGCGCCGGGCCAGGGTCGGCGTCGGTCATCAGCAGCGCGGCGGCGCCGCTCATGCGGTTCCACAGCCGGCTGAAGGCCATCGGGCTGCGGGCGATGAAGGCCAGCGGCCGCTGCACTTCGACCGAAGTCGCCGACAGGAACGGAAAGCGCCGGCCCGACTGGTCGCGGCTGGGCTGCAGGTGGCCGGCGATGGCCAGCTTGCCGCGCGAGCCGAGGATGGCGAACGGCATCGGCTCGGCCTCGTCGTACAGCGTCTTCCAGTGCGGGTCCTGGGCCAGCAGCTCCATGGTGTTGGCGACCCAGCCGTCCAGCGTGCTCATCAGCTGCGGATGCGAGGTGTTCTTGACGAAGTCGCCGCGGGCCGGGATCTTGCCAAAGTAGGCCGTGCGGAACAGGGGGGACTGCAGGTTGCTCATTGCGGCGCTCCGGGTCGCGTCTGGGCGGAGGAGGATTCGGAAGTGGCGCCCACCACGGAGGAGGGCAGGCGCAGGTTGCGCAGGCCCTGGCTGCCGCCGGGCTCGCTGCCGCCGGCGCCGGGCGCCTGGGCGTTGCTGATGATGCGCAGCTTGACCGGCACCGTCACGTTCGACTTGCCCCAGCTCATGTTGAAGCTGCCGTCGGCGTTGGAGGTGCGCTGGGCGGTCGCGATCAGGCGTTCCAGGCCGAAGCGGCCCGGCTCGTTGACGATCTCGACCACGCTGCCGTCGAAGGTGGTGGCGGTGATGCGCGCGCCGGGCGCGCCCTGGGCGTTGGGCCAGACGAAGTTGACCCACTGCGGCGGCGTGTTGCGGTAGCGCAGCTGCTGGCCATCGATCTCAATGGTGTACTCGGTCACGCCGGGAGCCGGCTTGGGTTGGATCTGGAACAGCGTCTGCGGCTGGCTGGCCGCGCCGGCGCCGGCCGCGCCGCCCGACAGCGGCGCCACCCACTGCGCGAAGTTGGCGGTGAAGGTCGGCTGCAGGCTGATGCCCATGTCGCCCCAGGTGCGCGCCGTCAGGATGTCGCCGCGGCGCACGGTCAGCGGGCCGAGGGTGTCGTTGACGTACTTGGCGATGCTGCCCTGCGGGCCGAACACCTGGCCGATTTCGTCGCTGCTGGCTTCGACGCTGGCGCGCGAGGCGAACGGATACTTCTCGGCCAGGGTCTGGTTGAACGGCTGATAGACCTGCGCGTTCCAGACCTTGTTCAACTCGCGTTCGGCCGGTTGCATGGCCACCGCGTAGGCCTGGATCAGCGGCCGCACCAGCAGCGGGCGCAGCGTCTCGCGCTGCGTCGCCGACAGGCCGGCCAGCATCTGCTCGTCGACCAGCTTGAGCGCGTCGGCCAGCTCCGAGTCTTTGCCTTCCAGCGTCTGGCGCAGCAGCACCAGCGAGCCGGGGCCGGGGTCGCCCTGGTTGTTGAGCAGGTTGAAGCGCGTGCGGATCTTGGACAGCGCGCCCATGTAGTTACCCAGCAGCGACTGGTTCTCGCGCGTCACCACCAGGCGCGCCACGTCCGAGAACTCGCGGCCGACCGGGCCCATCGGAATGGCCTCGCCGTTGGCGGCGGTGGCGGCGGCGGGCGCCGGCGGCGTCTGCCGCAGGATCACGCGCTTGAACCAGCCCACCACGCCGCTCTGCGCCTGCTGCAATCCGGCGTTGACCAGCGAGGGGTTGTCCCACGAGGTCTGCTCATAGGCGGTGTTGATCAGCTTGGCGATGGGCGAGGTCTGCGGATCGCCGAGGCGGTTCATCGCGCCCACCGACTGCTCGAAGCTGGTGAACGGCTTGATGGTCACGCCGCGCAGGAACTTCTGCCATTCCTGGGCGTACTCCGTCTTGTACATCGTCGCCAGGCTCTTCTGGATCTGCTCGGGGCTGCCGTCCAGCGTCAGGTCGTCGCGCGCGTTCACGCCCAGCACCCAGTCACTGGTCTGCACTTCCTTCTTGGCAGCCTCGTTGATGGCCGGCTGGATGTACTGCTCCCAGGCCTCGCGGGTGAAGGTGCCGGGGATGGCGTAGCTGCCGGCCACCACGCCGGCGTCGTTCTCGCCGACGATGCGCGCCACTGTCATGGTCTGGAAGCGCGTGGCGGCGCGCGCCTTGAGCGTGGCGTAGGCGCGTTCGCGCGCCGGCATGCCCTGCATCACGGCGCGCAGGCTGGCGCGGGTCTTTTCCACCAGCGCCAGGTTGGTGTCGATCTGCGGCCAGCCGGCGTCGGGGGCGCGGCTGACGTAGAACGAGATCAGGCGCTCGGCGCTGCGGATCAGCTGGTCGCGCGGCATGGCGCCGCGATTGGTTTCCAGCCAGCCGCGCCAGAAGCGCGTGATCTGGTCGGACAGGTGGGTGGGGTCGACGTGCTGGCGATTGGCCATCATCAGGTACGTCTTGAGCGCGTTGTAGGCGTCGTCGGCATTGGTCGGCGAAGCGTCCTGGAACAGCGTGTCGCCGCCCTGGGTGTGCGCGGCGCGCACCGCCTGCGGCGCCGGCTGCTGCGCGCCGCCGGCCGCCGCCGCGGCGCCGGACATGTCGACTTTGGCCAGGAAGTCCTCCAGGCTGGCCTTGACCGGGCTCAGCATGAACTGGCGCGCGCCGTTGTAGTACTCGGCCAGCAGGCGTTCCTTGAGCACGTCGCCCTGGTACAGCCCCAGGCCCAGCGACCACGGGCGGCTGGACGAATAGCGGTCCAGCTGTTCGATGCGGTCCTGCAGGATCTCCATGGCCTCCAGGCGGCTCTGCAGGTCGGTGCGCTCGCTTTGCAGGCGCACCACCTTGTCCAGGTCGGCCTGCACGTTCTGCGCCAGCTGGCGGTTGCCCAGGTACGACCAGCTCCAGCCGCCCAGCACCAGGCCCAGCGCCAGCACCAGGCCGAAGAAGGTCAGGTAGCGCATGCGGGTCTTGGCCGGGCTGGCGTGCTGGCGCACCAGTTTCTTGTCGGCGAAGATCACGCTGGAGAACAGGTCGCGCAGGAAAAAGCCGTTGTGCGAGGACACATTGCGGGCCTGGCCGCGCGCCGCCGGGCGCAGGTCGAAGCGCTCGGCCAGCCGTTCGGTCGAGGTGCTTTGCGACACGCCTTCCTGCAGCGCGCTGGTGAAGTAGAAGCCGCGGAACACGGGCTTGTACTGGAACGGGTTGGTCTCGAACAGCGTCGACAGGAAGGTGCGCAGCGCCGGCTTGATGCCGGCGAATTCCAGCGGAAAGGTCAGCAGCCCGGGCGGCAGCTCGCGGTTGTTGCGCAGCGAGATCTGCGCCGTGCCCATTTCCTTCAGGCCTTCGTACAGTTCGTCGAAGCGTTCGTCGAACAGGGCCAGCACGTCGCGGTTCTCTTCGGCGCCGTAGGGCAGGGTGGCGCCCCAGACGCGGTCGCGCTCGCGCTGGTCGCTGTCCGAGAAGAATTCGCTAAAGCCCGAGATCAGGTCGGCCTTGGTGAAGATGATGTAGACCGGCGCGAACACTTCGAGCCGGTCGGTCAGTTCCTGCACGCGCTGGCGCAGGTTCTTGGCCAGGTTGATGGCGAACTCGGGGCCGGCGCCGGTCAGCTCGTCGATGCTGGCGGCCACGATGATGCCGTTGATCGGCGCCTTGGGGCGATGGCGCTTGAGCAGGTCGAGGAACCCCATCCATTCGTTGCGGTCTTCCTCGTGCACCGAGTAGCGGCCGGCCGTGTCCAGCAGGATGCCCTCGGTGGTGAAGAACCAGTCGCAGTTGCGGGTGCCGCCCACGCCACGCACCGCCGCGCCGTTCTTGTCGGCGAAGGGGAATTGCAGGCCCGAGTTGATCACCGCGCTGCTCTTGCCCGCGGCCGGGTTGCCGATCACGATGTACCACGGCAGTTCGTACAGGGCTTCGTTGCCCGACACCTGGCCGATCTTGGAGGTCTTGATGGTGCGCACCGCCTGCACCAGCCGGGTGCGCAGCGCGTCTACGTCCCCCCGATTGGCGGCGGCCGCGCCGGTCTGCACCTGCTGCTCCAGCATGTCGCCCAGGTTCTTGTTGGCGCGCCGTGCGCGACGCCGGCGCCACAGGTAGGCGCACAGCCACAGGAACAGGAAGATGCCCAGCGCGATGCCGGCCCAGACCAGGCCGATCTCGACCGTGTCGGCGAGCAGGAACAGGAACACGACCAGGGCGATCAGGCCGATCGCCATGAACAGGCGCGGGTTGCCCAGCGCGCGTGATGTCCAATGTCGGCCTTCGCTCAAGGCGCTGGAAATACCGGAGAAGAAACCTGAAGGGCTACGCATGATTCTGGCTTTTTTTGTGGGTCAGGCGGAGGGGGAAGGGGACAGCAGCGCGAGCGTACGCAAAGCGGGATCCTGGGTCATGACGGCAAGCACCGGCGCCTCGGCCTGGGCGCAGGCTTCGCTGGCGATGGCCAGGGTAAGCAGGTGCGCGGCGGCGCCGGTATAGCCGCAGGTGGCGCCGACCGCCAGGCAATCCTGGTTCGGGTCGAGCGTGGTGAACAGCGTGCTGGCCAGCCCGGCGGCTTCCAGCGGCCGGCTGCCGCGATGGTCGGCATCGCTGACCAGGGCGCGGATATCCTGCGCGGCGCGGGCGTTTTGTTCCAGGAAGCGTGTCGTCAGCTCGGCCAGCATCGGTTCGCTGGCCGCGCCACGGGCGTCGGCGGCGGTGGCGCGGTGCGCCATGGGCGACAGGGCCAGCGCGATGGCGCCGGCCGGCGCGGCGGCATCCGCGGCATCGGCGGCGCCCAGGTCGAGATCCAGCAGCAGGCCGGCGGCGGCTTCGCCCGGCACGCGACCTTGCGGCGTGGCGGTGCTGACCAGCGTGCCGTCGGCGTCCCAATCCTGCACCACATTGGCATCGATATAGGAATCGGCCGCGGCCACGATGCGCAGCGGCGCGCGGTCCTTGGCCGCCGGCTCCAGCGCCAGCTGGCGCAGCAGGCTGTCGCTGGCCAGGGCGTCGCGCGCCTCGTGCGGCCGCAGGCCCAGCCGCGCGGCGGGCCAGGCGGCCGTGGCGCGGGCCT
>NZ_CP017433.1:2657894-2686987 GCF_002082135.1 Achromobacter ruhlandii
GGGCGCGCGCGATGCGCAGGCCGGCCCAGCCAGCCGCGATCAGCGCCAGCGGCAGCGCGAACAGATACAGGCCGATGTCCAGCCCGGTGGGCAGCGTGCGTGATTCCTGCCACCAGATGATGACGGCCAGCCAGACCACCCCGAAGACCAGGGCCAGCAGCAGGCCGGTTTTGAGAAAGCGGGTCATGTGTATTCGTAGCGGTAATCGGTTGTCGGGGCAGGCAAAGGGAGCAGGGTAGTCGCGCGAGATGATCGGATCATTGCGCGGCCCCCGCGTCGCGTCGCATGACGCCGGGGCGCCGCAATTCGGTGTGGCCGAAGTCCATCAGCTTCCAGCGCCCGCCCCAGGTCAGGCCGACCCGTTCGGCGGTCTCGCCGAACAATTCATAGCCGCGCATGGCCCAGGGATCCTTTTCCGATACCACCACCTTGCCGTCGCGCAGGAACGCGCTGTCGGCGGCCAGGCCGTACTGGTGATAGCTCTGGTAGGCGCCCGCGTTGGTCACGTGCGAGCCCTTGGCGGCCAGCTCTTCCTGGCGTTCGGGGCTGCGGTAGCCTTCGATCAGCACCATTTCATAGCCATGTTCTTCGCGCATGACGCGATAGGCGGCCAGCAGGCGTTGGCGGTAATCGGCGTCCAGCAGGTTCCAGTCGCGGCTCGCGCCGCCCAGGTTCGGACGCACCAATTCCACTTCGCGCGTGGTGAACACTTCAGGCGGCAGGGGCGGTGGCGGCACCAGCCGTTCACCCGTCAACAAGGCCTGGATACGAGGGTCCGGACCGGCCATCCGATCCTCGTAAATAAATGTGTGATTGTGTCGCATGACGAAAGCGAAAAGGGACGGAAGCAACACCACCGCCAGCCCTGCCGCGATGTGCCAGCGGTACAGCGAAAACGTGCTGCCGGCCCGGCCGAATCCGCTGCGCACCACCTGCGCCGACCCGCCTACCACTCCGCCCGCATGCCCCGCGCCGCGCGCCACGCGGCGGCGCAAACCCTGCGCGAACGCGCGTACGCTCCGCGCGGTTCCCGCCCGCAGGGCGGGGAAAACCAGCAGCGCGGAAACGCCGATTGCGAGCAGAAAATATAGGGGCAGCAGGACTAGCAACGGTATCCCTCAATCACGAAGGCGTAATCTTTTGTTCTATTCGTGATTGAGGCAAGCGTAACGGCGTTGCAGACAGCGTCGATGCTTTAGGAATCGTAACAAGAAGCCGTGATCTAAAAGATGTCATCGGGTATTCTCGATCACCTTGGTTATCAGGGGGTGGCAATACCCCTGCCAATACGGGACCTCGCATGGCAGAAGACGAAAAAAGATCGCGACCACCTCCCTCCATTCCCAGTCTGCTGGCTGGCCGCCCGTCCGCGTCGGACGAGCGGCAGTCGTCGCGCATTCTCGCCTCGCTCGAGGGCCGCGTGCCCGAGGCCGAGACCAAGCACTTGCCGCCGAAGCAACGCAGCAGGACGCCCGTGCTGGCGCTGTTGCTGCTGTTGTTCCTGGGTTTCGTGGGCGCGGGCCTGTGGGCGGTGTATGACACCGCCGAACTGCCGGTGGTGGTGGCGCGCGTCGAGAACAACGCGCCGCCCGCGGCCGCGCCGGTCGCCAAGGCCGAGGCGCCCGCTCCGGCGCCGGAGAACCGCGAGCCGCCGCCTTCGTCCGCCGCCACCATCATTGAAGAACATCCGCTGGCGCAATTGACGCGACCCGATGCCGACGTCGAGCCGGCCAATCCACTGGCGGCGCTGGCCGTCACGACGCCCGCGCCGGCGCCCGCCGCCGTGCCGCGCGCCAATCAGGCCAAGGCGCCGGCCCCGCGCAACGCCGAAAGGGGCCACGAGGCCACGGCCACCACGGCGCCCGCCGCGGTCGCATCGGCCGCCGCGCCCAAGGCGGGCACGACCAAGTCCGCGCCCGCGCGCGGCAAGACGCCGCCGCGCAACGACAGCGACGCCGCGCTGCTGGCCACGCTGATGGCCTACGGCCTGCCGCCCGCCTCGCCGCCCGGCACCAAGGTCTACAAGACCGACGGCGTGTTCGTGCGCGAACTGCCCGGTTCACCCCTGTCCGCGCGCCTGGCGGAATGCCGCAAGCTCGGCTTCCTGGAAAGCGAACAATGTCGCCTGCGCGTCTGCGCCGGCCACTGGGGCACCGCGCCCGAATGTCCCAACGCGCAATCTCACGTCGAACCGTGAGCCTGTTTGATCAAGGTTTTCAAGTGATGGATTCGAGCGTTTCCGCCGGCCTGTTCAATTCCGACACCCGGCTCTACCGGCTGCAAGGCGAGGGCGCATTGGCGTCGCTGCACGTGGAAGGCTGGATCGCGCGCGAGGCGCTGTCCGGCGTGGGCCAGTTGCGCGTGGTGGCGCTGTCGGACGATGCCGGCCTGGCGTTGCAGGACATGATCTCGCGCCCGGTGACGCTGTGGACCACGCGCGCCGACGGCAGCCAGGCCGGGCGCAGCGGCGTGGTCCGCGAGGCCGAGCTGCTGTCGGGCGACGCGGGCCTGGCGCGCTACCGCCTGACGGTGGTGCCGTGGCTGTGGCTGGCCACGCAGCGGCGCGCCAGCCGCGTGTTCGAGGGCAAGCCGGTGCTGGACATCGTGCGCCAGGTGCTGGACGGCTACGAAGGCTTTGTCTACCGCGTTGCCGCCGACGTCGAGCCGGCGCTGGCCGGTTTGGCGCCGCGCCCCTACACCACCCAGTATCGCGAGACCGACTACGACTTCGTGGCGCGCCTGCTGGCCGAGGCCGGGCTGGGCTGGACGGTGCTGGAAGACGACAGCGTGCCGGCGCGCCACGTGGTGCAGCTGTTCGCCGACAGCCGCAACCTGGCCGAGGACGCCGAGTCGGCCGGCGGCGGCATCCGCTTCCAGCGCGCCGCGGCCACCGAATCGCGCGACACCGTGCAGCGGCTGGCGCGCCAGCGCCGCCGGGTGCCCGACAGCATTACGCTGCTGGGCTGGCACGACAGCGGCAAGCGGGCGGTGGCGGCGCAGGCGCTGGTGAACCCGGCCAGCGGCCAGGACGAAGCGGCGGCGCTGGACTGGTACGAGGTGGCCGGCCATGGCGGCTTTGCCGACCCGGCCCAGGCGCGTCGCCAGGCCGAGCTGGCGACCGAAGCGCTGCGGGCGCGCGCCGAGACCTTCGCCGGCCTGGGGGTGGTGCGCACCTTCCGCTCGGGCACGCGCTTCACCTTGCAGGACCTGTCGGCGCTGGGGCCGGCGGACGAGGCCGGCTTCGAACCGGAGTTCGCGCTGGACCGGGTCGAGCACGTCGGCATCAACAACCTGCCGCCGCAGACGCGGGCCGCGCTGGCCCAGCGGCTGGGCGGCCTGGACGCGCACCTGGCCTTGGATATCGATGCCTTGCCCGCGCCGGGGGCCCGGCCGCACGAGGCGGCCAGCCTGACCGCCGATGCCGCCGTGCTGGCCAAGGCGCGCGAGGTCGGCTACGCCAACCGCTTCGAGGCGGTGCGCTGCGATCGTCCCTGGCGGCCGCGCTTGCCCGAGGCGCGCGGAGCGCGCCTGAGCGGAGCGCCGTCGGTGCACGGCGTGCACACGGCGGTGGTGACCGACGCCGAGGGCAGCACCCAGCCCAGCGAGCAGGACGAGATCCTGCGCAACAAGCGCGGCGACGTGCGCATCCGGTTTCACTGGCAGGCAGGCGGCGAGGGCCTGGCGGCCAGCCGCTGGGCGCGGGTGGCGCAGCGTCAGTCGGGCGCGGGCATGGGCATCAGCTTCGTGCCGCGCATCGGCCAGGAGGTGCTGGTGCGCTTTGTGGACGACGACATCGACCAGCCCATCGTGGTGGGCGCGCTGTACAACGGCCGTGGCGAGGGCGGCACGCCGGCCACGCCGGGCGGGCGCGCGGGCGCCAAGGCCGACACGCAGGTCTACGCGGCGGCGCGCGACCACGCGCCCAGCGCCCAGGCCAACCTGGCCGCGGGCAACGCGCCGGCCTGGCACGGCGCGGCGGCGGGCGAGGAGAACCACCGCAACGCGGCCGCCCTGAGCGGCTTCAAGAGCAAGGAGTTTGGCGGCGCGGGCTACAACCAGATCGTGTTCGACGACACCGACAGCCAGTTGCGCCTGCAGATCAAGAGCAGCGCGCAGGCCAGCGAGCTGAACCTGGGCCACCTGATCCACCAGGCGGGCAACTACCGTGGCGGCCTGCGCGGCGTGGGCGCCGAGCTGCGCACCGACGGTTATGGCGCGGTGCGGGGCGGCGCGGGCGTGCTGCTGAGCACCTACACGGCCGCTGGCGCCCACGCCGGCGCCATCGGCGATGCGGCCGCGGTGCAGACGCTGGCGGGCCAGACCGACCAGATGGCGCGTTCGCTGGACGGGGTGGCGGGCGCGCACCAGGGCCTGCGGCTGGCGACGGTGCAGGGCACCCGGGGCCCGGGTGCCAGCGTGCTCGATGGCGAGAAGGCGCCGCTGGCGGCCATGCACCGCGCGGTCTCGGGCACGGTGGCCGGCGACAGCGTGGAAGGCGCGCGCGGCGATGCCTCGGCCAAGCATACCGACGCGGCGCCAGGCAAGGTGCCGCACGCCACCGATCCGGTGGTGCTGATGGCCGCGCGCGCCGGGGTGGCGCAGGTGGCCGGCCAGCACCTGCAGTACACCGCCGGCGAGGCGCTGCACTGGTCGGCGGGCAAGGACCAGAACCTGGCGGTGATGGGCGCGCTGCGCCTGCATGCGGGGCAGGGCCTGGGCATCGTGGCGGGCCTGCAGCAGGGCGGAGCGCAGTCGGGGCTGGATCTGATCTCGGCCAAGGGCAATGTCGACGTGCAGGCGCAGCACGACATCCTGCGGGTGCAGGCGCAGCAGGACATCACCATCGGCAGCGCCCAGACGGCGGTGGAATACGCCGCGCCCAAGCGCATCCGCATCGCCACGGCGGCCGGCGCCAGCATCGTGCTCGAAGGCGGCAACATCACCGTCACCGCGCCGGGCCGCATCGACGTCAAGACCGGCAACAAGCAGTTCGCCGGGCCGGACCGCCTGCCGTATGCCTTCCCCCAGTTCACCGTCTGCAAGCAGTGCGTGCTGGACGCGCAGGATGGCGTGCAGTCGATCACCGACAAAGCATGAGGGGCGGCATGATGAATTGGGAGTCGCGCCTGAGCGACACGCTGGCCCAGGCCGTTGAGCTGGCCGCCGATGTCGGCGCCGCATTGAATACCTTTCTGCTGGTGGATTTTCGCGGCCACGCCGAACTGGCAGGGCCGATCCGGGCCAGCGCGGATCTCAGCCATGGCTCGATCTGGGTTGGCACCGAACTGGCGATCTACGAAGACATCGCGCCGTTGCTGATCGAGGTCGATGACCTGACCCGTTTCGAACTGTCGCGCGACCCGGGCGAGCCGCGTACCTCGGAATTGCTGCGCTTGCTGAAGCGGCTGCACCAAAGCGATAGCGGCGCGTATGCGCTGACCCATCTGGTGTCGCCCTTGCCGCTGGCCGAACTGATGGCGCACTTCGCCTATTACGGGGAGTACGGCCTGCCCGATGGCCGCGAGTACTACCTGCACCTGTACGACAGCCGCATCCTGGACCGCGCCTTCCAGGTGTGGACGCCGGCCGAGCGCGCGCGGTTCCTGGCGCCGTTCAATCTGCTGCGCTACCCGCGCCGCGACGGCACCCTGGCGCAGTGGACCGGCCCCGGCCAGCGGCCGGCCGACGATGCGCCCCGGCAGCAACCGTTCACGCTGGCGCAGCACCAGGCGCTGCTGGAGCTGGACTATCCGGACAAGCTGGCGGTGCAGATCCGCCGCATCTACCTGGGCGTGCTGGGCGAACTGCGGCAGGATGAACTGGTCGAGCGCGTGACTGAACAGATGGCGCGGGCGCGCTCATACGGCATCGCCAGCGAGCGCGACATGCTGGACTACGTGGCGTGGGGCATCACGATTTCCCCGCGCTTTGACGAACACGAGGCGATTGCGCCGGCGCTGCGCGCCTTCCAGGGCGAGGGACTGTCGCAGGCGCTGGCACATGTGCCCGACGCGGTGTGGGATGGGCTGCTGCGGGCGGAGCAGGAAAAAGTAGAGGGGAGTGCGGTATGAAGCAGTGGTTTGTGAGTGTATTGCTGAGTCTCGGATTGTTGGCGGGATGCAATGGGGAACCGGTCTACAAGGGCTTGAATATCGTCACCTACAACTACACGCCGTGGGACGTGGATTGGGTGCAGATCAAGGACCGCGAAGGAAGGATGGCGGCTTCCGGCGCAATCGGATCGGGCGGCGGCGAAGGTTCGGTGACGTGCTGCTATACGCTCAAAGGGACTGACTTCAGCGTTTCATGGTCCGGTATCGACGGCGAAGAGGCGATCAAGCATCTAACCGACGGAAAAATGGATGAGTTGGCGTTCAACAGGGAAGGCAACGTGCACTTCGATCCGAAGGGAATCCCGGCGGGAGAAGGCCCTTTGTATCTGGAGCTCCACATTTACCCCGATGAGCACATGGAAATGGCCTTGAGCCGGGAACTTGTCGGGCAGACCCGTATTCCGATCGCCGATACTGCCGACTGGCTCTACAAGAACCATCGGGAGTCGTTCGGGGGTTATCGCGATATCTACGAGGTGATCCGGGTCGTGGGGAAAGTCACGAAAACGGCCTGGACCAAGTACAGGATCGAAGAAAAGCGCGATTTTCAGCAGTACATGCTTTTCTATTTCACCGTGGCGTCGAATTTCGATTCCGATCCGCAGATCGCGGCCCTCCTGTCGGCGCCGGGACGAAAGCCTGGTGATCTGGGCAAGGCGTTGGCCGAACTGCCGAAGGAAAAAATTGCGCAATTGAAGAAAACCGGAACACCGCCTGGAGACAAGAATGGCTGATCAGGCTGTACAACTGCCGGCGGTTGACCGGACTCCGGCTTCCGTACTGAAGGCGATGGTGGAGCAGGACGCCGCCTATCCCAAGGACGATTGCCTCGAATGCGGCGCGGTGATTCGCATCGGCTTTTTCTTCGACGGGTTTGGTCGCAACCGGGATGCGGACTTACCGCATCCGACGCTGTACTCGAATATCAGCAGGCTATGGGAAGCGCACTACGCGCCAAAGGATGGCGGACGTCCGGAAAAACAATACTGGTTTCGATTCTATTGCTCCGGTCTGGGTACCGAGTTGAATGAGGATGCCACGGACGACAGCCTGTTCTATGGGGTAACAGTCGCGGGCAACAAAATGCTGAGCGAAGCGGCAAAGAATCTGAAATCCGCGGGCAAGAACATCACCCGCATGGATGAGATTCCGGAGCATGACGTGGTCAAGCGTCTTAGCAGCGCGACGCAGAAGATGATCAAGGAAGGCTCCTTCCAGCCTATGGTCAAGGCGTATAAGGACGTGGTCAAGGACGTCAAGACGCTGCCGGACAAGGTGGTTCGCATCTGGAACGCCTGGGATCCTGAGCGAATGGTCAATCGCGCAAAGGGAACCGTGCGGGGATTCTGGGCAGGATTCAAGAAGAATCCGCTCAAAGTGGCTTGGACCGCAGGCAAGGAAACCGTGAAGACCACCGTTCTTGAAGGCGTGCCCGTCATTCGCGACAACGAGACGGTCGCCTATCTGATGGGAACCGGCGTGGACGTGCGTGTGGATGCGGCTTTGGCGCAGTTGAAAAAGGCGTACGACGTCATCAGGGCCGAAACCAGCGTTCGGCATATCGAGATTTCGGTTTTTGGCGCCGATCGAGGCGGTGTCATCGCGCGCCAGTTCGTCAATGATGTCGTCAAGAAATACCGGCGCCGCCATGATCGTGATCTGGCGATCCGGGGCGAAAAAGGCGCGCCGGACGCCGCGATCCGCATCCGGTTCCTGGGGCTGTTCGACTCGGTGGCATCGATCATGGACGAAAACGCGTTCCTGAATTTCCTGCCGTTTACCGATCTTCTCAAGCAGACGTACAAGGATCGCACGCTGACTGTCCCCGCCGCGGTGGAAAAGTGCGTCCATTTCGCCGCCGGTCACGAATTGCGTTCGAATCAACGGCTGGACAGCCTGGAAAAAACGCGCGGCGAACAGTATCTGTATCCGGGATCCAGCGGCGACGTGACTGGCGTCAGTCCGGAGGGGTCGCTGGGCGCCAGAACCGAGCTTTCGCGTGTCCCCCTGCGCGATATGCTGAACCTGGCGTTGGCGAATGGGGCGGCGCTCTACAGCATGGAAAAGCTGGCGGTTGCCCGACCCCGTACGTATGGCAAATTCTCACTTGCGGCCGGCGTCAAAGAGGGCAATCAGACTTACAACGCGATGGAATTGGTCGAGGCCTATCGCGGTGTCGTCAAGTACGAGCCCGGCATCGACTTCATGCCCCACATGGAAGTCTTCCTGCGCTGGCTCGCCGTCCGCTACCAGGACCCCGTCTTCAAGAGCGAGCTGTCAGATCCCGCGGAAAAGTGGATCAAGGATCGCGATTTCTTCACGCCCGAACAGGAATACAACGAAGAACTCCGCCGCGTGTCGGGGCTGTCCCGCGAAGAGCGGGCAAAGCCCGAAAACACGGCTCGCCTGAAAGAACTGGAGGCGCTGAAGGACGAACGCTGGGAGCGCGCGGCGGCCAGCCGTGGCGAGTTGCCGCCCAAGCGGTTCAAGCCGTTGTGGCAGCGGCTTGAGGAGGAATACCGGGCGCTGGAAGACGCCGAGCGCAAGGATGCCGAGAACGAGCGGCGCAAAGACGAACTCCGCCGCACTAATCCTGAGCTGGTGCGCCGCATCGAGCAGGTGAACCAGGGCCCGCGCGATATGCAAAAGATGCGCAACGACATCATCGTGCGCAATGGCGGCAAGTTGACCGACGAAGACCAGCCCAAGGACCCATTCGCCGACATGAAGGCAAGGCGGGCCACCGAACAGCGCCTGCTGAACGTATGGCGCGAAGCCAGTGCCGGCAAGAATCCGCTGCCGCCCAAGGTCATGGCGCTGTTCGACTTCCTGGTGCACGACGCCATGCTGAGCAGTTGGCCGGATCACCTGCTGGCCAGCACCACGCTGTACTTCCGCACGCGTGACAAGGACATTTTCGGCAAGACCGATTTCAAGGCCGAGGAGGCGAAGATGAAGAGCGACACCGCCGCTGCGGCGCGCGTGGACCAGATGCGGGCGAACCTGGATAGTATGGCGCCGGCCCGGCCCTAGACGACGCGCTGGCAGCGGGGAATCGAAATGCGGCTTGGGTGGATTCTGGCGCTGGTGCTGGCTGCGGGCATTGCAGGTTGCGGTGGCGAACCGACGTATCGCGGTATCAACTTCATCGTCTACAACTACACGCCTTGGGACCTCGACCAGGTTCGAGTCACCGACGCCAGTGGGCGGTCGGCCGTGACCGGCGCCATTGGCGTGGGAGGAGGAGAGGGTTCGGTCTCATGCTGCTATACCCTGAAGGGTACGGAATTCAAGGTCACATGGCGAGGGGCGGATGCTGAAGAAGCCAGACGGCATATGTTCGATGGAAAACTCGATGAAGTGATCTTCGAAAAGACGGCCCCGGTGCATTTTCCCGTCTCGGAGATTCCCGCGGGAGAAGGTCCCCTCTACCTGGAGTTGCATATCTACCCCGACGAGCATATGGAACTCGCGCTCAGCCGAAAGCTGCTGGGACAGACGCGGATTCCGATCGTCGCTGTCACGCGTTGGTTATACACAGAACACCGCGATGCGCTGGCGAATTACGGCAGTAGTTCCGAGGTGCGGCGTGTGCTGGGGAAGGTAGCCGGGACCGCGTGGAAGAAATATCGAATCGAGGCGGAAGTCGACATGCGCCAATACATGCGCCTGTATTTCACCGTCGCCTCCGACTTCGACACCGACCCGGAAATTGCCGCGCTGCTGTCGCAACCCGGCCGCCAGCCGGGCGATTTCGCCAAGGCCGTCGCCGCATTGCCGGTGGCGACCATCGCACGCTTGAAAGCCCAGGGCACGCCGCCGGGCGACAAGAATGGTTGAAGCTCCTGCGGCGGGAGGGTGGTCAACGTCAATCCGACCTGAGGCTAGATGAGAGATCTTTCTCTCCTGGAGGGCTTCCCTTGGCTTTCAAGTTTTCCATTTTCCCTCCTGGCAAATTCTTTATCTCTCGCCCGAAATCGCCCGGCTTCCTATCTGGCCGCGAGAGTATCGTCGCGATATCGGGGTCCGAGTCAAAGTTCGATGCCACCGTGAAGTACATGTACATGTACTGCTTCATATCGTCTTTTTCCTCAATCCGATACTTTATCCAGGCAACCCTGGCCACTTTTGCCAGTACGCGCAAGAGCTCCGAGCGGCTGCGATAGTTTTTCAATGCTTCACGATGTTGGTCGTAGAGCCAGTCCGTCGCGTCAACGAGTGGAATCCGCGTCTGGCCCAGCAGCTTGCGGCTAAGCGCAATCTCCATGTGCTCATCGGGATAAATATGCAGCTGCAGGTACAAGGGACCCTCTCCCTTGGGGATTTCGGTCGCGGGAAGGTGTACCGAGGTTGTTTTGTTGAAAATCACCTCGTCGACCTTTCCGTCGTACACGTGTTTCCTGACTTCCTCGCCGTCCGCTCCCCGCCAAGTCACCGTGAAATCCGTGCCTTTCAAGGTGTAGCAGCACGAACCCGAACCTTCACCTCCACCGACACCGATTGAACCGATGCTGGCGGATCGGCCTTCCGAATCGGTGATTCGAACATTGTCGAGATCCCAGGGCGTGTAATTGAGCGTCGCGAACGTAAGGCGTGAGTAGCTGGGTTCGCTATTGCAGCCAGCCAGCATTCCCAGCCACATAAGCGAGGCTATCAAGCCCTTACGCATCCTATTCCTCCTGCACTCTTGAGCGCCGCAGCCATCGCCGCAACCCGTTCCACAGCCAGTGCTTGACCCTGCCTCCATAGACCCAGGACAGCACCATCAACCCCAGCATCGCCACCACGTAATACTCCGTCGCCCAGGGCGGCACCGGATTCAGTTCATGGATCCGGTCGAGGATCGGGTGAAACGGCAGGATTTCGCTGGCGGCCAGCAGGCTGAACACCAGCGCCAGCAGCGGGCCGGTGAAATGGGGCCGCTCGCCGTGGGTCGCGTCGTCGGCCCAGTACCCCCAGTGGATGAAGCGCAGCACCTGGATCGCCACCCCCAGCACGGCGACGCCGACGGCCAGCGCCATGCCACCCATGAGCAGAAGGATTTCGAGCGGGAACATGCTCAGCCGGGGGCAGCGCCGCGCCAGGCCTAGGGCGCCGCCTGCACTTCGATCGTGACCGTATTGGACCGCACGCCGTTGGACTCGATGTACACCTCGTATTTCGCCGGCTCCGTGGGCAATCCCACCTGCGCCGCCAGGTCGGTGCTGAACTGCGTGCCGACGCTGATGCCGGGACTGATCGGAATGCCCTTTGGCGGCCGCGAACCGGGAATTTCGTCGACCTCGATTCCCGGCGGGGGGCTGCGGCGCTTGTATTCGTAGGCCACGCCTTCGTAGGTCTTGCCGGTCTGCGTGTTGACGGCCACGAAGCGCGGCAGTTGCTGGTTCTGCGACACCGGGATGATGCCTTGGGCGCACACCGGGATCACCAGGGCGCCGGTGGCCTGCGGCCGCACGCGGGCGGGTGCGGCGATGTTCAGCTGGTCATCGCTGCCGTGGTTGGGCGGGATGCAGGCGTGGTCGCGCACGGTGCCGATGGGCGCGGTGGCGAAGGCGGGCGGGTCGATCCAGTCGGTATTCATGGAAGCGGTTGGGGTAGCGGATGAAGAGGGAGCGCGCGGACCGCCCACGGTCCGCGCCGACACGGACGCGGCGGCCAGCGCGGCCGCAAGCAGCAGGGCCAGGGCCGGCGCCAGGCGGCGCCGGCCGTCAGAACGAGGACCAGCCACGGGACATGTCCACTTTACGCACGGCCTTGGCGCAATGCACGCAATAGCGGATGCTCTGGCAGTCGCCGCCGAACATCACGCAGGCGCCGGTGTGGGTGGGATCGGCCTGGCTGGCGGGCAGGCCGAAGTGGCAGTGGTTGCCCATCTGGGAATAGAAGAACGGGCCCTTGTCGAGCTTGGAAGAATCCATTTCCGCTTCGTCCGGGTGGGCCCGGGCCCATTCCGGGCCGCTGGGGACCATGCCGATCAAGTGGCCGATCTCGTGGACCAGCGTTTCCTGTTGGTAGTTCATGGTGACCGGCTCGAAGGGCGACAGGGCCGCCACGCACAGCAGGTTGGTGTCGGGGAAGGCCACCCCAGCGGCGGCGCTTTCCATGAGCCGCACGCGCAGGGTCAGCCTGCCGGTGGCCGGTATCGGCACCAGTCCGGCCAGGCGGATGTTGACGGCGTGGCAGGCCTTGGGTTCGGCCGCATCGAAGGGCAGCGGCGTCAGGCGGTCGCGCGGAACGGGCACGCGCCGCACGCCCGCGGCCGGGTCCGTGTATTCGAACAGGCATTCCAGGAACCAGTCGACGTCGCCATGCAATCGCTGGCGGACCTGCGCGCCGACGCGCTGCTGGCCGGCAATGCCCGCAGCGACGCGGTGGCCCTGGCCGCCGCCATGCGCGAGACGCTGGGCCAGGACGTGTTGTTCCCCGAGGGCCGCAAGCCGCCGCGCGGCGGCGGCGCGCGTCCGCCCAAGCCGCGCAACGACGCCGCCGGCACGGGCACGCCCGCCGCTGGCACGCCCGCAGCAGGTACGCCCGCAGCCGGTACGCCCGCAGCCGGTATGCCCGCCACGGGCGGCGCGCCGGCCTCGGCCGCCAACACCCCCGCGACGCCCGCGGTCAAGCCGGCGCAGGCGGGCGGCGCCACGTCGTCCACCCAGACGCCTCCGCCCGCATCGGGCCGCGCGCCGGATCCGTTCGGCAACCTCCTCAACAAACCCTGATCGGCCGCCGGACCCGGCTGGCCGGGTCCGCTTGCCATCGTCAATACGCATCCGCTTGGAGCCCCCATGGCTAAGAAAGAAAGCGTTCAGAAAAGACTCCAGAAAGTACGCCCGCCGCGCGTCCAGTTGACCTATGACGTCGAGAAGGGCGACGCGATCGAGCAGAAGGAACTGCCCTTCGTCGTGGGCGTGGTGGGCGACTTCAGCGCGCAGTCGGAAGCCGAGCTGCCGCGCCTGAAGGACCGCAAGTTCGTCAACATCGACGTGGACAACTTCGACGACGTGATGCGCGGCCTCGAACCGCGCGCCGCCTATCGCGTGAAGAACCGCCTGACGGATGAGGGCGGCACCTTCGGCGTCGACCTGAAGTTCCGCTCGATCGAGGACTTCCGGCCCGAGGCGGTGGTGCAGCAGATCGAACCGCTCAAGGAATTGCTGGAGATCCGCACCAAGCTGGCCGACCTGCGCAACAAGCTGGCCGGCAACGACAAGCTGGAAGACCTGTTGGGCGAAGTGCTCAGCAGCACGGAAAAACTGCAGCAACTGACCAGCGAAGCCGGCAAGGACGGCAAGGGAGGCAGCAATGAGTAATTCCGCCGCCGCGCAGAACGCGGCCGCCCCGGCCGCCGCCGCCGACTCGGGCCTGCTCGACCAGATCGTCGAGCAGAGCCGGGTGGCCAAATCCACCGCCGAGCACGATCGCGCCAAGGACCTGATCGGCGAGCTGGCGCGCGAAGTCATGAAGGGCACCGTGGTGGTGTCGGACACCCGCCAGCCCGAGGACATGTACTTCATCGAACAGATGTCGCACGTGGCCGCGGCCTCGCACGCCCCGTTCATCGCCTCGGCCTCGCCCGAGCTGCTGGGCCTGGACAGTTTTGCCGACCTGGGCCGGCCGCGCGACCTGGCCAAGGTGTTCGACACCGTCGAATACACCAAGTGGCGCAGCTTCCGCGATTCCGAGGACTCGCGCTATGTCGGCCTGACCATGCCGCGTTTCCTGGGCCGCCTGCCGTACGACCCGAAAGAGGGCACCTCGGTGGAAGGCTTCAATTTCGTCGAGGACGTCGACGGCACCGACCATTCCAAGTACCTGTGGTGCAACGCCGCCTGGGCCTTCGGCGCGCGCCTGACCGCGGCCTTCGCCGACTTCGGCTGGTGCGCGGCGATCCGCGGCGTCGAAGGCGGCGGCCTGGTCGAGAACCTGCCGACCCACACCTTCAAGACCGACGACGGCGAGATCGCGCTGAAGTGCCCGACCGAAATCGCCATCACCGACCGGCGCGAGAAGGAACTGAGCGACCTCGGCCTGATCCCGCTGGTGCACTGCAAGAACTCCGACTACGCCGCGTTCTTCGGCGCCCAGTCGGTGCAGAAGGCCAAGAAGTACAACACCGACAGCGCCAATGCCAACGCGGTGCTGTCGGCGCAGTTGCAGTACATCTTTTCGGTGTCGCGCGTGGCCCACTACCTGAAAGCCATGATGCGCGACAAGATCGGCAGTTTTGCGTCCGCGCAATCCGTCGAGAGCTTCCTGAACCGCTGGGTCTCGCAGTACGTGCTGCTGGACGACAACGCGAACCAGGAGCAGAAAGCGCAATTCCCCCTGCGGGAAGCATCGGTGCAAGTAGCCGAAGTGCCGGGTCGTCCTGGCGTGTTCCGGGCCGTGGCGTTCCTGCGGCCGCATTTCCAACTCGACGAGCTGTCGATTTCCCTGCGTCTGGTTGCGGAACTGCCCGCCCAGGCCCAGAAATCGTGATGACCGTCTGATCCAAAGCTTTTAACCGGAGAGTACTTTAATGAAGGACATCTACGTCAAATTCGGCAATCCCGCGCTCAAGGGCGAGTCCCAGGACAAGGACCACCCGGACTGGATCGAAGTGGGCTCGTGGCGCCACGAGATCATCCAGCCGCGTTCGGCCACCGCCTCCACCTCGGGCGGCCACACCGCCGAGCGCACCGAGCACGGCGAAATGGTCTTCACCAAGGACCTGGACGTGGTCAGCCCGCTGCTGTATCAGCACGCCTCGGGCGGCACCACCTTTGACGAAGTGACCATCGACTTCCTGCGCGCCGACGGCGAGGGCAACCGCGTCAAGTACCTGGAAATCAAGCTCAAGTACGTGATCATCTCGCGCGTGGCGCCGGAAGTGGTCAGCGAAGGCCTGCCGCACGAATCGTTCTCGCTGAAGTACGCCGCGGTGCAGTGGAAGTACACGCAGCAGAAGGTCGGCGGCAACCAGGGCGGCAATTCCCAGGGCGCCTGGAGCCTGACCAAGAACGACAAGACCTACTCGGTCTGATCCCGACCGCGCGACAAGGCGAAGGCCGCGGCCCGTCTGCGGGCCGCGGTTTTCTGAAAGAGGTCCGTGATGAAGGGATTCGAACCCAGCCTGTTCGACAAATTGTTCGAGGCGGAAGGCCCGGCGCCGCACGCGCTGCGCCGGCTGTCCGTCGAGGAAATCAAGGAAACCGTCGCGCGCGACATCGAGGCCCTGCTCAATACCCGCATGGTCTTCACCGAGGCGTCGCTCAAGCGCTATCCGAACTGCCAGCGGTCGATCCTGACCTACGGGCTGTCGGATTTTTCCGGGCTCAGCCTGGCCAGCCACTATGACCGGGAGTTCATCTGCCGGTCGCTGGAGCAGGCCATCGCGCGCCACGAGCCACGCTTGACGCACGTGCGGGTGGTGCTGCAGGTCGACAGCCGCGCCACGTCGGTACTGTATTTCGCGATCACCGCGATGCTGGACGTCGGCCCGGCCCACGAGCCGGTGACGTTCGACGCGACCCTGCAGCCGTCAACGCTGCAGTATTCGGTCAGCAAGGGCTGGGCCAAGGCCGCGGCGGCCGCCTGACAACATAAACGCACGCGGGCGCCGGCGGCCAGCCGCCGGCGAGGAAGGGAAAGATGGAAGAATTGCTGCCGTACTACGAACGCGAACTGGGGTTCCTGCGCGGCTCGTCGCGGGATTTCGCCCAGCGCTATCCGAAGATCGCCGCGCGCCTGGGGCTGTCGGGAGAGACCTGCGAGGATCCGCACGTCGAGCGGATGATCGAATCGTTCGCCCTGCTGGGGGCGCGCATCAACAAGAAGCTGGACGACGACTATCCGGAATTCACGGAAGCGTTGTTCGAAGTGATGTACCCGCATTACCTGCGGCCGTTTCCGTCGTGTTCGATCGCGCAGTTCGACATGGGCGGGGTGGCGGCGCAACTGACCGCGCCCGTGCGCGTGGCGCGGGGCACCGAATTGAAATCGCATGCCGTGCGCGGGGTGGCCTGCCGCTTCCGCACGGCCTACGACGTGACGCTGGCGCCGGTGGCCATCCGCCAGGCCGTGTTCGCGTCGACCGCCAACGCGCCGTCGTCCACGCAGCTGCCTGCCGGCGTGACCGGGCGGCTGTCGTTGACGCTGGCCTGCCTGGCCGAAACGCAAAGCTTCGCCACGCTGGCGGTGGACCGCCTGCGGGTGTATCTGCATGGCGAGCCCTCGTTCGTGGCGGCGCTGCGCGACTGCCTGTTCCTGCGCACCGCGGCGGCCTATGTCGAAACCCAGCCCGGCCGCTGGAACCGGCTGCCCGAGGTGCCGCTGGCGCAGGTGGGGCTGGCCGAGGACGATGCGCTGATCGACTTTCCGGCCAGCTCGCATCCGGCCTACCGGCTGCTGGCCGAGTACTTCGTCTTTTCCGAGAAATTCAACTTCGTCGACATCGACCTGGCGGCGCTGCGGCGCGCGGTGGGGCCGGTGCGCGAGTTCACGCTGCACCTGCCGGTCAAGGGGCTGCGCGCCGATTCGAATACCGCGCGCCTGCTGGAGTCGGCGTCGGCGGATAACTTCCGGCTGGGCTGCACGCCGGTGATCAACCTGTTCGAGCAGCGCGCCGATCCCATCCGCGTCACGCATGCGGCCGCGTCGTATCCGGTGGTGGCCGATGCGCGCCGCGCCTACGGCTACGAGGTCTATTCCATCGACCGCGTGCGGCTGGTGCGGCAGAACGCGCAGGGCGATTCGGTGGTGGAGTTCCGGCCGTTCTATTCGCTGCATCACGGCGAAACGCCCGAAAGCGCCATCCTGCAGGACCTCGCGCGGCTGATGCGCATGCGCTTTGACGACTTTGTCTCGAATCCGCAGGACGTGCGGCCGTTGACCGTGTCCAAGTCGATCGAATCGCTCAGCGAAATCATCATGCAGTCGGCCGAGAGCGATTTCCTGCGCCAGCGCGGCGACGAGGCGAACAACCACGCCGTCTATGGCACGAGCACCCCGAACATGGGGGCCGGCCCCGGAGGCTCGGGCGCGGGCGGCCTGGCGGTGGCCCAGCTGCTGATGGATTGGATCAACCCGGACAATCGGAAAGAGCGCATGGCCCAGGCGGAAAACTACCGCCATCCGACCGAGCAGGAGCGCCAGACGGTGCGCTGGGATGCCTGGAAGAAGTACTTCGACAACTACGATGAAAACGCGCGCCGGGCGTGGCAGAAGGATTTCGACGAGCGCCTGACCAAATTCGACGCGGCCACCATCGTGCCGATGGCCAAGGCGCATGTGGCCTGGCTCACCTGCGAGAAGACGGGCGAATCGTTCCAGTGCAATTACGACGTCAAGAACGCCGACAGCGGCGAGGTCTACCAGACCGTGCTGGCGTTGTGCATCGACGGCACCCAGGACAAGCGGGTCTGCTTCAAGCAGTACGCCGACTGGCTGCAAGGCGACCCGACCGACACGCGCAACCTGTTGCTGCGCGCCATGTTCCATAACCAGGATTTCGTGGTCAGCAAGGTGGTCGAGGCGCATGAGGCGGCCCTGGACTGGAAGGCCATTCCCTGGGGCAATCTGCACGAGGCCTACAAGACCGGCCTCAAGGTGCTGAGCGAAGGGCAGATGGACAAGACCGCGCGCCTGCTCGAGCAGATCATGGGCCCGGTGGTGCATGTGCTCAGGCTGGGCGTGGACAGTTCGATTGCGCGCAAGCTGGCCATGTACCTGGGGCTGTTGGCGCGGCAGAATGTCGTGATCGTCGAGGTCGAAGGCGGCAAGAAGACCTTCCGCGCGGCGCTGATCCGCGAACTGTTGCGCCAGCATGGCGGCAAGGTGGACATGCGCCAGATGGAGCGCGCGGTGGCGGACGAATTGCGGCGCCTGGAAGTGCGCGGCGAGCAACTGGAAGGAAGCGACAAGAAGCGCTGGTTCATGATGGTGGACAGGGATGCCGCCGGCAGGGTGCCGACCGATATGCGGGCGGGCGACCGGGCCCGCGCACTGGCGCAGGCCACCATGACGATCGAGGAATACGAGGCCAAGGAACTGTCGCGCTGGCGCACGGCGATCAACACGGATGTGCGGGTCGGCGTGGTCGGCTGCCTGTTCCAGACGGTGGCGGTGTACAAGCTCTGGAGCGACCTGGAATCGGCCATGCCGCACGAGCGAGGCGACGCCAGCTGGAAATTCGTGGTCGGCATCGCGGCGGCCGGCGGTTCGGTGGCCGACGTGCTGGGCACGGCGCTCAAGGGGCGTCAGGCCGCCGGCATGCGGCTGGGCATGGGCCTGGGCATTGAAACCACCAGCACGCTGCTGGTGCGCTGGGGCGGGCGGATCGGGGTCGTGACCGGCATCATCATGGCGGTGTTCGACTTCAAGTCCAGCAAGGACCAGTTCATGATCGAAAAGAACGGCCTGATGGGCGGCCTTTATCTGGCCTCGGGTATTCTCAGCCTGGTCGTCATCGGCGCGTTTGCGCTGTCGTATACGGTCGTGGGCCTGATCGCCGCGGTGTTCCTGATCATCGTGGCGGTGCTGATCGAGAAGTTCAAGGGCAACAAGATCGACGAATGGCTCAAGCGCTGCCTGTGGGGCAAGCTGCAGGGGGTGTCCGGGGCCGATTATTACTATGGCGTGCAACAGGAAGTGAACAGCCTGCGCGTGGCCCTGGGAGGGTCTTGATGGATTTCACCGGGCTGATGCCCAGGTTCCCCAATAACCGTCCGCTGACGGCGTTTGAGCGCGAACACCGGCTACTGCAGAAAAAACGGCTGGATGTGCCGCTGCTGGCGCAGCTGTGCGTGGTGAGGATGAATGCCGGCAGCCTGCTGTCGGTGGACCGCTGGTATGCCTGGCGTGGCTTCGTGGCGCTGCTGGGGGCGATAGGCGTGGCGTTCGGCGTCGGCGGCATCCTGATGCTGGCCTGGATCCTGGTGGTGGGCGAACTGCCCAACGAGAACGGCCTGTGGGAAGCCATCTTCATCGGCATGGGTATGTGCGCGGCGCTGGGCGCCGCCGGCGCCTGGGTCGCTTGCAAGGAGATGTTCCGCTGGACCTACTACCCCATCGCCCTGGATCGCAAGCGCCGCCTGGTGCACGTCTTCCGGCTGGACGGCACTGTGCTGACCGCGCCGTGGGACAAGATCTATTTCACCCTGGGACGAGGCAAGGGCACCTTCGGCTGGCTCAACTGGGATATCCGCGGGTTGATCCTCGATGGCGACGGGGTCACGGTCAAGGAGACCTTTGCGTTCTGCATCGCCACCAGCCGCGTCGAGAATGCCTACTCGCACTGGGAGTTCCTGCGGCGCTACATGGAAGAGGGGCCGCAGGCCGTGCTGGACGCGGTGCTGTTCTGCATGCCGGTCGACGGCAAGCGCGAGAGCTTTGCCTTCGGCAAGGAGCGCATCTTCGCCAACGACGCGCAGCAGCCGGGCCTGGCCTACCTGATCCTGGCGCCCTTCAACTACCTGCACGCGATCATGCGCTGGGCCGTCATGCGCACCAGCAACATCCCGGCGTTTCCGCCCGAGATCGAGGCGACACTGCGGCCCGAACCGGGCGATCCGTACGTCCGCGACGCGTCGATGAATCCCGAAGACTTGCGCTAATTAAACCCGGGTAATATTGACAGCTTAATTTAATCCGGGTAAAAATTGCATCCTTCTCTCACCCGAAGGATGCAAGGCATGACCCTATTCGACCTGAACACCGGCGCCACCGCGCCGCTTGCCGATGAAACCGACCTGACCGACCTGCCCGTGGAAGGCGCGCTGCCGCCCGAACTGGACGGCGCGCTGGTGCGCAACGGTCCCAACCCCCTGCGCGGCCGCTTCGAGGGCAACGACGTGCTGTCCTGGTGGCCGCAACCGGCGATGCTGCACGCCATCTTTTTCCGCGACGGCCGCGCCACCGGCTACCGCAACCGCTGGGCCCGCACCCGCCTGTGGGCGCGCGAATACGCGCCGACGCTGGCCGCCGACCTGCCCGACACCAATCCCAACGTCAACGTGCTGCGCCATGCCGGCGAGACCCTGGCGCTGGCCGAAGGCGGCGCGCCGCTGGCGATGACGGCGGGGCTGGACTTCCTGGGCGCCAGCCGTCGCCATCCCGGCCTGGCCGGCGGCATGACCGCGCATCCCAAGATCGATCCCGCCACAGGCGAGCTGATGAGCTTTCGCGCCCATTGGGAGCGCCCCTGGCTGCGCTACGGCGTGACGGGCGCCGACGGCCAACCGCTGCTGGACCAGCTGATCGAGGTGCCGGGGCCGTCGATGATGCACGACATGGCCATCACCGCCCGCCACAGCATCCTGCTCGACCTGAACGTGGCCTACGACTTCTCGATGCTGTCGCGCGGCCACCGCATGCCGCTGCGCTGGCACGACGAGCGCCAATCGCGCCTGGGCGTGATCCCACGCCACGGCGGGCCGGTGCGCTGGTTCGAGGTGGCGCCGTGTTTCATCCAGCACGTGGTCAACGCCCATGAGGTCGATGACGCCACGCTGGTGCTGGATGTGGTGCGCTATCCGCATTACCTGCGGCTGGCGCGCGACGGCGCCGCGTTCGAGGAAAACCCGCTGGGCGTGCTGTGGCGCTACGTGATCGACCTGGCCGGCGGCCGCGTCAGCGAACACGCGCTCGATGATGCCGGCATCGAATTGCCACGCATCAACGAAAGCCGCGCCGGCCACGCCTACCGCTACGCCTATGCGGTGCATCAGCCCAATAATCGCGAGATGCGCGGGGTGCTGCGCTATGACCTGGAGACGGGCGCGCGACAGGGGTATTCGGTGCCGCCGGGCGACCAGAACAGCGAACCGGTGTTCGTGCCGCGCCCCGGCGCGCGGGACGAGGATGACGGTTGGGTGCTGGTGTGTGTCTACCGGCAGGAGGGCGACCGCAGCGACGTGGTGGTGCTGGATGGGCGCGACATCGGCGCCGGACCGGTGGCCACGGTGCGCCTGCCGCGCAGGATTCCGGCGGGTTTTCATGGCGCGTGGTTGCCGCGGGAGGCGTGCGGCGCGTGAGGCGGCGGCCGGGCGCCCGTCCCGGCCGGCGTCCGCGCCAGTCTCTATAATCGCGTGCAGCGGTCGGCCCTCGCGGCGGTCGGCCGCTTCGTGGCGTGTGCGCCGCGCAGATACGTTGGCGGTTCCGCCAAACGTATAAATAAGTCCTGGCCGCTCCCTCGTTTTACCCCTCTCCCCCTACCTAGAATTCTTGAGGCGCCTGCCCGTCGGCACCGCGTCCGTTTTTCATTCCCGGAAGAATCGCGCCAGCCGCCGTGGACCGCGGCGGCCGGCGCACGTACAGGTAGTAGTCATGACCCTATTTCGAAAGGGGCCCTCGTCCCGCCGCATCTTGAACAAAAACAAGCGCGGAACACAAAAATCGGCTGCGGGCGCGACGGAAACGGGGGCGGACTCGGCCGCATTGACCGGCATGCCCGGTCATGCCGCGTGTACTCCGTTCCGCCTGCACGCGACGACCGCCGCGCTGTGTGCCGTCCTGGCGTTCGCCGGAGCGGTTCCGGATGTGCTGGCCGCCGGCCCCGAGGAAGAGGGGGCACCGGCCGATGTCCCGATGGCGGAAGACAGCACCGACGGGGTCGCCATCCGCCTGACCGGCGGCGCCAGGCAAGTCAAGCTCGAGCCTGGCGGCGGCATCGAAGGCGATATCGTACTGTCGCATGACGACAAGACGCTCACTCCGCCAAAATTGTCCATTCTCAACAGCGGCGACCAATCCGTCCGGGTAACCGGCGGCCTGGACGTCGGGACGGGGGCCGAAGTCGGATTCGCGGGCAATCCCCTCGGGCTGGATGGAAATGTCACGCTGCATGACGGTTCGGCCTTGGTCCTGCGCGGCGCGCTGCAAAGAGAGACGCCCGCCGCCAGCTTCAGCGCCGGCAAGGTGTTCCTCGGCCAGGACGTCACGCTCTCGCTGTCCGGCATCGCTCATCGGATCGTGCGCGACGCGCCGCTGTTCAGCGCGGCCGGCGGCATCGAAGGCGACTTCGCCCGGCTGATGTCGGACGGATATGAAAGACGGGTCGATTACCTGACCTTGACCACCAGGAAGTCCGAGGACCAGACGCGTTATCTGGCGGACTATGACCTGACCTGGCTGGACACCGGCGGCCGGTCCCATGGCACGTTCACCATCGGTGCCGACCTGTCTGACACCATTGGCGCCGACCTGCATGACATGGCCGCCAATGGCGCCAGCGGCTGGGACGGCAGGAGCCTGACCAAGCGGGGAACGGGCGCGCTGACGCTGACGGGCGACAGCACCTACACCGGCGGCACCACGGTTGCGGACGGCACGCTTCGGATCGGCGACGGCGGCCTGACCGGTTCCGTCACAGGAAACATCCGCAACAATGCCGCGCTGGTCTTCGATCGCGGCAATGAACTGCTCCACGCGGGGGTCATATCCGGCGTGGGCACCGTCACCAAGCAAGGCGCCGGCACGTTGACCCTGACCGGCAACAACACCTACACCGGCCTGACCTCCGTCGACGCCGGCACGCTGCGTATCGGCGGTGGCGGCACGACCGGCGTGGTGGCGGGCGATATCGCCAACCAGGCCACGCTGGTCTTCGATCGCGGCGACACGGCGACCTACGCCGGCGTCATCTCCGGCGAGGGGGCGATGATCAAGAAGGGCACCAACACGCTGATCCTGACCGGCGACAACACCTATACCGGCCCGACCACGATCGAGGGCGGCGCGCTGCGCATCGGCAACGGCGGCGCGACCGGATCGCTGGCCGGCGATATCGCCAATGCCGGCACATTGGTCTTTGACCGCGGCAACGCGCTGACGTACACGGGCGTCATTTCCGGCCCCGGGGCGGTCAGCAAGATCGGCGCCGACGCGGTGAATCTGGCCGGCGCCAATACCTACGACGGCGACACCACGGTCGGCGCCGGCACGCTGGAATTCGGCGGGGCCCTCGGCGCCGCCAATACGCTGGGCGGCGGCATCACCGTGGCTGGCGGAGCCACGCTGGCCATCCATACGCCGGCAACGGTCGACATGGCCGGGGCCGCCGTCCTGAACGACGGCGCGTCCCTGTCCATCACAACGGCGCGCGCAGCGGAAGGCGAGCCGCCGGAAAGCTGGCGGGTCAAGGCCGTGACTATCGGCAATGGGGTCACCTTCAATCTGTCCGGCGTCGCGGCCGCCAGCGCGACCGACACCGCGCTGTTCAGCGCCACCGACGGCGTGATCGAGGGCGATTTCGCCCGCATCTTCATTGGGGGCAAGGCCGACGACGGTGACGCCGCGGCCCCCGGCGTGCGTATCACGGATTTCCTGACGCTGCGCACCCGCAAATCCGACGACGGCAGAAGCTACCTGGCGAGTTACCAACTCTCCTGGTTCGATACGCCGGCCAGGGCGCACGGCACGTTCCTGCTCGGCGCGGACGAGGAATTCGACGTCGGCGCGACCTTGAGGCGGATGCGAGCCAACGGAGACTGGGATGGCAACAGCCTGACCAAGCGCGGGGCGGGCACCTTGATCCTGAGCGGCGACAACAGCTATTTTGGCCTGACCACCGTCGAAGCAGGCACGCTGCGCGTGGGTTATGGCGGCGGCACCGGCTCGGTGAATGGCGACATCGTCAATCGCGGCGAGGTGGTTTTCGACCGCGGCAATGGGCTGACGTACCCGGGCGTCATCTCCGGCGACGGCGTCGTGACGCAGGCCGGCAGCGGTACGCTGACCTTGACCGGCGCGAATACCTATAGCGGCGGCACCAGGATCCTGGGCAGCACGCTGCGGATCGGCGACGGCGGCGCAACCGGTTCGGTGGCGGGCGATATCTTCAACGATGGCGGCCAGTTGTTCTTCGCCCGCGGCGACGACGTCACCTATGACGGCGTGATTTCCGGCACGGGCAGCGTTTTCAAGGGCTATACCTTCGATGACGGGGTGCAGTATGGGGCCGGCACGCTGACGCTGACCGGCGATCACACCTACACCGGCAGAACCACCATCATCGCCGGCACGCTGCGGATCGGTGATGGCGGCGCCACCGGTTCCCTGGCGGGCAATATCCTCAACAGCGCCGCGCTGGTCTTCGACCGCGCCGATGCGGCATCCTACGCGGGCATCATTTCCGGCGTGGGCACGGTCACCAAGCGAGGGACCAACACGCTGACCCTGACCGGCGAGAACACCCACTCGGGCCAGACCCTCGTCGAAGGGGGCGTGCTGCGCCTGGGCGACGGCGGCCTCACCGGTTCCGTGGCCGGTCCGGTCCTGTTGTCCGGTGACGCCGCGCTGCATTTCGACCACGGCCGCACCTGGCGGGACACCTACGACAACGTGATTTCGGGTTCGGGTTCGGTCACGCTCACGAACGGCATGCTGATCCTGACCGGCGACAACACCTACACCGGCGGCACGCGCATCAGCAACCCCGACAGCACGCTGTTCGTGGGCTACAACGGCACCTCCGGTTCCGTGGCGGGCAATATTGTCAACGATGGCGGCAAGCTGTTCTTCGTGCGCAGCGATGATGCGACGTATGAAGGCGTGATTTCCGGCACGGGGGAGGTCTACAAGGGCTATACCGTGAACGCCAGCCCCCGCGGGGATGGCACGTTGACCCTGACTGGCGACCATACCTACACCGGCAGGACCGCCCTGGTCGCTGGCACGCTGCGGCTGGGCGACGGCGGCGTCACCGGCTCCATCGCGGGCAATATCCTCAACAACGCCGCGCTGGCCTTCGATCGCAGCGATCCAGTGACCTACGCGGGCGTCATCTCCGGCGGGGGCAGGGTCGCCAAGGACGGCGACAATGTCCTCACCCTGACCGGAGGCAACACCTACACGGGCGTGACGACGATCAACGCCGGCACGCTGCGCATCGGTGACGGCGGCGCGACCGGCGCGGTACGAGGCGATATCGTCAACCATGCCGAGCTGGTCTACGACCGCAGCGGCGCGGTGACCTACGCGGGCGCCATTTCCGGCGAGGGCACGGTTACCAAGAAGGGGACCAACACGCTGACCCTGACGGGCAACAACACCTATACCGGCCTGACCACGCTCGAAGGCGGCACGCTGCGCATCGGTAACGGCGGCACGACCGGGTTCGTGACCGGCGATATCGCCAGCGCCGCGACGGTGATCTTCGATCGCAGCGACGCGGTGACCTACTCCAGCGCCATGTCCGGCACGGGGGCGCTCGTCAAGAACGGCGCCGAGGTCCTGACCCTGACGGGTGCCAATACGTATGGCGGCGACACCAGGGTCACCGCCGGAACCCTGAAATTCGGCGACGGCGCGTCCGCCGCGGCCAACACGCTGGGCGGCGGCATGACCGTGGCCAGCGGGGCGACGCTGGACATTCATACGCCCGTCGCGGTGAATCTGGCCGGAACGGCATCCCTGCGGGACGGCTCGGCGCTGATGCTGCGCGACGCGCTGCGCAACCCGGCGTCCGCCGTCAGCCTGACCGCGGGCAAGGTGACCCTCGGCGCCGACGTCACTCTCCTGGTGTCCGGCATCGCCGACCAGATCCGGCGCAGCGTGTCGTTGTTCGAAACAGACGGCGGCATCGAGGGCGACTTTGCGCGGGTGATCTTCGACGGCTACGAAAGAAAGGTCGATTACCTGACCCTGGCCGCCAGCAAGTCCGAGGACCTGATGCGCTATCTGGCCACCTATGACCTGAGCTGGCTGGACGAGAGCGGCCAGGCGCATGGCACGTTCACGCTCGATCCGGGCGTGGCGGACACCGTCGGCGCCGACTTGCATGACATGGCCGCCAATGGCGCCACGGGCTGGGATGGCCGGAGCCTGACCAAGCAGGGTTCGGGCACGCTGACGCTGACGGGCGCTGGCACTTACACCGGCGGCACCACGATCGCCGCCGGCACGCTGCGTATCGGCGACGGCGGCGTCAGCGGCTCCGTCACGGGCGATATCCTCAACCATGCCACGCTGGTGTTCGACCGCGGCGACGCGGCAGCGCACGCGGGTGTCATTGCTGGCGAGGGCTCGGTCACCAAGCGCGGCGCCGGCACGCTCACCCTGACCGGCAACAATGTCTACACGGGCCGGACCTTCATCGAAGCCGGCACGCTGCGCGTGGGCGACGGCGGCACGACCGGGGCCGTGGCGGGCGACATTGCCAACGACGCTGCGCTGGTCTTCGAGCGTGGCGACGCGGTGAGCTACGCGGGCGTCATTTCAGGCAGCGGCGCGGTCACCAACAAGGGTACCGGCACGCTGACCCTGACCGGCAACAGCAGCTACACCGGCCTGACAACCGTCGAAGCCGGCACGCTGCGCATTGGCGACGGCGGCAATACCGGTTCCCTGGCCGGCGACATCGTCAATCATGGCATCCTGGCGTTTGAGCGCGGCGATGACGTGACATATGGAAGGCTGGTCTCCGGCACGGGGGCCCTGGTCAAGAATGGCACCAATACGCTGACCCTGGGCGGCGCGAATACCTATTCCGGCGCCACCCGGATCGAGGCCGGCACGCTGAAAACCGGCGTGGTCAACGCATTCGCGCGAACCGCGGGCGTGATGATCGCGCGCGACGCCAGCCTGAATCTGGGCGGCTACAGCCAGATCATCTCGCAACTGGATAACAGCGGCGTCATCCTGTTCAACGACCTGGGCGCGCCCGTATCGATGGCCGGCTTGACGGTCGCCGGAAACATGAAGCACAGCGGCATGCTGGTGCTCAATACATGTGCCGATTGCGCGGGGCAGGTCTATACCCAGGCTGGCGATTGGGTGGGGGATGGCGGCACCGTTTCGTTCGGCGCGGTGCTGGGCGGCGATGACAGCGTCACGGACAAGCTGATCATCGGCGGCGCGGCGAGCGGCACCACGTACGTCACCGTCGCCAACGAGGGCGGCGCCGGCGCGCAAACGGTGGAAGGGATCGAACTGATCCGCACGGCCGGGTCCACCGAAGACGCCTTCGTGCAACGCGGCCGCATCGCGGCCGGCGCCTACGATTATTTCCTGAGAAAGGGATCGGCTTCCGGAAATAGCCCGAACAGTTGGTATCTGACCAGCCTGGACATGACGCCCGAACCTCCCACGGAGAATCCCGAACCTCCCACGGAGAACCCCGAAGTTCCTCCGGCCGACGACGGCGCGCAGATCCCCGAGGTTCCTCCGAGCGAGGATGACGCACAGGTCCCGGAACTTCCCCCGGCCGACGATGGCGCGCAGGTTCCCGAGGAGCCCCCGAGCGACGATGGTGCGCAGAATCCGGAGCTCCCCCCGGTTGACGATGGCGCGCAGGATCCCGAGGTTCCCCAGGTCGATGGCGGTGCCCAGGATCCGGAGGTTCCCCCGGTTGACGATGGCGCGGACCCCGCCGATCCCCCGCCTGGCGCGGACACGGCCGAACCCGCTGATCCTCCGGTCGATGACAAGGCCGACCTTCCCGATGGCCCCGCCGATACGCCGCCAGGGGGCAATTCCGAGGGCAATGCCAACGCGGTCCGTGTCTTCCGCCCCGAAATCGGCAGCTATGCCAGCAACCTCGCTGCCGCGAGCGTGTTGTTCAACACGAGTCTGAGCGACCGTGAAAGTGGCGAAGCGGTCGATCCCGTGACGGGGGCGCGCCGGCACGCGTGGGCTAGAACGGCCGCCGGGCGCAGCCATGGGAACATGTCGGATGGGCAGAATCAGTTCTCGGCCGACCGTAGCGTGCTGCAAATGGGCAGCGCCATCGCAGGCGGCACGTTCACGGGCAAGGACGGTTGGCGCCTGGGCGTCATGGCCGGCTATGGCAATCAGCACAGCAAGACCCGCAGCCGCCTCTCGGGCTATCAGTCGCGCGGCGCGGTGGAGGGCTACAGCGCCGGCCTGTACGGCACCTGGTATCAAGACGCGCTGACGCATCGCGGCCTGTACGTGGACGGCTGGGCGCTCTACAACCGGTTCGACAATACGGTCAAGGGCGATGGGTTGGCCAAGGAGACGTACCAAAGCCAGGGTGTCACCGCGTCCCTGGAGTCGGGTCTGCTGCTGGAAGCCGGTTCATTCACAACGGACGGTGGCATGGAAAACCGCTTCCGCTTCCAGCCGCAGGTGCAGGTGCTGTGGTCCGGCGTGAAAGCCGCCGATCACACCGAGCGCACCGGCACGCGCGTGCAAGGCATGGGCGCCAACAACGTGCAGACGCGCCTGGGCGCGCGGTTGTCGATCAGCAGTGGCCATCGGTCGCGGGGGCCTGGCAAAGCGGGCACGTTCGAGACCTTCCTGGAAGCGAATTGGCTGCATGCGTCCAAACAATACGGCGTGATGCTGGACGGCGTCGGCGCCACGATCCTGGGCAACAGGAACGTGGCCGAATTGAAGGCGGGCGTGGAAGGCCAATTGACCGAGCGCCTTGGCGTCTCGGCGAGTCTGACGCGGCGGCAGGGCGGCCAGGGCCTGCGCGCCACCCAGGGGGCGCTGACCCTGACGCTGCGCTTCTGAGCGCGAGCAGCCGGGGCGCTTGCGTGGGGCCCGCGGCCTGGGTGGCCGCGGCAAGCACCGCGTATCAACGGCTCTTGGCGCGGCCCCGCTTCTTGGTGGGCGCCGCGCTGGGCGCTTCCTTGGCGGGGGGCGTGGCCGCGATCACTTGTTCCATCCAGGCCAGCGTCTCGGTGTAGGTCACGAACTGCTGCAGATAGCCCGGCGACAGCTCGCGCATCAACGACAGGGCGCGGTGCACCAGCTGGTTGGAATTGAGCGGGCCGGCGTTCTTGTGCACCTGCTCCTGCGACTGGCGCACCTGACGGTCGGCGCTCAGGCCGGACCAGATCTCGCGCAGGCCATCCAGCACCGGCATGTCCGGATAGGCATCGCGGCGCGCCTGCGCGGCGATGGCGTCGGGGTCTTCGCCGGGCGCGCCGGGGTAGGCGAGATACGCCGCCAGTTCCGCCAGCGGCCCACGCGCGGGCTTGGGAGCCGCCGTGGCCGGCGCGGTGCTGGCATCGGGCGTGGCGGCATCGTCCAGCC
>NZ_CP017433.1:2687036-2710632 GCF_002082135.1 Achromobacter ruhlandii
CGCCGCATACGCCCGCAGCAACTGCGCCAGCCGCTCGTCCAGCCGGGCGCGGGCCGCGCCGGCGTGGGCGGCCGCGCGCCGGGCCAGCGCCTCGATGAAATGGAAACCGACCGGATCGAGCCGGTCGTCGCCGCGCTCGCGCCAGGCCTGCAAGGTGGCGAGCGTGGCGTCGGCGGGCGCGATATCCGCGCCGGCCGTCACCGCCGGGCCCAGGCCGCCGTCACTGGCCACGCGCTGGCTCCGCACTGTTGGACGGCTTGGGAATGGGGGTGATCTCGACCCGGCGGTTCTTCGCGCGGCCGTCTTCATCGGCGTTCGAGGCCACCGGCTGCTCGGCGCCGAAGGCGGCGGCGAACACCAGCGACGACGGCACGCCTTCGTCGATCAGGGCGCGGGTCACCGTCAGCGCGCGCTGCGCCGACAGGTCCCAGTTGTCGGCAAAGCGCCGGTTGCCCTCGCGCACCTGCTGGTCATCGGTGAAGCCGCTGACCATCAGGATCTCGTCATTGGCCTTCAGGTAGGCCGACAGCGGCTCGATCAGGCTTTTCAGCACCTCGCGGCCTTCCGGCTGCAACTGGTCGGAATTGAGCGCGAACAGCACGCTGCCGCTGATGCCGATGCGGCCGTTGATGAGCGTCACGCGGCCGGCCGCCAGCGGCACGGCCAGGGCCTGCTCCAGCGTCTGGCGGCGCTGGGTCTCTTCCTGGCGCTGCTTGACTTCGCGTTCCAGCTGGGTCGACAGCTCCAGCTGCACGGCCACCACGCTCACCAGGATCAGCACGAAGGCGCCCAGCAGCACCGACATCAGGTCGCCAAAGACGGCCCAGGTCGGCACCGCGGGTTCCACGCCGCCGTCGATGTCCTCGCCCGCGCTCATGCCGCCTGCGCTCCGGCGGTGGCGGCGCGCTGGCTGGCCAGTTCGCGCAGGTTCTCGACGATCTGCTTTTGCGACATGGTGCTCAGGTCGACCACTTCACGCGCCTGTGCCACGTAGTAGGCCAGTTGTTCATCGCCACGGGCGATGGACTTGTCCAGCGCCGCCTCGATGCGTTCCAGGTGCGCCACCAGCTTGTCGTTGGACTCGCCGAACAGGCGCACCGCGGCGCCGAAGGCTTCGCCCAGGCTGGCCACTTCGGCCGCGCCGCTGGTCACCTGCGCGGCCACGTCGTCCAGGCGGGCGGTTTCGGATTCGACCTGCTCGGTGAACTGCGCGCCGACCCGGTCCAGCAGGTCGGTCGACGACGACACCAGCGCGTCCACCGCGCTGCGCTGTTCGCTGGAGGCGTGGTTGACGGCATCCAGCAGCGTCGCCAGCGTGTCCAGCAGGCGGTTGCGTTCTTCCAGCATGGCGTTGTCGTAGGCCAGGCTGTCCGACAGTTTCTGGCGCAGTTCGCCGATGACTTCGGCGGCCGCGCGCGGCGCTTCGGAGGCGGCCTGCACCAGTTGGCCGATCTCGGCGATGGTGCCGCTGGCGTGGGCCTCGGTCTGGGTGGCGATGTCCTGCGCGGTCTGGGCCAGGGTGGCGCAGATTTCCTGCTGCAGGGCGGCGCTGCGGGCGCCGGCCTGTTCCCATTCCTGGCGCAGCGCTTCGGCCATGCGGCCCAGCTCGCCGGTCCAGGCGGCCAGGCGTTCCTGGTCGCGCGCGGCCAGCTCGGCCTGCAGGCCGGCCTGCGATTGGCCCAGGGTCTGCAGCAGCGATGCCGAATGCTGTTCGAAGGCGGACGCCGCCGTGGTCAGGGCCTGCTGGTTGTCGCTGGCCAGTTTCTCGTTGGCCAGCTCCTGGCGTACCTGCGCCTCGGTCCAGGCCTGCGTCACGCCGCCGGCCGCCGTTTCCAGGCGGGCCGACAGGTTTTCCAGCAGCGCGGCCTGCGCCTGGGTCTGGGTGGTCAGGTCCTGCGCGGTGCGCGCCAGCAGTTGTTCCAGTTCCTGGTGGCGGGCGGCGGTCTGCTCGCCGGCCTGGCGCCATTCGCGGCCCAGGTCGGCGGCCATGGCGCCGAGCGAGGCGTGCCAGGCGGCCAGGCGCGCTTCGTCGCGCGAGGCCAGGGCGGCCTGCAGCTCGGCATGCGACTGGTCCAGCGTGCGCAGCAGCGACGCGGAATGTTGTTCGAACGCGGCGGCGGCGGTGGCCAGGGCCTGTTGCGTGTCGCCGGCCAGCTTCTCGCTGGTCAGCTCCTGGCGCACCTGCGCCTCGGTCCAGGCCTGGGTCACGCCGGTGGCGGCCGTTTCGATGCGGGCGGCGACCGTGTCCAGCAGCGCGGCCTGCGCGTCGGCGCGGGAGGCCAGGTCCTGGGCGGTGCGCGCCAGCGTCTGGCTGACTTCCTGCTGGCGGGCGGCGGCTTGCGCGCCGGCCTGTTCCCATTCGCGGCCGAGCTTGTCGGTCAGGGCGCCGAGCGTGCTGGCCCACGTGGCCAGGCGCTGCTCGTCGCGCGAGGTCAGGGCGGCCTGCAGCTCGGCATGCGACTGGTCCAGCGTGCGCAGCAGCGTCGCGGCGTGTTGTTCGAAGGTGGCGGCGGCGGCGGCCAGGGCTTCGCGGTTGTCGCCCGCCAGTTTGTCGCTGACCTGCGACTGGCGCTCCAGCGCCTCGTGCCATTGCGCCGAGACGTTGCCGGCGGCGCTTTCCAGGCGCGCCGACACGTTCTCCAGCAGGCCGGCCTGGGTCTGCGCGTGCTCGGTCAGTTCCTGGGCGCTGCGCGCCAGGGCCTGGTTGATTTCGAGCTGGCGCTCGGCGGCCTGGGCGCCGGCCTGCTGCCATTCCTGGCGCAGGGTGGCGGACAACGCGCCCAGGGTTTCGGTCCACGCCGCCAGGCGTTGCTGGTCGCGCGAGGCCAGTTCGGATTGCAGGGCGGTGTGCGACTGGTTCAGCGTGCGCAGCAGCGACGCCGAGTGCTGCTCGAAGCTGGCGGCGGCGGCTGTCAGCGCCTGCAGATTGTCGCCGGCCAGTTTCTCGCTGGCGCGCTCCTGGCGGCTCAGCGCCACGTTCCAGGCTTCGGACATGCTGCCCGAGGACGCTTCCAGCCGTTCGGACACGCTGTCCAGCAGGGCGGCCGAGCGCTGCTCGAAGGTCTGCGCGAAGCGGTCCAGCGAATCGCGCAGGTCCTGCGCCAACGCTTCGCTGGCGCGCTGCTGGCCGGCCAGCGCCTGGTTCCAGATGCCGGCCACGTTGCTGGTGGCGGCCTGCAGGCCGGCGGTCATGCCGTCCAGCTGGCGCTGCACCGCCTGGGTCACGCTTTCGTGCAGCGAGGCGGTCTCGCGCGACAGGCCGGCCATGGTGGCCTCGACGGCGGGCTGCAGCGCCGCGCCGGCCGAGCGGGCGCTTTCGGCCACGCTTTCCTTCATCGATTGTTCCATCACGGCGGCCAGGCGCGCGTAGGCGGCCTCGGCCTTGCCCTGGAACGCATCCTGGCTGGCGAGCTGGCGCTCGTTCAGCGTGTGGTTCTGCTGCTCCAGGTTGCGCATCATGGCGTCCAGGCGGTCGACCAGCGCGGGCATGGCCTCGGCCTGCCGTTGCAGCACTTCGGCCTGGCGCTGCAGCAGCTTGAAGCTCTCTTCGCGCTGGTGCGCCTGGCTGTACAGGCGCAGCGTGGTGGCCGCCTTGGCGTCCAGCAGTTGCGCCGCCTGGATGCGGTCGCGCCGGCACAGCGCGGCCAGCAGGCCCAGCATGGCGGAGGTGGCCACGCCCGCGATCGAGGTGCCGAAGGCGAAGCCCAGGCCCTTGACCGGCGCGGCCAGCGAGGCGCGGATGGCGGCCAGGTCGGTGGCGCTTTCCAGGGCGGTGCCGGTGCCGCGCAGCGTCACCACCATGCCCAGGAAGGTGCCCAGCATGCCCAGCAGCACCAGCAGGCCGACCAGGTAGGGCGCCAATGCCGGGCCGGGCAGGCCCACGCGTTCGCCTTCGATGCGCAGCCGCACGGCGTTGCGCAGGCCGGCCGGCAATTGGTCGAGCCAACCGCCCAGGCTGGCGGGCGCTTCCGACAGGTTGCCGACCGCGCGTCTGAGCGACGCGGTGGCCTGTTGGTAGCGCAGCAATTCAAGCGCGCCCGCCACGTAGCAGGCGCAGATCAGCAGCGTGACGGCCAGCGCCAGGGGATTGGTGCCCGCGTAGCCCGCGCCGATCCAGCCGGCCACGGCCAGGCCGCTGAGGAAAACAACGATATTGATCAGATACTTGGACATAGTGTCCCGGTTAGCTGGCGCGAAGGGTGGCAAGCAGCCCTTCCACCGGTTGTAAACGAACATCCAATTCGGCCAGCAGCACGCTGCGCATATCCTTGCGGAACGTCTCCAGCCACGCGCCCGGCGTGGGCGCGGATAAAGCGGGTTGCGGCGCCGCGCAGGCCGCCGCCTGCGCAGGCGCGGCGGCGGCGGGAGCGTCGTCCGTTGCGCTGCCCCCCGGCGCGGCCGGCGCGGGGGCATCGGCCGCCGGCTCGTCCGCGGTTCCGGCCGGGACCTCGCTCTCGGCTTGCGCTTGCGCCGCCGCTTCCAGCGCGGCCTGTTCGGCCAGCCGCAGCCGGTCGAAATGCCCCTGCAGCAGCTTCGGAATCGCGCCCAGCAGCGTCCGCTCGCGCGGCAGCAGGGCGCGGTCCATGATGGCGTCCACCACCGCCAGACGCGTCATCTCCGGCGTTTTGGCCGCGAGCATGCCGCGCAGGCGGCTGCGCAGGTTGCCGATGCTGGTTTCCATCGTGTGCTGCAACGACAGATAACGCTGACGAAAATTCGAGTAATCGGCGTCGTCGGCCTGCAGCGCCGCCACCTTGGCGGACACCTGTCCCGGCATCTGCCGCTTGGCGGCCGTGGCCGCGGTGTCGCTGGCGATGGCATCGGCCAGCGTGGTGCGGACGCGCTCGCACTCGCGCTCCTCGGCGCTGCTGAACTGGCGCGCGCCCGGCGCGATCGCCGGCGGGCGGTTGTTCAGGGCGGCGGACAGGGCAATCGCGTCGGTCCAGCCGAGCCACTGGCTCAGATGATCCGACAACGGCTGCCGGGATTCCGGCGCGTCGACTTCCGTCAGGCGAGTCAGCAAGCGAATGAGCGTCGGGCCGCTTAAACCTGTGCGCTGTGGGGCTTGCAACATACCACCAGAGTCAAAAAGGGGGGAGTTTACACGCTGGCGGGGGCTCGCTGGGTCGGAAAAGGGCCGCCGCGCCAATGCCTGCAACAATTTGTCAGGACGGCGCGGCGCCAGGGGGCGCGGGAAACTCGCGGCGCGGGCGCCTCGGCTCCGGCGGCGGACGACCCGCGCCGCAAACAGGAACGCCCTCCGCGCTGGCCGGCGGGGTATCGCGGGGCAGCGCGGATCGGGGAGGATCAGGGTGGGTCGGGGGAAGCGGGGCGGATCGGGGCGGATCGGGGCGGATCAGGCGCTGGCGCGTGGCCGGCGCACCGCGCGCACCCGGCCGCTGCTGGCGCCGCCGCAATAGAGCACGTCGCCGCCGTCCGATTCCAGGCCGGACACGTACGCGCCGGGCGGCATCGCCAGTCGTTCCAGCACCTCGCCACTGGCGGGGTCCACCCGCCGCAGCTCGCTGGCGTCGTCCTCCCAGGTGCCGTGCCACAGATTGCCATCGACCCAGGTGACGCCGGTCACGTAGCGGTCGGACGCGATGGTGCGCAGGACGGCGCCGGTGGCGGGATCGACCTGGTGGATCTTGCGGTCCTTGTAGCGCGCGATCCATAGCATGCCTTCGGCCCAGGTCATGCCGGAATTGCCGCCGCCTTCGGGCGCCGGCACGGTGGCCAGCACGCGGCCCGATGCCGGGTCGATTTTCTGGATGATGCTGTCGGCCAACTGGTAGAGGTGCTTGCCGTCGAAGGCGGTGCCGGCGCGGGCGATGACGTCGATGGTACGAACCACGTCGCCGCTGGCCGGATCCAGCGCGTGCAGCTTGTCGCCGACCGCGATCCAGATGCGGCTGCCGTCGTACGAAACGCCGTGCACGTCCGTGACGCCGGGGAAGGGGCCGTATTCACGGAGGATTTCCGCGGGTTTGGTTTTCATGACGCTGTCCTTGTTAGGGGGATGACACGTCCATGCTAGGCATTCGGCAGCGGGACCGGGAGTAACAATGTCGTCGCGAAACCGGGCAGGGGCGGCGTGAGCCAGCGCCGCGCCCGGCCCTGGCCGAGCGAATGCGCCTGGCCGGAGGCCGCCAGCGCCTCCAGGGCGCGCTGCACCTGGCGCTGACTGGCGCCGGTGGCCAGCGCCAGCGCCGAACTGGACCAGGCTTGGCCGTCGGCCAGCAGCGCCAGCACGGCGGCGTGGCGGTCCCGCACCGGCGGCGTCAACACGGCAACGGCGCGCGCGGCCGGCATCAATGCAAAGCCTTGCCGCGTTGCCCGGATTTCTGCCCAGGGCGCCAGGGCCGCCCGCAACCGGCCGATTTCCACCCGCAGCCGCGCGCGGTGCGAGTCATCCGGATGGCGGGTGCGGAACGCCTGCGCGATCAAGGCGTCGCGCGGCGCGTCATCCGGCCACGCCTGGCCCAGCGCCTGCGCCAGGGTGAAGAGCACGGGCCGGCTGGCCAGGGCCAGGGTGCGGCCCGCGCCATGCACGGCATAACGGCATGCGTCGATCACCAGCGTGTCGGACGCAAGCAGCGCTTGCACCTGCTCCAGGCGCAGCACCTGCGTGTCGCCGGCGCGGAGCAGGTGCGCGGCCGGCGCTTCCAGCGCGAGCGACGCCTGGCGCACCTCGGCCTGCAGCGCCGGGATGCCGGCCGCTTGCGCGGCGCGCGCGGCCAGGTCCAGCGCGGCGCGTGCCGCCGTGGCTTGGAGGCGCCGCAGCGCAATGCCGGCCAGGGCCAGCTCGTGCACCGCTCGCAAGGCCGGCGGAAAAGGGGCGGGATTCAGTTCCGACAGCACCTGCTCGGCCTGCTCCAGCCGTCCCATCAGGATCAGGCGGCGGCCGGCCATATAGCCGGCATATGCCGCGTTGCGCCGATCGCCATGATGCTCGAGCGTGGCGCGGGCCGTATCGAGCGCTGTCTGTGGCCAGCCCAGGTCGCGCGCGGCCAGCGCGATCTCGGCCTCGGCCACCACGCAGCGGGCCCGCGCCACCGGGTCCCGGGCGCCGAACGCGCGGGCGGCGCGCCGCACCAGCGGCCGGGCGCGTTCGAAGTCGCCCAGCTGCGCCAGCGCGATGCCGCGCAGTGCCAGCGCCGGCGCATCGTCGCGCAGTGCCACCCGGCTCAACGCGCCCAGCGGATCGCCGCTGGCCAGCGCCCGCGCCGCGGCCATGATCAGCCCGTCCATGACGCTCCCGCCATCGCTGCCGTTTCCCGTTGCCACGTCCATTCGTGGATGCCGCCAATCTACCACCGCGCCGCGGGCGCGGGGAGTTCGTCGGCGATGCGGCAAGGCGCCTGCGTCTGCCGTGGCGTCGTCGCCATCCCCCACGGGTAGAATCCGAACCGCCATCTCCCAGGAAACCTGAACATGAGCGAGCATCATTTTTCCGCCGACGACATCCAGTCGCTGCGCCAACACGGCATTGCCCTGTTCGCCGATCGCGTCCTGATCGCGGTCCAGCCGCCCCTGGACGAGGCGCGCATCGACGAGATCGAAGCGGCCTGTGCCGGCCCCTTGCCCGATGCGCTGCGCGACTTGTGGCGCCTGACCGCCGGCGGCGAACTGGCCTACGACCTGCATGCGCGCATGGACGGCAACGAAGAGGCCCTCAGCTGGTCCGAGCTGTTCTATGACGGCAGTGACCAATACCGCGACCTGGCGGGCTGGATCGAGCACGAGCAGGAATGCGCCGAAGAGGCCGCCGCGGAACACGGCGAGGCCTGGGACGGCAAGCTGCGCTATCTGCCGATCGGCGGCTTCGAATACTGCGACCGCATCTATGTGTGCGTGGAGCCCGGCCCGCGGGCCGGCAGCATCGTGGCCTGGAAGCAGGGGCTGCCGGGCTGGACGCATGCGTTGCAGCAGGACGCCATCGCGACCGTCGCGGCGGACCTGCGCGCGGCCTTTGCCGCGCTCTACCTGGAGCAGGATATCGACGACCCCGACAGCACCGGCATACGGGTGCTGGAATACCTGGACGAGCGCGTGGCCGATCACGGCATGCCGCAGGCCCTGGCGGACAAGCTGGCGGCGTTCTATCGGCGCGCGCTGGTGGACTGGCGCGCGCCGTTGGCGGCCGGCACGCTGGGCCAGTCGCCCACGCTGGCCAGGCTGGCCTTGCGGCATGCGTTGGCGCATGACGACGGCGCGCTGGTGGCGCAATTGGCGGCGCAGGGCGTGGGCTTTGACCAGCCGTTGCGCGGCAGCGCGCTGGCGCTGGACGTGGTGCTGACGCAGCACGCCTACGCGGCGGCGCGGGCGCTGTTGCGGGCCGGCACGCCGGTCAGCGCGGAGGCGATCCATCGATTCGATCGCGAACCGCCCGCCGACCTGGTGGCGCAGTTGCTGGCGCGCGGGGCGCGGGCCGACGGCCTGGGCGTGGCGCGCTGTGTGGCCTGCGGGTCGCCCGAGGCCGCGCGCGTGATCGCCGCCGCCGCCGGCGAGGGATCGCGGCGGCGTATGCCGAGGCGCGCGACGCGATGGCGGCCCGCTACGAGGAAGACCTGCGCCGCGTGCGAGCGGGCAAGCTGGGCCATTACCTGGGCGCGGACGGCCTGGCCGAACGGGTCGCCAACTTGCGCGCGTTTGTGCTTTGAGGCGGCCGAGGGCTAACGCGAGCCATCGCGCCAGGCCGCCTCGGAGGATCCCAAGGCGCTTGCCGGGTAATCCCAAGATTGCGGCGTGTCCGCGATTCGCAGCGGCGGCTTGACGCGCCGGACCGGGCCCCACGCGGTTGCCTCGATTTGTTCGGACCAGTCGGCTGCGCTTTCCGGCGCCAATGCCGGCCCGCCTTCCAGCAAGCCGCCATGCGCGACCAGTAGTTGCGCGCTGCGGGCCAGCGACGCGCGCGTGGTGCTGCCCGCGCCGGTGGCCAGCCGTTCGGTCAAGCCCCGGATCGCCGCCGCCGCCATCAGATAGCCAGTGCCGTGGTCCAGCGCCTGGCACGGCAACGGCACCGGGCGGTCGCCACCCTTGGCGCGCATGCCGGCCTCGGCGATGCCGGTGCTCATCTGCACCAGGCTGTCGAAGCCGCGGCGGCCCCGCCACGCACCGCTCCAGCCATAGGCGTCCAGCGATACGTCGACCAGCGTCGGGTTGAGCTGGCGGCGGCGCTCGGCGTCCAGGCCCAGGCGGGCGAGGGCGTCTGCGCGATAGCCGTGGATCAGCACGTCGGCCTGGGACAGCAGGCGTTGCAGCGTGGCCAACCCCTCGGCGGACTTGAGGTCCAGGCGCGCGCAACGCTTGCCCAGCACGACCTCGGGCACCGTGCCGGGCTCTTCCCAGCCGGGCGGGTCGATGCGCAATACGTCCGCGCCAAAGCCGGCAAGGAAGCGCGTGGCCACGGGGCCGGCCAGGATGCGGGTCAGGTCCAGCACGCGCAGGCCCTGCAACGGGCGCTGGCGCGAAATGCGCCAGGCAGGGCGGGCGCCGCCGCCGCTGGCGGCGCGGTGCAGCAGGGGTTCGGCGGCAACGCTTTGGCCTTGCGGATGCTGGCGCCAGGCGTCCAGGCCGCGCATGGCGGCGGCGCAACCGTTGTGTTCGACCACCGCCGCTTCCAGTTCGTCGGCGCGCCAGCGCGCCACGGCGCGGGCGACGGCGTCGCGGTCGGCGGCCACGCCCAGGACCGCCAGGGCGGCGTCGCGATGATGGGGCGCGTTGGTGTGCAGCCGGATCCAGCCGTCCGCCGCGCGGTAGTCGCCGGCGACGGCGTCCCACAGCGGCGGCATGCTCCAGCCGATGGGGCGCAGGCTGGTGCCGAACCAGACAGAGGCCAGGCGTTGGTCGACTTCGACCGCCGGCACGGCGGGCGCACCGGCCGCGCCTGCGCCGGCCGCAACGAATTCCGCCATGGCCAGGCCGGCGGCGCCGATCGCGGCGGTGGCGAATTCCGTGACGGCGAAGGCCGAGGGCAAGGCGCCCTGGCCGGTGATGGCGACCTGGCTCAGCAGGGCGGGATCGCCGCCCGCCGCGAGCCAGAACTGGCGCAGGTAGTCGGCGGTGGCGGGCGAGGGGGGGAGGGGGCGATGGATGGTGGACATGTTGCTTCCGGGACGTTGAGCGATGACGCCAGGATTCATCTTGCCGCATTAATTGTCAATATTGATTAATATAATCAACCCATTGCCTTCGTTCCCCGTCTCGCAACCCATGCCCAATTACCTGACCTCCGCCGCCGCGGCCACCCGCCTGGGGGTGTCGCGCCAGACCCTGTACGCCTACGTCAGCCGGGGATTGCTGCACGCCGAGGCCGGCGCCACGCCGCGCGAAAGCCGCTACCTGGCCGAGGACGTCGAACGGCTGGCGGCGCAGCGCACCCGTGGCCGCAAGCCGAAAGAGGTGGCCAAGGCGACGCTGAACTGGGGCCTGCCGGTGCTGGAATCGGCCATCACCCTGATCGAGGATGGCCAGTTGTTCTATCGCGGTGAAAACGCCGTGGCGCTGGCGCAATCGTCCTCGGTGGAAGCGGTGGCCGCGCATCTGTGGCAATGTGACCAGGCGATGGCGTTCGGCGCGGCCGCGCCGCGGTTGCCCGAGGATCTGGCGGCGCTGTTCGCGCGCCATCGCGGCCAGCGCGCCGAGGCCGCGCTGTTGCCGCTGTTCACGGCGGCCAGCGATGACGATGCGACCGCGTTGTGGCAGCGCTCGCCCGAGCGCCAGGCGCAGGGCTGCGGCGCGCTGGTGCGCACGCTGGCGGCCTGCCTGCTGCAGACCGCGCCGGACGACGCGCCGATCCACGCGCAGTGCGCCCGCGCCTGGGGCGTGGACGCGGCGGGCGCGGATCTTATCCGCATGGCGCTGGTGCTGTGCGCCGACCACGAACTGAACGCCTCCAGTTTTACCGCGCGCTGCATCGCGTCCACGGGCGCCAGCCTGCGCGCCGGTATTGTCGGCGGGCTGGCGGCGTTGACGGGCGGCCGCCACGGCGCCACCACCGCGCGCGTCGAGGCGATGTGGGAGGAACTGGAACGTGGCGACGGCGGCGCGGACGCCGGCCAGCGGCTGGCGCGGGGCTTGCGCGAGCGGCTGGCGCGGGGCGAAGACATGCCGGGTTTTGGCCACCACCTTTACCCCGCGGGCGATCCGCGCGCCAGCGCCTTGCTGGCGCGGATACTGCCGCGGCGCCCCGAGTGGGAGACATTGATCGAGCAGGCGTTCGAGCTATCGGGGCAGCGGCCCTCGGTCGACTTCTCGCTGGTGGCGGTGCGGCGCCATCTGGGCCTGCCGCCGGGCGCGGCCTTCGGCCTGTTCGCGCTGGGACGCTCGATCGGCTGGCTGGCGCATGGCCTGGAGCAGCGCGGCAGCCCCGATGTGATCCGGCCGCGCGCGGCTTATACCGGGATTCATCCGGACGCGGCCTGACGGCGGCGCGGTGGCGCGCGCCGCCGGCGCGTCAGGCCTTGGACAAGGTCACCTGGCCGAACGTCATCCAGACGTGGGCGGTCTCCGAGGCCCGCGCGCGGTACGAGCCGCTGGCCTCGCCCAGCCGCATGGCCACGGCGGTGAATTCCCAGGCCAGGGCGTCATCGCATGGCACGTTGCGGTGGGTGTATGCCTCCAGGCCGTGGGCCTTGCCGAAGGCCAGCGCCAGTTGGGCGTGTTCGGCCAGTTCGGCGGGCACCGACGGGTGATCCCAGCCCCACAGGAAGCTGCTGTCCTCGCTATTGGAGGTGCCGACGATCTGCACCGGCGCTTGCGCGGTGATGCCGCCGGGCAGCTGGAACACGATCAGGCCGCTGTCCATGTCCAAGGACCATTGCTCGGCTTCGTCCAGGTGCCAGGTGGCGCAGTGCGCCGAGGTGGCGGCCCGCATGCCTTCCAGGCTCTGGGCGATGTAGTTGGAAACGTCGAAGGGCTGGGTGGTGTCGGACATGAGGGACTGTGCGGTTGATGGAAAGGCGATAGGGTACCCGCAAAGCGCTGGCCGGCGCATCGCTCATGCGCGACCGGACCGCCGCGATCGCGTGGCGCCATGCCAAAGCGAGTGAACGGCGGCGTTCAGGTCGGCGATCAGTGACCCGGACGCGCCAGCACGTAGACGCGAGTGTCGCGGCCATAATGCGTTTCAATGGCGCGGAAGGTGAAGCCCAGCTTGTCCAGCACGCGCTGTGAGCCCAGGTTGTCGGGCCAGGTGACGGCCACCAGTTCCGTGGCGTCCAGCGCGCGCCAGGCGTAATCGCACAGTTGGCGCGCGGCTTGCGTGGCATAGCCGCGACCCCACGCCGCCCGCAGCAGCCGGTAGGCCAGCTGCAATGCGCCCGTGTCCTCCAGCCGCGTCAGGCTGATCCAGCCCACCGCGACATCGTGGGGATCGACCACCGCCCAATGGCCGATGTCATCCGGCGGCATGCGCAACCATTCCAGCAGTTCCTGGCGGCGCGCCTGCGTGGCGGGTTTGACGCCGGTGCTGTGGCGCATGACCTCGGGGTCGGATTCCAGCGCCAGGATCATGGGTACGTCGTCCGTGCGCAGGCGGCGCAGGGTGATGGTCGGGGTGGGCGGCATTGCGGCGGCGCTCAATACGTCAGCGGCGCGCCGGTCACGACTTCGTACAGGAACCGGTCCAACCGCTCGGTCTGGCCGTCCGGCCGGTCGAAGAAGGGCGCCTTTTCCAGGGTCGGCAACGTGGTTTCCAGATAGGCGTGGATCAGCGGGAAGCGCGGGCCGTGCTCGGCCTCGCCGGCCTGCATTTTGATGGCCAGCAGCGCGTTGATCTCGTCGCGCAGCGCGGGGTCGGTGACCATGGCATCGGCCAGGTCGGCAAAACGCATCGGCGGGATGCCGCGGCCGCTGTCGATCCATTGCGCGGCCAGCACCGGACGCAGCACGTACAGGTATTTCTTGAGCCGCACCGTGTCGCCCTGCAGCGATTCGCGGAAGTTGCGACCGGCCATGGCCACGTAATGCCAGCGGCCCTTGGTGTGCGAGAAATACGCGCTGCGGAAGTGCCGCAGCCAGGCGCTGGTGGCGTCGTCCTGGCGATACAGCACGGGCGAATCCAGCCATTCGAACAGGGTGGGGTTGGAGCCGCGCAGCAGTTGCAGCGCCTTGCGCAGTTCCCAGCCGGACACGTCCAGCTCGTCGTCGATGGGCAGCTCGATCACGTCGCGCTGGGGCGCCACGCGCAGGTACCAGTCCAGCTTGTGCACGTACAGGAAGCGCACGTCATAGTCGCTGTCTGGCGAGGCGAAGCCCCACCCCCGACTGCCGGATTCGCAGGCGAGCAGGACGCGGACATCGTGGCGCTGTTCGATGTGTTCCAGGGTCGCCATGACGCGCTCGCGGATGGCCGGGTCGATGGGGTGGGCGTGCAGGATCGAAGTCATGCTTCGGATGCTAGCACTTCGCCAGGCGGGCGCCGCGCGGGGGCGATCGATCGGCGGGATGTCGCCATGTCCCGCCGGGTTGTCTCATATGATTAGGGGCCTTATCATATGCTGCCGTATCAAATGCCGAAACCCCATGCCACCCGCCATTTCCCTTATTTCCGCCATGCTGGAACCCAAGCACCACGCGCTGCTGGACGAGGCCGCCCGCCGCGGGCTGCAATCCGCGGACGGCATGCGGTTGTGTTTGCAGGTGCTGGCCCTGGCCAGCGCCATCGACCGCGATTGCGCCGCGCGCCTGGCGCCGCGGCAGTTATCGGAAGGCAAGTTCGTGCTGCTGTTCCTGCTGCACGGTCAGGCGGGCGGCCTGTCGCCGCACGAACTCGCGGCGCGCGCGGGCGTGACGCGCGCCACCGTCACCGGCCTGCTCGATGGACTGGAGCGCGACGGCTTCGTTTCGCGCCAGCCGGGGCAGGACGACCGGCGCCGGATCGCGGTGGTCCTGACGCCCAAGGGCAGGACGGCGGCGGCCAGGCTGTTCAAGGAGCACACGCAGTGGATCGGCTCGTTGTTCGACCCGCTTTCGCCCACCGAGCGGCGCCAGCTCGGCGAACTGCTGGCGAAGGTATGGCGCGGCACCGACAGCGGGCGCGCGGCGTTGGCGAAGGATGCGCCATGAGCGCCGCCCGTCGAGGCGTCAAGGACATCGGCGCCGACCGCCTGGCGCGGCTGAACGCGGGCGCGCCGGCCACGCACCTGACCGAGTGCCTGGCGGTGGACTTTGCCCGGTTGATGCAGGCGCTGGCGCCCGAGGTGGGCGCCGATGGCATCGCCGCCATGCGGGCCGCGGCGGCGCTCGGCATCTCCAGGCGCATGGCGGTGGCGGCGCGCATCCTGCATGAACGCCTGGGCCCGGCCGGCTGCGCGCGGATGGCGGCGCAGGCGTCCGACACCGCGCGAGGCTGGGCCTGCTTCATGATCGGGGCGGCGCCGGATGTGCCGCTGGCGCAGCGCCTGGCGCGCATCCGGCCGTTGGCCGACGACGCGCACTTCGGCGTGCGCGAATGGGCCTGGCTGGCGCTGCGGCCGGCGTTGACGGCCGAGCTGGACGCGGCCATCACGCAACTGCAACCCTGGACGGCGCTGCCGTCCGAGCGCCTGCGCCGCTTTGCCAGCGAGGCGCTGCGGCCACGCGGCGTCTGGTGCGCGCACATCGCCGCGCTCAAGGCGGATCCGGGGCGGGCGCTGCCGCTGCTGGAGCCGCTGCGCGCCGATCCGGCGGTCTATGTGCAGGATTCGGTGGCGAACTGGTTGAACGACGCCAGCAAGGACCAGCCCGACTGGGTCCGGCGGGTGTGCGCGCGCTGGCTGACGCACAGCCCGGTCGCGGCGACGCAGCGCATCTGCCAGCGGGCGCTGCGCACCATCGGGGCGTAGCGCGCCGCAGGCCAGGCGGCTAGTGAGGGCGATGGCGCGCCGTTCCCTTGCCGCTCAACCCCGCGCTTCCGCGGCCAGCGCGGCTCGCACGGCAGGGCGGGTTTCGACGCGGCGTTGGAACTCCATCAAGACAGGCCAGCGCGTCAGGTCCACGTCGAGTTGCGGCGCCCAGCGCAGCACCGAGTACAGATAGATGTCGGCCACGCCGTAACGATCCTGTACCAGGGCCTGCCGCTCGCGCAGGGCGGCGGCGACGTAATCCAGTCGCTTTTCCAGCCGCGCCTGCCACCACGCGCGTGCCGCCTCGGGCAGACCGCGATTGAACAGCGGACCGAAGCCGCCATGGATTTCCGCCGAGATGAAGTTCAGCCATTCGTGCAACTGGCTGCGGGCCCAGCTGCCGGCGGGCGGGACCAGGCCAGCCTCGGGCCGCAGGTCGGCCAGGTATTGGACGATGGCGGGGCCTTCGGTCAGGACCCGGCCGTCGTCCAGTTGCAGCGCGGCGACGTAGCCCTTGGGGTTGATGGACAGGAAGTCGCCGCCGTCGGCGGTGCGCTTGCTGCGGTTGTCGACTCGCGCAAGGTCGAAAGACAGGCCGAGTTCGCGCAGCACGATGTGGGGGGACAGCGAGCAGGTGCCGGGGGCGTAGTAGAGCTTCATGCAAGGCATTCCAGGAAGGGGGAAGCGTCAGGATGCCTATTGCCGAAGTATCCGTAAAATTACTGCTTCATAAACATGAAATAAGTTGAACTGATGCCATGATGAACCTGATGCATTGGCGGCTGCTGCTGGCAGTGGTGGACGCCGGCAACATCACGCACGCCGCGAAACAGGTGGGCATGACGCAGTCGGGCGCCAGCCAGGCCATTGCCCAGTTGGAAGAGCACCTGGGCGCGCCGCTGTTCACCCGCGAGCGGCGCCAGAGCGTGCCCACCGCGCTGGGCTTGCGGGTGGCGCAGGAGGCGCGCGTCATGCTGGCCGCGCTGGGCCGCATCCGCGCGCTGGCGCAGGAGGCGTCCGGCGCGCCCGGCGGGGTGTTGCGGCTGGCCAGTTTCCCGATGGTGTTCTCGACCATCCTGCCGCCGGTGTTGCGGCGCTTTCGCCAATTGCATCCGGCCATCGAGGTGGTGCCGCTGGAAGCCAGCGACAGCGAGATCGAGAACCTGCTGGCGGCGGATACCGTGGACGTGGGCGTGGTGTTGAATCCTCCCCCCGGCCGGGCCACCTGTCCGCTCGGCGAGGACGATTGGGTGGCGGTGCTGCCGGCGGCGCATCCGCTGGCGCGCGGCGCGTCGGTGACGTTGGCGCAACTGGTGGCGCAGCCCTTCGTGCTGGCCACCGGCGGTTGCAGCGTGCATGCCGGCAGCGTGGCGGCGGACGCCGGGCTGGCGCTGGCCGATGTGCGCGCCACGGTGATGGAATGGGCCAGCGCATTTGCGCTGGTGCGCGAGAACGTTGGCGTGGCGCTGGTGCCGGAACTGACGCTGCCGGAGAACCGCCGGGGCCTGCGCGTCTTGCCGCTGGCCGCGCCGGTGCGGCGGCGCTTTGCCCTGGCCGCGGCGCCGGGCGCGGCCGGCTCGCCGGCGGTGCAGGCGTTGTTCGGGATGTTGCGGCAGGATGACAACCGCGTCTGATGCCCCGGCGCGCGGGGCCGGGCGCGGTCATCGCGGCGACATCGTGCCAGCCTAGCATCCACGCTTTTGCGCGAGGCGCCATGATCATCCGCAATGCACAGGCCGGCGACGCCGCCGATATCGCTGACCTGCTGGCCCAACTGGGTTATCCCGGCACCGAGGGCTTCGTGCCCGGGAAGATCGAACGCCTGCTGGGGCACCGCGATGCCGAGCTGCTGGTGGCCGAGGACGGCGGCCGGCTGCTGGGCTTCATCGGCCTGCACTTCATGGCGCAACTGGCGCTGCCCGGGGATTTCTGCCGCATCACCTATTTCTGTGTCAGCGACGCGGCGCGCGGCAGCGGGGTGGGCCGGGCGCTGGAAGAGGCGGCCGAGGCGCTGGCGCGGGCGCGCGGCTGTGACCGCATCGAGGTGCACTGCCACCAGCGCCGCACTGACGCGCACCGCTTCTATTACCGCCAGGGCTATGTGGAATCGCCGAAGTACCTGATGAAGTCCTGCCGCCCCTGAGCGCGGGCGGCGCGGTTGCGGCCGCACAGGGTTGGCGCGCGCGCGCCGCGCTCGTGTAGTCTTGCCCGTTCCAACGACAAGTCCAAAGGACGGGCATGGAAGAGACAACCCAAGTGACCACGCAGGATGCGCCGCGCGACTGGGCGGCGCTGGTCGATGACCTGAACCGCCTGCTGCGGCTCAAGACCACGGTCATCGGCATGAAGCTGTACGAGGACGAGGCGGCGCTGGCCGGCGTGAAGGGGCTGCGCCGGCCCAAGGCCACCCATACCACCGACCAGGTCGTCGGCATGGCGGCGCGGCTGGGCTGGACCGTTGGCATCACCGGCGACGACCTGGTCGGCGCGCAGTGCCGCGCGGTGATCGGCCTGGGGCCGCAGGACGAGGCCTGGCGCAGCGGCAAGGAGTACGTCGGCGTGTGGCACGCCACCGAGGCCGACGCCCGCGCCCGCCAGGAGGCCCTGTCCTGCGTGCCGGCGGGCAGGTACCGGGCGATGGTGGTGTCGCCGCTGGCCTCGGGCCGGCTCGATCCGCCCGACATCTGCCTGATCTATGCGACGCCCGGGCAGATGATCATCCTGATCAATGGCCTGCAGTGGAAAAACTACCGGCGCTTCGACTGGAGCGTGGTGGGCGAGACCGCCTGTGCCGACTCCTGGGGGCGGGCGCTGGCCACCGGCGAGCCCAGCCTGTCCTTGCCCTGTTATGCCGAGCGCCGCTACGGCGGCGTGCCGGACGAGGAAATGCTGATGGCGCTGCCGCCGCGCTACCTGCCCATGGCGATCGAAGGGATGAAGGCGCTGTCGGCCAATGGCCTGCGTTATCCCATCCCGCCATACGGCATCCAGAACGACGTGCGCGCCGGCATGGGCGTGAGCTACGCGCAGCCGCCGCGCGCCTGAGGCGGGCGGGCCCGGATTCGCGCGCTTTCGATGGTCGGCGCCGAGGTGGGCGGGGCAGTCGCCGGCGCGCGCGTCGGTGCGCCGCCGGGCGCGGTAGGCGGGCGCGGTAGGCGGGCGTTTGTCGCCGATAAGGCGCGCCGGCTCAGTCCCCCGCCAGCGCCGCCGCCAGCGTGCGCGCCGCCGGGCCCAGCGGCTGGTCGATGCGATGCGCCAGGTAGACCTCCGTGGCCACCTGGCTGCCGCGCCCCAGGCTGCCGGTGGGCAGGCGCAGCAGCCGGCCTTCGGCCAGGTCGCGCGCCACCAGCCACAGCGGCAGGCGGCCCCAGCCAAGGCCTGCCAGGATCAGCGCATGCTTGGTGTCCTGGCCGCTGACGCGGCAGGTCTGCGGCGACAGCACCGCGAAGTCGCGGCCGGCGCTGAGCGTTGACGGGTCGATCTGCACCACCTGGAGGTGATCGGCCAGATCGGGCGCGCTCAGCGCCGCGCCGTCGGCCACGCGCGCGGCCAGGGGATGGCTGGCGCCGACCACCGCCACCATCTGCACCGACGACAGCGCCTGCATGGCGATGCGCGGATGGCGGAAATGTTCGCCGGCGATGATGCCCAACTGGTGGCTGCCATCGAGCAGCGCGGCGATCGGTCCGCCCAGCGGCAGCACCGCGACGCGCGTGGCGACCGACGGATAGGCCGCCCGCAGGCGGTTCAGCGCGGCGCCGACCTGGGCGATCGGATACAGGGTGTCCACCGCCAGCGACAGTTCCAGCTCGACCCCTTCGCCCAATCCCTGGGCGCGGGCCCGCATGGCGTCGACCCGCAACAGGATGTCGCGCGCATTGGCCAGCAGCGCCTGGCCTTCCGGCGTCATGACAGGGCGGTGGCCGCCCCGGTCGAACAGCTTCACGCCCAGCTGCGTTTCCATGTTGGCGATGGCATGGCTGACGGCCGACTGCACCCGCGCCAGCTGGCGAGCGGCGGCGCGGAAACTGCCGGTGTCGGCCACGGCCGCGAACACGCGTAGCTGGTCCAGGGTGAGGGCGTCTATCATCGTGCGTCCTGATCTATTTTCAAGATCGGTTCCATCAAAAGATTATCACTTATCAGAATCGGTTCCGGCCGGCATGCTGGCGGCATTGCAAGCGAGGAGAGGCACGGATGGACAAGATGGAGGGCGCGGCGCGGGCCGGCCAGCCGGCGGCGACCCGTTGGGCAGCGGTGCTGGCGATCGTGGGCGCCGGCGTGGTGGCGTCGTTGCAGGTCGGCAAGGTGATCATCGCGGCGCCCTTGCTGCGGCGCGACCTGGGTCTGGATCTGGCGTCGATCGGCACGCTGACGGCGGTGTTCTCGATCCTGGGCGTGCTGGGCGGCATCGCGGCGGGCGGCGTGATCGCGCGTTTCGGCGCGCGCCGCATGCTGCTGTCGGGCCTGGCGACGGTCGCGGCAGGCACGGCGGCGGGCGCGCTGGCGCCAGGTTATGGCGCGCTGCTGGCCTCGCGCGTGATCGAGGGCCTGGGTTTCCTGCTGATCACGGTGGCCGGTCCGGCGGCCTTGCAGCGCCTGGTGCTGCCCGCCAGCCGCGACCTTGCCTTCGCGCTGTGGAGCTGCTACATGCCGGCGGGCATGGCGATCGCGATGCTGGCCTCGCAGGCCTTCGGCGACTGGCACGCCTACTGGTGGTGCGCCGGCGCGGCCGCCGTGATCGCGCTGGCCTGCGTCGCCGCGCTGGCGCCGCCCACGCCCGCCGGCGCCGGCCTGTCCTGGCGCGGGCTGCGGCAGGACACCACCGATACGCTGGGCGCGGCCGGCCCGATGCTGCTGGCGGCTTCGTTCACGCTCTACAGCCTGATGTTCTTCGCGCTGTTCACCTTCCTGCCGGTGCTGCTGATGGACAAGCTCGGCCTGCCGCTGGCCACCGCCGGGCTGTACAGCGCGGCCGCCAGCGCCGCCAACATCATCGGCAACCTGGGCGCCGGCGTGCTGTTGTCGCGCGGCTGGCGGCGCTCGACCCTGATCGCCTGCGCCAGCGTGGCGATGGGCGGGGTGGCGCTGCTGATTTTCCGCTCGGTGTTCCCGGCGATGCCGACCTTCCTGCTGTGCGTGCTGTTCTCGGCCGTGGGCGGCCTGATCCCGGCGACGCTGCTGGGCACCGCGCCGCGGGTGGCGCCGCGGCCCGCGCTGACGGCGGCCACGGTCGGCCTGGTGATGATGGGCAGCAACCTGGGGCAGGTGATCGGGCCGGTGACGGTGGGCGGGGTGATTGATCGCTATGGCTGGGCGCAGGCCTCGCTGGTGGTGGCGGCGGCGGCGCTGGGCGGCGTGGCCATCGCCTGGCGCCTGCGGCGGCTGCACGGTACCCGCTTGTAAGGGCGGGATCCGGCCGCGGCGCGCCGATGCGGCGGCTGTCATGCGAACGGCCTATCATGGGGCATTGTTCCCGCTGGAGTCTCCATGCCTACGCCCGCCCCGCGCCTGGTCATCTTCGATTGCGATGGCGTCCTGATCGATAGCGAAATCATCGCGGCCCGCGCCCAGTCGCGCGCGCTGGCCGAACACGGCATCGCCATCACGCCGCAGGAAGCGGCGCGGCGATTCGCCGGCATTCCCGACGCCGATATGTGGCAGACCCTGCAGGACGAGAACGCGCGCGCCTTGCCGGCGGATTTTCCGCGCCAGTACGCCGACCGGCTGCAGGACACCTTCCGCCAGGAGCTGCGCGCCTTGCCCGGGGTGCGCGAGACCCTGGCCGCCCTGCGCCAGCGCGGCATGGCGTATTGCGTGGCCTCCAGCAGCACGCCGCCCAAGCTGGAGGCGGCGCTCAAGCTGGTCGGGCTGTGGGAGGAATTCGCGCCCAACGTATTCAGCACCGCGCAGGTGGCGCATGGCAAGCCGGCGCCGGACGTGTTCCTGTTCGCCGCGCGGCAGATGCGCACCGCGATCCTGGAGTGCGTGGTGGTCGAGGACAGCGTGCCCGGCGTGCGCGCCGCCCGCGCCGCGCGCATGCGCGCGGTGGGCTACATCGGCGCCTCGCACAACGGGCCGGACCAGCGCAAACGCCTGCTGGACGAAGGCGCGTTCGAGGTCATCGACGACCTGCGGCGGCTGTCGGAGATCATCTAGCCGCGGTCGTGCGCGCGCCGCCATGGCATTGCCACCGGCGCGCGTCGGCGAGGGCGGCGGATCGTGCGTCAGCGGCTCTTGGCTATCACGCCGGTCATGTATTCATTCAGGTCGCGGAAATCCTTGACCGTCCAGGCGTGCGGCGGCACCTTCACGCCGTTTTCGCGCAAGGTCCTGGGAATCAGGTCGCCGTTGGGACGCAGGATCACCGAGGACACGATGACGCCCGGATAGTCGATCAGCCGCTTCCTGAAGGCGGCGGTGGTCAGATCCGGGGTGGGCGGGTTGCTTTTCCTGGCCAGCGGCCCGCTTCCCTTGATGTCCGCGCCATGGCACATGGCGCAGCGTTGCTGGAACAGATTCCTGCCGTTGATGTTCTCGGCATGGGAAGGCGAAGTTTGAACCAGCGCGGAAAATGCCAGCGCGGCCAGGGCAACCGTTGTTGTTTTCATGAAGGCGTGTGGTATCGATCGGCGTCCCGGTCGGCCGGCCCGGCGGCGCCAGGCCATGGTCCCGATCCGGGTGATGGCATCCAGGTCCTGGATCGCGCAAAAAAAAGCGCCTCGCATTCTAGGGCCTGGCGGCCTTGTCCGCTTGCCGGCGCGCGCTTGAGCGCCGACGCCGTCTAAGCGGGCAAGCGGCTCGGGCTTGACCCGCACCGCGCTGAGCACGCCGATCATCAGCAGGGCGATGCCGGCCAGCGTCAACGGCTGCGGCATGCTGCCGCGCAGAATGAAGGCGTAGGCCAGCGCCGCCAGCGTCTCGAACACGATCAACTGCCCGGCCAGCGCGGTCGGCAGGCGCTGGCTGGCTTCGTTCCAGCACAGTGTGCCCAGCCACGAGGCGAACAGGCCGATGAGGATCATCAGGCCCAGGAACACCTGCGGGCGCGGCCCCAGCGGCATGTCGAAACCGCTGCCGGTGGCGGCCATGCCGCCCCACAGCAGGCCGTAGCCGGCCAGCGCCAGCGGCAGGGTGGCCACGCCCTGGGCGGTGGCCCAGGTGCGCGGACTGCGGCCCGGATGGTCGCGCAGCCAATCGGCGTTGCGCAGCGGATACCAGGTCCAGCACGCCACGGCGCCCAGCGCCAGCACGGCGCCGATGGCGTAGCGCGACAGGTCGGCGTCGGCCTCCTGGCGCAGCGCCTGCAATTCGACCTGGTTGACGCAAGCGATGCCCAGCGCGATCAGCGCCAGCGAGGGCGCCAGCCGCTTCCAGGGCAGGCGGCCGTCGCGGCGCGCGTTGCGCAGGTTGGCGCAGATGGCGATCACCACCGGCAGCGTGCCGATGATCATGGTGGGCACCGGGCCGCCGGCGCGCTGGATGGCGCTGGCCAGGCACAGGTAGTACAGCAGGTTGCCGATGGCGGCCAGCTTCAGGGCCTCGATCCAGTCGGCGCGGCTGAGCTGGCGCAGCCCCTTGCGGTCGAGCCAGGCCAGCGGGATGGCGATCAGGCCGAAAGCCAGATAGCGCGCCACCGATTGCAGGGCGGCGGGGTATTCCGGCAGCAGCAGCGGGCCGACGAACACCAGCCCCCACATCAGTCCGGCCGCCAGCGCGTACAAGGTTCCTGCCCACATGAAGATTCCCAACGGGTATTTGATAGACGGGGCAGTCTAGCGGCGGCTGGGGCGGCCGGTCTTGTACCAGATTGCTGCGGGCCGCCAGCCCAGGCGCGGCAGCCGATTCGCGGCCCGGCGCCGGGCGGCTCAGGCGCGCACCTGCCTCTGGTAGCGGGCGGGCGTGACGCCGTAGCGGCGGGTGAAGGCGCGGGTCAGGTGGGCCTGGTCGGTCAGGCCGGCGGCCAGCGCGGCCTGGGCGGGCGGCTCGCCGGCGGCCAGCAGGCGCTTGGCCTCGAACAGGCGCAGCGCCATCAGCGTCTGCTGCGGCGTGGCGTGGTACTGGGCCTGGAAGCTGCGCAGGAAGTGGAACGGACTGAGGCCGGCCACGGCGGCCAGCTCCTCCAGCGTCAGGCGGCGCGCCAGATTGGCGCGCAGATAGTCGATGACCGGCGCGAAGCGCGGCGCGCCTTCGGGCCGCGGCGGCGCCGGCACGCGCGCATGGCGCCGGAACTCGGCCAGCAACGCGTGCAGCGCGCTGTCGAACGCCAGCGGTTCGCGCGCGCCCCACAGGGCGTCGAGCAGGGCGGTGACGCGCTGTGCGCTGGCGGCGTCGTGGCCCACCGCGCAATCGAACCACCAGCCGGCCTCGCCGGCCACTTCGGCGACCACGTCCGGGTCGATATAGGCCATGCGATAGCGCCAGCCGCCCGCGGTCTCGGCGCGGCCGGTGTGCAGTTCGTCCGGGTTCATCAGCACCACCGAGCCGGGCGGCGCCAGATGTTCGGCGCCGCGGTAGCGGAAGCGCTCCACGCCGGTTTCGATGGCGCCCAGGCCATAGGCCTCGTGGGTGTGCGGCTCGAAGGCGTGGCGAATGATGTGGGCGCGGTACAGCTCGATGCCGGGGCGGTGCGCCGGGCGGCGGAATTCGGCGCGGTCGTTGGGATGGTCGAAGGCCTGCGGCACCCCCGCGAGCGGCGGCTCGGGGCGCGCGTCGGAAGCGGCGGGCAGGCCGCCGGCGGAGGGCAGGAGGGAGGCCATGACGGGATT
>NZ_CP017433.1:2710711-2717275 GCF_002082135.1 Achromobacter ruhlandii
TGGCGGCGCTCAGTCCGCCGCCGGCAGCCCCCGCGCCCGCGCCAGCAGCATCTCGCGTTCACGCGCGTTGCGCGTCATGGCGGCGGCGCGTTCGAATTCCGTGCGCGCCTCGGCGTGGCGCCCGAGCCTGGCCAGCAGGTCGCCGCGCACGCTGGGCAGCCAGTGGTAGTTGGCCAGCGCCGGATCGCGCGCCAGTTCGTCGGCCAGGTCCAGCCCGGCCTGCGGGCCGAAGGCCATGCCCACGGCGACGGCGCGGTTCAGTTCCACCACCGGCGACGGCATGGCCTGCGCCAGCGCGTCGTACAACGCCACGATGCGCGCCCAGTCGGTCTCTTCCGGCCGGCGCGCACGCGCGTGGCAGGCCGCCAGCCCCGCCTGCAGCGCATACGGCCCGCTGGCCCCGCCCAGGCTTTCGGCGCGTTCCAGCGCGGCCAGGCCGCGGCGGATCAGCAGGGTGTCCCAGCGGCCGCGGTCCTGCTCCAGCAGCAGCACCGGCCGGCCCTGGGCGTCGCTGCGGGCGTGCAGCCGCGAGGCCTGCAGTTCCATCAGCGCCACCAGCCCATGCACCTCGCTGTCGTCGGGCGTCAATTCAGCCAGGATGCGGCCCAGCCGCAGCGCTTCGTCGCACAGCGCCGGCCGCATCCAGTCCTCGCCCGAGGTGGCGGCGTAGCCTTCGTTGAAGATCAGGTAGATCACTTCCAGCACCGAGGCCAGGCGCTGCGTCCGTTCCCGCGGCCCGGGCACCTCGAAGGGTACGCGCGCCGCCGACAGGCTGCGCTTGGCCCGCACGATGCGCTGGGCGATGGTGGACTCCGAGGCCAGGAAGGCGCGCGCGATCTCGGCGGTGGACAGCCCGCCCAGCAGCCTGAGCGTCAGCGCCACGCGCGCCTCGGTCGAGAGCAGCGGATGGCAGGCGGTGAACACCAGCCGCAGCAGGTCGTCGCCGATGTCGTCCTGGCGCGCGGCGTCCAGCGCCTCGACGAAATCGGGCTCGACGTCGGCCTGCAGCGCCTCCAGTTCGTGGCCGATCTGCTCGTGCTTGCGGCGGTGGATGGCATCCAGCCGCAAGCGGTCGCGGGCGCGGTTCTTGGCGGTGGTCATGAGCCAGGCTCCCGGGTTGTCCGGCACGCCGGTGGCCGGCCAGCGCTCCAGCGCGGCCACCAGCGCGTCCTGGGCCAGTTCCTCGGCCAGGCCGACATCGCGCACCAGGCGCGCGACGCCGGCAATGACGCTGGCGGCCTCGATGCGCCAGACGGCCTCGATGGCGCGGTGGGTTGCCGCCGATCCGGCCGGGGCGGTCATGCCTGCGGTGTGGCGCCGGGTTCCATGTAGAACACTTCCCAGATGTGGCCATCCAGGTCATCGAAGCCGTGTCCGTACATGAACCCGTGGTCCTGCGGCGGGCGCGGCGCCGTGCCGCCGGCCGCCTTGGCGCGCGCGACCAGGTCGTCGACTTCGGCGCGGCTTTCGCAGGACAGCGCGATCAGGGCTTCGGTGCCGCCTTTGGCGTCGACGACGGGCTTGTTGGTGAAGCCCTGGAAAAAGTCCTTCACCAGCAGCATGACGTAGATGTTGTCGCCGACCACCATGCAGGCGCCCTGGTCATTGGTGAATTGCGGATTGAAGCTGAACCCCAGGCGCTTGAAGAAAGCCTGCGATTTCGCCATGTCGGCGATGGGAAGGTTGACGAAGATCTGCTTGTGCATGATGGGTCTCGCGGCGGGCGTCGTTCAGGGGGATGGGGCGGTTCACTGGCCGTTGCCGGGCAGGTCGCGGAAACGGTCGATCTCCTGGCCGGGGCCGAAGTCTTCCAGCTCATACATCTGCCGCACTTCGATTTCGCAGGGCTGGCCGGGGAAGGGGTCGGGAAAGCGCAGCGTCCATTGCAGGGCTTCTTCGCGCGAGCGGGCCTGGATCACCGTGTAGCCGGCGATCAGTTCCTTGGTGTCGGCGAACGGGCCGTCGATGACCTTGCGCTGTCCCTGCGCGTCGTAGTGCACCCGCCAGCCCTTGGACGACGGCTGCAGGCCGCTGGCGTCGAGCAGCACGCCGGCCTTGGCCAGGCCTTCATGGTAGGTCGCCATGGCGTCGAGCAGGCTGGCTTCGGGCAGCCTGCCGGATTCGCTGTCGGCGTTGGCGCGGACGATGATCATGAATCGCATCGGGAATCTCCTGGTATCGATGGCCCCGGCCGCGGCGCGCGGCGGGGTCGGTACTGGCACGACGCATGAGCGGCGCGTGGATCGACATCGGAACGCGCGGTTCAGGGTAAATACCTAGCCCGCCCGCCGGTGGCCACGCCCCGGCGCTACATGAAACAGGGCCCCAGCTCGCGCACCTCGACCGTGGCCCAGCGCGCCGCGGGGCATTCGGCCGCCAGCGCGAGCGCTTGCGCGCGATCCTCGCAGTTGAGCAGAAAGAAGCCGCCGATCATTTCCTTGGCCTCGGCGAAGGGGCCGTCAACCAGCGTGCGCTGGCCGTCGCGCACGCGCAGCCGCACGCCGTCCGCATCGGACTTGAGGGATTCGGCGCGCGCCAGCAGGCCGCGCGCCTGCAGCCCTTCGGCGTAGCGCACCATCTGGGCGTAGACCTCGCGGCCTTCCTCGGGCGTGCGCTCGGCGCGCTGGCCGGGAGGCTCGACGATGAGAAGCATGTACGGCATGGACGGTTCCTGGTGGCAGGGGCGCCGGGGGCGGCGCGAGGGCGCGGACCCCGACATGCATCGGGCGCCCGGCCGGCAGCCGCCAGATTACGCTGTTTGGGATGTCTCGGACAGGGCGGCGTGGGTCTTCCCGCCGCGGCCGTGATGTGGCCGGCCGCGCTTGCCATTAGCGGCCGGGGCCGGGGCGCGGGAGCGTGTCAGGAATCGCCCGCCGGCGCGGCCTTCGCGGCGGCCGGCTGCGGCGCCTGGGCCGTGCTGGCCGCCGGCTTGGCGGTCTTGCCGTCGGCGTGCTGGGCCTGCCCCGGGGCAGGCTTGGCCGGCGCGGTGATGTCCATGATCAGCTCCACGCGCCGGTTGGCCGCGCGGCCCGCCGGGGTGTCGTTGGATTCGATCGGGCGCGTCTCGGCGTAGCCCACCGCGCGCAGGCGGCTGCCGGCCACGCCGTCGCGCACCAGTTCGCGCAGCACGCTGGTGGCGCGGCTGCTGGACAGCTCCCAGTTGGAGGCGAACTGCCGCGTCTGGATCGGCACCGGGTCGCTGTGGCCTTCGACCGAGACCTGGTAGTCGTTCTTGTTCAGGATCGTGGCCAGGCGCTTGATCACGTCCAGGCCCGACGGGCTGAGCGTGGCCTGGCCCGAGGGGAACAGCAGCTCGTTGCTGATGCGGAAGCTGACCGATTGCTCGTTGATGATGACGTCGACCGACTTGCCCAGGTCGCCCAGGCCCAGTGATTCCTTGGACGGCGCCTTCAGCGGCGGGGCGGCCTGCGCCACCACCTCGCCGTCGTCGGACGCGGGGGCGGCGGCGGTGGCCGTGGCGGCCGGCGCCGCAGGTTCGGCCCAACTGGCCGGGATGGCGGGCGTATCGAATTCGGCGTATTCGCCGTCGTAGGCCGGCAGGCCCTTGGCCGCCAGGCTGCCGACGATGTCGACCTGTTTCTCGCCGGGCTCGGAGAAACCGCCGTGCAGGCGCGCCACGGCCAGCATCACCACCAGCATGGCCAGCAGCAGGGTGATCAGGTCCAGGTAGCTGAGCAGCCAGTTCTCGGCGTCGCTTTCGACCGTGTCGTCGACGTGCCAGCGGGCGTAGCGGTCCTTGCGGTCGCTCTTGCTGGGGCGCCAGCCGCTGTTGGCCGCCGCTTTCTGCGCGCGCAACTGGGCCTGGCGGGCCTGCTCGATCCGCTGCGCCAGGGAGGGGGAAATCAGGCTCATTGGCGCGCGGCGGCGGGGCGGGTAATGGATACGGGCTTGGCGGCGGAGGACACCTGGCCCTCGGTCTTGCCGCGCGCGGCGGAGGCGCCGCCGTCGTAGATTTCGTCCTCGACGTGCATGACGAACGAGTTCAGGGTCTCGCGCACCACGGCCGGGCCGCGCTTCTCGCACATCATCGAGATGCCCTGCAGCACCATGTTCATGGACTCGACGCGGCGCGCGGTGCGGCGTTCCAGCTTGACGGCGATCGGCTTGCACACCAGGTTGGCCAGCAGGATGCCGTAGAAGGTGGTCATCAGGCCGATGGCCAACTGCTGGCCGATGGTGGTCATGCTGCCGTCGCCCAGCACCGACATCAGGTTGATCAGGCCGACCAGCGTGCCCAGCATGCCGAAGGCCGGCGCGAACGTGGCCATGACGCGGAACATCTGCGCCTCGGCCATTTCCCGCGCCTTGAGCCGCGCCACGCGCCATTGCAGCAGCTCGATGATCTGGTCTTCGGGGGTGTTGTCGATGATCAGTTGCACGCCGGTGCGCAGGAACGGGTTGGTGACCTTCTTGAGTTCCTGTTCGACCTTGTGGACGTCGGTGTTCATCCACAGCTGCGCCATGTTGACCAGTTCCTCGATGTCGCGCTGCTGGTCGTGCTGGTCGCTGCGGAACACCGTGACCACCAGCTTGAACACCCGCATCACTTCGGACAGCGGGTAGGCGATGAACAGCGCGGCGCAGGTGCCGCCCAGCACGATGGCCAGGCCCGGCAGGTTGAAATACATGCCGGGGTTGGTGGCGGCCAGCGCGATGACGATGACCAGGGTGAGCAGGCCGACAACGGCGCCGATGACGGTAGACGGATTCATGGATCTTGCCCGATTGCGAGGGGGCATCCCGTGCACGGAATGCGGGATGGTGGCAAATTCTAGCCACGCAAGCGGCCGGCCAATCCGTCGGAAAACGGGGCGAAAGGGGCGGTAAGCGCCGGCTTGAACCGGCGCCCGGGCGCAGCCGCCGGCGGAATAAATGGGGTCAGAATTATTTCGCGGTGACGGGTTCCTGGCTGGCCGGGATGGGGAAGCGTCCTTCCTTCCGGCGCATCGGCAAGCACGCGGCGCGATCCGGCGGCCGCCGGCGCCGCTCAGGCCGGGCGGCCGTCCGTGCGGGCCGGCGGGGCCGACAGGCGCCGCGCCCGCCATTCCTCGCGCGTGATCTCCCAGATCTCGGCCATCTGCCGTCCGGAGACGAAACCGCGTTCCTCGGTGGCCACCAGCCGCATGCCGGTGCGCTCGGACAGGCGGCGCGAGCCGTCGTTGGCCGCCGCCTTGGGCGCGCGCAGCACCGGCTGGTCCAGCACCTCGAACCAGAAGGCCGTGACCGCCTCGCTGGCCTCGGTCATGTAGCCCTGGCCGCGATAGTCCGGGTCGAGCCAGAAACCACGGTGGTTGCCCGGGTCGTCGCGCATCAGGCTGATCAGCCCGATCAGGCGGCCGGGCTCGGTGCGCGGGCGCAGCGACCAATGCCACTGCGCGCCACGCCGCATGGCCGGCAGCGCCACCTGTTCCACGTAGGTGCGGGCGCCATCCGCCGGATACGGCCAGGGCACCTGCTCGGCCAGGTAGCGCACCACTTCCCACTGCGGAAAGATGCGCTGGATGGCGGGCGCGTCGTCCGCGCACAGCGGTCGCAGCAGCAGGCGTTCGGTGTCGAGCGGGGGCGGGGCGGGTACGTCGGGCATGGCGGTCGGCGGGGCGGGGCGAGCGGAAATGTATATCATGGGCGGCGAAATGCGGCCAATCGCCCCCGCCAGGCGGCCGGGGTGGCCGCGGCAACGGAGAAACACTTATGAATGCCAACGAAAACGTCAGCATGGCGCTTTTTTGCGACTTCGAGAACGTGGCGCTTGGCGTGCGCGACACCAAGTACCAGAAGTTCGACATCCGCCCGGTGCTGGAGCGCCTGCTGCTCAAGGGCAGCATCGTGGTCAAGAAGGCCTATTGCGACTGGGAGCGCTACAAGGAATTCAAGGCGCCGATGCACGAGGCCAATTTCGAGCTGATCGAGATTCCGCACGTGCGCCAGTCGGGCAAGAACTCGGCCGACATCCGGCTGGTGGTGGACGCGCTGGACTTCTGCTACACCAAGTCGCACGTCAACACCTTCGTCATCATCAGCGGCGATTCCGACTTCTCGCCGCTGGTGTCCAAGCTGCGCGAGAACAACAAGAAGGTGATCGGGGTGGGGGTCAAGCAATCCACCTCGGACCTCCTGATCGCCAATTGCGACGAATTCATCTTCTATGACGACCTGGCCCGCGAAGGCCAGCGCGCCGCCGACGCCCGCCGCGACAACCGCGGCGGCGGCAACGCCGGCCAGCGCCGCTCGCCCGACGAGGAGCGCCGCCGCAAGGAAGAACTGGAAGCCCGCAAGACCCAGGCGGTCGACATGGTGGTCGAGACCTTCGAGGCGCTGATGGCCGAACGCGGCGACAGCGGCAAGATCTGGGCCTCGGCCCTGAAGGACGCCCTCAAGCGCCGCCGGCCGGATTTCAACGAGTCGTACTACGGCTTCCGCGCCTTCGGCAACCTGCTGGACGAGGCGCAGTCGCGCGGCTTCCTGGAAGTCGGGCGCGAGGAGAAATCCGGCACCTACGTCTATCGCGACAACGCCGGCGGCGCGCCGGCCGGGGCGGCGGGC
>NZ_CP017433.1:2717320-2725396 GCF_002082135.1 Achromobacter ruhlandii
GGCGCCAGCGCTGAAAGCGAGGTTCGCTCCGGGCGCGGTACGCGCGGCGCTCGCAAGAATCAGGGCGCCGGCCGCGGCGGCCGCCAGGGCGCGGGGCAGGCCGATGGCCGGGCGCCGACGGACATGGAGCGCGAGGCGGGCGAGGATGCGCTTGCCGCGCAACCCGCGCCGCAGCCGCGATCGGAGCGCCAGGAACACGAGGCTCGCCAGGACCGCCAGGCGCATCAGGGACGTCCGGCGCGCCAGGAACGTCCGGCGCATCAGGACAGTCAGGCGCATCAGGACAGTCCGGCGCATCAGGATCAGGCCGGCGCCGGATCGCCGCCGCAAACGTTCGACGCCCCGGCCCCCGCCGGCGCGCCGGACGCGGGGGCGGCCCCCTTCGACGCGCCGCCCGCCCGGGAGGCGTCCGATGCCGTGGAACCGGCCGACGCCAAGCGTCGGCGCACAACGCGCGGCGGCCGTGGCGCGGCCAAGACGGCGCGCGCGGGCAACGCCTCGCCCGCGCCGGCGCAGGACATGGCCGGCGAGGCGCCGCCAGCCCCAACGCAGGCTGCGGTGGTCGCGCCAGAACCCGCCGCCACGTCGGCGGACAGCGAACCGGCCAAGCCGGCCCGCAAGACCGCGCGCAAGACGGCGGCCAAGACCGCGCCGCGCGCGCGCCGTCCGCGCAAGGCCGCCGACGCCGAATGAGCGCGGCCGCGACCGCGCGGCGCAAGCCTCAGGCGATCAACGGGCCCCGGCCGTCATAGCGGCCGGGCGTCACGCCGTATTCCCGCTTGAACGCGGCGATGAAGGCGCTGATGTTGTCGTAGCCCGTCTCCAGCGCGGCGGTGGTGACGCCGTGGCCGGCCGCCAGCATCTGTTGGGCCCGCATCAGCCGGGCGCGCTGGCGCCAGGCGCCCAGCGTCAGGCCGGTTTCGGCCAGGAAGCGCCGCGCCAGCGTGCGCGGCGCCATGCCGATTGCAACGGCCCATGCCGCCAGCGGCCGGGTGTCGGCGGGCGCATCGGACCAGGCCAGCGCCAGCCGCCGCAGCCGGGCATCGCGCGGCAGCGTCAGGCCGTCGCCGGCGCGCGGCAGGGTGCGGATCTCGTCGCGCACCAGTTCGACGATGCGCAGGCGGGCCGCGTCCCAGGCGTCGACGCGCCAACTGGCGGCGCGTTCCACCGCCGCCAGCAGCAGCGCCGACGCCTGCAAGGCGCAGGGCGCATCCGGCAGGCCGGCGCACGCCGCCGCGCTCAGGTAGACGCTGTAGCCGGCATAGGGGCCATGCGAGCGCAACCCGTGCGGGCAATCGGGCGGAATCCACACGGCATGGGCGGCCGGCGCGACCCATTGGCGGTCGCCGGCCAGCACCGTCAGCAGGCCCTCGTAAGCGCCAAACAACTGCCCGCGCGCGTGCCGGTGCGGCGCCGTGTGGCGCACGGCCTTGTCCCGCCGGCGCACCGCCAGCAGGCGCGGCCCGCCGCGCGCGGCGGCCAGGGCGGGAGCGATCAGGGGCGAGGCGGGATCGGCGGGACGCGTCATGCGAGGGATCGACGGGCGAGCGGATTGGCAAAAATACGGTATGGATTGACCAAAATACCGCAGATTTGCCGGCCATGGGCGACTACGCTGGTTCCCGTGCTCACCCATTGGAGAAAACCATGAAAGCCCAGGATGTATTGCCGGACGACCGCGACAGCGCGGATTTCCAGGGCGTGACCGTGCGCAAAGGCACGGTCGGCGCATTCCTGGCCAACGCGCGCCTCTGGTGCGACGCGGGCGCCACGCCGCGGGCCCGCGAACTGGCCGGCGCCGATCTGCGCGAGGCGCTGCCAGCCTTGCGCGCGCTGGGATTGTTCGAGGTGCTGGAGGTGCGCGATGCGGCGCTGCGGCAATGGCTGGAGGCGGCCTCTTGAAACTCAACGCCTCGCGCGGCGATGGGGGCGGCCGCGCGAGGCGGCGCACGCCTGATCCGCCCAGCGCGGCGGGCGCGGCAGGGCGGCGGCCTGTTCTATGATGAGACCTTTGCCGGACGCATGGCCGCATGCGTCCATCTCCCGGAATGTCGATGCAATACGTTCTCGTCAGCGCCTGTCTGCTCGGCCATCCCGTCCGCTACGACGGCCGCTCGGTGCCGGGCGATCACGCCGTGCTGGCCGGCTGGCTCGACGCTGGCAGGGTGGTGTCGGTCTGTCCCGAGGTGGCCGGCGGCCTGCCGATCCCGCGCCCGCCGGCCGAGATCGAGCCGGGCGCCGATGCCGTCGCGGTACTGGCCGGCCGCGCCCGCGTGATGACCGTGTCGGGCGAGGACGCCACCCGGCCGTTCGTCGAAGGCGCGCGGCAGGCGCTGGACGTGGCGCGGCGGCGCGGCATCCGCATCGCGGTGCTCAAGGAGGGCAGCCCTTCCTGTGGCAGCGGCTATGTCTACGACGGCAGCTTTTCCGGCCGGCGTCTGCCCGGTGTCGGCGTCACCGCGCGTCTGTTGGCCGAGGCCGGCGTGCGCGTCTTCAGCGAACACCAATGGGCCGAAGCGGCCGCCTGCCTGGCTCGCCTGGAGGCCGGCGATGGGGTTTAACGTGGGCGACTGGCTGGTGCTGGTGGCCGTGGCGGCCGGGGTGATGACGGCCTGGCGGCTGGTGGCCGGGGTCGGACGCGGACGCCTGCTGGCGCGGATCGGCGCGGTGGTGTCGCTGCTGTGCGCGGCCTTCTTCGGCTGGCTCTGGTACGCGCAATACCTGAAATGGGATTTCAACGAACTGGGCCGTTATTACGATCCGGTCGAGCAGGTCGTCTACACCGATAGCGGTTTCGTCTGGGTCCTGCCGGCGGCGCTGGCGTTGGCCGCCGGGTTGTTCTTCGCCTGGCACGGCTGGGGACGCCGGCGCGCCTGACGCGCCGTGCGGCGGGGGCGGCCCGGTAGCGGCCGCGCCACAATGCAACGAGCGCCCCTGGGGGCGCTCGTCGTGGCGGGCGGCAGGCCCCGGTTGGCGTTTGAGCCGGCGCCTCAGTTGGCGCGGTAGCCGCGGCTGTTCATGCAGGAATCCATGGCGCGGTTGTAGCTGTCCACCATGACCTGCGTGGTCCATTGCGAGATGGTGGCCGGATCGTAGCCGCTCTGGTTCATGGCCCAGCGCTGGCAATCGGTCGAGGCGCTGGCCTGCGCCTGATTGACCGGCGGCGCCGGTTCGTACTGTACCGGCGCGTATTGCGTCGGCGCCTGATAGACCGGGGGAGCGCTGTAAACCGGGGGCGCTTCATACACGGGCGCCGCGTATACCGGCGGGCTGTAGTACGACACGCCGGGCGCGTAGACGCCCGTCTGCACATACGAGGGGCCGGAATTGGCTGCCAGGATCAGCCCCGTGGCCGCCAATGCCAGCGCGCCTCCCACCCACCAGCCACTGCCGCCGCCACCGCCGTGATGATGGTGATAGCCGCCTCCGTGGTACCCACCCCGATACCCGCCCGCCAGCGCGGGGGAACTTGCCAAGGCCAGTGCCAGCGCGACGCCGACCATACGACCTGTGAACCGCTTCATGATCTTGCTCCTGAGCCGCCGGGCGCCCGCGTGCCGCGGACACTGGCGATACCGTAATGTAACGCCGCCGCGACGCAATAGTTGTGTCAAGAGTTATGAAGATTTCAAGTGATTTCAGGGGCTTGGCGGCGGATTCGCCGGCGCGCCGGCGGTGTCCGGCGCCTGGGCCCCGCGCGCGGCCGGCGGCTCGCGCATGAAAGGCGAGCCGCGCGGATTGTCGCAAGGGGTCGACGGTCCGGCCCGCAGGCGGATGACCGGCTGCGGGTCGAACGCGTCGGCGTTGCGGTCCTGCGTGGCATAGGTGGCATAGCCGGCCTTTTCGACGCACCAGTTCCAGAAGAACACTTCCGCGCCATGGATGGCCAGGACCTCGACGCGCCACTCGCGGCGCGCCTCGAAGCGGGCCCGGCCGCCGGCATCGGTGCGCGCCTCGTTGCGGAAGCGGTCATAGCCGTACGGATAGGCTCCGGCGATCAACACCACCCGGGCGTCGGCCACCGGCTGCCCGGCCTCGTCCTGCACGGTGATGGCCGACTGTGGCTGCAGCGTCTTGTAAGTGGGGTAAGGTACGCAACCGGACAGGGCCAGGGTGAACGCGGCGGCGCAGCCAAAGTGGAACGGACGCGACAATCGGATCATCAGGGTTTCTATGTATGCAGGAATGTATGGCAAAAAGGCCGGAAGGATAGTACTTTCACGCGATGACGACGGCACCACCCCCATCTGTACCGCAGGATAAGCGTTTGACGAAAGGTGAGCGCACCCGGCTGCAACTTCTGGAAGTCGCGGCGGCGGAATTCGCCGAGCGCGGATTCCAGCACACCCGGATCAGCGACATTGTCGCCCGCGCGGGCGTGACGCAACCGGTGTTCTATCAGTATTTCGCCGGCAAGCAGGCGGCCTACGACGAACTCGTAGGCATGTTCGCCCAGCGCTTGCGCCAGGAAGTCTGCCAGGCGCGCCTCTATGAAGACCAGCAGAACCTGCCGGTCGAGGAGCGCGTGCGCCGCGGCGTGACCAACTGGCTGGGCATCCTGCAGGAGGATCGCAACCTGACCCGCATCGGCTTTTTCCAGGTCGACGCGGCCGAGGCGCTCAAGGACGAACTGGTCGAGATGATTTCCGAGAACATCCGCATCGATCAGCGCGCCGGCGTGTTCCGCAAGGACATTCCGCCGGACTGGCTGTCGCATGCCTTCATGGGCGTGATCGAGCGTTTCACTCGGCGCGAGCCCAACGCCGAAGAGCGCGAGGCGCTGGCCGACTTCATCACCACGATGTTCCTGCAAGGGGTGCTGCAGCGCTGACGGCGCCGCGTTGGCCGGCGGCGGCGCCGGCCGCCGGGCAGGGCCTCGGGATCACGGCGGCTATTCCACCCGCGCGCCCGAAGCCGCCACGAGCTTGCCGGCCGCGTCCCAATCCGCCTTCAGCAACGCCTGGAACTGCGCCGGTGACTTGGCCTCGGCCTCCACGCCCAGCGCCGCCAGGCGCGCCTGCACCTTGGGATCGGCCAGCACGCTGTTGACCGCGGCGTTGAGCCTGTCGCGCTCGGCGGGCGCGATCCCGGCGGGCGCCAGCAGGCCCAGCCAGGAATCGAAGGCGTAGCCGGGCAGTCCGCTTTCGGCCACCGTGGGCAGGTCGGGCGCGAAGCGCGAGCGCTGCTTGCCGGTGTAGGCCAGGAACGTCACGCGCGGATCGTTGCGGTAGCCCGTGACGCCGATAGTGGCGGCGGTGACGGCCTGCACCCGGCCGGCCAGCAGCTCGGTCACGGCGTCGCCGGTGGACTTCATGGGGATGTGCTGCATCTGCGCGCCGGCGGCGGTCAGGAACGCGGCCATGCCCAGGTGCGAGGCGCTGCCGTTGCCGGCCGAGGCGTAATCGTAGGCGCCGGGTTTGGCCTTGATCGCCTGGATGAATTCGGCCGTGTTGGCCACCTTCAGGCTGGAAGAGGCCAGGATGATGTAGCCGGTGTTGCCCACATAGGCCACGCCGGTGAAGTCCTTGTAAGGGTCGTAGCCCAGGTTCTTGTACAGGTAGCCGGCAATGTGGTGGCTGGCGGCGGCCAGCACCAGCGTGTTGCCATCGGGCGTGGCGCGCGCCACCTGGGCGGTGCCGACCGTGCCGCCGGCGCCCGCGCGATTCTCCACCACGATCGAGGCGTTCAGCGCCCGGCCCAGCTCATCGCTGATGGCGCGGGCGATGGTGTCCTGCACCGCCCCGGTGCCGTAGGGCACGACGACGCGGATGACGCGTTGCTCGGCGTGGGCGGCGCCGCCACAGGCGGCGGCAATGGCCAGGAGCAGGGCGGAGAAGCGGCGGAAGGGGGCGCGTGCGGCCCGATGGGGGATCGACATGGATTCAGCGGTGGATTCAATGATGCGGGGCGTTGGACTCTACCGGCGTCGCGCCGCCGCGCCAACGATTGATTCCCGCCTTGCTTATTGCCCCGGGCGATATCGCGCCGCGCGCGCCTGGATATACTCGCAGGCGCCACTGGCCAACGACAACACAAGGGAAACAATGAACGCGCTCATGCAGCAGGCGATCCAGTTCGCCAACGACCACGAAACCGCCTGGGACCGCAGCGTCGGCGGCGTTTTCGGCGTGCACCAGAACGATCCGCCGCCCTGGAACCGCCTGCTGGGCCCGCTGCATGACCGCGGTCCGGTGTCGGGCGTGGTGCTGCGCGAGAGCCGCGAGATCGCCGCGTGGGGCGAACCCGACCGCGCCGACCTGACCTTCAGCGTGGCCAAGCTGTACCTGGCGATCCTGGCCGGGTTGGCGCACGACCGCGGCCTGCTGCCCGATGTCGATGAACCGGTCGGCAAGCGCGTGCCCGGCATCGGCTTCGACCAGGGCCGCAATGTGCGGATCACCTGGCGCCACCTGCTGCAGCAGACCAGCGAATGGGAAGGCGAACGCTTCGGCGTCTCCGACCAGGCCGACCGCTATCGCGCCGTCACCTTCGGCGTGCCGCCGGACGGCAAGAAGGGCGAGGCCCGTCCGCTGCAATCGCCCGGCACGTACTGGGAATACAACGACGTGCGCATCAACCAGTTGTCGTACGCGCTGCTGCACCTGTTCCGCAAGCCCTTGCCCGAGGTGTTCCGCGAGGCCGTCACGCGGCCGCTGGGCGCCAGCGAGAACTGGCAATGGGTCGGCTACGACAACGCCTGGGTCGAGATCGACGGCCAGCGCATGCCGTCGGTGCCGGGCGGCTCGCACTGGGGCGGCGGCATGTCGATCAGCGCCCGCGACCAGGCGCTGATCGGCCAGATGCTGCTGAACCAGGGCCGCGCGGCCGACGGCCGCCAGGTGCTGTCGCCCGAATGGATTGCGCAGATGCGCCAACCGTGCGCGATCGCGCCGTACTATGGCTACCTGATCTGGCTGAACCACGAGGGCCGCGTGTTTCCGAGCGTGCCGGCGTTCAGTTTCTTCGGCGTGGGCGCGGGCAGTTCGTTCACCTGGGTCGAGCCCGAGCGCAAGCTGGTGGTGATCGTGCGCTGGCTCGATTCGGCGCATGCCGATGCGCTGTTCGGCAAGATCCTGGCGGCGGTGGACGCCCAGCCGGCCTGACACGCCACGGGCGTGCCGCGCGTGGAGTCCCTGCCCGGGGCAGGGATTTTCAGCGGCGCGCCGGCCCGCTTCTGGCAACATGCCCCTTTGCCCGCCGCGCCCCGGGCGCGCCGCATCGCTTCGCTTTCTGTTTCGCTTCCCCCGCGCACCCCGCGCGCCGACCAAGGATTTCGCCATGAACTACCGCCGTCTCGGATCAAGCAATCTTCGCGTATCGCCCCTGTGCCTGGGCACCATGATGTTCGGCGAGCAGACGCCCGATGACGAGGCCGCGCGCATCGTCGCTTCCGCGCGCGACCACGGCCTGAATTTCATCGACACCGCCGACGTCTACAACGACGGCCGGTCCGAGCAAGTGGTGGGCAAGCTGCTGCAAGGGCAGCGCCACGACTGGGTGCTGGCCAGCAAGATCGGCAACGTGGTGGGCAAGGGCCCGAACCAGTCGCACTATTCGCGCCAGTGGCTGATCCGCGGCGTGGAGCAGAGCCTGGCGCGGCTGGGCACGGATTTCCTGGACATCCTGTACCTGCACCGCGACTACCACGAGGAAAACCTGGAAGAAGCGCTGTGGGCGCTGGGCGACCTGATCCGCGCCGGCAAGCTGCGCAGCTTCGGGCTGTCGAACTTCCGCGGCTGGCGCATCGCCGAAACCCTGCGCCTGTGCGAAAAACTGGGCGTGCCGCAGCCGGTGGTGTGCCAGCCGTACTACAACATGCTCAATCGCGGCCCCGAGGTCGAGATCCTGCCGGCCTGCCAGCACTACGGCCTGGGCGTGGTGCCGTACAGCCCGATCGCGCGCGGCGTGCTCACCGGCAAGTACCTGCCGGGCCAGGCGCCGGCCGCCGACACCCGCGCCGGGCGCGGCGACCGCCGCATCCTGGCCACCGAGTTCCGGGAAGAGTCGTTGCGGATCGCGCAGCGGCTGGTCGAGCACAGCGCCGCCCGCGGCGTGCAGCCGGGCCATTTCGCCACC
>NZ_CP017433.1:2725626-2736928 GCF_002082135.1 Achromobacter ruhlandii
GCCGCTGCCGGCCGCCGCCCGACGCGCCGGGCCTAGGCCTTGCGCAGCTTCGCGCCGGCAGGCGGCGCCGCGCCATCGCGCGCCGCGCTGCGCCCGCCGCGTCCGATCAGCCATGCGCACAGCGCCGAGACCACGCCCGAGAACAGCACGTACAGGCAGATCAGCCACGGCTGGCCATTGCCGGTCTTGAGCAGCGCGGTGGCGATGATGGGCGTGATGCCCGAGGCGAAGATGCCCGAGAACTGGTAGACGAACGAGATGCCGGTGTAGCGCACCTTGGCGTCGAACAGCTCGCAGAACAGCGCGGCCTCGGGCCCGTAGACGGCGGCGTAGAAGATGCCGAACGGAATGATGATGGCCAGCCACACCAGCATCACGCTGCCCTGGCTGTTGAGCATCAGCCAGAAGCCGGGGAAGGCGGCCACTGCCGTGATCAGCGACCCCCAGAAATACACCCGCGTGCGCCCGATGCGGTCGGACAGCCGGCCGAAGTAGGGGATGGTGAAGCACATCACCAGCGCCGCCGCCATCACCCCGGTCAGCGCCTCGGTCCGCGTGATCTGCAATGTCTGGGTCAGGTACGAGATCGAGAACACGCCGAAGACGTTGAAGAACACGCCGTCGATGTAACGCGCGCCCATGCCCTTGGCGACGTTGCCGGGATAGCGGCGGATCATGTCCATGAACGGGATGCGGCTTTCGGCGTTGTCGCGCTTGACCGCCGCGAACTCGGGCGTTTCCTTGATGTTCAGGCGGATGTACATGCCGACCCCGACCATCGCGGCCGAGGCCAGGAACGCCAGGCGCCAGCCCCAGGCCATGAACTGCGCGTCGGTCAGCAGCGTCGACAGCAGCGCCACCGTGCCGGACGCCAGGCACAGGCCGATCGCCAGGCCGATCTGCGGCAGCGAGGCGTAGTAGCCCTTTTTCCCCGGCGGGGCGTATTCGTAGGCCATCAGCACCGCGCCGCCCCATTCGCCGCCCAGGCCGATGCCCTGGAACACGCGCAACAGCAGCAGCAGGATCGGCGCCCACAGGCCGATACTGTCATAGGTGGGCACCAGGCCGATCAGGAAGGTCGACACGCCCATGATCATCAGCGTCATCACCAGCATGCTCTTTCGGCCGATGCGGTCGCCGAAATGGCCGAACACCAGCCCGCCCAGCGGCCGGGTGATGAAGCCCACCGCAAAGGTGGTGTAGGCCAGCATGGTCGAGATGAGCGGGTCGCCGGTGGGGAAGTACAGCTGGTTGAACACGATGCCGGCGACTACGCCGTACAGGAAGAAGTCGTACCACTCGATGGTGGCGCCGATCAGCGACGCGGCGACGACTTTTCTCACCGCGGTTTCGTTCTGCTTGGCCATGCCTGTCTCCTTTGGGGGAAGCGGGCGGCGCTCTGCGGCGCCGCTCCGCGGGTTGCGGTCAGTTCATGTCATGCCGCCTGTTGCAATGCCGGCTGCGCCTGCGCGCGCGGCCGCGCCGCGTGCAGGTCCTGCAGGATGAAGTCGGCCGCGCGCTCGGCCAGCATCACCACCGGCACGTTGGTGTTGCCCGAGACCAGCGTCGGCATGATGGAGCAATCCACCACCCGCAGTCCGCTCACGCCGTGCACCCGCAGGCGCTCGTCGACCACGGCCATGGGGTCTTCGCGCGGGCCCATTTTCGCGGTGCCCGACGGGTGGAAGATGGTCGCGCCGTACTCGCGGCAGAAGTGCAGGATCTCGTCGTCGCTCCGCACCTCGGGCCCGGGCCGGAATTCGCGCTTCATCAGGCCGGCCAGCGGTTCGGTGGCGGCCAGCCGGCGCGCGTACTTGACCGCCGCCACCGTCATGCGGCGGTCCAGCTCGGTGGACAGGTAGTTGGGCTGCATGGCGGGCGCCTCGAACGGATCGGCGCTGCGCAGCCGCACCGTGCCGCGCGAGGACGGCCGCAACTGGCACACCGAATAGGTGCAGCCCGAGAACGGATGCACCTTGCCGCCGGCCATGTCGGCCGACAGCGTGGCGAAATGGAACTGGGTGTCGGGTGTGGCGCTGGCCGGATCGACGCGGCAGAACAGGCCGCCCTGGTTGATGCCCACCGCCAGCGGGCCGCCGCGGAACAGCAGCCATTGCAGCCCCATCGCGGCGCGGCCGTGCAGGGTGCGCAGCTGGTCGTTGGTGGTGATGGGGCGGCGCGTCTCGTAGATGAGGCGGATCTGCAGGTGGTCCTGCAGGTTCTCGCCCACGCCGGGCAGGTCGCGCACCACGCCGATGCCGAAGCGCCGCAGCAACGCGGCCGGCCCCACACCCGACAGTTGCAGCAGTTGCGGCGATTGCAGCGCGCCGGCGCACAGGATCACCTCGCGGCGGGCGCGCAGGGTGCGCACCTGGCCGTCCTGACGGTAGCGCACGCCGCAGGCGCGGCTGCCCTCGAACAGGATCGCCATGGCATGCGCGCCGGTCTCCACCCGCAGGTTGGCGCGGCCGCGCGCCGGGCGCAGGTAGGCCACGGCGGTGGAGCAGCGGCGGCCGTTGCGGGTGGTCAGCTGGTAGTAGCCCACGCCTTCCTGGTCGCCGGTATTGAAGTCGCGCACGTGCGGCAGGCCGAGCGCGCCGGCGGCGCCGATCAGGCCTTCGACCAGCGGATGCGGCGTCTTGATGGAGGTGGCGTTCAGCGGCCCCTCGGTGCCGCGCGTGGCGGCGGCGCCAAGGTCGTTGTTTTCCAGCTTGCGGAAGTAGGGCAGGCAGTCGTCCCAGCGCCAGCCCGGGTTGCCGGCGGCGGCCCAGGCATCGTAGTCCTGGCGCTGGCCGCGGATGTAGATCAGGCCGTTGATGGCGCTGGAGCCGCCCAGCGTGCGGCCGCGCGGCCAGTAGATGCGGCGGTCCAGCATGTTGGGGTCGGGCTCGGTGTAGTAGCCCCAGTTCAGCACCTTGTGGAACATGGTCTTGCCGTAACCGATGGGGATGTGGATCCAGGGCGAGCGGTCCGGCGGCCCCGCCTCCAGCAGGCACACGCTGTGCTGGCCGCTGGCGCTGAGCCGGTTCGCCAGCACGCAGCCGGCGGAACCGGCCCCCACCACGATGTAGTCCACGGCATCGGACATGTCTGTTTCCTCCTTGGCCTGGCCGTGCCGTGACGCGGGGAGTCCCTCGTCCGGACGGCGCGTTTACCCTGCTTGCCGCGCCGCCGCGCACTTATATACTGGCCTGATGCGAGGGGGGCGCGGCGACGCGCAAAGGTTCCGTATCTGTGGCGATTCTAGGAAGCCGCCACGGGAAAGAAAGCGCGGCAAGCGCGGGAACGGGGAAATGGCACAGAACATGGATCTTCGGTTTCAAAATCGCAGTGCAGCATCGGCGCGGACGCCCGACGCCGACGAGCCGCAGGATGCCTCGCGTTCGCTGCGCGCGCTGCTGGTGCTGGACTATCTGGCCCGCGCCCAGCATCCGCCCACGCTGGCGCAACTGGCGCAGCGCCTGGACATGCCCAAGTCCACCCTGATGCGTTTGCTGGCGTCGATGCAGCGCGCGGGTTTCGTCGCTGCAACACCCACCGAAAACGGTTTCGTGCCGGGGCCGCAGGCCACCGCGCTGGCGCTGTCGACGCTGCACGCCTCGGCCTTCACGCGCGCCTGCCGCGCGGTGCTGGCGCAACTGGTCGGCAAGCTGGGCGAGACCTGCAATCTCACCGCGCCCGACGGCGACCAGGTGATCTACATGGAGCGGGTCGAAACCACCGAGCCGTTGCGCCTGTTCTTCGCGGTCGGCAGCCATGTGCCGATGCATTGCACCGCCAGCGGCAAGCTGTTCCTGGCGTCGATGAGCCGGCTGGAACGCGGCCGCGTGCTGGCCCGCCTGCCGCTGACGCGCAACACGCCGCGCACGCTGACCGACCCAGCGCGGCTGGAAGACGAACTGGAACGGCTGGCCACGCGCGGCATCGGCATCGACAACGAGGAGTTCGTGCGCGGCATGAGCGCGGTGGCGGTGCCGGTGCGCGACGCGCAGGACCGCGTGGTGGCGGCGGTGGCGTGCCATGCGCCCACCGCGCGGTTGATGCTCGACGACTTGCTGCGCGCGGTGCCGGTCTTGCAGGGCGCGGCGCAGTCGATGCGCGCGGTGCTGGCCGAGCACCGGCCGGGCGGTTGAGGGCGGCGGCGGGACGCCCGATGGCCGGCGCGGGCGACGCTTCTCTGAATCGAGCGACCGAGACCCGGTAACGCGAACCCCTAGCCCGGCAGCGCGGCCGCCCGCCGCCACGCCAGCGCCAGCACCGCCGCCGCGCCTGTCGTCAACGTTGCCAGCATCGCGACCGGACCGGCCGCATCGAGCAGGATCCCGGCGGCCAGCGGCGCGGCGATGCGCGTCAGTGCGAACAGGCTGGACTGGATGCCGTAGTCCAGCGCCTGCAGGCCCGGCCGCGCGTGCGACATCATCAGGCCGAACGCCAGGGCGGCGGTGGCGCCCATGGCCGCCGCCACCATCATGGCGCAGGCCGCCAGCACGGCCGGCGCCGCGTTCAGGCCGATTGCCAGCGTCAACGCCAGCAACGCGGCGGCCCCGGCGCCCGCATGCAGCCGCACCGCGGGGCCTGCGCCCAGGCGCTTGAGCAGCCGCGCGCCCGCGATGCTGGCCACGGCGCCGATCGCGCCGCCCGCGACGCCGACCAGCCAGGCCACGCGTTGCGGCGCCAGCCCCTGGTCCAGCAGCAGCGGCTTCAGATAGAACCAGCCGGCGCCGATGAAAGGGAACATGAGGGCCAGCAGCGGCAGCCAGCGGCGGCTGGCGGGCAGGCGCAGGTAAGCGATGGCCTTGCGTGGGGTCGAGGAGGCGTTGGCGGTAGGTAAGGGCGCGCAGGGTGGCTCCTGTGCGTCATCCCGCGTCGATGCGAAAGCCATGTCGACGTGCGCATCGCGCGGGGCGATCGCGCCGTCGTCGGCTCGCCCGGCATCCATGCTCTCCCGCAGCAGCAAGGTCAGCGCCGCGCCCAGCGCCAGCGCGCCCGCCATGATCAGGAACGGCGCCTGCCAGCCCCAGCGCGCCTGCGCCAGCAGCATCAGGCCGCCGCCGGCGATGGCGCCCAGGCACAGCGCCATCGAGCGGATGCCGCCCGCCGAGGCGCGGCCGGCCGCCGGCAACACGCGGATCGCCAACGCGTTGACGGGCACGTCGGCCCAGGTGCCGGCCAGCGCGGCGGCGGCCGCCAGCGCGAACAGCGTGGCGCCATCGTTCAACAGGTCGCGCCAGCCCAGCGCCAGCAGCACGACGGCGTAGGCCAGCAGCAGCGCCACCGTCCAGCGCCGATAACCGCACTGGCCCGCGCCGCGCCGGTCCAGCGGCATCGCCAGCAGGAACTTGAACACCGTCGGCAGGCTGGCCAGCTGGAACAGACCCAGGGCGGTGCCGGACCAGCCGTGCTGGCGCAGCACCAGCGGCAGGCCCAGCCACAGATAGACGCCCGGCGCGGTCAGCGCCAGGTTCAGCCAGCCGAACAGGGCCTGGGCCAGGCCGTGGCGCAGGCGCGGCGTCATGGCGCGGTCCGGCGCGCCGACAGCACATGCAGCGGCGCCAGCGGAAAGCGGTCGGAATCGAAACCGCGCACGTCGGCGAAGCCGGCGGCGCGCAGCGCTTGCGCCAACTGGCCCTGGCGCGTCACGCGCCGGCCCAGCAGCAGCATCGGCAGGTAATAGCGCAGCACGCGCGCGGCGGCCTCGGCGTCGCCCGGGACCTCGGCATGCGCCATCACCAGCAGCCCGCCCGGTGCAAGGGCGTCGTGCATCTTGCGGATCGTGGCGGCGGCGTCGGGCACGAAATGCAGCACCGACGAGCACCAGATCAGGTCGTAGCCGGCGCCGATATCGGCCGTGGCCAGGTCGCCGCCCACCGCCACCATGCGCGCCGCCAGCCCGGCGGCGGCGATGTTCTCGCGCGCCACGGCGGCGGTCTCGGGCCAGTCGAACACCACGCCGCTGGCCTGCGGGCGGTCCTGCACCAGCGCGATGCCGATGAGGCCCGGACCGCCGCCCAGGTCGAGGATGCGGCGCGCCGCGTCGGCGCCGGGCACGCAGGCGACCGCCTCGCGCGCCGCCGCCACGGCCAGGGCGCGTTGCTCCTGGCCGATCTGCACGCGCGCGGCGTTGGCCCAGGCGCCGGCCTCGGACGGGGCGGCGGGTGTTGCGGCGGGATCCTGGCGCAACCGTTGCATCAACTGCTCGCCGGACTGCGCCAGCGCGCGGCGCCGGTAGCGCCAGGCGTCGCCGCAGTAGTGGGGCCGTCCCGCCACGAAGTGGTCGCGCGCGGTGACCCCGCAGCGGTAGAGCGGCGGCTCGCCGGCGATGCGGTGCAGCAGGCGCAGGCTCCACAGCAGGTCCAGCAGGTGCTCGGCGGCGGCGGGGCGCAGCGCCAGCGCCTGCGCGACGTGCGCGGCGCTGGCCGGCGCGACGAGGTGCGCGAACAGGTCCAGTTCCAGGGCGGCGTCGAGCGCGGCGGTTTCGACCGGCGCGGCGGCCAGGTCCCAATAGCGTTGCAGGGGCAGGGGGGAAGTCGGCATGGCGTGTTCCTTGTGTTGACGATCAAAGGCGCCAGGTCAGGCGCAGGCCCACTTCGCGCGGCGGGCTGTAGACGGTGACGATGCCGTTCTGGTAGCCCACCGCGTCGTAGCGGCGGTTGGCGAGGTTGTTGACGTAGGCGGAGATTTCCACCTGTCGAACGGTGACGCCGGCGGCCAGGTTGACCAGCGCGTAGCCGTTGCGGCGGTAGCGGTTGGCGGCGTCCAGGTAGACCGGGCCGGTGCCGCTGAGCGAGGCCTGCGCGTACCAGCCGGCCGGGGCGTCGTAGCGCGCGGTCAGGTGGCCGTTCAGGCGCGGCGCGAACGGGTTCTGGTTGCCGCTGTAGTCGTTGGCGCCGTCGCGGAAGTGGCTGAAGCGGGTGCGGTTCAAGCCCAATCCGGCCTGCAACGACCAGCCCTGGCCCAGCAGGTATTCGAGCTCGAATTCCGCCCCGATCGAACGCGCCGACGCGGCGTTGGTGACGTACACCAGGCCCGGCAGCGGCATCTGCTGCACCTGCATGTTGTCGACCGTCATCACGTAGAACGCGGCGCCGTAGCGCAGGCGGTTGCCGGGCAGCCAGCCCTTGGCGCCGATCTCGTACGCGCGCAGCGTTTCCGGCTGGTAGGCGGCGTAGTCGGCGGCCGGCGAAAAAACGTTGTAGCCGCCGGCGCGAAAGCCATCCGCGACCGAGGCATAGACCTGCTGGCGCGGCGCGAAGGCGTATTGCAGCGCCAGCTTGGGCGTGACGCGGGTCCAGTCGGCGCGTCGCGCGCTGTCGCCTTGCGGCGTGAAGCGCACGGCGTCGCGTTCGACGCGGGCGCCGGCCTCCAGGGTCCAGCGCTCGGCCAGCGGGACGGTCCAGTGGGTGAAGGCGGCGCCGGACTGGCCGCGCAGCCGCACCACGCTTTCGGTCAGGCCGCGTGGCATCTTCTGGGTGTTGCGCAGGTCATGGTCGTCGCCGTCGGCGTACAGCCCCGCGAGCCAGTGGGCGCGGCCCAGCGCGCCCTCCAGCCGCAGCTCCTGCGACAGATTGCGGAAATGGTGGTCGCGGGCGATGTGCAGCAGGTCGGCGGGCTGGAAATCGGTGTCCTGCTGCACGCGGTCGCGCAGATCGTTCCAGGCCGTCACCGACGTCAGGCGCAGGCCGCCGTCCAGGTCGTGGCGCAGCGACAGCGACGCGCTGCGGCCGATGGACCGGTTCCAGCCCGGCGTGCCGGACGCCACGGCGGCGCGCGAGGCCGTGGGCGAGCCCCACAGCGCGGCGCCGTCGCGGTAGTTGATCTGCGCATAGCGCAAGGTGGCGTCGGTGCGCGCCGACGGCGTCCAGCGCAGCGCCAGCTTGCCGTTGCGCAGCTCGCGGTCGTCCTCGCGCCGGCCGGTGTAGGTGTTGTCGATGAAGCCGTCCTGGCCGCGCCAGGCGCCGGCCACGCTGGCGTAGAGCGTGTCGTCGACGATCGGCCCGCTCAGGTCGAAGCGCAGCATGCGCAGGTCGCGGCTGCCCACGGTGGTCGAGACGCTGCTGCGCAGGCTGTCGCCCGGCTGGCGGGTATGGACGTTGATGACGCCGGCTTCCGCGTTGCGGCCATAGAGCGCCGATTGCGGGCCGCGCAGCACTTCGACGCGGTCGATGTCCAGCAACTGGTCGTCGAAGCCCTGCGCCATCAGCGTGGGCACGCCGTCCACCACCAGCAGGGTCGAGGTCGAGAACGAAAAGAAGTTGGCCGACAGGCCGCGCATCACGGCCGCGTTGACGCCGGCCTGGCCGAACGGCTGGAACGTCAGGCCGGGCGTGATGCGCTGCAGGCCCTCCAGGTCGACGACGCCCTGGCTTTCGAGCATGTCGCCGTCGAACACCGACAGGCTGCCGGGCAGGGATTCGAGGGCGCGTTCCTGCTTGTCGGCGGTGACGGTGATGGCGGGCAGTTGCGCGGCGGCGGGGGAACCCGGCGTCGGCGCTGCGGAAGTCGTGGGTGGGGACGCGGAAGAAAGCGGTGCGGCAGGCGCGGCCGGACCGTCGGCCGGCTGCGCGGCGGTCTGCGCCAGCGCGGCGGGCGTGGCGCAAAGCCACAGCACAACCCAGGCGGCGCGAGGGTGGGGAAGAGGGCGATTCATCGGGATTCCTGTGCAAACAGTCACGGCGGCCGGACGCGCGGCCCCGTCCCGAAGATGGTATTTCCTTATGCGAACGCCTATCATTAGCATTCATATGCGGACCGGATGGATTCGTATGCATGCCGGCGCATCCGCGCCCGGGCCCATTCCCGGCTTCCGTCCCGGGGCCATCCCGGCCCCGTCCCGCCACCCGTCACCCGCCGTCGAAACCATGACCCTGCGCATCTCCGCCACGCTCGCCCAACCCGGTCCGGCCGCCCGTCCCGGCTGGTCGCGGCTGGCGCTGCCGGCGGACCTGGGCGAGTGCGTGGCCGACCGCCTGGACCTGGGCGAGGGCCTGGCCCTGGTGCATTCGCAATACACCCCCGTGCGCGACCTGATCGAGGAGAACGCCGCCGCGCATGGCGGGCGCACGCTGGTCATCACGCTGGCGCTGGGTGGGGTCTCCGCCTATCGCGGCGCCGATGGCGCCGAGCTGGATTTCCGCGGCGGCCAGACCACGGTGACGGCGTTTCGCCGTCACCTGGGCGAGCGCCGCTACCTGGGCGGCTGCACCGTCTCGCAACTGCGCCTGCTGGTGGGCGAGGCGGCGCTGCGCCGCTACGCCGGCCATGCCCAGGCCGAGGCGCTGTTCGGCGCCGGCGGCTTGCGGCGGCTGGCGCAGGGCCGCACCAGCGCCGAGCTGGCCGCCGTCGCGGCCGAGCTGGCGCGGGCCAGCGACCCGCTGGACATCCACATCAAGGCATTGACCCTGTTGTCACGCCAGTTGCGCGCGCTGGCGCCGGCGCCAGCGGCGGGCCGGTTCAGCCAGGCCGACATTGCCCGGCTGGAGCGGGCCCATGCGCTGATGCGCGAACAGATGGATCGCGAACTGACGGTGCAATACCTGTGCCTGGCGACCGGGTTGAATGAATTCAAGCTCAAGCAGGGCTTTCGCGCGTTGTACGGCAACAGCCCGATGCGGCTGCTGACCGAGATGCGCATGCGCCGCGCCTGGGAGTTGCTGGAGACCGGCTGCCAGGTGGCGCAGGCGGCGTACCGGGTCGGCTACCGCCACCCGGCCAATTTCAGCGCGGCCTTCACCCGCTTCCATGGCCGCGCGCCCAAGTCGGTGTTTGGCAAGCGGGGGTGATGCCATCGTTATCGGGGCGCGCAGGGCTGCTCGCTGCGCGTGCGTGTTGCCGAGACTTGTCCTGCCCGGCACGCCAGGCGCGGACGGGCTTGGGCCCGGTGACACGCCAGGATGACGCCCGCGTCAGTGCGCCACCCGCATCCGCCGCCGCGACACGCTTTCCCACCCGGCCACCAGCATCATGATCAACGTCGTCAGCCCGCCAACCATCAGGTTGTCGGTGACGAACGCGATCGGCGCCAGGATGGCCAGCAGCACCAGCCCCGCCACATGCGAGAGCGGGAAGCGGCCATACACCACTGTCTTGTAGATGCCGTTGCCCAGCAGGTACAGCGCCGGGCCGCCGAGCAGCGCGGCGGCGGCCGCCGTGACGATGCGGCCGTCCGGATGCAGGATGACCAGTTCGTTGGCCACCGCCGAGACGATCACGCCCGCGATCAGGATCACATGCACGTAGTGGAAGTAGGCCCCGACCCGGCCCGGATCGGCGTGGTGGGCGATGGCCTCGCTGCCGTCCTTGCTGCTGGTGTCGAAATACACCCACCACATCGCCGCCGTTCCCAGGAACGCGGCCAGCAGCGCGATCAGGGTAGGGATGTCCCAGTGCGGGTGCTCGCCCAGCGTGGCGCCGGTGATCAGCAGGGTCTCGCCCAGCGCCACGATCACGAACAGCTGGCAGCGCTCGGCCAGGTGGCCGCCCTCGATGGTCCATTCGCGGGTGCTGGAGCGGCCCAGGCCGGGCAGCCAGAAGCCGGCCATGGGCGAAAAATACTCGGCGGCCACCGCCACGATCCACAACGCCAGCCGCGTATCGCCCGAGGCCAATCCGCCGGCGATCCAGAACACCGCCGAGATGCACAGCCAGCCCAGCATGCGGCGGAAATTCGGCGCCAGCGGATGCGACGGCCCCAGGTGCAGCACCACGAACAAGGTGCGGCCCACCTGGATCAGCACGTAGCAGATCGCGAAGATCAGCCCGTTTTCGCCAAAGGCGCCCGGCAGCACCGCCGCCGCCACCAGCCCGGCCAGCATCACCGCGAACAGCATCAGCCGCATCGGCACCGCGTCGGGATCGAACCAGTTGGTGACCCAGCAGGTGTATTGCCAGCCCAGCCACACCGCGAACCACAGCACCAGCGTGTGCAGCGCGCCCATCAGGGTCAGGTCGTGCAGCAGGCTGTGGGATAGTTGAGTGACCGCGAAGACGTACACCAGGTCGAAGAACAGCTCGACGAAGGTGACGCGGGCCTCATGGCCGTCGCGGTCGCGCAGCAGATGGGCGCTGGCAAGGAATGTCATGGCGGCGCTTCCTGTCCGGTGGAGGGGCGTCGCCAGATTACTCCCGGCCTTGACGGCCAATCGTAAAGAATTCAAAAGACGTGGCGCGGCCGCGACGCCTCAGTGGCCGGCCGGCGCGTCGCCGCGTCCGCCCAGCTCGCGGTTGCGCGAGCGCACCAGCGCGGCGGCCAGCGCCGCCGCCACGGCCGCGATCACCGCGCCCGCCAGGAAGGTCACGCGATAGC
>NZ_CP017433.1:2736953-3033393 GCF_002082135.1 Achromobacter ruhlandii
CGCGCCGGCGCCGGCCAGCGCGGCCGTGCGCGCCGCGGCCAGGCTGGCCAGCACCGCCAGCCCCAGCGCGCCGCCCATCATGAAGGCGGTGTTGACCACGCCGGACGCCAGGCCCGACTGGCTCGGCTCGACGTCGCTCATGGCGGCCAGCAGCATCGGGTTGAAGGCGATGCCCGCGCCCAGGCCCAGCAGCAGCATGCCGGGCAGCACGTCGGCCGTGAAACCGCCGTCGACCGGCGCGCGCGCGAACAGCGCCAGCCCCAGCGCCGCCATTAGCAGCCCGGTGGCCAGCGGCCCGCGGATGCCAAAACGCATCACCAGCTTGGCCGACAGCCCCAGCGAGAACGCCGCCATGATCAGATTGGCCGGCAGAAACGCCAGCCCCACCTGCATGGCGTCGTAGCCCAGCACCAGCTGCATGTACAGCGCCGACACGAAGAACCACGCGAACATGCCCGCGGCCCACAGCACGCCGACCACGTTGGCGGTGGCCACGTTGCGCAGGCGGAACAGCGCCAGCGGCATCAGCGGCTCGGCCACGCGCGCCTCGATCGCCAGGAACAGCGCCATCAGCAGCGCGGCCGCGCCCAGCAGGCCGAGCGACTGCGCCGAGGTCCAGCCGGCCTCGTTGCCGTTGACCACGGCGTACACCGCCAGCATCAGCGACGCGGTGACGGTCAGCGCGCCGGCCACGTCCAGCTTGCCGCCACCGGCCGTGCCGCGCGCCGCCGGCAGCAGCCGCAGGCACAGCGCGTAGACGGCCACGCCGATCGGAATGTTGACCAGGAAGATCCAGTGCCACGACAGCGTGCTGGTCAGCAGCCCGCCCAGCAGCACGCCCAGGCTGCCGCCGCCCGCACAGACGAAGCCGTACACGCCCATGGCGCGGGCGCGTTCGCCGGCCTCGGTGAAGAGGTTCATGATGAGCGACAGCGACACCGCCGACACCACCGCGCCGCCCAGCCCCTGCGCGGCGCGCGCGGCGATCAGCAGTCCCTGGCCCCGGGCCAGCCCACAGGCCAGCGAGGCCACGGTGAACAGCACCAGGCCCGCCAGGAACATGCGCCGGTGGCCGAGCAGGTCGCCCAGCCGTCCGCCCAGCAGCAGGAAGCCGCCGAAGGTCAGCATGTAGGCGTTCACCACCCAGACCAGCGAGGTCTCGGTGAAATGCAGGTCTTCGCGGATCGAGGGCAGGGCGACGTTGACGATGGTGGTGTCCAGCACGATCATCAATACGCCCAGGCACAGCACCATCAGTGCCCACCAGCGTTGCTTGCCCTGTATGCCATGCGTCATGGATGTCTCGCTCCATCCGCGGGTGGCGGATTCGGTTGTCAGTGGGGTTGTCAGTGGTTGAGCCGCCCACCGCTGATCATCCACCGCGTGTCGTAGCGGTCGATCAGCGCGCCGTAGGCGTCGGCCCAGAAGGTTTTCTGGAGCGGCATGGTAACGCTGCCGCCCTCGGCCAGCATATCGAACACGCGTTGCGCGTCCGAGACCGTGGGGTAGGCCAGCGACAACGCCATGCCCTGCTTGCCGGGGTAGGGATGGCCGGCGGTGGCGTCGCTGGCCATCAGCACCTGTTCGTCCAGCGCCAGGCGGGCGTACATGATGCGCTCGGCCTCTTCGCCCGACAGCGCCGGCATGGCGGCATCGGCGGGCGCATCCGCGTAGCGCACCAGGGCCTCGACGCGGCCGCCCAGCACGCGTTCGTAGAAACGCATGGCCTCGGCGCAGTTGCCGTCGAAACTGAGGTAGGCGGAAAGTTGGGGCATGGCGGGTTCCTCCTTGATGGCCGACCCTGATTCTCGCACCCATGGCGCCGTCCGGGAAACCTCTTATTGCCGCCGGTCCGCGCCCATCCCTATCATTCGCCACAGGATCAGGACTGATCCGCACGCACCGGCATGGCTTGGTGCGGCAGTGCCCCGCAGCAATGATTGCTGCCCGAACCTTCGTCTGGCTATAGAAGCCCCCGACTCACACGCAATGCGTGGTCGGGGGCTTTTTTGTTTTCCAAAACGTTGCAGGGAGATCGCATGCAAGTTTCACCGCCGCCGGACGCCGCCGCGTCCGCGATCCACGTGGCCAGTGTGCAGACGGCCCCCGTCATGGGCGAGGTCGCCGCCAACGTGGCCCGTTCCATCGAGCTGGTCGAGCAGGCCGCCGCGCAGGGCGCGCGGCTGGTGGTGCTGCCCGAGCTGGCCAACACCGGCTACGTGTTCGCCAGCCGCCAGGAGGCCTATGCTTTGGCCGAAGCCGTGCCCGACGGCCCCAGCTCGCAGGCCTGGATCGCGCTGGCGCAACGCCTGGGCATCTACCTGGTGGCCGGCATCGCCGAGCGCAGCGGCGGCCGGCTGTACAACGCCGCCGTCATCGCCGGCCCCGACGGCTACCTGGGCACCTACCGCAAGCTGCACCTTTGGGGCGACGAGAACCTGTTCTTCGAGCCGGGCGACCTGGGCCTGCCGCTGTTCGACACGGAATTCGGCCGGCTGGGCGTGGCGATCTGCTACGACGGCTGGTTCCCCGAGGTCTACCGCCTGCTGGCGCTGCGCGGCGCCGACATCGTCGCGGTGCCGACCAACTGGGTGCCGATGCCGGGGCAGACGCCCGACGGCCCCGCCATGGCGCACGCGCTGGCGGCGGCCGGGGCCCACAGCAACGGCCTGACGCTGGTGTGCGCCGACCGGGTCGGCGTCGAGCGCGGCCAGCCCTTCGTCGGCCGCAGCCTGATCGTCGGCTCTCAGGGCTGGACCGTGGCCGGCCCCGCCAGCCACGACCGCGAAGAAGTGCTGCTGGCGCCGGTGGACCTGGCCGCCTCGCGCCGCGCGCGGCAACTGAACGACTTCAACCACGTGCTGCGCGATCGGCGCCGCGACCTTTACGACGAACTGCTGGGCGCCGCCGACGCGCCGCGGCAGCGTTGAATACAACGGCGGACAGCCGGCCCCCAAGGAGAAATCCCCATGAAAAAACCCACTTGCAGCTTCCTCATCCGACTTTCCTTCATCGCCGCGCTGACCGGCGCGGCGGGCGCGCACGCGGCCGAGCCCTTGCGCATCGGCGTGCCGGTCGGCCTGTCGGGCGCCAACAGCGTGGTCGCGCCCGGCGTGGTGCAGGCCTCGCAGCTGGCCGCCGACGAGATCAACGCCGCCGGCGGCATCCTCGGCCGCCAGGTGGTGCTGGAGATCGCCGACGACGCCTCGGGCGCGGTCGGCGCGCAGAAGGCCTACGACACGCTGGTATTCCAGAAGAAGGTGGACGCCATCATCGCCATGGAAACCAGCGCGGCGCGCAACGCGGCGCTGCCCATCGTCTCGCGCGGCAAGGTGCCGTACATCTACACCTCGTTCTACGAAGGCCGCTCGTGCAACCGCTGGATGCACGTCAACGGCTGGGTGCCCGAGCAGCAGGTGGCGCCGGTGGTGGACCACTTCATGAAAGAACGCGGCGCCAAGACCTTCTTCCTGGTCGGCAGCGACTACGCCTTCGGCCGCGGCATGCTCAAGTTCACCCGCGAATACATCGAGAAGCAGGGCGGGCGCGTGGTGGGCGAGGAATACCTGCCCATCGACGGCTCCGACTGGACCCCGGTGGTGTCGAAGATCCGCTCGGCCAACCCGGACGCGCTGATCAGCTCCACCGCCGGCGGCGGCCCCAACGTCAGCCTGGCCAAGCAGGTCAAGGCGGCCGGCCTGACCATGCCCTACGGCAACCTGGCGATCGACGAGGCCACCGCCAAGACCATGGGCGACACGGCGGTCGGCATGTACTTGTCGGCCTCGTACCTGACCAGCATCGATACGCCGCAGAACCGCAAGTTCCTCGACGGCCTGAAGGCCAAGTTCGGCGCCGACGCCAAGACCGCCAACGAGTTCTCGGGCCCGCAGTACGAAGCCTTCTTCCTGTACAAGGCGGCGGTCGAGAAGGCCGGTAGCCTCGATCCGCAGAAGGTGGTGCAGGCGCTGAGCGAAGTGTCGTTCGACGGCCCGCGCGGCCCGGTCAAGATGGACCGCCAGCGCCACGCCGCCCTGACCATGCGGCTGGGCCAGGTGCAGCCGGACGGCTCCATCAAGATCCTGCAGACCTTCGACCAAGTCGATCCGGGCGCGCAATGCCCCGACCTGAAGTAACGCGGTAAGCCACCCCTGCGCGCCGCCGGTTCGCTGGCGGCGCAGGAGAACACAATGGGTTTGATGCTGGACATCCTGAGCACGGCCGCCATGCTGTTCATCGTGACGGCCGGGCTGATGATCATTTTCGGCGTGATGAAGATCGTCAATTTCGCCCACGGCGCCATCATCACGCTGGGCAGCTACGCCGCCCTGGTGGTGACGCGGCTGGGGCTGGACCCGTGGCTGGCGCTGCCGTGCGCGCTGGCGGCGGGGGTGCTGGTGGGCATGCTGGTCGAACGCCTGATCGTGCAGCCGCTGTACAAGCGGCCGCTGGACGCCATCCTGGCCACCTGGGGCCTGGGCATCGTGATCGGCCAGCTCATCACCATGGCCTTCGGCCGCGAGGTGCAGTTCGCCGACGCGCCGATCCAGGGCGCGGTGCCGTTCCTGGGCACCGAATACTCGGCCTACCGGCTGTTCCTGGTGCCCGGCGCGCTGCTGCTGTACGTGGCGCTGACGCTGCTGCTGAACGGCACGCGTTTCGGCGTGCGGACCCGCGCCGTTATCATGAACGAGGACCTGGCGCGCGGCCTGGGCATCAACGCCGAACGCATCCGCTTTACGACCTTCGCGCTCGGCGCGGGGCTGGGGGCGCTGGCCGGCGCTCTCATCACGCCGTTGTCCAGCGTCGATCCGAACATGGGGCTGCCATGGCTGGTCAGCGCCTTCATGCTGGTGATGGTGTCGGGCAACTCGATCACCGCGCTGCTCCTGACCTGCCTGGTCTATGGCGCCTGCCAGGTGCTGGTGGGCGTGTTCATCAGCCCGATCCTGGGCGGCGTCACCATCGCGGTGCTGGCGGCCCTGACCCTGCGCCTGCGTCCCAAAGGATTCGCCCATGACTGATTCCTCCCTTGCGCAACCGGCGCTGGCGACCCGCGCCGACCCGCGCCGCGCCGCCCGCGGGCGCGACTTGCTGTGGCTGGCCATCGCCTGCCTGGCGCTGACCGTGGCCGGCCCCTGGCTGTTCGACACCTATCTGCTGAACGTGCTGATCAAGGCGCTGTTCTTCGCCGTGGCGGCCGTCACGGTGGACATCCTGTGGGGCTACACCGGCTACCTGACCTTCGGCCAGTCGGCCTTCTTCGGCGTCGGCGCCTATGCCGCCGGGCTGGCCTTCACGCACTACGGCTTCTCGCCGGGCATCGCGCTCGCGGCCGCGCTGGTGGCGGTGGGCGCGGCGATGCTGCTGGCGCTGGCCACCGGCTGGCTGTCGTTCTATCGCGGCGCCTCGCCATTCTTCGCCACCGTGATCTCGCTGGTGCTGCCCATCGTGCTGACCCAGGTCGTGCTGTCGGGCGGCACCTACACCGGCTCCTAGTCCGGCCTGACCGGCTACGACACCTTCGACCTGTCGCTGGAAGCCTGGTACGTCATCGCCGCCGGCGGCCTGTCGATCGTGGCGCTGCTGGCCTGGGTCGCGGTGCGCAGCGACGGCGGCCGCATCCTGGCCGCGCTGCGCGACAACGAGGGCCGCTGCAGCTACCTGGGCCTGAACACCGCGCACTGGCGCATCGCGCTGCTGGTGGTGTGCGGCGCGGTCGCCAGCCTGGCGGGCTTCGGCTACGGCGCCTTCAGCGGCGTGGTCGCGCCGGAACTGACCGGCTTCGTGTTCGGCACCGAACTCATCATCTGGGTGGCGCTGGGCGGACGCGGCACGGTGTGGGGCCCGGTGCTGGGCGCCGTGCTGATCAACGTGGCCGGCTCGTACCTCAGCGGCAACATGCCGTTCCTCTACCAACTGGTGCTGGGCGTGACCTTCATCCTGGTGATCCTGCTGCTGCCGCGCGGGCTGCTGCCGCTGCTGCTGGCGCCCTGGCGCCGCAGGCGGCCGGCCCCGGTGCCGGAATTGGTGGCGCGCGCGCCGGCCGGCGAAGCGGCGTCGGGCGGCGCGTCGGGGCAGGGCGGCGCATTGCGTCAAGCCGCCGCGCCAGCCCTAGCCGCCACCCAAAGCGGCCTGGTCCTGGCCGGCGTGGCCAAGCGCTTCGGCAGCCTCAAGGTGCTGGAAGGCATCGACCTGCGCGCGCGCGGCGGCGAGCTGCTGGGCCTGATCGGTCCCAACGGCGCCGGCAAGACCACGCTGATGCGCTGCATCGCCGACGGCGCCGAGCGTAGCGACGGCACGGTCGAACTCTGCGGCCACGCGGTCAAGCGCGACGGGCCGGAGCAGTGCGTGCGCTACGGCCTGGGCCGCAAGTTCCAGAACGCCAACATCTTCGACACGCTGACCGTGGCCGAAAGCCTGCGCATCGCCACCACGCTGCGCGAGCGGCCGTCGTGGCGTCGCCGGTCGCCCCGACTGGCGCTGCCGGCCTATGCGCTGGAGGTGCTGCGCATGACCGGCCTGGACCAGCAACTGGACCGCGTGGCGCGCGACCTGTCGCATGGCCAGCAGCAGGCGCTGGAACTGGCCATGGTGCTGGCGCTGGAGCCACGCGTGGTGCTGCTGGACGAACCCACCGCGGGTCTCAGCAAGGACGAACGCGCCCGCATCGGCCAGGTACTGTCGGCGCTGGCCCATACCCACGGCCTGTGCTGCCTGCTGGTCGAGCACGACCTGGACTTCGTGGCCGAGGTGGCCACCCGCATCATCGTGCTGCACCAGGGCCGCATCGTCATGGACGGCAGCTTCCGCGAAGTGGCCGAATCGGAACTGGTGCGCACCATCTACGCCGGCAACGCGCCGGCCGCGGACAAGACCGCGCAAGCCACCCGGCAAGCGAGTCAGCAAGCCACTGAGCAAGCCGCGCGGCAAGGCGCCCAACCCGCAACCCCGCCCGTCTCGCCCGAAGGAGCCCAACCATGAACGCCGCCCCGGCCTTGCGCATGGAAAACGTCGCCAGCGGCTACAAGGGTGCCGTGGTGCTGAACGACATCTCGCTGTCGGTGGCCGGCGGCGCCTGCGTGGCGCTGCTGGGCAAGAACGGCATGGGCAAGAGCACGCTGCTCAAGACGGTCATGGGCTACCTGCCCAAGCTGCGCGGCACCGTCAGCCTGGGCGGCGTTGACGCCACCCGCCTGCGGCCGCACGAAGTCGCGCGCCGCGGCGTCGCCTACGCGGCCCAGGACCAGCCGCTGTTCCCCGACCTGAACATCCGCGACAACCTGCGCCTGGGCCTGCCCAACGACCGCCTGTTCGATGAACGCTTCGGCGAAATCGCCGACCTGTTCCCGGTCTTCGCCAGCCGCCTGCGCCAGCATGCCGGCACCCTGTCGGGCGGCGAGCAGAAGATGCTGCTGGTGGCGCGCGGCCTGATGCAGCGGCCGGCCCTGTTGCTGCTGGACGAGATCACCGAAGGCCTGCAGCCCTCGGTGATCGAGCGGCTGGGCCGGGCGCTCAACTGGGAACGCGAGCGGCGTGGCACCTCCATGTTCATCGTCGAACAGAACGTGGCCTTTGCGCTGGACGTGGCCGACCGCTACCTGGTGCTCAAGCAGGGCGCCATCGTCGACCAGGGCGAGGCTGGCGCGCCCGGGGCCGCCGGCCATATCATGGACCACTTGAAGGTATGAACCGTCCCGGCGCCCGCGGCGCGCCGGCCACGATCTTGCAGAAGGAAGCCCCTATGACCTACCGCACTGACACGGACGCCGCCACGCCGGGATGGCGCATCGGCGTGCTGTATTCGCGCAGCGGCGTGACCGGCACCACCGAATCGCAGCACTTCTTCGGCACCGTGCTGGCGGTCGAGGAAATCAACGCGCTCGGCGGCGTGCTGGGCCGGCCGCTGGAACCGGTGGTCTACGACCCGCGCAGCGACGCCGAGGAATACCGCCGCCTGGCCGCGCGCCTGTTGCTGGACGACGAGGTCAACGTGATCTTCGGCGGCTGCACTTCGCACTGCCGCAAGGCCATGCTGCCGGTGGTCGAGCGCAACAACGCGCTGCTCTGGTATGCCTCGGTCTACGAAGGCTTCGAGTATTCGCCCAACATCATCTACACCGGCGCCGCGCCCAACCAGGGCAGCATGCAGCTGGCCGCCTACCTGATCCAGCACTGCGGCAAGCGCATCTTCCTGGTGGGCGCCGACTACATCTACCCGCGCGAAACCAACCGCATCATGCGCGACACCGTCGAGGAGCACGGCGGCGAGATCCTCGACGAAACCTACCTGCCGCTGGGCTGCGACGAAGGCGAGATCATCGACGTGGTGCGCGACATCCGCCGCATCCGGCCGGATGTGGTGTTCTCCACCCTGATCGGCGACGACGCCCAGCGCTTCTACCGCCGCTACCACGCCGCCTGCGAGGCCGACCCGGGCGCGCCGCACATCCCCATCGCCAGCCTCACCATGGCCGAATCCGAGGTGGCCGAGATCGGCCCGGCCCTGTGCGCCGGCCACATCACCGCCGCCACCTACTTCAACACCGTCGACTCGCCCGCCAACGCCCATTTCCTGGACCGCTGGCGCGCCCGCTTCGGCGACCGCCCGGCCAGCGTCTACGCCGAGGCCTGCTACAGCCAGATGCACCTGTTCGCGCGCGCCCTGCAGCGCGCCGGCAGCCTGGACACGCGCAAGCTGGCGCAGGCGGTGCACCAGGTGGGTTTCGACGCGCCCGGCGGCCGCCTGACCATCCTGGCCGAGAACAACCACAGCGTGCTGACCCCGCGCATCGGCGTCTGCCGCGCCGACGGCCGCTTCGACATCGTCTGGGCCAGCGGCGAACCGGTCAAGCCGGATCCCTACCTTACGGCCTTCGGCCTGGACGAGTTCTGGTTGGCGTGATCATGGACCATAGCCTCCGCCGCCTCTACGAAGACCTGCGCAGCGTGGCCGTCGCCGTGGCCTATCCGCCCGGCGAAGACCGCGACCTGCTGGTCGAACAGCTCAAGCGCATCGGCTGCCGCATCCACCTGGTCTGGCCGTTCCCCGATAAACCGCCGGCCGGCGCCGACGTGGTGTTCTTCCAGGTCTCGCAATGCGGCCAGAACTCGTTCGCCTGGTCCGCCAGCGAGGTCGACGCCACCCTCATCGCGCTGTCCGAATACGAAACCCCCACCACCTTGAAGCAACTGCTCAAGACCAACGCCCACGGCGTGCTGACGCGGCCGTTCCGCTCGGCCGGCATCCTCAGCACGCTGGTGCTGGCGCGCTCGGCCAAGCAGTTCCAGAACCGCCAGCAGAACAAGATCGACAAGCTGGAAAGCACCATCAAGGCGCGCCGCGTGATCGAAAAGGCGATCCGCGTGCTGATGGACCACCAGCGCCTGGACGAACGCGCCGCCTACGAACACATGCGCACCCGCGCCACCGGCCTGCGGGTCAGCGTGGCCGAGGTCGCCGCCATGATCGTCGAGGCCAGCGAAGCCATGGAAAAACTGGGCCTGGGCGGCGCGCGCCCCGACCCGCACAACAACGGCAACAACGGAGGCAAGGCATGAAAGTCATGATCGCCCGCATGAACCACGAGACCAACACCTTTTCGCCGGTGCCCACGCCGCTGTCCGCCTTCGGCAACGACGGCCCGACCTATGACCGCGCCGCCTACGAAGAGAACCACGGCAAGCGCACCGCCATGTCCGCCTTCATCGACCTGGCCGAAGCGCGTGGCGCCACGCTGGTCACGCCGGTGTCCGCCACCGCGTACCCCAGCGGCCGAGTCGACGGCCAGGCCTATCGTGAATTGTGCGACCGCATCGTCGCCGCCGCCGTCGGCTGCGACGCGCTGCTGCTGGACCTGCACGGCGCCATGGCCGTCGAAACCACCGACGACGGCGAAGGCGACCTCCTCGAACGCCTGCGCCAGCAGGCCCCCGGCGTGCCGATCGCCGTCGCCCTGGACTTGCACGGCAACGTCACCCAGAAAATGATCGACAACGCCGACGTCATCGTCAGCTTCAAGACCTACCCGCACGTCGACATGTACGAAACCGGCGAGCACGCCGGCCGCCTCCTGTTCGACTGGCTGGCGGGCGGTCCGCGCCCGCGCCTGGCCTGGCGCCGCCTGCCGCTCATGAGCCACACCCTGCGCAGCAACACCGCCGAAGGCGCCATGCGCCGCGCCGTGCAGGCCGCGCGCGGCGCCGAGGCCGGCGGCATGCTGGCCGTGTCGGTGCTGGCCGGCTTCGCCCTGGCCGACATCCCCGACCCATGCCTGAGCGTGGTGGTGGTCGCCGCCGGCGACGCCGAGGCCGCCGAGCGCGTCGCCGCGGGCCTGGCCGCCGCCATCTGGGACGACCGCGACGGCTTCGTCTACGAGGCCGAACCCCTGGCCGCCTCGCTCGAACGCGCCGCCGCCCTGGCGCGCGGCGCCGACCGCCCCGTGCTGCTGCTGGACCACGGCGACAACTGCATGTCCGGCGGCACCTGCGACACCATGGACGTGCTTGTCGCAGCCGTCGACGCCGGCCTGACCGGCATCGTCGCCGGCCTGTACTGCGACCCCGAAGCCGTCGCCGCCATGATCGCGGCCGGGCAGGGCGCCCGGGTCGAACTGCCGGTCGGCAACAAACTGCCCATCCCCGCCATCGGCCGGCCCGCCGCGCCGGTGACGCTGACCGGCGTGGTGCGCGCCATCACCGACGGCAGCTACGTCATCACCGGCCCCACCTACACCGGCCAGACCGTCTGCATGGGCCGCAGCGCCGTGCTGGACATCGGCGCCGCGCAACTGGTCATCACCGAACGCACCCACGAACCCTGGGACCTGGGCGTCTTCGAAAGCCTGGGCATCGACCCTCGCGCCGCCCGCTTCATCCTGGTCAAGTCGCGCATGTACTGCCGCCCGGTGTTCGTGCCCATCTCTTGCGCCCTGATCGAATGCGACAGCCCGGGTGTCACCAGCTCGGACTTCTCGCTGTTCCCGTACCAGCGGCGCAACCGGCCGCGCTATCCGCTCGATCCGTTCAATCCGGCACAGATGTCGGCGTGAGGGCGGGGGCCGCAAGAGTGGGGCTTCCAGGACAGCACTACGCCTGGCACGGCACGCCAATACTGGCGCGCCAAAGGCGTCGGCGTCAGGGTGGCGCCCGCCGGGTCCGCGCCATTGCCCTCGGCCAGCCCGGCGCCTTGAACCGCGCCGGGCTTTCCAGTTCAATGGGACATTGCGCGGGCGGCACGCCGCCGCCCGGCCCCTTACCCGTTGGAGTGGCATATGGCTACGGTGCATCTGTTGTCGGATGAAGAAGCGCGCAGGATCCCCGAGGCGTGGGCGGTGTTCGAGGACATCCGCGCCACCCGCAAGTCCGATTTCGTCAACAACTTCTGGCGCGCCCTGGCCAACGACCCGCCCCAGCTCAAGCGGGTCTGGGAACAGCTCAAGCAGGTCATGATGGCCGACGGCGAAATCCCGCCCCTGGTGCGCGAGATGATCTACATCGCGGTATCGACGGCCAACGGCTGCAGCTACTGCATCCATTCCCACACCGCCGCCGCCCGCGCCAAGGGCATGACCGACGGCCAGCACGCCGAACTGCTCGCCGTCATCGGCATGGCCGCCCAGACCAACGCGCTGGTCACCGCCATGCAGGTGCCGGTCGACGACGCCTTCACGGTGAAGTAGGGCGCCGCCATGGCGACCATTCCGCTGTTCCCGCTATCCAACGCGCTGTTCCCCGCCGGCGTGCTGCACTTGCGCATCTTCGAAGTGCGCTACCTGGACATGATCCGCCGCTGCATCGCCGATGGCACCGAGTTCGGCGTGGTCGCGCTGCTGTCCGGCAACGAGGTCCGCTCGCCCGAAGGCCAGGAGGTCCTGGCCGACACCGGCACCCTGGCCCGCATCGACGCCTGGGACGCGCCCATGCCCGCCTTGCTGCAACTGCGCTGCGTGGGGACGAGCCGGTTCCGGCTGGTTTCCAGCCAACTGGCAAAATACGGTCTTTGGATGGGCGAAATCGAACCCATCCCCGACGACCCGCCGCTGCCCGTGCCGGCGCCGCTGCAACCCTGCGCCGACGCCCTGGGCCGCCTGGTGGCCCAATGGCAGCAGGAAGGCGTGCCCGCCGACCGCATGCCGGTGGCGCCGCCATACCGGCTGGATGAATGCGCCTGGGTGGCTGACCGCTGGTGCGAACTGTTGCCGCTGCCGGCGGCGGACAAAGTCCGGCTGCTGGCGCTGACGGACCCGCGCGCTCGTCTGGAAGCCGTGCGCATCGCGCTGGAAGGGCCGCAGGCCTAGCCAGCGGCAGGCGGCGCTTTTGGTGACGCCTGGCGGCCGTCTGGCGTGGACCCACGCCAGGCCAACCGGGCGAGGCACGCGGGCAGGGCAAGAATTGTTTTTTGGACACCATGGATATCAGGATTGACGAAGGCCTGCGCGCCTATATTGACCCCTTGACCGACGACGAGCGCGAGGCGCTCGAACGCAGCCTGCTGGCCGAAGGCTGCCGCGACGCATTGGTGCTGTGGGGCGACCTGCTGATCGACGGCCACAACCGCTACGCGCTGTGCATGAAGCACGGCATTCCGTTCGAAACGCGCCAGAACACCTCGTTCAAGTCGATGGACGACGTGCACCTGTGGATGATCGAGAACCACCTCGGCCGGCGCAGCGTGTCGGATTTCCAGCGCGGGGTGCTGGCGCTGCGCAAGAAAGAGATCCTGCAATCGCGCAGCGTGCCGCCATGGGAAGACGACGGCAGCACGCCGCCGCCTGAACCGCCGCCCATCCCGCCGGCCGCCGCGCTGAGCCGGCAGGCGCTGGCGCGCGAGGCGCGCATCAGCAGCAACACGCTGGGGCAGATCGAGAAGATCCAGAAAGCCGCCGCGCCGGAACTGGTGCGGGCGGTGAAGGATGGCGCGATCTCCATCAACGCCGCGGCGGCGGTCGCGACGTTGCCGCCCGAGCGGCAGGCCGCGGCGGTGGCGGGTGGCAGAAAGGAATTGCAGCAGGCGGCGCGCGAAGTGCGCCAGGCCAAGGCGCCGCCACCGAAAGAGGCGGTGCCGGATATTCCGATCGAGAATATCGCGGATTTGCCGGCGGAGGTGGCGCGGTTACGGGAGTTGCTGGCGCGGCTGACGGATGAACGGGATCAGTTGAAGAAGAAGGTGATGCATTTGACGGTGGCGTTGGCCGAGGCGCGGAATGCGTCGGCGGGGGGAGGGGATGATTGATGGCGGGCCTCCTCTCAACTGAACGAATCTTGTCGAGAATTGGCCTGACAGCCCTTATTTGGTAAAAGCAAGGTTGATCAGAACCTGAGAGTCGATGGCTGCCATGTCCGAACCCTATTCTGCCTTTCTCAACCTCCAGATGTCCCGCGAGAATCTTGCCAGATGGCTCGCAGCCCCGGCGCCGGCGGCATCAAGATGGTCGGACTGGCGTGCCATCGGCGGCCAGTGGTATCTCTCCGAAGGCAAGGATCTGGCTGCCTCCAGCAATCAGGATCTGGGCAGGCTCATTGCGGAATGCGACGCCATGCTGGCTCGCCATCCGGACAACCGCGCGGCGCTGGCGGCCATCCTGGCATCCGCGGAGGCCGAGAACATCAAAGTGGCGGCCTACGATCGTACAGGAACGCGCTTCGTTGCCGGCTCGCTGACCTATTCCGAAAACCTCTATGACCTCATCGTCTTTTTTTCGATAGCGCGTGGAGCGGCCGATTTTTTCGAGGCGGATGATCGTGGCCTTGCAGTGGTTCACGACTATCTCTGGGGCGAGGAAGACGAACGAGAAACGTTGGCTGCGCTGGAGCTCGCCGCAAACGGCGGCTCCGTATTCCTGGCGTCCGAAGCGCTCGGCCAAGCCGCCGGCGCATTCGAGGCCATGGTGGACGCGATGCTGGAAGGCAAAGACGATCCGGAGTTCCAGCCGCGCAATCAACTCGACCATCTTTGAGACCAGACCTGCGTCCAGCAGGGACAACATGGCTTGCTCCCATGCGCAGGCCGGCGTCGCAGGCATCGCCGACCAGGCACAAGGCAAGGTGTGGCGCACCCCCACCGGCGTTCTTTCTCACGAATTGAAGGGCAGGGTGTACCGCTACTTGTCCAAGCTGCCGATCGCATGCAAACCCCATCGCGCAGGTTCAGGGTCGACAGCAACCGTCGAAATCAAGCGGCGCCACGGAAACGCAGGAGGTCGCGGGGGCGATCATCCGATGATCGAAGCGGAAACCGATCCCCCCGGCGAGGGCGTTCAGGCCGCCAGGAAGCGGATGACTTCGGCCCAATCGTTGGTCGACAGGACGACGTCCTCGTCGTCGTCAGTTTCCTCGTCGCAGCGCGAAACGCAGAAGCGCTGGCTTCTGCCGGATTCGCGGTCGGCATAGTTGGCGTAGTCGACATACACCTTCAAGCCGCGCTCCTGGTTCTCGAATGAAGGAGCGGCATCGATGTAGCTCGACGAATCGACAAACCCTTCGGGCAGCGTCGGCAGGGTGGTGATGTCGTAGTCGGGAAATTCGCGGCGCAGTCGTTCGAGGTTCATAAGGAAAGCAAGTGGGGAAGCAAGTTGAGGCAGAAGGCCTGGCATTTTACGTTGCTCCGTGCCAGTCGCCACGATCAGCTTCAGAAGGCCGCCGCGCCAGGGGCGGGTGCGGGTGGTGACGGGCGGGGCGTGGGAGAACGGAAAGACGTTTGGCTTCCCTGAATGTCGAAGCGGCTGGCAGCCACAAACAATTGCGTCCCGCTCTGCGAAATCGCAAACTCTAATTACAAAATGGTTGCTATATGTGTCATGATTTTTATACTAGGGTTTTCCCTTTGTCGTAATACAAATTCATGCGCTCGCGTTTCACTCTTGGCAACCTCTCCATTGGCACCCGGCTGACGCTGGGCTTCGGCACCGTACTTGTCCTGCTACTGGCGCTCACAGGCCTGTCGCAATACGAACTGTCCCAAATCGGCGGCATCAACCGGACGATCACGGAACAGACTTGGACCGAGGCAAACGCCATCAACAGGATTGACGTGACGACGCGCGCCAATGCGCGCGCGAACCTCGAGTTGATCGTCAATACCGATCCCCGCGCCGCTGAAACGCTGTTTGCCCGCATCGACACCAATCGGAAGGTGATCGACCAGGCGCTGGAAACCCTGCGGCCATTGTTCAGCACCGAAGACGAACGTCAGCGACTGCGGTTATTGGAAGACGTGCGCGGCCGCTATGTGAAGTCATTCCAGGGCGTGGGCGCGCTTCTCAAGCGTGGCGAGCGTGACGCCGCCCGCCAACGTTTGCTGGAAGAGACCCTTCCGCTCCTGGACAGCCTGCAGGACCACATCATCGAGATTTCGCGGATTCAAGCGGCCGAGATGGCGGACGCCAGCGCCGACAGCCGGAAGGTCATCGACAACGCGGGCATGTTGAACCTGATCCTGTCGGGCCTGGCCGTCGTGCTGGGCGGCCTGTTCGCGTGGCGGGTGTCCAAGTCGATCACGGCGCCGCTTGCCCAGGCTGTGTTGGTGGCGGAGACCGTGGCGCGTGGCGACCTGGGGCAACCCATCCACGCGGTCACCCGCGATGAAACCGGCCGGCTGCTGCGCGCGCTGCACGATATGCAGGACAAGCTGGCCGGCGCCGTTCGCACCATTCGCGCCGGGTCCGAAACCATATCCAGCGCAGCCGGGCAGATCGCGGCCGGCAACACCGACTTGTCCAGCCGAACCGAGGAGCAGGCCGCGTCGCTGGAAGAAACCGCCGCATCGATGGAAGAACTGGCGTCGACCGTCAAGCAGAATGCCGACAACGCGCGCCAGGCCAATCAACTGGCCGCAAGCGCCTCCGAAGTCGCCCAGCGCGGCGGCGCCGTGGTGTCGGCGGTGGTCAGCACGATGGGCGATATTTCCGCCAGCTCGCGCAAGATTTCCGAGATTGTCTCGGTCATCGACGGGATCGCGTTCCAGACCAACATCCTGGCGCTGAACGCCGCCGTGGAAGCAGCCCGGGCGGGCGAGCAGGGCAAGGGCTTCGCGGTGGTCGCGGGCGAGGTGCGGTCGCTGGCGCAACGCAGCGCGCAGGCCGCGCGCGAGGTCAAGACGCTGATCGAAGCGTCCGTCAGCAAGGTAGCCGAGGGCGCGGGCCAGGCGGAAAACGCAGGCACCACGATGCAAGAAGTGGTCGCCTCGGTCAAGCGTGTCACGGACATCATGGGCGAGATCGCCGCGGCATCGCAGGAACAGGCCTCCGGCATCGAGCAGGTCAACCGCGCCGTGTCGCAGATGGACGAAGTGACCCAGCAGAACGCCGCGCTGGTCGAAGAAGCCGCGGCCGCGGCGGGCTCGATGCAGGACCAGGCGCATGCATTGGTGGGGGCGGTCGGTGTGTTCCGCTTGCGCGAGGATGCCGCGCGGCGCGAGGACGCTGGCGCCCGGCCGCGCGAGCGTGGCGCCCTGATGCTGACCTGATCGCCAGCAGCCGTTGGACACGCCCGAAAACGTCGCGCGGTGGCCGTGGCGGCCATGCGGTATAGTCGGCTTCGCTCGGCTTTTCGGCCCCGTCTCGACCCGCCCATCGATTCGAAATTCTCCGGCCCGTCCACATGCGCTCCCCACTTCCCCCACGCGGTGCCGTCCTTCTGCTGATCGATCTGCAGTGCGCGATCGACCATCCCAGTTGGGGTGAGCGAAACAATCCCGGCGCCGAGCGCCAAGTGGCTCGGCTCCTCGCCCATTGGCGCGCCCAGGGGTGGCCGGTCTGGCACGTCCGGCATGACTCCACGGATCCCGCGTCTCACTATCGGCCGGGCCAGCCAGGGCATGCCTTCAAGCCGGAAACAGCGCCCATCGTGGGGGAAGCAGTCATTCCCAAGCAGACGAACAGCGCGTTTATCGGCACCGACCTGGAAAAGCGGCTGCGCGCCCATGGCCACGACACGTTGGTCGTGGCGGGCGTCATCACGAACAATTCCGTCGAGGCGACGGTGCGCATGGCTGGCAACCTTGGCTTGCAGGCGTGGCTCGTGGCCGACGGCTGTTTCACCTTCGCCCGGACCGACTGGAATGGGGCGGCGCGAAGCGCCGAGGATGTCCACGCCATGTCGCTCGCCAACCTGGACGGCGAATACTGCACCGTCGTCACCGCAGATGCGCTGTTGAACGCCCTGGGCTGAAGGCAGGGGGATGCCACTGGCCGGCGCGCCCCGCCCCGTTTGAGCCGCGGTCCTTCGTCGCGCGGGCTTATGTATGGATTTTATCTTCTCTTTAATGTCATAAAAAACCATACATATAGAATCATTCAAGAGTTTGTATGGATTCGGAGGTAGAATTCGACGCTTGTAGGGAGCAGGGCGCTAAGCCCTGAACCAGGCTGATGCAGTGGTCTCAGGCCACTGCCGTTTGGCTTTGCCTGGCCCACGCGCAGTAAATGCAGCTGCCGCAGCAGCGTTTTGAGGAAATGATGAATTTTTGGGTCCCTGTAATCTTCGGTACGTTCAAGATCCTCGTGTTGGGCACGGGCATGTTCCTGGCGATCAAGTCGCATCACGAAGGCGCCAAAAAGGACAAGGAAAAGATGAAGAAGGAGAAAGAGAAGGAGATGAGCGCAACGTAGGGCCCGGCCCCCATCGCCTTTGCGTTCGCGGCGCTACAGCCCACGCGGGAAAGTCTCTGGCGCCTCTCCCAACGTCCAAGTGTCACCCCACTCCAGGGGCTCGACGGCGCGGGTCTGGTCGAAATGGAGGACGCAGTCGAACTGTTGCGGCAGGCAAGCATAGAAATAGTGGCTCTGCCGCTCTGTATGCGGCCGATAGATGACGCCGATGGCACGTTCCAGCCGACGCCTGGACAGCGCTTGCGTCAGGCTCCGGTCGCCCTTGAACGACACCACGAATCGGTCGATGCCTGTCTCATGCAGCGCTGCCTCGTAGCTGCCAGGCAGGGCCGGCAGCACACGCTTGCGTTCTGCCGGCGAGTCCCAGTCGTCCGCGGCGGTGACGCTTCCCTGATAGGTGGTCAGTCCCACCAGGAAAGTCTCGGCGCCGTAACGCTCGCGCGCCAATTGGCCTACCGTCCACTCTCCCGCCTGTCCAACGTCCGTCGCGCGCGCATCGCCCACATGCGAATTGTGTTCCCAGACGATGATTTTGGCCGGCCCGCCGTCCCTCGTCCGTGGCAGATGGCGGGCGAGGGCATCCAGGGTCTGTGCCATATGGCGGTCCCGCAGGTTCCAGGAAGACACGCGCCGATCGAACATCGTGCGGTAGTACTCTTCGGCATTCGTGATCAAGCGCGCATTTTGTTGCGCATAGAACAGCGCATCGCTTGACTCATATCCATCGCTTTTCAGATATTGCGAGGCACGCGTGTTCAGTTCAAGCATCTGCGCGATGACGGCGCCCTGGCATGAGGCCGACAAGCCGTGGCTCGTCAAATATCCATAGCGTTCGCTGTTGCGATCGAAATGATCAAAACAAGCGTAGCGGTCACGCGCATGGCGGGCCGATTCGGGGTCGACATGATCGAGATATCGCAGCACTTCCGCGATCGACGTAAACAGGCTGTAGAGATCCAGGCCATAGAATCCGACCTGCTCGGTCAGGGGTGACACCGAGTCGTTGTAGTCACGCAGCCACTCGATGAAACGAACCACCGAGGTATTGCGCCACATCCAGGTCGGAAAGCGCTTGAAACTCGCCAAGGCCTGATCGCCGGTGGTGTCTTCCCCCAAACCGCGAACGTATCGATTGACCCGATACGCATCCGGCCAATCGGCCTCGACCGCTACGGCGCAGAAGCACTTTTCCATGATCAGCCGTTGCGTCAGCCGCGCGCGTTCTTCATAGAACTCGTGCGTTCCGTGGCTGGCTTCGCCGATCAGCACAAAGCGCGCGTCGCCGATCCGCTCCAGAACGGAGTCGTAGTCGCGCGAGCTTCCCGTAAGCGCAAGCGCGGACGCGGCAATCGACCGGGCAGGCGAGGGCAGATGCGCATCGGTGGTCATTTCCATAAGCTGCCTTGGGCCAAGAACCATCAACCGTGACTCGGCGCGGGCGACGCTATCCATGCGGACAGCGGATGGGTGCGCGCGGCTTCTTGCAAGAGACTGATTACTTCGTCGTCCGTGGTCTGCTCAAAGTCCAGGTACCACTGGCCCACGCCGTAAAAAGGCGCGGGCGTGCTCAAGCAGATCATTTCGTCAGCCTCAAGCGCCAGTTCCTCGTGGGTCTGCGCGGCGGAAACCGGAACGGCGACCACGACCTTTGCCGGCTTGGCCATCCGCACGGTCCGCACCGCCACGCGCATCGTCGAACCGGTCGCCAGGCCATCATCCACGAGAATCACCGTTTTTCCGCGCAGACGCAGCGGTGGCCGCCCCGCCCGGTACAACGCGTCACGGCGCATCAGCTCCCTTCGCTCGCGCGACGCGATTGCCTCGATCTCTTTCATGGAAATCCCGTACGCCGCGATGACCTCGGTCTGCAGTTCAGACTGATCGTTGCTGATCGCGCCGATGGCGCATTCGGCATGCCCCGGCATCCCGAGCTTGCGCACCAGCACGACGTCCAGCGGAACATTCAGCGCGGCGGCAATCTGGAAGCCCACCGGTACTCCCCCGCGGGGCAGTGCCAGCACGATGACGTCGGTGCGTCCCGCATATCCCATCAGCCGCCTGGCCAGCAGCACTCCAGCCTCTTTTCGATTCTTGAAAGGAGCGTCCATCCATGAACCTCCGTCGTTGCTTCCTGAAAACGCCAGGCGTGCCATCGCTGACCGCCGCGTGCGAGACGGGCGCGCATCGTCGGTCCCGGCCTGGATCGGACCCGCTAAGTTTCCCTCAGCGTAAATCCCCGGATCAGGTCCGGATTGACCAAAGTCAATCCTCGAGCAAAGCGCAGGCACACAATCGAAGTGCCTCGCCGCGATGGACAGCGACCGTCATGCGATGGGGCGACGTGGATTTCATTCTTCAGCGATTGGAGCCCCATCATGAAAGACGAGGAACTTCGCCGCCATGTGCTGGAGGCCTTGGAATTCGATCCCAGTGTCGACGCCACCGGGATCGGCGTGGCCGCGTTCGAGGGGGTCGTCACGCTTACCGGGCATGTCGGCACATACAGTGAGAAGTACGCCGCCGAGAAAATCGTGGCCAAAGTCAAAGGCGTAAAGGGAATCGCACAGGATATTGAAGTCCGCGCGAGCTACGAGCACGGCAATTCCGATGAGGAACTAGCGCGGCGCGCGCTGCACAGCATTGCCTGGAACGTGGCAGTGCCCGACAACCAGGTGCAAGTCAAGGTACAGCATGGATGGATCACTTTGGGCGGCGCGGTGCGCTGGCGTTTTCAACGCGACGCGGCTGAAAGTTCGGTGCGCCAGCTCAAAGGGGTGAAAGGAGTCGTGAACCAGATCACGCTGGACGACGGCCCCCGAATCAGTGACGTCAAGGAGCGCATCGAAAGGGCGCTCAAGCGCAGCGCGAGTCTGGAGGCCCACGACATCGAGGTGAATGTGCGTGGCCACACGGTCATTTTGAACGGCAGGGTCAAGAGCTGGCTGGATCGACGCGCCGCCGAGAAGGCGGCATGGAATGCCCCCAGCGTGACCGCTGTTGAAGACAATCTCATCGTGAGCTAAGTCCCCACACAGGCAGGTTTTTCCATGACCCCATTTTCTTCAGGCAAAGATCCGGGCGCGGCCGGCAGCGCTTCCGGTCCCGAGCCCGCGTCGGCGCGGGCGCTGGCCACGCCCATGGCGTTGCCGGCTCCCCGAACCGATGGCGGCATGCCCCTTCAATCAGCGCTCAAGCTGCGGCGATCCGTCCGAAGCTATTCGAGCGCGCTCTTGAGTCCGCAACAGCTCTCGGACCTGCTTTGGTCGGCGTGTGGCGTCAATCGCGACACGGGCGATCGAACCGCGCCGTTCTGGCGGCACCGCATCGTATTGGACGTCTATGTGCTGCAAGGCGACGGCGTGACGATCTACGATCCGGTGCGCCATGCGTTGCTACCACATCTGAAGGCCGACCTGCGGAAGGCGGCGGGTCAGCAGGATTTCGTTGGCACCGCGCCGCTGGAGCTTGTCTACGTCGCCCACGGCGAAAAGATGGCGGACATCACGACGGTGGAGCGTCATCTCTATGCGTCGGTCGATGCGGCATTCATCGGCCAGAATGTCTATCTATACTGCGCCTCCGCGAATCTTGGCACGGTCTTTCGCGGAGCCGTGGATGCAGTCAGGCTGGGCCGCGAGCTGCAGCTACCGGAGAGCGACTTCGTGACCTTCGCGCAAACCGTCGGGTTCGCCCTGCCGTGATCCGGGCGCCTCTTCATTCCCGCCACGCACGGCAATGCCCTGTGTGCTTGACCTGTATCAATAATCCCCGCCGCGGATGCGTCAAGCTGAAAGGATCCAGACTCCCCCAGAGAGGCCGTGATGAAAATCCTCGTTGCCGTCGACGGTTCGAAGTTCTCCTTGCATGCGGTCAAGTACGCGGCAAAACTGGTGGCAGGCCTGCAATCGGGCCCGCACAGCATCACGTTGATCTGCGTGCACGACGATACCGGCTTGAACCACGCAAAGTCCTTTGTCGGCAAGGCAGCAGTGGTTGATTATCTGCGCGAGCGCTGTGAAAAGGAACTCAGGCCCGCCCGCAAGTTACTTGATGCGGCCGGCATCAGGCATGACATGGTCGAGCGAACCGGCCATGTAGCCAAGGAAATTCTCGACTGTGCGGGAAAGGGAAAATTCGATCTGGTGGTGCTGGGCTCCAAAGGCCGCGGGGCCATCGCCGACCTGCTTATCGGTTCGGTCGCGCAGCGCGTGCTGGCGGCGGCCCGCCAGCCTGTCCTCCTGGTGAGGTGAGCCGCCCTGGACATGGACGACATCGATGGCCTGAGCCCGGCGCAGGCGCGGCAGCGCCTGGCGCGTGACGGCCCGAACGCGCTCCCGGCTTCGCAGCGGCGTAGCGTCTTGCGGCTGGCGCGCGAGGTGGTGGCGGAACCCATGTTCTTGCTGTTGGTGGCCTGCGGCGCGCTCTATCTGGCGCTGGGCGACCGGCAAGAGGCGTTGATGCTGCTGGGGTTTGTGTTCGTCGTGATGAGCATTACCTTCGTGCAACAACGTCGCACCGAGCGCTCGCTGGAGACGCTGCGCGATCTATCCAGCCCGCAGGCGCTTGTCAGGCGGGGTGGCCAGACCCAGAGAATCCCCGCTCGCGAGCTTGTGCGCGGCGACGTCGTGCTGCTGGCCGAGGGGGACCGCGTGCCCGCCGACCTGCAACTCATCAGCACCGCCAATCTGGCTCTGGACGAATCGCTGCTTACCGGCGAATCGGTGCCGGTGCGCAAACAGGCGGGCGCTGACGCGGCCGTCCTGGCATACGCCGGCACCCTTGTCACGCAGGGCGGCGGGCAGGGGCGCGTCGTGGCCACGGGCGTGCATAGCGCGCTGGGCCGTATCAGCCAGTCGCTACAGAGCATCGCCATTGATATCACCCCCATCCAGCGCGAAACCCGGCGTGTCGTCAGAAACGTAACCGTGGTGGGGCTCGCGCTGGCGGTGGCGCTGGCATTGGCGCACGGGTTTTTGCGTGGCGATTGGCTGGGCGGAATGCTGGCGGGATTGACGCTGGCCATGGCCATCCTGCCGGAAGAATTGTTGGTCATCCTGACCTTGTTTCTGAGCCTGGGCGCATGGCGCTTGTCGCGCCAGAAGGTGTTGGCCCGCAGCATCCCCGCCGTGGAGTTGCTGGGAGCCACCACCGTACTCTGCGTTGACAAGACCGGAACCCTCACGACCAATCGCATGGCCGTTCGGCGCCTTCAGTCGGGCAGCGCGCTATACGACAGCCTGCGCGACGGCGCAGAGCCGCTGCCCGAGGCGCTGCACGGCGTGCTGGAATACGCCCTCCTGGCCACCCACCGCCACGCCAGCGACCCGATGGAGGTCGCCATTGTCGGCGCCGGCGCGCGGCTATTGGCCCGCACCGAGCATCTGCACGCTGACTGGAGCCTGGTCGAGGACTACCCTTTGTCGCCCGCCATGCTCGCCATGTCGCGCGTCTGGCAGTCGCCCGACCAGCGGGCCTACGTGATCGCCGCCAAGGGCGCGCCCGAAGCCGTGGTCGACCTATGCCACCTTCCCGCGGCCGATCGCGCGCGCATCGCCCAGCAGGTGGCGGCCATGGCCGCCGATGGAATACGCGTGCTGGGTGTGGCGCGCGCCGTGTTCGCCACCCCGCCGCTACCGGCCAGCCAGCACGATTTCGACTTCGTCTTTCTCGGCCTGGTGGGGCTGGAAGACCCGCTGCGCCCCGATGTGCCAAGCGCCATCGCCTCCTGCCAGGCAGCCGGTATCCGGGTGGTGATGATGACCGGAGACCATCCGGCCACTGCCGTCGCCATCGCCCGTCAGGCAGGCCTGGACGCCAACGCGCCGCCGATGACCGGCCAAGCGCTGGCGAGCCTTGACGACGCGGCCCTGCGGGAGCGCTTGTCCGTCACCCAGGTGTTCTGCCGCCTGCAGCCCGCGCAGAAGCTGCGCCTGGTGCAGGCCTTTCGCGCGCGCGGAGACATCGTCGCCATGACCGGCGATGGCGTGAACGACGCGCCCGCCCTCAAGGCGGCTCACATCGGCATCGCCATGGGCGCGCGCGGCACCGAGGTGGCGCGCGAGGCGGCCGATCTGGTGCTGATGAACGACGACTTTGCCTCCATCGTCACCGCCGTGCGCCATGGCCGTCGCGTGTTCGCCAATCTGCGCAAGGCCATTGTGTTCGGGGTGGCAGTGCACGTGCCCATCGTGGGTCTATCCCTGGTGCCGGTCTTGCTGGGGTGGCCCATGCTGCTGATGCCGGTGCACATCCTCTTTCTGCAGCTCATCATCGACCCGGCCTGCGCGATTGTGTTTGAAGCCGAGCCGCTCGAAACGGATGCCATGACCGAGCCGCCGCGCCGCGCGGGCGCCCGCCTGTTCGACCGCGCCATACTGACCCATGGCTTGTGGCAGGGATGCGGCCTGCTGGTTCTACTGTTGGCCCTGTATGCCGGCGCGCGAGTGGTGGCAAATTCCGAAGACATGGCCCGCGCCATGGTGTTCACGGTACTGGTGCTTGCCAACCTGGGACTCATCTACGCCAATCGCAACCTGACGCGCCCCTCCTGGCGCACGGGGGATGCCGGCAACCGCTACGCCGCCTGGATCAGCGCGGTCACCGTCCTGCTCCTGGCCTGCGTGCTCGGCATCTCTCCCGTGAGCCGCCTGTTTGCGTTCGAGCAGCCAACGCCGTGGATACTCCTGGCGGCGGCGGGGCTGACCGTGCTGGGTTTGCTGTGGCTCGAGGCCGTGAAATGGGCGCTAGGGCGCAAGTCAAGGCCAATCCGTTGCGGTGCGTCCCGTCCGGCGCCGCCGCGACATTGACGCCCACGTTCATCATTCGTTCAGGTTTCGGTGCTTATGCTCCTGCCCAAACGCCGCAAGGCTAGATTGCAAGAACGGGAGCATGAACCATGACCGCCTTTCCGCCTCCGCTGGAAGATCCGGAGGACGATGAACACAGCCCGGCCGAACGCGCCGCCGCCGCCGCCCGCAGCACCTGGGTGAGCGTGGGCGTGAACGTGGTGCTCGCCACCGCGCAGATCGTCATCGGCATTTTCTCGAAGTCGCAGGGCCTGATCGCGGACGGTATTCATTCTTCTTCCGATCTGATCGCCGACTTCATCGTGCTGCTGGCCAACCGCCATGGCCAGAAAGCAGCCGACGCGGACCACCACTACGGCCATTATCGCTACGAGACCGCGGCGTCCCTGGCGCTGGGCGTTTTGCTGCTGCTGGTCGGCGGCGGCATGCTGTGGTCCGCCGTGACCAAGCTGGAGCAGCCCGACGCGATCCCGCAGGTCCACCTCGTTGCGCTGTGGGTGGCCTGTGCCGCCCTGGTCATCAAAGAGGCCTTGTTCCGCTACATGCTTGCCGTGGCCAAGCGCGTGAAGTCCAGCATGCTGGTGGCCAACGCCTGGCATGCGCGCTCCGACGCGGCGTCGTCGCTGGTGGTGGGCCTGGGCATCATCGGCAACCTGCTGGGCTACCCGATACTGGATCCCATCGCCGCGGCCATCGTGGGCTTCATGGTGGCCCGAATGGGCTGGAGCTTCGGCTGGGACGCCTTGCACGACCTGCTGGACCGCGCCATCGACGAAGGCGAGGCCGCCGCGATCCAGCGGACCTTGCTGGACACCCCGGGTATTCAAGGCGTGCACGATCTACGCACCCGAAAAATGGGGGATATGATCGTCGTTGACGCTCACCTGGAAATCGACGCCGGGCTGACTGTCGACGAAGGCCACAAGATCGCCGTGCAAGCGCGCCAACGCGTCATGCAGCGGCATCGTGTATTGAACGTGATGACCCATGTTGATCCCTGGAGACCTCCCGACGCGCCCACGCAGAGCGCCGAGGGCAGGGCGATTATCGAACCAGGCTGTCCGTAGCGCGCTTTGACGACAAGGAAGAAACATGAAAATCAAGAACTCCGACACTCAGTACGCAGGCCTGGTGATCACCATGCACTGGCTCATGCTCGTGGTCCTGGCATTGGTCTACGCCTGTATGGAATTGCGCGGACTGGCCACCAAAGGCACCGATCTGTACAACAACATCAAGGCCCTGCATTTCTCGCTGGGGCTGTGTGTGATCGGGTTGGTGGTTTTGCGGGTGGTTATCCGGGTGGCTTCGGGCCCGGCGCCTGGCGTGCGGCCGCCGATGCCGAGGTGGCAGGATGTGCTTTCACGGGTGATGCATTACGCGTTGTATGCGTTCATGATTGCCACGCCGATTCTGGGGTGGCTGACGCTTAGCGCCGGGGGCAAGCCGATTCCGTTGTTCGGCCTGGAGGTTCCGGCGCTGGTCAGCCCGGACAAGGCCCTGGCCGATCAGGTCAAGGAATTGCATGAAACCTTGGCCACGGTGGGCTACTTCCTGGTGGGGCTGCATGCTGCTGCGGCGTTGTTGCATCACTATGTGTTCCGGGATAACACGTTGGTGCGGATGTTGCCGGGGAGGCGGTGAGGGTTCTTGGGGCTGGAGCGCGGGGCGGGCGTGATCCAGGGCAGAAGCGCTTCACCCGCGAGGCAGGGCTCAGGCTGAAAATCGCTTGAGAACCAATGACGCATTGACGCCACCGAAGCCAAATCCGTTGAGCATGGCATGCTCCATGGCATGAGCGCGCGCACTTCCAGCGATCAGGTCCAGGCCATCTGCCAACGGATCTGGATGTTCCAGGTTGAGCACGTGTGGCGCAATCTGGTCACGCAAGGCCAATATAGTGAAAATCGCGGCGGCCGCGCCAGCGGCTCCCAGCATGTGGCCCATGGCGGATTTCGTGGCCGTAATGGAGGGGCCAGAGCCTGCTCCAAACACTTGGCGAATGGCCGCCAGCTCTCCTCGGTCACCGACCAGCGTGGATGTCGCATGAGCATTCAAGTGTTGAATGTCATGGGGTTGCAACCGCGCCTGCCGCAACGCCGCGCGCATCGATCGGGCGGCGCCGGAACCATCTTCCGGCCCGGAAGTGACGTGATAGGCATCGGCGGAAGTGCCGTAGCCTACGACTTCCGCCAGCGGCTTGGCACCGCGAGCCAACGCATGATCCAGCCCCTCCAGCACCAATAGCCCCGCGCCTTCGGCCATGACAAAGCCGTCCCGGGCCAGGTCAAACGGGCGGGAAGCCTTCGCGGGCTCGCTGTCGCAATGGGTCTTCACCGCCTTAGCCGCCGCGAAGCTGCCTAGCGCCACTTTGTCGATGGTGGCTTCGCTACCGCCGCAGAGCGCCATGTCGGCTTCGTCATTCCGAATCAGGCGCGCCGCATCGCCAATGGCCTGGATGCTGGCGGCACAGGCTGTCACCGGCGCTCCCAACGGACCCTTTAGCTGGTGCCTGATCGACACTTGTCCCGCCGCCAGATTGGCCAGGAAAGCCGGCACGGTGAAAGGCGACAAGCGCTGCGGCCCCTTGCCATCCGTGGTTCGCACAGCTTCGACAATGGTGCTGAAACCGCCCACGCCAGAGCCGATGATGGTTGCCGCGCGCTCCTGCTGCTCGGCGGTCGGATGGCGCCACTGTGCGTGTGCCAGGGCCTGATCCGCCGCGCCCAATGCGAATGCGATGAAGCGGTCCATGCGGCGTAGCTCTTTTGCCGGGATGACGGCTTCGGCCCGCCATCCGGCTTGCGGATCCTCCTCCTGGCTTGGCACCCGGCCAGCGATGGAAACGCCGGAGCCTTCGCCAACCGCCGCATCCAAGGCGCGTATTCCGGACTGGCCCGCCAGCAAGCGTTGCCAGACCAGCTCCACATTGCATCCGAGAGGGGACACCAAGCCCAGACCGGTGATGACTACCCGACGTTCCATACCGCACCTTCCGCAATTGAACCCAGCCCTTGCGACGGGCTGAGTGTAATGTTATTGATGATGAGCGTAATCATAAATCAATTTTGATGAGGGGTATCATCTAACCTATGAAAGTCAGCAAAGCACAGGCCGCCAAGAACCGCGAAGGAATCGTGGACGCCGCCGCGCGCCTCTATCGAGAAAAGGGCCTGGATGGCGTGGGCCTGGCCGAGATCACCCGCGATGCGGGCTTGACCCATGGCGGGCTGTACCGGCACTTCGAGTCGCGGGATGCCCTCGCTCGCGAGGCATGCACGCGCGCGTTTGAGTGGACGATTACGCCGCAAGAGGGATCGGAGTCTTCAGAGGCGGATGGTGTATCTGCCGGCGGACTCCGCGCACTGGTGTATGGTTATCTTTCCACGTTCCACCGCGATCACCCCGGAGAGGGTTGCCCTGTTGCCGCACTGGCGGCAGACGTTGCCAGGGCAGGGCCGGAAATGTCAAAGGTCTTTGCGCAGGGCGTGGAACGCAACTTCCAACGCTTCATGAGTGAGCTCCAGGGGAGTGACCCAGCCAAGCGCACGCAGGCCATCGTGACCCTCAGCAGCATGGTTGGTGCATTGACCCTCGCCCGCGCCACGGCGGCGGGCAACCCGGCGCTTTCCGAAGAAATTTTGGCAACTGTGCGGGAGCGGTTCGGCGGATAATTTTATTCTGGCGGCCGCTCTGACTCAGCTCGCCCGAGCTAGCGCTATTCGAACCAGTTCACAATCTCCAAAGCATTAATAATGTGTATCCATGCTTGGCCACCGAGACATGATCCAAACTTCACCGATCCCCTTTTCCGCGCGGACTAATCAATCGCATCGGCAAGTCGATGCTGACTTTCCAGACACAGCTAGGGCAGGCCTACTTCATCTACTAGCCGACCTTGTCGAAAAAAGGTATGTGGCTGACTGGGTCGTAATAGCTCGCGAGCTTCACCGGACCGGTCGATTTGAGCTTGTGTCGTATGACACTTCGTCGGTGTCAAGCCTTAAGCAGGCGCAGGCTAACGCCACTTCAGCGCTGCAGAAGCTAGAATGGCCAAAGATCTACGACTTCTGTGAGCGTCTGTATTCTCGACTTCCAAATCAAGTTGGATGGGAGGACGGCTACGGCAATTACACTGAGGAGATTTCACGTGCTGATTCGCAAGCCTACATAGCTGCTGAACTACAGCGACTCTTTCTTGAGGAATCGCTCGCTTACGACTTTACCGATGGCGCAGTTCGGCGAAGAGGGCGGAAGCACACTGTAGAGCTATCGTCAAAAGCTCACGTAGTCCTGGGCGCAGTGGAATTGATCAGTGCGCGTCAGCATTTTGAGAAGGCGCGGCAGTTCTTCCAGCACCCTACCAAGCCAGATTTCGAGAATGCGGTCAAGGAAGCAGTATGTGCGGTTGAGGCAACCGGCAAGGTGCTTTTTCCAATGGCAAAGGCGTCGACACTGGGGGATTTGATCAAATGGTTCGGAACGACGGGCGTTGTGTCGGTTCCGAAGGCACTCATACAAACACTCACGGGCATTTACGCCTTCCGAAGTGGGGCTGAGGGAGTGGCTCATGGGGCCACCACCGGAGGGAAGGTCTCTGCTGACATCACTGAGTACGTTCTAGCTGTGTGCGCGTCACAAATAATTTTCTTGGTGGATCTCGCAAATAGCCTTGAGGGAGATGTGCCGTTTTAGGTCTGCAACGCCATCCACTAGACCGCGAGAGCCTCAACAAACCGGCTGGCGCCTCTAAAACACGTTCCCGGGCCGGAAGCGACCAGTCACCCGCGTTGGCTCGCGGCCAAGAAGAGACACGCACCTTGAATTGGGGCAAGCGCACAAAGAATAGCCGTTTTTATGGCCGGGAATGTCTGCCCCAGGTCGGAAGTGGGCGTCAGGCCTGGTCTGCTGTCGGCCAAAGACCAGGCAGTCCGCCGAACTGGATGTCTTTTCAGTTTGAGCACAGATCGCGTTGCCAGTAACTGCGCCAATTCTTCGCAACTTGGTCGAGTAGCGCGTCAGACTCGGATGTGTCGTCCGCGTAAGCCTGCGTCAGCAGGGTTAGGGATGAGCGTCCATGACCTCAAAGAACGTAGCTTGAGCGGCGTTGATTGAGCGGATGTATCTCAACATCCCTTCTTTTTGATGGTCGGATGTCGCCTGGAGATAGGCATCAACAAATAACCCCATTCTTTCTGAAGAAATGGTGAGGTTCCCTTGGGATAGGTGTATGTTGAACGACAATATCTGTTCACCGGGCGGCTGTGTCTTGCTCGTACTGACTTTCCAACCAGACCTATCTGCAGCCGCTTTGATACTTTCAAATTCCTGTTGAAGACGATATGGGTCGCTACCGGATAGAATGATGTCATCGACGTAGACGCTTACGGTAATGTCTGGTTTGGAGGCCAATTCATGCAGTACTCGTCCTAGCGCGCTTTGGTCAAGGCACACGGAGGCAATAATCGGGGACTGGACGAAGCCGAAAGGTAAGATGTACTGGGAATCTACATCGTCAACTAATCGGATCACTGAATCGCGGGCGAACTCGCGTGCGACCTCATACCCAAAGTATTGCTTCAGCGCTCGGGTCACTCTGCTGAGATTAATGCTTGTGAAGAAGCTCTCTATGTCTACACAGCAAAAATGGGTGTTGGCCAAATGTTGTTTAATGGCTCGAACGTGGCCGCCGTGGTGACAATGGTAGAAGTATGCAGGAGCTTGCCACTTTTCTTTGATTTTCGAGGTGATACGTTCGCCTCGCTCTCGTGACTCTGCGGACGGCACAAACACCCATTTTCCAGGAGCAAGCTCAAACCGCTCCTCCCACAACTCATGAAAGGCCATGTTTTCTATGCCATGATGGTGGGTAGTTAAACGCCGTGCTGCAAAGCTGCCAGATCTCGTTTACCAGCCTTACGGCCAGAATCGAGACATGCAGGACTCTGCAGACTAGGCGATAAGTTTTGTCTTTTGACATAGTTATCGTCCTCCATCTCAAGCCCGGCAAACCTAGCGCAAAGCGCACGACTTTAACCAATTCAATACCATGAGAGGACCCCATGGCGATAAGTCATATCACGGAGTGACAATGAGATTATGGGGATGATAGGCGCACAAATGTAAGCCTAATGCCGGGCGGATGAAGATTAGCATATGTTTCGGTTGCGCGTGCGCGCTGATGGTTCTGGTTCGCCATGAAGATCGACTGCGTCATCCTAGACGGCTGCGCTGCTTTGGGTTCGCCTCTCGCTCATCCTTGACGGGCCGTGGCCGCATGCGTGTCGCTGACGTCTCGCGCGTGCCGGCGGTACTTGCCAGCCCTAGACTGTTGAGAGAGGGGGTCGGGATATCACGCTTCGACCCTACAAACCACTTTTTATCAACAAGTGGCGCTATGGCTACGAAACTGCGGATAGGCCCCGTACGGAAGCACTTTCGCCAGCATTCGGCTAACGTCACGTACACGTGCTGCGGGGCTGATCGGCGACCAACGAACTTTCATTATCGGTGCCTCCGAATCTCAAGTGAAATCGAAAAAGTCGGCCAGTACAAGGCCGTTTCGCCCGCGTTGCCGCCCGTCTACGCACATGGTTTCCACTCGCTTGTCAATTCTCTCCAGAACGCCTAGCAGCCCCTCTACGACGTCTGAACCAAAAATATCGTCATCGTCACGATAGTGGCTAGGCCACAAAAGCACGGCCCGCACCCGCTCCGGGTCGAAATTTTTGATGAAATGTTGAATGGCGGAAGCTGCGGTCGGCATATTTTTTGGCGGTTAGGGATGCAGCGGCCAGCGAAGCACCAACGCCCATCGACCATCTTGCTGTTTGTCTTTCCAATAAATTCGCCTAGCGTTTCTCCACCCTCATGAGGCGAAGTCAGACGCAGATATAGCCGACGCTCGCCACTGAGCCGGACGACGTCACGAAGCCTCCGCGCTTTAGGTATTTCCCCATTATTTCCGAGCCGAGGATCATTAAACATTGACCGTAGCAAAGTGTTCTTTCCGAAATTCTGAGGCGCTACCACAACCAACGCCCGCTCTAGGTATGTTGACATCAAATTCCTATTTGTGACCTGGCGCAGCGCAATGACCGTATCCTCTGAGTTTCGAATGTGCTACTGGTTCAAGAACCGGATCGCGTTTCGGCAGTCCTCCAGGGAGCCAGATACTCCATGTTCCGCGGCAACGCGCCGAAGTAGATCGTCCATTTCGAGGGACAACGAGAGCAACCCTCGCCACTTCGCAGGCGTGTCGATTATGCGCCTGGAGCCATCTGGCACCATCAGAGTTTCTGCGTATTCGTTGTTTCGAGCCAAGACGTCAAGATGGCGTTGGGCCTCCGCCAATATCATAAGCTCGAAGTATTGGCCAAAAGCCAGATTGCCAACATCGGCGTGATACATCATCGAGGCGATGTCGAAGCTAGGGAGCGAGATCGCATTCCCCTCCGACTCAGCGTCGGCCTTTACATTTTTACATAGTCGAATCGCCTTCCGCAGACCTCCGCCGACGTTGTTGCATTTATCGATGATCCTTCTGATATGCAAAAACGGAAAGTTAGTCAGTGAGATCCCTGCCTTCTTGTCGAGAATTTGAATGCCTCGATCTGATTCCGTTCTATTGGCTTGGTAGTCATTAGTGTCATACCAGTGGGCTGGTACAACGTCTACCATCCGAGGTAGAGAGCCTCCATGGATCTTGACAGCTTTCGCACCCGTTGTATCGACGATTGCTTGGGGAAACGCGAGAGGCAGCTCGATCTCTATCTGCTTGCGAAGCGTTTGAAGCACTGAGAGGGAATTTTTGGATGTATTCAAGTAATAGCCGGCCTGGCTTTGCACTCCAGATGTGCTGTAGACCAAGAAACCTGTGTCAATTGTCAACAGATCAACGTCACTTACTCTACGGATATGAACGTCCAGCGGTACTGAACCCTGAAGGCGGAACTCCGCGTCTATTCCCGCTTTGCCAAGTCTGGAACGAAGCTGATTTCCGATTCGTTCCGCGGTTTCTACACTCACTCGTGTGTAAGTGGCGCTAACGGGCTGCATGGCACCCAACGCATACAGAGTGTGCTTGCTGTCGATGCTTGCGCGCTTCTCCCACGATTCTTGGATAGTTTGCGTGCCAGTGCCTAACGCCTTACTCAAAATTTCATTTTGGACTGCGCTGTCCATGGTCAAACGATCAGATCCATCGCGTCGAGCGCGCAGTTGCGCGAGGCGTTTGTTGATATCGGTCGCCATCAGGTCCTCTTGGTCCATTTCATAACGCCGAAGGTCATACGACCTCGCCCCGTAAAATACTCGCCCTCGGCAGACCGTAAGTTTTTTGCAATCGTCATAACGGAGCACCCTGTGTGAGTCTTCAGTTCAACGGCCTCCGGCCGTGGATCGTTTCGGTAGTGATAGAGCAGGACGAATCCATCGACGGTGTCGTGTGCTAGCGCGGCAGAGATGCTGCTCGATCCGGACGTTTGAGTCGCCAGCCGAATTCTCAACTTGTCCCACGACTGAACAATGACTACTTCGGCCGACCACTCGAACTTCGTCGATCCGTCAGCGGCGATTGTTTTACCCTGGCAATCCCAGGTGCCCGAAATGTCGGGCACTTTAAGCAGTAGGCCAACACCGGGCCACTTCCAGGCCCATTTGTTTAGGACCCAATACAGAACGCCAAAGACCGCGCCGGCGCCTACCAGGGAGAGCAGTGTCGGGGGAACGTTGGCGTTCCAGCCAAGTTGCTTTGCCAAGTCAACTGTGTACAGAACGGCAAACACAAGTGTTCCCGAGATGGCACTGGCAGCGAGACTCAGAAGCCGCCCAACGCTTGACCGATTTGCTCCACCCATTACTGAGTATTCATGCTCTTGTGGTGCGACCATGCTGTACCTTTTTATGATGCAGACGCCAACAAACGGCTCGATGCAATCTCAGTCAGTTACTTCTTTCAATATATTTTATCTATTCCGAATATCTGAAGGCAATTTGGGGGCGGGATGAATCCTGCGGGGCTTGGAACTGAAGGTGTGGGGGCGACCGGTATGGGTCGAAAGTGACCATTGACGCTACTACCAATGGCGAAATTGCCTCTCTTGCGTCCAACATGCCACCATGTCGCCATACACTCATGACCATCACCTCTCCCGGTGCCGGTTTGGAAGCCGGAAAGCTATAGGCGTAGACAGCCGCAACGGTTCGCGGCTTAACTCCTATAGGAGGCAGTCCCTCATGCTGCACCCCCTAACCCAAAACCCCTGGCAAATCGACACCGACCGAGAATCCGGCCCCGTCTCCCTTTCCCACCTCCACCAACTAGACCGCACCCGCTACGCCATCCAGACCATCGCCCGTATGGTCGGCAACAGCGCGTCCGAACCCGACGCCACCGGCTCCCCACCGCTGGACCCCTGGGCAATCTCCGCCCTGATGGGCGGCGTCGAAAGCCTCTGCGAGCACCTCGGCACCCTGACCGAAGCCATGCTCGACCAGGCCCTGCAATCCGACGACGAAAGGGAAGCCCCCAACCCCACCCACAACGCTCCCCCCGCGATCCAATAACATCCACGAAAATAATTCCTACATAACCGGGAATTTATATCGTTTTGAGGATCGCCCCGCGAGGCCTTGTAATGCGTGTTCGCTTATTGCCGTTCACGCCTTCAAGAAAATTCCTCGCTATGAATCCCATCGGATACCGCATTCTTCCCCGGCCCGCGCCGGCCGTCGCCGCTGACGTGCTGGCCGGTTTTGCCGCCATCGGCTCGGCCCAGATCAGCGATTGCATGAACCGCCTGTACGGCGTCAGCGGGCTGCGTCCGCTGCACGCCGGCAACCAGCGCACGGTTGGCCTGGCGCTGACCGTGAAGACGCGGCCGGGCGATAACCTGATGATCCACAAGGCGATTTCGCTGGGTGGCGCGGGCGATGTGATCGTGGTCGATGGCGCTGGCGATACCAGCAATGCGCTGGTCGGCGAGTTGATGATGATGGATGCGCAGGGGCGCGGCATCGCCGGGTTCGTGATCGACGGCGCGGTGCGTGACCTGGACGTGTTCGCGCAGGGGCAGTTTGGCTGCTTTGCGCGCGCGGTGTCGCACAAGGGGCCGTACAAGGATGGCCCGGGCGAGATCAATGTGCCGGTGTCGGTGGGCGGCCAGGTGGTCAACCCGGGTGATGTGGTGGTCGGCGATGCCGACGGCGTGGTGGTGATTCCCGCCGAGCATGCCGCGGCGGTGCTGGCGCTGGCGGTCAAGAAGGAAGCCGACGAGGCGGTGGCCAAGGAGAAGCTGCGCGCCGGCACCTACACCAAGCCCTGGCTGGAGAAGACGCTGGCCGAGAAGACGGGAGCCGCGAAGTGAACCAAGCCCCGACACAAACCCCGACCCAGCCGCAAACCCCGACCCAGCCGCAAACCCAACTCCCGCAACCCGCCAGCATCGTCGCCGACCGCATCAAGCGCATCAAGCTGTCGCCCAGTGTGGCGGCGCGCGCGATCATTGCCGAGCTGCGCGAGCAGGGCCGGCGCATTATCGACCTGACGATCGGCGAGCCGGATTTCTCGACACCGGAGCATATCCGCCAGGCGGCCACGGCCGCGATGAACCGGGGCGAGACCAAGTATCCGCCGGCCCAGGGCACGGTGGCGCTGCGCAAGGCGGCGCGGACGCATCTGCTCGAAGCGACCGGCGTCGATTATCCGGTGGCGCGCATCATTGTCAGCACGGGCGCCAAGCAGGTGATCTTCAACGGGCTGGCGGCGACGCTGAACGACGGCGACGAGGTTCTGATTCCGGCGCCGTTCTGGGTGTCGTATCCGGACATGGTGCTGGTCAACGGCGGGGTGCCGGTGACGGTGCCGACCACGCCGGCCACGGATTACAAGCTGACGCCGGAGGCGCTGGAGCGCGCCATCACGCCGCGCACCAAGTGGCTGATGATGAACGCGCCCAGCAATCCGACGGGCTCGGTCTACACTGCCGACGAGCTGCGCGGGCTGGCCGCGGTGCTCGAGCGCCATCCGCATGTCTGGCTGATGACGGACGATATCTATGCGCGGTTGAACTTCACCGACGAACCCACGGTGCATCCGTTGCAGGTGGCGCCGGCGCTGGCGGCGCGCACGCTGGTGGTCAATGGCGTGTCCAAGGCCTATGCGATGACGGGCTGGCGCATTGGTTACGGCGCCGGGCCGGATGAGCTGATCAAGGCCATGGCGATTCTGCAGTCGCAGAGCACGTCGGGCGCGTCGTCGGTGAGCCAGGCGGCGGCGCTGGAGGCGCTGTCGGGGCCGCAGGACTGCGTGACGGAGTTCGCGCGGGTGTTCCGCGAGCGCCGCGATCTGGCGGTGGCGGAGCTGTCCGGCACGCCGGGGCTGGCGATCGTGGTGCCGCAGGGCGCGTTCTACGTGTTTCCGGATTGCTCGGGGCTGCTGGGCAAGCGCACGCCGGCAGGTGATGTGATCCGCACCGATACCGACCTGACGCATTACCTGCTGCGCGAGGCTGGCGTGGCGGTGATCGACGGCCATGCCTATGGCGCGCCGGGCACGTTCCGGCTGTCGTTCGCGGCTTCGCTGGACGATATCCGGCAGGGCTGCGCGGGCATCCGCGAGGCTTGCGCCAAGCTCGTCTAGTTGTTCCCGGGCCCGCCGACGAGCGGGCCGGTTCCGTTTTTCTGTTCAAACCACAACACAAGGGGAATCACCATGAAACGCCATTCACTTATCGCCGCCTGCCTGGGCCTGGCCGCGTTGTCGCTGGGCGCTGGCGCCCGCGCCGACCAGGTCGCGGACATCAAGGCCCGCGGCGAATTGATCTGCGGCACCCTGGGCACGTCGCAGCCGTTCAGCTTCCAGGACGCGACGACGCGCCAACTGGTGGGCTATGACGTGGACGTGTGCAAGCTGGTGGCCGACAAGCTGGGAGTGAAGATCAGCTACAAGCTGCTGTCGGTGGCGGCGCGCGTGCCGGAGCTGAACGAGGGTCGCGTCGACATCCTGGCGGCGAACCTGGGCTATTCGCCGGACCGTGCCCAGCAGATCGCCTTCAGCCACGCGTACTACGTCAGCCCGCAGAAGCTGCTGGTGCGCAAGGATTCGGGGCTGGACACGATCGAGTCGCTGAATGGCCGCCGCGTCGGCGCGACCAAGGGTTCCAGTTCGGAGCGCGAGATCAAGCGCATTCTCGATAAGTCGCAGGTGATCGGCTACGGCGACAGCTCGGCCACGTACCTGGCCCTGCAGCAGAAGAAGGTGGACGCGCAGTTCGCGTCGGAACTGGTGCTGGTGCGCCTGGTGCTGCAAAGCCCGCCGACGGCGCCGGTCAGCGTGATCGCCAAGTCGGTGTTCGACGAGCCGTGGGGCCTGGGCGTGCGCAAGTCGGAGCCGGGCATGCTGGCGGTGGTGAACCAGGCGCTGGACGAGGCGGAAAGCTCGGGCGTGGCCGCGCAGTTGTTCGACAAGTGGTTCGGCGCGCAGACGCCGTACAAGCTCGAGCGCGGTTTCAAGATCGGCCCCATCGCGGGCTGAACGCCGGTACCGCGCAATGAGCCTACTTGACGCTTCGCAATACCAGCTGCTGGCCAGCGGCATGGTGGTGACGCTGCAGCTGTTCCTGGTGTCCTGGGTGATGGCGTTCACGATCGCGGTGACGCTGGTCGTGGTGCGCGCCACCAACCTGGCGCCGTGCCGCTGGCTGGTCGACGCCTATGTGGAATACCACCGCAACGTGCCGCTGCTGGTGCAGGTGCTGTTCTGGTACTTCGGCATGCCCGAGCTGCTGCCGGAGGGGTTCCGGATGTGGCTGTACCAGCACAACGCCGAGATGTCGCTGGCGGCGATCGCGCTGGCGCTGGGGTCGGCCGCCTATATCGCCGAGGACATCCGCAGCGGGCTGCGCGCCATTCCCGGCACGCAGTTCGAGGCGGCCCGGGCGCTGGGCGCCAGCTATCTGCAATGCATGCGCTTCGTGATCGTGCCGCAGGCGGTGCGGATTTCCATCCCGCCGCTGGTGGGCCGCGCCTTGCTGCTGTTCAAGAACACCAGCGTGGCCATGGCCATCGGCGTGATGGAGCTGACCTACCAGGCGCGCGAGATCGAGAACGAGACCTACCGCACCTTCGCCACGTTTGGCGCGGCGACCCTCATGTACCTGTTGGGATCCTTCCTCATCATGCTGATCGGATCGCGCATCTATGCGCGCTACCGCCTGAACCGGGGAGGCCACGGTGCTTGATCTCCTGTCGCAATACTGGCCGACGCTGCTGGTCGGCCAATACCCCAATGGGCCGCTGGGCGGCCTGGCGCTGACGCTGATCCTGGCGTTGTGCGGCCTGGCGCTGTCGCTGCCGCTGGCGCTGGCCATCGCGCTGGCGCGGGTCAGTCCGTTTGGCTGGCTGCGCGTGGCCAGCAAGACGCTGGTCAACGTGGTGCGCGGCATGCCGCTGCTGATGCTAATCTTCTGGGCGTACTTCGTCATTCCGAAGCTGACGGGGCAGGTGATCAGCGGCTTCTGGACGCTGATCGCGGCGATGGTGGTGTACGAGAGCGCCTATCTGTCGGAGGTGATCCGCTCGGGTATCGAGGCGGTGCCGCGCGGCCAGATCGAGGCCTCGCGCTCGCTGGGCGTGGGCTACTGGACCACGATGCGCCGGGTGGTGCTGCCGCAGGCGCTGTTCAACGTGCTGCCCAGCATGACCAGCCAGTTCGTCTCGACCATCAAGGAGACCTCGCTGGGGTATGTGATCAGCGTGAACGAACTGACGTTTGCCGCCAATCAGGTCAACAACCTGGTGCTGACCAAGCCGCTGCAGGTGTTCGGCATCCTGGCCATCATCTATTTCCTGGTGTGCTTCAGCCTGAGCCGCGGCCTGTCGTGGCTGGACCTTCGCATCCGCCGCCAGCGCGCCATGGCCTAGGGCCCGTGCGAGGCCCCTTTTAGCGAGAACAGGCCCTGAGCCGGCGCTTATCGGAATTCATCATGATCAAGCTTGAGAAAGTCAACAAATGGTATGGCGCGCATCACGTCCTGAAGGACGTGGACCTGTCGGTCGCGCGCGGCGAGGTGCTGGTGGTGTGCGGGCCGTCGGGCTCGGGCAAGTCCACCATGATCCGCACCATCAACCGCCTGGAACCGATCGAGAAGGGCCGCATCCTGATCGACGACGCCGACATCTACGGCAAGGGCGTCAACCTGAACGCGCTGCGCCAGAAGATCGGTTTCGTGTTCCAGCAGTTCAACCTGTTTCCGCACATGAGCGTGCTGGACAACGTGGTGTTCGCGCCGGTCAACATCCGCAAGCAGCCGCGCAAGCAGGCCACCGAGCTGGCGCGCCAGCTGCTGGCGCGGGTGGGGCTGGAGCACAAGATCGACGCCTATCCCGGCTCGCTGTCGGGCGGCCAGCAGCAGCGCGTGGCGATCGCCCGCGCGCTGGCGCTGCAACCGCCGGTGATGCTGTTCGACGAGCCCACCAGCGCGCTCGACCCGGAGATGGTGGGCGAGGTGCTGCAGGTGATGAAGGGCCTGGCCAAGGACGGCATGACCATGGTCTGCGTGACGCACGAGATGGGGTTCGCGCGGGACGTGTGCGACCGGGTGGTGTTCATGGATGCGGGCGAGATCCTGGAAATGGATACGCCGGAGCGCTTCTTCAGCGCGCCACAGCATCCGCGGGCGCAGCGGTTTCTGGCGGATATCTTGCATCCGCGCGGGTAGGGCCCGTGCCGGGCGTGGCGGGATACCCGCTGCGCTCGGCAGGGAACGACTGAGTCGGCACGCGGTGGCATTGACTTGGATGCGTCGGTGCCGGCGGGGGCGGATCGGCGTCGACCGGCCCGGTTCGGCCGCCCGACGTTTCGGCCGCCCGACGTTTCGGCCGCCCGACGTTTCGGTCGCGGACCGGACGGCGCGCAGCCGCGCGCCTGTCGACGATAATGTGAGGGTTCTTCATGCATTTCACGTCCACCGCCGCGATGTACACCCTCAAACAGCTGGAGGCGTTCTACTGGAGCTCGCAACTGGGCAGCTTCAGCGCGTCCTCGCGCAAGCTGCACACCACCCAGTCGGCCGTCGCCAAGCGGGTGGGGGAGCTGGAAGCCTTTGCCGGCGCGCCGCTGTTCGAGCGCCGCGCCAAGAAGCTGGCGCTGACGGCGCAGGGCCGCAAGCTGTTCGAGCTGGCGCGCGAGATGCTGGACCTGAACAGCCGCATCGTGCAGAACATGGCCGACCCGGCCAGTTTCGAGGGCGTGGTGCGGCTGGGCGTGACCGAGCTGGTCGGCATGACCTGGCTGGCGCGGCTGGTCAACCAGATCAGCCTGCGCTATCCCAAGGTGCAGTTGATGCCCGAGATCGATGGCGGCATCACGCTGTACGAGCGGCTGGAGCAGGACCAACTGGACCTGGCCATCATGCCGGGGCCTTTCTGGAGCTACCAATACGACTGCGTCCACCTGGGCGCGGTGACCAACGTCTGGATGGCCAGCCCGTCGCTGGACATCGATTTCTCGGCAAGGCTGGCGCCGCAGGACCTGGCGCCGTATCCGGTGATTTCACAGCCGACCAATTCGGCGCTGTCGCATCTGTACGATGCCTGGTTCGCCGAGCAGGGTCTGTCGGTCAAGCGGGTGCTGACCTGCAACAGCCTGGGCATGATGGCGCAGTTGACGATGCTGGGGCTGGGCATCAGTTACCTGCCGGGGGCGTATTTCGCGCCACTGGTCGAGCGCGGGGCGCTGTGCCAGTTGGATGTGCAGCCGGATCTGCCGACGATCAATTACTACGCGGTGCACAAGAAGAGCATCGTCAATCCGGTGGTGTCGCGGGTGATCGATATCGCGCGGGAAGAATGCGCGTTCGAGGTGGCGGGGGCGTTCCTGCCGCATGTGCCGCCGGCGGTGGGGGCGGGCGGGGAGTAGGGCGGTACTGGGAACTAGTGCCTGTAGGTGAGACGGCGGCTCGTAACGCGTTGGTTCATCAAATCGCATACGACCGATTTCAATCAGTCATGCCCCTTCCTGCATACCGTGCAAGCGCCAGAACCCGCTGCAACCGTTCTGCCGTTGGAAGCGAGAGCAGTCGCGCCTGTGCGGGCGATACTGCGCCTCGATTTTCGAACGGCAGCCCCGCCAACATTTCCGCGGGTGATAGTTCGTTGAGGTCGTCTTGCTGGGTAACGAAAAAAGCATGAAGCTCGAACAGCAACACGCCACGCAACTCGGTGATGACGTGCGGCAAAAGGCTGGGAACCGGATCAACGAACTGCCAGGCCGGGAACATGCGCCCTTTCTGTTTCGCTGACGGCTTCACGCAATAGAGCCTGCCGGCCTCGTCGTATCTGTACAGGGTCGTCAACGCGCTCAGCTTTTGCTTCGCAACTACTTCGGCGGGAGACCACAGGGCAATCGGCAGAGCCGATGCCTTGTCGTCAGGCCACGCTACGTTTGCGTCTGTTACCAGCCAATCTTCGTCCATCAACACCCCTCCCAATCAATACTCCCCGGCTCAGGACAAACCCAAGACCCCTGCAACCGCTCCCGGATCTGCGCCAGATCCTGCTCCACCAGCAGAACCCCATCCCGGAACACCGGCACCAGCGCGCCGCCAGCCGCCTGCTCCGGCGTCTGCTGGTCGCGCAACACATAGCCCGTCGCCGTCTCATCGACCCGCAGCAAGCCCTTGGCCGACCGCTTCACGCCGGAGTCGGTGACTGGGTCCTTGACCAGTTCCTGCGGTTCGCCATTGACCTCGGCATACGTCGCCTTCAGCGCCCAGCCGAAGCTGTCGCGCGTCAGGTATTGATAGGTGTACGAGCCGATGCCCAGGACCACGTTGCCCGACGCGAAACCCTTTCTTTCCAGCCGCATCAGGATGTCGCGCCCACGCGCCAGGGTTATCGAATCGCCGTAGATCAGGCCGACGTGCGGGTCCAGCAGCTTGTAGCCGCGCTCGGTCACCACGCCGCCGAAGATATTCCACAGGCATTGCACCGCGCCGTTGACTTCGGCCTCGCGCAGCGCCTGGCTGGCGCGGGCGTCGTCGTCCAGGCGCCAGTAGCGGCCAGTCTCGATATCCCGCACCGCTTCGAAGCCGTCGTGGCGGGCGGCGGCCAGGGCTGCCGTGTCTTCGATGCTGGGGACGTCGGTGCAGAAGTAGCCGGTCAGGATCTTCACGGGATCGCCGGAGTCGGGGCGGAACACGACCTTGGCGTTGCCGAAGGGATCGGGCTGGCGCGCCAGGATTTCCGACTTCAATGCGGCGGCGAAGTCGGTGACCACTTGCCAGAAGTCCCAGGTGTCCGACACCACCGACACGATGCCGGCCGGATAGACCTGCGTGACCAAGCGGCGGATGGTCTCGATTTCGCCTTCCTTGCTGCCCAGGCACATGACCGAGTGTTCGGTCGCGGGCACCGAGCCGCCGACCAGTTCGCGGTCCGAATCGGCGCCGTACAGGTCTTCCAGGTAGTCGATGGCGGGAATGGTGTCGGTGCCGGTGAACGACAGCAGGTGGCCGGCGCCGCTCTTGCGGGCGTCGTACAGGCCGGCCATGCCGCGCATCGAGAAGTCGTGGCCCTGCCAGTTGACGAAGTCCATCGGGCTGCCGGTCAGGCGGGCGAAGTAGGTCAGGAGCTTGCGGTATTCGAAGGCGATGGTGGCCACGGTGGACGGCTTCCACGATTCGCAGCTGAACAGCGTTTCGATGTAGGTGACCAGCCAGGCGAATTCCGGCCTGGTGTTGACGAAGGTGACGGGCGGCACGCGAATGTCGACCCGGGCGCCTTCGGGCAGGGAACGGATTTCCAGCGGCAGATAGCCCAGGTCATACAGCGCCTGCAGGTGATCGACGGTGACCGCGCCCTTGCCCAGCGCATTGTCGACGCGGCGCTGGTACTGGCGCACGGCGGCGCCGGCGGGCTTGCCGAAGAATTCGCGGTTGAACAGGTCGATCAGGATTTCCTTGATGAAGCCTTGCAGGCCGAACCAGACGATCTTGTTGTCGAACAGTTCGGGCAGCACCGGCGCCAGCCGGGCCGAGCGCGGGGTGAAGTTGGCCAGGATCTTGTTGGTGCCCCTGGGGTACTGGAAGGGGTGGCCGGTCTTGTAGAAGTCGGCTTGCAGCAAGGGGTTGATGCCGTTCTTGGCAGGGATGGAGGCGTTCATGGTGGGGACTCCTGCTTGAGGTTCAGTTGGCCGGGGTGGCGAGCGCGGGGGCGCTGGCGGTTTCGATCGTGTTGGTTGGGGCGGGGGCGCTGGCGGCGCCGATTGTGTTGACCGGCGCGGTGGCGTTGGCGCCCTGGATCGTGTTGACCACGACTGGCGCGCCGGCGCCTTCGCTGGCGGTCCAGTCATAGGCGGTGTAGATCCCGGCGTAGCGGGCGTTCAGCTCGGCCAGGCCTTTGCTGAAAAGGCCGTGGGTGACATACAGGTAGAGCGGTTGGTCGGTCTTGTCGCGCAGGGCGTTGGCCAGTTCCAGGAAGGTGCGGCCGCCGTCGCAGATGTCATCGACCACCAGCACCGGTTGCGCGGGGATGTCGTCGGGCACGCGGGTTTCGGTGATGCGGCCGGTCTGCGGGGCGCGGACCTTTTCGGCGTAGCGCACGTCGGCCACGCCCAGCTTTTTGGCCAGGGCCTGCACGCGCTTGCGGGCGCCGGCGTCGGGCGCCATCAGGGTGACGCCGTTGGCAAAGGCGGGGTTGGCCAGCGCGGTCTTCAGGAAGGCGGCGGCGTCGATCACGCGGACGCGTTGCAGCAGGGCGGGGGTGACGTCGCTGTGCGGTTCGACCACGGTGACGGTGGCGTATTGCTGGTCGTTGATGAGCTTGCAGAACACCGCCGCGCCAAGCGCCTCGCCCGGATTGCAGACGCGGTCCTGGCGGGCGTAGGGCACGTAGGGCATGTCCAGGTGCACGGGCGCGGCCGGGTTCAGGCGGCGCAGCGCGTCGGTCAGCAGCAGCAACTGCATGACGTCGTCGGCCGATTTCAGCAGGGCGTGGATGTGGAATTCGCTGGCCGCGTCGGCGCGGGCCTGCAAGGCAGCGGGCACGGTGACCTGGCTTTCGCCGCCGGGGAACACGAACGCGCTGGGCGTATCGGTGTGGCGTTGTCCTTCTACGAGCGCGGTGAGGGTGAACATGATCAGGCCTTAGTGGCAAATTAAAACTAAGTGAGGCAAGTATAAGCCTACTTATTGTTTGTTTGCAACTAAGTGGAGTTCGGCGCGAGGTCAGCCGACGCTGCGGTCGAACAGGGCGAAGTCTTTCAGGCGGTACAGGCGGGCGGGACGCTGCGCGCCCAGCGCGTAGTCGTCGGTGGCTTCGAGCACATCCCAGGCTTCCATCTTGCGGCGGAAGTTCGATTTCTCGAGGGTGGTCTGGAGGATGGCTTCGTAGGTGCGCTGCAGCTCGGTCAGGGTGAAGCGTTCGGGCAGCAGGAAGAACGGCAGGGTGGAGTAGCTGGATTTGCCGCGCAGGCGAGCCACGGCGGCGGCGACGATGTCGGCGTGGTCGAAGGCCAGCGGCGGCAGCGCATCTACGCTGACGAACCGAAAGCCCGCCGGGGCCGCCTCTAGTTCGGCGGCCGGCACCAGCGCCACGTAGGACACCGACAGCGACCACTTGCGCGGGTCGCGGTCGGGGCCCGAGAACACCTGCAACTGCTCCAGGTAGCGCGGCTCGAAGCCGGTCTTTTCGCGCAGCACGCGGCGGATGCTGGCCTCGGTGCTGGCGTCTTCGTCCACGTGCACCACGCCGCCGGGCAAGGCCATGGCGCCCTTGAACGGCGCGCGGTCGCGCGGGTGCAGGGCGATTTCCAGGCCGGTCTCGCGCAGGGTGAGCAGGACGGCGTCGACGGTGACGAGGGGCTGTGGGTGGTCCAAGTGGGGGTCCGGGCGTGGCACTTCGGGGTAAGGTGCCACTATGCGGCGGATTGGTCAACCGCGCCCATTGAACTAGCCCGCGGCGCCGATCCCGTCCAGCTCGGCCACGGCCCGCGGCGGCAGCGCCAGGCTGGCCGCGGCGGCGTTCTGCCGCAGGTGTTCGACCGACGAGGTGCCCGGGATCAGCAGGATGTTGGGCGCGCGTTGCAGCAGCCAGGCCAACGCGGTCTGCATCGGCGTGGCCTGGCAGTCGGCGGCCACGCGCTCCAGCGTGGCCGATTGCAGCGGCGAGAAGCCACCCAGCGGGAAGAACGGCACGTAGGCGATGCCATCTTGCGCCAGCTGCCCGATCAGCGCGTCGTCGGCGCGGTGCGCGATGTTGTACTGGTTCTGCACGCAGACGATGTCGGCGATGCCGCGCGCCTGCGCCACCTGGCGCGCGGTGGCGTTGCTCAGGCCCAGGTGGCGTATCAGGCCCTTGCGCTGCAGTTCGGCCAGGGTGGTGAAGGACGGTTCGATGTCGCCTTCGGCGGGGCCGGCCACGTCGAACATGAGGCGCAGGTTGACCACGTCCAGCACGTCCAGGCCCAGGTTGCGCAGGTTGTCGTGCACGGCCGATTCCAGTTCGGCCGGGGAGTTCGCCAGCAGCCACGAGGCATCGTCGCCGCGACGCGCGCCGACCTTGGTGACGATGAGAAGGTCGTCGCGGTAGGGGTGCAGCGCTTCGCGGATCAACTGGTTGGTGATGTGCGGGCCGTAGAAGTCGCTGGTGTCGATGTGGTTGATGCCGAGTTCGAGCGCTTCGCGCAGCACCGCCAGGGCTTGCGCCTTGTCCGAGGGCGGTCCGAATACGTGCGGGCCGGCCAGTTGCATGGCGCCGTAGCCCAGGCGGTTGACGGTCAGGTCGCCCAGCGCATAGGCGCCGGCTTGTTGAATCGAGGTCATGACGTGCTCCAGGGAGGGAATGAAGCGAGTCTAGGGCGGCGCGGGGCGTGCGACAATCCCTGGTAATCGCACGGCTTGTGCGGAATATCGAACAATCAGGGCCGGTCATGTCCAACCTTCAAGACATCAGCGCCTTTGTGGCGGTGGCCACGCATGGGGGCTTTCGTGGCGCGGCGCGCCAGACGGGGACCAGCGCGTCGCAGTTGAGCGAGGCGGTGCGCCGGCTGGAAGCCCGGCTGGGCCTGCGGCTGCTGAACCGCACCACGCGCAGCGTGGCGACCACGGCGGCCGGGCAGCGCCTGCTGGAGCAACTGACGCCCGCGCTGGACGCGGTCGAGTCGGCGCTGGACGTGGCCAACAGTTTCCGTGACCGGCCGGCGGGCCGGCTGCGGCTGAATGTGCCGCTGGCGGCATCCAGGCTGGTGCTGCCGCGTATCGTGCCGCCGTTCCTGGCGCAGTATCCGGAGATCCGGCTGGAGGTCATCGTCGACGATCGTTTTGTCGAGCTGCTGCAGTCGGGCTGCGACGCGGGCATCCGCTACGAGGAAAGCATGGACCAGGACATGGTGGCCATTCCGATCGGGCCGCGGCGCCAGCGGATGGCGGCGGCGGCCGCGCCGGCCTACCTGGCCCGGCATGGGCGGCCGCAACATCCGCAAGACCTGCGCCAGCACCTGTGCCTGCGCGGCCGTTTCACCAGCGGCGCGATGCCGGCGTGGGCGTTTGAACGCGACGGCCAGTCCGTCACGGTGGAGGTGGACGGTCCGCTGATCGTCAGCCTGGGGGCGGCGGTGGATCTGGCGGTCGATGCGGCGGTGGCGGGCGCCGGGGTGGTCTATCTTTTCGAGGACTGGCTGCAGCCGTACCTGGATCGGGGCGAACTGGAGCCGGTGCTGGCGGACTGGTGGCCCAGCTTCACCGGCCCCTTGCTGTATTTTCCGGGCCGGCATTATCTGCCGGCGCCGTTGCGTGCCTTCGTGGATTTCGTCCAGGCGGCGCGCTGGTAGCGCGGTCGCGGCTGCGATTGTCGCCGCGACGGCGACCTTGACCGTGACCGCGACCGTGACCGTGACCTCGACCGCGACGACGACCTTGACCGTAACCGCGTCGGCGTCCGTGTCCGCCGACGCCGACGCCGCTTAGCGCGCCGCCGTCAATGCGCCCATAGCCTGGCGCATGAAAGCCAGCGTGGCGTCATCGGCCCAGGTGCCGGCGGTCAGTTCGGGCTCGGTCATCAGGGCGTGGCGGAATTTCGCGTGGGTCGCGGGGTCGTTGCCGGCGTAGCTGCAAAACAGTTCCAGCCATTGCCGCGCAAGGTCGCGGCCGGTGGCCGAGTCGGGCGCCTGTCCGGCATCGATCGCGTCGCGCACCCGCGCCATCAGGGCCGGCCATTCGCCGGCGCGGTCGTGATAATGCGCCCGCATGAACCGGGCCTCGTCCGGCGTCAGGTGTTTTTCGTAGAGCCGCAGCTTGCTTTCGGAGAAGGCGCGCACCACGTAGTCGCGCATGGCCGGCGAGATACCGATGTGTTCCTGCATGGCCGGTTCCCGTTCGTGCATCTGGTTGAGCTTCACGAGCAGGCGCGGATCGCCGTTGGTGTCGCGCAGCAGCAGCGTCATCCAGCGCAGGGCCAGCGCCTGCGAACGCGGGTCCTCGGGCGGGGCGCCGTCGTCCATCTGCCGGCGCACGTCGGCGATCAGCGCAAGCCAGCCGGCATCGTCGTTCGGGCCTCGGCGGTACATGGGCAGACGCGCCAGTTCTTCCTGGGAGAAATATTTGTCGTACATGTTCATCAGTTCCAGAGTGGTCAGCCAATCGGCCAGTGCCGGCTCCGCTCCCATCGCCAACTGGCCTTGCAACTGCGCGAGGCGTTCGCGCAGCCGGGTGGCGTGTTGGATCTGGCTGTCGAGCATCGCGATCTGTCTGGCGATGATCTCGTCCAGCGGCGTGCCGGGCTGGTCCAGGTAGGCGCCGATCTCGGCCAGCGGCAATCCGAAGCGACGCAATGCCTGGATCTGGTGCAGTCGGGCGATGTCGTCGCGGCCGTAGAGCCGGTAGCCGTTGTCGGCGCGCGCCGAAGGCGTCAGCAGGCCGATCGCGTGATAGTGGTGCAGCGTGCGGACGGTCAGTCCGCTGCGCTTGGCCAGTTCTCCTACTTTCAGTCGCATGGGGTTCCTTCGTGAATGGCGCAGGCCGAACTTTTGGGCATGACGTTACGTAAGGGTCAAGCGTTGGCGGATCGATTTGTGGATCGATTCGTGAATCGATTCGCGGGCCGGGCGTGCAGGGAGGCGGTCGCGCCGGCAAGCTTGCTGGCGCGCCGGCCCGGCCCTGCCCGTGGGGCTGGCCGGTCGTTCGCTTGGGGATGGTTGTCCGCGGGCGGGGCGGCCCCGGGGGAGATGTCCATGGACGACCCGGGCAACCGCGGCGTCTGGAAGAAGCGGGCGCGGGCGAGTGTGTCCGTTGCGCCCGTCTTGCCGTGAATGCCGGGACGTCAGCCGCAGCGGATCGCCGTCATCACGTCCTTGTCGTCGACGATCAGGTTCAGGCGGGTGTCGTTGTATTCCATGGTGACCAATTGGCCCGGGCGCAGGATGCGGGCGGTGGCGGCGCCGCTGCGGGTGCGCAGGTCTTCCAGGACGGACTGGGTGGCTTTCTGGCCGATCTGCGATTGCAGCGCGGCGGCGTCGCAGGTCTTGCGGGCGCCGGCCTGGGCGGAGGGTGATCCGTACGACGCGCCGGAGGAGCTGTCGGAGGCGGCGGGCGAGCTGGCGGAACTGGAGGCGGCGGATGAGGATGAGGAACGCGGGGCTCCGGTGTTGGCGCAGGCGCTCAGCGTGGCAACCAGCAGAACGGGAATCAGCTTGCGGATCATGATCACTCCTGAAATAGAAAACGTCTCCACGGCGCGGCCGGCGCGGGGGCCGGCGGGCGGCGCGGAAAATCCATCATAGACCAGCCGCCCGTGCCGCGCTTGGCCGAGGTGGCGTCCGGTCGAACCCCGGGGCGTCGCCGTGACCGCCACGCTTTGCCGCCGCGCCAGGCTGTCTCATCCCTTCGTCTTGCCCGATTGTTTCACCCGCTTTGTTTCACCCGCTCTGTTTCGCCCCGTCGTCTCGCCTGGCGGCGCGCCCCTGGCATCGGGGCCAGCGCCGGGCCGCGCATCGCCGTCAGTGGAAATTGCGGCTGGGCGTGCTCAAACCGCCCAGCAGTTCGGACAGGTCCACCAGCCGCTGCGCGATCAGGTGGCGCACGCCGTCCACGTTCTGCCACGAGCCATACACGCCCAGCAGGGTGGCGCCGAGCAGCTCGCGGCGCTGGCGTTCGATCAGTTCGGGGCGCACCACCACGTTGACCGGGCCGGTTTCGTCTTCCAGCGTGACGAAGATCACGCCCTTGGAGGTCTGCGGCCGCTGGCGCACGGTGACGATGCCGCAGGCGCGGGCCACGCGCTTGTCGGGGTAGCCGTTGAGCACGCTGGCCGGCTGGAAGTTGCGCGCCGCCAGTTGCGGCCGCAGCAGTTCGACGGGGTGGCGCCGCAGGGTCAGGCCGACGCTGCGGTAGTCGGCCGCCACGGTCTGGTTCTCAGTCGGCGCGGTCAGTTGCGGCATTTCGGTTTCGTGGATGGCGGCGTCGCGCAGCAGGTCGCGGCTGTGGACGCTGGCGGCGGCTTCCCAACTGGCCTGGCGGCGGTGGCCGGCCAGGGTGCGCAGGGCGTCGCCGGCGGCCAGGGCGTTCAGGTCGTGGCGGGTCAGGGCGGCGCGGCGGGCCAGGTCGCCGGTGCTGGTGAAGGGGGCCTCGGCGCGGGCGGCCTCGATGCGGCGGGCGCTGTCTTCGTGCAGGCCCTGGATCAGGCTCAGGCCGAGACGCACGGCGGGGCGGATTTCGTCGGGCGAGGGCGCGTGAGGATGGGGCCGGCGCGGCGCCGCGTCGGCGGGCGCGGGCTCCAGCGCCGCGTCCCAGCCGCTGACGGTCACGTCCACCGGCAGCACCCGCACGCCGTGGCGGCGCGCGTCCTGCACCAGTTGCGCCGGCGCGTAAAAGCCCATGGGCTGGGAGTTGAGCAGCGCGGCCAGGAAGGCCTCGGGTTCGTGGCGCTTGAGCCAGGAACTGGCGTAGGCCAGCAGCGCGAAGCTGGCGGCGTGGCTTTCGGGGAAGCCGTATTCGCCAAAGCCCTCGACCTGGCGGAACAGCGCCTCGGCGAATTCCAGGGTGTAGCCGTGGGCCAGCAGGCCGCCCACCAGCTTGACGCGGTATTTGTCGACGCCGCCCTTGCGCCGCCAGGCGGCCATGGAGCGCCGCAACTGGTCGGCGTCGCCGGGCGAGAAACCGGCCGCGACCACCGCGATCTGCATCACCTGTTCCTGGAAGATCGGCACGCCCATGGTGCGGCTGAGCACGCCGCGCACTTTCTCGCTGGGGTAGCTTTCCTTTTCCTTGCCCTGGCGGCGGCGCAGGTATGGATGCACCATGCCGCCCTGGATCGGGCCGGGCCGCACGATGGCCACCTGCACCACCAGGTCGTAGTATTCGCGCGGCCGCAGGCGCGGCAGCATGGTCATCTGGGCGCGCGATTCGATCTGGAACACGCCGATGGTGTCGGCCTCGCAGATCATGTCGTAGGTGGGTTCGTCGCCTTCGGGAATGTCCTGCAGCCGCAGCGGCTGGCCGCGGCGCTGGCCGGCCAGTTCCAGGGTGCGGCGCAGCGCCGAGAGCATGCCCAGCGCCAGCACGTCGACCTTGAGCAGCTTGAGCGCGTCCAGGTCGTCCTTGTCCCACTGCACCACGCTGCGGTCGGCCATGGCGGCGTTTTCGATCGGGACCAGCCGCGACAGCTTGCCGCGCGAGATGACGAAGCCGCCCGGGTGCTGCGACAGGTGGCGCGGAAAGCCCATCAGCGTCTGGGCCAGCGCGGCCCACTGCCGCGCCACCTGCGATTCCGGGTCCAGGCCGCAGTCGCCCAGGGTGCGCAGCATTTCCTTTTTGCCGTCCCACCACTGGTGGGCGCGCGCCACCGCGTCGATCACGCCCGGGTCCACGCCCAGCGCGCGGCCGGTGTCGCGCAGCACGCTGCGCGGGCGGTACGAGATCACCACGGCGGTCAGGGCGGCGCGCTGGCGGCCGTACTTGCGGTAGATGTACTGGATCACTTCCTCGCGCCGCTGGTGTTCGAAGTCGACGTCGATGTCGGGCGGCTCGTTGCGTTCCTTGCTGATGAAGCGTTCGAACAGGTTGTTGCCGCGGCGCGGGTCGACCTCGGTGATGCCCAGGCAGTAGCACACCGCCGAGTTGGCGGCCGAGCCGCGCCCCTGGCACAGGATGCCGTTGTTGCGGGCGTACAGCACGATGTCGTAGACCGTGAGGAAGTAGGCCTCGTAGTGCAGGTCGGCGATCAGCGCCAGTTCCTTTTCGATCTGTTCGCTGACGTGGGCCGGCGTTCCGCCGGGAAAGCGCCGCGCGGCGCCGGCCAGGGTTTCCTGGCGCAGGTAGGTGGCGGGGGTGTGGCCGCGCGGGATGATTTCGTCGGGGTATTCGTAGCGCAGTTCGTCCAGCGAGAAGGCGCAGCGCCGCGCCACCACCAGCGTCTGCGCCAGCGCTTCGGGCGGATACAGGTTGGCCAGCCGCATGCGGGTGCGCAGGTGCTGTTCGGCGTTGCCGGACAGCGCGTAGCCGCATTGCGACACGCACTGGTGGGTGCGGATGCCGGTGAGGGTGTCGTGCAGCGGCTTGCGCGAGCGCACGTGCATCTGCACCTGGCCCAGCGCCACCACCGGCAGTTCGGCGGCGCGCGCGGCGTGGTCGACGGCGGCGCGGTGCAGGTCGTCGCGCGAGCGGTACAGCAGGGTCAGGCCGACCCAGGCGCGGCGCGGGAAGGTGGCGGCCAGCCAGCGCGCCTGCTGCGCCATGCGGTCGGGGTCGTCGCCGTAGACGGGCGACAGGATCGCCAGGCATTCGGGCAGGTGGCGCAGGTGTTCGTAGCCCGGCGGCGGGGCGGTGAAGTCCTCGGGCGCCAGCCGGTATTCGCCCTTGGGGGCGCGGGTGCGGGCCAGGGTGATGAGCTCGGACAGGTTGCCGTAGCCCTCGCGGGTCTGGGCCAGCAGGGTCAGGTCCAGCGGCGCGGCCTCGGGGCCGGCGCGCAGCCGGAAGGTGGCGCCGATGATGAGCGGCAGCTTCTGGGTCTTGGCCTCGACGTGGGCGCGCACCACGCCGGCCAGGCTGCATTCGTCGGTGATGGCCAGGGCGGCGTAGCCCAGTTCGGCGGCGCGGGCGGCCAGTTCCTCGGGGTGCGAGGCGCCCTGCAGGAACGAGAAGTTCGACTGGCATTGCAGTTCGGCATAGCCGGGCAGTCCGGCAGGCGGACCGGGGGCGTCGTCATGGGGATCGTCGGGCGCGTGCATGGCGGGGTCAGGCGTACAGCCCGTGCAGGTACCAGCGCGCGTGCGCGTCGTCGCGCTCGCGGTAGATCCAGTAGCGCGCGCTGGCGGCGTCCTCGGCCACGAAGTAGTCGCGCACGGTCAGGACCGGATCCCACCAGCCGCTTTCGATGCGCTCGGGGCCGCGCATCAGCCGCAGTGCCTGGCCGGCGTATTGCGGGCGGTGGCCGGCAAGTTTGAGCGGCAGCGGCGGATCGAGCAGCCAGAAGGGGCGGTCCAGGGGCTCGGGCAGCGGTTCGGGGCGTTGCGGCGGTTCCAGCGCGTCGCCCCAGGCGTTGGCGGCCTCGGGCCGGTGGTCGGGGAGGGGACAGGCGTGGCGCACCTGCTCGCGGCCCAGCCGCGCGGTCAGCAGGTCCAGCAGGCGGGCGTGGTCGGCGGCGGTGCCGCCGGGTTCGGGGAACAGCGTGGTGCTGGCGGCGGGCTGTTCGGTGGTGTCGGGCGCCAGCAGCGTCACCGCGATCACCGGCGCTTCGAGCGTCAGGCGGCCGAGCTTTTCGCGCAGCAGGTTGAGGATCTGCGGCGCCTGCCAGACGGGCTGGGCCAGCGCCAGTTCCAGCTCGGTGGGCGGGCGCGCGTGGCGGCCGCGCTCGTGGTCCAGGCGCAGCAGCACGCGCCGCACCGCCAGTTGCCGCGCCGCCAGCCAGCCGCCCAGTTGCTCGGCCAGGCGCCGCGCCACGGCCAGCACCGCGTCGGTGTGTTCGAGGTATTCCATCAGCTCGATGCGGCGCTCGAAGCGCGGCGGCGGCTCGATCCAGCGATGCAGTTCGGGCGACTGGCCGTAGGCCGCGTCCAGCGCTTGCAGCAGGTCGGGCGCGCTGCGCCGTTGCAGGCCGGCGCGCGGCAGGGCGCGCAGGTCGGCCAGGGTGTGGCAGCCGATGTCGTTGAGCCAGTCCAGGCGCGGCCGGGCCTGGGGCAGCAGGGCCACGGGCAGGGCGTCGAGCCGGCGCGCCAGGGTGCGCGGGGTGAGCACCCGGCGCGGCGGCCGGCGTCCGCCGCGATGCGCCAGCAGCCAGGCGCCGGCGGCGGTGGGCGCCATGCCCAGCGACACGCGCAGGTCCAGCGCGGCCAGCGTGGCGGCCACGCGCCGGTGCAGCGCGCGCGGCCCGCGGAAGAACAGCAGGCTGGCGCCGACGTTGAGCAGCACGGTGTCTGCGTCCGCCAGCGCGACCTCGGGGGTGTATTGCAGCAGCGCCAGCGCCGCGCCCTGCAGGGTGTCGGCCTCGGCCACCGGGTCGCGCGCCAGCAGTTCGACCTCGGGCGCGATGGCGGCCGCGCCGCCGCGGCGCATGCCCGCGCGCACGCCGGCCTGGCGCGCGGCGGGCGTGAGGGCGGCGACGCGTTCCTGGTCGAGGACCGCGTAGGCCTGCGCCTCAAGCGGCCAGTGCGGGCGCAGGGCGTCCAGCGGCAGGCAGCGCAGGCAGGCGGCGATCCAGAGGCGCATGGCGGGTGGGCGCCAGGACGCCGGGCTCCAGGCCCACGTACAGCGGGGCCTCGCAGACCGGTCCGCGGCGCTTGAGGATATGGACGGACAGCCCGCCCGGCGCGGGCGCGAGCGCCAGGCGCAAGGGGGCGGGGGTGGCGTGCTGCGCCGCGCTGGCCGGGCGCAGGGCGACGAACAGCAGGTCGCTGGCCTGGGCCGCCAGGTGCAGCCGGCGCAGCGATTCGGGGCGCACGTGCGGCAGCCAGCAGAGCAGGGCGCCGCAGCTGCCGTTCTTCAGGATCTGCTCGGCGGCCCAGAGGGCGTCCAGCGGTTTTTCGGGGGCGACCCAGAGCAGTTGGCGCGGGTCGAGCCGCCAGCTCATCCAACTGGCGATGTGCGGCGCGTGCGGCGGCTGCACCAGGGCGATGGGGCGGCGCGTTTCCAGTTGCGCCAGGGCCGGGCGCAGCAGGCGGATTTCACCGATGCCGGGTTGCGGCGCCAGCAGCTCGATCAGCGAGCCCAGCGGCCAGCCGCCGTCCGGCAGCTCGGCCGACAGGGCGGCGTGGCCGGTGGGCAGGCTGCGGGCGGCGCCGCGCGCCAACTGGGTGGCGCGCCACAACGCGGGATGGATCTGTTCTGGCGACGGCATGGCGGGCGGACGACCCGGTTTTCCTGGGTGAAGATTCGGTGGGCGGCGGCACGGCCGGGCGGAGAGGGCGCCTGGCCGGAATCGCTTACTGCTGTATGAATATACAGTATTTTACCCGACCCGGAAGGCACCGGATGTATCTGTCGCTTGCACCGTATTGGTGCGCGCCGCAAGGCCCGCTTGGAGGCACGATGCGCCGTCGCCACCCCCGCCACGCTCCTGGAAGGGGCCGGTCGTTAACCCGTGCAGGGCTTGGCATGCTTCCTGCTTCTGTCCCCATGTCACCGTCTCCTCACGCAACAACGACCAACAAAAGGAGTGCTGAACATGGCCCATCAACCGGAAAGAATCGTCGAACTGTCGCGCCGCGTCGAGCGCATTTCGAACGAGAAGATCGAGAGCATCGTCGATATCAACCAGCAGGCCAAATACCTGTCGCTGAACGCGCGCATCGAGGCCGCACGCTCGGGCGAGGCGGGGCGCGGGTTCGCGGTGGTGGCCAACCAGGTGCAGTACGTGTCCGAGCAGATCACCGGCATCGCCGACGCGCTCAAGGAGGAACTGGCCGGTTCCATCGCCGACCTGATCCGCATCGGCGAAAACACCCTGCACGAGATCCGCGGCTACGAGGGCCGCCGCCTGGGCGACCTGGCGCTGAACATGATCGAGACCATGGACCGCAACCTGTACGAGCGTTCCTGCGACGTGCGCTGGTGGGCGACGGATTCGTCGGTGGTGCGGGCCTTGCAGGAACCCGGCGCCGACAGCGCCCGCCACGCCAGCGGCCGGCTGGGCGTGATCCTGGACAGCTATACGGTCTACCTGGACCTGTGGGTGGCCGATGCGCAGGGGCGGGTGGTGGCCAATGGCCGTCCCGACCGCTATCCGCAGGCGCGCGGCGCCAACGTCAGCCAGGCCGAATGGTTCCGGCGCGGGATGGCCACGGCCGACGGCGGCGAGTACGTGGCCATGGACATCGACAGCGAGCGCCTGCTGGACGGCGCCCACGTCGCCACCTACGCCACCGCGATCCGGCGCGACGCCGACAAGCAGGGCGAACCGCTGGGCGTGCTGGGGGTGTTCTTCGACTGGAGCCAGCAGGCCGACAGCATCGTCAGATCGGTGGGATTGTCGGAAGAGGAGTGGGCGCGCACCCGCTGCCTGCTGGTCGACAGCCGCCAGCGCGTCATCGCCGCCTCGGACGGCCCCGTGTCGCTGAAGGAGCGCTACGTGCTGCGCCACGACGAGCGGCCGCGCGGCTACTACGAAAACGCCGATCGCGGCCTGGTGGGGTTCTCGCTGACGCCGGGTTATGAAACCTACGCCGGCCTGGGCTGGTACGGCGTCATCGCGCAGCGTCCGCGCGACAGCTTCGAATAGGGGCGGCGCCGACGGGACGGCAGGAGGGGGGCGCGGCTCAGGATGCGCCCCGGTCCGCGAGGCCCTCGCGGTCAGGCCCGCACGCTCCGGCCCGTGTGCTCGGGGGCGCGTGCTCAGGCCCGCCGCTCAGGTCCGCGCGGCCTGGCCGGCGGCTACCGGTTCGTCCTGCGGCACGCCCGCCGCGCGGTCGGCCTCGAAGCCGTAGAACTGCATGTCTTCGTAGCGGATCCAGCGCGACTTTTTCACCAGCCGGTGGCCGATCCAGAACGCCAGGAACAGCGGGATAGCCAGGTAGGTCGAGACCACCCCGATCCAGTCGATGCGCTCGTCCAGGAAGGCCTGGTAGTTCTGGCCCAGCGTGACGAGCAGGCACAGCACGAAGGCAAACAGCGGTCCGAACGGGAACAGCCCGGCCTTGTAGGGCAGGTTGGCGGTGTCGTAGCCGTGCTTGATATAGCCCTGGCGGAAGCGGTAGTGGCTGACGGCGATGCTGAGCCAGACGATGAACTCGGTCATGCCGGCGAAATTCAGCAGCCAGATGTAGACCGCCTTGGGGCTGTAGACCACGCTGAACATACACAGGCAGGCCAGCGCGGTGGTGGCCAGCAGCGCGTACAGCGGCACGCCGTTGCCGGTCAGGCGCTTGAACACGGCCGGGGCCTGGCCCTCGACCGCCATGTTGAACAGCATCCGCGTGGCGGCGTACATGCCCGAATTGCCGGCCGACAGCACCGAGGTCAGGATCACCGCGTTCATCACGGTGGCCGCCGACAGCAGCCCGGCGTGCTGGAACACCAGCGTGAACGGGCTGACGGCGATGTCCTCGACTTCGTTGCGCAGCAGTTGCGGGTCGGTATAGGGGATCAGCAGGCCGATGATCAGGATCGCCAGCACGTAGAACAGCAGGATGCGCCAGAACACGTGGTTGATGGCGCGCGGCACGTTGCGGCGCGGGTTCTCGGATTCGCCGGCGGCCACGCCGACCAGTTCGGTGCCCTGGAACGAATAGGCCACCACCATGGCCACCCCGACCCAGGTGGCGGCGTTGCCGACGAAGGGCGCGTCGCCCACGGTCCAGTTGCGCACGCCGACCGGCGCGTCGCTGTGGATGATGCCCACCAGCATCGCCAGGCCCAGCACGATGAAGCACAGCACCGCCACCACCTTGATGATGGCGAACCAGTACTCGGCCTCGCCAAAGCTGCGCGCCGAGAAGGCGTTCAGGCCGAAAGTCAGTGCCAGGAAGGCGACGCTCCAGGTCCAGCCGGGGGTATCGGGGAACCAGTACGCCATCACCAGTTGGGCGGCCACCACGTCCACCGCCACCACCGTGGCCCAGCTGAGCCAGAAGTTCCAGCCCAGCGCGAAGCCGAAGCCGCCGTCCACGTAGCGCGAGGCGTAGGTGCAGAAGGAGCCCGACACGGGCATGAAGGTGGCCAGTTCGCCCAGGCTGGTCATGATGAAATAGACCATCAGGCCGATCAGCAGGTAGACCGTGAGCGCGCCGCCCGGGCCGGCCTGGGCGATGGCCGCGCCCGAGGCGATGAACAGGCCGGTGCCGATGGCGCCGCCCAGGGCGATCATGGTCAGGTGGCGCGCCTTGAGCACGCGGTGCAACTGGTTCTTGCCGGCCGGTGGGGTTCCCGAGTCTGTCGTCGGTGTTTTCATGGAATGCACAGGTTGATGCAAAACGCTGCGCCGGCCACGACCACCCGCTAGCGCCTTGTGGACACCGGGGGCAGGAGCCGGCCCGGGGGGCGCTTTGCCTAGGATTGCGTATGACGGGCATTTTACAATGGGGCCATCCAGTGCCTGTCCGGAGCCGTAGCATGGCCACTTCTTCCCCCGCGTCCCCCCACGAAATCGAATTCCTGCCCGAGCCCGGCACCGAGGTGCGGCAGTTGTTCATCCTGCTGCATGGCGTCGGCGGCACGCCCGCCAACCTGGTGCCGCTGGCCGAGGCGGTGCGCGCCGCCTTTCCCGCGTCGGCGGTGCTGATTCCCGAGGGCTTCGAGCCCTTCGACGGCGGCGGCGCGGGCCGTCAATGGTTCTCGGTGCGCGGCGTGTCCGAGGACAACCGGCCCGAGCGCGTGGCCCACGCCCTGCCGCCGCTGGAGGCCTACGTGAAGGCGGCCCAGGCCCGCTTCGGCCTGTTGCAGTCCGACACCGCGCTGGCCGGTTTCTCGCAGGGCGCCATCATGGCGCTGGAACTGGTGCAGGCGCACGACGGCATGGCCGGCCGCGTGATCGCCTTTTCGGGCCGCTATGCGCAACTGCCCAAGGCCGCGCCGCAGTACACCACGCTGCACCTGCTGCACGGCGCCGACGACCCGGTCATGCCGGTGGCCTTGATCCAGGCCGCGCAGGCCCGGCTGGACGAGCTGCACGGCGATTCCACCATCGACGTGGCCACGCACGTCGGCCACGAACTGCATCCGGCGCTGATCCAGCGCGCCATCGTGCGGCTGCAGACCTGCGTGCCGCTGCGCAGCTGGGAAGCTGCGCTGGGCCTGAACCAGTCGCCGCCCGACGGCACCACGCTGCATTGAAGGCGCGCGACGCCGGTATTTGCGGATACCATGTCGGCCTGATCAATTCCGCCGCTGAATCCCATCGGCCGAGCCTGCCCGGATGAGCCCCGCCAAATCCTCCGCCGCCGCGCGCGACGCCGATCCGGTCGGCGGCGCGCAGAGCATCTTCCGCGTGCTGCGCATCCTCAAGTACGTGGGCGCCGCGCCCGCGCGCGGGGTCGGCCTGACCGACGTGGCGCGCGACCTGGGCCTGACGCCGCCCACCGCGCACCGCATGCTGTCGGCCCTGCTGCAAGAGGGCTTTCTGGCGCTCAATCCCAAGCTCAAGACCTACAGCCTGGGCCGCGAGTCGTACATCCTGGGGCTGGCGGCCGAAAGCCGCCACGGCATCAAGGCGATCGCCGAATCGGCGGTGCTGCGGCTGGCGCAATCGACCGGCGACACCAGCTTCCTGTCGGTGCGGTCGGGCCACGAGGCGGTCTGCGTCGACCGCAAGACGGGCGATTTCCCCATCAAGATCCTGACGCTGGAGGTCGGCCACCGCCGGCCGCTGGGCGTGGGGGCGGGCAGCCTGGCGCTGCTGGCGTTCCTGCCTAACGACGACATCGAGCGGGTGCTGGCGCGCTACGACGCCTCGGCCGCGCCCGACCTGCCGTCCACCGCCATGCTGCGCGAGGACATCGCCGCGGCCCGCAAGAATGGCTATGCGCTGAACCCGGGGCGCATCATCCCGGACATGCTGGGAGTGGGCGTGCCGGTGTATGACCGCGAGCAGCACGTGGTGGCCGCGCTCAGCGTGGCCGCGATCCGCTCGCGGCTGTCGGGGGCGCGGCTGCAGGAAGTGGTGGCGGCGCTGCAACGCGCCGCCACGGAACTGGGCGCCGAACTGGCGCCGCGTCCGGCCTGACACGCGGCGCGATCGCGCGCGTCCTGGCATCCGCGCCGGTGCCTGCAGGCCTGCTACGCCGGCTACGCCGGCTATCGCCCCGCGCAGGACTTGCCGCCGTCCACCGGCAGGCACACGCCGGTGATGTACTTCGCTTCATCGCTGGCCAGGAACAGCGCCGCGTGCGCCACGTCCCAGGCGTCGCCCATGCGGCCCATCGGGCTGGCGGCGTGGCGGCGCCGACGCATTTCCTCCACGTCCTCGAACTGGCCCGCGATCTGGGTGTAGATCAGCGGCGTGTCCATCACGCCCGGCAGCACCGCGTTGACGCGGATGTTGTCGGGCGCGTAGCGCACCGCCAGCGCCCGGGTCAGGTGGTTCAAGCCGGCCTTGGCGGCGTAGTACGAGGTGTACGGGTAGGTGTTGACCTGGATCGAGGCCAGCGACGAGATGTTGACGATGCTGCCGCCGCCCTGGGCCAGCATCACCGGCAGCACGTGCTTGCAGGTCAGGAACACGCCGGTCAGGTTGGTGTCCATGACGCGGTGCCAGCTCTCCTCGCTGGCCTCGATCGGGTCGCCCATCTCGGTGATGCCGACGTTGTTGTGCAGCACGTCGATGCGGCCGGCCTCGGCCTGCATGGCCCGCACCGCCGCCAGGATCTGCGCGCTGTCGGTCACGTCGGCCGCCAGCGCGGTGCAGCGGCCGCCTTCCTCGGCGATGATGCGGCGGGTTTCCTCGGCCGAATCGGCGCGCAGGTCGACCGCGAACACGTGGGCGCCTTCGCGGGCATAGAGCGCGGCGGCGGCGCGGCCGTTGCTCCAGCCCGGGCCGGAAGAACCCGCGCCGAACACCAGCGCGGTCTTGCCTTGCATGCGCTGGCCCATGTCAGTCCACCGAGATGTGCGCGAACTCGGCCACCTTCTTCCATTTGGCCACGTCTTCCTTGATCATCGCGGCGAAGGCTTCCGGCTTGTCGGCCACCACGTAGGCGCCCACGCCGGCGTACTTGGCCTGCACCTCGGGGTCGGCCAGCGCGCGGCGCGAGGCCTCGCCCAGCTTGGCCAGGATCGGCGCGGGCAGCCCGGCCGGGGCCAGCAGGCCGTTCCACATCTCGGCGTCATACGTCGGCAGGCCGACCTCGGCGAAGGTGGGCACGTCGGGCAGTTGCGGCAGGCGCTTGCGCGCGGCCACCACGATGGCGCGCAGGCTGCCGGACTGGATGTGCGCCATCGACGAGGCCGCCGTGTCCCACAGGATCGGTACCTGACCGGCGATGACGTCGTTGAGCGCCGGGCCTGTGCCGCGATACGGCACGTGCATCATGTCCAGCCCCGACAGCGACTTGTAGTACTCCATCGCCATGTGGGTGGCGCCGCCGTTGCCCGACGAGGCATACGAATACTTGCCCGGCGCGCCCTTGATCAGCGCCACGAAGGACGCGTAGTCCTTGGCCGGGAAGTCCTTGTTGACCACGATCACGCCCGGCACGCGGATGATCTGCGTGACCGGGGTGAAGTCCTTGACCGCGTCGTACGGCAGGTTCTTGTAGACCGCCGAGTTGGTGCCGTTGGTGCTGGAGGTGCCCAGCAGCAGCGTGTAGCCGTCGGCCGGCGCGCTGGCCACGGCGCGCGAGCCGACCGTGCCGCCGGCGCCGCCGCGGTTTTCCACCACCACGGGCTGGCCGATCTGCTTGCCCAGCGCCTCGGCGAAGATGCGGCCGACCACGTCCGAGGTGCCGCCGGGCGGGAAGGGCACGATCAGGCGGATCGGACGGTCGGGATAGTTGCTCTGGGCGCCGGCGGACGGCGCCAGCACGGTGGCCAGGGCGGCGGCCGCCACGGTCAGCCAGGTACGGATCTTCATGGGTTGTCTCCTCGCTTGGAATGTCTGTGTTGTTATTCAGGCTCAGGCGATGCGGTCGCCCGGCTTGATCTTGGCGGCGCGGCTGTCCACGCCGGGCAGCATGTGCGCGGGGTCGCGCGTCACCACCACGTCCAGCACGGTGGGGCGGTCCTTGCAGGCGTAGGCGGCGGCCAGCGCGGCGGGAATCTCGGCCGGGTCCTCCACCCGGATGCCGTTGCAGCCCAGCGCCCGCGCCACGTTGGCGTAGTTGGTCTCGGCCAGGTCGGACGACTGGTAGCTGCCGCTGCCGTACATCAGGTGCTGCAAGGCCTTGATATAGCCCGAGGCGGCATTGTTGACCACCACCAGGGTGAAGGCCAGGCCCATGCGCACGGCGGTTTCCAGCTCGCCCAGCGACATGTTGCAGCCGCCGTCGCCGGTCAGGCTCACCACCTGCCGTCCGGGCGCGGCGGCGGCCGCGCCGATGGCGCCGGGGATGCCGTAGCCGATCGACGCGAAGCCCCGGTCCGGCACGAAGCCGCGCCCGGCGCGCTTGGTGTCGAACAGCAGGCCGCCCCAGTGCGCGGCGAAGCCGCCGTCGGCCACCAGCACGCCGTCTTCGGGCAGGCTGGCGTTGATCTCGTGCATCAGGCGCGCCATGCCGATGGGCCGGTCGGCCGAGGTCAGCTTGGCGCGCACCGATTCGCGCCAGGTGTGCATCGCCTGGCCGACTTCGGCGGCGTAGCCTTCCCGGCGGGCGCCGCCGTTATCGGGCTGGGCGGCCAGGGCCTGGTCCAGTTCGGCCAGCGTGGCGCGGGCGTCGCCCCACAGCCGCAGCGCCGGCGTGGTGGTGCGGTCGAATTCCTCGGCCACGATATCCAGGTGAATGATGGGCGCGCCGGTGGCCAGCAGGTCATAGCGGCGCGTGGCCACTTCGCCCAGCTTGCAGCCGACCACGAACAGGCAGTCGGACTTGGCGATCAGGTCGTTGGCGATGCGGCTGTAGCGGCCGAACAGGCCCGCGTTCAGCGGATCGTCGCAGGCGATGGCGCCCTTGCCGCTCATGGTGTGGGCGACCGGAATGTTGTAGCGCCGCGCGAAATCCTGCACCGCCTCGGCGGCGTCGCTGATGTGCACGCCGCCGCCGCACAGCATCAGCGGGCGGTCGGCGCCGGCCAGCATGGCGGCGGCCTGCGCCAGCGCGTCGGCATCCGGGCGGCAGCGCAGCGCGGGCGCGCGGCGGTAGGTCTCGCTGGCGTGGAAGGCGGCGGCGTCGAACGCGTGGACTTCATGCGCGATGTCCTCGGGCACGTCCAGCACCACCGGGCCGGGCCGGCCGCTGGTGGCGACCGCGAAGGCGCGCCGAACCAGTTCGGGAATGCGCTCGATCTTCTCGACCCGCAGCACGTCCTTGACCACGGGGCGCAGCACTTCCAGCTGGCGCGCTTCCTGCGTCATGTTCTTCCACGAATGCATGCGGTGCGAGTCGCCCACCAGCGCCACCATGGCGGTGCCGGCGTTGTAGGCCTCGGCCAGGCCGGTGACCAGGTTGGTGGCGCCGGGGCCGAGCGTGGCGTCGCACACGGCGGGGCGGCCGCTGACCTTGGTGTAGGCGTCGGCGGCGAACACCGCGCAGCGTTCGTCGTTGATCAGGTTGTGGTTCAGCTTCAGGCGCCGCACCGCGTCGTAGAACGGCAGCAGCTGGAAGCCGCCCATGCCGAACATCAGGCCGACGTCATGCGCCGCGAACATGCGGGCGATGGCTTCGCCGCCAGTGATTTCAAGGGTTTCCGACATGCGGGGAATGCTCCAGGTGGGTTGCGCGCCCGGCCAGCAGGGCGTCGATAAAGGATTTCAGGGGGGCGCCGATGCGGCAGCCGAGTTCGCGGGCGCGGGCGTTGGCGCACGACACCACGCCGTCCTCGTAGCAGGAGCGCGCGTCGCCGATGCGGGCGCTGTGGGCCGACACGGTCAGCGCCGCGATGCCGCGCTGCTGCAGCAGGGGCAGGCGGCCGATGCCGGCGCTGTCCTTGCCGATGCCGGCGTCGTTGAAGGTCACCAGCCAGGGGCGGGGGCGCACGCCGTCGGTGGCCAGGCCCGCCAGCCGTTCGCCGTGCGAGGCGGTGACGGCGATCAGGCCGTCGTCGGCCGGCTCCAGCAGCGAGACCGAGTCGGCGCCGATCACGCACGGCGTGCCGTCCTCGGCCGTGGCCAGGACGGTGCGGGCCTCGTGGCGCGGCGCCGGCCAGGTCGGCGCCATGTCGGCATCGGCCAGCCGCCGCGCGGCCTGCGCCACGGCCATGCCGGGCCGGCAGCCGAGCGCATGGGCCAGGCCGTTGACGTGGCTGATGATGCCGTGGCGCGCCATGTCGGCGCCGTCGCCGATGCGGCAGCTGCGGTAGTCGGCGGTGGCGGCGGCCACGCCCCATTGCTGCAGTTCGTCCAGCCCGGCGATGCCGGCCTGTTGCCAGCCGACACCGGCGTCGTTCAGCACCACCGCGCGCACCCGGCCGCGGGCGGCGCAATAGGCGGCGTAGCTGCCGCCATGGGAGCCGGCGATCACCACGCGGCCGGCGTCTTCGGCGCGCAGCTTGGTGATGCTGTCCATCACGCGGGCGGGTTCGGTGTTGTTCTGTTCTTCCATATTATGGATGTTTGTCTTGATTCCTGATGGCGCGACGGGAGGTCGCCGGGAAATCGATCTGTCTCTGCTTGAATTGGAATAATGATGTGAGACTGATTCTAAGAGGCCATGGGCGGCGCCAACAATCCTGTCTCCATATTGTGGAAGCTATTTGAAAATGAGGGGACGGCATCCATCGGGGAGGCAGGCGCGCCGACGCGTGGCACAGCCGCGCATCGCGGGCGCGGCGCGATCCATGCGAAGGAGGGAGGGGGAAGGGCGCGCAGCCCAGGGAAGCGGGCGCGTTGGCCCGTTCGGGGAGGACGGCGCCAAGCGCCGGAGGATAACAACAGGCGGGCGGCAGCCTGGCCGCCCGGGTATCGCCTGCCGCGTCTACTTTTCCCAGCCGCCGCCCAGCGCCAGGAACACGGCGATCTGGTCGTTGCTGAGTTCGGCCTGGCCGGCGGCCAGCGCGCTTTCATTGCTGGCCAGCGTGCGTTCGGCGTCGAGCACCGTCAGGTAGTCGGTCTTGCCGTACTGGAACAACTGGCGCGCCTGCGAGGCGGCCTGCGCCGCCTGGTCGCGCGCCGCTTGCAGCGCCGCCTGGCGATCGAGCTGGCGCGCGTACACCACCAGCGCGCTCTCGGTTTCGCGCAGCGCATTCAGCACCGAGGCGTCAAAGCGCGCCACGGCGGCCTTGGTGTTGGCCTCGGCCTCGGCGATGCGCGCCTGCACCGCGCCGGTGTTGGGCAGCGTCCACGAGATCAGCGGACCGACGCTCCAGCTGAAGGTGCCGCGGTCGCCGAACATGGCGGCCGGCCCGCCCGAGGCGCCGGACAGGCCCAGCGTGATCTTGGGATACAGGTCGGCCGTGGCCACGCCGATGCGCGCGGTGGCGGCGGCCAGCGCGCGTTCGGCCTGGCGGATGTCGGGACGGCGGCGCAGCAGCGCGGCGCCATCGCCCACCGGAATCGTCTGGCTCAGTTGCGGCGCGGCGGCGCATTGCAGCAGCGTGGTCGGAATCTCGGCCGGGGTCTGGCCGGTCAGCGCCGCCAGCCGGTACAGCGCGGTGCGTTGCTGCGCCTGGAACGGCGGCAGGCCGGCGCGCAATTGTTCCAGCTGGCTGCGCGCGCGGGTCACGTCCAGCGCGGTGCCGCGGCCGGCGCGTTGCAGGCGGCTGACGGCGTCCAGCGATTCCTGCTGCACTTTCACCGAATGCTCGGCCGAGGCCAATTGCATGCCGGCCGAACACAGGTTGGCGTAGGCGCGCGCGGTTTCGGCCGCCACGGTGACGCGGGTGGCGTCATAGGCGGCCTGGGCCGCCTGCGCATCGGCGCCGGCCGCTTCCACGGCGCGCCGGATCTGGCCGAACAGGTCCACCTGGTACGACATGCTGGCGCCGGCCGAGTACGACCAGCGGTTGGGCGGATCGATGCCGGGCGCCAGTTCCTGGATGCCGGAGACGTGGCCGAAGGTGGGCGAGGCGTTCACGCCCAGGCTGGGCTGCTGCTGCGCCTCGGTCTCGCGCACGGCGGCCTGGGCGCGTTCGAGGTTGGCGCTGGCCACGCGCAGATCGGTGTTGGCGGCCAGGGCCTTTTCCACCAAACCGTCCAGCACCGGATCGTTGTACAGCCGCCACCAGTGGCCGGGCACCTGGTCGCGCTGGAACACGCCTTCCCGCGCCTCGGCGAATGGCGCCTGCGCGCCTGGCCGGGCGGCGGCCGCGTCGGCGGGCACCTGGTAGTCAGGGCCCACGGCGGCGCAGCCGGCCAGCGCGGCGGACAGCATCAGCGGCAGGAGGAATCTGGTGTTCATGGCGGTTACGGCTTGGCGTTGTCTAAGTGGTTGACGGGTGGGTGAAGGCGCGCGCTCAAGAGGGTTGGCGCGCGTCGGTCCGCGTCTGCGCGGGCGCGGCGGCGGCGCCGACCGCCACGGTGGCGGTCTGGCCGGCCACCAGGCGCACGCCGGCGGGGACTTCGTCGATCTTCACGCGCACCGGGATGCGTTGCGCCAGGCGCACCCAGTTGAAGGTCGGGTTGACGTTGGGCAGCAGGTTGGCGCCGGTGCTGCGGTCGCGGTCGGCAATGCCCAGCGCGATGCTCTCGACGTGGCCGCGGATCTGGCGGTTGTCGCCCATCAGCGTGACGGTGACGGGGTCGCCCTCGTGGATGCCGGGCAGCTTGGTTTCCTCGAAATAGCCTTCGACGTAAAACGAGCTGGCATCGACCAGCGCCATCACGCCGCGCCCGGCGCTGGCGTACGAGCCGGCGCGCAGGTCGAGGTTGGTGACGCGGCCGTCGGTCACGGCCAGCACGCGGCTGCGCTCCAGGTTCAGGCGCGCGGTGTTCAACTGCACCTCGGCCTGGGCCAGCGCGGCCTCGGTCTGCTGCAGCTTGGTCTGGCTCTGTTCCAGCGCCTCGGCGGCCACCAACTGGCCCAGCGAGCGGTTGCGCTTGGCGTCGCGCAGCGCCTGTTCGCGCGCCACCTGTTGCGAACGCACGGACGCTTCGGCCTGGTCGTAGGCCAGCTGGAAGCGCGCGCGGTCGATCTCGAACAGCACGTCGCCGGCCTTGACGTCCTGGTTGTCGTGCACCGGCACGGCGGTCACCAGGCCGGACACGTCCGGCGCCACCTGCACCACGTAGGCCTTGACGCGGCCATCGCGGGTCCAGGGCTCGACTTCATAGTGCACCCACAGCTGCCAGCCGGCGTAGACGGCGGCCGCGACCACGGCGGCGGTCACCGCGAATTTGCCGATGGCGGCGGGGCGCAGGGCATTGGGGAGTTTCATACCTATCTCTGCAGAAAATAAGGGGAAATCAGGGAGACGCCATACAGCAGCACGATGAACAGCGCCAGGTCGAACAGCGCCGGGTGCCACACCAGGCGATACAGCCCGGCGCGCGCCAGCACGCGGCGCACGGCCCAGGCCACGCCCAGGGTGACCACGCCCAGCACCAGCAGCCAGGGAAAGTAGATGCCATAGAGGTTGAATTCGCCGATCATGGTGTTTCCAGCGTGGGATGGGCGGGTTGGTAATCGGCCGCGTCGGGGAAGAAGGCGCGGCGCAGGCCCACCAGGGCCACCACGGCGCGGTCGCGCGCGGCGACGGTGCCGGGCGTGGCGCTGACGCTGGCCAGGGCCCGGTCGATCTGCGCCAGCATTTCCGGCGCCTTGTCGCCGCCGCGCCAGGCCGAGCGTTGGCGGAAGAAGCGCGCCAGGCTGTCGAGCACCGGCGCGATGGTGGCGTCGGCCATGGGCAGGTGGCGGCGGGCGCGTTGCAGTTCGGTAATGTCGCGGCCCACGCGCAGGTCCTTGAGCGCGTCGGCGGCGACCAGGTCGTCGGGCCGCTTGGCCATGGCCAGGCGCGGCTGCAGCAGGCCGATGCGGTCGAGCATGCGGGCGGCATAAGTGTGGCGGGCCGGGGCGCGCGGCGAGCTGGCCAGCGTGGCCAGTTCGTTCCAGTTGGCGGCCTGGATGCGGCGCGCGCTCCAGTCGGCGCTGACGGTGCGGAAGATGGCGGCGATGATGGCGGCGGTGGCCACGCCCATGCACTGCGCCACCTGCGTGTCGATGAACGACACCAGGTCGGCGGTGTGGGTGTCCTGCAGCGCCATGGTGCCCAGGAAGCCGAACAGCACCGCCATGGCCTTGCCGGTGGAGGCCGGCCGCGCGATGAAGATGCCCAGCACGAAGGCGGTGGGCAGCATCGCCAGCGCCAGCATCTCGAACGAATGGATGGCCGGCATGATGCCCAGCAGGTACAGCGCCGACAGCGGGATCGAATACACCGTGTAGGTCAGGAACTGCATGATGCCCGGCACCGGGTTGTCCTGCGAGGCGAAGAAGCAGCTGAAGATGGCGGCCATCAGGGCGGCGGTGGCGCCGTTGCTCCAGGCCGTGCCGATCCAGAACAGGCAGACGACCGAGATGGCGACGCCGGCGGCGGCGGCCGACAGCAGCGCCATGCCGCGGTCGCGGTGCAGGGCGCGGCTGGGCGCGGTGCGGACGGGGGCGCGCGTGCCGCGCAGCGGCGCCCCGGCCAGGCCGGCGCGGATCTCGCGGCGCAGCGCCAGGCATTCGTCGTAGGTGTCGATCAGCTCGCGCAGCCGCGTCATCAGGCTGGCCAGCAGCGCGTCGCGCCAGCCGGAACGGCTGTCGATGGCGGGCGTCAGGCGCGAGACGGCGGCGCGCAACTGCACGGCGGTTTCGTGGGTGGCCTTGGCGCCGGCGTTGATCCATTCGGAGATGTCGGCCAGCACTTGCGAGACCGGCTCCGGCAGCGTCTGGCCGTTGGCCTGCAGGGCGCGCATGCGGTCTTCGACCGCGGACACGGCGGGCGTGAGCGCGGCGATCTGGTCCTGCATGGCGCGCACCGCGCCGGCGGTCCAGCGCAGGTTGCCGGTGTCGAACGGCACGTGGGTCGAGAGCAGGCGCAACTGGGTGATGTCGTTGGCCAGTTCGCGGCGGTCGCGGTCCTTTTGTTCCGTGGTCTTGCCGCTCAGGGTGTCGTGGATCCAGAGCTTGGCGTCGCGCACCGCCTTGTCCAGCTGCAAGGTCAGGGCGGGCGCCAGGCCGCGCGGCAGCACGATGCTGTGGACCAGCGTGGCGCAGACGATGCCCAGGCTGATTTCCTCGACCCGCGCCAGCGCGGTGTCGAACACCTGCGACGGGTCGGTGACGCTGGGAAAGCCGATCATGGCAGCGGTGTAGCCGGCCAGCATGAAGAGATACGAGCGCGGCGTGCGGTCCAGCACCGACAGGTACAGGCAGAAGCCGACCCAGGCCACCATGGCGGCGGTCATGACGACGGGCGAATTGGACAGGCGCGGCACCATGTAGACGGTCATGGCCGAGCCGCAGAAGGTGCCGACCAGGCGGTACAGCGCCTTCGAGCGCACCGCGCCCGACCAGGGCTGGGCCACGATGTAGGCGGTGGTCATGGCCCAGAACGGGCGCGGCAGGCCGATGCTGTACGAAAGATAGAGCGCCATGATGGCGCTCAGGTAGCTCTTGAGGGAGAAGATCGTCTCGCGGACGTTGGGCAGTTTCATGGCCGCGGGTCCTCCTGGGCCCCGGCGGCGCTGCGGCCCAGCGCGGCCTTGAGTGCGTCGAACACCCGCAGGCAGGCTTGCAGGTCGGCTTCGCTGACGCCGTCGAACAGGCGCCGGCGCAGTTCCACCAGCACGTCCTCGACCTGCTTGCGCAGGGCGTGGCCGGCGTCGGTCAGGTGCAGGGTCTTGGCGCGGCGGTCGTGCGGGTCTTCGCGGCGTTCCATCAGGCCGGCGGCGACCAGTTGGTCAAGCACGCGCACCAGCGACGGGCCCTCGACCCCCAGCGCCTCGGCCAGCGCGCCCTGGCGCACGCCGTCGCCCAGCCGGCCGGCCAGGATCACGGGCCAGGCGGTGGCTTGCGACAGGCCGTAGTCGGCCAGGGCCTTGTCGGCGGCGCCGCGGTAGGCGCGCGACAGCACCATCAGGTTGGCGGTGGTGGCCATGAGTTGGGAGTCAGTGGGGGTGTCCATGGAAATCGATTGTATCCTATCTATTAGCTTACTATTAATTGAAAATGGCGAAGATCTCCATTGATTTTTTCAATCGGGAAAATCAGGGGCGGGTTTTCCGTGGATGGAAAGGCGGGGCGGCGAGGGGCGGCGTTGATGCGGCGGGGCGCGTCATGCCGGGTGCCGGGGCCACCGGGAGCCGGGCGTCATCTGGCGTCGGCATCGCCCATGCCTGCCGGGAAAACCGGCGAGCGGCATGCGTGGTCGCGCCAGGCGGCAAGCGCCTGCTGTCGCGCCGGCTCGCGGGGCGGCCAGGCCGGCCGCCCTGGGCGATCAACCGTTGCAGTCGGCCCAGCAATTGGGCGTTTCGTACAGGCGCACGCGGGTCAGGCGCAGGTCGGCGCCGTAGTGGCCGTGATAGTGCGGCGCCAGGATCTCGAAGATGATGGCAGCCAGGTTTTCAGCGGTGGGGATGCGGTCCAGCACCACGGTCTTGTGGTCGGGCATCGAGTCGAGGAAGCCGCGCACGGCGGTGTCGCCTTCATACACCAGGAAGGCGTGGTCCCACACGTCGACGATATGCGTCTTGGCGATGCGCTTGATGTCGGCGAAGTCCATCAGCATGCCGTTGTCGGATTCACCCGGGGCCTGGACGACGTCGCCGGTCAGGGTGATTTCGAGCACGTAGCGATGGCCGTGCAGGTTGCGGCACTGGCTGCGGTGGTCGGGAATGCGGTGGCCGGCGTCGAATTCAAGCCTGCGGGTCACGGAAATCATGGAATGCCTATGTATTTATGGGTCTGCAGGCTCAGGCGCCATTGCGGGTGCTGCATGCAGTATTGGACGGCCTGTTCGGTGTTGGCCAGGCGGGCGGGGCCGTCCATGGGTTGCAGGAAGAAGTGGTCGAAGTCCAGGTGTTCGAAGCGCGGGGGCAGGGCGTTGGCCTGGGGGTAGACCAGCTTGAGTTCGTTGCCGCGTTCGATGACGACGGGGGCGGTGCCCTTGGGGCTGACGCAGATCCAGTCGATGCCGGGGGGCGGCTGGACGGTGCCGTTGGTTTCGATGGCGACGGTGAAGCCGCGGGCGTGGACGACGGCCAGCAGGGCTTCGTCCAGTTGCAGCAGGGGTTCGCCGCCGGTGAAGACGATGTAGCGGTTGGCGGTGTCGGGGCCCCAGGCGGCTTCGATGGCGTCGGCGAGCAGCTCGGGGGTGGCGAATTTGCCGCCGCCGTCGCCGTCTGTGCCGATGAAGTCGGTGTCGCAGAAGGTGCAGGCGGCGCTGGCGCGGTCGCTTTCGCGGCCGCTCCAGAGATTACAGCCCGCGAACCGGCAGAAGACCGCCGCGCGGCCTGCGTGGGCGCCTTCGCCTTGCAGGGTTTTGAAGATTTCTTTGGCGGTGTAGGTCATGGGGGAGTGGCGCTGGGCGGCGCGCCAGGGAGGGGCAAAAGGGCATTATTTTAGTCGGTCTTGGTTGCGGGGGCTGGGATGTCCTTGATGTCGTGGGCTTTTTCTCGTTTGGTGGGGCGGTTGCGTGACGTTGCCGGGGGCTTCGTAGGTCGCCCTGGGCGCGGGCGGGTCGGGAGGCGGGCGCCCACGATTGCGGTCCGGAGCGTTCGCTCCGGACTGCCCCTGCGTCATCCTCGTTGCCGCCTGACGGCGGCTGCCTACGGATTCCCTCGGGCGCATCGAGGTTGCCCGCCTCCCGACCCGCCCGCGCCCAGGGCTGCGAATGTCTGGGTGCGTGGCGCTGCGGGGCTTCAGGGTTCTGGAGAGTCTTGCCGGGCCCGCCTGGAGTGGCCGCCCGGGCGGCCGCTCCAGGCATACGCGGTGTGGGGGGTTGGGCGGGGTTCGCTGGCGCGCAGGCGTGGCGGATGCGCGAGGGGGGGGGCGGATCTGGGTGGGACGGTGGTTGGGGGGCTGTTGCCGGATGTGCTTGCGCCACGAGGGGGGCGTGAGGGATTTTCACGCCATGCGGTGGGGGGAGCGGAGGGTTTATCGCCTGGCGAAGGCTTATATACTCTCGCGCTATGTTTCATGTTCAAGATTCTCTCTATATCGACGAGCGCGAGATTGAGTTCTCGATGATCCGGGCGCAGGGCGCGGGCGGGCAGAACGTCAACAAGGTGTCGAGCGCGGTGCATCTGCGGTTCGATGTGCGGGCGTCGTCGTTGCCGGCGGATATCAAGGATGCGTTGTGCGCGATGAGCGACCATCGCATTTCCAAGGAGGGGGTGATCGTCATCAAGTCGCAGTCGTTCCGCAGCCAGGACAAGAACCGGGCGGAGGCGATCGAGCGGCTGGTGAACATGGTGCGGGCGGCGGCGAAGGTGGAGAAGCCGCGGCGGGCGACGAAACCGACGCGGGCGTCGCAGCGGCGGCGGGTGCAGCGCAAGGTGCTGCATGGCGAGGTGAAGCGGTTGCGCGGGCGGGTGCAGGGGGAGTGAGGGGCCCTCGGATTCCGAAGAAGGCCCCTCGGCCGGCAGGGGTATAACGATATATCGGGATGTCTCGATATAAGATTCGATAAATTGCGATATTTCAATATGACGACCACTGCTGCCCCCGCCACCGAGGCCACCACGGAGATCGATGTCGACGCCATTCTCAAGGCGTTGGCCAATCCCGTGCGCCGCGAGATTTTGGGGTGGTTGAAGACGCCGCAGGCGCACTTCGAGGAGCGTCCAGGGCATACCTTCGAACACGGGGTGTGCGCGGGCCATATCGATGGGCGCTGCGGGCTGTCGCAGTCCACCGTGTCTTCGCACCTTGCGGTGCTGCAGCGCGCGGGGCTGATTTCGGCCACCAAGGTGGGGCAGTGGGTGTTCTTCCGTCGCAATGAACCCGTGATTGCCGCGTTCCTGCGGCAATTGAATCAAGACATGTAGCCTGCCGCCGCTACCCACGCCCGCCCGCCGGGCACGAGGATTGTTATGAGCCTGCTGTTCGAACCCTTGCAAGTGGGGGAACTGACCCTGCCCAACCGCATCATCATGGCCCCGTTGACGCGCCAGCGCGCCAGCGAGGGCCGGGTGCCGAACGACCTGATGGTCGAGTACTACGTCCAGCGCGCGTCCGCTGGCCTGATCCTGACCGAGGCCACCTCGGTGACGCCGCAGGGCGTGGGATATGCCGATACGCCGGGGCTGTGGTCGCAGGAACAGGTCAAGGGCTGGCGCAAGGTGACGTCGGCGGTGCACGAGGCCGGCGGCCGCATCTTCGCGCAGCTGTGGCACGTGGGCCGCATTTCGGACCCGGTGTTCCTCAATGGCGAACTGCCGGTGGCGCCGAGCGCGATCGCGGCCGGCGGCCATGTCAGCCATGTGCGTCCCAAGCGCGGTTACGTGGTGCCGCGCGCCCTCGAGACCGATGAGATCCCGGGCATCGTCGAGGCCTATCGCCGCGGCGCGCAACTGGCGCAAGAAGCCGGTTTCGACGGCGTCGAAGTCCACGGCGCCAATGGTTATCTGCTGGACCAGTTCCTGCAGGACAGCACCAACCATCGCACCGACGGCTATGGCGGTTCGCTCGAAGCGCGCGCGCGCCTGATGCTGGAAGTGGTGGATGCGTGCGTCAGCGTATGGGGCGGCGGCCGCGTCGGCCTGCACCTGTCGCCGCGTGGCGATGCCCACTCGATGGGGGATTCGGACCCGGCCACGACCTTCAACTACGTGGCGCGGGCGGCGCGCCGCCGTGGCCTGGCGTTCCTGTGCGCGCGCGAACATGAGGGCGCCGACAGCCTGGGGCCGCAGCTCAAGGAATCGTTCGGCGGCGTGTACATCGCCAACGAAGGCTTCACGCGCGAATCGGCCGAGGCGGCGATTGCCGCGGGCCGCGCCGACGCGGTGGCGTTCGGCGTGCAATTCATCGCCAATCCCGACCTGGTGCGCCGCTTTGCGCTGAACGCGCCATTGAACGCGCCGGATTCGTCGACCTTCTACGCCTCCGGCGCGGCAGGCTACACCGACTATCCGGCCCTGGCGACGGCCTGAAGCGCCGCGCCGTTGCCGGCCACGACGGGTCGGCAGCGGCATGGGCGTTTCAATGCAGCGCGGCGCGCATCGGGTAGGTGAACAGACCGTAGTGCGCCGCGTTCAGGCCCAGGTGGGCCAGCACGGCGGCCGCCAGGCCCCCGTGGCGGTAGGCCATGCCGTACCCAACGCCGGCGATGCCGGCCAGCAGCATCCATTGCCAGCCGCCGGCATAGTGCGCCAGCCCGAACAACAGCGCGGCGACCAGCAGCGCGGCCAAGGCGCCCCAGGGGCGGCCGCGCCAGGCGCGCGTCAGCCGTTCCTGCACGTAGCCGCGGAACAGGGCTTCCTCGGCCAGCGTCACCAGCAGCGCATTGTTGATCAGCCATAGCCAGCCCGAGTCGGGCCACTTCGGCGCCCATCCCACCACCCCCAGCGCCAGGGCCAGCCCCAGGCAGGCCACGATCGCGCCGGCGCACGCGGCCAGCGCCGCCGTGAGCGTGGCGCGCGCGCTGGCGCCGGCCATGGCGGGCGCGGCGACCAGCACAACCCAGAACGCCACCAGCGGCTTGTCCAGGTTCAGGTACATGGCGAAGGGCACGGCATCGGGCGTCAGCGCGGCGCGCGGGATGACCAGCGGGTTGTGGTAGCCGGGCAGCCAGTGCAGGAACAGCAGCACCGCCAGCATCAGGAACAGCGCATGGCCAGTGGCGCGAGCGGGCGCCGCCATGGTCGGCCGCGCCAACACTGCGGCCAGCGCCAGCAACGCGGGCCACGCCAGCGCCACGGGCTCGATGCCGCCCTGCGTCCAGGCCCAGGCATAGGCGAGCGCCAGTGGCAGCAGGGCCCAGCGGCGGGTGGCAGGTAGCCACAGCAGGACGGCGGCCAGGAACATCAGGGAGCCGGGAGAGGCGAGGGGCATGGTTCTTCCTGCGAGACAACGGGCGGCGCGTCACCGGCATCGCGTTCGCGGGAGGCGCCAAAGCCGCAAGTGTAAGCGCCGGAGGGTGAGGCCGCGTTTGCGGTCGGCCGATAGGCATTTGCCGTTTGCGCCGGCCGCTTTTCATTTCCGCGCTTTCGGGCGACCATGCCGCAGCGGCGCGTCCCGTCCGGTGGCGGGAAGAGGCTCGTTCCGCGCAAGGAGCAGCAATGAAATTGATCGCATGGTTGATGTTGGCGGCGGCGATCCTGCCGTTCGTTTGCACGATCGTCGCCAAGGCGGGCGGCAGGAAGTTCGACAACAATGATCCGCGCGCCTGGCTGGCGCGGCAGGAAGGCTGGCGCGCGCGCGCCAACGCGGCGCAGGCCAACACGTTCGAAGCGCTGCCGTTCTTCTACGCGGCGGTGTTGTTCGCGCTGTACAACCAGGCGGCGCCCGCGCACGTGGCCACGTTGATGGCCTGCTGGCTGGGCGTGCGCCTGGGCTACCTGGCGATGTACCTGGCGGGCTGGGGCGCGCTGCGCTCGCTGGTCTGGACGATCAGCGTGGGCTTTGTCATCGCCATCCTGTTTTCGGGCGTCTAGCGCGCCCGCGCGGTCCCGGCCTGGCACCGGGCGCCCCGCGCGCCTGGCCAGGCGGCATGGCCATCAGGGTTTCACTTCCATTCGAACACGGCGCGCGCCGTGCCGCTGTTCTGCACGTTGACTTCGCGTTCCTGCGCCTTGCCGTTGAAGGTGGCCGAGACCTTGTAGCTGCCGGCGGGCAACTTGACCAGCATGTAGGGGCCCTGGGACTCGGCCTGCAGCACCTGCTTGCCATGGCCATCCTTGATGACGACGGCGACGTTGGCCACGTAGTCGGCCTTGCCGTCGCGCTGCGCGGCGAAGGTCAGCGAGAGCGGGTAGTCCTTGGCGGCGGCTTTCATGGCTTCGGATTCGTCCAGGCCGATGCCGCCGCTGACGTATTCCACGCTGCCCTGGTGCTGCACCGCGGGCAGCGCCGCCTGCGCGGCGGTCAGGAAGCCGGCCAGGGCCATGGTGCCCACGGCCATCGCGGCGGCCAGGGTGCAACGTTCGATGCGCTTGTTCATGCAATTCTCCTTGAAGGGATGATCACGCAGGAAATTCGACCGGCATATGCGCGCCGAGTTCGCCGGCGCTGTCCGTTTTACCGGGGCGTGGACGATCCAAGCGTATCGCTCGCGCCGGGATCGCGCCAGGCGAACGCCAGGACGCTCTCGCCATTGGCGGCGCCGTCGGGCGCAAAGCGTTTTTCGACTAGCTGGCCGGTGCCGTCGTCGCGCAGTGTCAGCACGGTGGAACTGCGGGTGCCATAGTTCGGACTGACGATGAAGGGGCTGCTCAATAGTTTTTCGCGATCCGGCGGCAGGCCCGTGGCGGGCAGGTCGGCGTCGTCGGCCGGACTGCGGTCGGCCAGCGCCTCGAACAACGCCGGCAGGTCGGGCTGGGGAGCATGCGCCAGCACCCGCTCGAAGGCGGCCTTGGTGCGCGCCAGCTTGGGCCAGGGGGTATCCAGCAGGTGGTTCGACAGGGCATAGACGCCGGCCGCCAGCGGCCGCGGCGCGCCGTCGCGGTTGCTGGCGTACCAGGCGCCCTGCGCGTCCCCGACGATCAGGTTGAAGCCGTTGTAGGCCTGGCCGGCGGCATGGGCGGCGGCAATGTAGTCGGCGGCTGGCGCGCGGCCTCGCAGGAAGTCCTCGACCAGGGTGCCGCGCGAGGGGGCGTCGGCGACCACGCGGCCGGGCTCGCGGAAATTGGTGACCAGCGCATAGCGCCCGCCAGTGGTGGCGCCCATCCAGGTGCCGCCGGCCAGCGCGTCGCGGCCGCCGTACACGTGGGCGGCGTCGGCCCACTGCGCCGCCGGCAGCGTCGGCCGCGCGTGGAATTCATCGCGATTGGCGGCGATCAGGACGGGAATGCCCGGCACGGTATGCAGGGCGAGGACGGCAAGGCACATGGTTCAGTCCGGTTGGGTGGTCGGGGAAGGCGGGCGAACACGGCCCGGTTCGGCCGCGAAGCCGGGGCCGGCCAGGGTCGCGCGCAGGGCTTCGATGGCGCTGGCGGCTTCGCGCAGCGCGGGCGTGTCGGTCGTCACGGGCGCGGCGGGGACCGCCATGCCTTGAATCACGGCCCGCGCCATGGCCTGCAGCGTCTCGGCCAGCCGCGCCACCGCCGCCGGGTCGGGCGGCGGCTGGCCCGCGGGCAGCGACCAGGCGCTGTCGGAGACCGCGTTGGCCACGCGTTCCAGGGCAACTTCGACCGGCCACCAGGCCAGCGCGCGGCGGCTGACCAGCCGGGGTTCCGACAGGCCGCGCTGCAAGGCGATGCGCAGGTCGGACAGGCGCGCATAGGCCTGGGTGCGCAGGTCGTGGCGGGCCGCCGAATCGGCCTGGAACACGGTGTTCAGGTAGGCGGCCAGGGTGTCCATGGCGGTGGCCACGGCCTGGTCCAGGTTGTGGCGCTCGATCCGCATCCAGGGCAGGTAGCCCACCGCCAGCACGATGGCCGCGGCCACCGCGACGTCCTCCAGCCGCGCCAGCGCGATCGGCCAACTGCCCGGCTGCAGCGCGCCGATCAGCAGCATCAGGATGGGCAGCAGGATCGCCGAGAACAGGCCGTAGTTGCGGCGGATCGACCACGGCAGCAAGGCCGCCAGGGCGGTCACGGTGAGCAGGCTGACCACGCCGCTGCGGTCCAGCGCCAGCACCGTGGCGCTGATCGCCACGCCCACCACGCTGCCGGCGCAGCTTTGCAGCGCGCGGGCGAAGACCGAGCCGAAATTGGGCTTGAACACCACCACCACGATCAGCGGCACCCAGTAGGAGCGCGGCAAGGCCAGCGTGCGCGCCACCGCCTCGGCAACGATCAGGCACAGGCCCAGCCGCGTCAGGTAGCGCAGCGTGGTCGGGCCGGGCCGGTAGGTGCGCGCCAGCACCCGCCAGGGCGTGCGCGGACGCGCCGGCGGCAGGGCCGGGAAAGCGTCGGGCCGCGCCGGGCCGCTGCCTTCCAGCAACGGCCGCGCCTGCTCCAGCGCGTCGGCCAGCGCCGTGGCGCCGGCCCGGCGCACGGCCGCGATGTCGTCGCCGGGCGTCAGCGGCGTGGCGTTCTCGACATGGTCGGCCAGCCGGTTCATGGCCCGCGCGCACGCGGGCGGCAGCACCCGGCCCGCCCGCGCCAGCGCCAGCGCCGCGTCCGACAGCGGTGTGCAGGCCTGCAATTGCGCGGCCAGTCGGGCCAGTCGCGGCGAGGGGCCGGCGGCGCGGCGCCGGGCCGCCAGCACCGTGTCGTAGGCGCCGGCCATGGCGGCTTCCATGTCGCGCCGCGCCGTCATGATGCGCGAGGTGCCGATGGCGGCGAACATGGCCGCCAGCTTGCGATAGGCCAGCGCCACCGCCGCCCGTTCGGGCGCGATCGGGTTCACTACCCAGCCCAGCAGGGTCAGCGCCAGGCCGAACAGGCCGCCCGCGCCCACCAGCGCCGGCGGCAGCCAGGGGGGCAGCGGCGACGTCAGGCTGGCGCCGACGATCACGTAGGTGGCGAATTGCAGCGTGGCGACGGCGGCGATGTTGTTGAAGGTGCCGACCAGGCTGGCTGCCAGCACCAGCAGCGTCATGCCGGCGGCGGTGAGCAGGCCGTGGCCGGACAGCAGCGTGCCCAGGAAGTAACCCAGCGCGCCGCCGAACACCGTGCTGCCGATGGATAGCGCGCGGTTGCGGTAGGGGCCGCCGTTATCGCCGGTGATGGCGGGCAAGGCGCCCAGCGCCACCAGCGCGGCGGCCGCGCTCTGGTCCAGCGCCAGGCCGGCGGCGGTCGGCAGGCCGATGGCCACCGCGGCGCGCAGCGCGACCCAGCGACTGACCGGCGACGGTTCCATGTGCGCCAGGCTCATGAGCCAGCGCATGTTGGAGGCGCGCGCGCGGCGGTTTTCGCGGGAGGCGGCTGAGTGCGGCACGGCGGTCCCGGGCCGGTTAACCCTGGCCCTTGATCAGCGGCGCTTCCTGCGGCGCGGCCAGGCGGAAATAATCGGCGGTGGCCATCAGGATGGAAGCGTCGAGCCGGCCGGCGTTGAACACGATTTCATCGTGCCGCTGGCGCAGGGTGGGATCCACCAGCAGGTGCAGGTCGGGGTTGAAGCTGAAGGGCGGGATCGCGCCGATCTCGCAGCCGGTCAGCTCGCGCGCCAGGTCCTGCGAGGCCAGCGAGGCCTTCTTGCCGCCCGCCGCGCGGGCGATGGCTTCCAGGTCGGCCTGCTGGTCGGCGGGGAACACGGCCAGCACGTTCCGGCGCTGGTTGGATGAGATCTTGACGCGGCAGACCAGCGCCTTGGCGCCCTGGCTGACGGCGGTGCCGCGCACGGCGGCGACTTCCACCGAGCGCCCGGCGGCGGGGTGGGAGATGAGGCGGTAGCGGGCCTGATGCTCGGTCAGCAGGGCCTGCAGGCGGTCGTAGACTTCCATGGCGGGAAATGGTGGGTTGGCAAGGTCAGCGCCGGGAATCCGGCGGGCCATGCCGCATGATACGCCGCCCGCCTCAAATGTCGCCGGTGAAGGCGTAGCCCCAGCCCCAGACGGTGCGGATCGGCAGTTCCATATTGGTTTCGTGGGCCTTGCGGCGCAGCCGGCTGACGACCACGTCGGTGCGTCGCACCGAATCGCGGCCGGCCTGCGGATCGCTGGCCGGCAGGTCGCCACGCGGCATCCGCTTGTCGGGGCTGGTGGTCAGCTTCAGCAGGAAGTCGCGTTCGGCCTGGGTCAGCGGCAGGCGGGTGCCGCGCGGACTGACCAGGGTCCAGGCGGCATCCTGGAACTGCCACTTACCGGTGGCCTCGGCTGGCGTAGTGGCGCCGGCGCGCGCATCGGCATCGGCCGGCCGCCGCCCGCTGATCGGCACGCGGCGCACCAGCGCCTGCAGCGCGGCGGCGATCTCGGCGGTGGCCACGTCGGTCGGGAAGCAGGCATCGGCGCCGCAGTGCAGGCCGAGGATGCGGTTTTCGGGCGAATCGAAGGTAGACACGGCGACGATGCCGGCGGTGGTGTCCATGGCGCGCAGGCCGGCGACGGCCATGCACAGGTCGGTCAGTTCGGCCTCCATCACCAGCAGCGGCGTGCGCCGCGCCTGGAACAGCCGGAACAGCCCGTTGGAGTCCTCGCAACCGCGGGGCGAGAAGCCCATGCCCGCCAGGGCATCGCTGCGGTGCGCGCGTTGGCGGGAGTCGGGCGAGAAGACGATCAGGTCTAGTAGGTCATTCATGAATCGTTGTCGGGATCAGTGCAGCTTCAGCGCATGCATGATGCATCGGATACAACGGATTCCTAAACGCCGCACAACGCCACTTTCTGACCCGAATTCTCGGACATGGCCGTGGAATGTATGTATTGGCGCGGGTTTGCGGGCTATCGGGCGGGAGCGGCCGGACTGTCCGGCGGCTCGTTCCACCAGCCGCCGCCCAGCGCCTGCAGCAAGGCGGCGGTGTCGGCGTAGCGCGCCGCGTCGGCCGCGCCGCGGGCGATGCGCGTCTGCAGCAGCTGGCGCTGGCTGTCCAGCAGGGCCAGGTGGCTGATGCCGCCGGCCTGGTAGCGTTCGCCGGCGATGCGCGCGGCGTCGTCGGCGCGCCGCCAGGCGGTGTCGTAGGCCTCATAGGCGCGGGCGTCGGCCTGCACCGCGCGCAGCGCGTCGGCCACCTGGCGGAAACCGTCCAGCACTGTCTGCCGGTAACCGGCCGCCGCCGCCTCGTAGGCGGCCTCGGCCGAACGCTTGCGGGCGCGCAGTTCGCCGCCATGGAACAGCGGTTGCGCCAGCCCCAGGCCCAGGTTCCAGGCATTGACGCCATCGGTGATATCGCCGGCCCGGGTGCGTTGCGAACCGAAGCTGGCGGTCAGGGTGAAGCGCGGGTATTGGTTGGCGGTGGCCACGCCGACGTTGGCCGAGGCCTGGTGCAGCAGGGCCTCGGCGGCCAGGATGTCGGGCCGCTGGCGGGTCAGCGCCGACGGCACCCCGGTGGGAATCTCGGCCGGCAGCGCCAGGTCGGCCAGGCGCAGCGGCGGCGCCTGCCAGGCGGCGGGCGGCTGGCCCAGGTAGGTGGCCAGCTGGTGCGTGGCCTGGGCCAGCTGGTATTCCAGCGGCGGCACGGTGGCGGCGGTCTGTGCCAGCAGCAGTTCCTGGTTGCGCAGGTCGGCCTCGGCGATGCCGCCGGCCCGCAGGCGTTGCGCCATGATGTCGCGCTGGCGCTGCTGGGCCGCCAGCAGCTCGCGGGTGTCGGCCAGGCGCGCGGCCAGGTCGGCCTGGCGGATGGCGGTGGTGACGACGTTGGCGGCCAGCGTCATGCGCGCGGCCTGCAGTTCGTGCGACTGGTAGTCGACCTGCGCGGCCAGCCCCTCCAGCGCGCGGCGGTTGCCGCCGAACACATCGAGCGTATAGGACACGTCGATCGAGGCGTTGTAGAGCGTGAACGGCGCGGGCTGCTCGGTCACCGGCACGCCAAAGGCGGACGGATCGACCTTCTGCCGGGTCGCCGACAGGTTGGCGTCGACGGCCGGCAGCAGGCGGCCGCCGGTTTCCGCGTTCAGATCCTCGCCGGCCTGGCGCAGCCGGGCGCGGGCCTGTTCCAGGGTCGGGCTGGCCTCCAGCGCCTGCCGCACCAGCGTGTCCAGCGCGTCGGAGCGGAACAGGCGCCACCATTGGGCCGGGATGTCGGCGTCGGTGAGGCGCGGTTGGGCGCCGCTGGCGGGGGCGGCGCTGTCGGTCGGCGACGTGTAGGCGGCGACCGGCGGCGCGGCGGGGCGCTCGAAGTCCGGCCCGACGGCGCAGCCGGGCAACAGGGCGCAGGCGGCCACGAGCGCGGCGCGGCGGGCGAAGGGCAGGTGGGGGCGGGGCATGGCGGCCTTCAATCCAGGGTGCGGCGGTAGAACTTCACGGCGGCGGTCATGACGACCACGGTGAACAGCAGCATGGGCCAGATGGTGGGCCACAGGTCCCACCAGCCGTTGCCCTTGAGCAGGATGCCGCGGATCAGCCGGTTGAAGTGCGTCAGCGGCAGCAGGTTGCCCAGGTACTGCGCCCACTTGGGCATGCCCAGGAACGGGAACATGAAACCGGACAGCAGCATGTTGGGCAGGAAATAGAACATCGTCAGCTGCATCGCCTGCAGCTGGTTCTGCGCCAGCGACGACAGCGTGATGCCGACGGTCAGGTTGGCCGCCACGAAGATCAGCGCGCCTACGTACACCGTCACCAGGTTGCCCAGGAACGGCACGTGGAACACGAAATACGCCGCCAGCAGGATGATGGTGGCCTGGATCAGGCCGATGGCGATGTAGGGCACGATCTTGCCCGTCATCACCTCCAGCGGCCGCACCGGCATGGCCAGCAGGTTTTCCATGGTGCCGCGCTCGCGTTCGCGCGTCATGGCCAGGCCGGTCATCATCACCAGCGTCATGGTCAGGATCACGCCCATCAGGCCGGGCACGGTGTTGTATTGCGAGATCTGTTCTTCGTTGTAGAGCTGGTGCACGCGCACGTCGAACGGCGGCTGGCCGCCCGCCAGGTGCGCCAGCGGGCCGGTCAGGTCCTTGCGCGCCACCGCCTGCGCCAGTTGGGTGGCAGAGCCGATCGCCAGCCCCGTGGCCATCGGGTCGGTGGCGTCGGCCTCGATCAGCAGCGCCGGCCGCTCGCCGCGCAGCAACTGGCGCGAGAAGTCCGGTGGAATGGTCAGCACGAACAGCACCCGGCCCTGCGCCAGCGCGGCGCGGCCGGCCTCTTCGTCGGGCAGGGTCTCGACGATGTCGAAGTAGTCGGACGCGGTCATCGCCGCCACGAAGCTGCGCGTGAACGGGCTGTGGTCGGCCACGATGATGGCGGTCGGCAGTTGCTTGGGGTTGGTGTTGATGGCGTAGCCGAATAGCGCCAGCTGCATGATCGGAATGCCGACGATCATGCCGAAGGTGATGCGGTCGCGCCGCAGCTGCAGGAATTCCTTGAGCACCATGCTCCACCAGCGCGACCACGAGAAGCCCTCCAGGTGGCGTCTCATGCCGCGCTCGCGTAGTTGTCGTCGGAGCGGTTCATCAGGTAGATGAAGACATCCTCCAGGCTGGTGTCGATGCGTTCCAGGCGCAGGTCCTGGCCGGCCACGACGTCTCGCAAGGTGCGTTCGAGCACGGCGGCGTCGCGGCCGCTGATGTGCAGCGCGGTGCCGAAGGCCACGGTCTGGTCCACCCCCGGCGCGCCGCGCAGCCGCTGCGCCAGCGGCACCAGGTCATGGCCGTGGATGGCCCAGGTGGTCAGGCGCTGCTGGGCGATGACTTCGTCGGCGGTGCCCTGGATCAGCAGCTTGCCGTACGAGATGTAGGCCAGCTTGTGGCAGCGCTCGGCCTCGTCCATGTAGTGGGTGCTGACCAGCACCGAAATGCCGCGCGCGGCCAGCTCGTGCAGCTGTTCCCAGAAGTCGCGCCGCGCGGTCGGGTCGACGCCGGCGGTGGGCTCGTCCAGCAGCAGCAGGCGCGGCTCGTGCAGCAGGCAGGCGGCCAGCGCCAGGCGCTGCTTCCAGCCGCCGGACAGCGCGCCGGTGAGCTGGTTGGCGCGGGTCTGCAGGCCCAGGTCCTCGAGCGCGCGGTCAACGGTCTCGCGGCGGTTCGGCATGCCGTACATGCGGGCCACGAAGTCCAGGTTCTCGCGGATGGTCAGGTCGTCCCAGTACGAGAACTTCTGCGTCATGTAGCCGACGTGGCGCTTGATCTCGGCGCTGTCCTTGAGGATGTCGTAGCCCAGGCAGGTGCCGCTGCCGGAGTCGGGCGTGAGCAGGCCGCACATCAGGCGGATGCTGGTGGTCTTGCCGCTGCCGTTGGGGCCGAGAAAGCCGAAGATCTCGCCTTCGCGCACTTGCAGCGAAACGTCGTTGACCACGTGCTTGTTGCCAAAGTGCTTGTTCAGGCCGTGCACGTCGATGACGTAGCCGGGCTCGGCCGCGGGGCGGGCGGGGGCGCCGTTCATTGCAGCGCCGCCTCGACCGGCTGGCCCGGATGCAGCCGCGTGGCCGCGTCCGGCGCGGGGCGGGCCTCGACCATGTAGACCAGCTTGCCGCGCGTTTCGCGGCTGTAGATCACCGGCGGCGTGTACTCGGCCTGCGGCGAGATGTAGTCGATGCGCACCGGCACCGGGTCGCCGCAACCGTCGCAACGCACCATGGCCTGCTGCCCGGGCTTGAGCGTGCCGATCACGCTCTCCGGCACGAAAAAGCGCACCTTGATGTTGCCGGGCGGCAGCAGGCTGACCACCGGGCTGCCGGCCGGCACCCATTCGCCCACGCGGTACAGCGTGTCGAACACCAGGGAGGCGGCGGGCGCCGCCAGGTGTTTCTGCGCCAGGGTCCAGTCGGCCTGCGCCAGCGTCGCGCGCGCCGCCTCGACCTGGGCGGCCTGGGCGCGGCGCTGGTCCTGGCGGCCGGGCAGGTTGGCCACTTCCAGCTGGGCGCGCAGCTCGCGCACGCGTGCGGCATCCGACTGGGCCTGCTCGCGGCTGTCGTCCAGCTGCGCCCGCGCCACGCCACCGGCGCGGAACTGCGCGGTGTCACGCGCCAGTTGCGCCGCCGAGCGCCGGCTGGCGGCCTCGGCCTGGGCCAGCTGGGCGCGGGCGACATCGACCTCGGGCGGCCGCTTGCCGGTGGCAATGTCTTCCAGCTGGGCGCTGGCCGCCGCCAACTGCGCGCCGGCCTGGTCGCGCGCCGCGGTTTCGCGCGTCGCCTCCAGCGCGAACAGCGGCGCGGCGGCGGTGACCTGCTGGCCGCGCTGCACGGACAGCGTATCGAGCCGGCCGGCCTCGGACGAGGCGATGTACAGATATTCGCCCTCGACATAGCCCTGGTAGACGGCATCGTCGCGCTTGCCGCAGGCGGCCAGCAGCGACAGGCCGAGCGCGGCGGCGACGGGCAGCGCGTAGCGCGGGAGGGAAGGGGTGCGCATGGTCAGCGTCCTGTGGCGGGCGGTTCGGTGATGGCGGCCGGCTTGGCGCGCCGGGTCCGCTGTGCCGGCGCGGCGGGCGTGCCGGGGGCGTCGGGCGCCGGGGCTGGCGGGGAAAACAGCCCGCCCGTGAGCATGGCGATGGCGTGCGCGGCAATGGCGTCGTGGTCGATGGCCTGGACCCGCGGATCGTTCTGCCAGATGCGGCGCCACAGGCTGGACGTGGCCAGCGGCAGCAGCGTCAGGCCCAGGATCGACAGGAACACCAGCCGCGGCTCCACGCCCGGGGTGATGGCGCCGGCGCGCTGGCTGTCGGCGATCAGGCCGGCGAACACCTGCAGGCGCTGGGCCGGCAGGTGGCGCAGCACGCGCTCGCGCAACTGGCCGCCTTCGTTGACGACCTCGTGCATCCACAGGGCCGGCAGCCAGGGCCGGTCGGTGCCGCAGCGCACGATGCGCGAGACGATCTCGGTGATGACGATGCGCGCCGTGTCGGCCGAACCGTCCAGGCGCCGCGCCGTCTGCGGCACCGGGCTCCAGACGTAGCCGATGACCGGCACCACCCGTTCCAGCACCACGGCGTCCAGCAACTGGTCGCGGCTCTTGAAGTAGTAGTGCAGCATGGCCGAGGTGAACCCGGCGCGTTCGGCGATGTGGGCCAGGCGGGTGGCGGCCACGCCCTGGGTGGCGAACAGGTCGGTGGCGATGTCCAGCAGCTGGTCGCGCACGGCGGCGCTGTCGGGACGGGCGGGGCGGCCGGGACGGCGCGCGGGGGAAGACTTGGCAGGCATGGGCAGATTCTAATTAAGTATTTAATTAATTAAAAGGGGGAGCAGCCGGCAGGGTCGGCCGACGGCCGGCGCGGCTGGGGTGGTGTAATGGCCGAACCGGAACAGAAGGAGTCAGCACGCCATGCCGCAATCGTCCTCCCTCAACCGCCGCATCGTCCTGGCCTCGCGGCCACGCGGCGAACCCGCCGACAGCGATTTCCGCCTGGAAACCGGCGCGGTCCCCGAACCCGGGCCGGGCCAGCTGCTGCTGCGCACGGTCTATCTTTCCCTCGATCCCTACATGCGCGGCCGCATGAGCGACGCGCCCTCATACGCCGAGCCGGTGCAGGTCGGCCAGCCCATGGTGGGCGGCACCGTGGCCCGGGTGGTGGCCTCGCGCCACGCCGACTATCCGGTGGGCGAGTGGGTGCTGTCCCAGTCGGGCTGGCAGGACTACGCCGTCTCCGACGGCAGCGGCCTGCTCAAGCTGGGCTCGGCGCCCGAGCGTCCGTCGTATTCGCTGGGCGTGCTGGGCATGCCCGGCTTCACCGGCTACATGGGCCTGCTGGACATCGGTCAGCCGAAGGCCGGCGAAACCGTGGTGGTGGCCGCCGCCAGCGGCGCGGTCGGCGCGGTGGTGGGCCAGCTGGCCAAGATCCATGGCTGCAAGGCGGTCGGCATCGCCGGCGGTCCCGACAAATGCCGCTACGTGGTCGAGGAACTGGGCTTTGACGCCTGCATCGACCACCGCGATCCGGCCATGGCCAACCTGCTGGCCAAGGCGGTGCCGCAGGGCATCGACGTGTATTTCGAGAACGTCGGCGGCGCGGTGTTCGATGCCGTGCTGCCGCTGCTCAATCCGCGCGCGCGGGTGCCGGTGTGCGGCCTGATCTCGGCCTACAACGCCACCAGCCTGCCCGACGGCCCCGACCGCCTGCCGCTGCTGATGCGCACCATCCTGACCAAGCGCATCAAGATGCAGGGCTTCATCATCTTCAACGAATACGCGCCGCGTTTCGGCGAGTTCCGCGCGGCCATGCAGGAGCTGCTGCGCGACGGCCGCATCAAGTACCGCGAAGACGTGGTCGATGGCCTGGAGAACGCGCCGCGCGGGCTGATGGGCCTGCTCAAGGGCGAGAACGCCGGCAAGCGCATCGTGCGCGTCGGGCCGGATGAATAGGAACGCAACATGAGGAGCGCAACATGAATATCCTGATCGTGCTGACTTCCCACGACACGCTGGGCAACACCGGCCGCAAGACCGGCTTCTGGCTGGAGGAATTTGCCGCCCCGTACTACGCCTTCCTGGACGCGGGCGCCACGCTGACGCTGGCCTCGCCGCAGGGCGGGCAGCCGCCGCTCGATCCCAAGAGTGACGATCCCGACGCCCAGACCGATGACACGCGCCGTTTCCGCCAGGACGCCGAGGCGCAGCGGCGGCTGGCCAACACGCGCCGGCTGGCCGAGATGCAGGCCGCCGATTACGACGCGGTGTTCTATCCCGGCGGCCACGGCCCGCTATGGGACCTGGCCGAAGACCCCAAGTCGGTGGCGCTGATCGAGACCATGCTGGCGGCGGGCAAGCCCGTGGCGGCGGTCTGCCACGCGCCGGGCGTGCTGCGCCACGCCAAGACCGCCGACGGCAAGCCGCTGGTGCAGGGCCGCCAGGTGACCGGCTTTTCCAACACGGAAGAAGCGGCGGTGCAGTTGACCGCCGTCGTGCCCTTCCTGGTGGAAGATGAACTGGCGCTGTTGGGCGGCCTCTACAGCAAGGGCGCCGACTGGCAGCCGCACGTGGTTTCCGATGGCCTGCTGATCACGGGGCAGAACCCGGCCTCGTCGGTCGGCGTGGCGCAGGCGCTGCTGGAGCGCTTGAAGGGTTGACCGCGTAGCCGAGCGCCGATCTGGCGGCGCGCAGGCGCCGACCGCGCCGAAATCGCACGCGCTTGTGTCAGAATTGATACTTTCTGACACAAGCGCGCGGTTCCGTTGCAACCGCGCGCGCTCACACCGATGCCTCCAGATGTACCCCCAAGCGCGGACGCCGCGTTTCCCGCCGGATCTTGCGAAGCGGCGCTGTTCGCCGCCATGCGGGCCCGCGACGCCGCCACCGGCCGCCATTGCCACCGCGTCGTCGCCCTGAGCGTGGCGCTGGCCCGGGCCTGCGGCCTGGACGACGATGAACAGCAGGCCGTCGCCGTTGCCGCCCGCCTGCACGACGTGGGCAAGATCGGCACGCCCGATCGTGTGCTGTTCTCGCCCAGGCGCCTCGAAAAAGAAGACTGGGAAATCATGAAGTCGCATGCCGCCGTCGGCGCGGACATCATCCTGCAGAGCGACATGCCGCAGCGCGAGCGCATCGCGCTGGCCGTGCGCCACCACCACGAGCATTTCGATGGCTCGGGCTATCCCGAGGGGCTGGCGGGCCACGACATCCCGCTGCACGCGCGCATCATTTCACTGGCCGATTCCTACGACGCGCTCGGGGACGCGCGGCCCTATCATCCGGCGCGCACGCACGCCGAGATCATGCGCATCCTCAATGTGGAAGCGGGATCCAAGTGCGATCCCGACCTGCTGCGCGTGTTCGAGACCATGATCCAGTCCAGCCCGCTGCGCGTGCCCTAGGGCCTGTGCGGGGCTGCTTGTCGTGTGATGCTGCCCCGGCCCCATGCGACAACGCCGCGCCATGCGGGCGCGGTGTTGCGGGTGGGGACGATCACGGCGCGCCCGCGCGCGCCGCTTCAGCGCGGCACTTCAGCGTTTGAATTCAGCGTGTGAATTCAGCGCCTCACCTCAGCGCCTCACTTCAGGCGGTAGTGCGCCGCCACGCCGGCCAGCTCCTGCAGCGTGCGTTGCTGCCAGGCGGCGTCGTGGCCCAGTTCCTCGGCCAGGATGCGCGCCACTTCGGGCGCCGCCAGCATGGCGGCCTCGGCGTCCAGGAACAGCGCGCGGTTGCGGCGCGCCAGCACGTCCTCGGCGCTGCGCGCCAGCTCGAAGCGCGCGGCGAAGCGCACGTGGGCTTCGGACAGGCCGCTGCTCTTGACCAGCATGCGCTCGGCGCCGGGCAGGGCCTTGAGCACGGGCAGGTCGCTGCCGTAGTAGCTGTCCGGCGTGCCGGCGTGTTCCTGGGACGGCGCCAGGCCGTTGGCGCCATGCAGCGCCAGCGACTCGGTGCGGCAGCTGGCCTGCGTCAGCAACTGGTGCTGGATCGCGGTGTCGACCACGTCCTGCGCCATGCGGCGGTAGGTGGTCCACTTGCCGCCGGTCACGGTCACCAACCCCGCCTGCGACACCAGGATGGTGTGCTCGCGCGACAGCGATTTTGTCGAGGCGTCGCCGGTGGCCTTGACCAGCGGCCGCAGGCCCGCCCAGACGCTGGTGACGTCGTCGCGGGTCGGCTTGCGGCTGAGATAGCGCGCGGCGGTGCTCAGGATGAAATCGACGTCCTGGGCGCCGGCTTCCGGATCCAGCGGCAGGTCGTTGCGCGGCGAGTCGGTGGTGCCGACGATGGTGTGGCCGTTCCACGGCACCACGAACAGCACGCGGCCGTCGTCGGTCTTGGGGATCAGGATGGCGCGCTTGCCGGGCAGGAAATCGTGCGGCAGCGTCAGGTGCACGCCCTGGCTGGGCGCCACCATGGTCGGCGCGTTCTTGTCTTCCATGCGGCGCACGCTGTCGACCCAGACGCCGGTGGCGTTGATGACGCAGCGCGCCCGCAGCGTGAAGCTGGCGCCGCCCAGCGCGTCCTGCGCCGTGACGCCGTCGACCTTGCCGCCGGTGGTGGTCAGGCCGGTGGCGCGCACGTAGTTGACCGCGGTGCCGCCCAGGTCGAACAGGGTGCGCATCAAACTCAGCGCCAGGCGCGCGTCGTCGAACTGGCCGTCGTAGTACAGCACGCCGCCCTTCAGGCCGCGGCCGTTGACGTTCTCGGCCAGCGTCGGCGCGTTGGCCAGCGTGTCGCGGCGCGACAGCCAGCGGCTGGGCGACAGGTTCAGCTTGCCGGCCAGCATGTCGTACATCTTCAGGCCGATGCCGTAGAAGGGTTGGTCCAGCAGGTTGTAGGCCGGCACCACGAAGCCCAGCGGCCACACCAGATGCGGCGCGTTGCGGTTGAGCAGGCCGCGTTCGTGCAGCGCTTCGCGCACCAGGCTGATGTTGCCCTGCGCCAGGTAGCGCACGCCGCCGTGCACCAGCTTGGTGGCCTTGCTGGAGGTGCCCTTGGCGAAGTCGGCCGCCTCGATCAGCAGGGTGCGGTAGCCGCGGCTGGCAGCGTCGACGGCGGTGCCCAGGCCGGTCGCGCCGCCGCCGATGACGATCACGTCCCAGGCGGGCGTGTTGTCCAGTTGCGCCAGCAGGCGATTGCGGTCGGGCGGGGTGACGGTGGCGAGCGGTTGGTTCATATGCGTGGGGCGGCGGGGCCGCTAGGGTTCGGTGCGGTGTTCGTTTCTTTTCGTGCCGGCCGGGCGCGGCGCAAGCGCCGTGCCGCGGGCCGGGTCAAGCCGGTCAGGCGGGTACCTTGGCCGCGTTCGGCGCGGCGGCCACTTCGCAGCGCACGCCGGCGTCCAGCAGCACTTGCGCCAGCGGTTCCTGCGGATGCGCGTCGGTGAAGAAGCGGTCGATCTGCGAGATGTGCGCCAGTTCCACCATGGCCTGGCGCTTGAATTTGCTGCTGTCGGCCGCCAGCCATACTTCGCGCGACTGTTCGATGATGGTGCGGGACACGCGCACTTCGCGGAAGTCGTAGTCGCGCAGCGTGCCGTCGGACTCGATGCCGGAAATGCCGATCAGGCCGATGTCGACCCGGAACTGGCGGATGAAGTCCATGGTGGCCTCGCCGACGATGCCGCGGTCGCGCGAACGCACCACGCCGCCGGCGACGATGACTTCGCAATCCGGGTTGTCGGAAAGGATGTCGGCCACGTGCAGGTTGTTGGTGATGACGCGCAGGCCGCGGTGGCGCAGCAGGGCGCGGGCGATGGCCTCGGTGGTGGTGCCGATGTTCAGGATCAGCGAGCAGCCATCGGGCACGGCGCGGGCCACGGCCTCGGCGATGCGTTGCTTGCCGGCCGCGTGCAGCCCCTGGCGCTTGCGGTAGGCGATGTTCTCGATGGTCGACGCTTCGATGCGCACGCCGCCATGGAAGCGCGACAGCAGGCCGGCCTCGGACAGGATGTTGACGTCGCGCCGCACGGTCTGCAGCGTGACGTCGAAGCGTTTGGCCAGCTCTTCGATCGTGGCCGAGCCCTGGGCTCGAACCATTTCGATCAAGGCGCTTTGTCTGGGATTGAGTGTCATGTTGGCGTATGGAGTGTCACAGTCGCATCATAAAACAACAAAAGCGAAAAATAATGACGCGCTGCAAGATTGTATTTTTTTCGCTTCTTGAGTAAAACGCACAAAAAACGAAAGCGATCTGAAAGAAAAACCCGAACCGGCGCGTTCTTGCGCGCTCGCAGGGCCGCTGTACCCGATGTACCGAAGTCCGGTTGATAAACCGGGGACGTATTAAAGGCAGAGGAGACCAGATGCAGCTGACCCTGGACAGGATTGCGTTGCGAGCCGGCTCGCAGACGCACCTGTATCCCATGAGCCTGGCCCCGGTGCCAGGCGCCATGACCGTGTTGCTGGGGGTGACCCTGGCAGGCAAGACATCGCTGATGCGCATCATGGCCGGGCTCGACCGGCCCACCGAGGGCCGGGTGCTGGCCGACGGCGCCGACGTGACCGGCGTGCCGGTGCGCCAGCGCAACGTCGCCATGGTGTACCAGCAATTCATCAACTATCCGTCCATGACGGTGTTCGACAACATCGCCTCGCCGCTCAAGCTGCGCGGCGCGTCGGGTATCGCCGACAAGGTCGGGGCCATGGCCGCGCGCCTGCACATCGACCACCTGCTGGCCCGTCATCCGTCTGAACTGTCCGGCGGGCAGCAGCAGCGGGTGGCGCTGGCGCGGGCCCTGGTCAAGGACGCGCCGCTGATCCTGCTGGACGAACCGCTGGTCAACCTGGACTACAAGCTGCGCGAGGAATTGCGCGACGAGCTCTCGGCCCTGTTCGCCGAGGGCCGCTCGACCGTGGTCTACGCCACCACCGAGCCGGGCGAGGCGCTGCTGCTGGGCGGCCACACCGCCGTGCTGGACGCGGGCGAACTGCTGCAGTACGGCCCGACCGCCGAGGTCTTCCACCGGCCCAATTCGATCCGGGTGGCGCGCGCCTTCAGCGATCCGCCCATGAACCTGTTTGCCGCGCAGCGCGGCGCCGACGGCTTCACGCTGCAGGGCGGCATCGCGGTCGCGCGGCCACTGCCGCCGGGCGCGGGCGGGGCGCTCACCGCCGGCTTGCGGGCGGGTGCGTTGGACATTGCGGCGCGCCCTGGCCACATCGGCCTGGACGGCGTGGTCAAGCTGGCCGAGATCTCCGGGTCCGACACCTTCGTGCACGCCGAAACGGCCGCCGGCGACGTGGTCGCGCAGCTGCCGGGCGTGCATCGCTACACGCTGGAGCAGCGCCTGACGCTGTACTTCGACCCGGCCCAGACCTACGCCTTCGGCGCCGACGGCGCCTTGCTGGCGGCCCCCGCGCGGCCCCACGCCAGCGGAGGGATCGCCTGATGGCGCAGATCGAGCTGGACCTCTCCCATTCCTACGTCGCCAACCCCCAGGCCGACGAGGACTACGCGCTGCTGCCGCTCAAGTTCACCTTCCGCGACGGCGGCGCCTACGCCTTGCTGGGGCCCTCGGGCTGCGGCAAGACCACCTTGCTCAATTGCGTTTCGGGCCTGTTGCGGCCTTCGCATGGGCGCATCCTGTTCGACGGCCGGGACGTCACCAAAAAGACGCCGCAGGCGCGCAACATCGCCCAGGTGTTCCAATTCCCGGTGGTGTACGACACCATGACCGTGGCCGAGAACCTGGCGTTCCCGCTTCGCAACCGCGGCGTGCCGGCCAAGCAGATCCGTGAACGCGTCGGCCGCATCGCCGAGATGCTGGAGATGTCGCACGTGCTGGAGCGCCGCGCCAGCGGCCTGACGGCCGACGCCAAGCAGAAGATCTCGCTGGGCCGCGGCCTGGTGCGCAACGACGTGTCGGCGGTGCTTTTCGACGAACCGCTGACCGTGATCGACCCGCAACTGAAGTGGGAATTGCGCCGCAAGCTCAAGGAAATCCACCACGAGTTCAAGCTGACGCTGATCTACGTCACGCACGACCAGACCGAGGCGCTGACCTTCGCCGACCAGGTGATGGTGATGGCGCGCGGCCGCGCGGTGCAGGTGGGCAGCGCCGACGACCTGTTCGAGCGGCCGGCACACACTTTCGTCGGCCATTTCATCGGCTCGCCCGGCATGAACTTCCTGCCGGCGCAGTGGCGCGACGGCGGCCTGATGGTGGGCCAGCGCCGCGTCGACGGCGTGCCGGATGCGATGGCGGCCAGGCTGGCCGACGCCGGCCCGGTCAAGCTGGGCGTGCGCCCGGAATACCTGCGTCTGGCCGACGCCAACGCGCCCGGCGCCATCCCGGCCACGGTCCAACGGGTGCAGGACGTGGGCACCTACACCTTGCTGCTGGCCGACTTCGAGGGCGCGCCGCTGCGCGCCCGCCTGGGCACCGAGGCGGCATCCATCGCGCCCGGCGCCACGGTCTGGCTGTCGGCGCTCAATCCGCATACCTGCTTCTACCGCGACGAGGAGCTGATCCGATGAAACCGATCGATCACCGGGCCTGGTTCCTGGTCCTGCCCGTGGTGCTGTGCGTGGCGTTCTCGGCCATCCTGCCGCTGATGACCATCGTCAATTACTCGGTGCAGGACATCATTTCGCCCGAGCGCCGCGTGTTCGTCGGCACCGAATGGTTCGCCGCCGTGCTGCAGGACGAGGAACTGCACGGCGCGCTGCTGCGCCAGATCGGCTTCTCGCTGGCGGTGCTGGCCATCGAGATCCCGCTGGGCATCCTGCTGGCGCTGTCGATGCCGGCCAGCGGCTGGCGCGCCTCGGCGGTGCTGGTCATCATCGCGCTGTCGCTGCTGATCCCGTGGAACGTGGTGGGCACAATCTGGCAGGTGTTCGGCCGCACTGACATCGGCCTGCTGGGGGCGACGCTGTCGTGGCTGGGGGTGGACTACAACTACACCGGCAACGACCTGGACGCCTGGGTCACGGTGCTGGTGATGGACGTCTGGCACTGGACGCCGCTGGTGGCGCTGCTGTGCTATGCCGGCCTGCGCGCCATTCCCGACGCCTATTACCAGGCCGCGCGCATCGATGGCGCCTCGCGCCTGGCGGTGTTCCGCTACATCCAGCTGCCCAAGATGCGCGGCGTGCTGATGATCGCGGTGCTGCTGCGCTTCATGGACAGCTTCATGATCTACACCGAGCCGTTCGTGCTGACCGGCGGCGGGCCGGGCAACGCCACCACCTTCCTGTCGCAGTACCTGACGCAGAAGGCCGTGGGCCAGTTCGACCTGGGCCCGGCGGCGGCGTTCTCGATCATCTACTTCCTGATCATCCTGCTGCTCTGCTTCATTCTGTACAACTGGATGCAGCGCGCCGGCACCACCGGCGGTTTCGACGAGGAGCGCGCCAATGCGTGAGCAATCCACCTGGTGGCGCGGCGCCTTCCTGGCGCTGTACCTGGTGTTCGCCATCCTGCCGCTGTACTGGATGCTGAACATGTCGTTCAAGACCAATACCGAGATCGTCAGCACCCTGACGCTGTGGCCGCGCGAGTTCACGCTGGAGCACTACCGCACCATCTTCACCGATCCGGCCTGGTATTCGGGCTACATCAACTCGCTGATCTACGTGGTCATCAACACGGTCATCTCGCTGGCCGTGGCGCTGCCGGCGGCGTACGCGTTCTCGCGCTACCGCTTCATCGGCGACAAGCACGTGTTCTTCTGGCTGCTGACCAACCGCATGACGCCGCCGGCGGTGTTCCTGCTGCCGTTCTTCCAGCTGTACAGCTCGTTCGGGCTGATGGACACGCACCTGGCGGTGGCGCTGGCGCACCTGGTGTTCAACGTGCCGCTGGCGGTGTGGATCCTGGAAGGCTTCATGTCGGGCGTGCCGCGCGAGATCGACGAGACCGCCTACGTGGACGGCTATTCGTTCCCGCGCTTCTTCCTGACGATCTTCCTGCCGCTGATCAAGTCGGGCGTGGGCGTGGCGGCGTTCTTCTGCTTCATGTTCAGCTGGGTCGAGCTGCTGCTGGCGCGCACGCTGACCTCGGTCAACGCCAAGCCCATCGTCGCCACCATGACGCGCACGGTCTCGGCCTCGGGCATGGACTGGGGCGTGCTGGCGGCGGCCGGGGTGCTGACCATCGTGCCCGGCGGCATCGTCATCTGGTTCGTGCGGCACTACATCGCGAAGGGTTTCGCGATGGGCCGGGTCTGAGGGGGGAGGGCGCCACATGTTCAGCTGGATGGTATGGACCACCCCCGTCGCCGTGTTCTTCTCCTGCATCGTGCTGATGCTGGTGGGCATGACGGTCTGGGAACTGAAATCGCCCACGGTCGAGCGCAAGGGCTTCCTGCCGCTGCGCACGACCCGGGGCGACCGCCTCTTCATCGGCCTGATGGCCGCGGCCTGGCTCAACCTGGCGTTCCTGGGGTTCGGGCAGAAGGCGGTGGAATGGTTTTCGCTGGATGAGCCGCCATCGGTGTGGATCAGCTTCGTGCTGTCCATGCTGCTGCTGGCCTTCATCATGAGGAAAGGCTGACGGGGCGCAGACCCCGCGCGATATCAGCGGTTTGGAAGGACGATCGGCCAGTGTCTTCCCCGGCCAGAAGTCCGCAGCACCACAGGGGAGGACTTATCGAGGAGACAGGTCATGAAATTGCGCATGCACGCCATGGCGGCCGCCATCGCCCTGATCGGTACGTCAGGGGCCTGGGCCGGCGAGCCGGAGGCGAAGAAGTGGGTCGATTCGGAATTCCAGCCGTCGACCCTGTCCAAGGACCAGCAGATGGCCGAGATGAAGTGGTTCATCGAGACCGCCGCCAAGCTCAAGGCCAAGGGCGTCAATGAAATCAACGTGGTGTCGGAAACCATCACCACCCACGAGTACGAGTCCAAGGTGCTGGCCAAGGCCTTCACCGAGATCACCGGCATCAAGGTCAACCACGACCTGATCCAGGAAGGCGACGTGGTCGAGAAGCTGCAGACCTCGATGCAGTCGGGCAAGTCCATCTACGACGGCTGGATCTCCGACTCCGACCTGATCGGCACCCACTACCGCTACGGCGCCATCCTGCCGCTGTCCGACTACATGGCCGGCGCCGGCAAGGAATGGACCAACCCGGGCCTGGACCTGAAGGACTTCATCGGCACCAAATTCACCACCGCGCCGGACGGCAAGCTGTACCAGCTGCCCGACCAGCAGTTCGCCAACGTCTACTGGTTCCGCGCCGACTGGTTCGCGCGCCAGGACCTGAAGGACAAGTTCAAGGCCAAGTACGGCTACGAGCTGGGCGTGCCGACCAACTGGTCCGCCTACGAGGACATCGCCGACTTCTTCTCCAACGACGTCAAGGAGCTGGACGGCAAGAAGGTCTATGGCCACATGGACTACGGCAAGAAGGACCCGTCGCTGGGCTGGCGCTTCACCGACGCGTGGCTGTCGATGGCCGGCGCCGCCGACAAGGGCCTGCCCAACGGCATGCCGGTGGACGAGTGGGGCATCCGCGTGGCCGACGACAAGTGCACGCCGGTGGGCGCCTCGGTGGCGCGCGGCGGCGCCACCAACAGTCCGGCCGCGGTCTACGCGCTGACCAAGTACGTCGACTGGATGAAGAAGTACGCGCCGCAGCAGGCCATGGGCATGACCTTCTCGGAATCCGGTCCGGTGCCGGCGCAGGGCCAGATCGCGCAGCAGATCTTCTGGTACACGGCCTTCACCGCCGACATGACCAAGAAGGGCCTGCCGGTGGTCAACGAGGACGGCACGCCCAAGTGGCGCATGGCGCCGTCGCCGTACGGCCCGTACTGGAAGGACGGCATGCAGAACGGCTACCAGGACGTGGGCTCGTGGACCTTCTTCAAGTCCACCAACCCCGACAAGATGGCTGCCGCCTGGCTCTACGCCCAGTTCGTCACGGCCAAGACGGTGTCGCTGAAGAAGTCGATCACCGGCCTGACCTTCATCCGCGACAGCGACATCCACAGCGACTACTTCAGCAAGAACGCGGCCAACTACGGCGGCCTGATCGAGTTCTACCGCAGCCCCGCGCGCGTGGCCTGGACGCCGACCGGCAACAACGTGCCCGACTATCCCAAGCTGGCGCAACTGTGGTGGAAGAACGTCGCCACCGCCGTCACCGGCGAAAAGACGCCGCAGGCCGCGATGGACAACCTGGCCAACGAAATGGACCAGGTGATGGCGCGGCTGGAGCGGGCCGGCATGGCGCAATGCGCGCCCAAGCTGAACGCCAAGGGCGATCCGAACAAATGGCTGTCGGATCAGCATGCGCCGTGGAAGAAGCTGGCCAATGAAAAGCCCAAGGGCGAAACGGTGGCGTACGAAAAGCTGCTGGAAGCCTGGAAGGAAGGGAAGGTGCGGTAGGCACCGCGCGATATCTTCGTCATCTCGAAGCGCCACGGCTTCCGTGGCGCTTTTTCATTGCAAAAACGTAATCCCCTTATCCGCTTTCTGTCCGCATCGCCTTCCTAGAATGAATCCCGTGCAGTACCCCCCACGATTCATAGGAGTGAAGCATGCAGATTCTTCGTAAAACCGCACTGATCCTGGCCCTGGCGGCGGGTGTTTCCGGCACGGCGCTGGCCCAGCAGGCGCAGTCCACGGCCCTGACCAGCCCCTACGGCGCGTCGCTCTCGCGTGCCGAGGTGCTGGCCGACCTGGCGCTGTGGAAGCGCGCCGGCGTGGACCGGTTCTGGCGCGGCGAGGCCACGCCGGACATCTACAGTCCCGAGTACAAGGCGGCGTTCTCGGAGTATGTGCGGCTGCGCTCGGGCCCGGACTACCAGGCCGAAGTGCAGCGCCAGAACGAACTGCGCCGATAACGGCGCCGGAGTCAGGCCGAAATGGGCCACGTTTCGTTGACGTGCATGCCCGAGTCCGGCGACAGGCTGCAATTCGCGGACCTGGAGCTGGACCTGCTGCGCTGTCGCGCGTACCGGGATGGCGAGCCGCTGCTGTTGACGCCGAAGGAGTTCGGGCTGCTCGCCATGCTCATGGGCAGGCCGGGCGCGGTGTTCACCAGTTGGCAATTGGCCGAGTCGGTCTGGAAGGCCCGGGCGCCCGGCCTGGGCGCGGGACACGTCAAGTGCCAGGCCGTCGCGATCGCCATGCGCCGCCTGCGCAGGAAGGTCGATGGCGGCAGCCGGCCGCGCTTGCTGCACGTGATCCGCGGCGGCAGCTTCATGCTGGCCGCGGGGCCGCTGTGACGCCGTCGCGCCAATACCGGTGCAGGCCCTTGATGTCGCCCGAGCACAGCAGCGGCATGGCGCCGGCCAGGCTGTCCTCCGTCCAGTCCCACCACTGCATTTCCAGCAGCAGGGCGATGTCGTCGTCGGCAAAGCGCTTCCTGATGGGCTTGGCGGGATTACCTCCGACGATCGTGTAGGGGTCAACGTCCCGGGTGACGAGGGCGCGGCTGCCGATCACGGCGCCGTGGCCGATCGTGATGCCGGGCATGATCATGGCTTCGGAACCGATCCAGACGTCGTTGCCGATGACGGTGTCGCCGGCTTTCCGGAATGCGTCGCGTGCTTGCGCGAACGCCGGCACTTCGCTCATGTAGAAGAACGGGAACGACGACGCCCAGTCGTACCGGTGGCCCTGGTTGCCCGCCATGATGAAGGCGGCGCCCGAGCCGATGGAGCAGAAGCTGCCGATGATCAACTGATCCACGTCGTCGCGGTCCGGCATGAGATAGCGCGCGCAGTCGTCGAACGAGTGGCCGTGGTAATAGCCGGAATAGTAGCTGTAGCGGCCGACCTTGATGTTCCTGTTGGTGACGTCGTCGGAGAGCAGCTTGCCTTTGAAGGGGCTTTCGAAGTGATTGGTCATGAGGGCCTCGGTGGCCGGCTCCGGCTCGCGCGGTGTCGTGGCGGCTGGCGCAGCGGCTTGCAATCGTCGATGATCGCACAATCGCGGGCCGGCGCGCATCGCCTTGCCCGCGCGCGGACCGCGGCGCAGGTGGCGGACACGAGGGCACGGCCGTCGATGGCGGTCGAATCCGATGGATGCAAAACCGTCATTGAAAACATCGTCCTCGCCCGTGCCCGCGCAGGCTTGCGGTATGCTGGGCGCTTTCAACATCGGCCGCCCGCGTTGCGGCCCGTCAGCACGCATGTCCAGACGCACCAACACGGTGGCCGCAACGGTCGAAGGCCCCATCGACGCGATGCGGGTCGCGGTGCCTCTCGTCCGCGGCCAGGTGTGGTTGCGGGTGAACGGCGTGGCGGTCAACGGCACCTTCGATGACCCGGCCGATATCCGCACGCTGCAAGGGTTGCGGCAACAGGCCACGCCGGTGCGCGTCGGCGTGCTCGAAGGCGGACCTGGGGGATTGCGCCACTTTTCCTGGTTGAACGCGGGGCAGGGCCGGGGCATCCCGCCGCGCTACTATGTGGACCAGCGCCGCCGGGGATGGCGCGGCATCGGCATCAGCCTGGCCGTGGCCGCGGTGGCCGGCGCCGGCGCCAGCCTGCTGGACCTGTCATCGTTCGCGCAGGTCCTGTTGCTCGTGCTGGCGCTGACGGTGGCGCTGGTTGCCGTGCTGTTGGCGGGCTTCTCGCTGTACGGCCTATGGGACAACCGGCGGCACCGGGCAGCGATCCTGCGCAGCGAAGCGCTGTACCGCGACTTGCTGCGGACCCCCGTGCGCCATGTCGCGCCGCCAGCGCAAGCGTCCGTCTCGCGCCCGCAAGGCGAGGGCGAGACGCTGATTACCGACGCGGCGCCCGAGATCCTGCTGATACGTGGCGCCCTGGCATCGCTGACGCATGAGGCCAGGCCGTCAATGCGCACGACACCCAGCTATGGCGTCTATCGCTTCCAGGTCGGCGCGCGCCGCTTCATCATGTACGTCGCCGAGAATTTCGGCGACGTGCTGCCGTTCCTGGCCGAGGGCGACCAGGTGGAGGTGGCCGCCTACGCCGGCCACATCGCCGGCGCCGGTCCCGAGCAGTTGGTCTACGGCCTGCGCAACCGGGAAGACGGCCGCGTCTATGTCTGTCACCACTATTTCCGCGCCGCTTTCACCGACATCGCGCCCGTGGGCGTGGGCCTGAGGCAGCGCGTGCCGATGCTGTCTTTGCTGGCGATCCTGCTCCTGGTGTGCTGGCTGGTGGTGGTGGCGGTGCTGTCTTCCTCTGACTCGCCCTCGGGCCGCGAGACGGCGCCCGAACTGGCCGCGGTGACGTTCGTGTTTCTGCTGGCGGCGTGGCTGTGCGTCGCCTTGCCGCTGCTGATTCTGGATACGCGCTGGCGCATGGGCCGGCCGACGCGGCGCCAGCGCATCCTGGAGCGCATCTATCGCGCGTTGGGGCTGGGCACGCCGTTCGCGCCCACGGCGGTGATCGAGGAGGTCTAGGGCGCGGCAAGCGCGTCTGCGAGGTCTCGCGCCGCGCCGCGCAAAAAAACGCGCGTCCCCGGACGGACCCGGAAACGCGCGGCGACAAACCACCCATCCCTTCGCGGAGGCGGGCGTCATCAACGGGAACTTGCGCAAGGGGAATCGACGCGTCCGCGATCAGAAGCGGTGGCGTATCCCCAGATTCACTTCGGTCGCCTTGGCGTTGTCCAGGAACGCCCAGTTGGTCGTGTACGAGGCGACCGCATACAGATCGGTGCGCTTGGACAGGTTGTAGTTGTAGCCCAGGCTGTAGGTGTTGCTGGCCGAGTCGCCGCCGGTGAGCTGCTTGCTGTTCGCGTCCGCCCGCTGCCACGAGGCGAAGGCGCCGCCCGACTTGCCGACCGGGGCCGCCACCGCCAGCATGTACGAATTCGACCGGAAGCCCTTGGAGAACGCATAGGACGGCGTGCCGGTGAAGCCGCCGATGCCGGCGCCGCCGGGCAGGCTCTTGCCGGCGAACCAGCCGTCGGTGAGACGGTTGTACGCCAGCGCCACCTTGAAGACCTCGAAGTCGTACGAGCCGCCGACGATGTACGAGCGCGGCGTCGCGTCGACCTGGCCCTGGCTCAGCTTGTTGGAGGCGTTCAGCTGGTCATAAGTGGCAAAGCCCATCAGCGGACCGTTGTCGTAGCGCAGGCCGGCGGTGATGGCGCGGGTGTTGTCGGCGGTGGCGAAGCCGGTCTGGGCCGTCTTCTGGTCGTCGACGTTGAAGGCGTAGCCGACGGCCGCCTTGAAGCCGCCCATCGACGGCGTCTCGTACACCACCAGGTTGTCGTAGCGCGGGAAGTAGGCCGAGCTGAAGCCGAGGCCGCCGCCGGTGTTCAGCTGGTTGAAGCCGCCGCCGAAGGCGGGCCCGAGCATGCCGCCGAAATAACGCGTGGCGACGTTGTACTGCCGGCCCAGCCGCACTTCGCCCCACTCGGCGCTGCCCAGGCCGACGGTGGCTTCGCGGCCGAACAGGCGGCCGCTCTGCAGCGAATTGCCGTTGCGGCTGTCGAAGCCCGACTCCAGCTGGAAGACCGCGTACAGGCCGTCGCCCAGGTCTTCCTTGCCGCGCAGGCCCCAGCGCGAGCCGGCCGTGGTGCCGGTGGTGGTGCCGAGGCGGCTGCTGTCGATGCTGCTGCGGCGGCCGGTGGCCGGGTCGGTGTAGCTGCCATCGACATTGGCATAGCCGATGCCGGTGTCGATGACGCCATAGAGCGTGACGGACGTTTGCGCGGCCGCCGCGCCGGACAGGGCCGTAGCGGCCGCGGCGACGAATATTCTTTTCATGGATGACTCCGTAGACGGGATGACTCGATTGCGCCACGCGGCGCGGGCTCGGCCAGCGGGCGCGCGGCGAAAGACAGTCTGGGCGCGCCGCTTCGACAGTTCGCGGACATTAAAATGACAATTCCGATCACGCCGCGGCCTGGCCGCCGTCATCATTTCCTGCTAACCGCGCCAGCGCGGCGCGTCACCCAGCGCGTCCCTGCGGCGCGCCATCCGATCCCCTCCGATTCCGCCTGCCCGCATGCGCCTCGCTTCCATTCGCTCCGCGTTTTCCCGTTGTTTTTCCGCCACCGCCGCCGGCCCGCGCCTGGCGCGCGCCTGCGTCGGCCTGTCGCTGGCGCTTGGCGCCAACGCGCACGCCGCCGGTTTCCAGCGCCTGAACCTGCCGATGGACATGAACGGCCCGGCCCTGCAGGGCGGCATCTGGTATCCGTGCGCCGCGCCGCCGCGCGAGGTCGCCATCGGCCGCGTCACCCTCGCGGCAACGCCGGACTGCCCGATGACCGAGGGACGCAAGCCGCTCATCGTCATGTCGCACGGATCGGCCGGCTCGTACCTGGGCCATCACGACACCGCCGCGGCGCTGGCGGACGCCGGCTTCGTGGTGGCGGCGATCAACCACGTCGGCGACAACGCGGTGGACCGCTCGCGACAGGGCTATCTGTCGATCTTCTCGACCCGGCCGCGCGAGATCAAGCGGCTGATCGACTATCTGGCCGGCGCCTGGCCGCAGCGGGCGCAACTGGACGGCGCGGTGGGTTTCTTCGGATTTTCGCGCGGCGGCTACACGGGGCTGGTGCTGGCCGGCGCGACGCCCGATTTCACGCGCGGCCTGGCGCTCTGCGGCGACGAACCGTCACTGCCGATGTGCCGCGACATCCGCGACGGCAAGGTGCCGGCGCAACCCTATGTGAAGGATGCGCGCATCAAGGCGCTGGTCATCGCCGACCCGCTCAACGCCTTCAGCGCCGACGCGCTCAAGGCGGTGTCGGCGCCGGTGCAGTTGTGGGCATCGGCGCTGGGCGGCGACGGCGTCACGCCGGCCAGTGTCGAGGCGGTGCGCCAGGGGTTGCCGGCATCCGAGTTCCACCCGGTGGCTGGCGCCGGGCATTTCGCCTTCCTGGCGCCGTGCTCGGCCGCGCAGGCCGAGGCCATGCCGGAGATCTGCCACGATGCGCCGGGTTTCGACCGCGCGGCGTGGCACCGTGATTTCAACGCGGCGGTGGTCGCGTTCTTCAAGACCGCGTTGCGTTGACCGCCCGGGGACGCGCCGGCCTGCCGGCGTGAGCGGTTGACGGCCGTGCGTCCCGGCGTGCCGGGCGCTAGCGGCGGGCGTCGGCGGCGGCCCGCTTCCTGGCCGCGGCCTTGGGGCCGTCGCGAAACGCCACGTAGCTGCAATAGCGCTGGGAGTCCTTCCTGGCCAGCGCCAGGTACAGCCCCGTCGCCAACATGGCGACACTACACACAAAGCGGTGCAGCCAGATGTCGACCGAGTAGGGCATCAGCGAGGTCGTCAGGTACATGACCAGCACGCCGAATCCCAGCAGCAATACCATCAGCAGCCATCGCGCCCATTCGCTGCCACGGTATAGCCCGGCCAGCAGCAGTCCGGGCACGATCAGCTTGAGCAGGGGCGAGAGCTGGCCGCGCAGCAGCGGCATGAGGTCATAGCTGAGGGTGATCAGCATGCCCGCCAGGACGATGTACCAGAACCGCTGACTGGTAGGCGCGTGGCGCCGCGGAGCTTGCCTTCCTTCACCATTGTTCTGCTGCATGGGGTCTCCTTTTTGGCAAGCGGCCAGTGTAACGTCGTGCCGGCGGCGATGCGGGTAGACTGGCGGCTGGGTACACACCGGAGCACCGCCTTGGCCACCTCGTTGCGCAGATACACCGAGCTTCCCTACCTGATCGATTACCTGCAGACAGGCGAACTGGCGCTGCTCAATCCGAAGGCGTGGGACGACCGCAACGACTCGTTCTACATCGAGGAATACGCCCGCGCCAAGCGCCTGCAGGGCATCTACGCGCTGTGCCTGGCCGAGGCCTCCGAGACCTATCACCACTGGCGCGTGTTCTCGCACGGCAGCGGCGGGGTCTGCATCGAGTTCGACAAGGAAAAGCTGATCGAGCAGGTCAAAGCCGTGCCCGACCTGCGGGCCGAGGCGGTGCAGTACCGCACCATCAAGTCGCTGCGCGAGCAGCCGCCCGTCGAGGCCGACCTGCCGTTCCTCAAGCGCCACGCCTTCCGCGATGAAAAGGAATTCCGCCTGTTCGTCTGCCGCAGGACGCGCGACACGCCGGTGCTGCGCATTCCGGTGGCACCCGCGACCATCAAGCGCGTCACGCTCAGCCCGTGGCTGCCGGCCACCGTGTGCGATCAGGTCAAGAAGGTGCTGAAGTCGATCAAGGGCTGCGAGAAACTGCGCGTGTTCCGCTCGACGCTGGTCGAGAACGAGGATTGGAAGAAATTCGCCAGCGCCGGCCGCAAGGAGCCCGCATGACGGACGGCAACGACAAGATGGCCGCGCAGGCCGCGCTGTCGCCGGCGCAGATCATCGACGCCTTTGAGCGGCTGGGCTGGACGAACAACGACCCCATGGGCCAGGTGTTGCGGCTGCGCCGCGATGACCCGGCGGCGCTGGGGGAACTGGTCACGCGGTTCCTGGATCGCGGCCTCAAGCACGCCACCTTCATCGACGCCGCGCTCGACCTGATGGACGACGCCACTTATGCCGCCACGTTGCGGCAGGCGTGGCAGCGGGCGCTGCGCGGGCCGGCCTCGGAAGGCGTGGCGGAAGTGCTGGATTCAGCCGCGCTGCAATGGCCGCAGCTGTTCGCGGGCCACTGGCCGGCGCTGCTGGCCATGGCGGAAGCCGGCGCGGGCGGCCCGCGTTTCAATATCGACCGGGCGTGGCGCGCGCTGGACGCCGAGACGGCGCGGGCGTGGCTGGCGCAACTGCCGCAGACGATCGAAGCGGATTCCCCGGACCAACTGCGCGCCCGCGCCCTGTTGCACTCGCGCCAGCCGCGGACGGTGTTGCGCGCGTGGCGCCAGGGCTTCGGGGGCGGCGTGGATCCCGACGCCATCTATTGGCTGATGGAAGTGGGCTATGCCGACGACGACGGCCAGGCGCGCGCGCTGCATGGCGAGCAGCCCCTGCACATCCGTTTCGACGCGGCGCAACGCAAGCAGATGACGGCCTCGCAACCCGCGTGGCGGCGCGAGATCCAGCGCCTGCATCCCACCTGGGGTTCGCCGGCGCCGGATCCCGCGTCGCCGATGGCCACCGTGACGGCGGGCCGCATGGGCGGCACGCTCGCGGCCGCCTGCGGCCTGTGCCATGGACCCTTGCATCGCCTGTTGACCTTGCCGCGGCCCGAGGTGGCCGGTATCGATTGCGCCACACCGCTGACGCTGGCCACCTGCCTGTCGTGCCAGGGGTGGGAACAGGACGGCCCGATCCTCTTCTTCCAACACGACGGCGACGGCGCGCCGCAAGCGCATCCGTCGCAGCGCCGGGCCGAGCCGGTGACGCCGGAGTTTCCCGCCGAACCGCTGCGCGAGGCCGACGTGGCCCTGTTCCAGGCCCCGTCGCGCTGGGCCTGGCAGGACTGGGGCGATTCCAACGGCCGCCAGAACCTGAGCCGTGTCGGCGGCCCGCCCAGCTGGGTGCAGTCGGCGGACTACCCCGCCTGTCCGGATTGCGACCAGCGCATGTCGTTCGCGATGCAGCTCGATTCCGACCTGCCGCAGGCGGACGGCGGCGACTGGATGTGGGGCAGCGGCGGCTGCAACTACAGCTTCTGGTGCGGCCACTGCCGCGTCAGCGCGCATCTGTGGCAATGCACCTGAACGTCGCGCCGCCGGCATCAGCCGGGATCCCCGCCGCGCCTTTCACTGCGTACGCGACGCGGACCGCGCGCATGCCTACACCGGCCGGCTGGCCTGCGCGCGCCAGCACTTGACGGGGTCATCGCGCACCAGCGACTGGTGCACGCCGATCCCAGCCATCACGCCCGAGGCGCTGGCCAGCGTGGCATTGCCCATCTGCAGGCTGGCATCGCCCGCGGCGTACACGCCCGGCACCGTGGTCTGCTTGAAATCGTCGACCCGCAGGTAAGGCCCCAGCAAGCCCTCGTCGAAGGCGCAGCCCAGCTGCATTGCCAGCGGGCTGGCCATGTGAACGCGGCTGGCGACGAACAGCGCATTGACCAGCAGGCGGCGGCCATCGGCCAACTGCACCGCGTCGATGCGTGGCGCCGAACCGAGCAACTGCGTCACCGGGGTGCGCTCGATGCGCACGCCGCGGGCGGTCAGCAGCGCGGCCTGTTCGGCGTCCGGCTCGAACTCGCCCTGGGTGAAATAGGTGGTCGTGCCCCAGTCGGGCAGCAGCGCGGCCTGGTGCGAGGACATGGGGTGGGCGGCCAGCACGCCCAGCGGCTGGTCGGCCACTTCATAGCCATGGCAGTAGGGGCAGTGCAGCACCGTCTGGCCCCAGCGTTCGCGCAGGCCCGGCAGCGCGGGCAGTTCGTCGCGCACGCCGATGGCCAGGATCAGGCGGGCGCCGCGCAGTTCGCGGCCATCTTCCATGGTGACGAGAAAGCGCCCCGATTCGCCGGCGGCGCTGGCGGCGGCGCCGTCGATGAAGTCCACGGTGCGGTAGGCGCCCAGTTGGGCGCGCCCGACGGCGACGATCTCGGCCGGCGTCTTGCCGTCCTGGCCCAGGAACCCGTGCGAATGCGCGGCAAAGCGGTTGCGCGGCAGGCCGGCATCCACCAGCGCGATGCGGCGGCGGGCGCGGGCCAGTTGCATGGCGGCCGACAGGCCGGCGAAGCTGCCGCCGATGATGATGGCGTCGTAGCAGGGGGGCAGTTTTTCGGGCTTCATCGCTATCTCGATACTTTAAAAGTTGCATGATACGGCGATCCCGCCCGGTCACGCAACTTATAATGTTTCAAACCATGAACCAGGAGTCTTTCCATGCGCAGCGATAACCGCCTGTCCCGCATGCTGCACGTGCTGCTGCACATGGCGGAGCAGGACGCGCCGCTGACCTCCGAGACCATCGGCAAGATGCTCAACACCAATCCCGTGGTGGTGCGGCGCATGATGTCCGGCCTGCGCGAGCGCGGCTATGTGCAATCGGAAAAGGGCCACGGCGGCGGCTGGGTGCTGACGCGCCCGTTGTCCGAGCTGAGCTTGCTGGACGTCTACCAGGCGCTGGGCGAGCCGCCGATCTTCGCGCTCGGGCTGGACCAGAGCGAACCGAAGTGCCTGGTGGAGCAGGCCGTCAACGCCGGGCTGGAAGGCGCGATGGCCGAGTCGCGCCGGCTGCTGCTGGAACGCTTCGCGACGATCCGTATTGACCAGCTGGCGCGGGACTTCCAGGAACGGCTCAAGCTGCATCCGCACCGCACGGAGCGCTAGCGGGTAGAGCGGCGGTGTATCCTCGCAATCGTGCCGTGTCCGCATCCCGGACGCCGGCCCGCGCCAGAGAACACGGACGGCGGCCACCCGCGCCAGTCCGGCACTGCCCGACCAGGAGACATCGAACATGCTATTGACCGAAGAACAGCTCAGCGTGCAGGACATGGCGCGCCGTTTCGCCCAGGAACGCCTGGCGCCGAATTCCGAACGCTGGGACCGCGAACACCACTATCCGGCCGACGCCATCCGCGAGATGGCCGACCTGGGTTTCTTCGGCATGCTGGTGCCGGAGGAATGGGACGGCAACGCCAGCGGCTACCTGTCGTACGCGGTGGCGCTCGAAGAGATCGCGGCGGGCAATGGCGCCTGCTCGACCATCATGAGCGTGCACAACTCGGTCGCCTGCATGCCGATCCTGAAGTACGGCAGCGACGCGCAGAAGGACCAGTTCCTGCGGCCGCTGGCCACCGGCGCGGCCATCGGCGGTTTCGCCCTGACCGAACCGCAGGCCGGCTCCGACGCCAGCAGCCTGCGCACCCGCGCGGTGCGCGACGGCGACCACTACGTGCTCAACGGCGCCAAGCAGTTCATCACCTCGGGCCGCACCGGGCAGCTCGTGATCGTGTTCGCGGTGACCGATCCGCAGGCCGGCAAGCGCGGCATCTCGGCCTTCATCGTGCCGACCGACACCCCGGGCTACCAGGTGGTGCGGGTCGAGGACAAGCTCGGCCAGCATCTGTCCGACACCTGCCAGATCGCCTTCGAGGACATGCGCATTCCCGCCGCGTGGCGGCTGGGCGAGGAGGGGGAGGGCTACAAGATCGCGCTGTCGAACCTGGAGGGCGGCCGCATCGGCATCGCTTCGCAGTCGGTCGGCATGGCGCGCGCGGCGTTCGAATGCGCGCGCGACTACGCCCGTGACCGCCAGGCCTTCGGCAAACCCATCATGGAGCACCAGGCGGTGTCGTTCCGGCTGGCCGACATGGCCACGCAGATCCACGCGGCGCGGCAGATGGTGCTGCACGCGGCGGCGCTGCGCGAGGCCGGCAGGCCGGCGCTGACCGAGGCCTCGATGGCCAAGCTGTTCGCCTCCGAGATGGCCGAGAAGGTCTGCTCGGCCGCCATCCAGACGCTGGGCGGCTATGGCTACCTGGCCGACTTCCCGGTGGAGCGCATCTACCGCGATGTGCGCGTGTGCCAGATCTACGAAGGCACCAGCGACATCCAGCGGCTGGTGATCGCGCGCGCTTTGTAGAACGGCGCGAGGCGCGGGCGGGGGCCGCCGAGGCGGGCGGCCCGCAGGCGTCGGCGGCCTGGTTGACGCCGTGCACCGGCAGGGCCTGCCGGGGTATCAGTCCAACAGGGCCTGCACCACGGCCTGCGCCGGCGCTTCCAGCGGCTGCTCGCGTTGCAACCGCGCGATCTTTTCCTCGAACTCGCCCGCCACGTCCGGCCGCACCTTCTTCATGGCGCGCACCGTCTGCGCCAGCAGCAGGCGCGCGTTGACGCTGCGCGGGAAGTCCAGGCACTGGCGCAGGTTGCCGTCAATGATCTCGCGTTCGCCATTGAGCTGGCCCGGCTGGTCCGGGTCGGCGCCGTTGCAGCGCACCGCCAGCAACTGTTCCAGGCGCAACAGGTAGTACGGGAAGGCGGCGCCGTCCGGCACCGTGTAGTTGGCGGGTGCCGCCAGCGGCGCCTGCGCGGTGGCGCGGCCGACCAGCGCCACCAGGTCCTCGGTCAGGCGCTGGATCGCGGCGGTCGGATCGGCCATCGGGAATTCGGCCGACAGCGCGCCGATGCACTCGGCGTCCTCGGTGCGCACCAGGCGCACCTCGGCGCGCCACGGCTCGGCCACGGTGACCAGGTGCGAGATCACCACGTAATCGCTTTGCGCCTCGCATTGCTGCGCGTAGCCGATGGCGTCGGTGTCGTCCCAGGCCGCGCCGCTCAGCAGGAAGCCGGGATGCGGCTCGGTCAGCCACGGCACCAGCGTCTGCGTGCGCAGGCCGCAGCGCAGCGCCAGTTGTTCGTTGAAGTACAGCGGCAGCGCGCGGCTCAGGCGGCCGGTGGCGTCGGCCAGTTGCCGCTCGGCGCCTTCGGGCGCGTCGCCGATCTCGGCCGAGCCGCCCAGGAACGACACCAGCGGACAGTCGGGCGTCACCGGCGTGAACAGCGCCGCCGCGGGCGAATCGGGCGTCAGCCAGACCGGGCCGCGGCCCAGCAGCATCGCCAGCCGCATCTGCGCCGGTTCGGTGGCGCCGTCACCCAGCGCGGCCCGCGCCAGTTCGGTGTCCCAATAGGCCAGGTTGTCCTTCCAGTCGGGGCGCTGCTGCGCGTAGAGCTGGTCGAGGATGGCGCGGGCCTCGTCGTGGCGGCCCAGTTCGACGCAGGCGCGGATCAGGTTGTTGCCGACCTGGATGCCGTGGTGGGCGGCCTCGAAGCGCGGCCCGGCCAGTTGCACGATCGGCTCGATCGCGCCGGCGTTGCCCAGGTCGCCGCTCATCTGCGCCAGCAGGTCGGCGGGCGCGGGCGTGCCGGCGCGGGCGAGCGATTCTTCATACATGGCGAGCGCGCCGGACAGGTTGTGCGAGCCCAGCTCACCGTGCGCCAGCCACAGTTGCGCGCGCCAGCTGCCGGGCAGGGCGGCGACCTTGCGCATGGCGGCCACGCCGGCGGCGTCGCCGCCGTGTTCGCGGTGGATCGCCTCGTACCAGCCCAGGCCGTTGTCCTGGTTGGGATCCAGCTCCAGCGCATGCCACAGCGTGGCCAGGGCGCCGGCCTCGTCGCCGCGCTCGTCCTGGATCTTGGCCAGGTTGGTCAGGACAATGCCGGTCTCGCCGTGCGCGGCCATGAAATCGCGCAGCACGCGTTCGGCGTCGTCGAGCCGGCCGGTCTTCATGTATACGATGGCCTGCAGCACCACGCCGCGCTCGGCACCGGGTTGCAGTTCGGCCAGGCGGTCGGCGGGCTTGACCATTTCATCGATGAAGCCGTCGCCGAGCGACTGGATGATCAGGCCGGCGAGCGCGTCGGCGTCGTCCCAGTGGCGCTCGATGGCGCCGGCCAGCACGTTGTCGCGCCACTGGTCGCGCGGCACGAAAATCTCGCGGCCGTAGGCGTCGTAGGCGCGGATCATGTCGGCCTCCTGCGGCGCCTGTGTGTCCGAGGCCGCCGTATCGGCGGGCTGCGGCGCGGGCTGATTGGCGTGCGCGTCGGCGGGAGCGGCTTGCTCGCCGAGCAGTTTCTTCAGAAAGCTCATCGGGTCGGTTCCTAGGTTCGGGCGCCCGCCGCGCGGACGCGGCGGGCAAGGCGGCGACGCGCCCAGAGGGTGTAGATGACGAGGTTGCCGGCGACCAGCAGCAGCGCCAGCGCGACCTGGACGCCGCGCGTCAGGCCGTCCGGGTAGATCAGCGCCAGAATGTAGTGCTCGATGAAGCCGCCGGCATAGCCTTGCTGGCCCGCCTGCTGGCGCAGCGACACTTCCAGCGGCGTCAGCGGGCAGATCCAGCCCATGCCGATGACCATCGCGCCCCAGGCCAGCGCCGGCAGGTGCAAGTAGGCCAGGCGCCAGCGCCACAGCGCCAGCAGGCCGCCGAACACCACGAAGGCGACGAACAGGCCGTGAATGATCAGGACGGCGTCGGCCAGCAGGCAAGGGATCATGCGGGCATTCCTCCGGTGGGCATCCGCTCTTGTCGGGGCGACGGGGCCGACGCGTCCGTGGCGACGGGCGGAAGGGGCGCCGGGCGCGGATGGCGCCGGCGCCGGTCGTCAGGGTTTCAGGTCGCGCAGCAGCTTGGCCAGTTCCGGCGCGGTCATCAGCGACACGCCCTCGGCGCGGGCGTATTGCAGGGCGTTGTCGGATACTTCGCCCAACGCGATGTAGATGGCTTCGCGCGCGCCGCGCTTTTCCCGCGCCGCCTGCAGTTCGCGCAGCGGCTCGACGCCGACCCGCGCGGCCTTCCAGCGCTTGGCGCTGACCATGGCGACGTGGCCGTCCTTGGTCAAGGCGAAATCGGCGCCGGGGCCGTGCAGCCGTTCGACCTCGCAGCCATCGCGGCGAAAGCCGGCCTCGACCGTGGCGGCGAACTGCTGCCACGACATGGCCGCGGCGGCCTGCGCCACGGCCTCGACGCGGGCGCCCGACGGCGCGCGCAACTGCTTGTAGGCCGCCATGATGGCGATCACCGCGAACGGCACGGCGGCGAACACGCCCATGGCCGCATACTCCAGCGGCAGCGCGGCGAACCCGCCCACCGACAGCAGCAGCGCCACGCCGGCGCTCATCCACCACGGCGAGCGCAGCAGCACCGCGAAGATGGAGTTCTGCGACATCTTGAACTTCATGACGCGCGCACCACGATACGCACGTCGCCGCAGGTGACGATCTGGCCGGGACGGATCTTGGCCGTCTTGCGCGTTTCGACCACGCCGCCCACGCTCACGTGGCCTTCGGCCACCAGCATCTTGCCGGCGCCGCCGCTGTCGCAGACGCCGGTGGCCTTGAGCAGCTGATTGACTTCAATAAAAGGGCTGCCTTCGGCAAGCGTGAATTCGATGATGGGCATGGAACAGACGGGCGTTGAATGGAGATCGGGTGGTTCAGGCCTGGCCGCCGGGGGCGTTGCCGCCAGCGGGCGGGGCCGGCGGCGCGGGGGGCATGGGCGGCACGTCGGCCGGCGCCACGGGGCGGTCGCTGGGGGTTTCGGCGCGCGCCATCCAGGCAATCAGCGACGAGCGCATGGCTTCCTCGACCGACATCTGGATCGGCTGCACCCATTCCTGCGGCACGAACACGGTATAGCCCCCGATCATATAGCCCATCGGCAGGTACACGGCCACGCGGTCGCCCTGCGTGAAGCCCTCCGGCAGACCTTCCAGGTTGCGGCGCGTCACCAGCCCGACCAGCTCCAGCTGCTGGCCCGGGATGCGCAGGATCACGACCTGCTGGGCGGTGGCCTTGGAGCTGGGCGAGAAGTAGTCGGCGAAGCTCTTGAGCGACGAGTAGATGCTCTTGACCACCGGCAGGTTGGTGAATGGCATTTCCAACAGCGCCATCACGCGCTTGACGCGCTCCTTGGACACCAGGTAGCCGATCGCCAGGATGCCCAGGATGCCCAGCAGCAGCCCCAGGCCGGGAAAGTAGAAGCCGCCGATGAACGGGCGCAGGAAGGTCAGCGCCACCGCCTCGGTCCAGGCCAGGAAGATGTAGAGCAGGTAGATCGTCAGCGCCAGCGGCAGCACGGTGATCAGGCCGCGGAAGAAGTACTTGTAGAGACGGGTCATAGTCATGAAGCCAGGAAATCGGGGTCGGGTCCTGCGCGCCGGCGGACCGGAAGGGCCGAAAGCATAGCAGCAGGCGGCGCAAAGTCCGGTAACAAGACGCGGGAATTGCTACCGGTCAACGGGCAGGTATAGCGTCTCCTTGATCTCCTCCATCACCACATAACTGCGCGATTCGGCCGACGCGGGCAGGCGCTTGAGGATCTCGCCAAGAAGACGGCGGTATTCATTCATCTCGGTCAGGCGGGCCTTGACCAGGTAGTCGAAGTCGCCCGACACCAGGTGGCACTCCATGACCTCGGGCACATACAGCAGCTCTTTCTTGACCTTGTCGAACACGTCGCCGGACTTGGCCGAAAGCTTGATCTCCAGGAACACCAGCAGGTTCTTGCCGAGCGCCGCCGGGTTGACGCGCGCATGGTAACCGGAGATCACGCCTTCACGCTCCATGCGCTTGATGCGGTCGGAGCAGGGCGTGGCCGACAGGTTGACGCGCTCGGCCAGTTCCGTGACGGAAATACGGCCTTCCCGCTGCAGGATATCCAGGATTTTCAGGTCGATACGGTCGAGATCGCGCATTTCACTTCTGGCGGTCGAAAAAAGGCGCTGGGCCGGGAAAAACCACTGCCGAATAAAAATCTTCAGTGATTTTCACTGTGATGAGGCTCATAGACTACCGAAATTCCTGACCAAATCCAAACTTCGGAACGAATCATGCACGTCATCGTCCTCGGCAGCGGCGTCATCGGCACCACCACCGCTTATTACCTGGCCCGCCAGGGGGCCAAAGTGACGGTGCTGGACCGCCAGCCCGGCGCCGCCCAGGAGACCAGCTACGCCAACGCCGGCCAGGTGTCGCCGGGCTATTCCACGCCCTGGGCCGCGCCCGGCATTCCGCTGAAGGCCATCAAGTGGCTGTTCAAGAAGCACGCGCCGCTGGCGATCCGCCTGGACGGCAGCCTTTACCAGCTCAAGTGGATGGCGGCGATGCTGGCCAACTGTTCGGCCGAGCGCTACGCGGTCAACAAGGAACGCATGCTGCGCCTGGCCGAATACAGCCGCGACTGCCTGCGCGAACTGCGCGCCGACACCGGCATCCATTATGAAGAGCGCACCCGCGGCACGCTGCAACTGTTCCGCACCGAGGCCCAGATGGAAGCCGCGCGCCGCGACATCGCGGTGCTGGAAGAGGTCGGCGTGCCCTACGAGCTGCTGGACCGCAACCGCCTGGTGAGCGCCGAGCCGGCGCTGGCGCGCTCGCTGCACAAGCTGGCCGGCGGCCTGCGCCTGCCCAACGACGAGACCGGCGACTGCCGCCTGTTCACCACCCGCCTGGCCGCGATGGCCGCGGCGCTGGGCGTGGAGTTCCGCTACAACCAGTCCGTCACGGGCCTGAACACCGCCGGCGGGCAGGTGACCGGCGTGCGTGTCGGCAACGAGGTGCTGACGGCCGACCGCTACGTCGCCGCCTTCGGCAGCTACACCCGCGGCTTCCTGGAGCCGCTCGGCCTGGACCTGCCGGTGTACCCGGTCAAGGGCTATTCGCTGACCATCCCTATGAAGGACGAGGCCGCCGCGCCGGTCTCCACCATCCTGGACGAGACCTACAAGATCGCCGTCACCCGCTTTGACGACCGCATCCGCGTCGGCGGCATGGCCGAGCTGTCGGGCTTCGACCTGCGCCTGAAGGACGCGCGCCGCAAGACGCTGGAACTGGTGGTCAACGATCTGTTCCCCGGCAGCGGCGACGTGGCCCGCGCCGAGTTCTGGACCGGCTTGCGCCCCATGACGCCGGACAGCACGCCCGTGGTCGGCCCGACCCGCTACGGCAACCTGTTCCTGAACACCGGCCACGGCACGCTGGGTTGGACCATGGCCTGCGGCTCCGGCAAGCTGGTGGCCGACCAGGTGCTGGGCCAGCGGCCGCAGATCCGTACCGACGGCCTGGCGCTGTCGCGCTACGACCGCCAGGCCTCGGCCGAGCGGCCGCTGGTGCTGGACGGCAAGGGCGCCTGATTCCGGCCTGTTTTCCGAACCCGTTTCCTCCCGCGCCGGCCACAAGCCGGCGTCCCGACGGCCCGCCCGGCGCACGATGCCGGCCGGGCCGTTGTTCCATCGGGCGCGGCGCGACATTGCCGCGACACTTTCAGGCCCGTTGACGCCACAGGGAAACGGCGCCGGCCTCTACAATCGGCGGCATGACCCATTTCCTGCATACCGCCGATTGGCAGATCGGCCGTCAGTACGGCCAATTCGAAACCGATGACGCCGCCTTGCTGGCCGAGGCCCGCTTCGATGTCGTCGCGCGCATCGCCGCGCTTGCCGCCGAGCGCCAGGTCGACGCGGTGCTGGTAGCCGGCGACGTGTTCGACACCCAGGCCGTGTCCGACCGCACCATTCGCCGCCTGTTCGCCGCGCTGGCCGCCTACGCCGGGCCGTGGGTCATGATCGCCGGCAACCACGACGCGGCGCTGGCCGACAGCGTCTGGAGCCGCGCCGCGCAACTGGGCTGCATCCCGCCCAACGTGCGGGTGCCGTTGCGTACTGGCGTGGTCGACCTGCCAGCGCAGAACCTCGCGGTGCTGGCCGCGCCGCTGACCCAGCGCCATACCTACGACGACGTCACCCAGGCCTTCGACGCGCTCGAATCCGAACCCGGCCGCGTCCGCGTGGGCCTGGCCCATGGCAGCGTGGCCGGCCGCCTGCCCGACACCATCGACGCCACCAACCCCATCGCGCCCGACCGCGCCGCCCGCGCGCGGCTCGACTACCTGGCGCTGGGCGATTGGCACGGCTGCCTGGCCATCGACGAACGCACCTGGTACGCCGGCACGCCCGAGCAAGACCGCTTTCGCGGCAACGAACCCGGCTACGCGCTGGACGTGCGCATCGATGCGCCGGGGGCCCCGCCACGCGTCGAACGCGTGCCCACCGGCAAATACCGCTGGTCCGCCTGGACCGAAACCCTGAGCCTGCCGACCGACGCCCAGGCGCTGGCCGACCGCCTGGCGGCGCTGCGCGCCGAAGACGTGCTGCGGCTGGAACTGCAGGGCCACGTCAACGTGCCGACCTGGGAGGCGCTGCAACGCGCCGTGGACCAGGCGGCGGCGCAGGCGAGGGCGGTGCTGCCGGATTTCTCCGGCCTGCTGCTCGAACCCGACGAGGCCGACCTGGCGCAACTGGGCGCGAGCGGCTATGTCGGCGAAGTGGCCGCGCAACTGCAGGCCATGCAGGCCGATCCCGACCAGGCGGCGGTGGCCGGCGAGGCCCTGCGGCTGCTGCTGCGGTTCCAGCGCGAAGGCGCGGCGGCGGGAGGCGCGCAATGAAGCTCACGCGCATCGCCCTGGAAGAATTCCGCAAGTTCCGCCAGCCCCTGGTGCTGGATGGCTTGCAGGACGGCCTGAACCTGTTCGTCGGTCCGAATGAGGCCGGCAAGAGCACCGTGGCCGCGGCCATCCGCGCCGCGTTCCTGGAACGCTACAGCACCCGCACCGTGTCCGACCTGGCGCCGCGCGGTGAGAGCGGCGCGCGGCCCGGCGTCGAACTGGCATTCAGCCATGCGGGACACGACTACCTGCTGAAAAAACACTTCCTGTCGCGGGCCCGCTGCGAACTGCTGATCGACGACGGCGCCCAGCGCCTGGACGGCGAGGAAGCCGAGAACGCACTGGCCGCGTTGCTGGGCTTCGAACTGGCCGCGCGCGGCCAGAGCAAACCCGATCTGGCCGGCGTGCCGGGCCTGCTTTGGATCCAGCAGGGCGACGGCCAGAATCTGCAAACCGCCGCTGGTCACGCCGGCGGGCATCTGCGCGAGGCCCTGACGCAGTTGTCGGGCGAGCTGGCCTCCGGCGACGGCGACCGGCTCTACGAGCGCGTCGCTGCCGAGCGCGCCGCCTTGCTGGATGCGCGCAACGGCCGCCCCAAGGGCATCTACAAGGACGCCGAGGACGCGCTCGCCGCCGCTCAGGCCGAGCGCGACCAATGCGCCCAGGCCAAGGCCCAGCTCGACGCCGATGTCGACCGGCTGGCCGCGCTGCGCGCCGAACACGCGCGCGCCGAGGCCGACCAGCCCTGGAAGGACTTCGAGGCCCGCGCCGCCGAGGCGCGCGCCCGGCTCGCGGCCGTGGCCAAGGAACGCGAGGCGCTCGAAGGGCTGCAACGCGAACAGCGCCAGGCGGCCGAAACCTTGGCCGTGCTGCAGGAACAGGTGCGCCGCGACCAGCAGGACGAAACCGAATTGCAGGCCCTGGTGGCGCAGGCGCGGGCCGCCCGCGCCGCGGTCCAGCAGGCCCAGGAGCCGCTGGCCCGCGCCCGCGCGCTGCGCGACACGCACGCTGCCGCCGCCGAACAGGCGCGCCAGCGGGTCGCCGCGGTGCAGGCGGTGGCCGACCGCCGCGACCTCGAACACCAGCTCGGCCAACTGGCGCGCGACATCGAGCGCCTGGACGGCGCGCTCGCAAGAACGCACCCGCCTGATCGAGCAGGGCTCGATCCTGAAGGCCGAGGCCGTGCGCATCGAAATCGCCGACGCCGACATCCAGGCCTTGCGCAAGCGCGAACGCGCGCTGGGCGACCTGCAACTGCGCCAGCAGGCCATCGCCACGCGCCTGTCGTATGCGCTGGACGCGGGCCGCGAGGCCCGGCTGGACGGCGCCGCGCTGGCCGGCAGCGGCGAGTTGCTGCTGACCGCGGCGGCTGAACTTGAATTGCCCGGCCTGGGCCGGCTGCGCATCGAGCCGGGCGGCCAGGACCTGCCGGCGCTCAAGCGGGAACTGGCCGACGTACAGGCGGCCAGCGCGGCTTTGTTGTCGCGCCTGGGTGTGGCGCACGTGGCCGAGGCCGAGGAACGCCATGCGCGCGGCGTCGACTTGCAACGCGAACTGGAGGCCATGCGCAAGACGTTGGCGATCCATGCGCCCAAGGGCGTGGACGCACTGCGCGGGCAACGCAACGAAGCCCAGGCGCGGCGCGCGCAACTGGCCGAGCGGTTGGCGTTGCTGCCGCCGGCGGCTGAGGCGGGCGATGCCGATGCGCCCGCCGCGCGCCAGGCGCTGCGCGATGCCGAAGCCAGCGCGGCGCAGGCCGAGCAGGCCCTGGCGGCCGCGCAGCGCGCCCTGGATGCCGACAGCGCCCGCGCCCAGCTACTCGAAACCCAGGCCGCCGCGCGCGGCGCCGACCTGCAATCGCCCGAACGCGCGGCGCAGCGCCAGGCCCGCGCCGGCCGGCTGGCCGAGGCCCGCAGCGGCCACGACCTGCTCGAACAACGCCTGCGCCAGGCGCAGGCCGCGCTGGAAGCGCTGCGGCCGGAACTGCTGGAACAGGACGCGCAGCGCTACGAAAGGTCCGCCGCCATCGAACGCGACGCCCAGCACAAACGCCACAGCGAGATCCAGCAGTTGTTGGGCAAGCTGGAGCAGGCCGGCGCGCAGGGCCTGGGCGAACGCTTGTCCGAGGCCGAGGCCGCCTGCGAGCGCCTGCAGCGCCGCCGCGACGAATTCCAGCGCCGCGCGCAGGCGCTCGAACTGCTGTCCACCTTGCTGGCCGGCAAGCGCGACGCCGCCACCCAGCGCCTGCAGGCGCCGCTGGCGCGCCGCCTGAGCCACTATCTGGCGCTGCTGTTCCCCGAGTCCGCGCTGCGCCTGGACGAGGCGCTGCTGCCCGCGGCCCTGCAGCGCGCGGGCGGCGAGGACCCGCTGGACGCGCTCAGCTTCGGCACGCGCGAGCAATTGGGCATCCTGGCGCGCTTTGCCTACGCCGACCTGCTGCGCGAGGCCGGACGGCCGACGCTGCTGTTGCTGGACGATGCGCTGGTGCACACCGACGACGACCGTCGCGACCTGATGAAGCGCGCGCTGTTCGATGCCGCCACGCGCCACCAGATCCTGATGTTCACCTGCCACGGCGAGGCCTGGCGCGACCTGGGCGTCGAGCAGCGCCGCATCGGCGCTTGACGCCTTGGCGGCGGTGCGAGCCGCGTCCGCACGTGCAAACCGCCCCCGCACGGGCGGACCGGTGTCGTCAAGCGCGTCGCCGGACGCGTGCGGGCGCCCCGCAACTTGACGCTGGCGCGCGGCGCCGGTAGCCTACACGGGTTCATCACCGAACCCGACGCGCTTCACATGCCCGACTTCACGCCTTCCGCCGAATCCGCCTTCGCTGCCCGCGCAGCCGGCGCCGGCCTGCGCGCAAGCCGGCGGCATGCCGTGTCGCCCCCCGTTGTTTCTCCTGTCGTCTCGACGGTCGTATCGCCGCCGGTGGCGTCGCCGCCGTGCGATGTCGTCGTCGGTGTCGCGGGCGCTTATCCGCCCGTGGTCGCCGTCGTCGGCTGACCGCCGCACACTTCCCGCTCCCGCCTTATCGCCTGGATCCGCCGCGCTGATGCGCCGACGCGTTTGCGTTCGCGCCCGCCCGCCGCGCGTCCACGCCTGATCCGTTCGCGCGCCGCAAGACGCGTGCGCGCCGCGGGAGCCTGTTCCATACCCGACAGGTAGAAATCTTCATGTCTTTCAATCGCAATGCGTGGGCCGCCTACGGCTCCACTTCCTTGTTCGTGCTGCTGTGGAGCGGCGGCGCGATCTTCGCCAAATGGGGCCTGGCGCACGCCTCGGCCTTAGGTTTCCTGCTGTGGCGCTTCGTCCTGGCGCTGGCCGTCCTGCTGGCGCTCTGCGTTGGGCGCCGGCGCTGGCTGCCGGCGCCGGGCACGCGCGGCATCGTCGCGCTGACCGGGCTGCTGCTGATCGGCAGTTATTCCATCTGCTATCTGCTGGCGCTGGACCACGGCATCACGCCGGGCGTGCTGGCCACGCTGCTGGGGGCGCAACCCATCCTGACCCTGGCGCTGCTCGAGCGCCGCTTTCCGCCGCTGCGGCTGGCGGGGCTGCTGCTGGCCCTGTGCGGATTGGGCATGGTGATGTTCCAGAGCATCGGCATGGCGCGTTTCTCGCTCGCCGGCATGGCCTTCGCGTTCGCGGCGCTGCTCAGCATGACCGCCGGCGCCATCCTGCAAAAGCGCGTGCGCCAGGCGCCGACGGACGTGATGCCGCTGCAGTACGTGGCCAGCCTGGCGCTGTGCCTGCTGTTCGCGCCGTTCCAGCCGCTGCACGTGGATTGGAGCGTGGGTTTCATCCTGCCGCTGCTGTGGATGGGGCTGGTGATCTCGGTCGGCGCGACGCTGCTGTTCTACCGCATGATCCAGTCCGGCAACCTGGTCAACGTCACCAGCCTGTTCTACCTGGTGCCGGCCGGCACCGCGGCGCTGGATTACCTGGTGCTGGGCAACCGCCTGTCGCTGCTGAGCCTGGGTGGCATGGCGGGGATCCTGCTGGGGCTGATGCTGGTGTTGCGCACGCCGGCGGCGCGCTCGGGCGGCTGATCGCGGTTTGCCGTCGCGTGGCGGGATGTTCGCCGCGCGGCGCATACCCCGGGGCGCATCGCGCCCGTGGGCGGGGCGGCGGCGCGCGCCGGGGCGTGGCCGTCCTGCCGCTTCGTCCGGCTACGCGTGCGCGGCTTCTTCCTGGCCAGCCCAGTGGCCGCTGACCAGCTGCGCCGGGCGTTCGCGCGCCTGGACCCGGGCGCAGACCGCCCAGGCGTCCAGGCGCACGTTCAGGCCGGCATAGACGCCATGGCCGTCGCCCGCTTCGATGCAGCCGTCGGCTTGCACGCCTTCGCCGGCGCGGATCGAGCCGTCGGCGCGGATGTCTTCGCCCGCGATCAATCCCCAGCCCGCGGCCAGGTGGCCGCCGCAGACGATGCTGGCGCCGGCCTGGATGCCGCAGGCGGCATCGATGTCCTTGGCGGCCTGCACGCCGCCGCCGGCCTTGATGCCCTGGCCGCACTTGAGGGCGCCTTGCACCTGCACGTCCTGGCCGGCCCGCAAGTGACCGGTCACGGCCAGGTCCTGACCGGCGCAGATGTCCCACTTGGCGCGCAGGTTGCCGCGGCAGTCGAAGGCGGCGGCGACCTCGATGCCCCATTCGGCGGACACGTCGCCGCCCGCGCGCAGATCGCCGGCGCTGGCGATGTTGGCGCCGGCCGTGATGTTCTCGCCAGCCACGATGGATTCCCCGGCACGGATGCCGCCGCCGGTGATGATGCTGCGTCCGGCCCGCACCACGCTGTCGACGTTGATGCCCATGCGCACTTCCAGCGTGCCGGCGAAGACGATGGCGTGGGCGTCCAGCGTGTCCAGCTTCAACACCGCGTCGGTCGGCCCGAACTGGTCCAGCAGCCAGCAGGCGTCACCGACCCGCCCGTCGGCCACCAGGGCATCGAGGACGGCCTGATAGTCCCCCTGTCCGTTGTGGTCGCGCAGGAACCATTTGTAGCCGCCCGCGCAGGGGTTCTTGGCTTTGACGAATTTCTTGGTGAGTTGCATGGCGTTCGGTGGCAATCAAGGCGTGGCGCCGCCCGCCGGTCATAGTCGGCGCGCGGACGGAAAACGTGGCAAGACCGCCCGGCCATGCGGCAGGGCGGTCGCGCCGGCCGGCCTCGAACCGCGCCGCGCGCAACAAGGGTACGGGCGTGCGGGCGGCCGGCGGCGGGCCGGTGACGGAAAGCGGGAAGGGGGGATGCCGGCGATTAGCCGGGCTTGGAACGCGCGTAGGCGGAACGCGCGGCGACTTCCTGCGAGCTCAACAGGGTCGAGCGCAGGGCGCAAAGCACGCAAGCGGTGTCGGAAGGATGGGAGAAATCGATTCGCACGGGCGAAATGGTAGCAGAGCGCGGGCGCGTCATCTGCCCGGCGATCGCCGATGGGGCGTGGGACGGTCCGAATCTGGCGCCGCGCAGGGTGCGCGTTGAGCCGGCGGCCTCGGAAAGGGCCCGCCGGCACGGCGTGGCGGCGGGCAGACGGGCTGGCGCCCGGGTCACGCGGCGATGCCGCGTGACAAGCCTCAGTTGGTCGACTGGATGTTGCGTTCCTTGGCGATGCGCTGGCGCAGTTCCAGTTCACGCTTGATCTGCGCGGCGTATTCCGCCGGCGTGTTGCCGTCGACCAGCGAGCCGCCGTCGGCCAGGCGCTGGATGATCTTCGGATCCTTCAGCGCCTTGACGGTGGCGTCGTGGATGCGATCGATGACCGCCTGGGGCGTGCCGGCGGGCGCGACCAGGCCGTACCAGGCCATGTTGTCCATTTCCGGCAGGCCGCCTTCCGAGAAGGTCGGCACGTCCGGCAGGGTGGGCAGGCGCTTGGGCGCCGCCACGGCCAGGGCGCGCAGCTTGCCGGCCTGGATGTGCGGCATGGACGAGGGCAGGTTGTCGAACTGGGCGTTGACCTGGCCGGCGATCACGTCATTGAGTGCCGGACCCGAGCCGCGATAGGGCACGTGCACCATGTCCGTCTTGGTGAGCGACTTGAACAGTTCGCCATCCAGGTGGCCGATGCCGCCAGCGCCGGACGAGGCGTAGCTGTACTTGCCGGGGTTGGCCTTGAGCAGGGCGATGAACTCGGCCATGTTCTTGGCCGGCACCGACGGGTTCACCGTCAGCACATTGGGCACGTTCACCATATTGGTGATGGGTGCGAAGTCCTTGAGCGGGTTGTACGGGTTCTTGGGGTTGGTGGCCGGATTGGTGGCCATGGTGCTGACAGTGGCCACGCCCAGGGTATAGCCGTCCGGGGCGGAGCGGACCAGCGCGTCGGCGCCGATCGAGCCGCCGCCGCCGCCGCGGTTCTCCACCACCACCGCCTGGCCGAGTTCGCGGCCCAGGCCTTCGGCCACCACGCGGGCCACGATATCGGTGGTGCCGCCGGCCGCGAACGGCACGATCAGGCGGATGGGTTTGTTCGGGTAGGCGTCAGCGGCTTGCGCGGCGCCGCTGAGACAGAGGCCGGCGAGGGCGGTGGCCAGGACGGCCTTGGCTTGGGACAGCACGGTCAAGAGTCTTCTCCATATTATTGAATCCGAGCCGGCCGGCTACGATGGCCGGCGTCGGTGAAGCGCGCCGGGCTCGGATGCTGGCCTGGCCGACGCTTCGTGGGCGCCATTCCACACAGTTACGGTGGCCCGGTCAATCGGGATTCCCCCTGCATCGCGTGGGGGTATTTTTCGCCGCCAGGATGCGGGGGCGATAAGCGGCGTTGTTGCAAAAAAACGTATGCTGACAATAACTTGAATGAAAATGGGGTCGTCATCGCTGCGTAATGATTGCGCAGCGATCATGTCGTCATCCCCTCGGTACGCGCATAAATCTCTGCATAACTTACAAGAATCTGATATTTTTCGGATGAGATTCTTGGCCGGTCTTGCAAGAAAGCTATTGCGTTTGTTTCTGTCTGCGCCGTTCAATGGGGCGTTGGTTGATGTCCCCGCGGGGCAACGTGTAGTGCAGCGACGCACCGGGCCAGGGTTCCGTCCGTTATTCAATCCCCGGTTCGTTTCGTCTCTCGCTGTCGCGCTGGCGGGAGGGGGCCCGGACATTCTCGGAACGCCATGTCGCTGATACTGATCCTCGCTCTGCCGTTTGCCGGCAGCCTGTGCGCCGCGCTGCTGCCTTCCAACGCCCGCAATGCCGAGGCCTGGTTGGCGGGCATCATCGCCCTGGTTTGCGCGGTTCTGGTCGCCAGTCTCTATCCACAGGTCGCCGGCGGCGGAGTGATCCGCGTCGACATGCCCTGGGCGCCCGCCCTGGGGCTGCAGTTCACCTTGCGCATGGACGGCTACGCCTGGCTGTTCGCGCTGATCGTCTCCGGCATGGGGGCGCTGGTGGTGCTGTACGCGCGCTACTACATGTCGCCGGAAGACCCGGTGCCGCGCTTCTTCTCCTTCTTCCAGGCCTTCATGGCCGCCATGCTGGGCGTGGTGCTGTCGGGCAACCTGATCCAGCTGGTCATGTTCTGGGAAATGACCAGCCTGGCCTCGTTCATGCTGATCGCCTACTGGCACCACCGCCTGGATGCCCGCCGCGGCGCCCGCATGGCGCTGACGGTGACCGGCGCGGGCGGCCTGTGCCTGCTGGCCGGGGTGCTGATCCTGGGCCACATCGTCGGCAGCTACGACATGGACCGCGTGCTGGCCGCCGGCGACCTGGTGCGCGCCGACCCCTGGTATCCCGCCGTGCTGGTGCTGGTGGCGCTGGGCGCGCTGACCAAGAGCGCGCAGTTCCCGTTCCATTTCTGGCTCCCCAACGCCATGGCCGCGCCCACGCCGGTGTCGGCCTACCTGCATTCGGCCACCATGGTGAAGGCCGGGGTGTTCCTGCTGGCGCGCTTCTGGCCGGTGCTGGCGGGCACCGATGAGTGGTTCTGGATCATCGGCGGCGCCGGGCTGATCACGCTGGTGCTGGGCGGCTATGCCGCCATCTTCCAGCAGGACATGAAAGGGGTGCTGGCGTATTCGACCATCAGCCACCTCGGCCTGATCACCTTGCTGCTGGGGCTGAACAGCTCGCTGGCGCTGGTGGCGGCGGTGTTCCACATGGTCAACCACGCCACCTTCAAGGCCTCGCTGTTCATGGCGGCGGGCATTGTCGACCACGAGACCGGCACGCGCGACCTGAGCCGGCTGTCCGGTCTGTACAAGGCCATGCCGATCACGGCCACGCTGGCCATGGTGGCGGCGGCCTCGATGGCCGGGGTGCCGCTGCTCAACGGCTTCATCTCCAAGGAAATGTTCTTCGCCGAGACGACCTTCGTCAGCGGCGACATGATCACGAAAGTGGGCCTGCCCCTGGCGGCCACGGTGGCGGGCGCCTTCAGCGTGGCCTATTCGCTGCGCTTCATCCTGCAGGTGTTCTTCGGCCCGCCGGCGACCGACCTGCCGCGGGCGCCGCACGAGCCGCCCGGCTGGATGCTGCTGCCCAGCGGCCTGCTGGTGCTGATGTGCCTGGTGGTGGGCATCCTGCCGGGCCTGACGCTCGGCCCGTTCCTGGCCACCGCCGCGCAAAGCATCCTGGGCGCCGACATGCCCGAATACAGCCTGGCGGTGTGGCATGGCGTCAACCTGCCGCTGGTGATGAGCTTCGTGGCCATGACCGCTGGCGTGATCCTGTACCTGGCGTTGCGCGCGCACCAGCGCGCCAATCCGGGCCGGGTGCCGTTCATCTACCGCCTGGACGGCCGTCGTTCTTTCGAAGCGCTGCTGGACGGCTCCAGCGTAGCCGCCGCATGGCTGTTGCGCTGGCTGGCGTCGTCGCGCCTGCAGGTGCAGATGGTGCTGATCGTGCTGGGCACGCTGTTCGTGGCCTGGCTGCCGCTGCGCGCCGGCGGCTGGCTGGACGGCACCGGCCGCGCCGCCGCGGTGGACCCGGCGTTCGCCTTGCTGTGGCTGGTGGGCTGCGTCTGCGCCGTGGCGGCCGCCTACCAGGCCAAGTACCACCGCCTGGCGTCGCTGGCGCTTGCCGGCGGCGCGGGGCTGGTGACCTGTCTCACGTTCGTCTGGTTCTCCGCGCCCGACCTGGCCCTGACGCAGTTGTCGGTCGAAGTGGTGACCGTGGTGCTGTTGCTGCTGGGCCTGCGCTGGCTGCCGCGCCGTATCGCGCAGGACGAGGATGAGGGCCTGGGCGCCACGCTGCGGGCCCGTGGCCGCCGCCTGCGCGACCTGCTGCTGGCCACCGCCGCCGGCACCGGCATGGCGGCGCTGGCCTATGCGGTGCTGGTGCGGCCGCAGACCGACACCATCTCCTCGTATTTCGTCGACCGCGCGCTGCCCGACGGCGGCGGCACCAACGTGGTCAACGTGATCCTGGTGGACTTCCGCGGCTTCGATACCTTCGGCGAAATCACCGTGCTGGGCATCGTGGCGCTGACGGTATACGCGCTGCTGCGCCGCTTCCGTCCGGCGCCCGAGAGCGCCGACCTGCCGCGCCAGCAGATCGACCAGGACGGCCCGGTGCCGGCCGCGCCCGACATCAAGTCGGTGGTGCCGACCGGTCCGATGATGGTGCCCACGGTGCTGGTGCGCCTGCTGCTGCCGACCGCGGCGCTGATCTCGGTGTATTTCCTGCTGCGCGGCCACAACCAGCCGGGCGGCGGATTCGTCGGCGGCCTGGTCTTCGCCACCGCCGTGATCCTGCAGTACATGGTGGGCGGGGTCTACTGGGTCGAGTCGCGCAGCCGCCTGAACCCGCAGAACTGGATCGGCATCGGCCTGCTGTTCGCCGGCACGGCGGCGGTGGCCGCCTGGCTGGCCTACAAGCCATTCCTGGCCGCGCTGGCCTGGGACGTCGCCTTGCCGCTGGTCGGCCACGTGCACCTGTCCAGCGTGCTGCTGTTCGACCTGGGCGTCTATATGCTGGTGGTCGGATCCACCGTGCTGGTGCTGGTGGCGCTGGCTCACCAATCGCTGCGCGCGCAACGCAAGGCTGTCGCCGAAAGCCAGGCGGCCGCCGCACAAACGGGGGAAGCCTGATGGAATTGATTTACGCCGTCGCGATCGGCGTCCTGGCGGGCTCGGGGGTCTGGCTGCTGCTGCGGCCGCGCACCTTCCAGTTCATCATGGGCCTGTCGCTGGTCTCCTACGCGGTCAACCTGTTCATCTTCGGCATGGGCCGCCTGACCTCGGGCCGGCCGCCGGTGGTGGATCCGGCCATGGCCCATGATCCTTCCTGGTATGCCGATCCGCTGCCGCAGGCCCTGGTGCTGACGGCCATCGTGATCGGCTTTGCCACCACCGCGCTGTTTTTGGTGGTGCTGTTGGCTTCGCGCGGCTTGACGGGCACCGACCACGTCGATGGACGGGAGTCCCAATCTTGAGTTTCTGGCTGCAACATCTTCCTATCCTGCCCATCATCACGCCGCTGCTGGCCGGCGCGGTGATGCTGCTGCTGGCCGACACCAGCCGCTATGCGCGCGGCACCATCGCCGTGCTGTCCACGTTGGCGCAACTGGCCGCGGCCATCGCCTTGCTGGCGGTCGCCGGGGGCGGGGTGCCGGGCGTCTGGCCGGACGGCGTCGGCGTGTACCTGGTGGGCGACTGGCCCGCGCCGTTCGGCATCGTGCTGGTGGTGGACCGCCTGGCCGCGGTCATGCTGACCCTGACCGCGGTGCTGGGCCTGGCCACGCTGACCTATGCGCTGGCGCGCTGGGACCGTGCGGGGGTGCATTTCCATTCGCTGTTCCAGTTCCTGCTGATGGGCCTGAATGGCGCCTTCCTGACCGGCGACCTCTTCAACCTGTTCGTGTTTTTCGAAGTGCTGCTGGCCGCGTCCTACGGCCTGCTGCTGCACGGCTCGGGCGTGGCGCGTGTCAGCGCCGGCCTGCAGTACATCGCGGTCAACCTGGTGGCCTCGTTCCTGCTGTTGATCAGCATCGCGCTGATCTATGGCGTGAGCGGCACGCTCAACATGGCCGACCTGGCCCTGCGCGCCGGCAATCTGACCGGTTCCGACCGCATGCTGTTCGAGGCCGGCGCCGCCATTCTCGGCGTGGCCTTCCTGGTGAAGGCGGGCGCCTGGCCGCTGAACTTCTGGCTGGTCAAGGGCTACGGCTCGGCCGGCGCGCCAATCGCGGCCATGTTCTCGATCATGACCAAGGTCGGCATCTACGCGCTGCTGCGCATTGGTTCGCTGCTGCTGCCGAGCGGCGCGCCGGCGGCGTTCAGCCTGGACTGGATGTTCGCGGCCGGCCTGGCCACGCTGCTGTTCGGCGGCCTCGGCCTGCTGGCCACGCAGCAGCTCGAGAAGATGGTGGGCTATTGCGTCATCGTCTCGGCCGGCACGCTGCTGACGGCGCTGGGCATGCCCGGCGTGACGCTGACCGGCCCGGCGCTGTTCTACCTGATCAGTTCGGTGCTGACCACGGGCGCTTTCTTCATGCTGGCCGAACTGATCGAACGCACCCGCAGCTTCGGCGCCAACGTGCTGGCGGTGACGCTGGACGCCTTCGACCTGGACGATCCGACCTCGGTGAATCGTTCCGATGACGTGGTTGGCGTCGCCATTCCGGCGGCCATGGCCTTTCTTGGCCTGGCGTTCATCTGCTGCGCCTTGCTGGTGACCGGCTTGCCGCCGCTGTCGGGCTTCGTGGCCAAGTTCTCGCTGTTGTCGGCGGCGGTCTCGGCGGCCAACGAATCGGCGCCGCCGATGGATGCCTGGATCCTGGTGGCCGCGGTGCTGGTGTCCGGTCTGGCGGGCCTGATCGGCCTGGGCCGCACCGGCATCCGCGTGTTCTGGGCCAGCGACGACCGCAGCACGCCGCGCCTGCGGCTGATCGAGGCGGGGCCGGTCGCGGTCCTGCTGCTGCTGTGCGTGGGCCTGGCGGCCGGCGCCGGCCCGGTGTCGGCCTACCTGGACGATGCCGCGCGTTCGCTGGACCAGCCCAAGAGCTATATCGACGCCGTCATGTCCGCGCAGACGGTGCGCGCCGCGCAAGGAGGAAGCTGATGCGCCGACTGTATTTCCTCTTCCTGCCGGTGTTCCTGTTCGTCCTGTGGCTGGTGCTGAACGAAAGCCTGTCGGCCGGCCAGATCGCGCTGGGCGTGGCGCTGGCCCTGTGGTTCACCTGGGCCGCCTCGCGCCTGCGGCCATTGAAGGCGCGGCCGCGGCGCCTGTGGAAAGCGATACCGCTGTTCCTGCACGTGACGGCCGACATCATCAAATCCAACATCGCGGTCGGCAAGCTGATCCTGAACCCGCGGCCCAATGATTTTTCGCCCGGGTTCATCAAGATCCCGCTGACCATGCGCGACCCGCACGGCCTGGCCATGCTGGCCTGCATCGTCACCTACACGCCCGGCACCGTCTGGGTCGAACTGGGCGATGACCACCGCCTCAAGCTGCACGTGCTCGACCTGCAGAACGAGGAAGACTGGGTGCGCCTGGTGCAAGACCGCTACGAGCGCCCCTTGATGGAGATATTCGAATGAACGCCATACTGTATTGGGCGGCGTCCTTTGCCCTGGTGTGCTTCGCGCTGGGCATGGTGTTCGCCACCATTCGCCTGTTGCGCGGCCCGACCGCGCAGGACCGCGTGCTGGCGCTGGACACGCTGTACATCAACGGCATGCTGACCATGCTGGTGTTCGGCATCCGCTCGGGCACGTCGGTGTATTTCGACATTGCGCTGCTGATCGCGCTGTTCGGGTTCGTGGGCTCCACGGCCATGGCCCGCTTCCTGCTGCGCGGCGAGGTGATCGAGCCATGATCGAGACCCTTCCGCTGTGGGCGAGCATCCCGGCCAGCATCCTGCTGGTGCTGGGGGGCCTGCTGGCCCTGACCGGCTCGGCCGGCCTGCTGCGCTTTCGCACCTTCTACGCCCGCATCCACGCGCCGACGCTGGGCAACACGATGGGCTGCGGCTGCGTGCTGGCCGCCTCGATCCTGGTGTTCTCGGTGCTGTCCGCGCGGCCGGTGTTCCACGAAGTGATCATCACGCTGCTGCTGGTCGTCTCGTCGCCGGTGACGGCGATGCTGCTGATGCGCGCCGCGGTATACCGTAACCGTTTGACCAAGGCCGACGCCGACCTGGACGCGCGCTAGGCGGGCAAGAAAGGGACAGAACACAGGCCATCTGGGGACAAGTTGCGCGGGCGCAATGAATATTGCGTCGCAGCATCGGAAACTTCGGCTTACGATTGCACGTTGCTGGACATGTCCCCGTCGCGTCATCGTGGGATAGTTGTATCAAGCAGATGGCGCCGGTCCACGAGGCCGCGCCGTCCGGGTTCAATCTTCTTTTCTTCAAGGAGCTGGCCATGAATGTACGTCCCATGCACACCAAACGCCTTGCGGCATCCCTTTACGCGGCAGGCCTGATGCTGGCCGCGGGAGCGGCGCAGGCGGCCGACCCGATCGGTCGCGCCGGCATCCAGGCGCAATACGAACAGGATGTGGCGGCTTGCAAGAACGGCAGCACCGGACAGGACCGCGCCGCCTGCATGCGCGAAGCTGGCGCCGCTCGCCAGGAAGCCATGCGCAAGCAACTGAGCGATGGCACCACCGACCAGCACCAGCAGAACATGCTGGATCGCTGCAACCGCCTGCCGGCCGATTCGCGCCAGGATTGCATCACGCAGATGACCTCGCCGACCCAGGTGCGCGGCAGCGTGCAGGGCGGCGGCGTGCTGCGTGAAACCGTGATCCAGGTGCCGGCCGGCACCGCCGGCACGGTGCCGCCGCCTCCGCCGCCGGCCACCGCGCCCGGCATGGCGCCGGCCCCGGGCATGGCGCCGCCGCCCGCGCCGATGCGCCAGTAACCGCGCTGGGCGGGCCAGGGGAGGGCGCGGCGCGTCCTTTCCCCGCGGCCACGGGGCCCGGCCGCCGCCACAATCAGGCAAAATGGCGGCTGTCGCCCTTACTTACGCATATCCATGTCCGACGTCATCGCCCTGATTTTCGACTTCGACGACACGCTGGCCTCGGACAGCACGTCCGGTTTCCTGGACAGCATCGGGGTGGACACGGCGTCCTTCTGGAAAGACCAGGTCGACCCGCTGCTGTCCAACCAGGACTGGGACCCGGTCCCGGCCTACCTCTACCAGATGATCCAGCTCTCGCGCGCTGGCACGCATGGCCTCATCACGCAGCAGCGCCTGCGCGACTGGGGCGCGCGACTCGAACTGCACGATGGCGTGGGCACGCTGTTCCAGCGCCTGCGCGCCGCGGTGCGGGCGGCGCAGCCGCAGGTGCAGCTGGAGTTCTACCTGATCTCCAGCGGCATCGGCGACGTGGTCCGCTCCACGCCCATCGCGCACGAGTTCACCGAGATCTGGGCCTCCGAATTCACCTACGGCGCCGACGGCGGCATCGAGTTTCCGCGCCGCATCGTCAGCTTCACCGACAAGACGCGCTACCTGTTCCACATCCAGAAGGGCATCATCGGCCGCGATTTCCGCAACAAGCCGTTCGAGGTCAACCGCAAGGTGCCCGAGGACCGCCTGCGGGTGCCGTTCGACCAGATGGTGTTCGTCGGCGACGGCTACACCGACATCCCGTGCTTCTCGCTGATCCGGCGCGCCGGCGGCTACGCCTTCGGCGTCTGGGATCCGAAGCACCGCGACAAGCGCAGCCGCGCCTGGGGCTTCATCGAGGAAGGCCGGGTGTCGAACCTGAACCAGGCGCGCTACGACGAGAACGCCGAACTCTACCAATGGCTGGAAGAGGCCGTGACCAGCCTGGCCGGCCGCATCGCGCTCAAATCGCGGGTGTACCGTGGTTGAGCCGCTTGCCATGGCGGCCGTGCCGCCCTGGACCGCGCAGGATGCCGAGTTCATGACGCTGGCGCTGGAACAGGCGCGGGCGGCCTATGACATCGGCGAGGTGCCGGTGGGCGCGCTGGTGGTTTCGGCCCAGGGCGACATCCTGGGGCGCGGCTACAACCGCACCATCATCGACCACGACCCCACCGCGCACGCCGAGATCGTCGCCTTGCGCGTCGCCGCGCGCGCGCTGGAAAACTACCGCCTGCCGGGCATCACCGTGTACGTCACGCTGGAGCCCTGCGTCATGTGCATCGGCGCCATGCTGCACGCGCGCCTGGCGCGGGTGGTGTTCGGTGCCTACGACCCCAAGACCGGCGCCTGCGGCAGCGTGCTGGACGTGGGCTCGGTGCCCAAACTCAATCATCACACTTCAGTCACCGGCGGCGTGCTGGCGGAACCCTGCGGCGAGCTGCTGCGCCGGTTCTTCCGCGAACGCCGCGCCAAGGAATCCATCGCATGAGCAACACCCGAGGCGCCAAGGCGCGCGCCGCCAAGGCGGCCGCCGCCCCGGCGCATGACCACGCCAGCCACGATCACGACCACGAATGCGACGAGGCCTGCGGCCACGACCACAGCCACGACCACGAGCCGGGCCACGTCCACGGCTTCCCGGACGCCCGCGGCATCTACCTGATCTCGCCGTCGTCGGCGGTGCGTGATCCGCAGACCGTCGAACTGGCGCGCGAGCGCCTGGCCGCGCAGGGCTTCAAGACCGCGCTGGACCGCACCGCGCTGGCCGAGCACCAGCGCTTTGCCGGCACCGACGCGCAGCGCCTGGCCAGCCTGACGCGCGCCGCCAAGCAGAAACTGCCGATCGTCATGGTGACGCGCGGCGGCTATGGTATGGGCCGGCTGCTGCACGCGATCGACTGGAAGGCCATGGCCGACAGCGGCAAGCGCTTCGTCGGCATGAGCGATTTCACCGCCTTCAACCTGGCGCTGCTGGCGCAGACCGGCGCGGTCAGCTACACCGGCGCCACCGCCATCTACGACTTCGGCGGCAAGAAGGTCGACGACCTGACCGAAGCGCTGTTCGGTGAAGTGATGCGCGGCGAACTGGAAATCCTCAGCTTCGAGACCCAGGACGCCGACCCGGTCGATTGCCGCGGCATCCTGTGGGGCGGCAACCTGGCGATGTTGACCTCGCTGGTGGGCACCCCCTACATGCCCAAGGTGCGCGGCGGCATCCTGTTCCTGGAAGACGTGGCCGAGCATCCGTACCGCATCGAGCGCATGCTGATCCAGCTGTGGCAGGCGGGCATCCTGGGCAAGCAGAAGGCCATCGTGCTGGGCCGCTTCTCGGACTACAAGCTGGCGCCGCACGACAAGGGCTACGACCTGCACGAAGTAGTGGCCTGGCTGCGCAAGACGGTCAAGGTGCCGGTGGTGACCGGCCTGCCGTACGGCCACGTGGCCACCAAGGCGACGCTGCCGATCGGCCAGAAGGTCGGCATCGCCACCGAAAAGGGCCTGGCCCACCTGGTGCTGGACGAACACCATCACTGACGCAGGCGGGCCGGAAGGCCCGCCGCGTGGCGTGCTTCACTTCTTGAACAGCCTGTCGACCAACGACTGCGCCTTCTGCTCGCCGCGGCGCTTGGCCTCGGCCTGCTCGGCGGGTGTCTGCGCGGCTTTGTTGCAGGCGCCGGCATAGCTGGGAAAGCGCGACGCGCATTCCTGCGCCAGCTTGCGCGCCCTGTCCCAGCTGTCGGTCTGCCCGTAGAAGGCAATGGCCTCCGGCCAGGCCAGGCCGGCATCCTTGAAGTACTCGAAGCCCTGGTTCATGACCGCGGTGGCGGGTGCGCGCTGGCCGGAGCCCAGCAGATTGTTGGCGCGCAGGACATAAATGCGCCAGGCGCGGTCGCCCTCGGATTGCAGGTTGCGGTCCAGCAGGGCGGCGGCGCGGGCGGACGGCTTGCCGGGTTCGCCTTGCGCCATGCTTAGCGCCAGCAGCGGCAACGCCTGCTGTGCGGTCGGGCCGGAGGCGGCCTGGGCCGCGAGCTTGCGCGCCTGGACATAGTCCTGCGCCTGCAGCGCCTGTTGCGCGGCGTTGGCGCTCTGATAGTTCTTCAGCACGGTCGCGCTGCGACGTTGCGCGCGCGCCTTGTTCCACGGCGCGATGGTGGCCGCGGGGCGAGGCTTGCCGGCCATCAGCGGCGTGACCTGCCCGGTCAACGAGGTCAGCCGCGCTTCGGTGCTGGGATGGCTGACGGTCAGCTTCTTCCAGATGTCGTCCAGGCCATTGCGCAGGTCTTCGCTGGCGCCAGCGAGGCCGGAACTCAGCGACGCCTGCATCTCGGTCAGCGGCGCGACCTTGTTGCCCGAGGCCGTGGCCTGCTTGCGCGCATCCTGCGCGGCGGCCTGCTTGATCTGCTCGACCATGCGCTTGCGGTCTTCTTCCTGGATCCTGGCGTTGTCCGTTTCCCAGGTGGCCTGACGCTCCAGGAAGGCCTTGAACCCTTGCGTGTAGGAATAGCCCAGCCGCAGGCTGACGGTGGCGCCGAAGCGATCGGCGTTTTCCTCCTGCTGCCGGTTCCAGGCAGGGACCAACACGTCCTTGCCGAAGGCATAGGAAGCGATCACGCTGTCCACCGGGCTCCAGCCCGTCGCGCTGCCGGCCTTTTGCGCCAGGGCCACGCCCAGCGCCGCCAGCGTGGCGACTTGGTCGCTGGTCGTATTGGCCGCTTCCAGCTGGTGATAGTCCAGGTAGATGTGGCCAAATTCGTGCGACAGGATGGCGACAATCTCGTCCTCGGACTCCGCAGACGAGAGCCATCCGATCGACAGGTAGATATTGCCCGCGCCAGTGCTGTAGGCCTCCAGGGCTGGGGACGCGGTGACGTACACGGCACCCGGCCAGCCGGGCACGCCAGCGGCATCCTTGATGCGGCCGAGCAGGCCGTTCAGGTAGCCCTGCATCTCGGGCATGGCAACCAGGCCCATGTGTTGCGCGCGCTGATTGCGGGCGTCGCGGTCGGCGTCGGGCCACTTGCGGTCGGTGGGGGCGGGCGGCAATTCCCCGGTCTTGAACGACAGGCCGGCGCCGGGCATGTTGGCGCAGCCGGCCAGAGCCATCGCCAGGGTCAGGGCCGCGAGGCGGGGCGCGTGATGGAAGGGCATCGCCATGTCAGCGGCAGGCATTTTCGCCGGCGCCGGCGGTGGAGCCGGTGGGGCCGGGCACGCGCTTGACCACCGGGCCGCACTGCGCCGACGAATTACGCGCCACGCGCACCTGCATGCTGTCCACCCAGTAGTCGGCGCCGTCCACCGTCACCCGGTAGAACTCTTCGCGGCTTTCCAGTACCGGCCACGGCATGCCCTGGCCATCGGATTTGGCGACCGGCGTTCCGCCGCCCGGCTGCGCATAGAGCGGCAGCGGCTTGAGGCTGGCGCCGACGATCTGGTCGGCCGCCAGGGCCGGCGCGCCGTACAGGGCCAGCGCCGCGAGGGCGGCGGCAATCATGGAGGAAGGCTGGATCATGCGGTTCTACTCCTGAGGTTTGGCGGAAGGTTGCGGGGGCGCCGGGGGCGGCGTGGTCGCGTCCGCCTTGGGCTTGCCGCCGAGAAACTTGGTGACGGTATCGGTCCAGCCGAGCCAGTGCGCGGCCAGCGCCATGACCGCCAGGTCGACAATGGGCAGGGTGCCGACGTCCACCCATTCCTGAGCGACCAGCACGATGTACATGACGACCATCGAGGACAGCAGGATGGTGGCCGCCTTGCGCAGTGTCAGGGCGGCCACGATCACCAGTTTTTCAGCGGTCTTGAGCGACAGCCAGCGGCGGGAGGCGCGGTCGGCGAAGACGGACCTGAGCAGGCGGCCCTGCGCCAGCGGTCCGTGGGCCGTGCTCAGCGCGCGCAGCGGCGGTGGCGGGTCGGCGGCGCCATCGGCGAGCGGCGCCGCCGAGAAGCGCCACTGTTGCGGCGGCACCAGCCAGCGGCGGGTCCAGGGCGTGAGCCCACGCAGGCGCAGCACCAGCCATTGCGCCAACCAATGCAGGAAATGCGCGGCCATGACGATGGGGATGCCCAGCAGCCAAAGGACATTGGGCGGCCAGATTTCCCATTCCAGCGCGCGCTTGTAGTGGTCGCGGTAGGTCAGCAAGTTGTCCAGCGCCATGGCATGCATGAACACGCCCGGGATCACGTCGTGCACCGGCGACAGCACGGTATCGTTGAAACCGCTCAACGCCGCGCCGATCATGACGTAGCGCCCGGTGAGCAGATCCTGCAGGCGTGCCTGGTCGGCGTCGGCGGCGCGCAGTTCCGATAGCGTCAGCGTGCGCGTGTAGGGGCAGATCGGCTTGTCCGCCTCGGACCCATTGAGCAGCCGGCGCACGTAGCCCGGCAGCATTTCCGGATAGCCGCCGCGCGCCTGGCGGCAGTCGGGCGAGAAACGCCGCTGGTCCAGGTTGTCCACCCCCCAGGTCAGAGCCATGGCTTCGCCACCGCGGGTCAGCGGGATACCGGCGGCGTCCTGGGCCATGGCCAGCGCCGCGCTGCGCGTGCCGCCTTCGGACCAGAGCGGATAGCTCCAGACCAGCCGGTCGACCTTGCTGGCGGCGTAGCGCACGTCCACCATCGTGAAGCAGGGCGGCTCACCGGGCGGCGTGGCCAGGCCATCGCGCAGCCGCAGGCCGCCATCGTCGCCAGGCAGCGCGGCCAGGAATACCGGCACGCCGGCATCGCGCAGGTCACACAGGGCGGAGACCAGCTCCGGCAAGGTCGGGTCGTCCCGTTCGCGGCCGAAGGTAATGTCCAGGAAGATGGCGCGAGGCTTGTGGATAAGGCCGATATTGCGCAGCCAGCGCGCGTGGGTGCGGTAGGAGACGGGCCAGGCGCCTTTCTGTGGATCGAGCGAATCGTCGTCGATCAGCACCACGGTGGTGTCGTTGCGATGCGCGGGACTGTAATAGCCGCCCACCAGCCGCGCCTGCAGGCGGGCAATGGCGTAGGTCAGCAGATCCGAACTGGGCGTCAGTCGGGGCGTCGCCCACAGCATGGTGATCGCGACCAGCGCGGCAATGATCAATGAGCGGAAATAGAACCTGACGTTTCCGGAAGGCGGGGGCGAATCGTTCACGGGACGGCGGCGAGGGGTTGAATCAGCCTCCATGGCCCGGCGGGCAGGAAGCGCGCGTGTCGAGGGCGCAATGGTACCTCATTTAATACAAATTTTTACTTTAAGATAATAAATGGCACTCGGCGGGAGCCCGAGCGCCACGCCCGTGCGCTTGCCTGGCAAGCTCCGGATAGATGGGCTTGGTACACTATCGGGTTTCGCCGCATCCGCTTTGGCCGCTGCGCGACCTCAAAACCAAGACTCCCCCCAAGACACCACCGTGATATCCACCGCCAATCTCACCATCCAGTTCGGTCCCAAGCCCCTTTTCGAGAACGTCAGCGTCAAGTTCGGGGAAGGCAACCGCTACGGGCTGATCGGGGCCAACGGGTCCGGCAAGTCGACGTTCATGAAGATCATCGGCGGCGACCTGGAGTCGTCGGCCGGCAACGTCTCGCTGGAGCCGGGCGTGCGCCTGGGCAAGCTGCGCCAGGACCAGTTCGCCTTCGAGGACCTGCGCGTGCTGGACGTGGTGATGATGGGCCACACCGAGATGTGGGCCGCGATGTCCGAGCGCGACGCGATCTACGCCAACCCGGAAGCGTCGGAAGACGACTACATGCGCGCGGCCGACCTGGAAGCCAAGTTCGCCGAATATGACGGCTACACCGCCGAAGCCCGCGCCGGCGAGCTGCTGCTGGGCCTGGAAATCGCTGTGGACCAGCACAACCTGCCGATGCGCGAAGTGGCGCCGGGCTGGAAGCTGCGGGTGCTGCTGGCGCAGGCGCTGTTCTCGAACCCGGACGTGCTGCTGCTGGACGAACCGACCAACAACCTGGACATCAACACCATCCGCTGGCTGGAAAACGTGCTCAACAGCTACCAGAGCACGATGATCATCATCAGCCACGACCGCCACTTCCTGAACCAGGTCTGCACCCACATGGCCGACCTGGACTATGGCGAGATCCGCATCTACCCGGGCAACTACGACGACTACATGCTGGCCTCGACCCAGGCGCGCGAGCGCCTGGTGGCCAACAACGCCAAGGCCAAGGAGCGCGTGGCCGAACTGCAGGACTTCGTGCGCCGCTTCGCCGCCAACAAGTCCAAGTCGCGCCAGGCCACCTCGCGTCTGAAGCAGATCGACCGCATCAAGGCCGAGCAGGTCGTGGTCAAGCCGTCGTCGCGCCAGAACCCGTACATCCGCTTCGAGCAGAACAAGGTCATGCACCGCCTGGCGGTCACGGTCGAGAACCTGTCCAAGTCCTACGACGCGCCCGTGATCCGCAACTTCTCGGCCATGGTCGATGCCGGCGAGAAGATCGCCATCATCGGCGCCAACGGCGTTGGCAAGACCACCTTGCTGCGCCTGTTGGCCACGGACCTGGCGCCGGACGCCGGCAGCGTCAAGTGGTCGGAAAACGCGGACCTGGGCTACATGGCCCAGGACGTGTCGGATCAGTTCCTGCAGACCGACATCAACCTGCTCGACTGGATGGGCGACCATCGCCAGCCGGGCGATGACGACCAGTCGATCCGTTCGGTGCTGGGCCGCCTGCTGTTCTCGGCGGACGACCTGCCCAAGGCGCCCAAGGTGCTGTCCGGCGGCGAAAAGAACCGCATGACCTTCGGCCGCCTGATGCTGGGCCGCCACAACGTCATGCTGCTCGACGAGCCGACCAACCACCTGGACATGGAATCGATCGAATCGCTGCAGTTCGCGCTGGAAAAGTACGAAGGCACGCTGGTGTTCGTCTCGCACGACCGCGAGTTCGTGTCCGGCCTGGCCACCCGCGTGATCGAGATCCTGCCCTCGGGCGAGATCGTCGACTACCGCGGCGGCTACGAAGACTACCTGTCTTCGCGCGGCATCGAAGCCTGACAACCGGGGCCTTGAGCCCCGCGCCCACGCGGCGGGCTGGCGCGCGTTCAGCCTGCCGCAATCCTGCTGGGCTATCATCCGGGTAAACCCTGGCCCGTTGCGCCAGGTTCCACCCCGTTCGACATGTCTCCCACACCGCATACCACGCCCGATGGCCAGCCCATCGGGACGTTCGCCTTGACCGCGCGCATCGTCGCGATCGCCTTTTTCACCTTCATCTGTTATCTCGCCATCGGCCTGCCGCTGGCGGTGTTGCCTGGCTACGTGCACGGCCAGCTCGGCTACGGCTCGGTGCTGGCGGGGCTGGCCATCAGCGTGCAGTACGTGGCGACGCTGCTGAGCCGCTCGCACGCCGGCCGCATGGCCGACACCGTCGGCCCCAAGCAGACCGTGGTCATCGGCATGGCGGCCTGCGCCGCCAGCGGCGTGTTCCTGCTGCTGGCCTATGCCTTTGAACGCAGCGCCTGGCTCAGCCTGGGCGCCATCATCGTCAGCCGGCTGGCGCTGGGCTTTGGCGAAAGCTGGATCGGCACCGGCTCGGCCACCTGGGCGATTGCCCGGGTCGGTCCGCTGCACACGGCGCGGGTGATCTCCTGGAACGGCATCTGCACCTACGGCGGGCTGGCGCTGGGCGCGCCGCTGGGCGTCTACCTGGAAACCGAATGGAGCATGGGCGCGTTGGGCGGCGCGGTGCTGCTGCTGGGCCTGGCCGGCCTGGGGCTGGCGCTGGCGCGGGCCGCGGTGGCCATCGTCGGCGGGCATCGCATGGCCTTCAAGAGCGTGGTGCTGCGGGTGTTCCCGCACGGCATGGCGCTGGGGCTGGGCTCGGTCGGCTTCGGCACGCTGGCCGCCTTCGTGGCGCTGTACTACGCCAGCTTCTCGTGGGAGGGGGCGGCGCACGCGCTCAGCGCGTTCGGCTGCGCCTTCATCGGGGTGCGCCTGCTGTTCGCCGGCACCATCACGCGCTTTGGCGGCTTCAAGGTGGCGCAGGTGTCGTTTCTGGTGGAAGCGGCGGGCCTGGCGCTGCTGTGGCTGGCGCCCAATCCCGGCGCCGCGCTGGTGGGCGCGGCCCTGACCGGCTGCGGCTTCGCGCTGGTGTTCCCGGCCATCGGCGTCGAGGCCGTGGCGCGCGTGCCGGCCGGCAGCCGCGGCGCGGCGTTGGGGGCCTATTCGGCCTTCCTGGACCTGGCGCTGGGCACGACCGGTCCGGTGGCGGGTTATATCTCCGGCGGTTTCGGCTATCCGGCGATCTTCCTGTCGGCGGCGGTGGCGGTGCTGCTCGGCTTCCTGATCGCATTCGGACTGCAGCGCCACGCCAGCCGCGCGCAGGCGGCGGCCTGATGTGCTTTGTTTATAACCGCAAGTCTTAAGAACATTCTATATTGATCGTTTGGATTCATATAACGAATTGTTAGATTAGGCCCGTTCCCCACGCGCGCCCACGATTCGTTCCATGAACCTGACTTTCGACCACGTCCACAAGCACTTCGGCGACCTGTCGGTCGTTGACGGCTTCACCAGCGAATTCAAGACCGGCGAGCTGGTCGCGCTGGTCGGCCCGTCGGGCTGCGGCAAGTCGACCCTGCTGCACCTGGCGGCCGGTCTGGAAAAGCCCACGCAAGGGCAGGTGCTGGCCGACGGCAAGGCCGTGACCGGCCCGCATCCCAGCCGCACGCTGGTGTTCCAGGAACATGCGCTGTATCCGTGGCTGACGTTGGAAGACAACGTGGCGCTGGCGCTGGAATTCCAGAAGACCCCGAAGAAGCGCGCCCGCGAGGCGGCGCGCGAGTGGCTGGCGCGTGTCAGCCTGGCCGGCTTCGAACACTATTACCCGCACCAGGTGTCCGGCGGCATGCGCCAGCGCGCGGCGCTGGCCCGCGCCTTCATCGCGCAGCCGCAGACCATGTTGATGGACGAACCCTTCGGCGCGCTCGACGCGCTGACGCGTCTGGCGCTGCAGGACGTGCTGCGCCAGCTGATTGCGCAGGAAAAACCCACCGTGCTGCTGGTGACCCACGACGTCGACGAGGCGCTGTTCCTGGCCGACCGCATCGTGGTGTTCAGCCCGCGTCCGGCGCGCGTGCTGCGCGAATTCAACCTGGCGCACCGCGCCAAGAGCCACGACCTGTCCGATCTGGCCGCCGAGAAGCGCGAGATCCTGCGCCTGCTCGGCATCGCGGTCGACGGCGCGGCGCCGCATTCCGATCTGGCGCTAGCCGCCTGATCCCCTTCGATTTTCCGGTTCACGGGCGGCGCCGCTGGGCGTCGGCCACCCTCGATTCCCTGGAGCCTTTCCCATGAAATTCAAGCAATGGCTGTCCCTGCCGCTGGCCGCGGCGCTCCTGGCCGCGGCGCCCGCCATGGCCGCCGAGAAATTCCGCGTCGGTTACCTGCGCGTGATGGACGACGCGCAGGCCATCGTGGCGCAGGAGGGCGGCTACTACAAGAAGGCCGGCCTGGATGCCGAGCTGATCGAGTTCAAGTCGGGCACCGACCTGATCAAGGCCATCGTCGGCGGCCAGCTGGACATCGGCGTGCTGGGCTTCACCAATGCCGTGGCCTGGGCCTCCAAGGGCGCGGACCTGAAGGTGGTGGGCGGCGCGCAGCAGGGCTACCACTCGCTGATCGTGCGCGACGACTCGGGCATCAAGGACATCGCCGGCCTGAAGGGCAAGACGCTGGCCTCGCAGGCCGAGGGCAGCACCGCCGACGTGGTGCTCAAGGGGGTGGTGCTCAAGCAGGGCAACCTGGGCGCGGACGACGTCAACGTGATGGGCGTGAGCCCGGCGGTGGCGGTGCAGTCGCTGGTGGGCAAGCGCGTCGACGCGGCCTTCCTGTTCGAACCCTACGACCGTATCGCCCAACTGGTGGCGCCGGTCAAGCAGATCTACGAAGTGGGCCAGGCCTGGCCGTTCCCGTGCATGGTGGTGATCACCTCGGGCGAGACGCTGGCCAAGCGCAAGGACGACGTCTGGAAGGCGCTGGACGCGCAGAACCAGGCCATCGCGCTGCTGCAAAAGGAGCCGGCCCAGGCCTCCAAGCTGATCGCCTCGTACTTTATCGCCGAGCCCACGCTCAAGACCCTGAACCGTGGCGAGCTGCCGCGCGAGACCGTGATTGCCGAGGCCATCAGCACGCAGGTGTTCACGCCCAAGCTGACCGAGAAGGACACCAAGCGCATGCAGGAGATCGCCGACATCCTGCAGGCCCAGGGCTCGCTCAAGACGCGCGACGGCAAGCCGTATGACGTCTCCAGCATCGTCGACCTGTCCTGGCAAGAGGCTCGCAAGCTTTGAGCGCATCGACCCGTGTGACCGGCGCCCGCAAGCATCTGGCGGGCGTGCTGGGCGTCCTGTTCATCCTGGCGCTGTGGCAGGCGGCGGCGTTCGCCTTGCCCGATTTCCTGATGCCGGGCGTGCCGGCGGTGCTCGAACGCCTGTTCGAAGACCTGGGCAAGCAATCGTTCCACCAGAGCCTGATGGGCACGCTGGGCCGGCTGGGCGCGGGCTACGGCCTGGCGCTGGCGGCGGGCATCGGTTTCGGCTTGGTGGCGGCGGTGCTGTTCTTCTTTCGCGAAGTGCTGCGCAGCGCCATCGTCATCCTGCAATCGATTCCGTCGATCGCCTGGGTGCCGCTGTTCCTGATCGTGATGGGTTTCGGCAGCACGCCGATCATTGTGGTGGTGGCGCTGTCGGCGTTCTTCCCGGCGGCCCTGAGCGTGATGAACGCCACCGAGTCGGTGCAGCGCGTGCACGTCTCGGCCGCCCGCGTCATGGGCGCCACGCCCTGGGGCCTGGTCAAGCGCGTGTACCTGCCGGCCGTCATGCCCGAGCTGATCACCGGCGCCCAGCTGGCGTTCGGCAATGCGTGGCGCGCGCTGATCTCGGCCGAGATGCTGATCGGCTTCGGCAAGGGCCTGGGCCGCTCGCTGGCCTATTCGGGCGAAATTGCCGACATGACCGGCGTCATGACCAACATCCTGGTCATCGCGGTGCTGGCCGCGCTGATCGACCAGTTCGTGCTTGAAAACCTCAAGCACCGGCTGCTGCGCTACCAATACGTGTGAGGTTCGGGATGCGGCGCGCGCTTCGTCTCCTGATCGGCGTATCGGCCTTGCTCTGCGCGGCGAGCGGCGCGGCGCCGGCCGATGGCCTGGGCGCCGCGCGCCAGCGCGGTGAATTGGTGGTGGGCGTGCCGTATCTGGCGCCCGCGCCCGAGGCCGGCGCCAAGATCCGTACGCCCGAAGGGCTGGATCACGCCATGGCCGAGAAGCTGGCGCAGGAACTGGGCGTGCCATTCCGCCTGCGGCAAGTGGCGGCCGCCGATGCGGCCCGCCTGCTGGCCGCGGGCGACGTGGACGTGGTGCTGGCAGACCGCGCGCAGCCGCCGCCGGGGCTGCCGAGCGAACTGGCGACGGTGGCAACCGGCTATGCCGCGCGGCCCAAGGCGGTAATCCGCAGTGACACGCACATGCGACAGGGCGGGGATGCGCGCGGCCGCAGCGTCTGCATGGCCGAGGCCGCGGTCGGCGCGCAGGCGCTGGCGCAAAGCTGGGGCGCGGTGGTGCGCACCTACCGGGCGCCGTCGGATGCGTTGGTGGCGGTGCGCGAAGGCAGCTGCGACATCGGCCTGATCGATGACGTGGTCTGGGAACCGCTGATGCGCTTTCCCGAATGGAAAAAGTTCTCGGCCACGCTCGCCGCCGATGGCGCGCGCCATGAACGCGTCTGGCTGCTGCCGGCGGCCGACACGGCCGGCCAGGCCTGGCTGGCCGAGCGCATGCGCGAATGGGCGCGGGCCGGCGCCTGGAAAGCGCTGCCGGCCAAGTGGGCGCGCGACGTGGCTTTCGACGTCTATCTGGACCAGGAAGTCGCCGACTGCCACGGTTGAGGCGCGCGCGGCGCCGGCTTCGTCCGCACGGGCCGCGCGGGTCCGGGAGGCGCGGCCTTTACAATGGCGCGCTATGACCACCACCTTGACCGCCGTCTGCTCGCACGAGGAAGACATCAAGAAAAGCCGCTTTGTCGCGCACGCCGCGCCCGTCTCCAGCATCGACGAGGCCATGGCGTTCTTCGCCGCGCACAGCGACCCCGAGGCCACCCATAACTGCTGGGCCTACCGCATCGGCCAGGAGTACCGCTTCAATGACGATGGCGAGCCCGGCGGCACGGCCGGACGCCCGATCCTGCAGGCGATCGAAGGGCAGGGCATGGACCGCGTGGCGGTGCTGGTGGTGCGCTGGTTCGGCGGCGTCAAGCTGGGCGCCGGCGGACTGGTGCGGGCCTATGGCGGTTGCGCCGCCAACTGCCTGCGCAACGGGCCGCGCGCCGAGATCGTGGACCTGGCCACGGTGGCGTGCGCCTGCGGTTTTGCCGAGCTGCCGCTCTTGAAGTCGCGGCTGGCGCAGGCCGGCGCGGTGATCGTGCAGGAGGATTTCGGCGCCGACGGCGTCGCGTTGCGCTTCACGGCGCCGCGCGATGCGGTCGCCGATCTGGAGAGGACGGCGGCCAACATCACGCGCGGCCGCTCGGCCTGGGAACAACTGGCGTAAAACGCACAAGGGCCCCGCAGGGCCCTTGTCCATCACGCGTCCTGGCTGTCCTGGGCGGCCGCGATTTCCTGGTGGACCTTTTCCATGTCCACCTCCTTGATCTTGGCAAGCAGCTCGTTGAGCTGGCCGCCCGACAGGGCGCCCGGCTGCGAGAACAGCAGCACTTTTTCGCGGAACACCATCAGCGTGGGGATCGAGCGGATGCCCAGCGCGCCGGCCAGTTCCTGTTCGACGTCGGTGTTGACCTTGGCAAAGGTGACGTCGGGATGCTCGTTGGCGGCCTGCTCGAAAACCGGCGCGAAGCCGCGGCAGGGGCCACACCAGGGCGCCCAGAAGTCCACGATCAGGGTGCCGTCCGGCGTAATGGCTTCCTGGAAGCTGTCTTTGGTGAGTTCAACAATACTCATTTTGGATCCTTGCCGCAGGCGCGGCGCAAAGTGTCGGTATCGGCGGCGCGGGGGCGGTCAGGCTCGCACCGGAGGTGGCGACGCGGTATTGCCAGTCCATAGTAGAGCGGGGACCGGCCGGGTCGCAATGGTTGGCGCCATGGTGAGCGCAGTCTGCGGCTGGGCAAGGCTGGCGGCGCGCGGCCGCCGGCCTCAGGCCGCGGTTGTCGTGGGTACGCCTTCGCCCTGTTTGAGGGCCGCAACGATCTCGAAGGAACGCAGGCGGTCGGCAATATCGTAAAAATCCGACACGATCATGACTTCGTCGGCTTCCGTCTCGGCCACCAGGGCCTCCAGGCGGCGCTTGACGGTTTCGGGGCCGCCAACGATCGCGGCGCCCAGTCTTTGATTGACCGCCTCGCGCTCCCATTCGTTCCACAGCCCGTCCATGCTGTCGACCGGCGGCTGCAGTTGCAGGCGGTTGCCGCGCACCAGCGACAGGAACTTGAGCTGCTGCGTGGTGGACAGGCGCTGCGCCTCTTCGTCGGTGGGGGCGGCCACGACCGGCACGCCGATCATGGCGTAGGGACGGGTCAGGGTCTCGGACGGCTTGAACAGGTGACGGTACAGGCGCATGGCCGCCATGCCTTCCGGCGAGAAGTGGCCGGCGAAGGAAAACGGCAGGCCCAGTTCGGCCGCCAGCCGCGCGCTGAAATCGCTCGAACCCAGCAGCCAGATGGGGATATCCAGGCCTTCGCCGGGAATCGCGCGCACCGGCTGGCCGGGACGCGAGGGCGCGAGAAAGCCGCGCAGCTCCTCGACCAGCGCCGGGAATTCCAGGCCGCTGCGCGGGCCGCGGCGCAGCGCGTGCTGGGTGGCGCCATCGCTGCCGGGCGCGCGGCCCAGGCCCAGGTCGATGCGGCCGGGGTAAAGCGTTTCGAGAGTGCCGAACTGCTCGGCGATGATCAGCGGCGCATGGTTCGGCAGCATCACGCCGCCCGAGCCGACGCGCAGGGTCGAGGTGTGCCCGGCGATGTGGCCGATCAGCACCGCCGTGGCGCTGCTGGCCACGCCGTTGATGTTGTGGTGCTCGGCCAGCCAGAAGCGCTTGTAGCCCAGGCGTTCGACATGCTGCGCCACCGCCACGCTGTTGCGGAAGGCGTCGGCGGCGTCGCGGCCTTGCACGATCGGCGCCAGGTCCAGCACCGAGAAGGGGATGCGGGCGAGGGTGCTCATACGCGGGGCTCGCGGTGGCCGCGGAGGCAGGAATGCGGGTGGTGGTGGGACAAGGTCGGCTCCATGGTCTTATATACATGGGGAGTGTATCGGCGAATTCAACCGCTCCCGCCAGCAACCATGCGGGCCGGCGGGTTGATAGCCGGGCTCAATGACGACGATTCGCCGGACGGCCCGGCACCCTGGCGGTGGTGCCGGTATGGTGGTCATTTCGACTCCGCAAGCATTGTTCCCATGGCCCCACGCCCGCCCCAAGACATGGCCCCGCGAATCGGGGATGATGCGGTTTTCTTCAATATCCGCGGGAGACACGCATGGGCGCCACCGGCAACAACCACCAGATCGACAACATCGAATTCAACGTCGCGGACATCGCGCGCAGCAAGCGCTTCTACGGCGAGGCCTTCGGCTGGTCGTTCACCGACTACGGGCCAACCTACACGGAATTCACCGACGGCCGGCTGAAGGGCGGCCTCACCACCGGAGAGCCGGTGCGCCCGGGCGGGCCGCTGGTGATCCTGTACGCCGACGACCTGGGCGACGCGCAGCGCCGGGTGACGGCGGCGGGCGGCCGCATCAGCCGCGAGGCCTTCGATTTCCCCGGCGGCCGCCGCTTCCACTTCACCGACCTGGACGGTTATGAGCTGGCGGTCTGGACGGCCACGGCCTGACGGCAGGCACGAGCGCCGGCAATGAAAAAACCGCCGCCTTCCGGACCGGAAGCGCGGCGGTTTTGCATGCATGCCTTGCCGGCGTTATTCCGGGAAGAACGCGTAGCGGATCACGAACAGGATCGCCACCAGCCAGGTGGCCGGATGCACGTCGCGCACGCGGCCCGTGGCGGTCTTGAGCACCACGTAGCTGATGAAGCCGAAGGCGATGCCGTTGGCGATGGAATAGGTGAACGGCATCACCAGCGCGGTCAACGCGGCCGGGGTGGCTTCGCAGACGTCGTTCCAGTCGATGTCGATCAGCTCGCGCATCATCAGGCCGGCCACGTAGAGCAGGGCGGGCGCGGTGGCGTAGGCGGGCACGGCGCCGGCCAGGGGCGAGATGAACAGCGCGGCCAGGAACAGCAGGGCCACCACCAGCGCGGTCAGGCCGGTGCGGCCGCCGGCCTGCACGCCCGAGGCGCTTTCGACGTAGGCGGTGGTGCTGCTGGTGCCCAGCATCGAGCCGGCGACGATGGCGGTGCTGTCGGCGAACAGCGCGCGGCCCAGGCGGTTGGGACGGCCCTCCGGCATCAGGCCGGCGCGCTTGGCCACGCCCACCAGCGTGCCGGTGGCGTCGAACACTTCGACCAGCACGAACACCAGGATGACGTGCACGAAGCCGGTGTGCAGCGCGCCCAGGATGTCCATCTTGAACAGCGTCGGCGCCAGGCTCGGCGGCGCGGCGAACACGCCCTTGAATTCGTTGTAGCCCAGCGCCATCGACAGCACCGTGACCACCAGGATGCCGATCAGGATGGCGCCGCGCACGCGCAGCGCGTCCAGCGAGGCGATGATGAAAAAGCCGAGGATGGCGAACAGCGGCCCCGGCGTGGTCAGGTCGCCCAGCGTCACCTTGGTCGCGGGATGCGCCACCACGATGCCGGCGCTGGACAGCGCGATAATGGCCAGGAACAGGCCGATACCGGCGGCGATGGCGCTGCGCAGCGAATGCGGGATGCCCTTGACCAGCCAGACACGGATGCCCGAGATGGTCAGGATCAGGAAGATCACGCCCGAGATGAACACGGCGCCCAGCGCCTGCTCCCAGGTGTAGCCCATGGTCTTGACCACGGTGAAGGCGAAGAAGGCGTTCAGCCCCATGCCGGGCGCCATGCCGATCGGCCAGTTGGCGATCAGCGCCATCACCAGCGAGCCCAGCGCGGCCGCCAGGCAGGTGGCGACGAACACGGCGCTGCGGTCCATGCCGGTGGACGACAGGATGTCCGGGTTCACGAAGATGATGTACGACATCGTCAGGAATGTCGTCAGGCCGGCCACGATCTCGGTTCTCGCGGTCGTGCCGTGTTCACGCAGGTTGAATAGCTTCTCCAGCATTCTTGTCCCCAGGGTGCTTGCAGGCTTGGTTGGTGAGAAGGGGGCTTGGGCGCCCCCGGTCATTTTGTAAACGGGCGTATTTTCGCATCAGTTGTAAACTCTGCCGCCATGATTATTCTCGGCTTTGAAAGCTCCTGCGACGAAACGGGCGTCGCAGCCGTCTGTACGGAACGCGGCCTGCTCGCGCACGCGCTGCACACCCAGATCGCCATGCACCAGGAATACGGGGGCGTGGTGCCCGAACTCGCCTCGCGCGACCATATCCGGCGCGTGGTGCCGCTGACCCGCCAGGTGCTGCAGGAGGCGGGCCTGGAAATGTCGGACATTGGCGCGGTGGCGTATACGGCCGGGCCCGGGCTGGCGGGCGCGCTGCTGGTGGGCGCCAGCGTGGCGCAATCGTTCGCCTGGTCGCGCCGCCTGCCCGCCATCGCCATTCATCACCTGGAAGGCCACCTGCTGTCGCCGATGCTGGCCGACCCGCGGCCCGATTTCCCCTTCGTGGCCCTGCTGGTGTCCGGCGGCCATACGCAATTGATGCGGGTGGACGGGGTAGGGCGCTACGAATTGCTGGGCGAAACCCTGGACGACGCCGCCGGCGAAGCCTTCGATAAGTCCGCCAAGCTGATGGGGCTGGGCTACCCGGGTGGCCCCGCGCTGGCGCGGCTGGCGGAGCAGGGCGATGCCGCGCGTTTCGACCTGCCGCGTCCCATGCTGCACAGCGGCGACCTGGATTTCAGCTTCAGCGGCCTGAAGACCGCCGTGCTGACCCGGGTCAAGGCCGCCGAGCAGGACGGCGGGCTGGACGAACAGACCCGTGCCGACCTGGCCGCGGCGACCCAGGCCGCGATCGTCGAGGTGCTGGCCGCCAAGTCGATCCGCGCCTTGAAGCAGACCGGCCTGCGCCGCCTGGTGGTGGCCGGCGGGGTCGGCGCCAACCAGATGCTGCGCGCCAGGCTGGCCGCCGCGCTCAAGCCCTTGAAGGCGCAGGCGTATTTCCCGCCGCTGTCGTTGTGCACGGACAACGGCGCCATGATCGCCTTCGCGGCGGCCGAGCGGGTCAAGGCGGGGCTGGTGACGCTGGACCCGGACGCCCACGGCTTCACGGTGCGGCCGCGCTGGGACCTGGCCGATATCGCCTGAGACGGACAATGAAAAAGGGGGCCTCGGCCCCCTTTTGTTATTCCGGGCGCGCCGCCCGTGCCGGCGCGCGGATCACTTCTTCTTGCCGCCGCCGATGCGGCTTTCGGTGCCTTGCACCAGGCGCGTGATGTTGGCGCGGTGGCGGTAGAACAGCAGCACGCCAATGATGGCCAGGGCGATGCCCATGGCCGGCTGGGCGTACCAGGCCAGGCCGGAGCCGAATACGTAGTAGACCGGCGCGAAGAACGCGGCCACCAGCGAGGCCAGCGAGGAATAGCGGAAGAACACCGCGATGATCAGCCAGGTAGCCGCCGTGGCGACCGCCAGCCACGGCTGGATGGCGACCAGCACGCCCAGCGCGGTGGCCACGCCCTTGCCGCCCTTGAATCCCAGGAAAATCGGGTACAGATGACCCAGGAAGGCCGCCACGGCCACCGCGGCCAGCGGGCCAGGGGCGATGCCGGGCGCCAGGCGCTGCGCCAGCCAGACCGCGAACCAGCCCTTGGCGGCGTCGCCCAGCAGGGTCAGCGCGGCGGCGGTCTTGTTGCCGGTGCGCAGCACATTGGTGGCGCCCGGGTTCTTGGAGCCGTAGCTGCGGGGGTCCTGCAGCCCCATGAGCTTGCTGACCACCACGGCGAAAGGCACGGAGCCGATCAGGTAGGCCAGCAGGATGAGCGCCGCGGAGAACGCCAGGGAGGGTTCGGTGATCGCCATGGGTAAGGATATCCGTTGTTATGAGTGCAATTGTCTCGGTGGCTGCGGATTCTACCCCGGTCGCCCGGGCCGGGGGCGGCCCCTGGCGCGGCGGGGGGACGGCCGGACATGCCGGCGCCTTCCGCGGACGGTACAATCCAGCCGGTCCACCCGTGTTTTATTTTCTTTCGGATGCACAATGCGAATTCTGGTTTCGAACGATGATGGTTACTCGGCCCCCGGGCTCGAAGCGCTGGTCAAGGCGCTGCAAGGCCTGGGCGACCTGACCGTCGTCGCGCCCGAGACCAACCACAGCGGCGCCTCCAATTCCCTGACGCTGAACCGTCCGCTGTCGGTGCGCACCGCCTCCAACGGCTTCATCGCCGTCAACGGCACGCCGTCCGACTGCGTCCACGTTGCCCTGACCGGGCTGATGGACACGCGCCCGGACCTGGTGGTGTCGGGCATCAACAACGGCGCCAACATGGGCGACGACACGCTCTATTCAGGCACCGTGGCGGCCGCCAGCGAAGGCTACCTGTTCGGCATCCCGGCCATCGCCTTCTCGCTGGCCGAGAAGGGCTGGGAACACATCGAGTCCGCCGCCCGCGCCGCGCGCCTGGTGGTCGAGCGCCACCTGGCGCAGCCGCTGGCCGCGCCGGTGCTGCTGAACGTCAACATCCCCAGCCGCCGCTTCGACGACATGCACGGCTTCCAGGTCACGCGCCTGGGCAAGCGCCATCCGTCGCAGCCGGTGGTGCGCACCACCACCCCCTATGGCGATCCGGTCTACTGGATCGGCCCGGTGGGGCAGGCGGCCGACGCCGCGCCCGGCACCGACTTCCACGCGGTGGCGCAAGGCATGGTGTCGGTCACGCCGCTGCGGCTGGACCTGACCCAGCACAGCCAGCTCGACGAAATCCGGACCTGGGCGGAGCCGCTATGCGCCGACGCATAAGCCAGCCGGACGTCTCCCAGGCGGTGCCCGGGCGGCCCAGCCCGGTGCGCTACGACTCCGGCCGGCTCAGCCCCGGCGTCACCCCGGCCAACAGCAACACCCGCGTCTCGGCCGCCACGCTGCAAAGCCAGGCCAAGGCGCCCACGCCGTCGGCGGGCGGGAACCTCGGGCTCAACTCCGATCGGCTGCGCCAGGCGATGGTGCAGCGCCTGCGTGTCCAGGGCGTGACCGACGAGCGCGTGCTCAACGCCATGGCCGCGGTGCCGCGCCATCTGTTCGTCGACGAGGCGCTGGCCAGCCGCGCCTACGAAGATGCGGCCCTGCCCATCGGCCATTCGCAGACCATTTCGCAGCCGTGGGTGGTGGCGCGCATGATCGCCACCATCTGCGAAGACCGCACGCCCACCCGCGTGCTCGAAGTGGGGGCCGGCTGCGGCTACCAGGCCGCCGTGCTGGCCCAGTTCGTGCGCGAGGTGCATTCCATCGAACGCATCCGCGGCCTGTACGAGCTGGCGCGCGAACATCTGCGCGCCTTGCGGCTCACCACCCGCATCCGCTTGATCTACGGCGATGGCATGCTGGGCCTGCCCGGCGTGGCGCCGTTCGATGCTATCGTTGTGGCTGCCGCCGGCCTGACCATCCCGCAAGCGCTGCTGCAGCAGCTTGCGCCGGGCGGCCGCCTGATCGCTCCCGAAGGGGGCGCCAACCAGCGCCTGGTGCTCATCGAACGCACCGGCGCGGCCAGCTGGAAACGAACTGAATTAGAGGCCGTGCGCTTTGTGCCGCTGCGTGCCGGAATACAATCTTGAGCAAACAGGAGAAACGTATGCTCAACGGGCAGTTGCAACTGACCGATATGAACCTCGGCGTGTCCATGACGCGCCTGCGCCGCCCGATTTTTGTGGCCGGCGTCCTCAGCCTGGCCATCCTGGCCGGCTGCGCATCCAAGGGCACGCGCGCGCCGGTCGTCGACCTGGCCGGCGGCCAGCCGTCCGCCGCCGCCCAGCCGGGTGGCAGTTATGTCGTCAAGCCGGGCGACACGCTCTACAAGATCGCGCGCGCCAACAACGTCGATGTCGAGAACATCAAGCGCTGGAACAACCTCAGCGATCCCAACCAGATTTCGGTGGGGCAGGTGCTGAAGATGTCGGGTTCGTCGGGTGGCGTCGCGCAACCGGCGCCCATCGCCAGCAACAAGGCGCAGCCGCGCCCGCTGGACCAGCCGGCCGATACCTCGGGCACCGCCACGGCTTCGCTGCCGCCGCCGGCCCCCGCGCCCACGCCGGCTGAAACCAAGCCCGCCACGCGCGCGGCCGATGCCGGCGTGATCAACTGGGCCTGGCCGGCCGGTGGCCAGATCATGCAGGGCTTCAACAACAACAGCAAGGGCATCGATATCGCCGGCGCGCTGGGCGACCCGGTCACCGCCGCCGCGGATGGCAAGGTCATGTACAGCGGCAACGGCGTGCGTGGCCTGGGCAACCTGATCATCGTCAATCACCAGAACGGCTTCATCACGGCGTATGCGCACAACCGCACGCTGCTGGTCAAGACCGGCCAGGACGTCAAGCGCGGCGCCAAGATCGCCGAGATCGGCCAGAGCGACACCACCTCGCCGCGCCTGCACTTCGAGATCCGCCGCCAGGGCACTCCCGTGGATCCGATGCAGTACCTGCCCGCCAAATGACGCCCACCCTGGTATTCGACCTCGAGACCATTCCCGACGCGGAAGGCCTGCGCAAGCTCAACGGCTGGAGCGCCGACGTCCCCGATGCCGAAGTGGTCGAGCGCGCGCTCACCGCGCGCCGCGAGGCCGTGGGCCACGATTTCCTGCCGCTGCACCTGCACAAGGTGGCGGTGGTGGGCTGCGTGTTCCGCGACGACCAGGGCTTTCGCGTCAAGACGCTGGGCCAGCCCGACGATCCCGAAGCCGCGCTGCTGGCCGGCTTCTTCAAGACCATCGAGCGCTACACGCCCAAGCTGGTCAGCTGGAACGGTTCGGGCTTTGACCTGCCGGTGCTGCACTACCGCAGCCTGATCCAGGGCGTGCCCGCGCCGCGCTACTGGGACATGGGCGAGGAAGACCGCGATTTCAAGTTCAACAACTACATTTCGCGTTATCACTCGCGCCACACCGACCTGATGGACCTGCTGGCCAAGTACAACGGCCGCGCCAACGCGCCGCTGGACGAACTGGCCAAGCTGTGCGGCTTTCCCGGCAAGCTCGGCATGGACGGCAGCAAGGTGTGGGAGGCCTGGAGCCAGGGCCGCGCCGACGAGGTCCGCGCTTATTGCGAAACGGACGTGGTCAACACCTGGCTGGTGTATTGCCGCTTCCGCTTCCTGCGCGGCGAAATCGACCGCACGGCCTACGAGGCCGAGATCGCGCTGGTGCGCGACACGCTGACGGCCAGCGACGCGCCGCACTGGAAGGAGTACATGGCGGCCTGGGACGCCAACTGAGCGGCGCGCGCGGATGGCGCGGCATGCTCGACAGACGGGGCCCGCCGGGCCCCGTTTTCACGCCTGGCGCAGGCGCAATCGACTGAAACATAGCTTGCGGGGACGAAACCTGGATGAAACCGGGCGGATCGCACAATGGCCTCGCTTTCTTCACTTTCAGGAGACCTACATGTCCCGATTCGCACTCCGCTCCAACCTGGCTGCCCTGGCCATGGTCGCCGCCACCGGCGGCTTGCTGGCCGGTCCCGTCATGGCGGCGGCGCCTGCCGACGGTGGTCCCGCCGCAATGCACGAAGGCCACCGTGGTGGCGGTTTCCACAAGGGCATGCGCGACGGCCTGTGGATCCCGGGCCTGGGCCCCGTGTCCAAGGCGCAGCTCGATCAGCTCAAGCTGGATGACAAGCAGCAGGCCCTGGTCAAGACCGCGCAGGACGGCCAGCGCAGCCTGCACGAAGCCATGCGCGCTTCCGGCGGCCAGCGCCACGATCTGCTCAAGGCGCAACTGGATAGCGGCAAGCTCGATCCGCGCGCACTGCTGGAGCAATCCGACAAGTCGCGTGACCAGTTCGGCACGCAGGCCAAGCAGGTCCGCGATCAATGGCTGGCCGTGTGGGACAGCCTGAACGACGCCCAGCGCGCCCAGGTGACCCAGATGCTCAAGGAGCGTCAGGCCAAGATGCAGGAACGCCACGCCCGCATGGAAGGGCGCCACGGCAAGGGTCCGGGCAACGCGCCGGGCGCCGTGCCCCCGCCGCCGCCCGCGCCCGCCGCCAACTGACCGCCCGATCGGACGGCCAAGCCGTCCGCGGCCGGACCACGCCGCCCCGGCAAGGGCAGCGGTGCCAGTCCAACCCCGCCCCGCCTCGCGCGGGCGGGGTTTTTGTTGTGCGCCGCATGCCCCGACGGCGCGCAAGCCCCATTTTGAGGCGTCGCCGCCTGCCCGCGTGGCGGCGCGCACCGTACTGGTGCGCCACGGCGCGCCTGTTCAGCGCATCGCCAGTGGGCTGACACGTAAATGAAACCTGGCACGGACATTGCTTGAGGGAAGGTGAGCCGGTTACCTGCCGTTGCAAGACCGGTCCGACGGATGTGCCTAAGGCCCTTCCTCCTCCTCGTTAAATCCGATCAGGACACCGCACCATGAAGAAGACGTTGCTAGCCTTGCCCGTTGCGCTCGCCGCTTGTTTCGTTGCAACGGCACAGGCCGAACCCACCGACCTGGGCGGCGGTTTTTCGCTCAGCGGCAATGCCACGATCGCCAGCGACTACCGTTTCCGCGGCTATTCGCAGACCGACTTCCGGCCGGCCGCCCAGCTGGGCTTCGATCTGAACCACAGCTCCGGCTTCTACCTGGGCAACTGGAACTCCAATGTGTCCAGCTTCGTCTTCACCGACGGCAATCTGGAAATGGACTTCTACGGCGGCTGGAAGGGCGACGTCGGCGGCGGCTTCACGCTCGATGCCGGCGTGCTGCACTACTACTATCCCGGCTCCAGCTCGCCCAAGGGCGGCAACTACAACAACACCGACCTGTACCTGGCCGCGACCTACGCCAACTACACCCTCAAGTATTCGTACACGCCCAGCGACTTCTTCAGCACGCCCGACAGCAAGGGCACCTGGTACCTGGACGGCACCGCCAACTTCGACCTGGGCGACGGCTGGGGACTGGTGGGCCATCTGGGTTACCAGAAGCTCAAGAACCAGGTCAACATGGACGGCGACTCCATCGGCCATTACGTCGACTACAAGCTCGGCGTCACCAAGGACCTGAAGGGCTGGGTGCTGGGCCTGGCCGCCGTCGGCGCCACCAAGGACAACTGGCTGCCGACCAAGTACGGCCATCCGTCGGGCCGCCTGGGCGCGGTGTTCTCGGTGTCGCGTTCGTTCTGATTCCCATCCGTGGCGGCGCCCTCACCGGCGCCGGCTTTGGGGGGCTTGATGGAGACTGCCCGGCGGGCCGTCTCCGGCAAGTCCCCCTTTTTTTCGGACGCGGGCGGGGCGCTGCCGAATCCTCTTACAATGCCGGGTTGCGTGAATTTTCTGGACTGCGTGAGATGTCTGACGTTTTGAGTATCGAATCCCTGGACCTGGAAGCCCGGGGCATTGCCCGCCGCGATGGCAAGGTCGTGTTCGTGGAAGGCGCCTTGCCCGGCGAGCGGGTCACGGCGACCACCGTGCGCCGCAAGCCGTCCTACGAAATCGCGCGGGTCGACCAGGTGATGCGCCCCTCGTCGCAGCGCGTGACGCCGCGCTGCCCGCATTTCGGCGTCTGTGGCGGCTGTGCCATGCAACATCTCGAACCGTCCACGCAGGTGGCGATCAAGCAGCGGTCGCTCGAAGACACCTTCTGGCATGTCGGCAAGCTGCGTCCGGCCCGCATCCTGGCGCCGCTGCATGGCCCGACCTGGGGCTACCGCTACCGCGCCCGCCTGTCGGTGCGCGTGGTGCCCAAGAAGGGCGGGGTACTGGTGGGCTTTCACGAGCGCAAGAGCAGCTACGTGGCCGACATGCGCGAATGCCATGTGCTGCCGCGCCACGTCAGCGACCTGCTGATGCCGCTGCGCGCCATGATCGCGTCGATGTCCGCGCCCGACCGCCTGCCGCAGGTGGAAGTGTCGCTGGGCGACGGCGTGACCGCGCTGGTGCTGCGCCACCTGCTGCCGCTGACCGACAACGACATCGCCGTGCTGCGCGCCTTCGCCGACAAGCACAACGTGCAATGGTGGCTGCAGCCCAAGGGCCCGGACACGGTGCATCCGCTGGTGCCCGAGCACCGCGACGCGCTGACCTACACCATGCCCGAATTCGGCCTGCGCATGCCGTACCGGCCGACCGACTTCACCCAGGTCAATCACGCCATCAACCGTTCCATGGTGTCGCGCGCGCTCACGCTGCTGGAAGTGCAGCCGACCGACCGCGTCGCCGACCTGTTCTGTGGCCTGGGCAACTTCACGCTGCCGCTGGCCACCCAGGGCCGCGAGGCCGTGGGCGTGGAGGGCAGCAAGGCGCTGACCGACCGCGCTCACGAGGCCGCCGCGCGCCACGGGCTGGGCGAGCGCACCAGTTTCGCCACCCTCAACCTGTTCGAGGTGGACGTCGAATGGCTGCGCGGCCTGGGCTTCTTCGACCGCATGCTGATCGATCCGCCGCGCGAAGGCGCGCAGGCCGTGGCACAGGCGCTGTCGCAACTGAAGGTCGAGGAGCGCCCGCGCCGTATCGTCTACGTGTCCTGTAATCCCGCCACGCTGGCGCGCGACGCCGCCATCATGGTGCACGAGGGCGGCTACCTGCTCAAGAGCGCCGGGGTCATCAACATGTTCCCGCACACCGGGCACGTGGAGTCGATCGCGGTGTTCGAATCGCTGGATGCCGAGGGCGTGCGCGAAGTGCAGGAGCGCGCCCGCCAGCGCGCCTTGCAGCAGGCCGCCGATGCGGCCGCCGCGGAAGCGGAAAAGGCCGCCGCGGCCGCCGAGAAGGCCGCGTCCAAGCAGGCGGCCACCGAGGCCTACCACGCCCGCGTCGCGGCCGAGGGCGAGACGCCGGCGCAAAGCCAGGCGTGACCCGCCCCGGCGTCGACCGGGCCGCATGCAAGAAGGGCAAGCCGGTTGGCTTGCCCTTTTGTCTTACTGGGAGCGCCCCAGGTTTTCCAGGATGGGGCAATCGGGTCGATCATCCCCGTGGCAGTTGTGCGCCAGGTGCTTGAGCGTGGCCGCCATGTCGCGCAGGGCGCAGGCCTTGCGTTCCAGTTCGGCCACGTGTTCGAGCGCGATGCGCTTGACGTCGGCGCTGGCGCGGCTGCGGTCGCGCCACAGCGCCAGCAGCTCGTTCATCTGTTCGACCGAGAAACCCAGGTCGCGCGCGCGCCGCACGAAGCGCAGCGTGTGCAGGTCGTGCTCGCTGTAGACCCGGTAGCCCGAGTCCTTGCGCAGCGCCGGGCCGATCAGGCCGATGCTCTCGTAGTAACGGATCATCTTGGCCGAGATGCCGGATTCCTGGGCGGCTTGTCCGATATTCATATGCGGTCTCCTGGAAGAACGGCGCGTCAGTGCGCGGCGCGCGGGGGGCGGAAGGTCTTCAGGCGCAGCGCGTTGCCCAGCACGAACACGCTGGACAGCGCCATGGCGCCGGCCGCGAAGATCGGTGACAGCGACAGGCCATAGGCCGGATACAGGGCGCCCGCCGCCAGCGGGATCAGCGCGGCGTTGTAGGCGAAGGCCCAGAACAGGTTCTGGCGTATGTTGGCCAGCGTGGCGCGGCTCAGCGCGATGGCGTTGGGCACGCCGTGCAGATCGTCGGCCATCAGCACCACGGACGCGGCCTCGATGGCGACGTCGGTGCCGGTGCCGATGGCGATGCCGGTGTCGGCCGCGGCCAGCGCCGGCGCGTCGTTGATGCCGTCGCCGACGAAGGCCAGCTTGCGGCCGCCAGCGCGCAGCGCGGCGATGGCCTCGACCTTGCCGTCGGGCAGCACCTCGGCGCGCACTTCGTCGATGCCCAATTGGCGCGCCACGGCCTGCGCCGTGTGGCGGTTGTCGCCGGTGATCATGGCGGTCTTCAGGCCCTGTGCATGCAGCGCGGCAATGGCGTCCACGGCCGACGGCTTGACCGGATCGGTCACGGCCATCATTGCGGCAGCCTGGCCGTCGATGGCGACGTAGATCGGCGTCTTGCCCTCGTTGCCCCATTGTTCGGCGCGCTGGCCGAAGGCGCTGACGTCGATGCCGCGCTCGGCCATCAGGCGGTCGGCGCCGGCCAGCACGCGCTTGCCGGCCACGCTGGCTTCGACCCCGGCGCCGGTGATGGCGGCGAAGCCTTCCGCCGGCAACAGGTCGATCTTGCGTTCGACGGCGGCCGCCACGATGGCCAGCGCGATCGGATGCTCGGAGCGCGCCTGCACCGAGGCGACCCATTGCAGCACCTCGCGTTCATCGACGCCGGCGGCAGGCTCCAGTTCGGTCAGGGTCGGCTTGCCCAGCGTCAGGGTGCCGGTCTTGTCGAAGGCCACCACCTGCACGTCGCGCAGCGTCTGCAGCGCGTCACCCTGGCGGAACAGCACGCCCATCTCGGCGGCGCGGCCGGTGCCGACCATGATCGAGGTCGGCGTGGCCAGGCCCATGGCGCAGGGGCAGGCGATGATCAGCACCGCCACCGCGTTGACCAGCGCGTGCGACAGCGCCGGCGTGGGGCCGAGGAAAAACCAGGCCAGGAAGGTCAGCAACGCCATGCCCATGACGGCCGGCACGAACCAGGCGGTGACCTGGTCCACCAGCGCCTGGATCGGCAGGCGCGCGCCCTGGGCGGCCTCGACCATGCGGATGATGCGGGCCAGCATGGTGTCGGCGCCGGTGTGGGTGACGCGCAGCGTGAAGCTGCCGGATGTATTGAGCGTGCCGCCGGTCGCCTGCATGCCCGGCTGCTTTTCCACGGGCACCGGTTCGCCGGTCAGCATCGATTCATCGACGTACGAGCCACCCTCGATGATCTCGCCGTCCAGCGGGATCTTTTCGCCGGGGCGCACCATCACGATATCGCCCTTGCGCACCTGCTCGATGGCGATGTCCCGAGGCTGGCCGTCGCGCATGACGCGCGCGGTGCGGGGCTGCAGGCCGATGAGGCGCTTGATGGCCGCGCCGGTCTTGCCCTTGGCGCGCGCTTCCAGCGTGCGCCCCAGCAGGATCAGCGTGACGATCACCGCCGCCGCTTCGTAATAGACGTTGCGGGCCGCCTCCGGCAGCCACTCGGGCGCGAAGGTCGCCACCACCGAGTAGCCCCAGGCCGCGCCGGCGCCCAACGCGACGAGCGAGTTCATCTCGGGCGCGCGCCGCCACAAGGCCACCAGCCCCTTGCTGAAGAAATGGCGGCCAGGCCAGGCCAGCACCGCCGTGGTCAGCACGAACTGCAACAGCCAGCTGTTCTGCTGGCCGATGGTCGCCATGACCCAGTGATGCATGGCGGGAATCAGGTGCGAGCCCATTTCCAGCGCGAACACCGGCAGCGTCAGCACCAGGGCGGCGATGAAGGCGCGCTGCAGGCGCCGCGCCTCGGCGTCGCGCGCTTCGGACTGGCGTTCGGCGTGGTCGTCCTGGGCGGCGATCGGACGGGCCTCGTAGCCCATCTTGACCACGGCCTCGACCAGGGCATCGGGCTGGGCCGCGGCCGGATCATAGGCCACCAGGGCGCGTTCGGTGGCCAGGTTGACCTGGGCCTGGGCCACGCCCGGCACGCGCGTCAGGGCCTTTTCCACGCGCTTCACGCAGGACGCGCAGGTCATGCCTTCGATGGCAAGTTCGAGCTCGACGGAAGGGTTGGCAACGCTCATGGCAGTCTCGATTGAGGTGGGAAGGCCTCAGTTTCATCCTTCCCATGATGGGAAGGTCAAGGACTATTCTACGCTTGACCTTCCTATAATGGGAAGGTCTAAGCTGGGGTTGAGCTGGCACCGGAAGCGGTGCGGCAATCCCCCTGATCCCCACGGAGAACACCATGAGCATCGAATTCCAAGTCCCCGACATGACCTGCGGCCATTGCGTCAAGACCATCACCGGCGCGGTGACGGCGGCGGCGCCGGGCGCCAGCGTGGCGGTGGACCTGCCCACGCATCGCGTCACCATCAGCGGCACCGACCAGGCCGACAAGGTCGAGGCCGCGATCCGTGACGCCGGCTACGAGCCGCAGCGCGTGTGAGGGCGCGCCGCCGCCAGGCGTATGATAGAAGAAGCCTGGCGGTGGTTATTAGGTTATTGATTTAAGCTATCAATCAATTAAGTTAATTAAATTTGAATAATTGATAGCTGCCGTTTATCATTCTTTCCATGGTGGTTGAACAAGACCCCGCTACCCCAAGGAGAGATTGCATGCTGCAAAACCGTGAAGGCCAACGTGTTCCCAACGTAACGTTCCCCGTCCGCGAGGGCAACACCTGGAAAAAGGTCACGACCGACGACCTGTTCAAGAATAAGACGGTCGTGGTCTTTTCGCTTCCCGGCGCTTTCACGCCGACCTGCTCGTCGACCCACCTGCCGCGCTACAACGAACTGGCTCCGGCCTTCGCCGCCGCCGGCGTCGACAGCATCGTCTGCGTGTCGGTCAACGACACCTTCGTCATGAACGAATGGGCCAAGGACCAGGAATCGTCCAACATCACGCTGCTGCCCGACGGCAACGGTGAATTCACCGAAGGCATGGGCATGCTGGTCGACAAAAGCGACCTGGGCTTTGGCAAGCGCAGCTGGCGCTACTCCATGCTCGTCAAGGACGGCGTGGTGCAGAAGATGTTCATCGAGCCCGAGAAGGAAGGCGACCCGTTTGAAGTGTCGGACGCCGACACCATGCTGGCCCACGTCGCCCCGACGGCCAAGAAGCCCGACCAGGTGGTGGTGTTCTCCAAGCCCGGCTGCCCGTTCTGCGTGGAAGCCAAGGCGCTGCTCGAAGACAAGGGCTATGCCCCGATCGAGATCCCGCTGGAGAACAAGGTGCGCGGCCGCGTGATCGGCGCCGTGTCGGGCAAGGGCACCGCTCCGCAGGTGTTCATCAACGGTTCGCTGATCGGCGGCCTGGACGACCTGAAGGCGCACTTCGCCTGATGCTGGCGGGAAGGGGACAGGGTCCCTTTCCCTTGCCGCGGCCGCTCCCGCAAGGAGCGGTCCGGCGCGCCGGTTTCCCTTTTTCCGCATCTTCGCGCGGCCCCGGCGGGCGCCGCGGGACGGGCTTCGTCCGGAGGATGCGCAACAAGGCGGAATCCGCCTTTGACAATGTTTGCTCGACGCTACACCGGGGGATCCCACTCATGAAGACTCTGCACACCGATATCGCCGTCCTGGGCGCCGGCACCGCCGGCCTGGCCGCTTATCGCGCCGCCAAGGCCGCGGGCAAGCGCGCGCTGCTGATTGAAGGCGGTCCTTATGGCACCACCTGCGCCCGCGTCGGCTGCATGCCGTCCAAGCTGCTGATCGCGGCCGCCGAAGCCGCCCATCAGGCGGCGCATACCGCGCCGTTCGGCGTGCACGTCGAGGGCGAGGTCACGGTCAACGGCGAAGAGGTGATGGACCGCGTCAAGCGCGAGCGCGACCGTTTCGTCGGCTTCGTGCTGGAGGGCGTGGAGAACATCCCGGCCGAAGACAAGATCCGCGGCTACGCCCGCTTTGAATCGGACACGGTGCTGCGGGTCGATGACCACACCGAGATCCATGCGTCCCGCGTGGTGATCGCGACCGGCTCGCGGCCGTCGGTGCCGCCGCCATTCCGCGCGCTGGGCGACCGCCTGGTGCTCAACGACGATGTGTTCGCGTGGGATGACCTGCCGCGCCGGGTGGCGGTGTTCGGCCCCGGCGTGATCGGGCTGGAACTGGGCCAGGCGCTGGCGCGGCTGGGCGTCGAGGTGCGCGTGTTCGGCGTCAGCGGCAGCCTGGGCGGCATCAGCGATCCGCAGGTGCGCCACAGCGCCCGCAAGATCTTCCAGCAGGAGTTCTACCTGGACCCGGATGCGCGCGTGCTGGAAACCCAGCGAGTGGGCGACGAGGTCGAGGTGCGCTACGTGGCGCTGGACAACACCGAACGCACCGAGCGTTTCGACTACGCGCTGGTGGCCACCGGCCGCCGCCCCAACGTGGATGGCCTGGGCCTGGAGAACACCTCCCTGCAACTGAACGCGCAGGGCGTACCACTGTTCGACCGCGACACCATGCAGGCGGGCGATTCGGCGATCTTCATCGCCGGTGACGCCAACGCCGACGCGCCCTTGTTGCACGAGGCGGCCGACGAAGGCCGCATCGCCGGCGAGAACGCGGCGCGTTATCCGGAGGTGCGCCAGGGCCTGCGCCGCGCGCCGCTGGCGGTGGTGTTCTCGGATCCGCAGATCGCGCTGGCCGGGCAGGGCCACGCCCGCCTGACGCCGGGCACCTTCGTGACGGGCGAGGTCGACTTCGGCGACCAGGGCCGTTCGCGGGTGATGCTGAAGAATCGCGGCCTGCTGCACGTGTACGCCGATATCGCCAGCGGCCGCTTCCTGGGCGCGGAGATGGTCGGCCCCAGCGCCGAGCACATCGGTCATCTGCTGGCCTGGGCCGTGCAGCAGGAGCTGACCGTGGCGCGCATGCTGGAAATGCCGTTCTACCATCCGGTCATCGAGGAAGGCCTGCGCACGGCGCTGCGCGACGCGGCAGCCAAGCTGGCGCGGGCGCAGGAGGCGCTGCGCCAGGTGGAGGCGGAAGACGCCGCGGCCTGAACGCCGTTGCCAAGAAAAAGGGCTGCCCCTCGGGGCAGCCCTTTTTTTCGTTCCTGCCTGGAATCAGTCGTCGGACTGCTTCTTGGGCGCGGGGAACGGATTCTCGCGGAATTGCAGCGTGAAGCCGGCGCGTTCGTCCTGGCCCAGCTCACGCGCCAGGTAGGGCATGGTCTGCTTGAGGGCGTCGTGCAGCGTCCACGGCGGGTTGATCAGGAACATGCCGCTGCCGTGCAGGCCGTAGCCGTCGATGGTGGCCTTCTTGACCGTCAACGTGGCGTGCAGCCAGCTCTTGACCTTGAGGTTCTCGAAGTGGCGCGCCATTTCGCTGGCCTCGCGCCGCTGCACCAGCGGGTACCAGACGGCGATGGTGCCGGTGGCGAAGCGCTTGACGCATTCCTTGACGGTGATCAGCGTGCGGCGGTAGTCGTTCTTGTCCTCGTAGGACGGGTCGATCAGCACCATGCCGCGGCGCGTCGGCGGCGGCAGCAGGGCCTTGACGCCCTCGAAGCCGTCGTCGCCGTAGATGGTGGTCTGGCGCTGCGCGGTGCGGTCCATGTGTTCGAGGTTGCCGACCAGGGTGTCGATCTCGGTCGGGTGCATTTCGAACAGGCGCAGGCGGTCGGACGGGCGCAGCGCGTCCAGCGTCAGCCAGGGCGAGCCGGGGTAGCGCTTAAGGCGGCCGTTGGTGTTGAAGGCGCGGATGCGGGCGACGTAGTCGGCCAGCAGGGGCGGCAGGTCGTCGCGTTCCCACAGGCGGCCGATGCCGTCGGCGAATTCCGAGGTCTTGGCGGCCCAGTCGCTGTCCAGGCTGTAGAGGCCGGCGCCGGCGTGGGTGTCGATGACCCAGTAGGGCGCGTCCTTGCGGTTGAAGTAGTCCAGAGTGTGGACCAGGATGGCGTGCTTGAGCACGTCGGCATGGTTGCCGGCGTGGAAGGCGTGGCGATAGCTGAACACGGGGCGGGGGCCTCAGGCGGCCGGCCGGATGGCGGCCAGTTCGTCGGTGAAGATGCCGTCGATGCCCCAGTCCAGCAGCAGGCGGGCGCGCTCGGGGTCGTTGACGGTCCAGGCGGCAATGCGGTAGCCGGCGGCGTGCACGGCGTCGATCAGTTCGCGCGTGGCGTCCTTCTGGTTGATGTTCAGGGCGACGCAGTCGTATTTGACCAGGCGGTCGAGCCAGTCGGCGGGCACCTTCTCGACCAGCAGGGCGCGCGGCAGTTCGGGCGCGGCGTCCTTGGCGGCCTGCAGGGCTTCCTCAGCGAAGGAGGACAGCAGCGGGGCCACGGCGGCGCCTTTCCAGAGTTCACGGGCGGCCAGGGCGACGGCGGCGCCGGTCTCGGCTTCGCGGCCAGGGCAGGGCTTGATCTCGACGTTGCTGGCGATGCCGTTGGCGACGGTGTAGCGGGCCACGGCGGCAAAGGTGGGCAGGGGTTCGCCGGCGTAGGCGGCGGAGTGCCAGCTGCCGAAGTCCAGTTGCGCCAGTTCGCTGAAGGTCTTGGCGGCGGCGGGACCGTGGCCGTTGGAGGTGCGGTCGACGTCGTCGTCGTGCATCAGGACGAGGACGTTGTCGCGGCTGAGCTTGACGTCGTATTCGAACATGGTGAAGCCGTGTTCGGCGCCGACGCGCATGGCGGCGAGGGTGTTCTCCGGGGCCAGGCGGCCGCCGCCGCGGTGGGCGATGTGGCGGGAATAGGGCCAGGTGGGGAGGGATGCGGTCATTTCTTTGATGCTTTTGGGGTTCTTTGGGACAGGGTGGAAGGATACTCTGTTCTGGGGGTTCCTTTCCTGTCGTGCTGGGGGCTTGCTTCGTGCCTGTGTCGCGGGTTCGGTTCTTTTGGCGCGGCTGCGGGGCCGTGGCGCGGGGCCGGGGCTACGAGGCTTGTCCGGCGCCTGCGCGCTGGACAGCGCGTGCTCATCCTCGTCGCCTGCGGCTCCTTCGGATTCCGTCGCGCGCGCCTCTACACGCCCCGGCCCCGCGCCACGGCCCCGCAGCCGCTCGCGGTGGGGAAAGTTCGGGGCGTCGCGGGGGTGGGGGGTGTGCTTGGGCTTCGTTGGAAGGAGTGGGCGGGGCTGGAAAGATCTGCTGGCGCCCGTCCGACAAGGCCGCCCTGCGCGGCCTTGTCGGACATACGTGGTGGTTGCTCGCGGGGCGCATCCCTGGCGTGGGAGGTGGGATTTGCGGGCGGGGAGCCTGTTGCTTGGGTGGGACAGGGACGGCCTTCGTAGGGTTGCGCAGCCGCAGGCGCCTGGCGCTTATTTCATCGGGGCCTTGTCCTGGGAGACGTCCATGATCATGCGGGCGGCCAGGTAGAGGCGGGGGACGATGGAGGGGATCTGGATGTACTCGGCGTCGTTGGAGTGGGCGCCGAAGCCGCTCAGGCCCATGCCTTCGATGACGGGGCCGCGGGCCTTGAGGGCGGCGAAGGCGGCGTCGGTGCCGCCGCCGCTGGCGCGGTCGATGACTTTCATGGGCAGGCCGAGTTCCTGGTAGATGGCGACGCCGTGGTTGGCGAGGGCGCGCGAGGCGGGGGTGGCTTCCAGCGGTGGGCGGCGCACTTCGAATTTGACGCTGACTTTGGCCTCGGGCAGCAGTTTCTTCTGGATGCGTTCCTGCAGGGTGCGTTCAAGGGCGTCGAAGTCGGACACCTTGAGGGCGCGGGCGTCGGCCTGGGCGGTGGCCTGGCCGGGGATGACGTTGCGGTTGGTGCCGGCCTGGGCCACGGTCCAGTTCAGTTTCAGGCCTTCCTCGGGTTTGGACAGGTCTTTCAGTTGCAGGATCTGGTGGGACAGCTCGGTCAGGGCGTTGACGCCGCCCTCGGGACGGGCGCCGGCGTGCGAGGTTTTGCCCTGCACGGTCAGGTAGGCGGCGCCGATGCCGCTGGTGGCCAGGGTCAGGCGGCCCTCGGCGCCGCCGCCTTCAAAGGAGAATACGGCGTCCTGGTCGGCGCCCAGGCGGGTGATGGTGGCGCGGGCGCCCGGCGAGCTGATTTCCTCGTCGCCGTTGATCAGCACGGTCAGGGTGCCGTAATCCTTGAAGTCCAGTTTTTGCAGCAGGGCCACGGTGTGCAGGATGAGGGCGACGCCGTGCTTGTCATCGGCGATGCCCAGGCCATAGGCGCGGTCGCCGTCGATGCGGAAAGGCTGGTCCTTGAGCATGCCGTTGCGGTAGACGGTGTCCATGTGCGCGATCAGCATGATCTTTTTCTGCCCGCTGCCCTTGAATTCGGCGTGCACCATGGGACCGACGCGCTCGGGGGTGTCGTCCAGGCGGGAGATGTCGGTGGCCTGCAGGATTTCGACCTTGCCGCCCAGGGCCTTGAGACGCTCGCCGATGAGGGCGGCAATGCGTTCCACGCCTTCCACGTCCCGGCTGCCCGATTCGATATTGACCAGGTCGCGCATGGTGTCGAGCATGGCCTGCTTCTGTTGCTCGGCGGCGTCGTGCACGGCGGCGACCGGGGCGGCCAGCGCGGCGCAGGAGGCGCCGCCCAGGAAGGCCAGGGCGAGCGCGGCACGCAGGACAAGCGGACGTGGGAGCGGGAACGGCATCGAAAGTCACCTCTGCATGGAAGGGGGGAAGGAGGGAGCCGGCGGCGCGGCGTCGGGTCCGGCTTTGACGATACGAGCGGGGACGGAAGGCGGGAACCGGGGTTTCCCCGGTTGACCGGGGCCCGCTTCCATGCGGGGAAAAGCCCTCGCCGCAGGCGACGGGCGGGCCGATGTAAGCAGACGCTGCGGGACGAATGAGAAATGCTAAAATCCGCCCGCTGACCCGGTTTGACCGGTATGGGAATAGGGCGAATGAGATTCGCCTTTTTTTATGCGTTTTCGTGCGCCCCGGGCGGAAGTTTCCTCCCGAGTGCGGCAACAGGGATTCCATGTTCGAATTTATTCGCAGCCACCGGCGCTGGATGCAGTTCATCCTGCTGCTTCTGATTGTGCCGTCCTTCTTCCTCGTCGGGATCCAGGGCTATGAGAGCTTCATGCGCAAGGAGCCGGAACTGGCGACGGTCGCCGGCCAGCCGATTTCCCGCGCGGAGTTCGACCAGGCGCACCGCAACCAGCTGGAGCAATACCGCCAGCGCCTGGGCGCGCAGTTCGACCCGGCCGTGATCGACACGCCGCAGCTGCGCGAAGCGCTGCTGAACCAGCTGATCAACCAGCGCCTGCTGGCGAACGTGGCCGTGGACAACCGTTTCTCGGTGTCCGACGAAACGCTGCGCAACACCATCGCCGCGATTCCGGAAGTGCAGGACAACGGCCGCTTCTCGCCCGAGCGCTATCGCCAGGTGCTGGCGGCGCAGGGCATGTCGCCCACCTCGTTCGAGGCCGGCCTGCGCCGTGACCTGGCCGTGGCCCGCGTGCTGGAACCGGTCGGGCAGTCGGCCCGCGCGCCCGCCGAAGTGGTGGCGTCGCTGGAAACCGCCCTGACGCAGCAGCGCACGGTGCAACTGCGCCGCTTCGCCGCCGCCGATTTCCGCTCGCAAGTCACCGTCACCCCGGCCGACATCCAGGCCTGGTACGACGCCAACAAGCAGCAATTGCAGATTCCCGAACAGGTCCAGGTGCAGTACCTGGTGCTGAACGAAGCCGCCGCCACCGAGGGCGTGCAGGTCAAGGACGAGGACCTGGCTTCGTATTACGAACAGAACAAGAACCGCTTCGGCCAGCCCGAGCGCCGCCGCGCCAGCCACATCATGATCGAAGTGCCCGCCGGCGCCTCGGAAGATGCGCGCAAGGCCGCCCGCGCCAAGGCCGAGGCCCTGGCCACGCAGGCCGCCGCCAACCCGGCGCAATTCGCCGAGCTGGCCCGCAAGAATTCGCAGGACGCCGGCTCGGCCGCCAATGGCGGCGACCTGGGCTGGCTGGCGCCGGGCATGCTGTCCGGCCCGCTGGAAAAGGCGATCTTCAGTCAGTCCAAGGACCAGGTGTCGGGCGTGGTCGAAAGCCCGTCGGGTTTCCACGTGGTCAAGGTCACCGAGATTCAGCCCGCCGCGATCAAGCCGCTGGCCGAGGTGAAGGACCAGATCACCGCCGAAGTGCGCAAGCAACTGGCCGCCGTGCGTTTTTCGGAGATGGCCAGCCAGCTGAACAAGCAGGTCTACGACCAGCGCGACAGCCTGCAACCGGCCGCCGACGCGGTGGGCCTGAAGCTGCGCACCGCCTCGGGCGTGACGCGCGAAGGTCTGTTGCCCGCCGACCAGGCCGGCCCCGGTTCCGCCGTGGACAGCCCGGACGCGGCGTTGCTGGACAACCCGCGCGTGCGCCAGGTGCTGTTCTCGCCCGACGTGCTGCGTGAAAAGCAGAACTCCGGCGTGATCGAGCTGTCGCCCGACACCATGCTGGCGGTGCGCGTGGCCGCCGTGGAACCGGCCCACGTGCCGGCGCTGGAGAAAGTCAGCGATTCGATCCGCGCCAAGCTGCTGGACGAGCGTTCGGCCGAAGCCGCCAAGAAGGCCGGTGAAGCCGCGCTGGCGGCCGATCAGGCCAACCCCGCCGCGGCGCCGGAAGGCTTCGGTGGTCCGCTGGTGGTGTCGCGCCAGGATCCCAAGAACCTGCCGCGCTCGGTGCTGGACGCCGTGATGCGCCTGCCGGCCGCCAAGCTGCCGGCCTACACCGGCGTGCAGTCGGGCGCCGATTACACGCTGGTGCGCCTGGAAAAGGTCGAGGCCGGCACGGTCGAGGCCGCCGACAAGGAACGCCTGGCGCAGCAATTGGCGGGCGCGTGGGGCCAGGCCGAGAACGAAGCGCTGGTGCGCATGCTGCGCGAGGAATACAAGGTGCAGGTGCTGCCGGCGGCCGCCGACGCCATCCGCGGCGGCGACGCCTCGCAGCAGGCGGCGGGCTGATCTTTCGCGAGGCGGATCGCGGGCCGCCCAGGCCCGCGTCAAGTCACCGCAGCAAGGGTCGCAGCGTCGGCCAGACATTGTCCAGCAGTTGGGCCTGGGCATCCTCGTTGGGATGGATGCCGTCGGCCTGGAACATCGCCCGGTTCGTTGCGATACCTTCCATCAGGAAGGGCACGAGCCGGGCGTTTTCGTCTTTGGCGACGGTGGGAAACACCTGGGCGAAGCGTTGGGTGTAGTCGCGGCCGTAGTTGGGCGGGATCTGCATGCCGACGATGACCACCTCGGCCTCGGCCTTACGCGCCGCCTGCGCCATGGTGCGCAGGTTCTGCTCCGTCATGTTCAGCGGCAGCCCGCGCAGGGCGTCGTTCGAGCCCAGCTCCAGCACCACCACCGCCGGTTCATGCTGGCGCAGCAGCGCCGGCAGGCGCGCGACGCCGCCGCTGGTGGTGTCGCCGCTGATGCTGGCGTTGACGACCTTGTACTTCGGGTATTGTTCGGAAAGCCGCGCGGACAGCAGCGGCACCCAGCCGGTGCCGCGCTTGATGCCGTACTCGGCGGCCAGGCTGTCGCCCACCACCAGCACGGTGCGTTGCGCGGAACCCTGGGCTGCCGGCGCGGTCTGAGCGTGGGCGGGCGCCATCAGGGTGGCCGTGGCCAGCGTGGATATCAGTAGTGAACGGCGAATCAGGGGAATCAGGCGCATGGATAGCAAGAATTCGATCGAGGTGAAAGGGCTGGGCAAGCGGGTGGCCGATGCCGGCGGGACGCTGTCTATCCTGGAAGACATCGATTTTACGGTGGCGGCGGGCAGCGCCGTGGCCATCACCGGCAGCTCCGGGTCGGGCAAGTCCACCCTGTTGGGACTGCTGGCCGGGCTGGATGTTCCCAGCGCGGGCAGCGTGCGCCTGGCCGGGCAGGACCTGTTCGCCCTGGACGAGGACGGCCGCGCGCGCCTGCGGGCCAATCACGTGGGGTTTGTGTTCCAGTCATTTCAGCTGCTGCCGAACCTGACCGCGCTGGAAAACGTCATGCTGCCGCTGGAACTGGCGGGTCAGCCGGCGCGCGAGGCGGCCCAGGCCATGCTCGAGCGCGTCGGGCTGGGGGCGCGCCTGCATCATTATCCGCGCACCCTGTCCGGCGGCGAGCAGCAGCGCGTGTCGCTGGCGCGCGCCTTCGTGGTGCAGCCCGACCTGCTGTTCGCCGATGAACCCACGGGCAGCCTGGACGCCGCCACCGGCGTCACCGTCATCGACCTGATGTTCGACCTGCACCGCGAGCACGGCACCACGCTGGTGCTGGTGACGCACGATCCCCAACTGGCGGCGCGTTGCGGCCGGCAGGTGGTGCTGGCGGCGGGACGCATGGCCGCGTAGGCGGGATGCGACCGGCCGTTGCGGCCCGCGCCAGCGGCACAAGCCTGAAACGAAGACGCCACCCGAAGGTGGCGTTTTTGCTTGGCGCAAACCTCTGGCGCGGACCTTACTTGGCCTTGGCCGCGGCCTGGTTCCAGGCGGCGACGACGGCTTCGTACTCCTTGGCGGCCGCGTCCTGGCTCACCGGGAAGATCTTGATGCTGTTGAAGTCGGGCAGGGTGGTCAGGCTGGCCACCGCGATGTCGCTGCGGGTCGGGCGGCGGAAGTTCTTCACCAGTTGCGCTTCCTGGGCCTCCTTGCTGAGCAGGCCGTCGTACAGCGCCTTGGCGGCCTCCAGGTTCTTGGCGCCCTTGATGATGAACATGCCTTCCGGCGCCAGGTAGCTGCCCTCGGTCGGGTAGACCAGCTTGATTTCCTTCTGGCCGCCGGCCACGTATTCCTGGGCGGCGTATTCCAGCGTCATGCCGACCGCGTATTCGCCGGCCGCCACGCCCTTGTAGGTGGTGCCGGACGAGGCCGTGACCACGGCGTTGGCGGCGATCTTGTCCAGGCCTTCCTGGCCGAACTGCTTGTACAGGCCGTAGACCAGCATGTAGGCGGTGCCGCTCTTGGACGGATCGGTGATGGCGAACTTGCCCTTCCACTGCGGTTGCATCAGGTCGGACCAGGTGGCCGGCGCGGCCAGGCCTTTCAGCTGGCGTTCGTTGACCATCAGCACCATGATGTGGACGTTGGTGCCGACCCACAGGTCGTCGGGGCCGCGGAACTCGGCCGGGATCTTGTCGATATCGGCCGGGCGGTAGGGCTGCAGGTGCTGGCGGTAGGCGCCCAGCGTGCCGAAGCCGCCGCTCCAGAACAGGTCGCCGCGCGGGTTCTGGGCCTCGGCCTCGATGCGCTTCATCATGGTGCCGGTGCCGCCGGTGACCGGCTGCACGTTCAGCTTGGGCGACTGCTTCTTGACGGCGTCCAGCGCGGTCTCGATGGTCTCGGTGTTGTTGGACGAGTACAGGACCACGTTCTGCGCCTGCGCGGCGCCCGCGGCCAGGGTGGCGGCCAGCAGGCCGGTTTGCAGGAAGTGTTTGAGGTGCATGGTGAGCCTTTGTGGATGCGGGTTATTTGCCGGAGAACAGCTTGATGCGGAATGCCTTGACCGACACGATGATGGGCAGCACGATCACCGTGACCAGCGCCGCGCCATAGGCCGAGGCCATGCCCAGGCGGCCGCCGTCGACCTGGCGGAAGATGGCGATCGGCATGGTTTCGAGGCCGCCGCTGTAGGCCACGATCGAGGCCGACAGCTCGGAAATCGTGGTCAGCCACATCAGGATGGCGGCCGAGATGATCGAGGCCTTCATGGCCGGCAGGATGACCTTGAAGAAGGTCATCAGCGGCGATACGCCCAGGCTGATCGAGGCTTCCTCGATCGAGTCGGGTATGTTGAACAGCACCGACGAGGCGTTGCGCACCGCGAAGGGCAGGCGCCGCACCGCGTAGCACAGCACCATGATGCCGGAGGTGCCGGCCAGCACCAGCCAGCCGGTGTTGAAGGTCTGCACCAGCGCGATGCCCAGCACCGTGCCCGAGATGGTCAGCGGCAGCACCACGATGTAGTCCAGCACCTGGGTGAAGGCGCTGCGCTTCTTGATGGTCAGGTAGCTCACCAGCACCGCGAAGGCCACGCCCGTCACCGTGGCCAGCGAGGCGAACTTGAGCGAATTCAGGATCGGCTCGGGCGCGCCGTGCAGGGCGCGCTGCATGCTGGCCAGCGACCACGAGCCCCAGTGCATCACCGGCCCGCTGGTCTTGGTGAAGGCGGCGATGAACACCACGATCAGCGGCAGCAGCGACAGCAGGATCACCAGGCCGACGCCGCCGGTGTACAGGATGGCCTGCCATGAACGCACCCGGCGCGCCGCCGGCGCGCGGCCCTGGGTCATGGTGTAGACCTTGCGCTCGACCACGCGCTTCTGCACGAACAGCACGATGGCGACGATGGCGATCGACACCACCGACATGGCGCTCTGCAGCGTCGGGCTGCCGCCCATTTCGCTGACGAAGGTGTTGTAGGTCATCACCGACAGCAGCGGCACGCGGCTGCCCAGCAGCATCGCCAGCGCGAAGTTGCCGACCACCAGCGTGAACACCACCAGCGCGTTCACCAGCACCGCCGGCAGCAGCACCGGCACCAGCACCCGCAGTTGGGTCAGCAGTGGCGGCGTGCCCAGGCTCAGGCCGGCTTCCTCCAGCTGGCCGTCGAAGCCGCGCAACGCGGCCAGCACGCCCAGGTAGATGTAGGTGTAGTAGACCAGCGTCATCGAGAACACCATGCCGGTCCAGCCGTAGAACGACGGCAGCGAGATGCCCGCGTCGCCCAGCAGGTTGGTCAGGATGCCGTTGTTGCCCAGCACCAGCAGCCAAGACTGGCCGACGATGATCTCGGGAATGACGATGGTCAGCACCGGCAGGATCGCCACCAGGTTCTTGAGCGGGAAGTCGTAGCGCGCCACCATGTAGGCGAACGGCACGCCCACCAGGATGGTGCAGGCGGTCACCACCAGCCCCAGCACCAGCGTGTTGCCGAAGGCCTCCAGGTATTGCGAGTCGGCCAGCAGGGCGCGGAACCCCTCCAGCGAGAAACCGCCGTCCTGGCCGGTGACGCTGTTGCTGAACAGCACCGCCAGCGGATACAGCACGAAGAACAGCAGCAGCGCCAGGCTGATCGCCGTCAGGATGCCCCAGGGCCACCATTTGATTTTCATGGCGTGGCGGTCCTCAGGCGTTGACGACGCGGCTGTCGGCGGGAATCAGCACCTGCACGGCCTCGCCGGGCTGGAACTGCGCCACCATGTTGCCCGCGTGCAGCTCCACGCGGATCTCCGAGCCGTCCTGCAGCGCGATGCGGTAGGCGGTCTTGAAGCCCAGGTACTGGCGCCGCAGCACCTTGCCGGGCAGCGTGTTGGGCACGTAGGGCGCCGGCGCCATCAGGGCCAGTTCCTCGGGGCGGGCGATCAGCACCGCGCGCTCGGCCAGCGTGGCGCTGCCGAGCGTGCCGTCGAAACCCAGGCCGCACAGCTCGTAGCGCACGTGGCCGGCCGGCGCGCCGGGCAGCCCGCCGCGCGCCGGCACCGGGATCACGTTGGCCGAACCGATGAAGTCGGCCACATAGGCGTTGACCGGCGTGCCGTACAGTTCCTCGGGCGTGCCCAGTTGGGCGATGCGGCCGTGGTCCATGATGGCGATGCGGTCGGACATGGCCAGGGCCTCCTCCTGGTCATGGGTGACGAACACGGTGGTGATGCCGGCCTCGCGCACCAGGTCGAGGATGACGTCGCGCATCTGCAGGCGCATCTTGGCGTCCAGGTTAGACAGCGGCTCGTCCATCAGCAACACGCGCGGCCGGATCACCAGGGCGCGCGCCAGCGCCACGCGCTGGCGCTGGCCGCCGCTCATCTGCGCCGGGTAGCGGTCGGCCAGCGCCGCCAGGCCGACCTTGTCCAGCGCCTCGTCGACGCGGCGCTTAATCTCGGCGCGGGCCACGCCGCGGGCGCGCAGGCCGTAGGCGACGTTGTCGAAGGCGGTCTTGTCGGGAAACAGCGCGTAGTCCTGGAACACCATGCCGATGTCGCGGCGGTGCGCCGACACGTGCGTGACGTCGTCCTGGTCGAACAGCAGGCGGCCGCCGTCGGGCGCGTAGAAGCCGGCGATGCAGCGCAGCAGAGTGGTCTTGCCGCAGCCGCTGGGGCCCAGCAGCGTGTAGAACCCGCCGTCGGGAATGTGCAGCGACAGGTCGCGCAGCACCTGCTGGCCGCCGAATGTCTTGATGATGCCGTCTACGGTGATCGATGCCATGAAAGGTTCCTGCCTGGGATTGGACGCATCATAGGAACCCGGCCGCGCCGCCACCAGCGGTGTTTTTTAAGGGCTGGCGTTAGTTTTTCTAAGAGGTCGGCGGCGCCGCAATCCCCTAGAATGCGGCTCATAGCAACGGCGCGGTCCAAGCCCCGCGCCGGCAAGAACAGATGACAAGGGAAATCGTGGGAACACGCAGCAAAGCCTTGCGCCAGGGGCGCGCACGGGCGGACGGCGCCTGAGATGGCGGGCCCGAGCCTGCCGCCGCTGAAAGCCTTGCGGGTATTCGAGGCCGCGGCGCGCCTGCGCAGTTTCACGGCGGCGGCCGACGAACTGAGCATCACGCACAGCGCGGTCAGCCAGCAGATCCGCATCCTGGAAGACTACGTCGGCCAGCCGCTGTTCGCGCGCGAGGCCCGCGGCGTCACGCTGCTGCCGTGCGCGCAGGCGTATTTTCCCGAGGTCCAGGCCAGCCTGGAGCGCATCGCGGCGGCCACCGCCAAGCTGCGCTCGCCTGGCCATGGCGGCGTGTTGCGCGTCAGCGCCACGCCGTCGCTGACCATGAAATGGCTGATTCCCCGGCTGTCGGCGTTCCAGGCGCTGCATCCGGGCATCGACGTGCAGCTGACCACGCAGGGGCGCTCGTTCCTGGATCGGGGTGACGAGGGCGGCGGCGACGTGCTGATCCGCCATGGCTTCGTGGCGCACGCCGAAATGAGCTGCGTGCACTGCCTGGACGATTTCCACGTGCCGGTGGCGTCGCCGCGCTTCATCGAGCGCAACCGCTTGGCCACGCCGGCCGACTGTCTGGGGCACCCCTTGCTGAAGGTCGCGGGCGGCATGGACCACTGGCCGCGCTGGTTCGCGCTGGCCAGGGTGGACGTGCCGGCGCAACTGCCCGGGCCGGTGTTCGACCATCAATTCCTGTGCATGCAGGCCGCCATGAACGACCTGGGCATCGCCCTGGCGCCGTGGTGCCTGCTGCAGGACGACCTGCGCGCCGACCGGCTGCGGCCGCTGTTCCTGCAGCCGCGCCTGCCCAACGCCGGCGTGCATGCGCTGTTTCGCCCGGACGCGCCGGCCGCGGCCGCGGCGCGCCATTTCATCGACTGGCTGGGCCGCGAGGCCGGCCATCCGCCACCCGAGCAATAGAAGGATTGCCCATGCAAGAGTTCCAGAGCGACGCCTGCCTGCATTGGCGCGGTATCGCGCCGCCGCTGACACTGTCGGACTACAAGGTCATCGCCTTCGACATGGATTCGACGCTGATCGCCATCGAGACGCTGGACGAGATGGCCGACCTGATGGGGAAAAAGGCCGAGGTGGCCGCGCTGACCGAGGCGGCGATGCAGGGAGAGATCGTCGACTACAAGCAGAGCCTGCGGCAGCGCGTGGCGCTGCTGGCCGGCATGCCGGCGGCGGCGCTGGACGAGGTGTATGAACGCCGCCTGGCGCTCAACCCGGGCGTGGAAACGCTGATCGCGGCTTGCAAGGCCGCCGGCCTGTTCTGCCTGCTGGTGACGGGCGGCTTCACCTGCTTCACCGACCGGCTGCGCGCGCGCCTGGGGCTGGACGACGTGCGCGCCAACGTGCTGGAGATCGTCGATGGCCGCCTGACGGGGAGGCTGCTGCCGCAAGCGTGGGGCGACCTGTGCGACGGCGAGGAAAAGCGCCGCAAGTTGCTGGAGGTGTGCGCGGCGCTGGGCGTCGGGCCGGAGCGCGCCATCGCGGTGGGCGACGGCGCCAACGACCTGCCGATGCTGCGCACCGCCGGGCTGTCGGTGGCGTATTACGCCAAGCCGGCGGTGCGGCGCGAGGCCAAGGTGGCGATCGACCAGGGCGGGCTGGACCAGCTGCTGCGCCTGTTCAGCGCCGGCAAGGCGCAGGCGCGGGGCTGACGGGCCGCCACCGCGGCGCGAACGAGGCGCGAGGGGGCGTGAAAGAGGCGCGAGCGAAGCGCGAACGCGGCCCCCGGGCGGACCTGAACTCGCCTCAGGCGCTGATCAGGCCGGGGATCTTCACGTCCGGGTCGACATCGGCGTTGTAATCCACCCCATCGATCTCGAACCCGAACAGGCGCAGGAACTCGCGCTTGTAGCCGGCGAAATCGGTCAGTTCATACAGGTTGGACTCGGTCACCTGGTGCCACAGCGCCTGCACCTGCGCCTGCACGGCGGGGTCCAGTTCCAGGTAATCCGCGCGCAACCGGCCTTCGTCGTCCAGGATCGGCGCCGCGCCGCACAGGCTGTCGCGGTACAGGCCGTACACCTGCTCGATGCAGCCCTCGTGGGTGCCTTTTTCCTTCATGACCTTGAACAGCAGCGACAGGTACAGCGGCATCATCGGGATCGCCGAGCTGGCCTGGGTCACGACCGCCTTCAGCACCGAGACGCGGGCGTCGCCGCCGCGCGCGGCCAGCTTGGCGCGGATGTCCAGCACCTTCTGGTCCAGGTCTTTCTTGGCGGCGCCGATCGAGCCGTTCCAGTAGATGTCGTGGGTGATCTTCTCGCCCAGGTAGGTGAAGGCGGTGGTGGAGGCGCCCTCGGCCAGCACGCCGGCCTCCAGCAGAGCGTCGATCCACATCTGCCAGTCCTCGCCGCCCATGACCGCCACCGTGGCGTCGATCTCTTCCTGGGTGGCCGGTTCCAGCACCGATTCCTTGATGACTTCCTTGTCGGTATCCAGGCCGCGCAGCGTGACCGCCTGGCCGACCGGCTTGAGGGTCGAGTTGAACACCGTGCCGCTGACCGGATGGGTGCGGCGGGGCGCGGCCAGGCTGTAGATCACCTGGTCGACCTGGCCCAGATCCTGCCTGATGGCGGCGATGGTCTGGGCCTTGATGGCATCGGAGAAGGCGTCGCCGTTGATGCTCCTGGCGTACAGGCCCTCGGCGCTGGCGAACTTGTCGAAGGCGGCGCTGTTGTACCAGCCCGGGGTGCCGGCCTTGGCGGCCTCGCCGGGGCGCTCGAAGAACACGCCCAGCGTCTGGGCGCCACAGGCGAAGGCGGCGCTGATGCGGGCCGCCAGGCCGTAGCCGGTGGAGGCGCCGATCACCAGCACGCGCTTGGGGCCACCGCTGATCGGGCCCTGGGCGCGGACGTAGTCGATCTGGTTCTTGACGTTGGCTTCGCAGCCGACGGGATGGGTGGTCACGCAGATGAAGCCGCGCACGCGGGGTTTGATGATCATGGAGCCCTCGTTCTGGAAATGCGGGGAAGACCGCCCGCACAGGCGGGCGGCGCCGGGCATTGTACGGGAGGCGGGGAGGCCGCTGGCCGCCCGGGGCGTATCAGCGCGCGCTGGCGCCCGCCGGCGCGGCCGCCTGGGCGCGGCTGCGGCGCCACTCCACCAGCCCGATGCCGATGCCGCTGGCGCAGATGATGGCGATGCCGAGCCAGGTCAGGGGATCCGGAAAGTGGTCCCACACCAGCCAGCCGACCGTGGTGGCGCTGATGATCTGCAGGTAGATGAAGGGCGCCAGCGTCGAGGCCGGCGCGCGGCGATAGGCGGCGATCTGGAACAGGTGGCCCAGGCCGCCGGTGACCCCGGTGGAGATCAGCAGCGTCCAGTCCAGCGGCGTCAGCGCCCGCAGCACCGGCAGGGCGGGCGGCAGGATGAAGGGCAGGGCCAGCGTCAGGCAGCCGGTGCCGACCGCGCCGCTCCAGATCAGCGAGGTGAACGGGTCGTCGCCCGCGACGCGGCGCGTGGCGATGAACTGGGCCGCGAAGCAACAGGCCGTGAGCAGCCCGAAAATGGTGCCGACCGGATGCAGGCCGCCGCCCGGGCGGATGACGATGATGACGCCGACGAAGGCGATGCCGGCGGCGACAAAGCGCGACATGCGCGCCGGCTCCTTCAGGATCCACGGCGCCAGCGACAGCACCAGCAAGGGCGCCAGGAAGTTGATGGCGGTGGCTTCGGCCTGGGGAATGTAGCTGAGCGTGGTGAAGAACATCAGCGTGGCCAGGAACATCGAGCCGCCGCGCAGGAGCTGTTCACGCGGCTTTTTGCTGCGCAGGATGCCTGTGCCGCGCGTGGGCAGCACCAGGGCCAGCACCAGCACCAGGTGCACGGCGTAGCGGAACCACGACAGCACCAGCAGCGGCACCCCCGCGTTCATGACCCATTTGCCGCTGGCGTCCAGGCAGGACAGCGTCCACATCGACAGCACCAGCAACAGGATCCCGACGAGCGGGCCGCTGGGGGCGGGACGCGGGCGACCGGTATCGGCCGGGGACATGGACAGGCTCCTTGTGCGCTAGGGGGCCGTGGAGGGGCCACGGGGCGGCTGACATGATACGCTCATCGCGGCAGGGGGAAAGGTTCATGATCGAACTACGCAATATAGAAACATTCTTTTGGGTCGCCACGCTGGGCAGCTTCCGCGCCGCGTCCGACAAGCTCAACACCACGCAGCCCGCGGTCTCGCAACGCATCGCCTCGCTCGAGGCCGACCTGGGCGTGCGCCTGTTCGAGCGCGACGCCCGCGGCGTCAAGCTGACCGCCAAGGGTCATGAACTGCTGTCGCACGCGGAGCGCATGCTGCAGGTGCGGCGTGACATGTTCGAGGCGGCGCGCGAGCAGAACGTCATGACGGGCACGGTGCGCATCGGCGTGGCCGAGACCATCGTGCAGACCTGGCTGCCGACTCTGATCGAGCTGGTGCACGCCGCGTATCCGGCGCTGGTGCTGGAGATCGAGGTGGACACCACTCATGTCCTGCGCTCGCACCTGATGTCGCGCCAGATCGACCTGGCTTTCCTCATGGGGCCGGTGCTGGAGGCGCGGGTCGAGAACCTGCCGCTGTGCACCTATCCGCTGGCCTGGGTCGCCAGCCCGCTGCTGGAGCTGGGGCCCGAGCCCTTGACGCTGGAACGCATCGGCCGCCTGCCCATCGTCACCTATCCGTCCAACAGCGCGCCATACCGGGTGGTGCGCGACATGCTGACGCGCGCCGGCGTGGTGTCGCCACGCATGTACGGCAGCGCCTCGATGTCGATGGTGGTGCGGATGACGCAGGACTGCATCGGCACCAGCGTGATCGCGCCGGTGTTCCTGGGCAAGGAACTGGCGCGCGGCGAACTGCGCATCCTGCGGGTCGACGCCGACCCGCTGCCCGAATTGAGTTTCACGGCCACCTGGGTGCAGGGACCCGACAGCCATGCGGCGCGCCTGATCGCGCAGATGGCGCAAAAAGTGGCCGCGCAGGCGGGCGACGGCGTGGCGTCGTCCTAGGGCCTGTCCGCGCGAAAGCAAGCCGCGCACGGACCCCGAGCCGCGCCGGCAACGGCGCGCATCATGATCCGTCGGCGCGCGCGCGCCTAGGTGTTTTCCCCAGCGCCGCGCGCGCGGGCGGTCATGCGAAGCGCTCGCGGCGCGCCTGCGTCAGACCCCGCGATCCCGCGCCAGGCCGCATGGTTGCTGGCTCTGCGGCCGGCGCCGGGCGGCTTGCCGGCGAGACCCAAAAAATATTTATACCCCCACATCGCAACATACGATTGGACGCTCGGCGCCCCTGACGCTGCAATGGCGGCACATCAAGAAGATCGCCTGGAAACACAGGCGCGGGGGAAAACCTTTGCTCCTCTGACGTTCCGATTCCTACCCGCGCGCTCAAGGTAACGGGGACCCGCGCGCGCCAGACCATCCCGCCAGCCAGGAGTTTTGTCCATGAAGAAGTCGCTCGCTCTCGCCGCCGTCGCCGCCAGCCTGTTGGCCGGCGCCGCCCAGGCGCAAGACCTGCCCAAGACCCATTTGAAGGTGGTGGGCGGCCTGTCCAACCTGACCGCCTACAACGATTACGAAAAGCCGTTCTGGACCAAGACCATTCCGGAAGCATCCAAGGGCCAGGTCACCGCGGACATCAAGGGCTTCAACGAAATGGGCCTGAAGGGCCCGGAACTGCTGCGCCTGATGTCGACCGGCGTGGTCGAGTTCGGCACCGCCACGCTGTCGTACTTCGCCAGCGACAACCCGATCAACGAGGCCATCGACCTGGCCGGCCTGGCGCCGGACGTGAAGACGGCGCGCGAGGTGACCAACGCCTTCGAGCCGGTCTACGCGCGCCTGTACGGCGAGGGCAGCAACGTCAAGCTGCTGGGCATCTCCACCTATCCGGCGCAGGTGCTGTTCTGCAACGCCGAGATCAAGGGCCTGGCCGACATCAAGGGCAAGAAGGTCCGCACCAGCAGCCGCACCACCGCCGAATTCGTGGAAGCGCTGGGCGGCTCCAGCGTCACCATGGCGTTCGGCGAAGTGGTGCCGGCGCTGCAGAACAAGGTGGTCGATTGCGCCATCACCGGCTCGCTGTCGGGCTACTCGGCCAAGTGGTACGAAGTGTCGACCCACCTGGTGGCGCTGCCGATCAACTGGAACCAGCAGATCCACGCGGTCAACCAGAAGGCCTGGGACAAGCTCGATCCCAACGTGCGCACCTTCCTGCAGGCCAACGTCAAGACGCTGGTCGACAACATCTGGGATGCCGCGGCGCGCCAGACCCAGGAAGGCTATGACTGCAACACCGGCGCGGCGGCTTGCCCGTTCCCGGTCAAGGGCAAGATGGTGCTGGTGCAGCCTTCGGACGCCGACCGCGAACTGCTCAAGAAGGTGACGCAGGAAGCCGTGTTGCCCAAGTGGGCCGCGCGTTGCTCGGCGCAGTGCGTCAAGGACTTCAATGCCACCGTCGGCAAGACGCTGGGCGTGACCGCCAGCAAGTAAGCGAGACCGCGCGCCGTCCGCCGTTGCGGCGGCGGCGCGCCTGCGATTCATCATCGAGGCCGTATCCGGCCGCAGAGGTTTTTCCCATGACCCGATCCGAACACTTCCGCCTGCTGGGCGGGCTGCTGCGTCGCGCCGAGACCTTCTCGCGCGTCGCGGTGTGGGCGGGCGGCGCGCTGACCATCGCCAGCGTGCTGCTCATTTCCTTCGACGTGCTGGCCCGCAAGTTCCTGGGCTTTACCACCGGCGGCGCCGACGAACTGTCCAGCTACGCCTTCGCCATCAGCACCTCCTGGGCGCTGGCCTTCGCCACGCTGCAGCGCGCCAACGTGCGGGTGGACGTGCTCTACCAGAAGCTGCCGGTGCGCGTGTCGGCCGTGCTCGATTGGGTTTCCATGGTGGCGCTGGCCGTCTTCATGGTGTTCCTGACCTATTACGCCTATGAAGTGGTGCAGATGTCGTGGGCGCAGAAGTCCGCCGCCAACACGCCGCTGGCCACGCCGCTGTGGATTCCCCAAGGCCTGTGGCTGCTGGGCCTGGCCTGGATGTGCATTACTGTCGCCCTGATGCTGGCGCGCGCCTCGGCCGCCCTGGTGACCGGCGACATCGAACTGGTCAAGGAAATCTGCGGCGTGCGTTCCGCGCAGGAAGAAGCCGACGAGGAAGCCGCCGCCGGCGAGCGCATGGTCAAGGGAGCCGCCGCATGATCGCCACCGCCCTGACTCTGCTGCTGGTGCTGATCGGCCTGTCGATCCCCGTGGGCGCGGCCCTGGGGGTGCTGGGCCTGATCCTGGACCCGATGTTCTCGATGCTGCCGCTGTCGCGCGCGATCGGCGAGATCTCCTGGAGCACCAACAACGAATTCCTGCTGGTCGCCATTCCGCTGTTCATCATGCTGGGCGAGGTGCTGCTGCGGGCCGGCTTCGCCGAACGCATGTACGGCGCCATGAGCCTGTGGCTGTCCTGGCTGCCGGGCGGCCTGATGCACGCCAACATCGGCGCCTCGACGCTGTTCTCGGCCACGTCCGGCTCCAGCGTGGCCACCGCCGCCACCGTTGGTACGGTGGCGATTCCGCAGATCCGCAAGTACGGCTACAACGAGCCGCTGTTCCTGGGCAGCCTGGCCGCGGGTGGCACGCTCGGCATCCTGATTCCGCCGTCGATCAACCTGGTGATCTATGGCGTGCTGACCAATTCGTCGGTGCCCAAGCTATATCTGGCCGGCATCATCCCGGGCTTCGCCATGGCGGCGCTGTTCATGCTGACGGTGATGATCGCCTGCGTGGTCAAGCCGTCCTGGGGCGGCAAGAAGATCCAGGCCACCTGGGGCCAGCGCTTGGCCAGCCTGGTGCATCTGGCGCCGCCGATGGGCATCTTCCTGCTGGTGGTGGGCTCGATCTACGCCGGCCTGGCCACGCCCACCGAGGCCGCCGCGCTGGGCGTGCTGGGCGCGCTGATCCTGGCCGCCTGGTTCCGCCGCCTGACCTGGACCATGCTGCGCGAGGCGATGGAAGGCACCATGCGCTCGACCGCCATGATCATGCTGATCGTGGTGGCGGCCAGTTTCCTTAACTTCGTCATGTCCGCCACCGGCCTGACCGACGCGCTGACCCAGTCCATCACCGGGCTGGGCCTGTCGCCGGGCTGGATGCTGCTGATCGTGATCGTGTTCTACCTGGTGCTGGGCTGCTTCATGGAGACCCTGTCGATGATGATCACGACCATCCCCATCGTCGCGCCCATCATGATCGCGCTGGGCTACGACCCGATCTGGCTGGGCATCATCATCATCATCCTGGTCGAGGCCGCGCTGATCACGCCGCCGGTGGGGCTGAACCTGTTCGTGGTGCAGAGCCTGCGCAAGAGCGGTTCGATGAGCGCCGTGATCACCGGCAGCCTGCCGTTCGTGGCGGCCATGTTCGTGATGCTGGCGTTGCTGGCGTGGTGGCCCGACCTGGCTCTGTGGCTGCCGCGCGTGTTCGGCTAGCCCCGGTATCCCTTCGAGCACGGCCGCGCGGCCGTGCCCATTCTTTCCCGTTTACCTCCGCAGGACTTTTCATGAAAGCCGTATTTCAGATCGAAGCCGATTCCCCCCGCCAGGTCGAGGTGGATTTCAATACCCTCATCGTGGCCGGCTGGGCCGGGCGCGACATCGCCGCCATCGAGCACCACATCGAGGAACTGGCCGCCATCGGCGTGCCGCGTCCCACCAGCGTGCCGCTGTACTACCGCATCGCCGACAACCAGTTGACCCAGGCCGAACGGGTGCAGGCGGTGGGCGGCGATTCGTCCGGCGAGGTCGAGACCTTCGTGTTTGCGGCCGACGGCGAGATGTACGTCAGCATCGCGTCCGACCACACCGACCGCAAGCTGGAGACGGTCAGTGTGGCCATGTCCAAGCAGGTCTGCGTCAAGCCGGTGGCGAACTCGGCCTGGCGCCTGGCTGATGTGGCCGAATACTGGGACGAGCTGGTGATCCGCTCGTACATCGTCGAGAACGGCGCCGAGGTGCTGTACCAGGAAGGCCCGCTGGCCTCGCTGCGCACGCCGCAGGACCTGATCGCCGGCTACACCGGCGGCGCCGCGACGCTGCCCGAAGGCGCCGGCATGACCTGCGGCACCGTCGGCGCCATCGGCGGCATCCGCCCGTCGGCCGAATTCACCATGGAACTGTTCGATCCGCGCCGCCAACGCAGCCTGCGCCACCGGTATCATGTCGAGATCCTGCCGGTGGTGGCCTGACGCCCGGCAGGCGCCCTGATTGCCATGACGCGCCCCGGCGGGGCGCGCCGGTCCAACACTTTTCATGCCGCCCCGCGGCCCCCTGGAACCGTATGCTTTCGACCCTGAATGACCTGACCGCCGCCCTGAACGACGGCCGCACCACTTCCGTTGAACTGACCGAGGCCGCCTTGGCGCGCGCCAACGATCCGGCCGGCGAGGGCGCCCGCGCCTTCACCCGCCTGTACGCCGAGTCGGCGCTGGCCCAGGCCCGTGCCTCGGACACGCTGCGCGCCGCCGGCATCGTGCGCTCGGCCATCGAGGGTCTGCCGATCAGCATCAAGGATCTGTTCGACATCGAGGGCGAGACCACCATGGCCGGCTCGGTGGCGCGCGAGGGCGAACCGGCGGCCGACGCCAACGCCGAAGTGGTGCAGCGCCTGATCGCCGCCGGCGCGGTCATCATCGGCCGCACCAACATGACCGAATTCGCCTATTCGGGCCTGGGCATCAATCCCCATTACGGCACGCCGCTGAACCCCTGGGATCGCGCCACGGGCCGCATCCCTGGCGGCTCCTCGTCGGGCGCGGCGGTGTCGGTGGCCGACGGCATGGCGGTGGCCGCCATCGGTTCGGACACCGGCGGCTCGGTGCGCATTCCCGCCGCGCTGTGCGGCCTGACCGGCTTCAAGCCCAGCGCCTGGCGCGTGTCGATGGAAGGCGTGCTGCCGCTGTCGGCCAACCTGGACTCCATCGGCCCGATTGCCGCCAGCGTGCGCTGCTGCGCCGAACTGGACGCCATCCTGTCGGGCGACGGCGGCCCGGTGCCCGAGGCGCTGCCGCTGCGCGGCCTGCGCCTGGCGGTGCCCAGGACGCTGGCGCTGGACGGCATGGACAAGCACGTGTCCGATACCTTCGCCCGCGCCGTGGCGCGCCTGAAGGAAGCCGGCGCCCTGGTCGACGAGATCGCCATCCCGGAATTCGCCGAGCTGGCCAACATCAATGCCAAGGGCGGGTTCACGGCCGCCGAGGCCTGGGCCTGGCACCGCGACCTGATCGCCCGCGCCGGCAAGCGCTACGACCCGCGCGTGGTGTCGCGCATCCTGCGCGGCAAGGACATGAGCGCCGCCGACTACCTGGACCTTCTGGACGCGCGCGAAGCCTGGGTGGCGGCGGTCGACCGCCGCATTGCCGGCTACGACGCCCTGATCATGCCGACCACGCCCATCGTGGCGCCGGCGGTGGCCGACCTGCAAGCCTCGGACGAAGCCTATTACGCCGCCAATGGCCTGATCCTGCGCAATCCCACCCTGATCAATTTCCTGGATGGCTGCGCGCTGTCGCTGCCGTGCCACGCCGACGGCAGCGCGCCGGTCGGCCTGATGATCGCCGGCAGCAATGGCGCCGACTGCCGAGTGCTGGCGATTGGCCTGGCGGTCGAGGAATTGCTCGCCGGCTGAAGGGCGCGCCGGGCCGCGCTCGGGCGGCCCCGGCGGTTCGCCGCCAGCGTCGCGGCGCCGGCCGGGGGGGGCGGCAGCGCGCCGCGCGAGCAGGCAGGGCGGTGTTTTCCGCCATATCCGCTTTGTCCCCGCGACGCTAAGATGGCGGCTGGACATGCCGCGCAACGGGGCAGGATACGGGCGCCATGATAGATCTGCGCAATATCGAGACGTTCTTCTGGGTGGCCACGCTGGGCGGTTTTCGCGCCGCGGCCGAGAAGCTCAACGCCACCCAGCCGGCGATTTCCCAGCGCATCGCGTCGCTGGAGTCCGACCTGGGCATCCGCCTGTTCGACCGAGACGTGCGCGGCATCAAGCTGACCGGCAAGGGCCGCGAGCTGCTGTCGCACGCCGAGCGCATGCTGCAGCTGCGGCGCGACATGCAGGAGGCGGCGCGCGCCAAGAGCGTGATGAGCGGCACGCTGCGGCTCGGCGTGTCCGAGACCATCGTCCACACCTGGCTGCCGACGCTCATGGAGTATCTGCACGACGCCTATCCGGCGCTGATGGTCGAGATCCAGGTCGACACCACCACCATGCTCAAGACCCAGCTGGCCTCGCGCCAGATCGACCTGGCGTTCCTGCTGGGGCCGATGGAAGAGCCGCGCATCGAAAACCTGTACCTGTGCAATTACCCGCTCAGCTGGGTCGCCAGCCCCAAGCTCAAGGTGGGACGCCAGCCGATCAGCCTGAAGCGGCTGGGGCAGTGGCCGGTGATCACCTATTCGTCCACGACCGATCCGCACCGCGCGGTGCGGCAGGTGCTGCAGCAGGCCGGCGTCGATGCGCCGCGCATGTACGGCAGTTCCGCCTTGAGCGTGATCGTGCGGATGGCGCTGGACGGTATCGGCACGGCGGTGATTGCGCCCGTCATCCTGCATAAGGAACTGGCGCAAGGCGAATTGCGGCTGCTCGACGTGAAGGCGCCGGCGCTGCCGCCGCTGCACTACACCGCCTGCTGGATGCAGGGGCCGGACAGCCAGGTGCCGCGCACCGTGGCCGAGGCCGCGCAGCAGATCGCGCGCGAAGAGGCGCTGCGCCATCCGGCAAAACCCTGATAAGGAATTCTGATCGGGGTCTATCGCAACATGTGATTAGACGTTGCGGCCGACTTCCTGTGCAATGTCCCCATTCCAACATTGAAGCAAGGGGAATTGACATGGCACTGGATACGGCGGCCCGCAGCAGCGTGGAACTGGCGCGCCGCGCGCGGCTCGATGCCCGCAGCGGCAAGCTGTCCGGCCCCACGGCGAACCTGGCCCCGGGCCATGTGCAGGCCAACCTGGCGATCCTGCCGCGCGCATTGGCGGCCGATTTCCTGCACTTCTGCCAGCGCAATCCCAAGCCGTGTCCGCTGCTGGCGATGTCGGAGCCGGGCGACCCGGCGCTGCCCGAATTGGGCCATGACATCGACATCCGCACGGACATCCCGCGCTACCGCGTCTGGCAGAACGGCGAACTGGTGGCCGAACCCACCGACGTGCGCGACCTGTGGCGCGACGACCTGGTGTCGTTCCTCATCGGCTGCTCGTTTTCGTTCGAGGAAGCGATGCTGGACAACGGGCTGCCCGTCCGCCACATCGAGCAGGGCTGCAACGTGCCGATGTACCGCACCAACATCCCGACCCATGCCGCCGGCGTGTTCGGCGGTCCGCTGGTGGTGTCGATGCGGCCGCTGAAGGCGGCCGATGCCATCCGCGCTATCCAGGTGACTTCGCGTTTTCCCTCGGTGCATGGCGCGCCGGTGCACATCGGCGACCCGGCGTTGATCGGGATTGCCGACATCCACCAGCCGGATTATGGTGATCCGGTGGAAATCCGCCCTGGCGAAATGCCCGTGTTCTGGGCCTGCGGCGTGACGCCGCAATCGGTGGTGGCCGCGGTGCGCCCCGATTTCTGCATCACGCACGCGCCCGGACACATGCTGGTCACGGACCTCGTCAACAGCCGGATGGCCATTCTGTAATCCTCGCGTTGCAATCTCAGTCAACCGTCAGCGGAAAAACGCTAGAAATCCCAGTCTCGATGCCGTAGCCGTACCCGTTTTACAAAGCGCCCGCGACGCGGGCGCGTCAGCAGCTTTGGTTTTGCCTCCAGAACGATCCATGAAAGGACAAGGGGAAAAGGCGACAAAAGTTCAAGGTCCACCGCCCGCCGGCCGATTGGCGGGTGGCGGATCGCCGCAGGCCCGGATCCACCGGGCCCGGGGCCGTGCGCCCCGCGTTTTGCATTGCTTTCACAGTGGGATTTTTCCAGGAGTCTGGTAATGAAGATGAAGCTCATTGCGGGTGTCGCCGCGAGTCTGGCATTGTTGACCGCCGCGCCGGCACAGGCGCAGGTCAAGACCGTGAAGATCGGCGCGATCTATCCCTTGTCCGGCGCGCTGGCGTCCACCGGCGCCGAGATCAAGGCCGCGGTGGAACTGGCGGTGGACATCATCAATAATCCGCATCCTGAACTCGAAGGGATCCCGCTGGCCGCGGGCGGTGGCCTGCCGGCGCTGGGCGGGGCCAAGATCGAGGTGGTGTTCGGCGATTCGCAGGGCAAGCCCGAAGTGGGCCTGGCCGACGCGCAGCGCCTGATCGACCAGGAGAAAGTGGTGGCCCTGACCGGCGCCTACCAGTCGGCCGTCACCAAGACCGCCAGCCGCATCGCCGAGCAGCGCGGCATTCCCTACCTGAACGGCGAATCCAGCAGCCCGGACCTGACCGAGCGCGGCTACAAGTGGTTCTTCCGCACCTCGCCCAACGACGACACCTTCGTCGAGAACATGATGCAGTTCCTGGACGGCGTGAAGGGCACTCCGACCGCCAAGATCGCGGTGGTCTACGAGAACACCGACTTCGGCGTCAACACCTACAAGGCGGTCGAGAAGTTCGCCAAGCAGTACAAGCGCGAGGTGGTGGCCAATATCGCCTACAGCGCCGGCTCGGCCTCGGTCACCGCCGAAGTGCAGAAACTGGCCGCGGCCAAGCCCGACGTGGCGATCTTCGCCAGCTATACCTCGGACGCCATGCTGTTCGTGCGCACCATGCGCGAAAGCAAGTACGCGCCGCCGGTGCTGCTGGCCAACGACGCCGGCTTCATCGACTCGCGCTTCGTGCAGGAAGTGGGTCCGCAGGTGCAGGGCGTGCTGACGCGCGACGTCTGGGGCAATGACGTCGCCGCCGCCAAGGCCGGCCTGAAGAAGATCAACGACATGTACAAGGCCAAGACCGGCAAGGACCTGAACGGCAACAACGCCCGGTCGATGCAGGGCGTCCTGGTGCTGGCCGACGCCATCAACCGCGCCGGCTCCACCGATCCGGAAGCGATCCGCAAGGCGCTGGCGGCCACCGATCTGGGCGAGGCGCAAGTGGCCATGCCCTGGGCCGGCGTGAAGTTCGATGACAAGGGCCAGAACACCAAGGGTTCCGGCCTGATCCTGGAACTGAAAGGCTCGTCCTACCAGACGGTATGGCCGGAAAAGTACCGCACCGACAAGTCGCTGCCCACGCTGCCGTTCTCCTGGAAGTAATCATCAGCCGTGGCGGGCCGCGGGGGCCCGCCACAGGAGCACTCCATGTTCGAAGCTCTCTCGGCAGGCCTGTTCAATGGCCTGATCTATGCCGCGGTGGCGGTGGGGCTGGCGCTGATATGGGGCATTACCGACGTCATCAATTTCGCCCATGGCGAATTCCTGATGCTCGGCATGTATGCCGCCTATTGGCTCTATACCCTGGGTCACATCGACCCCACGTTGTCGGCGCCCTTGGTCGCCATCGTGCTGGCCTTCGTCGGTTTCCTCACTTATGCGCTGATCATCAAGCGCCTGCAAAAAGGCCCCGCCATGGCGGTGATCCTGGCCACTTTCGGCCTGGGCCTGGTGCTGCGCCAGCTGGCGTTCATCGCGTTCAGCCCGGACTATCGCAGCCTGCCCGACACCCTGGTGTCCGGCAGCGTCACGGTGGCCGGCATTTCGCTGGGCCGTCCGCAGGTGGTGACCGGCCTGATCGCGCTGGTGGTGGTGGCCGCGCTGTTCGTGCTGGTGTACCGCACGCGCTGGGGCCATGCCTTGCAGGCGGTGGCCGAAGACCGCCAGGTGGCGGCGCTGGTGGGTATTTCGCCCGACCGCGTCAACGCCCAGGTGTGGATGCTGGGCAGCGCCGCGGTCGGCCTGGCCGGCGCGCTGCTGACCACGTTCTTCTATGTGTTCCCCTCGGTGGGCACGGTGTTCGGCCTGCTGGCCTTCGTGGCGGTCTGCATGGGCGGCTTCGGCTCGCTGCCGGGGGCCTTCATCGCCGGCATCCTGATCGGCGTCATCGAGGCCATGACGGGCTATTTCGTGGCGCCCGCGCTGAAGACGGTCAGCGTCTTCATCCTTTTCATCCTGGTTCTCTGGTATCGGCCGCGCGGCCTGTTCGGGCGGTGGTGACATGACGACGACACGAAAAATCGACGGCGCCTCATCGGGCGTGCCGAAATGGCCGGTGGCCGTGGCCCTGGCGGCGGCGGTGCTGCTGGCGCTGGTGCCGCTGGTGGTGACCGACTCGTTCACCCTGCAGGTGCTGCTGCTGGCCATCATGTTCGGCGCGCTGGGCGCATGCTGGAACCTGGTGGGCGGCTTTCTCGGGCGTATCTCTTTCGGCCACGCGGTGTTCGTGGGCGTGGGCGGCTACACCACCTTGCTGCTGCTGCATCACCTGAAGCTGACGCCGCTGCTCGGCATTCCGCTGGGCGGCCTGATCAGCGCGGCGCTGGCCTGGCTGGTGGGCGGGCCGACGCTGCGCCTGTCCGGGCACTATTTCGCCATGGCCACCATCGCGCTGCTGCAGATCGGGCTGCTGCTGATGATCAACTGGGACTGGGCCGGCGGCGCGGTCGGGCTGGAGGCGCCGATCGGCGACGCCGCCTGGATGCTGCTGTTCCGCAGCAAGGTGCCGTACTACTGGATCGCGGTGGGGCTGGCGTTCCTGACGTTCTGCGCCACGTACTTCCTGGTGCATTCCAAGACCGGTTTCTACTGGCGCGCCATCAACGGCGACGAAGCCGCTTCGCGCAGCCTGGGGGTGCCGGCGGACCGCTACAAGATGCTGGCGTTCGTGATGTCGGCCGGCATGACCGGTGTCTGGGGCGGCTTTTTCGCCATGTACGTGGGCTTCATCGATCCCGAATCGATGTTCAGCCTGACGATGTCGGTGCAGGTGGTGCTGGTGGCCATCCTGGGCGGCGTCGGCACGTTGATCGGTCCGTGGCTGGGCGCCGCGGTGCTGTTGCCGCTGTCGGAAGGCACGCGGGTGCTGTGGGGCAGTTCGGGCCTGGGCCTGGACTTGCTGATTTTCGGGTTGGCGATCCTGCTCGTCACCCTGTTCCTGCCAGGCGGTCTGGTGACATTGGGGAGGCGCCGTGGCTCTGCTCGACGTTAAGAACCTGACCAAGCGCTTCGGCGGCCTGGTCGCCAACAAGGATATCTCGCTGTCGGTCGACGCGGGCGAGATCGTTGCCATCATCGGCCCCAATGGCGCCGGCAAGAGCACGCTGTTCAACGGCCTGGTGGGTCATCACGAGCCGACCTCGGGCTCGGTGGCGTTCGCCGGCGAGTCCATGATCGGCCGGCGGCCGGAACAGGTCGCGGCCATGGGCCTGGTGCGCACCTACCAGATCCCGCGCAGCTTCGGCCAGATGACGGTGCTGGAGAACGCCATGGTCGGCGCGCTGTTGCGCCATCCGCGCCTGCCCGACGCGCGCCGCGCCTCGGCGCGGGTGCTGGAGCTGGTGGGGCTGGCCGATCGGGCCGATACGCTGGCGGCCGAGCTGAACGTGGCGGGGCAGAAGCGGGTGGAGCTGGCGCGCGCGCTGGCGACCGAGCCGCGCATGCTGTTGCTGGATGAAGTGGCCGGCGGCCTGAACCCCGCCGAAGCCATCGCGCTGGCCGAGATCCTGCGCGGCATCCACGCCGCCGGGGTGACGCTGATCATCGTCGAACACGTGCTGGAGGTGGTGATGCGGCTGGCGCAACGGGTGCTGGTGCTGAACTTCGGCCAGATGATCGCCGAGGGCGCGCCGCAGGACATCGTGCGCAATCCCGCCGTGATCGAAGCCTATCTGGGGAGGAAGCACCGTGCCTGACGTGATGTTGAAGGTAGAGAACCTGAGCGTGGCCTATGGCGGCGTGCAGGCCGTGCGCGACCTGTCGCTGGAGGTGCGCCAGGGGGAAATCGCCGCGCTGCTGGGCGCCAACGGCGCCGGCAAGTCCAGCACGCTGCTGGCCATCATCGGTTCGGTCAAGCCCCGGGAAGGTCGCGTCGTCTTCGAAGGGCGCGACATCACCGGAACGCCGCCGGACCAGCTGGTCAAGCAGGGCATTGCGATGATTCCGGAAGGCGCGCGGGTGTTTGCGCGCCAGCCGGTCGAGCAGAACCTGCGCCTGGGGGCCTACACGGTGCGCGACGAACGCGTCTACCAGGAGCGGCTGGACAAGGTCTACACGCTGTTTCCGCGCCTGAAGGAGCGCCGCGAACAGTTGGCGGGCACCATGTCCGGCGGCGAACGGCAGATGCTGGCGATCGGCCGTGCGCTGATGAGCGGACCGCGCCTGCTGCTGATCGACGAACCCAGCCTGGGCCTGTCGCCGCTGCTGGTCGAGCAGGTGTTCGACGCCCTGGCCGCGCTGAACCGCGATGACGGCCTGTCGGTGTTGCTGGTCGAGCAGAACATGGCGCAGGCGCTGGAAGTGGCGGCGCGCGCGTACGTCATGCAGAGCGGGCGCGTGGCGCTGTCGGGCGACGCGGCCGAGCTGGCAGCCTCGGACGAAGTGCGCAAGGCCTATCTGGGGATGTAGGCCGAGGCAGTGGCCCAGGAAAAAGCCCGTCGCGCGAGCGACGGGCTTTTTTGCTATGCGGCCGGGGGCGGGCCGTAAGTCGCGCGGGACTTAGAAGATGTGGCGGATGCCGACGCCGGCGCCAACCTGGCTGGTGCGGCCGGCGATTTCACCGGTGGCGGCGTCACGGACCTTGTTGTAGTCCACGGTGCCGTACACCTGGGTGCGCTTGGACAGCGCGTACTCGGCCACGGCCACCAGGGCGTAGCGCTTGCCCTTGTCGCCATCTTCCACGATGTTCTTGCTCTGGTCGTAGTAGGCGGCGCCGGTGATGGCCCAGCGCGGGGTGGCCTGCCAGGTCACGCCGGCGAAGTAGCCGTTGTCCTTGCGGTCGAGCTGGGCGGTGGTGGTGCCGCCCATGACGGCGTTGACCCAACCGGTCTGGTCCTTGCCATTGAAGTAGCCGGCGAAGATCTTGGCGCTTTCGAACTGGTACGAGGCGCTCAGGTTCCACACTTGCTGGCGCAGGTCGGAGTTGTCGCCCTGGTACGTCTTCATGAACGCGCCGCCCAGGCCGAGCTGGCCGACGGTGTAGCGCAGGCTGATGCCCATTTGCTGGCCAGCCTTCTTGTCGTCCCAACGGTCGCCGTTGGCCCACGACGCGATCACGGCCAGGTCGCCGATCGTGTTCGAGTAGCGCACGGTGTTGTTGTTGCGCACACGGCCCATGGCGGCGGGCAGCCACGAGTTCTCGTTGTAGTTACCCACGGTCAGCGGATCGAAGTAGTCCGCCATCAGGTCCTGGATCACCGTGTTCTGCAGACCCAGGGTCAGGGCGCCGATGCTGCCACCGTCCAGACCGACATAGGCCAGGCGGTTGAACGTCTTGCCAGCGCTGGACGACTGGCCGTTCTGCACGTTGAAGCCTTGCTCCAGGCGGAAGAAGGCGCGGTTGCCGTCGCCCAGGTCTTCCGAGCCGCGCAGGCCCCAGCGGCTGTTGGAGATGGCGCCGTTTTCCATCGAGAAGCGGCTGCCGTCCACGCCGGTCGAACCGGAGCTGGTGTTGACGTAGCGCATGCTGACGTCGGCAATACCGTACAGGGTGACGCTGGTTTCCGCCGAAGCGGCGCCGGCCAGGCCGAGGCCGGCAACAGCGAGCGAGAGGGTGATGCGTTTCACGAAGGCTTCTCCTAATGTTTCTGTTCTTAGCGTGCGTCGGGCTTGTGGCTCGACGGGACGCGCCGGGCGGTTCGCCTGGAGCTGGGCCGTTGCACCGACGCCAGGGGTTGGCGCGGGTCCGGAGCGTGGGCCCTGTGTGCATGCCATGCGCCAACTTGGTGCCGCACGGCAATGCCACGGGGATTCTAAAAAAGTTACGGCTTGTGTAGTGCGTTTATCTTTTTCGCGTTTTCCCTGGGTTTACAGAATGGCAAAAAAGGCGATTGTTGAAACAATGCCTGGATTGTTCCAAAAAAACCCCGTTCCAGGAACGGGGTTTCGGATTGGCCTGGGCCGGTCAGAGCGTCATATGCAGCGGCAGCCACGTGGCGATGCCCGGGATCAGGTACAGCAGCAGCACCGCCAGGATCATCAGGAAGAACATCGGCAGCGAGGCGCGCGCGATGTAGGGCAATTCGCGCCCGCTCATGCCTGACAGCACGAACAGGTTGAAGCCCACCGGCGGCGTGATCTGTGCCATTTCCACAACGAAAACGATGAAGATGCCGAACCAGATCAGGTCGATGCCGGCCGCCTGCACGGTCGGCAGCAGCACGCCCATGGTCAACACCACGATGGAAATGCCGTCCAGGAAGCAGCCCAGCACGATGAAGAACACCATCAGCGCCATGATCAGCCCGAACTGCGACAGACCCAGCCCGCCGATCCATTCGGCCAGCGCCCGCGGCAGGCCGATGTAGCCCATTGCCAGCGTCAGGAACTGCGCGCCGGCCAGGATCAGCGCGATCATGCAGTACAGCCGGGTGGCGCCCAGCAGCGACTGCATGAAGGTGGAACGGTTCAGCGAGCCTTGCAGTCCCGACAGGATCAACGCCCCGACCACGCCCACCGCCGCCGCTTCGGTGGCCGTGGCCAGGCCGGTGTAGATCGAGCCCAGCACCGCGCCGATCAGCAGCATCACCGGAATCAGGTGGCGCGAACGCGACAGCTTTTGCATGAACGTCAGGCCGGGATCGGCGGCCGGCACTTCGTCCGGGTTGCGGATCGCCCACCAGGCGATGTAGCCCATGAAAAGCAGCGCCAGCAGGATGCCCGGCACGATGCCTGCGATGAACAGCTTGGCGATCGACACGTCCGCCGCCACCCCGTAGACGATCATGATGATCGACGGCGGGATCAGCAGTCCCAGCGTGCCGGCGCCCGACAGCGTGCCCAGGATCTTCGATTCGGGGTAGCCGCGGCGCGTCAGCTCGGGGATGGTCATCTTGCCGACCGTGGCGCAGGTGGCCGCCGACGAGCCAGACACCGCCGCGAAGATGGCGCAGCCGATCACGTTGGTGTGCAGCAGGCGCCCGGGCAGTCGGTTGAGCCAGGGGGCCAGGCCCTTGAACAGGTCTTCCGACAGGCGCGTGCGGAACAGGATTTCACCCATCCACAGGAACAGGGGCAGGGCGGTCAGCGTCCAGCTCGACGAGGCGCCCCAGATGGTGACGGCCATGGCATCGCCGGCGGGACGGCTGGAGAAGATCTCCATGCCGATCCAGGCGGTGCCCGCCAGCGTCAGGCCGACCCAGACGCCGCATCCCAGGAACGCGAAGATCGAGACGACCAGCAGGGTAATGACGAGAAGTTCATTCATGGGTTTGCTGCGAGGTGGCGGCGGCCAGGCCGCGTGAACGGCGAACCAGCTCATCGAGCAGGGCGACCAGGAACAGGACCGTGCCCACGGCCATGCTCAGCTGCGGAATCCACAGCGGCGTGGCGTCGTTGGACGTGGACATGTCGTTGAACTGCCAGGAATCGTAGGCCAGCTTGACGCTGAAAAAGGCGAAAGAGGCAGCCATCAGGCAGCCGATGCCCAGCGCGAAGATATCCAGGCGGCGGCTGGCGGCCGGCGACAGCGCGTTCAGGAGCAGCGTCACGCGAATGTGCTCGCCATGCTTGAAGGTGCTGGCCAGCGCCAGGAAACCCGCGGCGGCCATGAAATACCCGGCGTAGGCGTCGGTGCCGGGAATGTTCAGGCCGAGTTGTCGGGCGATGATGGCGGCCAGCACCGCCACCAGCACGCCGATCGTGCACAGGCCGGCCAGCAGGCCGGCCGCGCCGTAAAGTCCATCCAGAAAGCGGCGCATGGTCGTATCACTGCTTCCGGTAGGCGTCGATCATGGCCTGGCCGTCGGCGCCGGCCTTCTTGAGCCAGTCATCCAGCATGCGCTTGCCGATCACCGACAGGCCTTCTTTGAGCTCGACGGTCGGCTTGATGGTTTCCATGCCGTTCTTGGCCAGTTCTTCCTGGTACCACTTGTTCTTTTCCTGCGACAGCTTCCAGCCGCGTTCCTCGGCCTGCGCGCCGGCCTTTTTCAAGGCTTCCTGCGTGGCCGGATCAAGCGCGTCGAACGCCTTCTTGTTGACGATCACGGCGTTCTTGGGCAGCCAGGCCTGGGTGTCGTAGAACTTCTTGATGTACTCGTAGGTCTTGGTGTCGTAGCCGGTGGAGGCCGACGACATGTACGAGTCGATCACGCCGGTGGCCAGGGCCTGCGACAGTTCGGCCTGCTGCACCGTCACCGGCTGGGCGCCGACCAGCTCGGCGATCTTGGCCGTCACCGGGCTGTAGGCGCGCCACTTCAGGCCCTTCATGTCGCTGATCTGCTTGATGTCCTTGTTGGCGAAGATGCCCTGGGGCGGCCAGGCCACCGCGTACAGCAGCGTCATGCCTTGCGAGTTCAGCTTCTTTTCCAGGAACGGCTTCTGCGCCTGGTACAGCTTGAACGAGGCGTCGTAGCCGGTGGCCAGGAAGGGCAGGCCGTCCAGTTCGTAGATCGGATCTTCGTTGGCGAAGTTGGTCAGCAGGATCTCGCCGATCTGGGCCTGGTTGCCTTGCACCGCGCGCTTGATCTCGGGCGCCTTGTACAGCGAGGCGTTGTTGTGCAGCGTGATCTTGAGCTTGCCTTCGGACAGCGTGTCCACGTCCTTGATGAAGGTCGTCAGGTTTTCGACGTGGAAGTTGCTGGCGGGATAGGCGCTGGGCAGGTCCCACTTGGTCTGGGCCTGGGCGCCGGCGCTGAACGCCACGATGAGGCTGCCGGTCAACAGCGAGAGCTTCTTGAACATGATGGTCCTTCTTTGCGAATGAGGAGTGCGGGACGTCTTGGCCCGGTTAGGCATTGCGAAAAGAGCGCGCGGCGTGGCATGACGCCAGGCTGAAAAGCCGTGCCATTCTATGTTGCCAATTGGTCACAAAGTGCCTGTAAATGCGCGTTTACGGGTAATTCCTAGGCTGGCGCGCGCGGATTGCTTGAAGATTGAACTAGTGTGCCCACGGGCCGGACGAAGTCTTGCGGCGGGGCTTTTTTCTTCTAAGATCTCGTCATCGCAGTCGTGCCGCAGAGGATCGTGTGAATTTCGTTTTTCGTCGTGACGAGTTGCTGGTCGAGGAAGCCACCAGCGTGTTGCCGGACCTGGACGCCTGTGCGCGCGCCGGGCTTGGGGCCGATGCCTTGCAGCCGGTCTGGGCCGCGCCGGAATCGCCGGCCCGCGCCGCGCATGTCGAGCCGGGCATCGAAGCGCCGCATGGCTATGCGTTCAAGAAGCTGCGGTCCCTGTTCGGGGTGCTGGACGAGGAACGCATGGCGCTCGCGGGGCGCGCCTACCAGATCGCGGAATGGGCCCGCACCCACCGTTTCTGCGGCGCCTGCGGCACGCCCACCACGCGCGTCAGTGGCGAGTTCTGCCAGCGCTGCCCGGCCTGCGGTTTCTCGGCCTATCCGCGCATTTCGCCGGCCATGATGGCGCTGATCCGCAAGGGCGACAGCATCCTGCTGGCGCGCCACACCGCCAACGCCGCCGGGCGCTACACGGCGCTGGCCGGCTTCGTCGAACCGGGCGAGAGCATCGAACAGACGGTGCACCGCGAGGTGCTGGAAGAGGTCGGCCTGAAGGTCGGCAACCTCAAGTACTTCGGCAGCCAGTCCTGGCCGTTCCCGCATTCGCTGATGGTGGCCTACACGGCCGAGTACGTGTCCGGCGACATCCGCGTGCAGGAGGACGAGATCGCCGATGCGCGCTGGTTCGGCCCGGGCGACCCGATGCCCGAAATCGCGGCGCGCATCTCCATCGCGGGGTCGCTGATCCGCGCGAATCTACCGGCGGGCTGGGACGCGCCGTAGTCTTTTGTTGAGGGCAGGCGCCGCGGTGGGCCTCTGCCGCGAACGCCCTGGCGCGGACCGGACGGTCCTATCAGCGGGGGGCCAGGAGCTAGGGTATTCCCTCGAAACGAGGGTTTTTTTGTGTCCCTGATTTATTTTTTATTGATGAAATATAGATAAATTATTAGTATTTCGCGCAGATAAACTTGTTGCGCGGCCGTTATGACCTCCACGTTGATCGCCTCGTCGGCCCACCTGGCCGGGGGCAGCGCGCCCGATCTGTCCGAAGTCGAATTCGGCCTGATGATCGCCAGCCACGCCTTTGACCGCTGGACCGTGCGCTGCATGGCGGCGGCGGGCCTGCCTGACCTGACGCCCACCGACGTCATGGTGTTCCACCACGTGTTCCACCGCCAGCGCCCCAAGAAGCTGGCCGACATCTGCTTCACGCTCAATGTCGAAGACACGCACATCGTCAATTACGCGCTGAAAAAGCTCGACCGCCTGGGCGTGGTCAAGGGCGAGCGCGCCAGCAAGGAAGTGTTCTACAGCGTCACGCCCGAGGGCGCGGCCATCATCAAGCGCTACGGCGAAATCCGCGAACAATGCCTCACCGCCGGCCTCGACGCGCCGGGCGGGGGCGGCCTGGAATTCAGCCGCCAGCTGGCGCACACGCTGCGCGCCCTGTCCGGCCTGTACGACCAGGCCGCGCGCGCCGCGACCTCCCTGTAACCGATACGCGGGATCCTTCCCGTACCACCACCCGCACGCCGCGGCCGGCAGCGCCGTGGCGGCTTCTTGTACCCGAGGATGAATATGAAGTGGCAATTCTGGATTGATCGTGGGGGCACCTTCACCGACATCGTGGCGCGCCGCCCCGACGGCACCACCACCACCGCGAAGATGCTGTCGGAGAACCCCGAGCAGTACCGCGACGCGGCGGTGGCGGGCATCCGCAAGCTGCTGGGCATCGCGCCCGGCCAGCCGGTGCCGGCCGAGCAGGTCGAATGCGTCAAGATGGGCACCACGGTCGCCACCAACGCGCTGCTCGAACGCAAGGGCGAACGCACGCTGCTGGTCACCACCCGCGGCTTCCGCGACGGCCTGCGCATTGCCTACCAGAACCGCCCGCGCCTGTTCGACCGCAACGTGCTGCTGCCGGAAATGCTCTACGAGGCCGTGGTCGAGGCCGACGAGCGCGTCGCCGCCGATGGCGAAGTGATCCGCGACCTGGACGAAGCGGCGCTGCGCCGCGACATGCAGGCGGCGTACGACAGCGGCATCCGCACCGTCGCCATCGTCTTCATGCACGCCTGGCACGCCACCGGCCACGAGCAGCGCGCCGCCCGCATCGCGCGCGAGATCGGTTTCACCCAGGTATCGGCCTCGCACGAGGTCAGCCCGCTGATCAAGTACGTCTCGCGCGGCGATACCACGGTGGTCGATGCCTACCTGTCGCCCATCCTCAAGCGCTACGTCGACCAGGTGGCCAGCGAGCTGCCCGGCATCCGCCTGATGTTCATGCAATCGAGCGGCGGCCTGACCGACGCGCACCGCTTCCGCGGCAAGGACGCCATCCTGTCCGGCCCGGCCGGCGGCATCGTCGGCATGGTGCGCACCAGCGAACAAGCGGGTTTTGACAAGATCATCGGCTTCGACATGGGCGGCACCTCCACCGACGTGTCGCACTACGCCGGCGAATTCGAGCGCGAATTCGAGACCCTGGTGGCTGGCGTGCGCATGCGCGCGCCGATGATGAGCATCCATACGGTCGCGGCCGGCGGCGGCTCGATCCTGCATTTCGACGGCGCGCGCCTGCGCGTCGGCCCGGATTCGGCCGGCGCCAACCCCGGGCCCGCCTGCTACCGTCGCGGCGGCCCGCTGGCCGTGACCGACTGCAACGTGCTGCTCGGCAAGATCCAGCCCGATTTCTTCCCCAAGGTCTTCGGCCCCGACGCCAACGAGCCGCTGGACCGCGACGCGGTCGTGCAGCGCTTTGAGGCCATGGCCGACGAGGTCCGCGCCGCCACCGGCCGTGACATGACGCCGGAACAACTGGCCGAAGGCTTCCTGGAAATCGCCGTCGGCAACATGGCCGAAGCCATCAAGCGCATCTCGGTGCAGCGCGGCCACGACGTCACCGAATACGCGCTGACCGTGTTCGGCGGCGCCGGCGGCCAGCACGCCTGCCTGGTGGCCGACGCGCTTGGCATGACCACCGTGTTCGCGCACCCGCTGGGCGGCGTGCTGTCGGCCTACGGCATGGGCCTGGCCGACCAGACTGACATGCGCCAGAAGACCGTCGAAAAAACGCTCGACGCCGCGCTGATGGCCGAGCTGCAAGGCGAACTGGACGCGCTGGCCGAGCAGGCCGTGGGCGAACTGCGCCGCCAGCACGTGGCCGACAGCGACATCCAGGTGCAGCGCCGCCTGCACCTGAAGTACCGCGGCACCGACACCGCGCTCGAAGTGCCGTATTCGGACCTGGACCAGGCCCGCAAGGACTTCGAGGCGGCCTATCGCCAGCGCTATTCCTTCCTCATGCCCAACCGCGAACTGGTGGTGGAGACCATCTCGGTGGAAGCCACCGGCGGCGGCGAGCGCGTCACCGAGACGCCCGCTTCGCGCAGCCGCGATGGCGCGCTGGCGCCGCGCCGCGCGGTGCGCATGTACAGCGGCGGCGCCTGGCGCGACACGCCGTTGTACGTGCGTGAAGACATGGCGGGCGGCGACGTGGTGGCGGGCCCCGCCATCATCTCCGAGCCGAACCAGACCACCGTGGTCGAGCCCGGCTGGCAGGCCGAGCTGACGCAACAGGACCACTTTGTGATCCGCCGCGTCGAGGCCCGCCCCGAGCGCCGCGCCGTCGGCACCCAGGCCGACCCGGTGATGCTGGAGGTGTTCAACAACCTGTTCATGTCGATCGCCGAACAGATGGGCTACCGCCTGCAGAACACGGCGTACTCGGTCAACATCAAGGAACGCCTGGACTTCTCCTGCGCCATCTTCGACGCCCAGGCCCGCCTGATCGCCAACGCGCCGCACATGCCGGTGCACCTGGGCTCCATGGGCGAATCGGTGCGCACCGTCATGAACGCCAACGCCGGCCGCATGCAGCCGGGCGACGCCTACGTGGTCAACGACCCGTACCACGGCGGCACCCACCTGCCGGACGTCACGGTGATCACGCCGGTGTTCGACCGCAAGGGCAGCGAGATCCTGTTCTACGTCGGCTCGCGCGGCCACCACGCCGACATCGGCGGCACCACGCCGGGCTCGATGCCGCCGGATTCGAAGACGGTCGAAGACGAAGGCGTGCTGTTCACCAACTTCCAGCTGGTCAAGGGCGGCGAGTTCCGCGAACAGGCCGCGCGCGACATTCTCGGCTCCGGCCGCTGGCCGGCGCGCAATCCGGACCAGAACATCGCCGACATGCACGCGCAGATCGCCGCCAATGAAAAGGGCGTGCAGGAACTGCTGCGCATGTGCGATCACTTCGGCCTGGACGTGGTGCGGGCCTACATGGGCCACGTGCAGGACAACGCCGAAGAGGCGGTGCGCCGCGTGATCTCGGTGCTCAAGGACGGCAGCTACGAGTATCCGCTGGACAACGGCGCGGTCATCCGCGTCGCGGTGCGGGTGGACAACCAGGCGCGCAGCGCCGTGGTCGACTTCACCGGTACCTCGGACCAGCTGGACAATAACTTCAACGCCCCGGGCGCCATCGCCGTGGCCGCGGTGCTGTACGTGTTCCGCACCCTGGTCAACGACGACATCCCGCTGAACGACGGCTGCCTGGTGCCGCTGTCGATCATCCTGCCGGAAGGCTCGATGCTGCGCCCGAACCCGCCGGCCTCGGTGGTGGCGGGCAACGTCGAAACGTCCATGTGCATCGTCAACGCGCTGTATGGCGCGCTCGGCGTGCTGGCCGCCAGCCAGGGCACCATGAACAACTTCACCTTTGGCAACGCGCGTCACCAGTACTACGAGACCATCTCGGGCGGCACCGGCGCCGGTCCCGTGCGCATCGATGCCGCCGGTCCCCACGACGAAGGCTTCCCGGGCACTTCGGTGGTACAGGCGCACATGACCAACTCGCGCCTCACCGACCCCGAAGTGCTGGAGTTCCGCTTCCCGGTGCGGCTGGAGTCGTACGAGATCCGCCACGGTTCGGGCGGGGCGGGGCGCTATCCGGGCGGCAACGGCGGCGTGCGCCGCATCCGCTTCCTGGAAGACATGACCGCCGCGATCCTGTCCAACAACCGCCGCTATGCGCCGTTCGGCCTGGCCGGTGGCGAGCCGGGCGCGATGGGCCGCAACTATGTCGAAAGGCTGGACGGCACGGTCGAGGAGCTTGGTCCGCAGGACAGCGCCCAGTTACATCCGGGCGACGTGTTCGTGGTGGAAACGCCGGGAGGCGGGGGCTACGGCGCCCGCTGAGTCGGTGGGATGACGGCGGGGCGATCCGGGATGGTCATCACGGGTCGCCCCGTTTGCGTTGGCGCCTTGGGATTGGCTTCTCAGGCGAAAAGCCAATTTCGAATTGCCGCGATCGCCACAAGGATGAGAACGATCACGATCGCCACGATTTGAACCAGGTCAATCATGAAGGCGACCGTTCCCGGATCGTGCCACGGTATCGAACGCAAGTAGTTGAGTATTTTGTCGCGCATGAGACTCTCAATGAATTGAGTCTCATTCTATGCAGCGTCGCCCCATTTTCAGTTGGCGATTGATCCGAGATTTTTCGCTGGCGCGTATGGTTCGAGTCCTAATCGATGTGCGGGTGTGTCGATCAATGTGAATGCTGGGCCGTCCGCACGAGACGATTCGCGCCCCGTCACTCCGGATCGTTCATCACATCCAGCACAATGTCCGCCTTGGCCTTGCGGTCATAGACCCGCAGCGTCACCTCGCCATCGCCGATCTCGAAGATCGCGGTGGCGAGCGTGTTTTCGCCGTCCGGATCCTTGGGATCGGTGCGCAGGATCGGCAGCTGGCCGTCGGTGTCATGCAGCGCCGTCAGCAGGTCGGCGCCAATGGTGGCGGGGGACCAGGTGTCGACGATGCCCTCGATGCGGCGCTGGCGCTCGCGCGACGAGTCGGTGATGATCTGCGATTGCCCCCGGCTGGCCTGATGCACCATGTGGTTGGCGTGGCCATACCGGGTGCCGATCTCCTGCGCTGAAGCGGCGCCCGGCGTCGCCTCGACGCTGAAGATGCGGGCGTCGGCCGCCGACCCCAGCGTATGGTGAAAGCCCCCCGCGCGCGGCGCGTCGCGCAGCAGCGCCACGGCCTCGTCCAGCGTGGCGCAGTCGAGCACGGCGCGCGCCAGCAGCATGCGCGGCAGGCCGCGCTGGCGCAGGCGCGTGCGCAGGTTGTTGATGGTCTGCACCAGACCGGCGCGATTGGCCCCGAAGGTATGGCCGGGCAGGGATCCCGGGTAATAGAAGCTCAGATAGCCCGGCGCGTCGTCCAGCGCCACGTCCACCAGATGGCAGCGGCCGTACAGGAACGGATCGCCGTCCTCGTTGTGGCCAATCCAGCGGGTGCCATCGGCCGCCTTCAGCGCCACCGAGGTGCAGCCGTCGCCGCTGCCGCTGCTGTGCAGCAAGTCGCCCCGGCAATTCCACAGCAACACATCCGCCAGCGGCATTCCCAGCCCTTCGGCCAACCCCTCCAGTTCCTCCCAGATCGCCGGCAGCGCGGCGCGCGCCTGCTCGCCCAGTTCGGTCACGTAAGGATGGCCGCGCCAGGGGCGCAGCGCCTTCCAGGTGGCGCTCTGGTCCAGGTAGGTCGCCATCAGCGGGCGGGCCAGCCTGCCCAGCGCCACGCCCACCTGGCGCCGGTTGCCGGCGATGCGTACATACTTGTAGGGCATGGGGATTCTCCGGGGTGTCATGCGGATTGTAATTTTTCTAAGCTCTCTGCGGTGGGGACGGATGCGTTAACATGCGCCGTAAGTTGCTCCGGTGATCCCGGCGTGGCCCGCGCATCATGTTCCAACTGCAACCCCGGGCGCTATCAGCCCCAAGAGGAGAGTTTCATGATTAAACGTAAAGTCGCCGCCGCCTTGGTCGGCCTGTCCGTGGCCATGTTCGGCGCCGCCTCCGGCGCCTATGCCCAAGGCAAGGAATTGGTGGTGGCCACCGACACGGCGTTCGTGCCGTTCGAGTTCAAGCAGGGCAACACCTACACCGGCTTCGACGTCGACCTGTGGGCCGCCATCGCCAAGGAACTGAACGTCAAGTACAAGCTGCAGCCGATGGACTTCAACGGCATCATCCCGGGCCTGCAGACCAAGAACATCGACGTGGCGCTGGCCGGCATCACCATTCGCGATGACCGCAAGAAGGTGATCGACTTCTCCGATCCCTACTACGAAAGCGGCCTGGCCATTCTGGTGGGCGAAAAGAACACCGATATCAAGGACGCCAAGTCGCTGGCCGGCAAGACCGTCGCGGTCAAGACCGGCACGGCCACCGTGGACTTCCTGAAGGCCCAGGTGCCGGACGCCAAGCTCAAGCTGTTCCCCAACATCGACAACGCCTACCTGGAACTGGCCACCGGCCGGGTCGACGCCGCCGTGCACGACACGCCCAACGTCCAGTACTACGCCAACACGGCCGGCAAGGGCCGCGTCAAGGTGGTCGGCTCGGTCAAGAGCGGCGACTTCTACGGCATCGCCTTCCCCAAGGGCAGCGAACTGGTGCCGCAGGTCAACAAGGCCCTGGCCACGCTCAAGTCCAACGGCCAGTACGACGCCATCTACGAAAAGTGGTTCGGCAAGAAGCCCTGAGCCTTCCCGCCGGATTGATGTTGCATTTCGGGGCCGCCCGGCAGTCTGGGGCCCCGGCGCTTCGCTCCGGCGACGCCGGGCCCGGGACGGGGCGGCCCCGAGCCGCTTGCGGCGCCGGGCATTCCCGCCAGGATGCGGCGCGCGAGGCGCGCCATTGAGGGGTAATTCGTGGATTTTGACTGGAATGTAGTGATGGATGCGCTGCCCAACCTGTGGGTGGGCACGCAGATGACCATCAAGATCACCTTTTGGGGCCTGTTCGGCGGGTTCCTGCTGGGCGCGCTCTCCGGGGTGACCCGGGCCTACGGGCATCCGATCCTGTCGGGCATCGCCCAGGTGTACGTCGCGGTGATCCGCGGCACGCCGATCGTGGTGCAGGTGATGTTCATTTATTTCGCCTTGCCGCTGCTGGCGAACATCCGGGTGGACGCCGAGTGGGCCGCCATCGTCACGCTCATCATCAACTCGGGCGCCTATATCTCCGAGATCGTGCGCGGCTCGCTGCTGTCCGTGCACAAGGGCCTGAAGGAAGCCGGGCAGGCGATGGGCCTGCCGTTTCACAAGATCCTGTTCCACATCATCGGGCCGGTGGCGTTCCGCCGCATGATTCCGCCGCTGGGCAACCAGTGCATCATCAGCCTGAAGGATTCGTCGCTGTTCATCGTGATCGGCGTTGCGGAACTGACCCGCCAGGGCCAGGAGATCATGGCCAGCAACTTCCGCGCGGTCGAGATCTGGTCGGCCATCGCCATCGTCTACCTGATCCTGACGGGCACGATGGCGCTGATCCTGCACCTGGTGGAAAAGAGGATGCGCATACTATGAGCATGGTTGAATTTCATGACGTCACCAAGACGTTCGGCGAGTCCACGGTCCTGAACGGTATCTCGCTCAATATCGACGCGGGCGAAGTGGTTGTGGTGGTTGGGCCGTCCGGTTCCGGCAAGTCCACCTTCCTGCGCTGCATCAACGTGCTCGAAACGATCAACGGCGGCGACCTGCTGGTCGACGGCCTGAGCGTGCATGGCGGCGCCGCCCAGGTGCGCGAGATCCGCCGCGAGGCCGGCATGGTGTTCCAGCAGTTCAATCTGTTCCCGCAGATGACCGCGCTGCAGAATGTCATGTTCGGGCCGATCCACACGCGCGGCCAGGGCCGCGACGAGGCGCGCGAACTGGCCGAGCAGCTGCTGCGCAAGGTCGGGCTGGGCGAGCGCATGAACCACTATCCGTCCGAGCTGTCCGGCGGCCAGCAGCAGCGCGTGGCGATCGCCCGCGCGCTGGCCATCAAGCCCAAGCTGATGCTGTTCGACGAGCCGACCTCGGCGCTCGACCCGGAACTGCGCCACGAGGTGCTGAAGGTGATGCGCGACCTGGCCGAGGAGGGCATGACCATGGTGGTGGTCACGCACGAAATGGAGTTCGCGCGCAAGGTCGGCAGCCGCCTGATCTTCATCGACGCCGGCAAGATCGCCCATGACGGGCCGCCGGCCGAGCTGCTGGACAATCCGCCCAGCCAGCGCCTGAAGGACTTCCTGCAACACGTGGCCTGAGCACGGATCGCTCCACGCTTCAAAGGCCGCAATGAGAGCGCCCCCAAGCGGGATGTCACGGATCCGGCTCCGCCGGTCCGTAGACATGCCCCCTTGAGGAGGAAGCGCGCAGCGCTTCGGGGGTGGGCTTCCTCCTCCCCCTCAGCCCTTCACGCGCACGATCTTCTGCACTTGCGGCACGTGGCGGATGGCGCGGATCACCTGCGCCAGGTGCTTGCGGCTGTCGACCTGGATGGTCAGGTGCAGCGACACCGTCGAGACCGCGTCATCGTGCATCGTCACATGCATGATGTTGGCGTCGGCCGCCGTGACTTCCGCGGCCAGCCGGCCCAGCACGCCGCGCTCGTTGCGGGTGACGATGTCCAGGCGCGTGGCCAGGTGCTTGGCGGTGTGGGCGTCCCACGCGACGTTGATCCAGCGTTCCGGTTCGCGCAGGCGCTGGCGCATGGCCACCGGGCAGTCGGCGGTATGCACCACCAGGCCGTGGCCCATGCGCATGCCGGCGATGATCGGGTCGCCGGGCAGCGGGCCGCAGCACGGCGCCAGCTGCACCGCCTGGCCTTCGTTGCCCTGGATCAGGATCGGGGCGCTGCGGGCCGAGGTCAGCTCGTCCACCGCGGCGGCGGTGGTGGCCACCAGTTGGTGCTCCGGCGCGAAGCGGCGCGCCACCACGGCCGCCAGGCGCTTGCCCAGGCCAATGTCGGCCAGGATTTCCTCGCGCGAGCTGGCGCCGGTGCTGCGCGCCAGCTTCTGCCAGGCCGGATCGTCGGTAGCGGGCAGCGGCATGTGCAGCTCCTGCAGGGCCTGGCCCAGCAGGCGTTCGCCGAAGGCGACCGATTCCTCGTACTTGACGGTGCGCAGGTAGTGGCGGATTTCCGAGCGGGCGCGGCCGGTGCGCACGTAGTTGAGCCATTGCGCGTTCGGGCGCGAGGCGGGCGAGGTGACGATCTCCACCGTGTCGCCGCTGTTCAGCTCCGTGCGCAGCGGCACGAACTCGCCGTTGACCTTGGCGGCCACCGCCTGGTTGCCGATGTCGGTATGGATGGCGTAGGCGAAGTCCACCGGCGTCGCGCCACGCGGCAGCGAGATGATCTTGCCGCGCGGGGTGAAAACGTAAACGGCGTCCGGGAACAGGTCGACCTTGACGTGTTCGAGGAATTCGCCCGAATCGCCGGTCTGGCTCTGGATGTCCAGCAGCGATTGCAGCCACTGGTGGGTGCGTTTCTGCAGGTCGTTGAGCGTCAGGTCGGCGCCCTTGTAGAGCCAGTGCGAGGCCACGCCTTCCTCGGCCACGTGATGCATGTCGCGGGTGCGGAACTGGAATTCCACCGGCGTGCCGTAGGGGCCCACCAGCGTCGTGTGCAGCGACTGGTAGCCGTTGACCTTGGGGATCGCGATGTAGTCCTTGAACTTGCCGGGCACCGGCCGGTACAACTGGTGCAGCGTGCCCAGCGCCAGGTAGCACTCGGGCAGCGTGTGGACGATGACGCGGAAACCGTAGATGTCCAGCACGTCCGAGAACGACTTCTTCTGGTCGACCATCTTGCGGTAGATGCCGAACAGCGTCTTCTCGCGGCCGGTGACCTCGGCCTCGATGCCGGCGGCCGGCAGGGCGGCGCGCACCGAGTCGGCGATCTTGCCGATCACCTCGCGGCGGTTGCCGCGCGCGGCCAGCACGGCCTTGTACAGCACCTGGTAGCGGTTCGGGTACATGGCCGCGAAGCACAGGTCCTGCAGTTCGCGGAACAGCAGGTTCAGACCCAGCCGGTGAGCGATGGGCGCGTAGATGTCCAGCGTTTCGCGGGCGATGCGGCGGCGCTTTTCAGGGTTGACCGCGTCCAGCGTGCGCATGTTGTGCAGGCGGTCGGCCAGCTTGATGAGGATGACGCGCACGTCGCGCGCCATCGCCAGCAGCATCTTGCGGAAACTCTCGGCCTGCTGCTCGGCCTTGGTGGCGAAGTCCAGGCGGTCCAGCTTGGACAGGCCATCGACCAGCTCGGCGACTTCAGGGCCGAATTTCTCGGCCAGCTCGTGCTTGGCGATGCCCTGGTCTTCCATCACGTCGTGCAGCAGGGCGGCGGACAACGCGTTCGCGTCGAGCTTCCAGCCCGCGCAGATTTCCGTGACGGCGATGGGGTGCGAGATGTAGGGCGAACCGCTGGCGCGGAACTGGCCCAGGTGCGCCTGATCGGCGAAGCGGTAGGCTTCGCGCACGCGCTCCACATCTTTCTTGTCGAGATAGCTGCCGATGATTTCGGTCAGCGGCGCCAGCGAGGCGACCGGCGAGGCGGTCGCGTCCGCCGCCTCTTGGGCGGCGACAGAGGCTGGCGTGGGGGAGTTCTTGTCTTTCTTGCCCGTGCGGCGCCCGAGACGGGAGCCGGCACGTAGCGCGGCAAGCAGACCTGATGAAGCGTACTTCAGCCCGGGAAAAGCCATGCTTGCCGCCCCCCGGAAAATATCAGGTGGGAACTTTACGCAGCATTTCCGCGCCGGTGAGGCCGCCCGCGATTTCGCGCAGGGCCGTGACGGTGGGCTTGTCTTTGCTGTCCAGGCGCGGGGCATGGCCTTGCGCCAGCTCGCGAGCGCGGTAGGTCGCGGCCAGCGTGAGCTTGAAACGGTTGGGGATCTGATTCAGACAGTCTTCGACGGTAATGCGAGCCATTAGGACACCTGGTGCTGATGGTGGAAAGGGAGAATGCGGATTCGTTTCAGTGTGCCGCCGGGATGCCGAGTTGCGCGAACAAGTCAGCGTGCCGGGCGGCCTGAGACGAAAAACGCAGCCGCGCGGCGCTGACGATTTGAGTCAGTTCCGACAAGGCTACGCTAAATTCTTGATTAATAATAACATATTCGCATTCCGGCGCGTGCGCGATTTCGCCGCCAGCGGCCATCAGCCGGCGCGCGATCACCTGCGGCGCATCCTGGCCGCGCGCCTTCAGCCGGCTTTCGAGTTCCTCGATGGACGGCGGCAGCACGAAAATGCCAATCGCGGCGGGGAAGCGCTGGCGCACCTGGCGCGCGCCCTGCCAGTCGATCTCCAGCAGCACGTCGCGGCCTTCGCGGGTGGCTTCGTCGATGCGGTCGCGCGGCGTGCCATAGAAATTGCCGTGCACCTCGGCCCATTCCAGCAGGCGCTGCTCGTCGCGCATCTGCTTGAATTCGTCGGTGCCGATGAATCGGTATTCGCGGCCGTCTTCTTCGCCGGGACGCGGCGCGCGCGTGGTGCACGAGACGGACAGGAGGATGGACGGGTCTTGCTGCAGCAAGGCCTTGACCAGGCTGGATTTGCCGGCCCCGCTGGGGGCGACGACCATGAAGACATTGCCGGAATTGGCGTGCATGAAATATGACGAGCGTGTGATGCCGAGACCCGAAGGATAGCAAATCGCGCGGCGCGGCAGGGGGAAAACCCCGCCGCATTGTCGCGCCGCGCCATGCCGCCACCTGGACGGGGTGGTGGCGATCGAGGCGGGCCGACGCCGCGCGCGGCCGCGTCAGCGCGCCGCCTGCGCCAGCTTGCCGCCGGGGGCGGGCGAATCGCTGCCGAGCAGGTGCCCGTTGACCTCGATGCCGTACAGCGAATCCTCGGAGTCGTGATACTTGGCGCGGGTCTTGGCCACCGACTCGGTATAGCGCGGATCCTGCGGCCGCTCGTGCGCGTTCATGAAATACGCCACGTCCCAGGCCTCCTGGTCGCTCAGCATGCCAGCCTGGCCCAGCGGCATGTTGGCCTTGATGAAGCCGGCGGCATTGCCGATCTGGTGCATGCCGGCGCCCCAGTTGAACGAATCCGGCCCCCACAGCGCGGGAAAGACCCAGTGGTCGCCGTTCTTCTGTCCCTTGCCTTCGGCGCCGTGGCAGACGGCGCAGTACTGCGCGTAGACCTCGCTGCCGCGCACGTAGTCGGCCTTCTGGGCCGGCTTGGGCAGCTTGAGGTAGCCCTGGCCCTTGAGCGGCACGCCGGTGGGCGCTTTGCTGGCCAGCCAGAACATATAGGTTTGCAGGGCCGTCAGCACCGGGTCGTCGGCCGCCGGCGGCTTGCCGTTCATGCTGAAGCGGAAACAGCCTTGCAGGCGTTCGGCCAGCGTGTTGACGTGCCCGTTCTTCGCGCGGTAGGCCGGATACAGCACGTAGGCCGCCCACATCGGCGCGGAATCGGGGCGGCGGCCGGCGTCCAGGTGGCAACTGGCGCAGTTCAGGTCATTGCCGACGAACTTGCTGGCATTCTGCGGCGTGTGCAGGAAGATCTGCTCGCCCTGGCGAACGATCTTGCCGAATTCCGTGTCGGGCAGCGAGGCGGCGCTGGGCGGCGTGAATTCGGGACGCGTGTCGGCGGCGAAGGCCGCCGTGGCCGACAGCAGCGCGCCGGTTCCGGCGACGGCGAGCAGGAGACGGGCGATTGGGTGGCGGATCGGATTCATTGCTTGGCTCCCGGGGCGGCGTTGGCTTGCGCGGCAAGCAGGTCGGCGGCCTTGGGCAGGCCCGCGTAGTAGGCGGACACGGCGTCGATCTCGGCGTCGGTCAGACGGGTGGCCACGGCCGGCATCAGGCCGAGCGGGCCGGGCGGACGCTGGCCCTGGCGCCAGGCGCGCAACTGGCCGGCGATGTAGGCCGCGGGCTGACCCGCCAGGCTGGGGAAATTGGCGCCCACGCCGATGCCGCCGGGGCCGTGGCATTGGTTACAGGCCGGGACGTTCTTGTCCCACGCGCCACGCGTGGCCAGCCAGGCGCCGGTATCGTCGGGCTTGACCGGATGCAGGGCCGTGGCCGCCAGCCGGTCGACGTTCAACGGCGCCGGCAGGCCGGCGTAATAGGCGGCGACCGCCTGGCGCTGCGCCGGGTCCAGCGCCTTGGCGGTGGCGGCCATCACCGGGCTCACGCGCGAGCCGTTGGCCATGGCGTCGAGCTGCTCGGCCAGGTAGGCGGCGCCCATGCCCGCCAGATGGGGAAAGCCGGCGGCGGGATTGCCTTCGCCATTGGCGCCGTGACAGGTCACACAGGCCGGCGCGCCGTTGGCGCCCTGGGTGCTGATCTGGCGCCCGTCGGCGGCGGCCTGCGCGGGACCGGACAATGCGCCGAGCGCGCCGGCCCCCAAGGCCAGCGCGCCCGCCCAGCGAATGGCGGAATAGGGCAGTGATGCCATGGTCGAACTCCGAAGATTATTGGAATTTTGGTAATAAGTTAATTTCCCAAAATTATATGGAAATTTGTGACAGGTCAAAGCTCGATCCCTTGATTTGCCCGCGCTCAATTCGCAACAGGGCGACCGGGCAACGCGACGGCGCGTCATCCGCCCGCCGGCCCGGGCGCCGGTTTCTCCTCCGTCCGGCCGAGAGCCGCGTGTCGCGAATGGAACGTTCGCTTGCACCATCGCCAGAATGATTCGGGTAGCATTTCGCCGACAGATAACAAGGAGCATCCGATGCACACGAACGAGATCGACCCTCCCCGCGTTGCGCTGGTCACCGGCGCTGGCACCGGCATTGGCCGCGCGGTGGCGCTGGAATTCCTGGCGCAAGGCTATCGCGTGGTGCTGGCCGGCCGCCGGCGCGAGCCGCTCGAGGCCACGCGCACGGCGGCGGGCGAGGACGGTGTGCGGGCGCTGGTGGTGCCCACCGACGTGTCGAACGAACAGGCGGTGCGCGAACTGTTCGACACCACCCAGCGCGAATATGGCCGTCTGGATGTGCTGTTCAACAATGCCGGGCGCGGCGCGCCGGCCATGCCGATCGAGGAACTGCCGGTGGCGGTCTGGCGCGAGGTGGTCGATACCAACCTGACCGGCATGTTCCTGTGCGCGCAGGCCGCCATACGGGTCATGAAGGCGCAGACGCCGCAGGGCGGGCGCATCATCAACAACGGTTCGATTTCGGCGCATGCGCCGCGGCCGTTCTCGATTGCCTACACCGCCACCAAGCACGCGGTGACCGGCCTGACCAAATCGATTTCGCTGGACTGCCGGCCCTACCACATCGCCTGCGGCCAGATCGACATCGGCAACGCCGCCACCGACATGACCGAACGCATGGCCGCCGGCATCCTGCAGGCCGATGGCAGCACCAAGGTGGAGCCGCGCATGGACGTCGCCCACGTCGCGCAGGCCGTCGCCGCCATGGCGCGCCTGCCGCTGGAGGCCAACGTGCAGTTCATGACGATCATGGCGACCAACATGCCGTTCGTCGGCCGCGGCTGACCGGGGCTTCGCCATCAACAAAAAAGCGCCTTCGGGCGCTTTTTTGTTGAGGGTCGCTTTCTTTTGCCGTGCCCGAAGCCTGAGGCGCGGCAGCCGTTTACCGCCGATAGGTTAGGTGATCCGAGATCGCTAGTGACGGCTAACGCCTGGTCTGACAAACCAGCTCGCCGTATCCCCATAACCGCCTTACCGCCATCCAATCCCGAAGCACACCTGCGCACGGAGACATAGGGAGGGAGGATGGTCGGTTGGTTGTGGCAGCACGCGTGGATCTCGTTCAGCCTGCTGCTGTTCATGGTGTCGGCGTCCGCACAGACGCAGGCTGGCGCCGCGCAGGAACTGCTGCGTCAGCAGGAGCGCGAAAGGATATTGCGCAAACAGCAGGAAGCCGCGCCGAATGTACGGGCGCGGTCGCCGCACGCGCCGTCGCCGGACCTGTTGCCTCGGGACGAGACGCCATGCTTGCCGATTGGCCGTATCCGTCTTGATGGCGAAGACGCGCAGCGCTTTCTCTGGGCCTTGCGCGCCGCCGACCCCGAGAACGACGCCGCCACGGGGCGCTGTCTTGGCGCTGGGGGCATCAGCGTGGTCATGGCGCGCGTGCAGAACGCCGTCGTTGCGAGGGGTTTCGTCACCACTCGCATCCTTGCCGCGCCCCAGGATCTGACGAGCGGCACGCTGACGCTTACCGTCGTGCCCGGCCGCATCCACGCCATTTTTTTCGCGCCCGGTACTTCGCGCGCGGCCACCGCCTGGAATGCCGTGCCGGTCGGGCGTGGCGACCTGCTCAATCTGCGCGATATCGAACAGGCGCTGGAGAACTTCAAGCGCGTGCCGACGGTGGAGGCTGACATCCAGATCGTCCCCGCCGATGGCGAAGATGCCCGTCCCGGCCAAAGCGACCTGGTCATCGCCTGGCGGCAGCGCTCCCCCCCGATCCGCGTGTCCGCGTCCCTGGATGACGCCGGCAGCAAGGCGACCGGCAAGCGCCAGGGTGCGTTGACCGTCTCCCTTGACGGCCTCCTCATGCTGAACGACCTGTTCTACGTCAACCTCAGCCATGACGTGTTCAACGGCAACCGCAAGGGCACCAGGGGCTACACCGCGCACTACAGCTTGCCCCATGGCTATTGGTCGCTCAGCGCCACGGCCAGCGGCTACGGGTATCGCCAGGCGGTCGCCGGCTATAGCCAGAACTATGTCTACAGCGGCGCCAGTCATAACGCCGAGCTGCGCCTGTCGCGGCTTGTCCATCGCGATGCCACGCGCAAGACCGCCGTCTACGGTCGCGGCTGGCTGCGCCGGTCAAGCAACTTCATCGACGATACGGAAATCGAGGTCCAGCGCCGCCGCGCCGGCGGCTGGGAGCTGGGCCTGACGCACCGGGAATACCTGGGTGAAAGCACGCTCGATGCGAGTCTGGCCTACCGGCGCGGCACCGGTGCTTTCAACGCGATGGCCGCGCCCGAGGAAGACTTCGGCGAAGGCACTTCGCGGATGAAGGTCATCACCGCCGACGCCCAGCTCATGGTTCCCCTGTCGCTCGGGTCGCAACGCGCCCGCTACATCGGCAGCTGGCGGGCGCAATGGGACCGCACGCCGTTGGTGCCCCAGGATCGCTTCTCGATCGGCGGGCGCTACAGCGTGCGCGGCTTCGACGGTGAGCTGAACCTGATGGGCGAGCGCGGCTGGGTCTGGCGCAACGAATTCGGTCTGCTGCTTGGCGCCAGCCAGGAACTCTATTTCGGCGCCGACTACGGCCACGTCGGCGGCCCGTCAACGCGCTGGCTGCGGGGCCGCAACCTGGCCGGCTCGGTCATTGGCCTGCGCGGCGGCGCCAAGGGATTCCATTGGGACCTCTTCGCCGGCACGCCGCTCTCCAGGCCCAAGGGCTTCAAGACCGACGCGCTCACCGTCGGCTTCAGCCTTGGCTGGTCCTGCTGAATCCGCGCAGGCAAGGGCAGTGATGACATGAACAAGAACCTTTATCGCGTCGTGTTCAACCGGGCTGTGGGCCTGTTCCAGGTCGTCGCGGAGATTGCCCGGCGCGATGGGCCGGGCGCGAGCCGCGCATACGTCGCCGCCGCCGGCAGCAGGTTCCTTGCCACAGTAAGGCCCTTGCGCGTTGCGCTGGTGCTCGCGTTCGGCCAAGCCGTCATCGTGCCGCTGGCGAACGCCCAGGTCGTGGCCGACCCCGGCGCTCCCGGCAATCAGCGCCCGACAGTGCTGGAGGCCGCCAACGGCGTGCCCCTGGTGAACATCCAGACGCCGAGCGCCGCTGGCGTCTCGCGCAATACCTACAGGCAATTCGACGTCGACCAGCAGGGCGCCATCCTCAACAACGCGCGCGCCAACACGCAGACGCAGTTGGGCGGCTGGGTACAAGGCAACCCGTGGCTGGCGCGCGGCACCGCCCGCGTCATCCTCAACGAAGTGAACGCCAGCGACCCGAGCCGATTGCGCGGCTACGTGGAAGTGGCCGGCGACCGCGCGCAACTGGTCATCGCCAACCCGGCGGGCATTTCCTGCGACGGCTGCGGCTTCATCAACGCCGACCGCGCCACCCTCACCACCGGCAAGCCGATCCTCAACGGCGGATCGCTGGAAGGCTATCGCGTGGCAGGCGGCGCCATCCGGGTCGACGGCAAAGGCATGGACGCCAGCGCCGCCAACTATACGGACCTGATCGCCCGTTCCGTGGAGGCCAATGCCGGCATCTGGGCGCGGCAACTCCAGGTCACCACCGGGGCCAACGAGGTCAGCGCCGACCACGGCAAGGTGCAGAACACCGCCGCCAGCGGCGATGCGCCGGCCTTCGCGCTGGACGTCGGCGCGCTCGGCGGCATGTACAGCCAGAAAATCGTGTTGGTGGGCACCGAGCATGGTGTTGGCGTGCGCAACGCCGGCACGCTCGGCGCGCAGGCCGGTCAATTGATCGTTACCGCCGATGGCCGCCTGGAAAACAGCGGCACGATGCAGGCCAGGACCGACACCCGCATCGACGCGAGCGGCGGCCTTGCCAATGCCGGCACGGTCAGCGCCGGCCGCGAACTGGCGGTCAGCACGCCGAAGGACATCGACAACAGCAACGGCACGCTCAATGCACGGCGTATCGAGGCCAACGCCCAGTCGCTGAAGAACCGCGGCGGCGCCATCGAGCAGACCGGCACACAGGACATGGCGCTGCACGCCGCGCGGCTGAGCAATCGCGATGGAGGCCGTGTCGGGCTGGCGGCGGCCGATACCGGTGCCACGCCGGGCAGCGGCGGCAACACCGGCAACGGCAGCGGCACGGGCGCAGAATCGGGCGTAGAAGCGGGCGGCACCGGCCACGGCGGCCAGCCCGGCGCCGGCGTCGCGCCGCTGGCCAGCGGCGTGCTGAACATCGCGTCCGCGCTGGACAACGACGGCGGTCGCATCCTGGCCGGCGGCGATATCGACGTGACGGCCAGGGCAGGCCTCAACAACGATGGCGGCCATCTTGGCGCGCGGCGGCTCGACGTGAGCGGCGGCGACCTCGGCAACCGCAGGGGCGAATTCAAGGTCGCCGAGGCGCGCATCGCGGCGGGCCAACTCAACAACGATGCCGGCCTGATGCAGCTGGCCGGTCCCGTTGCCCTGAGCGCGCAGGACTTCTCCAACCGCGCCGGCATCTTCCAGCACAGCGACGAGGCCGACACCCACATCAAGGTCAAGGGGCAACTCGACAACAGCGAGGGCACCCTGGCCAGCAATGCGAAGCGCCTGACTCTGGACGCCGGCCAGTTGGTCAACACCGGTGGCCACATCACCCATGCCGGCGACGGTGGCCTGCAGGTCAATGCCGGCGCGTTCAGCGGCGTGGGCGGCGAGACGGCCACGGCCGGCGCCGCCACCCTGCGCCTGGGGGACGGCGACCATCGCAAGGCCACGCTCAGCGCCGCCCGGATCGACCTCGCTGCACTGTCATTCGACAACCGTGGCGGCAAGCTCTTCGCCGGCGCCAACCAGGCCAACCGCATCGACGTGGCCGGTATGTTCGATAACGGCAACGGGGGCACGCTCGCCAGCAATGCGGACCTGGACATTCGCGCCGGCGCCCTCCGCAATTCGGAGGGCGGCATCCTGGAAGTTGGCGACGGCCGCCTCGACATCCAGGCCCAAACGCTGCGCGGCGAGAACGCCACGATTGCCAGCCACTGCGCGTTGAGCCTGAAAGGCGAAACGACCGACCTGACCGGCGCCACCACGCGGGCCAAGGCCATCACCGTCAACACCGGCACGCTGACCACCGCCAAGGGCTCGCTCGTGGCCAGCGGCGGCCAGCCGCTGGAACTCACGGTCCGCGGCGCGATGGACAACCGCGACGGCACTATCGCCGGCAACGGCGCCGTGGATCTCCGCGCCAAGTCTCTCGACAATGCCCGCGGCACGGTATCGGCCGCCGGCACGGACGCGAGCCACTTCGTCGTCACTGACCGACTCGACAACACTGACGGCGCCTTGGCCGGTAACGGCGCGCTGGCGCTCCAGGCTGGCGCGCTCATCAATCGTGGCGGCACGGTGCGGGCGGCTGGCGATGCCGCGACCCGCATCGATGTGACGCGCATGCTGGACAACACCGGTGGCGCCCTGGTCGCGGCCGGCGGCGCCATCGTCACGGCGAGCGAAATGGCCAATCTGGGCGGCAAGGTGCAGACGTCCAGCGCCGCCGGCCTGGCCGTGTACATCGGCAGCACGCTGGACAACCGGCACGATGGCCTCGTTGCCAGCGCCGGCAAGGCCGATGTCAGCGCCGGCTCCTTGGACAACCGTGGCGGCGCGGTCAATGCCGCCGGCCCGTTGACCGCCATTGTTCGCGAGGCCGTGGACAACCGGGGCGGCAAGCTGGTCAGCGCCGAAGACCTCGCCGTCAGGGCGGGCACGCTGGTCAACCGTGACGCCGGCCTGATCGTCTCCACCGCCGGCAAGCTCGACGTGGATACCCAGGGCCGTATCGAGAACGCAGGCGGCACGCTGCAAGGCGGCGGCGATGTCCGCATGGCCGCGGCGGGGCTCGGCAATGCCGGTGGCACGGTGCTCGGGGCCAATGTCGAAGTCGATACCCGGCTGGGCTCGCTCGACAATGGCGGCGGCACCATCGCCAGCACCCGCGGCACACTCAGCGCGGACAGCGGCGTCCTGAACAACGCTGGCGGCCTGTTGCAGTCGGCGCAAGGGATGCGCGTGGACACCCACGGCCAGTCGCTGGCCAACACCGGCGCCGGCAACACGGGCGGCATGCTCAGCGGCGACGCGCTGGCGCTTGCCAGCGGCAGCCTGGACAATCGCGGCGGCATCGTGCACAGCCAGGGCGATGCCCTCATCCGTAGCGGCGGCATCGACAACACTGCCGGCCAGCTGGGCGGCAATGCCCATGTCGATATCGCTGGCGCCGCGCTCAGCAACGGTGGCGGCCGGGTCCGGGCAGGCCGGGACCTGAACGTCAACCTATCCGGCGTGGCGGAGAACAACGCTGGCCTGATGGCCGCCGGAGACGGGCTGACGGTCAGCGCCGCGCGGATTCTCAACCGCGACACGCAGGGCGCGGAGGCCAACAAGCCCCTCGGTTTGCAGGGCGACAGCGTGGCCCTGTCCGCCAACCGCGTCGACAACACCGCCGGCGCCATCGTCGCCGACACCCACGTCGGCATCCTTGGCGCGGGCATGGACAGCGTCCTGGACAACACGCGCGGCACCCTCACCGCCGGCGGCGGCATAGAGGTGGCGGTCAACCGGGCGCTCAACCCGCTCGGCACGCTGCTGGCGGGCAAGTCGCTCAGCGTCACCGCGGACAGCCTGGGCGGCGACGGCAGCCTGCTGTCCAAGGGAGATTCGAGCCTCATTCTCCAGCAGGACTTCACCAACCTCAAGGAAATCACCGTCAACGGCCGCGCGCGCATCAGCACCGCCGGCCTGCTGACCAACCGCGGCCTGCTTCGGGCGGGCGACCTCGAAGCGCGCGGCGCCAACGTCGACAACACCGCCACCGGCGAAATGAGCGCGGGCCGCGCCACGGTCGTTGCGCTCGACACCCTGACCAACCGTGGCCTCATCGACGGCGGCCAGGCCCGGATCGAGGCTGGCACGCTCGACAACGTCGGCACCGGCCGCATCCATGGCGACCGCCTGGCCATCAAGGGGGGCACGGTCAGCAACCGCGAGGAAGGCGGCCGCGCCGCCGTCATCGCCGCGCGCGGCCGGCTGGATATCGGCGCCAGCACGCTCGACAACCGCGAGCACGCCCTGATATTCAGCGCGGGCGGCGGCAGCGATGCCTTGAACATCGGCGGCATGCTGGACGCGGACACCCAGGCGGCTGGCCGCGCCAGTCTCATCCTCAACGACAGCGCCACCATCGAATCGCTGGGGGGGCTGACCATCGACAGCGCTCGCCTGCTTAATCGCAACCTGCATTTCCGCACGGAGCTGGCACGGATCAGCGGCCCGACCAGGTATTTGTACATCCAGCCTGAAGGCGATCCCGAAAAACACGATGCCAGCGAATACCGCTGGGAGCACTGGAGCCATGCCGATCGTTATCGCCACAGGGAAACCGGCGCGAAGATTCACGACTGGACCCAATACGACGTACAGCAGACCGAGTACCAAACGCAGGTGATCGAAAGCGCGCCGGCGCTCATCCGCGCGGGCGGCAATATGACCCTGCGCGGTGACGGGCTTGTCAACGACAAAAGCCGCATTGCCGCCGGCGGCACTCTGCAGGGCGATCTGGATCGCCTCGACAATGTAGCCGCCGTTGGCGAACACGTAATCCACCAGACCGGCACCAGCCAGTACACCTACTCAAGGTGGCGCGGTGGCGGAAGACGCTTCCACCAGCGCAAATGGCGCGGAAAGATTGCCTACGCCCCCGAAGACATTGCAACAACGTTCGACCTCAATGTTTCAAGCGTCGCGCAACACGCCGCAGGCGCAGGCAGCGGCTTGACGGTGACTGACCGCCGGGACCATCAGGTCGGCGGCGCCATCGAGAGCGGCCTCGTCCGTGCCACGGGCACTATCGGGCCTGGACAGATAACGGAAGTCCGGGCTGGCGTGAACAACGTCGACAGTCCCGCCACTGTCACGGGCCCACACGTCACAGACCTCAATGCTCCCGTCCCGGGCCCCACAACGGGGGTGACAGGTGCCAACAGCGACGCGGTGACGATCATTCGTACGGTCCAGATCGACACAGCCGCACCTGCCAACAGCCTGTTCCGCACTGGCCCCGACGCCGCCGGCTACCTCATCGAAACCGACCCGCGCTTCGCCGACTACCGCAACTGGCTCAGTTCCGACTACATGCTGTCCCAGCTCGGCCATGACCCGGCCGCGGTGCATAAGCGGCTGGGCGATGGCTTTTACGAACAGAAGCTGGTGCGCGACCAGATAGGCCAGTTGACGGGCCGCCGATTCCTCGCGAACTACGCCAGCGACGACGCGCAGTACCAGGCCTTGCTGGATGCAGGCGTCACCTACGCCAAGGAATGGAATCTGCGTCCCGGCGTGGCGCTCAGCGCCAGGCAGATGGCCCAGCTCACCAGCGATATCGTCTGGCTGGTCGAACGCGACGTGACGCTGGCCGACGGCAGTGTCACGCGCGCCCTGGTGCCGCAGGTCTACGTCCGCGTACAACCTGGCGACATCGACGGCAACGGCACCCTGCTGGCCGCCAGCGCCATCGATCTCAACCTGAAAGGCGATCTCGTTAATTCCGGCGCCATTGCGGGACGCGCGGTGGTCAATCTCAGCGGCGACAACCTGCGTATTCTCGGCGGCCGCATCACCGGCGATGCCGTGGCGCTCAGCGCCCGCGCCGACATCGACAGTATCGGCGGCACGCTGGATGCCGGTTCGACGCTGCGGCTCGGTGCCGGACGCGACCTCAACGTGGTCAGCACCACTCGCGGTGGCGCCACGCGGGCCGGACGCAGCGACTTCAGCCGGACCAACCTGGATCGCGTGGCCGGTCTCTACGTCACCAACCCGAATGGCCTCCTGCTGGCCTCGGCGGGGCGTGACGCCAAGCTGATCGCGGCCCGGGTCGGCAACCGCGGCAAGGAGGGTCAGACCGCCATGGTCGCCGGCCGGGACCTGGCGCTGGGCACCGTCACGATTGCCGAGCAGGAGAACAACGTACGCAATGCCAGCAACTATCTCAGGCAGGGTTACGAGCAGGATGTCGGCAGCACCATCACCACGGCCGGCGACGTGCGCCTGCAGGCTGGCCGCGATCTGAGTAGCACCGCGGGCGCTGTCACCAGCGAGCAGGGAGCCCTGATTGCCGTTGCGCGGGGCGACGTGAACATCCTGGCAGGCAAAGCGAACCGCAACTGGGCCGAAGGCCATCGCCATTCGTCCAAGAGCCTGCTGGGCTCCAGCACGAAGACGACCCGCGACAGCCTGGAAGAGACCACGGCGCTATCCAGCACCTTCAGCGGCAACACCGTCGCCATCCGGGGCGAGAACGTCACCATCACCGGCAGCAATGTCGTCTCCGATGCCGGCACGGCCATCGTGGCCAACAACAACCTGACCCTCCTGGCCGCCTCCGAAACCAGCCAGGAAAGCCACTTCAAGGAAAACCGGAAAAGCGGCTTCCTCTACAACGGAGGGCTCGCCTTCACCATCGGCAACCAGATGCAAAGCGGCGACCGCCGGGACGCCAGTACCCATGCGGCGGCCTCAACCGCGGGTTCCACGGCCGGCGACGTGACCCTGGTGGCGGGCGGCCACTACCAGCAGACCGGCAGCCATGTGCTGGCGCCCAAGGGCGGCATCGATATCCAGGCCAAGAAGGTCGATATCGTCGACGCGCGGGAAACCGGCAAGCGCGTGGAACAGAGCAAGTTCCGCCAGTCCGGCCTGACCGTGGCGATTTCCGCGCCGGTGTTGTCGGCCATTGAGACCGCCGGGCAGATGAAGCGCGCTGCCGGCCAGACGACTGACGGACGTATGCAGGTGTTGGCAGGCGCGGCCACGGGGCTGGCGGCCAAGAACGCCTACGATGCCGTCCAGGCCGACCCGCAATCGGCCGGCGGCGTCAATATCTCGATCACCGTTGGCGCCAGTAAAAGCGACAGCAAATCCACCGCCACCACCGATACGGCCGCCGGTTCAGCGGTGGCCGCTGGCGGCGATGTGCGCATCGGCGCCCGCGGCGGCCCGGATTCCAACCTGACCGTGCGCGGCAGCGGCATCCGCGCGGGCGGCGACGCGGTGCTCAAGGCCGATGGCGATATCAATCTGCTGGGGGCCAGGAACACCTTCGAAACCGACCGCAAGAGCAGCAGCGTCAGCGCGGGAGTCGGCGTGGCGATATCCGTGGGCCAAAACGGCCTGGCCTTCGGCGTGACCGCCAACGCCAGCGGGGCCAGGGGCCGGGGCGAGGGCAGGGACGTGACCTGGACCAATAGCCACGTCACTGCCGGCGAACGCCTGGCCCTGGAGTCCGGCGGCGACACCCGCCTGCGCGGCGCGGTCGCCAGCGGCAGGCAGGTGGTGGCCGACGCGGGCGGCAACCTCAGCATCGAGAGCCTGCAGGACACCAGTACCTTCAAGAGCAGCGACACCCAGATCGGCGGCAGCGTGACGGCGGGGGTGGGGTTCGCCGCCAGCGGCAGTTACGCCAGCAACAAGGTGGATGGCGATTTCGCCAGCGTCGTCGAGCAATCGCGCCTTGACGCGGGCGACGACGGCTTCACGGTCCGCGTCCAGGGCAACACCGACCTCAAGGGCGCGGCCATCGCCTCGTCCGAAGTGGCGGTGAAGCGGGGAGTGAACACCGTGACGACGGGCAGCCTGAGCGTCAGCGACATCGAGAACCGCAGCCGGTACAAGGCGACAGGGGTGAGCCTGTCGGGAGGCTTCAGCGTTGCCGGCGATGACAAGGCGTCCGCCGCGAAGAAAGAAGGCAGCGTTGGCAAGGAAGAAGGCAGCGCCAGCAAGGCGGTTGAGGCCGCGGCCAGCAATGTCGCGGGCAAAGGTGACGCCTGGTCGGCGCGGAACTTCGGCAACAGCGTCAGCGCCGGCGCGCCAGGCATGAGCGTGCGCAAGGGCAGTGAAAGCAGCGTGACGCACAGCGGCATCAGCGGCGCGGCTGTGACCCTCACCGACATGAACGCCCAGTGGGAACGCACCGGCAAGACCGCCGAGCAGGTGCTGGCCATGCTGGATCGAGGCGCGCGGGCGGGCGATGGGGCCGGCGGCCTGACGAAAAAATGGGACGCCGACAAGCTGCGCCGGCAAGTGCAGGCCGAAGCGGAAATCGTCGCGGCGTTCGGCCAGCAGGCCGGCGCCGCCATCGAACGCCATGCGGAACAGAAACGCGGGGAACTGCGCCAGCAGATCAAGGCCACGGAAGACCCCAAAAAGATCAAGGCGCTGCAGGCACAGATCAACGAGATCAACACGCAGGAGCGGCTGCTGAACGTGGCAGTGGGCGCGCTGGGCGGCTCGGGCGGCGTGGCGGCGCTGCAAGCGGGTTTGTCGGAGGCGGCCGACCGCATGCGGCGGTACACGATCGCGGACTCGGAGAAGTTCGCGGGGATTACCGATGGAGAGATGACGCTGGATAACAAGAGCGGGGAAAGTGCGGGTATTCGGGGCGATGGGTTTAAGACGGCGGGGGCACGGGTGGTGTTGGACACGCTATGTGGACCCACGAATGATCAGTGCAAAAGGCAGGTGGATTCCCATGGAAAGGAGATCCTGGATGAAAACGGCATTCCGAAACTTGAGTTGGATGGAAATGGGCGCGTCCAGTTTGATAGAAAAGCCGCAAAAATGACGATGGCCGAATTTCTCGAAACCAAAAAAGGCAAGGAAATGCCCGGCCCCACTGGCGGAAACCAAGGCGGACCGGGAACGCTTCTCGGTTTTGAGTATTCGCCTGGAGGAATTCTTGATCTTGCTCACGAGGCTTATGGCGGATCGCATGACTTCATTGGCGGCACCCTGAGCGGCTTCTACGACGAGCAGGGCAATGCCAGGCGTGGCCTGACGCCCTTGCAGAAAGGTATGTACGAAACCTGGACCGGCATTGCGCTGGTGCCCGCCACTCCTTTTGCGTTATCAGAAGCGCTGCCGCCCCAGGCATGGAAAGCGCTGGACATTTTGTTGAGGATGAAGCGATGAAAACGACGATAAGGCTATTTTTTGTCTCCGCTTTTTTGCTGTCGATGACTGGCTGCTTCTATATCAACAAAAGGGGGTATTTGTGCAGCATCACCGAGTCGCAAACCCTTTGTGACCCCGTGTTGAGCGCGTGGGTTGAGCACGTGGTCCTACCGATGGAGATGTATTGGCCGCTCAATGGCCAAACAGAGGAAGCCCGTTGGGTGGATTGGAAAGAGTGCGGTGGAGATAAAGACGGAAGCTACTATATTAAGGACGAGAGCAAGCTTACTGTTAATGATGAACGGTATCGTAGCGAGACAATGGCATTGCACGATGAGCTTAAACGCTGCATGCAGAAAAAGGGCTACCAGCTTGTTCCCCCGTGCCACCAACTAGAGGAATGCGGTCCACCGCCTCCCGCGCCAAACGGCGGATCGTGGCCAACATGGGCGTCGGACGTGTGGCCGCCGCAATCGCTGGGGGATCGCCCGCCGCCGCGGCATTTTACGCGTCGCGGCAAGGAACGCGTTGAGTAATGGCGCGTACCGGCAAGACTGCCGAACAGGTGCCGGTCATGCTGGATCGACGCGTGCGGGCGGGCGATGGGGTCGGCGGCCTGACGAAAAAATGGGACGCCGACAACTTGCGTCGGCAAGTGCAGACCGAAGCGGAAATCGTCGCGGCGTTCGGCCAGCAGGCCGGCGCCGCCATCGAACGCCATGCGGAACAGAAACGCGCGGAACTGCGCCAGCAGATCAAGGCCACGGAAGACCCTGAAAAGATCAAGGTGCTTCAGGCACAGATCAACGAGATCAATACGCAGGAGCGGCTGCTGAACGTGGCCGTGGGCGCGCTGGGCGGCTCGGGCGGCGTGGCGGCGCTGCAAGCAGGTTTGTCGGAGGCGGCGGACCGCATGCGGCGGTACACGATCGCGGACTCGGAGAAGTTCGCGGGGATTACCGATGGCGAGACGACGCTGGATAACAAGAGCGGGGAAAGTGCGGGTATTCGGGGCGATGGGTTCAAGACAGCGGGGACGCGGGTGGTGTTGGATATTTTGTGTGGATCTGCAAATAAACAGTGCAAGACTCAGCACGATGCCCACAACCAGCCCGTACTCGATGAAAACGGCATTCCAAAACTTGAGTTGGATGGAAACGGGCGCGTCCAGTTTTATCCAACCCAGGCCGGGATGACGATGGCCGCATTTCTCGAAACCGACCGGGGCAAGGAAATGCCCGGGCCCACTGGCGGGAACCGGGGCGGACCTGGAACGCTTCTCGGCTTTCCGTATTCGCCTGGGGGAATTCTTGATCTGGCGCACGAGGCTTATGGCGGCTCCCATGACTTCATTGGGGGCACCCTGAGCGGCTATTACGACGAGCAGGGTAATGCCCGGCGCGGCCTGACGCCTGCGCAGAATTTCATGTACGAAATCTGGACTGGCATTGCGCTCGTGCCCGCCACCCCGTTTGCGCTGTCTGAAGCCCTGCCTCCCCAGGCATGGAAAGCGCTGGAAATTTTGTTGAGGATGAAGCGATGAAAACAACGATTAGACTATTTTTTTCATTAGCTTTATTGCTCTTAGTGGCGGGCTGCTGCCTCACGCTTCCGCGATATATGTGCCGATCGCCCCAGGCACAAGCCTGGATTATGTACTTCGTCCTCCCGATGGAGTGGTATTGGCCGCTAAATGGCCAAACAGAGGAAACCCGGTGGGTGGATTGGAAAGAGTGCGGTGGAGATAAAAACGGGGGCTTCCATATTAAGGACGCGTACAAGCTTACTGTTAATGACGAACGGTATCGTAGGGAGTCAGAGGCATTGTCCGATGAGCTTAAACGCTGCATGCAGAAAAAGGGCTACCAGTTCGTTCCCCCGTGCCACCAACTAGAGAAATGCGGCCCACCGCCTCCTGCGTCAAACGGCAGATCGTGGCCAACATGGGCGTCGGACGTGTGGCCGCCGCAATCGCTGGGGGATCGCCCGCCGCCGCGGCATTTTACGCGTCGCGGCAAGGAACGCGTTGAGTAATGGCGCGTGCCGACAAGACCGCCGACCAAGTGCCGGCCGTGCTGAATCGAAGAGTGCCGCCGAGCGATGGCGCCGGCGGCCTCGCGACAAGGCCGCGCCCTCGGAGGGGAGGCTGCAAGCGCGCGCCGCGCCGCGGCCCTTTATCCGGGATTTTACTTCTGCGCCAGCATCTGGCCCTTGGCCGTATCGATGTAGCTGCGCGCGCCGAGATAGCGCTTGGACCAATACGGATTCTTCATCTCGTCCACGCGCACCTTGGCGCCTCGGCGCGGGGCGTGCACGAATTTGTCCTGGCCGATGTAGATGCCCACGTGCGAGGTGATGCCGCGCCCGCGGGTGGCGAAGAACACCAGGTCGCCGGGCTTGAGCTGTTTCTTGTTGTTGACCGTATCGCCCTGGGTGCGCTGCTGGCGCGCGGTGCGCGGCAGTTCCAGGCCGGCGATCTCGCGAAACACGTACAGCACCAGGCCGCTGCAGTCGAAGCCCTCGGCGGCGTCGTCGCCGCCCCAGCTGTAGGGCGTGCCGATGGCGGCCAGGCCGGCTTGCACCACGCGTTCGCGCAGGGTGGGCACGGTGGGTTCCTGCGCCAGGCTCAGGCCGGACAGGGTGGCGCGGGCTTGTTCGGAGGGGATGGACGCCTGGGCGGCGCCGGGTAACCAGGAGAACGTCAGGGCCAGCAGGGGCGCTGACAGCAAAGCGGGGAGGCGGAAAAAGGCAAAGCGGGCTTTTCGCGTAGGCGGCGTCATTACGTCACTTCAGGAATCGGAGTGGGCGGCATGGCTTTGTCCCGGGGGGACAAGCCGGCGGAAAGGGGGCAGGGGAGGCTTGAGCTTCACGAACTGCCATTGCATTGTAATGGAATAAAGTTTCATTACATTTGTAGTGCAATGCAGCATTCTCACGTCCCGCCCGTTACCTCATTCCGTCAGGAAAAGGTAACGGGCGCCAAGCGTGGGGCTTAGAAACTGCCGCGCAGGCCGACCATCACGGCGCGGCCGCCCTCGGGAGCGACGTCGCGCAGCACCGAGGTGGCATAGCGGATGTCCTGGTTGGTCAGGTTGATGCCGCGCACGTAGGCCTGCCATTGCACCGCCGCAACCTTGAAGCGGTAACCGGCGTTGGCGTCCAGGCTGTAGTAGCCGGCGGTGGCTGTGTCGTTGTCCGGGCGGCTGTGCTGGGCGAAGGCCTTGGATACGCTGACACCGGCGCTGTAAGGCCCATAGCCGTAGTCCAGCGCCACGCGCAGGCGCAGCGGCGGGATGCGCGGCAGCGAACGGCCGGTGTCGCTGTTGCGGGCCACGGTGTAGTCGCCCGACAGGCCCAGGTCCAGTTTGTGGCCGCCCGATTGCAGCACGCGCGTGCTGCTTTCGGCTTCCACGCCGTACAGGCGCGCGGACACGCCCTGGTAGCGGGCCTCGGGCAGGGCGCCGTCATCGCCGGCCGCGACCAGGTCGCCGTCATCGTTGCGGAAACGGCCGGTGTTCATTTCGGCCAGGTAGTTCGAGAAGCGGCTGTAGAACACGCCGATGCTGGCGCTGTCGGCGTCCTTCTTGTAGCGCAGCGACAGGTCGCCGGACCAGGCGCGTTCCTTGGCCAGATTCTGGTCGCCCACCAGGTATTGTCCGGTGGCGGCGTGCGGGCCATTGGCGTACAGCTCGTAGAAGGTGGGCGCGCGCTCGGTGTAGGCGGTGTTGGCGGCCACCGACCAGGCGCTGTCCAGCTTGTAGATGCCGCCCAGCGAGAGGCTGCCGGCGGTGAAGGTGCGGCGGTTGGAGCCATCGAAGCGCTCGTTGCCGCCGCCGCCCGGCGTCAGGCGGGTGTGGTCGGCGCGCGCGCCGGCGCTCAGCGTCAGGCGCTCGTTGATCTTCCATTCCTCCAGCGCGAACAAGGCGACGGAATCGGTGTCGGTGGTGGGCACCAGCGCTTCGTCGCCCAGCGCCGAGAAGCGTGTCTGGCCCAGTTGCAGGCCGACCACGCCGCGCAGCGGTCCAATGTCGGTGTGGCGGGCCTCGATGCGAGCCTCGTAGCCGCGGTTCTTGAAGATGGTGCCGGTTTCGCCGTCCTCGATTTCCTTGTGCTGGTAATCGGTGTAGGCGAAGTTCATCTTGACGCTGGTGAACAGGCCTTCCAGGTCGCGCAGCTCGCTGGCGAAGCCGAAGCGTTCCTGGCGCATCCTGATGCGCACGTCCGGCTCGGCCACCGAGCCGTAGTTCGAGTCGTAGCCGCTGTAGGACAGGCCGGCGTAGCCGCGCTCGCCGGTCCAGGACATGCCGAGCGCGCCGCCGCTGGCCTGGCCGTCGCTGTTGGGCAGGGTGCCGCGCGGCTGGTCCCGGTCGGGGCCGTCGATCGCGCGTTGCTGTGAAGTGCGGGCGTAGCCGGGAATGCGCAGGTCGCCGGTCTTGCGGCTGAAGGCGTCGGCGTGGATGGCGAAGTTGCCGTCGCCGCCTTCGAGCTGGATCGCGCCGTTGCGGTCGTTGTTGGCGCCGCCGTAGCTGCCGGCGACGTCGCCGTGGATGCCGTCGATGGGTTCGGTGGGGATGCGGTTGTCGATGGTGTTGACCACGCCGCCGATGGCGCTGCCGCCGTACAGCAGGGCGGCCGGGCCGCGCAGGATTTCGACGCGGTTGGTGGTCAGTGGGTCTTGCGGCACGGCGTGGTCGAACGACAGCGACGAGGCGTCGAGCGAACCGACGCCATTGTTGAGCAGGCGGATGCGGTCGCCGTCCATGCCGCGGATGATGGGACGGCCCACCATCGGGCCGTAGGTGGTGGTCGACACGCCGGGCAGGCCATTGAGCGTTTCGCCCAGATTCGAGGCGCGCCGCAGGTCCAGGCCGGTGCCTTGCACCACGGTGGATGGCGAGGCCAGCGCCTCGCTGCCCAGCGGGTTGGCGGTGATGATGACGGGAGACAGGGTGGGGGCGTCGGGGGCGGCGGCCTGGGCGCGTGCGGCTTGCGGCAGGGCGAGCAGGCAGGCGAGGGCGAGTGGGCTCAGGGAAAAGGCGCGCAGGGACGAACGCGTCCCCGCGTGGGAAGAAGCAAAAGACATGGTGGCAGTCCTGGTGGCCGCCCGGCGGGCGGCGCGGTTGAAATCGGGCGGGCGGATGTCAGGCTGTGGCGGGCGGCGCGCGCGATTGGAACCAGGGCAGGGCGGCGATGGTGGTGCCGCGCGGGGCCGGCGCGGGCGGCGCGATACGGGGCGCGCTGCCGGTGACGGGGACGAAGGACGCCGGGAGCGTGGCATCCAGCAGATCCCAGATATGGCACAGGTCGCAGTGTCCCGGCTTGTCCGGCGCGTGGGCATCGTCCTGGCTGGAGGCCGGGGCGCCCGGCAGGTGCGACAGCACGTGGCGCACGCCGCCCAGCGGAGACAGCAGCAGGCAGGCGCACAGCCAGCCCAGCGCCGCCCATCGGGCAAGGCGCGGAGCGGGGCTGAGACGGTGAGCCGGCGGCATGGGCAAGGGGGGAATACGAGAAAAACGGAATGATATATTGTTCCTGTGACTGTGGCGATATGTGTCCGCCCCGTCGCGCCGCTCGCCGCGGCCGAATATGACACTTCATGGCGTCCTAGGTTCGGGCATAATCGTCGGCATCGGCCCTCCCGGCTTGATCGCCGAGAGCAGCCGCTGAAAGAAGACCATAAGAAAGCGGAGTCAAGCTCAATGATGAACGCAGTACACCCTTTGTCCTCGATGAACCGGCCCGAGGCGATTCCTTTCGAGCCCTACCACGATGCGGTCGCGGCAGTGGACCGGCTGGCCGAAATCTATGCGCGCAACACGGCCTTCCTGCGCGCCGCGTTCCGCGACGTCCTGAAGGGTTCGTCCAGCGGCCGCGACCGGGCCCGCGCCTACTATCCCGCCATCCGCATCCTGGTCGAGACCTACGACCCCATCGACACCCGCCTGTCGTACGGCCACGTGGCCGAACCCGGCATCTACCAGACCACCATCACCCAGCCGGCGCTGTTCCGCGACTACCTGATCGAGCAGGTCGGCCAGCTGCTGCAGAACCACCGCGTGGCGGTGGAGGTCGGCGAATCCGATTCGCCCATCCCGCTGCATTTCGCCTTCCCCGAGGGCGCGTATGTCGAAGGCGAGCACCTGGAGGCGCTCAAGCGCCCGCTGCGCGACCTGTTCGACGTGCCCGACCTGGCGGTGACGGACGACGCCATCGTCAACGGCTCATGGCGCGGCAAGGACGGCGAACCCAAGCCGCTGGCGCCCTTCACGGCGCAGCGGGTGGACTACTCGCTGCACCGGCTGCAGCACTACACCGCCACGGCGCCGGCGCATTTCCAGAATTTCGTGCTGTTCACCAACTACCAGTTCTACGTCGACGAGTTCTGCGCCCGCGCCCGCGCGCTGATGGCCAGCGGCAACGAGGACTACGAGATGCTGGTGGAGCCGGGCAACCGCATCACCCGCCGCGGCGAATCCGGCCCGGCCGACGACGGCCAGGCGCAGCGCCTGCCGCAGATGCCGGCCTACCATCTGGTGCGCGGCGACCATTCCGGCATCACGCTGGTGAACATCGGCGTGGGGCCGTCCAACGCCAAGACCATTACCGACCACATCGCGGTGCTGCGCCCGCACGCCTGGCTGATGCTGGGCCACTGCGCCGGCCTGCGCGATTCGCAGCGCCTGGGCGACTACGTGCTGGCTCACGGCTATGTGCGCGAAGACCACGTGCTGGATGACGACTTGCCCACCTGGGTGCCAGTGCCGGCGCTGGCCGAGGTGCAGGTGGCGCTGGAGCAGGCGGTGGAAGAGGTGGCCGGGCTGTCCGGCTGGGACCTCAAACGCATCATGCGCACCGGCACCGTGGCCACCATCGACAACCGCAACTGGGAATTGCGCGACCACGTCGAGCTGGTCGAGCGCTTCGCGCAGTCGCGCGCCATCGCGCTGGACATGGAGTCCGCCACCATCGCCGCCAACGGCTTCCGCTTCCGCGTGCCGTACGGCACGCTGCTGTGCGTGTCCGACAAGCCGCTGCATGGCGAACTCAAGCTGCCGGGCATGGCCAGCGCGTTCTACCGCCGCCAGGTCAACCAGCACCTGGAAATCGGCATCCGGGCGCTGGAGCGCTTGCGCGACATGCCACCTGAGCGGCTGCATTCGCGCAAGTTGCGCACCTTCATGGAAACGGCGTTTCAATAGACCCGTAGCAGGGATATCCGGGGCGGGGACGGATCCTTGCCCGCCTTCGGCCGTTTCGACGGCCGGGGGCAGTTGCGCTATGCTCGCGCGTTGCGTGGAAATCCCACGGCGCCCGGGGGCACAATCCGCGGGGGCTTTTTCGCTCTGAAGGAACACGACTTTGGCATTGATGGAACACGACCCGCACCGCGACGGCGGCAAGAAAGGGACGACGGAACCGTCCGAATTGCGCCGCGCCCTGTCCGCGCGCCACCTGACGATGATCGCGGTGGGCGGCTCCATCGGGACGGGCCTGTTCGTGGCCTCCGGCGCCACCATTGCCCAGGCCGGACCGGGCGGGGCGTTGCTGGGCTATGTGCTGATCGGCGTGATGGTCTATTTCCTGATGACCAGCCTGGGTGAACTGGCCGCCGCGATGCCGGTATCCGGGTCGTTCTCGACCTACGGCGCGCGCTACGTCGAAGACGGCTTCGGCTTCGCGCTGGGCTGGAACTACTGGTACAACTGGGCCGTCACGGTGGCGGTGGACCTGGTGGCCGCGCAGCTGGTGATGGCGTATTGGTTTCCGGACGTGCCGGGGGTGTACTGGAGCGCCTTGTTCCTGGCCATCACCTTCGGCCTGAACGCGCTGTCGGCGCGTGGCTTCGGCGAGGCCGAGTTCTGGTTCGCGCTGATCAAGGTGATCGCGGTGCTGGCGTTCGTCGCCATGGGCGTGATGATGCTGCTGGGCATCATCCGCGGCGGCGAGGATGGCGGCGTGGCCAACTGGAGCGTGGGCGACGCGCCGTTCGCCGGCGGTTTCGCGGCGTTGATCGGGGTCGCCATGGTGGTGGGATTTTCGTTCCAGGGCACCGAACTCATCGGCATCGCCGCGGGCGAATCCAAGGACCCGGCGCGCAACCTGCCGCGCGCCGTGCGCCAGGTGTTCTGGCGCATCCTGCTGTTCTACGTGATGGCGATCCTGGTGATCGGCCTGCTGATTCCCTATACCGACCCGCATCTGCTGCGCAACGACGTCACCGATGTCAGCGTCAGTCCGTTCGCGCTGATCTTCGAGCGCGCCGGGCTGCTGGCGGCGGCCTCGATCATGAACGCGGTGGTGCTGACCTCGGTGCTGTCGGCCGGCAATTCCGGCATGTACGCGGCTACCCGCATGCTCTACAGCCTGGCGCGTGACGGCAAGGCACCGCGTATTTTCGGCCGGGTGGCGCGCAACGGCGTGCCGCTGTGGGCGCTGCTGGCCACCACCGTGGTGGCGGCGCTTTGCTTCTTCTCGTTCATCTTCAGTCCCAAGGCGGTCTATATCTGGCTGCTGAACACCTCGGGCATGACCGGTTTCATCGCCTGGCTGGGCATTGCCATCAGCCATTACCGGTTCCGCCGTGGCTACGTCAAGCAGGGCCGCAACCTGGCCGACCTGCCGTACGTGTCGCCGTTCTTCCCGTTCGGCCCGATCTTCGCTTTCGTGCTGTGCCTGGTCATCACGCTGGGGCAGAACTACCAGGCCTTCCTGGAGCATCGGATCGACTGGGGCGGCGTGGCCGCCACCTATATCGGCATTCCCCTGTTTCTGCTGATCTGGCTGGGCTACCGGCTGGTCAAGGGTTCGCGCTTTGTCAGCTACAAGGACATGACGTTCCCGGACGCCCGGGCGCGCAGCGCCTACCTGGATTCGGCCCTGCGCGGCGAGCCCGCCACGGTCGGGCCGGAGACGGCGACAGCGCCCGGTACCAACGCGCGATGAGAAAAGGCCGCGGAACTCCGCGGCCTTCTTGCATCCGGCCAAGGCCGCCGCAGTGATTGCGGCGGCCTTGGCGTTTGCGGGTCACTCGATGTTCTGCGCCTGTTCCCGCATCTGCTCGATCAGCAGCTTCAGGTCCATGGCGGCGCGGGTGACTTCCATGCTGCCGGCCTTGGAGCCCAGCGTATTGGCCTCGCGGTTCATTTCCTGGAACAGGAAGTCCAGGCGCTTGCCGGCGCTGCCGGCGTTTTTCTTGCCTTCGGCCTTGCCGCCGCCGTCGGTCAGCAGGTGACGCAGCTCCGCCACGTGCGAGCGCAGGCGCGACAGTTCCTCGGCGACGTCGATACGCAGCGCGAACAGGTTGGCTTCCTGCGACAGCCGCTCGGACAATTCGGCGCCCGAGATATGGGTGAAACCGCCGGGGAAGGCCGTTTCCACGCTTTCGCGCAGCTTGGCGGCGAGCTTGTCTCGGTGGTCGGCCAGCAGCTGGGGCAGGTGGTTCTGCACCAGTTCGACGATGCCGGCCACGCCATCGGCGCAATCGCGCATCATGCCGGCCAGGCGTTCGCCTTCGCGCGCGCGGCCTTCCTGCAGCTGCTTGAGCGCTTCCTGGGCGGCCTGCATGCAGGCCGCGCCCCAGACCTGCGGGTCGAGCGCGTCGTTGGCGCGCTGGCCGGGCCAATTGAACAGCTCGACCAGTCGAGGCGCCGCGATGTCGGGCAGGACGCGGCGCGCGGCCTGCAGTTGTTCGGCCAGGGTTTCGAGCCAGGCGGGATCCAGCTTGGACAGGTCGGCGCTGACGTTGCGGGTGTAGGACACGCGGATCTCGACCTTGCCGCGCGCCAGCTGCGCCGTCAGCAGTTCGCGCAGCGGCGTCTCGACGTGGCGCAGCTCGTCGGGCAGGCGGAAATAGAGGTCGAGGAAGCGGCTGTTGACGCTGCGCAGTTCCAGCGCCAGCGTGCCTTGTTCCAGGTCTGCCCGGGCGTTGCCGAAGGCGGTCATGCTGCGAATCATGGTGTCGATATCCTGTTGCTTGTTTTGGATCGGGCCGCGCCGGTTCCGCCGGTCCGCCGTGCGCGGACCCGGGCGGGTATATGCAGCCCGTGTATCGCGGCAGGATACTCCAAACCCGGCCGGGGCATCGATTCCAGCCCGTACAATGCCGCCAACCGAATCTGATTGGAGCCTTGTCATGACCACTGCCACCGCCATTGCGCGCCCGTCGGGCCGCGCCGTCGACGAACTGCGGCCGTTCAGCCTGGAGCGCGGTTTCACGCGCTACGCCGAAGGGTCGGTGCTGGTGAAGGCCGGCAACACCCACGTGCTGTGCACGGCCAGCGTGCTGGAAAAGGTGCCGCCATTCCTCAAGGGCAAGGGCGAGGGCTGGGTCACGGCCGAGTACGGCATGCTGCCGCGCGCTACCCATACCCGCGGCGACCGCGAGGCCGCGCGTGGCAAGCAGAGCGGCCGTACCCAGGAGATCCAGCGCCTGATCGGCCGCAGCCTGCGCGCCGTGTTCGACATGCGGGCGCTGGGCGAGCGCACGCTGCACCTGGATTGCGACGTGCTGCAGGCCGACGGCGGCACGCGCTGCGCCAGCATCACCGGCGCCTGGGTGGCCGCGTCCGACGCGGTGGCGCTGCTGATGCAACGCGGCGACCTGGCCGTGAACCCGATCCGCGACGCGGTGGCGGCGGTGTCGGTCGGGTTGGTGCAGGGCCGCCCGGTGCTGGACCTGGACTATGAGGAAGACTCGGCCTGCGACGCCGACGTCAACGTCATCATGACGGGCGGCGGCGCCTTCGTGGAAGTGCAGGGCACGGGCGAGGGCGCGACCTTCACGCGCGCCGAACTGGACGCGATGCTCGGCCTGGCCGAGACCGGCATCGCCGGCTTGGTGCGGGCGCAGCGGGCGGCGCTGGCGTAAGCGGCGGGGCACGCTTCGGCTCGGGCATGCATCGCGGCCCCGGGCCGGAAATGGCGCCGCGCGCGCCAAACAGAACGGGATCACGGCCGAGCGCGGCGTGATCCCGTTTTTGGTTTGCCGGCGCTCGCGCCGCGGGCGCGCGGGGCCTCAGGGCAGCAGGGCGCCCACCTTGCCGGCCCGCTCCAGGTCCCAGATCGCTTTGATCAGGCCGCGCAGTTCGGCCTCGGTGGCGGCGTCGGCATAGCGGCCAAGGCTCAGCGTCTTGGTTTCGATCTCGTCGCGCGACAGGGTGTTGCCGGGATCGCCCTTGGGTTCGTCGACGCGGCCGTGCAGCACGCGGCCGTCGCGGGTATGCACCGTGACCTTGCCGATCCAGCGCTGCGGATAGGCGCCGTCGACTTCCGGATCCAGTTCCATCGTGACCCGGCCTCGGAAGTCGGCCACCGCCGGATCGTCCAGCGCGGCGTCGAATTCCGGCAGGCCGGCGCGGCCCTGGCGCGCGATCAGGCCCAGCACCGTGCCCATCGAGAACTTGGACTGGTGCACCGTGCGCGGATCGACCACCGGCCCCAGCACGTCGATGGCGCCCTGGTGCACGTGCGCCACCACGCGCGCGATATCGCTTTCGGCCAGCTTGTGTTCGCGCAGCACCTGTTGCAGCGCGTCCGCCGCCGGATGGGTGTGCCGGCATGATGCATGGAACTTGAACGAGGTCTCGGCCAGCGCCCAGCGCGTGCCCAGCCGGTCGGTCAGGCGCGCCGGATCGGCGTCGCTCGACATGCCGGCGGCCATGCCCTGCGGCCCTTCGAGGATGTGGCGCGCGCCGGTGAAACCTTCCTGCGCCAGGTAGGCCGCGGCGATGCCGTTGGCGGCGGCGCGGGCGGTATGCAGCTGCTTGGAATCGGCGGCGTCGCGCAGGAATTCCCACAGGCCGGCGGCCTGGGTGCCGGCCGAGCCAAAGGCGTCCAGCATGGCGGCGGGCGACAGGCCCAGCAGGCGGCCGGTGGCCGCGGCGGCCGCCAGCGTGCCGGCGGTGCCGGTGGTATGGAAGATCTTGTAGTGCGAACGGCCCAGGAATTCGCCGACGCGGATGCCGACCTCGTAGCCGGCCACGGCGGCCACCAGCAGGTCGCGGCCGGAACGGTCCAGCGCCTGGGCCACCGCCAGCACCGGCGGAAACACCACGGCCGCCGGATGGAATACCGACCCATTGTGCACGTCGTCCTGCTCGACCACGTGGGCGGCGGCGGCATTGACCATAGCGGCGAACACCGGCGAGGTGCGGCGCCGGTTGATCAGGATCTGGCTGGGGCCGTCCGCCGGCCCCATGGCGGCGGCGTAGCGGTCGATGGCCAGCACCGGGCGCGACGCGGCGCCCGCCAGGATCGAAGCCAGGCAGTCCAGCAACAGGTCTTCGGCGCGGCGCAGCACCGGGGCGGGTATGTCCTCGAAGCGCAGGTTGGCGGCGAAGGCGGCGAGGGTGGCGCTGGGGTGGGAGGTGTCGGGGGTCATGGTCAGAAGGAGCGCGGCAGGCCCAGGATGTGTTCGGCGACGTAGGACAGGATCAGGTTGGTCGAGATCGGCGCGACCTGATAGAGACGGGTCTCGCGGAACTTGCGCTCGACGTCGTATTCGGTGGCGAAGCCGAAGCCGCCGTGGAACTGCAGGCAGGCGTTGGCGGCCTCCCAGGAGGCGTCGGCGGCCAGCAGCTTGGCCATGTTGGCCTGCGCGCCGCAGGGCTCGTGGGCGTCGAACAGGCGGCAGGCCTCGTAGCGCATCAGGCTGGCGGCCTCGACGTTGATGTGGGCGCGGGCGATGGGGAACTGCACGCCCTGGTTCTGGCCGATGGGGCGGCCGAACACCATGCGCTCCTTGGCGTAGGCGGTGACCTTGTCGACGAACCAGTAGCCGTCGCCGATGCATTCGGCGGCGATCAGGGTGCGCTCGGCGTTCAGGCCGTCCAGGATGTACTTGAAACCCTTGCCTTCCTCGCCGATCAGGTTGTCGGCCGGAATCTCCAGGTTGTCGAAGAACAGCTCGTTGGTCTCGTGGTTGACCATGTTGGGAATAGGGCGGATCGACATGCCGTGCTTGACCGCCTCGTGCAGGTCCACCAGGAAGATCGACATGCCCTCGGACTTGCGCGTGACCTGATCCAGCGGCGTGGTGCGGGCCAGCAGGATCATCAGGTCGGAATGCTGCACCCGCGAGATCCAGACCTTCTGGCCGTTGATGACGTAGCGGTCGCCGCGGCGCACGGCGGTGGTCTTGATCTTGGTGGTGTCGGTGCCGGTGGTGGGCTCGGTCACGCCCATCGACTGCAGGCGCAGCTCGCCGGCGGCGATGCGCGGCAGGTATTCGCGCTTCTGCGCCTCGGAGCCGTGCCGCAGCAGGGTGCCCATGTTGTACATCTGGCCGTGGCAGGCGCCGGAGTTGCCGCCGCTGCGGTTGATTTCTTCCATGATGACCGAGGCTTCGGTCAGGCCCAGGCCGGAGCCGCCGTATTCCTGGGGAATCAGCGCCGCCAGCCAGCCGGCTTCGGTCAGGGCGCGCACGAAGGCGTCGGGGTAGCCGCGTTCTTCATCGACCTTGCGGAAGTATTCGGCGGGGAATTGGGCGCACAGGTCGCGGACGGCTTCGCGGATGTCCTGGTAGGCGTGGGAGGCTTGAGGCATGGGGTGGGCTGCGATGTCGACAATGAAATGGAATTCGGGACAGGATCGAATGTGCCGCAAGGCGCCGCGCCTGCCAATTCACAATTCATTAATACCGGGTTCCTGTTCGCAAAAGCGCATTTGTGTGACGGCCGTTCGTCATGTGGCGGGCGGGGTTGTGTCAAGAAATTGCCAAACTGCATCTCCATAATCGCCGGGATACGCCTAGGTGGCGATGCAACAGACGGATGGATATGCGGAAAAATCTCAGGGTGACGACGGCGGTTTCCGCCATTCTCGCGGTGTTCGTGGCGCTGTTCGCGCTGGCGGCGGCGGCCGGCATCCATGTGCTGCGCGAGAACCGCGCCGACATCGAGGCGCTGGGCCGGGGCAGCATCGAGCGCGCCAGCGACCTGTCGGACATGACGAGCCGCCTGTTCCAGGCGCGCGCCGCGCTGACCGATGCCAAGACCGCCATGGAGGGCGGGCTGGAAGAGGCCCGCGACCAGTCACTGAACCACGCCGACGCGCTGCTCAAGCAGGCCGCCGCCAGCCTGGCGCGGCTGCGCGCCAATCCCGACACCAGCGCCGAGGGCGCGCCGTTGTTCGACCAGGCGCTGGCGGCCTATGCCGCTTTCGCCGACCAGACGCTGGCGCCCATGTTCAAGGCCATCAAGGGCTGGAACGGCATCGAGGTGAATCGATTGGTCGACAAGGTGTTGCCGGCATCCGGCTCGGCCTACGTGAAGCAGGCCGACGCCTACCAAGCCTACGCCCGCCAGCAGGGCCAGGCCGCGGTGGCCGGCGCCAGCCAGACCATGCAGCGCGTGACCGTGGTGGCCGCCGCGGTGCTGGGCCTCGTGCTGGTGCTGGCGGTGCTGATCCGGCTGGGCTTTCGCCGCCGCATCCTGCGTCCGCTGAACGAGGCCGGCGCGCATTTCGACCGCATCGCCGACGGCGACCTGACCGGCCACATCGCCGTCCATGGCGACAACGAGATCGGCGTGCTGTATTCGGCCATGCGCCGCATGCAGACCGGCCTGTCGGCGGCGGTGGCGTCGGTGCGCCATGGCGTCGAGGAGATCCATACGGGCTCGGGCGAGATCGCGGCCGGCGGCGCCGACATGTCGGACCGCACCGCGCGCCAGGCCGGCTCGCTGCAGGAAGCGGCGGCCAACATGACGCAGCTGGCGCATACGGTGCAGATGACCGCCGGCAATGCCGACCTGGCCAGCCGCCAGGCGCTCAGCGCGACCCAGCTGGCCCGGCATGGCGGTCAGGCCGTGCAGGAGGTCGTGGCCAGCATGCAGGGTATTGCCGACAGCGCGCGCCGCATCGGTGAAATCGTGGGGGTGGTGGACAGCATCGCCTTCCAGACCAACATCCTGGCATTGAACGCGGCGGTGGAAGCCGCCCGCGCCGGCGAGCAGGGCAAGGGCTTCGCGGTGGTGGCGGGAGAGGTGCGCTCGCTGGCCCAGCGCAGCGCCCAGGCGGCCAAGGAAATCAAGGGCTTGATCGAGGATTCGGCCGTGCGCGTCGAGGCCGGCGTGCGCCAGGTCAACCTGGCCGGCGACACCATGCGCGACATGCTGGCCTCGGTCGATCGCGTGACTCAGATCGTGGCGGAAATCTCCAGCGCCACCGCCGAGCAGGCCGCCGGCATCGCCTCGGTCAATGACGCCGTCGCCGATATCGAGCGCGCCACGCAGGAAAACGCCGCGATGGTGGAGCAGACCGCGGCCGCCGCCGCCGCGCTGGAACAGCAGGCCCAGGGCCTGCAGCGCGCGGTCTCGGTGTTCCAGATCGCCCCGGACGCAGCCGGGCAGCACGTGTCAGGGGCCGAGTTGCGGCAGGGTGGCGCCGCGATAGCGCTCGCTCACCAGCGACAGGTTCCCATGCTTGACCTTGTGCTTGACATGGGCGGCGGCCGACGCGATGTCCTCCGGGCGGATGCGCTCGCATAGCGACGGGGTGACGGTCAGCGCGCCGACTCCCAGCGTGACGAACGGGAAGAAGCGCGGCACGCCGTAGCGGTCCTCGGCCTCGATGCCGCCGTTGCGGCGGCCTTTGTCGTCGTACAGGTCGATGGCGCGCTCGTTGAACTCGGCGATGACGCGCTGGATGCGCTCGTTCCAGTCGGGGCTGCGCAGCAGCACCACGAAGTCGTCGCCGCCGACGTGGCCGACGAAATCGCGCAGCGGATCGCAGTGGCGCTTGATGACGTCGGCGGTCAGCATGATCATGTCGTCGCCGCGCCAGTAGCCATAGACGTCGTTGAACGGCTTGAAGTTGTTCAGGTCGCCATAGCAGATGGTGAAATCGGCGGCGTCCTCCAGCAGCGTGGCGATGTGCCGGCTGATGGGGATGTTGCCGGGCAATGACGTCAGCGGGTTGGCGTAGCGCGCGGCCTCGATGCGCATCTCGGTCACCGACCGCACCAGCGTCTCGCCGGTGGCCAGGCCGTCGTAGCGGCCGTCGCGGGTGATGATGAGGCCGTCCATCAGGTAGCGCTGGTCTTCCGAGATCAACACGTGGCTCAACTGGTCGATCGACACGTCCAGGTCGACCAGCACCGGCTCGCCGTTCATGAAGGTCGAGCAGGCGTCGCGGCCGAACAGCTCGCGGGTGTAGCGCTGCGCGTAGTGTTCCGAGAAGTCGCGGCGGTTGATGATGCCCACCGGCCGGTTGTCGCCGTCGACCACGGCCACCGCGTGCAGGCTCTTGTGTTCGATGAAGAGGCGGTGCACGTCGTCGTTGGTGTGCTTGTTCAGCAGCGCGGCCGGGGCCTCGACCCGCAGGCTGGCGGCGGTGCCGCCCGTCGAACGCTGCGACAGCGGGGCGGGCGCGCGCACCCGCAGCGAGTCGCGCAGCGGCGGGGTCAATTCGGTCAGCAGGGCTTCGTCGGGGCGCCCCAGCAGCCAGCCCTGGGCGTAGCGGATCTCCAGGTCGCGCACCACCGCCAGGTCCTCGGCGGTCTCGATGCCCTCGGCCACGATGGCCGTGCCCAGGTACTGCGCCACCTTGAGGATGGCGCGCACCATGTTCTGCTTGCGATCGTCGTGGCCGATGCCGTTGAAGAAGTAGCGGTCGATCTTGACCAGGTCGGGCTGCATCTCGGCCCACAGCTGCAGGTTCGAATTGCCGACGCCGTAGTCGTCCAGCGCGATGCGCATGCCGTATTCGCGCAGGCAGGCGAAGGCGCTGCCCAGCGTCGACATGTGTTCGGATAGCGGGTCCTGCTCGGTCAGCTCGACGATGATGTTGGACGGCGCCAGCGTGCAATCCTTGAGCAGCCGCAGCGGCATTTCGTCGCCCCACAGCGTCCAGTAGTGGATCAGCGCCGAACCCGACAGGTTCAGGAACAGCTTGCCGGTGGCCGCGTTCTGGTGGAAGCCCTGGGCGCCGGCGCGGAAGCTGGCCAGCTCCAGTTGCGGATGCAGGCCCTGGCGGCGGGCCTCGGCGAACAGGGCGTCGGGAAAGTGCAGGGTGGTATCGACCGGGCCGCGGATCAGGCTCTCATGGCCGTAGATGCGGCTGTGCGACAGGTCGATCACCGGTTGAAAACGGGGGCGCAACAGCCGCTCGCGCAGGATGCCCGCCAGGCTGACTGGGGCGGGCGCGGCGGCGCCGGTGGAGAGGGCAGGCGCGCTGGCCGCGACCGGCCGGGGCAAAGCGTGACGTGGGTTCATCGCCGGAGCGTTCAGATACGATCAGTGACAAGATTGATCATATTGACAATGAAATATGTCGGTGTTGTTTCGCGCCCCGCGGCCGTTGCGCCCCGGCATCGGCGCCGCGCCCTATACAATTTGCGCCATGACCTCCCCCAAGATTCCCGATTCCCTGCGCCGCGTCGTGCTGGCCTCCAACAACCCCGGCAAGCTGCGCGAGTTTTCCGCCTTGTTCGCGCCGCTCGGCATCGAGCTGGTGCCTCAGGGCGAACTCGGCGTGCCCGAGGCCGAGGAGCCTCACGTTACGTTCGTCGAAAATGCCTTGACCAAGGCGCGCCACGCCAGCCGCCTGACCGGTCTGCCCGCGCTGGCCGATGATTCCGGACTGTGCGTGGCCGCGCTGGACGGCGCGCCGGGCGTGTATTCGGCCCGTTACGCCAAGATGCATGGCGGCGAAAAATCCGACCAGGCCAACAACGCGCTGCTGGTCCGCAACCTGGCCACGGCCAGCGATCGCAGCGCCTGCTACGTGGCGGTGCTGGCGCTGGTGCGCGGCGAGAATGACCCGCGTCCCCTGATCGGCGAGGGCCTGTGGCAGGGCGAGATCATCGACCAGCCGGAAGGCGCCAACGGCTTCGGCTACGATCCGCACTTCTACCTGCCCGACCAGGGCTTGACGGCCGCCGCGCTCGAGCCGGAGGAAAAGAACCGCATCAGCCATCGCGCCCGCGCCTTGCGCGAACTGTTGAGCAAGCTGAACCAGGCCTGACCCGGGGCGCGCCCGCGCCGCCTCCAGGAACACCGAATGTCCATCACCATCCCCATCCGCTCCGAAATGGGCGCGGCCCGCTCGCGCCTGGTGACGCCGGCCGGCGCCACCCTGACCAGCCTGCCGCCGCTGTCGGTCTACGTGCACGTGCCGTGGTGCGTGCGCAAGTGTCCGTACTGTGATTTCAATTCGCACGCGGCGCCCGGCGGCGAGATTCCCGAACGCGCCTACCTGGACGCGTTGCGCAGCGACCTGGAACAGGCGCTGCCGTCGATCTGGGGCCGGCAGGTGGTCTCGGTGTTCATCGGCGGCGGCACCCCCAGCCTGTTGTCGGCCGCCGGCCTGGACGAACTGCTGGCGATGCTGCGCGCCTGTCTGAACGTGTGGCCCGACGCGGAAATCACCATGGAGGCCAACCCCGGCACCGCCGAGGCCGACCGGTTCCGCGACTACGCCGCCAGTGGCGTGACGCGCTTTTCGCTGGGCATCCAGAGTTTCGACGACGCCCAATTGAAGAAGCTGGGCCGCATCCACGACTCGGCGCAGGCCCGCGCGGCCATCGAGATGGCCCAGCGCGCCGCGCCACGGGTCAACCTGGACATGATGTTCGCGCTGCCGGGCCAGACCCTGGACGCGTGCTTGGCCGACCTGCGTCAGGCCGTCGGCTTCGGCACCGAGCACCTGTCGCTCTATCACCTGACGATGGAGCCCAACACGGTATTCGCCAAGTTCCCGCCCGAGGACCTGCCCGACGACGACACCAGCGCCGCCATGCAGGATGCGGTCGAGGCCGAGCTGGCGGCCGCCGGCCTGGCGCGCTACGAGGTCTCGGCCTACGCCCGGCCGGGCGCGCGCTGCCGCCACAACCTGAACTATTGGGAGTTCGGCGACTACCTCGGCCTGGGGCCGGGCGCGCACGGCAAACTGTCGTTCCATGACCGCATCGTGCGCGAGGCGCGCTTGCGCAGCCCGGAATCCTGGATGCGCGCGGCCGCCGCCCGCGACGGCAGCCACCTGGCCGAGAGCCGCCAGGTCGGCCCGGACGAGCTGCCGTTCGAGTTCATGCTCAATGCCCTGCGCCTGAAGGACGGAGTGGCCGCCACCTTGTTCAACGAGCGCACCGGCTTGTCGCTGGCCGCCATTGCGCACCAATTGGAGGCAGCGTCCGGCAAGGGCCTGCTGGACGCCGATCCCACCCGGCTGCGGGCCACGCCCCTGGGCTGGCGCTTCCTGAATGACCTGCAGGAAATGTTCCTGTAGCAATAAAGCACCATGATGGGGCATTCATGCCCCATCTTTTGCACCAGATTGGTGCTACATTTTCCCATCGACTTGCCTCTGCCCCCGGGCAATCCCGGGGGTGAAACCTGGCACGCTTATTGCTTCCCTCTTTTATGCCAGTCGAGCGGCACAGCCCTCGACCCTTTTATCTAATGGAGATGACATGGCAAGCCCGAAAGACGTCCTGAAACAGATCGCCGACAACGAAGTCAAATTCGTGGATTTCCGCTTTACCGATACGGTTGGCCGCGAGCACCACGTGTCGGTGCCCACTTCCGCTATCGATGAAGACAAGCTGGAAAGCGGGCAGGCTTTCGACGGTTCGTCGATCCCGGGCTGGAAGGGCATCGAAGCCTCCGACATGCTGCTCATCCCCGACCTGTCGACCGCCAACCTGGATCCGTTCCGCGAAGAACCGACCCTGATCCTGTCGTGCGACGTGGTCGAACCGTCGGACCTGAAGGGCTATGACCGCGACCCGCGTTCGCTGGCCAAGCGCGCCGAAGCCTACCTGAAGGCCTCGGGCCTGGGCGACACCGCCTACTTCGGTCCGGAACCCGAATTCTTCGTGTTCGACGGCGTGACCTGGAACACCGACATGTCGGGCACCTTCGTCAAGATCAAGTCGGAAGAGGCCTCCTGGTCCACCGGCCTGGAATTCGAAGGCGGCAACACCGGCCACCGTCCCGCGGTCAAGGGCGGCTACTTCCCCGTTCCCCCGGTCGACTCGTTCCAGGACATGCGTTCGGAAATGTGCCTGCTGATGGAACAGATGGGAGTGCCGGTCGAAGTGCACCACCATGAAGTGGCCGGCGCCGGCCAGCTGGAAATCGGCACCAAGTTCAGCACCCTGGTGCAACGCGCCGACTGGACCCAGATCGTCAAGTACATCGTGCACAACGTGGCCCATGCCTACGGCAAGACCGCCACCTTCATGCCCAAGCCCGTCGTCGGCGACAACGGTTCCGGCATGCACGTGCACCAGTCGATCTGGAAGGACGGCCAGAACCTGTTCGCGGGCAACGGCTACGCCGGCCTGTCGGAATTCGCGCTGTACTACATTGGCGGCATCATCAAGCACGCCCGCGCCCTGAACGCCATCACCAACCCGGGCACCAACTCGTACAAGCGCCTGGTCCCGCACTACGAAGCCCCGGTCAAGCTGGCCTACTCGGCCCGCAACCGTTCGGCCTCGATCCGCATCCCGTACGTGGGCAACCCGAAGGGCCGCCGCGTCGAAGCGCGCTTCCCGGACCCCCTGGCCAACCCGTACCTGGCCTTCTCGGCCCTGATGATGGCCGGCCTGGACGGCGTGCAGAACAAGATTCACCCCGGCGATCCGGCCGACAAGAATCTGTACGACCTGCCGCCGGAAGAAGACGCCAAGATCCCGACCGTGTGCTCCTCGCTGGAGCAGGCGCTGGAAGCGCTGGACAACGACCGCGAGTTCCTGACCCGTGGCGGCGTGTTCAGCAACGACATGCTCAACGCCTACATCGACCTGAAGATGGCCGATGTGAACCGTCTGCGCATGACCACGCACCCGGTCGAATTCGACATGTACTACAGCCTCTGATCCCAGGGGCCGTGGCTGGGGGAGCGCGATGATGTAGGCAGAAACCAGGGCCGACACCACGCGCACCGCCAGGTCGCCGACCGACAGCCTGTCCCGCCGGCCCCGCGCCGGCGGGCAGGGCAGCGCGCACAAGCGCCACCGGACCGGTGTGCCGATTTCCCCCTTGTAGTCATTCGGGTACGTTGAAAATGAATGTAGAAGCTCTCGATCTGCTTGCCACGTCCGTTTTCCTGGTCAACGAACGCGGGCACATCGAATATGCCAATGCGGCCGCCGAGGATCTTTTCGGCCGTTCCCGCAAGCAGTTGTGCGGCCATTCCGCCGCCACGCTGTTCGACAATCCGGAAAACATCCAATCGTCCATCGACCGCGCCGCGGCCGGCAGATATGCCGACGTCAGGCAGCTGGCCTCATTGCGCCGCGCCGCCGAATCGGTGGAAGTGGCCGTGACCACGGTGGGACTGAGCGGCCAACGCTGGCCCGCCCTGATCGAGACCCGCGAGATCGAGCAGCGCGTGCTGGCCGACCGCAACCATCGCCTGGTCGACGAGATCGAGGCGCACCGCGAACTGCTGCGCAACCTCGCGCACGAAGTCAAGAACCCCCTGGGCGGCCTGCGCGGCGCCGCGCAGTTGCTGGAAGCCGAGTTGCCGAGCGCGGCGCTGGCCGAGTACACCCAGGTCATCATTTCCGAAGCCGACCGCCTGCAGGCGCTGGTGGACCGCCTGAGCGGCCCGCAACGCGTGCCGCTGAACGCGCGGCCGGTGAACATCCACGAGATCTGCGAGCGCGTCTGCGCCCTGATCCAGGCCGAATTCCGCAACGACGTCACGCTGGTGCGCGACTATGACGCGTCCATGCCCGACCTGAAAGGCGACGCCGCCCGGCTGATGCAGGCGGTCCTGAACGTGGCCCGCAACGCCGCGCAGGAACTGGTCGCGCGGCCCCAGGCGCCCGGGCTGGAGCCCGGCGTCGTCACGCTGCGCACCCGCGTCGCGCGGCAGGTCATGCTGGCGCACCGTCAGCATCGCCTGGCGCTGGAGCTGTCCATCATCGATAACGGTCCGGGCGTGCCGGAGCACATCCGCGACCGCATTTTCCATCCCCTGGTCACCGCCCGAGCCGGCGGGACCGGACTGGGCCTGAGCCTGGCCCAGGATTTCGTGCAGCAGCACGGAGGCATCATCGAATTTGAATCCCGACCCGGGCGCACCGAATTTCGCCTGGTCCTACCGATGGAGCCCGCACTCTGATGAAACCCGTATGGATCGTCGACGACGACCAGGCCATCCGCTGGGTCCTCGAAAAGGCCCTGGCCCGCGCCGGAGTCCCCACCCGTAGTTTCTCCCAGGCCGCCGACGTGCTCGATGCGCTGGCGCACGACACGCCCGTCGCCCTGGTTTCCGATATCCGCATGCCTGGCGGCAACGGCCTTGAATTGCTGCGCCAGCTGAAAGAACGCCATCCCGGCCTGCCGGTCATCGTCATGACCGCGTTCGCTGACCTGGACAGCACCGTGTCCGCCTTTCAGGGCGGCGCTTTCGACTACCTGGCCAAGCCTTTCGACGTGAACGAGGCGGTGGCGCTGATCCAGCGCGCCATGCAGGAATCGGCCCAGCCCGAAAGCCCCGAAGGGCAGGGCGAGGCCCAGAACAACGAACGCTGGATGATGACGCAGTCGTCCTCCACCGCCATGCAGGAAGTGTTCCGCGCCATCGGCCGGCTGGCGCAGTCCAAGGTCACCGTGCTGATCACCGGCGAATCCGGCACCGGCAAGGAACTGGTGGCGCGCGCGCTGCACGGCCATGGCGTGCGCGCCAGCGGCCCGTTCGTGGCCCTGAACGCCGCCGCCATCCCGCGCGACCTGCTGGAAGCCGAACTGTTCGGCCACGAGCGCGGCGCCTTCACCGGCGCCAACACGCTGCGCCGCGGCCGCTTCGAGGAAGCCCACGGCGGCACGCTGTTCCTGGACGAAATCGGCGACATGCCGATCGAACTGCAGACCCGCCTGCTGCGGGTGCTGGCCGAGGGCAGCTTTTACCGCGTCGGCGGCGCCCAACCGGTGCGGGTCGACGTGCGCATCGTCGCCGCCACCCACCAGCCGCTGGAACAGCGGGTCGAGCAGGGGCTGTTCCGCGAAGACCTGTTCCACCGCCTGAACGTCATCCGGCTGCGCCTGCCGCCGCTGCGCGAACGGGTGGAGGACATCCCGGCGCTCGCCAACCACTTCCTCACCGCCAGCGCCCGCGCGCTGGGCGTGCCGGTCAAGCGCCTGACCCCGGAAGCGCTGGCGGTGCTGACCAAGTTCGACTTCCCCGGCAACGTGCGCCAACTGGAGAACTTCTGCCATTGGCTCACCGTCATGGCGCCGGGTCAGACCGTTGAACGCGCCGATCTGCCGCCCGAGATCCGCGCCATGGAACACGCGCCCGCAGCCGGCACGGTTTCGCCCCGTCCGCCGGCTGGCAGTCCCGTGCCCGCCATCGGCACCGTGGTCCAGCACGCGCCATCCATCGCGCCCACGGACGACGGCGCTCCGCGCAACTGGCAGGACTCGCTGCTGCGCGACGCCCAGTACCGCCTCGAACGCGGCGAACCGGCCGTCATGGCCACCCTGACGCGCCAGTTCGAGAAGATCCTGCTGCAAAGCGCCCTGGACGCCAGCCGCGGCCGCCGCGTCGAAGCGGCCTCGCGCCTGGGCATCGGCCGCAACACCATCACCCGCAAGCTGCGCGAACTCGGCATCGAGGACGAGTAGGGCGCGTCTGCCAGGAACACGCGGGCGGCTTCGCGCCGCCCGTGTGACGTCCCGCCGCGCAGACGGCATGCTCACGCCATGCCGAGCAGCCCTTCGCAAAGGCGCGGCGACTTCAATTTCTGCAGCCACCACTTCAACGCTTCGCCCGGCGCTTCCGCCCGCCACGCATACGCCACGTGCTCGGTCAGCGACATGCCCTCGTCGGTATCGCAGATCACCAGCACGCCCTGCGCCAGATAGGGCGCCGCCAGCGTCAGCGGCAGGTAGCCGCATCCCAATCCCCGGATCTGTGCCTCGATCTTGGCCTGCATCGTCGGCATCACCAGCGTCGGCTGCTCGGCCAGGATGCCGCGCGACAGCGGCGGCAGGTTGCGCGAGGTATCGGCCACCACCACCGCGCAATAGCGCGTGATGTCGGCGCGGCTCAGCGGCTGCGGCGCCGACGCCAGCGGATGGTGCGCCGCCACGCAGAAGCCGAACTGCGCCTGGCCCATCGTCACCGAGCGGTAGGGGCCGGTGGGTTCGCCCGCCGCGCCCGCGCCGATCACCAGGTCGGCGCGATTCGAGGTCAGCGCGTCCCAGTTGCCGCTCAGCACCTCGGTCGAAAAGCGCAGCGTGGTCGCGCTGCCCAGCGCCTGGAACTCTTCAACCAGGTCGTACAGCGGCCGCCACGGCAGCACCGCGCTCACGGCGATGCGCAGTTCCACCTCCCAGCCCGTCGCGATACGCTTGACCCGGCAGGCCAGGTCGTCCAGCGACTGCAGCACGTGGCGCCCGTCCTTGAGCAGCGCCTCGCCTGCCGGCGTCAGCAGCGCCCGGTGGCCCGAGCGATCGAACAGCAGCACGTCCAGCCCGTCCTCCAGCTTGCGGATCGCGTAGGTCACGGCGGAGGGCACCTTGTCCAGTTCGCGCGCCGCCTTGGCGAAGCTGCCGTGGCGCGCGATCGCGTCCACCAGGACGAGCAATTCGGGGGTGATCGGCTGCATCGGCGCGCTCCGGCAAGTTTCGTTCAAATAATTTGAATGGTTTCTTCAAATCATAGCGTCAAATCGGCCTCCAGGTACGCGCACAATGTCACTCATGCCGGTTGAGCAGTCAGGCTTTCAGCAATACCGCGAGACAAGCCGGTCACCGCAAGACCATTCACTTATTTGAAACAGGGAGTCCACTATGCTTACCCTTCGCCGTAGCGCCGAACGCGGTCACGCCAACCACGGGTGGCTCGATTCGTTCCACACCTTTTCGTTCGCCAACTACTACGACCCGGCCCATATGGGTTTCGGCGCGCTGCGCGTGATCAATGACGACCGCATCGCCGCCGGCCGCGGTTTCGGCACCCACGGCCACCGCGACATGGAGATCATCACCTACGTGCTGGACGGCGCCATTGCGCACAAGGACAGCATGGGCAGCGGCTCCACCATCCAGCCCGGCAACGTGCAGCGGATGAGCGCCGGCCGCGGTGTGATGCACTCCGAGTTCAACCCGCGCGCCGACAAGGAAACGCACATGCTGCAGATCTGGATCGAGCCGAACGTCACCGGCATCGCGCCGGAGTATGAAGAAAAGGCCTTCACCGACGCCCAAAAGCGCGGCCGTCTGCAAGCCCTGGTGTCGGGCGACGGCGTCGACGGCTCGATGACGATCCATCAGGACGTGCGGCTCTATGCCGGCCTGTTTGACGGCGATGAGTCGGCCACGCTGGAATTGGCTCCCGGCCGCCGTGCCTGGGTGCACGTGGCCCGGGGCAGCCTGACGGTCAACGGCGTGGCGCTGGCGGCCGGCGACGCGGTCGCGATCAGCGATGAAACGCGGGTGGCGCTGTCCGGCGGCGACAACGCCGAGGTGCTGGTGTTCGATCTGGCCTGACGGCCGGCGGCCGGGCGAACCTGACGGTTCGTCCGGCCTTGTTTTCGATACGCGTCGCCCGCCCGACAGCGGGCGGCGGCGCGGCAGGCGGTTCAGCAAAGCCCCCCGGGGCCTTAACATGGTCCCGAGACGGCCAACCTACAGGAGTATTCCCATGTCCACTTTGTCCCAAGCCGGCGACAGCCAGATCGAAACCGTGGTGGTGCCGCGCAGCAGCGACCTAGGCGGTTTTGAAGTCCGGCGCGCGCTGCCCTCGGCGCAGCGCCGCACCGTCGGCCCGTTCGTCTTCCTGGACCACATGGGCCCGGTTGAATTCACGGCCGGCTCGGGCATCGACGTGCGCCCGCATCCGCACATCGGCCTGTCCACCGTCACCTATCTATACGAAGGCTCGATGGTGCATCGCGACGGCGCCGGCAACACCCAGACCATCCTGCCCGGCGAGGTGAACTGGATGACGGCCGGCCGCGGCATCGTGCACTCCGAACGCTCCTCGCCCGAAAGCCGCCAGGCCGCGCAGCGCCTGGCCGGCCTGCAGATCTGGGTCGGCCTGCCCAAGGCCCACGAGGAAACCGATCCCGGTTTCACTCACTATGGCCTGGACGCCCAGCCGGTGGTCGAGGGCGAGGGGGTGCGCGCGCAGGTCGTGGCCGGCTCGCTGTTCGGCAAGACGTCGGCCGTCAAGACCCATTCGCCGCTGTTCTATGGCGACATGCAGTTGCAGGCCGGCGCCGTCACCGTGCTGCCCGCGGAACACGAAGAGCGCGCCGCCTACCTGGCGATCGGCTCGGTCGAGGTGGACGGGCAGGTGTTCGAGAGCGGCCGCCTGATCGTGTTCGCGCCCGGCCGTCCGGTGCAGATCCGCGCCTGTACCGACGCGCGCTTCGCGGTGCTGGGCGGCGAACCGCTGGAAGGCCCGCGCTTTCTCTGGTGGAATTTCGTCTCCAGCAGCAAGGAGCGCATCGAGCAGGCCAAGGAAGACTGGCAGCGCAACCGCTTCGGCCAGACCGTGCCGGGCGACGAGACCGAGTTCATCCCGCTGCCGCCGCCGCGGGCTTGACGCGCCCGGCCGGAGCGCCGGGCGACATGCGCCTGGCGGCTCCGGCCGGTTCGCCGTCTATCCGGCTTTCAACAACTCGAACGCCTCTCCCTTGAACACGCGCGCGGGACCACCCCGTGCCACCTCGTGGTGGAATTGGCGCCGCCGGGCCCGCTCCGTGGCATGCGCGGCCTGCTCATGTTGGGCCAGCCGATGCGCGATCAGCAGCGCGGCGATGCGCTTGTTGGCATGCTGGCTGCGCTCGGACTGCACCTTCACGCTGATGCCCGTCGCCACGTGCGTCGCGCGCACCGCGGATTCTGTCTTGTTGACGTGCTGGCCGCCCGGCCCGGATGCGCGCGTCGTTTCGAAGCGTATTTCCGTGTCCTGGCGGATGGCCGGCGGGTCGCAACGCAACGCGCCGATGAACCAGTTCTTGCGCGGGTGGCCAGGGCGATAAGGGCTGGGGCAGATCCACTGGATCGATCCCTCCCAGCACGCGGCCAGGCCGGCCGCGCCCGGACCATCGAGGGCCAGCAGCACCGAGCGATAGGTGCCGGCTCGGGCGCCGGTCTCCTGTTCGAGGATATCGATGCCAACGCCGCGCGCCTCGGCCTCGCGCAACAGGTAGGCAAGGGCCTTGGCGACCGCCAGGCAGCACTCATCGGGGCCCTGGGCCGCGGATAACTGTAGCAGCATCATCAGCAGCATTCCCCCCGGGTCTTGTAGGTCAACACCGGGCGCAGCCTGGCCAGCACCGTCAGCAGGCCCGCCTGTTGCAGGCTGGCGATGATGCTGTCCACGGGTTTGTACGCTTCCGGCGCTTCCTCATAGATCAGTTGCTTGTCCTGGCAGATGACATGGCTGCCCAACCGGGTCTTGCTCAGTTGCGCGGGACTGTAGCGCTTGAACAGCCGGTCCTTGCACTCGCTGCGCATCCACTTGCGGCCCGCGCCGTGCGCCAGCGAGAACAGGCTGGCCTCGCTGGCGATCGGCGCCACCAGATAGCTGAAGTCGCCGCGCGAACCGGGGATGATGACCGGCCCGCCGTCGGACGGGGTCGCGCCCTTGCGGTGCAGCCAGCCCGCTTCTCCGGCGATGACGGTGGGGGTTACCAGGTTGTGGTCGACGTCCAGCACCTGTTCGCCATCCACGCCCCAGCGTGCCAGCATGCGGCGCGCAATGAGGTGGCGATTGGCCTGCGCGAATCGCAACGCGTCGTCGTGTTGCGCCAGGTAATCCCGGCATGCGGCGCTGTCCTGCTCGAGGCCGTCATGGCCATGGCGACGGACGTGTTCCTCCAGGATCGAGCGGCCCAGGCCCCGCGAACCGCTGTGCACCAGCAGCAGCAGCTTTTTCTCGTCGATGCGCAAGGCCGCCAATGCCTGCGCATCGTGGATTTCGTCGATGCACTGCAGCTCGGCGAAGTGGTTGCCGCCGCCGATGGTGCCCAGCGCCTGCCGATGGCCGACGCCGGCGGGCGCCAGTTCCGACACCAGCGCCTGCCAGGTGTCGTCCAGCGGTTCGTCGATGTTGCGCAGCCGCTTGTCGAGCTTGTCCGGCGCGACTTTGCGGCTTTCGAGATGCGTCGACCAGAGCGCCATGCCGCAGCCGATGTCGCCGCCGATCAAGGCCGGATACAGGCGGCCGAGCGAGAAGAACGCGGCGCCCACTGGATAGCCGCGTCCGGGATGCAGGTCCGGCATGCCCGCGACGTGGCGCATGCCGGCGAGCCTGGCGGTGGTATGAAGTTGTTGGATCGCGTTGCCTTCGATCCAGGTGTCGTCCGAGGCGATCAATGTGACGCGCTCGGACAGTGCTTGAATGCAATTGCCCATGGAAATTCCAGATCAGGTCATGAGGAGGGCTTGCTCTCATTGCGCTCGCGCGCGCCCAGGTCACGCCAACACTCGCCGCGAAAGCGCGGCGGGCGCAGGCTACCCATGGCGAGGCGTTCACAGCGGCCGCGGCCGTGTGGATGCGGTACGGATGAGAGACCCTGTCAGGCAGGTCCGGGCCAAGGCAATGCGAATGGTCTGCCGCCAGGAATGCGGCAAGGAAATTCGAACGTGCTAGACGCGGCCTGCAACGGGGGAAGTCTGTTGTTGCATGGTGCTTTCCTCCTGTGCAGTACGGTGTATGGGGGCAGGGCGGCGCATCGGGCGCGGCGCCTGGGGGCCGGCGAAGCCGCGACGCAATCAAGGCGCCGCTTGCCGGGAAGTCCGCACTGTATCACCGATCGCGGCGGATTGATCGGCGCACGTGCGAAGAACCGCGATTTCGTTCGTCATGGCGTCTGAATTGCGCCACACAGTATGATGCGCATCCCTAACGTGATAACAATCGGGATGGAGACATCATGCAACGCTTTACCCTGAACGCGCTGCGCGGCCTGGCCGCGCTGGCGCTGATCCATGGCGCCGCTGCCGCCCAGGCCGCCGGCTATCCGGCCAAGCCCATCGTGTTCATCGTGCCGTACACCGCCGGCGGCACCACCGACCTGGTGGCGCGCACCGCCGGCGCGAAAGTGGCCGAGAAACTGGGCCAGCCGGTCATCGTCGAAAACCGTCCGGGCGCCGGCGGCAACATCGGCATGGACGCCGTGGCCAAGGCCGCGCCGGACGGCTACACCATTGGCTTCGGCGCCATCTCCACCAATGCGCTGAATCCCTTCGTCTATCCGTCGATGCCGTTCGATCCGACCAAGGACTTCACCGGCATCAGCATGCTGGGCGCGTCCTCGGTGGTGCTGGAGACCGGCCCGTCGCTCAAGGCGGGCAGCGTCAAGGATCTGGTGGCCTACGCCAAGCAGCATCCGGGCACGGCTTTCGGCACGCCGGGCACCGGCACCTCGATGCACCTGGCCGGCGTCATGTTCGACCAGCTCACCGGCGCAGGCATGCAGCACATTCCCTACAAGGGCAGCGCGCAGGCGCTGAACGACCTGCTGGGCGGCCATCTGCCGATCCTGTTCGACAACCTTCCGGCCTCGCTGCCGCACATCAAGTCGGGCAAAGTCCACGCGTTGGCCGTCACCGGCAGCAAGCGCGCGCCGGCCCTGCCGGACGTGCCGACGTTGGCCGAGCTGGGTTACGGCGGGGCGGTGGTGGATCCGTGGTTCGCGGTCTATGGCCCGGCCAAGCTGCCGCCGGAAATCACGGCCGCGTTGAGCGAAGCCTTCCAGGCGGCGCTGGCGATGCCGGATGTCAAGGACAAGCTGGAGCAGGCCGGTTTCATGCCGTATGGCTCGACGCCGGCGGAAGTGGAACGCCTGACCCGCAGCCAGTACGAGTCGTTCAAGGCGCTGTCGCAGAAGGTGAAACTGTCGGCCGACTGATCGGCCGTCGTGGGCGCGGGCCACGCCGCCGGCCGGACCCGCCGCAATCGCCGGTTCGTCGCGTGCCGCGCCCATGCCCCGGGCGCGGCCCTTGGATCAGCGCCCGCGCGCGAAGACCTGCTCGCGTTGCTCCACCAGAGCTTCGCGGCGGATGAAGTCGCGCACGAAGTCGTCCGTCGGGTGGTGGTGCAGGTTGTAGGGCGTGTCCCACTGGGCGATGCGCCCGGATGCCATGACGCCGATGCGGTCGGCGATGGCGAAGGCCTCGGCCTGGTTGTGGGTCACCAGGATGGCGGTGTGGCCCGTGGTCTTCAGGATCTCGCGCACCTCGAAGGCGAGGCGCTCGCGGGTGTCGACATCCAGGTTGGAAAACGGTTCGTCCAACAGCAGCAGGTCGGGCGAGGGCGCCAGGGCCCGCGCCAGCGCCACGCGCTGCTGCTGCCCGCCGGAGATCTCGTGCGGATAGCTGTTGGCGGCATGCGCCAGGCCGACCAGCGCCAGCATTTCCTCGACGCGGCGGGCGCGCTCGGCGCGCTCCAGGCGGCGCAGGCCGAAGGCCACGTTCTGCGCCACCGACAGGTGCGGGAACAAGGCGTAGTCCTGGAACATCATGCCGACGCGGCGCTTTTCCGGCGCGACCTGCTCGGCGGGCGAGGAGATGACCGCGCCATCGAGCAGGATGCGTCCGGCGCGCACCGGTTCGAAGCCGGCGATGGCGCGCAGCACCGTGGTCTTGCCGCAGCCGGATTCGCCCAGCAGGCAGCCGATGTGGCCGGCCGGCAGGCCCAGCGTCAGGTCCTGCACCACGGGCCGCAGGCCCTTGGGGGTGTCGTAGGCCAGCGAGAGGTGATCGAGTTCAAGCAGATCGGGCACGATGTTCAATGTCCCATTTTCAGATTGGTGCGGGCCAGCAGGATGACGGGCAGCAGGCCGGCCAGCACGATCGCCAGCGCGGCGACCGCGCCTTCCTCGTAGGTGCCGCGGGCCGCTTCGGCGTAGAGCCAGGTGGCGAGCGTGTCGAAATTCATGGGCCGCAGCAGCAGCGTGGCCGGCAATTCCTTCATGGCGTCCACGAACACCAGCAGCGCGCTGGCCGCCAGCGCCGGGCGCAGCAGCGGCAGGTGGACGCGGCGCAGGGTGCCCGCCGAGCTTTCTCCCAGCAGTCGTGAGGCCTGTTCCAGCGAGGGCGGAATGCGCGCCAGCCCGGCTTCCAGCGCGCCGGTGGAAATGGCCAGGAAGCGGATGGCGTAGGCGCATACGAGCGCCGCCATCGACCCCATCAGGAACAGGCCACCGCCGCCAAAGACTTTGGCCACGGCAGTGTCGATCCAGACGAAGGGGGTGAGCAGGCCGATGGCCAGCACGGTGCCGGGCACGGCGTAGCCCAGGCTGGCGACGCGGGCGCAGGCGCGGCCGGGGTTGAAGCCGGCGCTTTCGCGCAGCGTGCGGCCGGCCCAGGCCACGATCAGGCCGCAGAGCAGCGTCACAATGGTGGCGCTGAACGCCACGATCAGCGTGTTGCCCAAGCCGTTGAGCAGTTGGTTGGAAACGCCGCCCACCAGGTGCAGGCGCTTGTAGGTCTCGACCACCAGGTAGAGCGCCGGCGCTACGAAGCCGATGATCACGGGAATCCAGCCCAGCACCGCCGCCAGCACGGCGGCCGCGCCGCGCAGCCGCCGCGGCTGCATCGGCCGCATGCGTTGCGTGTTGGCGTAGCGCTGGCGCTTGCGGCCATGGCGTTCGAGCAGGATCAGGCCGATCACGATGGCCAGCATGGTCAGCGCGATCTGCGCCGCGCCGGCCAGGTCCGAGCGCGTGACCCAGGTGGTGTAGACGGAGACGGTCAGCGTCTGCACGCCCAGGAATTCGGACGCGCCGATGTCGTTCAGGGTTTCCAGCAGCGCCAGGCTGACGCCCACCACGATGGCCGGACGGGCCAGCGGCAACGCCACCCGGAAGAACACGCCATAGCGGCCCGCGCCCAGCGTGCGCGCCGCTTCCAGCAGGCTGGCCGCCTGCGTCATGAACATGACGCGGGTGCTCAGGTAGACATAGGGATACAGCACGAAGCCCAGCACGAAGATCGCGCCCTGTATCGAGCGCAGGTCCGGCAGCCGGAACTGGCGCGGGCTGTCGTAGCCCAGCAGCGCGCGGATGGCGCTCTGGATCGGGCCGATCGGGTGCAGCAGGTCGAGATAGGCGAAGGCGATGATGTAGGTCGGCACCGCCAGCGGCAGCAGCAGCGCCCAGGTCAAGGTGCGCCGCGAGGGGAATTCGTAAGCCGTCACCAGCCAGGCCGAGCCGGTGCCCAGCAGGGTCACCAGCACGCCGACGCCAGCCAGCAGCGCGGCGGTGTTGGCCAGCGCCTGCGGCAACACGTAGGTGGCCAGGTGGCGCCAGTGCGACAGATCGCCGCCCAGCGCCCACCAGACCAGGGTCAGCACCGGCGCCAGCACCGCCAGGCCGATCAGGGCGGCGCCGGCCAGCCAGCCGGCGCCGCGTTCAGCCCAGCGCAAACGCAGTGGCCGGGGCAGGGAATCTGTATGCATGCTTCACAAGGGTTACTGCGGGGAAGGCGCTGCGCGGGCGGCGCCTGTAGTAGCGTCAAGGCCTGCCGTCGCGCGTCCCGGGAGTTTTCCGGGCGAGCAAGGGCAGGCCTGAGTGCCGCGAGATGGCGCCGGCGGGCGCCGCCTTGCCGCGTTTAGTTGTCGAAACCGACCTTGTCCACCAGCTCGCTGGCTTGCTTGCGGTACTTGGCGATCTCGGTCAGGGGCAGGGGATCGACCTTCAGTTCGCCGAAGCTGGCGATGACCGGGTCGAGCTTGACGCCCTTGCGCACCGGGTACTCGTAGTTGGCCTGCGCGTACAGGGCCTGCGCCGGCTCGGACACCAGGAAGTCCAGCAGCTTGATGGCGTTGGCCTTGTTGGGCGCGTGGGCCGCCACGGCCGCGCCGCTGACGTTCACGTGGGTGCCGCCGCTCTTTTCGTTGGCGAAGGTCGGGCGGACCACCTTGATGGCGTCGCCCCACTTGCGGGCGTCGGTGCCGGGCTCGGCGTTCTTCATGTGGCCGACGTAGTAGGCATTGGCCAGGCCGATGTCGCAGATGCCGCCCAGGATGTCGCGGGCCACGTCACGGTCGCCGCCGGCGGCCTTGCGGGCCAGGTTGGCCTTGACGCCGCGCAGCCACTTCTCGGTGGCCTCGGCGCCGTCATGGGCGATCATGGAGGCGACCATGGCGGTGTTGTAGGGGTGCTGGCCCGAGCGGATGCAGACCTTGCCCTTCCATTTCGGGTCGGCCAGGTCTTCGTAGCGGAAGGATTCCAGCTTCAGGTCCTTTTCGACGTACAGCACGCGGTCGCGCAGCGACAGGGCGTACCATTTGCCATCGGCGCCGCGCAGGTTGGCGGGGATGACGGATTCCAGCGTCTGCGACTTGATCGACTGCGTCACGCCGCCGTCCACCAGGTCCAGCAGGTTGCCGATGTCGACCGTCATGAGCACGTCGGCGGGCGACTTGGCGCCTTCGGCCTTGACGCGCTCGAGCAGGCCGTCCTTGACGAACACGGTGTTGACCTTGATGCCGCTTTCCTTGGTGAAGGCGTCCAGCAGCGGCTGGATCAGCTTCGGTTCCCGGGTGGTGTAGAGGCTGACTTCCTCGGCCGCGTGGGCCGGGACGGCGAAGGCGGCGGCGCCGGCCAGGGCCAGGGCGCGCAGCAGGGTGGTCATTTGGGGACGCTTGGACATAGGGACTCCGGCAAAGCGGTCTGCTAACGAAAATGATTATCAAGTCAGAGCGGGACGATAACAGGAAGTTTTATCGTATTCAACTCAATGTAAGACTGCGCATAAGACCCTTGATCCCCATCAATACGGCATAAGGGTATTACGGAATAATGAGAGCAATTATCATCAAGTCCCTGTAGAATAGGGACAACCCTAATGCCGGGCGCGTCCTTTGTGCGCCATGGCGAACCCCTCGCGGAACGAGCCGAGGCCGTTGCGGTTTCCCGTCGGCCCCTGGTCCCGCCCTTACTAGATACGACATGGCTGCTTTCAATACCGAGCGCGTGCTGAGCGTGCACCACTGGAACGACACCCTGTTCTCCTTCACCACCACGCGTGACGCGGCCCTGCGGTTCCACAACGGCCACTTCGTCATGATCGGCCTGGAAGTCGAAGGCAAGCCGCTGCTGCGGGCGTACAGCATCGCCAGCGCCAATTACGAAGAGAACCTCGAATTCCTCAGCATCAAGGTGCAGAACGGTCCGCTGACCTCGCGCCTGCAGCATCTGAAGGAAGGCGACACCATCCTGGTCAGCCGCAAGCCGGTCGGCACGCTGGTGGTCGACGACCTCAAGCCGGGCAAGCATCTGTTCCTGTTCGGCACGGGCACGGGCCTGGCGCCCTTCATGAGCATCATCAAGGATCCGGACGTCTACGAACGCTTCGACAAGGTCATCCTGGTGCATGGCGTGCGCTGGGTCAGCGAGCTGGCCTACGCCGACTTCATCGAGAACGAACTGCCCAACAACGAGTTCTTCGGCGACGTGGTGCGCGAAAAGCTGGTCTATTACCCGACCGTCACGCGCGAGCCGTTCCGCAACCAGGGCCGCATCACCGAACTGATGGAAAGCGGCAAGCTGTGCGACGACATCGGCATTCCCCAGATCAACCCGGAAACCGATCGCGCCATGATCTGCGGCAGTCCGCATATGCTGGCCGACATCAGCGCCATGCTGGACAAGCGTGGTTTCGTGGTGTCGCCGGGCGTGGGCCAGCCGGGCGACTACGTGGTCGAGCGCGCCTTCGTCGACAAATAAGTCGCGCTTTATCCGCTCCAGCAAAAAGCCCCGTCGCCTCTGCGACGGGGCTTTTTCTTTCTGCGGAAAAGGCGCCAGGGCGGCGCTCGCTGCCCTGGAAGGTCATTCCGGCTGGATGCCGGCCTTCTTGATGATGTCGCCCCACTTCTTCGACTCGGCCTGCTGGAACTGCGCCAGCTCGTCCGGCGTGGAGCTGGCCGGGTCGGTGCCTGTCTGCGCATAGAACTGCTTGGCCGGGGCGCTCTGCGTGGCCTTGACCAGCAGTTCGTTCAGGCGCTTGACGACGTCGGGCGGGGTGCCGGCCGGCGCGTAGGCCGCGAACCAGTAGCCCATCTCGTAGCCCGGCACGCCGGATTCGGCGATGGTGGGCACGTCCGGCGCCAGCGGCGAGCGTGCCTGGCCGGTCACGCCCAGGGCCCGCAGCTTGCCCGACTTGACCTGGGGGAGCCCGGTGGCGGTGTCGGTGATCATCATGTCGATCTGGCCGCCGAGCAGGTCGGTGACGGCCAGCGGGTTGCTCTTGTAGGGCACGTGCAGCAACTGCACCCCGGCCATCTGCTGCAGCAGTTCGCCGGCGATGCGGCTGCTGGAGCTGCCGCTGCCGAAGCTCAGCTTGCCGGGCGACTGGCGCGCCTGCGCCAGGAAGTCGCCGACCGACTTGGCGGTCGAGTTGGGGTTGACCACCATGATCTGGCCGCCCTTGCCGAGCAGTGAGATCGGCGCGTAGTCCTTGACCGGCTGGTAGGTCAGCGTCTTGTACAGGTGCTCGTTGGCGGCGTGGGTGGTGTTGGTGGTAATGAGCACGGTGTAGCCGTCGGGCGCCGCGCGGGCCGCGGTGGCGGCGCCGATCATGGCGCTGGCGCCGGGCTTGTTTTCGATCACCACGGCCTGGCCGGTCTGTTCGGTGACGCCCTGGCCGATGGCGCGGCCGATCTGGTCGGTGGCGCTGCCGGCGGCGAACGGCACGATGAAGGTGATGGGCTTGGTCGGAAAGCCGTTGGCGGCGGCGCCCTGGGCCAGGGCGGTCAGCGGCATGGCGGCCAGCAGCAGGGCCAGCCGGCCCTTGAGGGTAAAGCGCATGATGTGTCTCCTGTCGTGTGTTGTGTGTGTTGTTGTCGTGGTGGTGCTGTGGGGTCAGGCGGGGGCGGGACGGTCCTGCGGAATGTCGGGCAGGCGGGCGGCCAGCGCGGCGCTGACCGGGACCGTCATGTCCAGCAGGCGGAAAGAAAGGCTCTTGCCGTGCGCGTCCAGGTTGAGCGCGTCGTTGACGCCGCCGTCCAGCACGCCTTCGAGCACGAAGTTCATGGCATGCAGGGTCGGCAGCAGGTAGCGGGTGACGCGAGCCGGCTGGCGATAGGCGAACCAGGCGGCCACGCGCGCCTCGGTGACCTGCGCGGCCAGCACTTCATAGCATTCGGGGTCCCAGGCGATCAGGCTGAGGTTGGAGGTGTCGCCTTTGTCGCCGGAGCGGCTGTGCGCCAGGCGGTACAGGGGCACGGAGGTCTGGGGCGTGTTCATTGCGGGATCTCGTCCAGGAAACGCCAGCCGCTGGGCACGGCATCGCGGGGGATGGTGCAGGACACCATGTTCAGGCGCGGGCGCAGCGCCGTGCGCACCCCGCCGCCGCCGGCAGGGCCGCAGGTATAGAGCGCGGTGACTTCGCGCAGCACGCGCTCGGCGATGGCGCGATCGGTGTGCTCGCCGGCGATCCGCAGGCGCACATCGCGGGCGTGTCCGGCCGCCCGGTCCTGACGCAAGGCGCCGGCGTCGTTGTCCAGGATGCTGATGGCGCCGATGAGGTCGGCGCGCAGGCGCAGCGCCGGGCCGATGCGCTGGCGCACGATGTCGGCGGCCAGCCGGGCGCGCGCCTCGGCCTGCACGCCGGCGTAGGAAATCTCGGCCTCGGCCAGCCAGCCGCCGTGGTGGCAGACGTTGACCTTCAGTTCCGCGGGGCGCGCGTGGCCGGTGATGCCACGCACGGCGACGAGGTCGGGACCCAGTTCCTCGACGCGCGCCTGGCTCAGGTCGGCCACCACGTCGGGGGTGAGGTAGCGGGCGGGGTCGTGCACCTCGTACAACAGCTGTTCCTTGACCGTGCGGGCGTTCACCGCGCCGCCGGTGTCGGCGGCCTTGCCGATGACGAACTCGCCGTCGGCGTCGATCTCGGCGATGGGGAAGCCGGCGGCATGCACGTCCGGCACGTCCTTCAGGCCGGGCACGCAGAAATAGCCGCCAGTGACCTGCAGGCCGCATTCGAGCATGTGGCCGGCCATGGTGGCGCGGCCCAGGCGCGGCCAGTCTTGCGCGTCCCAGCCGAAATGGGCCAGCGCCGGGCCCAGCGTCAGCGACGGATCGGCGACGCGGCCGGCGACCACGATCTGCGCGCCGGCGGCCAGCGCCTGCGCGATCTCGCTGGCGCCCAGGTACGCGGTGGCGCTGACCACCTCGACCCCGTCCAGCGCCGCGCCCAGGCGTTGCCGCAGCAGGTCGCGCTGTGCTGGTGTGTCCAGCGCGTCGCCATGGATCACGGCGATGCGCGGCGCCGGCAGGCCCTGCTGCGCCGCCAGTTCGGCAATGCGGCGCGCCGCGCCCACCGGGTTGGCGGCGCCGAAGTTGCTGACGATGGCGATGCCGTGGCGCAGGCAGTCGGCCAGCACCGGCGCCACCAGTTCGTCCAGCAGGGGCTCGTAGCCGCGGCGCGGGTCGGCATTGCGCGCCAGTTGCGCCAGCGCCAGGGTGCGCTCGGCCAGTGTTTCGAAGATCAGCGTGCCGCCGCCCCGGGCAGCCAGCGTACGCACCACGGCGGCGGCGCCGTCGCTGCGATCGCCCGAGAAGCCGGAGGCGCAACCGATGAGCAGGGGAGAGGAAGGCATAAAAGTCGCGTGAGGGAGCCGGAGCCCACTATAGGCAGCGTCCGATCATCCGTAAAATAGAAATATCGGATCAATTAATCCAAAAAAGCCATGAATCTATCCGCCCGGCAATTGCGCGCTTTCGTGGCCCTGGCCGAAGAAAGGCACTTCACCCGCGCCGCCCAGCGCTGCCACCTGACGCAGCCGGCCTTCAGCGCGTTGATCCGGCAGCTGGAAGACAGCGCCGGCCTGCGACTGTTCGTCCGCAACACCCGCAATGTGGAACTGACGGCCGAAGGGCGCGTGCTGGACGCGTCGGCGCGCCGCCTGCTGGCCGATATGGACCTGGTGATGGAAGACCTGCGCGATCACGCCGCCCGCCGTCGCGGCCGGGTGGCGCTGGCCGCGCTGCCGTCGCTGGCGGCGGGCTGGCTGCCGCCGCTGCTGGCGCGGTTCCGCGAGCAGCATCCGGGCATCGCGGTGGACCTGCGCGATGCCTTGCTTGATCCGTGCCTGGACATGGTGCGCGACGGCCAGGTGGACTTCGCGGTGGCTTCGCGACGCCCGGACATGAGCGACCTGGACAGCGAGTTCCTGCACGCCGATCGCTATTTCCTGGTGTGCCGCACCGATCATCCGCTGGCAACGCAGGCGCGGGTGCGCCTGCGTGACGTGGCGCGTCACGCGGTGATCCAGCTGGCGCGCAACAGCAGCGTGCGCAAGCATCTGGATGCGGCCTTCGGCGCCGATGCGCCGCCGCCGGTGTTCGAGGTCGAGCACCTGGCCACGGTCACCGGGCTGGTGCGCGCCGGCCTGGGCGTGGCGGTGGTGCCGGCGATGACGCTGTTCCACTTCGGCGGCACGGACCTGCGCATCGTGCCGCTGGCGGGCAAGGCGCTGCTGCGGCCGCTGTACCTGGTGTGGCGCCAGGGCCGCAGCCTGCCGCTGGCGGCGCAGGCGCTGTACGACCTGCTGTGGGCCAGCCGGGCGGAGATCGGCGGCCCGCCCCTGGCGGACCGTCGTTGACGCCGGGCGGGCAGGGCGCCAGGCGGGGCGAGCGGCGCTAGGCGGTCAGCTTGCCGCGAGCCAGCGCCAGCAGTTCGTCGGGATGTTCGGCGATGCGCGTGCGGGCGGCGTCGGCGCGTTCGGTGCGGGCCTGGGTCTGGACGGCGGTTTCCAGCGTGCCTTCCTGGAAGGTGAAGTGACGGGCGATGTCGGCCAGCGCATTGGCATGGACCGCCATGTCCGCGTGGGCCGCCACGATCGGCACGCCATTGTGTTCGCCGATCTTGACCAGTACCTGCCCGACCGCCATGTGCTCGGCTTCCGCGCGCGCCAGGTCATTGGCGTCCGGGCCATGCGGGTCGACGAAGGCATTGTCGACGGAGACCAGGTACATGGCGGGGGACGCGGCGTCCAGCTTGGTGGTGACCGAGATGACGCCGGCATCGGTGACCGCTTCGCCCGCGTTCAGGCGCCTGAGCAACTCGGTGTTGTGGTCGTTGGTGGCCAGGGTGCGGGCATACACCTTGGGCTCGCCCGACGGCGTGGGGGGCGTCAGCACCCGCAGTTCCAGCCCGGCGATCAGTTTCTCGCGGGATATGTCGCGGGCATCGTGGGTGTCGCGCGGGGGGCGGGATTCTCCCGTCCTGAGCGGCGCGTCGCCGCGCAGCGCCTGGTTGAAATCGCGACCGTTGAACGGGGGCGGCACGTGGTTGTCATCCACGCTGCCGCCATCGGTCTGCGCCTGCTGGTACATCCACATCGCCAGATCCGCCTCCGGCGGCATCTGGTCGGCCACGCTCTTGGGCACGCCGAGGCTGGTCGCGGTCTCGCTGGCGCGTTGCTGGTGAAAACGGACCGCCGCCTGGGCATCGCCCTGGAAGGGTTGCGCCGAGGGGCGTTTGAAGCTGTGGTCGCCCAGATAGGCGTAGACCTCTTTGGCGCGCTCGGGGGCGACCGTCGGCAAGGGCGGCGGGGCCGTGCCGGTCTGCCCGAACAGGGCCGAGACCGCGTTGACGAGGGCGTCGACCGCGATGCTCAGCAGGCCGGGGCCTTGCGAGGATGGGGTGGCGGGACTGGGGTGCGCCTGGTGGCCCTGGGTGCCGGCGGTCGAATGGCCGCGCGTGCGTTGAATGCCACTGCCGCCGCCGGTGTCGTCGGGTGGCGTGGACGACGAGCTGTAGCGCCGTATCTGGGTGGTGATGGTGGACGGCTGGTGGCGCATGCTCATGGTGTACTGACGCACGAACGGCAGGGCGACCTGCTTCTGGGTGTGACTGGTGACGACGCGCCTGGCCGTATCGGCGACCTGCGGCGCCTTGGTGGTGAGGACTCGCAATGCGCTCAGCATGATGGATCTCCCGGGGTCAGGCGCGCAGGGCGCCGGCCGCTTGGCCGAAGGGTTCGGCGCCAGGGGCGGCGGCCACGGGCAAGGCATCGCGATAGGCGTCGAGCGCCTTGCCCGCCAGCACGGCGAAGTTGCCCACGACGTTCTGGAAGCTGGTCTCGTCCATGCCCGGCAGGTCCACGACCCAGCGGTACAGCACCACCTGTTCCTGGGGCTCCAGCGCGAAGGCGCCCGGTAGCAGATCCGGGTCGCAATTGAGTTGCAGCACGTTGCGCAGCAGGGTCGGGTGGACGTCGGCATCCAGAGCGTCGACCTGGATCGCCAGGATGAACACCTCGCTGTTCTCGGGCGGGTGGGCCAGGATGATGGCTTCCGGGAACGGGGATATGCTCAAGACCGTGATGCCGGTCTGTTCGAATTCGTCCGAGTCTTGCGTGCCGGTGGCCTGGCGAATCCAATCCTTGAGGGTGACGCGATAGTCCTGGGCCATGGTGTTTTCCTTGGGTGGGAATGCCGGTGGGCGATGCCGGGGCGGTCCGCATTGCGTTTTTCCGTCCCGAAGTGTGGGTAACATGGACGGTTCGGGGGTTCCCTGCCATCGAGCCTTTCGCAAAACCCTATTGCCGATTAAAATCCGATAGTTGTAGCTATCCGTCACCAGAAGGATTCCGCCCATGAGCAAGCAAATCATCCATACCGACGCCGCGCCCGCCGCCGTCGGCCCTTACTCGCAAGCGGTTGCCGTCACTGGCACCAAGACCGTCTACCTCTCGGGCCAGATCGGCCTCGAGCCCGGCACCGGCGACCTGGTCTCCGAGAACTTCGATGCCCAGGTGCGCCAGGCATTCGCCAACATGACGGCCGTGGTCGAGGCCGCCGGCGGCACGCTGGACCAGGTGGTCAAGCTGACGCTGTTCCTGACCGACCTGGGCAAGTTCACCGCCGCCAACGCCATCATGGCCGAACTCATTCCGCAGCCGTTCCCGGCCCGTTCGACGGTCGGCGTGGCCAGCCTGCCCAAGGGCGCGCAGTTCGAGGTCGAGGCGATCCTGGTCCTGTAACGCCTCCACGCGTTTTTCCCAGGGTTTCATTCCATATGCCGGCCGCGGCAGTGGCTACCAAGCGATCCGGCGCCGATTCCAAAGGCGCCGGCAAAGCCATGACGGATACGGAGCGCAAGCTGCGTAACCTGGGTCTGGTGCTGCCCGAGGACTTCGTGCTGCACCTGCCGCTGCGCTACGAGGACGAAACCCGCGTCATCCCGATCAGCCAGTTGCGGCCGGGCTTTGCCGGCCAGGTCGAAGGCGAGATCACCAAATCCGAAGTGCTGTACCGGCCACGCCGGCAACTCACCGCCACGCTGGCGGACGAGAGCGGCGAGCTGCAATTGCGCTGGCTGAATTTCTATCCCAGCCAGCAGAAACAGGTCACCGTCGGCAGGCGCCTGCGGGCGCGCGGCGAAGTGCGCGGCGGCCTGTTCGGGCGCGAGATGGTGCATCCGCGCCTGACCAATGCCGACGCGCCGCTGCCCACCGCCCTGACGCCGGTCTATCCCAGCACCGAGGGCCTGCCGCAATTGACGCTGCGACGCGCCATCGCCCAGGCGCTCGACCGCGCCGATCTGTCCGACACCTTGCCGCCGCAGGCGTTGGCGCGTTACGACCTGCCGCCGTTCGCGCCGGCGATCCGTGCGCTGCACACGCCCGCGCAGGGGGAATCGGAAGCGGCGCTGCTGGACCGGGTGCATCCGGCCTGGCGTCGCATCAAGTTCGATGAACTGCTGGCCCAGCAACTGTCGCTGGCCGCGGCGCGCGCCGCGCGCCGCGCCAAGGAAGCCGAGGCGCTGCCGGTGCGCGACGAGCCGGGCGGCCTGGTGGACCGGCTGTACCAGGCGCTGCCGTTCAAGCTGACCGGCGCGCAGCAGCGGGTGGTGGCCGAAATCTCGGCGGACCTGGCGCGGCCGTATCCGATGCATCGTCTGCTGCAGGGCGACGTCGGTAGCGGCAAGACCGTGGTCGCCGCCATCGCCGCGGCCCAGGCCATCGCTGGCGGCGCGCAGGTGGCGCTGATGGCGCCCACCGAAATCCTGGCCGAACAGCATTTCCGCAAGCTGGTGTCGTGGCTGCAGCCGCTGGGCGTGAACGTCGCCTGGCTCAGCGGCAGCCTGACGGCCAAGGCGCGCCGAGAAGCCGCCGCCGCCGCGGCCGACGGCAGCGTGCAACTGGTGGTGGGCACCCAGGCCCTGATCCAGGACCACGTCGAATTCCATCGTCTGGGGCTGTCGATCGTCGACGAGCAGCATCGCTTCGGCGTCGGCCAGCGCCTGGCGCTGACGCGCAAGGGCGAGACCGTGCGCGGCCGCATCGTGCCGCACCAGCTCAACATGAGCGCCACGCCGATCCCGCGCACGCTGGCCATGACCTTCTTCGCCGACCTGGACGTGTCGGTGATCGATGAACTGCCCCCGGGGCGCACGCCGGTGCTGACCAAGCTGGTGTCGGACGCGCGGCGCGAGGAAGTCATCGCCCACATCGCGCAGGCCGCGCGGGGCGGCCAGCAGGCCTACTGGGTCTGTCCGCTGGTCGAGGAAAGCGAGGCCCTGGAACTGCAGACCGCGGTCGATACCTATGAGGGCATGCGCGTCGATCTGCCGGACCTGCGCATCGGCCTGGTGCATGGCCGCCTGCCGCAGGCCGAGAAGGCCGCCGTGATGCAGGCCTTCCGCGAGGGCGAGATCGACCTGCTGGTGGCCACTACCGTGATCGAGGTCGGGGTGGACGTGCCCAATGCCTCGCTGATGGTCATCGAACACGCCGAGCGCTTCGGCCTGGCGCAACTGCACCAGTTGCGCGGCCGGGTAGGGCGCGGCACCGCCGAATCCGTCTGCGTGCTGCTCTACCAGACGCCGCTGTCGCAGGTGGCGCGCGAGCGCCTGCGCGCCATGTTCGAGACCTCCGATGGTTTCGAGATCGCGCGCCGCGACCTGGAACAACGCGGCCCCGGTGAATTCCTGGGCACGCGCCAGTCGGGCATGGCGCTGCTGCGCTTTGCCGACCTGGAAACCGACGCCGAGATCGCCGAGCAGGCGCGCGACGCCGCGGTCTGGCTGCGCGCCGAACATCCCGCCGCCGTCGAGGCGCACCTGGCCCGCTGGATGCGGGGCAGGGAAGACTTCCTGCGCACCTGACGGATGGGTTTGCGATGACCTTTTCATTTTCCAGCGCCGCCCATCGGGCCGGCGCCCAACCCCCGGGGCCTAGTCCATGACTCTGACCGAACTCAAATACATCGTGGCCGTGGCCCGTGAGCGCCATTTCGGCCGGGCGGCCGAGGCCTGTTTCGTCAGCCAGCCCACGCTGTCGGTGGCGATCCGCAAGCTCGAGGACGAGCTGGGCGTGACGCTGTTCGAGCGGGGCGGGGCCGAAGTGGGCGTGACGCCCATCGGCCAGCGCATCGTCGCCCAGGCCCAGAAGGTGCTGGAGGAAAGCGCCAGCATCAAGGAGATCGCGCGCCAGGGACATGACCCGCTGGCCGGTCCGTTGCGGGTCGGCGTGATCCACACCATTGGCCCGTACCTGCTGCCGCGCCTGGTGCCGGTGCAGATCGGCCGCACCCCGCAGATGCCGCTGCTGCTGCAGGAGAACTTCACGGTGCGGCTGGTGGAGCTGCTGCGCCAGGGCGAGATCGATTGCGCCATCATGGCGTTGCCGCTGCCGGAAGCGGGGCTGGTGATGCAGCCGCTGTACGACGAGCCATTCGTGGTGGCGGTGCCGCAAGACCACGAGCTGGCGCAGCGCGAATCGATCGATGCGCAGGACCTGAAGCAGCAGACGATGCTGCTGCTGGGCAGCGGCCACTGTTTCCGCGACCAGGTGCTGGAGGTGTGTCCGGAGCTGTCGCGCTTCTCGGCGGCCAGCGACGGCATCCAGCGCACCTTCGAAGGATCGTCGCTGGAAACCATCCGCCACATGGTGGCGGCCGGCATCGGCGTGACGGTGCTGCCGGTGACGGCGGTGCCGGAGCAGCCGCCGTCCAACAGCCTGCTGCGCTACCTGCCGTTCGAGGGCCACGTGCCCGAGCGCCGCGTGGTGCTGGCCTGGCGCCGCAGTTTTCCGCGATTGGCGGCGATCGAGGCGCTGGCCCAGGCGGTGTACGAATGCGACCTGCCCGGCGTGCGGATGCTGTCGGACGAAGCCGCGGCCGTGCAGGATTGAAATTGCGAGTGCATTTGCGCTCGATCAAGCCGCCTTGCGCCGGCCGGCCTTTGGGCCGGATTGTCGCAATCGCGATGTTATCCTCGTTTTGTCTACCAACCCCACAGGGAGCTAGCAATGGCAAAGTCCTCCAAGAAGACCCCCAGCGTTCCGCGCATCAACATCGGCATTTCGGACAAGGACCGCGCCGCCGTCGCCGGCGAGCTGTCCAAGCTGCTGGCCGACTCGTACACCTTGTACCTGATGACGCACAACTTCCACTGGAACGTCACGGGGCCCATGTTCAACACCCTGCACCTGATGTTCATGACCCAGTACACCGAGTCGTGGAACGCGCTGGACAGCATCGCCGAGCGCATCCGCGCCCTGGGCCACTACGCGCCGGGCACGTATCGCGAGTACGCCAAGCTGTCGTCCATCGCCGAGCCGGAATCCGTGCCCGAAGCGCTGGAAATGGTGCGCCTGCTGGTCAACGCCAATGAGTCGGTCGCCAAGACCGCCCGCGCCGCCTTCGAGAAGGCCGACGCCGCCAACGACCAGCCGACCGCCGACCTGCTGACCCAGCGCCTGGACGTGCACGAAAAGAACGCCTGGATGCTGCGCAGCCTGCTGCAGTAAGCGCCGCCGCGGCGCCCTTGCGGGCGCCGATGATATGCCTGGCCCCTGGGAACCTTGTTCCCAGGGGCTTTTTCATGCGCCGGCGCGCCGCGCCGGGGCGTTCTATCCCCTGGGTGCCGGGGACAACAATGCCGCCCGCGCTGCGGGAAGCCACTGAGCGCGCTTTTCGCGGCCGCGTGCCGGTTTGCCACAAGGGCGGGCGGGTGATTATCTGCAGAGTGGGGCGGCTATATGCGCCGATGGGCGGCCGCCCTTTGCCGCACTTGTTCGAATGTGTAATCCACCCGCGTGTCATCGGTGGAAGTCATTTCAATATCAGGACAAATTTGCACCGGCGCGGCTCGCGGGGTTCATATGCCATGCCCTTTCAAAATGGTCAATCGTCGGAACTATTTTCGGCTCGCGCCTAGCACGATATTTTTCGCAGATTCGGACGCCATCCGTGACTTGAAGTTGCAATAAAGACATTTCCCCCAGGGCATTACTGTGATTCCCAGGAGAATGCTCATTCCTTGCGGTTTTATTAAGCCAAGATAAAAAAACGACTTTATATATTTGCTTACAAGACAAACGATCTCATTTATTTCAATTTGTGTAGAAAAAGAGATTATTTCAGGGATTTCCCCACGTTTATTACGACCCCCGCGACTTATTTCCATAGCATCGAAAACTTTTAGAAAAAAATTTGCTGTCGGCCCGGCCTACGATTCGTTGGCTCGCTATGCGTTCGTATGACGACGTATCGAGTTGTAATTAATTTTGAGCAACGCGTCCACCCCGGGCATTAATAGGCGATGTGATTCGCATCGATTTACCAATGCCTGGGCGTCGGTTTCTAGTGTCTTCGACATGACGAAAACAGTGAGGTCCCCCGTGGTAAAGAGAATCGCAGTGTGCGGTCTTGGATATGTCGGCCTGCCCGTGGCCGTGGCATTTTCCAGGCGTTTTGATGTCGTCGGCTTTGATGTGGACAAGCGACGGATCACGAGCCTTAAACAGGGAGAGGACTGGACCGGCGAGATCGAGCGCGATGCCTTGCTGGCTTCGCCCATGCAGTTCACCGATCAGGTCAGCGAGCTGCAAGGGTGCGATTTCTTCGTCGTCGCGGTGCCGACGCCGGTCGACGAGAAAAACAACCCCGATTTTTCCCTGCTGGTGCGCGCCTGCCGTTCGATCGGCCCGGTGCTGCGTCCTGGCTGCATCGTGGTCTTCGAATCCACGGTGCATCCCGGCGCGACCGAGGAAATCTGCGGACCGGAGCTGGAAAAGGCGTCGGGCCTGCGCTGCGGCGTCGATTTCAAGCTTGGCTACAGCCCCGAACGGATCAATCCGGGCGACCGCGAGCATCCGCTGGAGAAGATCGTCAAGATCGTGTCCGGCCAGGACGAGGAATCGCTGGAGGTCATCGCCGGCGTCTATGAGCAGATCATCGACGCGGGCGTGCATCGCGCCTCCTCCATCAAGGTGGCCGAGGCCGCCAAGGTGCTGGAGAACACGCAGCGCGACATCAACATCGCGCTGATGAACGAGATGTCGAAGATCTGCGACCTGGTCGGCATCCGCACCGCCGAAGTGCTGGCGGCCGCCGGCACCAAGTGGAACTTCCTCAAGTTCACGCCCGGCCTGGTCGGCGGCCACTGCATCGGCGTGGATCCCTACTACCTGACATCCAAGGCCCAGGAGCTGGGCTACCACCCGGAAGTGATCCTGTCGGGCCGCCGCATCAACGACGGCATGGCCAGCCACGTGGCCTCGCGGGTGGTGCAGACGCTGGCCCGCAACGGCCGGCTGAACGCTTCGACCCGGGTCGGCATCCTGGGCATGACGTTCAAGGAAAACGTGCCGGACATCCGCAATTCGAAGGTGGTCGACCTGTACCGCGCCCTTGGCGAATACGGCATTACCCCGGTGGCCTGCGACCCGATGGTCGACGCCGAGCAGATGCGGCATGAGTACGGCATCAGCCTGGTGACGCGCGACCAGTTCCGCGACATGGACGTGCTGATCCTGGCGGTGCCGCACCGCGAGACCATGGACACCATCTGGGAAGACATGCCGGAACTGGTCAAGGCCGGCGGCATGGTGTGCGACCTGAAGTCCGTGCTGGACAGCCGCCGGCTTCAGCCCGATCTCTTGTACTGGACCCTCTGAGGCCAGGCCCGCAACCCAACAACACAGGAGAGGCCCGAATGACCGCCTTTACCATCGCGCCGATAGGCACTTGCCGCATCCACACCCCGCTGCGCGACGCAGTGGGACGCTACCCGATCAAACAGCAGCTCGGGCGCAATTACGGTTTCGTCCACACCAGCGCCGAGGCGCTGCAGCAGGCCCGCTTCATGTTCGGCCAGACCGAGATTCCCGCCGACGTGCAGCGCGTGATCTTCCGTCCGTCCAATGGCGAGCAGGCCCGGCGCGGCGTGCACAAACCGGCCGACCTGTACATGGTCGAACTGTCGTCGCGCAAGCTGCTGACCGTTGACGGCTATCCCATCCAGTCCAACTACCTGGTGCGCTACTTCAGCGAATTCTTCGCCGACCGCGCGCGCACTCGCACGTTCTGGTCCCAGGCCAGCGACGAGCGGCTGGCCGAGCGCCGCGCGTGGCTGGACCAGGACGCCGTCTTCAAGAGCCTGTCGGCGGACAACCGCGACCTGCTCGCGCGCATCGTCAAGCGTGAACAGACGGACGACGAGATCGCGCAGCAGATGCAGGCGCTGGTCGACCTGCTGGGCCGCGACAAGGTGGTGTTCGTCACGCACGTCAACGCCATGACGCCCGACAACGTGCCGATCGAGCAACGGGCGCAACTGATCGCCGCCGTGACCGCCAGCGCGCAGCAGATCGGCGTGCCTTGCTACGACCCGACGCCGCTGATGAACAAGATTGGCCAGGCCGACGCGCTGGAAGACGGCGGGCTGGACCTGACGCACTACACCCCGCTGTTCGCCGAGCGCCTGTACACCGAATGGTTCAAGACCTTCGTGCGTCCGCGCATGAGCGCCTCCACGCCGCAGGCGGCCGTGCCCAAGCTGGGTGCCGAGGAAAGCGCCGAACGCATCGAGAAGCTCTGGGACGCGGGCGAACTGCGCGAGGCCTCGCGCCGCCTGCGCGACGTGCTGCGCCGCCATCCGGGCCTGCCCGACCACACGCTGCTGTTCGCCCGCATCCAGGAGGAACTGGGCGACTACGAAGGTTCGCTGGCGCTGCTGGAGGGCGCGGACGGCGCGCTGGCCACCGGCAGCAAGGCCGAGCAGATCCTGATGCGCAACCATTTCAAGCTGGGCCGCCACGAAGTCGCGCACTCGCTGGCCGCCGGCCTGCTGGGCGACGAGATCGAGACGCCGGAAATCGTGCGCATCGCGGCGATTTCCGCCGGTCACCTGGGGTTCGTGGACGAGGCGCTGGGCAACTGGAAGCAGCTGTTCCGTATTTCCTCGCCGCAGGACGCGACCGCGACCGAGGCGGCCGACACCGTGCTGTCGCTGCTGCAGGCGGGCAGCGACATGGACGCCGCCTTGCGCTGGGTGCATGAAGTGCGCGAGGCGATTCCGTCGCATGGCCGCAGCTTCGCGATGCTGTGGCGCGACCGGCTGATCGCGGGAGACCGCGCGGGTCTGCGCGCGCTGGCCGCCGAATCGCCGGCGCTCAAGGACTTCGAGGCGCTTGAACTGGTCAAGGAAGCGACCTGGCGCGGCTGCATCATGGCCGCGGCCGCGCTGGCCGAGTCGTGCAAGCTGGCCGACAGCGAGCAGGAGGATATTTCCGGCTGGCTGCGCACGCAGTCCGCGGCCTGGGCCGAGGAGGGCGCGCAGGCGCTGGAGGAAGGCCGCCTGCGCGACGCCGCCGAGCGCATCTGCGCGCACCGCCTGCTCAATCCCGACGCCCTGGCCGGCGTGCGCGCGCAGCGCGCCTTCGAACGGGCCATGCGCCTGGGCGTGCGGGCCGCGCTGGTGGCGGGCAACCACAAGGAAGTGATCGACCTGACCGACATCGCGCTCGATACCCAGGTCGAGTTCCCCGAGCTGCATGCCATGCGGGGACGCGCGGCGGACGCGCTGGGCGACAAGCAGACCGCCATGCGGCATCTGGAGCAGGCCGCGGCGAACGAATCCGCGCCGTTCAGCACGCAATTGCATTTCGCGCGCGTGGCGTTCAATGGCGGCTGGTTCGGCGAGGCCATCGATGCCTACAAGATGGTCCTGGCCCATGCGTCGGCGGACCAGAGCGCCAAGGACGAGGCCGAGCGCCAGCTCGGGCGACTCGGACCGCGCGCCATTCGCGGCGCCCGGGAAATCCTGTCCGGCGGCGATCCCAAGGCGGCCTGGAACCTGCTGGAGCGTGTCGCGCAGTCGTGGCCGGGGATGCCGGAGGTCGATCACGAGAAGCGCCGCATCCTGGCCGTGATGTACGCGGAGGCGCGCGCGCTGGAGTCGTCCAGCACCACCGAGCGCCTGGCGCTGGGCGAGCGGATTCTGCAATTGGTGCCCGACGATCCCATCGGCCTGCGCCTGGCCGCGGTCGGCGCCATGCGCCTGCATCGCTTCGAACAGGCCTTGCCCTACTGGCGCGCGCTGCAGGAGCGTTCCGACAACCCGGCCCAGTACGACCACTACATCGAGCGCTGCCAGGTGTGGATCGACAAGGCCAACCGCAGGAAGGCCGCATGAATCCGCCCCTGATCACCGAGCGCAAGAGCGCCGCGTCGCCGGACCTGCAGGCGGTCCAGGCGCGGCTGGAGGAAATCGTGGCGGCATCGGGTCGGGTCCAGGTGGCGCAGGCCAACCTGGCCGACGCGCAGGCGCTGGCGCGCGGCCACATGGCCGATTCCAAGGTCCGCTTCCTGCTGCTGCGATTGAAGGAGGCGGCGGGCCTGAACGAAGGGATGTCCGAACAGTGGGCCACGTTGTTGCGGGAATGCCCCGATGACCTGGAAATCGTGCGTTATCGCGCGACGCGCCTGGTCAAGGAGCGCCACGTCGAGGAAGCGCTTGCCCTGGTCGAGCGGCATCTGCCAGAGTCCACGGACAACCCCACCCGGCTGTTCGCCCGCGCCAAGCTGCTCAGCGACATCCGCGCGCATGAGCAGTCGGACGAGCTGTTCCGCCGGCTGATCCTGCAGCATACGGACCGCAACATCCGCGTCGAGTTCGCCAAGCGCCTGCGCAAGCGCGGCCTGTTGGCGGACGCGTTTGACGTGATCGCGCCCGTGGCCAAGCATCTGGCGCCGGGCAGCAAGGCGGCGGAGCTGGCCAATGGCCTGGCCAGCGACTACGCCTTTTACCAGCGCCTGGAGCCCGAGAGCGCGCTGGCGGGCAAAGACATCCGGATCGTGTCGATGAAGCACGCGATCCTGCACTTCCGCCATCGAAAGATCCCGGAATATTCTCCCGAGAAACCGGTGTCGGTCGCCCTGGTGACGGGCAGCCTGGGGCCCGGCGGGGCCGAGCGCCAGTTGACGCGTCTGGCCGGAGAGCTGGCCCGCATGGCGGACAAGCCCGAAGCCGGGGTGGCCGATGCGCCGTTGAAGCCCGAGAAAGTCGAAGTGCTGGTCAAACAGCACACCGAGCCGGCCGGTTCCACCAAGAAGCAGGGCCTGGACTTCTTCCTGTCGGTGCTGGTCAAGGCGCGGATTCCGGTCACGGAGATCAACAAGCTGCCCGCGATTTCGGTGGCCCACCAATCCGTGCCGGACGGCAGCCTGAGCCGGTTGCTGGAGCAGTTGCCGCCGCCGGTGCACTATGGCGTGACGCGCCTGGCGCCCGTGCTGCGCGCCAGCACCTTCGACGTGGTGAGCCTGTGGCAGGACGGCACCTGCCTGTTCGGCGCCCTGGCGGCGCTGCTGGCCGGCGCGCCGACCATCCATCTGGTGTTCCGCGGCTTGCCGCCGAACATCCGCAAGGATCGCTTCCGCGAAGAGTATCCCGAGCTGTACCAGGCCCTGGCCCAGGTGCCCGGCGTGCATTTCGTCAGCAACAGCCGCAAGGCCGCCGAGGCCTACGCGGAGTGGCTCGGCATTCCCATCGTGCGCTTCCACGTGCTGTACAACGGCGTGCCGGACCTGACCACCGACGCCGCCGAGGCGGACCAGGAGAAGTGGCGCGCCTTCGAGGAGAGCACGGCCGATGCCACGGAAACCATCGGCGGCGTGTTCCGCCTGGAGCCGGACAAGCGGCCGCAACTGTGGATCAAGCTGGCGGCGCTTTACCTGAAACAGCGGCCGCGGGCGCGCTTTGTCATCGTCGGCGACGGCCGGCTGCACGAGAACATCGTGGCGCTGGCGGAAGAACTGCGGGTGATGGACCGGCTGCTGCTGGTCGGCTTGTCGAACCACGTGGGCTACTGGTATTCGCGGATGGACGCCAAGGTCCTGCTGACGCGCTACGAGGGCTTGCCCAACGTGTTGATCGAGGCTCAGCTGCTGGGCGTGCCCGTCGTGTCGACCCCGGCCGGCGGGGCGGGGGAGTGCTTCGAGGAAGACCAGACGGGCCACCTGCTGGGCGATGTGGAGCATCCTGACCTGCACGAGGCCTGCGACAAAGTGGTGTCGATCGTCGACCGGGTGCGCGCCGACGAGAGCCTGAGGGCGCAGAGCCGCCAGCGGGCGCAGACCCTGTTCTCGCTGGACGCCATGCTGGCCAAGTTCCTGAGCCTGTGCATGCCGCTCATGCCCGTGTCGGAGAACGACGAACGCATGGATATGCCGCCGATGCGCCTGATGCAGGCCTGAGCCCGCGTCCGACCCTGGTATTGAAGATAAAGGAAACTATGCAAATGAATGTCCCGGCCGCGGGCCCGCGCCGCCTGGCGGCGCCGGCCCTGCTGCTGATTACCGTGCTTATGCTCAGCGGCTGCCAGTTGCCGCGCTCCGGCCCCATGCTGAGCGAGATGACCGGCGCGCACGACGACAAGGACGTGATCGTGATGCCTGCCTCGCGCGAGCTTGCGCGCGCGAGCCGGGTGCCCGAGGTCGCCGATTTTCCGGTGCGCTACCGCGACCTGACCCAGGCCGGCTTCGACAGCCTGGTGCCGGGCGACGGCATCAACGTGAAGGTGTGGGAGCGTGGCGGGCTGGGCGTGTTCGCGGCGGATCCGTCCGGCGTGAGCGACCTGGGCAACCAGGAACTGGACCGCAATGGCAACGTCTCCTTTCCCATCCTTGGCAAGTTCCAGGCCGGCGGCATGACGCTGGGGCAACTGCATGACGCCATCGTGGCGCGCCTGAGCCGGCTGGTGGCGGGCGCCGACGTGAGCGTGACGCGGGTGGCGGATGCCCGCGGCCAGATGGTGACGGTGCAGGGCAACCTGACCAAGCCGGGCATGTATCCGATCACCCAGACCTCCCAGCGGCTCAGCAGCGCGCTGGCGCAGGCGGCGCCGGTGCAGACCAATCCCGAGCAACTTGTCATCAGCCTGCGGCGCGACAACCAGATTGCCTCGGTGCGCCTGTCGGACATCTACCGCAACCAGAACAACGACATCCTGCTGCGCGCCGGCGACGTCATCACCGCGTACGAATCGCGCGAGTTCCTGACGGTGCTGGGCGCGGCCGGCAACCAGGGCCGCGTGGCTATCAGCAAGCGCAACTACAGCGTGCTGGACGCGCTGGCCGATGCCCGGGGTCTGGATGACAAGACGGCCGACCCGCGTTCGGTTTTCCTGTTCACGCCCGCGCAGGCCGGTGCGGAGGGCAAGCCGGACCTGCTGCCCGTGGTGTACCAGTTCGACCTGACGCGTCCGGAGCAGGTGGCGCTGGCTCGCGAATTCAGCGTGCACGAGGGCCAGGCGATCTATATCTCGGACGCGCCGTTCACGCAGGTGCAGAAGGTGCTGTCCGCGTTCCGCGTGACCATGAGCGCCGGCTTCAGCGCCACGCGAGCCATCGATTCCGATTCGGGCGGGTCCAGTTCCTCCAGCGGCGTCAGCCAGTAGCGCGTCGATGAGCAACGAGGATCGGATCAAGGGGTGGCGCGCGCGGAGAAAGGACAGCAGCTACGCGGTGGGATCGGGCGTCGATGCCTGGCGCCTGGACCCCGCCGCGCTGTTCGAGGCCAAGGCCGAGCCGGCCGTGCTGTTCAAGCCTTTGCTGGCGCGCCTGCAGGGCGAACCGCATGACTCGGTGGCCGCGCGGCGGGCGGTATACGAGGCCGTGCAGGCCGAGCTGGACGCGGAGATCGCGCGCGCCGGGGTCGACGAGACGCTGGCGGATTTCTCCCGGCGGCGCCTGCGCATCATCGTGCGGCTGCTGGAGCAGGACATTCGCGCGGGCGTCGAGGTGTTCGCGCCCGGCTATATGCCCGCGCGGCTGGTGGCGGAAGACCAGCGCCTGGCCCAGGCGCATGCGCGGCGCGAGGAGCGGCGCAGGCAGGACGAGGCGCGCGACGCGCGACGCCACGCCTCGCGAAACGATATCGCGCTGGAAATGGAACTGCCGCCGGGGGAGGCCGGCGACCTGGCGATCCTGCGCGACCGTGTGCGGGGGTTGCATGCCGGGCACCATCCGCGCATGGCCGGCCGTGGCTGGCCGGGCGGACGCACGCTGCTGGCGCTGTTCGTCTACCAGCTGAACGTGATGCATGGCGAGAGCCGGATCGCCCTGTTGTGGGCGTTGGTGGGGCCGGTGGTGCTGCTGACGCTGATTTCGTCGCTGTACATCCTGATGGGCACGCACTACATCCTGGGGATGGACGTGCAGACCTTCTCGCTCTTGGGCGCGACGACCTGGATCATGTTCCGGCAGATCATCTTCCGCAGCAGCACGGCCTACGTATCGGCGCGCGGCCTGCTGAACTTCCAGGGCGTTTCGCCCTTGATGTGCGCGCTGGTGCAGGCAGTGCTGTATGTGTCGGTGTACCTGGTGGTGTTCGTGGTGCTGATCAGCGCCGGCCATGCGCTGGACCTGATCACGTTGCCCAGGAGCTGGCCGGGCTTCATGCTGTACGTGGTGTTGATGGCGTGCTGCGCCGCGGCGATGGGCCTGCTGTTTGGCGCGATCGCAACGTTCTGGCACTTCTTCCTGCGGCTGGCGCCGGTGATCGAGCGCTTTCTGCAGATTTTCTCGGGCGTCTTTTTCGTTTCGGAGCAGTTGCCCGAGCAATTGCGGCCCTGGATGCTGTGGCTGCCGTTCGCGCATGGCATGCAGCTGCTGCGCTCGGCCTACTTCGACGCCTACACGTCGCAGGACGCGAGCCTGGGGTATTTCCTGACCAGCATGGTGTTCCTGATGGTGGTGGCCCTGGCGGCGGAACGGCTGGCCCGTCCCAACATCCAGCCGATGTGAGCAATGACGATGATTCATCTGAACGGCGTGACGGACACCCCCCTGGCCTTTGGCCATCGGCAGGCGCTGCTGGCCCACGCGCAACTCGACATTCCGGTTGGTCGCTACGCCTTGCTTTCGCCCACGCCGGAGCTGCATCGCCAGATCATCGACCTGCTGTGCGGCCTGCGTCCGCCGCGCCGGGGCTTCGTCCACCATGACGGCAACGTCTCCTGGGCGATCGGCCGGCAGGGCTTCATCCGTGGCAAGGCCAACGGCCTGAGCATGATCGAACTGGTGAGCCAGATGTACGAGATCGATGCCGACGCCACCTATGAACTGGTGGCCGACCTGGTCAGTGACCCCAAGAGCCTGAGCCGGCCGATGGAGCATTGGCCGCTGTATGCAAGGCAGGAGTTTTCGTTCGCGCTGGCGCTGGCGCCGGCGTTCGACGTTTACGTGATCGAAGGGGCCATTCCCTTCGAACCCTGCCGTTTCACCCGTCTCTGGCTGGCGCTGTTCGAAGAACGGCTGGTCGGCAGGACGCTCATTCTTTCCAGTTATCGCCAGAATCAATTGGCGGACTATTGCCTGAAGGGCCTGATTTATGAACGAAGCGCACTCCGCATCGAAGACGACCTCGACCAGTGCATCCAGAAGTTCCCTCCGCGACGATCACGAAGCGAATCCGGAACAGGCGACGACGTTTTCGGCGGATTCGACGAGGGCCAGCTCGGCTTCTGAGAGCGGTTCCGAGATCGAGCGCCGGCGCCGCGAACGCGAGGCGGCCCTGGCCGAGCGCCGTCGCCGGCGCTGGGTCAATGCGCTGATCGTGATCGCCCCGGTCGCGCTGGCGCTGGTGTACGTGCTGTGCGTCGCCACACCGCGCTACGAGGCGGAATCGCGCTTTTTCGTGCAGTCGGGGTCGGGCCAGCAGGGCGGCGGCGCCATGGCGGCCAGCCTGCTCACCACGGGAAACTCGGGCGGCATGCTCGGCGGCTTCGTCGACGGCTGGGCGGTCAGTGATTTCCTGCGGTCGCGCGACAGCATGCGGCAGCTGGACAAGAAGGTCGGCCTGCGGCGCTACCTGCTCAACAACGGGCTGGACCCGGCGAACCGTCTGTCAGAGGATTCCAGCGAGGATGATCTGTATCGCGCCTATCGGGCCTCGGTCCAGGTTTCCTTCAATGCGCTGGAGCAGATCGACGTGCTGCGGGTGCGGGCCTATTCGCCCGAAGACGCGGAAACCCTGTCCAGGGCCTTGATCGGCCTGGCCGAAGACTTCGTCAGTTCCATGAACGAAAAAGGCGTGGCGGACAAGCTGAAGGTCAGCGAGGAATCGGTCAGGCAGGCCGAGCAGAAGGCGCTGAGCGCCCGCGAAGCGCTGACCGCCTGGCGTACCACGCATGGCAACATCGACCCGACCGCGACGGTGGCCATGCTGCTGAATCTGTCGAGCCAGCTGGAAGCGGAGTTGAGCACCGCCCAGATCAACCTGGACAAGATCCGTGCGTTGAACAACAAGGATCACTTCATGCTCAAGCCGGCCGAAACGCAGGTCGTGGCCCTGAAAAAACGGCTCGCCGCCGTGCGCCAGCGCCTGAGCGGCGAGGGCAACACGGAAGCGAAGCAACTCAAGTCATACGAGGCGCTGCGCAATACCCAGGCCTTTGCCGATTCGAATCTGACGCTGGCGCAGCAGTCTTACCAGCAGGCCGTGACGGACGCCCTGCGCCTGCAGCGTTACTTGTCCATCATCGCCCAGCCGGTCTCCACCGACCGGCCCAGCAGCCCGCGCACGGGGGTGTTGCTGCTGCAGGCGCTGGCGCTGGGCTTCGTGCTCATGTTCGTGCTGCGCGCGGCGATGGCTTTGTTGCGAGGATTGCGCCATGGTTGATACGACGATAGAACGCCCCGGCGCCGCCGCGGCGCCGACGCGGACCGCCACCGCCGCGAGCGATGCCACCAGCCGCCTGCGCGGGGTCATCAAGCGGATCCTGGAGGCCGACGACCCGTTGGAGGCGATGGCCGAGTTGGGGCCGGCGCTGGCCAGGGTGGAAGAGGGCTGGCGCGATGCGCGCCGCTTGCTGGTGTCGCCATTCGTGCGGGTGGGGCGGCTGGAGCCGGCGATTGCCGCGCTGGAATGCCTGGTGGCGGCCTACCCGGCGCGCTCCGACGACCGCCGCCTGCTGGCCAGCCTGCTGGGCCGCACCGAGCAGTGGGAGCGGGCCATCGCCCAGGCGGACGCGGCCGCCGCCATCGCGCCGGATTCCGCGGCGCTGCAGGCCGGGCGGATACAACTGCGCGTGCAGGCCGGACGCATCGCCGAGGCCGCCGCCGTCGCGCGCCAGACCGCCGCCGTGTCGCGCGTCGATCCCGGCGAAGCGCACTGGTGGATGCTGGCGTATTCACGCAATGGCGACGCCGCCGAGGCGGCCGGCGTTGCCTTGGCCCTGGACGGGGCTGGCCTGCCGAACGCGCGCGTGGCGACAGTGGCCGTGCGCGCGCTGCTCGACGACGACCGGGTCGAGGCGGCGATCCAGCTGGGCAATGCGGCCCTGGACGCGGGACATGACGCGCCGGCGCTGCGCGCTTCGCTGGGGTTGGCGCACCTGCGCCGCGCCACCGAGGATGACCGCAAGCAGCATGCCCTGGCGCATTTCGAGGCGGGCCTGAAGGCAGCGCCCGCCGACGTACGGCTGTTGACCCTGCATGGCGAAACGCTGCTGCGCGCCGGCCGCTACAAGGAGGCCGAGGCGCCGTTGCGGCAGGCCGTGGAACTGGCCCCGGAGCTGGAGCAGACCCGCGCCCTGTATGCGCGCGCGCTGCGCTACACGCTGCGGTACGAGGAGGCCGCCGACCAATTGATGCGGCTGGTCGAGAAATCGCCCGACAAGCGGCTCTGGCAGCGCGCGGCCATCGGCGCGCTGTCGCAGGCGGGCCGCAAGCAGGAAGCCGAGGCCCTGTTCGAACGCTACGTCGCGCAGCGCGGCCAGGCGCTGCCGGCGACGTTCCAGCAAGCCCTGGAGCAGCTGGAGCAGAAGCTGGACAGCGCGCCGATCCCGCAGGCGCGCCTGGACTGGGCCTGGTCGCTGCGCGGCGACGCCACGGCCGACCGCAAGCAATGGGAGCGGCGCGCGCGCTGGGGGCATCTGGTCGATCACCTGCTGTTCGACTGGCTCGAATGCCGCGAGGACAGTGTCGAGGAAGCCATGCAAATGCTGGGCGAGCTGGACACCGGCGAACGCTTCTTCGCGCCGCTGCTGGCGGCCGGCCGGGGCGTGGTGGTCGCCACGGCGCACGTGGGGCCCATGTATGCCGGCCTGATGGCGCTGGAATTGCTGGGCATTCCGTCGCGCTGGCTGGCGACCGCGCCCAGCATTGCCCAGAGCAGCTACGCCGCCGCCCTGATCTCCACCGCCGACCAGACCGAGGCGCAGGTCGCCAAAGCCTGCATGCGCGCGCTGGCGTCGGGCAACGTGCTGTGCCTGGCCGTGGACGGCGCCGCCAATCCGGCCGCGCCGCGCGTGGATTTCGAAGGGCAGTCCGTGACCTATTCCAGCTTCGCGGCGCACCTGGCGCATCGCCAGGGCGTGCCCTCGGTGTTCTACACGCCGCGCTGGGAAGACGGCCGCGTCGCCTACACGCTGGAGATGCTGCCCGCGGTCGAACCCGGGGAGGACGCCGACGCGTATGCGCGGCGTTGGCAGGAAGCGTATTTCAAGCACCTGCGGGCGCACGTGGCCGGCCCGCCGGAGAACCTGCGCCTGAGCGGCGGCATCTGGCGCCATGTGCAGTCCGCGGATCGGTCCGCGCAGCGGTAGGGAGTGAATGGGCATGAAAGCAGGAATGAATGCAACGGAAGGCGCGGCGGGCAGAGCGCCGCGGCACGGGCGCGGCCGGCTGGGCGCGCTTGCCTGGTTGCCTGTGTCGGGCATGCTCGTGGCGGCCATGCTGTATGGCGGCGCGGCCACCGCCAGTGAGTCCTGCGCCAGTCCGGACGAACGCTGCCCCTTCGTTTCCGAACTGCTGCAGCAGCGCGAAGGCTATGGCGCCCAGGCCACGGGCGGCCTGGGCGGCCGCTTCATCGAGGTGACCTCCGACCAGGATTCCGGGCCCGGCACACTGCGCGCCGCGCTGGCGCAAGCCAAGAAGGGGCCGACCTGGATCCGCTTCGCCTCGGACATGACGATCGTGCTGGACTCGCAGCTGCGCGTGCCGTCGAACACGACGATTGACGGTCGCGGCAAGCACGTAGCCCTGATCGATGACGGGCTGGGCGTGTATGGCAGCAGGAATGTCATCCTCACGCACCTGACCATCGACGGCCGCCTGAACCGGTTGACGCAGGCCGTGAACATCGCCAACAACAGTCGCGACGTCTGGGTCGACCACATGGACCTGTCGCGCATGTCCGACCGGTTGCTCAACGTCAAGAACGGCTCCACCGACGTGACGATCTCGTGGACGAAGTTCCACAATTCCAACAAGGTCATGCTGCTCAACAACATCACCTCGAAGAACCTGTTCGCGAACTACGAACGTGATTCCATCGCGCGGGTGACGCTGCACCACAATTATTTCTTCAACACCGTACAGCGCAATCCGCGGGGCCAGTTCGGCACCTTTCACCTGTTCAACAACCTGCTGGAGAACTGGGACTTCTACGGCATGAGTTTCAGCCTGGAGGCCAAGGCGCTGGTCGAGGGCAACATCTTCAACAATGATGCCAAGCGCCAGTGCGTGGAGCCGGAGTTCTTTCCCACGGTGGAAGGCGTGAAGGTCAATTACTGCCGCTATATCCCCACGGCCGCCAAGCGCAGCGCGCTGGACAACGGGGCGTCGGACGAGGGCGCCTACCAGGACTTGAAGGCGGTGCACGGCTATACGCGCGACTTCAAGGCGTTCCTGCGCCTGAAGGACAACCTCTATCTGGGAGACGCGAAGCCCGTGCTGCAGGACTACCGCCCGGAGGCTGCGCCGACGCCGCCGTACTGCTATGGCTATGAGAAGCCCTCGGCCGAACTGGCGGACCGGATCCGCAAGCACGCGGGCAACACCAGCGGCGATACGCCGCTGCCCGCGACGCGGGTGGGCGCGGGCTGCCCAAGATAGCGGCGGTCGGCGAGGCCGCGGCGCGCGGGGAACAAAAGCGGGGAGTCAGGCCTGGTGCGACAGCGGCCGCTCGGGAATCGGCGCGATGCGTTCGGGCGGCGGCGAGACCCGCCATGAGGCGCGCCGGCGTAGCGCGCCGAACAGCTTGAGGCCCTGCGGCCATTCCTCCAGCCCGCTGTCGGCGTTGAGATGGCCGGCGCCCGGGATCACCACCACCCGGCTGCCCCAGCTTTCGGCGAAGGCGCGCGCGCGCTCCAACCGGCAATAGGGATCGTTGTCGCTGGCCACCACCACGCTCTGGAAGGGCAGCGAGTGGCGCGGCACCGGCGCGAACCCGCGCAGACAGTCGGGCGCATCGGGCCTTTCGACGTCGGCGGGCGCCACCAGCAGCGCGCCGGCGACCTTGGCGCGCAGCGGCACCGGCAGCGCCGCGCTGATCAGGCAGCCCAGGCTGTGGGCCACCAGCAGCACCGGGCTGCGGGCCTGGTCGACCAGGCCCGCCAGGGTCGATATCCATTCCGCGCTGACAGGGTTCTCCCAGTCGCGCTGCTGCACCCGCACCGCGTGTGGCAGCAGGGCGGCCCAGCGCGTTTGCCAGTGGTCGGGTCCGGAGTCTTTCCATCCGGGGACGATGATCGGTTGGAGTCTCATGGCGGCCATGATGCCGCGCAGTCTTAGTAACGCAAACGAATAAATCCGCTTTTGCATATACGGGGATGGGCATAAGGGCGGCCGCCCCTTGATGCGGCACCGCAATATCGAAACCCCCGCCCAAGTCGGGCCGGAACCCCTGCAAGAGCCGCTATTTTTCAGTGTATGCTTGCCGTGCTAATGCAACGTAACGGGGCGTGACCATCGCGTTTTCCGGCCGTCCGCCCGTACATAAACCAACGATTACAAGCCATTAAGGGAGTCCACTCATGAAGCAAGCATTTCGTCTGACCCCGGTCATCGCGGCCCTGGGCGTCGCCGCCGGATTGGCGTTCAGCGCCGGCGCGCAGGCGCAGACCATCAAGATCGGCGTGGTGGGCCCCACCACTGGCGCGGTCACCCAGTACGGCGACATGGTGCGTGAAGGCGTCGACACCGCGGTGGAACGCATCAACGCCGCCGGCGGCATCAATGGCAAGAAGCTCGAAACCGTGGTCATCGACGACGGCTGCGAACCCAAGCAGGGTCCGGTCGCCGCCAACCGCGTGGTCAACAGCAAGATCGGCTTCGTCGTGGGCCACGTCTGCTCGGGCGCCACCATCGCCGCCGCCGACATCTACAACAACGAAGGCGTGGTCATGGTCACGCCCTCGGCCACGTCGCCGGCCCTGACCGACGGCAAGAACTACGAGTTCATCTTCCGCACCATCGGCCGCGACGACCAGCAGGGTCCCGCCGCCGCCAAGTTCATCCTGGAAAAGCTCAAGCCCAAGAAAGCCGCCGTGCTGCACGATAAGCAGTCGTACGGCCAGGGCATCGCCACCGCCGTCAAGAACGACCTCGAAAAGGGCGGCGTGCCCGTCGCCATCTTCGAAGGCATCAACGCCGGCGACAGCGACTACTCGGCGGTCATCACCAAGCTCAAGAGCCAGGGCGTGGACTTCGTCTACTACGGCGGCTACCACCCTGAAATGGGCCTGCTGCTGCGCCAGGCGGCCGAGCAGGGCGTGAAGGCCAAGTGGATGGGTCCGGAAGGCACGGGCAACCCGGACATCAACGCCATCGCCGGCGACGCCGTCGAGGGCATGCTGCTGACGCTGCCGGCCGACTTCACCCAGAACGCCGCCAACGCCGAAATCGTCAAGGCCTTCGCCGCCAAGAAGCGCAACGCCAGCGGCGCGTTCCAGATGACGGCCTACACCGCCACCCAGGTCATCGCCGACGGCATCAAGGGCGCCGGCAGCGAAGACCCGACCAAGGTCGCCAAGTATCTGCACGCCAACTCGTTCGACACGCCCATCGGCAAGGTCAGCTGGAACAAGCAGGGCGACCTGACGAACTTCCAGTTCGACGTGTTCGTGTGGCACAAGGACGGCTCCAAGTCCGTCTACAAGTAAGGGCTTGGCGCGTCCCGGGCGGCCTTGCCGTCGCGGGCGCGCGCCACGCGCCAGACCCCTTCGGCCGGGCCGGAAGCAGCGTCTTCCCGCCCGGCTTTTCCGTGGGCGGCGCCAGCCGGGAACCGATCCGCCGGCCCCCCGGTCGAACGCCGCTTGCGCCGTATTGCGTAGAATGCGGCCAAATCGAACTCTCTTTTCCTGTCCGGACATTCCATGACCAAGGCCTTGCTTGTCGAAGACGATCCGAAGCTGTCGCGCCTGATCGCGCAGTTCCTGGAGCAACACGGGTTCCAGGTCGCCCAGGCCTACCGCGGCGACCATGCGGTGGAGGCGTTCCGCCGCCACGACCCGGCCATCACCATCCTCGACCTGATGCTGCCCGGGCGCGACGGCCTGCAGGTCTGCCGTGACCTGCGGGCCTTCTCGTCGGCGCCGATCCTGATGCTGACCGCTCGTGAAGACGACCTGGACCAGATCCTGGGCCTGGAGTTGGGCGCGGACGACTACGTCATCAAGCCGGTCGAGCCGCGCGTGCTGCTGGCGCGCATCCGCGCGCTGCTGCGGCGCCATAGCCAGCTGGAAGAGCCGCCGGAGCGCCTGGAATTCGGCCCGCTGGTCATCGACCGGCGCACCCGGGCGGTGGTGCATGGCGGGGCCGAGGTCGACCTGACCACGATGGAGTTCGAGATGCTGTGGGCCCTGGCCAGCCAGGCCGGCCAGGTGCTGACCCGCGACGACCTGCTCAACGCGGTGCGCGGCATCGAATTCAACGGCCTGGACCGCAGCGTCGACGTCTGCGTCAGCAAGCTGCGCCGCAAGCTGGACGACGACCCGCGCGACCCGGCGCGCATCAAGACCGTGTGGGGCAAGGGCTATCTGTTCTCGCCCAAGGCGCACGAGGGCAGTGATGATTAAATTCGTCCTGCGGCTCTTCGTGGTGCTGGCGGTCGGTTTCGTGATTTCCAACGAAGTCGTGGACCGTTCCGCCAATTACCTGTTCGAGCCGGTCAGCGACGCCTATACCCGCGAGTCGGTGCGCGGGCAGATCCACTCGCTGGTGCTGGAACTGTCGAAGGTCGAGCCGGGCGCGCGCGCCGCCTACATCGAGCGGCAGCTGGCGCCATACTACGGCCTGGGCCTGCGGGTCTTCAACGCTTCGGACTACAACGCCAGCGACAAGGAACGGCGCATCGTGGCGCGCGGGGATTTTTTCATCCGCGACAAGATGCAGACCTTCGTGGCGGCCATTCCCGGCCCCGGCGACCAGTGGCTGGAGGTCAAGCTGCCGCCCGAGCCTTCGTTCGGCCCGTGGGTGGTGGCGGCGGTCTATTCGGCCCTGGGGTTGCTGCTGTGCGCCTTCATGCTGGTGTGGGCGCTGCCGATCTGGCGCGATCTGGAGGCCCTGAAGACGGCGGCGCAGCGCATGGGGCAGGGCGACCTGCAGGCGCGCGCCCGGCTGTCGCGCCATTCCAGCATTGGCAACCTGGGCGACACCTTCAACCAGATGTCCGAGCGCATTGGCGCCCTGATCGGCAACCAGCGCGAACTGACCAACGCCGTCTCGCACGAACTGCGCACGCCGATCGCGCGGCTGTCGTTCGAGCTGGACATGATCGGCCGCGCCGAGGAACCGGCCGAGCGCAAGCGCCTGATCGACGACATGAAAAGCGACGTGGCCGAACTGGACAGCATGGCCTCCGAGCTGCTGATGTACGCGCGCCTGGAGCACAAGGGCGATGGCGTCGCGCTACAACCGCAGGACGCGCGCAGCTGGCTGGATTCGGTGGTGCAGCATGCCGGTTTCCAGGCCGAGCAATCCGACGTGCGCTGCGAAGTGGTGTTGTGCCAGGTGCGCGAAGTGCACCTGCACCAGCGCTACATGACGCGGGCCTTGCTGAACCTGCTGCAGAACGCCATCCGCTACGCCGGCCGCCGGGTACAGGTCAGCCTGGTGTCGCCGGCGCCGCGCGAATACGTGCTGATGGTCGACGATGACGGCCCCGGCATCCCCCAGGCCGATCGCGAGCGCATTTTCGAGCCCTTCATCCGCCTGGACGAAAGCCGTGACCGGGGCACCGGCGGCGCCGGCCTGGGGCTGGCCATCGTCAGACGCGTGGCGCGCTGGCACAACGGCACCGCCGAGGCCAGCGACAGCCCGCTGGGCGGAGCCCGCTTCATCATCAGCTGGAAGGCAGCCTGAGGAGTCCGAGCCAGGCCTGGCCCTCCCTTGCGGCCCGCCTTTAACAAACTTCACAATCGGCCCGCCGAATCTTCACAAACTCCCTACAAAGCAGGAAAGATCGGCGCGTTGCCCCTGACTAGCATGACGGCAGTTCTCCAAAGAGGAAGCCGCGTCCGTCATGTTCTCGCTCACCCGCCTGGCCGCCACCGCCATGCTACTGATCGCCGCCGGCGGCTGCCAGGGCGTGGCCCCGGCCGCCCCACCCGCCATCGCCAAGGGCGATTACCCGGCGGTGGTGGCCTATTTGAAGCAGCGCATCGCCCATGACCTGGGCGCGCAGGGGGTGCCGGGCCTTTCGATCGCCATCGTCGATGACCAGCGCACGGTCTGGAGCGGCGGCTTCGGCTATGCCGATTCGGCGCGTCATCGCAACGCCACCGGCGACACGCTGTACCGGGTCGGCGCCATCTCCAAGGTCATCACCGCGGCAGGCGTGTTGCGCGCCGCCGATGATGGCCGCCTGTCGCTCGACGTGCCCGCCGCGCAGGCGCTGCCGCCCTGGCAGGTCGAACCGCGCCGCGCCGCCATGCACTGGATGGGGACCTATCCCTTCACCGCCCGCCGCCTGCTGGCGCTGCGTCCCGACACGCCGCAAGACACCATGGGCCGGGCGCGCGCCGACATGGGCTATGCGATGTTGGGCGAAATGCTGGCCTACGTGGCCGACGAGCCGTTCGATGCCTACGTGCGGCGCACGCTGCTGCGGCCGCTGAACATTTCCCGCGCGGGCTTTCGTATCGCCGGCGCCGGCGACGATGCGCGCGAGTTGCGCGCGGCCGGCTATCGCCGCGGCCTGCCATGGACGGAACAACCGCAGCCGAACGAGGCCGCCGAGGGCCTGTGGGCCAGTTCGGCGGAAATGGCGCGCTTTTCCAGCATGCTGTTCGCTGGCGGCACCTACCAGGGACGCCGCATCCTGAACGACGAATCCGCGCACACGCTGCTCAACCTCGAAACCGTGGCCAACGGCATGGAGCTGGAGTGCCGCCTGGCGCTGTCCTGGCTGGCGGCGCCCTGTGACCAGGACGACATCGCCGGCGACACGCTGCGCGAGCACAGCGGCGCCACCGAGGCGTTCCACGCCCGCTGGCTGCTGGCGCCGCGCGAAAAGCTGGCGGTGCTGGTCATGAGCAACGCTGACAGCGCCGAACCACTGGTGGCCTCGGTCTCGGCCCTGGCAATGAACCTGATGCGCCAAGCGAAGGGCGCGCCGCAAGAGTAGTGCCGCGCCGCGCGCGACGCGGCGCATCCCTGTTTTCCTCCAACCTCGTTTCCCGGATGTATTTATGAAGCGATATCCCTCAATGTCCTCGATGCAGCGCCGCGCCGGCGCGGCCTGTCTTCTGGCAGGCCTGCCGGCGCTGTCTTTCGCCGCGGGCGGCCTGCAGGTCGCCGACAACTCGGTCTATGGTTCTCGCGGCGCCAGCTCGCGCGGCATCGAGGTGTCCACCGGCACCGAAAAGCCCGCCGACGAGTGGAAGTTCTACGGCACCCTGGGCGTGGGCTACGCGCCGCGCTACAGCGGCAGCGACGAAAGTTCGGCGCTGCCTGTCTTCGGGCTGGGCATCCGCAGCCCGGGCGGCTTCTTCCTGGATACGGCGCACGGCCTGGGGTGGCAGACCGAGGCGCTGAGCAGCACCTTCCGCTTCTATCTCTCGCCCAGCGCCTCGCGCAAGGACCACAAGAAGGGGTTCGAAGGTTCGAACAAACTGCGCGGGATGGGGGACATCAAGAGCCGCGCGCAGGTGGGCATGGACGTTGAGACCCAGGTGGGTCCGGTGACGTTGTCGGCCACGGTGGCGCACGCGTTCAAGAAGGGCGACGACCGCGACGTGGGCAGCGCCTACACGCTGTTCAACCTGGGCGCCAGCACCACGGTCTACGAAGGGTCGGCGGGCTCGCTGTCGCTGGGGCTGACCGGCAACTTCGGCGACGGCAACTACATGCGCACCTGGTACGGCGTCAGCGATCGCCAGTCGGCCAACTCGGGCTACCGCCGCTACAACCCCAAAGGGGGGCTGGAAAGCATCGGGCTGGGCGCGACCTGGGCGCTGCCGTTGAGCAAGGAATGGTCGTGGTCGGTCGCGGCCGAGGCGCGCCGGTTGTATGGCGACGCGGCCGACAGCCCGATCGTGAAGGAGCGCAACCAGTACTCCATCGGTACGATGATCACGTACACGTATTGAGCGTCTGGCGGGAATCTCCCGCCCCGAGCGGGGCGGGGGAGGCTGGGGCGGCGCGGCGGGCTATCTGGCCGCCGAGCCCGCCCAGCGAGGGATCACAGTCCCTGGACGCGGCGGCCGGTGTCGGCCTCGAACCAGTGCAGCGGGTGGCGGCCGTCGGGGCCGACGTTGACGCGGTCACCGACCTTGGCCGAGGACTCGGACAACTGGCGCGTCGTGCAGCGCACCACCAGCGTCGACTTGCCGCAGCGGCAGTGCACCAGCTGTTCGGAGCCCAGCGTCTCGACCATCTCGACTTCGGCCGGCACGCCCTGCGTGTTCAGCAGCATGTGCTCGGGGCGCATGCCCATGATGACCTTGCGGCCGCGCACCTGCGACGGCACCTGCAGCGGCGAGATCTCCAGCGCCAGGCCGTCGACGGTCTGCACCGTGCCGTCGCCGGCCACGTTGACTTCCATCAGGTTCATCGGCGGCGAGCCGATGAAACCAGCGACGAAGGTCGAGGCGGGTTTTTCGAACACTTCCATCGGCGTGCCGATCTGCTCGGGCACGCCCTGGTACATGACGATCATGCGGTGCGCCAGCGTCATGGCCTCGACCTGGTCGTGCGTCACGTAAAGGCTGGTGGTGCCCAGGCGGCGGTGCAGCTTCATGATTTCCAGGCGCATCGCCACGCGCAGCTTGGCATCCAGGTTCGACAGCGGTTCGTCGAACAGGAACACCTTGGGTTCGCGCACGATGGCGCGGCCCATGGCCACGCGCTGGCGCTGGCCGCCCGAGAGGGCGCGCGGACGGCGGTCCAGCAGGTGGGTCAGTTCCAGGATCTGGGCGGCGGCGTCGACGCGCTTCTTGATCTCGTCCTTGGAGAACTTGCGGATCTTCAGGCCGTACGCCATGTTCTCGAACACGGTCATGTGCGGGTAGAGCGCGTAGTTCTGGAACACCATCGCGATGTCGCGTTCGGCCGGCTCGAGATTGTTGACGACCTTGTCGTCGATCACGATCTCGCCGCTGGTCACGGTTTCCAGGCCCGCGACCATGCGCATCAGCGTGGACTTGCCGCAGCCCGAGGGGCCGACGATGACGATGAATTCACCGTCCTTCACATCCATGTCGATGCCATGGATGACCGGCACGTTGCCGGCGTAGGTTTTCTTTACGTTGCGAAAGCTGAGAGTAGCCATGAGTTATTCGTATCGGAGTCGTTGTCGGGTAGGCGAGAGGGCGTACGTCACTTTTCAGTGTCGACCAGACCCTTGACGAACCATTTCTGCATCAGGATGACGACCAGCGCCGGCGGGATCATCGCCAGCATGGCGGTGGCCATGGTGATGTTCCATTCGGTCACGCTGTCGCCGCCGCTGATCATCCGCTTGATGCCGATGACGACGGGGTACATGTCTTCCTGCGTGGTCACCAGCAGCGGCCACAGGTATTGGTTCCAGCCGTAGATGAACTGGATCACGAACAGCGCGGCGATGCTGGTCTTGGACAGCGGCAGCAGCACGTCGCGGAAGAAACGCACCGGACCGGCGCCGTCGATGCGGGCGGCCTCGATCAGCTCGTCCGGCACCGTCAGGAAGAACTGGCGGAACAGGAACGTGGCCGTGGCCGAGGCGATCAGCGGCAGCGTCAGGCCGGCGTAGCTGTTGAGCAGGCCCAGGTCCGCCACCACCTTGTAGGTGGGCGCGATCCGCACTTCGACCGGCAGCATCAGCGTGACGAAGATCATCCAGAAAAAGAACATGCGGCCGGGGAAGCGGAAATACACCACCGCGAAGGCCGACAGCAGCGAGATGGCGATCTTGCCGATGGAAATCGCCAGCGCCATGATCAGGCTGACGTACATCATGCGGCCGACCGGCGCGCCCGACGAGCCGCCGGAAGAGCCGCCGAACAGCGCCTGCATGTAGTTGTCGACGAAGTGCGGACCGGGGATCAGCGACATCGGCGCGGAGGCCACTTCCTGCGCGGTCTGGGTCGACGCGACGAAAGTGACGTAGAGTGGAAAGGCCACCATGGCCACCCCGCACAGCAGGATGACGTGGGCCAGGATATCCAGCCAGGGACGGCGTTCAACCATTGTTATCTGCCTCGAAAATCAATACTGCACTTTGCGGTCGACGTAGCGGAACTGCACGACCGTCAAGGCAATCACAATGAACATCAGCACCACCGACTGGGCCGCGGACGAGCCGAGGTCCAGGCCGCGGAAGCCGTCGCTGTACACCTTGTAGACCAGGATCGAGGTCGACGTGCCGGGACCGCCCTGCGTGGTGGTGTCCACCACCGCGAAGGTGTCGAAGAAGGCGTAGATGATGTTGACCACCAGCAGGAAGAAGGTGGTGGGCGAGAGCAGCGGGAACACGATGCTCCAGAAGCGGCGCGACGGGCTGGCGCCGTCGATCGCGGCGGCCTCGATGAGCGAGCGCGGGATCGACTGCAGGCCGGCCAGGAAGAACAGGAAGTTGTACGAGACCTGCTTCCAGACGGCGGCGATCAGCACCAGGATCATGGCTTGGTTGCCGTCCAGGCGCGGGTTCCAGTCGACGCCGGCCTGGCGCAGGGCCACGGCCAGGATGCCGACCGAGGGCGAGAACAGGAACAGCCACAGCACGCCGACCACGGCGGGCGCGACGGCGTAGGGCCAGATCAACAGGGTCTTGTAGAGCCCGGCGCCGCGGATCACGCGGTCGGCCATGACGGCCAGCAGCAGCGACACGCCCAGGCCGACCACCGCGACCAGGATCGAGAACACCGCCGTGACACGGAAGGAATCGAGGTAGGCCTGTTGCGAGAACAGCTCCATGAAGTTGTCGAGACCGACGAACTCGGAGGACAGGCCGAACGCATCTTCCAGCCGCATCGACTGCCACATGGCCTGGCCGGCGGGAAGGAAGAAGAAGACCACGGTAATGACGATCTGCGGCAGGAGCAGCAGATAGGGCAGCGTCTTATGCCCGAAGACAACACGTTTTTCCATAGGGGGGACCCAAGGTACGAAAAGCGGCGGTTGGATTAACCGCCGCCTGGTGAAACAGCCGCCGGGGTGGGCCGGCCGGCCTGCGGCGCGAATGCGCCGGAACTCATAAAAACACGATAGGCTTAAAGCCCCAAAAAAACCAGGGCTTTAAGCCTTGTTCGCCTTGGGCAAGTCCTTGTCGCACAAAGGGAATTGTGCGGCGCGGGACTCGCCGGCAAGCCCTGCAACGGGCGTTACTTTACACTCTTCTCGAACTTTTCCAGCAGCTCGTTGCCGCGCTTGACGATGTTCTCGGCGCCGTCCTTGGCCGAGACCTTGCCCGACACGATGCGTTCGATTTCAGCGTCCTCGATTTCACGGATCTGCGGCAGGAAGCCCAGGCGCAGGCCGCGCGACTGCGCGGTGGTTTCGACGTTCAGCTGTTTGACGCCGACTTCGGTGCCCGGGTTCTTGTCGTAGAAGCCTTCCTTCTTGGTCAGCTCGTAGGCGGCCTTGGTGACGGGCACGTAGCCGGTCTGCTGGTGCCAGCGGGCGGCGATTTCCGGGCTGGCCAGGAACTTGAAGAACGCGGTCACGCCCTTGTAGGTTTCCGGCTTCTTGTTGGCGAAGACCCACAGCGAGGCGCCGCCGATGATGGTGTTCTGCGGAGCGCCTTGCACGTCGGCGTAGTAGGGCAGGGTCGAGGTGCCGAATTCGAACTTGGCGTTCTTGGCGATGTTGGCGCGCAGGCCCGACGAACCGGTGATCATGGCGCACTTGCCGCTGATGAACAGCGAGTTCGGCTCGTCGCCGCGGCCGCCGTACATGAAGATGCCTTCCTTGCCCAGCTTGGCCAGGTTTTCCAGGTGGCGCACGTGCAGCGGGGTGTTGATGGCGATGCGGGCGTCCAGGCCGCCGAAACCGTTGTCCTTGGTGGCGTACGGCACGTTGTGCCAGGCCGAGAACGTCTCCAGCTGGACCCACGACGGCCACGAGGTGGTGTAGCCGCATTCCTGGCCGGCGGCCTTGAGCTTCTGGCCGGCGGCGGCCAGCTCTTCCCAGGTCTTGGGCGGCTTGTCGGCGTCCAGGCCGGCCTTCTTGAAGGCGTCCTTGTTGTAGTAGAACACCACGGTCGAGCTGTTGAAGGGCATCGACACCAGCTTGCCGTCGGCCGACGAGTAGTAGCCGGCCACGGCGCCGATGAATTCCTTCGGGTCGATCGGGTTGCCGGCTTCTTCCGACATCTGCTGCACCGGCTTGATGGCGCCCTTGGCGTACATCATGGTGGCGGTGCCGACTTCGAACACCTGGAGGATGTCCGGGGCGTTGCCGGCGCGGAACGCGGCGATGCCGGCGTTCATCGATTCACCGTAGTTGCCCTTGTAGACGGCCTTGACCTGGTAGTCGGGGTTCTTCTTGTTGAACTCGTCGACCAGACCGTTGACGCGGTCGCCGAGCGCGCCTTCCATCGAGTGCCAGAACGTGATTTCGGTGGCCGCGTGGGCGGAAGCGCCGGCAAAGGCCGCCATGACGGCGGCGAAGGTAAGGGCAATTCGGTGGGATCGCATGAGAGGTTTCCTCCAGTTGGGCGTGTCGCGACCGGGTTGTCCGGGCGCGGAAAACACGTCACCTTATGAATTGTTTGTGACAAAACCGTGACTTTCACATCACTTAAAACGCCTGTCAAATTGCGCGTTTTAGGCGCGAACGAACATTTTCTTTTTTTTCCCGCCGGAACAGGCCGGTTTACAATCGCATGCTATGAAAAACGAACTTTCGATTGCGTTCATCGGCGGCGGCAACATGGCCTCCGCGCTGGCTTCCGGTCTTGCGGGCAAAGTATGCCCCGCCGGCAGCATTCATGTCATTGACATTAACCAGGATTCGCATGCGGCCTGGCAGGCCCGCGGCATGACCACCGCGACCGCCCCGGACGAGGCCCTGGCGCGCTGCCGCGTGTGGGTGTTCGCGGTCAAGCCACAGAACATGAAAGACGTTGTGGCTTCCACGCGTCAGTGGTTGCGCGACGACACTTTGGTGGTAAGCGTGGCGGCCGGCATCCGCGCCGATACGCTGGCCGGCTGGCTGGGCACGCCCGAGGCGCCGTGGCGCCGCCTGGTGCGCTGCATGCCCAACACCCCGGCGCTGGTGGGCGCCGGCATCACCGGCCTGGCGGCGCTGGATGGCGTGGGGCAGGCCGACCGCGACCTGGCCGCCAGCATGCTGGCCAGCGTTGGCGAGGTGGTCTGGGTGGCCGACGATGCCGCGCTGGACGCCGTGACCGCGCTGTCGGGCAGCGGCCCGGCCTATGTCTTCCTGTTCCTCGAGGCCCTGATCGCCGGCGGCCAGAAGATCGGCCTGACGGCCGAGCAGGCGCGCCAGCTGGCGCTGGGCACGTTCGCGGGCGCCACCAAGCTGGCGGCCGAATCGTCCGAGCCGCCGTCGGTGCTGCGCGAGCGCGTCACCTCCAAGGGCGGCACCACCGCCGCGGCGCTGGCCGCGTTCAATGCCGCCGGCTTCGCCGGCATCGTCGAGGACGCCATGGCCGCGGCCGCGCGGCGTTCGCGCGAGCTGGCCGAGGAGTTCGGCAAGTGAGCGTGGCCAAGGCGCGCTTTGCCCCCATGAGCCGGGCGCAGTTCGGCATCGCCGTGCTGTGCATGCTGCTGGTGGTGGTGGGGTCGAACATCCTGGTGCAGGTGCCGCTGAACGACTGGCTGACCTGGGGCGGCCTGTCGTATCCGGTGGCGTTCCTGGTGACCGACGTGCTCAACCGGCGTTTCGGCCCCGCGGCCGCGCGCCGGGTGGTGTGGTTCGGTTTCGCCGCCGCGCTGGCGGTGTCGGTGTGGGTGGCGTCCCCGCGCATCGCGCTGGCCTCGGGCCTAGCCTACATTTGCGCGCAACTGGTCGACATCCAGGTGTTCGACCGCCTGCGTGACCAGCGCTGGTGGCGCGCGCCGCTGGTCTCGGGCGTGCTGGGCGCGATCCTGGACACCGCGGTGTTCTTCAGCGTGGCCTTCGCCGCCACCGGCACGCCCTGGGTGACCTGGATGATGGGCGACCTGGCGATCAAGCTGGCCGTCAATATCAGCATGCTGGCGCCGTTCCGCGCCCTGATGTGGAATCTGGCCAAACCGGCCAACGCCTGATTTTCGAAAAAACGGCGATTATTATTAACGGGATAATCATTATCCGTAAGACTCGCGTAAGCACTGTATGAAAATGCGAAGTCAAACGATGTATTAATGATTATTCATATAAATCACCTGCCATGTTTTTGCCCGCGGCGCCATGCGCTATCGCAGGCGCCGCGCGGATTTCTCCTGCGTTTTCACGCACTTGTCGCGGTAATCCGTCACGATTAAAGGTTTGTCGTGAAATATTGGGGATTACACGCAGTGACAGTATGTCGGCTTGCTTCCAGAATACCGCCCACACCGTGTTTTTGCCCAAGAAGCCGGCGACGCGCGATACGGGTTGCGGGGTATCCACCCGACAGGCCGGATCGAACAGAGCCGCTCAAAACCTCGCTGGAGAACTCCGCATGAAGTTTCTGCATCGCCTTACCCCGGTAGCTATGGCATTCGGGGCGCTTGCCCTGGCAGGTTCCGTGCACGCCGCCGATACGATCAAGATCGGCATCCCGCAGCCCATGACGGGCCCCAACACCCAGTATGGCGACCAGATCCAGGCTGGCGCGCTGACTGCCATCGAGACCATCAACGCCAAGGGCGGCGTGAAGGGCAAGAAGCTCGAACCGATTCTCATCGACGACGGCTGCGAACCGAAGCAGGCCGTGCCGGCCGCCAACCGCGTGGTCAATTCCGGCGCCAAGTTCGCCGTGGCCCATGCGTGCTCGGGCGTGACCGTGGCCGCCGTCAACGTCTACGAACAGGAAGGCATCGTCGGCATCACCCCGGGCGCGACGTCGCCGCTGGTCACCGACACGATCAAGCCGCACTTCTTCTTCCGCACTATTGGCCGCGACGACCAGCAGGGTCCGTACGCCGCGCGCTACATCGCCAACACCCTCAAGCCCAAGAAGGTCGCCGTGCTGCACGACAAGCAGACCTACGGCTCGGGCGTGGCCACCCAGGTCAAGGACACCCTGGCCAAGGAAGGCGTGAACGTGGCGCTGTTCGAAGGCATCAACGTCGGCGACAGCGATTACTCGGCCATCATCACCAAGCTCAAGTCGGCCGGCGTCGACCTGGTCTACTTCGGCGGCTACCACCCCGAACTCGGCCTGCTGCTGCGCCAGTCGCGTGAACAGGGCCTGAAGGTCCAGTTCATGGGTCCGGAAGGCACCGCCAACCAGGATCTGGTGGCGATCGCCGGTCCGGCCATCGACGGCCTGCTGGTCACGCTGCCCGCCGACTTCACCAAGCTGCCGGGCAACGAAAGCATCGTCAAGGCTTTCAAGGACGCCAAGCGCGATCCGGACGGCGCCTTCCAGATGCCGGCCTACGCCGCGGTGCAGATCCTGGCCGACAGCATCAACGCCGTGGGCGAAGACCCCGCCAAGGTCGCCGACTACATGCACAAGACCACTTTCAACACCGGCATCGGCAAGGTCGAGTACGACGCCAAGGGCGACCTGAAGAACTTCGAGTTCGCCGTTTACAAATGGGACAAGAACGGCAAGAAGACCCAGCTGTAAACTCCCGCGATTCCGCCGGCGTGTTGCCGGCGCGCAGGGCCTGTCGTCGTCGTTGTGTCGTAATCCGCGTAGCGATGCGCCAAAAGCGCTGTGCGGCCGGCATGCGGTGACCACAGGCCCTTAAAATACGCCCAGGTTTCCGGCTCCGGGTCTCTCTACCGGAGCCGGAACTATTTGGAGCAAGAGAAATAATGTCCGACCTCATACCCCAACTTACCCAGCAATTCTTCAACGGATTGTCTCTGGGCGCGATCTACGCGTTGATTGCCATCGGCTACACAATGGTCTATGGCATCATCGGTATGATCAACTTCGCTCACGGCGAAATCTACATGATCGGCGCCTATGTCGGCCTGGTCACCCTGACGGCCATCGGCACGGGCAGCGGCCTGCCGGTTCCGTTCATCATTGCCGCCATGCTGTTGGTGGCCATCGTCGTCACCGGCATCTACGGTTTCAGCGTCGAGCGGGTCGCGTACCGCCCGGTGCGGGGCAGTCCCCGCCTGGTGGCGCTGATCTCGGCCATCGGCATGTCGATCTTCCTGCAGAACTGGGTCGCCCTGGGCCAGGGCGCGCGCGACATGGCCGTGCCTTCGCTGGTGTCCGGCGCGGTGCAGTTCCACATGGGATCCGACTTCGATGTGACGGTGCCGTATTCGCGCATCATGATCATCCTGGTGACCGTGGTGCTGATGATCGGCCTGACGCTGTTCATCAAGTATTCCCGCATGGGCCGCGCCTCGCGCGCCTGCTCGCAGGATATGCACATGGCCAACCTGCTGGGCATCGACACCAACCGGGTGATCTCGTTCACCTTCGTGATGGGCGCGATCCTGGCGGCGGTGGGCGGCGTGCTGATCGCCATCACCATCGGCAAGCTCAATCCCTTCATCGGCTTCCTGGCCGGCATCAAGGCCTTCACGGCGGCGGTGCTGGGCGGCATCGGCAGCATCCCCGGCGCCATGCTGGGCGGCGTGCTGCTGGGCCTGGCCGAAACGTTCGCGGCAGCCTATATCTCGTCGCAGTACAAGGACATCGTGGCGTTCTCGCTGCTGGTCCTGATCCTGCTGTTCCGTCCCACCGGGCTGTTGGGCAAACCTGAGGTGGAAAAAGTCTGATGTCGAACAACAATCTCAAAAACGCCACCATGGCGGCGGTGCTGACCGCCGTCATCGTCACCCCCGTCTTCGGCCTGCAACTGATCCGCCAGGGCGCGCGCACCTCGATGGAGTCGCACTGGTCGCTGGTGGCCATCGCCGCCGCGGTCGTGTTCGTGTTCCAGCTGCTGCGGCCCTGGATCGCCAAGCCGTTCCAGAAGCTCAAGAAAGACCTGCCGACGCTGCCGTCGGCGCCGGCCAAGAACCACAAGCTGTTGATGCTGCTGATCCTGGCGGTGGCCGTGACCTGGCCGTTCTTCGCCGGCCGCAGTTCGGTCGACATCGCCACGCTGGTGCTGATCTACGTGATGCTGGGCCTGGGCCTGAACATCGTGGTCGGTTTCGCCGGGCTGCTGGATCTGGGCTTCGTCGGCTTCTATGCCGTCGGCGCCTACACCTACGCCTTGCTGTACCACTGGGGCGGCTGGAGCTTCTGGGAGGCGCTGCCGTTCTCGGGCGCCATGGCCGCGCTGTTCGGCTTCATCCTGGGCTTCCCGGTGCTGCGCCTGCGCGGCGACTACCTGGCCATCGTGACGCTGGGCTTCGGCGAAATGATCCGCCTGCTGCTGATCAACCTGAACACGCTCACGGGCGGTCCGGACGGCATCTCGGGCATTCCCAAGCCGTCGGTGTTCGGCCTGGAAATGACGCGCCGCGCCAGCGAGGAGGGCGCGACCACGTTCCATGACTTCTTCGGCCTGACGTTCCAGAACCAGCACATGGTGATCTATCTGTACATGATGGCGCTGCTGCTGGCGCTGATCACGCTGTTCGTCTCCACGCGCCTGATCCGCATGCCGGTCGGCCGCGCCTGGGAGGCGCTGCGCGAGGACGAGATCGCCTGCCGTTCGCTGGGCCTGAACCCGACCCGCATCAAGCTGTCGGCCTTCACGCTGGGCGCGACCTTCGCCGGCTTCGGCGGCGCCTTCTTCGCGGCGCGCCAGGGCATGGTCAACCCGGAATCCTTCACCTTCATCGAGTCGGCGCTGATCCTGGCCATCGTGGTGCTGGGCGGCATGGGCTCGCAGGTCGGTGTGATCCTGGCGGCGGTCCTGCTGACGGTGCTGCCCGAGCTGGCGCGCGAGTTCGCCGAGTACCGGATGCTGATGTTCGGTCTGGTGATGGTATTGATGATGATGTGGCGTCCGCAGGGGTTGTTGCCCATGAAGCGTCCCCACGTGGAGCTGGCTAAATGAGCGAGGCATTGCTGAAAGTATCCGGACTGACCATGCGCTTCGGCGGCCTGTTGGCCGTCGATAGCGTGGCGTTCGAAGTCAAATCCGACGAGGTGTTCGCCATCATCGGCCCGAACGGGGCCGGCAAGACCACCGTGTTCAACTGCGTGGGCGGTTTCTACGCGCCGACGGCCGGCGATATCGTGATGGACGGCAAGTCCATCACCGGCCTGCCCAGCCACAAGGTGGCGCGCCACGGGCTGGTGCGCACGTTCCAGAACGTGCGGCTGTTCAAGCAGCTGACGGTGCTGGAGAACCTGCTGGTGGCCCAGCACACGCAGGTCGAATCGCGCCTGCTGCCGGGCCTGCTCAAGCTCAAGTCCTACCGCCAGTCGGAGGCCGACGCGCTGTCGCGCGCGGCGCAGTGGCTGGATTTCATGGGGCTGCGCGAGTATGCCAACCGCGAGGCCGGCAACCTGGCCTATGGCCACCAGCGCCGCCTGGAGATCGCGCGCTGCATGATCACCAAGCCGCGCCTGTTGATGCTGGACGAGCCGGCCGCCGGCCTGAACCCGCAGGAAAAGCGCGATCTGCAGTCGCTGATCGACCAGCTGCGCCGCGAGTTCGGCGTGGCGGTGCTGCTGATCGAGCACGACATGAGCCTGATCATGGGCATTTCCGACCGCATCCTGGTCATGGAGCACGGCAAGCCCATCACTACCGGCACCCCCGAGCAGGTGCGCAACGACGAGCGCGTCATCAAGGCGTACCTGGGGGAGGAATAAATGCTGAAGCTGGAAAACATTCACACGTTCTACGGCGCCATCCAGGCGCTCAATGGCGTGTCGGTGGACGTCAACAAGGGCGAAATCGTGACCCTGATCGGCGCCAACGGCGCCGGCAAGACCACGCTGCTGATGACGGTCTGCGGCAATCCGCGCGCCAAGGAAGGCAAGATCACCTTCGAGGGCGAGGACATCACCAACAAGGACACGCACCACATCATGCGCAATGGCATCGCCATTTCGCCGGAAGGGCGGCGCGTGTTCAAGGACCTGACGGTGGCCGAGAACCTGATGATGGGCGGCTTTTTCTCCAAGCGCGAGGAGATCCAGGCGGGCATCGACCACGTCTATGGCTTGTTCCCGCGCCTGAAGGAACGGGCCAGCCAGCGCGCCGGCCTGATGTCGGGCGGCGAGCAGCAGATGCTGGCGATCGGGCGGGCGTTGATGACGCGGCCGCGCCTGCTGCTGCTGGACGAGCCGACGCTGGGGCTGGCGCCGCTGGTGATCGCGCAGATCTTCGACATCATCCGCGAGATCCGCGAGCAGGGCGTGACGGTGTTCCTGGTCGAGCAGAATGCCAACAAGGCGCTGCAGGTGGCGGATCGCGGGTATGTGCTGGAGAACGGGCGGGTGGTGCTCCAGGATACGGGGGCGAATCTGCTGGTCAATGATCAGGTGCGGAAGGCTTATCTGGGCGGGTGATTCGAATTACGGTTTATTCCCCGCGAAGGGAAATTTGGGCGCTGCTGAAAGGGGCGCCCTTTTTTTTCGTTGGGTGTGGCGTGTCTTCGTAGGTCGCCCGAGGCGGGCGGCGCCCTGGCGAGGCGCGCCAACGATTGCGGTCC
>NZ_CP017433.1:3033449-3106228 GCF_002082135.1 Achromobacter ruhlandii
CCTCTCAAGAAACTCCACTTAAGTCATTGATACCTCGTTGGTTTCTCCTGAGGCGGTTAACGGCACCAAGCTGTAGCCCATGGTCTCTGCACGTTTTGTCAGGTGATGCAGGACGCGTTGGCGGTGGCGTTCTTCGTAGTACAGCTCACCTTGGTCGACGTATTCGGACCCTTTGGTCAGTAGGGTGTAAATCAGTCGAGCCAGTTTGTGCGCGGCTGCGGTGATGGCGCGCCGCTTGTCCAGGCGAGCGCACAGCCTTCGGTAGTAGGCGCCTAAAGCGGACTGGCTGTGACGTAGCGCCATTGCCGCCAGACGCAGGGCCTGTGCGGCGCGGTTGGGTGAGCGTTTGGTGGCGCCGTTCAGAACCTTGCCTCCGGAGATGCGTGTGCCCGGGCACAAGCCTAACCACGAAGCGAAGTGCTTGGCCGAAGGGAAGCGGTTCATGTCCGGACCGACCTCGGCCAGAACGGTAAAGGCAGTCATCTCGTCGATGCCGTTGATGCGGGTCAGGTCCACGCCGCACATGGCAAATAGATGCGTGCGCAGATCGAAGGCCATGGCCTTTTTGGGCCAGCGGCGCTGCGACTTGCCCGGATCGCCGTCATGGCGGTGCAGTTTGTGCAGTTCGGCTTGGATGTGCTGATCGCAATCGTTGAGCAGTTGTTGATAGGTGTCGTACAGGGCCAGCGCTTGCCGCAACGCGAACAAGTGCTCGTGACGCCAGTTGCCTTGCAGCGCGGCAGCGATATCGTCCTCGCTGGCCTTGACCTGGCGCTTCTTCAGGCGGGCCAGTGCATGCGGGTCGCGCTCGCCACCGACGATGGCGCGGATGATGGCCTGACCGGTGACCCCGACCACGTCCGACAGCACTTGCGTGAGCTGAATGTTCATCTGGGCAAGTGCCTTCTGCATGTGCTGCACGTGGCGCACCTGCGAAGCAAGCAGCATCTCGCGCTGGCGCGAGAACTCGCGCAAGACGCAAATCTCGTCAGAGGGACGGAAGGCGCCGGCCAACAGGCCATAGCTCATGAGCTGTTGCAGCCACTGGCAGTCCAGGACATCGGACTTGCGGCCCGAGACGTTCTTCACGTGACGGGCGTTGACCAGGTAAACGGTGAAACCCTGGCTATCGAGCAGCTCATAAAGCGGGATCCAGTAAACGCCGGTGGACTCCATGGCCACGGCGGTAACGCCGCAGTCCTTGAGCCATTGCGCTAGGCGATACAAATCGGCCGTAAAGCTCTTGAACTCGCGGACAGGTTGGTCGTCGCGGTCATGAGGCACGGCGACGAAGTGGCTGGCCGACCCGATGTCGATGCCCGCGGCATCGGGATGGGCCAGGCTTAGGGTTGCATCGGACTTGCGAGGTGACATGGCTTGCTCCATCATCGCTAACGGAATGCCGCCAGGCATGGGTACGTCGTTGTACTCACTCTCTCAAACGGGATGCACGCGCTAAGCATGTGCTCACCAATGTCGGTGACGTCACCCGGGGCCATGCTTCAGTACGGGCGTGGGCAAACACGCACCATTGGAAGGTCGGTCTTTACCTGAGCGGCATTCCACCTTGCCACAGGTGCAGCCACGAAGACAGTTTCTTCGTCACGGGCGTCGTGAATGACGACTATTGGGCTTCAGATTCCCTCGGGCGCATCGACGGCGCGCCTCGCCAGGGCACCACCCGCCTCGGGCTGCGGATTGCGAGGCTTGTCGCGCTGCTGGAGCGTGGGGTAAGGGACGACGTTTGCGGGGCCCGCAAAGATCGGCCGCGCGGGCGGCCGATCTTTGCATACGCGGTGGGGTTGCGCCGGAAGGATGACGCTGCGCGCTGGGGGAGGGGGTGACCCGCTGGGGAGGAGAGAGAGAGGGATATGCCGAACTGCACCAAGCATGGAGCGCGGACGATATCGAATTCAACGGCTAGCGGCCTTCAATCTCTGGCACTGGGATCGGGGCGCCTGAGCTTTCAAATAGCAGGATTCGACGACGCCGGAGCGCGTCGCGTATTACTTGTCCGCGGGGCCTAGCGCTTCTGCCCAGTTCTTTTTCATGGCGGCGATGCGGGCCTCGTAGGCGGATTTCAGGCAGGCAGTGTCGGGGCAATGGTCGCGCACGGTGGTGCGCCATTGGGTCTGCTCCTTTGCCACGGGATCGCGCCATTCACCGGTTTCGCCGTCACGGCCTGCGGTTTCGGACTGGATCTTGTCGTAGAGATCCTTGACCTGATCGTCCAGCCTGGACAGCGATGGGTCGGCGCAGATCAGATGTTCGACATGGGTTTTCGCGGCCTTGCAGTCGAAGCCGGCGGCGTGGGCGGCTTTGACTGGCAGGAACGGGGCGCTGGCGAGGACGGCGCAGATTGCCGCGTGCAGGATCGCATGTTTGCCTTGAGCGCTTTGCCGGCGCCGGCCTTTCATGATGCCGGTCGGCATTGCCGCGAGAACGGGGTTGCGCACGTCCTTCACTCCTGGATAGTCCGGGGCCACCGACAGGGTGGCCCACGGATCGATTCTCCCGGTTGTCGCGCGGTCGCGCAACTCGCGGGCCTTGCCTATGCCGCGATGCGTTGCTCGGGCTGGTCGGCCAGGTAGTGGGCGATGGCGGCGCGGGCCAGGGCGTCGATGGAGTCGGTCAAGGTGATGCCGAGGCTGGGACGCAGGGCGTGGGGCACGGCCAGCGGCAGCTCGGTGCAGCCCAGGACGACGGCGTCGGCGCCGCGGGCCTTGAGGCGGGCGATGCAGTCGGCGGCGGGGGCGAAGGCGGCTTCGAGCTGGTTGCCCTTGACGGCGCGGATCGAGGCCATGCAGTAGCGTTCGACTTCATCGTCGTCGGGGACGATGCATTCGTAGCCCTGGGCTTCGAGGTGGCGCTGGTAGAGGCCGAGCTTGAGCGTGGCGGCGGTGCCCATCAGGCCGATGCGGCCTTGCTGCAGGCCCAGGCGGCGCAGGTCGTCGATGACGGCCTGGATGATGTGCAGCACGGGCCGCTGGGTGGCGGCGGCGATGTCGTCGTACCAGAGGTGCGCGGTGTTGCAGGGGATGGCGATGAGCTGGGCGCCGGCGCGTTCCAGGAAGCGCACGCCTTCGACCATGTAGGGCAGGGGATTCTCGCCGCCGGCCATGTAGGCGCTGGAACGATCGGGGATGCGCGGATCGTTGCGAAGCAGGGTGGGAATGTGCTGCTGGTCCGCGTCGGCGGGCGTGAGCGCCGCGAGGCGGAGCGCGAAAGCGGCGCCGGCCATGGGGCCCATGCCGCCCAAAACACCCAGGTAACAGCCCTGGGAATAGCTATTCACTTTGTTGACTCCAAGGTATTGCATCACCGGGCGCCAGTACCTGGCCCGGGCGTTCGGCGCCGGTCCGTTCCCCATCCCACACCTGCCTGCCATTGACCCACACGGCGTGGATGCCCTGGCTGACCTGAATGGGAGCTGAAAAAGTGGCCGTGTCTGTGACGTTGGCGGGATCGAACAGCACCAGATCAGCATGATACCCCTCGCGCAGCAGGCCGCGCTCGGTCAGGCCGTATTGGGCCGCCGCCAGGCCGGTCATCTTGTGGATGGCGGTTTCGAGCGACAGCAGCCGTTGTTCGCGCACCATGGTGCGCAGCACGTTGGTGAAGGTGCCCCACTGGCGCGGGTGCGGATGAGGGTCGAACGGCAGGCCGTCCGAGCCGACCATGGTCAACGGATGGCTGAAGATACGGTTGACGTCGGCCGGGTCCATCAGGAAGTAGATGGCGCCCGCGGGTGCCAGCCGGGCGATGGCGGCTTCGTCGTCCAGGCCCAGTTCGGCCATGACCTCGCTGAAGTCGCGGCCGGTGGCCTCGGGGTAGCCCTTTGACCACGTGATCATGGTGCGGCTGGCCAGGCGGGCGCGGTCCAGCCGCAGCATGGTCGAGGTGGCCGGGTAGGGATGGCAGTCGAGGCAGACGCGCTGCGTGGCGTCGGCGCGGCTGATCATGTCGAGCGTTTCGCGGCTGCGGCCGTGGTTGCGTTCGCCAGCCAGCTTGTGGTGCGAGAACACCACGCGGCAGTCCAGTTCGCGGCCGATCAGCAGCGCCTCTTCCATGGCCGGCACGATGTGATCGGCTTCGTCGCGCAGGTGGGTGGCGTAGATCGCGCCGGCGCGGCCGCGCAGCGGCTGGCAGACGTCGATGATCTCGTCGGTGGGCGCGGCGCTGGCGGGCGGGTAGAAGGTGCCGGTGGAGACGCCGAAGGCGCCGGCCGCCAGCGCTTCGTCGAGCAGGACGCGCATGGCCTGGCGTTCGGCGTCGGTGGCGGCGCGGCCGGTGTCGTCCATGACGGCCACGCGCAGCGTGGTGTGGCCGACCAGCGGGATGACGTTGACCGCGGCGGGCGTGTCGGCCAGGGCCTGGAGCCAGGCGCGGAAAGTGCCAAAGCGGAACAGATCCGGCGGGCCGAGCAGGTCCAGCGGCTGCGGGACCTCCCGGCGCGACAGCGGCGCCAGGCTGATGCCGCAGTTGCCGGTGACCACCGTGGTGATGCCTTGCGACACCTTTGGCAGCATGTCCGGATGCGCCAGCAGGTAGCCGTCGTCGTGGGTGTGCGAGTCGATGAAGCCGGGCGCCAGCGCCAGGCCGCGCGCATCGATCACCGGCACGTCCGGCGCGTGGGCGAAATCGCCCAGCGCCACGATGCGCCCATCGCGCACCGCCAGGTCGCCCTGGCGCGACGGCCCGCCGCTGCCGTCGATGAGCGTGGCGCCGGCCACGATGAAGTCGGCTTGCGGAGCGGAGGTCATCCGGGTGCTGCGGTCCGTCATGGCGGGGCTCAGTCCAGTTTCTCGATGCCGGCGGTGTCGATGATCTGCTTCCATTTGGCGGTTTCGCGATCGATCAACTGCTTGAATTCATCCGGCGTGCCGCTGGCGGGCACGGCGCCCAGCGTTTCCAGGCCGGTGCGCACTTCGGGCGCCCGCAGCGCCTTCTGGATGTCGGCATTGAGCTTGGCCACGACCTCGGCCGGGGTGCCCTTGGGCGCGACCACGCCGCCCCAGGCCACGGTTTCGTAACCCTTCAGGCCGGCTTCGTCCAGCGTCGGCACGTCGGGCATCAGCGCCAGGCGCTTGAGGCTGCTGACGCCGATGGCGCGCACCTTGCCGCTCTTGACCAGCGGGGTGGCCTCGGAGGTGTTGACGAACAGGTAGTCCAGGCGGCCGCCCAGCAGATCCTGGATGGCGGCCGGGCCGCCGTTGTACGGGATGAACATGACGTCGACCTTGGCCATGCTCTTGAACAGCTCGCCGCCCATGTGGCCGGTGGTGCCGACGCCCGAGGCGCCATACGACAGGCGGCCGGGCTCCTTGCGGGCGCGGTCGATCAGGTCCTGCACGCTCTTGATGGGCGAATCCGCCGGCACGATCAACGCGTTGTACAGGTCGAACATGTGCGCCACGGGCGTCAGGTCCTGGTCGACGTCGTAGGGCAGGCGCTTGAACAGCGAGCGGTTGACGGCCAGCGTGTTGATGTTGCCGTAGCCCACGGTGTAGCCGTCGGGCGCGGCGCGCTTGACCAGCGCGATGCCGATGTTGCCGGCGGCGCCGGGGCGGTTTTCCACCACCAGGGTGGCGCCGGTGTCCTTGGCCAGTTGCGTGGTGATCAGGCGCGACAGCACGTCGGGCGATCCGCCGGCGGCCGAGGGCACGATGAAGGTGATCGGTTTGTCGGGATAGGCGCCGGCGGCCTGCGCGCCCGCGCTGAAGGTGGCGGCCAGCGCCAGGGCGGCGAGGCTGCGGAAAAAGGTGCGTTGCATGCTGGATTCCCCTTGTTTTGTTGTGTGGAGGCGGGCAGATTAGCACCGGGATTGCGGCACTGCGTCATCGAAAAATGTCGAAAACCTATAATCCGCCGTTATTGATCAAGGGGAACCAACATGGATGAGCAGGCCTACGCCGACGAGGTCGGGCCCAGCGCCGGCCGGCCGCTGAACCTGCGCCAGATCGAGGTATTCCGCGCCATCATGATGGCCGGCTCGATCAGCGGCGCCGGCCGCATGCTGCATGTGTCGCAACCGGCGGTGAGCCGGGTGCTGGCGCTGACGGAGACGCGCCTGGGCTACCGCCTGTTCGAGCGGGTCAGGAGCCGGCTGTCGCCCACCGCCGAGGCGCGGCGCCTGTATGCCGAGGTCGAGCAGGTCTATGGCGGCATCCAGCGCGTCAACGATCTCGCGGCCAGCCTCGGGCAATCGGGCGCCGGCATGCTCAGGATCGTGGCCAGCGCCAGCTATGGCCAGCGGCTGGTGCCGATGGCGCTACGGCGCTTTCGCGATCGCAACGGCGCGGCGCGGGTCGACTACCGCAGCGTCACGTTCGACGAACTGGCGGCCTATTTCCTGTCGGGGCAGGCCGATATCGGCATCTCGATGCGGCCGCCCGACCATCCCAACCTGACGTCGGTCCGGCTGGCGACGGTGCCGGTGGTGTGCGTGCTGCCCAAGGGCCATCCGCTGGCCGCGCACGAGGTGGTGCATCCGGAGGATTTCGCTTCGGCGGCGTGGATCGGCTATCCGCACGACACGCCGCTGGGCCGCGCGCTGCAATCGTTCTTCGGCGGCGCGCCGGCCTGCGCGGCGGCGGTGGAGGTGCATTCGCCGGTGACGGCCTGTTCCTTCGTGCAGCAGGGCCTGGGGCCGGCGCTGGTGGACGCGTGGTGCGTGTCGCCCGACCAGACCGAAAGCATGGTGCTGCGGCCGATCGCGCCGGGCGCCAGCGTCGAAATCTGGGCCACGCATTCGAACCTGAGCGCGCCGCCGCTGCTGGCGCGGCGCTTCCTGGCGGCGGTCAGGAAGACCCTGGAAAGCGCGGCGCCGGCGCTGGCCGGCGGCTGAGGGCAATCAGGCCGGCGCGCAAGAGAAAACGCCCCGGCGCGCAAGGGCGGCGGGGCGTTCGGGGCGGCCGGTCATGCCGGCCTGGCGGGCTTACTCCAGGCCTTCGGCCTTGAGCGCGGCCTTGACGCCGGCGTTGTCCTGCATGCGCTTGAAGAACGCGGCCAGGTGGTCCTGACCCGACAGGTCGACCTGCTTGGCATGGGCCCAGCGCAGCACCACGTACAGGTAGGCGTCGGCGACCGACGGCGCTTCGCCGCCCAGGTAGGGCTGGTTGATCAGCTGGGCGTCCAGCAGCGCGAACAGGCGCGTCAGCAGCTTGGAGGCGGAGGCGGCCAGTTCCTGCTGTGGCGCTTCCTCGGCGAGCAAGCGACCCGCGCCGAAGATCATCGAGAAGGTCTTGTGGATGTCGGAGTTGATGAAGCCGAGCCAGCGGCGCACGTCGGCGCGCGAGCGGGCCGAGCCGTCGCCCAGCAGCTTGGCCTGCGGCGCCTGTTCGGCCAGGTATTCGAGGATCGCGACGTTCTGGGTCAGCGTGAAACCGTCGTCGTCCAGGGCGGGCACGGCGCCCAGCGGATTGACCTTGAGGAACGCGGGGCCCTTGAGTTCGTCGCGGCTGAGCTTGTGCGCGTCGTAGGGCTTGCCGATCCATTCCAGCACGATGTGGGAAGCGAGCGAGCACGCGCCGGGCATGTAGTACAGTTTCATGTAAGGGAGTCTCCTGAGAGAAATGGACGGGAGGCCACCCGTCGCTGGCTCCTATGGTACGCCACCCGCGCGGCGCCGCCGAGCGCCGCCGCGCCCACCCAGCCGCCGGAGATGTCCATGCCGTCACGCCCGTCCGCGATCCGTCGCGCCTCGTCCCTGATCGCCTTCGCCGGCGTCGCCTTATGCGCGGCCGCGTCCTGGGCCACGCCGCAGAAAAGCCCCGAGCAGCCGCCCGCCGCGCGCGCGCAGGTGACGGTGGTGGTGGGCGGCCTGGATCATCCGTGGTCAATGGCCTTCCTGCCCGAAGGGGGCGTGCTGATCACCGAGCGGCCGGGCAACCTGCGCCTGCTGCGCACGCCGGGGGGCCTGTCCAAGCCGCTGGCCGGCGTGCCCAAGGTGGCCGCGCAAGGGCAGGGCGGCCTGCTCGACGTGGCGCTGTCGCCGGGTTTCGCGCAGGACCGCTACGTCTATCTTTCGTATGCCGAATCCGACGGTTCGCGCAGCGGCACCGCGGTCGGCCGCGGCCGCCTCTCGGCCGATGCCAGCGCGCTGGAGGATTTCCAGGTGCTGTTCCGCCAGACGCCCAAGCTGTCGCAGGGACTGCACTTCGGTTCGCGCCTGGTCTTCGACGGCAAGGGCTACCTGTTCATCTCGCTGGGCGAGAACAACCAGCGCCCCACCGCGCAGGACCTGGACAAGCTGCAGGGCAAGGTGGTGCGGCTGAAGGTCGACGGCTCGGTGCCGCCCGACAATCCCTTCGTCGGCAAGGCCGGCGCGCGTCCCGAGATCTGGTCCTACGGGCATCGCAACCCGCAGGGCATGGCGCGCAATCCCTGGACTGGCGCGTTGTGGGAGAACGAACACGGCCCGCGCGGCGGCGACGAGATCAATCTGGTGCTGCCGGGCAGGAACTATGGCTGGCCGCTGGCGACGTATGGCATCAACTATTCCGGCCAGCCGATACCCGAGGCTAAGGGCGAAACGCTGCCAGGCATGGAGCCGCCGCTGTACTGGTGGGCCAAGTCGCCGGCCATCAGCGGCATGGCGTTCTATGACGCCGACCGCTTCCCGGCCTGGCGCCACTCGCTCTTCATCGGCGCGCTGGCCGACCAGGACCTGATCCGCCTGACGCTGGATGGCGACAAGGTGGTGGCCGAGGAACGCCTGCTGGGCGAGCGCAAGGCCCGCATCCGCGACGTGCGGCAGGGGCTCGACGGCTATGTCTATGTGTTGACCGACGCTTCGCCGGGCGAGTTGCTGCGGCTGGCGCCGGCGCAAACGGGAGGGTGACCATCATGAAGACGTATGAACTGATCGGCTCGCAGGGCTGCGGCTCGGCCGTGGTCGAAATGGCGCTGGCGCTGGCCAACGTGCCGCATACGCTGACCGACGTGCCTTACCTGAAGCCCGGTCCCGAACGCGACCGGCTGCTGCACCTGAATCCGCTGGGGCAGGTGCCGACGCTGATCACGCCGGACGGCGAGGTGATGACGGAAAGCGCGGCCATGGTGCTGCACCTGCACGACGTCGCGCCGCAGGCGGGCCTGGCGCCGGAGCCTGCGCGGCCTGAGCGGGCGCGCTTCCTGAACCTGCTGGTGCGCCTGGTGGCGGCGATCTATCCCACTTTCACGTATGGCGACGACCCGCCGCAATGGACCTCCCCAGGCGCCCCGGCCGAGTTGCTGCGCGAGCGGATACATACGCGGCGCGCCGAGCTGTGGCTGGAGCTGGAACGCCAGGCCGGTGCGCCGCACATGCTGGGCCGCCGTTTTTCCGCGCTGGACCTGTACGTGACGGTGATGACGCACTGGCGGCCGGGCCAGGCCTGGTTCGAGGCCAACTGTCCGGCGCTGACGGCAGTGGCGCGCCAGGCCGCCCAGGAACCGAACGTGGCGCGCGTGCTCAAGCGCAATTTCCCGCCGCCGACGGAGTAGGCATTGCGCTGCGCCTGGCGACGGGCGCGGCGCGATCGCTGACCCGGTTTGTGGCTGACCGCGCCACGGCGCACTAGGCTGTGGCGCGCCGTTTCTGCGACCCGCGCGCCTCGCGCAGCGCGATGTAGACGCCGCTGCCGGCGATGAACAGCGCGCCCAGGTAGGCGTAGGCATCGGGCGCCTCGCGCCAGAAGATCCAGCCCAGCAGGGTGGCCCAGATCAGGCCGGTGTAGTCGAACGGCGCCACCACGGAGGCCGGCGCGATGCGAAAGCCCTGCGTGATCAGCGCCAGCCCCAGCGTGCTGAACAGCGCCACCGCCGCGAAATAGGGCAGGTCGGCCAGAGCCGGCGCGTGCCAGACCCAGGGCAGCGCCAGCGCGCTGCAAACCAGTTGGCCCGCGACGATGTAGAAGGTGGTGGTGAGCATGCCTTCGCCGCGGCCGATGCCGCGCGCCGTGATCATCATCACGGCGTACAGGAAGGCGGTGGTCAACGGCAGCAGGGTCGCGGCCTGGAACGCGTCGGTGCCGGGCCGCACGATGATCAGCACGCCCGCGAACCCTGCCAGCACCGCCAGCCAGCGGCGGCCATCGACGCGTTCCTTCAGGATCAGCACCGACAGCGCCGTGACGAACAACGGCGCGGCGAACGCGATGGCGGTGGCCTCCGCCAGCGGCAGCGCGCGCAACCCCAGGTAGAAACAACAGGCCGAGACCACGTTGATGGCGCCGCGCGTCAGGTGCAGGCCGGGATGGGCGGTGCGCAGCACCCGGCGCCCGCCCAGCCAGACGGCCAGCGCGGTGACGAACGGCAACGCGATCAGCGCGCGCAGGAACAGGATCTGCAGCGGGTTGTAGGTGGTGCCCAGCCACTTGGCGTTGGCGTCGCTGAGCGTCAGGAAGAAGATGCCACCGGCGACACAGGCGATGCCTGCGAAGGCGGAATGGTCACGCGCGGCGGGAAAAACGGTAGAGGAGGACATCGGGGTTCAGCGGGAAAGGCGGCCGAAGCCGCCAAGAAAGGTAATGCGGGGTTGCCGGGCGGCGGCCCGGCGAGGGCTCAGCCCTGGGCGCGGTAGGCGGCCAGCGCCACCATCGCCCAGGCGGCCAGGAAGGCCGCGCCGCCCACGGGCGTGATCGCGCCAAGCCAATGGGTGCCGGTCAGGGTCAGGACGTACAGGCTACCTGAAAATAGGACGATGCCGATGAACATTACGAGGCCGGCGGCCGACAGCAGCGGCGACCCGTAGCGCGCGCCGAGCAGCGCGATGACGAACAGGCCCAGGCCATGGACCAGATGGTACATGACGCCGGTCTGCCAGACCGACAGCAGCTCGGGCGTTACCAGGCGCTTGAGGCCGTGGGCGCCGAAAGCACCGGCGCCGACCGCGATCAGCAGGTTGATGGCCGCGAGAATGGTGAGCTGGCGGTCGGTCATGCGAGGTCCTTTGTTCGGGCGGGGGAAGGGGAGACTGGCGTCTATGATAGGCCCAATCGAATTCCCCCGCCGGCCGACACGGCTCACTCCACCGTCAGCACCGCGCGGCCCAGCACCTTGCCGGCGCGCAGCGAGGCCAGCACGCTGTCGGCCTCGGCCAGCGGATGGCGGTGCACCGGCATCGGCGGCACCTTGCCGGCGCGCACCAGGTCCATCAGCTCGCGCAGCTCGGCCAGGTTGCCGACGTAGCTGCCGATGATGGACATGGCCTTCATCGGGATCAGCGCGATCGGCCACGACGAAGCGCCGCCGAACAGCCCGACGATGATGAGCTTGCCGCCCTTGGTCAGGAAGTCGAAGGCCAGGGCGGTGGTGGACGGCGCGCCCACCAGGTCGATGGCGGCCTGCAGCGGCTTGCCGCCCGCGGCCTTGATGACCTGCTGGGCGGCGTCGGGCGCGGCGCCGTCGATGGCGGCCAGGGCGCCGGCCTCCAGCGCGGCCTGGCGCTTGGCCGGGTCGATGTCGACCACGATGCCGCCCTTGCCGCCCAACGCCTTGATCAGCGTAAGACTCATCAGGCCCAGTCCGCCGGCGCCGAAGATGACCACCGGATGCTCGCGGTAGACGGCTTCGCCGATCTTGCGCAGCGCCGAATAGGTGGTCAGGCCCGAGCAGGCGTAGGGCGCGATGCGGGCCGGGTCCAGGTCGCCGATGTCGATCAGGTAGCGCGGGTGCGGCACCAGGATGTGGTCGGCGTAGCCGCCAGCCCGATGCACGCCCAGGCAGGCGGGCGCGGTGCAGTGGTTTTCCTGGCCCGACAGGCAGGTCGGGCAGGCGCCGCAACCGATCCACGGATAGACCAGGTAGTTGCGGCCGGACTGCACCCCTTGCGCATCGGGGCCGGCCGCGACCACGCTGCCGACCGTCTCGTGGCCCATCGTCAGGGGCAACGAGACGCCGCGCTCCTTGAGCGACAGGGTGCGGCCCTGGCCCAGGTCGTAGCCGCCCTCCCACAAGTGAATGTCGCTGTGGCAGACGCCCGCCGCGCGTACCTTCAGCAGCACTTGCGACCCTTGCGGCGTGGGGGTGGCCTGCTCCATTTCCTGCAGCGGTTCGCGGAAATTGACGACGCAATAGCACTTCATGGGATGTCTCCTCCGGGATGGACTTATTTCTTGATCAGGGGGCATTCGCTGTCGGCCAGCGAGACGAACACCTTCTCGCCAGGCACCGTGGACAGGATGCGGTAGAAGTCGCCGGGGTACTTGGACTCGGCGGGCTTTTTCACTTCCACCAGATACAGGTCCATGATGACTCGCCCGTCTTCGGGGCGTATGCGGGCATTCTTGATCAGTTTGGTGGTGATGGGCAACTCGCGCATCTTCTGGTTGACAGCCGCACCCTCGAAGCTGCCGGCGGCCTGCGCGGCCTGCAGGTAATGCGTGGTGGCGACGTAGCTCAGGGCCTGCACGATCGACGGCGGCCGCGTCACGCCCATCTTCTGCTGCCAGCGGCGGGCCCACGCGCGCGTATCGTCGTCGGCATCCCAGTAGAAGCCGGTGGGAAAGGTCAGCCCCTGCGCCACCGGCAGGCCCATGGCCTGCACGTCGTTGATGAAGGTCAGGAAGGTGAGAAGGCGCTGCTTGCCGCCGGTCAGCCCGAATTCCTGGGCCTGTTTGATCAGGTTGACCAGGTCGCCGCCGGCGCTGGCCAGGCCCACCACGTCGGCCTTGGAAGCCTGCGCCTGCACCAGGAACGAGGCGAAGTCCATCGCGCCCAGCGGGTGTCGCGTGCTCCCAAGCACCCTGCCGCCGGCGGCCTGCACGAAGCGGCTGGCGTTGGCCTCCAGCGACTTGCCGAAAACGTAATCGGTGGTGATGAAGTACCAGGACTGGCCGCCGCTTTCGACCACGCTCTTGACCACCGCATTGGCCAGCGCGTAGGTGTCGGGCGCCCATTGGGTGCTGAGCGGGCTGCATTGCTTGCCGCTGAAATCGCCGGCGAAGCCGCCGCTGATGAGGGCGGTGCCGCCTTTCTCGCGTGCCACGCCCTGCGCCGCCAGGCCGGCGGAACTGGCGCCGCCATCGACCACCGCCACCAGCTGCTGCGTATCGAACCAGCGCCGCACCAGGGCCGAGGCCACGTCGGCCTTGTTCTGGTTGTCGGCGCCGACCACTTCGACCGTCTTGCCGGCGACCTTGCCGCCGAAATCCTCCACCGCCATGCGCACGGCCATTTCCGATCCCAGGCCGCCCAGGTCGGAATAGATGCCGGATCGGTCATTGGATACGCCCAGCCTCACGACATCCTGGGCCAGCGCGGAAGCGGTCGGCGCGCCCACGGCGGCCAGCGTGGCGGCCGCGGCCGCCAACAGGGGTTTGATACGCATCGGTTTGTCTCCACGGCCCGTCGGGCGAGCCGAATATCGAGTTTTGGGTATGACGCGAATGCTGGGGCCGGGCGCCGGTTCTCCATCCGGCTGAAAATTTATTCTTATTGGTGAATAAAAATTCCTGTGCAAGAATTTATGTTCACAGATACGAAAAGTCAACGTCCATTGACGAGGTCTCCACGATGGAAGTGAAACTGGTCGTCCGCACCCTGGAATTGATCGAGCTGTACGCGCAGGCGCGCCGTCCGCTGTCTCTCACCGAGCTGGCGCAGGGCCTGGGCGCGCCCATGTCGAGCTGCCTGGCGCTGGTGCGCACGCTGGTGGGACGCGGCTATCTGTACGAGGTGCGACGGCGCGGCGGGTATTACCCCACGCCGCGCCTGCAGGCGCTGTGCGGCCTGATCCAGGCGGGCGATCCGTGGCTGGAACGGGTGCGGCCGTTACTGGCGGCGCTGCGCGACGATACCGGCGAAACGGTGATGCTGGGCAAGATCCAGGACGGCGGCGTGCTGTTCCTGGAGGTGGCGCAATCCGCGCAGCCGGTGCATTACGCCACCCGGCCTGGCGAGCGCCGGCCGCTGCATACCAGCGCGGTGGCCAAGGCGATCCTGGCGCGCCTGGCGCCCGGCGAGCGCGACGCGGTGCTGGCGGCGGCCGACTTTCGCCGCTACACCGACCATACGCGCACCACGCGCGCGGCGCTGCTGGCCGACGTGGCCGAAGCCGAGGCGCGCGGCTGGGCCGAGAACGCGGGCGAAAGCGTGGCCGACCTGACCGGCCTGGCGGTGGCGCTGGACCGCGCGGGGGAATGGTATGCGCTATGCCTGGCCGGGCCGACGCCGCGGGTGCGGGCGCGGCGCGACGAGCATGTCCGATGCCTGGCGGCGGCGGCCAGCGCGATCCGCCGCGAGGGCGAAGCCTGACGCGTCAGGCGCCGCGCCGCACCAGTGTCGACTTGCCGAACAGGCTCTCGATCAGGTCCACCGCCAGGTCGGCGGTCTTGTTGCGCACGTCGAAGGCGGGGTTCAGTTCCACCACGTCCAGCGAGCGCATCAGGCCGGTGTCGGCGATCATCTCCATGCACAGCTGCGCTTCGCGGTAGGTCGGCCCGCCCATTACCGTGGTGCCGACGCCGGGGGCGATCTCGGGATCGAGGAAATCGACATCGAAGCTGACGTGCAGGTGAGTGTCCTCGTCCAGCCCGGCCAGCGCCGCTTCCATCGTGGCGCGCATGCCCATTTCGTCGAGGTAGCGCATGTCGAAGACTTCCAGGCCGGCCTGGTGCACCAGGCGCTTCTCGCCCTCGTCGACGCTGCGGATGCCGATCTGGCGCACCCAGGACGGATCGATGTCGGGCGTCTGGCCCGACATGCCGGTGATCTGCGCCGGGCCGTGGCCGCACAGGCAGGCCACCGGCATGCCGTGGATATTGCCGGTGGGCGTCAGGGCGTTGGTGTTGAAGTCGGTGTGCGCGTCCAGCCACAGCACGCGCAGTTTCTTGCCGACGGCGCGGCAATGGCGGGCCACCGCGCTGATCGAGCCGATGCCCAGGCAATGGTCGCCGCCCAGCAGGATGGGCAGCGTGCCTTGGGCGAGGGCCTCGTACATGGCGTCGTGCACGGCCTGGTTCCAGGCGGCCACTTCGTCCAGGTGCCGGTAACCGTCGACCGGGGGCTGCCACGGGTTGGCCGGGCCGTAGAGATTGCCACGGTCGGTGACGGTGAAGCCCTGGGCTTCGATGACCGGGCCGATGCCAGCCACGCGCAAGGCCTCGGGGCCCATCGACGCGCCGCGCGCGCCCGCGCCGATGTCGGTGGGGGCGCCGATCAGGGTGACATGGGTGGGCAGGGTAACGGTGTTTTGCAAGGCGGGCTCCGTGATGCAGGGTTTCAGTGCCGGGGGCCAGTGTAGCGCCGTGGCGCCGCGCGATTGCCACGGCGGGCGCGCGGCCTTTGGCCATGGCGGCAGCCTGCTGCGGCACAATACGCGATGTCGACCGTTTTCCGAGTGGATGATTCCATGTCCTTGCTTTCCGTGTTTCCGTCCCTGGCGCGCACCTTGGTCGTCGCCGTCCTCGGCCTGGCCAGCGCCACCGCGGCGCTGGCTGCCGACAAGCCGCTGCGCATCGGCCTGATTCCGACCGTGGCCAACGCCGCCACCGAAATCGCGGTCGCCGAGGCGCGCAAGGCCGGGCTGGAGGTGCAACTGGTCGAATTCAACGACTGGGTGCTGCCCAACATCGCCGTGGCCGATGGCTCGGTTGACGCCAATTTCTTCCAGCACGAACCGTTCCTGCAACTGTTCAATGCCCGCCGCGGCGCCAACCTGACGCCCATCGCCTACGGCTATTCCACCACCATCGGCCTGTTCTCCAAGAAGCTCAAGAAGGGCCAGCCGCTGCCCGAAGGGGCCACCGTGGCGGTGCCCAACGATCCGGTCAATACCGGCCGCGCCTTGCTGCTGCTGGAATCCATCGGCCTGATCAAGCTCAAGCCCGGCGTGGCGCACCAGGCCACGCTCGAGGACGTGACCGACAATCCCAAGCGCCTGAAATTCGTGCAGATCGAAGGCTCGCAGTCGGCGCGGGTGTTCGACGACGTGACGGCCTCGGTCACCTACACCACCTTCGCCAAGCAGGCCGGCCTGGACGAAAAGGACGGCCTGGCATTCGACAACACCGATCCGGCCAACGTGCGCCGCTACGCCATTCGCTGGGTCACCCGGCCCGATCATGCGCAGGACCCGCGGCTGCTGAAGTTCATCTCCATCTATCAGCAGTCGCCCGAGGTCAAGGCCAAGCTGCGCAGCCTGTACGGCGACCTGATCACGTTCCCCTGGTAGCGACCCTGCCCGCGCGTAGGCGGGCGCGACTTGACGCTTCTTGGCAATTGCCGGGCGGGCTTGAACGTATACTGGCCGCGCCTTTCACGCCCCGGCCCGCAGCGGCGGCCCGGGCCGCGCCGCCTTTTCGCCTGCGACCCCATGCGACTCGTCTCTTCGAATGACGCTTTGATTGCCTCGCAGCAGCGAGGCGCCAGCCACGAACCCGCCGGCGTGCCGGATCCGCGCGATGCCGAGCTCGCGCACCTGCGCCAAATGGTCGCGCAGTATCAGGCGTTATTCCAGAATGCGCCGGTGCTGATCAACGCCTTTGACGAACAAGGCAAGTGCCTGCTCTGGAACGAGGCTTGCGAGCGCCGCTTCGGCTGGACCCGCGACGAGATCAATCGCCACGCGGAGCCGCTGGCCCTGTTCTATCCCGACCCCGAGGTCCGCGCCCGCGTCATCGACAGCGTGGGCCGCGCGCCGCACCCGTCGTTCCGCGAATGGCAGCCGCTCGCGCGCGACGGCGAGCGCCTTTCCGTCATGTGGTCCAACGTGCGCCTGCCGGACGGCAGTGTGATCAACATCGGCATGGATATGACCGAAAACCGCCGCAACGAGGCCGCCCTGGCTCGCATGGCCAAGGTCGACGGCCTGACCGGCTGCTGGACCCGGGCCGAGATCCTGCAGCGTATGAAAGGCCTGCTGGAATCGGCCAAGCGCGGCGCCTGTCACACGGCGTTGATGCTCGATCTGGACCATTTCAAGCAAGTCAATGACCGCTACGGGCATCTGGGCGGCGACGCCGCGTTGCGCCATTTCTGCGACCAGCTGCGCGCGTGCCTGCGCGAGCAAGATGCAGTGGGCCGCCTGGGCGGCGAGGAATTCGTGGTGTTGCTGGCCGACGCCGACAAGGACGTGGCCCTGGCGATCTGCGACCGGTTGCGCGGCGGTCTGCGCCAGCATCCCGCGCAGATCGACGGCCACGCGCTGGTATTGTCGGCCAGTGGCGGCATCACGCGTTTCCTGGAGACCGACGCCAGCATGTCGGATGTGCTGCGGCGCGCCGACCAGGCGCTCTATCAGGCCAAGCGCGCCGGACGCGATTGCGCGGTGGTGCTGCCGGGCTGAGGCGGCCTCAGGCGGCGGCGCGGCGCTCGCCGGCGCGGCGGCCGTTCAGGCGCCAATGCAGCGTCAGCGCGGCCAGCGCCACGGCGGCGGCCGCGGCCAGGCCCAGGACCTCGAAGCCCGCGTGGGTGTACAGCGTGCCGGCCACCGCGGTGCCGACGCTAGCGCCCAGGTAGGTGGTGCAGGTATTGAGCCCCAGCACCGCGCCGCGCTCGTCGGGGCGGGCCCGCGACAGCAGCAACACCAGCAGGTTCAGGCTCAACTGCGAGGCGGCGCCCCACAGCACGGCAATCGCCAGCACCGCCGCCAGCGCATGCGCGGCCGGCAGCAGCGCCAGGTAGACCGCGGTGATTGTCGCCAGCGCCAACGGCAGCGCGCGGCGCGGACCGAGGCGCTCGATCAGGGGCGCGCCGGCCAGGCCGGCCAGCAGGAAGCCGGCGCCGTAGGCGAAGGCGATGAAGCCCACCTGGCCCGCCGTCAGGCCGAGCAGCGTGCGCACGTGGTCGGCCAGGAAGGCATAGACGCCGTAGAAGGCGCTCGAAAACGCCAGGCAGCCCAACAGCAGCACCGGTACGTCGCGGTACGACAGCGGCGCCAGCAGGCGCGACAGTCGCGGCGGCGCGGCATGGGTGTTGCGGCGTTCGGGCAGCGTGCGCAGGCCGGCCAGGGCCACCGCGGCGCACAGCGCCAGCACGCCGTAGGTGGCGCGCCAGCCGATGGCGTCGGAAATCAGCGCCGACAGCGGCACGCCGGCCACCAGCGACACCGACCAGCCCGAGATGACGCGGCCCAGGGACCGGGTTTCCTGGCCGGCGGCCGCCACCAGCGTGGCCGAGCCATAGGCGGCCGGCAGGATCACGCCGGCGGCGGCGCCGGCCAGGGCCTGGGCCACCGTCAGCACGATCCAGTGCGGCGCGCTGGCCGACAGCAGCAGGGCGGCGATCAGCACCGTCATGGCGGTCAGCAGCGCGCGGCGAATGCCCCAGCGGTCGATGCGGGCCGCCAGCAGGAAGGCGCTGGCCGCGGTGGCGGCGCCATAGGCGGAAATCGCGGTGCTGACGGTCAGGGGCGTGCTGGCGAACGAGCGCGCCACGTCGGACAGGATGGGACTGAGGGCCAGGCCGTTGGAGCCGACGACGCTGACGGCGAACATCAGGGCCGGGATGGCGGCCGGCAGGGGGGAATTGCGCGATGTGTCTTGCGCGGTGTCGCGGTTCTGCATGCCGGGCATTTTATTGGAATAAAATAAGGGTTAATACCGATATTCCCTTATCCCGTAAAAGTTCGAATGCCGTTAGGCAGAACCTGATTCCGATGCCAGATCTCGACGACCGTGACCGAAAACTATTAACGCTGCTGGCCGAGGACGCCTCGCCGAGCTATGCCGATCTGGGCAAGTTGCTGAACCTGTCGGCGCCCGCCGTGCATGAACGGGTCAAGCGCCTCAAGCGCGATGGCCTGATCAAAGGCATTGCCGCCAAGCTCGATGGCGCCCGCATCGGCCGTCCGCTGCTGGCGTTCGTGCATGTCGATACCAACAACTGGAGCATCACCCAGCAGGTGTTGGGGCTGGCCGAACTGACCGAGGTGGAGGAGATCCACACCATCACGGGCAAGAGCGCGATGCTGCTCAAGGTGCGTGTCCGCGATACCCAGGCGCTGGAGGCATTGCTGGCGCGCATCCACCAGATCGAAGGCATTACCAACACCACCAGCGATATCGCGTTGACCAGCTACCTGGAGCGCGGCCCGTTGCCGGAAGCGGCCTGAACGGCGCCGCCAGCCATGGCGCGTCGGGCGGTCAGCGCGCCGGGCGCAGCCGCAGGCGGGTGATTTCCGACGGCGCGCCCAGCCGCTTGGGCGGGCCCCAATAGCCGGTGCCACGGCTGATGTAGATCCACATGTCGCCCAGCCGGTGCAGGCCGGCGGTGTAGGGTTGCTGGAAGCGCACGAAAAACCCCCAGGGAAAGAACTGGCCGCCGTGCGTATGGCCGGACAGCTGCAGGGTGTAACCCAGCGGCGCGGCGGCGGCCGCGCTGCGCGGCTGGTGCGCCAGCAGGATCCGCGCGACCGCGTCGGGCGGCGCGCCCGCCAGCGCCGCGGCCGGGTTGCTGCGCTGGCGCGGATCGAAGGCGCCGGCGCTGTAGTCGGTGACGCCGGCCACCACCAGCGGCAGGCCGGCCGGATGGACGACCGCGTGCTCGTTCATCAGCACCCGCAGGCCCATGCGGCGGAATTCCGCCACCCAGGGCGCCGCGCCCGAATAGTATTCATGGTTGCCCGTCACCAGGTACACGCCGAAGGGCGCGCGCAGGGTGCCCAGCGGGCTGGCCTGGGCCGCCAGTTGCTCGACGCTGCCATCGACCACGTCGCCGGTGATGGCGATCATGTCCGGCGCCAGTTCGTTGACCGCGTCGACGATGGCCTGCACGTAGCGCCGCTTGATGGTGGGGCCGACATGGATGTCGCTGATCTGCGCGATGGTGAAACCGTCGAGATCGGCCGGCAGGCCGCGCACGGGCACGTCGATCGTGACCACGCGGGCGCGCCGGCGGGCGTTGTAGAAACCCACCAGCGTGGCCGCCAGCGCCAACCCGGCCACCGCCAGCGCGGTGGCGCGCCGCAGCGCGAGCCAGGGCGGCGCCAGGCCCGTGGCCAGGTCGACCAGCCACGCAACCAGCAGCAGCACGTCGCGCAGCACCGTCAGCACGAACAGTGACGAGAACAGGCCCATCGCGATCAGGCCGACCCAGGCGATGCGGTCGCCCCAGGGCGGATGCACGGACGAGCGCGCCAGCATGCCCAGCGGAATCAGGATGCAAGACAGGATCAGCAGCAGGATGGCGCCGGCGCTGCCCGGATCGGAGAGTCCGGCGTCGGGGATCAGGCGGGCGCCGACGTAGACGTGGGCCAGCGCGCCCAGGGTCAGGAAACGCAGGAAGAACGAGGATTGGCGCAGGGACACGGGCGGTGGGGCGGGGGCCGGCGAGAGCGGAGGAACCGCCATTCTATGCCCTGCCGGATCGTATCCGGCCGTCATGGGCGGGGCGGATCGACGCGCGCGATCTCAGGCCGGCGCCAGCAGGTCGGCGTCCAACTGGTCCAGGCGGTTGATGCCAAGCATGGCCATGTTGCGGTCGACCTCGGCCCGCAGCAGGCCGATGGCGTGCGCCACCCCGGCCTGGCCGCCGACGGCGGCGGCGTAGTTGAAGGGCCGGCCCACGAACACGAAGCGCGCGCCCAGCGCCAGCGCCTTGAGCACGTCGCCGCCGCGGCGCACGCCGCTGTCCATCATCACCGGCATGGCGCCGGCCGCGGCGACCACGCCCGGCAGGGCGCGCAGCGGCGAAATGGCGCCGTCCAGTTGGCGACCGCCATGGTTCGACACGATGATGCCGTCGGCGCCGTGCTCGCGCGCCAGCCGCGCGTCCCGGGGATGCAGGATGCCCTTGATGATGAGCGTACCCGGCCACTGGCGGCGGATGCGCGCCACGTGCTCCCAGTTCAGGTGGTCGCGCGCGCTGAAGTCGCGCAGCACCGACGCCGACACGATCGGCGCGCCGCGCGTGGCGAACGAGTTTTCGAAGTGCGGCATGCCGTGGGCCAGCAGCGTGCGCAGGAACGTGCCAGCCAGCCAGCGTGGCCGCGTCAGGCCGTCCCATGCCAGCCGCAGGCTGGGCTTGAGCGGCGTCGAGAACCCGGTTCGCACATTGTTTTCGCGGTTGGCGGACACCGGGATGTCCACCGTCAGCACCAGGGTTTCGTAGCCGGCGCGCGCGGCGCGCGCCACCAGCGCGTCGATGCGCGCCGGGTCGCCGGGCAGGTAGGCCTGGAACCACGTGCCCGGCGCTTCCTTGATGACGTCTTCGAGCGCGATCAGCGCGGTGCCGCTGAGGATGGCGGGAATGCCCTGTTCGCGCGCGGCCCGCGCCAGCACGATGTCGCCGCGATAGGCGGACAGGGCGCTGATGCCCATGGGGGCGATGCCGAACGGCGATTCGTAGCGCCGGCCGAACAGTTCCACATGCTGGCTGCGGCGCGACACGTCGACCAGCACGCGCGGCTGGAAGACGTAGCGGCCGAAGGCGTCGCGATTGGCGCGCAGCGACTGGTTGTCCTCGGCGGCGCCCGCCACGTAGCCGAAGATCGGCCGCGGCAGTCGGCGGCGGGCAGCGGCTTCGAAGTCGTCCAGCGACAGCATGCGCGCCAGGGCGCGGGATGGGCGGGAGGGCGTGCGGGCGGCGGCGTTGGCGGCAGGCAGGGCGGTCGTGGACATGGGCGGGCGCGAAAAAAAACTCCAATCTACGCACCTCGCTTCATCGCGAAAAGCGAATAAATAGGAAAACTCTTGTTCGCTTTATAGAAATGAGTCGCGGCGCTTGGGGTGGCCGCCGCGACCCTCGCTCAACACAGGCAACCGGTCTGCCTCCTGTCGTTGTCCTTATCTGAATCTGATGAATTGTGATGAATCGCATCATCGGCGTGCTTTCTCATGCTTTTGGTGCAATCCGTAGCCTCAATGGCCGTGGCAACCGCGTGTCGTTCTGCCGGGATACCGCTAGCCCAGTGCGCCAATGTTTGGTTGCATATTACGGCTGGCTGAATTTCCGACGGGGCGGGCGGCGTGTTATTTGTCGGTGGCTTCGCTGTACGACTGTGCATTGGAGACCCCATGACTGTGCCGTCATCAACCCCGTTTCAGCGTTCCCGGCAGCCATGAGCGCCGGCCTGTTCAATTCCGACACCCGGCTCTACCGGCTGCAAGGCGAGGGCGCATTGGCGTCGCTGCACGTGGAAGGCTGGATCGCGCGCGAGGCGCTGTCCGGCGTGGGCCAGTTGCGCGTGGTGGCGCTGTCCGACGATGCCGGCCTGGCGTTGCAGGACATGATCTCGCGCCCGGTGACGCTGTGGACCACGCGCGCCGACGGCAGCCAGGCCGGGCGCAGCGGCGTGATCCGCGAGGCCGAGCTGCTGTCGGGCGACGCGGGCCTGGCGCGCTACCGCCTGACGGTGGTGCCGTGGCTGTGGCTGGCCACGCAGCGGCGCGCCAGCCGCGTGTTCGAGGGCAAGCCGGTGCTGGACATCGTGCGCCAGGTGCTGGACGGCTACGAAGGCTTTGTCTACCGCGTTGCCGCCGACGTCGAGCCGGCGCTGGCCGGTTTGGCGCCGCGCCCCTACACCACCCAGTATCGCGAGACCGACTACGACTTCCTGGCGCGCCTGCTGGCCGAGGCCGGGCTGGGCTGGACGGTGCTGGAAGACGAGAGCGTGCCGGCGCGCCACGTGGTGCAGCTGTTCGCCGACAGCCGCAACCTGGCCGAGGACGCCGAGTCGGCCGGCGGCGGCATCCGCTTCCAGCGCGCCGCGGCCACCGAATCGCGCGACACCGTGCAGCGGCTGGCGCGCCAGCGCCGCCGGGTGCCCGACAGCATCACGCTGCTGGGCTGGCACGACAGCGGCAAGCGGGCGGTGGCGGCGCAGGCGCTGGTGAACCCGGCCAGCGGCCAGGACGAAGCGGCGGCGCTGGACTGGTACGAGGTGGCCGGCCATGGCGGCTTTGCCGACCCGGCGCAGGCGCGTCGCCAGGCCGAGCTGGCGACCGAAGCGCTGCGGGCGCGCGCCGAGACCTTCGCCGGCCTGGGGGTGGTGCGCACCTTCCGCTCGGGCACGCGCTTCACCTTGCAGGACCTGTCGCCGCTGGGGCCGGCGGACGAGGCCGGCTTCGAACCGGAGTTCGCGCTGGACCGGGTCGAACACGTCGGCATCAACAACCTGCCGCCGCAGACGCGGGCCGCGCTGGCCCAGCGGCTGGGCGGCCTGGACGCGCACCTGGCCTTGGATATCGATGCCTTGCCCGCGCCGGGGGCCCGGCCGGACGAGGCGGCCAGCCTGACCGCCGATGCCGCCGTGCTGGCCAAGGCGCGCGAGGTCGGCTACGCCAACCGCTTCGAGGCGGTGCGCTGCGATCGTCCCTGGCGGCCGCGCTTGCCCGAGGCGCGCGGAGCGCGCCTGAGCGGAGCGCCGTCGGTGCACGGCGTGCACACGGCGGTGGTGACCGACGCCGAGGGCAGCACCCAGCCCAGCGAGCAGGACGAGATCCTGCGCAACAAGCGCGGCGACGTGCGCATCCGGTTTCACTGGCAGGCAGGCGGCGAGGGCCTGGCGGCCAGCCGCTGGGCGCGGGTGGCGCAGCGTCAGTCGGGCCGCGGGCCATGGGCATCAGCTTCGTGCCGCGCATCGGCCAGGAGGTGCTGGTGCGCTTTGTGGACGACGACATCGACCAGCCCATCGTGGTGGGCGCGCTGTACAACGGCCGTGGCGAGGGCGGCACGCCGGCCACGCCGGGCGGGCGCGCGGGCGCCAAGGCCGACACGCAGGTCTACGCGGCGGCGCGCGACCACGCGCCCAGCGCCCAGGCCAACCTGGCCGCGGGCAACGCGCCGGCCTGGCACGGCGCGGCGGCGGGCGAGGAGAACCACCGCAACGCGGCCGCCCTGAGCGGCTTCAAGAGCAAGGAGTTTGGCGGCGCGGGCTACAACCAGATCGTGTTCGACGACACCGACAGCCAGTTGCGCCTGCAGATCAAGAGCAGCGCGCAGGCCAGCGAGCTGAACCTGGGCCACCTGATCCACCAGGCGGGCAACTACCGTGGCGGCCTGCGCGGCGTGGGCGCCGAACTGCGCACCGACGGTTATGGCGCGGTGCGGGGCGGCGCGGGCGTGCTGCTGAGCACCTACACGGCCGCCGGCGCCCACGCCGGCGCCATCGGCGATGCGGCCGCGGTGCAGGCGCTGGCGGGCCAGACCGACCAGATGGCGCGTTCGCTGGACGGGGTGGCGGGCGCGCACCAGGGCCTGCGGCTGGCGACGGTGCAGGGCACCCGGGGCCCGGGTGCCAGCGTGCTCGATGGCGAGAAGGCGCCGCTGGCGGCCATGCACCGCGCGGTCTCGGGCACGGTGGCCGGCGACAGCGTGGAAGGCGCGCGGGGCGATGCCTCGGCCAAACATACCGACGCGGCGCCAGGCAAGGTGCCGCACGCCACCGACCCGGTGGTGCTGATGGCCGCGCGCGCCGGGCTGGCGCAGGTGGCCGGCCAGCACCTGCAGTACACCGCCGGCGAGGCGCTGCACTGGTCGGCGGGCAAGGACCAGAACCTGGCGGTGATGGGCGCGCTGCGCCTGCATGCGGGGCAGGGCCTGGGCATCGTGGCGGGCCTGCAGCAGGGCGGAGCGCAGTCGGGGCTGGATCTGATCTCGGCCAAGGGCAATGTGGACGTGCAGGCGCAGCACGACATCCTGCGGGTGCAGGCGCAGCAGGACATCACCATCGGCAGCGCCCAGACGGCGGTGGAATACGCCGCGCCCAAGCGCATCCGCATCGCCACGGCGGCCGGCGCCAGCATCGTGCTCGAAGGCGGCAACATCACCGTCACCGCGCCGGGCCGCATCGACGTCAAGACCGGCAACAAGCAGTTCGCCGGGCCGGACCAGTTGCCTTATCCTTTCCCGCAGTTTCCGCAGAGCGTCTGCGTCAGTTGCGCGGTGGAAGCGGCCGCGGGCGGTTCCGCCATGACGGTGAAGAATGCTTGAGGATCGCGATACCTGGATCGATCCGGCCGCGCCCGAGGTGGCGCACGCCCTGTACGACGCGGCCTGGAACCACCCGGACGGGCCGCAGCGATATGTTTTGCTCGACGCGGTTTTCTCCGCGCGCCTGCCCGAACGGCTGGCGCGCTGGCTGGATGCGGATGACTACCGCTCGCTTTACGCCGGCCGCTACCAGGGCGAAGGCCTGGACCAGGTGGCGCCGTACCTGTTGCGGCTGCCCTGGGTGCCGGCGTTGCGCGCGCCGTTGTGCGACAAACTCTTGCAGCTGACGCGGGGCAAGCCGATGCTGAGCCTGCTGACCACGTCGGCGTCGTTCGACCAATTGGCGGATCACCTGGGTCGGCGGATCGAGGCGGTGAACGCCGAGGGCAAGGCATATCTGCTGCGTCTGGCCGACACACGCTCCTTCGCCGCACTCCTGGAAGTATTCGCCCCGGCGCAGCGCCACCGCTTGCTGGCGGGCATCGAACGCTGGTCATACGTGGATCGCTCGGGCGCCTGGCGGGGGGTCGACGGTGATCAACGTTTCGATCCGGAGGCCGGCGCCGAGCCTTATGTGATCGCCGCGGACCAGCAGCGCCATCTGCAATGGCTGGCGCTGCCGGACGCCATCTTGCGCTTTGTGCAACTGCGCGCGCCGTTGTTCGGCGCGCTGACCTGCCCGCCATCGGCGGCGTACCAATGCATCCTGGAGGGCGTGCGGCGCCTGGCGCGCCGCGGCCTGGACAACGAAGCGCTGGCGTACCGCCATGGTTTCGCCCGGTTGCGGCGCCACGGCATGCTGGCGCCGGTCAGCACGCTACCGGCGCTTGCCGATTCCAGTACGGAGCTGTCCTCATGACCTTCAAATTCCGCTTCGCCGGTCCTTGTCGTCCGATTCCCTCGGAGCTGGATTTCCGCGAACAACGCAAGGCCTGCCAGCGCATGGGTGAAAAGGCCGGCACCGATTGTTCGATCGAATTGTTTTTCGGCTTCTTCTTCGATGGCACGCGCAACAACATGTATATGTCGGAGAAGGCCGGCAATCACACGCAGACCAATGTGGCGCGCCTGTATTCCGTGTTCGACGACACGATCGATCCCAGCTACAGCGCGCGGCAACACCGTTTCCGTACTTATGTCGAAGGGGTGGGCACGCCTTGCGTCGAAAAGGTGGGCGACCCGGGCACGGGGGCCCATGCGCAGGCCGGCGCCGCCGCCGGCTGGCGAGGGGAAGCGCGCATCAACTGGGCCTTGCTGGAGTTCCAGAATAATCTCTATAGCCATTTCGTACCCAATAGGACGTTGACCGATGCGCTAGGCCAGCGCGCGACGACGCTGGTGCGGGAAATGAGCGCGGACATATCGTTGTCAGGCCTGCAGATCGAAGAGCTGGCGAAGGCGGCCAAGATCCCGCTGGCCGCGTACACCGGAATGAAGCCAGGCGATACGGCCGATGTGCTGGCCCGGCGCACGCAAGGTTTCGTGGATACCCTTTTGCGGGTGCGCAAGGTCAACAACACCGAACCGAAGGACGTGGCCCGCTACACGGTGCTGTCAAGGCGCAACCGGGATCTGCGGACGCTGCTGGCCGGCTACCTGGACACCAATCCGAAGATCGAGCGCATTCGCGTCTCCATCTTCGGCTTCTCGCGAGGCGCGGCCGAGGCGCGGGTGTTCGCCAACTGGCTCAAGGACGCCTGCGATCCGCCGGAGGGCATATCGTTCTATTCCCCCCGCGGCGATGGCGTGCTGCGCCTGGCGGGCATCAAGGTGGACCTTGATTTCATGGGAATTTTCGACACGGTCGCGTCCGCCGGCATCGCGCAGAGCGTGAGCGAGCAGGTGTGGGACGGACACGGCGCCTGGGCGCGCAAGAAGGACATGGAGATCCCCAACGCAGTATCGCGCTGCGTCCATATGGTCGGCGCGCACGAGGTGCGCGGGTCCTTTCCGCTGGATCTGATCGATGGGGCGAACTACGAGGAAATCGTCTACCCGGGCGTGCACTCGGACGTCGGCGGCGGCTACAAGCCGGGGGAGCAAGGACGCGGCACCAAGGACAGCGACAAGCTGTCTCAGATTCCATTGTGCGATATGTATCGAGAGGCGGTGCAGGCGGGTGTTCCGTTGCGGCTGCACCTTGCCCCCGCCGAATTCCAAAGCCAATTCCAGGTGTCGGCCGAACTGCGGGCGGCTTTCAATGCCTACGTGGAGGCAACCCGCGAAATTTCACTGAAGCAGACATCTTCCACGCGCATCCTGTACAACCACTATGTGCAGTATTTGCGTTGGCGGCGTCTGCGCGCCGAGCGCGGTCCCGAGTGGATCGGCGCCACGCCCAGCGCGCTGCGGGCCAGGGCAAACTACCCGCAGGACTACGAAGACCTGATAAGGGCCAATGATGAACTCCTGCTGGAAGTTCGCAAGCTGACCATGGACAATGCCTTGGAGCGCGCCACGACGCCGATGACCATGTCCGCTCCTGGTGGCGAAGGGGCCCGCATTTATGACGGCATCATGATGATGCTGCGGGGGAACAAGGAGAAGATGTGGCTCGAGCAGCTTCGCACGGTCTGGAACCTGCCGGGCAGGCCCGCCGCCGCGGTAATCGATTTGCTGGATAACTTCGTGCATGATTCTCGCGCCTGGTTCAAGCCACTGGGCAAGGACGATGATGTCTGGATCGCGATTCAACAGGACCGTATCAAGCAGCTGGAAAAGCGCGAGAAAGAGGCGGAAGAATATGTCGCCATCGGCCGGCCGGACCTGGCCCTGATCGCGCGGCCCAACAAACAGGAACAGGCCGAATTGGCGCGCTACCGTGCCAATGCGAATGATCTGGTGCTGCAATCGGACGGGCGGGAGTTCTATTGGCAGTGGGGCTATCTGCGTTGGCGGTCGGTCTACGCCAATCCCCAGGTGCGGGCACAACGCGAAGCGCAGAAGGAACGCGAGGAAACGCAGCGGGCCTTGCAGAACATGCCAATGAATTTCAACGCCTTGCCCCGGTTTTAGCCATGCGAATGTCAACGAATCCGCGCTCCGGCCTGTTCATGCTTGCTGACCGGCTTCGATCAGGCGGCCGCCTGATCCTGGGTCTTTTTCTGCTGGCCCCGTTGCTGGCAGCCACTTGCGCAAGGGCCCAGGCCGAGCCCATTCCCGAGACGCTGGGTGTGCGGCTCGGTATCATCAATTACCTGAGTGAAGGCGTGGCGCCCGTGTATATCAATCAAGGCTGGGCCGCCGGCGTCCGGGGGCACGCCTACACGTCGGGCACCTGCTGCGTGTCAATCCCTACGCAGTGGAAGCCGGGCATGACGATGCGGGTTGAATGGCGCACGGACACCATGTTTGAGCGCGGTGAGAAGCAGATGGTCAGCCGCGATGCGCCCATCCTGCCTTTCGAGCCATTCCACGACGGCTACATCTGGGCGGTGTTCCTGCCCGGCGGCGAAGTGTATCTGCAACCGTCCGCGGCGCGCCCGGGCGCCGAAGGGTTCCTGCAGGGGTTGCCGCCGCCTGGCCAGGAGACAGCGGCCGATCTGCGGCGCTTCGTCGAAAAGAACCCGCCGCAACCGGCCGTGGCGCCGCCGCGCTAGCCGCGCGGCAACGCCAGCAATTCGCCCATGCGCACCGGGCCGCGCACCGAGGGCGTATCGGCCCAGCGCACCTTGCCCGGGCCAAACAGCACGATGGCGGTCGAACCCAGCTTGAAGCGGCCCATCTCGGCGCCCTTGGCGAGCTGGATCGGCGCGCGCGCCGCGTCGTCGTAGCGCACGGCCTTGACGCGCCGCTTGTACGGCGTGACCAGCCCGGCCCAGACGGTTTCGATCGAGGCGACGATCATGGCGCCGACCAGCACCAGGGCCATGGGGCCGTGCTCGGTGTCGAAAATGCAGACCACGCGTTCGTTGCGGGCGAACAGGCGCGGCACGTTGCGCGCCGTCAGCGGATTGACCGAGAACAGGCGGCCCGGCACGTGGATCATCTCGCGCAATGTGCCGGCCACCGGCATGTGCACGCGGTGGTAGTCCTTGGGCGACAGGTAGATGGTGGCGAATTCGCCGCCCTGGAACGGCGCGGCGCGCTCGCTGTCGCCGCCCAGCAGGTCGGCCAGGCCATAGCTGTGGCCCTTGGCCTGGAAGATGCGGCCATGCTCGATGGCGCCCATCTGGCTGATGGCGCCGTCCGCCGGGCACAGCACGCCGCCGGGTTCATCGTCCAGCGGCCGGGCGTCCGGCTTGAGGGCGCGGGTGAAGAAATCGTTGAAGCAATCATAGGCCAGCGCGTCTTCCTGCTCGGCTTCGCGCATGTCCACGCCATACTTGCGCACGAAGCGCGAGATCATCCAGTTCTTGACCGCGGGTTCCCGGCAGTCCGAGGCGTATCCGAAGAAACGCGACACCAGGTGATGCGGCGCAAGGTACTGGCTGGCGAGGAAAAGTTGGTCTTTGATCGGCATCTAGGAGCGCTAAAAAACGCGTCCCGCCTGCAGCGGGACGTGGTTGGAGGTTGTCGCGCCCGGGGTGCCGTTGAAGGTGGCGTCGAAGATCGCGCCCGGACGTGCAATTCGCGGGATTGTAACGCGTCCGGCCGCCAATGGACCACGGCGCCGACCGCTTTCTTGCCGCACTAGGCGCGCGCCCGGGCCGGCGGGTCGGCAATGGCGGCGGGCGCGCCTGCCGGCGCGGCGCCATGGCGCCGATACGTGCCCGGCCCAACCCCGAAGTGCTGCTTGAAGGCGCGGGCAAAGGCGGCCTCCGATTGGTAGCCGATGCCGGCGGCAACGCGAGCCACGGATTCCTTCAGCCGCTCCAGCTGGCGCGCCGCATGCTCCATGCGGATCGCGGTCAGCAGGCGCAGGGGTGTCAGGCCGCTGGCGCGCACGAACTGGCGGGCGAAGGTCGCGCGCGATAAATGGCAGCGTTGGGCCAGCGTCGCCAGTGTCCACGGTTCGCAGGGAGACCGCAGCATGGATTGCACGGCCGGCGCCAGCCTGGGATCGGCCATCAGCGCCAGCAGGCCGCGCGTCTGCCGGCCGTCGTGCACCAGCGCGCGCAGCACCAGCGTGAAGAGGGCGGTCGATAGCTGGTTGATGATGGCCGCGCCGCCCAGCCGGGGCTGTCCGGCCTCGGCCCGCATCAGCGCCAGCAGCGCGGCCAGCGCGGTGTTGTCGCCCAGGGTGGCGGCGCGCAGCACCATCGCCTGCGGCAGCGCCATCAGCAGCAGGCTGCCGGCGCGGCCCAGCGTGAACACGCCGCACAGCATTTCCAGTCCCGGACCCGCGCCCTCCTGGGTCAGTTCGGTCAGGACGCCATTGTGGCGGATGTCGGGCGGCGCGGCGGCGGTCGGCGCGCGCTCGTCGATGCCGCGCAGCAGGTGCGAGGCGCCGTGCGGCAGCAGCAGGATGTCGCCGGTCCGCAGCGCCAGTTCGTCGCGGCCGACGCGGGCCACGCCTTCGCCTTGCAGAATGACGTGATAAGGCACATGGCCGGCCGGCGCCCGCGGATGATCGGCGCGCCAACGGCCGCCGTAGCGGCACAGCAGGTCCACCGTGCCCGCGGGTTCGACGGCCGACAGAAGCTGGCTGAGACTGTCCATGGGCTCCCTGGGAAGGAGGGCGGGCCGCCCGGAAGGGCCGCCCCACTGAGCGCCGCCGCCGGGGCGGCGGGACATGCCTGAGATTCTATGCCGGTTCGGCGCGCGCGGTCAGGCCGCGGCCTTGGCCGACAGCTTGGTCTTGTAGAGCCAGTCCTTGTAGTCGTCCAGGTCGCCGTCGAACGGACTGAAGCGGCCGTCGGCCACGATGATGAACTGGTCGGTGGTGGCGCGCAGCAGGTGGCGGTCGTGCGACACCAGCACCAGCGTGCCTTCGAACTGCGCCAGCGCGGTGGTCAGCGCCTCGCGGGTTTCCAGGTCCAGGTGGTTGGTGGGCTCGTCCAGCAGCAGCAGGTTGGGGCGCTGCCAGACGATCAGCGCCAGCGCCAGGCGTGCTTTCTCGCCGCCCGAGAACGGCGCGATCGAACTGGTGGCCATGGCGTCGTTGAAATTGAAGCTGCCCAGGAAATTGCGCAGTTCCTGCTCGCGCACCGTGGGCGCGATCTTGGTCATGTGCCACAGCGGTGATTCGTCATGGCGCAGCATCTCGACCTGGTGCTGGGCGAAGTAGCCGATCGACAGGCCCTTGTTGAACTGCGTCTCGCCCGCCAGCGATTGCAGCTCGCCGGCGATGGTCTTGATGAAGGTCGACTTGCCTGCGCCGTTGATGCCCAGCAGGCCCAGGCGCTGGCCCGCCTGCAGCGAGAAGTCGATGCCCGACACGATGATCTTGTCGGACGTGACGCCGCTATCCTCGTCGGTGTTGCGGTAGCCGGCGCTGACCTTGTCCATCGTCAGGAGCGGATTGGGCGCGCGCAGCGGTTCGCGGAATTCGAACGAGAACTCGGCGGCGGCGCGCAGCGGCGCCACTTCTTCCATGCGGGCCAGCGCCTTGATGCGGCTCTGCGCCTGGCGCGCCTTGCTGGCCTGGGCCTTGAAGCGGTCGATGAACGACTGCAGGTGCGCGCGCTGGCGCATCTGCTTTTCCATCATGCCCTGCGCCAGTTCCAGCTGGGCGGCGCGCTGGCGCTCGAACGACGAGTAGTTGCCCGAGTAGCGCTTGAGCTTGCGCTCGTCGATGTGGACGATGACGTTGACCACGCCGTCCAGGAAGTCGCGGTCGTGCGAGATCACGATGAGCGTGCCCGGATAGCGCTTGAGCCAGTCTTCCAGCCAGATGATGGCGTCCAGATCCAGGTGGTTGGTGGGTTCGTCCAGCAGCAGCAGGTCGGACGGGCACATCAGGGCCTGGGCCAGGTTCAGGCGCATGCGCCAGCCGCCCGAGAAACTGGTCAGCGGCAGCTGCATCTGCGCCTGCGTGAAGCCCAGGCCGGTCAGCAGCTGTTCGGCGCGCGAATGCACGGTGTAGGCGTCGGCGTCGGCCAGCGCGGCGTAGATGTCGGCCATGCGCAGGCCGTTCTCGGCGCTCTCGGGCTCCGCTTCCAGCGCGGCCAGTTCGGCTTCGAGCTTGCGCAGCGTGACATCGCCGTCAATGGCGTACTCGATGGCGGGGCGGTCCAGGGCCGGCGTTTCCTGCGCCACGTAGGCCATGCGCCAGCTGGCGGGATAGTCCAGGTCGCCCTGGTCGGCGTGCAGCGTGCCGCGCAGCAGGCCGAACAGGCTCGACTTGCCGGCGCCATTGGCGCCGATCAGGCCGATCTTGTCGCCGGGGTTCAGCAGCAGGTCGACCTTGTCGAACAAGGGCTTGACGCCGCGCATGAGTGAAACTTGTTGGAAGCGGATCATGAATCGTGTGGCTGGGGTGGCGCGACAGGGGCGCGCGAAGGGATGCGCGACGTACGCGCGACAAGGCTCCCGCCACAGGTTGCGGCCAAAAAAAAATGGAACCGGAGAGGCGACGCGCCGGCGGCGCGACACGCGGACCGCGCCGGGCGCGGCAGGCGGATGGGGCGGATGCCCAACCGATCGCGGCCGCTATTGTAGCTGGACGCGCGCGTCACTGCCCGCCTCGCGCCGCGATCCGGCCGGCGTCCGCGCGCGGCGACGTTCAGCCGGGGGCCGATCGCGCCGCGATGGCGGCGGCCAGCGCCAGCAGGCGCTCGGCCTCGCGCGCGTGCAGGTTTTCGACCAGCGCGCCATCCACCACGGCCACGCCCTGGCCGGCCGCCTGCGCCTCGCGCCAGGCGTCCAGGCGTTTGCGCGCGCTGGCCAGTTCGCTTTCGGTGGGCGCGAAGGCCGCGTTGGCGGCGGCGATCTGCCTGGGGTGGATCAGTGTCTTGCCGTCGAAGCCCTGGTCGCGTCCCTGGCGGCAGGCGGCGGCAAGGCCGGCGTCGTCGTCCAGGTCCAGGTGTACGCCGTCCAGCACCGCCAGGCCGTGGGCGCGCGCCGCCAGCACCGCCATCGAGCGCGCCAGCAGGGTTTCGTGGCGCTCGGGCGTGTGGCGCGCGTGCAGGTCCTTGACCAGATCTGAGGTGCCTACCACGATGGCGGCCAGCCGCGGATGACCGCCGGCGATGGCGTCCAGCCGCAGAAAGCCCAGCGGCGTTTCGGCCATCGCCCATAAGGGCAGCGCGGCGGGCGCGCCGGCCGCGTCCAGCGCCCGCGCCAGCGATTCGAGCTCGGCCGCGGACTGCACCTTGGGCAGCAGCACGGCGTCGGCGCCCGCGCGCGCGATGGCGCCCACATCGTCCAGGCCCCAGGCAGTGTCCAGCGCGTTGATGCGCACCACGCATTCGCGCCCGCCATAGCCGCCGGCGCGCAGCGCTGCCGCCACCTGGTCGCGCGCCAGCGCCTTGGCATCGGGCGCGACGGCGTCCTCCAGGTCGAGGATCAGCGTGTCGGCATCGAGGCCACGGGCCTTGTCGAGCGCGCGCGCGTTGGCGCCGGGCATGTAGAGGACGGAACGGCGAGGACGGGGAACGGTCAGGGCCATGGCAATCGGTTCAATGCTTGGTGTTGCCGACGATCTGCACTGGCATGGTGCAGACGTAGCCGACACCATAGACGGTGCGGATGCCCATGTCGCCGCCGGCTTGCGCGCGCAGCTTGCGGCGCAGGCGGTGCATGTGGGCGTCCAGGCGATGGGTGTCGTAGGCCTCGGCGCTGGCCCCCAGGGCCTCGACCAGCCGACCGCGCGACAAGGGTAGCGGCGCGGCCTGGACCAGCGCGCCGATCAGGCGGCTTTCGGTATCGGTGATGTCCACCTGGATGCGTTTGGGCGACACCAGCAGGCGGCGGGCGGGATCGAAGCGCCAGATTTCCGCCGTCGGCGCGGCCGGATCGGCGGCCGGCACGACGCGCAGGCGCCGCGACAGCGCCACCAGGGTCGCGCCCAGTTCGGCCAGGTTGACTGGCTTGGTCAGGTAGTGGTCGGCGCCCAGGCTCAATCCGGATACCTTGTCTTCGCTCAAGAGGCGGCCGGTGAGCATGATGATGCCCATCGAGGGATAGGTGGTGCGCAGGTGCGAGACCCGCGCCAGGCCGTCGCCATCGGGCAGCATGGCGTCCAGCACGAGGATGCCGGGCGTGACGTTGAGCAGCAGTTGATCCAGTTCGGACAGCGAGCCGGCTGTGAGGATGGCCTCGCCCAGGCCGAGGTCATGGATGAATTCGGCAATGGTGTCGCGCCAGTCCCCGTGATCGTCGACGATGATGATGGTCACGGGGCCGGACGAGCTGGCGGTTGCGCGCGAGGCGCTCCAAGGGCAAACACGCTTTCCGCTCCTTTCATGCTAAGGCTTCTTATTGGTGTGGAGGAGTCCGCCTGGCGCAAGCGCGGGGCCGGGACGCTGCATCCGCAGTGTGATCCCCTCGCGGCGCTTTCGCGGAGAATATCATTATCGCCGTTGCGGCGGCGCGGCAATGCGTGATGCCAGGAAATCGGCCGGCCGCTCCGCGGGTGACGGATGGCGGCCTGATCAAAAATTGATCAGCCTCTGTCATGGCGCCACGAAGGCCAGCAATCGTGTGTCTGCCGATTTCTTATCCACAGAAACTGTGGATAAGAAATTCCTTCGAAAGTTGTGCACCGTTTGCCGGATATCAGGGCGCCGGCGCGGTCTCCAAATACTCCACCGGCACGCCCGGCGGCACCTTGCGCACGCGGTCGCGCTCGATGCGGGGCGGGGCGAAGCGCGTCTTGCGCGCCGCCGCGTTCTGCAACAGCACCGATAGCACCGCGCCCTTGTCCTGGATCCATTGGCTCTTGCCCCGCAGCAGCTTCATCGCGTTCTCGGCGGTTCCCAACTTGTAGGAGATGGCGTTGATCTGGACCGAGTTCTTGCCATTGAAAGCGGACTCGTCCTGCTCGGTGATCGCCGCGGCATCAAGGTTGCTGCTTTCGTGGTCGACGCGATAAATGAACTTGATGCCGCTGAAGGGATCCTGCGCCACGACGAGCTTGTCAGAGCCCGACACGTCCGACAGCATGCCGATGACCGGCGATTCGACCAGTTGGTTGCCCCGTTGTTCTTCGGTGTAGATGAAGATGCTGGGGCGCTTGTGCCCGACCGGCGCGGGCGGGGCGAGGGGAGAACGATCCATACCTGACTTGAAATGAGCGGGGCGGGCCGATGGCGGGCTTGCCCCGGATACCGCATTAACGGCCTCCAGTTGCGGGAACTTGAGCGCCGGCCATGATGAAAAACAAAAAGAACGAACGCCGCGCCGGATCAGGGCGCGCGCCGCAGCCGCGCCAGCAGGCGCGCCTTGGCGGTGGGCCAATCCTCGTCGAGGATGGCGAAATAGACCATGTCGCGGGTCCGTCCGGACTGCGCGATCAAGTGTTTGCGGAACACGCCTTCCTCGACGCCGCCGATGCGGAGAATGGCCTGGCGCGATTGCAGATTGGCCGCCTCCGTCTTGAACACGACTCGCATGATACCAATTGTTTCAAAGGCGTGCTGCAATAGAAGGAATTTCGCCTCGGTGTTGGCGCCGCTGCGCTGGCTGGCGGGGGTGAGCCAGGTGGCGCCGATCTCCAGCCGCCTGTGTGCCAACGCGATATCCATATAACGCGTGGTGCCGATTACCTGGCCGTCATCGCGCCGCACGATGGCAAAGGGCAGGCAGGCGCCCGCCGCCTGGCCGGCCAGCGCGCGCTCGACATAGCGGCGCATGTCGTCGGCGCTGTCGACCGGCTCGGGTTGCAGCCGCCACAGTTCGGGATGCAGGCCGACCTCGGCCAGCGGGCCGGCGTGGGCCGCCGACAAGGGTTCCAGGCGTACGATCGCGCCTTCCAGGGTGACGGGTTGCAGGGGGGCGAGGGCAGGCATGGGACGAGGCTCCGCGAGTGCGCCGCGGTCGGGCGCGGGCCGCCATCGGCCGGCCTTGGGCGCCGACAGATTCTACGCCCGCCTCGGGTGCTTGCCGAACCCGATCCGCGGGCGCAGAATGCGGCGCATGAAAACAGACGTGGTCGTCCTGGGCGCGGGCATCATCGGGGTGAGCGCGGCGCTGCACCTGCAGGCGCGCGGGCGCTCGGTGACGCTGCTGGACCGGCGCGGCCCGGGCGAGGAAACCAGCTACGGCAACGCCGGGCTGATCGAACGCGCCAGCGTCATTCCCTATGCCTTTCCGCGCGATTGGCGCAGCCTGTTGCGCTACGCCGGCAACCGCGCCCCGGACGTGCGCTACCACCCGCGCTTCCTGCCGCGCATCGCGCCGTGGCTGTTGCGCTATTGGTGGCATTCGGCGCCTTCGCGCCTGGCGCGCGCGGCCGCCGCCATGTTGCCGCTGATCGAGCGCAGCGTGGCGGAACACGACGCGCTCAAGGACGCCGCCGGCATCGGCCACCTGTTCCGCCGCAACGGCTGGATCGACGGCATGCGCAGCCAGCAGAGCCTGGACCGCGCCGCGGCCGACGCCGCCGCGCTGGGGGATTATGGATTGGACTACCAGGTGCTGGACCGCCAGGCGCTGGCGGCCCTGGAACCGTCGCTGTCGCCGCGCCTGGTGGGCGCGATCCACTGGCGCGATCCGGTCAACGTGTCGGATCCGGGCGCGGTGGCGCGCGGCTACGCGACGCTGTTCCAGCGGCGTGGCGGCACGCTGGCGCGGGGCGATGCGCGCAGCCTCGAGGCGGTGGCCGGCGGCTGGCGCGTGCGCGGCGTGACCGGGCCGATCGAGGCGCGCGAGGCGGTGGTGGCGCTGGGGCCGTGGTCGCCCGACGTGCTGCGGCCGCTGGGCTACCGCGTGCCGATGGCGGTCAAGCGCGGCTACCACCAGCATTTCGCGCTGGAGGACGGCGCGGCGTTGTCGCGGCCGGTGGCCGATATCGACAGCGGTTTCGTGGTGTCGCCCATGACGCTGGGCCTGCGCCTGACCACGGGCGCCGAGTTCGCCGCGCGCGACGCGCCGCCATCGCCGGTGCAGGTGGCGCGCACGCGAGCGCTTGCCGGGCAGTTGCTGCCGCTGGGCGCGGCGGTCGAGAAAACGCCGTGGATGGGCTGCCGGCCGTGCATGCCGGACATGCGTCCCGTGATCGGCCCGGCGCCGCGCCATCCCGGCCTGTGGCTGGCTTTTGGCCACGCGCATCATGGCTTCACGCTGGGGCCGGTGACGGGCAGGCTGCTGGCCTGCCTGGTGACGGGAGAGACGCCGGACATGGATCCGGCGCCTTATGCGCTGAACCGCTAGCTGAACCGTCGGGGAGCGGGGCGCGCCGGCGTCCCGGGCAGGCGGCCGGCGGCGGGGAACGGCATCAGGCGCCGTTCCTGGCGCGGCGCTGGCGCACCGCCTGGGCCAGCATGTCGAGCACCGGCAGGGTCTGGGCCCAGCCCAGGCAGGCGTCGGTGATCGACACGCCATGGCGCAGCGGCTGGCCGGGCTTGAGGTCCTGGCGGCCTTCTTCGAGATGGCTCTCGATCATCACGCCGGTGATGCGCGTGTCGCCCTGGGACAACTGGGCGGCGATGTCGCGCGCCACGTCGACCTGGCGCAGGTGCGATTTGTTGGAGTTGGCGTGCGAGCAGTCGATCATGACCTGCTCGCGCTGGCCCGCGGCGCGCAGCACCGCGCAACAGGCGTCGACGCTGGCCGCGTCGTAGTTGGGGCCTTGCTTGCCGCCGCGCAGGATCACGTGGGTGTCCGCATTGCCGCGGGTTTCGAAGATGGCGGCCATGCCCATCTTGGTCATGCCCATGAAGGCGTGCCTGGCGCTGGCGGCGACGATGGCGTCGGCCGCGATCTGCACGCCGCCGTCGGTGCCGTTCTTGAAACCCAGCGGGCAGCTCAGGCCGGAGCTGAGCTGGCGGTGGCAGGGGCTTTCGGTGGTGCGCGCGCCGATGGCGCCCCAGGCGATCAGGTCGGCGATGTACTGCGGGCTGAGCAGGTCGAGGAATTCGGTGGCGATCGGCAGGCCCAGGCCGCTGATGTCCAGCAGCAGTTCGCGGGCGCGGCGCAGGCCTTCGTTGATGCGGAAGCTGCCGTCCAGGCGCGGGTCGTTGATGTAGCCCTTCCAGCCCACGGTGGTGCGCGGCTTCTCGAAATACACGCGCATCACGATCAGCAGGTCGTCGCGGTACTGGTCGGCGGCGGCGCGCAGCTGGCGCGCGTATTCCATGGCCTGGCCGTGGTCGTGGATGGAGCAGGGGCCGACCACCAGCACCAGGCGGTCGTCGCGGCCATGCAGCACGTCGGCGATGCGGGCGCGGCTGTCCTCGACCAGCGTCTGGATCTCGGCCGAGACGGGCAGTTCGTCCTGCAGCAGGGCGGGCGAAATCAGGGGCCGCACCGCGCTGATGCGGGTATCGTCCGTGCGGGTGTTGTCCTGGGTGGCGTCGGCCGCGCCGACCTCGCGGTCGTGCAGGGGATCGTCAATGCGGGTCAAGGGAAGCTCCGTGCCATGGATTCGGGAAAGACCGCCATTATCGCACCGGCGGGCCTCGTCCGTCCGGGCGATGTCCCCCGGGCCCTAGGCCGATCGGCGGCAGCCCCGCCGAAATCGGGCCTAGCCCGTCCTGGGTGGCGTACAGTCGGGGGAACATGCCTTAGCATTGAGCTACATGCCGACACCCCGAGGACGCGCACGATGCCCAAAACCGATGCCGGTGCCAGTCGACGGATCCTTCTCGTGGAAGACCACCCCGTGGAGCGGGCCTACCTGCAGAACCTGCTGCTGGCGCTGGGCTACCGACGGGTGGCCGGCGTGGGCAGCAGCACCGAGGCGGTGGGCGCGCTGGCGCGTCAATCCTATGACGTGGTGATCAGCGACATTGTCATGGGCGAGGGCGACGGCACCCGCCTGCCCAACGAATTGCGCCAGATGGTGGACGCCGGCCGCCTCAAGCGCATGCCGCCCATCATCTGGATCAGCAGCCTTTCCGATGAACTGCTGCAGTCGCACGTGCGGCTGGCATTGCAGGGCGGCTGCCCGTCGGCGCAGGCCCTGTCCAAGCCGGTGTCGCGCTCGGCCATGCAGCATGCCATCAAGGCGGCCCTGCACAGCCTGGACGACGACACGGCCTCGCCGCGCCAGACGGTCGTGCGGCGCGACGAAATCGAGGCCGAACTCGGCCATGCGCTGACGTCGGGCGAGGGCATGAGCGTGGTCCTGCAACCGCAGGTGGACCTGGACTCGCGGCGCGCGGTGGCGGCCGAGGCGCTGTCGCGTTGGCATCATCCGAAGCTGGGCGCCATCCCCGCCGTCGATTTCGTCCCGGCGGCGCATCGGCTGGGCATGGACCAGATTCTGTTCAACCGCGTCGCGGATTGTGTGATCGAAGTCCAGGTGCGCATGCATGCGGAGGGCATCGCGGTCCCGATCGCCATCAACGCGTCGGCCTCGACGCTGTGCGCGCCCGGCCTGCCGGGCGAGCTGGAGCAGCGCGTGGCCCGGGCCGGCCTGCCGGCGCGCCTGGTCAAAGTGGAACTGACCGAGGACGAGCCGGTGACCGACTGGCTGGCCCTGTCGTCGGCGCTGAACCTGTTGCGGGTGCGGGGATTCGAGCTGGCCATGGACGACTTCGGCGCGGGCATCGCCTCGATGCGCCTGTTCTCGGCGATGCCGTTCACCGAGCTGAAGATCGACCGCGATTTCATCGTCCACATGCATCGTGAGCCGGCGTCGCGCGCGGTGGTGGCCGCGGCCATCGAAATGGGCCGCGCGCTGGGCCGGCGCGTGGTGGCCGAAGGGGTCGAGCAGGAACGCGATATCCAGCTGCTGCGCGAGCTGGGGTGCACCGTGGCGCAAGGCTACGGCATCTCGATGCCGCTATCGCCGGACGAGTTCATCGCCTTCTGCCGCCGGCAGTGAGGCCAGCCGGCGGCAGGGCGATGCGTCAGATGCCGGACACGTCGATATTGCCCGGATAGTCGATCGAGAACTTCAGCACCACGTCGCGCGACTTGCCGGGTTCCATGTCCCAATTCCAGACCAGCACGCCGTCATCCTCGCGCTTGATGTCGCGCTCGGCGGGCGACAGCAGCTTGACCTCGATCTTCTCGTTGCGCGAGATCGGCAGGCGGTCCTTGAAGGTGACCTGTTCCTTGGTGGTCTTGTTGTTCTTGACGGTGATCTTGTACTCGTAGGTCACGCGCTTGCCGTTGCCGGAGAAGCCGGTGCTTTCGGTAAAGCGATTGACCAGCTGGCGCTTGATCGAGATGCCGTCGTCCGCGCCCAGCGCCAGTTCGAGTTTTTCGCCGGGCATCACCGTCTTCATGGAAGAGGCGGCGACGAAGGCGTCATCCAGGAAGGTGTTGAGCGTGCCCGCCAGGAACGGGTAGTCGGTGCCGTTGCTGGCCAGGGCGGTCAGGAAAGCGGCCTCGCGCAGCGCCGGGGTCGATTGGTATTGCAGCGTGGCGGGCAGCTTGGCGGTGGTGATGGCGACGCGCTGCACGCTGTTGTCCGACGGCAGCGTGGCCGGCGCGCGGATCTGGAACGAAGCGCTGGTGGCCTCGGCCTGCACGGCGGCGGTCGATTCCTTCACATCCTCCAGCGCATACGCCGCGTCGCCGGCTGCCATTTCGGCGCTGGCTTTCGGGCTCGCGCGCACCCGCGTATCGTTGCGCATGACCGGCGCGGGGGCCGCCGCCGGCTCCGGGATGATGGGCGGCCGCGGGGCCGCCACGTCAATGATCCACGGGTTCAGCTTGGGCGCGCCGCCGCCCAGGGCCGGGCGCGCGGTCGACAGCGTCAGCTTGACGTTGTTCCAGTCCTCGCCGCTGTTCTGGCGGATGACGCCGAAGTAGCCCAGGTCGACGCTGCGATCGGCGGGGCGCAGGCGCGCGTCGTAGGCGGGCGTCCAGCGCGCCCCGGCCACCGCGTACGAAACGTTCAGGTCGAGCTTGCCGGCGCGCGCCAGGTTGACGCGCAGCGTCACGGTCTTGGTGCGGCGATTGATCTGGCCCTGCAACCGGTCCAATTCGCCCTGCGCGGCCGACAACTGGCGCTCCAGGTCCTCGCGCTGCTCGGCGACATGCCGCAGGCCGGCCAGCACGCGGCTGAGCGTGTCGGCGCTGAGCGACTGGATCGCCTTCAGTTCTTCCAGCGTCGGGCGCGGGCCGTCCTTGGCCGGTTCGGTGGCGCCTCGCTGCATCATCGCCACTAGTTCGCGCTGGTTGTCCAGCACCGCTGCCTCGTCCTCGAGCGCGGACTGCTGGCCTTGGAGCTTGCGGATCTGTTCTTCCAGCTGCTTGACGCGGTCGTTGGCCGTATCGGCCTGGAAGGCGTCGCGCACCCGCACGTCCAGCAAGGTGGCCTGGCCGCTGCTTTTGGCCGATACCTGCAGCGAGTTTTCCTGCAGGCTGGCCGGCAGCTTTTCCAGCACCAGTTCGTGCTCGCCGGCCGCCAGTTCGCTGCTGGCGGCGCGGGTGACCACGGCGCGATCCTGGTAGACCGTGACGGCGTTGATGGAGGAGGCCAGTCCGGCGGCCGCGGCCAGACCGGGAAGCGTGGCGATGGCCACAGCCAGGAGAGTACGTTGCACGTGTGCACCTTTGAGCGGGTTGCGCCGGCCGTCCCCCTTTCGCGGGGGAGTGGCGAGGCGATAGCGCGACAATTTACAGGCGGCGGCAGCCGTCGGGTTTACAGAAGGTGACAAACGCGACAGGCCGATACCGGGCCCTTTTCCCGCTCGGGGCCGGGGCTTGCACCTGTCATCCCGCCGCTTCCGGATGGGCCAGCGCGCGCAGCATCTGGACCGCGTTGCGCGCGGCGATAGACCGGTCGTGGCGGCGGTAGGCCATATCCAGCAGGGCATGCGGCGCGTCGCCCTTGATGGGCCGGTACTCGATGCCCTGGGCGCCCATGTGGCGCATGGCCGCGGGCACGATCGAGATGCCGACGCCGGCGGCCACCAGGCTGACGATGGAGGCCATCTGCGGCGCCTCCTGGATCACGCGGGGCGAGAAACCGGCGCGCAGGCAGGCGTTCTGGATCGCATCGTACAGGCCGGCGCCGATGGGGCGGGGATAGAGCACGAAATCCTGGTCGGCCAGCGCCGCGATGGGCACGCTGCGCTTGCGGCTGAGCGGATGGTCGGGGGGCAGGGCGATCAGCATCGGCTCGTCCAGCACGCGTTCGGTTTCGAACTCCGGGTCCAGCACGTAGGGCGGCCGCACGAACGCCACGTCCACCTGGTTTTCGCGCAGCCCGCGCAGCAGGCTGACGGTATTGCTTTCGGTCAGGCTGATGCGCACGTCGGGATAGCGGTCGCGGAAAGCGCGGATGGCGCGCGGCAGATACGGATGGAACACGGCCGACGCGGTGAATCCCACGGTGATGGCGCCATGTTCGCCGCGCCCGAGACGGCGCGCGGTATCGATGGCGCGGTCGGCGCTGGCCAGGATGGCGCGCGCGTCCTCCAGGAACTGGGCGCCGGCCTCGGTCAATTCGACGCCGCGCGGCAGGCGCAGGAACAGCGGCGTGCCGATCTCGCGCTCCAGCTGCTGGATCTGCTGGCTGAGCGGCGGCTGGCCGATGCCCAGCCGCGCGGCGGCGCGGGTGAAATGCAGCTCGTCGGCGACCACGGTGAAATAGCGCAGGTGTCTCAGTTCCATCGTTAATAAATATAGCGAGTGCCGGTTTCATATATTGGACATATGCAGGGGAAAAGTCTACCTTGATCGCACGGGCCATTGCCCGCCGCTTTTTCGAGAATCCCGATGTCTTCCGCCTCAGCCGTTTCCCCCTCCGCCCCGACCGCCGCGCCGCAGTCCGACTACCTGGCGCGCGGCACGCCAGCGTTGCGTCGCGCCCAATGGGCCTTGTTCGCCGCGGGCTTTTCCACCTTTTCGCTGCTGTACTGCGTGCAGCCGTTGATGCCGCTGTTCACCCATGGTTTCGGCGTGTCGCCGGCGCAGAGCAGCCTGGTGCTGTCGCTCTGTACCGGCCTGCTGGCCGTGGCGATCTTCCTGGTGGGGCTGTTCTCGCAGGCGCTGCCGCGCAAGCGCATCATGGCGCTTTCGCTGTTCGCCTCGGCCGTGCTGGGCACGGCGGCGGCGGTGGCGCCCGACTGGCACAGCCTGCTGGTGCTGCGGGCCTTGCAGGGCGTGGCCATGGGCGGGGTGCCGGCCGTGGCCATGGCCTATCTGGCCGAAGAGGTGGAGCCCGACACGCTCGGCTTCGTCATGGGGCTCTACATCAGCGGCAGCGCCTTCGGCGGGCTGTCGGGGCGGGTGATCACCGGCCTGGTGTCGGATCATTTCGGCTGGCGCGCGGCGCTCGGCACGCTGGGCCTGCTGGGCATCGCCGCGGCGCTGCTGTTTGTGTGGCTGCTGCCGGCGTCGCGCCGTTTCACGCCGCGGCGCTCGCGTGGCTGGGCCGGGGTGGCGGGCGACGTGCGCGCGGGCATCGGCGCCCACTTGCGCAACGGCCCGCTGTGCGGCCTGTTCGCCATGGGCGGCCTGCTGATGGGCGCATTCGTCACGGTCTACAACTACGTCGGCTTCCGCCTGCTGGCGCCGCCGTTCTCGCTGAGCCAGACCTTCATCGGCTTCATCTTCGTGGTGTATCTGGTGGGCATCTTCGCCTCGACCTATTTCGGCCGCCTGGCGGACCGGCACGGACGCGGCGCGATGCTGGCGGCGGCCACCGGCCTGGCGCTGGCGGGGCTGTTGCTGACGCTGTCGGAGGCCTTGCCCGTGCTGATCGGCGGCATCGTGGTGTTCACCTTCGGTTTTTTCGCCGCGCACGCGGTGGCCAGCGGCTGGGTCGGCCAGATGTCGCGCGGCTACAAGGCGCTGGCGGCCTCGCTCTACCTGCTGGTGTACTACGTTGGCTCCAGCGTGCTGGGGGCGCTGGGCGGCCAGTTCTGGACCGGTGGCGGCTGGCCCGGCGTGGCGGCGATGGCCGGCAGCCTGCTGGCCTTGGCGCTGGCGATCAGCGCGGCGCTGTACTGGCGCACCGCGCGCCCGCCGCAGGCGTCGGCGGTGGGGCGGGGCGCGTCATCATCGGGCCTGTGATTCACTGCGCAGGTCGCTGATGTTCTTGCATGTCTACCTTGGCGTCGGCGATGTCGATCACGGCCCCCCGGGGCGGCGGCCGCACTATCACGCCGATTACTACGGCGCCTATTTCCGCGACCCCGACGGCAACAAGCTGTGCGTGGTCTGCCATGCGCCCCGAGAGCGGGCCGGCCACGCCGCCATCGGAAGCTAGGCCGGGGTCCGGAGGGCCGGCGCCGTCGCCTCGGCCGCCAGGGTCGCATCGATGCCCTGGCTGAGCGCCGCCAGCAGCAGGCGCGGGTCCAGGGTCAACTGGGCCAGCACCACGCTGCATCGGGACAGCCGTGCCAGGTCGTCGGGTTTCAGGTCGGCCAGCCAGCGGCAGGCCTGGGCGGATATCTGCATGCCGGCCAGCGCCGGCAGGTTGCCGGTGCGAGCCATCCGCTGCAGCAGCAGCAGATACATGAGATTGGTTTCGTGGATATCGCGCAGAAGTTCGGTGGGTTGCGGCATCGGGTGCCCCTCACTTCATTGAATCCGCGGCCAGGCGGCTGCCGGGCCAGGAACAGGCAAGGCGCGAGCGTCCTGAATGGGCGTCTGATCAAGCCCGGGCGGGCTTGTGTGCCGGTATGGTCTGTCGATCATATTTAAGCGATCCGGGGCCGTCAGTAATGGATTTCCCGGAGCCCCGGCGGGTCATATCGATATATAAGTAACCAGACGCATTCTCATTTATAATGCCTCGCATGCCGAACGGTGCCCGCGCGTGCGGGCGCCGCGTTGCCCGCCATCCCGAGAGGCCCACGATGTCCCTAGCTTTCCAGGCCCCCAATTCACTGCACCGAGAGCACGCGGCCCTGCTGGCCGCCTACGGCCAGGCCCAGGCGCGCTGCAGCCGGCTCTTGAGCGCGCAGGCGCAACGCATCCAGTGCCTGGAAACCGAGGTGTTCAAGTTGCGCGCGGCGGTGATCCAACGCGATACGGCGCTGGCCTGGGCGCGTGAAGACCGCGCCGCGCTCGAAGGCGCGATCCCCGGCCTGCCCAGGCGCGTGGCGCTGGCGCGGCGCGTGGCGCAGTTGATGGAGCGGGTGCAGGGCCTGATGCGCGAGCGCCTGGCGTGGCAGGACCGCGCCGCCGTCCAGGCGCGCGACCGTCCGCTCGATTCCGCGGCCGAACCGGCCGTTGCGCCCGCCGTGGTGGCCGCGGCCACGCTGCGCGAGAAATCGGTGTTGTGCGTGGGCGAGGACGCCATGGCCCTGATGCTGACGCGCAAGGTGGTGGAAATGGCTGGGGGACGCTACCTCGGCCATTGCGGCGGCGAAGGCAGCGACGGCGACACGCTCGAAGCCAGCCTGGTGGCGGCCGACCTGGTGATCTGCCAGACTGGCTGCGTCAGTCACGGCGCCTATTGGCGCGTCAAGGACCACTGCACCCGCACCGGCAAGCAGTGCGTGCTGGTGGACAAGCCCGAGGCGCTGACGGCGTTGGGGCTGGCGCGCGAAAGCGTCGACGTGCCGCGCTGAGTTCCAGACAGGCGACGCCTGTCAGCCCGGGACGGCCTCGGAACCGGCGGCAAGGTGTAATGCCGAGTTACCGAGGGTTGCGGCTGTCGCGCCGCGCCCGCAATACAGTCTGGGAAGCCTGCAGGAGATTCCATGCTGACCCAGCGAGACCGTGTGCCCCACCCCTGGACCGATACGCTTGCGCGGCTCGAAGACGAGCGCGTGATGTTGCAACGCATCGCCGCCGGCGTGCCGCTGGCCGAGGTGCTGGGCCATATGCTGCACGCCATAGAAGCCCAGTCCAGCGTCGAACTGCGCGCCTCGATCGCGCTGGTCGATGACAGCGGCAAGGTCCTGCGCCACGGCGCGGCGCCCAGCCTGCCGCACGATTTCAATAGCGCTGTCGACCATGCGCCGATCGGCCCGGACATGGCCTCGTGGGGCAGGGCGGCGGATTCCGGCAGCCCCGTCTATGTCGAGGACATTGCCAGTCACCCGGCCTGGGCGTCGTGGCGCGACCTGGCGCTGTCGCACGGCCTGCGAGCCTGCTGGTCAACGCCGATCAAGGCCCCCGATGGACGCCTGCTGGGGGTGTTCTCGAATTACTACGGCGCGCCGCGCACGCCGTCGGCCGACGATATCGACGCCATCGCGGTGGTCACGCGCAGCGCCGCGCTGGCGATCGAACGCCACCTGACCGAAGTGGCGCTGCGCCGCAGCGGCGAACGCTGGCGCGCCATGTTCGACGGCATGCAGGAAGCCTTCTTCCTGAGCGAAGCCCTGCGTGACGCGCGGGGCCGCATCGTCGATTTCCGGTTCATCGAGGTCAATCCCGCGTTCGAGCGGCAAAGTGGCATGAAGGAGGGCGATACGCTGGGCCACACCCTGCGCGAGATGATTCCCGGGGTGCCCGACCAGATTCTCGACACGTTCGCGCAGGTGGTCGAAACCGGCGAGCCGGCGCAGTTCGAATTCGCGGTGCCGTCGCCGCAGCCGGCCTGGTACGAGGCGCGCGCGCGGCGCGAAGGCGAAAACCAGATGATGGCGCTGTTCCTCGATGTCACGGCGCGCAAGACCGCCGAGGCGGAATTGTGGGAAGGCCAGCACCGCAAGAACTTCGTGCTGGCGCTGGGCGACCGCATGCGCGAATTGCAGCAGCAGGCGGCGATCGAGCAACTGGCATGCGAAAGCCTGGGCCAGCATCTGGCGCTGGGCCTGGTCGCGGTGGTGGATTGGCCAGGCGGGGACAGCGGGCCGCAGGTTTCCTCGTGTTGGCAGGCGCAGGGCAATGGCGGCGGCGAAGATCTGGATGCCGACTTGCTGGGCCGCATCCGCGAGACGCTGTCGGAAGCCCGCACGATCTTTCTGGAGCCGTTGCTGGGACGGGCCAATGGCGACATCCTGCCTTCGGCGATCGTGGTGCCGACGGCCCGCTGGGGCCGCCCGGACGGGGCGCTGGTGGTGCGGCCGGCGGCCGGCTCCCGGCTCAAGCGCGGTGACGTGGCCTGCATCGAAGAAGTGGCCGAGCGCCTGTGCGGCGCGGTCGAGCGTTCGCAGTACGCCCGCATGCTGGAACAGCGGGTCGAGCACGCGATCGCCGAGCGCGACCGCATCTGGCGCCTGTCGCCCGAATTGCTGGCGGTGGTCGACGCGAAGGGACGCTATGCCAGCGTCAATCCCGCCGTGCGCGCGATCCTGGGTTGGACGCAGGAGCAGTTCCTGGCCATGGGACTGCGTCAGCAGATCCATCCGGACGACTACGAAGCCACCCGCGAGGCCCTGGCGCAGGCCCGCCGCGCCGACGGCCCGCAGGGCGTGCGGCACCTGGAGAACCGCATCCTCAAGCGCGATGGCAGCTATGCCTGGATCACCTGGAGCATGTCGTGGGCGCAGGACAGCCTGTACATGGCCGGGCGCGACGACACCGACCTGAAGTTGCAGGCCGAGACACTGCTGGAAACCGAGAACGCCTTGCGGCAGGCGCAGAAGATGGAGGCGGTCGGGCGCCTGACGGGAGGCATTGCGCATGACTTCAACAACATGCTGCAAGGGATCACCGGGGCGCTCTACCTGATCCAACGCAAGCTGGCCGCGGGCGTGCCGGAACAGGCCGTGCGCTTCGTCGGCGTGGCAATGGATTCGGCCAATCGCGCGGCGCACCTGACGCAGCGCCTCTTGACGTTTTCGCGGCGCCAGCCGATCGACCCGCAACCCTTCTCGGTGGCCACCACGCTGCAGTCCATGATCGATCTGTTCCATCGCTACACCGGCGAGGGCGTGTCGCTGGCCTTCGACCTGGAGGCGGATTTGTGGCCGGTGCGCTGCGACCGCAACCAGTTCGAGAATGCCTTGCTGAACCTGGTGATCAACGCCTGCGATGCCATGCCCGACGGCGGCCTGTTGACCATCGCGGCCCTGAACGCGCGCCTGGATCCGGCCTTCCTGCGGCCGTATCCGGGCGTGCAGGCGGGCGCTTTCGTGGAAGTGCGCGTGACCGACGCGGGCTGTGGCATGACGCCCGACGTGCTGGCGCATGCCTTCGATCCCTTCTTCACCACCAAGCCGCTGGGCGAGGGCACCGGCCTGGGCCTGTCGATGATCTATGGCTTTGCCAAGCAGGCAGGCGGCGTTGTGACGCTGGACAGCCGGGTTGGCCAAGGAACCTCGGTCAGGATCTTCCTGCCACGCTATGAAGGGGTGCCCGCCAGCGCCGCCGTGCTCACGCCGCCGTCCGGTGCGCGCGCGGAGCCGTCGCGCGAGGCGGTGGTGCTGGTCGTGGAGGACGACGCCAATGTGCGCGAGATGGTCCGCGAGTTCCTGGCCGAACAGGGCATGCGGGTGCTCACGGCCAGCGACGGCGACGCCGGGCTGGAACGCTTGCGCACGATCGGCGCTCTCGATCTGCTGGTGACCGACGTCGGCCTGCCGGGCCTGAACGGCCGCCAGTTGGCGGACGCCGCGCGCGCCATTCATCCTGGCCTGAAAGTGCTGTTGATGACCGGCTATGCGGAAAGCGCGGCGCGCGGCTCGGGCTTCCTGGACAGCGGCATGGAATTGATCGTCAAGCCGTTCGCGCTCGACACATTGGCCGAGCGCGTGCTGCGGATGCTGGAGCCCGCCGGCATCGGCGTCGGCGACGCGCGGGTCGCGGCGCCGCGGTCCTGATCCGAATGGCGCCCGGTTGCAAAGGGCGGTAAATATTGCCGATGCGCGGCGGGGCGCGCGGGGCGAAGCGACGCGGGCACGGCGATTGCTGTCATGGCAGGGCAACCTCAACAAGGAGTGTACCCATGAAAATCCGTGCCTTGACCTATGCCATCGTAGTCGCCGCCAGCCTGGGCGGAAGCGGCGCCGCCTGGGCCCAATCCGCCAGTCCCACCGCTCCGTCGACGACGCCCAATGATGGCACGGCGGTGCAACCCAACCGTCCGGTGCCGCCGGGCCAGGCCGCGCCGGCGCCCAATGCGGCGCCGAATACGCCGAGCACGCCGCCCAATCTGGACAAGCACAACGCGCCGTCGTCCGACAAGCGCAGCGGCGAGATGTCCAACCGTCACAAAGAAGCCAACGACAATGTGCCGCGCACGCCGGCGGCCGGCGCCACGCCGCCTCCGGGCTATCCCAACACGGGCGGCAGCAAGTGATCGGCGCGGGCTGAAGCCCGCTCCTGCGCTCCCTCCGGCGGACGTTCCATGTGCCGCCGGAGGGAGTTGTTTTTTGGGCTCAGTGTTCGCGTCGCAATTCCGCCGGCGGCAGGCGCAGCTGGCCCCGGTACTTGGAGACAGTGCGACGCGCCAGCACGATGCCGTTGTTGGCCAATTGCTGCGCCAGCGCCACGTCGGACAGGGGCATGGCGGGATCCTCGGCCTCGATCAGTTCCTTGATCAGCGCCCGCACCGCGGCGGCCGAGCAGGTGCCGCCGGAATCGGTGGGCAGCTCGCGCGAGAAGAAGTGGCGGAATTCGAAGACGCCCCGCGGCGTGACCATGTACTTGCTGACGGTGGCGCGCGAGACGGTGGATTCGTGCATGTCCAGGTCGTCGGCGACTTCCTTGAGCATCAGGGGCCGCAGCGCCACTTCGCCATATTCGAAGAACGTCTGCTGGCGCTTGACGATGGCCTCGGCCACGCGCTGGATGGTGGTGTAGCGTTGTTCGACGTTGCGCACCAGCCAACGCGCCTCCTGCAGTTCCTGCGCCATCGGGCTACGGTCGTCCAGCCGCGCGCGCCGGAACAGGTCGGCGTATACCTGGTGCAGTCGGGCCTGGGGCATGGCGCTGCGGTTGGGCACCACGCGCCAGCGCGAACGCCATTTGTCGACGAACACGTCGGGCACCACGTAGACCGGCGCCTGGGCGTCGTAGCGGCGGCCGGGCTTGGGATCGAGGCCACGGATCAACGCGCAGGCGTCGCGCAGTTCGTCATCGGAGCAATTGAGGGCGCGTCGCAGGCCGGCGCTGTCATTCTTGGCGAGCCGGTCGATCTGTTCGCGCACGATGCGCAGCGCCAGCGCACGCAGCGAAGCGCTCAGTCCCGGCGCGGCTTCCAGCTGCAATGCCAGGCATTCCTGCAGGTCTCGCGCGCCCAGCCCGGGCGCGTCCAGCTGCTGTACCAGCCGCAGCGCCGTCAGCCATTCGGCGTCGTCGGGCGGCGGCGAGAAGTCCGGGCTCAGATCGTCGCACAGGCTGGCGGTCGGGGTGCGCAGGTAGCCATCCTCGTCCAGCGAATCGATGATGAATTCCGCCAGCAGGCGGTCACGCGCGCCCAGCCGGTAGCTGCCCAACTCCAGCGACAGCTTTTCCCGCATCGAGACCGGTGCGCTGGCCCATTGACCCAGGTCGCGGTCTTCGCCGTCGGCGCGGGCTGGAGACGGGTAGTCACCGCCGTATTCGGCGGCGGCGGCCGGCGCCTCTTCGGTCGGGGTGGACGAAGACGGGGCGGGCGCCGCCTCTGCGGCGGGGTTGGCGCTGTCCATGTCGGGGCGGCCTTCGGCGATATCGGCCGGGCCCGCGGCTTGCTCTTCCGCTTCCTCCAGGAAGGGATTGCTGGCCAGCGCCAGTTCCACCGCGGTGGTGAACTCGAGCGCCGACATCTGCAGCAGCTTGACCGATTGCTGCAGCCTCGGCGCCAGCGTCATCTGCTGGCGCAGGCGCAATTCTTGCATCGGGTGTCCCAAGAAATTCTCCCGCAGGGGCGGCCGCCGGAAAGGCGGCACATCCTTGTACTCATGCAAAATCCATGCCCGCCGCGCATTGCGGGGCGGCGACGGCGGCGGTCGCCCCGGCGCGGCGGACGGGATTACAAGGCGGCGGTAAATATTGCCGGACGAGTATTGCCGGGCGAGTATTGGCAGGAGAGTAATGCCGGGCGAGTGGTGCCGGGCGAGTGATCCCACGCGAGTGACCCCAGGCGAGTGACCCCAGGCGAGTGATGCCAGGCAGGCGGGGCCGTTGGCGCGCGGTCTTGCCCCCGGCCGGGCCGCCACGGGCCGTCAGGCGACGGCCGGGCCACCAGCGTCTTTCTCGTAGACGTCCAGCCGGTTGTAGAGGGTTTTCAGGCTGACCCCAAGGGTCTCGGCCGTCAGGCGCTTGTCACCGCCGTGATGGGCCAACGTCGCCAGGATGAAGTCGCGCTGCGCATTGCCCAGCGCCGTGCCGACGGGAAAGGTCAGGGCGCCGTCCTTGAACTCGGCGCGTGGCGCGGCGCGGGCGCGGGGCAGCTCGGCGTCCAGCTCGTCGTCGCACAGGATGTAGGCGCGTTGCACCGCGTTGCGCAGTTCGCGCACGTTGCCCGGCCAGTCATGGCGGGCGATGGCCTGCAGCATGCGGGTCGAAATGGTCTTGCGCGTCGCGTGGCGGCCGTTCAATTCATCCAGGAAATGCCGCGCCAGCACCGTCGCGTCGCCGTCGCGCTCGCGCAAGGGCGGCACGCGCAGCGGGATCACCAGCAGGCGGTGCAGAAAGTCCTGGCGCAGGCGGCCGTCGGCCACCGAGGCGGCCGGGTCGCGATTGCTGGCGCACAGGATGCGCACATTGGCCCGCAACAGGTCGGTGCCGCCCACCCGCTGGTAAGTGCCGGTTTCCAGCACTCGCAGGAAGTGCACCTGCATGTCGGGCGGCATTTCGGTGACTTCGTCCAGGAACAGCGTGCCGCCGCTGGCGGACTCGAAGTAGCCCGCGTTCTGCGCCACCGCGCCGGTGAAGCTGCCTTTTTCGTGGCCGAACAGTTCGGCGTGGGCCAGCGAACCGCTGATGGCGCCGCAGTTGACGGCGATAAAGGGCTGGTTGGCGCGGTCGCTGGCCTCGTGGATGGCGCGCGCCACCACCTCCTTGCCCGCGCCGCTTTCTCCCACGATGAAGACGCTGGCGTCGGTCTCGGCGGCCAGGCGCACCTGGGTCGCCAGCTTTTGCATTACGGAAGACAAGCCTGAGACATTCATAGTGTTGCCATCGTAGGGGGAGTGGCGCGACACGGATGCGACGAGTTGCAAGTAATCGCAATCTTTAGTGCATCGTATCGAATGTTTACGTCAAAACGCGCCAGCTTCGCTATGCTCAAGCGTGGCCGGAGAGGCACGGGCGCCCCTGCTCGTTCCCTCGGTTCTGGAGATGTCATGCCCCACTTGCTGATCGTCGACGACGACGATGCGATCCGTGAGACCCTGGCCGAGATTGGCCGCGATAGCGGCTTCTCGGTGGCGCTGGCCGCCAGCGTCAAGGATGCCATGATCCAGCTCGAGCGCCAGGCGCCCGATCTGGTGCTGACGGACGTTCGCCTGCCCGAAGGCAGCGGCATGGACATTTTCAAGAACGTGGCGGCCGCCAGCGCCGAGGTCGTGGTGATGACCGGCCACGGTACGCTGGACAATGCGGTGCAGGCCCTGCGCCTGGGCGCGACCGACTATCTGGTCAAGCCGATCTGCATGGAGCGCCTGAACGAGATCATGGCGCGCATCGTGTCCAACTCCGGCGGCGAGCCCGCCGGCCTGCCGTTCGAGGAACCGGGGCGCTTTGGCAAGATGTACGGCACCTCGGCGCCCATGCGCGAGCTGTATCGCCAGATCGGGCGCGTGGCGCCCACCGACGTTACCGTGTTGCTGATCGGCGAAAGCGGCACCGGCAAGGAACTGGCCGCGCACGCCATCCATGAATTGAGCGCGCGCCGCCAGCGGCCGTTCATCGCCGTGAACTGCGGCGCGATCTCGCCACACCTGATCGAAAGCGAGATGTTCGGCCACGAACGGGGCAGCTTCACGGGCGCCGACCGCCAGCACAAGGGCTACTTCGAGCGCGCCGACGGCGGCACGCTGTTCCTGGATGAAGTCACCGAGATGCCGCTTGACCTGCAGGTCAAGCTGTTGCGGGTGCTGGAGACCGGCCGGTTCATGCGGGTCGGCACCAATCGAGAGATCGGCTGCGACATCCGCATCGTCGCCGCCACCAACCGCAACCCTGAACAGGCGGTACAGGAAGGCAAGCTGCGCGAGGATCTTTATTACCGGCTCAATGTATTTCCGCTGCAATTGCCGCCGCTGCGCGAGCGTGGCGAGGATGTTCTGTTCCTGGCCGAACGCTTCCTGCAGGCGCAGAACGAAGAGACGGGACGGTCAAAGGTTTTCGCCCCCGGGGCGGCGCAGACGTTGTCGCAGTATGAGTGGCCGGGCAATGTCCGCGAACTGAAGAATTTCGTGCGTCGCGCCTTCATCATGGCCGAGGGCGATGAGCTGGACGCCGAACTGCTGGCGCCGCAGGTGTCGCCGAGTGGCGACATTGCCGGCGGACAGGTCAGCCTGCCTGTCGGCGAAACCCTGGCGGAAGCGGACCGGCGTTTGATCCTGGCGACGCTGCAGCGCTGCAAGGGCGTCAAGAAGCAGGCCGCGGCGGTGCTCGGCATCAGCCCCAAGACGCTCTACAACCGGCTCGAGGAGTACGCGGCGGCGGGCTATGTGCTGCCCGGCGAGGCGCGGCAGGACGCCGCGCCCTGACAGGAAACCCGCCGCCGGCCGGTTACTTGCCGTAGCGCGTCTTCAGGTCGGCCATGCAGGTGTCCTTGGCATTGCCCGACATGGCGTCGCACTTCTCCTTGCCCACCTTGTAATCGGCGTCGTTGCGGGCCTTGGCCGCGTCATGGTTGGCCTCGGCCTTTTCCTTGCCCGCCTTGGCGTCCGCCTTGGCCTTGTCGCGATTGGCCTCCGCCTGTTTCTGGCAAACATCCTTCTGGTTGCCCTTCATGGCGTCGCATTGCTTCTTGTCCATTTTGTACTGATCGTTGATCTGCTCATTGCTGCGCACCGGCGCGGCGCCGGAGGACGTCTGCGCGGAAACGGGCAGGGCGAGCGCCGCCAGGCAGACGGCGGCAGCGGGAACGAGCGTCATGGACAGGCGGATCTTGGACAGATTCATGGCTGACTCCTTTGGATTGGCGTGACCGGAGAATGGTCACGCGCTTGCCCGGAGCAATTGGCGTGCCCGGCGATCGGGCACGCCAATTGCGGCGGACCGCGCCGCATCGTGAAGACGGGCCGCCGCCGGCGCCCATGCCCAGGGAGAGACGACATGACCAACAAGACCGACACCCACGAATCCCGCGCGAACGCCGCCAGGCGGCCGGCTGGCGAAACCGCGAAGTCGACCGCGGAACCAGGCGGCCAGGCCAACGCGCGGCGCAGCGATACCGCCGCGGCGCACCAGAGCGGCAAGTTCGGGGCGGATGAGCCGCAGCGCGAGCGCGCCGCCGAGCCTCGGCGTGGCGCCGACGATCGACCGCACCCGAAAGGCCCCGAGTATGAAGAGGGTGGCCAGTATCCGGGCACGCGCAAACCCGCGGCGGGACGCTAGCGCGCGTTGGCGCGGACCCGTCCGGATCCGGGGTGCTTTTGCTAAAGCTCGCCGGCCCGGTTCAGGTCTCGTCGCCCGCGAGGCGGAACAACAGCACGACGCAATGCAGAGCCGCCAGTCCGACCAATCCATAGACCATGCGGCCGCCCGCGAAGCCGGGCAGCATCAGCGCGAACACGTCGAGGTTGACGGCGGCGATCAGGCCGCTGTTCAGGCCGCCGGCAACCAGCACGACCAGCGCCGCCCAATCGAGCGGGCGCAGGCCAACCCGGTCCTCCGGCCCCAGGGGCGCGAGGGAGGGCGGGCTGGCCGGCACGGCAATCTCGGTTTCTTCGTCATAGGTCAGCATGTTCCCTCCCGGGGACCCGGTTCTCATTGAATCCTCAGCAAGCCCCGTGCCTTGAGGCACATGCGGGCATGGCAGTTGCTGCCCGTTGAGCAGGGCCGATGGCGGGCCAAGCCGATAGGAGATTGTCATGTCCCTGATTGTCGCAGCGCGCTTCCAGACGTTCGACGAAGCCACGCAGGCCACCCAGCGCCTGCGCCTCGAAGGCTTCTCCGAAGACGACATCCATACGTTCTACATCAACACCGCTGGCGAGCATGCCCGATTTCCGCTCGGCGGGGACCGCGCCGCCGACCCGGATGCGCGCGGCGCGCACCTGGGTGCCCTGGCGGGCGCGTCGCTGCTGGGCCTGCTGTTCGCCCTGGTCGGCGGGCTGGTGGCGTTGTGGGCTGGCGCGGCCACGCTGGTGATCGTGGTGGCCGCCGGCGCCGGCGCCTATATCGGCGCGCTGGCGGGCGCCTTGCGGGTGGCGGGCCGGGGCAGGCCGCGGTCGAGGGCCCCCGCAGCCCCTGACGCGCACCCGCCGCTGCGGCAGGCCGGGGTGATGCTGGCGCTGCCCGTGCCGCCCGACCGTGAAGCCGCGGCCCGGCAGGTCCTGCGCGATGCCGGCGGGCACGACATCGAGCGGGCCCAGGGCCGTTGGCTGGATGGCAAGTGGGAAGACTTCGATCCCCTGAAGCCGCCGCGCCACGTCGAGGCGCCTTCCGGCGCGCAATGACCCGCCGACAGGGCGGGATGGGAGACAGACATGAACAAGAAAACGCTGTGGCGCAGCCTGTTGGCGGCCTGCCTGCTCGCTTTGCTGGCCGCGCCGCTGGCGGCCCGCGCCGCGCAGCCAAGCGCGGCGGACAGCCATTTCCTGCAGGCCGCCGCCGCCGCCAATGCGTTTCAGGTGCTGGCCGCGCAAGCCGCCGAGAAACGCGCTGGCAGCACCGAGGTACGCACCTTCGCGGGCAAGATGCAGGCACGCCACCAGGAACTGGATGCCGATCTCAGGCGCCTGGCGGGCGACAAGCGGGTGCCGCTGCCTTCCAAGCCCGAGCCGTCGGACCAGCGCACGCTGGAAGCCCTGGCGGGCAAGACCGGCACGGCCTTCGATGCGCTTTACATCGACCAGGTCGCATTGGCCGCGCACGTCCAGGCGGAAATGCTGTACCGCACGGCGGCCACCCAGGCCGCCGATGCCCAGATCCGGGCATTTGCCGCCCGCCACCAGCCCGCGCTGGCCGACCACCTGGCGCTGGCGCGCGCGCTCAAGCGCGACCCCGCGGCCAATCCGACCCAGGTTCCGCCGGCCGCGCACGGCGAGCCGCCGGCGGTGTCTCCGGCCGAGCGCAACGCGCCCGCTTCGGTGGCTCCGCAGAAGTAGAAGTAGTGAAACGGCGGCGGCCGCCGCCTCAGTCGCCGGCGCTGCCGGTGATGGGCAGCACGATGCCGGTGATGTAGCTGGAGCAGGCGGGCGCGGCCAGGAACACATAGGCCGGCGAGATTTCCTCCGGCTGGGCCGGCCGACCCAGTTCGGTATCCTGGCCAAACGACTTGATTTCCTCGGCGTCGCGATCGGCCGGATTCAAGGGCGTCCACACCGGGCCGGGCGCCACCGCGTTGACGCGGATGCCCTGGTCCGCCAGATTCGACGCCAGCGAGCGGGTGAAGGCATGGATGGCGCCCTTGCTGGTGGAGTAGTCGAGCAGGCCGGCACTGCCGCGCAGGCCGGTGACCGAGCCGGTGTTGATGATGCTGGCGCCGGCGCGCAGGTGTGGCAATACCGCGCGCGCCATGTAGAAATAACCATAGATGTTGGTGCGCAGCGTCTTGTCCCATTTTTCATCGCTGATGGCCTGCAGGCCATCGTCGTGATCCTGGAACGCGGCATTGTTCACCAGCACGTCGAGTCGGCCAAACGCCTGGGCCGCCTGGGCCACCGCCTGATCGCAGAAGGCAGAGTCGCGCACGTCGCCAGCAATGAGCAGGCAGCGGCGGCCCTCGGCGCGGACCGCGCGCTCGGTTTCACGGGCATCTTCATGTTCGTTCAGATAGACGATGGCGACATCGGCGCCTTCGCGCGCGAACAACACGCTGACCGCGCGGCCGATGCCGGAATCTCCGCCCGTGACGATGGCGGCCATGCCGGCCAGCTTGTCGCTGCCCCGGTAATCGGGCGCCTGGTACTGCGGCGGCAGCGCCATCGCGCCCTCATCGCCAGGTTTTTGCAGATGCTGGCCGGGCATGGGCGGCGCCGGATGGGGGCGTGCTCCGGTGGGCGGGTTGGGTTTGGACATGCGTATCTCCCTGTATCACCGACGCGGATGCGTCGCAGGCAGACGCGAGCAACTGCTATGCCCGCGCGCGAAGCGGCGCCCGCCGCATCGCGCGCGGTCGACAGGGGATTACTGCCGGCCCACCACCACGCCGAACAGGAACGCGGCGCCAGCCACCAGGCCAATGGCCTGCCAGGGACGCGCATGGATGTACTGCTCGGTGCAGTCGATGGTCTCGCGCACCATGTCCTGGGCGCTGTCGGACGCTTCACGCAGGCTGTGGCGCGTGTCGCGCAACTGCTCGGCCAGGCGCGCCTTGAGCGCTTCCAGGTCGGTGGCGGAAGCATCGCTCAGCGTGGCCTCCAGGTCGTCGATCCAGCTTTCCGGATGGCGACGACGGCGGCGCAGGCCGCGTTCATCGGGACCGTTCTCGGGGAAGTCCGAGGGCAGGGGAGTATGGTTATTGGCCATGTGGGTACCTCCTGGAGTCTGCGTTGGCGAAAACATGGCCGCGATCCGCTGCGGGCGCGGCGCATGGGAAAAGGCTGGCATGCATCGGCCCGTCGCGGGGTCTTGCATTGCATCTCGTTGTGAATGTTCGTTTTACCCAGGAACGGCCGCCCCTGCGCGCAATGCCACATCCGCTTGCAATTTGGGCGGTGGATCGATTTTCGCGCGGACGGCGGCGCCGTAGCATGGATGGTGTCATCCCAACCAAACGGAAAACGCCATGACCGCCAGCAAACGGCCCGACCCCAAGCCTGCCCATTCATCCGCGACGGCCAGCGAAAGCCCCGAGGGCGGCAAGCTCCTGCCGCCGCGCGCGCCCGTCGACGTGCCCCGTCAGCCGCCCAAGCCCACCGCCGCCACGCCCGACGAGGCCGCGCGCGATGGACGCCGGGTGGCGGACGATGGCACCGAGTCGAACTGGGCCGACAACGCCAAGCCGCAGCCGCGCGCCAAGAACGCCCGCTCTTCCATCCTATAGCGGCCGCGTCCCTGGCCGTCATGCGTCGCGCAGGAAGGCCAGCAACCGGCGTTCGTCGGCGCTCAGGCCGCGCGGCCCCGCCGGCGCGGCCGCCCGTGGCGGCAGCCGGCCCGCCAGATAGGTCTCGATGATCGCAGGGTGCACGTAGCAGGCGCGGCACACGGCCGGCGTGTTGGCCAGGCGCCGCGCGACCTGCCGGATCACGTCCACCACCTCCTGGCGCGCCTGCCGTTCGTCCTGGTAAGGCCGTCCCTGCAAGGCCGCGTAGGCCAGGACCGAGCCGGCCCAGGTGCGGTAGTGCTTGGCGGTGAAATCGCCGGCGCCGGCCGCGCGCAGATAGGCGTTGACCGTTTCCGAATCGACCCCGTGGGGCTCGCCGCGCTCGTCCAGGTACTGGAACAATTGCTGCCCGGGGATGTCCAGGCAGCGCTTGGCCACACGGGCGATGCGCCGGTCCCGCACCGTCACGTCGTGCGCCACGCCACTCTTGCCGCGGAAGCGCAGGCGCAACTGGTCGCCGCGCAGCGTGGCGTGGCGCCGCGTCAGCGTGGTCAGGCCGTAGGAACGGTTGGCGCGGGCATATTCACGCGCGCCGATGCGGATCAGCGTGTCTTCGAGCAGGCGCACCACCACGGCGATGACCTTGGCCTGGGGCAGGCCGGCGGCGCGCAGGTCGCGTTCCGCCTGGCGGCGGATGCGCGGCAGCCGGGCGCCGAATTCGGCGAGGCTCTGGTATTTGGTGGCATCGCGCTGGCGCGCCCAGTCGGCGTGGTAGCGATACTGCTTGCGGCCGCGCGCATCGCGGCCGGTGGCCTGCAGGTGGCTGTGCGCCAGCGGGCTGATCCAGACCTCCTGGTAAGCGGGCGGAATCGCCAGGGCGCGGATGCGCGCCAGCGTGGCGGCGTGCGTGATGCGCTTGCCGTCGGTATCGAAATAGTGAAACGTCGTGCCGTTTACCCGCGCCCGGGTGTAGCCGGGCCGGGTGTCGTCCAGGTAGACCAGATTCCCGTCGACGTCGCGCGCCGCCGCCTCCTGACCGTGGTTCGCCATTGCCTCTCCTGACAGTCGCCGGGCCCGGAGCAAGCGCCGTGCCCGTCAGCCCGTCCTGGCGGCGTTCGCCGGGCTTGCGGCGGGAACGCCGCTTGCTGAGGGGCTTGTTGACGTAACCAGGGAGCTTTGCATGACCAAGACACTGCAGGACTTCAATGTCGCCATCCTGGTGGTGGATGGCTTCGAGCAGGTGGAGCTGACCGAGCCGCGCGACGCCCTGCGAGCGCAAGGCGCGCGCGTGGCGATCGTGTCCGCAAGGCGCGGGCCGGTGCAGGGCATGCGCCATCACGACAAGGGCGAGCGGGTCGAGGCCGACCTGATCTTCGCCGAGGCCCGCGAGGAACTGTTCGACGCCGTCCTGCTGCCCGGCGGCGTGATCAATGCCGACGAGATCCGTCTGCACCCCGAAGCCCGCGCCTTCGTGCGGGCCATGCACGAGGCCGGCAAGCCCCTGGCGGTGATCTGTCACGGCGCCTGGCTGTTGATTTCGGCGGACCTGGTCAGGGGACGCAAGATGACCAGCTGGCCTTCGCTGCAGGACGATCTGCGCAATGCCGGCGCCGAATGGGTGGACGAGGAAGTGGTGGTTGATGGCCGCTGGATCAGCAGCCGCAAGCCGGACGACATTCCCGCCTTCAACCGCGAGCTGTTGCGCGTGTTTGCGCTGGCGCGCCCCTAATGTGTAGCGGGCCGCGACGCAGCCGAGCCCGCGCGAAGTTCCCCTCGGCGCCATGGCGCGCAGGGGCGCGAAGCCGGAATCTCCCGGCCGCGCGAAAGGCAGTGCCATTACAGGAGAACGCCATGTCAGCGCATCTGTACCTGCATGTCCCGCCCAAACCGGAACCGATTCCGCCGGGCTCGCCGCCCGGCGACCTGCCGGTCGATCCGGACACCGATGAACCGGAAGTGGACCTGCCGCCGCTGGATCCGCCCTTCAAGGAAAAAGTGACAAAGGTCCATTGAAAAGGGGCGACACCGTCCCGCGATCAATAACAATAGGAGTCATCATGTCGACCATTTTGCTGATCATCCTCATCCTGCTGCTCGTCGGCGCCGTGCCCGCGTGGCCATACAGTCGCGGCTGGGGCTATTACCCCAGCGGCCTGCTGGGGATCGTGCTGATCGTGTTGATCGTGCTGCTACTGACAGGACGGCTGTAGCGGCGCTTTATCCCGGGCAGGCGGCGACGCTCAGGCCTGGCGCGCGCTTCGCGCGCGGGCCTGTGCCGCTTCGCGCCCGCGATGCTGCAGGCGCCGCCGGTTGATCCAGAAGATCACCCCGGTCACGAAGAACAGCAGCGGCAGCAGCCCCAGGACGGCCGTCAGGATGCGGGTTGGCAAGCCGTACAGGCTGCCGGAATGCAGCGGGAACATCAGCGCAAGGAAACGCTGGGCGGGCGTGCCGGACAAGGGATCGGCGCCAGACAGGCGCGCGCCGTTGCGCATATCGATGAACCAGCGCAGCGTGCCGACGGGCTGCCAGTCGTCGGCGCGGCGCATGCGTGCCTGATAGACGCCGCGCGCCGGATCGCGTCGCAGCATCACCAGGGTGGCATCGGCCGGCGACAGTTCGCGCGCCTTCGCGGCGGCGCCATCCCAACCGATTTCCGCTTCGCCGGGCGCCAGCGGCGCCAGGGCCGCGGCGCGCGCGTCGGGCGGCACGGTCGCGACGCTGGCGACCAGTTGCCGGCCCAGTTGCGGCAGGCCCATGAAAAAGCCGGTGCCGGCCACCACCAGCAGCAACAGCGCGGTGATCAGGCCGGCGGCGCGGTGCAGTTCGTAGCTGGTGCGGAAGGCGCTGACGCCGCGCGTCACCGACAGCGAACGGCGCCAATGCCCCGGCCGCGGCCAGGCCAGGTAAATGCCGCCGAGCAGCAGGGCCACCCAGGCGAGCGCCAGCCAGCCCAGCACTTCGCGACCGGTCTTGCCCTGCAGCAGGGTCATGTGCCAGCGCAACAACAAGGGCATGAGATGGGCGCGGTCGAGCGTGACGGCGTCGCGGTCGCGGCTGGCCAGCAGCAGGCCGGTGCAGGCGTCCACGCCCGCTTCATTGGCCGTGGTCTCCGCGTGCTTGAACTGCACCCGGTAGCTGTCGCGTGGCGCCTGCGGCAGCGTGATGGCGCCGACCGTGGCGCCCGGCCAGGCCTGTTGCACGGCGCGGGCCGCGGCAGAGGGCGGCAACGGCGCGGCGCAGTGTCCGGCCGTGTTGCGCAGCATCGGGGCGTTCAGCCAGCCGTCAAGCTCGTGGTCGAAGGCCAGCAGGCTGCCGCTCAATCCCGCCAGCACCAGCACCAGGCCCAGGACCAGGCCCGTCCACCGGTGCAGGAATGACACGGCGGTGCGCAGGGACTTGCGGAACTTGGCTTTCATGGAATGGTCGACGGCGGGCGAGGCGGGTGGCGCGCAATTGTACCGAGGCGTAAGATCGGCCGGCGTCTTTTTTGGCGCCTCGCATTTTCCCGCATCCGGTCCGCAGCAACATGACGATCCCCCTCCTGATACTGATAGACAGCGTGCACGATTTCCTGCCCGCGATCGAAGACCGCGGCTTTCGCTGCATCCTTGCCACCACTCCCGCCGCCCGCGCCCAGGCGATCCGCGACCATGCCGACGAGATCCGCGTGGTGCTGACGCGCGGCGCCACAGGTTTTCACGCTGACGAGATGGCGGCCCTGCCGAAGCTGGAGCTGATCTGTTCGCTGGGCGTCGGCTTCGAGAACATCGACGTGGCCGCCGCCCGCGCGCGCGGCCTGCACGTGACGCACGGTCCGGGCGCCAACGCCACATCGGTGGCCGATCACGCCATGGCGCTGCTGCTGGGCGCGGCCCGCCATCTGCCGCAGGCCGATGCCTGGGTGCGGCAGGGGCACTGGAGCGGTTTCATGGGGCCGCAGATTTCGGGCAAGCGCCTGGGCATCCTGGGGCTGGGCACCATCGGCCTGGAGATCGCCCGGCGCGGCGCCAACGGCTTTGGCATGACGGTGGGCTATTACAACCGTCGCCCGCGCGCCGATTGCGGCTACGCGTATTACGACAGCCCGCGCGCCCTGGCCGACGCCAGCGATTTCCTGGTGGTGGCAACGCCCGGCGGCGCCGGCACGCGCCACCTGGTGGACGCGGCGGTGCTGGAAGCGCTCGGACCGCAGGGCTATCTGGTGAACATCGCGCGCGGCAGCGTGGTCGACACCGACGCGCTGATCGCGGCGCTGGCGGAGCGCCGCATCGCCGGGGCCGGTCTGGATGTGGTGGAGGGCGAGCCGGTGGTGCCGCCGGCGCTGCTCGGCCTGGACAACGTGGTGTTGACCCCGCACAGCGCGGGCCGCTCGCCCGAGGCGGTGGCGGCAACGGTGGCGCTGTTCCTGGACAACGCCACCGCGCATTTTTCCGGCAGGCCGGTGCTGACGCCGGTGCCGCAGGGCTGAAAAACCGGCCTCAGTGCGAGAACATGATCGGCACGGTCATGCTCTTGAGGATCGAGGCGGTGGCGCCGCCCATCGCCCATTCGCGCAGTTTGCTGTGGCCGTAGGCGCCCATGACGATCAGGTCGGCGCTGTGGTCGGCCGCGGCGTTCAGGATGGTGCTGCCCACGCCCACCCCCTTGATGTCGCGGCGCACGTGGTCGGGCGCCGGCATGCCCTGGGCGATGCAATAGGTGGCCAGGTCTTCGAATGGCACCGAGGCCTCCTTGCGCGAGGCGGCGCCTTCGTCCATGGTCAGCACCACCAGGTGCGAGGCCGTGCGCAGCAGCGGGGCCGCGTCGGCCAGCGCGCGGGCGGCTTCGCGGCTGCCGTCCCAGCAGTACAGCACGCGCTCCCCGAGCGTCGGGAAATCGCCGCTGGAAGGCACCACCAGCACGGGCCGGCCGGCGGTCAGCAGCGTCTGTTCGACGAACTCGACCTCGTGCGCGGCCTCCACGTCCTCGGGATTTTCCTGGCTCACGACCAGCACGTCGCTGGTGCGGCCGAACCGCGCCACGCAGGCGCTGGGAGAACCCTCGCCCGCGCGCACCGAGGCCGGCACGTCGAGGGCGGCGGCCGCCTCCAGGAAGGCGTTCTGCACCGCGCTGCGATTCTGCGCCTGCAGGTCGCGGATGACGTTGAGCGTGCGAGACAGCATCACCGATTCGCCGTAGTAGTACTGTGGCGGCGCCGAGCTGGCGTAGATGCCGACCAGTTCGGCCTGGTGGCGCCTGGCCAGGGCCAGCGCCACGCGGGTACGGCGGGGGCAATCGAATCCGTGGTCCAGGTGGACGGAAATGCGGCGATACATGGCGGCCTCCTTTTGTGCGCGGTAGGCCTCCATCGTTGCGCGTTCCAGGCCTGGCGCCCTTGATGCGCGTCAAGCGCCCCGCAGTTTGGCGGGGTCGCCGCAAGCCCGCGGCCATTTCAGGCCTGTTGCACCCGGTCGCGTAACTGGCGCACCTGGCGCGCCTGTTGCGCGATGCGCGCCAATGGCCCGGCCAGCTCGGGCGCGGCGGCGGCAAGCGCCGGCGGCACCGCCCACTGACGGATGTCGGCCGCCGGCGCGGGCTCCTGCGGATGCAGCGCGTGCGCCAGGGCCAGGCCATAGTCGCGCAGGGCCGGCGCCGCCGCGCTGTCCGGCGACAGGGCGGGCTGGATCTCCAGCACCGTGCCGGCCGCGGTGACCCGGCGCATGGCGTTCAGCAGGTTCACGGCGGTGTCCACGTTGCGGTCGCGGTGCACCGGATTCTGCTGCAGGCGCTGCAGCGAGGCCTCCGCGTTGTCGGCCGACAGGCAGGCCTGGCGGCGCAAGCCGACGATGTCCAGGTCCTCCCCGGCGCCGCTCTTGGCGCGTGCCAGCGCCAGCGCGTAGGCGGCATGCCGCTCCAGTGCGCGGCTGAGCGCGCCCGCCAGCTGGCGCGGTTCCTTTTCCGGCCACACCAGGAATCCCACCAGCAGCGCCAGCACGCCGCCCAGCACGCTGTTGAACGCGCGCAGCGCCGCCAGCATGGGTTCATAGATATCCGGTTGCTGGATATGGCTGACCAGCACGAATTGCGAGGTCAGGAAAAAGGTGAACAGCGCGTAGTGGATGGTGCGGGCGGCAAAGGTGCCCAGCGCGATCGGCAGCACCGCCAGCGCCACCGACAGCGGCGTGCTCAGCAGCAGCCCCAGCAGGGAGGCGCCGATGGCGCCGGCGACGCTGCCGAGCACGCGCTCGATGGTGCGCTGCCAGGTGGTGGCGAAGTAGGGCTGCAGGATGAACACCAGCGTCAGCGACATCCAGTAGCCGTGGTTGACCGCAAAGGTCTTCGACAGCGCGACCGCGATGGTGGCGCCGATGCCGACGCGCAGGGCGTGGCGGAAGGCGTCGGATTCGAATCGCAGGTTCTGCCGCAGGCTGCGCCAGGCGGCCCGGATGGGAGAATCGACGCGCGTGGCCTGGGCCGGCGCGGCCGGGGCGGCGCCCTCGTCGAACAGCGCGTGCCCGACGGCCTGGGCGGTCTGCTGCAGCCGGTCCAGCACCGGCACCATGGTGGCCAGGTCGGGCGCATGGGCCAGGGCGGCGCCGCGCAATTCGTGCAGGCCCGCGGCAAAGTGCGCCAGGCGTTCGCGCAGGCAGTCGGCCTGCCGCGCATCGCTGACGTCCGAGGTGCTGGCGATGGCGTTGGCCACGCTGGCGTAACGGTGCAAGGCGTGCGACAGGTTGGCGCCGGCCGCGCGGCCGAGCCAGCGCGGCGCGTTCGATTCGAGCAGGTCGGCCGCCGCGACCAGCGCGATGAAGCTGTCTTCGGCGCTATCGAGCAGGTAGAACAATTGCTGCGCGCGCGCGCGTCGCGACGGTCGCGCGTCCTGGACCTCGCGGATGCGCACGCGGGCGGCCTCCAGGGCGGCGCGCACGCCGCTGCGCTGCGGTCGGGTGACGGCGCTCCAGGCCTGGGGGCCGGCGGCAGGCGCCAGGCCTGAGTACATGCGCGCCAGGGCGTCGGCGAAATCGGCCAGCCCGCGGTAGCAGTGCGCCACCGCGTGGGTCGCGTCTTTCCAGGGGCGGCGGCGCCACACCAGCGCGGTCATCAGGATCGCCCAGAGCGCGCCGGCCACGAAAAACAGCGTATACGACAGGCTGGCCGCCAGGGTCGGGGCCGGCAATTCCGCCGCCACCACGAAGCCGGCCGACAGCAGGGTGCCGACGATGGCGGCGGCCGGCCCCAGCACGCGCAACAGGCCGCCGAAGGTGCAGCAGGCGAAGGTCAGCGGCAGCAGCAGCCACAGGTGATTGGCGCTGGCGCTGGCCAGCAAGCAGAACAGGGCGCCGATCAGGCCCAGCGCCAGCATCGCGCCGGTGCGCTGGCGCAACGGCCCGCCGGGGTCGCCGAAGCAGGCCCAGAAGGCGGCGATGGCGGTCCAGCCCAGGCGGGGCTCGTGCGCCAGCACGGCAAGAATGACGGGCGCGGCGCTGATGGCGGCGGCTTGCAGGGCGTCCAGCCAGAGGACGTGGCGCAGCGAAAGGCGCCAGCGGGAGAGCAGGGTAGTCACGCGAAAAAGGGGCTACGGGCGGAAAAGTCGCAACGCTACCATGTCGACAAGGCGAAAACCGGGCGATTTTTTTAGCGTCCGAATATTGCGGTTTTCGCGGAATCGCGTCGATAAATACTACTGGTTACATATATGTGACTTTGGCGCCGCAAGGGTGAATAAATGCCTGGAGTAAATGCGCAAAATCGCATAAAAAACATTGGCGATCAAATAGCTGGGTAGTGCACAAGGCAGTATGCATTTTTTCTTGCGGCCGCATGTGAATACTCATGTCCATTGTGCCTCGCTCTGCGCCCGGACAGCGCAGGCCGTAAATCGGGGCACGCCAGGAGCGAAGACATGACGCCAACCCACGAGGCTTCCACAAGCTCGGTGGTGAGCGACGATGAAGTCGCCGCCATGATTACCGGCAAAGACGGCCTGCGCGTGCTGCTGCAACCGCAGGTGGACCTGATGACCGGCCGCATCGTATCGGCCGAGGCGCTTGCGCGCTGGCAACACCCCAGGCTGGGCATCGTGATGCCCGCCGAGTTCATTCCCACCGTTAACCGGCTCGGGTTGGATCGCACCCTGTTCGAGCGGGTCGCGCAGCGCGTCATCGACATGCTGCAGACCATGCGCCGTGCCGGCATGGCGATTCCCGTGGCCATCAATGCGCCGGCCTCGACGCTGTCGGATGAGCGCGCGGTCGATTTCCTGCTGGCGCGCATCCATGCGGCCGAACTGCCGGCCTCGCTGCTGCGCGTCGAACTGACCGAGGATCAGCCTATCAAGGAGCTCGACGTCCTGCGCGCCACGCTGGCGAAACTGGAAGAGGCCGGGTGCGAGGTCAGCCTGGACGACTTCGGCACCGGTCACGCGTCCCTGAAATTGCTGTCGGCCATTCCCCTCTCGGAAGTCAAGATCGACCAGTATTTCGTCACCCGCATGCGCCGCAGCGCGGTGGCGTTCGAGGTCTTGCGCACCGCGGCCGAACTGGCTACCCGGATGGGCTGGCGCGTGGTGGCCGAAGGCGTCGAGAACGTCGCGGATATCCCCGCCTTGCGCGCGGCGGGCTGCCGCTACGGCCAGGGCTACGCGCTGGGTCGGCCCATGCCGCTGGACGATCTGCTGACGCGCCTGCGGGTCCAGCGCGACCGCGGCGAACCGCTGGCGGCGCCGGCCAGTTACGCCTCGGCCTGGCTGGATGCCTTCGATCCGCAGGACGCGGAGACCGGCCTGCCGGCCCACGTCACTACGCAGTAAGGGCCGGCTCTCGGCCACCCGCGGCGGGCGGCGCTTTCTACCCTTCATGTCCTGAATTTACCGGTGACGGGACGGCCCGCCCGCCGGCCGCGCGCGGCCGGCCGGGCGAGCGCAGGCCCGGGCACGGCGGTTGCTAAGGCATTCCTTGCGGAATGGTTCCGCTTATCAGGAGACTTGCCATGGCAAACCCGAATCAGCCCGATCAGCAAAAGCAGCCGCAAAAACAGCAATCCCAGGAAAGCCCGAAGGATCGCAACCAGCCGGGTCAGCAACAACCCGGCCACGGCGGCAAACAGATGGACAAGGACCGCAATCCCGGCCAGCAGCCGGGGCAGGCCCAGCGTCCGCAGACGCAGCGCTGATGCGTTGACGGCCTCGCGCCCAGCCCCCTTTCCGGCCTCGGCGCCGGCAGGGGCGGGGTGAGTGGCGGCGATGCCCGCGCGGATCCCCCCGCGCGGGCATCGTCGCATGCGCGCCCGCGACGTTCCTGGCGCGCGCCGGTCCTGGTGGCTGCGCACCGGTCAGGCCATATGGCTTGCGCCGGGGCTTTGCGCTCGCTATGGTGCGAGGCAGGGCCCGCTGCGCTACCGCTCGGACGCGCGGCCCCTGGCGCGTGACCGCGCGCCGGCCACACACTCTCTCGGGACTCACCATGGTCAACCCTCCCGCCGCGTCTCGCCGGCGTTCGTTCGCACGCAAGTTGCCGGCGATCCTGGTGCTGGTCGTTGTCTTGCTGGCGGCGCTGGCATTCGCGGGCAAGTACGTCGCGGAACGGCGTATCGCCGCCCTGTTGGGTCCGCGCGCGCAAGTGGGACAGGTGAGCCTGGGATTCAAGGAAGTGGTGTTGAGCGACGTGAAAATCACCGGCGCCGAGGGCATGGAGCCGGCCAGCGCGCGGCGCGTGGTGGCCGAACCGGAATGGCGCTCGTTGTTGGGCCGCGAAGCCGTGTTCCGCCGCATCACCGTCGAGGATTTCGATTTCACGGTCCTGCGCGGCGCTGATGGCGACATGCGGATTGCCCCCGCGTTGCAAGCGGCACTGCGCCAGGCCGACGGCGGTGAAGCCGGCGCGCGCTCGCCGTTTCGCGCCGACGAACTCATCCTGGACGGCGGCCGCCTCGAATTCATCGATGCCGCCATCGCCCGGCCGCCCCATCGCATTCCGTTCGACAACGTCTCCGCCAGCCTGCGGCCCCTGGCATTGCCGGCCGATGGCCAGCGCAGCGACATGACGTTCAAGGGCACGGTGCGCGAGAACCGCGTCGGCACGGGCACGGTGTTGGCCACCGGCTCGCTCGAAGTCGGCGGCAGCGATGCCGACATGACCGTGGCGGTGCGCAACATGGATATCCGCTACGCCGCCCCATACCTGGCCGAGAACGGCGCGGGTTCGCTCGCGGGCGGCGCCATGGACCTGGACATGCGCACCACCATCGCCAAGCGGCAATTGAACGCCTCGGGAACGGTGGCCCTGCGCGACCTGAAGTTCAGCGGCGACGGCTCGCTGTTCTCCCTGCCGCGCAAGGCGGTGCTGGCGGCGCTGGAAGACCGCCATGGCACGCTGCGCATGGAATTCAAGCTTGCCGGCGGCCTCGACAATCCCAAGTTCTCGGCCTCGCGCGGATTCGCCGCCCAGATCGCGCGCGGCTTCGGCCACGCCATCGGCGTGGGGGCCGAAGGCGCGGCCAGCGGCGTGGCCGGCGCGGTGAAAGACCTGGGCGACGCGATCTCCGATCTGTTCACCCAATGAATCAGAAACGGTAGTTGGCGCTCAGTTCGACGCGCCGGCCTTCGCCCAGCAACCATTGGGTCTGGTTGTAGTAGGCGGTTTCGGCGTATTTGCGGTCGAACAGGTTGAATGCCCGCAAGGCCAAGGTCAGGTCGCGGCGCGGCTCCCATTGCAGGGCCAGGTTGGTAGTGGTGTAGCCCGCCATTTCCAGCCGGTTGGCGGCATCCGCGTAGCGCTTGCCGACATAACGCAGCCCGGCGCTGGCCGTCCATTGCGGCGCGAATTTCCAGCTGACCCAGGCATTGGCCAGCCGTTGCGGCACGTCGGTGGGCACATTGCCGGCGCGCGACACGGCCGCGCCGTTGACCGATTCGCTGAAGTCGTCATAGCGGGCCCGCAGCACGGCGGCGTTCAGGTCGATACGCCACGCTGGCGTCAGCTCGACCGCCAGCGTCGCCTCCAGGCCGCGCGAGGATTGCTCGCCCACCTGGATGCGCAGCGACGGGTCGTTCGGATCGCGCGTCACCAGGTTGTTCTTGCGGATGTGATACGCCGCCAGGGTCCACTGGCCCTTGTTGTCCCAGAAGGTCTGCTTGACGCCCACCTCGACCTGGCGGCCCTTGGACAGCTCGAAGTCTTTGTTGGCGGGCGACAGCAACAACAGGCTGCCGATGGGGTCGGCGGCTTCGGCGTACTGGCCGTAGACGGACAGCGTCGGCAATAGTTCGTAGACCGTGCCGATGCGCCAGCCGACGTTGTTGAAGGTGGTGTCGAACGCGGTCCGGTCCGCCACCAGGTCGCGCCGCTTCAGGTCGATGTGGTCGTAACGCACGCCGCCCAGCACCGACCAGCGGCTGGTCAGCATCAGGCGGTTCTCGGCGAACAGCGCGTACTGCTCGGCGGTGTTGCGGTAGCGCGGCGTGGTGCCGGCCACGTTGATGAAACGTCCATGATCGACGTCTTGAGGATCGACCAGCGAGGTGCCCGAGTAGGGCGAGTTGTTGGTGTGCTTGAGGGAGGCGCGGTTCAGCTCGACGCCCACGGCCACCTTGTTGGCCAGGCCGAACAGGCGGCCATCGAAGCTGGCGTCGGTGACGTTGCCGACCTGTTCCTGGTCATGGCGGATGTCGGTGTAGGCGCTGCGCTGGATCAGGCCGCTGGCGGGCTGCCAGGTGTAGTTTTCGGCGTCACGGTAGTCGCGGTCGCTGCCGATGTAGTAAAGGCGGCTGCGCACGCGGGTGGCGGGGTTGGGCGTCCATTCCGCTTTCAGCTCGGTGCGGCTGTCGCGGTAGATGATCTTGCTGTCGGCCACGTTGTAGTTCTTGCCGCGCAGGCGGTAGTCGATGTCGCCATCGACCAGCGGCGTGCCGAAGTAGCGCGTCGGCTCTTGCCAGGCGTAGGCCTGGGTCAGCGTGAAGTTCAGTTCGGACGACACGTCCAGGCGCAGCGCCGCCGTGACGGCCAGGTCGCGTGCGTCGCCCAGGCTGATGCCCGAGTCGCCGTGGTTGCCGCTCAGGTCGAGCCGGTACGACCATTTGTCATCCAGCGCGCCGCCGCTGCCGAAGCCCAGCCGCTGCGTGTCGTGGCTGCCGACGGTGGCCTGGATCTCGTTCTCGATCGGGCCGCGGGTGGGCTTCTTGGGAATCACGTTGACCACGCCGCCGATGGCGCCTTCGCCATACAGCACCGAGGCCGGTCCGCGCAGGACTTCAATGCGGTCCACGGCCCAGGGATCGTAGATGAAGGTCTGGCCGACGCCGCCGAACTGGCGCACGCCGTCGTACAGCATCGCCACCGAATTGGAATCGGTGAAGCCGCGCGAGGACAGCGACGAGCCGCCATTGCCGGGATGGCGCAGGGTGCTGATGCCGGCCGCCTGCGTGATGGCGTCGGTGACGGTGACGGCGCCGCGCTCGCGCAGTTGTTCGTTGCTCAGGATGTCGATGCTGGCCGGGGTGTCCAGCGGCGCCAGGCCCAGCAGCGTGCCGGTGCTGGCCTGGTCCAGCAGCGTGGCCGGCGGGGTGGCGCCGGAGACGGCGATGGCGGGCAAGGTGGCGACGCCGGCGGGCGCGGCGGAGGCGGGAACGGACTGGGCGTGCAGGGCGGGAGCGAAGGCGAGCGCGGTCCAGACGGCCGCGAGCCGCGGCAGGACGCGGCGCGTCCTGGCGTAAGAAGGAAACATGGATATTCTCGGTAAGCCAAGGGAGCCGCGCGCGGGCGCGGCACAGCGATCAGCGGGATACCGGGAAGGCGGGCGGGGCGCGGGCCCCCAGCGGCGGGCCGGGCGGGAAACCGTCGGCGACGGCCGGCGGGGCGCGCGCGGCCAGCGGATGGGCCATGACCGCGCCCAGGGCGAGCAGGGGCGCGAGCGACGGCGGCAGGGCCACCGCCGCCAGCATCGCGCCCATGGGGCAGGCCGCTGCCTGCGCCGCATGGCGTTCGTCCGGGGCGTCGCTGTGCCTGGCGGGACCGGCCACCCAGACGGGGCCGGCGGCCGAGCACAACTGGATCAGCGTGCCGCTTTGCTGGGTCGCGGGCATGAAGCCCGGCGGCACCAGCGCCTTGAGCGCGAACAAGGCCAGCACCAGCCAGAGGCGGGCGGCGTCGCGGGCGGGCAAGGGGAAGGGACGGCGCATGATCGGCGCCCATTCTAGGGCGTATCGGCGCCGGACGGAACCCGTCGCCGAGGTGGCCGGGGGTCGGCGACGCGCCGGCCTATACCGTGCGCGCGGCCCAAAAGGCGGTGCGCACGCCCGGCGCGGCGGCGATGCGCGCGGTCACGCGGTCCAGGTCGAGCTCGTCCACCGAGGCCTCGCTCAGCGCCGCCTCGATCTCGACCTCGTGCTCGCCGAACTGGTCGATCTTCAATTCAGACAGGGGCAACTGTTCGGTCTCCAGCACGTCTTCGAGAACGGTCATGGCGGCCTGGCGCTGGTCGACGTGGGCGATGACGTGGATCACGGTGGTGACTTCCGTGGTCTGCGCGTCGACCGGCTGGCGGTTGATGTAGCTGACCACCGGCCGCAGCAGCGTATTGGCCGCGAGCACGAAGGCCGTCGCCGCCAGGGCCTCCAGGATCAGCGAGGCGCCGGCGCAGGCGCCGATGGCGGCCGAGCCCCACAACGTGGCGGCGGTGTTCAGGCCGCGGATGCTGCCGCCCTCGCGCATGATGGCGCCGGCCCCCAGGAAGCCGACGCCGGACACCACATAGGAAATCACGCGCGCGCCGCCGTCGGGGCCGCCGACGCGGAATGCCATGTCGACGAAGATGGCCGCGCCCACCGCCACCAGTGCATTGGTGCGCAGTCCGGCGGTGCGTTGGCGGTACTGGCGCTCGAAGCCGACGATGGACCCGAGCACGAAGGCCGTGGCCAGGCTGATCAGGGTATTGGCCAGCGTCAGCAGCTGGATGTTTTCGAAGTTCTTCATCTTGTTGTTCTCGGGTTCAGCGTGTTGTGCGGGGCGCGCCGGCGGCCGGGTCTTGGCCCGGACGCGGCGCCGCCAGGGGCGGAGCGGCCGTCAGGGCAGTTGCCAGACCGAGGCCGCCGTCAGGATGAATGCCAGCACCCACAGCAGCAGCAAGGCCGCCACCCGGGCGATGAGCAGGCATTTGTACGGGTCTTTCATGACAGCCTCCTTTCCGTCGCTCAGGCCGGCAGTACCGCGATGCGGGCGCCGTCTTCGTTTTCCCAGTGCACGCGGCGCACGTCGGGGCTCTGGCCCAGCCGCAGGGCGATGGCGCTGAGCAGGCCGCGCACTTGCGGCGGGCACTGCAGCGTGACCGTGGTGCTGGCGAGCGCGCCGGCATCCGGGCGCGAGACGCGCACGTTCAGCACGCGCAGGTCCAGGGCCTGCAGCTCGTGGTAGAGCTGTTTGCGTAGCGCGTTGAGCGTGTCGGCGACGCTGACGATGGTGAACTGATAGGTGGGGGTGGCGGGGCGGGCGGTGGCAACCAGGGCCGCGCCGGTGCCGCGCACGGTGGCGGCGCCATCCAGGAAGGGGAGGAATTTCTTGATGCGCATGATCGTCTCCAGGGGGAGTACGGTGGAAAAGTCCACATGCATGCGCCGCCGATCCGGCACGGCACGGGCGCAACAAGGCGCGCGGTTCGCGTCGGCAAAGCGGGTATCGGGAAAGGCCCGGGGCGGGGCAGCGGGGCTGCCGGAGCCGGATGGCCGTGTCCTGGCTTTACGCAGGACTCGGCAGAAAACTCTGCGGATCCTGCGTCAAGCGGCGCAAGCAGTCGTGTATCGACTACATCCGTCGTTGTCCACAATGATCTCGGGGTGGTTGAAGGTGCCGCAATTATAGAAAGGCATCAGGGAAAACACCAAGAACAAATTACAGGACGCAAGGAAAGGCCTCCACGCTCCGCCGCTGCGCGGGTCGCTGGCCCCCAAGGGGGTGTTTTTGCCTTGGGGCGGCCTGGCGGAAAGGGAGGCCCCCGCGCTCCGCCGCTGCGCGGGTCGCTGCCCCCAAGGGGGCGTTTTTTGCCTTGGGGCGGCCCGGCGGAAAGGGAGGCCCCCACG
>NZ_CP017433.1:3106306-3106911 GCF_002082135.1 Achromobacter ruhlandii
CGCTCCGCCGCTGTGCGGGTCGCTGCCCCCCAAGGGGGCGTTTTGCCTTGGGGCGGCCCGGCGGCAAAAAACCGCCCGGCCAATACGTTGGCCGGGCGGGCGGCGTTCAGCGCGGGCCGGCGTAGTACTGGCCCAGGGCTTCGACCTCGCTGTCGGTCAGGCGCTGCGCGAAGGCGCGCATCACGCCCACGTCGTCGTTCTGGCGCGAACCATTCCGGAAGGCGTTGATCTGGTCGGCGAAGTACTCCTTGGACTGGCCCGCCAGGCGCGGCAGCAGCGGCCCTTCACCCAGGCCGCGCAGGCCGTGGCAGTTGGCGCAGGCGGGCAGGGCGCGGGCGCCATCGCCGATCTGGTCGAGCTTGCGGGCGGCCTCGCCGCCGGTCTCGCCCACGTGCAGCGGCGGGCCGGCCAGGGAGCCGTAGTAGGCGGCCAATTGGCCGATTTCCTGCTCGCTCAGGCCTTGGGCGACGGTGTTCATCAGTGCCTGCTTGCGCGTGCCCTGGCGGAAATCGGCCAGTTGCTTGGCGATGTACTCCGGCGTCAGCCCCGCCAGGTTGGGGAAGATGCCGCCGGTGGGCGTGATGCCCGCCTGCCCGTGACAGGCG
>NZ_CP017433.1:3107171-3115727 GCF_002082135.1 Achromobacter ruhlandii
GGGCGGCGCCTGGACCGCCGAGGCACGGATCGGGCCGTCGCCGCCGGTGCCGAACATCTGGTGCAGCGTGGCCAGCAGCGTGATGGCGGGCACGCCCACCATCAGCGCCACGGCGATGAGGATGCCATTGCGATGTTCGATCATGATCACACCAGCCGTCCCGGCGAACGCAGGTAGTCCGCCTTGATTTTCTCGACAATCCAGTAGGCCGTGGCGCCTACCGTGCCCGTGGGGTTGTAGCCCGAGTTCTGCGGGAACAGCGCCGCCCCGGTGACGAACACATTGGGCACGTCCCACGATTGTCCGTAGCGGTTCACCACGCTGGTGGCGGGATCGGCGCCCATGGCCGCGCCGCCCGTCAGGTGGGTCGACTGGTAGACCGTGGCCGAGAACGGCCGCTTGCGCGGGCCGGGCTCGGTGCGCGTCACGCCCTTCATGGCGCGACCGATCTCGTCGCCGCGTTCGGTCAGGAACGCCGACATGCGGATGTCGTTGTCGGGGAAGTCGTAGGTCACGCGCAGCAGCGGCAGGCCCCAGGCGTCCTTGTAGGTCGGGTCCAGGCTCAGGTAGCCCCCGCGCCACGGCTGGGCCGAGCCGGTGATGGTGATGTTGGCGGCGTGGTTGTAGTAGCGCTTGACCGCCTTTTTCCACTCGGCCCCCCAGGCCGGCGTGCCCTTGGGCGTGGGATGAAAGCCGATCGGCGCGCCGCTGACCACCTGGATCTGCAGATAGCCGCCGCCGACGAAGCCGTGCGGTCCGTGGTCGAAGTTGTCGGCGCTGAAGTCGTCCATGGTGACGGCCACCGCGCCGGCGCCCATGAACGGATTGATGTTCACCGATTCATCGAAGAACAGATTCACGCCCGAGGTGGTCTGGTGGGTATAGTTGCGGCCCACCACGCCTTTGTCCGTGACCGGATCGTAAGGCTGGCCGATGCCGGACAGCAGCAGCAGGCGCACGTTGTTGATGCCGAAGGCGCACAGCACCACGATCTCGGCCGGCTGGAAGACCTCTTCGCCGGCCGCGTCCACATAGGTCACGCCGCGGGCGCGCTTCTTGTCCGGGGTCAGTTCGACGCGCAGCACGTGCGCGCCGGTGCGGATCTCGAAGGTCGGCAGCTTCAGCGCCACCGGCAGGATACAGACCTGCGGCGATGCCTTGGCGAAGTGTTCGCAGCCGAAGTTGGAACAGAAACCGCAGTACACACAGGCGCTCATGTGCAGGCCTTCGCTGTTGACGTAGGGCCGGGTACAGAGCGCGGACGGCTGCACGTAGGGGTGGTAACCCAGTTTCCTGGCGGCCTCGCCGAACAGCGCCGGCGCGTAGGGCACCTTCATGGGCGGGTTGGGGTAGGGCCGCGAGCGCCACGGTTCGAAGGGATTGCCGCCTTCCTGCTTCTGGCCCTTGAGATTGCCGGCCTGGCCGGACGCGCCGATCAGGTAGTCGTAGCGGTCGAAGTACGGTTCCAGCTCGTCGTAGGTCAGCGGCCAGTCCTGGCAGGTCAGCTCGGGGTCGAAGATCTTGGCGCCGTAGCGTTCCGTGTAGTGGCTGCGGATGCGGAAGTCCGTCGGGTCGAAACGGTAGTACGCGCCGGACCAGTGGTTGCCCGCGCCGCCCAGGTGCGTGCCGGGGTAGGCGAACTGCCAGCGCCGCATCGGCAGCGCCTTCTGGTCGGTGTTGTTGCGGAAGGTGAAGGTTTCGGTGGCCGCGTTCTGGTGCAGTTCGTGGCGCCGCGTGTACTTGAGTTCGTCGTGGACGTAGGGGCCCTGGAAATCGGGCGAGGGCCAGCGCGCTTCGCCGCGTTCCAGCACCACCACGCGCTGGCCGGCCGCGGCCAGCTCCTTGCCGATGATGGCGCCGGTCCAGCCGCCGCCGACGATTGCCACATCCACCGCGGGCAGGGTCTTAGCCATGGCCGTCTCCCGGTTTCATCATGTGGCCGCGCGCATTGGCGATGGACACCGGCTGGCCGGCCCAGATCACGCCATGACGCTCGATGTCGTTCGAGAACGAGGCGTAGGCGCCGGGAAACCCCACCAGCTTCCAGCCGACCATGTCGACATTGCCGCCATAGAGCGGGTCGGAGAAAAAGCCTTCGATGGTGGCGTCCAGCAGGGCCTGGAAGAACACCTCCGACGGCAGCGGCGAGAAATCCGGCTTGCCTGCCTGCATGTCGTGCAGCCAGGCGTCCTGGCGCGCGCTGTCCAGCTCGGCATAGGGCTTGCCGTCCTGCTTGCGGGTGGCGGCGTCCAGCGCCGCCAGGCCGCGGCGGAACATCTCGGCGGGTGTGAACGACAGCTGGTAGCCCTGTTCCGGCGTGCCTTTTTCGAAGGGGCCCTGGCGATAGAACTGTTCACCCGCGCCCCAGGCGCCGGCCAGTTGGCCATCGATGAACTGGGTCACGCCGGCCTCCTTGGCGCCCGGGCCGAGCTCGTCGGCCGGAATCAGGCGCGCGGCGATGGCGTCCATGGCGCGCGCCTCCTGGGCGTTGAAGAATCGGAGCGCGCGGTTGGGGGCCTGGGCGGGCGCGGCGGGCGGTGAGGTTGCCGATGAGGCTGCCGGCGGGGTGGCGGCTTCGGGCGCGGCCAGGGTGGCGGGCGCCCAGGCGGCGCCGGGGACACCCACGGCCAGGGCCTTGAGCAGGCCGCGCCGTCCGGATACAGGTTGGTCTTTCATTCATCGCTCCAGCATTGGCGCCGGCGTCCGGACAGGGCGGTCCTGGCGGCGCTGCGGCCCGCGAGGCGACGACCTCCGGAGCGTTCGGCTCCCGAGTGAATGGGATCCCGCGACAGCTTATGTGTGGTGCACGTGCGCTGAGTTTGTCACTGATTCCATGACCACGACAACCTTCCAATGCGGGTCGACCCCGATTTTTCTCTTTTTTACCTTTCAGCTAATATTCAGATTCCTGAAAGAATGAGAGCAGGGCGGAACACGCGGCCAGCGCTTGCCTGACAAGCGCGGACGGTTTCGCCATCTATGACCGACGACCCGCCTCCTAGTAGGGCGCCGCTCGCGCAGCGGCGCCCGATCCCCCCTCCCAGCCGGCTTCCGGCGTCTGGCCGCTCCTGGCCGGCTCTCCATGATCGCGCCGCCGCGCCCACGCCCCGCATAGGCGGCCGGGCGCCGCCGGCCCGCCGGGTCATCCGCGCCCGGCCGCGCCGGACCGGCGCCGCTGAACTATCCTTTTCCTGCCTGTCCCTTGCGACAGCCTCCGGGCTGCCGGACGCGTGCGCGCGTCCGCGTCCGATCCTATTTGTGGAACGTTGATGATCTTCGACTGGATGTCCGACCCGACCGCCTGGCTTGGCCTGGCGACGCTGGTCATTCTTGAAATCGTGCTGGGTATCGACAACCTGGTATTCATTGCCATCCTGGCCGACAAACTGCCGCCGGCGCAGCGCAACCGCGCTCGCATGATCGGCCTGACGCTGGCCATGCTGATGCGGCTGGGGCTGCTGGCCAGCATCGCCTGGGTAGTGACGCTGACCGCGCCGCTGTTCACGGTGCTGGGCGCCGAGATCTCGGGGCGCGACCTGATCCTGATCCTGGGCGGCCTGTTCCTGTTGTTCAAGGGCACCATGGAACTGCACGAGCGGGTCGAGGGCAGCCGTGGCCACGACACGGGCCAGAAGGTCCAGCACGCGGTGTTCTGGCAGGTGATCCTGCAGATCGTGGTGCTGGACGCGGTGTTCTCGCTGGACTCGGTGATCACGGCGGTCGGCATGGTGCAGGACTTGAGCATCATGATGATCGCGGTGGTGGTGGCGATGGCCGTGATGATGCTGGCCAGCCGCCCGCTGATGGGCTTCGTGGCGCGTCACCCGACCGTGGTGATCCTGTGCCTGGGCCTGCTGCTGATGATCGGCTTCAGCCTGGTGGCCGAAGGCCTGGGCTTCCACGTGCCCAAGGGCTACCTGTACGCCGCGATCGGCTTCTCGATCCTGATCGAGCTGTGCAACCAGCTGGCGCGCCGCAACCGGGCCAAGGGCACGCATGCCCTGGGCCGCCGCCAGCGCACCGCGCAGGCCGTGCTGCGGCTGTTGCGCGCCGACCGCGGCGCCCAGGCGTCGCAGCAGGCCGACGATGTGGTGGCGCTGGTGGACAGCGCCGGCGAGGAGCCGGCCTTCGCGCCCGAGGAAAGCTCGATGATCGAACGGGTGCTGGCGATCGGCGGCCACGACGTGCGCGCCATCATGGTGGCGCGCGGCGACATGGTCTGGCTGGACGTGGCCGATACGCCCGACGCGATCGTGCGCAAGTTCGCCTCAGGCCACTCGCGCCTGCCGCTGTGCGCCGGCGATCCGGCCAACGTGCTGGGCGTGCTGCACTTCAAGGACCTGCTGCCGCTGTTGCAGAACCCGGGCCCGATCGACCTGGTCGAACTGGCGCGCGAGCCGCGCTACGTGATGGAAACCACGCCGGTGCTGAAGGTGCTGGACGAATTGCGCGCCTCGCGCGATCACATGCTGATCGTGGTCGACGAACACGGCGTGTGCGAAGGGCTGGTGACGCCGATGGACGTGCTGACGGCGGTGGCCGGCGAGCTGCCGGAGGACAGCGAGGCGGCGCCCGAGGCGCTGCAGCTGTCCGACGGCTCGTGGCTGCTCGACGGGCGCCTCGCCTTGGCCGAGGCGGCGCGGGTGCTGGAGGTGGCGGACCTGGCCGATGACGCCGGCGACGCGACGCTGGCGGGCCGGCTGCTGCGCGCCGAAGGCCGCATTCCCGACACTGGCGATGTGATCGTGTGGCGCGACTGGCGCTTCGAGATCACGCGCCGCGACGGCCTGCGCATCGACCAGATCCATGCGCGCCTGGCCGCCGATCCGGCCGCGGACCCGACCTGACGCGCCGCGTCCGGGCGGCGGCCCGGCGCTTTCCCTGACGCGCCGGGTGCTGCCGCGCGGGCCGTGGCAGGACCGCGCGCCGCCCTCAGAAGTTCCAGCGCACGTTCAGGAAGCCGGCGTTCTCGCGGCTGCCGTTGCCGAACTGGCCCTGGTAGCCCAGCCCGATCGAGGCGTTCTTCGAGACCGCGATCTCGGCGCCCAGTTCGGTGACGGCGGCGTTGCGCGCCACCGGCGTGCCGGCCACCGTGAAGGACGGGCCCGAGCTGAAGGCCATGGTGCGCTCGGGATCGACATCGCCCATCGCGTGGCGCCAGCCGAGCGAGGCGCGCAGACGCGCGGGGGCGCCAGCGATCTCGGTGTCCAGTTTGCCGCGCAGGCCCACGGTGGTGGTGGTGATGTCGTTGCTGTCGCTGCCCGCCGACAGCGCCGCCGATCCGCCGTTTTCCGAGAAGCCGCCCATGCGCTGCTTGATCCAGGCGGCGCCGACGAACGGCTCGACCGTGGCCCGCGGCGTCACCGGGATGGCGTAGCCCAGTTCCCCGAAGATCTGCGTGGTGTTGCCGTCGTACTTGGTCTTGAGCTCCTGGTTCTGGCCCGCCAGCGTCAGGTCGCGGCGGTTGTCGATCCGATGCCAGCTGTAGGCCGCGCCTGCCATCAGGTTCCAGGCCGAACCGCCGGGCTGCACGAACGACTTGCCGCCGAACAGCGAGACGCTATAGCTGTCGACCTTGGCGCGGGCATTGCGGCTGTCCTGCCAGATGGTGCTGTCCTGGTAGCCCAGCGCCATGCCGACGCGCCAGCCGTCGCCGACGCGGATGTCGCCGCCAGCCTGCACGCCGCCCACGCGCTGCTTGTAGCTGGGCGCGTTGCCGTCGCCATCCTGGCTCTGCCAGTTGCCGATGACCTCGGCCCAGACGTTGCGCTGGCACGAGAAGCGCTGCGAATAGCCGCCGTTGGTGCGCAGCGCTTCGTCGCAGGGACGGCCGTCCTGCGCGCTCTCGCTCTGCAGGCTGTCGCGCAGGTGGTTCAGCGGCAGGGCGCGGGCCGATTCCGAGCTGCGGATCAGCGCCGAGGCCAGCGACGCATGGCTGTCGCCGGACAACTGCTTGAACGCGGCGGCGGCCTCGTCGGCGGTCAGCCCGAGCAAGGCGCCATACAGCGCCGAGTTGGGGGCCATGCCGCCCAGGGCGCCCGCCACGGCGCGCTGGTTCGGCGTCTGCGCCACCGAGCCGAAGCCGGTCTGGTTGCGCGTGAAGGACACCGTGACGTTGTTCGGATCGTAGCCGACCGCCGCGTCGACGAAGGCCAGCTGCGGCAGGACGGTGCTGGCGAACACGCCCTGGCGGCCCTGGTCGGCGGTGAGCACCGTGAAGGTGTCGTTGCCGGTCAGCGGGCCGTTGTTGGTCACTTTCAGCGTGCCGCCGAGGGCGGCGGTGCCGGTCACGTACACGTTGGGCCCGGCGTTCGGACCGACGCCGACCGCCAGCGTGGCGCCCGCGCCGTTGCTGAAGTTGGTGCTGACCTTCAGCCCGCCGCCCGCGCCCGAGCCGCTGACCACGGTGCCGGCGTTGGTCAGGCTGGCAATGGTGCCGTAGCCGGCCAGGGTGCCGCCGCTGTTGACCTGCACCGCGGCGGGCAGGGTGGCCGGCGCCTGGGCGCTGCCCAGTTGCAGCGTGCCGCCGTTGATCGCGACGGTGCCATTGAAGGTCTGCGATCCGCCCACGCCGAGCGAGCCGCCGCCTTGCTTGACGAGGGTGCCAGCGCCCGCGAGGGACCCCGAGAAATCGCCATCCGAGCCCTGGTTGAACACCAGCGTGGCGTTGTTGGTAATTGCGCCTTGCAGGCTGCTGGTGTCGCCGATCAGGGTGCCGGCGTTGATGCGGGTGCCGCCGGTGTAGGTCGACGGCTGGGTCAGCGTCAGCGCGCCGGCGCCGTCCTTGACCAGCTGGCCGCCGCCGCTGATGCCGCCCGTCATGGCGCCATCGGCGCCCTGGTTCATGCGCAGGGTGGTGCCGGCCGAAGTGCTGACGTTGCCCTTGACGCTGGCGCTGTTGCCTTCCAGCGTGCCGCCGGCGATCACCGTGCCGCCGGCATAGGCGTTGACGCCGTTCAGCACCAGGGTGCCGTCGCCCTGCTTGAGCAGCGCGCCGGTGCCGTTGATGGACTGGTTCAGCGTGAACGTCTGGTTGGCCGCGACGATGTCCAGGCCGCCGCCGGTGCCGTCGAGCGAGATCGTCCGGGCGGTGGTGGTGTAGCCGGCATCGGCGATGCGCAGCGTGCCGCCGTTCAGCGAGATCGCGCCGCCATTGCCCAGCTGGCTGTCCTGGGTCACCTGCAGCACGCCGCTGCGGATCGAGGTGTTGCCGGTGTAGGTGTTGTTGCCGGCCAGGATCAGCGTGCCGCCGTTGCCTTTCTCGATGCCGCCCGCGCCGGTGATCGGCGCCGCGATGGTGGCGGTGGCGCCGGCCTCGACCCGGAACGGGGTCAGCGCCTGGGCGATGCTGAGCTGTCCGCCGGCGCCCGCGGCCAGCGTGTAGCCGCTGGTCAGGAACTGCACGCCGGTGACCGCCTGGCTGCCGTCGATGGTGACGGTGCCGCTGGCGCCGGAGAAGGCCGCGTACTTGCCGTTCCAGTTGCTGGCCAGGTTGCCGCTGGCGTCGGTCCAGTTGTTGCCCGCGGCGTTCCAGGTCCCGCTGCCGCCGGCGATCACGCCGTCTGGCGTGGTCTTGGCGCCGTTCCAGAACAGGATCTCGCCCGGCTGGCTTTGCAGCACCAGGTTGACCTGGTTCGGCTGGTTCTGCAGGGTCAGGTTGGCGCTGGTGTAGCCGGACGGCAGGACGCCGTAGGTCAGGCCGGCGCCGGTCATCGTGCCGCCGTACGAGAACAGGCGATAGACGCCCGTGCCGAGATTGCCGCCGTCGTAGATGTTGAGAACGCCGTTCAGGGCCAGGTTCTGCCCCACGGTCACGGCGGTGGTGGCCGAGTTCGGCGCGCCCAGCGTGAAGTCCAGCTGGGTGCCGGCCGACAGGTTCAGGTTCTGCGCGAACGAGATCGGATTGCCCGGCGTGCCCGCCACCAGGTGCGCGCCGTTGCCCAGCGTGACGTCGGTGGCGACCGAGCCCGAGCCGCCCAGCGAACCGCCGGCGTTGACCGTGACGTTGCCGCCGCCCAGCGTGCCGTTCACCAGCAGCGTGCCGCCGTTGACGGTGGTGCCGCCGCCGACCGTGTTGTTGCCGGTCAGCGTCAGGTTGGCCGAACCATCCTTGGTCAGCGTGCCGGTGTTGTTACCGGTGGTGGTGATGTTGCCGCCATAAGTGCCATCGGCGCCGGTCTGGTTGAAGATCAGCGCGCTGCCGTCGACGATGTTGATGTTGCCTTGCAGGCTGGTGGCGTTGCCCGCCAGCGTGCCGGCGTTGACGGTGGTGCCGCCCGTATAGGTGTTGGCGCCGGTCAGGGTGACCGTGCCGCCGCCGTTCTTGGTCAGGCTACCGCCGCCGGAAATCGCGCCGCCGAAGCTGCCGTCGTCGCCCGTGGCCTGGTTGAACACCAGGCTGGCGCCGGTCGCGGTGCCGATGGCGCCGGTCAGGCTGTGGGTGTCGCCGATCAGGGTGCCGCCGGACAGCGTGGTGCCGCCGCTGTACTGGTTCTGGCCGCTCAGCGTCAGCGTGCCGGCGCCGGACTTGGTCAGGCTGCCGGCGCCGGTGATGTT
>NZ_CP017433.1:3116356-3146183 GCF_002082135.1 Achromobacter ruhlandii
TCGTCAGCGTGCCGCTGCCCAGCGCGCCGTTGTTGCCCAGCGCCAGCGTGCCGCCGTTCAGCTGCACGCCGCCGCCGAAGCTGTTGGCGTTGCCCAGCGTCAGCGTGCTGGCGCCATTCTTGACCAGGCTGCCGGCGCCGCTGACGGCGCCCGCCAGGGTCAGGTCGTTGGAACCCGGCAAGGTCAGCGCGCCGTTGAGCACAACGGCGTTCTGCAGTTGCGTCGCCGCGCCGGCATCGAGCTGCGTGCCGTCGGCGGCGATCAGGCTGCCGGTGCCCAGCGCGGTGTTGCTGCCGACGGTGATCTGTCCGGCCGTCAGCTGCGTATTGCCCTGATAGCTGTTGTTGCCCGCCAGCGTCAGGATGCCGGTGCCGGTCTTGACCAGGCCGCCGGCGCCCGACAGGTTGCCGCCCAAGGTCAGGGCCTGGCTGCTCTGGACCGTCAGGTCGCCCTGCAGCACGGCATTGTTGGCCAGCGTCAGCGCGGTGTCGTTGGCCAGCGTGGTGCCGGCGGCGGCCGTCAGCGCGCCGGTGCCGAGCGCGGTGTTGTTGCCGACCTTGAGGGTGCCGGCCTGCAACTGGGTGCCGCCGACATAGGTGTTGGCGCCGTTCAGCACCAGGGTGCCCGCGCCGGTCTTGGTCAGCGTGCCGGCCGGGGCCGTGCCGGACACCACGCCGTTGACGGTGTAGACCGCGGCCGCATCGGCCACGTCGACGCCACCGGCCCCTTGCAGGGTCCAGGCGCGGCTCGTGGCGCCCGGCGCGGTGCCGGCGTAGCGCAGTGTGCCGCCGTCGAAGACGACGCCGTTGGCGGCGTTGCCCAGCTGGTTGTCGGCGCTGATCTGCAGCACGCCGCCTTCGAGGCGGGTGTTGCCGACATAGGTGTTGGCCTGGGTGAAGATCAGGGTGCCGGCATCGCGCTTGGCGATATCGACGCTGCCGCCCAGCACGGTGTCGAGCGTGGCGGTGGCGTTGGGCTCGACCCGCAGGGTCGCCACGCCGTCGCTGCCGGCCTGCGCGGTGAGGCCGCCGGCGCCGGTGACGATGTAGCCGTCGGTCGAGAACTGCAGGCCCTGGAACTGCTGGTTGGCGGCGACCGTGACGGTGCCGGCGTTGCCCTGGAACACGCCGAACTTGCCGCCCCAGGCCTCGGCCGCCAGCGTGGTGGCGTTGCGCCAGGTGGTACCCGCGGTGGTCCAGGCGCCATTGCCGCCTTGCCAGAACTGGATCTCGCCCGCGCTCGACTGGTTCAGCACGTTGATCTGGCCGGTGATGCCGGTCTGCAGGCTCAGGTTCGGCGATGCGCCGGTGCCCAGCGCCAGGCCGGCGGTGTTGCCGTTGCCGCTGTAGGTGACGATGCGATAGACGCCCACGCCGAAGCCGGGCGCCTGGGTAACGTTGACCTTGCCGTTGAGGGTGACATCGCCGTGCACGTTGACCAGGCTGCCAGAGTAGGGCGCGCCCAGCAGTGCGTCGATGCTGGAGCTGCCGTCGACCGTGAGCGAGCCGAGGGTCAGGCCGCCGGGGTTGGCGGAGCTGACCGACAGGCTGCCGCCATTGAGGATCGACACGTTGCCGCTGGCCGTGCCGCTGCCGGTCAGCGTCGAGCCGGCGCCATTGACGTTGACGTTGGCGTTGGCCAGCGAGCCGGTCAGGTTGACCGTGCCGCCGTTGATATTGAAGGCGCCGCTGTTGGTGCTGGCGCCGCCCAGCGTCAGGGTGCCGGTGCCGGTCTTGGTGATGTTGCCGGCGCCGGCCAGCACGCCGCCGAAGAGGCTGTCGCTGGCGCTGCCCAGCGAGACGTTGGCGTCGGCCTGCAGCACGCCGTTGCCGGTCAGGCTGGCGATGGATTCGGCGCCGGTCAGTTGCAGCGTGGCGCCGCTGTCGATGCGCACGCCCGAGGCCGAGCTGATGGCGTTGCCGCCCGCCGCGACCAGTGTGCCTTGCGCCACGCCGATGCCGCCGGACAGCGTGTTGCTGCCGCTCAGCGTCAGGCTGCCCGTGCCGGTCTTCTCCAGGTTGCCCGCGCCCGACAGCACATTGCCGAAGGTGCCATTGGCGTTCTGGTTGAAGGTCAGGGTGGTGTTGGCGGCGGTCGCGACGTTGCCGCGGATGCTGCCGCTGTCGCCGGTCAGGCCGCCCGCGTTGAGCTGGGTGTTGCCGGTATAGGTGTTGGCGCCCGTCAGGGTGAGTGTGCCGCTGCCTTGCTTGATCAGGCCGCCGGCGCCGCCGATGACGCCCGCCAGGGTCCAGTTGCCCGCGCCGGTGGCGGTCAGGGTGTTGTTGAGCGTGACGTTGTTGGCCAGCGTGACGCCGTCGGCGGCGGTCAGGTTGGCCGCCCCGCTGACCGTCAGGGCGCCGCTGCCCAGTGCGGTATTGCCGTTGGCGGCCAGCGTGCCGCTGGCCAGGGTGGTGCCGCCGGCGTAGTTGTTGGCGCCGGACAGCGTCAGGGTGCCGCTGCCGTTCATGACGAGGCCGTTGGCGCCGCTGACGGTGCCGCCCAGGGTGACGTCGTTGGCACCGCCCACGGTCAGGTTGCCGCCGTTGAGCGCGACGTTGTTGGCCAGCGTGACGGCCTGGGTGCTGGTCAGCGTCGAGGCGCCCGCCACGGTCAGCATGCCGCTGCCCAGGGCCTGGTCCGAGCCCACGCGCAAGCCGCCTTGCGCCAGCGTGACGCCGCCCTGGAAGGTGTTGGCGCCGCTCAGCGTCAGCGTGTTGGCGCCTTGCTTGACCAGCGATCCGCCGCCCGCGACGATGCCGCTCAGCGCCACGTCCTGGCCGCCGGAAACCGTCAACGCGCTGCCGTTGAGGGTCACGTTGTTGGCCAGCGTCACGCCGGTCAGCGCCTGCAGCGTGGCGGCGCCGTTGACCGTCAGGGCGCCGCTGCCCAGCGAGGTGTTGGCGCCGACCACCAGGGTGCCGCCGTTGACCTGGGTGCCGCCACCGAATGTGTTGGCGCCGGCCAGCGTCAGGGTGCCAGCGCCGCTGGCGTTCAGGCCGCCGGCGCCGCCGATCGCGCCGGCCAGGGTCAGGTCGTTGGTGAGATCCAGCGCCAGGCCCTGGTTCAGCGTCACGTTGTTGTTCAACGTGACGGCCTGGGTCGAGCCCAGCGTCGCCGCGCCGGTGACCGTCAGGTCGCCGCTGCCCAGCGCCGCGCCATTGCCGACCCGCAGGGCGCCGGCGGCCAGGGTGGTGCCGCCCTGGTAAGTGTTGGCGCCGTTCAACGTCAGGGTCGAAGTGCCGCTCTTGAGCAGCGAGCCGGCGCCATCGATGGTGCCGGACAAGGTCAGGTCGCGCGCGCCGTTGACGGTCAGCGCATTGTTCAGCGTCACATTGTTGGCCAGCGCGATGGCCGGGCCGCCGGCGGCGCCGGCCAGCGTGGCCGCGCCGTTGACTTGCAGCGCGCCCGAGCCCAGCGCCGTGCCGGACCCCACCACCAGGCTGCCGCCGTTCAGTTGCGTGCCGCCCTGGTAGGTGTTGGCGCCGGTCAGGGTCAGGCTGCGGCCGGCCGCGCCCGCGATCAGGCCGCCAGCGCCATCGATCACGCCGGACAAGATGGCGTCGTGCGTCTGCGCCAGCGTCAGGTTGGCGCCGCTGGCCACCGTGATGGCGTTGCCCAGCGTCAGATCGACGCCGCCATCGAGCGCGGCATTGCCATTGACGGCCAGCGGGCCCAGGCCCAGCGCCTGGTTGTTGCCCAGCAGCAGGGTGCCGCTGTTCAACTGGGTGCCGGCATGGGTGTTGATGCCGTTCAGCGTGAGCGTGCCGCTGCCCGATTTGATCAAGGTGCCGGCGCCGCCGAGGGCGCCGTTCAACGTCAGGTTGCCGCTGCCGCCCGTGGTCAGGTTGGCGCCCAGCGCCACGTTGTTGGCCAGGGCGACGCTGCCGTCGGACAGCAGGCTCGATGCCCCGGCGACGGTCAGCAGCCCCGTGCCCAGCGCGGTGTTGCTGCCGACGCGGATCGCGCCCGCGGACAGGGTGGTGCCGCCGGCATAGCTGTTGGCGCCATTGAGCGTCAGCGTGCCGTTGCCCTGTTTGGCCAGGGCGCCGGTGGTGCCGGCCACGATGCCGTTGAGCGTCAGGTCGTTCGAGCCCAGATGGGTCAGCGTGTTGCCGGCGCCGATGAAGACATCGTTGGCCAGCGTCACGGTGGCGGTGCTGTCCAGCGCGCCCGAGCCGTTGATGTTGAATGAACCGCTGCCCAGCGCGGTATTGTTGCCGACCGACACCGTGCCGGCCGCCAGCGTGACGCCGCCGATGGCGCTGTTGCTGCCGCCCAGCGCCAGGGTGCCGGCGCCCAGCTTGGTGACGCGGCCCGCGCCGGTCAGGGCCTGGTTCAGCGTGAAGACATTGCCGGCGTCGGCGATGTCGAAGCCGGCGCCCGCGCCGACGTCGATGGCGCGGCTGGTGCCGGTGTAGCCGGTGCCCGTCACGCGCAGCGTGCCGCCGGCAAAGCCGAGCGCGCCGCCCGCGTCGCCGAGGTTGTTATCGGCGCTGGCCTGGAGCACGCCCTCGCTGATCAACGTGCCGCCGGTATAGGTGTTGGCGCCGCCCAGCACCAGCGTGCCGAGGTCGCGCTTCTGCAATTGACCGGCGCCCTTGATGACGCTGTTGACGGTGCCGGTCATGGTCGGGTCGACGCGGAACGTATTCGGCCCCGGCGCCAGTTGCAGGCCGCCGCCGGTCAGGGTGTAGCCATCGGTGAAGAACTGCATGCCGGTCACGGCCTGGTCGCCGGTGAGGGCGACGTTGCCGCCGGCGGCGCCGCCGAACACGGCGTACTGGCCGCCCCAGGCCTGTGACAGGTTGCCCGACTGATCGGTCCAGTTGGTCTGGCCCCCCACCCAGGCGCCGCTGCCGCCGGCCAGCACGCCGTCGGCGGCGGTCTTGGCGCCGTTCCAGAACTGCACGTTGTTGCCGCCCGCGGCCACCACCAGGTTCACCTGCTGGTTCACCGCCGTCTGGATCTGCAGGTTGGCGGGCAGGGTGCCCGGCGGCAGGCTGCCCAGCGCCAGGCCATTGTTGGTCAGCGTGCCGGTATAGCCCAGCAGGCGATACACGCCGACGCCGAACCCGCCCTTGTCGGTCACGTTGAGATTGCCGTTGAGTGTCACGTTGCCATTGACCTGCACCAGCGCCTGCGGCGTGGGCGCGCCCAGCGACACATTGAATTGCGACCCGGAACTCATGTTCAGGCCGCCCAGCGTCAGCGTCTGGCCGGTGGTGCCCGTCAGCGCGCCGCCGGTGGCGATGTTGGCCACGCCGGTCACGCTGCCGGTGCCGCCCAGGCTTGCGCCCGCGCCCACGTTGACCTGCGAGCTGGCCAGCGAGCCGGTGACGCTCAGGCTGCCGCCGGCCACGTTGAACAGGCCGGTCTGCGTGTTCACGCCAGACAGCGTGAGCGCGCCGGTGCCGTTCTTGACGATATTGCCGGCGCCGCTGAGCACGCCGCCGAAGACGGAGTCGGCGTTGTTCTGCCCCATCTGCATGGTGGCACTGGCGCCCAGCGCCAGATTGCCTGCGCCGCTGAGCGAGCCGAACGTCTCGCTGTCGGTCAGCCGCAGCGTGGTGCCGGCCGCCAGATTGACGGCCAGGTTGTCGGCCAGCGCCTGTCCGCCGCGCGTTTCGACCGTGCCCGACAGCAGGTTCAGGCCGCCGGTGAAGGTGTTGCTGCCGTTCAGGATCAGGGTGGTGTTGTTGCCCAGCACGTCGACGCTGCCGCTGCCGCTGATGGCGCCGCTGTAAGTCGCGTTGGCGCCTTGCGCCAGCACCAGCTTGCTGTTGTTGAGCACGCTGGCGCCCAGGCTGCCGGTGCCCGCCTGCAGCACGCCGGCATTGATAGTGGTGTTGCCGAAACTGTTGGCGCCGGTCAGCGTCAGGGTGCCGGCGCCGTTCTTGATCAGATTGCCCGCGCCGTTGATGGCGCCGTACAGGCCGATGTTGTTGCCGCTGTCGACGGTCAGGTTGCCGTTGAGCGCGACAGTGTTGGTGAAGTTGCGATTGGCGGTGCTTTGCAGCGTGGCGTTGCCGCCGATGCTCAGCTGGCCGCTGCCCAGCGCCGTGTCGCTCGCGGCGATCAGGGTGCCCGCATTGAGCGTGACGCCGCCCGCGTGGCTGTTGTTGCCGGACAGGGTCAGGATGCCGTTGTCGTTCAGGGTCAGGCCGCCGGCGCCGCTGAGCGCGCCGGACAGCGTCAGCCCCTGGCTGCCGGTGTTCAGGCCGAGCCCCGCGCCCAGGCGGATGTTGTTGGCCACGCTCAGGCCGCCCGCGGCCAGCGTGGCCGCGCCTTGTACGTCCAGCAGGCCGGTGCCCAGCGCCTGGCCGTTGCCCAGCGTCAGCGTGCCGGCGTTCAGCAGCACGCCGCCGCTATGCGTGTTCTGGGTCGCCAGCGTCAGGTTGGCGCCGCCGTTTTTGATCAACTGGCCACTGCCCGAGAGGGCGCCGGCTAGTGTCAGGTCCTGCGAACCGCGCACCGACAGGTTGTCGTTCAGCACGAACTGGTTGCCCAGGCTGACGGCCGCGCCGGCGTCGAGCGCGGTGGCGCTCTGCACCACGGCGCTGCCGGTGCCCAGGGCATTGTTGGCGCCGGCCACGATGGCGCCGCCATTGAGCGTGGCGCCGCCGAAGGTGTTGCCGGCGTTGAGCGTCAGGGTGCCGCTGCCCGTCTTGACCAGCGAGCCGCCGGCGCCGGACAGGGCGCCATTGAGCGTCAGGTTGTTGCCGCCGGCGATGGTCAGCGCATTGCTCAAGGCGAACGTGTTGGAGAGCGCGATGTTGTTGGCCAGGCTCGACAGGGTCACCGCGCCATTGACGGTGACGCCGCCGCTGCCCAGGGCGGTGTTGCTGCCGACGTTCACGCTGCCGCCGCTGAGGGTGGCGCCGCCGCCGAACGTGTTGGCGCCATTGAGCGTCAGCGCGCCCGCGCCGCTCTTGACCAGCGAACCGCCGGCGCCGCTGAGCAGGCCGTTCAGGGTCAGGTCGCTGGCGCCGTTCAGTGTCAGCGTATTGTTCAGCACGATGGCGTTCTGCAGCGCCATCGAGGCGGTCGAGGCCAGGCTGGCGGCGCCATTCACGGTCAGCGCGCCGCTGCCGAGCGCGCTGTTGCTGCCGACGATCAGGCCGCCCGCGTTGATCTGGGTCGCGGCGTGGCTGTTGGCGCCGCTCAGGGTCAGTATGCCCGCGCCGTTCTTGACCAGCGTGCCGGCGCCGGTGAGGTTGCCCGTCAACGCCAGGTTGCCGGTATTGGCCAGGGCGAGCGTGCCGCCCAGGCCGATGTTGTTGCCGATGCTGGTGGCGCCCACGGCTTGCAGCGTGGCGGCGCCATAGATCGCCAGGTCGCCCAGGCCGAGCGCGGTATTGGTGCCCAGGACCAGTGTGCCGCCGCCCAGCCGCGTGCCGCCGGTGTGGGCGTTGGCGCCGTTGAGCGTCAGCGTGCCGGCGCCCGACTTGTCCAGGTAACCGGCGCCGCTGGTGGCGCCCGACAGTGTCAGGTCGTTGGCGCCCTGGATGCCCAGGCCGTTAACGCCGAGCGCGATCGCATTGCTCAGCGACAAGGCCTGCGTGCTGGCGATGGCGCCGCCGTTGGCGGTCAGCGTGCCGCTGCCGAAGGCGCCCGCGTTGTCGAAATTGACCAGGCCGCCATTCAGCGTGGCCTGCGCCGCCACCAGTGGGCCGCTGACGTTCCAGGTGCCGCCGTTGACGATCAGGTTGTTGAAGTTGATGTAGGTGGCGGAACTGGCGGTGCCGCTGCCGCTGACGCCGCTGGCGCCCGGGTTCTGCAGCACCAGCGTGTTGTTGCCGCCCAGGCCGCCGTCGACCAGGCCCAGCGCCGAGAAATTCAATGCCACGCTCGCGCCGAGTCCGTTCAGGCTGGCGCCCACGCCGATGCTGGTGGCGCCGCCCTGGCTGACGGACGAGCCGGTCACCGCGGTGAAGGTGTTGGTGCTGTTGACCCCCATGCTTACGCTGCCGTTGATGGTGCCGGCATTGGTGAAGGTGTTGCCGGAAACGGAGCGGCCCAGGCCGACGCGGCCGTTGATGACGGCGCCGGCCGCGTTGGTCACGGCGATCGGCGCGCCGCCATAGGCGACGAGCACGGGGCTGCTCAGCAGCGCGGTCAGGTCGGGCAGCAGGCCCGGACGGATCTCGATGAGGTTGGTATTGGTGATGTTGATGGTGCCGGTGGCGTCACTCATGGCCACCAGCGCGGCGCCGCCCACGCCGGTCAGGAGCGGCAGGCCCAGCACGGACAGGCCGGTGCCGCGCAGCAGCCCGCTGTTGTTGACGACCACCGAACCGCCGTTGGTGGTGTTGCCCAGCTGAGCGCCGGTCGCGCCCAGGCTGAGCAGTCCGCCCAGCCCCAGGCCCGGGTCGACGGTGCCCTGGTTGGTCAGGCTGGTGTTCTTGCCGCTCAAGGTGATCGACGGGCCGATGATGGCGGACGAGGACTGCCCGCTGGCGGTGACCAGCACCGAGGCGCCGTTCACACTGCTGTTGACGGTGTTGATGTTGGGAATCGGGAGCAGTACGACGGCGTCGTTGCACAGGATCGATGTGCCGGAGGTGGTACACGCCAACGTGGCGGGAACCGGGGCCAGCAGCAGAATCAGTGCCTGCCACGCGTAGTTGAGGGAAAAGGAAGAAAAGCCATGCCGGTGGCCAGGTTTCATCTCAGCTCCAGAAACACAATGGGCCTTTCCTGGAGCACCGGATCGCCAATCTGCCCGGTGCCTGGAAAAGGCGATTGCTGCACATCGGGAAGCGCGAGCGGCGGTGGTTTTATTGGGTGCCGCTTTTAAACCTGCAGTCAGTTTGAAAGGAATCTGACGAGATGATCTTTAAGAATTTTGCGTAAATAGTAACTGTTATTTACTGAAATTAGACTAATCCTCTCACGTTGAAACTTTCAAATAGATACTAAAATTACTTATGGCAAATATCATTGGAAATAATCATCGAGAAATGAGTTTCGCTCAAAAATGACAGGTTTTAGTACACTTGGATATTTTGTTTATTCCCTTAAAATCACCGAAAATGCGCCTATTTTTATTTAAAATCCGTCATTAAATATTATTTTCAGGGCGTGGGATTTTTGAAAATCTGATTTGACGCTGATCTTGAAGGTGGGCGGGAGTGATTCTTGCTGGCCGATTGGCGTCATTAGGAAGCCTTGGTGCCAAATAAATCGCAAATCTTTGAATAATCGCGCGGGGTAGCGTCGACGATTTTTCAGACGGCGCGAATGCAACAATTCCTGCGTATTGCAACGGCCGGGCGGCATTATAGGAACGGCGCGGATGCTATTCCGGTATGGCGCCATGCGCCGTGCGAATCAGTCCGCCGCGAGAGGGGAGGACATCCACCGCAATATGAAGCGCGCACCGCCCAATGGGCTTTCGCGCACCTCGATGGTGCCCTTGTGGCTGGCGGCGACGCGCTTGACGATGGCCAGGCCCAGGCCGGCGCCGCAGGTGCCGCGGTCGCGGCTTTCGTCGAGGCGGATGAAGGGTTCGAAAATGCGCTCGCGGTCAGCGGGCGCGACGCCGGGGCCATCGTCGTCGACGATCAGCTCGTAGCCGCCGGCGGGGCAGCTCGTCAGCGAAATCTCGATGCGCGCGCTGGCATAGCGCACGGCGTTCTGCACCAGGTTGAGCAGGGCCCGGCTCATGTAGCGCGGATGCAGCTGCACATGCGCCGGCAGGCCGTCGCGCACATGGCAATGCACGCCGCGCGCATCCGCCTGGTGGGCCACCTGCGCCAGCGCTTCGCCGAGCCAGTCGCGCACGTCCACGGTTTCCTGCTTGACGACGTCGTCGGCGGGGCGTTCCAGCCGCGCGTACACCAGCAGTTCGTCGACCATGGTTTCCAGCTCGTGGATATCGGTGCGCATGTCGTGCAGGATCTGCTCGCGCCGCGCCTGGAATTTTTCCTGGCCCAGCATGTCGACCTCGAACGACAGCCGCGCCAGCGGCGTGCGTAGTTCGTGCGAGACGGCGTTGGTCATGCTGCGCTGGTTTTCCACCAGGGCGGAAATGCGCTCGGCCATCTGGTTGAAACTCTCGCCGACGTGGCGGATGCCGGAGAAATGCGACAGTCGCGCCCGCACGCCGAGATCGCCCTGGCCCATGCGCAGCGTGGCGTTGCGCAAGGCGTCCAGGTCGCGCCACACGGGCAGCGCCCACAGCACCAGCAGCACCACCGCCAGCACCATGCTGAGCGCCAGCCAGGCGCCCCAGGTGATCCACTTTTCCAGCGTCGGTTCGCCGGGCAGGCGCATCTCCAGCCACTGCCGCGGCTCGCCGGGCAAGGGGGCCAGATAGGTGTTGTATTCATCGCGCATGATGAAGCCGCGCGTGGCCAGGTCCTGCTTTTCCTGCGCGGTGGCTTCGATCCGCTCCGGCGTAACCAGTTTCAGTTCCAGGCCGTAGTGGGGCCGCAGCGAGTCGCGGATGAAGGCCGCGCGGGACTCGGGTTCGATCGGATCCAGTTCCTTGTGCAGTGCGTACATCTGGCCGCGCACGGCCTGGTAGGACAGATCGGCGCTGACCGATTCGAGCAGATAACCCAGGCTGCGGTTGACCAGCTGGGAGGCGGCGATGTAGGCAATGGCGGCGACCACGAAGATTCGGATCGTGAACTTGAGCATGCTGGGATTCCTGTGGGCGCGTGGGCCGCACATCTGCCGTCCGGGCGCGCCGATCCACCGCGTGGGCTGCCGTATGCTACCGGGCAGGACCGTGGCGATCCGACGGTATTTGTATGGAAATTGTGAAAATTCATGCAGCATTTCAGCCGGCCCCGTCCGGCGGGGCGATTGAAACGCCGACGCCGCCCGGCTATAAGCTTGACTGATGGCGCTCCGGGATCCAGGGGCGCCGCCCGTTTTCGAGTGTCCCGTCCCATGCCGCAGCAACCGCCTTTCCACGATGAACATGTGGCCAGCAAACCGGCCGCCAGCGAGGCCGCGCCGGCCACGCGCAGTTCCTGTATGGAGGTGTTCCTGGCCTTCCTGCGGCTGGGGCTGACCGCGTTCGGCGGCCCGGTGGCGCACCTGGCTTACTTCCGCGAGGAATTCGTTGATCGCCGCCGCTGGCTCGACGACTACGCCTTTTCCGACCTGGTGGCGCTATGCCAGTTCCTGCCCGGCCCGGCCAGCAGTCAGGTCGGCATGGCGCTGGGGCTGAGGCGGGCGGGGTGGGCCGGCATGCTGGCCGCCTGGCTGGCGTTCACGCTGCCGTCGGCGGTGGCGATGATCCTGCTGGGATTGGGATTGGCGCGGTTCGGCGGGCTGGCGGCGATGCCGGCGGTGCATGGCCTGAAGGTGGCCGCGGTGGCGGTCATCGCCCAGGCGGTGTGGGGCATGGGGCGCTCGCTCTGTCCGGACCGGCCGCGCGCCGGGCTCGCCATCGTCGCCGCGCTGGTGACGGTGGCGCTGCCGACCACCTTGGGGCAGGTCGGCGCGATCCTGCTGGGCGCGGTGGCCGGCGCCGCGCTGCTGCAAGTGCCGCCGCGGCCCCTGCTGGCCAATCGGACGCAGGGCGCGTCGCGCGCCGCCGGCTATGCCTGCCTGGCGCTGTTCGGGCTGCTGCTGGCGGCGCTGCCGCTGTGGGCCCAGTTGTCGGGCACGCCGCTGGCGGCGCAACTGGCGGGCTTCTATCGCGCGGGCGCGCTGGTGTTCGGCGGCGGCCACGTGGTGCTGCCGCTGCTGGAAACGGCCGCGGTGGGCGGGGGCATGGTGCCCAGCGCGGATTTTCTCGCGGGCTATGGCGTCGCGCAGGCGCTGCCGGGGCCTTTGTTCACTTTTGCCGCCTTCCTTGGCGCGGCCTCGTCCGGCCCGCTGTCGGGCTGGGCCGGCGGCCTGCTCATGCTGGCGGCGGTCTTCCTGCCGGGCGCGCTGCTGGTGGCGGCGGCCCTGCCATTCTGGGAAAGCCTGCGGCGACGCCCCGGCGTGCGCAACATGGTGGCGGGCGTGAACGCGGCGGTGGTCGGCATCCTGCTGGCGGCGCTGTACGACCCGGTCTGGACCCAGGCGATATCGAGCAAGGCGGATTTCGCCCTGGCGCTGGCGCTGTTCGGCCTGCTGGTCTACGCGCGCTGGTCGCCGCTCTGGGTGGTGCTGGCCGCCGCGGCGGCCGGCTGGGGGCTGGGCTGGCTCGTTTGAGCCCGCCGCCGCGCGGCGACGTCGCGGGCGCGGTCATCGGCCCACGTCACCGGCGCCAGCGCGGCGCGCGCTTTTGCAGGAAGGCATCGATGCCCTCGGCGGCGTCTTCTTCCATCATGTTGCGCGCCATTACTTCAGCCGCATAGTCATAGGCCAACGCCTGCGGCATCTGGCGCTGGGCGTAGAACATGCGCTTGCCGTAGCGGATCGCGGCGGGACTCTTGGCCACGATGACCTCGACCAGCGCCCGCACGCGCGCGTCCAGTTCGCCGGCGGGCGCGACGTCGTTCAGCAGGCCCCAGTCGCGCGCCTGCGGCGCGTCGATGAAGCGGGCGGTGACCAGCATCTCGAAAGCGCGCTTGGCCGATATGTTGCGGCTGAGCGCCACGGCCGGGGTCGAGCAGAACAGGCCGGCGTTGATGCCGGACACGGCGAAACGCGCATCGTCGGCGGCCACCGCCAGGTCGCAACTGGCCACCAGTTGGCAGCCCGCCGCGGTGGCGATGCCGCGCACCTTGGCGATGACCGGCACCGGCAAGGCCTGCAGGCCCTGCATTACGCCGCCGCACTTGCGGAACAGCGCCAGGTAATAGTCGAACGACGGTTGGCTGCGCATCTCGCGCAGGTCGTGGCCCGCGCAGAAGGCGCGGCCGGCGGCTTCCAGCACCACGCAGCGCAGGGATGGCTCGCGCGCCAGGATGTCGATCTCGGCGCGCAGCGCGTCCAGCAGGCCTTCGGACAGGGCATTGAATTGCGCCGGACGGTTCAGCCGCAGCGTCGCGACGCCGTCGCTCAGGCTGCGCTCCAGTACAGGTTCGCGCGTTGTGGAATCGAGGGCCATGACATCTCCGTCAAAGGGGGGGCATGCCTCGATAGTAGGCCAATGCCGCGTCGGCGCGCAGGCCCGGCGCCGACGCGGCAAGCGCCGATCAGGCCAGCACCTGGCTCAACAGGCCGCGCAACCACCCCAGGCCCGCGTCGCCATCGGCGCGTTCGTGCCAGATCATTTCGAACGCCAGCGGCGCGATGGGGAAGGGCACCGGCGCCACGGCCACGCCCGGCGGCGCGGGGTCGAGCGTGCGCCGCGCCACCGTCAACACCAGGTCGGTGCCCGCCAGTGCCGCCGGCGCCGCCGTCCAATGCGGCAGGCGCAGCGCGACGCGGCGCGCATGGCCCAGCCGCGCCAGCGCGGCATCCACTTCCGCCGCGCGCTGGTCCTGGCTGGCGGCCACCAGCACGTGCGGCCGCGCCAGATAGCCGTCGAGCGTGGCGGGCACGCCCTGGCCCGCGTCGGCGGCGCAGACGAATCCCTCATGGAACAGCACGGCGCGGCGGATATCGGCCGGGGTTTCGCCGAACACCGCCAGCGCCAGATCGAGCTGGCCGTCGGCCACGCCGGCGATCATGCCGCTGCGGCTGGCATAGCTGATCTCCAGGTCGATGCCGGGCGCGTCGCGCCGCAGGCATCGCATCAACGGCGGCAGCGCCACGCTGGCGCCGTAGTCGGACATCGCCAGCCGGAAGACGCGCCGGCTGGCCCCCGGCTCGAACACCGCGCCCGCCAGCAGGCGGCGCACCTGCGCCAACACCTCGCGCAGCGGCGCCTCCAGCGCCAGCGCATGCGGCGTGGGCCGCAGGCCGCCGCGGGTGCGATGGAACAGCGGATCCTCCAGCAACAACCGCAGGCGCGCCAGCGCGTGACTCATGGCCGGCTGGCTCATGGGCAGCCGGGCGGCCGCGCGAGTCAGGTGGCGCTCATGCAGCAAGGCATCCAGCACCACGAGCAGATTCAGGTCGATGGCCCGTAGGTTATTCGTTGGCCGCATGTTCAATAGACAAAAATCGAATTGGATTCAATGGATTATGAATAAGAGAATAACGCCAATCCTTCTTGAATCGGAGCCGCACCATGAATTCCTCGACCTTCTACGCTGTTCCCGCCGCCATCCTGGCTGGCGCGCTGGTGCCGATCCAGGCCGGCGCGAATGCCGCCCTGGGGCGGAACCTGGGCCATCCGCTGTGGGCCACCATGGCCTCGCTGGCGATCAGCGCCATCGCGGCCATGGCAGTGATGGCCGTGCTGCGCGTGCCGGCGCCCAGCTTCGCCGAGATCGGGCGGCTGCCGTGGTGGGGCTGGACCGGCGGGCTGGCGGGCGTGTTCTACATCACGGCAGCGCTGATGCTGGCGCCGCGCTTGGGCGCGGGCGCCTTCCTGGCGGCGGTGATCGCCGGCCAGATGCTGGCGGCGTTGCTGCTGGACCGCTATGCGCTGGTGGGCTTCAGCGCTAGCGCGCTCAATCCCGGCCGCCTGGCGGGCGCGGCGCTGATTGCCGGCGGCGCGCTGTTGATGCACCTGTCGAGCGCGCCGCGGGCGGCGGCCTGAACCACGCCAGGCGGCGCGGGCCGGGCGCGGGCGCTCAGTGCGAAGACGCGGCGACGCGCCGGCCCATGACGCCCGACAGGCACAGCAGCGGCCCCACGATCACCACGCCGATCAGGCCCATGGCGGCTTGGGGCGCCACGCCCTGGTCCAGCAGCGCGGTGGCAATGACGGCCGAACCGCTCATCTGGAACAGCCCGTAGACCGCGGCGGCGGTGCCGGCGCGCTCGGCGAAGGGTTCCAGCGCCAGGCTCAACGCCGAGCCCAGCGCCAGCGAAAAGCCGACCGTCAGCACCGCCACCGGCAGCATGAAGATCCACGCGGCCGCGGGCGCCCAGCACCAGGCGGCCAGGTGCATCAGCGCGGCCGCCAGCAGCGCCATCATGCCGACCCGCAGCATGGCATAGCGGCCGAAGCGCGCAATGAACACCGGCGCCAGGAAGAACGCCGCGATGTTGATGGCGGCGTTGCCGCCAAACCAGGCGGAAAACCCCAGCTCCGAATAGCCGAGCTGCTGCACCAGCACCACCGGCGCGGCCGACACGAACACCAGGATCATGGCCATGCCGGCCATGCCGAAAATGGCGAAGTAAAGGAAGCGGCCGCTGGCCGCAATGGGCGTGTAGCGGCGCAGGCTGTACAGGGGCGTGCCGCGCGCCGGCGCGGCCTCGCGGGTTTCGGTGAAACGCCACGCCAGCAACGCGGCCAGCGCCAGTGCGAACAGCACCATGAAGACGAAGGTGCTGCGCCAGCCGGCATGCACCGCCAGCGCGCCGCCCAGCATCGGCGCCAGGGCTGGCACCGTGCACAACGCGCCGTTCAGATAGCTGTAGACACGCGCCCCGACCGCCGGGCTGAAACGGTCGCGCACCGCCGCGAAGGCCACCAGCGACGCCGAGCACGCGCCCAGGCCCTGGATTACGCGGGCCGCGTAGAACAGCTCCAGCGTATTGGCCGCGGCGCCCAGCGCCGACCCGGCCAGGTAGGCCAGCGCGCCGCCCAGCGCCACCGGCCGGCGGCCGTAGCGGTCGGCCAGCGGGCCGATCAGGATCTGGCCGACGCCGACCGAGAAGATGAAGAGGGTGATGCTGGCCTGCAGCGCGCTGATCGGCTGGCCGAAGCCGGCCGCCATGGCGGGCAGCGAAGGCAGGTAGATGTCGATGCCCATCGGTGTCAGGGTGACCAGGCCCATCAGGAGGCCGATCAGCCACCGTTGGCTTCGCGCGGGTAATGCAGACTTCATTGGCGGACTCAGGGCGCACCGCGCGCCCGGGAAAACCTGACATTATCCACGACTGGCGACACGCGCCGCGCGTACCCGGCTGGCGTAGAATGATCCGCGCCATGCAGACCGCCACCCCGCCCGCCGCCCATCGTCCCCGCATCGTCATCCTTTATTGCACGCAGTGCCAATGGCTGCTGCGCGCCGGCTGGATGGCGCAGGAGCTGCTGTCCACGTTCTCCACCGACCTGGGCGAGGTGGTGCTGCAGCCCGGCACCGGCGGCATCTTCCAGATCACCTATGACGGCGAGCTGGTATGGGACCGCAAGCGCGACGGCGGCTTTCCGGAAGCCAAGGTGCTCAAGCAGCGGGTGCGCGACCGGCTCGATCCGGGCCGGCCGCTGGGCCATATCGACGGCCATCGCGCGGCGCCGGGCACCCCCTCCGACGCGTAGGCGGGCATCGGGCGCGCCACGAAAAACAGCCGCCCGCGGGCGGCTGTCCATGGCGCCCGGCGCGGATCAGGCCGCCGAACGGGATTGCTGCAAGGCCGCCCGCGCCTTGTGCTTGTGGCGCACGGCCGACACCAGCAGCAACGCGATCAGCATCACGCAGGCCAGCACGAAGCCCAGGCTGATCGGCCGCGTCACGAAGATCGACAGGTCGCCGCGCGACAACAGCAGGGCGCGGCGGAAGTTCTCTTCCACCATCGGCCCGAGCACGAAGCCCAGCAGCAGCGGCGCCGGTTCGAAGCGCAACCGGATCAGCGCATAGCCCGCCGCCCCGAACAAGGTCACCATGCCGACGTCGAACAGGTTGTTGTTGGTGCTGTAGACGCCGACGCAGACGAAGAACAGCGCCGCCGGGAACAGGTAGCGGAACGGCACCGTCAACAGCCGCACCCACATGCCGATCAGCGGCAGGTTCAGCAGCAACAGCAGCACGTTGCCGACCCAGAAGCTGGCGATCAGCCCCCAGAACATGTCGGCGTGCTCGACCATCATCTGCGGACCGGGCTGGATGCCGTGGATGATCAGCGCGCCCAGCATCAGCGCCATCACCGGGTCGCCCGGAATGCCCAGGCTCATGGTGGGGATGAAGCTGGTCTGGGTCGAGGCGCTGGTGGCGGCCTCGGGGCCGGCGATGCCCTCGATGGCGCCGCGGCCGAAGCGGCGCGGCTCGCGCGCCACTTTCTTTTCCACCGCGTACGAAATGAACGAGGCGATGGTCGGGCCGGTGCCCGGCAGGATGCCGAAGGCCGCGCCGATGGCGGTGCCGCGCACCAGGGCGCCGCGCGACTGCTTGATGTCGCCGGCCTCGGGCCGCATCGATTTCATGCTGACCTTGGTGCTGGTGACCTTGGCGTCGCCGCCGATCTGGTTGATGTTCTTGAGGAAGTCGGCCACGCCGAACAGGCCCATGGCCAGCGCCACGATCTGCAGGCCGTCGCTCAGTTCGAGGATGCCGAAGTGAAAGCGCATGGTGCCGGTGTTGACGTCGGTGCCGATCACGCCCAGCAGCAGGCCGACCACCACCATCGCCACGCCCTTGATCGCCGAGCCCTTGGCCAGCGTGGCGCCGGCCAGCAGGCCCAGCATCATCATCGAGAAATATTCGGCCGGGCCGAACTTGAAGGCCACGTCGACCAGCAGCGGCGAGAACAGGATCATCGCCAGGATGCCGACGGACGCGCCGCAGAACGACGAGAACATCAGCATGAACAGCGCCGAGCCGGCCTTGCCGTTGCGCGCCAGCGGATTACCGTCCAGGCAGGCCACGGCGTGCGAAGCGGTGCCCGGCAGGTTCAGCATGATCGAGGTGATGCCGCCGCCGTATTGCGAGCCGTAGTAGATGCCCGACAGCATCACCAGCGCGGCGGTCGGGGTCATGGTGTAGGTCAGCGGCAGCAGGATCGAGATGGCGGCCAGCACGCCCATGCCCGGCAGCACGCCGATCAGGTTGCCCATGAACACGCCGAACACAGCCCACAGCAGGTTGTCGAGCGCGAAAGCGACCGAGAAGCCATGCATCAGGTTATTGAGAATTTCCATCGATCAACCCCAGCGGAACAGCGGAAACTGCAGCTGCAGCGCCCACGAGAAGACGGCGATGCCGAGAATGGTCACGCCCACGGCCAACAGGGCGGCGCTGCGCACGGTGTGCTGGCGGTCGCCCATGGCCGCGATGAAGACCAGTGCGAACGTGGCGGGCACCAGACCGCCGTACTTGCCCAGCAGGATGAAGGCCATCAGGCCGCCGATGATGCAGCCCCAGCCGCGCCATTCAGGCGGGGGGATGTCTTCGGCTTCCTCTTCCACGTCCGGCGCGGAAAAAGCCGTGCGCGCGATGATCAGGCCCAGCAGGACCAGCAGCACGCCGAGAATGGCGGGGAACATGCCCGGCCCCATGCGGGCCAGGCTGCCGATGTTGTAAGTGGATGCCTGCGCGATGGCGCCCAGGCCGAGCACGATCATCGTGCCCGCGGCCCACGCCTCGCGCTTGATGACGCTGCGTTTGGATTGCATTGGATTCATTCCTCCCTTTGTTGTGGCTTTCATTCGAACTGACTTCTGTCTGAATAAAAGCTGACATTCCAATGAATGCGGGAGTCTAAGAATCCAAACTTCCGATCACCTTTCATGAAGGCGAAAAAATCCCGTCGCGAGACGGAGCGCCCGGGGAAGAGGGCGGGAAATCCCTAAGCAGAATCGCGCATGAAAACCTCCCGCGAAAGACCGATATGCAGCTTGCGAGGCTTTCATTGCGCCACACCATGGGCCACGTTCCGCCATCCTCCTTGTGGCCACATTACGCGGCGCACGGTTACGCCATCGGCGACGGGGACGACGGCATCAAGCGCGTGACGCTGCCCTGACGCCGCGCGGGCCGGCGGAGCCTACAGGCCCAGATCCGACAGGCCGGGATGGTCGTCCGGCCGGCGCCCCAGCGGCCAGCGGAACTTGCGTTCGGCTTCCAGGATCGGCAGGTCATTGATGCAGGCATGCCGCTGGGTCATCAGGCCGTCCTCGCCGAATTCCCAGTTCTCGTTGCCATACGAGCGGAACCAGTTGCCGGAATCATCGTGCCATTCGTAGGCATAGCGCACCGCGATGCGGTTGCCGCCAAAGGCCCATAGTTCCTTGATCAGCCGGTACTCCAGTTCCCTGGCCCACTTGCGGGCCAGGAAGTCGCGCGCCTCGTCGCGGTTGCGGACGAACTCGGCGCGATTGCGCCAGCGCGTGTCCAGGCTGTAGGCCAGCGCGACCTTGTCGGGGTCGCGGCTGTTCCAGCCGTCCTCGGCCAGGCGGACCTTCTGCACCGCGCTGGCGTGCGTGAACGGAGGAAGAGGAGGGCGGGTGGCGGGGGTCGATGTCATCGCGGATGCCTCGTTGGTGGGGGAAGAAAAGGGACGCGCGCCTTACCTCAGCAAGATCGCGGCGGCCCGCCGCGCGCTGTCAGCGATGGCGGGATCGCGCGCCACCAGCGCCACGGCGATGGCGCCGTCGATCAGCACCAGCCACTGGTCGGCGGCATCGTCAGGGTCCGGCAGCGCGGCGGCGCGCGTCAGCGTGCGCACGTAGTCCAGCAGGCGCGCCTTGTGTTCGCGCGAGACAGCCAGCACCGGGCTGGCCTCGTCGCCGATCTCGCCGGCGGCGTTGAGAAAAGCGCAGCCGCGGAAATCGTCGGACGCGAACCACTCGCGCAGGGCGTCGAACATGGACAGCAGGCGCGCGCGGGGTTCGGCCGCGCGCGAAGTCGCCGCGACGAACCATTGCATCCAGCGTTCGTCGCGCGCCCGCAGGGCGGCGGCCACCAGCGCGTCTTTGTTCGGGTAGAACTGATACACGCGCTTGCGCGCCACGCCCGAGGTCTTGACGATGAGATCCATTCCGGTGGCGTGGATGCCGCCGGCGTAGATCAGGTTTTCGGTGGTCCGCAGCAGGCGCTGGCGCACGTCGTCGGCGGAAGGGAGCGTCGGGGAGGGCATGGAGAATGATCGTTCTATATGATGAATGGAGGCATGCTAGAACGATCGTTCTCGGGTGTCAATCCTTTACGCGTAGGATCGACCGGCGCGCGATCCGGCGATGAACGCGGCCGCCGCCCCCTTCGCCTGCACCATCCGGATACATAACCAGCCTTCAAATTGCTTGCAATATCGTCCAATTAGGACTAAAATGATTTCTTCGTCGCGCAACAATCTGGCATTTTTTACCGCGCCCCGCATGCAGCCCCGTGCTGCACCGCCGATTGGCGGCACGCCGCCGCACCCCATGCCCGACGTCCCAGGGCAACGCCCCTGGCGCCCGTTCCTGATGCTTTTCCCGCATTTCCGCCGGCATCCCGGGCGCGCTGGTTACCCGAGTCGTGCGCCTGCGCGGGGCAGGCCCACACCGCACACAGGAGTACGCACATGTCCCAACCGATCAGCAAGAAGACGCGCTTCGAGATTCCGCCGCTGAACTGGAAGGCACCCGACACCCGTCCGGATCCTGAAACCACATCGCATCCGGCGCCTGCCGAACCGGCGCAGGAACGCAGCGCAGCCAGTGTTCCCGCCTGACCCGCGCCAACCCGAAGCACGAACGCCGCATCGATCAACGATGCGGCGTTTTTTTATGGGCCTCGGCCAGTTTCAAGTGATATCGCCGAGCACCACGCGGTTCTTGCCTTCGGTCTTGGCGCGGTACAGCAGCTCGTCGGCGCGCCGGAACAGGGTGTCGGCCGCCGCGGCGTGGTGCCATGCCACACAGGCGACGCCGAAGCTGGCCGTCAACGCGAACACCGTGCCGTCTTCGGCCGCCACCCTGGCCTGGGCGATGCGCACACGCATGCGCTCGGCCATCTCGATCGCGTGGCCGGATGTCGGCGCGTGGCAGAGCACCGCGAATTCCTCGCCGCCGACACGGGCCGCCACATCGCCGCGGCGCCAGGTCTGGCGGCACAGATCCGCCACGATCTTCAGCGCCGCATCGCCGCTGGCATGGCCGTAGGTGTCGTTGATGCCCTTGAAATCATCGATATCGAACAGGATGAACGCCAGCACGGCGTGCTCGCCGCGCCACTGTGCCAGCGTCTGCTCGAAGCGATTCTCGAAGGCGCGGCGGTTGAGCAGGCCGGTCAGGAAGTCGGTCTCGGCCATGACCGCCAGGTCGACGATCAGGCGGTCGCGTTCCCGTTCGACCTGACGGCGCGCCGCGGCATTGTCCTTGAGCACGCTCAATGCCGTGAACATGCCGTCGACTTCGCCGCGGTACTTGCCCACCGGAATGGATGCGACTTGCGCGCCGTCGGCGATGGCGCCGATGATGCGGGTGGCCTGCACGAACGGCCGGATCACGCGCCGCCGGAATTGTCGCAGCGCCAGCATCAGCGCGGCCGCCAGCGCGGCGGCCGCGAACAGGGTGGTGAGCAGCAGGCGGATCGCCTCGGCGCGATGCGCGTGAATGCGTTGTTCCATTTCGTCCAGCATCAGATCGCGGAACTGGGTGATGGCCTGCATCAGCGGCACATAGGTCGCCGCCAGCTCGGCCGCCGTGACATCGGCCCCTTCCGGCCGCCGCGCGGCGGTGTCGCGCACCCGCTCCAGATAGCGCAGCGCTTCGCCGAAATACAGGGTTCGCATCTCCGAATAGAGCTGCGAGGCGCGCAGATCCGGCCTTGGGGCCAGCCGCGCGTCCAGCAGGTCGCGCAACTGGTCGATGCGGCCCAGCACGCGCTCCATGCGGAACTGATCCGCTTCGGTCAGGCGCCGCTGCTTGGCCAGCGCGGGCGTGAAGGTCGAACCCAGCAGGCCGGCCTGTTCGCGCAGGTCGCTGGCCAGCAGCGCCGGCGTCAGCAGCTGGGGCGCGTCAAGCTCGTGTTGCATCACCACGCCGACACTGTCGGCCATGGCCATCTGCAGTTCGGGCACCAGCGCCACCATGCCGTCGACCACGTCGAGCACGTGCTGGCCCGACATCTCGGCGCGCGGCGACGCGATCAGGGCATCGGCATCTTCGCGCGCCTTGAGCAGGGCGTAGCGGATGCGCTGGATGTTGGTGAATTCCCGGGCGCTGTCCGGGCGCAGCGGGGCGCGATAGAGGGCCAGCAGGTCGGCGATGCGGGTGTCGCTGCGCTCGCGCGCCGCCTGCAGCGCATCGCGCAGGCGCTGGCTGACGGGATGGTCGGCGCCCAGCGCGGCGTTCATCGGACCGCGTTCGGCCGAGACCATTTCCATGGCGATGACCGTGGCCCGCACCACCTTGAACGCCTGCAGGGCGTCGGAGGTGGCGACGTAGGCGGCGCGGCTCTGGATAAGCAGGATCGCGGTCAGGACCGACATCGGCAGCAATACGCCGGCCGCCAGTATCAGGAAATAGCGCTCGAGCGACTTAATCGAAAATCTACTGCACAGCATACGGGTGAACCGGCCTGATGCGATGTGTCTGTGCGCGCAGGATACTGTAATTACAGGGCCTGAAACCCGGCCGGGACGCCTGCGTGTGCTTATCTTCGCGGCGTCCGCAACACTATTGCAATCGAACACAAGCGGTTGCGCAACTAACCGAAATTAATGCGCTTTATCTCCGATCCGGTCGCGCCAGGCCGCGCGGGCGAGGCCGCGCCGGGCGCCACCGCCGGCCGGCGCGCTAGGGACGTTCCAGGATGCGTGGACCCGGCCCATCGCGGCCCAGCACGTCGTCGGGATTGCGTAACGGACAGTCCCGCAGCGACAGGCAGCCGCAACCGATGCAGCTGTCCAGCTCATCGCGCAGCCGGGTCAGCTTGCGGATGCGTTCGTCCAGGTTGGCGCGCCACTGCGATGACAGCGCTTTCCATTGCGCCGGAGTGAGCTTGTGGCTGTCCTGCGGAAAGCGGGCCATGGCCTCGCGGATCTCTTCCAGCGGAATGCCGGTGCGTTGCGCCACCTTGATGATGGCGATGTAGCGCAGCACGATGCCGGGAAAGCGCCGCTGGTTGCCGTCACTGCGCGAGCTGTGGATCAGCCCCTTGGACTCATAGAAGTGGATCGTGGAAACCGGCACGCCGCTGCGCCGCGCCACTTCGCCCACGGTCATGACGCGGGTGATATCGATCGGCTTGTCCGCCGTCATGGTGTTGACCTCAAGTTAGGTTGAGGTTTTATAGTCCGTCGCGCCCCATTTGGCAACCCGGAGCACTATCCCGAACGGCTCGGGCGGGCGCGTCCGCCTATCAGGAACACACGCATGCAGACACCGCAGTTCATCGAATCGCTATTGGGGAGCAGCTGGCTCTGGTTCATCGCCCGGCTGTGCCTGGCGACGCTTTTTCTGTCATCCGGCGCCGCCAAGCTGATCGATTTTTCTGGCGGCATGGCCGAAATGCGCGCCGCCGGCCTGCACCCGGCGTGGCTGTTCAATAGCGCGGTGGCCGTGTTGATGCTGGCCGGCGCGGCGCTGATCCTCGCCGACCGCGCCATGTGGCTGGCGGCGGCCGCGCTGGGCCTGTTCCTGCTGCTGACCATTGTGATCGTGCACGCCTTCTGGCAACTGCCCGGCACCCAGGGCAGGCTGGCGCTGTTCTTTGCCCTGGAGCACGTGGCCGTGATCGGCGGCCTGCTGGCGGCGGCCGTGGCCAGCCACTACCGCGCGCTGCTGACCTCGCCGTAGCGGCGCGCCGCTACGAAGCGGCGTGCAGCACCACCCGGTTGCGGCCCTGCTGCTTGGCGCTGTAGAGCGCGGCGTCGGCGGCGTGGAATGCCTGCGTCACGTCCGGTCCACAGGTCGGCCACTGCGCCACGCCGGCCGACACGGTGACGCCGCCCACCCGGTCGATGTCGCGATCGGCGATGCGCTGACGCAGCCGCTCGGCCACGATCACCGCCTCGTTCGGCCCCACCTCGGGCAACAGAATCAGGAACTCCTCGCCGCCGTTGCGGCACAGGATGTCGCCGGGACGCGAGCCGTCGCGCATCAGCTGGGCCACGCCCTGGATCACTTGGTCGCCCACGGTGTGGCCATAGGTGTCATTGACGCGCTTGAAGTGATCGATGTCCAGCGCCACCACCGAGAACGCCGTGCCGCTGGTCTGCAGATGATCCACCGCATCCTGGGTGCCGCGTCGGTTGCGCAGTCCGGTGAGGGGATCCGTGATGCTGGCCAGGTTGAGCTTGCCGATCTTGTCCTGCAGGCTGGTAAAGCTCCAGATCACCGCGCGCTTGAGGCGTTCAGCCTCGAAATACCAGGCCCTGACGGATTTGACGCGCTGCATCGCCACCGCCACGTCGTGGTGTTCGACGTTGGTGGCCAGTTGCGACAGCGGCAGCGAAATCTGCCGCGCGCACCACCAGATCGCCAGCAGGAACACCACGGCCAGCGGCGCGGCATAGCCGAGCAGCGCCCACAGCAGGCCGTCAAGCGGGGTGAGCGTCACGGCGGTGGGGCGCTGGGCCACCACGCCCCAGCCGCTGCTGGGCACCGGGGCATAGCCGGCCAGCATGTCCACGCCGCGCGAATTGACCAGGCGCCGGGCGCCGGCCTGGCCCTCGACCACCGCGTCGATCACCGGGTTGCCCGTCACCACCTCGCCGATCCGGTCCGGGTCGGCGTGATAGATCAGCCGTCCGTCTCCATCCACCACGTACAGATAGGAACCGTCGGTATAGGGATGACGCCCCAGCATGTCCTCCAGCGGGCTCGCCTTGCGCAGATGCAGGCTGCCGGCCACATAGCCCAGGAACCGGCCATCGGCGGCGATGATCGGATAGGACAGGTTGATCATCAGGTTGCCCGCGATCGATACGTAGGGCTTGCTGATTTCCGGATGACGCGACCGCAGCGCGACGCGACTGCCCGGGGTATCGACCCGGGTGCCCAGGAAAGTGCGGAAGTTCTGCGTGGTGGCCAGGATGAGGCCGTCGGCGCCCACCACGCCGACGGAATTGAAGCTGTCGCTCTGCTCCTGCACCCGCAGCACTTCGGCCGCCAGCACGGCCGGCGCGTCCATGTTGCCGGCGATGTGGCGCGCGCTGTAGCCCAGCTGACGCTGCGCCGCCTTGAGAAAATCGCCGGCGCTTTCGGCAAGCTTGGCCGCGTAGACGCGATTGGCTTCCAAGGTGTTGGCGATGAGTTGTTCGCGCTGCAGCCGGTAGCTGGCATACAGGGCATTGGCGGTGGCGGCAACGGCACTGAACACCGTGAGCGCGAGCACCAGGCCGCGCAGATTGATTCGCAGGGAAGACACAGCAGGCTTGGACCTCGGGGCACGCGCGGCGCGCCCTGGCGCCGGCAGCCGCCATTGTATTCAAGTGCGCGTCAGAGCCGAAACGGGGCGTGCCCGCCCGCGGTCCCCGGCGGATCGGCCGGCGCGCGAGGCCGGTTCAGGCGTCCGGCGGCGTCTCTTCGCCGTTCTCCAGCAATCGCGCCGCGCGCGACTGCGTGGCGGCGCCGGCGCGGTGATAGCCCATCACGGTGGCGACACTGGCATGTCCCGTCATGGCCATGGTTTCCGCCAGTGGCACGTTCTGGCGCCCGGCCTCGGTGACGAAGCCCGACCGCAGGCTGTGGGCCGAAAACGGTTCGGCCAGCCCCGCCAGCCGGCTGCGCTTGACCACAATGTCGCGCACCGCGGCGGCGGCCAGCGGTTCGCCCACCACGCCGCCGCGCCGCACCCGGCGGAACAGCGGGCCCTCGCTGATCCCGGCCGCCGCCAGCCAGGCGTCGAGCGCGGCCGCGGCGGCGCCGACGATGGGCTTGATATTGTCGGCGTGCGCCGCGCCGCCCTGGTTGGTCTTGGAATGCGCCAGCGCATAGAGATAGCCTTGCGGCGTGCGCAGCGTATTGGCCGTGGTGGCGCGCACCACCTCCGAGCGCCGCCGCCCGCCGCTGGCCCAGGCAAACAGCAGCAGGGCGCGGTCGCGCAAGCCTTCGAGCGAGTCATCGCAGGTGTCCAGCAGCGCCTGCAACGGCGCGCGGGTCAGCGCCGGCTTTTTCGCGGGCAGCTCGCCGCGCCGGGCATAGGCGCGCCGGGCGCGCGACAGCAGCGTCGCCACCTGCTCGTGGCGGCAGGGGTTGATCAGTTCCTGCAGGGCGTGCGCCTTGGACAGCACCGCCACCCGGTGCAGCACGGTATTCAAGGACAGCGGCCCGGGCCGCGCCTTGACGCCCTGCGCCACCAGTTGTTGGTCGATCGGCTCCGGCAGGCCGTGATGCAGGCCGTCGGCGCCCTGGACCCGCAGATGGTCAACCACGAATTGCATCACCGCGGGCGCCGCGACCGGCAGCGTCAGCGGCTGGCCGAAACGCAGGGCATACCAGGCCGCCCAGTAGCGCATGGCGGTGCGGTAGGCGGCTTCGGTATTGGCCGAACTGCCTTCGCGCAACAGGGCGCGCACCGCGGCCTCGGTCGCCGCGTCCAGCGACGACGGGTCCAGCGGCGCGACCGGCCGCGCTGGCACGGCGGGCAGCGCGGCAGCGGAGGGCGGGGCGGAAGGGCGCATGCGAAGGCCGGGCAAAAACCGCATTGTGCCCGATCCCGCCCACGGCGCGCCGAGGCGGGGTCGTCCGCAATCGCGCCAGCATTGTTACTCCCCGCCCCAGGCCGCGCGACCGCACTATGTCACCCAGACCAACGCGTCGCATGCCGCGGACCGCATGCGCATCCCCCCTTTACCGAGGAGCCCATCATGGCGACACACGAGATCGCGACCCGCGATGAATGGCTGACGGCCCGCCGCCAGCTGCTGGAGGCGGAAAAGCGCCTGACGCGCAGCAGCGACGAGGTGGCGCGGCAACGCCAGGCGCTGCCCTGGGTCCGCCTGGACAAGTCGTACCGTTTCGACACCGGTGGCGGCGCCGCCACCCTGGCGGATCTGTTCCAGGGACGCTCGCAGCTGCTGATCTATCACTTCATGTTCGGTCCGGATTATCAGGCCGGCTGCCCGTCCTGCTCGTCGATCGCCGATGGCTTCAACGGCATCGTCACGCACCTGGCCCATCACGATGTCATGTTGTGGGCGGTATCGCGCGCGCCGCTGGCAACGCTGCAGGCCTACCAGCGGCGGATGGGATGGACGTTTCCCTGGGCCTCGTCGGCGGACAGCGATTTCAACTTCGATTTCCACGCCTCGTTCACCCCGGCGCAGCAGCAGGCCGGCGCGGAGTACAACTTCCGCCGCGACGACCCGGCGATGAAAATGGCGACGGCCGCGGCGCCGCCGGCCGAATTCGTGAGCTGGGCCGGCACCACCGGCACCGACCTGCCCACCTACCTGCGTGAACGGGAAGGCCTGAGCGCGTTCGTGCTGGAGGACGGCGTGGTCTACCACACGTATTCCACCTATTCGCGCGGCACCGACGCGATCTGGGGCATGTATGCCTGGCTCGACCGCGCGCCCCGGGGCCGCAACGAAAGCGGATTGTGGCTGCGCCGGCGCGACGAATACGGCGATGTGGCGGCGGCCGGAAGCGGCCGGCCATGAGCGGCGCCGCGAGCCGGGCGGCGACCGGTGCTGGCGGCCGTGCCGCCGCCCGTGTCCGGGCACGCATCGCCGCCGTCGCGGACGGCCTCTGCCTGGCCGCCACGCCAATCTTCGCGCTGATGGCACTGTGGGGCACCGTGCGCGGCGCCGGCGCCATCCCGGGGCTGTGTGGCGGGGAGGGCGCCGCCTGGCTCGACCGCATGCCCGTCATGTACGCGCTGATGAGCGTTCTGCATGCCACGCCCTGGTTGCGGCGCATCGCAGGTCATCGTGGCGCGGCACGCCGGCCGCCGCGAGACGCTATGCCGGGTTCTCGCCCCGGGCGCGCTCAAGCTGACGCGCCCGCTGGCCTGGACAGGCGCGCCACGGTCGCCACCAGGTCGTCCGGATGCACCATCAAGGATCGCGCCAACTGACGCGTGGCGGCCAGATTCAGCGCCGGCCGCCAACGGGCATCGTGCCACAACGCCTGCCAGAGCGGCGCCAGATCGTCCGGGTCCACCGGCCGGCCTTCGCTCAAGGCGGCGGCATAGGCCAGGCAGGAGGGCGCGGACAGCAACTGTGTCCGGCTGGCCGCGTGCAGCCCGGCATGCGGGGCATCGGCAGGCGCGTCGCTGCAGTACAGCACCCGCTCGGCCAGCGCCGCTTCCGTGACCGGCAATGCCGCCAGCGATGCCCCCCGCACCTGGACCCTGCCTTGCTGGGTGGAGAACGCATATGCCTGATCCGGCCGCGCGCTCGCCAGCAGGCGCAGCCCGCGCAGCAAACGCGGCAGGTCGGTGGTGGCCGCCTCGACCGAGGCCTTGGCTTCGATCACCAGGCAGATATCCCAAAGCGCCGCCGGATCGGCGGGCGTCGCCGTGGCGCCTGCCTGCGCGCGGACCGCCGTCGCCTGCGCCGGGTCGACGCGCCTGAGCAGCACCGCGTCCCATTCGGACTTGGCCCGATCCGCCTCGGCCGCCAGGCCGGCTGGCACGCGTAGCGAAGTCACGACACGATAGCGCGGGGCATCGCCCGCCGTGGCGGCTGCCTCCAATCGGTCCAGGTAAGCCGCGACGGCCTCCAGCGCGCGCGCCGCCAACGTTTCCACCATGACGCCGCGTTGCCGGGCGAGCCGGGCCTGGGCGCTGGCCTCGTCGCTGCCGGCGCGCGGGCCGAGTTGGGCGCGCAGCGATCGATAGCGGCTTACCTGCGGATCGCGCGCCAGGGTTTCGATCCGGCACAATCGGGCCAAGGCCGGATCGGCGTCCAGGGCGCGCAAGGCCGAAGCCAGGTCGTCAATGATGGCCACCTCTGCCAGCAGCGGCAGGTTCCGCGCCAGTTCGGTCACCCGCCACCAGTCCGCCGCCCTGGCCGCCGCGTGCAATTGCGCGAGCTGGGTGCTCGCATCGCCGGGCGCCAGGCGCGCGGGCTTGCCGGGATGCGCCCATGCGTCAACCACGGCCCGGACTCTGCGCCGGTCGGCCGCCGCCCCGCCATCGAGAGCCAGGTACTCGCGCACCACGGGAAGGCGATAGGCCAGCACCGCGGCCTGGAACGCCGGGTCTGCGTCCCGCGGGCTCAGGGCCTCGCGGATGAGCCCGTCGAGCGAGACGACGAAGGCATCGCGCAGCGACGGGTCCGGTTCCTGGCCGGCCGCCAGCGTGGCTTGCAGGCGGCCGATGACTTGCGCCAATGACGCCGCGTGGCCAGCCGCCACGTCGGCGGCGGCGTCGCCTGCCACGCGATAGCGGCGCGGCACGGCGTCCAGCACGGCATGAAGCGGACAAGGAGAGGGCATGAGCGACCTGATGCGGGATGCGGTGGAGTGTGCCGCCGGAGCGCAGGATTATGGCACCGTCGGCTTGAACCCGCGCGCCTCGGGCCAGGCGTTGTTCCCCTGCAAGGACCGCAAATGCGGCGGCAACGCCTGGACAGGCGCGCGCCGCCGGCCATGGGGAAATCCACAACTGCAACATTTCGCCAGGGTTGCCGCCCAGCTTTTACAATCGGCATCGATTTGATGACCTTGGCGCCGGTGCCCCGGCGCGCTGTCAGGCGCACATCCTCCAACGTGGCGGCCGCGGATCGATCCGCCGCATGCCCCCAACGCTCGCGCAATATGAAGAACAACGCCATCCATCGACTGGTATTGCCGATCGCCATCCTTTCCACCACGGCGCCATTGCCCGCGCTCGCCGCCCCCGGCGACATCGCCACCGCCGGCGGCCAGGGCGGTACCGGCGCCAACGCCAGCTACGGCAATGGCGGCGGCGGCGGGGCGGGAGGACTGGCGAGCGGCGGCGGTGGCGGCGGCGGCGGCCAGGGCGGCGTCCTGCCGACCACGCCCGTCGATGGCGGCGGCGGCGGCGCCGGTGCGACGCCGTCGACTGCTGCCGGCGCGGGCGCCAATGGCGGCAACTCCGGCTCCGCCGCCGGCGGAATAGGGGGCTTCTTGTACGGTAACGACCTGACTTCGGGCGGGAGCGGCGGCGGCGGCGCCGCGTCCGTGGGCGGCCCGGGCGGTCGGGGAGGGAACAGCCGTACGCCGAACCTTGGTGGCAATCTGAATGGCAGTGCCAGCACCGTATTGTCCAGCAGTGTGTCTGGCGAGGCAGGCGAGGCCGGCGAGGAGCAAGGCTTC
>NZ_CP017433.1:3146272-3252725 GCF_002082135.1 Achromobacter ruhlandii
GCGCGGGGGCAACGGCGCAGCCGGAACCCTCGCGGGCGGTGGCGGCGGCGGCGGTGGCGCCGGCCTCGTGCTGCTTTCGGGCGGCACCATCCAAAACAACGGCGGCGACATCCTGGGCGGAGCGGGCGGCAATACTAACGTCGGGGTCGGCGCGAGCGGCGGCTCGGGCGGAGCTGGACTATTCCTGGTGGACGACGGAACCTTGTCCAACCATGCCGGCACCGTGCAGGGCGGCGCCGGCGGCACCGCCAACAACGGCGCGGGCAACCGCGGCGGCAACGGCGGCGCCGGCGTGCTCGCCAATCGCGGAACGATCATGAATTCCGCGACCATAAGGGGCGCATCGGCCGGCGCAGGCGCCAATGGCGGCATGGGCGGCGATGGCATCGTCGCCAACGGCACCGCCATCGATAACGCGGCGGGCGGGCTCATCTCGGGCGGCGCGGGCGGCAACTCGTTCGGCGCCTCGGCCGCGGGCGGCGAGGGCGGGGCGGGGGTGCGTTTCATCAACACCGGCGGGTCGCTGGTGAACGCCGGCATGATCCAGGGCGGCAGCGCCGGATCGTCCTCCAGCTTTCTTGCCGCGAGCGGCGGCGCGGCGGTCGTGGCGCAAGGCGGCGTCCAGATCATCAACAGCGGCACGCTGGTCGGCGGCTCAGGCAGCTTCAGCGCGCGGGCCAATGCCGTGCAGCTCAGCGGCGGCGGCAACCGCCTGACGCTGACGGCCGGGTCCGCCATCGTCGGCAACGTCGTCACGACCAGCGGGGCCGGCGCCAACGGCGACGTGTTGGCGCTGGGCGGCGATACGACCGATGCCAGCACAACCTTCAATGTCGGCCAGCTCGGCGCGGTGGGCAGCGGCGCGCAGTATCAAGGCTTCGCCAACCTGGAGAAGTCCGGCGCCAGCCTCTGGACGCTGACAGGCGCCGCCACCGGCCTCATGTCATGGACGCTGCTTGGCGGCACGCTGGCCATCGCGTCGGATGACGCGCTTGGCGACCCGGCCGGTTCCCTGGCCCTGGACGGCGGCACATTGCGCAACACCGCGCCGATCGTTGCCACGCGCCCGCTGCAGGTGCGCGCCGGCGGCGGGACGCTGGAAACGCTGCAACCATTGACGCTGCAGGGCGCGCTGGGCGGCAACGGCGCGCTCGTCAAGACGGGCGCGGCCACGTTGACATTGAATGGCGTCAGTACCTACGCTGGCGCGCTTGATCTGCGGGCAGGCAAGCTGGTGGTGGGCGATGCGACCCATGCGGCGGCGGTCCTGCCGGCGGCCGTCACCGTGGCCAACGGCGCCAGCCTTGGCGGACAGGGGACGATTGGCGGCGTCATCGTCGCGTCCGGCGGCGTCATCGCGCCGGGCAACTCCATCGGCACCCTCAACGTGTCGGGCAATCTCACGCTTGCGCCCGGTTCGGTGTATCAGGTCGAGGTCGATCCGGGCTCGACGGCCAGCGACCGCATCGTCGTCGGCGGCACCGCCACCCTGGGCGGATCGGTCGTCCACATCGGGCCGGATGGAAATTTCAGCACGGCGCGCGACTACGTCATCGTGACCGCGGCCGGCGGCGTGACCGGCCGCTTCGGCAGTGTCGCCAGCAACTACGCCTTCCTCGATCCGCAATTGAGCTACGACGCCAATGCCGTCACGCTGCGGATGCCGCTCAAGCAGGTGCCTGGCGACCCCGGCTCGGGCAACGGCGAGAACGGCGGCAATGGTGGTAACGGAAACAACGGCGGCGGCACGCGCCCGATCCGCTTCGCCGACGCCGCGTTCACCCGCAACCAGCGCGCGGCGGCCAACGCCGTGCAAACCCTGCCGCAAGACAACCCGGTCTACGCCCGCGTGCTCAATCTGCCCTCGGGCGCGCCGCCGGCCGCCTTCGACGCCTTGTCGGGCGAAATGCATGCCAGCGCCACCGCCGTGCTGCGGGGCGTCGCCGACACCGTGGCCAGCCTTCCCGTGGATCATCTGCGCGCCAATCTGTATGCCGGCCAGACGCCCGGCGCGTCCACCGCGCAGCGCGACAGCGCCGGCGCCACGATGGACGGCGCCGCCTTGCCGCGCTCGGCGGCCCAACTGCTCTGGGCCCAGGCATTCGGCAATTGGCGCAGCCTGCGTGACGACGGCAACGCCGCCCGGGTACGCAATTCCGACGGCGGCCTGTTCGTTGGTGGCGACAGTGCGTTGCGCGGCGGCTGGCGCCTTGGCGGCGCCCTCGGCTATACCGGCAGCCATGCCTCGCTGCGCGACCGCGCCTCGACCGCCGACATCGACAGCTACAGCGCCACGATCTACGGCGGCAAGGCCTTCCAGGCGGGCGCGGGCCAGATCGAATGGACCGCGGGCCTGGCCTATACCTGGCACGCCATCGATACGCGCCGCGACACCGGCGCGGCCGGACTGAACCAGACCTTGAAGGCCAGCTATCACGCCGGCACCGCGCAGGTTTTCACCGAGCTGGGCTACCGGCTCGCCCTGAACGACCGCGTCGCGCTGCAGCCGTTCGCCGGCGTCAATTTCAGCGACCTGCGCACGCGCGGCTTCTCGGAATCCGGCGGTTCGGCGGCGCTGGACGGCGACAGCAAGCGCAACGCCGTCACCACGACCACGCTGGGCCTGCGTGGCGAGGCGCGCTTCGAATCCGCCGGCAGGCCTGGGCGCGTGCACGCCATGGCGGGCTGGCGCCACGCTTTCGGCGATCTCGATCCCACCACTACGTTGACGTTCAACGGCAGCGCGCCCTTCACGGTGGCCGGCACGCCCCTGGCGCGCGACGCGGCCGTCATCGGCCTGGGGATCGACATGCGGGTGACGGCCTCGACCACCGTCGGGGTAGCCTATGACGGCCAGTTCGGCGGCGGCAACCGCCAGAACGCAGGCAGCCTGAATGTCGCCTGGCGCTTCTGACCGCCGCCCCAGGAGGGCCGCCGATGATCGGCGTCGCGGTCGCGCGACGCCGACGGCTGGCGTTGATGCGTTGCCTGATGGACGGGGCGCCCGTTCCTTCAATTTTTCCGCCGCCGCGCTCAACGTTCCGCGATGCGCAGGATCGTCTCTTCATTGACGCCGCTGGCGCGCAGCTCACCCGCGAGCTGGCGCGCCTGGTCGCGCTGGACCGGCGTCATGTGCGCCAGCAGCGTGTCGCGGTATTCAGCGGTTGACGCGTCCGGCGAAGGAACGGCGTCGACCAATGCGAAAGCGACCGGCAGTTTGCGGGCGGTGCCACGTCCTTCGGCGTACATCACCCCAAGGCTGAACAGCGCCTCGCGATGCCCCTGCGCGGCGGCCTGGCGCATCAGGCGCATCGCCTGCGCTTCGTCCCGGGCCGTGCCGTCGCCATTGGCATACATCACCGCCAGGTTGAACTGCGCCGATGCGTGGCCCTGGTCGGCCGCCTTGGCGTACCACTGCCGGGCCAGCGCGAGATCCTGCGGCACGCCGCGACCGACGTCGTATTGCTGTCCGAGATGCAGCTGCGCGGAGGCCAGGCCTTGCTCGGCGGCCTGGCGGAACCAATGCAGGGCCTGCGCCTGATCGCGCGCCACGCCGCGCCCCTGGAAATAGAGCAGGCCCAATGAGTCCTGCGCCGGCGGGTACCCCTGATCGGCGGCCTTGCGCAGCCATCGCGCGGCCTCGGCCGCGTCTTCCGGCACGCCTCGTCCGGCGAGATAGGCCCCGCCCAGCCGATCCTGCGCCGAGGCATTGCCCTGGTCGGCGGCCTTGCGCCACCACTGCGCGGCAAGCGCATCGTCGCGGGGCACGCCGCTGGCGGTGGCGTACATCGCCCCGAGATTGTTCTGCGCCTTCGCCAATCCTTGGTCGGCGGCCCGGCGAAACCACTGGACCGCCTCGCCGACATCCCGTCCCTTGGCTGCGCGCCCGTCCGCATACAGCGTGCCCAGATTGTTCTGCGCCTCGGCATGGCCCTGCGCGGCGGCCAGGGCGAACCAGTGCTCGGCCTGGGCGTCGTCGCGCGCGCCGGCGCGGTCATCGAAATAGTAGTCGCCCAGCAGGAACCGGGCTTCGGCCAGGCCCTGGTCGGCCGCCTTGCGCCACCATTGCAGCGCCTGCGCGTCGTTGCGGACCACACCCTGGCCGCGATGGTAGAGCTGGCCAAGCATGGCCTGCGCCTGGGCGTCGCCCTGCGCGGCGGCCTGGCCGCACCATTGCGCGGCCAGCGCGTAATCCTGCGGCACGCCGCGACCATTGGCATACATCACCGCCAGATTGAACTGGGCCCCGGCCACCGCCTGCTCGGCGGCTTGTCGCAGCCACTTCACCGCGAGCGCATCGTCCTGCTTGACGCCTTGCCCGTGCGCATACATCAGCCCCAGCCCATACTGGGCCTTGGCGTGGCCGGCTTCGGCCAGCGCGCGCCAATGTTCGAGCGCGCCGGCGTAATTGCCGGCCTGGTATTGCGCGTATCCTTGCGCGAACGGGTCGTCGCGCGGGTCCTGCGCGCCGGCCAGGGCAGGCGGAAGGGTCAGTGCCAGTACTAGCAGTGCAACGTGAATTCGCATTGGCAATCCGTGATGGTGGCGCCGTGTGCGGGACGGGCGCCGGGAGCCCAAGAGAGAGAAGCGCCTGGCCGGGACCTCATTGCCCTGTCTGACGGGCGGCGGCATGGCGCGCGGCGATCCACGACAACCCGCCCACATCCGCGCCTCCCGTTTCGACGACTTCGGTGCCGGCCATCATCATTCCATAACCATGTTCGGCGTCCCAGGCGCAGCCGAAATCCAGTCCGATGTAGGCCGCGCCAGCGACGGGGTGGAACGTGACGGTATTGAGCCGCAGCAACTTGTGCATGCTTCCTTCGTCCCATTGCCGCGGCAGCAGGAAGGCGTCATCGGGCAGTGCGATGCCTTCCTGTTCGGCCCGCAGGCGCGGCAAGTCGGCCAGCAGGGTGTCCCGCACGGTGCGATAGAACGCCGCGTCGTGGGCCAGCAGCCAAAGGGCCGCCTCGATCATCGGCGTTGCCGGCGCGTCGCAGGAACCATCGTCGTTCTCGAAGCACGCCAGCACCTCGCCCGGCGCCGCCAACCGGTCGTCGCGCGCATAGCCTTTCGACGGGGGGAGAGCGCTGGCGTCGCGAAAACGCGCTGTTTCCGGCAAGGGCAATGCCGTCATCCACACGCACCAGCCCTGGCGCGGCCCGTACAGCAACGGCAGCCCGGCTACGGCATGCGGCGCATAGTCCGCGGGAAGCTGCTCGGTATTCATCGCGACACTCCTTTGGCCGCCAGGGCGACCGGCATGGATTCAGGCACCGTGGTGTGCGGAATGCGCACCCCGGATCGATTCAACGGCGGGCGCGCGGTGAGGGGAGCCGCTAGCGGCAGGCAAACGACCGGCGCAGCGCCTCGCTCACCAGCGGCGCGGCATTCCCGTCGAGACGGCTGGCGGGCAACTCGGACAGGTAGGCGTAGACGCGGTCCTTCAGTTCATGGGGCAGGACGCCGCTGCGGGTACACCAGAGCGTGCCCTGGGTCTGGTCGGCGACCCCCAGGATGTAGGCCTGCGCATACGAGGCCGAGAACTGTCGGCCGAGGGAGGCATCGCGCACTTCAGAAGGCATCCGCCCGGCAAGCGCCGTGGCCAGTTCGGCGCCAGTGAAGTGCCACGTCCTGGGTTCCTGGGCCTGTGCGATGGCGGACGCTGACAGCATGATGACCAACACGAGGCGCTTCATTGGCGGTTTTCCCCTTCATACGAACCGGTGAGCGTGGTCGGGCGTGGTGGCCCATGACTGCCGTCGATGTTAGCACCTGCCTGTTTCGAGCCAGGAAAGACGAGCCTCGCCTTGAAAGATATGAAATCCTACATATGATGTATGATATAAAACGTTTACTGCAATTTAATCACGATAAGATTCCATTATCGTGAGTAATTCAACACTATCGAACCGGGAAATCCAGCCATGGCCGCGGGAATCAACGAACAGGATGTATGGCACGCCGCCGATGCCTTGCTGCTGGAGGGCGCCCGGCCCACCATCGAGCGGGTGCGCCAGAAGATCGGACGGGGCTCGCCCAATACCGTCAGCCCCCACCTGGAAACCTGGTTCCGCGCCCTTGGCGCCCGCATCCAGGATCCCGGCGCGTTCGCCGCGCCCGCGGCGGTGCCCGAGCCCATCGCCCAGGCCGCCGCCCATTTCTGGGAAACCGCCCTGGCCGTCGCCCGGGCCGACCAGGCCGACGCCCTCCGCGAACGCTGGGACGAACTGCGCCGGGAGGGCGATCGCCTGGCCGCGCAGGCCGAGCAGCTGCGGCAGCGCGAGGCCGTGCTTGCCAGCCGCGAACGCGACCTGGAAGAAGGCCTTAAGGTCGTGACCGGGCAATTGGCGGCCACCGAGGCCCGGCTACGGGCGGCCGAAGGCCAGTTGCGCCAGCGCGACGACGCCGTGGCCTTGGGCCAGCAGCAACTGGCCGATGCCCGCGCCGCCTTGCTGGCCCAGGTGGCCGATGCCGAGCGCGCCCGCCAGGAACAGGCCGAGGCCCTGGCCGCGGCGCACGCGCGCCATGCCGCCCACGAACGCCGCTGGCTCAACGAGCTGGACGCCGAACGCGGCAGCGCCAAGCGCCTGCAGGCGCGCCTGGACGAATTGCAGGCCGCCCAGCAACAGCAGGCCGAACAGTCGCGCCAGGCCCTGGCGCAAGCCGCCGAGCGCCTGCGCGCCGCCGAAACCGAGGCCGCCGCGCAGGCGCGCGCGATGCAGGCCGAGGCCCAGGCGGAGCAGGGGCGACGCCAGGCCGAACTGGCCACGGCGCAAGAAGCGCTGCAGGCTTCACGCCGCCGCGAGCAGGATCTGGCCCAGCGCCTGGCGGCCGCCGAAACGCGGCAGGCCGAATTGCTGGCGCAGCAGCAAGCCCGCGATGCACAGTTACTGGAACTGACCCGCCACCTGATCGCGGCGCGCGTCGACCCGCGCGCCGCCGCGGGCGAGGACACGCCCGGCAACGGCGCCTGAGGCGCGGCGGCGCGCCACGGCCGGCGAAGTTCGGATAAATTCGTACACGGCCAATCCGCCGCCTGGAGCCTCGCTTGAATCCGATCCCACGCCCGCCCGCGGACCTCGCCCGCAATCTGCTCGTCATCGTCATCCTGTCGGCGCTGATGATCGGCAGCCTGTACGTCCTCAAACCATTCCTGTTCGGCCTGATCTGGGCCACCACCATCGTGGTGGCGACCTGGCCCGTGATGCGGGCGGTACAGCGTCGCTGCGGCGGCCGCCGCTGGCTGGCCACGGGGGCCATGCTGATCGTGCTGCTGGTGGTGATCGTGCTGCCGCTGTATCAGGCGATCTCGACGCTGGCGCTGCATGGCGGCGCCATCATGGCCGCCATCAAGGGCCTGCCGGACTATGCCCTGATGGCGCCGCCGGGCTGGGTGCGCGGCATTCCGCTGGGCGGCGAGCGCATCGCGCGGGAATGGCAGGCGCTGGCCGATGCCGGGGCCGGCGGCCTCTTGGCGCGGCTCGAGCCGTACGTCACCATGGCCGCCAAATGGCTGCTGAGCAATGCCGCCATTGTCGGGGTGTTCGTGATGCACATGCTGATCACGATCGTGATCGCCGGCATCCTCTACAGCCAGGGCGACGTGGCCGCCGATTTCGTGCAGCGCTTTGCCAATCGGCTGGCCGGGCACCGCGGCGTGGCGGCGATCCGCCTGGCGGGCCTGTCGATCCGCGCGGTGGCGCTGGGCATCGTGGTCACGGCGGTGGTGCAGTCGGCGCTGGGCGGCCTGGGCCTGTGGATCGCCGGCGTGCCGGCGGCCGGGGTCATCACCGCCCTGATGCTGATGCTGTGCCTGGCGCAGCTGGGGCCGTTCCTGCCGCTGCTCGGCGGGGTGATCTGGCTGTTCCAGAACGACATGAAGGTGACGGCGATCCTGCTGCTGGTGTGGGCGGTGCTGGTCACCATGCTGGATAACCTGCTGCGGCCGATGCTGATCAAGCGCGGCGTGAACCTGTCCATGCTGCTGATCCTGGCCGGGGTGCTGGGGGGCATGCTCGCCTTCGGCATCGTCGGCCTGTTCATCGGCCCGGTGATCCTGGCGGTGACGTCCACGCTGCTCAAGGCCTGGGTCGACGAAGTCCCGCCGCCCGCAATCGACGCGCCGGCCGCCGCCACGCAATCCACCGATCCGTGAAGCGCCCACGCGATCGGTCGCGGGCCGCCGCAAGGCCGTCGGAAACGGCGTAACATCTCGCTCCAGGCCCCATGCCTGCGCCCCGGGCGCCGCGCGGGGCCGGTCTTTTTCCGCCTTTCACGCCGTATCCGAGATGACGATGTTCCCCCCGATTGCCCAGCCCCGCCATTTCCCCGTCCTGCACGCGCTGGCGGTGCGGCCATGAGCGACAGCGTGCGCCTGGCCAAGCGGTTGGCCGCCGAACAATCCTGCTCCCGCGGCGACGCCGAACGCTACATCGAGGGGGGCTGGGTCGCCGTGGATGGCAAGGTCGTCGAAGAACCGGGCTTTCGCGTCGGGCCCGACCAGGCGGTGACCCTGCTGCCAGGCGCGCGTCTGGAGGAAATGCGGCCCGTGACCGTGCTGGTGCACAAGCCGGCGGGCCTGTCGGCCTCGGATCCGGCGCACTCGGCCCTGGCGCTGGTGGTGCCCGAGAACCTGATGCCGGGCGACCGTTCCGGCCAGCGCTACCTCAAGCGCATGTTCAACGGTCTGAAGCTGGCCACGCCGCTGGAGCGCGCGGCCAGCGGACTGGTGGTCTACACGCAGGAATACGCGGTCACGCGCAAGCTGGTGCAAGAGGGCACGCACGTCGAACAGGAATACATCGCGCAGGTGCGCGGCACGCTGGATGCTGCCGGCCTGGCGCGGCTGCAACGCGGCCTGGCCTACGAAGGCCGGCCGGCCACGCCCATGAAGGTCAGCTGGCAGAACGAAACCCACCTGCGCTTTGCGCTCAAGACGCCTGCCCTGGGTTTCATCGAATACGCCTGCGATGCGGCTGGCCTGCAATTGCTGGCGTTGCGCCGCATCCGCATCGGCCGGCTGCCCATGGCCGGCCTGGCGGCGGGGCAGTGGCGCTACCGGCTCGACTACGAGCGCTTCTGAAGACTTAAAGTGAATTCTGGAATAACTTAAAGTGAATTCGGGAATGGCCGGGCGTACTTAAAGTGAATTCTAGGAAAGGATAAGGGAACGCTGAGCGCTCCAAACCCGAAATCCTTTCTAAAGTGAATTCTCATTAATTAGCCATAAGTAATTGATAAATAGCAATAATCAGGAATAGGGAATGGCAATGCCGCCTCGCGAGTCTGTTGCACCGATCGATCCCACGCGGCGCGGGCTGCTGCGGGCGGCGGGCGCATTGGGGCTGTCCAGCCTGGCGCTGGTGGGCTGCGCGGGCCGGGTGGCCGCGCCTCGCGATAGCCAGGAGGCCCCTGGCGGCAATGCCGCCGTGGCGCCGCGCCGCGACACGGCCGTTCCCGCCTTGCGCCCGGGCGGCCGCGTCGCCATCGTCGCGCCGGCCTCGGCCGCCGACGGCGCCGCCTTCGACGCGGCCGAATGGCTGCAGGCGCGCGGCTACGACCCGCGCATCATGCCCGCCGCATTGACGCGCGCCGATGCGCCATTCGACTACTTGGCCGGCGACGACAGCGCGCGCCTGAACGATCTGCACGCAGCCTTCAGCGATCCCGCGATCGACGCGGTCTGGTGCCTCCAGGGTGGTTTCGGCTCCTGGCGGCTGGCCGACCGGCTCGATTTCAACCTGCTGCGCCAGCATCCCAAGCCGTTCATCGGCTACAGCGACATCACCGCGCTGCACCTGGCGATCCAGCGCCACGCGGGCTTCGTCACGTTCCACGGACCGATGCTGGCGCAGGACCTGCTGGCCGGCAAACAGGAGCCCACCGCCAGCCATGTGCTGGCCATGGTGGGCGGCCAGATCGGGCAGGGCGCGTGGATCGACGCGCCGCCCGACTCCAACCCGGTGGTGTTGGCCCCGGGCAGCGCCAGCGGCCGGCTGGTGGGCGGCAACCTGGCGCTGATCGCCGCCATGATCGGTTCGCGCCACGAAATCGCCACGCGCGACGCGATCCTGTTCATCGAGGACGTCAATGAGGCGCTGCCGCGCATCGACCGCCTGCTGTGGCAACTGCGCGCGGCGGGCAAATTCGACCGTATCAGGGGCGTGCTGGCGGGAAATTTCACCCGGCTGGGCCTGCCGATGGGCGATGCGCTGGGACAGAGCCAGCTGTTTGCGCTGCTGCAGGAGCAGTTCGGCGGACGCGGCATCCCCGTGCTGGCGGCCTGGCCCAGCGGCCACGGCGATCCCAACCTGACGCTGCCGCTGGGCGCGACGGTGACGCTGGACACGCAGCGGCGCGGCCTGCGGCTGGAGCAGGCGGTGGCGGTCTAGGCCCCGCGCGCCGCCGCCATCCGGGAACCCGACCCATGAACGATTTCTTCCAGGCCCTGGGCCGCCAGCTCAAATCCCCGCAGCGCGCGCGCGCCGGCCAACGCCATGCGCGCGCCAAGGCGTTCCAGTGCGTCTGCGGCCAGCGCATCTTCTTCAACAACACTGAATGCCTGAACTGCCGCCGCCAACTGGGCTTCGATCCCAGGCGTGGCCACGTCCTGGCGCTGGATCCGGGCAAGGCCGCGGACACCTGGCTCGAAGCCGGCCGCGCGCGCGGCCGGACGTTCAAGCGCTGCGCCAACTTCGCCAGCCCGGCGGCCTGCAACTGGCTGCTGCCGGCCGCGGCCGTCAACTCGCTGTGCCTGGCCTGCGGCCTTAACCGCACCATTCCGGACCTGTCGGTGGCCGAGAACGGCAGGCTGTGGTTCAAGGTCGAAGCCGCCAAGCGCCAGATGATCGCCCAGTTGCTGACCCTGGGCCTGCCGATCCGGCGTTCGCAGGCGCCCGGCGACGGCGGCCTTGCGTTCGACCTGCTGGCGCCGGCGGCCGACGGCACGCCGCCGCTGACCGGGCACAACCACGGCCTGATCACCCTGAACATCCGCGAGGCCGACGATGCCTATCGGGTGCAGGTGCGCGAAGCGATGCATGAACCCTATCGCACACTGCTGGGGCATTTCCGCCACGAGATCGGCCATTTCTACTGGGACCAGCTGGTGGCGGGCGGCCCCTGGCTGGCGCCGTTCCGCGCCGTGTTCGGCGATGAGCGCGCCGACTACGCGCAAGCGCTGCGGCGCAACTACGAAGCGGGGCCGCCGGCCGACTGGGCGCAGCGCTTCATCAGCACCTATGCCTCCTGCCATCCCTGGGAGGACTGGGCCGAGACCTGGGCCCACTACCTGCACATGATGGACACGCTCGACACCGCCATCAGCTTCGGCGTCAGCCGCGTGGCCGTGGAACAGGCCTATGAGCCCTTCACCCGCGCATCGCTGTACGACCCGGACGATCCCGAAGGGCAGGGCTTTCTCGACCTGGTCAACGCCTGGGTGGCGCTGACGGGCGTGCTCAACGAGCTGTCGCGCAGCATGGGCCAGCAGGATTTCTACCCATTCGTGTTGCCGGGCGCGGTGGTCGGCAAGCTGCAATTCGTGCACCGGGTCATCCGGGACGCGGCGCGCTAGAGTCGCCGCGCCGACCATTCCCCCTTGCCGGCGGCGCTGCCGCGGATGGTGGCGCCATTGACTTCGCCGGTGTAGCGCACGCCGTCGACCATGAACGAAATGGTGCGGCCGTCCATGCGCGCCTGCGAGATCTCGCTGCCGCCCAGCTTGCCGGTCAGCATCTGGTAGTGCTGCTCCAGCCGCAGGGTGCGGCCGTCCAGGTCCCACCGCCCGCCGACCTTGGCCGGCACGATCCATAACAGGGCGTTGCAATAGGTCTGGCAGGCCTCGGTCACGGTCTCGGAGGCGTCCGGCTCCCAGTCGCCCATGCGGAAAGTGTTGGAGACGATGCGGGTGCCTGGCTCCAGCTCCAGGAGCCGGGGCCGCAGTTTTTCGTTGATGGTCGACAGCAGGAACATGGTGATCACGTCCGCCTGCGACAGGTCGGTCTCGAACAGGTCCGCCACCTCGAACGTGGCGCGGCTGGCCACGCCCGCCTTGGCCGCGTTGCCGCGCGACAGGGCCACCAGGTCAGGGTTGTATTCGATGCCCTTGGCTTGCAGGCCGCGCTGGGCGGCGGTGATGACGGTGCGGCCGTCGCCCGAACCCAGGTCCATCAGCCGGTCACGCGGCGTGACCTTGGCCATGTCGAGCATCTTGTCGACCAGGGCCTGCGGGGTCGGCACCCAGATGACGTCCTTGCCATCCTGGCCGACATCGGGCACGTATGCGTCGGTCTTGGCGCCGGTCTTGGCGGCGGCCTCGGGAGTGGCGCCGGCGGCGCGCGCCTCGGCCAGCAGCGACAGGGACAGGGCCAGCGCCAGCGCCGATCCCAGGGCGGCCCGGCGGCGGGCGAACGAAACGGACGGTAGGACACGTTGCATGAGGAAGACTCCTTGGGGCGGACGAAAAAGAGGGCGCGGCGTTCAGCCCGGCGGCGTGGCCGGCGACGCCCCGGCCGGCTTGAGCAGGCGCAGCATCGGCACGCCGACCGCCAGCACCGCCAGGCCGATCAGGGCGCCGGCCCCGGCATACACCGCGCTCGAATACACCAGGCCGGCGCAGGCCAGCGCCAACAGCGCCGGGGTCAGGGGATACAGCGGCACCCGGAACGGCCGCGGCCGCGCCGGATCGAGGCGGCGCAGGCGCCACACCGAGGCCGCCACCAGCAGCATGAACAGCCAGAACACCGGCGCGGTGTAGGCCACCATGGCCTGCACGCTGTTATGGCTGAAGGCGCCCACCGCCAGCAGCGCCAGCGTGATCGCGCCTTGCGCCAGCAGGGCGCTGACCGGGGTCTCGTTGCGCGCGCTCCAGCCAGCCAGCGCCCGCAGCCGCGGCAGGTCGCGACCCAGTGCGTAGTAGACGCGCGCGCCGGTGATGATGGTGCCGTTGATGGTGCTCAGCGCCGTGGCGCAGATCACCAGGCTGAGCAGCGCGGCGGCATAGGGACCGGCGGCCAGTTGCATCACCGCCGCGCCCAGGGCCGGCGTGTCGCGCAGGCCCTGCAGGCCGAACAGTTCCAGCAGCGCCAGGTTGGTCAGCAGGTAGGCGCCGGTGACCACCGCCGTGCCGATCAGCAGCACCCGCGCCATGTTGCGGCCGGGATGGCGCAGTTCGCCGCTCAGGTAGGCGGCTTCGTTCCAGCCGCCGTAGGTCAGCAGCACGAACACCATGCCCATGCCCATCAGGCCGGCGGCGTTGCCATCCAGCGGCGCGGGCGCCGGCGCCAGCGGGGTCGAGGTGAACAGGGCGGCGGTCAGCACCGCCGCCAGCGCCGCCAGGGTCAGGATCGTGAACAGCCATTGCAGGCGCTTGGAGTGGCGGGTGCCGGCCACGTTCAGGGCCGTCAGGCCGGCCACCGACAGCGCCGCGTGCGCGGTGGCGCCGTACTCGCCCAGCGGCAGCAACTGCTGCGCATAATCGCCATAGATGAAGGCCACCACCGCGATCGCGCCGGTCTGGATCACGGTGCAGCGGGCCCAGGCGAACAGCAGGCCCACGCGTGGCCCCCAGGCGCGCGACAGGTACAGATATTCCCCGCCGGCGCCAGGGTAGGCCGCGCCCAGCTCGGCGTAGCACAGCGCGCCCACCAGCATCACCAGCCCGCCGGCGCACCAGTACGCCAGATACATGGCCTCCGACGCGGCATGCTGCGCCACCAGCGGCGGAAAGCCGAAGATACCGATGCCGATCACCACTCCCACCAGCACCACCGTGGCATCCATCACCGACAGGCCCGGCGGGCCCAGGGCCCCGGTGCCCACGCCGCCCGGCGCGCCGGCGCTGCTGGGGCTGGCACGCAGGGGACGGCGGGGCAGAGACGACATGGAATTCTCCCGATAGGTCGGCGCCGCACGGACGTACGGCGCCCAGCCGCGATGGCGCCCGGCGCGAGGGCTGTCGAGACGCCCCGGCGCGCCGGGGCCGCGTCAACCCGCGCGGCCGGTTTCCAGGCCCGCGGCTCGCCGGATCCGCAGCGGATAGCGATGCCCGGTGCCGGCCATCACTATCTGACAATAAGCTGAATAATGAGTGACCCGGCGCGGGGAGGGAAAGTTTCTACGGGATTTCCCGTAGCCGGGAATCGCGGCGCGCGGCCAGGGCGGGGCCGCGCCGGATCGGCGGCAGTACAACGTGCGCGAGGCAGGGCGGCGGGCGCCGTCCTCAGGGCTTGCGCCGCGCCGGCTTGAGGCGCGACGGCACTTCGTCCAGGTCGCTGCAGACCGCCAGCACTTCGGCCGGCTTCTTGCTCAGCGACAGGTAGACATGGCCGATGCCGCTGTCGAAATAGGCCGATTCCAGGCGGTTCAGCACCACGCTGTCGCCGTTCTCGAACTGGATGCGCACCTTGCCCGACAGCACCAGCGCGAATTCCTGGCCCGGATGGCGGATGTAGTCCTCGAACTCGACCACCTTGCGCGAATCGATCAGCGCCAGCATGGGCATCATCTTCTTGCCCGGATACTCGCCCATCAGCAGGCGGTAGTGGTAGTTGTCGGTGGCGTAGTCGCGCGCGTCGCTGAGCTTGTTCTTGACGTAGGTGGGCGCCACCTCGGCCTGGGCCGCGTCGCCCAGCATGAACATGCGCGTCATGTCGATGCCCAGCGCGCGCGCCAGCGCGGCGAATTTCTCGTAGCTCAGTGCGATCTGGCCCAGCTCGGCCTTGGACAGCGTCGATACCGCGATGCCGCTGGCCTGCGACAGCGCCTGCAGCGTCATCTTGCGCGCCTTGCGCTCGGCGCGCAGGCGGGCGCCCATGACTTCCTTGCCCACGATGTCGGGTGGGGCGGTGCTGCGAGCGGGTGGAGGGGCCATGTAGCGGTCTGCGTCCAGGGTTGGCGAAGTAGGGCGGAACCCGCCCATTCACGCCGGATTGTAAGGGTTGGCGCGGCTCAGGCGGCCGTGCGCGCCAGCACCCGGCCGGCGTGCCGGCCGGTGAAGGCCTGTTCGCGCCAGACCGGCGCGCCGTTGACGTACACCGAATGGATGCCGGCGGCGCGCTCGGTGGGACGTTCGAAGGTGGCGGTATCGGCCACCGTGGCCGGGTCGAACACCACCAGGTCGGCGAAGTAGCCCGCCTGCACCTGCCCGCGTCCGGCCAGGCCGAACCGCGCGGCGGTCAGGCCCGTCATCTTCCACACCGCCGTCTCCAGCGGGAACAGGCCCAGGTCGCGCGCATAGTGGCCCAGCACCCGCGGGAAGGTGCCCCACAGGCGCGGATGCGGACGCTCGTCGTGCGGCAGGCCGTCCGAGCCGATCATGGTGGGGCCGAACGCCAGGATGCGCTGCACGTCTGGCTCGTCCATCATGAAGTAGATGGCGCCCGCCGGCTGCAGTTCGGGCACCACGTCGTACTTGGACTTGCCGCGCTCGGCCGCGACCTCGTCCAGGTCGCGCCCGCTCAGTTCGGGGAAGGGCTTGCACCAGGTGATGATGGTGCGCCCGGCCAGCAGCACGCGGTCCTGCTTGAGCATGGTGGAGCCGGCCACGTAGGGATAGGCATCCAGCGACACGTCCTGGCGCGCCATGGCCGCCTCGATCAGCGGCAGCGTCTCGCGCGAGCGGCCGAAATTGGGCTGGCCCATAACCTTGTGGTGCGAGATCACCACCGGCACGTCCAGCTCGCGGCCGATGCGGAAGGTTTCCTCCAGCGCCGCCACGATGTGCTCGCCTTCGTCGCGCATGTGGGTGGCGTAGATGCCGCCGTGCGTGCTCAGGGGGCGGCAGACCTCGATGATCTCTTCGGTGGTGGCGCGCGCCGCGGGCGGGTAGAAGGCGCCGGTCGAAATGCCGATGGCGCCGCTGGCCATGGCTTCCTCGGCCAGCGCGCGCATGGCGGCGATTTCGTCGTCGGTGGCTTCGCGCTGCAGGTCGGGCATGACCGCGGCGCGCAGCGTCGAATGGCCCACCATGCAGGCGGCGTTGACCGCCGCCGGCGTGGCGCGCAGGGCGTCCAGGTAGTCGGCGAAGCGCTTGAAATGGTATGACCCGCCTTCGTCCAGCAGGTCCAGCGGCGCCGGCGGGTTGGCGTGCGCCAGCGGCGCCAGGCTGATGCCGCAGTTGCCCGTGACCACGGTGGTCACGCCCTGCGAGATCTTGGGCGTCATGTCGCGGCGCCGCAGCAGGTAGTTGTCGTCGTGGGTATGCGAGTCGATGAATCCGGGCGCCACCACCAGGCCGGACACATCGATACGGTCGCGGGCAGCGGCGCCGGACAGGTCGCCGATGGCGGCGATGCGATCGCCGCGCACGCCGACGTCGGCGCGCCGGCCGGGGGCGTTGCTGCCGTCGATGACGAGGCCGCCGGCGAGCAGCAGGTCGAAAGGCTGGGAATCGGTTTGAGACATGGCAAGCTCCGGCTACGAGGCGAAATGACAGGCGACCGTCTGGCCGTCGCCGATGGGACGCGCAATGGGGGTTTCCTGGACGCAGCGCGCCTGGGCCAGCGGACAACGGGTGCGGAAGGCGCAACCGGACGGCGGCGCCAGCGGGCTGGGAATCTCGCCCTTGAGCACCGCCACGGGCGCGCGCTCGCCACGCCGGGCCGAGGGCACCGCGGCCAGCAGGGCGCGGGTGTAGGGGTGGGCCGGCCGGTTGAACACCGCATCGCGCGAGCCGGCTTCGACGATCCGGCCCAGGTACATCACCGCCACCTGGTGGCTGATGTGCCGCACCACGCTCAGGTCGTGCGAGATGAACACATAGGTCAGGCCGAGATCGCGCTGCAGGTCCATCAGCAGGTTGATGACCTGCGCCTGCACCGACACGTCCAGCGCCGAGACCGGTTCGTCGCAGACGATCAGGCCCGGTTCCGGCGCCAAGGCGCGGGCGATGACGATGCGCTGGCGCTGGCCGCCGGAGAACTCGTGCGGGTAGCGGTCGGCGGCGTCCGGACGCAGGCTGACGCGGGCCAGCAACTGCGCCACCCGTTCGCGGATGGCCTCGCGGCCGTAGCCGAAGTTGCGCAGCGGCTCGCCGATGATGTCGCGCACCCGCATGCGCGGGTTCATCGACGAAAACGGGTCCTGGAAGATGAACTGCATGCGCCGCCGCATGGCGCGCAGCTGGCCGCTGTTCATCGCGGCCAGGTCGGCGCCTTCGAGCAGAATGCGGCCCGCGGTGGGATCGGTCAGGCGGATCAGGCACTTGCCGGTGGTCGACTTGCCGCAGCCGGACTCGCCCACCAGGCTCAGGGTCTGGCCGCGCGCCACCGACAGCGACACGCCGTCCACGGCGCGCAGCACCTTGCCGCCCTCCAGCGGGAAGTGCTTCTTCAGGTCGGTCACTTGCAGCATGGGGGTGGCGGGCGCCGTGGCGACGGCGGCGGGAAAGGGGGCGTCGTGCAGGTTCATCGCGGGTCTTGCTCCATCATGACGGCCGGCGCGGCCTGGCGCGCCCAGCACCAGACGCGGTGGCGGTCGCCGGCGGCGACCTCGGGCGGCGTCTCGTCTGCGCAGCGCGGCAGGGCCTGGGGACAGCGCGCGGCAAAGGCGCAGCCGCGCGATTCGGGCGTCACCACCGGCACGATGCCGGGCAGCTCGGCCAGGCGGGCGCTGTGGTCCTGGCCGTCGACGAAGTCGGGCAGCGAACGGATCAGCGCCTGGGTATAGGGATGGGCGGCGCGGTCCAGCACGTCCTCGACGCTGCCTTCCTCGACCTTGCGGCCGGCGTACATGACGATGACGCGCTGGCACATCTGCGCCACCACGCCCAGATCGTGGGTGATCAGCACGATGGCCGTGCCCAGCCGCGCCTGGATGTCGCGCAGCAGGTGCAGGATCTGCGCCTGGATGGTGACGTCCAGCGCGGTGGTCGGCTCGTCGGCGATCAGCACCTTGGGCTGGCAGGCCAGCGCCATGGCGATCATGGCGCGCTGGCGCATGCCGCCGGACAGTTGATAGGGGTATTCGTGCACGCGCCGCGCCGGATCGGAGATCTGCACCAGCTCCAGCAGCGCCTCGGCCTGCTTCATCGCCTCGCGCCGCGACAGGCTTTGGTGCAGCATCAGCGGCTCGCTGATCTGGCGGCCGATCGTGAAGACCGGATTGAGCGAGGTCATCGGCTCCTGGAAGATCATCGACAGCTGGTTGCCGCGCACCGCCCGCATCGCTTTCTCGGGCAGGGCCAGCAGGTCGCGGCCGTCGAATTCGACGCTGCCGCGCGCCACGCGCCCGGGCGTGCGCAGCAGCCGCATGATGGACAGCGACGTGACGCTCTTGCCGCAGCCGGATTCGCCCACCAGGCCGAGGGTCTCGCCCGGCATCAGGTCGAACGACAGGCCGTCCACGGCCAGCACCGTGGTCTCGTCGCCGTCGAAACAGGTGGTCAGGTCATTCACTTGCAGGACAGGTTGGGATGGCATGCGCGCTCCTACAGCTTTTTCGCCAGGCGCGGATCGAGCATGTCGCGCAGCCCGTCGCCTACCAGATTGACGGCCAGCACGGCCACGCCCAGGAACAGGCCCGGATACAGGATGATGTGGAACGCCACCGCGACGAAGTTGCGGCCCTCGGCCATGATGTTGCCCCAGCTCGGGATCTGCGGCGGGATGCCCACGCCCAGGAAGCTCAGCACCGCCTCGGTCAGGATGGCCGAGGCCGCGATGAAGGTGGCCTGCACCATCAGCGGCGCGAACAGATTGGGCAGGATGTGGCGCAGCAGGATGGCCGGCACGCGGGTGCCGGCGGCCACCGCCGCCTCGATATAGGGCTGCTCGCGGATGGTCAGCACCAGGGCGCGCACCAGCCGCACCACGCGCGGCACCTCGGGCACCACGATGGCCACGATCACGGTGCCCAGGCCGCCCTTGAGCGTTGCCATCAGCGCGATCGCCAGCAGCACGCCCGGAATCGCCATCAGGCCGTCCATGATGCGCATGATCACGGCGTCCAGGCGGCGGAAGTAGCCGGCCAGCATGCCCAGCAGCACGCCGCCCGCGGTCGACACCAGCGCGACAACGACGCCGACCAGCAGCGAGACGCGCGCGCCCCACAGGGTGCGGGCATAGACATCGCGGCCCAGCGCGTCGGTGCCGAAAAAGTGTTCGGCCGACGGCGGCTTCATGCGCGCCATCGGGTTGATGTCCAGCGGATCGACCGCGGTCAGCCAGGGCGCGGCCAGCGCGATCAGCGCGAGCGCCAGCAGGATGGCGCAGCCGACGTACAGCATTGGGTGGCGGCGCAGCGAGCGGGCGGCGCGGCGCCAGCGCGGACGCGCCGCGGCCAGGGGCAGGGTGGTGGTGGTCATGGATCGCCCCTCTTCAATAGCGGATGCGCGGGTCGAACAGGCGGTAGCTCAGGTCGACCAGCAGGTTGATCAGCACGTAGATGCCCGAGGCCACCAGCAGCACGCCCTGGATCACGGGGTAGTCGTGGCGCAGCACGGCGTCGATGGTCAGGCGGCCCAGGCCGGGAATGGCGAACACGGTTTCCGTGACCACCACGCCGCCGATCAGCAGCGCCACGCCGACGCCGATGGTGGTGACGATGGGGTTGGCGGCGTTCTTGAGCGCGTGCCAGACGATCGGGCCGGCCGCCAGGCCCTTGGCGCGCGCGGTGCGGATGTAGTCTTCCGACAGCGCCTCCAGCATGGTGGCGCGGGTCATGCGGGTCAGCAGGGCCATGTACACCAGTCCCAGCGACAGACAGGGCAACACCAGGTGCCGCAGGTAGGGCGCCAGGCCGTCGGCCAGCGGCTTGTAGCCTTGTACCGGCAGCCAGCCCAGCTTGATGGAAAAGCCGTACACCAGGCTGTAGCCGATCAGGAACACCGGCACCGAGAAGGCACAGACCGCGCCGATCATCACCAGCCGGTCCAGCAAGCGGCCGGCGTTCCAGGCCGCCAGCACGCCCAGCGGCACGGCGACCAGCACCGCGAATAGCATGGTGAAGATGGCGATCGACAGGGTCGGCCCCATGCGCTGGCCGATCAGTTGCGCCACCGGCATCTGGGTCGCGATCGAGGTGCCCAGGTCGCCGGTGGCCAGATGCCCGACCCAGATGCCGAACTGCGTCAGCAGCGGCTTGTCCAGGCCCAGGTTCTGGCGAATCTTCTCGACGTCCTCGGTGGTGGCGTTGTCGCCCGCGATCACCGCCGCCGGGTCGCCCGGCGACAGGTGGATCAACATGAACACCACGACCGCCACCACGGCCATGACGGGAATGACGGCCGCGATGCGGCGCAGGATGTATTTCACGCTGGGTTTCCCCCTAGCCTGGCGCGGCGCGCACGGGGCGCTGGGCGGCGGCCTGATTGTGCAGGGGCGGGGCGCGCGTGGCGATCACGCGCGGTCCCGCGCCGCGTTATGGTTTTTCCACGTTCCACATCACGGGTATGCCGGTCTTCATCAGCTCCGTGTGCGACAGCCCGCGGATCGCCGACACCGGCTTGAATTCGCCCCACATGACGTACGGCACCGTCTGGTAGGCGCGGGCCTGCAACTGCGCCGCGATGTCCTTGCGCCTGGCGGCGTCGGGTTCCTGGATCCACTGGGTGCGCAGCGCGTCCAGCTCCTTGTCGCAGGGCCAGCCCGGCAGGCTGTTGCCGCAGGCGGCCGACAGCCACGGGTTGGTCAGCGGCGTGCTGGCGTCGTAGTAGCCGCCCCAGGTCACGAACAGGCTCCAGCCGCCTTGCTCGGGCGGATCCTTCTTCAGGCGGCGCGCCGCCAGCGAGGCCCAGTCCATGGATTGCAGGTCGACCTTGAAGCCGGCCTTCTTCATGTTCTGCGTCAGCACCATGACGGCGGGCGCGCTGATGTGGTCGGTGGGGTACAGCACCACGATCTTCTCGCCCTGGTAGCCGGCCTCCTGCAGCAGCTGCTTGGCGCGCGCCAGGTCGGGCTTGGCGTAGGGCGCCGCGCCGGCGTCGGTGGCCAGCGGCGAGCCGCAGATGTACAGCGTGGCGCAGTAGTCGACGCGGTACTTCTCCGGATAGCCGATGGCCGCCAGCATTTCCTTCTGGCTGAACAGGTAGTACAGCGCCTGGCGCGCCTGCGGCTTGTCGAACGGCGGATGCAGCGCGTTGACGATGGCCATGCCCTGGGTGGCGACCGAGGTGTTCAGCTTGATGTCCGGGTTGCTTTCCAGCACCGGCAGGAAGTCCGGCGTGGTCTGCTCGATCATGTCGACCTCGCCGTTCATCAGTGCGGCCGTGGCGGTATTGCCGTCGGGAATGTAGATCCATTCGACCCGGTCGACCTTGGCGACCTTGCCGCCGGCCAGGCCGTCGGCCGGTTCGTTGCGCGGCACGTAGGCCGGGTTCTTGACGTACACCACCTTGTTGCCCGGCACCCACTCATCGCGCTTGAACAGGAACGGGCCGGAGCCGACCATTTCCGTGACGGGGGTGTTGGCGTCGGTCTGCGCCAGGCGCTTGGGCATGATGAACGGCGGCATGCCCGACGGCTTGGCGAGCGCGTCCAGCACCAGGCCGAACGGCTGCTTGAGCGTCAGCGAGAAGCTGTCGGGGCCGGTGGCGGCCAGTTCGGCGCCGGCGGCCATCAGCGCCTGGCCCATCGTGTCCTTCTTGGCCCAGCGCTGCAGCGAGGAGATGCAGTCCTCGGCGGTCACCGGGGTGCCGTCGTTGAACTTCAGCCCCGGGCGCAGCTTGAAGGTCCAGGCCTTGCCGTCGGGCGAGGCGGTCCAGCTTTCCACCATCTGCGGCTTGGGCTGGCCCTGGCTGTCCTGCGCGAACAGCGTGTCGAACACCATGTAGCCGTGGTTGCGGGTGATATAGGCGGTGTTGAACAGCGGGTCCAGCGTCTTCAGGTCCGCGTGCGGCACCATCCGCAGCGTCTTGGCCTGGGCCTGGGCCGGCTGGCCCGCGGCCAGCCCGCAGGCCAGCAGGGCGGCGGCGCCCAGCAGGCTGAATCGTTTCATCATGGTCATCCCCTTGTTTTGTCCGGTTGCCTGCGTGGGCAATGGTTGGATATCAGCCCTTGAAGGGCCATTTCGGCAACTTGCGCTTGGTGAACGGCAGCGCGTTGTAGTCCTGCGTGATGGCGCCGGGCGTCTCGACGTAGATGACGTGGCGGCCGAGCTTGGAGTACGAGGCGTAGAAGTGCTGCGACGATTTCGGGATGACCAGCTTCATTGCGCCCAGATCGACGCCGAACTGCGTGAACAGGTCGGTGTCCATGGCCTGGGTGCGGTTGGTGGTCATGACGATGGTCACGCCCTGGCTGCGCACCACGGCCACGTCGCCGAGCAACGCGGGCGTGCCGGCCAGCCCGGTCATGATGGCGTCGCGCTTGAGCGCGACGATCTCACAGGCCAGGTCCAGCGGCTGGCCCGACACCGGCGCCACCTTGCCGCCGATGCGCAGCTTGATCTGCGCGCCCTGGCCGGCCTCGAAACAGAGCTGCACGGCCACCGGGTCCCAGAACGGGCCGGTCGCCACGTCCTGGATGCCGCGCGCCAGCACGCGTTCCAGGATGAAGGTGGCGTCGCTGGGCGCGCCGCCGCCGGCGTTGTCGGCCGAGTCGGCCAGCACCACGGGGAAATCGGCCAGCGCCAGCGCCTGGTCCAGCGCCTCGTCGGCGCCGGGGTAGGGCGGCGCCAGCTGGTCGCGGAAAGCGATGATCTCTTCGCCCAGCGCGCGCGCCAGCCGCTCGGCCTGGCCGGCGTCGCCATCGGTGTAGACCAGCACCTTGGAGCCCATGTCGGGCGTATCGCCCCACGGGAAACCGTGAGCGATCGACACCGACAGCACGCCTTCCTTGCCTTCCATCGCCAGCAGGCGGTCGACGAAACCGCGCATCGGCTCGCGGCTGGTGTGCATGATGGAGATCATTTCGCAGTCGAAGACCGCGCGCGTCGGCTTGATGCGGCCCTCGGCGCGCGCCACGCACAGGTCGACCAGATCGTAGGCGCGGTCCAGGATGTCGGTGTGCGGGTATTCCTTGAAGCACACCAGGAAATCGGCGCTGTTCACCATGGCGTCGGTCAGGTGGCAGTGCGGATCCAGCTCGGCGCCGATCACCGTGTCCGGGCCGACGATCTCGCGCGCCCGCCGCAGCAGGTCGCCTTCGCAATCGTCATAGCCATCGGCCACCATGGCGCCGTGCAGGCCGAACAGCGCGATGTCGACCTTGCCGGCGCGGCGCAGGTCCTCCAGCAGTTCGTCGCGCAGGGTCTCGTAGGCGTGGCGGGTGGTCAGGCCGGCCGGCGTCGCGCCCGCCGTCATGCCCTCGATCAGCGTCCAGTCCTTGCCCTGGGCGCGCTGGCGCGCGGCCCACAGGGGGCCGGAGAACATCTGCATGCGGTCCGGGTGCTGGCCGGCCGGGTAGTAGCCGCGCGACCGATAGGCCGACAGGCCGGTCGGAATGGGGGAGAAGGTATTGGTCTCGGTCGCCAGGGACCCGGAAAAAATCTTCATGCGATCGCTCCGTGCTTTAGGGTTGTCCGTTCTTGCCGCCGTGTCGAACTTCAGTCCTGCCCGCTTGGGTCATCCCCGATATACGCCTGCACTTCGATTTCCACATCGACGTTCAGCGCCAGCGCCGACGCCACCGTCGAGCGCACCGGCAGCGCCGCGCCGAAGAATTCCTTGTAGACCTCGTTGAAACCGGCGAAATGGCTCATGTCCGACAGCCACACGGTGGCCTTGACCACCTGGTCCAGCCGCGCGCCGCCGGCCGCCAGGCTTTCGACGATGCGCTCGCAGGCCGCGCGGGTCTGGGTCTGGATTTCGCCGCGCACCACCTCGCCGGCGGCGCTCATCGGCACCTGCCCCGACAGGAACAGGAAGCCGCCGGCCTTCACGGCCCGCGAGAAGGGGAAGGGCAGGCTGCTGGGCAGGCGCTGGATGGCTTGGCGCATGGAACGGGCTCCTATCGGGAAGGGGAGAAACGGGCCGGCGACAGGCGCGCGGGGTCGACCCCCTGCGCGGTCAGGCTGTCGTTCAACGGCAGGTCGAGCAGCAGGTCGGCGGCCAGGCGCGAGACGCCGGCGGCGGACTGGATCCCGTAGCCGCCCTGAGCCGCCAGCCAGAAGAAGGCGGGCGTGGCCGGATCCCATCCGATCACGAAATCGCCGTCGGCCACGAACGAGCGCAGGCCGGCCCAGGTGTGGCGCGGGCGGCGGATGGTCAGGGAGGTGGCCGCTTCGATGCGGTAGATGCCGGTGGCCACGTCCAGTTCCTCGGGCATCACGTCGTGCGCCGGCACCGGATCGGCATTGGCGGGCGAGCCCAGCAACTGGCCGGCGTCGGGCTTGAAATAGAAGCTCTCGTCGACCCCGACCACGGCCGGCCAGTGCGCGAAGTCGACGTCGTCCGGCCCGGTGAAAGTAAAGGCGGTGCGGCGGCAGGGCTGCAGGCCGACCGGCCGCACGCCGCACAGCGCGGCGGCCTGGTCGGCCCAGGCGCCGGCCGCGTTCACCAGCACCCGCGCCCGCAGCGGCTCGCCGCCGGCCAGCGTCAGGCTCCAGGCGCCGTCCTCGTACGTGGCGGCAACCAGTTCGGCGTGGTTGCGCAGCGCCGCGCCCTGGCGCGTCATGCCGCGCAGGAAGCCCTGGTGCAAGGCATGCACGTCGATATCGCGAGCGTCCGGCTCCTCGATGGCGCCGCACAACTGGTCAGGCCGCAGGCAGGGCACGCGCGCCAACGCCTGTTCGGCGTCGATCAGCGTGACGTTGGGCGACTGGCTGCGGAATTCGTCATAGACCTCGCGCAGCAGGTCCTGCTGGTCGGGCGCGGCGATGTACAGCACGCCGCGCGGGCTCAGCAGGGGATGCTCGCAGAAACCCTGCGGCGGATGCTCGTAGAAGTCGCGGCTGGCGCGGGTCAGCGCCTTGATCTGGGCAGTGCCGTAGGTCTCCATGAACATGGCGGCCGAACGGCCGGTGGAGTGGTAGCCGGGCTGTGCCTCGCGCTCCAGCACCACCACGGAGGCGGCCGCGCTCAGGCGGTAGGCCACGGAGGCGCCGGCGATGCCGGCGCCGATGACGGCGTAATCGTAGGTAAGGTCTGCGGCCATTTTGTCGGAAGCGAGAATTCTCTTATTTGATAATTCTCGAATACGATAGTTGTTTGGCAAGCGGCGGGTAATAGGGGTTGTCCCGATGGCTCGGCATCCGCGGCGCGGGCGGGTCTTGCCGCTGTCATCGCGCCGGGCGGGGGATCCGCTATGATCTGCCAGCCCGGGGCATGCGCTTGCTCCGCCGCGCGTCCACCCCTTGCCCGCTGCGTCGTTTCCCCGCCATGATGCTTCCGTCGCGTTCCCGCCGCCTGCAGAGGGCGGCTGTCCTGGCCCTCCCGCTGTTGGCCGCCTGTTCGACCCAGCCGAAAGCGCCCAAGGCGCCCGAGCGCGTCACGGGCAATGGCGGCAGCATGGTGCGCTACAGTTCGAAGCAGACCGTGATCGATCTGACGACGGACGAGCGCGCCGCCCTGGACCGCATCCGCGTGCGGGCCTATCCCGCCGTGGCGCCGGCGCGGGCCCTGCGGGCCTGCATCGAGGCCTTGACTGCCGCCGGCTACACGCAGGTGGCGGCCGATGCCGCGACCGAAATCGTCAGCGGCGAACGGCACGAAGCCCTGGTCAGCAAGCGCCGCGAAATGCTGCGCGGCCTGCTCAAGTCACAAGGCCTGGCGTATGGCGCCAAGCCCGATCACAAGAGCACCTATGCCCAACTGGTGCTGCGCGAGGAGGGCGGCATCACCCGCGTCTGGGCCAGCCTGAACGAGACCGTCTGGGACAGCAATGGCGACGCCCGGACTCGCCAGGTGACCGATCCCGAGCGTTACGAGGCGTTCTTCAGGCGTTTGGACGCGCTGGTGTCCGGCACGCCGTAAAATCGCGGCCATGCTTCCCACTCAAGTCATCGTTGCGCTGCTCGTGCTGCAGCTTGCCCTGGTCATTCCGCTGGCCGCCGTCGTGATCCAGCTGCTGCGCTGGTGCCACTGGTATTTCCGGGCCGATCCGCGGACCCGCGGCGAACGCCCGCATTTCACCGGCCCGGCGCTGGCGCTGCTGTTCAGCGCGCTGGCCGCCAGCGACTTCATCGGCTATGAGCCGTTTCCGACGTTGTCGCGCCTGAATCCCGTGCCGCTTGAAGCGCGCGCCTATTTCACGGTGGCGATGCTGGCGCTGGCGGTGTGGTGCTGGGCCTATGCCGGCGCCATCCGCGAGCGCGTGCGCCGGCTGTTCTGAACGCAGCCTTCCCTGGCGGCCGCATCGGGCTGCCGTTCGGATGCGCAGCCCCGGCCCACATCAGGCAGGCGGGCAGACTCTAGGCCTCGCGTTTTCAAATCGGTGGCCCGGTCCTAGGCCGCCGCGCTGTCGACCGGCTGCGCCAGCCCCGCCACGCCCCCCCGCAGGGATTCCAGCAGCACGCGCTTGTTCTCGCGGCTGCGGTAGGCGTGCTCGCGCATCAGGTTCTCGGCGCGCGCGGCCTCGCGCCGCGTGATCGCCCGCAGCAGGTCCTCGTGATCCGATTGCGCCCGCAGCACGAAGGGCGTCTCCAGCAGGGAAGGGGTGGACGGCAGCGTCAGCGCGGCCGGGCCGGCCAGCGGCGTCTTGTTGTTGTGTTCCAGCGCCGACAGCAGGGCGCGGTTGCCGGCCGCTTCGCACAGGATCTCGTGGAAGCGGCGGTTGATCTGCCCCCAGGCGCGCGCGTCCACCGTGGCCTTGGGGTCGCGCCGCGCCGGCGCCAGCAGGGCGCGGCCTTCCTCCACCGCCTGCGACAGCTGTTCCAGCACCTCGGCGCTGGCGCCGCGCTCGGCCAGCAGCCGCGCCGCCATGCCTTCCAGCACCCCACGCACTTCGACCGCGTCGCCGATCTCGTCGACAGTGAAGGCCCGCACGCGAAAGCCGCGCGAAGGCAGGCGTTCCAGCAGGCCTTCCTTTTCCAGTTCGGTCAGCGCGATGCGCAGCGGCGTGCGCGACACGCCCAGGCGCGCCGAGAACTGCAGTTCCACCACGCGTTCGCCGGGTTGCAGGGCGCCGGAAAGCACCATGTCCCGGAGTTCGGAAATCACTTTGTCGATCTGAGCGGCCATAGCGGATCGTCGGCTGAAACGTATCTGAAGGGGCCTCCAGTGTACCTACAAAATTGCATGCAATCGCGCATCAAAAAAACAATCCGACCTTGCGATTTATCAAAATTGCATGCAATAATTCGGAAAAACAGCGGTCACGGCACTTAAACGCCACCGAATGCATGCAATGCGTCACTCAATTGCATGCCAGAAGGACCGCCCACAGGACAGGAGACAAGATGAAGCTGATCAGCTTCGAGCATGCGGGCCAGCCGGCCTGGGGCGTGCTGCGCGACGCCGAGGTCGTGCCGTTGACGCGGTACTGGCCCGACCTGGCCACGGCCCTGGCGGCGGGCATCGAGGCCATCGCGCAAGCGGCGGCCGGCCAGGACGGCCCCGGCATTGCGCTGGCCGGCCTGCAATGGCTGCCGCCGGTGCCGGCGCCGCGCAAGATCCTCTGCGTCGGCCTGAACTACGGCCGCCACGTGGCCGAGGCCGGCCGCGAGCTGCCGCGCCATCCTTCGTTGTTCGCCCGCTATCCCGACAGTTTCGTCGGCCACGGCGCGCCGGTCTGGAAGCCGCGCGCCTCCGACCGCTTCGACTACGAGGGCGAACTGGCGGTGGTGATCGGCCGGGCAGGGCGCCACATCGCGGCGCGCGACGCGCTGGAACACGTGGCCGGCTACACCTGCATGGCCGAAAACTCGGTGCGCGACTTCCAGAAGCACAACGCCCAGGTCACGCCCGGCAAGAACTTCGAGCGCAGCGGCGCGATCGGGCCCTGGCTGGTCACCGCCGACGAGATCGGCGACCCGGCGGGCCTGCGCATCCAGACGCGCCTGAACGGCGAGACCGTGCAGCAGGGCGAACTGGCCGACCTGATCTTCCCGATTCCCGAACTGATCGCCTACATCACCGCCTTCACGCCGCTGGCGCCCGGCGACGTGATCGCCACCGGCACGCCGGAAGGCGTCGGTTCCAGCCGCCAGCCACCGCGCTTCCTGGCGGCCGGCGACACGCTGGAGATCGAGGTGCCGGGCGTCGGCACGCTGCGCAACACGGTGGCGGAAGAACCCGTCCACCCCCACTGACACGAAGGACACAGGCATGACCGAGGCATTGCGGTATCTCACCGAAAAAGACGTGGTGGCGGCGCTGACCATCCCGCGCGCCATCGACGCGCTGCAGCGCATGCTGGTGGCGCAGGCGAAGGAGGGCGCGCGCAACGTGCCCAAGGCGCTGGCCACCTGGGGCGACGGCAGCTCGATGCATGCATTGGGCTCGGTGCGGCCCGGCCCCGGCGGCTATGCCGGTTTCAAGACCTGGGTCCACACCAAGGCGGGCGGCGGGTCGCTGTTCAGCCTGTTCGACGCCGACACCGGCCTGCTGCGGGCGGTGATCGAAGCGCGCGCGCTGGGCATGTTGCGCACCGCCGCCATCAGCGGCGTGGCGACCCGCGCCCTGGCGCCCGAGGGCGCGACGCGGGCCGCGCTGATCGGCACCGGGCCGCAGGCCGTGACGCAACTGGCGGCGCTGGCCGCGGTGCGCCCGCTGCAACGCGTGCGGATCCACAGCCCGACCCCGGAAAAACGCCGCGCTTTTGTCGAGGCGGTGGCCGGCAAGTACGCCTTCGCCATCGAGGAATCGCCCACGCTGGAACACGCCCTGGACGGCGCCGAGATCGTGACGCTGATCACTCGCGCCGTCGAGCCCTTCGTCGACGCGGCCCGGCTGGCCGACTGCCGTCACCTGAACGCGGTGGGCGCGATCCTGCCGGCCAAGGCCGAGTTCAGCCAGGACGTGTTCGAGCGCGCCGACCGCGTGGTGGTGGACGACCTGGAAAACGCCCGGCGCGGCTCGCGCGAACTGCGCGAACGCTATGGCGTGGACGGCGCGCCGTGGGACGGCGTGGCGGTGCTGGGCGACCTGCTGGCGCGCGGCGAGACCCGTGCGCCGGATGCGCGGCTGACGCTGTTCAAGGGCATGGGCATGGGCCTGTCGGACCTGGCGATGGCGCAGGTGGCGTACGAGCACGCCCGCGATCACGGGCTGGGCGTCGCCCTGCCGCCGCAGACCCGCGAGAACCTGCTGCTGGCGCAGCCCTGATTTCGATTACCCCCTTCAAAGCACCATGACGCCGGCGCGCACCGCCCGCCGGCCACAGGAGACAGACATGTTCATCGACGTCAGCGGGGCCGCGCCCCGCGAGCAGAACAAATGGCCATCGATCGTGATCCCCAAGGAGGAGATCGACCTGGAGATCGCCCGCCTGATCGACGCGCCGCGCCCCGCCAACGGCCGCCGCGCCTCGCTCATCGCCCATCCGCTGGCGACCGCGCCGGGCCTGGGGCTGGCCCCCGGCACGGACGTCACCATCAACGTCGTCAACCCCGGCGAACGCACCTTCAACCTGCGCAAGAACTCCAACATGCTGGAGATCTGTATCAGCGGCGAGGGCGTGGCCACGGTAGCCGGCCGCGATATCCCGGTGGGCCGCTGGGACGTGTGGAACACGCCGGCGATGCAGGTGCATTCGTACCGCAATGACGGCCCGACGCCCTGGGTGCGGCTGTCGTACTCCAACGCGCCGCTGCTGGAAAAGCTCGAGATCCACTACGTCGAGGAGTTCGAGGGCGACGTGCCGCCGGCCGACGCCAACACCCGCCCGGCGCCGGCCCGCTCGCCCGAGGCGGTGCGCGCCCGCGACCTGGCGATGCGCGAGCAGATCACGCCGGAAGGCGCCTGGCTGATGGGCTACGAGTGGCTGATCGACATCGACGTGCTGGAATCGAAGGCGCTGCACTGGCCCTGGGCGGCGGTCTCGCGCCACCTGCCCAGCGTCGAGGACATGGCGCGCGGCTATAACGGCCGCCGCCTGTTCGTGCTGTACAACCCGGCCACCGAACGCCGCATCGGCACCACCCACAGCTTCTTCGCCACGATTTCATCGTCGCCGCCGGACAACCACCACGTGCCGCACCGCCACAGCTCGTCGGCCATCAACTACTACCTGCGCGGCAACGGCTACAGCAAGGTCAACGGCGTGCGGCTGGACTGGAAGGCCGGCGACCTGATCCTGTCGGCGCCCGGCTGGGCCATGCATTCGCACCACTCGGGCACCGAGACCACCTCGGCCCTGACGGTGCAGGACCACCCCCTGCAGATCGCCATGGAATCGCTGATCTGGCAGGAGCGCATGCAGGAACCGATCCTGGCGCTCGGCAGCCAGGGCGGCTTCGAAAGCAACCTGGCGCAACTGGCCGCCGCGTCCTGAGCGCGCCGCTCGCATTCCGGAAATTCCCATGACCCAGATCCAACTGCCCGCCGACACCTCGCTGCGCGCCCGCCTGCGCGACTTCTACGACGACTACGCCTACTGCCTGGACGAAGACCGGCTGGAGGAATGGCCGGACTTCTTCACCGAGGACTGCCACTACCGCGTGCTGTCGCGCGAGAACCACGACGCCGGCCTGCCGCTCGGCCTGATCTATTGCATGAACAAGAACATGCTGCGCGACCGCGTCACCGCGCTGCGCGAAACCACCATGTTCGAACCGCGTTCGCTGCGCCACTTCATCAGCGGCGTGCGCGTCATCGAGGCGCAGGGCGAGCGCATCGTGGCCCAGGCCAACTTCGCGGTGATGGAGTCGCTGTCCGACCGCGAGCCCACGCTGAACATGGTGGGCCGCTACCTGGACGAGCTGCGCCTGACGCCGCAAGGCCCGCTGCTGGCCCGCCGCGACTGCGTCTACGACAACTACCGCGTGCGCACCTCGCTCATCGTTCCCCTCTGATCCCGCTGCCAGGAAACCCGCCATGACCTGTTCCGATTCCGCCGTGCTGGAAACTCCCGCCGCGGCCCCCATCCATATCGAGCGCCGCTGGCCCAAGGAGGGCTACACGCGCATTCCCAACTGGGTCTACACCGACCCGGCCATCTTCCAGAAGGAGATGGACGTGTTCTTTGGCGGCCGCACCTGGAACTACGTCGGCCTGGAGTGCGAGGTGCCCGAAACCGGCTGCTACAAGCGCAACTGGATCGGCAACCGCCCGGTCATCATGGTGCGCACCGAAAGCGGCGAGATCAACGTGCTGGAGAACCGCTGCGCCCACCGCGGCGCCCAGATCTGCTGGCAGAACACCGGCAAGGTGAGCGACTTCACCTGCCCGTACCACCAGTGGAACTACGACCTGGACGGCAACCTGCAGGGCGTGCCGTTTCGCCGCGGCGCCATGGGCAAGGGCGGCATGCCGCGCGACTTCGACCCCAGGCAGAACGGCATCCGCAAGCTGCGCAGCGTCAACCGCGGCGGCTCGATCTGGGCGACGTTCGCCGACGATGCGCCCAGTTTCGAGGACTACTGCGGCCCCGAGGTGCTGGCCGAGATCGACCACATGCTGCCGGGCAAGAAGCTCAAGCTGCTGGGCTACAGCCGCCAGCTGATTCCCAGCAACTGGAAGATGTACCTGGAGAACCTGAAGGACCCGTACCACGCCACCTTGCTGCACACCTTCTACATCACCTTCGGCCTGTGGCGCGCGGATTCCAAGTCCGAGTGCATTCCCACCGGCGGCGGCGCCCACAGCGTGATGGTGTCGCACAACGAGGGCAAGAAGAAGACCGAGGCCACCAGCGAGATGAGCCGCTTCCGCGACGACCTGGAGCTGCTCGACCTGGAAACCGTCACCCCGCGCGCCGAATTCAACCGCGGCCGGGTCGGCGGCGCCTGGGTCTTTCCCGCCGCGCAATTCGGCATCCAGGCCAATTCGCTCAAGACGCGCCACGTGATCCCGCGCAGCCCGACCGAGCATGAACTCGTCTTCACCTACTACGGCTACGAGGACGATGACGAGGAAATGACCCGCCTGCGCCTGAAGCACGCCAACCTGCTGGGCCCGGCCGGCTTCGTCTCGATGGACGACAGCGAGATGCTGAACCAGGTGCAGATCGGCGTCACCGGCTACCCCGAGGCGCGCGGCATCGTCGAGATGGGCGGCCGCGACACCGAGCCGGCCGACTACATGGTGACCGAAGTGCTGATCCGCTCGTTCTACGACTACTACCGCAACGCGATGGGGCTGTGACCATGACGACCTGGACCCCGGTCGCCCAGGTGGGCGACATCTCTCCCGACACTGGCACGCTGCGCGTCGCGCTGGATGGCGAGGCCGTGTGCCTGTACGACCTGCAGGGCGATATCTGCGCCACCCAGGACCGCTGTCCGCACGGCAACGCCAGCCTGGCCGACGGCTATATGGAAGACGGCACCATCGAATGCCCCTTGCACCAGGGCGTGTTCGACATCCGTAGCGGCAAGCCCCAATGCCCGCCCGTCACCACCGACCTGCGCCGCTACGCGGTGCGGGTCGAGGCCGGCACCATCTATCTGAGCGCGGAGGCCCCGTGAAAGCGGGCGCCATCGTCATCGTCGGCGCGGGACAGGCGGGTGGCTGGGCGGCGGCCACGCTGCGCGGCCGCGGCTACGCCGGCCGCATCGTGCTGCTGGGCGATGAACCGCACGCGCCCTACGAGCGGCCCCCCTTGAGCAAGGCGGTGCTGGGCGGCCAGGCGGCGCCTGAAAGCACCGAGCTGTTTTCCCTGGAACGGCTGGCCGAACTGGATATCACGTTCCGGCCCGGCGTCGCGGCGACACGGCTATGGCCCGAGCGCCATCAGGTGGAAACCTCCACCGGCGCCGTGCTCGACTACGACAAGCTGATCCTGTGCACCGGCGGCCGTCCCATCGTGCCGGCCTTGCCCGGCGCCGACGCCGCGGTCGTGCATGTGCTGCGCACCCGCGACGATGCCTTGCGCCTGCGGGCCCGCCTGGGCCCGGGCCGCCGCATCGTCATTGCCGGCGGCGGCTGGATCGGCCTGGAAGTGGCCGCCACCGCGCGCCAGGCGGGCTGCGCCACCACGGTGCTGGAGCAGGCCCCGCGCCTGTGCGCCCGCAGCGTGCCGCCCGGCGTCTCGGCCCATTTGGCGGCGCTGCATGCCGGGCAGGGGGTGGCGCTGCGCTTGAACGCCAGCCTGCGCGCGGTGCATGCGCGCCCCGAAGGCGGCTGCGTCGTCGAACTGGCGGACGGCAGCCGACTGGAAGCGGACGCCGTGGTGCTGGGCGTGGGCATGCAGGCCAACGACGCCCTGGCACGCGAGGCCGGCATCGCCTGCGAGCGCGGCGTGCTGGTCGACGAATACTGCCGCACGTCGGCGCCCGATGTGCTGGCCGCGGGCGACGTGGCGGTGGCCGCGCCCGCCGGCGGCGGCCCCATCCGCCTGGAATCCTGGCAGAACGCCCAGGACCAGGGCGCGGCGGCGGCGCTGTCGGCGCTGGATGCCGGCCAACCCTACCAGCCCAGCGGCGCGGTGTGGTCGGAACAGTACGACGCCATGGTGCAGATCGCCGGCTTTCCGGCGCGGGCCGCCCGCGAAGTGCTGCGGCCCCAGGCGGACGCCCGGGCGCTGCTGTCGGTGGCGCTGGACGATGGCGGCCGCGTCATCGGCGCCGTGGCGGTGAACGCGGCGCGCGAACTGCGCCAGCTGCGCCAGTGGATCGCGCAAGGCACCCAGGTGGACTCCGCGCAACTGGCGCGCGCCGACGCGCCGCTGTCCAGCGCCCGGATCGACTGACCCCCTGATGATGGAGAACCGAATGCAGACCGAACACATCAAGGCCGCCTGCGAGGCGGTCGTCCTGGCCTTTTTCCACGCGCTGGATACCCGGCGCCACGAGGCCGCCGCCGCGCTGATGGCGCCAGATGGCACCTGGCTGCGCCAGGGCCAGCTGCTGACCGGGCCGCGCGAGGTGCTGGCGGCCCTGGAGGCGCGCGCGCCGCAGCGCACCACCTGCCACGTCATCACCAACCTGCGCCTGCTGGAACACAGCGGATCGCAGGCCATGGTCGGCTATTTCCTCACCGCCTACGACAGCGATCCGCAAGTGCAGGGCGGGGCGCCGCGCCTGGTCGCCATCCGCGACTGCCAGGACCGGCTGGTCGCCAGCGGCCAGGACTGGCTGCTGGCGGAAAAGCGCAGCCGGCGCCATCTGCCGCCCGAATGACATTCCCCAAACCCTGCCGGAAAATCCCATGACACCCCAAGGAACCTCCATGGACGCCGCGACCATCAAGGCGCTGGCCCAGCGACTGGACCAGGCCGAACGCAGCCGTACCCAGGTACGCCAGCTGTCGCTGGAACATCCCGACATCACCATCGCCGACGCCTACGCCATCCAGCGCGAATGGGTGGCGGCCAAGATCGCCGGCGGCCGCCGGCTGGTCGGCCACAAGATCGGCCTGACCTCGCGCGCCATGCAGCTGTCCTCGCAGATCGACGAGCCCGACTACGGCGCCTTGCTGGACGACATGCTGTTCGACGACGGCGCCGAGATCCCCCACGACCGCTTCATCGTGCCCCGGGTCGAGGTCGAGCTGGCCTTCATCCTGGACCGGCGGCTCAAGGGGCCGGGCGTGACGCTGTTCGATGTGCTGGACGCGGTCCGCTATGTGATCCCCGCGCTGGAGATCATCGACGCGCGCTCGCACCAGATCGACCCCGACAGCAAGCGGCCGCGCAAGGTCTTCGACACCATCGCCGACAACGCCGCCAACGCCGGCGTGGTGATGGGCGGGCGGCCGGTGCGGGTCGATGCCGTCGACCTGCGCTGGGTCGGCGCCATGATGTCGCGCAACGCGGTGATCGAGGAAACCGGCCTGGCGGCGGGCGTGCTCAACCATCCCGCCAACGGCGTGGTGTGGCTGGCCAACAAGCTGGCCGGCTACGACGTCGCGCTGGAACCCGGCCAGATCATCCTGAGCGGCTCGTTCACCAGGCCGGTGTTTGCCCAGCGCGGCGACACCTTCCACGTGGACTACGGCGTGCTCGGCGCGGTCAGTTGCCGCTTCGTGTGACGCCGCCGGGAGCCCGTCGCACCATTCCATTTTTCGTTCCACGCGCGTCCGATACATCAAAACCAGCGGCCGCGCGCCCCGCACCCCCAAGGAGACAAACCATGATCCCCCTCAAAATCTCGTTCGGCATCGCCGCCGCCTGTATGGCGCTGGCGGCCGGCCCCGCGCCGGCGCAGGCCGCCGACTGGCCCACCCATGCCATCACCCTGGTGGTGCCGTTCGCCGCCGGCGGCGGCGGCGACACCCTGGCACGGCTGGTGGCCGAGCCGCTGTCGCGCGAACTCGGGCAGTCCATCATCATCGAGAACCGGCCCGGCGCTGGCGGCAACATCGGCACCGCCATCGTGGCGCGCGCCAATCCCGACGGCTACACGCTGTCGTATGGCACCAACGGCACCCAGGCCACCAACCACTGGCTGTACAAGTCGCCGGGCTACGCGCCGGGCGACTTCGAGCCGGTCTCGCGCTTTACCGTGATCGCGGCGGCGCTGGTGGTCAACGCCAGTGACGAGCGCTTCAAGTCCCTGGCGCAGCTGCTGGCCTACGCCAAGTCGCATCCGGGCGAACTGACCTGTGGCTCGGCCGGCAACGGCACCTCGTCGCACCTGGCCTGTGAGCTGCTGAACCAGATGGCGGGGGTCAAGATCATGCACATCCCGTACAAGGGCGGCAGCGCCGCCATGACCGACCTGCTGGGCGGGCGCATCTCGCTGCTGATCGACGTCATGCCGAACGTGTCCGGCCAGATCGCTGCGGGCAAGCTGCGCGCGCTGGGCGTGACCACGCCGCAGCGTGTTGCGTCGAATCCGGACATCCCGACCTTGAGCGAGGCCGGCGTCAAAGGCTACGAGTTCTTCGCCTGGGACGGCCTGTACGCGCCCAAGGGCACACCCGTCGCCATCCTCGACAAGCTCAACGCCGCCGTGAACCGGGCGCTGCAGCGGCCCGAGGTGAAACAGGCGCTGGAATCGCGCGGCGCGATCCCGTCGCCGACCTCGCGCCAGTCGCTGGCCGAGTTCGGCGCCGAGGAATACACGCGGCTCGGCAAGGTCGTGAAGACGGCCGGCGCCGCCATCGACTGAAACCGCCGCGCGGGATCCGCGCCGCCCGGGCGCGGGTCTCGCCACGGCGGGCAGGGCAGGCCAGACCCTTGGGGCGGGAAAGCCGGACGCCTACAGCGCTGGCTTGAGCACCATCAGGAAATACACCGCCACCATCGCCAGGAACGCCGGGTACCCCAGCCATTCCCAATAACGCGCGAAGCGCCAGTAGCGCGCCGGCAGCGCCATGGCGCCGGCCGTGTGGGCGCCGTCCGCCATCTTCGCCATTTCGTACTGCAGCCACACCACCGGCAGCCAGCAGGCGCCGGCCAGCAGGTACAGCCCGATCGACACGGCGATCCACGGCGTGGTCCAGTTCCAGCCGGCGGTGTGCGCCAGCCACAATCCGGTCAGCGGCTGCGCCACCACGGCGGGCGTGGTGAACCACAGGTCGGCCCGCACCACCAGCTTCGAGACCGCCGCGATGGCCGGCACCGAGCCGGTGCGGTTGGCGAAGAACAGGTAGAACGCGGTGCCGAAACCGGTTCCCACCAGCAGGACGGACGACAGGATGTGCAGGGTCTTGATCGTGAGATAGGCGTTCATGATTGGGTTTCCTCGCTGAACAGGATGAATAGGAGCGCGACGACGGCGACGTTCTTCAGGAGCGGGCCGAACGGATGCCACAGGAATTCCGGCAAAGCCAACGCGATCACCGCGGAATAGCCCAGCACCAGGGCAAGCTGCGCTGCCCACAGCCGCCGGCCGGGGCGCCAGAGCGTGGCGACGCCAAACACGGCGTCCAGCGCGGCGGCCAAGTACAGCGCCGCCACGGCCACCGGGCCGTGCAGGCCGACCCGCGCCAGCAGCGCCAGGCTGTCGCCGGTCGGGTAGATGAAGGCGCTGCACAGCGCGGTCCACAGCCAGATCAGCGCCAGCGCAGCGCGCAGCAGGGCGGGGCGCCAGGCCGCCAGGGCCTGCTGGCGCAGGGCGGGGGCCTGGTCCGGGGTAATAAAGGCGTCGATGGCAGCCGGCGGACGCCCCAGCACGCGCGTGGTGAGCGCCGCGTCGCCGCTATTGCCGGCGCGCAGCATGCGCCAGGTGTCGCGCGTCAGGATCGAGCCGGGCAGGCGGTCGCACAGTGCCGCGCCCGCGGCGACCAGCGCGCCCGGCACGGCCAGCGTCCAGGCCGGCGCAAAGCCCATGGATGCGCGATAGACCCCCAGCATGCGCTTGAAGGTAACCTCGGCGCCGCCCACCAGATCGAGCACCGCCGGCGCATCGACCGTCCCGCCGACCAGGCGGACCACGATCTCGGCCAGCTCATCGACGTGGATCGGCCGCAGCGGCTGGCGTCCGCCGGCGGGCAGGGCGTGCAGCGGCAGCGACGCCAGCGCGCGGAAAAACCGCGCCGACGCGCCCTGGGCGCCATACACCAGCGCCGGCCGCAAAATATGATGCGCCACCGGCAGCGCTTGCAGATGGTCATCGGCCGCGCGCTTGCTGCGGAAATAGGCGGTGGCGCCTTGCTGCGTGCCGAGCGCGGACAGTTGCAACACGCGCCTGACGCCGGCTTGCGCCGCCGCGTCGAACAGGGCCGCCGGGGCAAGGTGATGCAGCCGGTCGAAATCGCCGCGGTCGGCTTCGCGCAGGATGCCGACCGCGTTGATCACGACATGGATGCCGCGCAGACGGTCGACCCAGGCAGCCGGCGTGGTATCGACGCGGTAATCCACGGCGATCTCATCGGGATGCCGCGGCTGCCGCACCCCCTTGAGCACCCGGTGTCCGTCGCGCGCCAGCGCCTGGCACAACGCGCGGCCGATGAAGCCATTGGCACCGCATACCAGGATGTTCATGTGATCCGCCTCCAGCCGCATTGGCCGATTGATTCTTCAATTTCTGTTATTTCTGTATAGACAGAAATAACAGACCAAAAAAAGGGCGGGACACGCGGCCCGCCCACGCCATCACGCCTTGGTGCGGCGCATTGTCTTGCTGATCTTGGCGCCCATGCCGAGCGTCTTCATCAGCGTCTCGGGTTTCATGCGCAGCATTTCATCGGACCAGGTGGTGAGGATTTCCAGGAACGACAGCGTCTCGCGCACGCGCTGCGCGGTGAGCGGGGTTTCGTCGGCCATCTCGGGACTGGCCAGGGTGTCGCGCAGCATCGACAGGGTGGGATCGATCTCGCGCTGGCGCCGGCCCTCGACGATCAGCTTGAACAATTCCCAGATGTCGGTGGAGGTTTCGAAATGGTCGCGGCGGTCGTCCATGACGTGCACCACCTTGGCCAGGCGCCAGGCCTGCAGTTCCTTGAGGCTGTTGCTGACGTTCGAGCGCGCCACGCCCAGCGTCTCGGCGATTTCCTCGGCGGGCACGGGCCGGCCCAGCAGGTAGAGCAGGGCATGGATCTGCGCCACGGTGCGGTTCACGCCCCAGCGCGAGCCCATTTCGCCCCAATGAAGGATGAAGCGTTCGGCGATCGGAGTCAGTTTCATGAGGCCAATGTAGGTATTTCTGTTATTTCTGTCAAGACAGAAACAACAGAAATCACCGCGATCCGCTAAGCTCCCGGCATGAACCAACACGACTACCAAACCGCCCTGCGGCGTGAACTCGACGCCCACACCGACGCCGCGCTGCGCGTGCTGGCCGGCGTGTTCCCGCGCCTGCCGGAAAAGGCGCGCGAGATCCAGTTCGGCATCTTCCCCGACCAGGACGGCGAGGGCACGTTCTCCGTGGTCATCGGCCTGGATGGGCCGGACCTGTACGTGCTGAACAAGGCCATCGAAGGCCACCGCAACCTGTTTGACGTGGTGCACGGCGAAACCGGCCTGACGCCGCCGGTGCCGATGTTCGGGCGCGATCCCGGCTTCTGCGTGCAGGACGTCATCGCCGACACCGCGGCCGACTGGATCGAGGCCTTGTGGGAGCGGGGCGGCCGGGCGGTTTCACCGCTGCCGGCCTGCATCTATGCGGACGAGGACTACGGCACGACCACGCCGCGCAGCCTGTCGGCGGCCGCGGCGCCGGCCCAGCGCTGAGCCGGCCCGCGCGCCGCGAGTCTTGTCGGGACGCGCTTTGTTCAAACGCCCTGGTTCAGAAGCGGCTTGTTCGAACCCGGCTTGTTCGAACCCGACTTGTTCGGGCGCGCCTTATTCGGGCGCGCCTTATTCCGCCTTGGCCTGCGCCAGGGCGCGCTGCACCGCCGGCCGCGCCGCGACCCGCGCCAGGTAGGCGGTCAGCGCCGGAAAGCGCGCCAAGTCCACGCCGTCGCCCTCCAGCCAGCTGCCGATGGTGTAGAGATAGGCGTCGGCCACGCTGAAGCGGTCGCCCAGCGCCCAGGGACCGGCGATCTGCGATTCCAGGTACGCGGCCACGGCCGTCATGGTTTCCGGCACCTTGGCGCGCATGGCTTCGTGCGCCGCCGGGTCGTCGGCCCAGCGCGCGCCGCGCCGCTTGTGCGCGTGCGCCACATGGGCGGTGGACGCCAGGTAGCTGTTCAGCTCCTGCAGGCGGGCGAACGCAAACGGGTCGTCCAGCGGCGCCAGCCCCGCCGCCGGGAAGCGCTGCGCCACGTAGGCAAGCAGGGCCGGCGTTTCGGTCAGCACGCCATGCTCGGTGGCCAGCGCCGGCACCCGCCCCTTGGGATTGACGCGCAGGAATTCCGGGCTTTGCTGCTGCCCCGCGCCGAAATCCAGCTTGACGACGTCGAATTCGGCGCCGGCTTCCTGCAAGGCGATGTGGGTGGCCAGGGCACAGGTGCCCGGCGCGGTGTAGAAGGTCCAACGAGACATGGCGTCCTCTTGAGCGGTGGTGACGGGTGGCAAAGCGCAAGGGGTCATTATCGCCATAACCGCCTGCGCCGCCTATGGGGAGCGCCGCGCGCGCACGGCGACACCGCACAGGTCGCGCAGCGCCCGGCCCGCGTCAACGCCCGCTCAGCGGGCGCGGGCCGCCAGCGGCGTGCGCGCCAGGAAGCGCTCGAACGCCTCCAGGTAGGCCGTCTCGGCCGCGCTCAGCTTGCGCTGACGGTGCCAGGTCAGGAACACGTCGATCTCGGCCACGCTCTCGTTGGGCGGCAGGCGCCGCAATTCGCCGTTGACCACGTCCGGCACGATCAGGTGCTCGGGCAGAAAGCTCAGGCCGATGCCGGCCACCACCATGCGCCGCACCTCCTCGATATGCGGCGAGGTGCCGACGATGCGGCCGGTGAAGCCCTGCTGGTCGCGGAAGATGGTCAGCGGCGACAGCGTGTCGCCGATCTGGTCGCTGGCGAAACAGACGAAGTTCTGGTCCATCAGGTCTTCGATGCCCACCCTCGGCCGTGAAAACAGCGGATGGCGCCGGCCGCAGACCACCGCGTAATGGTGGCGCAGGAACAGCCGGCGCTCCAGCGCCTCGACCGGCTTGCGGCACAGGCACAGGCCCAGCGCCGGCACGCGCTTGGACAGGGCGTCGAGGATGTCGGCGCTGGGCAGCACCTCGATGTGGAACTCGATGCGCGGATGGCGCTGGTGGAAATCGGCCAGGAAATCGTCGTAGGCCGCGCTCTGGATGCGGCTCATGACCAGCAGCCGCAAGGTGCCGGCGACCTCATGCCGGTCCTGCGGGGCGGCGGTCTCGATGCGCGCCATGGCGCCGTACATGTCGCGGGCGATGGCGTAGATCTCCTCGCCCAGCCCCGTCAGGCGGAATTCGCCATTGCGCCGGTGCAGCAGCATGCCCCCGACCGCGTCCTCCAGCCGCTTCAAGGCCTGGCTGACGGCCGGCTGGCTCAGGTGCAGCGCCTGCGCCGCGCGGCCCACGCCGCGCGCCTGCACCACGAACATGAAGGTGCGCAGCAGGTTCCAGTCCATGCGCTCGGGCGCGAGCGACAGGGTGTGGGCGGGGCGGGCAGGGGCAGGGCACATGGCGGCGTGGCGGATTCCGGCAAAAGGACAGGGCCGGTTTCCGTCCGCCACGCCGGTCCCATGTTCAGGTTCCGGCCAGCCCCGCGAAGAAGCGCGCGGCGTTCGACTCCAGGCCCTCGATATAGTAGCCGCCTTCCTGCACGATCAAGGTCGGTAGCTTCAGGCCGGCGACCTCGCGGCCGAGCCGCTCGAAGCCGTCTTCCGTGACCGCCACCATGGCCTGCGGGTCCTTCTCGAAGATGTCGAAGCCCAGCGACAGCACCAGCGCATCGGGCTGGAATTGCTCGATCGCGGCGCGCGCCTGGCGCAGGCGGTCGAAGAACACCGACTCGGGCGAGCCGTGCGGCATCGGCAGGTTGAGGTTGTAGCCTTCGCCTTCGCCCGCGCCGCGCTCGTCCTCGAAACCCGCGACCACCGGATAGAAATTCTCCGGGTCGCCGTGGATCGACACGTACAGCACGTCGCTGCGTTCGTAGAAGATGTCCTGGATACCCTGGCCATGATGCATATCGGTGTCCAGGATGGCGACGCGCCCATAGGTGTCGCGCAGGCGCTGGGCGGCAATGGCGGCGTTGTTCAGGTAACAGAAGCCGCCGGCCGCGTCGCGGCGCGCATGGTGGCCGGGCGGGCGGCACAGGGCGTAGGCGTGGCGGTCGCCGGCGGCGATGCGGTCGGCGCCGGCAATGGCGCACTGCGCCGACCAATAGGCCGATTGCCAGGTGTTCGGCCCCACCGGGCAGCTGCCGTCGGCCAGGTAGCGCGCGGCCTGCGCCAGCACACCGCGCAGCGCGTTGGGTTCGCGCACGAAGACGTTGGAAACCACCTCGTCGCCCCAGTCGTCGGGCAGCTTCTTCCATTCGGTGTGCGCTTCGCGCAAGAAGCGCAGGTAGGCCGGCGTATGCACCGCTTCGAGCGGGGCGTTGCCGTGGTCGGGCGGCGCCTGCACGTCAAAACCCAGGTTGCGCGCCGCCTGCGCCAGCGCGTCCAGGCGCGACGGCACTTCCTGCGGCGTGCGCATCTTGCCGCGCGAGAAATAGGTCTGCGGATGATGCAGTTTCTGATCGTCGTGGAAGTACGCCTTCATGCTTGTTGAGCCTCGGGTTGCAGTTGGACATGGCGCTGGCGGCAGGCGCCCAGCAATAGCACGGATACCAGCGAAAGCAGCGAAATCACCGAGAACAGCACGGCCAGCGGCCACCACTGGCCCTTGAAGTTCTCGGCCAGCACGGTGCCCAGCATCGGCGTCAGGCCGCCGAAGATGGCGCCCGACAGCTGGTAGGCCATGGAAATCCCGGTGTAGCGGATCGCCGTGGGAAAGCTGTCGCTGACGAAGCCGGCGATCACCGCATAGTAGGCCCCCATGAACAGCACCGCCACGCCGATGCCCAGGGTGATCGCGCCCAGCGAACCCAGGTCCACCAGGTTGAACATGGCGTAGGGCGTGAAGACCGACACCAGCGCCATCGTCGCCAGGAAGCGCAGGTTGCCGACGCGGCTGGCGATATAGGCCGCCAGCGGCGTGATGAAGAACTGCATGATCGACACCACCAGCAGGCAGTCCAGGATCACCGCGCGGTTCAGGCCGACGTACTGGGTGGTGTAGGCGATCATGAAGGTGCTGGTGAAGTAGAACCCGGCGATGCCCAGCACATTGGCGCCCACGGCCAGCGCCAGCAGGCGCGGCGCGCCGGTCAGCACCTGCGCCAGCGGCGCCCGGGCCGGCTTGGCGCGCTTGGCCTGGGCCTGTTTTTCCTCCAGGAAGTCGGGCGACTCGTTGACGCTCAGGCGGATCACGAAGCCCACCACCAGCAGCACCGCCGAGAACAGGAACGGCACGCGCCAGCCCCAGCTGAGGAAGGCGGCATCGTCCAGCCCGGTCACCAGCTTGAACATCAGCATCGACAGGATCAGGCCGGCCGGGCTGCCAAGCTGCGCGAACGAGGCGAAGAAAGTGCGCTTGCTCTTGTCGGGCGAGTGTTCGCCCGCCATCAGCACGGCGCCGCCCCATTCGCCGCCCACCGCCACGCCCTGGACGATGCGCAGCAGCACCAGCAGCACCGGCGCCCAGAAGCCGATCGAGGCATAGGTCGGCAGCAGGCCGATCAGCACCGTCACGGTGCCCATCATCAATAGTGTGATGACCAGCGATTTCTTGCGGCCGATGCGGTCGCCGATGTGGCCGAACAGGGCGCCGCCCAGCGGCCGCGCGAAAAAGCCCACGGCAAAAGTGCCGAAGGCGGCCAGCGTGCCGTAGAAGCCCGTGGCGGACGGAAAGAACAGTTTGCCGAACACCAGCGCGGCGGCGGTGGCGTAGATATAAAAGTCGTACCACTCGATCATCGTGCCGATGAATGCGGCGGTGGACGCGCGCACCGGCTGGTGGCCCGTCTTGGTATTTCCCCTCATGATTTTCTCTCTTGCAGGTTGGTTCAGATTGCTGCGCCAACCGTTATACGCGCGCCCCCGGCATAAGAAAAATTCTGAATTCTTATCCGCGAAATTCAGCGTATTTATGAGTGGAAACCCTAATAATGACCGACGATGCACGCAGAACCCCGGGACAGGAATGGCCCGGACTGCCACGGCGGCGGTTCGGCGGGACCGGGCGCGTGTGCACCGGAGAGCGCGGGACGCGCCAGCGCGCCTTAGCGCGCCGGCTGCCAGTCGGTCCGGCAGTTGGCCGCCGGGCGCAGCTCGTTGGCCGCCGCCAGGCGCAGGGACGGCCTGGCGCCCGCCGCATAGACCAGATTGCGCGAGCGCCACACGGCCAGTTCGGCATACGGCACCTGCGCCGACGACGCGCCGCCGGTGCCCCAGAAGTCCATGCTCGGCGCATCCAGGCAGGCATCGCGCGCGGCCACGCTGGCCAGCTCGCGGCCGGTCTCCAGTTCAACCGCGCGAAAGCGCAATGGCGTCGGCCGCTGGCGCAGCTCGGCCGGGATCACCACCGGCGTGCCGTTGGCGGTCTGGCCCAGGCTGGCCGGCTTGACGGTCTGCACCTCCTGGTCGCGCGGCACCAGCAGGAAGGCCACGCCATTGTCGATATCCAGCAGGCGGCCGCGTCCCAGCCTCACGGCCTGGAATGGTTCGTGGCGGATCAGCGTGGTCTCGTACCAGCCGTTTTCGTAGCGCGTCCATCCCGGCTCGCCAGCGTCCAGGAACACCTGGCCGCCGATGCTGTCGCCGTCGCCTTCCTTCTGCACCGGGATGTCGGTGATGCGCAGATCGCCGCCGCCGACATCCAGGTACAGCAGGTTGCCGTGGCCGGAGGTGCGGGTGACGAAGGCCAGCACCCCGTGGGCGTTGATGGCCTTGGCCGGACCGCAGAAATAGTCGCGCGCGCGGCGCGGGTCGCCCGCCGGCAGGAAACGCTCGCCCAGCTTGACGCCCTTGCCGCAGAGCGGCTGGCGCTGGTAGGCCAGGGTGTATTGGCTGGCGTTGCGCCGCCTGCCTTCCAGGTAGTCCTGGAAGCCGATGTCGGTTTCCTCGACCCGCAAGCCCTTGTCGTTATAGATCGTGCGGGCCTGCGACGGACCGGCCATGGCGGCCAGGGACAGCGACAACAGGACGACCGCGCAGGGCGTGCGCGGGCAGATCAGGAGATGGCGCATTGTGCTTGTCATTATCGGGTTGCCGATGGGGCACCTTAGCACAATGACGCCGGCGATCCGCCGCGACGGCGTAGCGGAAAAACGCGGCCGCGAGGCCGTTTGCGCGGGTGCCCGCGAGCCGCCTCGCGAGCAAAAAAAAGCCCTCCGGCGAGGGAGGGCGGGGCGGGCCTTACAGCGCCTGCATTTCCGTGTTGGCATTGCGGCCTGGCGCCGGCGCGCCCGGCTCCCGGGCGGCGGGCGCCACCGGCGCCACGGCCGGCGCGGCGGGCGCGGCTTCCGGCACCGGCACCTCCACGTACGGCAGGTGCAGCACCTGGCTCGTCATGGCGCGGATCTGATTGGTCAGCGCCGGACTGTCGTTGAGCTTCTGGCCGTACGACGGAATGATCTCCTTCAGCCGCGCCTTCCAACCCGCCTCCATCTGCTGCGGGAAGGCCTTGGCCAGCAGGTTCAGCATGATGGGCGGCGAGGTCGAGGCGCCCGGCGAGGCGCCCAGCAGCGCGGCAATGGTGTTGTCCTTGTCGGTCACCACTTCGGTGCCGAACTGCAGGATCGCGCCTTTCTCCGGATCGCGCTTGATGACCTGCACGCGTTCACCGGCCGTCACCAGGCGCCAGTCTTCGGGCTTGGCCTGCGGGAAGTACTTGAGCAGCTGGGCGTGGCGGTCGGCGTCGGTCAGTTGCGCCTGGTCCACCAGGTACTTGACCAGGTCCAGGTTCTCCAGCCCCACGTCCACCATGCTGGCGACGTTGTTGTGGTTGACCGACGAGAACAGGTCGAAGGCCGAGCCCTGCTTGAGGAACTTGGTCGTGGCCAGCGCGAACGGGCCGAACAGCACCACCGGCTTGCCGTCCAGCTTGCGCGCGTCCAGGTGCGGCACCGACATCGGCGGCGAATCGGTATCGGCCATGCCGTAGGCCTTGACCTCGTGGCGGCCGGCGATGGCCGGCGCGTCGAAGGCCAGGAACTGGCCGCCCACCGGGAAGCCGGCGTAGTTCTTCGATTCGGGAATGCCGGACAGCTGCAGCACCTTGAGCGAGGCGCCGCCCGCGCCGATGAAAACGAAGCGCGACTTCACGGTGCGCTCCTGGTTGGTCTTCAGGTCCTTGACCGTGACGTTCCAGGTCTTGTCGCCGTTCTGGCGCAGCGCAGTGACCTCATGCCGCAGTTGCAGCGTGAAGTTGGGATTGCGTTGCAGGCCCTGGGTCAGCTGGTTGGTGATGACGCCGAAGTTCACGTCGGTGCCCAGCGGCATGTAGGTGGCGGCGACCTTCTGGCTGGCGTCGCGGCCTTCCATCAGCAGCGGCGCCCACTGGCGGATCCGCGCCGGGTCGGTGGAATACTCCATGCCATAGAACAGCGGGCTCTTGACCAGGGCATCGCGGCGCTTGCGCAGGTATTCGATGCGGTCATCGCCCCAGACGAAGCTCATGTGGCCGGTCGGGTTGATGAAGTCCGACGGCTGGCCCAGGCGGCCGACCTTGACCTGATGGGCCCAGAACTGGCGCGAGATCTCGAACTGCTCGGCGATGTTGATGGCCCGCTTGATATCGACGGAACCGTCGGGCATCTCGGGGGTGTAGTTCAGCTCGGCGAAACCCGAGTGGCCGGTGCCCGCATTGTTCCAGCCGTTGGAGCTTTCCAGCGCCACGCCGTCCAGCCGTTCGAACAGTTCGACGCGCCAGTCCGGCTGCAATTCCTGCAGGTAGGTGGCGAGCGTCACGCTCATGATGCCGCCGCCGACGAGCACGGCGTCCAGGGGCTTGTCGTTGTCGGCTGCCGGGACCGAACGTTGGTGCAGGGGCCAGTACAGGAACAGGGCGGCCGCGACCACCACCGTCACCACCAGGCTGCCCACGATTTTGAGAAACTTTCTCATGGGTATTAGACCTTACGGTTCAAAGGATTATGTTGTTGTCGTTGTAGGCACTACGGGAAAAGGGGCGCAGGCACCTCCGGACGAAAAATACGCAAACGGCTTCCCGGCCATCCAGGGCGCCAGGGCGGGACGGGGCGGTTGCGGGAACATCATGGAATGGGAACCCGACCGGTCCGGCAGGCGGCCGGAGCGACCCATCTGTCGATGGGTGCGCGGTCAGGTCATGCGCGCAGGCCACAGCCTAGCCGAAGCTGGCTGATCAAGCCGCAATACCCGGGTCGCGGGCATTGGCTTGGGCGCAATACGCATTGCGTTGCGATTGTAAACAGATTGCGGTTGCGAGGCCCTCGGGCGTTCCCACCGATACCCGGACGGCCCTGGGGGGCCGTCCTGCCGCTTCACCGGGCCCGGCAAGGCGCCAGGCGGCACGCGCCGGACGCCGGCTGGCGCGCGGCAACCGCCCGCCACCAGGGCGATCCCGGATGCGGGGTGTCCAGGTCCAGCCGCTCGCCCATTTCGGGCGTGGCCAATGGGACCCCGCGTTCGGCCGCCAGCGCGGCGATGCGCTCGAACGGCTCCTGCCAGGCATGCATGGCGAGGTCGAAGGTGCCGTTGTGGATCGGCAGCAGCCAGCGGCCGCCCAGATCCAGGTGGGCCTGCAAGGTTTCCTCGGGCTGCATGTGCACGAAGGCCCAGCGCTTATCGTAGGCGCCGGTTTCCATCAGCGTCAGGTCGAACGGCCCGAAGGCGTCGCCGATGGCCTTGAACCCGTCGAAATAGCCGCTGTCGCCGCTGAAGAATACGCGCATGCCGGCATCGTCGATGACCCACGAGGCCCACAGGGTGCGATCGCTGTCGGCCAGGCCGCGACCGGAGAAATGCTGCGCCGGGGTGGCGGTCAGGCGCAGGCCTTCGACCTCGGTGGACTGCCACCAGTCCAGCTGTTCCACCTTGGCCGGATCGATGCCCCACGCGATCAACTGGTCGCCCACGCCCAGCGGCGCGATGAAGCGGCCGGTGCGCGCCGCCAGGCGGGTCACGGCGGCGCGGTCGAGATGGTCATAGTGGTTGTGCGACAGGATCACGCCGGCGATCGGCGGCAGATCGTCGATGGCGATGGGCGGCGCATGAAAGCGCGCCGGTCCGGCCCATTGCACCGGCGAGGCGCGCTCGGAGAACACCGGATCGGTCAGCCAGTAGCGGCCGCGCAATTTCATCAGGATGGTTGAGTGCCCCAGCCGGAACAGGCTGCGGTCGGGCGCGGCGCCCAGTTCGGCGCGGCTCAGCGGCCGCACCGGGATCGGCTGGCCGGGCACGGTGCCGGCCGGCTTGCCGAACAGGAAGGCCCAGGTCAACTTGAGCCCCTGCCAGAACCCCAGGGACGGGCGGGGACGGGCATTGCGGAAACGGCCGTCGCCATGATGCGTCGGGCGAGCGCCGGGAGCAACCGGCAAAGCGGGGGAGGCGGGCATCGAAGCGGTCACGGCGAGATTCCTGGCGGCAGAAGGGAGGGGGAATGGCCGCGGAGGCCAAAAGTATACTGAGCAGTGTAATTTCGTTTTTCTTGAAAGTACACCGTCGAGTGTAGAATTTTTGCTATCGCTCCAATCAGGAAATCCTCATGGCAGAAGCACCGCAGCGCCTCACCGACAAAAAGCGCGAAGCCATCCTCCGCGCCGCCGTGGAGGAATTCCGCACGGCGGGCTACGAAGCCACCAGCATGGATCGCATCGCCGCCGCCGCCGGCGTGTCCAAACGCACGGTCTACAACCATTTCCCCAGCAAGGAAGAACTGTTCGGGCTGATGCTGGAACAGCTGTGGAGCCGCAGCATCGCCAACGCCACGGTTGTCTACCGTGCCGACCAGCCCCTGGCGGCGCAACTGCGCCAATTGCTGCTGCGGAAACTGGAACTGCTGGGCGATCCGAACTTCATCGACCTGGCGCGCGTGGCCATGGCCGAGATCATCCACACACCGGAACGGGCGCAGGCCATCGTGTGCCGCATGGGCGCGAAGGAGGGCAGCGAAACCGCCTGGATCCGCGCCGCCATCGCTGATGGCCGCCTGACCGCCGGCGACGCGGAATTCGCCGGTCAGCAATTGCAGGGGCTGATCAAAAGCTTCGCCTTCTGGCCGCAGGTCACGCTGGGGCAGCCGCCGCTGGGCGCGGCCGAGCGCGAGCGGGTGGTGGATTCGGCGGTGGCGATGTTCCTGGGATGCTACGGGCGCGGCGAATGAGTCACGCGCCGCGCCGATAGAACGCCAGCGAGCCGGCCAGCGCCAGGAGCGCGCCCCCACACGCCCGGTCCAGCCAGCGGGCGCCGCGCCGCTTGAACAGGCGGATGGCCCTGGCGCCGGCGCAGGCATAGGCGAACATGACCAGCAGGTCGATGGCGGCGAACACCGCCGCCAGCGCCGCATACTGGGGAAACTGTGGCGCCTGCGTGGAGATGAACTGCGGCAGGAAGGCCGAGAAAAACAGGTATCCCTTCGGGTTCGTCAGCGCGACCAGGAAGCTGCGCAGGAACACCGCCCGGCCGGACTGCGTGCGCGCGGCGGCTTCGTCCGGCAACGTCAGGGCGCCGGACGAGCGGCACAGGCGCAGGCCCAGGTAGGCCAGGTACGCCACGCCAATCCATTTGACGACCGAGAACCAGAATTCGGAAGCGGCCAGCAACGCCCCCAGCCCCAGCGCCACCGCGCCGATCAGGACGACATCCGACAGCACCGCGCCCGCCATGCCGGGCAGGGACGCGCGCAGGCCCAGCCTGGCGCCGTTGTTGAGCGCCAGCAGCACCGTCGGGCCGGGCGTCGCGATGCCGATGAACGCCACCACGGCGAAAACGAGTAGGGTGTCTGCCATGTTCGAAGGAGCTCCCCGGGGCAAGGGGAAGAAGGGGACCCGCCCACGCATTCTCCGCGCGCCCGCGCGCCGCGGCAAGCGGCGCCCGTCGCTGCTGGCCGTTTCCCAATGCAACGTCCTTTGACGCCAGGCCGGCCGCGTGAGTATGGTGTTGCGCAAGTCGTGACCCTATCGACACCCCGGAGGAGCAACCCATGCAGATCTATTGGATCCAGGCGCAGGCGCCACGGCGCGTCCTGGCCCTGGTCAAGCACCTGGGCATCGAGGCCGAACTCATCGAAATGGACCTGATGGCGGGCGCGCTGCGGCGGCCCGACTACGCCGCCATCAATCCCAACATGAAGGCGCCGGCCCTGGTGGACGGCGATTACCGGCTGTGGGAATCATCGGCGATCATGGCCTACCTGTGCGTCAAGGCCGGCTCGGACATGTGGCCAACCGATGCGCGGGAACAGATCGAGGTGCTGCGCTGGCTGTCCTGGAACGATTGCCACTGGGCACAGGCGGTGTCGCCGTACTACTTCGAGCACATCGTCAAACCCACCTTCGGCATCGGGCCGCCGGACGAGAGCCAGCTGGCGGGCAAGGGCAAGGATTTCAACCGGTACGCGGCGGTGCTGGACACGCATCTGCAGCGGCGCGATCACGTCGCGTGCGGCCGGCTGACGATCGCCGACTTCCAACTCGCGTCGATGGCGGCGTACTGGCGAACATCCACCATGCCGATGGCGCCGTTCCCGAACATCGTGCAATGGCTCGATGGCCTGGCGCGCCTGCCGGCATGGGCCGATCCCTGGCCCGACGGACGCGCCGACCCAGCCTGACCTGGCCAACCGCGGCACGCCTTCGAGGGCATCGTCCTGGCAAGATCCGGGCCTCTGTTATCGTTGCCGGGGCCGGATCCCCATGCCGCATCCACAAGACCCCGCCGCCCATGCCAGGGCAGTCCGACGAGGCCTGATCGAGTGAAGACCACAAACTATCTGTTTGGCATCATCGCGTCGTTCGCGCTGGCGACGCTGCTGGCCTCGCTTGGCCTGCTCGCCGTCTTCAGCGACAACCTGGGCTGGGGCATGGCGGCGCTGCTGTCGTACGGGGTTTTGTACGGCGGGCCGCTGGCGATCGTATTGGCGCTGACCTGGGTTGTGTACCTGGTGCGCGATCGCGGCAAGGTGCCCGGCCGGGTCCACGCGCTGCTGTTCCTGCCCTCGCTGCTGGCGCTGCTGATCGTGCCGGTGGACGACACCCTGCGCCGGGCGGGCGCCGACCGTTTCCGCGATGCCAACCCGGCCATCACTGAAAATCACGTCAACTTCAGCGGCCGCACGCTCTGGCTGGACTATCGCGCCGCATCTTCCAACGATGGCGGCGGCTCGCCATATATGGAACCCGCTTCGGCGCAAAACGACCGGTTCTCGCGCTTTCGCCGCTATCCCGGTGCGAACCTGGTGGCGGCTGGCACGTTTCCCTACGCCGGCGCGCACCTGAAGCCAGACATCGAGCGCTATGCGTATTCCTCGCAGGATGGCAATGCCGGCGATTCCCTGCCGCTGCGGCGCCTGCCCGCGCCCGATCTGGACAAGTTGCTGCCGGCATTCGCCTACGGCGAGGCGGCGCTGCTGATCTATCAGTACTTCCATTACGCCGACCACGTCGAGGTCGCGCCGACCATCCAGCGCTTTGCCGGCACCACCGAGGACGCCATGACAGCCGCGCGCCCTCCCGGGCTGGCGATCTTCAGCCTCGACAACTACACGACGCAGGCAATCGCCCGCCTGGAAATCAATGGCCAGACGCTGGACCTGGGCGGCCAGGCGGCGCGCAGCCAGGCCGGCGAACCCTGCGACCCGGGACGGGGCGGGAGCCCGGCCATGCTGGACCTGGAACAGCCGCTGCGCGTGCGCTGGCAGACGCTGGAAGATCCCTCGCGCTGGCACGAGGCGAGGGCGGTGGTGCCCACTTTCAGCGCCGCGAGCCAGGCGGATCCCGACAAGGGGCTGCCACGGGTGCGGCTGTATTTCCTGCCGGATGGCTCGGTGGCCGCGGAGCGGTTCCGGGAATTCCGGCTGCGTGGCGGCGAGCTGGCCGTGCGCGCCACGGGTGTGCCGCCGCAAGCGCGAACGGTCGTCGCCTGCGGCGCCGGCGCCTATGCCGGCTACAACCCGCAGACGGTGCGGCTGTTGGGGAATTGAGTCGAGAACGCTTGCATGAGGAGCGCCATGACCGGAGCGATGACGCCTCCACAAAAACAAAGGGGATCCCTTGTTTCTGTACTACCGGATAAGTTTTATCGTGAGCCTGCTGACGCTCGCGGCTTGGACAATCACTGCCGCCGTCTACGAACCGCCGCGCCACGGCGACGGCTATGGCCCCGACCCTCTCGGGGTGCTGCTTTACCTGGCGCTGTGGCCGGTCGGACTGCTGCTGGCGCATTCCGGCTTGCTCGCCTGGGCGATCCGCGCAAGACGGCCCGCGTCGATCCTGCAAGGCCGGCAGGGGATTGCCATCCATCTCGCGCTGGCAGCGGGTTTTCTGGCATGCGCGCTGTACAAGTTCCATCCGGGCTGAGCGCCGTAGCGCGACCGGCGACCGACAGGAGCGCCGGCTAATATACGGACTCACGCCGCACAGGGTATCCACCCGGAAGCGTGACCAGCGTCCTGACCTGAACACGGAGCCTGACCTATCGACACGTTTTGGCAATGGGCACACAACCTGCGCAGGCTCGCCGTGCGGCGACCGGCGTGGCGGGCATGCGGCCCGGCATTGCGGCCATTCGGGCTGGCAGCCATCTTGGGATTGACAGCCGCGGGAGCCGCCGCGGCCGGTCTTGCGGATCCGCCCCGGCAGTCCCCTCCGCGCGAGGAACTGTCGGCGGAGCACCAGCGCGGGTTTGCCGAGATCGCGCGCCGCTATGTGGCTGCGCAGGACGAAGGCGAGAAAACCCAGGCCGCGCAGGCATTGGCCGAACAACTCTGGACAGCGCCGTTTCTCTCGCAACGCCGTCAAGGCGGCGTCGGCCTGTCCGACGCGTTGCTACAGGCCATGGCGCGGGACATGGCCGGCAATGTCCCGCAGCCGCGCATGAACGCGGTGGCCAGGATTCTCGCCGTGGCCGACGCGCCTGGACGCGCCGCCATGGCAGGCCCCTTGCTCGCGCATTTGCGGCAGGCGCAGGCGGAGCCGGATCGCGCTTCAACGCGGACGGCGCTCTGGACCGCGACTCGAGGCGCGTCCGAGACCATTTTTCAGGCCATCCGCGACACGCGGGATGAAAGAACGCTGGGAGATCTGGCGCAGATCGCCGCAGGCCTGGCCTTGCCGGACGACGTGCGCCTGAAACTCGATGCCACCAGCGCGGCATCAACATCGCCCGCTGTCCGCATCCAGATCGCCCAGACGCTGGGGCCAGGGTCTACAGGCTATCGCGATATCGTGCGCGAGCTGATCTTGGCACTGGAAAAGGCTCCCTCCGATGAAGCGCGTGAACGCCTCATCGTCACGCTCGGCGGCTTTCCCAAGCCCGATGACGCCATCGCACAGGCGATGATCGATGCCGTATCGCGCTCCAACACGTCCTCCAGGGTCACGTGGCGCACGCTCGCGCAGAGCGGCCCGGCCGGGCTGCTGTATCTTGCGGGCTCGATCAAAGGGGAGGCCGACGCCACACGGCTCGTGGACAAGGCGGCGATGATGGCGGCGGTGGCGGGTGAATCTTGGCCGTTGCCGGCTGAAATTGCATCGGCGGTGATCGAGGCGGCGATCGACGCGCGGCTGCGCAGTGACGATCCGTTGCTGCGGTCATCCGTGCAGGCAATGCTGCTTCGGACGGGCCAGGCCGCCGTCGCACCGCTGCGGCAGGCGCTCGACCACGCCGCGCCTGGCCAGGCGCGCGATGACCTGGCGGCCGCGCTGGTCCGGCTGCAGGGCCGGTGATCGCCTCGGTCGAAATAGGGGCGCGATTTCTGCTTGATAAAGGTCAACAAGCGCCGGAGACGACGGCTCAAGATGGCGGGACAGGTGTGTCCACACCGCTATTGAAGGAGCCATCATGTCTCGCCTCACCCCCTACAGCGCCGTCTCCGCCGATCCGTTCGCGGACGTCTTCCAAGCTTTCCTGCGGCCGCTGCGGCAGCGCGCCGACGGCGAATCGCCACGCATGGACCTCGACGTCACCGAGGACGGCGACAAGTATGTCCTGAAGGCCGAATTGCCCGGCGTCGACAAGAAGGACATCTCGGTGCAGATCGACGGCGCCACCGTCATGATTTCCGCCAACAAGGAACAGCGCAGCGAAGTCAAGGAAGAAGGCAAGGTCCTGCGCAGGGAGCGCTACTGGGGCCAGATCGAGCGCTCGGTCACCCTGGCAAGCCCGATCGATGCGTCCGCCGCCAAGGCGGCCTGCGAAAACGGCGTGCTCGTGCTGACGCTGCCGAAAATGGCGGGCAGCCAGGGCAAGACGCTGCGGATCGAATAGCGCCACGCCCCAGGATGCCAGGGGCGCGACGCGCCCGGGCGATGTACGCGGACCGGGTGTCCCGGTCCCGGCACCAGGAGAACATCATGAGTGACGAACAACTGCGGGAGCGGGTGCTGCAGGCGCTGGCATTCGAGCCCAGCATCGACGACCTGCACATCGGCGTGGCGGTGGAGAACGGCGTGGTGACGCTCAGCGGCCACGTCGGCAGTTATGCGCAGAAACTGGCCGCCGAGCATACGGTGCAGCATGTGAAAGGCGTGCGCGGCATCGCCCAGGAAATCCAGGTGCGCACCGCGGCGGCCAAACAGCTGGCGGACGACCAGATCGCCGCGCGCGCGCTCAGCATCATTGCCTGGGACGCCACCGTGCCCGATGGCAAGGTGCAGGTCACCGTGCAAAAAGGCTGGGTCACGCTGAGCGGCAATGTGGAGTGGTTCTACCAGCGAGACGCCGCCGAACGCGCGGTGCGCAAGCTCTCCGGCGTGATCGGCATTTCGAACACCATCGAAGTCGTGCCCAGCGTGCGCGCCGGCGACATCAAGCGGCGCATCGAAGACGCCTTGCTGCGCAGCGCCCAGCTGGAAGCCAACCGCGTCCAGGTCAGCGTGCAGGACAACAAGGTAACCCTGAACGGCTGCGTCAACAGCTGGAGCGAGCGGGGCGCGGCCGAACGCGCCGCCTGGTCGGCCCCGGGCGTGGTCGAGGTGGCCGACAGGCTGGTGGTGGGCTGATCCCGTCGCGGCGCGACCGGCCATGCGAGCCATGTCGCAACCGACGCGGGGTGCGTCGCTGGCATTGGAGCGGCGGCCCACGCCACGGCCGGCCGCGGGCCAGGTACGGCTCAAGGTTGAGGCGTGCGCCGTCTGCCGCACGGACCTGCATGTCGTGGACGGCGACCTGCCAGGCTTGCGCTATCCCGTCACGCCCGGCCACGAAGTGGTCGGGGTGGTCGAGGAGACCGGCGCGGGCGTCGATCCCCGCCTATTGGGCAGGCGGATGGGCGCCGCCTGGCTGGCGTGGACCTGCGGACGCTGCGCATTCTGCCTTTCCGGCCGCGAAAACCTGTGCGACGCGGCCGCTTTTACCGGTTACACACGGGACGGCGGCTTTGCCTCGCACATGCTGGCCGAGGCCGCCTATCTTTACCCGCTGCCGCAGGATGGCGCGGCAGAGTCGATGGCGCCGTGGATGTGCGCCGGCCTGATCGGCTGGCGTGCCCTGCGCGCGGCCGGCGAAGCGACGCGTCTGGGCGTGTACGGCTTTGGCTCGGCGGGCCAGGTGCTGGCCCGGGTCTGCGCGTGGCAGCGCCGCCGCGTCCATGCTTTCACCCGACCCGGTGATACGGCGGCCCAGCAGCATGCACGGGCGCTAGGCGCGGTGTGGGCCGGTGAGAGTGGGCAGGCGCCGCCCGAGCCGCTGGACGCGGCCATCATCTTCGCGCCCCTTGGCGAATTGGTGCCGATGGCCTTGCAAGCGGTGCGCAAAGGCGGTTGCGTGGTCTGCGGCGGGATCCACATGACGGATATTCCCGCATTCCCCTACCGGCTGATGTGGGGCGAGCGCAAGCTGGTGTCGGTGGCGAACCTGACGCGCGCGGATGGCCGGGAGTTCCTGGCACTAGCTTCGGCGGCGGGCGTACATTGCGACATCCACACTTATCCGCTCGAACATGCCAATGCGGCCCTGGAAGACTTGCGTCAAGGGCGGTTGCAAGCCACCGCGGTGCTGATTCCCTGACGTCCGCCACGGCCATCGTGGCGTCCCGGCGACCGTGCCGCGCCGCATGGAGCGCGCGGCAAGGCCGTGCCGGCGACGGTCAGCGGATCTCCAGGCGGTCATCCACGCCCGCTACGCTGGGGGTGCTCCAGGCGGCCAGTTCGGCGGTGTGCCGGTCCGCCCAACTCCTGACCTTGCCGGTCAGCGTCACCTTGCGGTCGTGCACCAATACCTGGATGTCATTGGCCTCCAGCTCCGCGCTGCGCTTGAGCGCATTCTGGATACGCTCCTTGATATCGCCCACGGGCACTCCCGCTTCCAGGGTGATCAGATTCGAAACGCCCTTGACCCCGGACAGCCGCCGGACCGCGCTTTCGGCGGCCGCGCGCTGATAGTGCGAGCCGACCTGGCCAGTCAGGGTGACCCAGCCCTGCTGGACTTTCACCTGGACTTTGCCGTCCGGCACCGAGCCGTTCCAGCCAATGCTGCTGATCGCGCGCCGGGCCAGTTCGTCATCCGAGTTTTGCTGCTGCAGGGCGGTGCGCACTTCAAGGTCCTGGGCAATGCCTTTGACGCCTTTGAGATGCGAAACGATCCGTTCGGCGTCGTACTTTTCGCTGTAGGTCCCAACGTGGCCGGTCAGCGTGACGACGCCGCCGGACGCGGCGACGCCGATGCCGGAGGCGTCGATGCGCGGATCGAATTCCAGGGCGTCCAGGACATTGCGGCGTAGTTCTTCGTCTTTCATGTTGAATCTCCAATGGCAACTGAGGAAGAAGAGAGCGGCGGATGTGCGGGCACGGCCCACAGGGAACTGGGCGCTCCGCAGGTCCAGTCTCGCGCCCAGGGCACGGCGCGTATTGAGTCTGGTCAACTCAAGAATTGGGGCCGTGCCGTTGCTTGCGGCCGCCAAGCTTGACCAGCGTCAATAAGCCCCGGGCGGGCGCGAGTACCGTGGGATTGACCCAATCACCAGGAGCGCGGTCATGACGCGATCAACCAAGCCCACCGCCGCCAACGGCGGCGGCGCGCGGGAACCCGCCGGCGCCACGCCTGCGCCGCGGGCCAGGCCCGAGGGCAATGGCGCCGCCGCGCCATCTCCCTTGCGGGACGGGCTGCACGCCGTCGCCGCGATCTGGTTCGGCGAGATCCACGGACGCGTGCGGCGCTTGAGGGAGGGCGATGCCGCGGTAGGACAGGCCGCGCCCGACCTCATCCACGACCTGCGGATCTACGTGCGCCGGTTGTGCGCCTTGTCGGACCTGTTGCCGCGTCCGGCCGACCGGCAGCCGTTGCGGCGCGCGCTGCGCCGGGAGGTCGCCTGGGCCATGCAGCCCCTGTCGCGGGCGCGAGATTGGGATGTGTTCATGGCCGACGTCCTGCCGCGGCTGTGCGAGGCCGAGCCGGATATCGACCGCGAGGTCTCGCTGCGGCGGGCGGGCGCGCGCTCGGACGTGGCGCATGCCGAAATGTACGCCAGTCTGCGCAACGAGCGCTTCGACGGCATGGTGCGCCTGCTGCGCGAGCGCAGCGATGAAATGCACGCGGCCCTGGCCGAGCGCCAGCCCAAGGCGCTGTACCGCGCCATGCGCCGTCGGCTCGAGCGCTGGGACGCGGCGCTGCGCGGCCGCCTGGAGGCCGAGGGGCAGGGCGCCCGGCGCGAGCACCAGACCCGCATCGAGATCAAGCGCCTGCGCTACGCCAGCGAAGCGCTGTTGCAACTGTGTCCCTCGCGCCGGCTGGAACGCTATGCCAAGGGCCTGGCCGACCTGCAGGCGGCGCTGGGCGGCACACAGGATTTGCGCACCGCAGCGCGGCTGGCGCCGGATACCTGCGTCAGCCTGGCCACCGGCAAACTGGCGCGCCAAGGCCTGGATGACGCCTGCCGACGCCTGCGGCGCCAAGCCCAGGCCGAGGCGCGCAAGGCCGGCAGGCGCTTCCTGCGAGCGCCGTCGTTCTGGGCGGCGCGCAAACAGGGGCGCGTGGCGCGGCGCCTGGCGGAGGGCGCGCCCGCAAGACTGCCGGCAGCGGCGTAGCGCGCAGCCTTCAACCCGCCGCGCGGGCGGCCGCGCACGCGCCGGCCGGGTCCGGGGCCGGTTCCAGCACCGCCGTCATGGCCGGATCCGGCCGGAACACGGTCAGGCCTTTCACGCCCTGGCGCCAGGCCTGCAGGAACAGGGTGCCGACATCGGCCGCTGTGCTGGCCGGCCCCAACGGCACGGTTTTGGAAATCGCCGCATCGACCCAGGGTTGCAAGGCCGCCTGCATGGCCAGATGCGCCGCCGCGGGCAACTCGGCCGCGCGGCGGAAACAGGCGGGCAGGGCGGCGGCGTCACCGTGCAGGCGATGCCACAAGCGCCAGGCCGGATTGGTCGCCCGCACGGAGACCGGCTCGCCGCCGCCCAGGCGCAGCCGGCGTGAGTATTGCCAGGCATGGACTGCCTCGATCCCCGACGAACAATTGTCGAAGAAGGCGATACTGACGCTGCCGGTGGGCGCGAACGACACCAGATGACTGTTGCGCAGGCCATGCCGCGCGATGGCTGCGCGGACGGCCGGCGGCAGGCGCGACAGGCCGCAAGCGCCCGCGTCCAGGTAGGCGGCCGGCTGGAACGCCGGGAAGGCGCCGCGTTCGCCCGCCAATTCGGCCGACGCCAGATAGGCGTTGTCGCGGATACAGCGCGCGATGCGCGCCGCGCAGGCCCGCGCGGGCGCCTCGCCATAGTCCAACCCCAGCATCAGCAGGGCATCGGCCAGGCCCGACAGGCCGACGCCGATGCGACGCTTGGCCCGCGCTTCGGCGGCCTGTTCGGGCAAGGGCCAGTGGGTCAGTTCCAGCACGTTGTCCAGCAGCCGCACCTGAATGCGCACGCGCCGCGCCAGCGCGCTGAAGTCGAAACCGGCGGGCCCGCCCACGCCGAACGGATGGCGCACAAAGCGCGAGACGTGGATCGGGCCGAGCACGCAGCTGCCATAGGCGGGCAAGGGTTGTTCACCGCAGGGGTTGGTGGCGGCCAGCCATTCGCTGCCGCGCAGCGGATTCAGGGCGTTGATCGTATCGATGAAAAGCACGCCCGGCTCGGCGTCACGCCAGGCCGCGCTGGTGATCCACTCCCACAGTTGTCTCGCCGGCAGGCGGGTGTAGCGCCAGCAGCCGTCGCTGTCGCGAGCCGCCAGCGGCGATAGCGCGCCAGGCGCCGGCGGGCAGGCGTGGCGCAGATCCCAGGATGCGTCGTGTTCCACCGCCCGCAGGAAGCGGTCGCTCAGCGCCACGGAAAGGTTGAACGTCGGCCAGCGACGACGGCCCGCCTTGGCCCGCAGGAACGCGGGCAGGTCGGGGTGGTCGCACGCCAGCACCGCCATCTGCGCGCCGCGCCGGCGCCCGCTGGCGGCGAGCGCCTGGCAGGCCTGGTCGTAGCGGTCGATGGCGGCACAGACGCCGCCCGTGCCGGTTCCCGCAGGCGGCACCGGGGTGAAGTCGTAGCCCACGCCACCGCCCATGCGCAGGGTACGCACGGCGCGGGCCAGCGCGGCATCGACACTGGCCGGCCGCCCTGGCGCCGCGTCGATGGCCGGCTGCACGAAGCAATTCACCATGGTGGCGTCACCGCCGGTGCCGGCGTTGGCCATGATGCGGCCGGCGCCGATTGCGCCCGCCAGGAAGTTGTCGAAGAAGCGCGCGGCGTGGCGGGCGCGGTCGGGCGCGGGCTCGCAGCGCGCCAGCGCCGTCGCCACCCGGCGGTAGGTGTCGAGCCGCGTCGCCTCGCCGGGCCGGGCGTAGCGGTCGGCGAAGACCAGATCGGAGATATCCGCGGATGGCGGCATGACGCGCGTCCTCGCAAGGCCGGCGGCGCGTCCGGGATGTCCGCGCCGACAACCCGGTGTAGCATCGCCACGCCGCCGGCTGGTTGACACTTGTCAACAGCGGGTCGGCGCGCCCGTGCGTCAATCAAGGTGAATCCTGGCCAGGCGGCGCCGCCGCGTCCGCCATGCCGCCCACCACGGGAGCGCCTCATGAAAAAGCCCATCCTCCTGTTGCTGCTCTTTCTCCTGCTGGCCTTGCTGGTGACCAGCGTCGCGCGGGCCCAGCCGGCCCCGGGCCCGCTGGCGGTGCCGCCCGCGATGCTGGACCGGATCGACCGCGAAGCCGAGGCCACCCTGGCGCGGCTGTACCGGCTCTCGCCTGCCGCGCAGGCCCTGGTGGCGCGCGCCTTCGGCGTGCTGGTGGTGCCCGGCCTGCGCGCCGACGGCGGCATCCTGGGCGTGGCCTACGGGCGCGGCGTCCTGATCGAAGCCAGCGGCGAGCGCACCTATTACAACGTCATCGCCGGCCCGGCCGGCGCCATTCTCGGCCTCGACGGCAAGGCCGTCGTGCTGTTCTTTTCCGCCCACGACGCGTTGCGTGCGTTCCTGGCCGGCCCCGGTTGGATCGAGGGTGAGAACGGCACCATCCAGCTCCTGGACGAAAGCGCCATGGCGGGGCCGCGCGCGCCCACGGTCGCGCCGATCGCCGGCTTCATCCTGTCGACGGATCGCCTGTTGCGCGGCCTGTCCCTGTCAGGCAGCCAGTTCATCAAGGTCCCGCTGGTCATGTGCGGGGACGCCGCCACGGCCTGCGCGGGCGATCGGGCGAGCCGCTAGAGCGTGGCCAGCATGGCGGCGACGACACCTCCCATCGCCACCGTGGCGCACCATCCCGCCAGCCGCAGGCGCGGCCCGATCACGTGCGCCCCCATCACCGCGCGCCGGGACGCCAACACCATCATCACGGCCATGATGGGCAGGGCCACCACGCCGTTGAGCACCGCGGCCCAGAACAATTCCTCGACCGGGTCGACCGGCGCGAAGCACAGCGCCACGCCGCCCGCCGTCGCGGCGGCGATGACAGCGTAGAACGCGCGTCCCTCGCCTCGCCCCAGCCGGGCATCCAGGGTGGCGGACAGGCCGGCGGCCTCGGCCACGGCATACGCGGCCGATCCCGCCAGCACCGGCACCGCCAGCAGGCCGGTGCCGACGATCCCCAGGCAGAACAGCAGGAAGCAGAGGTCGCCGGCCACGGGCCGCAACGCCTCGGCCGCCTGCGCCGAGGTTTCGATGCGGACGCCGCCGCCAACATGCAGCGTGGCGGCGGTGGCCAGTATGATGAAAAAGCCGATCAGGTTCGAGAACGTCATGCCGACCAGCGTGTCGGCGCGGATGCGCCGCAGTTGCCGCCGCACTTCGCCGGCCGAGCGCGTCAGCCCGTCCCGACCCGATTCCATCTCGAGCGCGGCCTGCCAGAAGAACAGATAGGGGCTGATGGTGGTGCCAAACACCGCCACGATCATCAGCAGCGCATCACGGCCGAGCGCCAGACGGGGCAGGGCGAGCTGGCGCGCCAGCTCGCCCCAGTCCAGTTCAATGGTAAAGGCCACCGCGACGTAGGCCAGCAGGGCCAGCGTCAGCCATTTCAGCCAGCGCACATAGGCCTGGTAGCGCATGAACACCTGCAACGCCAGGCACAGCGCGCCGATGCCGACGGCATAGCCGCCGCGCGGGCCGCCCACCGCCAGGTGCAGCGCCTGTGCCATGGCGGCGATGTCCGCCGCCAGGTTGAGCGTGTTGGCCATCACCAGCAGGCCGACCACCAGCCACAAGACCGGCGGCGCGAAGGCGCGCTTGATGTTGGCCGCCAGGCCGCGCCGCGTCACGTAACCGATCCGCGCGCTCACCAGCTGGATCGCCACCATCAGCGGCAGCGTCAGCGGCATCGTCCACAGCATCGCGTAGCCGAACTGGGCGCCGGCCTGGGAATAGGTGGCGATGCCGCTGGGATCATCGTCGGCCGCGCCGGTGATCAGGCCGGCGCCCAACTGCCGCGGACTGTAGGGCGAGGCAGCGGACCGGCGGGCCCGCGCCCGGCGCCGGCCCGCCACGGGCCGGTGGCTCGGCGCGCGCATGCCGCATCACCCCGCCCGGAGCCGCCCTGGAATCACGCGGATTCCTCTGGCGCGCGCACCAGCAACACCGGCACGGGCGAGGTGCGCAGGACGCCTTCGGCGCTGCTGCCCAGCACCAGCCGGCGCACGCCGCGACGGCCGTGCGTGCCGATCACGATGAGGTCCGCCTTCCACATTTCGGCTTCGGCGATGATGCGCTGCTGCACGGTCTTGTCCAGATTCTCATACAACACGCTGTCGACCGGCACGCCTTGCGCGCGCACGGTGGCGCTGGCCTGCTGCAGAATTTCGGTGCCGTCCTTGCGCAGCAGGTCCAGCAGTTCGCCGGCGGCGTAGCCGTAGGCGTCGATGCCCAGCATGAAGGACATTTCGTCGATCACGTGGATCAGGCGCAGGCTGGCGTGCGTCAGCAGGGCCAGGCGGATGGCTTCCTGCAAGCCGCGTTCCGACGTCGGGCTGCCGTCGACGGGTACTAGGATGCGTTGATACATGCGAGTTCTCCGAAATGGGGGAATAGGCTTACCGTGGGTTTACGTTAGGAGCGCGCGATCGCGTCGATGTTGACGGGAGTCAACCGGCGTGAAAATCGGCCGGCGGGCGTGGATCGGCCGGATTGCCGATTCCCGCCGGGCCCGTTTTGGCGCAACAATGAGGCTTCGGGCGGCCGCGCCGTCTTCGGCGCATTGACGTGACATCATGGACACGCAGACTCCACTCCCGTTCGCGATCGCGCTCGGCATCGGCTTGCTGATGGGCGTGGAGCGCGAGCGGCGCAAACGCGGCGCATTGGCCCGGCCAACCGCCGGCGTGCGCACGTTTGCCCTGACGTCATTGCTCGGCGCCGTCGCCATGTACCTGGGCGGCGCGCTGCTGGTGGGCCTGGCGGCGGCGGCGTTGGGACTGCTGTTGCTGGCGCACGCGCGGGCCGCCGGGACGGGGCAGGGCATGGCCACCCAGGCGGCCTTGCTGTTGAACCTGCTGCTGGGCGGCCTGTGCCTGCGCGACCCGGTGCTGGCGTCGGGCCTGGCCGTGACAGCCGCCATCCTGCTGGCGGCGCGTACGCGTCTGCATCGGTTCGTGCGCAAGGTCCTCAGCCGCGAGGAAATGGTCGACGGGCTGATCCTGGCGGCTGCCGCGCTGGTGGTGCTGCCCATGCTGCCAGATGCTTACCTCGGGCCGTTCCAGGCCTTGAACCTGCGCACCGTCTGGAAGTTCACCGTGCTGGTGATGGCGGTCAGCGCGGCCGGCCACGTCGCCTTGAGGCTGTTCGGACCGCGCATCGGGCTGCCGCTGGCCGGCTTCGCATCGGGCTTCATTTCCAGCACGGTGACCATCGGCGCCATGGGCCAGCGGGTGGCCGCCGAGCCATCGCTAATGGGGCCCGCCGTGGCGGGCGCGGTGTTGTCCTCGATCTCGACCCTGGTGTTGATGGCGGCGGTGCTGCTGGCGATCAGTCCGGCCACGCTGCAGGCCCTGTTGCTGCCGCTGGCGTGCAGCGGCGCGGCCGCGCTGGCCTATGGCGCGATGTTTCTGTTGCGCGCGATGCGCCAGCCGCCGGCCACGCCAGTGGAGCCCGGACGGCCTTTCAAGCCGCAGGCGGCCCTGATGCTGGCGCTGATCGCGGCCGCCGTGCTGGTCGGGGCGGCCGCGTTGAATGCCTGGCTGGGGCAAAGGGGCATCGCGCTGGCGGCATTGCTTGGCGGCTTCGTCGACACCCATGCGGCGGCGGCCTCGGTGGCGACGCTGGCCGCCGCCGACCGCGTCCTGCCGGCGCAGACCGTGGTGCCGGTGCTGGCCGCGTTGTCGGCCAATGCCTTGAGCAAAGCGGTGTTCGCGGCCGCGAGCGGCGGACGCCGTTTCGCGGCCCAGGTGGTGCCCGGGCTGCTGCTGATGATCGTGGCCGCCTGGGCCGGCTACGCGGTCGGTTGAGCGTGGCGGTCGGCGGCGGCCGCATCGCCCTGGCGATCGCCGCCGGCCCCGTTGCCCTGCGACAGAAACTGCGCCGCGCCTTCGGCGATCTGCGCCATGCGTTCCTGCCAGGGACTCTGGCTGCTGCGGATGGCGGCGGCAGTCAAGGCGGTGGCTTCGCGCGCGATCTTTTCCAGCTCCCGCAGGTAGGCCAGCTCTCGCCCGAACAGCTCCAGCATGAAGCTCTGCTGCACCGCGAGCAAGGCGCCAGCGGTGTCGGCGGCGTCGACCTGGTCGCGGGCATGCTGGACGAACGCCAGCATTTCCTTGTCGGTCCTGAGCTGCAACGTGCGCAACTGCCGCAAAGTGTCGAAATAGCCCGAGGCCGAGGCCAGCAGGCTGTTGAAGCCGTACTTGTACAGCGCGGCATGGGGTTCGTAGTCGAGTTGCATGGCGGGTCTCTCCACGGGGACGGCGCATGCATGCGCCCGCGCCGCCTGGAAGACCCAGCATAGGCCCGCCGTCCCCGCCGACATTGACCAAACTCAACTACGCGGCCGGGTCAGCCGCAGCTCAAGCGGCGCAGGGCGTCGACGTCGAGGATCTCCAGGTGGCGCTTGCTTACCAGGAGCAGCGACGCCGCCTGCAGGCGCGCGAAAACGCGGCACACGGTTTCGATTTTCATGCCCAGGTGGTTGGCAATGTCCTCGCGCGTCATTTTCAGCACGAACTGGCGCGACGAGTAACCATGCGCGGCCATCTGCTCGGAGGTCTCGACCAGGAAGCTGGCGATGCGTTCGTCCGTCGTCATGCGACCCAGGGTCAGCAGCAGGCGCTGGCAATGGTTCATGTCGTGCGCGATCAGGCGATGGAACTGGCGTCCCGCCTCGGCATCCTGCTCGCAATTGGCCTCCAGTTCGCGGTAGGGCAGGGCGCAGGCCACCGAGTCCTCCAGCGCAATGGCATCGCAGGTATGGATGCCGGTTTCGATGGCATCCAGGCCCAGCAGCGAACCCGCTCCCGGGAACGCGGTGATCTGCTCCAGACCCGACGTATTGGTGACGCGGATCTTCATCGACCCGGCGCGCAGCAGATACAGGTTGTGCAATGCGTCACCGGCGCGATACAGCGCTTCGCCCCGGCGCACGCTGCGCCGCCCGCGCGCGGCCGGCGCCAGGGACGCCCAGTCCTGTGGATGGCACAGGCGCGCCACCTCGCAGGAAGCGCATTCGCGCGGTAGCCCCTGATTGACCGGCGGGGGAGTCGACAGCGCGAGCGAGGTCGTGTCCATGGTTGCACCTCATCGGGTAGGGGTATCCAGGCAGAAATCGAGGCGGGCGCGCGACCGGCACGCGCATGCAGGCAGTATGCGCGGCGGCCGGCGACGGCGCTATCGGCGCAACCCGCCAGTTCCCATACGAATCGCCCCCGATCGGGTGTAGGAATATTCCTACACCGCCGCGCGACCTGGTCAGCCGGCGGGGCCTTCCTGGTCATCGATCAACCGGTGCTTGAGCGCGTAGCGGACCAGGTCGGCCTGGTTGCGCAGGCGCATCTTCACCAGGATCCGGCTCTTATAGGTACTGACCGTCTTGACGCTCAGGAAAAGCAGCCGCCCGATGTCGGCGTTGTTCAGGCCCCGGGCGAGGTGGTGGAACACCGCCGACTCCCGATCGGACAGCGACAGATGCGGTTGCAGGGCGCCGTCGGCATGGCGCTCGAAGGCAACGCTCTCGGCCACCGACGGACTCAGGTAGCGGCCGCCGGCGGCAACCCGGCGCACGGCCTGCACCAACTCCGTGGCGGCGCTGTCCTTGGTGAGATAACCCGCCGCGCCGGCCTTGATGGCCTGGACCGCGTATTGCGGCTCGCCATGCATCGTCAATACCAGGATCGGCACGGCGGGGTAGTCGCGGCGGATCAGGCGGATCAGGTCGACGCCGTCGTGGCCCGGCATGGACAGGTCCAGCACCAGCAGGTCCCATGGCCGCTCGGCCAGCAAGCGCAGCGCTTCGGCGCCGTTGCCGGCCTCGCCCTGCACCGAGATGTCGCCTGTCGGTTCCAGCAGGCGGCGCAGGCCCTCGCGCACCAGGGTATGGTCATCCGCAAGCATGACGGCGATCATGGCGTCTCCCATGGCGGCTGCGGCGGCTGGGCCGGCAGGGTGGCTTTCAGGCGGAAACCGCCTTGCCGGCGCGTCGTGATGCTGACGTCGCCATTGAGCAGGCGCACCCGCTCGCGAATGCCCTGCAGGCCCAGCGAAAAGGACAGCTTGCGCGTCAGGCTTTCCGGTGTCGCGCCCACGCCGTTGTCCTGCACCACCAGGCAGCACTCGGTGGCGCTGCAGGACAACCGCACCTGCACCTGGCTGGCCTGCGCGTGCCGGGCGATATTGGTCAGGGCCTCCTGGACCACGCGATACAGTGTCGTCGCCACCTGCTTGGCGGGTTCGCCGGCGCCGATGTCGATATGCGCGTCGGTGGCGATGCCATAGCGCGACACGAAATTCGACACCAGCCATTCGATCGCCGCGGCCAGCCCGAGGTCATCGAGCATGACCGGCCGCAGGTCGGCGGCGATGCGCCGCAACGAGGTGAAAGTCAGTTTGATGAGGCGGCGCATGGCCTCGACCCGATCATGCAGGTCCTGGTCGTGCGGCGACAGGCGCGCGGCCAGCTGCGACAGTTCCATGGTCAGCGCTGTCAGGCTCTGGCCGAGGTCATCGTGCAATTCCCGCGCAATGTGCTTTTTTTCCTGCTCGCGTACGTGCAACAGGGCATTGGACAGCCGCGTCAGTTCGTCGCGCGAGGCCAGCAGGGCCTGGTCGACCCGCTGCCGCTCGGTGATGTCGCGCAGGAAAATCGACAGGAACACGCCGGCTTCGCCCTGTGTCTGCGAAATCGAGGCTTCCATGGGAAATTCCTCGCCATTGGCGCGCAGGCCCCACAGCGGCGCGCCCAGCCCCATCTTGCGTTCGGAAATGCCGGTATGGCGAAAGCGCTCGACATGCCGGGCATGCACGGCGCGAAAACGGACGGGTATCAGGATGTCGAGACTGGCGCCGATGGCCTGGTCGGCCTGGCGCAGGAAAACGCGCTCCGCCGCCGGGTTGAACATCACGATGCGCTGTTGCGCGTCGACCGTGATGATGGGTTCCGTGGCGGACTGGATGATATCGAGAAGCGGTGGCGCGTTGGCCGAGGGCTCCATGGGCGGGTGGGATGTGCGCGTTCCAGGACCGAACGGGGGTCTGGATTGATTGCAGCACAGTTCCCCGCCGTGCGCCATAGTCGCGATGCACGGGGCCTGAAGGGCCGGGCACGAGCCGTCCCCTTTTTGTTCCCCCCGACGGTCAGTCGACGGCGGGCAGCACCGGGTCGTCCCAATCACCCGCGCCGCCGAAGGCCTGCAACTGCGCCTTGAAACGGCACAGCGCCGCGTCGCTCTCGCCGGCCAGCACGTCGAACTGCTTGAGCAGCAGGATCGAGCGCGGCTTGGCGCCGATCGCGCTGGCCATGTCGTCGACCGCGCGAAAGCCGCCATATCCGGACATCACGCAGATCACCGAATAGGCCCGGATTCCCTGGCGCGCACTGCGCAGGAATGCGCGCATGGGCGCGGCCAGCGATCGCAGCCACACCGGCGCGATCAGCACCACGTGGTCATAGGCGTCGAGCGCCGGCCCATCGTAGCGGTACGCCGGGCTGCGCTTGAAGAGCACGTCGACGATGCAGCGCAGGTCCCCGCGCAAGCCGAGCCGGGGCTGTGGGTCGCGGATCTCATGGACCGGCCAGTGGGTCATGGCGGCCAGGCGTTCGGCCACCGAGCGCGCGGTGCCGCTGCGCGAATAGAACACGATGCCGATGCGGGTCATGATGCCTCCTTGCGGGCGGGAGAATCGCGCTCATCCTGGGCCAGCAGGGCGCGCAGGATATCGCGGCGGCTGACCACGCCCACCAGCTTGCCGTCGCGCGTGACCGGCACGCGCTTGATGGCGTGCTTGAGCAACAGGTCGGCGATCCGCGACAGGGGCGCCGATTCATCGACGGTGATCACCGGGCTGCTCATGACGCTGGCGGCGGCGCGCTCGCCCAGTTGCAGGCTGTGCAGGAATTCCAGGTTCAAGGGTTCGCCTTCGGCCAGTTGCGCCAGCCAGTGGTCGAGTTTTTTCTGGTGGGCGCTGTCCTGCCGGCGCACCAGGTCGCCTTCGCTGATCAGGCCGATCAAGGTGCCGTCGTCGCCGACGACCATGACGGCGCTGATTTCCCGCTCGACCATCGCGCGCATGATCTGGGAGACGGGCGTTCTGGCATTGACGCAATAGGGATTCGGGGTCATGAGTTCGCTCGCGAGCATGCTGTTCTCCAGGGGAAAAGGGGCGTACCCTGGCTGGCGGGGCGCCTTGTCTTCATCTTGATCCGCCCGCCGGGCGCGGTCTTGATCTAGGTCAAGCCGCGCGCCGCGCGCCATTTCCCATGGGCGCGCGCCGTGCGATGCTGGCAGCGCATCCGCAAGGAGGAACCATGTCGAACCATCCGATGCTGTGTTTCCTGGGCGCCGCCGGCACCGTCACCGGCTCGCGCCACCTGCTGGAGATCGACGGCCGGCGGATCCTGCTCGATTGCGGCCTGTTCCAGGGCGTGAAGACCTTGCGGCTGCGCAATTGGGCGCCGTTCCAGGTGCCGCCCGCCGACATCGACGCCGTGGTCCTGTCGCATGCGCACCTGGACCATTCGGGCTACCTGCCGCGCCTGGTGCGAGACGGTTTTCAGGGGCCGGTCCACTGTTCCCACGCCACGCTCGACCTGTGCCGCCTGCTGCTGCTCGACAGCGCCCACCTTCAGGAAGCCGATGCCGATTACCTGAACCGGCACAATCTATCCAGCCACAAGCCCGCGCTGCCACTCTATACGGTGGCGGACGCGCAACGCGCGATCGCGGCGTTGCGGCCCCAGGATTTCGAAACCTCGGTCGAACTGCCCGGCGGCTGTCGGGCCCGGCTGCACCGGGCCGGCCATATCCTGGGGGCCTCCATTGTCGAACTCGAGTACCCGGGCGGCCGCCTGGTCTTCAGCGGCGACCTCGGACGCCATGGCGATCCGCTCATGCCGGCGCCGCTGCCGATCCCGCAGGCCGACTATCTGGTGCTCGAATCCACCTACGGCAACCGCGCCCACAGCAAGGAAAGCGTGCTGGTCGCCCTGGAGGCCATCATCCTGCGCACGGTCAGGCGCGGTGGCACGGTGGTGATTCCGTCGTTCGCCGTGGGCCGGGCGCAAGCGTTGCTGTATTACCTGTGGCAGCTCAGGCAGGCGGGGCGCCTGCCGCGCGACCTGCCGGTATTCCTGGACAGCCCGATGGCCAGCGGCGCGGTGGACGTGTACCTGCGGCACCTGGCCGACCAGCGGCTGACGCTGGCCGACGCGCGCGCGGCCTTCGGCATGGCCACCTGCGTCACCGACGTGGAGCAGTCCAAGGCGCTCGACGCCTCGCCCATGCCGAAGATCATCGTGTCGGCAAGCGGCATGGCCACCGGCGGCCGCGTGATCCACCATCTCAAGCACTATCTGCCCGATCCGCGCAACACGGTCCTGTTCGCCGGTTTCCAGGCCATGGGCACCCGGGGCGCCGCCATGCTGGATGGCGCGGCGACAGTCAAGATCCACGGCAGCTACATTCCCGTGCGCGCGGAAATCGACAACCTGTCGATGCTGTCGGCGCACGCCGACGCCGACGAGATCCTGCGCTGGCTGGGCGGCTTTACGCAGCCGCCCCGCGAGACCTTCATCGTGCACGGCGAACCCGACGCCGCCGATGCGCTGCGTCTGCGGATCAAGGACGAACTGGGCTGGCGCTGCCGGGTCATGGAACAGAACGACAGGGTTGAACTGGCCTGACCGGCATCAATCGCGCCGCGCCTCGTAAGTCGGCCATCTGCCGTCGCGGATGTCGTCGCTGTCGATGCCTTCGGCGCGTGCCTGCGCCACCTGCTGCTCGCGCCTTGCCAGCCACTGCTCGCGGACGGCGGCGCCGCAGTGGCGCAGGCGCGGCACGCGTGCCAGCACGTCGATCGCCAGGCTGTAGCGATCGATGCCATTGAGCACGGCCAGTTCGAAGGGTGTATTGACATCGCCCTGTTCGCGGTAGCCATGCACATGGAAATTGACATGGTTGCGGCGCTGGTAACACAGCCGGTGGATCAGGGCCGGATAGCCATGGAAATTGAAGATCACCGGCTTGTCGCGCGTGAAGAGGGCGTCGAACGCCTCGTCGGTCAGGCCGTGCGCATGAACCGTCGGCGGCGCCAGGGCGAACAGGTCGACCACGTTGACAAAGCGGATCTTCAGGCCGCCGAACCGCGACGACAACAGCGCCACCGCCGCCAGCGCTTCCCCCGTGGGAACATCGCCGGCGCAGGCGAGCACCACGTCCGGCTCGTGCGACACATGGGTGCCGGCCCAGTCCCAGGCGCTGGCGCCGGCCTGGCAATGCCGCGCGGCCTCGCTGGCATCCAGGTAGACGGGGTGGCGCTGCTTGTCCGCCACGATCACGTTGGCGTAGCCGACCGAGCGCAGGCAGTGCGCGGCCACGCTCAACAGACAATTGGCATCCGGCGGCAGGTAGATGCGAACCACCTCGGGACGCTTGTTGGCCGCGACATCCACGAATCCCGGGTCCTGGTGGCTGAAGCCGTTGTGGTCCTGGCGCCAGACCACGGAGGTCAGCAGCAGGTTCAGCGACGGCACCGGCGCGCGCCAGGCGCCTTGCCGGCGCGCCTTGTCCAGCCATTTGGCGTGCTGGTTGAACATTGAATCGATCACATGGGCGAACGCCTCGTAGGTGGCCAACAGGCCGTGCCTGCCGGTCAGCGTATATCCCTCAAGCCATCCCTGCAGCAGGTGTTCGCTCAGGACCTCCATGACCCGTCCGTCGGCCGCCAGGTGCCCGCCATCGGCATCGCTATCGAGCAGACGGGCCATCCAGGTCTTGCCGCTGGCTTCGAAAACCGCCGCCAGGCGGTTGCTGGCGGTCTCGTCCGGCCCGAACAGGCGGAACCGGTCGGCATTGGCCCGCATGACGTCGCGCAGGTAATTGCCCAGCAGTTGGGTGGGCGAGGCATCGGCGGCGGCGGGCGCGCGCACCGGCTGGCTATAGGCCTCGGGGCTTGGCAGGTCCAGCGCGCGCCGCAGCAAGCCGCCATTGGCGTGGGGGTTGGCGCTGATGCGCCGGTCCCCGACCGGGGCGAGCGCGCGCAGTTCGGCCGCCAGCGCGCCATCCGCATCGAACCACGCTTCTGGCCGATAGCCTCGCATCCAGGCCTCCAGCGCGCGCAGATCCTGCGGCCGGCCGGCGGGATCGGGCAGCGGGATCTGATGGGAACGCCACGAGTTCTCCACCGCGTGACCATCGATCTGGCGCGGCCCGGTCCAGCCTTTCGGGGTGCGCAGCACGATCATGGGCCAGCGGATAGGGGTCCGTTCACCGCCGCGCGCGCGCGCCTGGATCGCGCGGATCTCGGCCAGGCATTGCTCCAGCGCCCGCGCCATCTTCCGGTGCATCGCGGGCGGGTCGTCGCCTTCGACGAAACAAGGGCGATAACCATGGCCCTCGAACAGCGCGCGCAGTTCGGCGTGGGAAATGCGGGCCAGCAGGGACGGATTGGCGATCTTGTAGCCGTTCAGGTGCAGGATGGGCAGCACCGCGCCATCGCGCGCCGGGTTCAGGAAGCGGGCCGACTGCCACGACGCGGCCAGCGGTCCGGTTTCGGCCTCGCCGTCGCCGACCATGGCGGCCACGATCAACGCGGGATTGTCGAACGCGGCGCCGAAGGCATGCGCGAGGCTGTAACCGAGTTCGCCGCCCTCGTGGATCGAGCCCGGCACATGCGGCGAGCAGTGCGACCCGATGCCGCCCGGGGCCGAAAACCGCTGGAACAGGCGCGTCATGCCGGCTTCGTCCCGCGAGCATTCGGGGTAGCGTTCCGAATAATGGCCGTCCAGATAGGCGTGCGCCAGCACCGCGGCGGCGCCGTGGCCGGGACCGCATACATACATCAGGTCCAGGTCGTGCTCGCGGATCAGGCGATTCAGGTGGGTGAGTGTGAAGGTCTGGCCGGGGCAGGTGCCCCAGTGCCCCAGGATTCGCCGCTTGATGTGCGCCGGCGCCAGCGGCTGGCGCAGCAGGGCGTTGTCGCGCAGGTACAGCATCCCGGCGCACAGGTAATTGCTGGCCTGCCAGTAGGCGTGCAGGCGCTGCACCTCGGCATGGGAGGGCAGGGAGGTCATGGCGGTTTTCCTTTGGCGGGCGCGGCGGGTACCGCCCATGCCGGACGCGTCGAACGGCCGCTGTCGACGATGATCAGGTAGCGGCCGGCGCCGGTCACCGGCGCGCGGTCACGCAGCAGCACCCAGGGAGGCGTCACCAGCGCGGCGGCCAGCTCGTAGTCGGCATCCAGCAGCCCGAGACGGTCGATCAGGCGATTGAATGTCGCCGGGATGCGGATGCAGCCTTTCGATTGGGCCGTGCCCAGGCGCTGTTCCAATACATACGGGTCGGTCGCGTGCATCTGCAGGCGCATGGTCGCGGGCGCGCGGTCGCCCCATCCCTTGTTGGCGGTCTGCCAGCCGAAGTCGTAGACCCGCATGCCCTTGGCCCCATAGCCGAGGATGCCGTTGGCGTTGCGGGTGCCTTCGGCGCGGAAATCGGGGTTGGCGAGCGTGTGGCTGAAAACGCCCGTGGGCGTCTCGAAATGGTCGAACTGGCCGACCCGGCCGGTGGACACAGGCGTAGCCCCCAGGAACAGCGGCGGCTGCGCCAGCCAGTACAGCAACGCCGCCTGCACCCGGATATCCCGATCCACCACGATGACGAACTGCGGACCGAGCGGCGTGATGCCGGCCGCCCGCAGGGCCTGCGCCGCCAATTCTCCGTAGCGCGCCTGTTCGTCGGCGGGCGGCGTCAGCGTCGGCGTGACCTGCTCGCCGAAGGCGCGGGCCACTTGCGCGGCGGGGGCCGGCGGGAGAGGCTGCGCCGCCGCGCCGGCCGCCGGCAGCAGGGCGGCCAGCGCGAGGCGCCAGGCCATGACGGCGCGCGGCGACGGGCGCCGTCTTGCCGGACGGCCGGGCGCGGGCAAGGCGCCTGCCTGGCGCGGTGCGGGCTGCGCGCTTGTCATGATGGGCTCGCCGCTAGTTCACCATGACCACCGGCACGTGCACGGCATGCAGCAGTTTCAGGGCCACCGAGCCCAGCATCAGGCTGCCGGCGGCGCCCAGCCCGCGCGAGCCCATCACGATGTGGTCGCACTGGTGTTCGGCCGCGTATGCCTGGATGGACTCGGCGACATTGCCCACGCGCAGGTTCGATTGATACATGATGCCCGCCTTGTCCAGCGCCGCCTTGGCATCGGCGAGCGCCGTCCTGGCTTCGTCCTCGTAGTATTGCTGGATCATGTCATGGGACACGAATGCCAGCACCGCGCCGGAGACGATAGGCGGCTGTACGTTCAGCAGATGCAGGTTGCACGCGCCGTGTTCGCGGACATGGTCGATCATGTAGCGCACGGCGCGCAGCGAATTGGCGGATCCGTCGACCGGGATAAGCACGTTTTTCATGGAACCTCCTGGCGGGGAAGGGGAGCGGCAGCTGTCATCATCGCGCCGCGCGTCCGCCGGCCATTGACGCGGGTCAAGCCGGCACGATTCTTTCCGGTCTTGCGGCGGCGGCAACCGATCGGGTTCGCCGGCTGGCGGGGGTTGACAAAGGTCAACGTCCCACGCCGTCGGCGGCGCAAGATGGCGGAACATCCCGGCCGGCGCCGCGGGCTCGCCGCCCGCCGGCCGGACAACGCCGCATCCTCCTGGAGGCTCCGCCATGTTCCGCCGTATCGCCGTGCACCTGGACAATGGCGTCGATTGCAGACGCCGTATCGATATCGCCTTGCGGATGGCCAAGGCGCATGACGCCCATCTCACCGGCATCTTCGCCAGCCACATGCAGCCTGGCTATTTCTACGACGAGGGCGGCCTGTGGGCCCGCTCAATGGAAATCATCAAGGAAATCAATACGAAAGGGCGCGCGGCCACGCAGCAGGCGTTCAGTCAGGCCGCCGCGCAGGCCGGCGTGGCGATCTCCTGGCGGCAGGGCGACGACACGCCGGCCGACTGCCTGGCGCGCCATGCGCGCTATTCCGATGTCGTCATCGTCAGCCAGGAAAACGGCTATGACATCGAAGCGGCCACCGGTGACGATTTCGTGCCGCAGACCCTGCTTGCCGCCGGACGTCCCGTCATCGTCCTGCCGACGGCGGGCACGTTCGAGACCATCGGCATTCGGGCGCTGTATTGCTGGAACCGGGGCCGCGAGGCGGCGCGGGCGCTGGCCGACGCCGCGCCCATGCTGCGCAGCGCCGTCGCGCTGCGCGTCCTGACGCTGCAAGGCGCCGAGGAAGATCCCGAGCGGCAGGCCGCTTACGAGGATCTGGCGGCGTACTGCGCCAGCCACGGCTTTCCGCCCTTGGAATCCGAGACGCGCGACGCGCGCGAAGCGGGCATCGGCGACGCCATCCTGGACGCCGCCGCCGACTTCGGCGCCGATCTCATCGTCATGGGCGCGTACGGACATAGCCGCGCCCGCCAATGGATATTGGGCGGCGCCACGCGTTCGTTGCTATCGGCGATGACCGTGCCGGTGCTGTTTTCGCACTAGCCGGGCGCCAGGATCCGGGAGACGGCCATGCCAACCGAACATCGGCGCATTCTCGTGGCCATCGACGGCAGCCACGCGTCGGATCGCGCGCTGGACGAGGCCATCGGCCTCGCCAGGCTTTCACATGCCGAATTGCGCATCATCCACGTCCTGGACGATCTGTCCATTTCAATGGCGTTCAATCCCTATGCGGGCTATTACACCGGCGAACTGATCAGCCAGCTGCGCCAGGACGGCGCCCAGTTGCTGGCGCGGGCAGCCTCGCGCGCCAGCGCCGCGGGCGCCGTGGTCCAGACCGCGCTGTACGACGATCTGGGCCTGCCGGTGCGGGAGCGCATCCTGGAAATCGCCCGGAGCTGGCCGGCCGACCTGATCGTGATGGGCACGCACGGGCGTCGCGGTGTCGACCGCGCCTTGCTGGGCAGTTGCGCGGAAGGCGTGGTGCGCGCCGCCTCGGTGCCGGTGTTGCTGGTTCGTGCGGCCTGAACGCGGCGGTCCGAGGGGAGGATTACCAGGGGGCTAAGGGATAAAGGCGTCGAAAGGGTTGCTGGCGTCGACGGAACATCCGGGAAGAAGCAGGCCGGTCCTCGAAACCGGCCCATTTCTTACTTTACATAATATACATTATGCGTATTTTCAAACGAGCGGCGGGGTGCGCTCCCGTTCAGGATGGCGATGCCGTGCCAACGCCTCGAGAAATCCCGCCGCGACCTTCTGCGATGCCTCGCCGATGATCAACCCGCCGTCGTCTTCCGCCGGCGCGATGCCGGCCGCTCCCAGCACGTCGGCGCCTTCGCCCAGCGCTAGCAAGGTCTTGCCATGGCGGTAGCTGTCGCGCACGAACTCCAATGCCCGGCCGTCGCCGAGCCAGCGCTCGCTGGCCGCGCCACCGGACGGCACCACCGCGCCGTCGAACAGCCCGGACGGCTGGTTGTCCAGCGATGCGTCGGCATCCAGCGAACCGCCATCGGCGGTGTCCACGGGGCCGATGCGCTGGCCGACCAGGCGCACCACGACGCCGGCCTTGATCAAGGCTTGGGCCACCGTCGTCACGGCGGCGCCATCCACGCCTTCGGCCACCAGGATGGCGACCTTGCGGGTGGCGACGCCTTGTTCGCTCGGCCGCGCCGTCAGCGACAAGGACGGCGACTGTTCGACTTCCGGGCTGGGCGGCTGACGCAAGGCCCGTGGCATGGGCTCGGGCAGCGTCATGCCCAGCTTGTCCGCCACCGTCCGCGCCAGGTCATCCGACACGTTGCGCAGTGACGCCACCATGCGCTGGCGGATGGCGGCGACCGTGACCTTGCTCAGCTCGAACGCGAAGGCATCCGCCAGGTGCCGCTGTTCCCAATCCGCCTGGCTGTTGTAGAACAGGGTCGCCTGGTTGTAGTGCTCCGCGAATTTTTCCGGATGGCCGCGCAATTCATCGCCGGCCACCGGCTCGGGGAACGACACGTAGCCGGTCATCCCGGCCTGGAAAGGACAGCCGCCCGCCAGCGAATTGGGCTCGTAGGCCACGCGCCCGCGATGCACCGCCTGCCGATGCATGCCGTCGCGTTGATTGTTGTGCACCGGCGCCAGCGGCGCGTTGATCGGGATTTCGTGGAAGTTCGGTCCCCCGAGCCGCGAAATCTGCGTATCCACGTAGGAATGGATGCGCCCCGCCAGCAACGGATCGTTGGTGAAATCGACGCCCGGCACCACGTGGGCCGCGCAGAACGCGACCTGCTCGGTTTCAGCGAAGAAATTGTCCGGGTTGCGGTCCAGCACCATGCGGCCGATGGGCCGCACCGGCACCAGTTCCTCGGGCACGATCTTGGTGGCGTCGAGCACATCGAAACTGAAGCGCTCCGCCTCTTCCTCGGTGAAGACCTGCACGCCCAGCTCCCATTCCGGGCCATGGCCCGAATCGATGGCTTCCCACAGGTCGCGGCGGTGAAAGTCCGGATCGGCGCCCGACACTTTCACGGCCTCGTCCCAGACCTGCGAGTGCGTGCCGGCCACGGGATTCCAGTGGAATTTCACCAACCGCGACTCGCCGCGCTCGTTGACGAAACGGAAGGTGTGCACGCCAAAGCCCTGCATCATGCGGTAGCTGCGCGGAATGGCGCGGTCCGACATCAGCCACATCAGCATGTGGGTCGATTCCGGCATCAGCGACACGAAGTCCCAGAAGGTGTCGTGCGCCGAGGCCGCCTGCGGCATGCCGTGATGCGGCTCGGGCTTGACGGCATGCACCAGGTCGGGAAACTTCATGGCGTCCTGGATGAAAAAGACGGGCATATTGTTGCCAACCAGGTCCCAATTGCCCTCGTCGGTATAGAACTTGACGGCAAACCCGCGCACGTCGCGCGCGGTGTCCTTCGAGCCCCGTTCGCCGGCCACCGTCGAAAACCGCACGAAGACCGGCGTGCGCTTGCCCTTTTCCGCGAACAACGAGGCGCGCGTCAGGTCCGTCAGCGGCTCGTAGCATTCGAAATAACCATGCGCGGCCGAACCGCGCGCGTGCACGATGCGTTCCGGAATGCGTTCATGGTCGAAGTGCGTAATTTTTTCGCGCAGGATGAAATCCTTCAGCAGCGCGGGGCCGCGCAGGCCCGCCTTGAGCGAATGCTGGTTGTCGCTCACGGGCACGCCCTGGTTCGTGGTCAACGCCTGCCCCTGGGCATCGGCGCGCACCCGCGCGAGCTGGCCATCGACCGCGTTCACGCCCGGCGCGGCGCCCTCTCCCGTCTTGGCGTTTCCCTCGCGCTCGGACAGGGTGCTGGCGCCCACGACGGCATCGGGCGGCTCGACCTGGGCGCCCAGGTACGGGCAGCGCGCGCCCTCTTCCCCATACTCGTTGGCCTTGTCGGCGTGGTGCGGCAAGGCCTGCACGGTCTCGGCCACCGCGGCGGCGCGCCGCATGGCCGGCGTGGCGGCGCCGGCGGGCGGCGCGCCGGGGCCGCTGTCCGTATTGTTGAAAGCGGTATCGACAGGGCCCTGGGCCTTGGCCTTGCTGGGTTTCTTGCTTGCCATGGATATCTCCTGGTGCGTCGGGCCGGCCGGAGTCGGCCGGCAGCGACGGGATTCGCTGAGTGGGATCCGGCAAGCAAGTCCCGTACCCGCGCCGCCGGCGCGTCCCAGCCAGCCGCCTGCCCGCCCTGCATTGAAAGGCGGCCCGCGACGGGTTCCAGGCGCGGCACTTGCTGCGGGCGGACATTGGCCATCCGCGCCAGCCCGTCACCAGGAGCCCCCCATGTCCGATAACCCCACTGCCCCGTCCCCCCGCCCGCCGCGCGCGCCCTCCTCGTCCGCCAACGCGCCCGCCGCGATCGCCCGGCCCGATGCTGGCGCGGTCCCGGACGAGGACATCGAACCCGCGGACAGCACCGCGCTCGACCCACGGCCAGACGACGGACCCGTGACCCGCGCTCCGCTGTGGCGCCGGCTGCGCGAGATCGACGCCGGCCGGCCCGGCCTGCCCGGCGAGCATCTGTTGGCATTGGGACTGGGCGGCTGGCTTCTGCTGCGCGGCATGCGGGGGCGCACGCCGCTGGGCCGCGTGCTGCTGACGCTGGCGGGCTCCACGCTGGTCGGGCGCGCCGCCAGCGGCACCGGCGGCATTGCCCGAATCGCGCGGGCGCTGCGGCGCTGGCAACCATGAGCGATCCGCTTTCCATCATTCTCTGGTACCTCATTCTGCCCCTGTGGCTGCTGGCCGGTTTCGCGGATTGGCTGTGCCACCGCGCCAGTCATATCGCCGAAACCGCGGGCCCGAGGGAGTCGGTGTTGCACCTGCTGATGTTCGGCGAAATCGGGATCGCGCTGCTGGCATGCCTGTTCCTCGAAATCAATGCCTTGGTGTTCGCATTGATGATCGGCCTTTTCTTCCTGCATGAAGCCACCGCGTTGTGGGACGTGTCGTACGCGGTGAAGCGGCGGCACGTCTCGCCGCTGGAACAGCATGTGCACAGTTTCCTGGAAATCCTGCCTTTGGCCGCGGGACTGATGCTGGCTGCGCGCCATTGGCAGGCCTTTCTGTCCCTTTTCGGCTTGGGCGATCTCCCGGCCGACTGGACCCCGCGTCCGCGCTGGCCAACCGTGCCGATTGCGTATGTCTCGACGCTGCTGGGCGCGTCCGCATGCCTGGCGCTGCTGCCGTACGCGCTGGAATTGCGCCAGGGCCTGCGCGCGCGCCCGACCGGCGCGCCAGGAAACACGAAGTAACGCTGGGCCCACGCAACAGCAACAGTGTGTCGCGAGGTAAGAAGCATCGACGCCGCAGTCGCGCGCGCGCAAGCTGGAGGTTCACCCATCCTTTTGGAGAGACTCATGTATGAAGATATCCGAAAGCAAGGGGCGACGGCCGCGGTCGGAGGCGCGTGGCTGCTGGACTGCCCCTACTTCAGGCTGGATTTATTGCCCTCCAGGACGCACGAGCCCCTGACCCAATGGCTGCAGAAGGTGCGTGCCTGGGAAAGCGGCTGGCGTGACGAGCAGCGCACGCGCGCCCGCATGTAATGACCCGCATGTAATGAAAATTCCGCCCGGCATGCGCGCGCCCCGCTCGCTGCCAGCCTCGTGACTCGCCTGCCAGGCCTCATTGCGGTTGCGGCCGGGCACGCGCCTTGCTTCATGGCAATCTCCTTCCCAACGAGACCTGCCATGCAACCCATCCGAATCGCGGTTTTCCCGGTCGCCGGACTCGGCACCCGCTTCCTCCCCGCCACCAAGGCGATGCCCAAGGAAATGCTTCCCGTGGTGGACAAGCCCCTGATCCAGTATGCGGTCGAGGAAGCCATCGCGGCCGGCATCACCGAGCTGGTGTTCGTCACCGGCCGCAACAAGCGCGCCATCGAAGACCATTTCGACCGGGTGCCGGAATTGGAGCTGGATCTGGAAGCCAAAAACAAGGTCGCGTTGCTGGAGACGATCCGCAACGTGCTGCCCCCCAACGTCAACTGCGTCTACACGCGTCAGTCCGCGCCGCTGGGCCTGGGCCACGCGGTACTGTGCGCGGAGCCGATCGTGGGCAACGAACCCTTCGCCGTGCTGCTGGCCGACGACCTGATCGATGCGCCCTTCCCCGTCATCGGCGAGATGATCAAGGTGGCGCGGGAGTTCGAAGGCAGCACCCTGGCGCTGCAGCGCATTCCGCGCGAGCACTGTCGCCAATATGGCATGGTCTCCGGCGAGCCGGTCTCGGACGGTGTGATGCGCCTGCGCGGAATGGTCGAAAAGCCGGACCCCGCCGACGCGCCGTCCGATCTGGGAGTGGTCGGGCGCTATGTGCTGGAGCCCGAGATTTTTTCCTGCTTGCGTCGCACGGCCGCCGGCGTGGGTGGCGAGATCCAATTGACCGACGGTATCGCGGCCCTGCTGCGGGAACGGCGGGTGTACGGCCACGAATACGAGGGCATCCGGTACGACTGCGGCAGCAAGGCGGGCTTTTACCAGGCCACGATGGAGATCGGTAAAAAGTACCACCAGCTTGGCGCCGGGCCGGCCTGATATCCGCACAGCGCGGCCGGCAGCGGCGCGACCGCTGGGGCACCCGCCCACGCCACCGGGTTCCGGCCGGCTTCGATGCCAGGAACATGGATTGCTGGATGGCCGCCGGACCGCATCCGATCCGCCGCAACCAGTGCATCCGCACCCACCCTTACCCCACTTCGGGAGCTAGCCATGTCTATCCGCCGTCTCACCACACTCTCCCTGCTGCTGGTCGCGCTGGCCGGCCCGCAGGCAGGCATGACGCAAGCCGCGCCGACCGCGCCCGCCGCCACCAAGCTGGATAGCGCTGATCGCGAATTCCTGGAGAATGCCGCCCAGGCTGGCCACCTGGAAGTCCAGGGCAGCCAACTGGCTTTGGAAAAGGCCCATGGCGCCGATGTGAAGACGTTCGCGCAGAAGATGATCGATGACCACGGCAAGGCGGGGCAACAGTTGGCGGCGCTTGCCAAGGGCAAGGGCTATGAAGTGCCAACGGAACCTTCGCTGATGCAGAAGGCGCGGCTGAAGGCGCTGGGCCTGCGCGACGAGGGCTTTGACAAGGCGTACGCCGATGAGATCGGCGTGGGAGCGCATGAAGACGCCGTGACGCTGTTCGAGAAAGCGTCGAACGAGGTCAAGGACGCCGACATCAAACAATTCGCGATTCAGACGCTGCCCACGCTGCAGCAGCATCTGCAGATGGCCAAGGCGCTCAAGCAGGGCACGGACAAGCAATGAAAATGTCGGATACGAGCGCGCTTGGCTCTCCGTGATGGCAGGCCCATTCGCCACAGGCCCGTAATGGACCATGACGAGCTACTCGCCCGCATGCTGGCCACCTCCGTCTCCGACCGGCAAGTGAACGACTGGCCGGAGGTACTGGCCGACTATGCCCAGTGCCTGGCGCAGTTGCAGCACAAGCTGACGCCGCGGGAAATGGAGGCCCTTGTCTGCGCCGGCGCCGATTTCTATCGCACGCTGGCGCGGGCGGAACAGTATCGGCAGGCGTCAGTCTGGAACACGCCACCTTGAGCGCAGGGCCCTGATGACAGGATAAGCCATGATCACTCCCGAGCCGACTGCCTCCACCACCCTGATCGGCAACGCGGCGGTTTCACTGACCGCGCCCGCCCCGCCGGCCTCTGTCCGGCTGTGCGCGGCCAACGCCGACCGCGCGCAGGCCGACACCCCCGCGTCGACGCCCGCCCGGGCACGGTCGCGCCCGCTGCTCAGGATCGGCTTGTGGCTGACATTGCTGCTTTGGTCCCTCGGCACCGTGCTGCTGGTGCTACTGAACCTGGCGTCGGGGCGGCTGGCCTGAAGCGTCCATGACGCGCACCGGGAATGGTATGGGGCGCGTCAACGACCGAACGCGTTGCTTTTGCCGCCGCCCGATCCCGCCCGGCCGCCCGGTATGTGGCCGTCGGACGCCGGATTGGCGCGCGACCCATTTACGGTGCCCTGCCCTCGCGTGGGTTGGGCGCTGTCGTCCGATGGCGCGGTCCGGGGAATGGTCGGCGGCGGCGCGGTCGGGTCTCTCTTGGCGGGTGCCGCCGGCCCTTTGTCTGGCGCGGCCGGCGGACTGGCCGGGCCTTCCCGGCCCTGGCCAGTCGCGCCCTTGGGGCCCGGCTCGGCCCCGGTGGCGGATACGGCCGCGCCCAGAGCCAACGCCATGGCGGCGCAGGCCATGACGAGCCGGCAGTGACGCATTTGAGCAAGTTTCATGGTGATCTTCTCCCGCGAACGTGCCGGCACGCACCGGCGTGCCGTCGAACCGGCTCTCGCGTCACGACTTGCTGCGAGCGCCGGCGCCGCGATTGCGCTGACTTTGCTGATCCTGCCCGGTGCCGATCTGCGTGGCGTGACCTTCCTTCTTGGTCCGATTCTGCGTGTCGCGATGACTGGCCTGGCTGGTGCGGGGCGTATCGTCCAGGGAGGAACGGGTATGGGCGTCTTTCGATTTCATGGCGGGCCTCGTTGGGGGATTGGGGGGGTCGACACCCTCCCGGCAGCAATCCCCGTGCCCGGTCGGATGCCACTTGCGGCCCCTGCGCTATCCGCATCAGCGGGCGGGCGCCAGTTCAACCTTGATCCAGCCTGGCTGGCGCCGGTCGAAGGCCTTGTAGGCGTCCACCGCGCCGGTCAGGGGTTCCTGCCGCGTAAGGATCGCCGCCGGGTCGATGGCGCCGGTGCGCACCAGTTCCATCAGCGGCGGCACATACTTGCGATGGTTGCAATTGCCCATGCGCACGGTAAGGTTCTTATTCATCGCCTCGCCGATCGGAAAGGTGCGATCGTTGGGCGGATAGACGCCGATGATCGCCAGGGTCCCGGCCTTGGCCAACGCCTGCACCGCCCATTGCAACGCTTGCGAAGGCGCGTCGCCCGGCACCCAATTGCCCTCCTGGTCGGGCCGGGCGTTCGGGGCGGTCTGGCGCGCCTCGTGCTCCATCGCGGCGGAGTCGACGGCGGCGGGTCCGTCATGCGCATGCACGGCGTCCACCCCGACGGCGTCGATGGCGCAATCGGTGCCGATGCCGCCGGTCAGGCCACGGATGCAGGCCACCGGGTCTTCCGCATTGAAGTCCACGGCCTCGGCGCCCTGTGCACGTGCCATCGCCAGCCGGTCTGGAACCGCGTCGACCGCGAAAATCCGCCCCGCGCCCATCAATCGCGCCGAGGCGATCGCGAACTGGCCAACCGGGCCGCAGCCGAACACCGCCACCGTATGGCCCGGCTTGATGCCTGCCAGGTCGGCGCCGAAATAGCCGGTGGGAAAAATATCCGACAACATCAAGGCCTGTTCGTCACTGACGCCGTCCGGGATCTTGACGAGGTTCACGTTGGCGAAGGGAATCCGAGCCAGTTCGGCCTGCAGCCCGTCGAACGGCCCCGTGGCCTGGGGCCCGCCATAGAATGCCGTGCCGGCGTCGCGGCCGTTGGGGTTGGCGTTGTCGCACTGCGCGTAATAGCCGGCACGGCAATAGGCGCAGTAACCACAGGCGATAGTGGAAGGAATCACCACGCGATCACCCAGGTTGAGATTGCGCACGGCGGGCCCGAGGCGCTCGACCACTCCCACCCCTTCGTGGCCCAGGATCGTGCCCGGCTTGACCGCCTCCATCGTGCCGCGCACGAAATGCAGGTCAGTGCCGCAGATGGCGCTGGCGGTCAGGCGCACGATGGCGTCGGTGTCCTCCAACAGTTCAGGATCCGGCACCGTGTCCAGGCGAATATCGCCGATGCCATGGAATACGACAGCTTTCATGATTGACTCCTTCGTGAGGCCCACCCGTGGCGCGGCGGGGCCACGCCTCGGATCAGCGGGAAGCCTGATCCCAGCAAGTCACATTCCCCCGCGCCTGGCGCAACCCGCGCGGACGTCGCGCGTCATCGGCGCCGCACCCTGATTCCGTCGAGAAATAGGCCACCGTGCGCGCCATGCCCTCATAGGGATCGATACGGGGCGCCCAGCCCAGGCGGTCGCGCGCCAGCGAAATATCCGGGCAACGATGGGTCGGGTCATCCACCGGCAGCGCGCGATGCACCAGCGGCACACTGGCGCCGGTCAGCGCGAGGACCATGTCGGCGATCTCCAGCATGGTCAGTTCGGCGGGGTTGCCCAGGTTAACGGGCCGCACATCGCGCCCCGGGTACTCCATCAGCCGTACCAGGCCGTCGATGAGGTCATCCACATAGCAGAACGAGCGGGTCTGGGTGCCATCGCCATAGACCGTCAACGGCTGCCCGGCCAGCGCCTGGACGATGAAATTCGATACCACGCGGCCGTCGTCGGGCGCCATGCGCGGGCCGTAGGTATTGAAAATGCGGGCGATGCGGACATCGACGTCTTCGCGCGCCGCGTACTCCATGAAGATGGTTTCGGCGCATCGCTTGCCCTCGTCGTAACAGGAGCGCGGCCCCACCGGATTGACATGGCCCCAATAGGCTTCGCGCTGCGGATGCTCGAGCGGGTCGCCATAGACTTCGCTGGTGGATGCCTGCAGCACCCGGGCGCCGCAGCGCCGCGCCAGCTCCAGCAGTTGCATGGCCCCGAGCACGCAGGTGCGCAGGGTCTTCAGCGGATCGGCCTGGTAGTGCACCGGAGAGGCGGGGCATGCCAGGTTGTAGATGCGATCAACACGCATCCCGTCCAACGGCTCGACGATGTCATGGCGCAGGACGGTAAAGCGGGGATGCGCGGCCAGCGGCGCCACATTGCGTGCCCGTCCGGTCTGGAAATTATCCAGGCACACCACCTCCCAGCCGGCGGCCAGCAGATACCCGCATAGATTGGATCCGAGGAATCCCGCGCCGCCCGCGACCAGGGCGCGGCCCTTGCCCGCAGTAGTGATGTTCATGCCGCCTCCATCAAGGTGTCGAATACGTTGAGCCAGTCGGCCACGAAACGCGCCATGCCGAAACGCCGCAAGGCGGTCTGGCGGCCGGCCGCGCCCCAGGCGCGGGCCAGCGCGGGTTCATCCAGCAATTGCCGCGCCACCTCGACCAATCCATCCAGGCGCGTGTCCACGTAGCCGTCGCGACCATTGGTAATGACCGTGGGCAGTTCGGTCGTGGCAAAACCCACCACCGGCACGCCGCACAGCATTGCTTCCACCAGCGACAGGCCCAGGCTGGCGTAGCGCACCGGGCTGAAGAAATAACGGTAGCGCGCCAGGCAGGCCGCGACCTCCATGTTGGGCACTTCGCCCAATCCGCCCAGCGACGCCGACCCCATGCCGATCAGATCCAGCGGCGTCCGGGCGCGCATCCGTTCGAACACATCGCGTCCGATGCGCCGGCCACGGCGCGCCAGATGGTTGACCACCACGATGCCGCGCGCCAGGCTGCCGTCATAGACCACATCCGGTGGCGGCACGCCATGTTCGACCACCCGCACCGGCATGGCGCCGTTGTCCCACATTTCCGCGTTAAAGGGCGTCACATGCACCAGCAGGCCGCGGTCGTGGCGGAAAGGATGCGGCGTGTCGGTGGGATGGGGTTCGGGCGGGTTGTGCTCCAGATACGCGCAAGGCAGCGCGCGCTGGGCGTCGCTCAACAACAGGCGCGCATCGTCCAGGTTCTGGCGCGATTGATACAGCACGCAGTCGAAATGCTGCCGCTGCAGCTCGGTGGCCGGCACCTGCGCCATGTTGGCCCCCCACGGAATCCGGTTGCCGAGCGCGCCATAGCCAGGCCGATCTCCGGGCAACCGGGGCACCACGAAATCATGCGGCACATGGCCGAGCGCATAGAGATAATTGCCGTGGACATGCCAGGTCAGGATGCGCAGGCGCCGGGCCGGCAATTCGGTCGGATTCATCACGCCGTCTCCGCCAGTTGCCGCCGCGCCCGGTCCAGCACATCGGCCACGCCCACCCCCAGCGCGCAGGGATGGCCGATCGGGCAGATTTCGTAGGCGCACGGCCGGCACGGCACCGCGGCGGCCAGCACGATATGCCGCCGCCGGTCGCGCGGCGCCCAGCGCCGCGCGTCACTGCCACAGGCAATCACCACACTTGGCGCGCCAACGGCCGCGGCCAGGTGCGACACGCCGGTGTCATTGCAGACCAGCAGGCGGCAGGCGCGCAGCAAGGACGCCAGCCCGCCCAGCGTAGTGGCGCCGCACAAGTCCGGCAGCGGCAGGTTCGCGCGCTGGCGCAGCTCATCGATCATGGGACGCTCGGCGCCGGTGCCGGTCAGGGCGACCTGCCAGCCGGCCCCATGCAATTCTCGCGCCACCTGCGCATAGCGCGCCAGCGGCCAGCGCCGGGAAGCCAACCGCGCGCCGGGGTGCATCAATACCAGCCGCGCGGGATCCAGGGCATGGCGCCGCAGCAGGGCCTGGGCCTGGATGGCGTCGGCCGGGCGGTCAGGAAACTCCAGCCGGTCGTCGCCGACAGGCAGGCCCAGGAAGCGCAGCAACGCCAGGTAGCGCTGCGGCTCGGGCAGCGTGTCGGGCCAGAGCAAGTAGCGGCCGGCTTCCTGCGCCTGGCGGCGCGCGACGAATCCGCCCCGCCAGGCCGCGCCCAGCGCATCGACGATGCGGTTCGAGTGCGTGCCGCTGCCGTGCATCTGCAGGGCCACGTCGGGCCGCAAGGCGCGCACCCGGCGCAGGAAGCCGGGCAGTTCCGCCGGGCGGCTGGGCTGTTCCGGAAACGCCGCAATGCCCGGAAACTCGATCAGGTCGTCGACATAGGCCTGGAAGCGGTCGACGAACTCGCGCGCCCCGGCCAGGCCGAGCAGCGTGATCCCGGCCCGCGGAAACGCTTGCCGCAGGGCCCGCAGTGCCGGCACCGCGCACAACATGTCGCCCAGCTGCAGCGCGCGAAACACGACGATGCGCCGCGGCGTGCCAGCGCCCAGCGTGGGCGCGTTCATGGCCGCACCCGCGCGAAACGCAGCAGGCCGACCGTGCGCCAGGCGATGGACAGAACCGGAATGCAGGCCGATGTGACGGCCAGGTCGGCCACATCGCGCGGCGTGCGCCGGGTGCCGCGCAGCCGGCGCAGGAAGAAGACAATGCTGAGCGCCAGCCACAAGGCGGCCGCCATGGCCGCGCCCGTCCAGTGCCCCAGCGCCGCCAGCGCGGCGGCCGCGAGGAGGCTGGCGCTCACCGCCAGATAGAAGCGCGGCGCATGCGGCCGGATCCGGCTGCGATAGAGCAAGGGGTACTTCCTGCGCAGCAGCATGTCGAACATCACCTTCTTCTGCATGCCCAGCCCGGCGGCGAAGCGCACCGGCCGCAGCGGATGGGTCACCCGCGCCTCTTCGGCGCGCCGTACCGCCAGGCCCTGATCCAACAAGGCGAAATGCAGATCGGAGTCTTCGCGCCAGGCCATGGTGTAGCGCGGATCGAAGCCGCCGACCGCGACCAGCGCGGATCGGCGCAGGAAGCAATTGGCGGTGATGAACTCCGACCGGGTCAGCCCGGCGGCGTCGCGTTCGTAGTCGTTGGGCGGGTCCGGCAGCGGCATGTCGGTGGCCCCGCTCACCGCGGCGGTATCCGCACCCGCGGTGCCCAGCGCGTGCAGGCCACGGCGCAGCCAGTCGCGGTGGACGATGGTGTCGTCATCGGTGAAAGCGATGAGTTCGGCCTTGGCGCTGCGCCACCCCAGGTTGCGGGCGCCTGCCGGCCCCCGCGTGCCTGATACCTCCAGATAGCGCAAGGATGGCAACCCCTGCCATTCGCGCCGCAGGGCCTCCACCTGGCGGCGGGTGGCCGCGCTGGCCGCATCGTCGCACACCAGCACCTCGTAGCGGTCGCGTGGGATATCCTGGCGCGCCAGCGCCGCCAGGCAACGTGCCAGCAGCAGCGGCCGCTTGAAGGTCGGCACCACCACCGACACGCAGGGCACGGGAACCCGATTCATCGCGGCTTCTCCACCAGGTAGGCGCCGATGACCAGCGCATCCAGCGGCGAAGTCCAGAAGCACTCCAGCGCGTCGCGCGGCGAGCACACCACCGGTTCGCCGCGTGTGTTGAACGAGGTATTGACCAGCACCGGAACGCCGGTGCGCTGCTCGAACGCGGCCAGCAGGTCGTAATAGCGCGGATTCTGGTCGCGGCGCACGGTCTGCACCCGCGCCGTGCCGTCGATGTGGCGCACCGCCGGAATGCGGCCGGCGCAATGCGGCAGGATGTCGTAGACGAACAGCATGAATGGCGCGCAGATCACGTCCGCGCCGTGGCTGTCGAACCATTGCGTGGCGCGCTCCTCCATCACCACCGGCGCCACCGGCCGGAAATCCTCGCGGTCTTTCAGGCCGTTCAGGCGCGCCTGCATGGCGCTGTCCAGCGGCGAAGCCAGGATCGAACGGGCGCCCAGCGCGCGCGGCCCGAACTCCATGCGCCCCTGGAACCAGCCGATGATCTTCTCCTGCGCCAGCAGCGCGGCGGTTTCTCCGGCCACATCGTCAAGCCGGCGGAAATCCTGCCGGCTCGCATACAGGAAACGCTCGATCTCCTCGTCGCCGTAGGAAGGCCCGAGATACGCGTGGTCCATCGTCCATGCGCGCTGACCGCCGCGCCGGTGATAGTCGACGTAGAGCGCCGCCCCAAGCGATGTGCCGGCGTCGCCGGCGGCCGGTTGCACCCACACGCTGTCGAAAGGTCCATCGCGGGCGATACGCGCATTCATCACGCAGTTCAGCGCCACCCCGCCCGCCATGCTGAGATGGCGGGCGCCCGTCTTCTGGTGCAGCCATTGCGCCATGTGCAGTGCGGTCTCCTCCAGCACGTATTGCAGCGAACTGGCGATGTGCTTGTGCCGGTCCTCGAACGGCGCGCCGCGATGGCGCGCCGGGCCGAAGCGTTCGACCAGCCGCGCCGGCCGCAGGGAATAGCCGCCCTCCTCCTCCAGACGCAGGATGTCGCGGAACTCCTTGCGGAACCTTGGCTCGCCGAAGGACGCCAGCGCCATCACCTTGTATTCGTCCGAGGAATGCAGGAACCCCAGATAACGTGTCACTTCCTCGTACAGCAGGCCCAGCGAATGCGGCAGGTCGATCTGCTTGAGACGGCCGTACTCGCCCTCGGTGAAATGGCCGTAACTGGTGGTGGTGCGTTCGCCCCGCCCGTCCATGGTCAGCACGGCGCATTCGTCGCACGGCGCGGCCAGATAGGCGCTGGCCTCGTGGCAGAGATGATGATCCAGGAACACCCAGCGCTCCATGATGTGCGCCAGCGTCAGATCGTCCCAGCGCGGCGACTTCAGATGGTGCGGGGCGCCGTCCAGCAGCTGGCGCGGCGCGTTGACCAGATAGGACAGGAACAGCGGCTCCCACGGCGACTCGCCTTCGCTGCCGACGCCGGCGCGCGAAGGCTCCAGCGGCAAGGTGATGTCTGTCGCGCGCTGCCGGCAGCCGGCAAGCAGCGCCGGATCATACGAATACACAATGTGGTCCACGTCGCGCAGCCGCAGGTCCGCCACCGAGAGGCAATAATCGATGGCATGGTATGGCAGCTGCCAGGTGGTGAAAGGCACCGGCCGCTTGCCATGCTTGACGCGGGTGAAGCGTTCTTCCTCGGCCGCCGCCAGCACGACGCCGTCGCGTACCAGGGTGGCGGAACAGTCGTGGTAAGCGGCATTGATTCCTAGGGTATACATGGGAATTCCTCCTTGGCGGGACGATGATCGACCCCGGCGCCCGTGGCGCGCAGCAGGTCCCGCGCCGCGGCCGCGACGCGTTCCGGGTCGACCCCGGCCAGGCAGGCGTGATGTCCTTGGGGACAAACGCTGCGATAACAGTATTTGCAGGGCACGTCCTGATTGAGCACGCGCGCCGCCGTCATCCAGGGTGTGTGCTGCGGATTGGTCAAGGCATACAGATCGACCACCGGCACGCCGAGCGCGGCGGCCAGGTGCGCCGGCCCGCTGTTGTTGCAGATGAGCACGGCGGCGGACTCCAGCGCCGCGCCCAGCTCCCCCAGGCCCAGCTCGCCCGACAGGTCCACCAGGCCCGGCAACAAGGGACGCGCCGCCGCGAGCGCGGCGGCCAGCGCCGGGTCCTCATGGCCGCCCAGCAGCAGCACGCGGCGGCCTTCGCCTCGCAGTCCGGTCAACGCGCCCATCATCAGGCCCGCCGGATAGCGGCGCGACGGAGCCGTGGCGCCGGCGTGCGCGCAGATCCAGCCGCCCGTCTCGGTCACCCCATGCCGGTGCAGCTTCCAGGCCAGCGACTCGCGATCCGCATCACGCACCCGGAACGACAGTCCCGCGCGGTCGGCGCGCGCACCGACAGTGCCCACCAGATCCAGTTGCCGGCGCACTTCGTGGCGGATACCGCCGGCCGGTTCGGTCTCGCGCACCCAGTCGCTGATCAGGCGATAGGGGTTTTCGCGGCTGTAGGCCAGCACGCGCGGTATCCCGGACAGGTGGCACAACAACGCCGCCGGCAGCGCACTCTGGCTGTAGGCGGTGAAGATCACGGCCGCGTCGGGACGCAAGGCACGCAGGCGGGCAATGGCGTCGCGATCGCGGCCGTTGCCGACAGTGTCGTTCTTGACCCAGGCGGCGTCGTAGGCCAGCACGGTATCCACGTCCGGCAGGAATGGCGCCAGCCGCGCGCCCGAGGTCGAGGTCAGCAGCGACAGGCGCGCGGCGCCGGATTGGCGCAGCGCGCGAAAGGCCGGCGTGCACATCAGCACATCGCCCATGTTGTCCAGGCGGATGCACAGCACGTGCGCGCAATCGTGCCAGGGCCGTTCCATCAGCCGCCCCTCTGCGCCGGCCAGTCCGCGAGCACGCGCCGCGCCGCGGCGTCCAGGTCCGGGGCGCGCGCATCGGGCGTGCGATCCGGCCCGGTGCGCCATTCGGTCTCGTGGCCGACGTCCAGCAGCAGGCTGCGGCATCCGGCGCGGTTGGCGGCCTCGACATCATCGAGAATGTCGCCGATGAACCACGAACGGGACAGGTCCAGCCCGAGCTCGCCGGCGGCCCGTAGCAACAGGCCCGGGCGCGGCTTGCGGCAATCGCATTCGATGGCGTAGCCGGCCACCCGCCCCGAGGGATGATGGGGACACCAGTAGAACCCTTCCAACCAGGCGCCCGCCGCCATGAACATGGCGGCCAGCTTGACGCGCACCGCCTCCAGGGCGGCCACCGGAAACAGTCCCCGGGCGACGCCCGACTGGTTGCTGACCACTACCAGCGCCACGCCCGCCGCGCCCAGGCGGTTCAGCGCGGCAAACGCCATGGGCGCGTACACCATGCGCGCAGGGTCGACGTTGTACGGCACGTCGGCGAGCACGGTGCCGTCCTTGTCGAGGAACACGGCGGGCCTCAGGGCCATGACGTTTCCTTCATCGGCAGCACCATGACTTCGGGCACCACGGTCTCGGCCGGCTGGGTGAGGACGAAGCAGACCGCTCGCGCCACGTTGGCGGGGTCCTGCAGCGTGTCCACATCGATATCGGGAAAGCGGTCCAGCAGGAACGGCGTGCGCATGCCGCCGGCGATGACCGCGCTCACCTTCAATCCTGCCGGCCGCAGTTCGGCATGCAAGGCATGCGACAAGCCCATGAGGCCCCACTTGCTGGCATGGTAGGCGCTGGCATTGGGCCAGGCGCGGCGCGCGGCGGTCGAGGCCACATTAACGATGTGCCCGCCCGCGCTGAGACGGCCCTTGGCCAGCTTGGCCATCAGGAACGGCCCGGTCAGGTTGGTGCGCAAGACCCGCTCCCAGACGTCGGTGTCGAGCGTGTCGATGGGCGCGGTCATGTCGATGCCCGCGCTGTTGACGACGGCGTCAAGCCGGCCGAAATGGCGCACCACCGCGTCCAGCCCGTCCTGCACGTCGCGCGCCACGCCCACGTCCATGACACAGCCCATCACGTCGGCGCCCTCGGCCCGCAGCCTGTCCACCACTTGCTGCGCGCGCCGCTCCTCGATGTCGGCCAGCGCCACGCGCGCGCCCTGCGCGGCCAGCATGGCGCAGAGCGCCTGGCCCAAGCCGCTGCCGCCGCCCGTGACCAGCACCACCCGCCCTTTCAAGCTTTCACATTCCAGCATGTCGTGCTCCTTATCTCAGGCCGCCATCCGCGCGGCGTGGCGATCCTGGCGCGCGGCCTGCGCCGCCATCCGCCGATAGACCGACAACAGGTCCTGTCCGACCCGCTTCCAGGTGTACAGGCGGCGGGCGCGCAGCCGGCCGGCCTCGCCCATCCGGGCGCACAGGACCGGGTCGGCGGCCAGCAGCGCCAAGCGCTCGCCGAGGCAGTCGGGATCGCGTGGCGGCACCAGGAAGCCGGTTCTGCCGTGCAGCACCGTGCTGCGGATGCCGCCGGTGTCCGCGCCGACCACCGGCCGGCCGCATGCCATGGCCTCGACAGGCGTGATGCCAAAGGGCTCATACCAGGGCGTGGTCACGAACACGTCGCAGGCGCTGTAGTAGGCGGCGAGCTGGTCGCGATGGCGGCGGCCGGTGAAATGCACCCACGGGGCCACGCCCTCGTCCACCGCGACCTGGCGCAGCCGGCCGATCTCCGGGGTGGCGGCCACGTCGGCATCGTCGGAATTGCCCCCGACCACGCACAAGCGCGCCGCCACCCCATGGCGTTGGCGCAGGCGCGCCAGGCCACGGATGACGTTGTCGACGCCCTTGCGCGGCACCATGCGCCCCAATTGCAGCAAGGTGAAATCCTGGTGGTCCCAGCCCAGCGCCGCCCGCGCCTGCGCCATCGGCCGCGGCGCCATCTCGGCCGCGTCGTAGCCGCAGGGCACGACCTCGATGCGTCCGGGGTCGGCGCCGTAAAGGGCCATCAGGTCATGGCGGTCCTGCGGGCACTCGGCAATGACGCGGTCGGCGCGTCGGGCGATTTCGGTCTCGATATCGAAACGGCTGTCAGGAAACAGGTCTGCCTCCCGCTGGTGCTGGCGCCGCACCTTGCCCAAGGCGTGGAAGGTCACGGCCAGTGGAATGCCGTAGCGCTGCGCCACCGGCAAGGCGGCCCAGGCGGACATGAAGAAATTGGCGTGGATGACGTCGTAGGCGCGCGCCTGAGCGCCGACGTAGCGCAACAGGTAACGCGCGAAGTCATCCATGTACGGCAGCATCCGCTCCTTGGGCAGATAGACCTCCGGTCCGGCCGGCACGTGCACCACCTTGATTCCCGGCAGCCAGGCGTGCTCGGCCTCGAGCGCCGGATTGTCCTTGCGGGTGAAGACGTCGACCTGCAGGCCGGCGCGCGCCAATTCGCGCGCCACCTGCGCGACATAGACATTCTGTCCGCCGCTGTCGACGCCGCCGGCCACGGCCAGCGGCGACGCATGTTCACTGATGATGGCGATCTTTTTCATGTTCCAGCTCCAATAAGGGAGGCCTGCGGCCGGCGGCGCCGGCGCGCCATCATTCCTTGCCGCCGCCGATAGCGGTGTCGGCGGGCGCATCGCCGCCGCCCTGTCGCGTGCCGGCAATGCGGATGCGGTTGTCCACGTCCCGCACGCCGGCGCAACTGTCGGCGCAATCCTCGATGCGGTGCTTGGCGCGCCGGTCCGCCACCGTGCCCGTCAAGGTCACGCAGCCATCGGCCACGTCCACGGATACATCGCTCACGTCCAGGCCGCTGTGCGCCAGGTATTCGCAGACGATTTCGCGCACGCGTTCGTCCGAGCGGACATACCCTTTAGGGTCGGTGCGTCCGGCGACGCGGTCGCGCCACGACGTCATGCCGCCCAGCGGCTCGCCGCGTTCAGCGGTGGCGAACGACATCATTTCGGCATCGTCGCGCCAGGGCGGCCGGTTGCCATAGAAACCGCCATCCTCCGCGCCATAGGAATCGGGGCCCGACCCGGATGGCGGCGATGACGGGCGGGACGACTCGCGGCCATAAGTGTGCTGGCGCTGGTACGCGGGGTCTTCGTTGCTGAAGCCCCCATAGCTGCTCTGGCCCGGATCGGCGCTGCGACTGCGCAGGCCGGCGCGGGTGTCGCGCGTGCCGGGACCACGGCGGATCGCTTCGTTCTGGTAGCCGTACGAAGGCGCGGGATCCCGCCATGGCTCGCGGTCGCTATCCTGGTCCGAGCGATGGGGGTTGTATCTGGGCGGATTGGGCATGTCGGTGCTCCTGTCGCGGTTCTCGAAACATCGCGGGGAGCGAAGTCCCGCGCGGATGTCTCCATGTCGCAAGTGCTATGCCGACGCGTCGTGGCGCACGAGCAAGCGTCAACGATTCGAGCGGTTCCCGGCGCTGCTGAAGCAAACGGGTATGCGGTACTTCTTACTTCCGGCATGTAAGAAGTGCGGGAATCAAGTGCGGGAATCGCCTCAGGCCACCGGTCCCGCGCGCGAAGCCGCGCCTGGCAACAGGGTTCCCACCGTCGCCAACAGCTCGTTGGGATCCACTGGCTTGGCCAGATGAACCTGAAAACCCGCCAGCAGGCTGCGCAAGCGGTAGTCCGGACTGGCATGGCCCGACAGCGCGATGGCCGGCAGCCGATGCGCCAGGGCCGCGCCGCGCTCCGCTTCCAGCGTGCGGATGCGGTCTATGACCTCGTAGCCGTCGATGTCTCCCAGCGACAGGTCGCAGATCAATACTTGTGGCCATTGCGCCGCGGCGGCCGCCTCCAGTGCGGCCAATACCTGCCGCCCATCGGGATACTGAGACACGTTCGCGCCTTGCGTTTTAAGGATCTCCGCCACCATCTCGCGCGCCTCGGCCTGATCATCGACCAGCACCACATTGACCCCGTGCAGGTCGGGCAGATTCATATCGGTGCGCAATGCGGCCGCCTCCACCGCACGCACCGGGAAGTCCACGGAACAGCCCTGCCCGCCCGCCGCCGACGGCATGCTATGGAACGTGCCGCCCTGCCGTTGCGCCTGTGCCGCCAATTGCGCCGGGTCGAGGGCAACCGCGGCGCGCAGGGCATCCGTCGGATTCAGCGCCAAGTCAGTTACAGCCCCCCCGCTTTCCTGGCCAGATTCCCCACGACCGTCCGTCACTGTCAGCCGCGTCATCGGGCCCTCGCGCTGCAGCCGGATGCCGACACGCCCGCCGGGCGGCGTCACGGCGATGGCATGCAGGATCAGGTTCCACACCAGTTCCTGCAGGTCGCTCGGATCTCCCGTGATGCGCGCGGCCTCGCTCCCGATCTGGGTGAACAGGTTGACGCCCTTCTGCTGCGCGGCTTCGCGCGAGGCATCCAGCACGCCCGCCACCACCGCGACCAGGTTGACCGGCTGGCGCGTCGAACGGCCCTGCGCCGCCTCCAGCGCGGACTGCTGCCGCTGCAAGGCCCACATCTGCGCATACATCCCCTGACGCGCCAGCAATTCTTCGTGCCGGCCTTGTTCAACGATGCGGCCGTGATCCAGCACCAGGATGTTGTGAGCGTGCACGATGGTGGACAGGCGGTGCGCGATGATCAGCGTGGTCCGGCCAGTGGACAGGCGCTGCAGCTCGGCCTGGATCGCGCGTTCCGTGCGCGTGTCGAGCGCCGAGGTGGCTTCATCGAACACCATGATCGCCGGATTCTTCAGGATCGCGCGGGCAATGGCGATGCGCTGGCGTTCACCGCCTGACAGCTTTACGCCGCGCTCGCCCACCGGCGTCTCATAGCCCGCGGGCAGGCTCTCGATGAAGTCGTGTACGCGCGCGCCGCGCGCGGCCTGCACGATCTGGTCATGGGTGGCCTGCGGCCTGCTGTAGCCGATGTTGTAGGCGATGGTCTCATTGAACAGCAGCGTGTCCTGCGGCACGATGCCCAGCGCGCGGCGGATGCTGCGCACATTGACGGCGCGCAGGTCCTGGCCGTTGATCGACACGCGCCCGCTGTCGACGTCGTAGAACCGGAACAGCAGGCGCGCCAGCGTCGACTTTCCCGAGCCGCTGCCGCCGACCACCGCCAGCGTGGTGCCCGCTGGCACCGTGAAATCGATGTTCCACAGGATCCGCCGGCCCGGCTCATAGCCAAAGCCGACATCCTCGAAACGGATCTCGCCGGCGCCCGGCTCCAGCGATGGCAGGCCGGGATCGTCCCCCGTCTCGATCGGATGGCGCAGTAGTTCGCACACGCGCTCGGCATTGACGAATGCCTCCTTGGCCTGGCGGAAGATCAGACCGAGGGTGTTCAGCGGCAGGCAGATCTGGATGATGTAGGCATTGACCAGCACCAGATCGCCCACCGTCATTGCGCCGCCCACAACCTGTTGGCCGGCCAATACCATCACCGCCGCCACGCCGCACGCGATGATGCCGCTCTGCCCGACATGCAGGCGCGACAACGAGCGCTGGTTGCGCACGCCCACATCGGCCCAATCGTGCAGCACCCGCGTCAACCGCTCCGACTCCAGTCCCTCGTTGGCGTTGAGCTTGACCGCTTCGTAATTGAGCAGGCTGTCGACCAGGCGACCGCTGGCCTTGGAGTCCAGGTCGTTCAAGCGCCGCTGATAGGCCATGCGCTTGCGCACCAGCACGCTGGTGTAGGCCGAATAGGCGATGAAAGTCAGCACCACAATGACGGCGAACCAGGCGCTGTAGCCCATCACCAGGATCAGGACCACCGATACGATCTCCACCAGCGTCGGCAGCAACGTGAACAGCCCGGTGCCCAGCAGGAATCCGACCCCGTTGGTGCCGCGTTCGACATCGCGGGCCAGCGCGCCCGTCTGGCGCGCGCCGTGAAAGCGCGCGCCCAGCCGCTGCAGCCTGGAAAACACCGCGACGGTGAATTCAGCCACGGTGCGCTGCACGACTCGCGAAAACACCACATCTCGCAGCTCCGTGAAGACACTGCCGCCAAAGCGCACCACGGCATAGCCCAGCAGCAGGAAGGCCGGCAAGGTGAGCAGCCCCGGCGCGCTCAAGGTATCGACGATCTGCTTGAGCAGGACGGGCACCAGCACCATCAGCAGTTTGGCGGCGACCAGCAGGGCCAGCGCGGCGCCGGTGCGGCGGCGATATTTCCACAATGCCTGGATGATGGTGCGGGTCACTTCCCTGCGCGCGGCGCGCGCCTCCTGGGTACCGGTTCCGTTCATGGTCTTGCCTCCTGGCCGATTTGCGCACTGCGGCCAGCAACCCGCGTTCCACGACGGCCCAGCCCCTTCCCCGTCAGGCTACGATGCGACAGCCGCCTCGCGCCGGCCCCGCACCACCGCCTTGAAAAGATGGGCCACCGCCGCCGCAAAGGCCTCGTCGAACCAGGGGTTGGCGCCGCTCGCGGCCACCACGATGCCATCGATGCATACGCTCCCCCACACCGGCGCGTCCTTGGCCTGCAACAGATGCGGGCGCGACATCAGCACTTCGTGGCTGGACAGGCCGGTGCGCCAGCTCAACCGTGCCTTGCCGCGCGCGAAGGCGCCGTAATCGGCATCCCAGCGGCGGGGGTCGCCGACGCTTTCCTCGTACAGAATGGCGCTGGCGAAGTCGCATTCACCGTGCCGGGCCAAGGGGTTCATCACCACGACGTGCAGGAAGCCGCTTTCGCCGACCAGGGTGTCGACGCGCGCCGCTTCCAGCATCGGCAAGGCCAGCTTCACGGCGCGCGCGGCCGCGTCGCGCTCCCAATAGGCGGCCAAAGGCAGGGACTTCATGGTTGGTTCTCCTGTTTCAGGGATGGGCAATCAGGGGCCCGCGTCGGCGCGCCAGACCTGCCGCAGTTCCGCGCACAGCGCGGGCGGCACAACGCGCCGATGGCGCTGGATCAGGCGCCACTGCGCCGCGGCGTCCAGGCAGGCGCGGCCGCGCTCGCGCCAGCCGGGCAGGCTTTGCAGCACGGCGCGGCTACGCCGCCACGCCAGACGGGCCGGCAACCGCAGCCAGGCCGTCCACAGGGCATTGCGGGCCAGCAGCCGGCGGCGCAGCGGCGCATTGCGCCGGGACGACGGCCAATGATGTGTGCACACGTGCGCCGCATAGACGATGCGGCCGCCAGCGGCGCGGATATCCAGCGCCAGCAACGCCTCTTCGCCGCCGATGAAGAACAGCGGCCAGTAGCCGCCGGCCCGCCGAAAGGCGGCAGTCCGCAGCACGCAGGCGCCGGCCATGAAGCCGACCAGCCCCGGCCCGACTCCGGCAACCCCGGGCAGCGGGCTGCGCGCCATCGCCGCGCAAGCCGGGTCGGTCCGGCCCTCCGGGCCCACCAGCACCCGCGCGTTCAGCACCGCGATCGCCGGATTCAGGTCGAGGATGTCGGCGGCGCGGGCCAGCGCGTCGGGCGCCCACCAGGTGTCGTCATCGCAAAACGCCACATACGGCGTCGTCACCCGCGCAACGCCCAGGTTGCGGCCGGCGGCCCCCAGGTTGGCGCCGGCCCGCAACAACGTGACCTGCGGGAAGTCGCGCATGATGGTGGCGGCGCTGTCATCCTCGCTGCCATTGTCGACCACGATAATGGCAGCGCGCAGCGGCAGCGCCAGCAGGTTGCGCAGCGTGCGGCAGACCTCGTCGCGGCGATTGCGCGTCAGCACCACGATGGAGATGCGGGAATCGGCGGTCGCCACAGCGGTTCACCCGTCGAGCAGGCGCCAATAGCGCTCGTCGCGGCCCAACTGGTCTGCCTGCCGTCCGAGGCCCTTGAGCTGGGACGCATAAGCCGCGAGCACTCGCGCCTTGCCCGCCACATCCGGACGCCAGTCCAGCGGCGCCATGCGCACGCCGCGCGCATGCAGGCGCCCCAAGCGTTCCTGCAATTGGCCCGGCAGGTCCCGGTAAGGCACATCTTCATAGGCGAACCACACGGCTTCGCGGCGCGCCTCGCGGACCAGCAAGGCGGCGTCGCTGACGCGCACATGGTCGTGGTGCAGCAGGCCCATCGGGATCAGCACGCCGTCGGGCCGCAGGTCCGCCACGAGCCGCAGCAATCGTTCCGTCAGCGCCGGCATGTCGGCGTCCGCGCAAGGCAGGTACTGGCTGTCGATGAAATCGAGCGTCATGCGCTCGGCCCGGACCTCTTCCAGGGCGCGATCATCCTCGCCGGCGCGGGTCCGCATGGCCTGGCCGGCACTGGCGAAGCCGCAGCGGCGATCCCAGTCGGTCAGCATGCCTGCGTCCGGCGGCAGGCCGCTGTACACCGTCGCGACGACACTGCCGGGCCGCGCGCGCAGCAGGCCCGCGCAGCTGAGCGCCGCGTCGTCCAGATGGGGCGAGAGGATGACGAGGCGGGGCAATGCGGCGGCGTCGTCCAGGGACAGTGGCCGGGAGGCGGGATTGGCCGGCATGGGAGGCGATCCTGTCTGGTAGGGATGAAACGCATCCAGCAACTGCCGTGCCACCGCACCGCCAGAGGCCGGCCGGCGGCACGGCAGTTGCTGCGTGGCGGCATCCCCTTCCCCCGGAGACGACATGCCCTCCCCCTGGTTTTCCTTCTCCACCCTGCTCGCCGATCATCCCGTCGCGCTGTGGCTCGCGGCGCTGGCGACGGGCGCCGCGCTGTGCGGCCTGCTGATGCTGGTCCTGCGCCTGGCGCGGGCACGCCTGGATCGCCTGGCGCGATCCCCCGGCCAGGGGATCGCCGGCGCGGCGTCGCGCATCCTGCTGCGCACCAACTGGGTGATCCTGGCGCTGGCCTCGCTGCTGCTGGCGGCGGACCTGGTGGGCGCGCCGCTGCCAGGACGCGCGGGCCCGGGCCACCTGTGGTTCGTCCTGATCGCGCTGCAACTGGCGCTGTGGCTGGATCGCGGCATCGACGTGGGCCTGGCCCACGCCGTGGCGGCGCGCGGGCGCACCGGCTCCATCACCGCCACGCTGCTGTCGTTCCTGCTGCGGGCGCTGGTCTGGGTGATCGTGCTGCTGGCCATGCTGGACAACGTGGGCGTGAACATCACCGCGCTGGTCGCCAGCCTGGGCATCGGCGGCGTGGCGGTGGCGTTGGCGGTGCAGACCATCCTGAGCGATCTGTTCGCGTCGATCTCGATCGGGTTGGACAAGCCATTCGAGGCCGGCGATTTCATCGTCTTCGGCGCCGTGGCCGGCAGCATCGAGCACGTCGGCCTCAAGACCACCCGCATCCGCAGCCTGGGCGGCGAACAGATCGTGTGCTCGAACACCGAGCTGCTCAAGCAGACAATCCAGAACTACAAGCGCATGCAGCAACGGCGCATTGTGTTCTCGATCCGGGTGGCGTATCGCACCCCGGTCGACCAGGTGGCCGCCATCCCCGCCATCATCCGCGCGCGCATCGAGGAACAGCCGGACACCCGCTACGACCGCGCCCACCTGGCGCGGCTGGGCGAGAGCGCGCTGGAATTCGAGGCGGTGTATTACGTCATGAGCGCCGACTACAACCGCTACATGGATCTGCAACAGGCCATCTACCTGGGCGTGATGCGCGACCTGCAGGCCGCCGATATCGCGCTGGCGCTGCCCGAAAGCATCCTGCACCTGGCACGGCGCGCGGCGCGCGGGGAGGAAGCGGCGGCGTGAGTTCCGCGCCGCCGCCCGGCGCTGCGTCAGCGCGTGTCGGTGGTGCCGCCGGAACCGGCCGACGCGCCGGAGCCCGGCATGCCGCCCTGCCCCGTGGAGCCCGTGCCGCCCTGGCCACGCGCCGGGCCGCGGCTATCGGTGCCGCCTTCGCCTTCCAGGCGCCGGGCCGGACGGTCATCCTTGGCCGGACGCGGCTCGCCTTGCGGCGACTGCGACTTGGGCACGGCGCGCGAATCGCCTTGTCCCGGTTGCGCCTTGGGTTGCGGCTGCGGGCTCGCCTGCCCGGGCTGCGCCTTGGGCATCGGCTTGGGGGCCGGCGCGGTGGTCGCGGGCGGCGTCGCATTGCCGTCCGGCTGTCTGCCCTGGGCCCACGCGGAGGCGGTGGCCAGGGCGCCGAGCGCGGCGGCGCTGATGATGAGTCGGGAAAGCTTCATGGGATATCTCCAATAAGGTACGGCCCGGTCCGGGCCGGACGCGGCCGGGCGTTGCACGGCCTGAGGTGGGGGAGCATCGGGTGTGAAGAACATCGGGTAAAGCGCCTCGGGCAAATTGCCTCAGGCGGCGCGGACGCCCGCGCCGTGAGCCAGGTCCTGGCGCAGCAGCGCGGCAAGCCGCGCCAGGCCGGCGTCGAGATCCCCCGAAATGTGGATGCGCAGGCATTGCCGGCCTCGCGCCATCAGTTCTTCCATGTCGGCGCGCGCCTGGGCGACCTGCGTGGCGCCAAAGCTTGCGCCATGGCCCGGCGCGGCCAGCGCTTGCGGCGCATCGGCGGTGATGAACAGGAACACGCCGCCCGCGGTTCCCCCCTTGTGTAGTTGCCCGCAGGAATGCAGGTAACGCGGACCAAAGCCGCCCACCGTGGCCGCGCCGGTGCCGCCACGCACGCAGTCGCGCGCCGATGCCAACCAGCGTTCGCAGTCTGCGTCGCGCGGCAAATACGCCAGCAGCGCCACGTAGCCGCCCGCGTCCAGGTGCGCCGCCAGCCGCGCGAACGACGCCGGCGCCGCCGTGGGCGCACCGTGGAAGGCCAGCGGCCCTTGCACCCGCAGCAATGCGCACGTCTGCGCGCCGGCCGTGCCATCCGGCGCCGCCGCCAGGCTGCGCGCGCGCGCCTTGCTGGCCTCGACGTCGGGCTGGTCAAAGGGATTGACGCCCAGCACGGCGGCGGCGATGGCGGTGGCCGCCTGCCAGCGGAAGAATTCCTGCCCCACCGATAACGCCGCGCCGCTGTGGCAGGTCACCACGGGATGGCCTGCGGCGGCCAATTGCCGCACCCTGGCCTCCAGCCCGGCGGATTGCCCGTTGGACAGGTGGACGAAGAGCCGGTCGCGGCCATAGTCCGCCGGCTCGGCCAGGGGTTCCTGGGCGATCGGAATCAGGCCCTTGCCGTCCTTGCCGGTGGATTCGGCCAGCAGTTGCTCCAGCCAGCAGGCCAGCGCTTCCAGGCCCGGGTCGGCCAGCAAGGTGACCTTGTCGTGGCCGGCGAGCGCCGCCTCGCCCAGCAGGGCGCCCAGCACCAGGCCGGGATTGCGCCTCGGGTCGCGGCGCGCGGAACAGGCGCGGCGCATGGGCTGGGTGGCGCGCAACAGGCGGGCCGGATCATGTCCCATCAGCGCCGCCGCCGCCAGGCCGAACGCGGACAGCACCGAATAGCGGCCGCCCACGGCGGGATTGCCCAGGAAGATCGCCGCGTAGCCCTCCTGGAGCGCGCGCGCATGCAGCGGCGTGCCGGGATCGGTGATGGCGACGAAGCGGCGGGCGGCTTCCTGCCGGCCCAGCCGCCGCGCCACGCACTGCTGGAAGTAGGCGGCCAGCATGCCGGACTCCAACGTAGTGCCCGATTTGCTGGCGACCACGAAGAGCGTGCGGGTCAAGTCCAGCCGCGCCTGCAGCGCCAGGATCTGCGCCACGTCGGTGGAATCGAGCACGTGCAGGCGCAAGCCGCCGCCGGCCACGCCCAGGATGTGCGCCAGCGCCTCGGCGCCCAGCGTGGCGCCGCCCATGCCCAGCCATACCGTATCGGTAAAGCCCGCCACGCACAGCCGGCGGCAAGCGGCCGCGAGGCGGCCAAGGTCCGTCGGGGCGGTGCCAGGCCGCAGCCAGCCCAGCCATTCGCTTTCGTCGCCACCGCTCCAGAGGGTGGCGTCCCCGGCCCACAGGCGTTGCGCCCACGCCTCTTGCGTGGCCGTTGCCAGACGCCGCTCCAGGTTGGCCGCCAGGGTGGCGGGCAAGACATGCGAGAAGCCGTTCAACGGCACGCGCGGGGTCGCCCGCCGCGCGGGCGGGCGTCCGGCCGCCATCGCGGAGGGCGGCGCGCGGCGCGCGGAAGGGGTGGGTATGGCTGTCGGCGGTGCGTACATGTCCATGGCGGTTTCCTAGAGTGCGCGTCCACTGCGCGCCCATACTTGCTGTTCGGGGCCGGTATCGCCGAGTCGATCGATGCCCGGCGTCTGTTGCGGATCGACTTCCGGCATCGGATTGGGCAGGCTGTCGGGCGGCCAGCGGCCGCGCCGGTCCGCCTTTTCATCGCGCGCGGGCGGGTCGGGCGACTCGGCGGGCGATTGATCGGGCCGGGCCGGCGCCTTGCGGCCCGGGTCTGGCGCCTCCGGATGCGTGATGGCATTGCCCATGGCGGTCTCCTGATCGTCGTGTCGATATCACGCGGCCTTGCCGGCCCGCGCCGCCTTGGCATTGGCCTGCTCCAGCGCCAGCGTGGTCAGCTTTTCATCGGCGGCTTTTTCCTCGGCCAACGTTTCCTTGAGCAGCGCCAGCGCATCGCCATGTCCCAGCTGCTTGGCAAAGGTGCACAGCGTGCCGTAGCTGGCGATCTCGTAGTGCTCGACCTTCTGCGCCGACGCGATCAGCGCGGCATCCAGCACGGGGCCTTTTTCGACTTCCTCGATGACGTCGCGGCCCTCTTCCACCAAGCCCTCCATCGCCGCGCACTTGACGCGCTTGAGCCGCAGGCCCGTTGCCTCGACGATCTTGTCGATCCGTTCCACCTGGCCCCGGGTTTCCTCCAGGTGCGCGGTGAAGGCCTCGGCGAGCTTGGCCTCGCTGGCCGCGCGCGCCATCTTGGGCAAGGCGCGGGTAAGTTGCTTCTCGGCGCTGTAGATGTCCGACAGTTCGTGGATGAAGAGATCCTGCAAAGTCTTTTGCGTCATGGTTGACTCCTGTGTGTTTCCGGCGGGGTTGCCGCGGCGTGATCGGTGGGTCGCGGCTGATGCCGCCGGCTCTCTCCAGCAACCGCCGTGCCGAAGGCGCCGCGGACCGCGCCGTTCGCGCGTCACGCGTCCGCTTTACGTATCCTTGCCGCCCTTTTTCCTGAGCACGCTGATATTGCCGTCCGCCTCCATGTAGGCGCGGCGCACCTCGCTCAAGTCGCTCACGCCTTTCAGCCGCAGCTCGCTCATCAGTTCGTCTTCGGTGATGTACTCGCGCCGCAGGTTGCGCCGAGCGATGACGCCGTCATGGATCAGGCATACACGATCGGCGGCCAGCAACCGACCGACCGGTTTGAAGAAATAACCCGCGCGGTCCACCACGACCGTCCAGCCGACGATGGTGGACACCAGCACCAGGCCGTCGACGATGGACTTGTATTCGCCCGCCATGGCGTTCTGGGCCGCGTCGGCGATCAGTACCAGCACCAGCATGTCAGCCACCCCGAAGGAGCCGATGTCACGCCGGCCCGCCAGCCGCAGCAGAACGAAGATGAACCAGTAGACGATGCTGCCGCGGATGATGATCTCGACCGGGGCGATCGAGAAGGAGAACATCTCCGACCAGTCAGGACTCATGACCTGCCTCCCAGATTGGAGCGGCGGCGGTCGCGCCGGACCCAGCGGGCCGGCGGCGACGGCGCGCGCTCATTTCGGCCGGGGATCGTGGATACCGTGATCCCTTTCCACCAGATCGCCATGCCGCGGGCGTGGCAGCAAATTGGCCAGCACCCGCGACACGTTGCGTGCCCCCTGCCAAACCGCGGCATCGCAGTCCAGCTCCTCATGGCGGGTGGCGTAGGCCGGTAGTGACCGGTATCGCGCTCCAGCCCCGCGCTCCGCCGCGAATGCCGGATCCTGGAAACGCCGCATGAAGCGATCGCGAACGGTGTCGCGATCCGGCGGGCCGCCGTACTGACCCTTGCGGACGGTCGGCGTGGCATGGCTCATTGCCGCCTCCGGGTCCGGGCACGCTTGCGCCGCTGCGTGCGGGCGCGCGCCGTGCAGGCCGCCGCCAGCGCCAGCAACTTGTCTTCGTCCAGGCGCTCGGCGTCGACCAGCCGCTCGTCGGCGCCCTGGAGCGCGATCAGCAACTCGTCCAGCTTCAGGTGCACGGCCTCGCTGTCCTTGTTCTGGCTCTGCTGGATCACGAACACCATCAGGAAGGTGACGATGGTCGTGCCGGTATTGATGACCAACTGCCAGGTTTCGGAATAATCGAACGCCGGACCGGAAAGTCCCCACACCACGACCGCGATCAACGCCAGCCCGAAGGCGACGGGCGAACCCGCCCCTCGGGTCACATGCGCGGCGAAATGGTCGAAGAAACGGGAGACGGGATTGCCACGGCCGCCCCCCTGCTCGGGGGACGTTCGCTTCGACGATGATGGCCGCCTGGGTACGCGGGTGATGGGCATGGGGTCTGTTTCCGGTCCGACGAAACCGTTGATCCAGCAAGCCGCGTGCCCGCCGCGCGCGCCGCCGGCGGCCCGGCCGTGCTAGGCTCGCACTATTGCGGCCTGCCCCAGTCCCGATGAAATCCATTCTGCAGTCAGAGAAGTTCCTGCTCCTGGCCTGCGCCGTCGCGATCGCCGGATTCGCGCTCGATTCCCGCCTGGGCGGTTACGGCCGCCTGTCCAGCCTGCTGGAAAGCGCGGTGCTGATCGGCGCCATCCTGGCCGCGTCGCTGAGCGTGGCGCGCCACGCCGAGCGCATCGCCCGCAAGCTGGGCGACCCCTATGGCAGCATGATCCTGACGCTGTCGGCGGTACTGGTCGAGGTGATCGTGCTGGCCATCGTCTCGTCCCAGGCGGGCTCGCCGACGCTGGTGCGCGACAGCATCTATTCGGCCGTCATGCTGGACATCAATGGCATCCTGGGCGTGGCCGCGCTGATCGGCGGCTTCAAGCACGGCGAGCAGGCCTACAACGACGATTCCGCGCGCACCTACAGCGTCATGATCCTGACCGCCGTGACGGTGTCGATGATCATCCCCGAATTCGTGCCCCAGGCAGGCTGGCGCGCCTACAGCGGCTTCACCATCGTGGCGATGCTGTTGCTGTACGGCGTGTTCCTGCGCATGCAGACCGGCCCGCACAGCTACTTCTTCAGCTACAGCTATCCGGACAAGAAGACGCGCCAGCCGTCGCCGCCCTCCGGCTACCCGAGCCGGCGCCAGTCGATCGTCGTCATGGCGGTTGGCATTGCCGCGGTGGGCGCGCTGGCCGAGCTGATGTCGCATTCCCTCAATCGCGGCCTGGCGGGCATGGCGGTGCCCGCCGGCCTGGTGGCGCTGATCGTGGCCGGCATCTCGGCCGCGCCGGAGATGCTGACCGCCCTGCGCGCCGCCCTGGCCAATCGCATGCAGTCGGTCGTCAATATCGCGCTGGGGGCTTCGCTGTCCACGGTGATCCTGACCGTGCCCGCCATGGAGGCGCTGGCGTTGTTCTCCGGGCAGCGCATCGACATCGCAATGACGCCGCTGCAGACCCTGATGATGCTCGTGACCCTGCTGGTGGCCGCCATCAACCTGAATGACGGCCAGACCAACGCGATCGAGGGCATGACCCATTTCGTGCTGTTCGGCGCCTTCCTGATGCTGTTGGCGCTGGGACTGTAGCGCTACTGGCGCCAGGCACGGCACTTGCTACCGGGCGAGGATTACCGCGCCTGGAGACGCCATGCCTGCCCCCGCCACCTTGACGGTGCTGACCGTCAATACCCACAAGGGCTACACCAGCTTCAACCGCCGATTCATGCTGCCCGACCTGCGCGACGCGCTGCGGTCGGCGGCGCCTGACCTGGTGTTCCTGCAGGAGGTGGTGGGGGAACACCAGGGCATGGCGGCGCGCCGTCCGCAGGGCTGGCCGGCCGCCTCGCAGTACGAATTCCTGGCCGACACGCTATGGCGCGATTTCGCCTACGGCCGCAACGCCGTCTATCCGGCCGGCCACCATGGCAACGCGGTGCTGTCGCGCTATCCGATCACGCGCTTCGAGAACCATGACGTCAGCATCGGCCGCCATGAAAGCCGCGGCCTGCTGCATTGCGTGCTGGAAATACCTGGCAGCGCCCGCGCGCTGCACGCGATCTGCGTCCACCTGGGCTTGCGCGAGGGCCATCGCCGGCGCCAGATCGCCAGTCTGTGCCGCCTGGTGGCGCGCGACGTGCCCGCCGGCGAGGCGCTGCTGATCGCCGGCGATTTCAACGACTGGCGCCTGAATGCCGATGGCCTGCTGCGGGATTGCCGGGTGCGCGAGGTCTTCACCTCGCGCCTGGGCCGGCCGGCCCGCACCTTTCCCGCGCGCTGGCCGCTGCTGCGGCTGGACCGCATCTACGTGCGCGACGTGCGGGATTGGCGGCCGGTGCCGCTGGCCTCGCGGGTCTGGTCGCGCCTGTCCGACCACGTGCCGATCGCGGCGGAGATCGCGCTATGACGCCCCCGCCGCTGGGCTGGCGCGACGGCAACCGCTACACCTTGCTGGAAAACGGCGAGGCCTATTTTCCGGCGGTGCGCGCCGCCGTGGACGCCGCCGGCCGTGAAATCCTGGTCGAGACCTTCATCCTGTTCGACGACCCGGTCGGGCGCGATCTGCAACGCGGCCTGATCGCCGCCGCGCGGCGCGGCGTCAGCGTGGATGTACTGGTCGACGGCTATGGGTCGGACGCGCTGTCCGATGCGTTCCTGGCGCCGCTGACCGACGCCGGCGTGCGCGTGCATCTGTTCGATCCGCGCCCGCGCCTGCTGGGCGTGCGCACCAACCTGTTCCGGCGCATGCACCGCAAGACCGTGGCGGTGGACGGCGCCTGCGCCTTCATCGGCGGCATGAATTTCTCGGCCGACCACCTGCGGGACTATGGGCCGGAGGCCAAGCAGGACTAT
>NZ_CP017433.1:3252769-3381275 GCF_002082135.1 Achromobacter ruhlandii
TGCCCGCGCCGCGCTCGGCGCCGGGCCGGCGGCGCCGGCGGCGGCCCGCGCCCGTCGACGCCATGCCCGCCGGCGACGGCGGCGGCCGCCTGGTGGTGCGCGACAACCACGACCACCCCACCGACATCGAACGCTACTACCGCGCCGGCCTGCGCGCGGCCCGGCACGATGTGCTGATCGCCAACGCCTATTTCTTCCCCGGCTATCGCCTGCTGCACGACCTGGCCAAGGCCGCCCGGCGCGGCGTGCGCGTGCGCCTGCTGCTGCAGGGCGAACCCGACATGCTGGTGGCGCAGCTGGCCGCCAGCATGCTCTACGACTACCTGATCGACGCCGGCGTGGAGATCTTCGAATACTGCAAGCGTCCGCTGCACGCCAAGGTGGCCTGTGTCGACCAGGACTGGTCGACCGTGGGGTCCAGCAACCTCGATCCGCTCAGCCTGGCATTGAACCTGGAAGCCAACGTGGTGGCGCGCGATACCGCCTTGAACGCCGCCCTGCGCGCCAGCCTGGACCGCCTCATCGCCCAGGACTGCCGGCCGGTGCGGATGCGGCCCGGCTCCCGGCGGCGCCTGCGCCGCTTGTGGGTCGGCGTGGTGGTGTTCCACTTCCTGCGGCGCTTTCCCGCCTGGGCCGGCGCCCTGCCGGCGCACAAACCGCGCCTGCGCACCCTGGACGACAACAGTCCGCGGCGCGAAAGCGAGGCGCAATGAGCCTGTATCGCTCCCGCCTGGCGCGGATCGCGCGTCACCGCTGGCCCCGGATCAAGCGCGTGCTGCCCTGGATCGTGCTGGCGCTGGTGGCCGCCCTGCTGGCGTATTTCGCCACGTCGGTCGACTGGCCCCAGGTGTGGCAGGCGGTACGCCGGATTCCGCGCGCCACCATCGCGCTGGCGGCCGCGTTGGTGGTGCCGGCCTATCTCGCCTATGCCTCGATGGACCTGCTGGGCCGCCGCTATGTCGGCCACGCGCTGCCCTGGCCCAAGGTGCTCGGGGTAGCCATGCTGAGCTATGCGCTGAACCTCAACCTGGGCGTGCTGCTGGGCGGCCTGGGGGCCCGCCTGCGCCTGTATGCGCGACTGGGTTGCCGCAAGGCGGTGGCCACGCGGGTGGCGGTGTTCTCCGCCGTCTCCAACTGGCTCGGCTACGGCTGGGTGGCGGGCCTGGTGTTCGCCAGCGGCCTGATCGTGGTGCCCGCCGGCTGGGAGATCGGCGGCGGCGTGCTGCGCCTGCTGGGCGTGGGACTGATCGCCCTGGCCGCCCTCTACGTCTGGATCTGCGCCCGCGCCACGCGCCGTTCGGTGCACTGGCTGGGCCAGCGCGTGAGCCTGCCGGGCGCGCGCATGGCCGTGCTGCAGAGCCTGACGGCGGCCCTGTCGTGGCTCTTGATGGGCGCCATCATGTATGTGCTGCTGCAAGGCAGGGTCAGCTATCCCGTGGTGCTGGGCATCCTGCTGTGCACGAGTTTCGCGGCGGTGGTGACGCGGGCGCCGGGCGGACTGGGCACCACCGAGGCGATCTTCGTGGCGGCCCTGTCGCCCCGGCTGCCTGCCGCCGAGGTGCTGGGCGCGGCCCTGGGCTATCGCGCCCTGTACGCGCTGGCGCCGCTGTGCCTGGCCCTGCTGGCGTTCATGCTGGTCGAGCTGCGCCTTGCCTGGCGCAAGCGCCACACCCTGGCCCGCGCGCGCTGAGCCAGGATTACAAGATGCGGCAACAACGGCGCCCGCACGCCGTCTCCCCCCTGGCGCGACGGGGCGCCAGGGCCGGGCATGGCACTTGCGTAGGGATCAGGCTTGCGGACACGGCCCCGATTCCGGCGGCCCTCCGCCCCCTCTCCGGAGCGAGCATGGCGACACCCAGAATCCTTATCGTGGCGGCCGAAGCCTTCCCCCTGGCAAAAACCGGCGGGCTGGGCGATGCCATCACCGGCATGGCGCGCGCGCTGGCCCAGGCCCAGGCGCTTCCGACCCTGCTGCTGCCCGCCTATCGCGGCGTGGCGCAGCGCCTGCAATCGCTGTGCCCCGTTGCCGACCTGCCCGGGCTGCCGGGCGGTGACGCGCGGCTGCTGTCCGGCATCTGCCCGCAATCGGGCCTGCCCTTCCTGCTATTGGACAACGACGCGCTCTATGATCGCGACGGCCTCTATCTGGATAGCGGCGGGCAGCCCTATCCGGACAACGCTTTGCGCTACGCCGCGCTGGCGCATGCCAGCGTCCGCATCGCGCAAGGCCTGCCGGGGCTGCCGCGCCCCGATCTGGTGCACGCGCACGACTGGCACGCGGCGCTGGCGCCCCTGCTGTTGCGGGCCGCGGGCATCGAAGACGTCAAGAGCGTCCTGACGATCCACAACCTTGCGTTCCAGGGCCAGGCCCCGCTCGAAGACGCCGCCGCGTTGGGGATCGGGCCCGCCTTCCGCGGCGAGGACGGCGCGATGGCCTGGGGCCAGCTGAATTTCATGAAGGCCGGCATACGCTACGCCGATCGCGTCACCACCGTCAGCCAGCGGTATGCCCGCGAGATCCTGACCCCCGCGTTCGGCTGCGGCCTGGACGGCGTCCTGCGTGAACGCGAGACCGATCTGCTGGCCATCGCCAACGGCATCGACACGCAGCTGTGGAACCCGACGCGCGACCCGCACCTGGGCCCGCTGCGCTACAGCGCCGCCGACCTCGCCAACAAGCGCCTGTGCAAGGCGGCCGTGCAGCATGAGTACGGACTGCGGGAAGATCCCCAGGCCGTCCTGATGATCATGTGCAGCCGCCTGACCGGCCAGAAGATGGCCGATGTGGCCGCGCAGGCGCTGCCCCAGGCGCTGGAGGCGCACCCGTCGCTGCAGGTGGCGGTGCTGGGCCAGGGCGAGCGCCATCTGGAGGCCGCCCTGGCCGAATTGGCCGGGCGCTTTCCGCGCCGCTGCGCCGTGCGCATCGGCTACGACGAAGCCGGCGCGCACCGGCTGCACGCCGCCGGCGACGTGCTGCTGCACGGCAGCCGCTTCGAGCCGTTCGGCCTGACGCCGCTTTACGCCATGCGCTATGGCACCCTGCCGATCGGCTCGCGGGTCGGCGGCATGGCCGACACGATCGCGGACCCCGGCCCGCACCAACCCCTGACCGCCATGGCCCGCGCCACAGGCGTCCTGTTCGACGGCGACGCGCCCGCCGACATGGCCGCCGCCATCGCGCGCGCGCTGCACCTGCACGGCCACGCGACGCTGTGGCGGGCCATGCAGCGCAACGCCATGACCGCGGACTTCAGCTGGCGGCCCGCGGTGGCGCAGTACCTGGCGTTGTTCCAGGCCTTGGGCGGCGATCGCGCCGCCCCGGCGGAGTCGCCGCTGGCGGAAAGCGCCACGCCACGCGCGCGGCAGGCGCGCCGCGCCGCCTCCCTCACCACCCCCGTGCTCCAGTAGGAACCGCCAATGGCCTTGCCTTCCTCCGCGCCGCGCATCTATTACGCGCCGTCCGGCCTGCCGGCCGACGACGCCACGCGCGAGCGGCTGCTGGCCGGGGTCGGCCGCGACGGATTCAGCGCGGTGCTGGTCCCCGTGCCCTGGCTCTGCCCGGCCAACGCGCGCTCGCTGGCGCCGGTCGACGCCGATCGCGCGCCGGCCCCGGACGGCGGCACCGGGCCGCTGCCGGCGCGCCTGGCGCGGGATGCCGGCGAGGCCGCCAAGCACGGGCTGGCATTGCTGCTGCGGCTGGAACTGCAGCGCGTGGCCCGCGATGCGGTGGACAGTACGGCGCCCGCCGCCTGGTATCACGATCCGGTCGACGACCCGGCGCGCGATCCCCGGCTGTCGCTGGCCGAACACGGCGTCAGGCAGCTGCGCGAGGATCCGCCGGCGGGCTTTGTCGATGCCTGGGCCGCGCGCCTGCTGCGCTGGACGCGCGCGGGGGTCGGCGGCTACGTCGTGCAGCCGCCGCCGCATCTCGATGCGCAGACATGGCGGTCGCTGTTCGCGCCCGCGCGTCAGGCCGACCCCGCGTTGCGCTGCCTGGCCTGGACGCCGGGCCTGGCGCCAGCGGCCCTGGCCCGCCTGCGCGACGCGGGCTTTGACGGCGTGTTTTCATCGCTGCCGTGGTGGGACTACCGCTCGCCCTGGCTGGCCGAGGAGCTGGAACGCTTGCGCGAGGTGGCGCCGGTCATTGCCCCAACCGGCGCACTGGACGAGGCCCGCCCGGGCACGCCCGTCGCCAGCGACGCGCGACGCGCCTGGAGCGCCGCGTTGAGCGCCTCCGGCTGGCTGGCCGCCGACGCCGATCGCGCGGCCGGCGCCGCACAGGTCAACGCCTGGTTGCGCGACGCGCACTGCCCCGCGCCGCCGCGCCTGGTGGTGGGGCGCGACGGCGGCGCCACCCTGCTGCTGCGGGACACGGCCGAGGAGGGCGCGGCGTTGCTGGCGCTCAACCCCGATGACCGCTCCCCGGCCCGCCTGGACTGGGACCTGGCCGCGGGCCTGCTGCCCGCCGGCACGATCGTCGCCCGCGGCGATACCGCAGTGGACGCTCCGCTACCGCCCGCCGCCTGCGCCCGCTACGAGCTGGCGCCAGCCGCGCCCGTGCGCCTGTCGCCCCGCGCGACCTCGGCGACTGCGGCGACGCGCGGCGACGGCGCCGGCCAGGCCCGTATCGCCATCGAACAGGTCGTGCCCGCGGTCGACGGCGGCGCCTTCCCCGTCAAATGCGGCGTGCATGATCCCGTGCAAGTCGAGGCCGACATTTTCATGGACGGCCATGACCGGCTCGCGGCCGAGCTGCGCTGGCGCGCCGACGACGAACCCGCCTGGCGCGCCGTGCCACTGGTTCCGGTCGGCAATGACCGCTGGTCCGCCAGTTTCCGGCCCGACCGCATCGGCCCGCACGCGTTCCAGGTGGCCGCCTGGCACGACGGCTGGGAGACGTTCCGGCACGAACTGGAAGTCAAGCATGCCGCCGGCGCCAGTCTGCGGCTGGAACGCGAGGAAGGCCTGCAGCTGCTGCGCGCGGCCGACCAGCGCGCCAGCCAGGCCGCCACGCCCGGCGCCGGCGCCGGCCTGATCAAGCGCGCCCTGCGCGCCTGCGCCGCGCCGGCGCCGGACAGCGAACCCGACGCCGCCCAGATCGAGACGCTGCTCGACCCCGCTTTGGCCCAGGCCATGCGCAGCCACGACAGCCGCCCGTTCGAATCGCTGTCCGCCATCCACCCGCTCTGGGTCGACCGGCCGCGCGCCACCCACGCCGCGTGGTACGAACTGTTCCCCCGGTCGCAGGCCGCCGAACCCGGCCGCCACGGCACCTTCGACGACGTCATCGCGCGCCTGCCCGACATCCGCGCGATGGGCTTCGATGTGCTGTACCTGCCGCCGATCCACCCTATCGGCCTGGCCAACCGCAAGGGCCGCAACAACAGCCTGCGCGCCGGCCCCGACGATGTCGGCAGCCCCTACGCCATCGGTTCGCCGGCCGGCGGCCACGACGCCATCGAGCCGCGCCTGGGCACCCTGGCCGACTTCCTGCGGCTGGTCGACGCCGCCCGCGAGCACGGCCTGGAGATGGCATTGGACTTCGCTATCCAGTGCTCGCCCGACCACCCCTGGCTGGCGCGCCATCCCGACTGGTTCTCCTGGCGGCCCGACGGTTCGCTGCGCTATGCCGAGAATCCGCCCAAGAAGTACGAAGACATCGTCAACGTGGCGTTCTATGGCCCGCCGCCCAAGCGCGCGCGCAAGCTGGGCCTGTGGCGCGCCCTGCGCGACATCGTGCTGTTCTGGGTGGAACAGGGCGTGCGCACCTTCCGCGTCGATAACCCCCACACCAAGCCGCTGCCCTTCTGGCAATGGCTGATCGCCGACGTGCACGCCCGCCATCCGGATGTGCTGTTCCTGTCCGAAGCCTTCACCCGGCCCAGGATGATGTACCGCCTGGCCAAGATTGGTTTTACCCAGTCGTACACCTACTTCACCTGGCGCAACGACAAGGCCGAGCTGGAAGCCTATCTGCGCGAGATCTCGCAGGCGCCCGTCGCGGATTTCTTCCGGCCGCATTTCTTCGTCAACACGCCCGACATCAATCCGCTGTTCCTGCAGACCTCAGGCCGCCCCGGCTTCCTGATCCGGGCGGCGCTGGCCGCGCTGGGTTCCGGCCTGTGGGGCGTGTACAGCGGCTTCGAACTGTGCGAGGCCGCGCCGGTGCCGGGCAAGGAGGAATATCTGGACTCCGAGAAGTACGAGCTGCGCCAGCGCGACTGGCACCAGGCCGGCAACATCCGCGCCGAGATCGCGCGCCTGAATCAACTGCGCCGCGCCAATCCCGCCTTGCAGAGCCACCGCGGCCTGACGCTCGCGGCCAGCGGCAACGACCGCGTCATCGCCTTCGCCAAGGCCACGCCCGGCCAGGGCAATGTGATCCTGGCGGCGATCAGCCTGGACCCGTTCCATCCCCAGACCGCCCGCCTCGAGCCGCCCTACGCGCTGTTCTGCCCGCCCTGGGCGGCCGAACTGGTGGCCGAGGACCTGCTGGGCGGACAGCGCGAAACCTGGCAGGGCGGCGCCCGCGACGTGGCGCTGTCCCCCGATCAACCCTACCGCATCTGGCGGCTGTCGCGTCATGGTTGACGCCGCCCGGGAGCCCGCCACCATGAACAGCGACACCCCGCCCCAGGACGACGGCCTCTGGTACAAGGACGCGGTCGTCTACCAACTGCACGTGAAGTCGTTCTTCGACTCCAACGACGATGGCGTCGGCGACCTGCCGGGGCTGATCTCCAAACTGGATTACATCGCCAACCTCGGGGTGGACACGATCTGGCTGCTGCCGTTCTATCCCTCGCCCCGCCGCGACGACGGCTACGACATCGCCGACTACCGCGGCGTGCATCCCGACTACGGCACCGTGGCCGACGTGCGCCGGCTGATTCGCGCCGCCCATGCGCGCGGGCTGCGCGTCATCACCGAATTGGTGGTCAACCATACCTCCGACCAGCACCCGTGGTTCCAGCGCGCCCGCAGTTCGCGGCCCGGTTCGGCCGCGCGCAATTTCTATGTATGGTCGGATAACGACAAGGCCTACGCCGGCACCCGCGTCATCTTCTGCGACACCGAAAAATCGAACTGGACCTGGGACCCGGTCGCCAATGCCTACTTCTGGCACCGCTTCTACTCGCACCAGCCCGACCTGAACTACGACAACCCGCAGGTGCTCAAGGAAGTGCTGGCGGTGATGCGGCACTGGCTGGACATGGGCGTGGACGGCCTGCGGCTGGACGCCGTGCCGTACCTGGTCGAGCGCGAAGGCACCAACAACGAGAACCTGCCCGAGACCCACCAGGTGCTCAAGCGCATCCGCGCGGTGATCGATGCCGAGTACCCGGGACGCCTGCTGCTGGCCGAGGCCAATCAGTGGCCCGAGGACGCGCAGGAATATTTCGGCGATGGCGACGAATGCCACATGTCGTTCCACTTCCCGCTGATGCCGCGCATGTACATGGCGATCGCGCAGGAAGACCGCTTTCCCATCACCGACATCATCCGCCAGACGCCCGACATTCCCGCCACCTGCCAGTGGGCCATCTTCCTGCGCAACCACGACGAACTGACGCTGGAGATGGTCACCAGCCGCGAACGCGACTACCTGTGGAGCGTCTACGCCGCCGATCCGCGCGCCCGCATCAACCTGGGCATCCGCCGGCGGCTGGCGCCGCTGCTGGAACGCGACCGGCGCCGGGTCGAGCTGATGAACAGCCTGCTGCTGTCGATGCCCGGCACGCCGGTGCTGTACTACGGCGACGAACTGGGCATGGGCGACAACGTGCACCTGGGCGACCGCGACGGCGTGCGCACGCCGATGCAGTGGTCGCCCGACCGCAACGGCGGCTTCTCGCGCGCCGACCCCGAGCGCCTGCCGCTGCCGGTGCTGATGGGGCCGCTGTATGGCTACGAGGCCGTCAACGTCGAGGCCCAGCAGCGCGACCCGCATTCACTGCTGAACTGGACCCGCCGCATGCTGGCGCAGCGCCGCCAGACCCGCGCCTTCGGCCGCGGCACGCTGCGCTTCATCCAGGCCGGCAACCGCAAGATCCTGGCCTACCTGCGGCAGTGGCGCGACACCACCATCCTGTGCGTGGCCAACCTGTCGAACGCCGCCCAGCCGGTCGAACTGCCGCTACAGGCCTTCAATGGCCGCGTGCCGGTGGAAATGCTGGGCGGCACGCCCTTTCCCGCCATCGGCGAACTGCCGTATCTGCTGACGCTGCCTCCGTATGGTTTTTACTGGATGGACCTGAGCGCCGAGGCCGCGCCGCCCGGCTGGCATGCCAGCCTGCCCGAACGCATGCCGGAGCTGGTCACGCTGGTATTGCGCGGCCACGCCAATGCCGTCCTCACGGACGCCTCGCGCGTCGCGCTGGAAACCGAAGTGCTGCCAGAATACCTGGCGCGCCAGCGCTGGTTTCCGGGCGCCACGCCGCCGGCGCGGGCGAGGCTGGCCTACGCCACGCCGTTCGGCGCCGATGGCGCGGAGTACTACTGGGCCGAGGCCGAACCGGCCGACGCCGGCGCGGGCCAGCGGGTGCAGGTGCCCTTCGCGCTGGTGTGGGATGAAACCGCGCAAGTCCAGTATCCGATCGCGCGGGTGCGGCGCGGGCCGGAAGTCGGCATCCTGGCCGACGCCTTCCTGCAACCCGGCTTCGTGCTGGGCGTGGTCCAGGCCCTGCGCGCCGGCCGCGAGTGGGACGGCCGCCAGGGCGGCAAACCGGGCGAGCGGCCCGGCGTGATCCGCTGCCAGGCCGAGCCCGGCCTGGCGGCGCTGGACCTGGGCGCCGAGCCGGCGCTGCAATGGATCAGCGGCGAGCAGTCCAACAGCTCGGTGGTGATCGGCGGGCAGGCCATCCTGAAACTGCTGCGCAACGCCGAACCGGGGCTGTCGGCCGAAGTGGAAATGAGCCGCCACCTGACGCGCGCCGGCTACGCCAACATCCCCACCCTGCTGGGCGAGGTCAGGCGGATCGACGCCGACGACACACCGTGCACCCTGGCGGTGCTGTATGCCTATATCGCCAACGAGGGCGACGCCTGGGGCTGGACCCTGGACTTCCTCAAGCGTGCCCTGGCCACCGCGCTGCTGGGCGGCGACAGCCCCGAGGAATTCGAAGCCAGCCTGGAGGGCTACGCGACCTTCGCCGCCACCATCGGCCGGCGCGTGGCGCAATTGCACCAGGTGCTGTCGCGCCCCAGCGACGACCCGGCGTTCGCGCCGGCGCGGGCCTCGCGGGAGGATGCCGATGCCCTCGCCGCCAGCGTCACCGCGCAACTGGATCGCGCCGCCAAGGCCCTGCGCCACCGCCTCGATACCCTGGAGGACCCCTCGCGCGCCTGCGCCCAATGGCTGTTCGAGCACCACGACCGGCTGACGGCGCGGATCGAACGCATGGCGCAGTCGCTGGCCGGCAGTCCGCTGATCCGCGTGCACGGCGACCTGCACCTGGGCCAGGTGCTGGTGGCGCAGACCGACGCCTACCTGATCGACTTCGAGGGCGAGCCGGATCACCCGCTGGCGCAGCGACGGCAACTGGCCTCGCCCGCCAAGGACGTGGCCGGCATGCTGCGGTCCTTCGACTACGCGGCCGCCGCCGTCGCGCGCCAGGATCCGCTGGGCGGCGCGCCCGCCGACGCCAACGCGGCGCCGGTGGAAAACGCCGCCACCGCGAATTCGCCGGCGCAGTTGCGCGATGCGCTGCTGGCGCGCTTTCGCGCCCGCGCCAGCGAGGCCTTCCTGCAAGGCTACGAGGAAACCGCCGCGCAGGCTTCGCCCGCCTGGCGCACCCTGCTGCAACTGGCTCAACTGGAAAAGGCCGCCTACGAGATCGGCTACGAGGCCGGCCACCGCCCCGACTGGATCTCCATTCCGCTGTGCGCCCTGGCGGGCCTGGCCCATGAATGGCTGCGGAACGCGGCCATCGATGCCGAGGATTCGACCTCATGACGCGCCATCCCGTCCCGCTCGACCCCGCCGAGCGCACCGCCCTGATCGCCGGCCTGCATGGCGATCCCTTTGCCGTGCTCGGCCCGCACCAGGGCGGCGTGCGGGTGCTGGCGCCTGGCGCGCGCGCGGTCACCGTGCTCGGACCGGACGACGCGCGCCGCGCGCTGGCCGATGACGGCGACGGGCTGTACAGCGGCCCCGCGCCCTTCGCCCGCGCCGGCGCGCCGCACAGCTATCGGCTGGAAATCGAATGGCCGCAGGCGCGGCAGTCCACCGCCGACCCCTACGCCTTTGGCCCGGTGCTGCCCGACGACGCGTTGCGGCGACTGGCCACCGGCGACTGGCAAGCGGCGCTGCAATGGCTGGGCGCGCGCCTGGACACGATCGATGGCGTGGCCGGGCTGCGCTGCGCCCTGTGGGCGCCCAACGCGCGCCGCGTGGCGGTGGTGGGCGATTTCAACAGCTGGGACCCGCGCCGCCACGGCATGCGCCTGCGGCACCTGGCCGGCGTCTGGGAACTGTTCATCCCCGGCTTGGACGCGGGCGCGGTCTACAAGTTCGCGGTCACCGACGCCACCGGCGCGGTGCGCCTGAAGGCCGACCCGCACGCCCGCCGCGCCGAACTGCCGCCCGCCACCGCGTCGGTGGTCGACGAAACCGCGCCCTATCCCTGGACCGACGACGACTGGATGCGCGCGCGCGGCCGGCGCCACGCGCCCGGCGCCGCCATCGCCATCTACGAAGTCCATGCCGGCTCCTGGCTGGCCGCCGACGGCGACGCCTGCCCCTGGCGGCAGCTCGCCGACAAGCTGCCGGCCTATGCCGCCTCGATGGGGTTCACCCACATCGAACTGATGCCCATCATGGAACACCCCTTCGGCGGATCCTGGGGCTACCAGCCGCTGGGACTGTTCGCGCCCAGCGCGCGCTTCGGCCCGCCGGCCGCGTTCGCGCATTTCGTCGACCGCTGCCACGCCGCCGGCATCGGCGTGATCCTGGATTGGGTGCCGGCCCACTTCCCCGACGACCCCCACGGCCTGGCGCGCCTGGACGGCACCGCGCTGTACGAATACGACGATCCGCGCGAAGGCTACCACCCGGACTGGCACACCCTGGTCTACAACCTGGGCCGCACCGAGGTGCGCGCCTTCATGATCGCCAGCGCCCTGCACTGGCTGCAACGCTTCCATATCGACGGGCTGCGCGTGGATGCGGTGGCCTCGATGCTGTACCGCGACTACAGCCGCCGGCCCGGCGAGTGGATCCCCAACCGCCACGGCGGCCGCGAGAACCTGGAGGCGGTCGACTTCCTGCGCACGCTCAACCAGGCGGTGCGCGACGAGGTGCCCGACGCCATGATGATCGCCGAGGAGTCGACCGCCTGGCCCGGCGTGACCGCGCCGGTGGCCGACGGCGGCCTGGGCTTTCACTACAAATGGAACATGGGCTGGATGCACGACACGCTGCGCTACCTGGCCGAAGACCCGGTGCACCGCAAGCACCACCATGGCGAGCTGACCTTCAGCATGGTCTACGCCTACGCCGAGCGCTATGTGCTGCCGCTCTCGCACGACGAGGTGGTGCATGGCAAGGGCTCGCTGCTGCGCAAGATGCCGGGCGACGATAGCGCCCGCTTCGCCAACCTGCGCGCCTACCTCGGCTACATGTGGGCGCACCCCGGCAAGAAGCTGCTGTTCATGGGCGGCGAACTGGCGCAGCCCGGCGAATGGAACCACGACGCGCCGCTGGACTGGAACCTGCTGGACGATCCGCGCCACCGGGGCGTGCAGCGCCTGGTCGGCGACCTGAACCACCTGTATTGCGCGCAGCCCGCCCTGCACGCGCGCGATGCCGACCCGGCCGGCTTTGCCTGGGTGGTGCTGGACGACGCCGACAACAGCGTCGTCGCCTTCCTGCGCACCGACGGCGCCAACCAATTGCTGGCGGTGTGCAACTTCACCCCGGTGGCCCGCGGCGGCTACCGCATCGGCGTGCCGCTGGCGGGACGCTGGGACGAAGTCCTGAACACCGATGCCGGCGTCTACGGCGGCGCCGGCATCGGCAACCTGGGCCAGGCGCGGACCGGCCCCGAAGCCGCGCACGGCCACGCCCAATCGCTGCTGCTGACGCTGCCGCCCCTGTCCACGCTTTACTTCCTGCGCCAAGGCGAATGACCATGGATCCTTCTTTGTTGACCCGCATGACGGCAGGCCAGCCGTACCCCCTGGGCGCCACCAGCGACGGCCTGGGCGTGAATTTCGCGGTGTTCTCGGCCAATGCCACCCGCGTCGAGGTCTGCCTGTTCGACGCCCGCGGCCGCAAGGAACTGCGCCGCTTCGACCTGCCGGAATGCACCGACGAGATCTGGCATGGCTACCTGCCCGATGCGCAGCCCGGCCTGGTCTACGGCCTGCGCGCGCATGGCCCCTACGATCCGCGCAACGGCCACCGCTTCAACCCGCACAAACTGTTGCTGGACCCTTACGCCCGCCAGCTCACCGGTCCGGTCAACTGGAGCGATGCACTGTTCGGCTACCGCCTGAACCACGCCCGCGCCGACCTGTCCCTGGACCGGCGCGACAGCGCGCCGGCCATGCCCAAGGCCGTGGTGGTCGAGGACCTGCCATTCAACTGGGGCAACAGCAAGCCGCCGCGCACCGCCTGGGCCGACAGCGTCATCTACGAGGTTCACCTGCGCGGCGTCTCAATGCAGCGCGAGGACCTGCGCCAGCCCTTGCGCGGCACCGCCACGGCGCTGGCCGACCCGCGCTTCATCGAGCACCTGCAGCGCCTGGGCGTCACCGCGGTCGAGCTGCTGCCGGTGCACGCCTTCCTGCAGGACCGTTTCCTGCTGGAACGCGGCCTGCGCAACTACTGGGGCTACAACACGCTGTCGTTCTTCGCGCCCGAGCCCTCGTACCTGCAGCACGGCCCGAACGAACTGCGCCAGGCCATCCGCCGGCTGCACGCGGCGGGCCTGGAGGTCATCCTGGACGTGGTCTACAACCACACCTGCGAAGGCAACGAACTGGGACCGACGCTGTCCTGGCGCGGCCTGGACAACGCCAGCTACTACCGCCTGGTCCCGGGCGAGGAGCGGCACTACATCAACGACACCGGCTGCGGCAATACGGTCAACCTGTCGCATCCGCGCGTGCTGCAGATGGTCACCGATTCGCTGCGCCACTGGGTGCGCTCCTATGGCGTGGACGGTTTCCGCTTCGATCTGGGCGTCACGCTGGGGCGCGAAGGCACCGGTTTCGACCCCGGCTCCGGTTTTTTCGATGCCGTGCTGCAGGATCCCGAACTGGCGGCGGTCAAGCTCATTTCGGAACCCTGGGACATCGGCCCGGACGGCTACCAGCTGGGCAATCATCCGCCCGCCTTCGCCGAATGGAACGACCGCTACCGCGACACCGTGCGCCGCTTCTGGCGCGGCGACGAGGGCCAGCGGGGCGACATGGCGGCGCGGCTGACGGCCTCGCGCGACCTGTTCGACCGGCGCCATCGCCGCCCGTGGGCCAGCGTCAACTTCGTCGCCTCGCACGACGGCTTCACGGTGCGCGACGTGGTCAGCTACAACGGCCGCCACAACGAGGCCAACGGCGAAAATGGCGAGGACGGCCACGCCGAGAACTACAGCAGCAATTGGGGCGAAGAAGGCCCGACCGAGGACGAAGCCGTGCTGGAACGGCGCGCCCGCGTGCTGCGCGCCCTGCTCGCCACGCTGTGCCTGTCGGATGGCACGCCCATGCTGCTGGCGGGCGACGAATTCGGCAACAGCCAGCACGGCAACAACAATGCCTACTGCCAGGATTCGCCCCTGTCCTGGCTGGACTGGACCGAGGCGCAGAGCGACCAGGGCCGGGGCTTGAGCCAGGCGGTGGCGCGGGCGCTGGCGCTGCGGCGCGGCCACCCGTCCCTGCGCGCCGCCCGGTATGGCGACGCGGCGCGCGAAGTCCGCCCCGGCATCGCCGCCATCAGCTGGTTCAACCCCGACGGCCAACCCATCGAGCCCGCCTCCTGGGAGGACGCCGGCGCGCGGGCCATGGCCCTGCGCCGCGCGGCCCTTCGCGACGACGGCAGCGCCGACATCACGCTGCTGCTGCTCAATCCCGGCGCCGAGGCGCTGGCGTTCACCCTGCCGGCGCCGGCCCTGGCCTGGATCCGCGAACTGGATTCGTCCGCCCCGACGCCAGCGGCGCCCGTCAACGATGCCGAGGTAACGGTGCCGGCGCAGAGCCTGGTGCTGCTCGCCGCCGCCCCCATGCAGGAGCCGGCGGCATGACGGCCTGGCCCGAACCCTTTTCCTTCGGCGCGCTGCCGCTGCCCGACGGCCGCACGCGCTTCCGCCTGTGGGCGCCGTCCGCGGCGCCGGGCCTGGCCCTGCTGATCGAAGGCCGCGACGCCATCGCGCTGCATCCCGACGCGCAGGGCTACGCCCAGGTTGACGTCGATTGCGGTCCCGGCACGCGCTACCGTTATCGCCTCGGCGACGGCGCCATGGTGCCGGACCCGGCCTCGCGCCTGCAGGACGGCGACGTGCACGACGCCAGCGTCGTGACCGGGCCCGACGCCTACGCCTGGCAGCATGCCGGCTGGCGCGGACGCCCGTGGGAAGACAGCGTGCTGTATGAAATCCACGTCGGCCTGGCGGGCGGCTACGCCGGCGTCCGCCAGCGCCTGCCGGCCCTGGCCGAACTGGGGGTCACGCTGCTCGAACTGATGCCATTGGCCGACTTTCCGGGCGCGCGCAACTGGGGCTATGACGGCGTGCTGCCGTACGCGCCCGACACCGCCTACGGCACGCCCGAGGAACTCAAGGCGCTGATCGACACCGCCCATGGCCTGGGCATGGGCGTGATGCTGGACGTGGTCTACAACCACTTCGGCCCCGATGGCAACTTCCTGCCGCGCTACTCGGCGCCATTCTTCCGCGACGATGTGCCCACGCCGTGGGGCGCGGCGATCGATTTCCGCCAGCCCGCCGTGCGCCGCTTTTTTGAGGAGAACGCGCTGTACTGGCTCAGCGAATACCGCTTCGATGGCCTGCGGCTGGATGCCGTCCACGCCATCGTCGGCCACGAATGGCTGGAGGAGCTGGCGCGCCACGTGCGCGGCCAGTTGCCTGGGCGCCACGTGCACCTGGTCCTGGAAAACGACGACAACCGCGCCTCGCTGCTGCAGGCCGGCTACGACGCGCAATGGAACGACGACGCGCATCACGTGCTGCACCATCTGCTGACCGGCGAATCGCAGGGCTACTACGCCGACTACTCGCGCTATCCGGCGCAGGCCCTGGCGCAATGCCTGGAACAGGGCTGGCTCTACCAGGGCCAGCCTTCGGCCTACCGCGGCGGCCGTCCGCGCGGCGAGCCCAGCGCCCACCTGCCGCCCAGCGCCTTCGTGCTGTTCCTGCAGAACCACGACCAGACCGGCAACCGCGCCCTGGGCGAACGCCTGACGCGCCTGGCGGCCTCGCCCGAGCGCCTGCGCGCGGCGGTGGCAATGCAGTTGCTGATACCGCAGATTCCGCTGATCTTCATGGGCGAGGAATGCGGCAGCGAGGCGCCGTTCCTGTACTTCACCAGCCATGCCGACCCGGCCCTGGCGCAGGCGGTTCGCGAGGGCCGGCAACGTGAATTCCCGGCCTATGCCGCCCACGATGCGGCCACGGCCCTGCCCGATCCCAACGCCCCCGATACCTATGCGCGCAGCCTGCCCTGGCACGACGACACCGGCGATGCCGCCAAGAACTGGCTTACCTATTACCGCGCCCTGCTGCACCTGCGCCAGCACGCGCTCGCCCCGCGCCTGCGCGGGGCCGAGAGCCTGGGCGCGCTGGCGCTCGGGACGGCCACGGTCATGGCGCGCTGGCGGCTGGGCGACGGCGCCGTGCTGACGCTGTACGCCAACCTGGGCGCCGACCGCGAGCCGCTGCCGGCAACGCTGTCGCCACCGGGCGACTTCGCCGATCTGCTGTTCGAATCCCTGCCCGGCGCGCTTGCCTCGCTGCGCGCCGGCAGCGCCTGCGCCGACAGCGTGGTGGTTCTGCTGGAGGACGCGCCATGAGCGGAACTCTCTCGGCCCTCGCCCTGGCCGCCGGCCTGGCCGAGCATTGGACCGATGCCTATCGCCAGCCGCGCACCGTGGCGCCGGAGACACTGCGCGCCCTGCTGGGCGCGATGGACCTGCCGGCGGACAGCGACGCCGACATCCGCGCCAGCCACGAACGCCTGGCGCGGGCACGCGGCGACGCGCAACTGCCCGCCATGATGGTGACCACCGCCGGCGGCATGCTGCGCCTGCCCCCCGCCTGCGCGGGTCATTACGAAATCGGCGCCGCCCACGCGAAGCCCCTGGCCGGACACACCACGGCCGATGCCGCCGGCGTGCCGCAACTGGAAGCGCCGACGGTTCCCGGCTACTACACGCTGACCCTGGCCACCGGCACCGTGACCCTGGCGGTGGCGCCCAGCAGCGCGCCCAGTCTGTCCCATCTGCTGGGCGAGCCCCAGCCGCGCGCCTGGGGCCTGGCTGCCCAGGTCTACAGCCTGCGGCGCCCGGCCGCCGACCTGGTCCACGCGACCCAGGGCTTCGGCGACTTCGGCGCGCTGCGCGACCTGGCCGTCAGCGCCGGCGCCGCCGGCGCCGACGTGCTGGCGATGAGCCCGGTGCATGCCATGTTCGCGGCCGATCCCCAGCAGTACAGCCCCTATTCCCCTTCCAGCCGGCTCTTCCTGAACGTGCTCTACGCCGATCCCGCCGCCGCGCTGGGCGAGGCCCAGGTGCGGGCCGCGCTGGCGCGGATGGGGCCGCTGGCGCAGCAGGCGTTGCGCACGCTGGACGCGCGCGACCTGATCGACTGGCCGCAAGCCGCCCATGCGCGCCAGCGGCTGCTGCGGGAGCTATACCGCGACTTCGAACGGGTCGCGACGCCGGACCAGCGCCAGGCGCTACAGAGCTTCTGCGAGGCGGGCGGGCAGGACCTTCACGACCACGCGCTGTTCGAGGCCTTGCACGAACACCTGGCGCGCATGCCCGGCGCGCCGCGTGCCTGGAGCGCCTGGCCCGACGGCCTGCGCGACCCGCGCTCGCGCGAGGCCCGCGACTTCGCCCAGGCGCAGGCTGGCGAGCTGGCGTTCCACCAGTTCTGCCAGTGGCTGGCCGCCGTCAGCCTGTCGCAGGCGCAACAGGCGGCGCGGCGGGCCGGCATGCGGGTGGGCCTGGTGGCGGACCTGGCGATCGGCGCCAGCCCCGCCGGCAGCCACGCCTGGAGCCACCAGGCCGACCTGATGCGGCGCACCGGCGTGGGCGCGCCGCCCGACATTCACAACCCGCGCGGCCAGGCCTGGGGCCTGACCGCCCTGTCGCCGCAAGCCCTGCATCAATCGGGCTACGCCGCGTTCATCGCGCTGTTGCGCGCCAGCCTGGCCCAGACCGGCGGCCTGCGCATCGACCATATCCTCGGCATGGCGCGCCTTTGGTTGATCCCGCAAGGCGCGGCGGCCGGCGATGGCGCCTATCTGCGCTACCCGTTGCGCACGCTGCTGCGATTGACGGCGCTGGAGGCCTGGCGCCACCAGGCCCTGGTGATCGGCGAAAACCTGGGCACGGTGCCCGACGGCTTTGACGACACGCTGCGCGACCACGGCGTGCTGGGCATGGACGTGCTGTGGTTCATGCGCGCGGCGCCCGGCGCAAAGCCGACGGCCCCGTTCATGCCGCCGCGCGACTGGCCCGCCCAGGCCGCCGCCATGACCACGACACATGACCTGCCCACGCTGGAGGGCTGGTGGCGGGGCCGCGACATCGATTGGCGCGCCGGCCTGGATCTGCTGGGCCCGGCGCAGCGCGAGTCCGACCTGCGCGCGCAACGCGACGCCGATCGCGACAGCCTGTGGCAGGCGGTGCGCGAGCATGCGCACCAGCCCGCCGAGCCCGCCCCCGCGCAGGCGCCCGCGGCCAAGCTGCTGGCCTTCGTGGCGGCGGCGCCGTGTCCCCTGACCCTGGTGCCGCTGGAAGACGCCACCGGCACCCTCGATCAGCCCAACCTGCCCGGCGGCGATGCCCGCCATCCCAACTGGCGCCAGCGCCAGCCGCTGGCCGCCGCCGATTGCCTGGACGCGCCCGAGGTGCGCGAACGGCTGGCGCTCCTGCGGTCCCTGCGAGGACGCACGCCATGAACGGTATCGACACGCCCCCGGGGCCCGCGCCGTCCCGGCCGCGCGCCACCGCCCGCCTGCAACTGCACGCGGGCTTCACCCTGGACGACGCCCGCGCCCAGGTCGGCTACTTCGCCGCGCTCGGCGTCAGCCACCTGTATCTGTCGCCGATCACGCGCGCCCGCGCCGGGTCGACCCACGGCTACGACGTCATCGACCACGGCCAGGTCAGCCCGGAACTGGGCGGCGAAGCGGCGTTGCGGCGGCTGGCGCAAGCGGCCCGCGCCCACCGCCTGGGCCTGATCGCCGACATCGTGCCCAACCACATGGCGGCCGATGTCTCCAACGCCTGGTGGGCCGACGTGCTGCGGCGCGGCGAACGCAGCACGCATTCGCGCTGCTTCGACATCGACTGGCGCGCCCCCGACCCCGCCCTGCGCGGCAAGGTATTGCTGCCGGTGCTGCCCGAGCCCTATGGCGTCTGCCTCGACGCCGGCATGATTGTCCTGGCGCATGACCCCCAGCGCGGCTACGCCATCGACGTGGGCGGCCAACGCTATCCAGTGGCCGAGCCGCCGCCGCCCGCGCAAAACCCCGCGCACACCTGCGCGGCGCATGCCGCCGACTCGGCGGCCGGCCGGCGGCGCCTGCACCACCTGCTGGAGCGCCAGCACTACCGCCTGGCATGGTGGCGCGCCGCGCCCGACCAGATCAACTGGCGCCGCTTCTTCGAGATCCATGAACTGGTCGGCGTGCGGGTCGAGGACGACCTGGTGTTCGACGCCGTGCACGCCCTGCCGCTGCGCCTGTATCGCGAGGGCCTGCTGGACGGCTTGCGCATCGATCACATCGACGGCCTGGCCAGCCCGGGCGCCTACCTGAAGCGGCTGCACGGCGCCCTGCTAAGGGCGGCGCCGGAACGCGCCCGTGCCGGCCTGGCGGCCGCCCCCTACCTGATCGTGGAAAAGATACTGGCCGACGACGAAAGCCTCGATCCGCGCTGGCAGGCGGACGGCACCACCGGATACGACTTCATGGACCAGGTCGGCGCATTGCTGCATGCGTCGGCGGCGCGCGACCCGTTGACACGGTTCTGGGAGACCCTGAGCGGCGATCCCCGCCCCGCGGCGGCGCAACTGCGCGCAGCGCGCGAACTCATGCTGACGCGCCACTTCGCCTCGGAACGGCTGGTGCTGGTGCGCGCGCTGACCCGGGTGGCGCGCCTGGACCTGCGCACGCGCGACTGGGCGGCCCCGGCGATCGACCGGGCGCTGACAGCGTTGCTGGCGGCGTTTCCGGTGTATCGCAGCTATGCCGAAGACGGCGGCCGCGGCGCGGCGGACCGGATTCATTGGCAAACCGCGCTGGCCGGCGCCCGCGCCGCGCTGGCGGCCGCGCCCGACAGCCCCGACGACCAGTTGCTGGCACTGCTGGACCAATGGCTGGATGGCTCGCCCGGCGAGCCTTGCGAGGCGGACGCGGCCAACGCCCTGCGCAACGCGCGCGCCCGGGCGCTGCGCCACTTCCAGCAACTGACCCCGCCGCTGGCCGCCAAGGCGCTCGAGGACACGCTGTTCTACCGCTACGGCCCGCTGTTGTCGCGCAACGAGGTTGGCGCCAGCCCGGCGCGCTTCAGCCTGGAACCCGCGGCCTTCCTGGCCGATTGCGCCGCCCGCGGCCGCAGCCATCCCGACGCGCTGCTGGCCACCGCCACCCATGACCACAAGCGCGGCGAAGACAGCCGCTGCCGCCTCGCCACGCTGAGCGAAATCCCGCAGGACTGGATCGCCGCCGCCAGCGGCTGGATCGAACGCCTGCCGGGCCGCGAGCAGCGGCCATCGCGCGCCGACCGCTATCTGCTGCTGCAAACGCTGGTCGGCGCCTGGCCCCTGGAGCTGGCCCCCGACGACATCGACGCCCGCCCGGACGCCGTCGCCGCCTGGATCGCGCGCGTCGCGCAATGGCAACTGAAGGCCCAGCGCGAAGCCAAGCTGCACACGCGCTGGACCGCCCCCGACCCGCGCTACGAAGACGCCGCCAGCCAGGCGCTCGACGCGTTGCTGACCACGCCCGACGGCAGGACACTGCTGCGCGAGATCGCCGGCTACGCGCTGCGCCTGGCGCCAGCCGGACTGGTCAACAGCCTGGCCCAGACCCTGCTGCGCAACACGCTGCCCGGCGTGCCGGACCTGTACCAGGGCGCCGACCTGTGGGATTTCAGCCTGGTCGATCCCGACAACCGCCGGCCGGTGGACTATGCCCGGCGCGCGGCGCTGCTGGACGGCGCGCCTGCCGCCGGCGCCATCGACGCCAGCGCGGCCGCCTGGCACAGCGGCGCGGTCAAGCAGGCCCTGATCCAGCGCGCGCTGGCCGTGCGCGCCCGCCATCCGGCGCTGCTGCGCGAGGGCACGCTGCAACCCGTCGCGGCGCAAGGGCCGCGCGCCGCGCACGTCCTGGCATTCCTGAGGCGCCACGAGGACCAGGCCCTGCTCGTCGTCGTGCCGCGCCTGTGCGCCACGGCGATCGCCGGCTATGCGCGGGGCGACGCGGCGACCGCGCGCGACCATTGGGCCGGCACCCGCCTGCTGTTGCCGGACGATGCGGGGGGCGTCTTCCTGGACCCGCTGTCATCGCGCCGGCATCCCTCCGCGGCATGGGAACTGGACCAGCTGCTGCATGATCTGCCCGTGGCGCTGTGCGTGAGCGGGGACCCGCGAACCGGATAACCGCCCGCGCCCGCGACGCCTGCCCGTCGCCGCCGCGCCCGGACAGGCCATCCCGGTCAGCTCAATAATCGTCGCTGGGACCGCGCCGATTGCCGCCGGTGATGTCGTCGCGGCCCAGCAGATGCAGCGCCACCGCCTCGGCCACCTTCATGCCGTCGATGGCGGCCGACATGATGCCGCCGGCGTAGCCCGCGCCCTCGCCCGCCGGGAACAGCCCGAGGGTGTTCATGCTCTGGAAATCGTCGCGGCGCGTGATGCGCAGCGGCGACGAGGTGCGCGTCTCGACGCCGGTCAGCACCGCGTCGTGCATGGAAAAGCCCTTGATCTGGCGCTCGAACGCCGGAAGGGCTTCGCGGATAGCGGCGATGGCGTAGTCCGGCAGGCTGGACGACAGGTCGGTGAGCGTCACGCCCGGCTTGTACGACGGCGTGACACTGCCCAGCGCGGTCGACGGCCGGCCCGCCAGGAAGTCGCCCACCAACTGCGCCGGCGCGCTGTAATCGCCGCCGCCCAGTTCGTAGGCGCGCTTTTCCCAATGGCGCTGGAAGTCGATGCCCGCCAGCGGCGAGTCCTCGATGCCAGGAAAGTCCTTGGGCTCGATGCCGACCACGATGCCGGCATTGGCGTTGCGCTCGTTGCGCGAATACTGGCTCATGCCGTTGGTGACCACGCCGCCGGGCTCCGACGCGGCGGCCACCACGGTGCCGCCCGGGCACATGCAGAAGCTGTAGACCGCGCGGCCGTTGCCGGCATGGTGCACCAGTTTGTAGTCGGCCGCGCCCAGCACCGGATGGCCGGCGCTGGGACCGAAGCGGGCGCGGTCGATCAACGACTGCGGATGCTCGATGCGGAACCCCAGCGAGAACGGCTTGGCTTCCATGAACACCCCGCGCTTGTGCAGCATGCGGAAGGTGTCGCGGGCGCTGTGGCCCACCGCCAGCACCACGTGGCTGGCGGCAATGAACTCCCCGCCCGCCAGGCGCACGCCGCGCACCCGGCCGTCCTCGATCTCGATATCGTCCACGCGGCTCTCGAAGCGGAACTCGCCGCCCAGCGCGGCGATCTGCGCGCGCATCTGCTCGATCATCTTGACCAGGCGGAAAGTGCCGATGTGCGGCTTGCTGACATACAGGATCTCGGGCGGCGCATCGGCGGCGACGAATTCCTGCAGCACCTTGCGGCCGTAGTGCTTGGGGTCCTTGACCTGGGTCGAGAGCTTGCCGTCCGAGAACGTGCCCGCCCCGCCCTCGCCGAACTGCACGTTCGACTCCGGCTGCAGGATGTTCTTGCGCCACAGCCCCCAGGTGTCCTTGGTGCGCTCGCGCACCACCCGGCCGCGCTCCAGGATGATCGGCCGGAACCCCATCTGGGCCAGGATCAGCGCCGCGAACAGGCCGCAGGGGCCGAAGCCGATCACGACGGGGCGACGGCTCTCGGGCAGATCGGCAGGCGCGTGGCCGACGTACTGGTATTCCATGGGCGGCGTCGGCATCACCGTGCGCAGGCCGGCGACGCGCTTGAGCACGGCGGCCTCGTCGGCCACCTCGACATCCACGGAATAAGTCAGCGTGATGGCGCTGCGCTTGCGCGCGTCATAGCTGCGGCGGAAGATGGTCAGCGCGCGCAGGGCCTCGGGGGCGATCCCCAGGCGGCTACAGGCCGCGGCGCGCAGGGTGTTTTCGATGTCGTCCTGGGAGGTCGACAGGGGCAGGATGATTTCGGTCAGGCGCAACATGAGGCAGGGGAACCGTGTCAGGGTTCAAGGGCTCGTAAAACGCGTATTAAAACACGCCGACGGCCCTTGCCCCTTGCCCCTTCCCGGTCGCTACCAGCGGTGCTGGTACGTCAGCGTCAGCACCGTGCCCGGGGCCGGCAGGCGGCTGGTATTGGTGCTGGTGCGCATCAACTGGCTATAGAGCGGGTAATAGTCGCGGTTGAACAGGTTCTCGATCCCGACGATCAGCGTGTCCTTCGGCGTGACCTGGTAGCGGCTCATCAGGTCAACCGTGAAGTAGCTGCCCACGTCACGCCGGCCGAAACTCTCGACGCCATCCAGCCGGTAGTCCTTGGCCCCGAAGTAATTGGCCTGGATGCGGTTGCTCCAGCGCTCGTTGGGCCGGTACTGCAGATACGCGGTGAGCTTGAGCGGCGGGATGCGGTAGCCGGTCATGTCGCGCCACTGGCCGTTGTCGGGCCGCTCGCGTCCCTTCATCCACGTGAACGTGCCGCCTGTGCCCCATTTCTCGTCGTCGGTCAGGTAGTCCACCGTCGCCTCGATGCCGTGGATGCGCTCCTCGGTGCGGGTCAGGATCAGGCCGTTGTTGAAGCTCTGCACATCGCCCAGCTTGGAGGTGGTGTAGAACAGCGCCAGCGACGCCGTGGTGTTGCCCACCCCGCCGCGCCAGCCCAGCTCGTAGTTATTGGTCTTGACCGGCTGCAAGTCGGACGAGCCGATGTCGAAGCCCGGCCGCGCGTTGCGCATCTGCACGCCGATGTCCGGCAGCTGGAAGCCCTGGCTGAAGTTGGCGTACAGCTCCTGGCCGCGGATCGGCGCGTAGGTCAGGCCGGCGTTGAACAGGAAGGCATCGTAGCTGACCGAACCGCCCTGCACCGAGGCTGGCGACGCCACGCGCGATTGCGACAGCGGCACGAAGTCGCCGAAGCGGGCGGTGGCGTACTCGTAGCGCGCCCCGCCCTGCACCGACCATTGCTCGTTGAAGCGGTGCTCCAGCTGGCCGAAGATACCGGTGCTGCGCGAGGTCAGCTCGGGCATGTAGGTCAGGCGGCCGGTCTTGCGGAACACCCGGCCGCCGCTGGCGTCGTAGGCCGCCGCGTCGAACACGTCGATCGGCATGTCGCTGCGTTCCTGGTTGAAGTCCATGCCCCACAGCAGTTTCGACTGTTCGCCCAGCGGCGTGTCGATCGTCAGCCGGCTGCCGAACACCTTGCTGTTCTGCATGACCTGGTCGACGTTGCCGCCGCGCGTGACCACGGCGCGCGCGTCGAACGGCGTGAAGCGCGTGTAGTAGTCGCGGTAGTACATCTGCGCCGTGACCTTGCTGCCCAGCAGGTCCAGGTGCTGGTATTCCAGGTTCACCAGCGTGTTGCGGATCTGGTTCTGGTCGGCCAGGTCCAGGCCGCTGAGCGGCAGCGCGCGCGCCGTGCCCGGCGGCAGGCGGCCGACCGAGGGATCCGAGGTGTAATCGGAATGCTGGTCGGCGTTGTAGTAGCTGGCCGACAGCTGCAGGCGCTGCTTGTCGTCCAGCCGCAGGCCCAGCTTGCCGCCCAGGCTGTAGATGTTGGAGTCGAACAGATCGCCCTGGCTGGGTTCGGGCGCGATGCGGCGGCCGCGCGCGTCGTAGGAGGCGCCGTTGTGGCGCGCGCCCAGGTCCAGCGCGTAGTCCAGCATGCCCTGGCTGCCGGCGAAATGCTGCTGCAGTTGGCCGCCCAGCCCGTCCGAATTCAGCCGGCTCAGCGGGCTGACGGCGGTCACGGTGGTTTCGGCCACCGGTTCGCCGCCGGCGGGCCGGGTGGTGATCGAGACGATGCCGCCGGTGGCCCCGGCGCCGTAGATCGAGCTGCTGCCGCGCAGCACTTCAACGCGCTCGATGGTGGCCGGGTCGATGTTGGCCAGATTGCGCGACGAATCGCGGTTGGTGTTCAACGGAATGCCGTCCACCAGCACCAGCACGCCGCGTCCGCGCAGCGTCTGGCCATAGTCGGTCATGGTGCGGCTGGAATCGGCCATGCCCGGCACGGTCTTGGCCAGCACGCTGGCCAGGCTGTCCGAGCCGGTGCGCAGTTCCTGCAAGGCGTCGCGCTCCAGCACGATGGTCTGCTGCACGGGGCTGACCAGGTTGCTGGCCGTGCGCGAGGCGCTGACCTCGATCGGCGCCATCACGGTGGCGCCGCCGCTGGCCGCCTCGGGTTCGATGATGGTGGCCGAGCCTTCCTGCCGCAGCCGCAATGGTTTGCCCTGCAGCAGCGCGGCCAGCGCCTGTTGCGGCGTCATGGACCCGGACAGCGCCGGCGCCTGCATGCCGGCCACGGTCTGAGGCGCATAGAAAATCTGCAGGCCGTGCGTTTCGGCCAGCCGCTTGAGCGCCTGGTCGAGCGATTGCGCCGGCATGTCAATGGCGACGGGCGCCGTCGCCTGCGCGTCGGCCATCCCCGGGCCGAACGCCAGCACTGCCGCCATCGCGGCCATCGTCAGGCGCGCGGCCACCGGCGCGCCTTGTCCCATTTTCTTGTGAACCACAGCTTCTGCTCCTGATCCGTCATCGATGGGCCCCATGCCCCACGGAATCAAGAAGAAGACGCAATACGGCAAAAAAACCTGAATGCCCGGCCGAACTATTTTGTAACAGCGTCAACGCGCCGAAATCTCGCTGCGGCCGTCGGCCAGCTGGCGCACCTGCACCGGCAGGATGTGCGGCAAAGCCGTCAGGAAGGCGTCCGTGTCGCGGGTCTGGAACACGCTGGTCACGGTGAGATGCGCCACCCCGGCTCCCAGCACGACAGGATGCTGCCGGTACCGCGATACTTCCCGCGCCGCCGTGGCCAGGTCGGTATTGCTGAAGCGGATCTGGCCGCCGCGCCAGGCCAGCGTCGCCGCCACGTCGGCGGGCTCGACCGCCCCGGCCTGCCCGGCCGCGCCGATGCGTACGCCCTGCCCGGCCGCGACCGGCAAGGCCGCCGCGTCGTGCGCGCCGGCCACCTTGACCGAACCCGAGTCCACCAGCACCCGCACTTGGTCCGCGTCGCGGCGCACGTCGAAGCGCGTGCCGGTCACGGTGGCGGTGCCCAAGCCGGCATCCACCACGAACGGGCGGGCGGCGTTCTTCTCGACCGAGAACAGCGCCTCGCCCGCCACCAGCAGCACGCGCCGCTCGGCATCGTCGAAGCGCACGCGGATATGGCTGTTGCTATTCAATTCGGCGCGGGAACCGTCGGGCAGCGCCACGCTGCGCAGTTCGCCAATCCGTGTCTGGTATTCGGTCCAGCCCGCGCCGCGCGGCCACAGCGCCCAGCCGCCCACGGCGACGATCGCGGCGCCCAGGCTCAGGGCCAGCGCGGCGCGCCGCCCGGAACGCGCGGTGCGGCGCGGCGCTTCGGCCAGGGCGCGCAGGCGCTCGGGCGCGACGGCGTCCGCGGCCTGCCAGATCGATTCCAGCAGGCGGTACTCATAGGCGTGGCGCGGATCGGCCGCCAGCCAGTCGGCGCGCGCCTGTTCCCGCGCGGCGTCCCACTCGCCGGAATGGGCGCGCGCGAACCAGCGCGCCGCCTCGGCGCGGATGGCGTCGGCGCCCGCCTCGCGGCCGGCCTGCCCGGGCGATGCGGCGTCAGTGGGGCGCATACGCCCCCAGCCGCTCGCGCAGATGCAACGCGGTACGGATCATGTATTTCTCGACCATGTTCTTGCTCAATCCCATGCGTTCGGCGATCTCGGCCTGCGTCAGGCCTTCCAGCCGCTGCCAGACGAACACCTGGCGGCACTTGAGCGGCAGTTCCGCCAGCGCCGCTTCCAGCGCCTGGCCCAGCTGGCCGGTGCGCGCCTGGGCCATCGGGTCGCCCAAGGGGCTGGCGTGGTCGGCAATGGTATCAAGCGGCACCCATTCCTGCCCGCCGTCGCGGCGGAACTGGTCGACGGCCGCGTTGCGCGCGGCCTGGTGCAGATAGGCGCGCGGCTGCGCCACCTGCGCCGGGTCGGTTTCCAGGCACTTCACCAGCGCGTCGTGGGCCAGGTCGCGCGCGGCGTCGCGGCAGCCCAGCTTGCGGGTCCAGACCGCGAGCAGCTCTTCGTAATAGGCCAGGAAGCCGGAGGGACGGGACGGACGCGAGGACATGACGCACAATCGACAGAGGCATGCATGATAATGGTTTCCATTTTCATAAACAAACCGGGCCTGATGGCTGCGTCCACCGCCCTGCCCTCCTTAATGCAGGATGCGCTCCAGGAAGGCGCGCGTGCGTTCATGCCGGGGGTTGTCGAAGAAATCGCCCGGCTCGCCCATCTCGATGATGCGGCCGCCGTCCATGAACACCACCCGGTCGGCGACGTTGCGGGCAAAGCCCATCTCGTGGGTCACGCACAGCATGGTCATGCCGTCCTCGGCCAGCGAGGTCATGGTGTCCAGCACTTCCTTGACCATCTCCGGATCCAGCGCCGAGGTCGGCTCGTCGAACAGCATGATGCGCGGCTGCATGCAAAGCGAGCGGGCGATGGCCACGCGCTGCTGCTGCCCGCCCGACAACTGGCCCGGGTACTTGCCGGCCTGGTCGGGAATGCGCACCCGCTCCAGGTAGCGCATGGCCACATCCACCGCCTGCGCGCGCGGCATGCGCCGCACCTGCATCGGCGCCAGGATGCAGTTCTCCAGCACGGTCAGGTGCGGGAACAGGTTGAAGTGCTGGAACACCATGCCGGCGTCGGTGCGCACGCCGTCCACGGCGCGCAGGTCGTCGCTCAGCTCAACCCCGTTGACCACGATGGAGCCCTGCTGGTGGCGTTCGAGCCGGTTGATGCAGCGGATCATGGTGGACTTGCCGGAACCGGACGGCCCGCAGATCACCAGGCGCTCGCCCGCCCGGACCTGCAGGTTGATGTCCTGCAGCACATGGAAGTCGCCATACCACTTGTGCATGCCGGCAATGGCGATGGCGGGCGGCGTGGCGGCGCAAGGCGTGGTCATCGGAGTTCCCCTTTTTTATAGCGATGCTCCAGCCACATCGAATAGCGCGACAGGCCGAAGCAGATGCAGAAATAGATCGATGCGATGAAGAGATAGGTCTCGACGTAGGGCGTGGGCCAGGCCGGATCGGTCAACGCCGCGCGTCCCGAGCTGAGCAGGTCGAACAGGCCCACGATCAGCACCAGGCTGGTGTTCTTGATCATCACGATGGCGGTGTTGGTGAGCGGCGCGATCACCTTGCGCAGCGCCTGCGGCAGCACCACCAGACGCGTCATCTGCCACCATGAGAGCCCCAGCGCGCGCGAGGCCTCGGCCTGCCCGGGCGGAATGGCCTGCAGGCCGCCGCGGATCACCTCGGCCAGGTAGGCGGCCGAGAACACCGTCAGCGCGATGCCGGCGCGCAGCAGACTGTCGATGGTCATGCCGGCCGGCAGCATGATGGGCAGCACGATCGAGGCCATGAACAGCAGACTGACCAGCGGCAATCCCCGGATCAGCTCGATCACGCCGATGCTGATGAAGCGCGCCGTCGGCAGGCTGCCGCGGCGTCCCAGCGCCAGCAGCACGCCCAGCGGCAGGCCGGCGCCCAGCGCGCATACCGCCAGCAGCAGCGTGATCGGCAGGCCGCCCCACGACGAGGTCGGCACCCGCGCCAGGCCGAACATGCCGCCCTGCATCAGCGCCAGGCCCGCCAGCAGCCCCGCGATCCAGATGACCGCCGTGCGCGCGCGCCATTGGCGCGGGCTGAGCGAAAACACCGTCATCGCCAGGATGAATAGGCAGACCACGGTGGGCCGCCATTGCTCGCCGGGCGGATAGATGCCGAACAGGATCTGGCGCATTTTTTCGCCCAGGAAGGCCCAGCAGGCGCCGCCGGCCTGGCGGCAGACAGCGCCCGTGGCGCCCGGCCAGACGGCATCCAGCACCGCCCAGTTCAGCAACTTGCCGGCCGCGGCCAGCACCAGCGCCAGCGTGGCCACGGTGGCGAGCGCGCTGACGGCGCTGCCGAACAGGCGGTGCCAGGCGCTATCGCGGCGGTCCGCCGGCGGCGGCAGAACCCGCGGCAGAGAGGAAGGATGGGACAGGCTCATGCGCGTTGCGTCCTCAGGATGCGGCGGTTGTACAGATTCATGAAGAGCGACACGCTCAGGCTGATGCTCAGGTACACCGCCATCAGCACCGCCACGCCCTCGATGGCCTGGCCGGTCTGGTTGATGGTGGTGGTGATGACGAAGGACAGGTCCGGGTAGCCCACCGCCAGCGCCAGCGTGGTGTTCTTGATGATGGACAGGTACTGGCTGGTCATCGGCGGGATGATCACGCGCAGCGCCTGCGGCACCACGATCCAGCGCAACGCGGCGCCGGGTTTCAGGCCCAGCGAATGGGCCGCTTCCCACTGGCCGGCGGGCACCGCGTCGATGCCGCCGCGAATGATCTCGCCGGAGAACGCGGCCGAGTAGATCGTCAGTCCCACCAGCAAGGCGGTGAATTCCGGCGTGAAGGCGCTGCCGCCGGCAAAATTCAGGCCGCGCAGCGCCGGCACGTCGGCGTGCAGCGTGGCGCCGCCCCACTGCCCCACGGCGGCCACCAATGCCAGCGCCGCGACCAGGCCCAGGCTGCGCCACGGCATGCGCGGCGCCACCGACCGGCGCGCCAGGCGCCACGCGCCCCACAGCAGCAGCGCCCCCGCGCCCAGCGCCCACCACAGCGGCTGCGTATCGCCCTGCAACGACAGGCTGGGAAAGAACAGCCCGCGCACCGACAGGAACACGCCCGGCAGCGGCTGCAGCGCCTGCCGCGCCGGCGGCAGGTTGATCGTCACCAGGCTGTACCAGAACAGCAGTTGCACCACCAGCGGCGTGTTGCGCACGGCTTCCAGGTAGACCGTGGCCACGCCCGTCACCAGCGGATGGCGGCTGCGGCGCGCCAGCGCCAGGCCGAAGCCCAGCAGCGTCGAGGCCGCGATCACCAGCGCCGAGATGTACAGCGTGTTGGCCAGCCCCACCAGGAAGGCGCGGCCGTAGCTGTCGGTGGGCTGGTAGGCCAGCAGGCTTTCGGCGATGGGAAAACGGGCCGCCTCGCCAAGGTAGTCAAAACCCATGGCGATGCCGCGCTGGGTCAGGTTGGCGTGGGCGTTCCAGGCCAGCCAGCCCACCGCGCCGACGAAGGCGCCGGCGATCAGTAGCTGCGCCAGGACGGACCGGGCGCGGCCGTCGAACCAGAGTCGCTTGAACATGATGAGCCCCGCCCGCCGCTCAGTTGAAGACGTACGGGTACATCAGGCCGCCGTCGCGATACAGGCGGTTCATGCCGCGCTCGAGCTTCATCGGGCTGTTCTTGCCGACGTTGCGCTCGAAGATCTCGCCGTAGTTGCCCAGCTGCTTGACGATGTTGTAGGCCCAGCGCTCGTCCAGGCCCAGCGCCTTGCCGTTGCCCGGCTCCGTGCCCAGGAAGCGGGCGATGCGCCGATCGTCGGACTTGAGCATGTCGTCGACGTTGGCCTGGGTGATGCCCATGTCCTCGGCGGCGATCGGCACCTGGATGACCCATTTGACGATGTCGAACCAGCGGTCGTCGCCATGGCGCACCGACGGCGTCAGCGCCTCGCTGTGGCCGCTGGCCGGGAAGATCACGTAGTCGTCCGGGTTCTGCGCCTGGGTCGCGCGCACCGCCGCCAGCGCCGAGGCGTCGGTGATGAGGCCGTCGCAGCGGCCCGAGAAGAACGCCTGGCGCGAGGCCGCGACGTTGTCGAACAGCACGGTCTTCAGGCCCAGCTTGAACTTGCGCGACAGGTCGGCCACCGTGACCTCGTTGGTCGAGCCGGTCTGCACGCAGATGGTGGCGCCGTTCATGTCTTTGGTCTGGGTGATGCCCAGGTCCTTGCGCACCATGAAGGCGTCGTACTCGTAGTAGTTCGGGTAGGTGAAGTTGATGCCGTTGGCATCGCGCCGCAGGGTCCACGAGGTGGTGCGCGGCAGCACGTCGATCTGGCCGGTCTGCAGGGCCGTCAGGCGCTGCTGGCCGGTCAGCGGCACGAAGCGCGTCTTGCTGGCGTCGCCCAGCACCGCGATGGCGATGGCGCGGCAGGTGTCGACGTCCAGGCCCTTCCAGTTGCCGTCCTTGTCGGGCGCCGAGAAGCCGGTGGTGCCATGACCGGCGCCGCAGATGACGTAGCCGCGGGCGCGGATCTGGTCGACCGTGGGGCTGTTGGCCTGGGTGACGGCCGCCGCCACCGGCGACGCGCCGGCGGCGGGCGCTTGTGTCGCGGTTTGTGTCGCGGTTTGTGCCTCGGGTTGCGCCGCGGGCTGGGCGGCGGCCAGGGCCGGCACGGCGGCCGGGACGCAGGCCGCGATGGCCAGGGCGAGACAACGGTAAGTCTGCTTGAAGCTGAACATGGCAATTCCCCTTGCTATGTGGTGAGCGCCTCGGGGCGCTTCGTGCCGGTCGGCCATGCGCGGCCGGCCGGTGTGTTGAACGGGATTCGGCGCAAAGCGCCGTCCGGGCGGGTCGTGCGCCAGGCTCGCGCCCGGCCCCGCCCGGCCGCGCGCTCAGCGTTGCGCCTGGTACGCCGCCAGCGCGCCGCGCAGGTCGTCCTTGAGCGTGTCCACATCCTCCAGCCCGATCGATAGCCGCACGATCGGCCGGTCGGTCGCCGGGTAGGCGCGGCCCGCCTGCAAGTCGGCCGGGTAATAGGCCACCAGGCTGTGCACCCCGCCCCAGCTGGCGCCGATGGCGAAATGGCGCAGCGAATCGAAGAAGCCGTTGAAGGCCGCCTCGGGCGCTGGCGCCAGCACCATCGAGAACAGGCAGCCGTTGGTGCGGAAGTCGCGCTTCCACAGGCCATGGCCCGGGTCCGACGGCAGCGGCGGGTACAGCAGGCGCTCGACCTGCGGCTGGCTTTGCAGCCACTCGGCCACGCGCAGCGTCGCGTCGCTCTGCGCGCGCAGCCGCAGCGCCAGCGTCTCCAGGCCGCGCAGCACCAGGAAGCAATCGTCCGGGCTGACCTGCTGGCCCAGGATGCTCTGGGTCTCGCGCAGCACGGCGTAGTGGCCGGCGTCGTTCATGCTGATGCTGCCCATCAGCACGTCGGAGTGGCCGCCGAAGAACTTGGTGGCGGCCTCGACGCTGAAGTCGACACCGTGCGCCAGCGGCTGGAAACCGAGCGGGCTGGCCCAGGTGTTGTCCATCATGGTCAGCACGCCATGGCGGCGCGCGGCGGCGGCGATGGCGGGCACGTCGACCATTTCCATGGTGACGGTGCCGGGCGCCTCGATGCAGATCATGCGGGTGGCCGGGCGGATCAAGGCTTCGATGCCGGCGCCGATGGACGGGTCGTACAGCTCCACGTCCACGCCCATGTGCGCCAGCCATTTCTCGCCGAAGGTCTTGAGCGCGCCATAGCAGGCGGCCGACAGCAGCAGGTGGTCGCCGCCGCGCACGAAGCCCATCACCACCGTCATCAGCGCCGCCGCGCCGGACGGCGTGATGACGCAATGGCGGCCGCCTTCCAGCGCGGCGATGCGGTCTTCCAGCAGGCGCGCCGTGGGCGTGCCGGTGACGCCGTAGCTGAAGCCGTCGGGCTGGCGGTGCTTGCGGTTGACGAAGGCGTCGAGCGAATCGAACACCACGGTGGAGGCGCGCTGGACGGCGGGCGAGAGACTGGCGAAATCTCTATTAGTCTGATTGATAGCTTTCATCTACTCTATTTGCTGGGCTTAGGAGTGACTGGGAACAGCGCCAGTGTCTGTCTTTCCCGCCATTGCCTCAACAATCGAAAAAACTTAGTCAATAAGCGGGACTTATAGATGGACATGCGCGAGATCCAGGTCTTCCGGGCCGTGATGCAGGCCGGCACCACCAGCAAGGCCGCCACCCTGCTGGGCATTTCGCAGCCGGCGGTGAGCCAGGCCATCCGCAAGCTGGAAACCTCGTCGGAACTGCGCCTGTTCGAGCGCGTGCGCGGCCGGCTGGTGCCGACCCAGGAGGCCGGCGCGCTGATGGAGGAAGTGGACCGCTGCTTTGCCGGCTTCGAGCTGATCGAGCACCGCATCCGCAGCCTGAAATCGTTCGGCGTCGGGCGCCTGGCGGTCGGCTCGCTGCCGGCGCTGGGCACCGGTTTCATGCCGCGCGCCATTGCCGCCTTCGGCCTGCAGGACCGCCGCATCCAGATGTCGTTCCAGATCATGAGTTCGCGCGAGGTGTTGCGGCAGGTCGCGGCCGGCCAGCTCGATTTCGGCCTGATGGCCGACGAGCTGTCGGTGGCCGGCCTGGAGCACTCGGAATTCCTGCGGCTGCCAGGCGTGATCGCCATGCACAGCCGCCATCCGCTGGCGGCGCGGCCGCGCATCACGCTTCGCGACCTGACCGAGCACGCCTTCATCGCGCTCAACCCCGAGGACGCCAGCCGTCGACGGCTGGAAGCCGCGCTGCACGACCAGGGCCTGGCGCTGCGGCCGGTGCTGGAGACGCCCTACTCCAACTCCGTCTGCGAGTTCGCCCTGCACGGCGTGGGCATCGGCCTGGTGCATCCGGTCATGGCGCTGGATTACCTGGCGCGCGGACTGGCCATCAAGCCGCTGGAACTGGACATCGGTTTCACCTGCCTGCTGGTGTTCCGGCCCGGCACACCGCTTTCGGAAAACGCGCGGGCGTTGCTGAAAGCGATGCGCATCGAGCTGGAACGGGACCTCAAGCGGATCCGGACGGCGCTCAGTACTTGAAGCTCAGGCGCGCCCAGACGGTGCGCCCCGGTTCGTTGAACGCCGTATTGGCGGCGAAGCCGAAGCCGGCGTCGCCCGCCAGGTTCAGGTGCTCGGCGTAGGTCTTGTTGAACAGGTTGTCCACGCCCAGCGACAGCTTGACCTGCTTGCTGACCGCGTAGCCGCCGTTCAGCGAGAACACGCCGAAGCCGGCGCTGGGGCCGAAGTCCTTGCCCACCACGTTGCCCTGGTTGAGCGCGTAGCGGCGCTGCGCCGCCACCAGCCGCCACAGCGCGCCGGCAGACCACGTGCCGTCGTCGTAGGCCGCGCTCAGCTTGGCTTCCAATGGCGGCATCTGCGGCAAGGCGCGGCCGTCGCTGCGATTCTGGCCCCAGGCGTAGGCCAGCGTCGCGCCCAGCTTCCAGCGCGGCGCCGCCTGGTAGGACAGCCCCAGTTCGCCGCCGGCGATGCGGGCGTCGATGTTGGCGGCCTGCGTCGAGCCGCCGTGCATGCCGCCCATGCCGCCCCTGGCGTAGTCGAACAGGATGAAGTCGTCGACATAACCGGCATAGCCGGACACCCAGGCATCCAAGGTCTCGGTCTTGTACTGCGCGCCGAAATCCAGCTGGGTCGTCTTTTCGGGCTTGACGCCGCGAAATGCGTTGACCGAGCCATCGGGCCCCTTGTTTGGCGAGAACAGTTCCCAGTAGTCAGGAAACCGTTCCGCGTGGCCCAGGCCCACGTAGACCGTGGCCGGCAGGTCCGCCAGGTCCCGTTCATAGCGCAAGAAGCCGCTGGGCAGCGTCTCATTGCGGCGCTCGCCGGCGGTGGGGTTGGGCATCGGCATCATCATCGAACCATTGTCGCGGCGGAAATCCTTGGCCGAGGCCCAGTCCACCCGGGCCCCGCCGATGACGCGACTGTCGTCGGCGGCATGCCAGGTCAGCTCGCCGAAGACGCCGGTGTTGGCGAAGCTGGCATCCTTGACCCAGGCTTGCGAGCGGTATGAGACCAGGTCCGTGCCGTTGCGCGAGCGATGCCGGCTCTGCTGGAAGTCCAGGCCGGTCACCAGGCTCAAGTCCGGCGCCAGGTTCCAGGTCCCGGCGACGCGCCCGCCCCAGGTGGCGCGGTCCACGTTCGAGGCCATCGCCATCGGCATCATGCCGTGCGGATCCGGCGCGCGCAGCGTGTAATTGTCCATCACGTGATCGGCGTAGTTGTAGTAGAGCTGCGCCTCCAGCTTGTCCAGCACGCCGCCCAGGTTGCGCTTCTCGAAGCGCAGGCCGAAGCTCTCGCGCTTGAACTGCGAGCCGTCCATGCCGCGCCCGGCGTAGCGCGCGTTGCCATCGCCGGTGCCGGCGGTCAGCTCGTACAGGGTGTCGGCGTCGGGCGTGAAACCCAGCGCCAGGTCGGCGTTCCACTTATCCCAGCGCGACGGCACCTTGTTGCCGTCGCCGTCCTTGTAGTCCTGGGCGTGCGAATGGTTGGCGGTGATGCGGGTGTAGACCTTGTCGTTGCCCACGGTCAGGTCGGCAGCCTGGTCGTTGCGGCCGAACGAGCCACCCAGCAGGCTGCCGTCAAAGCGCACGCCCGGTTCGGCAAGGCGCGGCGTGTCGCGGTCGAACTTGATCGTGCCGGCCGAGGCGCCCGGCCCCCACAGCACCGTCTGCGGGCCCTTGATGACGGTCAGCTTGTCGAAGTTCTCGGGCGAGATGTACGAGCTGGGCGCGTCCATGCGCGCCGGGCAGGCGCCGGGCATCGAGGTGCCGTTGGTCAGGATGTTCAGGCGCGAGCCGAACATGCCGCGCAGCACCGGATCGCCGTTGGTGCCGCCGTTGCGGATGGCCGAAAAACCGGGAATGGTCTTGAGGTAGTCGGTGCCGTCACTGGCCGGCAACGGCTGGCGCGGGATCTTCGGGTCGGTGGTGAAGGTCAGCGGCGCGCTCGGGGCGACGCCGGTGATCACCACCGGATCAGTGACCGGGATGCCGTCGGCGTCAACATGGTTGGGCCAGGCCGGGAACGACGCGGCCACGGCGGTGGCCAGGCAGCTGGCCCGCAGGATTTCCATTTTCTTGCACATGGGGTTCTCTGGATCTGAACAGGCTGGACGCGCGCGACCGCGCGGGCCGCATCGATGCGCGCCAGCAGAAAATTGGGAAAGACGGGGTTCAGGCCAACAGAGGAGGCGCGCGCGACTGCCGTGGCAGCCGCGCCTGCGCGCTGGAGAAATGGATGTCGATGGTGGGCGCCGGCAGCAGCTGCGGCGTGCCGGGCAACAACCAGGCCAGCAGCGCCAACCCAGGCAGCGGCGCGCCGCCGAGCATGGCGCAGCCGGCGAAACAGCAATGCGGCAAGGCGCCACTGTGCTGCCGCGCGTCCTGCGCGACGCCGTCGGCGTCCAGCGTGACCACGCGCGGCCCGCTGGCGGTGCAGATGATGGTGGAGGCGCCGGGCGTGGTGCCGGGCCCGGCCAGCGCGGCGGATGCGATCAGCGCCTGGAAGACAAACAGCAGCACCGCGGCCAGCGCGGTCCAGCGTCTTCGGACAGGGGCTCCTGGGGTGGGCATTCGCATCCTCTTGAAGAGGCGGATGGTAGCACGCGCCCTTGCCTAAACAGGGCCGCGGCGAGCGCTGTAGGACGGGCGGAAAGGCCGTTCACACGGCGATCGGGCCCATTGCTTGACCCGGATCAAGTCGCAGGCCCACCGCGACAGGGGCCGGACAAGCGGCCATGCTCCGACTGCCCCCCACCGGCAGCGCGACGCGATGGCATCGTCAAGCCGCGCACAATGTTCATGAGCGCTTAACACGTTCGTCATTCGGCGTTTCTAAGCTTCCCCCTTTTTGACAACGGGCGGTACACAGATGGCGCACGACCAGCAAGACGGCGGCAACGGCATTGCCACAACCACGAACCACACCCTGCCGATAGCGGCGGATCCGCGCCGGCGCAGCCTGCTGAAGGCTGGCTTCGGCGCCACGCTGCTGCCGGTGGGCGGCTCGCTGCTGCTCTCGGCCTGTTCCAGCGACGATGACGACAAAGACAGCCCCGCGACCGACACGCCGGCGCCGCAACCCCAGCCGCAACCGAAGAACATCTCCAGCTTCGCCGTGGCGGTGCTGCCGGACACCCAGTTCTACTCGCGCTACGCCACCGACGCCGAGAACCAGCAGTTCATGCGCAAGTACGGCAGCGAGCCCTACCAGGCCCAGACGCAATGGGTCGCCGATCACGCCAGGTCGCTCGACATTCCGTTCCTGATCCACCTGGGCGACGTGGTCGACCAGCAGGGCAAGCCCGACCAGTGGACCGTGGCGAGCAAGGCCATGAAGATCCTGGAAGACGCCAAGGTGCCGTATTCGATCCTCGCGGGCAACCACGACGTCATCCTGGACCGCGACTACGTCGACCCCAGCAGCCAGGCCAGCGCCACCGACGCGCAGCGCAACCTGGCCGCGGAACCCTATCTGCAGACTTTCGGTACCGACCGCGCCAGCAAGCAGGCCACGTTCGGCGGGCGCGATCCCAGCGGCTTCCACGAGTACCACATCTTCCAGGCCGAGGGCCAGAAGTTCATGGTGCTGTCGCTGTCGTGGCGCATTTCCGACGCCGGGCTGGCCTGGGCCAACCAGGTGATCCGCGCCAACCCGACGCTGCCGGTGATCCTGGTCAACCACCAGTTGCTCAACATCGACAAGGACGGCATCAGCCCGCTGGAAGTGCCCTATGGCCTGATGCTGTGGGACAAGCTGATCCGCGACAACGACCAGATCTTCATGACGCTGAACGGCCACTACCACGGCGCGGCGCACCTGACCAAGATGAACGCCTTCGGCAATCCGGTCGAGGAAATGGTGGTGGACTACCAGATGGCCTACCAGGGCGGCAACGGCCTGATGCGCCTGTACGAGTTCGATCTGAGCGACAACGAGATCCGCGTGCTGTCGTTCTCGCCGTGGGTGCCGCAGAAGCCCAAGGCCACGCTCAATGCCTTCGACCAGGCGGTGCTGACCGGCGCCAACGAGGCGTTCACCATCAAGATGGACTTCGCCAAGCGCTTTGCCCGCTTCAACAAGGACTTTAAGGCCGCCGCGCCCACGCACACGTCGCTGGTCGAACAGGCGCGCGCCCTGATCCTGGCCAACTACACCGACCCGGCCATCATCACGCAGAAGCCCGCGGCCGACACCGAGGACTACCCGCAGGTGTCCGGCACGCTGGCGCACTGGCGCTTCTTCGGCGGCGCCGATGGCCAGCCGGTGCCGGTGGGCCAGGTGATCCAGGACCGCACCGGCAACAACCCGGTCAGCCGCGCGGCGCTGAACATCGACGGCGTGATCGGCGCGCAGCTGGGCGACGTGGTCTGGTCCAACGACCACCACTACCTGTCGGCCGCGCCCGGTTCGGTGCGCTTCCTGAACACCGACAAGAACACCCCGCGCATGAGCTACTTCACCACCGCCACCACGGCGGTGTTGAACGCCGAGACGGTGCCCAACGGCTATACCGTCGAGGCTTTCATCAAGATCGACCGCGACTGGACCGCGCAGAAGCATGCGTGGATGAACATCATGACGCGCGACGGCAAGCGCGGCGACCTGCCCGGCTTCAATGGCGGCGACCCCGAATCGCCGCCGCTGCTGTTCGCCATCTCCAGCCTGCGCGAGATCCAGTGGGAAGTGGTGCCCGAGCGCACCGGCGCCCGCGACGCCAAGACCAACTGGTCCGGCGAGATCATCGCCGACAAGTGGATGCACGTGGCCATCGTCAACGACAACGCCACCCACGAGACGATCCTGTACGTCGAGGGCGCGCCAGTGCTGCGCAACGTCGCCGACGCCCCGGGCCTGGCGGCGCTGGCCGCCAACATGCCCTGGGTCATCGGCGCCGGCTCGTGGGACGGGGCGCGCGCCGACGGCTTCTTCGGCAGCATCGGCGAAGTGCGCATCGTCGACCATGCCTTGCCGCCGGCGCAATGGCTGACGGCGCGCCGCGGCGGTTGAACGCCAGGATTGGTTATTTGGTCATGACGCACAACTAAACAACCAATCCTTCGTTGGGCGCCGCGCGGCGCTCCCGTAATGTTTGCCAGGCAAGCAGGGACTTCCCCTGCGCCTCGCGACATGACCCACGGAGAGCGCCAGCATGAACCAGCCTTTGCACCCGAGCCACGCGTCACGGTCCGCCGCCGTCAAGGCGACCCTGGATTTCCCGGTGATCGACACCGACGTGCACGTCAACGATTACGCGCCGGTCCTGGACGACTATGTCCAGCACTACGGCGGCGGCAAGCTGGTGGATGCGCTGCGCAAGGCGCTGGGCTCGCGCTTCGCCACCAAGAGCGGCGGCAAGGACTGGTACCAGCAGACGCCGGCCGAGCGCCAGGACAACCGCACCCTGCGCTCACCCTGGTGGGCCCGGGTCACGCGCAACACGCTGGACCTGGCCACCTACACCCTGCCCGAGCTGCTCAACGAGCGCCTGGCCGAGCAAGGCGCGGACTACTCCGTGCTGTTCCCCAATGACGTGCTGGCGCCGCTGGCCGCGGGCGACGAGTTCCGCCAGCCGCTGCACCGCGCCATCAACCACTTCCATGCCGACCAGTACCGCAAGTACAGCGACCGCCTGACGCCGGTGGCCGGCATTCCGCTGAACACGCCGCAGGAAGGCATCGAGGAACTGGAGTTCGCGGTCAAGACGCTGGGCCTGAAAGTCATCAATATCGCCGGCGGCGTGAAGCGGCCGATCAAGGCGATCGCGCGCAAGTATCCCGCCGCCGACTATCCCGAGATCTCGAAACACGCCAGCTACATCGACTTCTACGGCATCGACAGCGAATACGACTACGACCCGTTCTGGGCCAAGGTGGTCGAGCTGGGCGTGCCGGTCACCACGCACTACGGCAGCCAGGGCTGGACCGGCCGCCATTCCATCAGCAACTACATGTTCAACCACATCGGCCACTTCGCCGATGGCTCGCAGGCCTTCGCCAAGGCGCTGTTCTTCGGCGGCGTGACGCGGCGCTTTCCGAACCTGCGCGTGGCGCTGCTGGAAGGCGGCGCCGACTGGGGCTCGCACGTCTACACCCACCTGGTGGACCGCTGGGAAAAGCGCAACCGCGCGGCGGTGCAGAACTACAACCCGGCCAACGCCGACGTGGCGCTGCTGCACGAGCTGTTCCAGCGCTATGGCGCCGATTTCATTCGCGGCCGCGACATCGACCCGCGGCAGCTGCTGCGCGACAGCCTCGGCATCTCGGCCCTGCCGCACAGCCGCGACCCGCATCCGGACGAACTGGACGACTTCGCCGCCGCCGGCATCGAGTCGGTCGAGGACATCCGCAAGCGCTGGGTCGACAGCTTCTACTTCGGCTCGGAATCCGACGACCGCACCGTGGCGGCGGCCTTCAACGACAAGGTCAACCCGCTCGGCGTGAAGATCAACGCCATCTGGTCCTCGGACATCGGCCATTGGGACGTGCCCGACCTGACCGCGCCGCTGGCCGAAAGCTGGGACCTGGTCGAACAGGGCGTGATCAGCGCGCAGGACTTCAAGGCGCTGGTGTTCGGCAACCCCTACCGCTTCTACACCGAGGCCAATCCGGCCTTCTTCCAGGGCACCGCCATCGAGCGCAAGCTCGCCGCCGCCGCGCCCGCGCGCGCGGCCGCCTGATCCCGCCCGCCGCTGTTTGCCTGACCGCCGGGCGGCGTGATGCCGGCCGGTTGCCCGATCCTTTTCTGAATGAGTCTTTCCATGAAGTCATTGACGATCCTGAGTAAACGCGTTGCCGCGCTGGGCCTGGTGGCCCTGGCGGCGTGGGGCGGCAGCGCCCGGGCCGCCGACGTGATCCGCGTCGGCGTGGCCACGGCCGGCGGCGGCGACCCGATCACCTGGGGCGGCTCGCCGGGCGGCGTGGTGCGCGTCAACCAGTGGCTGGAACAGGCCTTCGCCGCCGACGGCGTCAAGGTCGAGTGGCTGTTCTTCAAGGGCGCCGGCCCGGCCGTCAACGAGGCGCTGTCGAACAAGCAGATCGACTTCGCCTACCAGGGCGACCTGCCGCAGGTGGTGGGCCGCGCCAACGGCCTGAAGACCAAGCTGCTGCTGGTCAGCGGCGCGCGCAACAACCTGTACCTGGTGGCGCCGCCGAATTCCCCGCTCAAGTCCATCGAGGACCTGAAGGACCGCAAGGTGTCGATCTTCCGCGGCACCAACGGCCACCTGGTGGCGATCAACGTGCTGGCCGCGCATGGCCTGGCCGAGCGCGACATCAAGGGCGTCAACCTGGATGCCGGCAGCGCCCAGGCGGCGCTGGTGTCCAACGGCGTGGACGCGGCCTTCGGCGGCTACGAATGGTTCAAGGTGCGCGACCAGGGCCTGGCCAAGGTCATCTACAGCACCCAGGGCCAGGACCCCGCCTACACCCGCCAGGCCTCGCTGCTGGTGCGCGAGGACTTCGAGCGCGAGAATCCCGCCCAGGTGCAGAAGGTGGTGGACGTGTTCGTGCGCGCAGCGCAGTGGTCGTCCGACGAGAAAAACCGCGACGCGCTCTTCAAGATCTGGGAAAAGAGCGGCGTGCCCTACGCCTCGTGGCAGGCCGAGTTCGACAAGCAGGACCTGGCCTCGCGCAACTCGCCGCTGATCGACGACTTCATCATCGCCCGCTACAAGGCGGTGGTGGCCGACGCCGCCAAGCTCAAGCTGATCCGCCGCGAGGTCTCGCTGGACGGCTGGTTCGATCCGCGCTACCTGCAGAATGCGCTCAAGACCCAGGGGCTGGAGCGCTACTGGACCGCGTTCGACGCCGCCGGCAAGCCGGTATCGGGCCCGGCGCAGGCCGCGCGCTGACGGGACCGCGCCATGGCCTCTCTTTCTCATCACGCCCTGCCGCGCCTGGCCCCGGCGCCGGCCTGGGCGCGCCAGGCGGCCTGGACCGCCGCGCCCTGGCTGCTGCCGCTGATCTTGCTGACGCTGTGGCAGACCGGCGCCAGCCAGGGCTGGATCTCACCGCAGGTGCTGCCGCCGCCCGCCTTCGTCTGGGACACCCTGCGCGACCTGGCCACCAGCGGCGACCTGTGGCTGAACACCCGCGCCAGCCTGCAGCGGGTGCTGGTCGGCTTCGCGCTGGGCAGCCTGCTGGGCCTGCTGCTGGGCACGGCGATGGGCCTGTCTCGCCGGCTCGAAGCCTATGTGCTGCCGACCTTCAACGCGCTGGTGCAGATCCCGGTGCTGGCGTGGCTGCCGTTCGTGCTGCTGATCGTCGGCATCGGCGAACCGCTCAAGTACATCCTGATCGCCAAGGCGGCGCTGGTGCCGGTCACGCTCAATACCTTGCAGGGCTTTCGCCAGGCCAGCCCGGCGCTGCGCGAAGTGGCGCGGGTCTATGGCTACAGCCGGCGCCAGGAGGTGCTGGAGGTGGTGGTGCCGCTGGCCCTGCCGACGCTCTTCACCGGCCTGCGGCTGGGCTTCACCAAGGCCTGGCTGTCGCTGGTGGTGGTCGAGCTGGTGGCCTCCAGCGAGGGCCTGGGCTACCTGATCGTCTATGGCCGCCAACTGTTCCAGCTCGACCTGGTGATGGCCGCGGTGATCGTGGTGGGCGCCATCGGTTACGCCATCGACCGACTGCTCGACTGGACCGAGACGCGCCTGATCCACGGCCGCCGCGGCGCCGCCATCGCGCAGGTGCGGCCATGAACGCGCCCACGCCTTCCTCGCGCGACGCGGCCGAGCTGGCGCTGGCGCAACCGCTGGCCGTGCGCGGCGGCGGTCGGTGGCGCGGCCTGGTGCTGCCGGTGGCCGCCATCGCGCTGTGGTGGCTGCTGGCCCGCGCCGACCTGGTGAACTCGGCCCTGCTGGTGTCGCCCGGCAAAGTGCTGGCCACCGCCGCCGACCAGATCGTCGGCGGCAAGCTGTGGCGCGCGCTGGGCGCCAGCCTGGGCCGCGAGCTGACCGGGTTCGCCATCGGCACGCTGTCCGGCCTGCTGCTGGGGGTGCTGCTGGGCCTGTCGCCGCTGTTCAACCGGCTGGTGGGGCCGAGCTTCAACACCTTCAAACAGATCTCGCTGTTCGCCTGGATTCCGCTGATCTCGGTGTGGTTCGGGCTGGGCGACACCGCCAAGGTGGTGTTCCTGTCGCTGGCGGCGCTGGTGCCGGTGGTGGTCAACACTTGCGATGGCGTGCGCAACGCGCCGCCCAAGCTGCTGGAGGTGGCGCGGGTCTACGGCTACAGCCGCTGGCAGACCTTCGCCCTGGTGGTGCTGCCGGCCGCCGCGCCGGCCATCTTCACCGGCGTCTACCTGGCGCTGATCTACTCCTGGCTGGCCACCATCGGCGCCGAATACCTGCTGGTGGCGGGCGTCGGCATCGGCAACCTGCTGATCGAGGGCAGCGAGCATTTCCAGATGGACCTGGTGATCTTCGGCATGTTCGTGGTCGGGGTGATCGGCTGGCTCATGAATGCCCTGGCCCGCGTGGCCGAACGGCGGCTCGCGCGCTTGCGCGGCCAGGACCAATAACCGCAGGAAAACTCAGGCATGACTCAACCTACTTCGTTGGACCTGTCACTGCAGGCGGTCGGCAAGCGCTATCCCAGCGCCCAGGCCGAGGGCGGCGTGCTGCAAGTGCTCACGGGCGTGGACCTGGACATCCCCGCCGGCCAGTTCGTTTCCATCGTCGGCGCCAGCGGCTGCGGCAAATCCACCCTGCTGCGCCTGATCCTGGGGCTGGACGACAGCTATGAAGGCGCCATCACGCTGGGCGGCGAGCCGGTGCGCGGCACCGGGCCGGAACGCGGCATCGTGTTCCAGGACCACCGCCTGTTCCCGTGGCTGACGGTGGCGCAGAACATCGCCGTGGGCCTGCGCAACGCGGCGATTTCCAACAACGAAAAGCGCGACCGGGTGGCCGAGCACATCGCCCTGGTGGGGCTGGAGGGCTTCGAGCAATCGTATCCCCACCAGATCTCGGGCGGCATGGCGCAGCGCGTGGCGATCGCGCGCGGCCTGGTCAACCGGCCGCGCGTGCTGCTGCTGGACGAACCCTTCGGGGCGCTCGACGCGCTGACCCGGGCGCGGCTGCAGACCGAGTTGCAGCGCATCTGGCAGAAGGAGCGCATCACCATGATCCTGGTGACGCACGATGTCGAGGAAGCGGTCTACCTGGGCGACCGGGTGGTGATCATGCAGCCGCGCCCGGGGCGCATCCGCCGCATCGTCGACGTGCCGCTGGCGCATGCCCGCAACCGCAGCGATCCACGCTTCATCCGCTTGCGCGACGACGTGCTGTCCGACTTCCTGGAGCCGGACGGCGCGCCCGCCGACGACAGCCCGCCGCTGGGCGCGGAGGCGGCCGGCGGCGGGCCGGCGCTGCCGTCGCTGGCCTCGCTGCGGATGGCGTGGTGATGCCAGCGACGGCCACGCCACTTGCCACGCCCTGACCGCCTGTTTCCTCACTTGCCGACGGCCGCCGCCCGAGCGAGGCCGCCATTCCTTCTGGAGTGAATTCCATGACCCGCCCCTCGCGCCAGATCAAACTCGGCGCCTTCCTGATGCAGACCGGCCACCACATCGCCGCCTGGCGCCATCCCGAGGCCCAGGCCGATGCGCCGGTCAACTTCCGCCACTACGTCGAACTGGCGCGGCGCGCCGAGGCCGCCAAGTTCGATGCGATCTTCCTGGCCGACTCGGTCGGCGTGCGCAACACCGACCTGCCGTCGCTGTCGCGCACCGCGCGCAGCGACCATTTCGAGCCGCTGACGCTGCTGTCGGCGCTGGCCGCCATGACCGAGAAAATCGGCCTGATCGCCACCGTCTCCACCACCTACAACGAGCCCTACCACGTGGCGCGCAAGTTCGCCTCGCTCGACCACATCAGCGGCGGCCGCTCGGGCTGGAACCTGGTGACCTCCAGCGGCCAGGGCGAGGCGCAGAACTTCAACCTGGACGAACACGTGGAACACGCCCGCCGCTACGCCCGCGCCGCTGAATTCCACGACGTAGTGCTGGGATTGTGGGACAGTTGGGAGGACGACGCCTTCCTGCGCGACAAGGCCAGCGGCCAGTACTTCGACCCCGCCAAGCTGCATCCGCTGCGCCACCGCGGCGAGCATTTCTCCGTGCGCGGGCCGTTGAACGTGTCGCGCTCGCCGCAGGGCCGGCCGGTGGTGGTGCAGGCCGGCGCCTCGCCCGCCGGCCGCGACCTGGCGGCGCGCACCGCCGAGGTCATCTTCGTGGCCCACCAGACCTTCGACGAAGCCCAGGCGTTCTACCGCGACATCAAGGGCCGCGCCGTGGCGTACGGCCGCGATCCCGACGACATCAAGATCATGCCCGGCATCTTTCCCGTGATCGGCCGCACCCAGGCTGAGGCCGAGGACAAGTTCGCGCGCCTGCAGGACCTGATCCATCCGGTGGTCGGCGTGCAATTGCTGTCCAACATGATCGGCGGCTTCGACCTGTCGGGCTACCCGGTCGACGGACCGCTGCCCGACATTCCAGAAACCAACGGCGGCAAGAGCCGCCAGCAATTGCTGATCGATCTGGCGCGCCGCGACAACCTGACGATCCGCCAGCTGTACCTGCGCATCGCCGGGGCCCGCGGCCACCAGCAGGTGGTCGGCACGCCGCAAAGCGTGGCCGACCAGTTGCAGCAGTGGTTCGAGGAGGACGGCGCCGACGGCTTCAACATCATGTCGCCGTGGCTGCCCGGCGGGCTGGATGACTTCATCGAGCTGGCGCTGCCGGAACTGCGCCGCCGCGGCCTGTTCCGCACGGAATACGACGGTTCGACCCTGCGCCAGCACCTGGGCCTGGCGCGGCCGGCGCACCGCGCGGTCGCCACGGCGCGGGACGCCGCCCGCGCGCGCGAGCCCGCCACGCTGTGAGCCGGCGGGCGTCGCGGCAGGCCAGGCTCGTGCAAAGGCCTCGGCGCCGGGCCGATATCAATCCCGCTCATAGCAGATAACCGGACAGGGCTATTGATGAATGCGCGCGGCGGCCTCATCATTGCGCGGGACCGATCCGGGCCCCGCCGATTACGCCATCCCCCATGCCTCACCGACCGCTAGCCATCCTGCAAATGGGCCGACCGCCCGAAGACCTGCGCGCCACCCATGGCGAACAGGCCGATTGGGTCACGGCCGCCCTGGCGGGCATCGACTCGCCCCTGACGGTGGTCCACCCGGCCGCCGAGGAGGCCCTGCCCGATCCGGCCTCGCTGCGCGGCGCCGTGCTGACCGGCTCCTGGGCCATGGTCACCGACCGGCACCCCTGGAGCGAACGCACCGCGCAGTGGCTGCTCGAGGCGATGGACGCGCAGTTGCCGTTGCTCGGCATCTGCTATGGCCACCAACTGATGGCCCATGCCTTCGGCGGCATGGTCGACTACCATCCGCGCGGCCGCGAAATCGGCCTGCATGCCGTCGCCCGCCTGCCCGCCGCCGAGGCCGACCCGCTGCTGGCGGGCCTGCCCGATCATTTCGCCGCCCACCTGACGCACGAGCAGAGCGTACTGCGACCGCCGGCCGGCGCCACCGTGCTCGCCGGCACCGCCCACGATCCGCACCAGATCCTGCGCTACGGCCCGCACGCGCTGTCGGTGCAGTTCCATCCCGAATTCACCCCGGGGCTGATGGACGCCTGCCTGGCGCGCCGCCAGGATTTCCTGGCGGCCGAAGGCCACGACGTGGCGGCGCTGCGCGCGGCGTTGGGCCCCACGCCCCACGCGCTGGGAATCCTGCGCGCCTTCGCGGCGGCCTGCTGAGCCGTGCGCGTCCGCGTATCCGGCCCGCGCCGCGCCCGCCGCGCCTGTCCGCGGGCGGGTGTCGCGCCATGATGTATCTGCTCTGGTCCGCGCCGGCGCTGGTGGTCATTGGCGCCATCGCCAGCGGCCGGCTCAATACCACCCTGGCGGCGGTGCTGGGCCTATTGGCGGCCATTCCGGTGGCGCTGTTCACGGCCCCCGCTGCTTTCGGCGCCGGCGCGCTGGGCGGGGCCCTGACGCGCGGCCTCTGGATCGGCGGCGTCATCACGCCCTACATCCTGGGCGGACTGCTGTTCTGGCAGATGGCGGCGCGAGGCGCCCCGCCCGCGGCCGCCACGGCGGGCGCGGACGCGGCCGGAGCGCCGCTCGATCCCCTGGCGCGGCGCCGCCTGCTGTTCTTCGCCTGTTTCCTGGTGGGTCCGTTCGCCGAATCGGCCACCGGCTTCGGCGTCGGCATGCTCGGCACCGTGCTGCTGATCCGCCCGCTCGGTTTCAAGCCGCGCGAACTGATGGTCTTCGCGCTGCTGAGCCAGACCCTGATCCCCTGGGGCGCGATGGGCAGCGGCACGCTGTTGGCATCGGCCTACGCGCGCGTGCCGCCGACGCAACTGGCCCTGTACGGCATGGTGCCCGTGGCCCTGTTGATGGCGGCATGGATGGCGCTGTTCTGGATGACGGCGCGGCGCGCGGGCCTGCCGGCAACGACGGCCGAACGCGGGCGCGAGGCAGCGTGGATGCTGGCCAGCCTGGTCCTGCTGAGCGCCGCGACGGCGCTGCTGGGCCCGGAAACCGCGTTGCTGGCGGCCTATGGCCCGCTGATCGTGCTGCGCTTCGTGCTGGACCGGCGTCCCGGTCGCGCGCAGTTGCGGACCGCGGCCAGCGGCGCGCTGCCCTACATCGTGCTGATCGCCTGCCTGGTCGCCACGCGCCTGGTGCCGGCGCTGAACCAGGGCCTGGCCGGCCTGGCGCGTTTCAGCCCCTATCCCGACCTGCCCGCCTGGGCGCCCTTCCTGCATGCCGGCAGCTGGCTGATCGGCGGCGCGCTGCTGATGGCGGCGCTGCGCCGGCAACCCGGCCTGCTGGCCGGCAATGCGCGCCACGCCTGGCGCACGGGCAAGCATGCGGTACTGTCCGTCTTCCTGTTCGCGATGATGGCCGAGGTGCTGGCCGGCGCCGGCATTTCGCAGGCCTACGCCGATGGCCTGTTCCGCGCCCTGAATGATTGGACCTTGTTGATCACGCCCCTGATGGCCGGCGCCTTCGGCATCCTGGCCAACAGCGGCAACGCGCCCAACAGCTTGTTCATGCCGTCGCAGCTGTCACTGGCGCAGCACGCCGGCCTGAGCCTGCCCGCGGCCGCGGCGCTGCTGCACGTATCCGGCACGTCGATGGGATTTTTCTCGCCGGTGCGCATGTCCATCGCCGCCGGCCTGGCGCATGGCTACGGCCAGGAACGCCAGGTCTACGCGCGCTTGTTGCCGTTCGCGCTGGCCGCCTTCGGCCTGCTGCTGGCGCTGGCGTTGCTGCTGGTGCTGGCGGGAGGACGGCCCGCATGACGGGGCCGCGTGCCGCCGTCATGCCGGGCAAGCGCGCCGCCGGCTACGATGGCGACATCAACCCCAATCCCCCCACGATGATCAGCACCGCGGCGCCCAGCGCCAGTTCCCGGCAGGTATTGCGCCGGATGGCCTGCAGCGCCTGGACCGGATCGCGCCGGATGCGCGGGATCCAACGATAGCGGTTGACCAGCGCCAGGCCCGTCATCGCCAGGGCCAGCGCGACCTTGAGCAGCAACACCCCCACATAGCCCCCCCCGGATGCGGCAGCGTCGGCCCCAGGATCAGCACCGCATTGGCCACGCCGCTCAGCAGCAGGACCATGACGGCGACATGCCCGCAGGCGGAAAACCGCAACAGCGCGCCGGTGGCCTCGGCACGGTCCCCCGGCTGGCGCCAGGCCGCCAGCCATGCCAGGAACACGGGCAGCGATCCGAGCCAGAACGCGGCCGCCAGCACGTGCAGATAGTCATTGAGCGCGTGCGCCATGCCCCAGCCGCCTTCGTGCATCGCCGCGTGGCCCGTGAAAGCCAGCGGCGCCAGCGCCACCGCCGCCGGGCCGGCCAGCCACGACGGCCGGCCCGGCCGCAGCCCCAGCGCCACGCCCAGCACGGCGGCCGCGCACAACGCGCGCACCGTCCAGGCCTGGCCGTAGCGGGTCTGCTGGGTCACCGTGTCCAGCAAGTCGCCGTCCAGTATCGCGCGCCAGTCGCCGGCGATAGTGGCGGCCTGCAACGGCAGCAGGCACAGCGTCGCCACCAGCCCCGCCGCGCCGACGCGCAGCAGGGCCGGCCGCAGCGCCGCTTCCGCCGCCACGCCCAGGCGCGGCGAGCCGCCCACGGCCAGCATGGCGCTGGCGCCGAACAGCACGGCCGCCGCGCCGGCGCTCACGGCGCGGCACAGCGCAAACACGACCCACAACGTGTCCATCTCAGGGCTTGACCGTGAACGTCCAGGCCCCATTGGTCTTGTGGCCGTCCTTGGACAGGGCTTGCCATTTCACGGTATAGGCGCCCGCCGGCAAGGGGTTGGCGACGGGCAGCACCAGCGTCTTGTCATCGCCGGGCGCGGGCGCCGCCTTGGCCTGCACCGCCTGCTTGCCGGCCGCGTCCAGCACCGTCAACGAGGAAAACGCGGGCTCCAGCCCTTCGGAGAAGCTGGCCGTCACCGAGGACGGCGCGGCTACCTCGGCCTTGTCGGCCGGCGTGGCGCGTTGCAGGTGGGCATGGGCCCAGGCCCATTGCGGGGCGAGCGCCAGCGTGGCGGCGATGAATACGGGTTTGAACATGATCGGACTCCAAGGGTTCGGCGGCGCCAGGCCGCGCGGAAAAAGATGGCGCGTGCGCGAGGTCGCGCGCACGCGAAGTCGGAAGACTCGGGATCTGGGGCGGGCGCGTCCCCGGCATCGCGCGCCACGGACGTGGCGCGCGCCGGGACGGGCGCAGTGATCAGGCCGCGCGCGGCGGCGCGCGCGATTGTTGCGGCAGCCAGGCCGGCGCGCCATGCGGGCATGGCGTGGCCCGCGCGGGGCGCGGCAGGGCTGGGGCCGCCAGCGGCAGGCGCCAGGCCAGCCCCGCGAACGCAGGCGGACCGGCGCCGGTCAACATGGCGCAACTGGCGGCGCAGCAATGCGGCAAGGTGCCGCCCACGCCGTGGGGAACGGGGGGAACGGCCGGGGCCGTGTCGGCGGCGGCATCCGCCCCATCCAGTGTCACGATGCGGGGACCGCTGGCCGTGCACAGGATGACGGAAGCCCCTGTTGCGGCGTCCATCGGCAGGGGCGCGCCCAGCGCCGTCGAGGCCACCAGCGACTGGAAAACCAGCAGCCCCGCCGCCAGCCACCCCAGCGCGCGGCGGGCGACGGCGGACGTGCGCATAAACGTAACCGGCGTGTGCATCCCCATGGTGCCGACGAGCTTACGACGGCCGCCGGACGCCCGCAACTTCAATCCGACACGCCACAACTGTTATGCTGCACGCTTTCAACATTTGAAGTCGCAGCACACCATGGGTCTAGAACAGCTCGCCGCAATCCGAGAACTGCTGTTGAAGCAGGCTCCCGAAGAGGCGGCTTCCAAAAAGAAAACCGCCCGTCCGGCCGGCAACGACGCGGGGGCGCGCAAGCCGGCCGCGCGTCCGTCCGACGATGCGGCTGCCGCCCGGAAGAAACCTGCGCGTTCGCCGGCCGGCGAACGACGCGAGGCGCCGGCGGTCGACCCGGTGCTCATCGCCATTTCGCGACTGCAGCGGCAATTCCCCAAAGCCTTCCCCAAGAAGCCGGCGCCCAAGGTGCCGCTCAAGCTGGGGGTGCTGGAAGATCTGGTGCAGCACGCCAAGACCCTGCAGCTCAGTCCCGATGAGATCAAGCAGGCCGTCAAAACCTGGTGTGACGGCCGCCGCTACTGGGATTGCATGGTCGAGTCCGCCGCGCGCGTGGACCTGAACGGCGAACCCGCCGGCGCCGTCACCGCCAACGAGGCGCAGCACGCCAAGCGCATGGCCTCGCGTCGCCACGCCAAGGCGGGCGGCCGTGGCGGCAAGGGCAATGCGAACAAGGGCAAGCCGGCCGCGGAAGGCGCCAAGCAATCGGCGCAGGCCGAGGCCGCCGCGCCCGCCGATACGTCCGTGGACGCGCCGGTCGACACGTCTGTCGATACCTCGGTGGCAACGCCGGCCCAGGCGCCGTCGGATACGCAGGCCACCGACTGATCGCGGCATTCCAAAAAAAGCGGACCGTGCGGCGCCAGGCGCTCCACGGTCCGCGGTCTTTTGGAGGGCCGGGCGTGCCGGCCGCCCGCTTCAATCCAGCCGGATATCCGCGCTCTGCACCACCTTGGCCCAGCGCGCCCGCTCGCTGTTGAAGAACTGCGCCAGCTGCGCCGGGTCGCGCACCACGATCTCGGCGCCCTGCTCGTTCAGCTGCGATTTCACGTCGGGCTGGTTGACGATCTGCCCCATCAGCGTGGCCAGCAGGCTGGCGGTCTTGTCGGTGGTGGTGGCCGGCGCCATCACGCCCTGCCAGGTGCCGGACTCGAAGCCCGCCACGCCCTGCTCCGAAATCGTCGGGATGTCGGCCACCAGTTGCATGCGTTCCCTCTTGGAAATCGCGATCGCGCGCAGCTTGCCGCCCTTGATGTGCGGCAGCGTCGCCAGCAGCCCGTTCATGATGACCTGGGTCTGGCCGCCGATGGTGTCCGTCACCGCCTGCGAGCCGCCCTTGTAGGGCACGTACTCCCATTGCGCGCCGGTGGCCTGCTGCACCGCCACGGCCGCCAGGTGCGGCGCGCTGCCGATGGCTGTGACGGCGAAATTCAGGCGTTGCTTCTTCGACAGCGCCACCAGCTCCGGCACAGTCCTGGCGGGCACATCGGGATGCACCGCCAGCACGTGCGGCGAATACGCCAGCATGCCGACCGCGCGCAGATCCTTGGATGGATCGAACGACAGCTTGGTGTAGACCGACGGGCTGATCGCCAGCGCGCCGACGTCGCACAGCAGCACCGAGTGGCCCTCCTGCGCCGACTGCGCCACGATGCCGGCTCCCAGGTTGCCGTTGGCGCCGGGCTTGTTCTCGACCACCACCGTCTGCTTGAGCGCTTCGGCCAGGCGCGGCGCGATCACGCGCGCGATGATGTCCGACGAACCGCCGGGCGGGTACGGCACCACGATGCGCACCGGCCGCGTCGGCCATACGTCCGCCTGGGCCCAGGCCGGCGTCAGCCGCGCCAGTCCCAGCGCGGCGGCGCCGGCCAGCAGGTGCCTTCTGTTTGAATCCATGTTGTCTCCGTTGTCGTTGTAAGGGGTGTGTCCGGGCCGGCCGCGGCAGGCCGGGTCCGGCCCCCGCCGCCATGCGCCGGGAAGCCGCCGGCGTTGGCGCCGCCCTCGGGCGCCGCCAACGGGAAAAGCCTCAGGTCACCGGGCCCGGGTTGAACAGCGCCAGGGCGTTGTGCAGTTTGAGTGTCTCGGCACAGGTCTGGCGCCGGCCGCTGGCCACGTCCAGCATCAGGCGGAACAGCTCCCAGCCCACCTCCTCGATGGAGGCCTGCCCGGTGGCGATGCGGCCCGCGTCCACATCCATCAGGTCGTGCCAGCGCCGCGCCAGGTCGCTGCGGGTGGCGACCTTGATCACCGGCACCTGCGCCAGCCCGTAGGGGGTGCCGCGCCCGGTGGTGAAGATGTGCAGGTTCATGCCCGCCGCCAATTGCAAGGTGCCGCAGATGAAGTCGCTGGCCGGCGTGGCCGCGAAGATCAGGCCCTTGCGCGTCAGCCGTTCGCCCGGCGACAGCACGCCGTCGATATTGGACGTGCCGGACTTGATGATCGACCCCATCGCCTTCTCGACGATGTTGGACAGGCCGCCCTTCTTGTTGCCCGGGCTGGTGTTGGCGCTGCGGTCGGCGCTGCCGCGTTGCAGGTATTCGTCGTACCAGGCCATTTCGCGCACCAGCGCCTGCGCCACTTCCGGCGTGGCGGCGCGCGCGGTCAACTGGTCGATGCCGTCGCGCACCTCGGTGTTTTCCGAGAACATCACGGTGCCGCCGGCGCGCACCACCAGGTCGGCCGCGAAGCCCACCGCCGGATTGGCCGTCACCCCCGAGAACGCGTCGCTGCCGCCGCACTGCACGCCCACCACCAGCTCGGACACCGGACAGGTTTCGCGGCGGCGCTGGTCCAGGATCCGCAGATGGCGCTCGGCGGTGCGCATGATGTTGGCGATCATGGACTCGAAGCCCACGTGTTCGTCGTCCTGCAGCACGATGGTATCGACGCCGCCGTCCGCCGCCATGCCCTCGCCAGCGCGGATCGGGATGGCGCCGGGCGCCAGCAGGCGCTCGGGCTGCAGTTTCTCGCATCCCAGGCTCACCACCATCGCGGTGCCGCCAAAGTTGGGATTGCGGGCGATGTTGTGCAGCGTGCGCACCGGAATCGCCGCGCCCGGCGCGTCGATGGCGACGCCGCAGCCATAGGTGTGCTCGATGCCCACCACCCCGTCGACATTGGGATAGCGCGGCAACAGCTCGCGGCGGATGCGCTCGACCGCGTGTTCGACCACGCCCTGCACGCATTGCACCGTGGTGCTGATCGCCAGGATATTGCGCGTGCCGACGGTGCCGTCGGCATTGCGGTAGCCCTCGAACGTGTAGCCTTCCAGCGGCGGCAGCGGCGCGCGCTTGCGCGTGCCGACCGGCAGGTCCTGCAGCGTGCGCGCGGCGGGCATGGTGGTGACGCGCTCATTGACCCAGCTGCCGCGCGGCAGGTCGCGCGCGGCGTAGCCCACGATGACGTTGTAGCGGCGCACCGGCTCGCCCTGCGCCAGGTCGCGCAGCGCCACCTTGTGGCCTTGCGGCACGGCCTCGACCAGCGTCAGGCCGTCGGGCAGCGCGGCGCCGGCCGCCAGGCCGCCGTCATTGGCCACGATGGCGACGTTGTCCTCGGGATGAATCTTGATCAGCACGGGCGCTGGGCCAGCCGCGGGCAGCATGGGGGAGTCCTTTGAGAAGGGGGCGTCGCGGTAGGCGGCGCGCGATACGTTATCGTACAACTTAGATCATTATGCGTTGGACGGGCTTGGCCCGCATTGCGGATTTCCCCAATTCCTCCCGATAGGCCTCTCGGTAACGGGTTGAACCGGCCAAAATCATGTTGTACGATGACGTACCTATTTAACCGATCCGCGCGACAGGCTCGCCTGCTTGCGGTCACCCGCCACTTACGGAAACGCCCATGACCACGCCGCAGGAGCTCAAGGCCATCGTCTCGGAAGGACTGCTCTCCTTCCCCGTGACCGATTTCGACGCGCAAGGCAACTTCAACGCCAAGACCTACGCCCAGCGCCTGGAATGGCTGGCCCCCTACGGCGCCACCGCCCTGTTCGCCGCCGGCGGCACCGGCGAGTTCTTCTCGCTCGCCCCCGACGAGTATTCGGATGTCATCCGCACCGCCGTCACCACCTGCGCCGGCAAGGTGCCGATCCTGGCCGGCGCCGGCGGCCCCACCCGCCTGGCCATCGCCTACGCCCAGGAAGCCGAGCGCCTGGGCGCCAAGGGCGTGCTGCTGCTGCCGCACTACCTGACCGAAGCCTCCCAGCAAGGCATCGCCGACCACGTCGAACAGGTCTGCAAGTCCGTCAAGATCGGCGTCATCGTCTACAACCGCGCCCAGTCCCGCCTGTCGGCCGACCACCTGGCCCGCCTGGCCGAGCGCTGCCCCAACCTGATCGGCTTCAAGGACGGCGTCGGCGACATCGAAGCCATGGTCCGCATCCGCCGCAAGCTGGGCGACCGCTTCTCCTACCTGGGCGGCCTGCCCACCGCCGAGGTCTATGCCGCCGCCTACCGCGCGCTCGGCGTGCCGGTGTATTCATCGGCCGTCTTCAACTTCGTGCCCAAGACCGCGATGCAGTTCTACCGCGCCATCGCCGCCAACGACCACGACACCACCAACCGCCTGCTCGACGAGTTCTTCCTGCCCTACCTGGAGATCCGCAACCGCTGCGCCGGCTACGCCGTCAGCATCGTCAAGGCTGGCGCCAAACTGGTCGGCCACGATGCCGGCCCCGTGCGCGCGCCGCTGACCGACCTGCACCCCGAGGAACTGGAAATGCTCCACGCCCTGATCCGCAAGCTGGGCCCGCAATAGGCCCGCGACGCGCCACACCTGTTCGCCCCCGTTCCGGGGGCGTTTTCATTCGGAGAGATTCATGACCTTGACCGGCAATATGTTGATCGGCGCCCAGTCCGTAAAGGGTGCCGGCGCCCCGCTGCACGCCATCGACCCGGCCCGCGGCGAACCGCTGCAACCCGGTTTCTGCGCCGGCACCGCCGAGGACGTGGCGCGCGCCGCGGAACTGGCCGCCGCCGCGTTCGACCCCTACCGCGCCGCGCCGCTCGAGACCCGCGCGCAATTCCTCGAAAGCATCGCCGAAGGCATCCTGGCGCTGGGCGATGCGCTGATCGAGCGCACTCACCTGGAAACCGGCCTGCCGCTGGCCCGCCTGCAGGGCGAGCGCGGCCGCACGGTCGGCCAGCTGCGCCTGTTCGCGCGCGTGGTGCGCGACGGCTACTTCCTGGACGCCACCGTCGACCCCGCCCAACCCGACCGCCAGCCGCTGCCGCGCGCCGACCTGCGCCTGGCCAACGTGCCGCTGGGCCCGGTGGCCGTATTCGGCGCCAGCAACTTCCCGCTGGCGTTCTCGGTGGCGGGCGGCGACACCGCGTCGGCGCTGGCCGCCGGCTGCCCGGTGATCGTCAAGGCGCACAACGCCCATCCCGGCACCTCCGAAATGGTGGGGCGCGTGATCCAGCAAGCGGTGGCCAAGCACGGCCTGCCCGAAGGCGTGTTTTCGCTGCTGTTCGGCGCCGGCAACGAGATCGGCACCGCGCTGGCGACGCACCCGGCCATCGCCGCGGTCGGCTTCACCGGCTCGCGCCGCGGCGGCCTGGCCCTGGTGGCGGCCGCCAACGCGCGCCCGGTGCCGATCCCGGTGTATGCCGAGATGTCCAGCATCAACCCCGTCTTCCTGCTGCCCGCCGCCCTGGAAGCGCGCGCCGAAACCATCGCCAAGGGCTTCGTCGAATCGCTGGTGATGGGCGTGGGCCAGTTCTGCACCAACCCCGGCCTGGTGATCGGCATCGAAGGCCCGGCGCTGGAGCGCTTCCGCCAGGCCGCCGGGCAGGCGGTGCAGGCCAAGGGCGCCGCCACCATGCTGACCCCCGGCATCTTCACCGCCTACACACAGGGCGAACAGGCCCTGGCCGGCCACGCCAGCGTCGCCACGCTGGGACGCGGCGAAGCCTCGCGGCCCGCCGCCAACGCCGCCGGCCCCGCCGTCTTCGGCACCGACGCCACCCGCTTCCTGGCCTCGCCCGAGCTGGAGGCCGAAGTGTTCGGCCCCGCCTCGCTGGTGGTGGCATGCCGCGACGCCGCGCAGATGCGCGCGGTGGCCGAGCACCTGGAAGGCCAACTGACCGCGACCCTGTTCGTGGACGACGCCGACGCCGACATGGCGCGCGGCCTGCTGCCGGTGCTCGAACGCAAGGCCGGCCGGATCCTGGCCAACAGCTATCCCACCGGCGTCGAAGTCAGCCATGCGATGGTGCACGGCGGCCCGTTCCCGGCCACCTCCAACCCCGCCTCGACCTCGGTCGGCGCCACCGCCATCCGCCGTTTCCTGCGCCCGGTCTGCTACCAGGACCTGCCCGACGCGCTGCTGCCCGACGGCCTCAAGCGCGCCAATCCGCTCGGCCTGCCGCGCATGACCGACGGCGTGCTGTCGGCCTGATCCGCTCCCAGCGAAGCCATGAACGGGCGGCCATGGGCCGCCCGTTTTCTTTTCGATGGGCGCGCAGGCATTGTCGATTCAACTTGTATGTTGTACGATGACATACATCATCAGTTACCCAATCCCCGGTCGCGGGCATGACGCCACGGCGGCCTTCACTTCGCTTCAATGGACCCAGGCATGACCACACCCCAGGAACTCAAGGCCATCGTCTCGGAAGGATTGCTCTCCTTCCCCGTGACCGATTTCGACGCGCAAGGCAACTTCAACGCCAAGACCTATGCCCAGCGCCTGGAATGGCTGGCCCCCTACGGCGCCACCGCCCTGTTCGCCGCCGGCGGCACCGGCGAGTTCTTCTCGCTGGCCCCCGACGAGTATTCGGATGTCATCCGCACCGCCGTCACCACTTGCGCCGGCAAGGTGCCGATCCTGGCCGGCGCCGGCGGCCCCACCCGCCTGGCCATCGCCTACGCCCAGGAAGCCGAGCGCCTGGGCGCCAAGGGCGTGCTGCTGCTGCCGCACTACCTGACCGAGGCCTCCCAGCAAGGCATCGCCGACCATGTCGAACAGGTCTGCAAGTCCGTCAAGATCGGCGTCATCGTCTACAACCGCGCCCAGTCGCGCCTGTCGGCCGACCACCTGGCCCGCCTGGCCGAGCGCTGCCCCAACCTGATCGGCTTCAAGGACGGCGTCGGCGACATCGAAGCCATGGTCCGCATCCGCCGCAAGCTGGGCGACCGCTTCTCCTACCTGGGCGGCCTGCCCACCGCCGAGGTCTATGCCGCCGCCTACCGCGCGCTCGGCGTGCCGGTCTACTCGTCGGCCGTCTTCAACTTCGTGCCCAAGACCGCGATGCAGTTCTACCGCGCCATCGCCGCCAATGACCACGACACCACCAACCGCCTGCTCGACGAGTTCTTCCTTCCCTACCTCGAGATCCGCAACCGCTGCGCCGGCTACGCCGTCAGCATCGTCAAGGCTGGGGCCAAACTGGTCGGCCACGACGCCGGCCCCGTGCGCGCCCCGCTGACCGACCTGCGTCCCGAGGAACTGGAGATGCTCGACGCCTTGATCCGCAAGCTCGGCCCGCAGTAAACGCCGGCCCGCGGCGGGCGGCCACGCGCCGACCACTGCCTCTTGCGGTTCCGCGCAGCCAGGACGCCCTCCGCCCACCGGAGGGCGTCCTGCTTTGGGCGCCACGGCCACGGCGCCGGGAGCCCGCCCCAGCCATGGCCCGATAACGCTCCTGTATGCTGTCATACGGCATCGGGCGTTTATCATAGGGATTACGGCCCTCCCGGCGCCGCAACCCTACAAGAGAGACAATGGAAACTCCCCGGCCCCGCCCGCGCTCGCGCCTGACCGACGTCGTGATCGACGAACTGACCAAGCGGCTGGACGCCCGCCAGTACCGCCCCGGCGACAAGCTGCCGTCCGAGCATGCGCTGTGCGCCGAATTCGACGTCAGCCGCACCGTGATCCGCGAGGCCGTGGCCTCGATGCGCCTGAGCGGCCGGCTGGTCAGCAAGGCCGGCATCGGCGTGTTCGTCACCGAAGACCGCGAAAAGCCCATCGATTTCGTCGTCGCCCCGGCGGCCGATCCGCGCTGGGCGCTGCACATCATGGAACTGCGCGCCGGCCTCGAGGTCGAGGCCTGTGGCCTGGCGGCCGAGCGCCGCAGCGCCGCCGACCTGAGCGGCATCGTCGAGGCCTTCGACGCCTTTAACCGCGCCACCCGCGACATGGAAGCCGCCGTCAAGGCCGACTACGAGTTCCACCTGTCGATCGCGCGCGCGTCCAACAACCCGCACTTCCCGGCCCTGCTGCAGGCGGCGGTGCGCGACGTGATGCTGGACCTGAACATCAAGCACGGCGGCAAGACCCCCGAGGAGCTCGAGGTCTACGAGACCCGCAACGTGCAGGAGCACGAAGCCATCCTGACCGCCATCATGCGCCGCGATCCCGGCGCCGCGCGCGCCGCCATGGCCCGCCACCTGGGCGACAGCATCGCCCGCTACCGCAAGCTGCTGTCCAACCCGCCGGCCTGACCGGCCCCGCTCGCATTCCCGGCGCGACCGGCGCCGCGGAATCCTCCCGGGCGGCCGCGCACCGCCCCGCCCAGGTCCGTCGCCTGCCGCGCGCCGCGCCCTCATGGCGCCCGTCCGCGCGCCATATAACCGCCGCCGACATTGCAAATTACGGGAATCCCCTGACTTGCTCACTTGTATGATGGCTGCCATCATACGTCTCATCAGTTACGCAAGATCTGCCGTCCAAGTGCCGCCGATGAGCCTGTTGCCTGTCCCCCGCCCGACCTTCCAACGCTACGCCGCCCGCCTCCACCGGTAAGGCCCGCCCGGAAGGCCATCGTCGCCGACGCCCCGCCTTTCCCCTCCCCGTCCCAAGCGCCTGTCCCATCCCCGCCCGCCCGGGGGACGCGACGGTGCGCCGCCGGTCTGTTTCCTAGCCATTCCCTGCCCTTTTCCGTACCCCTGGAGAACACTCTCATGCGCAAGTTCCTGACCACCGCCATCGCGGCGACCCTGTTGTGCGTTGCCTCCGGCGCCCAGGCCGGCGTCACCTTCGAAGCCGTCAAGAAAAAAGGCTTCCTGCAATGCGGCTTTGCCGGCATTCCCGGTTTCTCGGTGCTCGACAGCAAGGGCGAATGGACCGGCCTGGACGTGGACATGTGCCGCGCGGTGGCCGCCGCGATGTTCGGCGACGCCTCGAAGGTCAAGGGCAACGTGCTGACCGCGCAGGCCAAGTTCACGGCCCTGCAATCGGGCGAGATCGACATGCTGTCGCGCAACACCACCCAGACCCTGACGCGCGACACCACCCTGGGCCTGATCGGCGTGGGCGTGAACTTCTACGACGCCCAGGGCCTGATCGTGAAGAAGTCGATGAACGTCAAGACGGTCAAGGAACTGGACGGCGCCACGGTCTGCGTGCAGCCCGGCACCACCACCGAACTGAACCTGGCCGACTACTTCCGCGCCCGCGGCATCACCTTCAAGCCGGTGCTGGTCGAGAACTACGACGAGAACTTCCGCCTGCTGGAGTCGGGCCGCTGCGACGCCTACACCAACGACAAGTCCAACACCGCCGCCAACATGCGCACCCGCCTGGCCAAGCCGGACGACTGGGAGATCCTGCCGGAGAACCTGTCCAAGGAACCGCTCGGCCCCATGGTGCGCCAGGGCGACGAACAGTGGTTCAACGTGGTGCGCTGGTCGCTCAACGCCATGCTCGAAGCCGAGGAATACGGCATCACATCCAAGAACGTCGACGAGATGCTCAAGAGCACCAACCCCAACGTGCAGCGCATCCTGGGCGTGACGCCCGGCATGGGCAAGAACCTGGGCCTGGACGACAAGTGGGCCTACAACATCATCAAGCAGGTCGGCAACTACGGCGAAAGCTATGACCGCGCCATGGGCAAGGACAGCCCCCTGAAGCTGGACCGCGGCCTGAACAAGCTGTGGACCCAGGGCGGCCTGATGTACGGCTGGCCCGTGCGCTGAGCGCCTCTCGCGCGGCCCGGCGATGGCGCCGGGCCGCGCCGCGTTTTCCCGATTTCCGCGGACCGGCCGCCTCGCGCCGGCCTCCGCATTCTTTGAAGCAGTCACCATGAACAGCATCGTCAACGCCCGCCTCAAGCAGATCAAACCCTCCCCCAGCATGGCCGCCAAGATCGTGGTCGACGAATTGCGCCGCGCCGGGCGCGAGATCGCCGACTTCACCCTGGGCGAGCCCGACATGGCCACGCCCGCCCACATCGCGCGCGCCGGCCAGGACGCCATCGCCGGCGGCGACATCCGCTACACCAGCCCCAACGGCACGCCGGGCCTGCGCCGCGCCATCGCCGGCAGCCTGGAGCAGACCCTGGGCGCCAAGTACGGCCTGGACCAGATCACCGTGGGCGCCGGCGCCAAGCAGATCATCGGCGCGGCCCTGACCGCCAGCCTGGAACCGGGCGACGAAGTGATCGTGTGCGCGCCGTACTGGGTGTCGTATCCCGACATGGTCCTGCTCAACGAGGGCAAGCCGGTGGTCGTGACCGGACCCGAATCGCAGGGCTTCAAGCTCGACGCCGCCAGCCTGGAGGCGGCCATCACCCCGCGCACCCGCTGGCTGATCCTGAATTCGCCCAGCAACCCCAGCGGCGCGGTCTACAGCCGCGCCGAGATGCGCGCCCTGACCGAAGTGCTGGTGCGCCATCCGCGCGTTTGGATCCTGAGCGACGAAATCTACGCGCCGTTCTGCTACGGCGCCGAAGCGCACGTCTCGCCGGTGCAGGTCGAGCCGCGCCTGGCCGAGCGCACGCTGATCGTCAACGGCATGTCCAAGGCCTACGCCATGACCGGCTGGCGCATCGGCTACGGCGCCGGGCCGGCCGACCTCATCAAGGCCATGAGCACGGTCATGTCGCAAAGCACCAGCTGCCCCAGCGCCATCTCGCAGGCCGCGGCCCAGGCCGCGCTCGAGGGCGACCAGTCCAGCGTGACCGAGATGGTCGCCGTCTTCAAGGCGCGCCGCGACCTGATCGTGCGGCGCCTGAATGCGATTCCCGGCATTTCCTGCGCCACGCCCGACGGCGCCTTCTACGTCTATGCCAACGTCGCCGGCCTGATCGGCCGCAAGGGGCCGGACGGCGAACTCAAGACCGACCTGGACGTCAGCCTGTTCTTCCTGCGCCAGGCCGGCGTGGCGGTGATCGACGGCGGTTCGTACGGTCTGTCGCCGTATGTGCGGTTCTCCTTCGCCACCGCCACCGAAGTGATCGAACAGGGCATGGACCGGCTGGCCGCCGCGGTCGACGCGCTGATGGCGGGTTGAACCGTGGGCAAGCAGAACAATGCCAACGCGCGGCGAGCGCCGCGCCGCTGGTCCTGGAACGATCCGGCCACCCGCGCCCTGGCCTACCAGGCCCTGGCGCTGGCGCTGGCGGGATCGGCGATCTGGTTCCTGGTCCACAACACCCTGCAGAACCTGGCGCTGCGCAACATCGCCACCGGCTTCGGCTTTCTCACGCGCGAAGCCGGTTTCGCCATTGGCGAATCGCCCATCGCCTACGGGCCGGCCGACACCTACGGCCGCGCCATCGTCGTGGGCATCCTGAACACGCTGCGGGTCGGCCTGCTGGCGCTGGTGGCCGCCACCGTGCTGGGCGTGCTGATCGGCGTGGGCCGGCTGTCCAGGAACTGGCTGGTCGCGCGGCTGGCCTCGATCTACGTCGAGGTCATGCGCAACGTGCCGCTGCTGCTGCAGCTGTTCTTCTGGTATGCGCTCATCACCGAGAACATGCCGGGTCCGCGCCAGGCGCACAACCCGCTGCCGGGCGTCTTCATCTCCAACCGCGGCCTCAAGGTGCCCGGGCTGGAAGGCGCCTCGCTCGACTGGGTGCTGGCCGGGCTGGGCCTGGCGGTCGTGGCCATCCTGTTCCTGGGCCACTGGGGCAAGAAGCGCCAGGAAGCCACCGGCCACGTGTTCCCACTGGGCCGCGCCGCCATCGGCCTGTTGATCGGCCTGCCGGTGATCGGCTGGCTGGTCAGCGGCGCTTCGCTGACGCTGGACATGCCGGAACTGAAGGGCTTCAACTTCACGGGCGGCCTGACGCTGACGCCGGAGTTCGCGGCGCTGCTGCTGGGCCTGGTGATCTACACCGCGGCGTTCATCGCCGAGGTGGTGCGTTCGGGCATCCAGGCGGTCGGCAACGGCCAGTGGGAAGCGGCCGGCGCCCTCGGATTGCGGCGGCCGCTGGCGCTGCGCCTGGTGGTGCTGCCGCAAGCCTTGCGGGTCATCATTCCGCCCATGACCAGCCAGTATCTCAATCTGTTGAAAAACAGCTCGCTGGCCGTGGCGATCGGCTATCCGGACATCGTGTCGGTGGTCAACACCACGCTGAACCAGACCGGGCAGGCCATCGAGGGCATTCTCATCATCATGGGCGCGTACCTCACGGTCAGCCTGTCGATCTCGATCTTCATGAACTGGTACAACAAGCGCATCGCGCTGGTGGAGCGTTGATATGAGCAGCACTACGCATATCCCCAGTGAAGGGCTGCCGCCGCCCAAGACCCATGTCGGCGCGTGGGCGTGGCTGCGCTCGCGCCTGTTTTCCTCGCCGCTGAACATCCTGATCACGGTGCTGCTGGCGTGGTTCCTGTTGATGTCGGTGCCGGCGCTGGTCGAGTGGGCGGTTATCCGCGCCAACTTTACCGCCGCCAATGCGCAGGAATGCCGCGCCTCGGTGGGCGGGGCCTGCTGGGCCTTCATCATCGAGAAGCACCGGCTGATCCTGTTCGGCACCTATCCGTACGACGAGCAATGGCGGCCGCTGATCGCGACCATCATCCTGGTCGCGGTGATCGTGTGCAGCGGCATCCGTCGTTTCTGGAACTGGAAGCTCGCCATCATCTGGACCGTCGGCCTGACCGCCGTGGCGATCCTGATGTGGGGCGGCGTGCTGGGCCTGACCTACGTCGAGAACGCGCGCTGGGGCGGCCTGCCGCTGACGCTGATCCTGTCGACGTTCGGCATCGCCTTCGCCTTCCCGATCGGCGTGCTGCTGGCCCTGGGCCGGCGCTCGAAGATGCCGGCCATCAAGGCGCTGTGCGTCGTGTACATCGAGCTGATCCGCGGCGTGCCGCTGATCAGCCTGCTGTTCATGTCGTCGGTGATGCTGCCGCTGTTCCTGCCCGAAGGCTTCTCCATCGACAAGCTGCTGCGCGCGCAGATCGCGATCATCATGTTCGCGGCCGCGTACATCGCCGAAACGGTGCGCGGCGGCCTGCAGGCGATCCCCAAGGGCCAGTACGAGGGCGCCGATTCGCTCGGCCTGAACTACTGGCAGCAGATGCGCAAGATCATCCTGCCGCAGGCGCTCAAGATCGTGATCCCGCCGCTGGTCAGCATTTTCATCGCGCTGTTCAAGGACACGTCGCTGGTGGTGATCATCGGCATCTTCGACCTGACGCTGGCGGCCAAGGCGGCCCTGTCCGACGCGGCATGGCGCGGATTCGGGGTGGAGGCGTATCTGTTCATCTCGCTGATCTACTTCGTCTTCTGCTTCTCCATGTCCAAATACAGCCAGGCGCTGGAAAAACGCCTGGCCACCGGTCACGCACGATAGAACCTTGCCGCGGGCCCGCCACGGGCGGGCCCGCAACGCGATATTTACGGGAGTACAGGCATGTCTGATGCCATCATTCGACTGCAGGACGTGAACAAGTGGTACGGCCAGTTCCACGTGCTGCGCAACATCAACCTGGACGTGGCGCCGGGCGAGCGCATCGTGGTGTGCGGGCCGTCCGGCTCGGGCAAGTCCACCATGATCCGCTGCATCAACCGGCTCGAGGAGCACCAGAAAGGCCACATCATCGTGGACGGTACTGAGCTCACCAATGACCTCAAGCACATCGAGACCATCCGCAAGGACGTCGGCATGGTGTTCCAGCACTTCAACCTGTTCCCGCACCTGACGGTGCTGGAGAACCTGACGCTGGGCCCGATGTGGGTCTTGAAGAAGCCGCGCGCCGAAGCCGAGGCCACGGCCATGAAATACCTGGAGCGCGTGCGCATCCCGGACCAGGCCAAGAAATTCCCCGGCCAGCTCTCGGGCGGCCAGCAGCAGCGCGTGGCCATCGCCCGTTCGCTGTGCATGAGCCCCAAGATCATGCTGTTCGATGAGCCGACCTCGGCGCTGGATCCGGAAATGGTCAAGGAAGTGCTGGACGTGATGGTCAACCTGGCCCAGGAAAGCGGTATGACGATGCTGTGCGTGACCCACGAAATGGGCTTCGCGCGCAAGGTCGCCAACCGCGTCATCTTCATGGACCGCGGCGAGATCATCGAGCAGAACAGCCCGGACGAGTTCTTCGACAACCCGCAGAACGAGCGCACCAAGCTGTTCCTGAGCCAGATCCTGCATTGAGGCCGGGCGGGCCCTGGCCCGCTACTGCGCCCACCGTGAAAACGCCTTCCCCGGAAGGCGTTTTTTCGGACCGCAGGAATGGCCGCCCCGCCGTCAGCCCCCATCGCCGCGAGCGGAACCGCCGTCGTCATGACGATGGCGCCGCACGCCTTAACGAGATCTTGAGATGGGCCTTCCTAGAATCGCTAACGATTCTCATTGGCACTTTCCTGGAACCCGACGATGGCGCAGTACAAACCCTCTCATCCCGGCGCGATGGCGCTCAAGACCCTGGGCGTGGCGCTTGGCGCCGCCGCCAGCGCGCAGGCGCAGCCGGCCAGCGACAACGCCACGGTGCTGGCGCCGGTGACGGTGCAGGCCGACAGCCCCGCGCCCTACAAGGCCGACCGGGTGCAATCCGGCAAGTTCACCGAACCGCTCCTGAACACGCCGCAGAGCATCACCGTGGTGCCCCGCGAGGTGCTGGAGGAGCAACAGGCCCAGGGCCTGCAGGACGTGCTGCGCAACGTTCCCGGCATCACCTTCAGCTCCGGCGAGGGCAACCTGGGCTGGGGCGACATGTTCACCATCCGCGGCTTCTCGGCTGAACAGAGCATCACCATCGACGGCATCCGCGACGCCGGCATGTCCAGCCGCACCGACATCTTCAACCTGGAGCGGGCCGAAGTGTTCAAGGGCACCGGCTCGATCGAATCCGGCGTCTCGGCGGTCGGCGGCAGCGTCAACCTGGTCAGCAAGGAAGCCCGGCTAGGCTCGTTCTACAAGGCGTCCGGCGGCCTGGGCACCGACCACTACCGCCGCATCACGGCCGATCTGAACCAGGAACTGACCGACAGCTCGGCGCTGCGCATCAATCTGATGCGCCACCACAACGGCGTGGCCGAGCGCGACGTGACCGAGTTCGACCGCTCCGGCATGGCGGCCTCGCTGGCGATGGGGCTGGGCACGCCCACCCGCGTCACCCTGAACTACCTGCACCAGGAAGACAACAACATTCCCGACGGCGGCGTGCCGATCCAGCGCGGCACCGGCGGCCAGCGCATGCCGAACGTGTCGCGCAACGCCTGGTACGGTGATCCGTCGCTGTACACCGAACAGACCCGCACCGACCAGGCCACCCTGAAGGCGGAACACGATTTCAACGACCGCGTGCGCCTGTCCAACGTCAGCCGCTGGGAGCAGACCGACCGCATCGGCGTGCTGTCGCCGGCGCGCCTGAACAGCGCCTCGCGCACCTCCTACGGCTACGCCGGCGCCGGGCCGCTGGTCAACAGCGCCGACGGCATCCCGTCGTACAGCGGCTATGTGGCGCTGGACAACCCCAGCCCCTATGGCCAACTGCGCGGCAACGACTTCGGCACCTCCAAGCGCTACACCATCCTGGCCAACCAGACCAACCTGAGCCTGGATTTCCAGACCGGCGCCATCAAGCACCAGCTGGTGACCGGCGTGGAGTTCTACAAGGAAACCTACGGCGACCACGAACGCACCATCAAGGCGCCGTCGACCAACCCGACCTTCGACCTGCGCAACAACGGCGGCCTCGACATGGGCGGCGTCGATAAGGTCAAGGGCGCCGACGGCAACCGCGCCGAGGTCTTCAACACCGGCCTGTACGTGGGCGACACGCTGACGCTGACGCCGCAATGGCTGCTGCAGGGCGCGCTGCGCTATGACCGGTTCCGCGTCACGCAGGTCACCGGCTCCGCCGGCAAGCACGGCACCAACCGGGTCGAGGACGGCGCCTGGAGCGGCCGCCTGGGCGTGACCTACAAGCCGGCGCCCGAAGCCAGCCTCTACGCCGCCTACAGCCAGGCCGCGCAGCCGTCCGCGCTGGGCGCCTCGACCAACAACAACATCTACGGCGCCACCGGCGGCGACAGCTACAAGCCGGCGGTGTCCAAGACCTACGAGCTGGGCGGCAAGTGGGACCTGGCCCAGGGCGACCTGTCGCTGACCGGCGCGGTGTTCCGCACCGAGCTGTCCGACTCCTGGGAGTATGGCGACGACGCCACCGACGTGGTGCGCGCGCTGCCCGCCAAGCGGGTCGACGGCATCGAACTGGGGCTGGCGGGCAACATCACCCCGCGCTGGTCGGCCTTCGCCGGCGTCAGCGCCATGAAGAGCCGCATCACCAAGGGCGCCAACAGCGGCGAGGAAGCCAAGAACGTGCCCGACCTGACGTTCAACCTGTGGACCACCTATGCCGCCACCGACAAGCTGTCGCTGAGCTACGGCGCGCAATACGTGGGCAAGCGGCGCTACACCGATAACAAGTACGTGGGCGGCAAGAACAACAACAGTTCCACCGTGTCGGGCCCGTCCGGCACCCATCCCATCTGGGTGCGCGACGACGAGAAGGCACCGTCCTACTGGCTGCACTCGGTCGCCGCGCGCTATCGCGTCGACAAGTCGCTGACCCTGGGCGTGAACGTGGAGAACCTGTTCAACAAGTTCTACTACAGCCGCGTCGGCGCCTCGCTCGACGGCTTCCAGCTCTATGGCGTGCCGGGCGCGGGCCGCACCGTGACCTTCACGGCCGACCTGTCGTTCTGAGGTCCACCCGGAACACGCTGCCCTGCCCTGGCGCTGACCGCAGCGCGACGCGCCAGCCCTGGTGCTCGCAGATGCGCCGCACCAGGGACAGGCCCAGCCCCAGGTTGCCGGCATCGGGCTGCGCGCCGCGCACGAATGGGCTGAAGACGGCTTCCTGCCGTTCCAGCGGGATGCCCGGGCCGTCGTCGGCCACCTGCAGGTAGTCAGGGCCGGCGCTGATCGTGACCCGAGCGCCCGGCCCGGCGTATTGCAGCGAGTTGCGGATCAGGTTGGACAGCAGCGCGCGCAGCAAGGGCGCGGGATAACGCGGCGCGTCGGCGTCGGCCGGGCCAGTCGGCGCGGCGTTCCGTTCCGGCAGCGCCGGCGTTTCCAGCACCAGCGACATGCCGCGCCGCTGCGCCATCGCGCTCCAGGCCGCCAGTTGCTCACGCGCCGCGCTGCTGGCGCTTTCGCGCGGGAACCGGTCGCCGGCCTCGCGGCCGCGCGCCAGCATCAGATACGTGTCCAGCCGTTCCCCCATGTCGGCCGCGGCCGCGGCGATGCGCCGCACGCGAGCGCTGCCGGCGGCGTCCAGCCCAGGCTCGTCCAGCAGCAGCTCGCAGGAGCTGGAAATCACCATCAGCGGCGTGCGCAATTCATGGCCGACGTCCGCCGTGAACAACTGTTCGCGCCGCAGCGCCTGTTCGAGCTGGTTGTAGGTGGCGTCGAAGGCGTCCGCCAGCCGGCCGATCTCGTCCGGCGGATAGTCCGCCGCCAGGCGGGTCTGGGGCGGCTGCGCGCCGCGCGCCGTGACCTGCGCCGACAGCCGCGCCAGCGGCCGCAACATGCGCCGCGTCGCCAGCGTGCCCAGCACGAACGCCAGCACCAGGCCGCCGGCCAGGCCGCTGACCACGGTCCAGTGCGAAGCGGACTGGTTGCGTTCGTACTCGGTGTAGTCGCGCAGCAGCATGTAGCGCTGGCCGTCCTTGTCGTCCACCATGACGTGCCAGACGCGGCCGTCGCGCTCGATCTTGTGAAAGCCCGGCGCCAGGCCGCGCAGCCATTGCGGAAACGCCGCGCCGCCCGGTTCGCCGTGGAAGAACCGGTGCGGCCGGCCCGGGTCGATGCCGGCCAGGAAGTCGCCGCGGACCCGCTCGACCGCCATGCCCATGTCGATGCGCTGCAGGTGGACTTCAAGTGTGTTCACGCTCCAGATCGAGACCCAGGTCAGCGCGCCGCCGACCAGCAGCGCCAGCAGCAGGTAGGTGCGCACCAGGTAGCGCGCCAGCCCGCGCCGCGCGCTACGCATCGTCGCCGGCCCGCATTTGGTAGCCGATGCCGTGCACGGTGTGCAGCAGCGGCGTGGCGAACGGCTTGTCCACCACCTGGCGGATCTGGTGGATATGGGTGCGCAGGCTGTCGCTGTCCGGCGGCGAATCGCGCCACAGCGCCTCTTCGAGCCGGCCGCGGTGCACCACCGCCGGACTGGCGCGCATCAGCAGCATCAGCAGTTGCAGCGGCGACGGCGGCAGCCGCAGCGCCTGCCCGCCGCGCGCCAGCGCCAGCGTGCCGGTATCCAGCGTCAGGTCGCCGACCCGCAGCACCCGCGCCGCGCCGGCGCCGCTGGCGCGGTGCAGCAGCGCCTTGGCGCGCGCGGCCAGTTCAGCCAGGGCGAACGGCTTGACCAGGTAGTCGTCGGCGCCGGCGTCGAACCCCGTCAACCGGTTGTCCAGGGTATCGCGCGCGGTCACCATGATCACCGGCGTATCGCAGCCGGCCTCGGTGCGCAGCCGCCGGCACAGGTCATAGCCGTCCAGCCGCGGCAGCATCAGGTCGAGCACGATCAGGTCGAAACCGCCCTCGGCCGCCATGGCGTAGCCGCGCAGCCCGTCCTCGGCGCAGTCGACGATGTAGCCGCGGCGCGTCAGGTGGTGCGTGATGTTCGCCAGGATATCGGGGTCGTCTTCGATGACAAGAACGCGCATGGGGCGGAGCGGGGAATGGAAATCAATCTCAGATTGTAAGCGCGGCCGCGATCCGGCCACCGACGCCAGCCGTTTCGCGGCGGGGCCGCAACAACCCGGCGCGCGTCTTAACGAATTCTTGAACCCCGATGGCGGAGACTGCCTGCCGATAGGAATGGTTCGCGTTACCCGCAAGCCCGCGGGGCGTGTCGTGGCCACTGGATCGGGATCTCCCATGCGTTTGAAAATCATGTTCCGCGCGGCGCTGGCCGCCGCCGCCCTGCTCTGCGCCCTGCCCGGCGTCCAGGCGCGCCAGGTGACCGACCTGGCCGGCCGCGTCGTCACCGTGCCCGATCATCCGCGGCGGGTGCTGCTGGGCGAAGGCCGCTTCGTCTTCGCCATGGCGCTGCTGGACCGCGCCGACCCGGTGGCGCGCGTGGTCGGCTGGCAGGGCGAACTCAAGCAGCAGGATCCCTATTCCTGGCTGCAGCTGATCAAGCGGTTCCCCAAGGCGGCCGAGGTGCCGCTGATCGGCACCACCTCGGAAGCCAGCGTCAGCCCGGAGAAGATCGTCTCGCTCAAGCCGGACGTGGCCATCTTCAGCCTGAGCGGCCACGGCCCGGGCCGCAACAACCCGATGATCGCGTCGCTGCAAGAGGCCGGCATCCCGGTCGTGTTCATCGACTTCCGCCAGCATCCGGTCAAGAACACCGTGCCCAGCCTGCGTATCCTGGGCCAGGCGCTCGACCGCCGGGAACAGGCCGAGCGCTACATCGCCTTCTATGAATCGCACCTGGCCAAGGTCCGCGCACTGGTGCAGCCGGTGCCGCAGGCCGAGCGTCCGCGCGCATTCGTCGAGATGCTGGCCGGCGTCTGGCCCGCCTGCTGCCACACCACCGGCAATGGCAGTTTCGGCGACCTGCTGGAAGCCGCCGGCGGCGTCAACGTCGCCGCCCCGGTGCTGCCGGGCGCGATCGGCGACGTCAGCATGGAATTCCTGCTGAAGGCCCAGCCGCAGGTCTACATTGCCACCGGCAGCCGCTCCGACCCCGGCCGTCCCGGCCTGCTGGTCGGTCCCGGCGCCGCGGCCGATGTCTCCGCCGCCAGCCTGTCCATCCTGCTGCGACGCGACGGCATCCGCGACCTGGACGCGGTCAAGCGCGGCCGCGCCTTCGGCATCTGGCACGCGTTCTACAACTCGCCCTACAACATCGCGGCAATCGAAGCGATGGCCAAGTGGCTGTACCCCGAACGCGCCGCCGCGCTGGACCCGGACGCCACGCTGGCCACGCTGTACCGCGACTTCCTCGACGTGGACGGCGCCGGCACCTACTGGACCGCACCCGTCGCCCGTTGACGGCAGGCAGGCACGCCACCATGCAGACTTCCGCTACCGTCCTCGCCGCCGACGGCGTCCTGGACGATCCCGTCGCCCGCTACCATCGCACCCGCCGGCGGCGGCTGGCGCTGGCCCTGGCGCTGGCCGTGGCCATCGCCATCAGCCTGCTGGCCGACGTCGCCACCGGCCCGGCCGGCCTGGCGCCGCTCGACCTGCTGCGCACCCTGCTGCACCCCGACGCCGCCGACGCCGGCACACGCGTCATCGTCTGGCAGTTCCGCCTGCCCTACGCCCTGATGGCGCTGCTGGTGGGCCTGGCCCTGGGCCTGGGCGGCGCCGAGATGCAGACCATGCTGGACAACCCGCTGGCCAGCCCCTATACGCTGGGTGTGTCGGCCGCGGCCGCGTTCGGCGCCTCGCTGGCCATCACCCTGGACTGGCACGTGCCGGCGCTGCCGCCCGGCATGGTGGTGTCGCTGTCGGCCTTCGCCAGCACCCTGGTGTCGGTGCTGATCCTGGAGCGCGTGGCGCGCTGGCGCGGCGGTTCGACGCTGGGCGTGGTGCTGTTCGGCATCGCGCTGGTGTATTCGTTCCAGGCGCTGGTCATGCTGCTGCAGTTCATCGCCAGCGAGGAAGCGCTGCAAGGCATCGTGTTCTGGACCATGGGCAGCCTGGCGCGCGCCACCTGGACCACCGTGGGCGTGATGGCGGCCGCGCTGGCGCTGGCGCTGCCGTTCTCGCTGCGCGACGCCTGGAAACTCACCGCCGTGCGCCTGGGCGAGGAACGCGCCGCCAGCTTCGGCATCGACGTCAAGCGCCTGCGCCTGGTGAGCCTGCTGCGGGTCAGCGCGCTGGCGGCGCTGGCGGTGTCGTTCGTCGGCACCATCGGCTTCGTCGGCCTGGTGGCGCCGCACATCGCCCGCCTGCTGCTGGGCGAAGACCACCGTTACTACCTGCCCGGCAGCGCGCTGGCCGGCGCCCTGATCCTGTCGCTGGCCTCGGTCGCCTCCAAGACAGTGCTGCCCGGCGCCCTGATCCCGGTCGGCATCGTGACCTCGCTGGTCGGCATTCCCTTCTTTCTCACCATCGTCATCCGCGCCCTCAAGCGCGGCTGACGCCTTCCCCCGACCCCGGAGACGCCTCCCCATGCAAACCCGTTACCCGCTCGCCCTCGTCGCCCTGCTGGCCGCCGGCGCCGCCCACGCCGCCGAGCCCGCCTGCGGCATCGACATCGAAGGCCAGCCCGGCAAGAAGTTCGCGCCCAACCACATCGTGGTGCCCGCGACCTGCCAGGACTTCACGGTGCGTCTCATCCACACCGGCAAGAACAGCAAGGAAAAGGCCGGCCACAACTGGGTGTTGACCAAGACCGAGGACATCGACGCGGTCATGGTCGACGGCATCAAGGCCGGCGCGGCGCACGACTTCCTGGCGCCGGGCGACGGCCGCATCCTGGCCAAGACGCCGATGCTCGGCGGCGGCGAAACCGCCACCGTCACGTTCCCGGTCAGCCGCCTGGCCGCAGGCCAGTCGTACACCTTCTATTGCTCGTTCCCGGCCCACGCCCAGCACATGCGCGGCACGCTGGCGCTGCAGCCCTGACGCCATGGCCTCGCTGGAGATCCGCGCGCTGACCGCCGGCTACGGCCACCGCCCGGTGCTGCGCGCCCTGCGCGCGGCGCCGCTGCCCGAGGGCACGCTGACCGCCCTGCTGGGGCCGAACGGCAGCGGCAAATCGACCCTGCTCAAGACGCTGGCGGGGCTCAATCCCATGCTGGGCGGCGACCTGCGGCTGGACGGCGCGGATTTCGCCGGCCTCTCTCCGGCCCGCCGCGCCGAGCACGCCATGTACATGCCCCAGGCCCTGCCCAAGGGCGTGCACATGACCGTGCTGGAGTCGGTGCTGGTGGCGGCCCGCTCGGGCCGCGCGCGCCAGGGCGGCGACGCCTTGATGCGCGAGGCGATGCAGGTGCTGACCGAACTGGGCATCGGCCATCTCGCCAGCCGCTACCTCGACGAACTGTCCGGCGGCCAGAAGCAGCTGGCCTCGCTGGCCCAGGCGCTGGTGCGGCGGCCGCGCCTGCTGCTGCTGGACGAACCGCTGTCGGCGCTGGACCTGAACTACCAGTTCCATGTCATGGATGTGCTGCGGCGCCAGACCGTCCGCCACCGGCTCATCACGCTGGTGGTGCTGCACGACCTGAACATCGCGCTGCGCCACGCCGACCATGCGCTGTTGCTGCACGGTGGCGTCCTGCTGGCCGAAGGCCCGCCGCGGCACGTGGTCACGCCCGATACGCTGCGCCGCGCCTATGGCGTGCTGGCGCGCGTGGAGCGCTGCCCGCAAGGCCAGCCCCAGGTGCATGTGGACGGGCTGGCCCATCATGGGCTGGCCCATCAGGGGCTGGCCCATCACGGGTTGGCCCACCATGGGCTGTCCGCCTAGATCAGGAACTGCCGGTACGCCTCGTTCGCTGTCTCTTCCCAATGCGCGTAGCCCAGCTGCGCCAGGAAGCGGTCCAGCGCCGCGTCGTCCGCCAGCGGCGCCTGGATGCCCACCAGCACCGAGCTGAAGTCCGCGCCCTGGTTGCGGTAGTGGAACAGGCTGATGTTCCAGTTCGGCGCCATTGCCGACAGGAACTTCATCAGCGCGCCCGGACGCTCCGGGAACTCGAAGCGGAACAGCCGTTCGCCGCCCGCCAGCGGCGAGCGTCCGCCCACCATGTAGCGGATGTGCTGCTTGGAGACTTCGTTGTGGCTCAGGTCGCTGACCGCGAAGCCTTCCTGCTCCAGGCCGCGCATGATGTCCGCGGCCTCGCCGCGGCGCGCGATCTGCACGCTGACGAAGATGCGGGCGGTGTTGGCATCGGCGATGCGGTAGTTAAATTCGGTCACGCTGCGCTGCCCCATCACCGCGCAGAAGCGGCGGAAGCTGCCGCGCTCCTCGGGCAGCGTCACGGCGAACACGGCTTCGCGCGCCTCGCCCACCTCGGCCCGGTCCGCCACGAAGCGCATGCGGTCGAAATTCATGTTGGCGCCCGAGGTGATCGCCACCAGCGACTGGCCCTGCGCGCCTTCGCGCTCGACGTACTGCTTGAGCCCGGCCAGCGCCAGCGCGCCCGCCGGTTCCAGCACGCTGCGGGTGTCCAGGAACACGTCCTTGATCGCCGCGCAGACCGCGTCGGTATCCACCAGGATGACTTCGTCCAGATACTGGCGGCACAGCCGGAAGGTCTCTTCACCCACCAGCTTGACCGCCGTGCCATCGGAGAACAGCCCCACTTCGGCCAGGCTGACCCGCTCGCCCACCTGGATCGACTGCGCCATGGCGCTGGAATCGACCGTCTGCACCCCGATCACCTTGACCGAAGGGTCCACCGCCTTCATGTACACCGACACCCCCGCCGCCAGGCTGCCGCCGCCGATCGGCACGAACACCGCGTCCAGGCGCCCCGGGTGCTGGCGCAGGATCTCCATGCCCACCGTGCCCTGGCCGGCGATGACGTAGGGATCGTCGAACGCCGGGATGAAGGTCAGGTCCTGGTCGCGCGCCAGCGTCTGCGCGTAGGCGTAGGCATCGCTGTAGGAATCGCCCGCCAGCACCACCTGCACCGTCGGGCCGCCGAAGGCGCGCACCGCATCCACCTTCACCTGCGGCGCGGTCTGCGGCACCACGATGGTGGCGCGCACGCCGAGCCGGGCGGCGGAGATCGCCACGCCCTGGGCGTGGTTACCGGCCGAGGCGGTGATGACGCCGCGTTCCAGCGCCGCCTGCGGCGTGTTGCGCATCTTGTTGTAGGCACCGCGCACCTTGAACGAGAACACCGGCTGGTTGTCCTCGCGCTTGAGATGCACGCGGTTGCCCAGCCGGCGCGACAGGCCCTGGGCCAGGTCCAGTTCGGTTTCGCGGGCGATATCGTAGACCCGCGCCGTCAGGATCTGGCGCAGGTATTCCATGGGCGCGGCATGGCCCGGGGTGAAGGGGTCGGTCTCGGACGTCTTGGCGGTGGCGGCTTGCGGTTGTTGCATGAAGACTCTCTGCGGCGTGGGGGCTGGGCCCGGCAGAGGCGGCAACAAAAAACCCGCCTCGTGGGGCGGGTTTGTTTGACTGACTGCGGTCGCGCGTTAACCCACCATTCCAGGAATGATGGTAATAATCAGCGAAATGCGGACGGCGCGGGAAGTCATGGGCCGTAGCTTCCCGCAAGCGGGGCCATTTGTCAAATCGCGCATCAACTCGAACCGCGCCGCCCGCCTCGCCGACGCGGCGGGGCACATGGCGAGTACCTGGCGAATACAACAGGGCGCCTAAAGATAGACGCCCACCCGCGACGGCAGGTCATCGATCGGCCGGTGCCTGGCCAGCTGCGCCAGCACGCCCCGGAACATGTTCTTCCTGCCGGCCGCGTCCGGCACCCGCCGCACGAACAGGTATTCAAAGTGCGCCAGCAGGCGCCGCAGCAGGTCTGCGTCCAGGGCCAGCAGGATCTGCCGCAGATCGTCGGGCAGGACCTCGTCCGGCGAAGACAGGAACAGCCCCATCTGCGTCCGCGTCAGCGGCTTGGTCCGGTACAGCGTCTCGCAGGCCGCCTGGCAGGCCTGGCGGTCGTCCAGCGCCAGCAGCGTGGTGCACTTGAGCACCATCAGGAACACCTGGAATTCCGACCCCGGCTCGGCCAGCTCGATGCCCTGGTCGAAGTGGTCGATGGCTTCGCGCAGACGGCCACGGTTCAGGCGCAACTGGCCCATCACCGAAAACGCCGAGGCGAAGGCGGTGCCGTGGCTGAAGGCGTCCTCGGCCAAGGCCTCGGCCAGCTCCAGGTGGTCGTGGCTGACAAAGCACAACAGCTTGGCCGCCGCCAGCGCCAGCAGCGGATTGGCGCGCACGCGCGGCAGCGCCTGGAACACCAGGGCCTCGATCCGCGGCTCCAGTTCGGCCGGATCGCTGGACAGGTCCAGCACCAGCCGCGCATACAGGTGCGACGCCCACATCAGCGCGGTGTGGGGATCGTCCGGACTTTCGGCGCGCAGCTTTTCCAGTTCCGACGCCGACTCCAGCCAGCTTTGCGGCGTGCGCGACAGCAGTTGCGCGGCGCGATGCAGGCGCAACTCGATGGGCTCGTCGGTGGGGCCGGCCAGTTCGCCACGGGCCCGCGCCAGACTGCGCCAGATCTCGCTCTTGATGGAGGCGGCGAAGGTGGACGCGGCGCTGCGGCCGACCGCGGCCTCGTCGGCCGGGGCGATGGTCCAGCGTTCGGCGCGCAGCGCGGCGCCGCTGGCGGCCTCGCGCAGCACCACGGCGCAGTGCACGCCGGCTTGGTCCTGGCGCAGCCCGACCTCGACACGAAACGGCGCCTGGGCCTCGTTGGCGGCCGCCAGCGACAACAGGGTGACGCCGCGCTCGCTCGGCAGGCGGGCCCGCAGGGCGCCGGCCAGATCCACCAGGAAGGCCTTGACCCTCGGTTCGGTCCGCAGGGCCTCGGGGCCGGCGGCCGGGCCGATGGCGACGAAGACATCGCCGCCCGGCTCCGGCTCGGGCGCGGCGATCCAGCTATAGCCTTCGCCATAGCTGGTGGCGATGAAGCGCGGCGCGCGGGCCGAATCGCCCAGCTTGCCGCGCAGGCGGTTGATCATCAGGTCAACGCTGCGTTCGAGCGCGTCGGCCTCGCCGCGCTGGGTCGCGTCCAGCAGGCGCTGGCGCGGCAGGATCTGGCCCATGTGCCCGACCAGCAGCGCCAGCGCCGCGCTCTCGACCGGCGTGAAGTGGATCGTCTGGCCATCGGGACGGCTGGCGTAGTGGAACTTCGGATCGAACGACAGACTGCCAAACCGCATTGCATCTCCCCGCGCCGGGCTGCACAACGCCCATCGTCATCCGGCGCCCCGCTCTTTCCCGCCCGCGGACTGGCGCGAACGGATGCGGAATATTAGCCATAACTTCCATGCCGATACCAGCAAGTTATGGTCATTTGGCGCCATTCCTGGAAACAAAAAGGCACTTTTCCGCCCCGACCGCACGGCCCGCGGACGATTGGCGCCCATTTCCGCGCGCGCCAGACGGGGCGCGGTATTACAATGTTCGATTCGTGGCAGTCGTACCTTCCAGGCGGTCGGGCAATTGGACCAGCACATAAAGGACGGGCGGCGCCATGTTGAGCCGATCGGGGCCTGCCCGGGTCTGCCCATACGAACCCACTCTCGACAACATCTACCGGCTGACGCCGCATAGCATGTTCGGGTTTGCGCCTAGCGCCACCGCCGAACAGATTCAAGGATCATGTCTCTTACTCCGAAGATTATCTACACCCTCACCGACGAAGCTCCGGCGCTTGCAACCCGTTCCCTGCTGCCGATCGTCCAGACCTTCGCGAAGTCCGCTGGCATCACGGTCGAGACCCGCGACATCTCCCTGGCGGGCCGCATCATCGCCCTGTTCCCCGACTACCTCGACGACAGCCAGAAGCTGGGCGACGCCCTGTCCGAGCTGGGCGCCCTGGCGGTCCAGCCCGAAGCCAACATCATCAAGCTGCCGAACATCAGCGCCTCGATGCCGCAGCTCAAGGCCGCCATCAAGGAACTGCAGGACCAGGGCTACAAGCTGCCCGACTACCCGGACGCCCCGGCCAACGACACCGAGCGCGACGTCAAGGCGCGCTACGACAAGGTCAAGGGCAGCGCCGTCAACCCCGTGCTGCGCGAAGGCAACTCCGACCGCCGCGCCCCGCTGTCGGTGAAGAACTACGCCCGCAAGCACCCGCACAAGATGGGCGCCTGGACGGCTGACTCCAAGGCCCACGTGGCGCACATGGACAGCGGCGACTTCTACGGCACCGAAAAGTCGGCCCTGATCGCCGAAGCCGGCGACGTCAAGATCGAACTGACCGCCGCCGACGGCACCAAGACCGTGCTGAAGGAAAAGACCCCGGTCAAGGCCGGCGAGATCATCGACGCCGCCGTGCTGTCGACCGCCAAGCTCAAGACCTTCCTGCAGGCCCAAATCGACGACGCGCGCGCCCAGGGCGTGCTGTTCTCGGTGCACCTGAAGGCCACCATGATGAAGGTCTCCGACCCCGTCATCTTCGGCCACGTGGTGTCGGTGTTCTACAAGGACGTGCTGGCCAAGCACGCCGCCGTCCTCAAGCAGGCCGGCTTCGATCCCAACAACGGCATCGGCGACCTGTACGCCAAGATCCAATCGCTGCCCGCCGACCAGCAGGCCGCGATCACCGCCGACATCGACGCCGCCTACAAGACGCTGCCGCAGCTGGCCATGGTGAACTCCGACAAGGGCATCACCAATCTGCACGTGCCCAGCGATGTCATCGTCGACGCCTCCATGCCCGCCATGATCCGCGACTCGGGCAAGATGTGGAACGCCGAAGGCAAGCTGCAGGACGCCAAGGCCGTCATCCCCGACCGCTGCTACGCCGGCGTCTACCAGGCCGTCATCGACGACTGCAAGCAGCACGGCGCCTTCAATCCGGTCACGATGGGCAGCGTGCCCAACGTCGGCCTGATGGCACAGGCCGCCGAGGAATACGGCTCGCACAACAAGACCTTCGTGGTCCCGGCCACCGGCACCGTGCGCGTCACCGACGCCTCGGGCAAGGTGCTGCTGGAGCAGGCCGTCGAGGCCGGCGACCTCTGGCGCATGTGCCAGACCAAGGACGCCGCGATCCAGGACTGGGTCAAGCTGGCCGTCACCCGCGCCCGCGTCAGCCAGACGCCGGCCGTGTTCTGGCTGGACGAAAAGCGCGCCCACGACGCCCAGGTCATCGCCAAGGTCAAGCAGTACCTGAACGACCACGACACCAGCGGCCTGGATCTGCGCATCCTGCCCCCGGTCGAGGCCACCAAGTTCTCGCTCAAGCGCATCCGCGAAGGCCTGGACACCATCTCCGTCACCGGCAACGTGCTGCGCGACTACCTGACCGACCTGTTCCCCATCATGGAACTGGGCACCAGCGCCAAGATGCTGTCGATCGTGCCGCTGGTCGCCGGCGGCGGCCTGTTCGAAACCGGCGCCGGCGGTTCGGCGCCCAAGCACGTGCAGCAGTTCCTGGAAGAAGGCTTCCTGCGCTGGGACTCGCTGGGCGAGTTCATGGCCCTGGCCGCGTCGCTGGATCACCTCGGCCGCGCCTACGACAACGCCCGCGCCCTGGTGCTGGGCAAGACGCTGGACCTGGCCACCGCCAAGTTCCTGGACGAGAACAAGTCGCCCGACCGCAAGGTCGGCGGCCTGGACAACCGCGGCAGCCACTTCTATCTGGCGATGTACTGGGCCCAGGCCCTGGCCGAGCAGACCGACGACCGCGCGCTGGCCGCGCTGTTCGCCCCGGCCGCGGCCGCGTTCGCGCAAGGCGAAGCCAAGATCCTGGAAGAGCTCAAGGCCGCCCAGGGCAAGCCGGTCGACATCGGCGGCTACTACCAGCCCGACGAAGACAAGGCCAGCCGCGCCATGCGCCCCAGCGCCACGCTGAACCAGGTGCTGGCCAGCATCGGCTAAGCCCCGTCACGCCCCCGGGCCAGCCGGCCCGGTCGCGCCAAGGCCGGCGGTTCCTCATGGAGCCGCCGGCTTTTTTCTTGCGTTATCGTCGTGGCCGGCCCTTGTCGCCGGCGACCGGCCGTGCCTCGCGGCCGCTAGGCTTGCGAGACTCGCCGCGCCCGGCGGATCTGCAGCCATTGCAGCGCCACCGGAACCAGCGACAGCCCGATGATGATGACCGACACCCAGTGCAGGTTGGCGCGCACCCAGGCGATCGAGCCGAGCCAGTAGCCGGCCAGCAGCATCGAGCCGCACCAGGCAATGGCGCCGACCACGTTGTAGATGAAGAACGTGCGGCGCGGCATCTGCGACAGTCCCGCCACGAACGGCGCCAGCGTGCGCACGATGGGCACGAAGCGCGCCACCGTGATGGTCATGGCGCCATAGCGCGCGAAATAGGCGCGCGCCCGCTCAAGGTGTTCGCGCTTGACCCAGCGGCTGTGGGCGAGCTTCTGCCCCAAGCGGGACGAGGCGATGGCATAGTTGAGCGCGTCGCCGGCAATGGCGGCGGCCGTGATGGCCGCCAGCGACACCAGCGGATCGATGCCCGCCAGGCCCAGGAAAGCGCCGGCCGCGAACAGCAGCGAATCGCCCGGCAGGAACGGCATCACCACCAGGCCGGTCTCGATAAACACGATGGCGGCGATGATGCAGGTGCCCAGCACCCAATTCTGCGCCAGCAGCGCCATCAGGCCCTGCTCGCTGGTCAACCACGCAAACATCTCGGTAATGCTCATACGGATCCCGCCCTTCTTTTGCGGCCGGTGACGCCGGCCATTCTATGGAGGGACGGAGTATGCGGCAGATCCCGTCGATATTTCATCAAATTTCGTCGAGGCGCCCGCCCTGATGGACGCGAGGCGGCCCTGGGCGCCGCTCGCGCTAGCGCTCCGCCATCAGCCGATCGAGCCGCAGCCGGCCACGCTCGTCCGTCAGCCGCCGCATGGCGCCGTAGGCCGCGCCCATGGCCGCCATGCCGCTGGCGCCGCAGAGCAGGAACATCAACAGGATCTGGTACTTGGCGGCATCGATGGGATCCATGCCGGCGATGATCTGGCCGGTCATGATGCCGGGCAGCGTGATGATGCCCGCCGCCGACATCTGGTTGATGCTGGGCACGATGCCGCGGCGCACGGATTCCCGCAGCAGCGCCGCGAAGGCCTGGTGCGCCGTGGCCCCCAGGGACAGGCGCGCCTCGATGGCCAGCTTTTCGCGGCGCACGCCGGACAACACGCTGTCCAGCGCCAGGCTGGCCGCGTTGAGCACGCTGCCCAGCACGATGCCGACCAGCGCGATCGTATAGCGCGGGTCGTACCAGGGCTCTGGCCGCAGCGCGGTCGACAGGATGAACAGCGCGGTGATGACCGTCGTGGCGACGACGGCCATGGCGCCCACATAACCGTTGCCGTGGCCGGCCAGGCGCGCCTTGGGCCGGGCGGCGACCTCGCGCGCCGCCAGCGCCATCATCACGGCCACCACCAGCGCGGTCAGCCAGGGCGCCGCGTGCGCGAACACGATGCGCAGGATGTGGCCGACCAGCAGCAGCTGCACCACGGTGCGCAGCGCCGCCCACAGCACCTGCTTTTGCAGGTTGAGCCGCAGCGCGAAGGAAATGCCGGCCGACAGCACAACCAGCAGCGAAGCGATGATCAGGTCGGTGGCCTGCAGTTTGATCACGTCCATTGCGGCTCCAGCTTGCCCTGCGCCATGCGCCAGCCGCGGCGGGCCATGCGCCGGGCCTGGTCGGGGTTGTGGGTCACCATCAGGATGGCCGCGCCGCCGTCCAGGTAGCGGCGCAGCTCGGCTTCCACCAATTCGGTGGCGGCGGGATCGAGCGCGGCGGTGGGTTCATCCAGCAACAGCGCGCGCGGCGCCAGCGCCAGTGCGCGCGCCAGGGCGGCCCGCTGGCGTTCGCCGGTGGACAGCTCCTGCACCAGCGCGTCCATTTTCCCGGCCGGCAGGCCCATGCGCTGCATCAGCTCGGCGGCCCGCGCGCGATCGGCGAAGTGCGGAGCGACATGGTCGTCCCACCAGCCGGCCTCGGCCTGGCAGTAGATCACCTGGCGGCGCCATTGGTGACCGCGCATGCCCGAACGCGGCGCGCCGTCGAGTTCGATTTCGCCGTGGCCGGGGTCCAGGTCGGCGACCTGGCGCAACAGCAGCGATTTGCCCGACCCCGAAGGGCCGGTGATGGCGGCGCACTCCCCCGCCGCGAGATCCAGGCTGACGGGCGACAAGCGCTCGCTGTAGACGCCGCGCAGCCTGAGCACGGGACGTTTATCTGACATGGCGGCAAGCATAACCCGCGCGCGTCCGCGCCGCACCGGCGCATTGCCGGCGCTGGCGCCGCATGAGGATATGCCCGCCGATCGCGTCCCTATGCGCTTTGCCACCCTGCATATGAGCGCCGCCTGCATGGCGCGGGCGATGCGTCGCGCTCGGCGCGCATTTGCTAGAGTGCCAATATTGCAAATGAAAATCATACCCAAACAGATGTTGAATTCATGCAATACCGGCGATGGAAATTCTTTGTTGTCGCAGTGGACCGACGGCCCGGCGAGCCGCTCGCGTCCCGTTCCGCCTGACTAGCCGGCCCTGTTCCGAGTATGCCCGCCCCGGGCATCGTCCGTGCAACGAGAGACTCCGCAAAAGGCGTAACCATCATGAACCGTGAAATCTATGACTTCGTCGCGATCGGCCTAGGCCCTTTCAATCTCAGCCTGGCCTGCCTGTCGGCCCCGCTGCCCGGCGTGCGCGCCCTCTTCCTGGACAAGAAGCCGGGCTTCGACTGGCACCCCGGCATGCTGATCGAGGCCTCCACCCTGCAGAATCCGTTCCTGGCGGACCTGGTCAGCCTGGCCGATCCGCGCAGCGAATACAGCTACCTGAACTACAGCAAGCAGACCGGCCGCATCTATTCGTACTACATGCGCGAGAACCACTATCTCACGCGCGCCGAGTACAACCGCTACTGCAAGTGGGTGGCCGCGCGCCTGCCCAACCTGCGCTTCAACAGTGACGTGCAGAGCGTGCTGCACGACCCCGAGACCGACACCTACCTGGTCACCGGCCAGCACAGCGTCAATGGCGAACGCTTCATGGTCCGCTGCCGCAAGCTGGTGCTGGGCCTGGGGTCGCAGCCGGTGCTGCCGCCCTGCTGCGACCGGCGCGAGGCGCCCTACATCCACAGCGCCGAGTACCTGCGGCACAAGGAGCAACTGCAGCGGCGCGCCTCGATCACCATCGTCGGCAGCGGCCAGAGCGCGGCCGAGGTGTTCCACGACCTGCTGCGCGACAGCGACGAACACGACTACAGCCTGGCCTGGATCACCCGTTCGCCGCGCTTTTTCCAGATGGAGAACACCAAGCTCACGCTGGAGCTGATTTCGCCGGACTACACCAACTACTTCTACGACCTGCCCGAAGACCGCCGCCGCCAGATCCTGGCCGAGCAGAGCAGCCTGTACAAGGGCATCAACGCCTCGCTCATCAACCAGATCTACGACCTGCTGGACGAGAAGATCCACAACGGCGACCGCCGCTATACGCTGCTGACCAATGCCGAGTTGTGCGCCAGCCGTTACGACCGCCACGCCGCCCGCTACCACCTGGAGTTCCGCCACGTCGACACGGGGCAGGTGTTCTCGCACGCGGCCGACGGCCTGGTGCTGGCCACCGGCTACGCCCGCAGCATCCCCGCGTGCGTCAATCCGATCCACGACCGCATCGCCTGGGCCGAGGACGGCAACTACCAGATCGCCCGCAACTACACCATCGACCACGGCGGCAACGAGATCTTCGTGCAGAACAGCGGCCTGCTCAGCCATGGCGTCACCAATCCCGACCTGGGCTTCTGCTGCTACCGCAATTCGCAGATCCTGCGCGAACTGACCGGCCACGAGCACTACGCCATCGAGCCGCGCACCGCGCTGCAGGACTTCCGTCCGCCGGCCAGCGGCGTGCTGGCGCATCGCGCGGCCCAGCCGGTGCCGGCGTGCCGCGGCGCCGTGGCGCCGGAACTGATGCCCATGCTGGACGGCCATCGCGCCGCCACCGTCTGATGCCCCGGGAGCCCGCCATGATCACCATGACCGCCGCCTTCCTGGGCGAGATCGACCGCCAGGCGCGCAGCCACTACGACGAGGGCGCGGGCCTGGCATTGCGCCCGCTCGATCCCGCCGGCGACGCCGCCCTGCTGCGCCAGTGGTTCGCGATGGACTACGCGCGTTTCTGGTCGATGCAGACGTTCACCGAAGCGCAGGTGCGCGACTTCTACGAGGCGCTGGTCGACAGCGGCCATGCCGGCGCCTGGCTCGGCAGCCACGACGGCCGCCCGGCCTTCCTGGTGGAATGCTACGACCCCGCCCACGACCAGGTCGGCGAGCACTACCCGGTGCGCCCCGGGGACCTCGGCATGCACATCTTCATCGGCCCGCCACGGGTCCGCATCCCGAACTTCAGCCGCAACGTGCTGGCCTTCGTGATGCGCTTCATGTTCGACCGCCTCCAGGCCCGGCGCGTGGTGGTGGAACCCGACAGCAACAACAGCAAGATCCATGCGCTCAACCTGGCCATGGGTTTTGTCTATGCCGGCCAGGCGCGTTTTCGCGAGAAGACCGCCAGCATCGCCTTCTGCACCCGGCAGCAGTTTGAACAGGCCCAACTCCAGGAGTCTTCCCTATGAGCACCCAGCCCCATCCCGCCCAGATCGCCAGCCACCTCGCGCCCGAGGTCTGGGACAAAGTGAACCGCCTGTTGGTGAAGAAGGCCATCTCGGAATATGCCCACGAATGGCTGCTGGAACCCGAACGGCTCGGCCCCGCCGAGGCGCCCGGCTTTGACCGCTACCGCCTGGTGCTGGCCGACGGCCATGCCGAATACCAGTTCGATGCGCAGTTGATGGCCATGCGCCACTGGCGCATCCCGCCCGAATCCATCAGCAAGACCATGGCCGGCACGCCCGCGCCGCTGGACGCGCTGCAGTTCGTCATCGAGATCCGCGACAAGCTCGGCATGCCCGAGGACCGCCTGCCGATCTACCTGGACGAGATCACCAGCACACTGCACGGCAGCGCCTACAAGCACACCCGCGCCGCGCCCTCGGCCGCCGAATTGGCGGTGGCCGATTACCAGACCATCGAGACCTCGATGATCGAAGGCCATCCCAGCTTCGTCGCCAACAATGGCCGCCTGGGTTTCGACGCCGAGGACTACCACGTCTACGCCCCGGAATGCGCCAGCCCGATCCGCGTGATGTGGCTGGCGGTGCACAAGGACAATGCCCACTTCGCCTGCCTGTCGACCATGGACTACGACAGCCTGCTGCGCGACGAACTGGGCGCGGACACCGTCGCCCGCCACACCCAGACCCTGCGCGATCAGGGGCTGGACCCGGCCGACTACTACTTCATGCCCTCGCATCCGTGGCAGTGGTTCAACAAGCTGTCGCTGGCGTTCGCCCCCTACGTGGCCACGCGCAAGATCGTGTGCCTGGGCTATGGCGACGACGATTACCTGGCGCAGCAGTCGATCCGCACCTTCTACAACATCAGCCAGCCCGGCAAGCACTACGTCAAGACCTCGCTGTCGATCCTGAACATGGGCTTCATGCGCGGCCTGTCGCCGTACTACATGTCCGGCACGCCAGCCATCAACGAGTACCTGCACGGGCTGATCTCGTCGGACCCGTGGCTGCGCCGCAACGGCTTCACCATCCTACGCGAAGCGGCCTCGCTGGGATTCCGCAACTACTACTACGAAGCGGCCATCTCGGTCGACACGCCCTACAAGAAGATGTTCTCGGCGCTGTGGCGCGAGAACCCGACCGCGCTGATCGGCGCCAACCAGCGCCTGATGACCATGGCGGCGCTGCTGCACGTCGATCCGCGGGGCGGCGCCTTGCTGCCCGAGCTGATCCGCGCCTCGGGCCTGGACGCGGCCGCGTGGCTGGAGCGCTATGTCGATGCCTACCTCACGCCGCTGGTGCATTGCTTCTACGCCCATGACCTGGTGTTCATGCCGCACGGCGAGAACGTCATCCTGGTGGTCGAGGACCACGTGCCGGTGCGCGCCTTCATGAAGGACATCGCCGAGGAATCGTCGATCCTCAACCCGAACGCCGCCCTGCCCGAGAACGCCCGCCGCCTGGCCGCCGACGTGCCCGAGGAATACAAGCTGCTGACCATCTTCGTCGATGTGTTCGAGGGCTACTTCCGCCACCTGGCGCAAGTGCTGGCCGACCACGGCGTGATGGACGAGGACGCCTTCTGGAAACTAGTGGCCGGCCGCATCACCGCCTACCAGGAGGCCCATCCCGAGCGGCTGGAAAAGTATCGCCAGTACGATCTGTTCGCCCCCGAGATGATCCATTCGTGCCTGAACCGCCTGCAACTGGCCAACAACCTGCAGATGGTCAACCTGGCGGACCCCATCGGCAGCTTCCAGATGGCGCCCAACCTGGCCAACCCGATCGCCCGCTATCGGCCGCAATGGCTGGGCCAGGGCCAGGCCGACACCGTGCGAGCGCTTGCGTGAACCACGACCTGGACGACCTGCTGGCGCTGACCGGCCGCCTGGTGCCCGGGCTGTCGGGCCAGGTCGCGGCGGCGCCCTGGCCGGGCATCCGCCCGGGCGCCGACAACGCCCAGGCCATCGCGCGGCTGCGCGATGTCTGGGGGCAGCGCTATCCGGAGGCCGGGCCGCACTACCTGGCTTTGCGCTGCTGGGGGCTGCTGATCTGGCAGCCCGTCTACCTGAGCGTGATCGCCGCGCACCGCAGCGAGATCGTCCCGGACCTGTCGCGCATGACCCAGCCGGTGCCGGACGACGGCTTCATCATCGGCTACACCCTGGAGCGCCATGCCCCCCTGCGCGGCGGCCTGCGCGAACGCATGCAGGCCGCCGCCGCGCAACTGCGCAATATCTGCGCCACCTTCTACCGCGAATTGACCCAGGTGCTGCGGGTCAGCCCGCGCGCCGCCGAGTGCATGCAGGCCGATTGCGTGCTCTACGCGCTGCTGGCGGCGCGCCATGACGACGGCGACGCCGCCAATGCCTGGGCCCAGCGGCAGGCCGGCGCGTGGATGGACCTGCTCGGCGTCCCGGGACGCAGCGGCTACCTGACCTGGCGGCGCGCGGACCTGCCGGTCATCGCCGTGGACAGGCAGGTCTGCTGCCACTACTTCCGCAGGCGCGACAGCGACTACTGCAGCACCTGCCCCAAATTGGATCTTGCCGAACGCATGACCCGGATCGACGCCGAGAGCGCCGTGCCCGCCTGAGGGCGGCCGGGCCTTGCGGGATGGCACAAGGAGTCGGAAATGACGGACATTGGCCGCCTTGAGCATGTGCGCGAGGCGTTGAGCCCGCTGCACGTTCGGGCCTATTTCGACGAAGCCCTGTTCGCCCGCGAACAGGAACGGATATTCAAGCAATCGGCACTGTACGTGGGCCACGAGAAAGGCGTGCCCGAGCCGGGCGACTGGCGCCGCCTGCCGCACGAGGACGGCGGCCGCGTGCTGGTGCGCAATGCCCAGGGCGTCGAGCTGGTCTCGAACGTCTGCCGCCACCGGCAGGCGCTGATCCTGGGCGGCGAGACCGGCGCGGTCACCGGCCCCGGCAACCCCGCCGGCAACCTGTCGGCCAGCGGCGGCAACATCGTCTGCCCGCTGCATCGCTGGACCTACGACAACCGCGGCCAGATCCTGGGCGCGCCGCAGTTCCCCAGCACGCCGTGCCTGAACCTGCCGCGCTTCCCCTTGAAGAACTGCCATGGTCTGCTGTTCGAGGGCCCGCGCGACCCGCGCGTCGACCTGGGCCACCTGTTCGAGCGGCCGGAATTCGATTTCTCCGACTACGTACTGGATCACGTCGAGGTGCACCAGTGCAACTACAACTGGAAGACCTTCATCGAGGTCTACCTGGAGGACTATCACGTCGGGCCGTTCCATCCCGGGCTGGGGCGCTTCGTCACCTGCGACGACCTGAGCTGGGAATTCGGCCGCCGGCACAGCCTGCAGCGCGTGGGCGTGCACGATTCGCTGGAAAAGCCCGGCTCCGACGTCTACCGTGACTGGCACGACACGCTGATGCGCTATCGCGATGGCTCGGCGCCCGAGTTCGGCGCGATCTGGGTGACCTACTTCCCCACCCACATGATCGAGCTGTACCCGCACGTGCTGGTGCTTTCCACGCTGTACCCCAAGAGTCCGCAGGAAACCATCAACATCGCCGAGTTCTACTACCCGGAGGAGATCGCGCTATTCGAACGCGAATTCGTCGAGGCGCAGCGCGCGGCCTACATGGAGACGGCGGTCGAGGATGACGAGATCGGCGAACGCATGGACGCCGGCCGGCTGGCGCTGCTGCGCCGCGGCACTTCCGAAAGCGGCCCCTACCAGTCGCCGATGGAGGACGGCATGCAGCATTTCCACGAGTGGTATCGCGACATCATGGGAGACGAGCTGGGCGATTGCGCGGCGCCTTGAGGCGGGTGTCGGGGGAAATGGGCATGGCGCCACAAAATGGTGCCAGATCGGTGAGAATAGCTGCAACAATGCGAACATATGTTATTCTCATTCTCACATCCAATGGCTTGTGAACGGCCATCTTAGGGGCTCATCCCGTAACGCGAGTGACGATCTTGAACCCATCACCCTCCCCCGCCCAATTCACCGTCGCCGACTTCAACCGCATGGGCAGCCAGAGCGGTTTCCGCTACCGCCTGCCGCAGTTGAATGGCGCGCTGCGGGGCGATCCGGAAACCCTCTGCATCGCCGAAGGCCGGGTCGAGACCCACGCGATCCGCCCCGGCCTGACGCTGGTGCTGTCCGATGTGCGCGTGCACCAGCACTACGAAGCCACCTCGATGATGTCGCCGCGTTTTTCGGCCATCGTCATGCTGCAGGGCAACGCCCAGACCCGCATCGATCGCCATGACGACGTCAGGCTGGCCGCGCACAGCGGCGTCAGCGCGCTGTACGGCGACACCGTCGCCATGACCGGCATCCACGCGCCCGGCCAGCGCCTGCGCAGCGTCAACCTGTCGCTGTCCGACCCGGATGGCGCGGGCGACGACCCGACCAGCGAGCTGATCTGGAAGGCGCTGCGTTCGCCGTCGCTGCGGCTGCGCCGCTGGCAGGTGCAAGGCCATCTGCTGCAGGCCATCGAACACCTGCTCGATTGCGGTTGGGACGGCCCGCTGCAGGCCATGCTGCGCGAAGGCGTGGCCACGCAGCTGCTGGCGCATGCCCTGGCCACGCTGGAACAGCGCGCGCCGGCCGACAGCACCGTTTCCGAGCGCGATCGCCAGTTGCTGGAACGGGTGCGCGAACGCCTGTACAACGCGCCCGGCGTGGAACACACGCTGGACGACCTGGCGCGGCTGGCCTGCATGAGTCCCAGCACGCTGCGCGCCAAGTTCCAGGCCGCCTACCAGCGCTCGGTCTTCAGCTGGCTGCGCGAGCGCCGCCTGGAGGTGGCGCGCGAACAGCTGGCCCAGGGATGCAGCGTGCAGCAGGCCGCGCACTTCGTCGGCTACCGCCACGCCACCAACTTCGCCACGGCGTTCCGCGAACGCTACGGCATCGCGCCCAGCGAACTGAACTGAGCGCCGGTTCGTGCACGGCTTACGGCGGCGCCCATTGCTCTCGCGGCGTTCTCCATTCCTGCAACCCGCCATGACAGGCGACCATGCGACAGCGCTTCCCAGCCCGGGAAGCCCCTGCCATGGATGCCGTCGTGTCACGCCGCGAACCCCTGCCTTCCTTTCCCGTCATGGTGCTGATGCTGGGCCTGCTGTCCTGTGTCGCCCCCGCCACCATCGACGCCTACCTGCCCGCATTCGGGGCGCTGGGCCGGGAATTCGCGGTTCCGCAGGAAACCGTACAACTGACGCTGGGCGTGTACATGGCGTGCTATGCCTCCATGCTGCTGCTGCATGGCACGCTGTCCGACTCGCTGGGGCGGCGCCGCGTCGTGCTCACGGCGCTGGGGGTGTACGTCGCCGGCGCGCTGATGGCGGCGCTGGCGCCGAGCTTCGGCTGGCTGCTGGCCGGGCGCGCGGTGCAGGGCCTGTCGGCCGGCGCCGGCATCGTGGTGGGACAGGCCATCATCCGCGACTGCTACGACGGCGCGGTGGCGCGCCGCGCCATGTCCTACCTGATCCTGGTGTTCAACCTGTCGCCGGCGCTGGCCCCGATCCTGGGCGGCTACCTGGCCGCGCACCAGGGCTGGCGGTCCATATTCCTGCTGCTGACCGCGCTGGCCGCCGCGGCCTGGCTGCTGTGCGCGCGGCGCCTGCCCGAAACGCTGCCGCCCGAGCGGCGCCAGCCGCTGGCCTGGCGCACGCTGGGCGGCAACTATGCGCGCGTGCTGGGCAACCGGCGCTATGCCGCGCTGGGCGCGGCGTTCAGCCTGCTATTCGCGGCCCAGGGGTTCCTGATCGGGGCGGCGCCCGATTTCATCGTCAACGTCCTGGGTTTGCCGGAAACCGATTTCGCCTATCTGTTCGTGCCGCTGGTGGCCGGCGCCATGGCCGGCGCGCTGCTGGCCGCGCGCAAGGCGGGTCACTGGTCGGATGGACGCATCACGCTGCTGGCCTATCTGCTGATGGGGGGCAGTTGCCTGGCCTATGTGCTGTACATGGCCGCGGCCGAGCCGCCGCGCCTGCCCTGGGCGGTGCTGCTGCCCGGCCTGTACACCTGCGGCCTGGCCATGGGCGTGCCGGCCATGACATTGCGCATCCTGGGGCATGTGCCGGACCTGTCGGGCACCGCCGCGTCCGTGCTGGGTTTCATGCAGATGCTGACGTTCTCCGTGGCCAGCGGCTGGGGCGTGCCGCTGGTCTATGGCCAGCCGCTGCGGCTGGCGGCGGCCATGCTGGCCTGCGTGGCGGCCAGCGCCATCGGCTGGGCCTGGCTGCACCGCCGCGCCGCCCCCGTGGCCAAGACCGAGGCCGGCCTGGGCTAGCCTGCCGGCCCGCGGGTTGCGAGCGGGCCTATTCGCGCGGCGGCGCACCGGGCCCATGGCATTCTCCATATGCATCACGTCGTCCGGCATACATCAGCACAACGGTAAAAATCAATAATTCTCATCACCAAATTTTTCCGCTGGAGCTCGTCCTCATGCCGTTCGTACCGCCCCTGCCCGCCGCGCGTCCGCGCCGGGTGCGCCCCCTTGTCTACGCGATTCAGACGGCCCTGTTCTGCTCCGCCCTTACCCACCAGCAAGCCACCGCCCAGAGCGCCGCCAGCGCCGATAGCGGCGACGTGGCGCAACTGCCCGCCGTCACCGTCAGCGGCGCCGGCATCCCGGGCACCACCGAAGGCAGCCATTCCTACACCACCGATGCCATGAGCACGGCCACCGGCCTGACGCTGTCGCCGCGCGAGACGCCGCAGTCCGTCAGCGTGGTGACGCGCCAGCAGATCGAGGACCAGGGCCTGCGCGACACCGGCGCGATCCTGGCCAGCGCGCCGGGCATCTCGGTCTCGCGCAACGACAGCAACCGCTTTGCGTTCTCGTCGCGCGGTTTCGATATCGACAACTTCCAGTTCGACGGCCTGAACTCGCCCATCCTCAGCCTGTGGAACTACGGCGCCACCGACATCGACTCGGCCATCTACGACCGCGTCGAGATCGTGCGCGGCGCCACCGGCCTGATGACCGGTTCGGGCAATCCGTCGGCCGCCGTCAACTTCATCCGCAAGAAGCCGCTGCGCGAGTTCGCCTTGTCCGGCAGCGCCAGCGCCGGCAGCTGGAACCAGGTCGGCGGCAACCTGGACCTGTCGGTGCCGGTCACCGAAGGCGGCCGCATCCGCTCGCGCTTCGTCGCCGCCTACGACCAGGGCGACAGCTACGTGACCTTCCTGGATTCGCGCAAGCGCACCTTCTATGGGGTCATCAGCGCCGACCTCACGCCGGACACGGTGCTGACCGCCGGCATCGAGTATTCCCGCAACCAGAGCAACGGGTTCGGCAGCGGCTTTCCGCTGTTCTATAGCGACGGCTCGCGCACCGACTTCAACCGCTCGGTGGCCAACAACACCCGCTGGGCCCGCATCGACACCGAGTCCACCACCACCTTCGTCGACCTGACGCATCGCTTCGCCAATGACTGGAAGGTGCGCGCGGCCTACAGCCACAACGACGGCGACTACCGCATGAAGCACCTGTTCCGCGGCGGCTACCCCGACCGCGTCACGGGCGCCGGCATGACCAGCGCGTACAACAACTATGATGGCGACCGCTCGCGCGATGACATCCACCTGACGGTGTCGGGCCCGTTCCAGTTGTTCGGGCGCAAGCACGAACTGGCGCTGGGCTGGATGAGCGTCAACGACCACAGCAATATCGGCCAGTACCTGCAGACCGGCGCCAAGCCCGCGCTGGGCAGCTTCTTCGACTGGCGCCAGGATCACGTCGCCGAACCCACCTGGGCCACCAACAAGACGCCCGCGGACGACCTTCGCGTCAAGCAGACCGGCGCCTACGCGGTGGGCCGCTTCTCGCTGGCCGATCCGCTGCACCTGATCCTGGGCGGACGCTGGAGCAACTGGGAAACCAACCAGACCTACTTCGGCAGCAAGCGCCAGTACAAGATCAACGACCAGTTCACGCCCTACGCCGGCCTGCTGTACGACATCAACAGCACCTACACGGCCTACGCCAGCTACACGGAGATCTTCCAGCCGCAGAACGCCCGTTCGCCCAGCGGCTCGATCCTGCCGCCGATCGACGGCAAGAGCTACGAGGTCGGCCTGAAGGCGGCCTACCTGGACGGCTTGCTGAACGCCTCCGCGTCGCTGTACCAGACGCGCCAGAACAATCTGGCACAGGCCATCCCGGGCGAGTCGGTCATCGGCATGCCCGGCACCCAGGCGTACCGCGCCGTCTCCGGCGCCAAGGTCGAAGGCTTCGAACTGGAGACCAGCGGCCAGCTCATGCCCGGCTGGAACCTCGGCGCCAGCTACACCCACTTCACCGCCAAGGACGCCGACGGCAAGCCGATCAACACCAGCCATCCGCGCAGCCTGTTCAAGGTCTACACCACCTACCGCCTGCCGGGCGATCTGCACCGCCTGACCGTGGGCGGCGGCGTCGACTGGCAAAGCCGCATCTACCGCTCGGCCGCCAGCCCGCGCGGCAATGTGGATGTGGAACAAGGCAGCTACGCGCTGGTCAACCTGATGGCCCGCTTCGACTTCAGCAAGCAGGTCTCGGCCACCCTCAACCTGAACAACGTGTTCGACCGCAAGTACTACGACCAGATCGGCTTCTACAGCCAGGGCTGGTATGGCGCGCCGCGCAACGTCATGCTGACGCTGCGCGCGCAGTACTGAAGCGGCGGCCGACAACCCACCAAGGAGCTTCCCGGCACAATGCGTTTGCATCGACTCATCGCGGTGCCCTGGCGCCGCCGCGCCGCCCTGTGCGCGGCGGCGTTGGCCATGGCCTGCACCCTGTCGGCCTGCGACCGGCCCGCGCCGCCCGCCGCCACCGCGACGCCCACCCCGCCGCGAACGCGGCCGGCCCAGCGCCGCGCGACGGCGCCGATGCGCCGGCTGGCGGTTTTCCGGTGACGCTCGACAGCGCGCTTGGCAAGGCGGTCATCACGGCCCCGCCCCGGCGCGTCGTCACCCTGGGCCTGGGCGCCGACGACCTGGCGCTGGCGCTGGGCGTGGTGCCGGTGGGCGTGGGCCGCGCCGACTGGGGCGGCGACGCCGACCATTACTGGCCCTGGGTGCGCGCCGCCATCGAGGCCACCGGCCACCCTCTGCCCGAGCGCATCACGGTGTACCCCGAACTGGATATCGAAAAGATCATCGCCTTGCGCCCGGACGTGGTGCTGGCGCCGTTCTCCGGCGTCACGCCCGAGGCCTACGCGCAGCTGTCGCGGCTGGTGCCGGTGGTGGCCTATCCCGGCCAGCCGTTCCTGACCCCGGTGGACACGCAGATCGACCTGATCGCCACGGCGCTCGGCAGGCGCGAGGCCGCCGGGCCGCTCAAGGCGCGCATCCACGACGCGCTGGCGCAGGCCGCGCGCCGCTACCCCGAACTGGCCGACAAGACCTTCGCCTATGTGCGCGCCGATCTAAGCTCTGGCAACTTCGCCGCCTACGTCGCCGGCGATCCGCGCGTCGATACGCTCACGGCCATGGGCCTGACCCTGGCGCCGTCGGTGCGCGGCCTGCATGCCAGCGCCGGGCACTTCGCCCACTACCTGGGCTTCGAACACGCCGATGCGCTCGGCGACGCCGACATCCTGGTGTCCTGGTTCTACACCCCGGAAGAGCGCGACCGCGCCGCGGCCTTGCCCCTGTATGCCTCGATTGCCGCGGTACGGCGCGGCGCCTACGTGGCGCTGAGCGACCCGGCGCTGGTCATGGCCTCGTCCTCCGGCACGCCGCTGGCGGTGGCCTGGATGCTGGACCGGCTGGCGCCGCAACTGGCGCGGCCGCGCGCCATGCGCAGGCCGGCGGAGCCGCGCCCTGATGCCGCCGCGCCAGCCCCGCGCGGCGCGCGTTGATAGCCCGCCCTCCCGCAGCCCACGCCTGCGCGCGCCACTGCTGCTGGGCGCCTGTATGCTGTTGGCCGCCGCCGCGCTGGCAAGCCTGTGGCTCGGCTCGCGCGGCCTGTCGGCGGCCACGGTCTGGCGCGCGCTGCTGCAGCCCGACGACAGCCACGCGGCGCTGGTGGTGGCCTCGCGCATTCCGCGCACCCTGCTGGCCGTGCTGACCGGCGCGGCCCTCGCGGTTGCCGGCGCGCTGATCCAGGCGCTGACCCGCAATCCGCTGGCCGAGCCGGGCCTGCTCGGGGTGAATGCCGGCGCGGCCGCGTCCATCGTGACCGCCGCGCTGGTCCTGGGCGGCCTGCCGGCGCATCCGTTCTGGGCCGCGCTGCCCGGCGCGCTGGGCGCCGCGGCGGCCGTGTACCTGATCGGGGCCGGCGGCCGCGGACTGCAACCGGTGCGGCTGATCCTGGCCGGCGCCGCCGTCAACGCGGTGCTGTTCGCCTATGTGCAGGCGGTGGCGCTGCTGCGCGACGACATCTTCGATGCCTACCGCTTCTGGGCCGTGGGATCGCTGGCGGGCCAATCGCTCGACGCGGCATGGCGCGCCGCGCCCTACATCGGTTTTGGCCTGCTGCTGGCCGCCGCGCTGGCGCGGCCGCTCAACCTGCTGGCGCTGGGCCACGCGCTGGCGCAGGCGCTCGGGCTGCGGGCCGGCCTGTGCCGCCTGCTGGGCCTGCTGTGCGTGGCGATACTGGCCGCGGCCGCCACCGCCGCCGCCGGCCCCATCGCCTTCGTCGGCCTGGCGGTGCCGCACATGGCCCGTCGCGTGGCCGGACCGGACCTGCGCTGGCTGCTGGCCTACTGCGCGGTGCTGGGTCCGCTGCTGATGCTGATCGCGGACATCCTGGCGCGGCTGCTGCGCGCGCCCGCCGAACTGCTGACGGGCGTGGTCGTGGCATTCATCGGCGCGCCCTTCCTGTTGGCGGCCCTGCGCAGCCGGCCGCGGAGCCTGGCATGACCCGCGCAACGCCGCGCCTGATCGCGCAACCAGCGCGCCTGCTGCGCGCCGGCAACTGGCTCGCCTGGCCCGTCGCGCCGCGCGCGCCGGCCTATGCGGCGCTGCTGCTGGCGCTGGCCGGCGCCGTGCTCGCCACGACGCTGCGGGCCGGCGATCCCGGGCTGTCCTGGAGCGCGTTGTGGCAAGCGCTGCAAGGCGCCGGCGGCGCCATGGAGCAATGGCTGGTGCATACCGTACGCCTGCCGCGCGCCCTCTCGGCGTTGGGCGCCGGCGCCGCGCTGGGCCTGTCCGGCGCGCTGTTCCAGAGCCTCACCCGCAACCCCCTGGGCAGTCCCGACGTCATCGGCCTGACGGCCGGCGCGTCCGCGGGCGCGGTGGCCGTGGCCATGGTCTGGCCCGGGCTGATGCCGGTGGCCTGGGGCGCGGCGGCGGGCGCGCTGCTGGCCACGGCCGGCGTCTGGTTCGGCTCCGGCGCCGGCTTCGCCGCGCCCCAGCGCATGGTCATCGCCGGCATCGCCGTGGGCGCGATCGCCTTCGCCTTCGTGCAATACGGCCTGTCCAACCTGCGGCGCGAACAGGCCTACCTGGCCGCGGCCTGGCTCAATGGCAGCCTGGCCGGCAAGACCTGGACCGACGTCGCTCTGATCGGGGCGGCCGGCGCCCTGTTGCTGCCGATCGGGCTGGCGCTGTGCGCCCGCCTGCGGCTGCTGGAGATGGGCGACGATCTGGCCCAGGCCCTCGGCGCCACGCCATCGCGCAGCCGGCTGGCCGCCACGCTGGTGGCGGTGCTGGCGGCCGCGGCGGCGGTCACGGTGGCCGGCCCGGTGGCCTTCGTCGCGCTGGCGGCGCCGCAGATCGCGCGGCGCTGCGTGCCGACCAGCGGGCCGCAACCCCTGCTGACGGCCCTGACCGGCGCGGTGCTGCTGGCCGGCGCCGACCTGTTGACCCGCCTGGCCGGCCCCAACGGCCTGCCCGTGGGTGTCCTGACCGCCGGCATCGGCGGTGTCTATCTCGCATTTCTGCTGGTGCTCGAATGGCGCAAGACCTCCACCTGAACGATCCGGCCGACGCGCCGTCGGCGCTGCAACTGCGGCAGGTCAGCCTGTCCTACGGCGACACGGCCGTGCTGCGCGACCTGTCGCTGGCGGTCGCGCCGGGCGCGTTCACGGCGGTGGTCGGCCCCAATGGCTGCGGCAAGTCCACGCTGCTGCGCGTGCTCGGCGGCGCGCTGGCGCCCAGCCAGGGCCAGGCGCTGCTGGACGGCGCCGACCTGGCCAGCCTGCGGCGCAAGGCGGTGGCGCGACGCCTGGCCTATCTGCCGCAGAACCCGCTGGCCCCGGAAATGATCACGGTGCGCGACCTGGTGGCGCGCGGCCGCTATCCGCACCAGACCCTGTTGCGGCAGTGGTCGCCCGCCGACGCCCGGGCGGTCGACGCGGCGCTGGCCGATACCGACCTGGCGGACCTGGCGGATCATCCCGTGCACACGCTGTCCGGCGGCCAGCGCCAACGCGCCTGGCTGGCGCTGGTGCTGGCGCAGGACGCCGGCATCATGTTGCTGGACGAGCCCACCACGTTTCTGGACATCCGCCACCAGATCGACCTGCTGGAGCTGTGCGCGCGCCTGCAACGGACCGGCCGCACGCTGGTGGTGGTGCTGCATGACCTGAACCTGGCGTTCCGCTATGCCGATCGCGTCGTCATGATGCGGGCCGGCGCCATCGCGGCGCAGGGCGAGGTGCGCCAGGTGGTGACAGAGGACGCCATGCGGCAGGTGTTCGATCTGGAATGCCGGGTGCTGCCGGATCCGGAGACTGGCAGCCCCATGGTCGTGCCCCGGCGCGCCGGCCAGGGCTGAGACCGGCGCGCCGGCGGCGCCAGGACGGCGGCAAGCCGCCCGGCGCCGATACCGCCCTTACAGCATGTGCGCCAGGAACTCGCGGCTGCGCGGATGCTGCGGCGCGCGGAAGAAGTCGGCCGACGGCGCCTCTTCGACGATGCGGCCCTCGTCCATGAAGATGACGCGGTGCGCCACTTCGCGGGCGAAACCCATTTCGTGAGTCACGACCAGCATGGTCATGTGCTCGTCGGCCAGCTGGCGCATGGTGCGCAGCACTTCGCCGGTCAGCTCGGGGTCGAGCGCCGAGGTCGGCTCGTCGAACAGCATGATGTCGGGTTCCATCGCCAGCGCGCGGGCGATGGCCACGCGCTGCTTCTGGCCGCCGGACAGGCGCGTGGGATAGTTGTCGCGCTTGTTCAGCAGGCCGACCTTGCGCAGCAGTTCCTCGGCCTTGGGCACGATGGCGGCGCGCGGCATGCCCTTGACGATCATGGGCGCTTCGATGATGTTCTGCAGCACGGTCATGTGCGGGAACAGGTTGAACGACTGGAACACCATGCCCATCTTGCGGCAGATGCGGCGCACGTCGCCATCGCTGGCGTAGCGGCTCTGGCCGCCCGGCACCGCCGTGGCCAGGGCTTCGCCCTCGATCTCGATGGTGCCGTCGTCGATGGTTTCCAGGTGGTTCAGGCAGCGCAGGAAGGTGCTCTTGCCCGAGCCCGACGGCCCGATCACCGCCACCACCTCGCCCTTGCCCAGTTCCAGCGAAACCTGGTCCAGCACCCGGTTGGCGCCGAACGACTTGACGATGCCGCGCGCCGAGATCATGGCGCCGCGACCGCCGGCGGACGGATTACTGGTCGTATTTGGCATAGCGCTTTTCCATACGCTGGAAGAACCACGTCAACACCAGCGTCATGATGAGATAGAAGGCGGCCGCGACCAGGAACGGCGTGGTCGTGAAGTCGCGCTGCACGATGCCGCGCGCGGTGCGCAGGATATCGTTGAGCGCCAGCACGTAGATCAGGGAGGTGTCCTTGACCAGCGTGATGGTCTCGTTGCTCATGGGCGGCAGCACCCGCTGCACCATCTGCGGCAGCACGATACGGCGCAGCGTCTGCAGGTAGGTCATGCCCAGCACCTTGCTGCCCTCGTACTGGCCGCGGTCCACCGACTGGATGCCGGCGCGGAAGATCTCGGCGAAATAGGCCGCGTAGTTCAGCGCGAACGCCACCACCGCCGCCGGGAAGTCGGGCAGGCGCACCCCCACCACCGGCACGAACGGCAGCGCGAAGTAGATGAACAGCATCTGCAGCATTAGCGGCGTGCCGCGCATCAGCCAGATGTAGCCGTTGACCAGCTGGCTGACGAAGCCCCACTTGGAGATCCGCAGCAGCGCCAGCACCAGGCCCAGCGGCACGGCCAGCGCCAGCGTGATGAAGAACAGCGTCAAGGTCACTTTCGCGCCTTGCGCCAGGGGTCCCAGGAGGGAGAGTACGTAGTCCATGCGGATGGGTGGGCGCCTTGCCGGCGGGAGAAATCAGGAGCGGGATGGGCGGCGCGGGCAATCGCCGGACTGAAAAACGCCCGGACCGCGCCGCGGTCCGGGCGTTTCCCGGGAGATTACTTGACGATGTTGGCGCCGAACCACTGGGTGGCGATGCGGCCGGCGGTGCCGTCCTGCTTCATCGAGTCCAGGGTCTTGTCGAGCTTGGCCAGCAGCTCGGTGTCGTCCTTGCGCACGCCGACGCCGTAGTCTTCGGTGCCGAAGTTGTCGTCCAGCACGCGGTATTCACCGGCGCGCTTGCTGATCAGGTAGCGGCCCACCACTTCGTCGACCACGATGGCGTCCAGGCGGCCGGCGGCCAGGTCCATCAGCGCGGTGACGTTATCGCCGAACTTCTTGACTTCCTTGATGCTGCCGGCGACCGGGTCCTTGGCGATGGCGTCGGTGGCGCTGCTGCCGTCCTGGGCGCCGACCACCTTGCCGGCCAGATCGGCCTTGGCCTTCACCGGCGAGGCATTGCCGACGATGATGATCTGGTGGTTGGCCATGTAGGGGGCGGTGAAGCTGATGTTCTTCTTGCGCTCTTCGGTGATGGTCAGGCCGTTCCAGAGCACGTCGACGCGCTTGCCGTTCAGCTCGGCTTCCTTGGCGCTCCAGTCGATCGGCTTGAATTCGACTTCCAGGCCCAGGCGCTTGCTGGCTTCCTTGGCCATGTCGACGTCGAAACCGACGATCTGGTTGTTGGCGTCGCGGAAACCCATGGGCGGGAAGTTGTCGTCCAAACCGACGACGACCTTGCGGGCGGCGGCCGGGGCCTGCGCGCTGGCGGCCGGCGCGTTGTCGGACGGGCCGCAGGCGGTCAGCATCGTGGTGGCGGACACGAGAAGAACAGCAGTCAGTTTTTTCATATTTATCGAGGGCGCGAGGCGCAGGAATGAAGAAGGCCGGAGGGCTCGACGAAAGCCGCGAGCCGGTTATTTTAGCGTCCCTGGAAATATGTGTTTCATCGTGGCCATATATAGGGCCAAGCGATAGTGCCGGACAAGATCCTGCCAGGGGACGGGTTGCCTGCCCCCAACGGCGTCAACGCCCAGGCGCCGCCTGCCGGCACATTCGCCAACCCGGACAGGCCGCGAGGCCCTAGCCGGCCCGCGCCGCCATGCCCCCGCGCAGGCCGGCCGCGCAGTCGAGCGCATCGTCCCACAACTGGCGGGTCAGCGCCTCCGCGTCGGTCTCGCGCGCCAGCGCGGCCGCCTCGCCCGACCACAGCAGCGAAAAATCCCCGCTGCCGGTCTTTTCCACCGCCGCCCGCAGCGGATCGACCGCCCCGGTCGCCAGCGGAAACGCCGGCGCCGCCGCGCTCATCGGCCCCTGTTCGCGCATGAAGCGCGTCAGCAGCCCGCGCGCCGGGCGGCCGGTGTACAGATTGGTCAGGCGCGTGGCATCGTCGCGCGCGGCCAGCACCGCCTGGCGATGGATGGCCGAACGGCCGGCCTGCGGCGTCAGCAGATAGGCGGTGCCCAGTTGCGCGGCCGCCGCGCCCAGCGCGAAGGCCGCGGCGATGCCACGCCCGTCGGCGATGCCGCCGGCCGCGATCACCGGCGCGCCCACCGCGTCCACCACCTGCGGCAGCAAGGCGTACAGGCCCGGCTGCGCGCCGATGTCATCGGTCAGGAACATGCCGCGATGGCCGCCCGCCTCCACGCCCTGGGCGATGATGGCGTCCACGCCCCGGGCGTCGAGCCAGCGCGCCTCCTCGACGGTGGTGGCGGAGGACAGCACCATGGCGCCGGCGCGCCGCACCCGCTCCAGCAGCGCGTCGTCCGGCAGGCCGAAATGAAAGCTCACCACCGCGGGGCGCGATTCCTCGACCACCTGGCACATGGCGTCGTCGAACGGCGCGCGGCCCGGGCCGCTGCCGGCGGCCGACAGGTCCAGCCCGGCCTCGCGGTAGTACGGCGCCAGCGTCTCGCGCCAGCGGGCCTGGGCCGCCTCGTCGGGCGCGGGCGGAGTGTGGCTGAAGAAATTCAGGTTGAACGGCGCATCGGTCTGCGCGCGGATCGCGGCGATCTGCTCGCGTAATGCGTCCGCGCCGAGCGCCGCGCAGGCCAGCGAGCCGAGGGCCCCGGCGCGACATGCGGCGATGGTCAGCGGGCTGAAAGAGCCGACCATCGGCGCTTGGATCAGGGGCAACAGCGAAGGCAGCGATTTCATCGAGGGCACACGACGGCGAGGAAGGATGCCCAAGCATATCGCAACGGCGTGCTAGGCTTGGACCTTGTCCCTACTCGCATCACGCCATGGAATTTCGCAGCAACGGCCGCCCCGGCACGGCCGCGCGTCGGGAGCGCGCCGCATGAGCCCCGCCCTCCGTCTCGGCCCCCTGGTGTTTCCGATCGAGCTCGTGCTGCTGGCGGCCGCCGTCGCCGTCGGCCTGCTCGCCAGCCGCCTGCTGGCCGGCGCGCGCGCCGAGGACGCCAGCCGCGTCTTGTGGCGTGGTCTGCTGCTGGGCCTGCTGGTGGCCCGGCTGGCCTTCGTCTGGCAATACCACGATCACTTCCTGCAGGCCCCGCTCAGGATTCTCGACCTGCGCGACGGCGGCTGGGCCGGTTCCGCCGGACTGGCCGCGGCGCTGGCCTACGGCGCCTACGCCGTGCTGCGCCAACTCGCTCCACGCCGCGCCGTGTTGGTCGCGATGGCGCTGGGCACGGCGGTCTGGCTCGGCGGCGGCCGCCTGCTGACGCCATCGGCGCAGCCCCAGCCACAGCTGGCGGCCCTGTCGCTGCACCAGCTGGATGGCGCGCCCGTCTCCCTGGCCGCCTTTCACGGCAAGCCGATGGTCGTGAACCTGTGGGCCAGCTGGTGCCCGCCATGCCGCCGCGAAATGCCGGCCTTCGAGCAGGCGCAGGCGGCCAACCCCGACATTCATTTCGTCTTTCTGAACCAGGGTGAAGCGGCGGCCACCGTCCGCCAATACCTGGATGAGCACGCGCCATCGCTTGCCAACGCCTTGCTCGATCCGGCCGGCGACGCCTCGCGCCAGATGAGCAACCGCGGCCTGCCCGCGACCCTTTTCCTCGATGCCCAGGGCCGGCTGATGGACGTGCGCGTCGGCGAACTGTCGACCGCCGCGCTGGCGCAACGGCTGCAATCGATCCGCGCGGTCGACGGGCAGCGCTGATCGGCGCGCTCACGCCAAGGCCGCTTCCGGGCTGTCAGCCCTCGCCCGGCACCGCGTCGCCTTGGGACAACGCTTGCGCCCAGGGCAGCGCCGCTCCGTGCGCCGTCCTTGTCGACAAGCGCAGCCCCTGCCCCACCCCTTGCGGCATATCCGCCAGGCGCACCACCAGCAGCGGCCCGCGCGGCAGCGCATTGACGGTGGCGAAGACGCCGTCGGCGTCGCCGCCCTTGCCCGGCACCCGGGTCCACGCCAGCAGTTCAGCTTGCTCCACCGCCACCTCGCGCGCCCGCTCGTGTCCGCACGCCGGGCACCACAGCCGCGCCGGGTAGACCCGGTGCCCGCACTGTGCGCATTCCATCACGCTGAAACTCATGCATCCTCCCGGGCCAACACCGCCGCGTTGGCGCACATGCCGTAGCGCAGTTGCACCATGCCGTAGCCGGTCGCCACGCCGTGGCGCGCGCCCGCCACCTGCCGCGCGCCGGCGCGGCCCAGCAATTGGCGCGCCACTTCCGCCAGGCCATGCATGCCGCCGGCCGTGCCGGCCTGTCCCGCCGACAACTGGCCGCCCGCCGTATTGACCGGCAACTCGCGCGTGGCGATGCGGCGCGCAATGAACCCCGGCAGGTCGTCCGCCGGCGCCAGGCCCAGGTCGCACAACTGCGCCACGGCCATGGCCGGGTAATCGTCGTACACGCCGACCACGTCCATGTCTTGCGGCCCGAGGCCAGCCTCGGCCCACAGCACGGGCGCGAACCCGGCGATACCGGTCACCAGCCCGTCGCCTTCCTGCTGGTCGGCGTTGTAGCGCGCGCCGCTGGCCCGCAGCGCGACGTGCACGCCTTGCGGCCGCGCCTGCAGCACCAGCGCGCAGGCGCCGCTGACCACCGGCACGCAATCGAGCCGGCCCAGCGGCTCGGCCACCATCGGCGCCTCCAGGTACTGCGCCAGCGTCAGCGGCTGGCGATAGGCAGCGTTGGGATTGCCCGCCGCCCAGGCGCGCTGCGCCACGCACAGTGCGCCATAATCCTCGCGCCGCAGGCCGGTTTGCGCCATCTGGCGCTGCGTCAGCATGGCGAACAGCGGGTTCGGCCCGGCGCAGCCCAGGGGGCTCAGGTAATCCTGCGCGCTGCGGTTGTAGCGCCCCACCAGCGCGGCAAAGTCGGCGCCGCTGAAATGGTCGCCCGCCACCAGCACGATGGTGCGCGCCTGCCCGGCCCGCAGCGCCAGCCAGGCGTGGCGCAGCATGTTGATGGCGCTGGCGCCGCCCATCTCGTCCTGCATGCACCAGTCCAGCGTCAGCCCGAGCCGCCACGCCATGTCGATGGCGCGGTCGGGGCGCAGCGTGAACGAGGCCAGCCCCAGTCCGTCGACGTCCGCCGGCCGCAACCCGGCGTCGTCCAGCGCCAGCCGCACCGCCCGCGCGATCAGCGTGGCCGTGTCGCAGCCAGGCTCGGGATGGCGCAGCGCGGGCGTCTCGCCCACGCCGACGATGCCGGGACCGGCGCTCATGCCGATTCCTGGCGCGGCGGTTCGCGCGTCAGCAGCAAGGTGATGACCGTAATGGCGGCCATCCCCACCAGGAACCACGCCACCGGCGTGGCCGATTCATACTTGCGCAGCAGCGCCATGGCGATCAGCGGCGACAGGCCGCCGGCGAACACCGAGGCCAGCTCGTGGCCCAGCGCCAGGCCGGTGTAGCGCACCTCGGCCGGGAACAGCTCGGCGAAGTACGCCGGCTGGGTGCCGATCATGGCCGCGTGACAGACCGTATTGCCCAGAAAGAACGCCAGGAAGATCCACACCGGCTCCTTGGTCTGCACCAGCCAGAAGAACGGAAACGCCGCCAGCATCAACCCGGCCGAGCCGATCAGGTAGACGGCGCGCCGGCCGATGCGGTCCGACAGGTGGCCGAACCACACCAGCGTGCCCAGCTCGATGAACATGGACGCCAGCACCCCGCCCAGCATCACGTCATTGGGAATGCCCAGGAACTTGCCGTAGGCCAGCGCGAACGCCAGGAAGATGTACGAGCCGCCGTTCTCCGCCACGCGCAGCCCCATGGCCGTGAACACCTGGCGCGGATAGCGGCGGAACACTTCCACCGCCGGCATGCCGCGCTTGGCGGTCTTCTTGGCCTGCACGAATTCGTCGCTTTCCGGGATGTGCTTGCGGATGTACAGGCCGATGCCGAAGATCAGCACGCTCAGAAGGAACGGCAGGCGCCAGCCCCAGCTCATGAAGGCCTCCTGCGGCAGTTGCTGCGCCAGCATGAAAACGCCGGAAGACAACACAAAGCCGCCCGCCACGCCCAACTGGCTGAACGACGAAAAGTAGCCGCGGCGCTTGCCGCCCACCGCCTCGCTGATGAGCAGCACGCCGCCGCCCCATTCGCCGCCGGCGGCCGCGCCTTGCAGCACGCGCAGCACCACCATCGCCACCGGCGCCCAGATGCCGATCTGCTCATAGGTGGGCAACAGCCCGATCAGGAAGGTGGCCGCGCCCATGATGCCCAGCGTCCATTCCAGCGCCAGCTTGCGGCCGTAGCGGTCGCCGATGTGGCCGAACACCACGCCGCCCAGCGGCCGCGCCAGAAAGCCCACCGCAAAGCCGGCGAAGGCGCCCATGGTGCCCAGCAGCGGATCGGTGCCCTTGGGAAAGAACAGTTCGCCGAACACCAGCGCCGCCGCCGTGCCGTAGATGAAAAAGTCGTACCACTCCATCGCGTTGCCGGCGACGGACGCCATCACCACCCGCCGCGTGCGCTTCCTGCGGGCCTGCTCGTCGGCGCTCTGCGCCGCGCCCTGGTATGCCATCGTCATGCTCTTGCCCCTTGTTTTATCTATGGACGGGATTCAGCGCGCCACGCGGTAGCCGGCGGCGTCGCGATCCCAGGTGTCACCCGTCACGCCCTCATCGCGCAACCGGAACTTGCGGACCTTGCCGTTCTCGGTGCGCGGCAGGTCATCCAGCACGCGCAGATAGCGCGGCACGGCGAAATACGGCATGCGCGGCTGGCAGAAATCCAGCAGCGCCTCGGGCGTGAGCGCGCAGCCCGGCTTGCCGCGCAGGTCTTCCCACTTGGCGATGCCGCTGTCCTTGCGCGTGGCGGCCGCGCCGCCCACGCGGAAGAACGGCGTCGGCGCGTAGCCCAGGATCTCGGCGCGTTCGGGGTTCAGCTCCATCGATGCGATCAGCAGATCGACCTTGCCCGAGATCAGGAACTGGGTGCGGGTGGCGGTCTGCACCTGCACCAGCTCGGCCTTCACGCCCAGGCCCTTGGCCAGTTCACGCGCCAGGTCGGGGTTCCAGCCGACGAGCTGCTGCGTGGCCGGGTCGATCGAGCCGAACACGCCCCCGTTGGCCAATACGCCGATGGTGACGGTGCCGCGTTCCTTGATCTTGTCCAGCGTGGCGTCGGCATGGGCGCCGGTGGCGCCGGCCGCCAGGGCCAGCGCGACGGCCGCCTGCAGGATACGGCCGGAGATATTGCGAGTCTTCATGTTGTTGTGTCGTAGGCATTGAACGAAGTTCTATGCTGCGGTCCGGCGCCGCACAACACAAAGAAGACTTTCAGATATGAATATGAAACCGCTGTTGCGGCGCGTCTACTGGAGCTTGACGTCGGCCGTGGCGATCACGCGGCGATAGGTGGCGATGTCGTCGCGCACGGTCTGGTCGACCGCTTCGGGCGTCGAGGCGGCGATGGCGAAACCCAGGTTCTCCAGCAGCGTGGCGGTCTCCGGCTCGCGCAGCACGGCCACCACGTCGCGATGGATGCGCTCGACCAGCGCGCTCGGCGTCGAAGCCGGCACCACGAAGCCCTGCCAGCTCTCGACCGCGTAGTCGGCCAGCCCCGCCTCCTGCATGGTCGGCACCTCGGGCAGCGCCTTGGAGCGGTACGGCGTGGTCACCGCCAGCGCCACCAGCTTGCCCGAGCGCACGTTCTCGGTGGCGGCGGCCAGCGTGATCAGCATGGCGTCCGCGTGGCCGCCCAGCACATCCAGCGTGGCCGGCCCGCCGCCCGGATAGGGAATCTGGTTGGTCTTGGCGCCGATGCGCTCGTTGAGCAGTTCCACCGCCAGGTGCTGCAGGCTGCCATTGCCGCCAGGCAGCGCCAGCGAGATCTCGCCGGGCCGGCTGCGCACCAGCGCCACGAATTCCTGGAAGGTCTTCACGCCCAGGCCCGGGCGCACGACCAGCAACTGCGGATTGACCACCGCCTTGGTCACGCCGCGCAGATCGCGCAACGGGTCGTACAGCGGCTTGCCGGGTTGCAGCGCGTTCAGCGACAAGGCGTCGCCGCCCAACAGCAGCGTGTAGCCGTCGCCGCGCGCATGCGCCACCGCGGCATTGCCGATAGCGCTGCTGGCGCCGGGCTGGTTCTCCACCACCACGCTCTGCCCCCACTTCTCGCTCAGCTTCTGCGCCACGGTGCGCGCCAGCTTGTCGGCGCTGCCGCCGGCCGCGATCGGCACGATCAGCTTGACCGGCCGGCTCGGATAGCGCGTGGCGTCGTCGGTGGCGGCCGGCGCGGCGCCGGTCATGTTGCTCAACAAGCCCGCGCCCACCACCACGCCGCCGGCCAGGCCGAGCGCGGCCTTCAGTACGGATCTGCGTCGATTGCCCATCATCCTGCTCCCTGCGGAAATTCCAAGCAGGCCAGGATAGGAGCGCGCCGCGCGCCGGACAAATACCGATGCGCAATGTGGAAATGCCGGGGCGGTCCTTTGCCGTGTCCGTCGTTTGCCGCGCCGCCGTTTTCCGGGGCGGCAGCCTGCCGCGGCGGTCGCGCGCGGCTACGCCAGGAACGCCAGCATGCGCCGCGCCAGTTCGCGCGGCTGCTCTTCCGGCAGATAGTGGCCGCAATCGGCCAGCACCCCGCCGCGCAGGTCGCGCGCCAGCGGCCCCAGCGCCTCGTACAGATCGGGCGCGCTGCCATGTTCGCCGCCCAGCGCCAGCACCGGCAGCGTCAACGGCGTCTCGCGCAGCGCCCGGTTCTGCTCGGCCGACTGGTGCGCCGCGCGGTAATAGCCCAGCATGCCGCGCAAGCCGCCCAGCGTCTGGTACACGCGCTCGTACTCATCCAGGTCGGCGCGGCTGAACACGCCCGGCTTGTTGGCGGTCTTGCGGCTGAAGAACCACTCGATCAGCACCCGCTCGCGTCCCTGCAGCAGCGCTTCGGGCAGGTCCGGCACGGTGTTGAAGAGGAAATGCCAGCGCTTCCAGTTGTCCGGTCCCAGCTCGAAGCTGGCGGGCAGCGTCACGCCGGGGATGTTGGCGTCCAGCAGTACCAGGCGTTCGACCTCGTCGGCGTGGCGCGCCGCGTAGGGATAGGCGATCCAGGCGCCGATGTCGTGCCCGGCCAGCGCGTAGCGCGTCAGCCCCAGCGTGTGGAACAGCGCCCGCAGGCGCTCGCCCGCCGCGCGGGTGTCGTAGCCGTCCAGCGGCTTGTCCGAGTCGCCCTGCCCGGGCAGGTCCACCGCATAGAGGCGGAAATGCGGCGCCAGCAGGGGCATGACCCGGCGCCACGCGTACCAGCTCTGCGGAAACCCTGCCAGCAGGATCAGCGCCGGCCCGGCGCCGCCTTCCACCACGTGATAGCCCAGGCCGTCCACCCGCACCTGCCGGTGGCGGAACGGCACGCCATCCAGCGCGAAGGCGTCGGCGTCGTTGAAAGTATCCATCGTCCGTCTCCGTTCAATGCAGCGCGCCGCCGCCTTCCTTGACGTCCGCCGTGACGGCCAGCGAAGTCGCCACCATCACCTTCACGCCTTCGATCAGCGTCTCCAGCGCCAGGCTGGGCTGGCCGGGATGATGGGCCGCCATCTCCGGCAGGTACGGCACGTGCACAAAGCCGCCGCGCAACGCCGGACGCTCGGTGGCGATATAGTGCGACAGGCCGTAGAAGATGGTGTTGCAGTTGTAGGTGCCCGCCGTCGACGACACCGATGCCGGCACGCCCGCGCGCCGCAGGTCGCGCACGATGGCCTTGATCGGCAGGGTCGAGAAATAGGCCGCCGGGCCGCCCGCCACCACCGGTTCGTCGATCGGCTGGCGGCCTTCGTTGTCGGGGATGCGCGCGTCCACCACGTTGATCGCGACGCGTTCGATCGACACGTCGCCGCGGCCGCCCGCCTGGCCCAGGCAGATCACCAGGTCCGGTTGCGCGTCCTCGATGGCCTGGCGCAGCACGCCCACCACCTTGCCGATCACGCACGGCAGTTGGCGCGCCACCAGGGTGGCGCCGGCCACTTGCGCGCCATCCAGGCGCCGCGCGGCTTCCCAGGAGGGATTCAGGGTTTCGCCATCGAACGGTTCGATGCCGGTAATCAGTACGGTCGTCATTGCGCAGTCCTTCGATTCCATTGCTGCCAGCCATGGTAGGACCGCGCCATGGAATTGTTGAAATCCATAATCGCTATTCGTATTATTGATGGCATGAATCTTTCCGCCGTCGACCTGAACCTACTGGTCGCCTTCGAGGCGCTCTACGACACCCGCAACGTGACCCTGGCCGGCCAGCGCATCAACCGCGCCCAGCCCTCGGTCAGCAGCGCGCTGGGCCGCCTGCGCCTGCTGTTCCAGGACGAGCTGTTCCTGCGCACCGCGGACGGCATGCAGCCCACGCCCAAGGCCGCCGCGCTGATGCCGGCCGTGAGCGCGGCGATGGACCAGATCCGCCAGGCGCTGGCGCAAGGCGCCGGCTTCGATCCCCAGGCCGCCGCCGGCCGCCGCTTCACCGTGGCGGCCAGCGACTACGCCGACGTGGTGATCGTGCCGCACATCGTCGCGGCGCTGCGGCGCGACGCGCCCGGCATCGACCTGCGCATCGCGCGGCTCGACCGCGCCGCCCTCTACGAGCAACTGGACAACGGCAGCGTCGACTTGGCCATCGGCGGCCACCTGGCGCCGCCCAAGCGCATGCTGCGCGAACGGCTATACCAGGAACACTTCGTCTGCATCGCCGACAGGCAGCATCCGGCGCTGCGCGGCCGCAAGCTGGACCTGGCGCGCTACGTGGCGCTGCCGCACGCGCTGTTCACGCCCAGCGACGACGGCTCGGCGCGCGGGGTGGTGGACGCCAGCCTGGCGCGGCTGGGCCAGCGGCGCCGGGTGGCCTGCACCTTCGCCCACATCGTCGCGCTGCCGCACGCGGTGCAAGGCACCGACCTGGTGGCCACGCTGGCGCGGCGCGCCGCCTTGCGGCTGGCCAGCCCCGGCCTGACCCTGCGGCCGCTGCCGCCCGAGGTCGACCCGGGTCCTTTCGATATCGACATGGTGTGCAGCCGGCGCGCGCCCGGCGACGCGGCGCTGGCGTGGCTGCAACAGGTGGTGCGCGACGCCGCCGCGCGGCTGGCGGATTGACCGGGCGCCCATGAAAAAAGCCGGCCCCTGTACGGGAGCCGGCTTGCCGTGCCGGGCGGCGCGCTGCCGCCTCATGGCGATCTCAATTGGCTTTTTCGTCCTCGCCGGCATAGCCGCTGATGTAGGGACGGCCCGAGCAGCGCACCATCGCCACGCAATTGGGCAGGCCGCTCTTGGCGCTGCAGGTGTTGCGCGCCGCATCGCGCGCCGTCTTCGGATCCGGATCGAGCGCGGTGTAGCTGCTGCCGCGCCCCTTCACGCCCTTGGCCCAGGCCATGCCGACGCAGGTGTCGCGGTAGGTCAGCACCTTGGTGCAGCCGGTGCATTCATCCCATTCCAGCAGTTGGTTGAGGGCGTCCTTCTCATTGGGGTAGCCGTCCGAGTAGGTCAGGTCGCCCGAGTCCTTCTCGGCGACGGCGCCCCAGTATTCGCGGTCGTTGAGCTTGGCGGACAGGGCTTCCAGCTCGGCGGGCGTGGCCCTTCTGGCCGCTTCCATGTCCTGCGCGCTGTAGCCCGGCCCGACGCACAGCGGCATCGTGGTCAGCCAGCATTTGCCGTTGGGGCTGCCGGCGGTGCAGCGTCGGATCGCCTTCTTGGCCGCCATTTCCGGCGACACGCTGTTGCCAGGGAACAGGTCGTTCGAGGTATTGCGGGCATAGGTCATGCAACTGTCCGAAAACCAGCTCAGCGATTTGCAGTCCTTGCCGCCGCCCTTGCGGCAGGCCGCCAACGCCGCTGCTTCGGCCGCCTTTTCCGAATCCTCGGGCAGCGCCCAATAGATCTTGGCGTGTTTGCCATCCGTCGCAATGCCGCCATACAGTTTGTCGGCATGCGCCTGCGGCGCGAACAGGCCGGCCATCAGCGCCAGCGCGCCGAGCGCCGCGCGGATAGTCGGGGAAAAGCGGGCAAATAGCATGGTGGTGTCCGGATCGGGTGGATTCAGCGGCCACGATCTTAGCAAAGCGGCTCGGCCGGTCCGTCCCCTTTGCCAATACGACGCGGGCATATTGAGTAACAAATTTCACCATTGGCGCAAGGAAGCTGGCCCCGTTTATCGGTAAAAATGGCGGACATTTCGTAAGCAGGCTGTCAGTCTGCAATCGTTCTCCCGTCGCAGGGCTGGCCACCCCGGCCTGTCACGAAGAGAAACAAAACGCCTGGCGCCCGGCTCGCAATCGCAGCCGCCGCGCCCGACCGACACGGAGCGCCAACCGCAAGCCATGATCTTCCCCCTGCCCCTTTCCGCCCGCCGTCCGACGCTGCGCCTGGCCGCCAGCCTGATCGCCGCCGCCAGCCTGGCCGGATGCGCGCCGATGCCCAGCGGCGGCAGTTCGTCGTTGCCCTCGCTCAGCCGGGTCTTTTCCGAGGGCCTGTCGTTCTCTCCCAGCGTCAACGTCGCCCGCAACATGCAGGGCCGCTCGATCAACGACGCCATCGCGGCGCTGGGCGAGCCGTCCAGGAAACGGGCGGTGGGCAACACCATGGAGCTGGAGTGGTCCGACTACCAGGCCGCGCCCTACCAGGAATGGGTCACGACCGGCACCAGCCAGCAGGTCGTCGGCATGATCCCGGCCACCAACACGAGCGCCGCGACGCCGGTATTCCAGCAAAGCAGCAGCGGTTACTACCAGGGCCGCACCCGCATTTATGAATGCAAGGTGCTGATGCGCATGAAGGACAGCGTCATCATCGATTCCACCGTCGACGGCAATGTCTGCCCGGAATTCATCGCCGCGCTGCGTAAATGGGCCGGTGAAAATGAAGCGAAGAACTATGTCGTGAAATAAGGCGCGAGGCGGCGCGAGACATGCGCCGCCCGCACGGGCCGATAATCGCGGCGCACGGCATTTATTTTGTCGACATTATTTTGGAAATCATTCCGGAAACTGTCATTTAACTGAATATAAATAACTCCAAAAAAGCAAAAATAAATAACGCCAGCCGATTAATTTTCCGTCGCGCCCGCCGTTAGTCATGGTGATACTCCCCGGCAAGCCTCATTGGGCAGTTGTTGCCCGCCAGGAATACCACTGACATGACCACGATCTCCAGCTACACCCCGCCGCTCGTCATCGCCCCGCAGGCGCCGGCGATCGGGGTGTCCCGCGTCACCACCGTCAACCGCAGCCCCGACATCCCCGCGTCCACCTCGGTGACGCTGGGCCAGCCGGCCAACGTGCTGACCTATTCGCCCGAATCCGTCGCCGCCGGCCAGGTCCAGGCCCCGGATGCCCTGTCCTCGTTGATGTCCGACAACGTCCGCGCCTCGTCGCTGACCGGCCAGTTCAAGGGCCTGGCCGCGGCCCTGCTGGGCCGCATGCAGAACGATGGCGGTAATTTCTCGCTGTCGATCCCGTCGTCCCGCGCCGCCGCCCCGGTGGACGGCATCGCCGCGCCCCAGGGCGCGGCCGTGGCCGACAACTCGGTCGCGCTGCGCATCACCACCGCCAGCGGCGCCAAGGTCACGGTGACCCTGGAAAGCAATGAAAAGGGCCTGGGCGTGCAGATCGACGTGGGCGATGCCAAGCTCACCGAGGAAGAACGCAGCGCCATCGCCGGCCTGTCCAAATCGTTCCAGGACGCCGTCGACGGCCTGGCCTCGGTGCCGCCCAAGCTGGCGCTGGGCGCATTGGCCAAGTTCAATACCAGCGTGCTGTCGTCGGTGTCGCTGGAAGCCACGGTCGGCGCCGAGGGCCCCGACCGCGTCAGCTTCAATTTCCAGGCCGATGCGGGTCAACGCTCGCTGACGGTCAAGACCGTGACCGGCTCGGCCCAGATCAACGTCGACGCCAGCAAGCCCAGCCAGTTCGGCAGCGCCCAGCAGCAGACGGCCGCGATCAACAGCTACCTGAGCAAGTTCGACAGCGCCCAGAAGCGCGGCGAAGGCGATGCCGCGCTGATGGCCCTGTTCAAGTCCGGCTTCTCGGACCTGCACAAGAGCTACGGCGACTGGGCGCCGCAAGGCACCACCACGACGCGCCTGGGCATGCCCGCCGAAGTGCATCGCACCATGCTGTCCGGCCTGGCCGACTTCTCCGCCTCGATCAGCCAGGCGCCGGTCGCCTCCAATCCGCTGCAACCGCGCGAATTCGACACCTTCTCGTACGAGACCTCGCAAAACACCACTTCCAGCGGCCGCCCGCAACTGGACCTGGCGATCACGCAACAGCAGCAATCGTCGCTGAACGCCAGCTTCCACCGCGCGCTCACGCCCGATCAGAAGCTGAACCTGACCACGGATCCCGAGTCGCAGAACTACGCGTTCCACCAGATCCGCGACGATTACAGCAACCGCACCGACATCGCCTACGAAGACGGCGAACTGGCCAAGGCCTCGTTCACCGAATCCAGCACGATGTCCACCCTGGTGAGCAAGTTCATCAAGGGCAAGCTGGTCGACCAGAGCCGTATCACGCCCACGACCCAGACCCGCACCGAGGACCTGATGGGCCTGCTGCGCGCGGCCGATCTGACCGGCCACCGCGACGACACCCGCACCCCACGCGATCAGGTCGAGGCCGCCCTGATCCGCAAGCAGGAAGACCTGGCGCAAGCCGTGGCCCGCCTGCGCGGCTGATACGACGAGGCACGCAAAACGGGGCAGGCCCGGCGATCCCGCCGGCCTGCCCCGTCGCTTTTCTTGCCCCGCCGCCAGGGCCGGCTAGGCGTCCCGCGGCAGTTTCGCGATCACCTTGATCTCGAAATCGAAGCCGTACAGCCAGGTCACGCCAACCGCCGTCAGCGTCGGATGCGGCGCCGGGCCCCAGTATTCCGGCACCACCTGCCAGATGGCCTCGAAGCGCGACGCCGGATCCACCATGAACACCGTCACGTCGATCACGTCCTCGAAGCTGGCGCCCGCCGCCTTCAGGATCGCGTTCAGGTTGTCGAACGCCTGCCGCACCTGCGCCTGCAGGTCGGGTTCGGGCGAGCCGTCCTCGCGGCTGCCCACCTGGCCCGACACGAACAGAAAGCCATTCGACCGCACCGCCGGCGAATAGCGGTTGCGTTCATACAGCGCCTGGCGCCCGGCCGGAAAAACCACATCACGCGTTGCCATACTCGTTCTCCTGTCCCGGGCCTTGAGCCCGTATTGATGATGCAGGCACTGTACGGACGGCGCCGCCGCCGATAAACGGGCAAGCTTGTCCATCACTGTTTGTAAAATGCAAACAATCCCCTGATCCCCTGGAGTGGCGATGGACCGTTTCGACGCAATGCAGGCCTTCGCCCGCGTGGTGGAAACCGGCAGCTTCACCAAAGCGGCCGAGACGCTGCACATGAGCAAGACCAGCGTCACGCAACTGGTGCAGCAGCTCGAGGCGCGATTGCGCGTGCGCCTGCTCAACCGCACCACCCGCAAGGTCAACGTCACCGCCGACGGCGCGGTCTACTACGAGCGCGTGCTGCGGCTGCTGGCCGACATGGACGACGCCGAAACCAGCCTGTCCGTGGCCGCGTCCGTGCCGCGCGGGCGCCTGCGGGTCGACGTGCCCAGTCCGCTGGCGCGCATGATCCTGGTGCCCGCCCTGCCCGCCTTCCACGCGCGCTACCCGGATATCCAGCTCGACATGGGCGTGAGCGACCGCATCGTCGACGTGATCGGCGAGAACGTCGACTGCGTGGTGCGCGGCGGCGAACTGACCGACCAGTCACTGATGGCGCGGCGCGTCGGCGACCTGCAATTGCGCGTCTATGCCGCGCCCGCCTACCTGCAACGGGCCGGCGCGCCCGGCCATCCGCGCGATCTCGAGGACAGCCACCACCGCATCGTCGGCTTCCTCTGGTCGCGCAGCGGCAAGCCCCTGCCCTACGCCATGCGGCGCGGCGACGAGCGCGTCCATGCGCACGGCCGCTACGTGGTCGCGGTGGACGACGGCAACGCCTATCTGGCGGCGGGCCTGGCGGGCATGGGCGTGCTGTGGCTGCCCGACTACATGGCGCGCGAACATGCCGCGCGCGGCGAGCTCATGCCGTTGTTCGAGGACTGGCAACTGGACCCGATGCCGCTCTACATCGCCTTCCCGCCCAACCGCCACGTCAGCGCCAAGCTGCGGGTGTTCATCGACTGGGTGGCGGAACTGATGGCGGAGCATGCGCCGCTCGAATTCGCGCGCCTCCCCCCGCCCACCACAATACGGCAATCGAAGAGGCCTTGAGCCTGGACCAAGGATGTGCATGACTACCGCAACCCCCCGCGCTACGAGGCCACACCGATGAGCGAATGGAGCGAGATCAAGGCGCGCTTCAAGCGCCCGCTAAGCGCGCTGTTCATGTGCCTGATGCTGCTGCTTTTTTCCCGCGGCCTCTTCGACGCCGCGAACAAGGCGTTCCTGCCGCCGGATCCCGCCACCCTGCACGCCATCGTCGTGCGCGTGGACAAGGCGGGCGAATGTCCCTACACGCGGACGACCGCCTCACGGCAGAACAGTACCTACAGACCCGGTTGCTTTTTCTCCAACGACTATCCCGACGTGGCGTTCGAGAAGGCTGGCGCCGTGGCCGGCCTCGATCTCGCCCTGCCGCAGCCCCTGGAACTGCTGATCGACCGCGAGCCGAACGACCTGAAGAATACCTACGAGGGCCGGATGTTCAGCGTGCACGTGCCTATCAGGATTCATGGGGTGCGCCGGGAGGACGGCGAGGCGCTGGTGGATCCGGCGGCCAACTACGATAACTACTGGTCGTACAAGCAGCGCAAGAAGGCCTATGCCTGGCTTGCCGTGCTGATCGCGCTGGGCTGCGCCGCCTACGCCTTCCTCAGGATCCGGGCGATCCTGCGCGATCCGTATCTTTGACCTGACAGCCCGTCGCCCCGCCTGGCTAACACCGCCTGGCCAGCCACACCGTCGCGTTGCCGCAGGCAGCGTCCCATTCGACGTGGCGCAATACCTCGAAGCCGTTGGCGGCGAGCAGCTCGCGGTATTCGGCGCTGTCCAGGCTGCCGTGATAAAGCGGCTGGCCGTCGAGCTGTCCGATGGCCTCGCCCAGCGTCGTGCCGCTGGTGAACATCAGTGCCGCGCCAGGCGCGGCCAGGCGCCGGAACTGCGCGAACATGGGCCGCTGGTCCTCGGGCGACAGATGGAAGAAGCTGTGCCACGCGATCAGGCCGTCGAACGGCCCGGCGCAAGGCAGTTGGCGCATGTCGGCGGCGATCCACGCCTGTTCGGGAAAGCGCGCGGCGGCGCGCGCCAGCAATGCGGTCGAACTATCGACACCGGTAATCCGGCAGCCGTGCTCGATCAGGTGGCCGGCGATCGGCACGCCGGTGCCGCAGCCGATGTCCAGCACCCGCGGCGTGGCCGTCGGCAACGCCGCCAGGAAGTCGGCCAGCCAGGCGCGCTCGATCAACGCGGCGCCGCGGTCGCGCTCGAACGCCGCCGCATGCGTCTGATACAAGGCCATCACGCCGGCGGACAAGGGATGGGTCATCTACGCGTCGCCTCCCGACGTCAATCCAGTCTCGGACCGGCACCGTGCCGGCCCGTCATGCCAGGCGCCGGATGCCCTGCGCGCATGACAGCGCCATGACAATCATTCGACTGGCGAGCCATATTCATACAGCTGATATTAAGGCATCACCCCTACAATCAATCAGACCCCACGGGACGGCTTCCACGGGCGCGCACGGCCTGAAACAGATATTCACGCGCCTTTGCAGCTTGACGGGAACTCGGCCCCGTGTGCGCTTATCCATATCCTGTCCGTTGCCTTCCGGTTCGTATTCCATGCCGTCATCCCCGCAGCAGCCCTGTCCCGATCCGGGCGGAATTGTCATCCACGCCGCCGACGCGTTGGAAATGACGCAACACTTCCTGTCCGACCTTGGGCTGCGCGCCGCCGCCAATTGCCAGGCGCGAGCCGGCGCCACCGGCGTGCACGCCGCGCTCAATCGCGGTTTCGCCGCCAGCTACCTGCCCGATCACGACACCACCGGCGTGGCGCGGGCGCTGAGCCTGCGCACCGACGCCAACGAAGCCGACCTGGACCGCGAGATCGTGCTGGCGATGCTGGCCAGCCCGGTCGCCTTCGACTTCCCCAGCGTGGCGGAACTGGCCTCGGCCGTGCGCATCCGCCGCTACATCGTGCAGGCCGCCGGCAAGACCGCGCTGGCCTTCGACACCGAACACGCCGAGCGGCCCGAGGACTATTGGACTTACGACGAGGCGCGCGGCTTCACGGTGCTGCCGGGCCGCTCGCTGATCGACGGGCTGCGCAAGGCGACCCAGCCCGAGGCCTCGGGCCAGCTGTATTCGTTCTCGTGCTACCGCGCCACCGAATACGTCACCGTGCTCGGCATCGCGCAGGAACTGCAGACCGCCAACCCCGAGCTCGGCCGCCGGCTGCAGCGCCAATGGGAAACGCGCGCGGTCATGTCCGGCAGTTTCCACGATACCTTCCTGCACGAATACGGCGCGCTCGACGCGCCCTTGCCGCAGCGCTTCTACGTGCCGGGCGACCGGCTCTGGTTCCGCAACCCCGACGCCGAATCGTCGGACGTCGAAGGCTACGAAGGGTCCTGGGTGTTCTACCTGGGCGGCGGCCTGTTCAACAATTTCTGGGAACGCGGCGCGCCGTACACGCTGACGTCCAAGTGCGTCGAGATCTACCACTGGCGCCACGGCCTGCGCACCGACGCCGCGGGCAAGCGCCATATCGACGAGCAGATCGTCAAGGAACGCGTGCACGAAACCCTGGCCGACCCCGAGGCCACCGCCGTCATCCTTGAACGGATGATGCGGATCCGCGACCCGCAGGGCGTGTACGCCGAAGGCGGCTGCATCGACGCCACCCGCGAGCGGGTGCGCTGGGTCCGCCCCGGCCATTGCGACATCGTGCTGCCGGACTTTCCCGGCGCGGCGCGGGCGCTCTTCATCGCAGCCTGAATCCCCGAGCCACGTGGCTTGAATGCCTCAACGGGCGGCAGCCCCTGAATCCCCGCGCCGCCCCCGTCGCCGGCATGACGCCCGGCTAGCGCTTGCCGAAGTCCTTCTGCTTGAAATCGGTGTCGCCGCGATACCCGTACAGGCGCGAAACCGCCTGGAAATCCTCGGGCGAGAAGCCGGCCCAGGAATAGTTGCGGACGTTCCTCTTGCTCCGCGCATCGCGCACGTAGAAAGACAGCGACGCCTTCCGCTCGGGCACATTCACCGCCTTGTGCAGCGACGGCACGAATTCATACTGCGACGTGGGGTAGGTTTTCTTCACGCCCAGCAGCGTGCCGACCTGGATTTCGCTGTCGCTGAAGGCGTATCGGTTCACGAACACATAGTCCTTGCGGACCGCCAGGAACACGACCAGCGCCAGCGCCACGGTGGCCAGATAGAAGCCCGGCGTATTGATGTCTCGGTCGACCGTGTAGCGGTAGGCATAGTTGAATACCAGCGACAGCAGGCCCACGGCGATGACCAGTTGCCCCAATTGGGAAAACAGCCATTTGGCCTTGTTCTGGACGTTGACGGTCAGCATTGCGAGAGTCCCTATGACGGTTGTTATTGGAAGCACGGGAATGGCAAGCGCGTAGTGTGCCGCAAGCGGGCGGGCCGTAGCCGTTCCGTCTACGCTTTGTTACCCCTTGGCCAATTGCGCCGCCAGGGCCAGCGCCTGCGCCAGGAACGGCGAGGCGTCGTCCTTGCGGTAGCTGGCGATCACCGGCGACACAAAGGCCTCGGCGTCGATGCGCACGTGGGCCACGTCGCGCCGCTGCAGGCGCTGCACCGAGGCCGGCACCACCGTCACCCCCAGTCCGGCCGCCACCAGGCCGATGGCGGTCTGCAGCTCGTTGGCCTCCTGCGCCACCTGCGGCGCGTGGCCGGCGGCGCGGAACAGGTCCAGCACATGATCGGCGAAGTTGGGCCGCGGCCGGGCCGGATACAGCACGAACGGCTCCTGCGCCAGCCGGTCGACCGACACGCTGTCGCAGCCGGCCAGCGGATGGCGCAGCGGCACTGCGGCCATCAGCGGCTCGGTCATCAGGACGCGGCGCTCGATCGCCGGATCGTCCAGCAGGATGCGGCCGATGCCCAGGTCGATGCGGCCGGCCTTGAGCGCCTCCAGCTGCGGCAGCGTGGTCATCTCCATCAAGCCGACCTCGACCTGCGCGTCGGCGCCGCGCAATTGCCGGATCAGCTCGGGCACGAAGCCGTACAACGTCGAGGGCACGAAGCCGATACCGAACCAGCGCCGCCGCGCCTGGCCCAGCCGGCGCGTGCCCTCCAGCACTTCATCCAGCCTTGCGGTCAGCAGCCGCGACTGCTCCAGCAGGAAGCGCCCGGCCTCGGTCAGGCGCAGGGCGCGGGTGGTGCGTTCGAACAGCGCGACGCCCAGTTCCTCTTCCATCTGGCGGATCTGGCGGCTGAGCGGTGGCTGCGCCATGTGCAGCGCTTCGGCGGCGCGGGTGAAGCTGCCCTCGCGCGCCACCGCCTGGAAATACCGCAGGTGCCTGAGTTCCATGGCTTATCCAAACCCTGAAGGTATAAATGGAGACCCATATAGTCTTGGACTTGGCGATCTAACGCAAGCGATACTGCACTTCACCTGAAGAACCTGCTCTGGAAAGTATGAATCCGGTAACGATAAACTCGGTCGAGGCGATCCTGGTGGATCTGCCGACCATCCGCGCCCACCAGTTGGCCATGGCCGTGATGCAGCGCCAGACGCTGGTGATCGTGCGCCTGCGCTGCAGCGACGGCATCGAGGGCATCGGCGAGGCCACCACCATCGGCGGCCTGTCGTACGGCGAGGAAAGCCCGGAAGGCATCAAGCTGGCCATCGACACCTACCTGGCGCCGGCGCTGGCCGGCCTGGACGCGGCCAACATCCACGCCGCCATGCGGCGCCTGGAAACCGTGGCGCGCGGCAACCGTTTCGCCAAATCGGCGCTGGAAAGCGCGCTGCTCGATGCCCAGGGCAAGCGCCTGGGCGTGTCGGTCTCGACCCTGCTGGGCGGCGCCGTGCGCGCCAGCCTGCCGGTGCTGTGGACCCTGGCCAGCGGCGACACCGCGCGTGACATCGAGGAAGCCGAATCGCTGCTCGCCAGCCGCCGCCATAACACCTTCAAGCTCAAGGTCGGCCGCCGCGCCGTGGCCGACGACGTGGCCCACGTGTCGCGCATCAAGCAGGCGCTGGGCGAGCGCGCCCGCGTCACGGTGGACGTGAACCAGGCCTGGAACGAGGCCGACGCGGCCGGCGCCATCGCGCGCCTGGAAGCGGCCGGCGTCGACCTGATCGAACAACCCATCCCGCGCGCCAACCTGGCCGGCATGGCGCGGCTGGCGGCGCGCTTCGTGGTGCCCATCATGGCCGACGAAGCCATCAACGGCCCCGAGGACGCGCTGGCCATCGCGCGCCTGGGCGCGGCCGACGTGCTGGCGCTGAAGATCGCCAAGTCGGGCGGCATCCACGAAATGCTGCGCACCGCCGCCGTCGGCGACGCCGCCGGCATGTCGCTGTACGGCGGCACCATGCTGGAAGGCTCGGTCGGCTCGATTGCCTCGGCGCATGGCTTTGCCTGCCTGCCGCGGCTGTCGTGGGGCACCGAGCTGTTCGGCCCGCTGCTGCTCAAGGACGACATCGTCGCCAACCCGCCGCGCTACGCCGATTTCGAGATGGAGATCCCCACCGGCCCGGGCCTGGGCCTGGAACTGGACGAAGACAAACTGGCTTTCTACCGCAGGGACCGCTGACGCGCCCTGCCCCACGGTTGTTCCCGCGCGCCGGCCACGCATCGGCGCGCGGAAAAATAATTCAAGCACACGGAGACACGACATGGTTTTGCGCCACGCTTTCAAACACCTCGCCCGGGCCTGCATGGGCCTGGCCCTGCTCGGCGCCGCCAGCGGCGCCATGGCCGACGGCTATCCCGACCGGCCGGTCAAGTGGATCGTGCCGTTCCCGCCGGGCGGCGCCATGGACAGCATCGCCCGCACCCTGGGCGAGTCGATGGGCAAGCAACTGAACACTTCGTTCATCGTCGAGAACCGCGCCGGCGCCGGCGGCAACATTGGCGCGGCCAGCGTGGCGCGTTCCAAGCCGGACGGCTACACCATCCTGATCGTGGCCAACGGCATGGCCGTGAACCCGGCGCTTTACGCCGACCTGAACTACGACCCGATCAAGGACTTCGCGCCGATCTCGCTGCTGGCGGTGGTGCCGAACGTGCTGGTCACCAACCCCGCGCGCAACGATGTGAAGAGCGTGGACGAAGTGATATCCAAGGCCAAGGCGCAGCCCAACCACTACACCTACGCCTCGGCCGGCGTCGGCACCTCGATCCACCTGGCGGGCGAGCTGTTCGTGTCGATGGCCAAGATCGACATGCTGCACGTGCCCTACAAGGGCAGCGGCCCGGCCATCGCCGACCTGCTGGGCGGCCAGGTGGACTACATGTTCGACAGCGTGACGTCGGCCAAGCCGCACATCGAGGCCGGCAAGTTGCGCGCATTGGCGGTGACCACCGCCAAGCGCTCGGCCGCGCTGCCCAACGTGCCCACCGTGGCCGAAAGCGGCCTGCCCGGCTACGAGCTGATGCCGTGGTTCGCCGCCTTCGCGCCGGCCGGCACGCCGCCCGAGGTCGTGGCCAAGCTGAACGCGGCCATGCGCCAGGCCCTGAACGAGCCCAAGGTCAAGGCGACGCTGGACTCGATCGGCGCCGAACCGATCGGCGGCACGCCCGACGAACTGCGTGACTACCTGGCCAAGGAAACCGCGCAGTGGAAGGTGCTGGTGAAGGAACGCAATATCAAGATCAACTGAGTCCCGCGCGGACTCGACCGGGCGTCGCGCACACCCGCAACGTCACGAACGCCGGCTGGAAGTCGTTCCGGGCCGGCGTTTTTTTTGGCGAGGCCGGAAATCCGGCGCGTGGCACGCTATGGCCTGGCGATCTTCGGACCTGCTGGCGCCCGCCCCTGTCATCGCGATTGCCGCCCCGCCATCGCAATCACGGGAGGCAGGAGATCGGCGCTCAGGCCGGCGCGGCCGTCGTATCCAGCAGATGATCGACAATGGCCAGGATCTGCTCGGCGGCTTCGGTGATGTGGTGTTCCAGCGCCGCCTCGGCCTCGCCGGCGCGGCCCTGGCGACAGAACGCGATCAAGGCGCTGTGCTCGTCGTGGGCCTGCTGGCGGATCGGCGCGTTGACGATCTGGAAGCGGAAATAGCGTTCGGATTTTTCATGCAGCGCGCGCACCATGGCCAGCGCCGCCGGCCGCTGCGCCGCGCGGTACAGCAGCTCGTGCAGTTGCCAATTCAAGCGGCCCCACTGCTGCGGTTCGGCGCTGGCCATCCGCGCCACGATGCGCGCCGCCTCGTCCAATTCCTCGGGCGTGTGTTGCGAGACCGCCAGCCGCAGCAGCCAGGGTTCCAGCCGCAGGCGGATGTCGAAAAACTCCTGCACTTCGGCGCGCGACAGCATCGAGACGTAGGCGCCGCGGTGCGCGATCATGTCCACCAGGCCTTCGGCGCTGAGCTGGCGGATCGCCTCGCGCACCGGCAGCCGGCTCACCCCCAGTTCCTCGGCCAGCAGTTCCTGGCGCAGGGCGGAGCCCGGCGCGATCGCGCCGGACAGGATGCGGTCGCGCAATTCGTCGACCACCAGGTCGACGGCGGTCTTGCGCACCAGGCGGCCGGCGGCGGGCCGGGTTTGGGTGGCGCTGGCGGGAGAGGAATTCTGGGACACGTCACATCCGGTGAAGAATGCCGCCCGGCGGACGCCGGCCGGCGGCGGGCCTGCGATCGACCCGACGCCACGCCCAGGAAAACCCCGAGAGACAGCCGGTATCCACAGCCCGTTTAATGTGAGTATATTGGATCCATGATCCAGCAAAAATCGGCGCCCTTCCCAGGCGACGGCTCGAGGCTTCTTGCCTCGTTTTTTAGGTCTTTCTATTTTGGATCCAATATCCAATCAATACCCGGACGGGATGCACCCGGACGGATCACGCAACAGGAGCGGCAGCATGAGCATTCAATGGCAAGGCGTATTTCCCGCGGTCACCACCAAACTGAAACCCGATTTCTCGCTGGACGCGGACGCCATCCGCCAGGGCCTGGAGCGCCTGATCGCCAACGGCGTGGGCGGCGTGGTGATGATGGGCATGGTGGGGGAAAACGCCCAGCTCGCGCCCGAGGAAAAGCTGGAGGTGCTGCGCATCGCGGTCGAGACCGTGGGCGGCCGCGTGCCGGTGGTGTCGGGCGTGGCCGAGACCGGCACCGCGCGCGCCGCGGCCTTCGCGCGCCAGGCGGCGCAGATCGGCGTCGATGGGCTGATGGTATTCCCCGGCCTGACGTACAAGTCGGACGAGCGCGAAACGGTGGCGTTCTATCGCAGCGTGGCGCAGGCCAGCCCCCTGCCGATCCTGCTGTACAACAACCCGCGCGGCTACGGCGTCGACCTGACGCCCGACCTGGTGGCGCAACTGCTGGAGGAACCGACCATCGTCGCGATCAAGGAGGAGTCCTACGACACCACCCGCGTGACCGACCTGATCACGCGCTTCGGCGACCGCCTGGCGGTGGTCTGCGGCGTCGACGACCTGGTGCTGGAAAGCGCCGCGCTGGGCGTCACCGCCTGGGTCTCGGGCATGGCCAACGCCGTGCCCAAGGCCTCGGTGGACCTGCTGCGGCTGGCGGTCGAAGGCGACTTCAAGCGCGCCCGCAAGCTGTACGCCGCGCTGACGCCGCTGTTCCACCTGGACACCGTGGTCAAGCTGGTGCAGCACATCAAGCTGGCCGAGCACCTGATCACCGGCAGCGCCGAAACCGTCAAGCCGCCGCGCCTGGACCTGGCCGGCGCCGAACGCGAACGCACCCTTGCCATCACCCGCCAGACACTGGCGGATCTTTCAGCCCTGGGCTACTGATACCGGAGCCGCCATGACCCGCACCCGCCTGCCCGCGCTGGCCTTCAGCGCCCTCTCCTTCCTGGCCTGCGTCGCGGCCGCCCCCGCCGCGATGGCGGCCGACTACCCCAGCCGCTCGATGGAGCTGGTGGTCGCCTACCAGCCCGGCGGCGGCAGTGACAACACCGCCCGCGCCATCGCCGAGGCGGTGCGCCCGCCGCTGCTGGCGCAACCGACCGTGGTGATCAACAAGCCCGGCGCCAGCGGCTCGATCGGCTGGTCGTACGTGGCCAACGCCCAGCCCGACGGCTACAAGCTGGTGCTGATGACGCCGGAAATGCTGGTGGTGCCGCTGATGGGCATCGGCAAGACCACCGTCAAGGACTTCCAGCCGATCGCCCGCTTCACCGACGATCCCTCGTCGGTCACGGTGCGCGCCGACGCGCCGTGGAAGACGGTGGAGGAATTCCTCGACTACGCGCGGAAGAATCCGGAACGGGTGGCGGTATCCAACGCCGGCATCGGCACCGTGCCGCACATGGCGGCCGCGGCGCTGGGCGAGCAGACCGGCGTGAAGTTCGTGCACGTGCCCTACCAGGGCTCGGCCCCGGCCATCATGGGCCTGCTGTCCGGCGACGTGCAGGCCACCACGGTGGCCTATGCCGAGCTGCAGCAGCACGTGGACACCGGCAAGCTGCGCACCCTGGCCGTGATGGCGCCCAAGCGGCTCGACACCCTGCCGGACGTGCCGACCATGAAGGAACGCGGCGCCGACCTGCAGTTCAGCGTCTGGCGCGGCATCGGCCTGCCGAAGTCGGCCCCGGCCGACGCCATCGAAAAATGGCGCAACGCCGCGCGCCAGGTGGCGCAGTCGCAGGACTTCCAGGCCCTGATGCGCAAGCAGAACCTGACGCCGTCATACGCCGACCAACCGCAATTCGCGGCCGACGTGGCGCGGCAGGAACAGGCCTTCAACGCGCTAGTGCCGAAGCTGAACCTGAAACCCTGACGCGGGAATCCGGACGCGGAAAACAAAAACCCCGGCTCCAGGCCGGGGTGGGAATCAGGTCTTGACGAGCCATCACTCCACCGTCGCCCCCGACTTCTTCACCACCTCCGCCCAGCGCGGAATCTCCGTGGCCATCAGGGCGCGCAGTTCGTCGGGCGTGCTGCCGACCAGTTCCATGCCCATGGTCTTGCCGAGCTTTTCCTGCACGTCGGGTTCCTTCACGATCACGGCGATCTCGGCGGCCAGCTTGTCGAGAATGGGCTTGGGCGTGCCCTTGGGCGCATACACCGCCTGCCACGAGGCCATCTGGAAGCCGGGCACGCCGGCCTCCTGCATGGTGGGCACGTCGGGGGCCAGCGAGATGCGGTCCTTGGTGGTGACGGCCAGCAGCTTGAGCTTGCCGGTCTGCAAGAGCGGCAAGGCGGCGGTCATCTGGTCGAACATGAACGTCACCGCGCCCGAGGACACGTCGACCATGGCCGGCGGCGTGCCCTTGTAGGGTACGTGCGTCAGCGGCACGCCGATCATGCTGGAGAACAATTCGCCGGCCAGGTGGGTGGAGGTGCCGGCGCCGGACGAGGCGAAGGTGCGCTTGGACGGATCCTTCTTGAGCAGCGCGATCAGGTCGGCCACCGAGTTCACGCCCAGGTTCGGATCGACCAGCAGCACGTTCGGCAGATAGGCGATCAGCGAGACCGGCTCGAAGTCCTTGACCGGGTCGTACTTCAGGTTCTTGTAGAGGCTGGCGTTGATGGCGTGGGTGCTGATGGTGCCGCCGAACAGCGTGTAGCCGTCGGGCGCGGCCTTGGCCACGTAGGTGGCGCCGATGCCGCCGGCCGCGCCGGGCTTGTTCTCGACGATGACGTTCTGGTGCAGCCGGTCGCCCAGCTTCTGCGCCAGCACGCGGCCGACCACATCGGTGGAGCCGCCCACGGTGAACGGCACCACGTAGGAAATCGGCTTCTGCGCCGGCCACTCGGCGGCCGCGGCCGGCAGCGCCCACGCGCCCAGCAGCGGTCCTGCCAGCAGCGCGGCCAGCGCGCTGCGACGTTGCTTGTTCATGCTTGTCTCCTGCCCTCTGTGTTTTATAGGCATGGGTCGCCGGCCGGTCGGCCGGCGCCAGGGCTCAACGGCCCTGTTCTTTGCGCCAGGCGGCGAACTTGTCCTTGGTGGCCGGGTCGGTGGGCGGATACAGGCCCAGGATCGACGCGCCGGCCTGCACCTGGCTGGTAACGAAGTCCTCGAACGCGGTCATCTCCACCGCTTCGTCCGCGATCTCGTCGGCCAGGTGCGCGGGGATCACCACCACGCCCTCGCGGTCCCCCACCACGATGTCGCCGGGGAACACGGCCACGTCGCCGCAGCCGATGGGCGCGTTGATGTCCAGCGCCTGGTGCAGCGTCAGGTTGGTCGGCGCGGACGGCCGGTTGTGGTACGCGGGATAGCCGAGCTCGGCGATCTCGGGCGAGTCACGAAAACCGCCGTCGGTGACCACGCCGGCCACGCCGCGCTTCATCAGGCGGGTCACCAGGATCGAACCGGCCGAGGCGGCGCGCGGGTCCTTGCGGCTGTCCATCACCAGCACCGCGCCGGGCGGGCAGGTCTCGACCGCGGCGCGCTGCGGATGGGCGCGGTCCTCGAACACCTTGATGGTGTTCAGGTCCTCGCGCGCCGGGATGTAGCGCAGCGTGAAGGCCGGGCCGACCATGTTGGGCAGCGTCGCGTTCAGCGGCCGCACGTCCTGGATGAACTGGTTGCGCAGGCCGCGCTTGAACAAGGCGGTGCACAGCGTGGCGGTGCTGATGCCGGCCAGCTTGGCGCGGGTGGCGGGATTCATGTCTGACACGGAAAACTCCAGGGAAAGCGATTCAGGGGATGGCGGGTTCAGAAGATTTCCGGTTCCGGCACGGGCGCGCCGAAGCTGGTTTCGAGGAAGTCGAAGTCGCAGCCCTCGTCGGCCTGCAGGATGTGTTGCGAGTACATCCAGCCGTAGCCGCGCTCGTAGCGCTTGGGCGGCGGCGTCCAGGCGGCGCGGCGCGCGGCCAGTTCCTCGTCGCTGACGTTCAGGTGGATGCGGCGGGCCGGCACGTCGACGGTGATCAGGTCGCCGGTCTTGACCAGCGCCAGCGGGCCGCCGATGTAGGCTTCGGGCGCGGCGTGCAGGATGCAGGCGCCATAGCTGGTGCCGCTCATGCGGGCGTCGGACAGGCGCAGCATGTCGCGCACGCCCTGCTTGACCAGCTTGGTGGGGATCGGCAGCATGCCCCATTCCGGCATGCCGGGGCCGCCCTGCGGGCCGGCGTTGCGCAGGATCATGATGTGGTCGGCGGTGACGTCCAGGTTCTCGTCGTCGACCGCGGCCTTCATGCTGGGATAGTCGTCGAACACCAGCGCCGGGCCGGTGTGTTGCAGGTATTGCGGGGCGCAGGCGCTGGGCTTGATGACGCAGCCGTCCGGCGCGATGTTGCCGCGCAGGACCGCCAGCGCGCCCTCATCGTAGATGGCGGTGTCGAGCTTGCGGATGACATCGTCGTTGTAGACCTCGGCGCCGGCGATGTTCTCGCCCAGCGTCTTGCCGGTGACGGTCATGGCCGACAGGTCCAGGTGGCCTTCCAGGCGCGACATCAGCGCCGGCAGGCCGCCGGCATAGAAGAAGTCTTCCATCAGATACTTGTCACCGCTGGGCCGGATGTTGGCGATGACCGGCACCTTGCGGCTGGCGGCGTCGAAGTCGTCCAGGCCCACCGGATGGCCGGCGCGGCGCGACATGGCCACCAGGTGGATGATGGCGTTGGTGGAGCAGCCCATGGCCATGGCCACGTTGATGGCGTTCTTGAACGAGGCCAGCGTCAGGATGCGCTGCGGCGTCAGGTCGTCCCACACCATCTCGACCACGCGGCGGCCGCATTCGGCGGACATGCGCATGTGGTTGACGTCGGCCGCCGGGATCGACGAGGCGCCCGGCAGGGTCATGCCGATGGCCTCGGCGATGGCCGTCATGGTGCTGGCCGTGCCCATGGTCATGCAGGTGCCGTAGCTGCGGGCGATGCCGCCTTCGACCTCGGTCCATTGTTCCTGCGTGATCTTGCCGGCGCGGCGCTCGTCCCACAGCTTCCAGGCATCCGAGCCGGAACCGAGGATCTTGCCCTTCCAGTTGCCGCGCAGCATCGGGCCGGCGGGCACGTAGACACAGGGCAGCCCGGCGCTGATGGCGCCCATCAAGAGGCCCGGCGTGGTCTTGTCGCAGCCGCCCAGCAGCACCGCGCCGTCCACCGGGTGGCTGCGCAGCAGCTCCTCGGCCTCCATCGCCAGCATGTTCCGGTACAGCATGGTGGTGGGCTTGACGAACGATTCCGACACCGAGATGGCCGGCAGTTCCACCGGAAAGCCGCCGGCCTGGAACACGCCGCGCTTGACGTCTTCGACGCGCTGCTTGAAGTGGCTGTGGCAGGGGTTCAGGTCGGACCAGGTGTTGATGATGGCAATGATCGGGCGACCGGCCCAGTCGTCGGGGCCATAGCCCATCTGCATCATGCGGGAACGATGGCCGAACGAGCGCAGGTCGTCCTTGGCCATCCAGGCGGCGCTGCGCAGGCTTTCGTAGGTGCGTTTCATAGGCGGGTGCGGGTCCTGGGGTGCGAGGAAATGAAGGAGACAAAATCGTTGACGAGGTCATTTAAACACTAATACATTAGTGCGTCAGCTAGGTGAAAACCCGCTACACTGCGGTTCCACCACCGCCCCGTCCACGATCGACCTTTACCGAATTTCGCCCGATGCCTAGCCACAAGCTCAGACTGGACCGCTCGCGGCACGCCGCGCCGCAGGTCTTCGAACATCTGCGCGAACAGATCATTTCCCTGGAGCTGGCGCCGGGCGCGCCGCTGTCGCGCGTGATGCTGGCCGAGGCTTACGGCCTGAGCCAGACGCCGATCCGCGACGCCCTCATGAAACTGGCCGAGGAAGCCTTGGTCGAAATCTATCCGCAGCACACCACCGTGGTCAGCCGCATCGACATCGCCGCGGCGCGCCAGGCGCACTTCCTGCGGCGGTCGATCGAACTCGAAATCGTGCATCTGCTGGCGCAGAAGCCCGATCCCCTGCTGATCCAGCAGCTGCAGGCCAGCATCGAGCGCCAGCGCGCCTGCCACGCCGCCGGCCAGTACCCGCAATTCATGGAAGCCGACCAGGCCTTCCACCGCGACATGCACATGGCCGCCGGCGTTACCGCGTTGTGGGACATGGAGCAGCGCTACAGTGGCCACGTCGACCGCCTGCGCCGCCTGCACCTGCCGGAAGCCGGCAAGGCCGAACGCATCATAAACGACCACCAGCGCGTGCTGGACGCCATCGCCGCGGGCGACGCGCCGCGCGCGCAGCAGGCGCTGCGCGAGCACCTGTCGGGCACGCTCAGCCAGGTGGCCGAGATCTGCAAGCGCTATCCGGACTACGTGCTGGCCGATTGAAGCGGATGGCCGGCGCGCGGAGTCACCGCGCCGCCTTACTCCAGCGCATAGCGCACGATCAGCGTGCGGCCGTCCCGAACGGCATGCACCAGCACGCCCTCGCCGGCCGCGTCCAGGCCGAGCAGGCCGCGTTCCTGGTCGGGCGAGAGCTGGAACGGCCGCCAGTTGCGACCCTGGTCGCGGGTGTAGAAGTACGTGCGGGTGTAATCGCCGAATGAGAAAAGATGATCCGCGTAGGTCTGGACCACCCAGCCCTGGCGGCCGAACCAGGCCTGGCCGATCCACGTGGGCCGGCCCCGCACGTCTGGCGTGGCGGCCAGTTCGTGCCAGTTGCCCTGGTCCGGCTCCAGGCGGAAGATGCGGTTGCCGTGCGTGGCGTACACCGGCTGGCCCAGCACCGGCCACGATAGCGGGTCCTGCGCCGGCACCGGGGCCACGTCGGGGGTGATGCGGAACGCCGGCGGCGCGCCGTCCTGCAACCGCACCTCGAAGCGCCGGGTCTCGATGCGCCGCGCGCCGCCACCGGGCGCGACGCGGTCGCGCCAGCTCCAGCCGACCGCGCGATCGGCCGCCACCGGATACAGCGACCAGCCGTAGGCCAGCCGTTCGCCGGCGCCGGCCCTGTCCGCGTGTTCGGAAAAGGCCTTGCCATAGCTGTCGCTGTCGGGCCAGACCTGCTCGCGCAGCCGCAGCGTCGACCAGCGCCGGGCGCCGTCTTCGCTCACCAGCAAACGTTCGCCATCGGCGCCTTCCGCCAGCGCCAGGGCGCGCGCGTCGCTCAGGAACATGGTGTGGCGCTGCGGCGCGCCCAGCGCCACCTCGGGGTCCCGGCGCCAGCTGGCGCCCTGGTCGTCGGAACGCAAGACCTCCCGGGCCGGCGGCTGCTCGCCCTCGGCCGGCCGGCGCAAGGTGCCGGTGACCAGGTACAGGGCCTGGCCAGGCGTGCCGACCAGCGTCACGCCAGCATCGCCGCCGATGGACCCCAGCAGCGCGTAGCGGCCGTTGTCGCGGCCGCCATAGATCAGGTTGCGGACCTCGCGCGCGGCCGCCCCGCTGCGCAGCAGCGCTTGCGCCCGGCCGCTGGCCGGCGCGCCCTCTGGCGTCTGCGCCGCCGGCGCGGACGGACGGTCGCCGCCGGCCGCGGCCGGCACCAGCGCATCCAGCACCGGCGCCCGACCCAGCCCGGCCAGCTCGCGGTCACCCGAGATCAACTGTCCGGTCAGGTACTGGTGATCGCCATAGCGGTACAGGCGCGTGCGGGAATAGCCGGCCAGCGGCGGGCCGTCGAGTTCGCCGATGACCTCGCTGCGCGTCAATGGCTGGCCCTCCGGCACCAGTTGGTGCAGGCCGTAGGCCAGCAGGCCGGTCGCCGCAATCGCGGCCACGCCGGCGAACCCCCTGATATTCATCGTGCTCGTTTCTCCTGGAACCGGACAGCCGCGGCCTGTGGCCACGTTGGCGTCCGGACGGACGAGACTATACCCGCGCGCCGGCCATGACCGGATCTTTCTCTATACTGGGGCCACACTGACACGGAAGCCGCTCGGGAAACGCCCTCATGACAGCAAGGCACGCGCTACACACCCTGATCCTGGCAATGCTGGCCGGATC
>NZ_CP017433.1:3381289-3382579 GCF_002082135.1 Achromobacter ruhlandii
CGGCCGTCACGGCGGCCGGCGGCTGCGCGCCGCTGACGGAGCGCGACGGCAACGCGCGGCCGTGCGACGTCGGCGGCCCGCCACACCAGGCCGAAGACGCCGCGCCCGCGTCCGCCAACGGCTCGGACTGGCAGCCGCTGGCGCCGCAGAGCATGCCGGGCGTGTTCTACGACGGCGCCTCGATCACGCAATTGTCCGAACGGCCGGTGGTGATGCTGGCGACGGTGGCCTGGTTCTATGCGCAACCCCGGGTTTCGGAGACCAACGGCCAGCCCTACGGCTCGGTGACGCAGGCCGTGATCATGAATTGCAGCAACAATACCTACACCGTCACAGAGACCCAGCATTTTGCCGGTCCCAATGCCACCGGCAGCCTGGTGGAATCGCTGCCCGTGGCCGGCATGACGAACGCGCCGGTGGTGCGCGATCCCGTGCAGCGCTCGCTGCGCACCGTGATCTGCCCGGCCGACGGCCGCCGCGCCCGGCCCCAGGGCACGGCGGCGAGCCGGGATGCCACGCCCTAGCCGCGCCAATAGCGGTAGAGCGCCCGCGCCGCGGCGTCCAGCGCGAAGCCGAGCGCGCCGATCAGCAAGACCATGGCCATCAGCTCCGAATAGGCCAGCCGGTCGCGCGTATCCAGGATGAAGTAGCCCATCCCCGCCGACACGCCCAGCATTTCACAGGGCACCAGCACGATCCACAGGATGCCGATGGCCAGCCGCACCCCGGTCAGGATATGGCCCAGCACCCCCGGCAGGATCACATGGCGCAGCGTCTCCCAGCGGGTCGCGGCCATGCTCTGCGCCAGTTGCAGCCAGCGCGCGTCCAGTTGCTGCACGCCGGCGGCGGTGTTCAGCACGATGGGCCAGACCGCGGCAAACGCCAGCAGGAAATACACCGGGTCGTCGCCCACGCCGAACACCATCACCGCGATCGGCATCCATGACAGCGGCGAGATCATGCGCAGGAACTGCATGGCCGGCGACAACGCCGCCTCCAAGCGCCGGTAGCTGCCGATGGCCAGGCCCAGCGGCACGCCGATGGCCAGCGCCAGCCCCAGTCCCACGGCCACGCGGCGCAGGCTGACCAGCACGTGCAGCGGCAGGTCGGAGCCGGTCAGCAACTGCCACAGGCTGGCGAAGGTGGCGCCAGGCGCAAAGCGCCGCGCCATGCCGCCGGCCGGCGCCAGCACCTCGGTGCCCAGCCACCACAGCCCCAACAGCGCCGCCAGGCCGCCCAGGCCCAGCACGGCGCGCGCGGCCGCGCCGTCGCGCCGCGCGCGTGGCGGGG
>NZ_CP017433.1:3382625-3424909 GCF_002082135.1 Achromobacter ruhlandii
CTCGCGCGCCGTCACGCCCGCACCATCTCGGCCCGGCTGTACGAATCGGGAAAGCCGAAGCGCCCCAACCCGCCGGCGGCCTCGATGGCGCGCTTGACGTAGCGGTCGTCGACCAGTTCGGCGGCCGCGCGCGCCGGATCCAGGTTGGCCAGGAAGCCGCGGTCGGCCTCGATCAGCGTATCGCGCAGGCGCCGCACCAGTTCCTCGGTGTAGCTGGGGAACGGATACGGCTGGAAGTCGATGCGGCGTTCGTCCCAGTCGGCATGGCGGATCGCGCCGCTGGCCAGGTATTGCTCGCGGTCGGACGGCGGCGGCGCCAGCACCTTGCTCAAGGCCGGCAAGCCGTGCGGGGTATAGCGGTTGATGCCTTCCTTGGACAGCAGCCTGGCGGTCTCTTCGCGGTTATCGCGGATCCATAGCTGCGCCTGGACGATGGCGTCGACCACCTTCTGCGACCACTCGGGCCGCTGCTGCAGGTCGCGCTCGTGCATGAACACCACGCAGCAGGCGTGGTTGCGCCAGATGTCGCCGGTAAAGCGCAGCACCTTGCCCACGCCCAGCGTTTCGGCCACGGCGTTGAAAGGCTCGGCCACGATGTAGCCGGCAATGCGGTTCTGCGCCAGCGCCGGCGGCATGTCGGCCGGCGCCATCACCACCAGGTTGACCTCGTTGGCGGCCGGCGCGCCGTCCTTGCGCGACACCGGCGCCAGGCCGTTTTCGCGCAGCAGGTACTGCAGCATCACGTTGTGGATCGAATACCAGAACGGGATCGCCACGGTCTTGCCGCCCAGTTCCTTGACGTCGTTGATGGCCGGCGCCACCGTCAGGCCCGAGCCGCCCACGTGGTTCCAGGCCACCACCTTGGCGGGCACCTGGCTGCCGAAGCGCGCCCACACCGTCATGGGCGACAGCAGGTGCACCACGTTGACCTGTCCTGAAATGAATGCCTCGATCACCTGGGCCCAGCTGCGCAGCAGCGTCGGCTTCTCGGCCTTGACGCCGGCCTTGTCGAACAGGCCGTTGTTGTGCGCCACCAGCAATGGCGCCGCGTCGGTGATCGGCAGATAGCCGATGCGCACCGGCGCGTCCGGCTCGCTCTGCGCCCGCGCGTTGAAGGCCGACAGCAGCGGCGCGGCGCCGCCCACCGTCAGCAGGGCCGACAGTTTCAACCAGTCGCGACGCGACATGTGTTCAAGGCACATCGATAGACTCCTTGGCCGCTTGGCCGCGAGCGACCCGCAGCGCATCGCGCAGGCGGGTCAGGATTTCCAGGCGCAACGCGCCCATTTCAGGCAACAGGTCGGCGCGCGGCTGCGGCAGGTCCACCGCCCACACGCCCAGGATGCCGCCGGGCGCGCCGCCCAGCAGCACGATGCGGTCGGCCAGCAGCAGCGCTTCGTCGATATCGTGGGTGATGAGGACGGCGGCGGTATGGAAGTCGGCCACCACCTTGCGCAGCAGCGCCTGCATCTCGCCGCGCGTGACTTCATCGAGCGCGCCGAACGGCTCGTCCAGCAGCAGCACCGCCGGCTGCCGCGCCAGGCAACGCGCCAGCGCGGTGCGCTGCGCCATCCCGCCGGACAACTGCGCCGGCCGCAGGTGCCGCGCGTGCGACAGGCCGACTTCGTCGATCGCCTGGTCGATGCGCAGGCGTCGCTCGGCCGCGTCCAGCGCGGGCTGGTGCGCGAAGTCCAGGCCGAACGCGACATTGCGTTCCAGCGACAACCACGGCAGCAGGCTCGGATCCTGGAATGCCACCGCCACGCGCGGATGCACGCCGGTCAACGGCGCGCCTTCCATCAGCAGCGTGCCGGCGCTGGCCGGCTGCAACCCCGCCAGCACCCGCAACAGGCTGGACTTGCCGGCGCCGCTGGCGCCCAGCACCGCCACCACCTCGCCGCGGTCCAGCGCCAGGTCAACGTCCCGGAACACCTCTTGCGGCGCGCCGGCGTAGCGCAGCGCCAGGCCACGGGCCTGCAACACGGGGCGCGGCGGCGCGCTCATGCGGCGCCCTCGGCGGCCAGCCGCGCGCGGCGCCTGGCCAGCTCGGTCTTGAGCTGCACCAGGCTGGGGGTGACGATGGGCAGGAAGGCCGCCTCGCGCCAGCGGCGCGCAAAGCCGTCGCCGGCCGGTTTCAGGTAGGCCGCGCCGCCGCTGGCCTGCAATTCCAGCTGCACCGCCTGGCTGGCGATCTCGGCCAGCGCGATGCGGCTTTCGAACAGCAGCCAGGGTTCGGCCACGAAACGTTCGCTGCGCACGCCGTCGACCAGGCGCGCGGTCGCCTCGTCGAGCTGGCGCGCCAGCGCCTGCAAGGGTTCGCCGAGGATGCCGCGCGACGCCTGGCCCTGACCCGCCTCGCCGGCGGCGCGCAAGGCGCGCCGCGCCAGGCCGATGGACAGGCCGCATTGCAGCCCGGCAAAGGCCGGCCGTGCCCGCGGCAGGTACTGGCGCGCATCGGGATGGATCAGCCATTGCGGATCGATGCGCACGCCGCGCACCTCCAGCGCCGCGGTGTTGCTGGACTGCAGCGCCAACAGATCCAGGTCGGCGCTGCGCGTCAGGCCCGCGATGTCATGCGGCAAGGCCACCACGGCCGGCGTGCCGTCGGGGGCCGAGACGGCCGCGGCCACCAGGAAGCCCTGCTTGCGCAGGTTGGTGACCCACGGCATGCGGCCATCCAGCACCCAGTGCGCGCCCTCCTGGCGCGCCTCGATCTGCAGCGACTCGATGCCGCTGAGGAACTTCATGGCGTTCGACAGCGCGGTGGCGCCGGCCACCTCGCCCGCCAGCAAGGGCGCCAGCCAGGCCTGCGACAAGGCGGCATTGGGGCTGCGCAGCAGGTACTCGATGAAAACCCGCTGGCCCCAGGCCACGAAGGCCGCGGCCACGGAATGCTCGGCCACCTGCGACACGGCCTCGATGGCGTCGCCGATGTCGGTGCCCGGCGTGCCGCCCTGCGCGGCTGGCACGCCCAGGCGGAATACACCCGCCGCGGCCAATTGCGGCAGGACCTCGGCGGCGTCGTGGCTGCCGTCATCCAGCGCGCCGGCGTGGGTGTCGAGCCAGGCGGTCAGTCCGGGCGACAGTCGCGGATCCGGCTGCCGCGCCGTCATTGCGCGCCGCTCCAGGCGTAGGCGCCGAGCTGTTCGTTCAGCGGCGTCTGCGCCAGGTTGTTGCCGAAATTGCAGATCGTCGCCAGTCCCACGCCGACGATCACCTCCAGCGCGTTGCCGTCGCTGTAGCCGGCCGCGCGCAGCGCCTGTAGTTCGGCATCACTAACGCGGCCACGGGTGCGGATCACGGCTTCGGTGAAGGCGGCCAGCGCCTGCAGGCGCTCGTCTGGCAGCGTGCCCTGGGCGCGCAGCGCGTCGACCACCTCGGGCGACAGCTTGGCCTTGTTGCGCGCCAGCGCCGTGTGGCCGGCGACGCAGAAGGTGCAGCCATGGCGGGTGCCGGCCACCAGTTGGACCACCTCGCGCTCCTGCAGCGTCAGCCCTGCGCGGGCGTTGATCTGCGACAGCGTCTGGTAGGCCTCCAGCGCCACCGGCGCATTGGCCAGCACGCCCAGCAGGTTGGACAGGTAGCCGGCGCCTTGCTCGGCGGTGGCCAGGGCGGCGCGGGTGGGTTCGGGCGCGCTCTGCGCGGTATGGACGGGCAAACGGGCCATGAAGGTCTCCGGAATGGGATCAACGAAAACTCGATTGTGCGGGCGCCCCGCCCCGCGCGACAATGCACGCGGATCGCAAGCTGATGCTCGATCTTATCGACTTTCAGCTATGCGCTTATAACCAGCCTGGCGCCCCGCGTATGATCGCGCCAAACTGATCCGGTCATGCCGCCATACCAGAGCGGCCGCCCCACGCCTTGCCGACTTCGCCATGCCGCCCTCGCCCGCCCCGAACGCCGATCAAGCCGCCGTCGACGCCCTGCTGTTGTCGAGCCTGGAGGTCCAGTCCAGCTTGTATCACCTGGGCCAGTACTGCGGCAATTGGTCGGCCAGCACCAGCGGCCGAGCCCGCGCCAGCTTCCACCTGATCCTGCACGGCCGCTGCCGCGTCGACCTGGGAGCGGGCCAGGCGCCGCTGACCCTGGCGGCGGGCGACGGCGTGTTTTTCCTGCGCGACCTGCCGCACACGCTGACGCCGCTGGACGCGGCCGACGCGGCGGCGCCCGCGTGCCGCGAGATGCAGCCGCTGCTGCCGCGCCAGCCCGACGGCACCGGCCTGGCCTGCGGCTTCTTCCAATTCCGCCCGGGCCTGGCCGACCTGCTGGCCGATACGCTGCCCGACCTGCTGGTGCTGCGCGCCGACGATGCCCGCTACGCCAGCGCGCGTGGCGTGTTCGACCTGATCCTGGGCGAAACCCTGCGTGAAGGCGGCGCCTCGACCGTGGTGCTGGAACGGCTCACCGACATGCTGGTGTTCTTCATGCTGCGCCACCTGGCGATCCACGACCGCCAGGCCCACGGCCTGTTCGTGCTGGCGCGCGACCCGGCGATGGCGAGTCTGCTGCAGGCGATCCTGGCGCGGCCGGCGGAGCGCTGGAGCATGGACGACATGGCGCGCCACGTGCACATGTCCAAGGCCACCTTCCACCGCCGCTTCACGCTGCAAAGCGGCACCACGCCGGCGCAACTGCTGCAACTGCTGCGCATGCGCGTGGCGCGGCGCCTGCTGGCGCAGGGCGTGGCCATCGTGGACGCCGCCGAACGGGTCGGCTATCGCTCGCAGGCGGCCTTCAGCCGCGTGTTCCAGCGCACCGAGGGCGTGACTCCCTCGGCCTGGCGTCGCGGCGGCGCCTGAACTGAACGCCGGTCCCGGCCGCGGCCCGCGGAGGCGCGGCGCACCCTACGCACTCGCTATCGGGCGCGCCGTGGCCCCCACTTGCCCGCGCGTCAGGACAGGCCCAGCAGCAGGTCGGCCAGCACCTGCGGGTGCGTGATGTGGGCTTCGTGCGGGGCGGCGATGTCGACCCAGTTCCAGCCCGGCTGCGACTTCACCAGCTGGCGCGACTGCTCCAGCACCGGCAGCTCGGGCTGGGTGCAATGGATGTAGGTGCGCGGCCGGCCATTGCCGATGGGATGCTTGAGCGTCAACGGCGTGGTGTAGCTGGCCAGCGGGTGCGGCGTCAGGCGGCGCTTGACCCAGGCCTCGTCGGCGCTGCCCGGCTTGAAGCCCCAGGCCGCCGGCAGCGGGTCGGGAATGGGCACGGCCAGGCCGTTGGTGGCCTTGGAGGCGGCCGCGATGCGCGCGTCGGCGTCGGCCTTGGGGTACACCGAGAACGCATCCTGGCCGCTTTGCAGCACGATGGAGTCGAAGTACACCAGGTGCGCCAGCCGCTCCGGAATGCGGTCGGCCACGCCCGAGATCGGGATGCCGCCGAAGCTGTGGCCCACCAGGATCACGTCGTTCAGTTCTTCGCTCTGAATCACCTGCACCAGGTCCTGGACGAAGGTGTCGATGGTGATGCCCTTGTGCAGCAGGTGGGCGCGGTCGCCCATGCCGGTGAAGCTGGGCGCGTGGACGCGATGGCCGGCGGCGCGCAGCCGCTCGGCCACCGGCCGCCAGCACCAGCCGCCATGCCAGGAGCCGTGGGCCAGCACGTAGGTCTTGGCGCGGCCGGCGGCCGGCTGGGCCGCGATGGACGGCGCCGCCGCCAGGGCGGGCAGCCCGGCGGCCAGTTGCAACAGGGTCCTGCGGGAAATCATGCTCATGCCCCTCACACCTTTGCCAGCGCCTGGTCCAGGTCGGCCAGCAGATCGTCGATGTGCTCGATGCCGATCGACAGGCGCACGGTTTCCTCGCGCACGCCCGCCTTCTGCAGCTCTTCGGGATTGAGCTGGCGATGGGTGGTGGACGCCGGGTGCGTGGCCAGCGACTTGGCGTCGCCGATGTTGACCAGGCGTGTGAACAACTGCAGCGCGTCCTGGAAGCGCGCGCCGGCTTCGCGGCCGCCCTTCACGCCGAAGGTGAACAGGCCGGGCGCCTTGCCGCCCAGGTACTTGCGCACCAGGGCGTGATCCGGGTGGTCCGGCAGGCCGGCGTAGTTGACCCACTCGACCTTGGGATGCTCGCGCAGGTAGCCGGCCACCTTGACCGCGTTCTCGACGATGCGGTCCACGCGCAGCGCCAGCGTCTCGATGCCCTGCAGGATCTGGAACGCATTGAACGGCGAGATCGCCGCGCCGGTGTTGCGCAGCGGCACCACGCGGGCGCGGCCGATGTAGGCAGCCGGGCCGAAGGCTTCGGTGTAGACCACGCCGTGGTAGCTGACATCGGGTTCGTTCAGGCGCTTGAAGCGGGCCATGTGCTCGGCCCAGGGGAACTTGCCCGAGTCGATGATGGCGCCGCCCAGGCTGGTGCCGTGGCCGCCCAGGTACTTGGTCAGCGACTGCACCACGATGTCGGCGCCGTGCTCGATCGGACGCAGCAGGTACGGCGACGGCACGGTGTTATCGACGATCAGCGGCAGGCCGTGGCGGTGGGCCAGCTCGGCCAGCGCGGCGATGTCGGTGATGTTGCCCAGCGGGTTGCCGACCGATTCGGCGAAGATGGCCTTGGTGCGCTCATCGATCTGCGCCTCGAAGGCCGCCAGGTCGCTGGGGTTGGCGAAGCGCGTGGTGATGCCGTACTGCGGCAGCGTGTGGGCGAACAGGTTGTAGGTGCCGCCGTACAGCGTGCTGGACGAGACGATGTTGTCGCCCGCCTCGGCGATGGTCAGGATCGCGTAGGTCACGGCGGCCTGGCCCGAGGCCAGCGCCAGCGCGGCGATGCCGCCTTCCAGGGCCGCGACGCGCTGCTCCAGCACGTCGGTGGTCGGGTTCATGATGCGAGTGTAGATGTTGCCCGCCACCTTCAGGTCGAACAGGTCGGCGCCATGCTGGGTGTCGTCAAAGGCGTAGGCCACGGTCTGGTAGATCGGCACGGCCACGGCGCGCGTGGTCGGGTCAGGCTTGTAGCCGCCGTGCACGGCGATGGTTTCCAGCCGCCAGTCGGGCTTCTTCGCTTCGGTCATGATGTAGTGCTCCTCGAAAATGCGTTATCGGTGATGGGATCAGGCGGCGAACCCGCGCGCGGCGCGCAGGATGCGGTCGATGTCCCCGTGATTGTTATAGGCGCCCACGGACAGGCGCAGGTAACCATACTCCACAATGCTGGCCACCACGCCCTCGCGGGCCAGGTGCGCCAGCGCCGCGGCGGGATCGGGCACGCGCACGGCGGTGGTGGTGCTGCGCAGCGCCGCGTCGGCCGGCGATACCACCTGCAGGCCCTGGGCGCGCAAACCGTCGCTCAATGCGGCGGATAGCTCCAGCACCCACGGCTCGATGCGCTCGGGCCGCGCCCACTCGATCAGGTCCAGCGCCGCGGCCCAGCCGGCGATGCCGGGATAGTTGAGGTTGCCGGTTTCCAGGCGGCGGGCGTCGCCCGCGTCGGACACGCCCACGCGCCATTGCAGGCCGGCCTTGTCGAGCGTGGTGACTTCCGACGGGCCGACGTACAGCGGATCGAGCGCATCGAGCAGCCGCGGCGACACGTGCAGCAGGCCCACGCCCAGCGGTCCCAGGAAGCCCTTGTGGGCGCCGCTGGCGAACGCGTCCACGCCCCAGGCATCGACCTCGGCGCGCAACAGGCCCGCGCCCTGGATGCCATCGACCACCAGCCAGATGCCGCGCTCGGCGCAGCGTCGGCCCAGTTCGGCGATGTCGGTGCGCAGGCCCGTGCCGTACTGCACCCACGACACCGCGATCAGCCGCGTGCGCGCGTCGACGTGCTGCCACAGGTCATCGACCGTATAGCGGTGCGCGCGCGACGGCGGCACGCGCACCTGCACGCCGCGACGGCGCAGGTTGAGCCAGGGCAAGGCGTTGGTGGGATGTTCCTGGTCGTCGACCACCAGGTTGTCGCCCTCCCGCCAGGAGAGGCCCTGCGCCACGGTATTCAGGCCCTCGGTGGTGTTCTTGGTGAAGGCCAGCCGGCGCGCGTCGCCGCCGATCAGCCGCGCCAGCCGCGCGCGCAGCGCGCCGGCATCGCGCAGCCATTGCGGCTTGTCGCTGCGGGCATGGGTGATGCCGTCGAAGAAGGCGGCCACGCCCTCGGCCACCTTGGGCGCGAGCGGGCTGGTGTAGGCGATGTTGGCGTAGGCCTTGTCGCGAGTGATGGGAAACCATTCCCGGAATTCGTCCTGCCAGCTCATGCGCAACCTTCTTCAATCCTGCAACTTGGTATGGACGGATTCTAGGTATATGACGCGAATTTGGATAAGGCTAAGTTCTCATAACCATATGACGATACAGTCGCTCACAATGGCGATGCGCAGCCCTAGAATTCATGCCTTTCTTGCATACTTCGAATACGGGAACGGCATGCGGTTGATCTCTTTACTCAAGACCGCCGGGGTGGCGGCGGCGCTGGCGCATATGACGATGTCCACGGCCAACGCCGCCACGGCGGGCGCCACGGTCGACGCCATCAAAAAACGCGGCGAACTGGTGTGCGGCGTGAGCCAGGGCTCGGCCGGCCTGTCGATCGCCGACAAGCAGGGCCGCTGGACCGGCCTGGACGCCGACCTGTGCCGCGCGCTGGCCGCGGCGGTGCTGGGCGATCCGGAAAAAACGCGCTTCGTGCCGCTCAGCTCGCAGCAGCGCTTCCCCGCGCTGCAAGGCGGAGAGATCGACGTGCTCAACCGCAACACCACCATCACCTCCGGCCGCGACGCGGGCCTGGGCATCGTCTCGGCCGGCATCGTGTTCTACGACGGCCAGGGCTTCCTGGTGCCGAAGAAGCTGGGCGTGAAAAGCGCCACCGAACTGGATGGCGCGCAGGTCTGCGTGCAGCCCGGCACCGTCAACGAACAGAACCTGGTCGATTACTTCAAGAAGCACAAGCTCAACTATCGGCCGGTGGTGATCGAGAACCTGGTCGAGCTGGAACAGGCCTTCTACGCCGGGCGCTGCGACGTCTACCTGTCGGATGCCTCGACGCTGGCCGCCAGCCGCGCCGCGCGCGCCGCCAATCCGGACGACTTCGTCATCCTGCCCGAACGCATCAACAAGTCGCCGCTCGGGCCCTTCGTGCGCCAGGACGATCCCAACTGGACCGCCATCGTGCGCTGGACCGTCAACGCGCTGGTGGCCGCCGAGGAACTGGGCATCACCTCCAGGAACGTCGACAGCCAGGCGCAAAGCAGCGACGCCCAGGTGCGCCGCCTATTGGGTCTGGACCCCGGCATCGGCAAGAGCTTCGGGCTGGACGAAGGCTGGGCCCGCAACGTGATCAAGGCCGTCGGCAACTATGGCGAAGTGTGGGACCGCAACCTGGGCGCGGCCACGCCGCTCAAGCTCGATCGCGGCCTGAACCGGCAATGGAACCAGGGCGGCCTGCTGTATTCGCCGCCGTTCCAATAAGCCTTCACGCACGCGCTGCCGCCAGGCGGGCCGACGGCTCGCCTGCGCGCTTTTGAGAAGCCGCCGGGCCTTCCGGCGCAGCCCAGGACAGACATGATTGCCCTTCACCCCTCGCCCTGGAACGCCGCGCTGCGGCGCTGGTGGCCAGCCGCCGCCTGGACCCTGGGGCTTGCCGCCCTGGCGGCGGTACTGCTGCTGCACATCGAGGCCACGCAGGCGGCGCGCGGCATCCGCGGCGGCTTCGGCTTCCTGTTCCAGCCGGCGGGCTTCCGCATTTCGGAAAGCCTGCTGCCGGTGACGCCCGACGATCCCTACTGGATGTCGATCGCCGCCGGGCTGGCGAACACGCTGACGGTCGCGCTGGTGGCGGTTCCGCTCGCCACCCTGCTGGGCGTCGGCCTGGGCCTGCTGCGGCTGTCGTCGCAGCCGCTGGCATCGCGCACTGCCGCGCTCGTCATCGCGCCATTGCGCAACACCCCGGTACTGCTGCAATTGTTCGTCTGGTATGGCCTCTTGCTGCGCCTGCCGGACGCGCGCCAGGCGTGGACGCCGCTGCCGTCCGTGCTGCTGTCGAACCGCGGGCTGGCATTGCCGGCGCTGCATGGCTGGCTGCCGTACGCGCTGGCGGCGGCGGGCGCCGTGCTGCTCGGCTGGCGCCTGCGTCATCGCCTCGGCCGCGCCGCGCCCTGGGCCGCGCTGGCGGCGACGGCGCTGGCCTGGGCGTTGTTGCCTGGCGTCACCATCGATCTGCCCGTCAAGCGCGGCCTGGGCCTGCAAGGCGGCTGGCAGCCCAGCATCGAATTCGCCGCCCTGGTGATCGGCCTGGTGGTGTTCCATGCGGCCTACATCGCCGACATCGTGCGCGCCGCCGTGCGGGCGGTGCCGGTCGGCCTGGTGGAAGCCGGCCAGGCCATGGCGCTGACGCCCTGGGGCGTGCTGCGCCACGTTGTCGCGCCCTATGCCGCGCGCGTGGCTCTGCCCCCCTACGCCAACCAGTGCCTGGCGCTGGTCAAGAACAGCACCCTGGCCATCGCCATCGGCTACCAGGAGCTGATGGCCGTGATCAACACCGCCATCACCCAGACCGGGCTGGCGCTGGAAGGCATCACGCTGGCCGTGGCCGTCTACCTGGGCCTGGCCCTGGCGCTGGGCGGCGCGCTGTCGGCCTGGAACGCGCGCCACGCCCGCCACGGCCCCGGCGACAGTCACGGCGCCCGCCTGGGCGAGCGGCCCGCGTTGCGCCTGCTGGCGCGCGAGGGACGCGGCATCAGCGGCTGGCTGGGCGCGGCGCTGACGATCTTGCTGCTGGCCGCCGCCGGCTGGGCGTTGCTCGATTGGGCGCTGCTGCGCGCCGTCTGGAGCGGCAGCCCGGCCACCTGCGCCGCCGCCGCGGGCGCCTGCTGGGCCGCCGTGGGCGAGAACCTGCCGTTGCTGCTGTTCGGCGCCATGGCGCCGGCCGACCGCGCGCAGGCGCTGGTCGCCTGCGCCGCCCTGCTCGCCGGCGTGGCGGTCGCGCTGGGGGTGGGTCGGCTCGCGGCCCGCCCGCGCCTGGCGTGGATCGCGCTGATGGCTCGCCGTCACGGCGGCCGCGCTGGGCGGCTGGCCGTGGGGCGGCAGCGCCATCGGCCCGCTGCGCTGGGGCGGCCTGCTGGTGACGTTGATCCTGGCGATCGCGGCGTTGCTGGCCGCGTTGCCGCTGGCCTTCGGCCTGGCGCTGCTACGGCGCGGCGGCAGCCCGGGCGGGTCGCTCGCCGCCGCGGCGTTGATCGAGGCCGTGCGCGGCGTGCCGCTGGTGACGCAATTGCTGTTCGCATCCTTCGTGCTGCCGCTGCTGCTGGGCGGCGGCGTGTCCAAGTTCGGCATGGCGCTGGCGGCGCTGACGCTGCATACCGCCTGCCTGCTGGCCGAAGTGCTGCGCGGCGCGCTGCAGGCGATTCCGCCGGGCCAGATGATGGCGGCGCGCGCGCTCGGCATGCGCCCGGCAGTGGCCTACTGGACGGTGATCTGGCCGCAGGCCCGCCGCATCGCGGCGCCGGCCGCGCTGGGCGTGTTCGTGGGCGCGGTCAAGGACACCTCGCTGGTCAGCATCATCGGCGTATTCGACGTGCTGGGCGCGGCCAAGGCGGTGGTGGCGGGCACCGACTGGCGACCCTACCATGTCGAGGTCTACCTGGCGGTGGCGCTGCTGTACTTCGGCGCCAGCCTGGCGCTGTCGCGGGTGGCGCGGCGCATGGAAGGACCGGCGGCGTCCTGAGACCCGCGCCCGCGCGCGTGCGGTCTTCGCGGCCACGCCTAGTGGACGCCTGCGCCCAGCCGCCGCAGCCAGGCCGGACGCGGCGCCGCGTCCAGCCAGTTCTTGACGATCAACCCCAGTTCGGTGTCGCCGGAAATGCGCAGCCGCCGCTGGAAGAACAAGGTGTCCGCGTCAGTCTCGCCGCGCATCAGCGCCAGCAGTTCCGCCACGCCCGCGCCCAGCGCCAGCTCGCAGGCCTGGCGATTCCACATCGGTCGAAAGACGCCGCCGCGCACGGTGAAGCGGCTGCACAGGCCCAGGTCCTCGATGGTGATGGCGAAGCTGCGGCCCTCCAGTTCCGGCGGCGGGCTGAGCCAGTTCAAACGCCGCGCCAACTCCAGCCCGGCGACGAAGTGCAGCGAAACCAGCGGCGCGGGCAGTCGCCGCCCCAGGCGCGCGACCAGGCCCGGCACGGCGAATCGGCTGTCGCTCATAGCCCCTCCTGCCAGGCGATCCCCGACTTGCCATGGAAATAGCCATTGCAACGGCCGATGCCGGCCGGCGGCTGCACCGCTTCCAGCGCGCGGCCGCCGCGCGCGGCGTCCAGCGCCGCGATGGCTTCGAGCGTGCCGGCCGACTGCGGGCTGACGCGCAGCACGTCGGCGCCCATGTCGGCCAGGTATGCGGCCTGGTCCAGCAGGTCGAGACAGGCGGCCGACTGCACCTGGATGCCATTGATCGCCAGGAACTCGCGCGATTCACGCGTGCGCATGTCCAGGCCATCGGGATGCTCGATGCAGCGGAAGCCGCACTCGTCCTTTTTCAGCCGGAAGTGGCGCGCGGTGAAGCAGCGCGCCGAGAACGCCAGCGCCATGCGGCCCCACACCATGATCTCGGCCTGCAACCCGGCCGGCCGCTCGGCCAGCAGCCGCGCCAGCGCATTGGCGTGCATTTCCAGCGGCGCGACGAAGCGGGTCGCGCCGCGCGCGGCCAGCCATTCCAGCGTGCCGCCGTGGTAGGCGTTCATGTGCGGACCGGCCACGAACGGCCGGCCGCCCAGGTGGCGCATGGCGCCGGTCTCGCCGGCCTCGACCATGAAATCCTGCTGCTCGCACAGGCGCCGCAGGGCCGAGGCCTCGGCGCCGGTCTCGATCAGGGTGCGGCCGGACAGCACCACTTCCTTGCCGGCGGCCGCGAGGTCGCGCGCCAGGTCGAGCCAGTCGTCGGCGCGCAGTTCATGGCGCCGGCTGCAGACGGTTTCGCCGACGTAGAGGATATCGGCCGGACTGTCGGCCAGTTCCGCGTAGAACGCCAGCGTGCGCTGGCGCGGCCAGTAGTACAGCAGCGGCCCGACCGAGATGCGGAAAGCCTTGGGATTCATTTCCATGGACGTTCGAATGCGCCTTGCGTGACTTGGGAACCCTCGGCATGGCGCGCCAGCATGGCGTTCCATTCGGGACGGGGGGAATAACGGTTGGGATCGCCTTGGGCGCTGTCGAGCGCGGCGCGCAGCGTCGACACCACCTGCGTGACGTAGGCCGGGCTGCGCTGGCGCCCTTCGATCTTGATGGCGGCCACGCCCATCTCGGCCAGTTTGGGCAACAGGCCGATGGCGTTCAGGCTGGTGGGTTCCTCCAGCGCGTGGTCGGCGTGGCCGTCGACCTCGAAGCGGCCCTTGCACAGCGTCGGATAAGCCGCGGCCTCGCCCGGGCCGTAGCGGTCGATCAGGATGCCGTTCAGGCGCGCGTCCAGGCGGCCGTCCTGCTCGACCCAGCGCACCGCGCTGGCGGGCGAACAGACGCCCTTGTTGTTGGGCGAGGCACCGGTGGCGTACGACGACAGCAGGCAGCGCCCTTCGGCCATGACGCACAGGCTGCCGAAGCCGAACACCTCGACCTCGACGCTGACGTTGGCGCAGATGCGGGCGATCTCGGCCAGCGTCAGCACGCGCGGCAGCACCACCCGCTGGATGCCGAACTGTTCCTTCATCAGTTCGATGGCGTCGGTGTGCGTGGCCGAACCCTGCACCGACAGGTGCAGGCGCAGGTCGGGATAGCGGTCGCGGGCGTAGGCCAGCAGGCCGGCGTCGGCCATGATGACCGCGTCCGCGCCCAGCCCATGCGCGGCGTCGACCGCCTCGCGCCATTCCTGGCCGCGGCCCGCCTGCACGAAGGTGTTGATAGCGAACAGCACCTTGCGCTGGCGGCTGTGCGCCAGTTCGACGCCGGCGCGGATGTCGCTTTCGGTGAAATTGAGCCCGGCGAAGTTGCGGGCGTTGGTGGCGTTCTTCAGGCCCAGGTAGACCGTGTCTGCGCCGGCCTCGACCGCCGCCTTCAGCGCGGCCAGGCTGCCGGCCGGGGCCACCAGTTCCAGGGGAGTGGTTCGGATTTGCATGCCGGCCAGTCTAGGGGCCGGCGCGGCCCGTGGCCTTGTCGCAGATCAAACCGCGCGGCCAGCGCGAGCCGGCGCGGCGCCGTCAGACCGGGTCGTCGCCGTGCAGCCCGTGTTCGACGGCGTAGACCGCGACCTGCACGCGGCTGGTCAGGTTGAGCTTCTTCAGCACGTTCTGCACATGGATCTTGACCGTGCTTTCGCTGACGTCGAGTTCGCGCGCGATGACCTTGTTGCTGGCGCCACGCGCCAGGCATTGCACGATCTGGCGTTCGCGCGCCGTCAGGCGATGGCGCTCGGCCTGCCCCGCCGGCGCCTGCGCGGCCAGGCTGGCCTGGCCTCGGAACTGCTCGACCAGCTTGGCCGTCATGCTTTCCGCGATGACCGGCTCGCCGCCGGCGGCGCGGCGGATGGCGGTGGTGAGCGCCTCGGCGTCGATGTTCTTGAGCAGGTAGCCGCGCGCGCCGTCGCGCAGCGCCTGGCCGAGTTCGTCGGCCTCTTCCGAGACCGTCAGGATAATCACCGCACAGGACGGCAGGTCCTGCGTCAGCAGTTGCAGCGTCTCCAGCCCCGACAGGCCCGGCATGTTCAGGTCCAGCAGCACCACGTCGGGCTTGAGCTCCTTGGCGCGCTTGAGGCCCTCGACGCCGTCGCCGGCCTCGGCCACCACCTCGAAATCGGGCTGGCGCTGCAACAGCAGGCGCATCCCCGAGCGGAACAGGGTGTGGTCGTCAACGAGCAGGATACGGATGGGCATGGTCTTGATGGGTCAGGCGGCCTGGCGTTCGGCGTCGGGCAGGGTCAACGCGATGCGCGTGCCGCCGCCGGGCCGGGACTTCATTGTAATCAAGGCATGCATCCGGGCGGCGCGTTCGCGCATGATGTGCAGGCCGATGTGAGCCTCGCCACGCCGCGCCACTTCGTCCGGATCGTAGCCCTGGCCGTTGTCGGCGATCAGCAGGTTAAAGTCGCGGTCGTTGCGCACCACCACGTCGACCCGGTCGGCCTCGGAATGCTTGCGCACGTTGGACAACGCTTCCTGCAGGATGAACAGCACCTGCAATTGCTGCTCCGGGGCCAGCGGCGCGCCCACGCCCTGGCTGAAGGCCAGCTCGGTGCGCACGCCGGTCTGGCGGCGGAAGCGCTCGACCGTGTCCTCGATGGCCGTCTTCAGGTCGCCCTGGCCCAGCTTGTCGCGGAAATTGGTCAACAGTTCGCGCACGTCCTTGTAGCTTTCGTCCACGCCGGTGCGCAGCAGCGGCAGGATTTCCTCGACCTCGGCCTGGTCGCCGCGCTTGACGGCGGCGTCCAGCAGCTGCAATTGCAGGTTGAGGAAGTTCAGGCCTTGCGCCAGGCTATCGTGCAGGCCCTGCGCCACCAGGCCGCGCTCCTGCACCACCGCCAGCTGGCGCGCCTGGGCCCCCAGGCGGCGGTTGTCCAGCGCCACGCCCAGGTGCTGCCCCAGGGTTTCCAGCAACTGCGATTCGGACGCGGCCAGCTTGCGTGGCTGGCGGAAATGCAGGGAATACGAGCCCAGCACCTCGTCGCGCGTGACGATGCGGAACACCGCCACGCTGGCGAACCCGTCGCGCTGACAGTTCAGGTCCGTCTGCGACGGCGTCTGGCGCAGGTCCTGGATCACGATGACCCCGGCCTGGCGGGTGGCCACGCCGCAGTAGCAGTCGTCGACCCGCATGCAGTGCTCGGATTCCACCAGCTCCTCGGACAGCCCCACCGACACCACCAGGTTGAGCTTTTCGTTGTCGGGGTCGAGCGCGCGGATGCTGCCGCCCTCGGCGTCGAACTGCAGCATGACGCGGCGCAGGAACCCCTGGCACATCGCCTCGATGTCGTTGGGCTGGTTCAGGAATGCCGCCATGTCGTACAGCGCGCCGATGTCGCGGTTCTGCGCCGCGAGCTGGGCGGTCTTTTCGCCCACGCGCTGCTCCAGCCCCGCATACAGGCTCTGCAACTCATCGGCCATGCGGTTGAAGCCGCGCGCCAGCACGCCGAATTCGTCCTGGCTCTCGACCGGCAGGCGGGTGCTGAATTCACGCGCGGCCATGCGCTGCAGGCCGTCGCGCAGGCGCAGCACCGGCGCGATGATCCACAGGTACAGCAGGTAGATCATGGCCAGGGTGCCGGCGCTGGCGATGGCCGCCAGCACGCCCTGCGACAGGCGCAGCGAGGTGGTCTTGCCGGCGTTGTCCTGTTCGATCATGCGCACCAGTTCGTCGGCGCGGGCGACGAAATCGGGCAGCGTCCGCAGGTACTCGGCCGCGTCGTCGCGGGCGATGGCGCGCATCGCCGCCGGCCGCATGATGTCGCGCCAGTAGTCGGCCACGCCCGCCCAGTGCCGGCGGATGAGCGGGTCGTTGGGAATGAACAGCGGCCGCGCCGGGTTGCCGCGCGCCAGGCGGGCGATGGTGTCGTCCATCAGCCGCACCTGTTCCTCGGTGCGCGCCTGGCGGCCGGCCTCGGGCCGCATCAGCTCGACCGCCACGCGGTTGGCGCGCATGCGCAGGCTGCCGGTGTCGTTGATGGCCGCGCCCGCCCCTTCCAGCTGCCACGACAGCCACAGCGTCAGGCCGATCATGCCCAGCACCACGATCAACGCGACCAGCGAACTGGCGACGATGCGGGTGGACAGCCGGTGACGCGGCGACGGCAGGCCGTGGGCGTCGAAGGAAGGATCGGGCGGGGTCATGAAAAAAGCTTGCCTGGGAACGGTGCCAGATGCGTCGGCCCATTGCCGCCATGGACGGACGGGGCGCGATGAGCCGCCTCCAGTGTAGTCGTTCCGTTCAGCCCCGCCCCACCGCGCGGACGATGAAATCGGCCACCGCCGCCGGATCGTTCAGCGGCAGGCAGGGCAAGCCGGTATCCAGCGCCGCGTCGGAGACGATGGCCAGGAAACCGCCGTCCTCGGCATGCAGCGGCGGCTTGCCCAGCGCCGGGCGGTAGACCTCGATGCGGGGAATGGCGGCCTGCTTGAAGCCCTCCACCAGCACCAGGTCGGCCGGCGCCAGGCGGGCCACCTGCTCGGCCAGCGACGGCTCGGGCGCGCCGCGCAGCTCGCGCACGATGGCGTAGCGGAACGGCGACGCCACCATCACCTCCTGCGCCCCGGCCTGGCGAAAGCGCGCGCTGTCCTTGCCGGGCGGCTCCACCTCGAAGTCGTGGTGGCTGTGCTTGATGACGCTGACCTTCAGGCCGCGCGCGCCCAGCAGCGGCAGCATGGCCTCGATCAGGGTGGTCTTGCCGCTGCCTGAGCGGCCGGCGATGCCGAAAACGGGGGTCATGCGGGCTCCGTGAACAAGGGACAGACGATGGGCAGGAACGCGTCCGCCCGGGCCGAGTATGCCAGCAAAGCGCCCGCCACCAGGTCGAAGTACCAGCCGTGCAGGGTCAGGTCGCCGGCCTGCAGGCGCCGTTGCACGCACGGCAGCGCCTCCAGGTTGCGCAGCGAGATCAGGATGGACGCCTGCTCGCAGGCGCGCCGGTGCTCCGCCAGCGATGCCGCCGGCATGTCGCTCAACACGCGCTGGCGCGCCGGTTCGGCGATATCCATCCAGCGATTCAGGTAGTCCGGTTCGCCATCGCCGCGCGCCGGCCGCTCCATCAGCGCGCGGATGCCGCCGCACTGGGCATGGCCCAGCACGATGATGCGGCTGACCTTCAACTGCTCAACCGCGAACTGGATGGCGGCCAGCACGCCGTGGTGGCCCTGGTCGCGGTCGGGCGGCGGCACCAGGTTGGCGACGTTGCGCACGGTGAAGATGTCGCCCGGGTCGCAGCCCAACAGCATGGCCGGATCGACCCGCGAATCGCAGCAGCCCACCAGCAGCGTGCTGGGGTGCTGGCCGTCGCGCAGGTTGCGGTACAGCGACGGCGCCGCTTCGTAGTATTGGTGCTGGAAGCGCTGGAAACCGTCCACCAGCCGTTCTAGATCGCGCATGGGTCAGCCTCCGGTCTGCGACATGAAGCGCACGATGCGCTCGGGCCGGGTGGTGAATTCGTGGCGTTCCGGCTTGGCGGCGATGCCGGCGCGGATCGCCCGTTCCAGGTCGGCGTCGCTGGCTCCCTCGCGCAGCAGCCGCCCCAGCGGCACCTGGTCTTCCTGGCCCAGGCACAGGTACAGGGTGCCGTCCACGCCCAGCCGCACGCGGTTGCAGGCGGCGCAGAAATGGCGCGACATGGGGGTGATGACGCCCAGCGCCGGCGCGCCGCTGCCCGTGCCCCAGTAGCGCGCCGGGCCCGCGCCCTGCCCCGCCAGCGCCGGCACCAGGCCGGCGTCGGCCGCCAGCCGCGCGCCCAGCGCGCCCAGGTCGGCATGGGCATAGCGGCGGCCGCAGTCGCCCACCGGCATCGGTTCGATCAGGCGCAGGATGAAGCCCTGCGCCACGGCGTAGTCCAGCAGCCGGCGCACGTCGGCCTCGGGCGTGGCGGCGTGCACCACGCTGTTGAGCTTGATCGGCGCGAAACCGGCGTCGCGCGCGGCGCGCAGGCCGGCCAGCACCGCGTCGAGGCAATCGCGACCGGTGATGCGGCCGAAGGCGGCCGCGTCCAGCGTGTCCAGGCTGATGTTGAGACGGTCCACGCCGGCCGCGCGCAACGCGGCGGCATGCCGAGCCAGTTGGGTGCCGTTGGTCGACAACGACAGGTCGTCCACCCCCGGCAGCGCGGCAATCGCCGCCGCCAGGTCGGCCACGCCGCGGCGCAGCAGCGGTTCGCCGCCCGTCAGCCGCACGCGGCGCACGCCCAGGCCGGCGAACAGGCCCGCCAGTCGCGCCATCTCGTCGTGGCGCAGCCAGTTGGACGGTTCCTCGAAGCCCTTGAAGCCCTTGGGCATGCAATAGCCGCAGCGCAGGTCGCAGCGGTCGGTGACCGAGACTCGCAGGTAGTCGATACGGCGGCCGAAGCCGTCAATCAGCCCTTGCGGCGCGGTCGGCGCCACAGGGGCGACCGAGGCCGCCGGGGCCGCCGCCAGGGCGGGCGCGGGTGTCATGACGGGCTCCCGAACACCCGGTCGTCCTCGGCGCCGCCCAGGTCGATGCCGCGCACGTCGGCGCGCTCCACCAGCAGCCTGGCGTACTGGCGCCAGGCGGTGTCGCGGCTGGCCGCGGCCAGGGCCGAGGCGATCGATTCGCGCACCTGCTCGAACGGCAGCAGGCGTCCTTCGATGCGCCGCGTCACCCGCACGATGTGGAGCCCGTGACGGGTTTCCAGCACCTGCGGCAGCAGGCCGCCGGCCGGCAGGGAGAACACGGCCTTTTCGAATTCGGGCACGGTGTCGCCGCGCCCCAGCTGCCCCAGGTTGCCGCCCACCGCCGCCGACGGGCAGTTCGACTGCCGCCGCGCGACCTCGGCGAAACCGGACGGATCGGCCAGCAGGTCGGCCAGCACCGCGCCGGCGTGGGCCCGCAGCAGGTCCAGGTTCACCCCGGGGGTGACCTGGAACAGGATGTGGTCGGCCTCGATCAGCTCGCCCACGATGAAGCGCTGCGGATTGGCCTGGTAATAGCGCCGGCAGGCCGCCTCGTCGGCCTCGGGCGCCGGCGCGTGGCGTTCCAGCAGGACGCCGATGGCGTCGTCTTCCGAAGCGAGGTCCAATCCCTGCCGCGCCGCCTCGTCCCGCAGCACCCGGCGCAGCACCAGCGCGGTGGTGGCGGCGCGCATCGGGTTGGGCGCGTCCGCGTGCAGCGGCAGCTCTTGTTCCATGTCGGCGTCGGTCAGTTCGACGCCATTGATCGTCACAGGCATGTCGGCCTCCTCGGGTCATCGCGGACGCACCAGTTGCCAGGCGCGGCCCAGGTAGCCGACCGAGGCGAAGCCGCTCCAGACGTGCACCAGGCGCGTGAACGGGAAGATCACGAACAGCGTCAGGCCCATGAACAGGTGCGCCTTGAACAGCGGCGGCACCTCGGCCACGAAGTCGGCGGCGCCACTGCGGAAGGTGACGATGTGCTGCGCCCAGTGCATCAGCCGCACCATCATCTCGCCGTCCATGTGGCCGGCCGACAGCGCGATGGTCGACAGGCCCAGCAGCAGCGTCGCCAGGATCCACGCCAGCAACAGCTTGTCGCCGGGCCGGGTGGCCTTGCGGATGCGCGGGTCGCTCAGGCGGCGGTGGATCAGGATCAAGAGGCCGATCAGGCACAGCCCGCCCATGACGCCGCCGGCCACCATGGCCACCGTCTGCTTGAGCGTGTGCGACACGCCCAGCGTGTCCCACACCACCACCGGGGTCAACAGGCCGACCAGGTGGCCGAAGAACAGCCCCAGGATGCCGACGTGAAAGAGGATGTTGCCCAGCCGCAGCTGGCCGCGATGCAGCAGCTGCGAGCTGTCGGTCTTCCAGGTGTACTGCTCGCGCTCGAAGCGCGCCAGGCTGCCCAGCAGGAACACCGTCAGGGCGATGTAGGGATAGATGCCGAAGAAGAACTGGTTCAGGGAATTCATGATGCGTGTCCTGGAAATTAGCGGGTGACCGGCGCCCGGGGATAGAAGCGCACGGCCTGCGCGCCGTCGCCCGCGAACGGGCGCAGCAGCGGTTCGACGCCGTCGGCGCCGGCGCCGAAGGTCTCCATGGCTTCGTCCATGTCGCGCACCGGCGGCGCGGTCTGCTCGCGCGGCGTGACCCGCGACAGCCCGCGCAGCACGACGAAGACGCTGGCGTACGGGCTCTCGTTGCGCGCCAGGCGCGCGCCGATGGCGGCCAGCACGTGGATGGCGTCGTCCAGCAGGTCCTGCGCCACGGCCGGGTCGATCACGCCCAGGAACTCCAGGAACAGCGGCACGTGGTCCGGCAGTTCCGATACCATCGGTTCGAAGCCGTACTGGCGGTAGGTCTCCAGCAGGTCGACCATGGCCTGGCCACGGTCGCGGCTTTCGCCGTGCACGTGCTCGAACAGGTGCAGCGAATGGGCGCGGTTGCGGTCGAAGGTGGCCACGTAGGTCTCCTGCAGCGCAATCAGGTCCTGGCTGGCGAGGTGGCCGATCAGCGGTTGCAGGGTTTCCTCGGCTTCCGGATAGGCGGCCAGCGCGCCCTCGACCTCGGTCAGGGCGTCCAGCAGTTCCTGTTCGGGGTAGCAGAGCAGCGCGGAAAGCAGGCGATAAAGGCTCATGGTTTTCTCCCGTCTCAGGCCGCAGCCTTCTTGCGCGACTTCGGCATGTCGATGAAGATCTCGCTGCCCTGCGGCTTGCGGCCGAACAGCGTGCCTTCCGAGACGCCGCCCGAGCAGCCGTTGCCGAAGGTGAAGCCGCAACTGCCCTTCTCGTTGAAGCTGTCCTCGACGATCTCCTTGTGGCTGCCGGGCACCACGAAGCGGTCCTCGTAGTCGGCAATCGCCATGATGCGGTACATGTCCTGCACGGTTTCTTCCGACAGGCCGACCTGCTCCAGCAGGGCCGTATCGCGCTCGCCATGCACGGTCTCGGCGCGCTTGTAGGCGCGCATCGCCAGCATCCGTTCGAGCGCCCGCAGCACGGGGGCTTCCTTGCCCGCCGTCAGCAGGTTGGCCAGGTAGCGCACCGGGATGCGCAGGCTGGCCACGTCCGGGATCATGGCGCTGGTGCCGAGCGTGCGCTGCGGCATCTTGCCGGCCTCGGCCGCGGTCTGGATCGGCGACAGCGGCGGGATGTACCAGACCATCGGCAGCGTGCGGTATTCCGGATGCAGCGGGAAGGCGACGCGCCATTGCACCGCCATCTTGTAGACCGGCGACTGGCGCGCGGCTTCCAGCCAGGATTCCGGGATGCCCTGCTCGCGCGCGGCGGCGATCACCTCGGGCGCATGCGGGTCCAGGAACAGGTCCAGCTGCGACTGGTACAGGTCCTGCTCGTTGCCGACGGCGGCGGCGCGCTCGATCTGGTCGGCGTCGTACAGCATGACGCCCAGGTAGCGGATGCGGCCGACGCAGGTCTCCGAACACACGGTCGGCTGGCCGGCCTCGATGCGCGGATAGCAGAAGGTGCACTTCTCGGCCTTGCCGCTGTGCCAGTTGTAGTAGATCTTCTTGTACGGGCAGCCCGAGATGCACATGCGCCAGCCGCGGCACTTGTCCTGGTCGACCAGCACGATGCCATCGTCCTCGCGCTTGTAGATCGAGCCCGACGGGCAGCTGGCGACACAGGCCGGGTTCAGGCAGTGTTCGCACAGGCGCGGCAGGTACATCATGAAGGTGTTCTCGAAGGTCGAGTACATCTCCTTCTGCACGCCCTCGAACAGGGCGTCGCGGCTGCGCGCGGCGAATTCGCCGCCCAGGTCGTCCTCCCAGTTCGGGCCCCAGACGATCTTGTCCATCTTCTTGCCGGTCAGCACCGACACCGGGCGCGCCGTCGGCGGCGTCTGCGACAGCGGCGCGTTCTTCAGGTGCTCGTAGTCGAAGGTGAACGGCTCGTAGTAGTCATCGATCTGCGGCAGGTTCGGGTTGGCGAACAGGTTGGCCAGGATGCGCAGCTTGCCGCCCTGGCGCGGTTCCAGCTTGCCCGCCGCCGTGCGGCGCCAGCCGCCCTGCCATTTCTCCTGGTTCTCCCATTCCTTGGGATAGCCGATGCCGGGCTTGGTCTCGACGTTGTTGAACCAGGCGTACTCGACGCCGTCGCGGCTGGTCCAGACGTTCTTGCAGGTGACCGAGCAAGTGTGGCAGCCGATGCACTTGTCCAGATTCAGCACCATGCCGATTTGGGCGCGTATCCTCATGATTGCTTCTCTTCCTGTTGCGTTTGGGCGGTGGGATCCTCGACCAGCGGGCCTTCCAGCCAGTCCACCTTCTTCATCTTGCGCAGCACCACGAACTCGTCGCGATTGGCGCCCACGGTGCCGTAATAGTTGAAGCCGTAGGCCTGCTGGGCGTAGCCGCCGATCATGTGGGTCGGCTTGAGCACGGTGCGCGTCACCGAGTTGTGGATGCCGCCGCGCTTGCCGCTGGTCTCCGCGCCCGGCACGTTCACGATCTTTTCCTGGGCGTGGTACATCAGGCACATGCCGACCGGCACGCGCTGGCTCACCACCACCCGCGCGGTCAGCGTGCCGTTGACGTTGAACACCTCGACCCAGTCGTTGTCGACCAGCCCGGCCTGCCTGGCCTCGGCCTCGGAGATCCACACGTGGGGACCGCCGCGGCTCAGCGTCAGCATGCGCAGGTTGTCGGAATAGGTGCTGTGGATGCCCCACTTCTGGTGCGGCGTCAGCCAGTTCAGCACCAGCTCCTTCTCGCCATTGGGATAGCGGCCCAGCATCGGCGCCACGGTCTTGGTGTCGATCGCCGGCTTGTAGACGCACGAGCCCTCGCCAAAGTCCAGCATCCAGCGGTGGTCCTGGTAGAACTGCTGGCGGCCGGTCAGGGTGCGCCATGGGATCAGCTCGTGCACGTTGGTGTAGCCGGCGTTGTAGCTGACCTCTTCGCTTTCCAGGCCCGACCAGGTCGGCGCCGAGATGATCTTGCGCGGCTGCGCCTGGATGTCGCGGAAGCGGATCTTGTCGTGCTCGCGGCCCAGCGCCAGGTGGGTGTGGTCGCGGCCGGTGATCTTGCCCAGCGCTTCCCAGGCCTTGACCGACACGTGGCCATTGGTCTCGGGCGCGAAGGTCAGGATCATTTCGGCGGCGTCGATGGCGCTGTCCAGCCTCGGCCGGCCCTGGCTCACGCCCGCTTCGGCCACGCGCTCGTTGATACCGGCCAGTTCGCCCACTTCGTGCTCGGTGTTCCAGTTGATGCCCTTGCCGCCGTTGCCCAGCTTGTCCAGCAGCGGACCGACCGAGGTGAACTTGCGGTAGATGTCGTTGTAGTCGCGCTCCACCACGGTCATGTTGGGCGCGGTCTTGCCCGGCACCAGGTCGCATTCGCCCAGCTTCCAGTCCTTGGGTTCGAAGGCCTGCCCCAGTTCCCCCGGGGTGTCGTGCATCAGCGGCGTCAGCACCAGGTCGCGGCGCTTGCCCAGGTAGGGGCCGCCGATCTCGCTGAACTTCCTGGCCAGCAGCTTGTAGATCTCCCAGTCGGTCTTGCTTTCCCAGAGCGGCTGCACGGCTTCGCTCAGCGGGTGGATGAAGGGGTGCATGTCGGACGTGTTGAGGTCGTCCTTCTCGTACCAGGTGGCCGTCGGCAGCACGATGTCGCCGTACAGGCAGGTGGTGCTCATGCGGAAGTCCAGCACCGTCAGCAGGTCGAGCTTGCCCTCGGCCGCGTCTTCCTGGTAGGTGACTTCGACCGGCTTGATGGCGTCGGCCTCGTCGCCGAACACCGCGTTCTGCGTGCCCAGCAGGTACTTCAGGAAGTACTCGTGGCCCTTGCCGCTGGAGCCCAGGATGTTGGAACGCCACACGAACATGTTGCGCGGGAAGTTGGCGGGATCGTCCGGGTCTTCGCAGGACATGCGCAGTTCGCCGGACTTGAGCTGCTCGACGGCGTGGGCCACCGGGTCCTTGCCGGCGGCTTCGGCCTGCGCGGTCAGGTCCAGCGGATTGGTGCGCAGCTGCGGCGCCGACGGCAGCCAGCCCATGCGCTCGGCGCGGGCGTTCAGGTCGATCATGCTGAGGTCGCCATAGCGGCCGCGGTCGGCGGTCGGGCCCAGCACTTCCTGCACGTTCAGCTTTTCATGGCGCCACTGGCTGGTATGGGCGTAGAAGAACGAGGTGCCGTTCATCTGGCGCGGCGGGCGCACCCAGTCGGAGGCGAACGCCAGCGGCGCCCAGCCGAACTGCGGGCGCAGCTTTTCCTGGCCCACATAATGGGCCCAGCCGCCGCCGCTCTTGCCGACGCAGCCGCACATCATCAGCATGTTGATGATGCCGCGGTAGATCATGTCCATGTGGTACCAGTGGTTCAGCCCGGCGCCGACGATGACCATCGACTTGCCTTCGGTATCGTGGGCGTTCTGGGCGAACTCGCGCGCCACCTGGATCACCTGCGCGCGCGGCACGCCGGTGTGCTTTTCCTGCCAGGCCGGGGTGTAGGGCACGTCGTCGTCATAGGACGCGGCCACGTTGCCGCCGCCCAGGCCGCGATCCAGGCCGTAGTTGGCCATCTGCAGGTCGTACACCGTGGCCGCCAGGGCCTCGCTGCCGTCGGCCAGGCGGATGCGGCGCACCGGCACGTTGCGCACCAGCACTTCGTCGTGCTCGGCGCCGAAGTACGGGAAGCCCACGCCGACCACGGCATCGGCGCCGTCCAGCAGGCTCAGGCGCGGCTCGATGGCGCGGCCGCTGCCGCCGTCGCGCGCTTCCAGGTTCCAGCGGCCGACCTTCTCGCCGCCGTTGACCGCGCCCTCGCCCCAGCGAAAGCCGATGCTGCCATTGGGCGCCACCAGGTCGCCGCTGGTGTCGTCGAACACCAGCGTCTTCCAGTCGGGGTTGTTCTGCTCGCCCAGCGCGCCGTCCAGCTGCGAGGCGCGCAGGAAGTGGTCGGGCGCATAAAAGCCGTCGCGCTCCTTGAGCAGCACCAGCATCGGCATGTCGGTGTAGCGGCGCACGTAGTCGCGGAAATAGGCCGAGGCGCCCGACAGGTGGAATTCCTTGAGGATGACGTGGCCCATGGCCATCGCCAGCGCGGCGTCGGTGCCCTGCTTGGGCGCCAGCCAGATGTCGCCGAACTTGACCATTTCGCCGAAGTCGCTGGACACCGCCACCGTCTTGGTGCCCTTGTAGCGGACCTCGGTGTAGAAGTGGGCGTCCGGCGTGCGGGTCTGGGGCACGTTCGAGCCCCACACCATCAGGTAGGTCGAGTTATACCAGTCGGCCGATTCCGGCACGTCGGTCTGCTCGCCCCAGATCTGCGGGCTGGCCGGCGGCAGGTCGCAATACCAGTCATAGAAGCTCAGGCAGGCGCCGCCCAGCAGGCTCAGGTAGCGGGCGCCGGCGGCGTAGCTGACCATCGACATGGCGGGAATCGGCGAAAAGCCGATCAGGCGGTCGGGGCCGAACTTCTTGATGGTGTAGGCGTTGGCGGCGGCGATCATCTCGGTGGCCGTGTCCCAGTCCGTGCGCACGAAGCCGCCCAGCCCGCGCACCGACTTGTAGCGCCTGGCGCGCGCCGGGTCCTGGCTGATCCATTCCCAGGCCGCGATCGGGTCCATGGTCTTGCGCGCCTCGCGCCACATTTCCATCAGGCGGCCGCGCATCATCGGGTACTTCACGCGCTGCGCCGAATAGACGTACCAGCTGTAGGACGCGCCACGGGGACAGCCGCGCGGCTCGTGGTTGGGCAGGTCCGGCCGCGTGCGCGGGTAGTCGGTCTGCTGGGTCTCCCAGGTGATCAGGCCGTTCTTGACGTACACCTTCCACGAGCACGAGCCGGTGCAGTTGACCCCGTGGGTCGAGCGCACCACCTTGTCGTGCTGCCAGCGGGCGCGATAGGCGTTTTCCCACTTGCGGTCTTCATTGACCACTGCCCCGTGACCGTCCGCGTAGGTGGATTTCACCCGCGACATGAACTTCAACCGGTCCAGAAAATGACTCATTGCGTTTCTCCAAGAGCGCCGGCCCCGCCGGCGCGTACTGCAATCCGTGCTGTCAAAATCACTTTAGTGGTCGCCCGCCGCGCCGACCATTCGCCGGTGGCACAGGGCGGGCGCGGCAGAGTGACTAGTCACCCCGGCCAGCCCCGCTCAGCAGGGCACCGGCGCATTGCGGCGCGCGTAGTACCACCAGGTGATCAGCACGCAGGTGGCGTAGAAGCCGATGAAGCAATACAGGGCCGCCTGGGCGCTGCCGGTCAGCTCCAGCGAGGTGCCGAAGCTGCGCGGGATGAAAAAGCCGCCATACGCGCCGATGGCTCCGGAAAAGCCCAGCACCGCGGCCGATTCGCGCGCCGCGTCGGTCAACGCCTGCTTCTGCGCGGCCGCGCCCTTGCCTTGCGCGGCCTGGGTGCGTTCGCGCAGGAAGATCACCGGGATCATGCGGAAGGTCGAGCCGTTGCCCACGCCGGTCAGCGCGAACAGCACGATGAACATGGCCAGGAAGCCGTTGAAGTCGCCGCCCTGCCCGTTCAGCGGCAGGAACATCACCACGCCCAGCACCGCGGCGATCATGCCGATGAAGGTGAATAGCGTGACGCGCGCCCCGCCCAGCTTGTCCGAGACCCAGCCACCCACGGGACGGGTCAGCGAGCCGACCAGCGGGCCCAGGAAGGCATAGGTGGTCGGGTCGACTTGCGGGAACAGCGTCTTGGTCAGCATGGCAAAGCCCGCCGAAAAGCCGATGAACGAGCCGAAGGTGCCCACGTACAGCCAGCACATCAGCCAGTTGTGCTTGCGCTTGAAGATCACCGCCTGGTCGGCGAACGAGGCGCGCGCGTCGGCGATGTCGTTCATGCCGAACCATGCCGCCAGCGAGGCCAGCGCGATGGGAATGACCCAGATGAAGCCGGCGTTCTGCAGCCACAGGCTGCGCTGGACACCGCCGGCGGTAATCGTCTGCGGCTCGCCGCCGAGGGTGCCGAACACGCCCATCGAGATCGCCACCGGCACCACGAACTGCACCAGCGACACGCCCAGGTTGCCGATGCCGGCGTTCAGGCCCGTGGCCAGGCCCTTCTTGTCCTTGGGAAAGAAGAAGCTGATGTTGGCCATGCTGGAGCTGAAGTTGCCGCCCCCCAGGCCGCACAGCAGCGCCAGGATCAGCAGCGTCGGGAACGAGGTGGTCGGGTCGCGCAGCGCGAAGCCCATGCCCAGCGCCGGGATCAGCAGCGAGGCGGTCGAGATCGCGGTCCACTTGCGGCCGCCGAACACCGGCACCAGGAACGAATAGAAGATGCGCAGCGTGGCGCCCGACAGCGCCGGCAGCGCGGTCAGCCAGAACAACTGGTTCTTGGACAGCATGAAGCCGGCGCGGTCGAGATTGACCACCACCACGCTCCACAGCATCCAGATGCTGAACGCCAGCATCAGCGCGGGAATGGAAATCCACAGGTTGCGGTTGGCGATGCGGGCGCCGGTCTGTTTCCAGAAGCCGGGGTTTTCCGGCTCCCAGCGCGCCAGGACATGGGAAGACATAGGTGTTCTCCGGTGAGGTCGGGATCAGGCGGCTTGGCGCCGCGCGGTGGCGGCGCTTTCGGGCCGGAAACTGAAATGCATGAAGATGAGCGAGACGCAGACCGTGCCGTACAGCAGCATGAAGGCGCTGGAGCGCACGCCGGTCAGGTCGAGCAGCACGCCGAACAGGATCGGCAGGATGAAGCCGCCCAGGCCGCCGGCCAGGCCGACGATGCCCGAGACCGCGCCGATGTTCTGGCCGAACTCATCCGAGATGAACTTGAAGACCGAGGCCTTGCCAATCGCCATGGCGATGCCGACGATGAACAGCAGGATGGTGAAGCTGGTCGGGCCCAGGGCGATGTCGAACTGGCGCGGGCCGCCGGTGGTCAGCACGGTGAAGTGCGTCTGCGGATAGCTCAGGATGAAGAACGCCACCCAGCACACCCACATCACCCACCAGGTGGTCTTGTAGGCGCCATAGCGGTCCGAGATCCAGCCGCCCATGGCGCGCAGCACGCCGCCCGGCAGCGAGAAGCACGCGGCCAGCAGCGCCGCCAGCTTCATGTCGAAACCGTATTCGCCGATGTAGTACTTGGTCATCCAGAGCGCCAGCGCCACGTAGCCGCCGAACACCACCGAGTAGTACTGGCAGTAGCGCCACACGCGCGGGTCCTTCAGCATCGCGAATTGCGCCTTCAGGCTGGCGCCGCCGGCCACCCGGTGCGACGGATCCGAGGCCGAGAACAGCCAGAACAGGATCGCCGTCACCAGCAGGGCCACCGCGTACACCTGCGGCACGATCACCCAGGCGCCGCCGGCGGCGGCGATGAGCGCCGGCGCCACGAACTTGGTGATGGCCGAGCCCGAATTGCCGGCGCCGAACACGCCCATGGCCAGGCCCTGCTTGTTGCGCGGAAACCAGCGCGCCACGTAGGGCGTGCCGACCGAGAACGAGCCGCCGGTCAGGCCCACGAACAGCGCCAGCACCAGGAACTGCCAATACTCGGTGGCGTAGGACAGCAGCCAGATCGGCACCACCGCCAGCAGCATCAGCACGAAGAACACCGGCCGGCCGCCGTAGCGGTCGGTCCAGATGCCCAGCGGCACGCGCACCAGGGAGCCGGTCAGCACCGGCATGGCGGCCAGCAGGCCGAATTCGGTCTCGGACAGACCGAGCTGCGTCTTGATGGGAATGCCCAGCACCGCGAAGATCATCCATACCGCGAAGCAGATGGTGAAGGCGAAGGTGCTGGATACCAGGACCCGCATGGGCGCGCTGGCCGAGGGGTGGGTTGATGCCATGGTGGTTCTCGCTTTTTTGCACACGGAATACGACAGCCCCAAGCCTAGGCATCCGCGCCTGCCGCCACCATTCGCCGGCCGACCATATCGGCGCCGCCGATGTGACTAGTCACCCCGGAAAAGCCGCCGCGTTTGCGCGGGATCAAATCCGCGCGATGGGCCGAAAGCCTCCTTCGGCGTTAATATGTATTTCAAATACACATTCAAAATCACTTCGCCGGCTACCCGTCAAAGGCCATCATGTCCACCCTGCTCACCCTGGAAGAACCCGCCGCCGACGGCGCCGCGCGGCCGAATTGGCGCGCCTTCACCGAAATGGGCTTTCGCCCGCTGTACCTGGCTGGCTGCGCCTGGGCGCTGCTGTCGGTGCTGCTATGGGTGTTCGCCCCGGCCCGGCTGGCCGGCGTGCTGACCGCCATGCCCTGGCACGCGCACGAGATGCTGTGGGGCTTCGTGGCCACCATCGCGGTCGGCTTCCTGCTGACGGCCGGCGCCAACTGGACCGGCCGCAACCCGCTGCGCGGCGCGCCGCTGGCGGCGCTGTGCGCGCTCTGGCTGGTAGCGCGCGGCGCCTACCTGGCGCCCGGCATGACGGCGTTCACCGTGGCCGCCGTGGCCGACCTGCTGTTCTTCCTGTGGGCCGCCATTGCCCTGGCGCGCGCCGTCTGGATCACGCGCAATCGCCGCAACTACGGCGTGCCATTGCTGCTGCTGGCGCTGGCCGCGGCCCACGCGCTGTATCTGCGCGCCGCGCTGGCCGGCGATTACGTGGCGCTGATGCGCTACTTCAACACCGGCCTTTTGGTGATGGCGGTGCTGACGCTGCTGATCGCGCGCCGCGTGCTGCCGTTCTTCGCCAAGCGGGCCGTCGCCGGCCTGGAAATTCCACCCCACACCCGCAGCGGCCATTGGCAGCTGGGCGCCGGCGTGCTGGCGATTGCCGGCCTGCTGGCCGGGGCGCCGCGTGCCGCCGCACTGCTGCTCGCGGTCACCGGCATCCTGGCGCTGGCGCAGTGGCTGGCCTGGAAGCCGTGGGCCGCGCGCCGCGTGCCGCTGCTTTGGGTCCTGTACGTGGGTTATCTGGGCCTGGGCCTCGGCCTGCTGGCGGGCGCGGCGCAACTGGCCGGCTACGTGGCGCGGCCGGCCTGGCCGGCGCACGTCATCGGCGTGGCCGGTTTCTCGGTGCTGATCATCGGCATGGCCACGCGCACGGCGATGGGCCACCTGGGCCGGCCGCTGCGCGCCGACCGCGGCATGGTGCTGAGCTATGCGCTGGTGATCCTGGCGGCGCTGCTGCGCCTGGCCGCCCTGGTGCCGACCGGCGCCGCGCTGGGCTTGCTGCATGCGTCGGCCAGCGCCTGGGCGCTGGGGTTCGGCCTGTACCTGTGGCGCTTCTGGCCGTGGATGATCCGTCCGCGCGCGGACGCCGCCGCCAAGCCGGCGGCGCCGATGATGAAGATCGTGCCCGCCGGGCCGCGCCGGGCGCCTTGAAGCGCGGGCGGCCGCCCCGTTTCTCAGCCGCGCGCTTCGCGCCGGCGGGTCGCTTCCAGCTGCTTCTTCATGGCCTTGAGCCAGGCCTTGAGCTGCTGCATGTCGACGAACTGCGACAGCTCGAACTCCAGCTCGCCGATGTAGTCCTGCACATCGGCGATTTCCGCGTCCAGGTCTTCCATCAGGTCGGCCGGGTCGATCGGCTGCTCCGGATCGAAGCGGTATTCGGCCTTGAAGTCGCGTTCGAACGCGGCCAGCTCGCGGTTCACGGCCACCAGTTGCTCCCGCAGCACGGGAATGGCCAGCGCCAGCTTGTCTTCGGCCACGCCGTCCAGCCCGTCCGGCCCCAGCGCCAGCAAGGCCTCGGCCTGCGCCAGCGCCTCGGGCGCGAACGTCGCGGCGGTGGCTGGCGCCTCTGCCTGGGCCTGCGCGGAGGCGGCCATCTCGGCCCTCTCGGCCGCTTCGGCCTCGCGTTCCTCGGCCACTTCGGCGTCGATGTCGGAATCGCTGTGCTTGCGGTAGACCGCCTTCAGGCGCTCGACGTCGCATTCGGCCGGCGTACCATCCAGCAGGATCGAGAACAGCGTTTCCTGCCCCAATTGCGCGGCGATCTCGGACACCAGCTGGCGTTCCGCCTTTGTCAGCTCCTTCTGCCTGGCGGCATGGTCGAAGCAGAACACCAGCCTGGCCTTGAGCTCGATCTCGGTGACCTCCAGCGGCGCCAGCACCTCGGCATGCTTGCCCTGGTACTCGCGCGCCACGGATTGCCACAGCTGCAACGCGGCGCGGTCGGTGCGCAGCGCGTCGATCAGCGCGGCGGCGGAGGTATTTTCTTGCATGAATGAAACCCTATGAGCGGCCCGGCGCACGCCGGGGCGGAAACTGGCTGGAAAACCGTATTATCCCCGTTCACAGCCCTTCGCCCCAGGCGCTGGCCAAGCCCCGCAGCGCCGCCGCCGGGTCGGCCGCCCTGGCCTGCTGGTCGCGCAGGCGGCAGATCTCCGGATCGCGCTCGAACAGGCCGCGCGCATGGACGCGGGCCAGCTCGGTCAAGCCGGCGGTCTTGGGCTGGCGGATCGCGGTGAAGGCGGCCAGCGCCGCCTCCAGGTCGCGCGGCCCGGCCGCCAGGCATTGGCCCAGGTGCCAGGCATCCTCCAGCGCCTGGCACGCGCCCTGGCCCGAGGTCGGCAACGGCGCGTGCGCGGCATCGCCCACCAGCAGCACATTGTCCCGGTGCCAGACCGCCGGCGTGTCCAGGTCATGCACGGCGATCAGGCGCACGGCGTCGGCGGGCGTCGCCTGGATGAGGCGCGCGACCGGTTCGGCCCAATCGGCGAAAAGGTCGGCAACCTCCGCGCGCGGATCCGCCCCCTCCCCGGCGGCGGACAGCGGCCGGACCTGGGCGCCCGCCCAATAGACCAGATCCCGCCGCACCGCGACGCAGCCGAAACGCTCGCCGACGCCCCAATAGTCCTGGATGGCGATGTCATCGGCCAGGCCTGGCGCCGACGCGACGCCGATCCAGTTCACGAACCCTTGGTAGACCGGTTTGTTGTCACCCGTGACGAAGCGGCGCGCCACCGATTCCATGCGGCCATCCGCGCCGATGAGCAGGTCCGGCCGGATGGCGGCGCCATTGCCAAACCACGCCGTGGCGCGGCCATCGTCGCCCGGCTCGATCGCCACCGCGCGATGGCCGTACTCGACCGTGATGCCGGCGCGCGCCGTGTGCGCCAGCAGCACGGCCAGCAGGTCGCGGCGCAGGATCGCATGGGTCGGATAACCCATCAGGCGATCCAGCGCGGTGATGTCGAGTCCCCCCAGGGCATTGCCCGCGGGGTCGTAACGGCGCATCGCCACCGGCTTTCCCCCCAACGCCGCGATGTCCGGCAGCAGGCCGAGCCGGTCGAGCACGAACCCCGCATTGGGCCAAAGCGTCACGCCGGCCCCCATCGTGGCCGGCGCGGCGCCGCGTTCGTAGACCCGCGGCCTGTGCCCCGACCGGTGCAGGGCGAGCGCCACGCTCAGGCCGGCGATCCCGCCGCCCAGTATTCCGATATCCATGCTGAATCCTTGCTTCAAATTCCGCGTGCCGGCCCGACGCCGCACACAGGATCCGCATCGTAGATTCCGCCGGATGCGAGAACTAGTATGGAAAAATGGGTTCCTTTCATATCGCAAACGGGATAATCATGGGTCAGGCCCTGGATCTGAACAGCGTTCGCGTCTACGCGGCGGTGGTGGATGAACAGAGTTTCGCGGGCGCGGCGCGGCGCCTGGCCATGCCCTCATCGAACGTCAGCCGCCATGTCGCGGGACTAGAGCGGCGGCTGGGCGTGCGGCTGCTGGAACGCAGCACCCGCCATCTGCGCATGACCGAAGCCGGCCAACTGCTGTACCAGCGGGCCAAGCCGTTGCTGGACAGCCTGGCCGCCACGGAAGAGGAACTGGGCGCGGCCAGGCAGGAACTGCGCGGGCCGCTGCACCTGTGCATGCCGGGCGAAGCGCCACGGCTGCTGGCGCCGATCCTGGCGGAGTTCTGCGATCGTCACCCCGGCATCGACCTGGCCTGCGACACCCGCCTCGATGGCGTCGACGCGTTGCGCGAGGATGTCGATCTGTCGATCGTGTTCCATCGCGGCCGCCAGGACGACAGCAGCCTCATCACGCGCGAACTGGCGATATTGCCCAGCATCGTGGTTGCCTCGCCCGCGCTGCTGAGCCGCGTCGGCGTGCCGCGCCAGGCGCGCCAGCTCAAGGCGCTGCCCTGCATCACCACCCTGAGCGCGCTCAAGGGCATGCCCTGGCAATTCGTGGACGCGGCCGGAGACATCGTCAAGGTGCCGGTGCGCAGCCGCTACCGCGTCAACAGCGGCGAACTGGCGCTGATGGGCGCGCGCCAGGGCATCGGCTTCGCGATCCTGGCGGCCGCCTCATGCCAGGAGGACCTTGCCGCCGGCCGCCTGTGCGAAGTGCCGCTGGACCTGCAACCGGCGCCCCTGCAGTTGCTCGGGGTCTACAGCCACCGCCACTCGGTCAGCGCGCGGGCCCGGGCGCTGCTTGAATTGATCCAGACGCGGCTGGCCGAGGCCGGCCTGGGCGCGCCCGCGGCTGGCGCTAGCCGCCCTTCGCGCTCGGCCAGGAACGGCGCGAGGGCCTGACGCCGGAACAGGCCATCCATCGCGCCGCCATGCTGCGCCTGCGGCCCATCGTCATGACCCACCCGGCCGGCCTGCTGGGCGCGCGCTGCCGCTGGTGCTGGGCATGGGCGAAGGCTCGGAACCGCGCCGGCCGCTGGGGGTGACCATCGTCGGCGGGCTGATGATCAGCCAGTTCCTGACGCGGTACACCACGCCGATCGTGGACCTGGCGCTGGAGCGGCTGCGGCTGAAGGTGGCCGGGTGGCGCGCGCGCCGCGCCTGATCCGCCCGTCCACACCGCGCCCGACGCCTCAGCCCGCGCCCCGTTCCACTTCCGGGGCCCGCGGCGCCACGCTCAGGCGTTCGGCCAGCAGCGCCAGGAAGGCCCGCGCCAGCGGCGGCAGGTGGGCGCCGCGCAAGGTCACGACCTGGATGCTGCGCTGGCGCATTTCGGGATTGCTGAACGGCACCGCCACCAGGCCGGCGCTGTCGAGCAGGCCGATCACCGTCAGGTAGCCGGTCAACGCCACGATCTGGCTGCCCGGCAGCATCGGCAGGAAGGCCGCCGAATGGTTGGACACATAGGCCGGCTCGATGTGCACGCCGGCATTGGCGCAGGCCGTGTCGAACAGGTCGCGCACCGTGGTGCCCGGATCGCCCAGCGACAGCGGCGCCTGCGCCAGATCGCGCACGCCGACGCTGCGGCGCGCGGCCAGCGGATGATGCCGGCACATGATGGCGTAGACCGGCGCGCGGCACAGCAGCTCGGTCTTGAGACGCTCGTCGGGCGCCACCGTGTAGCGCAGCGCCAGCTGCGACAGGCCCTCCAGGATCAGCCGGTTGACCTCCTCCGGCCGCTCCACCAGCAGATGGAAGCGCGCCTCGGGATGCTGGCGCTTGAAATCGGCCATGCACTGCGGCAGGAAGCGGTGCGCGAAGCCCTCGGTACAGGCCAGCCGCACGGTCACGTCGCCCAGCGCGCTGCGCTGGCGGATGCCGGTGGCGATGCGCTCGGCCTCCAGCGCGGCGGCGCTGGCGTAGGCCGCCAGCTGGCGCCCGGCCTCGCTCAGCGCCATGCCGCGCGCCTGGCGCTCGAACAGCGCGACGCCCAGCTCGTCCTCCAGCTTGGCGATCTGGCGGCTGACGGCCGAGGCCGCCACGTGCTGCGCGGCGGCCGCGCCGGCGATCGAGCCGCAGCGCGCCACCTCCAGGAAATACCTCAAACCCAGCGAAATCACGACACGCTCCCCAGGTCATTCCGACCGTCTCGCAATGGTCACGCCAACCATTGCCAAAATGGCAATGATCAAATGCGAATTATCTAATTGTGGCATGTGAACAAGCGTAATAACTTTGTGCCTTCTTCGCCTCCGAGACCGCTGTGATCCGCGAACAAGCCATTCTTCACGCCACCAACGCCTACGACGACGGCACCCTGCAGGCCGAGCTGGCCCGCCGCGTGGCCTACCCGACCGAGAGCGAGGAGCCGGGCCAGGCGCCCAGCCAGCACGCCTATCTGAACGACGAACTGGCGCCGCAGCTGCGGGCGCTGGGTTTCACCTGTCAGGTGCATCCGAACCCGGCGGGCGTGGACCTGCCGATCCTGGTGGCGCGGCGCATCGAGGACGCCGCGCTGCCGACGGTGCTGCTGTACGGCCACGGCGACGTGGTGCGCGGCAACGCGGCCAAATGGGACGCCGGCCGCGATCCCTGGCGCCTGCGGATCGAGGGCGACCGCTGGTACGGCCGCGGCACCGCCGACAACAAGGGCCAGCACACCATCAACCTGGCGGCGCTGCGCGAAGTCCTGCGGGCGCGCGACGGCAGGCTGGGATTCAACGCCACCTGGCTGATCGAGACCGGCGAGGAAGCCGGCTCGCCGGGCCTGGCGGCGTTCTGCGAGGCGCAGCGCGAGACTCTCGCCGCCGACGTCTTCATCGCCAGCGACGGCCCGCGCCTGGCGGCCGCCCGCCCCACCCTGTTCATGGGCTCGCGCGGCGCGGTCAACTTCGAACTGTCGCTGCGCGCCCGCGAGCGCGGCTATCACTCGGGCAACTGGGGCGGCCTGCTGGCCAACCCCGCCATCATCCTGTCGCACGCCATCGCCACGCTGGTGGACGCGCGCGGCCGCATCCAGGTGCCGGGCCTGCGCCCGCCCCCCATCCCGGCCGCGGTGGCCGCGGCGCTGGCCGACCTGGAGGTCGGCGGCGGTCCCGACGATCCCGCGATCGACAGCGACTGGGGCGAACCGGGGCTGTCGCCCGCGGAGCAGGTGTTCGGCTGGAACAGCCTGGACGTGCTGACCTTCGGCGCCGGCGATCCGGCCAAGCCGGTCAACGCCATTCCGCCGGCCGCCTCGGCCTGGTGCCAGTTGCGCTTCGTGGTCGGCACCGACTGGAAGGCGCTGGAACGCCACGTGCGCGCCCACCTCGATGAGGCCGGCTTCGGCGACGTGCAGGTGCGCGTCGGCATGCAGGCCGGCGCCACCCGGCTGTCGCCCGACAACCCGTGGGCGCGCTGGGCCGCCGCCTCGATCGAGCGCAGCACGGGCCTGCGGCCGGCGCTGCTGCCCAACCTGGGCGGCTCGCTGCCCAACGACATCTTCGCCGACCTGCTCGGCCTGCCCACGCTGTGGGTGCCGCATTCCTACCCCGCCTGCGCCCAGCACGCCCCCAACGAACATCTGCTGGGCAGCGTGGCGCGTGAAGGCCTGGCCATCATGGCCGGCCTGTTCTGGGACCTGGGCGACCAGGGCGCCGCGCTGCGCCAGGCCGCCCGCAACCCCGTTACCATTGCCCAACCCTGACCGGACCCGACCATGATCGCCAGAATCCGCGCCGCCGCGCTGGCCTGCCTTTCGGCCCTTGCCCTCCAAGCCGCCGTGGGCGCGCCCGCCGCCCACGCCGCCTATCCCGAACAGGCCATCAAGCTGGTGGTGCCGTTCACGCCCGGCGGCGCCACCGACGCCGTGGCCCGCCTGCTGGCCAACCGGCTGTCGGGCAAGCTGGGCCAGGCCGTGATCGTCGAGAACCGGCCCGGCGCCTCGACCGTCATCGGCGCCAACGCCGTGGCGCAGGCGCAGCCCGACGGTTACACGCTGATGCTGTCGGGCAGCACCACCTACACCGTGCTGCCGGCGCTCAAGCGCGACCTGCCCTACGATCCGCGCCGCAGCTTCGAGCACATCGCCATCGTGGCGCTGGCGCCGGTGGTGCTGCTGGCGCAGAACAGCGTGCCGGCAAAGACCGCGCAACAGGCCGCCGAGCTGGCGCGCGACAAGACCGCCAGCGGCGGCCTGATGTATGGCACCTTCGGCCCGGGATCGGCGCCGCACCTGGTGGGCGAAATGTTCGCCGAGGCCGCCGGCGCCAAAATGGCGCCGGTGCCCTACAAGGGCAGCGCGCAGTTCATCACTGCCCTGATCGGCGGCGAGATCGCGCTGGGCGTGGACACGGTGTCGTCGGCCGCGCCGCAGGTCAAGGCCGGCAAGGTGCGCGCGCTGGCCGTCACCGGCGAACACCGCGTGCCGCAACTGCCGGACGTGCCGACCTTCATCGAAAGCGGCCTGCCCGGCGTGTCGATGGTGGGCTGGTACGGCCTGGTGGCGCCGGCCCGCACGCCGCAGCCCGTGCTGGACACGCTGAACCGCGCGGTGGCCGAGATCATGGCCGATCCGCAGGTGCAGCGCGCCGTCACCGATCTGGCGCTGGAACCGGTCTATCTGGACGGCGCGGCCTTCACGGCGCGCATGCGGCAAGAGTTGCAGACCTTCGGCGAAGTGGGCCGGCGCGCCAACATCAAACTGGATTGAGGCCGGCGGGCGCCCTGCGTTGCGCCGCGGGGCCAGCGCGTAGGGATTCCGTCCTACTCTGGCCCCATTTCGATTAGAATCAGAACCATTCTCAATAAAGGACGCCGGTCCGCGGCCGCGTCGAAAAATAACGAGGCGCGTTCTGAAACCCACTTTCCGTCTGTCCATGGCCTGGCTCCACACCTGGGTCGGCCTGTGGTTTTCCTGGCTGCTGTTCGCCGTCTTCCTGACCGGCACCCTGGCGGTATTCGCCGAACCCATCACCCATTGGATGACGCCCGAGCACCACGCGGCCGAGGCCGAAGCGGCGGCGCGCGAGCCCGTCAAGGTGGACCGCGCGCGCCGGCTCGACCTGGCCGTGCGGTACATGGCACAGCATCACCCCGGCGCCGGCATGTGGGAGATCTGGCCGGTGGACCGCTTTCACGACAACGGCCTGGTGGCGTACTGGTTGGACCATAACGGCGAATACGCCGACGCCGAACTCGATCCCGAGACCGGCCAGGAACTGCCAGGGCAAGCGCCCCACGCGGCCGGCCGCGCCACGCTTGGCGGCAGTCACTTCGTCGACTTCCACTACAACCTGCATGCCCAGCCGCTGGGCGTCTGGATCGTGGCCTTCGCGGCCATGGCGATGCTGGTGGCGATGGTCTCGGGCGTGGTGACGCACAAGCGCATCTTCAAGGACTTCTTCACCTTCCGCGCGAAAAAAGGCCAGCGCTCGTGGCTGGACGCGCACAACGCCACGGCGGTGCTGACGCTGCCGTTCCAGTTCATGATCGCCTACACCGGCATCGTGATCTCGGCGCTGACGCTGATGCCCGCGCCGATCACGGCGGCCTATGGCGGCGGCGCCGAGGCCGCGCGCCAGTACCTGGCCGAACTCTCCCGCGAAGACCGGCCGACGCCGACCGGCGCCGCGCTGGCGGTGCCGCCGCTGGAACCGCTGGTGGCCCGCGCCGAACAACTGATCGGGCAGACCGCCCGCGCCGTCGTCATCAACAACCCCGAAGACGGCTCGATGCGGATCGCGGTCTATGGCTGGAACGAAGCCGCCGACCAGCAGGTCCTCATCAGCACCACCACCGGCATGGCCGAATTCTCCGCCGCCAGCGGCGAACTGCTGCGCCTGCGCGCGCCCGGCGGCGTTGAAGGCGGCGCCGCGCCGCTCACGCGCCAGGTGATGGCCGACCTGCACATGGTCAAGTTCGGCGGCCTGGCCATGAAATGGCTGTATTTCCTGTGCGGCCTGGCCGGCGCCGCGATGATGGGCACGGGCGCGGTGCTGTTCATGGTCAAGCGCCGCAACAAGATGGGCAACGAGTTCGGCGCCGCCACCGCGCGCGTCTACCGCCTGATCGAAGGCCTGAACGTGGTCGCGCTGGCCGGCCTGGCGATCGCCTGCGTCGCCTACCTGTGGGCCAACCGCCTGCTGCCGGTGGCGCTGCCGCAGCGCGCCGGCTGGGAGCTGCGCGCTTTCTTCATCGTCTGGGCGCTGACGCTGGCCCACGCCTGGCTGTGCGCGCCCCGGCGCGCGTGGATCGGGCAATTGGCCGCGCTGTCGGCGCTGTGCCTGCTGCTGCCGCTGCTGTCGCTGGCGACGATCGGCGACCATCCGCTGGCGCAGATCGCGCGCGGCGACTGGGAAAGCGCCGGCGTCGAACTGACGGCCGTCGCCACCGGCCTGGCGGCCGGCTGGGCCGCGCTACGATTGCGCAAGAAACCGTTGTCGGCGCCGCCGCCGCGCAACGCCCGCCCGCCCCAGGAAGCCACGGCATGAATCTGAACGACGCATACGGCATCGCCATGGCGCTGCTGCTGACCTATTCCGGCATGGCCTGCCTGAGCCTGGCGATGCCGCGCCACTATGACCAGGTCTGGGGCCGCGATCCGTCCGCCGGCCATTCGCGCGTGCTGCGCGCCGCCGGCATCCTGCTGTTGCTGCTGGCGCTGCTGCCGTGCGTCGGCCTGTGGGGCAACACCGTGGGCGTGGTGGCCTGGCTCGGCTGGCTGTCGGCCGGCGCCCTGCTGTGGGTCGGCATGCTGTCGTGGTCGCCGCGCCCGGCGATGCGCACCGCCGCGCTGGCGGTGGTCATCTCGATCGCCGGGGTCGGCTTCGGCTTCTAGGGCCGCATTGCGCCCGCCCCGGCCCGTCCGGGGCCGTTTGACCGGCATCAAGCCGGCCTGACAAACGCCTCGGCGACCCGGTCTTTGACACCATAGGTGGTGGTAGAGTTTTTCCACCCCACAACATATGGTGTCAGCGATGCAACTCCAACACATCCTCAAGCGCGACGGCCGGGTCGTCGCATTCGACCGCGCCAAGATCGCGGCGGCCATCGCCGCCGCCGGCCGCGGCACCGGAGAACTGGACGCCGACGTGGCCCAGGCGCTGACCGGCGCGGTGATCGAGGCGCTGGCCGCCGAGGGCAACGTCTGCCCCGGCGTGGAGACCATCCAGAACCAGGTCGAGGAAACGCTGGTCAAGGCCGGCTACTGGCGCACCGCCCGCGCCTACATCGTCTACCGCGAACAGCACGCCCGCCTGCGCGCGCTGCGCCACACCCTGGTGGACGTGGAAAGCGCCATGGAGGAATACCTGGAACAGCGCGACTGGCGCGTCAACGCCAACGCCAACCAGGGCTACAGCCTGGGCGGGCTGATCCTGAACGTCGCCGGCAAGGTCACCGCCAACTACTGGCTGTCCAACGTCTTCACGCCCGAGGCCGGCCAGGCCCACCGCGACGGCGACATCCACATCCACGACCTGGACATGCTCAGCGGCTATTGCGCCGGCTGGTCGCTGCGCCAGCTGCTGACCGAGGGCTTCAACGGCATCCCCGGCAAGATCGAGGCCACGCCGCCGCGCCACATGTCGGCGGCCATCGGCCAGATCGTCAACTTCCTGGGCACGCTGCAGAACGAATGGGCCGGCGCGCAGGCCTTCAGCTCGTTCGACACCTACATGGCGCCCTTCATCCGCCGCGACGCGATGACCTACGCCGAGGTCAAGCAAAGCATGCAGGAGCTGATCTACAACCTGAACGTGCCGAGCCGCTGGGGCACGCAGACGCCGTTCACCAACCTGACCTTCGACTGGACCTGCCCGGCCGACCTGAAGGAGCAGATCCCCTACGTCGGCGGCGAGGAAATGCCGTTCGCCTATGGCGACCTGCAGGCCGAAATGGACATGATCAACCGCGCCTACATCGAGGTGATGATGGCCGGCGACGCCAAGGGGCGCGTGTTCACGTTCCCGATTCCCACCTACAACATCACGCCCGACTTCGACTGGGACCATCCCAACACCGAGCGCCTGTTCGAGATGACCGCGCGCTACGGCCTGCCGTACTTCCAGAACTTCCTCAATTCCGATCTGGAGCCGCACATGGTGCGCTCCATGTGCTGCCGCCTGCAACTGGACCTGCGCGAGCTGCTCAAGCGCGGCAACGGCCTGTTCGGCTCGGCCGAGCAGACCGGGTCGGTGGGCGTGGTGACGATCAATTGCGCCCGCCTGGGCCATACCTGCCGCGGCGACGAGGCGGCGCTGATGGCGCGCCTGGACCACCTGCTGGGCCTCGGGCGCGACGTGCTGGAAACCAAGCGCAAGGTGGTGCAGCGCTACATCGACCAGGGGCTGTACCCGTACACGCGGCGCTACCTCGGCACGCTGCGCAACCACTTCAGCACGCTGGGCGTGAACGGCATCAACGAGATGATCCGCAACTTCAGCGACGACGCCGACGACGTCACCACGCCGGCCGGCCACGCGCTGGCGGTGCGGCTGCTGGACCGGGTGCGGGCGCGCATGACCGAGTTCCAGGAAGAGACCGGCCATCTATACAACCTGGAGGCCACGCCGGCCGAAGGCACCACTTACCGCTTCGCTCGCGAGGACCGCAAGCGCTATCCCGGCATCCTGCAGGCGGGCACCGAGGCGCAGCCCTACTACACCAACTCCAGCCAGTTGCCGGTGGGCCACACCGACGATCCGTTCGAGGCGCTGGCCTTGCAGGAAGCGCTGCAGGGCAAGTACACCGGCGGCACCGTGCTGCACCTGTACATGAACGAGGCCGTGTCGTCGGCCAGCGCCTGCAAGGCGCTGGTGCGGCGCGCGCTGTCGAACTTCCGCCTGCCCTACATCACCGTCACGCCGACGTTCTCGATCTGCCCGAACCACGGCTATCTGGCCGGGCACCACGAGTTCTGCCCCAAGTGCGACGCCGAACTGCTGGCCAAGCAGGCGTCTTGCTGCGCGCCGGCCTGACATCGCCGGTCACCGCGTTTTTTCCCCGGGCGATCCCCGCCCGGCCTTTCCCCCAGGAGCCATCATGCAAACCGTGATCACCCCGCAAGCCATCGCCCCGCAGGCCGCGCATCTGGACGACAGCCAGCGCGTGCGCTGCGAAGTCTGGACCCGCGTCATGGGCTATCACCGCCCCGTGTCTTCCTTCAACACCGGCAAACAAGGCGAATTCAATGAACGCCGCTTCTTCGTCGAACAACGTGCCTGAAGCGGCCGGCGGCCGCAAGGCCGCCCCC
>NZ_CP017433.1:3424976-3436168 GCF_002082135.1 Achromobacter ruhlandii
ATTCGCCGGCGGTGGGCGGCCTGACGCCCTTCTCCACCGTGGACTGGCCGGGCACGCTGGCCGCCGTCGTCTTCATCGCCGGCTGTCCCTGGCGCTGCCACTACTGCCACAACCCCGAATTGCAGACGCGCAACGCGCGCTACGACTGGCGCGACGTGCGCGCGTTCCTGGACAACCGCCAGGGCCTGCTCGACGCGGTGGTGTTCTCGGGCGGCGAACCGCTCAGCGAGCCGCGCCTGCCGTCGATGATCCGCGAGGCGCGGCGCATGGGATACCGCATCGGCCTGCACACCGCCGGCATCTATCCGCTGCGCCTGGCCGACGTGCTGCGCTATCTGGACTGGGTCGGCCTGGACATCAAGGCCGATGCGCAGGGCTATGACGACATCACGGGCCGGCGCGATTCGCACCGGTCGGCGCAGGCCTGCATGACGCAACTGCTGACGGCGGGCGTGGATTTCGAATGCCGCATCACCTGGCATCCCGACTGGCTCGACGAGACCCGGCTGCTGGGCCTGGCGCGCGAACTGGCGCGGCGCGGCGTCAAGCGCTTCGCGGTGCAAGGCGCGCGCAGTTGCCCCAGCACCCCGCCGGCGCGGCTGCTGGGCGCGCAGGCGCAGGCCTTGCTGCGCGGCTGGTTCGAGGAATTCGCCTACCGCTGAGCGCCGCCGCGCCCCAGGCGCGCCGCCAGCGCGGCGTGAAAGCGCGGCGACGCCACCGCGCCCACATTGCAGCGCGACCAGGGCGAGGCCGCCGTCGGATCGACGCTGAACACGCGGCCCGGCGCCATGATGACCTTCTCCGGCATCAGGTCCTCGGCCAGCGCCAGCGAATTGTCGATGCCGGGAAACGCCGCCCACAGATAGAGCGAGCGGGTGGGCCGCGTGTAGACCGTCGCGCCCAGCGAATCCAGCACCCGCAGCGCGTCGCCGGTGGCCGCTTCCAGCCGCTGGCGCAGGCGCACCAGGTGGCGTTCGTAGTGGCCGTCGCGCAGCATCACGTCGACCATGCGCTCGCAGTATTCCGAACTGCTGACGTGCACCAGCGCCTTCAGGTCCGCCAGGTCGCTGGCCAGGCCCGCGCCGCAGGCGATGAAGCCGACCCGCAGCGCCGCCGAGAACGACTTCGAGAAACTGCCGATGTAGACCGTGCGTTCCAGTTGATCCAGCGCCGACAGCCGCACCGCCGAGGTCGGCTTGAAGTCGGCCAGCGGATCGTTCTCGACCACGATCAGATTGTGGCGCTCGGCCAGTTGCAGCAGTTTGTAGGCCTTGGCCGGCGAAATGTCGGAACCGGTGGGATTGTGCGCCAGCGACTGCGTGAAAAAGAGGCGCGGCTTCTCGCGCTGCAGCAACGCCTCCAGCGCCGCCAGATCCGGGCCGTCCGACAGGCGCGGCACGCCCAGCATGCGCACGCCGGCCAGCTTGAGCTTGCCGAACAGCGGGTAGTAGCCCGGATCGTCCACCAGCGCCGCCGCGCCCGGCGGCAGGAAGTAGCGGATCACCAGGTCCATGGCCTCGTTGGCGCCGTGCGTCAGCACCAGCTGCGACGGCGCCGCGCTGATGCCGACGTCGCCCAGCTTGCGCACCAGGCTCTCGCGCAGCGGCGCGTAGCCGAAGCGGCTGCCATAGCGGAACAGCGTGCCCAGGCCGGTGCGCACCACCTTCTGGTGATAGCGGTCCATGCGCATGTCGGCCAGCCATTCCACCGGCGGGAAGCCGTCGCCGGCGGCGATGGCGTCGGGCTGCGTCTTGAGCTGCTCGCGCATCAGCCAGACGATGTCCATGGCGCGGCTCAACTGCCCCGGCTCTTCGTCGGCGGCGCGCCGCGCCGGCCCGGTGTCGAGCACGTAGAAGCCCGAGCCGCGACGCGGCTCCACCAGCCCGCGCGCCACCAGCATCTCGAACGCCACCACCACGGTGTTCTTGGCGTAGCGATGCAATTGCGCCAGCTCGCGCAGCGACGGCAATTTATCGCCCGGGCGATAGACGCCCTCGGCGATCTGGCGCCCGATCAGGCGCGCCAGGCTTTCGGCGATGGGCGCGGCGCGCGGGGCGCGGCCCGGGGAGTTGTCGGCGTCCACGGCGTGGTTTCCAGCGGCAAAAAGTCGAAAATTGGTGCAGTGCGATGGTACTGTTCGTCCAAACTGTACCTCTGAATGCCGGTACAGTTTACCTAGAATCCGGTCACCCAATTCCTAGATTTCCAGATGGAGACACATGCCATGGTGGCCGATTCACGCCTGCCCAACTTCCGCGCCCTCACCCCCGCCCAACGCCTCGCCGCCATCGCCGACGCGGCCGGCCTGACGCCCGAGGAACGCCAGCAACTGGCCGAGCCGGGCGCGCTCGGCCTGGAGCGCGCCGACGGCATGATCGAGAACGTCATCGGCGCCTTCGAGCTGCCGCTGGGCGTGGCCGGCAACTTCCAGGTCAATGGCCGCGACGTGCTGGTGCCGATGGCGGTGGAAGAACCGTCGGTGGTGGCCGCGGCCTCGTTCATGGCCAAGCTGGCGCGCGAGAACGGCGGCTTCGAGACCTCCAGCACCCGGCCGCTGATGCGCGCCCAGGTGCAGGTGCTGGGCCTGACCGATCCGCACGGCGCGCGCGTCGCCCTGCTGCGCGAGCGCGAGCGCATCGTCAAGCTGGCCAACAGCCGCGACCAGGTGCTGATCGGCCTGGGCGGCGGCTGCCAGGACATCGAGGCGCACGTGTTCACCGACACGCCGCGCGGCCCGATGCTGGTGCTGCACCTGATCGTCGACGTGCGCGACGCCATGGGCGCCAACACCGTCAACACCATGGCCGAGGCCGTGGCGCCGCTGGTCGAGGAGATCACCGGTGGCACGGTGCGGCTGCGCATCCTGTCGAACCTGGCCGACCTGCGCCTGTCGCGGGCCCGCGTGCGCCTGACGCCGCGGACCCTCGACACCAAGGACCGCAGCGGCGCCGAGATCATCGAGGGCGTGCTGGATGCCTACGTGTTCGCCGCCACCGACCCGTACCGCGCCGCCACCCACAACAAGGGCATCATGAACGGCATCGACCCGGTCATCGTCGCCACCGGCAACGACTGGCGCGCGGTCGAGGCCGGCGCCCATGCCTACGCCTGCCGCGACGGCCGCTACACCTCGCTGACCCATTGGGAAAAGGACGCCAGCGGCGCCCTGGTCGGCACGCTGGAAATGCCGATGCCGGTGGGCCTGGTGGGCGGCGCCACCAAGACCCATCCGCTGGCGCGGCTGGCGCTCAAGATCATGGCGGTGCGCTCGGCCCAGGAGCTGGGCGAGATCGCCGTGGCCGTGGGCCTGGCGCAGAACCTGGGCGCGCTGCGGGCGCTGGCCACCGAAGGCATCCAGCGCGGCCACATGGCGCTGCACGCGCGCAACATCGCGCTGACCGTGGGCGCGGTGGGCGCCGAGGTCGACCAATTGGCCAAACGCATGGCCGAAGAAAAGGACGTGCGCGCCGACCGCGCGCTGGCGCTGCTGGAGGAACTGCGGAAACCGGCCTGACGGCGCGGCACGGCCGGCGCACGCACGCCGGCCGCACAAGAACAGAGGCGGCGCCGGGAACCTCCCGCGCCGCCCGTCCATCAAGGAGACAGACATGGAAAGAGACAGCAAGGCGTCCGCCGGACGCCTGGCCGAAGTATGGAACGACACGGTCGACCTGCGCCACCTGGCGTGGGCCATCGCCATCGGCATCGCCGTCAGCGTGGCGGGCTTCTACGCCGCCAGCGGCTGGCTGCGCGACAAGGTCGCCTCGCCCGAGCTGGCGCACGCCTACGCCATGCTGGCCGGCCTGGCCGGCTGCGTGCTGGCGGGCGTGATCTGCGCCCGCCTGTTCCCGCCCAAGCGCGAAGTGGTCGAGCACAGCGCCTCGCACGATCCGGCCTGGCGCGCCGAGGTGCTGGCCGAACTGGCCGCGCAACCGGGCGGCCTGGGCACGCTGGCGGACCTGCCGCCGGCGGTGGTCAAGGAACTGAAGGAACTGGACCTGTACGAGCTGTTCGCCGCGCCCGCCGCGGCGCAGGCGCCGCAGGCCCAGCCGCGCAACGTGCGTGAAGAGGTGCCGGCATGAGCGATCCCGTGTTGCTTGAACAGATCATGGTGGCCGCCGGCATGGGCCTCCTGGGCGCGGTGGTGTTCGCCGCCATCGGCCTGGTGTCCGGCACCGACGAGACCACCACGCTGGCGCCGCTGACGCTGCTGGTGGTGCTGCTGGGCGTGCCGCCCGCCGGCGTCTTCACCTTCTTCCTGGCCGGCGCGGTGGCCAAGCACATGACCCACGCGGTGCCGACGGCGCTACTGGGCATCCCCGGCGACACGCTCGCCACGCCGCTGCTGCAGGACGCCAACATGCTGCGCAAGCTCGGCGTGCCGCACATCGCGCTGCGCAAGATGGTGTCGGGCGCCATCGTCGCCGCTTTCGTGGCGGTGCCGCTGGCGGTGCTGTTCGCCGTGCTGCTGGCGCCGTTCGGCGGCGCCATCACCAAGTCGGCGCCGTGGATCTTCCTGGCCGCGGCGGTGCTGATCGCCTATTTCTCGGCCGGCCGCTGGGCCGCGGTGGCGCTGCTGGTGCCGTTCGTGGTGGTGATCGTGGCGCTGCAGAGCCTGACCGCCAAATACGGCGTCAAGCTCAGCATCAGCTACTTCCTGGGCATCGCCATCGGCCCGCTGATCGCGGACCTGTTCACCGTGATCGCGCCGCAGGGCCGCGCCAAAATGATGCGCGACAAGGTGCGCACGTTCTCGCTGGCGCCGGACGTCAAGGGCTGGTCGGGCTACTTCCCCAACCCGCTCAAGGTGATGGACCGCATCCAGACCCGCTGGACCCTGGCCACCGCCACCATCTCCAGCGCCACCTTCGTGTTCAGCCCGGTGGCGATGACGGTGGTGCTGGGCGAACTGGTGGGCTCGCGCGTCAAGCACGCCTATCATCGCCTGACCACGGTGCTGAGCGCGCGCAACGGCGTCACCGAGGCGACCTACATCGCCGAGGCCCTGATCCCGCTGATCGCTTTCGGCCTGCCGCTCAGCCCGGTGGCCGCCGGGCCGGCCGCGCCGCTGTTCAACGCGCCGCCGCGCTTCACGGTGGACGCGGCCAGCGGCGAAACGCACAACCTGCACAACCTGCTGAACCACTGGGAGTTCCTCGGCTACGGCATGCTGGCGGTGCTGCTGGCGGCGATCGTGTCGTATCCGTTCGCCATGAACTTCGCCCGCCGCGCCGCGCTGTTCGTGTCGCGCAAGGTCAGCCACGAGGCCATCATCGCCACCTTCGTCGGCCTGATCATCGTGATCAGCGTGTGGGAAGGCCAGTTCCTGGGCCTGCTGGTGATCCTGACCATGGGCCTGTTCGGCGGCCTGCTGTCGCGCCTGTTCGGGTTCAATACCGGCGTGCAGTTCATGGGCTACTACACGGCCGTGCTGACGGTGCCGGCGCTGGTCAAGCTGGTGGCGTAAGGCCACCATTGGCCAGGGGCGGAGCCCGCCGGCTCCGCCCCTTTTTTGTCTGCCCGGCCGGGCCACGCCCCTGCCGCGTTCCCTCTCCCCGCTTTCACCCGCCCGCTTGATTCCGCGCAAGGCGGCGCGTCATGCCTTGCTCTAGCCTCGAAGCCACTGTTCCCAATAAAGGCTTCCATTTCATGACGTGGTTCAAATCCCTCACTCTCGCCGGACGCGAATTGCTGCCCATTGTCCAGGGCGGCATGGGCGTCGGCGTATCCGCCCATCGCCTGGCCGGCGCGGTCGCCAGCCAGAACGCGGTCGGCACCATCGCCAGTGTGGACTTGCGCCATCACCATCCCGACCTGATCGAGCAGACCGAGGACTGCCGCGACCGTGAACAGATCGACAGCGCCAACCGCGTCGCGCTGGACCGCGAAGTGCGCGCCGCGCTCGACACCGCGCAGGGGCGCGGCGTGGTGGCCGTCAACGTCATGAAGGCCGTGCGCGACCATCCCGCCCTGGTGCGCCAGGCCTGCGAAAGCGGCGCCCAGGCCATCGTCATGGGCGCCGGCCTGCCGCTGGACCTGCCCGACATGACCGCCGACTATCCCAAGGTGGCGCTGGTCCCCATCCTGTCGGAAGCGCGCGGCGTGGCCGCCGTGCTGAAAAAGTGGATGAAGAAAGGCCGCATGGCCGACGCCGTGGTCATCGAACACCCCGGCTACGCCGGCGGCCACCTGGGCGCCGCGCGTCTGGACGACATCCACGACGAACGCTTCGACTTCAAGCGCGTGCTGGCCGAATGCCGCCAGTTGTTCCAGGACCTGCAACTGGGCCGCGACGCCCCGCGCCTGATCGTGGCCGGCGGCGTCGGCAGCCACGAGCAGGTGCGCCACTGGCTCGGCCACGGCGCCGACGGCGTGCAAGTGGGCACGGCTTTCGCCGTGACCGAGGAAGGCGACGCCCACGAGAACTTCAAGCGCGTGCTGATGGAAGCCGACCCCGACAAGCTGGCCGAATTCACCAGCGTGGCCGGCCTGCCGGCGCGCGCCGTGCCGACGCCGTGGCTGACGCGCTACCTGCGCCAGGAAAAGACCCTGCAGGACAGCACCCGCTGCGACGCGCGCCGTTGCAGCCAGCGCATGGACTGCCTGACGCAATGCGGCCTGCGCGACGGCATCGCGCGCTTCGGCCAGTTCTGCATCGACCTGAAGCTGGCCGCCGCCATGCGCGGCGAAGTCAGCCGCGGCCTGTTCTTCCGCGGCGCGTCGAAGCTGCCGTTCGGCGACGCCATGCGCAGCGTGCGCGAGCTGATGGACTATCTGCTGAACGGCAGGATGCCGGCGGCCGCCTGACGGCGGCACGCCAGCGCCAGGACCCGGCGGCGCGCGGGCGGCTGACGCCGCATCAGCGCGCCGCCGGCAGGTTGAATTCGAACACCGCGCCCGGCTCCGGCCGTTGCACCAGCCGGATATCGCTGTGATGCAGCTTCAGGATGCGGTGCACGATCACCAGCCCCAGCCCGCCGCCATCGCGCGGGCCGTCCGCCAGCACCGAGGCGCGGGTGAACAGGCCGGCGCGCAAGGCGTCGGGAATGCCGGCGCCATTGTCGCTGACCCGCACCTGCACGCCGTCGCGCGCCTGCCGCAGGCGTAGCTCGATGCATCCGCCCGGCGCCGTATGGCGGATGGCGTTGTCCAGCAGATTGGTGAGCACCCGCTCGATCATGCCCAGGTCGGCGCGCACCGGCGGCAGCTCCTGGTCAATCGCCGTGGTCAGCCGCTGCTGGCGCGCCTCGGCGGCCAATTCGAATTTCTGGATCACGTCCTGCGCCAGCTCGGGCAGCGAGAAGGTCTCGGGTTCCAGCCGCACCAGCCCGGATTCCAGCCGCGCCAGCTCGAACAGTTCCTGCGCCAGCCGGCCGACCTTGCGGCTCTGCGCCAGGGCGATGTCCAGGTAACGGCGGCGCTCGGCCGCGTCCAGCGTCTCGTCCTTCAACCGCAGGGTCTCCAGGTAGCCGTGCAGCGAGGTCAGCGGCGTGCGCAGGTCGTGCGAAATGTTCGCCACCAGGTCGCGCCGCTGCTGGTCCTGGCGCGTCAGCTCGCGCCATTGCTCGGTGATGCGGCGGCCCATCTGCACGAAGCTGCGGCGCAGCACCGAGATCTCGTCGCCGCTGGCATCGGTGGCGTCGGCCGGCTTTTCCAGCGCCGCCAACGCGCGGCCATCGTCATCGCCAAAGGCCCGCACCGCGCGCGTCAGGCCGCGCAGCGGCCGCGTGATCAGGCCGTACGCCGCCAGTCCCGACACCAGGCCCAGCAGGGCCACCAGCGCAATCGACCACAGGGTGGTGCGCAGCACCGCGCTGCGCGACGCGGCCATCGCCAGCGCGTCATGCGCCTGGCCTTGCAGCACCACATAGACATAGCCCTCGTCGCGCCCCGCCACCCGCACCGGCGCGGCCGAAAATACCTTGGCCGTATCCAGGTGGCGCGGATCGTCGCCCTCGATCGGCAGCGCCGCGCCCGCCAGGAAACGGCGCACCGGCGCCAGGTCGACCCGGTCGCGCTTGATCTGGCCGGGCGGCGCCGCATCGCCCACGATGCGGCCGTCGTTGTCCAGCAGGTAGACCTCGACCGCCGGATTCACCATCATCAGCATCGAGAACAGCGAACGCACCGCGTCCGGCTTCCAGCCGTTGGCGTCCATCAGTTCGTTGGTGCCGGCGATATGCTGCGCCAGGCCGCTGGACAGGCGCTGCACCACTTCCTGCTCGTAACGCACGTTGGCCGAGATCTGCAGCCAGGCCGACGCGCCGCAACACGCCAGCAGCAACAGCGCGAACACGGCCGACAGGCGCTGGGTCAGGGTCAGGCGCTTCATGACGCGGACTCCGCCGGCGCGCCGGGCGCGGCCGCGAACTTGTAGCCGCGCCCCCAGACCGTCAGGATGCGCTGCGGATTGGACGGATCGGCCTCGATCTTGGTGCGCAGCCGGTTGATGTGGGTGTTGACGGTGTGCTCGTAGCCTTCGTGCTGGTAGCCCCAGACCTGGTTCAGCAGGTCCAGCCGCGAGAACACCTTGTCCGGGTTGCGGGCGAAGAAATGCAGCAGGTCGAATTCGCGCGGCGTCAGTTCCAGCCGGCGCTCGTCGACCGAGGCGGTGCGGGCAATGGGGTCGATGGCCACGCCGTGCTGGCGCAGGCTGCCGGCGTCGATGCGGGCATTGCGCTCCAGCGCCTCGGTGCGGCGCAGCAGCGCCCGCACCCGCGCCACCAGTTCCAGCATCGAGAACGGCTTGGCCAGGTAGTCGTCGGCGCCCAGTTCCAGGCCGAGGATGCGGTGCACCTCGCTGGAGCGGGCGCTGGTGATGATGATGGGGGTATAGCGCGTCATGGCGCGGGCGCGCTTGCAGATCTCCAGGCCGTCGATGCCCGGCAGCATCAGGTCCAGCACCAGGGCGTCCCAGCCGCCCTCCTCCAGCCGGCGCATGCCTTCGTTGCCGTCGGCCGCGTGCTCGACCGCGTAGCCCTCGTCACGCAGGTGCAGGCGCAGCAATTCGGCGATGTGGGCGTCGTCTTCGACGATCAGGACGCGGCGAGGCGTATCCATAGGGGCTCGGTCAGGGGTGGAAATCAGGGTAAGCCGACCGCCAGCGGCCGGCAACGCCGGGCGCGGACGATCCGCCCCCGGTAGCGCTATTGTCGCCAATCCATGGCCGGCGAGTTATCACATTTATTTTAAGTTTGCGTGAGGACTTCGATATCGGCGCCGGGGAAGAATGGCTCCAACGACAACAACCGCCTCCCCGAGGAGCCCCGCCATGATGGCCACGCCCGCCACCCCAGACGCCCCCGCCGCCCCGGCGCCCGACAGCCGCGGCCCGGTCCATCCCGGCTGGCTGCGCATCGTGCATTGGCTCAATGCGCTGGCCGTGGTCATTATGGTGACCAGCGGCTGGCGCGTCTATAACGCCGCGCCGTTCTTCGACTTCACCTTTCCCAACGGCGCCACTCTGGGCGGCTGGCTGGGCGGCGCGCTGCAATGGCACTTCGCCGGCATGTGGCTGCTGCTGGTCAACGGCCTGCTCTACCTGGGCCTGAACCTGACCACCGGCCGCCTGTGGCGCAAGTTCTTCCCGGTCGGCCCGCGCGGCGTCGCCCGCGACTTGGTCGCCGCCCTGCGCGGCAAGCTGTCGCATGCCGACCCGCGCCACTATAACCAGGTGCAGCGGCTGGCCTACCTGTTCGTCATCGCGGATATCACGGTGCTGGTTCTGTCCGGCCTGGTGCTGTGGAAGTCGGTGCAGTTCGACACGCTGCGCACGCTGCTGGGCGGCTATGAATTCGCGCGCCGCATCCATTTCTTCGCCATGGCGCTGCTGGTGGCGTTCGTGGCGGTCCACCTGGTCATGGTGGCGCTGGTGCCGCGCAGCCTGATCGCCATGATCCGCGGCAAATAAGGAGCCCAACGTGAGCGCAAAACGACGCCTGTCGCTGCTGGGCCTGGACGGCCCCGCCATCCTGAAGGAAGCCGTGAAGATCCTGGACAAGCGGGTCGAGGCGCCCTCGCGCCGCGCCTTCCTGCGCCGCGGCCTGACGCTGGGCGGGCTGGCGATGCTGTCCGGCTGCACGCTGTCCGACGATGAAAACGTGGAGAAGGCGCTGACCGCCGTGTCGCGCTTCAACGACCGCGTGCAAGGCTGGATCTTCGACCCGAACAAACTGGCCCCCACCTACCCGGAATCCATGATCACCCGCCCGTTCCCGTTCAATGCCTATTACGGCATCGACGAGGTGCGGCAGGTCGAGGAAGAGAGCTTCCGGCTGGAAGTCACCGGCATGGTGGCGGACAAGCGCCGCTGGCGGCTGGAAGAGCTGCGCGCCATGGCGCAGATCGACCAGGTCACGCGCCACATCTGCGTCGAGGGCTGGAGCGCCATCGGCAAATGGGGCGGCGTACCGTTCTCGACCTTCCTGAAGCGCGTGGGCGCCGACCTGACCGCGAAATATGTGGGATTCAAGTGTGCCGATGACTACTACACCAGCATCGACATGCCGACCGCGTTGCATCCGCAGACGATCCTGGCGCTGACCTACGACGGCAAGACCCTGCCGCCGGAGTACGGCTTCCCGATGAAGCTGCGGATGCCCACCAAGCTTGGCTACAAGAACCCCAAGCACATCCAGGCGATTTTCGTCACCAACACCTACCCGGGCGGTTACTGGGAGGACCAGGGCTACAACTGGTTCGGCGGCAGCTAGGTGGTTTTCACTTTTTTTCCCACCACGACACACCAGAGGAACGCATCATGAAGACACTCACCACCGCCGCATTCTCGCTGTGCCTGGCCTTTGGCGCGGTCACCGCGCACGCGGCCGACGACATGTCCAAGGACGGCATGGCCAAGAGCGGCATGTCGAAGGATGGCATGTCCAAGGATGGCATGGCGAAGGACGGCATGTCCAAGGACGGCATGTCGAAGAACTCCATGTCCAAGGACGGCATGTCGCACGACGGCATGAAGAAGGACGGCATGGCCAAGGATGGCATGTCGAAAGATGGCATGTCGAAGGATGGGATGTCCAAGGACGGCATGTCCAAGGGCGGCTCCATGAGCAAGGACAGCATGGGCAAGTAAGCCCGCCCGCCAACCGCCCCGCGGGCGCCGCCCCGGCCGCGCCGCGCGCGGGCCCGCTTTCCCAAGGAGCCCCCATGAGACTGACACGCAGGCATTTCCTGGG
>NZ_CP017433.1:3436227-3443837 GCF_002082135.1 Achromobacter ruhlandii
CGCGCGCCGCGCCGCCCCGCGCCTACCCCTATACCCTGACCGACGCCGAATGGCGCGCCAGACTGACCCAGGCGCAGTACGACGTGCTGCGCCGCGAGGGCACCGAACGGCCCTACACCAGCCCGCTCAATGACGAGCATCGCGCCGGCACCTTCGCCTGCGCCGGCTGCGCCCAGAAGCTGTTTTCGTCGGCCACCAAGTTCGACAGCGGCACCGGCTGGCCCAGCTTCTGGCAGCCGCTGGAACACGCCGTCGATACGCTGGAAGACCGCAGCTTCGGCATGACCCGCACCGCCGTCAATTGCGGCAATTGCGGCGGCCACCTGGGTCACGTCTTCGACGACGGCCCGCGCCCGACCGGACTGCGCTACTGCATGAACGGCGTGGCCATGAGCTTCACCCCGCAGGCCTGATCGCGGCCGGCGTCATTTTTCGAGGATTGCGCATCATGTTCCTTCGTCCCTTCTCCCGCGCCCGCCAGGCCGCGCTGGCCGCCGCCGGCACCCTGTTCGCCTTCGGCACGGCCAGCGCCGCCGAGACTGCCTTCATCATTCCACCGCCCGCGCTCGACGCCTCGGCGGCCGGCGCGGCCCAGGAAAAAGCCGTGATCGCCGGCGGCTGCTTCTGGGGCGTGCAGGCGGTGTTCCAGCACGTCAAGGGCGTCACCTCGGCGGTCTCCGGCTACGCCGGCGGCCAGGCAGCCACCGCCGACTACAACACCGTCAGCGGCGGGCGCAGCGGCCACGCCGAATCGGTGGAAATCACCTACGACCCGAAGCAGGTCAGCTACGGCCAACTGCTGCAGATCTATTTCTCGGTGGCGCACGACCCGACCCAGCTCAACCGCCAGGGCCCGGACAGCGGCACCCAGTACCGCTCCACGGTGTTCCCGGCCAACGACGACCAGCGCAAGGTGGCCGAGGCCTACATCGCCCAGCTGAACAAATCCGGCGTCTACCCCAAGGCGCTGGCCACCACGGTGGAACCGCTCAAGGCCTTCTACCCCGCCGAGGGCTACCACCAGGACTACCTGGTGCGGCACCCGTACAGCATGTACATCATGGTGAACGACGTGCCGAAGGTGGAGAACCTGGCCAAGACCTTCCCGGCGGCGTATCGCGACAAGCCGGTGCTGGTGAATCCGTAGCCAGCGGGTGAATCCGCGGGCGGCTGGCGGACAGGGCTGTCATTGGCGGCCGCCGGCGGAGCTTGCCGCGCCGGCGGCCGCGCCACGCGCGGCCGTCGCTGCCGTCGCGCGCCGTGCAGCCGGGAAGGCGCTGTCGCGATGACCGTAAAAGCGCGCGTCCTGACCATTTTCGCGGCGCCTCGATAAGCAAGATAAATAATAAAAACCGCGCCGATTCTTAAAATCGAAAATCAGCACCTGTCGTGCCTGACAGATAATATTGAATGTATCAATTCCCGCCATATTGATAATACGGCCGGTATCCAAAACACCAATAAAAACAATTGGTTGGTATCCAAACGGCCGAAAATCGCGGCCTTGGATGGTATCTTTCAGGCAGTTTTTTAATCTGCAAAAAAGCAGGTATAAATTGCGTCCTTTTTCCACCGGCCCGTCCATTCCATACAAAGTATTTCAGCCACCGGAAACACGATTTCCGTGGGCGATTGCGTATGGCATCGGGACCTCGGGCCGAGACAAAAAGGATTCCAGTCTTGATATACGGCACGAACAAGTGGCTGACGGCCACGGTCGCATTGAGCACCACCTGCTGCGGCGCCGCCATGGCGGCCGACCTGACGGTGGCGTCCGGCAACACGCAGGTGTTCGACGGCTCGGCCGCCTTCCCCGGCGGCGTTGACGTCAACGGCGGCACCCTGGTGATCGGCGGCAACGGCGGCGGCGCCGGCGTCACCCTCACCGGCAACGTCAACGCGGCCGCCAACGGCACCGTCTCGGGCTTCGGCGCGATCAACGGCAACCTCAACGTGAACGGCGCGCGCGTCGCCCCCGGCTACCCGGTGGGCACGCCCACCGGCGTGTCCAACGGCAACCTCGTCGTCAGGGGCGACCTGTCGATGAACAACGCCGTGTTCGACTTCGAGACCGGCTACGCGGGCCTGCCGATCACGCAGCCCGGCACCGGCGACAACATCACGGTCGCCGGCAACGCCACCCTGAACAACACCACGTTGAACGTGTCGGTCAACACGCTGGGCACCAACGCCGGCTACTACCGCATCCTGTCATACGGCGGCACCCTGAGCGGCAACGGCCTGACGCTGGGCAGCGTGACCGGCGACTCGCAGCCCGCGGCGACCATCCAGTCGCTGACCGGCGACAAACAGATCAACCTGATCCTGGGCCCCAGCACCACCAATCTGTGGAACGGCAACGGCGCGGCATCCGCCACCCGCGCCGGCGGCGGCAATGGCACCTGGAGCGCCGCCAGCGGCAACTGGAACAGCCCCACCAACGCCACGGGCGCCCTGCCCGACGGCGGCTACGCCATCTTCACCGGCGCGGCGGGCACGGTCACGGTCGATGGCGGCGCCGGCCCGGTGCGCGTGTCGGGCATCCAGTTCGCGACCGACCGCTATACCGTGCAGGGCGCGCCCATCACCCTGGTGGGCAGCGGCGGCAACCCGCCGGCCCTGGTGGTCGGCGACGGCACCTATGCCTCGGGCCAGTTCGTCGACACCATCCACAACCCGCTGCAAGGCGCCCAGGGCTTCGTCAAGACCGGCCCGGGCTCCCTGATCCTGACGGCCGACAGCAGCGGCCTGAGCGGCCCCATCCTGATCGCCGACGGCGCCCTGGAGATCGACGGCAAGCTGAACGGCCCCCTGGACATCGGCCGCGAGGTCGTGCTGGCGGGCGTTGGCCAGGTCGGCACCACCACGCTCTACCCCACCGCCGTGATCTCCCCGGGCAACGACGGCTCGCCCATCGGCACGTTGACGGTCAACGGCAACCTGACCTTCGGCGCCGATACCGTCTATCGCGTGCACGCCGATCCGGCCAGCAGCGCCAGCGACCGCATCCACGTCACCGGCGTCGCCACGCTGGATGGCACCGTGGCGCACGTCGGCCCGGCCGGCAACTATGCGCCGCGCACCACCTACAACATCCTCACCGCCGACGGCGGCATCCAGGGCCGCTTCACCGGCGCCTCCAGCGCCTACGCCTTCCTGACGCCCACGCTCAGCTACGACGCCAAGAATGCCTTCATGACGCTCACGCGCAACGACGTGCCGATCGGCAGCATCGGCGGCACCGGCAACGAAGCCAGCGTCGGCGGCGCGCTGGACCAGGAAGATCCGCCCGCGAGCGGCAACGGTTCGACCTCCGGCGGCAACGCGTCGGCTTCCAGCGGCAATGGCGCGACGGCCACCGGCAACGGCTCGTCCGTGGTCGGCAGCGGCACCACTGCGGCCGCCGGCACCGGCGCCCGCCAGGTGACCACGGCCGTGCTGACGATGACGCCCAATGAAGCGCGTTCGGTCCTGAAGCAGTTGTCCGGCGAGGCCTACGCCAGCACCGCCACCGTGCTGCAGAGCCAGGCCGACAGCGTGCGCGCGCTGCCGCTGGATCACCTGCGCGGCAACCTCGACGCGCCGGTGCGCGCCGGACAGCCGACCGCCCAACTGGGCGCGCCGTCGGCCGACGCGCTGCCGCAAAGCGGCGCCTCGCCGGTCTGGGCGCAGGCCTTCGGCAACTGGAGCACCTTCGCCGGCGACGGCAACGCCTCGAGCGTCAGCCAATCGTCCGGCGGCCTGTTCGTCGGCGGCGATGGCGCGGTCGGCGGCGGCTGGCGCCTGGGCGGCGCGGTCGGCTACGTCGGCAGCCACAGCTCGCTGGCCGATTCCGCCTCGCGCACCGACGTCGACAGCTACACCGCCACGATCTTCGGCGGCCGCAATTTCCAGGCCGGTCCCGGCCACCTGCGCTTCATGGCCGGCGCCGCCTACACCTGGCACGACATCAACACCAAGCGCGACGTCGCGGCCGGCAGCCTGAACCAGCGCCTGGAGTCGTCCTACCGCGCCTCGTCGACGCAGCTGTTCAGCGAGCTCGGCTACCACCTGCCGCTGAGCGATGCCTACAGTATCGAACCCTATGCCGGCCTGGCCTGGAACCAGCTGCGCACGCGGGATTTCGAGGAATCGGGCGGATCGGCCGCGCTGCGCGGCAAGGGCCGCACCGACGACGTGACCAGTAGCACGCTGGGCGTGCGCGGCGCCTGGCAGTTCGAGTCCAGCGGCGCGCCGGGCCGCCTGACCGCCTCGCTGGGCTGGCGCCACGCCATGGGCGACGTCACGCCCAGCCAGCAACTGGCCTTCGACGGCGGCGGCACGTTCTCGGTGCGCGGCGTGCCGATCGCCAGGAACGCCGCGGTGGTCGGGCTGGGCGCAGAAATCGCGCTCGCCCGCAACACCACCGCCGGCGTCGCCTATGACGCGCAGTTCGGCGGCGGCAACCGCCAGCAGTCGGGCCTGCTCAAGCTGGCCGTGCGCTTCTAGGGCAACGCCGCGAGACCGCGGCGTCGCGATGGCGTTCCCGCCGCGCCGGGAACGCCCGCGCGCATTGCGCTACAGTGCGGGGGCAGGCGGAATCCGGCCATCCGGATATCCGCCCTGCGCACCCATGATCTCTTCGGCCTGGCGCGGCAACCCCGCCCGCGAGGCCGCGAACCCATGCCCCCAGGAAAAGCACAGTAGTGAACGACACCCACATGCCGGACGACGGCGACTTCCAAGACCGCAAGGAACAGGGCGCCACGCTGTGGCGCGACGATGGCTGGACCGCCCGCATCATCAAGAACGAAGACGACGACGGCTGGGCCGTCGAGATGACCCTGGACGGGCAAGCCGAACCGGCCCTGGTGGGTCCGTGGACCATGGGCCGCGACAAGAAGAACCCCAAGCCCCTCGACACCCCCGCCTTCCACACCCTGGTCAAGACCGCCAACGAAGTCCTGCGCCGTCACGAACAGCAATTGCACGCGACGCTGCACAAGAGCGTGAAGATCGATGCGGCCGCCGGCCGCGTCACCGTCAAGCTGGATATCGTGCCCGACGAGGACGAGCCCTATGCCGTGCTCAGCGCCTACGACGAATCGGGCGAACAACTGGCCGAAATCCACGTGGCGCCCACCTACAAGCTGAGCGTGCAACGGGCCTCGGAATGGGCCCGCGGCGGATTCGGGCGCGAGGGCTGACGCACCGGCAACCGGCGGACCGCCCTTCGCCCCGCCCGCTCCCGTCCCCCGATACAAGGGACGGGAAACGGCCGCCTACGCCGTTCAATGGCCGGTGCTGTCACCCTGGCGGCTGGCCTCGAACAGGAACCAGGTGCGCCGCTCGGTCTCGTCGATCCAGTTCTCGATGAGGCTGGAGCTGGCGATGTCGCGATGCTCGTCGGTCACGTTATGGGCCTCGCGCAGCGTGGCCGCCAGGGTCTTGTTGTCTTCGCGCAGCTCGGCCAGCATGTCCAGCGGCTGGACGTAGTCGGCATCGTTGTCGGCGATGCGCTGGGTGCGCGCGATATGGCCGATGGAACGCAGCGTGGTGCCGCCGATCTTGCGGATGCGCTCGGCGATGGGATCGGTCATCGCGAACAACTGGTCGCCCTGCTCGTCCAGCAGCAGGTGGTAGTCGCGAAAATGCGGCCCGCTGACATGCCAGTGGAAGTTCTTGGTCTTCAGGTACAGCGCGAACACGTCGGCCAGCACCTGGTTCAACACCGCGGAGATATCGCGGGTGGCGGCGGCGGCCAGATCGGTGGGGGTTGCCAGCGGACGCTTGCGCAGCGTCTTCGCCGCCTTGGTGGTCTTCGCATTCAGTTTCTTGGCCATGAATCGCAGCTCCTGGAAATGATTCGGAAAACACGCGCGCGGCGCGATCGGTCGCGCCGCGACGTCCCAGGGTAATTCCGTATGCGCGCTTTGCCAATGGCCGCGCGCGGCTGGCGCCAAGCTGAATCGATATGCCCGCGCGGGCATGACGCCATCACTAGTCCGGCAGGACCTCGAATACCTTCCCCTGCCCGGAGAACAGCGCCACGCAAGCCTGGATACGCTCCGCGATGGAACCCCGCGGCAGCGGCTCGACCAGGCCCAGCGCCATCTGCCGCAGCGGTTCGGCGATGGTCATGGCCAACAGCAGGCCGGCGGTCTGACGCGGTTGCTTGATGCGGATCAAACCGCGCGCGGCCAGTTTCTCGAACCACCCCGCCAGCATCGCGGTGCCGCGCTCGATGCCGTTTTCCTGATACACCGCCAGCAACGCGTTGCGCGCCGGAAAATCGGCCGTCAACAAACGGAACATGCCGACCGCGTCGGCCGACAGGGCGCGGTCGGCGATCGTCTGCAGCACCCGCGCCAGCGCCGGCAACACCTCGGCGGCGCTGGCGACCTCCTGCGCCAGCGCCGGCTCGAAGCTGTCGGTCCAGCCGCGCACCACCTGCGCCACCAGGTCCTCGCGATTGGCGGCGAAGCGGTACACGGTTTTCTTGGCCATGCCGGCGCGACGGGCCACCGCTTCCAGCGTCGCGCCGCCATAGCCTTCGTTCAGCAGCAGCCAGGTGGCGGCGTCGAGGATCGCGGCGCGCAGTTCGGCGTCGGGTCGGGCGGGACGGCCGCGCGAGCGCGGCGCGGCGGATGAGGCAAGGGACGCCATGGGCGATTGGTTCTCCTGATGTCGAGTGGGCGATCTTACACGGTCCGCTTATTTTGGAAACGAACCACGTTTCTTTAATGTAGAATCGGCTTTCCCTTATGGCTTTCCCTTATCCCGGAGACCTCGCATGACCCCCCCGCACCCCGATGCGGCGCACATCGCCGCCGACATGGACAGCCTGCTCGATCCCGCGCCGCTGCCGCTGGAGACCGGCATTGCCCGCCTGCCCGGCGGCGGCCTGGTGGTGGCCACGCGCACCGACCTGCACGGCTGCAAGGGCCGCATGATTGACTGGTGGTTCAAGTTCTTCCAGACCACCCAGCACATCAAGTGGTGGCATCCGCACGACCATGTCGAGCATCGTGGCTGGGACAGCGCCTGGCGGCGCGGCGAAAGCTATATCGGCGCCTCGATCCACGCGGTGGAGTCGCTGGCCGACCTGCCGCCGGTGGCCGCCAGGCTGAAATTCCACGCCCCGCAGGAGGCCTTCGACGCCGCGCGCCTGCGCGCCGCGCACGGCAACCAGGACGTGTCGGCGGCCATCTACGCCCGCATCGGCTTCGGCGACCACATCCAACTCGACGCCGATGGCGATCCGAGGGATGGCCAGATGATCCACCTGGCGCGCGACACGCCGTTCGGCTGCGTGCTGCGCAGCCGCTTCTACCTGGGCCTGTCGAGCCCACGGCCGCAGCAGGACGTGCCCGACGTGCTGGGGCTGAACCTGCTGCGCCATTGCTATACCGAGTTCACCTACCTGTCGCGCTTGCTGCCGTCGATCTACTACGGCGAACACGCCAACGGCGAAGCCGCGCCGCTGCCCTGGTAAGGCGGGCACGGCCCCTGCGATGGTAAGGCTGGCACGGCCGCCGCCCTGGTGAGGCCGGCACGGCCACTGCCCGGGCAAGACCGGCGCGGCCGCCGGCCTGCGCGCTGCGCGCGGCGGCGCGGAGCCGGCCGGGCGG
>NZ_CP017433.1:3443872-3492659 GCF_002082135.1 Achromobacter ruhlandii
GGCGGAAGGAGTATGCTACGGCGCTTCACACCGGCCACACTCCCGTCACATCGCTATGCGCGGCAACCCCGACGCCCGGCAAGGCGCTATCGCCCTGCATGGGTTCTACTTCCTGTACTACGGCTTGCAGGGCGTCAGCATCCCGTTTCTTCCCCTCTGGTTCGGCAGCCGCGGCCTCGACCCGACGCTGATCGGCCTGATCGTGGCGACCTCGTTCCTGCCCAAGATCCTGTCGACGCCGGTGGTGGCGCACGTGGCCGACCAGCGCGGCGGCGCGCATGGGCTGATCTTCGCCGCGCTGGCCGCTTCGCTGCTGCTGTTCATCTGCTACCCGTTCAGCGCGGCGCCGGCCTGGCTGTTCGCCGTCACCCTGCTGCTGAACGCGGTGTTCCCGGCGGTGCTGCCGCTGCTGGACCGCATGGCCATCGCCAGCGGCCGTGGGCAGGGCAATTCCTACACCATCATCCGCGCCTGCGGCTCGCTCGGCTTCGCCGTGGTCACGGTGGCCGGCGGCTACCTCATCAAGACCTTCGACGCCGATTGGGTAATGTGGCTGTCGATCCTGCTGATCCTCGCCTGCCTGGCCTGCGTGCGCCTGTTGCCGCGGGCCGCGCGCCCGAGCGCCGACGAGGCGCCGGCCGCGCGCGCGCGGCTGCCGATGCGCGAGATCCTGCGCGACCGGCCGCTGCTGCTGTGCATCGCCGCCGCTTCGCTGGTGCAGGCCAGCAACGGTTTCCTGTATTCGTATTCCACGCTCTACTGGACCGACCGCGGCCTGTCGACGGCGCTGATCTCGACGCTGTGGGCGGTGGGCGTGGCCAGCGAGGTGCTGTTCTTCTTCCTGGCGCCCAAGGTGCTGGCGCGGCTCGGCGCCCAATGGCTGATCCTGGTTTCGGCCGCCATGACGGCGCTGCGCTGGGCCGGCCTGTCGGCCACCGCCGATCCGGGCTGGATCGCGGCGCTGCAGGTGCTGCAATGCTTCACGCTGGCCGGCAACAATGCCGCCATCATGTGGTACATCGCGCGCCGCGTGCCGGCGGCGTGCAAGACGTCGGCCATCGCGCTGTATGCGCTGCTGTCGGGCGGGGTGTTCATGTTCGGCAGCATCCAGCTGGGCGGCGCGCTGTATCGCGGTTACGCGCCGGGCGGCTTCCTGGTGATGGCGCTGTGCGCGGCCTGCGCCATTCCGCTGGTGCTGGCCGCCGAGAAGCGGGCCCGCCACGACGCGCCAGCCAACAGCCCCTAGCGCGCGGACGCATCCTCGGGACGGCTCACGCCTTGCGCGCCGCGGCCAACGCCCGCGCCAGGGTGTCGAAAACGCGCGCATCGGTGGACTGGGCGACGTTGAAGCGCAGGCAGTCGCCCGCGCTCAACGACACGCTGAAGGCGTTGCCTGGCGCCAGCACCACGCCGTCGCGCAGGCAGGCGCGCGCCACGGTTGCCGCGTCAATGCCCGCCGGCAGGCGGCACCACAGGAACATGCCCGCCTTCGGCTGCAGCCACGGCACGATGCCGAGCGCCCGCAGCCGCGCGCTGGCGCGGTCGCGCTCCTCGCCCAGCCGCTGCCGCACCCAATCCATGTGCTTGCGGTAGCCGCTGTCGGTCAGCGTCCGGAACACCACGTCGGCCGCCAGCCGCCCGCCGCCGAACGTGGTGGCGATCTTCAGGTCGGCCAGGCTGTCGATCCAGTCGGCCCGCGCCGCGATGTAGCCGCAGCGCAGCGAGGCCGAGATGGTCTTGGAAAAGCTGCCGATCTGGATCACGCGCGAAAGGCCATCGAACGCGGCCAGCCGCGGCGCCGGCGTGTGCTCGAAGTCGGCAAAGATGTCGTCTTCCACGATCACCAGCCCCGCGCCGTCGGCGGCCTTGAGCAGCCGGTGCGCCACCAGGGGCGACAGCGTCGCGCCGGTTGGGTTGTGGATGCCCGAATTGGTGATGTACAGGCGCGGCGCGTGCTCGCGCAGCGCCGCCTCGAAACGCGCCACGTCGGGCCCGTGTGGCGTGTACGGCACGCTGACCACGCGGGCGCGGTGCGCCTTGAGCAAGGCATGGAAATTGAAATAGCAGGGATCGTCCACCAGCACGGTATCGCCCGGCTCCAGCAGGAACCGGCAGATCAGGTCGATCGCCTGGGTGCCGGACTCGGTCAGCATGAGCTGCTCGGGCGCGGTGTCGATGCCGGCGGCGGCCAGCCGCCGCGACAGCACCTGGCGCAGCCCGGGATGGCCGAGCGGCGTGGCGTATTCGGTCAATTCCAGCGAAGCGGCCTTGGCCAGCGCGCGCAAGGCGCGGCGGATGCCGGCTTCGTACATCCAGTCGGCCGGCAGCCAGCCGCAACCGGGCCGCAGCGCATCGGACGCGGCCTCCAGCGACTGACGCGAGACCCACAGCGGATCGATCTCGCGGTCCAGCCTGGGGCCGATCTCGGTCAGCGCCAGCGGCGCCACCGGGCCGGCGACGTAGAAGCCAGACCCCGGCCGCGACGTGATGCTGCCTTCCGCGGCCAGGCGTTCATAGGCCTCGACCACGGTCGACACCGACACCCCCATGGCGGCCGCCTGCGCCCGCACCGAAGGCAGCCTGGTGCCCGGCGAATAGGCGCGCGAAGCGATGCGCGACCGCACCTGCGCCATCACCGCATCGATTCGCGTGCCGCCCTGCTTCACCGTTGCCTCCCTGGCCGTACTGGACTGTATTGCATAACAGTTATTTTTAATTGTACTGGACTGTCTCTGGGGCAGGCGCACCGGAAATGCTCCACTGGCGTTTTCATCGGAGCGGTGCATGGACAAGGCAACAAGCGGTTGGATCAACGGTTTCATCGGCGTGGCGATCTTCGCCGGATCGCTGCCCGCGACGCGGGTGGCGGTGGCGGAGCTGGACCCCATCTTCCTCACCTGCGCCCGCGCCACCATCGCCGCCGCGCTGGGCTGGGCCCTGCTGTGGCTGCTGCGCCAGCCGCGACCGCGGCGCGCCGACCTGCCCGCCCTGATGCTGACGGCAATCGGCGTGGTGCTGGGCTTTCCGCTGCTGACGGCGCTGGCGCTGCAGCACGTCACCTCGGCGCATTCGATCGTGTTCGTCGGCCTGCTGCCGCTGTCCACCGCCGTGTTCGCGGTGCTGCGCGGCGGCGAACGGCCGCGGCCGGCATTCTGGCTGTTCTCGGTGGCGGGCTCGGCCTTCGTGGTGGGGTACGCGCTGACGGGCGGATTGGACGTGTCGCTCAAGGGCGACCTGCTGATGCTGGCCGCCATCGTGGTCTGCGGCATGGGCTACGCCGAGGGCGCCAGGCTGTCGCGCACGCTGGGCGGCTGGCAGGTCATCAGTTGGGCGCTGGTGCTGTCCTTGCCGGCAATGCTGCCGCTTGCGCTGCTGACCCTGCCTTCGTCGTTCGCGCAGGTCACCGCGGCCGGCTGGATCGGCCTGGCCTACGTGTCGCTGTTCAGCATGCTGATCGGCTTCGTGTTCTGGTATCGCGGCCTGGCCCTGGGCGGCATCGCCGGGGTAGGCCAGTTGCAGTTGTTCCAGCCCTTCATGGGCCTGGGCCTGGCGGCGCTGCTGCTGCATGAGCAGGTCAACTGGACCATGCTGCTGGTGACGCTGGCCGCCGTCATCTGCGTGGCCGGGGCCCGCAAGCACGCCCGTTGAACGCCATTGGCGCCGGACAAAGCCGGCGCCTTTTGCCATCGCGATCGACGAGCCGTGGCCCGTCAGCAGCAGCCGATGCGTTTCTTGCCGCCGTAGCGGGCGTCCTGCCGCTCGCGGAAGAAGTCCTCGTAGCTCATGGGCTCCTGGTCGGGATGGGTGCGCCGCATGTGCTCGACGTAGTTCTCGTAGTCGGGCACGCCGACCATCAACCGCAGGGTCTGCCCGAGGTAGCGGCCGGCGGCGCCGGCCGCCGAAGTCATGTTGGAAAACAGCATGGCGGCGCCTCCTTGCGTCAGTCCGCGCCGGCGGCGGCAGCGGCCGGCAGGGTTTCGTAAGGCGTCTCGCGCGCGGTCGGCTGGTTCTCGGCGCGGGCGCGCATCACCGAACGAATGCCGAACACCACGATGCTGACCACCACGAACATGAAGATCGCGCACAGGCCGGCGTTGATGTAGTCGTTCAGCACCACGCGCGACATTTCCGCCAGCGACTTGGCCGGGGCCAGCACCTTGCCTTCGGCGATGGCGGCGTTGTACTTGGCCGCGTGCGACAGGAAGCTGACCTTCGGGTCGGCATGGAACAGCTTCTGCCAGCCGGCGGTCAGCGTGCATGCCAGCAGCCACAGCGTGGGCAGCACGGTGACCCAGGCGTAGCGGTCGCGCTTCATCTTGAACAGCACCACGGTGCCCAGCGTCAGCGCGATCGCGGCCAGCATCTGGTTGGCGATGCCGAACAGCGGCCACAGCGTGTTGATGCCGCCCAGCGGATCGACCACGCCCTGGTACAGGAAGTAGCCCCACGCCGCCACGCACAGGCCGGTGGCGATCAGGTTGGCCGGCAGCGATTCCGTGCGCTTGAGCGACGGCGCGAAGGTGCCCAGCAGGTCCTGCAGCATGAAGCGGCCCGCGCGGGTGCCGGCGTCCACGGCCGTCAGGATGAACAGCGCCTCGAACAGGATGGCGAAGTGGTACCAGAAGGCCATCATGCTGGGGCCGCCGATGGCCTGGTGCAGGATGTGCGCCATGCCCACGGCCAGCGTCGGCGCGCCGCCGGCGCGCGAGATGATGGTGCTTTCGCCGACGTCCTTGGCGGTCTGCACCAGGTCGGCCGGAGTGATCACGAAGCCCCAGCTGGACACCACCTGGGCGACCTGGTCGGGCGTGGTGCCGATGACGGCGGCCGGGCTGTTCATGGCGTAGTAGATGCCCGGCTCGATGACGCAAGCGGCCACCAGCGCCATGATGGCGACGAACGATTCCATCAGCATGCCGCCGTAACCGATGTAGCGGGCCTGGGTTTCGTTCTCGATCAGCTTGGGCGTGGTGCCCGACGAGATCAGGGCGTGGAAGCCCGACACCGCGCCGCAGGCGATGGTGATGAACAGGAACGGGAACAGGTTGCCCGACCACACCGGGCCGGAGCCGTCCACGAACTGCGTCAGCGCCGGCATTTTCAGCTCGGGCGCGACCACCACGATGCCGATGGCCAGGCCGACGATGGTGCCGATCTTCAGGAAGGTCGACAGGTAGTCGCGCGGGGCCAGCAGCAGCCACACGGGCAGCACCGAGGCGATGAAGCCGTAGACGATCAGGATCCAGGTCAGGCCCTTGCCGTCGAAGTCGAACATCGGGCCGATGACCGGATGCGCGGCCACGTCCTGGCCGAAGGTGATGGCGGCCATCAGGCCGACGAAGCCGATGATGGACACTTCGCCGATCTTGCCCGGCCGGATGTAGCGCAGGTATACACCCATGAACAGCGCGATGGGAATGGTGGCGGCCACCGTGAAGGTGCCCCACGGCGAGTGCGTCAGGGCCTTGACCACGATCAGCGCCAGCACCGCCAGGATGATGACCATGATCATGAAGGCGCCGAACAGCGCGATCACGCCCGGGATCTTGCCCAGCTCGGACTTGACCAGGTCGCCCAGCGAGCGGCCGTCGCGGCGGGTCGAGATGAACAGGATGGTGAAGTCCTGCACGGCGCCGGCGAACACCACGCCGGCCAGGATCCACAGCATGCCGGGCAGGTAGCCCATCTGCGCGGCCAGCACGGGACCGACCAGCGGGCCGGCGCCGGCGATGGCGGCGAAGTGGTGGCCGAACAGCACATGCTTGTTGGTCGGGACGTAGTCCAGGCCGTCGTTGTACTTCCAGGCCGGCGTCATGCGCGTCGGATCAAGGCGGAACACCTTGTTGGCGATGAAGCGGCTGTAATAGCGGTATGCGATCAAGTACACGCAGACGGCGGCAATCACCACCCATAGCGCGTTGATGGTCTCCCCTCTGGCCAGCGCCACGGTGCCCAGCGCGAACGCGCCCAGGACCGCAACCGCAAGCCAGACCAGGTGCTGACCCAGTCCCTTACTGCTGGTTTGCATAAGTGCTCCTCTTGCCTCCCGCCATGCTTTTGGCGTGAAACGCTTTTTTCGTCCCGCGGGTAGGCAGACTCATTGTTGTAGGGTGGCGGGCGCGAACGTCCGCACGGCGTCCGGTCGACGCGGGCGTTAGTATTTCGGTTTGCCCGGGGCGCAACAAGCGCGGAACTACGCAAGCTCCCTACGTGTTACTACGGAATGCGCCGCAGCATATTCGCCGCCGGGATCGTAAAATCGGCGGCGCGGACTCCTGTCCGGCGTGGGCCTTTTCCCTTGATGCACCGCAACACGCGCATTCGGCGCTGATACAAATCCCCTGATGAAGCTGCGCCTGAAAATCCTGCTGTTGGCCGCCGTCCCCCTGCTGGTGGCGCTGGCGGCCATCGCCGTGGCCGTCTACGTGCAGGGCCTGCAACTGGCCCAGCGCGAAAAGGAAGTGGTGGAAAGCGCCTGGCTCGGCAGCAAGGAAAGCGAGCTGCGCCATTACGTCAGCCTGGCCTACAGCGCGATTGCCCCGCTGCAGGACGCCAGCGACGGCGACGCCGCCCGCGAGCGCGCGCTGGCGCTGCTGGCGCAGATGGAATTCGGCCACGACGGCTATTTCTTCGTCTACGACCTGCAAGGGCGGAACCTGATGCATCCGCGCCAGCCCGAACTGGTCGGCCAGGATCTCTGGAACCTGCGCGACACCCGCGGCCAGCCAGTGATCCAGAACCTGCTGACGGCGGCCCGCCGCGGCGGCAGCCAGGGCGAAGCGGTGCACTACCAGTGGGAAAAGCCCTCTACCCACCAGATGGTGGAAAAGCTCGGCTACGTGGTGGTGCTGGAACGCTGGGGCTGGATGCTGGGCACCGGCATCTACCTGGACGACGTCGAGCAGACCCTGGCGCACATCGACGCCGCCGCCCAGTCCAACATCCGCGACATGTTCGCCTGGGTCGCCGGCATCGCCGCGGTCTCGATCCTGGGCGTGGCCGCCTGCGGCCTGGCGCTCAATATCAGCGACCATCGCCAGTCCGACGCCAAGCTGCGGCTGATGGCGCAGCAGTTGGTGCGCTCGCAGGAAGACGAACGCGCCCGCCTGTCGCGCGAGCTGCACGACGGCATCAGCCAGGTGCTGGTGTCGATCAAGCTGGCGCTGGAGGCCGCGCGCGAACGATTGCGCCAGGCCCTCGGCGCCGAGCCGCGCGCGCTGGCGCACATCGACACGCCACTGGGCGGCGCGCTCGACCGCCTCAATACCGCCGTGGGCGAGGTGCGCCGCATCTCGCACAACCTGCGCCCGACCCTGCTGGACGACCTGGGCCTGCCGGCGGCGCTGGAACACCTGGGCCGCGAATTCGCCGGCGCCAGCCAGCACGGCGCCGCGCCGCTGACCGTGCGCCTGTCGACCCAGGGCCGGCCGGTGAAGCTGCCCGATGCCTACGCCACCGCCCTGTTCCGCGTCACCCAGGAGGCCCTGACCAACGTGGTGCGCCATGCCGGCGCCCGCCGCGCCGACCTGACGCTGGCCTACACCGAACGCGACCTGCGCCTGACCATCCATGACGACGGCCGCGGCTTCGACTACGCCGAGGTGCAGCAGGATCCGCGCCGCGGCATCGGCCTGCGCAACATGCGCGAACGCATGACCGCGCTGTCCGGCAGCCTCAGTTTCCATACCACCGACCAGGGCACCACCCTGCAGGCCTGGCTGCCCTTGCCGCCGCCCTTCTCCGACGCCTCCGACGCTTCCCGACCCGCATGACCGACCCTGGCTCCCCCATCCGACTGCTGCTGATCGACGACCACCCGCTGGTGCGCGACGGCCTGCGCCTGCGCCTTGAGACCGTGCCCCACCTGCAGGTGGTGGGCGAAGCCGGCAACGCCGCCGCCGCCCTGGCCTTCCTGCAGGCCTGCCTGGCCGAAGACCCCCAGGGCGGCACCCTGCCGCAACTGGTGCTGATGGACCTGAACATGCCGGGCGTGGGCGGCCTGGAACTGACCGCGCAGCTGCATGAACGCTATCCGCAGATCGCCGTGCTGGTGCTGTCGATGCACGACAACCCTGAATACATGCTGCAGGCGGTGCGCGCCGGCGCCCGCGGCTACCTGCTCAAGGACGAGCCGGCCCAGGAGATCCTGGCGGCCATCGATAGCGTCATGACCGGCCGCAACTACTTCAGCGCCGCCGTGTCGCTGCGCCTGTCGCAAGCCAGCGCCCCCGCCACCCTGCTGACCCAGCGCGAGCGCGACGTGCTGCGCCACATCGCCAGCGGCCACGCCAACAAGCAGATCGCCCAGGCGCTGGGCCTGTCGGTGCGCACCGTCGAAACCCACCGCCTGAACATCAAGCGCAAGCTGGGCATCGACGGCCAGGCCGAACTGATCAAATACGCGGTGGAAAACCGCGGCGTATAACCCCTCCATCCGTCAGGTTTCCGGCTGCGAAGCGGGCCCGCGCTGGAGTAGACTTGCGTGTTCATCGCCATCGCCGGCGCGCAGCCCCCAGGAGTTCCCATGTCATTGGAAAATCACTACACCGCCATTCTCGAAGCCCTGGGGGAAGTTCCGTCCCGCGAAGGCCTGGTCGACACGCCGGCGCGCGCGGCCAAGGCCATGCGCCACCTGTGCCGGGGCTATAACCAGAATCTGGAAGAAATCGTCAACGGCGCCCTGTTCACCTCCGACACGCGCGAGATCGTGCTGGTCAAGAACATCGAGCTGTATTCGCTCTGTGAGCACCACATGCTGCCCTTCATCGGCAAGGCGCATGTGGCCTATCTGCCCAACGGCAAGGTGCTGGGCCTGTCGAAGGTGGCGCGCATCGTCGAGATGTACGCCCGCCGCCTGCAGATCCAGGAAAACCTCAGCCGCCAGGTGGCCGAGGCGGTGCAGTCCGTCACCGGCGCCGCCGGCGTGGCGGTGGTCATCGAGGCCCAGCACATGTGCATGATGATGCGCGGCGTCGAAAAACAGAACTCGTCGATGGTCACCTCGGTGATGCTGGGCGAATTCCACGACAACCCGTCGACCCGCGCCGAGTTCCTCAGCCTGATCCGCTGAAGCGCGCCTGGCGTCGCCCGGGAATGGCCGGCCCCCTCGGGACCGGCTTTTTTGTCGGCGCACGAAGCAAGCGCTAGCGCGGTTCGTTCCGCACGACCATCCAGATGCCGCACGCCGACACGGCCGTGCCCACCAGCATCAGCCAGGACAGCGGCTCGTCGAACATGGCCCAGGCCCACACCAGCGTAACCGCCGGACTCAGGTACAGCACGCTGGCGACCCGGGTGGGAGACGCGCGCCGCAGACAGATCCAGTACAGGCCATAGCCGCCCAGCGTCGACAGCGCCGCGGTCCACAGCACGCTGAACGCGAACCCGGCGCTGGGAACCGGCAGCAGGCTGCATTCCCTGCCTGCCAGCGCGGCGAAGGCCACCGCCGATATCGCGCATTGCACCCACAGATTGGACAGCACCCCCATCGACGCCGGGGAATCGGCCTGCTTCTGCCACAGCGTCGCCAGCGCCAGCGACAGCATGCCCAGCAGCGGCAGGCCGTAGGCCCATGGCGGCGTCCCGCCCCAGGCCAGCGCATCGCGCGTGACCAGGATCACGCCCAGCAATCCCAACAGCAACCCCAGCCAGGCTTGCCGGCGCAGGCCCTGGCCAGGCAGCCCGGCGCCCAGCAGCGCCGTGCCGATCGGCAAAAGGTCGGCGATCAGTGCGGCCAATCCCGCGGGCACCCCGTACTCGATGCCCTTGGCAACGCCCGCCAGATAGCCCGCCATCGCCAGCAGGCCGATACCGGCGTGGCGCAGCAGCAGCGCCGGCGGCGTGCGTCGCAGCTCGCCCGCCACCCAGGGCAGCAGCGCGAGCGCCACCACCACGCAGCGCCAGAACACCACCAGGAACGCCGAGGCGTGATCGATCGAAAAGCGCATGCCGACAAACCCCGAACTCCACGTCACGATCAAGGCGGCCTCCAGGACCAGCAGGGGCACGGCCGCCCGGGCGGCGGGCGGCGCCGTTCCCGGCGCGAATATGGCGTTACGGGTGTCCCGGCGGGGCATGGCTGGCTTGATCGTGGTGGGCGTCCTCATGCCCTTGACCTTAAAGCCAGGCCATAATCAAATAAATCAAAATATATTTGCCATCTGATTCATGAAATCAAAACCATGAGCGCCTCCCTGGATATCGACCTGTTGCGCACATTCCATGCCGTGGCCCGGCTGGGGCAGTTCCGCGCCGCCGCCGAACATGTCCACCGCAGCCCGGCGGCGGTCAGTGTCCACATCCAGCGGCTGGAGGCCGTGGTGGGCGGCCGGCTGCTGGAGCGCGACAACCAGTCGGTGACCTTGACGCCCCTGGGCCAGCGCGTGCTGGGCGGCACGGCCGAGCTGCTGCGCGTGCACGACCGGGTGCTGGGCGGCATCCAGGGAACGGCGCTCGCCGGCCGTATCAAGCTGGGCCTGCCCGACGAGTACGCGGCCCACGTCATCCGCGACATCCTGCCGCTGTTCGCCGCGGACTGGCCGGGCGTGGCGCTGGAAGTGACGACGGCTCCCAGCCTGGCATTGCGCGACCAGGTCGGGCGCGGCCGCTTGCATCTGGCGCTGGCGGCGCAGGCGATGGCCAGGCGGCCGGACACAGACTCGCTGGCGCTGACCACGCCGGTATGGGTGGGTGGCGTCAGGCTGCCGTCGCCCTTGCCCGATCCGGTGCCGCTGGCGCTGCACGCCGCGCATTGTCCCTACCGGGAGGCGATGACGTACGCGTTGGACCGCGCGGGCCTGGCCTGGCGGGTGGTCTTGAGCAGTCCGTCGAGCCAGGCGGTGGAGGCCTGCGTCGAGTCCGGCCTGGCGGTGAGCCTGATCGATCGCTCGCGGGTGACGAACGCAATGCGGGTGCTGGACGGGCTGCCCGCCATCGCCGCGCACGAGATCGTCCTGCTGCGTGCCACCTCGGCGCAGACCGACCCGGCCACTGACCTGCTGGCGCAAACGCTCCGGCGTCATTTCAGGCTCTAGCGCAGCGCGCCGGATTGCCAATGACGGCGCAACCCGCCCGCAAGGGCCTCCCGGTCCTCGCCCTCCCCCAAATGGGTCAGGACACGCCTGCCTGCCGGGGAATGCCGTCGTCCCACCGCCGGGCCGCCCCAAGGTGGGACAACCCCCTTGGGGGGCAGCTAGCGCAGCGCGCGCGGCGTGGGGGCTTCCTCCACCGGGCCGCCCCGAGGTGGGACAGCCCCCTTGGGGGGCAGCTAGCGCAGCGCGCGCGGCGTGGGGGCTTCTTCCTCCGGGCCGCCCCGAGGTGGGACGGCCCCCTTGGGGGGCAGCCAGCGCAGCGCGCGCGGCGTGGGGGTTTCCCACCGCCTTAGCGCCCCAGGATGGGGCCTGCTTGGCTCCTATCGAATACGGCATCTGGCCCTAGCGCTGCGGCCCCATCCGGGCAAACTGGCACCACAGGCCGCACCGGCACAAGCCGGTCGCGTCGGGGCGCGGCCCATTCTCTACGGGAGATCACCATGAACGCGTTGTACCGCCTCATCCGCCGCGGCATCCTGGCCGGCCTGGCCGCCACCCTGCTGGCCGCGCCCGCCCATGCCCAGACCCGCCTGACCGTGGGCTATCAGCTCATCGTCGGCCCCTTCCTCACCGCCATCGCCGACGGCAGCTTCGATGCCGCCCTGAAAGACGCCGGCTACCAGGTCGACTGGCGCCAGTTCACCTCGGGCGGCGACATTTCCACCGCCCTGGCCTCGGGCAACGTGCCGGTCGGCGTGCTCGGCTCCACCGGCATCACCTCGGCCGCCACCCGCGGCGTCGACCTGCAACTGTTCTGGATCCTGGACAACATCGGCAAGTCGGAAGCGCTGGTGGCGCGCAACGGCTCGGGCATCAACGGCACCGCCGACCTGAAGGGCAAGCGCGTCGCCACGCCGTTCGTATCGACCTCGCACTTTCACCTGCTGGTGGGGCTGGAACAGGTCTGGAAAATCAACCCGCGCGACGTGCGCATCCTGAACATGCAGCCGCCGCAGATCGTGGCCGCCTGGCAGCGCGGCGACATCGACGCCGCCTACGTCTGGCCGCCCGCCCTGACCGAGATCGAAAAGACGGGCAAGGTCATCGCCGACTCCGAAGCCATCGGCCGCGCCAGCGTGCCGACCTTCGACGGCCTGGTGGTCGATCGCGCCTGGGCCGCCAAGAACCCCAAGTTCATGGCGGCTTTCAGCACCGTGCTGGCTAAGTCGTACGCCGCCTATCGCGCCAACCCGGCCGCCTGGACCCCCGATTCGGCGCAGGTCAAGAGCATCGTCAAGCTGATCGGCGGCAAGCCTGACGACGTCGCCACCGCGCTCACGCTGCTGACCTTCCCCACCGCCCAGGAACAGGCCTCGCCCGAATGGCTGGGCGGCGGCAAGGAATCGGGCGCCGCGCGCGCCTTCGCCGCCAGCGCCAAATTCCTCAAGGACCAGAAGCAGATCGACAAGTCGCTGGACGACTACAGCGCCCACGTCACCGACCAGTACGCCAAAGCGGCCGCCAAATAGCCGCGGCGAGACGCCGGGCGCGCCGCAAGCCGCGTCCGGTCCCGGCGCCCGCCTGGCCGCGGGCGTCGCACCATGCAAGGGGACCCCGCATGACTCCACCCGCCACGCCCGCCGCGCAGGCCCTGCGCGCGGACCACGTCAGCGTCACCTACCCCGGCCTGCACGACAGCGGACCGGTGATCGCATTGCAGGACGTCAACCTGACCATCGAACCCGGCGAATTCGTCGTCGCGCTGGGCGCCTCCGGCTGCGGCAAGACCACCCTGCTGAGCCTCCTGGCCGGTTTCCTGTCGCCCACCGACGGCGAGATCACGCTGGGCGGACGCCCCATTACCGGCCCCGGCGCCGACCGCGGCGTGGTGTTCCAGAAGCACGCATTGCTGCCCTGGCTGAACGTGCTGGAAAACACCGAATTCGGCCTCAAGCTGCAAGGCGTGGACAAGGAGACGCGCCGCGCCCGCGCGCGCCGCAACCTGGAGCTGGTGGGCCTGAAGGACTTCCACCGTCACATGATCTACCAGTTGTCGGGCGGCATGCAGCAGCGCGTCGGCATCGCCCGCGCCCTGACCTGCGACCCGGCCATGCTGCTGATGGACGAGCCGATGGCGGCGCTGGACGCGCTGACGCGCGAGACCATCCAGGAGCTGCTGCTGGATATCTGGCGCCAGACCGGAAAGATGTTCTTCTTCATCACCCATAGCGTGGAAGAGGCGCTGTTCCTGGGTTCGCGGCTGATCGTCATGTCGCCGCGCCCGGGACGCATCACCCACACCTTCCAGCCGGACTTCAACCGGCGCTACCTGGAGACGCGCGATGGCCGCGGCATCAAATCAAGTCCCGACTTCATCGCCATGCGCGAACAAGTCCTCGGCATCATCTACGGCGACGAACTTGCCGCCGCCGACGCGCAGGCCGTCCATGCCTAGCGGGCTGGGCGGCCGCCGGCCCGCCGCGCCCGGCAAGGTGTACGGCGCGCCCGGGGCCGGCTACAGCGGCCACATCAGCCTGCTGACCAGCATCGCGCTGCTGGCGCTGTGGTTCCTGGCCACCAACGCCGGCTGGGTCAAGCCGCTGTTCCTGCCGTCGCCGCAGGCGGTATACGGCAAGTTCATCTCCGCCATGACCGACGGCGTGGCCAACTCGACCCTGGCCGAGCATGCCCTGGCCAGCCTGACGCGGGTGTTCTCGGCCTTCTTCCTGGCCTGCGCCACCGCCATTCCGGTCGGCATCCTGATGGGCGTGAACCGCTACGCCCGGGGCATCTTCGACCCGCCGATCGAGTTCTACCGTCCGCTGCCGCCGCTGGCCTACCTGCCCCTCATCATCATCTGGTTCGGCATCGGCGAATTCCCCAAGATCCTGCTGATTTACCTGGCCATCTTCGCGCCCATGGCGATCGCCGCGCGCGCCGGCGTGCGCTCGGTGTCGATCGAGCAGATCCACGCCGCCTACGCCATGGGCGGCAGCCGCATGCAGATCGTCTGGCACGTGATCCTGAAGGCCGCCATGCCCGAGATCTTCACCGGCATGCGCATCGGCATCGGCGTCGGCTGGACCACGCTGGTGGCCGCCGAGATGGTGGCGGCGGATCGCGGGCTGGGCTTCATGGTGCTGAACGCCGCGCAGTTCCTGGCCAGCGACACGGTCATCATGGGCATCATCGTGATCGGCGTGTTCGCCTTCGCGTTCGATCTGCTGGTGCGGTATCTGGAGAGGTTCGCAATTCCTTGGAAGGGACGGGTCTAGGACGCTCACCGTTCCATTTTTGCGCCGATACGCCAACGCCATACCCATTGACAGGGCAATCCCGCATTCCTTTTTTCGCACGGCTACTCTATCCTGGGAGCGCGTCCCCGGTGTCGGCCGCTCCAGCGTGCCGACCGGGCCAGACACGCCCCCTACAAGGAGCCGCCATGTCCAGCCAGGCCTCGATGCTCAAGCCTGTGTTGTGGGAACGCCTGTTCGAACGGGAAAGCGCCCCCAACCTCAGCCTGCAGGGCCGCGTGCGGCAGATGCTGGTGTCGGCGATCCTCAGCGGCCACCTGCCGCCCGGCGCGCCGGTGCCATCCAGCCGCTACCTGGCCGATCAGTTGCGCATTGCCCGCAACACCGTGGTGTTCGCCTATCAGCAACTGGTCAGCGAAGGCTACCTCGAATCGCGCGAACGCAGCGGTCATTTCGTCCACGACGGCGTGCTCGAAGGACGCGCCGCGCCTCCCAGCATGGACGGCGAGCCTCCCTCGTCGGTCGACCACGTTCGCTGGGACGAGCGGCTGCGCTTTCGTCCCAGCCGCCAGCGCAACATCGTCAAGCCGCGCGACTGGCAGAAGCAGCCCTACCCCTTCGTCTATGGCCAGTTCGACCAGGACCTGTTCCCCACCGCCGAATGGCGCGAATGCTGCATCAAGGCCCTGTCGGTGCTGGACATCCGCAGCTGGGCGCCCGACCTCATCACCCACGACGATTCCGCGCTGATCGAACAGATCCGCAGCCAGGTGCTGCCGCGCCGCGGCGTCTGGGCCGATGCCGAGGAGATCGTCATCACCGTCGGCGCCCAGCACGCGCTCTACCTGCTGGCCGACCTGCTGGTCAACGAGGACACCGTGGTCGGCATGGAGGACCCCGGCTACCCCGACGCGCGCAACATCTTCGCCAGCCATACCCGCCACCTGCTGCCCCTGCCGGTGGACGACCAGGGCCTGCGCACCGGCACCCATCTGCTGGGCTGCGACTACGTGTTCGTCACGCCGGGCCACCAGTGCCCCACCACCGTGACCCTGGGGCCGGCGCGGCGCGAGGAACTGCTGACGCTGGCGCGCCAGGCCGACAGCCTCATCATCGAGGACGACTTCGAAAGCGAAAGCCGCTGGGGCGACGGCGCCATCCCGGCGCTCAAGAGCCTGGACCGCGACGGCCGCGTGATCTACGTCGGCAGCCTGGCCAAGTCGTTCGCGCCGGGGCTGCGCATCGGCTACATCGTCGCGCCGCGCGAACTCACCGCCGAACTGCGCGCGCTGCGCCGCCTGATGCTGCGCCACCCGTCCGCCTATATTCAGCGCGCGTTCTCGCTGTTCATATCGCTGGGGCACCACCATTCGCTGCTGCGGCGCCAGTCGCAGGCGTACCAGAAGCGCGGCGCGGAACTGGCCGATGCGCTGGCGCGCTGGCTGCCCGACTTCACCGCCGTGCCCATCACCGGCTCGTCATCGTGCTGGCTCAAGGGACCGCAATGGCTGGATGCCACGGAGCTGGCGCAGGCCGCGCTGGCCGAAGGCGTGGTGGTGGAACCGGGCCAGGTGTTCTTCATGGACGCCAGCGGCGCGCCGCGCAACTTCCTGCGGGTCGGCTTCACCTCCATTCGCGCCGAGCATATCGGCCCGGGCATAGAGAAGCTGGCGCAGGTGGTGCACCGCTTCCGCCTGCGGGCCGCCGCATAGGGTGGCCGCATGGGGTGGCCGCATAGGGTGGCCGCATGGGGCCGCCGCGCACCGTGCCATCCCGCCCCCCCTCGCCTTGCCTCACGCCGACCGACGCGGGCGCCACGGCCTTTTCAGGCCCGCCGCGCGGCCGCGCGCGCATGGCATGGAACCCGCACGCCAGACGGCCGGATGACGCCGCCCGGCGCGACGGTCAGCCTTGACGGGTCCGCAGCAGCACCGCGCCGATGATGGCGATGTTTATCGCGACCAGCGCCTTCATCACGACCAAGGCCACGCCGATGCCGTGGGCGGCGATCAGCCTGCCCGCGACGTACGGAAAGCCGAACGCCCCGGCGAAGTAGCCCAGGGTGAACACCTGCGACGCCACCGGAATGGACAGGTTCGACTCGCCGGCCAGGTTGACGACCATCGCGTTCAGGGTCGAATACGTCAGGCCATAGCCGGTCGCGAACAGCACGGTGGCGCCGACATAGAGCCAGACGCTGCCGGGGTTCAGCGCCAGCAGCGCGATGCCCGCCAGGGTCAGCAGGAACAGGCACAGCGCCAGCGGCCGCAACGGCAGTCTGCCGATGAGCGAGGCCACCGAAAAGCGCAGCGCCACCGTGGTCAGGGTGAAGGTCAGGAAGAACGTGTCCGGCGTCAGCTGCAAGGGCCTCGCGTACAGACTCTGGAATGTGGACAAGCCGGCAAATGTACAGGCGGACAAGGCCATCATCAGGACCGGCAGCGCGGCGCGGGATCCCAGTACCCGCGCCATCGCTGGCGGTGTCAGCGCCACGGCGTCCAGCGGCAGCTGCGGCAGGCGCGCCAGCGGACGCCGCAGTCCCCACGCCACCGCGGCCGCCACGACGCAGAGCGCCGCATAGACGGCAAAGGCGAACGGGGCGCCGCCGAACCTGTCCGCCAGGAAATGGCCGAGCGGCGCGGCCAACCCCAGACCCAGCATCTGCGAACCGGACAACAGGGTCAGGGCCTCCAGCCGCGCCGCCGGCTTCAGGCAATGGATCAGTTGGATCGGCGCCAGCATGTAGCACAGCGCCCAGCCCAGCCCCAGCAGCACACCGCCGGCATACGCCATCCCGATGCCGGCCGTGCCAACCACGGCAAAGCAGGCCATCGCCAGCGCCATGGCCACGGCGGCCGCCGCGATCACGGGCAGGATACCGGCGCGTTGCGCAAGCCTGCCGGCCCCACCGGCTCCGATCAGCGTCGCCACCGTGCCGATGCTGATGACGTTGCCGGCATCGGCCGCGTCAAAGCCGGCCGCGCGCAAGGCATCGACCAGCAGGAAGCTGGCGCCATAGGCAATCGCCAGCGCCAGCGCCGCCAATAGATAAGGCACAAGCAGCCGCGCGGGCAATCTGTCGCCCAACAGGGCGGCGGCCGCCTGCGGCCCGCGGCTAGGCGGATGGGCGCGGGGCGACGGCATGGCAAGCGGCGGACGACGCATCTCTGCAAAAGGGGAGATTCCAGGGTTGCAGAACATTACCAGGAATCCGGTCGAATCCGCCGACGCGACGCCTTGAGATTGAAGCCGTCTGATTTATCGACGACTGCGACGCCAGGCTCGCCAAACTCAAGTTCAATCCATCCCAGCAGGGAGGACGGGAATACGCCGTCCAGGAAATCCCTTCACCGTCGCCGGGCTGAAATCCCGAAATGCGCGGCGCGGCGGACACCGGCCGCCAGCTTCGAGGCGATGCCGCCCCCCGATGCCCGCCCCCGCGCTCCCATGGGCGTTTGCCCCTTTGTCCATGAACAAGATCTACTCGCTCAAGTACAACCATCAAAACCAGCTGGTCCCGGTCTCCGAAGTCTGCGGCGCGCGCAAGCGGGGTTCGCCCCCCGGCGCCACCCGGCGCGCTCGCGGGCAAGGCCGGCGCGCCGCGCTCGCGGCCTGCCTGCCCCTGCTGGCCGCCGCCCTCTTGCCAGGCGCGGCCTGCGCCAGCTACGTCAGCATCGACATTCCCTACCAGACCTACCGCGATTTCGCCGAGAACAAGGGGGCGTTCCAGCCCGGCGCCCTGGGCATTCCCATCCTCAACAAGGATGGCACGCTGCGCGGCAATACAAGCGCCGCCATCCCGTTCATCGATTTTTCCAGCGTCAGCAACGACCGCGCCATTGAAACCCTGATCGCGCCCCAGTACGCCGTGGGCGTGGCGCACAACGTCGATCACGACGAGGCCCGCTTCGGCGGCACGGTGTACTCGCAGATCAGGAGAGACCTGCATCCCAACTATCATGCGATCCGCGATTACACCCAGGAATGGGATTTCGACCTTACCCGCATGAGCAAACTGGTGACCGACGTCGCGCCCATCGCCAGGTCCGTGGTGGCGCGGGCGCCGGTGTCGGCGCTGAACGGCAACGACAGGGATCGCTGGACAGAGGCGCAGCGCCAGCAGTTTCCGTTGTTCTACCGCGTCGGCATGGGTATCCAGTTCGTCGGCCCGAATCCAGACCTGGGCGTCAACATGGCCGATGTCGATCCCAACCCTGTCGACATGCCTCTCAAGGACGGCGAGCACTATCTCGGCTATGCCTATCGATGGGCGACGGGCGGCATGGTGACGCCGACCTGGTCGAACGAGACTTTCGTCATCGCCCAGGGAGACAAGGGCCTGCTGCCGTCATACGTGGAGCAAGGCGATAGCGGCTCCCCCCTGTTTGCGTGGGACGCCGCGAAGGCACAATGGGTGGTCGCCGGCACGGCGGCGGACCTGAAAATGTCCGAACAGGGCAGCTACGTCTATTGGTCGCACCTGCCCGACGACTTCATCGACGGCATTCTCAAGAAGGACAACGACCCGGACGTCATCCACACGGCCGGCAACGGGGCGCTGGCCTGGACCTTCGACAGTACGCAGGGCACGGGCGCCCTGCAACAGACAGCCGGCCCCGCCTACGCCATGCACGGCTACAAGAAGTCGCCGACGTTTGCGCTGGCCAACAGCGCGCTCGACTTCCCTGGCCTGGATGCGGGAAAGAACCTCGCCTTTCGCACCGCGAGCGGCGCGGGCGCCGGCCAGATCCGCCTGAAAGACTCGGTCAACCAGGGCGCCGGCGCACTGACTTTCCACAATGACTACACCGTTTCCCCCGACACGAACCAGACCTGGATGGGCGCGGGCATCGACGTGAAGCAGGACGTCACGGTCGCGTGGAACGTCAATGGCGTGGCCGGCGACAACCTCCACAAGATCGGCGCCGGCACCCTGGCCATCGGCGGCACCGGCGTCAACCCGGGCGGCCTGCGCGTGGGTGAGGGCAAGGTCATCCTCTCGCAACAGCCAGGCGCTGACGACAAGGTTCAGGCATTCGCCGGCATCACCATTGCCAGCGGCCGCGCCGAAGTCGTGCTGGGCGACGCCAGGCAGGTCAATCCCGACCGCATCCAGTGGGGCGCGCGCGGCGGCGTGCTGGACATCAACGGCAACGACATCACGTTCAATCAGCTCGCCGACAACGCCCTGGACCATGGCGCCACGATCGCCAACCGCGCCGCGCGAAAGGCCGGCGTGACGGTCAACCTGAGCCCGGTCGGCCCCGCCGCGGTCACCGACTACATCATCATGCCGTCGCGCCCCGGTACCGGGGTACGCGGCGACCTGTACAGGCGCGGCGTAAACTATTTCGTCTTGAAGCAGAACAGCTTCGCGACCGTTCCTTCGGCGGACACCCAAACCAGCGACGACTACTGGGAATACGCTGGACAACGCCAGAATCTCGCGCTGGAATTGGCCAACGCGCGCAAGCGGGAGTATTTTCCCACCCGCACCGAGTTCATTTTCGCGGGAAGCCTGACAGACAATCTCGACGTCGACATCGTCAACCAGGCGAACACGGCCTTCATCGCCGACGGCGACATTGCCATTGGCGACAACGCCGTCAGCGCGCGCCAGGGCGAAGTGGTTTTCCAGGGGCATCCCGTCATCCATGCCATCAATACGCCGGATGTCGCCCAGATGCTGCGGGATCTCGGCGATGACTCGGTCCTGACTCAATCCGTATCGTTCGACCAGCCGGATTGGGAAACGCGCCATTTCACCCTCGGCAAGCTGGCGCTGACGGACAGCACTTTCCGCCTGGCGCGCAACGCTACGCTGCAGGGCGACATCGATGCGCGCCGCGCGCGGGTCATCCTGGGCAGCCCGTCGCTGTATATCAACAAGAACGACGGCGGCCCATTGGCGCAGGAACCGGAACGGGGCACCTCCATCGCCGCCACGGAAGCCGACAAGAGCAGCTACCACGGAAAGGTCACCTTGCAGGACAGTTCCACGCTGGAAATCCGCGAATTGTTCGCCGGCGCCATCGACGCCAGCGACAGCGCCGTCAGCGTGCTTTCCGATCAGGCGGCGCTGACAGGTCACAGCCGGTTCGCCGGCAGTCCCTTGACGCTGGAACGCGGCGCGCATCTCAAGGCCTCGGGCGGCTGGTACGACGACGGCGCCGTCACGCTGGCGGACGGCGCGGCGCTGACGTTGGCCGGCGCGCCCGAGGGTCCGGCCCATTACTTCACCCAGGCCATCGCATTGCAGGGCGACAATGCGACCCTGTACCTGGCGCCGGGCAGCCATTCGTTCAGCGACCTGTCCAGCCCGGCCGCCAGCCGCATCACGCTGGGCGCGTCGGCCCCAACCGACGCGCCGGAAACGGTCTACGCGGGAAGCGTGAACGCGGCGCAGGCCAGCATGCGGATCCAGGAAACGGCCCACTGGATCGTCACGGGCGATTCCACGCTCAAACAACTCCAGGCGAGCCAGGCGCTGTTGAGCTTTGACGACATGACCCAGACACGGAATGGATTCATGGCGCGGGCGCAGTCCGGCCCCGACATGCCCGGCAATTTGTCGCCGGCGGCGGCAATCCTGCCCGCCTACACCCTGACGGCCGACACCGTCGCCGCGACGGACAGCACGTTTGCCTTGCGGGTCGATCCGAACGGCGGCGATCATGACCGGCTGACGATCACCACCGGGCTGAGCGGCAGCGGCAACCGCTTGCGAATCACCGAATTCGGCGACCGCCCCGCCAGCGCCGCGCCCGTCGCGCGCGAAGACCTGTTGCTGAGCGCCCCGGCCTCCGCGCCGGCTGACCTGTTTCAACTGGAGCAGGCCTACACCGATGGCGCGGCCGACACATCTTCGGGCGGCAACCCGTGGCTCGGCGGCCTGGCGGTCAGCCATGACGCCGGCCAGCGGCAATGGTGGTTCGTCAGCATGCGCGACGACGCACCCTGGCGCTTGAGCCAGGATCGCCAGTTCGACGCGCTGCACTTGCCGACGGGCGGCCGCGTGGAGCTGTCCCAGCCCCAGGCGGCCGACTGGACGCCGCGCACCCTGCAAACCGGCACCCTGAACGCCAGCGGCGTGCATTTCGCCCTGACCGCGCGGCCCCAGGACGGCGCAAGCGACAGCATCCGCGTCGCCACCGAGGCGCTGGGCGATGACAACAGCCTGGACCTCACGCTCCTGGTTCGTGGCGAGGTGCCGGACAACGCCAGCGGCAGGCTGCTGCTGGCCTCCGCGCCGGTGAGCACGTCCGACAGCTATTTCAAGACGGGCTCGGTCACGCAGGGCCTGACCGTCTACGTACCCAACCTTGAAATCGTCAGCACCGACACGGAGAAAAAATGGCAGTTGGCGTACAGGGCGGTTGAAAGGCCCGCTGACCCGCCGGTCGAAAAGCCTGCGGAACCGCCGGTCGAAAAACCTGCCGACACGCCGGCTGAAAAGCCTGCTGACCCGCCAGTCGAAAAACCTGCCGACACGCCGGTCGAAAAACCTGCTGAACCGCCGGTCGAAAAACCTGCCGACACGCCGGTCGAAAAGCCCGCCGACCCGCCGGTCGAAAAGCCTGCTGACCCGCCAGTCGAAAAACCTGCGGAACCACCGGTGGAAAAGCCCGCCGAAACGCCGGAGATCGAGACGCCGCAGGGCGGCGGCGCCAGTCCCGGCGACGCGCCCGCGCCCGATGGCGATCCCGGCCCCGCCACCAACCCCGGCGCCACCGACACGCCGCAAACGGGCGATTCCTCCGGCTCACCTGAAGCCCCCGGCAATCCCGCCGCAACCGAACCCGCGCCACCGCCCGCCGACGATCCCGTCCTTGTCGTCACCCCGGATGCCGGCGGCGGCGCGCAGACCAGGCCGGGCCTGTCCCTGTTCACGGCCGTGTCGTTGAAGCTGTCCGAGCTGGACGCCCTGGGGTCGCGCGAGGAAATCGTCAAGCGCCTGGGACAGGCGGGCGTGGCGGCGGACGAAGGCACCATCCGGCAGATCACCGAGGTGCGCCGGCAGATCGCGCGCACCGGCACGCTGGCCAGCCTGCCGCGCGTCTCCTTCGTGCTCGAAACCAACCAGCTCGACAAGCGCCTGGGCGACGTGCGCCAGCTCAATGAAGACGCCGGACTCTGGATCAAGACCAGCCACGGGCGCGCCGACTACCAGCAGATCGGCCTGAAGCACACTACGCTGCAATTCGGCCTCGACCGCAAGCAGGGCAGGCAGCTGTACGGCATCATGGGCAGCTACACGCAGGGTTCCGGCCAGGGCGACGGCGCGTTGTCGGAGCGGCACACCACGGGCGGCATCGGCCTCTACTACGCCCTGATCCACGAAGACGGCCCCTTCGTCGACGTCATCGCCAAGTACCTGAAAACCAACCAAACCTACCAGTTCCCGAGCCAACTGAACATTGCCGCGCAGGGCGCGCGGTCAACGTCGCTGCTGGCCAGCGTGCAGGCGGGATGGCGGTTGAACCTGCTCAACGGCGGCGCCTTCATCGAGCCATCGGCTGAAGTCGTCGCGGGCGCCACCAGCGGCTACACCCTGCATGGCGGCAAAGACAGTGTCGATGTGCGCGTCAATGCCAGCCGGCCGGTCTACGCCAAGATCGGCGCGGCCGTCGGCCTGAACCTGCAGTCCGATGCGCAGCATGCGCTGGCCGTGTCCGCCGGATTGTTCCGGCTGCAGAACCTGCGGCGCGGCGGCAGCATCGACATCGTGAACAACGGCAGTCCGGACGATGTGCTGCGCAACCCGATGGCGGACGACAGCCGCTATCTGGTGAACCTGTCGCTGAACGCCAGGCTGTCCGCCAACTGGCGCCTCTACAGCCAGGTGGAAAGCAGTTTCGCCGGCAAGCTCAAGCACGACTACAACGGCCAGATCGGGGTGCGCTATCAGTTCTGAGCGCGCCCCTTTCTGAACGCGGCCCACCGCGCCCGGCCCCGCTTCGCCGATGGTCCGGGCGCATTCCGCGCCACGCCCTCGCCGCTACAGCACTTCGTCGCGCAGGTAGTACCAGCGATACAGCAGCGCCTGCCCCAGCCGGCGGAACGGCGCGAACAGGTGGCCGGGCAGCGGCGAGTCATAGATCGGCAGGTTCCACGACAGGCCGTCCTGGCCCATCATGCGCTGCGCCAGACGGCGGCCGGCATGGGCCGAGAACGACACGCCGTTGCCGCCATAGCCGAAGGCGTAGTACACCTGCCGCGCCGGGTCCGGCTGCGTGATGCGCGGCATCATGTCGTGGCTGACGTCGACCCAGCCCCACCAGGAGTAGTCCACCTCGACGCCGCGCAACGCCGGGAACTTGCGCGCCAGCCCTTCGCGCAGCAGCGCCAGATGGCGCGGATGCTGCGCGTCGGCGCCGCGCAGGGCGCTGCGGCTGCCGATCTGCATGCGGCCGTCCGGCAGCAGCCGGTAATAGAAGCGCAGCGTGCGCGTGTCGGTGATGAATACCGTGCTCTTGAGGCCGGCGCGGGCGCGTTCGTCCGGCGTCAGCACCCGGGTCACCATGGAATTGGACAGGATCGGCATGATGCGGTTGTCGAGCAGGCCGTTCACCCCTTGCGCCGTGTAGCCGCCGGTGGCGAAGGCCACCCGCCTGGCGCGCACCGTGCCGCCCGGCGTATGCAGCCGGTAGCCGCCGCCCTCCTCGCTCCATCCCAACACCGGGCTGCCGGGATGGACGCGCGCGCCCAGCGCGCGGGCCTGGCGCATGTAGCCATAGGCCAGTTTCAACGGATGCACGCCGATGCCGTCCGGCTCGTGCAAGGCCCCCACCGCCTCGTGGTCGTCGACATAGCGCTCGCGCAGTTCCGCCTTGGTCAGCATGCGCGTGTCGTAGCCGAACTGCTCGCGCATGACGCGCGCCTCGTTGCGCAGGAAGTCCATCTTCTTCTCGCGGTGCGCGGTGTACAGGTGGCCGCCGGGCTGCGCGTCGCAATCGATCTGCGCCACCAGGCTCTTCCAGTAATCGAAGCCCTCGTGGATCTCGGCATCCAGGCGCCGCGCGACATCCAGCCCCCAGCGTTCGATCCATTGCGAGCGGTACAGCCGCCCCGAGGCGTTCTGCCCTTGCCCGCCGTTACGGCTGGTGCAGCCCCACACGGCGCGGTTGGCCTCCAGCACCACCGCCCTCACGCCGTAGTCGCGCGCCAGCGCCAGCGCCGCCGACAGGCCGGTGAAGCCCGAGCCGACGATGACCACGTCCGCCTCGATGTCGCCCTGGATCGGGCCGTCGTCGGCCGGCGGCGGTCCGGCCGTGCCGACCCAATAGGTCGGCGCGTACTCCTGCCCGCGCCCCGGCGGCGACACCAGCGGATCGTAGAGCGGGTTGTAGGCGCTGGCGGCCGGACTGGCGGCCGCGGCGGCGGGATCGACGACGGCACCGACGGTATTCGGCAGATCGGAGGACATAGCGGCATCCATGGGGCGGGGTCCGGTGGCGGCGTCGGCTCAGGCGCGGGCCGGCAGCGCCGGGCGTTGCTTGCGGAAAGCGTTCTTGACGCGGATCTTGCCGTCCTGGAAGGTGAACACATCGACCATGTCGGCTTCGACCCGCGAGCCGTCCGCGGCCGTGCCGGTGAAGGTGCTTTCCGACACGCCGCGCTCGCCCGCCACCCAGTGTCGGCCGTTGTTCCATTGCGCATCGGGAAAGTTCTTCCAGGCCGCCGCGAAGGCCGCGCGCACCGCCTCGCGGCCGCTGTGCCGGACGCCCCAGCGCTCGGGCCCGCCCACCGTTTCGAAGACGCAGTCCTCGCTCATGAAGGACATCAGGGCGTCGATATCGTGGCGGTTCCACGCGGCCGCGAACTCGGCCAGCATGTCCACGGTGACGGTCTTTTGCATTGCCTACCCTCCTCGATCGCCGGACGCGACATGCGCCCAGGCTCTGGACCCAAGGTACGCGGGGGGTCGGGCAGGGTCTAGAACCAGACGCGGCAAATCGCTTGCACCAGCCGGCCGCCCGCGCGGACGATGGCGCAGCGACTCAAGCCGCCGCCGGCGCCAGCCGCGCCGCGACCTCTTCGCCCCGCGTCAGGCCGCGCATGCCGATGAAGACCAGCCCCGGCGACCGCACCTCGGCCGGACGCGCCGCGCGCGTATCGAAACGCACCCGCCGCCCGGCCAGTTGCACCAGCACCCATCCGTGGCGTTCCGTGCGCACCCAGCCCTTGGCCCGCAACCAATGGCGCGGCAATTGCCGCAGGGCGTCGGCCAGGCGGTCGGCGTGCAACAGGGCCGGCGCCGGCCACAGCCAGCTTTGGAAGGGATGCCGGGGATCGTCGCCCCGCGGCGCCCGCGCCGCGCCGGCGGCAGCCATCGGCAAGCCGGCCGCCGGCCCGTGCGCCGCGTGGCCGCAATGTGGGCCGCAGGAGGCATGGCTCTCGGGCAGGCCGCCGGCCAGCATCGCCAGTTCCACCCGCGCCTCCCGCGTCGCCACGATCGGCGCCCCTCCCGACTGCAGCCGCAGCCAGTCGCGCAGCGCCGGCAGGCCGGCCGCCGGCAGCAGGTCGGTCTTGTTCAGCACCAGCAGGTCGGCCGCGCGCAGCTGGCGTTGCGCGGTATCGGCCAGCAGGGGATCGGCCAGCGTGTCGCGGATGCCGCTGGCATCCACCAGCACCACCACCGCCTCCAGTTGCAGAAGCGGATCCGACAGGCCCACCTGCGCGATGCGCCCGGGGTCGGACACGCCGCTGGCCTCGATCACGATCCATTCGGGCGCGGGATCCAATGCCAGCACCCGCGCCAGCGCGTCGTCCAGGCCGCCGGCCATCGAGCAGCAGACGCAGCCATTGGCCAGCCGGATCACCTTGTCCGCGCGCTGCGCCAGCAGGCCGGCGTCGATATCCACCGGCCCGAAATCGTTGACCAGCACCGCGGCGCGGCGGCGGCCGGCCGCCAGCACGTGGTTCAGCAAGGTGGTCTTGCCGGCGCCCAGGAAACCGCCCACCACCGTCAGCGGGATGCGCGCCATGTCAGGCTGCCTGGAGCGCCAGCGGCCGGCCGCCGATGACCGTGCCCAGCACCTCGATGTCCTTGAGCCGTTGCGGCGGCACCTCCTGCGGATCGTCGCGCAGCACGCAGAAATCGGCGTGCTTGCCGACCTCGATCGAGCCGACCAGGTGGTCCATGTGCAGCGTGTAGGCCGCGCCCAGGGTGATGGCATGCAACGCCGCCTCGACGCTGATGCGCTCGGACTCGCCCAGTACCCGCCCCGAGGCGGTCTGGCGGTTGACGGCGCACCAGGCAGTGAACAGCGGCCCCAACGGCGTGATCGGCGCGTCCGAATGAATCGCGAACGGCACCCCTGCCCGCGCGGCCGAGGCGCAGGCGTCCATGCGATTGGCGCGGTCCGGCCCCATGGTCAGGGCATGGTGGGCGTCGCCCCAATAGAAGATATGGTTGGCGAACAGGTTCACGCACATGCCCAGGCTGGCCATGCGGCGGAACTGGGCGGCATCGGCCATCTGGCAATGCTGCAGCGTGTGGCGGTGATCGCGCCGCGGGCTGCGGCGCAAGGCGCGGTCGATGGCGTCGATCGCCAGCTCGGTGGCCTCGTCGCCATTGGTGTGGATGTGCAGCTGCGCGCCGGCCTCGTGATAGGCCTGCACCAGCCCGTCCAGCTCGCCCGGCGCGATGACCCAGATGCCGTTGGGCGCGCCGTTGTAATAGCCCGGCCAGCGCACCCTGGCGGTGAAACCCTGGATGGAGCCGTCCACCACCAGCTTGACCATGCCCAGGCGCAGCTTGCCATGATTGAGCCGGCCCGCCTCGCGCAGCTTCGCCAGGCAGGCGGCCGGGTCGCCGGCGTAGGTCAGCGCCGACGCCGCCGGCACGATGCGCACCGGGTAGTCGGGCTCGGCCGTGACCCGCGCCAGCGTCGCCAGGCCCTCATCGCCCAGTTCGTTGACGAGATCCGTGGCGGTGGTGACGCCGGCCCACTGCGCCACCTTGCCGAACATGCGCAGGCCGTTTTCCGACAGGCCCACGGTGCGGAACGGATTGCCGATCAGCCGCATCACCGGGAACATGGCGGCGAATTCGCACAGCTCGCCGCTGGGCTGGCCGTCGGCGAAGCGGCTGATGCCTTCGATATCCGTATCGCGGTCGATGCCGGCGCGGGCCAGCATCGGCGTGTTCACATTCATGAGATGCATGCTGGCATGCATCACCACCACCGGCCGCTCGGCCGACACCGCGTCCAGGTCGCGCACGCTCATGCGCTGGCCACCGAAGAAAATGGGATCGAAGCCCCAGCCGATCAGTGTCTGTTCCGGCGCGAGGCCGGCGGCGAATTCCCGCAGGCGCGCGGCCACCGCCGCGAAGCTTTTCAGGCCTGGCCACACGCGGCCGTCGGGCCCACGGCGGTCGTAGTAGCCGACGTAGGCGAACTGCCACATGCCCCCTTCCGGCAGATGGCAGTGCCCCTCCACCAGCCCCGGCATTAGGACGTGGTCGGCGTAGCGCTCGTCCAGCTCGGCCGGTCCCCAGCCGGCCAGGTCTTCGCGGCTGCCCACGCCCAGGATGCGGCCATCACGCACCGCCACGTGCGTGGCGCGCGGCTGGGCCGGGTTCATCGTCAGGATGGCGCGGGCGGCAAAAATGGTGGTGCGGGCGGCTTGGGCCGGTCCCGGATGCGGGGCGTCATGCATGCTGCTTGCTCCTGTTCGTGATGTCCGACAGCGCCTGAAGGTCGGGCTTGTTCCAGGCCTTGCCCGGCACCGAATCGATCAGGCGGCGCGTGTATTCGTGTCGCGGGTGATAGAAAATCGTGGCGGCGCGGTCCAGCTCCACCAGTTGCCCGTGCCGCATCACGGCGATGCGGTCGCAGATCTGCGCCGCGACGCGCAGGTCATGCGTGATGAACAGCACCGACAGATCGAACTGGCCGCTGATGGTCTTGAGCAGATCCAGCACCTGCGCCTGGATCGACACATCCAGCGCCGAGACCGCCTCGTCGGCCACCAGCAGCCGCGGCTTGAGCGCCAGCGCGCGGGCGATGCCGACCCGCTGGCGCTGGCCGCCCGAGAACTGGTGCGGATAGCGCTCGCCCGCGTCGCCGCCCAGCCCCACCAGGGCCAGCAGTTCGCGCGCCTCGCGCAGCGCGGTCTGGCGGCTTTCGCCGAACCCGATGGGCCCCTGCGCGACCGAATCGATCACGCGCTGGCGCGGGTTGAGCGAAGCGTAAGGGTCCTGGAACACCATCTGGATCTGACGCCGGTAGGGCCGGAAATCCCTTGGCGTCATGCCGACCAGTTCGCGGCCGTCCAGGCGCACACTGCCGCTGTCTGGCGCCACCAGGCCGATCAGCGCGCTGCCCAGCGTGGACTTGCCCGAGCCCGATTCGCCCACCAGTCCCAGGGTCTCGCCCTGGCGGATCTCCAGCGAAATATCCCGCAACGCCTCGACCCGGCGGCCGCCGGTGACGTAGGTCTTGCACAGCTTGGCCACCGTCATCAGCGGCGGCGTGGCGGCGGCCTCCTCCTTGCCCTCGGGCTTGTGCGGCACCGCCGCGATCAATTGACGGGTGTAGGGATGTTGCGGCCGATTCAGGATCTCGGCGGCCGCGCCCGCCTCCACCACCGCCCCGTGGCGCATCACCACGATGCGGTCGGCAATGTCGGCCACCACGCCAAAATCGTGGGTAATGAAAATGACGCCGATCCCCATGCGCCGCTGGATGTCCTTGATAAGCGCCAGGATCTGCGCCTGCGTGGTGACGTCCAGCGCGGTGGTGGGCTCATCGGCGATCAACACGTCCGGCTCCAGCGCCAGCGCCATCGCGATCACCACGCGCTGGCGCTGGCCGCCGGACAACTGGAACGGAAAGGCCGCGTACATGGCGCGGGGATCGGGCAGCAACACCTGGCCGAACAGCTCCAGCACCCGCTGCCTGCGCGCGTCGGCGTCCATGTCCGTGTGCCAGGCCAGCACCTCCTCCACCTGCCGGCCCACGCGCATGACGGGATTGAGCGCCGTCATGGGCTCCTGGAACACCATGCCGAACTTGCGGCCGCGCAGCCCCTGCCATTCGGCCGCCGACAGGCCCACCAGGTCACGCCCGTCGTACAGGATACGGCCCTGGGTCACGCGCAACTGATCCGGCGGCAGCAGCCCCATGATGGCCTGCGCGGTGACCGACTTGCCCGATCCCGATTCCCCCACCACGCACAGGATTTCGTTGCGGTTGACGGTGCAGGACACGCCGCGCACCACCGCCGGGCCGCCGTGGGCGGCGGACACGCCGAGATCGCGGACTTCAAGCAAGGCGCTCATCAGCTTCTCCGTTTGCTGGCCAGCTTGGGGTTGAGGGCATCGTTCAGGCCGTCGCCGATCAGGCTGACCGCCAGCACCGTCAGGAAGATGGCCGCGCCCGGCAACGTCACCGCCCACCAGGCGGTCAGGATGTAGGGCCGGTTGCTGCCGATCATCAGGCCCCAGCTCATCACGTTGGGATCGCCCAGCCCCAGGAACGACAGGCCCGCCTCGAACAGGATGGCGGTGCCGATGGCCAGCGTGGCCGAGACGATCAGCGGCGCCAGCGCGTTGGGCAGGATCACGCGCCAGATGATGCGCGCGTTGCTGGACCCGATCACTCTTTCGGCCAGCACGTATTCGCGCCGCTTCAGGCTCAGGAATTCCCCGCGCGCCAGGCGCGCGGTGGCGGTCCAGCTGACCACGCCGATGGCCACGGCGATGGTGCCGAGCGACGGCGAGAACAGCGTCACCAGCACCATGGCGAACAACAGCGCCGGCAGCACCTGGAAGAACTCGGTGATGCGCATCAGCGTTTCATCGACCCAGCCGCCGTAGTAGCCGGCCAGCGCGCCCACGGTGATGCCGATGGCCATCGACAGCACCGCCGCCACCACGCCGACCAGCAAGGTGGCGCGGCCGCCATGGATGATGCCGGTCAGCACGTCCCGGCCCATATAGTCCGAGCCCAGCAGCAGCTCGCCGCCGGGCGGCTCCATCGGCGCGCTGGCGATCTCGAAGGGATCGGCCGGCATCACCAGAGGGCCGATCAGCACCACCGCCAGGATGGCGGCCAGCAACAGCAAGCCGATCAGCGCGCCCGGATTGCGGGCGAACGCGCGCAGCGCTTCGTACGATGGCCGCGCCGCACGGGCGGCCGCCGGCGCGGGCGCGCCGGACAAGGCGGGAGGAACGTGGCTCATGAGGTCTTTATCCTGGGATCGATCAGCCGGTAGGCCAGGTCGGTAAGCTGGTTCATCACCACCACCAGCAGGGACGCGAACAGCAGGATGCCGAGCAGGGTCGGATAGTCGCGCCGCAGCACGGAATCGAACGCCAGCCTGCCCAGCCCCGGCCAGTTGAAGACCGTTTCCACCAGGATGGCGCCGGCCAGCACGTTGCCGAATTGCAGGCCGAGCATGGTCACCACCGGCAGCACGCCGTTGCGCAGCGCGTGCCGGTACAGCACGGTGCGCTCGGGCAGGCCCTTGGCGCGGGCGGTGCGGATATAGTCGGCCGCCAACGCGTCCATGACGCTGGCGCGCGCCAGCCGGCTGTACTGCGCCAGGTACACGAACGCCAGCGTGAAGGCCGGCAGCACCAGGTGGTGCAGCACGTCCAGCGTGCCGGCCCAGCCGCCCTCGGGCCCGCCCGCCGAGCGCATGTCCGACACCGGGAACCAAGGCAGCAGCGACGCGAACAGGATGATCAGGATGATGCCGGTCCAGAACACCGGCGCGGAATAGCCCACGATCGACAGCAGCGTGATGCCCTGCGACAGCGGCCCGTTGGGCTTGCGCGCCGCCAGCGCCCCCAGCGCGGTGCCCGCCAGGAAGGCGCTGGACACCGACGTCAGCACCAGCAGCAGCGTGGCCGGCACCCGCTCCCAGATCAGTTGCGCCACCGGCAGGTTGAAGAAGTAGGAATAGCCCAGGTCGCCGCGCGCCACCTGCGACAGATACAGCCCCAGTTGAACCAGGAACGGCCGGTCCAGCCCGTACTGGGTGCGCAGCTGGGCCCGCAGTTCCTCGCTGATGCCGCCCATGGAGCCGGCGATGGTCTCGACCGGATCGCCCGGCGAGATGTGGATCAACAGGAAGTTCAGCGTCACCACCGCCAGCAGCAGCACCACGGCATAGCCGATGCGACGCGCGAGATAGCGCAACATGGCCGCTCTCCTATTGCAGCCAGGTGTCGTCCAGCGGCGACAGCAGGCCCCAGATGCCATCGGGCAGGCCATGCACCTTCCTGGAGGACAGCGTGTGGTACGGAATGATGGTCAGGAAATCGATCGGCAGGTCCTCGGTCACGATCTGCTGGAACTGCGCATACAGCGCGCGGCGCCGGGCCTCGTCGGTTTCGGTGCCGGCCTGCGCCAGCAGTTCGTCGACCTTGGGATTCCTGTAGGACTGCGTGTTGGTCCAGATGATGTCGCGGATATTGCTCGACAGATAGGTGCGGTGCACGCCGATCACCGGATCGCCCCAGTTGAAGACGATGTCGGTGGTCATGTCGAAGTCATGGCTGGCGATGCGCTTGGCCCAGGTCGGGAAGTCGGGCGAGGCGCGCACCTGCACCGCGATGCCGATCTTCTTCAACTGGCTGCGCAGGTATTCGGCGACGTTCTTGCCCTGCACGTCGCTGCCCGGCATGTAGTCGACCGTCAGCGCCATGCGCTCGCCCTTGCCGTCCTTCTTGAAGCCGGCTTCATCCAGCAACTGCTCGGCCTTCTTCAGGTCCAGCGGATACTTTTTCAGGTCCGGGGTCGCGTAGGGACTGGAGGCCACGATCGGCCCGTCCGCCGGCTTGGCGAAGCCGGCGTTCAGCGCCTTGGTGATGAACCCCTTGTCGGTGGCGTAGGCGATGGCCTGCCGCACGCGCACGTCGTCCAGCGGCTTGCGCGCGGTATTGAACGCCAGCCAGCCAAGCGCGCCGATGCCCTCGTAGCCACGATCGGTCATGACGATCTGCGGATTGTCCTTGGCGCGGCGCAGGATGGTCGGCTCGGTCATGTACGGCAGCACGCCGATGTCGCCGCGCTCCAGCCCGATCAGCAGGTTGGTGGCGTCGGGATTGATCTTCACCACCACCCGGTCCAGGTAGGGCTTGCCTTTTTCGAAGAACTTGTCGAAGCGCTCCAGCACGATCTCCTGGCCCGGCTTGAAGTCCTTGAGCGTGAACGGGCCCGAGCCGACCACGTTGGCGGAATTGCGCGGATGGTTCTTCAGGTCCTGGCCGTCGCCGTAGATGTGCTTGGGCAGCACCGGCATCAGCGCCGGCGACAGCGCCAGCAGGATCGCCGGATGCGGCTTGCTCATGCGCAACACGGCGGTGTAGGGATCGGGCGTGTCGACGCGTTCGACGGGCGCCAGCATGCTTTGGAACGGATGATTCTGCTTGACCGCCATCACCGAGAACGCCACGTCCTCGGACGTGACCGGCTGGCCGTCGTGAAACAGCGCGTCGTGGCGCAGATGCAGGGTCAGCGATTTGGCGTCCGGCGCCAGTTCCCACGACTGCGCCAGGTAGGGTTGCGGCTTCCAGTTGGCGTCGTAGCGCAGCGGGCTGGCGAACAGCTGGGCGCTGGGCAGCGCCGTGGCAATGCCCGATTGCACCGCGCCATTCAGGTGCCGCGGCACCTGGGTCGAGCCGATCACCAGCGTGCCGCCCGGCTTGGGCGCATCGGCGGCCCGCGCAGCCGGCGCACCGACCGCCATTGCCCATGCTGTCAGTATTGCGGCAAAGCCGCGTGTCGCGCTGCGCATCATCCACCCCTTGGCATTGTTGGCATGAGCCATTCACACGATGGCTATGGCGCTAGCCTAGTCAACCCCGGGGCCCCCGCTTAGTACCAAACCGCCGGACTTGATGGTGCCAGGCCGGCGCGCCCCGCTTCAACGCGCGCCGGCCGCCAGGGCCCGCGCATACAGCGCCGCCACCGCGCAGCTGTCGACCCGCGCCTGTACCGCATCCGAGCGGCTGGTCAGCAGCACCGGCACGCGCGTGCCCAGCACCAGCCCGGCGGTGGCCGCGCCGGCCAGCCAGGTCAGCTCCTTGTAGAGCATGTTGCCGGCCTCGATGTCGGGCACCAGCAGGATGTCCGCGTCGCCCGCCACTGGCGAGACGATGCCCTTCTGCTCGGCCGCCTGGCGCGAGATGGCGTTGTCGAACGCCAGCGGACCGTCGATCTGGCCGCCGCGGATCTGCTGGCGGTCGGCCATCTTCGACAGGGCCGCCGCATCCAGCGTCGCGGGCATGGCCGGGTTGACCGATTCGGTGGCGCACAGCACCGCCACCTTGGGCCGCGCCACGCCCAGCGCGCGCGCCAGGTCGATGGCGTTCTGCGCGATGTCGGCCTTCTCCTGCAGGGTCGGGGCGATGTTGACGGCGGCGTCGGTCAGGATGAACAGCTTGGGATACGCGGCCGCCGCCATCACGAAGGCATGGCTGATGCGACGGCCGGTGCGCAGGCCCGATTCGCGCGCCACCACCGCCGACATGAAATGGTCGGTGTGCAGGCTGCCCTTCATTAGCATGCCGACGGCGCCGTCGCGCGCCAGGCCGGCGGCGGCGCGCGCGGCCAGCGCCTCGTCATCGGGCGTGTCGACGATCTCCAGCGAGCCGGCGCGCAGGCCCAGCTCGGCCATCAAGGCCGCCAGCCGGGCCGCCGGCCCGACCAGCAGCGGCTCGATGTAGCCGGCCTCGCGCGCCTGCACCGCGGCGCCCAGGCTGGACGCGCACAGCGGATAGGCCACCGCCGTGCGCACCCGCCCGGCCGACAGCGCCGCGGCCCGCAGCGGCTCGAACAAGCGGTCGCTGGCCATGGCGTCAGCCGCGCACCGGGTCGATCGGCAGCGGCACCTCGCCCGGCTGGAACGGCTGGTTGACGTAGCGCTTGTACTTGTCCAGCAGGCGCAGCGGCTGCTTGAGCGCATCGCGGCGGAACGGATCGCCCAGCTCCTGGCTCACCATCATTTCCAGCACGGTGGTCTTGCCCTCGGACTGCGCCTTGCACGCGGCCTGCAGCGCCGCGCCGACCTGGTCGGCATGCTCGACCCGGATGCCCTCGGCGCCCATGGCCCGCGCCAGTTCCGCGAAGTTGGGATTCTGCAGGTTGCTGCCGACGAAACGGCGGCCGTAGAAGTCCACCTGGTTCTTCTTTTCCGCGCCCCACTGGCCGTTGTGGAACACCACCGCCGTGACCGGAATGCGCTCGCGCACGCAGGTCAGCAGCTCCTGGAAGCTCATGCACCAGGCGCCATCGCCAACGTAGGCCACCGCCGGCCGGTCCGGGCGCCCAAGCTTGGCGCCGATGAGCGCGGGCAGCGCGTAGCCGCAGTTGCCGAAGCTCATGGCCGCCAGCATCGAATCCGGTTCGTCGAAGCGCAGGTAGCTGTTGGACACCGAGCAGATGTTGCCGATGTCGGTGGACACCATCACGTGCTTGGGCATGGCGCGCTCCAGCTCGCGCAGCATGCGGCGCGGATGCATGCGGCCGCCGCCGTGCTCGATGATGTCCAGGCTCCAGTCGTCGCGCTCGTGCGACCAGCCGTCCAGTTCCTTTTCCCAGGCGCTTTTCTGCGCCGCGATCTCTTCGCCGCGCGCCGCCTTGGTGGCCACGCAGGCGACCTCGCGATCGCGCAATTTCGCGGCCAGCGCCGCCGCCGCCGGCTTGGCGTCGCCGCAGATGCCCACCGACACCGGCCGCACCAGGCCCAGCATGCGGTGGTCTGCGTCGACCTGGATGATGCGCGCGTTCTGCGGCCAGTAGTCCAGCCCGTGCTGCGGCAAGGTGCCGAAGGGTCCCAGGCGCGTGCCCAGCGCCAGCACCACGTCGGCCTGCGACAGCAGCTTCATGCCGGCCTTGGAGCCCTGGTAGCCCAGCGGCCCGCACCACAGCGGATGGCTGGCCGGGAAGGCGTCGTTGTGCAGGTAGCTGGTGACCACCGGCGCGCCCAGCAGCTCGGCCAGCGCCACGCATTCGGCCTGGCCGGCCGAGAACAGCACGCCGCCGCCGGCGACGATCACCGGGAATCTGGCGCTGGCCAGGAGACGCGCGGCCGCTTCCAGGTCTTCTTCGGATCCCGGGCCGCGGCGGATGCGGCGCGGCTCCGGAATGGCCACGTCGATCTCGCCATAGAAATAATCGCGCGGGATGTTCAGCTGGGTCGGGCCGCGCTCGGCCAGCGCGTTGTCGAAGGCCTTGGCGGTGAATTCGGCCATGCGGTCGGGGCGGTTGACGTGCGCCTGGTACTTGGTGATGCGCGAGAAGATCGGCAGCTGCTCGGTTTCCTGGAAGCCGCCCAGGCCCATGCCGGAAGTGCCGGTCTCGGGCGTGATCGCCACCACCGGGCTGTGGGCCCAGTAGGCCGCGGCCACGCCGGTGACGAAGTTGGTGATGCCGGGCCCGTTCTGCGCGATGCAGACGCCGTGGCGGCCGGTGACGCGCGAATAGCCGTCGGCCATGTGGGCGGCGCCCTGCTCGTGCACCGTTGGCACGAAGCGGATGCCGGCGGCGGGGAACAGGTCCAGCGCGTCCATGAAGGCCGAACCGACGATGCCGAAAACGTCCTTGACGCCCTGCGCCACCAGCGTCTCGACGAACGCTTCGCTGGGGGTCATGTGTTGTTTGCTGCTCATGGTCTCTCTCCTGGCGGACCGGCGCGGCTTGGATTGCATAATGGCCGGGGTGAACCGATACTGCAGCAGAACTCCCGCATTTCCCACCCTGCGGCGTTCCATTTTCTGCAGAATCCGCACCAACCTGGCGGCCTTTCGCCAAATCTTCAAATATTGAAAGATGAAAGACGAATCCTCCGCGGCGCTGCGCGCGCTGACCCTGCTGGAACAGGTCGCCGGTTCCGAGGCGCCGGTATCGCTGGCGGCGCTGACCGAGGCCACCGGCCTGCCCAAGCCATCGGTGCTGCGCATCCTGTCGCGGCTGGTGGACGCCGGCATGCTGCTGCGCGAGCCCGCAGGCAAGCGCTACATCACCGGCCCGCGCCTGGCGCTGCTGGCGCGCGACACCCTGCTCAATTCGCCGCTGCGGGCCGAGCGCCACCGCATCCTGGACAGCCTGGTCGACGAGATCGGCGAAACCTGCAACTGCACCATGCTGGACGGCGACGAGGTCATCTACCTGGACCGGGTCGAGACCGCCTGGCCGCTGCGCGTCAACCTGCAGCCCGGCTCGCGCGTGCCGCTGCATTGCAGCGCCAGCGGCAAGCTGTTCCTGGCGCACATGCGGCGCGAGGCGCGCGCGCGGCTGCTGGCGGCGGCGCCGCTGCCGCGCTACACGCCCAACACGCTATGCGACACGGCGGCGCTGGAGCGCGAACTGCAAGCGATCCGCAAGGAAGGCGCCAGCTTCGACCGCGAGGAATTCCTGCTGGGCATTGTCTGCATGGCGGTGCCGATCATGCGCGGGCGCCGCGCCATCGCCGCGGTGGCGCTGCACGCGCCGATGGCGCGGCTGTCGATCGACGGCGCGCGCGCCTGGCTGCCGCGCATGCAGGAAGCGGCGCGAGCGCTGGCGGGCACCTATGAACCGTCGGCCTGATTGCGCCACGCGCCCCCGAATTGGCGCGCGCCCGGCGGCCGGTGCGCGCGCCAGTCCGCGCGCCCCGGGGAACCCGCAGGCCTTACACTGTCGGCCGAATCCGTATTTATCGCAGTTCCTGCGAGAGCCCCTGCCGTGACCCAGACGCCCTTTACTTCCCTGCCCCTTTTGCCCGCCCTGCTCGACAATCTGCAAAGCCTGGGGTTCGAGCAGATGACGCCGATCCAGACGCAAAGCCTGCCGCTGATCCTGGAAGGCCGCGACCTCATCGCGCAGGCCAAGACCGGCAGCGGCAAGACCGCGGCCTTTGGCCTGGGCGTGCTGCAAAAGCTCGATCCCACCCGCCTGACGCCGCAGGCGCTGCTGCTCTGTCCGACCCGCGAACTGGCCGACCAGGTGGCGCAGGAACTGCGCCGGCTGGCGCGCCAGATCGCCAACGTCAAAATCCTGACGCTGTGCGGCGGCGCCGCGGCCCGCCCGCAAGCCGAATCGCTGGCGCGAGGCACCCACATCGTGGTCGGCACGCCCGGCCGCATCCAGGACCACCTGGAACGCGGCAGCCTGGACCTGTCCGGCCTGACCACGCTGGTGCTGGACGAGGCCGACCGCATGGTCGACATGGGCTTCTACGACGATATCGTGGCCATCGCCTCGCATTGCCCCGCCAAGCGCCAGACCCTGCTGTTCTCGGCCACCTACCCCGACAACATCCGCAAGCTGAGCGCGCGCTTCCTGCGCAACCCGGCCGAGGTCAAGGTCGAGGCGCAGCATGACGCCAGCCGCATCGAACAGATCTTCTACGAGATCGACCCGGCCGAGCGCCTGGACGCGGTGGCCAGGCTGCTGGCGCATTTCCGCCCGGTCTCGACGCTGGCCTTCTGCAACACCAAGATCCGCAGCCATGACCTGGTCGAACGCTTGCAGGCCGAAGGCATCAGCGCCCTGGCGCTGAACGGCGACCTGGAACAGCGCGAGCGCGACGAAATCCTGATCCAGTTCGCCAACCAGAGCTGCGCCGTGCTGGTGGCGACCGACGTGGCCGCGCGCGGCCTGGACATCCAGAACCTGGGCGCGGTCATCAACGTCGACGTCACCAAGGACACCGAGGTCCACGTGCACCGCATCGGCCGCAGCGGCCGCGGCGACCAGAAAGGCCTGGCCCTGAGCCTGTGCTCGCCCGACGAAATGCGCTGGGCCAACCTGATCGAGCAATACCAGGGCGCGCCCCTGACCTGGGGCGACATCAAGTCGCTGCGCCCCAAGGCCGACCGGCCGCTGCGCGCGCCCATGGTGACCCTGTGCATCCAGGGCGGCAAGAAGGACAAGCTGCGCCCCGGCGACCTGCTGGGCGCCCTGACCGGCGACGGCGGCCTGGCCTTCGAGCAGGTCGGCAAGATCAACATCACCGAGTTCAACGCCTACGTGGCGCTGGACCGCAAGATCGCCAAGCAGGCCTTCTCGCGCCTGTCCAACAGCAACATCAAGGGCCGGCGCTTCCGCATGCGCTACCTCGAGGAACTGTAAGCATTCGTCAGCGTCGGCCCGTCGGCGCGCGGCAAGACGCTTGCTGGTCACATTCCGGATTTGTCATAATGGCCCACCCCGCGCCGGCCGGCGCGGGAGCGGGAACCAAAGGCTCGGCGTGCGCTCAAACCGGCGCATCGCATCCCCCTTAACCACCATAAAGAGAAATCCACCATGATCAAATCCGACGACACCGGCAAGCTGATCCTGCGCCTGACCCTCGGCATTCTGATTCTGCTCCATGGCCTGTTCAAGATCACCGGCGGCGGCGTCGGCGGCATCGCCGGCATGCTGTCCTCGCATGGCCTGCCCGGCTTCCTGGCGTATGGCGTGTACATCGGCGAAATCATCGCGCCGGTGCTGCTGATCATCGGCGTCTACACCCGCCTGGGCGGCCTGATCATCGCCATCAACATGGTGGTCGCGATCCTGCTGGCCCATACCGGCCAGATCGGCAGCCTGACCAACAACGGCGGCTGGGCGCTGGAACTGCAAGGCATGTTCCTGTTCACGGCCCTGGCCATCGCCTTCATGGGCGCCGGCCGCTTCAGCCTGGCCGGCAACGGCGGCCGCTGGAACTGACCGCCCCGGCGCCTCGCGCCGCCCATCAAGGCCGCCGCGAGGCGGCCTTTTTCATGGACGGCCGGCCGCTGGGCCGCCCGCCGGAACAATTGCTACGAACGACATCAACGGTCACGCCGGCGCAAACATCCGTCACCTGAAAGCTGTTTCGGATCCATTACAGACCCAGAACTCGCCCCCGCGGTCATGGCCTAATCCCTACGAGCCCAAGGAAGGCGTGACGCACGCCAGGCGCTCGGCAGGAGATCCCAAATGAAGAAGACGATTCTGTTGATGCTGGCGATGGCCAGCGCCCTGACCGGCTGTGTGGTGGTGCCGGCGCGCCCGGCTTATTACCGGCCGGCGCCCGCTTATTACTACTACCCCGCGCCGCACTATTACTATCACGGTGGCTACTACCACGGCTATTGATCCGCGCGCCCCCGCCGCGCAAAGGAAACGCCATGAACGCCCTCGCTTCGGTTCCCCGCCTGCGCCCCCTGGCCGCCGCTGTATTGATGACGGTCTGCGCCAGCGCCCTGGCGCAGACGTACGCGCCGCCGCCCGCCCCGGCCGCGCCCGCCTATGACAATGGCGATCCGGCCAACGCCAACCTGGCGCCGGTCGACCGCAGCCCGCAACCGCCGCCGCCCCTGCCCGTCTACACCCAGCCGCCCGCGCCCGGCGACGGCTACATGTGGGTGCCTGGATACTGGAGCCTGAACCGCTACGGCTTCTTCTGGGTCCCGGGCGCCTGGGTGCTGGCGCCTTATACCGGCGCGTTGTGGACCCCCGGCTACTGGGGCTTCGTCGACGGCGTCTATCTGTGGCACGCCGGCTACTGGGGGCCGCACATCGGCTTCTATGGCGGCATCAACTATGGCTTCGGCTACATCGGCATCGGCTACGTCGGCGGTTACTGGGATCACGACCGCTTCTTCTACAACCGCGCCGTGACCAACGTGAATGTCACCCGCGTCACCAACGTCTACAACCACACGGTAGTGGTCAACAACAATATCGACAACCGCCGCATCAGCTACAACGGCGGCCCGGCCGGCATCCAGCGCCGGCCCGACCCGCGCGAGGTCGCCGCGCGCAACGAACCACACCATCCGCCCACCGACGTGCAACGCGGCTTCGTGCGCGAGGCCGGCGGCAACCGCGCCCAGTTCTTCGACCACAACCAGGGGCGGCCGCCGCAGGCGTTCGTGGACCATGCGCCGGGCCGCGGCGGGCCGGCTGCGGGACCGCGCCCCGGCGCGGGCCAGGGCAATGGGCCTGGAAATGGGCCAGGATATGGCCCAGGAAACGGTCCGGGAAGCGGCGCGCAGAATCGACCGGGCAATGGCCCGGACCGTGGACCGGGCGCCGCGACGCCCGGCGGCCCGCGGGCGGATTTCAATCGTGGCGGTGCCGGCGGCCCGCCTGCTGCGCAGGCGCCGGGGCAGCAGACCCGCCCGCCGCAGGCACAGACGCCCGGCCAACCGCAAGCGCGGCAACCGCAAAACGCGCCGCAGGCCCAACCGCCGAGTCAAGCGCAATCGAGGCCGCCACAGGCCCAGCCGCCCAGTCAGATGCAATCGCGACCGCAGCAAGCCCAGCCGCAGAATCAGCCCCAAGCTCGACCGCCGCAAGCCCAGCCCCAGGCTCGGCCGCAGCAAGGGCCGCGCCCCGGCCCGGCCCCGGACAACCTGGCGCCCCGCGCGCCGCGTGAGTCGCACGCGGCCCCCGCCAACCGTCCCGAGGCCCGGCCGCAGGGCAATCCGCAGCACGGCGGCGGGCGGCCATCCGGCGGCCAGGAACCGCAACGCGGCGGTGGCGGCGAGCGCGGCGCGCCGCATGAACGGGGTGGCCGCGACTGACCTCGCGAGCACGGCCACGTCGTCCGCCGGGCTGGATTCCTGCGGACGACGCGGCTACAGTGGTCAGGCCCGGCCCCGTCGATGTCCACGCGGCCCACGGCCCCCCGATTCGCGGAGACCCCTATGAAGCGCCTTGCCCCCCTGTTCCTCGCCTGCGGCCTGCTGGCCGGCCCCGCCGCCCAGGCCGCCCTCAACGTCGGCGCGCCCGCGCCCGACTTCAGCGCCCAGGCCTCGCTCGGCGGCAACGTGTTCACCTTCAAGCTGGCCGAGGCGCTCAAGAAGGGTCCGGTGGTCCTGTATTTCTACCCCGCCGCGTTCACGGCGGGCTGCACCATCGAGGCCCATGATTTCGCCGAGGCCACCGACGAATACAAGTCGCTGGGCGCCACCGTCATCGGCGTCTCGGCCGACGACATCGACACCCTGAACAAATTCTCGGTCAGTGCATGCCGCAGCAAGTTCGCGGTGGCCGCCGATGGCGACGGCAAGATCATGAAGGCCTACGACGCGGTGCTGGACGCGCGCCCCGAGCGCGCGCAACGCGTGTCCTACGTGATCACGCCCGATGGCAAGATCCTGTACGAATACACCAACATGAATCCCGAGGCCCACGTCAGCAACACCATGCGCGCGCTGCGCGACTGGAAGGCCAGCCAGAAATAGGCCGTGGCGGCCGGACGTGGAAAAGCGGCTTGATCGGCGGGCGCGCTGAGCCGTCGGGATCCATCCGCGTGACGAGCCCCCCTTGGCGTCAGGACGTGGCGCGATCCGCTAGTTGAACGGCCACACCGTCGGATGCGTGCCCGGCGGGCTCGACGGCCGCGTCCAGCGCGCCGGCGTCAGCGAGAACTGCGCCGCGTGGCGCACCGCCGTCAGTTCGCCGAAGCCCGAGGGCTCCGTTTCCAGCAGCCCCGCGAAGCCCGGCGTCGCACAGGCCAGGCCGCCGTCGACGCGGCCCAGCGTGCGCAGCCAATGCGCGGTCTGCGCCAGCGATACGCGCACGTGCCAGCTGCCGCCCTCGGTGGCCTGCCGCGCCAGCGCCACCTGCGCGCCGAACGCCATCAGGTAGCCCGAGGCGTGGTCCAGGATCTGCATCGGCAACGGCTTGGGCGCGTCCTGCCCGGCGGCGGCCGCTTCGGCATGGTTGAAACCGGCGGCGGTCTGCACCAGCGAATCGAAGCCGCGGCGGTTGGCCCAGGGGCCGGTGGCGCCGTAGGCCGACAACGACACATACACGATGCCGGGCCGCAGCCGGGCCGCGTCCTGCGGCCCGAAGCCCAGCGCCGCCATGCCGCCCGGCCGGTAGCCCTGCACGAACACATGCGCGCTGCGCAACAGATTGGCCAGCGCGATGCGGCCGTCGGCGGTATCCAGGTCGGCATGAACCGACAGCTTGCCGCGGCTGGTGTCGATGAGGTTGGCGATGTTCGGCAGATGTGGCGAATTGACCAGCATCACGTCGGCGCCATAGGCCGCCAGCGCGCGGCCGCAGACCGGGCCGGCAATGATGCGGGTCAGGTCGAGCACACGGATGTCCTTGAGGGGACGCGCATCGTGGCCGTACTTGGGCAGCGGCCGCGGATCGGCCTCGCCGATGCGCTCGATCGTCAGCAGCGGCTGCGCCGCGATTGCCTGGCCCTGCGGGTGGCGGTCCCATTCGTCGAAACTGCGCATGGCGGCCACCACCATGCCGGCATCGGCCGCCACCTGTTCGAAATCCAGCGCGCGCCAACGCCCCAGCGCCTGCTCCACCGCCTCGCGAGTGGCGCCGTCCCCGGTGGGACAGCCCAACAGCGCCAGGGCGCCGTCGCGATGGTGCGGGAAATTGGCGTGGATGCGGACCCAGCCGCCATCGCCGCAGCGATAGGCGCCGGTGATCGGATCGCGCGGATCGGGCGCGACACCGTTGATGGTGAAATGGCTGCGGCATTCCTGCGCGGCGTGCCGCAGGTCGACACCGACCTGCTGGCGTTCGCCGCCGCGCAGGTGCCAGATTTCCGCCGCCGCCAGCGCCGCGGCCGCCATGCTGGCCTGGGCCGCGGTGCCCACCGCGAACGAGGACGGCAACACCGGATCCGCGCCGGTCAACACCAAATGCTCGAGCGCCTCGTCGGGCAGATCGAGCGAGCGCCACAGTTGTTGCAGGACGTCGCGCGACGTCTTGGCGGCGGGTGTGCGTCCTTTGAGAAAGGACGGGCGCAGATCCATCAGGTGTCCCATATCGTCGTCTTCTTTATCTGTTGAATGAATTACATGGCGGCGGCGAGGGCCGCGTCAATACAGGGAAAGCGCCAGCGTGTTTCATGGTTTGACGGCGTGGCGCGGCCAGCCAGGGGGGCTTTGGCTGTGGCGCGCCCCGCCCGCCGGCCCGCCGGCCGCGCCACGATCCGTCACATCTACTCGTAGTTTTTACAAGGTGTGCGCGGCGCGGCCGCGCGCCCGGGGCCGCACGCTAGAATGCCAGCCTTGCCGCGCGTCCCACGCTATTCCACCGGATTTACTCCAATGCACACCCTGATCTGGCTGCGCACCGACCTGCGCCTGCACGACAACCCCGCCCTGGCGGCCGCGGCCGCGGACGGCACCGTCACCGCGCTGTTCATCGCCGCGCCCGGACAATGGCGGCGGCATGGCGATGCGCCCGCCAAGGTGGACTTCTGGTTGCGCAACCTGCACACACTGTCGCGCGACCTGGGCCAGCTCGGCATTCCGCTGAAACTATTGACCGTCGAAACCTGGAAGCAGGTCCCCGACGCCCTGCTGCGCTTTTGCCGCAAACACGACATCGCGGCGGTCCACGCCAACACTGAATGGGCCGTCAACGAACGGCGCCGCGACGATGCGGTGGCCTGCCGCCTGGCCGAGGCCGGCATCGACTGGACCCTGCACCACGGCGCCTCGCTGCTGCGCCCGGGCACGGTGGTGACCGGCAAGGGCGACTGCTACCGCGTCTACACGCCGTATGCGCGCGCCTGCCGCGAGCGCCTGCGCAGCGCGCCGCCGCGCGCGATCGCCGCGCCCAAGCCGCAGGCCGCGCCCGCCTGGCAGGCCGATCCGCTGCCGCCCGCCTTCGACGGCTACGCGCCCGCCAGCGATGCCATCCGCGCCCTGTGGCCGGCCGGCGAGGCCGCGGCCGGCGACCGGCTCGACGCCTTTGCCGACGGGGTCATCGACGCCTACCGCGACGAACGCGACTTCCCCAGCCTGCCGGCCACCAGTTGCCTGTCGCCCTACCTGGCGGCCGGCGTGCTCTCGCCCGGCCAGGCCCTGCGCGCGGCGCAGGCGGCCAACCACGGCGAGCTGGAAAGCGGCAACGCCGGCGCGGCCACGTGGATCAATGAACTGCTGTGGCGCGAGTTCTACCAGCACCTGCTGGCCGCCTGCCCGGCACTGTCGATGCACCAGCCGATGAAACCCGAGACCGCCGCGGTGCCCTGGCGCGATGCGCCTGATGACCTGCGCGCCTGGCAGGAAGGCCGCACCGGCATCCCCATCGTCGACGCCGCCATGCGCCAGCTCCTGGCGCTGGGCTGGATGCACAACCGGCTGCGCATGGTCACCGCCATGTTCCTGAGCAAGAACCTGCTGATCGACTGGCGCCTGGGCGAAGCCTGGTTCATGGCGCACCTGGTGGACGGCGACCTGGCCGCCAACAACGGCGGCTGGCAATGGAGCGCCTCCACCGGCGCCGACTCGGTGCCCTACTTCCGCGTCTTCAATCCGCTGTCGCAATCGCGCAAGTTCGATCCGCGCGGCGTGTTCCTGCGTGAATGGCTGCCCGAGCTGGCGCATCTGGACGACAGCGCCATCCACGATCCCAGCCCGATGGAACGGGCGGCGGCCGGTTACCCCGCGCCCATCGTCGACCTGCCGCAAAGCCGGCTGCGCGCGCTGGAGGCCTTCGGCAACCTGCCCAAGGCCTGAACGCCGACCAAAATCGTCCATCACATCACGGCCGCGCCTGATCGCGGCCGTTTACGTTTCGTATGGTTTCAGAATGTTTTGACGTAGATCAACCCGGCGATACCGCGCGTCCCCGATGATCCGGCAGCAACACGCCCCCGCCGCCCATCACAGGACGAAAGACGCATGCGCAACAACCAGCCGGTCTACGACAAGGAATACACGCTGCACGACGAGCAGTACCTGATCTCCCGCACCGACGCCCGCGGTCGCATCATCTACGCCAACCCGGCGTTCGTGGAGGTCAGCGGCTTCACCCGCGAGGAACTGGTGGGCGCGGCCCACAACATCGTGCGCCACCCCGATATGCCGCAAGAGGCGTTCGAGGACCTGTGGCACACCATTCAACGCGGCGAGTCCTGGACCGGCGTGGTCAAGAACCGCCGCAAGGACGGCGGCTACTATTGGGTGCTGGCCAACGTCACGCCCATCATCGAGCGCGGCGAGACCGTCTGTTATGCCTCGGTGCGGGTCAAGCCGACCCGCGCCCAGATCGAGGCCGCCGACGCCGCCTACCGCCGCCTGCGCGAAGGCCGCGCGCGCGGCTTCAGGCTCAGCCGCGGCCAGGTCCAGCCCACCGGGCTGCGCGGCGTGCTGGCGCGCCTGAAACTGTGGCGCCTGACCGGCGTGCGCTCGCGCATGCTGGCCTGGGCCATGCTGGCGTCCAGCCTGTTCCTGGGCGCGGCCGGCGTGGCGCTGTACGGCATGCTCGACCGCATGAGCACCGAGGAAATCGCGCTGGCGGCCGCCATGCTGGCCGCGGGCGTGATCCTGATCTTCGCCTCGGGCTGGGGCTTTGCCCGCTCGATCACCGGCCTGCTCGTCACCGCCACCGACTTCACCCGCCAGATCGCCGCCGGCAACCTCAGCACGCCCCTGCCGCCGGCCAGCATCCGCGACGAGATCGGCGCGCTGAAGTTCTCGCTGGAAGTGATGCGCAAGAGCCTGGTCAGCATCACCCGCGACGTGCACAACGGCATCGAGAGCGCGCTGACATCAGCCGCCGAGATCGCCGACGGCAACGCCGACCTGTCGGCCCACACGCAGCGCCAGGCGGCCTCGCTGGAGGAAGCCGCGGCCAGCATGGAACAGCTGGCCTCCACCGTGAAACAGACCGCCACCAACGCGCACGGCGCCGACCAGATGGCCAACCAGGCCTCGGACGTGGCGCGGCGCGGCGGCCAGGTGGTCGATGACGCGGTGCGGGCGATGCAGGGCATCGTGCAGAGCACCGCGCGCATCAGCGAGATCGTCGGCATCATCGACGGCATCGCGTTCCAGACCAATATCCTGGCGCTCAACGCCGCGGTGGAAGCGGCCCGCGCCGGCGAGGCCGGCAAGGGTTTCGCGGTGGTGGCCGCCGAAGTGCGCGCCCTGGCGCAGAAAAGCGCCACGGCGGCGCGCGAGATCAAGGAACTGATCGAGGCGTCGAACCACAAGGTCGAGGACGGCGTGCGTCATGTCGAGCGCGCCGGCGAGGCCATGCTCGACATCGTCGGGTCGGTGCGGCAGGTGACCGAGATCGTCAACGAGATCGCCGCCACGTCCAACGAGCAGCACACCGGCATCGACAACGTCAGCCGCACCATCTCGGAAACCGACAGCGCCGCGCAGAGCAACGCCGCGCGCGTAGAGCAGGCCAGCCGCGCGGTGGACAACCTGCGCACCCGCGGCGCGCAACTGCGCCACGCCATCGAGGTGTTCCGCATCGCCGGCGCCCAGACCGTGCTGCCCAAGCGCGCCGCGGCGCCGGCGCCGGCGGCGTTGATACCCGCGCCGCGCCAGGGGCAGCCGTTGCTGGAACAGCGCGCCTCGTGACGCCCGCGGCGACGCGGGTCCGGGCGCAGGCGCCGGATCGGCCCCCGGTTCAGGCGCCGGCCGCGGCCGCCTGGATCGCCGCCAACTGGCCCGCCAGTCCGGCGCGCGCGGCGGAAAAGCGGCCATCCAGCGCCGCCGTGCCCACCGTGAACCCCGCCGCCCCGGCGCGGCACGCCGCCCGGATGCGCTCGGGCGTGTCGAGCGAGCCGGCCACGATCACCGGCGCGCCCGCCGCGCATACCTGCGCCATCAGCGCCGGCACATCGACGTCGGCGCGGTAGGCCAGCAGGTCCAGCCCATGCACGCCGGGCAGGCCGGCCAGTTGCGCGGCGCTGCGCGCGATCTCCTCGCGCGTGCCGCCGAGGATGCTGGGATGCCCATGGACCCGGCCCGGAAACGGGTAGTAGCGGATGGGCGAGCCGGCCAGCAGCGGCAGCGCGTCGGCCGCGTGCGTGCCGCCCAGCAGACAGTCGACCTCCAGTTCGCGCGCGGCGCGCACCGACGCCAGCTCGCTGTCCCGGTCCTGCGACACCACTTCCAGGTAGCTGCGCGCGCCCGCCGCGCGGATGGTGGCGTTGAGCCGCCGCAGGACCGCTGGCGGCTGGCCGATGTCCTTGAAACCGATATGGCGCACCCCGCACGCGAGCGCCGTGTCCAGGTGGGCGTCGGCGTCCGCCACGGTGCGGTCGTTGCGGGTCAGCATGAAGATGAAGTCGGCGGGCATGATGTCCAGGATGATAGGAGGTTCAAAGGGATGCCGCATGGGCGGCGAGCCGGAAGGCGTGGTCGATGGCGGTCCGCAGGCTGGCGGGATCGGCGATGCCCTGCCCGGCGATGTCGAACGCGGTGCCGTGATCGGGGCTGGTGCGCACGAACGGCAGCCCCAGGGTGATGTTCACGCCCTGCTCCAGGCCCAGGTACTTCACCGGGATCAGGCCCTGGTCGTGGTACTGCGCCACCACCACGTCGAAGCGTCCCTGCCGCGCCTGCATGAAGACCGTGTCGCCGGGCCACGGGCCGCTGGCGTCGATGCCCTCGCGGCGCGCGGCCTCGATCGCCGGCCGGATGATGCGCTGTTCCTCGTCGCCGAACAGGCCGCCCTCGCCGGCATGCGGATTCAGGCCGGCCACCGCCACGCGCGGCGCCGGCGCGCCCCGCGCGCGACCGCCCTGGTGGGCCAGCCGGATCGCCGACAACTGCGCCTCGAAGTCGGCGCGCTCGATGGCCTGGCGCAGCGAACAATGAATGGTGACCAGCACCGTGGCGATGGCGTCGTTGGCCAGCATCATCGCCACGCGCCGCGCGCCGCCGCGCTCGGCCAGGATCTCGGTATGGCCGGGATACGGCACGCCGGCCGCGGCCAGCGCTTCCTTGTGGATCGGCGCGGTGACCATCCCGGCCACCCGCCCCTGGCGCGCCAGGTCGATGGCCAGGCAGATCGCCTGGTACGCCGCACGGCCACAGGCCGCGTCGACCCGGCCGAACGGCGGCGGCAGCGGCAGCGCGGACGACGGCAGCAGGCAGACGCGGTCCGGCCGCAGCTCGGCGTCGGCCACGTCGGCCACCACCCGCAGCCGTTCGGCCGCGCCCAGCGGCGCCAGCGCGCGCGCCATGACGGCGGGATCGCCCACCGCCACGCAGCGCTCGGCGTAACCCGGCAACAGCAGCGTCTTGGCGACGATCTCCGGCCCGATGCCGGCGGGGTCGCCCAGGGTGATGGCCAGGGGCAAGGCGGGCGCGGGCAGGTCGGCGACCGCGCGCGAAGGATTCATCGGCACAGCAGTCTCCAGGCGGCGTCGCGCAAGGCCTCGGGGCCGCCGAAGCCGCCCGCCTTCATGGCGATCGCCAGTTGCCGACCCGCGCACGCGGCCGTCCCGGCGGGAAAGCCGGGCGCCAGTTCGCAGGTCAAGGTAAATGTGTCGATGGCCAGCGCGTCGAGCAGCGCCGCCAGGGTGTCGCCGCCGGTCGCGATCAGGCCGTCGAAGCGGTGCCGCGCCAGCGCCAGCGTCGCCTGCCGCGCCAGCGCCGCCAGCACCGCGGCCGGATCGGCCTGGGGCGAGCCGGGCGCCATCAGGCAGACCAGCCCGGTGTCCGCGGCGATCTCGTCGGCACGATGCGCCACCTGCGCGCCAGCGGCCCGCAGGGTCTCGCCTTGCGCCCGGCTGGCCGGGTTGGCGCTGCCGATCACCACCAGCACCCGGCGCGCGCGCGGCGGCCGCGCCGGA
>NZ_CP017433.1:3492704-3494877 GCF_002082135.1 Achromobacter ruhlandii
CCGGGAGAGCCGGCCCACAGGCAGGACCCGTGCGTCCACAATTGCGCGATCCGTTCGTCCAGCGCCGCCTGCGTGGTGGCGTCCAGCACCAGCGTCCGGGCTTGCCGCGCGGCATCGCGCAATTGCGCCGCGTCCGCGTCCTCGGGCACCACCCGGGCCGGCCCGATGGCCGGATCGATCAGGTCCAGCAGGCGCGCGGTGCGCGCCGGATGCACCGGATCGGCGGCATAGACACTGGCGTCGACCCGCTCGCCGTGCACGTACTGGATCCCGCCGCGCGTCACCCGCCCAGCCGCGGGAAAGGCCGGCGCCACCACCAGCAGGCGCCGGCCGCTGGCGCGCAGGGCCGTGGCCAGCTCCGCCCGGACGTGGCCGCGCAGCGTCGAATCCAGGGTCTTGTAGAGAACGCCGCGCCCGGCCAACCCGGCGGCGGCCCGCTCCACCGCGTCCACGGCGCCGGCTTCGGCCTGCCCGCGGCTGCCGGTGTCGACCGACAGCACGCGCTCCCCGGCTGGCGCGGCGGCGCCCCGATGCACCCGCGCCGAACCGGCCCAGGGCAGGAACGGGCCGGCGCCATCGGCGGCGCTGGTCAGGTCGTCGGCAATGATGCCGACTTGTCGGGATAACGATTCCGGTGTGTCCATACCGGTGATTAAAATGCAGATCACCCACCAGGAAAATCCATCATTTCTGACGTTTATTCGTGATCTATCATCACCAATGCCCGCTACCCGCCGTCCCTCGTTGAACGACCTGCGCGCCTTCGAGGCGGTGGCGCGCCTGGGTTCCGTGCGCGCCGCCGCCGACGAACTGTCGCTGACCCATGGGGCGGTCAGCCGCCGCGTGACAAAGCTGGCCGACGACTTGGGCCTGACGCTGGTGGAACCGGCCGGACGCGGCCTGCGCATCACCGACGGCGGCCGCTTGCTGGCCTCGTCCATGGGCCGGGCGCTGGCGTTGATCCACGACGCCATCGACACCTTGCAGGCGCGCGACGCGCAGCGCCCCGTGGTGCTGTCGTGTGAACGGTCGATCGCCATGCGCTGGCTGATTCCGCGCCTGTCGCGGTTCCAGGACCGGCACCCGGACATCGAGCTGCATCTGTCGGTCGGCGGCGGGCCGCTGGACTTCGCCCGCGACCAGGTCACGCTGGCGCTGCGGCGGCTGGATTTTCCGGTGCATCCCGACTGGATCGTCACCCCGCTGATGGCGGAGCGCATGGGGCCGGTGATGGCCCCGTCGCTGCTGCCCGCGTTCGAGGCCGGCGACTACGTGGCGCTGTCTTCGCGCACCCGGCCGCGCGCCTGGGACGACTGGCTGCGCCAGGCGGGGCTTCCCGCCCCTCGCGCCACGCGCAGCCTGGATCATCATTTCCTGATGGTGGAAGCGGCCGCCGCCGGCCTGGGCGTGGCGCTCAGTCCGCGCCTGCTGGCGCTGGACGACCTGCGCAGCGGACGCCTGGTCGCGCCGGCCGGATTCGCCCCGGATGGCTCGCACTACGGATTGATCGAGTCGCGCGGCGCCCCGGCGGGCGCGGCGCCGTCGCTGGCGGCGTTGAAGCAGTGGCTGGCCGAAGCGGCGGCCGAGGCCTGAAAAAAAGGACGGTTGCCGGCGCCGTTATTGCGGCACGGCGGCGTCCTTGTCGAGCCGCTTGATGAACACCAGCAATTCCTTTTCGACCTGTTTGTCGCCGCGCGCCTGCGCAGCCTTCAGGCCCGACTCCCAGGCGGCGCGGGCGCCGGCCTTGTCGCCGCGGCCGAGGCAGGCCTTGCCCAGCCATTTCCAGGCCACCGAGTAGGCCGGATCGAACACCAGCGAGGCGCGCAGGTGCGTCTCGGCGTCGCCGTAGCACTCCTGCTCGGCGTAGGCCTTGCCCAGCGAGAATCGCAACAACATGTTGTCGGTGCCCTTGGCCAACATGGTTTCCAGACGATCGATCATTTCCCGCATGGCCGGCCTCCTTTGCGCCGATTGCGCTGACTGCGATGGCACATGATAGGCCGCGGACCGCGCATCGGCGGCAATGGCCCCGCGCCGCGCAGGGAAAGCGGCGGCGCATGGCACAAGCATCGGTTTCCTTGCGTTTCAAGCGGCGTCGCGACGGGAATCGCGGTGCGACTATCCTGTCACACGCTCAGGGCCTGCCGCGTCCCCCGCCGCCGGCCGGCCCTGA
>NZ_CP017433.1:3495096-3517319 GCF_002082135.1 Achromobacter ruhlandii
CCGCGCTGGTCAACCGCATCACCTGGGGCGCGACCCCGGCCGAATTGGCGCGCATGCGCGCAATGGGCCCGCAGCGCTACCTGCAGGCGCAGCTGCACCCCGATCCGAAGGCGCCCCTGCCCGCCGCGGTGCAACAGCGCATCGACGCACTGTCGATCTCGCGCCAGAGCGCCGAGGACGCGCACGCCGAGCAGCGCCGCCTGCGCCAGGACGCCAAGGATGCCGGCCCCGGTCCGAAGCAGGAGGCCCAGCGCGACGCCCGCGCCATCTCGCGCCAGCGCGCCGACGACACCGCCAGCCGGGCGTTCTACCGCGCGCTGTACTCGCCCAACCAGTTGCAGGAACAGATGACCTGGTTCTGGATGAACCACTTCAACGTCTACGCGGCCAAGAACGACATCGGCACCTACATCGACCAGTACGAGGAACGCGCCATCCGCCCGCACGCGCTTGGCAAGTTCCGCGACCTGCTGGCGGCCACGCTGCGATCGCCGGCGATGCTGGCGTACCTGGACAACACCCAGAACGCCGCCGGACACATCAATGAAAACTACGCGCGCGAACTGATGGAGCTGCACACGCTGGGCGTCAAGGGCGGCTACACGCAGGCCGACGTGCAGGAACTGGCGCGCATCCTCACCGGCCTGGGCATCCACAACCAGGACGGGCCGCCCAAGGTCCGGCCGGCGCTGCGCGACCAGGTGGTGCTGGACGGCCTGTTCCTGTTCAACCCGGCGCGCCACGATTACGGCGACAAGCGCTTCCTGGGCCACGCCATTCGCGGCGCCGGCCTGGCGGAAGTCGACCAGGCCGTGGACCTGCTGGCGCGCCATCCCGCCACCGCGCGCTTCATCAGCGCCAAGCTGGCCGCCTACTTCATGGGCGACGCGCCGCCGGCCTCCGTGATCGACAAGATGGCCAAGACCTTCCAGGCCAGCGACGGCGACATCGCCGCCATCTTGCAGACGCTGTATGGCTCGCCGGAATTCACGCAATCGCTCAAGACGGGCGTGTTCAAGGACCCGGTGCATTACGTCTACTCGGCCCTGCGCCTGACCTATGCCGACCTGCCGCCCATCGTCAACCCGCGGCCGGGCCTGGCCATGCTGCGGCAACTGGGTCAGCCGTTGAACCAGCGCCTGACGCCCGACGGCTACCCGCAGGCGCAGTCGGACTGGGCCGGCTCCGGCCAGATGACCGCGCGTTTCGAAGTGGCACGCGCCATCGCCGCCGCGCCGCAGGCCTTCTATCGCGAAGGCGACGACAAGGGGCCGGTGGAACTGCCGCGCCTGCCCGAGCTGTTGCGCGAGAACGCCGGCGACGGCCTGTTCGCGCGCCTGTCGCCCGCCACCCGCGACGCCATCGCCCAGGCGCAGAACCCCAGGGACGCCAACACCTATCTGCTAGCCTCGCCCGAATTCATGCGGCGCTAAGGCGCCGCGGGAGAAACCCATCATGGACCGCCGCCGCATCCTGCAACTCCTGGCCTCGGCGCCGCTCGTCTTCGGCGCCAACCGCCTGTACGCCGCGCCGGCCGCCGCCGGCAACAAGCTGCTGGTCGTCTTCATGCGCGGCGCGTACGACGCCGCCAGCCTGCTGGTGCCGGCCGGCAGCGACTTCTACTACGAGTCGCGCCCGAGCATCGCCATCGCCAGGCCCGGCAGCGGCGCCGGCGCCGCGCTGCCCCTGGCCGACGGCTGGGCCCTGCACCCGGCGCTGGCCGACAGCCTGATGCCGTTCTACCAGAAGCGCCAGCTGGCCTTCGTGCCGTTCGCCGGCACCGACGACACCAGCCGCAGCCACTTCGAGACCCAGAACCGCATCGAACTCGGCCAGGGCGCGGCCCGCGACAGGAACGGCGACTTCCGCTCGGGCTTCCTGAACCGCCTGGCCGCGACGCTTGGCGGCAAGGACGAACAGGCGGCGGCCTTCACCTCCGAAGTGCCGCAGATCTTCCGCGGCGCCGAGCGCGTGCCCAACATCGACCTGGGCGGCGCGGCCCGCAAGTCGCGCCTGTCCGAGGCCGACAACCGCGCCATCGCCGCCATGTACCAGCACACCGACCTGGGCGCCTCGGTCGCCGAGGGCCAGCGCATCATGGGCGCCACGCGCGCCGAACTCGACGCCGAGATGGAGGCCGCCAGCGGCAACGCCGTATCGGCCGACAGGCTGGAACAGGAAGCGCGCCGTATCGGCCGCTTCATGCGCGACCGCTACAACCTCGGCTTCGTCGACGTCGGCGGCTGGGATACGCACGTCGGCCAGGGCGGCGCCAGCGGCTTGCTGGCCAACCGGCTCGGCCAGCTGGGGCGGGCGCTGGCCGGCTACGCCGATGCGATGGGCCCGGCCTGGCAGCAAACCACGGTGGTGGTCATCAGCGAATTCGGCCGCACCTTCCGCGAGAACGGCAACAAGGGCACCGACCACGGCCACGGCACGGTCTACTGGGTGCTGGGCGGCCACGTGCGCGGCGGCCGCATTGCCGGCCGCCAGGTCGCGGTCAAGCGCGAGACCCTGTTCCAGGACCGCGACTACCCGGTGCTCAATGAATACCGCGCGTTATTCGCCGGCCTGTTCTCGCGCCTGTACGGCCTGAGTCCGGCGCGGCTGGCGCAGGTGTTCCCGGGCATCACGCCGCTGGACCTGAAACTGGTCTGAATCCAGACCAAGGGTATACCCGTATCGGCAACAGGGATTTGCGCCGGCGCGCGCGGGCCGCTGCTCTAAAATTCGCGCTCCCTTCCCTGCCGCCGCGGCGCCCATTGCCCGGTTTTCTCCCCGGTTTTCCATGCCCCTGCATCTCATCGCGCTGGCCGCCGCCGCCTTCGGCATCGGCACCAGCGAATTCGTCATCATGGGCCTGCTGCCCAACGTGGCCGCCGACCTGGATGTCAGCATCGACATCGCCGGCCTGCTCATCACGGGCTACGCCATGGGCGTGGTGATCGGCGCGCCCATCATGGCCATCATCACCGCGCGTCTGCCGCGCAAGGCCACGCTGATCGGCCTGGCCAGCACCTTCGTGCTGGGCAACCTGCTCTGTGCGCTCGCGCCCGACTACGGCACGCTGATGGCCGCGCGCGTTTTCACCGCCTTCTGCCACGGCGCCTTCTTCGGCATCGGCGCGGTGGTGGCGGCCGACCTGGTGCCGCGCCATCAGCGCTCCAGCGCCATCGCGCTGATGTTCACCGGCCTGACGCTGGCCAACGTGCTGGGCGTGCCGCTGGGCACCGCGCTGGGCCAGGTGGCGGGCTGGCGCTCGACCTTCTGGGTGGTCAGCGGCATCGGGCTGGTCGCGGTGGCGGCGCTGGCGGCGTGGCTGCCCGGCCGCATCCCGATGCAGCCCGGCAACATCCTGCGTGAATTCCGCGTGCTGCGCGACGTGCGCGTGCTGTGGCCGCTGCTCGCCAGCGTGCTGGCCTCGGCCGCGTTGTTCTGCGTGCTGACCTACATCGCGCCGATCCTGCGCGACATCACCGGCGTGTCAGAACGCGGCGTGACCGGCGTGCTGCTGCTGTTCGGCGTGGCGCTCACGGTGGGCAGCACGCTCGGCGGCAAGCTGGGCGACCGCAACCTGGAAGTGTCGCTGCGCCGCATCTTCCTGGGCCTGCTGCTGGTGTTCCTGGCGCTCAGCCAGGCCATCCACGCGCTGGCGCCGATGCTGGTGATGACCTTCATCTGGGGCACGCTCGGCTTTGCCGTGGTGCCGCTGCTGCAGACCCTGATCGTCGACCAGGCGGCCGAGGCCCCCAACCTGGCCTCGACCCTGAACCAGGGCGCCTTCAACCTGGGCAACGCTGGCGGCGCCTGGCTCGGCAGCCTGGCGCTGGGCCACGGCCTGCCGCTGACCGACCTGCCGTGGATGTCGGCGGCCATCACCGCGGCGGTGCTGCTGCTGACCCTGTGGGGCACGCGCTACTATGGGCGCCACGCCGGGATGGCGCGGCCGCCGCAAACCGGCGCGCTGGCCTCGTCCCGTTCCGACGCCTGACCCCAAGGAGCCCGCATGAGCACGATCTACGATTTCTCGGCCCGCGACATCCACGGCGCCGACCAGCCGCTGGCCGCCTACCGCGGCCGGGTGCTGCTGGTGGTGAACGTGGCCTCGAAATGCGGCTTCACGCCGCAATATTCGGGCCTGGAAGAGCTGTACCGCGCCCTGCGCGACGACGGCCTGACGGTGCTGGGCTTTCCCTGCGACCAGTTCGGCCGCCAGGAGCCGGGCAACGAGGCCGAGATCCTCGACTTCTGCACCACACAGTACGACATCACCTTCCCGCTGTTCGCCAAGATCGACGTCAACGGCGCCAACGCCGACCCGCTGTACCGCTGGCTCAAGGGCGAGAAGCCCGGCGTCTTCGGCACCGAGGGCATCAAGTGGAACTTCACCAAGTTCCTGGTGGGCCGCGACGGCCAGGTGATCAAGCGCTATGCCCCCACCGACACGCCGGCCGGGCTGAAGGACGACATCGTCCGCGCGTTGGCCGCGCCGGCCGCCTGACGGCTGCCAGGCCGGGCAGCCGCCGCCAGCCGCGCCCGGGTCCTGGCGCCGCCGCAGGACGTGCCGCGCAGGCCCTCGCGCCGGCGACGCGCCCGATTCCGCCGCGCCCGTTCAACGCAACGGCGGCAGCCGGCGGCGCACGGTGTGCGCCTTGACGATGGCGGTGTTGGTCTCGGCGAACTCGGTCACGCGTTCCAGGATGCCGTCCAGATGCGTGATCGAACGCAGCACCACCCGCGCGATGAAGCAGTCATCGCCCGTGACCTTGTCGCATCCGACGAATTCCGGAATTTCCTGGATCAGCCCCTCGACCCGCCGCAACTGTCCAGGCAGCGGCCGGATGCGCACGATGGCCTCCAGCGTGTAACCCAGCGCCACCGGATCGACGTCCAGCGTGTAAGCCCGGATCACCCCCGATTCCTCCAGCCGCCGCAGGCGGTCGGCCACGCTCGGCGCGGACATCCCGACCTGACGCGCCAGGTCGGCGGTGGTGGTGCGCGCATTGGCCGTCAGCATCTCCACCAGGCGGCGGTCGATGCCGTCCAGGACCGGATTTTCATTCTTTAGGTCATTCTGCATAAATTCCACCTGAACGAAGGTTCAAACACAAAACTGCCGCAGCAACATCATATAACCGGCCCGATCGGCCTGGGATAATTTCTCCATCGAATCACGGACCGCACGGTCCCCTGGAGCCTTCCATGTCCCCCTCATCCGATCGCGTTGGCCTGGCCCAGATGGCCGCCGCCATGACCCTGTCCGGCACCCTGGGCGTGTTCGTCCTGGAATCCGGCCAGAGCGCCTGGAACGTGGTGTTCTTCCGCTGCGTCTTCGGCGCCCTGTCGCTGTTCCTGTATTGCTGGGCCCGCGGCCTGCTCAAGCCCGGCCTGTTCACCGCCCGCACCCTGGCGCTGGCGCTGGCCGCCGGCGCCGCGCTGGTGCTGAACTGGGTGCTGCTGTTCTCGGCCTACCGGCTGGCCTCGATCTCGCTGGCCACCGCCGTCTACAACGTGCAGCCCTTCTTCCTGATCGGCCTGGGCGCGCTGTTCCTGGGCGAACGGCCCACGCGCGGCAAGCTGGCCTGGTCGGTGATCGCCTTCGCCGGCCTGCTGCTGGTGCTCAAGCTCACCGACCACAGCGGCGGCGACGCCTATCTGTCGGGCCTGCTGCTGGGGCTGGGCGCGGCGGCGCTCTACGGCGTCACCGCCGTCATCGTCAAGCGCCTGAAGGGCATCCCGCCTCAGGTGCTGGCGCTGGTGCAAGTGACGCTGGGCGCGGTGATGCTGCTGCCGATGGCCGACTTCCAGGCGCTGCCCGCGGCCCCGCTGCAATGGGGCTACCTGGTGGCGCTGGGCCTGATCCACACCTGCCTGATGTACATCCTGATGTATTCGGCGATCCAGAAGCTGCCGACCACCTCGACCGCCGCGCTCAGCTTTATCTATCCGGCCGTGGCGATCCTGCTGGACCTGGTGGTGTACGGCCACCGCATGGACGCCACCCAGGTGCTGGGCGTGGCCATGATCTTCCTGGCGGCCGCCGGCGTCAGCCTGAACTGGCAGTGGCGCCTGCGCGGCGGCGCCCGGCCCGGCGCGGCCTGAGCGGGACCGCCGCCAAACCCGCACCGCGCCCCCGGGTATTCGGCCGCCCGCCCGGGGCGCCGCTATCATGGACCTTCCGATCCGCCGGCAGTGGCCGGCGGCGCCAAGACGCTGAGGAATCCCCATGATCGATCTCTATTACTGGACCACGCCGAACGGCCACAAGATCACGATTTTCCTGGAAGAAGCCGGACTGCCTTACGAGATCCACCCGGTCAACATCAGCAAGGGCGACCAGTTCAAGCCCGAATTCCTGACCATCGCGCCCAACAACCGCATTCCGGCCATCGTCGACCAGCAGCCCGCCGACGGCGGCGCGCCGCTGTCGCTGTTCGAGTCCGGCGCCATCCTGCAATACCTGGCCGAAAAGACCGGCCGCTTCCTGCCCGCCGACCTGCGCGGCCGCGCCGAGGTCTCGCAATGGCTGTTCTGGCAAATGGGCGGCCTGGGACCCATGGCCGGCCAGAACCACCACTTCTCGGGTTACGCGCCCGAGCGCATCCCCTACGCCATCGAGCGCTACGTCAAGGAAACCAACCGCCTCTACGGCGTGCTGAACAAGCGCCTGGCCGACCGCGAGTTCGTCGCCGGCGACTACTCCATCGCCGACATGGCGGCCTACCCCTGGATCGTGCCGCACGCCAAGCAGGGCCAGGACCTGAACGACTTCCCGCACCTGAAGCGCTGGTTCGACGCCATCGCCGCGCGTCCGGCCGTGCAGCGCGCCTACGCGCTGGCCGACAAGGTCAACACCGCGCCGTCGGTCAGCGACGACGAGTCGCGCCGCATCCTGTTCGGCCAGACCGCCCAGAACGTGCGCTGAGCGAGGCCGCCATGACCGATTCCCCGCTGCGGTTCCGCCGCGCGCGCGCGGGCGACCTGCCCGCCATCGTCGCCATGCTGGCCGACGACGAACTCGGCGCCAAGCGCGAAGACCCCTCGGTTCCGCTCAACCCCCGCTACACTGCGGCTTTTGCCGCCATCGAGCAGGACCCGAACCAGTTCTTCGCGGTGGTCGAGCGCGACGCGCGCCTGATCGGCTGTTTGCAGTTATCGTTCATACCCGGCCTGTCGCGGCTGGGCCAATGGCGCGGACAGATCGAGAGCGTGCGCATCGCCTCGTCGGCGCGCGGCCAGGGCCTGGGACGCGCCATGTTCGAGTGGGCCATCGAGCAGTGCCGCGCGCAGGGATGCGCCATGGTGCAGCTGACCACCGACCGCGCCCGGCCCGACGCCCGCCGCTTCTACGAAAGCCTCGGGTTCGTGGCCAGCCATGACGGCATGAAACTGAGCCTGTAGCGCCGCCCCCGGCGCCAGGCCTGATACACAAAGGAGCGCCCATGCACGGCGAATACAAAGTCCCCGGCGGCAAGCTGGTGGTCGCGGACCTGGAAGTCCGCGACGGCCGCCTGGCCGATGTCCGCATCAGCGGTGATTTCTTCCTCGAACCGCCCGAGGCGCTGGAAGCCATCAACCGCGGCCTGAACGGCCTGCCCGCCGACGCCGGCGAACTGGAACTGGCGCTGGCCGTGCAGTCGGCGCTGCCGCCCGACACCGAAATGTTCGGCTTCTCGGCCGAGGCCGTGGCGGTGGTGCTGCGGAGGGCGCTGGCATGACCCGCACCGACTGGAACGACTACGACTGGCAACTGATCCACGAAGCGCCGCAACGCCCCGCGCTGCACATGGCGCTGGACGCCGTCATCACCGACGAAGTCGGCGCCGGCACCCGCCCGCCCACGCTGCGCATCTGGGAATGGTCGGCGCCCGCGGTCGTGATCGGCCGCTTCCAATCGCTCAAGAACGAAGTCGACCCCGAGGGCGCCCGGCGCCACGGCATCGAGGTGGTGCGCCGCGTCAGCGGCGGCGGCGCCATGTTCATCGAGCCGGGCAACAGCATCACCTATTCGCTGAGCGCGCCGCAGGCGCTGGTGCACGGCATGAGCTTCCAGGAAAGCTATGCCTTCCTGGACGCGTGGGTGCTGCAGGCGCTGCAGGGCCTGGGCATCAAGGCCTGGTACCAGCCGCTCAACGACATCGCCTCGGACATCGGCAAGATCGGCGGCGCCGCCCAGGCGCGCCGCGCAGGGGCCGTGCTGCACCACGTCACTATGTCCTACGACATCGACGCCGATAAAATGGTGGAAGTCTTGCGCATCGGGCGCGAGAAACTGTCGGACAAGGGCACCACCAGCGCCAAGAAGCGCGTGGACCCGCTGCGCACCCAGACCGGGCTGGCGCGCGAGGTCATCATCCAGCGCATGGTGGACACCTTCGCCAGCCTGCACCGGCTGACGCCGGGCCAAGTGGGCGCGGCCACGCTGGCCCAGGCCGAGGCCCAGGCCGCCGAAAAGTTCTCCACGCCCGAATGGACCGCGGTCGTTCCCTGAGGCGCCACGGGTTTGAGTCGGACGGTCGCGCCCGCGGGCGCGGCCGGGTTTTCTGGAGGTAGTTCAATGCGTCTTCCCCGCAAGCCGCGCGGCCTGTCCGCCGCGGGTTTGGGAGCCGTCCTGCTGGCCCTGGCCGGCTGCGGCAGTTCGCCCCCCGCCAACATCACCCTGGACTCGCCGACGGCGGCCGCCAGCACGGCCACGCCCGAGAAGATCGGCGACCTGGCCACCGAGCGCATCAAGTGGGCGTCCAACAAGCCCGATTGCAAGGGCGACTGCCCGCGCATCGAGATCGACAGCGTGGCCTTTCCCGGCATCCCCAAGTTGAGCGCGCTGGTCGACCACGTACTGGCCTACATGACCGGCACCGACGCCAATCGCCGCGGCCCGTACGAGACGCTGTCGGAATACACGCAATATTTCTGGTCCGCCGCGCGGCCGCGCGACGCCACCTACTTCAAGGCCAGCGTCAAGGACACCGTGGGCGACATCGTCTCGATCGAGCTGCACACCGAGCAGTTCCTGACCGGCGCCGCGCACGGCATTCCCGCCACTCAGTATCTGAACTGGGAACGCAGCCGCGGCCGCGTCATGGCGCTGGACGAAGCGCTGATTCCCGGGCGCCGCGCCGAATACGTCGCCGCGTTGCGGCAGGCCCACGCCAAGTGGCTGGCCGGCAACAGCGACGCCAAGCGCGACCCGGCGGCCTATAACAAGATGTGGCCGTTCCAGGAAAGCGACAACTTCGCGCTCACGCGCGACGGCATCGTGGTCAAGTACGACGCCTACTCGATCGCCCCCTACTCGCATGGCGAACCGGAACTGAGCATTCCGTACTCGGACCTGCGCGGCATCCTCAAGCCGGAACTGCTGCCCAAGTCGTGAAGCGCCCCGGCGCCGCGCGCCACCCATGATCGTCATCATGGGTGGCGCGCCAGCAGCCATCAGTTAGGCTGCAACCCGAGATCGCGCACCACCTGGCCCAAGCGTTCGTAGTCCGTGCGGGCCCGCTCCAGCGCCTGCTCCGGCGTGCTGCCCACGACCACCCAGCCCAGGGCCTTGAGTTTCTCCCGCATCGGCGGTTCGTCCAGGCTGGCCGCCAACGCGGACCGCAGCGTGGCGATCACCTCGGCCGGCGTGCCCTTGGGCGCGGCCAGGCCGAACCAGCCGGCCGGCACCAGCCCCGTGATGCCCAGTTCCCGCGCCGTGGGCACGTCGGGATAGCCATCGAACCGATAGTCGCTGGTCACGAACAAGGCGGTGGTCTTGCCCGTCGTGACATAGGGAATCTGCGACGCCGCGTTGTCCATCATCGAATCCACGTGCCCGCCCAACACGTCGTTGACCGCGGGCGCCGCGCCCTTGTAGCCGACGATGGCCAGGCTGACGTCGGCCAATTTGGCGAAGGACGCCTGCGTCAGGTGCGCCTGCGTGCCCAGGCCGGCGTTGGCCGAGGTCAACCCGCCGGGCTTCTGGTGGCTCAGCGCCTTGAACGCCGCGTAGTCCTGCGCCGCGAAGCCCTTGCCCACCACGAAGACGAACGGCACCTCCACCGCGATGGAGATCGGCGCCAGGTCCTGCACCGGGTTGTAGCGCAGTTTGTAGAGGTGGGGATTGACGGCGATGGTGCCGCTGGCGCTCAGCAGCAGCGTATAGCCGTCGGGCGCGGCCCTGACGACGTGCTCGGTGGCGATCGATCCGCCCGCGCCCGGTTTGCTCTCGACGATCACCGGCTGCCCCAGGCGCCTGGACATGGCCTCGGCGAGCAGGCGGGTCATGGTATCGGAGGCCGACCCCGGCGCATACGGATAGACGATGGTGATCGGTTTGGCCGGATACGCATCGGCCGCCAGCGCTGGCGGCAGGACGGCGGACAGCAATAATGCCGCAATGGCGGTACGAAGCGCTTTCATGGTGTTCACCCTTGTTGTCGTGTGGTTTGAAGAATCCTGTGGATGACCGGAATGGACAGCGCCGCGTACCAGCCCAGTTCGTCCAGCATGTCGCGCCGATACCAGCCGGCCTGGTGCAACAGGTTCAACGAGGCGATGGTCTGGCCGTCCCAGCGCACCGGCACGTTGACGGCGCTCTCGCAACCCAGGGAGCGGATCAGTTCGTAGTCGGGGAACGCCTTCTCGCAGGCGGCGCGGTCATTGCAGATACGCGGCACGCCGGCCTGCACCACGGCGGCGAAGAACTCGCTGTCTTCGCGGATCGGCTTGGCGCCGCCGGGCGGATAGGCCGCCGGCGCGCTCGAGAAATAGCGCCTGCTGAGCGCCGCCTCGCGATCGAGCACCAACACCGTGAACAAGCGATAGCCCACCCGCGAAGCCAACGCGTCGGCCAGCCCCCGCAACCCGCGCGCCGGTTGCGCGTCGGCGGCCAGCGCCCGCGCCAACAGGGTCAGGGGCTCGGTGTGTGGCGACGTGGGGGCGGCTTGCATCATGGCGGTGTCTCGTACGGGGAGCAGGCATTGTGGCGGGCAATACCCATAAACCACTAATGAATAAACCTGAGATGCCCATTACCATTTGCGCATGGACGCCAGCCCCACTCCCCCGCCCTGGACCCGCCGCCTGAAGCTGCGGCACCTGCAAGTGCTGACGGCCCTGGAAAGCGCCGCCAGCATCACTGCCGCCGCCAAGGCCATGCACATGACCCAGCCCGCGCTTTCGCACTGGTTGAGCGACATGGAAGACCTGGTCGGCACGCCGCTGTTCACCCGCGGCCGCACGCTCGCGCTGACAGAGGCCGGTCGTGCCCTGTGGCGCTATGCCTGCCGCGTGCTGGGCGACACCGCGCGAACCGGGGAAGAGGTCGAGGCCGTCAAGGACGGCGTGGCCGGCCGCCTGCATATCGGCACGATCCTGTCGGCCGCGCCGGTGCTGCTGCCACGCGCCATCGCCGCCCTGCACCAACACGCGCCCAATGTGCAGATCGAACTGGTCGAGGGCTTGCTCGATCCCCTCATCGAGCGGGTCGAGCGGCGCGAGATCGATCTCATCATCGGTCCGCTCGACGTGCGCGCCAGCCGTTCCGGGCTGTGCACCGAATGGCTGATGACCGACACCTTCAGCGTGGTGGCGCGGCGTGGCCATCCGCTGGCGCGGCTCGAGGCGCCTCGCTGGGAGGACACCCAGGCCTATCCCTGGGTGCTGCCACCTCCCGGCACCCTGTCGCGCGTCCAGCTGGACCGGGCCGTGGTCGATGCGGGCATGGCGCCGCCGCGGCCGGCGGTCGAGACCAGTTCGCTGGTGGCGTTGCTGTCCATGCTGGAAGATCGCGACTACATCGCCACCCTGGCCAGTTCGGTGGCGCACATGTACGAACAGCGCAAGCTGATCAGCGTCGTCCATCTGCCCGCCCGGCTGGAATTCGGGCCGATCGGCATGCTGTGGGCGGCGGATTCGCCCAGCATCGTGTTGCCGGCCCTGCGGCAGACGCTGCGCGAAGAGGCAGGCAGCCTCCTGGACGGCAGCCGCGGCGCGCCTACCTGACGGTGGCGTACTCCAGCGTCTTGGGCGTCGTCGTCAGCACGCGCGGCGTCGCGCCCACCACCACGGTATCGTCAAGCCGGAAGCCGCCGATGCCATAGGCATAGATGCCGGGCTCGGCCGAATACACCTCGTTGTCGAGCAACGGACGCTGATTGAAGGCCATGTCTTCCGGGTACTCATGGTGGATGATGCCCACCGCATGGCCGGTGCGATGGCGGATCAACCCGGCATAGCCGGCCTTCTCGATCTCTGCCTGCGCGGCGGCGTCGATGGCGCAGACCGGATTGCCGGTGCGCGCCGCCGCGATGGCGGCCTCGTTGGCCGCCTTGGCCGCCGACCACAGGCGCGCCTGCTCCGCCGACGGCGTGCCGCAAAACCAGGTGCGTTCGTTCTCGATCGTCAGCCCGTTCAGGCGCGGAATCACGATGTTCACCAGCACGTCGCCCTCCTGGATGCGGGCGCCGCACGAGGCGCCGTCGCCATGCGGCGAAGCCGATGCCGGCCCGCTCAGCGTCCAGCAGCGGATCACCTCGAAGTGCTCTCCGGGAAACCGCTCGGCGGCTTCCTGCACGAACAGGGAGGCCATGGCGAAATCCAGCTCCTGCACCAGCCGCCCGGGCCGGATGTTCTCGCGGTAGCGGTCCTGGATCCAGTCGGAAATCGATGCCGCGGCCGCCATCACCGCCAGCTCTTCGGCGTGCTTCTGCCAGCGCAACGCGCGGCACTCCGCCGTCGCGCCGCGCAATGCCAGGTCGGGCAGGAACCGGCCCAGTTGCGCCAGCACCGGGCTACCGCCTTCCACGGCGACGCGCGAACGGGCCAGGCCCGCGGCCTTCAAGCGCGCGGCCAGCAGTTCGGGCAGCTGCGTGATCAATGGCAGCCTCTCGGTCACGCGCGGATGTTCCGCGTAGTAGCTGATGTCGGTGATCCAGACCTTGCCCTGCTCCTGCGAAAACCGCATGTGGTGCGTGGACAGTTCGTTCATCACCAGGAACGGCGTGCCGTTGCGCGGCACGACGGCAAAGATCGGCCGCTCCCAGGGCAGCACGTCGGTGTGGAAGTTGCTGGCGAACTGGAAGAAGTCCGCCGACGTGAAGATGATGGCGTCGACGGCCAGGTCGTCCATCAGCGCGTTCATCTTGTCGTGGCGATAGTCCCACACGGCCTTGGTCAATTTGGGCATGGCAAGCATCCTCGTAAAGTCGGGCAAAAGAGCCCCGCGCGCAAGAACCTCGGCCAATCGAACCGAGTCCCGTCGGCGCGGGAAGCGTTCAATCGTTGCTCAGGCCGAGCTGGCGGATCAGCGGCCCCCAGGTGGCGCTGTCGCGTTCGGTCCATTCGGCTACCGCTTGCGGCGTGGAAGGCAGCGGTTCTAGCTGCAGTTCCGCCAGCCGCGCCTTGATCGCCGGATCATCGAAAAAGCGCCGCGTCTCGGCATTGAGCCGCTCGACCACCGCGCCCGGCGTGCCCTTGGGCACCACCAGCGCATACCAGCCGGGCAGCGGAAAGTCGTTCATGCCGAGTTCGGCCAGGGTCGGCACGTCGGGGACGCTGGCCGCGCGCCGGCTGCCCACCACGGCCAGGGGCACGACCTTGCCCGCGTTGGCCTGCACCGCCCCCGTGTTCAGCACGTCGGCCATCACCTGGGTCTGATCGGCCATCACGCTGGTGAGCCCGGCGGCGGCGCCGTTGTAGGGCACGTGGGTCAGCGTGATGCCGCTGCGCCGCGCCAGCATTTCCACCACCAGGTGGGTGGAATTGCCCCGTCCCGCCGAGGCGAAGTTCAGCGCCCCGGGCTGGGCCTTGGCCTTGGCGACCAGCGCCGCGAACGAATCGACGCCGGCCTGCCGGCTCGCCACCAGCAGGAACGGCGTATTGACCAGCAGGCTGACGCCATCGAAATCGCGCGCCGGCCGGTAAGGCAGATCCTTGTACATATGCGGGTTGAAGGCCAGGTACGAAATGCCGCTGACCAGCACCGTGTAGCCATCGGCCGGCTGCTTGGCCACATAGCTGGCGGCCAGGACGCCGTTGGCGCCCGGCCGGTTTTCCACCACCACCGCCGTCTTGAGCTGGCGCGACAGGTAGTCGGCCCACAGACGCCCGATCACATCGGTGCCGCCGCCCGCGGCCTGCGGCACGACGAGCTTGACCGCGCGCTCCGGATACGCGGCGGCCGCCGCCCCGGCCCCCGCGAGCAGCAGGCAGGCCGCGCCCGTGGCGCAGGCGCGCCGCAATAAAACCCTCAACATGGTTTTCCCCTTGGATCATGGTTCGAATTGCGGGCCGCCGATGCGCCGACGGCCCGCGAAATGATTATGGGGAGATCGGGCATGCACGCCCAATGAATAAACCTGAGGAAGTCATAAGCGTTTTTGCATGGCGCGCGCGGGCGCCACAAAAAACAAGACCGCCCCTTGCGGGGCGGTCTTGTTGTCTTCCTCACGCTCCTCCAGACGGCGGGCCGAAGCCCGGCGCCAGAAGGACTTACGGGTACAGGCCGCGCACCTGGCGGGCCTGCAGGATGCGCGTGCAAGCCACGATGAAGGCGGCGGTGCGCAGCGTCACCTTGTGCTCCCGGGCCACCTGCGCGATCGAGGCGTAGGCCTCGCGCATGATGCGTTCCAGGCGCTGGTTGATTTCGTCCTCGCTCCAGAAGAAGCTGGAGAAGTCCTGCACCCATTCGAAGTACGACACCGTCACGCCGCCGGCGTTGGCCAGCACGTCCGGCACCACGTACACGCCGTTCTCGGCCAGGATGTCGTCCGCTTCCGGCGTGGTCGGGCCGTTGGCGCCTTCCACCACGATCTTGGCGCGCACCTTGGCGGCGTTGTCGGCGGTGATCTGGCTTTCCAGGGCCGCCGGGATCAGGAATTCGGTTTCGAGCGTCCAGAACTCGTTCTTGTCCAGGGCCTGCCCGCCGGAGAAGCCGCCCACGCCGCCATGCTGCGACACGTGCGACAGCAGCTTGTGGACGTCCAGGCCGGCGGCGTTGTGCACCGTGCCGGTGTGGTCCTGCGCCGCGATGACCTTGGCGCCGGCTTCATGGAACAGGCGGGCGGCGGTGCCGCCCACGTTGCCGAAGCCCTGCACCACCACGCGCGCCTTGGACACGTCGATGCCCAGGTCGCGCGCGGCTTCGCAACCGACCACGAACACGCCGCGGCCGGTGGCCTCGACACGGCCCAGGCTGCCGCCCAGCGCGATCGGCTTGCCGGTCACGACGCCGGTGGCGGTCGAGCCTTCGTTCATGGAGTACGTGTCCATCATCCAGGCCATGGTCTGGGCGTTGGTGTTCACGTCAGGGGCGGGAATGTCCTTGGACGGGCCGATGATGACGCCGATTTCCGAGGTGTAGCGGCGCGTCATGCGCTCGAGTTCGGATTGCGACAGCTTGCGCGGGTCGACGCGGATGCCGCCCTTGGCGCCGCCGTACGGCAGGTTGACCGCGGCGTTCTTGACCGACATCCAGGCGGCCAGCGCCATCACTTCCGACAGGGTCACGTCCTGGTGGAAACGCACGCCGCCCTTGCCCGGGCCACGCGAGGTGTTGTGCTGCACGCGGTAGCCCTCGAAGTGGGCCACGCTGCCGTTGTCCAGCTCGATCGGCACGTCGACGATCAGCGAGCGCTTCGGGCGCTTCAGGGTCTCGACCCAGCGCGCCAGCGAACCGAGGTACGGGGTGACCCGGTCGACTTGTTGCAGGTAATTACCCCAGGGGCCGAGATCGTCGGCATTCAGATAAGACGGCAAGGCATGGGTGGGAGTTTGAGACATGGACATGCTCTCCTGACAAAGTTGCGCCATTTTATCCATATCCTTATTGTGTCCCCATATTTTATGGAAAAATATTAATTGGGGACATAATAAGGAAATGGAGACCGCGAGCGTTGCCGAGCCTGCCGAAACGCTGCGCCTATCCTAGCCCCGCGCGCCAGCAGCGTCCAGCCCGCAAGGCCCGGCCGACATCCACCAGGCCGGCAACTTTCCGCCGCGTGACTTGCGACATGCCCTGGCCCCGCCCGTCCTCTTCCCGCGCCGCCGCACCATCGCATCCGTGTATCAGCCGCCGCCGGAACGCTGTCGCACCTTGCTTGAAACCGTCATCCACTTGACCCAGAATCAACCGGCCCCGGTTTCAGCGGTACCCGGCACCGGCGGCGTTCCAAAGCTTGTCATCCCGCGTTGCCGGCGGGCGCCCCCCGCTTGCATCACTGCACTCATGAAAATCAACCATAGAGGTGCGCATGTCGGATTTTTCCCTGATTGACAGCAATGACCCGCGTTACGCGACCCTGCAAAAGGGTTTCAACCTGCGCTTCCCCACCACGGGCCAGGGCGCCAACGCCATCTACGTCTGCAAGACCCCGCAGGACGTGCTGGACGCGGCCAACGCCGCGCTGGCCCAGGGCTGCCGCATCACGGTGCGCAGCGGCGGCCACTGCTACGAAGGTTTCGTCGCCAACAAACTGCCCGAGGACCACGGCCAGCCGCTGGCCATCATCGACCTGAGCCTGATGACCGGCCTGCGCTACCGCGAGGCCGGCGACATCCCCTCGCCCTGGAACCCCGCCGCGCGCTACCGCTTCGCGGCCGCGTCCGGCAACCAGAACTGGGACGGCTACCTGGACCTGTACAAGACCGCCAACCGCACCCTGCCCGGCGGCTCGTGCTATTCGGTCGGCTCGGGCGGGCACATCGTCGGCGGCGGCTACGGCCTGCTGTCTCGCCTGCACGGGCTGACGGTGGACTGGCTCTCGGGCGTGGACATCCTGGTGCCGCAAGGCCCGGGCGCGCGCAAGCTGGTCGCCAAGCACGTCAACCTGCACAGCACCGGCGCCGACCGCGACCTGTTCATCGCCTGCCGCGGCGGCGGCGGCGGCAACTACGGCATCATCCTGACCTACTACTACGCCGACCTGCCCGCCGCGCCGCAGGAAGCCTACTGGCTGTCGCTGTCCTACCCCTGGGCCAGCTTCGGCGCCGGCGCCACGGGCCGCGCCAACTTCGCGCGCTTCATGCGCGCCTACTGGCAGTGGTTCGCCGACCACGACGCCGACTGGAACAGCCCCGACCCGGCCAAGGCCAACGGCGGCCTGTTCACGTTGCTGAAGGTGCAGCACCGCTCGACCGGCGACGTGGTGCTGAGCATCCAGTACACCGGCAAGGACGGCAAGGTGGGCGGCGCGCGCGACCAGCCGTTCCTGGACTTCGTCGCCACCATGAACGCGGCGGCCAGCGCCGCGCCCGCCGTCAACCTGTCCACCCATTGGTACGGCCCGTCGCACCGCGTGGTCCATCCGGCGCCGCGGATGCTGGCCCATGCGGTCAACGATGCGCAGAAGATGGACTGGCTGTGGCTGACGCAGAGCATCAACGGCTCGGGCAGCAACCAGCGTGGCAAGTACAAGTCCGCGTATCACAAAGCCAATTTCAGCGACGTCGAGATCATGGCCCTGTGGGAATACCTGAACGGCTCGGACGACCCGCGCCTGAATCAGGCGCTGGTGCAGATCGACTCGTACGGCGGCCGCATCAACCGCAACGACGAGACGGCCAACCCGACCAGCGTGTGCCAGCGCTCGTCGCTGCTGAAGTCGCAGTTCCAGGTGTACTGGACCGATCCGGCCCAGGACGCCTTCCACATCAAGTGGATCGCCGATCTGTACGACGAGTACTTCGCGCAGTACGGCGGCAAGCCCAGCAACCAGCCGGGCTCGCCGTTCGAGGGGTGCTACATCAATTACCCCGACACCGACATGAAGTACACCGACGCCAGCCACAGCCACGTCGATCCGCAGTGGCTCGACCTGTACTACGGCCACAAGACCGCCGCGCTGATCGCCACCAAGCGCAGCGTCGATCCCGACAATCTCTTCCACCACGAGATGTCGATCCCGCTGGCCGCGCCGCAGGCGTGAAAAAGCCCGCCGCCATGCGCCGCGCGAGCGGCCATGACGGCGGGCCGGAAGTCCGCGGCGGATCTCGCGCCGCGGACCGTGTCAGGCGGACAGCAGTTGCCAGGCCAGGCGCGCCGCCGCGCGGGCGCCATGGCCATCGATGTCGAAGCGCGGACTGTACTCGGCCATGTCGGCCAGGCGCAGCTTGCCGCTGGCCTTGACGCGCAGCACGATCTCCTCGATCACCGCCATCGGCACGCCATAGGGCGCCGGCGCCGACACGCCCGGCATCACCGCCGCCGGCAGCACGTCCAGGTCGATGGTCAGGTAGACGTGGCGGGCCCGCGCCAGCAAGGCGTCGACGTTCGCCAGGCGCGCCGCCAGGTGGCGTTCCTGCATGTCGCGATCCTCGACCCACACCGCGCCCACTTCGGCCGCCCGCGCGTACAGCGCCGGCGTATTGGCCAGCCGCGACACGCCCAGGCAGGCGTATTGCAGCGCCAGCCCCTGTGCCTCGCAGTAATGCGCGATCTGGTCGAACGGCGTGCCGGAACTGCCCGGCCGGCCGGTGCGCAGATCGAAATGCGCGTCCAGGTTCAGCACCAGCACCGGGGCCTCATCGCCGCGGTCCGCCAGCCAGCGCGCCAGGCCCTGGAAGCTGCCCCAGGCGATCTCATGACCGCCGCCCAGCACCACCGGGCGGGCGCCCTGGCGCAACAGGTCGGCCACCGCCAGGCCCAGCCGCTCCTGCGCGTCTTCCAGCTGGTCGCCTTCGCAGGCCACGTCGCCCGCGTCCAGCAGGCGCGTCAGGCCATGCGCCGGCAGGCCGGCCATGTACTTGCGGATGCCGGCCGGGCCGGCGGCCGCGCCGACGCGGCCCTGGTTGCGGGCCACGCCCGCATCGCAGGCGAATCCCAGCAGCACCGGCTCGCCCGCCGCCGGCGCCTGGCCGGCGGCCGGCTCGACGATGTGCGCCAGGCGGCGCGTGTCGCCGCGCTCGGCGCTGTCGTCGCGCGCGGTCCACAGGCTCCGGTCGAGTTGCGCCGCCGTCATGCCGCCCCCTGCCCCGTGCTCAGCACGGCCTGCAGGAACTCGCGGGTGCGGGCCTCGCGCGGCTGGCTGAAGATGACCTCGGGCGCGCCCGATTCCAGGATCACGCCGCCGTCCATCACCGCCACCACGTCGGCCACGTCGCGGGCAAAGCCCATTTCGTGGGTCACGACCATCATGGTCATGCCTTCGCGCGCCAGCAGCTTCATGACCTGCAGCACTTCGCCCACCAGCTCCGGGTCCAGCGCCGAGGTCGGTTCGTCGAACAGCATGACCTTGGGCTGCATCGCCAGCGCGCGGGCGATCGCCACGCGCTGCTTCTGGCCGCCCGACAGGCTGGCCGGCATGGCCGCCATCTTCTGCGCCAGGCCGACCTTGCGCAGCAGGTCCTCGGCCAACGCGTTGGCCTCGTCGCGGCCCATGCCGCGCAGCGTGCGCGGCCCGACGGTGACGTTGTCCAGCACCGACAGGTGCGGGAACAGGTTGAAGCCCTGGAACACCATGCCGACCTGCATGCGCAGTCGGTTCAGCGCCGCCTCGGGCAACTGCTCGCCCTCGTTCTGCAGCATCTGGCCGCAGATCTCGACGGTGCCGCCCTGGGCCACTTCCAGCCCGTTGCAGCAACGCAGCAAGGTGCTCTTGCCCGAGCCGCTGGGGCCGATCACCACCACCACCTGCGACGGCAGCACATCGAAGTCGATGCCGCGCAGCACGGCGTGGTCGCCATAGGATTTCTGCAGGCCGCGGATGCGGATCATTTCTTTCGGATTCGCGGCGTTCATTGCACCATCCCCCCCGCGCGCAGGCGTTGCTCGATCCTGCGCAGTATCAACATGGCGGCCGTGGTCAGGACCAGATAGATCAGCGCCACCACCAGATAGGTTTCCAGCGAGCGGTACGACACGCTGATGATCTTCTGCCCTTCGTGCATCAGGTCATGGATGGTCAACAGCGACACCAGCGCCGAATTCTTGATCAGCGCGATGAACTCGTTGCCCAGCGGCGGGATCATGCGCACCACCGCCTGCGGCAGGATGATGATGCGCATGGCCTGGCCCGACGACATGCCCAGCGAACGGGCCGCCTCGGTCTGGCCGCGGTCGACCGACTGGATCGCGCCGCGCACGATTTCCGACACGTAGGCGCCGGAATACATGCCCAGCCCCAGCACGCCGCAGGCGAACGCCGGCAGCGTCACGCCGAACTGCGGCAGGCCGAAGAACCAGATGAACAACTGCACCAGCAGCGGCGTGCCGCGAAAGAACAGCAGGTAGACGCTGCACAGGTTGTAGATGATGCTGCGCTGCGGGTTGAGCCGGCCGACGCCGACCAGCAGGCCGATGACACAGCCCAGCAGCAAGGCGCCGGCGGTCACCTCGATGGTGACCACCGCGCCGCGCAGCAACGCGTCGAAATCGGCGAAGACGGGAGCAAAATCCAGGTTCATTTCGCGGGCGCCTCGAACCACTTGTTGACGATGGCCTGGTAGCTGCCATCGGCCTTGATCTTCTGCAGCGCTTCATTCAGGCCGCGGGTCAGTTCCGGCTTGTTCTTGGGCACGGCGATGCCGTAGTCCTCGGTGGTGACCTGGTCGGCCAGCACGGTCAGGTCGGTGGTGCTCTGGGCGAACAGCTTGGCGGCCGGCTTGCCGGTCACGGCGGCATCGGCGCGGCCGATCTGCACCAGGTTGAACATCTCCTGGTTCTTCTCGACCTCGACGCGCTGCACCGACGGATAGTGTTCTTTCAGGTAGTTGACCGACTTGGTGCCGACCTGCACCGACACTTTGCGGCCGTCCAGGTCCTTCAGGGTCTTGACCGGGCCGTCCTTCTTGGTCAGCACGACCAGGCCGCCGGCGTAGTACGGGTCGGTGAAATCCACCACCTTGCTGCGCTCGGGCGTGATGTAGATGGCGGACACGGCGATGTCGGCGCGGCCGGCCTGCAGGGCGGGAATCAGGCCCTTGAAGTCGATGTCGATCCATTCGACCTTCTTGCCCATGGCGGCGGCCAGGGCCTCGACCAGTTCGATGTCAAAGCCGGTGCGCTTGCCGTCCTTGACGAACTCCATGGGCGGGAAGGTGGCGTCGGTCACGGCGCGGATGGTTTCCTGGGCGTGGGCGGTGCCCATGCTCCAGGCCAGGCCCAGGGTCAGGGCGGCGGTCAACAGGGTGCGGCGAGTGGTCATGGCAAATCCTGAAAGAAGAAGGTGGATGCGGATACGGCGATCGATGCGGCGTAACGGGTGATCTAGAGATGAGGCGGCAATGGCGGGGACAGCGAGGAATCCGGATAGGCGCGGGGTCAGTGCGCCTGCAACTTGCCCGAGATGCGGCGGGCGGCGGCGACGGTCAAGTCGATGAAGGCCTGGGGCCGCTGGGCCGCGCGGGTCGACGGCGCCATCAGGGTGATCGAGGCCACCGCCTGGTTGGCGCGCTGGAAGATCGGCACGCTCACGCCCCAGACGCCGGCATCGACCTCACTGTCGGTCACGGCATAACCCTGGGCGCGGATGGCTTCCAGTTCGTCGGCCAGGCGCGCCGGGTCGACGCCCGATTCGCGCGCCAGCACGGCCAGCGCCGCCTGCTGGCGCGCCGCCGGCATGAAGGCCAGCAGCGACTTGGCGGAAGCGCCGCGCGCCAGCGGCAGGCCGCGCCCCTTGGTGAAGGAACAGCGCAACGGATGCTGGCTCTCGACCATGTCCAGGCACACGGCCTGGTCCTTGACCGCCACCAGCAAGCCGATGGTCTCGCCCGACGCGGCGGCCAGCGCCGCCATGTCCGGCTGCGCCTCATGGATCAGGAACGAAGACTGGTCGAAACCCCAGGCCAGTTGCACGCACAGCGGACCGGGGCCGTATTCACCCTCGTGTTCGGCGACGAAACCCCAGCGCTTGAGCAGCGCGACCTGGCGATACAGCGTGCTCTGGGCCAGGCCGGTCTTTTCCGCCAACGCGGCGATGCTCAGGGGACCGTCGTGCCGGGCCAGCGTGGCCAACACGTACAGCACGCGGTCCGCGCCCGCCCCTACCGACTGATCCATCAACAAGCACTCCAGGTTTGATGGCCGCAGATTATCAACTTATGGTGTTAAACGTTGAAATTTTTCCCATCCAATGAGAATTCCCAGGGAAAACCCCGAACCCGCCACCGGCAACGGCCAATAAAAAACCCGCCACGAGGCGGGTTTCGGGACAAGCCAGGCAGGGGCCTCAGGGCGTGGCAGGCTTGTCGTAGTTGTTCAGGCGCACGCCGGACACCCCGCCGACGCTGGACGAAGACTTGGG
>NZ_CP017433.1:3517485-3520707 GCF_002082135.1 Achromobacter ruhlandii
ATCAGGGTCTTGAGTTCGGCGGCCAGCTTGGTGGACTTGCCGGTCGTCGCCCAGTCGGCCGCGTCCTGGCCCTTGGTGTCGAGCGTGGTGACATCGGCCCCCGCCTTGAGCAGCAGGTCCACCATCGGCTTGTTGCCCGACAGCGCCGCCATCATGAGCGGCGTCTCGCCATTGGGGGCCGGCGCGTTCACCATCGCCTTGTTCTGCAACAGCAATTGCGCCATGGCCAACTGCCCCTTGGACGCCGCGTAGTGCAGCGGTGTCCATCCCAGGCGGTTGACCTGTGCGCCGCGCGCCATGAGCGCGCGGGCGCGCTCCACCTGGCCCGCGATGGCCAGGTACATCAAGGGCGTTTCGCCAGCCGGATTCTCGATGTTCACGTCCGTGCGAGGATGAGCCGCCAACACGTCGAAGACCTTCCATGCGCCGTCCGCCACCGCCCGCATGATGGCCGGCTGGCCGTTGCGATAGCGCACGTTCGGGTCGGCGCCCTGCGCCAGCAGGTCCTTGATCTCGTCGGTGTAGTCATTGGCGACATAGACCCACCAGTCCGACGGATTGGCCGCCTGGGCGAGGGCCGGCGCCGACACGGCGACGCACAGCGCCAGCAGCGCGCCACGGCAGTGCGAGGCGAGTCGTCGGCGGGAGAACACAGTGCTGGCAACCATGGCAATCCTGATAAATTACTTTAGATATTTGACTTTAGATTATTTCTTTATCTTACTGAAAAGATTAAAGAAATTATCCGTGGAGGCCCGTGCCACCTCGGCCACGCTGATCCCCTTCAGTTCGGCGATCTTCTCGGCCACGTGGATCACCTTGGACGGATCGTTGAGCTTGCCCCGGTACGGCACCGGCGCCAGGTAGGGCGAATCGGTCTCGATCAGCAGGCGGTCCAGCGGCACCTTGGCGGCAACCTCGTGCACCACGTGGGCGTTCTTGAACGTCACGATGCCGGACAGCGAGATATGGAAATTCTGGTCGAGCGCGGCCTGGGCCACTTCCCAGGTCTCGGTGAAACAGTGCATCACCCCGCCGACCTCGGCCGCGCGCTCCTCGCGCAGCATGCGCACGGTGTCTTCGGCCGACGAACGCGTGTGCACGATCAGCGGCAGCCCGGTATCGCGCGCGGCGCGGATGTGGCGGCGGAAACGTTCACGCTGCCAGTCCAGCGGCTCGGACAGGCGGTAGTAGTCCAGCCCGGTCTCGCCGATCGCCACGACCTTCGGGTGGGCCGACAGGCGCACCAATTCCTCGGGTTCGGGATCGGGGGTGTCTTCGTAGTCGGGATGCACCCCGACCGAGGCCCACAGGTTGGCCTGCGGCTCGACCAGCGACATCAGGCCCGGCCACTCGGGCAGGTTGACGCTGACCACCAGCGCGTGGGTCACCTGGTTGGCGGCCATCCGCTCGAGAATCGCGGGCAGGTCGGCCGCCAGCTCGGGAAAGTTCAAATGGCAGTGTGAATCGACGTACATGAGGCTTGGATCAGGAGGCTGCGACGCCCCCGCCGCCGGACAGGCCGGGCGGCGGCGTCGCGGCGGGTTATGCCTGGCAGGATAGCACCACGCGCTGCAACGTCGCGTGGGCGAAAAGCTTGCCGTTCAGGGGATGCGTGGCCAGCGCGCGCTGACGCGTGAGCCAGCGCGCGGCTTCGGCGGCGCGCGCGGTGTTCATGCGTCCGGCCACCTCGGCCACGGCCGCCGCCAGCGACGGGAAATAACGCACCGGCGCGCCCGCCGCGGCCAGCATCAGGTCGGTATACAGGCGCTGCAGGGCGTCGATCCACTCAGCGGGCGCGGCCTTTTCCAAGGCCTCGGCCAAGGTGCCCACGTCAGGCGTCTGGCCCTTGGCCAAGGGGCCGACCAACTGCGTCAGCCAGGGCGGGCATGCGGTTTCCGCATGCTGCGCCAGGCGCAGCGCCGCCAGCGGCGCGCCCCCGGCGGCGGCCAGCCATTCGCGCGCGGGCTCCACGTTCTGGTCGCGCAGCCATTGCAGCGCGGTATCGGGGTCCGGCGCCGGCAACGGCAACCGCCGGCAGCGCGACACCAGCGTCGGCAGCAGGCGATCGGGCGCGTCCGCCACCAGCAGGAACACCGTGTGCGGCGGCGGCTCTTCCAGCACCTTGAGCAAGGCGTTGGCCGACACCACATTCAGCGCGTGCGCCGGATACAACAGCGCCACGCGCCAGCCGCCACGGTGGGTGGCGGTGTTGAACCAGGATTCCAGCGAACGGATCTGGTCGATGCGGATTTCCTTGGACGGCGCCTTCTTGGCGGCGCCGGCGGCCGGCTCGGCGTCTTCCGGGGGCTCGGCGGCGTCGGCGCCCTCCTCGACCGCCACGGCCTCGGGCCGGATGCGGCGCAGATCGGGGTGGTTGCCGCTGGCGAACCAGGCGCAGGCGGCGCAATGCCCGCAGGCCAGGCCGTCCTGCGGCGTCTCGCACAGCAGGCTGGCGGCGGCCGCCACCGCGAAATCGAGCTTGCCGATGCCGGCCAGGCCATGCACCAGCCAGGCATGGGCGAAACGCTCGCGATTGCCGAGCCAGGCCCGCGCCGTTTCCATCTGCCAGGGCAGGAACTGGGGCGCGCTCATGGACGGTCCGCCACCAGCTCGCGCAGCCCGGCTTCGAGCTCCAGCCGGATCTCGGCAATCGCCCGGGTCGAATCGATCACGCGGATGCGGTCGGGTTCGGCCGCGGCGCGGGCCTGGTAGGCCGCGCGGGTACGTTCAAAGAAAGCGGCGCCTTCGCGCTCGAAGCGATCCGGCTCGCGGGCGTCGGCCAGGCGGGCGCGCGCCACTTCCAGCGGCACGTCAAACAGCCAGGTGCGATCGGGCCGGCCCGCCTGCATCCAGGTTTCCAGCGCGGCCACGCGCGCGGCGCCCAGCCCACGGCCCCCGCCCTGATAGGCATAGGTGGCGTCGGTGTAGCGGTCGCACACCACCCAGGCGCCGCGCGCCAGCGCCGGCTCGATCACCTGGTGCAGGTGCTCGCAGCGGGCCGCGAACATCAACAGTGTTTCGGTATCCAGGCCCATCGGATCGGTCAGCACCAGCGCGCGCAGCTTTTCGCCCAGCGGCGTGCCGCCGGGTTCGCGCGTCGACACCACTTCCAGGCCCTGGCCGCGCAGGAATTCGGCGATCCATTGCGTGTGCGTGCTCTTGCCGGCGCCGTCCACGCCCTCCAGCGTGATGAAGCGTCCGCGTGAGGTCATTGCTCTT
>NZ_CP017433.1:3520844-3575011 GCF_002082135.1 Achromobacter ruhlandii
AGGATGTAGCGGGAAACGTTGCGGTTGTGCTCGGACAGGTTCACCGAGAACTCGCTGGTGCCGTTGCCGCGCGACACGAAAAACAGGAACTTGTGCTGCTCGGGCTGCACCGCCGCCAGCAGCGCCGCGCGGCCGGCGGCCGCGATCGGCGTGGGCGGCAGGCCCGGGCGCGTATAGGTGTTCCAGGGCGTGTCGGTCTGCAGGTCGCGCTTGCGGATGCGGCCCTGGTAGGCGTCGCCCATGCCATAGATGACGGTGGGATCGGTCTGCAGCAGCATGCCGATCTTCAGGCGGTTGGCGAACACGCCCGCGACCCGGCGGCGGTCCGGGCCATGACCGGTTTCCTTCTCGATGATGGACGCCAGCACCAGCGCCTCATAGGGCGTGGACAGCGGCAGATCGGACTGGCGCTTGGCCCAGGTGTCGTCCAGGATGCGCTGGCCTTCCTGGTAGGCGCGGCGCAGCAGGTCAAAGTCGGTGCTGCCCGGCGTGAAGATGTAGGTGTCGGGGAAGAACAGGCCTTCCGGGTGCTTGATGTCCGAGCCCAGGCGTTCCATCAGGGCCTCGTCGCTGATGTCCCCCAGCGTCTGCTTGACGTCGGGATTCTCGCGCAGCGCCTGACGGATCTGGCGGAAGGTCCAGCCCTCCAGGAAGGTGATCTGGCGCTGGGTCATGTCGCCGCGCGCCATGCGCTGCAGCAGCAGCCAGGGCGTGTCGCCGTTGATGGCCTGGTAGCCGCCCGCCTTGATCAGCTTGTCCTGCTCGGACAGGCGCGCCATCCATACGAAGCCCGGCTCCCACAACGGCACGCCGGCTGCATTGAGCGCGCGCGCGACCGTGCGCGGGCTGCTGCCCGGGTCCACCACGAAATCGATCCTGTCGGCCGACAGGTGGATAGGCCGGTGCATCCAATGCCAGGCGGCGCCGGCAGCCGCGGCGGCGGCCAGCACGATGAGCAGGAATGACCACAAGACGTAAAAACGGAGTCGCTTCTTCATAAGTCCGGGAAGTTTAATGGATCGCGCGAACCTGGCGGGGCAAAACGAGGGCCGGAGCGCGCCGCGCGCCCCTTTGCCCCGCGCGGGCATGGGCCTGCCAGGAGGAGAACACAGCTATCATCAAGCCTTTGATGACGAGTCACGGGCCCACGCAGCCATGCATGCTTTCTTTTCTTCGATCCCGGCGCGCGCCGAAGGTTGCGCGCAATGCGCCCCCCTGGATGATTTCGCCGTTTTCAGCGCCAGCGGCGCCGACGCGCTGACCTTCCTGCACGGCCAGCTGACGCAGGACGTCACCGGCCTGCCCGCCGACGCCGCCCGCCTGGCCGGCTACTGCACCGCCAAGGGCCGCCTGCTGGCCACGCTGGTGATGTGGCGCGGCGCCGATCCGGCCGAAGACGCGCCGCGCCTGTACGGTCTGGTGCGCCAGGACCTGGCCGCGGCTCTGATCAAGCGTCTGTCCATGTTCGTGCTGCGCGCCAAGGTCAAGCTGGCCGCCGCCTCCCTCCATGTGACCGGCGTGCAGGCCGCGCCGGCGCAACTGGCCGCGCTGGAAGCCGTCGCCGGCGCGCTGCCGCGCACGCCGTGGGAACGCGCCGAACTGCCCTCCGGCACCTGGATCGCCGCGCCCTCGGCCGACGCCACGTTGCGCTGGTGGTGGGTCGCTTCCGACGCCCAGCTGGAGGCCGCGGCGCCGCTGGCGCCCGTGCTCGGCCAGGTCCCGCCCGCCCAGTGGCACGCCGCCGACCTGGCCGCCGGCATCCCCTGGATCACCACGGCCACCCAGGACGTCTTCATTCCGCAAACGGTCAACCTGGACCTGATCCAGGGTGTCAGCTTCACCAAGGGCTGTTATCCGGGCCAGGAAGTGGTGGCGCGCAGCCACTACCGCGGCACGGTCAAGCGCCGCATGGCCTTTGGCACCATTGCCGGCGCCGACCTCTCCACTGAAAGCCTGGCGGGCCAGGACGTATTCGACGCCACCCAGCCGGGCGAGCCCATCGGCCGCATCGTCGATGCTTCGCGCGCGCACGACACCGTGTCGGTGCTGTTCGAAACCACCCTGGCCGCCCTGCCGGAAGGCGATCTGCGGCTGGCCTCGGCGGACGGCCCGCGCATCGCGGCCGCCCCGCTGCCGTACTCCCTCACCCCCTGACGCACGCCGCCCGGTTGCCGGCCCGCGGACCCGATCCGCGCGGCCGTCGCCGCCAGCGCCCCTCAGACAACGGCGCCGAACATGGCGCCCACGCCCGCCGTCACCGCCATCGCCAGCGCGCCCAGCACCGTCACCCGCAATGCCGCCGGCCCCTTGGGCGCGCCCCCGGCGCCTGCCGCCAGGGCCCCCAGACAGGCCAGACAGGCGACTGACGCCACGATTACCCAGCTGATCAGATGCGGCAGCGGCGCAACCGCGGCAACGGCCAGCGGCAAAGCCGCGCCGCCGGCGAACGAGGCCGCCGACGCCACCGCCGCCTGCACCGGACGGGCACGATTGTGCAGGGAAATGCCCAACTCATCGCGCGCATGGGCGTCGAGCGCGTCATGGCGCGTCAATTGCCGCGCCACCTGCTCGGCCAGGTCGCGCGACAGGCCGCGCTCGACATAGATCTCGATGAGTTCTTCCAGCTCTTCGCCAGAATTGCGCTTGAGCGAACGCTGCTCCATGCGCAGGTCGGCGGCCTCGATATCGGCTTGCGACCGCACCGAGACGTATTCACCCGCCGCCATCGACAGCGCCCCGGCCACCAGGCCGGCCAGGCCCGAGGTCAGCACCGCCTCATGCGAGGCCTGGGCCGCGGCGACGCCGGTGATGAGGCTGGCGGTCGAGACGATGCCGTCGTTGGCGCCCAGCACGGCCGCGCGCAGCCAGTTGCTGCGGAATATCCGGTGATGTTCTTTGGAAGGCATTGCCGTGGACCCGTTCAAGGCGCGACAAGGCTGGCGGCGGACGGCCGCCGCCAGCGGCTCAACGCGGTGTCACGCGCACCGCGGTGAGCAAGCCTATCACGCAAAGCGTGGCCTGTTCGCCCTCGTAGGCATGCACTTCGACCTGGCAGATCGACAGGCGCTTGCCCGGCTTGACCACGCGGCCGCTGGCCACGTAGCGCTCGCCCTTGGCGGGCGCCAGGAAGTTCATCTTGAACTCCGAGGTCAGCACGTCCTCGCCCGGCTGGAACAGGCTGAAGGCGGCATAGCCGCCGGCCGAATCGGCGATGGTGGTGGAGATGCCGGCGTGCAGGAAGCCGTTCTGCTGGCACAGGTCGGCGCGGTACGGCAGCGCGATGTCCACCCTGCCCGGCTCGACCACGTCCAGGCTGGCGCCGAGCAGCCGCATGATGCTCTGCCGCTCGAAGCTCGCCTGGACCCGCCCGGCCGGATCGACGCAAGTCGCGGGCGCGGCCATGTCAGTCCTGGTCGCGCTTGACCAGATTGACGATGCTGGAGAAGTCCAGCCGGCCCGAACCGCCCGCGCTGTGCAGCGAGTACAGGTTGCGCGCCAGCTCGCCCAGCGGGATCGAAGCGCGCGCCGACAGCGCCGCCTCGGCCGCCAGGCCCAGGTCCTTGAGCATCAGGTCGACGCCGAAGCCGCCGGCGTAGCCCTTGGAGGCCGGGGCGTGTTCCATCACGCCGGGCCACGGGTTGTACAGCTCGGTGGCCCAGTTGCGGCCCGAGCTCTTGGCGATGATGTCCGACAGCACCTTGGGATCGAGGCCGTTGGCCACGCCCAGCGCCAGCGCCTCTGAGGTGCCGGCCATGAGGATGCCGAGCAGCATGTTGTTGCAGATCTTGGCGACCTGGCCGGCGCCCGCGGGCCCGGCGTGGAAGATGTTCTTGCCCATCTTTTCCAGCACCGGACGGGCGCGCTCCAGCGCGGCGGTCTGGCCGCCGACGATGAAGGTCAGCGTGCCCGCGGCCGCGCCGCCGGTGCCGCCCGAGACCGGCGCGTCGATCATGGCGATGCCGCGCACCTCGGCGGCCTGCGCCACCTTGCGAGCCGAGTCCGGCGCGATGGTGCTGCACTCGATCACGAGCGCGCTGGACGGGATCTTGCCCAGCAGGTCCTGGTCCAGGTACAGGCCTTCGACGTGCTTGCTGGCCGGCAGCATCGAGATCACCACCTCGGCGCCCTTGACCGCCTCGGCGGCCGAGGCCGCCGCCTTGGCGCCCGCATCGGTCAAGACCTTGACCGCCGCCGGCACCAGGTCGAACACCGTCAGGCTGTGACCGGCCTTGACCAGATTCAATGCCATGGGCGAGCCCATGTTGCCCAAACCGATAAACGCGATACTGCTCATGATGTCCTGTCTCCTGTTGCTATTGCTGTAGGTATGAAATCAGTGTTGCGACGCGATGCCGGCCCGCTCCGCGGCGGACGTCAGCGGCCTTCCTTGCCCAGGTCGTCCAGCGGATGCGGCTGGCCCTCGGGCCAGGGCTCGTCGAAGAACTTCTGCACCCAGGCCTCGGTGGCCATGTCCAGCACCGCGGGGTTCCAGCGCGGCGTCTTGTCCTTGTCGATCAGCAGCGCGCGGATGCCTTCGGCGAAATCGCCATGCGCGGTGCAATGGAGCGCGGCGATGTATTCGGCGCGGAACACATCGTCCAGCGACCGCAGCCGCATGCGCTGCTGCAGCGCGAACGACAGCCGCAGCGAGCCGGGCGAACCGGCCAGCATGGTGGCGGCGGCGCGCGCCAACCACGGGTCGGCATGGTCCTTCAGTCCAGCCAGTTCCTCGTAGATCTCGTCCAGGCGGTTGCCGCTGCACAGGCTGTTGATCATGAACGAGTGCTGGCGCAGGTGACCGCCCTCCAGCGGCGTCTGCGGTTCGAGCGCCGTCAGCGCCCGGCGCAACAGGCCGTCGTTGATCGAGCGCGGCGGAATCGCATCCTCCGCGCCGCCGGCGGCCTGGCCGGCCCAAGGCTGTTCCTCCAGCGAAGCCAGCAGCTTGGGCCAGTCCTCGTGGTTCAGGCGGAAGTCCGCCAGGCCGGCGAAGAACGCGTCGGCGGTATTGATCTGGGCGCCGGTCAGCGCCAGGAACACCCCGATGCGGCCCGGCATGCGGTTCAACAGCCAGCTGCCGCCCACATCCGGGAACAGGCCGATGGACACTTCCGGCATCGCCAGGCGCGAGGTCTCGCTGACCACGCGGTGGCTGGCGCCCATCATCAGGCCGATGCCGCCGCCCATGACGATGCCGTGGCCCCAGCACAGCACCGGCTTGGGGTAGCTGTGGATGCGGTAGTCCAGGCGGTATTCATGCTCGAAAAAACGGCGCGCGTAGGCATTGCCCCACGCGCCCTTGCCGGCGTTCTCGGTCATGCTGCGGTACAGGCCGTGCAAGTCGCCGCCGGCGCAGAAGGCCTTCTCGCCCGCGCCCTGAAGCACCACCAGCGCCACCGCCGGATCGCGCGCCCAGGCATCCAGGCGCTCTGCCAGCAGGTCGACCATCTCCAGCGACAGCCCGTTCAGGGTCTGCGGCGAATTCAGCGTCGCGATCCCGAAGCGCATTCCATTGGCGGCGGCCCTTTCTTCGAACAGCACCGGTGCATTCATCTTATGTCGGCTCCTTTTTCCAACAATTGGCGGGCGATGATCACGCGCATGATCTCGTTTGTCCCCTCCAGAATCTGATGTACGCGAGTATCGCGCACCAGACGCTCCAAGGGATAGTCCCGCAAGTAGCCATAGCCGCCGTGGATCTGCTGGGCGTCCAGGCAGATCTGGAAGCCCATGTCGGTGGCAAAGCGCTTGGCCATCGCGCAGTAGGTGGCGGCGTCGGGCGCGCCGGCGTCCAGCTTGCAGGCCGCCAGCCGCACCATCTGGCGCGCCGCCACCAGGTGGGTGGCCATGTCCGCCAGTTTGAATTGCAGCGCCTGGAATTCCGCCAGGCGGCGGTTGAACTGGCGCCGCTCGTCCATGTAGCGGCGGGCCGCGTCCAGCGCGCCCTGGGCCGCGCCCACCGAGCAGGTGCCGATGTTGATGCGGCCGCCGTCCAGGCCCTTCATGGCGATCTTGAAGCCCTCGCCCTCCTCGCCCAGCAGGTTGCCGGCGGGCACACGCACGTTCTCGAACACAATCGGACGGGTGGACTGGCTGTTCCAGCCCATCTTCTCTTCCTTGCGGCCGTAGCTGATGCCCTCGCTGTCGGCGGGCACGGCAAAGGCGCTGATGCCGCCCGCGCCCTCGCCGCCGCTGCGCGCCATTACCACCAGCAGGTCGGTGTCGCCGCCGCCCGAGATGAAGGCCTTGGCGCCATTGAGCACATAGTGGTCGCCCTGGCGCTGCGCCCGGGTCGACAGCGAGGCGGCGTCGGAGCCGGCGCCCGGTTCGGTCAGGCAGTACGAGGCCAGCTTCTGGCCGCTGGCCAGCAGCGGCCCCCAGGCCTCGCGCAGGGCCGGCTGGCCCCACTTGCCGACCATCCAGGTGGCCATGTTGTGGATCGTCAGGAATGCGGTGGTCGACGGATCGACGGCGGCCATTTCCTCGAACACCAGGGTGGCGTCCAGGCGTGGCAGCCCCAGGCCGCCAATGTCCTCGCTGGCATAGATGGCGCAGAAGCCCATCTCGCCGGCGCGCGCGAACGCCTCCTTGGGAAAGATGCCCTCGGCATCCCACCGCGCCGCATGGGGCGCCAGTTCGCCCTCGGCATAGTCGCGCGCGGCCTGCGCGAACGCGCGCTGCTCGTCGGTCAGTTCCAAGTCCACAGCCTGTCTCCTGATGTCATCGGTATTGTCTGTTGGCGTTGCTGCCGTCTCGTGAACGCCAGCCAGGCCATTTTGACATGACGTTGACGTAAACGTAAGGGTGCGGCGCCGTCAATGTTACGCCGGAAGACGCGACGCGATTTGTCCCGATGACGACAATGTGAGGGCTGGCAGCGCTGCCCGGGCAGCGCGCCTCGCGGCAAGCCGCTAGAGCAGCCCGGCCGGGCGCACCCGCCCGTTGCGCGCGGTCTTGGCGCGCCGATGCTCGGCGCGGCGGCGGCGCGACTCCTTGGGATCGAAACTCAGGCCCCGGTAGATCTCGACGCGATCGCCATCGCGCAGCGGCGTATCCGCCTCGACCGCGCGTCCGAACACGCCCACGCCCCGCTCCCAGGGCTGGACCACCGGGAAAGCCTGGGCAAAGCCGCTGGCGTGCAGGGCGTCGGCCACGGTCGCGCCCGCCGGCAGACGCAGCTCGCGCAACCAGACCTGAGCCGACAAGGCATAGCAGACCGACACGGCGATCCGCCCGTCCGCGGGCGCCTCATTCCCCATACTTGGCCTGCGCGCGCTTGGTGAAGGAATCGATGAAGCTGGTGGCGATGCGGTTGAACACCGGCCCCACCACCATTTCCAGCGCCCGGTTGGAAAACGCGTATTCCATGGTGAACAGCACCTTGCAGGCGTCCTCGGCCAACGGCTGGAACTCCCAGTGCCCCACCAGGCTGGAGAACGGACCATCGACCAGTTCCAGGTCGATGCGGTCGGGATAGACATGCCGGTTGCGCGTGGTGAAGCGCTGCTTCATGCCCGCGAAACTGATCAGGATGGAAGCCTGCATGCCGTGCTCGTCGCGGCGCTGGACCTCCGCGCCGCCGCACCACGGCATGAATTCGGGGTACTTCTCCACGTCGGCCACCAGGTCGAACATCTGGGCGGCGCTGTAGGGCACCAGGACGGATCGCTGTACTTTGTGCATCGACTATCGCAAATGGCTAGAATGATAGGATTTTACCGGCACCGCGCCACCCGGGGCGCAAACATGGCCGCGGCGGGTCCGCGGCAGCCGGGTATCCGGGCGAACGCCCCCCGGACTGCCCGCCCATCGCCTGCCGCAGAGCAAACCCAAGAACAGATCCCGCCACGGAACGGATCCGCATGCCGGTCCGGGAACGGCGGCCCCGGAACGGATCAGAGAACAGATGGGCATTTTGGCCCCCACAAGATGAGCATTATCGACAATCGCAAGGCCACGCACGATTATTTCATCGAGGACCGCTACGAGGCCGGCCTGGTCCTCCAGGGCTGGGAAGTCAAGGCGATCCGCGATGGCCGCGTGCAGCTCAAGGAAAGCTACGTCATCGTGCGCGACGGCGAGCTGTTCCTGCTCGGCATGCACGTCAGCCCCCTGCCGACGGCCTCCACCCACATCCACCCCGACGCCATGCGCACGCGCAAGCTGCTGCTCAAGGCCGAGGAGATCAGCAAGCTGATCGGCAAGGTCGAACAGCGCGGCTATACGCTGGTGCCGCTCAACCTGCACTACAAGAACGGCCGCATCAAGCTCGACTTCGCGCTGGGCCGCGGCAAGAAACTCTTCGACAAGCGCGACACCGCGCGCGAGAAGGACTGGCAGCGCGAAAAAGAGCGCATCATGAAGCACGACACGCGGGCGTCGCGCAAAGACAGTTGAATCACGCGGCCGCCGGCAGCGGCACGCGCTCGGCCGGCTGCATGCCCGGCCCCAGCACCCGGTTGCGGCCGCCCTGCTTGGCCGCGTACAGCATGCGGTCGGCGCGCTCAAAAAAGGCCTGCAGGTTCTCGCCCGGCACCCACTCCGCCACCCCGGCGCTGAACGTATAGGCAATCACGCTGCCGCCATGGGCGCAGGGCGTGCGCTGCACCGAGTCGAGCAAGCGCTGCGCCACGTCCATCACGGCGTCGCTGCGCAAATCGGCGAACAGCACGCTGAATTCCTCGCCCCCCACCCGGCCGACATGGTCGCCGGTTCGCAACGTGGCCGTGGCCAGCAGGCCGAAATGGCGCAGCACCGCGTCGCCGGCGGCATGGCCGTGCGTATCGTTGATCCGCTTGAAGTGGTCGATATCCAGCAGCATCAGGGACAATGGCCGCCGCGTGCGCAGCGCCTGGGCGCAAAAGCGCTCCGCCTGCAGCCACCATGCCTTGCGCGACAACAACCCTGTCAGGAAATCGGTGCTGGCCTCGTGCTCGCGATCGGCCAGCATGCGGTCGTGGATGATCATGATCGTGCCCAGCGTCAGGCAGGGCATCGCCAGCACGCCCAGCGTCATGAACACAATATTCCAGTTGGTCGGTTGCAGCAGGAAATCGGCCCGGGCCACGCCGGACGCGAACAGCACCGACCGCAGCGCGCAGGTCAGGCCGGATATCATCGCCACCGACCAGACGAAGTAATAGCTGTAGCGCGAACGGTTGGCGGGCAGTCCCCGCCGCACCGCCGCCGCCACCGCGAACATGAAGCCCATCTGCAGCGTCGACATGGCCACGATGCGGGGCGCCACCTGGTTGTCCAGGTAGGTGTATCCCGCCAGCACCAGCCAGGCCGCGCCGCAGGCCAGCCCCATCAGGTGGCGCGGCACCCGCTGCCCCAGCAGGCGCCGGATACCGGTGTAGTAGGCGCACAGCGCCAGCCCGATCAGCACATTGGGCAGCACAATCGACAGCCAGCGCGGCGCCTCGGTGGCCTGCAGCCCGAACAGAAAAAACGCCAACAGCGTGAGCAGGTTGGCGCGTATGGTTTCGCGGATCCCGGCCATGCCGCTGCGCGCCAGGGACCCCAGCACACACAGCGATAGCACCCCCGTCAGTACTGCGATCGACAGCAAATGGACGGGAGCGATCATGGGCAATGCGCCAGGCGGCGCGCGGTTCAGCTGTTGCGGGTGGATTTGACGATGGTCATGGCCGAGGCGATCATGCCGCCCACGTCCGCCAGGTTGGCCGGCAGGATCAGCGTGTTGCCTTCCTTGGCCACGTTGCCGAAGGCCTCGACGTAGCGCTCGGCCACCTTCAGGTTGACCGCTTCCATGCCGCCGGGCTGGCGCACGGCGTCGGCCACCTGCGTGATGGCCTTGGCGGTGGCTTCGGCGATCGCCAGCACCGCCGCGGCCTCGCCCTGCGCCTGGTTGATCTGGGCCTGCTTCTCGCCTTCCGAACGGGCGATGGCCGCTTCGCGTTCGCCGGTGGCGATGTTGATCTGCTCCTGGCGGCGACCTTCCGAGGCCGCGATCAGCGCGCGCTTCTCGCGCTCGGCGGTGATCTGCGCCTGCATCGAGCGCAGGATCTCGTTGGGCGGGGTCAGGTCCTTGATCTCATAGCGCAGCACCTTCACGCCCCAGTTCAGCGCCGCCTCGTCCAGCGACGACACGATGGTGCTGTTGATGGCGTCGCGTTCCTCGAAGGTGCGGTCCAGTTCCATCTTGCCGATCACCGAGCGCAGCGTGGTCTGCGCCAGCTGCGTGATGGCCGAGATGTAATTGGACGAACCGTACGACGCGCGCATCGGGTCAGTCACCTGGAAGTACAGCACGCCGTCCACCTGCAGTTGGGTGTTGTCGCGCGTGATGCAGACCTGGCTCGGCACGTCCAGCGGGATTTCCTTGAGCGAATGCTTGTACGACACGCGCTCGATGAACGGGATCACGAAGCCGGCGCCCGGCGACAGTACGCGGTCGAACTTGCCCAGCCGCTCGACCACCCAGGCGTGCTGCTGGGGGACGATGGCGATCGCCTTGATGACGATCAGGATCGCCAGTGCGACGATAACAAGCAGGACGATAGTGGAAGTGTCCATCATGGTGTAGTGCCTCTTCTGGGGTGAATGCGGTGACGCGCCTGCCCGCGATAGCCAGGGCGCCTGCTGCGGCCGGCCCGTCTGCGCGGGTCCGGGTCCTGCCTTGGAACGGGCCGGCGCGCAAAGGCAAGGAGCCTTCCACGCCGCCACGCCCTAGCGCGTGGCGCCGGTCGCGTCCCCCTTCGGAGTCAGGACCAGGCGCGTGCCGCGCATTTCGGTGATGATGTGTTCGCCGCCGTGGGCCGGCTGCCCCTCGGCCAGTTCCGCCTGCCAGTGCGCGCCGCGGTACCAGACGCGCGCGGTGCCGTCCTGACTCCAGGCTTCCACCTTGACGGTCTGGCCGATGTCCAGGTTGACGTCGGCGTTGCGCGAGGCGTCGACCTCGCGCTTTTTCAGGACGCGCGTCTTGCGCAGCACCAGCAGGCCCAGCAGCAGCACGACGCCACACGCCACCAGTTGCCATTCCAGGCCCGCCAGCAGCCAGGCGGCGACGCCGCCCGCGGCCAATCCCAGCGCCACCAATAGCAGGTAGAAGGTTCCTGTCGCCAGTTCGCCGATGAGCGCCAGCGCGGCCAGCCCTAACCAAATCCACATAGTTACGTTTGCCTGAAAGGATGAGTCGGTCAGCGGATTGTACGTATTTCCATGACGCCGCGGTGACGCCCCCGCCCACCTCGGACAATCGCCTGGATTATGATGTGCGCTGGCTGCCGTCCCCGGCCGCTGGCATTTACCACGCATACACCCCCAATGACCGCTGCAATCTCCCCCGCCCGTCCCGTCCTCATCCTGCACACGGGCGACCCGGACGATACGCTCAAGAGCCAGTTCGGCGGCTATGCCGAACAGTTGGCGCGGGCCTCCGGCCTGGCGCCCGACGCCCTCGAAGTGGTCGCCGTCCACGCCGGCGAACGGCCGCGCGCGCCGGACCAGTACCGCGCCGCCCTGATCACGGGGTCGCCGGCCATGGTCACCGACCTGGAGCCCTGGAGCGAAGCCACCGCCGCCTGGCTGCGCGAGGCCGCCGCGGCCGGCCTGCCGATGTTCGGCATCTGCTACGGCCACCAGCTCCTGGCGCACGCCCTGGGCGGCAAGGTGGGCTACAACCCCGCCGGCCGCGAGGTCGGCACCCAGACGGTCGAGCTGCTGCCCGCCGCCGCCGGCGACAAACTGCTGGCCGACCTGCCGCCCACCTTCCCGGCCCAGATGCTGCACGCGCAGACGGTGCTGCAGCCGCCGCCCGGCGCCGCCGTGCTGGCGCGTTCCGACCTGGATCCGCACCAGATGATCCGCATCGGCCGCAACATCTTCTCGACCCAGTTCCACCCCGAATTCGGCCCCGATTTCGTGCGCGCCCACCTCGAACGCTTCGGCCGCCGCTACGCCGCCGAAAACCTCGACGTGCCCGGCCTGTCCGCCAACGTGCGCGCCACCCCGGTGTCGGGCGAACTGGTGCGCCGCTTCCTGGACGCCTACGCGCCCGCCTGAGGCCCCGGCCAGGGGCACAGGCCGCTCCCGGCAACAACCGGAGTGCGGCGCGGGCAGGCCTTTGAGAACATGGTCGAAAGCGCGCAAACCGGCGCGCCCCTGGAGCCCGACATGACCCACGCCGCCCCCTTGAGCAAACAGCACGCCGCCGCCGTCGAACGCGCCTGCCGGGCGCTGGAGGCCGAGCAGCCGCCCGACCTGAACACGCTGGCCGAACAGGCCGGCATGAGCCGTTTCCATTTCCACCGCATCTTCAAGGCGGCCACCGGCATCACGCCCAAGGCCTACGCCAACGCGCTGCGCGCCGACCGCGCCCGCCAGCAGCTGCGCCAGAGCGCCAGCGTCACCGACGCCATGTACGGCGCCGGCTTCAACTCCAGCGGCCGCTTCTACGAGGCGGCGCCGGCCATCCTCGGCATGACGCCCACCGCCTTCCGCAAGGACGGCGAAGGCGTCGAAATCCGCTTCGCCGTGGGCCAGTGCGCGCTGGGCGCCCTGCTGGTGGCGGCCAGCGACACCGGCATCTGCGAAATCGCGCTGCACGAAGACCCCGAACAACTGGTGCGCAACCTGCAGGACCGCTTCAAGGCCGCCCGGCTGATCGGCGCCGACCGCGAATTCGAGCAATGGATGGCGGCGGTGGTCGGTTTCGTCGAAAACCCCTCGGTGGGCCTGCACCTGCCGCTGGACGTGCGCGGCACCGCCTTCCAGCGCCGCGTCTGGGAGGCGCTGCGGGAGATCCCGGTGGGCACTACCGTCACCTACACCGACATCGCCGAACGCATCGGCTCGCCGCGTTCGGTGCGCGCGGTGGCGCGGGCCTGCGCCACCAACAACATCGCGCTGGCCATCCCCTGCCACCGCGTGGTGCGCACCGACGGCTCGCTGGCCGGCTACCGCTGGGGCATCGAGCGCAAGCGCGAACTGATCGAGCGCGAGGCCAAGGCGGCCTGATTCCAGGGCGCGCCCCCACACGGCGCGGCCGGCCGCGGCGCCCTCCTCTTCCAACGCCGCGCGCGCCAGGCGCCAGGCGCAAGCCTCGCACGCGCCACCGCCGTGCCCCAGGCGACGTTTTCACCTTGGGACGGCCCGATGGCAAAAAAAAACCCGCGCCATCCCTGGCGCGGGTTTTTTGCATGCGGACCGGCGATTACTTCGCCAGGCGCTGCCAGGTGTCGACCACCGTGTCCGGGTTCAGCGACATCGACAGGATGCCTTCGTCCTTGAGCCACTGCGCGAAATCCGGGTGATCGCTGGGGCCCTGGCCGCAGATGCCGACGTACTTGTTGGCGGCCAGGCAAGCCTTGATCGCGCGGCGCAGCATGAACTTGACGGCGTCGTCGCGTTCGTCGAAATCGGCCGCCAGCAGTTCCATGCCGGAATCGCGGTCCAGGCCCAGGGTCAGCTGGGTCATGTCGTTCGAACCGATCGAGAAGCCGTCGAAGTACTGCAGGAACTCGTCGGCCAGGATGGCGTTGGATGGCACTTCGCACATCATGATCAGCTTCAGGCCGTTCTCGCCGCGCGCCAGGCCGTGCTTGGCGAGCAGGTTGACCACCTTTTCCGCCTGGCCCAGGGTGCGCACGAACGGCACCATGATCTCGACGTTGGTCAGGCCCATGTCATCGCGCACCTTCTTGAGCGCTTCGCATTCCATGCGGAAGCACTCGGCGAAGTCGTCGGCGATGTAGCGCGAGGCGCCGCGGAAGCCCAGCATCGGGTTCTCTTCCTCGGGCTCGTAGCGCGAACCGCCGACCAGCTTGCGGTACTCGTTGGACTTGAAGTCCGACATGCGCACGATCACGGGCTTCGGGTAGAAGGCCGCCGCGATGGTGGCCACGCCTTCGGCCATCTTCTCGACGAAGAAGGCGCGCGGGCTGGCATGGCCGCGGGCGGCCGATTCCACGGCCTTCTTCAGCTCGCCGTCGACGTTCGGATAGTCCAGCACCGCCTTCGGGTGGATGCCGATGTTGTTGTTGATGATGAATTCCAGGCGCGCCAAACCGACGCCGCCGTTGGGGATCTGGGCGAAGTCGAACGCCAGCTGGGGATTGCCCACGTTCATCATGATCTTCAGGTCGATGGCAGGCATCTCGCCGCGGCGCACTTCCTCGACCTCGGTCTCGATCAGGCCGTCATAGATGCGGCCTTCGTCGCCCTCGGCGCACGACACGGTCACGGCCTGGCCTTCCTTGAGCACGTCGGTGGCGTTGCCGCAGCCCACCACGGCCGGAATGCCGAGTTCGCGCGCGATGATGGCCGCGTGGCAGGTACGGCCGCCACGGTTGGTCACGATCGCCGAGGCGCGCTTCATGACGGGTTCCCAGTTGGGATCGGTCATGTCGGTGACCAGCACGTCGCCGGGCTGGACCTTGTCCATGTCGGAGATGTCGCCGACCACGCGCACCGGGCCCGAACCGATCTTCTGGCCAATGGCGCGGCCGGTGATCAGGACCTGGCCGGTGGCCTTCAGGCGGTAGCGCTGCTGCACGTCGTTGGCGCCCTGCTGCGACTTCACCGTTTCCGGGCGCGCCTGCAGGATGTAGATCTTGCCGTCGACGCCGTCGCGGCCCCACTCGATGTCCATCGGGCGGCCATAGTGCTTCTCGATGATGACGGCGTAGCGGGCCAGCTCGATGACCTCGTCGTCGGTCAGCGAGTAGCGGTTGCGTTCGGACACCGGCACGTCGACCGTGCGCACGGCGCGGCCTTCCGGACGCTCGGGATCGAATTCCATCTTGATCAGCTTGGAACCGATGCGGCGGCCGACGATGGGGAAATGGCCCTGGGCCAGCGTGGGCTTGAAGACGTAGAACTCGTCGGGGTTGACGGCGCCCTGCACCACGGTTTCGCCCAGGCCGTACGACGAGGTGATGAACACCACGTCCTGGAAGCCCGATTCGGTGTCGATGGTGAACATCACGCCGGCGCTGCCCTTGTCCGAACGCACCATGCGCTGGATGCCGGCCGACAGGGCCACATCGGCGTGGGCATAGCCCTTGTGCACGCGGTAGGAGATGGCGCGGTCGTTGTAGAGCGAGGCGAACACGTGGCGGATCTTGTCCAGCACGTCGTCGATGCCGACCACGTTCAGGAAGGTTTCCTGCTGGCCGGCGAACGAGGCGTCGGGCAGGTCTTCGGCAGTGGCGGACGAGCGCACGGCGAACGAGCCCTTGCCATCGGCGTCGAGCTTGGCGAAGGCGTCGCGGATCTGCGCTTCGAATTCGGCCGAGAACGGCGCTTCGACGATCCATTGACGGATCTGCGCGCCGGCGTTGGCCAGCTCGCGCACGTCTTCGGGGTTCAGCGTGGTCAGGCGTTCGGCGATGCGCTTGTCCAGGCCGGAGGCCTTGAGAAAGTCGCGGAAGGCGTCAGCGGTCGTGGCAAAGCCGCCCGGCACGCGGACACCCGCGCCAGACAGCTGGCTGATCATTTCGCCTAGTGATGCGTTCTTGCCTCCTACCGAGTCCACGTCCGTCATGCGGAGCTGCTCGAACAAAACAACGTACGACATTGAAGTCACCTTTTACAATGGAATGAAAGCGAGTTTGGTCAATGCAGATTCGACGCCGGCTTATCGCCTGGTTTTCGCCGATCCGCCTGCGCTGACCAAACTGGCCTTGGACCGCCCTTGGGGTGACTTATAGGGGCCTGATTGTACTCGGAGGAGCACATCCGGCCATCCGCCTGGTTGGAATTTTTACATATGACATCTACCCCGATCGTACGCACGGTATACATCGTTTCCGACAGTACCGGTATCACCGCGGAAACCTTCAGCCAGTCGGTGCTTTCCCAGTTCGAAGAAGTCGATTTCAAGCCGGTGCGGCTGCCGTTTGTCGACACGCTGGAAAAAGCCGCCGAAGTGGCCATGCGCATCGACCGCAGCGCCCTGGAGGCCGGCGTGCCGCCGATCGTCTTCAGCACCCTGGTCAATCCCGACATCCTGGCCCGTGTTCGCCAGGCGAACGGCATTTTCCTGGACCTGTTCGGCACCTTCGTCAGCCACATCGAGCAGGCGCTGGGGCTCAAATCCAGCCATTCCATCGGCCGCTCGCACATGCAGGCCAATTCGGAAAAGTACCGCAACCGGATCGACGCCATCAACTTCAGCCTGGCGCACGACGACGGCCAGTTCGTCAACCAGCTGGACCAGGCCGACGTCATCCTGGTGGGCGTCTCGCGCTGCGGCAAGACCCCGACCAGCCTGTACCTGGCCATGCAATACGCCATCAAGGCCGCCAACTTCCCCCTGACGCCTGACGATTTCGAGCGCGGCACCCTGCCCTCGACCATCGCGCCGCACCGCGCCAAGCTGTTCGGCCTGTCGATCCAGCCCGAGCGCCTGTCCGAGGTGCGCAACGAGCGTCGCCCCAACAGCCGCTACGCGCAGCTGGAACAGTGCCGCTACGAGGTGGCCGAGGCCGAGCGCATGATGCGTCGCGAGGGCATTTCGTGGCTGTCCACCACCACCAAGTCGATCGAGGAAATCTCGACCACGGTGCTGCAGGAAGTCGGCCTGGACCGCGGCTGAAAACGCCAAGGGCGCGCCACCGGCGCGCCCTTGTCTGGCGGCAAACGGGCCGCCCCGCGGCGGTCAGCGACGCAGCTTGACCCGCTCGCGCGAACCGGCGCCCCAGTACTTCAGCGGCGCCATCTCCTGCTGCGCCAGCGTTTCCGAGTCTTCCATGCGCATGACCTGGGTGCCAACGCTGGACGAATTGCCGCCGACGCCCTCGATGCTCAGGCGCACGTAGCGCGTCTGTCCCGGCGCCAGGTCGAAGGTCACGAATTCATTCTCGCGCATCGTGTCGACGCGATAGGTACCGGGCGGACGATTGATGAAGAAGAAGCTGCCGGGCTTGGAACGTCCAACCTTGGTGCCGTTGACCCGCAGGTAAGGCTGGCTCGACAACACGCTGCCCGGCGCCGGCGGCTGGTAGAAATAAATCCGGCCGGTATCCGGCACCATGACGGGAATGTTCGCCGCCACGTCCCGGTAACGCGCGCCACCGCATCCCGCCAATACCCCCACCGCGATTGCGGCGGCGGCCAACATCCTGATCCCGCGCTTCATATCCTTCCTCGTTGTGTGTGTTTATAGGCCTGGCACCTGCTCGGGCGAAGCCGCCCCCCAGTAACGCAGCTTGCGCATTTCGAACTCGGCCGTCTCCGGCGGATCAATCAACGTCAACCCGGCCCCACCCGTCGCCGTCTTGCCATCATTGGATGCGACATCAACCCGCACATAGCGGGTCTGCCCGGCGTCCAACATGAAGCTCACGCCACTGTCGGTCCAATATCGGCTGGTCACCACATAGCTGCCGGCGGGCCGATCGACGAAAAAGAATCCGCCCTGCTTGTTGCGGCCCACTACGACGCCGTTGACGCGCAGCTTCTGCTGTCGCGTTGTCACCAGGTTAGGGTGAAGCTGATAGAAATAGATGCGCCCCTTACCCTCTGGAATGGGAGGAATTCGCGCGCCAGCAGTCTCATAGCGCGTTCCGGCGCACCCCGCTAACGCCACAGCCATCACCGCCACGGCGGCCGACAATACGGTCCTGCGATTCATCGTCATACCTCGAGTTGGAGTCACAGCCCCGGCACCTGCTCCGACGACGCCGCGCCCCAATAGCGCAGCCGGTTCATTTCCCGTTCGGCCATCTCGGGCGGATCGACCAGCTCCATCATCAGCTTGCCCGAGGCGCTCGTGCTGCCGAGCGACTCGGCCATGATGCGCACGTAGCGCGTCTGCCCGGCATCCAACATGAAGCTCACTCCATCGCCGGTCCAATACAGGTTGGTCACCGTGTAGCTGCCCGCCGGCCGGTCTACGAAGAAGAAAGCTCCCGGCTTGTTGCGGCCCACCACCACCTCGTTGACGCGCAGCTTCTGCTGCGTGGACGACATCATTTCGGGCTGTGGCTGATAGAAATAAATGCGACCCTTGTCCTGCGGGATCGGTGGGATCCGCGAGGCGGCCTTTTCGTATTTGGCGCCGGCGCAGCCAACCAGGGCCATCGCCGCCAACATCGCGGCGGCCAGTTTCACCGGACTCATTGGCGCATCTCCACCGGCAGGGTCACAGGCCGCGACAGTGCGATATAAGACCCCTCGCCGGGCAGGTAGAAACCCACCAGCTTGCCCGACGAGGCCACCGGATAGGCCTCGTTCTGCCGACGCGTCTGGATCGTGAACAGGCGTCCCTGCGCGCGGTAGACATCACCCTGCAATATGGCGCCGACTCGCTGCCACTGCGATCCCGAGGGCAGCGTTACCGCTCCCTCATTGGGCAGCGTCGCGATCACCGCCCGCGACAGCTGGATCGTATTGACCGGCTCCGATGCCGCGACCGGCACCAGCGACACGCGCTCCGACCTCACGGCCATGCAGCCCCCAAGCACGAGCGCACATGCGCCCACGACAAGCCACGCACGGACCACGTGGCCCACTTTCCCGCCCCTGACCTGAGATGACGCCATGAGTTCCTCGAATGGCAAAAGCGTCGAGTATATATAAACGCGACATAACTTTACAAAACTTAGCCGCCCGAACGCCTTGCCGAGGGCGGCAATAGCGACGAGCACGCCTGCGTCAGTAGCGCAGCTTCTCGCGGTCGCGCCAGCCCGCTCCCCAATAACGCAGCCCGGTCAGGTCCTGTTGCGCCGTCTCGGCCGATTCCTCCAACCGCAGCACCTGGGCGCCGGCGACGATGTCCGTGCGCACATAGCGGGTCTGGCCGGCTTCCAACGGCACCGGCAGCGCCGGCCTGGCCGATCGCTTGTAGTGGGCGGTGGCCAGCGTATGCGCGCCGGCCGGCCGGTCGACGAAGAAGAAGCGTCCCGGCTTGGAGCGGCCGACCTTGCGGCCGTCGATCAGGATCGCTGGCTCGGCGGCGTTGGCGCCGTCGGCCTGGGCCAGTTGGTAGATGTAGATACGGCCATTGCCGGCCTCGATCGGCGGAATCTGGGAGGCGATCTCGCCATGACGCGGCCCGGCGCAGCCCGCCAGCAACAACGCGGCGGCCGACATCACAAGCATCCTTCCGATCTTCATGCGCACTCCTGGGGCGGTCGAGGCCGGACGCCGACAGCGGCATCCCGATCCTGAATATCGCGAGAGTATATGCGGGGACGGGCCCCATTAGCGGAGCCGCACGGAAAGATGGGACGGTGTCAGCGCGCCCCGGCCGCCAGCGCCTGGCGGCGCTGTTCGAACAGGCAGATGGCGGCGGCCGCGCCCACGTTGAGCGATTCGACCGCCGCAATGTCATGGGGAATGCGCAGCTTGAGCCGCGCCGCCGCCAGCAGATCGGCCGCCACGCCCTGCCCTTCGTGGCCGAAGACCCAGGCGCAGCGTTCGGGCAGGCGCCCCGCGTAAAGGTCCTCGGCCCCTTCCAGGGCGGTCGCCACCAGCGGCACGCGCAGGATCGGCAGCAGCGCCTGCAAGTCCACGTGCTCGTGGATCGCCAGCGCGAAGTGCGCCCCCTGGCCGCTGCGCAACACCTTGGACGACCAGGCCGCGGCGGTGCCGGTGGCCAGGAACACGCGCTTGACCCCGGCCGCGGCGCAGGTACGCAGCAAGGTGCCGACATTGCCCGGATCCTGGATGCGATCGAACAGCACGCAATTCTCCTCCACCGCCTCGGGCGGCGATGGCTGCGGCGGCGTCACCACGAAGGCGACGCCCTGCCCGCTTTCGACGCTGGCCAAGGCTTGCATCAGGCGCGCGTCCAGCGCCAGGCAACGGGCATCCGGCACCGCCTCCGCCAGCGCCGCGATATCGGGCTGCGACAGCCGTTCGACGTCGAAGATGGCCTGATCCGGCGCGCCGTGATGCTGCAGCCACGCCTGGCACAGATGCACGCCGTCCAGCAGCACAGGCGCGCCGCGCTTGCCGGCCGTGCCAGCCAGCCTGGCGAGCGCCTTGACCGCGGGGTTGTCGCGGGAGCTGATGTGTTTCATGGGACCAGGTTGAAGGCCTTGATGGGCGCGAAACTGCGGCGATGCTCGGCGCAGGGGCCGTGTTCGCGCAGCATCTGCAGGTGCAGCGCGGTGCCGTAGCCCTTGTGCTGGTCGAAGGCGTATTGCGGATAGAGCGTGTGCAGGCGCAGCAGATCGGCGTCGCGCGCGGTCTTGGCCAGGATCGACGCGGCGGAGATGGCCGGCACCAGGGCGTCGCCCTTGATCACCGTCTGCACCGTGCAGCCCAGCTTGGGGGCCTGGTTCCCGTCCACCAGCGCCAGTTGGGGCGCCAGCGCCAGGCCTTCAACGGCGCGGCGCATCGCCAGCAAGGTGGCGCGCAGGATGTTCAGGCTGTCGATCTCGGCCACGCTGGCGCTGGCCACGCACCAGGCCAGGGCGCGTGCCTGGATCTCCAGGGCCAACGCCTCGCGGGTCGCCGCCTTGAGCACCTTGGAGTCGGCCAGGCCGTCGATGGGACGCGCCGGGTCCAGGATCACGGCGGCCGCGTACACGGCGCCCGCCAGCGGGCCGCGGCCGGCCTCGTCGACGCCGGCGGTCACCAGCGCCGGCTGCGCCGGCGCGGCAAACAGGTCAGGCTGCTCCACCGGCCACCTCCAGGATCGCCTGGGCGGCGAGCGCCGGCGTGTCGCGCAGCAGTTCCTGGTGCAAGGCCGTGAAGCGCGCCTCGATGCGCGCCGCCAGGGCCTCGTCGGTCAACGCGGTCCAGGTGGCCTCGGCCAGCTTCTCCGGCGTGGCGTCGTCCTGCAGCAGTTCGGGCACCGCGAAGTCGCGCAGCAGCACGTTGGGCAGTCCCACCCACGGCAGGTAGGGCCGCTCCTGGCCGGACTTCCAGGCCATGATGCGGCGCATCAGCGGCGACAGCACGTAGGAAATCACCATGGGCCGCTTGTACAGCGCCGTTTCCAGAGTAGCGGTGCCACTGGCCACCAGCACCGCGGTACTGGCTTCCATCACCGACCACGCCACCGGGGCCTGGCGATCGCCATCCGCCCCGTGCAGGTCCTGGGCGGTGACGCAGCGCAGCCCCGGCACCGGGTATTTGGCCAGGATCGCCTGGAATTCGGCGCGGCGCTGGTCGTTGACCATCGGCACCACGCATTGCAGCGCCGGATCGCGCTTCTGCAGCATCTGCGCGGCTTGCAGGAAGCGCGGCGCCAGCAGGCGGATCTCGGACGAACGGCTACCCGGCAGGATCGCCAGCACGCGCGCATCCGGGTCGATGCCCAGCCGCGCGCGCGCGGCGGCGCGATCGGGCTGCATCGGCACGGCGCCAGCCAGCGGATGGCCGACATAGGTGACCGGGATGCCTTCCTTGCGGTAGATCTCTTCCTCGAACGGGAACAGCACCAGCATGTGCGAGACCGACTCGCGGATCTTGTGAATGCGGTCGTAGCGCCAGGCCCAGATCGACGGGCCGACGAAATGCACCGTGGGCGTGCCGGCCTGGCGCAACTGGTGCTCCAGGCGCAGGTTGAAATCGGGCGCATCGATGCCGACGAACACCGACGGCGGCTCGGCCAGCCAGCGGCGCGACACGTCGCGATAGGTCCGCAGCAGGCTCGGCAGGCGCTTGAGCGCATCCACATACCCGAACACCGTCAGCGCATGCATCGGATGCCAGGTATCGAAATCGCGCGCCTGCATCTGCGGACCGCCAATGCCTTCGCACCGCACACCCGGCGCGCGCTCCTGCAAACCGGCAATGATGCGGCCGGCCAGCAGGTCGCCCGAAGGCTCGCCGGCCACCATGCCGATCCGCATGCTCATGGACGGATGATGCCGCGCGAAGCGACGTCGAGGAAATCCAGCAGCGTCTGCAGGTGCTCGGCGACTTCGGGCTCGGCCTGCTGGCGGGCCCGCAGTTCGGCGCGCGCGTCGTCCAGCGACAGGCCGCGGCGGTAGATGATCTTGTAGGCGTCACGCAGCGCCGACACCTGGGCCGGCGTGAAACCGCGGCGCTTCAGGCCTTCGACGTTGACGCCGACCGGCCGGCAGGGGTTGCCCGCGGCCAGCACGAACGGCGGCGTGTCCTGCATCAGCGAGCTGTTGCCGCCCGTCATGCTGTGGGCGCCGATGCGCGAGAACTGGTGCACGCCGGTCAAGCCGCCGACGATGGCCCAGTCGCCCACGTGGACGTGGCCGCCCAGCTGCACGGAATTGGCCAGGATGGTGTTGTTGCCAACGTGGCAATCGTGCGCCACGTGCACATAGGCCATGATCCAGTTGTCATCGCCCAGCGTGGTGGCGCCGCCGTCCTGCACCGTGCCAGTGTTCAGCGTGACGAACTCGCGCACCGTGTTGCGGTCGCCGATGACCAGCCGGGTGCGCTCGCCCTTGTACTTCTTGTCCTGCGGCATGCCGCCGATCGAGCAATACCGGTAGAACCGGTTGTCGCGCCCGATGGTGGTCACGCCATCGACCATGCAATACGGGCCGAGCTCGGTGCCGGCGCCGATCGTTACATCGGGTCCCACGACACAGAACGCGCCGATGACCACGCTGGGGTCGATTTTCGCCGCCGGATCGACGACGGCGGTAGGATGGATGTTTCCTGCCATTTACTCTTCCAGGCTACGGATCGCGCACATGAGCTTGGCCGACGCCACTTCCTGCCCATCCACCGTGGCGCGCGCCTGATATTTACAGATGCTGCGGCTCAGGCGCTCGGCTTCGACCTCGATGCGCAACTGGTCGCCCGGCACCACCGGGCGGCGGAAACGCGCGCCGTCGATGCCCACCAGGTAGTAAGCCGTCTTGGCGCCTTCGCACTTCAGGCCGCCGTTCTCGTCGGTGAACGAGAACAGGGCCGAAGCCTGGGCCATGGCTTCCACGATCAGCACGCCAGGCATCACCGGATGATGGGGAAAGTGGCCATTGAAAAACGGTTCATTGATCGAGACGTTCTTGATGGCGACGATGGACTTGCCGGGCACCATTTCGACGACGCGATCAATCAGCAGCATCGGGTAACGATGCGGCAGCCTCTCCATGATCCCCTTGATGTCGAGTTCCATTTTTCTGTGAATTCCTGCGAAATGAAATAAATCTTGCGGCGCCGGACGCGCCCAGGGCGGCGTGGCTGCGCCCTAGTCTTTTTCCAGCGTCCGCACGCGGCGGCGCAATTGCGCCAACTGTTGTATCACGGCGGCGTTGCGCTGCCATTCACCATGATCCGCATACGGGTACACCCCGGTATAGCGGCCAGGCTTGGAAATATTGGACGTCACCGCGGTGCCGCCCGAAATGTGCACGTCGTCCGCCAGGGTCAGGTGTCCCGAGAGCATGGCGGCGCCGCCAATGGTGCAGCGTTCGCCGATGGTGGTCGAACCCGCCACGCCCACACACGCCGCGATGGCGGTGTATGCGCCGATGCGGCAGTTGTGGGCTACCATGATCTGGTTGTCCAGCTTGACGCCGTTGCCCACCACGGTATCTTCGAGCGCGCCGCGGTCGATGGTCGTGTTGGCGCCGATTTCGACGTCGTCGCCCACCGTCACCCCGCCCAGTTGCGGAATCTTGCCCCAGGCGCCCTGCCCCAACGACGAGTCCGGCGCGAAACCGAAGCCGTCGGCGCCGAGCACCGCGCCGCTGTGGATGATGGCGCGTGCCCCGACCTTCACGCCTTCGTACAGCGTGACATGGGCATGCAGGCGGCTGCCGGGGCCCACCGAGGAGCCGGCGCCGATGACGCAACCTGCGCCCAGCACGCTGCCGCGGCCGATGCGCGCGCCCGACTCGATCACGCAATTCGGACCAATGCGCACATCTTCCTCGATGTGCGCGTCAGGCGCGACCACCGCGGAGGGATGCGTGGCGGCCGGCAGGGCCGGACGCCGGGCGGCGTCGAACCACTGGGCCACCCGGGCGTACAGCAGGTAGGGATGCTTGCAGGCGACCAGCGTGAATCGCGGCCGGTCGGCGCCAGCGGCTTCCAGCGCCTCGGCCACCTCGGTCGAGACGATCACCGCCCCCGCCTGGGTGGCGGCGAGCTGGCTCTGGTACTTCGGATTGGCCAGGAAACTGATTTCCTGGCCGCCGGCCGAGGCCAGGGTGCCGATGCCACGGACCCGCAGGGGCTCCGCGGCGCCTGCGGGCGCGCTGATGCGCCAGCCCATGCCCTGCGTATCGGCCGCGCTCAGCAGCGCTTCCAGCGTCGGGGCGCGGGCTAGATCCAGTAGAACCGGCATACGGCGACTGCGACTTACTTGCCCAGGCTCTGGATCACCTTGTCGGTGATGTCGATGCGCGGGTTGACCGTCACGGCGTCCTGGATGATCAGGTCGTAGTTTTCCTGTTCAGCGATGCGCTTGATGGCCTCGTTGGCCTTCGTCACGATGCTGGAAAACTCTTCGTTGCGGCGACGGTTGAAGTCTTCCTGGAACTCGCGGCGCTTGCGCTGCAGGTCGGTGTCCAGGTTGGACAGTTCGCGCTGGCGCTTGACGCGGTCGGATTCCGACAGCACGGGCGCGTCCTTGTCGAACTTTTCGGCTTGCGAACGCAGGCTGGAGTTCAGGCGCTGCAGCTCGTCGTCGCGCTTCTTGAATTCGGCTTCGATCTTGCTTTGCGCCGTCTTGGCCGGACCGGACTCACGCAGGATCCGCTCGGTGTTGACGAAGCCGATCTTGGTGTTTTGAGCCTGAGCGGGCACCGCCGCGACGGAACCGAGAATGAGCGCACCCACCAGGGCAATGGAGCCGCCCAGCTTGCCACGGCGGTTGGCACGCGGCGTATTCGATGATTTAAGTGCGAAGTCAGACATCATGAAAATCTCACCTTCCAGTAAGGCAAAGCCAAAGTATGTATTGTGCCACTAAACGGCAAAAGGGCCGGGCCGGCGGGCCCCTCCCTTGTTTTCAAGCGTAACGCCGGTTAGAACCCGGTCCCGATCTGGAACTGGAAGCTCTGCTTGTCGTCGCCCGGCTTGGCGTTGAGCGGACGGGCATACGACAGCTGCAACGGACCCATCGGCGACTGCCACGACAGGCCGATACCGGCCGAGAAGCGCCAGCCGCAAGGATCGTCGACCTCGCTGCCGGGCTTGCCGTTGGTGCAAGACAGGCCGCTGCCGGCGCCCACCTGGCCCGCGTCGCTGAAGATGAACCAGCGCAGCGTGCGATCCTTGGAGGCGCCCGGGAACGGCAGATACAGCTGGGCGTTGGCCACGATGCGGCGCGAACCGCCCAGGTAGTCGCCCGTGACCGGGTCGCGCGGACCCAGCGACGAACCTTCGTAGCCGCGCACCGTGCCGATACCGCCCGCGTACACGTCCTTGATGATCGGGTAGTCCTTGCCGCCGTAGCTCTGGCCCCAGTCGACCATGCCGTTCAGCGCCAGGGTGTACGAGCCGCCCAGCGGGATGAAGTACTGCTGCTGGCCGGTGAGCATGTAGTACTTCAGGTCGACCGTCGAGAAGTCGCTCTTCAAGCGGGTGTACGACCCCTTGGTCGGCGCCAGGGCGCTGTCGCGGGTGTCGTTGGACCAGCCGGCGGTGAAGATCACCGAGTTGGTCGAGTCGCCGTACTGATTGACGAAGTTGCGATAGGCCAGCGGCGAATTCGAGAACAGATCGATCTGGTTGCGCTCGAGGTTGGCGCCCAGGAATATCCGGTCGTATTCGGAGATCGGCACGCCGAAGTTCATGCCCAGGCCCATGGATTTGACGCGGTAATCGCCGTCGTTGTTGTTCCAGGGCTCGGTCACGCGGTAGTAGGCGGACGTGGTGCGGCTGATGCCGTCCTTGGTCCAGTACGGGTCGGTGTGCGACAGCACCACCGCGCGGTTGCTCTTGCTGGTGTTCAGCTGCAGCGTCAAGTTGGTGCCGCTGCCGAACACGTTGTCTTCGCTGATGCCGGCCGACAGGATCGCCTTTTCAGACGAGCCGTAGCCCACGCCCAGGTTGATCATGCCGGTGGGCTTTTCCTTCACGTCGACGTTGACGTCGACCTGGTCGGGCGAACCCGGCACCGGATCGGTCTTGACGTTGACGTCGCTGAAGTAGCCCAGGCGGTCGACGCGGTCGCGCGAAGTCTTGATGTCCTTGGCGTCGTACCAGGCGGCTTCCTGCTGGCGCATCTCGCGGCGCACGACTTCGTCGCGCGTGCGGGTGTTGCCGCCGATCTGGATGCGGCGCACGTACACGCGGCGACTCGGATCGACGTAGAACGTCAGGTCGGCCTCGTGCTTGGCGCGGTCGAGCTGCGGATTCGGGTTGACGTTGGCAAACGCGTAGCCCAGTTCACCCAGGTAGTCGGTGATCGCCTTGGCCGAATCGTTGGCCTTGGCCGCCGAGAAGGTCTCGTCCGGCTTGATCTTGACCAGGGCGTTGATTTCCTTGTCCAGGCCGATCAGGTTGCCGGCCAGCTTGACGCTGCGCACCTTGTACGGCTCGCCTTCGTGAACCGTGATGGTGATGCGGATGTCCTTGCGGTCGGGCGAGATCGTCACCTGGGGCGGCTCGACCGTGAATTCGAGGTAGCCGCGGTCCAGGTAGAACGAACGCAGGCGTTCGAGGTCGCCCTCGAGCTTTTCGCGCGAGTACTTGTCGGTATCGGTGTACCAGGTCAGCCAGCCCGGCGTGGTCAGCTTGAATTCGTCGAGCAGGTCGCTTTCGGAGAAGGCCTTGTTGCCGACGAAGCGGATTTCCTGGATGCGGGCGACCGAGCCTTCGAACACGTCGAAGCTCACGCCGACGCGGTTGCGCGGCAGCGGCGTCACAGTGGAGGTGACCTCGACGCCGTACTTGCCCTTGGACAGATACTGTTGCTTGAGCTCATATTCCGCGCGCTCGAGCATCGAGCGGTCGAAAATGCGGCCTTCGGCAAAACCCACCTGCCCCAGCGACTTGGTAATGGCCTTGGAATCGAACTCGCGCATGCCGTTGAAATTCACGGATGCGATCGTCGGACGTTCCTGGACCACCACGACCACGACATTATTGTCGGTCTGGATCTGCACGTCGGTGAAAAAGCCGGTGCCATACAGGCGGCGGATCGCCTCGGTGGCTTCTTCCTCGGTGAATTTCTCACCCACCTTGACCGGCAGATAACCGAAGACGGTACCCGCGTCGGTACGCTGGATCCCCTCTACGCGGATATCCCGCACGACAAAAGGGTCGAAGGCGTGAGCCATGCCTGGAAGCAGCAATGCGGCGATCAGACTCGGCACTACGCCCGGCAGTACACCCTTTTTGTGATGAAACATCCGGCGAAAAGACATCCTTGAGTATCCTCGGTCGTGCAAATGGCGGGGGATTTTATGCTAATTGGCGCTTAAGTAAACAAGCGCGTGAAATCATTGAACAGCGCAAGCCCCATCAGGCTTGCCAATAAACCAATGCCTGCGCGCTGTCCGATATCGATCCACCGTGCGGGCGGCGGACTGCCCCGCACAATTTCGACGAGATAGTACAGCAGATGGCCCCCGTCCAGCATAGGAATGGGCAGCAAATTTAGTACGCCAAGGCTGATGCTGATCAACGCGATATAAGCGATATAAGCAACAATGCCGATCCGGGCGGTCTGGCCCGCATAATCGGCGATGGTGACCGGGCCGCTGACGTTGCGCCAGGAGACGTCGCCCGTCACCATGCGACCCATCATGCGCAGCGAAAACAGCGCGGTGTCCCAGGTGCGGACCGCGCCGCGCCACAGGCTGTCGAACACGCCATAACGCACCGTCACCATGGGCACGTCGCCGCCCAGCTGGACGCCGAGCCGGCCGATGACCTGGCCGTTGACCGTTTCGGCGCGCGGCGTGACATTAACGGAAATCTGGGCGCCATCGCGCGCCAGCGTCAGGGCCAGCGTCTTACCCGCGCTGTCCTGGATCTGCTTTACCAGCGCGCCGGTGTCCGGCGTGGGCTGGCCATCGACGGCCAGGATCAGGTCGCCCGCACGCAGGCCGGCCGCCTGCCCTTCGCCGCCATCGTTGACGACGCGCACGGCGGGCTTGGGTTGGGCCAGGCGGATGCCGGCGGCCAGCAGCGGATCGCCGCCGGCCGGATCCATAGCGTTGGCCGGCAGGGCCAGTTCCCGTTGCTGCGATGCACCACCGGGGGCGCCGACTTCGATCTGGGTGCGACCGCCCGTGGCCATCACGTCCATCAGGCGCCAGCGGGCGTCCGACCACGACGCGACCTCCTGGCCGTCGATGGCCAGGATGCGGTCGCCCGCCGCCAACCCGGCGCGCGCCGCGGGCGTACCGGCAGCGGGTTGGGCGATGACGGCCACCGGCTCCTCGGTGCCCGCCATGTTCAGGCCGGCATACAGGAAGACCGCGAGGATGAGATTGAAAATGGGACCAGCGGCAACGATGGCGATGCGCTTGCCGACGGGCTTGTTATTGAAGGCGCCGGCCGCCTCGGCCGGGCTGGCGCCAGCCGGAGCATCGTCCTGCATCTTGACGTAGCCGCCCAGCGGCAGCGCCGACAGGGCCCATTCGGTGCCATGCCGGTCGGTGCGGCGCAGGATGACCTTGCCGAAGCCGACCGAGAATCGCAGCACCTTCACACCGCAAAGGCGCGCCACCCAATAATGCCCCAACTCATGAAAAATGATCAGGGAGCCAAGCGCGACGGCAAAGGCCAGCAGGGTGAAAAGCATCGGGGTCAGGAAATCCAGGAATCGGCGACGAGGCGGGCCGGGGCGCTGATACGCAATCGAGCGCGATTACGCCAGGCCCAGATTGCCGGCGTAGGCGCGCGCGGCGGCATCCAGCGCCAGCACATCGTCAAGACTATTGAGCGTAACAGATGATTGCCCCACCTGCCACTCCAGGGTCGCCTCGATAACCCGCGCAATCCAGGTGTAGCCCAGGCGGCCCGCCAGAAAGGCCTCCACCGCCACCTCGTTGGCGGCATTCAGGGCAATGCAGGCGCCCTGCCCGGCCCGCAGCGCCGCGAACGACAGCGCCAGGCACGGAAAACGCGCCAGGTCGGGCTTCTCGAAATCGAGCCGACCCAGGCGCGTCAGGTCGAGCGGCCCCACGCCGCTGTCCAGGCGTTCGGGGAAGCCCAGGCCGTAGGCGATAGGCGTACGCATGTCGGGCTGGCCCAGTTGCGCCAGGATCGAGCCGTCGTCGTACTCCACCATGGAGTGGATCACGCTTTGCGGATGCACCACCACCTCGATCCGGTCGGCCGGCATGGCGAACAGCCAGTGCGCCTCGATCACCTCCAGGCCCTTGTTGAGCATGGTGGCCGAATCGACCGAGATCTTGCGGCCCATGCTCCAGTTGGGGTGGGCGCAGGCCTGCGCCGGCGTAACATCGTGCAGATCCTCGAGGTCGCGGCCCCGGAACGGGCCGCCCGAGGCGGTCAGCAACAAGCGGCGCACGCCGGGGGCCGGCGCATCTGGCGCGCCGGCACGGCCGCCGTGCGGCATGCATTGGAAAATCGCGTTGTGTTCGCTATCGATCGGCAGCAGTTCGGCGCCGTTGTCGCGAATTGCCTGCATGAACAGCGAACCCGCCGCCACCAGCGCTTCCTTGTTGGCCAGCAGCACCCGCTTGCCTTGGCGCGCGGCCGCCAGGGCCGCGGGCAGCCCCGCGGCGCCGACAATGGCGGCCATGACCGAATCACATTGCGGGTCGGCCGCGGTGTCGGCCAGGGCCTGCGCGCCGACGCGGATCTCGGGCAGTGTCCGACCCGCAGGCCAGGCCGCAACGAACTGCCGGCGCGCCTCGGCATCCGGCACCACCACCACCGCGGCGCGGCTGGCCAGCGCCTGCTCGGCCAGGCGCTGCATGCGGCTATAGGCGGACAAGGCATACACGGCCAGCCGATCGGGGTGGCGGGCAATCACATCCAGCGTGCTTTCGCCGATCGAACCGGTCGACCCCAGCACCACGACGCGTTGAAAAGCCGTCAAAACAACACTCCAGACAAAATTAGCGCGAAGGGCGCGACCGGAAGGATAGCGTCGATGCGATCGTAGACGCCCCCATGGCCGGGCAGCAGCGCGCTGGAATCCTTGCGGCCGGCGCGGCGCTTGAGCAGCGATTCGAACAGGTCGCCAATGATGGACAGCACGCCCAGCAGCGCCGCGATCGGCAGGGCCAGCCAGAACGTCCAGCGCGCCACCAGGGCGTGGCCATAAGTGCCGTCCCAGAGGCTCGACAGGCCGATCCAGATGACCGCGCCGAGCACGCCGGCCACGGCGCCGGCCACCGTCTTGCCGGGGCTGACGCGTGGCGCCAGTTTACGCTTGCCGAAGGCGCGGCCGGCAAAATAGGCGGCAATGTCGGCCACCCAGACCAGCGCCAGCAGCGACACCACGAAAACGGGACCGCGCGCCATGTACCACTGCGCCAGCACGGCCCAGGCGACGAAAGCGGCCGGCACCGAGAACAACGACCACCCCAGGCTGGCGGGCGCGGCGTCGGAACGGCCGCGCACTACTGCCGCGGTGGCGCCGAACAGCCAGACCACCACCACCAGCGGTGTAGCGTAGCGCAGGATCCAGTCGGGATCGGCCAGACCGGCGCGATTGCCCGCCAGCCAAGCCGACGCCAGGGCCAGCATGGCCGCGAACAGCAGAACGGGAATGCCGGCGGCGATCAGCGGCGACGGCGGTTGCGGCAGCGTCAGGCGCAGCCACTCCCAGTTGGCGCAGGCCGCGGCCAGCGCCAGCAACGCCACGAACCACCAGGGATTGGCGCTCATCATCGCGGCGGCCAGGACGGCGAGCAGAATGACGGCGGTAACGATACGCTGGCCCAACATATGACGGTCTCCTCAGGGTCGACTCGGCGCTGCCCCGTACGGCGCGTGGCAGGCGGAGCGCCGGACTATTTTCCGCTGCTCTCGTTGAGCTGGGCGCTGGTGCGGCCGAAACGGCGCTCGCGCGTCCGGTACCACTCGAATGCCTGGCGCAGTTCGTCGGCGCCGAAGTCCGGCCAGAAGCGGTCGGTGAAGTAGAACTCCGCGTACGCCATCTGCCAGATCAGGAAATTGGAAATGCGCTGCTCGCCGCCCGTGCGGATGAACAGGTCGGGCTCGGGCGCCCAGGACATGGAAAGATGCCGCGCCAGGCGCTCTTCGTCGACCCGCTCCGGATGCGCCGCCAGCTCGGGTTCGGCCGCCAGCATCGCGCGGGTGGCCTGCAGGATGTCCCAGCGGCCGCCGTAGTTGGCGGCCACCGTCAGGTGCAGGCGGTCGTTGTGGGCGGTGCGGGCCTGGGCCGCGAAGATCAGTTCCTGCAAGCGCGGCTCGAAGGCCGACAGGTCGCCGATGACGTGCAGGCGCACGCCCTGCTCTTCCAGCTTGCCAACCTCGCGCTCAAGCGCCTGCACGAACAGGCGCATCAGCAGCGACACTTCCTCGGCGGGCCGGCGCCAGTTCTCGGAGCTGAAGGCGAACAGCGTCAGGTAGCGCACCCCCACCCGGCCGCAGGCCTCGACCACGCGGCGCACCGCCTGCACGCCCTTGGCGTGCCCCGCCGTGCGCGGCAGCAGGCGCCGCGTCGCCCATCTGCCGTTGCCATCCATGATGATGGCCACGTGCTCGGGGATATCGCGGGTATCGGGAACCGCCTGGGTGGAACTGGTTGCCATGGATCCGGGAAGCGCCGTCGACCGGCGTAAAACAGGGAATACGGTGAAAAACCCGCGCCGTCGATCCATCGCCGCACAGGCGTGCCGCGTAGCGATGGATAGGACGGCGCGAAAGCAGGAATCCTGGCGCCGGGCGGGCCAATCGGCCCGTCCGGCACTGCAAGGATTATACGGTCATGATTTCCGCTTCTTTTTGGGCGACCATCTTGTCGATGTCGGCCACGTTGCGGTCCGTCAGCTTCTGGACGTCATCCTGGGCGCGACGCTCGTCGTCCTCGGAGATTTCCTTGTCCTTGACCAGCTTCTTCAAGGTGTCGTTGGCTTCGCGGCGCAGGTTGCGCACGGCCACCTTGGCATCCTCGCCTTCGCTGCGCACGACCTTGGTCAGGTCGCGGCGGCGCTCTTCGGTCAGGGCCGGCATCGGCACGCGGATGGTATCGCCCATGGACATGGGGTTCAGACCCAGGTCCGACTCACGGATGGCCTTCTCGATCGCGGCGGCCATGCTCTTTTCGTAGGGCTGGACGCTGATGGTGCGCGCGTCGATCAGGTTCACGTTGCCGACCTGGCTGATCGGCACGGGCGAACCGTAGTACTCGACCTGCACGTGGTCCAGGATGCCGGTGTGGGCGCGGCCCGTGCGGATCTTGGCCAGGTTGGTCTTGAGCGTGTCAAGCGACTTGGCCATCCTGGCTTCGGCGGATTTGCGGATTTCTGCGACGCTCATGGATTTTCCTTTTCTTTAAACGTGTACCAACGTGCCTTCGTCTTCGCCGCTGACGACGCGCTTGAGCGCGCCCGACTTATTGATCGAAAACACCTTGATCGGCAGCTTCTGGTCGCGGCACAGGGCGAACGCCGTGGCGTCCATGACTTCCAGGCGGCGGACGATGGCCTCGTCGAAGCTGATGCGCGCGTAGCGCGTGGCGGAAGGATCCTTGTTGGGATCCGCGCTGTAGATGCCGTCGACCTTGGTGGCCTTCAGCACGATCTCCGCGCCGATCTCGGCGCCACGCAGGGCGGCCGCGGTGTCGGTCGTGAAGAAGGGGTTGCCGGTGCCCGCGGCGAAGATGACGACCTTGCCTTCTTCGAGGTAACGCAGGGCCTTGGGGCGGATGTACGGTTCGACGACCTGGTCGATGTTCAGGGCCGACTGCACGCGGGTGTCGATACCCTTGTGCTTGAGCGCGTCCTGCAGGGCAAGCGCGTTCATGATGGTGGCCATCATGCCCATGTAGTCGGCGGTGGCGCGGTCCATGCCCTGCGCACCCGGGGCGACGCCACGGAAGATGTTGCCACCGCCGATGACGATGGCCAGCTCGACGCCAGTGGCGGCGACTTCGGCGATCTCATCGGTCATGCGGACGATGGTGGCGCGATTGATGCCGAATGCATCGTCGCCCATCAGCGCCTCGCCGGAAAGTTTGAGAAGAACCCGTTTGTATGATCTGCTGCTCATAGGTGATATCCCGAAGAACATTCCGACGAAAGTGTAAGACAAGAAATAGGCCGGACTAGAAAATATCTAGCGCCGGCCTGTAAGGACTACCCCGAGATCAGGCGCGGCCGGCGGCGGCGGCGGCAACCTCAGCGGCGAAGTCGCTGGTCTTCTTCTCGATACCTTCGCCGACGACGAACAGCACGAACTTGGTGATCGAGGCGCCCTTGGCCTTGAGCATCTGTTCGACGGTGTTCTTGTCGTCCTTGACGAAAGGTTGCGACAGCAGCGTGACTTCCTTCAGGAACTTCTGCACCGAGCCTTCGACCATCTTGGCGACGATTTCAGCCGGCTTGCCCGATTCGGCGGCCTTCTGCTCGGCGACCGAGCGTTCGGCGGCGATGTCGGCCGGGTTCACGCCGTCGGCGTTCAGGGCCTTCGGCTTGGTCGCGGCGATGTGCATCGCCAGGTCCTTGCCCACTTCCTCGGCGCCGGCGTATTCCACCAGCACGCCGATCTTGCCGCCGTGCACATAGCTGGCCAGCGCGTTCGGGGTCTGGATGCGCTCGAAGCGGCGGATCGAGATGTTTTCGCCTATCTTGCCGATCAGGGCGGTACGGGTCGATTCGATGGTGCCGTCGCCGTAGGGCAGCGCCGACAGGGCGGCCACGTCGGCGGGGTTCTGGGTGGCGACCAGCTCGGCCAGCTTGTTGACGAAGGCGACGAAGTCGTCGTTCTTGGCAACGAAGTCGGTTTCGCAGTTCACTTCGATGACGGCGCCTTGCTTGGCGTCGGCCGAGATGAACAGGCCGATCAGGCCTTCGGCCGTGACGCGAGCGGCAGCCTTGCTGGCCTTGTTGCCCAGCTTGACGCGCAGGATCTCTTCAGCGCGGGCCAGGTCGCCTTCGGCTTCCGTCAGGGCCTTCTTGCACTCCATCATGGGCGCATCGGTCTTTTCGCGCAGTTCCTTGACCAGGGCGGCGGTAATTTCAGCCATGTTAGCTCCAAATTTTGCTAAGACATGCCCCGGCGGGCCGGGGCATTGGTGTGATTCGATGAGACGTCCGCAAGCTGCGGATGAGGAAGGCGGGAGTCCGCCTTCGCACTGCCGGCGAGGCGGGGGCACGCCGCATTCCGCGACCGCCCCCTGACACTAACCGCCGGACATGACAGCAGGCTTAGGCCTGGTTGTCCTGCACTTCGACGAACTCTTCCTGGCCTTCGCCGATTTCCTCGACCAGACCGTTCAGGTTCTGCTCGCGGCCTTCCAGCACGGCGTCGGCGATGCCCTTGGCGTACAGCGCGATGGCCTTGGCCGAGTCGTCGTTGCCGGGGATCACGTAGTCGATGCCTTCGGGCGAGTGGTTGGTGTCAACCACGGCGACCACGGGGATGCCCAGGGTCTTGGCTTCGGCGATGGCGATCTTGTGGTAGCCGACGTCGATCACGAACATGGCATCGGGCAGGCCGTTCATGTCCTTGATGCCGCCGATCGACTTGTTCAGCTTTTCCAGTTCGCGCTGGAACAGCAGGCCTTCCTTCTTGATCATGCGCTCGGCGCCGCCTTCGGCGACCACGGCTTCCATGTCCTTCAGGCGCTTGACCGAGGTCTTGACCGTCTTGAAGTTGGTCAGCATGCCGCCGAGCCAGCGGGCATCGACGTAGGGCATGCCGCAACGGGCGGCTTCGGCGGCGACCAGCTCACGGGCGGCGCGCTTGGTGCCGACGAACAGGATGTTGCCACCGCGAGCAGCCAGCTGCTTCACGAACTTGGTGGCTTCCTGGTACTTATCAACCGTCTTTTCCAGGTTGATGATGTGAATCTTGTTGCGATGGCCGAAGATGAAGGGGGCCATCTTGGGGTTCCAGTAGCGGGTCTGGTGACCGAAGTGGACACCCGCTTCCAGCATTTCGCGCATCAAAGACATAACTTTCTCCAAGGGTTGATTTCTTGCGCCGCACCTGCATCAGCCTGTGGCTGACACCCTGGGTGGTGTTGCGCGCGATTTCCCGCACATGCGGGATGAATAACGATTTTAACCGGGCCGGCCGATCACTGCCGCAATACTCCGACGCCGCCGGGCGATGCCCTTGGCGCCTGCTGCTACGCTGCCGCGATAAACCCAGACGGCCGCCACGACAAAGCGCCTTGCCCCGCCCGCACGCATCGCACCGTCCGACCCGCCAGGAAATGCCTGGCAGTTTCTTCCAGCGCACCCGGACCTGTTTTGTTGGCAGCGAAATCCAGTTCACTCGCGCCCTGGTTTTCAACCCCCCGGCTTTTCAACCAGACGGTTTTTGACCCTGCCGCGCATCAGTCGCCGGGGGCGGTTCTTCAGGAAAACTCCCAGGAACTGGAAACCTTCCAAGAACTTAAGCCGGCAGCCACCCTGAACCTGCATCGCTGCTCGAAAACATGACCGGGCTTGCGAGCACGCAGCGCCCCGACCTGTGTCGATGCAACCATCCCGCCGCCCCGGCCCGCCGCCTTCTCTCATCCGCTGTGCCGCCGTGCCTCCCGGAACCTGGCGACTGGCCCGAACCCCCACCACAACCTTCGCTTGCGATGAAACTCCGAAGCCCGCCACCGATCTCACAAGAAGCGGCGCGGCCCAACGTACGTAAATCAGACAACCAACCGGGTGTGGCCTGGAGATTCCATCCCCACCCGCCGGGATCGGCGCTTGCCGCTACCCAGATTGCTCCCCAAAATTTTAGGGAAGCCTATAATTCTACTATTCTTTCAAGCAGACATTCAAGCGAGATCCGTCAGTCATTCCATGGGCACCATTACCAATCCGGCCGACCTGGCCAAGATGCGCGCGGCCTGCCAGGACGCCGCCAAAGTCCTCGATTTCATCACCCCCTACGTCAAGCCTGGCGTCACCACCGGGGAACTGGACCGCCTCTGCCTGGAATACCTGACCGACGAGCTCAAGGTGAAGTCCGCCACCGTCGGCTACGCCCCGCCCGGCTATCCGCCCTTCCCGGGCGCCATCTGCACCTCGGTCAACCACCAGGTGTGCCACGGCATCCCCGGCGACAAGGCCCTGAAAAACGGGGACTCCCTCAATATCGACGTCACCATCATCAAGGACGGCTGGTTCGGCGACACCAGCCGCATGTACGCCGTGGGCGAACAGTCGATCCTGTCGCGCCGCCTGACCGACATCACCTTCGAGTGCATGTGGAAAGGCATCCAGCAGGTCAAAAACGGGGCCACATTGGGCGACATCGGCAACGCCATCCAGAAACATGCCGAGGCCAACGGCTTTTCGGTGGTGCGCGAGTTCTGCGGCCACGGCATCGGCCAGCGCTTTCACGAAGACCCGCAGGTGCTGCACTACGGCAAGCCGGGCACCGGGGTGAAATTGGTGACGGGCATGCTGTTCACCATCGAACCCATGATCAACGCCGGCCGCCGCGAGATCCGCCAGCTGTCCGACGGCTGGACGGTCGTGACGCGCGACCACAGCCTGTCGGCGCAATGGGAGCATGCTGTCTGCGTCACCGACACCGGCTACGAGGTCCTGACCCTGTCGCCCGGCATGCCCAAGCCGCCCGCCTTCATCACCGAACCGATCGTCATCCCCGCCGTCTGACCCCGGCCCGTCCGCCACCATGACCGCCGACATCCTCAGCACCCTGCGCGAACGCATCCAGGAATCCCGGCGCGCCGCGGTGGCCCAGTTCCGCGAGCACGAACGCCCCGACACGCTGCTGGGCGAACTGCGCCGCATCGTCGACGCGGCGCTGCGCGACCTGGTCAAGCACTATCCCCTGCCTGCCGGCGCCACGCTGGCCGCGGTGGGCGGCTACGGCCGCGGCGAACTGTATCCGCATTCGGATGTCGACCTGCTGATCCTGCTGCCGCACGCGCCCACCGCCGAGGACGAATCCGCGATCGAGCGCCTGGTGGCCTCGCTCTGGGACCTGGGCCTGGAGCCCGGCCACAGCGTGCGCACCATCGAGGACTGCGAGCGCGAGGCCGATGCCGACATTACGGTCGAGACCGCGCTGCTCGAATCGCGCTGGCTGGCCGGCAGCCGCGCGCTGATGAAGAAGTTCGAGGCCGCCACCCAGTCGCGGCTGGACGCGCGCGCGTTCTTTCGCGCCAAGCGCGTCGAGATGCAGCAGCGCCATGCGCGCTACCAGGACACGCCCTACGCGCTCGAACCCAATTGCAAGGAATCGCCCGGCGGCCTGCGCGACCTGCAGGTGATCCTGTGGATGGCGCGCGCGGCCGGCTTCGGCGAGAACTGGCGCGCGGTGGCGCAGGCCGGCCTGCTGACTCCCTCCGAGGCGCGCGACCTGCGCAAGGCGGAACAGGCTTTCAAGCGCCTGCGCATCGAATTGCACCTGCTGGCCAAGCGGCGCGAGGACCGCGTGCTATTCGACCTGCAACCGGCCCTGGCCGAAGTCTACGGCATCCATGCCACGGCCACCCGGCGCGGCAGCGAGCTGCTGATGCAGCGCTACTACTGGGCTGCGCGCCTGGTGACGCAGCTCAACGGCATCCTGGTGCAGAACATCGAGGAACGGCTGTTCCCGCGCCCCGACAGCGACGCGCGCGACATCGACGACGATTTCCGCAACCTGCGCGACCGCCTCGACATCATCCGCGACGACGGCTTCGAGCGGAACCCGACGCTGTTGCTGCGCGCCTTCCTGGTGATGCAACAGCATCCCGAGCTGACCGGCATGTCGGCGCGCACGCTGCGCGCCATCTGGCACTCGCGCCACCGCATCGACGCGCAATTCCGCCGCAACCCGGTCAACCGCAAGCTGTTCCTGCAGATCCTGCAGCAGCCGCGCGGCATCGTGCACGAGCTGCGCCGCATGACCATGCTGAACATCCTGCCGCGCTACCTGCCGGTGTTCCGCCGCATCGTCGGCCAGATGCAGCACGACCTGTTCCACGCTTACACGGTGGACCAGCACACCCTGGCGGTGGTGCGCAACCTGCGACGCTTCACCATGCCCGAGCACGCCCAGGAATACCCGCTGGCCAGCCAGTTGATCGCCGGCCTGGATCGCCATTGGCTGCTGTACGTGGCGGCGTTGTTCCACGACATCGCCAAGGGCCGTGGCGGCGACCACTCCGAGCTGGGCGCGCGCGAGGTGCGCAAGTTCGCCCACGATCACGGCATGGAGCCCGAGGACGCCAGGCTGGTCGAATTCCTGGTGCGCCAGCACCTGCTGATGTCGGCCGTGGCGCAAAAGCGCGACCTGTCCGACCCCACCGTGATCCAGGACTTCGCCGCCACGGTCAAGGACGAACGCCACCTGACCGCGCTGTACCTGCTGACGGTGGCCGATATCCGCGGCACCAGCCCCAAGGTCTGGAACGCCTGGAAGGGCAAGCTGCTCGAGGACCTGTACAAGCTGACCCTGGCCGCGCTGGGCGGCGCCCATGCCGACGCCCATACGGTGCTGACCGAACGCAAGGAAGAGGCCGCGCGCCTGACGCGCCTGGCCGGCCTGCGCGACGACGCCCGCGAAGCCTTCTGGAACCAGCTCGACGTGGCGTATTTCCTGCGCCACGACGCCTCCGACATCGCCTGGCACACGCGCCATCTGTACCACCAGGTGGCGCCGCCGCACGCGGTGGTGCGGGCCCGCCCCACCGAGCAGGGCGAAGGCCTGCAGATCATGGTCTACACGCGCGACGTGCCGGACCTGTTCGTGGCGATCTGCGGGTATTTCGACGCCAAGTCGCTGTCGGTGCAGGACGCCCGCATCCACACCACGCGCCATGGCTGGGCACTGGACAGCTTCATCGTGCTGCTGCCCGAAGGCGCCAGCGACCTGCGCGCGCAGGCCACGCTGGTCGAGCACGAACTGGCCGAACGCCTGAAGGACGCCAAGGCCGCGGCCCAGGTCCAGCCCGGCCGTGGCGGCTACTACGGCCGCGGGCGCCAGTCGCGCATGTCACGCGTGTTTCCGATCATGCCGCAGGCGGAATTGCAGCCCGACGAACGCAGCACCTCGTGGCGCCTGTCGGTCACGGCAACCGACCGGCCCGGCCTGCTGCACGCCCTGGCGCGGGTCTTTGCCCAGCACGAGGTGAACCTGCTGATGGCCAAGATCATGACGCTGGGCGACCGTGTGGAGGACGTTTTCATCGTCGACGGCGCCGCGCTGGCGCGCCCGCGCAGCCAGATGCAGTTCGAACGCGACATCCTGGACGCCCTGGCCGGGGAAGAGGCCCGGCAGCAGGCCGCCTGACCGCCTCGCCGCGCCATCGCCAGACCGTCGCCGACCGCATACAATCCGGTTTTCGGCTTGGCGATACCGTGCGATGGAGCTAAACGAATATCTGCGGGTGCTGGGGACCAGCTTCTTCTTCGCGCTGGCCACGTTGCTGCCGTTCCTGAACCCACCGGCCATCGCCCCCCATCTTCCTGTCGCTCACCGAAGGCGCCTCGTCGGCAACCCGCACGGTGCTGGCCAAGCGCGTGGCCGTCAACGTCGGCCTGATGCTGATCGTGGCCATGGTGGCGGGCAACGTGCTGCTGAGCTTCTTCGGCATCTCGCTGTCGATCGTGCGGGTGGGCGGCGGCATGCTGGTGATCGCCAGCGCGTGGCGCCTGGTCAATTCCCCCGATGCCGACACCGAGCGCGTGGCCCGCATGGCCGAATCCTTCACCCCGGAAATGGCCAAGGCGCGCGCCTTCTACCCGCTGACCTTCCCCATCAGTTGCGGCCCCGGCTCGATCGCCGCGGCCATCACCGTGGGCGTGTCGCTGCGCGACCAGAACCACGTGCTGAGCCTGCTGCGCCTGGGCGGCTCGATCCCGGGCATCGTGGTGGTTTCGCTGACTTTGTATGTCTGCCTGCGCTTTGCCGCGCAGATGCTGCATCGGCTGGGCGATAATGGCACCGCCGTGTTCATGCGCATGTCGGCCTTCATCATGCTGTGCCTGGGCGTGCAGATCTTCTGGGAAGGCTCGCGCGAACTGCTGCTCGGCGTCTTGCAGCAGGTCATGCAACCAATTCCGGTTCCCAGGGCCTAACGCCTGGCGGCCGGACCGGCCATCCACCGGGGGCTCCGCCCCCGCGAACCCCTTACCTTGCAACAACCATGACTTCTCGTTCAGAACGCCTGCTCCGACTGATCGCCCTCTTCTGCTTTGGCGCCGTCGGCATCGCCCTGGTCTCCCAGTATGCCTTCGACATGCCGCCCTGCGCCTGGTGCGTGCTGCAGCGCCTGATCTACCTGGTGATCGGCGTCATCGCCCTGGTCGGCGGTTTCGGCGGCGGCCGCGCGCTGACGCGCATCTGCGCGTCCCTGGCCGCCCTGCTGTCGATCAGCGGCATCGCCGCCGCCTGGTACCAGTACACCGTGGCCGCCAAGATGCTGTCCTGCGACCAGACCTTCGCCGACCGCTTCATGACCGGCATCGGCCTGGATGGCGGCGTGCCCTGGCTGTTCGGCATCTATGCCACCTGCATGGACGCGGTGGTGCCAGTGCTGGGCATCGAGTATGCGCTGTGGAGCCTGGCGCTGTTCGTGATCCTGCTGGTCATGGCGTTGGCCGCGGCGTTCGGCCGTGGCCGCGCCTGAGCCGCACGCCTCGCCATTGGAAGCGCCCCACGCCGAACGCCTGCGCGCCCTGATCCGCGATCACGCACCGCTGATGCGGTGGTTGCGCGCCGCGCGCGATTGCGGCCTGGCCGACTGGTGCCTGGGCGCGGGCGTGGTCCGCACGCTGGTCTGGAACCATCTGCACGACCTGCCGCCGGACAGTCATGCGCCCGCGGATGTGGACTTTGTCTATTTCGACGCCGCCGATCTGACGGCGGAGCGAGAGGCCGCTATCGCGCACCGCCTGCGCGGCGCCGCGCCGGATGCGCCCTGGGAGGTGGTGAACCAGGCGCGGGTCCACCTGTGGCGCCGCGACGGCGGCATGGCGCCACCCCCGCTGGCGTCGCTGGCGGCCGGCATCGCCACCTGGCCCGAGACCGCCACCTGTATCGGCGTGTCGCTCGACGCCGACGACCGCCTGCGCATCCTGGCGCCGCACGGTCTGGACGACCTGTTCAACCTGGTGCTGCGGCCCAGCCCCGGACTGCGCGATCCCGAGCTCTACGCGCAACGGCTGCTGGCCAAGCGCTACACCGACAAATGGCCGCGCCTGCGGGTGCTGCCCTCCCCGCTTTCCTGACGCCATGAAATACCTTACCGGTTATCCGGAACCCCTGCTGGCGCAGGCCCGCGCGCTGCTCGACCAGGGCAAGCTGGGACCGGCGCTGCGAGCCCGTTATCCCGCCGGCGCGCATGCCGTGCGCACCGACAAGGCGCTGTACGACTACGTGGTGGACCTGAAGAACACCTACATCCGCAACGGCGCGCCGCTCAGCAAGATCGCCTTCGACAGCAAGATCCACGCGATCCAGCACGCGCTGGGCCAGCACACGTTCATCTCGCGGGTGCAGGGCGGCAAGCTCAAGGCCAAGCACGAGATCCGCGTGGCCACGCTGTTCAAGACGGTGCCGGAGGAATTCCTGAAGATGATCACGGTGCACGAACTGGCGCACCTGAAGGAAAAAGACCACAACAAGGCCTTCTACAACCTGTGCCGACTAATGGAGCCGCAATATCACCAGTATGAATTCGACCTGCGGCTGTACCTGACCCATCTGGAAGCCAGCGGCGAGAGCCTGTGGTGAGGCCTCCGCCCGCGCGAGCCGACGGACAAAAAAAAGCCGCTCCCCAGGGAGCGGCTTTTGCATGGGGCGCCGACCTCAGGCGTCGTTGGCGGCATAGCCCATGTTGAACTGCAGGCCGCTGGCGCCTTCGCCATCGCCCGACTCCGCGCGCGACTGGCCCAGGCGAGCCAGGTATTCCGCGGTGATGTCGCCGGTAATGTACTCGCCATCGAAGCACGACGCTTCGAAGCGCGACAGCTTCGGGTTCAGGTCGCGCACCGCCTGCTGCATGTCGTGCAGGTCCTGGTAGACCAGGCTGTCGGCGCCGATCGCGCGGGCGATTTCCTCGTCGCTGCGGCCGGTGGCGATCAGTTCGCTCTGCGTCGGCATGTCGATGCCGTAGACGTTGGGGAAGCGCACCGGAGGCGCGGCCGAGGCGAAGTACACCTTGTTGGCGCCGGCGGCGCGCGCCATGTCGACGATCTCGCGGCTGGTGGTGCCGCGCACGATGGAGTCGTCCACCAGCAGCACGTTCTTGCCCTTGAATTCCATGCCGATGGCATTGAGCTTCTGGCGCACCGATTTACGGCGCACGGCCTGGCCGGGCATGATGAAGGTGCGGCCGACGTAGCGGTTCTTGATCAGGCCTTCGCGGTAGTCCAGGTTCAGGCGGGCGGCCAGCTGCATGGCGGCCGGGCGCGAGGAATCGGGGATCGGCATGACCACGTCGATGTCGCCCAGCCGCATGTTGCGCGCGACCTTGTCGGCCAGGTATTCACCCATGCGCAGGCGGGCGTCGTACACCGACACGCCGTCGATCAGCGAATCCGGGCGGGCGAAGTAGACGTATTCGAAGATGCAGGGCACCAGCTGCGGATTGTCGGCGCACTGGCGGCTGACGAAACGGCCATCCAGGTCGACGAACACCGCTTCGCCGGGCTCGACGTCGCGCACGAAGGCGAAACCGCTGCCTTCCAGCGCCACGGATTCCGAAGCCACCATCCACTCGACGCCTTCGTCGGTCTCCTGGCGGCCGATGCACAGCGGACGGATGCCGTTGGGATCGCGGAACGCCAGCAGGCCGTAACCGGAAATCTGCGCCACCACGGCGTAGGCGCCGCGCACGCGCTTGTGCACGGCGGCAACGGCGCGGAACATGGCGTCGTCATCGAGCGACACGCCGCTGGCGGCCGATTGCAGCTCGTGGGCCAGCACGTTCAGCAGCACTTCCGAGTCGGAATTGGTGTTGATATGGCGGCGGTCGACGCGGTAGAGCGATTCACGCAGCTCGCGCCAGTTGGTCAGGTTGCCGTTGTGGGCGAACATGATGCCGAACGGCGCGTTGACGTAGAACGGCTGGGCCTCTTCCTCGCTGGCGCTGGAGCCGGCGGTGGGATAACGCACCTGGCCCACGCCCGAGGTGCCCGGCAGGGCACGCATGTTGCGCGTGCGGAATACGTCGCGCACCAGGCCGTGCGCCTTGTACATATTGAACTGGTTGCCTTGCGACGTCGCGATGCCCGCGGCATCCTGCCCGCGATGCTGCAACAGCAGCAAGCTGTCATAGAGCAGCTGGTTGACCGGCCCGCGCCCGATGACCCCTACGATTCCACACATGGTGAGATTTCCTGGTTGATGTGAAGCTAATCAATACGGCAGCCATGTCGCCAGGGACGGCGGCAGCCACGTCTTGATATGTTTGATGGCCTCGATGGCCGAATGCGAAAACATGGCGTCCTGCCACCACGGCTCCTGCGGCAACGGCGTATAGCCGGCGGCGGCGACCAGCGCCAGCACGATGAGCAGCCCCCGGGCCAGTCCGAACATGCCGCCCAGGCCGTGATCGGCCGGGCCCAGCCCGGTGCTGCGGATCAAGGCGGCAAGCGTCATGTTGACCAACCCCACGCCGAGCAGCACGATAATGAAAACCACCGCGTACGAGACACCCATGCGCAGCAGCGTTGTTTCGATATAGGGCTCCAGCCAGGTATAGACCGTGGGCCCCCACCAGATCGCGGCCACGAAGGCCAGCAGATACGCGACCAGCGACAGCACTTCCTTGAGCAGGCCGCGCACCAGGCCCAGCACACCCGATACCGCCAGGATGGCCAGCACGACGAAGTCGAAGCCGGTCACTACTGGGCGGCAATGAAACCGTTGTCATAGCCCAGGGTGCGCAACCGCGCCTGGGCCGCCTGCGCCGCCTCGCGCGAGGGGAACGGCCCCACCCGCAAACGGTACTGCTGCTTGCCTCCGATGGAAGCCTGCTCGACGAATGCGTTGGTCACCCCGGCCTGATGCAGCTTGGCGCGCCGCGACTGGGCGTCCTCGGACGTGGTGTAGGCCGCGATCTGCAACACGAAATTGCCCTTGGCGGCCGGCGGCTTGGCCGCTGGCGTGGCGGCCGCGGCGGGCGCCGCGCGGCCTTCGAGCAATGCCAGGGCGCGGGCGCCGTCATCGGAACGGGTTTCGGGCTTGGGCGTGGCCGGCTTGGGCTCGGGCTTGGATTCCGGCTTGGGCGGCGTGGCCGGCTGCGCGCGCGGCGGCGTGGTGGCGGCTACCTGCGGCGGCGTGGCCATGGGCGGCGTCGCGGCGGGCGGTGTGGTGGCGGGCGGCGTGGTGGCCTGCGGCTGGGCCGAGGTGAGCGGCGGCGGCGTCTGCACGGCCGACGGATCGGCGGGCGCGGCGCCCGGCGTCGGCGTGGCCGGCGCGGTGGCCTGTGGTTCGCTCACCTGCGGCTGGAACGGCGTGTTGCGTTCCGGCACCTTGATGGGGATGTTATCGGCGACGGGCGTCGGCTGGGAGTCCAGGACCATGGGCAGGATGATGACAGCAGCCAGCACCAGCGCAATGGCGCCGGCCAGCCGGCGCCGGGCGCGCCCGCGCAACTCCGCCGCCTGGACCTCGCTGGGCACCGCCGCTCGCTTGGAGGGCTGCGCCTGGTCGGCAGGATCTTTGCGTTTGAAAAAACCCATGGGAGAGAATTCCTTGCGGCGCCTCGCGGCGGCGGATTTGCGGGTATGGCGGCAAACCGCCACGACGCTGCACCCGGTTTTGCCTATGCCGCTTTACCTACGCCTTGCGACCCAGAGACTGCAAAACCGAGGCCACGGTGAGAAATGATCCGAACACCACGATTCTATCATTCTCGCCCGCCCGTTCGCGCGCCGCGGCGAAGGCCTGGGCCGGATCCGCGTAGGCTGACACACCCGGCGCCTCGGCCCCGGCCGGCGCCGCCGGCAACCCGGCGGCCACCTGCTCGGCCAGGCGCTCGCCGGTGCCACCGCGCGGCCCGGGCAGGCCGGCGCAGAACCAGTGGTCGATGCGGGTGCCGAGCTTGGCCAGCACGCCGGCCAAGTCCTTGTCGTTGAGCATGCCGAACACCGCGTAGGTGTACGGATGGAAACCCATGTTGTCCAGGTTCTGGGCCAGCACCGCGGCGGCGTGCGGATTGTGGGCCACATCCAGGATCACGGTCGGCTGGCCCGGCAGGATCTGGAAGCGGCCAGGCAGCGAGGCCTGCAGCAATCCCTGGCGCACGGCCTGCTGGGGCACCGGCAGGCGGTCGCGCACCGATTCCAGCGCGGCCAGCGCGGCCGAGGCGTTCAGCAGCTGGTTGGCGCCGCGCAGCGCCGGATACGCCAGCGCGCTGCGGCGCTGCTCGCGCCCGCCATAGGCCCACTGCTGACGGTCGCCGGAATAGTTGTAGTCGCGGCTGAACAGCCACAGGTCGGCGCCGATCTGCGCGACGTAATCGAGCAGCGACTGCGGCGGCACCGGGTCGGCACAGATGGCCGGCCGGCCGGCGCGATAGATGTGGGCTTTCTCGAAGCCAATCTTGTCGCGCGTGTCGCCCAGGTATTCGATGTGGTCCAGGTCCACGCTGGTGACGATGGCACAGTCGGCGTCGACGATGTTGACGGCGTCCAGGCGCCCCCCCAGGCCCACTTCCAGCACCACCGCGTCCAGCCGCGATTGCGAGAACAGGCGCAGGATCGCCAGCGTGGTGAATTCGAAGTACGTCAGGGATACCTCGCCGCGCGCGGCCTCGACGGCGGCGAACTGCTCGATCAGGGCCTCGTCCGAGGCGATCTGGCCGTTGACGCGGGCGCGCTCGTTGAAATCGATGAGATGCGGCGAGGTGTAGAGGCCGACCTTGTAGCCCGCCGCCAGCAGGATGGCTTCGAGCATGGCGCAGGTCGAGCCCTTGCCGTTGGTGCCGCCGACCACGAACTTCACGCCGGACAGTTCCAGGTTCATGCGCGCCGCCACTTCCCGCACGCGCTCCAGGCCCATGTCGATCGCGGTGGCGTGGATGGATTCCAGGTACTGCAGCCAGACGGACAGGGAAGCACCGGCGGCGGGCGGGAGGGCAGAAGGCATGACGGCATCGAAAAGGTGAACAACCGCGGATTTTAGCAGCGCGCGCCCGGTGTTTTCCCTAATCCCCCAGGGCGCGGCACGGGTTCTCGGGAAAAACCGCTTGCCGATGTTTTTCTCATACGTAAAAATAAATTCACATATGAGAATTCAAAAGGAAGGTGACATGACGCAGCAGAAAACCCCGGCCTGGCTGATCCGCGAAGCCGACGTGCCCGGCTATCACCCGGCCAACCACACCGGCACCCTGAACCGCCGCCTGATCGGCCCCGACACCGTGGGCGCGCGCGGCGTGGAGGTGCTGCTGGGGGTGATCGAAAAAGGCAAAGGCGCGCTGCCGCATGCCCATCCCGGCATCGAACAGGTCTGTTACCTGCTGTCCGGCACCGCCCGCGCCCAGGTCCAGGACGAATGGGCCGACATGGGACCCGGTGACTGCTGCTACTTCCCGCCCGACATTCCGCACGTATTCACCGTGACCAGCGACGAGCCTGCCCGGCTGCTGGTGATCTACACGCCGCCCTACGAGGAATCCCCCGACCGCGTCATCCGCGATTTCCCCGCGCCCACCGCCGGCGCCTGAGGCGCCGGGGTCCCCGGCATCCCCGGACAGCGGCCGCAGAAGCCGCGCCCGGTTTCCCACCATCTGGAGAGACAAACCATGCAACTTCCACGCCTGTTGGGAGCCGCCCTGATCGGTGGCGCCAGCCTGCTGGCCCTGCCCGCGGCCCACGCCGCGGACTATCCGAACAAACCCATCACGCTGATCGTGCCATTCCCTGCCGGCTCTGGCACCGACGCGGTCGGCCGCATCTTCGGCGCCGAGTTGTCGACCATCCTTGGCCAGCAGATCGTGGTGGAGAACAAGCCCGGCGCCAACGCCACCATCGCCGCCAGCTACGTCGCGCGCGCCAAACCTGACGGCTACACGCTGTTCGTCACCACCAACACCTCGCATTCGGCAGCCCCCTGGCTGATGAAGAACGTTCCCTACGATCCGGTCAAGGACTTCACCCCCATCGCGCGTGGCGGCAACCTGCCCTTCATCCTGGTGGTCAATCCCAAGCGGCCCTGGAAGCGCGTGGCCGACCTGGTGGCCGACGCGCGCCAGCATCCAGACCGCATCACCTACGCCAGCGGCAACAGCACCGGCATCGTGGCGGGCGCCACGCTGGCCAACCGCGCCAAGATCGACATCCTGCACGTGCCCTACAAAGGCACGCCCCAGGGGCTGACCGACGTGGTCGGCGGCCAGGTCGACTTCATGTTCACCGACCTGGCGTCAGGCCTGCCGTTCGTGCAGTCCGGCCAGTTGCGGGCGCTGGCCGTGTCCACGGCCGAGCGCAGCGCCATCGTGCCGGACCTGCCGTCCATGGCCGAGTCGGGCGTGCCGGACTTCGACCTGAACTCCTGGAACGGCTATTTCGGCCCGGCCGGCCTGCCGCCCGAGGTGGTGGCCAAGCTCAACGACGCCATCAAGCAGGTGGTGGCCAAGCCCGACGTGCGCAAGCGCCTGGCGGGCCTGGGCTTTGACGCTTTCTCCAGCTCGCCGGAGGCCTTCGGCCAGTTCGTCGGCGAACAGCGCGACCTGTGGGGCAAGCTGATCCGCGACGCGGGGATCGAGCAGCAATGACGATGCCCCACGCAGCCGCCCCGCAGGCCGCCGGCCCCCTTGCCGGCGTGCGCATCCTCGACCTCAGCTCGGTCGTGATGGGCCCCTATGCCACCCAGGTGCTGGCCGACCTCGGCGCCGACGTCATCAAGGTCGAATCGCCGGCGGGCGACAACATGCGCGCGGTCGGCCCCATGCGCAATCCGGGCATGGGGCACCTGTACCTGCACCTGAACCGCAACAAGCGCTCCGTGGTGCTGGACCTGAAAACCCCCGAGGGCCGCGAGGCCTGCCTGCGCCTGGCCGAGAACTGCGACGCCCTGCTCTACAACATCCGCCCCCAGGCCATGGCCCGGCTGGGCCTGTCGTACGAGGCGGTGGCCGCGCGCAATCCGCGCATCGTCTACCTGGGCGCGTACGGCTTCGGCGAGGCCGGCCCCTACGCCGGCCGTCCCGCCTATGACGACCTGATCCAGGGCCAGACCGGCATCGCGGCGCTGGCGGCGCGCCAGAGCGGTGACGTGCCGCGCTACGCGCCGCTGACGCTGGCCGACCGGGCGGTCGGCCTGCACGTCGGCATCGCGCTGGTGTCCGCGGTGCTGCATGCCCGGGCCAGCGGCCAGGGACAGCAGGTGGAGATTCCCATGTTCGAAGGCATGGCCCACCTGGTACTGGGCGACCACCTGGGCGGGGCGACCTTCGAGCCACCGCTCGGCCCCACCGGCTACGCGCGGCTGCTGGCGCCGCACCGCCGCCCGTACGCCACGGCCGACGGCTACATCTGCCTGCTGATCTACAACGACAAGCACTGGCGCAATTTCTTCGCCCTGATCGGCCAACCCGAACTGGGCCAGGATCCGCGCTTTCACACCCACGGCGCGCGCGCCGCGCACATCGACGAGGTCTACGCCTTCGTCGCCGACGTGATCCGCACCCGCTCCAGCCAGGACTGGCTGCGGACGCTGGCGGACGCCGACATCCCGGCCTCGCAGCTCTATACGGTGGACGATCTGCTGGAGGACGAACACCTGGCGGCCACCGGTTTCGTGCAGCGCCACGACCATCCCACCGAAGGCCGCCTGCGCACCCCCGCCCCGCTCGGCCGCTACCAGGGCACGCCGACCGCTATTCGCCGCCCGGCGCCGACACTGGGCCAGCACAGCCGCGAAGTGCTGGCCGAGGCCGGTTACGACGACACGGCCATCGACGCCCTCTTCACCCATCGCATCACCCTGGACGGAACCCACTGATGGACTTCGAATTCACCCCCGACCAACTGGCCTTGCGCGATGCCGTGTCGCGCATCTGCGAACGCTATCCGGACGAGTACTGGCTGGAACGCGACCGCGAAGGCGGTTTCCCCGAGCCCCTGCACGCGGACCTGGCGCGCGACGGCTGGCTCGGCATCGCCATGCCGCAAGAGCATGGCGGCGCCGGCCTGGGCATGACCGAGGCCGCCCTGATGATGCAGACCATCGCCGCCTCGGGGGCCGGCTTCACCGGGGCCTCGGCCGTGCACATGAACATCTTCGGTCTGAACCCGGTGGTGGTGTTCGGCAACGACGCGCAGCGCGCCCGCTGGCTGCCGCCCCTGATTTCGGGCCGCGAGAAGGCCTGCTTCGCGGTGACCGAGCCCGACGCCGGCCTGGACACCACCAAGCTTGGCACCCGCGCCGTGCGCGAGGGCGACGAATACGTGGTGCATGGCCGCAAGATCTGGATCTCGACCGCCCAGGTGGCCGACAAGATGCTGCTGCTGGCCCGCACCACGCCGCTGGCGGACGTGGCCAAGCCGACCCAGGGCCTGTCGCTGTTCTACACCGACCTGGACCGCGCCAAGGTCGAGGTACGCGAGATCGAGAAGATGGGCCGCAAGGCGGTGGATTCGAACATGCTGTTCATCGACGGCCTGCGGATTCCGGTCGCCGACCGCATCGGCGAGGAAGGCCGCGGCTTCGAATACATCCTGCATGGCCTGAACCCGGAACGCATCCTGATCGCCGCCGAGGCGGTGGGCATCGGCCGCGCCGCCCTGGAGCGGGCGGTGCGCTATGCCGGCGAGCGCAAGGTGTTCGGCCGGCCCATCGGCCAGAACCAGGGCATCCAGCACCCGCTGGCGCAGGCCTGGATGCAACTGGAGGCGGCCGACCTGATGGTGTTCAAGGCCGCCAGCCTGTATGACGCCGGCCAGCCCTGCGGCCCGGCCGCCAACGCCGCCAAGTACCTGGCGGCCGAGGCCGGCTACAACGCCTGCCAGACGGCGGTGATGACGCTGGGCGGGATGGGCTACGCCAAGGAATACCACGTGGAACGGCTGCTGCGCGAGAGCTTCATCCCGCGCATCGCGCCGGTCAGCCCGCAGCTGATCATGTGCTTCATCGCGGAAAAGGTGCTGGGCCTGCCGAAGTCCTATTGAGGCGCCTGCCCAGCGCGCGGCCGGCGCGCCTTCCGCACGGGCGACGCCTTGCCGGGGCGGCCCGGGACCACCTCAGGACTGCTGTTCCAGCCCCGTGCAGGCCGCCCGCAGGATGCGGGCGTACTCTTCCTGGCACGGCTCGATCCGGTAGATCGGTCCGCCCACCGAGATGGCGTAATGCTCGCCTGACAGCGTCACCGGCCAGGCGATGGCACCCACGTCGGGAATCGACTCGCCGCTGTTCATGAACCAGCCGCGCTGGCGCGACCGGTCGATATCCTGCAATACCGCCTCGCGCGTGACCAGCGTGCGGTCGTTGTAGCGCGTCAACGGCGTGGCGGCCAGGAGCGCGTCGCGGGCCGGCTCGTCCATCAGCGACATGAGCGCTTTTCCCAGCGAATTGGCGTGTACGTCCTTGAACTCGCCGGCAACCGGCGCGTATCGGATCGTATGGGGCGAATCCAGCACGTCCAGATAGACCACCCGGCCATCCTGCGTCAGCTTGGCGAATACAACGGTTTCGCGGGTGGCATCGCGCAGTTCGATCAGGCTCGGGTAGACCCGGTCCAGCACCGGGTCGGCGCGGGCGATGCGCTGCGCCATCGCCAGCAGGCGGCCCGTCGGGTAATAGCCCTGGCGGCGGCCGGTTTCATAGAGATAGCCCAGGCCGGTCAGGGTTCGGATCAGCGCCAGGCAGCTCGACACCGGCACGTCCAGCAGCCGGGCCAGTTCAGACAGGGGCAGTGCGCGCTTCTCCCGGGCATAGGTTTCGATGATTTCGATGACTCGCAGCGCCGTCTTGACACTCATTGCCCGTTCCCAACTTGTTAGCACATGAAACAACCGTCCGCGCCGGGCCCTAAAGTTCCCTGCGGGACTGCCGTAATCGTAGCTGAGAATTCCCTGAAAACAGCGCGTTCCTCCGAGACGCCCTCATCGCCGTTGGAGTGATCATGGCCGTAACCCCCTTAGCCCCCGCTACGTTCGCGCCCGCGCCGGCGGCGCCCGTGCCGGTCACCGCCGATCCGTCGGTGACCGTCGCGCCGCCGGCCGCCGGCAGCCAGAGCGGTGGCGCCGACACCGCCACATCGGAGCAGTCGACCTCCCAGAAGCTGCCGCTGGAAAAGGCGCTCGACGAGATCAACGAACAGATGAAGGCCTGGTCCACCCAATTGCAGTTTGAGGTCGATCCCGACGTGCACCAGGTAGTGGTGTCGGTGGTGGACGCGAAATCCGGGGACGTCATCCGCACCATCCCGAGTGAAGCCGTACTGAAGATCGCCAAAATGATCGTCAACATGCAAGGAAACGGCATCAAAACCACGGCTTGATATGGCACCGGATATTTTCCGCCGTGCCTGTTTTGGCGCCAATCGATGCCGGAAGCATTGAATTAGGCCCGCCTTATGCCCTTACCCGGTCAATCGCCGGCACCCTATTTTTGACAGAATCGCATCGCTAGGAAGGAATTTCACATGGCCTCTATCACTAACCTCGGTTCGGTTTCCGGCTTGCCCCTGGAAGAAACACTGAAAAAATTGCAGGACGCCGAGGACAAGAAGCTCTCGATCTACACCACCCGCGCCCAAAGCTACCAGACCCGCATCGATGCCTACGCGCAGCTCCAAAGCGCGCTGGAAGCGCTGCAGAAGTCGGCCGGCGTGCTGGGCAAGACCGAGACGATGGCCGCCATCAAAGGCAGCGTCACCGGCGGCACCGCCTTGACGGCCAGCGTGGCCGCCGAGGGCGCCGTCGCGGGCCAGTACACCATCTATGTGAACAACCTGGCCCGCGCCCAGAGCCTGCAATCGGGTGCCGTGGCCGATCGCACCGCCAAGAACGGCGACACGGGCTCATTCGAGGTCGAACTGGCCGACGGCACCAAACGCACCATCGATCTGAAGGGCGACACCTCCCTCAACGGCATCGTCAAGGCCATCAACGCCGACGACAAGTCCGGCCTGCGCGCCACGGTCATCAATGACGGCAATGGCAACAACTACCTGATGCTGACCGCCAAGGATACCGGCGTCCAGGCCTCGGTGAAGAACATCACCGTCACCGGAGACCAATCGCTCAAGGACATCCTGACCTTCAGCACCGCCGCCGACGGCACCACCAGCGGCATGGCCAATAACAAGGCCGAAGACGCCGAAGTGGTTATCAACGGCATCACGGTCAAGAGCGGTTCGAATAACGTCTCCAAGGCCATCGACGGCGTCACGCTGAACCTGACCGAGAAGACCGAGGCCGGCAAGCCGATCACGCTCAAACTGGAAGCCGACACCTCGGTCGCCAGCAAGGCCGTCCAGGACTTCGTCAAGACCTACAACGCGTTGCAAACGACCATCAAGAACCTGACGGCCTTCGACGCCAAGGCGGCCACCAACCAGCCGCTGACCGGCGACGGCACCACGCGTTCGATCCAGTCGTCGGTGACCAATGCGCTGCAGGCCGTGCTTGGCGAAGGCACCGTCCGTTCGCTGGCCGACCTGGGCATCACCACCGATCCGCAGACGCGCCAGCTCAAGCTCGACCAGACCAAGCTCGACAAGGCCCTGACCGAGAACCCCGGTGACGTCACCAAGCTGCTAACCGGGAGCAGCGGCCTGGCCAAGAACTTCGAAGCCGCCTTCAAGGACGTCCTGGGTAGCACCGGCTCACTCAAGACGCGGACCGATGGCCTCGCCAAATCCATGAGCGACCTCGACGCCCAGCAAAAGCGGGCCAAGGCCGCCAGCGATGCCGAAATGGACCAAATGCGCACGCGCTTCGTGGCGCTGGACAAATACGTTTCCCAACTGGCTGTCACGGGCAACTACCTGACCCAACAATTTGCGGCGATGAACAAATCGAGCAAATAACCTGTAGAAGATGCATCAATGACTTACGCCGCCCGCCGCCCCACAGGGTCCCAATCCGTCCGCTCCTACGCCGATATCGGCCTGGAAACCCAGGTTTTGAGCGCGACGCCCGAGCGGCTGATCACCCTGCTGTACCTGGGTGCGCGGGCGGCGATCGGGCAAGCGCGCATCCACCTGCAGGACGGCCGGGTCGCCGAACGCGGCGCGGCCATCTCGAAAGCGATCAAGATCGTCGATGAAGGCTTGAAGACCGGGTTGAACATGGAGGCCGGCGGCGACATCGCCGCCAACCTCGCCCGGCTCTACGATTACATCGTCCGCACCCTGCTGACGGCAAATCTGAAAGCAGATCCCGAGCAACTCGACATCGCCGACCGCCTGTTGGCGGATCTGGCCGAGGCTTGGCAGACTTCCATCGACCGACCGGCTGGTGTAACGCAGCCCTGATGGCCCAGAAACACAAATCCAGCCCGCCATCGAACGCCCGAGATTTCCATGACGTCCCTTACCCAGTACACCTCCCCTATTCTGGAACACTACCAGGAGATAGCCCTCATCACGGGCGAAATGCTGACGGCCGCGCAGGCCGGTGACTGGGATACGGCGATGGCGCATGGCCAGCAGTACTGCGAACTGGTGGAACGCCTGCGCATCGCCGAGCCGACGGCGCCGCTGGACGAGGCCGGCCGCGCCATGAAATACGACCTGCTGGTGCGCATCCTGGAGAACGACGCGATGACGCGCGATCTGGCGTTGCCGCAACTGGCCCGGCTGGGCGAGCTGCTGGGGCGCATGAAGCGCCAGCAGACCCTGCTCTCGGCCTACGGCTACCAGGCGCCTGAAGCATGAGCGTGGGTCCCGCGGCACTCGGCAACGTCCTGGTGCAGCGGTTGGATGCCGTGCTTGGCACGACGATGTCCGCCGCCAGCGCCAACCAGGTGTCGGGCGCGCGGCCGGATGCGGTCAGCCAGCCCGGCAACCTGGACAAGCCCGGCTCGGCCGACGGCTCCAACCGCGATCCCCGCCAAGGTATACAGACGGGCGGCGCCCGCGGCGATCGCCCGGCCACCGTTATCGATGCCAAGACCGCCGCCGCGCTGGCGCTGGCCGCGCGCGGCCTGGTCACCAGCAGCGACACCACCGCCTCGGCCCCCACCACGCTGGGCACCACCGCCCGCGCCATCCTGGCCCTGCTGGCCCAGTATCCTGAAACCGCCCCGGCGGTGCAGGGCCGCGCGCCGCTGTG
>NZ_CP017433.1:3575567-3583995 GCF_002082135.1 Achromobacter ruhlandii
CCGGGCGCCCCGATCAGCGGCATCCACCAGGACCTGACTTTGCTGGTGCGCCAGCAGCTGGACGTACTGGCCAACCAGGCCCTGACCTGGCAGGGCGAGGCCTGGCCTGGCGCTCCAATGGAGTGGGAGGTGGAGCGCGACCCCTATGGCGGCGATCCGGACTCCGCCGGGTCCACCTGGGCCACCCGCCTGAAGCTCGACCTGCCGCGCCTGGGCCTGGTGGACGCGCGCCTGAACCTGGCGGGCGACCAGCTCGTGCTGCAGGTGGTCGCGCCCCACAGCGCCGCCGAGATCAACGAATCCTCCGACCTGCTGCGCTCGCGCCTGCTGGCCGCCGGCCTCACGCTCAGCCACCTGGTGGTGAACGTGGTCGACCCCCGCCCCGTCGTCCCCACGGATTTCTGATGCGTACCGTGCCACCGCCCGACCAGGGCCCGAACGCCAACCGCAATGCCGCGGTCGCCATTTCATACGATGACCGCGACGCCGCCCCGCGCGTGGTGGCCAAGGGCTACGGCCAGTTGGCCGACACCATCGTGCGTGCCGCCGAGGAAAACGGCCTGTACGTGCACGAATCGCGCGAACTCGTCGGACTGCTGATGCAGGTGGACCTGGATTCGCATATTCCTCCCCAACTCTACGTGGCGGTGGCAGAATTGCTGGCCTGGCTCTATCGCCTCGAATCGCGCGAACTCCCCGAAGCCGCGCCGCCTGCCTGACCCCTCTCTCTAAGGACCACCACCGTGTTGGATGCCAGCGATCCGGAATTCCTGCTCACGCGGCCGGAAGACATGCGCGCCGCGCTCTTCGAACTGACGCACCCCGACAGCCACATCCTGGTGCGTGACGCCGCGGACCGGGAAATGGCGGTGTTGGTGCTGGGCGCCGACAAGCAGACCCGACAGTTTTTCTGGCGCCCGCGCGATTACGCGGGCGCCGACTTCGAGCAGTCCGACAGCATGGGCCTGCTCAGCGGCACCACTTTCCATTTCCACGCGACGGCTTACGGCGGCGTGCAGATCCGCTTCCGCGTCTCGCGTCCCGAAGTCATCCATTTCGATGACGGCAGCGCGGCGCTGATGTCGCCCTTCCCCGAACGTCTGGCGCGCATCCAGCGCCGCAAGATGTTCCGGGCCTCGCTGGTGACCCATGCCAACCGCTGCCAAGCGTCCTGGCGCCCCGCTCCCACCGACAAGCCGATCAGCTTCTCGGTGCGCGATATTTCGGTGGACGGGGTGGGCTTGCGGGCGGAGCTGGCGGTGCAGGCCCTGCCGCAACGCGGCACGGTGCTCGAAGACGTGCAACTGGATTTCGGCGAGCTGGGCAAGCTCAATGCGCACCTGGAAGTCCGCAATGTATACCCGATCTCGGGGCAGCCCATGACCCAGGCCGCCAGCCCCGACGAGCCGGCGCCGACCCACGTGTCGCTGACGGGCGAGCCGCCAATGAGCCATTTGGGCGCGGTCTTCCTGAACCTGGACGCGCGCCAGGAGAACTGGTTGCAGCAGGTGGTGTGGCGGCTGGAGAAGACTGCCCGCTGACCGCACGGGCATGCATGCCGCACGGGGGGCGGAGGCGCCCCGGTTCGGCGCCGAAAACGCGGCGGGCGAACGGGCCTGAGAAAGGCCGTTGACCACAACGACCGGCAAGAACAACCGACAATAACAACCAACAAAAACGACCGACAGGAACGGCGGGCCACAACGGCCGGCGGAAACACCAATCGCCAACGGCTGACCACAACCGCTGGCAACGTGCCTTCGCGCGGGGCAGGCGCGGCTGCCGCCCCCCCCCCCGTGATCCGCTCCGACTGGCCGTTACACGGCCATCGACGAGATTTCCTTGTAGGCGGCGACCAGCTTGTTGCGCACCTGGACGGCCGTCTGGAAGCCGATGCTGGCTTTCTGCAGGTCGATCATGACGTCGTTGAGCGACACGTCGGGCGCGCCCAGTTCAAAGGCCTTGGCCTGGGCGGTGGCGGCGTTCTGCGCGGCGGTGACGCGGCGGATGGAGCGATGCAGCTCGGCGGCGAAGCCGTCGGGTTGGGCCACGCTTTCGCCGGCGGCCAGGTTGCCGGTTTCGGCCTTGGTTACCGCCACGCGCATCTGCTGAAGCATGCTTTCGATGCCGGACAAGCCTGATACAGCCATTACGTTATTCCTTGCTGGTAGGACGAGGGACTACGCCCAGGATGCTGGCAGCGTAACCCGCCATCGCGCGCGCCATAGCGGCTAAAAGCCGCCAAAACACCCGATATTTCCGCGAATGCCCCACAGCGGCCGGCACCCGTCGCGACCGCCCGCGTCCACCTGCCGCGCTCGCTTGTCGACATAGAGGACAAGTAACGCCAAAAAACCGCTGTTTTCAACGATTGGGTTTGCTAACGCAGCAGCAATAATCCAGGCTCTCCCCAGACCAGAAGCACGTTGCATGTGTAATCTGCCCTACCCGAACATGAAGTCATTTTCCCTGCTCCGCGAAGCCAGCGGGAGCCGCCAATGAATCAGCAGGCTACCCTGAGCGCGTCGCTTCTGGCGAAGTTTCCCGTGTTGGAAAAGATACGTGCCCTGCCCAAGCCGATCCTGCTCGGCGCGGCCGCGGCGCTGGTCGCGCTGATCGTCGCCGTGGCGATGTGGAGCAGCGAGCCCAAGTACAAGGTGCTGTTCTCGAACCTGGACGACCGCGATGGCGGCGCCATCGTGACCGCCCTGGGCTCCATGAACGTGCCGTACAAGTACAACGACACCGGCACCGCCCTGCTGGTGCCGGCCGACCGCGTCTACGACGCCCGCCTGCAACTGGCCTCGCAGGGCCTGCCACGCGGCGGCTCGGTCGGCTTCGAACTGATGGACAACGCCCGTTTCGGCGCCAGCCAGTTCGCCGAACAGATCAACTACCAGCGCGGCCTCGAAGGCGAACTGGCGCGCTCGATCGAATCCATGCACACCGTGCAGCATGCCCGCGTGCACCTGGCCATGCCGCGCCAGTCGCTGTTCGTGCGTGAACGCCAGCCGCCGACCGCCTCGGTGCTGCTGAACGTCTACCCCGGCCGCAGCCTGAGCGATGCCCAGGTCTCGGCCATTTCCTGGCTGGTCGCCTCCAGCGTGCCGGAACTGACCGCCGAAAACGTCTCGATCGTCGACCAGAACGGCCGCCTGCTGTCCGCCCCCACCGGCGAGGGCCGCGGCATGGACGCCGACCAGATGCGCATGGTCCGCGAGACCGAGCAGCGCACCGTCGAACGCATCCTCACCATCCTCAACCCGCTGGTCGGCCCGGGCAACGTCCACGCCCAGGCCAGCGCCGAAATGGATTTCTCGCGCCGAGAGGAAACCTCCGAGGTCTACCGCCCCAACCAGGAGCCCGGCCAGGCCGCCATCCGCAGCCAGCAGACCAGCGAGTCGAACCAGCGCGGCATCAATCCCGCGCAGGGCGTGCCTGGCGCGCTGTCCAACCAGCCCCCGGCCAACGCCCAGGCGCCGATCGCCAACCCGCCGCAGACCCAGCCGCCGCGCCCGGGCCAGCCGCAACAACAAGGCCAGCAGCAACAGCAGACCGCCACCGGCGCTGGCGCCCAGGGCGCTGGCGGCACCGTCAGCGATCGCCGCGACGCCACCACCAACTACGAGGTCGACCGCACCATCAGCCACATCAAGCAGCCGGTCGGCACGCTCAAGCGCCTGTCGGTCGCCGTGGTGGTCAACTACGTGCGCGACAAGGACGGCGAACTGGCCGCCCTGCCGCCCGAGGAACTGAGCAAGCTCACCAACCTGGTGCGCGAGGCGATGGGCTACTCCGAAAGCCGTGGCGACTCGCTGAACCTGGTCAACAGCCAGTTCAACGACGGTCCGCCGGCCGTGCCGATGTGGCGCGATCCGGAAATGATCGCCCTGTTCAAGACCATCCTGGCCTGGCTGGTGGGTGGCGTGCTGGCCCTGTGGCTGTACCGCAAGATCCGCCGCTCGGTGGGCGACTACCTGTACCCGCCGGTCGATCCTGAAGTGGCCGAGGCCGAGCGCATCGAAGCCCAGCGCGAGGCCCAGGACCTGGCCCGCGCCAAGGAAACCGACCGTTACCAGGACAACCTGGAACGCGCCCGCACGATGGCGAACAAGGATCCGCGCGCCGTCGCGATGGTCCTGCGCACCTGGATGACCAAAGATGAAAAATGATGCCAAGCCCATGGACGGCATGACGCGCAGCGCCGTCCTGATGATGTCGCTGGGTGAAGACGCCGCCGCCGAGGTTTTCAAGTACCTCACCGCCCGCGAAGTCCAGCAGGTCGGCGCCGCCATGGCCAGCCTCAAGCAAGTCACCCGCAACGACGTGGCCGTGGTGCTGGAGGAGTTCCGCCAGGAAGCCGACCAGTTCATGGCCGTCACGCTGGGATCGGACGACTACATCCGCACCGTGCTGACCAAGGCGCTGGGCAGCGACCGCGCCGCCGGCCTGATCGAGGACATCCTGGAAGCCGGCGAAGGCGGCAGCGGCATCGACGCCCTGAACTGGCTCGACCCGCACACCGTAGCCGAGCTGATCGGCGACGAGCACCCGCAGATCATCGCCACCATCCTGGTGCACCTGGAACGCGACCGCGCCGCCGGCGTGCTGGCGCTGCTGACCGACCGCCTGCGCAACGACGTCATGCTGCGCATCGCCACCTTCGGCGGCGTGCAGCCCGCGGCCCTGTCGGAACTGACCGAAGTGCTCAATTCCGTGCTGGCCGGCCAGGGCGCCAAGCGCAGCAAGATGGGCGGCGTGCGCACCGCGGCCGAGATTCTCAACATGATGAATTCGGCCGAAGAGGAAACCGTGGTCGCCAGCCTGCGCGAACGCGACAACGACCTGGCGCAGAAGATCATCGACGAGATGTTCGTGTTCGACAACCTGCTCGACGTCGAAGACCGCGCGATCCAGCTCATCCTCAAGGAAATCGACAACGACACGCTCATGGTCGCGCTCAAGGGCGCCCAGGAAGAGCTGCGCGCCAAGTTCCTGCGCAACATGTCCAGCCGCGCCGCCGAGATGCTGCGCGAAGACCTGGAAGCGCAAGGCCCGATCCGCATGTCGAAGGTCGAGGGCGAGCAGAAGAAGATCCTGCAGATCGCCCGCCGCCTGGCCGAGAGCGGCCAGATCGTCCTGGGCAATTCCGGAGACGACGCGTATGTCTGAAGCGGATACCGGCCAGTCGACGCTCATCTCGCGCAGCGCCGCCTGGCGGCGCTGGCAGATGCTGTCGTTCGACGAGCCGCCGCCCGTCGAAGTGGAACCCGAGCCGGAACCCGACCCGGGCCCCGATCCGGAAGTGGTGATGGCCCAGTTGCGCGCCCAGGCCATCGCCGAGGGCCGCGAGGAAGGTTACGCGCAAGGTCATGCCGCCGGCCTGGAAGCCGGCCGCGCCGAAGGCCATGAAGCGGGCCTGGCCGCCGGCCGCGAAGCCGGCTATGCCGAAGGCCTGGCCCAGGCGCGCGAACAAGGCGCCCAGGAAGCGCAACAGCTGCACGCGTTGCTGCAAGCCTGCGCTGAATCGGTGGGATCGCTGGAAGAAAAGATGGGCCAGAGCCTGCTGACGCTGGCGCTGGACATCGCCCAGCAGGTCGTGCGCACCACGCTGGCCGAGCAGCCCGAGACCGTGGCAAGCGCCGTGCGCGAAGTGCTGCACATCAACCCCACCGCCGGCGGCCAGATGCGCCTGTGGGCCAATCCGGCCGACATCGAGCTGATCCGCCTGCATCTGGCCGACGAGCTCAAGGAAGGCCACTGGCGCGTGCTCGCCGACGAATCCATCGCCCGCGGCGGCTGCCGCGCCGAGACGCCATTCGGCGACATCGACGCCACCTTGCAGACCCGCTGGCGCCGCGTCGCGGCCTCGCTGGGCCGCAACGTCCACTGGGAGGACCCGGCGTGAGCGCCAATCCGGCCCCCGCGCAGCCCGGCCAACCGGCCGTGCCCGTGATCGACCGCTGGCAGACCCAGCTGCAGATCGGCTCGATCCGCGCCGCCTCGACCGACCCCTGGCTGGTCAGCGGCAAGATCACGCGCGCCACGGGCCTGGTGCTGCACGCCACGGGGCTGCGCCTGCCGGTGGGCGCCGCCGCGCGCATCGAGATCGCCCGCGGCCACGACCACTGGGCCGACGCCGAAGTGGTCGGTTTCGACGGTCACACCCTGTACCTGATGCCGCAGGCCGACATTTCCGGCCTGCCGCCCGGCGCCCGCGTGGTGCCCGGCGAACCGCCCGTGCAGCGCCAGATCCCGCTGCCGCGCAAGGCCGAGCTCAATGGCAACGCCAAGCCGCAGCTGGGCCGCCACCTGCCGGTGGGCAATGCCCTGCTTGGCCGCGTGCTGGACGGCGCCGGCCGGCCGCTGGACGGCCTCGGTCCGCTGACCGGCGCCGAACTGGCGCCGCTGTCGGCCCAGCCGATCAACCCGCTGTCGCGCGCCCCGATCGACACCGTGCTCGATACCGGCGTGCGCGCGATCAACGGCCTGCTCACCGTCGGCCGCGGCCAGCGCATGGGCCTGTTCGCCGGCTCCGGCGTCGGCAAGAGCGTGCTGCTCGGCATGATGGCCCGCTACACCAAGGCCGACGTCATCGTGGTCGGCCTGATCGGCGAACGCGGCCGCGAAGTCAAGGAATTCATCGAGCACAACCTGGGCCCCGAGGGCCTGGCGCGCTCGGTGGTGGTGGCCGCCCCGGCCGACGTCTCGGCGCTGCTGCGCCTGCAGGGCGCGGCCTATGCCACGCGCCTGGCGGAACACTTCCGCGACCAGGGCCTGGACGTGCTGCTGATCATGGACTCGCTTACCCGCTACGCCATGGCGCAACGCGAAATCGCGCTGGCCATCGGCGAGCCGCCCGCCACCAAGGGCTATCCGCCGTCGGTGTTCGCCAAGCTGCCGACCCTGGTCGAACGCGCCGGCATGGGCGCGCCCGGGCCCAGCGGCAAGGCCGGCTCGATCACCGCGTTCTACACCGTGCTGGCCGAAGGCGACGACCAGCAGGACCCGATCGCCGACTCGGCCCGCGCCATCCTGGACGGCCACGTGGTGCTGTCGCGCCATTTGGCCGAATCCGGCCACTACCCCGCCATCGACATCGAGGCCTCGATCTCGCGCGCCATGACCTCGCTGATCACGCCGCAGCAGTTCTCGGTGGTGCGCCGCTTCAAACAGACGCTGTCGCGCTACCAGCGCAACCGCGACCTGATCGCCGTGGGCGCGTACGCCGCCGGCAACGACCCGCAACTGGACGACGCCATCGCCCGCTACCCGCGCCTGGAAGCCTTCCTGCAGCAGGATATTGGCGAGAACGTCGGCTACGAGGACGCGGTGGAACAGTTGCGCGCCAGCTTTGAATTGAGGGACACCTATGCCTAGCCAATTGCCTCTGGACATGCTGATCAACCTGGCCAAGGAGAGCACGGACGAAGCCGCCCGCCTGCTTGGCCGCCTCAGCACCGAGCGCACCAATGCCGAACGCCAGCTCGGCATGCTGCAGGACTATCGCCAGGACTATCTGGAGCGCCTGCAACAGGCCATGACCACCGGTATGTCGGCCAGCGACTGCCACAACTATCAGCGCTTCATCGGCACCCTGGACGACGCCATCGGCCAACAGCAGAACGTGCTGCGCCAGGCCGACGAAAACCTGGCCAAGGGCCGTCTCTACTGGCAGCAGGAAAAGCGCAAGCTCAATTCGTACGACGCCCTGGCGCAACGCGAATTGCGCGCGCAGGCCGTGGTGGAATCCCGCCGCGAGCAGCGCGCCAACGACGAATACTCCGCCCGCCTGGTCCAGCGCCAGGCCGGGATGCATTAATTGCCCACAGGAAGCCCAAGATGACCGCTCCCCTGCCCACGCCCGCCATCGCGCCCGCCGCGCCGGTCTCGATCGCCGACACCCTCGGCGCCAAGTCCGCGGCCGCCTCGACCAAGAAGGGCCCGTCGTTCTCCGACGTGCTGGCCCAGCAGCGCCCGAACCCGTCCGCCGACGCGCGGCCGGCCAATAACAACGGCGCCAAGGCGCCGGCGTCCGGCGGCAAGCCCTCCGGCGACGCAGCGGCCAACGCCGAAGACGCCGCCGCCTCGGCCATCGACAACGCCGTGCAGACCGCGACCCAGGCCGAAGCCGGCGCGCTCGCCGTCGCCGCCGCGCAGCAACCCGCCACGCCGGTGGTGTTGCCGGAACAGGCGCTGGAAATCGCCGCCCAGGCCGCCGAGCAGGTCCAGCTGGCGCGCGGCAACGCCCAGGCGGCCGCCACGGCCATCAGCAGCGGCGCCGCCGTGGTGCAGGCTGCCCTGACCGCCAACGACGCCATCGCCACCCCGCGCACGCCGGTGGCCGCCACGGCGCAGCAGGCCGAAGCCGCCGCCGCCCTGGCCCAGCCGCGATGCGCAGATCGCCCAGCCGGTGGTCACCGCCGCC
>NZ_CP017433.1:3584098-3612765 GCF_002082135.1 Achromobacter ruhlandii
CAATGCGCGCGTGGCCGCGGCCGAACCCGCGCCTGTCCTGCCGCAACACGGCCGCACCGAGGAAGACCCCGCCGCGCCGGTGCTCAGCACCGCGCAGCAATTCCAGGTGCCGCAGCACGCCGCCAATGCCCAGGACCACCTGGCGCAAGCGATCGCCGCCGCTTCGCAGCGCCAGCAGCCCGCGCCCATCGCCAACCCCGCCAGCATCGCCGTGCCCAATGTGCCAGTGGTACTGCAGGTCGCCACCCCGGTCGGCGGCACCCACTGGGGCACCGAACTGGGTCAGCAGATGGTGGTCATGAGCAACAACGTGCGCCAGGGCACCCAGACCGCCGAGCTGCGCCTGGATCCGCCCGACCTCGGCCCGCTGCGCGTCAGCATCAATTTGGCCGATGGCGTTGCCAGCGCCTCGTTCGTGTCGGCCCATGCCTCGGTGCGCCAGGCGATCGAAACCGCGATTCCGCAATTGCAGCAGGCCCTGGCCCAGGCCGGCATCTCGCTGGGCCAGACCAGCGTCGGCGAACAGGCCGCGCAGCAGGAATTCGCCCAGCAGAACGGCGGCGGTTCGCAACGCCAGGGCGGCGGCAATGGCGCCGCCCTGGCGGATGGTTCGAGCGATGGTCAGGCCGCCACCGTGACGGCCTCGCGCAACGCCAATGCGCTGGTCGACACCTTCGCGTAACAATCGCGCGGCCCGCGGCCGGCAACGGTTGCGGGCGGTGCAGCAATAGCTTGAGATACGCGGCTTTCGCCCTGTTTTTCGCCTCCAAGCGGGGGTGTGATTTCGGGCAGAATGCTTTCATCCACTAAGAATCCGTTTTCATCAGCGGCAAAACACGCATCGACACCGAGATGGCGACTTCCAAACCCACAACCATGCCGCCGCGCGGCGCGCTTCCGACACGCTCCGGCGGCATAGGCCGCATTGTCCGCCCGCTGCTCATGATATTGGTGCTGCTGCTGGTGGCCGCCGCCAGCGCGGGCGCGACCTGGTTCATTGCCCAGCGCATGCAGCCGCAGGGTGGCGCGCCGGTGCAACTGGGCGTTGGGCAGACCGGCAACCAACCGGGCCAGCCCGGCGCCGCAGGCCCGCAGGCCACGCCGACCACTTTTGTCGCCCCGCCCACCACCCCGGCGGCGGTGCCCGCGCCGATCTTCGTGCCGATCGAGGCCTTCACGGTCACGCTGCAGAACGCGGACACCGAACGCATCATGCACGTGGGCCTGACCCTGCGCGTGAGCGACGAACAAACCCGCATCCGCCTGGAAAAATACATGCCTGAAGTGCGCAGCCGCATCCTGATGGTGCTGTCCGCGCAATCGCCCACCGGCGTGCAGACCCAGCAAGGCAAGACCGACATGGCCAACGCCATCAAGCAAGCCGTCAATCGCCCGTTCGCGCCCCTGCCGGACGGCCAGTATGTCACCGACGTACTGTATACGGCGTTCGTGGTGCAATAAGCATGGCCTACGAGGCGTTTCTTTCGCAGGACGAAGTCGACGCGCTGCTGGCCGGCGTCACGGGCGAGAGCGACAGCAAAAAGGAATCCGCGGGCCCCAACGACGGCGCCCGCGCCTATGACCTGAGCTCGCCGGACCGCGTGGTGCGCCGGCGCATGCAGACGCTGGAGCTCATCAACGAACGCTTTGCGCGCCAGATGCGCAGCGTGTTGCTGAATTTCATGCGCCGCAGCGCCGACATCACCGTCGGTTCCATCAAGATCCAGAAGTACGCGGACTTCGAACGCAACCTGCCGGTTCCCAGCAACCTGAACATGGTGCAGATGAAGCCGCTGCGCGGCACTGCCCTGTTCACCTATGACCCGAACCTGGTGTTCCTGGTCATCGACAGCCTGTTCGGCGGCGATGGCCGCTACCACACGCGGGTCGAGGGCCGTGACTTCACCACCACCGAACAGCGCATCATCCGGCGCCTGCTCAACCTGACCCTGGAAAGCTACGGCAAGTCCTGGGATCCCGTCTACCCGATCGAATTCGATTACGTCCGCTCGGAGATGCACACCAAGTTCGCCAGCATCACCGGCAACAATGAAGTGGTGGTCGTCACCTCGTTCCACATCGAATTCGGCGCGACCGGCGGCGACCTCAATATCTGCCTGCCCTATTCCATGATCGAGCCGGTGCGCGACCTGCTCACGCGGCCGCTGCAGGAAACCACGCTCGAGGAAGTCGATCAGCGCTGGTCGCAGCAGCTCTCGCGCCAGGTGCGCAGCGCCGACATCGACGTGGTCGCCGAGTTCGCGCGCATTCCGTCCAGCATCCGCGAACTGATGCGCATGAAGGTCGGCGACATCCTTCCCGTGGATGTGCCGCAGACCGTCATCGCCCACGTCGACGGCGTGCCGCTGATGGAATGCGGCTACGGCGTCTTCAACGGCCAGTACGCCCTGCGCGTGCAAAACATGTTTACCCACGATACCGATTCAAACGAGGCCCCCGACCATGACTGACAAGAACGAGCCCGGCTCCGGCTCGTCCCCGGCCGACGACTGGGCCGACGCGCTCGCCGAACAATCCCGCGCCAATCCGCCCACCCAGGCGGACGGCCTGAAGCCCGCCCAGGATGACTGGGCCGCTGCCATGGCCGAGCAGACGGCGGCCACGCCGCCTGCGGCCGCCGCACCCCCTGCCGCTCCGGCGGCTCCCCCGGCTCCGGCTCCGGCCGCGCCTGCCGCCCAATCGGCGGCGCAATCGGTGTTCAAGCCGCTGGCCGGCTCGGCTGCCGGCAATGGCACCGACATCGACTTGATCATGGACGTGCCCGTCCAGCTGACGGTGGAACTGGGCCGCACCCGCCTGACCATCAAGAACCTGCTGCAACTGGGCCAGGGGTCGGTGGTGGAGCTGGACGGCCTGGCCGGCGAGCCGATGGACATCTTCGTCAACGGCTACCTGATCGCCCAGGGCGAAGTGGTGGTGGTGGAAGACAAGTACGGCATCCGCCTGACCGACATCATCACCCCGTCTGAACGCATCAACCGCCTCAACAACCGCCGTTGAAGCCGCGCCCGTGATGAACGAATCCGCCCTGCTGCGCGTCGTCATCGGCCTGGTGCTGGTGCTGGCGGCCATCCTGGCCGCGGCCTGGCTGGCGCGGCGCGCCGGCCTGACGCAGCGTGGCGGCGGCAACCTGCTCAAGCAGGTCGCCAGCCTGCCGATCGGCGCGCGGCAGAGCATCGTCGTCGTCGAGATCGAGAACACCTGGGTGGTCGTGGGCGTCAGCCCCGGCCAGCTCAACACCCTGCATACCCTGCCCGCCGGCGAATTGCCGCAGGCCGCGACCTTGCCCACCGCCGCCTTCGCGGCCAAACTGGGCCAGGCGCTCAAGCGCCGCTAGGCGGCGCGCGCGCTTCCACACCATGAGCTTGCCCTCTTCCCCTCGCGCCCGCCGCGGCGCGCTGCCCCTGCTGGGCGCCGCCGCCCTGCTGGGCCTGGCCCTGTTCCCCGCGGGCGTGGTCGCCCAGGCCACCCTGCCCGCCCTGACCGCGACGCCGGGCCCGGGCGGTTCCGAAACCTATTCACTCAGCATGCAGACGCTGCTGCTGATGACGTCGCTGTCGTTCCTGCCGGCGGCGCTGCTGATGATGACCGGCTTCACCCGCATCATCATCGTGCTCGGCCTGTTGCGCAGCGCCATGGGCACCGCGATGTCGCCGCCCAACCATGTTCTGATCGGGCTGGCGCTGTTCCTGACTTTCTACACAATGTCGCCGGTGTTCGACAAGATCTACACCGACGCCTACAAACCGCTGTCCGAGGGCTCGATCCAGTTCGAAGCCGCGGTCGAGCGCGCCGCGGGCCCGTTGCGCACCTTCATGCTGCACCAGACCCGCGAGAACGACTTGGCGCTGTTCGCCAACCTGGCCAAGCAGCCGGCGCTGGAGGATCCGTCGCAGGTGCCGCTGCGCATCCTGGTGCCGGCCTTCATCACCAGCGAGCTCAAGACCGCCTTCCAGATCGGCTTCACCATTTTCATTCCGTTCCTCATCATCGATCTGGTGGTCGCCAGCGTGCTGATGGCGCTGGGCATGATGATGGTGCCGCCCGTGACCGTGGCGTTGCCGTTCAAGCTGATGCTGTTCGTGCTGGCCGATGGCTGGAACCTGCTGATGGGCTCGCTGGCCCAGAGCTTCTACCAATAGGGAATCGCCATGACCGCCGAAACCGTCATGACCATGACCTACCAGGCGATGAAGATCGCGCTGGCGATGGCCGGTCCGCTGCTGATCATCACCCTGATCGTCGGCCTGGTGATCAGCATCTTCCAGGCAGCCACTCAGATCAACGAAATGACGCTGTCGTTCATCCCTAAGCTGCTGGCCATGTGCGGCGTGCTGGTGCTGCTGGGCCCGTGGCTGATCGGCATCATGGTCGACTACATCCGTCAATTGATCGGCCAGATTCCCGGCCTGGTGTCGTAGCGGCATCCGCCGCCGCCGGGACGCGTCCCCATGTTTTCCTTCACCATCGAGCAGCTCAATGGCTGGATCGGCCAGTTCCTCTGGCCGTTCGTGCGCATCCTGGCGCTGGTGGGCACCGCGCCCCTCTTTTCCGAATCCACCGTTCCCGTCAAGGTCAAGATCGGTCTGGCCTTCGTGTTGGCGCTTGCCGTCAGCCCGGCGCTCGATCCCATGCCGCCGATCGCCCCGGGTTCGTTCGCCGGCCTGTGGATGGTGATGCAGCAGGTGCTGATCGGCATCGCCATGGGCTTTACCATGCGCCTGGTGTTCGCCGCAGTGCAGACGGCCGGCGAATTCGTCGGCCTGCAGATGGGCCTGTCGTTCGCTTCCTTTTTCGATCCCAGCACCGGCGCCAACACCGCCGTGCTGTCGCGCCTGTTCAACATCGTGGCCATGCTGACATTCCTCGCGCTGGACGGCCACCTGCTGGTGCTGGCAGCCCTGGTGCGGTCTTTCGACACGCTGCCGGTGGAGGCGATCCAGCTGCACCAGAATGGCTGGGGCGTCGTGGTGGAATGGGGCAAGACCGTGTTCGTATCCGGCCTTCTGCTGGCTTTGCCGCTGATCTGCGCGCTCCTGACCATCAACCTGGCCATGGGCATCCTGAACCGCTCCGCGCCGCAATTGTCGGTGTTCTCGGTGGGCTTTCCCGTCAGCCTGATCGTAGGCGTGGTGCTGCTGACCGTGGTGCTGCCGAACTCCGGCCCCTTCCTGGAATCGCTGTTCGAATCCGGCCTGTCGGCGATGAGCCGGGTCACCGACGCGCTGGCGGGACGCTAGCGGCAAGCGGGCGACCCGCGGACCGAGGCCCCGCCAGGCTGGCGCGGGCACAATGAAAAAACGGCCCGAGGGCCGTTTTTTCATTCGATGCGGACAGACGCGTCACTGCTGCCCTGTCAGGCGAAACACCCGGATGGTCTCGCGCAGCGCGCCCGACTGGTTGCCCAGCTGCAGCACCGCTCCGCCCAGTTCCTGCACCAGGGCCGTGTTCTGCACCGTCATCACATCCATCTGCGATACCGCGCTGTCGACCTGCTCGATGCCGCTGGACTGCTCCTGCGAGGCCTGCGAGATCTCGCCGATGATGTCGGTGACGCGGTGCACCGCCGCCACGATCTCTTCCATCGTCGCGCCGGCCTGCTCGGCCTGGGCCGAACCTTCGGTCACGCGCTCGACAGAATCCTCGATCAGCCCCTTGATTTCCTTGGCCGCCTGGGCGCTCTTTTGCGCCAGGCTGCGGACTTCGCCCGCCACCACCGCGAAGCCCTTGCCGGACTCGCCGGCGCGGGCCGCCTCCACCGCCGCGTTCAGGGCCAGGATATTGGTCTGGAAGGCGATGCCTTCGATGATGCTGACGATGTCGACGATCCTGCGGGAGCTGTCGGAAATGCCGTGCATGGTATGCACCACCTGCCCCACCGCCACGCCGCCACGGCGCGCCACATCCATGCTGCTGGCGGCCAGCTGGTTGGCCTGGCGCGCGTTGTCGGCATTCTGGCGCACGGTGGAAGTCAACTGTTCCATGCTCGCCGCCGTCTGCTGCAGGGAGGCGGCCTGGCCCTCGGTGCGGCCGGCCAGTTCCTGGTTGCCGCGGGCAATGTGAACCGCCGCCTGCGTGGTGCCTTCGATGCCGCGATATACGTCCTGGGCGATACCGACCAGGCTTTTGCGCATGACTTCCAGCGAGAAGTTCAGGCTGCCGATCTCGTCGTCCGACTCGGCCACGATCTGCGTGGTCAGGTTGCCCGCGGCGACCTGGCGCGCCATGTTGGCGGCCTCGACCATGGGATCCAGCAGCGACCGGCTCAGATGCCAGCCCAAGGCGAAGATTGCGGCCACCCCCGCGCCGAGCAGTCCGCACGCCAGGGTGGCGCCGGTCGCGTCCAGCGTTTCCCAGTTGGCACGCAGACCGTAGGCGCCGGCGGCCACCACGATGCTAGAGGACAGCAGCGCATGGCGGAACATGCGGCCACGCACGTTGCGTCGGAACGGAAAAGCCAACAGGTCCAGGCCCCGGCGCCAGCCCGCCCGCACCGGGCGGCCGCGCAGGATGCGCACCCCGCGGGCGCGGCCTTCGCGCATACGCGCGTAGAGTTCCTCGGCCATCTCGACCTGGGCGTCGCTGGGGCGCACCCGCACCGACGAATACGCCACCACCTCGCCGTTCTCGACGATCGGCGTGGCGTTGGCCAGCACCCAGTAATAGCCGCCATCCTTGCGGCGGTTCTTGACCAGGCCCAGCCACGATTCGCCTGCCTGCAGGGTACGCCACAGGTCCTCGTAGGCCTCGGGCGGCATATCGGGGTGGCGGACAATGTTGTGCGCCTTGCCGATCAGTTCCTCGCGCGAGAAGCCGCTGACTTCGATAAACGCCGGGTTCGCGTAAAGGATGCGGCCCTTGGTGTCGGTACGCGAGATCAGATATTGATCCTCGCGCAGCTTGGTTTCCACGTCATTGACTGGAAGGTTTACGCGCACAGCTTGTCTCCGGTTACATCATATGTCGCGGCGAACGATAAATAGCGGTGTGGACGGACCTGTCGCCCCGCAGCGACCGGCCCCCGCCCGGTGTTCCAGCGCCGGTACGCGATGCGCGGCATCGCCGAAACCGGTTCGCCCCGGTATTCGGGCGTTATGCCCATTAACGGTAATATTTTCGAAAACTTAACCCGTTCACAAATCCATATCGCGCAAGGCACTCGACCCGGCGGCCGTGAACGGGCGCCGGGTCGGCCGGAGCCGGGCCGGCAACGGGCCCGCTCCGCTGGGCGACGGGGCCGGGCCCCGTGCCGATCAGTCCTGCGTCAGCGTCGGGGCCTGATAGCCGCCCAGTTGCTGGGCCGGCACTTCGATCACTTCGCCGGCATTGATCTTGAACACCGCCACGGCTTCGGCCAGGCGATGGGCCTGCTCCTGCAGCGAGCCAGCCGCGGCGGCCGCCTCTTCCACCAGCGCCGCGTTCTGCTGCGTCACCTCGTCCATCTGCGAAACCGCGCGGTTCACCTGGTCGATGCCGCTGGACTGCTCTTCCGAGGCCGCCGAGATCTCGCCCATGATGTCCGTCACGCGCTTGACCGACGCCACGATCTCCTGCATCGTCGCGCCCGCGCGTTCCACCTGCTGCGAACCGGCGCCCACCTTGGTCACCGAGTCCTCGATCAGGCCCTTGATCTCCTTGGCCGCCTGCGCGCTGCGCTGCGCCAGCGAGCGCACTTCGCCCGCCACCACCGCGAAGCCCTTGCCCTGCTCGCCGGCACGGGCCGCTTCAACCGCCGCGTTCAGCGCCAGAATGTTGGTCTGGAACGCGATGCCGTCGATCACCGACACGATTTCCGAGATCTTGCGCGAGCTGGCCGAAATGCCCTGCATCGTGTTGACCACTTCGGCCACCGCCGAACCGCCGCGCTCGGCCACGTCCGAAGCGCTGGCCGCCAGCTGGTTGGCCTGGCGCGCGTTGTCGGCGTTCTGCTTGACCGTCGAAGCCAGTTCTTCCATCGACGCGGCGGTCTCTTCCAGCGAAGCCGCCTGTTCTTCCGTGCGGCTGGACAGATCCGTGTTGCCCGCCGAGATCTCGCGCGAACCCACCGTGATCTCGTCGACACCACGGCGCACCGTGGCCACCGTGCGCGTCAGGCTTTCCTGCATGCGCTTGAGCGCGGCGAACAGCTGGCCGATTTCGTTGTGCGAGCGCACTTCAACGCGGCTGGTCAGGTCGCCGGCGGCAATCTTGTCGAAATGCTGGCCGGCCTCGACCAGCGGACGGACCACCAGGCGGCCGAACAGCACGCGGCAGAACACCATCAGGGCCAGCGCCAACGCCACCGCGACGGCAACGGCCACCATGGCGCGGTTGAAGTTGTCCTCGGCCTGCTGGATCGTGGCTTCCTGCTGGTCGGCGATGTACTTGCTGAATTCGCCGATGGCCTCGATGAAGGCGGCGCTGCGCGGCGTGCCGTATTCATTGTTGACCATGTAGAAGGTCGAGTAGTCCTCGCTGCGCAGCGCTTCCACCATGGTGTCGACGCCGTCATCGATATACGAACGGTAGCGGCGCACCAGGTTCATCGATAGCTGGCGGCCGGTGTCATCCTGCAGCATGTTCTTCTGGAAGTCGGCGAAGCGGCTGCGCACGCCGGTCAGCAGATCGGTGGCGCCCTTGAGCGCCGCGGCCGCGTCGCGCGCCGAGTTCTCGCCACTGCCCCAGCCCGACTCCTGCAGGTGACGGGCCGCGACCATCAGGCTGACGCGGGCGCGCAGCATGTCGCTGTTGATCACATCCACTTGCTTGGCGCGCTCGGTCAGCGCATTGACCTCGCGGATGGACTCGTAGTTGTGCTGCAGGAAGAAGGCGGCCAGGCCGCCCACCGCCGCGATCAGCACCGCGAAGAATGCCATGACCCACAGCAGCATCGTGCCGACGCGGGCATCGCGCAGCCGCAGCTTGCGTTTCACCTTGGGTGCGCGCGCGGCCTTCTTCTTGCCCACCTTGCCTGATTTCGCTCCGGATTCCAGACTCGCTTCCATATTCTTTCCCCATCCCTCAGGTACAGCTCTGACCAAATGAAAAACCACCCTGGCGAACCCTCCTTGCGGAAGGGTTCGCGTCAGGGCGACGTACGCGGTGGCCCCGGGGGCCGGCGCGCTCTCCGCGGAAAACGGGGCCTATCGCCCCTGGCGCACCGTCTCGGGCGGCGCAGCCGGCACCGGTATGACGATGGTTTCCACCTGGGGCGGCGGCGCGGGCTGTTGCGCCCAATCCTGAACGGGGTCAGGCATGGGTGCGGGGCCCAGCAATTTCTGGCGTTCCCAGGGTTCCAGCAGAATATTGGTGCTGTCGACGAGGCGCATCAGCCGGCCGTCCGGGCCGAACTGCAGCAGCGCTTCCTTGCGGCTGTACAGGCCGTCCGCGACAAACGTGATCTTGAAGGACCAGAGGGCGAGGAAGGTGCCGTCGGTCTGCTTGTAGAACTTGTCAGGCGGGGCGGTGAGCGCCCGCGAGGCTTCTTCCAGCGTCGTCTGACCCGGGGTCAGGGTCGACAGCTTGCTGGGGTCGAAATTGTGGCCCGTTGCCGCGCAGCCCGCGATCAGCGCCGCGATTGCCGCCGTCGCCAGAAGATGTAGATAGCCTCGCATACCTGCCCATTTACCGGTCTCGACCGGCGTCAAAAAGATTCCCAATCATCGTCCGCCGGCGCCTGGCGACGGGTAGCCGCCGCTGGCGGCTTGGCGTCGCTCGTCGCCGCGGTTGCGCGCGGCGGCGGACGCCTCGGCGGACGTGCCGCGCTGGCGGCCTCGGCCGCTGCCGCCGCCGGCTTGGCACGCGTGGCATGCGTCAAGCGCGCGGCAGGCGCTGCCTGGCGTGGCGCCGGCGCGGCGGACGCCACGGCCTTTTCCTGCGCCGCCGCCGGCTCCTCGATCTGCGGCGCGCTGACCCGTGGCGCACTACGTTGCTGGGCCAGCTGGCGCGCCGGCACTTCGATCACGTCGCCGGCATTGATCTTGAATACCGCCACGGCTTCGGCCAGGCGCTGCGCCTGCTCCTGCAGCGAACCGGCCGCGGCCGCCGCCTCTTCCACCAGCGCCGCGTTCTGCTGCGTCACCTCGTCCATCTGCGAAACCGCGCGATTGACCTGGTCGATGCCGCTGGACTGCTCTTCCGAGGCCGCCGAGATCTCGCCCATGATGTCCGTCACACGCTTGACCGACGCCACGATCTCCTGCATCGTCGCACCCGCGCGTTCCACCTGCTGCGAACCGGCGCCCACCTTGGTCACCGAATCCTCGATCAGGCCCTTGATCTCCTTGGCCGCCTGCGCGCTGCGCTGCGCCAGCGAGCGCACTTCGCCCGCCACCACCGCGAAGCCCTTGCCCTGCTCGCCGGCACGGGCCGCTTCCACCGCCGCGTTCAGCGCCAGAATGTTGGTCTGGAACGCGATGCCGTCGATCACCGACACGATTTCAGAGATCTTGCGCGAGCTGGCCGAAATGCCCTGCATCGTGTTGACCACTTCGGCCACCGCCGAACCGCCGCGCTCGGCCACGTCCGAAGCGCTGGCCGCCAGCTGGTTGGCCTGGCGCGCGTTGTCGGCGTTCTGCTTGACCGTCGAAGCCAGTTCTTCCATCGACGCGGCGGTCTCTTCCAGCGAAGCCGCCTGTTGTTCCGTGCGGCTGGACAGATCCGTGTTGCCCGCCGAGATCTCGCGCGAACCCACGTTGATCTCGTCCACGCCGCGGCGCACCGTGGCCACCGTGCGCGCCAGGCTTTCCTGCATGCGCTTGACCGCGGCCATCAAGGCCCCGATCTCGTTGCTCGAATGCACCTCGACGCGCGTGGTCAGGTCGCCGCCCGCGATGCGGTCGAAGCTCTCGCCGACCACGCGCAGCGGCCGCAGCACCACCCGGTTCATGAACAGGAATGCGCCCAGCGACACGGCCAGGATCACCAGCACCAGCGCCAGGTAGACGTAGGTCATGATCGCGCCCTGCGAGCGCGATTCGGCCACCTGGGCTTCGCTGTAGGTCGTAATGGTGCTGGCGAACTCGGTCAACTGCTTGGAAAACGCGCCGCTGGCCGCGGCGGTCTTGGTGTTCTTCAGATTCAGGTATTCGGCGTTGTCCCCCCGGTCCAACGCGCCCAGCATCGCCTGCAGGCCCTCGGCAAAGCCGTTGAAGGAAGCCAGCAACTGGCCTTCCGCGGCGCGGCCGATCTCGGTGTTCTTCGGAATCGCCTTGAAGCTTTCGAGTTTCGTCTTGGCTTCGGCCAGCAGTTGCTGCACGATGCGGGTGTTCTCGGCCGCGCCCGCCTTGTCGCCCGCCGCGCGTTGCGCGGCGGCGATATCGGCGCGGATGGTGGCGCGCAGCATCTGCACGTACGAGTCCTTGACCAGATTGCTCTGCTGGACACTCAGGCTATCCAAAGCGTTGATCGCTTCGGCGTTGGAGCGCATGCTGTTCCAACCCAAGGCAATTGCAACCAGCGCGGCCACGGCGACTGCCAATTGGGCAAGCATCAAGCCCGTGCGCACCTTCAGATTGCTTAACATTTTCCGATATTTCCAGTAACCGCCAGGGCGGCACCATTGCCGCCCCAACGTAAAAGGGGGGTGTTTGTTACTGCGACTACCTGTTCAATGCGTCCGTGCGTGCGTTGTCAGAAGGACTCCCAGTCATCATCCGCGGGCGGGGCGCGGCGGGTGGCGGCCGGCGCGGGCTTGATCGGCTTGGCATCGGTGGCGTCGCTGGTCTTGACGACCGGACGACGCAACGGCCGGGCCGCGGTGGCGCCGCTGTTGGCAGTGGGCCGGGCACGGGCTGGCTGCGTCAGGCGCGGCGCCGCGGCGGGCTTGTCGGCCGCCGGCGTCGATTCGGCGGACCCTTCGGACCTGGCCGGATGCATCGGCTTGGCGGCGGGCGCCGACGGCTCGGCGTGCGGCGCGGCGACCCGCGGCGCTTGGGGCTGCTGGGCCAGCTGGCGCGCCGGCACTTCGATCACGTCGCCGGCATTGATCTTGAATACCGCCACGGCTTCGGCCAGGCGCTGCGCCTGCTCCTGCAGCGAACCGGCCGCGGCCGCCGCCTCTTCCACCAGCGCCGCGTTCTGCTGCGTCACTTCGTCCATCTGCGAGACCGCGCGGTTCACCTGGTCGATGCCGCTGGACTGCTCTTCCGAGGCCGCCGAGATCTCGCCCATGATGTCCGTCACGCGCTTGACCGACGCCACGATCTCCTGCATCGTCGCGCCCGCCCGTTCCACCTGCTGCGAACCGGCGCCCACCTTGGTCACGGAGTCCTCGATCAGGCCCTTGATCTCCTTGGCCGCCTGCGCGCTGCGCTGCGCCAGCGAGCGCACTTCGCCCGCCACCACCGCGAAGCCCTTGCCCTGTTCGCCCGCGCGCGCCGCTTCCACCGCCGCGTTCAGCGCCAGGATGTTGGTCTGGAAAGCGATGCCGTCGATCACCGACACGATTTCAGAGATCTTGCGCGAGCTGGCCGAAATGCCCTGCATCGTGTTGACCACTTCGGCTACCGCCGAACCGCCGCGCTCGGCCACGTCCGAAGCGCTGGCCGCCAGCTGGTTGGCCTGGCGCGCGTTGTCGGCGTTCTGCTTGACCGTCGAGGCCAATTCTTCCATCGACGCGGCGGTCTCTTCCAGAGAGGCCGCCTGCTGCTCGGTGCGGCTGGACAGGTCGGTGTTGCCCGCCGAGATTTCGCGCGCGCCCACGTTGATCTCGTCCACGCCACGGCGCACCGTGGCCACCGTGCGCGTCAGGCTTTCCTGCATGCGCTTGACGGCGGAGAACATCTGGCCGATTTCATTGGTGCTGCGCACCTCGATACGTCCGGTGAAGTCGCCGCTCGCGATTTTCTCGAAATGATCGCCCGCCTCGTGCAGCGGACGCAGGACTGTACGGTTGATGAAGATCCAACAGCCAATCGCGAGCACCGCCGCAATCACCAGCAGCGCGATCGTGACGCTGCGCGAAATGTTGTGATCGACCTGGGCCTGCGCCGCCAGCTCATCCGTACGCTTGTCGATGAAGGTCAGGTAATCGTCCACCGCCCCGCGGAACTTGGTGTTGACGTTCGTGGCGGCGTCATTGAGGTTGAGGTAGTCCTGGATCGCCATATTGGCGAGCGCCTTGGCCTGCCCCTTGATAACCGAATCGTATTCCTTGAGCGCGGCATCCACTGCCTGGCCCAGTGCCTCGGTTCCCTCCAGCTTGGGCGCCTTGCGGATTTCCTCCATCATCTTGAAGGCTTCTTGCATCAAGGCTTCGGAGCGCTTGGCCTGTTCGGTCGCCTGCTCGGTCTTGCCCTGCTGCATATCCATCAGCGATGTGGAAAGCAACAGGCGCGCGCGCAGGAATATGGTATAGGCGCGGTTGAGGGGAACTCCCTGGTCGGTATAGGCGGCGTTGATCTGATCGAGTTTCGTGTTACTGGAATTCAGTCCCATCCAAGCCACGCCGTTCGACACGAACATGGCACCCGTGAAGAGCAATAGCACCAGGATGATGCAGGTGCGAACTTTCAAATTGACAAGCATGAAATATCCGAGCGTTATTGAAACGACAAAATTCCTACCCTGTACGCACACACGGACGCTCCGGCTTGCCACCGGAAGCGTCCGTAAGGGCGCAACATGCCGCGTCCGTCGTGGGCGCGGTCTATGGACTCACCGCATTACTTGCGGCTGAAAAGACTGGATCCTTGAATCGTCATGAACGCCGCCGACGCGGCCTGCAGGGCCACCTGTCGCAACGCCAACTGGCTGGCGCCCGAGTAGTAGTCCAGGTCTTCGAGATCCGACAACGACTTGGAATAACCCAGGCCCTTCTGGGTGCCGGTGGCGTCCAGGGCTTCCAGTTCGTTCATGCGGGCGCCCACCGAGGCGGCGACCGTCTGCACGTTGTCGTAGTTGGTCGACAACTTCTTGTTGGCCGTCGCCAACTCGTTGTTCAGTTTGGCCAACGCCACCGGATCGCCGGCGATCGGCGAGTCGAGCGTCTTGATGAGGCTGTCCAGCGTATTGAAAATGTCGACGTTGGCGGACTGCACGCTTTCGACGTCGATCACGTCACCGTTCTGCGGCGTGCCCTTGACGACCACCGACACCCCGCCGAAATCGATCGCGGCATCGGGCGTGTAGACGGTGGGCGCGGCCGGCGGAGCCGGGTTGATGACCGGCGGCACCGGCGGGTTGGCATTGGGGTCCGTCGTGATGACGCGATACCCCATGTTGCCCGTGGCCGGGTCGGATTCGAATTGCAGCTTGAAGTTCTTGCCAATGTTGGGGCTGCCCGGCGTCACCGAGACCGTGCTGAACTGGGCCGTGCCGGTGTTGGCGGCGGCGGCGGTGCTGACATAGGCCTGCGACCCCGGGTTGGCGCGGTTGAAGATGTCGCTGCCGATGTCGCTGGAGGACATCTGGCGCGACTGGTCGACCTGCACCGTGCGCTCGCCGGTGGCGCCGCTATAGACGATCTTGCCGTTGGTGTCCTGGGCATAGGGCACAACGCCGCCCTGGTAGCCGGAGAACAGGTATTGGCCGTTGCCGTCGGTGCTGTTCGCCAGGCCCAGCAGCGCGTCCCGGGCGTTCTTCAGCGCGGTCGACAAGGCCTGGCGGTCGCTGTCGGCGAAAGTGCCGTTACCGGCCTGCACCACGCGGGTACGCACGTCGGCCAGCGCCGTGGTGATGGAATCCAGGACGTTGTTTTCCTGGCCCAGGTTGGTCTTGGCGGTATTGCGATTGAGCTGGTACGTCGCGTTCATGCTCTGCGTCTGCGCGACGTTGATCGACAACGAGGCGGACAGCGGATCATCCGCCGGCGTCAGGAACTTCTTGCCGCTGCCCACCTGTTCCACCAGGCGGTTCATGTCGGATTCCTGAGAAAGAACGCCCTTCAGGCCGTTCGAATACATCATCGAGGTGCTCAGGCGCATGGGGAAGCTCCAAATAGGTCTTGATAGGTCACGATGTCAACGATCCGGATCAGCCGCGCAGGCCCAGCAGCGTATCGAACAGCGTGCTGGCGACGTCGATGATGCGGGCGCTGGCCTGGTACTGCTCCTGGTAGAGCGACAGGCTCACGTATTCTTCGTTCAGGTTCACGCCCGACACCGATTGCTGGGCCGCGGTCTTCTGGGCCAGCAGATTCTTCTGGGCCGTATTAGCCGAACTGATCTGCGCGGTCTGCACGCCGACGGTGTTGACCACCTGGCCGAACATCTCGGTGATGCTCATGGTGCCGTGGCCCAGCACCTTGCGGGTCTGCAGTTGCGCCAGCGCCAACGCGTTCTTGCCGTTGGCGTCGCCGCCGGCGGCATCCGCCGCGGCAACCTTTTCCGGGTCGGTGATCAGCACGTTGATGTCGCGCGCGGCGTCGCGCGTGGGCGACAGCGACCACTTGTCGCCGGCCTGCGGCGGCGAGTCGATCGTCAGCGACACGCCCATTTCATCGGTCAGGTCCAGCGTGGCGGTGGGCGGCGTGCCGGTGGCCGGGCCGTTGTACACCTGGGTGCCTTCCGGCAGGCGCGTCACGCGGTAATTGGCGCCGTCGAAACTGATTTCGTAGTCCTTGGCGTTGATGTTGTTCACGTTCGTGAACGTACCGCTGAGCTGGGCGCCGCTCTTGTTGTTGGCGTTCGGCACGCCCTGCGGGCTGCCGATGCTGAAGAAATCGGTGCCGGGGTTGCCGGCGGAGTCCAGGCCCTGGCGGTGCTGCTCGTTGAACGTCATGGCCAGGCCGACGGCCATCTGGCCCAGCTGCGCCTGCATGAAGTCCAGCGAGCTGGCGCGGAACTGCAGCAGGCCGCCCAGCTTGCCGCCGCTGACTTCGGCGTCGTTCAGTTCGACCGCCACGGTCTTGCCGCCGGAACCGGCCGGCAGGGTGTACGCGATGACGGTGCGGCTGACATCCTTGGCGGACGCCACGGCCTGCAACGGGTAGACGGTATCGCCGGACAGCAACGCCTGGCCACCCGAGGCCAGCGAGATGTTGAGCTTGTCGCCCTGCTCGTAGGTGGTGATGCCGATCAGCTGATTCAGTTCGGAAACGGCCTGGTCGCGCTGGTCCAGCAGGTCGTTGGGCGGATTGCCGGCGCCCTTGCCGCGGGCGATGGAGATCTGGCTGTTCAGGTCATTGATGCGGGTCAGGTAGCTGTTGACCTGCTCGACGGTGGTGGAGATCTGCGTGTTCAGGCCCAGGCGCTGGTTCTGCATTTCCTGGTAGGCCGAGCGGATCTGGGTGGTCAGGCTGTTGGCCTTGCCCAGCAGGTCCTGGCGCGCGGCGGGATCCGCCGGCTTGCTGGCCACGGTGTTCATGCTGGTGAAGAAATTGGTCAGGCCCGGGGCGATGCCCACGGTGCGGTCGGCGAACAGGTTGTTGATCTGCGATACCTGGTCGAACTGGGTCTGCAACTGGGCGCTGCTACCCTGGGCGCCGACCAGCTGCTTGTACAGGAAGCTGTCGTAGCTGCGCACCACGGTGTCGACCTGCACGCCGCGGCCGATGAAGCCGTTGCTGGTGGCCTGGGCGCCCGCGGTCGAGATCATGACGCGCTGGCGGTTGTAACCCACCGTGGTGGCATTGTTGATGTTGTGGCCGGTGGTGGCCAATCCCGCCTGGGACGCGTTCAACCCGCCCAACGCCAATTTGTACAGATTCATGCTGACAGTGCCCCGTATGTAACCGCGACTGATATTTCTGGATACCCGATTAACGGCAGCGGGTAGTCCAAATTTAGAGTCCTTCCAACATCTGGCGTGAAATATCCACCTTGGCGGCCGCCCCTCGCAGCTGGCTCATGACGCCGATCAGTTTTTGCGCATATTGCGGATCGGTGGCGTAGCCGGCGCTCTGGATGCGGCGGGCCGCCTCGATTTCGTTGCGCGCCTGGGTCACGCTTTCGTAGCGCGGGCTGTTGCCGATCAGGCGGGCATAGTCGGCGAACGATTCCTCGTACGACGAATAGGCCCGGAAGGGCTGCGTCACCTTTTTTGCGACGCCGTCTTCGTATTCGGTGGTCAGCACATTCACGACCTTGCCCTTCCAGCTCGGTCCCGCCTTGATGCCGAACAGGTTGTAGCTGGTGCGGCCGTCCTCGTGCTTGATCTCGCGCTGGCCCCAGCCGGACTCCAGGGCCGCCTGGCCCATGATCAGCCGGGCCGGCACGCCGCTCTGCTGCGAGGCCAGCGTGGCCGCGCGCGACATCTTCGACACGAAGTTGATGACGTGCTCGGGCGCGCCTTCGGCCGCGGCCAGGGCGCGGTCGCTCGCGCGGTTGTTGCGCATCACGTCCATCAGCGCCGATACCTGGCGCGAGCCCCCCGTCTGGAAATCCAGGTCGGTGCCCTGCCCCAGGCGCTGCACGGCTTCGGCCGGCAGGTCGCCCGGCTTACCCTGCTGCATCTGCGCCAGGATCGATTGCGACAGGCCGATGCCGGGCGTGGCCAGGTGCAGCGCCAACTGCTCGTCGGCCATGGATTGCAGCATCTGGGTCTGCTGCGAGTCGAACAGGCCTTCCTTGGGCGTGGCTTCGCGCATGCGCTTGAGCATCATCTGCAGGAACAGGGCCTCGAACTGCTTGGCCACCTGTTTCTGCTGCTCGGTGCCGGGGTTGGCCGGGTCCTTGGTGACGTCGCGCTTCAGGTCCGACAGGCGCCCCATGTCAAAGACGGAATCCTGGCGGCTGCCCAGGCGCGCGGAGGGATTGGTGTAGGCCATCGCGGTCAGATGATCTCAAGTTCGGCGCGCAGGGCGCCGGCGCTCTTCATGGCCTGCAGGATCGCCAGCAGGTCCTGGGGCGTCGCGCCCAGGGCGTTCAGGCCCTTGACCACGTCGGCCAGGTTGGCGCTGGTGGTCACACGCTGCAGCGAGCCGTTGTCCTGGCGCACTTCGATCTGGGTATTGGGCACCACCACCGTCTGCCCTTCCGTGAAGGGCGTATCCGGCTGCGACACCTGGTTCTGGCGGTTGATGATGACCGACAGGTTGCCGTGCGCCACGGCGGCCTCTTCGATCATGACCGTGCGGTTCATGACCACCGAGCCGGTGCGGGCGTTGATGATGACCTTGGCCACGGTGGGCGCGCGCGTCACCTGCAGGTCCTCGACCTGCGACAGGAAGCGCGCCTGCGCCGACTGCTCCATCGGACTGCGCACCTGCACCACGCGGCCGTCCAGCGCGGTCGCGGTGCCCTGCCCGAACTTGCGGTTCAGCGCCGCCACCACGTTCTGGGCGGTGCCGAAGTCGGTGTTGTTCATTTCCAGATAGATGTAGCCGTCGCGCGCGAAGGTGGTGGGCACGCCGCGCTCGACGATGGCGCCGCCGCTGATGCGGCCGCCGTTGAGCTGGTTGATCTGCACGCTGGAACCGCCCGCCGAGGCGCCCGCGCCGCCGACCAGGATGTTGCCCTGGGCGATCGCGTAGACCTGGCTGTCGGCGCCCTTGAGCGGCGTCATCAGCAGCGTGCCGCCGCGCAGGCTCTTGGCGTTGCCCATGGAGGACACCACCACGTCCAGCGTCTGGCCGGGCCGCGCGAAGGCCGGCAGCGTCGTCGTCACCATGACCGCCGCCACGTTCTTGAGCTGCATGTTGCTGCCGGCCGGCACGGTGATGCCCAGCTGCGACAGCATGTTGGTCAGGCTCTGCTGCGTGAAAGGCGTCTGGCGCACCTGGTCGCCGCTGCCGTCCAGGCCCACCACCAGGCCGTAGCCGATCAGCTGGTTGCCGCGCACCCCCTGGATGGATGCCAGGTCCTTGAGCCGCTCGGCGTGCGCCGCCGAGGCGCCGGCCAGCAGCCCGGCCGCGACACAGACGCGCGCCAGCAGGGACAGCAAGGCGGAAATCGGAGTGGGTTGTTTCATGGTCAGAACGGCGAAGCGATCAGGAAGAAGCGTTGCAGCCAGCCCATGGTCTGGACTTCGTCCATGACGCCCTTGCTGCGGTATTCGATGCGGGCATCGGCCACCTGGGTCGACGACACGGTGTTCGTCCCGGTGATGGAACGCGGGTCGACCACGCCGGAGAAGCGCACGTATTCGCTGCCGCGGTTGATGGCGATCTGTTTCTCGCCGGCCACCTGCAGGTTGCCGTTGGACATCACCCCCACCACCGTGGTGGTGATGGTGCCGGTGAAGGCGTTGTTGGCGGTGCTGTCGCCCTTGCCCTGCGCCACGTTGCCACCCTTGGCGTCCGTGTTCAGGTTGGCATTGGCCCAGCTGTCCATGAAGGACGGCGCGGCGGCGATGCCCAGGCTGGCGTTGCCGCTGCGGTTGGTGTTGGTGGCGACATTCTTGGAGGCGTTCGTCTTTTCGTTCAGGACGATGGTGACGATATCGCCGACGTTGCGCGGCCGACGATCCTCGAACAGCGGGTAGTTGCCGTAAGTCGTGGGCTGGTAGATCGAACCGGTGGGCTGCGCCGCCGGCATCGGCGGCGGCGGCGGGGCCGCCGTCGTCGGCCCGGTCACGATGGGTTCGGGCGGAATCATGGCGCAACCGGCCACCAGCAACGCCAGGGCCGCGCTCGAAACCAGACGCAGGACAGACGACATAGGCATCACAGTTGGGTCAGGCGGGCCAGCATTTCGTCCGAGGTCTTGACGGCTTTGCTGTTCATTTCGTAAGCGCGCTGGGTCGTGATCATGTTGACCAGTTCCTCGGCCACGTTCACGTTGGAGGTTTCGACGTAGTTCTGCATGAACGTGCCGGCGCCGTCCACGCCCGGCTGCAGCAGGTTGGCCGGGCCCGAGGCGTCGGTTTCCAGGTACAGGTTCTCGCCCACGCTCTGCAGGCCGGTGGGGTTGATGAAGGTGGCGACCTGCAACTGGCCGATCTGCACGTTGACGCCGGCCGCGCCGGGCTGCGTCACCGAAACGATGCCGTCCTTGCCGATGGAGATCGACAGGGCGTTGTCGGGCACGTTCATGGGCGGCTGGATCACGTAGCCGCTGACCGTGGTCAGCTGGCCGTTCTGGTCGCGCTGCAGCGCGCCGTCGCGGGTGTAGGCCTGGGTGCCGTCGGGCAGCTCGACCTGCAGGAAGCCGCGGCCGTTGATCGCCACGTCCAGTTCGCCGCCGGTGTTGTTCAGGCCGCCGGTGGTGTGGATGCGCTCGGTGGCGGCCACGCGGGCGCCGGTGCCGAGCTGCAGGCCCGACGGCAGCTGCGTGGCGTCGCCGACCTGGGCGCCGGGCTGGCGCAGCGTCTGGTACATCAGGTCCTGGAACACGGCGCGGCCGCGCTTGAAACCGTTGGTCGAGACGTTGGCCAAGTTATTGGAAATCACGTCCATCGAGGTCTGTTGACCTTCCAGGCCCGTCTTGGCAATCCACAGCGAACGCATCATGATGAAGTACTCCAGGTGCGGCGGCCCGGCCGCGCGCGAAAATTATTTGGTTCGGATCGGCTGACCGGATCAGGAAACCGAGAGAATGCCGTTGGCGCGTTCGGCGTTGCGGTCCGCCTGCTGCACCACCTGCATCTGCTGTTCGAAGCGGCGGGCGTTTTCGATCATGCCCACCATCGCCGCCATGGGATTGGTATTGCTGCCTTCCAGCACGCCCGACAGCACCCGCAGGCTGGGATCCGCCGGCACCGGCGGCGCGGGCTGGCCGTTGACCGGCGCCAGGCGGAAGACGCCGTCGTCGCCGTGCACCAGCTGCGCCTCCGGCGGGTTGACCAGCTTGATGCGGCCCAGGTTGAGGATGTTGTTGGGCGCATCGCCGGCGCCGATGGCGGTGATGGTGCCGTCCGAGGTGATGGTCAGCGCGGCCTGGTCGGGCACGTCGATGATGCCGTTCTGGTCGGACATCACCGGCTGGCCCAGCGAGGTCTGCAGCAGGCCGTTCACGCCCACCTGCAGGCTGCCGGCGCGGGTGTAGGCCTCGCCCTGCGGGGTCTGCACCGCGATCCAGCCGTTGGAACTGGCCAGGGCCACGTCCAGGTCGCGGCCGGTGGTCTGCATGTTGCCCATCTCGAAGTTGTTGCGGGGCGTCGACGCCACCGTCGAGACACGCGTCGGCAGGCTCACGCCGTCGTTCACCGGAACCGACCGGTACAGCGCGATCTGCTCGCGAAAGCCCGGCGTGTTCACGTTCGCCATGTTGTTCGAGAGCGCGGCCTGGTGCTCAGTGATCCGCGCCGCGCCATTCATGGCGGTGTAGATGATTCGATCCATTGCCTATTCCGTCGGTGTCGTCGCGTGCCCGCCAACCATTACTTCAGGTTCATCAGGACTTGCATGATCTCGTCCTGGGTCTTGATGGTCTGCGAGTTGGCCTGGTAGGTGCGCTGGGCGATGATCATGTTGACCAGCTCCTTGCTCATGTCGACGTTCGAGGCCTCGGTCGCCTGGCCCACCACCTTGGACAGGCCGTTGCTGCCCGGCTGGCCGAGGATCGGCTGGCCCGACGTGGCGGTTTCCTTCCAGGCGTTGTTGCCCACCGGCTGCAGGCCCTGCAGGTTGGCGAAGTCGGCCAGCACGATGGTGCCGACGATCGAGGTCTCGCCATTGGTGTATTGGGCCACCAGGCTGCCGTCGGCGCCGATGTTGATGCCGCTGAATTCGCCCGAGGTGTAGCCGTCCGGCTGGCTCTTGAGCGCATAGGCGCTGCCGTACTGCGTGGTGCCGGTGTAGTTGACGGCGATGGCCAGGGGATCGGCCGGGGTGGTGTTGCCGCCCGGCGTGGCGAACGACAGGTTGACCGTGGTGGCGCTGGTCATCGCGCCGGCCTTGTTGAACGTGAACTGCGTCGGGTTGCCCCACACGCCGCCCGCTTCGGTGGTCGGCGCCATGGCCTGGCCGTCGATGGTGTAGTAGACGTCGTAGACGCTGTTGCCGGCGGCGTCGGCGGCGCGCTTGACGAAGTACTGCATCACCTGGTGCGAGTTGCCCAGCGAGTCGTACACCGTCATGGGCGAGGCGTTGGTGTAGCTGGTGGTGACCTTGGGATCGAACGGCTTGCCCACTTCGGTCACGGCGGCCGTGTAGTCGACAAAGCCGGGGATCACGTTGAGGTTGCCGGCGGTGACCTGCCCCGTGGCGTCGATGGTGACGGTGTTGGGCGCGGTGCCGTAGGTGGCGGCCGGCGGATTGCCCGGGGCGACCCAGGTGATCGCGCCGCCCGCGCCCTTGGTGAAGGTGTAGGCGGTGCCGCCCAGCGTGACCGAGCCGTTCACCGCCGGGGACGTGACCGTGTCGACCTGGTAGATGACCTTGGCGTTGGCGTCCAGGTTGGCGACGGTGGTGGCCGTGGTGGTGGCCTTGGGCGCGACGTTGGCGGTGGGCAGTTGCAGTTCGACCGGATTGGCGCCGATGCCGCCGGCGGGGTAGCCCGTCAGGCGGTAGCCCTGCGCGTTGACGATGAAGTTGTTCTTGTCGACCAGGAACTCGCCATTGCGGCTGTACATGACCGCGCCGCTCTGGTCGGTGACGCGGAACATGCCCTTGGCGCCGTCGATGGCGATATCGTATTCGCCGCCGCCGCCGTTGACCGTGCCCACCGTGAAGCGCTGGGTGATACCCGCCACCTTGGTGCCCAGGCCGACGCGCGAGCTGGCGTAGACGTCGGCGAACGAGGCGGTCGACGACTTGAAGCCGACGGTGCCCGAGTTGGCGATGTTGTTGCCGATGACGTCCAGGTTCTGCGCAGCGGCGTTCAAGCCGCTCAATCCTTGTCCGAAGCCCATGTTTTCTCTCGCTAATCTCTAAATTTGGAAACCGCCGCCGTGGCGTCGGCAGATCATCAAACCGGCCCGCTTCAGCCGATAACCTTGCGCACGTCCAGCATGCTGGTCTGGCCATCCAGGCCCATGTCCAGACGCAGGCCGTTGGTGGAATAGGCCACGCTCTTGACCTTGCCGTACTTCAGCACCTCGGCGGCCACCTTCTTGTCGTCGCCATCCGTGGCCAGGACCGACACGGTGTACGCGCCCGCGTCCAGCGCCACGCCGGCGTCGTTCTTGCCGTCCCAGTCCAGCGTGTACACGCCGGCCTTCTGCTCGCCCAGTTCGATGGTGCGCACGACCGCGCCGTTGCTGTCGGAAATGCGCACCTGCACCTTGACCGCATCCTTCTGCAGATCCAGGCCGTAGGGGGTGACCACGCGCTCGGCGGGATTCTCGGCGTTCACGCCGACCTTGACGCTCGCGCCAGGAACCAGCACGCCCTTGCCGATCATTGCCACGGCATTCATCGACTGCGACACGTCGATCTGGCCGCTGATGGCCAGCATGGTGTTCTTCAGGTTCGTGATGCCTTCCACCGTGGAAATCTGCGCCAGCTGCGAGGTCAGCTCGGCGTTCTGCATCGGGTTCAGCGGATCCTGGTTCTTGAGCTGCGTGACCAGCAGCTTGAGGAACTGATCCTGCAGGCCCTGCGCGGTGCTCGAGCCGTTGGCGCCGATTTGCGCCAGGCCCAGGCCGGTCTTGCTTGTGGATTGGTCGACGGTGGTCATGAGTTCACTTCTTCAAAAACTTCCGCGCGGGCGGCGCGGCGCGCGGAATCAGGAGGATCAGGATTGGCCGATGGTGAGGGTTTTCTGCATCAGGCTCTTGGCGGTGTTCAGCACCTCGACGTTGGCCTGGTACGAACGCGACGCCGCGATCATGTTGACGGTTTCGGCGACCGGATCGACGTTGGGCATGCTGACGTAGCCCTGCGCGTCGGCCAGCGGATGCTTGGGGTCGTAGACCTGTTTGAGGGGAGATTGGTCCACCACCACCCCGGCCACGCGCACGCCGCCGATCTCGCGGCCCTGGGCCTGGCCGGCCGGCGGGTTGACCTGGAACACCACCTGGCGAGCCCGGTACGGCTGGCCATCGGGGCCGACCACGCTGTCGGCGTTGGCCATGTTGCTGGCCGCCACGTTCATGCGCTGCGACTGCGCGCTCAACGCCGAACCGGCGATATCGAAAATGCTCAACAAGGACATTGCCTGCGGTTCCCTATGAAAATCAATCCTGGATGGCGGCCATCATGCTGCGGATACGGCCCGTCAGCAGCTGCATCGTGCTCTGGTAGTGCAAGGTGTTGTCGGCGAACTGCACGCGCTCGATGTCCATGTCGACCGTGTTGCCGTCCAGGCTGGGCTGGTATGGCAGGCGGTACAGCATCTGCGTCGGCCCTTCGGACACGGCCTTGGCCGGGATGTGGCGCGCCGAGGTCAGGGTCAGCGAGGTATCGGGCAGGCGCTTGGAGCCTTCCATCGCGTTCTGCATTGCCGCCTTGAAATCGAAATCGCGCGCCTTGTAGTTGGGCGTGTCGGCGTTGGCGATGTTGGAGGACAGCACTTCCTGACGCTGCGCGCGCAACGACAGGGACTGCTGGAAGAAGCGGAAATCTTCATTAAGCCGGTCTAACATCGGATCGCCTTCAATACGGATGAAACCCGGGACGGCGGACACACCGCTATCCCATTGGATGACGGCATCATAGGGGTCGGCGGCACAACACAATCAACCAAATAACCCATCATTTCTCATCCAATTCACGTATTGCCAAGCAACGCGGGCTTCTACAATTCAGACATCATGAAATTTCCCGCAAACGTCCGCGCGCGCGCCGCCTGTCTGGCCGCCCTGCTCCTGGCCCCCGCCATCGCGGCCCGGGCCCAGGACGCCCCGGTCCAGGCGCCCGAGGCGATCGTCATCGCCGCGCAGACCTATCTGCTGGAACAACTGGCCGCCCTGCCCGGCCAACCCTCGGTGGCGATCGATCCGCCCAGGGTCGAGCGGCTGGCCCCCTGCGATGCCATGTCCCCATTTATGCCGTCGGGCATGAAGCTGCGTTCGCGCATGACGGTCGGCGTGCGCTGCAATGCGCCCAAGGCCTGGACCACCTATGTGCAGGCCACCGTCAGCGTTCCGGGCCACTACTACGTCGCCTCCCGCATGATCGCCGCCGGCCAGGCCCTCACCCCGGCCGACCTGGCGCCGCGCGACGGCGACCTGGTGGCCCTGCCGCCCGGCGTCATCACCCGCCCCGAGACCGTGATCGGCATGACGGCCGCCTACCGCATCAACGCCGGCCAGCCGGTCAAGGGCGCGGCCCTGCGCAACGCCCAATCCGTGGTGCGAGGCTCGAATGTGCGCATCAATGCGCGCGGCAATGGTTTCGTGGTCAGCAGCGAGGGCCAGGCCCTGGACAACGCCGCGCCCGGCGCCACCGTGCAGGTGCGCACCGCCAGCGGCCAGGTCGTCAGCGGCGTGGTGCGCAATGCCGGCCTGGTCGAAATACAACTTTAGGCAATGTTACATATCGCGTTGCGGCATTCGGCCGCCTACCCTAAAGTTCCTTCCGGCCCTGTCGTTACAGAGGCATAAGTAGGCGGACCCGTCGCAAACCGACCCAGGACGCCTTGCGGAGAAAACCTTGAAAATCAATTCGACCACCAACCGGCCCATCTCGCCCGACGCCCTCAGCCCCCGCGCCGACTCCGCGGTCGCCCAGGCCTATGGCGCCGGCAGCAGCAGCGGCGCCAGCAGCTCGCAAGTCGCGCTGAGCTCGGCCTCGCGCAAGATGCTCGCGCTGCAGGACGGCTCGAACGACATCAATGTCGAGCGTGTCGCCGCCATTCGCGCCGCCATCGCCTCGGGTCAGCTCAAGATCGATACCAGCCGCATCGCCGACGGCCTGATCGCCAGCGCCCGCGACCTGCTGAAGTAAACCGCCGTTTTTCGTACGTCACCCGACCCGTCCGCCTGCCCGAGCATGACCATGAGCCCCGTCGAGTCCCTGCAAGCCTGCCTGAAACAGGAAGATTCCCTGATCGCCGAATTCTCTTCCATCCTCGAGGAAGAAACCAAGGTGCTGGTCGGGCCGGGCAACGTCGACGCGCTGCATGACATCACCGAACGCAAAGGCAGCGTCGCCCGGCAGCTGGTGGACCTGAGCAATACCCGTGACGGCCTGCTGGCCGAGATTGGCCTGCCCGCCGGCCATGCCGGCACCGAACAGGCCGCCGTGTTGCACCCGCAGCTGTCCGGCGTCTGGCAGGCGCTGCTGGCCAAATCGGCCTCCGCCAACGAGATCAATATGCGCAACGGCGCCCTGATCGACGTGCACCTGCGCTATACCCAACAGTCGCTGGACGCCCTGCGCCAGATCGGCGGGCTGGGCGGCACGTCCACCTACGACGCACAGGGCCGTGGCGCCCGCAGCGCGCCGGGCCGCAAGCCCATCGTCGCCGGCTAGCCCGCGACCTTCATCTTCAAAGACAAACAGCCCGCATGAAGCGGGCTGTTTGTCTTGGCCGATACCGGCCGGATGGCCGCCTTGCTAGACGCCGCCGGCCATCTCCAGCATGGCGAACATCTTGAGCAGCGCCACCGGCAACAGGCGCCCGGACAGCTTGCGCTCGGGGCTGACGACGCCAGCCAGCGTCGCGCGCACGCCATCGGCCGCCGAGGCGTGCGCCAGCTGCCAGCAGGCCGAGGCCAGCTGGCCGGCCATGAGCGACTGCCGCGCCAGCGTATGCGAACCATCGACGGCGGGCAGCGCCTGCCAGGCATTGGCCATATAGCGAAAGCCCGCGCGCGCCTCTTCCTGCAGCACCAGCCAGCGCGCCACCGTGGCGGCATCCGCCTGGCTGGCCGCCAGGTTGGTCAGGCCGAACAGCTGGCCGGCGACCTCGCCGCTGGCGGTGTCGATCAGGCGGGCGCAGACCAGCCGGAACCGGGCGTCTTCGCCCCGGCCCGGCAAACCGATCTCGGTGCCCGAGGCCCACAGCGCCAACGGCGCCGGCCGGGTGCCCGGCACAGCGCGCAGGCCGGGCATGTCGCCCGGCTGGCCCACCGGCAGATAGCCGACGCTCTTGCCGACCGCGTTGAGGTTGGTCGGGCAATCGTCCTGGATCACACGCATACCGCCCGGGCTGCGCGCCACCCAGGATGCGCCCTGCTCGCCCAGGCTCTGCCACAGGGCCGACGTGCCGGCCTCCAGCATATGCACCAGCGGCAGGCGGGCCAACTGTTCGCCCAGCCAGCGCACCCGCTCCGCCAGCGCCTGCGCGGTGTCCGGCTGGGCGGCGGCGGCCGGGGCGAACGACGACAGCATGCCGTGCGGCAGCACCAGTTGCTGCGCCGGCGCCGCCAGCGCCGCGCCGCGGTCGCTCATCAGCACGGCGCTGAGCAGCGTGCCGCCCGGCAGGCCTTCGCCCTTCATGCTGGTCTTGCCGTGCATCGCCAGCAAGTGGCGGCCGCAGGCCGTGGAAAATTCGCGCCGGACCATGGCCAGCGGCGCTTCGCCCAGCGCGGACAGACTTGAGCCGGCGCCGTCGCTGACGTACTCGCGCCACGACGCCCGCGCCTGGACGCAGGCGGCATCGCTATCGAGCCAGCCCAGGGTATCGTCCAGGTGCTGCGCCGCCTCGATCGAGCCGGCGCCGCCTTGCGGGCGCAGGATCGCCGAGGCCAGCAACTGGCGCCGGCGGGCGGGATCGACGCTGTCGGATTCGCGTGGCGTCGACCATAGCGAGGCCATGTCGGCTTCGCTGGGGGCATACAGGGCGCGGGCGCGCTCGACCATGGCGAACGCGCGGTCGATCAGCGCGTCGGCGCGCGCCAGCTCCAGGTGCTCGGGCACCTTCTGTCCGATCGAAGAATAGTGGATCGGCAGCCGGTGGCGGATCGCCGTGTCCAGCGCCGCACCCAGGCGCGAAGCTTCGTCGAGCTTGGTGATGATGCAGCCGGCGACATCCTCGCCTACGCCGTTGCGGTAGGCGTGGGCGACCTCGTCCAGCGTGTCGCCCTGGCTGGCGGCGTTGAGCACCAGCAAACGGCGCACGGGCTTGCCTGCGTTGCAAAGCATGGCGGCCTGCTCGGCCACCTGGCGGTCGCGCTGGCTGATGCCGGTGGTGTCAATCAGCACGATCTTACGGTTGCCCAGCTCGGCCAGGATGCGACGCAACTCCCCGGCATCGCGCACCGAGTGCGCCGGCACGCCCATCAGGCGGCCGTAGATCTGCAGCTGTTCAAGCGCGCCGATCCGGAAATTGTCGGTGGTCAGCATGGCCACCTGCTCGCGGCCCTCGCGCGCGACGCAGCGCGCCGCAAGCTTGGCCAGCGTGGTGGTCTTGCCGACCCCGGTCGGGCCGACCAGCGCGTACACGCCGCCGCCCAGGAATTCGTCTTCCGAGCCCAGCACCGGCAGGTGCGTGACCAGTTCATTGCGGGCCCATGCCAGCGCGCCCTCGGCGTTCATGCCCTGCGGCATGCGCTCGACCAGCGTGCGCACCAGCTTGGTGCTGAAGCCCGCGTCCAGCAGGCTGCGGAACAGCGCGGCGCCCGCCGGCTCGCGGCCGGGACCCTGGCGACCGCCCCACAGCAGGCCGTCCATGCGGCTCTCGAGCGCGCCGCGCAAGGCGCTGATCGCATCCTGCAGCCCCGCCGCGGCGTCGCCAGGCAGCGCGGCGGGCGGTACCACCGGGCCGTTGCGCAACGGCGCATCGGGCATGCGGGCCATGGTCGGCGCGGCCGGCGGCAGTTCGCGCGCCGGCGGCAAGGCCGGCATCTCCATGCGTACCGGCGCGGCGACGGGCGCGGGCGCCATCATCGGCGCCGGCGCGGCCGCGGGCGGCGCCTGACGGGCGGCGGGCTCGGCCATCACTTCGTGTTCCGGCACCGCCGGCGCGGCATAGGCGGACTGATAGGCGGCAATGGAACGCGACGGCACCGCATAGCCCGGC
>NZ_CP017433.1:3613066-3625301 GCF_002082135.1 Achromobacter ruhlandii
GCGCCGGGGGCTGCGGCGTCATGGGCGCGCGGGCCGCGGGCGCATGGCCGTCGGCATAGGCCCGCGGCGCGTACTCCTGCGCCTGCTGCGGCGCGTCGTCAAACGCGCCATCGACCGTGGCCAGCACCTCGATGCCGCCATCCACGCTGCGGTTCGACACGATCAGCGCATCGGGCCCGAGCACCTGGCGCACCTGGCGCATGACCTCGCGGCTGTTGGCGCCAAAGAAGCGGCTTATTTTCATTGACCATTACCTCCGCCGATGAGCGCGGTCACGCGGACCATGCGCTCATCCGGAATTTCCGTATTCGACAACACGCCCAGTTGCGGCAGATGGTGGCGCAGGAAGCGCGACAGCGGCGCGCGCAACACCGGCGAGACCAGCAGCACCGGCGCGTTGCCCTGCGACTCCTGGCGCTCGACCGCCGCCTGGGTTTCGCGCAGCAGTGTATCCGCCAGGCCCGGCTCCAGGCCACCGCTGGTGGTGAGCGCCTGCGACAGCACGCGCTCGAGCTTGACGTCGAGCCCGATCACGCGCAGCTCGCCTTCGCCCGGGAACCATTGCTGGGTGATGGCGCGGCCCAGCGCGCGGCGCGTCAGCGCGATCAGTTCGTTGATATCGGGCTGGCCGCCCGTGCCGGCCGCCAGCGCGGCCAGGCGCGGCCCATGCTCGGACAGCGTGTCGATGATGGTGCGCATGTCGCGAATCGGCACTTCCTCGGCCAACAGGCCCTGCAACACCTTCTGCAGCGCGGTGAGCGACAGCGTCTTGGGCACCAGGTCCTCGACCAGCTTGGGCGCGTCGCGGCCGATGCGATCCAGCAGTTGCTGCACTTCCTGGCGGCCCAGCAGATTGGAGCCGTGGCGATGCATCAGGTGGTTCAGGTGAGTGGCGACCACGGTGCCGGCGTCCACCACCGTGTAGCCGACCACCTGGGCCTGATCGCGCAGGCTGCCGTCGATCCATAGCGCCGGCAGGCCGAAGGCCGGATCGGTGGTGGGCGTGCCCTGGATCTGCATGGTCACGCCGCCCGGGTCGATCGCCAGCCATTGGCCCGGCATGGCAACGCCGTGGCCGATCTCGACGCCTGACAGCAGGATGCGGTAGTCGTTGGGCTTGAGCTCCAGGTTGTCGCGGATGTGCACGACCGGCGGCAGGAAGCCGACGTCCTGGGCGAATTTCTTGCGCAGGCTGCGGATGCGGTGCAGCAGCTCGCCGTTCTGGGCATGGTCGACCAGCGGGATCAGGCGGTAGCCGACCTCCAGGCCGAGCTGGTCCACCATCGATACGTCGTCCCAGCTGGCTTCGGCCGCGGCGGCCTGGGCCTGCGTCACCGCCTGTTGCGGCGCCTCGGCCGCGGCCACCTCGGCGGCCTTGCGCCGCTTGTGCATGGCCCAGCCGCCCCAGGCCAGCGCGCCGGCCAGGGTCAGGAAGGCGATATGCGGCATGTTGGGGATCAGGCCCATGATGCCGATGATGCCGGCCGTCAGGAACATCACGCTGGGATTGGAGAACAGCTGGCTGATGATCTGCTGGCCGATGTCCTGGTCAGTCGACACGCGCGACACCACCACGCCGGCGGCGGTCGAGATCACCAGCGCCGGGATCTGCGCCACCAGCCCGTCGCCGATGGTCAGCAGCGTGTAGACGCGGGCCGAGTCGCTCATCGACATGTCGTGCTGGGCCACACCCACGATCAGGCCGCCGATGATGTTGATCGCCATGATCAGCAGGCCGGCGATGGCGTCGCCGCGCACGAACTTGCTGGCGCCGTCCATCGAGCCGAAGAAGTCGGATTCCTGCGACACCTCGGCGCGGCGCTTGCGCGCCTCGTCCTCGCCGATCAGGCCGGCGTTCAGGTCGGCGTCGATGGCCATCTGCTTGCCTGGCATCGCGTCCAGGGTGAAGCGCGCGCCGACTTCGGCGATCCGCCCCGCGCCCTTGGTGATGACGATGAAGTTGATGATGGTCAGGATGATGAAGACGATGATGCCGACGGCGAAGTTGCCGCCCACCAGGAAGTGGCCGAAGGCCTCGATCACCTTGCCCGCGGCGTCCGGGCCGGTGTGGCCGTGCAGCAGCACCACCCGGGTCGAAGCGACGTTCAGCGACAGGCGCAGCAGCGTGGCGAACAGCAGCACGGCCGGGAAGGCGGCGAAATCCAGCGGCTTGCGGGTGAACATGGCCACCAGCAGGATCATCACCGACAGCGCGATATTGAAGGTGAACAGCAGGTCCAGCAGGAAGGTGGGCAGCGGCAGCACCATCATGCCCAGCACCATCACGATCAGGATGGGACCGGCCAGGAGCCGCGCGTGCGTGGCTCCGTTGCTTTTCAACATGGTGAGCAGAGCGCTCATTCCTTAAGCTCCTTGTGCTGCGGTTTTTGCCTGCGGGTCCAGCGCGGCCGGCACGGCCAGGGACGTCGGCGCCGTTGGTTCGGCCCCCCATCCCGAGCGCCACGAGCGCAACTGGAATACCCACGCCAGCACTTCCGCGACCGCGGTGTATAGCTCGGCCGGGATTTCATGCCCCAGCTCGACGTGTTGATACAGGGCGCGCGCCAGCGGCGGCGCTTCCAATGTGGGAATGCGATGTTCGGCGGCCAGTTCGCGGATCTTGGCGGCCACCAGCCCGGTGCCCTTGGCCAGCACCCGCGGGGCGCCGTTCTTGTCTTCCTCGTACTTCAGCGCCACGGCGTAGTGGGTCGGGTTGGTCACGACCACGTCGGCCTTGGGCACCTCGGACATCATGCGGCGGCGGGCGGCCTGGCGCTGCTGCTGGCGGATGCGCGCCTTGGTGTGCGGGTCGCCTTCGCTTTCCTTGTGTTCCTGGCGCACGTCTTCCTTAGACATGCGCAGCTTCTTCAGGTGGCTCCAGATCTGCCACGGCACGTCCAGCATCACGATCACCAGCAGCGAGGCGACAATGAAGGCGCAGCACATCGCCACCAGGCTCAGGGCCTTGGTCAAGGCGGCCGCCGGCGCCACGTGCATCAGGCCGAGCATGTCGTCGTGGTAGCGCCAGATGATCCACACCGCCACGCCGCCCACCAGCATCGCCTTGGCCAGCGCCTTGATCAGCTCGACCACCGTTTGGGCGGAAAACATGCGCTTGAGCCCGGCGAACAGGCTCAGCTTGGAGAAATTCGGTGACAGCGGCTTGCCCGAGATGACGATGCCTCCCAGCAGCACGCTGGACAGCACCGCGATCACCGCCAGCAGGCCAAAGATCGGCAGGATCACCATCAGGGCCTGGCCGAAGCCGTTGACAGCCTGCTCGACCATCACGCCCGGGTCCGCCACCACGCGCTGGTCGAACGCCAGCCCGTTGCGCAGCACGCCGCTCAGTCCCTTGTAAATCGTGCCGCCGCCGGCCCAGATCGCCCCGACACCGACGGCCAGCATCATGAACGTGCCCAGTTCCCGGGAACGCGCAATCTGCCCCTCCTCGCGCGCCTTTTCCAGGCGCCTGGGAGAGGCGGCTTCGGTTTTCTCGAGGTCGCTTTCTTCGGCCATGCTCTGCGGTGTCGTTGCGGCTCGCGGATTTTCGGATTACGAGCTGCCCGCCGAGATTCTAGGAGGCCTGGGCCTTTGGCGATAAGCCAAGAAACGGGGGGAAAGCGGCGCTATTCCCGGATGCGCCCGAACCGGGCCCGCCGGGGCGGGCCGCCGGCCGGGCGCCCTGCCCCTCCCGTCCGCTGGATCGGTCCGATTCAGCCAGCCGCCGCCACCACCGGCCGGGCCGATCCGCCGGCCTCCAGGGTGGCCTGGAAGCGCACGTAATCGAGCCCGATCCGCACCGCGCCCCAGTGCTCGCCGTCCAGGAACAGGGGCACGGAGATGTCGTTGACGATCTCGCCGGTATCACGGGAATAAGTCTGAAACAGCAGGGATTCGGTGTTGGCGGCCAACCGCGCCCCGACCGGGTCGTCGAAGATGCGCTTGTGCCGCACCCGGGCGATGTCCTGGGCCGGGTCGCCGCTGGGCGGATGCGAATAGCGGCTGTTGTGCGCCGGGGCATACCCGCGCGCGTCCACCAGCAGCGCATAGCTGCCGCCCGGCACGGCCTCCAGCACGCGGTCCAGCAGGCGGGTCAGCGCCTCGTCGATGCCGCGGTCATAGCCGGTGTGGTAGCGCGGCGGCTCGCTGCCCGCGATCCGCTGGTAATGGCGGTCGAACACGTCCAGGCCGCGCTCGCGGGCATGGTCGAGCAGCCGGATCGCCGCCAGCCGGAAAGCGTCCAGCGTCTCGGACAGGCGGTCGAAGGCGGTATTGCCGGTGCGCATGTCCGACAGCACCTCCTGCACGCTTTCGGTCTGGCGCCGGATGCGGTCGATCTCGCCGGACATGCTGGCCACCCGCTCGCGCACGTCGGCGCTCAGCGCGGCGATGCGGCTGACGTCCTGGCTCATGCCATGGTTGGTGGCGTCGACCTCGCCGATCGCCTGCACCACCTCGCCCACCTGGCGGTTCATGCTGTCGAAGTCGCGCACGAAGTGCTGGAAATCCTGGCGCGTCTTGTCCAGCACCGCGCCGGACGCGTCCACGTCCTCGCGCAGGGTGCCGGTCTGGCGCTGGGTCGTATCGACCAGCTCCAGCATCTCGCCGGTATGGCGGCCGATGTCGCTGGTGGCGGCGTTGACCCGCTCGGCCAGCCGGCCCACCTCGCTGGCCACCACCGCGAAACCGCGCCCGGCGTCGCCGGCGCGAGCCGCCTCCACCCCGGCGTTCAGCGCCAGCAACTGGGTCTGCAGGGCGATGTCCTTGATGAGCTTGCTGATATCGCCGACCGATCGCGCCCGGCCTGTCAGCTGCGCCACCACGTCGGTGAACGCCGCCATCTCGCGCGTCATGCGGTCGACCCGCTCCTTGACCTCGGACAGCTCGGCCAGCGCCTGCTCGGCCGCCCGCAGGTTCTGCCCGGAGACCTGGGCGATCTCGCGCGCATGGGTCGAGGTGGACGCCGACAGCGCCGCGATCTGGGCGCCGCTGGCCGCCAGCGCCTCGGCCGCGCGTGCCTGCTCCTGGGCCAGCAGCGCGCAGCGGCCGACTTGGAACTGGGTGCGGGCGGCGTTCAGCGCGATCTCGATGCTGGATTGCCGCACCGTGGCGATGCGGCTACGGACGCCGGCCAGGAAGCGGTACAGCGGCCAGGCGGCCGGACTGAGGGAAATCGGGCGTTCGGACAGCGTGGCGCGGCCACGGTTGAGCCGGCGCAACAAACCCCAGATGCCCCCGAATCGGAATACGGATCTGGCCAAGATGGCACCTCCTTGTGCGGCCCGGATCGCCTTCTGTGGGCATCCGTTGCCTGGGCGCGATGCGCCCTGTCTCCTGCTGCGGCCCCGATTCTTGTTGTGTTGCAGTCTACCCAAGGGCGCGCGTTCGCACCCTTAGGGAATACGACCATGCCCGGCCAGCGGGCATGGCGGCAGGCGGGCCCGCGCGGCCCGCCGCCCGGCGGGCTCAGAAGCCCAGGCTGGCCAGCAGGTCGTCGACCTGGTCCTGGCTGGTGACCACGTCGGCCTTGCCCTGCGGGCTGACCTGCGGGCCGTTGAGCAGGCTGTTGGCTTCGTCGCGACGCTCTTGCGGCACGTTGTCCAGCAGCACCTGCAGCAGCTCGCGCTCGATCGCGCCGACCACGTCCATCATGCGCATGATGACCTGGCCGGTGAGATCCTGGAAGTCCTGCGCCATGATGATTTCCATCAGCTTGGACTGGGTCTGCTGCGTCTGCTTGGGCACGTCCTGCAGGAAGGCGCGGGTGTCCTTGACCAGTTCACGGGCCTCGGGCAGTTCCAGCGGCTGGTCGTACCATTGCTGCCAGCGGCTATCCAGCGCCTGGGCCGAGCGCGACATGCCGTCCTGGATCGGGCCGGCCGCCTCGGTCGCGTTCAGCACGCGGTTGGCGGCCTGTTCGGTCATCTGCGCCACGTAGCGCAGGCGGTCGCGGGCATCGGGGATGGCGTTGGCCGCGTCCTTGATCGCCTGGTCCAGGCCCAGTTCGCGCATGCTGTCGCGCAGCATGCGGGTGAGCGAGGCGATACGGTGAATCAGGTCGGGCGATTCCGTCGAGTCAACATTCTGCGTCGTGCTCATTGCACACCTCAGCCGCCAATTTTCTCGAAGATCTTGACCAGCTTCTCTTCCAGCGTCGCCGCGGTGAAAGGCTTGACCACGTAACCGTTGGCGCCGGCCTGGGCCGCCGCGACGATGTTTTCCTTCTTGGCCTCGGCCGTCACCATCAGCACCGGCAGCGAGGCCAGGCTGGCGTCGGCGCGGATCTGCTTGAGCATTTCCAGGCCGTCCAGGTTGGGCATGTTCCAGTCGGACACGACGAACTGGAAGCCGCCGTTGCGCAGCTTCTCCAGCCCGATCGCGCCGTCTTCGGCCTCATCCACGTTTTCGAAACCCAGCTCTTTGAGCAGGTTGCGGATGATCCGCCGCATGGTGGGGAAGTCATCCACCACCAGAATCTTGATGCCCTTGTCTACCATCTTTTACTCCAGAAGAAATTTGCTTGAGATCGATCGGGATCACAACCGCGTCAAACGCGGTGTCCCCGGTCGCCCAGGCGAGTCAGAATGCGCTCACTCATTGCCGACAGCGGCACCACTTCGTCAGCCGCACCGATTGCGATGGCCTCCCGGGGCATGCCGAAGACCACGCAACTGGCTTCATCCTGCGCAATGGTATGGGCGCCGGCGCGGTGCATGGCCAGCATGCCGGCCGCCCCGTCCTTGCCCATCCCGGTCAGGATGACGCCGATGGCGTTCTTGCCCGCCGCCACGGCGGCGGAATTGAACAACACATCCACCGACGGGCGGTGGCGATTGACCGGTTCGCTGGCCTCCAGCTCGATCACGTAGTTGGCGCCGCTGCGCCCCAGGCGCATATGCATCTCGCCGCCTGGCGCCAGGTACACGTGGCCCGGCAGCACGCGCTCGCCGTGCACGGCCTCGCGCACCGTCACCGCGCACAGGGCGTCCAGGCGCTGCGCGAACGAGCGCGTGAAACCGGCCGGCATGTGCTGCGTGATCAGGATCGCCGGGCTATCCGGCGGCAGCGGCTGCAACACTTCGCGGATGGCCTCGGTGCCACCGGTGGAGGCGCCCACGATGACCAGCTTTTCCGAGCTGGCCAGCGGCCGGCGCAGCATCGGCGCCGGCGCGGCGGCCGGGGCGTGCGGGCTGGGCGTGCGCAGTTTGGCGCGCGAAGCCGCGCGGATCTTGTCGGCAATGATCTCGGTGTATTCCAGCAACCCGTCGCGGATGCCCAGCTTGGGCTTGGTGACAAAGTCGATGGCGCCCAGTTCGAGCGCGCGCAGCGTGATTTCGCCGCCGCGTTCGGTCAGCGAGGACACCATCACCACCGGCATCGGCCGCAGGCGCATCAGCTTCTCAAGGAAATCCAGCCCGTCCATGCGGGGCATTTCCACGTCCAGCGTCAGCACATCCGGATTGTGCTTTTTGATCAGCTCGCGCGCCACCAACGGATCGGGCGCGGTCGCAACCACTTCCATATCCGGCTGGCTGTTGATGATCTCGGTCATCAGTCCGCGCACGAGCGCGGAATCATCCACACATAGAACTCTGATTTTCTGCATTGTTTACCGCCTCAGTCTGGCCAGGAGCTTGCCCCGAAGGCGCGCCTAGGCCTTACCCGCGCATTCGTAGACTGTCTGCCCGCGCAGACGGAAATCCCGGCTGATATAGGTGAAGTTCTCGGAATGGCCCGCGAACAGCAGGCCGCCCGGCTTGAGCAGCGGCACGAACCGCTCCAGGATCTTCGCCTGGGTCGGCTTGTCGAAATAGATCATGACGTTGCGGCAGAAGATCACGTCGAACTTCTCGCTGATCGGCCAGGACGGCGCCAGCAGGTTCAACGTTTCGTACCGCACCATGTCGGCGATCTCGGGACGCACCCTGACCTGCCCGGCGTTGGCGCCCCGGCCCTTCAGGAAGAAGCGCTTGAGGCGGCTTTCCTCCATCTTTGCCACACGCTCGGCCGGATAGACCGCGGTGCGGGCCCGGTTCAGCACATTGGTGTCGATGTCGGTCGCCAGCACCGAGCAGGCGCCGGCGCGCGGCCCCAGCGCCTCGGCCAGCGTGATGGCGATGGAATACGGTTCCTCGCCGGTCGACGCGGCACAGCACCACACCGACACCGGGCCGCCCCGCTTCTGCGCGAAGTCCGCCAGGATGGGGAAATGATGCGACTCGCGGAAGAACGCCGTCAGGTTGGTCGTCAGGGCATTGACGAAATCTTCCCATTCGGCCGCGTCAGGTTCGTTCTCGAGCTGGTCCAGATAACTGCCGAAATCCTGCCGTCCCAGCGCCCGCAGGCGCCGCGCCAGCCGGCTGTAGACCATTTCCCGCTTGTGCGCGCCCAGTGAAATGCCGGCACGCGCGTGAATCATCTTGCGCACGCGGGTGAAGTCCGCGTCCCGGAAATCGAATTGGCGGTCCACCGGAATGGACGGCGCCAGGTTTGCCGCTGTTGCCACCACTACCCTCAGTGTCCAAGCGCAAGCGCGTCAGGCGCTTGCAACCGCGAATCGTCCGCGGCGGATGACCGGCCCGAGGACAGGCGCTGGGCCGGCACCTCGATCACTTCGCCGGCATTGATCTTGAATACCGCCACGGCTTCGGCCAGGCGCTGTGCCTGTTCCTGCAGCGAACCGGCCGCGGCCGCCGCCTCTTCCACCAGCGCCGCGTTCTGCTGCGTCACTTCGTCCATCTGCGAGACCGCGCGATTGACCTGGTCGATGCCGCTGGACTGCTCTTCCGAGGCCGCCGAGATCTCGCCCATGATGTCCGTCACACGCTTGACCGACGCCACGATCTCCTGCATCGTCGCGCCCGCGCGTTCCACCTGTTCGGACCCCGCGCCCACCTTGGTCACGGAGTCCTCGATCAGGCCCTTGATCTCCTTGGCCGCCTGCGCGCTGCGCTGCGCCAGCGAGCGCACTTCGCCCGCCACCACCGCGAAGCCCTTGCCCTGCTCGCCGGCACGGGCCGCTTCCACCGCCGCGTTCAGCGCCAGGATGTTGGTCTGGAACGCGATGCCGTCGATCACCGACACGATTTCCGAGATCTTGCGCGAGCTGGCCGAGATGCCATGCATCGTGTTGACCACTTCGGCCACCGCCGAACCGCCGCGCTCGGCCACGTCCGAAGCGCTGGCCGCCAGCTGGTTGGCCTGGCGCGCGTTGTCGGCGTTCTGCTTGACCGTCGAAGCCAGTTCTTCCATCGACGCGGCGGTCTCTTCCAGAGAGGCCGCCTGCTGCTCGGTGCGGCTGGACAGGTCGGTGTTACCGGCCGCGATCTCGTGCGAACCGATGTTGATCTCGTCCACGCCGCGGCGCACCGACGCCACGGTGCGCGTCAGGCTTTCCTGCATGCGCTTGAGCGCGGCGAACAACTGGCCGATCTCATTGGTGTTGCGCACGTCGACACGTGCGGTCAGGTCGCCGCCGGCGATCCGGTCGAAATGATGGCCCGCTTCCTTGAGCGGCTGCAGCACCCGGCGGCGCAGGAACACATACGTGGCGAACACCAGCAACGCGGCGATGATGCCACCGGCGCCCACTGCCATCAGCACGAACTGGTAGCGCACCTGGGCCACCTCGAACGCGTCCAGCATCTTGCTGGCGCGCCAGAAATCAAAGCCTTCGACGGCGCGGGCGAAGCGCCCTTCCAGCGCGTCCTGCACCTTCTGCACCTGGGTCTGGTAGGCCGGCATGTCGGCCTTCTCCAGCGCGGCGGTCAGGGGCTGCACGCCCTGCTGGATCAAGGCGCCGTAGGCTTCCTCGACCTCCTTGAGCGATTCGGCTGCCTCGGCGGGCCGCGGCAGCGTCTTGAAATACTCGAATTCGGCCTGGCCCTTGTTCTGCGCCGCCTTGGCGCGCTCCAGCAGGCCAGTGGCCTCGCTCGACAGGCCCTGCGTCAGCAGCGTCGGCTGGCCGACGCTGCGCACGATGTCGGCATAATTGGACGAGGCCGTACGGCCCAGGCCATTGAGGGTGTCCTTGTAGCTCGATACGACGCGGCCGAGCGCATCGTTCAGCTCCTGCGATTGCTTGATTTCCGCCAGTGTCGCGTTGCTGATGCGCAACGACAGCACGCCCAGCGCCGCTCCAATCACCAACATGAATGAGAAAAACGCCAGCACCCACAACAGGCTGCTGCGTATCGTCATGTTCGCGAAAAACTTGCGCATCACAAGCACCCCTCCTGACTGCAATCGTTAAGGAAAAGCGCCATATCGATTCCACAATATGGCGCGCCCATCTCCCTGGGAGGTCGCCACCGCCGGGGCCCCGCCCCGCCGGTCGCGCATCCGGGTCCAGTCCTTCCGATCAGGAAGCGACCTTCTCCACCAGGGCCATTTCATCGCTGGTCATCATCTTTTCGATGTCGACCAGGATCAGCATGCGTTCGTCGACCGTGCCCAGACCCGTCAGGTATTCGGTGGACAGGGTGGCGCCGAATTCCGGCGCCGGGCGGATCTGGCCGGCGTTGAGCATCAGCACGTCCGATACGCCGTCGACCACGATGCCGACCACGCGGCGATCCAGGTTGAGGATGATGACGACGGTCTGTTCGTTGTATTCGACGCTGCCCAGGTTGAACTTGATGCGCAGGTCGACGATCGGCACGATGATGCCGCGCAGGTTGGTCACGCCCTTGATGAACGGCGGAACATTGGCGATGCGGGTCACCGTGTCGGCATCGTAGCCACGGATTTCCTGCACCTTCAGGATGTCGATGCCGTACTCTTCGTCGCCCAGCGTGAAGACCAGGAACTCGTTGCCGACATCTTCGTTGCGCGCGGCTTGCGCTTGCGGTTTGGCTGCCATGGGGCTATTTCTCCATCAATTCAGAATGGCTTCGGGCTGCGACCAACGCTCACGGTTGGCGCGCGCAAGCGCAAATACGTCGACGATCAGCGCCACGCTGCCATCGCCCAGGATGGTGGCGGCGGAGATGCCGGGAACCTTGCGGTAATTCGACTCGAGATTCTTCACCACCACCTGGTGCTGACCAATCAGGTGATCCACCAACAGGGCGAAACGGCGGTCCTCGGCCTGCATGATGACCGCGATGGCCTGGGTGGGATCGGTTTGCGCGTCGCTGACGGAAAACACGCGGTGCATCTCCACCAGCGGCAGGTACTCGCCGCGCACATGCATGACGCGCTCGTTGCCCGCCACCGAATAGATCTGGTCGTTGGTGGGCTGCAGCGATTCGGTCACGTGGTTCAGCGGCAGGATGAAGGTTTCCTCGCCCACCCGCACCGACATGCCGTCCAGGATGGCCAGCGTCAGCGGCAGCACGATGCGCGTGGTGGTGCCGTTGCCCGGCTCGCACGACAGCTGCACGTGGCCGCCCATGTCCTGGATGTTCCGGCGCACCACGTCCATGCCGACGCCGCGGCCGGAGATGTCGGTGACTTTCTCGGCCGTGGAGAAACCCGGCGCGAAGATCAGTTGCCAGATTTCGTCGTCCGGCGAGTTCTCGTTGACCGGCAGGCCCTGGGCCATGGCCTTCTTGAGGATCTTTTCGCGGTTCAGGCCGGCGCCGTCGTCGCTGACCTCGATGACGATGTTGCCGCCATTGTGCTGGGCAGACAGCACCAGCTGGCCAACCGGATCCTTGCCGGCGGCGACGCGCTTCTCGGGCGTCTCGATGCCGTGGTCCAGGCTGTTGCGCACCAGGTGCGTCAGCGGGTCGATGATGCGCTCGATCAGGCTCTTGTCGAGTTCGGTGGCGCGGCCGTAGGTCTGCAGTTCGATCTGCTTGCCCATCTTGCCGGCGATATCGCGCACCAGGCGCGGGAAGCGGCTGAAGACGTAGTCCATCGGCATCATGCGGATCGACATGACGGCTTCCTGCAGGTCGCGCGCGTTGCGCTCGAGCTGCTCCATGCCGTTGAGCAGGCGGTCGTGCAGCACCGGGTCCAGCGTCGAGGCTGTCTGCGCCAGCATGGCCTGGGTGATGACCAGTTCGCCCACCAGGTTGATGACCTGGTCGACCTTTTCGACGCCGACGCGGATCGAGGTGGATTCCTTGTCGACGTGGGCTGGCGCGGCGGCGCGGCTGGTGCGCGCGGCCTGCGAGATGGCTTCGGCGGCGGCGGCGGACTCGGCCACGGCGGGCTCAGCCGCGGCAGGCGCGGCGGCAGGCGCGGCCTCGGGGATCGCGGCCACCGGCGCGGCGGCCACGGCGGG
>NZ_CP017433.1:3625650-3661073 GCF_002082135.1 Achromobacter ruhlandii
GCGGCCGCCGCGGGATCCTTATGCTCCAGGGCGAGCTGCCTCAACACCGCGCAGATGCGCTCAAACACGGCTTCATCGGGCTCTTCGGAGGCCCGGTAGGCATCCAGTTGGCTTTTGAGCACGTCTTTCGTTTCCAAGAAGATATCAATCATGTCCGTACGCAGCGCCATTTCGCCGCGACGGATCGCGTCCAGAAGGTTTTCAAGCAGATGGGTGGTGCCCGCCAGCTGGTTGAAGCAGCCGAACGTCGCCGCGCCGCCCTTGATCGAATGGGCCGCGCGGAAAATGGCATTGAGCTGTTCGATGTCGGGCGCGCCGACGTCGAGCTCGAGCAGCAACTGCTCCATTTGCGCGAGCAGCTCGTCCGCCTCGTCGAAAAAGGTCTCGTAAAACTGACTGAGGTCCAAACCAGAACTCATGACCCGTACGCCTTCATAAATGAACCTGCCTACGCGCCGGATTGCTCGTCGAGCAATTCGGACGCCAATTCCACCAGCACATCGGGATCGACCGGCTTGGACAACCAGCCGCACACACCCAGATCCCGAGCCGCCATCTTGCTGTCCACGTCATCCTCGGTGGTCAGCACCAGCACCGGCACGTCCAGGTACTGTTCCTGTTCGCGCAGGCCCTGGATCAATTGCAGGCCTCCCATCACGGGCATGTTCCAGTCGCTCACCACCAGGTCGACCGGGTGGCTTTTCGCCACTTCCAGCGCTTCCTGGCCGTTGCCAGCCGTCAATACCTTCCATCCCGCGCCCGTCAGCGTCGCCTGGACGATCATTCTCATCGTCGCCGAATCGTCCGCCACCAGAATCGTTGCCGCCATTGCTATCGAGCCCCTTCGGCGGGCGGCGTTGCCGCCGCGTCGCCTTGCTTGGTTGCCGTCGTGGCCTGGGCGGCGGCATTCACCGCCTCCACGGCCGTTCCAACCTCGCGGGCATCCTTGGCGCTGACGTCCGCGGCCGCGGCGTTCTCGTTTTCGATGCGCCGCTGGGTGCTCTGGTTGAGCACCACTAGGCTGATACGTCTATTAACGGCCGCATATGGATCATCTTTAACAAGGCTCATGCTCGAGGACAGACCCTGGATGCGCATGACCTTGCTTTCGTTCATCCCGCCGGCCACCAGTTCCTGGCGCGAGGCGTTGGCGCGATCGGCCGAGAGTTCCCAGTTGCTGTAGGCGCGCTCGCCGCGCGCGTACTGCGACGCGTCGGTATGGCCCGAGATGCTGACCTTGTTGGGCAGTTCGTTCAAAACCGGCCCCAATTCCCGCAGGATGTCGCGCATGTAGGGCTGCACCTCGGCGCGGCCGGTCGCGAACATGGGACGGTTCTGGTTGTCGATGATCTGGATCCGCAGGCCTTCGGTGGTCAGGTCGATCAGCAATTGGGGCCGGAAGCTCTTGAGCACCGGACTGTTCTCGATGACGTTTTCCAGGCGCTTCTTGAGGTTTTCCAGGCGATGCTGGTCGCGCCGCTCGGCGTCGCCCATGGGCTGGGCCTCGACCCGGTTGCCCTGGGCGCGGCGTTCGTCGCCATCGCTGCGCAGCGGGTCGCGGCCGCCGCCGGGAACCGCGCTGGTCTCGGCCGAGCTGCTGGGACCGCCGGTCAGCGCCACGCGCAGGGGCATGCGGAAGTATTCGGCGATGCCCTTGAGTTCCTCGCGCGGCACGATGCTGATCAGCCACATCACCAGGAAGAACGCCATCATCGCCGTGATGAAGTCGGCGTAGGCGATCTTCCAGCTGCCGCCGTGGTGCCCGCCGCCGTGGACCTTCTTGCGGCGGATCACCACACGGTGGTTGTTTACCGTGCTCATGGCCCGCTCCGTCAGGCCTTGGCGGTGGACTTGGTCTGCCGGACGTGTTCTTCCAGCTCACCGAAAGTCGGGCGCACCGACGAATACAGCACCTTGCGGCCGAATTCCACCGCCAGTTGCGGCGGGTAGCCGTTCATGCTGGCCAGCAGCGTGGTCTTGATGCATTCCAGCACCTTCATGGCCTCGTCCGTGCGGCGCTCGATGCGCGAGGCCAGCGGACCGACGAAGCCGTAGGCCAGCAGGATGCCCAGGAAGGTGCCGACCATGGCCTTGGAGATCAGGTCGCCGAGGATGGCGGGCGGCTGGTCCACGGCGGCCAGCGCCTTGATCACGCCCAGCACCGCGGCCACGATACCGAAGGCCGGCAGGCCGTCGGCCATCTGCCGGATCATGCTGGCGGGCACTTCGCGTTCGTGGCGGTAGGTCTCGATTTCCTCGTCCATGAGGGTTTCGATTTCGAACGAGCTCATGTTGCCGCTGATCATGATGCGCAGGTAGTCCGTGATGAACTCCATGAGCTTCTCGTCCTTGGCGATGCGCGGATACTCGCTGAAGATCGGGCTGGAGGCCGGATCCTCGATGTGCGATTCGATCGCCATCAGGCCTTCGCGGCGCGCCTTGTTCAGCAACACGTACAGAAGCGCCATCAGCTCCATGTAGACGTCCTTGCCGTAGCGCGAGCTTTTCAGCGTATCCGGCAGCGCCTTCTTGACCAGCATCAGCGACTTCTTGCTGTTGCCGGCCAGGAACGCGCCGAAGGCCGCGCCGAAGATCAGCGTCAACTCGAACGGCTGGTAGAGCGCGCCCATGTGGCCGCCCAGCGCTACGAAGCTGCCGATGACCGACACGATCACCACTAGAAAACCGATAACAATCAACACATCAGGCCCCTGCCAACGAAGTCTAAAACCGGCGTCAATGATCCCCTGTTCCCCCCGACCCAAAAAGGCGGGTTACGGGGACTTTTCCAGGGCTTTTGATGTATTTGGACGCGCCGCTCAGGAACGGGCGGCGTCTACGGCAGGCGCGGAGCGGCTGCCCGCGCGCGCCTTGGCGGCGGCGCGGGTCTTGCCGGCGCGGGGTGGCGGGCGGCAGATCGCGCACACGAAATCCGATTGCGGATCATGCGCATGGGCGATGAAATGCCCGCCACACTGGCGGCAGGCCGAAAGCTGCAGCATGCCACTGTCGAAGAACCGCACCAGCATCCAGGCGCGGGTGAAGCTCAGCACAGGTTCGGCGGATTCGGCGTTATCGACGCCGGCATTTTCGAGGTACAGGCGGTACGCGTCGATGATGGCGCGGATGCCCTTGCTGCTGGTACGCGCATTCAGGAACGAATACACGTTGTAGAAAAGCGAGGAATGGATGTTCGGCAACCAGGTCATGAACCAGTCGACCGAAAAAGGCAGCATGCCCTTCGGTGGCGAGCAGCCGCGGATTTCGCGGTACAGGCGTGCCAGGCGGTCGTGGCTGAGGCTGGTTTCCGCCTCCAGCACCTGCAGCCGCGCGCCCAGGGTGATCATGGAGCTGGCTAGCAGGATGTCATCCGCTTCCTGCGAAACGCTCTTGGTGGCCATTACACGTGTCCGAGTGGGATTCGACAGGCCGTCAGGCCAGTTCTTCAACAGGTTGCTTGGCCAGCAGGATCGTCGCGTGCGCTTGCTGCAGCGCGCCGCCCAGCACGTCGTGGGTCAGGGCGGACAGCAGGCTGTAGTCGTCGAAACGGAAACGGCACAGGAGCGAACTGGAACTGGCCAGCTTCACCAGCTGGGCCGGAGAAAGACGCATCAGGATATCGGCAACCTCGTTGCTGAAACCCAGGCGGAACATCGATGCAGCATAGTCATCGCGCAGCATGCGCTGGGCGAGAAGTAGATAGGACAGATTCACTTCACGAATATCTGCCAGCAAAGAATTTTCGACTTGTTGCACGCCCGACTCCCTATTCCCTATCCCACCGAAGGGGCTTGATAACCAAAGCATTTCGCAACATATGTTGCGCCTGCCCGCTGCATCCTGTTTTAATGCGAAATGTATCATTTGTTCGCAATTTAAGTAAAATTTACCACAGGTCATGTCATTTTCTATGACTTATATGACAAATCTTTGTTGATATTGCGCAACTTGAGACTTTAGATACACCTTGACATAGAAAGCGCTGACAAATGTACGTCAATTTGGCAAATAAGCATTCAAAACGTTGCGTGCTTTAGCGAATGAAATGCCGTCTTTTGCCGACAATGGCACCTTGCCGATCACAGAATCTTGCTAGCTTTAGCGTAGCCGCGCGTTTGTCGACAATGTCGCAAATTGACAACAACCGACAATGCGTCACGATGGACACCGCCCGACATTTCCGCAATGCCCCACGCAGATGACAGCTTGGTCGAATATGCCCCGCTAGTGCGGAAGCTGGCCCTGCAATTGCTCGCCCGGCTGCCGGCCAGCGTCGAGCTCGACGACCTGATCCAGGCCGGCATGATCGGACTGCTGGACGCCGTGCGGCGCTACCAGGAAACCGCCGACGCCCAGTTCGAGACCTACGCCACCACCCGCATCCGCGGCGCCATGCTGGACGAGTTGCGCGGCCAGGATTGGCTGCCGCGCAGCGTGCGCGCCAAGGCCCGCAAGATCGAACAGGCCATCCAGCAGCTGGAGCAACGCCTGATGCGCGCGCCGAGCGAAGCCGAGATCGCGCAGCAGATGGAAATGCCGCTGAACGAATATCAGACGCTTCTGCACGACGCCCAAGGCGTGCAGATCGTCCATTACGAAGATTTCGCCACCGAGCCCGACACCGCCTCGGGCCAGTCTGACTGGGCCGCCACGCTGAATCACGGCACCGCCGGCGGCAATCCGCTGGATTCGCTGCTGGCCGGCGATTTCCGCCAGGCCCTGATCCACGCCATCGACTCCCTGCCCGACCGCGAAAAGCTGCTGCTTTCGCTGTGCTACGAACAGGGCCTGAACCTGAAGGAAATCGGCGCGATCATGAACGTGACCGAGGCCCGCGTCTGCCAGTTGCGCTCGCAGGCCACCGCCCGCATCCGCGCCAAGCTGCGCGAGCAGGCCTGGCAGCAATTGCCCCAGGAGGGGCAGATCGCGCAGATTATCTGAGGCGAGCCGGACGCCCACCCCGTTTCGCATCAATGTCGGAACGATTTCCAGATGGATCTTCCGGCCCGGCGAAACCCGGGCTCTTTCCGCCCCTTTTCGAGCCTTCCGGATCCCCTGCCGGCTGATAGGCTGTCGCCTGCACTATTTGCCTTTGCGCGCGACCAGGCCGCCGTTGCCATGGCTGCCTCGACACGGACCCCAAGATGACCGAACCCGATCTGCTGAACCAGGCGATTTCCGACGCCTACGACGAAACGCCCTACACTTCGAACGCACTGGCGCAAACCGCCCCTGGGCATCTCCGGGCGGTTGCTCACTTATACGGATTGGACTCCGCCCCGCTGGCGACCGCGCGGGTCCTGGAGCTGGGTTGCGCCGCGGGCGGCAACCTTATCCCGTTCGCGGTGGCAAACCCGGATGCACAAGTGATCGGCATCGACTTGTCCCCGGAACAGATCAATGCCGGGCGCGAGATCGCACAACGGCTCGGACTGCGCAACCTGGACCTGCGTGCCCTCAGCATTACCGACATCGACGATAGCCTGGGCAAGTTCGACTACATCATCTGCCACGGCGTGTTCAGCTGGGTTCCTCCCGTGGTCCGCGAAGCGATTCTGCGGGTCTGCCGCGACAATCTGGCGCCCCAGGGCCTCGCGTTCATCAGCTACAACGTCTACCCCGGGTGGAAAACATCGGACATCTTGCGCGACGCGATGCAGCTGAATAGTTTCTCGGCCACCACGCCAGCCGAAAAACTGAAAAAGGCGAAGGAAATGCTTGGCCTGCTCCAGCATGGCCTGTCGCCCAATAATCTGATGCGCGAGGCAATCAGCAAGGCGGCACACACCTTGAGCCAGCAGCCGGACCACTATCTTTTCCACGAATACCTGGAAATGATCAACTCGCCCTGCTACTTCCTGGAGTTCATCGCCAGCATCCAGCAAGCGGGCCTGGCCTATGTCAGCGACGCTCAGCCCGAAGGCTCCTTCCCCTCGAATTACGGCCAGGCCACCGCGGCCGCGCTCGCCACCATGTCCGCGGACGCCGACCGCGTCATGCGCGAGCAATACCTGGATTTTGCGGTCGGCCGCCAATTCCGTCAGAGCATCCTCGTGCATGCCGAACGCGCCGACCAGATCCGGGAGAAGCCCGAGGCCAGCCACTTCTCATCGATGTTCGTTTCCGTCCAGCTGCAATCGGAAGCGGAGCGGGACCGGGCCAATCCGGGTCACCGGCATTTCCGCACGCCCGCCAACACCGGGCTGGCGACGCAGGATCCCTCGCTGATCGCACTGATCGAGACCCTGCAGGAGCAATGGCCCAACGCGATTTCGTTCGAGCAGGCCCAGACGATCGTAGGCACCAAGTCGGCTCAGAGCGGTACGGCCGCGGAACACGCAACGCTATTGCATTTGATTACATTGATGAATTGCGGGGCGCTGCGATACCGCCGCGAACCGCTCGGCTACGGCAACGACTCAGCCCGGCCCCGCCTGATTCCAGGCGCCCGCGAACTGATCATTGCCGCCAGCGAAAAGACGCTGCAGGTCGGCCACTACAACCTGTGGCACCAGTGGGTAAACCTGAGCACAGAGCCCGCCACCCGCCACGTCGCCACCCTCCTGGACGGCTCGCTGACCCAGGCTGAAGTGCGCACGCAACTGCGTGATGCGCTGACATCCGGGCGCATCCCTCATCCGGACGGGCTCGCGCTCAAGGGTGCCCGCAACGTCGATCCGGTCGCCCAGGAGTTGCTGGTACGCATCCTGGACGCCATGCGTTCTGGCGGCTTGCTTATGTAGCAATGGGCGCTTCCATTTCCCCTGCACTCCCGCAGGCTCAGGGGAAATGGAAAAAAATGCGATTTTCGTGATTTAGTCCTAAAGATTGATTTGGCACTGCCGTAATCCTGGCAACGGACGAAACTGAAATCAACAAAGTCAGTTCTTCACGTTACAGTTGGGCGGCTTAGCTGCCCGGTTTGAAGAAGCCTTTCTCTCTTGGGAGCCTAAACATGGCTGCAGTTATCAACACCAACTACTTGTCGCTGGTTGCTCAGAACAACCTGAACAAGTCGCAATCCGCCCTGGGTACCGCCATCGAGCGTCTGTCGTCCGGCCTGCGCATCAACAGCGCGAAGGATGACGCCGCCGGTATGGCCATTGCCAACCGCTTCACCGCGAACGTCAAGGGTCTGACCCAAGCCGCCCGCAACGCCAACGACGGCATCTCGCTGGCCCAGACGACGGAAGGCGCCGCCTCCGAAATCAACACCCACCTGCAGCGCGTTCGCGAACTGTCGGTGCAAGCCGCCAACGGCAGCTACTCGCAAGAGCAGCTCAACTCGATGCAAGACGAAATCAACCAGCGTCTGTCGGACATCGATCGCATCTCGCAGCAAACCGACTTCAACGGCGTGAAGGTCCTGTCGGGCAATGCCAAGCCGCTGACGCTGCAAGTCGGCGCCAACGACGGCGAAACCATCACTCTGAACCTGACCGAAATCAGCGTCAAGACGCTGGGCCTGGACGGCTTCAACGTGAACGGCACCGGCGTGACGCAAAACCGCACCGCCACCGTGTCCGACCTGCAAGCCGCTGGCGGTACCGCCGCTGGCAACGACTGGACCGTGACCACGAACCACGCCGCCGCGACCGCCGAGCAAGCTTTCGGCAAGCTGGAAAACGGCAACACCGTCGCTGTCGGTGGCACCACCTACACGTACGATGCCGCCAACGGCAACTTCACGTTCCAGAACAAGACCGCCGACGCCGCCGCCCTGACCAAGCTGGCCACGTCGCTGACCCCGGCCACCGGCACCGTTACCGGCACCTACACCAACAACGCCTCGGCTTCGTCCTCGTTCGAAGTTGATGCGACCGGCAAGCTGACCATCGGTGGCAAGGCCGCCTACCTGGCCGCGACCGGCGAACTGTCGACCAACAACCCCGGCGGCGGCGCGCAAGCCACGCTGGACGACGTCCTGACCACCACCAGCAAGGCAGCCGTTGGCGGCGCCAGCGTCTCGATCGGCGGCAAGACCTTCAACAGCAGCGGCACCGCCGGCGTCGTGACGTACACCGATACGGTCGCCAAGGATGCCCTGCTGGCCACGTTCAAGGCCGGCGCTGCTGGCAGCACGATCAACCTGGGCCAAGGCATCACCGCCGCCACCCTGACGTTCACGACCGGCACCTCGACCGACACGTGGGTTGACGGTTCGGGCAACTTCACCCGTACCCAGAACTACGACACGACCTACACCGTCGACCCCAACACGGGCAAGGCCACGGTGAAGGGCGGCACGGGCACGGGCGACTACGCTCCGAAGGTCGGCGCTACCGCCTACGTCAACTCGTCGGGCAAGCTGACCACGGAAACGACCAGCAAGGGCGGCAAGACGTCCGACCCGCTGAAGACGCTGGACGCCGCCTTCACCAAGCTGGACAAGCTGACGGGCGAACTGGGCGCTGTGCAGAACCGCCTGGAATCGACCATCGCCAACCTGAACAACGTCGTGAACAACCTGTCGTCGGCCCGCTCGCGTATTCAAGACGCGGACTACGCCACGGAAGTGTCGAACATGTCGAAGGCTCAGATCCTGCAACAGGCTGGCACCTCGGTTCTGGCGCAAGCCAACCAAGTGCCGCAAACCGTTCTGTCGCTGCTGCGTTAATCCGCCGCAACGCCTGACGGTTGGGCGGGGCGTGCCGCAAGGCCTGCCCCACTCGCCTCCCGCACCGGGTGCCTGACACCCGGTCGTAAAACAAGCCGGCGCAAGCCGGCTTGTTTGCATTCGTGCCCCCCAAGTCCACCCCGAGGCCGACGGCAGCGCGCCATTACGCCGCGACATGGACACTCTTGGCGCCTCATCCCCACACATCTTCCGTGCCGGCCACATTTGCCGCGGTTGCCCGCGCGATGGATCGCCCCTGCGCGCCCGCCCCACGAATGGCCCGGGCTTCCAAGCGATCGTGGAAGGAGGCTTTTTGCCACCTTCTCGCTTTTTTGAGACGCGCCACGCCCCTTCATAATTGCCCTCGCACGCTTTTGTATCTATATTTTTCGTAATATGACCACCACGCCTCCCGATCCACTCGCTACGCGGCATGACGGCACCACGGATCAAGATGACCAGGCGCCGGTGGATCCCCACACCCAGCGCCTGCGCGAAGAGAACCGCGCCTTGCGCGAACTGCTGGCCGCGCAGGTCCAGGCGTCGATTCCGCGCCCTCCCGGCCCGCTCAAGCGGCTGGGCTGGTGGCTGATCAGCGCGCCTGGCGCCGCGCTGGTCGGCTGGCGCAGCCTGCTGGGGCGCGAACACGCCGCGCCGATCACCGGCAAGCGGGTGGGCTACGCCACCTTGACCGTGCTCTATACCCTGGCAATCTATGGCGCCCTGGTGCTGCTGGTGGTGTCATGCAGTACGCCCAACGCGGGACGGTCGGGCGCATCCGCCGCCGGCCCGATGCGCGTGCCGTTGGCGCCGCTCGACGCGGGTCCGGCTCCCCTGCGGCAACCCGGCGCTACCGCGCGGCCCGACGCCGCGCCGCCGCCCCCCGCCCCCACGCCGACCGTGCAAGAACATGCGTCCGGGCCCGCCTCGACACCGCAGGACGCCGCGACACCGCGGGACGACACGCCGGCGCCGGGGCGCACGGACGCCCCCAGCCCGGCGGCGACAACGCCCTCCGCCTCGGCTCGCGAAGCCGCGACGCCGCATGCGACCGCCCCGGCCTTGCCCAAACCCACGTTGCGCATCACCGAGATCCCCGCCGAAAATCCACACGCATGGGTCGACAACCTGAAAGCCGAACTGGCGCGCTGCGCCACGCTGGGCTTTTTCGAGCGGCCCGACTGCGCCTGGGCCGCCCGCAAGCAATACTGCGGCCAGAACCAGGGCTGGGGCGCCGTCAAGGAATGCCCGGCCCAACCCTGACGCCGCGCAATTTTCGTCCGAGAATTCCACCGCGATGCGGTGAAGTACGCGATAATCACGCATAATCCGTTCGTTCCGGACACCGTCCGGCAAGCCTCACAGGACTTCCCGCCATGGATCTTTCCGTCAGCAACACCGTGAATACCGGCCTGGCCATGCGCGACGCGCAACTGATGCAGGAAGTCCAGGCGCGCGTCACCAAGAAGGCCATCAACGCCCAGGCCGACACCGTCGCCACGCTGATGCAGTCACTGCCGGTGGTCGCCATCGACGGCAAGATCGGCACCCGCATCAATACGCAGGCGTAAACCGCGCCGACGCGCGCGGCAACGATTGCCGCGCCCAGCCCTTCTTCGGCCCGCTTCTTCGGCCCCTTCTTCGGCCCGCTTCTTCGGCCCCTTCTTCGCCCCTCCCTCTTCACGCCTCCCTGCCCGCCCGGGCTCGCGCCGTCAGGCCTCCAGGTGCCTGCGCATCAGTTCCTCGAACCACTCCAGAAAAACCGCCAGCCGGCGTGAGCGTTGCCGCCGGTGCGGATACAGCAGCGCCACCGGCATGGAAGCGGCGCGGTGCGCTGGCATGACTTCCACCAGTTCGCCGGCGTCCAGCAGGTGCTGCACGTCGAAGCGCGGAATCTGGATCAATCCCAGGCCCGCCAGGCAGCAGGCGATATAGCTTTCGGCATTGTTGACCACCACCCGGCTGGGCACCGTGATGGCCTGGCGGTCGCCGTCGCCGGCCGCCACCTCCCAGGGCAATTCGCGGCCGGTGGTCGGTGAAGCGTATCCCACCATCCAGTGATCTGTCAGCAGCGCGTCCGGCGCCCGCGGCTCGCCCTGCTCACGCAGGTAGGCGGGGCTGGCGCAGTTGACCAGGGCGATGTTGCCCAGCGGCCGTGACACCAGGCTGCTGTCATGCAGCGCGCCGATGCGCACCGCGCAATCGACGCCTTCCTGGATCAGGTCGATGGCGCGGTCGCTGGACCCCAATGCCAGTTGCAGCCGGGGATGACGCCGCAAAAGGCCGGGCAACGCAGGCGCCACCAGGCGGCGCGCAATGCGGCTGGGCACGTCGACGTTGAGCCGCCCGGAAACCTGGCGCTGGCTCTGCTGGAACAGGTGGTCAATGTCCTCGACCTCGGCCAGCAACGGCCGGACCCGTTCCAGCAATTGGGCGCCGTCGGCGGTCAGGCGCACCTGGCGTGTGGTCCGGTGCAGCAGCCGCGCGCCCAACTGGGCCTCGAGCTGCTGCACGGCGGCCGAGACCGAGGCGCGCGGCAGCTCCAGCGCGTTGGCCGCCTTGATGAAGCTGCCCATCTCCGCCACCTGCGCGAAGACGCGGTACTGTTCGAATCTGTCCATGCTCCCCCGGGAGTCCCCCAGCGCCAGCGGCACGACGCCGCCCGTGACAGCATAGCCGGTTCGCGGGACATCGCAGGCACGGGAAATGGCGCCCCCGCCAGGCAGGCCGGGCCAGACCCACGCGACCTCGAATCGCGGGGGCCAGGCGCCCCCCCCGGGCGGCCTGGCCGGTTACTTGGTGGTGTAGCCGCCGTTGATCAGGATGGTCTGGCCGGTGATCCACCAGCCGTCGCTGACCAGGTGGCGGATGAACGGCACCACGTCCTCGATGTCGGTCAGGCCGGTCTTGGAGAATGGCGACAGCGCGGCGGCGGTCTTGTGGTACGCCACGGCGTCGGCGCCTTCGGCCGGATAGAAGAACGGCGTGTCCATCGGGCCGGGGCCGACGGCCGTCACCGAGATGCCGCGCGCGCCGAACTCCTTGGCGGCCGCGCGCGTGTAGTGCTCGACCGGCGCCTTGGAGCCGGCATAGGCGGCGTAGAACGGCGTGAATGCACCAAGCAGCGAGGTCACCAGGGTGCAGACCTTGCCATTGTCGTTGACGTGGCGGCCGGCCTCTTTCAGGAAGAAGAACGCCGACTTGGCGTTGACCGCGCTCATCTCGTCGTATTCGGCTTCGCTGATTTCGGTCAGCGGCTTTTTTAGCACCTTGCCAACGGTGTTGATGGCGATGTCGGGCCGGCCCACCGCCGCGACCGCGTCGGCGAACAGTTTCTCGATGGCGCCGGCCGTGGTCAGGTCGGCCTGGAATGCCACGCCCCGGGCGCCGGCGGCCTGGATCGCGGCCACGGTGGCGTCTGCATCGGCCTTGGACGCGGCGCTGTTGTAGTGGATGGCGACGGCCTTGGCGCCCTGTTGCGCCAGGTCACGCGCGATCAGGCCGCCCAGGTTCTTGGCCCCGCCGGCGATCAGGACGACTTTGCCCTTGATGGAATGGTCTGCCATGGAAAATCTCCCGCATGTGTGTCGATGGAGATTCGATTCTAGGCAGCGGCGGGGCCGGGATCAGCCGGGCATGGCCGGATTGATTATCCAGAAAAACGTCCCAATGCAGAACCTGTGCGGCGCCGGCGCCGCAGACATCCGGGGCGGACCGGCAGGATCGGATGGCTGCCGATCCGCGCGAGCCGCAATGAAAACAGCCCGAAGGCCGGGAGGCGCTTCGGGCTGCGGTGCCTGCGTCCGGGTGCAAGATCCGGCCAGCCAGGGTTTACTTCTTCTTCATCGGCGGCAGGTCGGTGCACACGCCTTCGGCCACTTCGGCCGCCATGCCCACCGATTCACCCAGCGTCGGGTGCGGGTGGATGGTCTTGGCGATGTCGATGACGTCCGCGCCCATTTCCACGGCCAGCGCCACTTCGCTGATCAGGTCGCCGGCATGGGTGCCGACGATGCCGCCGCCCAGGATGCGGTGCGTCTCGGCGTCGAACAGCAACTTGGTGAAGCCTTCGTCGCGGCCGTTGGCGATGGCGCGGCCGGAAGCGGCCCACGGGAACACGCCCTTCTCGACCTTGATGCCCTGCTTCTTGGCTTCGTCTTCGGTCAGGCCGACCCACGCCACTTCCGGATCGGTGTAGGCCACCGACGGAATCACGCGGGCGTCGAAGAACGACTTCTGGCCGGCGGCGGCTTCGGCCGCCACGTGGCCTTCATGCACCGCCTTGTGCGCCAGCATCGGCTGGCCGACGATATCGCCGATGGCGAAGATGTGCGGCACGTTGGTGCGCATCTGGCGATCGACCTCGATGAAACCGCGGTCGGTCACGGCCACGCCCGCCTTGTCGGCGCCGATCTTCTTGCCGTTGGGGCTGCGGCCCACGGCCTGGAGCACCAGGTCGTAGCGCTGCGGTTCCTTCGGCGCGCCCTCGCCCTCGAAGGTGACGTAGATGCCGTCTTTCCTGGCTTCCGCGCCGACCGTCTTGGTCTTGAGCATGATGTTGTCGAAGCGGCCGGCGTTCTTCTTCTGCCAGACCTTGACCAGGTCGCGGTCGGCGCCCTGCATCAGGCCGTCCAGCATTTCCACCACGTCCAGGCGCGCGCCCAGCGTGGAGTACACCGTGCCCATTTCCAGGCCGATGATGCCGCCGCCGATGATCAGCATCTTCTTGGGGATTTCACGCAGCAGCAAGGCGCCGGTGGAATCGACGATGCGCTCGTCCTGCGGCAGGAACGGCAGCTTCACCGACTGGCTGCCGGCGGCGATGATGGCCTGCTTGAAGCGCAGGGTCTGCGACTTGCCGTCGGCGCCCTTGACCGCCAGGTGGTTGGCATCGGCGAACTCACCCACGCCCGTCACCACGGTCACCTTGCGCGCCTTGGCCATGCCGGCCAGGCCGCCGGTCAGCTTGGCGACCACGCTGTCCTTGTAGCCGCGCAGCTTGTCCAGGTCGATCTTGGGTTCGCCGAAGCTGATGCCGTGGGCGGCCAGCTCGCGCGCCTCGTCGATGATGGCGGCGTTGTGCAGCAGCGCCTTGGACGGGATGCAGCCCACGTTCAGGCAGACGCCGCCCAGCGTGGCGTAGCGTTCGACCAGCACCACGGACAGGCCGAGGTCGGCGGCGCGGAAGGCGGCCGAATAGCCGCCGGGGCCCGCGCCCAACACCAGCATGTCGTACTCGGCGTCGGCCGAGCCCTTGAAGGTCGCGGCGGCGGGGGCCGCGGCGGCCGGCTTGGCTTCGGCCTTGGGGGCCTCGGCCTGCGGCGCGTCGGCCTTGGGCGCTTGCTTGGCGGCCGGGGCGGCCTCGGCCGCCTCGACTTCCAGCACCACCGAGCCTTCGGCGACCTTGTCGCCGACCTTGACGCTGATGGACTTGACCACGCCGCCCGTGGAGGCGGGGATTTCCATCGAGGCCTTGTCGGACTCGACCGTGATCAGGCTCTGTTCGGCCTTGATCGTATCGCCCACGGCGACCAGCACTTCGATGACTTCGACTTCCTTGAAGTCACCGATGTCCGGCACTTTGATTTGAACGGTATTGCTCATAGGGCTCCCCGTTTACAGCGCGATGCGGCGGAAGTCGGCCAGCAAGGCGCCCAGATAGGCGTTGAAGCGGGCAGCGGCGGCGCCGTCGATGACGCGGTGGTCATAGGACAGCGACAGCGGCACGATCAGGCGCGGCACGAACTGCTTGCCGTCCCAGACCGGCTTGTGCGACGAACGCGACACGCCCAGGATGGCCACTTCGGGCGCATTGATGATGGGCGTGAACGAGGTGCCGCCGATGCCGCCCAGCGACGAGATCGAGAAGCAGCCGCCCTGCATGTCGGCCGGCGAGATCTTGCCTTCGCGCGCCTTCTTGGACAGGTCGGTCATTTCCTGGGCGATCTGCAGGATGCCCTTCTTGTCGGCATCGCGGATCACCGGCACCACCAGCCCGTTGGGCGTGTCGGCGGCGAAGCCGATGTGGTAGTACTGCTTGAGCACCAGGTTGTCGCCATCCAGCGAGGCGTTGAACTCGGGGAACTTCTTCAGGGCCGCGACCACGGCCTTGATCAGGAAGGCCAGCATCGTGACCTTGATGCCCGACTTCTCGTTTTCCTTGTTCAGCGTGACGCGCAGCGCTTCCAGGTCGGTGATGTCCGCTTCGTCGTTGTTGGTGACGTGCGGGATCATGACCCAGTTGCGGTGCAGGTTCGCGCCGGAGATCTTCTTGATGCGCGACAGCGGCTTGGCTTCGACCGGGCCGAACTTGGTGAAGTCGACCTTGGGCCACGGCAGCAGGCCCAGCGCGGCGCCATCGGCCGAGCCACCGGCGGCGGCCACCGGGCCGGCGGCCAGCGCCTGCTTGACGAAACCGCGCACGTCGTCGGCGGTGATGCGGTCCTTGGGACCGGTGCCCTTGACCTTGCTCAGGTTCACGCCCAGTTCGCGGGCGAACTTGCGCACCGACGGCGAGGCGTGCGGCAGCTGGCCGGGCTTGAGGTTGGCGTCTTCCAGCGCGGCGGCGGGAGCCGGACGCGAGCCGGCGGCGGGCGTGGCCGGGGCGGCGGGCGCTTCCGCCTTGGCGGCCGGGGCTTCCGACTTGGCCGGCGCAGCCTCGGCCTTGGCGGCCGGCGCGGCGGCGGCGGGCGCGCTGCCCTCCACCACGACCACGACCGAGCCCTTGGCGACCTTGTCGCCGACCTTGACCTTCACTTCCTTGACCACCCCGCCCTGCGAGGCCGGGATCTCCATCGAGGCCTTGTCGGACTCGACGGTGATCAGGCTCTGCTCGGCCTTGATGGTGTCGCCGACGGCGACCATGACTTCGATGACTTCCACTTCCTTGAAGTCGCCGATGTCCGGCACTTCGATCTCGACCGGACCGCTGCTGGCGGCCGGCGCGGCAGCCTCGGCCTTGGCGGCGGGCGCGGCGGCGGCGGCGGCGGCCTGCTTGGGGGCTTCGGCCTTGGGCGCTTCCTTGGCGGCCGGGGCGGCGGCATCGGCCGCTTCGACCTCCAGCACCACCGAGCCTTCAGCGACCTTGTCGCCGACCTTGACGCTGATGGACTTGACCACGCCCCCGGTGGAGGCGGGAATTTCCATCGAGGCCTTGTCGGACTCGACGGTAATCAGGCTCTGCTCGGCCTTGATCGTGTCGCCCACCGCCACCAGCACTTCAATGACTTCCACTTCCTTGAAGTCGCCGATGTCGGGAACCTTGATTTGCACGACGTTGCTCATGTCTCTTTACCCTCAGGCGTATTGCGGGTTGGCTTTGTTCGGGTTGATGCCGTACTTCTTGATGGCTTCGGCCACCTTGGCAACCGGCACCTTGCCTTCGTCGGCCAGCGCGCGCAGCGCGGCGACCACGACGAAGTGGCGGTCCACTTCGAAGTGCTCACGCAGCTTGGCGCGGAAATCCGAACGGCCGAAACCGTCGGTGCCCAGCACCTTGTATTCGCGGCCCTTGGGCACGAACGGACGGATCTGGTCCGCAAACAGCTTCATGTAGTCGGTCGACGCGATGATCGGGCCTTCCGTCTTGGCCAGCTGTTCCGTGACGTAGGCCACCTGCGGCTTCTTCTCGTCGGGGTGCAGCATGTTGTGGCGCTCGGCGTCCAGGCCGTTGCGGCGCAGTTCGGTGAAGCTGGTGACGCTCCACAGGTCCGAGGCCACGCCCCAGTCGGCTTCCAGCAGTTCCTGGGCGGCCATGACTTCGCGCAGGATCGTGCCCGAGCCCATCAGTTGCACGCGGTTCTTGCCCTTGCCGTGCGACTTGAGCTTGTACATGCCCTTGATGATGCCTTCCTCGTCGCCGGCGGTCAGGCCAGGCTGCGGGTAGTTTTCGTTCATCACCGTCAGGTAGTAGTAGACGTTTTCCTGGTCTTCCACCATGCGCTTGAGGCCATGCTGGATGATCACGGCCAGTTCGTGGCCGAAGGTCGGGTCGTACGAGACGCAGTTGGGGATGGTCGAGGCCAGGATGTGGCTGTGGCCGTCTTCGTGCTGCAGGCCTTCGCCGTTGAGCGTGGTGCGCCCGGCGGTGCCGCCCAAGAGGAAGCCGCGCGCCTGCATGTCGCCGGCGGCCCAGGCCAGGTCGCCGATGCGCTGGAACCCGAACATCGAGTAGTAGATGAAGAACGGGATCATGATGCGGTTGTTCGAGGAGTACGACGTGGCCGCCGCGATCCACGAGCTCATCGCGCCCGCTTCGTTGATGCCTTCCTGCAGGAGCTGGCCGTCGGCCGCTTCCTTGTAGTACATGACCTGGTCCTTGTCGACCGGGACGTACTTCTGGCCTTCCGGCGCGTAGATGCCGATCTGGCGGAACAGGCCTTCCATGCCGAAGGTGCGCGATTCGTCGGCCAGGATCGGCACGACGCGCGGACCCAGTTCCTTGTCGCGCAGCACCTGGTTCAGGATGCGCACGAAGGCTTGCGTGGTGGAGATCTCACGGCCTTCGGCGGTGGGTTCCAGCACGGCCTTGAAGGCGTCCAGGCCCGGGGCCTTGAGCTGCTCGTCGGCCTTGGCGCGGCGGCGCGGCAGGTAGCCGCCCAGCGCGGCGCGGCGCTCGTGCAGGTACTTCATTTCGGGCGAGTCTTCCGCCGGCTTGAAGTACGGCAGGTCGGCCAGCTTGTCGTCCGGGATCGGGATGCCGAAGCGGTCGCGGAATTCGCGGATCGAGTCCAGTTCCAGCTTCTTCTGCTGGTGGGTCGGGTTCTTGGCCTGGCCCACGTGGCCCATGCCGTAACCCTTGATGGTCTTGGCCAGGATGACGGTCGGCTGGCCTTCATGCTTGGAGGCGGCGTCGAACGCGGCGTAGACCTTGTGCGGATCGTGGCCGCCACGGTTCAGGCGCCAGATGTCTTCGTCGCTCATGCGCGACACGGCTTCCAGCAGCTTGGGGTGCTTGCCGAAGAAATGCTCGCGCACGAACTTGCCGTCGTTGGCCTTGTACGCCTGGTACTCACCGTCGACGGTTTCTTCCATGATCTTGCGCAGGATGCCTTCCTTGTCGTGCGCCAGCAGCGGATCCCAATAGCCGCCCCAGATCAGCTTGATCACGTTCCAGCCCGAACCGCGGAAGTCGCCTTCCAGTTCCTGGATGATCTTGCCGTTGCCGCGCACCGGACCGTCCAGGCGCTGCAGGTTGCAGTTGATGACGAAGATCAGGTTGTCGAGCTTTTCACGGGCCGCCAGGGCGATGGCGCCGAGCGACTCGGGTTCGTCCATTTCGCCGTCGCCGCAGAATACCCAGACCTTGCGCTTGCTCGTGTCGGCGATGCCGCGGGCGTGCAGGTACTTGAGGAAGCGGGCCTGGTAGATGGCCATCAGCGGGCCCAGGCCCATCGACACCGTGGGGAACTGCCAGAAGTCCGGCATCAGCTTCGGATGCGGGTACGAGGACAGGCCCTTGCCGTCCACTTCCTGGCGGAAGTGGTTCAGCTGGTCTTCGGTCAGGCGGCCTTCGAGGTAGGCGCGGCCGTACATGCCGGGCGAGGTGTGGCCCTGGAAGTAGACCAGGTCGCCGCCGTGGTTTTCGTTCTCGGCGTGCCAGAAGTGGTTCTGGCCGCAGCCGATCATGGTGGCCAGCGAGGCGAAGGAGGCGATGTGGCCGCCCAGGTCGCCGCCGTCCGGCGGGTTGTGCTTGTTGGCCTTGACCACCATGGCCATGGCGTTCCAGCGCACGTACGAGCGGATGCGCGATTCCAGTTCCAGGTTGCCCGGATGCGCCGGCTCCAGGCCGGGCGGGATCGTGTTGACGTAAGCGGTGTTGGGCGAGAACGGGATGTGGGCGCCGGAACGACGGGCTTCGTCGATCAGGCGTTCCAGCAGGTAGTGCGCGCGCTGCGGTCCTTCGCGATCAAGGACTGCCGCCAGGGCTTCGAGCCACTCCTGGGTTTCTAGGGTGTCTTCGTCGTTGGCAGCCTGCACGGCGCCAGCCTGGGCGAAAGAGGACATCGTGTGTCTCCTGTTGGGGTTCGTTCGTGACCGCACCCGCTTATTTATCTACTCGCGGACATGCCATGGTAGCCGGGATCATCCGGGCTACCATGCCATGCATGGGTCGGGGTGTTGTGCTAGAGACCAGCTACTCGGGAGCGGTTTCCCTATCAGCCGGCATTCTAAGAAAGAAGATTAACCGGTCGCAAGGAAAATTTCATGTTGCGGTACGGCATTTCATAATGTGAAAATATGAATGGGAGCTGAAAAGAATAGAAGGCACTTTTTTAGCCCATCTCCCTTCTGACGGGCTTGATTCCCGGCAATTCCCCGCCGACACGCACTAAAATGCCCCCCACGCCGCGCCTTCGGCTTGCTGCCCCAGCCGGGGCGTTTTCATCTTGAGGCGGCCCGGCGACGAAAAATGCCCGGCCTATCCGGCCCAAACTACATGTCCAGCGCGCCCAAGTCCAATATACCCACGCCGTTCCACGACCACGCCCGCACGCGCCGCCGCGGGGTGTACTGGGTCACGCCCGCGATGGTGCTGATCCTCTATATCTGTGTGATGGGGGTGTTCTTCTGGCTGCAGCGCATCCATGACGACAGCGTCATGTTCGTGACCATCGACCAGGAAATGCGGCAGCAGCGCCTGATCTGGGTGGTGCTGGCGCTGTCGTGCGTGATCGTCATCAGCCTGCTGATGCTGTGGCGCTATACGCGCTTCCGTTCCGCCGCCGAGGCCGCCCTGATCGCCGAGACCGGTTTCCGCCGCGCCATGGAGAACTCCATGTCCACCGGCATGCGCGTGCTGGATATGGAGGGCCGCATCGCCTACGTCAATCCGGCCTTCTGCCGCATGATCGGCTGGAACGAGGCCGACCTGATCGGCCGCAGCCCGCCCTTCCCCTACTGGGTGCCGGGCCGCCATGAACAGCACCAGCACACCCTGGACGTGCTGATGTCCGGCAAGACGCCCAGCAGCGGCCTGGAAGTCGAGGCCCAGCGCCGCGACGGCTCGCGCTTCACGGCGCGCATGTACGTGTCGCCGCTGCTCGACCCCAACGGCAACCAGATCGGCTGGATGACGTCGATGACCGACATCACCGAGCCCAAGCGCATCCGCGAGGCCCTGACCGCCGCGCACGAGCGCTTCATGACGGTGCTGGAAGGCCTGGACGACGCCATCTCGGTCACCGCCGACACCCACGACGGCCTGGAGCTGCTGTTCGCCAACCGCACCTACCGCCGCGTGTTCGGCGCCCAGACCGGCGGCCACGACGAGCTGCTGGCCGGCCGCCGCGGCCGCTTCACGGATGAATCCGTGGAAGTCTTCGCGCCCTCGGTGCAGCGCTGGTTCGAAGTGCACCACCGCATGCTGGCCTGGACCGACGGCCGCCGCGTGCGCATGCAGGTGGCGCGCGACATCACCGAGCGCCGCACCCACGAAGAGGCCTCGCGCGTGCAGCAGGAAAAGATCCAGCTCACCAGCCGCCTGACCACCATGGGCGAGATGGCCTCGTCGCTGGCGCACGAACTGAACCAGCCGCTGACCGCCATCGCCAACTACAGCATGGGCGCGGTGGCCCTGGTCAAGGCCGGCCACACCAGCCCCAACATGCTGCTGCCGGCGCTGGAGAAGGCCGCCTCGCAGGCCGAGCGCGCCGGCAAGATCATCAGCCGCATCCGCGAATTCGTGAAGCGCAGCGAACCGCGCCGCCAGCGCGTGGCGATCGGTCGCATCGTCGACAACGCCATCGGTTTCGCCGAGATCGACGCCCGCAAGCGCCGCATCCGCATCGACAGCTTCGTGCCGTCGAACGCGCCGGACGTGCTGGCCGACCCGATCCTGATCGAACAGGTGCTGCTGAACCTGCTCAAGAACGGCCTGGAAGCCATGGAAAAGAGCGAGTCCGACGAGCTCAAGGTGGCCGTGATCCTGCACGAACAGCACATCGAGGTCGCGGTGGTCGACCGCGGCCATGGCCTGGCCGAGCCGGAGCGCCTGTTCGAGCCCTTCTTCAGCACCAAGACCCAGGGCCTGGGCATGGGACTGAATATCTGCCGTACCATTATCGAATCGCACCACGGCCGCCTGTGGGCGGACCCGAACCCCGCCGGCGGTACTATTTTCCGCTTTACCCTGCCCTGCGCTGCGTCCCAGACGCAGGCCCAGAATGATCAGTCCGAGGAGTTGCACGCATGAACACGCCCCACCTGTCGAGCACGGTATTCATTGTTGACGACGACGAAGCGGTCCGCGATTCGCTGCGCTGGCTGCTTGAAGCCAACGGCTACCGCGTCCGCGCCTACGCCAGCGGCGAGTCGTTCCTGGAAGACTACGACGCCAGCCAGATCGGCGTGCTGATCGCCGACGTGCGCATGCCCGGCATGAGCGGCCTGGAACTGCAGGAACAGCTGATCGCCCGCAACGCCCCGCTGCCCATCGTCTTCATCACCGGCCACGGCGACGTGCCGATGGCCGTGTCGACCATGAAGAAGGGCGCCGTCGACTTCCTCGAGAAGCCGTTCAACGAATCCGATCTGCGCGAAATCGTGGCGCGCATGCTGGAGCAGGCCACGCAGCGCGTGAGCAAGCACCAGGCCCAGAAAGACCACGAAGCCATGCTGGCGCGCCTGACCGCGCGCGAGCAGCAGGTGCTGGAGCGCATCGTCGCCGGCCGCTTGAACAAGCAGATCGCCGACGACCTCGGCATCAGCATCAAGACCGTCGAAGCGCACCGCGCCAACATCATGGAAAAACTTGAAGTGACCACCGTTGCCGATCTCATGAAAGTGGCCCTGGCCAAACCCGAGGCACACGCATGACCGCTAGGATCATCGACGGCGCCGCCCTGTCGCAGCGCATTCGCGAAGAAGTCGCCCAACGCGTCGCCACCCTGGCCGCCAAGGGCACCCGCCCCGGCCTGGCCGTGGTGCTGGTGGGCGAAGACCCCGCCTCCCAGGTGTACGTGCGCAACAAGGTCGCGGCGTGCGAGAAGGCCGGCCTGCATTCCGTCAAGGAACAGTACCCCGCCGACATGACCGAGGCCGAACTGCTGGCCCGCATCGACAAGCTGAACCGCGATCCGTCCATCCACGCCATCCTGGTGCAGCTGCCGCTGCCCAAGCACATGGACGCGCACAAGGTCATCGAAGCCATCGCCGCCGAGAAGGACGTGGATGGCTTTCACGTCAGCAACGCCGGCCTGCTGATGACCGGCCAGCCGCTGTTCCGCCCCTGCACGCCCTACGGCGTGATGAAGATGCTGGAATCGGAAGGCGTGGCCCTGCGCGGCGCCGAGGCCGTGATCGTCGGCGCCAGCAACATCGTCGGCAAGCCCATGGCCATGCTGCTGCTGGCCGCCGGCGCCACCATCACGATCTGCAACTCCAAGACCCGCGACCTGGCGGCCCAGACCCGCCGCGCCGACGTGCTGGTGGTGGCCACCGGCAAGCCCGGCATGATCGACGGCTCGATGATCAAGCCCGGCGCGGTCGTCATTGACGTGGGCATCAACCGCGGCGCCGACGGCAAGCTGTGCGGCGACGTCGACTTCGCCTCCGCCAGCCAGGTGGCCGGCGCCATCACCCCCGTGCCGGGCGGTGTCGGCCCCATGACCATCGCCATGCTGCTGGTCAACACCGTCGAAGCGGCGGAACGGGCCGCGGCCTGAAGACCGGTCCCGCGCCCCGCCGTGGCACCCCTGTGGGTTTGTCCCGCGCCCTTCCGGGGGCCGGGGGCAAACCCACAGTCGTCTCTGGACCCGCCGCGCGGAACCGGGCGCGCCCAGGGCCGGCCCTTGCTTTTCGGCCTGCCGCCCCAACCTGATCCTTATGCCTGCCGGCGCGCTCGCTTGCTGCCCGCCCTCCTCTCACGCTATTGGTAACACCATGACCCAGAATCCCTTGCTCGCCCCCGTCTCAGAACTGGTCGACTACCAGGCGGTCAAGCCCGCCCACGTGGTGCCCGCCATCGAGGAACTGCTGGGCATCGCCCGCCAGGCCGTGGACCGCGCCGCCGATCCGGCGCTGGCGCCCACCTGGGAAGCCGTGGTCGAGCCGCTGGACACCGCGTCCGAGCGGCTGTGGCGCGCGTGGTCGGTGGCCGGCCACCTGAACGCCGTGGTCAACACCCCTGAACTGCGCGAGGCCTACAACGCCGCCCTGCCCCTGGTGACCGAGTTCTCGACCTGGGTCGGCCTGCACGAAGGCCTGTACCAGCAGTACCAGCGCCTGGCCGCCGCGCCCGATTTCGCCTCGTGGTCGCCGGTGCGCCGCCGCATCGTCGAGATGGCGCTGCGCGACTTCCGCCTGAGCGGCGTCGAACTGCGCGGCGCCGACCGCGAGCGCTACGCCGCGATTTCCGACCGCGAAGCGCAGGCCTCGCAGAAATTCTCCGAGAACGTGCTGGACGCCATCGACGCCTGGTCGCTGCTGATCGAGGACGAGGCCCGCCTGGCCGGCATTCCCGCCGACGTGCGGGCCGCCGCGCGCGCCGCCGCCGAGGAAGACGGCAAGCCGGGCTGGAAGCTGACGCTGAAGATGCCCTGCTACCTGCCCGTCATGCAGTACGCGCAGGACCGCTCGCTGCGCGAGGCGCTGTATCGCGGCTACGGCACGGTGGCGTCCGAACAGGGCGATGCCCGGTTCGACAACTCGCCCCTGATCGAGGAACTGTTGTCGCTGCGCGCCGAGGAATCCACCCTGCTGGGCCTGGGCACCTTCGCCGCGCTGCGCCTGCAGACGCGCATGGCGCGCGACGCCAAGGAGGTCACCGCCTTCCTGCGCGACCTCGCCGCCCGCGCCAAGCCCTACGCCCAGCGCGACCTGGCCGAGCTGAAGGCCTACGCCGCCGCCGAGCTTGGCCTGGCCGAGTTGCAGCCGTGGGACGTGGCCTATGCCTCCGAGCGCCTGCGCGAGTCGCGCTACGCCTACTCCGAAGACGAGGTGAAGCAGTACTTCACCGAGCCGCGCGTGCTGGCCGGCCTGTTCGAGGTCATCGAGACCCTGTTCGACGTGCGCCTGGCCGAAACGCCGGTGTCGTCGTGGCATGCCGATGTGCGCGGCGTGCGCGTCGAAAGCCCCCAGGGCGACCTGATCGGCTACCTCTACCTGGACCTGTACGCCCGCGCCGGCAAGCAGAGCGGCGCATGGGTCGACAGCGAGCGCACCCGCCGCGTGGTCGCCGGCCGCGTGCAGACGCCGATCGCCTACCTGACCTGCAATTTCTCGCGCCCCAACGGCGACCGCGCCGCCGTGCTGACGCACGACGACGTCATCACCCTGTTCCATGAAACCGGCCACGCCCTGCACGCGCTGCTATCGGAAGTGGACGAGCCCGGCGCCGCCGCCTTCGCCAGCGTCGAGTGGGATGCCATCGAACTGCCCTCGCAGTTCATGGAGAACTTCTGCTGGGAATGGGCGGTGGTGCAGAAGCTGTCGGCCCACGTCGACAGCGGCGAGCCGCTGCCGCGCGCGCTCTACGACCGCCTGGTCGCGGCCCGCAACTACCAGAGCGGCATGCAGACCGTGCGCCAGATCGAGTTCGCGCTGTTCGACATGCTGATGCACGACCGCGCCAAGGGCGCCAGCATCAGCGAAGTGCTGGCCCTGCTGCAGGAAGTGCGCGCCGAGGTCGCGGTGCTGTTTCCGCCGGCCTGGCATCGCCTGCCGCATGCTTTCTCGCACCTGTTCGCGGGCGGCTACGGCGCTGGCTACTACAGCTACAAGTGGGCCGAGGTGCTGTCGGCCGACGCCTACGAGGCGTTCGAGGAAGCCGCGGCCAGGCAGGCCGGCAACGCCCTGGGCACGCTCGATCCGGCCACCGGCGCGCGTTTCCGCCGCGAAGTGCTGGCCGTCGGCGGTTCGCGTCCCGCGGCCGAGTCGTTCGCCGCCTTCCGCGGCCGCGCCCCGCGCATCGATGCGCTGCTGCGCCACAGCGGCATGAGCGCGGCCTGATCCGTCCGCGCACCGCCCCGGCCCGCCTGATCAGCGGGCCTTTTTTGTCGCAGGGCCGCCCCAAGGCAAAAATGCCCCCTTGGGGGCAGCGACCCGCGCGGCGGCGCAGCGTGGGGGTATTTTCTCCGGTCACGCTAGCCCGCCCCCGCACGGCGCGCCGACACCACCAGCCAGCGCCCGTGGACCGACGGGTCCGAGCCCGCCTGGCGCCAGAAGTGGCGGCTGTCCTCGTCCTGGGCGCGCTTGCGACGAGCCTCGCAGTAGCGCCGCGCCTGCCAGCCCAGCAGCCGGTCGAGCCAGCGCCGCTGTCCGCCCTCGGCAACCGCATGCAAGGTGATGTCGCGGAAACCATGATGCGCCAGCAACCGGTGCAACTGCGCAAAGCCCCAGGGAAACAACGCGGCGTTGTCGCCCCGCTCCGTCTCGTTCCCGGAATTGGCCGGCACGCCGCGCACCAGCGCCTGCAGGCGCGCCCGCACGTGGCCGGCATTGGGCGTGGTCAGCACCAGAGTGCCGCCCGGGCGCAGCGCGTCATGGAAGCCGCGCATCAACACGTCTGGATTGGCCGCCACGTGGATCGCCTCGCTGCAGACCACCGCGTCATACGGCATGGCGGCGGGCAACGGCGTGTCCAGGTCATGCACGGTCAGGCGACGGTAGCCACTGGCAGACGCCGACGGCGTGGCCGGGCCGATGCCATCGACCTCGACCTCGCGCCCGGTCGCGCGGCGCGCCATGTCGCCCAGCCAGCCGCGGGCGCACGGCGCGTCCAGCACGCGGTCCGCCAGGCGGCTGCGCAGGATGTCGAGCACCACCGGGTAGTACGGAAAATAGGGATAGCCCAGCGCATGATTGGCCGTGGAGCGCATGAGGGAGACCTCGCCATTACTGACACGGACCTGAATGTAGCGGGCAGCGATGGACCACGTGAGCCGTTTTGCCAGATCTCCAACAATATTCCGACAAAGCTTCACAATTGCCGCGCGACGCGGGCCGGCCCGCCGAGCCGGCGCGTCCTTGCGCCAGGACAAACCCGGCCGCGCACCGCCGCCGGGCCGGCCCGCGCCTGCGGGTAGAATCGACGGGTTTATCCCCCAACCGGCGATGGAATCCATGCGACACCTGCTTACCGGACGCGCCTGGCGCGGTCTTTTCCTGGCCCTGTGCATGCTGCTTGCCGCTTGCGGCGACCGCAATGTCGATTGGACGCTCTACAACGTAAAGGGCCACCTGCCCGACCTGAAGTTCTCGCTGCCGGGCGCCGGCGGCAAGACCGTCAGCAGCGACGACCTCAAGGGCAAGACCGTGCTGCTGTTCTTCGGCTACGCCAGTTGCCCGGACATCTGCCCCACCACCATGGCCCAGTTGACGGCGGTGCTGCAGAACCTGGGCGACAAGGCGCGCGACGTGCGCATCGTGTTCGTCAGCGTCGACCCGCACCGCGACACGCCGGATATCCTGCAGGCCTACGTCAATGCGTTCAACAACCAGGCCATCGGCGTCACCGGCAACGAAAAGCAGGTGGCCGACCTGGCGCGCCGCTACCGCGTGGCCTACCAGATCGAAAAGCCCCGCCCCGGCGACGACGCCGACCAGTACGAAGTGACGCACAGCCGTGGCGTGTACATTTTCGACAATCAGGGCCGCGCCCGCCTGCTGGCCTCGGACACCGACAGCATCGAGGCGATGACCAAGGACCTGCGCCAGTTGATCGACCTGACTTCGTAAGGCCGCATGCAACATTGCTGCATGGCGACAGGCCGCGGCATGTTGCGCGCCAGCGCCAAACACCAGTTGTTACAGCCCGGAAGCCGCGCGCGTGAGTAATATCAGGGCACATCGCCCTTCACCCTCGCAAGGAGTACGCGCATGAGCATCATCATCATGATCATCGTCGGCTTCATCGTCGGGCTGCTCGCCCGCGCGATCATGCCCGGAGACCAGAACATGGGGATCATCATGACCACCATACTGGGCATCGTGGGCGCCGTCGTGGCCGGCTTCCTCGGCCAGAAGCTGGGCTGGTACGCCCCGGGCGAACCGGCCGGCTGGATCGGCTCGGTGGTCGGCGCGATCATCGTCCTGTTCGTGGTCGGCCTGATCGCCAAGAAACGCACCTGACGCGCCGCGCGCGCACCACGCAAAGCGGGCCGATCTTTCGATCGGCCCGCTTTTTTCATGCTGTCGGACTGCCCCGGGGATCAGCCCCGCTGGCCGTCGGCAGCGGGCGCGGCGTCCGGCGCCGGCTGCGCCGCCGTGACCGTGCGCTCGGTCCAGCCGCCGCCCAGCACCTTGTACAAGGTGACCAGGTTGGACAGGCGCGCCAGGCGCGTATCGACCAGCGACTGCTGCGCGGTGTAGAGCGAACGCTGCGAATCGAGCACCGTCAGGTAGTCGTCGATGCCCTGGCGGAAGCGCTGCTCGGACAGGTCATAGGCGCGCTGGTTAGCGGCCACCAGCAGTTGCTGCGCCTGGATCTGCTCGTCCAGCGTGCCGCGGCCGGCGAGCGCGTCGGCCACTTCGCGGAATCCCGTCTGGATCGTTTTCTCGTACTGCGCGATCTGGATGTTCTTCTGCACCTTGGCCAGGTCCAAGCCCGCCAGCAGCGAGCCGCCGGCGAAGATCGGCACCGTGATCTGCGGCACGAAGCTCCAGGCGCCCGAACCCGCGTTGAACAAGCCGCCCAGGCTGGCGCTGGCGGTGCCGGCGTTGCCCGTCAGGCTGATGGTCGGGAAGAATGCGGCGCGGGCCGCGCCGATGTTGGCATTGGCGCCCTTGAGCTGGTGCTCGGCGGCGCGGATGTCCGGACGGCGCGCCAGCAGCTCGGATGGCAGGCCGGCCGGCAGCGCGGTCGGCAGCATGCCGTCGTCAAGCTTGACGGCGTTGTCCAGCGCCGCCGAGATTTCCGGCGACAGCGGCTGGCCCACCAGCAGCACCAGCGCGTTGCGGTCCTGCGCGGCCTGGCGCGTGTACTGCGACAGGTTGCGCTGGGCGGTGCGCAGCGACACTTCGGCCTGGCTCAGGTCGAGCGCGGTGGACAGGCCCTGGTCATAGCTCTGCTTGGTGAGCTTGTAGGAATCATCCTGGCTCTTGAGCGTGTCGCGCGTCAGGCTCAGCAACTCCTGGTCGGCGCGCAGCGTCAGGTAGGCGTTGGCCACTTCGGCGATCAGCGTCAGCTGGGTCGCGGTGCGGGTTTCGTCCAGCGCCAGGTACGATTCCAGCGCCTTGTCGCTCAGGCTGCGGATGCGGCCGAACAGGTCCAGCTCCCACGAGGACAGCGCGGCGCCGACCTGGTAGTTGTGGCTGGTGGTGGCCTGGCCGCTGGGCGACAGGTCGGCCGGCGTGCGCTGGGCGGTTTCCTTGCCGGCGATGCCGACGCTGGGCAGCAGGTCGGCGCGCTGGATGCGGTACTGGGCCCGCGCGGCCTCGACATTCAAGGCCGCCACGCGCAGGTCGCGGTTGTTGGCCAGCGACTGCTCGATCAGTTGCTGGAGCAAGGGATCGGCGAAGAAGTCGCGCCAGCCGATGTCGGCGGTGGCCACCGGACCGGCGGCATCGGCCTTGTAGGCCGGGCCGGCCGGATAGGCCGCCGAGACCGGCGCGTCGGGCCGTTCGTAGGTCGGGGCCAGCGAGCAGCCCGCCAGGGCCGCCGCCAGGGAAAGGGAAACCAGGGTTCTCATCTGCAGCTTCATTGCGGTTTTCCTTCGACGGACACGTCCTGCGCGTCGTTGGCGCTGGGGTCGTGCGGATCGCGTCGCGCGCTCATGCGTTGCACCTTGAACAGGCGCAGCATGATCACGAAGAACGCGGGGACGAAGAAGATGGCCAGGAAGGTCGCGGTCAGCATGCCGCCGATCACGCCCGTGCCGATGGCGTTCTGGCTGCCCGAACCGGCGCCCGAGGAGATCGCGAGCGGCACCACGCCCAGGATGAACGCCAGCGACGTCATCAGGATCGGGCGCAGGCGCTGGCGGGCGGCGTGGATCGCCGATTCCGTCAGGCTCGCCCCGGCCTCGTAGTGCTCCTTGGCGAACTCCACGATCAGGATGGCGTTCTTGGCCGCCAGCCCGATCGTTGTCAGCAGGCCGACCTGGAAGTACACGTCGTTGGACAGGCCGCGCAGCAGCGTCGCGCCCAGCGCCCCGATGATGCCCAGGGGCACCACCAGCATGACCGCGGACGGAATCGTCCAGCTTTCATACAGCGCCGCCAGGCACAGGAACACCACGATCAGCGAGATCGCGTACAGCGCCGGCGCCTGGGCGCCCGACAGGCGTTCTTCGTACGACATGCCGGTCCACTCGAAGCCCACGCCAGTGGGCAGCTTGCTGGCGATGCGTTCCATCTCGTCCATGGCCGCGCCCGAGCTGTAGCCCGGCGCCGCGCCGCCCTGGATGTTGTACGAAGGCACGCCGTTGTAGCGGTTCAGCTTCTGCGGGCCGAAGCTCCAGGTGGCCTTGGCGAACGCCGAGAACGGCACCATGTCGCCATCCTTGTTGCGCACGTACCATTTGTCCAGGTCTTCGGGCAGCATGCGGGCCGAGGCCTCGCCCTGCGCGAATACCTTCTTGACGCGGCCGCGGTCGATGAAGTCGTTGACGTACGACGAACCCCAGGCGGTGGACAGCGTGCTGTTGATGTCCGACACGGCCACGCCGAGCGCCCGCGCCTTTTCGCGGTCGATGTCGAGCTGGTACTGCGGCGCGTCCTCGATGCCGTTGGGGCGCACGCCCTGCAGGATCTTGCTCTGCGCCGCCTCGCCCAGCAGCTGGTTGCGCGCGGCCAGCAGTTTTTCATGGCCCACGCCGGCGCGGTCCATCAGCTGGAAGTCGAAACCGTCGACGTTGCCCAGTTCCATCACCGAAGGCGGCGGCACCACGAACAGCTGGGCGTCGCGCTCGGTCTTCCTGAAATGGGCGTTGGCGCGCGCCGCCACGGCGGCCGCCTTGAGATTGGCGGCGCCGCGGTCTTCCCAGTCGCGCAGCTTGATGAACAGGATCGAGGCGTTCTGGCCACGGCCGCCGAAGTTGAAGCCGTTGACCGCGAACACCGAGGTGACGGCATCCTTCTCTTCGGTCAGCAGGTAGTTGGTGGCCTCGTCGATGACGGCCTTGGTGCGCTCGGCGGTGGCGCCGGCGGGCGTCTGGATCTGGGCGAACAGGATGCCCTGGTCCTCGGCCGGCAGGAACGCGGTCGGGATGCGGGTGAACAACCAGCCCATGGCGATGACGATGGCCAGGTACACCACCATCAGGCGCTTGGTGCGGCCCAGGCCGCGCGCCACGGTATTGGCGTAGGCGTGGCTGCTGCGGTCGAAACTGCGGTTGAACCAGCCGAAGAAGCCGCGCTTGGTGCCATGGTGGCCCTTCGGGATGGGCTTGAGCAGCGTGGCGCACAGCGCCGGCGTGAAGACGATGGCGACGATCACCGACAGCACCATCGAGGACACGATGGTGATGGAGAACTGGCGATAGATCACGCCGGTGGAGCCGCCGAAGAAGGCCATCGGGATGAACACCGCGGCCAGCACCATGGCGATGCCGATCAGCGCGCCGGTGATCTGGGTCATGGACTTGCGCGTGGCCTGCTTGGGCGTGAGGCCCTCCTCGGCCATAACCCGCTCGACGTTTTCCACCACCACGATGGCGTCGTCCACCAGCAGGCCGATGGCCAGCACCATGCCGAACATGGTCAGGGTGTTGATGGAATAGCCGAACGCGGCCAGCACGCCGAAGGTGCCCAGCAGCACCACCGGCACCGCCAGCGTCGGGATCAGCGTGGCGCGGAAGTTCTGCAGGAACAGGTACATCACCAGGAACACCAGGATGATGGCTTCCACCAGCGTCTTGAACACTTCCTCGATCGACAGGCTGACGAACGGGGTGGTGTCGTACGGGTAGACCACGTCCATGCCCGGCGGGAAGTACGGCTTCAGGTTGTTGATGGTGTCACGCACCGCCTGCGCCGTATCCAGCGCGTTGGCGCCGGGGGCCAGCTTGATCGCCAGGCCCGAGGCGGGCTTGCCGTTGTAGTAGCTGTCGATGGCGTAGGTCTGGCCGCCCAGTTCGATGCGGGCGACGTTGGCCAGGCGCACCTGGGAACCGTCGGCATTGACCTTGAGCAGGATGCGGCCGAAGTCTTCCGGCTTTTCCAGGCGCGAGGGGCCGATGATGGTGGCGTTGAGCTGCTGGCCGCGCACCGCGGGCAGGCCGCCCAACTGGCCGGACGACACCTGGACGTTCTGTTCCTTGATGGCGTTGACCACGTCGACCGTGGTCAGGCCGTAGTTCACCAGCTTGGCCGGATCCAGCCAGATGCGCATGGCGTACTGCGAGCCGAACAGCTGGAAGTCACCCACGCCCTGCGTGCGGCTGATGGGATCCTGGACGTACGAGGCGACGTAGTCGGCCAGGTCGTCCTTGGTCATCGTGCCGTCGGTGGACACGAAGCCCGCCACGATCAGGAAGTTCTTGGTGGCCTTGGTGACGCGGATGCCCTGCTGCTGCACTTCCTGCGGCAAGAGCGGCTGCGCCAGCGACAGCTTGTTCTGCACCTGCACCTGCGCGGTGTCGGGGTTGGTGCCCTGACGGAACGTCAGCGTGATGGACATGCTGCCGTCGGCGTTGCTTTCCGAGGAGATGTACTCCAGGCCGTCAAGGCCGTTCATCTGCTGCTCGATCACCTGCACCACGGTGTCCTGCACCGTCTGCGCCGAGGCGCCCGGGTAGGTCACCGCGATGCCGATGGCCGGCGGCGCGATGTTCGGATACTGCGAAACCGGCAGCTTCAGGATGGACAACGCGCCGGCCATCATCAGCACGATCGCGATCACCCATGCGAAAACCGGTCTATCGATAAAAAACTTTGCCATGCAAGGCTCCCTGACTACTGCTTGGCCGCCGCGGCGCCCGCCTGCGGTTGCTGCGCCGGCTTGGCGCTGGCTTCAGAGGCAACCACCTCGACGCCCGGGCGCACCATCTGCACGCCTTCCACGATGACCTTGTCACCGGCCTTCAGGCCGTCGGTGACCAGCCACTGGTCGCCGATGGCGCGGTCGGTCTTGATTTCACGCAGTTCCACTTTGTTCTCGGCATTGACCACCAGCGCCGTCGGCAGGCCGCGCTGGTTGCGCGTCACGCCGCGTTGCGGCACCAGCAGACCGTCGGCGGCAACGCCGTCGACCAGGCGGGCGCGCACGAACATGCCCGGCAACAGGCGGCGGTCCGGATTGGGGAACACCGCGCGCAGCGTGACCGAGCCGGTGCCCGGGTCGACGGTGACTTCGGAGAACTGCAGCTTGCCCTGCTGGGTGTATTGCGAGCCGTCTTCCAGCGTCAGCGTGACCAGCGCGGCCTGCTCGCCCTCGGCCTTCTTCAGTTGACCGCTGGAGAGCGCGTTCTGCAGGCGCAGCAATTGCACGCTGGACTGGGTCACGTCGACGTAGATCGGGTCGATCTGCTGCACGGCGGCCAGGGCCGTGGCCTGGTTGGCCGTGACCAGCGCGCCCTCGGTGACGGAGGAACGGCCAATGATGCCGCTGATCGGCGACAGCACCTTGGTGTAGACCAGGTTGATGCGCGCGGTGTCGAGCGCGGCCTTGGCCGACAGCACGTCGGCGACGGCCTGGTCGCGCGCCGCCACGGCGTTGTCGTAGGTCTGCTGGCTGACGGCGCGGGTGGCCACCAGCGGCTTGTAGCGTTCGGCCAGCAGCGCGGCGGTCTTCTGCTGCGCCTGGGCGCGCGCCAGGGCGGCCTTCTGGCTGTCGAAGCTGGCCTGGTAGAGCGCGGGGTCGATCTGGTAGAGCTGGTCGCCGGCCTTGACCTCGCCGCCCTCGGTGAACAGGCGCTTCTGCACGATGCCGTTGACCTGCGGCCGCACTTCGGCGACGCGGAACGGCGAGGTGCGGCCGGGCAATTCAGTGGTCAGGGAAACCGGCTTGGTGGTGAGCGTGACGACCGTCACCTGCGGCTTGCCCGCCTGGGGTGCTTCCTGTTTCTTGCCGCAAGCGGCCAACGTCAGGGCCGATGCCGTCAGCGTAAGCACCGCCGCACCGCGCCACATCGCGCTTTTCTTGTTCATAGATTGCATTCCCGATTTCCAACTAAAAAGGTAGCGTCATACCCGCCCGCCGTGGCCTGCGCCCGCGGGGCGACCGCGCTGGCCGCCGGGCAACCGGCGACAGCAACGGCGCAACCCGAACCGCGCATCGTTGCGGCTCGTGAGGATTGACTGGGGTGTGGTTTCGCCTCAGACATTCAGGCAGGGCTTCGACGCTTTGCTGCATTGCAGAATCGGCATTTTGCGTTATCCCGCCCGAGAAACAAAGAGGCATATTGAGAAAACATCATTCCAGATATGGGACAATAAACCGCCCCATCCTGTGACAGAATCCCTTCCATGAAACGTCTACAAGGCATGGAACTCTTCGTGGAAGTCGCCAAGACGCACAGTTTTAGCCGTGCGGCGGCCGCTCTGGGGGTGCCCAAATCGACATTGTCTCGCCAGGTGGCCGAACTGGAACGGTCGGTGGGCCTGCGCCTGCTCAGCCGCACCACCCGCAAGGTGGAGCTGACCGACGCCGGCCGGCTGTATTTCGAGCGCTGCCAGCGCATCGTCGCCGAGGCCCAGATCGCCCACGAGGAACTGCAGAAGCTGGTCGACACGCCGTCCGGCCCCCTGCGGGTGAACATGCCGGCCGATTTCGGCACCGATTTCCTGGCTGAATCGTTCATGGAATTCTCGCGCCGTTATCCCGACGTCACGTTTTTCCTGGACCTTGCCAATCCCGATCACGCGCAACGCGTGTTCCAGACCTGCGATATTTCCATCGAGATCGGCGAACTGCCCGATTCGACGCAGATTGCGAGGCTGCTGGGCATGCTGCCGGCCCATCTGTACGCCTCGCGCGAATACCTGGAGAAGCACGGGGAACCGAAGCACCCCAGTGACCTGACCCGCCACGAGTGCATCGAGTTCCGCGCCGAAGGCGCCGGCCGCGTCACCCGCTGGCCGCTGAACAGCGGCGACCAGCACATCCAGTTCACCCCCGGCAACCGCTTTTCCGTGAACGGCGTGGCGATGGCGCGGCGCCTGGCGATGCTGGGCGCGGGCATCACCGTGCTGGTCGGCGGCCAGACCGCCGAGCAGAAATCCGGCCAGTTGCGGCGCGTGCTGCCGGACTGGCAACTTGGCCCATTCCCCGTGTATGCCGTCACGGAAACCCGGCTGCTGCCCGCCAAGACCCGGATCTTCATCGAGTTCCTGATGGAGCGCCTGGGCGGCGACGGGCAGGCGAAGGATACCGCGCCCTTCATGAAATGAAAGGCGGCCGGAAACAGACTGAAAAATTTGTGCGCGGCCGGCGAGCGCCGGCCCCCTTGGCGGGCGGCATGTCGCGCCCGCCGCGTTCAGAAGCGTTCGTCGTCGCGCAGGTAGCGCCACTGGCCCAGCGGCAGGTCGCCCAGGGCCACGCGGCCGATGCGCACGCGTTTCAGACCCACCACCTTGAGCCCGACCAGTTCGCACATGCGGCGAATCTGGCGCTTCTTGCCCTCGCGCAGCACGAAGCGCAACTGGTCGTGGTTCTGCCAGCGCACCTGGGCCGGCTTGAGCGCCTTGCCGTCCAGCGACAGGCCGTGGTTCAGCAGCGCCAGGCCGTTCTCGGAGAGTTCGCCCTGCACCCGCACCAGGTATTCCTTGTCGATGCTGGAGTCTTCGCCGATCAGCAGCTTGGCCACGCGCCCGTCCTGCGTGAGCACCAGGAGGCCCTGCGAATCGATGTCCAGCCGCCCGGCCACGGCCAGGCCGTCCAGGTGGCCGCGCTCGAAGCGCTGCGGGCTGCGGTCGCCGGCAAAGCGCGAGCGCGCGTCGATCAGCGCCACCGCGGGCGTGTAGCCCTTTTCGGCCTGGCCCGAGACGTAGCCCACCGGCTTGTTGATGAGGATGGTGACGCGCGACGTCTGGCGCGCCTGCGCGGCGCGTTCCAGCGTGATGACCTGGTTCGGGAAGGCGCGCGCGCCCAGCTCGGACACCACTTCGCCGTCGACCCGCACCCAACCGCGCTCGATATAGCTGTCGGCCTCGCGGCGCGAACAGAGTCCACGCTCGGACATGAGCTTGGAGATTCGTACTTTTTCCATGGCCGGTATTGTATGCGCAGGCCCCGCCCGCGCCGCCGCCGAGCGGCCGCCAGCGCCCCTGCGGCAATTGGCCACAGGGCGCGGGGGCCAGGCCGCGCGCCGGCCTTGGCATAATACGCAGCCATGATGACCTCAGCAGCAGCACATCGCCCTCCCCTGGCCGCCGGCTGGCTGGCCAGCGCCCCGCCTGTCCTGACCCTTGCCCAGCGCCATTGGCTGTTCCGCCCCGGCGCCCTGACCGCCGGCCTGCGCCAGGTCGGCCAGGTGCGCCTGCGGGTGCTGGCCGAGTACGCCGACGGCGCGCCCGCCGACGAAGCGCACGCCATGCGCATCGCGCCCGGCGCGCCCGTCTGGGTGCGCGAGGTGCTGATGTCGGTGGACGGCATCGACAGCGTGCCGGCGCGCAGCCTGACGCCGCTGCGCGCCTCGCACGGCGCCTGGCAGGGCATGCGGCGGCTGCTGACGCGGCCGTTGGCGGACATGCTGTATCACGACAGCACCGTGATCCGCTCGCCGTTCGCTTGCCGCCGGCTGGCCTCGCCGGTGCCGTTTCACGCCACCGCCGCTGGCGCGCTGGCCGCCAATGGCCGCCGGTGCGACGCCGAGCGGGTCTGGGCGCGACGCTCGGTGTTCTGGCGCCAGGGCCAGCCGCTGCTGGTGGCGGAATGCTTCCTGCCGGATTTCTGGCGCCTGGTGGCCGGGCGCGCGGCGCCGCCGCT
>NZ_CP017433.1:3661154-3870562 GCF_002082135.1 Achromobacter ruhlandii
CCTCGTTCCCGCCACGCAGGCGCTTACGCATGCGCGGGGCGCGGCCGGGTGTCCACCGCCAGGCAGAGCAGGCCCGTCAACAGCGCCAGCCCGACATGGCCGATATACAGCGGATCAAAGTCCGCGTGACTCAGCGCCCCCTTGCCCAGCAACAGCACCGTCAACGCCACCCCCAGCACCGCGCCGATCTGGCGCGTGGCCTGGTTGACGGCGCTGCCCACCGCGTAGTGCTGCGGCGGCAGGCGGTTGACGGCGGCGCCGGCCAGCGACGGCAGCACCAGGCCCACGCCCAACCCGCTCAGGATCAAGCCGGGCAGCCAATGCGCCAGGTAGGCGGGCTCGGCGCCCGGCACCAGCAGGAACCACAGTCCGCTGGCGGCGTACACCAGCGAGCCGCCCACCAGGAACGGGCGATGGCCCAGGCGCGCCGCCAGCTTGCCGGTGATGATCGCGGTGGGCATCACCAGCAGCGGGCCCGGCGTCACGGCCAGGCCCGCGCGCGGCAGACTGTAGTGCCAGACGCCGGTCATGTAGAAGAAGAAGGCGAAGAACATCATCGCGAAGGCGATGCCGAAGCTGAGCGTGGCCAGGTTCACGTAGCGATAGGTGCGATGCTTGAACAGCGCCAGATCGACCAGCGGGTGCGGCGTGCTGCGGGCCCAGCCCACGAAGGCCGCCAGCGACACCAACCCCATGGCCGCCACCATCCACAATTCGCCACGGCTCCAGTGCGGCGATTCCGACTGCACGATGGCCAGCGCCACCGCGCCCACGCCCACCATCAGCAGCGCCATGCCGACGCCGTCGACGCGCCGCCGCGCTTCGGGCCGCACCGATTCCTTGAGGCGGCTGGCGCCGAACCAGAGCGACAACGCCCCCAGCGGCAGGTTGATGTAGAAGGCCCACGGCCAGCCGGCGGCATCGACCACGAACGCGCCCAGGCTGGGACCGACCGCCGCCGCCAGCGCGGCCACCGCGCCCCACAGGCTCACCGCCACGGAGCGCTGCGAGGCCGGAAATGCGGCAAGCACGATGGACAGCGAGGCCGGCGTCAGCAGCGCCGCGCCGATCGCCTGCGCCACGCGCGCCGCGATCAGCCAACCGACGCTGCCCGCCAGGCCGCAGGCAGCCGAGGCCGCCAGGAACAGCAGCACCCCGACCATGAACATGCGCTTGCGTCCATGCGTGTCGGCCAGACCGCCGGACGGGATCAGCATAGCGGCGTAGACCACCGTATAAGCGTTCAGCACCCAGGACATGTCGGCGGCCGAGGCCTGCGGAAAGCCGGCGCGCATGGCGCCGAACGCGGCGTAGAGCATGGTCGCGTCCAGGGAAACCAGGAACACGGCCACGCTGGCGATCCAGAAGATCGGCCAGGGAGATTGGGCCGCGAGCGGCGCGGCGGCGGCATGGGGAGCCGCGGAGGTGGCATTCGAATGCATGTCGATCGGACTCGCAAGTGTCGTCGGAAAGGTCGGGAAGGCGTGGCGTGCGCGGTTCATGCCTGCAGGTAGACGGGCGGCTGGGCCGACAGGCCCTGCTTGACCTGGCGCGTGGCGTCGTCGGCCAGCACTTCCTCGGCGCCGGCCTCGAGCGCGTCGAAGGCCTGGCGCACCACCGATTCAGGACTGCTCTTGGGCGCGTCCAGTCCCCGCGTCAGGTCGGTATCGACAAACCCCATGTGCAGGCCCAGCACCTGCGTGCCCTGCTCGCGCAGTTCGTGGCGCAGGCCGTTGGTCAGGGCCCAGGCGGCCGACTTGCTCATGCCGTACACGCCCAGCAGCGGCCGGTTGATCCAGCTGGCGATCGACAGCACGTTCAGCAGCGCCCCCCCTCCCTTGGCCGCGAGCACCGGCGCAAAGCCCTGTGCCACGCGCAGCGGGCCCAGCAGGTTGGTTTCCAGGTGGCGGCGCGCCGATTCGATGCTGTCGTCGGCCAGGAAGCCGCCGGTGGCGGCGATGCCGGCGTTGTTGATGACCAGTGTCACGTCCCTGGCCAGCGCGGCGGCGGCGGCCACGTCCCGGTCACTGGTGACGTCGAGCTGGATGGCCTGTACGCCCGGCAGCGTGACGCTGGCCGGATCGCGCACGCCGGCGTAGACCTTGCGGGCGCCGCGCGCCAGCGCCTCGCGGGCGAAGGCCAGGCCGATGCCGCGATTGGCGCCGGTGATGAGGACGGTGGCGTTCTTCAGTTGCATGATGTCTTTCCTTGGATGCTGCGTTCTGGCGGGGGGTCGGAAACACCGGCCGGTTATATAAATATGATGATCATCATATTAATGGGGTGAAGAAAGGCCGCGCGCGGCGGCCCGGAAAAAGGGGTTCAGTGGGCGGCTTGACGGCCCTCGCTGTCGTACTGGTCCAGGATGGACTGGCGCGCGGCCGCCAGCATGGCCCGGCCCTGCTCGTTGTCGCCGAGCGCACGGGCCAGTTGCATGGCGCCGACCAGGTTGCTGGTGATCGCCATCGCCGCGTGCGGGCCGGCGTCGGCCGGCAGCGCCTGCCGCACCACGCCGACCAGGCCGGTCACCCGACTGGCCGAGATGTCGCGGACCTCGGGCGACTGGCGCGGCATTTCCGACGCCAGCGCCGAAATCGGGCACCCGCTTTCGCAAGCCAGTAGATGGTTCTCGGACAGATAGCTCTCGACCAGGGCGCGCAGGGGGCTGGCCCCTTCGGCGCGGCGCCGCGCCATGCCCTGCGCCATGCGCGCCGCGCCATCCCGGCCGGCGCGTTCCATCGCCGCCACCAGCATGGCATCGCGGGACGGAAAATGCGCGTAGAAGCCGCCGTGCGTGAGCCCGGCCTCTTTCATGACGTCGGCCACGCCGACGCCGGCGTAACCGACCCGCCGGATCGCGCGCGCGGCCGCTTCCACGATGCGGTCGTGGGACATTTCTTTACGGGAAGCGGGGCCGGCCATGATCAGGCACTCCTAAATATGATGACCATAATATAAATCCACCCCGCGCGCTTTGCACGCTTTTTTTGTTGCGGCGCACGATTCCTCACGGAACGCGCGCCGGCGCGGCGGAAAAGCCCCCTCAGGGCGCGCTGAAGCTGTCCAGCACCTTGCGGAACGTCCCGGCCGTGCGGTCGAAGCCCTCCCGGGCGACGCCCGGGTGATAGGCTCCAGACGAGCACATGAGGGACCAGGTGTAGCCGTCCGCCAACCGCAGCCGCACCAGCGCCACCTGGCGGTCGTCCCCCTGGGTGAGGGCCAGCAGGGCCTGGTGCGCCGGCAGCCCGGCCAGGGTCGACACCCCGTTCTCGAGCACCTTCACCTGCTGGTCGGAATACATCATGCTCCAGGCGACTTCGGGCAGGACGGCATCCTGCTCGCCCAGCGGCGCCGGGGGATCGATGGTGCGCAGCGAGACCGAACACGTCTGGTTGTCGGCCGCGGTGGCGCCAGGCTTGGCGATCATGATCATTTCCTGGCCAGCCTGAGCCGGCCCCTGCAGCAGTTCCCACCCCGCCGGGACCAGCACCTTCTGTCCGCCGGCGAACACGTGCATGCGGTCCGTGGCGGCCGTGGCCGGCTCCTCGGCGGGCGCCGCGACCGCCTGCAGCGAAAATACCATCAGCGGCAATGCCGCCCATGCCAATGCTCGGGTCTTCCTCATCCCTACGCCTCCAGGAAAGGGCCTGGCGGTATCAGCGCCAGACTTCGGGTTCGATGCTGACTTCGCCCTTGTCGGCCGAGAAATACACCACGCCGTCCGAGATGTTGGCGTTCAGCTGCATGGTGCGTTCGGCCAGATTGGCGAGCGCGCGTGTCTGCTCGGACGGCAGATTGATGACCTTCAGGTTGCGGGTGCGTTCCAGCTTGTTGCGCACGCCGTCCCACCAGATCCTGCTGGCGGAGCCGCCATAGCAGTAGACGATGACCTGCTCGGCGCGGCCGCAGGCGCGCAGGATACGGCGCTCCTCGGGCTGCCCGACCTCGATCCACAGGGTGATGGCGCCAGTCAGGTCCTTGACCCACAGGTCCGGTTCGTCGGTGTCGCTCAGCCCCTTGGTGAAGGACAGCTCTTCCTGGGCCTGCAGCGCGTAGGCCACCAGGCGCACCATCATGCGCTCGTCGGTTTCGGAGGGATGGCGGGCGACCGTCAGCGCGTGGCTGCCGTAGTAGTGCCGATCGGTGTCGGCCACGTTGAGGTCGGCCTTGTAGATAGTGGCGCGCAGGGCCATGGCGAGAAAATCCGTTGAATGGGGCGAATGACTGAAGGCCGCCATGATACCGCCTGTGGCGCGGCCGGCCCGCGCGGGCCGCGGCGAGGGCCCGCCGCTTTGCCGGCGGGCGCCCGCGCCACGGCTCAGTACACGCCGACGGAATGGCGCGCGACGTAGTGCCCTTCCCCAACCCGCACCAGCGGCTCCACGAGGGGATCGTCGCCCAGCTTGCGCATCGGGCTGGGGATTTCGTCGACCAGCAGCGAGCGCTCGCGATGGCGGCGCTGCGGATCGGCGATCGGGACCGCCGCCATCAGCTTCTTGGTGTAGGGATGCTGCGGGTTCTCGAAGATGGCGCGGCGCGGGCCGATCTCGACGATCTGCCCCAGATACATCACCGCCACGCGGTGGCTGACGCGCTCGACCACCGCCATGTCGTGCGAGATGAACAGGAACGACACGCCCAGCTCGCGCTGCAGGTCCAGCAGCAGGTTGACGATCTGCGCCTGGATCGACACGTCCAGGGCCGAGACCGATTCGTCGGCGATCACCACCTTGGGGTTCAGCGCCAGGGCGCGCGCGATGCAGATGCGCTGGCGCTGGCCGCCCGAGAATTCATGCGGATAGCGGTCGATCATCTCTGGCGCGAGGCCGCACTTGTCCATCAGCCAGCGCACCCGCTCCTGCGCCGCCGCGCCGCTGGCCACGCGGTGGATCAGCAGCGGTTCCATGATGGAATAGCCGACCGTCATGCGCGGGTCGAGCGAGGCGAACGGATCCTGGAAGATGAACTGGATGTGGCGGCGCAGCGTCTGCATGGCGCTGCCGCGCAGCGCGCCGATGTTCTGGCCGTCGAACTCGATCGTGCCGCTCTTGCTCTTGACCAGTTGCAGCAGCGAACGGCCGGTGGTGGTCTTGCCGCAGCCGGATTCGCCCACCAGCGACAGGGTCTCGCCGGGATACAGGTCGAAGCTGACTTTCTCGACGGCGTGCACGCGCTTTTGCACCCGGCCGAAGATGCCGCCGGTGATGTCGAAGCTGGTGGTCAGGTCGCGCACCTTCAGCACCGGGCCGTTGTCGCGGCGCACGGTGGACGGCTGCGCCACCGGGGCGGCCGCCGGCTCGGCCTGGCGCGCGGCTTCCTCGACCTTGAGCAGCGGGAACGGCGCCGGTTCGTCGGTGCCATGCATGGCGCCCAGGCGCGGCACGGCCGACAGCAAGGCGCGGGTGTAGGCATGTTGCGGCCGCGCGAAGACGTCGTCGGAACCGCCCTCCTCGACCTTGTCGCCGCGATACATCACCAGCACCCGGTCGGCCACTTCGGCCACCACGCCCATGTCATGGGTGATGAAGATCACGCCCATGTCCATTTCTTCCTGCAACTGGCGGATCAGTTGCAGGATCTGGGCCTGGATGGTGACGTCCAGCGCCGTGGTGGGTTCGTCGGCGATCAGCAGTTGCGGCTTGCAGGACAGCGCCATGGCGATCATGACGCGCTGGCGCATGCCGCCGGACAGCTGGTGCGGATAGCGGTCGAGGATGGCGCGGGCCTCGGGGATGCGCACCCGCTCCAGCATGCGCAGCGTTTCCGCGCGCGCCGCGGCCGCGTCCAGCCCCTGGTGCAGTTGCAGCGCCTCGGCTATCTGGTTGCCGGCCGTGAAGCTGGGGTTGAGCGAGGTCATCGGCTCCTGGAAGATCATGGCCACGTCGGCGCCGCGCACGCGCTGCAGCGTGCTGTCGGGCGCATTGACCAGGTCCAGCACGTCGCCGTTGCGCCGGCGCAGCAGCATGCCGCCGTTGACGATGCGGCCGCCGCCGTACTCCACCAGGCGCATCAGCGCCAGCGAGGTGACCGATTTGCCCGAGCCGGACTCGCCCACGATCGCCAGGGTTTCGCCGCGGTCGACGTGGAATGACACGTTGCGCACCGCTTCGACGACGCGCTCGGGGGTTTTGAAGCGCACGGTCAGGTCGTTGACCTGGACGACGCGTTTGGGATCCATGGTTGCCATGATGATTACTTGTCCTGACGGGGATCCAGCGCGTCGCGCAGCCCGTCGCCCAGCAGATTGAAGCCCAGCACCACCAGGAAAATGGCCGATCCGGGGAAGATCGACATCCAGGGCGCCTGGGTCATGAAGTTCTTGGCGGTGTTCAGCATCGAGCCCCACGATGGGTTCGGCGGCTGCAGGCCCAGGCCCAGGAACGACAGGCTGGCCTCGGCGATGATGGCCGTGGCGATGGTGATCGTGGCCTGCACGATCAGCGGCGGCATGACGTTCGGGAACACGTGGCGGCAGATGATGCGCAGGTCCGAGGCGCCCAGCGCGCGGGCGCTCTGCACGTAGTCCTCGTTCTTGACGGCCAGCACCTGCCCGCGCGTGAGCCGGATGAACTTGGGCGCGGCCGATACGCCGATGGCGATCATGGCGTTGGTCAGGCTGGGCCCGAGGAAGGCGGCCAGCGCGATGGCCAGGATCAGGAACGGGATCGCCAGCAGCGCCTCGGTGGCGCGCGAGATGCAGCTATCGGTCCAGCCGCCGAAGTAGCCGGCGGCCAGGCCGAACGGCACGCCCACCACCAGCGCGATCAGCACCGACACCAGGCCGGCCATGAGCGAGGCGCGGGCGCCGTAGACCATGCGGCTGAAGATGTCGCGGCCGAGTTCATCGGTGCCCAGCCAGTAGGACGCCGACGGCGCCTTGCGGATGGTGGTGAAGCTGGTCTGGAACGGGTCGTGGTTGGCGATCAGCGGCGCCACCAGGGCCACCAGCACGAAGAACAGCACGATGCCCAGGCCCAGCATGGCGACGTGGTTGCGTTTGAACTTGGCCCAGGCGCGGTTGCGGGCGCGGGGCGGCGTGACGGCGGCGGCCGTTGCGGGAAGTGCGCTCATGCGTGCCTCAGACGGGGATTGACCAGGATGTACAGGATGTCGGCCAGCAGGTTCATCAGGATGAAGCCCACCGCCACGCAAAGCACCACGCCCTGCACCACCGCGTAGTCACGCGTGAAAACGGCATCGACCACCAGCTTGCCGAAGCCGGGGATGGTGAAGACCTGCTCGGTCAGCACCGCGCCGGCCATCAGTTCCCCGAACAGCAGCGTCACCAGCGTGACGATCGGCATCAGGGCGTTGCGCAGCGCGTGGCGCAGCACCACGCGGCGCGGCGACACGCCCTTGGCGCGCGCGGTGCGCACGTAATCGGCGGACAATGCCTCCAGCATGGCCGAGCGGGTGTGGCGCATCAGGTAGGCGGCGATGGCGGTGGACAGCACCAGCGCCGGCATCAGCATGGTCTTGATGGACAGCCAGAAGTCCTCGCTGGGCGACACGTAGCCCGAGGCCGGCAGCAGCTTCCACTGCACCGACACCACCATGATCAGGATGATGCCGAGCCAGAAATTGGGGATCGACATGCCGGACAGCGCCGCGATGTTGGCGCCCATCTCGACCGGCTTGCCCTTGCGCACTGCCGCGACGATGCCCATGGGGATGCCGATCAGCAGCGCGAAGAACATCGCCATGGCGGCCAGCTGCAAGGTCACGGGCAGCTTCTGCCCGATCAGGGTGGTCACCGGCACGTCGGTGCGCAGCGACTTGCCCAGGTCGCCCTGCACCACCTGGGTGGCCCAGGCGACGTACTGCACCGGCAGCGGGTCGTTGAGGCGGTATTTTTCGCGCAGATAGTCCAGCACGGCCGGGTCGCGCTCTTCGCCGGCCATGGTCAGCACCGCGTCACCGGGCAGGATTTTCTGCAGCATGAAGACGATCATCGACACCAGTATCAGGGTCGGTATCGCGACGATCACGCGGCGCAAGATGAGTTTGAGCATGAGGGAAAACCGTAGAACGAAAGCGGCGGACGGGGCCGGCCCGTCAGGGCACGGCGCGCGGCCGCCGCGGGAAACGACCGGCCGCGTTCAAGCGGCCGGCGGGCGCGGCGGCGAACCGCCGCGCCCGGATCACTTCTGCGCGAACGTCACGCCCTTCAGGCGGATCATGCCGTCCGGGTACGGCACGAAGCCCTTGACCTTCTTGGCCAGCGCGAACGGCCACGGCTGGTAGTAGTTGTACACGCCGGGCAGTTCGTCCTGGATGATCGTCTGCGCCTGGTCGTAGATGGCGCGGCGCTTGGTTTCATCGGGCACCGTGCGGGCCTCGTTGAGCAGCTTGTCGACGTCCGGGTTGCAATAGTGGCCGTCGTTCAGCGCGCCCTTGCAGGTCACGAAGCTATGGATGTTGCCATCCGGATCGACCCGTCCCGACCAGCCCAGCATCACCACCTGGAAATTGCCGCCGGCCGATTCTTTCTGCAGCGCGGCGTACTCGGTGGGCCGCAGCGACAGGTCGAAGCCGGCCTCGGAGGCCATGGCCTGCACCATCTCGGCCACCGACGAGGTGGTGGTGTTGTTGCCGAACATGACCTCGGCCTTGACGCGGTCGAAGCCGGCCTGCTTGAGCAGCGCGCGGGCCTTGGCCACGTCGCGCTTGGTCACCGGGAACTTGTCGCTGTGGTAGGGACTGGCGGGCGGGAACGGCTGCTGCGCCGGTTCGAAGATGCCGCCGCCGGCCACTTCGTTGATGGCGTTGCGGTCGATGGCCAGCTGGAACGCCTGGCGCACCAGCTTGTTCTTGAACGGGTTGTCCTCGGCGCGCTTGCCGTTGGCCACGTTGAACATGAACTGCTGGAAGCCCAGGCCGGCCACCGGCGCGAAGGTCAGGCTGGCGTCGCTCTTGACCTGCGCCGCGTCCGACGGGTTCAGGCGCTCGAGCAGGTCCAGGTCGCCGGCGCGCAGGTTCGACAGGCGCACGGTGGTGTCCGGAATCGGCAGGAAGGTGATGCGCTTGAAGGCGTAGTCCTTGGCGTCGTAGTACTGGTCGAATTTCTCCAGCACGACGCGGTCGTTCTGGATGCGCTCGACGAACTTGTACGGACCCGAGCAGATCGGCTTGCGGCCGACCGCGGCCACGTCGGCGTCGGCGAACGACTTGGGCGACAGCATCATGCCGGCGCGGTCGGACAACTGCGCCAGCAGCGTGGCGTCGGGCTGCTTGAGGGTCAGCACCAGCGTGCTGGCGTCGGGCGCCTCGACCTTCTCGACCGAGGCCAGCTCGCCCTTGCGCAGGCTGTCGGGCAGCGTCATGGCGCGTTCCAGGTTGGCCTTGGCGGCGGCGGCGTCGAACTTGCTGCCGTCATGGAACAGCGCGTCTTCGCGCAGCTTGAAGGTCAGCACCTTGTTGTCCGGGCTGAACGACCACGAGGTGGCCAGTTGCGGCACGAAGTGCAGCTTGGGATCGATGTCCACCAGCTTGTCGCACAGCGAGGTGAAGACGATGCGGCCGACGTAGGTGCGGGCGCGGTGCGGGTCCAGCACGTCCGGATCTTCCTGCAGGCCGATGCGGATGTTCTGCGCGCAGGCGGCGCCGGCGGCCAGCGCCAGCACGCTGGCGCCGAAGGTCATGGTAAAGCGTTTCATTGTGTTTGTTCCCCTTGTGGCTGCAATGCCGGGTTGCGATGCCCGGCGGCAAGGCGCGTGTCAGAAGCCCACGGCCTGGCCGTCACGGCGGCTGTCGCTGGCGGCGACGTAGCCGAGCTCGTTGTCGCTTTCGGACATGCGCCAGATGAATTGGCCGGCGCCGAAATCCATGTACGGATCGTCCACGGATTTCAAAGCATGCCCGAGGTCTTTCAGGCCCGCAATAGTGGAAGCCTTCATATTGGTCTCGATATCCAGCGTGAAATCGCGGTTGACCTTCCAGCGCGGGGCGCAGCAGGCGGCTTGCGGGTTCTGGTGGTAGTCGACCATGCGGATCACGGTCTGCAGGTGGCCCTGCGGCTGCATGTCGCCGCCCATCACGCCGAAGCTCATGACCGGCTTGCCGCCGCGCGTCAGGAAACCCGGGATGATGGTGTGGAACGGCCGCTTGCCGCCCTCGACCACGTTGGCCGACTTGGGATCCATCGAGAAGCCGACGCCGCGGTTCTGCAGGCTGATGCCGGTGCCCGGCACGACCACGCCCGAGCCGAAGCCCATGTAGTTGGACTGGATGAACGAGATCATCATGCCGTTCTCGTCGGCGGCGGTCAGGTAGATGGTGCCGCCGGCGGCCGGACGGCCGGCGCTGAAATGGGTGGCGCCGTCCAGGCGGATCAGCTTGGCGCGGCTGTCCAGGTAGTCGTCCGACAGCATCTGCTCGGGCGTGACTTCCATCGAGCGCGGGTCGGCCACGTACTTGTAGAGGTCGGCGAAGGCCAGCTTCATGGCCTCGATCTGCACGTGCTGCGACTGCACCGAGTCGACCGGCAGGTCGGCGATGTTGAAGCGCTCGACGATGCCCAGCGCGATCAGCGCGGCGATGCCCTGCCCGTTCGGCGGGATCTCGTGCAACTCGTAGCCGCGATAGGACCGCGAGATCGGCTTGACCCACTCCGGCCGATAGCCGCGCAGGTCTTCCAGCGTCATGGCGGCGCCGCATTCCTGGCTGAAGGCGGCGATGCGCTCGGCCAGCTCGCCTTCGTAGAAATCGCGGCCCTTCGAGGCGGCGATGCGGCGCAGCGTGTGGGCCGCGTCCGGAAAGCGGAAGTGCTCGCCGACCTTGGGCGCGCGGCCCTCGGGCATGAAGGCCTGGGCATAGCCCGGCTGGCTGCTCAGTTCATTGGCGGCGGCGGCCCACTTGTGCGCCACCACCGGCGGCACGGCGTAGCCGCGCTCGGCGATCTCGATGGCCGGCTCGAACAGTTGCTCGAACGGCAGCTTGCCGAGCTTTTCGTGCAGCGCGGACCAGCCGGCCACCACGCCCGGCACCGTGACCGCGTCCCAGCCGCGCTTGGGCTGGATCGCCAGGCCGTCGGCGCCGACGCCGTACTTGCGCTTGAAATACTCGACATTCCAGGCGGCCGGGGCCACGCCGGAGGAATTCAGGCCATGCAGTTCCTTGCCGTCCCAGACGATGGCGAAGCAGTCGCCGCCCAGGCCGCAGGAGACCGGCTCGACCAGCACGATGGTGGCGGCCGCGGCGATGGCGGCGTCAACCGCGTTGCCGCCCTTGAGCAGCATGCGCAGGCCGGCCTGGGCCGCGAGCGGGTGCGAGGTGGACACCACGTTGCGCGCGAACAGCGGGATGCGGATGGAGGGATACGGATTGACCCAGTCAAAGGATTTCATGGCGCCTGTCTCACATATAGGTAAGCAGGCGAAGGTACTCCCGTGATCTAATTAAATCAATTTGATTTTTTGTTCGGTCATGAAAGAAATTTTTGTGAATTAACCCCATGAGCACGATCCGTTTCCTGCGCACTTTCCTGGCCGTCGCCCACCATGGCTCGTTTTCCGAGGCGGCCGAGCAGGTGGCCCTGACACAGGCCGCCGTCAGCTTCCAGATGCGCTCGCTGGAGGCGGAATTGGGGCGCGAGCTGTTCGACCGCAGCGGCCGGCTGGCCATCCTGAATGCGGCGGGCCGGGAATTGCTGCCGGAAATCAAGCACTTGCTGGATTTATACGACCGCATGCGACTGCCGCGCACCGTGCCGGGCGAACTGGCGGGGTCGGTCTCGGTGGGCAGCATCGTGTCCTGCATGGGCACCCTGTCCAAGGTGGTGTCGGGCATGAAGAAGTCGCACCCCAGGCTGGACGTGCGCATCCTGTCGGGCAAGGCCAGCGAACTGGCCGGCAAGGTCGAGGACGGCGAACTGGACGCGGCCTTCCTGGTGGAGGCCGGCCGCAAGATGGCCAGCACCCGCTGGACCCCGCTCTATGAAGAACCGCTGGTGGTGATCGCCCCGCCCTCGGCCGCCGGGCGCGACGCGCGCCAGGTGCTGGCCGGCAACCCCTTCCTGCGCTTTGACCGCACCCAGCGCACCGGCCTGCAGATCGACCGCCTGCTGCGGCGCCTGGCGGTGCCGCTGGATGAATTCCTGGAACTGAACGCGATCGAGACTCTGATCGAACTGGTGCGCCAGGAGGTCGGGGTGACGCTGCTGCCGCTGATCAACGGCTCGAACTGGCGCGACAGCCCGCAACTGCGCATCCTGCCCCTGCCCGACGACCTGGGGCCGTCGGCGCGCGCCATCGGCATGCTGGAGCGGCGCGAACACGCCCGCCAGGGCATCACCGCGGCCATCTGCGAAGCCTGCGCCGCGGCCTTCCGGGCGCGCGACGCGCAGGCGGCGGCGTAGACCCGCCACGAATGGCAATGCCCCGCGCCCTCTCCCCGGGGGCGGGAGCGGCACGGGGCGTCGCATCGGGCCCGGCCGTGGCCGGCCGCGCCCGCGCAGCAGGCCTTACTGGCCCATCGCCGGATCAGTGATCGACGCCTTGCCCGTCTCCACCCGGCCGGCGAAGCGGCGGAGGTAGGCCGGGTCCTCGTTCAGGCGCGCCGTGAAGTCGTACCAGCTGCCGCTGGCCTTGAGCGACCAGGACTGCTCGACCTGGCCGCCGGCCGGCACCGTGATCGTCCACTTCTCATTGTTGGTGTAGTAGGCGTTCGGCGTGATGACGAAGGTGCAGGGCTTGGCGCCGCTGTTGATGAAGCTGGTGTAGACGTCGCCGTTGGCGATGTCGTAGCAGACACGGATTTCCGCGCCCAGGCCTTCGGCGCGGGCCAGCGCCAGATCGCCGGCAAAATGGCGCAGATAGCCGTTCGGGCCCATCACCCACAGGTCGTACTTGCCGCCATCGGCGGCCACGTCCCAGCTGCCTTCGAGCTGCTTCTCGGGTTCGACCGCGTAGCGGCGCGGCAGACGGTCCAAGTGCAGGCGGTCGTACACGTGGAACACGCCGGCGGCGCTGCCGGTGTTGGCGAACACCAGCCACATGGCGCTGCTGCCGGGCTGGGCGCGGCCGCTGGTGTGCATTTCGTAGGGCAAGGCACGCGACGGACGCACGCCGGTTTCCTGCCTGGGCCTGGCCTGGGCGGTGGTGTCGGGCAGCGGCACCTGGGCCAGCGCCTGCTGGTCGGCGCGGGTCTGGTCCGCCGTGGCCTTGGTCCACATGGTCAGGTCGGGCAACTGCTCGCTGTTGGGCGTGGCGAAGTTGAAGGCCGAGGTCAAGTCGCCCAGCACCGCGCGGCGGTAGTCGCTGATGTTGGTTTCCTTGACGCCGAAGCGCGCTTCCAGGAAGCGCAGCACCGACGTGTGGTCGAAGGCCTGCGAATTGACCCAGCCGCCGCGGCTCCAGGGCGAGACGACGTACATCGGCACGCGCGGGCCCGGGCCGTACACGCGCTTGTCGGCCGCGTCCTGCAGCGACGGCTTGATGTGGCGCTCCAGGTCGGTGTTGATGGTGGACGCGCCCGCCATCGAGCCGTCGGGATTGAGCGACGGCGCGGCCGGCGACGGCACGTGGTCGAAGAAACCGTCGTTCTCGTCGAAGTTGATGAGCAGCACGGTCTTGCTCCAGACGTCCGGGTTGGCCGTCAGCGCGTTGAGCGTCTCCTGGATGTACCAGGCGCCCTGCACCGGGCTCGACGGGCCGGGGTGCTCCGAGTAGTTGGCCGGCGCCACGATCCACGACACCTGCGGCAAGGAACCATTCAATACGTCGTCACGGAACGACTGCAGCAGGCCATTGTCGCCGGCCATGGTGTTGGCCACGCCCTTGTAGAGCGGGTTGCCCGTGTCGGCCGCAGGCGTCCAGGCCGGCGGATTGGGGTTGCTGACCGTCGGATCGTTGCCGGACAGCTCGTAAGCCTTGCGGAACTGGCGGAAACCCGCCAACGGATTGTCGGTGAAGTTGTCCGGCAGGTTCTGATAGACCTTCCAGCTGACGCCATTCTCCTGCAGCCGCTCGGGGTAGGTCTTCCAGGTCCAGCCGATGGTCGAGGCGCCCAGCCCGTCCCATTGGTTGCGGGTCGACGGGCCATTGCCCTGCGCCAGCGGATCGTTGGTGCCGGTCCAGTGGAACAGGCGGTTGGTGTTGGTGCCGCCGTGCGAAGAACAGTGATAGGCGTCGCACAGCGTGAAGGCCTCGGCCAGCGCGAACTGGAACGGCAGCTCCTGGCGCGTGTAGTAACCCATCGACTGGTTCTGCTTGTAGCGCGGCCATTGGTACAGGCGGCCGCCGTCCCAGGCGTTCTGCGCGTCCGGGTAGTCGTGCGGCGTGCCGGACACGCGCTGGGCGTTGCCCTTGGTGCTGTCCAGATGGTACGGCAGCACCACGCGGGTGCCGTTGGTCTGTTCCCAGACCGAGCGGTTCTGCGGCAGTGGCACGGTAATGCGGTCGCCGAAGCCGCGCACGCCCTTGAACGTGCCGAAGTACATGTCGAACGAGCGGTTTTCCTGCATCAGGATGACTACGTGCTCGACGTCGTTGATGGTACCAGTGCGGTTGTTGGCGGGAATCGCCAGGGCGCGGCGGATGGCCGGCGGAAACATCGACAAGGCGGTCAGGCCGGCGGTCGAGGCGGCGGCGTTGCGCAGGAAGCGGCGCTTGCCGGCGTGGATCGGGTCTTTAGCGGACGTCACGGATGCTGTTCCTTGGATTCTGAAAAAAGCGCGGCTTCAGGGCGCGCAACGCAGTTGGGGCTTGACCGGCTGGGTCGGCGTCTCGGGCTGGGTCCCGGGGTTGGTGCCGGCGTCGTCGTCATCCTTGTCGCCGCCGCAGGCGGTCAGGACGGCGGCCACCATCAGGGCGGCGCCCGCGCGCAGGCAGGCGCGCAAGATCGGGGAGGCAGTGTTCATGTCGTATCTATCCTTGGACATCAGGGAAGCAGTTCGGAAACGGATTTGCCGGACATGGCCAGCGACTTGACCTCGGTTTCGGTCAGGGCGCGCGACCAGAAAGCCAGGTCGTCGAAGTACATCGTGTAGGGCCCCTTGGTGCCGGCGCAGCACACGCCGTAGGTGCCCTTGCCGTCTTCATTCAGGCCCAGGTGCGGACCGAACACGCCGGCGATCTGGGCGAAATTGACGCTGCCGGTGGAGATCGAGCGGCTGAACCAGCCCATTTCGGTGTCGTAGACATAGGCGGCCATGGTCTTGGCGGTCTTGTTGATGACCATCGCCACGTAGACCGGCTTGTTGGCCGTGAACTTGACCCCGTTGATGTCCACGCGGCTGCCGCCCGCCAGGTTGAAGCGCAGCTCGGGGCCGGCCCACTGGGCGATGGTGATGCCGGGGTTGCCGCCGGAGTTGTAGTCCTTGTTGCCCAGGATGGAGCGGTCGTTGGCGGTGCCGTCGGACTGATACCAGAAGCCGATGGTGAAGGCCTGGACGCTGTCGAGCAGGCCCGCCGGATAGTCCAGCTTGAAGGCGCCGGTGGGGTCGCCGCTGCGCTCGTTCTGGAACATCTTGCCGAACACGCCCTTGTCGGCGAACACCGGCGCCTGCACGCCGTCATAGGGGGTGATGGCGCCGCCGCCGGCGGCCTTGTCCGTCAGGTTGCCTTCGAACGGGAACAGCATCGTCAGGCCGTTGCTCAACGACGGCAGCAGCGGCACCGGCGCGGTGTAGACCACGGTGGCGCGCACCGCCGTCACGGCGTTGCCCACCGCGATGCCATAGTTCAGCTCATGCACGCCCTCGGTGGTGAAGACGAAGCCGGTGTCGACATAGTCCGTGGCCGTGCCCGGCAGGCGCGCAATCTCCTTGCCGTCGCGGCTGATGACGATGTCGCCGGTGGGCGTGCCCACGCGGCTCCAGCTCAACGTCACACTCTTGTTATCCATCGAGGTGCGGCTGGCCCCACGGCGCAACGCCACGGCCTCGGACAAGGCGGTGCCGGCCAGGTCGTACTGCCCCGCCGCCGGCAGCGCGCCCAGGTGCGCCAGCAGCGTTGGCGCGGCATCGGCCGCGCTGGGCAGGCCGTACCAGGCGTTGTCCCAGGCGCCGTCGACCGCCGCATCATCGGCGCTGCCGCCGAGCAGCGGCGAGCGGTTCATCGCCAGCAGCGTGGTTTTGTTCAGCGACAGCGGCAGGCCGTCGCTGCCGCCGGTGCGGTCCAGGCCGTGGCTGGAAACCACCACCACCAGCCAGTTTTCGTCCGGATGGGCGGCGCGGCGATCCGCGACCTGCTTGAGCAACGCGCCAATGGCGCTGTCGGTCTGGCGCAAGGTGGCGCGGTAGCCGTCGCCGAAGCCGCCGGTCGCGGCCGCACGCTCGGCGGCGCCGAACTGCGCCACCACCACGTCATAACCTTCAGTGATGCGATCGCGCGCCTGGCTGGCGACGCAATCGTCGACGCCGGCGCAGTCCGTCAGGCTTTGCAGATAACCGGCGTCGCGGTCACCGCCGACCAGGCCGGCCAGCAACGACGAGTTGAAGGCCGCCGCGGCGCGCGCGGCCGGCTTGGCGGCATTGACGCGCTTGAACAGGGTCGCCGTCTTGGGCGCCTGACCCGGGGCGTTACTGCGCACGCCGTGCTGATCCGCCCATTGGCCGGTCAGCAGCGTGGCCCAGCCAGGCGCCAGCAGGGTGGGCTGCTGCGTCACGCCGCCGGTGACGCCGCCGGTCCAGGAACGGGTCGCCGTCAACTGCGCCAGGTTGGGCAGCGACTTGTCCGCCATGCTCTTGCGGTAGGCGTCATAGGTGAGGCCGTCCACGCCGATGAACAGCACCTTGGCGGCCGCGCCCGGCTGCGGCTGCACGGCCGGCGGCGCCGTCGTGCCGTCGTCGTTGTTGTCATCGCCGCCACCGCAGCCGGCCAGCGCGCCCAGCGCCGCCAGCGCCGCGCACCAGCGCTTCCATTTCAATACCTGCATGTTCTTTCCCTTTCGAAACCCGCTTTATGGGTGGCCCACATAGTGGCGTCGCAAGGTGAAAGACCCATTAAGGGAAGAAGGGAATCATTGATCGATGGATCAGGATTTTTTTCCGCAGCGCTACAGACCGCAACAACGACATGGGACCGGCAAGCCGGTCCCATGCTGGTCGGAGGGCCGGCGGCCGCGGAATCAGGCGCCGATCCGCACGCCGGTCAGGTAGCCGACCGACGCGCCGAAACCGTCCTTGTAGTTGGCCTTGACCAGCGGTTCCAGGATCGGACGCACCGTGTTGAACAGTGCGCTCTGCGGCGTGCCCCAATCGGCGGCGTGCTGGAAATTGCTGGTGATGTAGGTCCAGCCGTTGATCTCGTCGACCGCCTGCAGGCCGGTCGATTCAGCCGCCACCGGGCACGACAACAGGCGCGACAGCTGCTTGGTGTCGACGTTATAGGCCCACAGGAAGTTGTTGACGTGGCCGCCGCTATCCTCGCCCACGAACAGCGTGCGCAGCTTCTCCGAGAACTTGAGGTTGTCGGGATTGGAGATCTTGTCGGCATTGTGGGTGTTGCCCAGCGCGTCGACCGGCGAGATCGGCGCGCCGACCAGCTCGGCCACCGCCGCCATGTCGACCGGCACCCATTCGCTGTCGATGGCCTGGCCGGTGCTGTCGACCTGGCCGGCCTTCATGTGCAGCTGGTACACCGCGCCGGCCGCGTTGGCCTGCACCTTCATGCCGTCCACGGTGCCGTCGATCATCGACTTCTCGATGCGCGACATGGCGCTGTAGGCGATCTTGTCCTTGACGTTGACGGTGGTGCCTTCCATCTTGGTAAAGCCCAGCGAGCCGCCGACCAGCGCGGCATAGCGGTGGGTTTCCAGGAACGCCGCGGCCTGGCGGCGGCCCGGCAGCAGCTTGACCCAGTTGTTGGCGCCGTTGAAGCGGATCTTGGTGAAACTGCCGTCGGCCGGATCGGCAGTGCGCACGTCCATGATGTCGGCCGCGGTCAGCTGGTCGGCCAGTTCCTTCACTTCGGCGCTGGTGGCGTGGCCCAGCTTGATCCAGGTCAGCGTGGCCGCGCCCGGCCCCGTGCCCGAGGTCTGCGTCCACTTGGCCACGTAGAGCGTGCCGGACGACAGGTCGGCCTTGCGATCGGCCACGAACATGAACAGGCCGCCGTTGGTGGCGTCGTCACCCATCAGCGCGGTGCGCTGGTCGGGCATGATCTGCACCAGCTCGTGCGAGATGCGGCCCATGCAGTAGTGCTTCTTGATGCTGCCGGTGCCGTCGGGGTTGACCGTCACCTCCGGCATGTGGCCGTAATGGTAAGGGTTGGCCTTGTTGGGATCACCGAACAGGTTCTGGCTGTAGGCCTGGAACTGCGCGTCCGAGCGGGCGATGGTGGCGTCCGGTTCGTACTCTTCGCTGGACAGGTGCGTGTTCCACGGCGACAGGCTGGCGCCACAGGTGATCCACAGGCCATTGACCGACGAGGTGTCCACGTTGCTGTACTTGACCAGGCTGAGCTTACCGGTGGCCAGGTCCTGCGCCAGCGTCAGCACCGCGATCGGCGACGGCAGGCGGCCATACATGTCGGCGCCGGACTGGTCCATCGACTGGTATTCGAACTGCACCACGGCGAACACGGTATTGCCGTTGACGCCGGGCACCGCGGGCGCCTCCAGCTTCAGCAGCGACATGCCGTCCGGACAGTTCGAGAAGAACTGGCGGGCCTTGGCCGGCACCGAGTTGTCCATGATGGGCGCGCCGCTGTTGTTGAAATACGCGCCGGCGATGATGCTGCCGCCCTTGCCGTCCGGCACCGCGTCGCCGGTCATGAAGAACGGTTCGTAGCCCAGCTCGATCTTGCGGGTGGAGCCGTCGCTGAAGGTCAGCACCATCGCCGACCCCACGGTGGTGCGCGCCATCAGCTCGGGCGTGGCCAGCGTGGGCGCGGCCATCGAGGTGAACGCGGCGGACGTGAAGGTCACGTTCGGCGGCGGCGTGACGACGGGGCTGTCGTCATCGTCGTCGCTCGAATTACAGCCCGTCAGCAGCGCGGCCATGCCGACGCCGCCCAGCGGCAGCATCGGCGCGCCCCCGAGCATCTTCAGAAGGCGGCGGCGATTGGCGTGTGTCGTGTCTTGCATCGTGGTTTCCTGTGGGAAGGGATCGGTGCCGCGGCGCCCGGCCGCAACGTGCACGCATGCTAGAGAGACGCGATGTAAGCTTGATGACAGTGCGGTGTTGGTTGTTTGAAAGAGCCCGCGCCGCCGTATCGCGCAATTGTCATGATCGGCTGCTAGAGTCGGGCGCATTTCCGCCGTAACGTTGCCCGCGTCACCGCCATGCCCCTGTCCCTGCGCCTGTCCCCGCCCGCGGCCCCCGACGCGCTCCGAGTCCTTGCCATCCTGGCGCTGGCTGCCGGCCTGGGCGTGTGGGGCGCGGTGCTGTTCGCGCCCGCGCCGCCCGCCCTGCCCGCCCCCGTCGCCGCGCCCGCGCCGCGCGCGGCCGACAACGGCCCGGTGGCCCTGTGGTTCGGCCGCGATGAAGTGTTGCGCACGCAGATCAGCGTGCTTGGGGTGATCGCGGCCGGCCCCGACGGCGCCGCCGTCTTCAGCGTCGACGGCGGCCCGCCGCTGGCCTGGCGCGTCGGCGACGAGGTCGCCCCGGGCATCGTGCTCAAGGCCGTCGGCGCCGACGCCGTCACGGTCGAGCAAGGCGGCCGCGCCAGCCGCATCGCCGCGCCGGCCGCTCCCGCCCCCGAGGGCGGCATCGCGCGCGCCGCGCCGTGAGCCGCGCGCCTCATATTGCTGTCATATTTCATGTCCACAATCGCACGCTTCTCACTGAAATACCGGAGTCGTGAAGTGCGCCAGTCATCGCGTGGGCTCGCCCGCCAGCAAGGTTTCACCCTGATCGAGATCATGGTGGTCATCGTGATCATGGGGATTCTGGCGGCCCTGATCGTGCCGCGCGTGCTGGACCGCCCCGACCAGGCGCGCCAGGTCGCCGCGCGCCAGGACATCGGCGGCATCATGCAGGCGCTCAAGCTCTACCGCCTCGACAACGGCCGCTACCCGACCACCGCCCAGGGCCTGCGCGCGCTGGTGGAAAAGCCCGAAGGCGCGTCCAACTGGCGCGGCTATCTGGACAAGCTGCCCAACGATCCCTGGGGCCATCCCTACCAATACCTGAGCCCTGGCGTCAAAGGCGAAATCGATGTGTTCTCGTTCGGCGCCGACAACAAGCCCGGGGGAGAAGACGGCGATGCCGACATCGGTTCGTGGGAACTCTGAGCGCGGCTTCACGCTAGTCGAAGTCCTGGTGGTGCTGGTGATCGTCGCCATCGCCGCCAGCATGGTCAGCCTGTCCATCGGCAAGGGCGCCGATCCATTGCGCGAGGATGCGCGGCGCCTGGCCGACGCCTTCACCGTGGCCGAGGGCGAGGCGCGCAGCGATGGCCGTCCGATCCGCTGGCTGCCCACCAGCGGCGGCTGGTCGTTCGAGCGCCAGGGCCGCTCCGCCGCGCCGACCGCCCAGGATGACTCGCCCCTGCCCGCGGACAAGCTGGAACGCGACGAGGTGTTGCGGCCGCAAGCCTGGCGAGCCGGCCCGGTGCAATGGCATCTGTCGCCCGAACGCCCGCTGCGCTTTAACACCGAATGGGTGGCCGACCCGTTCAGCGTGCAGCTGCGCGCGGGCGACTCGCGCGTGACGTTGACGCGCGACGCCGCCGGACATTATGAGATTCACTGATTCCCCCCTTCCGCTTAGCCGCCGGCGGCAACGCCAGCGCGGCTTCACCCTGATCGAGGTGCTGGTGGCTCTGGCCATCATCGCCGTGGCGATGGGCGCGGCGCTGCGCGCCACTGGCGTCATGGCCGCCAACAACCGCGCGCTGCAGGACAAGACCCTGGCGCTGCTGGCGGCGCAGAACGCGCTGACCCAGTTGCGGCTGGAACAGACCCTGCCGCGCGCCGGCTCGCAGACCGTGCCCTGCCCGCAAGGCGGACTGGCGCTGCAATGCGAACTGGTCTTCACCAATTCGCTGAACCGCAGCTTCCGCCAGGTCTCGGTCAAGGTGCGCGATGGCGCCAACGGCGCGTCCCTGCTGCAGCTGGACGGCCTCCTGTCGAGCCTGCGATGAATTCCCGCCGCGCCGTCGCCCGCGCCCAGGCGGGCTTCACCCTGATCGAAGTGCTGGTGGCGCTGGCCCTGATGGCGCTCGTCAGCCTGATGGCCTGGCGCGGCCTGGACAGCGTCTCCAGCGCGCGCGACTGGATCGCGCGGCAGGCCGACGACACCGACGCCGTCGTCCGCACCCTCGGGCAGATGGGACGCGATGTGGAAATGGCCTACAACGGTCCGTCGTTCGCCGCGCCCGGCGTCGACGCCCAGGTCTTCACCTCGGGCGTGCGGCTGCTGCGCGGCGCCGCCGGCGCGCAGACGCTGGAAATCCTGCGCCCCGCCCCCGATGACGACGGCCGCTGGCAGCGGGTGCAATGGTCGGTGCGCAAGGACGGCCTGTGGCGCGCCAGCGGCCTGCCGGCCGAACAGGGACCGCTGCCGCCGGTCAACGACGGCGTGCTGCTGCTGCCCGGCGTGCGCGCGCTGGCGCTGCGCGGCTGGGTGATGGGCATGGGCTGGGTCGACACCCGCGCGCCCTTCTCCGCCACGCCCGCCGGCATCGAGATCACGCTCGACCGCGGCCCGGCCGGCGACGCGCGGCGCTACAGCCGCATCCTGGAACTGCCATGAGGGGGGCCGCCATGAACCCGTGCCTGCCGCGCGAACGCGGCGCCGCGGTGGTCAGCGCGCTGATCATTGTCGCCATCGTCGCGGCCCTGACCACCAGCCTGTTCCAGCGCCAGACGGCCAGCACCCGCCGCATCGAGAACGAGATGGCCCGGGTGCAGGCGCGCATGCTGCTGGCCGGCGGCATCGACTGGGCGCGCCTGGTGATACGCGACCACGGCCGGCGCGAGTCGACCACCCGCGGCGACCAGATCTGGGCCACGCCGGTGCTCGACACCCGCATCGAACGGCCCGGCGACGATCGCGTGGCGGTGTTCTCCGGCCAGGTGCAGGACGAACAGGGCAAGTACAACCTGGGCAACCTGGCCAGCCATGGCGTGCCCCAGCCCGAACAGGAACAGGTGCTGCGGCGCCTGCTGGGCGCGCAGCGCCTGCCGGACACGCTGGCCGCGCGCATCGTCGGAATCATCGCCGCCAGCCAGCCGCCGGCGCCGGCGGCCGGCGCGCCCACGCCGGCGCAGGGCGGGCCGACCCCCGACGCGCGCGCGCCGCTGCCGCGCGGCATCGACGACGTCAGCGCGCTGCTGGGGCTGGAGCCGGCCGTGCGCAACGAACTGCGGCGCACCATGACGGTGCTGCCCGTGGCCACCAGCGTCAACGTCAATACGGCGCCGCCCGAAGTCGTGGCGGCGCTGGTGCCCGGCCTGTCGCTGAGCCAGGCGCGCGCGCTGACCGGCGAACGCGACCGCGGCAACTGGTTCAACAACAGCGGCGACTTCGCCAACCGCCTGGCCGCCACCGGCGTCAAGGGCCCGGTGCCGGCCGTGACCACGGCCAGCGGCTGGTTCATGGCCAGCGGCGCGGTCGTGTACGAACGGGCCCGCGTCTCGATGCAGGCGCTGATACGCAGCGCCCCGCCGGCCGCGCCCGACACTATCTGGACGAGAGAAAACCCTTGAAGAATTCCCTGCGCATCGCACTGGTCCCCCTGGCCGAACTCGGTCCGGGATCCTTGCTGCCCTATGCCTGGTTCGACCGCCGCGGCCGCTGCGCGCGCCAGGGCGAACTGCCGCTGCATGCCCTCGGCCAGGCCTACCCGCAGGCGGCCTGCGAAGCCGTGCTGCATCCCGGCGACGTAATCGCCGCCACCGTACAGGTGCCCGCCGTGGCCAAGGCCCGCTTCGCCGCCGCCGTGCGCGGCGCGCTCGAACCGCTGGTATTGAGCGACCTGGACGAGCTGGCCATCGGCCACGGCCCGCGCGGCGCCGATGGCCAGGTGCCGCTGGCCTGGGCGCCGCGCGAACCCGTGCGCCGCGCCTGGAGCCTGCTGAACGCCCAGGGCCTGCGCGCCCACGCCCTGATCGCGCCGCAGACGCTGGCGCCCGGCGAAGCCGCGCCGCTGCGCGATCCCGCCGACCCGCGCTGGCTCGCGCCCTCGCCCTCCTGGTCGCTGGCCATGCCGCAGCTGGCACCGGCGCGGGTCTCGCGCTGGCGGCCTGTGTGGCGCTGGGGCGCGGTCGCCGCCGTGGTCTGGATCGGCGGGCTGAACCTGCACGCCGCCCAGATGCGCGGCGAGGCCAAGGCGCTGCGCGAAGACATGCGGCGCCAGGTGCTGGCGGCCTTTCCCGACATCCCGGTGGTGCTGGATCCGGCGCGCCAGGCGCGGCAGGGGCTGGACGCCTTGCAGAATCGCCGCGGCGCCGCCACCGCCGGCGATTTCCTGCCGCTGGCGCGGGCCGCGGCCCAGACCCTGCCCTTCGCCGCCGACAACGTCGCGCGGCTGTCGTACGGCGAGCAGGCGCTGACCCTGCAACTGGCCGACGCCGGCGCCCAGGCCCAGCGCGTCGCCGAAACCCCGGCGCTGATCCAGCAGGCCGCGGCCCAGGGCCTGAAACTGGAACGCGGCGACACCGACAACACCTGGCGCATCACGCGCAGCCAACCATGAAACCGATCGAACGCCTGAGCGCCGCCTGGCGCGCCGCCCTCACCCCCCTCGCCCCCGCCGCCGATCGCGCGCGCCAGCGCTACCAGGCCCTGGCCCCGCGTGAACGCCGGCTGGTCAACAGCGCCGGCGTCCTGCTGGGGCTGGCGCTGGTCTTCACCATCCTGGTCGAGCCGGCGCTCGATTCGGTGCGCAAGCTGCGCGAAGAACTGCCACGGCTGCGCGGCCAGGCCGCCGCCGTGGCCGACCTGACCCGCCAGGCGGCCGGGCTGCGCAACCTGGCCGCCGCGCCCGCCGCCACGCTGCCTGCCGCGGCCGACATCGGCGCCAGCCTGGCGCGCGCCGGCCTGCCGGCCGATCACTGGAAGCTGGAGGCCCCCGGCCAGGGCGACAGCGTGACGCTGGCGCTGACCGAAGTGCCCGCCTCGGCGCTGATGCGGTGGCTGGAGAACATTGCCGGCGACTGGGGGATGACGGTCGGCAAGGCCGACCTGACGCGCGCCGCCAACGCCAATGGCCGGCCGCTGCCCGGCCTGGTCAACGGCAGCGTGACGCTGGTCCTGCCCGCCCGCCGGGCGCGATCCTGATGCGCCTGCCCCGCCTGCCCAAAGGCACCGGCCTGGCGTTGGCCTGCGCCGCCAGCGCCGCGATCGCCGCGGCCGCCGTGCTGCCGGCGCGCTGGCTGCTGGCCTGCCTGCCCGCCGATGCGCCAGTGGCGCTGGCCGATGCTGGCGGCACGATCTGGGACGGCAGCGCCTGGATCGCGCTGGGTCCGCCAGGGGCGCGCCGCATGCTGCCCCAGGCCCTGCGCTGGCAATGGCGCTGGTCGTCGCTGTCGCTGGAACTGTCGCACCCCTGGCTGCAGGGCCCGGTGCGCGCCGGCCTGGGCTGGAACGGCATCAGCCTGTCGGCGCAATCGCTGCGCCTGCCTGCCACGGTGCTGCCGGCGCTGGGCGCGCCCTGGAACACGCTGGCGCCCGAGGGCCTGCTGGAAATCCAGTGGCAGGCGCTGTGGCTGGGCGGCGCCCTGCCCGATGCGCCGCTGGCCGAACTGCGCTGGCGCGATGCCGCCACCGCCCTGTCGCCCGTGGCGCCGGTGGGGACCTACGTGCTGCGGGTGCGCGGCAACGGCCGCGCCGGCGCCACGCTGGCGCTCAGCACCGAAAGCGGTCCGCTGGCGGTCACCGGCCAGGGCAGCGTGACTGCCCGCGGCGTGCGCTTCCAGGGCCAGGCCACGTTCGCGCCTGGCGCCAGCGAAGCCGACCGCGGCGCGCTCGACGGCCTCATGTCGACGCTGGGCCGCCGCAACAACGACACGGTGATCTTCGGCACCGACAAGTAGCGCCGGACCGGCGTCCTGTTGCACGCCGGCCACGAAGCCGTCTTTGTCAGACTGAGTCGCAGACTCCGCGGCGTCCTCGACAACGCCGCGGAGTCTGCATCGTTTCCGCCCTGCGTAGACCGCGCAGCAGCCCGCTCGCGGACACGCCCGCGCGATCTCGGACTGTCTCTCGATTGACGCAAAAATTCATAAAACATAACGTTTTGAATGATTTTTGCAGCCGTCGCTTTCGTTCGTCGCCCCATGTCGTATTCGCCCCGCGCACGTCCCGCGCATCTCCCCGCGCATCTCCCCGCGCATCTCCCCGCGCATCTCCCCGCGCGTCCCCCCGCGCCGCCGCTCCGGTCCGCATCCCGGGCCACGACGCGCGACATCGCCACGGCCGGCTCCTGTCTCAACTGAACGCATCACGGCCGGGGCTCGCCGCCCCGGCCGTGGCCGCCTTTCCTGGAACCCGACCATCCGATGCCCTCCGCCATGCCTTCCGTCTTCCCTCCCCGCTCCCGCCTCCGATTCGCCACGCTGGCCGCGGCCCTGGCCGCCGCCTGGACCGCCCCGATGCAGAACGCGGCTGCCGCCGACGCGGCGCCCACGCTTGCCCCGATCACCGTCATCGACCGCTCCAACCAGGGCTCGATGCGGCCCGGCGCCCTGCGCGACGAACTCGTCAAGACCGAATCCATCAGCGAACGCGCCATTGCCAAGGCCGGCGCCACCAACGTCAACGAGGCGCTCGACAAGAATCCCGGCATCGCGGTCCAGGTCGAATGCTCGATCTGCAACGTGCGCAACATCCTGCTCAACAACCTGCCCGGCCGCTACACCACGCTGATGATCGACGGCGTGCCGATCTTCTCCTCGGTATCGTCGGCCTACGGACTGGACAGCGTCAGCGTCTACGGCGTCGAACGCATCGACGTGGCGCGCGGCGCCGGCGCCAGCCTGATCGCCCCCGAGGCCCTGTCCGGCTCGGTCAACATCGTCACCAAGCGCCCCACCGAGGCCGAGAACCGCGCCCGCGCGCAGATCGGCAGCTATGGGTCGCGCCAGGGCGACGCCTACCTCGCGCGGCCGTTCGACGGCGGCGCCATCACCGCGACGCTGAACTACAACAAGCACGACTCCGTCGACGCCGACCACAACGGCATCTCCGAATACACCGGCTACGACCGCCGCCTGGGCGGCATCGGCTTCTTCCTGGACGACGCCGGCGGCTTCAAGGTGCGCGGCCGGCTCGACGTGGTCAACGAAAAGCGCGGCGGTGGGGCACTCGGCACCGACTATTCCGCCATCAAGCACAGCACCACGGGCAACCCCTTCGACTGGCGCGGCGGCGTGCATGGCTCGCCCGACCGCGACGGCTGGGTCGACCCGGCGGACGGCGCCATCATCGCCTACGACAAGGGCCCGGGCGGCGACCGCGGCGGCCGTGGCGGCATGTCCGAGATCATCTTCACCGACCGCGTGCAGTTCATCTCCACCGGCGAAAAGCGCCTTGGCGACAGCCTGCTGCGCCTGGCCGTGGGCGCGGCCGAGCACAAGCAGGACAGCTTCTACGAGCTGGCCACCTACATCGCCCGCCAGAAGCAGTACTACGCCGAGGCCAGCTGGCAGACGCCCATCGCGGGCTGGCTGACCACCCTGGGCGCCAACCTGCGCTACGAAGACCTGAGAAGCCACGGCAGCATGGAAGACGGCACCCCGGTAAGCGGCGTCGACGACTACACCTACCGCACCCCGGCCCTGTTCGTGCAGGCCTACCGCGCGCTGCTGGACGACGCGCTCGAGATCAACGGCTCGGTGCGCTATGACCGCCACAACGTCTTCGGCGGCATCACCTCGCCGCGCCTGAACGCGCTCTACCACCACAATGACCGGCTTTCCAGCCGCTTCAGCGTCGGCAAGGGCTTCCGCGCGCCCACCAGCTTCTTCGAGCAGGAACACGGCATCCTCAACACCATCCGCATCGACCGCCAGATCAGCAAGCCCGAAGAATCGCTCAACGCCAGCTACGCGCTCAACTACGCCGACGACCGCCTCGCCGTGACCGGCTCGTACAACTACAACCGCATCAAGAACTTCGCCATGCTCGACCCCGACCGGCACGATGCGGACGGCAACGACATCACGCTGTTCTCCAGCTCCCGCGAGCCCGTCATCGTGCAGGGCGTGGACCTGACGATGTCCTACCTGCTGACGCCGGCCCTGAGCGTGATGGCGGCGGCCGAGGCATTCAACTACCGCTTCCCCGCCAAGACGCTGATCTTCGCGCGTCCCAACGCCAAGGCCTACCTGGGCCTGGACTACGACCGCGGCGATTTCGACTTCAACGCCAAGCTGGTCTGGACCGGCCCGATGAACCTGCGCAAGTTCCATGACGACGGCTCGGGCCGGCAGGATCGCTACAACCTGGACGGCACGCCCAAGCGCGAAAAAAGCCCCGGTTTCTTCACCCTCGACCTGCGCGGCGAATACGCCGTCAGCAAGCACTTCACGCTCTATGCCGGGGTCGACAACCTGTTCGACTACAAGCAGTCGGACAAGGAAAGCCCGCTGTTCGTCAACGGCGATGGCGACCTCGACGTCACCCAGCTGTGGGGCCCCAGCCGCGGCCGCTACCTGTATGCCGGCACCCGGTTGAGCTTCTGATGCGCCGCCTGCCGTGGACCTGCCTGGCCCTGTGCGCGGCGACGGCGATCGCCAGCGCCCAGCCACGGCCGGTCTCGCGCCCGCCGGCGGGTCAAGCCTGGGACTTCTCCCTGCCCACCCTGGACGGCGGCCGCTTCGTGCGGCTGGCGTCCCTGGAAGGGCCGGTGCTGGTCAATTTCTGGAGCCGCGATTGCCCGCCGTGCGTCACCGAGCTGCCACGGCTGCAGCGCTTCGCCGACGCCCATCCGGCGTGGACGGTGCTGCTGGTCAGCACCGACGCCCCGGCCGCCGCCACCGAATTCGCGCGGCGCCATGACGTCCGCCTGCCGGTGCTGCGCCCCGGCGGCAATGTCGTCGCCCTGATGCGCGCCGCTGGCAACCGGGGCGGCGCCCTGCCCTTCACGGTGGCGACCCGTCAGGCCCGCATCTGCGAGGGCCAGCTCGGCGCCTTGTCCGGCGCGGACCTGCGCCGCATCGCCGACGCCTGCGCGCGGGCGCCGGGCAAGCCGGGCGCGGTCGCGCCCTGAACCGCGTGGCGCGGTAGCCGGCCGCACACTAGGCATCGCGCGTCACTCGCAGGATCTCCTCGGGCGAGGTTTCACCGCTTTGCACCCAGCGCGCGCCATCCTCGCGCATGCTGAGCATGCCGGCGGCGCTGGCCGCGCGGCGCAACTCGCGTTCGTCGCTGCCTTCGTGGATCAGGCGGCGCGCCTCGTCGTCGACCGTGAACAGTTCATGAATGCCGGAACGGCCGGCGTAGCCGGTGTGGTTGCACGCCTCGCAGCCGACCGGCTGGAACACCCGCTCGCCGTCCTGCATCGCCGGCTTCTTGCAGGCCGGGCACAGCTTGCGCACCAGCCGCTGGGCCAGCACGCCCAGCAGCGACGAGGACAGCAGGAACGGCTCCACGCCCATGTCGGTCAGGCGGGTCACCGCCGACACCGCGTCGTTGGTGTGCAGCGTGGCCAGCACCAGGTGACCCGTCAAGGATGCCTGCACCGCGATCTGCGCGGTCTCCAGGTCGCGGATCTCGCCAATCATGATGACGTCCGGATCCTGGCGCAGGATGGCGCGCAGCGCCAGCGCGAAACTCATGTCGATCTTGGCGTTGACCTGGGTCTGGCTGATGCCGGGCAGGTCGTACTCGATCGGGTCTTCCACGGTCAGGATGTTGCTGGTGGAGGCGTCCAGCCGGCTCAGCGCCGCGTACAGCGTGGTGGTCTTGCCGCTGCCGGTGGGCCCTGTCACCAGCACGATGCCGTGCGGCTGGCGGATCAGGCGGTCGAGCTGGCGCAGCACGCCAGGCGCCATGCCCAGCTTTTCCAGCTGCAGCCGGCCGGCTTCCTTGTCCAGCAGGCGCAGCACCGCGCGCTCGCCGTGGCCGGTGGGCAGGGTCGACACCCGCACGTCGATCGGGCGGCCGCCCACGCGCAGCGCGATGCGGCCGTCCTGCGGCAGGCGCTTTTCGGCGATGTCCAGGTGCGCCATGATCTTGATGCGCGAAATCAGCGCCGCGTGCAGCGCCTTGCGCGGCGAGACCACGTCGCGCAGCGTGCCATCGACGCGGTAGCGCACCACCGAATGGGTCTCGAATGGCTCGATGTGGATATCGCTGGCGCCATCGCGCGCCGCCTGGGCGAACAGCGCGTTGATCATGCGGATCACCGGCGCGTCGTCCTGCGCGTCCAGCAGGTCGGCCACCTCCGGCATATCCTGCAGCAAGCGGTCCAGGTCGATCTCGTTCTCGGCCACGCCCATCACCGAGGCGGCGTCCTCGGCATGGCTGTAGGCCGCCGCCAGCAGCGTTTCCAGCGCCTCGTCGTCGACCCGCGTCACGGCGATGTCGCCGTGACAGCGCCGGATCTCGCGCACCGCCCATTCCGGCGTGCGCGGGCTCACGGTCAGTTGCGCATGACCCGCGCGCAGCGACAGCACCGCCCGCTGCGCCCGCGCCCACGCGTACGGCAAGGGATGCGCGCTCATAGATGCGAGACCAGTTCGCCCTTGTAGCCCAGCTCGCGCAGCAGCGAGGTGGCCGTGGAGATGGTGCCGGGATCCTTGGACACCTGGCTGCGCACCACATAGCCCATGCCGCCCGGGCCGGCCTGCACGTAGGCCTGCAGGCCGCTGGTCTGGACCCGCTGGACGATGCGATCGGCCTCGCCGCGCGTCTTGACCGAGGCAAACTGCAGGGTCGCGCTGGTCTTGTCGACCTCGCCGTAGAGCGAAGCCGGGTCGCGCGCCACGCTCACGCCCAGTGGCAGGTTGGCGCGGATCGGCAGCGACGGATCGCTGGTCTGGCGCGCCGCCGGATACTGGCGCACCGCGAACGATTCCACCGTGGCGGGCGGCGGACGCCGCATCGTGTCCGCCAACTGATCGGGCCGCATGTCGTAGACGTTGTTGGACACCGACGGCGCCGAGCCCGGCGGCGGCAGCATGGGCGCCTGCATGTTGGGCAGCAGCCAGTGATCGCCCGGCTGCGCGACGCCCTGGGCGCGGCGCATGTAGTCGTAGCGGTCCATCGTCACGCTGGCGCTCTGGCGCGCATCGCGCACCACGTAGGGCCGCAGGAACACCATCAGGTTGGTCTTGGTGCGCTTGCGGCTGTCGTACTTGAACAGCGCCCCCAGCACCGGAATCGAACTCAGGCCCGGCACATTGTTGGAGGTCAGCGTCACGTTGTCTTCCAGCAGGCCGCCCAGCACGATGATCTGGCCGTCGTCGATCAGCACGCTGGTGTCGATGGCGCGCTTGTTGGTGACGATGCCGGTGGTCGGCGTCGAACGGCTCTCATCGATGCTGCTGACTTCCTGGTAGATGTCCAGCTTGACCGCGCCGCCTTCGGAGATCTGCGGCCGGATGTTCAGCTTCAGGCCCACGTCCTCGCGCTGGATGGTCTGGAACGGGTTGTTGTTGTTGCCGCCGTTGGTGACATACTGGCCGGTCACGAAGGGCACCGTCTTGCCCACCAGGATGCTGGCGGACTGGTTGTCCAGCGTCAGCAGGTTCGGCGTGGACAGGATATTGGCTTCGCCGGTGTTCTGCATCGCCCGCGCCAGCACGCCCAGGTTGATCACCTTGTTGCCCAGCACGTCGACCGTGCCCTTGACCACGCCCAGGCTCAGGCCGCTGCCGAGCGCGTCGATCGAGGTCGGACCGGTGCCCGACAAGCCGCTGCCGCCCAGATTGGTGCCGCCGATGAAGCTGGTGCCGCCGCTGTTGATGTTGCCCGCGCCGGTCATCCACTGGATACCGAATTCGGCGGCCGCCTGTTCGCTGACCTCGACGATCAGGCTCTCCACCAGCACCTGCGCGCGGCGCTGGTCGAGCTGGTCGATCACTTCGCGCAGGCTGCGGTACAGCGGCTCGGGCGCCGCGATGATCAACGAGTTGGTGGCCGGGTCCGCCTGGATGGTGGCGCCGCCGGCGGAATACGACACGGCCTGGTTGCCGGAATCGTCGCGCGCGATGCGTTCCTGGTCCCCCGACAATCCGCCCTTGGCGTTGCCGGCGCTGTTCGTCGAGCCGGACATGCCCATGCCGGTGTTGGTGGCGCTGGCGGAGGATTGCGCCGGGCGGTTGCCGCCGGTCTGCCCGATGCCGCCGCCGGCGCCGCCATTGGGGCTGGAGCCCGGCGCGGCGTTGGCCTGGCCGGCCAGCAGGCCGCCCAGCACTTCGGCGATGCGGGTGGCCTGCGCATTGCGCATGTAGACCACGTGCAGATTGCCGGCGCGGTTCTGCTGCGCGTCCAGCTTCATGATCAGGTCGCGCGCCAGTCGCGTGCGCGCCGGGCTGCCCGCGCGGATCAGCACGCTGTTGCTGCGCGGGTCCGCCACCACGGCGATGCGCTGGGTCGGATCGCTGCTCTGCGTGTCCAGCAATTGCGAGGCCAGGACGGCGATGTCCGACGCGATGCCCGAACGCACCGGCACCACGTCGGTGTCGATCGAACTGGGCACGTCGATGCGGGCGATCACCGCGGCGATGCGATCCAGGTTGTCGGCATAGTCAGTCACCACCAGCGTGTTATTGCCCGGGTACGCATTGATGGGATTGTTCGGCGGCACCATCGGGCGCAGCACCGGCACCAGGTTGGCCGCGTTCTCGTACTTCAGCGGGAACACCCGCGTCAGCATCTCGCCGCTGTTGCCCGAGCGGCCGCGCGCGAAGTCCGCGACCGACACAGGCGCCTTGCCCGCGCCGCCGGTGGCGGGCGCCGGCCGCGGATCGCCCACCACCGCGCTGCCTTGCAGCTTGGCGTCGGCCTCGGGCACCACGCGCGTCACGCCGTCCACCTCGACGATCGCGAAACCCTGCAGCCGCAGCGCGCCGGTCAGCATCGACAGCGCCTGTCCGCTGTCGACCGGCCGGTCCGACACCAGCGTGAGCTTGCCTTTCACGCGGGGATCCACCAGGAAATTGCGCTTGGTGAACAACGACAGCGCACGCAGCACGGCAGGGATGTCCGTGTCGACGAAGTTCAGGCTGACGCGATTGTCCGCCTGTTGAGCATAGGCCTGGCCGGCCGCGGGTCCGAGTTGGCTTGCCGCGAGCAAGACCGCAAGGCTGAGTTGCGCGATATGACGCATGACGAGATATGCCTGAGACGTGAAGTCGTGTGAAAAAACGTGAAAGCGCGTCGGAGTATACGGGGTGACACTGCAACACTACGGTCATAATCCAAAGGCAAGGTGACGGGCTGCAAAGCCTTGATTTACGGGCCTTTCCGCCAATCGGCGCAAGCCCGCAGCGACCTCCACCATGCCATCCTTTCGTTACGAAGCGACTGACGCGCTCGGCAAAATCGTGCAGGGCACGATCGACGCCGACAGCGAGCGCGGCGCCCGCAACCAGTTGCGCGGCCGCGGCCTGCTGCCCCTGTCCACCTCCCCCGCCGCGCGCGTCGAAGGCCTGGGCGCCGCGCTGCGCACGCGCCTGTCCGATGCCGACCTGGCCTGGCTCACGCGCCAGCTCGCCAGCCTGCTGGCCGCCCGCCTGCCGCTGGACGCCGCGCTCAGCGCCACGCTCGAACAGGCCGAGAAAAAGCACATCGCCGCCACGCTCGAAGGCGTGCGCGACGACGTACGCGCCGGCCATCGCCTGTCCACCGCGCTGGCCTCGCGCCCGCGCGACTTTCCCGAGATCTACCGCGCGCTGATCGGCGCCGGCGAGGAATCCGGCGATCTGGCGCAGGTCATGGAAAAACTGGCGGACTACATCGAAGAGCGCAACACGCTGCGCAGCAAGGTCATGACGGCGTTCATCTATCCCGCCGTGGTGGCTTGCGTCTCCGTCATCATCGTGATCTTCCTGCTGGGCTACGTGGTGCCACAGGTGGTGTCGGCCTTCAACCACGCCAAGCAGCAATTGCCGCTGCTGACCCGCATCATGCTGGCGCTGTCGGACTACGTGCGCGACTGGGGCCTGGCCACCGGCGCCGCCATCGCGCTGGCCATCGTGCTGTGGCGCTACTCCCTGCGCGTGCCCGCCGCCCGCCAAGCCTGGCACGCCCGCGTGTTGCGCCTGCCCCTGGCCGGCCGCTTCGTGCTCGGCGTCAACGCCGCGCGCTTCGCCTCGACCCTGGCCATTCTCTGCGGCAGCGGCGTCGCCCTGCTCACCGCCCTGGACGCCGCCCGCCGCACCCTCGGCAACGACGTGCTGCGCGGCGCCGTCGACGAAGCCGCCGCGCGCGTGCGCGAAGGCGCATCCCTGTCGGCCTCGCTGGCCGCGCAGAAAGCCTTCCCCTCGCTGCTCATCCACCTGATCGCCAGCGGCGAAAAGACCGGCCAGCTCCCCGAACTGCTGGACCGTGGCGCGCAGAACCTGTCGCGCGACCTCGAACGCCGCGCCATGGCCATGACCGCCCTGCTCGAACCCGCCCTCATTTTGCTGATGGGCGGCTTCGTCCTGCTGATCGTGCTGGCCGTGATGATGCCGATCCTGGAAATGAACCAGCTGATCCGCTAGGCGCACAAAAAGAAAAGGCCCGCGTCCAAACCGCAGGCCTCACCGAATCAATAACAAGGAATCGAACAACCGCCAACGCACGCATTGGCTCGCCGCGGAACAGCTGGAACAGCGGTGCGCGGAAAGACAAAAGTGAACGCCAAGAAAAAAAGCGGCGCCCCAAAAGCCGCCGCCCTACAGTTCTCTCTCTCCCCACCCGCGCGAAGCAACAACACCCCGCCGCAGCCGGCCCGCGTATGCAACAGCGGCCGCCCGCGCGGCCACTGTTTGCGGGCCCTGCAAGCTCTCCCGCAAGCCACCACCGCAGCAGCGCGTCAATTCTCAAAGGTGCGAGCCCGGCGCGCAGGCGCAGCGGGTGCGGGCGCCGTCGATGCGCCCGACGGAATCCGAAGGCAGCCGCCGCAGGCGGCAACAAGGATGAGGATGGGGGGGGCCGCCTAGGCAAGTCCGGAGCGAACGCTCCGGACCGCAATCGTTGGCGCCCGCACCCGCTGCGCCTGCGCGCCGGGCGCCTCAAGAACGCAACCACCCGCCCAAAAAACAGCGGGGCGACCATTACGATCACCCCGACAGTCAACCCAAAAACGAATCCCAGCGCAAACTCAAAGCGCCTCTTCGTCGCTCTCCCCCGTCCGAATCCGGATGGCCTGCTCCACCGGCGTCACGAAGATCTTGCCATCCCCGATCTTGCCGGTACGAGCCGCCTTCACCACCGCCTCGATCGCCGCCTCGACCTGGTCATCCGGCAGCACCACCTCGACGCGAATCTTCGGCAGGAAATCCACCACGTATTCCGCCCCACGGTAGAGCTCGGTATGCCCTTTCTGGCGCCCGAACCCCTTCACTTCGGTCACGGTCAGCCCGCTGACGCCGACCTCGGCCAGCGCTTCGCGGACCTCGTCGAGCTTGAAGGGTTTGATGATGGCGGTGACTTGTTTCACGTTGGTCGTCCTGATTATGCGGTCTGTTGCGGCGCCCGGATCCGACCATTCTCGGACCCAGGCGCAATGATTAAGAGAATACCACCGGCGCCGCGCGCCATACGGTCCGCCAGGCGTTGCCGGGAAAACCCGAATACGTCCTTGCGGGCAAGTCTGCCGCCGGCGCCACGGACAGCGCTTGCGGCAGGCGGGCCGACGCCAGCCTGGCCGACCCGCACGCCGGACCCGCGCCGGTCAACCCGGCGGCGCCTCGTCCGGAATCCGGTCGGCGTCGCGCATCCACACCACCGACTCGGAATCGCTCGGCGCGCGCCAGTCGCCACGCGGCGACAGCGACCCGCCCGAGCCCACCTTGGGCGCGTTCGGCACGCAGGTGCGCTTGAACTGGCTGAGGCGGAAGAAGCGGTCCAGGAAGATCTTCAGGTTGCGCTTGATCGCCGCCAGGTCGTACTGGTTGCGCGCCACGTGGCCGCCTTCCGGCCAGGCGCCGGCGTCGCGGTCGCGCCAGGCCGCCAGCGCCAGGAACGCCACCTTGGTCGGCGCGAAGCCGTAGCGCAGCGTGTAGTACAGGTTGAAGTCCTGCAGCTCGTAGGGGCCGATGGTGTCTTCGCTTTTCTGGGTCGGCTTGCCGTCATCGCCGCCTGGCACCAGTTCGGGGCTGACGTCCGTGCCCAGCACGTCCAGCAGCACCGCCGCGCCGGTCTCGCCCAGGCGGCCGGACTCGGCCACCCAGCGCACCAGGTGCGTGATCAGCGTCTTGGGCACGCTGGCGTTGACGCTGTAGTGCGACATGTGGTCGCCCACGCCATAGGTGCACCAGCCCAGCGCCAGCTCGCTCAGGTCGCCAGTGCCGATGACGATGGCGTTGTTGAAATTGGCGATGCGGAACAGGTGGTTGGTGCGCTCGCCGGCCTGCACGTTCTCGAAGGTGATGTCGTACACCGGCTGGCCATCGGCATAGGGATGGCCAAGGTCCTTGAGCATCTGCAGGCAGCTCGGGCGGATGTCGACCTCGGAGGCCGTGCAGCCGACCACCGCCATCAACTGGCGCGCCTGCTGCAGCGTGCGCGTACTGGTGGCGAAACCCGGCATGGTCACGGCCAGGATGTTGGCGCGCGGCAGCCCCAGCGTATCCATGGCCTGGGCGCAGACAAGCAGCGCGTGGGTCGAATCCAGCCCACCCGAGATGCCGATGACCACCTTGGACATGCCGCTGGCCGAGAGCCGCTGTGCCAGCGCCTGCACCTGGATGTTGTAGACCTCCTTGCAGCGCTCGTCGCGGCGCCGGGCATCGGCCGGCACGTACGGAAAGCGCGCCACGCGCCGCTCCAGCGGCAGCTCGGCGTCCTCCAGCGGCGCCGCGACCGGCACCGGCACCAGGCGGAACTGGCGCACTTCGTCGCGGTGACGGCGCGCCGACTGGCCGAAGGTGGTCTGGTGCATGCGCTCGCGCGACAGGCGCTCCAGGTCGACGTCGGCAAACAGCAGGTGCGATTCGTTCAGGAAGCGCTCGGACTCGCCCAGCAGCTCGCCGTTTTCGTAGATCAGCGCCTGGCCGTCCCAGGCCAGGTCGGTGGACGACTCGCCGCGGCCGGCCGAGGTGTACATGTAGGCCGCCAGGCAACGCGCCGACTGCTGCGCCACCAGCTGGTGGCGGTAGGCCGACTTGCCGACCACGATGTTCGAGGCCGACAGGTTCACCAGCACCGTGGCGCCGGCCAGCGCCGCGAACGAGGACGGCGGGATCGGCACCCAGACGTCTTCGCAGATCTCGACGTGGAACTGGAACAGCGGCAGCTTTTCCATCTGGAACAGCAGCTCGGCGCCGAACGGCACGGTCTGCTCCAGCAGGCGGATCTCGGTGGCGACGGCGCAATCGGCCGCGCTGAACTGGCGCGCTTCGTAGAATTCGCTGTAGTTGGGCAGGAAACTCTTGGGCACCACGCCCAGGATGCGGCCGCCGGCGATGACCACGGCGCAGTTGTACAGCTGGTGCGCCACCCGCAGCGGCGCGCCGACGATGACGGCGATATCCAGTTCGGCCGTGGCCCGCGCCACCTGGTCCAGCGCCGCCTCGCAGGCGTCCAGCAGGGCCTTCTGGTGGAACAGGTCGTCGCAGGTGTAGGCCGACAGGCCGAGTTCGGGGAACGCCACCAGCACGGCGCCGCCCTGGGCCGCCTGCTGCGCCAGCGCGATGGTCTGCGCGGCGTTGAAGGCCGGGTCCGCGACCTTGCACTCGGGCACGCCCACGGCGACCCGGGCGAAGCCATGGGAATACAGGTTGAAGAACGGGTTCGACATCGGATCCATCGCCTGGGGCGCCTTGATACGGAACTGCACGAAACGGGCCTGCTGCAGGCCCTGGGAATCCTACCGGGCGATTATCTCACGGCGTCATGCGCCGGACGGCGGCGCCAGGCGCTCCGGATCGGCCCGGTGATGCGCGCCTTCGGCCGCCAGCGCCGCCTGGACGGCGCCCTCGCGCAGGTAGTTGCCCATGGCGCCGATGTCCGCGCCGGACGGCTGCTGGTACAGCCGCAGGCCCAGTTCCGGCAGGATCGCCAGCAGATGGTCGAAGATGTCGCCCTGGATGCGTTCGTACTCGACCCAGGCGGTGACGGCGGTGAAGCAATAGACCTCCACCGGAATGCCATCGGCGGTGGGTTCCATCATGCGCACCATCATCGCCATGTCCTGGCGCACCTCGGGGTTCTGCTTCAGATAGGCCAGGCCGTAGGCGCGGAAGGTGCCGATATTGGTCAGGCGGCGGCGGTTGGCCGGCACGCTGGCCAGCTCGCCCATGGTCTGGTTGGCCTGGGCGATGTCCTGGGTCTTGACCCGCAGGTAATCGTGTAGCAGCCGGAAGCGCATCAACTGCTGGGCTTCCTCATCGGTCAGAAAGCGCACGCTGCTGGCGTCGATGCGCAGGGTGCGCTTGATGCGCCGGCCGCCCGACTCGAACATGTGGCGGTAGTTGCGGTAGCTTTCCGAGAACAGCTTATAGGTCGGCACCGTGGTGACGGTGTTGTCCCAGTTCTGCACCTTGACCGTATGCAGCGCGATGTCCTTGACGAAGCCGTCGGCGTTGGACTGCGGCATCTCGATCCAGTCGCCGATGCGCAGCATGTCGTTGCTGGTGAGCTGGGTGCTGGCCACCAGCGACAGCAGCGTGTCCTTGAACACCAGCAGCAGCACCGCCGATAGCGCGCCCAGGCCGGAGATCATCCACAGCGGCGAGCGGTCGATCAGGATGGAAAGCACCAACACGGTGCAAACCGCCATCAGGATCAGCTTGCTGATCTGGATATAGCCCTTGATCGAGCGGGTCTGCGCCCGGGTGGTGGCCGAATAGGTGTCCTGCCAGGCGCTCAGCACCCCGGAAAACGCCACGAACACGCAGATCCAGGCGCCGGCGTGGGCCAGCCGCCCGACCAGCGTGGCGGCCTTCTCGACGTGCGGGACCAGTTCGATGCCCACCGACACCACCGCGAACGGCACCGCGTACCACAGGTTCTGATAGGCGCGACGGCGCTGCAGCGCCTTGTCCCAGTCCTCGTGGCCGCTGACCACCAGCAACCGGTGCGCCAGCAGCAGCACCACCCGCGCGACCACCCACTGGACGAACAACGCCGTCAGGATCAGCACGCCGATGCCGACCAGCGTCTGCGCCCACGGCTGGTGCGGCATATAAGTATCGAGTTCGGTGGCCAGCTGTTCCCATTCCATGGGCATAGGTCGTGTGCTCTCTTTCAGGTGACTAAGTGGGAAGGCGCCGACAGCCGCCGGGGAAAGCCCCGCCGCCTTGGGCGTGCCGCCCCCGGAGGGGCGTGTTTCATCCTGAGGCGGCTCGGCGATGGAAAAACGCCGTAGACCGCCGGATATGACCCTGAATTATCCGACAACTCGCGCCGCCGCGCGTTTCCAGCCGCAACAGCGGGGCCACCCCGCGGGGCGCCGGATTCGTCAGGCGCCCGAGGCAGGCCCTATAATCCCCGCCATCATGGCAAACACTCCCTCCCCCGATCAAAACCAGTTCGCCAACAAGGCGCAGGCCTGGTCCGCCCGGTTCTCGGAACCGGTTTCCGAACTCGTCAAACGCTACACGGCGTCCGTGGACTTCGACAAGCGCCTGGCGCGCGTCGACATCCAGGGTTCGCTGGCGCACGCCGACATGCTGGCGGCCCAGGGCATCATCGGCGCCCAGGACCTGGCCGACATCCAGCGCGGCATGACCCAGATACTGTCGGAAATCGACGCCGGCAGCTTCCAGTGGCTGCTCGACCTCGAAGACGTGCACCTGAACATCGAGAAGCGCCTGGTCGAGCTGGTCGGCGATGCCGGCAAGCGCCTGCACACCGGCCGTTCGCGCAACGACCAGGTGGCCACCGACATCCGCCTGTGGCTGCGCGGCGAGATCGACACGCTGATCGACCTGCTGCGCCAGTTGCGGCACGCGCTGGCCACGGTGGCGCTGGACAACGCCGCCACCATCATGCCGGGCTTCACCCACCTGCAAGTGGCCCAGCCCGTCACGTTCGGCCACCACCTGCTGGCCTACGCCGAGATGTTCGGCCGCGACGCCGAGCGCCTGGCCGACTGCCGCCGCCGCGTCAACCGCCTGCCGCTGGGCGCCGCCGCCCTGGCCGGCACCTCGTTCCCGATCGACCGCGAACGCGTCGCCAAGACCCTGGGCTTTGACGGCGTCTGCCGCAATTCGCTGGACGCCGTCTCCGACCGCGACTTCGCCATCGAGTTCTGCGCCGCCGGCGCGCTCATCATGACGCACGTCTCGCGCCTGTCCGAAGAACTGGTGCTGTGGATGAGCCCGCGCGTCGGCTTCATCGACCTGGCCGACCGCTTCTGCACCGGCAGCTCGATCATGCCGCAGAAGAAGAACCCCGACGTGCCCGAACTGGCGCGGGGCAAGACCGGCCGCGTCAACGGCAACCTGGTCGCCCTGCTGACCTTGATGAAGGGCCAGCCCCTGGCCTACAACAAGGACAACCAGGAAGACAAGGAAGGCCTGTTCGACACCGTCGACACCGTGCGCGACACGCTGACGATATTCGCCGACATGGCCGCCGGCATCAAGGTCAAGGCCGACAACATGCGCGCCGCCGCGCTGCAGGGCTTTGCCACCGCCACCGACCTGGCCGACTACCTGGTCAAGCGCGGCGTGCCGTTCCGCGACGCCCACGAAGTGGTGGCCCACGCCGTGCGCGACTGCGAACAGCGCGGCTGCGACCTGGCCGACCTGTCGCTGGACGAACTCAAGGCCTATCACCCGACCATCGGCGACGATGTGCACCAGGTGCTGACGCTGGAAGGCTCGGTCGCCGCGCGCAAGCATGTGGGCGGCACCGCCCCCGAACGCGTGGCCGAGGAAGCCCGCCGCGTGCTGCAGGAGACGGCGGCGTAACACGCCGGCGATTCCCTGGCGGGAAAACAAGCGGCCCCGGATTTCCGGGGCCGTTTTCTTTTGTGGCCACGCTACGCAAATGACCTGTCACGGCGTGTCATTCCTCGTTTCCGATCTCGCACGAGCGGCGGGGACAGGTTCGCTATGATGGGCGCTTTCTCACTCCCCCCACCCCCATGCCAGCCCTGCGCGCGTCCTGGTTTCCGTCGCCCCTGTCCCAACCGGCCGTTCTGACCGCCGCCTGCCTGCTGGCGCTTGCCGCCCTCCCCGCCGCCCAGGCGCAGACGGCGCGCAAGCCGTCGCCGTACGAAAACAACGTCATCGAGCCCTTCAAGGCGCCCCGGCCGCTGACCCCCGAGGAGATCGCGGCGCGCAAGGCCGAGGACGCGCGCCGCGGCGGCCCGGCCTTCATGGCCCGGATCGACGACGAAGCCGCGTTCCGCCAGCTGGCGCGCGTCTACAACGCCGGCACGCCGCTGGAAATCCCGCACGTGCTGTTCGTGATCGATCGCCAGCGCGGCAACCGCATCCATTACCTGGACACGCCGCGCTACGGCCTGCACGAGACCTTCGCGCGCGAGCGCCGCCTGCTGCCCGGCAAGGACAAGGCCGCGCTGACCGCGCAGTACAAGGATCCGAACCGCCGCCTGCTGTTCGGCACCCTCAGCTGGCAGCGCGACCTGCCCGGCTACACCTATGAATTCTGGGAAGGCGACCGCCTCACCCCGGAGCTGCTGAAGCTGGCCGACGAGGTAGTCGCCAAAAGCTTCTATGCCCCGGTCCGCTTCAAGACCAACTCGACGCTGCACGAACAGGCCGCCGCTACCGCCGGCCTGACCTTCGTGACCCAGGAAGCGCTGCTGCGCGAACAAGCCTTCCTGCCGCTGAACCCCGGCACCGCGCAGGGCCGGCTGCGCATCGTCGCCTCGGTCGACGCCACGCCCGACCTCAAGCGCGACGACATCGTGGTGCTGGACGAAGTGCCGATCGCCATCCCGCCCGTGGCCGGCCTGATCACGCAGCGGCCGTCCACGCTGCTGTCGCACGTCAACCTGCTGGCCAAGGGCTGGGGCATTCCCAACGCCTACGTGCGCGACGCCAACACCGCGCTGCGCCAGTACGACGGCCAATGGGTCACCTTGACCGTCAGCGGCAACGACTACCAGGTGCGGCCCAGCGACAAGCCCGCCAGCCAACCGCCGGCCACGCCGCCCAAGCCGCGCGCGCAACTGCCCAAGCCGGACCTGACGGTCCAGGCGCTCAAGCCGCTCGATGCCCTGGCCGTGCGCGACAGCCGCCACTGCGGCGTCAAGGCCGCCAACCTGGGCGCGCTCCGCTCCGCATTGCCGCCGGCCGCCAGCGTGCCGGACGGCTTCTGTATCCCGTTCGCGCAATATGCCGCCTTCATGAAGCGGCTGAACGTGGCGCAACGGGTGGCCGCGCTGGAACAGCGCGCCGACTTCATGGCCGACGCCGAAGTACGGCGCAAGGAACTGGCGGCCCTGCGCCAGGACATCATGCAGGCCGCCGTCGACCCGGCGCAGGCCGAATCCTGGCGCGCGCTGTGGCAATCGCGCCTGAAGGGCGCGGGCGTGTTCGTGCGCAGCTCGTCCAATTCCGAGGACCTGCCCGGCTTCAGCGGCGCCGGGCTGTACACCACCGTGCCCAACATCACCCAGCCCGAGGCCTTGGCCAAGGCGGTGCAGACGGTATGGGCCTCGGTCTACAACTTCGACGCCTACGAGGCGCGGCGCGCGGCGGGCATCCCCCAGGACGCGGTGGTGATGGCCGTGCTGGTGCAGCTGGCGGCGCCGTCCGACAGCTCCGGCGTCATGATCACGCGCGATCCGTTCGACGCCAGCCGCCGCTACGTGACCTACATCTCGGCCAAGCGCGGCCTCGGCATCAAGGTGGTGGAAGGCAAGCGCCAGGCCGAGCAGGTGATGTATTCGAGCTGGTCCAAGGCGGTGCAAGTGCTGAGCCGCTCGGCCGAGGACACGCAGTTGGTGGCGGACGCCGGCGGCGGCGTGCGCGAAGTGCCGATCGCGGCGGACGCGCGCCAGGTGCTGAACGACGCGCTGGTGGCGCGGCTGGCCGCCGTGGGCCGGCAGGTCAAGCAGCGCCTGGGCCAGGTCGACCAGGATATCGAATGGGCGGTGGTCGGCGACAAGATCATCATCCTGCAGGCGCGGCCCTACATCGACGCGCGCCGCTAGCGGACCCAGAGGGAAAAGGCCCCCACGCTCCGCCGCTGCGCGGTCGCTGCCCCAAGGGACATTTTTTCCTTGGGGCGGCCCGGCGGCAAAAATAGCCCCCGACGCTCCGCCGCTGCGCGGGTCGCTGCCCCCCAAGGGGGCGTTTTTGCCTTGGGGCGGCCCGGCGGCAAAAAACCGCGGTGGCGGGCGTGATGCCCGCCACCGCGGCTGCGGATCCACCGTAACGGATCAGATGTGCAGCGCGTGCCCCAGCGCCTTGAGCGCGGCTTCCTGCACCGCTTCGCCCAGGGTCGGATGGGCGTGGATCGTGCCCGCCACGTCCTCCAGCGTCGCGCCCATTTCGAGCGACTGGCCGAACGCCGTCGACAGTTCCGACACCCCGCGCCCCACCGCCTGCCAGCCCACGATCAGGTGGTTGTCGCGACGGGCCACCACCCGCACGAAACCGTCGGTGGACTCCAGCGTCATGGCGCGGCCGTTGGCGGCGAACGGGAACGACGCCGCCAGGCAGTCCAGCCCGGCCGCTTCGGCCTCGGCCGGCGACAGGCCGGCCACCACGACTTCGGGATCGGTGAAGCACACCGCCGGAATCGCGGCCGGCTGGAAGTGGCGACGCTTGCCCGCCACCAGCTCGGCCACCATCTCGCCCTGCGCCATGGCGCGGTGCGCCAGCATCGGCTCCCCGGCGATATCGCCGATGGCCCAGACGTCGCGCATGGAGGTGCGGCACTGATCGTCGATGCGCAGCGCGTTGCCCTTGCGATCCAGTTGCAGGTTTTCCAGGCCCCAGCCCTGCGTGCGCGGACGCCGGCCGACGGCGATCAGCACCCGGTCGGCGGGCAGCGCGGTCTCGGCGCCGCTGGCGTCCTGGATCCGCACCGCGGTGCCGGCGCCGTTCAGTCCCAGCACCTTGCGGCCCAGGTGCAGCTCGACGCCCAGCCTGGCCAGCGCGGCGGCCACGGGCTTGGTCAGCTCGGCGTCATAGGTCGGCAGAATGCGGTCCTGCGCCTCGACCACGGCCACCTCGGCGCCCAGCTTGCGGTACACCGTGCCCAGCTCCAGGCCGATGTAGCCGCCGCCCACCACCACCAGCTTCTTCGGGATGTCGGCCGGCGACAGCGCCTCGGTCGAGGACACCACCATGCCGCCGAACGGCACCGAGGGCAGCGGCGTCGGCTCGGAGCCGGCCGCCAGCAGCAGGTGCTCGCACTGGATGCGCTGGCGGCTGCCGTCGGCGCTCTCGACCTCGACGGTCTTGCCGTCCAGCAGGCTGGCCCAGCCGTGCACCACCTGCACGCCGTTCTTCTTGAGCAGCGCGCCCACGCCGCCGGTCAGCTTGCCGACGATGCCGTCCTTCCAGGCCACGGTGCGGCCGATGTCGATGGCGGGCGCCGACACCGAGATGCCCAGCGCCGACTGGCCGGCGTAATGGCGCGCCTTGTCGAATTCCTCGGCCGCGTGGATCAGCGCCTTGGACGGAATGCAGCCAATGTTCAGGCAGGTGCCGCCCAGCCGGTCGCCCTCGACCAGGATGGTGGGCACGCCCAGTTGCCCGGCGCGGATCGCGGCCACATAGCCGCCAGGCCCGCCGCCGATCACCAGCAGGGTTGTCGTCTTGGTAGTCTGGCTCATGCTTACTCCACGAAAAGCAGCGCGGGTTGTTCCAGCAGCGCGCGCACGGCCTGGATGAAGCGGGCCGCGTCCATGCCGTCGACCACGCGGTGGTCGAACGAGGACGACAGGTTCATCAGCTTGCGCGCCACCACGGCGCCATTGCGGAAGGCGGGCCGCTCGACGATGCGGTTCACGCCCACGATGCCGACCTCGGGATGGTTGATGACCGGCGTGGTGACGATGCCGCCCAGCGGACCCAGGCTGGTGATGGTGATGGTCGAGCCGGACAGCTCGCCGCGGCCGGCGCTGCCGGCGCGCACCGCCTGCGCCAGCCGGCCGATCTCGGCCGCCATCGACCACAGGTCACGGGTTTCGGCGTGGCGCATCACCGGCACCATCAGGCCGCCGTCGCTCTGCGTGGCGATGCCGATATGCACGGCGCCGTAGCGCGTCACCTGGCCGGCCTCGTCGTCATAGCGGGCGTTGATCTGCGGGAAGTCGCGCAGCGCGATCACCATGGCGCGCGCCAGCAGCGGCAACAGCGTCAGCTTGCCGCGCGACTCGCCGAACTTCGCGTTCAGGCTGACGCGCAGCTCCTCGAGCTCGGTGACGTCGATTTCCTCCACGTAGCTGAAATGCGGAATGCGGCGCTTGGACTCGGCCATCTTCTGCGCGATCTTGCGGCGCAGGCCGATCACCGGCACCTGCTCTTCGTCGTTGCGCTCGGCGTAGGCCGGGCCGCGCGCGGTCGTGGCCGCGCCCTGCCCTTGCAGGTAGGCGTCCAGGTCCTCGTGCATGACGCGGCCGGCCGGGCCGCTACCGTGCACGTAGCGCAGCTCGATGCCCAGGTCCCAGGCGCGCTTGCGCACCGCCGGCGAGGCCAGCGGCTTTTCGCCGGGTTGTCGGGACGCGGCGGGCGCCTGGCGCGCGGCGGCCGGACGGCTGGGCGGCGCGGAGGGCGCTTGCGGCGCGGCGGCGGACGATTGCAGCGACGCGGCGATCTGGCCGGCAACGCCGCCGGCCGGGGCCTTGTCGGCCTTGGCCGGCGCCGGTGCGGCGGCCGGCGCGCTCACCGCCGGAGCCGGCGCGGCAGCGGCCTGCGGTGTCTGCGCCGCCGCCTCGCCCTTGACGTTACCCTCGCCTTCCACTTCCAGGCGGATCAGTTCGCCGCCCACGGCCATGACCTGGCCGACTTCGCCGCCCAGCGCGACCACGCGGCCGACCACGGGCGACGGGATCTCGACCGTGGCCTTGTCGGTCATGACGTCGGCCAGCGGCTGGTCCTCGGCGACCGTGTCGCCCACCTTGACGTGCCAGCCCACCAGTTCGACCTCGGCAATGCCTTCGCCGATGTCGGGCATCTTGATGACATGAATCCCCATCTCACACCTCCATCGCGCGCTTGAACGCTTCGCCGACCCGGCGCGGGCCGGGGAAATACGCCCATTCCTGCGCGTGCGGATAGGGAGTGTCCCAACCGGTCACGCGCTCGACGGGCGCTTCGAGGTGATGGAAGCAGTGTTCTTGCACCAGCGCGATCAGTTCGGCGCCGAAGCCGCAGGTGCGCGTGGCTTCGTGCACCACGACGCAGCGGCCGGTCTTCCTGACCGAGTTGACGATCGTTTCCAGGTCCAGCGGCCACAGGCTGCGCAGGTCGATGACCTCGGCGTCGATGCCGGTTTCCTCGGCCGCGGTCAGCGACACGTGCACCGTGGTGCCATAGGTCAGCACCGTCAGCGCGTTGCCGGGGCGCACGATGGCGGCGGAGTCCAGCGGCACGGTGTAGTAACCGGTCGGCACCACGCTGCCCGGGCGGCCGGTCCACGGCGTCACGGGGCGGTCGTGGTGGCCGTCGAACGGGCCGTTGTACAGGCGCTTGGGTTCCAGGAAGATGACCGGATCGTCGTTTTCGATGGACGCGATCAGCAGGCCCTTGGCGTCGTAGGGGTTGGACGGCATCACCGTGCGCAGCCCGCAGACCTGGGTGAACATGGCCTCGGGGCTCTGGCTGTGGGTCTGGCCGCCGTAGATACCGCCACCGCAGGGCATGCGGATGGTCATGGGCGCGATGAATTCGCCCACCGAGCGGTAGCGCAGGCGCGCCGCTTCCGACACGATCTGGTCGGAGGCCGGATAGAAATAGTCGGCGAACTGGATCTCGCACACCGGCCGCAGGCCGTAGGCGCCCATGCCCACCGCCACGCCGACGATGCCGCCTTCGGAAATAGGCGTGTCGAACACACGCGAGCTGCCGTACTTGGCCTGCAGGCCCTCGGTGCAGCGGAACACGCCGCCGAAATAGCCCACGTCCTGGCCGAACACCACCACGTTGCCGTCACGCTCCAGCATCACATCCATGGCCGAGCGCAAAGCCTGGATCATGGTCATCGGCGCGGACGCCGGACCAACATTGTTATCGATAGCCATGACTCACACTCCGAGCTGCTGACGTTGCCGGCGCAGGTGCTCCGGCATGTCCTTGTAGACGTCTTCAAAGATGCTGGCGGCGCTGGGGACGTGGCCGTCCACCAGGGTGCCGTAGCTTTCCGCTTCCTTCTGCGCCGCCTGGATCTCGGCGTCGAGCTCGGCGCGCACCGCGTCGTGCTCGGCCTCGGACCAGATGCCACGCAGGATCAGGTGCTTCTTGAAGCGCTCGATCGGGTCGCCCAGCGGGAAGTGGCTCCAGTCGTCGCCGGGACGGTACTTGGAGGGATCGTCGGAGGTGGAGTGCGGGCCCGCGCGGTAGGTCACCCATTCGATCAGGGTGGGGCCGAGGTTGCGGCGGGCGCGTTCGGCGGCCCAGCGCGAGGCGGCGTAGACCGCCAGGAAATCGTTGCCGTCCACCCGCAGCGAGGCGATGCCGAAGCCCACGCCGCGGCCGGCGAAGGTGGCGCCCTCGCCCCCGGCGATGGCCTGGAAGGTCGAGATGGCCCACTGGTTGTTGACCACGTTCAGGATCACCGGGGCGCGGTACACGTGGGCAAAGGTCAGCGCGGTGTGGAAGTCCGCCTCGGCGGTGGCGCCGTCGCCGATCCAGCCGGACGCGATGCGCGTGTCGCCCTTGATGGCCGAGGCCATGCCCCAGCCCACCGCCTGGATGAACTGCGTGGCCAGGTTGCCCGAGATGGTGAAGAAGCCGTTCTCGCGGTCGGAATACATGACCGGCAGCTGGCGCCCCTTGAGCGGATCGCGCTCGTTGGACATGAGCTGGCACATCATGGTCACCAGCGACACGTCGCGCGCCAGCAGGATGCTCTGCTGGCGGTAGGTCGGGAAACACATGTCGCCCTGCTCCAGCGCCAGCGCATGGGCCGAGCCGATGGCCTCTTCGCCCAGGCTCTGCATGTAGAAGGAGATCTTCTTCTTGCGCTGGGCGGTCAGCATGCGGCCGTCGAAGATGCGCGTCTTGAGCATGGTGCGCATGCCTCGGCGCAACAGCTCGTCGCTGATCTCCGGCGCCCACGGGCCGACGGCGCGGCCGTCGTCGTCGATGACCCGCACCAGGCTGTAGGCCAGGCTGCCGGTGTCGATCGCGGCGACATCAATGGGGGGTTTGGGCACCTCGCCGGGTGGCGACAGGCGCAGGTAGGAAAAGTCGGTCTTGCAACCCGGACGCCCGGTGGGCTCGGGGACGTGCAACTTCAGCGGCCCGTATTGGCTCATGAATTGTCTCCACGCTTGATCGTGTCATGCGCATTCTTCTTACCAAGACACTGCCCGGGGGGGTGACCTCGGACATTGCCATCGTCGACCTGTGCAAAGGGATAAACATGCACGGCCGGGAGCCAGAGTAGCACAGGGCGCGGCCCCGAGACAGGGGCCGCGCCGGGCCTTGCTGGCCGCGCGGTTCGGGGGCCGGCCGGCGCGCGCGGCAGGGGGTTGCACGCCCCTGCCGGCCCGCTATCACCAGCGGTAGGTCGCCGTGCCGATCACGCGGCGCGGCTCGCCGTAGAAGCAACCATAGGTGCAGTTGCCGATGTAGGTCTTGTCGGCCAGGTTGGTGGCGTTGAGCGCGAATCGCCATGGCCCGGAGGTGTAGCTGACCATGGCGTCGAACAGCGTAAAGGATGGCACCTCGACCGCCGTGCCGTGCGCCAGGCCGCGCGTGCTGCCGACGTAGCGCACGCCCGCGCCGACCCGCAGCCCCGGCAGGCCGAAGGCGCCGAAGCCGTAGTCGCCCCAGACCGAGAACTGGTTGAACGGCACCGAATTCAGACGCTTTCCGACCTCGTCCGGTTGCAGCGGGCTGGCCTTGAGGGTGCGCGCATCGGTGTAGGCGTAGGCGGCGATCAGGTTGGCGTGGCGGCCGAGGCGGGTGCGCGCTTCCAGCTCCAATCCGCGGGTGCGCGCCTGACCTGCCTGGATCTCGTAGTTCGTGTCGAACGGGTCGGTCACGTTCACGTTCTTGCGGGTGAGCTGGTACACCGCCGCCGACAGCATGGTGTCCGCCCCCGCCGGCTGGTAGCGCACCCCGGCTTCGTACTGCTGACCGGTGGTGGGCTTGAAACGGCTGCCCTGGCGATCCTGGCCGCCGGTCGGCTCGAACGATTCGCTGTAGCTCAGGAACGGCGCCAGGCCGTTGTCGGCCAGGTAGACGATGCCTGCGCGGCCGGTGAAGGCCTGGCTCTTTTCATTGTCCGCGATCTTTTCGCCGGTGAAGAAATTGCGTTCGTTGACCGTGACCCAATCGTGCCGTCCACCCAGCAGCACCACCCACTTATCGGCGATCTTGACCTGATCCTGCAGGTACACCCCCAGGCGCTTCAGGTCGGTTTTCGAGGACGACCACGGGAACGGCGTGGCCGGTCCCAGGGGGACGCCATAGACCGGGTCATAGAGATCGATGTTGGTGTTGCTGCGCAGGTAGCGCTCGGTCTCGTGCCTGGGCAGCGAGTAGTCCAGGCCCGCCAGCAGCGTGTGGCGCAGCGGGCCGGTGGTGGCGTCGTACTGCAGCGATGTATCGGCCACAACCGCCGAAGACCGATCCCAGCGCGGCATCGCGCCGCGATCGGCGGTGTGGCGCTGGTCGGCCTGTAGCTGCCAGATGTCGGTGGAGAAATAGGTGCTGTCCGCGTGGAAGTAGCGCACGCTGTTGCGCAGCTTGAGCTGGTCCGTGAATGCGTGTTCGAACAGGTAGCCGATCGAATAGCGCTTCATGATGAACTTGTCGAAGCCAGGTTCCCCCGTGAATCGATTGCGGGGAATCCTGCCGTTGGGATTGGGCAGGACCGTGCCCTGGCCAGGCAGGCCGTAGACGTAGGCCGTGCGGTCCTCCTGGTATTCCGCCAGCAGGGTCAGCGAAGTGGCATCGCTGGGTTGCCACTTGAGGGCCGGGGCCACGTAGGTCCGGTCGTCCGGCACGTGATCGATGAAGGTGTCGCTGTCCCGCTTCAAGGCGGTCAGGCGGTAAGACCATTTACCCTCGTCATCGAGCGCGCCGCCGAAGTCGCCGGAGATCTGCTTGCGGCGGAAGTTGCCCGCCTCGACGTTCAGTTCATGCAGCGGCTCGGTCGTGGGCCGCTTGCTGACCGTGTTGATGACACCCCCCGGCGGCGCCGCGCCGTAGAGCACCGAGGCGGCGCCCTTGAGGAACTCGACCCGTTCCAGCCCGTACAGTTCCTGCCGTCCGTTGTAGATGTTCACGGTGTACAGCGTGCCATCGCGATAGTAGCTGCCCTGGCTGCCGCGAAAGCCGCGCAGGAACACGCTGTCGGAGGTGCGGTCCAGGCCTTCCGCGCGGCTCACGCCCGCCACGTAGCCCAGCGCGTCCTGCAGGCTCTGCGCCTTGAGCGTCTCGATTTCCTCGGCGCCGACCACCGTGATCGACTGCGGCGTCTCGATGATGGGCGTGTCGGTCTTGGTGCCGGTGGCGCTGACGCGGGCGGCGTAGCCATGCAGCGGGCCGGAGGGCGATTCGGCCGCGCCGGTCACGCGCACCGGCTCCAGCAGGGTGGCGTCGCCCGCCTGCGGCAAGGGCCGCGCGCTGAAGGTGCCATTGGCGGTAACACGCAATTCCAGGCCGCTGCCCGCCAGCGCCTGGCGCAAGGCCTGCTCGGCGGTGTAGGTGCCGGCCACGGCCGGGGCCTGGCGGCCCGCCACCAGCGCCGGATCGACCGACACCGCCTGGCCGCTCTGGCGCGCGATACGGGTCAGGGTCTCGGCCAGCGGCGCGGCGGGCAGATCGTAGCGCTGCGCCATGGGCGCACCCGATTGGTCGCCCGCCTGGGCCTGGGCGATACCGGCCGGCGCGGCCAGGGCGATGAGAAACGCGGCCGCCAACTGCGGCGCGGGACGAACGGGGAACATGGAATCTCCTGCGACAAGGGGGTGCTTCAGGAGGTATGTCCAGCGAGCCCGCCGCGAGCGATCATTTTTTTTCGGCGGCATCGGCGCGCAGGTCGATGCTGACCAGCCAGCCGCCCAGCGTGGCGACCTCGATCGGCAGCGTCTGGCGCAGGGATTCCAGCACGCGGTCGGTGTCGTCCAGCGGAAACGCGCCCAGCACCCGCAGCCGGGCGGCCTCGGGAGAGATGCGCAAAAAGCCGCGCCGGTATGGCCGCAATGCCTCCACCACCTCGCCCAAAGGCTGGTCGCGCACCACCAGCATGCCGTCTTGCCAGGCGGCGGCCTCGGCCAGCGCGGCGTCCGGCGCGCCGATGCCGTCCGCGCCGAAGCGCGCGCCCTCGCCCGCCGCCAGCGCGCGCCGCTGGCCGGCCGCGCGGATCTCGACACTGTGCTCGATCACACAGGCGACACTGCCCCGCGCATCGCGCGCCACGCCGAACACCGTGCCCAAGGCCTGCACCTCGCCATCGGGACTGGCGACGATGAAGGGCCGCGCGGCGTCCGCCGCCACCCGCACGTAGACCGCGCCCTCGCGCAACCGCAGCACGCGGACGCGGTCATCGAACTGCAGGTCGACGGCGGAGCGCGCGTTCAGGGTGACCACGCTACCGTCCGGCAGCGGATAGGCGCGGCGTTCGCCGGTGCCGGTGCGCAGGTCGGCGGCCAGGGTCCGCAACGGCGTCTGGCGATCGACCAGGGCGGCCAGCCCGCCGGCCGCCAGCGCCAGCATCAAGGCATTGCGCAGCGCCCGGCGGCGCGAGGTCGGCGCCAGCAGCGCCGCGCCGGCCGCCCGGGACGAGGCGCCCTCGCCCAGCGGCGCAAAGGTGCTGTCCAGGGCGCCGGTGACCAGGTCCCAGGCGGCGGCGTGGCGCGAGTCGGTCCGGTGCCAGGCCTCGAACCGGGCGCGGTCGGCGGCGCTCGCCTCGCCCGACGACAGCAGCACCATCCAGTCGACCGCCGCCTCGACGGCGGCCGGCAGCGCGGGCGCGCTCATGCCGCCAGGCGCGCGGCCACGCACAGCGTGATGGCCTGCTTCATGCCGCGCCGGACGGTGATGGCCGACACGCCGAGCTGCTCGGCGATCTGCGGATAGGTCAGTTCGTGCAACTGGCTCAGGAGAAATATGTGGCGGGTGCGCGCCGGCAGGCGTTGCAGGGCGCGGTCGATCTGCATCAGGGCCTCGGCCACCAGCGCGCGCTGTTCCTCGCTGGGCGCGCAGGCATGCGGCAGGGATTCGAGGCTGTCGAGATAGGCGCGCTCGAGCTCGCGGCGGCGCCAGAAGGTATACAGCGTGCGCTGCGCCAGCGTGGTCAGGAACGCGCGGGGTTCGTGGATCGGCTCGGTCGGGCGGCCGGCCAGCACCCGCACGAAGGTATCGTGCGCCAGGTCGGCGGCGTCATGACGGCAACCCAACCGGCGCCGCAGCCATTCCAGCAGCCACGGATGATGGGCCTCGTACAGCTGGGCGGCGGGGTGCGGCGTCGGCTGCGCGGGATGGGACATGGCGGGGAATGGGATGGCGGGCTAATCAACAATAAGAATTATTGTCATTTATTGGTGGCCGCGCAAGCCTGCCCGGTGCAGCTGGACGGCGAGCAACGTCGGCCTGGCTCGGTGTCGTGGCTCGGTGTCTTGGCTCGGTGTCTTAGCGCGCTGGACCGCATCTGGCCGACCTCTATACTTGCGGCTTCCGATTCCCCTGGAAACCGACGTGCCTCGATTGACTGCCTCGAAAGGGTTCAGCTGGACCGGCATCGTGTTTGCCGCGCTTTACCTCGCCATCGTCATCCTCTGCATCGCCAGCGCACTGTCCGCCGACAGCGACGACAAGGGCCGCTTCGTGCTGCTGCAATTGCCATTGGCCTTGCAGCTTGCGCTGCTGCACGAACTGAACCTGGACCAGCTGCTCGGTGAGCTGTCCTGGGTCGGCGGCTACCTGCTGATCGGGCTGCCGACGCTGGCCCTCTTCTATGCCGTGGGCTGGGGCCTGGAGAAACTCGTGCGCGCGGCCTTCCGGCCCATCGCGTCACAACGGTAGGCGACACGCAATAAAAAACCGGCCAACGGCCGGTTTTTTATTGCGCCACGGCGCGCGTCAGAGCGGGCCGGTCCACTCGGTGACGAACTCGCGGTAGTCCGGGCGGTTGGCCGGCGGCACCGCGCACGCCGGGGTGCCAATCGCCAGGAAGCCGAGGAAACGGTAGTCGAGCGAATCCAGGCCCAGCGCCGCCTGCACGTCTTCAACGTAGGTGCCGATGCCGGTGCTCCAGAACGCGCCATAGCCCAGCATGTGGGCGGCGTTCAGGATGTTCATGGTGGCGCAGCCGGTGGCCAGCAGTTGCTCGGCCTCGGGGATCTTGGTGTTGTCGTGGGCGATCTTCTGCGCCACGGCGACGAATAGCGGCACGCCGGCCATCCACTCGCGCACCGACTTTTCCTTTTCCGGCGTCATGCGCGGGTCGCCGCTGCGCTTGACGGCTTCCAGCGCCACGTCGGCCAGCTTGCCGATGGCCTCGCCCTGGATCACCACGAAACGCCACGGACGCAGCGCGCCGTGGTCGGGGGCCGACATGGCGGCCTGCAGGATCTGTTCAAGCTCGGCGGGTTTGGGCGCCGGACCCCGCAGGAACTTCACGGAACGGCGCGAGGTGATGGCATGCAGGGGCGTGGCGGTGGCGGTCTGGGTCATGGAGTCAGGCACAGGTAACAGGATTCTGGCGGTTTCCCAAATGGGAAAGAGAAGGGTTCTCATATTACGCCATGGCCGCGCGGGGGACGGCTATCCCCCTGCCCGGCGCATGGCGACTGGCGGATTCAACCCAGGTGGGTATGGCGTTCCTGGCGTTCCTCGACCTGCATTTCCGACAGGCCGTGCAGGATGCCGCAGTCTTCCGCGTCGGGCCGCGCCGACAGGCAGCGCTGGCGCAGATCGGTCAATTGCGTCTTCAACTGGGTCAGTTCGGCGATGCGCTCGTCCACGTGGGAGATGTGCTCATCGAACAGTTCATTAATGGGGCCACATCCTGCCTGGTGATTGTCGGCCAGCGACAGGATGGCGCGGATCTCGTCCTGCGTCATGTCCAGCGCGCGGCAGTTGCGGATCAGCCGCAGGCGCTCCAGGTGGGGCTGGCCGTAGCTGCGGTAGTTGTTCAGGCCCCGTTCCGGAGCGGGCAGCAGCCCTTCCTTCTCGTAATACCTGACGGTTTCGACCGTGGTGCCGGCCGCCGTGGCCAATTCGCCGATACGCATCGTGCCTCCCGGACGCATCCGATGGATTCAAGGGGTTGACCCTATAGTAACTCCAAGGTGTGGAATACCGCCAATGGATAACGAAAAGGCAACGCGAATGTCTTGCGCAACGAACAAACATACCGATCCCACCGCTTCCGGACGGCCGGACGCCTACTGCGGCACGAAGGCCCCGGCTGCGTCCGGCGGGCATGACCACGCCGCCGGCGGATGCTGCGGGCCCGCGCAAGGCAAGGCCGCCGCGGCCGACGGCCATCGCCACGAAGGCGCCGGGCATGCCCACGATCACGGCCACGATCACGATCACGATCACGGTCACGATCACGATCACGGTCACGATCACAATCACAGCCACGACCGCGATCACGGCCATGCCCATGCGCGGGCGCATGACCACGGCGCCTCGGCCTGCTGCGGCCACGATGCCGGCAACATCCAGATGTCCGCCGGCGGCGCGGCCGTGCTGCAGGCCGGCCCGGGCCAGTTGCTGGCGCGCCTGCGCATCGGCCAGATGGACTGCCCGACCGAGGAAACGCTGATCCGCAAGAAGCTCGACAGCGTCGACGGCGTGCACGCGCTGGACTTCAACCTGATGCAGCGCATCCTGACGGTGGTGCACGCCGAGGGCGCGCTGGAGCGCATCACGGCGGCCATCAAGTCGCTGGGCATGACGCCTGAACCGCTGGCCGACGACGCGCCGCGCACGCCGGCCCCGGCCGCCGCGCGCGTGAACTGGTGGGCCATCGGCGGCGCCGGCGTGCTTGCCGCGCTGTCCGAAGCCTCGCACTTCGCCGGCATGCACTGGGGCGTCACCGCCGCGCTGGCGGTAGCCGCCATCCTGGCCTGCGGCATCAGCACCTACCGCAAGGGCTGGATCGCCGTGCGCAATGGCAACCTGAACATCAACGCGCTCATGAGCATCGCCGTCACCGGCGCGGTGCTGATCGGCCAGTGGCCGGAAGCGGCCATGGTGATGTTCCTGTTCAATGTGGCTGAACTGATCGAGGCCCGTTCGCTCGACCGCGCCCGCAACGCCATCCGCGGCCTGCTGGACCTGGCGCCCGAAACCGCCACCGTGCGCCAGGCCGACGGCAGCTGGCAATCGGTGCCGGCGGCGCAACTGCAGATCGACGACGTGGTGCGCGTGCGACCGGGCGAACGCATCGCCGCCGACGGCATCATCGTCAGCGGCCGCTCGGCGGTGGACCAGTCCCCCATCACGGGCGAAAGCCTGCCGGTGGAAAAGGCCGAGGGCGATCAGGTGTATGCGGCCACCGTCAACGCGGCCGGCTCGTTCGACTACCGCGTCACCGCGGCGGCGGGCAACACCACGCTGGCGCGCATCATCCACGCGGTCGAACAGGCCCAGGGCGCGCGCGCGCCGACCCAGCGCTTCATCGACCGTTTCTCGCGCATCTACACGCCCGCCGTGGTGGGCGTGGCGGTGCTGGTGGCGGTGCTGCCGCCGCTGCTGTGGGCGCAGCCCTGGTTCGACGCGATCTATCGCGCCCTGGCGCTGCTGATCATCGCCTGCCCCTGCGCCCTGGTGATCTCCACGCCGGTCAGCATCGTCAGCGGCCTGACGGCGGCCTCGCGCCGCGGCATCCTGGTCAAGGGCGGCGTGTACCTGGAAGAAGGCCGCAACCTGAAGTGGCTGGCGCTGGACAAGACCGGCACGCTGACCCATGGCAAGCCAGTACAGACCGACCTGCAGGACTGGGACGTCTCCGACCTGACGCGCCAGCCCGCTGCGCGGATTGCCGCCAGCCTGGCGGCGCGCTCGGACCACCCGGTCTCGCTGGCCGTGGCCAACGCCGCGCGCGACGCCGGCAAGACGCTGCTGGACGTGGACGACTTCACCGCCCTGCCGGGCCGCGGCGTCAGCGGCAAGGTGGACGGCGTGTTGTTCCAGCTGGGCAACCGCCGCCTGATGCGCGAGCTGGGCGTGTCGGACGAAAAACTGGAAGCCCGTTTCGACGAACTGGAACAGCAGGGCAAAAGCGCCATCGCGCTCAGCGATGGCCAGCGCGTGCTGGCGCTGGCGGCGGTGGCCGACACGGTCAAGCCCACCAGCGCGGCCGCCATCGCCGACCTGCACGCGCTGGGCGTGCGCACCCTGATGCTGACGGGCGACAACACGCCCACGGCGCAAGCCATCGCGCGCCAGGTCGGCATCGACGAAGCGCGCGGCGACCAGTTGCCGGAGGACAAGCTGGCCGCCATCGAAAGCAAGCTGGCGCCCGCCGGCAAGGTCGGCATGGTCGGCGACGGCATCAACGACGCCCCGGCCCTGGCCCGCGCCGATATCGGCTTCGCCATGGGTGCGGCCGGCACCGGCACCGCCATCGAAACGGCCGACGTGGCGCTGATGGACGACGACCTGCGCAAGATCGGCACCTTCCTGCGCCTGTCGCGCGCCACCCACCGCGTGCTGGTGCAGAACATCGCGCTGGCGCTCGGCATCAAGGTGGTGTTCCTGGCGCTGGCGATGACCGGCAACGCCACGCTGTGGATGGCGGTATTCGCCGACGTCGGCGCCAGCCTGCTGGTGGTGACCAACGGCTTGCGGCTGCTGCGGGCCGCCCCGGCGGCGAACTGAAGCGGCGCCCTGATGCGAAACGCCCCGGCAGGAATCTCCTGCCGGGGCGTTTTTCCACATCGGCGCGGCGCCGCGCTCCCGCGCCGTCCGATCGTTCAAGCCGCACTGCCCGGGAAGGCGGCCGGGGCCGCCTCGATCATGCGGGGATGCAACGCCGATCGCGCCGCGCGTCAGCCCGTCTGTTCTTCCTGCGGCCAGTCGCGCAGCACCGGCGCATCCGGCGCGCCCGGCCCGACCTCGCGCAGGTGATCGTGCTGCAGCAGCGCCATGCGGTAGGCATCGCGGTAGGCGCCGTTGGAAAAGAACTCTTCCTTGAGCAGCCCTTCGATCTGGAAGCCGCAGCGCTCGTAGATGTGCACGGCGGCGCGGTTGTCCTTGTCCACCACCAGGTAGACCTTGTGCAGGTTCAGCACGCGGAAGGCGTAGCCCACCGCGATGCGGGTGGCGGCCTTGGCGTAGCCGCGCCCCTGGTAGCTGGGCGCGATGATGATCTGGAATTCGGCGCGGCGGTGGATGTAGTCGATTTCCACCAGTTCCACCAGGCCAGCCGGCTGGCCAGTGTCGTGCTCGATGATGAAGCGCCGCTCGTTCTGGTCATGCAAGTGGCGGTCATAGAGGGCGACCAGTTCGTCGTAGGCCTCGTAGGGCTCTTCGAACCAATAACGCATGATGACGTCGTTATTGTTGATCTTGTGCACGAAGTGCAGGTCGCCGCGCTCCAGGGGGCGTATTTTGATATCGGATATTACCGACATAGAAACCTCCGAAAGTGCTGCCATTGTAGCTGACATCGCCCTGAAAAGCCCATTACATGGCGATTTCACTAGAAGAATGGCTTGTTTATTGACCTACAGCAGAAAAATGGCTGAAAAAGCGCATGAATACTGGAACTTTCAATATTCACGCGCCGCCATCCGTAACGAAACCCACCCGCAGCCCGGGCCCCTTGCCCTCGGCACACATGCCGCCATTACGGCGCCGCGAATGCCGGCAGGCGCTGTTCGATGCGACGCACCACCTCGTTGGCGGCCGATGACAGCGGCCGCCCCAGACGCAGCAGCATCTGGCACTCGGGCGCGCTCAGGATCGGATGCGCGATCGGCAGCGCCACCAGTTCGCCGCTCGCCAATTCGTGGTGCACGCCCAGGTTCGGCATCAGCGTCACCCCGGCGCCGCTGATCGCGTACTGCTTGAGCACGCGCAGCGAATTGGTGGTCAGGCTCGGCGTCAGGTGGATGCGTTCCGTGAACTCCAGCAGGTCGACCGCCTGGCGCAAGCCATACGGCGCGGACATCAGCGCGAATGGATACGGCAGGATGTCGGCGATGGTGAGCGGCGCGCGGCGCCGCGCCAGCGCATGGCCGGGCACCGCCAGCAGGCAGACCGGATGCTTGCGGCTGGCGCGGCAGCGCAGCCGCGGATCGACCGGCGGGTTGTAGGCCAGGCCGATGTGCGCGGCATCCGTGGCCACCGCCTCGACCACCTCGTTGACCGAGCCGACGTTGACGCTGACATTGATGCGCGGGTGTTCGATGCAGAACGGCCCCACCACGTGCTCCATCAGGCTGTCGATGAAGCCTTCGCTGATCATCAGGTGGACGTTGCCGCGCCGCATGCCGCGCAGTTCTTGCAGACGCGTGTTCAGGTGTTCCTGCTGCGCGCGGCAGGCGCGATGGTATTCCAGCAGCATGTCGGCGGCCTCGGTCGGCGTCAGTCCGCGCGCGCGGCGCTCGAACAGCGCCACGCCCAGTTCCTTCTCCAGCAACTGGATCTGGCGGCTGATGACCGACGGCGCGGTGCCGAGCTTGTCGGCCGCGCCGCGGATGGAGCCACAGGCCACCACCTCGTTGAAATACCTCAGCCGCGTCTGGCTGATTTCCGCCATGGTTTCCCCTTTTTTGTGGTTATGGACGTCCGGCGCCAGGAACCCGGCGCCCGCCATGGTTTGTCATGGAAGCCGGGACATGGCCGGCGTCTCTTTCTGTTGCCCTTATGTTGCCCTGAAGGCAACGATAATTTATCACCCAGGTCATTGTTTCGAACACTGCGTGCTCGCAATATGGACGCCGCGCGGACCCGCCCCGGGGACCGCCGCCATCCCAACCACCGCGGCGGGCGCAGATCCGCCCGCGAGGAGACACGCAATGCCCCATCAGGCCACGCCAGGCGCCGATCCGCGCCTGGCTCCGCTATACCGCAAGATCACCTGGCGGCTACTGCCGTTCCTGCTGCTCTGTTATGTGTTCGCCTACCTGGACCGCATCAACATCGGTTTCGCCAAGCTGCAGATGCAGCAGGACATCGGCATCTCGGATGCCGTCTACGGCCTGGGCGCGGGCATCTTCTTTCTCGGCTACGTGATGTTCGAGGTGCCCAGCAACCTGCTGCTGACGCGCATCGGCGCGCGCCGCACCATCAGCCGCATCATGGTGCTGTGGGGCCTGACCTCGGCCTCGATGCTGTTCGTGCAGGGCGAATGGAGCTTCTACGTCCTGCGCTTCATGCTGGGCGTGTTCGAGGCCGGCTTCGCCCCCGGCATGATCTTCTACCTGACCTACTGGTACTCGCAGTCGCGCATGGCCGGCGTCATGGCGGTGGTGATGCTGGCCGGCCCGATCGGCGGCATCGTCGGCGGGCCGGTCTCGGCCTGGATCATGACGGCCTTCTCCGGCGCGCACGGGCTGGACGGCTGGCAATGGATGTTCCTGCTCGAAGGCCTGCCCTGTGTGCTGCTGGGCGTCATCGCCTTCCGCTACCTGGACGACAAGCCGGCCGAGGCGCGCTGGCTCAGCGCCGACGAAAAGGCGCTGCTGGCCGCCGACCTGGACAGCCGCGGCGCGCACAAGAAGCACGCCTTCGCCCAGGTGCTGCGCGACCCCGCCATCTACGGCATGGCGCTGACCTACTTCTGCCTGATCTGCGGCATCTATGCGGTCAGCTTCTGGCTGCCGACGCTGCTCAAGCTGGCCGGGGTGCAGGACACCATGCAGATCGGCCTGTACTCAGCGATCCCCTACGTGGCCGCGGCGGTCTTCATGCTGTGGTTCGCGCGCAGTTCCGACCGCATGCGCGAACGCCGCTGGCACACGCTGGTGCCCGCCCTGCTGGCCGGCGTGGCGCTGTGCATCGCCACCGCGGCGCCGACGCAATTCGCGCTATCCCTGACGGCCATCACGCTGGCCACGGGCTTCATGTGGGCCGCCTACACGGTATTCTGGGCGATTCCGTCGCAGTACCTGCAAGGGGAAGCCGCGGCGGGCGGCATCGCGCTGATCAACAGCATCGGCTTGCTGGGCGGCTTTCTCAGTCCGTCCATCATCGGCTGGGTCAAGGAATCCACCGGCAGCCTGGCTGGCGGCCTGTATGCGATCTCCGCCCTGCTGGTGGCCGGCGCCCTGCTGCTGCTGGTGAACCGTCCTCCCCAATCCGCGCCCGCGCGCGCCTGACGCTCAAAGGAATCGATCATGCACATTCTGGTGGCTGGCTTCCAGCACGAGACCAATACCTTCGCGCCGTCCAAGGCGGCCTATGAGAACTTCGTGCGCGGCGAGGGCTTTCCCGCCATGGTGCGCGGCGAGGACATGCTGGCGCTGCGCGAGGTCAACATCCCCGCCGGCGGCTTCATCAACGCCGCGCTGGCGCAGGGCCACACCGTGCGCACGGTGATCTGGGCCGGCGCCAGCCCGTCGGCCCACGTCACCCGCGATGCCTACGAACGCATCGCCGGCGAGATCGTCGACGCGGCGCGCGCCGGCGGCTTCGACGCCATCTACCTGGACCTGCACGGCGCCATGGTGGCCGAACACCTGGACGACGGCGAAGGCGAACTGCTGGCGCGGGTGCGCGCGCTGGTCGGCCCCGGCGTGCCGGTGGTCGGCAGCCTGGACCTGCACGCCAACGTCACCGCGCGGATGCTGCGCGAGGCCGACGGCCTGGCCGCCTTCCGCACCTACCCGCATGTGGACATGGCGGTGACCGGCGAGCATGCCGCGCGCCTGCTGGCCGCGCGCGTCGCGGCCGGCGACAAGTGGGTGCGCGCCGAACGCCGCCTGCCCTTCCTGATCCCCATCAACGGCATGTGCACGATGCTGCAGCCGTCACAGGGCGTGTACGAAGAACTCGAACGCCTGGAGCGGACGCCGGGCGTGGCCTCGATCTCGTTCGCGCCGGGCTTTCCGGCGGCCGACTTTCCCGAATGCGGCCCGGTGGTGTGGGCCTACGGCACCGACGCCGACGCGGTCGAACGCGTGACCGAGGCGCTGTACCAGCGCGTGCTGGAACTGGAACCGCAATGGTCGCCCGACTTCCTGGCGCCGGCCGACGCCGTCAAGCGGGCCCAGGCGCTGGCGGCGGGCGCGTCGCGCCCCGTGGTCATCGCCGACACCCAGGACAATCCGGGCGCGGGCGGCGACGCCAACACCACCGGCATGCTGCGCGCGCTGGTCGAGGCCGACGCGCAGAACGCCGCGCTGGGCCTGTTCTACGATCCCGAGGCCGTGCGCCAGGCGACCGCCGCCGGCATCGGCAGCAAGGTGAAGCTGCGCCTGGGCGGCCAGTCCGGCGTGGCCGGCGACGCGCCGTTCGAGGGCGAATTCGTGGTCGAGACGCTGTCGCCGGGCAAGCTGCGCTTCGATGGCCCGATGATGAACGGCATGGACGTGGACCTGGAGGCGGTGGCCGGGCTGCGCCTGGGCGGCGTGCGCGTGGTGGTCAGCGCCACCAAGTCGCAGATGCTGGATCGCAACCTGTTCCGCGTCGGCGGCGTGCAGCCCGAGGAGATGGCGATCCTGGTGGTGAAAAGCTCGGTGCACTTCCGCGCCGACTTCCAGCCCATCGCGCATGAGGTGCTGGTGGCCAAGGCCCCGGGCCCGATGCAGGCCGATCCCGCCGACCTGCCCTGGACCCGGCTGCAACCGGGCATCCGCATCAAGCCGCTGGGGCCGGCATTCGCGGCTTGAATTCGCGCCTTGAGTTCGCGCCTTGGGTTTGCTCGTTGAGTTCGAGGCCTGACCGGGCGCCCTCATACAGACACGCCGGCTCCCGCGAACGCGGGCCGGCGCGCGGGAGCGGGTCTTGAACGGAACGCGGATGGAACGCGGACGGCCGCGTCCTACTTGAGCTTGCCCTGCGGGCTGACGAAATCTTCCAGCGTCAGCCCTTTTTCCTTGAGGATGGCTTCCAGCAGCGGCTGCAGCTTGCCCAGGCTTTCCTGAACCGTCTCGCGCACGGTGTCCACCACCACCTGGGTGCTGCGCTCGATCTCGATGTTGACGTGGTCGCCCACCTGCTTGTCCTCGAACACCGTCATGCGGCGGGTCTCGGGGATCAGCCAGACTTCGAACCAGCCTTCGGCGCGGTTGACCTCGGACACGGTCAGGCTGGCGCCGTTGATGGCGATGTAGCCCTTGGCGAACACGTACTTGCGGAAGGCCTCGGGGATGCTGAAGCGCATCAGGCGGTTGGTGTCCGAGGACTTCACCATCACCACTTCCGAGGTGAAATCGACGTGGCCGGAGAGCGGATGCCCGCCGATCTCGGCGCCATCCTTGGCGGCGCGCTCGACGTTGGCGCGGTCGCCTTCCTGGTAGCTGCCCAGCGTGGTGATGGCCAGGCTTTGCAGCATGACATCGAAGGTGGCCTGGTTGGCGTCGAGGATTTCGGTGACCGTCAGGCAGACGCCGTCGGTCGAAACGCTGGCGCCGATCGCCAGGTCCTGGCAGAAGCCGTCGGGGAACGCCAGCGTGAACGTGCGCAGGCCTTCGCGGTCCGCGATTTTCGCGATCTTCGCGGTGCCTTGGACAATACCGGTGAACATGCTGATCCTGGATACGGGGCGGGGCGCCCCTGGCAAAACATCAAAGGTAACCGATATTTTGCCACCGGGCGCCCGCCCCTGTCGGGGCGGCACGCCCGGCCGCCGCCGGATCAGTGGCGGATGGCGATGGTCTTCAGGGTGGTGAAGCCGTACAGCGCCTCGAAGCCCTTTTCACGGCCGTAGCCCGACTGGCGCGAACCGCCGAACGGCAGTTCCACGCCGCCGCCGGCGCCGTAGTTGTTGACGAACACCTGGCCGGCGCGCAGCTTGCGCGCCAGGCGCAACTGGCGGCCGCCGTCGCGCGTCCAGACGCCGGCCACCAGGCCGTAGAGCGTGCCGTTGGCGATTTCCAGCGCTTCTTCCTCGGTGTCGAACACCATGGCGGCCAGCACCGGGCCGAACACTTCTTCCTGCGCCAGCCGGCTCTTGGGCGGCACGTCGCGGAACAGCACCGGCGGCTGGTAGAAGCCGCTGTCGGGCGCGCCGTCCTTGAGCTTGCCGCGCGCGGCGACCTTCAGCCCCTCGGCTTCGGCCTCGGCGAGGAAACCGCGCACGCGGTCGTGCTGGCGGGCGCTGATCAGCGGACCGACGTCCAGGTCCTGCGCGGCCGGGCCGGTGACGGTGGCCGAGAACGCCTCGCCCAGTCGCGCCAGCACTTTCTCGTAGACGCCGCGCTGGATCAACACGCGGCTGCCGGCCGAGCAGGTCTGGCCGGCGTTCTGGATGATGGCGGCCAGCAGCACCGGCATGGCGGCGTCCAGGTCGGCGTCGTCGAACACGATCTGCGGCGACTTGCCGCCCAGCTCCAGCGTCACCGGCACGTGGTTCTCGGCGGCGGCGTGCGCCACCATCTTGCCGGTCTGCGGCGAGCCGGTGAACGAGATGTGGTCGATGCCGGGATGCGCCGACAAGGCGGCGCCGGCCTCGTGGCCGTAACCGGTGCAGATGTTCAGCGCGCCGGCGGGCAGGCCCGCCTCGGCGGCGATCTCGGCCACCTTGAGCAGCGACAGGCAGGCGTCCTCGGCCGGCTTGACCACGCAGGCGTTGCCCGCGGCCAGCGCCGCGCCGACGCTGCGGCCGAAGATCTGCAGCGGATAGTTCCACGGCACGATGTGGCCGGTCACGCCATGCGCTTCGCGCACGGTCAGCACGGTGAAGCCCGGGGTATAGGGAATGGTCTCGCCGTGCAGCTTGTCGACCGCGCCCGCATAGAACTCGAAATAGCGCGCCACGGCGGCCGCGTCGGCGCGGGCCTGCTTGATCGGCTTGCCGGTATCGGCCGATTCCAGCTGCGCAAGCTCCTCCTGGCGGTCCAGCAGCGCGAAGGCGATGCGCATCAGCAGGCGGCTGCGGGCGGCCGGGGCCATCTGGCCCCACTCGCCCTCGAAGGCCGCGCGCGCGGCGATCACGGCGCGGTCCACGTCCTGTTCGCCCGAGCGCGCGATGGCTTCGAATACCTTGCCATCGGACGGGTTCAGGACAGGAATGGTTTCACCGCTCACGGCGGGCACCCATTGATTGGCGATAAAGTTCTTCTGAGTCACGATGTGCGGAGTAAAGTAGCGGCCGGCTGGCCGGTTGCGGAACGCGCGCGGATGCTGGGTCTCCTGGCGCGGCCGGGGGAATCGGCGCGCCGCCCGGCGTCGAATGCGCGCGGTGTGGTTTTGGGGCGTAACGGGATTCAGCCAAGGTAAGGGAGCGCTCCACAACTTGTCAATTGAATTGACAGCTTTCGTCCCAAGCTTCAGGATATTTTTCGTCCAATTCGGGTTATCCCTAGGAAATCAAGGCCGTCGAAGCGTTCGCTCAGCGCGGAACGCGCCGGCTCGATTTGTCATGACAGAGAACAAACCTGGCGTGCGCGCCACAGGAGCAAGGCCATGAGCAAACTGCGCGATCCGCAGCTGGACAAGCTGCTTACCGCGGCCAGCCGGCCGCGGCCGGAGCTGGACGTGCTGGCCGAAGTGGCCTCGGGCCTGGGCTACGTGCGCGCCGAACGCTTCGCCGAACGGGTCTACGAAAGCCTGTTCTACGCCATCGCCACGGGCAAGATCGCACCGGGCGCCAAGCTGCCGACCGAGCTGGAACTGGCCGCGCTGTTCGAAGTATCGCGTCCGGTGGTGCGCCAGGCGCTGGACCGGCTGCGTGAAGACCAATTGGTCGAGTCGGTGCGCGGCTCGGGCAGCTACGTGCGCGCCAAGCCCGACCTGATGGGCGGCATGCCCGCGGTCGACCCCGCGCGCCGCGTCGGCCACATCCTGGAAGGGCTGGAATTGCGCATGGTGATCGAACCGGAATGCGCCTACCTGGCCGCGTTGCGCCGCACCGACGACGACCTGCTGGAAATGGACCGCATGCTGGCCGGCTACGAAGCCGCCGACGCCGCCGGCGCCATCGCCCACCATCACGACTATGGCTTTCACCGCGCGATCGCGGCGGCCACCGGCAACCAGCGCTTCGTGCAGGTGCTCAAATCGCTGGAGTACGACGTCAGCCACGCCGTCAACATGATGCGCCACCTCGTCCACAGCGAACCCTGGAAGCGCACCCGCGCCGCCATCGACGAACACCGCCAGATCTACCGCCTGATCCGCGAACAGGATGCCGAGGGCGCCCGCAACATCATGCGCGCGCATATCGAAAAAGCCCGCAGCCGCATGCTCAACAGCGGCTCGGAACATTGAGGCGGCGCCGGCGCTGCCCCGTCCGCGCGGCGGCTCATGCGGCCCTTCTGGCGCCACCGCATTTTTCCTGACCCGATTCACTGCCTGATTTCCGCCTGATTCCCCACCATGCCCAGCCTTCCCCTCCCCCTGGACCAGCAACTCGTCATCGTCACCGGCGCCAGCCGCGGCCTGGGCGCGGCCATTGCCCGCGCCTTTCTGCGCGAAGGCGCGCGGGTGGTCATCAATTATCTGAACAGCGACGCCGCGGCGCGCGAACTGGCCGCCACCGCCCCGGACCGCGCGCTGGCCGTGCGGGCCGATGTGCGCGATGCCGAGGCCGTTGCCGCCATGGTGGCGCGCGCCAGCGAGCATTTCGGCCGGCCGGTCAGCACCGTGGTCAACAACGCCCTGCCCGCCTTCCAGTTCGACGGCGACGCCCGCCCCCACGCCGACACGCTCGACTGGGCGCGGATGAACGCGCAACTGGAGGGCAGCGTGCGCGCCGCCCTCAACACCACCCAGGCCGTGCTGCCGTCGATGCGCGCCGCTGGCGGCGGCCGCATCATCAACGTCGGCACCAACCTGGTCCAGAACCCGGTGGTGCCGTACCACGACTACACCGCCGCCAAGGCCGCGCTGCTGGCGTTCACGCGCACGCTGTCGCACGAGTTGGGCGCGGACGGCATCACCGTCAACATGGTGTCCGGCGGGCTGCTGCGCGCCACCGACGCCTCGGCCGCCACGCCGGCGGCGGTGTTCGACCTGATTGCCGCCAGCACGCCGCTGCGCGAAGTGACCACGCCCGAGCAGTTCGCCGACGCGGTGCTGTTTTTCGCCAGCCCGTGGTCGCGCGCGGTGACGGGGCAGAATTTGATTGTGGATGGGGGGCTGGTCAAGGGGTGATGCCGGCGCCGCGCGGCGCGCGCGCCGGGCACGGTATCATCTGGCCCAGATAACGGCGGCTCCCCCCGTATCAGACTTTGATGGGACGCCGTCACGCGCCGTCCGCCTGCGCGCCGCCAGGCGTCCGGCACGGCCAGCCGCAACAATATTCGGTCGGACACGCAACATGAAATTAGCCACTTGGAACGTCAACTCCCTGAACGTGCGCCTGCCGCAAGTGCTGGACTGGCTGGCCGCCAATCCCGTCGACGTGCTGTGCATCCAGGAACTGAAGCTGACCGACGACAAGTTTCCCGAGGATGCCTTCAAGGAAGCCGGCTATCACGCCGCCTGGGCCGGTCAGAAAACCTACAACGGCGTCGCCATCGTGTCGCGCGCGCCGGGCACGTCCATGGTGCGCAACCTGCCCACCTACGAGGATCCGCAGCAGCGCGTGCTGGCGCTGACCTTCCCCAGCGCCGACGGCGACGTGCGCGTGGTCTGCGCCTATTGCCCGAATGGCCAATCGGTAGGTTCCGACAAGTATGCCTATAAGCTCGAATGGTTCGCCGCCATGCGCGCCTGGCTGGCCGACGAGATCAAGCAGTTCCCGCGCCTGGCGGTGCTGGGCGACTACAACGTCGCGCCGGCCGACGAGGACGTGCACAACCCCGAGAAATGGGAAGGCCAGGTGCTGGTCTCCGAACCCGAGCGCCAGGCGCTGCGCGACCTGATCGACCTGGGTCTGGCCGACTCCTTCCGCCTGTTCGAGCAGCCCGAGAAATCGTTTTCGTGGTGGGATTACCGCCAATTCGCGTTCCGCCGCAACGCCGGCCTGCGCATCGACCACATCCTGCTGTCGGCGCCGCTGGTCAAGCGCTGCACCGCCTGCGTCATCGACAAGGAACCGCGCCGCAACGAGCAGCCGTCCGACCACGCGCCGGTGGTGGCCACGCTGACGTTCGATTGAGCGAAGAATCTTGTTTGCCAGCTTGCACGGCGCGCGCAAATTCCTGTATAGTTGCGTTCTTGCTTGATTTGGGGCGGTAGCTCAGCTGGGAGAGCGTCGCGTTCGCAATGCGAAGGTCGGGAGTTCGATCCTCCTCCGCTCCACCACTTCAAGCTCCAGAGTGATCTGGGCAAGTCCAGGACAGCGCCTTAAAAGGCGCTGTTTTTGTTTGGGCGCTGTTTTTGTCTGGACACTGTTTTTGCCGGGTTGTTTTGCCTGGTCGTTTGGCCTGACTATTTCCAGCCGCCCCGCAAGAGCCGGCCCGTACCCCAGACGGAAAGGCTGACGACTGAAAGGCTGGCGGCCACGGGGCTGGCGGCCACGGCGCCGGCCGCGCCAAGGCCGGGCCGCAGCAAGGATAGGGCGGGCTGGCCATAGTCCTGCCGATAACACACGCATAGCAGCACCCTGCCGACCCGCTCGCACCGCGCGACGAACCGCCAGCGGCTCAATACCAGGCCGATTTCTTGCGCCCCGTCCTGGCCGCAAGGCCGGGCCCAGGCGATGGACAAGCGCGGCAGCGCGTGCAGCAGTCCCAGCCCCACGCTTTTTGCGCAAGCCTCGCGGGCCACCCAGCCGGCCAGGAAGTCCACGGCGACGAGGTCGCGCCGCGCCAGCCAGGCCGCCAGGCGGCGCTGGCGGGCGGCCAGGTCGGGCCGGTCCAGATGCTCGATATCAATGCCCACGTACTTGCGATTGGCATATAGCCGCGCCTGCACGCCGGCACTGTGGCTCACGCCGAAACCGGCAAGGCCGGGAAGGTACGGCTTGCCCAACCGGGTGCGCAGGGTAGGAGCGCGCGCGGTCCGCCCGGCCAGCACCGGGTCGGGAGGGCCCAGCACTACCGTGACGTCAAAGGTCGACGAGGGTGCGGTCATGCGTGCCGGTCGCGATCAGGGTGTCGGCCTCGCCCGCCACGGCGCGGGCACTGAACCGCAGGGAATTGCCGAACATCGCCGCCACCGTGATCGTCAGCCGCACCGCGCTACCCGGATGCGCGGGCGCCACGTGCCGCACGCTGATCGCATGCCCGACCGACCCGCAGCGCCCGTCGCCTGCCAGCCGGATGCACTCGGTCGCATAAGACTCGATCCAATAGACAATCACCGGGGTGGCCAGCACGTCCAGATCGCCCCCATAGTTCAATGCGCTCGCGGCGGCATCGACCACGCAGGTTTTCGTGAACCGCTGCCCCGTCTCGAACAGCGCCTGCGCCTGTAGCGTCGGGCCATCCATCTAGGCGCGCTCCAGCGCGGCGAGCGCATCCGCCGCATTGCCGAAACGATCCTTGAACATGGAGATCCAACGCTCCAATCCAAACGCGACACAACTGGTATGCACGAAGCTGTCGGCCAGGCGGATATCGAACTTTTCACCGAAGTAGTTGCGGTGATAGTTCAGCGAAGATACGGCGTGGCCGTCGAACACCAGTTCACGCTTGGTGGGGGTCAGCGCCGACAGGCGCGCCACGGCGCTGCCTGAATCAAAGAAGGGATCGTTGGCTTCTTCACAACCCGCGCTGATTCCCAGCTGCGCGAACAGGGAGAACAGGCGGTCGTACCCCGCTTCCAGGTGCGCCTGCGCGCCCTGCGCGGTGCCCAGGTACACGTATTCCTTCATGGTGAAGTTGAAAGCGCGGTAACGATCCAGCGCCTTGTCCTCGTGCCGGAAGCAGCGCGCGATGCAGGACTCCACCCGCGCGTCTTCCAGGTGCTGCCCTTGCAGCCCCAGGTAGACCTTGTAGCAAGTGGCCGGCAACAGCGCCACGTCGGCGCAAAGCGCCTTGAAATCCTGGTCCAGCTTGCGCTGGCCGCGCGCGAACCCCAGCAACTCCCCCTGTTCTATCGAGCACATGACGCAGGTCAGGTGCGGGAAATTGCGCACGTAGCCCAGCGCATTGATCTCTTCATGGGCCAGCAAGCTGTCGAACTCGGTGGTGGCGTCGGGCGCAATCGAGAATATGTCGTCCAGTTTGGCCTGCAGCACGTTCTTTACCTGGTGCCATTGCTTTTCGATAATCACGATTCAATCTCCTGAAAATCCCTGAAAGCACTTGAGTGAATGCATGCACGACCCGGCCTTACGCCGTCAGGTCAGCCAGCACCTGGCGGACGGTTCGGATGGAATGCGTGTCCTTGCAGGACGTGCCGCAATACAACGCCATTTCCTCGATCAAACCCTCGGTGTGCACGGTGGGTACCGCAACGCTGTAACGCAGGATGGGATAACGCTTGCCAAAGTAATGCGCGGAACCGATGACGCTTGCCGGCAGCGATTGCTCGCAGCTGGCATTGCGGATAACCCGGTGGCGATGGGTATGCCAGCCGATGCTGAAGCGGTCGGTGACCACGGTATCGCCGGGCGTGGCGTTCACGATCGCCTGCTTGTAGCGCTCGTGCGCGGCGGACTCCCGGGTGGCCGCGAACACGGTGCCGCACAGCGCGCCGGAAAATCCGGCCTGCACCACCTGGCGCAACTCCGCCGCGTTGCTGATGCCGCCGCTTAGGAACACCATGCGCCTGTCGACGCCATGGCGGCCGGCCTGGTCCAGCGCCTGTCCGCGCGGCGTCGAGCCCAGGTGATGGCCGCCCGCCTCCGTCGTCTGCAACACGCCAAAACGGGCGCCGGCATCGAACCCCGCTTCCAGCTCGTCCCAGGTCCCAGCTTGCACGCCATATTCCATGCCGGCCGGCAAGGCCCGCAGCACAGACGCATCCGGCAGGCCGAAGAAGGTCACGACCGGCCGCTCCGGACGGTCCGCCAGAAAGGCGAGCCGCTCCAGCAACGCGTCCGCGTCCAGGACGAAGGGCACCAGATTCACGCCGAAGCGCGCGCGGGTCAGTTGAGCCGTCCGCGCAAGCAACGCGCCGATCTCGTCAAGCGTGTGGCGATACAGCCCTATCATGCCGAACGCGCCCGCCTCGCACACGGCGGCCGCCAGTTCCGGCTGCGCCACGCCGCCCATGCCGGCCTGCAGGACAGGCAAGCACGCGCCAAAAAACGCCTCCACCTCGGGACTGCTGGCAATCCGCGCCATGGTGAACCTCCGCCTATAGCGCAGCCAGATTCAAGTCCGTCACCAGCCCCTGTTTGGTGAAGAAGGCGGCGCTGCGCTTGAACCATTGCTCGTGGATGGCCTTGCGCGCCGGATGCGAGCGCAGCGCGTTGCGCATGGCGTTGCCATTGCGAAACCCCAGCGGCTCGTAGACCTTGGCGTCGTCATAGACGGCGGGGTTGTACATCAGGCTGATGAAGTACCGGAACATATTCGTTACCGTGCGCGCCACCTCCGCCCGCGTCGCGTCGGGATCGCCGCCGCGCTCCAAGGCCAGCTGGTACAGGCGCGGCACCATTTCCCGGCCGAAGGACACGTGGCGGGACTCATCGACATGGTGCTGGTAGTTGATCTGCTTGAGGATCTCGGTGATGCCGTCCGTGGTGCCGACCTTATGGTTGTAGTAGTCGACGAACTCCTCAAAGATCAGCGTGCTGGCGAACATGTACAAGTCGTCCAACTCTGGCGTGGCGGCCTGCGCATCGCCCTGCAACTGAATGGATGGATATATCTTTCCCGCATAATCCAGGCAGGCCTTGGCGAAATACCACATATGGAAATTCTCTTCGCCCATGAAGACATGCAGGTATTCGGAGACATCGGCATAGCGCTCTTCATAGATGCAGCGGCTGACAAAGCTCAGCACCCCTTTGATGCCATGCACGTTCAGGCTGAAGAAATTGACCGCCTCCCACTTGCTGAGCCGTATCTGCTGGGCGGCGTCCAATTGCTCCTGCAAGGGCGTTCCATAGGTGGTGAGCAAGTCATTGCTGCACCAGGGCTGGTCATCCGGGATACGGGCGGGCCACTCGAAACGCTCGTAGGGATCATGCGAGCGCCCTTTGGATAGCGTCATCAGACGGCCGATTCTTGAATAGTCGAATGTCATGGTGCGTTCCTCGCTCGGCCTAGCGTTGTGCCTGGACGAATCCGACGATGGCATCCACCGTGCGCAGGTCGTCGACGGTGATGGCGGTCGAGACATCACGCCCCACCAGTTCGCCCAGGAACATGATGAAATCCAGGAACTGCATGCTGTCCAGGATGCGCTCTTCGATCAGGTTCTTCTCTTTGATGCCTTCCACCTGCGCATTGCGGTTTTCCTTCAGCCAGGCGATCACTTCGGCTTCGGTATCGGTATCGGTGACGGTCTGTGTGGACATAGGGACTCCGGTTCAATAAGTGGATAACGCGTCAGACCTTGACGGCCGACAGCAGGCAGAACCCGCTGCTCTCCTGGCGCAGCACGGCCTGGCGCTCAAACCCCGCACCCGCGATCCGCGCCTGCATGTCGCCCACCGTCCAACTGCGCCCGCCGTCCCACAGCGCCAGCGCGGACAGGTTGTGCAACGTGGTGAACAGCGGCGCGCGCCGGTCCTCGGCAAGGAAGTAACCCTGTACCAGCAAGACGCCGCCCGGCCGCAAGGCCTGCCTGGCGCGATCCAGCATCGATCGGCACACCTGCGCGCTTTCCTGATGCAGCACGTTTGAAAAAAGCAGTGCGTCAGCCGCCTCGCCAAAACCGTCCTGTCGATAATCGGCCACCTTGGCGCTCACGCGGTCCGCCAGGCCGGCCGCTCGCACGGTTTCGCGCGTGATCTCGACAACCGGCGCCAGATCGAGAATCTGCGCGGTTATCTCGGGCCGCGCCGCGCACAAGGCAATCGAATACGTGCCCGCGCCCCCGCCCACATCCACCAGGTGGCGAATGGGCACGTCTTTCAGCGCCTGCGCGAACGCGGGGCCGGAACGGGACGCAAACTGGTGCATGCCCAGGATGAAGTCGCGCATGAACTGGGGATCCTCGCCCAGCCACTTGGATTGGTTGTCCACCGCCTCGCCTCGCCGCACCGCCTCGGCCAGTTGCGTCCAGGGCTGCTTCCAGCGCGCCATGACGCGGAGCCAGCACAACAGGGATTCGGGGCTGCCTTCGGTGAGGAAACGCGCACTGAGATCGGTATTGGCGTAGCGCTCGCCGTCACATGCCAGCAGCTTTTGCGCGACCGCGCAGTCCAGCAAACGTTCCAGCGGCTCGGATTCGCAACCGATTTCCCGAGCCAGCTCGGCGCAGGTACGGGGTTCGGCCAAACGCTGGGCAATCCCAAGGTCGGCCAGGGCATACAAGGGTTGCCCCTCCCAATGCCCGAATGCCAGCCGGGAAAACGCCATGAAGCTCACATCCATCGAGATTCCCTCCTGATTCAACGGTGATGGCCCGCAGGGCCAGACAGGTGAACACGCAACAACTCCGGGGACGGAGTTGGAAACCAGCGATCAGGACGGGGCACGCACAGCCGATGCGGATCCGGCCGCATGCGCCGTCCTGGGAGTTGACAGCGATCTTGCGGGGCGGCTAAAAGGCGTCGCCGGAGTTTTATATGGTCCATATATTGGACCATTATTTATTCTCTAATTTTCGAGCATTCTATACTTGCGAGGAAAATAGGCAATAATAAATTTTCACCCCATATATTGGTCCAATATATGGACCATAATGCGGTTTACCGAAGAGGTGCGGGCATGGAGTGGAGCATTGCGGCACTGCTGGCCGGCGCGGGCACGCTGGGCGGCGTCATCAATGCGCTGGCGGGCGGCGCCACATTGATTACCTTTCCCGCGATGGTGGCGGCGGGCCTGCCGCCCGTCATCGCCAATGCCTCCAGCGCGGTAGCCATATCCCCCGGCCATATCCTCGCGGCGCTGGCGGATCGTGAAAACCTGCCCGCTCCCGATCGGCGCTTCTGGCTGTTATCCATCGCCACCACCGCGGGCGGCGCGCTGGGCGCATTCATTCTGCTTGCCATTCCTCCCGCCTATTTCATCCTGCCCGTGCCGGCCCTGATCGCGTTTGCCACCCTGCTGTTTGCCTTTGCGCCCCAGGTGCAGGCCTGGAGCGCGCGCCGACGCGGCGGCCAGGCGCAGGACGGCCCCGCGCGCGGCGTGCTGCCGATCGCGCTGGCCTCCGTGTATGGCGGTTTTTTCGGCGCCGGGCTGGGCGTGATCCTGACCGCGGTGATTTCCATCACGGATCCCGGAAACCTGCGCGCCATCAAATCGCTGAAAAACCTGCTGGCCACGTTTGTCACCGCCGCGGCAATCGTCATCTTCATCGTGCAGGGTTCGGTGCATTGGCCGGCCACGCTATGCATGCTGGCCGGCGCGCTGGCGGGCGGCTACCTGGGAGGCCACTTGATACGCGTCCTGCCGGCTTCGGCCATCCGGGCGTTCGTGATCGTCACGGGCGCCGCCATGACCGTTATCTATGCGGTGAAGTACTGGTTCTGAACGCCCCGCGCCATCGCCGGCCTGGGCGTATCACCGGCGTCATCGGAACATCGTCCTGCGTGCGTGAACGCCGCAACTGCGATACAACGGTAGGCACTCTGCCGTCACCCGGATGGAACACCGATGCCCGCGCCCGCCACCGCCGCTCCCCCTGCCGCCCCCGCCGGCGAACGCCTGCCGCTGCTGCTGAGCCTGAACGCGGGCTACGTCGACACCCTGGGATTCATCGCCCTGCACGGTCTGTTTTCCGCCCACGTGACGGGCAACTTCGTCACCATCGGCTATGCGCTCGGCAACGGCGCCTCGGGCGCCTGGACCAAGCTGGCGGCGCTGCCCATGTTCTGCCTGGGCGTGTTCCTGGCGCGCCTGTATGGCCAGGCGCGCCGCGACGCGGGCAAGCCGGCGTTCATGCGGCTGCTCACGGCCAAGACGCTGCTGCTGTGCGTGGCGGCCGCGCTGGCCCTGGCGCTGGGGCCGTATCCGATGGGTGACAGCTGGGGGCTGTTCGCCACCGGCATGACGCTGGTGCTGGCGATGTCGATCCAGAATGCGGTGCACCGCGTCCACCTGGGCGCGGCGCCGCCCTCGACCCTGATGACCGGCACCACCACCCAGATCATGCTGGACCTGGCCGACGCCGCGCGCGGCCAGGCCGACGAAGCGGTCAAGCGCCGCATGGGGCGCATGGGACGGGCCGTGCTGGCGTTCGCGATCGGTTGCGGCGCGGCGGCGCTATTGCACGTGTCGATCGGATTGTGGGCGTTCGTGCTGCCGCCGCTGGTGTCGCTGGCGGGCCAGGCCTTGGCCCGCAGCTATCCCGGCTGACGCGCCTGGTTGGCGCGTCGGGCCTGCTGCTGCGGGGCGGGCTGGGTTCGTGGGCGCGGGTCGCTCGGAGCCGGGCCGGCCCGCCGGCCGCGCAGGCGGCGGGCAATGGCGTCATAGAGCCGCACGCCGGGCGTGCGCATCAGCAGAAACACCAGCACGCCCGCCAACAGGAGCCACAATACGGCGCGCAGCGAGATCATGGCGTGCCTCCCGCCGGTTCGGCGCGCAGGTGCCGCCGGATCGACCGCGAGAAGCCGATCGAGTCTTCGCCCAGGATCGGCGGAATGCCGACAAAGCCGCGTTCGCGCAGCGTCTGCAGGGGCTGTCGGGTATCGAGTCCGCCCTGCTCGTAAAGGTATTCGGGCAGGTAGCCCGACAACAGGATGCGATAGTCCAGCGGCAGCCCGGGCACAATGGCCCGCACCATGCGGTAGACCAGGGTCGTGCAATTGGCGGTGACGGTATGGTAGAAGCGCGGCGTGTCGGCCAGTTCATTGGCGGTCCGCACGTAGGACAGGAACAACGCGCGCATGGCATCGACCGGCATCTGCACCGGGTAGATGTAGACATTCTCCGCGCGCGGGCCGGCGCGCACGTAGAGCACGTCACGCTCGTCGGCGGCAACCACGCTCAGTTCGAATTTCTTGAAGAAGCCGCCCAGTTCGGAGAACTGTTCGCCGCGTTCCTTGCGGATCTCGACCGAGAACACCACATGGCGGCCATCGGCAAAGCCGAACGAGACCAGGGTGTGGGCGATGGCCGGACCGTCCCAGTACGACAGCACCATGTCCACCGAGCGCAGGTCGTTCAGGTCGTAGACCCGGGTTTCCCAACGCGGCGTGTAGTCGCTGTCTGAACGCCATTTGAAGTCGCGCACATTGTCCAGCGTGACGATGCTGCCCGCGACACTGCCGCGCAGGGTGCGGGCCACATCGTCGGCCCAGACCCGGTCGTTGGAGGGCGCGATGCCCTGCCACCACGCCGCCAGCGCGATCACAGCCAACAGATAGGCCCACAGCGCCGGCCGGCGCCGCAGACGGCCAACGCCATGCCACAGGCGCAGCAGCGCATACAGCCCCAGGGCGACCCAGGCCAGCATCAGCACCGCCTTGGCCCAGACGGCCCCCGGCCCCTGATACCAGAACGCCAGGCAGGCCCATGCCATCGAGAACAGCATCAGCAGGCTGAGCGCCAGGCGCCCCAGCAAGCGCAGGCAGCGCCAGGCCCAGCCGGCGCGTTCGCGGTCAGGCCCCGGCGCCATGTTGACTCACGATTTCCAGCACGCCATTGATGACGAACTGCACGCCCATGCACACCAGCAGGAACCCCATGATGCGCGAGATGGCCTCGACCCCGCCGTTGCCGATCAGGGCGACAATGCGGCCGGCCGAACGCAGGCAGATCCAGAACAACAGGCCCAGCAGCGAAAAGACAATGATCGGCGTGACCGCGATGGTCCAGGCGGGATACTCGCTGGCGGCCTGGCTGCCGACCGTCGAGGCGGCGCTGATGATCATGGCGATGGTGCCCGGGCCCGCCGTGCCCGGCAACGCCAAGGGCACGAAAGCGATGTTCGGCACCTGGCGATGGATCGCGACATCGGCGGCCACGTCAGCCTCGCGCTCGTCGCTGGCGGCGCTGGCCGCCGCCGGAAACAGCATGGTGAAGCCGATGCTGACCACGATCAGCCCGCCGGCGATGCGCAGACCCGGGATCGAGATACCGAACGTGGCCATGATCCAGGCGCCGGCGTAGTACGTCACCAGCATGATGCCCACGACATAACAGGCGGCCTGCCGGATCTGGCGTTCGCGCTCTTTATAGGGAATGTGCTGCCCCAGGGACAGCAGCATGGTCATGGAGGTCAGGGGATTGGCCAGCGGCAGCATCAGCGCCAGGCCCAGGCTGACCAGCTTGCCCAGTTGAACCAGATCATCAATCATCGCGGTGGAGGAAAAGCGGCGGGTCGGGATGGACGTGCAACGCATTCGTCCAGGGTCGTCGACTGCGCTACACCGCACAGTGTAATGTAAGCAAAGGAAAACCTCCGTATTTACCCTGTCCCCCGCTCCGTTACCATGCCGTCCGAGTGGCCGCTGGCCACGACACCAGAAAGGAAATGCGCAGTGACAGTCCTTCGCCCGCGAGCCTGGTTCGCCGCCCTGCCCCTGCTGCTTGCGCTGCCAACCGCGCCCGCCCAGGCCGGCATGGACTGCAAGCTGGCGCGCACGCCAACCGAAAAAACCCTGTGCGCCGATCCCGCCTTGTACCGGCTGGACGAGGAACTGGGCACGACCTATGCCCGGCTGCGCGCGGCCCTGCCCGGGCAGCGCGATGCGTTGCGTCAGTCGCAGCGCGACTGGCTGAAACAGCGCGACCTGTGCGGCGCCGATGGCGACTGCCTGCGCCAGCGCTACGAGGCGCGGGCGGCCGAATTGCAGGGGCAGTTGCGGCGGGCCCAGGGCTACCAGCCGGACGCCACCGACAGGCTGGCGCTGCAAGACCTGCGCCAGGCGGTGGCCGCGGCCCGCCTGAAGGATCCCGAAATGCCGCTGGAAACCGCGCTGGCGGCGCTTTCGGTCAAGGCGGAAGCGACCACGTTCGCCAATGTGCGCGCCGCCGATAGCGATGACCCGGCCCGCCTGCCCGCCGAGCGGCCGCCGGGCGTGACCCAGGACGAATGGCGCGCCGTGCTGGCGTCCGGCCTGGACGGCGACAGCGACGCCGAAGGCGGCAACGTCTCCTACACCTTGCTGGACCTGGACGGCGACGGCCGGCGCGACCTGGTGGTCGACACGTACATCGGAGGCACCGGCCTGTTTTCCGACATCGGCGTCCTGCGCCGCGACGGCGCGCGTTTCGCCCCGGCCGATGCCAATGGAGCGCCCGACGCGGGCGGCTCGCTTTACACCATCAACGGCCGGGGCGCCAATCAGTCGGGCGACTGGATCCGCCTGCGCGGCCGCATCTACGCCACCTACCGGGTGGGCGCCTACGGCGAGGACCGCCTGTATCTATTGCGGCCGCTATACCGCGCGAGCGATGTGCCGACGCTGACCGTGCGCTACCACTACGACCTGTCGGTGCCCCGGCAGCAGAAGCGGCCGGATACGAATGCGCCGAGGACGCTGGACGACACGCTGCACGCGGCGTTGTCGCATGCGCTGGCCGGCCTGCCGGCGGGCCCGGCCAAGGGCGACGCTCCGGGCGACGAGCCCCTGTGCCCGGTGCCGGCCGGCACCAGCCTGGACCAGCGCGAGACCTACAACGGCTACGGACCCGGCCACTACAGCTACGAAACGGTCGGCGACCTGACGGTGCGGATCGGCGCGCGCTGCTATGTGGGCCGGGTGGTGGACTGGTTCGGCGACTACAGCGCCAAGAACGGCCTGTCCGCCCAGTTGTGGATCCGCGATCCGGACGATCCCGCCGGCAAGCAGGACGCGTTCGACCTGCGCGGCAAACGCCGCGCGGTCGATATCGAGACGTCGATCGGCCCGGTGCAGGGCGACAACGGCGTCTAGGGCCGGCGCCAGTGCCGCGCCGCCAGCGCCAGCAGGCGCGCGTCGGCGCCTTCGGCGGCCACCAGTTGCAGCGCCACCGGCAGGCCGTCGACGAAGCCGGCCGGCAAGGCGATGGCCGGCAGACCCAGCAGGTTCCACGGATTGGTCAAGCCCAGCAACGTCTCGCGCACGGCGGCGCTGCCCGGGCCGGCCACGCTGCGCTGTTGCAGCGCCGGCGCGGTGATCGCCACCGCCGGCAACGCCAGCACGTCGACCCGCTCGAACAGGCCCGCGAACACGCCCCGCAACTGCTCGCGCGTATTGCGCGCTCGGACGTATTCCCAGCCCTGTACCGGACGCGAGGCGCGCAGGCGCTCCAGCACTTCGGGATCGAACTTGCCGGGCTCGTCCTCCACCCGCTCGGCATGCACCGCATAGGCTTCCGAACGCTGGATGGCGCCCAGTGCCGCCTGCAGCGCGCGGGCGTGGCGCGTGACCTCGGCGCCATCCACCAGCTCGCCGCCAAAGCCTTCGGCGGCGGCGCGGACGCGCGCCGTGACGGCCGCCTCGTCGATCGCGAACGGCGCGTTCGGCACCCACATCATGCGCGGCGCGGCCAGGCCGGGATCGGCCGCTTCAGCATAAGCGCCGATGGCGCCGCCGGACAGCGCTTCCATGAAAACCTGCGCGTCCTCGACGCTGTTGGCCAGCACACCGGCATCCTCGATGCTGGGCGCCAGCGGGAACACGCCGCGCGCCGACACGCGGCCGTGGGTCGGCTTGAAACCGACCACACCGCACAGCGCGGCGGGCACCCGCACCGAGCCGCCGGTATCGGTGCCCAGCGCCAGCGGCACCATGCCGGCGGCCACCGCGGCGCCGCTCCCCGCGCTGGAACCGCCGGTGATCTGGGTGGTGCGCCACGGATTGCGCGCCGCGCCCTGGACGCTGCGGTCGCCAGTGGGGCCGTAGGCGAATTCGTGCGTGAGCGTCTTGCCGATGACGATGGCGCCGGCCGCGCGCAGCAAGGCCACGCACTCGGCATCGGCCGCGGGCCGGTGCCCCAGGAAATGCGCCGCGCCCATGGTGGTGGGCATGTCGCCGGTGTCGACGTTGTCCTTGATGGCGACCGGGATGCCATGCAGCGGCCCGCGCACCTGGCCACGGGCCCGCTCGGCGTCCAGCGCGCGGGCGGCGGCCAGGGCGGCGTCTACGTCCACGTGCACGAAGGCGTTCAGTTGCGGGTTCAGGCGCTCGATGGCAGCCGCCGCGTGCCGCACCAGCGCTTCGGCGTCGAGCGCGCCCTGGCGCATGGCGTCCTGCAGCTCGGCGACGGTGCGGCCCGCGAAAAAGCCGGGTTCGACGGCCAGCGCCGGAATGGGGTTCGATTGCGGATTCATCGGGAGGCTCCCTGGTAATTGGCGGGCAGGCGCGGGCCGACGCCCGGACGCACTTGCAGCATGGCGATCATGCCAACGGCGGTGGCGACCGAGGCGGCCACGAACATCACGGAATAACCATGGCGCGCCGCCAGATAGCCGGTGAGCGTCGGCGCCAGGATCGAAGCGATATTGGCGAAGAAGTGCATCAGGCCGCTGAAAGTGCCGACGCGGCTGGCCGGGGCGGTGTCGATCACCACGGCCCAATAGACCGAATTCGGCATGGCGTTCAGGGCATTGGCCAGCGTCATCAGCGCAATCACGGCGAACACCGACTGCGCCTGCGACACCATCAGGAAGCACAGCGTGGTGGCCAGCAGGCAGCCGGCGGCGAACCAGCTGCGAGCGATCTTCAGGTTGCCGGTGCGCCTGGCCAGCATGTCGGAAATGCGGCCGCCCAGCAGCACCGTGACGCAGGCGCCGGTCCAGGGGATCATGCCCATGTACCAGAGCGAGGACAGGCTGTAGCCGAAGGTGTCCTGCAGGTACTTGGGGGTCCAGGTCAGCAGCAGGAAGTTGACGTAGTTGAACGAAAAATAGCCCAGCGTGTTCAGCAGCAGGGTCTTGCTGCGAAAGAAGCTCCACCACGGCAGCGCCGGCGCGTCGCCGCCCTGCCCGGCCGCCGCCTGCTCGGCGCGCGCCGCCTGGATCTCGCGCAGTTCGGCCGGGGACACGCGCGGGTTGGTGTCGGGGCGGTCGGTGAAGATGCGCATGAACAGCACCAGCACGATCAGGCCGGCCGCGCCCAGGATGTAGAACATGGCGCGCCAGCTGCCGGTCAGGCTCAGCAGGCCCACCGCCACCGGCGCCGTCAGCAGCGCGCCCAGCGGCGTGCTGAGCAGGCCGAAGCCGACCACGAAGCCGCGTTCGCGCGGGGTGGCCCAGTTGGCGATGGTCTTGTTGATGATGGAGTACGCCGGGCCCTCGGCCGCGCCGAACAGGATGCGGATGGTGGCAAAGCCCGCCAGCGCCGAGCCGCCCAGGAAGGCCAGGCCGAAGTCGCCGGCCCAGGCGGTGGCGATCTCGAAGATCGACCAGGTCACGCCAGCCACGATCCAGACCTTGCGCGGGCCGAAACGGTCGGCCAGCATGCCGCCAAACAGCGCGCCGACCATGTAGCCGTAGCCAAAGTAGCCCAGCACGGCGCCCCAGTCGCCCCGGTCCAGGCCGTATTCGCCGGTGATGTGAGCGGCGGCATAGGACATGGCGCCGCGGTCGATGTAGTTGATCAGTGCCAGCAGCACGACCATGGTGAAAATTCGGTAACGGAACCGCGAGTTCCGGGATTCAAGCGTCATTGCGATCCATCCAGTCGATTTACCCAAACGTTTGGGTTGCGCAATGCTAAGGGGTCGGAAAACAAAAATCGACACCGTGTAAACCCTAGGTTGCCGCCAAAGACCCTGAGACGGTATTCGTGCGTGTATCCTCCAGCCCCATGAACAAATCCCGCCCTGTCACGCTGCAAAGCCTGGCGCGGCAGCTCGGTCTGAACGTGTCGACCGTCTCCCGCGTCCTCAACGGTTCCGAGGATGACGCGCGCGCCGCCGCCGCGCCCGACACGGTCAAACGGGTCCGGGCGCTCGCCGCCGAGTTGCAATATCGGACCAATCCGCACGCAGCCAGCCTCAAGACGCGCCGCAGCCGCACCATCGGCGTGCTGGTGCCGAGATTGTCGGACATGGTGCTGGCCACCATCTACGAAGGCATCGACGAAGCCGCCGCCGAACACGGCTACCTGACCTTCGTTTCCAACACCCAGGATGCGCCCGACAAGCAGCGCAAGCTGATCGACATGGCGCTGGCGCGGCGCGTGGACGGCCTGATCCTGGGCGACGCCCACAGCCACGAGGGCGCGGCGCCCAATCCGCTGCTGGCCGACCTGGCGCAACGCGACGTGCCGTTCGTGCTGGTCAGCCGCCACGCCGATGACCATTGCGCCGTGACCTGCGATGATCTCGAAGGCGGACGGCTGGCGGCGGAGCATCTGTTGGCGATGGGCCATCGGCGCATCGCGGTGATGGTGGGCGAACCCTTCACCAGCACGGGCCGCGACCGCTCGGCGGGCTTTTTCGCGGCCTGCGCGCGGCACGGGGTTCAGGTGCCCGCCCAATGGCGCATCGAAAGCCCGTTCGATACCGACGCCGGCCGCCTGGTCGGCGCCCGCCTGCTGGCCGGTCCCGACCGCCCCACCGCCATCTTCGCGGTCAACGATTTCCTGGCGGTGGGGGTGATGGGTGCGGCGCGCGAGCATGGCCTGGAGGCCGGCCGCGACGTGGCCGTGGTGGGCTACAACGACACGCCGCTGGCGGGCGCCCTGCCCATCGGCCTGACCACCATCCATTCACCCATGCACGAGATGGGGCGGCTGGGGCTGGAACTGCTGCTGCAGAAGATCGACGGCGGCGCCCCGCGCAGCGTGCGGCTGGCGCCGTCGCTGGTGGTGCGCGGCAGCAGCGATCGGCCGATACCGGGCTGAACGCCCGCGTCTCGGATGGAACCCTGGCGCCTGAAGCGTTACTCACTGGCATTGCGCGCCCTTCGCGCGCGATGCACCAGGAGACAGGCATGAACCCCGCGCAACGGCTCAAGGAACTGCTGGACGAACTGGCTCCCCTGCTTGGCCAGGAATCCCTGCCGATCGACGAAACCGGTATTTGCACGCTGATGGTCGACGGATCCCTGGCGCTGAACCTCGCCGCGACCGACGACATGCTGACGCTGTTCGCGCCGCTGGGCGAGGTGCCCGCCGAGCGCAAACCGGCCATGCTCGAACAGATGCTGCGCGCCAATGGCGCCGGCAACGCCTCGTTCGTCCTGGGCCTGGCGCGCAATACCGATACGGCGCTCATCAGCGCGCGTCGTCCCTGGCACGGACTGGACGTGCAGGCGCTGGAGCAATGGGCCGGCGCCTTCGTGGACACCGCCATGCAGTGGCGGGCCACCCTGGCGCAATCCCCCGACAATCCCCCGGACGCCTCGCCGGCCACGGGCTGGCTGCAGGCCTGAGGAGCGCACCATGAGCGTCGGCCTCGACAGATTCACCCAATTCGCGCAACAGAACCCCGCCGCGGAGCGCATCGTCGTCAATGGCCAGAATGGCCAGCACGACCAGGCGCGTCCGCTGACGGCCGCGCTCGATGGAACGCCCCGTTCCTGGCTCGCCAAGTACGTGATAGAACCGATACGCGACCTCTACAACGGTAGCGTGACCAGGGAGAATACCGAGGCGCTGCGCACGTTCCAGCATGCGCTGGACGAACAACACGGCCACGGCGCGGGGCGCTTCGCGCTGGAGGAAACGCAACACGGGAAGCTGTCCTCCCACCGCGTCGAAGCCGCGGTGCACGCGGCTCCCCAGCACGCCGCCGCGCGTATGCAAGCGCTGAACCAGGCGGCGCTGAACGGCGCCTCGGCGGCCGACCTGGACGCCGCCATGCGCTTCGTCATGGGCGATGTGCGCCTGCCCGACGGCCCTCGCGGCGACTTCATCGAATCCGAATTGCGCGACACCCTCAGACTCCTGTTGCCGCAGGTGCTGGCCAACGACGGCACGCCGGAAAAACGCCTCGCCGGCGCGCTGGGCACACAATTGGCCGCGCGGCTGGACGAATACCTGCTGCGCGGACTGGAAGCCTATGCCGCCAGCCACTTCGGCCCCCGGAACGTGGACGGCCTGACGCAGGACCAGCTCATAGCCCGGCTCGACAGCAAGGGAGGACTGCCCCACCTGCATGCGGCCATCCCGGCGCTCGCGCCGCATCTGCAGGCCGAGTGCCGGGCTTTCGAAACGTCGGTCGCCACCATGCTGACGCGGGTGGCAGACAACTACGAGGCCATCAGCGAACGCTTCCCCGGCGACGGTGCGTCAACGCGGTTGCATGGCATCACCCTGACCAACAGCGACCCGCACAAGGGCGGCAACCGCGTCGCCCTGTTGGACTTCGGCCAGGGCAGGCAGGCCGTCTACAAGCCCCGCGACGTACGCATCGACGAGGCCATTAGCGGCGCCGCCTTGAGCCAGGGCGGTCACAGCCTGCTCGAAGTTGCCGGAGCATCGGCAATGACCTATCGATTCCTGCCCCGCCATGATGATCACGGCGACTTCGGATTCGTGCAGTTCATCCCGAACGCCGACGCGGAGAACCACCTGGTCTCCCATGATGCCGCCGCCGACATGTTCCAGGACCTGGGACGAGCGACTGCGGCCCTGATGTTCGCGGGCGCCACCGACATCCACCATGAGAACATCATGGTCAGCAACAACCGATTCTTCTTCACCGACTTGGAATTCGCGCTGAGCACGCCCGTGACGCAACGCTTTGCGGACTTGCTGCAAGACAACGCCCGCGCCGACGACGAGACCGCCCCTTCGCCAGCGCTGGTCAAATTGATGGACACCATCATGCTGGACAAGGCGTTCGGTTGCGCCACCGACAACAACCCGCTGCAACCCGCCTATCGGTTCGTGGACGGGCGCCTCAGGCGCCAGGACAACCTCGAGGACGTCCCCGAGAGCCTGCTGGTGGTGCGGAACGCGGACGACACCTACTCCAACAATCGCTATCCTGGCGCCACGTCACCCTATGCCAGGTATTCCGAGGACTTTGGCAAAGGGCTGATCGACGGTCTGACGCGGCTGCAAGCGGCCGACACCATGCAGCCGTTCATCACCGCCACCACCGGCTTCCATCTGCGCTATCACCCCATCAGTACGCTGGGGCAACGCGAAATCCTGATGGATGAACTGGGCACCGCGTTCTTCGGCCCGGACGCTCGCAACCCGCACGGCACGCTGGAAAACAAGCTCGATGGCATCCGTGACATCCAAGGTCGCGCCGACCTGCGCGCTGCCTTGCGCCAGACAATGCTGGATGCCTATGCGAACCACGATGTGCCCTACTACAGCAAGATCACGGGCGACGCCACGCTCTATCCGGATGGGCGGACGGACGGCCATAGCGCGATACCCGGCTACTTCAATCTTCCGGACGAGCATCCGATGCTGGAAACCGGCCGCCGCCTGCAGGCCGCCAGTGCCGAGCAGCTGGAAGAGATCGGCACAGAAGCGGCCAAGTGGATGGCGCGGATCGTTCCCACCGAAAGCGACCTCATGCCCTACCTGAGCACGCATCGCACCGACGACATGATCACGGAACTCACCGGCGTGCGCCCTGGCGCGCAATGATCACCCGCCAGGCCTGACCGCCCGCGTCGCCAGGAACGTCGGCACGTAGCGGCTATCATGATCGCCCCAAGACAACGCCCTTTGAGCCAGACATCCCCGCCATGCGCACCTCATCTCCCACGCTCGTCGACATCGGCGGCAAGCGCGTCCTGCGATTCGACGCGACCGGCCCCGCCCTGGCCACCGGCCAGGACACCAACGACCTGATCAGCGCCGCCTGGGAGCACGAGGCCGAATGGCTGGCGCTGCCCGCCGCGCGCGTGCATCCCGATTTCTTCCGCCTGGAAACGCGCATCGCCGGCGAGCTGATCCAGAAGTTCGTCAACTACCGCCTGCATTGCGCGGTGGTGGGCGATATCTCGGCCTATCTGGCGGACAGCAAGTCGCTGCGCGACTTCGCCTACGAGACCAACCGCGGCCGCGTGTTCTGGATGCTGGATGACATGGCGGCGTTGACCGCGCGATTGACGGCAAGCCAGGGCTGAACGGGTCATAGGCCGGCTGTCTGGCGTGGCCCCCGGCCGGCGAGCCCGCGACGCGGCTAACGGTTATGACTGGCATGGATAAAGCGGAAGTTCAAGGAAAGCCGCCAAGACCCGCCCAATGCGCAAAGCCCCTTCGGGGCGAACGGTCTTGCTTGACGCCGCGCCGCCGCGGACTGTATCGTTATTTGAACGATCATTCCAAAAACCACGCCATGCGTACCAAGGATTTCGAACCCGACGACGTCGCCGACGCCGCCATGCAGGTGTTCTGGCGTCGCGGCTACGCCGCGACCTCCGTGCAGGACCTGGTGGACGGCACCGGGCTGGGACGCGGCAGTCTCTACAACGCCTTCGGCAGCAAGCAGGGCCTGTACGAAGCCGCGCTGCGGCGCTATCACGAACTGACGGCCGCCAACCTCGACCTGCTCGCCCGCCCAGGCAATGCGCGCGAGCGCATCGGCCGGCTGCTCGACTTCATCGCCGACGACGAACTGCGCGAGGCCAGCCGGCGCGGCTGTCTGGTGGCCAACGCCTCGCTGGAAATGGCGGGTCAGGATGACGTGGTGGCCGAACTGGTGCGACGTAACTTTCAACGCCTGGAAAAGGCGCTGGAGAAAATCCTGGCCGAAGGCCAGGCCAACGGCGAGATCGACAGCGGCAAGTCGCCGCGCGCGCTGGCCCGCTTCATCGTCACCACCATCCAGGGCCTGCGGGTGGTCGCCAAGGGCAGCAATGCCCGCGAACGCCGGCAGTGGCTGGGTGACGTGATCTCGGTGGCGCTGGGCTCGATCCAGAAGACATGAGGCATGCCGCGGCCTGTCCATGCCGCGTTTTTTTCGTTCTTTTTTGGAACGATCATTCCAATTTAATCGCAATCGGAGTTTCCGCATGAGCTGCACCCCACCCCTGCCCGCCGGCGCCTGTCACCTGGACCACACCGAAGGTTTGCCGCTGGGCAAGCTGCTGGCCCTGGCGCTGGCAGGCTTCATCACCATCATGACCGAGACCGTGCCCGCCGGCCTGCTGCCGCAGATCGGCCAGGGCCTGGGCGTGTCCGAGGCGCTGGCCGGGCAACTGGTCACCCTGTTCGCGGCCGGCTCGGTGCTGGCGGCGATTCCAATCATCGCCGCCACCCGCGGATGGAATCGCCGTCCCCTGCTGCTGCTGGCCATCGGCGGCCTGTGCCTGTTCAACGTGATTACCGCGCTGTCCACCGACTACGTGCTGACGCTGGCGGCGCGCTTTGGAGGCGGCATGGCGGCCGGCCTGCTGTGGGGCCTGCTGGCCGGCTACGCGCGCCGCATGGTGGCGACGCGCCAACAGGGCCGGGCCCTGGCGGTGGTGGGCGCGGGCCAGCCGCTGGCGCTGTGCCTGGGCGTACCGGCCGGCGCGTGGCTGGGCAGCCTGATGGACTGGCGCGGCGTGTTCTGGTTGATGGCCGCGGTGTCGCTGACGCTGGTGATCTGGGTGCGCGCCGCCGTGCCGGACTTTGCCGGCCAGACCGCGCGCCGGCGCCTGCCGATCGCGCGGACGCTGATGCTGCCCGGCATCCGGCCGATCCTGTTCGTGCTGTTCACCTGGATCCTGGCGCACAACGTGCTCTACACCTACATCGCGCCCTACCTGATCCACCTGGGCCGCCCGGCCTCCGTCGATACGGTGCTGCTGGTGTTCGGCGCCAGCGCGCGCGCCGGCCTGTTGCTGACGGGCATGCTGGTGGATCGCTGCCTGCGCCTGCTGACGCTGCTGTCGCTGGCGCTGTTCGCCCTGACCGCCAGCGCGCTGGGCCTGGCGGGCGCCCACCCCGCCGTCCTGATGGCCGGCGTGGCGCTGTGGGGCCTGAGCTTCGGCGGTGCGCCGACGCTGCTGCAGACCGCCCTGGCCGACACCGCCGGCGAGCATTCCGACGTGGCGCAATCGATGCTGGTCACCATCTTCAACCTGGGCATCGCCAGCGGCGGCGTGCTGGGCGGCGCGTTGCTCGACACCGCCGGCGCGGGCTCGTTCGCCTGGACGGTGACCGCGCTGGCCGTGATTGCGCTGCTGGCAGCCTGGAGCGCACGCGGCCACGCTTTCCGGCCGGGACGCCGGCGCTAGCGCCATGAACCGGCGCGACGCCGGGCGCCGTTTGGCAACCCGCCCCTACCCGCGGCCGCCGCGCCAGGCAATCGCCGCCAGCGGCGCCAGCATGCACGCCGCGGCGGCCAGCAAGGTGGCGGGCAGGCCCCGGTGATCGACGCTGACGCCGCCCGCCAGCGCCCCCAACGCGATCGCCAGGTTGAACACCCCGACGAACCAGGACGTCGCCGCCTCGACGGCGCCGCGCGCCGCCTGCATCACCCAGGTCTGCAGCACCACCGAAACACCGCCGTACGACAGCCCCCACAGCAACAGCAGCGCCACCACGGCGCCGCGCATGTCGCCCAGCCATGGCAGCGACGCCAGCGTCGCCAGCAGGCCCAGCACGATGCCCAGCAGGGTCGCGCGCGGGTGCCGCCCCGCCGCGCCGCCGGCCAGGAAATTGCCGGCGATGCCGGTCACGCCATAGGCAAACAGCAGCGGGCCGATCCAGCCGGGCGCGAACCCCGCCATGGTCTGCAGGACAGGCCGCACGAAGGTGTAGGCCATGAAATGCCCGGCCACCAGGAACAGCGTGATGAACAGACCGCGCCGCACGCCCGGATTGCGCAGCTGCCGGCCCAATTCGCGCGCCGTGACCGATTGCGCCACCGGCAGCGGCGGCAAGGCCAGCGCGGCGAACAGCAGCGCGGCCGCGCTCAGCGCCGCCAGGGCGCCGAACGCGCTGCGCCAGCCCGCCACGTCGCCGATCCAGGCGCCCAGCGGCACCCCCAGCACCGACGCCACCGCCACCCCGCCGAAGATCACGGCCGTGGCCAGGCCGACGGCGGCGGGCGGCACCAGCCGGCCGGCCAAGCCGCCGGCCACCGCCCAGATGCCGCCGATGCAGACGCCGACCAGCACCCGCGCGGCCAGGAACCCCCACAGGTGCGGCGCCAGCGCGCTGCCCAGGTTGGCGCCTGCCAGCAGCAGCAACAGGCCGCACAGGATGCGGCGTCGGTCGACGCCGCGCGCGCCCATTACCACCAGCGGCGCGCACAGGGCGGCCAGGATGCCGGGCACCACCATCAGCCAGCCGACGCGGCCCGTCGACACGCCCAGGCTGGCGGCGATGGGCGGCAGCAAGCCCACCGGCAGCATTTCGGTGGTAACGACGCAGAACGTCGCCAGGCCGGCGGCCGACACGCCGGCCCAGGCAGCGGGAGGATGGCCGGCGGCCGTGGGGGGCCGCGGATCGAGGGCAATACTGCGGGTCATGGAAGGTCTCTCGCCTGAAGGAACAAGGAAAACACCCTCGGAGGCAGGCGCCGGGCGGCATGCCGGCCGGCGTGATCGAAGCTTGGGGGGTGTCAGTGCTGGCCAGTCTACTGTTTCCAATTCGCTGATAAAGTAGGCAATCAGACAAACAAAAGGGACAAATCGTCGCCAATCCGACGTGCATCCCCGTTGCTGTGGAAATCGCCCCATGACGCCTCTCTCCGCCGCCGGCATCGACCATATCGGCGACGTCATCGCCTTCGTCCGCGTCGCCGACGCGCAAAGCTTCACCCTGGCTTCGGAACGGCTGGGCCTGTCGCGTTCGGCCATCGGCAAGTGCATCGCGCGGCTCGAACACGGCCTGGGCGCGCGGCTGCTGCATCGCAGTACGCGCAGTGTCAGCCTCAGCGACGAAGGCCGCCTGTTCTACGAACACGCGCAACGCATCCTGGCCGAGGTCGACAACGCCACCGGCGCCATGGCCAGCCGCCAGGAGGCGCCGCGCGGCCGCCTGCGCATTGACCTGCCGGTGGCCTTGGGCCGGCTGCACATCATGCCGCTGGTGGCCGACTACCTGCGGCAATGGCCCGAGGTCGAGGCCGACATCAGCTTCACCGACGACTACAGCGACCTGGTGCGCGACGGCATCGACGTCGCCATCCGCATCGGCGGCGAGGCCGACAGCCGGCTGGTGCGGCGCGTGCTGGCGCCGCACCGGCTCGTCACCTGCGCCGCGCCGGCCTACCTGGCACGCCATGGCGCGCCGGCCTCGCCCGATGAACTGGCGCGCCACCAGACGCTGGCCTACACCCACATGGGCACGCCGGTGCCCTGGCGCTACGCCAGCCACGGCCAGGACCGCGGCGTCGCCGTGGCCGGCCGGCTGCGGCTGGGCAACACCGAAGCGCTGCGCGACGCCGCGCTCGATGGCGCCGGCATCGTGCAGCTGGGCGCCTTCCTGGTTGGCGCGGACCTGCGGGAAGGCCGCCTGGTGCCGCTGTTGGAAGCCTACGCGCCACCCGGCGCGCCGGTCTGCGCGGTGTATCCGCACCGGCGTCACCTGGCTCCCAAGGTGCGCCGGCTGATTGACGACATCGCCGCGCGCTGGCAACACGGGGCGCCCTGGGACAAGGCCGGGCCGGCACGCAATTTGAATCAGATATCATGATGATCAGCATCGTGGCTTTCGATGCAAATGTCCGCGCCCGCCCGCCTGCCTAGCATAGCGCGGCACTGAGCCAGCCCGCGCGCCGCGCCTGCCTGGCCCGCCTTACCCCGGAGTTTTTCTTGAGCGACATCTATCACTTCAGCCGCGGCACCGCGCCGCTGCTGATCTCCATTCCCCACCTGGGCAGCCAGCTGCCCGACGCGCAGCGCGCCCGCATGACGGCCGTCGGCCAGCAGTCCGGTGACACCGATTGGCACCTGGACACCCTGTACCAGTTCGCCGACGCGCTGGGCGCGTCCGTGCTGGGCGCGCGCTACTCGCGCTATGTGGTCGACCTGAACCGCCCGCCCAACGACGAAAGCCTGTACCCCGGCCAGACCAAGACCGGCCTGTGCCCGACCCACACCTTCCGCGGCGAGGCGCTGTACCTGAACGACGCGCCGCTGACCGACGACGAACGCGAGCACCGCCTGCAGACCTATTGGCAGCCGTACCACGCCAAGCTGCGCGAGGAACTCGACCGTATCCGCGCCGAACACGGCACGGTACTGCTGTGGGAAGCCCATTCGATCGCCAGCGTGCTGCCGCGCCTGTTCGAAGGCAAGCTGCCCGACCTGAACCTGGGCACCGCCGACGGCGCCAGCTGCGCGCCCGACATCCTGGACGCGCTGGCCGAACGCCTGCCCGGCTGCGGCTACACCAGCGCCGTGAACGGCCGCTTCAAAGGCGGCTACATCACGCGCCACTACGGATCGCCGGCCGAAGACATCCACGCGGTGCAGCTGGAGATGTGCCAGTCCACCTATATGGACGAGACCTATCCCTACGGCTACCAGGCCGACGCGGCCGCCAAGGTCATCCCGGTGGTCGAAAGCATGGTGCGCGCCGCGCTGGCGCAGACGCTGGCGCGCAAGCGCTGATCCGGCCGCCGCCCCGCGCCGCCCGATGAACCGCCTGCCCCACCGCGACGCGGATGCCTATCCCGAGTGGAGCCTGCTGCTGACCTGGGTCGCGGTGGTACAGGCCGCCTCGGTGTCGGGCGCGGCCCGGTTGCTGGGACTGTCGCAGGCGGCGGTGTCGCAGCGGGTCAAGCAGCTGGAGGCCGCGCTGTCGACCGAACTGCTGGACCGCAGCACCCGTCCGGCGCGTCCAACGCCGGCCGGCGAGCTGCTGTTCGACCATGCCTCGCGCCTCCTGGCCCAGGCCGGCGACATGACCGAAAGCGTGCGCAACCTGAGTCGCGCGCGGCGCAACATCGTGCGCTTCGGCTGCGTCGATTCGTTCGCCGGCACGCTGGGGCCGACGCTGATCCATGGCCTGTCCGGCGCCTCGCGCCAGATCCGGCTGTGGTCCGGCATCACCCCGGTGCTGGACAAACAGCTGGAGGAACGCCAGCTGGACCTGGTCATCAGCACCAGCGCCGCCGCCGATCCTCCCGCCATCCGCAAGCTCGGGCTGTTCAGCGAACCCTACCTGCTGGTGCTGCCACGCGCCACGCCGCCGCCGCAGGCGGGCCAGCTGGCGGAATTGGCCCGCCGCAGCCCGTTCATCCGCTACAGCGCGCGTTCGCACATCGGCGCCGCCATCGACCGGCTGCTGGAATCGCGCGGCATCTTCATCGAGCGCACCTTCGAATTCGACAACACCGATCCGCTGCTCAGCCTGGTGACCGCAGGCCTGGGCTTTGCGATCAGCACGCCGCTGTGCATCTGGCAATCGCGCCATTTCGTCGACCAGCTGCGGGTGCTGCCGCTGGCGTCCTGCCTGGACAAGACCCGCGCCGACGCGCCCGACCTGGCCCGCGCCTTCTACCTCGCGTCGCGGCCACACGAGGCCGGCAAGCTGCCGGCCGAGGCGCGCAACGTGATCCTGATGGCGGTCGAACGACTGATGCAGCACGAGGTGGCGCCCGCGCTGGGCCTGCCAGCGGCCACCCTGTGGCGCAGCCTGCGCCGCTGACGCCGTCGGAGCGACGTGGTCGCGCGCGCCACCGCCATCACGACACCGCGCCGCGCCCATAGCGTCCCGTCAGCAGCGCGCCGCGCTCGAAACGCGACAGCGCATAGGGCGCCAACGACACATCGGGCGCCAGCCCCAGGGCTTCCTGCGCCAGCACCCGTCCCACCGCCGGCGACAGCTTGAAGCCGTGTCCGGAAAATCCGAAGCCGGCCACCAGCCCCTCCACCTGCGCGATGCGCCCCAGCACGGGATTCCAGTCGGGCGTGACGTCGTACACGCCGGTCCATGACGCGGCCAGGCCGGCCTCGGCATAGGCCGGAAAGCGCGCCGCCACCTGCGCGCCGACGTCGGCCACGTAGTCCAGCGGCACGTCGCCCTGCTCGGCCTCCCCCGGCGCCAGCGTTTCGCCCGAAGTGCCTTCGCTAGCCAGCATCTGGTTGCCGCCATAGCTGCGGCAATAGAGCATGCCGGGCGAGGCCAGGTCCTTGAAGACCGGCATGGCATAGGCATAGGGCGCGGCGGCGCACGCCAGCGCCAGCACCGCGTGGCGCTCGGGCGCCAGCGGCATCGCCACCCCGGTCCAGGCGGCCAGCTCGGCGGTCCAGATGTTTTGCGTGCTGACAACCACCGCGCTGGCGTAATCGCCTTCCGACGTGGCCACGCCGGCCACGCGTCCGTTGCGCATCAGCAGGCCGTGCACGGCGACGTTCTCGCGGATCGTCACGCCGCGCCGGCGCGCGGCGCGCGCGAAACTGGTGGCGACCAGATAGGCGTCGGCGAAGCCGGCCTCCGGCTCGAAACCGATCAGCGCGGCGTCGCCGAAGTCGGCGATGGGCAGCAGTTCGCGGGCCTGCGCCGCGTCCAGTTCGTGCACCGGGATGCCCAGCGCGCGCTGCTGCGCCAGCGCATCGGCCAGCGGCGCGCGCTTGTCGTCATCGGCCGCGGCGATCAGGTAGCCGCAGCGGACCAGGCCGCTGGCGGCGTCGTCATCGCCCACATAGGCGGCGAAGTCGTTGAAGGCGCTCCATGAACGCCGCGCCAGTTCCACGTTCTCGCGCACCGAGTAATGGGTGCGCAGGATGCCCGACGATTGCGCCGTGGTGCCGGCGCCGATGGCGGCGCGGTCCAGCACCAGCACATCGCGGGCGCCCAGGGCGGCCAGGTGGAAGGCGACCGAGCTGCCGACCACGCCCGCGCCGATCACGATCACGTCATAACTTTTCATGGCCATGCTCCAGATGGGAATGGCGGCAGTGTGACGCGGGCGCGAGCCGGCGCGCGGTATATCAGCGCGGCGAATATTGAGTAGAAGCGCTAGCGTGGTGGCGACGGAAGGAAAACGACGCCATGGCGCCGTCCAGCGGGCGGCGGCGCGCCCTCAGCTATCCTCGGTGAACCGTTCGACGCGGATGTGGAAGTTGTCGATCCGATCCCACTGCGCCCGCGAGGACACCAGCGTTTCCTCGGAGCCGAAGCCGATCAGGTAGTTGTGCCCGGTACGCGGGTCGCGCCACGAGTGGGGCGGCGCCTCCCAGCCACAGCAGCGGAACCGCAGGGCCTCGATGCCGAAGCGCCGTTGCAGGTAGCGCTCGACCTCGGCCGCCGCGGCGCCGTCCAGCCGGTAGCGCGCCACCAACGGCCTGCCCTGGCCGAACTCCTGGCGGCACCCCTGGTATTCGATGGCGGCCGGCTTGTCGCCCCATGCGGCCAGGAAATCCCCGCAGCCCGGCGTGGGCGCGGCCTGCGCCAGCGCGGCGGCGGGCAACAGCATGATCAGGGGCATGAGCAGCGGCAACAGCAGGAGGCGCGCACGGCGGGCCAGGGACATCATGGGCGCTCCATCATGGCGATGACACCGGCCGATCCATCCGAATTCGTCGCGCCCATCGCTTTCCTTTGTGGTGTCGCCGCGTCGCGGCCATCGGAGTATGGCAGCCGGCGCGCGATCCCTCAAGCCTGCGGTGAACGCCGGCCGCGTCCGACCGGCGGCCGCTCAACCGCGCGCGCCAGGCTCCTCGGCATTCGCCGCCCCACGGGCTGGCGCCAAGACAGCGTCGCGCCACGCCCTTCTTCCGCCAGGAATTCCACCAGCGCCGGCAGCGACGCGTCCATCGGCCGATTGGCGTGGATGCGCATCACGTAGCCCCACGAGCCCGGCATGCGCAGGCCGGGCGTCAGCGCCACCAGCCGGCCGCTGGCCAGTTCCTCGTCGATCAGCGGCGCGCGTCCCAGCGCGATGCCGACGCCGGCCGCGGCGGCCGCCACGACCGTGCTCAGGCCGCTCAGCACCAGCGGATCCTGGCCGGCGCTTTCCGCCAGGCCCAGGCGTGGACGCCAGGTGCGCCAGTCGGTCTCGGGGCTGTCGATGTGCTTTTCCTCGAGCCAGCGATGGCGCGTGAAGACGGCGGGATCGTCGCGCTCGTCGGGAGGGACCAGCGCCGGGCTGCACACCGGCACCACGGTTTCCGTCATCAGCGGAATGTCGCCGGGCGCGGCCAGGTGCGGCCCCAGGGCGCGCACGTGCAGGAACGCCAGGTCGATGTCCTGGGCCTTCCAGGCCGGGTCCTGGCTGGCGTGCAGGAACACCTGGATGTCGATGTCCGGGTGCAATTCGATGAAGCGGCCGATGCGCGGCGCCAGCCACAGCGCCGCCAGCGACGGGTTGGCCGACACGTTCAGGTTGTAGCGCCGCGTGCCGCGCGCGCTGGCCCGCGCGTTGCGGCAGGCGGTCTCCAGCAGGGTCAAGGCCTGTTGTACGGAAGCCAGCAACGCGGCGCCGGCCTCGGTGGTTTCCGCGCGGCGCACCGTGCCGCCCCGGCGCAGCAGGCTCACGCCCAGGTCGGCCTCCAGCGCGCGCAACTGGTGGCTGACGGCGCTCTTGGTGACATTGAGTTCGGCCGCGGCGCGGCTGAGGCTGCCCAGGCGGGCGACCGCCTCGAAGGCGCGCAGCGCCGCCAGCGGCGGCATATGGGTGGGCAGGGTCGGCATGGGTTGAGTTTATCTCAACCCATGATTGAATAACTATCGCTATCGCCAGCGCGCCGGATGCGTGACCATGCAGGCTCTGGAGGGAGCATTGATATGTATTTCGATTCGAGGCTTTGGCAACTGACCGCGGGGCTGCGCGCCGGCATGGCGGTCGGCATTTTCCTCGGCCTGCTGGCATTGGCGGCGGGCATCGCCCGCTATGTGTTCCTGGGCCAGTTGCTGGCAAGGGTGTTCGACGGCGCGCCGTGGCGGGACTGGCTCGCGCCGGCGCTGTGCGCCGGCGCCATGGTGCTGCTGCGCGCCCTGCTCGACCACCTGCGCACGGTGCAGGCCAACCGCTGCTCGGCCCAGGTACAGCAGACGCTGCGCGCGCGGCTCTACGACCGCATCGTGGCATTGGGGCCAGCCTGGTTCGCCAACCAGCGCACCGGCGGCGTGATGCTGACGGTGGTGGACGGCGTCGAGCAACTGCAGACCTTCTTCGGCCAATACCTGCCGCAGGTCGCCATCGCCGCGGCCGCGCCGTTCGCCATCTTCGCCGTCATCGCCTTCTGGGACGTGCCGACCGCGCTGGTGTTCCTGGTGGCGGCGCTGTTCGCGCTGTTCGGGCCGATGGCCGTGCACATGCTCGACCGCCGCGCCAGCCTGGCGCGCACGCGCTCGCTGAACGAGTTCGGCGAGGAATTCCTGGACGCCGTCCAGGGCCTGCCGACGCTCAAGTCGTACGGCCAGGGCAAGACCTTTGGCCAGCGCCTGGCCGCGCGCGCCCGCGCCCTGTCGGACAACACCTTCTGGGTGCTGTCGGTGAGCCTGCTGACGCGCGGCATCAGCGACCTGGGCGTGGCGCTGGGCGCCGCGCTGGCGCTGACGGTCGGCGCCTGGCGCGTGGCCGCCGGCGACATGAGCGTGGAAGCGCTGCTGATCGTGCTGATGGCCGGCACCGAGATCTTCCGCCCGCTGCGCGACCTGCGCTCGGTACTGCACCGGGGCATGCTGGGCCAGTCGGCCGCCGCCAGCATCCACGCGCTGATGGATGCGCAGCCGCTGACCGCCGCCCCCGCCGTGCGGGCGGGCGCCGCCCCCGCGCGGCTCGACCCCACCATCGAATTCGACGCGGTGGCGTTCTCGTATTCGCCGCAGCGCCCGGCGCACCAGGGTCTGTCGTTCCGCGTCGCCGCCGGCGAACGCGTCGGCATCGTCGGCCCCAGCGGCGCCGGCAAGTCCACCATCGTGCGCCTGCTGCTGCGCGAATGCGTGCCGCAGGCCGGCGCCATCCGCGTCGGCGGCCACGACGTCAACCAGCTCGACACGCAGACGCTGCTGGGCCAGATGGCGCTGGTGAGCCAGGACATCACGCTGTTCCACGGCACCATCGACGAGAACCTGCGGCTGGGCCGGCCCGACGCCAGCCACGAACAGGTGCGCGCCGCCGCCCGCGCCGCCAATATCGACGACTTCATCATGGCGCTGCCGCAGGGCTACGCCACCCGCATCGGCGAACGCGGCCTGCAACTGTCGGGCGGCCAGCGCCAGCGCGTGGCGATCGCCCGCGCCCTGCTGCGCGACGCGCCCATCCTGATCCTGGACGAGGCGCTGTCGTCGGTCGACACCGAGAACGAAGCGCTGATCCAGCAGGCGCTGGACCGCCTCATGGCCGGCCGCACCACGCTGATCCTGGCGCACCGCCTGGCCAGCGTGATCGGCGCCGACCGCTGCCTGGTGCTGGACCAGGGCCGCGTGGTCGAGCAAGGCCCGCATGATGCGCTGATGCGCCAGCATGGCCTGTACTACCGCCTGATGCACGAACAGGCCCTGGCCTTGAGCGCGCCGAACACGCCAAACGCGCCGTCCGCCGCCACGGCGCGCGATACCACGCCCGCCGCGCACGCCACTGACGATGAATCCGGCGGCCAGGGCCCGGCGCTGCGCCCGCTGGACGCCGACGCCGAACAGGTCGGCTGGCGCGCCACGCTGGCCACGCTGCTGTCGGTGGTGCAACCGTGGCGCGGCACCCTGATCGCCACCATCCTGCTGGGCGTGGCGCGCGTGGCCGCCTTCATCGGCGTCGGCGTGCTGAGCGCGCTGGTGGTGGCCGCCATCCGCGACGGCCGCGACACGTCGGCCCTGATCATCGGCCTGCTGATCGCCGCGCCGCTGGCCGCGCTGTTCCACTGGCTCGAATCGTGGCTGGCGCACGCCATGGCCTACCAGTTGCTGGCGGACATGCGCGTCAAGCTCTACGACAAGCTGGAGCGGCTGGCGCCCGCCTATCTGCTGCAACGCCGCTCGGGCGACCTGGTGGCGCTGGCGACGCAGGACGTGGAGATGGTCGAGTACTTCTACGCCCACACCATCGCCCCGGCCATCGTCTCGGTGCTGGTGCCGCTGTCGGTGCTGGGCTTCCTGGCCTTCTACAGCTGGCCGGTGGCGCTGGCGCTGCTGCCGTTCCTGGCCTATGCGCTGGTGTCGCCGGTGCGCGGCCGCCGCAAGGTCGACGCGCTCGGCGACCGCGCCCGCCACGCCCTGGGCGAGATGAGCGCGCACACCACCGACACCATCCAGGGCCTGGCCGACCTGACTGCATTCCAGGCCACCGGCCGCCGCCGCGCGGAATTCCTCAAGGTCGCCGACCAGTACCGCGTGCGCCGCCTGGACATCCTGCGCGACCTGTCGCGCCAGACCGCCTGGTTCGAGACCGCCATGGGCCTGGGCGGCCTGGCCGTGGCCGTGGTCGGCGCGCTGCAGGTGTCAGCCGGCGCGCTGTCGGCCAGCATGCTGCCGCTGCTGGTGCTGATCGCGCTGGCCACCTTCCTGCCGGTCTCGGAGATCTCGCAGGTCAGCCGTCAACTGGCCGACACCATCGCCGCCACCCGCCGCCTGCACGTGGTCAACAACGAACCCGAGCCGGTCACCGACGGCCCGCTGCCGCCGCCGGCGGCGCCGCACGGCCTGTCGCTGGCGTTCGACCACGTGTATTTCACCTATCCCGGCAAGAGCCAGGACACGCTGCGCGACCTGAGCTTCACCGTGCCGGCCGGCGCCACCGTGGCCGTGGTCGGCGCCTCGGGCGCGGGCAAGAGCACGGTGGCCAGCCTGCTGCTGCGCTTCTGGGATCCGCGCCAGGGCGCGGTCAAGCTCGACGGCGTGGACGTGCGCCAGCTGCGGCTGGACGGCCTGCGCGAACGCGTCGCGCTGGTGACGCAGGACACCTACCTGTTCAACGACACGCTGGAAGGCAACATCCGCCTGGCGCGCCCCGACGCCAGCCGCGAGGAACTGGCGCGGGCGCTGGAACAGGCCGCGCTCGGCGATTTCGTGCGCAGCCTGCCCGAGGGCCTGGCCACGCGCGTCGGCGAGCGCGGCATGCAGTTGTCGGGCGGCCAGCGCCAGCGCATCTCGATCGCGCGCGCCTTCCTGAAGAACGCGCCGGTGCTGATCCTGGACGAAGCCACCTCGCACCTGGACACCCTGTCGGAGATGCAGGTGCGCGGCGCGCTGGACGTGCTGATGCGGCACCGGACCACGCTGGTGATCGCGCACCGCCTAGCCACCATCCGCGACGCCGACCTGATCCTGGTGCTGGACAACGGCACCCTGGCCGAGGCCGGCACCCACGACCAGTTGCTGCGCAAGCAAGGCGCGTACGCCCGGCTTGCCAGCCACCAGGGCGCGCGCGACCTTACCGCCGGTAGCGCAACGTCTCTTCCGACGTAGCGTTGCGCCGCACCTCGTCCGCCGTGAACCACACCCGCTTGCTGCCGAAGGTGTTGTACAGGTCGAACTGGTCGCGGGTGTGCGGCGACGGGGTCCCGTCCGGGGCGACGAAGCCGCTTTGCCCCGGCGCCACCACGTCCACCGCCCGCACCGACTTGCCGTCGAACACCGTCATGTTGTTCTCGGTGCCGCGGTTCTGCGTGGCCGGGTAGCTCAGCACCGCCTTGGCGTCGGCCTGCGGCACGCCCAGGAAGTTCTTGGGCGCGAACACCATCGGCGGCGCCGGGATCTTCCACGCGGCCGGATCCTGCCCATAGGCCTGGCGCAACGCCGCCAGCGCATCGTCCAGCGCCGCCAGGATGACGTCGTCGGCGCGCGCGCCGTTGAAGAAGTCATAGCGCTGCGGCACGCCGGCCTCGGGGCCGGCCAGGGCGTTGAACAGCACCTTGACGCCGGCGGTCAGGTTGAGCGAACCGGTGGCCGGCGCCTGCGGCGTCGGATAGCCGGTGGCGCTGTACCACTTGAAGAAGTCGGCCGGCATCTCGTCGGCCAGCGTGCGCTTGAGCATGGCGCGCAGCCAGGCGTCCATCACCGCCGGACCGGCGTTGTCGAAATAGCTCGGCTGGCGCTCGCTGGTCGCCATGCCGTCCCACGCCGCCAGCCCCGCCACCAGCCGCGCGCGCGGATCGTCGGCCGGCAGCCCTTGCACCGCGCGCTGCAGGAACGGCAGGAAGTGGCGGCGGTTGACGTCGGCGTAGCTGGTGGTGCGGATCAGGTCCCACATCTGCTGCGCGCTGACCTTGCCGCCGTTGGCGGTCATGGCCTTCAGGCGCGTCTCGATCTCGGCGTAGCGGTCGGCCTGGCCCCAGACGATGGCGAACAGGTCGGTGGACGGGTAGCCGCGCATCGGCTGGTTGTTCCAGTTGGCGATGAAGCCCTGGCGCGGGTTGTAGACCTGCGGATTGGTCGAGAACGGCAGCAGGCCCTGCCAGTCCATCTCGCCCGTGCCCGGCACCGGCAGGCGCGGGTCGTGGCCCGGGCGGCGCCTGGGATAGAAGCCGGTATGGGCGTAGCCGATGTTGCCGCGGTCGTCGGCGTAGTACCAGTTGATGGTCAGCGCGTGGCGCGCCGCCTGCGCCTTCCATTGTTCCCAGTTGGCCGACTGCGTCTTGCGGGTCCAGGCCATCAGCGACTGCAATTCGAAGCCTTCCCAGGCGCGCGCCTTGGCGTAGGCCACGTGCTGCGCGTCGTCGAACTTGACGATCAGGCCGTGCACGCTGCGGTACACGTCCAGCGTCACCGGCGCCGCGTCCTTCACCAGGATCAGGTCGGTGCGTTTTTCCAGCGTCTTCCATTGCCCGTCGTGGAAATAACGGGTGCGGTCGGCCGGATCGAGCTTTTCCGCGAAGATGTCGACGTCATCGCCGAAACCGGCGGTCGAGCCCCAGGCCACGTGCGCATTGTGGCCAAACAGGATGCCGGGATAGGCGAACGGCGTGTTGCCGACCACGTCGAAGCCGGCGCCGTGCAGGCCGATGCCGTAGGTGTAGGCCGGGTTCCACCAGCCGAACTGCGGGCCGTTCAGCAGGATCGAACGGGCGTCCTTGGCATGGTCGCGCCCCACGATCCACATGTTGCTGGTGGTGGGAAAGCCGGCGATGCCCGGCTGGCCCGATTGCGCGTACTGCTCGGCCAGCCGAGCCCGCAGCGTGGCGGGCGCGCCATCGACCACGCCGCGCGTGGCCGGATCGCGCACCACGCGTTCGAGCATCGGCGGCGTGCCGTCGTAGCGCGGCAGCGCGTAGGCCAGCTTGTCCGCGCTTTCAGGCTGGAACACGGCCGGCTGGTAGCTGCCTTCTTCGGGCGGCACCGTGGTCGGCGCGCGGCTGTCGGTCAGCCAGCGCAACTGGTTGAAAATGCGCATGGCCTCGGCGTCGCCGTGCCGGTCCTTCAGCGCCGTCAGCAGCGCCAGGTTGTCGATCTCGCTGTTGGCGTCCGAGAAGCGGTTGGCCATGGTGCCGATGAAAATCATCGCCACGTCGTAGGCGGTCCAGTCGGCCGGCGCGAAGCCCAGGTCGTTGAACTCCTTGGGCATCAACGCGCCGGGCTGGGCCCGCACCCGCGCCAGCCAGGCGTTCATGCCGGCCGCGTAGCCGTCCAGCACCTGGCGGTCCGAGGCCGGCAACGCCGCCAATTGGCGCTGGATGCGCTCGGGCGAGAAATTGGCGCGGATCGACTTGTCGAACCCCACCATCGACGCGCCCAGCACCTCGGCCACCCGGCCCTGGGTGCTGCGGCGCGCCATCTCCATCTGGAACAGGCGGTCCTGCGCCACCGCGTAGCCATAGCCGTAGAAGATGCCGTACACCGTGTCCGCATAGACGTGCGGCATGCCATAGGCATCGCGCCGGATCGTGACCTTGCCGTCGGCGCCCTGCGGCCGCGCCGCGACGGCCTCGGCGGCCTGCCCGGCGGCGGGCGCCACGGGTTGCGCCACGGCCTGCGCCGCCATCGCGGGCAGGCACGAACTGGCCGCCAACAGGGCGGCCGACAACACATGCTGCTTCATTGAATCTGTCTCCGTATCGAATGGGACCGCGCCGCGAGCCGGCCGCGGGCGATGGCAGCGCCTCTGCCGGGCGCCGTCCGCGGACCATGATACGGAGGCCCAATCTATAATTCCAATGCATTTGATTCATATGATTCATGCGGTTGGAACATGGACTTCCAGAAACTCAAGCACCTGCTCGCCGTGGTCGAACACGGCACCTTTTCGCGCGCCGCCGACAAGGTCAACCTGTCGCAACCCGCGCTCAGCCGCAGCATCCAGGCGCTGGAGGCCGAGCTTGGCCTGCCGCTGCTGGACCGCGGCACCCGCCAGGTGCGCCTCACGCCCTACGGCGCCTGCGTCGCGGAACGCGCCCGCCGCATGCGCTACGAAGAAGCCGAGCTGCGGCGCGAGCTCAAGACGCTGGCCGGCGGCGAATCGGGCACCCTGTCTATCGGACTCAGTCCCACCCCCGCCTCGCTGTTGCTGACGCCCTTCCTGGCGCACATGGCCGCTCGCCATCCGCAGGTGCGCGTGGCGGCCGAACTCGGCACCACCGCCACCCTGCTCGATCTGCTGCGCGCCGAACGCATCGACGCCATGGTCTGCGACGCCCGCATGCTGTACGGCGCCGCCGACATCGAGACCCGGCCCCTCGCGCCCCTGCGCGCCGGCATGGTCTGTCGCAAGGATCACCCTATCCTGGCCCACCGCCGCCCCACCATCGATCACATCCGCCAGTACCCCGTCGCCTCCAGCACCCTCAGCCCCGAGGTCGCCCTGCGCCTGGCCGAAACCCTCGGCCCCGCCGGCGCCCCCGAGCAGATGGTCAGCGTGCGCTGCGAAAGCCTGGCTCCGCTGGTCCACCTGGCCCTCGCCACCGACACCCTGCTGCTGGGCGTCATCTGCGTCACCCGCCAGGAGCAGCAGGCCGGCGACCTGGTCGAAGTTCCTCTTCCTGCCGACCCCCAGCGCCAGGGCCACTACGTTCTCGCCCGCCTCGCCGGCCGCAGCCCGCTGAAGGCCCAGGACGCGCTCTACAGCTACACACAGCAGTGCTGGGCGGATTTCGCCAGCTTCCGCCCCAAACAGCCGGCATTGGCGAAAACGGAAACAGCGGCCAGGGGCGCGAGGCCCTAGCGCAAGCGTGCAAGCCCGGCTGGTAGCCGGGCGGCGATGCCGGCGAACGACGCAGTCTTTGTAGCGATCTCTACATCATTGCAGAGATCGCGATCCGGCCATATTCTGCCGTCATGAACGCGCCGCACACCCCTGCCTGGCTTCTCCTCATTGTCAGCCTGCCTACCGACAGCGCCACCGCGCGCATGCGGATCTGGCGAGCCGTCAAAGCCCTGGGCTGCGCCGCGTTGCGGGATGGGGCCTACCTGTTGCCCGCCCATGCCGAGCAGGCCTTCCAGCTTTCCGACCTGGCCGCCGAGGCCCGAGATGAAGGCGGGCAAGCCTGGCTTCTGAAGGTCCAGCCGAAAGATGCCGAGGAATCCGAGGCGTTCGTCTCACGTTTTGACCGAACCCAGGACTACGAAAGCTGGCTGGCCGAACTGTCGGAAAGCCGCGCCACCTTGCCTGCCCTGCAGCCCGCCGAATTGAATCGGCTGGCGCGCCGGCACGAGCGCAGTTTCCAGGCGCTGCGGCGGATGGATTTCTTTCCCAACGAAGCCTCCCTGCGCGCGCAAGCGCAATGGCGTGACTTCGCCCACGCCATCGAGTCCCTCCTGTCGCCCAGCGAACCTCGCGCCGTCGATGCAAGCATTGCGCGCCGCGATCCGACCCGCTACCAAGGGCGCCTATGGGCGACCCGGCGTCATCTCTGGGTCGACCGTGTCGCGTCCGCGTGGCTGATCCAGCGGTTCATCGATCCGGCCGCTCGCTTCCTATGGCTGGAAACGCCCTCCGATTGCCCGCCCGACGCGCTGGGCTTCGATTTCGATGGAGCGACATTCACCCACGTGGGCGATCGGGTCTCCTTTGAGGTCCTGCTCGCCAGTTTTGGGCTGGACGGGAACCGCGGCCTGGCGCGCCTGGGCGCACTGGTGCACGCCCTGGACGTCGGCGGCACGCCGGTGCCGGAAGCGGCCGGGTTCGAAGCCATGCTGGCCGGCGCCCGCAAGCGCATTCAGGATGACGATGATGCCCTGCTGGCCGAAATCGGCGCGGTGCTGGACTCCCTCTATGCCCACTTCGCCACCGGCCACAAGACCTAGCGCGACCGATCGGCGCGGCAGGCTATCTGCCGGAAACCGCCATGAACCGCCTGGCCGATATCCCATAGTCAACGACCCACCGAAAAAACCGGGCAACGAACAGAACAAGCAGGTGAAAAGATGCAAGCCAAAACGGCCGAGCCGCTCGACGCAGGCGATTCCACAAAGCCACGGGTTCCGGCGCACGAGCGTCACGGCGTGTCTTTCCGCGAGGCGTTCTGGGTCTGGTGCCGCGTCGCGGCCCTGAGCTTTGGCGGCCCTGCCGGACAGATCGCGGTGATGCACCGGATTCTCGTCGAGGAAAAGCGCTGGATCAGCGAAACGCGATTCCTGCACGCCCTGAACTACTGCACGCTGCTTCCCGGCCCTGAAGCGCACAAGCTGGCGGTATACATCGGCTGGCTGCTGCACCGCACCCGCGGTGGGTTGGTCGCGGGCATTCTGTTCATCTTTCCGGGCCTGATCGCCCTGGGCGTCCTGAGCTGGATCTATGCGAGCTACGGCGATGTGGGCGTGGTCCAGGCGCTGTTCTTCGGCTTGAAGGCGGCCGTGCTGGCGGTGGTGCTGGAAGCCGTCCAGCGGGTGGGGCGTCGAGCCCTCAAGACGCGGACGATGGTGGGCGTCGCGGGGCTCTCGTTCATTGCCATTTTCTTCCTGGCCGCGCCCTTCCCCCTCATCATCGCCGCCGCCGCGGCGACAGGCCTGGCCGGCAACGCGCTGGGATGGCAGGGCATCAAGGCGGGGGCTGGCCACGGCGCCGCCGCGAAGGACGAAGGACAGACGGCCGCCATCGACGCCGCCTTCGCCATCGAAGTTCCGGAACACGTAAAGCCCTCTCTGGCCCGGGCGATCAAGATCCTCGCCATCAACCTGGTCGCCTGGCTGGCTCCGTTGGCCGTCCTGGTGACGCTGCTGGGAACCGACAACGTCTATACGCGAATCGCCGAGTTCTTCAGCAAGATGGCGGTGGTCACGTTCGGCGGCGCCTATGCGATTCTCTCCTACGTGGCGCAACAGGCGGTCGAGCACTACCACTGGCTCGCGCCCGGGGAAATGCTGGCCGGCCTGGGCATGGCCGAAACCACGCCCGGCCCGTTGATCAGCGTGGTGCAGTTCGTGGGCTTCATGGCCGCCTACCGCCAGCCCGGCGCCCTCGATCCGGCCCTCGCGGGCACGCTGGGAGGGGTGCTCGCCAAATGGACGACGTTCGCCCCCTCCTTCCTGCTGGTCTTCGTTGGCGCCCCGTACATGGAATCGCTGCGCAACAACAAGGCGCTGAGCGCGGCGCTCTCGACCATCACCGCCGCCGTGGTCGGCGTCATCCTGAACCTGGCGATCTGGTTCGCCCTGCACACCTTGTTCGGGCAGGTCGAGGTCAGGCACGCGCATGGCTTCACGCTGCAGATTCCCGTCCTGGCAAGCCTGGACCCGTGGTCCTTGCTGCTGGCCGCCGTCGCCATGTTCATGCTCTTTCGCTTCAAGGCGGGAATGATGGCCACGCTAGGCGTGTGTTGCGTGGCGGGTATCGCCATCCATCTGCTGGGATGGTCGGCATAGCCCGTCCCCCCCCGTCTCGCGGCCAGCAAGACCAATGGCGGCGGCAACCCCGCGCGCAAATCACCCGTCCGGCAGCCACTCCTCCAACGTCACCTCGAACGTCATGCAGACAGGGTTCGCCCCGGGGACGAACACCCCGCCGTGCACCCGCCCCGCCGGGTCCGCCACCACCCCCGACAACGAGGCCACCACCGACCCGTCCGCCTGCGCGCGCACCTCTCCCGCCAGGCTCACGATCTCGACCGCCGGCCCCTCCAGCTGCCGCACCTCCCCGCCCCGCGCATACAGGCAGGCATCCACCAGGCTCCCAAGCGCGCCGCGCACGAAGGCGTTGCGAAACCCCTCCGCCAGGCACAGCTTCTCGACCCCCTGCACCAGATCCTCGTTGGGCCCGATGCGCGCATACGCCACCCGCCCCATGCTTCCGCTTTCGACCTCGGCCGGCATCATCGTCAGATCTCCCGCGGCTGCAGTAGCCACAAATTGGTTTCGGGGTCATAAGTGGCGCGCAGTTCGAAGCCTTCCAGCGCCGTCACCAGTACCGTCACCGGCCCCGCGCCCACGATCGATGTCTGCGGAATCAGGTGCCCGCCCAGCAACGCCCCGCCCTGATCGCAGAACGCCGCGTGACAGTGCACCAGCGGCTCGCCGTTGTCGCCCTTGCCCAGCGTGGCGTTGCCGAAGATCAGGGTGGCCGCGCCCGCCGCGATCGGCGCGGTGTACGCCACCACCCGCAGATGCGCCGGGTCCGGCGGCGCGGTGCAGTAGTCGAGATGGCTGAATTCTCCGCTCAGCAGCGTCATCGAGGCGTTCTCCACGCCCAGCGGCGCCAGGCCATTGACCAGCGCCTCGAACAGACTGGCGCCGGGCTGCAGCGCCAGCCGGACATGACGGCCGCGCCGCGCGCAGCGGCTGTGTATCCGGACCGGGTTGAAGGCTCCCGGGTGTATCAGCGTCCTGGGGCGGGGCAATACCGGTGATCCCCGCAACGAACGATCCACGGTGGTGGTTCGCATGATGTGCACTCCGTGCGCTTGTGGCGCAAGATGGGAATGAAAGCTGAAAACGCGGGCGTCAATGCACCGCCGGCAGCATGCCCGCCGCGGTGAAGCCGCCGTCCACACAGATCACCTGCCCGGTCACGTAGCTGGACTGCGACTCGTCCAGCAGCCAGCCGATAGTGCCGTTCAGTTCCTCCGGCGCCGCGTAGCGATGCTGCGGCACCACCCGGCGCCAGGCCGCGCGCGCCTCGTCGGTGTGCATCTGCCCCACCAGCGGCGTCTCGATCGGCCCCGGCGCCACCGCGTTCACGCGGATGCCGTAGGCGGCCAGCTCCACCGCCATCACCCGGGTCAGCGTCACCACGCCTCCCTTGGAAGCGCCGTACGCCGCGCGGCCCGCGTTGCCGCGGATGCCCGACACGGACGCGATGTTCACGATCGACCCGCGGCCGCGATCGCGCATGCGCCGGGCCGCCTCGCGCGCCACCACGAACGACCCCACCAGGTTCACTTCCAGGATCCGCCGCAGCAACGCCGCGTCGGTCTCCAGGAACGGCACGTCGCGGCCGATACCCGCCGAATTGACCAGCCCGGCGATCGGCCCGAAGTCGGACTCCAGCCTCGCGATCGCCTCGCTCACCTGCGCCTCGTCGGACACATCCATCCGCACGCAGCCCAACCGATCCGCCGGCGCCAGGCCTCGCACCTCGTCCAGCCGTTCCTGCGACACGTCGGCCACCAGCACCCGGCGTCCCGCGCCCAGCAGGCCACGCGCGACGGCCAGGCCAATGCCCGACGCGCCCCCCGTGACCAGCACCGCTTCCTGCGCTCCATCCATGATTCGGTCTCCTCGTTGTGTGCTCGCGATGTGTTCGCGATGTCCGCACCCTCTTGCGCGGCCGCCGCGCGGCGGCCCCGTTTCCTAGGCGGGCGCCAGGCAGCCCCGCTCGCGCAGGGCCTCGCGCACCAGCTTCTTGGTGATCTTGCCGTAGCCCGACCGCGGCAGCGCATCCCAGAAGAACACCTGGCGCGGCAGCTTGTAGCGCGCCATGCGCGATCCGAGCCAGGCCAGCAGGGCCTCCTCTTCCAGTGTCTCGCCGGGTCGCAGCACGCACACCATCACCCCCACCTCGCCCCACACCGGGTCCGGCACTCCCAGCACGGCCGCCTCCGCGATCGCCGGATGCGCCAGCACCTTTTCCTCGACCTCGCGCGGATAGATATTGGAGCCGCCCGAGATGTACATATCGGATTCGCGGCCGGTGATGTAGAGGTAGCCCGCGTCGTCCAGGTAGCCCAGGTCGCCGGTGCGGAACCAGCCGTTGCGGAAGGCCTTGGCATTGGCGCCCGGGTTGTCGTAATAGCCGGCGAACACCGCCGGCCCGCAGACGCAGATCTCTCCCGTCCGGCCCGCCGGCAGCGGATTGCCGGCCTCGTCCTGGATGCTGACCTGCATGCCGATGCGCTCGTAGCCGCAGGTGCCCACGCGCGCCTCGGGGCCGTCGCCGTCATGGTGCTGTTGCGGCGGCAGCACGGTGATGTTGCCCGTGACCTCGCCCAGCCCGAAGTACTGCACCAGCACCCGGCCCAGCTTGGCCAGCGCGCGCTTCTGGTCTTCGCGGTACATGGGCGCGCCGGCGTAGATCACGTAGCGCAGGCTGGAGTGGTCGAAGGCGTCCACCGCCGGGTGCTCGACCAACAGCTTGACGATGGTCGGCACGGTGAACATGTTGGTCACCCGATGCGCCTGCACCAGGCGCCAGGCCTCTTCCGGGTCGAAGCGCTCGCCCTCGGGCAGCACGGTGGCGGCGGCGCGCGCCACCTGGGTCAGGAAATGGATGCCCGCGCCATGCGACAACGGCGCCACCACCAGGCTGACGTCGTGCTCGGTGGTGCCCGGCATCAGGTCGCACAGGTGGTTGGTCAGCACGAACGCCATCTGCCCATGCGTCAGCACCGCCGCCTTCGGATGGCCGGTGGTGCCGGAAGTAAAGAAGAACCAGCAGGGATCGTCATAGTCCACGTCGGCGCAGGCCGCCGGCGCGTCATCCAGATGCGCCGCGATCAGGGAAGCGGTGTCGGCCTCGCCGAACTCGCCGGGGCCCAGCCGCGCCAGCAAGGCCAGGTCGGGCATGGCCTGCGCCACGGCCGCCGCGTGCCCGGGAGACTGGCCTTCGCACAGGAAGGCCTTGACCCCGGCCGCCCGCGCCAGATAGACCGCCTCGTCCGGCGAGATGCGGCAATTGGTCGGCACCCAGACCGCGCCCAGCCGCAGCACGGCGAACAGGGTTTCGGCGAACGCGAAGCTGTTGCGCGCGTGCACCAGCACCCGGTCGCCCTTGCTCACGCCGCGCTCGGCCAGCGCCCGCGCCAGGGCGGCCGTGCGCGTGTTCAGCTCGCGCCAGTTCAGGCGGGCCTCGCCGCAGACCAGCGCTGCGCGCGTGGGGTGGCGGCGCGCCGCCTGCACCAGGAAATGCGCCAGGTTCATGGCCCGGCGCGACACCGGCGCCACCCCGCCCGGCGGCGCCAGGGCCTGCTCCAGCGGGCCGCTCATTTGACGCGCTCCAGGATGCTGACGTAATTGGCCACGGCCGCGCCGCCCATGTTGAAGACGCCGGCCAGCGTCGCGTCCGGCACCTGCATGGCGCCGGCCTCGCCGGCCAGTTGCAGACACGCCATGACGTGCAGCGACACCCCGGTGGCGCCCACCGGATGGCCCTTGGCCTTGAGTCCGCCCGACGGGTTGACCGGCAGACGTCCGCCCTTCTGCACCCAGCCCTCCCGCAGCGCCCGTACGCCGTGGCCGCGCGGCGCCAGGCCCATGGCCTCGTACTCGATCAGTTCGGCGATGGTGAAGCAGTCATGCGTCTCCACCAGGCTCAGGTCGTCCAGGGTCGCGCCGGCATCGGCCAGCGCCTCGCGCCAGGCGCGCGCCGCGCCCTCGAACGCGATCGGATCGCGCCGGCTCAGCGGCAGGAAGTCATTGACGTGGCGCCGGGCGCGAAAGCCGATGGCGCGGCGCAGGCCCGCCGCGGTTTCCGCGTCGGCCAGCACCAGCGCCGCCGCGCCGTCGGAAATGGGCGAGCAATCGGTGCGGCGCAACGGCGCCGACACATAAGGGTTTTTCTCGGAGACGGTATTGCAGAACGCGAAGCCCAGGTCCTTGCGGATCTGCGCGTAAGGGTTGTCCAGCGCATTGGCGTGGTTCTTGGCCGCGATGCGGGCCAGCGCCTCGCCGTGGTCGCCATGGCGCTCGAAATAGGCGGTGGCGATGCGGCTGAACACGCCGGCAAAGCCGCCCGGCAGGTTGGCCTCTTCCTTGCGGTAGCTGGCATTGAGCAGGATGTCGCCGGTGTCCTCGGTGGAACGCGCGGTCATCTTCTCGGCCCCCACCACCAGCGCCACGCGGCCGCGTCCGGCCTCGATGAAATCCATGGCCGCGTACAGCGCGGCCGAGCCGGTGGCGCAGGCATTCTCCAGCCGCGTCGCCGGCACATAAGCCAGCGCCGGGTCGGCCAGCGCCACCAGCGCGGCCTGGAAATCCTGTTTCTGGAAACCGCTGTTCATGACGCCGGCATAGATGCCGTCCACCGCCTCCGGGCTGATGCCCGCATGCTCCAGCGCGGCGCCGGATACCCGCGCCATCAGGCTTTCGGTGTCGGGGTCGTCGAGTTTGCCGAACGGGGTGTGCGACCACCCCACGATGACGGCACGCTTGCTCATTGCTGTCTCCTCTGTTGGCAGTCCCGCCCCGCCGGCACGGCGGATCAGGGCTTGGGCTTGGCGGCCTGCGGGCGCGCCCGCGCCTCGCGGCCTGCCGGGTTGGCCTGCGCAAGCAGGCGTTTGGCCTCGCGTGACAACAGCTTGGCCAGCTGGAACTGTCTTTCCTCGTCCATGCGCGATTCGACCGCGGCGATGCTCAGGGCGCCCAGCACGTGGCCCTGCTCATCGCGCAGCGGCATGCCGATGCCCCACGAGCCCGGCACCACCAGGCCGCGGTTGACGGCATAGCCCTGCTCGCGCACCTCATCGACCAGCGTGCGGATCAGCGCCACGGAGTAATGCGGATAGCGCCGCTCGATCAGGGCCGCATTGGCCTGCAGGCAGGCGTCGACCTCGTCGTCGGGCAGCGCCGCCAGGATCGCCAGGCTGCCGGCGCCGATGCCCAGCGGATGCCGGTCGCCCGGCAGCAGCACGTGGGTCTTGAGCGGGTAGTCGCCGTCCTCGCGCAGCACGCAGACCGCGAACACGTCGCGGCGCAGCGAAAAGAAGGCGGAATCGCCGCACTCGTGCGCCAGTCGCGCCACCACCGGCGCGGCCAGGCGGTTGATGCCAAAGCGCTCGCTGGCGATGTTGCCCAGCACGTGGCATTCGGGGCCCAGAAAGTAGCGGCGGCTGGCCAGGTCCTGTTCGACCATGCCTTCGGCGGCCAGGGCGGCCAGGATGCGGTGCACGGTGGGCTTGCTCATGCCTGTGTCGCGCGTCAACGCCAGCAGGCCCGCGCCTTCGCCGCGGGTGCGCGACACCGCGCGCAGCACCAGCATGGCGCGGGATATCGCCTGGGCGCCACCGACCTGGGATGAGGTCTCCGTCACGTCTCCGCCTGTGTTTTCATCAGGTCCATTTTGTGGACCATTAACCTGATTTTGTTTTTTCATTCTGCACCAGTTTTATTGATTTACGCTAGTGAATCAATGTGATTAAATAAATTTAAGGGTAGTAAGCAGGTCCACATAATGGACCTCATGCAAAGATAAAGCAACAGGCCTGGCAAGGCGCTTTATCCGGCCGTCCTCGACGGCGGCCGGATCTCATAACCAAGGAGACAGCATGAACACGACTCGACGCAACCTCATGCGCGCCGCGGGAGGCGGCGCGCTGCTCGCCCTGGCCCCGTTCCAGCGCACGCTGGCGGCGCCCCAGTTCCGTTACAAGTACGCCAACAACCTACCGCCCTCGCACCCGATGAACCTGCGCGCCAACGAGGCCGCGCAGAACATCCTCAAGGACACCGGCGGCCGCTTCGAACTGGCGGTGTTCCCCAGCAGCCAGCTGGGCTCCGACACCGACACCCTGAGCCAGCTGCGCGCCGGCGCCGTCGAGTTCTTCACGCTGTCGGGGCTGATCCTGTCGACCCTGGTGCCCAGCGCGTCGATCAGCGGCGTGGGCTTCGCCTTCCCCGATTACGCCTCGGTCTGGAAGGCCATGGACGGCGACCTGGGCGCCCACATCCGCGCCGACATTAATGGCAAGGGCCTGTTCGTCATGGACCGCATCTGGGACAACGGCTTTCGCCAGGTCACCACCAGCTCGCGCGCCATCAGCGGCCCGGACGACTTCCGCGACCTGAAGATCCGCGTGCCGGTCAGCCCGCTGTGGACCTCGATGTTCAAGGCGCTGGGCTCGTCGCCGGCCAGCATCAACTTCAACGAAACCTATTCCGCCCTGCAGACCCGCGTGGTGGACGCGCAGGAAAACCCGCTGGCCATCATCCAGACCGCCAAGCTGTACGAAGTGCAGAAATACTGCTCGATGACCAACCACATGTGGGACGGCTTCTGGTTCCTGGGCAACCGCCGCGCCTGGGAAAAGCTGCCGGCCGACATCCGCGAGGTCGTCGCCAAACACATCAACGCCGCCGGCATGGCCGAGCGCGCCGACGTGCTGGCGCTCAACAATCAGCTGCAGACCAAGCTGGCCGAGCAGGGCCTGGCCTTCAACACCCCCGACCCTGCCCCCATCCGCGACGCGCTGCGCCGCGCCGGCTTCTACGCCAGCTGGAAGGAAAAGTACGGCGACAAGGCCTGGGGCCTGCTGGAGCAGGCGGCCGGGAGTCTGTCATGAGGGCTGCGCTGACGCATCCGGCGGCGCTGCGGGCCGAGGCGGGCCCGGCGTCCGGCGCGCGCCGCCCCTGGGCCATCACGCTGGACAACGCCCTGGGTCACCTGGTGGAGATTCCGGCGGCCATCCTGGTGGTCGCGGAAATCGTCATCCTGTTCTCGGGCATCGTGGCGCGCTACGTGCTGCACACGCCGCTGGTATGGTCCGACGAACTGGCCTCGATCCTGTTCCTGTGGCTGGCCATGCTGGGCGCGGTGATCGCCTTTCGCCGTGGCGAGCACATGCGCATGGGCGCGCTGGTCAACCGCGCCTCGCCTGGCACCCGCGCGCTGCTGGACATGGTGGCCGTGGCGGCGGCGCTGGCGTTCCTGCTGCTGCTGCAGGCGCCGGGCTACGAGTACGCCTCGGAGGAACAGTACGTCACCACCGCCGCGCTGGAAATCCCCAACGCCTGGCGCGCCGCGGCCTTGCCAGTGGGCACCGCGCTGATGCTGCTGATCGCGCTGCTGCGGTTGGTTGAACGCGCGCAGTGGCGCGTCACCGGCCTGGCGCTGCTGCTGGTCGGCGGCGTGGTGGCCGCCCTGACGGCGCTGCAGCCGGTGCTGGCGGGACTGGGCAACCTCAACCTGCTGATCTTCTTCGTCGGCGTGGTGGCGGCCACGGTGTTCGCGGGCGTGCCGATCGCCTTCTCGTTCGGGCTGGCCACCTTCGGCTATCTGTCGCTGACCACCGACGTGCCGATGATGGTGGTGGTCGGGCGCATGGACGAAGGCATGTCGCACCTGATCCTGCTGGCGGTGCCGCTGTTCGTGTTCCTGGGCGTGCTGATCGAGATGACCGGCATGGCCAAGCGCATGGTGGCGTTCCTGGCCAGCCTGCTGGGGCACGTGCGCGGCGGCCTGTCTTACGTGCTGATCGGCGCCATGTACGTGGTCTCGGGCATCTCGGGCGCCAAGGCCGCCGACATGGCGGCGGTGGCGCCGGTGCTGTTCCCGGAAATGCGCGAGCGCGGCGCCGACGAGGGCGACCTGGTGGCGCTGCTGTCGGCCACCGGCGCGCAGACCGAGACCGTGCCGCCCAGCCTGGTGCTGATCACCATCGGCTCGGTCACCGGCGTGTCGATCACGGCGCTGTTCACGGGCGGCCTGCTGCCCGGGCTGGTGCTGGGCGTGATGCTGTGCCTGGTGGTCTGGTGGCGCAACCGCCGCGAAGACCTGAGCGCGGTGCGCAAGGCCAGCGGCCGCCAGATCGGCCGCGCCCTGCTGGTGGCGCTGCCGGCGCTGGCGCTGCCGTTCGTGATCCGGGCGGCGGTGGTCGAGGGCGTGGCTACCGCCACCGAGGTCTCGACCATCGGCATCGTCTACGCCGCGCTGATCGGACTGCTGGTCTACCGCTGCTTTGACGTCAAGCGGCTCAAGCCCATGCTGGTCGACACGGCCTGCCTGTCGGGCTCGATCCTGCTGATCATCGGCACCGCCACCGCCATGGCCTGGGCCCTGACGCAATCGGGCTTCTCGACCCAGCTGGCGCAAGCCATGGCCGGCCTGCCCGGCGGCGCCGCCACCTTCATGGCGGTGTCGATCGTGGCGTTCGTCATCCTGGGCAGCGTGCTGGAAGGCATCCCCGCCATCGTGCTCTTCGGTCCGTTGCTGTTCCCCATCGCGCACCAGATGGGCATCCACGAGGTGCACTACGCGATGGTGGTGATCCTGTCGATGGGCCTGGGCCTGTTCGCGCCGCCGTTCGGGGTGGGTTACTACGCCGCCTGCGCCATCGGCCGGGTCGCGCCCGAAGCCGGCATCCGGCCCATCCTGGGCTACCTGGGTTCGATGGCGGTCGGCATCGTGGTCATCGCCGCGGTGCCGTGGATCTCGACAGGGTTCCTGAAGTAACCACGTGGCCGGCCGCCGCGCCTTCGTGGCGCGCCGGCCATTCCCCCTTCCTCTACCCCCTCTCCCTTTCCCCCCTCCCTTCAAGGCGGACGGCCCGCGCTCCGCCGCCATCCGGCGCGCCGCCCGCACTGCCCACGACGGCCGCGCCGCCCGCCACGCGCGCCCCATCATCGCCGTGGGGAAAAACCCACACGCCCGCAATCCCCCACCGCCCGCGCGGTTGATCCGCCTACACCACTTCTATAGAATCTTCAATTCGGGCCTGTGCCCATTCTTTTTTCCCTTCACCTACACCTGGGAGGCGCAAGATGATGAATCCGCATACCGCCATCCCGCGCGTATCTCCGCGACGCCGTTAAGTCGTCGCCCGCGCGGCCCCATCGCCAGACTACCTGGCGACTGGTCCGCCGCGCCCGCCCCAAACCCCTGAACGCAATGCCCGCGCCGTGAGGCGCAGGTCGTATCACCTTCTTCCCACAAGGAAACCGGCGCCTTCGCGTTGCCGGGCGATCGCAATGAATCGAACAAAAATCGATCTGCGAGGACAAGCCTTCAAGGACGTCCTCGGCTTTACCTTCCGCTATTGGCGCGCCCAGCCCTGGCGCACCGCTCTTATCGTCGCGCTGGCCCTGCTGTCGGCCGTGGCCGACGTGCTGACACCGCTGTACGCGGGCCGGCTGGTCGACGCGGTGGCCTCCGGCGCCTCGTCCGACGCCCAGGTCTGGGGCGCGGCCGTCACCGCGTTCTGGCTGCTGATCGCACTGGGCATCGGCAGCACGCTGCTGCGCCAGGGCGTGTTCCAGAACATCATCGTCTTCACCCTGAAGATGATGAACGGCATGGTCTCCAACGCCTTCTACCGGGTGCAGCGCTTTTCCACCGATTGGCATGCCAACAGCTTTGCCGGCTCGACCGTGCGCAAGATCACGCGCGGCATGTGGGCGGTGGACGTGCTGAACGACACGCTGTTGGTGGCGCTGCTGCCCTCGGTGGTGATGCTGGTCGGCGCCACCGTGCTGCTGGGCGTGTACTGGCCGGTGATGGGCCTGGTGGTGGGCCTGGGTTCGGTGCTGTACATCGCGGTGACGGCGGCGCTGTCGCTGGGCTACGTGGCCCCGGCGGCGCGGCTGGGCAACGCCTGGGATACGCGCATGGGCGGCGCGCTGGCCGACGCGGTCAGCTGTAACCCGGTCGTCAAGGCCTTCGGCGCCGAGACGCGCGAGGAAGCGCGCCTGGGGCGCGTGGTCGACAAGTGGCGCCGGCGCACGCGCCGCACCTGGATCCGCGCCACGATCAACGGCGGCATCCAGGGCGCGATGCTGGTGGCGATGCAGGCCGGCATCCTGGGCGCGTCGCTGCTGCTGTGGTCGCGCAACCAGGCCAGCGTCGGCGACATCACCTTCGCGCTGACGATGTTCTTCATGCTGCAGGGCCACCTGCGCGACGTGGGCATGCATATCCGCAACCTGCAGCGCTCGGTCAACGACATGGAGGAACTGGTGGCGCTGGAGAAACAGCCGCTGGGCGTGGACGATCGCGCTGGCGCGGGCGCAATCCGCGTCACGGCCGGCGAGATCCGCTTCGAGGACGTGACCTTCCGTTATGGCCGACACGAGGCGGCGCTGTATGACCGCTTCTCGGCGCGCATCGCGCCGGGCGAGCGGGTCGGCCTGGTCGGGCATTCGGGCTCGGGCAAGACCACGTTCATCAAGCTGATCCAGCGCCTGTATGACGTCAACGGCGGCCGCATCACCATCGACGGGCAGGACATCGCCCAGGTCAGGCAGGCGTCGCTGCGCAGCCAGATCGCGATCGTGCAGCAGGAGCCGGTGCTGTTTCACCGCACGCTGGCCGAGAACATCGCCTACGCCCGCCCCGGCGCGACGCAGGCCGAGATCGAGCAGGCGGCGCGGCTGGCCAGCGCGCACGACTTCATCATGGCGCTGCCCAAGGGCTACGAGACGCTGGTGGGCGAGCGCGGCGTCAAGCTGTCGGGCGGCGAGCGCCAGCGCGTGGCGATCGCCCGCGCCTTCCTGGCCGATGCGCCGATCCTGATTCTGGACGAGGCCACGTCGAGTCTGGACAGCGAAAGCGAGGTGCTGATCCAGCAGGCCATGGAACGCCTGATGGTGGGCCGCACCACGCTGGTGGTGGCGCACCGCCTGTCGACGGTGCGCGCGCTGGACCGCCTGCTGGTGATGGACCGCGGCCGCATCATCGAGGAAGGCAGCCATGACCAGCTGATCCGCTTGAAGGGCGGCCTGTACCGGCGCCTGTTCGAGCGCCAGGCCCTGGAGCTGACCAAGGGCCTGACGCAGGCGGAGATGCTGGCCGACGGCGCGCGCGCCTTGCCGGCGCGTGCCGACGACGAGGATCAGGACGAGGACGAAACGTCCTTCGCCTTCGGCAAATAAGGCAAGGGCCTGACGCGAGTCAGGCCCTTTTTTCATGGTTGCCGCGCCGCGCGCGCCGGCCCGCCTCAGCGGTTCAGCGTCAGCCGCAGGCCGAAGGCGATCAGCGCGCCGCCGAACACCGCGCCCTGCCACTTCTGCACGCGCGGATGGGCTTGCATCCAGCGGCCCAAGGAGCCGCCCGCCAAGGCGCACAGCACGTCGAACGCCAGGCCCAGGCTCACCAGGATCACGCCCAGCAACGCGAACTGCCGGCCGATCGGCCCTTGCGCCGGCGAGATGAATTGCGGCAGCAGCACCGAGCAGAACAGCAATGCCTTGGGATTGAGGAAGTTGGTCAGCACGCCGCTGAAAAACGCCGCGCCCAGGCCCGGCCCGTGCGCGGCCGCCTGCGCGGCCTGCGCCACGCCATAAGAGAGCGGTCCGGCGCGCAGCAACCGCGCGCCCAGCCAGATCAGATAGCCCCCGCCCACGGTGCGCGCCACATCGAAAGCCCAGGGATGGGCCTTGAACAGCGCCGCCAGCCCCAACGCCGCCAGCGTCACGTGAGCGGCGCGCGCCACGGCCAGCCCGCCGGCCACCGCCAGCGCCTGACCGCGCCCGCGCAGGGCCCCGGTTTCGAGCAGCAGGATCATGTCCGGCCCGGGCACCACATAGACAATCAACAATGCCCCAAGAAACAACGCCATATCGGCCATGATGCGCCACGCTCCGTGCTGCGGGAAATGGCGATCATTCTAGGGAAAAGGCCTCGGCATGTGCTTGCTATTCATACCAACCGGAATAACATGATTGGCATACTGAACCAATCAACCCTTCCTAATTCCAATTTCATGCCAAAACGCCAATTGGACGCCTATGACCAGCGCATTCTCGAGGCCCTGCAGCACAACGGCCGCCTCACCAACGTCGAGCTGGCCGAACAGATCGGCCTGTCGCCCTCGCCCTGCCTGCGGCGGGTGCGGCTGCTGGAGGAGGCCGGCGTGATCCAGGGCTACGAGGCCCGGCTGGCGCCGGACGAGGTCGGACTGGGCCTGACGGTGTTCGTCGGCGTCAAGGTCGAGCGCCACCACGAGCGCGACGCCGAGCAGTTCCGCAAGGAAGTCCGCGCCCTGCCCGAAGTGGTGGCGGCCCATTTGGTGTCAGGCGAATCCGACTTCCTGCTGCAGGTGGCGCTGCCCGACCTGCGCGCCTACGAACGCTTCCTGCTTGGCACGCTGCTCAAGCTGCCCGGCGTCAAGGACATCCGCAGCAACTTCGCGATCCAGACCGTCAAGCCACAGAGTCCGTTGCCGCTGGACCACCTGGGACATTGAGCGCCGCCTGCCGTACCTTGGCGCTGCGCTGTTCGAAGCGCGCCTGCGACTGCGCCAGGTAGCGCTGCACGATGGCCGGTTCCGAGGTCCTGGGCGTGCCGCCGGGAAATGGCGGCTCGGGGTCGTATTCGATCTGCAGCTGGATCAGCTTGGCGACCTCGTCGCCGCACAACGTGGCCACCACTTTCAGGGCCATGTCGATGCCCGAGGTGACGCCGCCGGCGGTGAAGACGTTGCCGTCCACGCACAAGCGCGCATCGGTCGGCACGGCGCCGAAATGCGCCAGCAGTTCGCGCGCGCGCCAATGGCTGGAGGCGCGCTTGCCGCGCAGCAGGCCGGCTGCGCCCAGCAGCAGCGAACCGGTGCAGATGCCGAAGACGTAGCGCGCGCCCAACGCCTGCCGGCGCGTGAAGGCTACCCAGTCCGGGTCGAGGATGGCATCATCCGTCCCCGGCCCGCCGGGCACCACCAGCAGATCGCAGGGCGGCGCCGACGCCAGGGTCTGGGTCGGCACGAAACGCAGGCCGCGGTCGCTGCGTACCGGATCGGGCGTTTTTGCGACAAAATCGACGCTGAACCCGGGCGCGGCGGCGAGCACCTCGTAAGGCCCGGTCATATCGAGCTGGGTCAGCCCTTCGAACAAGAGAATATTGACATGCACGACGATGCTCCTTCACGGATCGGAACCGCCAGCGTAGACCGACACGCCGGCGCGCGTGCGCCAAATGCGGGCGCGATCGCGCCAAAACGCATTGTCTTCCTGCTGTACGACGGTTTCCAGCCGCTCGACCTGGCCGGCCCCTGGCAGGCCTTCAGCGGCGCCAACGATGAAGGCGGCGCCGGCTATCAGTTGAGCACCGTCGCGGCCACGCCGGTGGTCGGCACCTGGGACCAGGGCCTGCGCATGCAGGTCAACGCCACCTTCGCCAGCGACGACGACGCGCCGATCGACATGCTGTTCGTGCCGGGCGGCCCCGGCATCGACCAGGCCGCCGCGCACGGCGAGACGCTGGCCTGGCTGCGCCGCCGCAGCCCGCAGGCGCGCCGCACCTGCAGCGTGTGCACCGGCGCCTTCCTGCTGGCCGCGGCCGGCCTGCTCGACGGCCGCCGCGTCACCACCCACTGGCGCTCCGCGGACCGCCTGCGCCAGCGGCATCCCGGCCTGAAGGTGGAAGACGACCGCATCTACATCGAGAGCGGCGCCATCTGGACCTCGGCCGGCGTGACCGCCGGCATCGACCTGGCGCTGGCCCTGATCGAGCGCGACGTGGGCGCCCAGGTGTCGCAGGATGTGGCGCGCCGGCTGGTGGTCTTCATGCGCCGCGACGGCGACCAGCGGCAGTACAGCCAGTCACTGCGCCTGCAGGACCGGTTGGCGGCGCCGTTTCGCGATCTGGTCGAGAAAATCGAGGCCAGCCTGTCGGCGCGCTGGTCCGTCGACGATATGGCCGATGCCTGCCATATGTCGCGCCGCACCTTCCAGCGCAAGTTCGCGGCGCATTTCGGCGTGACGCCGAGCGAGGTGCTGCGCCAGCTGCGGCGCGAACGGGACGGCGCGCTGCGCGCGGCGGGCCGGGCCTCGGGCAAGGTCCTGCGCCATGCGCTCGGGAGCGCCGGCCAGCCGCCGGGATCGGCTCGCACGCCATGAACGCATCCGCCTCCCCGTGTCCCGAATGCGGCCAGCCCCAGGTCATCACCGAACAGGGGTTGAGCCTGATCGCGCGCTGCGGCAGCTGCGGCTGGATGGTGGCGACCACCAACCCCAACCACCCGATCATGGACTACACGCCCTACACGCTGCGCGCGCGGCCCGGCGACCTGGCCCCGGCCCGCGCCATCGCCCGCCTGGCGGTGGCGCTGGGCATCGGCGTCAAACAGGCGCGCGCGTTGATCGCCCAGGACCTGCCGGTGGCCGAGAACGTCCTGGCGCTCGAGGTCATCCGACTGCATGCCGTGCTGGCCGGCGCGGGGTTGCAGGTGGAGATCACGCCGCCTTTCCGCTGGCCGCTGGACCCGCGCGACTGACGCGAGGCCGCCCGCCGGGTCCGCCCCGCCCCCGCCAAGGTCCTACCCCGCCAGCCCCACCGACATGCCGCCGCAGACATACAGCACCTGCCCGGTCATGAAACCGGCGCGCCGGTCCAGGAACGAGGACACGGCGTGCGCCACGTCCTCGGGCCGGCCGATGCGGCCGACCGGAATGGCGGCTTCCAGCGCCACCGTCCTGGGGTCTCCCGGCGGGTTGGACTGGTCGAACAACTCGGTGGCGATCGGCCCGGGCGCCACGGTGTTGACCGTGATGCCGGCCTTGCCCAGTTCCAGCGCCCAGGTGCGCGTCATGCCCACCAGGCCGGACTTGGTGGCGCCGTAGACCGTGCGGCCCGGCTTGCCCAGGCCGGCGCGGCTGCCGATGTTGACGACCCGGCCGTAGCCGGCCTGGCGCATGCCGGGCAGCAGCGCCTGCATCAACAGCAACGGCGCGGTCAGGTTCACCGCCACCATGCGCGCCAGTTCATCCTGGGTCACGGCTTCGATGTCGGCGACCTGGATCATGCCGGCGTTGTTGACCAGGTGCAGCACCGGCCGCGCCGCCGCCAGCGCGGTGGCCGCCGCGGCCGTGGCGGCGGCGTCGCCCAGGTCCACCGACTGGAAGCGTTCGCCGGGCAACGCCGATTCCGGCGGCCGGCGGCTGAAGTTGACGACCTCGAAGCCGTCCTGCAACAGGCGCGCGACGATGGCGCGGCCGATGCCCCGGCTGCCGCCGGTAACCAATGCGAGGGGGGTTGTCATTGCGCGGTGATTCCCTTGTCCTTGATGAGGCCGCCCCACTTGGCGCGCTCCTGGCGCTCGAACGCAGCCAGATCCGCGCCGAACAGCGTGCCGGGCCGGGCGCCCATGGTAGCGAAATTGGTGGCGATGGCGGACGTGGCCAGGCCGCTGCGCGCCGCCTCGATCAGTTGGCGCACCACCGGTTCGGGCGTGCCGCGCGGCGCGTACAGCGCGAACCACGCCGTCACGTCGAAACCCGGCAGGCCGGACTCGGCCACGGTCGGCAGGTCCGGCAGCGACGAATCGCGCGCGGCCGACGTGACCGCCACGCCGCGCACCAGGTTGCCGTCCTTGATCTGCGCCAACGCGCCGGGCAGGTTGTCGAACAGCAGGTCGACCTGGCCGCCGGCCACCGCCGGCAGCGACGCCGAGGTGCCCTTGAACGGCACGTGCAGCATCGTCACGCCAGCCATGGCCTCGAAATAAGCGCCGGTCAGGTGCACCGACGACCCCACGCCCGGCGAGGCGTAGGTCAGCTTCCTGTCCCTGGACTGGCGCGCCGCCTGGATCACGTCGGCCACCGTCCTGTAGGGCGACTTGGCGCTGACGGCAATGACGTTGGGCGTGGTCGACACCAGCGCGATCGGCACCAGGTCGCGCTCGGGGTCGAACGTCATGTTGCTGTAGAGGAACTGGTTGATGGTCTGGGTGCCGATGGTGCCCAGGCCCAGGGTGTAGCCGTCGGCCTTGGCGCGCGCCACGTAGGCCATGCCGATGTTGCCGCCCGCGCCCGGCTTGTTCTCGACCAGCACGGTCTGCTTGAGCGCCGGCTGCAGCGCGTTGGCGATGGCGCGGCCAAAGATGTCGGCGCCGCCGCCCGGCGGATACGGCACGACCACGGTGACGGGATGCTCCGGATAACCGGCCGCCTGGACCGCAGGGATCGGGGCGGCGGCCAGCACGGCCAGCGCCGCCGCGGCCAGCGCGCGCCGCCCGGCGCGCCTGTGCAGGGAATGCGTCATGGATCTGTCTCCTCGCGAATCCGCTCGGGGCGGATTTCTTCTGGCTCCGCCTGGGGGCGGATGCTGTCGATGGGCGTCCGCGGGATGCGGACACTTCCTATAGTACGTAAATACGTACTATATTCACAAGAACACGAAAAACACACTGGAGACAGACCATGAAACGCTGGACGCGCCGTCCCGAGGGATCGACCTGGGGCGACTTCGGGCCGGACGACGAGATCGGCCGCCTGAACCTGCTGACCGAAGAGAAAGTGCTGCAAGCGGTGCGCGAAGTGCGGGCTGGCAAGGTCTTCTGCCTGTCGCTGCCGCTGGACCTGCCCGGCGGCAACGTGCTCAACCCGCGCCGCCATCCGCCGCAACTCAAGCCGACCTTCCGCGACGGCACGCCCTACCTGAACTTCGCCATGGCGCGCCTGCAGCCCGAGGCCGTCGACGTGCTGTCGGACGACCAGGTCACGCTCAGCCTGCAATACTCGACCCAGTGGGACGGCCTGTGCCACGTCGGCGCGCAGTTCGACATCCAGGGCGACGGCCAGGCCCGCCGCGTCTACTACAACGGTTATGCCGCGGGCGTGGACGTGTTCGGCGGCGATGATGCCGCGCCCGACGCCTGCTGCCCGCCGGGCGGCTCGTACGCGCGCAAGCTTGGCATCAACCGCTACGCCGAGAAAGGCATGCAGGGCCGCGGCGTGCTGGTCGACCTGGCGCGCGCCTTCGGCCCCGGCCGCACCCTGGTGGGCCATGCCCAGCTGCAGGCGGCGATGCGCGAGCAGCGCGTGGTGGTCGAGCCGGGCGACATGCTGGTGCTGCGCACCGGTTTCGCCGAGACACTGGTGGAGATGGACGGCCAGCCCGACCCGCACCGCCTGGAGCAGACCGGCGCGGTGCTGGACGGCGCCGATCCGGCGCTGCTGGAATGGATCACCGACAGCGGCATCGCGGCGATCTGCGCCGACAACTACGCGGTCGAGGCCTATCCGGCCCGCACCGCCGGCCCCGGCCATTCGATCCTGCCGCTGCATCATCACTGCCTGTTCAAGCTGGGCGTGCCGCTGGCCGAGCTGTGGTACCTGAAGGCGCTGGCCGACTGGCTGCACGCGCAGGGCCGCACCCGCTTCCTGCTGACCGCGCCGCCGCTGCGCCTGCCGGGCGCGGTGGGCTCGCCCGTGACCCCCATCGCCACGGTGTAGGCCCATGACGTCGCTCCCCGCCCTGTTTTCGCGGCACCTCGACGCGCTGGCCGCGCACCACCCCGACCGCCCTGCCCTGATCGACCGCGACCAGGCCATCAGCCACGCCGACCTGCGCGCGCGCAGCCGCGCCCTGGCCGCCGGCCTGGCGCGCATCGGCGTGCAGCCCGGCCAGCGCGTGGCCGTATGGCTGCCCAACTGCGCCGCCTGGGTCGAGACCTTCCTGGCCTGCGCCCACCTGGGCGCGCTGGTGCTAGCGGTCAACACCCGCTTTCGCGCGCGGGAACTGGCCGACATCCTGGGCCGCGGCGGCGCCGACTGGCTGGTGTTCTGGCCCGGCTTCAAGGGCATCGACTTCCAGGGCATCCTGGACGGCGTCGCGCCCGAATCGTTGGCGCGGCTGCAAGGCATCGTCGCCGTGTCCGAGACGGACGAGCCCATCGCCGCCTCGCTGCGCGGCAAGCCGGTGCACCGCTACGCCGAGCTGCGCGCCTGCGCCGACACGCCCCCGCCGCCCCAGCCCGATACGGGCGTGCTGTGCTTCACCACGTCCGGCACCACCTCACAGCCCAAGTTCGTGCTGCACGACCAGCGCACCCTGCTGCGCCACGGCGCGGCGGTGGCGCGCGCCTTCGGCTATGACGACCACAGCCGCGTGCTGGCCAGCGCGCCGTTCTGCGGCGCGTTCGGCTTCGCCACGCTGGCGGGCGGCCTGGCGCACGGCGCGCCGGTGGTGTGCGCGCCGGTGTTCGACGCGGCCGAATCGGCCGCCGCGATCCAGCGCCACCGGGTCACCCACACCTACGCCAACAACGAGGCGCTGGTCGCCATGATGCGGGCGGGCGCGCCCGGCGCGTTCGCCTCGGCGCGGCTGTTCGGCTTCGCCAGCTTCACGCCGGCGCTGGACCACATGCTGGATCTGGCGCGCGAGGCCGGCGTGCCGCTGACCGGGCTGTATGGGTCAAGCGAACTGATCGCCCTGGTCGCCGGCCAGCCGCGCGACCCGGCCGAAGGCGACGTGGCCGCGCGCCACCAGCCCGGCGGCACGCTGATCTATCCCGAGGCCCGCGTGCGGGCGCGCGACCCGGCCAGCGGCCAGGTGCTGCCGCACGGCGAATCGGGCGAACTGGAAATCCTGTCGCCCAGCCTGATGCGCGGCTACCTGGACAACCCCGAGGCCACCGCCCGCGCCTGCACCGACGACGGCTACTTCAAGACCGGCGACCTGGGCTACACCCTGAACCCGCGCCAGTTCGTGTTCCAGACCCGCATGGGCGACTCGTTGCGCCTGTCCGGCTTCCTGGTGAACCCGGTCGAGATCGAGCAGATGGTGGAGTCGCTGCCCGGCGTGCGCGCCTGCCAGGTGGTCGGCGCCATCCGCGACGGCAAGACCGTGCCCTACGCCTTCGTGCTGCTGCGGGACGGCGCCAGCGCCGATGCGCCCGGCTGGACGGCGGCCTGCAGACAGGCCATGGCCGGCTTCAAGGTGCCGGCCGGTTTCACGGTGCTGGACGCGTTCCCCTCGGTGGAAAGCGCCAATTCGGTCAAAATCCAGAAACACCGGCTGCGCGAGATGGCCGACGCCCTGCTCGCCGCCCCCGCCACCTCCTGACCGATCCGACCCATGCCCGCGCGCCCGCTTTTCTCGCACAGCCCCCAGCCGCTCTACCTGCAGGCGGCGGCGCTGTTTCGCAGCCATATCCAGAACCGCACCTGGCGGCCGGGCCAGCAGATCCCGCCGCTGGAAGCGCTGATGGAAACCTATGGCATCTCGCGCGCCACCATCCGCCAGGCCCTCGGCCAACTGGAACAGGACGGCCTGATCCGGCGCTCGCGCGGCTCCGGCACCTTCGTCAACGCCGACCTGCCCGAGACGCCGACGCTGCTGATTCCCAAGACCTGGGCCGAAACCGTCGAACTGAGCAACCAACTCGGCACGGTATCGCTGGTGGAGTCGAGCGCCGACTCGCCGCTGCCCGACACCCTGGGCATGCCGTGCGCGGCGGACCGCGGCGGCCGTTTCCAGTACCTGCGGCGCGTGCACACCACCGAGGCCGGGCCGTTCTGCTACAGCGAGGTATTCCTGGAAAGCAGTCTGTTCCGCAAGCACCGCGCCCGCATCCAGAAAAGCACCGTGGCGCCGGTGCTGGACCAGTTCTACGGCGCCCGCATCAGCGAGGCGCGCCAGGTGCTCAACGTGATCGAGGCCGGCCAGGAATCGGCCGAATCGCTGCGCATCCCGGTGTCCTCGCCGGTGGCCGAACTACGCCGCTACGCCTGCATCGACGGCCGCGTGGTGTATTTCGCGCGGCTGGAATTCCCGTTCCGCAAGGTGCGCATGGAGTTCGACTTGTTGAGCCAGCGCTAGGCCGCATCGCAACCAGAGGCGCCAGGCGGCCGCGCGGACACCCCGGCTTTGCCCGCGCGCCATCCGATCATCCCACTATAAAAGCGCCGCCCTCCAGCCAAGCGCCGCAGTACCCGCAAGCATCCGGCATAACCATAAATGGAGACAACCATGACCCCCATGCCCCGGATTTCGCAGCAACGCAGCAACCCGACAACCCGCCTCCCGCTGGCCAAACCCCTGGCAGCCGTGGCCGCCGCCTGCGGCGCCAGCCTGCTGTTCAGCGGCGCGGCCCTGGCGCAGGCCGCGCCCGCCGCCATCTCCGACGACATCGTCCGCCTCGGCCTGATCCTGGACATGAGCGGCGTCTACGCCGACGTGACCGGCAAGGGCAGCGCCACCGCCGCGCAGATGGCCATCGACGACTTCGGCGGCACGGTGCTGGGCAAGAAGATCGAGCTGCTGGCGGTCGACCACCAGAACAAGGCCGACATCGCCGCCGCCCGCGCCCGCGAGTGGTACGACACGCAGAAAGTCGACGCCATCCTGGACGTGGCCGGCTCGGCGCCCGCGCTGGCGGTGCTGGAGGTGGCGCGCGAGAAAAAGAAGATCGTGGTCTTCAGCGGCCCCGGCACCGAACGCATCACCAACGACCTGTGTTCGCCCTATTCGGTGCACTACACCTACGACACCTGGTCGCTGGCCAACACCACCGCCCGCGCCACCGTCGACCGCGGCGGCAAGAGCTGGTACTTCCTGACCGCCGACTATGCATTCGGCCACACCCTGCAGGCCTCGGCCACCGAAGTGGTGAAGGCCCGCGGCGGCACGGTGCTGGGCGCGGCGCGCCACCCGCTCGGCACCAGCGATTTCGCCTCGTACCTGCTGCAGGCGCAGGCCAGCCGCGCCCAGGTCGTCGGCCTGGCCAACGCCGGCGGCGACACGGTCAACGCCATCAAGGCGGCGCGCGAATTCGGCCTGACACAAGGCGGCCAGAAGATGGCCGGCCTGCTGCTGTACATCAACGACATCCACGCCATCGGCCTGGACGCGGCCGCCGGCCTGATGCTGACCGAGGCCTTCTACTGGGACATGAATGACCAGACCCGCGCCTGGTCGCAGCGCTACTACGACAAGCTCAAGAAAATGCCCAACATGAGCCAGGCCGGCACCTATTCCTCGGTGATGCACTACCTGAAGGCGGTGCAGGCGGCTGGCACCGACGCGCCGGACGCGGTGATGAAGCAGATGAAGGCCATGCCGATCAATGACTTCTTCGCCACCAACGGCCGCATCCGCGAGGACGGCCGCATGGTGCACGACATGTACCTGTTCGAGGTCAAGACCCCGGCCGAATCCAAGCGGCCCTGGGACTACTACAAGCTGGTGGCGACGCTGCCGGGCGACGAGGCCTTCATGCCGCTGTCCAAGTCCACCTGCCCGCTGGTGAAGGCGGCGGCGAAGTGAACGACGGCGGGCGCCGCCATCGCGGCGGCGGCCCGCCCGAAGCGCTGGCGCCGACACGGTTGCCCCCGCGCCCGGGCCCGCGCCGCGACCGCGTGGCGGGCTGGCGCGCGGCTCATGCCGGCCGGGCGATCGCCTCTTCCAGCATATCCAGCCGGTCCTGCCCCCAGAACAGTTCGCCGCGATACATGTACGACGGCGAACCGAACACGCCAGCCGCCACCGCCGCGTCGGTATTGTCGCGGTAGGCCTGATGCGCCGCCGGTTGTTCGGCGGCGGCCATCAGCGCCTCGGCATCCAGCCCCTGTTCCCGCAGGACGGCGCGCAGCGTGTCCGGCGACGAGATATCCCGGTCCTCGCACCATTCGGCCGCCAGGATGGCCTTGTACAAGGCCGCCACGGGCAGGCCTCGCGCATCGGCCGCGATCACGATGCGCGAGGCCAGCCCCGCGTCCGGGCACATGTAGGCCGGCGTCGGATTGACGTGGATGCCGAGCTTGCGGCACCAGCGCGCCAGCTCGGTCACCCGGTAGGCCTGGCGCTCGGGCGCGCGCTGGCCCAGCAGTACGCCGCCGGTGCGTGCGTAGACATCGGGCAGGTCCACCGGCAGGTAGCGGATGCGCGCCTGGTGGCGCGCCGCCAGGGCCTCCAGCCGGTCCGCGCCCAGATAGGCCCAGTCGGAATTCATCCAGAAGTAATAGTCGATGGTCTTCATGTCGTCCTCAGGTCCGCGCGCCGGCCGGCAGGCCCAGCTCGGCCCGCGCCGGCGCATCGCCGCGCATGCGCCAGGCGCTGAACACCGCGATCACGCCCAGCGCGCTCAGGTACCACACCACGTATTTCGGATCGCCGCCGGCGCGCGCCAGCAGCCAGGTCGCGACGATCGGCGCCAGGCCGCCGCCGATCGCCCCCGACACCTGCACCGCCAGCGAAATGCCGGTGTAGCGCACCTCGGCCGGGAACTGGCTGGAGAACAGCGTGCCCTCCGGGCCGTACAGGCAAGCGTAGACCAATCCCACCGCCAGGCATACCGCGGCAATGATCCAGCCGGTCTGGCCCGTGGCCAGCAACTGGAAGAACAGCGGCGCGCACGCCAGGATGCCGACCGAGCCGGCCATGAACACCCACTTGTGGCCGACGCGGTCGCCCAGCATGCCGAACAGCGGCATGGTGAACAACGCCAGCGCCGCGCCCCAGATGGTGGCGTCCAGCATCACCGAACGGGGGATGCCCAGCGTGCCGGTGGCGTACGCCAGCGAAAACGTGACCACGGTATAGAACCAGGTGACTTCGGCCAGCCGCGCGCCCACCACCGTCCACAGCGCGCGCCGGTGATGCTTGAGGACTTCGGCCACCGGCACCTCGACCTTGGCGCCCTGCTCGCGCATCCGCTCGAAGTCGGGCGACTCGGCCACCTTGACGCGGATGAACCAGCCCACCGCCAGCAGCACCACGCTGGCCAGGAACGGCAGGCGCCAGCCCCAGGACAGCATGTCCTGCTCCGGCAAGCCGGCCACCGCGCCCATCGCCAGCGACGACAGGATCAGGCCCGGCGCCACGCCGGCCTGCGGCAGGCTGCCGAAGAAACCCTTCTTGCCCTCGGGCGCGTGCTCGACCGCCATCAGCACCGCCCCGCCCCACTCGCCGCCCACCGCGATCCCCTGCAGGAAGCGCATCAGCACCAGCAGCACCGCCGCCCAGTAGCCGATCTGGTCGTAGGAGGGAATCAGGCCGATCAGGATGGTGGGCACGCCCATCAGCAGCAGCGTGATCAGCAGCATCGATTTGCGGCCGATCTTGTCGCCGTAGTGGCCGAAGATCACCCCGCCCAGCGGCCGCGCGAAAAAGCCCACCGAATAGGTGGCGAACGCGGCCAGCGTGCCGGTCAGCGGATCGAACGACGGAAAGAAGATCTTGTTGAAGATCAGCGCGGCGGCCGTGCCGTAGAGAAAAAAGTCGTACCACTCGATGGTGGTGCCCATCATGCTGGCCAGGCCGGCCGTTACGTAGTCCCGGCGCGAACGCGCGCGCGGCGTCTTGGTCGTCATCATCGTGACTTCCCCTTGAAAGTATCGTTGTGGGTACGGCTGGGTATCAGCGGGCCGGCAGCGGCGCGATGCCGTGGGTCTGGCGGCACCAGTAGTCGAAGGTGGCGCGGACGATCGACGGCTTGAGCAGGTAGTCGTGCGCCTCGCGCGCCAGCGCGTCGTCCACCGGCGTCAGCGGTCCGAAGGCCTGCGCGCGGATCTGCATGCGGGCCGCGCGCTCCAGGTAGACCGACAGGTAGGTCGCCTCCTCGCAGCTGGCGCCGGCCGTCAGGTAGCCGTGGTGCGCCAGGATGATGGCGCGCTTGGCGCCCAGCGCGCCCGAGATGATGACGCCCTCCTGGTCGGCGATCGGCACCCCGGGCCATTCGCCCAGGAAGGCACAGTCGTCGTGCAGCGGCGTCATGTCCATCTGCGCGATCACCAGCGGCTGGCGCGCCGCCGCCAGCGCCGAGGCCCACGGCGAATGGGTGTGGATGATGGATTGCACGTCGGGCCGCGCCTCGTAGACCCACAGGTGGAAACGCGTCGCCGGATTGGCCATGCCTTCGCCCGTGAGCGTGTGCAGGTCGCGGTCGACCTCGATGAAGTCGGCCGGCGTGGCCTCGTCGAAGCCCAGGCCGAAGCGCAGCGTCCAGTAGGCGCCGGGGCGCTCCGAACGCACGCTGATCTGGCCGGCCAGGCCGGCCTCCTGCTCGGTCATCGCCAGGATGCGGCAGGCGTAGGCCATGGTCTCCTGGATGCTGCGCGGCACGGCGCGCAGGTGCTGCGCCATCTCCTGGGTGGCGCGGGTGTCGAAGTACGCTTTTTCGCGCAGGGTGTTGTCCATGTTGCCGCCTCCTGATGCGGTTCGGGATGGCGCGGACGGATGCCGCGCCTTGCCGCACAGTATGGAAAGCGCCCCCGCATCGAGCCATGCAGGCGGGCTCATAGCAGCTATTCGACGCGGCCGCGCCCGGGGCCGAGCGCGCCGCCCAAGGGTAAACGAGGAGGCCGCGGGTTCAGCCCCGTGAACTCAGCCCCGCGCGATGCGGCGGGCGCAGTCCAGCAGCTCGCGCACCAGCGGCAGCGGCTGGCGTTGCGCCAGCGTGATGGCCACCACGCGCCGACGCAGCACCGGGCTGCCAATGGCGACCTGGCGCAGTCCGTAATCGGTCAGCAGCTTTTGCGGGATGCGCGAGGGCAGGATACAGGCGCCCACCCCCGAGGACACCAGCTTGAGCATGGCGTCGATGGTCTCGGCCTCGGCCACGAACTCCGGCTGCAGCCCGGCGCTGTGGATCATCTTGCGCAGCGCGTAGTGCGAGGGAAAGCCCACCAGCCGCAGCGCCATCGCGCCCAGGTCGACGCCGTCCTCGGCCGCGACGCCGTCGCGCACGATCAGGCACATGTCGTCGTCGAACAGCGGCGTCGAGGCCAGCGCATCCGACGCCACGGCGGCATCGTAGACGAAGCCGATGTCGGCCTTGCCGCTTTCCACCAGCGTCACCACCTCGGGCGAACTGCGGCCCATGACCGACAGGTTGACGTGCTCGCGGCTGCTGACGAACTGCGCCACCACGTCGGCCATGAAGTAGTAGCTGAGCGTGTGAACGGTGGCCAGCCGCACCGATCCCTGCGTCACGCCCTCGCGCTGGCGCACCGCCTCCAGCGCCTGGTCGATGGCGCGGTAGGCGGGCTGGATGCCTTGCAGCAAGCGCGCGCCCGCCTCGGTCAGCTCGACCCCGCGGCCGGTGCGCACGAACAGCGGCTTGCCCACGTGGGCCTCCAGCGCCGCCAACTGCCGGCTCAGGCCGGACTGGGTCTGGTCCAGGTCCTCGGCGGCGCGCGAGAGCGATTTCAATTCGGCAATGCGCACGAAATAGCGCAATTGCCGGTCCGGCGTGTCCATGCGGCTTCCCCTGCGGGCCTGGGTACAGGCCCTGTCGTTATGCAACGCGCTCGTCGCGGCGCGGCTGACAGTGTGCATCAAGGGCCCGGCCGCCACTACCAGGATTTGCGCCAGGCCGTCGCCCCTGCGGCCGCGCGCGGGCCGACATATCCGCGGCGCCCGGTCACGGCGCGCCACGCCGCGCCAGCGCCGGCACGCACAGCAGGTAAATCGCCGCGCCCGCCACCCAGGGCCAGCCGGTCCAGCCACCGGCACTGGCGGCGTACAGCGCGGTGAACACCAGCGGGCCGGAAATGGCGGCGATACTGGCCAGGCTGTTCATGGCGCCTTGCAGTTGCCCCTGGCTGCCCGGACCGGCGCGCGCCGCCAGCAGCGCCTGCAATGCCGGCGCGCCCACGCCGCCGGAGGCCAACAGCAGCAGCAAGGGCGCCGCCATCCAGCCCTGCGTCGCAAACGCCAGCAGCACATAGCCGGCCGCGTCGGCCGCCATGCCCACCGCCAGCGCCCCGCGTTCGCCCAGCCGCGCGCTCAGCGGACCCGGCAGCGTCGCCTGCGCCAGGGCGTGCAGGGCGCCGAACCCGGCCAGCGACAGGCCCACCGTCGCCGCGTCCCAATGAAAGCGATCCTGCCCGTACAACACCCACAGGGAGCCAGGCACTTGCCCGGCCATCTGCATCACCAGGAACACCCACAACAGGCCCGCCAGATTCCTGCCCCCGAGCGCCTGACGCAGACCGCGCACCGGGTCCAGCGCGCGCCAGGACCATGGCGCCCGCGCGCCCCGGCGCGACTCCGGCAGCCAGGCCATGGCCGTCAGCAAGGCCACGCCGTTGGCCAGCGCCGCCGCCACGAACGGCATGCGGGCGCCGGCCAGGCCCGCCAGGCCGCCCAACGCCGGCCCGAGGATCATGCCCAGGCCGAAACACGCCGACAGCAGGCCGAAGCGCCGCGCGCGCTGCCCGGCGCTTGCGGCATCGGCGATGCATGCGCCGGCCACCGCGCCGGTCGCGCCCGTAATGCCCGCCACGATGCGGCCCACATACAGCACCCACAGCACGGGCGCCGCCGCCATCACCAGATAGTCGACGGCGGCGCCCGCCAGCGATGCGAGCAGCACCGGCCGCCGGCCGTAACGATCCGACAGCGCGCCCAGGATCGGCCCGGCCAGGCACTGCGCCAGCGCGTACAGCGCCAGCAGTACACCGTAATGGCCCGGCGTGGCGGCGGCGCCGCCCAACTGATCGAGCAGGCCCGGCAACACCGGCATGATCAGCCCGGCGCCGGCGGCATCCAGGGTGACGACGAAAAACAGCAAGGCAATGGCGCGATCGGACATCGAGTCGAAAATTTATCATCGATAAGTTTTCGCATCATAAATTGATCAGTGATAAATTATCAAGACGAACAAGGAGCCCCTATGGCCAAATTGCAACGCGACGCCGTCGTCGCCGCCGCGCTCGACCTGCTCAACGAGGTGGGCGTGGACGGCCTGACCACGCGCCGGCTGGCCGAACGCCTGGGCGTGCAGCAACCGGCGTTGTACTGGCATTTCAAGAGCAAGCAGGCCTTGCTGGACGCGCTGTCCAACGCCATGATGCGCGACCACGTCCATACCCTGCCGCCGCCCGACGGCCCCTGGCGGGAATTCCTGCTGGCCAACGCGCGCAGCTTCCGCCGCGCCCTGCTGGCCTATCGCGACGGCGCCCGCATCCACGCCGGCACCCGGCCGGCCGAGCCGCAGTACGATCGCGTTCAGGCGCAGGTCAAACTGCTGTGCGACGCCGGCTTCACGCCGCTGCGGGCGGCCAACGCGCTGGTGGCCATCAGCCACTACGTGGTCGGCTCGGTGATGGAACAGCAGGCGGCCGAGGCCGCCGCCCCCGAACGCGCGGCGCCGCCCGCCCCACCACCCGCCTTGGCCCGCGTCATGAAGGCGCTGGACAAACAAGGGCCGGACGCGACCTTCGAATACGGATTGGCGATGATGCTCAACGGCCTCTCGCCCGAGCTGCCATGAGCGCCCAGCCCGCCCGCCCCATTCCCGCCACCATCGCCGCGGTGGTGCGCGACGGCCACATTCTGCTGGTGCGCCGCGCCAACCCGCCCGACCAGGGCCGCTGGGCCTTTCCCGGCGGCAAGATCGAGGCCGGCGAGCGCCTCGAAGAGGCGACCGCGCGCGAACTGTTCGAAGAATGCGGCGTTCGCGCCCAACCGCTGCGGGTGTTCGACGCAGTCGACGTGTTCGACCACGACGACCATGGCGCCCTGCGCCGCCACTACATCCTGGTCGCGGTGCTGTGCCGCTGGCAGGCGGGCGAGCCGGTGGCCGGCGACGATGCGCTGGATGCGCGCTGGGTGTCCCTGGCCGAACTGGACGGCCAGGCGCTGGCCACCAGTTTCGGCGTGGCGGACATCGCGCGCAAGGCGGCGGCGCTGGCGGCGGCCGCCGGCATTCTCTGATACCGTAGCCACTCCCTTGCCCACGCCGCGCCCATGTTCGACATCTACCTGTCCCGCTGGAACCTCGTGCCCGACGGCGCCCCCATCACCACCCATGCCGCCCGGCTGCTGCCGGTGCGCCAGGCCGGTGTGCCGGCCATGCTGAAGGTCGCGGTCGAGGAAGACGAGCGGCAAGGCGGCGTGCTGATGACCTGGTGGGACGGCCACGGCGCCGCCCGGGTGCTGGCGCACGACGGCGACGCCATCCTGCTGGAACGCGCCACCGGCACGCGCTCGCTGGCCGGCTACGCCCGCAGCGGCCGCGACGACGAGGCCACCCGCATTCTCTGCGGGGTATTGCGCGAACTGCACGCGCCGCGCGCCAAGCCGCTGCCGCCGCTGCGGCCGCTGGAAGAATGGTTCGTCGAACTGTGGCCGATGGCGCGGGCGCGCGGCGGCATCCTGGCGCACAGCGCGCGCCACGCCCGCGCCCTGCTCGACGATCCGCGCGACCCGGTGGTGCTGCACGGGGACGCGCACCACGACAATGTCCTGGACTTCGGCGAACGCGGCTGGCTGGTGATCGACCCGAAGCGCCTGTACGGCGAACGCGCCTTCGATTACGCCAACATCTTCTGCAACCCCGACCTGTCCGATCCTGTGCCCCCGGTGGCCATCGCGCCGGGCTGCTTCGAGCGTCGACTGGGCATCGTGCTGGAGGAATCGGGGCTGGACCGCCGCCGCCTGCTGCAATGGGTGGTGGCCTGGTGCGGCCTGTCGGCGGCCTGGTTCATGGGCGACGGCGATGACGCGGCGATCGATCTGGAGATCGCCCGCCAGGCGCTGGCATTGCTGGAGGAATAGCGGTTCATCCGCGGCAAGGTCCTGAGGCGCCGCGGGGCCCGGGCGGGCAGCGCGGCCGCGCTGCCATCGCAGGCATTCTCCCCGTCATCCGCCCGCGATCTGCTCCAGATACCGGGTCGGCGACACGCCCATGACGTTGCGGAACATATAGACGAAGGCGCTGGCGCTGGCATACCCCAGGGCTCGCGCCACGCTCACCACCGACTGCCCCTGCAGCAGCCGGCAGATGCCTTCGTCGATGCGCACCTGCAGGCGCCAGTTGTGAAAGCTCATGCCGGTCTCGTCCTTCATGCGCCGCGCCAGCGTGCGCGCGCTGGCGCCCATCCGTTCGCCCCACTGCTCCAGCGTGTCGTCGTTGCCGGGCGCCTGCAGCACGGCGGCGCAGACCTTGCGCAGGCGCCGGTCGAACGGCAACGGCAACTGGCGATGCTGCCGCTCGGTGCCGGCCAGCAGGTTCAGCAGCAGCTCGGCGCTCAGGCGCTGCACCGGCCCGTGGCGCGCCGCCGGCTGGTTCAGCGCCAGGATCAGTTCGCGCATCAGCGGCGCCACGTCCAGCGCGCAGGTATCTTTCCACAGCCAGGGCGCGGCGTCCGGCGCGATGAAGGCCGAGCGCATCGTCACCTGGCCGACCATGCGCACCTCGTGGGCCACGCCGGGCGGAATCCACAGCGCGCGCATCGGCGCCAGCAGCCAGGCGCCGTCCTCGGTCATGACGCGCATGATGCCGGTGGGCGAATACATCAGCTGGATGCGCTCGTGCGAATGCGGCTCTTGCCGCTGGCCATCTTCGTAGTGGAACGAGCGCGCCACCACCGGCGGCGCCTCGACGGGAAACTCACGCATTGGCGGGATTTCGATAGTAAGGGTTGAAAGAACCGCAATCCAGCCAGTTATGTCCGTTTTTCGACATTTTCTGTCCAGCAAACAGGGAACTTGCTTTTTATCATTAATGCAAATGATTCCCATTGTTTTCAAAAGAAAATGACGCCCGCCGCACTTCCCCCTGTCGCATTTGTCCCACGCCGCCTTCCCGCCTTCCGCCTGACCCTCGCCGCCGCCCTGCTGGCCCAGGCCGGCCTGCCCGTCCTGGGCCGCGCCGCCGACGATGTCCCGCAACTGAGCCCCGTGCGGGTCACCGGCGCGGCCGAGAAACTCTCGGATCCCGGCCAGACAGAGGGTTCCCAGTCCTACACCGCCAATACCGTCACCGTCGGCAAGACCGGCGCCAACGTGCGCGACATCCCCAACTCGGTGTCGGTGGTGACGCGCCAGCGCATGGACGACCAGAACATGGTCACGGTGGAGGACGCGCTGCGCGAAACCACCGGCGTCAGCGCCATGACCTATGGCGACGGCACCGCCTACTTCACCGCGCGCGGCTACGAGACCGACGTGCAGTTCGACGGCGTGCCCGCCAACGGCGCGCTGCAATACCTGCCCCAGTTCGACCTGGCGCTGTACGACCGCGTCGAGGTGCTGCGCGGCCCGGCCGGCCTGCTGCAGGGCTTCGGCAGCCCGGCCGGCACCGTCAACCTGGTGCGCAAGCGGCCGCTGGACACCTTCAGCCTGACCGGCGCGGTAATGGCCGGCTCGTGGAACAACTACCGCACCGAGCTGGACGCGACCGGCCCCATCACGGCCGACGGCCGGGTGCGCGCCCGCGCCGGCTTCGCCGCGCAGGACCGCGACTTCTTCTTCGACAAGGCCCACAACCGCCAGGGCCTGGCCTACGGCTCGCTCGAATTCGATCTGACCGCCAACACCACCCTGACGCTGTCGGCGGCCTACCAGCGCCAGCGCGAGGCGCCGTTCGACTACGGCCTGTCGATCTACTCGAACGGCCACATCATCGACTCGCCGCGCAAGGGCTTCTACGGCACCGACTGGTCGCGCGGCGACACCACCCTGTCGGAAATCTATTCGGAGCTGAGCCACCGCTTCGCCAATGGCTGGACCGGCCAGGTGTCGATGAACTACCGCTCGACCGACATGGACAGCCGCTACGGCTACGTCAACGGCCCGGTCAATCCCGCCAACGATCGCGCCGGCTACCGCCTGCAGACGCAGAAGGACCAGATCCGCTGGATCGGCTTCGACACCCATGCCTCGGGCCCCTTCAGCCTGCTGGGCCGCACCCACCAGGCCATGATCGGCGCCAACTACGCCGAACGGCGCCAGGACAGCCGCTCTGGCGGCATGAGCCTCGGCAACGTGTCGATCCATGACATCGACGTGCCCAACCCGGACCTGCCCTACACCTCGGGCGATAACTCCAAGTCCAGCCAGATGGGCGTCTACGGCCAGTTGAGCTTCAACGTGGCCGACCCGCTGACGCTGATCGTGGGCGGACGCCAGAGCTGGTACCGCAACGCCACCCAGGCCATCCTGCCGGTGGCCGGCGACACGCAGCGCGATCCCGAGGTGCGCAAGTTCGTGCCCTACTACGGCGCGGTGGCGCAGTTGAATTCGTGGCTGTCGGCCTACGCCAGCTATTCGGACATCTACGCCTTTTCGGAGGCCTGGCAGATGACGGCCGACGGCAAGCCGCTCAAGCCGCGCACCGGCAAGCAGTACGAGATCGGCCTGAAGGGCCAGTTCCTGGACGGCGCGGCCAACGCCTCGCTGGCGCTGTTCCGCATCCGCGACAAGGACCGCGCGGTGGCCGACGACGCCAATCCGGGCCGCTACCTGGCGCAGGGCGAGGCCCAGAGCCAGGGCGTCGAGGCCGAGGTCAGCGGCCGCCTGCTGCCCAACTGGGACCTGTACGCCGGCTACACCTACCTGCAGACCCGCTACCTGTCCGACCCGACGCAGGAAGGCCAGATCGTCAACCCGGAAACGCCCAAGCACCTGTTCAAGGTCTGGACCACCTATCGTTTCACGCCCGACGTGCTGCCGGGCTGGCGCGTCGGCGGCGGCGTGCGCACGCAGAGCCGCACCAGCCGCAACAACGTCTCCTGGCAAGGCGGCTACGCGGTGGTCGACGCGCAGATCGGCTACAAGGTGAACCGCAACCTGGACGCCTCGCTGACGCTGAACAACGTATTCGACCGCCACTACTACGCCCGCGTGCCGTCCAACTTCTACGGCATCTACGGCGAACCGCGCAACGTGATGCTGACGCTGCGCGCCACGTACTGACGCGCGCATGGGGTCCGGTCCGACAACGGGCCGGCGCTCCGCCCTGTCAAACGGCCGCCGGGAGTGATCGGTTAAGGTGTAGCCCCACACCCCTTAACCCTTCATTCCTGGAGTAATGAATGACCGGATTGATTATCGTGGTGGCGGCGCTGGCATTCCTGATGCTGGCGGCGTATCGAGGCTACAGCGTCATCCTGTGCGCGCCCATCGCGGCCATGGGCGCGGTGCTGCTGACCGACCCGTCGGCGCTGGCGCCGGTGTTCTCGGGCATCTTCATGGAGCGCATGGCGGGTTTCGCCAAGCTCTATTTCCCGGTGTTCCTGCTGGGCGCGGTGTTCGGCAAGCTGATCGAGCTGTCGGGTTTCTCGCGCGCCATCGTGCAGGCGGTGCTGCGGCTGATCGGCGCCGAGCGCGCCATCATCGCCATCGTGCTGGTGTGCGCGGTGCTGACCTACGGCGGCGTGTCGCTGTTCGTGGTGGTGTTCGCGGTCTACCCGTTCGCGGCCGAGATGTTCCGCCAGGGCGGCATTCCCAAGCGGCTGATGCCGGGCGCGATCGCGCTGGGCGCGTTCACCTTCACCATGACGGCGCTGCCGGGCACGCCGCAGATCCAGAACATCATCCCCACCACCTTCTTCGAGACCACCACCTGGGCCGCGCCCTGGCTGGGGCTGATCGGCGCGGCCTTCACGCTGACCGTCGGGGTGGCCTACCTGGAATGGCGCCGCAAGCGCGCCGCGCTGGCGGGCGAAGGCTACGGCACCGAGCTGCGCAACGAGCCGGACACGCCGGCCGGCGGACGCGAGCATCACCCGCTGGTCGCGCTGCTGCCGCTGGTGGTGGTGGGCGTGGCCAACTACCTGCTGACGCGCTGGATTCCCGGCTGGTACCCGGCCGGCTCGCAGGTCGAGCTACCCGGCCTGCCGCAACCCCTGCCGGTCAACGCGCATGACCAGGTGGCGCTGTGGGCGGTGATGGGCGCGCTGATCGCCGGCATCGCCACCATCCTGCTGTTCTCGTTCTCGCACATCAAGGCGCATTTCGCCGAAGGCAGCAAGAGCGCGGTCTCGGGCGCGCTGCTGGCGTCGATGAACACCGCCGCCGAATACGGCTTCGGCGGCGTGATCGCGGCCCTGCCCGGCTTCCTGATGGTGGCCAGCGCGCTCAAGGCGATTCCGGACCCGCTGGTGGGCGAGGCGGTGGCGGTGACCTCGCTGGCCGGCATCACCGGCTCGGCCTCCGGCGGCATGAGCATCGCGCTGGCGGCCATGGCGCAGACCTTCATCGACAGCGCCCAGGCGGCCGGCATTCCCATGGAAGTGCTGCACCGCATCGCCGCCATGGCCTCTGGCGGCATGGACACGCTGCCGCACAACGGCGCCGTCATCACGCTGCTGGCCGTCACCGGCCTGACCCATCGCCAGTCCTACGGCGACATCTTCGCCATCACGCTGATCTCGACGCTGTCGGTGTTCCTGGTGATCGCCGTGTACTACCTGACCGGCATCGTCTGAGCGGCCGGCCCGAAGGCCTGGCCGAAGATTTCGGCCAGCCACTGGCTGAACACCCGCACCCGCGCCGACACCTGGCGGTTCTGCGGGTACAGCACCGACACCGGCATCGGCGCCGGCGGCGCCCCCGGCAGCACCTCCTTGAGCCGCCCGGCGGCCAGGTCGTCGGCCACCCGGTAGCGCGGCACCTGGATCAGCCCCAGGCCGGCCAGCGCCGCGCTGGCATAGAGTTCGGCGCCATTGACGCTGACGACCGAACCCGGGCGGACCAGCACATTACGCCCGTCCACCATGAAATCCAGCGGCACGCTGCGGCCGGTGGAGGACGACACGTAATCCACCGCGCGGTGCCCTTCCAGGTCATCGACCGTGGCCGGCTCGCCGAATCGCGCCAGGTAGACCGGGCTGGCGACGGTGACCTGCGGCATCAGCGCGATCTGGCGGCCCACCAGCGATGAATCCTGCAGCGCGCCGGCGCGCAGCACGCAGTCCACGCCCTCGCGCACCAGGTCCACCAGCCGGTCGTCTTCGCCCAGGTGCAGCACCAGATCGGGATAGCGCTCCAGGAAGCCCGGCAACGCCGGCATGACGAACACCCGCGCCAGCGTGCCTTGCAGGTTGACCCGCAGCAGGCCCTTGGGCGCGGTGTTCAGGAAGGCGCCATCCGCTTCCTCCAGGTCGGCCAGCAGGCGCACGCAGCGGCGGTAATAGGCCTCGCCGTCATGGGTCAGCCGCACCTGGCGCGTGGTGCGTTCCAGCAGCCGCGCCCCCAGGCGTTTTTCCATGCGCTTGACCAGGTTGGTGACGGTCGCGCGGGGAATCCGCAGGTCTTCCGACGCCTTGGAGAAACTGCGCCGTTCGGCGATGCGGACGAATACCTGCATTTCCTGGAAGCGATCCATGCGTTCGCCCTATTATTAATGCCAATGAAATTATGTTAGCAAAACACGGGTAATTATCTTTTCCTTGGAATAGTCCATGATTCGCCTCACCCACATGAGCCGTCTTACATTCCTCCAGGAGTCTCCATGAATTCGCAGCTTTCCCAACGCGTCGCTCTGGTCACCGGCGCTTCGCGCGGCATCGGCGCCGCGATCGCGCGCCGCCTGGCCGCCGACGGTTTCGCCGTCGCCATCAACTACGCCGCCAGCGCGGCCGAAGCCGACGCCCTGGCCGGCGAGATCCGCGCCGCGGGCGGCCGGGCGCTGGCGGTGCGGGCCGACGTGTCCAAAGCCGCCGAGGTGCGCGCCATGTTCGACCAGGTCGAGGCCGGCCTGGGACGCATCGACGTGCTGGTCAACAGCGCCGGCGTGCTGAAGCTGCAGGCGCTGGCCGAAGCCACCGACGAGGTCTACGACCAGACCTTCGACATCAACACCCGCGGCACCTTCAACACCCTGCGCGAGGCCGGCACGCGGCTGGCCGATGGCGGCAGCATCGTCAACGTCTCCAGCACCACGCTGGCGCTGAACCTGCCCACCTACGGCCTCTACATCGCCAGCAAGGCGGCGGTGGAAGGCTTTACCCGCGTGTTCGCCAAGGAACTGCGCGGCCGCCGCATCACGGTCAACGCCGTGGCGCCGGGCCCGGTCGCCACCGACCTGTTCAAGCAGGGCAAGAGCCCCGAGCTGATCGAGCACTACGCCAAGATGCCGCCGCTGGAACGCCTGGGCGAACCGGAGGACATCGCCGGCATCGTGTCATTCCTGGCCGGGGCCGACGGCGGCTGGATCAACGGCCAGGTGCTGCGCGCCAACGGCGGCATCGCCTGACACGCCGGGCCGGCGCGGATGCTACTGTTGCGTCTGTGCCAGGAATCGACGCAATGGACCCTACGACAATGCTCCGCGCAATCCGCGCTCCCCATCCAGAAAACGCCCGGCGCGGCGCTCGCCGCCCCGCGGCCGGCCCGCGGGCCAGCGCCGTCGTGGCCGCGGCACTGTGCCTGGCCCCGCTGGCCGCGCTGGCCGCGCCCGACGTGCGCACCGGCGACCTGATCTTCCAGCAATCCCGCTCCGCCCAAAGCCAGGCGATCCAGCAGGCCACCCATTCGCCCTACAGCCACATGGGCATGATCGTGATGCGCCAGGGCGCGCCCTATGTGCTCGAAGCCGCCGCCACGGTCAGCTACACGCCGCTGGCCCAATGGGCGGCGCAGGGCGAAAACGGAAAATACGTCGTCAAGCGCCTGCGCGACGCGTCGCGGCTGACGCCCGAGACGCGCGAACAGTTGGCCAGCACCGGCGCGCGCTATCTGGGCAAGCCGTACGATGCGGCCTTCGGCTGGTCGGACGACCGGATCTATTGCTCCGAGCTGGTCTGGAAGATCTACCAGCGCACGCTGGGCCTGCAGATCGGCGCGCTGCAACCCCTGAAGCAGTTCGACCTGAGCTCGCCCACCGTGCGCGCCACGATGCAGGCGCGCTATGGCAAGGACATCCCGTGGGAGGAACCCATCATCTCCCCGGCCGCGATGTTCGACTCGCCGCTGCTAACCACGGTCCCGGACCGCTGACGCGGCGGGTGGCGCGACCGGTCGCGCAATCGGCGGCGGTGCCACCGGCCGCCCGGGCCACGCCTATTGCGGCATGTCGAAGCCCTGCTCGCGCAGGTACTTGGCCACCACCGGCTGCCACTTCCGCGGCGCGTGGGTGAACAGGCTGTGGCCGTTCTCGCCGTCGGGCCCCATGGGCACGAAGGTGGCGTGGCCGCCGGCCTGGTTGTAGGCCTCGACCCAGCGCCTGGGCCAGTCCGGCCCCCAGTACAGGTCGTTCTCGGTATAGATCCACAACATCGGCAGCCGCGTGGCCTGGCCATAGCCCGCGTACGTGGCCTGCAGGCGCTCGGGGCCGCACGGCTTGCCGGGCGAGCGCACCGGATCGCCGCCCGAGCCGCCGGCGAAGTTGATGGCGGTCTTCACCCCCGGAGGGTTCTGCGCCGCCAGCGCCACGGTCGAGCCGCCGCCCACCGACTGCCCCAGCACCACCACCCTGGCCGGGTCCACGTCCGGACGCTGCGCCATGACCCGCAGCACCTGGTCGATCTGGCTGGCGGCGCGGTCGAACATCGGGGTGAAGCGGCGCTCGCCGCAGGGGCCGCTGTTCTCCAGGTCCGGCCCGCCGGTGACGCCATAGCCCAGGCGCACCGGCAGTGCGACCACGAAGCCGGCATCGGTGAAGAACCTGGACGCCGCCGCGTAGCGCGCCCGTCCCAGCTTGGCGCGGCCGGCGGCGTCGCCGGCCCGGCCATGGTTGATCACGATCAGCGGATGGCGGCCCTCGCCCGCCGGCGTGAAGACGGTCACCACGACTTCGCCCGTGGCGGTGCCGCCGTTCTCCAGCGCCACCCGCACCGGCACCTTCTGCACGCTTTCGTTGGCGGCCAGCTTGGGCGGGGGCGCGGCGCACGCCGTCAAGAGTCCCAGTCCGCCGATCATCGTGATTCTTGCCAGAACACCCATGTTGCCCCTCGTCAGGAATAGGCTCGCCGCCCGGGTGAGCGCAAGATACTCCGAGCGCGCCCGCCCCGCCATCGTCGCGAACCCGGCTCGCGGCGATTTATTCCAGGCCGGACTCATTCCATGAAAATTACTTGTTTGTCGTGATCAACGACCGGGCCTAGCATGACCGGCATCGCCCACGATTCCAACGGAGACAGCAAGCCCATGAGCGCCCCGATTCCCGCCTTTCCCCACAGCCACATCGAGCGCGACGCGCGCGGCGTCTACACGCTGCGGATCGACGACGCCAAGAGCCTGAACATCCTGGCCTCGCCGGTTACGCTGGGCCTGACCGCCGCCTTGCGCTGGATCGCCGCGCAGGCCGACGCCCGCGCGCTGGTGCTGCGCGGCAGCGGCGACAAGGCCTTCGTCGGCGGCGCCAACATCTATGAAATGGCCGAGCTGGATCCGGACGGCGGCCGCGCCTTCATCACCCGCCTGCGCGACCTGTGCGAAGCGGTGCGCGCGGTGCCGGTGCCGACCATCGCCCGCCTGCCCGGCTTCTGCCTGGGCGCCGGCATGGAACTGGCGGCGGCCTGCGACATCCGCCTGGGTTCGCGCGACGGCGTTTTCGGCATGCCCGAAGTGCAGGTCGGCATTCCATCGGTGATCCACGCCGTGCTGCTGCCGTCACTGATCGGCCCGGGCGCCACCCACTGGCTGCTGCTGACCGGCGCCACGGTCGATGCCGAGCAGGCGCTGCGCTGGGGCTTCCTGCAATTCCTGTGCGAGGCCGGCGAGCTGGACGCGCTGGTCGAGCGCACCGTCGCGCCCATCGCCCACAGCGGGCCGCTGGCGGTGCGCTCGCAGAAAGCGCTGCTGCGCTACTGGGAGACGTCCACGGTCGAGGCCGGCCTGGACCGCAGCGTCGACGCCTTCGGCGCGGCCTTCACCACCGACGAACCGAGCCGCTACATGGCGCCGTTCCTGGCCCGCAAGCGCGCGCGGGAGGCGCAATGACGGCGGCGGCCAGCGGCCCGCTGGCCGGCGTGCGGGTGGTCGACATGACCTCGGTCGGCATGGGCCCCTACGCCACCCAGATCCTGGGCGACATGGGCGCCGAGATCATCAAGGTCGAAGCGCCCGAGGGCGACGTGTTCCGCGCCTCGGCGCCGGCCGCCTCGCCCGGCATGGGCGCGGTCTACCTGAACCTGAACCGCAACAAGCGCAGCGTCACCCTGAACGCCAAGGACCCGGACGACCGGCAACGGCTGCTGCGGCTGGTCGACGGCGCCGACGTCTTCATCTCCAACGTGCGGCCGCGCGCGCTGGCGCGGATCGGCCTGGACGCCGCCAGCCTGCGCGCGCGCAACCCGCGCCTGATCTATTGCTCGGCGGTGGGCTTCGGCCAGGACGGCCCCTACGCCGCCCGGCCGGCCTTCGACGACATCATCCAGGCCATGAGCGGCCTGGCCGACCTGCAGGGCCGCAACAGCGGCGCGCCGGCCTACATCAACACCATCATGGCCGACAAGGTGGCCGGGCTGACGCTGGCCTATGCCATCCCGATGGCGTTGTACGAGCGCGAGAAATCCGGCCAGGGCCAGGCGATCGAAGTGCCGATGTTCGAGACGCTGGTGTCCTTCACCCTGATCGAGCACCTGGGCGGGCGCACCTTCGACCCGCCGCGCGGCGGCATGGGCTACAGCCGCGTGCTGTCGCCCGAGCGCCGGCCCTACCGCACCCGCGACGGCTTCCTGGCGCTGCTGCCGTATACCGACGCGCAATGGCAGCGCTTCTTCACCCTGGCCGAACGCGCCGACCTGGCCGCCGACCCGCGCTACGCCAGCGCCCGGACCCGCGCCCGCCACTTCGACGCGCTGTACGCCGACCTGGCGGCCATCGTCGCGCTGCGCGGCACCGACGACTGGCTGGCGCTGCTGGCGGACGCCGACATTCCGCACTCGCGCGTCAACCCGCCCGAGGCGCTGTTCGACGACCCGCACCTGGCCGCCACCGGTTTTTTCCAGCGGGTCGAGCATCCCACCGAGGGCGCGCTCACGGCCACCGCGATCCCGGTGCGCTTCTCGCGCACGCCCGGGTCGATCCGCCGCCTGGCGCCACGCCAGGACGCGGATCGCGATATGCTCGATCCGGATTGATTCCCCGGGACGCGGCGGATGCGGGCTTGCGCGCGCCGGCCCCCGGGGCGCCCGCCCCCTTTCCGTCCCGATCATGAACATCACCCTGAAGCAGTTGCGCGTGTTCTGCGCGCTCTACGAGTTGCGCAGCTTCACCGCCGCCGCCCGCGCCGCCTTCGTCACGCAATCGGCGGTCAGCAAGCTGTGCGCCGAACTTGAAGCCGAGGTCGGCCAGCCCTTGTTCGAGCGCTCGACCCGCAGCGTCACGCCGTGCGAGGGCGCGGCCGACTTCTATGCCTATGCCCAGGAGATCCTGGGCACGGTGCGCGCGGCCGAGCGCAGCATGTCCGGCCTGCGCTCGCTGGAGCGCGGCGTGGTCGGCGTGGCCTGCTCGCCGATGATGATGGTCGGCCTGCTGGGCGGGGTGATCGCGCGCTACCACCGGCGCCATCCGGGCGTGAAGCTGGACCTGTTCGAACTGAACACCGACGAGACCATCGAGCACGTGCGCCACGGCCGCGCCGATTTCGGCATCGTCTCCACCGACATCGAGGGCGACGAACTGGCCGCGCGCGTCATCTACCGCGACACCATGCATGCCGCCTTCGCGCCCGGCCATCCGCTGGCGCGCCGCAAGCCGGTGCGCTGGGCCGACCTGGCCGCCCACGAACACATTACGCTGCGCAACGTCTACAGCGTGCGCCGCGCGGTGGACCGCATCAGCGGCGAACTCGACCTGCAATTCCAGTCCGGCATCGAGGCCGGCATGCTGACCTCGGTGCTGAATCTGGTGCGCGCCGGCCTGGGCATCACCGTGGTGCCCGGCTACGTCTGCGCCTTCGCGCGCCAGTTGGGTCTGGTCACCGCGCCCATCGGCGGCGCCGGCCAGCGCGGCCACGCGCTGTGGCTGATCCAGCGCCACAACGCGCGCCTGTCGCGGGCGGCGGACGCGTTCCTGGCCGACCTGGAAAAGACACTGCGCGCGCGCGAGGCCGCCCCAGACCCCACCCGCTACGACGAGGTCGCCGCCGGCCAGTGAGGCCGCGCCGGACCGAGGCGCACAGCGCGGGACTTATCCGGATACGGAATAGGTCTATGAAAATTAGTCCCTTGTTGCGATAAGCCGCGCGGCCGCATGATGGCGGAAATCGCGGCCGCCACCTGCCATCGCGGCCGCAGAAAAACACAGGAGACTTTCATGACCCGATCCCCGCAACGCAGCCGCACGCGCCAGTTCGCCGCCAGCTGCGCCCTGGCCCTGGCCGCCGCCACCGGCGCCGCGCAGGCCAACGACGCCTACCCCGACAAGCCCATCACCATCGTGGTGCCGTTCTCGCCCGGCAGCGCCACCGACACCAGCGCCCGCATCCTGACCGAAAAGCTCGGCCCGCGCCTGGGCGTGCCGATCGTGATCGAGAACAAGCCCGGCGCGTCCGGCACCATCGGCTCGTCCACCGCCGCGCGCGCCGCGCCCGACGGCTACACCCTGATCCTGACCAGCAGTTCGACGCACTCGGCCACGCCAGCCCTGTTCCGCAAGCTGCCCTACGATCCCACCGGCGATTTCATCCACGTCATCCGCATCGCCACCATCCCGATGATGCTGGTGGTGCGCGCCGATTCGCCCTACGGCTCGGTGTCGCAGCTGGTGCAGGCCACCCGCGCCAAGCCGCTCAACTACGCCTACGGCTCGCCCACCAGCCAGATCGCCGGGGCCACCTTCAACAGCGTCGCCGGCGCCGCCGCCAACGCCGTGCCCTACAAGAGCCAGCCGCCCGCCGTCACCGACCTGCTGGGCGGCCACGTCGACTACCTGTTCGCCGACCTGTCGGTGGTGACGTCGTTCATGCACAGCGGCAAGCTCAAGGGCATCGCCTTCACCGGCCAGGCGCGCTCGAAGGACTTCCCCGACGTGCCGACGCTGGCCGAACTGGGCTACCGGAATTTCGACCTGGTGGTGTGGGTGGGCGTGGCCGCGCCCAAGGACACGCCGGCGCCCGTGGTCGAGCGCCTGAACCGCGAGATCACGCGCATCCTGAGCGAGCCCGACAGCATCGCCAAGTTCGAAACGCTGGGCATGCAGGTCGCGCCCAACACGCTGGCCGAACACCAGGCCTTTGCCCAGTCGCAGCGCCAGATCTGGACCCAGCGCGCGATCGACGCGAAGATCGAGCCGCAATAAACGCGCCCGGCGGCCTCAGCCCATCCGGACCGGGGCGGCCGCATTGGCCAGCGGCATCACGGCCAGCCGCAGGCCCATCGCCTTGAGAATCGCCAGCAGGCTGGCCAGCGACGGATTGCCCTTGGGCGACAGCGTGCGGTAGAGCTGGGTCGGGTTCAGCCGCGCCTGCTCCGCCACGGTCTGCATGCCGCCGAACGCCTGGGTCATCTGGCGCAGCACGATCAACAATTCGGCCTGGCTGCCATCCGCGAGAATCTCGTTGAGCGTCGCCAACGCAAGATCCCGATCGCCGGCGTACACCTGCGCCATCGCTTCGTCATGGAGTCTGCTTTTCATGGTTCCTGTCCCAGCCCAATCGCTATTCGGTTCCAGCTTGGCGAGACCGTACCGCCGCGGCAGAACCATGCCTCGTCAATAAACGAATCTTAAACGGACGCGCGCCAAACATCCGGCGCGCTCCGAAAAAAGCAGACGGGCGCCAAAGCGCCCGTTCTTTCTGCCAGGATCCTGGCTACCCGTCAGAACCGATACTGCGCCGTCGCCACCACCGTGCGCGGCTCGCCCACGCGGATCTGGCCGGCGCTGGTGGCCGAGGCGTAGTAGGTCTTGTCGGTAATGTTGCGCACCGCCAGGCGCCAGTCCCACTGGCCGACGCGGTAGCCGACCAGCGCGTCCCAGGTGGCATAGCCAGGCAGCACCGCCGTGTTGGCGTTGTCGGCGTAGCGCTGGCCGACAAAGGTCAGGCCGGTCTCGCCATACAGGCCTTCGGCCGGCTTGTAGGTCAGGAACACGCTGCCGTTGCGCCGCGCCACATTGCTGACGCGGTTGCCGGCCAGGCCGTTGTTGTCCTGGACGATGGCGGCGTTCTGCAGGCCGATGCCGCCGCGCAGGTACCAGTTGCCCGTCAGGCGCCCGGCCGCCGTCAGCTCGATCCCGCGCGAACGCTGCTTGCCGGTCAGCAGCACAAGCGTCGGATCCACCGGATCGGTGGTGCGGCGGTTGTAGAGTTCGAGCTGGTACAGCGCCAGCGTGGTGCTCAGTTGGCCGTCGAGCCAGTCGCTCTTGACGCCCACTTCATATTGGCGCGTGTGCTCGGGGTCGACGTCATTGGTGTTGCCGCGCGCGTTCGGGGTGATGCCGATCAGGCTGCCGCCCACGGGCGAGAAGGTCTTGCTGTACGAGGCGTACACGGAATGGTCGCGCAGCGGCGTCCACACCACGCCGGCGCGCGGGCTCACGCCCCGGCTGTCGCGGCGGGCCGAGAGGTCGAGCATGCGATTGGTCGACTCGACATTGAAGCGGTCCATGCGCAGGCCCAGCAGCACCTGCCAGGCGTCGTCCAGCTTGATCTGGTCCTGCACGTAATAGCCCTGGCTGCGGGTCTTGTGCCGGGCCGAACTGCTGAGCGTCATGGCGCCTTCGTGCTGCCGCGACAGGTCCGGATCGTAAAGGTCCAGCGCTGGCATGGCCTGCGCGCCCGCGCCGCGCGCCAGCATGTTGTAGAGATCGGGCGAACGCTCCTGGTTGGCGAACTCGAAGCCGAACAGCACCCGGTGCTCGACGCCGCCGGTATGGAACAGGCCCTCGGCTTCCAGGTTGTTGTTGATGCTGCGCGTGCTCAGGTCCTGCTGCCAACGGGTACGCGTGACCTTGCCGGTGGCGGCGCTGTAGCCGGTCAGGTAGGTGTTGTCGAACTTGCTGTCCAGCGCGAACACGCCCAGGGTGTAGCGCAACTGCCAGCCCGGCGCCAGCGCGTAGGCCAGGCGCGAGCGGAATGATTGCGCGCGGTCGTCGATGTAGTCGCGGTCCGGGTCGCCGTAGACGGTCGAGCGGCCGACGTCGGCGGGCCGGCCGTTGACGCTGGGGATGCCGCGGTCCGGGGTGCGGTCGTAGCGGCTGTATTCGTACTGCACCAGCCAGTCCAGGTCGGGCGTGATGCGCCAGTTCAGCGACGGCGCCACCAGTTGACGGGTGCCGCCGATCTTGTGACGGAAGCTGTTGCTGTCTTCCTGGCCGATGTTCAGGCGGACGCTGACGTGCTCGCCGGGGTCGGCGCTCAGGTCGCCGTAGAAGCTGCGCAGGTCCCAACTGCCGGCCTGGGCTTCGAGCGTGGATTCGCGGCCCGGCTGCGGCGCCTTGCTGACACGGTTGACGATGCCGCCCTGGCTGCCGCGGCCGTACAGCACCGCGGCGGGTCCCTTGAGCACCTCGATCCGCTCGATGTTGTGCAGGTCGCGCACGTACTGGCTGTCGTCGCGGATGCCGTCCAGGTAGAAGTCGTTGCTGGCGTCGAAGCCGCGGATGCGCAGCGAATCGAAACGGGTGTCCGACGCATTGCTGACGTTGGGAATGCCGGACAGCGCCTCGCCCAGCGTGCTGATGCCATAGTTCTGCAGGCTCTCGACCTTGACCGTGTCGATGGCCTGCGGCACATAGCGCGCGGGGGTCTGGGTGCGGGTGGCGGTGGTGACCTCGGGCACCCGCGGATCGTCAACGCTGACGCCTTCCACGCTGATCGGGGAAAGGTGCGCGGGTTCGGCGTGGACGGACGCAAGGGGCACGATCGCGGCCAGCGCAATCGCCACGGTCAGGGTACGCGGAACAGGAAAAACAGGCATCGCAAGCTATCTGTAAGTTTTATCGAGCCGCGATCATATCGACAATGAATCTCATTTGTATATGAGATTCTTCTCATTTACCTCCACACCCGTGCTTGTGTTGCGGGGCGACAACGCGCCCGTTGCGCCGCGCCCCTGCGCGCGCCCTGCCCGCCCCTGGCCCCCGCCATTTGCATGACGCCGTCATCCCGATCGGGACGGTCCGAATCCTCGCGAATCTGCGAGGTTCATCGTCCAAGTCGACGAGGCCGGCCTCATCCAACGGCACGACGCGCCCTCCGCCGGCGTCATGTTTTCCAAACAATCACTCCGATGTTTGCACTACGGACAAGTCTGGCCAGTCGGACGAGCTTTGCATGAGAGGGACAGGGCTGTCGCTGTATTAGGCTGGCCCGGCAGTACTCCGACTCACCTTGATCGATTGGACGAAAGCAAATGAATCAACTCATTCATCCGGACTGCCATCCCTTTACCGCCGCAGGCAACCTGAAGCAAGTCTCCGCGTTCTATGAGGAAGGACGACGTGTCATGTGGATGATGCTGCGCGCCCAGCCGCGCCCCTGCTTTAACCATGAACTGATCGACGAAATCATGACCCTGGCGCGCGCCGCCAAGGACTCCGGCCTGCCCATCGACTTCTGGGTCACGGGCTCGCTGGTGCCGCAGATCTACAACGTCGGCGGCGACCTCAACTTCTTCGCCGAGGCCATCCGCACCGGTCGCCGCGAGGCGCTGCGCGCCTACGCCCGCGCCTGCGTCGACTGCGTGCACGCGGCCACCCGGGGTTTCGATACCGGCGCGGTGTCGCTGGCCATGATCGAGGGCACGGCGCTGGGCGGCGGCTTCGAGGCGGCGCTGGCGCACCACTTCGTGCTGGCGCAGAACAACGCCCGCATGGGCTTCCCCGAAATGGCCTTCAACCTGTTCCCGGGCATGGGCGGCTATTCGCTGGTGGCGCGGCGCTCGGGCATGAAGCTGGCCGAGGAACTGATCGGCACGGGCGAATCGCACACCGCCGAATGGTTCCAGGCGCGCGGCCTGGTGGACGTGCTGTTCGAGCCGGGCGACGCCTACAAGGCCACCCGCACCTTCATCGACGTGATGCGGCCCAAGCTCAACGGCATGCGCGCCATGCTGCGGGCGCGCCAGCGCGTGCTGCAACTGACCCGCTCCGAACTGATGGACATCACCGAGGACTGGGTCGAGGCCGCCTTCAACATCGACCCGAAGGACCGCGCCTACATGGAACGGCTGGTGATGGCGCAGAACCGCCGTTCGCCCGCCGGTCCCGACGGGCTGATGGACGCCACCATGCATTGAGGCCGGTGCGCGCCGGCCGCCTCAGGCAATCAGATGCAGCCGGCGCCGCTGCGCCAGCCAGGTGCTCAATTCCGCCGCGGGCATGGGCTTGGCATACAGATAGCCCTGCTTGGCGTCCACCCCCAGCGTGTCCAGGAAGGCGGTTTCTTCCTGGGTCTCGACGCCTTCGGCGATCACCTTGAGTTCGAGCGTGCGGGCCACCGCCACGATGGCCCGCGCCAGGGCCTGCGACACGGGGTTCTCGTTGACGCCGCGCACGAAGCTGGCGTCCAGCTTGATCGCATCCAGTGGAATGCGGGCCAGTTGCGACAGCGACGAATAACCGGTGCCGAAGTCGTCCAGGTGGACCCGCGCGCCCAGTTGGCGGAACTGCTTCATCAGCTCGATCGCGGCGACCTCGTCCTCGATCAGGCAGCTTTCGGTGAGTTCGATGTCCAGCAGGCACGGATCCAGGCCGGCGTCGTTGACCGCCCGCATGAATTCGCTGACCACGCCCTTGTCGTCCAGCTGGCGCGCCGACACGTTCACCGCCACCCGCAGGTTCAGGCCCTCGCGCTTCCAGGCCGCGGCCTGGCGCGCGGCCTCGCGCATCACCCACACGCCCAGTTGCGAGATCAGGCCGGATTCCTCGGCGTAGGGAATGAACACGCTGGGGCAGATCATGCCGCGTTCGGGCGAACGCCAGCGCAGCAGCGCCTCGACCCCGTCGACCTCGCCGCCGCGGCCGGCCAGCTTGGGCTGGTAGTACAGCATCAGGTGGCCCTCGGCCAGCGCCTTGCGCAGGTTGGTGTCCAGCCACACGTAGTCGGCGTTGCGGCGGTCCATCTCGGGCTGGAACACGCGATAGGTATGGCGCCCGGCCTCCTTGGCCACGTACATGGCGATGTCGGCGCTGCGCACGACGCTGTCCAGGTCGTCGCCGTGTTCGGGGTACATGGCGATGCCGATGGAACAGCTGGTGTAGACCTCGATCAGTTCCTGGCGGAACGGCTCGCGCAGGCGGTCGATGATGCGGCCCGCGGTGGCCTCCAGCTGCCAGGCTTCAGCGTGTTCCTGCAACACCAGGAATTCGTCGCCCCCCAGGCGCGCCAGCGTCTGGCCGGGCGCCAGGCAGCTGGAAATGGCGATCGCCACCGACTTGAGCAGGCGGTCGCCAAAGCCATGGCCATAGTGGTCGTTGATGCGCTTGAAGTTGTCCAGGTCCAGGAACAGCACGCCGCCGCGGGCGCCCTCGCCTTCGGCCAGCGCCGCCTTCAGGCGCGTGGTGATGGCGTGGCGGTTGGGCAGGTTGGTCAGCACGTCGGTGTTGGCCAGCACCCGCAGGCGTTCCTGCGCCTGGCGTTCCTCGGTGATGTCGGTGCCCGAGCAGATCAGGTAGACGCGCTTTTCGCCGCTGCCGCTGGTGACGAACTTGTTGCGGAACAGGAACAGGCGCGGCCCCTTGACCGTGTTGATCAGACGCTCGACCTCGTACGACTGCCCGCGCTTATAGAACTCGGCGATGTTGCGGCGCGAGGCGGCGGCCTCTTCGCGCGTCATGAACATGTCGAACACGCTGCGGCCGACGATGTCCTGCTCGCGCTTGCCCGTGTATTCCTCGCTGACCTTGTTGAAGCGCTGCACGCGCCCGTGCTGGTCGACGATGACGATGACCGAATTGGCTTCGGACACCACGGTCTCGGCGAACGACAGGCCCTCGACCAGGTCGCGCGCCACCGAATCGGTGTCGGTATGCGCCGAGGCCGTGCCGGCCCATTCGTTGGGATTGATCTTGCGGCCGACCAGCCGCAGCTGTATCGGGTCGCCGTACAGGACGATGTCGATGCGCAGGCTGGCGGTGATGCCAGTCAGGGCGCGGATGGCCTGCGCCTGCTCGGGCTTGAGCGCCATCGCGATATTGGTGGCGCCCTTGACGGCGGACAGCTCGATCGCGTCGCTATCCGCCGGCAGCCTCCAATAGGGGCTCGACGTACCGAAATGCAGGTACAGGATCGATTTGTCGTCCTGAGTCTGAGTCATTGGTATCCCCCGCCGTCCTAGGAAGGCCTGCCGGAAACATTACGGCTTAGGCAGTTCGGGGTCAACCACCCGCGTGAACAGCGTTTGGGCTGTATTGCGGATTATTTCATCTCGTTCGGCAACCGTGGCGCGCGCCCCCAGCCCCGCGCTATGGATGATTCGCGGGGAGAACGATGACTTCACGCGCATTGCGCCTGCCGGTATCTGCCATGCAAACAATAACGTCGAAAATTTGTGACCATTTCCCTGGTGTGGCGCAAATGAAGCACCAGGGCGGGGCGCGCCGTCCTCGGCGCCCCTCGCCCGCAAGGCTTACTCGGGCTTAACCCCGGCCTCGTCGATCACCTTGGTCCAGCGCGCCAGCTCGGCCGACACGCGGGCGCCGGCATCGGCCGGGCTGGTCCACTCGGCGATGGCGCCCTGGTTAAGCAGCGAGGCCTTCACCGCCGGCTTGGCCAGGATCTTCTTGAGCTCGCCGTTCAGGCGCTCGATCACCGGCGCCGGCGTGCCGGCCGGCGCCACGATGCCGAACATGGAGCTGACCTCGAAACCGGGCAGGCCGGCCTCGGCCGCGGTCGGCACCTCCGGCAGCGCCTCGACGCGTTGCGCCGACGTCACCGCCAGCGCGCGCAGCTTGCCGGCCTTGATGCTGGCCTGCGAGGCCGGCACGGTCTCGATCATGCTGAGCACCTGCCCGCCCATCAGGTCGGTCATGGCCGGGCCGCTGCCCTTGTAGGGCACGTGCAGGATGTCCACGCCGGCCGTGCGCTTGAACATTTCGCCGGCCAGGTGCTGCGGCGAGCCGTTGCCGGCCGAGGCCATGGTGACGTAGCCCGGGCGCGACTTGGCCAGCGCGATCAGTTGCTTCAGGTCATTGGCCTGCACCGACGGGTTGACCACGAACACCAGCGGCACGGTGCCGACGATGGACACCGGCGCGAAGCTCTTTTCCACGTCGTAGGTGACGCGGCCGCGGTACAGCGCCGCGTTGATCGAATGGCTGGTGAGCGCGCCCATCAGCAGCGTGTAGCCGTCGGGCTGGGCCTTGGCGACCTGGTCGGCGCCGATGTTGCCGGCGGCGCCGGCGCGGTTCTCGACGATCACCGACTGGCCCAGCGCGCCGGTCAGCTCCTGCGCCAGCACGCGGCCGATCACGTCGGTGGCGCCCCCGGGCGGGTACGGCACGATCAGGCGGATGGGCTTGTCGGGATAGGCGTCGGCGGCCACGGCGGGCGCCGCGGCGCCGGTACACAAGGCCAACAGGGAAAGCAGCAAGGCGCGGCGGGGCCGCAGACGCAGGTCTGACATGTAGGTCTCCTGCCGGGATGGGTATAGGAATGGAACGGACGCCCGGCTCGTCAACCGCGCCAGTGTAGGAGGCCAATCTTGATTGATGAATCAGAATTTTTCTATCGACTGATCTTTTTTCTAGATCAATAAAACTTTCGACGGAAATCGCTTGCCGGGTATTTCCAAGGGTGGATATGATCACAGCCCTGGATTATCAATAATATTATCGGGAACAAAAATGACGGACGAGACCAAGGGCGGCAAGCCCGCCAAGGGCCCCTTCGACAGCGATGGCGCGCGCAGCACCGGCGTGGCGCGCGGGCTGACCAACTACGGCGACACCGGCTTTTCGCTGTTCCTGCGCAAGGCCTTCATCAAGGGTGCCGGCCTGTCCGACGACGCGCTGGCGCGTCCCATCATCGGCATCGTCAACACCGGCAGCAGCTACAACCCGTGCCACGGCAACGCCCCGCAGCTGATCGAGGCGGTCAAGCGCGGCGTGATGCTGGCCGGCGGCCTGCCGATGGACTTCCCCACCATCTCGGTGCACGAGAGCTTCTCGCAGCCCACCAGCATGTACCTGCGCAACCTCATGTCGATGGACACCGAGGAAATGATCCGCGCCCAGCCGATGGACGCGGTGGTGCTGATCGGCGGCTGCGACAAGACCGTGCCGGCGCAGCTGATGGGCGCTTCGTCCGCCGGCGTGCCCGCGATCCAGCTGGTGACCGGCTCGATGCTGACCGGCTCGCATCGCGGCGAACGGGTCGGCGCCTGCACCGATTGCCGCCGCTACTGGGGCCGCTACCGCGCCGAGGAAATCGACGCGCCCGAGATCGCCGACGTCAACAACCAGCTGGTGGCCAGCGTCGGCACCTGTTCAGTGATGGGCACCGCCAGCACCATGGCCTGCCTGACCGAAGCCATGGGCATGATGGTGTCCGGCGGCGCGTCCGCCCCCGCCGTCACTGCGGACCGCGTGCGCGTGGCCGAGCGCACTGGCGCCACCGCCGTCGCCATGGCGGCCGCGCGCCTGACGCCCGACCGCATCATCACCGGCAAGTCCATCGAGAACGCGCTGCGCGTGCTGCTGGCCATCGGCGGCTCGACCAACGGCATCGTGCACCTGACCGCCATCGCCGGCCGCCTGGGCATCAATATTGACCTGGCCGGGCTCGACCGCATGAGCCGTGAGACGCCCGTGCTGGTGGACCTCAAGCCCTCCGGCCAGCACTACATGGAAGACTTCCACCACGCTGGCGGCATGCTGGCGCTGCTGCGCGAACTGCGCCCGCTGCTGCACCTGGACGCGCTGACGGTGTCGGGCCGCACCCTGGGCGAGGAACTGGACGACGCCCCCGCCCCGTTCAAGCAGGACGTGATCCGCAGCGTCGCCGCGCCGATCTATCCGGTGGGCGGCCTGGCCGTGCTGCGCGGCAACCTGGCGCCCGGCGGCGCCATCATCAAGCAGTCGGCCGCCAATCCCGAGCTGATGGAGCATGAAGGCCGCGCCGTGGTGTTCGAGGACGCCGAGGACATGGCCCGCCGCATCGACGACGAGGCCCTGGACGTGACCGCCGACGACGTGCTGGTGCTCAAGCGCATCGGTCCCACTGGCGCGCCCGGCATGCCCGAGGCCGGCTACATGCCGATCCCCAAGAAGCTGGCGCGCGCCGGCGTCAAGGACATGGTGCGGATTTCCGACGGCCGCATGAGCGGCACGGCGGCCGGCACCATCGTGCTGCACGTCACCCCCGAGGCCGCCATTGGCGGACCGCTCGCCTACGTGCAAAATGGCGACCGGATCCGCCTGTCGGTGGCGCGGCGCGAAATCGCCCTGCTGGTCGAGGATGCCGAGCTGGCGCGCCGCATGGCGGCCGGCCCGGTCGAGCGTCCGGCGGCCGAGCGCGGCTACCGCAAGCTGTTCCTGCAGACGGTGACACAGGCCGACCAGGGCGTGGACTTCGACTTCCTGCGCGCCGGCGCCACCCGCGACACCGTGCCCAAGCAATAACGCTTTTCCCCTCGCCCATGAACGCCATCAGCCCCGCCGCCCTCGAACCCCAAGCGCCCGACGCCCTGGCGGCGGCGGTTGCCGCGCTGGAGGAAGACATCGTCTTCGGCCGGCTGCATCCGCGCGAGCGGTTGACCGAGGACGAGCTGATGGCGCGCTTCGACATGAAGCGCCACGCGGTGCGCCAGGTGCTGGTGGAGCTGGAGCTGCTGGGGGTGGTCGAGCGCAAGCGCAACGTCGGCGCGGTGGTGCGGGCTTTCTCGGCGCGCGAGGTGATGGAGCTGTACGCGCTGCGTGAGGTGCTGGAGGTGCACGCCGCCAGCCTGATGCCGCTGCCGGTGCCGCCCGCGCGGCTGGCGGCGTTGACGGCGGTGCAGCGCGAGCACGACGCCGCGGTGGCCGATGGCGACGCGCGCCGCGTGTTCCGCAGCAACCAGCGCTTTCACCGCGAGTTGTTCAGCCTGCTCGACAACGCGGTGCTGGGCCAGGCCATCGAGGAATACGCGCGCCGCACCCACCCGATCCGCTTCGGCTCGCTGGCCGCCGCCAATTACCGCGAACGCGCCCGCCAGGAACACTGGGCCATGATCCACGCCCTGCGCGACGGCGACCGGGCGGCGCTGATGGCGCTGTGCCGCGAGCACCTGCTGCCCTCGCGCGACGCCTACCTGGCGTCGGAACAGGCGCGCCGCGGCGCCTGAACGGGCACCACGCGGAACCTGGCAGCGGACGGGCCGCCCCCCCGCGCGGACCGAACGCGGCGCACGCGCATGACGCGTCGAACGCCACGACGGGGCATGACCTGGCGGCCGCCTTGCCTTGCCAAGGTCACGGCCTCAGCGGGCCGCTTCGGCCAGATACTGGCGCAGCATCGCCACCAGCGCCGCGGCCGCCGGCGGCAGGCTGCGGTTACGCGCCGTCACCAGCCCGATCGAGCGTTCGGCCACCGGGCCGATCAGCGGTCGCTGCACGATGCCGTTCTGCGCCACCGCGCCCGCCGCGATCTCGGGCAGCGCCGCCACCCCGAAGCCGCACTCCACCATGGCCACGATGGTGGTCAGGTGTTCGGCCTCGAAGGCTGGCGTGAAGCGGATGCGGTTCTGCAGGAAGGCCCATTCGGTGTACTGGCGCACGCTGCTCGGGTGCACCATCGACACGTGCGCCGCGCTGGCCGTGTCGGCCCAGCGCAGCGGCCCCCGGGCGCGCGCCAGCGGGTGTCCCTCGGGGATCAGCAGCAGGAAACTGTCCGACATCAAGGGCTGGTAATGCAGGTCGGCGTGCTGCGGGTCGGCGGCGGTCAGCGCGAAGTCCACGTCGCCGGCGCGCACCAGGTCGAAGGCCGGGCCCGACAGCGTGTCGCGCACCTTCAGCGCCACCTGCGGATGCGCCTGGCGGTAGGCCATCAACACCCGCGGCAAGAGGCGCGCGGCCAGCGACGGCAGCGCAGCCACCGACACCTGGCCATGCTCGGCGCTGGCGATGCCGCTGACCGCGGCGATGGCGTCGCGAAAGGCCACCTGCAGCGCGGCGGCCTGCTGCATGAAGACCTCGCCCGCCGCCGTCAGCCGCACGGTGCGCGTGGTGCGGTCGAACAGCCGCACGCCCAGCGCGTCCTCGATGCGCTGGATCTGCGTGGACAGCGCCGATTGCGACAGGTGCAGTTGCGCCGCCGCCTGGCGGAAGTTGAGGGTGCGGCCCAGCACCAGGGTGGTGTCGATGTCGCGCATCGAGAGATTGATCTGCATGCCGTCCAGCGCCTGGCTCATTGATCCGATTTGTCGATCATTCTATCCAAAAAATCTGATTCATCAATCAAACAAGCTTCTCTACACTCGGCGCCGAATAAGGACACAAGCGCGGGCACGAGCGCGGACGCACGCGCAGATACGGACGCAGATACGGACTTAGATACAGACGCAGATGCAACAGCGGTTTCAGAACAAGGAGCAAACCATGCAGACGGACGCGAAAGCCCTGCCCAATCCGGGCGCGGCGCATGCGGTGGTGGTGGGCGGCGGCACCATGGGCGCCGACGTGGCGGTGGTGCTGACGCGCGCCGCCTGCCGCACCACGGTGATCGAGCCGGACGCGGCGCGCGCGGCCGCCCTGCCGGCGCGCGTGGCCGACAATCTCAAGACCATCGGCCGCGAGGCCCAGGTGGCGCAACTGGCCACGGCGGCCAGCCTGGACCAGGTGGACTGGGCCAGCGTCGACCTGGTGATCGAGTGCGTGCCGGAGCGGCTGGACATCAAGCAGGCGCTGTTCGCCGAGCTGGTGCAACGCGCCCGGCCCGACGCCATCCTGGCGAGCAACAGCTCCAGCTTCCCGATCAGCGCCATCGGCCAGGGCCTGGCCACGCGCGAGCGCATGCTGGGCCTGCACTTCTTCATGCCGGCGCACCTGGTGCCACTGGTCGAGGTGGTGATGGCCGAGACCAGCGACGAGGCCGGCGCCGACGCGCTGATCGCCTTCATGCGCCGCTGCGGCAGCGTGCCGGTGAAGGTGCGCCAGGACCTGCCGGGTTTCCTGGCCAACCGCCTGCAGCACGCGCTGTCGCGCGAGGCCTTCAACCTGATCGACCGCGGCATCGCCTCGCCCGAGGACGTGGACGCGGCGGTGCGCTTCGGCTTCGGCTTCCGCTTCCTGGCGGCCGGGCCGGTGATGCAGCGCGACCACGCCGGCATCGACGTGCACGCGGCGGCCGGCGCGACCATGTACCCGACGTTCTGCAACGACGACCATCCGGCGCGCTGCCTGACCGAGCGCGCCGCCGATGGTCGCCATGGCATGAAGGCGGGCGAAGGCTTCTATGCCTGGACACCGGACACCATCGCCGCCGAACGCGCGCGCTATGACCGCCTGTTGCGCGCGGGCCTGGACCTGATCGCGCCGGAACTGCCGGAGATCCAGCCATGAACGCCGTGGACATCCCCCGCCCTGCCCTGGCCGAGTCACCCGTCATCGTGACGGTGGCGCCCAACGGCGCCTACAAGAAAGCCGCCGACCACCCCGCCGTACCGCTGACGGCCGAGGCCCTGGCGCTGGAAGCCCGCGCCTGCCTGGACGCGGGCGCGGCGATGATGCACATGCACGTGCGCAAGCCGGACGGCAGCCATCTGCTGGACGCGCAGGCCTACCGCGACGCGCTGGCGGCGGTGCGGCGCGCGGTGGGCGACGAGCTGCTGGTGCAGGTGACGAGCGAAGCGGCCGGCGTGTACAAGGCCGCCGAGCAGATGGCGCTGGTGCGCGCGCTGCAGCCCGAAGCGGTGTCGATCGGCCTGCGCGAGATCGCGGTGCCGGAGATTCCGGAAGACGAGCTGGCGGCGTTCCTGGCCTGGGTCGCCGAGCGCCGCATCATGACGCAGATCATCCTGTACGACGAGGGCGACGTGCGGCGCTGGCTGTCGCTGCGCGCGCGCGGGCTGGTGCCGCCGGGCGCGTGGTCGGTGCTGTTCGTGCTGGGACGCTACAGCGTGGGGCAGACCTCGTCGGCCTATGACCTGCTGCCGTTCCTGGCGGCCTACGATCATTCGCTGCCCTGGGCGGTGTGCGCGTTCGGGGCGCAGGAGAACGCCTGCGTGACAACGGCGGCGGCCTTCGGTGGCCACATGCGGGTGGGGTTCGAGAACAATCTGAAGCTGCGGGACGGAAGCATCGCCGCCGGCAATGCCGACCTGGTGCGCCAGGCCGTCGAGGGCGCGCGCGCGCTGGGACGGCCGTTGGCGGACGCGGCGCAGGCGCGCCGGATCTACGGCGCGATTGGCTGACGCCAGGACAAGCCCCGGGGCGGCGGCGCGCCACCCGCCCCGGCGGGCCTTGCCAGCCCGGCCCTAGGCCCGCTCGATGCGCGCCGGCAACCCCTGCCGCACCGCCGCGCCCGAGACCCAGTCGATCCAGACGTTGACGTGCTCGCCGCGCGTCGCATCGCCGAAGCCCAGGTCGTTCAGGTTCACGCCGGCCGCCAGCGCCGGATCGTGCGGCATCGGTTTGCCATCGACCAGGTGGGCGCGCGCGCCCAGTTCGGTGTGGCCATAGCCGTGCTCGACGCCGACCGCGCCCGGCTGGATGCCGTCGCGCAGCAGCGCCAGACCGGTCACCGACCCGCCCGGCGTGACGATGCGCACCGGATCGCCATTGCGCAGGCCCAGCCGCTCGCCGTCCTGCCGGTTGATCGACACCGGATTGTGCGGATGCACCTGGCGCAGCCGGTCCACGCCGATCGACATCGAACTCATCAGGTTGGACTTGAACGAACTCAACAGGAACGGCCAGTCGGCGCGTGGATACTGCTGGCGCACGTCGCGCCCGTCCGCCAGCCGCGCCGGATACCAGGTGGGGCAGCCGCTGTAGCGCTCGCCGGTCATGGCATGGCGAAAGCCCGCCAGTTCCTCGCTCCATATCTGCAAGGGCTTGGCCCAGGCCTGGCGGGTCTGGCCGGCGTCGCTCCAGGCGTCGCGCACGCGGTCGAAACGCCCGCCCCGGCTCATCACCATCGCCACGCGGCGCCACTCCTCGGGCTTGAGCTTGCCCTGCAGCGCGTCGCGATAGCGCGCCACGCCGGTCAGTTCAAGATCGTCGTCGCTGGCCTCGGGCACCGGCCGCCCGGCGCCGAAGGCGATGTTGGCGATGCCACGCAGGAAGAAGTCCTCGGCCGTGTCCAGCGGATAGCGGTTGCCGTCCGCATCGGCGATGGCGTTGGCGCCGAAGCCCGGCATGCCGATGCGCTTGGCGCAGGCGATCAGGAACGACTCCAGGCACACCGGCGCGCCGTCGGCGCTGCGCGCCACGCGGGGTTCGACCGCCGGCCAGCGCACCGTCGACGCCTTGGCCACCACGTCGGCCCACGGCGCCGACACGCCCCAGCTTTCGTAGGTGACGGTATCGGGCACGATGTAGTCGGCCAGCGCGTTGGTCTCGTTGATGAACGGATTGATCGACACCGCCAGCGGCAGGATCTTCGGGTCCTTCAGCTTGTCCAGCAGCACGTTCCTGAACCCGGCAATGCCGTAGACCGGGTTGCTCATGTGGTTGAACCAGACCTTGGCGCGGTACGGATAGCCCGCCAGCGCCGACGCCAGCATCTCGGAACTGAGGCCGCCGGTGGCCGGATACCAGGGCGCGGCGGCCGGATAGACCGGCTGGCCGGCGGCCTGCTTGCGCTTGAACTCGCTCGACTTCTCATACGGAAAGCGGTTGCGCGACAGGGCCACGCCCTTGGGCGTGGCGCGGTTGGCGAAGCCCGCGATGTTGTAGCGCGGCCCCGCGCCATAGGGCGGGAACGGGCCGGCGTCCAGCACCAGGCCGCCCTCGACGTTGAGGTTGCCCACCAGCGTGTTGAGCATGGCGATGGCGTAGGCGGTGTAGAAGCCCGCCCCGCTCATGGTGCCGCCGTGCGCGTCCGCCACCGCGCGCTTGCCGTGGCTGGTGAAGCGCTCGGCCAGTTCGGCGATCTTGGCCGCCGGCACGCCGCACAGCGCGGCGTATTCGTCCAGCGACTTGCGCTGCGCCTCCTGGCGCAGCAGCGACAGCGCGCTGCACACGCGCAGCGCGGCCGGCGCGCCCGCCAGGCCCGGCGCCGCCACCGCCTCGTCCACGAACAGCGTGGCCGGCGTGGCGCCGGTATGCGGCGCCAGCGTGCCGTCCTCCAGGCGCACCACGTACACGTCCTCCCACTTTTCACCGGCATCGGCCGGCCTGGCCCAACCCAGGTCGGCGCCGCGCAGGAAACTGCCCTGGCGCGCATGCCCTGGCTCGGCGATCACCAGGTGCGTGGCGTTGGTCCACGCCGCCTCGCCCGCCGCCTTCATGGCCGCCGGACCGGGCTGCGCCAGCGCGCGCGCATCGAAGCGCTCGTTGTCGAGGATCCAGCGGATCAGGCCCATCGCCAGCGCCAGGTCGCTGGCCGGATTGACCGGCACCCATTCATTGCCCGATCCCGCCGACAGGCTGGAGGACGCGGGCAGCATCGGCGACACCACCACATAGGTGAAGCCCGCCTCCTCGGGCCGGGTGCGGGCCTCGGCCAGCTGGCGCGCCTGGCGCTGGAACGGGTTGCCGGCCTGCGCCGGCGCCGCGCCGATGAACAGGCCGAAGCGGGCGTTGTCCCAATCCGGCTTGCCGTGCGGCATGCCCTTCAGGTCGCCCAGCGCCGCGCCCGCGCCGACGCGGAAGCTCTGCCCGCAATAGGAACCGTGGTTGCTGAAGTTGACGGTGCCGAACGACTGCCCGGCAAAGCGCTGGATGAGCGGCGTGCGGCCTTCGTTGGACGCATCGGTGAACAGGAACTGGTTGACCTTGGCGCCGTACTCCGGGTTGGCCGGATCCAGCGGCGTGTCGCGGTCGAAGATCGCGCGCAGGCCATCGACGTGGCCCTCGCCGAACAGGTCGCCGCCCTCGCACACCTCCTGCACCAACTGCTCGAAGGAAATCGTCTGCCACTTGCCCTCGCCGCGGCCGCCGACGCGCTTGAGCGGTTGCAGCACACGGTACGGACTATGCAACTGCTCCAGCATGGCCGAGCCGCGCGCACAGGACGTGGCGCGCCCTTCCAGGCCGTTGTCGCCGCCCAGTTGCGCGTAGGTTTCGCGCACCGGGGTTTCCATCGCGGCCGGCCGGGTCGTGGCCAGCGGATGATACGGGTTGCCGGCCACCCGCAGGATGCGGTTGGCCTTGGTATCGACGCGCAGCCGCACCCCGCATTGCGTCCAGCAGCCCAGGCAACTGGAGGGGCTGACGGTCTGGCCCGGCTGGGCCGACAGCAGGCCCGTGACCGGATCGATGCGGAATTCCGGCGTCAGCGAATTGCCGCGCACGGCGTGCGCGGTGGGCGCGCCGGCGGTGCCTTGCGCCAGGCCCTTGACGGCCTTGCCGACGGTCTCGCCGTAGCCGGCCGCGAACGCGGCCAGGCCGCCGGCGACCACGCCGCCGCGCGCGATCAGCTTGCGGCGCGCGGCGTTGTCGGGTTGATCGGGTCCGTCGGCGTGGGCGTCGGGCGTGTCGTCTCGGTGTTGCTTGTCCATGGTCATCTCGATGCGAATTCTTGTCGGGGCCGGCGGCTCAGGCCGCCAGGCCGCGGGTGCGGGCCGGGAACCGTTCCAGCGCATAGGTCACGGCGGCCACCAGCGCGGCGCAGAGGCCCATCACGCCGATCATGCCGAGCAGGCCGTCGCTGCCCCAGGGCATGTCGTACAGGTACAGGCCGGCGCCGTACTTGGGCACCCCCTGCACGCTCATGAACACGACCCAGCGGAAGATCCAGGCGGCGGCCAGCATGGTCAGCGCCAGCGCGGCCGACGGCAGCGGCGCCGCCAGGGTGCGCGGCGCGCGCTGCAACAGCGCGATCATGCAGAACGCGGTGGCCACGGCGCCGGCCAGGCTGGCGCGCCATACCGGGAACTCGCCGAACAGGCGCAACGCGGCCTCGAACGACGGGTCCGCGCCCAGCAATCCCAGCAGGATCCACGCGCCCGCGCCAATGGCCATCATCACCACCGCCGTCACGCTCAGGCGGCGCAACAGGTCGACCGGCAGCGCCTTCAGGCCGCCCGGCAGCCAGCGCGCCACCAGGAACATCGCCCCCAACGCGCCCAGCCAGGCGGTCAGCGCGAAGTTCAGCGGCAGGAACGGCGTGTGCCACAGCGGCCGCGCCCGCAGCACCATCACCTCGGCGCCGGTGTAGACCAGGATCGACACCGCCGACAGCGCCAGCGCGATGCCCAGCAGCCGCACCCAGACCATGCGCCCCCACCACCAGGCGGCGCAGAACAGCACCGCCAGCCCGGTGAAGACCGGCAGCAGCAGCGCCCCCAGCCACATCCACGACCACGGGGTCAGCCGGGTATAGAAATGCCAGAAGCGGCCCGGCTGGTGCAGGTCGGCCAGCAGCGACACGGGCGCGGCGATGGCGCACACCAGCAGCACGGTCACGGCCGCCGGCAGCAACCGGCGGGCCGGCGAGCCGGCCTCGCCAAACGCGGCGCCGGCCGCCGTCAACGCGGCAGTGGCGGCGATGCCGATAAGAAAGAAATACTGCACGGCCCACGGCAGCCAGGCGGCGTCATAAACGGGCGTCAGCAATTCGGTGATCTGCATGCGCGTCCCCTTCTCAATGGCCGCCGGCCAGGCGCACGCCGGCCTGGCCGTCAATGTGGTGCACGAAGGCATCGGGCAGGCCGATGTAATAGACGTGCGGGTCGGTCTTCATCTCCGGCTTGAGCACCTTGATGTCGGCGCGATGCTCGGCCATCAGCCGCGAAATGGCGCTGTCCGGATCGTTCAGGTCGCCGATGACACGGGCGCCGCCCACGCAGCTTTCGACGCAGGCCGGCAGCAGGCCGGCTTCGAGCCGGTGCTCGCAGAAGGTGCACTTGTCGGCGGTCTGGGTGTCGTGGTTGATGAAGCGGGCGTCGTACGGACAGGCCTGCACGCAATAGCCGCAGCCGACGCAGCGCTGGTTGTCGACCAGCACGATGCCGTCCTCGCGCTGGAACGTGGCCTGCACCGGACACACCGGCACACAGGGCGGGTTGTCGCAGTGGTTGCACAGGCGCGGCAGCATCACCATGGCGCAGGGGCCGCCATTGTCGGGCCGCACTTCGTATTGCAGGACGGTGGTGCGGAACTGGCCGACGGGCGGCAGGTTTTCGAGCGAACAGCTGACCGTACAGGACTGGCAGCCGATGCATTTGCGCAGGTCGACCAGCATGCCGTAGCGCTTGCCGGGGATGCCGGGACGACGAGGGGGTTGCTGGTTGATGCCGGTGCCGGCTTCGGCACGGATGGGGATGATGGTGGCGGCGGCGCTCAGGCCGAGCAGGTTCTTCAGGAAACCACGTTTGCCCGGGAGGGGGACTTCGGGTGGGGGGTGAGGCACAGACTTCTCCGCGAATTATGTCGTTGTGCCATTAACTTATCGCTTTTAGTTATATAGAGAGTTGATGCCGATCAATAGGGGACGGGTTTATTTCAGACCCTTCCTATTGCCCCACCCCGAAAGACCGCAGGTAGTCGCGATCCTGACGCAGAAACGCGGCCAGCAGCGCGCCGACGGCCGGATAGAAGCGGAACGTCAGGGACTTGATGGCGTGCATGCGCGCCAGCCAGGCGTCGATCCAGGACAACAGGGCGGATTCAATGAACGCGGCCTGCTCCCGCGCCTGGCCCGCGAGGTCGGCGGGCCGATCGCAGGCCTTCGCCCAGTGGGACATCAATGCCAGCATGACGGCGAGATGGTCTTCCGGCTCCTTGAACGGTTCGTCGAGCCGCAACCGATTGGACGCCAGCATCGCGCGCATCAACAGCGCCGGCTTGCCGTACAACTGTCCGCCGCCATCCAGATAGTGCGAGGCGTAAGGAAGCGGGCAGGCACGGCCCTCCATCAGGAACAGGGTGGCGAAGTCGGCGGCATTCTCTACCGCGGCATCCGCGTGCCGCGCCCACTCCTGGAACACCCCGGCCACGGCGTCCGCCTCGCGCCCCATTCCGAGTTCGGCGAGGACGGCCATGATGTCCGCGGCGCCCCCGCCCTGGTAAAGCGCCATGGCGTCCCGCCCCAGCTCCCGGGCAAATAGGGTGGAAAACCATCCGTACAACTGCGACCGCAGAGGGGACGCCGCCACCCATTCCGGGTCGATGTGCTCGCTGTTCAATTGCTGCTCCGCGAAAAAGAGGGAGGGCAACACGCCCTCCCCGGCTATCCCAGCTCTCAGAGGCTGGCCATGAGCTTGCCGTCGATATCGACTTCGGCCGGACCGCCGAATGCCGTCACCGCCGGCGCGACGCCCTTGAACAGCTCGATTTCCACCAGGCAGGTATTGGCGCTGGTCGCCTGCGCCAGCTCGGATGAGCCGAGGTCGAGCGTCAATGTATTGGGATCGCCGTAGGTATCCAGCGCGCCGATCTCGGGTCCGGTGGGCCCATACCAGGCGCCCTCGTGAATGCGGACCACCCCGGGCGGGAAGTCGCTGGAGATGGCGGCGCCCGCCAGCAATTGCCCGCGGTCGTTGAAGACCCGCACCAGGTCGCCCTGGCGGATGCCGCGCTGCCGCGCGTCCTCGGGGCTGATATAGACGGGCTCGCGCCCCTGGATGGTGTAGGTCGCCCGCCGCGACGGTGATTCGCACGTCTGCGAATGCAGGCGCTCGTTGGGATGCGAAGACTGCATCCAGAGCGGGTACTTGTCCGAACGCGGACCGCTGTGCGAACGCTCGGCCTTTTCCATCCAGAGCGGATGCCCCTTGCAGTCGCGGTAGCCGAAGCTGGCGAGCTTGCGGCTGTAGATTTCGATGAACCCGGACGGCGTGCCCAGGGCGTTGACTTCCGGATCCTCGCGGAAATCGGCATGCCGCACCCACGGCTTGCCCTCCGGGAACAGCACGTATCCCTGTTCCCAGAACTGCGCGAAGGGCGGCATGGCGAAGCCCTTGCCGGCGTTCTCCTTGCGGCACTCCTCGTAGAGGAATTCGACCCACTGCATCTCATTCATGTTGCGGGTGTATTCCACATCGCGCTGCATGCGCTTGCAGAAGTCGGTCCAGATGTCGAAATCCGAACGCGAGTGAAACAGCGGATCGACCAGCTTGTGCATGGCGATCACGCCCCGGTTGGAGAAGGTGCCGTAGGCATCGATGTCATTGCGCTCGAACGGCGTGCAGGCCGGCAACACAATGTCCGCGAAGCGGCAGGTGGCCGTCCAGTTGTAGTCGATCGCGACCACGGTCTCCAGCTTCTGGTAGGCCCGCTTCATGCGATTGCGGTCCTGCTGCCGGTGCCACTGGTTGCCGCCCGAGAAAATGGCCATCTTGTAGGGCGGCAGCTTGACCTTGTGGCCGTTGTAGTTGATTTCCTTGCCCGGCTCCAGCAGCGCGTCGATCACGCGGGCCACCGGCACCACCGCGCTATAGCCTTGATAATCGTCGTTCTCGTGCCGCGGTTTGCGGCCGGGATCCAGATTCAGCGGGAACGAGCCCGGCATCGACGCCCCCGAAGCCGGCACGCCCGCCGAACTGTAGTGGTGGACGTAGCTGATGCCGCCTCCCGGCAAGCCGATCTGGCCCAGCATCGTGGCCAGGATCGCGGCCATCCAGTAAGGCTGTTCGCCGTGCTGCTGGCGCTGGATCGCCCAGCCGAAGATCAGCTGCGTGCGATTGCCCGCCATCAGGCGCGCCAGTTCGCGGATGCGCCCGGCCGGCACGCCGCAGATGGACTCGGCCCATTCGGGGGTGCGCTCGATCTTGTCCTCGGTCTTGCCTTCGACATAGGCGATGAATTCCTCGAAGCCCACGGCATAGGTCTCGATGAATTTCTTGTCGTACAGCTCCTCTTTCCACAGGGTATGGATAAGGCCCAGCATCAGCGCCACGTCCGTCATGGGGTTGACGTACTGGTGTTCGCAGCCCAGGTAGTTGCGCGTCTTGCTTTTCACCGGGTCGACGCTGATCACCGAGATCTCGCCGCTGGCCACCTTTTGCTTGAGCCGCGCCAGATGCTCGTAGGCCTCGTGCGTTTCGGTGTTCCACCCCACTTGCAGGTTCTTGATCGGGTCGCTGGCCCAGAACACCAGCACCTGCGTCTCCTTGAGGATGATCTCCCACGACGTGCCCTGCGAGTACACCTCGGTCGACCCGAGCACATAGGGCAGGATGGTCTGGCCGGCGCCGGTCGAGTAGTCGCCGGCCGTGCCGACGCTGTTGCCGTGCATCCCCATCGCCCGCAGCATATGGTTGCCGCAGCTATGCATCAGGCCCACCGCGTGCCAGCCGACGTTGCCCACGTGCAGCGCCCACGGACCGTAGTCTTTCTGGATACGCTCCAGCTCGTCATAGACCAGGTCCAGGGCTTCGTCCCAACCCACCCGGATGAACCGGTTGTCGCCGCGCGACGCCTGGCCGGCCTGGCTCGGGGCCGCCCCCGCGCGCCGGTTGCGATACCAGTCCAGGCGCACCATCGGGTAACGCACGCGCGATGGGCTGTACAGCACGTCGAGCGTGCCGTCCAGAATCGGCGTGGGGTGCTTGTCGAACTCGAACGGCTTTATTTCCACCACGTGGCCGGCCACGACCCGGGCCCGGAAGGCGCCCCAATGCGCGCCCGAGAACTTCCAGCGGCCAGGATCGGCCGCGGTGGCGCCCGCGGCCCGCACGACATTGCCATTGCGCAGAAGCGGCGGCACGACGAAGGAACCCAGTGAAGCGGCGACACCGCCCATGAAACGTCGACGGGAGATTTTCATTTCTTGCTCAGTGGGCCGAAGCCACACCGTCCTTGGCTACGAAATCGGAGGAATGCAACTGCAGGTACTTCAGGACCAGCTTGGCGGTCGGGTCATCCATGTTGGTGAAGCCGACCATGCCGCCGAACAGCCCCGGCCATTGGTTGGCGTCGTGCGAGGCCTCGTTCGGCTGGCGATGGCACACGCTGCAGCTTTGCGAATAGCTCTTGCGCGCCACCGCCCAGATCGGCTCGACGTCAGCCACCAGGCCGCCGCCGCGCAGCCAGACCGTCGCGGAGATCTTCTGCCACTGCAGGCCGGTCACGTCGTCGATGCGGCTTTCGATCACGTGGACCACGCCGTCGTCGCGCGACACGTCCTGGCTCAGCACGGCGCTGGTGATATTCATGCCGAACCGGCCGTACAGCACGCGGGCGTAACCCTTGTTCTTTCGCCAGAGCTGCAACTCGACCTGCACCGCGTCCTTTTTCTTCTGCAGCACCTTCACGGCGGTGGCGATCTCGATGGCGCCGATCTCGTGGGCCAGGGTTTCGTCCGCGTAGAGCGGCTGTGGCATGACGCTGTAGTAGTCGCGGCCGGCGTCCAGGGCCACGCCGCGGGCATCGGCCGTGAGCGCCGCCAGCGCCGGGTTGCCCTGCGACTTGACCTCGGGCAGCCGGTGCGCGATGCCCTTGTGGCAGTCGACGCAACTGGCGTCGCGTTCGGCCGCGCCGTGCATGGTGGTCTGCGAGGTCACCCGCATCTTGTCGAAATCCATGCTGGCGTAATCATGGCAATTGCGGCATTCCTTGGAGTTGTTCGCCTTGAAACGGGCCCACTCGCGCGTGGCCAGCACGATGCGGTGTTCCTGGAATTTCTCGGGCGTGCCGATGGTGCCCATCAGGTGCCCCAGCACTTCGCGCGAGGCCTGCATCTTGCGCGCGACCTTGGAGGTGAAGTCATGCGGCACGTGGCAGTCCGGACAGTGCGCGCGCACGCCCGAGCGGTTCTTCCAGTGCACGCTCTGCTGCAGCTCGGGCAGCACGGTGTCGCGCATCGAGTGGCAGGAAATACAGAAGGCCTCGGTGTTGGTGGCGTTCATGCCGGTATTGAACAGGGCCAGGAACGTCACGCCGCCCAGGAACCCGCCGATGACCAGCACGCCCAGGCCGATGCGGGTGGCGGGACGCAGCACCAGCGCGCCCGTCCATTGGATGACGGATTTGGCGATCTTGAAGGGATTTTTCATGTCGGTGGCTCAGGCTGCGGCTTTGTAGAACGGAGCATTCATGCCGGCGGCCCCCAGAACAGGATCTGCCCGAACCAGACGACGAATCCGTAGATGCAGATCATCAGGAACGCCACGACGGGACACGCCACAAAGGCCAGCGACAGGAACTTTGCCCACTCGGCCCCACCACCACTACTGCTGTGCTTGGGTTTGCTTTTCACGGAGTACAACTATTTGGATATGAACGGCGACTGCGTCGAACCGCGTCGCGGCACAAGCAGGGCCGGCGGTCCCCGCGAGGGCCGTTGGCGGTTCGATGCCTTTTCATGATCGACGCGCCGCCGGCCCCCCCATGTTGATCTCGGTCAAGCGCCGCAGGTCGCACGCGCCATCGCGCCCATTACTCAGACCGATCCGAAACCACGGCCGGGTGACCTCCGAAAAACACATATCGTGGCGCGGCGATCGGCACCATGGTGTGGCCGACGGTAAACGCGTCCGACATAAATCCAAATGCGCCGTGGCCGCGCAAAACCGCGATCCGGATTCATTAATATCCGATCCCGTTGTCGGCTTCGCGCCGCCCTTGATGCAGCGGGGATTGTTGTGATGAGTATCTGGATGGGCACCGGCCATGCTTGAAGCGCAGGGGCTCACCTGTTCGAAAGGAACCCGTCTGCTGTTCGAGGACGTGTCGTTCCAGCTATGCGCGGGGCAACTGCTGCGCGTGACCGCGCCCAACGGCCATGGCAAGACCAGCCTGCTGCGCATCCTGTGCGGCCTGGCGCGCGCCGACGCCGGCACGGTGTGCTGGCACGGGGCCGACATCCATCGCCTGGGGCCGGCCTACCGCCAGCAGCTGCTCTACCTGGGCCATGCCGACGCGCTCGCCGATTCCCTGACCCCGCTCGAAAACCTGCGCTTCCTGTGCCAGGCCCAGGCCGATGCCGTCACCACGGCGGCCTGTCGCGACGCGCTGTGCCGGATGGGCCTGACCGCGATGCTCGACCTGCCGGCGCGCCTGCTGTCGCGCGGCCAGCGGCGCCGCGTGATGCTGGCGCGGCTGTCGCTGCGCCCGGCGCGGCCGCTGTGGATCCTGGACGAACCCTTCAACCTGCTTGACGCGGCCACGGTGGCGGCGCTGACGCGGACGCTGGCAAGCCATTGCGACAACGGCGGGCGCGTCCTCCTGACCACGCACCAGGAGGTTGACCTGGACCGCCCGGTGCGCACCCTCGATCTCGGTCCGCGCGCCCCATGACACGGCTGGCCAGCCCCTTCTTCGCCGTGCTGCGGCGCGACCTGCTGCTGCTTGGCCGAGGCCGGGCCGACGCCGTCGTCTCGCTGCTTTTCTTCGTGCTGGTCGCCTGCCTGTTCCCGCTGGGCGTGGGCGCCGATGCGGCTTTCCTGCGTGCGCTCGGACCGGGTGTGCTGTGGGTGGCCGCGCTGCTCGCCGCGCTGTTGTCGCAGCATCGGCTGTTCGCGCAGGACCACGCCGACGGCACGCTCGAACAACTGCTGCTTTCGCCGGGCGCCGCCACGCTCTGGGTGCTGGCCAAGATCACGGCGCACTGGATCGGAACCGGTCTGCCTTTGATCGCCGTGGCGCCCGTCATGGGCCTGCTGTTTGACCTGGGTCAGTGTTCGCGCCTGACCCTGTCGCTATCTTTCGCGCTGGGAACGCCGGTGCTGGCCCTGGTCGGCGCGATCGGCGCCGCGCTGTCCCTAGGGATGCGCGGTGGCGGCGTGCTGCAGGCCCTGTTGCTGCTGCCCTGGTTCGTGCCGGTGCTGATCTTCGGCGCGGGCTCGGTGGCCTCGTGTGGCACCGGCCAGCCGCCCGCCACCCCGTTCCTGCTGCTTGGCGGCGCGCTGCTGGCGGCGCTGGCGCTGGCCCCGCCCGCCTGTGTCCTGGCGCTGCGCTTTGCCATCGAAGAATGAAGATGCCTCCCATGCCTGCCCTCCCGCCCGCTCCTCCCGCCCGCCGCGCCACCCGTCTGCTGCGGTTCGCCGCGCCACAGGCCTTCTATCCGCTGGCGGGCAGGCTGGTTCCCTGGTGTGGCGGGCTCGCCATCCTGCTTGGCGCATGCGGCCTGGCGATCGGCTTTTTTGTCGCGCCCACCGATGCCACCCAGGGCGAGGTCTACCGCATCATTTTCATCCACGTCGCCGCCGCGTGGATGTCGCTGTTCATCTATCTGCTGATGGCGTTCTGGTCCGCGCTTGGCCTGATCCTGCGCACCCGCCTGTCGTTCATCATGGCGCGCGCGCTGGCTCCCACCGGCGCGCTGTTCTGCTTCGTCGCGCTCTGGAGCGGCGCGCTGTGGGGCCGGCCAACCTGGGGCGCTTACTGGGTCTGGGACGCCCGGCTCACCTCGCAACTGATCCTGGGATTCCTGTACCTGGGCTACCTGGCGCTGACCGCCCTGACTGTCGATCCCCATCGCGGCGACCGCGCCGGGGCGCTGGTGGCCCTGGTGGGCGCCATCAACGTACCGGTCATCTATTTCTCGGTGTCCTGGTGGAGCACGCTGCACCAGGGCGCTTCGGTCAGCCTGACGCGCGCGCCGTCCATGGCGGCGACCATGCTGGCCGCCATGCTGCTCATGGCCCTGGCCGCGTGGGCCTACACCGCCGCCGTGGCGCTGGCGCGCGCGCGCGTCATGATGCTGGAGCGGGAGTGGCCGGCCGGCTGGGTGCGCGAGCTGGCGCGCCGCGAGACGGCGATGCGCAAGGAGCCGGCATGATGCACTGGCAATCCTGGGCCGCGTTCTGGCACATGGGCGGGCGCGGCGCCTTCGTCTGGGGCAGCTACGGCATGCTGGCCCTGCTGGTGCTGGCCGAATGCGTGTCGCTGGTCCGGCGGCGGCGCCGCGCGCTGCGGCGCCTGGCGGCGCTGGCTAGCGCTAATCCCACGGCCAGGCAGCAATCACACGACGGAGGACCGGCATGACTTCCCCCCGCCGCCGGCGTCTGCTCCTGCTGCTCTGTGCGGTCGCGCTGCTGAGCGCGGCAGCCGCCCTGATCCTGACGGCCATGCGCCAGAACTTGGTGTTCTTCCACACGCCCAGCGAAATCGCGCGCGGCGAGGCGCCACGGCAGCGGCTGTTCCGCGTCGGCGGCATGGTGCTGGCCGGCTCGCTGCAACGCGAGGCCGACGGCCTGGGCGTGCGCTTCATCGTCACCGACACCGCCCACGAGGTCCCCGTGGTGTATCGCGGCGCCCTGCCCGACCTGTTCCGCGAAGGCACGGGCGTGGTGGCCCAGGGCACGCTGGACGCCGACGGCGTGTTCACCGCGACCAGCGTGCTGGCCCGCCACGACGAGAACTACACGCCAATCGAAGTGCGCGACGCCATCGCGCGCGCCCACGACGCCAGCAGGACGGTGCGGCCATGATCGCCGAAGTCGGCCACTTTTCCCTGCTGCTTGGCTTCGCGCTGGCGCTGGTGCAGGCCATCGTGCCGCTGTATGGCGCCTGGCGCGGCCGCGCGGCGCTGATGGCGGTCGGCCGCGGCGCCGCGCGCGGGCAACTGCTGTTCGTGCTGCTGTCATACGCCTGCCTGCACCTGCTGTTCATCGCCAATGATTTCTCCGTGCGGCTGGTGGCGGACAACAGCCACAGCCGCACGCCGCTGATCTACCGGATCACCGCGGTCTGGGGCAACCACGAGGGCTCCATGTTGCTGTGGATCGTTTCGCTGTCGCTGTGGACGGTGGCGGTGACGCGCTGCAGCCGCGGGCTGCCCGAGGCATTCACGGCGCGGGTCCTGGGCGTGCTGGGCGCGGTCGGCGCGGGCTTCACCGCCTTCACGCTGCTGACCTCCAACCCCTTCGCCCGCCTGCTGCCCGCGGCGCGCGAGGGCCGCGACCTGAACCCGCTGTTGCAGGACCCCGGCATGATCATCCACCCGCCCTTGCTGTACCTGGGCTACGTGGGCTTCAGCATCGCCTTCGCCTTTGCCATCGCGGCCCTGATGACAGGGCGGCTGGATGCCGCCTGGGCGCGCTGGTCGCGGCCCTGGACCGTGGCCGCCTGGGTGCTGCTGACCGCCGGCATCGCGGTGGGATCGAGCTGGGCCTATTATGAGCTGGGCTGGGGCGGCTGGTGGTTCTGGGATCCGGTCGAGAACGCCTCGTTCATGCCGTGGCTGCTGGGCACCGCGCTGATCCACTCGCTGGCCGTGACCGAAAAGCGCGGTGCGTTCCGCGGCTGGACCGTGCTGTTGGCGATCGGCACCTTCTCGCTATCGCTGCTGGGCACGTTCCTGGTGCGATCCGGCGTCGTCACCTCGGTGCACGCCTTCGCCACCGACCCGGCGCGCGGCCTGTTCATCCTGTGCCTGCTGGTGACGGTGGTGGGCGCATCGCTGCTGCTGTACGCCTGGCGCGCGCCGCGGCTGCAGGGCGGCGGCCACTTCCAATTGGTCTCGCGCGACGCCGCCTTGCTGGCCAACAACGCGCTGCTTTCCGTGGCCTGCGCGGCGGTGCTGCTCGGCACCCTCTACCCGCTGTTGCTCGACGCCCTGGGCCTGGGCAAAATTTCGGTGGGACCGCCCTACTTCGACACCACCTTCGTGCCGTTGATGACGCCGGTGCTCGCGCTGCTGGTGCCCGGCGCCGTGGCGCGCTGGAAGGCCGACACCTGGCAACGGCTGGCGCGCCGCCTGGGGCCGGCCGCGCTCGCCAGCGCGCTGCTGGGCCCGGCGCTGGGCCACGGCCTCGGGCACTTCACCTGGCGCACCTGCCTGGGCCTGGCGCTGGCGGCCTGGATCGCGCTGGGCAGCCTGCAATTGCTGGCCGAGCGCCTGCACGGCGGCGGGCGGGCCGACATCGCCACCCGCCTGCGCGGCATCCCCGGGAGCTGGTGGGGCATGTGGCTGGCCCATCTCGGACTGGGCGTGTTCATCATCGGCGTCACCATGGTCAACAGCTTCCAGTCCCAACTGGACGTGCGCATGCTGCCGGGCCAGACCGCCCATCTGGCCGGGTACACCTTCACCTTCGGCGGCGTCGAGCAGGTCGTCGGCCCCAACTGGATCGCCGCGCGCGCCACCCTCGATGTCGCACGCGGCGGCAGGCATGTCGCCACGCTGCGACCGGAGACCCGCCACTACGTGACGCAAGCGATGCCGATGACGCAATCGGCCATCGACGTCGGCCCCTTGCGCGATCTCTACACCGCGCTGGGCGAAAGCCTGCCCGACGGCGGCTGGATCGTGAACCTGTTCCACAAGCCGTTCATCAGCTGGATCTGGGCCGGCTGCGCGCTGATGATCCTGGGCGGCCTGGCCGCCGCCGCCGACCGCCGCTACCGCAAGCCGGCTTCGCGGCGCGACGCCTCGCCCCCGGGCCAAGCCCGGCCCCCGCAAAGCGAACTGCCATGAAACTGCGATCCCTCGTGCCCCTGCTGTTGTTTCTCGGGCTGGTAGCCATGCTCGCCGTCGGCCTGGGCCTGGACCCGCGCGAACTGCCCTCGCCCCTGGTTCGCCGGCCCGCGCCGCCCTTCACGCTGGCGCGGCTGGACGCGCCGGGAGGCCAGTTCGGGCTGGACGACATGCGCGGCCGGGTCTGGCTGCTCAACGTCTGGGCCAGTTGGTGCGTGGCCTGCCGCGTCGAACACCCCGTGCTGCTGCGCGCCGCCCGCGAAGGCCGCATTGCCATCGTCGGCCTGGACTACAAGGACGAAGACAGCGCGGCGCGCGAGTGGCTGGCGCGCCTGGGCAACCCCTACATCGCCACGGTGCTCGACCCGCGCGGCAAACTCGGCATCGACTATGGCGTGTACGGCGTGCCCGAGACCTTTCTCATCGACGCCCAGGGCGTCATCCGCTACAAGCACGTCGGGCCGGTCACGCAGGACGTGCTCGACAACATCCTGATCCCCCGGGCGCGGGAGGCGCTGAATGAACCCTGACATCCCCCGCCAGCCTCGCCCCACGATAGGACGCACCGCCGTGGCCAGCGGTTGGCACGCGACCGGCCGCGGCATCGCGCTGGCGCTATTCATTGCGGCCCGGGCCGTGGCCAGCGAGGCGCCCGCCGCCGCGTCCGACCCCGCCCTGGAAGCGCACGTCCAGGCCTTCACGCGCGACCTGCGCTGCCTGGTGTGCCAGAACGAATCCCTGGCGGACTCGCGCGCGCCGCTGGCGCGCGACCTGCGCGACGAAGTGCGTCGCCTGTTCCGCTCGGGTCAGGACGAGGTGCAGGTGCGCCAGTTCCTGGTATCGCGCTATGGCGATTACGTGCTCTATCGCCCGCCGCTGAAAGCCCGCACCGCGCTGCTGTGGATCGGGCCCGGCGTGCTGCTCGCCGGCGCCATGGGCGGCCTGCTGTGGCGCTTGCGGCGCCATGCCCGCGCGCCGGAGGCGCCCTTGCCCGCGCCGCAAGCGCAGGCGGCCCGGGCCCTGCTGGCCGAGCCCCCGCAAGACGCCGGGCCGTTCGCCGCCGGCGGGGAGCGCGCTCCATGACCCTGTTCTGGCTCCTCGCGGCCGGCATGGTCGCCGTCGCCCTGCTGTTCGTGCTGCCGCCCCTGCTGGCGCCAGAAGCCGCCGGCCGGCGCGGCGGCTCGCCCCAGGCGCAGGCATCGCTGGCGGTGCTGCGCGAACAACTGGCGCAATTGCAGGCCGACCATGCCAGCGGGCGAATCGCCCCGGACCACTATGCCCAGGCGCGCGCCGAGATCGAGCGGCGCGCCCTGCGGGAAGGATGCGCGGCGCCGGACCGCCTCGATACCCGGCCCGCGCCCCGCTGGGCCCTGGCGGTGGCCTTGGGGCTGGGCGCGATCAGCGTCGGCCTGTACGCGGCGCTCGGCAACCCGGCGGCCCTGACGCCGGCGGACGCCGACCCGCACGCGTCGCCTTCCGCCAGCGCCGGGCACGACCCTGGCGATCCCATGGCCGAACGGCTGGCCGGCCTGATCCAGCACCTGCAGGCCCACCCGGACGACGCCGAGGGCTGGATGACATTGGCCCACACCTACGCGACGCTGGGGGATTTCGCCGGCGGCGCGGCAACCTGGGCGCGCATGGGCGCTCGGGCGCCGCAGGATCCCGGCGTGCTGGCGGACTGGGCCGACCTCCTGGCCACCGCGGCGGACGGAGATTTTTCGGGCGAACCCGACCGCCTGATCGGCCGGCTGCTGGCGCTTGCGCCCGACGACGTGAAAGGCCTGGCCCTGGCCGGCACCAGCGCGTTTTTCCGCGGCGACTTCCACGGCGCCATCGACGCCTGGGAACGCCTGCTGCCGCTGGTCGACCCGGATGGCCCGGTCCACGAGCAGGTCCAGGCCAGCCTGGCGCAGGCCCGCCGGGCGGCCGAGGGTGCGGCGACCGATGGTGGGGCGGCTGATCGTACAGCGGCTGATCGCGCGGCGGCCGGCGCGGAAGGCCCCGCCTTCCCGCCGGGGGCTCGCGCCAGTGGCGGCCGCGGCCGGCAGGATTGACCGTCCGCATTCCTCACGGCCAATCCACGCCCGCCTCCCGCTGTTCCCGTTGCCCCTTCGGCGCGAGATCTCCCGCCGTGCGTCGCTGCCCGGGCGACGCCAGCGCCCGGGCGCAGGATCAGGCAGGCACCGTCAACGCCTCGCGCCAGGCGGCCAGCTTCTTCTCGAACGACGCGGCCGCGTGGGCCGGGCTGGTGGATGGCAGGTCGACGTATTCCAGCGGCCGCGCCGGCAGGCGCGGCAACACATGGCGGCGGTAGAGGCTGGCCGCCTTGGCGCCGTTGAAGCAGACCCGCACCAGGCGCGGATGCGCTAACAGGAACGCCGCGAAGTCGTTGGGCACCAGGGTATCGCCGCGGATGTCCGCATCCAGGCTGCCCGGCCGTTCGCAGGCCTGCAGCACGTCCCAGAGCGCGACGCCGGCGGATCGCAGCGCTTGCAGGCGCCGCGGGTAGTCGGCGGCGGGATCGAACCCGAGCACCTGGCCCGCGATGGGCCAGAAGGCGTTGCGCGGATGGGCGTAATAACGCGCCTGCCGCAGCGAGGCGACGCCGGGCATGGAGCCCAGCACCAGGATGCGGGCGTCGGCGGCGGCAACCGGGGCGAAGCCCTGAACGTGGGCATATCGGTCGGCCACGGTGGTATCGGCAATTCGTTGCATGGCGCAAGAATACCCGGGTTCGCGGGCCTTCCGCCGCCGCCCGCGCCGGCCACCGGAACGGGTCCGGGCCCGGAATCCTCCCGACTCCGCGCGTGCCTCACTGGCAACACCTGCCCAGGTCTGGCGCTATCAGTGTCCTATTCCTGGAACAGTGCTTATCAATGGCGGGGACTACCGAAAGCGGCTTCCCGCCCTTATCTTGACAGGTATGACGAACGGCCCCGCAGGGGCCGCGCAACAGGAATGACGATCATGAAGAAGATTCTGGGTGTGCATGCCAGCCCGCGTCCCCACTGGGTGGGCGACGGCTTTCCGGTGCGCTCGATGTTCTCGTACAACGACAAGGGCAAGAACGTCAGCCCGTTCCTGCTCCTGGACTACGCCGGCCCGGCGCAATTCGCGCCGGCCACGCAACCGCGCGGCGTCGGCCAGCATCCGCACCGCGGCTTCGAAACCGTGACCATCGTCTACAGCGGCGAGGTCGAGCACCGCGACTCCACCGGCAACGGCGGCGTCATCGGGCCCGGCGACGTCCAGTGGATGACAGCCGCGTCGGGCATCCTGCATGAAGAGTTCCACTCCCCCGCGTTCACCCGCCAGGGCGGCGAGCTGGAGATGGTGCAGCTGTGGGTCAACCTGCCGGCCAAGGACAAGAAGGCGCCGGCCGGCTACCAGAGCCTGCTGAATGCGGATATCCCGGTGGTGTCGCTGCCTGGCGATGCCGGCTCGCTGCGCGTCATCGCCGGCAGCTACGGCGGCCAGACCGGCCCGGCGCGCACCTTCACGCCGATCGACGTGTGGGACGTGCGCCTGGCCGCCGGCAAGACCGCGACCTTCGCGATCCCGGCGGGCCGCAACAGCATGCTGGTGATGCTGCGCGGCACGGTGCTGGTCAACGGCGAAGCGGTGGCGCGCGACGCGCAACTGACGCTGTTCTCGCAGGATGGCGACGAGATCACGGTCGAAGCCAACAACGACGCCGTGTTCCTGGTGTTGAGCGGCGAGCCGATCGACGAACCCGTGGTGGGATATGGGCCGTTTGTGATGAATTCGCAGGCGGAGATCGTCGAGGCGATCCAGGACTTCAATGCCGGGAAGTATGGGCAGATGCATTGAAGGGGCGGGACCGGCGTTGGCGCGCCGGTCCTGGTGAACGCGGCCGCGTTTCCTGTCGGGGAAACGCGGCCTTTTTTTGTTGGGCATCCCGCCGCGGCGCGGCGGCAGGACCGCATGAGGCCCGAAGCGGGCCGCCGCCACGCCAGCGCGCCTCGGCCGGGTAATCTCGGCCAGAAAGTCTCATGACGCGCCCCGAATCACTGCCAAAGTGATGCAATTTTCGCGAGGAACGTGACAGAATATCGGGCACCCGCGTCCCGGCTGTACCGCCGAACCCCGTATTGATCAGGTCCTGAAATGCCCGTTATCGGCGATCCGCCTCCAACCCGACCTCCTGGCGAGGGCGTGGGCTGCGGCCATGGCGGGTCCGACGGCGCCCTGGAGCGGCTGGCGCGCCTGGCGCGGCGACTGTTCAATGTCGACACGGCAATCGTTGCCCGCGCCGACGCCGCGGGCGCATGCGAGGCGATGGCCGGCACGCCCCCCGCTTCGCCGCAGCCTTGGTCCATGCAATCCCCCATCCGCGCCGCCGACGGACGCCTGCTGGGTAGCTTGCGCCTGCTGCACGGACAGGCACGCGCTTTCACGGATGAAGACAGCCGGACCCTGCAAGACCTGGCGGACCTCGCGGCGACCGCTATCGCCCCCCAAGCGCGCGAGCGCGCCGACGAAATCGCCTGGCGGGAGGAAGCCAGGAAGTTGTCGCTGGCCATCGCCGGTAGCGGCACGGGAGTGTGGGACCGCAACGTGGTGACCGGCGAGATCACCTATTCGCCCGGCTGGAAGGCCTTGCTCGGCTATTCCGAGTCCGAACTCACGACCCGCATCGAAGACGCCTACCAGCGCCTGCACCCGGACGACCTGGGTTTCGTGCAAGCCGCCATGCAGGACCATTTCGACGGCAAGACCGAAAGCTACGAGGTCGAGCACCGCATCCGCTGCAAGGATGGCAGCTACAAGTGGATCTGCAGCCGGGGCAAGGTGGTCAGTCGCGACGAGGCCGGCAAGGCGCTGCGCATGATGGGCACCACCACCGACATCAGCGCGGTGCGCGCCCTGGCGGAACGCCTCAAGCTCACGGCGGACCTGGTCGTCAATCTCACCGACGCCGTGCCCGGCCTGGTCTTTCAGTGCCAGGCCGTGGCCGAGGGCGGCGCGAGGTTCTCGTATGTCAGCGCCGGCATCCGCGACATGTTCGAGCTGACCGCCGACGACGTGCGCGCCAGCGCCACCGCGATCGAACAGCGCGTCCATCCCGAGGACCTGCCCGCCTACCGGGCATCGCTGCAGCAGGCGACCGCCGCGCTCACGCGCTGGCACCTGGAGTTCCGCGTTTGCCTGCCGCGACAGGGGGTGCGGTGGCGGCTGGGCGACGCCAGCCCGAGCCGCGAGGCCGGCGGGGGCGTGGTCTGGCACGGCTTCGTCACGGACATCACCGACCGCAAGCGCGCTGAACTGGAATTGCGCGAACTCGCCGCCACCGACGCGTTGACCAGCCTGCCGAACCGCCGCCATTTCATGTCGCGCATCGCCGCGGAGCTTGCGCGCATCAAGAGCGACGGCGGCCACGGTTCGGCGGTGCTCATGTGCGACCTGGACCACTTCAAGCACATCAACGACACCTGGGGCCACGCCATCGGCGACGGCGTGCTGCAGCACTTCGCCCGCATGCTGCGTGCCCAGTTGCGCGAGATCGACCTGGTGGGCCGTATTGGCGGCGAGGAATTCGCCGTCGTGCTGCCGGACACCGACATCGAAAGCGCGCACCTGTTCGCCCACGACGTACAGCGCCGCATCGCGGATACGCCCTATCTGACGGGCGGACAGCGCATTCCGCTGACGGTCAGCATCGGCATTTCCGCGCTGCATACGCACGACGACGACGCGGAACTGGCGCTCAGCCGCAGCGATCGCGCGCTGTATTACGCCAAGCAACGCGGCCGGAACCGGATCGAATCGGTGTTTTTCAGGTAGCGCCAGCCCGACGCATGGGTTTGCCTCAGGGCGGGCCGCGCAGGTCGACAGCCACGCGCAACAACCTGTTGATTTCGCCAGTCAGATGGCGTTTGCGACCCTGTTCCACGATGCTGATGCTGCGAAACTCCTGTGGCCCCGGCAACGGCAGCACTTTCAATGCCGGGTCTTTGTTCCAATGGACGTTTTGCAACAAGGGCACCAAGCTGACGCCCACTTGCTGGCGCACCAGCGCCGCGATGCCAAGAATCGAGTTCAGCTCCAGGATTTCCTGCGGTTTGACTCGCAATCGGTGCAGCACCCGATCGGCTTTGGAACCGGTGGCGGTATTGCGGTCATAGCGGATGTAGGGCTGAGTGGCCAGCAGCTCGGTGATGTCCGGCGTTTTTGCATGGGCCTGCGCGCTGGCCAGCAGGATCAACGGTTCGTCATAGAGCCGTGAGCAGCTCAGCCCTTTGAATTCCTGCCGGGGCGACTTCACCACGACCGCCGCATCCAGCTCGCCGGCCAGCAGCAGCGGCGCCAGCTCATCAGAACGCGCGCTGGTCAGCGTGACCGACACTTTGGGATGGATGGCCTTTAGCTGCACCAGGCAATTGGCCAGCAGCCCCATGGCCGAAATAATGCCGCCCACGGTGATTTCGCCTTCCATGCGCAAATCCCGATCCGGGTCTTCAAGCATTGCTTCGTAATCGGCCACCAGGCGCCTGGCGCGCGGAAGCAGCAGCGTCCCGTCGCGACTCAAACTCGTCTGTCTGTGATTGCGCTCGAACAACGTACGGCGCATTTCGTCTTCAAGCGCGCGCATTTGCTGGCCGACGGCGGCGCTGGTCAACGCGACCCGGTCGGCCGCGGCGGCAAAGCTGCCCTCCTCCGCGACGGCAATGAATGTTCTGAGAAACCGGATGCTGCTCATGGCGCGAGGCGATTTTTAGGTAAAGATTTACTTTACTCTAATTAAAACTAAATTAGATTTTCTTTGTATAGGCACTGGCGGATACTGCGGGTCTTCTCATTGAATGGTGTAGACCATGAGCACTGCTACCCCGGATTCCCAGGCCGACCTGCTGGCGCGGCAAAACGCGCGGCGTCTATACGACCAAGGGCCGACAACGGTCTATGCCCATGCGGGCGACAAACGCTTCGCCTATTGTCTTTACGTTCCCGAATCCATCGAAGACGCAACGCGTCCCGTGGATCTCGTGGTGGTCGTGCATGGGTCCAACCGCGCGATGGAAACCTACCGGAACAGCTTTGCCGAGTTTGGCCGCTGGAACGACTGCGTCATCCTGGCGCCGCTGTTTCCGGTGGGCGTGCTGGGCGATGGCAACGGCGACGGCTACAAGCAGATTCTTGAAGGGGATATCCGCTATGACCAGATCCTGCTGGATATGGTCGCCGAGGTCGGCAAGAAGTACGGCCGCGACTTCGACACCTTTGCCCTCTTTGGCTATTCGGGCGGCGGCCAGTTCACCAATCGCTTCTGCTACCTGCACCCCGACAGGCTCTGGGCCGCATCGATCGGCGCGCCGGGTTCGGTCACGCTGCTGGACACCGCGCGCAAGTGGTGGGTGGGCGTCGCGGACATGGAGACGCGGTTTGGCAAGGCGCTGAACCTTGATGCGCTGCGTCAGGTCCCCATCCACATGGTGGTCGGCGCGGCGGATCTCGAAACCTGGGAAATCACCCATCGCCCCGGCGGCAAGCACTACATGGAAGGCGCCAACGACGCCGGCCGCACCCGGCCCGAGCGGCTGGAACGCCTGCGCGCCAGCTTCGAAGCGGCGGGCGTGAGCGCCACGCTGGATCAGATTCCCAACGTGCCCCACATGGGCATCAAAGTCATGCCGGCCGCGCAGAAATTCTTCGCGGCGGTGTTGCGCGAACGGCGGGCTCGCCAGGCGCAGCAATAAGCACAAGCGGCACGGCCATGTCCTGGCCGCGCCGCCCACCCATTGAAGGAGGATTACTTCATGCGCAACAGTGTAAAGGCCGCCCTGGGGTACGCCGCGCTGGCGTTGACGCTGGCAACGGCCGGAAGTCACGCCGCCGAGCCATCACGGATTCAGGTCGGCATCAGCGGTGATATCCGCAGCACCGACCCCGGCGTCAACCGGGACGAGAACACCGACGCCGTCGTCATGCATATAGTGGAAGGCCTGGTGGCCTACCGCGAAGACGCGACCGTGGGGCCGTTGCTGGCCGACTCGATCACGGTTTCTGATGATGGACGCAGCTACCGCTTCAAACTGCGCGAGGGCGTGCGGTTTCATAACGGGGCGCCGTTGACGGCCGCCGAAGTCTTGTGGACCTGGCGCCGCTACCTCGATCCCAAGACGCAATGGCGCTGCCTGGGCGACTTCGATGGCCGCGGTTTGCTCAAGGTGCAGGACATCAGCAGCCCGGATCCGATGACCGTGGTGTTCACCCTGGAACAGCCCAACGCCTTGTTTCTGGCGACGATGGCCAGAACCGATTGCGGGGGCACGGGCATTCTGCATCCGGATTCGCTGACGCCGGAAGGCGCGTGGCGCTCGCCGGTGGGAACCGGGCCGTTCAAGCTGGGGCAATGGCAACGCGGGCAATATGTGGAGCTGCAACGCTTTGCTGACTATGCGCCGCGCGCCGAGGCAAAGCCTGACGGGTATACCGGCAACAAAGCCGCGCTGGTGGACCAGGTGCGCTTTGTCGTGATCCCCGACAATGCGACGGCCAAGGCCGCGCTGATGGCGCGCGGCGTCGATCTGCTGCCCGACGTGACGGCGACCGACGCGGCCGACTTGAAGCAGGCCAAGGGCTTGACCATCCAGGTCAGCCCGGCAATGTCCATCAACGGCCTGCTGTTCCAGACCCGCGACCCTTTGCTCAAGGATGTGCGTATCCGCCGCGCCATTGCGCTGTCGCTGGACTACGGCCAGATGGTCGCCACGCTGTCCAGCGGACTGTCCAACGTCAACAATTCGGCCGTGCCCAGCAGCAGCACCTACTATGACGCGGCGACGGCCAAGGGCTACCGCACCGATCTGGCCGAGGCCCGCGCCTTGCTGAGCGCGGCCGGCTATCGCGGTCAGCCGATCAAGATGATTGTGAACAAGCGCTACCCGCAGATGTTCGATATGGGCATTCTGAGTCAGGCCATGCTGGCGGCCGTGGGCATCAACATCCAGATGGAGACGCTGGAGTGGGGCACGCAGCTTGAACGCTACCAGAGCGGCAACTATCAGATGATGGCGTTCTCGTATTCTCCCCGCTTCGACCCGGCCCTGAGTTTCGAGCAGATACTGGGTGACAAGTCCAGGGAGGCCCGCAAGGTCTGGGACAACGGTGAAGCCATCGACATCCTGCGCCAGGCCATGCGCGAAGCCGATCCGGCCAGGCGCCAGGCGCTATTCGATCGGTTGCACGACATGCTGATCAAGGACGTGCCCATGGTCATCATCTACAACGGGACCGCCATCGGCGCCTTCCGTGATGGCGTCCAGGGCTATCGAACCTGGCCGATTTCCAAGCCGCGCCTGTGGGGCGTGTCTTTGGCGGCGACCACGAAATAGGCCCGTCATGTTGCGATTCTTCATTCAGCGCCTGGGCATGGCGCTGCCCACCCTGCTGCTGATCTCGATCATGGTTTTCGGCCTGATCCGCTTCATCCCGGGCGACCCCGCCCTGCTGATGCTGGGGGATATGGCGGACGCGCAAAGCCTTGCCGACATGCGCAAGGCCCTGGGACTGGATCACTCATTCGTAACCCAGTACCTGATCTGGATACGGGCGGTGCTGGGCGGCGACTTCGGCTTGTCGATCAGTAGCAGCCAGCCGGTGCTGGGCCTGCTGGTCGAGCGCTTCAGCGTCAGCGCCGTCATCGTGCTGATCTCGGTGGGACTGGCAGTGCTGCTGGCCGTTCCCGTGGGCCTTTACGCCGCCTGGAAGCAGAACAGCCTGATGGATCTGGGCCTGGTCGCCGGCGCCACCCTGCTGCTGTCAATTCCCGCCTTCTGGCTGGGCTTGCTGCTGCTGTACTGCTTCGGCATGACGCTGGGGTGGCTGCCCATCGTCGGCTACGTCAGCGTCAGCGCGGATCCGTTGCGCGGCCTGAGCTATCTGGTCCTGCCGGTGGTGACGCTGACGCTCGTGGAGTTCGGTTCCATCGCCCGCATGGCCCGCGCCAGCACGATCGAGGTCTTGCGGCTGGAATACATCGCCCACGCCCGCGCCAAGGGCCTGTCGGAATCGGCGGTGCTGTGGGGCCATGCCTTGCGTAACGCCTTTGCGCCGACCTGGACGCTCGTGGGCCTGATCCTGGGCAATCTGCTGGGCGGCATTGCGGTGTTGGAAACCGTCTTCACCTTGCCCGGCATCGGCCGGCTCATGGTGGATTCGATCTTTGCCCGTGACTATCCGGTCCTGCAGGGGTGTCTTTTGTTGATCACCAGCATCTATGTCGTGGTGAATTTGGTCGTTGACCTGCTGTATCCGGTCTTTGATCCCAGGGTGAAACTATGAATGGCGACGTCATCTCCTTGCCGGCCGCCCCCGTGCGGCGCCGCGGCCTGCCCGCGCTCAATGCCTTGATTGGCGGCGGCCTTCTGCTGGGATTGGTCGCGCTGGCGCTGCTGGGCCTGGTGTGGACGCCGTACGACCCGCTCAAGCTCGATCTGAGCCTTCGGCTGCAGGCGCCCGGCGCGCGGCACTGGCTGGGCACGGACGAGTTCGGCCGCGACGTCCTGAGCCGGCTGATCATCGGCGCATCGACCAGCCTGTGGATCAGCCTCCTGTCCGTGGCGGTGGCGTTGGGATGCGGCACCCTGATCGGTATGCTGGCCGGCTACCTGCGCGGCTGGACCGACCGCATCCTGATGATGTTCAACGACGCCCTGCTGGCCTTTCCCGGCATTTTGCTGGCCCTGGGCATTATGGCCGTGCTGGGCGCCAGCCAGTACAGCATCGTCCTGGCGTTGGGCATGGCCTACACGCCGTCGGTGGTGCGGGTGGTTCGCGGCAGCGTGCTGTCGCTGCGTGAGCGCGAATTCATCGAGGCCTCCCGGGTCATTGGCAATTCCGAGCTATACACGATGTTCCGCCACATCGTTCCCAACTGCCTCGCGCCCGTGTGCGTGCTGGCCACCAGCATGTTCGGCTGGGCCTTGCTGTCCGAAAGCGCACTGAGCTTTCTCGGACTGGGCGTACCGCCGCCCGCGGCCACCTGGGGCAGCATGCTGGCGGCCAGCCGTCCCTACATTGCGTCGGCCGCATGGCTGGGCGTGTTTCCCGGTGTGCTGATCAGCATGGCCCTGCTGGGTATCAATCTGTTTGGCGATGCCCTGCGTGATCGCCTCGATCCGCGCATGAGGAAATGAACATGACCGAGAACGCATCCCTGTTGTCTGTGAAGCACCTGACGATTCGTGCCGGCGTAGATGGCCCGCTGGCCGTGAACGATGTCAGTTTCGAGCTGGCGCCAGGCGAAATCCTGGCGCTGGTGGGAGAGTCGGGCAGCGGCAAAACCATGGCTGCCCGCGCCGTCATCGGCCTGTTGCCCGCCCCCATGCAGATGGCGGACGGCAGCATCGGCTTCAAGGGCCGGACGCTGGACACGCGCAATGCCCGCGCCTTGCGCCGGGTTCGCGGGGCCGAGATCGGCATGGTTTTCCAGGAACCCATGGTGTCGCTCAACCCGGCACTGACCATCGGCCGTCAAATGAGCGAAGCGCTCAAGCTGCATACACGGCTCGGCGCGGCCGAGATCCGCCAGCGTTGTCTCACCATGCTGGATCGCATCGGCATCAAGGACCCGGTACGCTGCCTGACCGCTTATCCGCATGAGTTCTCGGGCGGCATGCGCCAGCGCATCATGCTGGCGTCCGTCATGCTGCTGCGTCCGGCGTTGCTGATCGCGGATGAGCCCACCACGGCGCTTGACTGCCTGGCCCAGCTCGATGTCATCGAACTGATGCTGGAGCTCACGCGTGAACAAGGCACGGCCGTGCTGTTCATCAGCCATGACCTTTCGCTGGTGGCGCGCTATGCCCACAAGGTTGTGGTCATGCGAAATGGGCAGGCGGTCGAACAGGGGCCCACGGCCTCGATTCTGCTGAACCCGCAAGCCGAATACACCCGTCAGTTGCTGGAGGCACTGCCCCGCCGCGGTGTCCTGCCGCCCTTGCCCCATGCCAGCGCACCGCTGGTCGAGGTCAAAGACGTATGCGTCGAGTACCCCGGTCCGCGCAGCTTCTGGCAGCGCGGCGCCGCCTATCGCGTGGTGCGCGGCGTGGACCTGAGCATCGCGCCAGGTGAAACGCTGGCGCTTGTCGGAGGCAGCGGTTCCGGCAAGACGACGCTGGGGCGCGCGGTGGCCGGATTGGTCAAACCCCGCGCCGGGAGCATCAGGTTCGAAGGCGTGGACCTGCTCAAGTCCGTCAACCGCCGCGCCCGCCTGCAATGCCAGATGATCTTTCAGGATCCGTATTCCTCGCTGGACCCGCGCATGCGGATCGGGCAGATCCTGGCCGAACCCCTGCGGCATTGCGATGACTTGAACGACGCGCAGCGCCGCGCGCGCGTGGCGGAAACGCTGAACGACGTCGGCCTGAATCCGTCGTTCCGGGACCGCTTCCCACATCAACTGTCTGGCGGCCAGCGTCAGCGTGTGGCCATCGGCCGCGCCCTGGTACGCCGGCCGAAGATGGTCATTGCCGATGAGCCGATCTCGGCATTGGACATGACCATCCAGAAGCAGATTCTGGATCTGTTCGAGCGTCTGCAGAAGCAATACGGCTTTGCCTGCCTGTTCATCTCGCACGATCTGGCCGCGGTCGAACGCATCGCGCATCGCGTGGCGGTGATGAGCCAGGGCGAAATTGTCGAAATCGCCGCCCGCGACGCCTTGTTCGACACGCCGCAACACCCCTACACCCGCAAATTGCTGGCCGCGGCCAGCCCGCTGCAAAAGCTGGCCAACGGGGGCTATCGCATCCGCCCGGCCCAAGCCTGAGCCGGCCGCCGGCTCAACCCATCAAGGAGATTCCATGACCGACGCCAGTTCCGTTTCCAATGCCTTCTGGGCGCCTTTCACCCCGATGCGGCAGTTTCACCAACAGCCCATGATGTTCGACAGCGCCGAAGGCATGTACTACCGCACGCCCGACGGCCGCCAGATTCTGGACGCCATGGCCGGCCTGTGGTGCGTCAACGCCGGCCACGGCCAGGCGAGCATTGTGCAAGCCATTCAAGAGGCCGCCGCGCGCCTGGACTTCGTTTCCTCGTTCAAGATGAGCCATCCGGGCGCGCAGGCCATGTCGGATGCCTTGATTGCCCGGGCGCCCGAGGGCATGACCAGAGTGTTCTTCACCAACTCCGGCTCCGAGGCCGTCGACACCGCCTTGAAAATTGCGCGCGCCTATCATCAGGCTCGTGGCGACAGCCGCCGCACCAAGTTCATCGGCCGGGCCAAGGGCTATCACGGCATGGGATTTGGCGGCTTGTCCGTCTCGGGCATCGGGCGCCAGAAGCGCGACTTCGGGCCGCTGCTGGGCGAGGTCAGCCATTTGCCGCTGCCGTATGACGCCAGCATGCGCTTTAGCGCCGGACAACCGGATCACGGCGCCAGCTATGCGGAAGCGCTGGCGCAGTTGCTGGACATCCAGGACCCCGGCACGGTGGCCGCCGTCATTGTCGAGCCGGTCACCGGTTCCGGCGGCGTGTATCCGCCCCCGGTCGGCTACCTGCAACGCTTGCGCGAGCTGTGCACGCAACATGGCGTGCTGTTGATCTTTGACGAAGTGATCACCGGTTTTGGGCGCGTGGGCGACAACTTCGCCTCGCAGGTGTTTGGCGTTACCCCAGACCTGATGACCGTGGCCAAAGGCCTGACCAACGGCGCGGTGCCCATGGGCGGCGTCATCGTCGGCGGCGCCGTCTACGAAGCGTTCATGGCCGGACCGCCGCAGGTGGTGGAACTGATGCATGGCTACACCTATTCCGCCCACCCGCTGGCGTGCGCGGCCGGCCTGGCGACGCTGCGTCTGCACCAGGACCTGGAGATCAACGCCCGGGTGCGGGAGATCAGCTCCCACTGGCAGTCGCAAGCGCTGGCGCTCGAAGGTCTGCCGCATGTGAACGATGTGCGCAGCATCGGCCTGCTGTGCGCTGTCGACCTCGCGCCGCGCGCCGGCGCGGCCGGCATGCGGGGCGCGGATGTCGCCCGCCATTGCTTTGAGCAGGGCGTACTGGTGCGAGCGTCCGGCGACATGATCGTCATTTCGCCGCCGCTGATCATCAGCCCCGCCCAGGTCGAACAGATTTTTGAATGCTTGCGACGAGCGCTTCTTGTTGACGGCATCTGACCGGGCCGGCGGCTGATGCGAAGAACATGGAGCCGCGCCCCGATCCTGATTCCCGGACACCGGCGGCGCGGCCTGTCAGCGCGGAGCGGGTGGCTTCGCGCCGCCGTCGGCAGCGATAAAAAACGAACGCGTCACAACCCCGGTGGCGGATCTGAAGCGTATCCCTTCAAATGGGCAAGAAACGACCGGGAGGCCACAGTAAGCGTGTCCTCCAGATAGACAACCTCCAGACTGGTATCGAGCAATTTGCTTGGGTCGCGTAGCGCCACCGCGACCACATCTTTCCGGGCGGAGCGCGCCGCGGTGGACGGAACCAGCGCCACGCCCAGTTTTCCGGCGACCAGCGCGATGATCGTGTGGATATGCGCCGCTTCCTGAACGATCTGCGGTTGGAATCCCGCTTCGAGGCACGCGGCGCTGATGCGTTGGTGAAAGGCGGGCACGCGACTGGCTGAGAAAGATACGAATCGCTCGTCACTGAGTTCAGCCAGACGGATCGCTTTGCGAGAAGCAAACGGATGCCCGCGAGGCAACAGCGCCACCAGGCGGTCTCGAGAGACCGGGAAATGAAGGCTTCCGGCAGGATAGGGAACGGGCGGCGTCAGCACCCCCAGGTCGATTTTGCCCTCGTCCACCATTGAGGCGATCTCGATGGATACGCCTTCAACCAATCGAAGCCGTACTGCCGGGTGAGACGAAGAGAACCGCGCCAAGATTGCTGGAAGCAGGTCGACCATCGCCGACGTGATGAACCCGACCCTGACCTCTCCGAGTTCCCCGCGCCCGACCGCGCGAGCCATGTCGAAAGCGCGAACGCCTTGCGCGATCAGCTTTTCCGCCTCCCCCTTAAGCACAACCCCGGCGGCGGTGAGCTGCACGCCCGCCGCGGAACGCACAAACAGCGACGTTCCCACGGACCGCTCCAGCTGCCGCATGGCGACACTGAGCGGAGGCTGTGACATCCGCAACGCTTCCGCTGCCTTGCGCAGGCTTCCACACTCGGAAACCGCCAGGAACTGGCGCAACACCCGAAGATCCGGGATGGCTGAGGGTATATATCCCATGTATCGCCTCGATCATGAACGATATTAGACGCGATGATCCCATCCACGTAAATTGCTGGCAAGCACCAAAGGCGCCGCACTGAATCGACGGCTTGGTGCGAAGCAACATCCAAGCCAGTGTTCATGAAAGTTACCGCGACCCTTGAAGAGTTGCCGTCCGAGAGTTGCTGTCCGCTCATATGGAGCCATACATGCGCTTTGCTCCCATCGCTTTGTCCGTAATTTGCACGTTTTCCGCGTCGGTGTCGTTTGCACAGGGGGAAACCTATCCGGCAAAGCCCATTCGTATTGTTGTTGCGACACCGCCCGGTTCGACCCCCGATGTGGGCGGGCGGCTCGTGGCTGCGCGCCTGTCGGCCGATCTGAAACAGGCTGTGATCGTTGAAAACCGTCCCGGCGTCAATGGACTGCTCGCAGCCCGCGAGGTGCTCCGCAGTGCCCACGACGGCTACACACTGCTGCTCGCGCCATCGAGCACCATGGCGATCTCCCCCTACATCCATCCCAAACAGGCGGGATCACTCCCCGCCGATTTCGCCGCCGTCAGCCAGATATACAAGACGGACTTCAGCCTGATAACGCGCGCAGGATCGGGGCTGGAGTCCGTGTCCGACCTCATCGCCGCAGCCAAAGAACGGCCTGGAAAGCTGGTCGGCGCGTTTGCCGCGGTGGGCAGCGCCTCGCACGTATCGCTTGAGCTTTTCAAGCAGATGGCCGGTGTCGATATCTACGCGGTGCCCTTCAATGGCAGCCCGGCCGCGTCCCTGGGCGTCGCGTCTGGCGAGGCGGACCTCCTTTTTGAGACGGTTCCATCCACCGAACCCGTGGTGTCTTCCGGAAAGGCGCGACGCATCGCCATGACGGGCCCGGAGCGCTTCGCGTTGGCGCCGTCAATCCCGACGGTGGGCGAAAGCGGATTGCCGGGCTTTGTGGTAACGACCTGGGCAGGAATCTTCGCGCCGAAGGACGTGCCAGCGGACCGGATTCAACGGATATCGGATTCGATCGACAGCGTCTTTCAGGACGCGGCTGTCGTGCAGCAGATGGCGGCATCCTCGCTGCTGCCAGGCGAGCCCTCCTCCACGCGATTCCAGGCGATCTGGCTGTCCGATCTTGAAATGTCGAAAAAGGTGGTGGCAGCCGCCCCGGAACTACAGCAGGAGAACAAGTGATGGATTTGGGAATTGATGGCAGGACCGCCCTGGTGATGGGTGCTGGGGGTGGGCTGGGTAGCGCCATTGCCAAAGCGCTCGCGCAAGAGGGGTGCCGCGTGATTCTGGCCGATGTGGATCTTGCTTCGGCGCAGCGGGCGGCTTATGCGATTGCCGAGCTTGGCGGGATCGCGCAGCCCGTCGCCTGGGATCTGTCGGATGTCGGGTCGATCAGCCGCCAAGTGATGCTGATGAAACAGGAGAATGGGCCGATCGATATCCTGGTGAACAATTCGGGCGGCCCCGCGCCTGGCATGACCCACGACATCACCGAACAGCAATGGCATCGCTACTTCGATTCGATGGTGCTGTCGTTGATGACGCTGACCCGGCTGCTTGTGCCGGAGATGCAGGCGCGGCGCTGGGGACGGGTGATCACGTCAACCTCCTCGGGAGTCGTCACTCCGATACCGGGTCTTGCGGCTTCCAATGCCTTGCGGCTCGCCTTGGTGGGCTGGTCGAAATCGCTGGCGCAGGAAGTGGCGAAAGACGGGGTGACCGTCAACGTGGTGATTCCCGGGCGCATCGCCACCCAGCGAATTGCCGCGCTCGATCAGTCTCGCGCCAAAGCGGCCGGGCTGACGCAGGAGATGGTCGCCGCCAGCAGCACATCGACCATTCCGGCTGGCCGCTACGGGGAGCCCGCCGAGTACGCCAACGCCGTGGCGTTTCTTGCAAGCCAATGTGCGTCCTACATCACGGGGACGTCGCTGCGCGTGGACGGCGGGCTGATTCCCGCCATTTGAACGAGAGAAGACATGACTATTGATGCACAAAGCCGACGCGAGATCCGCGCGCGATTCTTGAAGGTTGACACCGCCAATGTGGCGGACGTCATGGACACCATGGGCCTGATGGACCAGAGTCTTTCGCCAGAGTTCAGGCAATTCACCGGCACGGACAAGCTGGCGGGCTGGGCGTATACCATCCGCGGCCAGATGGTCCCCGGCCCGCTCGGCGGCGACGAACAGAAGATGCAGGCCTGCCAACAGGTGTCCGAGGATGAAGTGACCGTCTGGAGCGGCGATGGCAAAGGCGTCTGCTACTTCGGCGAACTGATCGCCCTTGGCATGCGGGAGCGGGGAGCCGTGGGGGCTTTGATCGACGGGGGAATCCGCGATATTCATTGGCTGCACAAGATGAACTTTCCCATCTTCGCCAAATACCGGACGCCGACGCAATCCATCGGCCGCTGGCGCGTTACCGGGTTTCGCGAGACCGTCTACCTGGCGGGAGCCACCAGCACGCTCGTCCCCGTCAGCCCGGGCGACTTCATTCTTGCCGACGCCGACGGCGCGATCGTCATTCCCGCGCGGCATGTCAACGATGTGCTCGCCGAGGCGGAACGACTCACCGCCCAGGAACTGCAACTGCGCGCCGAGCTGAACCACGGCCTTACCCTGTCGGACGCCCTTGCCAAGTACGGACATGTCTGAGCTTTCGTTTCGACCCCGCCAGGCAGACGAGTCCATCGGATCTGCGCGCGCGACCGCGGCCACAATGTTTTCCGCGCTGCCGACCACGACCGTGACTGGCGTTTCGCTCTATGCGTACGTCGCGCCGGCCGAGTCCATTGCGTCGTCCTTTGGCGTACGCAGCGAACGCGGCGCCGTTCTGATCCGGGTCGAGGACGCATCCGGATCCTTCGGTTGGGGCGAAGTGTGGTCGGGCATGCCGGCTTCCGGCGCCCTGCACCGGCTGAATCTGCTTCGCGAGTTTGTCGCCCCCGCGCTGGTGGGCACAACATTCCAGGCGGTGCAGCCAGCCGTCGCACGCCTGTGCAGCCTGACGCTGCCGATCATTCGCCTGGCAGGAGAGCGAGGGCCTGTCGCGCAGATTCTTGGCGGTATGGACACGGCGCTCTGGGATCTCCAGGCCAGACGGATGGGTCTGCCCCTGTATCGCGTGCTTGGGGGCACGCAAGCCCGCATGCGCTGCTATGCGAGCGGTCTGGCCCCGGACACACCGGCCGCTCGCCTGGATGTCTTGCGGCAGGCAGGATATAACGCATTCAAGTTCAAGGCGGGATTCGACGATGCCAGGTCTATCCCGCTATTGCTCCGGCAACGGCGGGCGCTGGCGCCAACAGAGACGATGATGCTCGATGCAAATTGCGGGTGGGACCTCGCCACTGCCACGCAAGCGCTGGCCCAGTTGGATGACGGCGATTTTTCCTGGATCGAGGAACCGCTGGGACCGGAATGTTCCGCCGCCGAATGGCAGGCGCTCAAAGCCAGAACGCGAATCCCGATTGCTGCGGGTGAGAATCTTGCCGATATCGACGAATTCGTCGCCGCCCTGTCCTGGCTCGATGTCATTCAACCCGACGTGGCGAAATGGGGCGGGATCAGCGGCGTCCATGAAGTCGGGCTGCGCGCAGTCGCTTCGAACAAGCGTTTCTGCCCCCATTCGTTCGGTACCCATATCGCCGCCATTGCATCGGCTCATGTGCTCGCCGCCACGGGCGGAGAATTCCTGGAATTGGACGTCAACCACAATCCGCTTCGATCCACATCTACCTACGGTGGATGGATCAACAACGGCTTTCTCTCTCTACCAGAAGCGCCCGGCTTGGGGTTTGAAGTCGATTTACAGGACATCGAAACTTATTGCCGCGCTGCCTGCACCGTCAGGGACAAGGCATGATGCCTTGTTCCATTTACCCTGCGGCCAGAGAAATCAGCCATGCGCCGAATCGTTCTACGATAGGCGAACGCAACACTCCGTACGAGAATCATGCCTTCATCCAAACCCACCGTCCTGCTCGCCTGCGATTTCTCTGAACGCTTTAAAACCCTGCTAGGTAAGCACTACAACGTGCTGGGGCCTCTTCCATATTCCAGCCCTGAGGCTTTGCCGGACGGCGCGGCCGACGTGAGCGCCCTCGTAACGAAAGGCGGTCTGAAGACGGATCTTGCGTTGATCGAGGCGCTTCCCAAACTTGGCATCGTTGCTTTCTTCGGCACCGGATTCGAAGGCATCGACCTGGAGGCCGCGGCCCAGCGCCGACTGGCCGTCACACACAGCCCTGGCGCCAATGCCTCCAGCGTGGCGGACTTCGCCATGGGATTGGCGCTGGCCTGCGCGCGCAACATCCTCGCGGCGGATCGGTACGTGCGCGAAGGCCGCTGGGGCGGCAATAGCCTTGTCAGCATGCCCGCCGTGCCGGGACTGACCGGCGCGCGGTTCGGCATCTATGGCCTGGGCGCGATCGGCCGCAAGCTGGCTTTGCGGGCCTCGGCGTTCGAGATGGAGGTCGCCTATCACAGCCGTACCCCCAAGTCCGACGCGCCATATTCCTACAAAGCGAGTCTCAAGGCGTTGGCGGAATGGTCGGACATCCTGGTCGTTGCGGCCAGGGCCGACCTTTCAAATCGCCATGTCGTCGACCGTTCCGTTCTTGCCGCGCTTGGTCCGGGCGGGCACGTTATTAACGTGGCGCGGGGCTCCTTGATTGACTCCGAGGCGCTTGCCGAAGCGCTGGAACGGGGAACGATAGCCGGGGCCGCGCTCGATGTTTTCGAGGATGAACCAAACGTGCCTGACCCGCTGCTTCACGCCCCCAACCTGATCCTCTCGCCCCACATCGCCTTCGCATCCACCAGCGCCCGAGAGGCCCAGGAAAACATGGTGCTTGCCAATCTGGAGGCGTTCTACGCAGGCCGGACCGTGCCGAATCCCATCGATCGCTCCTGACGCCCTATCTATTTGCACCGACGGACAGGTTGGGCGGCGGCCCATGGCAGTCCTCGACGGCCAACCGGTTCGACCCATCGCGACCCGTCGCTTGGCCGAACCGCTTTCCGTGAAGCGCCCCTTCACGGGTGACGCCGTGCGACGGCCCCAACGCCTGCACAGCGCTGGATGCCGGCCATCGCACCGGCACCGCCAGATCGAACGCGAGACCGAACCGGCAGAGCGCAGGCGCACCGGTTGGAATGGGAAACCTCGCTAGCGCGGCGGGGTCTCTCCTACGTTGCCTTCATCTCCTTCTCTTTCTCCTTCGCCAGCTTCTCCTTGTCCTTTTTGGCCCCGTCGTAATGGGACTTGATGGCTAGGAACATGCCCGTTCCCAACACGAGGATCTTGAACGTACCAAAGATGACAGGGACCCAGAAATTCATTATTTCCTCAAAACGCTGCTTCAGCAGCTTCAGTTGGGAGTGGCCAGAGCGAGCACCATGCTCTTTGCCGAGCCAGTCGAATCTTACCGTCAATCCCATACACGATGCTGAATTGTACGGCTTTTATGGCATGCATAATGCCAAAAAAACCATACATAAGAGCAAGACATGCCCGCGTCCTTTCTTGACATGAATCAAGAGGCGTCCCGCCAGCCGCGTTAAACAGGGTATTCGACATGCCAGAGAGACGCCATGACCACCACGATGAAGGCGACCGTGTTCGTCGCGCCGGGCCGGATCGAGATCCGGGAAAAGCCCATCCCCCAGGTAGGCCCGAACGACGCCCTGATGCGTATCACCACCACCACCCTCTGCGGCACCGACGTCCATATCCTCAAGGGCGAATATCCGGTGGCGTCCGGCCTGACCATCGGCCATGAACCGGTGGGCGTGATCGAGAAACTCGGCAGCGCCGTGCGCGGCTATGTCGAAGGCCAACGCGTCATCGCCGGGGCCATCTGCCCCAATTTCAACTCCTATGCCGCCCAGGACGGCGCGCCGTCGCAGGACGGCAGCTACCTGCACGGCGCCGGTCTTTGCGGCTGCCACGACCACCAGGCGACCGCGGGCTGGCGTTTCGGCAACAAGATCGACGGGGCGCAGGCGGAATACCTGCTGGTGCCCGATGCGCAAGCCAACCTGGCGCCGATCCCGGACGGGATGTCCGACGAGCAGGTGCTGATGTGCCCCGACATCATGTCCACGGGGTTCAAGGGCGCCGAGAACGCCAATATCCGCATCGGCGATGCGGTCGCCATCTTCGCCCAGGGACCGATCGGCCTGTGCGCCACCGCCGGCGCGCGCCTGCTGGGCGCCACGACCATCATCGGCGTGGATGCCAATCCCCACCGCCTGGAAATGGCAAGGCACTGGGGCGCGGACGTCCTGCTCAATCCCAACGACTGCGACGTGGTGGCGGAGATCATGCGACTGACCCGGGGCCGCGGGGTGGATGCCGCCATCGAAGCGTTGGGCCGGCAGAGCACCTTTGAATCCGCGCTGCGCGTCCTCAAGCCGGGCGGCACGCTGTCGAGCCTGGGTGTCTATTCGACCGACCTGACGATCCCGCTGGCGGCATTCGCGGCCGGGCTCGGGGATCACCGCATCAACACGGCGCTTTGCCCCGGCGGCAAGGAACGCATGCGCCGTCTGATGAATGTGCTTGAGTCGGGGCGTCTGGACCTGACGCGGATGGTCACGCATCGCTTCGGCCTGGACCAGATCGTCCAGGCCTACGACCTGTTCGCCAACCAGCGCGACAACGTGCTCAAGGTGGCCATCCGGCCATCCTGAAGCTCAAGCCTGAACCCGGAGCCAGACCCATGCAACTCCCCTCCCGCTCGACCCGCGCCATCGCCGTGATCGCCGTTGACCCGGATGGCAGGACTTACCGGATCGAGCAGCGCAGGCAGCTCGGCGCCGACGAAGACGCGCCCGGCGCGTTCCTGTACTGCTGCCTGCCGGAAGGACAAATCGTGGACCATATCGCGTATGGAACGTATCAACTGCCGGACGGCACCATCGTGAGAACGCGCAGGCCGCGCATGGCTTGAGGCGGCGCGGCTAGCGGCCGCGTTGCAGCAGGCCTGGGTCCACCTCCCGCAGATCGACGATGCCGAGCAGGCCCATGTCGCGCCGCACCTCTTCGGTGATCAGCGCGATGGCATGGGCCACGCCGCGCTCGCCCGCCACCGTGGCCGCGTAGTTGAACGGCCGGCCGACGAACACGCAGCGCGCACCCAGCGCCAGCGCCTTCAGCACGTCCGTGCCACGTCGCACCCCGCTATCGAGCATGACATCCATCCCACCCGCGGTGTCCACGATCGCGGGCAGGGCCTGCAGGGGCGCCAGGCTGCCATCCAGTTGACGGCCGCCATGGTTGGACACGATGACCGCGTCCATGCCGTGCGCGCGCGCACTGCGCGCATCGTCCGGGTGCAGAATGCCCTTCAACACCATCCTGCCCTTCCATGTCCTGCGTATGGCGGCGACGTGCTGCCAGTTCAGGTGCCCGCGATCGGAAAAATCGCGCAGCACATGCCTGGACAGGATCGGCGCGCCGCGCGTGGCGTAGTTGTTTTCGAAGTGCGGCATGCCGTGGCGGGCCAGCGTGCGCAGCAGGGTCCCGATCAACCAACGCGGGTGCGTGATGCCCTGCCAGGCCAGGCTGGCGCTGGGCCGCAGCGGAGTGGAAAAACCGGCCCTGACGTTGTTCTCGCGGTTGGCGGCCACCGGCGTATCGACCGTCAGCACCAATGTTTCCACGCCGGCGGCGGCGACACGGTCGATCAATGCGGCGATCTGGGCGCTGTCGCCAGGCAGGTAGGCCTGGAACCAGGTCCCGGGCGCCGCCGCCATCACGGTTTCCAGGCGGATCAGCGAGGACCCGCTCATGATGCAGGGCACGCCCGCCGCGGCCGCGGCGCGGGCGAGCGCCACGTCCCCGCGATAGCTGGTCAGCGCCGCAATGCCCATGGGCGCCACGCCGACGGGCGCCGCGTATTCGCGGCCCAATATCGTGCAGCGGGTATGGCGGCGCGACACGTCCACCAGCACCTTCGGGCGGAACCCGTATTCGCCGAAGGCCTGCCGGTTGCTCCGCTCGGACTGCCCGTCTTCCACCGCGCCCGACACATAGGCATACAGGGGCTTGGGCAGGATCCGCCGGGCGGCGGCCTCGAAGTCGTGCAGGCTGAGCATGCGGCGCAGCGGATCTGGCATGGCGGGGGTTCCTGGCGGGGCCCGGCGGACGATCCGCCGCGCAAGGGTCATGGGTAACGGCGAACGAATATAGGCCGGCCCGAGGTTTGAATAAAGTGACTTTATTGAAGTTCGTTATTACACTTTTTCTCGCCCTCAATCGCCCTGCAGTCGCCCCGCCCCTTCACTTCCCATGACGCTCAAGCAACTCGAGGCCTTTTACTGGGCCGCCACCTGCAAGAACTTTGCCATCGCCGCGAATCGCCTGAATATTTCGGTGTCGTCGTTGTCCAAGCGGATCGGCGAGCTGGAATCCTCGATCGGCGCCGCGCTGTTCAGCCGCAGCGCCCGCAGCGCCACCCTGACCGCGCTGGGCGAGCAACTGGTGCCCCATGCCAAGGACCTGCTGCGCAACGCGGACCAGTTCATGCAGCAGGCCAGCAACAACCTCAGCTACTCCGGCCGTTGCCGCTTCGGCGCCGGCGAGCTGACCGCCATGACGTGGATGGCCGGGCTGATCGCCGTCATCCAGCAGGCCCACCCCAACCTGCTGGTCGAGCCCTTCGTGGGCGTGGGCGAACTGGTCGAGCGCGGGCTGGAGGAAGGCGAACTCGATTTCGCCGTGATCGCGGGCCCGTCGTCGCGGGCATCGCTCGCCTCGCGCGTGATCGGCAGCGCCCATTTCGAATGGGTGGTATCGGCCCGGGCCGTGCCCGACGCGGCCTCGCTCGAACCGGCCGATCTGCCGGGCCTGACGCTCATCACCCTGCCGCAAAGCTCGGGCGCGATCCGCATTCTCGACGACTGGCTGACCGAGCAGCGCGTGTCGCCGGGCCGCAATCAATGCTGCAACAGCTGGCCGGGCATCGCCGCCATGCTGCGGCAAGGGCTGGGGCTGGGCTTCCTGCCCGCCGCGTGGGCCCAGGTGTTGATCCAGCGCGGCGACTTGCAGCCGCTGTCGCGCTTTCCGCCCTTGCGCCCCCTGGCCTATACCTTCCAATGGCGCCGCGACGACACCCGGCCCATGCTGGAGAGTCTGCGCACGCACGCGCAGGCCTGCCTGGACTTTCACGCGCCTGCCGGAATGCTCTAGCCCGGGCGCGAGCCGCACGCGACACTTTCCAAAAAGCGTTGTTTTCGACATCAAATTATTCGCTTTAAACCGCCATGAGCCCGGCGTAGAGTCCCCCCGGACAAGCATCCAAGGAGACAAAGCGCCATGTCGGAGTTCGGATTCACCCTGCAGGCATGCCCTGCCGGCCCCAGCCGCGAAACGCTCGCGGCCTATCAGGCGTTGGCCGTGGCCAACATCAGCGACGCGATGAGCCGCGCGACCGGCACCTCGGCCCTGCGCCCGATTCATCGCTCGCGCCGGATCCTCGGCCGCGCCTACACCGTGCGCACGCGGCCGGGCGACAACCTGATGGTGCACAAGGCGATCGATTCCGCCGAGCCGGGCGACGTCATCGTGGTCGATGCCGGCGGCGACATGAACAACGCGATCATTGGCGAGATCATGGTTGGCTGGGCCGCCCGGCGCGGGCTGGCCGGTTTCGTGATCGACGGCGCCATCCGCGATAGCGAAACGATCGGCGCCGGCGATTTTCCGGTTTATGCGCGCGGGGTCGCGCATCGCGGCCCCTACAAGGATGGCCCCGGCGCGATCAATGTGCCGATCGCGATCGACGGCATGGTGGTCCTGCCCGGCGACCTGCTGGTGGGCGATGCCGACGGATTGCTGGCCATCCGTCCCGACGAGGCCCCCGCCATCGCGGAGCGCGTGCGCGCGATCGCCGCGGCGGAAGCCCGCGTGCTGGAGGACATCGCGCGCGGCGCGCTGGACCGCGCCTGGGTCGACGCCACGCTCAAGGCGCGGGGCGTGCTGTGAGCGCGGCGTCTTCCCCCCAGACCGCCCGGCTCTGCCGCCTGGACCTCTGGCTCAATCCGGTGTTCGACGAGATCATCGGCGCCACGCCCGGCGTTTCGCTGTCGGTGCTGCCGGCAAGGGGCGACGATGCGCGCACGCTGGCCGGCCTGAAGTCGGCCCATGCGTATCACGTATCCGCGGCCAAGGACGAACTGCCGCGGCAATGGTTCGTCAATGCCGACCTGATCGCGCAATGCCCGGACCTGGTGTGCGTCTCGTCCGGCGGCGCGGGCTACGACACCATCGACGTGGCGGCCTGCACCGCGGCGGGCATCGCCGTGGTCAACCAGGCGGGCGGCAACGCGGAATCCGTGGCCGAGCACACGTATGCGCTGCTGCTCGCCGTGCAGCGGCGCGTGGTGGAATCGCACCAACGCCTGCGCCACGACGCCGGCTTCACGCGCGAGGACCTCATGGGTCATGAAATCCATGGCCTCGTCCTCGGCCTGGTCGGCATCGGCAAGATCGGCACCAGCGTCGCCCGCATTGCGCGCGGCTTCGGCCTGCGCGTGATCGCCCACGATCCGCTGCTGTCCGCCGACGCCATCCGCGACCGCGGCGCCGAGCCGGTGTCGCTGGACGAGTTGCTGGCGCGGTCCGACGTGGTGTCGCTGCATTGCCCCCTGGACGCCTCCACGCGCGGCCTGTTCGGCGCCAAGGCCTTCGCGGCCATGAAACGCGATGCGGTGTTCCTCTCGACCGCGCGCGGCGGCATCCACGACGAAGCGGCGCTGTACGACGCCCTGCGCGCCGGGCATCTGCGCGGCGCCGGGCTGGACGTCTGGGAACAGGAGCCGCCCGAACGCGACGCCCCGTTGCTGGGCCTGCCCAACGTCGTCGCCACCTTCCACACCGCCGGCGTCACCCACGAAGCCCGGCGCAACGTCGCCCGCTCATCGGCCACGCAGCTCGTTGCGATGCTGCGCGGCGAACGCCCACCGCAACTCGTCAATCCGGAGGTCTGGCCGCTGGCGGCCGAACGCATCGCAAATCTGGCGTAACGACACGGCTTGAGCCATCGCCTGCATCGCAACGCACGATGCAGGCAGGCCCCGGCCACATACCAAGGAGACAAACCATGCAAAAACACAATAAACGCGGGACGCTGCGCGCGCTGGCAGCCTTGCTGGCGGGCGCCGCCCTGTTCAGCGGCGGCGCGCAAGCGGCCGGCTACCCCGAACATCCGATCAACCTGATCGTGTCTTACGGGCCGGGCGGCGGCACCGACCTGGTGGCCCGCATGATGGCGCCCTATCTGCAAAAATACCTGGGCGGCGATGCCCGCATCGTCGTGCTGAACCGCCCCGGCGCGGGCGGCGCGATTGGTTTCTCGGAGCTGGCGCGGGCCCAGCCCGACGGCTACACCATCGGCTTCATCAACACGCCGAACCTGTTGACGATTCCCATCGAACGCAAGACCAGCTTCACCTGGCGCAGCTTCGATCTGCTGGGCAACCTGATCGACGATCCCGGCGCGTTTTCGGTGCGGAACGACAATCCGATCAAAACCCTGGCCGACCTGTCCGCCTACGCCAAGAAGAACCCGGGCAAGGTCACCGTGGGCACCACCGGCACGGGCTCCGACGACCACCTGGCCATGCTGCGCTTCGAACGCGTGTCCGGCAGCAAGCTCAGCCACATCCCCTACAAGGGCGCCGGCGAGGTGCGGGGCGCGCTGGCCAGCGGCGAGATCACGATCGGCGCCATCAACGTGGGCGAAGCGCTGCAGTACCAGAAAGGCGGCACCCCGTTGCGCATGCTGGGGCAGATGGGCAAGACGCGTTCGGCCGCGCTGCCGGACGTGCCCACCTTCAAGGAACAGGGCTTCGATTTCGAACTGGCGTCGCTGCGAGGATTGGCCGCGCCCAAGGGCTTGCCCGACGAGGTGCGCGCCAAGCTCGTCGCCGCGCTGAAACGCACGGTGGACGATCCGGAGTTCCAGGCCAAGGCCAGGGACATGTTCGCGCCGTTGCGTTATCTGGCGCCCCCGGAGTACGCCAAGGAACTGGCGGCTGGCGAAGCGGAATTCCAGGCGCTCTGGAAGGAAGCGCCCTGGCTGGATAAGTAGGCGGTTCGAGGGCACGCGCGGGCGGGTTCCCGCGCCAGCCCGCCGGCTGGCCGAATCGGTGTCCAGCTGCCTCAAGCCTGGACGGGCGGCCGGCCCTGGACGTTTTTCGCACGTCCTGGACAGCCAGCGCAAAAAACGGATAGCCCCATGCCAGCCGGGACGGGTTTTCCAGCAGTCCCGCGCGGGGCGCGGCGCTTTACTATGAGGACCATCATAAAGGCGCGCCACGGACGTGGCCGCCAGGGGAACCGGCGGCCGCTGCCCGCCGGACATCAGGACCTGAGCAAGGAATCCCGGCCATGCTGAACACGACGCAGTCCGATGCCGAGACATCATGGCAAGCCGCCGGGCCGCGCGCGGCCGCCGGGGCCATGGCCGGCGCCCCGGGGTGGCGCATCGACACCATCCTGGCGACACCCGCGCAGCAACTGTTCGCCTCGGGCGACCTGGACGAAGCGCGCGCCATGGTGGGCCGCGTGATGCGGCCGCACCACCTAGGCGTGGTCGGATCGACGCAGCGCCTGAATGCGCGCATGCATCACCAGCCGCTGGGCGAGGTATCGCTGAACCGGCTGCGCTACGGCGCGAACGTCGAGATCCGGCCGGGGCCGCTGGAGGACTTCTTCCTGGTGCAGATGCCGCTGTCGGGCGCCGCGCTGATCGAGAGCGGGCCGCAGCGGGTGGATTCGACCCCGGACGTGGCATCGGTGGTGAGCCCGGATGACGACCTGGCGATGCATTGGGCCGACGACAACGATCAGTTCATGTTGCGCGTGGGCCGCTCGCTGCTGGAACGCACGCTGGTGGGCCATCTGGGCTGTACGCTCGACCGCCCCCTGCGCTTCCAGCTGGGGTTCCGCTGGCGCGAGTGTCCGGCCTGGCGCTGCCTGATGGCGTATCTGCTGGACTGTTCCTCACAGCACGCCGACCTGGCTGAGCACAAGCTGATCGTGCACCAGATGGAACAACTGGTGGCGGCGACGCTGCTGTCCGCCCTGCCCCACAACTACAGCGCCACGCCGGCGGGCCGCCGCGGCGCGGTGCTGCCGCGTCACGTGCGCTGCGTGCAGGACTATCTGCAGGCGCATGCGCACGAGCCGGTCAGCGCCGAGCAGCTGGCGCGCATCGCGGGAGTCAGCGTGCGCAGCCTGTATGCCGGCTTCAAGGAATTCCTGGGCATCAGCCCCATGCACTATCTGCGCGATCTGCGCATGGAGCGCGCGCGCGCCGAGCTGCTGTCGGGCGAATGCCAGAACGTCGCGGGCGTGGCGTTGCGCTGGGGTTTCGCTCACCTGGGACGTTTCAGCGCCAGCTACAAGGCGCGTTACGGCGAAAGCCCCAGCCAGAGCGTGCGGCGGCACGGCTGACGCGGCACCTGCGGCGGCACAGCTGAAACGGCAACTTTGTCAGGACTGGCCAGGCCTTGCGTTCAAACAACCCGGGGGATGGCCAATCGCAAACGATCATCTGCTCGCGCTGATGGCGTTCAGTGCGGCATTCAACGTGGCGTTCAGTGCGACGTTCAGCGCGGCGTTCAGCGCGGCTTCCAGGTCAGCCCGTCGGTCGAGCGGTACTCCGGAGTGCCGGTGCAGCAGCCGCCGGCGCCGAACGCCTGGCGGCCGATGAAGGCCTGCACGAAGCCCTTGCCCGCCGTCAGCTCCTGGCGCACGCAGAGCGTGGGCAACAGGGAGAAATCGCCTTCAAGCACCAGCGTCCAGGCGACGTTGTCGCCTTCCGCCGGCTCCACCTTGTAGACCTTGCATTCATGCATGAGCAGGTGGATGGGCCTGCCCGCCAAGGTGCCCTTGAACTGGCGTTCGGGCGGCGTTTCCTGGGTGGCCAGGGTTTGCGCCGTGAGCCTGGACCCGGCGGGCGGCGGCGGCAGCGACGAGTCGCAACCCGCCAGCGCCACCGACGCGCACAGGGCGAGAAGAGCCAGGCGGGCGGGGCGTGTCATGGAGCCGCCGCGTCAGGCCACGTTGGCGTAGCGTTGTTCAAGGTAGGCGATGATGTCGCTGGACTCGTACATCCAGCGCGTGCCGCCCGCTTCCTCGATGCGCAGGCACGGCACCTTGACCTTGCCGCCGCCGGCCTGCAATTCGGCGCGCGCCTGGGGATCCCCCTTGGCATCGCGCAGCGCCACAGGCACGTTCAGGCGGTGGATGGCGCGCCGCGTCTTGACGCAGAACGGGCAGGCATGGAACTGGTAGAGCGACAGCGCGGCCGCCTCGCGGTCGACGGCGGCCTGGCCTTGGGCCGAGCGTTGCCGCGGGCGCGGGCGCGTCAGCGCATCGCCCAGGACAATCAGTTGACCCACACCGGCACGCAAGGCTTTGACAATCATGGATGGCTGCTTGAAGCGAAGAGAGCCTTGAGTCTAGCCCATTCGCGGCGGCAGGCGGGCGGCGCCCGCCTTGCCACCGCCCCCTTCCCCGAGGCGGGCCCGCTGCCGGCCCGGCCCGCCGCACGCAGCCCCAGGGCCTGTCTATCCTGAAAGGAGCCGGGCGCGGGCCCTAGAACGGAATCGCCAGTTTGACGTACAGCTGCGCGCCCTCCGGCCGGTTCTTGACCTGGAATTCCTGCTGCCACTTGGCGGTGAACAGCCAGCCGCGGTCGTTCATGTAGCGCACCGACGGCCCCACGCCGAAGGCGCGGGCGCGGCCGGCGGCGCTGTTGGGGCCGTTGTCGTCGGTGACCTGCTGGAAGGCATGCCCGCCCACGCCCAGCACCCAGCCCTTGCCCACGCCCCAACCCACCGCGTAGTCGGCGTGGATGGCCTGGCCCGAGCGGGTGTCGGTGGCCGAATTGCGGAAGTTGAAGTCGTACATCAGCTTCAGATCGGCATTGAAGCCGTCCGGGCTGATGCGGCTGAGCGCGAACACGGGCTGGGCGGTCCAGTAGTTCTTGCCGAGGCTGGACGGGTCCTTGCGGTCGTATTCGCCGGTGGGCGCGTACATGTCCAGGCCGACCACGTAGTGCAGCGATTCGGACAGGTGATAGCCCAGCGCCACGCCCAGCGTCATGTCGCCCAGGCCGGTGCTGCGGTAACGCTGGCCGCCGGCCTTGAAGGTGACGTCCAGCAGCGGCGCGATGGCATGGAAGGCCAGCTGGCCGCCCAGCACCTGCTGCGGCGTGACCCAGATCAGGCGCGGGGCCAGCACGTTGACGTCGACCTTGAAGTCCGGCACCGGCAGGCGCTCGCCGTCGTTGCCGCGCAGCTTGTCGTAGCGCGCGCCGCCGCCGTAGACCAGCATGTGCATCCCGGGCGGCGGCAGCGCGCCCGACATGAAGTTCTCCAGGCCGTCCGGATAGATGCCCAGGCCGCCGCCTTCGGTGGCTTGCGCCACGCCGCCGGCCAGCGCCAATGCCGCGGCGCAAGCCAGCCGGCGTGTCAGGTGTCTGCTCATGTTCCGCTCCTGCCCCCGCGGGGCGCGAGATGTTGTGCGACGAGATAGCCGGAACCGCCGCCCAGCCCGGGACCCGGGTGGGTGGCGGCGCCGATGTGGAAAAGGTTGCGCAGCGGCGTGCGGTGGCCGCGCGCGCCCTGGCTGCCGGCGAACGGGCGCAGCCAGAAGAACTGGTCGGGCGAACAGACGCCCGCGTACGGATCGCCGCCCACCAGGTTGCAGTTCAGCGCCTCCAGGTCGGCCGGCGAGTAGCTGCGGCGGCCGACGATGCGTTGCGTCAGGCCGGGCATGACCGGCTCCAGCCGCGCCTGTACGCGGTCGGCGACGGCTTCGCGCAGGGCCTGGGTCCAGCGGCCGTCGGCGGGCGTGTCGATCAGGCCGGCGGCATCGCCCTTGACGCGCACCGGCAGCTCCTGCATCTGCACCCACAGGATCCAGCCGCCGGCCGGCGCGCGCGACGGATCGACGGCGACCGGCTGGCCGATGGCCAGCGTCGGCCGCGCCGGCAACAGGCCGTTGTTGGCCTCGGTGACCGAGGCGCAGACCTGCTCCATGCTCTCGGTCAGGTGCACCAGCGGCACGTGGCGCAGCTCGGGCGTGCGCCAGTCGGGCGGCGCGTCGAGCGCGAAATGGATCTGCATGCCGCCGCGGCCATGGCGGTAGCCGGCGGCGCGGCGCCGCACCGGCTCGGGCGCATCGGGCAGCAGCGTGCCGTACAGCTGGCCGGGCGTGACGTTGCAGACCACGGCCTCGCGGGCGCGGTACTCGCGGCCGGCGGCCACGACGCCGACGGCGCGGCGGCGGCGGCCTTCGCCATGCGTCAGGATGCGTTCGACGGCGGCGCCGGTCCGCAGCCGGCCGCCGTGCTGTTCGATGACCTTGGCCAGGGCGTCCACCACGCCCTGGCTGCCGCCCTTGATCACCGGCATGCCGCCGGCCACCACCGCGGCGAAGGTCAGCTTGCCGATCAGCGCCGAACAGGCGTCGTCCGGTCCCAGGCCGGTGTGCAGCACCCAGGGCGCGATCAGCGCGCGCGCCGCGTCGGATTGCAATTCACGGTCGGACCAGCGGCGAAAGCTCTCCAGCGAATCGGCGGCGAACGCCATCAGCCCGTCCAGGCCGCGCCGGCGCCACTCGCCGAACAGCAGCTTGAACATGCCGGCGCCATAGGGGTTCTGGCCCAGCAGGCCGAAGGTCAGCGCGGCGTCTTCGCCGAACAGGCGTTGCGCCATGGCGCCGAACGCGGCGCCGTCGCCGGGCGCCCAGGCGTCCAGGCGCCGCGCGCTGTCCGCGATGTCCTGCTTGAGCGCGATGCCGCTGCCGTCCGGCAGCGCCAGGCCGGTGGCGTAATCGCACTGGGCGAATTCCAGGCCGGCCGCCTGCAGGGCCGGCTTGAGGGCGGCGTAGGCGGGACCGCCGACGAACAGCGGATACCAGCTCGACAGCACGTCGTGGTGGTAGCCGGGAAACAGTTCCTCGGTGCGGATGCAGCCGCCCAGGCGGTCGTTGCGCTCCAGCACCAGCACCGATTTGCCGCGCTGCGCCAGCAGCGCGGCGCACACCAGCGAATTCATGCCGCTGCCCACCACGATGATCTGGGCGTCGGAGGCGGAAGATAAGGCCATCACAGGCTCCGGCCGGCCACGCGGGCCGGGAAGGTTGATGAAGCTGAGACACATTGCGAGGCGGACCTGCCCCGCGCCAGGCAACGGCGGCACGCGCAGGCCGACGGCAGCGGCGCGGACCGGCCGGACCACCGATCGGCGCGCGCTGGCCGATGCGGGCACGGACCGGCGCGCCGCCCCGCTACGTCAGCGCGGTGAAGCGTCCCGCGTGGAACACCAGCGGCGTGGCCGACACGCTGGCCACGCGCAGCACCCGGCCGAACAGCAGCAGGTGGTCGCCAGCCGGACTCTGCTGGTCGTTGGCGCAGACCAGCGTGGCCACGGCGCCGGCGATGGCGGGCACGCCCTCGGGCACCTCGTGCAGCTCGGCGCCTTCGAACTTGTCGGGCACCGCCGGATCGGCGAAGCGCCGCGCCAGCGCCTCCTGGCCGCGGGCCAGCACGCTGATGGTGAAGTGGTCGCAGTCGCGAAACGCCGCCAGGTTGGGCGAGCGGTTCACCAGGCTCCACAGCACCAGCGGCGGATCGAGCGACAGCGAGGCGAAGGAGTTGATGGTCAGCCCGACCTTGCGGCCGTCCGGACAGCGCGTGGCGACGATGGCCACGCCGGTCGGGTAGCTGCCCAGCACGCCGCGCAGGACCTTGGGGTGCAGGTCGGTGCTGCCCCAGTCCAGGGCCGCCATCACGCCGCCGCCCGGGTGGATTTGGCGGCGATGAAGGCCTCGCAGGCGGTGGCGTCGGTCCACCACGGGAAGAAGTTGGGCGGATGGTTGAAGCCGTTGGCGACGGCGCTGGCCAGCGCGGGCGCGTCGCCGGCGGCCTGCAGCAGCCGCAACAGGTGCGGCGGCGGCGGCAGCAGCATCGAGTTGGTCCAGTCGACCACGGCGCTGGCGTAGTCCCAGAACCGCTCGAAGGTCTGCCGCATCCAGTCGGCGGTGAAGGGCTGGTCGCCGCGCGCCAGGATCGCCTCCAGGTAGATGGCGCAGGCCTTGGTGGCATTGTTCGAGCCCTGGCCGGTGATGGGGTCGTTGGTGACCACGGCGTCGCCCAGGCCGAAAACCAGGCGGCCGGACGGCAGGGTCATGACCGGCTTGCGCACCGTGGGCGCGAAGCTGCCGGCCAGGATGCCGTTGGCGTCGGTCAGTTCGACCGATGCGCAGCGCTCGGCCTCCCAGGGCAGGAAGGTGCGCAGGATGTCCAGGCTCCTGGCCAGGTGATCCTGCGGCGTCTTGATCTCTCGCCAGCAGTCCATCGGGCCGCCCGGCACGCCTTCGAACACCATGATTTCGCAGGGGCCGCTGAGGGTCAGCGCAGGAAACACGAAGTACTCGCCGACGCCGGGAATCAGGTTGAAGGCGACCCGCGAGAACACCGGCGCCGGGCGCATGCCGTGCACATACGTCAACGCCAGCGCGCGCTGCGGCTGGTCGAAGCGCGAGCGCGCCCTGTCGCGCTCGAACAGCTTGACCACGTCGCCCTTGCCGGCGGCCAGCAGCACCAGGTCATGCGAGGCGGCCAGCAGCTCCAGCTCGGCCACGCCGCCATCCTGGATCAGCAGGCGGCCGCCGCGGGCGGCGAACAATTCCATCCAGGCCGGCATCTTGATGCGCTGGTCCACCGCCTGCGCCGGGCGATCCAGGCGCGCGGCCCAGTCGATCAGCTTGTGGCCGGGGCGCTCGGGATGCGGCACGGCCAGGCCGATGCCTTCGACCGGCGGACAGTCGGCTTCCCACTGGTTCAGGCCCAGGTCGCGTTCGATCTGCAGCGAGGCATCGAACATGCACTGGCTGGACATGACCTTGCCGCGGCGGATGTCATCGGGCGCGCGGTTGGTGACCACGGTCACCTCGTAGCCCTTGTCCAGCAGGCCCAGGGCCAACGGCAGGCCGGCCTGCCCGCCTCCGACGATCGCGATTCGACGCATGATGCTTCTCCTGTTTGGTGTGCGGGTCCGCCGGGTGCCTGGCGGGCCGATGAGCGGTGAGGCCGGCCTTATTCGGCCAGGCGCGGGATGGCGGGACGGGCCTGTTCGGGGCCCATGGCGGAGTAGCCGCCGTCGACGGCGTAGTCGGCGCCGGTGACGAAGCTGGCGTGGTCCGACAGCAGGAAGGCGACCACCTCGGCCACTTCGGCCGGATCGCCGGCGCGGCCCAGCAGGTGGAAGTCGGCGGCGACGCGGTCGGTCTTGGCGCGGTCGCCCTGGGTCAGTTCGTCCATCACGCGCGACCAGGTCCAGCCGGGCGAGACCGAGTTGACGCGGATGCGGTCGCCGGCGTAGTCCATCGCCAGGCTGCGGGTGACCTGCAGCAAGGCGGCCTTGGAGACCGGATAGAGCCAGCGGCCGGTCTGCGCAACGCGCGACGAGATGCTGGTGAAGTTGACGATGGCGCCGCCGCCGGCGGTCACCAGGTGCGGATGCACGGCGCGGGCGGCCATGACGGCGCTGACGACGTTGATGTCCAGGGCGCGCAGCCAGTCGGCGCGGCCGGAGGCGGCGCCGTCGTCGAGGTAGGTGGCGGCGAGGTTTACCAGGTAATCGATGCGGCCGAAGTGGGCGGCAACCTCGGCGACGGCGCGGGCCAGTTGGGCGTCGTCGGTGATGTCGATCGGCCAGGCACGGATGCCGTCGGGGTCGGTGGCGGCGATGCGGGCGGCGCCGTCGGCGTCGATGTCGAAGATGGCGACGCGCACGCCGTTGGCGCGCAGCGCGGCGACGACGCCGGCGCCGATCAGCGTGGCGCCGCCGGTGACGATGGCGGTTTTGTGAGCCAGTCCCTTCATTTGCTTGCCTCCTGGATTGCTGAGATCGTGAGGCGGATGTTGCGGCTGGGCGCTTGCTGGGGGGTAGCCGGATTTGGCGGTGGGTATCCGGGGAGTGCGGGTATTGCGGGGGGTTGATGGCCGTCAGGGGGGGATGGCCGGTGGCTGCCGTGGGTATCCGATTTGTGCTTTGCTTTGTTCGCCTGGGGAAGGGGGTGATCAGGGTGATGGGCTTCGTAGGCTGGCTCTGCTTCGTAGGTCGGCTCTGCTTCGTAGGTCGGCTCTGCTTCGTAGGTCGGCTCTGCTTCGTAGGTCGGCTCTGCTTCGTAGGCTGCCCCTCGGGCGGGCGCAGTCGGTGGCGGGCGCCCACGATTGCGGTCCGGAGCGTTGAGCCTGTCCGTATTTTTGTGGGCGAGGCGTTTTAAAAGTTGTTATCCCCGGGCCGCAGTAAACCGTTCGCCGAACAGGATAGCAAACTGGTTCATGGCGACTTTCCAGTCGAAGGTCGCTCTGACGGACTTGGCCAGCACGTTGCGTAGCGCCAGCCATAGGAGCTTGATGGCGGCCTCATCCGTTGGGAAGTGGCCTCGCGTCTTGATGATCTTGCGCAATTGCATGTTCAAGCTCTCGATGGCGTTGGTCGTGTAGATCACGCGCCTGATGTCTGGCGGGAACACGAAGAACGGCGTGACGTTCTCCCAGGCCCGTTGCCAGGCAGCGACGATCGTGGGGTACCTGGTTCCCCAAGGTCCATCGGCGAACGCCTGCAGCGCCTGCTCGGCCGCTTGTGCGCTGGCGGCCGCGTAGATCGGGCGCAGGGCGGCGGCCACGGCCTTGCGATCCTTCCAGCCCGCGTAATCCAGGCTGTTGCGGATCAGATGCACGATGCAGGTCTGCACGGTCGTGCGCGGGAAGGCCGTGCCGATGGCCTCGGCCAGGCCCTTCAGGCCGTCGACCACGGCGATCAGGATGTCCTGGCACCCTCGGGTCTTGAGTTCATTGAAGACCTTGAGCCAGAACTTGGCCCCCTCGGTCTGCTCGACCCACAAGCCCAGCACGTCGCGCTGGCCGTCGGCCTGCACACCCAGCGCCAGGTACACCGCCTTGTTGCTGACCCCGCCGTCGTCGCGGATCTTGACCCGCAGCGCGTCGAAGAACACCACCGGGTACATCGCCTCCAGCGGCCGGTTCTGCCAGGCAATCGTCTCGGCCATGACCTCGTCGGTGACCGAGCTGATGAAGTCCGGCGAGACCTCGGTGCCGTAGCTCTCGGCCAGGAACGCCTGGATCTCGCGCACGCTCATGCCCCGGGCGTACATGGCGATGATCCGGTCATCGAACCCGGTGAAGCGTCGTTCGTGCTTGGGGATCAGGATCGGGGCGAAGGAGCCGTCCCGGTCGCGGGGAAGCTCCACGCGCACCGGGCCACGCTCGGTCAGCACCGTCTTGCCGCTGGCGCCGTTGCGCTCGTTGGCCTGGCCCTCGGGCTTGTCCTCGCCTGGCCGATAGCCCAGATGCAGGTTCATCTCGGCGGCCATCGTGCGCTCGATCACCGCCTTCTGGAACGACAGGAACAGGTCTTGAACCTCGCTGGGCGTCATCGGTCCCTTGACCAGATGGTCCAGTAGTTCGGCTGGGACTTCAGGCAGCGGCCCACGGGCCGCCGCCTGAGCGGCTGCTGTGCGTCTTTTCTTCATCGGCATATCCATGATCTTTAGTCCTCATGATATGCCCCGCACACAAAATTGCGGATAGG
>NZ_CP017433.1:3870621-3931133 GCF_002082135.1 Achromobacter ruhlandii
CCTCTCAAGAAACTCCACTTAAGTCATTGATACCTCGTTGGTTTCTCCTGAGGCGGTTAACGGCACCAAGCTGTAGCCCATGGTCTCTGCACGTTTTGTCAGGTGATGCAGGACGCGTTGGCGGTGGCGTTCTTCGTAGTACAGCTCACCTTGGTCGACGTATTCGGACCCTTTGGTCAGTAGGGTGTAAATCAGTCGAGCCAGTTTGTGCGCGGCTGCGGTGATGGCGCGCCGCTTGTCCAGGCGAGCGCACAGCCTTCGGTAGTAGGCGCCTAAAGCGGACTGGCTGTGACGTAGCGCCATTGCCGCCAGACGCAGGGCCTGTGCGGCGCGGTTGGGTGAGCGTTTGGTGGCGCCGTTCAGAACCTTGCCTCCGGAGATGCGTGTGCCCGGGCACAAGCCTAACCACGAAGCGAAGTGCTTGGCCGAAGGGAAGCGGTTCATGTCCGGACCGACCTCGGCCAGAACGGTAAAGGCAGTCATCTCGTCGATGCCGTTGATGCGGGTCAGGTCCACGCCGCACATGGCAAATAGATGCGTGCGCAGATCGAAGGCCATGGCCTTTTTGGGCCAGCGGCGCTGCGACTTGCCCGGATCGCCGTCATGGCGGTGCAGTTTGTGCAGTTCGGCTTGGATGTGCTGATCGCAATCGTTGAGCAGTTGTTGATAGGTGTCGTACAGGGCCAGCGCTTGCCGCAACGCGAACAAGTGCTCGTGACGCCAGTTGCCTTGCAGCGCGGCAGCGATATCGTCCTCGCTGGCCTTGACCTGGCGCTTCTTCAGGCGGGCCAGTGCATGCGGGTCGCGCTCGCCACCGACGATGGCGCGGATGATGGCCTGACCGGTGACCCCGACCACGTCCGACAGCACTTGCGTGAGCTGAATGTTCATCTGGGCAAGTGCCTTCTGCATGTGCTGCACGTGGCGCACCTGCGAAGCAAGCAGCATCTCGCGCTGGCGCGAGAACTCGCGCAAGACGCAAATCTCGTCAGAGGGACGGAAGGCGCCGGCCAACAGGCCATAGCTCATGAGCTGTTGCAGCCACTGGCAGTCCAGGACATCGGACTTGCGGCCCGAGACGTTCTTCACGTGACGGGCGTTGACCAGGTAAACGGTGAAACCCTGGCTATCGAGCAGCTCATAAAGCGGGATCCAGTAAACGCCGGTGGACTCCATGGCCACGGCGGTAACGCCGCAGTCCTTGAGCCATTGCGCTAGGCGATACAAATCGGCCGTAAAGCTCTTGAACTCGCGGACAGGTTGGTCGTCGCGGTCATGAGGCACGGCGACGAAGTGGCTGGCCGACCCGATGTCGATGCCCGCGGCATCGGGATGGGCCAGGCTTAGGGTTGCATCGGACTTGCGAGGTGACATGGCTTGCTCCATCATCGCTAACGGAATGCCGCCAGGCATGGGTACGTCGTTGTACTCACTCTCTCAAACGGGATGCACGCGCTAAGCATGTGCTCACCAATGTCGGTGACGTCACCCGGGGCCATGCTTCAGTACGGGCGTGGGCAAACACGCACCATTGGAAGGTCGGTCTTTACCTGAGCGGCATTCCACCTTGCCACAGGTGCAGCCACGAAGACAGTTTCTTCGTCACGGGCGTCGTGAATGACGACTATTGGGCTTCAGATTCCCTCGGGCGCATCGAGGTTGCCCGCCACCGACTGCGCCCGCCCGAGGGGCTACGTCCGTCTTGGCTTGTCGCGCTGCTGGACCTGTGATCGGGGTATGGAATTTTCAGGGCTGCCAATCTTGGCCGCGCGGGCGGCCAAGATTGGCGTCCAGGCGTTTGAGGGGGTGGCGAATGCGCTGCGCGCCGGTGATCGATGCATATCCATCTTCCGCAACTTGCTGGGAGATAGAGCGGGGTTGGCCATTTCACCGATGCGGGGAGCGGAAGGTGACGTGTGTATCGCGTCGTGCGGTCAGTCCACCCTTCTCCACACGCTGGCGAGCCAGGGTTGTTGTTCGCGTGGCAGGCCGTCGGGGCGGTAGTAGTGTTCGAGTTCTTCGAAGCCTGCCCCTTGCAGCAGGGTGCGCCAGCCGTCCAGGTCGTGGTAGGCGCCGTAGCGGCCGCGGTTCCAGCCTTCCTGATTGCCGCCGCGCGGGTTGGAGCTGAAGAGGACGCCGCGGGGCTTGAGGGTGGCGCGCAGGTCGCGCAGGACGCGGGGCAGTTCCTGGGTGGGGACGTGGAACAGGACGGCGTTGGCGAAGATGCCGTCGAAGCGGGCGGGGGGCAGTTGCAGGCGCAGGAAGTCCTGGAGCCAGACTTCGCGGCCGCTGGCGGCGCGGGCCATGGCGACGAAGCTGGGGGTGCCGTCCAGGCCGACGGGGCGGTGGCCGAGGGCGGCGAAAGTCTTGAGGTCGCGGCCGGGGCCGCAGCCGAGGTCGAGGATGTCGTAGGGCGGCTCGCCGTCGATATGGCGCAGCAGCGCGGCGATGTTCTGGCTGACGTCGTGGTCGCGCGTGCCGGCCTCGAAGGACTGGGCGCTTTCTTCGTAGTGGGCCAGGGTCAGTTCGGTGATCTTGGCGAGGTCTTCGGCGTCGAGTTTCATGGAACGATTGTGCCGTAAAAAAACCCGCGCACGTCACCCTGCGCGGGTTTGGGGTCGGGCGCGGCCGGCTGAGGCGCGGCCGGCTTAGGCGTGGCCGGCTGAGGTGCGGCCGGCTTAGGCGCGGTCGGCTTAGGCGCGGCCGATATCAGCGCGACCGGCGCAGACGCGGGCGGCTGACCTGCGGCCGCCCGCGGCGCGGCAGGCTCAGGCGGCCAGACGGCCTTCGATCCGGGCCTTGGCGGCGGGCAGGTCCTCGGGCAAGCCCTGGGCCAGTTGGCCGAACAGCTCGTCGTGCAGGGCCAGTTCGTCGCGCCAGGCGCCGTCGTCGACCGACATGACCTGTTCGAATTTGTCGGGGCTGAATTCCAGGCCGGTCCAGTCGATGTCCTGGTAGCTGGGCGAGATGCCGAACACCTGGTCGACGCCGCCGGCCTGGCCGTCGATGCGGCCCAGCATCCAGCGCAGCACGCGCATGTTCTCGCCGAAGCCGGGCCAGACGAACTTGCCGTCGGGGCCCTTGCGGAACCAGTTGACGCAGTAGATGCGCGGCAGCGTGGCGCCGGCGGCTTCGAGCTGCTTGCCCAGCTTGAGCCAGTGCGTGAAGTAGTCGCTCATGTTGTAGCCGCAGAAAGGCAGCATGGCGAACGGATCGCGCCGCACCACGCCCTGCTGGCCGACGGCGGCGGCGGTGGTTTCCGAGCCCATGGTGGCGGCCATGTAGACGCCTTCGACCCAGTTGCGCGCCTCGGTCACCAGCGGCACGGTGGTGGAGCGGCGGCCGCCGAAGATGAAGGCGTCGATCACCACGCCCTGCGGGTTTTCCCACTCGGGGTCGATCGACGGGCACTGCGCCGCCGGGGCGGTGAAGCGCGCGTTGGGGTGGGCGGCCTTGCGGCCGGTTTCGCGGGCGATGGCGGGCGTCCAGTCCTGGCCCTGCCAGTCGATCAGGTGCGTCGGCGGCGTGTCGGTCATGCCTTCCCACCAGACGTCGCCGTCGTCGGTCAGGGCGACGTTGGTGAAGATGACGTTGGCCTTGAGCGTGGCCATGGCGTTGAAGTTGGTCTGCTCGCTGGTGCCCGGGGCCACGCCGAAATAGCCGGCCTCGGGGTTGATGGCGTGCAGGCGGCCGTCGGCGCCCGGCTTGATCCAGGCGATGTCGTCGCCGATGGTGGTGACCTTCCAGCCGTCCATGCCCTGCGGCGGGATCAGCATGGCGAAGTTGGTCTTGCCGCAGGCCGACGGGAACGCGGCGGCGACGTGGTACTTGCGGCCCTTGGGCGAGGTCACGCCCAGGATCAGCATGTGTTCGGCCAGCCAGCCCTGGTCGCGGCCCATGGTGGAGGCGATGCGCAGCGCGAAGCACTTCTTGCCCAGCAGCGCATTGCCGCCGTAGCCCGAGCCGAAGCTCCAGATCTCGCGACTCTTGGGGAAGTGAACGATGTATTTGGTGGCGTTGCAGGGCCAGGCCACGTCGGCCTCGCCGGCGGCCAGCGGCTTGCCGACCGAGTGCACGCACGGCACGAAGTCGCCGTCGGCGCCGAGCACGTCGTAGACCTGCTTGCCCATGCGCGTCATGATGCGCATGTTGACCACGACATACGGGCTGTCCGACAGCTCGACGCCGATGTGGGCGATGTCCGAACCCAGCGGACCCATCGAGAACGGCACCACGTACAGCGTGCGGCCGCGCATGGCGCCGTCGAACAGGCCGTTGAGGGTGGCGCGCATCTCGGCCGGGTCGGCCCAGTTGTTGGTCGGGCCGGCGTCCTCGGGACGGTCGGAGCAGATGAAGGTGCGGTCTTCGACGCGCGCCACGTCCGACGGGTCGGAACAGGCCAGGAAGGAATTGGGCCGCTTGGCCGGGTTGAGGCGGCGCATGGTGCCGGCCTGGACCATCTGTTCGCAGAGGCGGTCGTATTCCTCCTGCGAACCATCGCACCATTCGACGCGGTCCGGCTTGGCCAGCGCCACGACGCTGGCGACCCAGTCGATCAGGCCGCGATGCTTGACGTACGCGGGTACGTTCAAGGCCGCCAGGCCCCCGTCCAAGGGTTTATTCATCAGGGTTATCTCCATACTAAGGCTAATGGCGATACGGCCCCGTTTGACTGGGGCCGTATACATGTTTGCCCCATCATACTTGCAGCGCCGGGCAGGCCGTCAACCCGACCAAACGGACGAGTTTGTCACCGGGTTTGTCACCCGGTTTTCGCCGCGCCGCCAGGACTCAGGCATAGCTGCCGTCGCGCAGGGAACGGCGGATGATCTTGCCGGTGGCGGTGGTCGGCAAACTCGTTACAAAGCGGATGCGGCGCGGGTATTCATGGGCCGCCAGGCGGTTGCGTACGTGCGCCTGCAAGGTCTTGACCAGCGCCTCGTCGCCGGCCACGCCATCGTGCAGCACCACGTAGGCCATCACCACCTCTGTGCGCTCGGCGTCGGGCACGCCCACCACGGCGGCCATGCGCACCGCGGGGTGGCCCAGCAGGCAGTCCTCGATCGGCCCGGGGCCGATGCGGTAGCCGGCGCTGGTGATGACGTCGTCGTTGCGGCCGACGAAGCGGATGAAGCCGTCGGCGTCGCGCACGCCCATGTCGCCGGTCAGCAGGTAATCGCCGGCGAATTTCTCGGCGGTGGCCTGCGGGTTGTTCCAGTAGCCCAGGAACATCACCGGATCGGGCCGCAATACGCCGATATTGCCTTCCTGCCCATCGGCCATTTCGGCGCCCTGCTCGTCCACGATGGCGACCCGGTGGCCGGGCGCGGCGCGGCCGATGCTGCCGATGCGCGGCGCGAACAGGGATGAGCACGACGACACCAGCATGTTGCATTCGGTCTGGCCGTAGAACTCGTTGATGGTCACGCCCAGCACGCGGCGGCCCCAGTCGATCAGTTCGGCGCCGAGCGATTCGCCGCCGCTGGCCACCGAGCGCAGCGCCAGCGCGCCGGGCGCCGGCGGATGGGCTACGCCGCGCATCATCTTGAGCGCGGTGGGCGGCAGGAAGGTGTGCGTGACGCCATGGCGCGCCATCAGGTCGAAGGCCGCGGCGCCGTCGAATTTCTCGAAGCGCCGCGCCAGCACCGGCACGCCGTGGTGCCAGGCCGGCAGCAGCACGTCCAGCAGGCCGCCGATCCAGGCCCAGTCGGCCGGCGTCCACATCAGCGTGGCGTGCTCGGGAAAGAATTCGTGCGACATCTCCACGCCCGGCAGGTGGCCCAGCAGCACGCGGTGGGCGTGCAGCGCGCCCTTGGGCTTGCCGGTGGTGCCCGACGTGTAGATGATGACGGCCGGGTCGTCGGCCGCGGTGGGTTCGGCTTCGAACTGCGCGGATTCGGCGTCGAGCGAGGCGTGAAACGGCAGCGCCCCGCCCTCGCCCGGGCCGTCGATGCAATAGACCGTCCGCAGGGCCGGCAGCGTGGCGCGGATCTCGCGCAGGCGGCGGCAGCCCTCGGCGTCGGTGACCAGCGCGGCGGCGCCGCTGTCGGCCAGCCGGTACTGGATCGCGTCGACGCCGAACAAGGTGAACAGCGGCACCGCCACCGCGCCCAGCTTGTACACGGCGATGTGGGTCACGGCGGTCTCGGGCGCCTGCGGCAGGTACACCGCCACCCGGTCGCCGCGCCGCACGCCCTGGCGCCGCAGCGCGTTGGCCAGCTGGTTGGCGCGCGCCTTGATGTCGTCGAAGCTGTAGCGCGTCTGGCTGCCGTCGCTTTTCTCGTGGATCAGCGCCAGGCGGCCGCTGCCGTCGGCCCACTTGTCGCAGGCGTCCACGCCAATGTTGTAGGCCGCCGGCACGCGCCATTGGAAGGAAGACGCCAACTGCGCGTAGGTTTCGGTTCTGGACAGCATGATGCTCGGGTCTCCGTGTCGCGGTTCTTGTGTTCGCTGTTCTTTTGTATTCGTGGCGGGGGCTTTGAGGCGCGGCGCCGCGGGTCGTTATGATAGTAAGCCCTGGCCACTTCCCATCGCCCCGCCGCCCCCATGGAAAAAACCGCCGCCGTCCCGATGCGCCGCCCGCCGGCCAGCGCCAAGTCCGAGCAACGGATACGGGACATCCTGCGGGTCGCGCGGCAGGTGTTTTCCGAGGCCGGCTTCCAGGCCGCCACCACCACCGAGATCGCGCAGCGGCTGGGCGTGTCCGAAGGCACGGTGTTCACCTACTTCGGCGGCAAGCGCGAGCTGTGCGTGCGCGTCATCAGCGACTGGTACGACGAGATCATCGCCAAGGTCGAGGACTACCTGCCGCACGTGCAGGGCGCGCGGGCCCAGCTGCACTACCTGGTGCATGCGCACCTGCGCCACCTGCTGGCCGAGGGCACCGGGCTGTGCGCCTTCATCCTGTCCGAAGGCCGGGCCCGCAACGACGATTTCGGCGAGATCTATGCCGGCCTGCAGCGGCGCTACACCGCGCCGTTGATGCGCATCCTCGCGCAAGGCCAGGCCGACGGCCACATCCGCCAGGACATGCCGCTGCGCCTGCTGCGCTCGGCCATCTATGGCCCGATGGAACACGTGCTGTGGGACGCCATCCTGCGCGGCACGCGGGTCGACGTGGCGGCCACCGCCGACCAGCTGGTCGACTTCCTGTGGCAGGCGCTGCAGCCGCCGCGCCGCGACGCGCTGGCGCTGGCGCGATTCCGGGGCGAGGTGCAAGACGCCCTGCATCGGCTTCAGTCCGCCGAGAACAAGGACGGCGGCGCGTACTGAGGAAAGCCGTCGTAGGTCTCGCCGCGCGCGGCCGGCGCCAGCGTCCAGGAATGGCGCGCGTTGGGCACGCCGCCATCCACACGGATGACGCTGCCGTTGATGAAGGCCGCCGCCGGCGACAGCAGGAACACCACCGCCGCCGCCAGCTCGGCCTCGGTGCCGAAGCGCTGCAACGGCACCTTGGCGGCCAGGCCGCGCAGCACCGCGCGGTAGTCCTCGTCGTAGCTGTCCATGCCGCTGGAGGCGATCCAGCCCGGCGCCACCGCGTTCACCCGCACGCCGGCGTGGGCCCATTCGCAGGCCGCCGTTTCGGTCAGGTTCCAGACGCCGGCGCGGGCCGCGCCGGAATGACCCATGCCGGGCATGCCGCCCCAGATGTCGGCCAGCATGTTGACGATGGCGCCGCCATGCTGGCGCATGTGCTGGGTGTAGACCTCGCGCGCCATCAGGAACGTGCCATGCAGGTTGTTCTGCACCACCGCGTTCCAGCCATTGAAGCTGATCTGGTCCAGCGGCGCGGGGAACTGGCCCCCGGCGCAGTTGAACAGGCCGTCGATGGCGCCATGCGCGGCCAGCGCGTCGGCCACCGAGCCGCGCACGCCGGTTTCGCCGCGGATGTCGCAGGCGTGCAGCGTGATGCGGTCGGCGGCCTCGGGGTAGATGCGCGCCAGTTCATCGCGCGCGGCCTCCAGTTTTTCCGGCTTGCGGCCCACCAGCGCCAGACGCGCGCCGAGCGAAGCCAGCTCGTGCGCGGTGCAGCGCCCCAGGCCGCTGCCGCCGCCGGTGACCATGACGGTCTTGCCGTCGAACAGGCCCGGCCGGAAGACCGACGCGTAGCGCGCCGCCGCGGCGGCGCCGTCGGGGGATGGGTTCATGTCTCGCTCCATTGTTTTTTTGAGGATAACTCAATTACTTGACGAAAAAATACATCAAGTAGGCGTATAACCCTATGGAAACAATGCGTCGATTCAGGCTATTAATTGAGCCTTTATCAATAATTCGGAGACCCGCATGAGCACGCCGACCCCGCTGCTGGTGGACCGCGACGGCCCCGTCGCCCGCCTGACGCTGAACCGCCCGGACATGCGCAATGCCTTCGACGAGACGCTGATCGCGGCGCTGACCACGGCGGTGCGCGAGGCGGCGGACGACCCGGCCGTGCGGGTGCTGCTGCTGACCGGCGCGGGCAAGGCGTTCTGCGCGGGCGGCGACCTGAACTGGATGCGCAGGATGGCCACGCTGACCGACGCCGACAATCGCACCGACGCCGACCGCCTGGCGCGGATGCTGCGCGCCATCTGGTCCTGCCCCAAACCCGTGGTGGCGGCGGTCAACGGCGACGCCTATGCGGGCGGCATGGGCCTGGTGGCGGCCTGCGACGTCGCCATCGCCGCCGATCACGCGCAGTTCTGCCTGTCGGAAACGCGCCTGGGGCTGCTGCCGGCCACCATCAGCCCCTACGTGATCCGCGCCATGGGCGAACGCGCCGCCAATCGTTACTTCCTGACCGCCGAACGCTTCGACGCCGCCGCCGCGTACCGCATGGGGCTGCTGCATGGCGTCGTGCCGCTGGCGCGGCTGCAGAACGAAGCCGACACCGTCTGCCGCGCGCTGTGCGACAACGGCCCGCAGGCAGTGCAGGCCAGCAAGCGGCTGGTGCGCGACTTCGCCGGCCGCCCGCTGGATGACGCGCTGGTGGCCGATTCGGTCGAACGCATCGCGGCGGTGCGTGCGTCGGATGAAGCGCGGGAAGGCGTCAGCGCGTTCCTGGAAAAGCGCCCGCCGGCCTGGCGCGCGTTCTGAGGCAAGGCGCCGCGGCGCGGACGCGCCGCGGCGAACATGGCAAGCAAGATGCCCCGCCCAGGCCAGGGGAATATCCGGGTTAACCCGGAACGACGTTTAAGATGCGGACTTCGTCCACAAGAGAAGCCGCATGCCCGCCCTACGCCGCGCCGCCTGGAAACGTGAAATCGTCGCCACCCTGCTGCTGAGCCTGCCGCTGGTGCTGACCAACCTGGCGCAGATCGCGATGACGGTGACCGATGTGATGTTCATCGGCCACCTGGGCTCGCAAGCGCTGGCGGCCAGCGCGCTGGGCGCCAACCTGTATTCGGCGATTGCTTTCTTCGCACTCGGCCTGGTCAGCGCCACCGCGCCCATGGCGGCGCGTGCCGAGGGCGCGCGCCGCAACTCGGTGCGGGAAGTGCGCCGCACGGTGCGCCAGGGGTTCTGGAGCGCGCTGCTGATCTCGGTGCCGGGCTGCCTGGCGCTGTGGTTCGGCGAACACATCCTGCTGTTGCTGCGCCAACCGCCCGAGCTGGCCGCGCCGGCCGGCCAGTACCTGCGCGCGCTGCTGTGGGCCATGCCGCCATTCCTGGGTTTCCTGGTGCTGCGCTCGTTCGTGGCCGCGCTGCAGCAGCCGCGCTGGGCCTTCATCGTGGCGGTGGGCGCGATCCTGTTCAATGTGTTCGGCAATTGGGTGCTGGTCTTCGGCAATCTCGGCTTTCCCGCCATGGGTTTGATCGGCGCGGGCGTGGCCAGCGCCCTGGCCAGCCTGTCGCTGTTCGTGGGCATGGTCGTGGTGGTGCTGCGTGACCGGCGCTTTCGCCGCTACCGGTTGTTCGGCGACCTGCTGCAACCCGATTGGCAGCGCTTGCGCGCCTTCTGGAAACTGGGCCTGCCGATCGCCGTCGCAACCGCCTTCGAGGTCACCATCTTCAACGCCGCCGCTTTCCTCATCGGCTGGCTGGGCGAGGCCGAACTGGCGGCGCATGCCATCGCCATCCAGATCGCCAGCGTGACCTTCATGATTCCCTACGGCGTGGCGCAGGCGGCCACGGTGCGGGTCGGCTACGCCCAGGGCGCGGGCGACGGCGTGGGCGTGACGCGCGCCGGCTGGAGCGCCTTCGGCCTGGGCATCGGCTCGATGGTGATCGCCGCGGCGCTGATGGTGACGGCGCCGTACACGCTGGTGTCAGTGTTCATGGACGTGCACGACCCGGCCAACGCCAAGGTGCTGGCCTTCGCGGTCAGCTACCTGGCGGTGGCGGCGGTGTTCCAGATCGTCGACGGCGCGCAGGTGCTGGGCGCGGGCATGCTGCGTGGCCTGCACGACACGCGTGTGCCGATGATCTACGCGGCGATCGGCTATTGGGGTGTGGGTTTGCCGTGCGGCGCCTGGCTGGCGTTCCGGGCCGGCTGGCGCGGCGTCGGCATCTGGAGCGGGCTGGCCATCGGCCTGGCGGTGGTGGCGGTGCTGATGATGCAGCGCTGGAGCCGGCGCACGGGGCTGGGGCTGGTGGGGCGGCGCGTGTCCCACATGCCATAATCGGCGATGCATTTTCTGGAACGTCCATGCCCACCGCCTTGCCCGTTTTTCCCCCGTTGAACCCCGAACGCCTGTGGTCGCGCGTCGAGACCCTGTCGCGCTACACCCTGCCCGACCAGCCCTGGACCCGGCGCGCCTTTTCGCCGCTGTTCCTGCAAGCGCGCGAGTGGCTGCGCGGTGAATTCGAAGCCGCCGGCCTGGCCACGCGCCTGGACGCCGGCGGCAACCTGATCGGCACCCGCGCCGGCCGCAACGCGCACCGCAAGCCCATCGCCACCGGCTCGCACTGCGACACCGTGATGAGCGGCGGCCGCTTCGACGGCATCATCGGCGTGCTGGCCGGCATCGAAGTCGCCCACACCCTGCATGAACAGGGCATCGAACTGGAACACCCCTTCGAAGTCATCGACTTCCTGTCGGAAGAACCCAGCGACTACGGCATCTCCTGCGTCGGCAGCCGCGCCCTGAGCGGCCAGCTCTCGGCCGACATGCTGGCTGCGCGCAACGCCGATGGCGAGACGCTGGCGCAGGGCATCGCCCGCATCGGCGGCGATCCCGGCGCGCTGACCGCGCCCCTGCGCGGCCCGGACGGCACCGCCGCCTTCGTCGAACTGCACATCGAACAAGGTCCCGTGCTGGAAAGCCGCCAGCTGCCCATCGGCGTGGTCACCAACATCGTCGGCATCCGCCGCGTGCTGATCACGGTCGAAGGCCAGCCCGACCACGCCGGCACCACGCCCATGGACATCCGCCGCGACGCGCTGGTCGGCGCGGCCCGCATCATCGACGCCGCCAGCCGCCAGGCCAGCGCCGCCAGCGGCAAGCCGCATTACGTGGTCGCCACCGTCGGCAAGCTCGCCATGACGCCCAACGCCGCCAACGCCGTGCCCGGCCGCGTCGAACTGACGCTGGAAATGCGCAGCGACAGCAACGCGGTGCTGGACGCCTTCCCCGAAACCCTGATGGCCAGCGTGGCCGCCGACCTGAAGGCGCTGCGCCTGACCGCCGGCTTCGTCCAGTTGAGCCGCGCCCAGCCCACCGACTGCACGCCGCTGGTGATGGACGCGGCGCAGGCCGCCGCCGACCAGCTCGGCTACGCCAGCATGCGCCTGCCCAGCGGCGCCGGCCACGACGCCGTCTACATGGCGCCCACCGGCCCCATCGGCATGATCTTCATCCCCTGCCTGAACGGGCGCAGCCACTGCCCCGAGGAGTGGATCGAGCCGGCGCAGTTGCTGGACGGCACCCGTGTGCTGTATCAGACCGTGCTGGAACTGGATCGCCGGCTGTCCCGATAACCCCACCCTGATGCCGCCATGGAACAGATAGAACTGAACGACAGCACCGCCGACCGCTACCTGCTGGACACCCCCGGCCTGACGCTGCTGGTGTTCCACAGCCGCACCTGCGGCACTTGCCGCATCGCGCGCGAACAGTTGCCCAAGCTGGACCTGCCGGTGGAACGCGTGTGCTGGGTCGATGCGGGCGAGAACGGCGGCCTGGTGGAACGCTACGAGGTCTTTCACCTGCCGGCCATGTTCGTGACCCGCGACGGCGCCTTCTTCGGCCCGGTGCAGGCCAGCCTGGCCGAATGGGATCTGCGCCAGCAGATCGGACTGGCGCTGGACAGCTACCCGGCCGAACTGCCGTGAGCGCCGTCGCCGCCCTCCCGGCCCCTGCCCGCCGTCCGCTGGACTCGCTGGCCACCGGCGTGATGCTGCTGCTGTGCGTCTGCTGGGGTTTCCAGCAGATCGCCATCAAGCTGGTGGCGGCCGACATCTCGCCCATCATGCAGGTCGGCCTGCGCTCGGCCTTCGCGGCGCTGGTGCTGGGCGCGGTGGTGTGGCGCGCCGAAGGCTCGCGCGCGCTGCGCGATGGCACGCTGGGCGCGGGCGTGCTGGTGGGCCTGCTGTTCGGCGTCGAGTTCCTGGCGATCGCGCAGGGGCTGGTCTACACCACGGCCTCGCACATGTCGGTGTTCCTGTACACCGCGCCGATCTTCACCGCGCTGGGCCTGCACTGGCGCGTGCCGGAAGAACGCATGGCGCCGCTGCAATGGCTGGGCGTGGCGGTGGCCTTCGGCGGCATCGCCGTGGCCTTCCTGGGCAACGGACAGCCGCAGGCCGCGGCTGCCAGCAACATGCTGCTGGGCGACAGCCTCGGGCTGCTGGGCGGGCTGCTGTGGGGCGCCACCACGGTGGCGATCCGCCGCACCGCGCTGTCGGAAGCGGCGCCGTCCAAGACCCTGTTCTACCAAATGGCGATCGCCGCGCTGGTGCTGCTGGTCTATGCCGCGGCCACCGGCAACGCCGGCATCCGCTACACCCCGTCGGCGATGCTGAGCGTGGCGTTCCAGTCGGTGGTGGTGGCGTTGTCGAGCTACCTGGCCTGGTTCTGGCTGCTGCGGCGCTACCTGGCCTCGCGCCTGTCGATCCTGTCGTTCATGACGCCGCTGTTCGGGGTGTCGTTCGGCGTGCTGATCCTGGACGAGCCGCTGGACGGCGCCTTCGTCCTGGGCGCGCTGATGGTGCTGGCCGGCATCTCGCTGGTGAGCGGCGCCGGCCTGCTGCGCGAGAAACTGCGGCGCGGCCGGCGCGCCTGAGCGGCGCGGGGTGACCGTAGTGGGATGGCAGGCGCGGGCCGGGTCGAGGGCTGACCCGCCGCCTGGCACGCCAGTGCTTGCCGTCACCGGCGCGCGTTCGAGGCGCCGGCCCTTCAGGCCCGGCGCGCGCCGCCCAGGTTCAAGACGATCAGCGCCGCGCCCGCCAGCACCAGCGCGAAGCCCCACCAGTCGGCCACGGCGGGGCGATCGCCCACCAGCGCCATCGCGCCCAGCACGCCGACCACCGGCACCATCAGCGTGGTCAGGGCCGCCACCGTGGCGCTGACCCGTTCGCTCAGCACGAACCACAGCCAATACGCCACCGCCGTGCCCAGCACGATGTGGAACGTCAAAGCCACCGCCACCCGCGGGCTCCAGCCCTGCGTTGGAAAAGTCTCGCCCGCCAGCAGCATGCCGGCCAGCGCGCAGGCCGCGCCCACCGCCAGTTGCCATGCCGTCACCACGATGCGGTGCCCCGTCACCGGCCAGCGCTTCAGGTAGACCGTGCCGGCGGCCCACCCGAAGGCGGCGGTGAGCGGAAACGCCAGGCCGCGCGCGGCGGCCAGGTCGTGATCGGCGAAGATGGCGCGCAGCACCGGCCAGGCCAGCACCGCCACGCCCAGCCCGCCCAACAGCAGCGCCAGGCCGCGGCGGCGGTCCAGCCGTTCGCCCAGCACGGCCCAGGCCAGCAGCGCCGACATCATCGGCATGGTGAAGGTCAGCACCGCGGCGCGCGAGGTGCTGGTGCTGAGCTGGGCCCAGGCCACCGCCAGGTTGAACACCGCCACCGCCAGGATGCCGCCGATGACGATCCCCCGCCACGAGGCGCGCGGCGGCAACAGCGCCAATCCCTTGGCGCGCGCCAGGATCAGCAGCAGCGCGGCGCCGCTGCCCAGTCCCAGCAGCCGCAGGGTGAACGGCGGGCAGATCGACAGCACGATCTTGACCGCCGGCCAGTTCAGGCCCCAGAACAGCGCCAGCGCAACCGGGATCAGGCGCACGCGGCCTTTTCCCGGGCGATCAGGTCCGCCAGGCCCTGGCGCTGACGGCCTTCGGCGTCGAAGTTGGCGGGATCGAGCCAGCTTTCGTAGGCGGCGCGCAACGCCGGCCATTCACTGTCGATGATCGAGAACCAGGCGGTGTCGCGGCTGCGGCCCTTGTAGACCGTGGCCTGGCGGAAGATGCCTTCAAACTGGAAACCCAGCCGCGCGGCGGCGGCGCGCGACGGCGCGTTCAGGCTGTCGCATTTCCATTCGTAGCGGCGGTAGCCCAGCTCGTCGAAGGCGCGGCGCATCAACAGGAACTGCGCCTCGGTGGCGATGCGGGTGCGCTTGAGCAACGGCGAAAATGCCACGAAGCCGACTTCGATCACGCCGCTGGCCGGGTCAATGCGCATCAGCGACAGCGAGCCGATCGCGCGGCCGCTGGCCAGGTCGATGACGGCATGATGCATCGGGTCGCTGGCGGCATGGGCCTGCGCCTGCTCGGCGAACTGGCGGTAGGCGGCGGCGTCCGCAAAGGGGCCGACGCTCATGTAGGTCCAGTCACGGCCGTCGGGCGCCTGGCTGAAGGCGGCGTACAGGTCCGCCGCGTGGCGCTCGGCCGATAGCGGTTCGAGGCGGCAGTAGCGGCCCTGCGCGGGGGCCAGCGGCGGTCGCGGACGCGGTGTCCAGCCGGACAGGTCGGCGCCGATGGGTTGTTCGAATGCGTTGACGCGGGGTTGCATGCTGCGAGGCCTCATCCTGGTGGCAAGCGGGTTGGGGAAAGCGCCGCCGGAGCGGGCGGCTGCCAGGGTTTTTCGTCGTGACAGGCCCTGGCATGCTCCCACGATAGCCAAACCGTGGCATGATAAAAAGCACCACGATTCCTGAATTTAATAGAGCCATGACCGACCAAGCCGCCCTGCTCTCCAGTCCGCTGGCGCGCGGGCCGGGCGCCCCGCCGCGTCAACGCCAGCTGATCCAGCGGCTCAAGCAGGCCATCCTGGCGGGACAGTTGCCCGCTGGCGGCAAGCTGCCAGCCTCGCGCGTGCTGGCCGACGAGCTGGACATCTCGCGCAACACGGTGCTGATCGCGTACGAACAGTTGACCGCCGAAGGCTACGTCATCGCCGACCGCCAGGGCACCCGCGTGGCGCCGTTGTCGGCCGCCGCCGCCAGCGCCGCCCGGCAGGCCGTGCGACAAGCCGCTGCGCAAGCGGCCGGACAGTCGGGCACAGCCGACGCGCCGGCCTTGCGCACCGCCACGCGGCTGTCGCGCATCGTCTCGACGCGCGCGCCCAACGACGGCTCGCTGCCGCTCACGCCCGGCACGCCCGCGCTGACCCAGTTTCCCATCAATGCCTGGCGCCGGGCCCAGGACCGGGCGCTGCAGGCCGCTCCCGCCGCCACGCTGGGCTACGGCCCGCCGGTGGGCGAACCGGCGCTGCGCGAAGCCATCGCCCAGTATCTGCGGGTGTCGCGCGGGGTTCACTGCGACGCCTCGCGCATCGTCATCACGGAAGGCGCGCAGGGCGCGCTGGCGCTGTGCGTGCAACTGCTGACCAATCCCGGCGACACCGCCTGGCTGGAGGAACCCGGCTACCGGGGCGCCAAGTCGGCCTTCCACGCGGGCGACCTGAACGTGGTGGCGATGCGGGTCGACGCCGACGGCGTCGCCATCACCGACGAAGACTGGCGCACCCGGCCGCCGCGCCTGATCCAGACCACGCCGACGCACCAATACCCCACCGGCGCCGTGCTGTCGCTGGCGCGCCGCCTCGACCTGCTGGAGCGGGCGCGCCGCGCCGGCGCCTGGATCATCGAGGACGACTACGACAGCGAATTCCGCCACCAGGGCGAGCCGATCGCCGCCATGCAGGGCCTGCTGCCGGACGCGCCGGTGCTGTACGTGGGGACCTTCAGCAAGACCATGTTCCCCGCGCTGCGGCTGGGCTTCCTGGTGCTGCCGCAGTCCATCGCCGGGCCGGCGATGCCGTCGATCACGGAAATGCTGCGCGGCGGGCACCGGCTGGAACAGCTGACCATGGCCGCCTTCATCGACAATGGCCAATTCTCGCGCCACCTGGGCCGCATGCGGCGGCTGTACCGCGACCGCCAGGCCGCCCTGCGCGACGCGCTGGCGCGGCACCTGGGCATCGATCACGAGGTCCTGGGCGGCCACAGCGGCCTGCATCTGACGGTGCGGCTGCCGCCGGACGTGCCCGATCGCGCCATCGTCGAACAGGCGCGCCGGCTGGGCATGAACCCCAACGCGCTATCGACCTTCGCCATCAACCCGCAACCGCAGGACAACGGCCTGGTGATCGGCTACGGCAACACCAGCGCCGACCGCTTCCCGGCGCTGGTCCGGCAACTGGGCAAGCTGGCCGCGACGCTGCGGACCTGAATCGCGGCCGGCGGCATTGCGGATTCGCCCCCCGGCCGGCGGCACGCATCGTGCCGCGGTCCGTCGACCGGGCGCGGCCAGGCGTGGCGCCGCGGCGCCCCGCATCAGCGGCGCGAATCGAGCGCCATGCGCACGGCCAGGCCGGCCAGCACCGTGCCCATCAGCCAGCGCTGGATCACCATCCACAGCGGCCGGCCGGCCAGGAAACCGGCAATGGACCCGGCCATGATGGCGATGACCGCGTTGACCGACAGGCTGATGGCCACCTGCGTCAGCCCCAGCGCGATCGACTGGGTGAACACGCTGCCATGGTCGGGCTGGATGAACTGCGGCAGCAGCGACACGTACAGCACGGCGATCTTGGGATTGAGCAGGTTGGTCACCAGCCCCATGGTGAACAGCGTGCGCGGGCTGCTGGCCGGCAGCTCGCGCACCTGGAACGGCGAGCGGCCGCCCGGGCGCACCGCCTGCCAGGCCAGGTACAGCAGGTAGAGCGCGCCGCCGAAGCGCAGCGCGTCGTAGGCATAGGGCACCGACATCAGCAGCACGGTCAGGCCGAAGGCCGCGCACAGCACGTAGAAGACGAAGCCCACCGCCACCCCGGACAGCGAAATCAGGCCGGCCTTGGGCCCCTGCGAAATCGAGCGCGACACCAGGTAGATCATGTTGGGCCCGGGCGTGAGCACCATGCCCAGGGCGACCAGGGCGAACGTCAGGAGATTGGCGATGTCAGGCATGATGCGCCGGCGCGCGCCGGTCGGTGGTGGGGGAATGAGGCATCACGTTATCTGAAATCTGTATCGGAACAGCGGGATTTTTCGTGGCCGCGGCGCGCGTGTTGCGCGCCCGCCGCAGGCCTGGGCGCGCCGGCAGCGACGGCCGCGTTCAACGACCGCGCCGCCGGGATACAACAACCGCGCCACTTTTAAATGTGGCCGGATGGGAGCGGCGGCTGGAGCGGGATACAGTGGTCGGATCGCCCCGCCCGCAGGACGCGCGCGCGGCGCCGTTGAATGTCGACCAGATCCAGGGAGGATCCGCCCATGCCGCCACGATCATCGTCCTCGCCCGCCGCCCGCGCCGGCGCCATCCGCGTCGGCGTCGGCGGCTGGACCTACGCGCCGTGGCGCGGCCCCTTCTACCCGGAAGGCCTGCCGCACGCGCGCGAGCTTGAATACGCCAGCCGGCAGCTCACCGCCATCGAGATCAACGGCACCTATTACAGCAGCCAGAAGCCGGCCACCTTCGCCAAATGGCGCGATGAAACGCCCGACGATTTCGTGTTCTCGCTCAAGGCGTCGCGCTACGCCACCAACCGGCGCGAACTGGCCGGCGCCGGCGAATCCGTGCACCGCTTCGTGCACGGCGGCATCGCCGAACTGGGTCCCAAGCTGGGGCCGATCGTGTGGCAGTTCGCGCCCACCAAGGCGTTCGACGCCGGGGACTTCGGCGCCTTCCTGGCGCTGCTGCCGGACCAGGTCGACGGCCTGCCGCTGCGCCACGTGATGGACGTGCGTCACGCCAGTTTCGCCTGCCAGGCCTACCTGGACCTGGCGCGGCGCCACGGCGTGGCCACGGTCTACACCGACAGCGAGGACTTCCCGTCGCTGGCCGATCGCAGCGCCGATTTCGTCTATGCCCGGCTGATGCGGGCCAGCACCGCCTTCAAGGCCGGCTATGCGCCCAAGGTGCTCGATGCGTGGGCCGACCGGCTACGCACCTGGGCGCGCGGCGGCGACCCGGCCGACCTGCCGCGGGTGGACCCGCGCAAGCCCGCCGGCGCGACGCACCCGCGCGATGTGTTCGCGTTTTTCATCAATGGCGCCAAGGAACGCGCGCCGGCGGCGGCGCGCGCCATGATCGAACGCCTGTAGCCGACGCGCCGCGCCGGCCTGGCCTTTGGCGGCAGGGCCGGCCCCGGGAGAGGGCCGGCAACCGCCTCAATCGGCGACCGGCGTGCGCAGCGTCACGAACTCTTCGGCGGCGGTCGGGTGGATGCCGATGGTGTCGTCGAACACGCGCTTGGTGGCGCCGGCCTTGAGCGCGATGGCGATGCCCTGCACGATCTCGCCGGCCTCGGGGCCGACCATGTGCACGCCCAGCACCTTGTCGGTGTCGGCGTCCACGATCAGCTTCATCAGGGTCTTTTCCTGCGATTCGGTCAGCGTCAGCTTCATGGGGCGGAAGCGGCTTTCGAACAGCTTGATCCTGTGGCCGGCGGCGCGCGCCTCTTCGGTCGTCATGCCGACGGTGCCGATGTTGGGCAGGCTGAACACGGCGGTCGGGATCAGCTTGTAGTCGACCTTGCGGTATTCCTCGGGGCGGAACAGGCGGCGCGCCACCGCCATGCCCTCGGCCAGCGCCACCGGCGTCAGCGGCACGCGGCCGATGACGTCGCCAATGGCCAGGATCGACGGTTCGCTGGTGCGGTATTCGTCGTCCACCGCGATGAAGCCCTTCTCATCCAGCTTGACGCCGGTGTTCTCCAGCCCCAGGTTGTCCAGCATCGGCCGGCGGCCGGTGGCGTAGAACACGCAATCGGTCTCGATCACGCTGCCGTCCTTGAGGGTGGCGGCCAGAGTGCCGTCGGCGCGCTTGTCGATGCGCGCCACCTCGGCGTCGAACTTCAGGTCGATGCCCTTCTTGACCAGCTCATCGCGCAGGTGCTCGCGCACCGCCTGGTCGAAACCGCGCAGGAACAGCGGGCCGCGGTAGACCTGGGTGGTCTGCGCGCCCATGCCGTTGAAGATGGAGGCGAATTCGACCGCGATGTAGCCGCCGCCCACCACCAGCACGCGGCGCGGCAGCGCCTTCAGGAAGAAGGCCTCGTTCGAGGTGATGGCGTGTTCCTTGCCGGGGATGTCCGGCACCTGCGGCCAGCCGCCGGTGGCCACCAGGATATGCGCGGCGGTGTAGGATTTGCCGTCCACCTCGACCGTGTGCGGATCCTTGATGCGGGCGTGGGCTTCCAGCAGCGTCACGCCGCTATTGACCAGCAAGTTGCGGTAAATGCCATTAAGACGCTCGATCTCGCGGTTCTTGTTGGCGATCAGCGTGGGCCAGTCGAAGCGGGGTTCGTCCACGCTCCAGCCGAAGCCGTGGGCCTGCTCGAAGTCTTCGCTGTAGTGCGCGCCGTAGACCAGCAGCTTCTTGGGCACGCAGCCCACGTTGACGCAGGTGCCGCCCAGATAGCGGCTTTCGGCCACCGCCACGCGCGCGCCGAAGCCGGCCGCGAAGCGGGCCGCGCGCACGCCGCCGGAGCCCGCGCCGATCACAAACAGGTCGAAATCGAATGCCATGGTGTTTCCTTCGCCGTCCCGCTGCCGGGACGCGTTCACTGTCGGGAGAAGCGCTATTTTGCACCAGTGCGCCGGCGACCGCCGGCTTGCCCCCACGGCCAACCGGAGGTCAACGGCCGGTGGGGCAGCGCCGGAAGCGGGCCCACGTTGCGCAGACGCGCCCGCTCGGGCGGCCGCAATCCTCCCTGGCGCGCGCCACCTTGGGCTACAGTAATCGGCCGGGGCGCGGTCGCCGCCCCTCCCTCTCCCTGGAGTCGTCCCGATGTCGCTTGAAACCTGGCTGGCCTTCCTCGGCGCATCCGCCCTGCTGCTGATGCTGCCCGGCCCCACCATCCTGACCGTCATCAGCTATTCCCTCACCCATGGCAAGCGCGCCCGCCTGCCGTTGGTGCTGGCGGTGGCGCTGGGCGACTCCACCGCCCTGGCGCTGTCGCTGCTGGGCCTGGGCGCGCTGCTGTCGGCGTCGGCCTTCTGGTTCACCGTGGTCAAGACCGTGGGCGGCCTTTACCTGCTCTACCTGGGCTTCAAGCTGCTGCGCGCCGGCGTTTCGCCCGCCACGCTGCCGCAGGCCGGCGCGGCCGGATCGCGCTGGAAGCTGTTCGCCAACACCTACCTGGTGACGGCGCTGAACCCCAAGGGCATCATCTTCTTCGTGGCCTTCCTGCCGCAGTTCATCGACCCGGCCGGCGACGTCACGCGCCAGCTGTGGATGCTGTCGGCCACCTTCGTGACCTGCGCCGGCATCAACGCCACCGCCTACGCGCTGTTCGCCGGCTCGGCGCGCCGCCTGCTGGCATCGCCGCGCGCGCAGCGCGGCTTCAACCTGGGCGGCGGCGCGCTGTTGTCGGCCGCCGGAGTCTGGGCGCTGCTGGCACGCCGCGCCTGAACGTCGGCAGGGCGCGGGCGGCGGCGCTTGCGGCGCCCCGCCTTACGGCAAGGCCGCCGACGCCGCTTCCGGATCCAGCCCGTAACGCCGGATCGCCTCGGCCGCCCGCTCGGCCGGCAATGCGCCCTCGTCCGCCAAGGCCTTGAGCGTGGCCAGCACGATATGGTGCCGGTCCACCTCGAAGAACGCCCGCAGCGCCTGGCGCGTGTCCGAGCGGCCGAAGCCGTCGGTGCCCAGCGTCACATAACGGCGCCCCACGAAAGGCCGGATCTGCTCGGCCACCGTCTTCATGTAGTCGGTGGCCGCGATCACCGGCCCCCGCGTATCGGCCAGGCTCGTCTGGACGAAGCCCTGGCGCGCCGCGTCCAGCGGATGCAGGCGATTCCAGCGCTCGGTCTCCTGGCCATCGCGGCGCAGCTCGGAATAGCTGGTGACGCTCCAGACGTCGGCCGCCACGCCGAAGTCCTGTTGCAGCAGGTCGGCGGCGGCCAGGGTCTCGCCCAGGATGGCGCCGCTGCCCAGCAGTTGCGCGCGCAGCTCGCCCGGCGCGCCCTCGCGCAGCCGGTACATGCCCTTGAGGATGCCGGCCTGGGCGCCTTCCGGCATCGGCGGATGCGCGGTCTTCTCGTTGATCAGCGTCAGGTAGTAGAAGATGTCTTCTTCCTCCTGGTACATGCGGCGCATGCCATCCTGCACGATCACGGCGATCTCGTAGGCATAGGCCGGGTCGTAGGCGATGCACGACGGGATCACCGAGGCCAGCACGTGGCTGTGGCCGTCGTCATGCTGCAGGCCCTCGCCTTCCAGCGTGGTGCGGCCCGAGGTCGCGCCCAGCAGGAAGCCGCGCGCGCGGATGTCGCCAGCCGCCCAGGCCAGGTCGCCAACGCGCTGGAAGCCGAACATCGAATAGAAAATGTAGAACGGAATCGTCGCCACGCCGTGGGTGCTGTAGGCGGTGGCGGCGGCGATCCACGAGGCCATGGCGCCCGACTCGTTGATGCCTTCCTGCAGGATCTGGCCGCGCCGGTCCTCGCGGTAGACGCTGAGCTGGTCGGCGTCCTGCGGCGTGTACAGCTGGCCCACGTGCGAATAGATGCCGACCTGGCGGAACATGCCGTCCATGCCGAAGGTGCGCGATTCATCCGGCACGATGGGCACCACGCGCGCGCCGATCTGCGGGTCCTTGAGCAGTTGCGCCAGGATGCGCACGAACGCCATGGTGGTGGAGAATTCGCGGCCGTCGCTGCCCTTCAGGTGCGCGGCAAAGGCTTCCAGGCCCGGCGTGGCCTGCGGGCCGGGGCCGGCCGGACGCAGCGGCAGGTGGCCGCCGGCGCGGCGGACGGCGGCTTCCAGGTAGGCCTGTTCGGGGCTGCCGGGTTCCGGCTTGATGTACGGGATTTCCTCCAGGCGCTCGTCCGGCACCGGCAGGTCGAAGCGGTCGCGGTAGGCGCGCACCGCCGCGTCGGCCATCTTCTTCTGCTGGTGGTTGGTGTTGGCGGCCTCGCCGGCCGCGCCCATGCCGTAGCCCTTGACCGTCTTGGCCAGGATCACGGTGGGCTGGCCGCGATGCGCCAGCGCCGCGGCGTAGGCGGCGTGCATCTTGACCGGATCGTGGCCGCCGCGATTGAGCGCGCCGATCTCCTCGTCGCTCAGGTGCGCCACGCGTTCCAGCAGCACCGGGTCGGCGCCGAAGAAGTGTTCGCGCACATAGGCGCCGCCGCGCGCCTTGAAGACCTGGTATTCGCCATCCACGCATTCCATCATGCGGCGCCGCAGGCGGCCGTCGTGGTCCTGCGCCAGCAGCGCGTCCCAGCCGCCGCCCCAGATCACCTTGATAACGTTCCAGCCGGCGCCGCGATAGACGCTTTCCAGCTCCTGGATGATCTTGGCGTTGCCGCGCACCGGGCCGTCCAGGCGCTGCAGGTTGCAGTTGACCACGAAGATCAGGTTGTCGAGTTTTTCGCGGCCGGCCATGGCGACGGCCGCCAGCGTCTCGGGCTGGTCCTGCTCGCCGTCGCCCAGGAAGCCCCAGACGCGCCGGTCCTGTGCCGCGATCAGGCCGCGGTCTTCCAGGTAGCGCATGTAGCGCGCCTGGTAGGCCGCCATCAACGGGCCCAGGCCCATCGACACGGTCGGGAACTGCCAGAAGCCGGGCATGGTGCGCGGGTGCGGATACGACGCCAGCCCGCCGCCGATCTCGCGGCGGAAGCGGTCCAGCTCCGCTTCGGACAGGCGCCCTTCCAGGTAGGCGCGGGCGTAGATGCCGGGCGCCGAATGGCCCTGGATGTAGAGCATGTCGCCCAGGTAGTCCGGCGTGGCGGCGCGGAAGAAATGGCGGTAGCCGGTTTCGTACAGCGTGGTGGCCGAGGCGTAGGTGGCGATGTGCCCGCCCACGCCCGAATGCTTGCCGGCGCGCAGCACCATGGCCATGGCGTTCCAGCGTAGGTAGGCATCCAGCCGCGCCTCGATGCGGGTGTCGCCGGGGAACGGCGCCTGGGCCGGCAGGCCGATGGTGTTGACGTAGGGCGTGACGCCGGCCGCGGCATAGCCGCCGCTGCGGGCGCGGTCCTGCTCGATCAGGCGGTCCAGCAGGTAGTGCGTGCGCGGCAGGCCTTCGTGCGCCAGCACCGCCTGCATCGCGTCCAGCCACTCGCTGGTTTCTTCGGGGTCGATGTCGACGCAGTCGATCTCGGGTTCCATGGGCATCCTCCTTGTGGTGCGCAAGCGGCGCCTGGACACGGAAAGGCCGGCGCCATCATTTCACATCGTGAATTGCATTTGCATAATGTGCAATTGCAATCGTAGGGAGGTTTTCGAACAATTGCAAGTGCAACCATTAAGGAAAATGGCGGCTCGCGCGCGGCATGAATGCGCGTGACGGCCCGCCCGCCGCGCGCCATGGCCGCCGGGCCTCTACAATCCGGGACAACGAAATCCCTGAAAAAAGGAAGCGACCGCATGGCCACGGGCAAGCCCGACGCGTGGAGCCTCTTTCTCACCGCGCATGCGCTGGTGGTGGAAGAGATCGAAAAACGACTGTCCGCCGCCGGCCTGCCGCCGCTGGCGTGGTACGACGCGCTGTGGGCGCTGGAACGCGCGCCCGACGGCACCGCGCGCATGTTCGAGATGGCCGAGCGCATGGTCATCGCGCGCTACAACCTGACGCGCCTGATGGACCGCATCGAGGCCGCCGGGCTGGTCGAGCGCTTCCGTTCCGACGAGGACCGCCGCGCCACCTATGCCCGCATCACGCCGGAAGGCCTGGCGCTGCGCCGCAAGATGTGGAAGGTGTATGGCCCGGCCATTGACGAACTGTTCCTGTCGCAACTGCCGCCGGCGCAGCAGGACGCCATGGCCGAGCAGTTCCGCCAGATCGCCCGCCATGTGCGGGCCTTGTCCAGAACCCCGGCTTGACCTGACCGCCACGGAGTCCGCATGCCCGTCCGTCCGCCCCTGCACATCGGCATCGTCGCCTGCTCGGCCGAGGGCGCCGCGCTCTGCTACCGCACGATCTGCGCCGAAGGCGCGCAGCGCCTGGGGCCGCACGCGCACCCCGAGGTGTCGCTGCACAGCCTGTCGCTGGCGGACTACGTGGCCTGCCTGGAGCGCAATGACCTGGCCGGCGTCGGCGCGCTGATGCTGACCTCCGCCGATCGGCTGGCGCGCGCCGGCGCGGATTTTCTGATCTGCCCCGACAACACCATCCACCAGGCCCTGGGCCACGTGCTGCCGCAATCGCCGCTGCCGTGGCTGCACATCGCCGAGGAAGTCGCCGCCCAGGCCGCCGCGCGCGGGCTGCGCCGCATCGGCATCCTGGGGACGCGCTGGCTGGTCGACAGTCCGGTCTACCCCGACAAACTGCAGGCGCGCGGCCTGGACTACGTGCGTCCCGCGCCGGCCGACCGCGATCTGCTGGCGCGCGTCATCATGGACGAACTGGTCTACGGCGTCTTCAAGCCCGAATCGGTCGCCTTGCTGCAAGGCGTGGTGGCGCGGCTGCGCGATGCCGGCTGCGACGCGGTGGTGCTGGGCTGCACCGAACTGCCGCTGGTGCTGAACGACGCCAACTGCGTCTTGCCGACGCTGGACTCGACCCGCATCCTGGCGCGCGCCGCCCTGGACCGCGCGCTGGCCTGACGCCTGAACTGGCGTCCCGCCCCCTTCCCGGCCGCGCCCGCGGTCAGAGCTGGTCCAGCCCGTACTGGCGCAGGCGATCCAGGTCCAGCACCTTGATCTGGTTGTACGACAGCGCCAGCACCCCTTGGTCCGCGAGCGTCTGCAGCGCCTGGTTGACGCGCTGGCGCGACAGGCCGGTCAGGTAGCCGAGTTCTTCCTGTGAAATCGCCAGCGTCAGGTCGGTGGACGGATACAGCTGCGGGTTGAACAGTTGCGCCAGCGACTGCGCCACGCGCGCATCGGCGTCCAGCAGGCGATGGTTCTGGATCGAGGCGATGAACTCGCCCATGCGGTCGTTCAACTGGCCGATGACGAAATGCGAGAACGGCAGGCTGGCCGCCAGCAGCGCATGGAAGGTGGCGGCCGGCACCAGCAGCACCAGCGACGGCTGGATCGCCACCACGTCGTACTTGCGCAGCTCGCGCTTGATGACGCTGCCCTCGCCGAACCAGCCGCCCGGCGGCACTCCCGAGAACGTGCAGCTGCGTCCCGACTCGTTGTAGATCGCCAGCTTCAGCAGGCCGCTGTGCACCCCCAGCCAGTAATCCGACGGCGCATTGCGGCGCGCGATCCAGGCGCCGCTGGCCACGTGTTCGGCGCGCGCCGTGGCCAGCACCAGGTCCTGGTGCGGCGCGTCCAGCGCGGCGAACCAGGCGCAGCCGCGCAGCAGTCCGGCCAGCTCGGTCTGGGAAACAATGTTTGAAACATCGGACATGGAAAGAACCGTGTAAAACTGCGGGTTGGACGCCCGAAAAAAGGTCTGTCATGCAGGCGACAGACACCATTTTCCGGCGGCCGATAAGCTAGGGGGTACCAACCTTCAAAGGAGCCTCGCACAGGCAGGTAATCGGCCGCCAGGCTAGGCGTGGTCGCCGCCGCGTGGCTTTGCCACGCAAGGTGAGCGCAACGACGCCTGGCGGCCGATTACCTGCCTGCCCGTAGGGTGAGCGCCAAAATGAGCGCCTCTCTACGTTGCGAATGCTCGCCGTGGTCCCGCCACGACTGCGCTTCGCGCCTTGATAGTCGCTCATTTTGGCACTCATGCGAGGCTCCTTTGAAGGTTGGTACCCCCTGGCAAGCAGCGGGATTCGCGTCAGCATCAACACCGGCGATCCAGATCAAGTTTCCCGCATAAAAGCATATCCGGGCGCCCCGCGCCCCACAGGAGACAAGCATGAGCAGCCTGTTCGACCATGGCCTGGCACGCCGTGACGCCAACTACGAACCCCTCACCCCGGTCGACTTCATCGCCCGCGCCGCGCAGGTCTATGGCAACCGCCTGGCCGTGGTGCACGGCGCCGTGCGCCGCACCTGGGCCCAGACCTACGAGCGCGCGCAACGCCTGGCCGCCGCGCTGACCGCCGCCGGCATCCAGCGCGGCGACACGGTGGCGGTGATGCTGCCGAACATCCCCGCCATGATCGAGGCGCACTTCGGCGTGCCGATGCTGGGCGCGGTGCTCAACACCCTCAACACCCGCCTGGATACGCCCAGCGTCCTGTTCATGCTGGGCCACGGCGAGGCCCGCGCGCTGATCGTCGACACCGAATACGCCGAGCTGGCGCAGCGCGCCCGCGCCGAATTCCCGCACCTGAAAGTGATTTCGGTGCACGACCTGGACGGCGCCCCGGCCGCCCTGCCCGGCGCCACCGACTACGAGGCCTTCCTGGCCGCCGCCCCCGCCACGTTCGACTGGCGCCCGCCGGCCGACGAATGGGACGCGATCGCGCTGAACTACACCTCCGGCACCACCGGCGATCCCAAGGGCGTGGTCTACCACTACCGCGGCGCGTATCTGAACGCCGTCAGCAACATCCTCGAATGGGACATGCCCAAGCATCCGGTCTACCTGTGGACGCTGCCGCTGTTCCACTGCAACGGCTGGTGCTTCGCCTGGACCGTGGCGGCGCGCGCCGGCGTCAACGTCTGCCTGCGCAAGTTCGATCCCAAGACCGTGTTCGACCTGATCCGCGCCGAGGGCGTGACCCACTACTGCGGCGCGCCCATCGTGCAAAGCGCGCTGGCCAACGCGCCGGCCGAGCTGCGCGCCGGCATCCGCCACACCGTGCGCACCATGGTGGCCGGCGCCGCGCCCGCGCCGGCGGTGATCGCCAAGATGAAGGAAATCGGCTTCGAGCTGACCCACGTCTATGGCCTGACCGAGGTCTACGGCCCGGCCGCCGTGTGCGCCCCGCAGGAAGCCTGGAACGACCTGGAAGACGAACAGCGCGCGCTGCTGACCGCGCGCCAGGGCGTGCGCTACCACCTGCAGGCCGGCGTCTCGGTGCGCAACCCCGACACCATGGAGGAAGTGCCGGCCGACGAGCAGACCGTGGGCGAGATCATGTTCCGCGGCAACATCTGCATGAAGGGCTACCTGAAGAACGAACGCGCCACTGACGAGGCCTTCAGCGGCGGCTGGTTCCACACCGGCGACCTGGGCGTGATGACGCCCGACGGCTACATCCGCATCAAGGACCGCAGCAAGGACATCATCATCTCCGGCGGCGAGAACATCTCCAGCATCGAGGTCGAGGACGCCCTCTATCGCCATCCGGCCGTGGCCGCCGTGGCGGTGGTGGCCATGCCCGACCCGAAATGGGGCGAAACGCCCTGCGCCTTCGTCGAGCTCAAGCCCGGCCACAGCGCCACCGCCGAAGAGATCATCGCGCACTGCAAGCTGCTGCTGCCCGGCTTCAAGGTGCCGCGCGCGGTGCGCTTCGGCGAACTGCCCAAGACCTCGACCGGCAAGATCCAGAAATTCGAACTGCGCGCCGCGGTGGGTTCCACCCGCGCCATCGACGCCACCTGATTCCCTTCCTACCCGGAGCTCCGACGCCATGACGTACCAAGCCCCCGTGAAAGACATGCTGTTCGTGCTGAACCACCTGGCCGGCCTGCCGCAGGTGGCGGCGCTGCCGCAATATGCCGAAGCCACGCCCGACACCGCCCAGGCCGTGCTGGAGGAAGCCGCCACCTTCGCCGGCGACGTGCTGGCGCCGCTGAACCACCCCGCCGACCGCGAGCCCAGCGCCTGGCGCGACGGTGCCGTCACCACCTCGCCCGGCTTCAAGCAGGCCTTCCGCCAATACGCCGAAGCCGGCTGGCAGGGCATGACGCACCCGGTCGAATACGGCGGCCAGGGCCTGCCCGGCCTCCTGGGCGCGCCCTGCTCCGAAATGCTCAACGCCGCCAACCTGTCGTTCGCCCTGTGTCCGCTCTTGACCAACGGCGCGGTCGAGGCACTGCTGACGGCCGGCTCGCCCGAACTGCGCGAGCGCTTCATCGGTCCGATGCTGTCGGGCCGGTGGACCGGCACCATGAACCTGACCGAGCCGCAGGCCGGCTCCGACCTGGCGCTGCTGCGCACCCGCGCGCAGCCGGTCGGCGACGGCACCTACCGCATCTCCGGCACCAAGATCTTCATCACCTACGGCGAGCACGACCTGGCCGAGAACATCATCCACCTGGTGCTGGCGCGCCTGCCCGATGCGCCCGAGGGCGTCAAGGGCATCTCGCTGTTCCTGGTGCCCAAGTTCCTGGTCAACGACGACGGCTCGCTGGGCGCGCGCAACGACGTTACCTGCGTGTCGATCGAGCACAAGCTGGGCATCAAGGCCAGCCCCACCGCCACGCTGCAGTTCGGCGACGCGGGCGGCGCCATCGGCTACCTGGTGGGCCAGGAAAACCGCGGCCTGGACGCCATGTTCATCATGATGAACGCGGCCCGCTTCGCCGTCGGCGTGCAGGGCATCGCGGTGGCCGACCGCGCCTACCAGCACGCGCTGGCCTACGCCGCCGAACGCGTGCAGAGCCGCCCGGTGGACGGCTCCTCGCGCGACGCCGTGCCCATCATTCAGCACCCAGACGTGCGCCGCATGCTGGGCACCATGCGCGCCCTGACCGAGGCCGGCCGCGCGCTGGCCTACTACACCGCCGGCCACGCCGACCTGGCGCACGCCAGCGCCGATCCGGCGGCGCGCGCCCGCCACCTGGCGGTGCAGGAATTCCTGGTGCCGATCGTCAAGGGCTGGTGCACCGAAGCCTCCATCGACGTCGCCAGCCTGGGCGTGCAGGTGCACGGCGGCATGGGCTTCATCGAGGAAACCGGCGCCGCCCAGTACTACCGCGACGCCCGCATCCTCACCATCTACGAAGGCACCACCGCGATCCAGGCCAACGACCTGGTCGGCCGCAAGACGCTGCGCGATGGCGGCGCGGTGGCGCAGGCGCTGATCGAGGAGATCCGCAAGACCGAGGAAGCGCTGCAGGCGCGCAGCGAACCGGCCGCGCGCCTGGTGCTGACGCCGCTGCGCCAGGGCCGCCTGGCGCTGGCCAACACGGTCGACTTCGTGGTGGCCAACGCCGCCGCCCATCCCAACGCGGTGTTCGGTTCGGCCGTGCCCTACCTGCTGCTGGCCGGCACGGTGCTGGCCGGCTGGCAGATGGCGCGCGCGCTGCTCGCGTCGCTGGATCACCTGGACGAGGACCCGGCCTTCCACCAGGCCAAGATCGCCACGGCCCAGACCTACGCGCTGCACAAGCTGACCCAGGCTCCCGGCCTGGCGGCGGTGGTGGCGGGGTCGAACGAGTACGCCGTGCAGCCATGAGCGTGGTCGACGCCGGATCGCGCATCGACGCGCTGGTGGCGTTGGGCGCGTCGGCGCCGCTGGTCCGGCTGGCCAGCGGCGACTGCGTGCATCCGTTGCTGCGCGGCGCGTGCCTGGGTCCGCCGTTCCACTCCTATCACGGCGCCCGCGCGCCGCAAGGGGCGCCGCTGGCGCCGCTGTGGGACGATGGCGACCACGTCTACGCCCTGCGAGGCACGGCGACCGGCCGCGAGTTCATCCGGTTCAGTATCGAAGACCCGCAATCCGTCGACGTGCTGGCCCTGACGGAACAGGGATTCTGGGCGCACCGCTTCGACTTTCTCTATGAAACCGATGCGCCGCTGGACGACTTGCGGGCCGCCGCCGGCGCGGTGCAATTCCGCCACGTCGAGGCCTACCTGGCCGCGCGCGAGGCATTCGAAGACCCGCCGGGCCACGTCCCGACGCATCGGGATTGGCTGACGCGGACAATCGCCAGCATCGACCGGCGCGCGCTGGCGCCTTGAACCTGGCGGGGGCCCGCGCATCCTTTTTTCCTGACCGCGCGACACTGTTGCGCTGTCGAACCCCGGTTGGCGGCGCGGTTAAACATATAACCAAAAAGAATAAAGAAAAGAAATAAACATATCTAAAATTATTAAGCGGACATCGGAAATCCTGCCCGCAGGCAAGACGCCAGCCGTACCAAGGCGTAGTTCAGGACCCTTCCCCCATGCTTCGCAAGCTGCTTTCCGCCGCGCTCACCGCCACCGCTTTCGCCGTTGCTCCCGCCCACGCCGCGCCGCCCGCGCTGGAAATCGGCTACCTGCCGATCCTGCCGGACGCGCAATTGTTCGTGGCGCTGGAGGAAGGCACCTTGCAGGCCAAGGGCGCGCCCGCGCCCAAGCTGGTGCAGTTCCAGAGCGGCCCCGCGCTGACGCAGGCGCTGCTGGCCGGCCAGTTGGACGTGGCCTACGTCGGCATCGGCCCGGCGCTGGTGGCCAGCGCCAAGGGCGCCGGCATCAAGGTGGTGGCTTCCAACATCGTCGAGCAGGTCAACGTGGTCGCGCTGGGCACGCTGGCGCCGTATTTCGCCTCGGGCGATGCGGCCACCGCGTTCGCCCGCTTCGCCAAGGACAAGGGCAGAAAGCCCGTCATCGCCAGCTACCCCAAGGGCGCCGTGCCCGAGGCCGCGCTGCAATACTGGCTGCGCAACCGCCTCAAGGCCGACCCGGCCAGCCTGGAGCTGATCTACCAGGGCGAGGCGCAGATCCAGCAGTCGCTGCTGACCGGCGCCATTGACGGCGCCGCCATCCTCGAACCCACCGTCACCACCGTGCTGACCCGCGCGCCCGATTCGCGCGTGGTGGCGCGCGGCTCGCAACTATTCCCGAACCAGCCCGGCGCCGTACTGCTGGTGCGCGACAAGCTGATCGCCGAGCACCCCGAGGCCGTGCAGCAGCTGGTCGACGCCCAGCTCGCCGCCACCGCCCTACTCAAGAACGATCCGGCCCGCGCCGCGGGCCACGTGCAGAAATACGTCGGCGGCGGCCGCCTGGACCGCGCGCTGGTCGAAAAGGCCATCCGCAATTCGCATGACCAGTTCGTGGCCGATCCGCACGCCATCGTCGACGCCACCGCCGAGCTGCAGACCTTCCAGGCCAGCCTGGGCACGGTCGAGGCCGCCAAGGTCGACGTCAAGCAGCTGTTCGACACCCGCTTCTACGACAAGGCCGGGAAGCCATGAGCCAGACCGCCCCCGCCTTGGCCGCGCCCGCGCCGCAAGCCCGCAAGGGCGCGCCGCCGGGGTTTGCCGCCGTGCGCCGCGCGGCTTACGGCATCGGCGGACTGGCCCTCTTCATCGCCATCTGGAAGGCCGCGCTGATCTGGCAATGGGCGCCCGCGGGCACCCTGCCCGATCCCTTCGCGCTGCCCGCCACGCTGGTCCAGGAATGGCAGTCGGGCCGGCTGCTGCCGGCCATCGGCTCCAGCCTGGTGCATTACTTCTGGGGCCTGGCCGCCGGCACCGCGCTCGGCTTCGGCGTGGGCCTGGCGGCCGCGACGCTGCCGCGCTTCGACCTGGCGCAAGCCTACCTGGCGCGCATCCTGCGGCCGATCCCGCCGCTGGCCTGGGTGGTGTTCGCCATCGCCTGGTTCAAGGTCAGCCATGCCGGCGCCGCCTTCGTCATCGCCATCGGCGTGTTCTGGGTCAACTACTTCGCCACCTACAGCGCGGTGCGCAACGTCGATCCGCGCTACTACGAACTGGCGCGCGCCTTCGGCCACGGCGGCTACCTGGCGCGCGCGCTGGGCGTGACGCTGCCGGCCATCGCGCCCGGCGCGCTGTCGGGCGTGCGCACCGGCATCGGCCAGGCCTGGATGACACTGATCGCCGCCGAACTGCTGGGCGTGCCCGGCATGGGCCAGGAAATGAATGCCGCCGCCGGCGTTGGCGCCTACGACGCGGTGGTGGTCTACATGCTGATCATCTCGCTGGTCTACACGCTGTGCGACCTGGCGTTCTCGATGGTCGAAAGCAAGGTGCTGCAATGGCGTCCGTGATCGAATTCTCGAAACTCTCGTACCAACATCCGGGCGCCGACGCGCCGGTGATCCAGGGCCTGTCGCTGGCGATCGAGGCGGGCAGCTTCGTGGCCGTGGTGGGCGGCTCGGGCGTGGGCAAATCCACGCTGCTGCGCGCGGCGGCCGGCCTGGCCGACCCCGCCGGCGGCGAAGTGCGCTTCCAGGCGCCCGCGCGCCCCGGGCGCCGCAGCCGCGCGGTGGTATTCCAGGACAGCCGCCTGATGCCGTGGCGCACGGTCGGCGGCAACGTCGGCTATGGCCTGGAAGGATTGGGACTGGACCGCCAGGAACGCCAACAGCGCATCGATGCCGCGCTGCAACTGACCGGCCTGGGCGACTACGGCCGCCGCTGGCCGCATCAGTTGTCCGGCGGCCAGGCGCAGCGCGTCGGCATCGCCCGCGCCTTGGCCGTCAAGCCCGACCTGCTGCTGATGGACGAACCCTTCAGCGCGGTCGACGCCATCACCCGCCGCAACCTGCAGCAGGAGCTGATCCGCGTGTGGCAGGCCTCCGGCGCGGCGGTGCTGTTCGTCACCCACGACATCGAGGAAGCGGTGTTCCTGGCCGACAAGGTGGTGGTGCTGGGCGGCCGCCCGGCCAACATCGCGGGCCACTACGACATCGACCTGCCGCGGCCGCGCGACCGCGCCGATCCGGCGTTCGCGCGGCAGGTGGCGGCCATCGCCCATACGCTCGAACATCACTGAGCCGACCGCGCCGGCGTGGCCTCACGCCCGCCGCGCAACCGCGCAGTCCGGCGCCGGCGCCGCCTTGCGCGGCAGCGTCAGCGCCCAGAACAGCGTCGCCGCCAGGCTCAGTCCCAGGCCCAGCGCGCACACGCCCAGCCAGCCCGCGCGCGCATAGACGAAGGTCGAGGCGATCGCCCCGAGTCCGCTGCCCACCGCATAGAACATCATGTAGCCGCCGACCAGCCGGCTGTGCGCCTGCGCGCTGATGGAAAAGATCATGGCCTGGTTGGTCACGTGCAGCGCCTGCGCCGCGATGTCCAGCACCAGCACGCCCAGCGCCAGCGCCCACAGGCTGCGGTCCAGGAAGGCGATCGGCACCCAGGCCAGGCACAGCAGCGCCAGGCCCGCGCCGGTGGTCAGTTGCGCATGGCCGCGATCGGCCAGCCGGCCGGCCCGCGCCGCCACCAGCACCCCGGCCACGCCCACCAGCCCGAACGCGCCCACCGCGGTGTGCGTCAGCGAATACGGCGGCGCGCTCAACGGCAGCACCAGCGCCGTCCAGAACGCGCTGAAGACGGCGAACATCAACAGCGCGATCATGCCGCGCACCCGCAGCACCCGCTCGTGCGCCAGCAGCGTGAACATCGAGCGCAGCAGCGCGCCGTAGCCCAGCCCCGCGGTCGGCAAGGCGCGGCGCGGCAGCCAGCGAGCCAGCGCCAGGGCCAGCAACGCGGCCAGGCCGGCGGACACCAGGTAGACCGCGCGCCATTCCCACAGGTCGGCCACGGCGCCCGCCAGGGTCCGCGCCAGCAGCAGGCCGATCACCACGCCCCCCTGCACCGCGCCCACCACCCGCCCGCGTTCGCCCGGCGCGGCCAGCGCCGCCGACAGCGCCAGCAGGCCCTGCGTCATGGCGGTGCCGAGCAGGCCCAGCGCCAGCATCCCGGCCAGCAGCCAGGGAGCGGCGGACGCCAGCGCCACCGCGGCCAGCGCCAGCACCAGCAGCCCCAGTTGCGCCAGCATCAGGCGGCGCCGGTCGAGCAGGTCGCCCAGCGGCACCACCAGCACCAGCGCCAGCGCGCAGCCCAGCTGCGTCGCGGTGACGACGATGCCCACCGCGCCCTCGTCCAGGCGGAACTCGCGGCCCATGGCGTCCAGTAGCGGTTGCGCGTAGTAGACGTTGGCCACGCTCAAGGCGCAGGCCACGGCCAGCAGCAGCACCAGGGCGGCGGGCAGGCGATCGGCGGATGGCGTGGCGGGCGCAGATGCAGCGGATGCCATGTATGCAGCGGATGCCGTGGATGCAGCGGGTGCCGTGGATGCCGCAGAGGCCGCGAATGCCGCGGATGCTGTGGATTCCTTAGACGCCGTGGATGCCGGCGATGAAGGAGATGAAGGAGATGGCGGAGCAGCAGGGGCAGGATCGGTCTGATCTGGCATGATGGCCTCAAGTAGTTTCATTACAAAACCAGAATGCTAGACCTCAAGGTTTTATAATGCAACCAAACATTCGACATCTCTCCCCGCCGCGATGCGCGGCAAAGGTCAGGACGACATGGTGAAACGCACCAGTCTCGAAGGCGCCGCCTGCCCGGTGGCGCGCGCGCTGGACGCCATCGGCGACTGGTGGTCACTATTGATCGTGCGCGACGCCTTCGACGGCGTGCGCCGCTTCGGCGAATTCCAGAAAAGCCTCGGCGTGGCCAAGAACATCCTCAGCGACCGCCTGCGCACCCTGGTCGCGCACGACATCCTGGCGGCCGTGCCGGCGTCCGACGGCAGCGCCTACCAGGAATACGTGCTGACGGAAAAAGGCCAGGCGCTGTTTCCCGTCATCGTCGGCCTGCGCCAATGGGGCCAAGACCATTACTACGGCCCCGCCGAGCCGCACTCCACACTCATCGACCGCAAGCGCGGCCAGCCGGTGCGGCGCCTGGAGATCCGCGCCCAGGACGGCCGCGTGCTGGCGCCGGACGACACCGTGGTGCGCAAGGTCGGCGCCGACCGCGCCTGACCCTAGCGCCCCCCCGCCATTGGCCGCTCAGGCAGTCGCCGCGCGCGGCGCCCGGCGAGCGGTCCCGCGTCAGGCCGTGGCGGCCTGCGGCCACTGCCCCGTGGCCAACGCGGTCGGCGAATAGCCGCCAAAGCGCCAACGCAGCGCCAGCGCGCCCGGCCTGGCCCGCACCCGCCGCACGTGGACGCGCCACAACCGCTCGGCCCCCGCGAAGGTGGCGATCTCCGGACTGTCCAGGATCACCTCGGCGCGCCCCGACACCTGCAACACGTCGCCGCGCTCGAAATCGATGAACAGCAGCCCGGCGCGCGGATTGAGCACCATGTTGCCCAGCGTATTGAAAAAGCGGTTGCCGGAGAAATCCGGGATCGTCAGCGTGTCGCCGTCGACGCGCACGAACCCCGGCATGCCGCCACGGTGCGAGACGTCGATCCGGCGGCCGGCCTCGTCGGTGTCGGCATAGGTCGCCACGAACAGCGTGTCGGCGCGCGCGATCAGCGCCCGGTCGGCCTCGGCCAGCCCCGCCCGCTCGCGCGCCGCCCCCGGAAAACGCAAGGCCGGCGAGCGCGAGAAATGGAAATCGCGCGCCTGGATGTACTGTGGGCAGTTGCCGAACGACTCGGCCACCGTGACCGCGAAACGCCTGCCGTCCCAGGCGGTGATGCGGCCGTTCATGCGGTTGCGGCGGCGCGTGTGCAGTTCGATGCCCAGCAGGCCCACCGGCTGGTCCGGCCCCAGGCCGGCGCGCAGCGGATCATCGGCATCCGGCAGCGCGGCCACCTGCAGGGTCTGCGGGTCGGGCGACACGGCGAAGCCCGGCTCGCCCTCCAGCACGCCGGCCCAGGGATCGCCCTGGCCATCGACCGCGCCCGCCACCAGGAACGGCAGTTGCGCGAAGAAAGCGCGGTGCTGGTCCGGCATGTACGGCCGGATCACTTTGGCGCCCACCTGCGCCATGCGCTCGGCCATGCCGATATGCGCCTGCAACCGCAGTTCGCCCGCGTGCCAGGGCGTCGCGGGCGCGGCCGCGGCCGGCTGGCCGGTCGCCGTCGTGGCAGCCGTCGAACCGCCGGCCGGCGCGGCGCCAAGCGGACTCGTCGTGGTCGTATTCATGTCAGGCTCCTTGCGCGCGGGCGCTTGCGTTCACGCCGCCCGCAATCCCACGGGAGACGCCACCATCGGCACGAAGCGCGGCAGCGCCTCGATCCGCGCCAGCCAGTCGCGCACCCGCGGATAATCCGCCAGCGACACGTTGCCTTCCGGCGCATGCGCCACGTAGGTGTAGCAGGCCACGTCGGCCAGCGTCGGCGCGGCGCCGGCCAGGTAGCCGGTGGCCGCAAGCTCCCGCTCCATCACCGCCAGCAAGGCATGCGCGCGCGCCAGCGTGGCCGGCACGTCATACGGGGCGCCGAACACCGTCACCAGCCGCGCCGCGGCCGGGCCGGCCGCCAGCGGGCCGGAGGCGGCCGACAGCCAGCGCTGCACCGCCGCCGCGCCCACCGCGTCCTCGGGCAGCCAGGCCTGGCCGTTGTAGCGCTTGCACAGGTACACCAGGATCGCGGTGGAATCGGCCACCACCACACCGTTGTCGTCGATCACCGGCACCTGGCCGAACGCGTTCAGCGCCAGGAACTCGGGCCGCTTCTGCGCGCCGCTGCGCAGATCGACTTCGACATTGCGGTGCGGCACATCCAGCAGCGACAGCATCAGGGCCACGCGGTGCGAATGGCCGGACAGGGGAAAACTGTAGAACGTCAGGGGAGCGGCGGACATGGGGCATCTCGGATAGCGGAAACAGGCCTCCATCTTGAACCGCCCGCGCCCGCCGGGGAACGGCCATGGCGCGCAAGACACCATTGCCGCCAGTGAAAGGATCAAGCCGGCAGGGCCGCCAGGTCGCGGCGCAGCGCGTCGACGCAGAAGTCGACGAAGCTGCGCACCTTGGCCGAACTCTTGCGCCCTTCCGGATACACCACGTGCACCGGCAGCGGCGCCATTTCGTAATCGCGCAGCACCACCTGCAAGGCGCCGCTGGCCAGGTCGCGCGCCACCTGGTAGGACACCACCTGGGTCAGCCCCCAGCCCTCGCAGGCCGCCGCCACCGCGGCCTGGAACGAGGTCACCGTCAACTGCGATGCCAGCGGCAGGCGCCGCGGCTGGCCGTCCTGCAGGAAACGCCATTGCGCGCCGCGCCCTTCCATCGCCGCCGTGATGGTGCAAAAGCGCGCCAGCGCGTCAGGGCTGTCGGGCGTGCCATGGCGTCGCAGGAACTCTGGCGAGGCGCACACCACCCGCCGCACCTGCCCCACCGGCACCGCCGTCAGGGTGGAGTCGGGCAAGGCGCCGATGCGCACCGCCACGTCCACGCCCTCGTCCAGCAGGTTCACCACGCGGTCCACCAGCAGGGCGTTCACCGATACCTCGCGGTGCTGGCGCAGGTAGCCCAGCACCGCCGGCATCACGTGCAGTTCACCGAAGCGCGCCGGCGCGGTGATGTGCAGCGATCCGCGCGGCGCCGCCATCGCCCCGGCGGCGGCGTCGTCGGCCTGCTCCACGGCTTCAAGAATGGCGCGGCAGTCGGCCGCGTAGCGCTGGCCGGCTTCGGTCAGGCGCAGGCTGCGGGTGGTGCGCACCAGCAGCAGCGTGCCCAGCCGGCGCTCCAGCGCCGCGACGCTGCGCGTCACGCTCGGCGCCGACATCGCCAGCCGGCGCGCGGCGGCGGCGAAGCTCTGGGCCTCGGCCACCGCCAGGAAAACAGTCATTTCATGGAATCGGTTCAAGGCGCTCGGCCTCCTCGGAAGGGACGCGCGCCGGCAGGCCCGGCATGGCCGGCAGCGCCGCGACGCTGTCGCGCACGCAGCGCCGCACGATATCGGCCAGGGCCGCGGCCACCGGACCGGGCCGGCCTTGCGCGTGATACAGCGACAGCGACAACGGCGGCAACGACGGCAGGCCCTGCTCGCCCGGCGCCATCACCCGCAACCCGGCGGGCAGCCCCAGCGGCGTGCGCACCATCAGCCCCAGCCCCGCGCTGACCGCCGCCCACAGGCCCGCCAGGCTGGGGCTGATGAATGCCGAGGTCCAGGCGATGCCGGCGCGGTCCAGGGCATCGGTGGCGCGGCTGCGGAACAGGCAGGGCGCCTCGAACGCCACCAGCGGCCAGGCGCCGTCGGCATCGCGCGCCGGGCCCGTCGCGGCCGGACCGATCCAGCACAGCGGCAGTTCAGCCAGCCGCTGGCCATGCGGCCGCGCCGCGTCATGGTCCCAGGCCAGCGCCAGGTCCAGTTCGCCCGCCTCCACGCGTTCGAGCAGCTCGGCATTGCGCGCCACCCTCGCTTCGATCCGCACCTGCGGATGGGCGCGGGCGAACTGGCCCAGCACGCGCGGCAGCAGGATCTCGCCGAAATCCTCCTGCAGCCCCAGGCGCACCCGCCCCTGCAGGCGCGTGCCGCGCACCGCCACCGAAGCCTGATCGTTCAGATCCAGCAGCCGGCGCGCGTACGCCAGCATGGTCTCGCCCGCGTCGGTCAGCGCCAGGCCGCGACCGGCCTTGCGCAGCAGCGGCACGCCGGCCTGTTCCTCGAGTTTTTTCAACTGCGCGCTGACGGCCGAAGTCGAGCGCCCGAGGCGGTCGGCCGCGCGGCCGAAGCTGCCCAGCTCCACCCCCGCGACGAAGCTGCGCAGCACGTCCAGGTCAAAGGTGACAGGCCTGATCATCCTGTTTTTCAAAACCTTTAATTAAAAATTTCCCGATTTTCAGAATGATGTTACGGGCGCAGACTTTGCCGCGTCAATCCCATCTGGAACCGTCATGTCCCTGCCCGCCTCCGTGCTTTCCGCCCCAACCCCTGCCGCGCGCCCCGCCCACCGCTGGAAGGTGCTGTCGGTGGGGGTGGTCGCCAATGCTGCCTTCTCCGCGGCGGCGGCCGGCCTGCCCGCCACCGCCGTCTTCCTGCGCGCGGACTATCAACTGGACAACGACGCCCTGGGCCTGGCGCTCGGCGTGCTCGGCCTGGGCGTGGCGTTGTTCGAGCTGCCCTGGGGCCTGCTGGCCGACCGCTGGGGCGACCGGCCGGTGCTGCTGGGCGGCCTGGGCGCGACGGCCGCGGCGCTGGCCTGGATGAGTCTGTTCGCCGCGCCGGCCCACGGCGTCGCGCCCGCCTTGTGGCTGCTGGCGCTGGGCCTGCTGCTGGTGGGCGTGATGGGCGGCAGCGTCAACGGCGCCAGCGGTCGCGCGGTGATGGCGTGGTTCGACGAAGGCGAGCGCGGCCTGGCGATGAGCATCCGCCAGACCGCCGTGCCGCTGGGCGGCGGACTGGGCGCGCTGGTGCTGCCCTGGCTGGCGTCGCGGGCCGGTTTCGGCGCGGTCTTCGGCCTGCTGGCCGGCCTGTGCGCGGGCGCCGCGCTGCTGACGCTGGGATGGCTGCGCGAGCCGGATCGGGCGCACCCCGCCACGGCGGCCGGCTCCACCGCCGCCTCCCACGCCGGCGACAACACCCCGACAACCTCCCCGCGCTCCCGAGCCGCAACCCACACGCCGATCGCCGCCGCGTCGAGCCCCCTGCGCGACGCCAGGGTATGGCGCGCGGCGGTGGCGATCGGCCTGCTCTGCTGCCCGCAATTCGCGGTGCTGACGTTCGCCACCGTATTCCTGCATGACTTCAGCGGCGCCGGCATCGCCACGCTGACCGCCGTGATGGTGGCGGTGCAACTGGGCGCCATGGTGGCGCGCATCGCCAGCGGCCGCTGGACCGACCGCCACGGCAATCGCCGCGCCTACCTGCGCGGCTGCGTCTGGCTGGGCTGTGCGTTGTTCGTGGCGCTGGCGGCCGCGGCCTGGCTCCAGGGCGCGGTCCCCGGCAACCGCGCGGCGCTGCTGGCCGTGCCCGTGCTGCTGGCCGCCGCCGGCATCTGCGCCTCGGCCTGGCACGGCGTGGCCTACACCGAACTGGTCACGCTGGCCGGCGCCGCCCGCGCCGGCACCGCGCTGGGGCTGGCCAACACCTGCGGCTACCTGGGATTGTTCCTGACGCCGCTGGCGCTGCCGCGGCTGGTGGCGGCCACGTCCTGGCCGCTGGCCTGGCTGGCCGCCGGCGGCGCCATGCTGGCAATCTTGCCGCTGTTGCCGCGACCGGCACGGCCGTGAATGCGCGTCGACCGGCACGCATCGACCAACGCCGCCGCTAGTCCTTGAATTCCTGCCGCAGCCACGCCAGGAACGCCTTGACCGGCGGATGGCGCTCGCGCCCCGGCGCGCACAGCGCGGTGTAGGCCGCGCCGGCCACGCTGACCTCGGGACGCAGCGGCACCAGCGTGCCGGCCGCGACACTATCCGAAACCATGACCGAACTGGCCAGCACCAGTCCCTGCCCCGCGATGGCCGCCTGCAACGCGTAGTGCTCTTCCGCATAGGCGTGCAGCGCCGCCGGTTTGCGCCAGGCCGGCAGCCCGGCCGCCTCGCACCACTGCAGCCAGCCCTCGTCATACAGCGCCGAATCGCGCCAACGCACGGTCACCAGCGCGGGGCGCGCCCGCCGCGCCTGCGCCACCACCGCGGGCGCGCCGTAGACCCCGAACCGCTCCTGCAGCGTGCACGACGCGTGCAGCAGGGGATAGCGCTGGCGGCTGTAGCGGATCGCCACGTCGACGCTGGCGTCCTGCAGCAGGTCGATCGTCTCGGCCTGCGCCTGCAGGCGCAATTGGTACTGCGGATAGGCCTGGTAGAAGCGGCCCAGCCGCGGCACCAGCCAGAGCGCCGCGAACGAATGCGTGGTGGACAGCGTCAGCGCGCCGGCCGCGCTGGCCGGCCGCAGCGCATCCAGCGTCTGGGCGATGTCCAACAAGGCGCCGTGCGCGCTGGCGAACAGCCGCGCGCCGGCGTCGGTCAGGCGCACGCCCTGCGGCACCCGGTCGAACAAGGCCACGCCGGCGTGGCGCTCCAGCGCCTTGATCTGATGCGAAACCGCCGTGGGCGTCACGGCCAGCTCGGCCGCGGCCGCCTTGAAGCTGCGCAAGCGCGCGGCGGCCTCGAAGGCGCGCAGGGCGGTGACCGGCAGGGAAGCAAACATGGCGTGCCATCCAGATGAATTCAACTCATCTTAGCCAAGAAATCCTCGTTTGTCCCGATACGCGCCGCTGCGTAAATTTTGCTTTGTATCTTCCCTTTTCGTTTCGTTCATCGAGGCATCCAAACATGAATCCAGCTCATCAATCCAAGCGCCTGCTGATCCTGGCCGGCAGCCCTCGCCGCGACGGCAACAGCGCCGCGCTCGGTGCCGCGGCGCAACGCGGCGCGCAGGCCGCCGGCAGCCACGCCAGCCTGCTGTTCCTGGAGGACTACATCAAGGGTTTCCTGCCGGACCTGCGCCATGCCTCGGCGCCGGACGACCGCTACGCCGAGCTGTTCCTGGAACACTTCCTGCCCGCCGACGGCGTGCTGTTCTGCACCCCGCTCTACTGGTACGGCATGTCGGCGCAGACCAAGGCATTCTTCGACCGCTCGTTCACGCATTACGCCGGCACCGGCCCCGAACCCGAGGCGGTCAAGGCGCGTATGGCCGGCAAGCGCCTGGCCCTGGCGGTGGCGTCCGAGGAAACCTATCCCGGCGCGATCCTGGGCGTGGTGCACCAGGTGCAGGAATTCGCGCGCTACACCCACACCGATTTCGTCGGGGTGGTTCACGGCGCCGGCAACAGCCGCGGCGAGATCGCGGCGGATCCCCGCAATCCGTTGCTGGCGGCCGAAACGCTGGGCGCGGAGTTCTTCACGCGGAAATACTCGGACTATCGGCTAGAGACGCCACGCAGTCACAACGTATGGGCGTCGCCCCCGCCAGCCGCCGCTCCCCGCGGCTGAGCCAGCCCAGGGCGATCGGCCACAGCGTGTCGCGAAAGCGGTCATGGAAAAAAGCGAAATGGCCGATCGCGTCCAACCCCAGCGAGGCCGGCGCCAGGCGCAGGTGAGTGCGGGCGCTGCCGGTGAAATACGCCAGCAGCCGGGCGATGGCGGCCTCGGTGCCGAATTCGTCATCGGTGACGCTGAGCGCCAGAATCGGGGCGGTCACCGCCGCCATCGCGGCGACGCGGCGATCCGGCCCGCCGCGCCCCTCGAAGCGCGCGCCCATGAAACTCCAGTCACGCACCACCCCGCGCGGCGTGTCCTCCAGCCAGCCCAGCCGACGCCCGGGGAAGTAACCCAGGCAGGCGGCCAGCAGCGGCATCACCACATGCCACTTGGCAAGCATGCGCAGGCGCTGGCCGGCGGCGTAATCGCGCCAGTAGGCATATTGCGCCCCCATGGTGAAAATCCGCCGCAACCCGCTGGCCGACGGCGCCAGCCCGGTGACGAAGCCGCCGATGCTGTGCGCCACCACGTCCACCGGCTGGCCCGGAAAATGGTGGCGCACATACCCCAGCACCGCCTCGAAATCCTTTTCGCCCCAATCCATCCAGGACGCCCGGAAACCGCGCAGCGACGCCGGACGCGACTCGCCGATGCCGCGATAGTCGTAGGTCAGCACATCGAAACCGTGTTGGTGCAGGTAGGCCGCGAAGCGCGCGTAATAGCGGCAGCGCACCGAGGTGGCGGCATTGATGACCACCACCGGACGCGGGCCGGCCGGATCGGGGTCGGCGTGGCGCCACACGTAGCCTCCCAGCGGCACGCCGTCCGCGGCGCGCAGCGTGATGCGTTGCGAGTCCATCTTCACATTCCCATGAATCAATCAATACGGCATCAACGGACGCCACATGAAGCGATTAAATCCGGTAAAAACTCCTGATTCAACCGATCATTCATCGCTCATTACATGATCTATAGGAATGTCATTCGGCCGGTTTGCGGGCCGCCGATCGACGCAGCACGCCGGGCGGACTGCCATAGACCTGCTTGAACACCCGCGTCAGGTGCGCCTGGTCGGCAAAGCCCACCGCCAGCGCCGCCTCCGCCAGCGGCAGCCCGCCGCGCAGCAGCGCGCGGGCGCGCGCCACCCGCCAATTGCGCAGCCAGGCCTGCGGCGGCAGACCGTAGCGGCGCGCGAACTGCTTGACCAGGGTGCTGCGGTGGCGGCCATCGGCCCGCGCCAGCGCCTCCAGGTCGGGCGCGCAGGCGGGATCGGCCCGCATCCTTTGCCACAGCAGTTCGCACACGTCGGCGCCATCTCGCGCCGCCTCGGCGGGCGCTCGCCCATGCGCCGCCAACAGCCGGAACAGCGCCGCCGACAGGTCGCCGCGGCGCGCCGCGTCATCGGTATGGTCAGGCGCCAGCGCGGCCAGCCATTGCGCGCACAGGGACGCGTCGCGAATCACCGGCCCGGGCAGGTCCAATCCGCCCTCGCGCAGCGCCAGGGCGTGCTGCTGGAACCAGGCCGGCTCGATGTACGCCATGCGGTAGGCGAGCAGGCCGGCCGACGTGCCGCCGGTATGCACCTGGCCCGGCGCGATCACCACCAGATCGCCCTCGCCCGCCTCGAAGGGGCGGCCGTGCACCGTGAAGGCGCAGCGCCCGCGCGCGATGGCGCCGATCGACCAGGCGTCGTGGAAATGCGCATCGTACCGGTAGGCGCGCAGGTCGGCGATCAGCACATCGCCGGGCAGGCCGGCGCCGCAATGCCAGATATGTTGGGAAACCGCCATCGGAAAACCGCCAGTGAAAAACGCTCGGGCGCGGCCTCGGCAAGCCCGGCCACTGGCGACAGGCTACCCGAAATAGTCCCCTTCCGCGGCCAGCGACCGCGCCAGCAGCCACGCATTGCGCGGATGCTCGCCCACCCGCCGGACCGCATAGGGCCACCAGTCCGCCCCGAATGGCAGGTACACCCGGACGGCGTAGCCCAGGCGCCGCAGCGCCAATTGCCAATCGGGCCGCACGCCATAGAGCATCTCGAACTCGAACTCGTCCGCCCCCCACCCGCGCTCGCGCGCCAAGGCCATGATGGCGCCGGCCAGGCGGTCGTCATGGGTGCCGAAGACCGGAAGGAAGCCGGCCGCGCGCGCCTGGGGCGACAGCATGATGGCGGCCGCGTCCAGATAGGCCTGGTCGATATGGGCGCGGCCGGCATGATCCAGCGCGCGTTCCGGGAACGCCCCCTTGACCAGCCGCAGCGAGGTGCGCTGGCCGATGGCCCAGGCCAGGTCGACCGGCGTGCGGCGCCGGCGCGCCTGCAGCGTCAGGCCGGCGGGCAGTCCGGCGCCCAGCAGTTCCGCGTGCAAGGCGCAGGTGCGTTCGCGCAGGCCCGAGTCCTCCATGTCCAGCACCACCCAGTCGCGCCCGCCACCCGCGGCCTGGCGCGCCGCCGCCGCGATGCGCCGGGCATTGCCGCGCCCCAGCGCATCGTCGCGCATGTAGCCAATGGCGGTGGGATCGATCGACACGTGCACGTCCAGCCCCGCCCGGCCCAGCGCGGCGCAGGCCTGCATGGCCTGTTGCGTGTTGTGTTCGATCGCCGCCGGGTCGGCCACGTATTCGCCCAGGTAGAACAGCGAAGCGCGGATGCCGTGCGCCTCGCGCAGCCGCGCGGCGGTGCGCACCGCCGCCTCGACATCGGCGCCGCCGACAAAGCGGCGCGCCAGCGAGGTGCGCGCGGCCAATGCGCGCATGGCGCGCCCGGCACCCGGGCTGCGCGCCAGGGCGATGGCGGTTTTCTGGAAAAGACTCATGGGCTCTCCGTTCAAAGAGAGCCACTATGCGGCGCCGGCCTCGTCCCGTCTTGAACGGGAGTGAACCGCGCCGGCGCGCGTCACGCCTTGCCGGCAGCCAGCGCGGCGGCCCGGGCGCGGCCGAACAGCGGCCGCTGCACCGTCTGCGCCAGCAGCACGCCCAGCAAGGTCACCGCGCCGCCCAGCAAGTGGTAGGAATGCAGCTGCTCGCGCAGCAACACGAATGCGGCCAGCGCGGTGAACAACGGCAGCAGGTTGATGAAGATGCTGCAGCGGTTCGGCCCCAGGCGGTGCACGCCCTCGATCCACAGGAACGACAGCAGCACCGAAGAGAAAATGCCGGCATACAGGATCAGCGGAATCGTCTTCATGTCCAGCGCCGCCTGCGCGGCCGGCACCCGCAGGTACAGCGGCAGCATGTACAGCAGCGCGAAAATCGACTGCACGAAGGTCGACTGCCACGCCGGCAGCGGCACTTTCCAGTGGCGCAGCAGCACGCCGTACAGCGCGTAGGAAAACGCCGCCATCAGCATCAGGCCGTCGCCCACGTGGATGCCGTGCTGAAACACGCTCAGCATCTCGCCCTGCCCCACCAGGTACAGCAGGCCCAGGAATGACAGCGCCCCGCCGGCCGCCATGCCCAGGGTCAGCGGATCGCGCAGGATGACCACGCTCAGCAGCATGCTCAGCAGCGGGATCAACGCGGTCAGGATCGCCATGTTGGTGGCGGTGGTGGTCTCGGCGGCGCGGTACGACAGCGCCTGGAACAGCGCCGACGACAGTCCGCCGTACAGCGCCAGCTTGGGCCAGTGGCGCAGGATCACATGGCGGTTGCGCCAGGCCGGCACGGCCGTGAACAGGCCCATGATCGCCAGCGCCAGGATCAGCCGGTAGAACGTGATGGCGGTGGGCGAAATGGCGCTGGCCGCCATCTTCGAGACGATGACATTGCCCGCCCAGAACAGAATGGCGAACAATGGAAACAGGTAGGACATGATGGGTTCACTCGCGGAAGGGGATTCGGCTCTCCGCCGCGGCGCGCGGCGCCGCGCAGGTGGCGGATGACCGGTATCCTATTGAGCGTGCGAGCGCCCGTCTGCCGATGAACAGGCAGGGACTATCTTGAAATGGACATTCCCGAGGCCGCCATATCCCAGGCCGTCGTGGGCGGCGAATGCATGCCTGGGGAGCAGAGACCCAGGCAGCGGAGGTCCGGGAAATACCGGCCCGCGAAGTGCCGGCCCGCGAAGCGCAGCCCCCCGCGGCGCAGCCCCACCCTCAGGGTCTGAACGGCAGCGGATCCAGCGGCGTATCCAGCCCCCCCATCTGCGCCGTCAGCAGCGCCGCGCTGCCGCAGGCCAGGGTGAAGCCAAGCGCGCCCTGGCCGATGTTCAGCCACAGGTTGTCGGCGGCGGAACTGCGTCCGATCAGCGGCTTGCCGGTGGGCGTGGCCGGACGCAACCCGGCCCAGGGAATCGCCTGCGCCAGGTCCAGCGCCGGAAACGCCTCGCGCACCTGGCGCTTGAGCAGCGCGATGCGAGCCGGATCGATGTCGGCATTGGCGCTGCCGATGTCCACCATGGCCGCGATCCGCAGCACCCCGCCGACCCGCGCATAGACGATGCGGCGCTCGTAGTCGGTGACGCTGATGCGCGGCGCCACGGTATCGTCGTCCGCCAGCGGCACGGTCAGGCTGTAGCCCTTGAGCGGATACAGCGGCACATCGTGGCCCAGCGGTCGCAGCAAGGCGCGCGTGCCGATGCCCGTGGCCAGCACCACCGCGTCCGCGCCAATGTCGCCGTCCTGGGCGCGCACCGCGACGATGCGCCTGCCCTCGCGCTGCAGGCCGGCGACGGGATTGGACATGGCGCACTGCACGTTGGGCAGCGCTTGCAGCCGCTCGAACAGCGCCTGCGTGAATTGGCGGCAGTCGCCCGCCTCTTCGCTCGGGGTGTAGATGGCGCCGGCCAGGCTGGCGCCCATGCCGGCCAGCGCCGGCTCGCGCTGCAACGTCTGGGCGGCGTCCAGCACCTGCTGCTCGGCGCCGTGGGCCGCCTGGTAGGCGACCAGCGCGCGCGCCTTGTCCAGCAGGGCCGCGCTGCGGTAGGCGATCAGCTTGCCGTTGCGCAGATGGCCGAATTCCAGGTTTTCCTGTTCCAGCAAGGCATGCATGGCGTCGCGGCTGAGAAACGACAGCGCCTGCAATTGCGCGGTGGACTCGCGCGCCACCGAGGCGCGGCAGGCCAGCGCGAAGCGCAGGCACCAGCGCCACTGGTGCGGGTCCATTCGCGGCCGGAAACGCAGCGGCGAATCCTCGCGCAGCAGCCAGCCCGGCACGCTCGGCAACACGCCCGGCCCCGCCAGCGGCGCGACGTAGCTGTAGCTGAGCTGGCCGCCGTTGGCGTAGCTGGAAACCTCGGCCGGATGGGCGTGGCTGTCGACCAACACGACGTCATGGCCCTGGCGCGCCAGGAAGTAAGCGGAGGTCACGCCCACCACGCCGGCACCGATTACGCAAACGCGCATACCCTGCTTCCAAATAAGAAAATGGCAACGGTCTTATTCTGAAGCGGGGGACGGATGACCGCAAATCACCAAAACCCCAGCACCCATAACCCGGCCTCATGGTCCCCGTCCGGACGACCGACTTGGACCACCAGCCCCGCGCAACCGGCGCGGGCGATCGGCGCGGGAATCAGGCGGCGCGATGCAGCCTGATGATGGCCGCGGCGGTCGGATCGCGCACCAGGTCCGCCAGGGTATAGCCATTGAGCGCGTCGTAGAACGCCTGCAGGGTCTGCGCCAGCACCCCAGCCAGGCGGCAGGCGCCGTCCAGCGCACAGGGCGGCTCGCCGCAGTCGATCAGCGGGCCCTGCTGTTCCAGTTCGCGCACCAGGTCGCCCAGCCGGTACTCGGCGGCCGGGCGCGCCAGCGCCAGGCCGCCGCCCTTGCCGCGCGCCGTGCTGACCCAGCCGCGCTGCGACATGAAGTGCACCACCTTGACCAGGTGGTTGCGCGACAGGTCGAAGCGCGTGGCGATCTCCGGAATGGTGACCGCCGCGGGCCGGTCGCGGCACTGCGTCAGGTACATCAGGACGCGCAGGCCGAAGTCGGTGAATCGGGTCAGTTGCATGGGCGCCAGGATACACCGGTCAGGCCGGCGCGCCGCCGCTGCCGAAGGCCTCGGCGTGAATGCGGTCCGGCGCCACGCCCAGCTCCAAAAGCGTTTCGCGCTGCGCCCGCATGAAACCGGACGGGCCGCACAGGTAGTAATCGGCATCCGGCACGATGGCCTCGTCGCGGATGGCGCGCAGGTCGACCCGGCCATGATGGTCGTAGTCGCGGCCCGGGCGGTCGCCGCCGCCGACTTCCTCGTAGAACACCGCCTTGCGCACGTTGCCGCGGCTCGCGACGATGGCATTGACGTGGTCTTTCATGGCGTGCACCGCCTGGCTGCGACAGCCATGCACGAAGCGGATCTGGCGCGGATCGTCGGTCGCCACCAGATGATTCAGGATCGACACCATGGGCGTCAGCCCAACCCCGCCGCTCAGCAGCACCACCGGCGCGGCGCTGTCTTGGCGCAGGTGGAAGTCGCCCTGCGGCGGCGCCACATCCAGCACGCCGCCTTCCTCCAGGCGCTCGTGCAGCGCATTGGACACGCGTCCGGCTGGCCCGTGCGCGCCGCCCGCTTCGCGCTTGACCGAGATCCGCAGGCGGTCCTGGCCCGGCGCGTCCGACAGGCTGTACTGACGCGGCTGCATCAGGCCCAGCTCCGGCACGTACACGCGCACCGACACATACTGGCCGGGGAGATAGGCCGGCACCGCGCCGCCATCGGCCGGCGCCAGGTAGAACGAGGTGATCTCGGCGCTTTCGGGCTGCTTGCCGACCACGCGGAAGGCGCGCCAGCCAGTCCAGCCGCCCGGCTTGGCGGCCGAATCCCGGTACAGCCGGGCCTCTTCGGCGATCAGCATGTCGGCCAGCTGGCCATAGGCGGCGGCCCAGGCATCCACCAGGGCGTCGGTGGCGGCCTCGCCCAGCACCTCGCGGATCGACGCCAAGAGATGCTTGCCCACGATCGGATAGTGCTCGGGGCGAATGCCCAGGCTGACGTGCTTGTGGACAATGCGGGTCACCACCGGCGCCAGCACCGAGGGATTGTCGATGTGTTCGGCATAGGCCGCGACCGCGCCGGCCAGCGCCTGCTGCTGTTCGCCGCCCGCCTGGTGGCCCTGGTTGAACACGTGCTTGAGTTCCGGATTGTGCTGGAACATGCGGGTGTAGAAGTGGCGGGTCAGGGCCACGCCATGGGTTTTCAGGACCGGGGCCGTGGCCTTGACCATGGCGCGGATTTGCGGGCTCAACATCGACTGCTCCTTGTGCTGCGGACGGCGCCGGCGCCATCCCTTTTTTAAACATGCATTAATAATACATGTTTAAGTGCGGCGCACAAAACCATCCTTGCCCTCAACCGGCCTGCCCCGTCCATTCGCCCAGCAGGCGGCGCGCTGGCCAGGCACATCCCGCCGCCGCGCGCCAGCCGATGCGGACCGGCGCCGGGTCCGCGCCGCGCCAGGCCGCCGCCATCACCCAGTCGCCGCCGAGCCCCCAGCACATCGCCTGCCAGCGGCCCGCCGGCGGACGCAGCGCCAGCCGGCCCGAGGCCGCCGGCGCCAGGCCGATCGACGCCATGTCCGCCGGAAAATCCAGCCCGGCCGCCTTGACGAAGGCTTCCTTGAGTGTCCACAACATATAGAACCGCTCCAGCCGCGCGGCCGTATCGGCGGCCTGCGCCAGCCAGGCCCGTTCCGGTTCGCTGCAGACCCAGGCGGCCAGCGCGGCGGTATCGCGCGCCCGCACCCGCTCCAGGTCCACGCCCACGGCCCAGTCCCGCGGCGCCTGGGCGCACAGGGCGTGGCCGCCACTATGGCTGAGCGACAGGGCATGGGCCGGGTGCGCGTCCGCCCGCACCCGCTGCAGCAAGGCGCGGCTGACCTGCCAGTCATCGCGCGCCTTGGCCGAGCGCAGCGCCGACGCGCGTCGCGCGTCCGCCGCCGAAAGCAGATCTGGCTGATAATCAGCGGCCGCGCCTTGGTCTGCCCACCACAAGGAAAGTTCCCCAGGAATCACGGCTTCACGTCACAATTTGGTAAAACAAAATGTAAAATATCGGGCGTTTTCACTGCTTTAGTAACGTCTAAAAACAATTAATGAATTTGCGATCAGTGTAAGATCGCGCGCTATGCTGACCTTTTCCATTGCGCAATGGCAGGGTTGGACATCGGGTATGCAAGACGCGAGCAGCTGGTCGTACTGGGCTGAACATCCTTATTGTCCCGTTGGAGAACCCAGCCCGCCGCGCCTCGAATTCCTGCCCCCGATGCAGCGCCGCCGCCTCAGCCCGATGGCGCGCGCGGTGTTCGAATGCGCCTGGCCGGTCGCCCAAGGCCAGCCGCCCATGCCGCTGGTCTACGCCTCGCGCCATGGCGAAACCACCCGCAATTTCGACCTGCTGCAATCGCTGGCCGCCGGCGAACCGCTGTCGCCCACCGCGTTCGGCCTGTCGGTGCACAACGCCCTGGCCGGCCAGTGGTCGATCATACGCCGCGAAACCACCGAATCGATCGCGCTCTCGGCCGAGGACGACGGTCTGGAGCACGCCTTCCTGGAAGCGGGGCTGCTGCTGGCCGACGGCCACGACAACGTGCTGGTGGTGCTGGCCGAGGAGCGGCCGCCCGCGCCCTACTCGCCCTGGATCGACGACGTGCCCTTTTCCTACGCGGCGGCGTTCCGCCTGCGCGCCGGCGCCGACTGGCGGCTCGAGGCCTCCCCTGGCGCCGGCGCCGCGCCGCGGCCCTGGCCCAACGCGCTGAACCTGTTGCGTCACCTGAACCTGCAAACGCCCAGCTGGCGGCATGCCAACCACGCCCGCCAATGGCTCTGGACCCGCTCGGCATGACCCCTTCCAGCACCCACTCCGCCGCCCCCCCGCCCCGCCAGGATTTCTGGCTGTGGCGCCTGGTCGCCACCGGCATGGCCTTCACCATGTTCGGCGTCGGCGGGCTGCTGCTGCGCCTGCTGGTGTTCCCGCCGCAGCGCCTGATTCCCGGCAATGCCGCCGACCGCCAGCGCCGCGCGCGCTGGGCGCTGAACCGCACCTTCCGCTTCTTCATCCGCTTCATGGTGCGCGTCGGCATCCTCACGGTGGATTTCAAGGGCGCCGAACGCCTGGGCCGGCCCGGCCAGATGATCCTGGCCAACCACCCGTCACTGCTGGACGTGGTGTTCCTGGTGGGCCACGTCAAGAACGCCAACTGCATCGTCAAGCACGGCCTGGCGCGCAATCCGTTCACGCGCGGGCCGGTCAGCAACGCCGGCTACATCACCAACGACGAAAGCTTCGACATGTTCGATCGCGCCGCCGACGTGCTGCGCAACGGCGAAACCCTGATCGTGTTCCCGGAAGGCACGCGCACCCCCCAGGACAGCCTGCCGCGCTTTCATCGCGGCGCCTGCGCCATTGCGCTGCGCGGCGCCCGGGTGGTGACCCCGGTGGTCATCCGCATGAACCCGCGCAGCCTGACCAAAGGCGAGCCCTGGTACCGCATTCCGCCGTGCCGCATGCGCTACGTGATCCAGGTCGGCGAGGACATCGATCCCGCCACATGGTCCAATGCGCACCCGCTGCCGATTGCCGGCCGCCGCATGAACGATTACCTGCATGCCTATTTCGATGCCGAGCTGACGCGCCACGCGCCGGCCGGCGCCCCGGCGCCCGCCGCCGGCCCCGACAACGAACAAGCGCGAATCGCGCCGCAAGTGGAGTCCAAGCTGGATGAATCAACTGGAAACTGAGCTCAAGACGCTCGTCATCGAATCCCTGGGCCTGGAAGACATCGCCCCCGACGACATCGATCGCGAGGCCAGCCTGTTCGGCGACGGACTGGGCCTGGACTCGGTCGACGCCCTGGAACTCGGCCTGGCGCTGCAAAAGCGCTATGGCATCGCCATCGACCCCGAAACGCGCAACATGCGCGAGCACTTCGCCAGCATCGCCAACCTGGCCGAATTCGTCGCGGCCCAGCGCCGCAACTGAGGCAATGGAGTTGACCATGCAGACCCGCGATGAAATCTTCAATACGCTGCGCGACACGCTGAGCGAATTGTTCGAGATCGAGCCCGAACGCATCACCCCCGAGGCCAACCTCTACACCGACCTGGAAATCGACAGCATCGACGCCATCGACCTGATCGACCACGTGCGCCGCCAAACCGGGCGCAAGCTCGACGCCAACGATTTCCGCAGCGTGCGCACCGTCGAAGACGTGGTGCAGGCCATGTGCCAGAAGCAGCAGGACGCCGGCGCATGAAACGCGGCCTGGCGCCCGCGCTGGCCGTGGCCGGCCTGGCCTACCCCTTCGTCGTGTACGCGACGCTGGGCCGGGTCAGCGCGGCCTGGCTGGCGCTGCCGCTGGCCGTGCTGTGGCTGGCCCGCGGGCTGGCCCGCGGGCTGGCCGGCCGCGACACGCAGCCCGGCGCGCGCCTGCTGCCGCTGGCCGCGGTGGCGTTCTGCCTGGTGCTTGCTGTCTCCAATTCAAGCGAGTGGCTGCGCTGGTACCCCGTGATGGTCAACGCCATGCTGCTGGCCATCTTCGGCGCCAGCCTGCGGCGCGGCCGCCCCGTGGTCGAACGGCTGGCGCGCCTGCGCCACCCCGACCTGCCGGCCGCCGGCGTGCGCTACACGCGCAACGTCACGCGCGTCTGGTGCGGCTTCTTCGCCGTCAACGGCGCCGTCGCGGCGGCGCTGGCCGCGTGGGGCCCCTGGAGCTGGTGGACCGCCTACAACGGCGCCATCAGCTACGCGCTGATGGGCCTGTTGATGGGCGGCGAATGGCTGCTGCGGCCGGCCGCGGCAAAGGCGGCCTGAGCGGTGACCTGGACAGACCTGACGCATCTGCTGCTGCCGCGCGCCGCGAGCGCCAACGACGCGCCCGTCGCCGTCGAGCCCGCGCTGGCGCACGCCGATTTCGCCGCGCACTGCCTGGCCGCCGCCGGCGCGCTCCAGGCGCGCGCCACTCGCCGCGCCGCGCTCTGGTTCGACGACGCCGCCGCGCTCGCCATCGCCCTGTTTGCCTGCTGGCGCGCCGGCGTGACCGCGATCCTGCCAGGCGACGCGCGCCCCGACACCTGCGCCCTGCTCGACGCCGACGTCGACGCCTGGCTCTCCGACACCGACCTGCCGCCCACCGCCCGCCCGCGCTGGCGCCTGGAAGCGCTGCGCGACGCGCCGCCGCTGGCGCCCGCGGCGCTCGATCCGGACCAGGCGCTGGTGCTGTGCACATCCGGCTCCAGCGGCACGCCCAAGCGCATCGCCAAGCGCTGGGGCCAATTGGCGCGCGAGGTCCAGGCCCTGCAGGCGCAATGGCCCGACGCCACCGGCCCGGTGCTGGGCAGCGTCTCGGCCCAACACATGTACGGCCTGCCCTTCCGCGTGCTGTGGCCGCTGTGCGCCGGCCGTGCGCTCGACCGGCGCCAGCGGCTCTACCCCGAAGACTTGCAGCAGGCCAGCCTGCGCCATCCGGCCTTCACCTGGATCGCCAGCCCGGCGCTGCTGCGCCGCCTGGGCGACCGGCTGGACTGGGCGCAACTGCGCGGCAGGCTCGGCCGCATCTATTCATCGGGCGGCGCGCTGCCGCCCGACGTGTCCGACGCCATCGCGCGCCAGCTCGGCCTGCGCCCCACCGAGATCTACGGCAGTTCCGAGACCGGCGCCGTGGCCTGGCGCGGCGGGGCCGACCCGTGGCAACCCCTGCCCGGCGTGACGGTCGGCCTGGACGCGCACGGCGCGCTGCGGGTGGATTCGCCCTGGGTCGAGGCCGCCGACGCGCAGACCGCCGACGGCGCCGAGCTGTCCGGCGGCCGCTTCCAGTTGCTGGGCCGGCAGGACCGCATCGTCAAGATCGAGGAAAAGCGCATCGCGCTGCCCATGCTGGAACAGGCGCTGGCGCGCCATGCCCATGTGGCCGAGGCCCGCGTCGGCCGCGCCGCCGGCGCCACCCGCCTGACCGCGCTGGTGGCGCTGAACCCCGCCGGCCTGCACGCGCTGCGCAACCAGGGCCGGCGCGCCGTGGTGGATGCGCTGCGCCAGCACCTGGCGGCCGGCTTCGAATCGCTGGCGATTCCGCGCGGCTGGCGGCTGGCGCGGCAGTTGCCCTGGAACAGCCAGGGCAAGATGACCCAGGCCGATTTCGAGGCGGCCGCCGGCCCGCGCCCGCTGCAGCCCATGGCCGAACCGCTGCCGGCCGCCGGCGCCGACGAGCGCCGCTACCGCATGGAAATCCCGTGCGACCTGGCCTATTTCGGCGGCCATTTCCCCACCGCCCCGGTGGTGCCCGGCGTGGCGCAGATCGGCTGGGCGCTGGCGCTGGCGCAACGCGACCTGCTGCCCGACCTGCGCTTTGCCGGCATGGAGGCGCTGAAGTTCCAGCGCCTGCTGCGTCCCGGCGACGTGGCCGAACTGGCGCTGCGCTGGGATGCCGGCAAGCGCAAGCTGTATTTCACCTACACCCTCGGTGAGGCGCCCTGCTCATCCGGACGCGTGCTGCACGGAGACCGCCATGACGCCGCATAGGCTGTGCGCGGTCATCCCCGTCTACAACCACGGCGCCACCGTGGCCGCGGTGCATGCGCGGCTGGCGGCCCTGGGCCTGCCCTGCGTGCTGGTCGACGACGGCTCGGCCGCGGATTGCGCCGCCGTCCTGGACAGGCTGGCGGCGCTGCCGCATACGCACCTGGTGCGCCGCGCCGCCAACGGCGGCAAGGGCGCGGCGGTGCAGGACGGGCTGCGCGCCGCGCGCGACCTGGGCTACAGCCACGCGCTGCAGGTGGACGCCGACGGCCAGCATGCCCTGGATGACGCCGCCAGCTTCGCGCAGGCCTCGCGGGCGCGGCCCGACGCGGTCATCTGCGGCGCGCCGCTATACGGCGACGACGTGCCGCGCAGCCGCCTCTACGGCCGCTGGCTGACGCGCGTGTGGGTCTGGATCAACACCCTGTCGCTCGACATTCCGGACGCCATGTGCGGCTTCCGCGTCTATCCGCTCGCCCCCGTGCTGCGGGTGATCGACGCCACGCAGGTCGGCCGCCGCATGGACTTCGACATCGCCATCCTGGTGCGCCTGCACTGGCGCGGCGTGCCCATGGCCTGGCTGCCCACGCGCGTGGTCTACCCGGAAGGCGGCGTCTCGCACTTCAAGGCCCTGCGCGACAACCTGCTGATCAGCCGCATGCACGCGCGCCTGTTCTTCGGCATGCTGGCGCGCTCGCCGGCGCTGTTGCTGCGCCGCCTCACCGCTGGCGGGCGCCCATGAGCGCGGCCGACTCCCACTGGGCCGACCAACCCGAACGCGGCAGCCCCGTGCTGATGCGACTGACCGCCTGGGCCGCGCGCCGGGTCGGCCGCCGCGCGGTGGCGCCGGTGGTGTGGCTGGTGGTCCTGTACTTCTATGCGTTCGGCCCGCGCGCCCGCCGCGCCATCGGCGCCTACCAGCGCCGCCTGGCGCGCGCCGGCGGCCCGGCCACGCCGCTGCCGCGCTCGTTCCCGGTCTACCGCCAATACCTGGCATTCGCGCAGGCGTTGCTGGACAAGCTCGACGTCTGGCAGGGCAAGATCACGCTGGCGGACCTGGACATCCACGATCCCGACGGCCTGCACGCGCAGATGGGCAGCGGCCGCGGCCAGATCCTGGTGGGCTCGCACCTCGGCAATATCGAGGTCTGCCGGGCGCTGGCGGAGCAATCCGGCCTGCTCAAGCTGAATGTGCTGGTGCACACCAAGCACGCGGCGCAGTTCGGCCGCCTGCTCGACGAGGCCGGCGGCGGCCTGCGCATGATCCAGGTCAGCGAACTGGATGCCGGCGTCATGCTCGACCTGGCCCAGCGCCTGGAGCGCGGCGAATGGCTGGCCATCGCCGGCGACCGCGTGCCGCTCAAGGGCGACCGCAGCACCGAGGTGGCGCTGCTGGGCGACCCCGCGCCGCTGCCGCAAGGCCCATGGCTGCTGGCCGGCCTGCTGCGCTGCCCGGTCAATCTGCTGTTCTGCACCCGCCACGGCAAGCGCTATCGCGTGTCGATGGAACGCCTGAGCGACGGCATCGAATGGAGCCGCGCCACACGCCAGGCGCAGATCGCGCAATGGACACAGCGCTACGCCGACCGCCTGGGCGCGCACTGCCGCCAGGCGCCGCTGCAATGGTTCAACTTCTACCCTTTCTGGAAAGACGATGCGTAAACGCGGCGCGCTTGGCGCGCAAGTCGAGATCCGCGTGCCCTTCTACGACGTCGATTCGATCAACGTCGTCTGGCACGGCCACTACGTCAAATACCTCGAAGAAGCCCGCTGCGCGCTGCTCGACAGCCTGGGCTATGGCTATGACGCAATGCGCGCCAGCGGCTATGTCTGGCCGGTGATCGACCTGCAACTGCGCTACGCGCAGGCGGCGCAGTTCGGCCAGCGCCTGGTGGTGCGCGCCGAGCTGGTCGAATGGGAAAACCGCCTCAAGATCAATTACCTGATCCGCGAGGCCGCCAGCGGCCAGCGCCTGACGCGGGCCAGTTCCGTGCAAGTGGCGGTCTGCATGCGCACCCGCGAGATGCAGCTGGCTTCGCCGGCCGTCCTGCTGGACGCGGTCCGGCGCAAGCTCGATGCCCCGGAGGACGCCGCGTGAGACGCCTGCTGATCTGCCTGGCCCTGGCCGTCCTGCCCTGGAGCGCGCGGGCCTTCAACCTCGATGACCTGCAACAGCAACTGCGCGCCACGCCGATCGTGCGCGGCCATTTCGTGCAGCAGAAATTCCTGCGCTCGCTGCCGCAGCCGCTGACCAGCCGCGGCGACTTCACCCTGGCCGCCGGCCGCGGCCTGCTGTGGCTGCTGCGCAGCCCCATCGCCCAGGACCTGCGCATCAGCGCCGACGGCATCGCCCGCCGCGGCCCCGATGGCGCCTGGCAGGCGCTGCCGCAGCACAGCGGCGCCGGCCGCGAGAACCGCCTGTTCCTGTCGGTGCTGGCCGGCGACACCAGCGGCCTGCGCGAGAACTTCGACCTGAGCCTGTCGGGCGGCCCGGACGCCTGGCAGCTGACGCTGCTGCCGCGCTCGGTGCTGCTGCGCCAGATCTTCGAGAACATCCAGATCAACGGCGGCAGGCTGGTGGACCGTATCGAACTGCGCGAAGTCCAGGGCGACCGCAGCGTGCTGCAGATGGTCGATGCCGCCTCGGCCGACGCCCTGACGCCCGAGGAGCAGCGTGCCTTCGCCGACTGAACGCTGGCTGCCACGGCTGTTCAAGCTGGGGCTGCTGCTGTTGCTGGGCCTGGGCGCCTGGCAGTGCCGCGACGGCTGGCCGGTATCGGCCAACCTGATGGAGCTGGTGCCGCAGGCCCGGACCGACGCCACCCGCCAACTGGCCGAAGCGCGCATCCAGGAGCCGCTGAGCCGCCAGCTGGTGGCGCTGGTCGCCGCGCCCGCCGGCGGCGATAGCGCGGCCGCCGCGCGCCTGCTGGCCCAGCGCTGGCAGCACAGCGGCCTGTTCGCCACGGCGCAGGTCGACGTCGACGTCGACGTCGACCTGGCCGACCTGCGCGCCCGGCTGCTGGCCAACCGCCTCGCCTTGCTGCCGGCGGCGCAGCGCCAGCAGTTGCTCGATGACCCCGCCGCCTACGCCCAACGCCGCGCCCGCGAACTGGTCGACCCTTTCTCCTCTTCCAGCGTGGTGCCGGTCGACCAGGACTTGCTTGGCCTGGCGCGGCTGGCTGAACAGGCGCTGCGGCCCGGCGGCGCGGTGCAGTACGACATGGGCACCGGCACGTTGGTGGCCGAGGGCGCGGGCCGCTCCTGGGTGCTGGTGCGCGCCACCACCCGCGATGACGCCTTCGACAGCGACGCGCCGGCGCGCGTGGCCGCGCAGATCGACGCCGATCGCCGGGCCCTGGCCGCCAGCGGCGCGGACCTGCTGGTGGCCGGCGGCGCCCTCTACGCGGCGGCAGGCCGCGCCCAGGCGGTCGCCGAGAGCGGCTGGATCGGCGGAATCGCCATGGCTGGCATCGTGCTGGTGCTGCTCCTGGCGCTGCGCCGCTGGCGCGCGCTGCTGGCGCTGGCGCCAGTGGCCGTGGGCCTTCTGGCCGGCACGGTCGCCTGCGTCGCGGTGTTCGGCTCCATCCACGTGCTGACGCTGGTGATCGGCGCCAGCCTGATCGGCGTCGCGGTCGACTTTCCGATGCACTGGCTGGGCAAGAGTTACGGCATGCCGGACTGGCGCGCCTGGCCCGCCCTGCGCCGCGTGCTGCCGGGCCTGACCATCAGCCTGGCGGCCAGCCTGGTCGGCTACGTGGCGCTGGCGTTCACGCCCTTCCCCGCCCTGACACAGACAGCGGTGTTCTCCGCCGCTGGCCTGCTCGGCGCCTATGCCTGCACCGTCTGCCAGTTGCCGGCCTGGATGGAACATTTCCGTCCACGCCCGTGGCCGCCGCTGCTGCGATTCGCCGAGGCCGCGCTGCGCGCCCGCGAGCGTCTGGCCGGCCGCCGCGCCCTGCTGGCGGTCGGCGCCGTGCTGCTGGCGGCCATCACCGCCGGCGGCATCGGCCGCCTCGGCATCCAGGACGACCTGCGCCAATGGCTGAGCCTGCCGGCGCCGCTATTGCAACAGGCGCGCCAGATCGGCGAGATCACCGGTTTCATGCCGACCAGCCAGTTCTTCCTGGTGCGCGCACCGGACCCGGACGAACTGCTGCGCCGCCAGGCACAGGTCAGCCAGGCGTTGGACGCCCAGGTCGCCGCGGGCAAACTGCAGGCCTATAACGCCCTGAGCCAGCGCGTGACGCCGCAGGCCGACCAGCGCGCCCTGGCGGCGGCGCTCGGCACGCTGGCCGATTGCCCCGAGGCCTGGCGCGCCATGACCGACATCGGCCTGCCGTTCGACGCGCTGCGCCAGGAACTGCGCGCGCTGGCGGCCCTGCCGCCCGTCACCCTCGACGCCGCCATGCAGGGACAGGCCGGCGAGCGCTGGCGTCCGCTGTGGCTGGGCCAGCGCGACGGCGAGGCCGCCGGCATGATCACGCTGCTGGGCCTGCGCGACCCCGCCGCCCTGGCCGCCATCGCCCAGGCCGCGCCCGGCGTCACGCTGGTCGACCGCAGCGGCGAGCTGAACCGCATGTTCAGCGCCACGCGCGTCGAAGCCGCCGAACTCAAGCTGCTGTCATATCTGGTGGCGGCGGCGCTGCTGTGCCTGACGCTGGGACGCGCCGCCGCCTGGCGCATTCTGGCGGTGCCGCTGGCGGCCACCGCGTGCAGCCTGGCGGCGCTGGGCTACCTGGGCCAGCCGCTGACCCTGTTCAGCCTGTTCGGCCTGTTGCTGGTCTCGGCCATCGGCGTGGACTACGCCATCTTCATGTATGAGCGGGTCGCCGGCGCGGCCGCCAGCCTGGTGGGCATCGTGCTGGGCGCGCTCACCACCCTGCTGTCTTTCGGCCTGCTGGCCGTCAGCCAGACGCCGGCCATCGCCAACTTTGGCCTGGCGGTGGCGCTGGGCGTGGGCTTTTCCCTGTTGTGGGCGCCGTGGATCCGGCCGCCCCGCCAGGCCTGATTTTTTGTCTTGCCATTGATCAATACGAGGAAGCATCCAGCATGGAACATCGGGAAGTCGTCGTCATCGGAGCGGGCCCGGCCGGAGCCGTCGCCGCCGCGCTACTCAAGCGCCAGGGGCACGATGTGCTGGTGCTGGAACGGCAGCAGTTCCCGCGCTTCTCGATCGGCGAAAGCCTGCTGGCCCATTGCCTGGAATTCATCGAAGAGGCCGGCATGATGCCGGCTGTGCGGGCCGCCGGCTTCCAGACCAAGAACGGCGCCGCCTTCGCGCGCGGCGACCAATACACCTACTTCGACTTCCGCGACAAGTTCAGCCCCGGCCCCGGCAGCACCTTCCAGGTGCAGCGCGCCCGCTTCGACAAGGTGCTGGCCGACGACGCCGCGCGTCAGGGGGTGGAGGTGCGCTACCAGCAGGAAGTCATCGCCGCCGATTTCACCGGCGCGGATGGCCCCTTGCTCACGGTGCGCGGCCCGCAGGGCCAGCCCTACCAGGTGCGCGGCAGGTTCGTGCTGGACGCCAGCGGCTATGGCCGCGTGCTGGCGCGCCTGCTCGACCTGGAACGGCCGTCGTCGATGCCGCCGCGCAAGGCCATCTTCACCCACATCGAGGACCGCATCGACGATGCCGGCTTCGACCGCGACAAGATCCTGATCAGCGTGCACCCCGAGCAGAGCGGCATCTGGTACTGGCTGATTCCGTTCTCCAATGGCCGCAGCTCGTTCGGCGTGGTCGGCGGCCAGGACCTGTTCGGCGGCGCCGACGAAGACCTGATGACCACCCTGCGCGCCATGGCCGACGCCGCTCCCAACCTCAAGCGGGTGCTGCGCAACGCCGTCTGGGACACGCCGGCCAACACCATCGGCGGCTACTCCGCCAGCGTCACGCGGCTGCACGGGCCGGGCTACGCGCTGCTCGGCAACGCCGCCGAATTCCTGGACCCGGTGTTCTCGTCCGGCGTCACCATCGCGCTGCGCTCGTCCAAGCTGGCCGCCGACGCCCTGCACCGGCAGCTGAGCGGCGAAGCGGTCGACTGGCAACGCGATTTCGCCGACCCGCTGATGGTTGGCGTGGAAACCTTCCGCGCCTATGTGCAGGGCTGGTATAGCGGGGAATTCCAGGATGTGGTTTTCTACCAGAACGCCCAGCCGGAGATCCGCCGCATGATCAGTTCGATCCTGGCCGGCTACGCCTGGGACACCGACAACCCCTTCGTGGCCAGCCCGCAGCGCCGCCTGCGCATGCTGAGCGAACTGTGCCGCGCGCCAGCCGCCCAGGCGCAACCGGCCCGATGAGCCGCTCATGATGCCCGTCCTGCCCTCGCTCCCGCCCGCCCTGCGCGCCGCCTGCGCCGCGCTGGCGCTGGCCGTGCTGGCCGGATGCGCCAGCGC
>NZ_CP017433.1:3931281-4048274 GCF_002082135.1 Achromobacter ruhlandii
GGCGTGCCGCAGGCCCGTCAGATGCTGGAAGACGGCCGTTGGCGCAACGACGGCTTCCTGCGGCCCAACGGCCAGGCGCGCGACCTGTTCGCCGCGCTGCTGTTCGCCTGGACCCGCAGGCCGAGGCTGGGACGCGGCCTATGGCGCCGGCGCCTGGCGCGCTACCCGCGCCGCCGACGGCTCGGCGCAGCGCGAGCTGCTGCAACGGGGCCTGCCGCGCTGGACCGTGCGCTGGCCGGCGGACGCGCCGGACGGCGCGCTTGAAATCCGCGACGCCGCCGGCACGGTGTGGCGCGTCGCGCCATTGAAGGAGCAACCATGACCGCCACCTGGCTGAGCCCCCCGGGCGTGGTCTGCGCGCTCGGCGCCGGCATCGATGCCGTGGCCCATGCCGCCTTCGCTGGCGACACCGCGGGCATGCGCCCGCTGGCCGGCTGGGTGGCGGACCGCGCGCTCACGCTCGGCGCCGTCGCCGCGCCGCTGCCGGCCATCCCCGAGACCTTCGCCCCGCATCATCACAGCCGCAACAACCAGCTGCTGCTGGCCGCCGCCGCCCAGATCGAGCCCCAGCTGCGCGGCGCCATCGCCCGCCACGGCGCCCACCGCGTGGCGGTGGTGCTGGGTACCAGCACCTCGGGCGTGAACGACAACGCGCCGGCGTTCCGCGCCCTGGCCGCCAGCGGCGCCTGGCCCGCCGACTACGACTACCGCCGCCAGGCGCTGTCGTCGCCCGCCGAGTTCCTGGCCGAGTGGCTGGGCGCCGCCGGCCCGGCCTACACCCTGTCCACCGCCTGCACCTCCAGCGCCCGCGCGCTGCTGTCCGCGCGCCGCCTGTTGGCGCTGGGACTGTGCGACGCGGTGGTCTGCGGCGGCGCCGATACGCTGTGCCGCCTGACCATCAACGGCTTCGCCACCCTGGAAGCGGTGGACGAGGCCCTGTGCCTGCCGTTCTCGGCCAACCGCCGCGGCATCAACATCGGCGAGGCCGGCGTGCTGTTCCTGATGCAGCGCGAACCCGCCGACGCGGCCGGCGTGGCCCTGCTGGGCGGCGGCGCCAGTTCCGACGCCTGGCACATGTCGGCCCCCGAGCCAAGCGGCGCCGGCGCCCTGCAGGCCATGCGCGCCGCCTTGGACGGCGCCGGGCTCGAACCCGCCGACATCGGCTGGATCAACCTGCACGGCACCGGCACTACGCACAACGACGCCATGGAAAGCCTGGCCGTGCACACCCTGTTCCCGCAGGGCGTGCCGTGCGCGTCGACCAAGCCGCTGACCGGCCATGCGCTGGGCGCGGCCGGCGCGCTGGAAGCGGCGCTCGCCTGGATCACCCTGGCGCCCGCCAACGCCGACGGCCGGCTGTTGCCGCACGTCTGGGACGGCCAGCCCGATCCGGCCTTGCCGGCGCTGGACTTCAGTACCCCGGCGCACCGCTACGCCGCGGGCCGCCGCCGCATCGCCATGAGCAATTCCTTTGCCTTCGGCGGCAACAACGCCAGCCTGATCCTGGGGGGTGCCGCATGAGCCCATGGCCCATCGCCAGCCTGCTGCCGCACGCCGGCGACATGATCCTGATCGACGAGGTGCTGGCGCACGACGCCGACAGCCTGACGGCGCGCGCCGTGGTGCGCCCCGGCCCCTACTCCCTGCCCGACGGCGCGCTGCCGCCCTGGCTCGGCCTGGAACTGATGGCCCAGGCCGTCGGCGCCTGGGCCGGCTGCCAGGCGCGCCTGGCAGGCGCCGAGGTCAAGCTCGGCTTCCTGCTGGGCACGCGCCGCTACGACTGCCAGGTCGACGCGCTGCCGGCCGGCGCCGTCCTCTCCGTCCACGTGCAACGCGGGTTCATCGACGACAGCGGCATGAGCGTATTCGAATGCGAACTGCGCGACGGCGAACGCCAACTGGCGAGCGCCCGGCTCAACGTCTATCAACCCAAGGACCCCAACGTTTTCATCCAGGAAGATTCGCCCCAATGAGCGCCGCTCCCATTCTCGTCACCGGCTCCAGCCGCGGCATCGGCCGCGCCATCGCGCTGGCCCTGGCCGACGCCGGCCATGACCTGGTGCTGCACTGCCGCCAGCAGCGCGCCCAGGCAGAAACCGTACAGGCCGAAGTCGCCGCCCGCGGCCGCCAGGCGCGCGTGCTGCAATTCGACGTGGCCGACCGCGCGCAATGCGCCGCCGTGCTGCAGGCCGACGTCGAGGCCCACGGCGCCTATTACGGCGTCGTGCTCAACGCCGGCCTGACCCGCGACGGCGCCTTTCCCGCCCTGACCGGCGACGACTGGGACCAGGTGCTGCGCACCAACCTGGACGGCTTCTACAACGTGCTCAGCCCGCTGGCGATGCCCATGATCCGGCGCCGCGCGCCAGGCCGGGTGGTCTGCATGGCCTCGGTCTCGGGGCTGGTCGGCAATCGCGGCCAGGTCAACTACAGCGCCTCCAAGGCCGGCCTGATCGGCGCCGCCAAGGCCCTGGCGGTGGAGCTGGCCAAGCGCCAGATCACCGTCAACTGCGTGGCGCCCGGCCTGATCGACACCGACATGATCGACGAGCACGTGCCGGTCGAGGAAATCCTCAAGGCCATCCCGGCCCAGCGCATGGGCCGGCCCGAGGAAGTGGCGGCCACGGTCGCCTTCCTGATGTCGCCCGGCGCCGCCTACATCACGCGCCAGGTCATCGCGGTCAACGGAGGGCTGTGCTGATGCAACGCGTCGTCATTACCGGCATGGCCGGCATCAGCGCGCTCGGTTCCGACTGGGCCACCATCGGCCAGGCCTTCGCCGACGGCCGCAGCGCCATCCGCGTCATGCCCGACTGGGCGCGCTACCAGGAGCTGAACACGCGCCTGGCCGGCCCGATCGAGGATTTCCGCGCGCCCGCGCACTGGACCCGCAAGCAGCTGCGCAGCATGGGCCGCGTCTCGCAACTGAGCGTGCGCGCCGCCGAACTGGCGCTGGATGACGCCGGCCTGCTGGGCGACCCCAGCATCCGCGATGGCCGCATGGGCGTGGCCTGCGGTTCGTCGGTGGGCAGCACCGCCGAGATCCGCGCCTTCGGCAACATGCTGCTCAACGGCGTCACCGACGACCTCAACGCCAATTCGTACGTGCGCATGATGCCGCACACCACCGCTGCCAACGTCGGCATCTTCTTCGAACTGAAGGGCCGCATCATCCCCACCTCCAGCGCCTGCACTTCGGGCAGCCAGGGCATCGGCTACGCCTACGAGGCCATCCGCTACGGCCGCCAGGCCCTGATGCTGGCCGGCGGCGCCGAGGAACTGTGCCCGAGCGAAGCGCTGGTGTTCGACGCCCTGTATGCCACCAGCCAGAAGAACGACACGCCCGACCTGACGCCGCGCCCCTACGACCGCGACCGCGACGGCCTGGTCATCGGCGAAGGCGGCGGCATGCTGGTGCTGGAATCGCTGGAACACGCGCAGGCGCGCGGCGCCCGCATCCATGCGGAGATCGTCGGCTTCGGCAGCAATTCGGACGGCACCCACATCACCCGCCCCGAGGCCGCCACCATGCGCATCGCCATGGAAATGGCGCTGGCCGACGCCGGCCTGCCGCCCGAGGCCATCGGCTACGTCAACGGCCACGGCACCGCCACGGAACAAGGCGACATCGCCGAGACCCAGGCCACCCACAGCCTGTTCGGCGCCCGCATGCCGATCAGCTCGCAAAAGAGCTACCTGGGCCACACCCTGGGCGCCTGCGGCGTGCTGGAGTCCTGGTTCAGCATCGAGATGCTGCGCGGCGACTGGTATGCCCCCACGCTCAACCTGCGGAACGTCGATCCGCGCTGCGGCGACCTCGACTACCTGCGCGAAGGCCGCCGCATGAGCCACGAATACGTCATGAACAACAACTTCGCCTTCGGCGGCATCAACACCTCGCTGGTGTTCCGCCGCTGGCCGTGAAGTCATTATCAACCCCTCACCTGGAACGCATCCCATGAACGTCTCCCATAAGCTGTTTGGCGCCCTGGCCTTGTCGATCGCCTGCTCGGCCCCGGCGCTGGCCGCGGACCGCACCGTCTTCCTGCCGCTGCAGCCGGCCATCGAGGCCGCCCAGGCCGCCGGCAAGATCGACGGCAGCGTAAAGTTCTACCTGGCGGGCACCGGCCCCAAGGGCAAGGTGCTGGAGGCCGGCGTGGTCACCAACCGCAAGACCAACGCCTTCGCCAAGAAAGACGCCGAGGCCTGCCTGTGGGTGGCGCAATCGGCCGTGATCGCCCTGCACGAGGCCGCCAAGAAGGCCGGCGCCAACGCCGTCACCAACATCGTCAGCTACTACCGCAAGAACGAATACAGCAGCAAGACCGACTACGAATGCCATGCCGGCGCCATGGTGGCCGGCGTCGCCCTGCGCGGCGACCTGGCCCAGGTCAAGTAAGGCGGCCACCGGGTTGGTCCACGACGGGCCGGCAGCCGCTGGCAGTCTCCAGGGGGCAGCCTCTGGCTGGCCGTACCTGGTTGGCCGTCCCTGGTTGACCATCCCCGGTTGGCCATCCCCGGTTGGCCGTCCCCGGATGGCCGTCCCACGGTTACACTGCCCCTTCGATGCAACACCACAAAGGTTCAACCATGAGCACCGCTACGCTCAAGACCCGCCTCTCCGACGCCGTCAAGGACGCCATGCGCGCCAAGGCCACCGAGCGTCTCGCCACCCTGCGCTTCCTGCTGGCCGCGGTGAAACAGAAGGAAGTGGACGAACGCCGCGACCTGACCGACGCCGAAATCACCGCCATCATCGAAAAGCAGGTCAAGCAACGCCGCGAATCCATCGCCGCGTTCGAACAGGCCGGGCGCACCGAGACCGCCGAGCAGGAAAAGGCCGAACTGGTCGTGCTGCAGGAATTCCTGCCGCAAGCAGCCACGCCCGAGGAAGTGGCCGCCGCCATCGACGCCGCGCTGGCAGAAGTCGCCGCCCAGGGCGTCACCGGCGCCCCCGCCATGGGCAAGGTCATGGCCCTGCTCAAGCAGTCGCTGGCCGGCCGCGCCGACATGACCGCGCTGTCGCAGCAGGTCAAGGCCCGGCTCGCCTGAAGCCGCATCGTCCGGCGCGCAACGCGCCGGACGATAGCCGCCGGGACGCTACGCCCCGGGATTCAGAACGCCCCGCCAAACAGATCCGGCTGGCGCGACTGCTCCTGCGGATCGGCAAAGTTACTCATGCCCACGCCCGCCAGCCGGTACAGCGTCTGCGCCGGCAGGTCGACCCGCTCGCACAGCAGCCGGGCCACCGTCGCCAGCTCGGCCGCCGAGGCCGGCGGATGCGGGCTGGTCTGGCTGCGCGTCAGGATGCGGAAGCGGTCGGTCTTGAGCTTGAGCACCACCGTGCGCCCCAGCGCGCCCTTTTTCAGCGCCTGGTCCCAGACCTTGTCGGCCATGCGATCGATGGCCTCGCCGATGGCCTCCAGCCGCACGTCCTCCGAAAAAGTGGTTTCCGCCGACACCTGCTGCAAGGGCTGGTCGGTCTGCACCTCGCGCTCGTCGATGCCGCGCGCCAGCTCGTACAGGCGGCGGCCGTAGCGGCCGAAGTAGTGCTCCAGTTCCTGCACGCCATGGGTGGCCAGGTCGCCCACGGTCTGGATGCCCAGCTGTTCCAGGCGCGCCTGCGTGACCTTGCCCACGCCCGGCACCTTGCGCACCGGCAGCGGCTGCAGGAATTCCAGCACCTTGGACGGACGGATCACGAACTGGCCGTCCGGCTTGTTCCAGTCGGACGCGATCTTGGCCAGGAACTTGTTGGGCGCCACCCCGGCGGACGCGGTCAGGCCGGTCTCGGCGCGGATCTGCTGGCGGATCACCTGCGCCACTTCGGTGGCCGACGGCAATCCCAGTTTGTTGACGGTGACGTCCAGGTAGGCCTCATCCAGCGACAGCGGCTCGATCAGGTCGGTGTGGCGGGCGAAGATCTGGCGGATCTGGCGCGAGACCTCGCGGTAGCGGTTGAAGTCGGGCGGCACGTAGACCGCCTGCGGACAGAGCCGCTGCGCGCGCACCGCCGACATGGCCGAATGCACGCCGAAGCGGCGCGCCTCGTACGACGCCGCGCACACCACCGAGCGCGGCCCGGTCCACGCCACCACCACCGGCTGGCCGCGCAGTTCGGGGTTGTCGCGCTGTTCCACGGATGCATAAAAGGCATCCATGTCGATATGTACGATCTTGCGGCTGGCGTCGCTCATGGCGGTGGCAAAACGGGAATCCGGACCACGCGGCAAAGCGGGGCAGCGGACACGAAAAGTACGGTCATCGGAAAAATGGACACACGCGCAGGTTCCGGGCGGGCTGGCGGCATAAAAGTGGATATTATGACCGGCAATGCCCTGATTTCCTTCTGTCCTCCTTATCCCCGCCCCCCTTCCATGACTGCAACCGCAACCCCCGCTCCGGGCGAGTATTTCGGCCTGGCGATTCCCTTCATGAGTTTCCTGGGCCTGGTGCCCGAACAGATCGGGCCGGCCTATGCCCGCACCTCGCTGCCCTGGCGCCAGGACCTGACCAACAGCCGCGGCGACGTGCACGGCGGCACCCTGATGAGTGTGCTGGACTTCACCCTGAGCGCCGCGGCGCGCGGGTCGGCCGAAGCCACCGAAGGCATGGCCACCATCGACATGAACACCACCTTCCTGTCGCCCGCCACCGGCGACCTGGTGATCGAGGCGCGCTGCCTACGCCGCGGCACGTCAATCGCCTTCTGTGAAGGCGACATCCGCCGCGCCGACGGCGAACTGGTGGCCCGTGCAACCGCCACTTTCAAAATCATCCGCCGCCGCCCAGGCGGCGACTGAACCGGCAAGCGCGCGGCACCAATATAGGACTCGCGCCGCCATTATCGGACCCGCTGTGGGACGCTATTCCATGACAATAAACGCCATTGATCACCTGATTGTGAAAGCGTTGCATGGACTGGACACTCGAGCTACTGGCCCCTACCGCGGCTCCGCACGCCCCCGGGCTGCACCCGCGGATACTTGCGGGTGACCCGCCCCGCCTTCCCGCGCCCCGCCTGCGGGCCGCCACCCGGAACCCGGCATCCGGCGCCTTGATCCCTGCGCTACCTCCCCACCACGCGGTACTTGCCCTGGACATCCCCTTGCCCGAAGGCCGGGCCCGATTGATGCGGGTCTCGCCCGGTTGACGCCCGCGCCGCTGCCGGCGCCTCCCCCTTTCATCCGTTGAACTCTCGACGCTCCCGACGCCCTCAGGCGCCGGGACGAACGCACGCACTCGCCTTTTTTCAGCCCTTGCTCCTGGGAGAGGCGCCATAACCGGAATGCCGTATGAACAAGATCTACGCACTGAAGAAAAACGCCAGGCAACAAATCGTTCCGGTCGCCGAGATCCGGCGCGGCGTGAAAAAGACCAGTCGTTCGAAGCATCAGCGCAAAGCGCGGGCGCTCTGCGGCGTGTCGATCCTGGCCTGCATGCTGGCCCCCCTCCCGCTTCACGCCTCCATCGTCGGCACCGACCTGCCCTACCAGACCTATCGCGATTTCAGCGAGAACAAGGGCGCATTCCAGCCCGGGGCGACCAACATCCAACTGTACGACAAGACCGGCGCCCCTTATGCCGTCCTGGATCGCGCGCCCATGCCCGATTTCAGCGCCGTCGACCGGACGGCCATCGCAACGCTGATATCGCCGCAGTACGTCGTCAGCGTCAAGCACAATACCCTGTACGGCAGCGTCAGATTCGGCTATGCGGACGATACACTCTATCGATTCTCCAATCGCAATAATGACGATTACGCACGCGATTTCCACAGTCCCCGCCTGGTCAAGCTCGTGACCGAAGTGGCGCCGATGCCCGTGACAAGCGCTGGCACCGCGCGCGGCACCTATCAGAACAAGACGCGCTTTCCCGTGTTTTATACCATCGGCTCGGGGCACCAATATGTCAAGAACCGGGCCGGCACGCTGACGGATCTCGAGTACGCCTACCACTATCGGACTGGCGGGACGGTGGGCTCGCCCGGCATTTCCGACTGGAGCATTGTGTCGAACCCTGGCAGCACCTACAACGCGGCGCAAGGCCCGATGGCGTCGTACGGAACCCCCGGAGACAGCGGCTCGCCGCTATTTGTCTGGGACGCCAAGGAGAATCGATGGGTGCTGCTCGCCGTCACCAGGTCATTCAACCAACTCCAGGGAACATCCAACTCGTTCGTGGTGATCCTCGTCAACGAGTTCAACGCCGTCATGGCCAAGAACCGCGATGCCCCGGTCGTCACCCAGCCCGCCCTGGGCGACATCATCTGGTCCTATGACGCCGCCAAGGGCACAGGCACCCTGACCCAGGGAGACAACGCCTGGGATATGCACGGCAGGCATGGCAGCACCGTCACGGCGGCGCTCGACCACGGCAAGGACCTCATCTTCAGCGGCGGCGGCACCGTCATCCTGCAGAATTCGGTCGACCAGGGCGCCGGCTCGCTGACCTTCAACGACGACTACACCATCAAGCCCGCCGATAACCAGACCTGGATGGGCGCCGGCATTATCGTCAACGACAATCACGTCGTCGACTGGGGCATCAACGGCGTGCTCGCCGACAGCCTGCACAAACTGGGAACCGGTACGCTGACAATCAATGGCGTGGGCGTGAACCCCGGGGAGCTGAGCGTCGGCGACGGCACGGTCATGCTGTCACAACGCGCCGATGCCGACGGCAAGGTCCAGGCCTTCGATGCCATCCATATCGCCAGCGGCCGTCCGACCGTTGTTCTTGGCGATGCCGGGCAGGTCAACCCCGACAACGTCAGATGGGGCTATCGCGGCGGCCAACTGGACGTCAACGGCAACAATATCACCGTCCACCGCCTCAATGGCGCGGACAAGGGCGCGGTCCTGACGAACCGCGGCCCGCAGGCGACGCTGAACCTCGACTTCAATCGAACGGATACCGCCGCTACTGATACCGCCGCCATCGCCAACATCTGGCACGGCCATTTCACCGGCAATCTGGACGTGGTGAACCGCGTCGAACCTGGCACGAAGAACGATTTCGTGATCGATGGCGGCACCCGGCTCGCTGGCGCCCTGCATCAGAGCAATGGACGACTTTTCCTGCAGGGCCATCCCGTCGTCCATGCCGTCAACCAGAAGCCGATCGCCACCAAGCTCAGCAGGACGGGCGACAATTCGGCGTTGACCCAACCCGTCTCCTTCAAACAGGACGACTGGGAAACACGGCATTTCGAGATGGAATCCCTCGTCCTGACGGACGTGGGACTGCACCTTGGAAGAAATGCCACGCTCGCCGCAAACATCCTGGCGCGGAACTCCCGCGTGACCTTGGGCAGTGACGAACTCTACATCGATCTCGAAGACGGCAATGGCGTGAAGACCCGGCCTGTGCTGGGCAAGTCGAAGGCGCTCGTCCAGGCCGACCAAAGCCGCTTCGAAGGCAGGGTGAGACTGGCAGAGCAATCCACGCTCAACATCAATCAACAGTTCGCGGGCGGCATCGACGCCATCGACAGCGCCATCCGCGTGGCCTCGACCCAGGCCGAGCTGACGCAGCCCAGCGAGTTCACCCGCTCCTCGCTGGCCCTGGCCGAAAACGCCAAGCTGACGAGCCGCGCCAACCTTCACTCCGATGGCGAAGTGCAGGTCGGCGCGGGCGCCGTCCTGTCAATGCAGGCGGCGCCGCAAGCTGCCGCGTCGCGGACCACCTACAGCGCCGCCTCGTGGCGATTGCAGGGCGCCCATGGCGCCCTCGAAGCAGGCGCCGGCATCCTCCTGCTGGGCGACATCTTCGCGGACGACGACGCGAGCGTCAGCCTGCTCGGCGGCGGTGACGTCGTCGCGCCCGGCAGTGCCGCCACGCTCTACACCGGCGCAGTCACAGCCAGCCAGGCCGCCATGCGGATGCACGAAAACAGCCACTGGTTCATCACAGGCGACTCCGCCGTGAACCGGCTGCAGGCGGACAACGCGCTATTGAGTTTCGGTGGCAATAGCCGGGCCGAAGGCGTGCTCCCGCCACAGACGGATTCCGGCGACACCTTGGCCATGCGTGAGATCCAGGCCACGTCCGCGCCCCCTTCCTCAGTGCTGACCGTCGACACGCTCGCCGCGTCCGACAGCGTCTTTGTGTTTCGCGCCGACCCCTACAGCGGCGCTCACGACCAAATGACCGTCACCACGCTGCTCAGCGGCAGCGGCAACCGCCTGCGGGCCGCCTATGCCGGCGATGAGCCCGCCGGCGAGCCCGTTCAAGCCCGGGAAACACTGCTGATCAGTGCCCCGGCCCTCACGGACGCGAATCTCTTCACCCCGGAAACCTACTTCGTCAGGAACGATGCCTCGGACATCCCTGCGCAAACCGATCCCTGGCGCAGCGGCCTTGCGGTCAGCCACGACGCGGATCAGCGCCAATGGTGGCTCATCAGCATGAGCGACGCCGCGCCCTGGAGGTTGACGGAAAGCCGCGAGTTCGACTTGTTGCACCTGCCGTCGGAGGAAAGAGTGGAATTGTCGCAACCCGGCCCGGCCTGGACCCCGCACGAACTGCGCGTCGACACGCTGATTGCCAGCGGCGTGCGTTTCGCCATGACCGCGAGGCCACAGAGCCACGAAAGCGACAGTATCCATATCGCATCGCTGGCGCAGGGCGACGACAACCGCCTGGATCTCACCCTCCTCGTCAACGATCCGGTCCCGGCCGACGACAGCGGCGCCTTGCTGTTGGCGACAGCGCCCGCGGCCACGCTGGACAGCTACTTCAAGCCGGGTTCCGTCACGCAGGGACTCACGCTTTACGTACCCAACCTTGAGATCGTCAGTACCGACACCGAGAAAAAATGGCAATTGGCGTACCGGGCGGTCGAAAGGCCCGTGGAACCGCCGGTTGAAAAGCCCGCCGACCCGCCGGTTGAAAAGCCTGTCGACCCGCCGGCCGAAAAGCCTGCGGACCCGCCAGTCGAAAAGCCAGCGGAACCTCCAGCCGGCAATCCGATGGACAAGCCCGACGCCCCTGTCGAAACAGCCCGGCCAAATACCGGCGGACTGTCGCTATTCACGCCGTATTCACTGAGGCTGTCCGAACTAAGCACGCTGCAGTCGCGCGGGGAAATCATCAACCGATTGCGACAGAATGGCATCGCCGCGGATGATGACGTCGTCAACCAGGTCAACGCGCTACGCCAGCAGGTCAACCGCACCGCCGTGCTGGCGAGCCTGCCGAAGGTCGCTTTCGTGCTCGAAACCAACCAGCTCAACAAACGGTTGGGAGACGTGCGTCAACTGCATGAAGAGGCCGGGCTATGGATCAAGACCAGCCACGGACAGGCCGACTATCAGCAAGTGCACTTGAAGCACAACACGCTGCAATTGGGCCTTGACCGCAAGCAGGGCATGCATTTGTACGGCGTCATGGGAAGCTATACCCAAGGCTCGGGGCAAGGCGATGAGGGCCTCTCGGAAAAGCACACCACCGGCGGCATCGGCGTCTACTATGCCATGATCAACGAGGACGGCCCCTTCATCGACGTCATCGCCAAGTACCTGAGAACCAACCATACTTACCAGATGCCCGCCAACCTGCGCATCGAAGGACATGGCGCGCAGTCCACCTCCCTGCTGGCCAGCGTGCAGGCGGGATGGCGGCTGAACCTGCTCAATGATCGCGCCTTCGTTGAACCCTCGGTCGAGGTGGTCACGGGCTACACCAGCGCTTATACGCTGCATGGCGATGAAAGCAGCGTCGATGTCCGGGTCAATGCCAGCACGCCGGTTTATGCCAAGATCGGCGCCGCCGCCGGCCTGAACTTCCAGTCGGATGAACAACGCGGGGTGACCCTTGCAGCAGGGCTGTTCCGGCTTCAGAACCTGAGGCGGGGCGGCGGTATCGATGTGCTGAACAACAGCGTCCGCGGAGATATGCTGAGCACACCGATGGCCGACGACAGCCGTTACTTGGTCAACGTGTCGCTCAATGCCAGGCTGTCGCCCAACTGGCGTTTCTATAGCCAGGTGGAAAGCAGCTTTGCGGGCAAGCTGAAACACGACTACAGCGGCCAGATCGGTGTGCGCTATCAGTTCTGAGCCGGCAAGGTTGCCCGGTCAGGCGGGCGCAGGTCCTGGGGCATCCCATTATCAGACCTGCGTTCGGACCTTGGTCCATGACAATGGACGCTTTCGCTTACCTCGGTGAAAGCGCCGCATGATCTGGAAATCTCTATCACCTGGCCGCGACCTCATCTCCTCCCTCTCGGCCAGCCGGGCAAGACCCGATCCGCGCGACAGGCCGGGCCGCCATGGCGCGCCCTGTCGGGCCATCCGCCCGATCTGCCACAGGCTGTCGATCCTGGTGGGCCTGTTGACGGCGGCTCCGTTGCATGCCGCCATGGTCGGCACGGATCTGCCTTACCAGACCTATCGAGACTTCGCGGAAAACAAAGGGGTCTTCCGACCGGGCGCGCGGAACATCTCGCTGTACGACAAGGCCGGAGCGCCCTACGCGGTCCTGGACCGCGCGCCCATGATCGATTTCAGGGTAGCCGACACCACGGGCATCGCAACCCTGGTTGCGCCGCAATACGTCGTCAGCGTCAAGCACAACGGCGGCTACACCGGCGTCACGTTCGGCTATCGCGGTGACACCCGCTATACCCTGGTCAACCGCAACAACCACCGATGGGAGGACTTCCATTCCCCACGCCTGAACAAGATCGTGACCGAAGTGGCGCCCATCGCCATGACCGATGCTGGCGATGCCGCCGGCACCTATGCGGACCTGTCCCGCTTCCCGGTGTTCTACCGGGTCGGCTCCGGCGTGCAGCGGGTTCGGGACAGGGCCGGCGTGCGCACCCGCATCGCGGGCGGTTATGCCTACCTGACCGGCGGCACGGTGGGCTCCCCCGAGGATTCCTACTGGTTCCTGCAGGCGCTGCCGGGCGCCACCTACTCGCCCAAGCAGGGTCCGATGGCTTCCTACGGCGGCCCCGGCGATAGCGGCTCTCCGCTGTTTGCCTGGGACACGCGACGCGGGCAGTGGATACTGGTCGCGGTGCAGACCGGCTGGTCCGGCGAGGGCGCGACGCTCAGCGCGTTCGATGTGATTCCCTTGCCGGATGTCATGGATGTCATCGATGGCAAGACCGATGCGCCGGTGATTACCCACCAGTCCGACGGCGAGATCCACTGGACCTACGACGGGACCACCGGAACCGGCGCCTTGAACCAGGCGCAGGCTTCCTGGACCATGCACGGCAGGTTCGGGCCGAATCAGGCCGCGGCGCTGGACCACGGCAAGGATCTGACCTTCCGCGGCGACGGTCTCGTCGTGCTGGAAAGCACGGTCGACCAAGGGGCCGGCGCCCTCACATTCGACGGCCGCTACACCGTCATGCCGAAGGACACCCAGACCTGGCGCGGCGGCGGCATCACGGTGAACGCGGAATCGTTCGTGGATTGGCAGGTCAACGGCGTGGCCGCCGACAGCCTGCACAAGCTGGGCGCCGGCACGCTGAAGATCAGCGCTTCAGGGGTCAACCCGGGCACGTTGAACATTGGAGATGGCACCGTCATCCTGGCGCAACGCGCCGATGCCGCCAACCGGGTCCAGGCCTTCGCGGCCGCCCGCATCGTCAGCGGCCGCCCTACCCTGGTGCTGGCGGACAGCCGCCAGATCGATCCGGACAACATCCAATGGGGATTCCGCGGGGGCACGCTCGACATCAACGGCAACGATGTCACCTTTCATCGACTGAACGGCGCCGACGCCGGCGCCGTTCTCACCAATAGCAGCTCCCCCGCCACGGTGAACCTGGCCTTCGCCGCCCCCGGCGGCGTTAATGCCACGACCCTCTGGCACGGCCATTTCACCGGCAATGTCAACATCGCCAATACCGCCACGCCCCAGAGCCGTTTCGCCATCGACGGAGGAATCGACAGCAGCGGCACGTTCATCCAGAAGAACGGCCTGCTGTACCTGCAAGGACACCCGGTCGTCCACGCCGCCAATGCCGCCGCCGTCGTGGACATGCTCAAGTCCCTGGGTGACGACTCGCTGCCAACCCGCCCTGTCTCCTTTACGCAGCCCGATTGGGAAACGCGCCACTTTCGCATGGCGGCGCTGGAACTGCGCGACGCGCAGCTCCATCTCGGCCGCAATGCCGCGCTCGCCACCGATATCCACGCCGATCATTCATTTGTCACCCTGGGCAGCTCGTCTGTCTTCATCGATCTGAACGACGGCACGGACATCAATACGGCGCCGAGCGCCGGTGAATCGCGGGCTGGCACAGACGTCGATACAAGCAGATTCGAGGGCGGAGTGACTCTGGCGAACGATTCCACCCTGTCCATCACGGAACGCTTCAACGGCGGCATCGACAGCACCGACAGCGAAACGCATGTCTCCTCCGCCCACGCACTGCTCGACCGCCCCAGCGTATTCACCCACTCGCTGCTGAACCTGCGCGACGATGCCCGGCTGACAGGCCGCGCCGGCCTCACCTCCGATGGCGAAGTCCGCGTGGGCGCCAACGCCATCCTGTCGATGTTGGCGGCGGCGGATCGCACCCTCCCCGTAACGACCTACTCGGCCGCGTCCTGGATACTGAATGGCCAGGACGCCGTCCTCGAGGCCGGCCCCGGCACCCGCCTGACCGGCAATATTCTGTCCGACCAGACCGCGCAGGTCCGCCTTGGCGGCGGCGAATCCGGCGGCCCGACAAGGGCTCGCGCGGCTGACCTCGGCGACAGCGCCGCGCCGGAAACGGTCTACGCGGGAAGCGTGAACGCGGCGCAGGCCAGCATGTGGATCCAGGAAACGGCCCACTGGATCGTCACGGGCGATTCCACGCTCAAACAACTCCAGGCGAGCCAGGCGCTGTTGAGCTTTGACGACATGAGCCAGACACGGAATGGATTCATGGCGCGGGCGCAGTCCGGCCCCGACATGGCCGGCAATTTGTCGCCGGCGGCGGCAATCCTGCCCGCCTACACCCTGACGGCCGACACCGTCGCCGCGACGGACAGCACGTTTGCCTTGCGGGTCGATCCAAATGGCGGCGATCATGACCGCCTGACGATCACCACCGGGCTGAGCGGCAGCGGCAACCGCTTGCGGATCACCAACTTCGGCGACCGCCCCGCCAGCGCCGCGCCCGTCGCGCGCGAAGACCTGTTGCTGAGCGCCCCGGCCTCCGCGCCGGCTGACCTGTTTCAACTGGAGCAGGCCTACACCGATGGCGCGGCCGGCACATCGTCGGGCGGCAACCCGTGGCTCGGCGGCCTGGCGGTCAGCCATGACGCGGACCAGCGGCAATGGTGGTTCATCAGCATGCGCGACGACGCCCCCTGGCGCTTGAGCCAGGATCGCCAGTTCGACGCGCTGCACTTGCCGACGGGCGGCCGCGTGGAGCTGTCCCAGCCCCAGGCGGCCGACTGGACGCCGCGCACCCTGCAAACCGGCACCCTGAACGCCACCGGCGTGCATTTCGCCCTGACCGCGCGGCCCCAGGACGGCGCAAGCGACAGCATCCGCGTCGCCACCGAGGCGCTGGGCGATGACAACAGCCTGGACCTCACGCTCCTGGTTCGCGGCGAGGTGCCGGACAACGCCAGCGGCAGGCTGCTGCTGGCGTCCGCGCCCGCGAGCACGGCCGACAGCTATTTCAAGACGGGCTCGGTCACGCAGGGCCTGACCGTCTACTTGCCCAACCTTGAAATCGTCAGCACCGACACGGAGAAAAAATGGCAGTTGGCGTACAGGGCGGTCGAAAAGCCCGCCGACCCGCCAGTCGAAAAACCTGCCGACACGCCGGTCGAAAAACCTGCTGACCCGCCAGTCGAAAAACCTGCGGAACCGCCGGTAGAAAAGCCCGCCGAAATGCCGGAGATCGAGACGCCGCAGGGCGGCGGCGCGCAGACCCGGCCCGGCCTGTCCCTGTTCACGGCCGTGCCGTTGAAGCTGTCCGAGCTGGACGCCCTGGGGTCGCGCGAGGAAATCGTCAAGCGCCTGGGACAGGCGGGCGTGGCGGCGGACGAAGGCACCATCCGGCAGATCACCGAGGTGCGCCGGCAGATCGCGCGCACCGGCACGCTGGCCAGCCTGCCGCGCGTCTCCTTCGTGCTCGAAACCAACCAGCTCGACAAGCGCCTGGGCGACGTGCGCCAGCTCAATGAAGACGCCGGACTCTGGATCAAGACCAGCCACGGGCGCGCTGACTACCAGCAGATCGGCCTGAAGCACACCACGCTGCAATTCGGCCTCGACCGCAAGCAGGGCAGACAGCTGTACGGCATCATGGGCAGCTACACGCAGGGTTCCGGCCAGGGCGACGGCGCGTTGTCGGAGCGGCACACCACGGGCGGCATCGGCCTCTACTACGCCCTGATCCACGAGGACGGCCCCTTCGTCGACGTTATCGCCAAGTACCTGAAAACCAACCAGACCTACCAGTTCCCGAGCCAACTGAACATTGCCGCGCAGGGCGCGCGGTCAACGTCGCTGCTGGCCAGCGTGCAGGCGGGATGGCGGTTGAACCTGCTCGACGGCGGCGCCTTCATCGAGCCATCGGCCGAAGTCGTCGCGGGCGCCACCAGTGGCTACACCCTGCATGGCGGCAAAGACAGTGTCGATGTGCGCGTCAATGCCAGCCGGCCGGTCTACGCCAAGATCGGCGCGGCCGTCGGCCTGAACCTGCAGTCCGATGCGCAGCATGCGCTGGCCGTGTCCGCCGGATTGTTCCGGCTGCAGAACCTGCGGCGCGGCGGCAGCATCGACATCGTGAACAACGGCAGTCCGGACGATGTGCTGCGCAACCCGATGGCGGACGACAGCCGCTATCTGGTGAACCTGTCGCTGAACGCCAGGCTGTCCGCCAACTGGCGCCTCTACAGCCAGGTGGAAAGCAGTTTCGCCGGCAAGCTCAAGCACGACTACAGCGGCCAGATCGGGGTGCGTTATCAGTTCTGAGCGCGCCCCTTTCTGAACGCGGCCCACCGCGCCCGGCCCCGCTTCGCCGATGGTCCGGGCGCGTTCCGCGACGACGCCGCGCGGCATCCCGCCGCTTTTGTCCGGGGCAATACCCGGACCGCGGCCGGCGCCTGCCGCGTTACTTCTGCAGATCCCGCGACGGCTTGACCGGCGGCCGGGGGTCCAGCGGCATGTAGCTGGCGCATGAACTCATGCCGTAGACGATCGCATCCTGCATGGCGCGCAGCGCCGCCGCGTCCCAGGTGCCCTTGCCCCACATCACGATGCGGGTGTCGGTGGTCTTGGGGCCGGCCGCCTTCAGGTCGACGCGGGTCATTTCGTTGTCGCTGTACGGCGCCAGCACCCGCACCACGGCGGTCTGGGCGCTTTCGTCCAGGTTCGACACCACGCGGTAGGCGTTGTCGGTGCTGCGCAGGCAGGCGTTGGCCTGGCGCAGCGTGGTGGCATAGGCATCCTTGAAAGCCACGGGCGCCTTGAATTCGCTGTGCGGCGACGCGCTGTCCTGCGAAATGCCCAGCGAGCAGCCCGCCAGGCCCAAGGCCAGCGCCGATGCCGCGACCAGATTCCGAACCATGTGTTTCTCCAGATTGATAGCCGCGATTATCCCGCAAACCGGCCACCGGCATAAGTGGCCGGGACGGTTCGACACCCCGCCCGAGGCTATGGCATTATCGATCAGGAGTCCGGCGGCGCCCGCGGCCGGGTGGAATCGTCGGAGGTATGCCTTGCTCTCATTCATGAAACACACCATCCTGGCCGCCGGTATCGTCGGCGCCTCCCTGGGCGCCAGCGCCGCCGCGCAGCCGCCCCGGGCCTACCCCCTGAAAGACTTTTTCCGCAATCCGGAACGCGGCTTCTTCCGCCTGGCCGACGACGGCAAAACCCTGGGTTTCATGCAGCCCACCAGCGTCGACGGCAAGCCGCCGCGCATGAACATCTACGTCCAGGCCCTGGACGGCAGCAAGCCGGTGGGCGAACCGCGCAAGCTGACCAGCGAATCGGCCCGCGACATCAGCAATTTCTTCTGGAAGGGCCCCGACGTGGTGCTGTACCAGAAGGACTTCGGCGGCGACGAGAACTTCCACGTCCTGGCGGTGGACGCCAAGACCGGCAAGGTCACCGACCTGACCCCCTACGACGGCGTGCGCGCCAGCATCGAGGACGACCTCGAAGACGACCCCGACCACATCCTCATCAGCCACAACCAGCGCGATCCGCAGGTGTTCGACGTCTACCGCGTCAACGTGCACACCGGCGCAGGCGTGCTGGTGGCGCAGAACCCCGGCAACATCGTCGGCTGGCAGACCGACCACGCCGGCAAGGTGCGCGCGGCCGTCACCAGCGACGGCCTGAACACCACTCTGCTCTACCGCGACAACGAAGCCTCGGAGTTCCGTCCGCTGTTCACCACCGACTATCGCACCAGCGTCAGCCCGGCTTTCTTCACCTTCGACGACAAGAAGTTCTACGCCCTGTCCAATCGCGGCCGCGACAAGCTCGCGCTGGTGGTGATCGACCCGGCCAGCCCCGACAAGGAAGACGAGATCTTCACCCCGGACACGGTCGACCTGGACGCGGCCGGTTTCTCGCGCAAGCGCCGCGTGCTGACGGTCGCCTCGTACCAGACCGACAAGCCGCAATACAAGTTCTTCGACGCCGAGACCGAAACCCTGTTCAAGAAGCTGTCAGCCCAGCTCGAGGGCTACCAGTTCGCGATCCAGGGCGGCAACCGCGACGAGGACAAGTTCATCGTCGCCGCCTACAACGACCGCACGCCCGGCTCGCGCTACATCTACGACGCCCGCGCCGACACCCTCAGCAAGCTGGCCGACATCAACCCGGCCATCCCCGAGGCCGACATGTCGCGGGTGCAGCCCATCAGCTACCAGAGCCGCGATGGTCTCACCATCCATGGCTACCTGACGCTGCCGGCCGGGCGTGACCCCAAGAACCTGGCGTGCATCGTCAACCCGCACGGCGGCCCGTGGGCGCGCGACGGCTGGGGCTACAACCCCGAAGTGCAGTTCCTGGCCAACCGCGGCTTCTGCGTGCTGCAGATGAACTTCCGCGGCTCCACCGGCTATGGCCGCGCCTTCTGGGAAGCCAGCTTCGGCGAATGGGGCCTGAAGATGCAGGACGACATTACCGATGGCGTCCAATGGCTGGTCAAGCAGGGCATCGCCGATCCCAAGCGCATCGGCATCTATGGCGCCAGCTACGGCGGCTATGCCACGCTGGCCGGCGTGACCTTCACGCCCGACCTGTACGCGGCAGCGGTCGACTACGTCGGCGTGTCCAACCTGTTCACGTTCATGAAGTCGATTCCGCCCTACTGGAAGCCGATGCTGGACAAGATGCAGGACATGGTCGGCGACCCGGTGCGCGACAAGGACCGCCTGGCCGCCACCTCGCCGGCGCTGCACGCCGACCGCATCAAGACGCCGCTGTTCATCGCCCAGGGCGCCAAGGACCCGCGCGTGAACAAGGACGAGAGCGACCAGATGGTCAAGGCGCTCAAGGCGCGCGGCGTCGAAGTGGAATACATGGTCAAGGACAACGAAGGCCACGGCTTCCACAACGACGAAAACAAATTCGAGTTCTACGCGGCCATGGAGAAGTTCTTCGTCGAACACCTCAAGCCGTAGGCTCAGGCCCCGGCCGCCAGGTCGGCCGCCTCCTCCCGGGCCGCCTGCGGGCGGCCCGGCGCGCGTCCGCTCCAGGCCATTTCAACGCGGTCGCGTCCCAGTTCCTTGGCCTTGTACAAGGCCAGGTCGGCGCGGGCCAGGATGCCATCGGCGGTATCGCCCGGCTGGAAGGTGGCCACGCCGCCGCTGGCGGTCATGCGCAATTCCTGTCCCTGCAGATACATCGGCGAATCGCGCAGGGCATCGCATACCCGCTGCGCCTGCACCAGCGCGCGGGCAGCGTCACAGTCGTACATCAGCAGCACGAACTCCTCGCCGCCCAGGCGGCCAAAGCGGTCGCTGGCGCGCACGGCCTTGGGCACCACCTGCGCGAAGTGGCGCAGCGCCATGTCGCCGGTGGCGTGGCCGTGGCGGTCGTTGATCGACTTGAAATGGTCGATGTCCAGCACCAACACCGCCAGCCGGCCCTGGCTACGCGCGCAGCGTCGCAGTTCGTGCTCCAACTCGTCCAGGATGCTGCGGCGCGAATGGGCGCCTGTCAGGCTGTCGAAGGTCAGCGCGGCCTGCATCTGTTCGGACAGGGATGTCTGGATCAACAGCAGCAGCGCCAGGAACAGGGCCGGCACCGTCACCGAGCCACAGACGATGAAGAACAGGCCCCACGGCGCCGGGTCCAGCAACGACGAAGTCTGCACCCAGCCGCCGCCGTAGACCCCGACCCGCAACAGGTGCAGCGCGATCAGGCTGAACAGCGACAGCAGCACATAGAGCATTACCCCCGGCGTCTGGATGCGCTTGCGCTCGCGATACGCCACGGCGGCGGTGGCCGCCATCAGCACGGCCGTGTAGGCGGAGAACAGCGTCATGCGGCCGACCAGGTTGTCAACGCCGTACAGCATCAGCGCCATGGCCGCGATGCCGATCACGGTCAGCGCGGCCGCGCGCACGGCGTGCGGCCGCAGGCCGAAGAACTGCCGCACCCCCACGTACACCGCGCTCACGGCGGCCAGCCAGGCAGCGTTGGACACCATCACATAGGCGCCCGGCGGCATGATCTCGGACGAGGCATAGGCCAGCAGCGACAACACCGCCAGCGCGTTGGCCGCGGTGAACGCCTGGATGCCCGGCACGCCGCCGCGCGCGTGAAACGGCAGCAGCAAGGGCAGCGCCAGGGCCGTCGCCAGGCCCCACACCAGAAAGAATAATGAAGTCGTCATGTTGTTGCCGGCTCGCGCCCTCGTGGGGCCGTCGCCGTCGCGTGGAACATCTGTTGCACCGGATGCAGAGTCGGGGACACGTTACAGACCTGCACTTTTGACGTTTTTTGTTACCTGCATGGCGGACTCGCCGGCCATTTCCGTCGCGCGCAAAACGTTCCGAACCGGGGCATCCCCAATACCGGCCATATCGCCACGACGGTTGTGCGATATGCAACAAAGAATACGCCAAGCCCCGGGCGCATAACCCTTCCTTTGCACTAATTGACAGTTGGATGCGCCAAAAACCCATAAAGTTCGGCCTGTTGCCGGCGCCGCCAGAAGCGCCGCAACCACGCCCCACGGGCGTGGCGCGTACTAGCCATGCACTCCCTCGTGCGAGTGCGAAGGTCCCCGCAGCGGGCGCCGCGCAGTCACTACCCAACGCTCTCCCCTTCGCCGCCGGCGCGTTCACACGCCCGCGCAGCGCCTTCGGCAACGCGACGCCCGCGCGTCCGGCCGGCGGAGCCATGAGCGCCCTCGTTGCAACTGCGGAAGTTCTTACAGATGCTGAAAAGAAAAACGCCCTCCAGGGGCATGGCGCAGCGCCCTCTGACGCACGCCTTCTCGGGAGCCCCGCGACGGCGGGCAGCTGGCACCAGACTGCAGGCGCTGACAGCCTGCGCCCTGCTGGCCCCGGCGCTGGCGCTGGCCGCCCCGGGCGCCGACTACGACGCGCTGATCGCCCGCGCCCGCGCCGGCGACTACGAACCGGCCCTGGCCATGCTGCGCCAGCAAGGGCCGGCGGCCGGCCGCCAGGCGGTGTACGACCACATCGTCATCGCCGGCTGGGCCGGCCGGCCCGCCGAAGCCGTGGCCGCGTACGAAACCCTGCCGGCGGCCAGCGCCCCGCCCGCCGACATCCAGCTGGCCGTGGCGCGCGCCTACCGCGACCTGCGCCGCTGGCCCGAAGCGCTGGCGGCGTATCGCGCCGGCCTGCGCCGCTATCCGGGCCAATCCGCGTTCGCGGCCGGCGAAATCATGACGCTTGCCGACTCCGGCCAGACCGAAGCCGCCCGGCGCGCCGGCCAGGACTGGGTGGCGCGCGCGCCGCGCAACGTCGACGCGCGCCTGGCCCTCGGCTATGTCCACGCGCGCCTGGGCCAGCCCTACGAGGCGCTGCACCAGGCCGACAAGGCGCTCGCCATCGCGCCGGGCACGCCCTACGTGCTGCGCGAGTACATCGACGCGCTAGGCCGCGCCCGCCTGGCGCAGCCCGCGCTGGAACTGGCGCGGCAGCACCCGGACCTGTTCGACGCCAGGCAACTGCGGCGCCTGGAAGGCGACGCCCTGGCCCAGCAGGTGCGCCTGGCGTCCATGCCCACGCGCGGCGAGGCCGAGCGCTTTGTCATCGCCGACCGCGCGCTGGCGCGCTACGACGAACTGATCCCCGCCTGGCAGGCCCTGGGGGATGCGGCCCGCGACGACGCGCGGCGCGCCCGCATCGACCGCCTGCACGCGCTGCACGCGCGGGCGCGCATGACCGACGTGGTGCGGGAGTACGAAGCGCTGCGGGCCGAAGGCGTGGCCGTGCCGCGCTATGCGCTCAACGACGTAGCCTCGGCCTACCTCTACCTGCGCCAGCCCGAAAAGGCGCGCGACCTCTATCGCCAGGTCGGCGCGGATGACGCCTTCCGCAATGATGATGCGCAGGACCGCCTCAGCACCGAAACCGGCCTGTACTACGCGCTGGCCGAGGCCGAGCAATTCGACCAGACCGGCGCCGTCACCGACGCCATCGGCTCGGGCTACGCGCCCTGGCTGTATTACAAGGGCCAGGCCACCCGCAATCCCAACGACCTCAAGCTGGAAAGCGAGCAGACCGTGGCCGCGGCGCGCCTGCAGGCCGACGACACCGTGGCCGCCGAGCAGCGGCTGGCCGGCATGGTCGCCAACGCGCCCAACAACTCCACCCTGCGCGCCGACCTGGCGTCCGTATACCGGCGGCGCGACCAGCCGCGCGCTTCCGAACGCGAGCTGAAGCTGGCCGAAACGCTGGCGCCGCGCGCGCTGTCGGTGGAAAACGGCCAGGGCTTCACCGCCCTGGACCTGCAGGAATGGCGCCAGGCCGAGGCGCTGTCCGCCGACACCCTGGAACGCGCCCCCGAGAACCTGACCAGCCGCCGCCTGGCGCGCGAATGGGAAGTCCACAACAAGGCCGAGCTGCGCATCAGCGGCTACCGCGGGCTGGCCTCGGACAGCCCGGTCAACGGCAATGGCGACTTCGGCATCGACGCGGTGCTGTATTCCCCGCCCATCGACTACAACTGGCGCGCCTTCGGCGGCGGCGGCTACGCCACCGGCGACTTCGAGGAAGGACGCGGCAACTACCGCTGGCTGCGCACCGGCGTCGAATGGCGCGGCCGCGACCTGACGGTCGAAGGCGAAGTCTCGACCCACAGCTACGGCCACGGCGTCAAACCGGGCCTGCGCCTGTCGGCCGCCTATGACATCGACGATCACTGGCAGGTGGGCGGCTCGGGCGAGCTGCTGTCGCGCGAGACCCCGCTGCGGGCCTTGACCAACGACATCACCGCCAACCGCCTGACCGGCTTCGTGCGCTGGCGCGCCAACGAGCGACGCGAATGGACCCTGTCGCTGTCGCCGTCGCGCTTTTCCGACGGCAACCAGCGCTGGGAACTGGGGCTGGACGGGCGCGAGCGCGTCTACACCGCGCCGCACCTGAAGGCCGACCTGACGCTGGACCTGTCGACCCAGCGCAACAGCCGCGACGGCGCGCCCTACTACAACCCGCGCTCGGACCTGATGGCGCTGCCCGGCGTGCGCCTGACCCACACGCTGTACCGCCGCTACGAAACCGCCTGGGAACAGATCGGCACCGTCGGCGCCGGCAGCTACACCCAGCAGGGCTACGGCACCGGCGGCGTCATCGCCCTGGGCTATGGCCAGCGCTACCGCGCCAACGACGTGCTGGACATGGGCGCGATGGTCACCGGCATCAGCCGCCCGTACGACGGCCAGCGCGAGCGCGAACTGCGCATCGTGTTCGACCTTGCCTACCGCTTCTGAGACCGCCATGTTGCTCAAGCTACCCACCCGACTCCTGCTGGCGGCCCTGCTGCTGCTGGCCATCCTGGCGCTGACCGCCTGCGCCAAGGACATCCCGGTCTACACGCCGCCGTCCGAACGGCCCGTGGCGGCCGCCGAAAAACCCTGGGTGCCCGGGAATTTCCTGGCCCTGGCGTACCACGACGTCGAAGACGACGACCCTGACCAGGGCTTTCTCAGCGTGCGCACCGATCGCCTCGTCGACCAGTTGGCCTGGCTGCGCGAGAACGGCTACCAGGCCGTTTCGGTCGACCAGATCCTGGCCGCGCGCCAGGGCGGCAAGCCGCTGCCCGAGCGCGCCGTGCTGCTGTCGTTCGATGACGGCTACCGCAGCTTCTACACCCGCGTGCTGCCGATCCTGAAGGCCTACCGCTGGCCGGCGCTGCTGGCGCCGGTGGGCACCTGGATGGACACCCCGGCCGACAAGCGGGTCGACTTCGGCGGCAGCCCCGAGCCGCGCCAGCGCTTCCTGAACTGGGACGAAGTGCGCGCCATCTCGCAATCCGGGCTGGTCGAGATCGCCGCCCACACCGACGCCTCGCACTACGGCGCGCTGGCCAACCCGCAGGGCAACACCGAGCCGGCCGCCGCGATCCGCGCCTACGACGCCAAGACCGGCCGCTATGAGACCGAGGCGCAATTCGAGGCCCGCATGGGCGGCGACGTGCGCGCCATCAGCCGCAAGATCGAACAGGTCACCGGCAAAAAGCCGCGCGTCTGGGTCTGGCCCTACGGCGCCGAGGGCGGCAGCACGCTGCGCATCGCCGCGGAAAACGGCTACCAGCTGGCGCTGACGCTGGAAGACGGCCCCGGCCGCCTCGGCCGCCTGATGTCCACGCCGCGCATGCTGCTGGCCAGCGACCCGGCGCTCAGGCCGTTCGCCAACAGCGTGGTGGGCATGGAGGCCACGCCCTTCATGCGCGTGGCCCACGTGGACCTGGACTACGTCTACGACCCGGATCCGGCGCAGACCGACCGCAACCTGGGCGAGCTGGTGCAGCGCATCCTGGACATGCAGATCAACACCGTGTTCCTGCAGGCGTATTCCGACCCCACCGGCGACGGCCTGGTGCGTTCGGTGTACTTCCCCAACCGCTGGCTGCCGGTGCGCGCCGACCTGTTCAACCGCGCCGCCTGGCAGCTGCACAACCGCGCCAACGTCATGGTGTACGCCTGGATGCCGGTGCTGGCCTATGACCTGGACGCCTCGATCCCGCGCGTCACGCGCTGGCAGCCCGGCCAGGCCGAGGCGCGGCCAGATCCGGACCAGTACCGCCGCCTGTCGCCGTTCGACGCCACCGCGCGCGCCCGCATCGGCGACCTGTACGAGGACCTGGCGCGCCACGCCATCTTCGACGGCATCCTGTTCCACGACGACGCCGTGCTGTCCGACTTCGAGGACGCCAGCCCCGGCGCGCTGGCGGCCTACCGCGCCGCCGGCCTGCCCGGCGACATCGGCCAGCTGCGCGCCGACCCGGAGACGCTGCAACGCTGGACGCGCTTCAAGAGCCGCGCCCTCGTAGACTTCACCGCCGAGCTGACCGACCGCGTGCGCGCCGTGCGCGGCCCGCAGATCAAGACCGCCCGCAACATCTTCGCCATGCCGATCCTGGAGCCGCAATCGGAGGCCTGGTTCGCGCAGAACCTGGACGACTTCCTGGGCGCCTACGACTGGACCGCGCCCATGGCCATGCCGCTGATGGAGAACGTGCCCAAAGGCCAGGAAAACGCCTGGCTCGACAGGCTGGTCGACGCCGTGGCGCGGCGCCCCGGCGCGCTCGACCGGACCGTGTTCGAGCTGCAGGCGCGCGACTGGCGCACCGGCCCCGGCCGTCCCGAGGCCACGCCCGTCGACACCGCGGTATTGGCCGGCTGGATGCAACGCCTGCAACTGCGCGGCGCGCGCAGCTTCGGCTACTACCCCGACGATTTCTCGCAAGACCAGCCCCGGCTGCAAGGCATCCGGCCCGCCATCTCCGAAGCCTGGTATCCCCTCCGATGATCGACCGTCTGATTGCCCTGATTATCCTGCTGGCGGTGCTGGGCGCGCCGTTCGGCTTCACCATGATGCTGACCGGCCAGGCGCTGCTGGGCTTCGTCTTCTTCTACCCGCTGTTCATGTCCGGCATGTGGATGGCCGGCGGCCTGTACTTCTGGTGGCATTGGGAGCGGCGCTGGCAATGGGGCCCCGGATCGGCGCCGCCGGCGCTGGCCGGCGATCCGCTGGTGTCGATCCTGGTGCCCTGCTACAACGAGGCCGACAACGGCGAAGAGACCCTGCTGGCCGCCCTCAACCAGCGCTATCCGAACATCGAGGTCATCGCCATCAACGACGGCTCCAGCGACGCCACCGGGCCGATGCTGGACCGCCTGGCCGAACAGCATCCGCGCCTGCGCGTGGTGCACCTGGCGCAGAACCAGGGCAAGGCCATGGCGCTGCGCATGGGCGCGCTGGCCGCGCGCAGCGAATACCTGGTCTGCATCGACGGCGACGCGGTGCTCGATCCGGACGCCGCCGCTTACCTGGTGGCGCCGCTGATCGACAACCCGCGCGTGGGCGCGGTCACCGGCAACCCGCGCATCCGCACCCGCTCGACCCTGATCGGCCGCGTCCAGGTGGGCGAGTTCTCCTCCATCATCGGCCTGATCAAGCGTACCCAGCGCATCTACGGCCAGGTCTTCACCGTCTCTGGCGTGGTGGCCGCTTTCCGGCGCGCCGCGCTCGACCGGGTCGGTTACTGGAGCCTGGACATGATCACGGAAGACATCGACATCAGCTGGAAGCTGCAGCGCGACCACTGGTCGATCTTCTACGAGCCGCGCGGCCTGTGCTGGATCCTGATGCCCGAGACGCTGCGCGGCATCTGGAAGCAGCGCCTGCGCTGGGCCCAGGGCGGCGCCGAAGTATTCCTGAAGAACCTGCGCTCGATCTGGAACTGGCGCCACCGCCGCCTGTGGCCGCTGATGCTGGAGTTCTGCCTGTCGACCGCCTGGGCCTTCGCCTTCGGCGTCTCGGTGCTGCTGTGGCTCATCAGCCAGGTCGTGACGCTGCCCAACAACATGCACATCGCCAGCCTGATGCCGCCCGCCTTCACCGGCATGATGCTGGCGGTGGTGTGCCTGCTGCAGTTCGCCATCAGCATCCTGATCGACCGCCGCTACGAGCCGGGCCTGTGGCGCGCGCTCTACTGGGTCATCTGGTATCCGCTGGCCTACTGGATGGTGAGCCTGCTCACCACCCTGGTCAGTTTCCCCAAAGTCATGCTGCGCAAGCAGGCCGAGCGCGCGCGCTGGACCAGCCCCGACCGCGGCATCAAATCACCGGACGCATCATGATCATCACGACCAAACGCTCGCGCGCGGGCTATCTGTTCGACCTGCTGCTGACCGCGGTCGGCTGGTTCGCCTTCGTCTACCTGTTCGGCGCCGGCATCGTCGCCATCCTGCGCGGCGCGGCCAGCGGGCCGCAGGCGCCGCTCTGGCCGACCTTCCTGCCCACGCTGCAGACGCTCGGCAGCTACGCCGTGCTGGCCCTGCTGAATGCGGCGGTGCTGGTGTTGTGGGCGGCCTACAACCACCTGCGCTTCGGCGGCAAGGACCGGCGCCAGCCCATCGCGCCGCTGGACGATCACCGGCTGGCGCTGAGCTTCGCGGTCACGCCGCGCCAACTTGCCCAATTGCGCGCCGCGCGCGTCGCCATCATCCATCACGGCGGCGACGGCGAGATCCAGGCCATCGAGGCCGCCCGTCCGCGCCTGGCCGCCGTGCCGGCGGCCTGAGGGCGCGTCGCGACCAGACCCCGCAGGCGGCCATCACGGGCCGTCACGCGGCGCCAGGCCCGCGCGCCTTCAGGCGCGCTTGCGCTCCACGTCCGGCAGCAGCACCGCCACGACGCCCAGCAGCGGCAGATAGGCGCACACCTGGTACACATAGCCGATGCTGGTGGCATCGGCCAGCTTGCCCAGCGCCGCCGCGCCCAGCCCGCCCATGCCGAAGGCAAAGCCGAAGAACAGGCCGGCGATCATGCCGACCTTGCCCGGCACCAGTTCCTGCGCGTACACCACGATGGCCGAAAACGCCGACGCCAGCACCACGCCGATGATCACCACCAGCACGCCGGTCCAGAACAGGTTGGCGTGCGGCAGCAACAGCGTGAACGGCGCCACGCCCAGGATCGACACCCAGATCACGATCTTGCGGCCGATGCGGTCGCCCACCGGCCCGCCCACCACCGTGCCCACGGCCACCGCGGCCAGAAACAGGAACAGGTAAAGCTGCGCCTCGCGCACCGACAGCGCGAACTTGTCGATCAGGTAGAAGGTGAAATAGCTGTTCAGGCTGGCCAGGTAGAAGTACTTCGAGAACACCAGCAGGCCCAGCACGCCCAGCGCGCCCAGCACCTGGTTGCGCGTCAGGCCGTGGCCGCTGCCCTCGCGCCGGGCGCGCGGCTTCAGGCGCACTCGGTTGGCGCTGTACCAGCGGCCGATGCCGGTCAGCACCACGATGCCGAACAGCGCCGCCAGCGAGAACCAGGCCACGCTGCGCTGGCCGTGCGGAATGATGAACAGCGCCGCCAGCAGCGGCCCCAGCGCCGAGCCGACGTTGCCGCCCACCTGGAACAGCGACTGCGCCAGCCCGTGGCGCCCGCCCGAGGCCATACGCGCCACCCGCGACGACTCGGGGTGGAACACCGACGAGCCCGTGCCCACCAGCACCGCCGCCACCAGCAGCCAGCCGAACGACGGCGCCACCGACAGCAACAGCAGCCCCGCCAGCGTGAAGCCCATGCCCACGGGCAGCGAATACGGCTTGGGATTGCGGTCGGTGTAGAAGCCGATGAACGGCTGCAGCAGCGACGCGGCCAGCTGGTACACCAGCGTGATCAGGCCGATCTGCGCGAACGACAGGCTGAACGAATCCTTCAGCATCGGATAGATGGCCAACAGGATCGACTGGATCATGTCGTTCATCAGGTGCGCCACGCTGATCGCGCCCAATACCGCGAACGCGGTGGAGGGATCGGCAACGGCGGGCCGCGGCGCGGGCGGCGTGGCGTCGGGGGGCAACGCGGCGGCGGAGGTCTGGGGTGGGTTCATGGCGAAAGGCGATGTCGGATAACGAAAAGCCCGGCGCGGCGCCGGACCTTGCCAGTGTAGGAAGGACGCCTCGCACCCGGCTGACAATTTTCGTCGGCAAAGTGACAAAATAGCGGTATTCCTCCTTGAATCCGGCCTCCTCCCTTTGTCGGAAGTGACAACATGCCCACCCGCCCCGCGCGCCTCGATCCGGCCCGCAGCATCGACGCCCAGGACTACCAGCACCGCCCTCGCGGGGTGACGGCGATGGCCAAGGAATTCCCCGCCGGCGCCCGCACCGGCGCCCATTCGCATCCGCGCGCCCAGCTCATCTACGCCATCGAGGGCGTGATGCGCGTCACCACGCCCAGCGGCTTCTGGGCGCTGCCGCCGTTGCGCGCGTTGTGGGTGCCGGCCGGCGTGCCGCACGGCGTCGACATGGTCGGCGCGGTCTCGATGCGCTCGCTCTACATCCAGGCCGACGCGGCGCGGGCGTATTGGCCGCAGTGCCAGGTAATCGAGGTCAGCGGCCTGTTGCGCGAGCTGATCCTGGCCCTGACCGCCGAACCCATCGACTATCCGCTGGGCGGCCGCGCCGAACAGATCGCCGCGCTGATCCTGTCCGAACTGACCGCCGCGCGCGTGGTGCCCATCCAGATTCCCTGGCCGCGCGACCGCCGCCTGCAGATCGTCTGCGAGGCGATCCTGGATCGGCCCGGCCTGCAACGCGGCATCGAGGACTGGGGCAGCGAGGTCGGCGCCAGCGCGCGCACGCTGATCCGGCTGTTCCAGGCTGAACTGGGACTGAATTATCGGCAATGGGTGCAGCAGGTGCGGCTAGCCGACGCCGTCTGCCGCCTGTCACTGGGCGAGCCGGTGGCGCGCATCGCCGCCGACCTGGGCTATCGCAGCGCCAGCGCCTTCAGCGCCATGTTCCATCGCGCCCTGGGCGCGCCGCCGCAACGCTATCTGCGGGCGCAGGCCGCATGACATCTGCAACCGGCCTTGCCGTTTGTCACGGCGCGCAATACATTTCAGCGCGCGCTTGCAGTGTGGCGCCACGCGAAACCCGCGCGGCGCGTATGCTCAAACCCGTCCCTATATCCTTTGTCCGTGGTCCGAACCGTCCCTGCGGGCAAGTTTGGTTACTGAAACCTTCCGGCGCGGTCGCCGGTCTATAGCGTTCTGCCCTAGAATCGCCTGCAATGAGCACCCCCCAGCAATCCTCCGCCAACCCGGGCGGCAAATCGGGCTTTCCCTGGAAACGACTCCTGATCAAGGCCGGCGTCGCCGTCGCCGGCCTAGGCGTCTGCGGGGCGCTGCTGGTCGGCCTGGCGCTGGCGATCGCCTGGCCCAGCCTGCCGGACCTGCACGCCATGACCGACTACCGGCCGCGGGTGCCGCTGCGCATCTATACCGCCGACAAGGTCCTGATCGGCGAATACGGCGAAGAGCACCGCAACGTGCTGCGCTTCGACGAAATCCCGCCGGTGATGCGCCAGGCGGTGCTGGCGGCCGAGGACGACCGCTTCTACCAGCACGGCGGCGTCGACTGGATGGGCATGGTGCGCGCCGTGCTCGTGAACCTCGTCAAGCAATCCAAGACCCAGGGCGGCAGCACGATCACCATGCAGGTGGCGCGCAACTTCTACCTGTCGTCCGAAAAGACCTATTCGCGCAAGTTCTACGAACTGCTGCTGACCTACAAGATTGAATCCGAGCTCACCAAGGACCAGATCCTCGAGCTCTACATGAACCAGATCTACCTGGGCCACCGCGCCTACGGCTTCGCCGCCGCCTCGCGCACCTACCTCGGCAAGCCGCTGTCCGAGGTCACGCCGGCCGAGGCCGCGATGCTGGCCGGCATTCCCAAGGCGCCTTCGCGCTTCAACCCCATCACCAACTTCCCGCGCGCCGAGATCCGCCAGCACTACGTGCTGGGCCGCATGAAGACGCTGGGCTACCTGACGCCGGAACAGACCGAAGAAGCCCTCAAGCAGCACGTGGTGATCCGCGGCGCCGACGGCGCCAGCCTGCGCGGTTTCGCCATCCACGGCGAATACCCGGCCGAACTGGCGCGCCAGCTGATGTACGGCGTGTTCCAGGAGCAGACCTACTCCAAGGGCATCGACGTCTACACCACGATCGATTCCAAGGACCAGGAAGCCGCCTACCGCGCCGTGCGCGACGGCGTGCTGGACTACACCCGCCGCGCGCCCTACCCCGGGCCGGAAGACCAGATCGAGCTGCCCGACGGCGTCGAAAAGGATGCCGCGGCATTCGACGACATCCTAGACGGCGTGCAGGACAAGACGCCCGACAGCGAAGATCTGCTCACCGCCGTGGTGCTGGCCGCCAGCCCGCAGGAAGTGACCGTGGCGCGCAGCGCGCGCGACATCATCACCATCTCCGACAAGAAGGCGCTGGCCGTGGTGGCGCGCGCCCTCAACCCCAAGGCCAGCGACAGCCAGCGCATCCAGCGCGGCTCGGTGGTCTACATCCACAAGAACGGCGACGGCTGGGAAATCATCAACATGCCGGCGCTGCAGGCGGCGCTGGTGTCGATGGTGCCGCAGGACGGCGCCATCCGCGCCATGATCGGCGGCTTCGACTACAACCGCGGCACCTTCAACCGCGTCACGCAGGCCTGGCGCCAGCCGGGCTCGAACATCAAGCCGTTCGTCTACGCCGCCGCCCTGGAGCGCGGCCTGACGCCCGCCACGCAGATCTCCGACCAGCCCTTCATGCTGACCGCCGCGCAGACCGGCTCGAAGGACTGGCAGCCCAAGAACGACGGCAACCGCTACGAGCCGATGCTGACGCTGCGGCAGGGCCTGTACAAGTCCAAGAACATGGTCACCATCCGCATCCTGCAGGCCATCGGCCCGCAGTACGCGCAGGACTACCTGACCCGTTTCGGCTTCGACAAGGCGCGCTGGCCGGCGGTGCTGCCGCTGGGCCTGGGCGCCGGCGGCGCCACGCCGCTGCAGGTGGTCAACGGCTACAGCGTGTTCGCCAACGGCGGCTACCGCGTCACGCCCTACCTGATCGACAAGGTCACCGACCGCTCGGGCAACGTGCTGATGCAGGCGCAGCCGGTGGTGGCGGGCGACGCCGCCGCGCGCGCCATCGACCCGCGCACCGCCTGGGTCATGGATGACATCCTGCGCGGCGTCACCACCAGCGGCACCGCGGCGCGCGCGCACCAGGTGCTCAAGCGCAACGACATCGGCGGCAAGACCGGCACCACCAACGAAGCGGTCGACGTCTGGTTCTCCGGCTTCACCCCCACCCTGGCCACCACGGTCTGGATGGGCTTTGACCAGCCCAAGTCGCTGGGCACCAACGAATTCGGCAGCGGCCTGGCCCTGACCACCTGGCTCGACTACATGCAGCCGGCGCTCAAGGGCGTGCCCGAGGCCAAGCCGGCGCCGCGTCCCGACGGCCTGCTGGTGGACAACGGCGAATACTATTTCAACGAATTCCCGCCGGGCCAGGCGGTGGCCTCGCTCGACCTGTCCAGCGGCGACCCGCTGACCGACTTCCTCAACAACAACCGCTCCACCGACGGCGTCGACAACTCGGTGCGGCCCCTGCCCGCGCCGGGCGCGACGCTGCCGCCAGCGACTCAGCCCCAGGCGGGCGCGCCGCAGCAGACGCCCGTGCAGCAGCAGCCCGCACAGCCGGCGCCGGGCCAGCAGGCGCCGGTGGCGCAGCCGATTCCGATCCCGGCCGCGGGCAGCGGCACGCTGGGCGGCGCCTTGGGTGGCGCTTCCGGGGGCAACCCGGGCGGCGGCGGCGGCAACACCCCGATCCCGCCGATCCCGGTGCCGCGCGTCGACGCCGACATCCCGGCCGGCGCCAGCGCCGCCAACGGCACCGGGCCGCTGGCCGCGCGGCCGCTCTAACCCCCCCGATCCGCCCGGGAAAGACCGGCTTGCCGGCGCGCGCGCGGATCAACTATGATCCGGAATAATTCGCATTCCGGATCATGGGATGCGCCGCGCCAACGCCACGCCAGTCCATCATGTCCGCGACCGGGACCTCCCCCCAGCCCATCGAAGTGCTTTACGGTGACCACCACGGCTGGCTGCGCGGCTGGTTGCGCAAGCGGCTGGGCAACGCCTTCGACGCCGCCGACCTGGCGCACGACACCTACGTCCGCATCCTGGCCTCCGGCGCCACGCCGCAGCCGGACCAGTCCCGCCGCCACCTGACCCAGATCGCCAACGGCCTGCTGATCGACCTGTATCGCCGCCGCGGCATCGAAGCCGCCTACCTCGAGGCCATCGCCGCGCTGCCGGTGGCGCTGGCGCCGTCCGAGGAAGTCCGCGCCCTGGCGGTCGAGGCCCTGATCGAAGTCGACACCATCCTGCACAAGCTGCCGCCCAAGGCCCGCATGGCGCTGCTGCTGTGCAAGCTCGACGGCCTGAGCTACCGCGAGATCGCCGAACGGCTGCACGTGTCCGTCTCCTCGGTCGAGAAGTACGTCGCGGCGGCGCTGCTGGCGTGCTACCAGGCCCTCTACGATGGCGCGCACTGACGCGGCCGCCGGCCAGGGGCCGGCGATCGATCCCGCGGTCGTGCGCCGCGCCTCGGCCTGGATGGCGCGGCTGTGGTCGGGCGAGGCGAGCGCGGCCGATCGCGCGGCCTGTGACGCCTGGCTGGCCGCCCATCCCGATCACCTGCGCGCCTGGCGCCGCCTGCAGGTCATGGACGCCAAGCTGGCCGGGGTCTCCGAGCCGGCCTCCCGCACGGTGCTGCTCGACGCCCGTCCGCAGGCCTATGCCGCGCGCCGCAAAGCGCTGCGGACACTGGGCATCGCGGCGGCCGCCACCGCCGGGGCCACCCTGCTCTGGCGCGAAAGCGGGCGCTGGGGCATGCTGACCGCCGACCACCGCAGCGCCGTCGGCGAGATCCGCGACATCACCCTGGCCGATGGCTCCCGCGTCGTGCTCGACAGCGGCTCGGCCATCGACGTGCGCTTCGACCGCCACGAGCGCCGCATCCTGCTGCTGGCCGGGGAAATCCTGGTGTCGACCGCTGTCGATGCCCAGGGCAGGCCGTTGCGCGTGCAGAGCCGGCAGGGCATGGTGCAGGCGCTGGGCACCCGCTTCACCCTGCGCGACGCCGGCCCGCAGGCGCACCTGGCGGTCTACCAGGGCGCGGTCGACGTCTATCCCGGCGCGGCCACCCAGGCGGTCCTGCGGGTGCATGAGGGCGAGCGCACGCGCTTCGACCCGCAGCGCGCCGAGCCGCCCGCCGCGGCGCGCGAGGCCGACGCCGCCTGGACGCGCGGCGTGCTGCTGGCCGAGGACATGCGGCTGGCGGACTTCACCGCGCGGCTGGCCCGCTACCGCAGCGGCTTCCTGCGCTGCGACCCGGCCGTCGCCGAGCTCCGCGTCACCGGGGTCTTCCCCCTGCGCGACACCGACCGCGCCCTGCACAACCTGACGCTGGGCGTGCCAGTCGACATCCACACGCTCAGCCGCTATTGGGTCACCGTCGGCCCCCGGGCAGCACGCTAGGGCGCATCGACCGCCAGAAGCGCCCCGCGCAAACCCTGGCCCCTGTTGCAATTTTTGTTGGCGCGGCATTGAGGAAATCGCCCGCTCGTCCGGAAGACATAGCAGTCGCAACACTTTCTTCCGTACTTTCTGGGATCGACCCGATGGCGAGCCGCCACCTTTCCTCTCCGTTCCGCATCACCGCGCCCCTCTCCGCGCGGCCCACCGCCCCCCGCCTGCTCCCGCGCCGCGCCGCGCTCTGCCTGGCGCTGGGCGGCGCCCTCCTGGCCACCTCGCCGGCGCCAGCCCAGGTAGCGCCTGCGCCCGCCGGGGCGCAGACACCGGTGCGCACCTACCAGATCCCATCCGGTCCGCTGGACCAGACCCTGACCCGCTACGCCAGCGAGGCGGGGATCGAGCTGTCGGCCGACGGCGCCCTGACCCGCGGCAAGACCAGCCCCGGCCTGAACGGCGCCTATTCCGTGCAGGACGGCTTCGCCACCCTGCTGCAGGGCCAGGGCCTGCGCGTCGCGCGCGGCGCCAACGGCGCCTATACGCTGCGTCCGGCGCCCACCGCCGACAGCCCCGCCACGCTGCCGGCCGTCACCGTCACCGGCCGCCCCGAAACGGCCTGGAGCCCGGTGGACGGCTATGTGGCCAGCCGCAGCGCCACCGGCACCAAGACCGACAGCAGCATTCTCGAAACGCCCCAGTCGATCTCCGTCGTCACCGCCGATTTCATCCGCGAAACCGGCGCCTCGCGCCTGAAGGAAAGCCTGGCCTACACCCCGGGCATCAACACCCTGCCCTGGGGCGCCGACACGCGCTTTGACTGGACCATCATCCGCGGCTTCGACGCGCAGACGCCGGGCTACTACCTGGACGGCCTGCAGCTGCGCAACAACAACAGCTGGGCGGTCTGGCAGACCGAGGTCTACGGCGCCGAGCGCATCGAGGTGCTGCGCGGCCCGACCTCGGTGCTGTACGGCCAGAACGGCGCGGGCGGCATGATCAACGTCGTCAGCAAGCGCCCCACCGACGAACCCCTGCACGAACTGGAAGCGCAGGTCGGCGACCATTCGCGGCGCCAGGTGGCCGGCGACTTCTCGGGCCCGCTGGATGACAACGGCAAGGTGCTCTACCGCATCACGGGCCTGGCGCGCGACGCCGAGCTGCCCGCCAGCGGCCTGCCCAACGACCGGTTCTTCATCGCGCCGGCGCTGACCCTCAAGCCGTCGAGCGACACCACCCTGACCCTGCTGTCGCACTATCTGCGGGTGCGCGACGGCAGTTCCTACGGCAGCTTTCCCGAGATCGGCACGCAGCTGCCCAATCCGAACGGGAAATTCTCGCGCAATACCTATGTAGGCGAACCGGGCTTCGACCGCTTCAACCAGGAACAGTGGATGGTCGGCTATCTGCTGGAACACCGCCTGAACGACACCTGGACCGTGCGCCAGAACACGCGCTACGGCTACACCAGCGTCGATTACCGCCAGGTCTACGTGCGCGGCGGCTTCGCCACGGTCAATCCCGCCAACCCGGACGACCCCGCCAACTTCCGCCTGCTGGAACGGTTCCCGTTCGGCAGCCAGGAAAACGCGCGGCTCTTCACCATCGACAACCAGGCGCAGGCCAAGGTCGCCCTGGGCGACTGGACCCACACCTTCCTGTTCGGACTGGACTACCAGCACTCGCGCAATTACCAGCGCACCTACAACGACGGCGTGGTCGCGCCCATCGACGGCTATTCGCCGTCCTACGGCAGCCCGGTCGAGACCGCCGCGCCCTGGTTCGACGCCACCACCCGGCTGGCCCAGACCGGCTTCTACCTGCAGGACCAGATCAAATGGGGCAACTGGGTGGCCACGCTCGGCGGCCGCTACGACAAGGCCAGCGCGGACGTGGACAGCAACATCGACGGCTCCCGCACCAAGATCTCCGAGCACCATTTCAGCAAGCGCGCCGGCCTGGTCTACCTGCATCCGAGCGGCATCGCGCCGTACTTCAGCTACGCCGAATCGTTCTCGCCCACCGCCACCATCGACCCGGTGACCAACAGCCCGATGCGGCCGGAAACCGGGCGCCAGTACGAACTCGGCATCCGTTACGAGCCGCCCGGCGGGCGCAGCCGCTACAGCGCGGCGGTGTTCGACCTGCGGCGCCACAACTACATCACCTATACGCCCGAGTTCCTGCCCAAGCAGACCGGCGAGGTGCAGGTGCGCGGCCTGGAGCTGGAAGCCGCGTTCCGGCCGCTGCCGCAGATGAACGTGGTGGCCGCCTACACGTACACGCCCAAGGCCGAGGTCACGGCCAGCAGCACGCCCAGCGAAGTCGGCAAGCAGATGCAGGCGGTGTCGCGCAACCAGATCGCGCTGTGGACCGACTACCGCTTCGCATCCGGCATCAAGATCGGCCTGGGCGCGCGCTACACCGGACCGAACTGGGGCTACCAGGAGTCGGCCGCGGAGAAGCTGCCGGGCTACACGCTGTTCGACGCGATGATCGGCTACCAGGTACAGGGCTGGAACCTGGCGCTGAACGTGCGCAACCTGGGCAACAAGACCTATCTCAGCAATTGCAGCGCCGGCGCCTGCCGCTATGGCGATCAGCGCACGGTGCTGGCAACCGCGACCTACCGCTGGTAGGCGCGGCCGGATCGAGGGCGCGCGGCCCGCGTCAGCGGACCGCTTCCGTATCCGGCTCGGTCACCACCGCGCGCGGCCAGGCCCGCAGCGTTGCCAGGTCGAGGAAGGTGAAGTAGCCGTCCTTCCAGCCCTCGGTATCGATGTGATAGACGTTGCCCAGCGCCAGCGGCGCGGCCACCGGCGTGTGGCCCGCCACCACCGCGCGCACCCCGAGCACGCCGGTGCGGTCCAGTTGCCGCAGCCGCTCGCGTGACCACTGGCAGGTGGCGCTGGTGCGCTTGTAGCGATCCTGCAGCGCCGATTCCAGGCGCGGCCAGAACAGCACCGGACAGTCGGCGTGCAGCAACCCGACCGCGCCCGCCGCGGTTTCCACCTCGATCGCGATCGGCAACTGGTCGAAGGCTTCGGCATAGACCTGCTGGCGGTCGGCCGGCAGGTCCAGGAACCAGCCGCCGCCGTAGCCGCGCCAGTTCACCACGTCCACCTGCCCGGTGCGCACATGGCGCACGGCATAGTCCTCGTGGTTGCCCTGCACCGCGTAGAACCAGGGCTGCGCCAGCCACTCCAGCGCGGCCTCGCTCTCCGGCCCCCGGTCGACCAGGTCGCCCACGGAAAACAGCCGGTCGCGGCTGGCGTCGAACCCCATCCGCCCCAGGCTGTCCTGCAGGCGGGTAAAACAACCGTGCACGTCGCCCACCGCGAAATCACGGCCCAGCTCGTTGCGCGGCACTTTCAGAAAACGTTGCTGCATGATGATCCAGCCCGCCCAATCGGGCCCATGTTTCTTTTTAACCCGCTTTTATACGTCCCCGATTACACCTGGCTTTCACACGCGCATTCGCAAAATTGCGTTACGAGAATAGCTATTATTCGTGATAATGTTCCGTCTTTCCCAAAATCCATCCTGAAGGGGGCCGCGCCAGCCGCCCCGCCGTCGCCATGACCGCCGCCTCCACCATCAAAACCTGGTACCTGGTCCACAAGTGGACCAGTCTGGTCTGTACGATCTTCCTGCTCATCATCTGCCTGACCGGCCTGCCGCTGGTGTTCCACCACGAAATCGAGCACTGGCTCGACGATGCCAAGCCCTTGTCGGACGTGCCCGCCTCGACCCCGCCGGCCAATCTGGACACCCTGGTCGAGCGCGCCAAGTCCATGTATCCGGGCGAAGTGGTCGACTACCTGTTCTTCGATCCCGACGAGCCCCAGGTCTACGTCGGCATGGCCAAGAAGCCTGGCGACGGCCAGGTCTCCGGCCACGCGGTGCGCATGGACGGCCGCACCGGCGACGTGCTGCTCGACGGCCCGCTCTACACCCAGGACCGCTTCACCTTCATGGGCATCATGCTGTCCCTGCACGTCGACCTGTTCGCCAGCCTGCCGGGCGAGCTGTTCCTGGGCTTCATGGGTCTGCTGTTCTGCATCGCCATCGTTTCCGGCGTGGTGCTGTACGGCCCCTTCATGAAGAAGCTGGAATTCGGCACCGTGCGCGCCGGCCGCTCCACCCGCCTCAAATGGCTCGACCTGCACAACCTGCTCGGCATCGTGACGCTGGTGTGGGCCTTCGTGGTGGGCCTGACCGGCGTCATCAACGAACTGTCCACGCCGCTGTTCCGCCTGTGGCAATCCACCGAACTGGTGCGCATCCTCGAACCCTACAAGGGCCAGGGCGTGCCGGCCGAACTGTCGTCGGCCCAGAGCGCCGCGGACACCGCGCGCAAGGCCCTGCCCGGCAACGAAGTGTCGTTCATCGCCTTCCCCGGCAACGCCTTCGGCAGTCCGCACCACTACATCACCTGGATGCGCGGCGCCACGCCCCTGACCTCCAAGATGAACACGCCCGTGCTGATCGACGGCCGCAGCGGCGAGCTGACCACCATCGCGAAAATGCCCTGGTACCTGACCGCGCTGGAATTGTCGCGTCCGCTGCACTTCGGCGACTACGGCGGCCTGCCCCTGAAGATCATCTGGGCCGTGCTCGATCTGATCACTATCGTGGTGCTGGTCAGCGGCCTCTACCTGTGGCTGGCGCGGCGCCGCGCCACCGAAGCGCGCATCGCCGAACTGGTGCGCAAGCACCAGGCCGCCGCTACCCCGCAACGGAGTCCCGCATGAGCAAGAAATCCCCGCGCGGCTTCCTGTTCGTCTGGGGCGTGCCGATCCTCCTGGGTATGCTCAGCATCTTCGGCCTGCTGGCGGCGCTGCTGGGCACCGGCGCCTGGCACTGGGCCTCGTGGACGGCGCTGACCATTCTGCTGGTGGTCATCGTGCGCTACTGGTTCTTCCCGCCCAGGCAACCCGAGGCGTAGGGCCGGTCGATACGGGAATCCGCCTCGCGCAAGCCCCAGGCACGCCGGCGGCGCCCGCCGCCCGCGTCCGTCCTACTTGCCGAACTTCTCCGGATCGGGTCCCAGGCGGGGCCCTTCCTTGATGGCGTCGATCGCCGCCATCTCCGCGCCCGACAGCTCGAAATCGAACACGTCGATGTTCTCGCGGATGCGCGCCGGCGTCACCGACTTGGGGATCACGATCAGGCCGTGCTGCAGATGCCAGCGCAGCGTCACTTGCGCCGGCGACTTGCCATGCTTGCGCGCCAGCTCCAGGATGGTCTTGTCCTGGGTGATCTTGCCTTGCGCCAGCGGACTCCAGGACTCGGTGGCGATGCCATGCCTGTCGTGAAAGGCGCGCAACTCGCGCTGCGCGAAGCCCGGATGCAGTTCGATCTGGTTGACCGCCGGCGTGACGCCGGTGGCATCGATCAGCCGTTCCAGGTTGGCCTGGGTGAAATTGGACACGCCGATCGAACGGGCGCGGCCATCTTCCTTCATCTCGATCATGGCGCGCCAGGCGTCCACGAACTTGTCGCTGCCCGCTACCGGCCAGTGGATCAGATACAGGTCCACGTAGGCCAGGCCGAGCTTTTCCAGGCTTTCATCCATCGCCTGGTGAGCGGCATCGAACCCGTGCCTGTCGTTCCACAGCTTGGTGGTGATGAACAGATCCTTGCGCGCCACGCCCGCCGCGCGCAGCCCGGCGCCCACGCCGGATTCGTTGCCGTAGATCGCGGCGGTGTCCACCGAACGGTAGCCGGCCGCCAGCGCTTCCTTGACGCTGGCCGCGGCCTGGTCATCGGGCACCTGCCACACGCCCAGGCCCAATTGCGGAATCTTGCCGCCGTCGTTCAGTTTCACTGTGGGTACCTTCGCCATAAGACCCTCCGAAGCTTGCGACGCGACGCTCGCGCGGCGAAATCGCGCCAGGTCGCGCAGCCAGGGATGTTGCCGGGCGTACCCCTGGCCTACTGTTGATGACGGGCCCGCCCTGCTGCGCCCGTATGGAAAAAAACAATGCGAAAACCGGATGGAAAACCCCCGGGAGTGATACGTCCATCCCAGGGGTTTTCAACCAGATCATAGCGCTGGTGCCGGATAATGGGCCTTTTCGGGGCTCGTCACCCCCCCATGGAACCCTGGCCCGCCCCCTGCCTGAGCCGCTCTTGCCTCCCATGACCGCACCTGATCCCCGCACGCCCGGCCGCGGTGGCTTCGCCACCCTGCGCACCCTGTTTCCGTACCTCTGGCCGCCCGGCCAGGCAGGCCTCAAGGCGCGCGTGGTGGCCGCCCTGCTTTGCCTGTTCGCCGCCAAGGCGGCCACCGTGTACGTGCCGGTGCTGTACAAGCACGCCATCGACGCCCTGGGCGAAGGCGCGCCGGGCGCGGTGACGGTGCCGCTGGGCCTGATCCTGGCCTATGGCGGCGCGCGGGTCCTGTCCCTGCTGTTCTCGGAACTGCGCGACGCCCTCTTCGCCCGCGTCGGCCAGCACGCCATCCGTTCGGTCGGCCTGCGCATCTTCCGGCACCTGCACGGCCTGGCGCTGCGTTTCCACCTGACACGCCAGACCGGCGGCCTGACCCGCGCCATCGAGCGCGGCACCAAGGGCATCCAGACGCTGCTGTCGTTCCTGCTGTTCAACATCCTGCCGACCTTCTTCGAGATCGGCCTGGTCTGCATCGTGCTGTGGCGCATGTTCGACGCCTGGCTGGCGCTGGCCACCGGCGCCACGGTGATCCTGTACATGGCCTACACGCTGGCCGTCACCGAATGGCGCGCCAAGTTCCGCCGGCTCATGAACGAAACCGACTCCGAGGCCAACACCAAGGCCATCGAGAGCCTGCTGAACTACGAAACGGTCAAGTACTTCGGCAACGAGGAACACGAAGCGCGCCGCTACGACGCCTCGCTCACCCGCTACGAGCGCGCCGCGGTGCGCAGCCAGGTCAGCCTGTCGATCCTGAACGTCGGCCAGGCCATCATCATCTCCGCCGGCCTCACGCTGGTGATGTGGATGGCCGCGCGCGGCATCGCCGCGGGCCGCTACACCCTGGGCGACTTCGTGCTGGTCAACACCTACCTGCTGCAGTTGTACTCGCCGCTCAGCTTCTTCGGCTTCATCTACCGCGAGATCAAGCAGGCCATGATCGACATGGAACGCATGTTCGAACTGCTGGGACAGGACCGCGAAGTGGCGGACCGCCCCGGCGCGCAGCCGCTGCGCGTGGAAGGCGGCGCGGTCGAATTCCGCGACGTGCGCTTTGGCTACGACGAACGCCGGCCCATCCTCAAGGGCGTGAGCTTCACGCTGCCGGCCGGCAAGACCGTGGCCGTGGTCGGCACCTCGGGCGCGGGCAAGTCCACCATCGCGCGGCTGCTGTTCCGCTTCTACGACGCCGACGCCGGCGCCATCCTGGTTGATGGCCAGGACATCCGCGACGTCACCCAGGCCAGCCTGCGCGCCGCCATCGGCGTGGTGCCCCAGGACACCGTGCTGTTCAACGACACCATCCGCTACAACATCGGCTACGGCCGTCCCGGCGCCACCGACGCCGAGATCGAGCACGCCGCCCGGCTGGCGCACATCCACGACCTGATCATGGCCATGCCCGACGGCTACCAGACCATGGTGGGCGAACGTGGCCTCAAGCTGTCCGGCGGCGAAAAGCAGCGCGTCGCCATCGCCCGCACCCTGCTCAAGGACCCGGCCATCTTCCTGTTCGACGAAGCCACCAGCGCGCTCGACACCCGCACCGAGCGCGACATCCAGGCCAACCTGCGCGAAGTCAGCCGCGGCCGCAGCACGCTCATCATCGCCCACCGCCTGTCCACCGTGGCCGACGCCGACGAGATCATCGTGCTGGAGGATGGCCGCATCGCCGAACGCGGCCGCCACACGTACTTGCTGGCCGCGGGCGGCCTGTATGCCGCGATGTGGGCGCGGCAGCAGGAAAACACCGCCGCGCCGGCCGATTGACAAGCCCCGCCCCCTGACCCAAGATCGCACCCTTTGATTCCAAGGCCTTCCATGCAGGATTCCCGTATCGCTCCCGAAGTCCGCGTCTGCGCCGCCACCGACCTGGTCAATGGCGGACTGGGCGTCAAAGTGCCGGTCTCCGACAGCGCGGGGCAGACCACGGCGTTCTTCGTGCGTTACCAGGACCGGGTCCATGGCTATCTGAATCGCTGCGCCCACGTGGGCGTCGAACTCGATTGGGAAGGCAGTTTCTTCACGCGCGCCGGCGACCTGATCATGTGCGCCCGCCACGGCGCCACCTACCAGCCCGACACCGGCCTGTGCGTGGGCGGCCCCTGTAAGAACGGTCGCCTCACGGTGCTGACGGTGCAGGAGCGCGACGGCGCCGTCTACTGGCAGCCCAGCGGCAAGATCCAGCCGCTGGCCAGCGGCGGCTGACCCGTCAGGCGCGGGCCGGCGCGGCGTCAGGCGCGGGCCGGTTCGGCCGCCTGCGCCGGTTCGGCGCGATCGGCGTAGCGGCGCGCCAGCACCGCGCAAACCATCAGCTGCATCTGGTGGAAGATCATCAGCGGCAGCACCACAATGCCCATCTGCGAGGTGCCGAACAGCACCGTCGCCAGCGGAATGCCGGACGCCAGCGACTTCTTCGAGCCGCAGAACACCAGCGTGATCTCGTTCTCCTTGGACAGTCCCAGCTTGCGGCTGCCCCAGGTCGTGATCAGCAGCACCGCCCCCAGCAGCAACGCATTGACCAGCACCATGGTCGCCAGGTCGATCGCCGGGAACGCGTGCCAGATGCCCTGCGCCACCGCTTCGCTGAACGCGGTATAGACCGCCAGCAGGATCGAACTGCGGTCCACTTTCGACAGGACGCGGCTGTTGCGCTGCGCCCAGGCGCCGATCCACGGCCGCAGCAGGCTGCCCACCGCGAACGGCAGCAGCAGCTGCAGCAGGATGCGGCCGGCATCGGCCAGGCCGTGACCGCCGCCCTGGCGATGCAGCAGCACCGCCACCAGCAGCGGCGTCAGCACCGTGCCCAGCAGGTTGGATGCAGTGGCCGCGCAAATGGCGCCCGGCACGTTGCCGCGCGCCATCGAGGTGAAGGCGATCGACGACTGCACCGTGGAGGACAGCGTGCACACGAAGATGACGCCCAGCCACAGCGACGGCGTCAGCAGCCCGGGAAACACGGCCCGCAGCGCCAGCCCCAGCGCCGGAAACAGGATGAAGGTGCAGCCGAGGATCAGCGCATGCAGCCGCACGTCCTTGACCCCGGCCACGATCGCGTCCGTCGACAGGCGCGCGCCGTGCAGGAAGAACAGCAGCGAAATCGCCACGTTGCTGGCCACCATCATGAAGGACGCGCCCTTGCCCACCGCGGGGAAAAAGCTGGCGAACGCCACGGTGGCGATCAGGATGAGGGTGAACGGGTCAGGCAGGAAGCGGCGCATGGCGGGAGGTTTCCGGGAAGGTTGCGGAAACTATAGGCGCGCTGCTTGCTATCGTGAAGGCCACTGGTTACTGTAACTGCTATCGGAATTTCCTATAGGCAGGCCGCCATGCTCAATCCGCTCTGGCTCAAGACCTTCGCCACCGCCGCGGGCGCGCCCAGCTTCAGCGAGGCGGCGCGCCGCCTCGGCCTGACCCAGCCCACGGTCAGCGAACACATCCGCCAGCTGGAGCTGGCGCTGGACCGCCGCCTGTTCCTGCGCGACACCCATTCGCTGGCCCTGACCAGCGACGGCCGCAGCCTCTTGGTGCATGCCGAGATCATCCTCGATGCGCACGAGCGCGCCGAGCGCCTGTTCGACGCCCCGCGTTTGCGCGGCCGCGTGCGGCTCGGCACCTCCGACGACCTGGCGATGGGGCCGCTGCCCGACGTGCTGGCCGCGTTCCGACAGGCGCATCCCGAAGTGGAGCTGGACATCACCATCGGCGTCACCAGCGATCTGTACCGACTGCTGGACGACAACGGCCTGGACGTGATGATCGGCAAGCGCCGCCGCGGCGACCGCCGCGGCCAGACCCTGCACAAGGAAGCGTTGCTGTGGCGCGCCCGCGAAGGCCTGCGCCTGGCGCCCGAGGCGCCGCTGCCGCTGATCCTGCTGCGCGAGCCCAGCGTCACCCGCGGCCTGGCGCTGGATGCGCTGGCCCGCGCCGGCCGCGGCTGGCAGATCGTCTGTACCAGCACCAGCTATGCCGGCTGCCAGGCGGCCGCCCGCGCCGGCCTGGGCATCACCGTGCAGCCCTCGCACCTGTCCACCGCCGGCCTGGCGGCGCCGGCCGGCGCCCTGGCCCTGCCGGCGCTGCCGCAGGTGGAGTTCATCGTCATCTCGGCGCCCGCCCCCAACAAGCCGACCCGGGCGCTGACCGAGATCCTGATGCGCAGTTCGCTGACCTGAGCCTCCCCCCGACCGTGCCGGCGAGCGCGTCGATGGTTCACGCTGCCGGCCGCGTGTGCCGCACGCTGCCTTCCAGCGGCTGCGGCTGCTTGAGCAGGTTCAGGATCGGGCACCACTGCTCCACCGCCTCATGCACGGCACGTACCGCCCCCTCGTCGGCCGGCGACACGATGTGCGCGGTGTAGCGGATATTGTGCGGAAAGAACGGCACCTTCTCGTAACCCGGTTTGCCGCCGCGCGGATCCAGGTCGCCTTCGATCTCCACCTCCAGCGCGTCCAGCGGCAGTTCCAGCTCTGCCGCCTTGATCAGGAAGATGTGCGTCAGGCAGCTGCCCAGCGACCCCAGCAGCAGTTCCGGCGAACTCGGTCCCAGGTCGTAGCCGGCGAAATCCGCCGGGCTGTCGCTCACCACCTGGTGGTCGCGGATGCGGATGCGACGCACCCCGCTGCGGCCCTCCGCGCTGACATGCGCGCGCAGCTTCACCGGTGCCACGGTACGCGGATCGCGCGCATTGCGCGCCAGCACCGCCTCGCGCTTCTGGCCCAGGTATTCGTTCAAGGTACTCATTTGCCTGCCTCGCTTGCGTGAAAAAGTGGAAAAAAAAGGCCCGGCCGCCACGCCGCGCGCCAACGCTTCATGGCCCGCGCCGCGTATCCGGGATGTCAATGGGGGCACGATCCATCGCCAGCAACAGCGCCCCCAGTCCCTGGGCCGACGTGTTCTCCATGCGACCGCCGGGACCGCAGACGTTGTCCGCGCTGGTCCAGGCGGGCGCCGCGCCCGGCAGGCGCCGGGCCCGCAGCCAGCCACGGCGATCCACCATGAACTGCGCGCCCGCCAGCGCCTGCGGCGGCAGGCCCGCGGCCAGCGCGTAGGCACGCCAGGCGGTATCGTCCGGCGCCACGCAATCGGCATCCTCCGGAGGCGGACCGCCGCGCGTCAGCGCCACGGTCAAGAGGCGCGGATCCTGCGGCTCCCGGGGCGCGCCTGGCGCGGCCGCCACCACCCGCAAGGGCAGGCCGCGCAGGCCGGACAGCGTGGCCGCGCGTCCATCGCGGCAGGTCAGCGCCACCACCGGCGCGGGAATGGCCGGCATGCCCGCGCCACCGCCGACCCCATAGGCGTGCACGCGCAGGTAGTCCAGCACCCGCCAGCTATCGTCGGCCGTCAATGTTTCGGACGAACCGGAAACGGGCGGCGCGCCTGCCGCGCGGCCGCCGGACTGCCTGCCGCCCGCTGGCGCGTTGTTGGAGACCCCCTCTCCGTTACGGGCGTCGCCGCCATATGCGCCACTGCCATGGCGGGCGTCATCCCGCGCCAGGCGCCAATGCAATTCCCCTTCCAGGCGGTTGTCGAACAAGGCCGGCCCCAACACGCTGGGCCAGGCCGGCAACCCGGCCGCGAGCGGCCCGCGCCCATCCGCCCGCTCGCCATGGCAGCCCGCGCAGTGGCGCTGGTAAAGTTGCGCGCCCTGTAAAAGATTGCGATCCGAGAACAACAGGGGCGAACGCTGGTAAGAGGTGGCCGTTGCCTCCGTCAGCAGCATCCGCGGCGCTGGCCAACTGGCGCTGGCCAGCAGGCCAGCGGCCGCCGTCAGCCACACCAGCCTGCCGCGCCGCGCGAACAGCGCGCCCACCAGCAGCCCCAGGCCCACCGCCGTAAGTCCCGCCGCCAATCCCAGGCGGCGCCAGGTATGCGTGCCGACAGGCAGATCCGGGTCATAGCGCCAGGCGAACGGCCAGTGCGCAATCGCCAGCGCCTCCTCCGGCTGCCAGGCAATCGCCAAGGCCAGCAACGCCGCCAACGATGCCAACGCCCCCAGCACCATGGCGCCAGCCCGGCGCGATGCCGTGCGCGCCGCCGGCGCCGGCATGCGGCTGTGCAACCAGGCGGCCGCCAGCGCCGTCAGCAACAACAGCGCCGCGACGGCCAGGGCCAGATGCCCCAGCCGCGATCCGAGCAGGCCCGGCACGCCCTGCGCCCGCTGCCAGGCCAACGCCAGCACGCCGCCCACCGCCGCCAAGGTCAGCGCCGCCAGCCAGGGCAGCGGCAGGCCGGCCGTGATCTCCTGCCCGCGCCGGCGCGCGGCCGCCAGGCACGCCAGCATGCCCGCCGGCGCCGCCAAGGCCGCCAGCGCCAACGCCGCATTGCTCACCACGTCGCATCCAGTCCCAGCAGGGCCAGCGCCTGGCGCCGCAACTCGGCCAGGCGCGGATCGCCGCGATGGCGCGGATACGGAAGGTCATTGACGATCTCGTCCTTGATCCTTGCCGGCCGCTCGCTCAGCACGATGATGCGCGACGCCATGAACAAGGCCTCCTCCACATCGTGCGTCACCAGCAAGGCGGTGAAGCCGCTGCGCTGCCACAGCTCCACCAGTTCGGATTGCATCGCGATCCGCGTCAGCGAATCGAGCTTGCCCAGCGGCTCGTCCAGGATCAGGATGCGCGGATCGTTCACCAGCGCGCGGGCCAATGCCGCGCGCTGCGCCATGCCGCCCGACAGTTGATGCGGATAGGCCTGGCCGAAGGCCGCCAGGCCCACGCGCTGCAGCGCGTCGTCGACGCGGGCGCGCTGTGTCTTCAACAGACCCCGCGCCTGCAGGCCGAGCGCCACGTTGTGCCAGACCGTGCGCCATGGATACAGCGTCGGATCCTGGAACACCACGATGCGCGATGGCGATGGCCCGTCTATCGGCTCGTCATCGGCCAGCAGATCCCCCTGCGCCGGCGGCTCCAGCCCCGCCACCAGCCGCAGCAGGGTCGACTTGCCACAGCCGCTCGGACCCAGCAGCGCAACGAACTCGCCCGGCCGCACCTCCAGGTCAATGTCGTCCAGCACCGGCAACGCCGCGCCGTCCAGCTCGAAGCGATGGTTTACGCCGCGCACCGCCAGCGCCGCGCCGCGCGCCGCGGATGCCGCCGTGCCTTCCCGTGCCGCCGCTACCATTTCACCACTCCCTTCTGCCAGGCCAGCAGGCGGTCGCGCCCCGCGAACAGCAGCGTGATCAGTCCCGAGAACACCAGCGCCATCACGATCAGCGCGCCGTACATGTTGGCGTACGAGGCCCACCCCTGCGCCCACGATAGATACCAGCCCAGGCCGGACTTCACGCCCATCATCTCTGCCGCGACCAATACCGAAAACGAAGCGCCCAGGCCCATGAACAGGCCCACGAACACCTGCGGCAACGCCGCCGGTATCGCCACCCGCAGCACCAGGAACCACTCGCTCGCGCCCATCGTCCGGGCCACGTCGTAGTAGGCGCGGTTGACGCCCGCCACCCCCGACCAGGTCAGCACCGTCACCGGGAACCAGGTCGCCAGCGCGATCAGGAACACGGCCGCCGACCAGCTCGACGGGAAAAAGAAAAACGCCATGGGCAGCAGCGCCGTCGAAGGCACGGGCCCCAGGAAGCGCAGCACCGGGTGCACCCAATACCCGAGGCCACGCGACCAACCGATCGCCACGCCCGTCAGGAAACCCGCCGCCGCCCCCAGGCCGAAGCCATTGGCCAACAACCAGAGCGAATTGGCCAGGCTGTCGGCCAACCGCTTGTAGTCGCTAGCGTAGACCTCGATCAGCGACTGCGGCGGCGCGAAGAACGGGCTGGGCAGCAACGCCAGCTTGGCCGTCGCGATTTCCCACAGGCCCACCGCCACGGCCAGCGCCAGCAGCCAAGGCCCGGCCCGGTGCAACGCGCGCACCGGGCGGCGGCGCGCCCCGCCGGCCACCGCCGCCAGCAACAGCACGGCCGCCAGCACCAGCGTCGCCACGCCAAACTCGCGCGTGTAGCCCCAGGAAGTAAAGCCCACCTCCACATTGGGCCAGCGCAACGTCACCGCGCCCACCACCGCCCACAGGGCGGCGGCGGCCACGCCGGTCTTCCACAGGCGCCAGGGTTGCGCGGCGGCCGGCGCGCCGCGCAACGCCCCAACCGCCAGCGTGTCAGCCGAGGACATTGGGCACCACCGCTTGCGCGTACTTGTTGATGTCCAGGTTGGCGCTCAGCACCTTGATTGTCTTCAGGTCCTTGGCGTAACCGACGATCTCCTCGCGCAGCGCGCCGCCGGTCGACGCATGGCCATGGCTGTGGCTGCGCAGGATCGCCGCCACGCGCTCGGCCGGCACCTTGCCCGGCACATAGGGCGCGAAGATGCGCGCGGTCTCATCGGGATTGGATGCGGTCCAGCGCTGCGCGTCGATCACCGCGCGGGTGATGGCGGCGGCCGACTCGGGATCGTTGCGCACCAGATCGCCGCGCAGCCCCAGCACGCAGCAGGTACGGTTCTCATAGTCGCCCTCGATGTTGGTGGCGACCTCGCGCAGCTTGTTGTCCTCGCGCAGCGTGTAGATCAGCGGGTCGTCGCCGGCGATGGCATCGACCTCTCCCTTGCGCAGCACTTCGCCGAACAGGTCCTGCGGATACTGGCGCCAGTCCACCGACTCCGGATCGATGCCCAGTTGCGCCACCCGGATGGCGAAGAAGTTCTTCACCGGGCTGGCCTGGTCCGAGACCGCCACGCGGCGACCCTTCAGGTCCTGCACGCGCTTGATCGGTGAATCGGCCGCGGTCAGCAGGCGCATGCAGCCGCCATGCGTGCCCACCGCCAGCTTCACGTCAAAGCCCTGCTCCAGCGGCTTGAGCCAGCGCAGCGCCATGCCGATGCCGCCGTCGGCGTGGCCGGTGGCGATGGCTTCGAGCAATTGATCGGTCGAGCCGCTGAAATTGATGCGCTCGACTTTCAGGTTGTACTTGTCGAAAAAGCCGCGTTCCAGCGCCACCGAAACCGGCGACTGGCACACCGCGGTCTGGCTCCATGCGATCTTGTAGGTGCGTGGCGCGCCATTGGCCGCCAGCACCCGCGATCCCAGCATGCCCAGCGGTGCCGCAAGGCCCGCCGCGGTTGCCGCGCGCAGCAATGCGCGTCGCGAAATGCCGCGCGCCGCATGGGCGCGCGTTTGGACGTTCGTATTCATCAACCTTCCTTTTGAGCAGACTGTGAATGGCGATGCTTGCCATGCGGCATCATCGGCCCGTGCTCAGGCGTTCGACAAATACAAAGTGGGGATAACAATATGGGCGGCGGCGCCTCCGGCGACCGCCGCACTCAAGCGCCGCTAGTCCGGCAAGTGGTCGGGCACGCCGTGCTCGTCCACGGACTTGACGCGATCCAGCGCGTTGCGCGCCGCCGACATCGCTTCGACCGCGCCGCGAAAGCGGCGCGTGATGAAAATCTCGAAGGCCAGGCTTTCGGGCTCGTCCTCGGCCTCGGCTTCGTCACAGGCCTCCCGCGCGCCCGCGTCCTTGGCGGCCGTGTCCGCCTTCACCGGCAGACGCCGCGTTTCCAGAAAAGCGCGCGCCGGAATACGTCCCTCGGGTTGCGTCGCGTACGCCACGACGGAAAAACCATTGATGATCTTCTCGGCCATACCGGTTCCTTATAGGCCGCGCCAGTGAACGACGCAGCACGTTGTTAGCGACAACGGCCCGTCACCGGGAAACTTAAGCACGCGTGAAACGGCCCCGATTGATTCACATCAATCGGGGCCGTGGGATCGCAACGATGCACGCGCGTTTATTTTGTCGACGATATCGCCGGAAGGCGGGCGCGCACGTATTGCGCCACCTGCGCCAGCACTTGCGACAGATCGGCGCGCAGCGATTCGAAGCCCGCATTGCGCTCGCGCGTCGCCTCGTCCATGTACAACGGGCGGCGGATCTCGACCTGCAGACTGTGCCGGTTCAACGCCGGCTGGCCGATCTGCGCGATCAACTGCACGCCCTTGTAGGGGTCGTTGCGCGCCACGGTATAGCCGCGGTCGCGCAGCGCGGTCTCGATCAGGGCGATGAACTCCGGCTCGCAGGTGGTGCCGTCGCGGTCGCCCAGCACGAAATCGGCCAGTGGATGCGCGCTATCGCGGCCCAGCCGCGCATAGGCATCGTTGGGCATCGAGTGCAGGTTCAGATGCCAGACCGCGCCGAAATCGCGTTGCGCGGTTTCGATGGCCTGCGCCAGCGCCGCGTGGTACGGCTCGTAGTACGCCAGGATGCGGTGGCGCACTTCGGCCAGCGACAGCTTGCGGTCGTAGATCGGCGTGGCCTTGTCCATGCGGCGCCAGATCAGGCCCTTGCCCAGCCGCGTCTTTTCGCCTGGGTCGAGCGGCTCCGGCCAGGGCTCGGCCAGCAGCTCCGGATCCAGATCGCGCAGCGTGCGGTTGGGATCGATGTAGACGCGCGGAAAGTGCGCCGCCACCAGCGTGGCGCCCAATGCCGGCGCCGCCGACCACAAGGCGTCCACGTGCGTGTCCTCGCCCTGGCGCAGCTGCGCCAGGCTGGCCGCGGCGCCGAAATCGGCGGGATATCGCTCGCCGCTGTGCGGCGAATCACACACCAGCGGCAGCGCCGGCGCGGTCGGGGCATGCACGGAAACGGCTTGGAAGTCGGCGTTCGTCATCGTCAGTCAGCCTGGATGTTGGCGGCCTTGGCGACTTTGGCGTAGCGCGCCAGGGCCTGTTCGATCTGGACCTTGAATTCCTGCGGCGTGGTCGGCATCAGCGTACCACCGACGTCCTCGGCCTTCTTGCGGAACTCCGGATCCTGCATCGCCGCGCGCACGGCCTGGTTCAGGCGCTCGACCACCGCCGGCGGCGTGCCGGCCGGCGCCACCAGGCCGAACCAGCCGCCCGTGCCCATGTCGGGATAGCCCAGCTCGATGTAGGTCGGCACGTCCGGCAGCAGCGGCGAGCGTTCGGCGCCCAGCACCGCCAGCGGCCGCAGCTTGCCGCCCAGCACCTGCGGCAAGGTCGAGGACAGGTTGTCGGTGATGGCGTCCACCTGCCCGCCCATCACGTCATTGAGCGCCGGGCCCGCGCCGCGGTACGGTACGTGCAGCAGCTTGATGCCGGCCAGCATCATGAAGTTCTCGATGTTCACGTGCCCCAGCGAGCCCACGCCCGGCGAGGCGAAGCTGTACTTGTCCGCCTGGCCCTTGGCCAGCGCGACGAACTCGGCCATGTTCTTGGCGGGGACCTGCGGATTGATCGCGAAAATGCTGGGCACCGCCAGCACGTTGGCCACCGGCTCGAAGTCCTTGAGCGGGTCGTAGTTCATCTTGCGATAGACCGCCGGATTCGACCCGTGCGTGCTCATCGTCGCCATGCCGATGGTGTAGCCGTCGGCGGTCGAACGCGCCACCTGCTCCATGCCGAGCGAACCGCCCGCGCCCGCCTTGTTCTCGACCACGATGGTCTGCTTCAGGTCGCGGCCGGCGTACTCGGCCACCAGGCGCGCCACGATGTCGGTCGAACCGCCCGCGGCGAACGGCACCACCAGCTTGATGGGGCGGGAAGGATAGTCGGCGGCGTGCGCCGGACCAGCGAAAGACAGCGCGGCGCAGACGCCGGCAAGCGCGATGCGCGCGGAACAGCCGAAAAAGCGGCGGGACATGGAGCGACTCCGGAAAAGGTGCAGGGCTTGCTGCGAGGCCGCCAGTGTCCGAACTTTACGATCCGCTTTCAAACGACTATATTGCACGCCTTCATTACCAACGTTCATGCTAGGCCGCGCTCGCGGCCTGCTGGAACCCGCCGCGCCATGCGCCTGCATTCGCCGTCCATGTCCGAGCTGCACGCCTTCATGACGGCGGCGCGGCTGGGCAGCTTCACGCAGGCGGCCGAGATCCTGTGCGTAACCCAGGGCGCCGTCAGCCGTGCCATCGCCCGCCTCGAAGCCCATTTCGGCCAGCCCCTGATGCGCCGCAACGCCCATGGGCTGACCCTGACCGAAACCGGCCGCAAGCTCTACGAAGGCGGCCTGGCGCCGCTGCAGGCCATCGAGGCGCTCAGCGCCGAACTGCGCGCCGACGACCGCCGCCTGCGGCTGACGCTGTCCAGCGTGCCGACCCTGGCCAGCGCCTGGCTGGTGCCGCGCCTGCCCGACTTCCATCGGCGCCATCCTGATATCCAGCTGGATTTCGCGGCCTACCGCCGCAACGAGGATTTCTCGGGCGCCACGCCCGACGCCAGCATTCTCTCGGGCGTGGCCGGCCAATGGCCCGGCTGGCAGGCCGACTACGTGATCGGCCGCGAAATGATCGCCATCTGCAGCCCCGCCCGGTTGGCCGCCCGTCGTGCCGCGGGCCTGTGGGACAGCCCCGCGGGCCTGCTCGGCGAGCCGTTGCTGTACCACGCCAACGGCCAGGACAATTGGGACCGCTGGTTCGAGGCCGCTGGCGTGCGCCGCGCCCCGCTCAAGCTTGCCAGCGGCTTCGACCAGGTCAGCATCCTGGTGCGCGCCGTCATGGCCGACATGGGTGTCGCCGTGCTACAGCGCTGCCTGGTGCAGGACGACCTGCAGGCCGGCCGCGTGGCCGCCCCCTTCCCCGATCTGCGCATCGCCATCGCCCGCGGGTATCACCTGTGCGCCCCACCGCAACGGCGCGACCACTACGCCCTGGCCTGTTTCCGCCAGTGGCTTCTCGACACCGCCAGACAGGATCCCGAGGCTGGCGCCCTGCCCGCGGCCTGAACTTGCATCCGTACGTTACAAAACAAAACGGGCCCCAAAAAGGGGCCCGATCATGACAGGCGCTTGTGGCCGTTCGGCCGCGTCGTTCCGACGCCTCAAGGCGCCAGCTTGAACCCCAGATCCACGCCCCACTTGTCAGTCTCGCGCAGCCACTTGGCGCCGCAGTTCAGGCAGCGGAAGTGGTCCTCGCGGCTTTCCTCGCGGCCTTTCTGAGTCGGGTTGGTGAATCCCTGATGCCCCAGGTGCGCGTGCGGTGTCACACCCGCAAGCCCGGGGTTGATGCGTTGGCAAGCCAAGCACATAACGCTCATTGATGCTTCCCCACAAACATAGTTACTAAATTGTAAGGGATTTCACCAATGTTTTTCTATTAAAAGCTATCCCCGGCTAAACAAAAATTGTTAACGGCGCAATTAAACAACGGCGGGGAGCGCCGCCAGGCAGGTCGCCAAGTGGTAGGGCGAGGTCGACGGCATGTCCGCGCGCACCACGGCGCCGCTGCCGTCCAGGCACTCGTGCCAGCCCGCGGCATGCAGGAAACGGGCGCGGAACCCGGCCAATGCCTCTGCCAGGGCCGCCCGCTCGCCCAGCACCGCCAATACCCGCAGGTACTCGGTCTGAGCCCAGATCCGGCGGATATCGTCCAGCACCCCGCCGCGCTCGTCCAACGCCGCCACGACACCGGCCGCGTCGACCCCATGCCCCCGGGCCCAGTGAACGCCGCGCGGCAGCGATTCGGCCAGGTCCAGGCCGTCGAACACCTCGGCCGACTCGCGCACCAGCGACAGCCATTCGAACTGGTGGCCCGGCTCGATGCGATTGCCGGGCGTGCCTTGCGGCAATTCCGCGATGCACTGCGTCGGCGCGCTCAGGAACGATTGGGTCATGGCTTGCGCCAGGCCCCGCAGGCGCGTGGCGAACAGGGCCGGTTCGGCAACCTGCGCCGCGGCGAGGTAGGCCTCGGTCAAGTGCATCATGGGATTCTGCGCCGGCCCGCGCAGCGGCTGGCGCCAGTCCGGGCTCAACGCCGCGTGGTACAGCCCGTCGGCGCCGCGAAAGCGCGACTCGATGGTCTCGGCGGTGGCCAGCAACAGCTTGCGCGCGTCGGCGTTGCGCGAACGCCGGAAATAGGCGGCGCAGGCGAACACGATGAATGCGTGGGTATACAGGTCCTGGCAGGTGTCCAGCGGCTGCCCTTGCGGGTCGACACTGTAGCGCCAGCCGCCATGCGTCTCGTCGCGGAATACGCGGCGCAGCGAGGAGAACAGACGGTCGGCATGCGCGCCGGCGGCAGCGCCCGGCGCTTCGGCATAGACATACAACTGACGCGCGCACGCCATGGCGCGATAACGCACTACCGGCAGCGGCTCGCCGGTGGCGGCATCCAGGGATTCGAATGGCAGACCCAGCGCGTCATTGAAGCCCCGCCCCATCCACATGGGCAGGATGACGGAGTCGAAATGCTCGCGCAAAGCGTTGATTTGCTCGGCCAGCGCGGAGTTGGTCTGTGCGGCAGTCATCTTGGAACGACGCAGGTCCGATGAGGACCGCTTGTTATGGAGCAGCGACGATAACCGAAATTTTCGCCGCCATCTCTGGAACGCCATTCTGAAAGTCATGCGCACACAGACCGGTACAGCCGTTCAACTTCCTGCAGGCGCGCCTGCGCCTAGCGGAAGATGTTTTCCTCGACCCAGTTCTGCGCGAAGATTTCCGCGCGATCGCGTGCCTCGTCCAAGGAGGCGCAGTTGCCCAAGTGGGAAAACGCGGCATCCACCTCGGTGCCGCCCTCAGCCGTTACCGTCAGCAATACGCCATATCCGCCGGTATCCATGGCCGCTGTGGAAACGTCGATCAGTACTTCCTGGTCACGATGCTGCATGTGCTACCTCCCAGTCGGTTACCTAAACGCGTGAACCACGCGTGACGTAGCGGGTGCAGAATTCCCGCGCAATGAATAGACCTGATTCCGTCACGCAAGTTCATCTTACCGGCGGCGCGCGGCGCGCGATACGTCCGGACGCTGCCAAATCGAACAAACCGTCTCAGGAGATTCCCGTAGCCCGCCCGCGCGTGGCGCCGCTTGATGACACACGGCGAGAACATTCGCAAGAAACGAGCGCAATTTCGCAGTAATGCGAGCAGTTCGTCACAAACCTGACTTGGAATGCGGGGAGAGAGAGAAAAACGGCCTAGCGCAAATGGATGGCGCCGGGTTCTTCCATGCGCAGCGCCAGCTTGCCTTTCTCGGTGATACGCCAGCCGCCGTCGGGGCCGGGGTCGATGCATCGCAAGGTTTGCAGCGCCTCGGCCACATGCGCGGGCACGCCGGTCTGGACGGCGCCCGGTTCCGAATTATCGGCAACGACGCGCAGCCAGTGACCCAGTTCACCCTTTTCGAAACGATGCAATGCCATGCGTGACTCTCAATTGAATGCCTCAACGATAGCACGCCGCGATAGCGCGCCGCCCCTATGACGGCCGCAGCGCCAGGGGACGCTTCAGGCGCGCCGCCGCCGCCGACGCCGCCACGCTCAGGGCGATCAGCCCCAGGCCCAGCGCGAGGTCCGGCGAGATGCGTTCATGGAACACCACTGACGACACCACCAGGCCGATCACCGGCACGCACAGCATCGCGATCGACGTCGCCACCGGCGGCAGTTTCTGCGTCATGCCAAGCACCACGATGAACGTCAGCGCGGTGGCCAGCGGGCCGGTATACAGGATCACCGGCCAGGCATCGGGCACGGCCAGGAATGCCGGCGCGCCGTCGCGCAGCCAGGCCAAGGCCGCCAGCGGCACGGTGGCGATCGCGGTCTGCCAGGGAATCATGTCGGCGCCAAGCCGCACATGGCGGCTGCCGCGCAGCTGGATGATGTTGCAAGCCCAGGCGAACGAGGCGCCCAGCAGCATCAGCAGGCCAATGGCCGCCTGCGCCTGCCAAGGGCTGAACGCCGGCGCCACGATCACGCCAATGCCCGCATAGCTGAGCCCGGTGGCGAGCCACTGCGCCGCCGACAACCGTTCCTTGAGCACCAGCGACGACAGTGGAATCACCCAGATCGAGGTGGCGTAGGCGATCACCGACGCCCGTCCCGGCGCAACGTACTGCAAGGCCCACAGCGCCAGCGCGGTGAACGCGCCCATCTGCAGCAGGGCCACGCCCAGCACCAACGGCCATTCCTGGCGCGTGGGCAGCCGCAGGCGGCCCAGCAACGCCAGCACCAACACGCTGATCAGCGCGGCCGACCCGAAGCGGCTGGCCGCCAGCCAAAGCGGGCTCATGTGCGCCAGCCCCAGTTTCATGACGGGCCAGTTGCCGCCCCAGATCATGACCGCCCCCGCCAGGGGCAAGAAGTTGCGCAAGGTGCTCTGCCTGATCATTACTGCCACATCTACCGCTTGAATATTCCGCGCTTTGGCCGATTCGCCAAAGAAAGGAATAGTCTATAGGGTAAACCCCAGCACATTTCACCTCAATTCACCGTTGAAACGGGCATACTCGGCACAAATGCACTGCCCGTCCACGAACCACAGGTCTGTTATGCCGGACATCAACCTGGATGCCACCGACATCCGTATCCTCAACGAACTCCAGCGCGACGCGCGCCTGACCAACGTCGAACTGGCGGCGCGTGTCAATCTATCGGCCTCGCCCTGCCTGGCGCGCGTGCGCCGCCTGGAAACCGAAGGCCTGATCGACCGTCGCGTCACGCTGCTCAATGCGCGCAAGCTCGGCCTGAAGGTCAACGTGTTCATCCAGATTTCGCTGGACAAGCAGCGCAAGGCGGCGCTCGATGTGTTCGAACGCGAAATCGCCGTGCTGCCGGAAATCATGGAGTGCTATCTGATGTCCGGGGATGCCGACTACCTGATCCGTGCGCTGGTGCCCGACGTCGACGCGCTCGAACGCCTGATCGTCGAACACATCACGCGCATTCCCGGCGTGGCCAGCATCCGCTCGAGCTTCGCGCTCAAACAGGTGCTCTACACCACCGCCGTGCCGCTAGGCTAGCCGCCGTCGCGTGCCATGGCCACCCGCGCCGTCGCCGCGCTTGCGGGATCCCGCCGCCAAGCCCACAATGAAAAGCGTCCGGCCTCGGACCGAGGCCGGCGCCCCTTCATCGCTTAGCAAGGAGTCCACCATGCCTGAAACCGACTGGTACCCCGGCAGCACGCTACCCGATCGTCAGGGCTACTTCGAAGTGGCATTCGACACCGGAGAGACCGAAATCACCCGCTACGGCATCCTGGGCTGGGAGCCCGCCGAGGACCGCGGCCGCATCCTGCGCTGGCGCGGCCTGGATCCGAAAATCGAAGCCGCCGAAATCGAACGTGAAAGCGCGGTGCGCGCCCACGGCGACGACATCCTGCGCTGACGCGCCCGCCTCCAACGCAAAACGCCGCGGCTTGCGCCGCGGCGTTTGTCTGTGCGCATCGTGGCGGCCGGACCGGCCGCCGCGATGGTCCTTACATATCGATCTTCGCGATCTTGGTGCCTTCCAGGGACACGCCGGCCATCAGGCCACCGTTGTTGAGCACGAAGCCCACCACCGGCTGCTGCGCCGTGTTGGTGTCGATACGGCCGTTGGCGCCGATATTGACCACCGCCACGGTGGCATCCGCGCCCACCGTCCAGCCATTGCTGTTGCGGAACTTGTTCAGGGCCTCATCCGTCATGAACAGCACGAACATAGCCTTGGACTGGGCGCCGGCCTGGAAGCCGATCGAACCGGCCGTGGTGCTGTAGTAGCCGGCGTTGGCGCCGCCCACCCGCAGCACGCCCTTGCCATGCTGCGCGCCGATGAAGAAGCTGCCGCTCAGCACATCCGGGAAGATCAGCACGCCCTTGGCGCGCGCGACCAGGTCCTTGGACTGCGGCGCGGCTTCATACAGCTTGCCCAACGACGCATTGGCCGCGCTGTTGATCGACTGCCGCTGCTCCTGGGCGGAGGCGTTCGATTGCGGAGTGGTGGTGGTGCAACCGGCGAACAGCAGGCCGGCCACGCTAATGGTCGCGGCGGCCATACCGACGCGGCGCAGGACAGGAAAAGTGTCAAACATGGAACTCTCCTTTTTTGTTGTCTTCCGTTGGTTACTCTACCGGCCCCAAGCGCCGGCGCAAGGCACATGATGTGATAAACGAAACAAAACCTAGCGCGCGCATGCCCCGCCGACCAGCCCGGCGGTCACGGACAGCTCAAGACAGCGCGGCCTTTCGCCCAGTCGCCCGAAGCAACATTTGGTAGGGCAATCCGCGTCTCGATACTCGTCCGCAAGCGGATCGACACCTGATCGCGACCGCCGCATTTTTCACAGGATTCCATAACGCGGCTCGCCCGTCGCCGGATCGACCGACATGATGCCGGACAACACCAGTTCGGCATGCCGCCGCGCCACGCCGACATCGGCGAAGGTCACGAAGCGCGGCAAAGACCAGCGCTGCCGGAAAGCCGCATCGCCAGGCCGTGACACGCTGATTTCTATCGCCAGCACACCGGCGTCGAGACTGACGACTTCGCACTGCACTTCGAAGCCGTCGATGTGACGCTGCGGCCACACTTCCATGTCCTCCACTCCTGAAATCCGTTTTTCCCGACCGAAATATGCCAATAAAAAACGGGCTTGAAAAGCGAAGTTTTCAGGGGGTTATGACGTACTAGAAGGGGGGGTGCCAACGCATCTGGACAAGCCCGAAAAGGCCTCGAAATCGGGCCTTTTTCCGCTGCCGGTGCGCACGCGCGCGCGAACACGCGCCGGCCATGCCGGCGCGACGACACAGGGCGTCGGATCTCAACGCGCCGGCGGATGGATCCATTGCGCGTCCCACAAGGCCTCGCCGCGCTGGAGCGTTGCGGCCAGTTCCTTCTTGCGGCGCAATGCCACCGCCGCCAGCAGCGCATTGCAGACCGACAAAGCCGCCACATACGAATCGAACGGCGAGGCGCTGGAGGTGCGCGCCAGCAGCACGTGGTGTGCCTGCGCCGCGGCCGGCGCGGCCGCCGAGTCGGTCACCAGCACCACCTTGCCGCCGCGCTCGCGAAAGACCTTGACCGCATTCGCCGCCGCCACCGAGTAACGCCGGAACGTGAAGGCCAGCAGCACGTCCTGCTCGTCCAGCCACAACAACTGGTCTTCCAGGAACAGCGGGCCCGCGGAGGTCATGGCACGCACGCCGGGCAGGCACAGATTCAGATACAGCGCCATGTGGCTGGCCAGCGGCGCCGCCTGCCGCAATCCCAGTACATGCACGCGCGCGCGGCGCTGCGTCAGCAGGCGCACCGCGGCCTCGAACGCCGCCGCGTCAATCGCGGCAAAGGTCGTTTCCAGATTGTGCTGGTCGTGCAGCAAGGCATTGCGCAGGCAGGCCTGCGCCGACGGATTGTCGAGTCCGACCGCGTCGGCGCGCTCGCCCGGCGATGCCAGCCGCGCCGTCAGCTCGGCGCGCGCCTGCATCTGCGCCTGCGCATAGCTGTCATAGCCCAGCTTGGCCAGCAGACGCACCACGGTGGAGGCGCTGGTGCCCACGTTGCGCGCCAGCGCCGTGGCGGATTCGAGCAGCCCCTGGGGATAACGCGCCTGCATGTCGTCGACCAGGCGCCGTTCGGTCTTGGTGAGTTTTTTGTCGTAGGCGGCGATGCGCTGGTGCAGATTCACGGTGCGGGCGGACTCCAAGGTGCCGGGCGCGCCCCGGCTAGGTGATAACCCCAAATTCAACAATATTCATTGCAGACTATATTTGATTCTGCAACGTTCTTTGCAGAATAGACCGAACCGTTCGTCCCCACAAGAGAGCTTCATGAAGCACCCGTCCGAGGCCCTGTCGCCCGCCCGCCGCCAACTGCTGATCGCGGGCCTGGCCGCCGCCTTGCTCCCCCTGCCCACCCGCGCGGATGCCGCCTATCCGTCCCGTCCCATCACCCTGGTGGTGCCCTTCCCCGCCGGCGGATCCGTCGATCTGGCCGGCCGCCTCTACGCCGAAGTGCTGGGCAAGATCCTGGGCGTCACCCTGGTGGTCGAGAACCGCGACGGCGCCGGCGGCGCGATCGGCAGCCAGCGCGTGGCGCGCGCCAAGCCCGATGGCTACACGCTGGTGGCCTCGTCGCAAAGCTCGCACCTGGCTAACCCGCTGATGCATCCCAACCTGGGCTACGACCCGATCAAGGACTTCACCTCGATCTCCCAGCTGGCGCGTTCGCCCAACGTGCTGGTGACCAGCGCCGCCTTGCCCGTCAAGGACTTCGCCGGATTCATCGCCTACCTGAAGGCTCACCCCGACGAAGTCCACTTCGCCACCGCTGGCGTCGGCAGCATGGGCCAGCTCAATGCCGAGCTGCTCAAGCACACCCTGCAGGTCGGCGCGGTGCACGTGCCCTATCGAGGCGGCGCGCCGCTGCTGAATGCGCTGCTGGCCAACGAGGCCCAGTTCGCGCTGGACAACCTGGCGCCCTTCCTGCCCCACATACAGACCGGCAAGATGCGCGCGCTGGCGGTGGCCGCGCCCGAGCGCCTGCCGTCGCTGCCCGACGTGCCCACCTTTGCCGAACTCGGCTATCCCGTGCTCAACTCGATGTCGTGGATCGGACTGGCCGCGCCGGCCGGCACCCCGCCCGCCATCGTGCAAAAACTGCTGGAGGCGGTGCAGACCGCCGCCCGCCAGGAAAGCACCGTGCAGTCTCTGGAAAAAAGTGGCGCCCTGCCGCCCGAGTTGCAGACCCCTCAACAATTCACCGACATGATGTCGCAGCGCCTGGCCTTGTACAAAGACCTGATCGACCGCGCCGGCATCCGTCCGGAATAGGTTCCAGCCCATGTCCAACCCCGCTTTCGCCCCCGACACCGCGCCGCTCGAAGTCCTGCCGCGCGACCTTTCCGCCTACCGCCAGGGCAACACCGGCATCGACTACGTGCACCGCTTCGAATCGGGCAAGCCCGGCCCGCACGTGCTGGTCAACGCCCTGACCCACGGCAACGAGATCTGCGGCATGGTGGCGGCGACCCATCTGCTCGATACGGGCGTGCGCCCGAAGATCGGCACGCTCACCGTCAGCTTCGCCAACATCGAGGCCTACGAAGCGTTCGACATCGACAACCCGTACGAGAACCGCCAGCTGGTCCACAACCTCAACCGCATCTGGTCGCCGCAGTGGCTGGACGGCGACGAGCAAAGCCCGGAACTGCGGCGCGCGCGCGAACTGCGCCCGGTGCTGGACGCCGCCGACTACGTGCTCGATATCCACTCGACGCGGGCGCCTGTGCAGCCGTTCTGGGTCTACCCCGAGATGGACCGCAACACCGCGCTGGCCGCCGCCGTCGGCGCCCCGGCGGTGCAACTGGTGATGCCGGCCGGCCGCTTCCCCGGCACCGGCGTGCTGAACTACGGCCGTCATGGCGATCCCGCCTCGGACAGCGGCGGCGCGCTGGTGGTCGAATGCGGCCAGCACTTCGCGCAATCGGCCGCCCTGCTCGCCACCGACGTCACGTTGCGGTTCCTGGCGCACCTGGGCCTGATCGACGCTCCGGCCAACAGCGCGCCCGCGGCGCCCGCGCAGCCGTTCCGGCTGCTCGAGGTGCACATGGTCAAGTCCGAGGACTTCACCTTCACGCGGCCGCTGCTGGGCTTCGAGGTGTTCAACAAGGGCGAACTCATCGCCATCAACGCCGGCGAGGAAATCCGCTCGCCGTGCGACAACTGCACCATCTTCATGCCGACCCGCATGCCCATCGTCGGCCGTGAAGCGGTGTACCTGACCGAGCCGATGTAGATGTGGGAGCCCCACCCCTGGGACCTGGACGCCGCCGCCGCTGACATCCAGCGGCAGGGTTTCCATGTCCGCGGGATGGTGGCCGTCGGCTGGCAAAGCATCCCGTTCGGCGACCTGCCGGCCGAGGGACTGTTCGGCCTGACCGCCGATCAACTGAGCTCGGCCGAAGCCGTCTGCCATGCCACCGTGCAGGACGAGCATTGGGTGCTGACCCAACTGCTCTGGCATGGCTTTCCCGATCCGCCCGAGTGGGGACTGTGGACCCGACCGCGGGACGCGGCCGGACGACCCTGGACCTCCTGGGGGCAGTTCGCCGCCCTTCCGCCGGCGTGGCGCCTGCCGCCCGGCGTTGATTGAGCGCGCGGGGCGACGGGCTTTACGCCTCGGGGAACGCCGGCTCGGCGCCCGCCTTCTCCAGCAGATCCGCCACGTCCTGCGCGCCCTTCTCGATGGCCCAGGCCCAGGCGTTCCAGCCTTCGTCGTCGCGGCGGTCGGCCTCGGCGCCATGCGCCAGCAGCAACGCGGCGATGGCGGCATTGCCGCGCGCCGCGGCCGCCATCAAAGGCGTGCCGCCGTCGTCGGACGCGGCATCCACCTGTGCCCCCGCCTCCAGCAGCAAGGCCACCAGTTCCAGGTGCTCCCAGCCCGCGGCCTGATGCAACGCGGTCAATCCATGCCCCGCCCGGCAGGCCGTGTCCGCGCCCTGCGCCAGCAGCAGGCGCGCCGCCTCGGCCGCGCCTGCGGTTGCCGCGCAGAACAGCGGCGTGGCGCCGAACGCATTGCGCGTGTCCACCCCCGCGCCAAGCGCCAGCGCCTGCGCCACGCCCGGCGCGTCGCCGGCCGTCGCCGCCTGCAGCAGTTGTTCGTCTGGTGTCGTCATGAAAAACCCGTCATCGGAAAGGAATCGAAGGCGCCCATTAGACACCGCCCGGCTCACAGATCGGGAATCAGGCGCTTGCCCAGGCTGATCACCTCGTCCTGCTGGAACCCCAGGCTGGCATAGAAGTCCTTGACCGCCAGGTTACTGGCGCGGATCAGCAGGTTGATCTTGGGGCAGCCCATCTCCAGGAACTTGCGCTCCAGCGCCCGCATCAACGCCGAGGCATAGCCGCGGCGCTGATGCGCCGGCGACACCGCCAGGTAATTGACCCAGCCGCGGTGGCCATCGTAGCCACCCATCAGCGTGCCGACGATGACGCCGTCCGCCTCGCCCACCAGGAACAGATCGGCTTGCACGGTCAGCTTGCGCGCCACGTCCTTGCGCGGATCGTTCCAGGGGCGCGTCAGCCCGCAATCGGTCCACAACTGGATGATGGCGGCTTCGTCCGCCGGATGAAAAGACCGGATGGCCAGTTCGGGATGCTTCATGCTTCGTTCCTCTTGAAGGAAAAACGAAGGCCGGGCGCTACGCCTCGATGGCTGGAAAGCAAAGCGCGCATGCCGCGCAAACAAAAAGGCCACGAGGGGTATCGTGGCCTTCTGGAGGGAACACCGGGGATCCGGCGTTCGAACACGGCTTGCCACTCAACGCAGGCGTCGAGTGACTCGTCGGTTGTCTGCCCGGGCCGGCGCGGCCGGCGGGGCGATAAGGATGCGGTTCATGGCGGGCAGCATACACGACCCCGGCCCGCCGCGCCAAGCGGCCGCTCAGGCCGCGGCGGGCGCCGGCAGCGTGCCTTCCATCACCACCACCGCCTGGCCCGCCACGCCGGCCCACACGCCGTCATCGCGGACCTCGGCGTGCGCCAGCAACAGGCTGGCGCGGCCCATGTCGACGCCCTGCGCCACCCGCAGGCGCAACTCGCCCTTGCCGCGCAGGGCCGCCCGCAATGCCGTGGCGGCGCCGGTGGCGCTGCCGGTAGCGGGATCCTCGGTCATGCGGCCGGTGAACATGCGCGCCTGGATGTCGATCGCCCCCAGCGGCGTCTCGGCGCCGCAATCGGTGGTGTAGGCGTAGATGGACCGGGCGCCGTCCAGCGGCAGCAATGCGGCATAGCCCGCCGGATCCGGTCGGGCGCGGCGCAGCGCATCGCGGCTGGCCAGTTGCACCACCAGGAAGATCAGGCCCACCGACACCACTTGCGGCGCGTGTTCGGACAGCAGGATATCGCCGGGCGCCAGGCTCAGGGCGCGCGCCGCGGCCTCGGCCGTCACCTGGCTGGCGCGCGTCAACGGCTGCGGCGCGGCCAGCTCGGCGCCCAGCAGGCGGCCGTCATCGCCATACCGCAGGTCGATGCGCACCAGGCCCGCCTCCTCCTCGAACACGAAGCGGGTCGGCGCCGGCTGGCCGGCCGCGATCATCTCGCGCGCCAGCACCACCGCCGTGCCCACGTTCGGGTGGCCGGCGAACGGCACCTCGCGGTCGGGCGTGAAAATGCGCACCCAGGCCGTGTGCGCGGCATCGCGCGCCGGCAGCACGAAACTGGTCTCTGAATAATTGAACTCGCGCGCGATGCGCTGCATCTGTGCGGTGTCGAGACCCTCGGCCTCCAGCACCACCGCCAGCGGGTTGCCCTGATAGGCGTGCTCGGTAAAGACATCGGCGGTGACGTAGCGGTAGCGCATGCGGGTTCCTTCAAAGGGATGGCGGACGCGGAAAATTATCCGCGTCGCCCGCGTCGCGCGACAGACACAGAGCCGCAGAAATCCGGGCATAACAGGCGCGCGGTCGGATCAGGCCCGCCAAGCGCCGCGCGATGCTCAGTCGAACACGGGGCGGAAGAAGCTGCGCTCGTAGCTCAGGATGCAGCGCGTGTCCTCGGCGTACTTGAACGCCGCCTGACATTGCGCGTCCTGCATCGACTGCTGGCGATAGCGCTCGTACTCGGCCAGGCTGGGAAACGTGAACAGCGCCAGCGCGATATTGTTGGCGCCCTCGGACGGCAGAAAGTACCCATGGTGCGTGCCGCCGAACTTCTCCACCAGCGGAATCCACATCTTGCCGTAGGCTTCGAATTCCTTGAGGCGGCTGGGGTCGATGACGTAGCGCAGATAGCAGGTAACCATAAAGGCTCCAATAGCGGATGACTGAGGCGCGAACGCGCCGCGGCATCCTAGCTCGCGGGGCGAATCCCGGTCAATCGGTCGAGCGCGGCGGCGGCAGGCCAAGCGCCTGCATGCGCTCGACAAAGCAGCGCGCAACGTCATCCGGCAGGCCGGTGACCGTCACGACGAACGTGTGGTACCACGGATTGGCATGCGCGGTGTCGAACTCGAAAGCCAGCGGGTACTGGTTCCCGCCCGCCGACACCTCACGCAAGGCCTCGGCCACGTGGTCGCCGGCATCATCGAAATTGCCGTGGCCGTATCGCGCCTCGATGTCCTGGCAGGCAAAGCGGTAGCGACGCACGGCGGCATTCGGTTTTGGAACGTGGGGCATGGCGGTCTCGCATCACGGCGGCATGGGCGCCGCCTCCTTTGCGACCATCCCACAGCCATCGCCGCGCGTCAACGCGGCGCCTCGACGCCTTTTGCCGATGCGCCCAAGAACCTGATCCAATCCGTGGAAATCACCGCCGCCAACCTCGAACGCGCCATGCGCTTCTACAGTCAGGTCTTCCCACCGCCGACATGACCCGCGACACCGGCAGAGCGGGCTTTGCCGTTCCCAGGCCCCCGTGCGCCGCTCACGTCACCGCACACGATCCGCACGCGGGCCAGCGCTTCCCGATCCGCGTTACATCCTGATCGACCGCGAGCAAACCTCATTACATTCGCCCATCAATTCCCCACTATCGGCGGTCCGGGCGCGAGGCAGAATCGCGGTGTTGCGCCCCGGCCCCGCCATGGCGACGAACCCCTGCCGGTGTACCCCATGAAGCGGCTGTTGATCTCCCTGCTCTGCTTGTCCTGTACGGGCTGCGGCCTGGCCGCCGCGCCCTGCCGCGTCACGTCCGCCGTCATCAAGATCGTGCCCGTGGTTGGCGGCGTCGCCGCCGCGCCGACGGATGCGTGCGCGGAAATCATCGACTGATGACGCCGGCCGATGGCGGCCCGGCAGCATGGGCCCGCCAGCCTGCTCGCGCGAAAAAACCAATGACAATATCCGCGATCGCCTGACGTTCCTCTGACGGTTGGAACCAATCGTTTCCGATGCGCTCAGCACGTGTAGTTGCCTTCTCAAAGCGCGCGGCCGCTGGATATACTCGCGCACCTGTGCGCACCCTCCAAGGCCTCCCAATGCTGAAACGCATCTGCCGCGTTGTCCCCGCCGTCATGTTGCCCCTGACGCTGTCCGCATGCATGGGACTGTCCGTCTATTCACCCACGCGCAACAAGCTCGACGCCCAGGTGGGCAAGAACATCAAGGAACTGCTGCCGGCCTGGCCTCCCGAGACCGGCGCCAAGCCTTTCGTGAACAAGGTGGACGAAGAAACCACGAGCTATACCTACGTCTATGGCTACCACCCCGGCCATTACGAAGGCCGAGGCTATTCCACCAACGGCCCGATGGGCACGACGTATGGGTCCTACAGCGCCTACGTGCCCGAGTACACCGACTGCGCCGTGATCTTCTACACCGACAAGGCCGGCACGGTGCTGCGCTACGACATGAAGACCAACGGCAAGATCAGCTACAACTCGTGCGGCGAATACATCAGCGGATTCAGATTCTGATTGCGCCGCGGCGATTGGATTGAAGTCCGGCGCAGCCAGCCGGACCGGGCATTCCCTAATCATCCTTCACGCAGGCCAATGAGAAAGGGGGTTAGTGATTTTCATCACTAACCCCCTAGGGTATTGCTGGTCGGGACGGCGGGATTCGAACTCGCGACCCCTTGCACCCCATGCAAGTGCGCTACCAGGCTGCGCTACGCCCCGAAAGAAAAAGAGTATAGCAGACCTAAAAATTGTTTGCACGCATTGGTGCAAAAAAAGTGCCGAATACTCAAAAAAATTTGCCTGCCCCACGCGATGCCCGCAACCCTCGCAGGCAAGGCTCGCGCATGACACGCAAGGGTACTGAATGCCAGACTGAACCACGCGCATGACCGCGCGATGCGACAGACTGAACTAGAGGCACCGCGATTCACGCGCGCCGCGATCAACGACAGCGCGCATGCCACGAAGCATCAATTCGGAAAGACGGATTTGCAATGCCCCGCCGCGGTTCAAGCCGTGGCGCTGGCGCTCACCGCGCTGCCGCTTGACGCCGGCGCGGCCGAGCCGAGCGCCTCGCCCAGCATCGTCGACACACTGCCCAACTCGTTGCGCAGGGCCTGCATCTCGGCGCCGCTCAGGCGCACCGCGGCGTCCTGGTCGTGCGGCGTGTCGCGGGCATCGCCCAGGCGGTTGCGGGCGCCGCTGATGGTGAAGCCTTGTTCGTACAACAAGGAACGGATGCGACGGATCAGCAGCACTTCATGATGCTGGTAGTAGCGACGATTGCCGCGCCGCTTCACCGGCTTGAGCTGCGTGAACTCCTGTTCCCAGTACCGCAAGACATGGGGCTTGACGCCACACAGGTCGCTGACTTCACCGATGGTGAAGTAACGCTTGGCGGGAATGGGCGGTAAGGTAACGGTGGATTCGGTACGTGTCATAAGAGAATTCTATGCCGCGATGCGTCGAGTGCCGATAACAATTACCGACAAAGCGTATCACTCCTCAGCGTCGGGCGCTGCGGGGATGGCCTGCTCCACCACGCTCTTGAGTTTCTGACTGGCGTGGAACGTGACCACGCGGCGTGCGGCGATGGGGATGGTCTCGCCGGTCTTGGGGTTGCGCCCCGGGCGGGGCGGCTTGTCGCGCACCTGGAAATTTCCGAAGCCCGAAAGCTTGACGGAATCGCCGCGCGCCAGGGCGTCGCGGATTTCCTCGAAGAACGTGTCGACGATGTCCTTGGCTTCGCGTTTGTTCAGGCCGACCCGCTCAAAGAGCAGCTCGGCCAGCTCGGCCTTGGTCAGGGTGCGCGGCTCGGCAAGCATACTGTTCCCCATGGTTCAAGCGCGCTGGCGCGCGCCGTGGGCACGGACCAAAGCGTCCTTGATGCGCGCCAGGCAATCGGCCACCCGGGCTTCGTCCAGTGTGACCTCAGTGTCCTGTAGCCAGAAACGGAACGCAAGGCTTTTCTCGGCCACGGGCTGGTCGCCCTGGGCCTTTTCGCGCCAGACGTCGAACAGGCGCACGTCCTGCACCACGGCCAGTTGCGGATCGGCCTTGACCGTCGCCGCCACCGTGTCCAGCATAGACTGCACCGTCACGGGCGCGTCGACCCACAGGGCCAGGTCGCGCACCACCACCGGTTGGCGCGACAGTTCGCGCACCTGCGGCAGTTCGCCTTCGGACAGGGCGTCCACGTCCAGCTCGAACACCACCGGCGCGTGTGCCAGATCGGCCTGTTGCGCCCAGCGCGGATGCAGTTCACCCATCCAGCCGACCAGCTTGCCGTCCAGCGAGATGCGGGCGCTGCGGCCCGGATGCAGCGCGGGATGGGCCGCCGCTTCGAAGCGCAGGCGCGCGCCACGAGCGCCGAACAACGCCTGGACGTCCATCTTCACGTCGAAGAAATCGACCTGTCGGGTGGGCACGCCCCACTGCTCTTCCACCGACGGGCCCCAGGCGGCGCCCGCCAGCTTGAGCGGCTGGCGCACGCCGGCCACTTCCAGCGGACCGTCCTGCGCGGCGTCATCGCGAGCGAAGACGCGGCCAAGCTCGAACAGGCGCACGCGCGTCTGCTTGCGGTTGGCGTTGTGGCGGATGTTGGCCACCAGGCCGGCGATCAGGCTAGACCGCATCACCGACAGGTGGCTGGCGATCGGGTTGACCAGCTTGACCGGCGTATCGTTGCCGGCGTAGTCGCGCTCCCACTCGGCTTCGACGAAGCTGTAGTTGACGACTTCCTGGTAGTCCTGCGCGGCGGCCAGGCGGCGCAGCGCGTGCGGACCACGGCGCACTTCGGGTTGCGAGAACATCTTGGCGCGCGCCAGCGGCGGCACCGTGGGGATGTTCTCGAAACCGTAGATGCGGGCCACTTCTTCGATCAGGTCTTCCTCGATCTCGAGGTCGAAGCGATACGACGGCGGAGCGACGATGAAGTCATCGCCATCGAGCGTGAATTCCAGCCCCAGGCTGCCGAAGATCTTGGCGACTTCGGCCTGCGTGACGGGCACGCCCAGCACGCGGTGGCAGCGCGCCAGGCGCATGCGCACCGGCTCGCGCTTGGGCAGGTTGACGATCTGGTCGTCCAGCGGACCGGCCTGGCCGCCGCAGATGTCGACGATCAGGCGCGTGATGAATTCGATGTGCTGCGGGATCGTGGCGAAGTCCACGCCGCGCTCGCCGCGATGGCTGGCCTCGGAACTGAACTTGAAGCGGCGCGCGCGGCCGGCCAGCGATTGCGGCCACCAGAATGCGGCTTCCAGGTAGATGTTCTGCGTGTCGAGCGTGACCGAGGTGGCCTCGCCGCCCATGATGCCGGCCAGGCTTTCGACCTGATCGCCGGCCACCACCACGCCGACTTTCGAATCCAGCGTGACGGTCTGGCCGTTCAGCAGCTCGAGCGTCTCGCCTTCGCGCGCCCAGCGCACCGACAGGTCGCCATGGATTTTGTCCAGGTCGAACACGTGCGAGGGACGGCCCAGTTCCAGCATGACGTAGTTGGAGATGTCCACCAGCGCCGATACCGAACGCTGGCCGGCGCGCTCCAGGCGCGTCTTCATCCACGCGGGGGTCTGCGCGCGGGCGTTCACGCCGCGGATCACGCGGCCGCCGAAGCGGCCGCACAGGTCGGGCGCCTCGACCTTGACGGGCAGGCGCTCGTCCAGGGTCACGGGCACCGCCTTGGCGGTCGGCACCGACAGCGGCGCGCCGGTCAGCGCGGCCACTTCGCGCGCCACGCCCAGGATCGACAGGCAGTCGGCGCGGTTGGGCGTCATCTTCAGCGTGAAGAGCGTGTCGTCCAGATCCAGCGCTTCGCGGATCGACTGGCCCGGCACCATATCGGCCGGCAGCTCCAGCAGGCCGGCGTGGTCTTGCGACAGGCCCAGTTCGCGCGCCGAGCACAGCATGCCCGACGATTGCACGCCGCGCATCTTGGCCACGCCGATCTTCATGCCACCGGGCAGTTCCGCGCCAACGCGGGCCAGCGGCACCGTCAGGCCGGCGGCCGCATTGGGCGCGCCGCAGACGATCTGCAGCAGCGCGCCGGAGCCATCATCGACTTGGCAGACGCGCAGCTTGTCGGCGTCGGGGTGCGGGGCGATCTCGACGATGTGCGCGACCACCACGCCCGTGAACGCGGGCGCGGCCGGCACGGTGTCTTCGACTTCCAGGCCGGCCATGGTGAGCCGGTGCGCGAGTTCGTCGGTTGCGATCGGAGGATTGACCAGCGTACGCAGCCAGGATTCGGGAAATTGCATGATCTAGCCGTCTGTTATTCGTTGAACTGGCGCAGGAAGCGCAAATCGCCTTCGTAGAACTGGCGCAGGTCGTTGACGCCGTAGCGCAGCATCGTCAGGCGCTCCAGGCCGGAACCGAAGGCAAAGCCGATGTAGCGTTCGGGGTCCAGGCCGAAGTTGCGCACCACCTGCGGGTGCACCTGGCCCGAGCCGGAGATCTCCAGCCAGCGGCCGCGGTTCGGGCCCGACGTGAACATCATGTCGATTTCGGCCGACGGTTCGGTGAACGGGAAGAACGACGGGCGGAAGCGCACGACGAGATCGTCGCTTTCGAAGAAGCAACGCAGGAAATCGGTGTACACGCCCTTCAGGTCGGCGAAAGAGATGTCCTCGGCGATCCAGAGCCCTTCCACCTGGTGGAACATGGGCGAGTGCGTGGCGTCGCTGTCGACGCGGTAGGTGCGCCCAGGCGCGATGACCTTGATGGGCGGCTTGTGCATGCGGGCGTAACGCACCTGCATGGGGCTGGTGTGCGTGCGCAGCAGCAGCGGCAGGCCGTCGGCGTCTTTCATGTCGACGTAGAACGTGTCCTGCATGGAACGCGCCGGATGGTCCAGCGGGTTGTTGAGCGCGGTGAAATTGGTCCAGTCGTTCTCGACTTCGGGGCCGTCGGCCACATCAAAGCCGATGGAGCGGAAGATCTCTTCGACACGCTCCCAGGTCCGGATGACCGGGTGGATGCCGCCCGGCACACGGCCACGGCCCGGCAACGATACATCAATGGTTTCGGACGCCAGGCGGGCATCCAGTTCTGCTTGCACCAGGGCCGCGCGGCGCAGGTTCAGGAGCTCTTCGACCTTCTGCTTGGCCTGATTGATGCGGGCGCCCATGTCGCGCTTCTGCTCGGGATCGAGCTTGCCCAGCCCCTTGAGCAGGACCGTCAGCGCGCCGTCCTTGCCCAGGAAGCGGGCCTTTGCGTTTTCGAGCGCGGCGGCGTTGCTGGCCGCGGCGAACAGTTCCTGTGCCTGGGAAACCAGGTCGTCAACCGATTGAGTCATGAAATCCAGCCTTCAAAACGCAAACGGGGCCATTACAGCCCCGTTTGCAGCGATGCGCGATGAGTTAAAGCGCGCGATCAGGCAGCCAAGGCAGCCTTGGCTTGCTGCACGATGGCGGCAAAGCCGGCCTTGTCGCGCACGGCCAGATCGGCCAGGACCTTGCGGTCGAGTTCGATCGCAGCCTTCTTCAGGCCGGCGATGAACACGCTGTAGCTGACGCCATGTTCGCGGACGGCGGCGTTGATACGCGTGATCCACAGCGCGCGGAACGTGCGCTTCTTGTTGCGGCGGTCGCGGTAGGCGTATTGGCCAGCGCGCATGACCGCTTGCTTGGCGATACGGAACACATTACCGCGGCGGCCACGGTAACCCTTGGCGGCGGAAATGACTTTCTTGTGACGTGCGCGGGCGGTAACGCCGCGTTTGACGCGAGGCATAGTAGATCTCCCTTAGATCAAGCGAAAGGCATCATGGCCTTGACGGAGGCCACGTTGGTTTCATGAACCGCCGCCGAACCGCGCAGCTGGCGCTTGTTCTTGGTGGTCTTCTTGGTCAGGATGTGACGCTTGAACGCCTGACCACGCTTGATGGATCCGCTGCCGCGAACCTGAAAGCGCTTTGCGGCGCTTTTCTTGGTTTTCATCTTGGGCATGATGATTCCCTAAACTGAACGCATTGTTGATTTACATGACGCGAGGTGCTTGTCGCAAGGCGGTTGGCGTCGCCCCGAACCACGAAGGCAGGAACGTTCGACCTACACCATTGCGGCAAAACTTGAGGACCTCTTGCCACTTCTGGGGGTACTACTGGGGGTACTTCTGACGTATTACTCGAATACGCCCCGGGCCATGAATCCCGGCTTGCAGCCATTCGGCTGCCGCCAGGGCATTTGGCCCGGTCTTTCCCGCACCGGCGGCAAAAAAGGTAGCCTGGATCCGGGAAAGCCTTTGATTATATGGTGATTTCCCTGGTTTTGTCGAGCCGGGACACCGGGCCGGACAAAGACATGGCAGCGCAACCAGGGACGGAACCAGGGGAAACGGATCCACGCACCACGGACGCCCCCCGCCCGCGCCGGGGAGGATTCGCGATCATACCCCCGGCCGTCGATACTGCACCGCCTGGGCCACATGGCTGGCCTCCAGCGCATCCGCCTCGTCCAGGTCGGCGATGGTCCGTGCCACCCGCAGGGCGCGATGCAGCGCCCGCCCGGACCCCGCCAATCGCCGCATCGCCTGTAGCAACAGCGCCTGGGCGGACGGGTCCATGGGGCAATGACGCTCCAGTTCGGCGCCGGTCAGGCCGGCATTGGGCTTGCCCTGCCGTGCCACCTGGCGTTCGCGGCAACGCGCCACTCGCGCCCGCACCGGCGCCGAGGCCTCGCCGGGGGGCCCCGCAGGCTGTCCAGATCGGGCGGCGGCAGGGTCACATACAGGTCGATCCGGTCGAGCAGCGGCCCCGAAACCTTGCCTGCATAGCGCGCCACCTGGTCGGGCGTGCACTGGCAGGCGCGGCGAGGATGGCCGCGCCAACCGCAGGGGCAGGGGTTCATCGCCGCCACCAATTGGAAGCGGGCGGGGAACTGCGCGGTATGCAGGGCGCGCGCGATGACCACCCTGCCCGTCTCCAGCGGCTCGCGCAGCGCCTCGAGCGTGCGCCGGCTGAACTCGGGCAGTTCGTCCAGGAACAGCACGCCATGATGGGCCAGGCTGATCTCTCCCGGGCGCGGGCGGCCGCCGCCGCCCACCATGGCGATGGCCGACGCCGAGTGATGCGGGGCGCGAAACGGCGGCGTGCCCATGCGTGTGTCCGGCACACCCGCCACCGCGGCGATGGCCGCGACCTCGAGCGCCTGCGGCCGCGCCAGCGGCGGCAACAGCCCAGGCAGGCGCGCGGCCAGCATGCTCTTGCCGGCCCCCGGGGGTCCGACCATCAGCAGGCTGTGGCCGCCCGCCGCCGCCACCTCCAGGGCGCGCCGCGCCCCAGGCTGGCCCCGCACATCCGACAGGCAGGGCGCCGGCGGCGCCTCGGGCCAGGGGGCTGCAATGGCGTCCGGCAACCCGCACAGGCCCGCCACATGGGCCGCCACGTCCGCCAGGCTGCGGGCCGACAAGACCCGCAGACCCTCGACCCGGGCCGCCTGCTCGGCGCTGCCAGCCGGCAGGATCAGGGTGGCCCCTGGCGACTCCCGGGCCACGCTCAACGCAATCACCAGGGCGGCGGCAACGGGTACCAGCGCGCCCGTCAGCGACAGTTCGCCCGCCAGCACCAGGCCGGCCAGCAGCGGATCCGGCGCGGCCCGGGACAGGTCCCCGTCAGACGAGCTGCCTTCACCCTGCGGCGCCAACTGCCCGGCGGCCAACAGCAGGCCCACGGCGATGGGCAGGTCGAAGCGGCCGGATTCCTTGGGGATGTCGGCCGGCGACAGATTGACCGTGATGCGGCCAGCGGGAAAGTTGAAGCCGCTGTTGATGATGGCGGCGCGCACGCGCTCGCGGCTTTCCCGGACCTCGGTGTCGGGCAGCCCGACCACATTGAAGCTGGGCAGGCCCGGCCCCAGGTGAGTCTCGACCCGCACCGCGTGGGCGTGCAGGCCGCTGAGGGTGCGGCTGGCGATTACGGCAAGCGTCAAGACGGTCTCCGGTGGCGATCGAAGACCAGTATGCCGGAAACGAAAACGGCCGCGGAAGCGGCCGTGGCAAAAGTGTCCCGCGCGGATTACTTGTCCAGGGCGGACAGGCGCGACTCCAGCTGCTCGACGGTGGCGGCCAATTGGTCGACGCGGGCGCGGGTGCGCGCCAGCAGGTCGGCCTGCACGTCAAACTCTTCGCGGGTGACCAGATCGAGCTTCGAAAACGCCTGCGTCATCATGGCGCGCACGTTGCGCTCGACATCCGCGGCCGGGCTGCGGGCGATCAGGTCGGAAATGTTCTTCTGGATGTCTTCCATCCACTGGGTGCGATTGTTCATAGCGGCCTCACGTGTTCTTGATGCCTCAAGTGTAGTGCTTTCCCGGCGCGCCCCGCAGGCAAAAAAAGAGGGCGGGCCGCATGCGGTGACCGCCCATCAAAGCACAGGAGAAAACCGGGCCGCCTTGGGGGCGACCCCCTACCAACATCTTTACTTGCAGCCCATCTGCGAAGCGGACTGCGCAAACAGGTCCGCCGACTGCTTGCACTGGGCCGCCAGCTGCGTCTTGTCGCTGATCGTGGCCCACTGGGTCTTGGCCGCATCGAGCTGCTGCTTGAAGCTGGCCGCGGCGGGATTGGAGGCGCCGAGCTTGTCCATGCATGCGCTGACCTTGGTCAGATAGGCATCGCATTCGGCAGGCAGGCCGGCGGTGGCGCCAGCAGGCGCGCCCGAGCTGGACGGCGCGGTGGTGGCCGGCGGCGTGGTCGCCGCGGGCGGCGTGCCAGGCGTCGTGGTCGACGGTGCTGGCGTGGTCGAAGCCGCGGGCGGCGCGACTTTTTCGTCGCTCTTGTTGCAGCCAGCCAGGGCAGCCAGCGCGGCGGTCAAGGCCAACACGGCGAAGGTTTTGCGTTGGGTCGTCATCATTCCTCTTTCCTTTCTTGCTTTTTGGTATTCAGAGAGCCGCAACGCCGGAACCCTGTTGCCGCGGCCCGATCAGGCCCAGATACCGCCATGAGCTGGACTTGATTCTTCTTCACCCAACCTTTGGCAACAAGCTTATGCGTGTAAACCCTCGTATCACTCCCCGCCCCCGTTTTATGGATCGTTCCGGCCTGCTTTCAAACGCCTGACAGATATCGTTCCTGCCGCGTGAAGCCCGGCCAGCAAGGTTCCCCGGCCCGCGAGCCCTGCCCACCGGATGACCGAGCGCCAACGGATCAACACGACAAATCGCAACAGGGCTGGCATCAACTCGCAACAAATGGCGGCGTGGAAACATATTCCGTTGCATCCCTCACGGACCACGACATGCACCGAATTGAGGCTGACGTATGGTGCACGACGCACTATATTGGTGCGCACAGGCACAATAAAAGCGCCTGCCCTCCCGCCCTGCGGGTGCCGCCCATGGTGGCATGGAATTTGCTTGATGGACGATGCCAACGTGCAACCATGAGAGGAAATGCCATGAAACTCATCATCGCCATCATCAAGCCCTTCAAGCTCGACGAAGTGCGGGTGGCTCTATCCGGAATCGGCGTCCAGGGCCTCACCGTTACCGAAGTGAAAGGGTTCGGGCGCCAGAAGGGCCACACCGAGCTGTATCGCGGCGCGGAATACGCGGTCGACTTCCTGCCGAAGCTGCGCGTCGAAGCCGCCGTGCCCGACCACCTGGTCGACCAGGTCATCGAAGCCATTGAACAAGCCGCCCGCACCGGCAAGATCGGCGACGGCAAGATCTTCGCCGCCCCCCTTGAACAAGTGATCCGTATCCGCACGGGCGAAGCCGGCGAAGCTGCGCTGTAGACAAATAAGAAAGACTCATTGGAGCCTGAAAATGGATAAAGCAGATATCTCCTGGTTGCTCGTCTCTACCCTTCTCGTATTGATGATGGCCGTACCCGGTCTGGCGATGTTCTACGGCGGCCTGGTACGCAGCAAGAACGTGCTGTCGGTGCTGCTGCAAGTGATGTGCACGTTCGTGCTGGGCCTGGTCCTCTGGTTCATCTACGGTTATTCCCTTGCCTTCACCGAAGGCAACGCGTTCTTCGGCGGCCTCTCGCGCGCCTTCTTCTCGGGCATGTTCAATCCAGCGGATGGCAAGTACGCCATGTCGAACTCGCTGACCGAACTGCTGTTCGCCTCGTTCCAGGCCACCTTCGCCGGCATCACCTGCGCGCTGATCGTCGGCAGCTTCGCCGAGCGCGCCCGCTTCTCGGCGGTGCTGGTGTTCACGGTGATCTGGTTCACCTTCGCCTATATTCCCATCGCGCACATGGTCTGGTTCGCGTCCGAAACGGCCCCGGGCCTGCTCAACGCCAAGGGCGCGCTGGACTTCGCCGGCGGCACCGTGGTGCACATCAATGCCGGCGTGGCCGGTCTGGTGGGCGCCTACGTGGTCGGCAAGCGCGTCGGCTACGGCCGCGAAGCCATGCAGCCGCACAACCTGCCGATGACCTTCGTCGGCGCCGCGCTGCTGTGGGTGGGCTGGTTCGGCTTCAATGCCGGCTCCGCCCTGGCCGCCAACGAAAACGCCACCCTGGCCTTCTTCAACACCATGATCGCCACCGCTGGCGCCGTGCTGGCCTGGCTGTTCACGGAATGGGCCATCAAGGGCAAGCCCTCGATGCTGGGCGCCGCCTCCGGCGCGGTCGCCGGCCTGGTGGGCATCACCCCGGCGGCCGGTCTGGTCGGCCCGGTGGGCGCGCTGATCATCGGCGTGGTCGCCGGCGTGGTCTGCGTGTGGGGCGTCAATGGCCTGAAGCGCCTGCTGCGCGCCGATGACGCGCTGGACGTGTTCGGCGTGCACGGCGTGGGCGGCATTGTCGGCGCCCTGCTGACCGGCGTCTTCAATGCCCAGGTCCTGGGCGGCCCCGGCCTGGCGGAACCCGGCATGATCCTGGGCCAACTGTGGGTGCAGCTTGAAGGCGTGCTGCTGACCATCGTCTGGTCCGGCGTGGTCGCCTGGATCGCCTACAAGATCGCCAACGCCCTGTGCGGCCTGCGCGTGCCGGAAGACCAGGAACGCGAAGGGCTGGACGTCACCAGCCACGGCGAATCGGCCTACCACAGCTGATCGTCACCCCCGCCCGCTGCCGGGCGGGGCCATGGGAAGCCCCCTCTTTGCAGGGGGCTTTTTTTCGTCCGGGCAATGCCGTTTCGAAGGCCGGACCAGACGCAAGCGGCCTGCACCTCCAAGGTGCCCCCCCCACCGCGCCCGCCGGCGCAAAAAAAGCCCGGCGCATGCGCCGGGCTTTCCGTTCGCTGGGGCAATGCCCCGGCGTCAGCGGCTCTCAGGCCAGATCGAGCGTATCCAAATCCACCGGCAAGGCCCGGTTCAAGGCGCTGGCCACCTTCACGCGCAGCGCATTGGTGTGCGCCCGGCGCACTTCCCGTTTCACGTCCAGCAGTTGCTGTGGATGCATGGAAAACTCGGTCAGGCCGAGCCCCAGCAGCAACCGCGTCATGCGCGAATCGCCAGCCATTTCGCCGCATACCGCAACCGGCTTGCCGGCTCGCTCGCCGGCATTGATGGTGTGGGCCACCAGCCGCAGCACCGCCGGATGCAGCGGATCGTAGAGCGACGCCACGTCGTGATCGCCGCGGTCGATGGCCAGCGTGTACTGGATCAGGTCATTGGTGCCGATCGACAGGAAATCCAGCGCCTGCGCGAAGGGTTCAATGGCGATGGCGATGGCCGGCACCTCGACCATGGCGCCCACTTCCATGTGCGCCGCGTAGGCCTGGCCGCGCGCATCCAGCTCGCGCCGGGCCGACTCGATGGCGGCCCGCGTCGCCACCACCTCGTGCATGTGGGCGATCATCGGGATCAACAACCGCACCGGCCCGTGGGCCGAGGCCCTCAGGATGGCGCGCAGCTGCGTCGCGAACATCTCCGGACGCGCCAGGCAGTAACGGATGGCGCGCTGCCCCAGCGCCGGATTGGTGGCCACCGTGGCTTCGCCGTCCAGCGTCTTGTCCGAGCCGATGTCGAGCGTGCGGATGGTAACGGGACGGCCCGCCATCACTTTCACGACGGACGAATAGGCCTCGTACTGCTCTTCCTCGCCCGGCAGATCCGGACGTCCCATGAACAGGAATTCGCTGCGGAACAGGCCGATGCCGTGCGCTCCGGCGGCCAAGGCCAGCGCGGCCTCTTCAGGCAGCTCGATGTTGGCGTGCAACACGATGTCGATGCCATCGAGGGTGACCGATGGCTCATCCCGCAGCAAGCTGAGTTCGGCGCGCTCATCGGCGTAGGCGGCCTGGCGGCGGCGGTATTCCTGCAGGATGCGTTCCGACGGATTGACCACCACGGCGCCGGCGGCGCCGTCGATGATCAGCATGTCGCCATCGCGCACCAGCTCACGCACGTTGCCCATGGCCACCACGGCCGGCACGCCCATGCTGCGCGCCACGATGGCGGTGTGCGAGGTCGGCCCGCCCAGGTCGGTGACGAAAGCGGCGAAGCGCCCGCCGCGCAGGCGCAGCATGTCGGCCGGCGAGATGTCGTGCGCCACCACCACCAGCGCCTCGTCGCCGCCCATGTGCGACATGTCCGGCAGGATGGCCGAGGTGCCCGACAGCACGTGCAGCACCCGCTCGATCACCTGGCGCACGTCGGCGCCGCGCTCGCGCAGGTACTCGTCTTCCATGGCGTCGAACTGCTGGCCCAGGATCTGGCCCTGCGTGGTCAGCGCCCATTCGGCGTTGTAGTGGCGCTCGGCGATCAGCGCCAGCGTCTGCTCGGCCAGCAGCGGGTCGCCGAGCAGCAGGCTGTGCACGTTCAACATGGCGCCCAGCTCGCGCGGCGCGTCGGCCGGCAGGGTGTCGGCCAGCAGCCGCAGTTCCTGCTGCGCCGAGGCCAGCGCCTCGGTCAGGCGGCTGCTCTCGGCCGATACGTCCTCGGGCGCGATACGGTAGTGCGCGACTTCCAGCGCCGCCGCGCCCATGACCACCGCGCGGCCGATGGCGTAGCCGCGGGCCACGCCCTTGCCGTACAAACAAATAACGGGGCTGGCAGAGCCAGCCCCGTCATGCGTCTGAGCCGCGGCATCAGCCGCGGACATGCCGGCCCGGACGACGTCCGGGCCGGCGGATTCGGAAGCGCTGCTATTCCTGTTCACCGAATTTGCTGTCGAACAGAGTTTCAATTTCAGAGAGCGCCTGCTCGGCATCGCTGCCTGACGCCTCCAGCTTGACCGTTACGCCCAGCCCGGCGGCCAGCATCATGACGCCCATGATGCTCTTGGCATTCACGCGTTGCGCGCCCCGCGAAATGAAGATCTCGCTGGAGAACTTGCTGGCCAGTTGCGTCAACTTGGCGGCCGCCCGCGCATGCAAACCCAGTTTATTGCTGATGACAATGTCTGTATTAGGCATAGGAATTATGGTGACCGCGGCATCACACCGCAGTTGGTGATTGCAGCAAATTGTCCAAGCGCTCGTCGGCTTGAAATATTAGCCGAAATAATAGGACAAGTTCCTGCCCGTCAGTCTACCCGCAACACCCCTTGCACCCCGCCCGCCAGCGCTTTCTCGCGCGTCTCGGCCAGCGAGAGACCGCGGTAGGTCAGCGCGCGCAGCAACATGGGGGTATTCAGGCCGGCCAGCACACAGCACTGGATGCCCTGCGCCTGGGCGTCAGCCACGGCCCGCTTCGAGATATTGGCAGGGGTGGCGCCGATCAGGTCGGTCAGCACCAGCACCCCGCCGCCATGGTCCTGCTCGAGGATGTCCTTGAGCACCGCGGGCGCCAGGTCGTCGGGCCGATCCTCGGGCTGGATGTCGTGAATCGCCAGCATGCCGTCGAGGTTGCCCATGACGTGGCTGGCGCATTCGCGCATGGCCGCGCCCAGGGGCGCGTGCACGACGATGACAATACCCGTGGTCATGACCGGATCCAGGAAAATCAGGCCGCAGCCGGCGCCGAGACGCCGGCCGCCACCGCTTTTTCGAGCGCCTGGACGAACATGCCGGCGACGTCGAAACCGGTCTGTTCGGCGATTTCCACGAAACAGGTGGGGCTGGTGACATTGACCTCGGTGACGTAGTCGCCGATGACGTCCAGGCCGACCAGCAGCAGGCCGCGCGCGGCCAGCTTGGGCGCGACGGCCTCGGCGATCTCGCGGTCGCGCGGCGACAGCGGCTGCGCCACGCCCCGGCCACCGGCGGCCAGGTTGCCACGGGTTTCGCCGGCCAGCGGAATGCGCGCCAGCGAATACGGCACCGGCTCGCCGCCGATCAGCAGGATGCGCTTGTCGCCCTTGACGATCTCGGGAATGTAACGCTGCGCCATGATGGTGCGCGCACCGTTGTCGGTGAGCGTTTCCAGGATGGCGTTGAGGTTCGGGTCCTTGGGCTGCAGGCGGAACACGCCGGTGCCGCCCATGCCGTCCAGCGGCTTGACGATGACGTCGTGGTGCGTGTCGTGGAAGGCCTTCAGGCGCGCCATGTTGCGCGTCACCAGCGTCGGCGCGGTGAACTCGCTGATCTCGGTGATGGCCAGCTTTTCGGGATGGTTGCGGATCGCCGCGCCACTGTTGAACACCTTGGCGCCCTGCGCCTGGGCGTATTCGAGCAGGTGGGTGGAATACACGTATTCCATGTCGAAAGGCGGGTCTTTGCGCATCACCACCGCGCCGAAATCGGCCAGCGGCAGGTCCTGCTGCGCCGATTCGCGCCACCAGTCATGGCCGTGCAGGTCGGCGCCTGCCACCAGCTCGATCGGCGTGGTGACGGCCTTGACCGTGCCGGTCTCGATGTACAGGTCGCCCTGCATGGCCACGCTGAGCGTATGGCCGCGCGCCACCAGGGCACGCATCATGGCGACAGAACTGTCCTTGTACGCCTTCAAGAGCGGCAAGGGATCCAAAACGAACAAAACATGCATCGCGACACCCCGAACGTACACCGCCTTCCCTTTCGGGAAGGCGGCTATCTATGACATCGTAGCGCAGAGCCGCCCAATAAGCGAACCCGCCGAACATGGGCTGGACGGCGGGTCGCGGGGCAGGAGCGGCCAGGCCTTCCCGGACGGGAAGGCCGGCAGGAGCCTTATGCCGCCGATTCCGGCTTGCCCGCGGGGGCAGCCTTCTTCTTGGGCGCCAGCACCATGACCATCTGACGGCCTTCGAGCTTCGGCATGGCTTCGACCTGGGCCAATTCCAGCAGATCGTCGCGCACACGCTCAAGTACCCGCATGCCCAGTTCCTGGTGAGCCATTTCACGGCCACGGAACCGCAGCGTCACCTTGGCCTTGTCGCCTTCCTCGAGGAAGCGGCGCAGGTTGCGCAGCTTGACCTGGTAGTCGCCCTCGTCGGTGGCCGGACGGAATTTGACTTCCTTGACCTGGATGACCTTCTGCTTCGAACGAGCTTCGGCCTGACGCTTCTGCTCTTGGTACTTGAACTTACCGTAGTCCATCAAACGGCAGACCGGCGGCTCGGCGTTCGGCGCGATTTCCACCAGATCCACGTCGTTTTGCTCGGAAAGACGGAACGCGTCGGCAATCTTGACGATGCCCAGCTGTTCTCCGTCCAGACCTATCAGGCGCACCTCGGGGACGCGGATTTCACCGTTGATGCGATTGGCTTTTTCAGTGGCGATGTTGAAAGCTCCTAGAAATGTTAAGCAGCGCTGCCATCGGGTTGATTGACGTCGCGGCGGGTGGATACGTCTTCGGACAGGCGGGCGACGAAGTCGTCGAACGCGATGGCGCCGAGGTCCAGACCGCCCAATCCGCGTACGGCGACGGTACCGTTTTGCTTCTCCTTGTCGCCGACGACGAGGATGTACGGCACCTTCTGCAGGCTGTGCTCCCGAATTTTACGAGTGATTTTTTCACCGCGCAAATCGGACTCTACTCTAAAGCCTTGTTTTTTCAGGCTTTGCGTGATTTCAGCCGCATAATCGGCCGAAGGTTCGGAAATGCAGCACACCACGGCCTGCACCGGCGCCAGCCAGGGCGGCATCGCGCCGGCATGGTTTTCGATCAGCATGCCGATGAAACGCTCGAGCGAACCCAGGATGGCGCGGTGCAGCATCACGGGCGGACGGCGCTGGTCGTTCTGGTCCACGTACTCGGCGCCCAGGCGCACGGGCATGGAGAAGTCGACCTGGATCGTGCCGCACTGCCAGTGGCGGCCGATGGCGTCCTTCAGCGTGTATTCGACCTTCGGGCCATAGAACGCGCCCTCTCCCGGGGAGATCTCGAATTCGCAGCCGGTGCGGCGCAGGCTTTCCATCAGGGCCTGTTCGGCCGTGTCCCAGACCTCGTCCGAGCCGATGCGCTTTTCCGGACGCGTGGCGACCTTGTACAGCACTTCGGTGAAGCCGAAGTCGCGGTAGACCTTCTGCAGCAGGGCCGTGAAATCGGCGCATTCGTCCTGCAGCTGTTCTTCGGTACAGAAGATGTGGCCATCGTCCTGCGTGAAACCGCGCACGCGCATCATGCCGTGCAGCGAGCCGGACGGTTCGTTGCGGTGGCACTGGCCGAATTCACCGTAGCGCAACGGCAGTTCGCGATACGAGTGCAGGCCGGCGTTGAAGATCTGCACGTGGCCCGGGCAGTTCATGGGCTTGAGGCCATAGACGCGGTTCTCGGACTCCGTCGTGAACATGTTTTCACGGTAGTTGTCCCAGTGGCCCGTCTTCTTCCAGAGCGAGATGTCGAGGATCTGCGGCGCCTTCACTTCCTGGTAGCCGTTGTCGCGATAGACGGAGCGCATGTACTGCTCCACCTGCTGCCACAGGGCCCAGCCCTTGGGATGCCAGAAAATCAGACCCGGCGCTTCGTCCTGGAAGTGGAACAGGTCGAGTTCGCGGCCGATCTTGCGGTGGTCGCGGCGCTCGGCCTCTTCCAGCATGTGCAGGTAGGCTTCCTGTTCTTCCTTGGTGGCCCAGGCCGTGCCATAGATGCGCTGGAGCATCTCGTTCTTGCTGTCGCCGCGCCAATAGGCGCCGGCCACCTTCATCAGCTTGAAGACCTTCAGCTTACCCGTGGACGGCACGTGCGGGCCGCGGCACAGGTCGATGAAATCGCCTTCGCGGTACAGGCTGAGCGGCTCGTTCGAAGGGATCGAGGCGATGATCTCGGCCTTGTACTTCTCGCCAATGCCCTTGAAGAACTCGACGGCATCGTCGCGCGACCAGACTTCGCGCGTCACCACTTCGTCTTTCTTGGCCAGTTCGGCCATCTTCTTCTCGATGGCCGTCAGGTCTTCGGGCGTGAACGGGCGCTTGTATGAGAAGTCGTAGTAGAAGCCGTTGTCGATCACGGGGCCGATGGTGACCTGCGCGTCCGGGAACAGCTCCTTGACGGCGTAGGCCAGCAAGTGGGCCGTGGAATGGCGGATCATGTCCAGGCCGTCGGCGTCCTTGGCGGTCACGATGGCCAGGCGGGCGTCGCCCTCGATGCGGTAGCTGGTGTCGACCAGCGTGGAGTCGGCGCCTTCAAAGGTCACGCGGCCGCCCAAGGCGGCTTTGGCCAATCCCGCGCCGATCGATTGCGCCACTTCGGCGACCGTGACCGGCCCCGGGTATTGGCGCTGCGAACCATCGGGCAATGTGATCTGTACCATCGGGAGTGCTTCCTGGGGTTCTTGGGAAAAATACGAAATTCAGAAACGACAAACGCGGCTGGTAGCCGCGTTCATTTGGTTGTCTTGCTGAGTCTTACCGCTGACCTGACACGGTGAAACCCGACGCACGAAAAACTAACGCGACATAGGGCGAAAGTTCCGGGTCGTAGTTCGTGCCAGCGGGAAAGACATGGTGCCTGGGCCTTCAGGGGGTAAGTGCCGCGCCGCCAACCCATGGCTGGCAGTGCTTATCGTTGCCGATTGTAGCACCCTTTGCGCCCATTTCGTGACATTTACGCGACAGGGACGGCGCTTGGCCCCGGCGTTCATGCCAGGTTGCGGCTGTCGGCGATCGCGGCCAGTGCGTGGGTCACGCCCTCCTCCCAATGCGGCGCGCGGATGCCGAAGGTGCGCGCCAGCAGCCGGCAATCGAGCCGCGAATTGGCGGGGCGGCGCGCCGTGGTGGGATATTGGTCGGACGGCACCGCTCGGATGTCACCCGGCGTCAGCGTCACCGCCAGGCCGGCGCGGCGCGCCTGCTGCGCGATGAAACAAGCGTACTCGTGCCAACTGGCATCGCCGGTGGCCGCCAGGTGGTACAGGCCGAAGGGGAAGTCCGAGTCGGCCGGCAGCGCCAGGTAGCGCGCCAGCACCAGCGCGGTGGCATCGGCAATATAGGCGGCGCCGGTCGGCGCGCCGCGCTGGTCACTCACCACCCGCAACGCCTCCGGCTGGCGCAACGCCATCAGCATGGTCTTCAGGAAACTGTTGCCGAACACCCCGTAGACCCAGGAGGTACGGAACACCAGATGCGCCGGGTTCAGGGCGCGCACCGCCTGCTCGCCGGCCAGCTTGCTGCGGCCATAGGCGTTCAGCGGCGCCGGCGCATCCTGCTCGTCGTAGGCGCCGGCCTTGGCGCCGTCGAACACGTAGTCGGACGAGTAGTGGACGATGAGCGCGCCGCGGTCGGCCGCCAGCGCCGCCAGTTCGCCCGCGGCTTCCGCATTGACGCGCATGGCGCGCACCGTGTCCTCTTCGGCGCGCTCGACGGCGGTATAGGCTGCCGCGTTCACGATGATGTCCGGCTTTTCACGCCGCACCAGCCGCGCGATCTGCAGCGGATAAGTCAGGTCGCACTCGCCGCGTCCGACCGCGACCACGGCGCCCAGCGGCGCAAGGCTGCGCCGCAACTCGAAGCCCAATTGGCCATCCCTGCCTATCACCAGAATCTTCTTGGACATGCGCCGTCCGCCGCCTTGCCTGTCTCGTGCCTCGGGCCGGCGACATGCCGTCCCGGGACATGCTGTTGATTTTATCCCTGCCATGCAACGTGCGACGTGGCCGGGACTAACGTCGCATCACGGTATCACAAATGTAGTTTTGTCTTATTCGTGTTTAGTTTTCGCCAGGGCTGAGCCGTAAGACCATAAGCTTCACACTCGAATTTCGGACTGGTTACGCGAGTGTGCAGTCCCAGCTGCCTTCGGGCGCACACCCTCTTTACCGACGTTTTCCCGTCCATTCTGTGGAGTCCTGATGAATACTGCCTCAGCGCCGGATGCCGCTTCTACCGAACCGCGCTCCCACGATGCAGGTGACCGCCCCAATTCCCGCAAGCACCTGCTGCTGTCGCGGCCGCCACCCGTCATCCGCGTGGCGATCCTCGACGACCATCCCGTCGTCGCGCTCGGCCTGGGTGCCTACCTCGACGCCCGCCCGGGTTTCCGCGTCATCCACCAGGAAACCTCGGCCAGCCGGCTGCTCGACAAACTCGCCAGCATGCCTTGCGACGTAGCCCTGATCGACTTCTACCTGCCCCAGGAACCCTGGGACGGCGTCAACTACCTGCGCCGCTTGCGGCGCTACCACCCGAACCTGGCCATCATCACCTTTTCGGCTGGCAACCGCCAGGAAACCCAGTACGCGGCCTACCGCGCCGGCGCCAACGGCTACCTGGCCAAGCAATGGGGCATGCTGCTGCTGCCCGAGATGATCCACGGCGTCCTCAGCAAGAAGGATCCCTTCCTGTCGGTGCAGGACGGCAGGATCCGCCCGCTGTCGCCGCGCCCGCCCCATGCGTTGCTGACCACCTCCGAAGTCGAGGTCCTGCGCCACATCAGCCAGGGACTGTCGGTCACCCAGATCGCCACGCGCCTGAAACGCAGCAAAAAGACCGTCAGCACCCACAAGCGTCGCGCCATGCGCAAGCTGCAGTTGTCCGACGACCTGGCGCTTGCCCTGTTCCTGCGCGAGAAATTCGCCGAGTAGCCCACACGCGCGTACCGGCTGCCCGCGGGGCGGCCGGCGCCCGTCAGATGATGCGCGAGTAGCTGGCGCCGGTGCTGACCGTGCGCAAATAGCCATCGAACGTCATGGCAACGGCCCTGACGAAATACCAACCCAAGCCGGTGACCCGCAGCTCGCCCGCGCGCAGGTTGACCAGGCCCAGCTCGGCCAGGTTGGCCGCCTGCGACAACTCCGGCCCGAAATAATCACCAAACCGCAAGCCATGGCGCGCCTCGACGCGGGCGAAGTCCACCTTGCCCTGGCACATGATGTCCATGATGACGTCACGCCGCGCCAGATCGTCGGCGCTGAGCGCCAGTCCGCGCTCGACCGCGAAACGGCCGGACTCGATGGCGGCGTAGTAGGCGTCCAGGTCCTTGGCGTTCTGGCTGTAGGTATCGCCGATGCGACCGATGGCCGACACCCCCAGCGCGACCAGGTCGCGGTCGGGCTGGGTGCTGTAGCCCTGGAAATTGCGATGCAGTTCCCCGCGCTGCTTGGCGATGGCCAGGGCGTCGGTGTTCAGCGCGAAATGATCCATGCCAATGTAGGTGTAGCCCTGCTTCAGAAAGCCTTCGATGGCGGCGCTGAGCAGGCCGACCCGGGTGGCGCGGTCCGGCAGGTCCGCCACATTGATGCGACGTTGCGGCTTGAAGCGTTCCGGCAGGTGGGCGTAGGCATAGAGCGCGATGCGGTCGGGCCGCAGTGCGCTGACCTGGGCGATGGTGCGCGCGAACGATTCCGTGGTCTGCAGAGGCAGGCCGTAGATCAGGTCGACGTTGACCGAGGCGTAGCCGAGCGCCCGGGCGCTTTGCATCAGGTCGCGGACCTCTTCGAAGGACTGTACGCGATGGACCGCCACCTGTACCCGCGCGTCGAAATCCTGCACACCGAAACTGAGACGATTGAAGCCCAGCTTGCGCAGCTTTTCGAGGCGCTGCGGCGTGGCGGTACGCGGATCCACCTCGATGGAAATCTCGGCGTCGGGTTCGAAACGGAAGGCGTCGCGCAGATCCGCCATGAGGCGGTCGAGTTCCTCGTCGGACAGGAAGGTCGGGGTGCCGCCCCCGAAATGCAGTTGCGATACCGGCACGCCCTGCCCCAGTTCGGCCACGTGCAGCGCGATTTCGCGCGCCAGCGCATCGAGGTAGCGGGCGGCGCGGTCGTGATGGCGGGTCACGACCTTGTTACAGGCGCAGTAATAGCAGACCGAATCGCAGAACGGGATATGTACGTAGAGCGACAGAGGCTCCGTGGTACAGGAAGCGCGCCGCTGGCGCAGGGCCTGCCGATATTGCTCGGCGTCGAAATCGCCGCTATAGCGGTCGGCCGTGGGATAGGAGGTGTAGCGGGGCCCGTTCTTGTCCAGGCGCGCCAGCAACTGCGGCGGAAAGAAAGGTTCGGCGGCGGCCGGGGGTTCGGCGGAGGCTGGGCGTAGGGCGGCTTGCATACCTCGAATTATTCGCCCGCGCCGCCCTGCCCGCCTTGATCTTGCGCAAACGCGGCATCCCGCAGCACCGAAGGCGCAACCCGCGAGAACCTCGCGCGCGGCACGAGGCGCTTGCGTCTAGCCTGGCTCCTCCCGCCACCGCGCAGCAAAGCCGGCCTGGGCGAATGCGGCGGCGGGCGATACGGGGATGGGCGCCCCCGCGGCGGGCGGCCCTGCCGCCCGACGTCGCGCTCCAGCCAGGAGCGGGGGACGTCGGCGCCCGTAAAATGGCGGGATTCCTCCATTACAAGGACATTCCCCGTGGACACCGAACTCGACGGCCGCCTGCTCGCGCTGCGCCAGGCGCTGGCGATCGCCATCGCCCTTTCCACCCGCGGCAGCCTGCAGGCCACCGACATGGCGCTGGAATTGCTGGGCGACCTGAAGGCCAATCTGGACGATGCCCCCGCGGACAGCCCCTTCGATAAACCCGAATGGGTGAGCGGCGCGCACGACGAACTGGACGGCATCGCTCGCCTGGTGCGCGCCTTTACCCAGACGCCGGAACCGGATAGCGGGGCCTGAGGGCTGGCCAGGCCCACGCCCAACGCGCGGCATCACTCCGCGGCGACACCGGCGCGCGTCGCGGCAGGGCGCGACACGCGCCAATACAGCAAAGGGAAATCCGGCCCGACGGCCTGAAAGCCGTGCGGCGGGGTTTTGGCCCTGCGCAATTCCAGGGCACCGCGCTCGGCCACCAGGCCGGCGCCGACCCAAGGGCTGAAGCGGGCCTGGCCGTCGATCAGCACCACGGGTCTTTCCGGCAGCCATAACGCCAGCGCGCCTGACTCTTCCCACGGGCCTGACACGACCCGGACCGGCCCGCCCAGCGCCGCGACGGCGGGCGCATGCAGCACCGAGGCCAGCCCTTTCGCGTCGAAATAGCGCCAATCGGTCGCGCGCCGCCACAGGCCGGCGCCATTCGGCGCGGTGAGTTCCACCCGCAACATCAGCAGCGACTGGATGACGAGAAACACCGCCAGGGCGCGGCGCGGCGCAAACGGCGCGCGCCAGGGCCCGCGCGCCAGCTCCATCGCCGCCGGCACGATGAACAGCAGGAATGGCGTGCCCCAATGCAACTGGATGTGCGAGCCCGAGATCAGCGCCATGGCGCTGACGAACAGCAGCGGCACCAGTCCGAAGGACAACAGCAGCGCGCGCGCCGCATCGTCCCGGACCGGCGCGGCGGCCGGGGAGACGGCAGGCGCCCGCCGCTGGCGGCGGGTGAACAGCCAGAGCGACGCCAGGAAGGCCCAGGCGGGCAAAGCGCGGTTCAGCAGTTGATCGCCCCACCAGCGCGCCACTTCGTAGCCCCGCGCGCCCCACGGCAGGCCAGCGGCCAGCGACGACGACATCGCATAGCGCAGCGGCTCGAAATCGTGGTTGACCAGCCAGACCATGTGCGGCGCGAACACCGCCAGCGCGGTCAGCCCCGCCACCTGCAAACCGAACAGGTGCATGGGATCGCGCCAGGCCTTGCGGCCGCACCAGAACACCAGCACCGCCAGGCCCGCGACGGCGATCTGGTACTTGGCCAGCGCCCCCAGCCCCAGGCAAACGCCCAGCACGATCCACCAGCCGATCTTGCGGCTGGCATAGGCTTTCCAGCAGGCCGCCGCGCACCCTGCCACCAGCGGGATCAGGACGATCTCGTGGTTATAGAAATACAGGCGGCCGTTGTAGAACGTGATGCACAGGCCGGCCAGCGCGGCGGTCGCGGCATAGGCCTCGCCACGCATGCCGCGCAGCATGTTCCACATGAGCGCAAACGCCCCCAAGGTGCAGAGCGCCCCGAGGAGGTAGGTAACCCAGGCGCTCCAGCCCAGCACCTGCACGACGGGCCAGAGCAGCCAGGTCGGCAGCGGCGGATGTTTGTAGTAGCCCCATTCCAGGCTGCGCACCCAGATCAGCTGTTCGATGTTGTCGGTGGGCGGCGCCAGCACGGCCCGATCCGACAACCACAGCCACGCCAGGGCAAACAGCGCCATGCCGATGCCGACTCGCCAGGGCTTCGGCGCCCACGCCATGTTGCCACTCCCTTGCACGCCACTCTCCCAATGTCGGCGTACGCAATGCCCCGCCCTGTCGGCCTCGACGCGAGGCGCAGCGATTATCGGGGTCGGGTGACGTCACAACGGCGCGGGATTTGTTCGCCATTTGTTCGAAAACTGTAAAGCGCGGGCGCGAGAGGGCATACGCCAACTGGCCTGACCACCAGATAGGAAGACGGGAAATCCCTCTGATCGTTTTCCCTCTATCGTGCGTTTTTTACTTTTATTTCAAGGGCAACCTACCTATATTGGTGGCCTGACCACCAGACCAAGATTTCGCAGTGCCACGATGAACACCTTCCAAGCCGTTGCCGTCACCCGCCTCTATCGCATGATTGCCGACCAGATCGCCGGACGCATCCGCGCGGGCGATTTCCCGCGCGGCGGGCGGCTGCCGTCCGAACGGGAGCTGGCCGAGCAACTGCAGGTCAGCCGGGCCTCGATCCGGGAAGCCCTGATCGCCCTGGAAATCGAAGGCTATGTGGAAGTGCGCGTGGGCACCGGCGTATTCGTGACCGCAACCCGCGAGGCGGCCCCCGCCCCGGCGGCCGCCCAGGACGACATCGGCCCCTTCGACCTGCTCGAAGCGCGCATGCTGATCGAACCCGAGTGCGCCGCGCTGGCCGCGCAGCAAGGCACGCCGGCGCAGATCGCCGCGATCCGCGCGGCCCACGACGCCATGTCGCTGACCGAATCGCCGGGCTGGCACGACCGTGAATTTCACAGCGCCATCGCAGCCGCTTGCGGCAACGCGGCGCTGGCGGCCTCCGTGGCCCATCTATGGAACCTGAGCCTGGCGAGCCCGGTGTTCAGCCGCATGCAGGACTACTTCGTCAACACCAAGGTGTGGGCGGTCGCCCACGCCGAGCACCAGCGCATCCTGACCGCCATCCTGGCGCGGGATCCGATCCGCGCGCGCCATGCCATGCATGCGCACCTGATCGGCATTCTCGCCCGCCTGCGGGAAGATTTCGGCGATGACGATGGAAGCATCCGGCCCGATATCTAGGCCCCGCCTCGCCACCGCGCCGGCGGCAACGCCTGCCTCTTGCCACGAACCCCAAGCCCGCGCCCGGCGCGGGGCGCCCATTCCGGGAGTGTTTGCATGACGGTTGTCTCCCCCCTGCCGCGCAATGGCGGCCAGATCCTGATGCAGCAACTGCGCATCCACGGCACACGCCGGATCTTCATGATCCCCGGCGAGAGTTACCTGCCCTGCATCGACGCGCTCAATGAGCACCGCGGCGCCATCGAGCCGGTGGTGTGCCGCCAGGAAAGCGGCGCCGCCTACATGGCCGAGGCCCATGGCAAGCTGACCGGCGAGCCCGGCGTGTGCTTCGTCACCCGTGGCCCGGGCGCCACCAATGCCAGCATCGGCGTGCACACCGCGTTCCAGGATTCGACGCCGATGATCCTGTTCGTCGGCCAGGTCGGCAACGACTTCTACGAACGCGAAGCCTTCCAGGAAATCGACTACCGGCGCATGTTCGGCCAGATGGCCAAATGGGTGGCGCAGATCGATCGCACCGACCGCATTCCGGAATTCGTGGCGCGCGCCTACGCCACCGCCACCAGCGGCCGCCCCGGCCCGGTGGTGCTGGCCCTGCCGGAAGACACGCTGTGGGGCACGGCGACGGTGGCCGACATGCCGCGCTACCCGCGCGTCGCCGCCAGCCCCGGCGAACCCGACCTGGAACGCATGCGCCAGTTGCTCGACCAGGCCGAACGGCCGGTCATGGTGCTGGGCGGCAGCGGTTGGACTCCGGACGCGATCCAGCAGATCGCCGCCTTCGCCGAACGCTTCGAATTGCCGGTGGCGACCGCCTGGCGCCGCCTCGAGTGCTTCGACCAGCGCCATCCCAATGCCGCCGGCCAGATCGGCTGGGGCATGACCGAGGCGTTGCGCGCCCGCATCAGGACGGCCGACCTGATCCTCGCGGTTGGCACGCGCCTGGGCGAAGCCACCACCGAGGGCTATCAACTCGTCGAGAGTCCCTTGCCGCGCCAGGCGCTTATCCATGTCTATCCGGACCCGCAGGAGCTCGGCCGCGTCTACGCGCCGACTCACGCGATCGTCGCCAGCGTCGCCGGCTTCGCGCAGGCGCTGGCCACGCTGCAACCGGCCCACGCCATGCCGCGCGGCGCCGCGGTGCGCGCGGCCCACGCCGAATACCTGGATTCGCTCGAACCGTTGCCGTCACCCGGCCCGCTGGGCCTGGACGCCGTGGCCGCGCTGGTCAACCAACGCCTGGCGCCGGACGCCTGCATCACGGTGGGCGCGGGCAACTACGCGCTGTATCCGCACCGCTATCGCCAGTTCACCGGCCCGGGCACCAGCCTGGCGCCCACTGTCGGTTCGATGGGCTACGGGCTGCCGGCGGCCGTGTCGGCCAAGCTGGAGCACCCGGACAAGACCGTGGTCTGCTACGCCGGCGACGGGTGCTTCCAGATGAACCTGCAGGAACTGGGCGTGGCCCAGCAGTACCGGCTGGGCATCGTGGTGCTGGTGTTCAACAACGGCATGTGGGGCACGATCCGCGCGCATCAGGAGCGCGAATTCCCGGGCCGTCCGATCGCGCTGGATTTCGAGAATCCCGATTTCACCCAGATCGTGCGCGGCTATGGCGGCTACGGCGAGGCGGTCGAACGCACCGAGGACTTCGCCGCGGCATTCGACCGCGCGCTGGCGTACGCCGAGCGCGAACGCCGGCCCGCGCTGCTGGAAATCCGCTACGACGCCGACGGCATCGCCCCCGGCCAGACGCTCACCGCCATCCGCGAGGCCGCGCTGGCGCGCCAGGCCGCCGCCTCCACCCACTAACACCGAACGAGGATCACCATGACTTCATCCCTGTCCGTCAACGGCAACCGGCTCTGGCAATCCCTGATGGATCTGGCCGAGATCGGCGCCACGCCCAAGGGCGGCAACTGCCGTCTGGCCCTGACCGCGCTCGACGGCCAGGGCCGCGACCTGGTCACAGGCTGGATGCGCGATGCCGGCCTGACGATCCGCGTGGACCAGGTGGGCAATATCTTCGCGCGCCGCGCCGGCCGCAACAACGCGCTGCCCCCGGTGATGACCGGCAGCCACATCGACACGCAGCCCACCGGCGGCAAGTTCGACGGCTGCTTCGGCGTGCTGGCCGGGCTGGAAGTGATGCGCACGCTGAACGATGCCGGCGTGCAGACGGAGGCGCCGCTGGAGCTGGCCATCTGGACCAACGAGGAAGGCTCGCGCTTCGTGCCGGTGATGATGGGCTCGGGCGTGTTCGCCGGCAAGTTCTCGCTGGAGACGGCGCTGAGCGCGCGCGACGCCAAGGGCCTGGCGGTGCGTGACGAACTGCGGGCCATCGGCTACGCCGGCACGGAGCCGGTCGGCGGCCGTCCGGTGGATGCCTATTTCGAGGCCCACATTGAACAAGGCCCGATCCTCGAACACGAAGAGAAAGTGATCGGCGCGGTGACCGGCTCGCTCGGCCTGCGCTGGTACGACGTGACCGTGACCGGCATGGAAATGCACGCGGGCCCCACGCCCATGGGCATCCGCCGCGACGCGCTGTTCGCCGCCAGCTATCTGCTGCAGGCCGTGGTCAACATCGCCAACGCGCACCAGCCGCACGGGCGCGGCACGGTGGGAGAGATCCATGCCCACCCCGGCTCGCGCAACGTGATCCCGGGCCAGGTGCGCTTCACCACCGACCTGCGCCATGAGGACGAGGCCACGCTCACGCGCATGGACCAGCTGTGGCGCGACGCCTGCCGCGAGGTCGCCGAGAAGCACGGCGTGCAGGTGGACGTGAAGGACGTGCAGTACTTCCGCCCCACCCCGTTCGATCCCGATCTGGTGGAGAAGGTGCGCCAGGGCGCCGCGCGTCGCGGCCTGCCGGCCATGGACATCGTCACCGGCGCGGGCCACGACGCCGTCTACATGGCGGCGGTGGCGCCCACCGCCATGATCTTCGTGCCGTGTAAGGACGGCATCAGCCACAACGAAATCGAAGACGCGCAGCCCGCGCACCTGGAAGCCGGCTGCAACGTGCTGCTGGACGCCATGGTGGCCCGCGCCAACGCCGCGCGCTGAACCGAGGACCTCGTCATGACCCTGCATACTCTCGACTACTGGCAAGCCCGCGCCGCGGCGCTCACCCTGCGCGGCCAGGCCTACATCGATGGCGCCTACGCCGACGCCGCCGACGGCGCCACCTTCGCGGCCACCAGCCCGATCGACGGCCGCAAGCTGGCCGACGTGGCCGCCTGCGGCAAGGCCGATGTCGACCGCGCCGTGGCGGCCGCCCGCCGCGCCTTCGAAGCCGGCGTCTGGTCCGGCCTGGCGCCGCGCGAGCGCAAGACGCGCCTGGTGCGGCTGGGACAGCTCATCACCGAGCACAGCGAGGAGCTGGCACTGATCGAGACCCTGGACATGGGCAAGCCGATCCGCGACGCGCTGGCCTTCGACCTGCCCGAGACCGCGCATTGCTATGCCTGGTATGGCGAGGCCATCGACAAGCGCTACGACGAGATCGCGCCGACGGGCGGCAACGCACTGGCCACCGTCACGCGCGAGCCACTCGGCGTGGTGGCGGCCGTGGTGCCGTGGAACTATCCGCTGCTGATGGCGGCCTGGAAGGTCGCGCCGGCACTGGCCGCGGGCAACAGCGTGATCCTCAAGCCGGCCGAGCAGTCGTCGTTGAGCGCATTGCGGCTGGCGGCGCTGGCCGAACAGGCCGGCATCCCGGCGGGTGTGTTCAACGTGGTGCCCGGCACGGGCCCGGTCGCGGGCAGCGCGCTGGGCCTGCATCCGGACGTGGACTGCGTGGCATTCACCGGCTCCACCGCCACCGGCAAGCGCTTCATGAGCTATTCGGGCGAATCGAATCTGAAGCGCGTGTGGCTCGAATGCGGCGGCAAGTCGCCCCATATCGTCTTCGAGGACTGCCCCGACCTGGACCGCGCCGCGCTGATCGCCGCGCTGGCGATCTTCTCGAACCAGGGCGAAGTATGTATCGCCGGCTCGCGCCTGTACGTGCACGACGCCATCTACGACACCTTCATGGAGAAGGTGGCCAGGCATGCCGCCGAGATGCGGCCGGGCAATCCGCTGGATCCGGCCACGGCGCTGGGCGCCATGGTTGACGAACGCCAGACGCGCTCGGTCATGGCGCGCATCGCGGCCGGCCAGGCCGAGGGCGCGACGCTGCGCATCGGCGGACGCCAGTTGCACACGGACAGCGGCGGCTTCTACATCGAGCCCACCATCTTCGATTGCGCCGACGCTTCCAGCGCGTTGATCCGCGAGGAGATCTTCGGCCCGGTGCTGGCGGCGCAGCGCTTCCATACGGAAGACGAAGCCATCGCATTGGCCAACGATTCCTCGTACGGCCTGGGCGCCGGCCTGTGGACCGCCAACCTGGGCCGCGCGCATCGCCTGTCGCGCCGCCTGCGCGCCGGCCTGGTGTGGGTCAATTGCTATGCCGACGGCGACATCACGGTCCCGTTCGGCGGCGTCAAGCAATCGGGCTTCGGCCGCGACAAATCGCTGCACGCGCTGGACAAGTACAGCGACCTGAAAACCACCTGGATCGACATCACCCAATAGCGCGGCCGCCGTGCACCTCGTCTATCGCCGCATTGGTGCGCGGCGCCGTCTCTGCACCCATACGCAGCATTGTTGTAGCAGCTCCACCCCGCAGTTCCCCGAGAAACAGGTGGCACGAGGTTTGCTTGTCATAGCCGGCACACGCCGCGTGACGCGCGGCCACCTGATAACCCTCTTCCAGCCCGGAGGCTCGCAGTGAAATCGAAGACTTGGTTCTCCCTCAGCATCGGCGCCCTGATCCTGGCGGCCGCCTTGCCCGCCACGCAGGCGCTGGCCCAGACCAAGGGCGGCACGCTCAACATGATCGTCCAGCCCGAGCCGCCCGTGATCGTCACGGCCATCAACCAGCAGGGTCCCACCCAGTTCGTCGCCGGCAAGATCTATGAAAGCCTGCTGACCTACACCACCGACCTCAAGCCGCAACCGGGCCTGGCCAAGTCGTGGGAGGCCTCCAGCGACGGCCTGACCTACACCTTTCACCTGCAGGACAACGTCAAGTGGCACGACGGCAAGCCGTTCACCGCCGACGACGTGGTCTTCACGCTGTCGGACATGCTGCCCAAGACCCATGCGCGAGCTCGCGTGATCCTGAACAAGTTCGTCGATTCGGTGCAGGCCAGCGACCCGAAGACGGTGGTCATCAAGCTGAAATCGCCATTCCCGGCCTTCATGCTGATGTTCGAACCCGGCTTCGCGCCGATGATGCCCAAGCACATCTACGCCGGCACCGACTACATGACCAACCCGGCCAACCAGAAACCGATCGGCACCGGCCCGTTCGTGTTCAAGGAATGGAAACGCGGCGAATACATCAAGCTGGCGCGCAACCCCGACTACTGGAAGCCCGGCAAACCCTACCTGGATGAGCTGGTGTTCAACGTGATCCCGGACGCGGCCTCGCGCGCGGTGGCGTTCGAGCGCGGCAGCGTCGACGTATTGCGTGGCGGCGACGTCGACAACGTCGACATCAAGCGCCTGCGCGCCCTGCCCAAGGTGGAATACACCACTGCCGGCTGGGAGATGTTCTCGCCCCAGGCCTACCTGATCTTCAACATGCGCAAGCCGCCCTTCGACAACCTGAAGGTGCGCCAGGCGGTGATGGCCGCGATCAACCGCAACATGGTGGTCAACAACATCTTCTTCGGCCTGGGCAAGGTCTCGACCAGCCCGTTCGTGACCACCGAGATGTTCTATGACAAGAACATGCCGCCGATGCCCTTCGACATGAAGAAGGCGCGCGCGCTGATCAAGGAATCGGGCATCAAGCCCGGCGACTACACCATCCGCCAGCTGAGCTTCCCGTACGGCTCGACCTGGGACCGCCTGGGCGAGTACACCAAGCAAGCGCTGGAACAGCTGGGCTTCAAGGTCAACCTGGAATCGACCGACGCCGGCGGCTGGGCCAGCCGCACCGGCAACTGGGACTTCGACCTGACCACCAACTTCACCTACCAGTACGGCGATCCGGCGCTGGGCGTGCAACGTCTGTACATCTCATCAAACATCGTCAAGGGATCGCCGTTCGCCAACGTGCAGGGCTACAGCAATCCCGAGACCGACAAGCAGTGGGAAGCCGCCGCGTCCGAGGTCGACCCGGCCAAGCGCCAGGCGCTCTACACGCAGCTGCAGACCACGCTGGTCAATGAAGTCGCCAACGGCTTCCTGGTGGACATGGAGTTCCCCACGCTGTATCGCGCCAACGTCAAGAACCTGGTCAAGACGGCCATCGGCCTGAACGAGTCGTTCGACGACGTCTACATCGAGAAGTAAGCGCCGCAAGCCGCAAGCGCAGCCAACCCCGGCTCGCTTGCGGCGCCCGGCCGCGCGACGGACGTCCGCGCCCGTCCACGGAGGACCCAGAGCATGAAATTCCTGTCTTTCCTGGTTTCGCGCATCGGCAAGGCCCTGGTGGTCGTGCTGGGCGTGGTCATCATCAATTTCTTCCTGATCCGCCTGGCGCCCGGCGACCCCGCCGCCGTGCTGGCGGGCCAGGCCGGCGCGGGCGATGCCGCCTACGTCGAGCAACTGCGCGTCGCATTCGGGCTGGACAAGCCGGTGCTGACGCAGTTGTTCCTGTATCTGAAGGGCGTGGTCCAGCTCGACCTGGGCTTTTCCTATCGCAACCACGTGCCGGTGCTGGACCTGATCGTCGAACGCCTGCCCGCCACCTTTCTGCTGATGTCGTGCGCCTTCGTCTTCTCGATCGTGCTGGGCGTGCTGCTGGGCGTGGTCGCGGCCAAGGCGCGCTACCGCAACAAGCGCCGCTGGATCGACAGCTCGGTCATGACAGGCGCCCTGCTGCTGTATGCCACGCCGCTGTTCTGGCTGTCGCTGATGGGCATCCTGCTGTTCTCGGTGGTGCTGGGCTGGCTGCCGGCCTTCGGCATGGAAACCGTGGGCGCCGGTCTGACCGGATGGGCGCGCGCCGGCGACATCGCGCAGCACCTGATCCTGCCGACGGTGACGCTGGGCTGCTTCTTCATGGCGGTGTACGTGCGCCTGACGCGCGCCTCGATGCTGGAGGTGATCGGCATGGACTTCGTCAAGACGGCGCGCGCCAAGGGCGTCAGCCCCGGCCGCGTGATCCGCGCCCACGTGCTGCGCAACGCGCTCTTGCCGGTGATCACCTTCGCCGGCATCCAGCTCGGCCAGATGGCCGGCGGCGCGGTGCTGACCGAGACCGTGTTCGCCTGGCCCGGCATCGGCCGGCTGATGTTCGACGCGCTGCTGCAACGCGACTACCAGCTGCTGCTGGGCATTTTCCTGGTGACCTCGATCATGGTGGTGGTGTTCAACCTGTTGACCGACGTGCTGTACCGCCTGATCGATCCGCGCATCAGCGCGGGCGCGCAACAAGGAGCCGCGGCATGAAGCAATTCGCCCGACGCTATATGCGCAACTACGGCGCGGTGGCCGGACTGGCCATCGTGCTGGCCGTGGTCATCGTGGCCCTGGCCGCGCCGCTGCTGTACGAGGATTCGCCCTGGATGATGGTGGCCGATCCGCTGATTCCGCCCTTCACCGACGCCGCCTACCCGTTCGGCACCGACATGCTGGGCCGCGACATCACCGCCGGCCTGGTGTGGGGCGCGCGGGTCTCGCTGATGGTGGGCCTGCTGTCGACCGCCGTGGCGCTGGTGTTCGGCATCGTCGTGGGCGCCATCGCCGGCTACTGCGGCGGCCGGGTCGACGACGCGCTGATGCGCTTTACCGAGTTCTTCCAGACCATCCCGCAACTGGCGATGGCGGTGGTGCTGGTGGCGATCCTCGGACCCTCGATGTATTCCATCATGGGCGCGATCGCGGTGGTGTCCTGGCCGCCGGCGGCGCGGCTGGTGCGGTCCGAGTTCATGACGCTCAAGCAGCGCGAATTCGTGCAGGCCGCCATTGTCATCGGCCAGACCCCGGCGCGCATCGTCGGCACGCAGATCCTGCCGAACGCCATGTCGCCCATCATCGTCTCGGCCTCGTTCATGGTGGCCACCGCCATCCTGACCGAATCGTCGCTGTCCTTCCTGGGACTGGGCGACCGCAACGAGATGAGCTGGGGCTTCATGATCGGCGCGGCCCGCACCATGATCCGCGAAGCCTGGTGGATGAGCGTGTGGCCGGGCGTGGCGATCCTGCTGACCGTGCTGGCCATCAACCTGATCGGCGAAGGCCTGAACGACGCCCTCAACCCGCAACTGCGCAAGCGCGGCGAATAGGAGACCGGCATGAACGCTTCCCCGCCCCTGCTGTCCATCCAGCACCTCAGCATCGCCTTGCCCCGCGGCGGCGACCGCCCGTTCGCGGTGCAGGACGTGTCATACGACATCCACGCCGGCGAGATCCTTTGCATCGTTGGCGAATCCGGCTCGGGCAAGTCCATGAGCGCCAACGCCATCATGGGCCTGCTGCCCGACTACCTGACGCCGCAACAGGGCCGCATTCTGTTCCGTGGCACCGACCTGCTGCGCCAGGACGAAGCCACGCTGCAGGGCATGCGCGGCAAGGACATGGCCATGATCTTCCAGGAACCGCTGTCGGCGCTGAACCCGCTGATGACGGTGGGCGAACAGATCAACGAGGTCATGCGGGTCCACAACGCCTATCCCGGACCGGAGCGCATGCGGCGCACGCTGGAACTGCTGGCCTTCGTCGGCCTGCCCGATCCGGCCACGCTCTACCATGTCTATCCCTTCCGCCTGTCGGGCGGCCAGCGCCAGCGCGTCATGATCGCCATGGCGCTGGCGCTGGAACCGGCGCTGCTGATCGCCGACGAGCCGACCACCGCGCTGGACGTCACCACCCAGGCCCAGATCCTGGCGCTGATCGCCCGCATCCAGAAGGAAAAGGGCATGGGCGTGATGTTCGTCACTCATGATTTCGGCGTGGTGGCCGAGATCGCGCACCGGGTGGCGGTGATGGAAAAAGGCGTGCTGGTCGAACAGGGCCCGGCCGAGGAGGTGCTGAACCGCCCACGCCATCCCTACACCCAGCGCCTGATCGCGGCGGTGCCGCACCGCCGCGGCGAGGAACGCGCCACCGCCACGCCGGAACAACCGGTGCTGGAAGTGAAGGATTTGAGAAAGACCTACGTCGTCGGCCATGGCTGGCTGGGCGGCAAGCGCGAGGTGCATGCGGTCGACGGCGTCAGCTTCAGCGTGCGGCGCGGCGAGACGCTGGGCATCGTCGGCGAGTCCGGCTCGGGCAAGTCGACCATCGGCAAGTGCCTGCTCAAGCTGGTCGGCATCAACGGCGGCCAGTTGATCTTCAATGGCCAGGACATCGCCGCCATGCCGGAGTCGCGCTTCCGGCCGCTGCGCAAGGACATCCAGATGATCTTCCAGGATCCCTTCGCCTCGCTCAACCCGCGCCATACCGTGGGCCGCATCATCAGCGACGGCCCGGTCGCCAACGGCGTGCCGCGCGCCCAGGCCGAGGCCCGCGTGCGCGAGCTGCTGTCGCTGGTGGGTCTGGATCCTTCGGCCTTCGACCGCTACCCCAACCAGTTCTCCGGCGGCCAGCGCCAGCGCATCGGCATCGCCCGCGCCCTGGCGCTGGAGCCCAAGGTGCTGGTGGCCGACGAATCGGTATCGGCGCTGGACGTGTCGGTGCAGGCGCAGGTGCTGCAACTGCTGCATGACCTGCAGCAGCGCCTGAAGATCGCGCTGGTGTTCATCACCCACGACCTGCGCGTGGCCGCGCAGATCTGCAATTCGGTGCTGGTCATGCACCGGGGCAAGGTGGTGGAATACGGATCGCCCAGCCAGATTTTCGACAACCCGCAGCACGCCTACACGCAACAACTCATCGCCGCCGTGCCCGGCCAGCACTGGGATCCGACCCAGGCGCAGGCCGCGGCGTGAAGCGCATGACCCGCCGCGACGCCCGCGGCACCCCAACCAGGAGACTCGCATGCAACGCCCGCCCGCCGTGCCCACCGTCCAGATCGACAACGAGCAGGTCATCGTCACCGAATGGCGTTTTCCGCCCGGCGGAGAAACCGGCTGGCACCGCCACGGCATGAACTACGTGGTGGTGCCGCAGACCACCGGCCCGCTGCTGCTGGACACGCCCAACGGCCAGGTCACCAGCCAGCTCACCACTGGCGTGTCCTACTACCGGCCGGTGGGCGTGGAGCACAATGTCATCAACCCGGGCGACACCGAGTTCGTCTTCGTCGAGATCGAGATCAAGCAGCCGGGACAGGCCCCGGACGCCGGCTGTTCGCATTGACCGGCAGCCCTGGGCCGACGGCCACACATCGACCGTCGCGCCCTGAGCCACGCATCCACCCGCCGGTCGGCGGGCCCGGTTCCGCCGACACGCAAAGGACCACCATGAAGGCGTTTTTCTCGGAAGAACAACTGCTGCACACCCCCCAGCAGTTCATGCGGCTGGGACGCATCAGCGCCCCACCGACTTGCCCTCTCGCGCTCACAGCCTGCAAGGCGCGCTGGGCGCCCGCGGCATCGCGGTCGAGGCGCCGCCCGACTACGGCCGTCAGCCGCTGGAAGCCGTCCACAGCACGGACTACCTGGACTACCTGGAAACCGCGTTCGCCCGCTGGCAGGCGCTCAAGGCCCCGGGCGTCGACCCCGGCCCGGAAGTGCTGCCGAACCTGTCGCCCTACTACAGCGGCCGCGTCGAAACGGCCGGGCGCGGTCCCTGCCCGTCGCCGTCGATCGTGGCGCAGACCGGCTACTACCTGAGCGACCTGTCCTGCCCCATCGGCGCGCATACCTGGCGCTCGGCGCTGCGCTCCGCCCACAGCGCGGTGGCCGCGGCCGAGCACGTGGCAGTCTTCGGCGGATCGGCCTATGCGCTGTGCCGCCCGTCGGGCCACCACGCCCACCGCGACCGCGCTGGCGGCTTCTGCTACCTGAACAGCAGCGCGGCCGCCGCCGCGCGGCTGCTGCAAACCTGGTCCAAGGTGGCGGTGCTGGACGTGGACGCGCACCATGGCGACGGCACCCAGAACATCTTCTACCAGCGCGCCGACGTGATGACGGTGTCGCTGCACGCCGACCCTGCCGGCTACTACCCGTTCTACACCGGCTACGCGCACGAGCGCGGCCACGGCGCCGGCGAGGGCTGCAATCTCAACCTGCCGCTGCCGCACGGCGCCGGCAACGACCCGTTCCTGCGGGCGCTGGACACGGCGCTGGCGGCGCTGGCCGGCTACGGGCCGCAGGCCCTGGTGTTGGCGCTGGGGTTCGACACTTACAAGGACGATCCCATCAGCGTCCTGAAACTGGACATCGACGCCTACCGCGACATCGGCGCGCGCGTGGCCAGCCTGGGCCTGCCCACGGTGGTGGTGCAGGAAGGCGGCTACATGGTGCAGGCCATCGGCCCGGCGCTGGACGCGTTCATGCAAGGCCTGGCCCGCGCCTGAACCCCGCCATGGCCATCACCTCCGCCACGGCGCCCGGCGCCATCCCGGCCGCCGGTTCACGGCGGGCCGGTATCCTGCTGTTCTTCGCGGCGCTGGCGGCCTTCGCCACTTTCGACGCCGGCTCCAAGCAGATGCTGATGCGCTACCCGGCGCCGTTCCTGAACATCATGCGCTATCTCGCCGTGGCGACGCTGGCGCTGGGGCTGCTGTGGCGCCATGGCTGGCCCGACCTGCGCGCCGCGCCGCTAAAGCCCCTGCTGATCCTGCGCGGCCTGATGCTGGCCACCGTCGGCACCTGCTTCATGACGGCGCTGATCTGGATGCCGCTGTCCGAGGCCACGGCGATCTACTTCACCTCGCCCCTCATCATGGTCGCGCTGTCGCCCTGGCTGCTGGGCGAACGGGTGCGGCCGGTGCAATGGATGGCGGTGGCGGCCGGCTTCGCCGGCATGCTGCTGATCGTGCGGCCGGGCGCCGACCTGCCGGCGTTGGGCACGCTGCTGATGGCGGTGTCGGCGATCAGCTACGCCATCTTCCAGGTGCTGACCCGCAAGCTGTCGGGCAAGGTGGCCGGCCCGGTGCAATACGCTTACACCGCCTTCATCTGCCTGATCGTCACTGCCCTGCCCGCGCCCTTCTTCCTGCCGGATCCCTGGCCCGACCTGACGGACATGGCCTTGATCGTGGGCCTGGGCGCCTGCAGCGGACTGGCGCAGATCCTGCTCATTGCCGCCTTCCAACGCGTCGCGGCGGCCACGCTGGCGCCGCTGAACTACTTCCAGCTGCTGCTGGCGGTGGCCTTCAGCACGTTCTGGTTCCAGCGTCCGCCTGACGGACTGGCGCTGACCGGCATCGCCATGATCATGGCGTCCGGCGTGTTCCTGGCGTTGCGCCGTGCCGGCTGACGCGGGATCAGGTGGTTTCGCGCCGCACCAGCGTGAAACCCAGGTCGATGTGGCGCTGCGCGATGGGCTGGCCGGCCAGGTGGCGCATCAGCAAGAGCGCCGCCTCGCGGCCGATCTCGTAGCGCGGCGTGGCGATGGTCGACAGCGGCGGCGTGGTCCAGGCCGTGCCCGCAAAGTCATGGAAGCCCACCAGCGCCATCTGGCCCGGCACGCGCACGCCCAGCCGCCCGCACTGGAACACCGCGCCCTGCGCCAGGTCGTCATTGCAGAAAAACAGCGCGTCGCAATCGGGATGTCCTGCCAGCAGGGTTTCCAGCAGCGCCGCCCCCAGCGCGATCGACGACTTCTCGGGCGTCATGATCTCCAGCGCCGGATCGTACAGGCCGGCGTCGCGCAACGCCTGGCGGCAGCCTTCGCAACGCCGCAACGAGCGTGGATCGAGCTGGGCGCCGACGATGCCGATGCGCTTGCGGCCGCGTTCGACCAGGTGGCGGCCGGCGGCATAGCCAGACTCGAACTGAGAAAACCCGACGCTCATGCCGTCGCTGCCCTCGAGCGTCTCGATGGTGTGGACCGTGGGCATCCCCTGCGCCCGCAGCAGCTCCCAGACCCCCGGGTTGTGGTCGATGCCGGTCAGGATCAGGCCATCGGGCAGGTGCTGCAGGTACTTGCGCAGCAACGCCTCCTCGGCATCGGGCGAATACCCGGTGACGCCGATCAGCAGGTGGTAGCCCTGCTCGTCCAGCACTTCCTTGATGCCGTTGATGATGTCGACGAACACCACGTTGCTCAATGACGGGATCAGCACCACGATGGTCTGCGAGCGCGCCGACGCCAGCGCGCTGGCCGCGTGGTTGGGCACGTAACCGAGTTCCTGGCAGACCTCGGCGATGCGCAGGCGCACGGCCTCGGCCACCTTGTCGGGGGTGCGCAAGGCGCGCGACACGGTGATCGCGCTGACCCCGGCGCGGCGCGCGACCTCTTGCATGGTCACGCGCCCGGCGCGGGTGCTGCGGGGCTTTCGGATGGACATCGGCCGTTCTGAGCGGTTGGCGAGCACGTAGTCTGACCTAAAGATCGGGGCTTGCCAAACCAAAAATGTTAGCGCTAACATCAGCCTCGCGATATCCATAAGAATTCCGGAAAACGGAGAGGAGACAAGCATGCATGGTTCCCCCAAGGGGCGGCCTGGCGCCACCCCGCTGGCGCGCGCCGCCGACTGGTGCGCCCGGTTGCAGACCTGGCTGATGGCCGCCTGCCTGGTGGTCATGGTGGTGTTGCTGTTCGGCAATGTCGCCATGCGCTACCTGTTCAATTCCGGCATCAACGTGTCCGACGAGATCTCCCGCCTGGCCTTCGTCTGGATGATCTTCCTGGGTTCGGTGCTGGCGTTGCGCGACCACCAGCACATCGGCGTCACGATGCTGGTGGAACGGTTCGGTCCCGCCGCCCGCCGTGTCTCGCACATCGTCTGCCAATTGCTGGTGCTGTGGATGCTGTGGCTGCTGGCCGATGGCAGCTGGGCACAGACGCTGATCGGCCTGGACACCCGCCTGCCGGTGACCGCGATGCCGCTGGCGGTATTCAACGCCGCCGCGCTCTACGCCGCCGTCGCGATGGGCCTGCTGACCCTGTTCGACTTGATTCGCGTGCTGGCCGGCGGCCCGCTGCCCGCGGAATCCAGTCCCGAAGACCCGCTGGTCTGACCCCGGCCTCCTCGCCTCCCACGTTCGGACCCGCCCCCCATGATCCTGACCCTCTTCCTGCTGGTGCTGCTGGGCTTCATCGCCCTGGGCATGCCGATCGCGTTCGCGCTGCTGCTGAGCGCGATCGCCATGATGTTCCAACTCGATTTCTTCGACACCCAGATCCTGGCGCAGAACATGCTGTCCGGCGCCAACAGCTTCACGCTGATGGCGGTGCCGCTGTTCATGCTGGCCGGCGAACTGATGAACGCCGGCGGCATCTCGCGCCGCATTGTCAACCTGGCCAGCATGTTCGTCGGCCATATCCAGGGCGGGCTGGGTTACGTCGCCATCTTCGCCAGCGTGCTGCTGGCGGCGCTTTCCGGCTCGGCCGTGGCCGACGCGGCCGCGCTCGGATCGCTGCTGATCCCGATGCTGCGCGAGAAAGGCTACGACGCCGGCCAGGCATCCGGCCTGATCGCCGCGGGCGGCATCATCGCGCCGATCATCCCGCCGTCGATCTCGTTCATCATCTTCGGCGTCGCCACCAACGTCTCCATCACCAAGCTGTTCTTCGCCGGCATCGCCCCCGGGCTGATGATGGGCATGACATTGGTGGCGGTGTGGACCTGGGTGGCGCGCAAGCACGGCGCCATCAAGCCCGCGCCGCGCCAGCCCTGGAGCGCCCGGCTGCGGGCGCTGCGCGAATCGGCCTGGGCGCTGCTGCTGCCCGTCATCATCATCGGCGGCCTGCGCGGCGGCATCTTCACCCCCACCGAAGCGGCGGTGGTGGCTGCCGTCTACGCGCTGCTGATCAGCCTGTTCGTCTATCGCGAGATCGGCCTGCGCCACCTGCTGCCGCTGTTCATCAATGCCGCCCGCACCACCGCCGTGGTCATGTTCCTGGTGGCCGCCGCCATGGTCTCGTCCTACATGATCACCCTGGCCGACATGCCGCAGGACCTGATCGCGCTGCTGGAACCGGTGCTGGATCATCCCAAGCTGCTGATGTTCGCGCTGCTGGTGCTGCTGACACTGGTGGGCACGGTCATGGACCTGACACCCACCATCCTGATCCTGGCGCCGGTGCTCATGCCGGTCGTCACCCAGGCCGGCATCGACCCGGTGTATTTCGGCGTCATGTTCGTCATGGTGGGCTGCGTCGGCCTGCTCACGCCGCCGGTCGGCACCGTGCTCAACGTGGTCTGCGGCGTCGCCCGCATCAACATGGAAACCATCTGCAGGGGCGTGTGGCGCTATGTCGTGGCCTACACGCTGCTGCTGGTACTGCTGGTGATCTTCCCCGAACTGATCACCGTCCCCGCGAGCTGGATGCATTGAGGCCCGTGAACAAGCGCGCCGATCCGGCGCCACCTAGAAGAAGCCAAGGAGGAACACCATGAACATCCGTTTCAAGACCCGCCTCGTCGTGCTGGCCACGGCGCTGTCCTGCGCCTTCGCCGGGGCCGCCGCGGCCGCCGACGTCAAGCCGCGCCTGATCCGCTTCGGCTACGGCCTGAATGAAGACAGCGTGCAGGGCCGCGCCGCGCGCCACCTGGCGCAGGAGCTGGAGAAGATCAGCGGCGGCAAGCTCAAGATGAAGACCTTCGGCTCGGCCAACCTCGGCTCGGACGAACAGATGCAGGGCGCGCTGGTTGGCGGGGCGCAGGAAATGATGGTTGGCTCCACCGCGCCGCTGGCCGGCATGGTCAAGGAATTCGGCGTGTTCGACCTGCCGTTCCTGTTCAACAGCGAAAAGGAAGCCGATGCGGTGCTGGATGGGCAGCTGGGGCAGGACCTGCTCAAGAAGCTGGAAGCCAAGGGCCTGGTGGGGCTGGTGTATTGGGAAAACGGCTTTCGCAACATGACCAACTCCAAGCACCCCATCGTGCGCGCCGAGGACATGCAAGGCATCAAACTGCGCGTGATGCAGAACCAGATCGCGCTGGGCGTCTTCAACACCCTGGGCGCGAATGCCGTGCCAATGCCGTTCTCGGAATTGTTCACGGCATTGGAAACGCGCACGGTCGATGGCCAGGAAAATCCCATCACCACCATTCAGAGCAGCAAGTTCTACGAGGTGCAGCCCTACCTGACCATCACCCGCCACGTCTATACGCCCTGGGTGGTGATGGCCTCGAAAAAATGGTGGGACAAGCTGTCGCCCGACGAACAAAAGCTGGTGCGCCAGGCCGCCGAGGCCTCGCGCGATTTCGAGCGCAAGGACAGCCGCGCCGATTCGCTCAAGGCGATGGGCACGCTGGAGCAGGCCGGCATGAAGATCAATACCGTGTCGCCCGAGGAGGTGGCGCGGATGCGCGAAAAGGTACAGCCGGTGGTCGACAAGTACACCCAGGAACTGGGTCCCGACCTGATCCGGCAACTGAACGCCGAAATCAGCAAGGCGCGCAATTAGGTCCCCGGCGCGCCCGCTGGCGCGCCACGCATCACAGAAGCACACGAGGCACCCCATGACCGACACCCCCCGCAAGCTGCGCAGCCAGAAATGGTTCGACGATCCCGCCCACGCCGACATGACGGCGATCTACGTCGAGCGCTACCTGAACTACGGCCTGACGCGGCAGGAACTGCAATCGGGCCGCCCCATCATCGGCATCGCTCAGACCGGCAGCGACCTGGCGCCCTGCAACCGCCACCACCTGGCGCTGGCCGAGCGCGTCAAGGCCGGCATCCGCGACGCCGGCGGCATCCCGATGGAGTTCCCGGTGCATCCGCTGGCCGAACAGGGCCGCCGCCCGACCGCGGCGCTGGATCGCAACCTGGCCTACCTGGGCCTGGTCGAGATCCTGCACGGCTACCCGCTGGACGGCGTGGTGCTGACCACCGGCTGCGACAAGACCACGCCCGCCTGCCTGATGGCGGCGGCCACCGTCGACATCCCCGCCATCGTGCTGTCGGGCGGCCCCATGCTGGACGGCTGGCACGACGGCCAGCGGGTCGGCTCCGGCACGGTCATCTGGCACGCCCGCAACCTCATGGCGGCGGGCAAGCTGGACTACGAGGGCTTCATGACGCTGGCCACGGCCTCCTCGCCGTCGGTGGGCCACTGCAACACCATGGGCACCGCGCTGTCCATGAACTCGCTGGCCGAGGCGCTGGGCATGTCGCTGCCTACCTGCGCCAGCATCCCGGCGCCCTACCGCGAACGCGGTCAGATGGCCTACGCCACCGGCCTGCGCATCTGCGACATGGTGCGCGAGGACCTGCGCCCGTCCCATATCCTGACGCGCGAGGCCTTCGAGAACGCCATCGTCGTGGCCTCGGCGCTGGGCGCGTCCAGCAACTGTCCGCCGCACCTGATCGCCATGGCGCGCCATGCCGGCATCGACCTGAGCCTGGACGACTGGCAGCGGTTGGGAGAGGACGTACCGCTCCTGGTGAACTGCGTGCCCGCGGGCGAACACCTGGGCGAAGGCTTCCACCGCGCCGGCGGCGTCCCCGCCGTGATGCACGAATTGTTGGTTGCCGGCCGCCTGCACGCCGAATGCGCCACCGTGTCCGGCAAGACCATCGGCCAGATCGCCGCCGGCGCCAAGACGCACGATGCGGACGTCATCCGCGCCTGCGACGCGCCGCTCAAGCATCGCGCCGGCTTCATCGTGCTATCGGGCAATTTCTTCGACAGCGCGGTCATCAAGATGTCGGTGGTGGGCGAGGCGTTCCGCCGTGCCTATCTGTCCGCGCCCGGCGACGAGAACGCCTTCGAGGCCCGCGCCATCGTGTTCGAGGGCCCGGAGGATTACCACGCGCGCATCGAGGACCCCGCGCTGAACATCGACGAACACTGCATCCTGGTCATCCGCGGCGCCGGCACGGTGGGCTACCCCGGCAGCGCCGAAGTCGTCAACATGGCGCCGCCCTCGCATCTGATCAAGCGCGGCATCGACTCGCTGCCCTGCCTGGGCGACGGCCGCCAGAGCGGCACCTCCGCCAGCCCGTCAATCCTGAACATGTCGCCCGAAGCCGCCGTCGGCGGCGGGCTGGCGCTGCTGCGCACCGGCGACCGCATCCGCGTCGACCTGAACCAGCGCAGCGTCATCGCGCTGGTGGACGAAGCCGAACTGGCGCGGCGCCGGCAGGAGCCGCCGTACCAGCCGCCGCCGGCGCAGACCCCCTGGCAGGAACTGTATCGTCAACTGGTGGGCCAACTGTCCACCGGCGGCTGCCTCGAACCGGCGACGCTGTACCTGAAGGTGGTCGAGACCCGCGGCGATCCGCGCCACTCGCACTGACACGGAGGGTCGGGTTCAGGCCTTGAAGAACTGGTTGAAGGCGGCCCACTGCGTGAACAGGCCGGGCCATGCATGCACTAGCGAATCCGGCTTGCCCATGCCCCAGCCATGTTTGCCAGCCGCGAAGATGTGCATCTCGGCCGGCACGCCCAGGCGCCGCAAGGCCGCGAACATCAGCAGGCTGTTGTCGACCGGCGCGATCGGGTCGTCCTGCGCCTGCGCCAGGAAAGTGGGCGGCATCTGCGCCGTGGCCAGAAGGTCCACGGAAAACGCCGCGCTTTGCTCGGCCGTCGGATGCTGGCCGACGATCGAACGACGAGCGTGGGTATGGTCGAACGGCGGCATGAAGGTCAACACCGGATAGATCAGCCCGGCGAAATCCGGCCGTGACGACAGCCTGTCGGCCTCGTCCACCGGCTGGTAGCGCGCCAGGCCGGGCGTGGCCGCGGTCATGCCCGCCAGGTGTCCGCCCGCGGAAAACCCCAGTACGCCGATGCGGCCGGTATCCAGGCCGAACGACTGTGCCGAGGCGCGGATCACGCGCATGGCGCGCTGGCCGTCCTGCAACGGCGCCATGGCCGGCCAGTGCTCGCCCGGCAGGCGATACACCAGTTCGAACGCCGTGACGCCCAGGGATTGCAGCCACAGGCAGGCGGGCGTGCTCTCGGCGCCGCGCTCGATGTGGGCATAGCCGCCCCCGGCGATCACCAGCATCGCGCTGCCATTGGGACGCTCGGGCCGGTACACCACCAGCCGTGGCCGCGACACCCGCGTGACCGCCCCCTTGGCGCTGACCTGCTCGGCTTCGCCCGGTCCGGGCCCGCCCGGCGCGCGGCTGCCCGGCCAGAGATCGATGGCCTGCTGACCCGCCGGCGCGGCAACCGCCACCGCCGGTTCCGTCAAGAGCCCCAGCGCCGCGCCCGACAGGCCGGCCAACAGCAGTTCTCGTCGCTTGATATGCATGGATCTTCCTCGCGGGCGCGCCATGCCGGCGGAACCACACGCCCGCCAGCCCGGCCACGCTGCGGGCCATTTAAGCAGAGAAATCCGGCAGGCAGACCCAGCCGATGAAAGGTGCCGGTTTCGGCGCGTTACGGCGCGCGCAGGCTTTCGACCGGGCTTTACGCGCCTGCCGCCGGGCCGCCGGTTTCGTCGGGCGTTTTCCCTTGCGAATCAAGCGCTCGCGGACTGGGACGGCTCAGCACATAGGCGGCGCTTGCAAGGAAGAACAGGCCGACGCCTGATGCAAGCAGCAGCGAGGGATGCGCGCCCCACCAGAACAGGCCGTAGCCCACCGCCATGCCCAGCGACGCATACAGCTTGCCCTTGCGCGACACCGCCCCCTGTTCGCGCCAGGCGCGCAGCGAGGGGCCATAGGTGGGGCTGTCCAGCAGCCAGCGCTCCAGGCGCGGGGACGAACGCGAAAAGCAGCCCACCGCCAGGATCAGGAAAATCGTCGTCGGCATCACCGGCAGGAAGGCGCCGATCACGCCCAGCGCCAGCATCGCGCAACCCAGGATCAGCCACAGTGCTCTCATCATGATGGAGTGCAGGATAACGCAGTTGCCTGTCCGGAACATTCGCACACGCCTGCGGTCAGACCTCCTCCCGCCGCGCCGGCGCCCGCCCAGGAGGCTCCCTTGACCACCGAACCGCTCAACGCCAAGACCCGCCGCCCCCGTGCTTCGCTCGCGGTCACGCCCGTCGCCGAAGCCGAAGCCACGCCGTTGCTGTACATGAAAAAAGCGCTGGCCCAATTACAGGCCGGCCGCCAGACCCCCGAACGCGTGCGGGCCGCCGGCCTGCTGGCCAGCGCCATCGCCTGGCTCAATATCCTGACCTGCAGCTAGGCCCGCGCCGCATCGGCACGCGCCCGAAAGCAATCGCCGCGTCCGCGGCCAGCCGCTCGTCCGCGGCCTTCACGGCCGGCGTGGAACGGTCCTGTCCGCCGCACATGGGTATCTCATCCGTCCACGGCGGCGTCACCGGCGCGGCGGCCAGGCATGCCGCCAGCATCAGGCAAGCACTCACCAGGGCAGGCTTGAGATGAACGGCGGGCATGAAGACTGCCTGTCGAGTATCGAAGACTGTCTCCGAAAGCGCGCTCCCTCCGGCCCCGCCGCGCGCGGCGGGGCGCGGAACGGCCGCCCCTCATGTTCTAGTCATCTAGATGTCACCATGAAGGCATATCGTCTCTGCCGATCCCCATCCCGAAGGCATCCCCTCATGCTCACCCTGCCCCGCATCCAGGACCTCTTCGCCCACCATGGCGCCGCCTACTATGGCGGCGAGGCCATCAGCCAGACCGAACACGCGCTGCAATGCGCGCAACTGGCCGAACAGGCCGGCGAGTCCGAGGCCCTGATCGTCGCCGCGTTGCTGCACGACATCGGCCACCTGATGCTCGCCGAAAGCATCACCAACGACATGCGCCACCAGGAAGTGGCCGCCGCAGCGCTCGCCGCGCTGTTCGATGACGAAGTCACGGCCCCGGTGCGCCTGCACGTCGCCGCCAAGCGCTACCTGGGCGCGATCGAGCCCGCCTATCTGGACACCCTGTCGCCCGCCTCGGTGCAGAGCCTGGCCCTGCAGGGCGGCGTGTTCACCCCGACGCAGGCCGATACCTTTGCCGCGCAATCGCACGCGCTGGCGGCGGTGCGGCTGCGCCGCTATGACGACCTGGCCAAAGTGGTCGGCCTGCCCACCCCGCCGCTGGCGCACTACATGGATATGGCCCGCCGCTGTCTGCGGGCGGCGTGAATCCGGACGGTGCGCCGCGCGCGGAATGGCGCGCCCGTTTTTCAGCACTGTTCAGCAGTCCGAGATTTGGCGCGGCCATCTAGCCGGGCGCCCGGAAAGAACCAATCATCTGACGCGGCGGAAAGCACGTTGGCCGCCTTGGAGCCGGCGCCCGCCGGCCAGGCATCGCGTTCCTTTCGGAGATATCGTGAACAGTCCCGCCATGCAAGCCATGATGTACGACGCCCATCGCAAAAGCGTCGGCGTGGCCTACCTCCTGTGGTTCTTCCTCGGCAGCCTGGGCGGACACCGTTTCTACACCGGCAAGACCGGCTCGGCCATCGCCATGCTCATCCTCACGGCTCTCGGCTTCGCCTTCAGCGCCGTCGGCTTGGGCTTTGCGCTGCTGTCGGCGGTGGGCATCTGGGCAATCATCGACGCTTTCCTGATTCCCGGTTGGATCCGCAATACCAACATGCTGCTGGCGGCAACGCTGTCATCCGGGAACTCGCCCCTGCCCTGAAACGTGCGCGGCCCGAGTCACTTCCGACGGCCACGCTCGTCCTTGTCGTACTTGCGCCAGTAGGCGAACTCTTCCTCGTGGACCTCCAGATCCAACTCGGAAACACGCAGCTGCAGCCGCTCCTGTACATCGGCAACCGCGCGGTTGTAGATGGTCGGCCCGATTTCCTCAAGAATGAATCCCAGCAACGCCCCCGCCGCGATGTTGCCGATCGGTTCTTCCATGTGCTGATCGAAATACCGGCGCAGGGAAGCGATGGCGGTATCGCGTACGTCTCGCTCTAGTTCGATGGCCATGTGGCGTCCTCATGTTTCAGTGGGGCCGCGCGGCCAGGAACAGGGCAGGCCCCGCCGCGCAGGCGTCGATAGTCATAGTGCCACACCCCCACCCTTGTGACGACGGCTGACACGGCGCTATTGCCGGAACCACCCCGCGCGCTCGCCGCGCGTGGCATGGATGTAGTCCCACTCGGCCGCGCAGGTCGAGCACACGAACGCTTCCTGCCGGGCCCGCCCTTTCACGACCGCCAGGCTGCGAACGTCTCCCAGGCTGATAAGACGGGCATGCCCTTGCGCGCCGGCTTGGCCCTGCACGATGTCTCTGCACTCATCGCAATCGTTCATCGCTTCTCACCTTTCATTTTTCTTTCAGGAAAATCCTACAAAATGAAAAGAGCCGAAGTTTCATGAATTCTCACGGAACGATGACGTCCATCACGTCCAATATGACGGATACCGGCAGGCGAGGAAATTTCTGTCGAAAGGATTTGAGTCGGTTTACCGCGCGGGCGGCGCGGCGTTATATCCGGCGGACCTGGCGATTACTCGACGGCGGATCAGGCTCCTTCGTCATCGGCTCGCCGTCGGGCCCAGCGCAGAACACGCGTCCCTGCAGGTGTTCGGAATACAGTCGTTCGTAAAGCTCGGGACTGACCTCGACACCATCGTCCGGCCAACCCTGTGGGCTGGCCTCGTACACGTCACGCAAGCTGTCCGGATAGAACGCCAACCGGCTGGGCGAGAAAATGATAGGTGGTCATCAGTATCCCCAGGCTTCCCAGTAGATCAACGAGGCCCTATCAGCAGGGGCAACACGGTGCGTCGCGCGTACAACCACGCCGAGTATCTGGACGAGCGCCGGCAACTGATGCAGTGGTGGTCGGATTATCTCGATCGCTGCGCAGTCAAGGCGGAAAATTGAAGGCCAAGGGGCCTACCCTTATTATTTTTGGCCCTACCTCATGCCTACCCTTAAATCGCTTGGTGCCACTTGGCAGCACTTGGCGGCGCACAAAGCAAAAAGCCGCGAAGTCAAAGACTGTCGCGGCTTTCGGGGTGGTGCTTGACTAGCTCTATCAAACACTCACTTTGCAGGAATTTGGTAGGCGGTATTGGAATCGAACCAACGACCTCCACGATGTCAACGTGGCGCTCTAACCAGCTGAGCTAACCGCCTGCAAAGAAGAAGAATTATATAGTGCTTTTTTAAACTATGCAAATCGTCTTTTCAGATTTTTTGCTGTCTTCATTGCGCTTCGGATGTAGTGTGAATTGCTTGGCATATACATGCCACACCCTTCGACTCGAACATTCCTCAACACAACGGCTGGTTTGGTTTTTTCAACCGCTCCCGCCGGCACCGCACTACTTTTTCCTTCTATTTCTTCGCGTCTGCGGCATGCACCGCAGCAACGAAGAACGAGATTCTATCAGAACTTTTTATTCCTTGCTCGACCTCGACGCCACTGCTGACATCGACCGCCCAGGGACGCACGGATTGCACGGCGGCGGCGACGTTGCCGGGGTTCAGCCCTCCGGAGAGAATCAACGGCCGCGACACCGGATCGGCCTTCACGTCCGCCAGCAAGGCGTGATCGAAGCCATGGCCGCTGCCGCCGAAACCGGCGCTGTAGCTGTCGAACAGCCAGCCGGCGGCCTCGCCAAAGGCGCGGCAATAAGTGGCCAGGCCCTCCGCCGTTTCCAGGCCGGGCGCGCCAGCGCGGAAGGCGCGCAGGTAGCGATGGCCGTGGCGCGCGCAGTCCTGCGGGGTTTCATCGCCATGGAACTGCAGCAGTTCGGGGCCGACCTCGTCCAGCACGGCCCGCACCTCGTCCGGCGACGGATTCACGAACAATGCCACCACGTCGACGAATGCCGGCACCACGCGGCGCAATTGCGCGGCGCGGGTCGGCGTGACGTAGCGCTTGCTCTTGGGGTAGAAGACGAAACCGATCGCATCGACGCCGGCCGCAACGGCGGCGTCGATGTCTTCTTCGCGGGTCAGGCCGCAGATCTTGATGCGTGTGCGCATGGCGTTGATTGCTTGCGTCGCGCGGCGCGACAAATGTGACCAGTATAAGGGGAGCCTTGCCGGCGCGCCGGCGGGGCGCGGACTCAGGCGCCGGGTTGACCGACTGTCGCCATGAAGGAATCGAAACTGCCTTCGGCCACGCTGAACCAGGGGATTTCCTTGTCACGGAAGGCCTTCATGCTCTCGTACAACTTTTTGAACATCGGATCCTTGGCGGCGAGTTCCTGGTACAGCTTGAGCGCCGCCTCGTGAGCGGCCTGCAGCATCGGCCGCGGAAACGCCTTGAGCTGCGCGCCGCGCTGCACCAGCCGGCGCAGGGCGTCGGGATTGCCGGCGTCATACTTGGCGATCATGTTGGCGGTGGCCATCCGGCTCGCCAATTCCAGCGCCGCCTGATAGGACTTGGGCAGTTCGTCGTGCGCCTGCTGGTTCACGTAGAGTGACAACTGCAGCGTGCCCGCCCACCAGCCCGGAAAGTAGTAGTTACGCGCGACCTTGTACAAGGCCAGGTTTTCGTCATCATGCGGGCCGATCCAGGCCACGGCGTCGACGCCGCCCTGCTCCAGCGCCGCATAGGTGTCGGCGATGGGCAGGTCGACGGGCGCGGCGCCCATGCGGGCCAGCACCTGGCGCGCGAAGCCGCCGGCCTTGATCTTCAGGCCGCGCAGGTCGTCCACGGTCTTGACCTCGCCGCGGAACCAGCCGCCCATCTGCGCGCCCGTGAGGCCACAGGGGAAGTTCAGGATGTTGTACTTGCCGAACAGCACGCGCGTCAGGGCCAGGCCTTCGCCCTGCAGCATCCAGGCGTTCATCTGCCGCGTGTTCAGCCCGAACGGCACGCCCGCGTCAAAGCACAGCGCGGGGTCGGTATCGAAAAAGCGGGTCGAAGCCGTGTGGCCGCAATCGACGATGCGATGCTGCACGGCGTCCAGCACCTCGCCGGCATCCACCAGGTCGCCGGCCGAGAAGATCTCGATGCGGAACTTGCCGTCGGTGACATCGCTGACATAGCGTGCCACGTCCTCGGCGCCGGCGAACAGGGTCGGCGACTCATTGGGAAAACTGGAAGCCAGCCGCCAGGACACAGCCGGCGCTTCCTGCGCATAGACGGGCGCGGCGATCGCGGCGCCGGCTGCGGCGCCCAGGGCGGTTCGTTTCAAAAACGCGCGGCGTTGCATGAGACAGGCCTCCATTGGGCGCCGGCAGGCGTCCGGCTAGGACGGGTTGCCCGGCGGCTGGGTGAATGGCGACAACAGCAGCGCGCCGCCGTCCAGCTGGTCCAGGCCGAACTCGTCCGGATAGTCGATGGCCGACAGATACAGGCCGTCGGGAGAAAACGTCGGCGCGCCGCGCTTGCGGTCGCGCCAGGACAGCAGTTGCGCCATCCAGTCCACCGGTTCGCGGCCCTGCCCGATCTGCAGCAGCGCCCCCATGATATTGCGCACCATGTGATGCAGGAAGGCATTGGCGCGCAGCGTGAACACCAGGAACGGCCCCCGCTCTTCGATGTCGAGCCGGTGCATGATGCGCACCGGATGCCTGGCCTGGCACTGCGAGGAGCGGAAGCTGGAGAAATCGTGTTCGCCCAGCAAGGCGCCCGCCGCCGCGCGCATGGCCGCGACATCCAAGGGTTGGTGGCACCAGCCAGCGCGGCCGGCCCACAGCGCGGGACGCACGCGGCCGCGCCACAGCAGGTAAACGTAGGTGCGGGCCCGGGCGGAAAACCGGGCATGGAAATCGTCCGGCACCGCCTGGGCCCAGTGCACGGAAATGCTGGGAGGCAGGAATGCGTTCACGCCCCGCACCCACGATTCCATGCGCCGATCCAATACCGTGTCAAGGTGGATCACCTGCATCGCGCCATGCACGCCGGTGTCGGTGCGGCCGGCGCAGACCGTGGCAACCGGATCGGCCACGCCACAGAACCGCGCCAGCGCGGCTTCCAGGGTGTCCTGCACCGTCTGCCGGTGTGGCTGGGTCTGCCAGCCCTGCCAGGCGGAGCCGTCGTATGCCAGCCCCAATGCAACTCTGGACATCGTTCAGATCCGGGAAGAACTGCCCGCCGGGCGCGGTTCGTCCGTGGGCGGTTCGTCCAGGTCGAGGCTGATGGAGTCGAGCTTGCGGTTCAGCGCCGCCGTGTCCAGCGCCGGTTCGTTGTAGGCATAGGTTTCCTCGTCGTCGTCGCCGCGGCGGGCGCCCGCGCGCCGCAACACCCAGGCGATGGCGAAAGCGATCAGCGCCAGCACGGCGGTGACGATAACGAGCAGGTTGTCGGCCAACCAGGCCGGCATCGAAGAAGTCAAATCCTTATCCTTGTTGTTGCTCGCCGCCGCATCCGCGGCGGCCTTGTCTTGTTGCGTGGCGGCGGTCGATGCGCCGGCGGGGCCAGTCGCGCCGGTGGCGCCCGGCGCGCCGGCTGCCCCGGGGATTCCTGCGCCGCCTGGCGTACCGGCCACGCCGGGAGCGCCCGCTGCGCCTGTGGAGCCGGCC
>NZ_CP017433.1:4048569-4201536 GCF_002082135.1 Achromobacter ruhlandii
CAGTACCCGCGACACCCGCAGCGCCCGTGCGGCCTGCGGCGCCCGAGGAGCCGGCCGCGCCTGCGGCGCCCGTTGCGCCCGTCGAGCCGGTTGCCCCCGAAGCCCCCGTCGCGCCAGCGGCTCCCGATGCGCCCGCGGCGCCAGCGGCACCTGCGACGCCCGGCGTGCCAGCGCCCGCACCCGCACCTTGCTCGGCCACGGCCTTGTTCAATTCATTGACATTGCTTTCCAACTGGTTGACACGTCCCTGCACGTCGGCCATGGCGCGTTCATTGGAGACGCGCTGATCGGCCTGGGCCTCGGCCTGTGCCGCGGCGCCGCCCTGCGCCTGTCCGGATGACAGGCGCACGCGATCCTGCGGCTGCGAGGCCGTGGCCGCGCCGGTGTCGCCAGGCCGCGCCACCGTGCCCGAGGCCGCGTCCTGGCCCTTGACCACCGCGGGATTGGCGCCGGTCGCCGCGCCCAGGCGGGCGCGGTAACGGGCGAATGCCTCGGCGTGTTCATTGAAAATGCGGCGCGCCTCGGCCGGATCGACCGCGCGCACCGTGGCCGCGTCGGGGATCGCCAGCTTCTGCCCCGCCCGCACCAGGTTCATGTTGTTCTGGATGAAGGCGTCGGGATTGGCGCGCCACAGCGCCACCAGCATCTGGTAGACCGAGGCGTTGGGCACGGCATTACGCTGGGCGATGGCGAACAGCGTATCGCCCGACTTGACGTTGACCGAGCCGGACGTGCCGCCGGCCCGGCCCGGGGCGCCCACGGCAGCCGGCGTGACATCGGCGCCAGCGCCGCGCAGCGGCACCAGGATGCTGACCTGGACCTGTCGCTGGCCGGAACTGGAACTGATATCCAGCAGCAGATCGACCGCGCCGCCGGCCGGCGCCTGGGTCGACCGCACCCGCAGGTTCTTGCGGGTCGGGTCCATGCCGTCTTCGACCCGCACCACCAGGCTGGCCAGCGGCGCGGGCGGTTTCAGGCCCGCGCGCTGCCACGCCGCCTCGTCCGCCACGGACACCCGCAGCGAGGACACTTCGTCGGGCGTCAATTCCTGCAGGCCGACCAGCGCCTGCAAGGGCGCGCCCGGCGCCGACACCACCCGCGAATGCCCAACCCGCATCGCCAAGGCCGGGCTGCAAGCGCTCGCGCCTAGCGCCAGCGCGATCGCCCACTGGAGGGCCTTCAAACGGCGGGCATGCTTCACTTGGCGCGAACGCTGGGTCATAAGCTGGAATTCCGTTCTTGTCGGTCGAATGATCGGGCGGGGGCTGTTCGTGGGGATCGCGTGAGAACAAGCCTCAATTGACCCGAAAAGTGTAATGGATCGAGCGCGTTTCACAAACCTGAAAGGCGCATCGGCGTTGGCTGGCGGGCACATTGCCAGCCATGTCCGATGACCACGGCGCCCCGCGCAAATGACAAAGGCACCCGAAGGTGCCTTTGCGGTTACGACCTTGTCGCGAGCGCGCGGCCTGCGCCGCCCGCCGGGCCTCAGGCTTCGGCCAGCGCGATGCGCAGCATGCGGCGCAGCGGTTCGGCCGCGCCCCACAGCAGTTGGTCACCGACGGTGAAGGCGCTGAGGTATTGCGGACCCATCGACATCTTGCGCAGGCGGCCCACCGGAATGTCCAGCGTGCCCGTGACCGCGACCGGGGTCAGTTCACGGATGGTCTCTTCCTTGGTGTTGGGGATCACCTTGGCCCATTGCGTGCCCTGCGCGATCAGCGCTTCGATCTCGTCCAGCGGCAGGTCGCGCTTGAGCTTGATGGTCAGCGCCTGGCTGTGGCAGCGCATCGCGCCGATGCGCACGCACAGGCCGTCGATCGGGGTGGCGGCGGTGCCGAAGGCGGCGCCACGGCCGAGGATCTTGTTGGTCTCGACCTCGCCCTTCCACTCTTCCTTGGACATGCCGTTGCCCAGGTCCTTGTCGATCCAGGGGATCAGGCTGCCGCCCAGCGGCACGCCGAAGTGCTCGTGGGGCAGCGCCGCGTCCTTCTGCTTGGCCAGGATGCCGCGGTCGATTTCCAGGATGGCCGAGGCGGGATCGTCCAGCAGCGGCTTGACGGCGTGGTTCAGCTCGCCGAACTGGGTCAGCAGCTCGCGCATGTGCTGCGCGCCGCCGCCGGATGCGGCCTGGTAGGTCATGGTGGTCATCCACTCGACCAGGTCGTTGTTGAACAGGCCGGCCAGGCCCATCAACATGCAGCTGACCGTGCAATTGCCGCCGATGAAGTTGCGCACGCCGCGCTTGAGCGCCGCGTCGATCACGGGACGGTTGACCGGGTCCAGCACGATGATGGCGTCATCGGCCATGCGCAGCGTGCTGGCGGCGTCGATCCAGATGCCGTTCCAGCCCGCGCCGCGCAGCTTCGGGTAGACCTCGGAGGTGTAGTCGCCGCCTTGCGCCGTCACGATGATCGGCAGTTTTTTCAGAGCGTCAATGTTGTAGGCGTCTTGCAGCGGGCCCGCGCCAGTCGCCCAAGTGGGGGCGGCGCCGCCAGCGTTGCTGGTGGAGAAAAACACCGGTTCGATCAGTGCGAAGTCGTTCTCGTCGCGCATGCGTTGCATGAGCACCGAGCCGACCATACCGCGCCAGCCGACAAGGCCTACTGCTTGATTCATTTCAATCGCTCTTTAAAGGTGGGGACAAGGTGTGGTGAAAAAACGTGCAGAACCCAACAATTTATCAGAATGCACGCAGGGATGTTGCGAGGCAGCTTGAAAAAACGGGGCCGCAATCAAAGCCACCCCGCTTTCGCGGCGCTGCGGCAACATCGGCATGAAAAAGGGCCGCCCCGCGGGCGGCCCCAGGACTCGGGACCGCGCCGCAAGGGCGCGTCCCTTGCAGGCATCAGGCCAGGGCTTTGAGGACGGCGTCGCCCATGCCCGAGGTGCTGACCTTGGTGGTGCCGGGTTCGAAGATGTCGGCGGTGCGCAGGCCATCGGCCAGCACGCGGCGCACGGCGGCTTCGATGCGGTCGGCCTGGGGCGCCAGGTTCAGCGAGTAGCGCAGCAGCATCGCGGCCGACAGGATGGTCGCCAGCGGATTGGCGATGCCCTGGCCGGCAATGTCGGGCGCCGAACCGTGGCTGGGCTCGTACAGGCCCTGGCCGCCGGCGTTCAGCGAAGCCGACGGCAGCATGCCGATGGAGCCGGTCAGCATGGCGGCCTCGTCCGACAGGATGTCGCCGAACAGGTTGCCGGTGACGATCACGTCGAACTGGCGCGGGTTGCGCACCAGCTGCATGGCGGCGTTGTCGACGTACATGTGCGACAGCTCGACGTCCGGATACTCGCGCGCCACTTCGATGACGATGTCGCGCCAGAACTGCGAGGTCTCGAGCACGTTGGCCTTGTCGACGCTGCACAGCTTCTTGTTGCGCTTCCTGGCGGATTCGAAGCCGATGCGGGCGATGCGGCGCACTTCCGATTCAGCGTAGCGCATCGTGTCGTAGCCCTCGCGTTCGCCGCTGAAGGCGCCGTCCGGCGACGAGCGCACGCCGCGCGGCGTGCCGAAATAGATGTCGCCGGTCAGTTCGCGGATGATCAGGATGTCCAGGCCGGACACGATCTCGGGCTTGAGCGACGAGGCGCTGGCCAGCTCGGGATAGAGGATGGCGGGACGCAGGTTGGCGAACAGGCCGAGCGCCTTGCGCAGGCCCAGGATGGCCTGCTCGGGGCGGAATTCGCGCGGCAGGCTGTCGTACTTCCAGTCGCCGACGGCGCCGAACAGCACGGCGTGCGATTCCTTGGCCAGCTTCAGCGTGGCCGGCGGCAGCGGATGCTCGAACTCGTCGAACGCGGCGCCGCCAACGGCCGCCTGCTTGATGTCGAATGGCACGTCCAGCGCCTTCAGGACGCGCACGGCCTGTTCGATGATTTCGGGGCCGATGCCGTCACCCGGCAAGACTGCGATGTTATGAGTCATGGAAAAAACGGTCCTGTGGTCGATGGGATGAGTCGGGTCAGGCGATCGGACGGCTTTCCAGCCAGGGATGGCGGGCCAGGCGCTCGGCTTCGAAGGCGCGGATCTTGTCCGAATGGCGCAGGGTCAGGCCGATGTCGTCAAAACCGTTCAGCAGGCAGTACTTGCGGAACGGCTCGATGTCGAACTTCATGGCACGGCCATCGCCGGCCACCACCACCTGGCGATCCAGGTCGATGTTGAGCTTGTAGCCCGGGAAGGCCTTCACTTCGTCGAACAGGCGCGCCACTTCGAGCTCGGACAGCACGATCGGCAGCAGACCATTCTTGAAGCTGTTGTTGAAGAAGATGTCGGCGTACGACGGCGCGATGATGGCGCGAAAGCCGAACTGCGTCAGCGCCCAGGGCGCGTGCTCGCGGCTCGAACCGCAGCCGAAGTTCTTGCGCGCCAGCAGCACCGAGGCGCCCTGGTAACGCTGCTGGTTCAGCACGAAATCGGGGTTGAGCGGACGCTTGCTGTTGTCCATGCCCGGCTCGCCGTGATCCAGGTAGCGCAGTTCGTCGAACAGATTGGGGCCGAAGCCGGTGCGCTTGATGGACTTGAGGAACTGCTTGGGAATGATGAGGTCCGTGTCGACGTTTTCGCGGTCGAGCGGAGCCACCAGGCCTTCGTGAGTGGTGAATGCTTGCATGATGTCGGTACTCGGTGGGCGCTTAACGGAACGTGCGGACGTCGACGAAATGACCGGCCACGGCGGCGGCGGCGGCCATCGCCGGGCTGACCAGGTGGGTGCGGCCACCCTGGCCCTGGCGGCCTTCGAAGTTGCGGTTCGAGGTCGAGGCGCAGCGCTCGCCCGGCTCGAGCCGGTCGGCATTCATGGCCAGGCACATCGAGCAGCCCGGCTCGCGCCATTCGAAGCCCGCCTCGATGAAGATCTTGTCCAGGCCTTCGCGCTCGGCCTGCTGCTTGACCAGCCCGGAACCCGGCACCACCATGGCCTGGCGCACGTTGGATGCGACGCGCTTGCCGCGCGCCACGACGGCGGCGGCGCGCAGGTCCTCGATGCGCGAGTTGGTGCAGGAGCCGATGAAGACGCGGTCCACGCGGATGTCGGTCAACGGCGTGTTGGGCTTGAGGCCCATGTATTCCAGCGCGCGTTCCATGCCGCTGCGGCGCACGTCGTCTTTTTCGCGGTCGGGGTCCGGCACGCGCGAGTCGACCGGCAGCACCATTTCGGGCGAGGTGCCCCAGGTGACCTGCGGCTTGATGTCGCGGGCATTGACTTCGACCACGGTGTCGAACTTGGCGCCTGCGTCGGTGTGCAGCGTGCGCCAGTAGGCCACGGCGTGATCCCACAGCACGCCGGACGGCGCGAACGGACGGCCGCGGAAGTATTCGATGGTCTTGTCGTCGACGGCGACCATGCCGGAGCGGGCGCCGGCTTCGATGGCCATGTTGCAGACCGTCATGCGGCCTTCCACCGACAGCGCGCGGATGGTGCTGCCGGCGAACTCGATGGCGTGGCCGGTGCCGCCGGCGGTGCCGATGATGCCGATGATGTGCAGGACGACGTCCTTGGCCGTACAGCCGAACGGCAGTTCGCCTTCGACCTTGATCAGCATGCTCTTGGCTTTCTTCATGAGCAGCGTCTGCGTGGCCAGCACATGTTCGACTTCCGAGGTGCCGATGCCGAACGCCAGCGCGCCCAGCGCGCCGTGCGTGCTGGTGTGCGAATCGCCACAGACCACGGTCATGCCCGGCAGGGTGGCGCCCTGCTCCGGCCCGATGACGTGGACGATGCCCTGGCGCAGGTCGTTCATGCGGAATTCGGTGATGCCGTACTTGTCGCAGTTGGCGTCGAGCGTGTCGACCTGCAGGCGCGAGATCGGATCGTCGATGCCCTGGGCGCGGTTCATCGTGGGCACGTTGTGGTCGGCCACCGCCAGGTTGGCGCCGTTGCGCCACGGCTTGCGCCCGGCCATGGCCAGGCCCTCGAACGCCTGCGGGCTGGTCACTTCGTGCAGCAGGTGGCGGTCGATATAGAGCAGACAGGTGCCGTCTGATTCCTGGTGGACGATATGGGCGTCCCAGAGTTTGTCGTAAAGGGTTTGGGCCATGGATGCGCTCTGCAAATAGACAATCCGGCTGGTGCCTCGCGCGGGATGTGCTGTTGCTTCCCACGCCGGCCGCTGCGGCATGGAGGGCATTATGCCCAGCCTCTGAACCTAGTACAACCACACCAAATATACTAGTACCAACACTACCATGGTGAGACTTATCCAGGTCGCCGGTCACGCCGAGAATGATCGTTGCGGGGTCAATATCCAGATAATCAAAAAGCAACGGTCGAAAAAACTATTTAGATACAAAAGACGCAACCGGATATAATCACTTTTCAATGTGGCAAAGCAGAAACCGCAACAATACGACATAAAACGTATTAATGGTTTTTGATTAATCCGTCCATATTGAATTCCGCGTAAATCGCATGATTTCTCATCGATTTTTGCGAAATAAATCCCGACGGGCCGGCAAATTCTGTCAAGTCTTAACAAACCTTGACTCGCCAAGTCTGACATTTGCACACAATATGCCGGCACTAATCCCACACTTGACTCGCGAATAATCCCTATGTCTTCGTTCCTGCTCAAGACCACGGTTTCCGCCCTGGCGTTGGCATTCGTTCCTGTCTTGTATGCGCAGCCGGCCGCGACCGATGCGCCGCCGCCCGCCCCTGGCGCGACCACCCTGAACCAGATTGTCGAGCAGACCCTGCTCAGCAATCCCGAGATCCAGGCCAAGTACCACGACTTCCAGGCTTCGCTGGAAGGCCAGGCCGTGGCCCGCGGCGCCTTCTTCCCGCAGGTCAATGCGCTGGGCTACGCCGGACGCGAATACCGCAACAACGTGCCCGGCGTCGGCTCGCAGAGCTGGAACCGTCCGGGCTACAACTTCGAGCTGCGCCAGCTGATTTTCGACGGTTTCCGCACCAGCAACGACGTCAAGCAGGCCGGGTTCGACAAGCTGGCGCGCTTCTATGACGTGCTGGCCACCAGCGACAGCACCGCCCTGGCCGCCGTGCAGGCCTACATCGACCTGCAGCGCTATCGCGACATGGAACTGCTGGCCCGCCAGAATTACTCCCTGCACGAGGAAACCCTCAAACAGATCGGCCAGCGCACGGAATCCGGGGTCGGCCGGCGCGTCGACCTGGAACAGGCCGGCGGCCGCCTGGCGCTGGCGCAAACCAACCTGATGACCGAAACCACCAACCTGCTGGACGTGCAGCAGCGCTTCCAGCGCGTCACTGGCGCCCTGCCGCCCGAGTCGATGCAGCCGGTGCCGGACATCTCCGACAAGTTGCCGACCAAGCCCGGCAACTTCAACGAGTCGCTGCGCCGCAATCCCAGCTTCCTGTCCAAGCAGGCGGCCCTGCAGGCGGCGGAAGCGGGCGTGGCCTCGTCCAAGGGCGCGTTTTCACCCAAGTTCGAGTTCGTCGCCGCCACCGGCCGCGACCAGAACGACCCCACGCCTGAAAACCGCAACATCCGCAGCTCCAGCGTCCAGGTGGTCATGAACTACAACCTGTACCGCGGCGGCGCCGATTCGGCGCGGGTGCGCCAGACGGCGGCCCAGTCGTATGCCGCGCGCGACGTGCGCGACTACACCTGCCGCAATGTGCAGCAGGATCTGGCCGTGGCCTGGAACAACATCACCAGCCTGCAGGAAAAGCTGCCCTTCCTGCGCGACCACGAAATGGCCACGGCCAAGGTGCGCGACGCCTACCGCCAGCAGTTCCAGATCGGCCAGCGCACCCTGCTCGACCTGCTCAACACCGAGAACGAGCTGTTCGAATCGCGCCGCGCCCTGACCAACGCCGTCTATGACCTGAGGTTGGCGCAGTATCGCTGGCTGGCGCTTTCGCATAAGCTGCTGCCGGCGCTGACGCTGCAGCCCGCGCGCAACGAGATGCCCGAGGAAAACGGCAAGCTGGTGGTGTCCGACGACGTCATCCGCCTGTGCAATTCCACGGTGCCCGACTCGGCCCGGCTGACGCCAGTGCGTGTGCAATACAACGAAGGCACCCTGCCGCCCACGCTGGTGCCGCTGAACGCGCCCGCCGCCCAGGCCCGTCCCTGACGAGGCGCGCGCAAGGAGGCCATATGGCTACTGAGGACAACGACTTTTCACGGTTGGATGCGGACTTCGTCCGCGTGTTGGAAGACTTGATCGACGCCTTGATCGCCAATGGCACCTTGCGCATGACGGACCTGCCGATACAGGCCCAGCAAAAACTCACCCAGCGCAAGCAACAGCGCGCGCGACTCTCGGAGCATCTGGACCTGCTGGATGACGATGATGGACAAGTTATCTGACGCGCCCGCGCGGGAATGGCGCGCCGACGCGCGCGCCGCGCACGATGACCCGTTGCTGGACTGCCTGGTCGAGATCACCCGATTGCATGGCGTGACGGCGACCGCCCAGGCGCTGTCGGCCGGCCTGCCGCTGGAAGCGCACCGGCTGACGCCAGCGCTGCTGCCCCGGGCGGCGGCGCGCGCGCAGCTGTCGGCGCGGGTGGTCAAGCGCCCGCTGGACGGACTGCCGTCCGACCTGTTGCCGGCGATCCTGCTGCTCAATGGCGAGCGGGCCTGCCTGTTGCTCAGGAAGGATGGCGACAAGTACGTGATCAGCCATCCCGAGCTGGGCGGCAGCGCGGTCGAGATGAGCGCGGCCGAACTGGACGCGCAATACACCGGCCTGGTCTGTTTCGTGCGGCCACAGTTCCGCTTCGACGCGCGCGCCCCGGAAGTGGCCAAGGTGCGCGAGCGCCACTGGTTCTGGGCCGCCATCATGGAAAACCGGCGCCTGTACCGCGATGCCCTCATCGCCGCCCTGCTGATCAACATCTTCGCCATGGCGATGCCGTTGTTCACCATGAACGTGTACGACCGCGTGGTGCCCAACAACGCCGTCGAGACGCTCTGGGTGCTGGCGCTGGGCATCACTCTGGTGGTGATCTTCAACATGATCCTGAGCACGGCGCGCTCGCACGTGGTCGACAGCGCCAGCAAGCGCGTCGACGTGCGGCTGTCCGCGCAGATCATGGAGCGGGTGCTGGACCTGCGGATGTAGGGCCGTCCGGTGTCGGTCGGCTCGTTCGCCGCCAACCTGCGCTCGTTCGAATCGATCCGCGACTTCATCGCCTCGGCCACCATCACCACCCTGGTGGACTTGCCCTTCATTCTGCTGTTCCTGGCCGCGCTGGCCTGGATCTCGCCCTGGATGGTGCTGCCCCCGGTGGTCGCGATCGTGCTGATCCTGGTGGTGTCGCTGGCCGCGCAGGCGCGCATGGAAGCGCTGACGATGGCGTCGTTCCAGGCTTCGTCGCAGCGCAATGCCACCCTGGTCGAGGCCCTGACCGGGCTGGAAGCGGTCAAGACCCTCAACGCCCAGGGCGCGATCCAGCGCAACTGGGAGCGTTCCACCGAGTTCATCGCGCAGACCGGCGGCAAGCTCAAGCTGATCTCGTCGTCCACCGTCGGCTTCGTGCAGGCGGTGCAGCAGCTGGTGTCGATCTCGGTGGTGATCATCGGCGTGTACCTGGCGCAGGACTCGGCCCTGTCGATGGGCGGCATCATCGCCGCCTCGATGATCGCCGGCCGCTGCCTGGCGCCGCTGGGCCAGGTGGCCGGCCTGCTGATGCAATACCAGAACGCCCGCACCTCGCTGGGTTCGATCGACAACTACATGAAGCTGCCGATCGAGCGCCCGGCCGAGGCCGAGTTCCTGCACCGCCCGGTGTTCCATGGCGGCCTGGAATTCCGCGACGTCAGCTTCACTTACCCGGGCAGCACCCAGCCGGTGCTCAAAAAGGTGTCCTTCAAGCTCAAGCCGGGCGAAAAGGTCGGCATCATCGGCCGCATCGGCTCGGGCAAGACCACGCTGGAAAAGCTGGCCCTGGCGCTGTTCCAGCCGACCGAGGGCGCGGTGCTGCTGGATGGCGTGGACGTGCGCCAGATCGACCCGGCCGACGTGCGCCGCGCAATCGGCCACGTGCCGCAGGATCCGCTGCTGTTCTACGGCAGCCTCAAACATAACCTGGCCATGGGCGCGCCCTACGCCGACGACGCCAGCATCCTGGCGGCCGCCAACATGGCCGGCGTGACCGAGTTCGCCAATCTGCACCCGAACGGCTTCGACATGCTCATCGGCGAGCGCGGCGAGTCGCTGTCGGGCGGCCAGCGCCAGTCGGTGGCCGTGGCGCGCGCGCTGATCAACGATCCGCCCATCCTGCTGCTGGACGAGCCCAGCAGCAACATGGATCACCAGAGCGAGGCCCAGCTGCGCCGCCGCCTGGGCGAAGCCAGCGCCAACAAGACCATCCTGCTGGTGACGCACCGCACCGCCCTGCTGGAACTGGTCGACCGCCTGATCGTCATCGATAACGGCCATATCGTGGCCGATGGCCCCAAGGAACAGGTCGTCGAAGCCCTGCGCCAGGGGCGCGTCGGACGCGGAAGCTGAGAGCCGCATGGACAATACCACCGCCATCCAGAAATCCGCCGTATCGCGGCCCGGCCTGCTCACCCGTCTGTGGCTGCGGGTGCGCGGCATCTTCGTCCACTTCTTCGACCGCCTGCTCGACGGCGCCGAAAAAGGCAAGCCGCAGGCGCGCACCGACTATGTCGGCAACGCCGAATGGGTGATCCACGAGTCGCAGGCGCGCGGCGCCCGCGTGCTGCTGTGGACCAGCCTGCTGGCCGTCTTCCTGCTGCTGCTGTGGGCCGCCTTCGGCTATATCGACGAAGTCGTGCGCGGCGAGGGCAAGGTCGTGCCGTCGCGCCAGGTGCAGATCATCCAGAGCCTGGATGGCGGCATCGTCGAGGAAATCCTGGTCAAGCCCGGCCAGGAGGTCGAGGCCGGCCAGGTCCTGCTGAAGATCGATTCCACCCGCTTCGCCTCGTCGCTGGGCGAAAACAATGCCGAATACCTGTCGCTGCTGGCCAAGTCCGCGCGCCTGAAGGCGCTGGCCACCGGCGAACCGTTCGTGGCGCCCGAGGAAGTGCTGACCCAGGCGCCGGGATTGGTCGAGATGGAACGCAACGCCTGGCAGGCGCGCACCACGGAACTGAACGCCACCGTCAACGTCGCCCGCGAACAGCTCAAGCAACGCCAGGAAGAACTGCGCGAGACCATCGCCAAGCGCGACCAGGCCTCGGCCAGCTGCGGCCTGACCTCGCGCGAACTGCAGGTGACCCGGCCGCTGCTCAAGAGCGGCGCGGTGTCCGAGGTGGACCTGTTGCGCCTGCAGCGCGACGTGGCCCGCTACTGCGGCGAACAGAAAGGCGCCGAGGCCCAGATCGACCGGATCCAGGCATCTATCAAGGAAGCCCAGAGCAAGCTCGAGGAATCCGAGCTGAACATCCGCAACCAGGCCCGCAACGAACTGTCCGAAACCAACACCAAGCTGGCCACGCTGCGCGAGGGCAAGCTGGCCCTGGCCGACCGGGTCAAGCTGGCGGAAGTGCGCGCCCCGGTGCGCGGCACGGTCAAGACGCTGTTCAACAATACCGTGGGCGGCGTGGTGCAGCCGGGCAAGGACATCATCGAGATCGTGCCCAAGGACGACACCCTGCTGCTGGAAGTGCGCATCCTGCCGCGCGACATCGGTTTCCTGCACGCCGACCAGAAGGCCGAGGTCAAGTTCACCGCCTACGACTTCGCCATCTACGGCGGGCTGGAAGGCAAGGTCGAACAGATCGGCGCCGACACGGTGACCGACGAGAAAGGCAATTCCTATTACGTGGTGCGGGTCCGCACGGACCGCAGCACGGTGGGCGACAAGAACCTGCCCATCATTCCCGGGATGGTGGCCGAAGTCCACATCCTGACCGGCAAGCGCACCGTGTTGCAGTACCTGCTCAAGCCGGTGCTGCGCGCGAAGGCCAACGCCTTTACCGAGCGTTAGAGGAGAGCGAGAAGGCGTTATGAAATCCGTTCCCGTCCTGTTGATTACGCACGACGACCTGTTGTGGCAGCACTGGCGCGCGCTGGATCCGGCGCGCTGGCTCGCCGCCCGCGGGCGCGGTCTGGCCGACCTGCAGCGCTGGCGTGAGCAGGGCCGCGCCCTGGCGGTGCTGGATACCGACCTGCCGCGCCTGCCGTCCTGGCAGGATCCCGCCTGGCATGCCCAGTTCTCCGGACTGCAGGTGGTGGTGGCCAGCCCCAGCCCCAACGACGAACAAGGCACTCAGGCCCTGGGCGCCGGTGCGTTGGGTTATTGCCACAGTTACGCCCCGGCCACCGCCCTGGCGCAGGCCCTGGAAGTGGTAGCCTCCGGCGGCATCTGGATGGGGCGCTCGCTGGTCACGCGCCTGCTCCGGCTGGTGACGGAGCGGGCCCAGGATTCCCGCTCCTGGGACAACGGCCTGCTGACCGAACGCGAGATCACCGTGGCGCGCTATGCCGCCAGCGGCCAATCCAATGCCCAGATCGCCGACGCGCTCGGCATCACCGAGCGCACCGTCAAGGCGCATCTGTCAGCCGTCTTCGACAAACTCGAAGTGACCGACCGGCTGCAGCTGGCGCTGCGGGTGCACGGCATTTCGGCGCCGGCCGACGCCCGCGGCAAAATCCTTTCCTGAACCTGTCCTTGAGGACAATACCGCCGCGCCGCGGCTCCCTCTAGTATCTGGCCATCTTGGATAACTCCCTGAAACGGAACCAACATGGCCAACTCCTCCCCCGCCGTCGTCACTGAAATCACCGGTCGCGCCTGGATACGCAACAGCGATGGCTCGCTGACCGAACTGCATCAGGGCAGCAACGTGCCCGCCGGCAGCGACGTCGTCACGGCCTCGGGCGCCAGCGTGGCGCTGCAGGTGGAGAATGGCATGCCGATCGTGATCGGCGAAGGCCGCGAGGTGGCCGTCACCGGCGACATGGCCGGCCCGCTGGCCGATCCGACCGAAGCCGCGGTGGCGCCGCCCAAGGGCACCGATTCCGACCGCCTGCTGGCGGCCCTGCAGGCCGGCCAGGATCCGTTCGAAGTGCTGGATCCGACCGCCGCGACGCTGACGGGCGGCGGCGGTGACGACGGCGGCGGCAGCTTCGTGCGCCTGGCCCGCATCCTGGAAACCACCAGCCCGCTGGACCTGGCCTATCCCAACCCGGGCCGGGGCGCCGACACGATCGACCGCGCTTCCAGCGGCGCGGGCGGCGACGGTGGCGCCGCGGGCGACAACAATAACGCGCCCCTGGCCGTCAATGACACCGCCCGCACCGACGAAAAAAGCGTCGTGCGCGGCAACCTGCTGGTCAACGACAGCGATCCCGACGGCGATCCGCTGACCCTGGTCTCGATCAGCGGCCGCCCGATGAGCCCGGGCGGCGTCAGCGTCACCGGTTCCAACGGCGGCACCTTCACCGTGCTGCCGGACGGCAGCTACACCTTCGTTCCCGGCAACAGCTTCCAGCATCTGCCCGAAGGCCAGACGGCTACCACCACGATCACCTACGTCGTCACCGACCCGAGCGGCGCCACCTCCACCGCCACCGTGGAAGTGACCGTGGTCGGCGTCAATGACCCGGCCCAGATCACCGCCGCCCAGCCGGGCGACGATGCCGGCACCGTGGTCGAGGACGAGAAATCCACCGCCAACGGCAAGCTCAACGTGGTCGACGCCGACGACGGTCAATCCTTCTTCGTGGCCGTGGCCGACCGCCCGGGCGTGTACGGCACCTTCTCGATCGACGCCAACGGCAACTGGGTCTACAACCTGAACCAGACCGACGCGCGCGTACAGTCGCTGGCCGTGGGCGAGAAGCTGACCGAGACCTTCACCGTCACCACCGCCGATGGCACCACTGGCACGGTCACCATCACCATCAACGGCACCAACGACGCCCCGACCATCAGCGGCGAAGCCGCCGGCGCCGTCAAGGAAGACGGCACGCAGGAAGTGACGGGCCAACTGACCAAGGCCGACGTCGACACCAGCGACACGCACACCTGGTCCGCCAACGACGGCGGCAAGGGTCAGTACGGCACCCTCACGGTCGACCAGAACGGCAAGTGGACCTACGTGCTGGACAACGGCAGCGACAAGGTGCAGGCCCTGGCCGAAGGCCAGCAGGTGACCGATACCATCACGGTTACCGTCGACGACGGCCACGGCGGCAAGGCCACCCAGGTCATCACGGTCACCGTCACCGGCACCAACGACGCCCCGACCATCAGCGGCACCACCATCGGCGAAATCCGCGAGGACGACACCAGCGACACCGTGTCCGGCCAGTTGACCCAGCACGACGTCGACACCAACGACACGCACACCTGGACCGTCAACGACGGCGGCAAGGGCCAGTACGGCTCGTTCACGGTGGATGGCACCGGCAAGTGGACCTACACGCTGGACAATGGCAGCGACAAGGTCCAGGCCCTCAAGGACGGCGAGACGGTCACCGACACCATCACCGTCACGGTTGACGACGGCCACGGCGGCACCGCCACCGAAACCATCACGGTCACCATCACCGGCACCAACGATGCCGCCGTCATCACCCCGAGCAAGCCGGGCGACGACGCCGGCACGGTCGAGGAAGACGGCAACCTGACCACCGGCGGCAAGCTGGATGTGACCGACAAGGACGCGGGCGAGGCCAACTTCAACCCGCAGACCGACGCCAAGGGCGAGCACGGCAAGTTCTCCATCGACGCCAACGGCAACTGGAAGTACGAGCTCGACAACAACGATCCCAAGGTCCAGGCCCTGGCCGTGGGCGAGAAGCTGGTCGAGACCTTCACCGTCACCACCGCCGACGGCACCTCCAGCACCATCACCGTCACCATCGACGGCACCAACGACGATCCGAAGCTCAGCGGCAAGACCGATGGCGCGGTGACCGAGGATGGCGCCACCACCGCCACCGGCAAGCTCGACGTGACCGACGTCGACGCCAGCGACAAGCACACCTGGACCGTCAGCAACGACGGCAAGGGCCAGTACGGCACCTTCACCGTCGACCAGAGCGGCAACTGGAAGTTCGAGCTGGACAACAGCAGCGACAAGGTCCAGGCCCTGAAGGACGGCGAGAAGGTCACCGACACCATCACCGTGACCGTCGACGACGGCCACGGCGGCACCGCGACCAAGACCATCACGGTCACCATCACCGGCACCAACGACGCCGCCGTCATCACCCCGAGCAAGCCGGGCGACGACGCCGGCACCGTCGAGGAAGACGGCAACCTGACCACCGGCGGCAAGCTGGACGTGACCGACAAGGACGCGGGCGAAGCCACCTTCAACCCGCAGACCGACGCCAAGGGCGAGCACGGCAAGTTCTCCATCGACGCCAACGGCAACTGGAAGTACGAGCTCGACAACAACGATCCCAAGGTCCAGGCCCTGGCCGTGGGCGAGAAGCTGGTCGAGACCTTCACCGTCACCACCGCCGACGGCACCTCCAGCACCATCACCGTCACCATCGACGGCACCAACGACGATCCGAAGCTCAGCGGCAAGACCGATGGCGCGGTGACCGAGGATGGCGCCACCACCGCCACCGGCAAGCTCGACGTGACCGACGTCGACGCCAGCGACAAGCACACCTGGACCGTCAGCAACGACGGCAAGGGCCAGTACGGCACCTTCACCGTCGACCAGAGCGGCAACTGGAAGTTCGAGCTGGACAACAGCAGCGACAAGGTCCAGGCCCTGAAGGACGGCGAGAAGGTCACCGACACCATCACCGTGACCGTCGACGACGGCCACGGCGGCACCGCGACCAAGACCATCACGGTCACCATCACCGGCACCAACGACGCCGCCGTCATCACCCCGAGCAAGCCGGGCGACGACGCCGGCACCGTCGAGGAAGACGGCAACCTGACCACCGGCGGCAAGCTGGACGTGACCGACAAGGACGCGGGCGAAGCCACCTTCAACCCGCAGACCGACGCCAAGGGCGAGCACGGCAAGTTCTCCATCGACGCCAACGGCAACTGGAAGTACGAGCTCGACAACAACGATCCCAAGGTCCAGGCCCTGGCCGTGGGCGAGAAGCTGGTCGAGACCTTCACCGTCACCACCGCCGACGGCACCTCCAGCACCATCACCGTCACCATCGACGGCACCAACGACGATCCGAAGCTCAGCGGCAAGACCGATGGCGCGGTGACCGAGGATGGCGCCACCACCGCCACCGGCAAGCTCGACGTGACCGACGTCGACGCCAGCGACAAGCACACCTGGACCGTCAGCAACGACGGCAAGGGCCAGTACGGCACCTTCACCGTCGACCAGAGCGGCAACTGGAAGTTCGAGCTGGACAACAGCAGCGACAAGGTCCAGGCCCTGAAGGACGGCGAGAAGGTCACCGACACCATCACCGTGACCGTCGACGACGGCCACGGCGGCACCGCGACCAAGACCATCACGGTCACCATCACCGGCACCAACGACGCCGCCGTCATCACCCCGAGCAAGCCGGGCGACGACGCCGGCACCGTCGAGGAAGACGGCAACCTGACCACCGGCGGCAAGCTGGACGTGACCGACAAGGACGCGGGCGAAGCCACCTTCAACCCGCAGACCGACGCCAAGGGCGAGCACGGCAAGTTCTCCATCGACGCCAACGGCAACTGGAAGTACGAGCTCGACAACAACGATCCCAAGGTCCAGGCCCTGGCCGTGGGCGAGAAGCTGGTCGAGACCTTCACCGTCACCACCGCCGACGGCACCTCCAGCACCATCACCGTCACCATCGACGGCACCAACGACGATCCGAAGCTCAGCGGCAAGACCGATGGCGCGGTGACCGAGGATGGCGCCACCACCGCCACCGGCAAGCTCGACGTGACCGACGTCGACGCCAGCGACAAGCACACCTGGACCGTCAGCAACGACGGCAAGGGCCAGTACGGCACCTTCACCGTCGACCAGAGCGGCAACTGGAAGTTCGAGCTGGACAACAGCAGCGACAAGGTCCAGGCCCTGAAGGACGGCGAGAAGGTCACCGACACCATCACCGTGACCGTCGACGACGGCCACGGCGGCACCGCGACCAAGACCATCACGGTCACCATCACCGGCACCAACGACGCCGCCGTCATCACCCCGAGCAAGCCGGGCGACGACGCCGGCACCGTCGAGGAAGACGGCAACCTGACCACCGGCGGCAAGCTGGACGTGACCGACAAGGACGCGGGCGAAGCCACCTTCAACCCGCAGACCGACGCCAAGGGCGAGCACGGCAAGTTCTCCATCGACGCCAACGGCAACTGGAAGTACGAGCTCGACAACAACGATCCCAAGGTCCAGGCCCTGGCCGTGGGCGAGAAGCTGGTCGAGACCTTCACCGTCACCACCGCCGACGGCACCTCCAGCACCATCACCGTCACCATCGACGGCACCAACGACGATCCGAAGCTCAGCGGCAAGACCGATGGCGCGGTGACCGAGGATGGCGCCACCACCGCCACCGGCAAGCTCGACGTCAGCGACGTCGACGCCAGCGACAAGCACACCTGGACCGTCAGCAACGACGGCAAGGGCCAGTACGGCACCTTCACCGTCGACCAGAGCGGCAACTGGAAGTTCGAGCTGGACAACAGCAGCGACAAGGTCCAGGCCCTGAAGGACGGCGAAAAGGTCACCGACACCATCACCGTCACGGTTGACGACGGCCACGGCGGAACCGCCACCAAGACCATCACGGTCACCATCACCGGCACCAACGACGCCGCCGTCATCACCCCGAGCAAACCGGGCGACGATGCCGGCACGGTCCAGGAAGACAAGGTCTACACGGCCAACGGCAAGCTCGATGTCGCCGACAAGGATGCCGGCGAAGCCAAGTTCACGCCGCAGACCGACGCCGCCGGCAAGTACGGCACGTTCTCGATCGATGCCAACGGCAACTGGACCTTCAAGCTCGACAACGACGCCAAGGCCGTCCAGCAGCTGGGCGCCAAGGAAAGCCTGACCGAGACCTTCACCGTCACCACCGCCGACGGCACCACCGGGCAGGTCGTGATCACCATCAACGGCACCAACGACGCGCCGACCATCACCGGCGCGACCGCCGGCAACGTCGAGGAAGACGGCGCCAAGGAAGTCTCCGGCCAACTGACCCAGCACGACGTCGACGTCAACGACAAGCACACCTGGTCGCTGAACAACGATGGCAAGGGCCAATACGGCTCGTTCACCATCGACGCCACTGGCAAGTGGACCTACACGCTGGACAACGACAGCGCCAAGGTCCAGGCCCTGGCCGAAGGCCAGAAGGTCACCGACACCATCACCGTAACCGTCGACGACGGCAACGGCGGAACCGCGACCAAGACCATCACCGTCGACATCACCGGCACCAACGATGCCGCCGTCATCACCCCCAGCAAGCCGGGCGATGACGCCGGCACGGTCCAGGAAGACAAGGTCTACACGGCCAACGGCAAGCTCGATGTCACCGACAAGGACGCCGGCCAGGCCACCTTCCAGCCGCAGACCGACTTCGCCGGCAAGTACGGCACGTTCTCGATCGATGCCAACGGCAACTGGACCTTCAAGCTCGACAACGACGCCAAGGCCGTCCAGCAGCTGGGCGCCAAGGAGCACCTGACCGAGACCTTCACCGTCACCACCGCCGACGGCACCACCGGCAAGGTCACCATCACCATCAACGGCACCAACGACGCCCCGACCATCAGCGGCGTGGCCACCGGCGCCGTCAAGGAAGACGGCACCCAGACGGTGACGGGCCAGCTGGCCAAGGCCGACGTCGACGTCAACGACAAGCACACCTGGTCGCTGAATAATGACGGCAAGGGCCAGTACGGCACCTTCACGCTCGACCAGAGCGGCAAGTGGACCTACGTGCTGGACAACAACAGCGCCAAGGTCCAGGCCCTGGCCGAAGGCCAGAAGGCCACCGACTCCATCACGGTAACGGTGGACGACGGCAACGGCGGCAAGGCCACCCAGGTCATCACCATCGACATCACCGGCACCAACGACGCCCCGACCATCGGCGGCACGGCCACTGGCGCGGTCAAGGAAGACGGTACGCTGGTCACGACCGGCCAGTTGACCAAGACCGACGTCGACACCAACGACACCCACACCTGGTCCGTCAGCAACGAGGGCAAGGGCCAGTACGGCACTTTCACCGTCGATCAGAACGGCAAGTGGACCTACACGCTGGACAACGCCAGCACCAAGGTGCAGGCGCTGAAGGAAGGCGAAACCGTTACCGACACCATCAAGGTCACGGTGGATGACGGCCATGGCGGCACCGCGTTCAAGGAAATCACGGTCACCGTCACCGGCACCAATGACATCGCCAAGATCACCGGCCAGTCCACCGGCGCCGTGATCGAGGACAAGACGCTGGTGACCTCCGGCAAGCTGACGGTCTCGGATGCCGACGCCGGCCAGAGCACGCTGGTCGCCCAGGCCAACGTGGCGGGCAAGTACGGCACGTTCTCGATCGACGCCAACGGCAACTGGACTTACACGCTGAACAACAGCCTGAAGGCCGTCCAGGACCTGCCCGCCGGCGCCGTGCTGAAAGAGAGCTTCGAGGTCGTCTCGGCCGACGGCTCCGCCAAGCAAGTGATCACGGTCGACGTGATCGGCACCAACGACGCGCCGGTGGCCGCCGACAACGCCACCACCGTGGACGCGGGCGGCAACCACACCTTCACCGCCGCCGAGTTCAACTTCAATGACGGCGCCGAAGGCAACCAGCTCGACAGCGTCATCATCACGCGCCTGCCGACCGACGGCACGTTGACGCTGAATGGCCAGGCGGTCTCGATCAACACCGTGGTCTCGGCCGCGGACATCGCCGCGGGCAAGCTGGTCTACACGCCGTCGGCGGCCGGCCAGGACACCTCGTTTGGCTTCCAGGTGCGTGACAACGGCGGCACCGCCAACGGTGGCAAGGACACCTCGGGCGACTACAACTTCGCCATCAAGACCAACAACTTCATCTCGGGCGACAACGACGGCAGCGGCACGGGCACCAAGCCGCCCATCAACGGCGGCAGCGGCGACGACGTCATTCTTGGCGACAAGGGTGGCACGGTCACCACGGTCGAGCCGGGCAAGAACTACAACATCGCGATCGTGGTCGACACGTCAGGCAGCATGTCGGACCCCTCGGGCACGAAGGGCCTGAGCCGCATGCAGCTGACCATCGACGCGCTCAAGAACCTGGCGAACACCCTCAAGGGCCATGACGGCATCGTCAACGTGGCGCTGATCGGCTTCGAATCGACGGCCAGCACCAAGTACACGATCAACGGCCTGAACGCGAGCAACGTCAACGACCTGATCAAGGCCATTGAGAAGCTCAGCGCCAACGGTGGCACCAACTATGAAGGCGCCTTCGACGAAGCGCTCAAGTGGTTCAACAAGCAGCCCACGTCGTCCAACGGGCAGACTTTCGAAAACGTTACGTACTTCCTGACGGACGGCGATCCCACCTTCAGCAACCGTGGCAGCAACGGTGGCTGGGGGGCTGGCAGCACCACCAACTACTACGACATGAAGGACGCCGTCGACAAGTTCAAGGACCTGAGCGGCAAGAGCACGGTACACGCCATCGGCATCGGCACGGGTGTCAATGAGAACTACCTGAAGTTCTTCGACAACTCGAGCACGACTGGCACCGGTACGGTCAAGATCGAGGGCACCAACATCACCGGCGCTGTCGGCCAGCCGCAGATCGTCAACACCGCCAAGGACCTGGCCGCCGCGCTGCAGGGCGGCTCGTCCAGCACCGATCCGGCTGCGGTCGGCAACGACATCATCAACGGTGGTGCCGGTAATGACATCATCTTCGGCGACACGCTCAACACCGATGGCAACGTGCTGAACTGGGCCTCGGTGGGCGGCCGCCCCGCCGATCTGGTGCAGGGTTCGGGCCTGAAGGCGCTGCAGGTGTTCCTGGAAATGCGCGACGGACACGCGCCGACCAGCGGCGACCTGTACCAGTACATCAAGGACCACCACGCCGACTTCAACCTCGCCGACGACCCGCGCGGCGGCGATGACACGATCCACGGCGGCACCGGTGACGACATCATCTACGGCCAGGGCGGCAACGACACCCTGTATGGCGATGATGGCAACGACATCATTTACGGTGGCGCCGGCGACGACAAGCTGTACGGCGGCGACGGCAATGACGTACTGCACGGGGGGTCGGGCAACGACGTGCTGGAAGGCGGCAACGGCAACGACCTGCTGATCGGCGGCAAGGGCGACGACACGCTGATCGGCGGCGCCGGCAGCGATACCTTCAAATGGGAACTGGGCGACCAGGGCACCACCGCCAAGCCGGCTGTCGACACGATCAAGGACTTCTCGCTGGACAAGCCGGCCGATGGCGGCGACATCCTGGACCTGAAGGACCTGCTGGTTGGCGAGAAGGACGGCACGCTGACCCAGTACCTGAACTTCCACAAGGAAGGCAACAACACGGTCATCGACGTCAACACCCAGGGCAAGCTCGGCGCCCAGGGCGCGGATCAGAAGATCGTGCTGGAGAACGTCGACCTGACTCAGGGCGGCCAGCTGAACAACCAGGCCATCATCAATGACCTGTTGCAGAAGGGCAAACTGAACGTCGACCACGGCTAAGCAGTCCCCCGGACAGGGCCGCGCAACGGCCTTGTCCGGTCGAACAAGGCAGGACCAGCGCGGCACGCGGACGGCGTGCGCGGGATTTTTTCCGGATGACGACTGGATCGACCGGAAAAATGTGAAAATCCGTTTCATGCGATCAACCCGCCGTTTCCGCGCCACGCTGAATCTGTGCCGACTGGTTTTGCTCTGCCTGGCTTGCGGCTGGGGCGGCAGTTCCGCCCTGGAGGTCAACGCCGACAAGTTGCAAAGCCTGTCGGCCAGCCGCTATGGCGCCAAGGGCGCCAAGGCGGTGTCGAATTGGCTGCAATTGCTGCGCGCCACGCCCCCCGCGCTGGAAAAGGACCGGCTGGTGGTGGCGAACGATTTCTGGAACCGCGCGCTGCTGTCGGGCGACGACATCACGATCTGGGGCAAGGACGACTACTGGGCCACCCCGCTCGAATCGCTGGGCAAGGGCGCGGGCGATTGCGAAGACTACGTCATCGGCAAGTATTTCACCCTGCTGTCGATGGGCGTGCCGGCCAGCAAGCTGCGCTTCATCTATGTCCGCGCGCGGGTGGGCGGCCCGGCCAGCAGCAGCCAGATCGCCCACATGGTGCTGGGCTACTACGAAACACCCAATGCAGTACCGCTGGTGCTGGACAGCCTGGTCTCGACCATCCTGCCGGCGTCGCAACGGCGCGACCTGACGCCGGTCTTCAGCTTCAATGCCGACGGCGTCTACGTCGACGGCAAACCCGCCGCACCGGTTGACCGCCTCAGCCGCTGGCGCGATCTACTCCAACGCATGGAACGGGAAGGCATACGCCCCTGACGTCCGGAACCACAAGACTATGTCCATACTTCGACAGCTCCTGCTCAGCGTCACTCTCGCGATCGGCGTCATCCTGCTGGGCACCCTGGCGCTCAGCGTCAACGCCGCCCGCGAATACCTGTCGGGCCAATTGCAGGTGCAGGCCACCGACGCCGCCGTGTCGCTGGCGCTGTCGTTGTCGCAGCCGGCCAACAACGACCCGGTGGTGCAGGAACTGCTGGTGTCGGCGCTGTACGACGGCGGCCACTTCTCGCTGGTGCGCCTGGCCGATCCGGAAGGCAAGGTGCTGATCGAACGCCAATCGACCGCCACCGCCGCCTCGGTGCCCGCCTGGTTCCGCGCCCTGGCGCCGCTGGACGCGCGCTCGGCCTCGCACGCCGTCAGCGACGGCTGGCGCCAGATCGGCGAGGTGACGCTGGTGGCCAACGACGCCTACGCCTGGGAAGCCCTGTGGCGCAGCAGCCTGCGCATGATCGCGCTGGTGCTGGGCGCGGGCCTGATCTGGGCGCTGTTCGCCTTCGCGCTGGTCGGCTGGATCAAGAACCGGCTGCTGCGCGAGGTCAGCGACCACGTCCGCAGCATCGGCCAGGACACGCCGCCGCGGCAGATGGAAGCGCGCGTGCCGGAACTGTCCGACGTGGTGCAGGCGCTCAACCAGACCCGCGAACGCGTCTACGCCAGCGCCGAGGAACAGAACGCCAAGATCGAATCCCTGGAGCTGGAGCTGAACCAGGACCCGGTCACCCGCCTGCCCAACCGCAAGTACTTCGTGAACGAATTCCGCCGCGCGCTCGAAACCGGCCCGGCCGCCGGTCACGCACCGGGCCGCGCCGGCACGGACGGCGGCCATGTGCTGGTGTTCCGCCAGCGCGATCTGGCCGACCTGAACCGCCACATGCCGCGCGAGTTCATCGACCAGTGGCTGCGCGCCGCCTGCGAACGCATCCAGGCCTCGCTCAAGTCGCTGCACGTGGCCGATCCGCTGCTGGCGCGCCTGAACGGTTCCGACTTCGCCCTGCTGCTGCCGGGCTGCGCGGCGCCGCAGGCGATGATGATTGCCGAACAACTGCGCGCCGACCTGCACGCCTCGCGCATTCCGGTCGGCGAGGGCCACCTGTGCCGCTGGGCCCAGGCCATGGCAGACTATAGCCGCGGCAACCAGGCCGGCCCCGTGCTGTCACGACTGGACTTCGGCCTGATGCGGGCCGAGAGCGCCGGCAACGACCAGGTCGTGATCGCGGGCGCCGCCGACGCGCAATCGCCCTCCGAATCCGGCGAGCGCGCCTGGAAGGACGCGATCCTGTCGGCGCTGGAAGACCACCGCTTCGAGCTGGCCACCGAGCCGCTGCGCGACGCCGCCGGCGCTCCCATCCGTACCGAGGCGATGCTGATGCTGCGCACCGCCGCCGACCAGGCGCCGATTCCCGCCACTCTGTTCATTCCGCCCGCGGTGCGGCTCGACCTGGTGGCCGACTGCGACCTGCAGGCCGTGAGCCTGGGGTTGGACTGGCTGGCCGCCCACGACGGCGAGCTGACCCTGCGCGTCGCCCTGCCCTCGCTGCGCGGCCAGAAGTATTTCCGGCAGCTGGCGCTGCTGCTGACCGAACGCAAGGCGCTGGCGCGGCGCCTGTTCCTGGAAATCGATGCCCACGGGCTGGTCGAGTGTCACGAGCAGATCGCCACGCTGGCCCGGGTGGCGTCGGAATTCGGCGCCCATATCGGCGTGCGCCGCCTGGCGCAGCAGTTCGGCGCGGTGGCGCAACTGCACACGCTGCCGCTGTCCTACGTGAAACTGGGCGGCGGCTTCATCGGCGGCATGTCGCAAAGCCCCGGCAGCCAGCAATTGACCGCATCTGTGCTGGAAACCGCGCGCAAGCTCGATATCGCGGTCTACGCGGAAGACGTGCCGGACAGCGAAACGCGCCGCATCCTGGCCGACCTGGGCATCAGCGTGATGCGCGGCCCGGGCGTGAAACTGCCGGCCTGAGGCCGGCAGTCTTCAAATCGGCAGGAGGGGCTTGCGGCAGTCCCGCCGCGGGGGATCCCGCGCCTGAAGGGCGCCGGCGGGCCTGGCGTTGCGCCCGCCCCCGCCTGGCGGCGCGCTAGCGCGCCGCGCCGGCCTTGGATTGCTGGTACAGCGGCAGCACCTGCTGGGCCGCGCCCTGCAGGTCGGCGATGCGCGAGGCCGCCGACGGATGGGTCGACAGGATCTCGGGCGGGGCGCTGCCATTGTCGGCGGCGCCCATCTTCTGCCATAGCGTGACCGCGGCGCGCGGATCGAAACCCGCGCGCGCGGCCAGTTCGACGCCCATGCGGTCGGCTTCGGTTTCATGCGTGCGGCTGTTGGGCAGCGTGAACATCACGTCGCTGAGCTTGCCGCCCAGGTCCGACGCGGCGCTCGACCCCGTGGCGATGGACAACACCTGCAAGCCGAGGTTGGTGGCCATCTGTTGCGACACGCGCTCGCGCGCATGTTCGCGCAAGGCATGGGAGATCTCATGGCCCAGCACCGCCGCCAGCTCGTCGTCAGTGGGCTTGATCTTGTTGATCAGGCCGGTATAGACGGCGATCTTGCCCCCCGGCATGCACCAGGCGTTGACCTCGTCGCTGGTCAGCACGTGGACTTCCCACTTCCACGCGGACGCGTCGGGGCGGAACACGCCGGTCTGCGTGATCAGGCGCTGCGAAATGGCGCGCACCCGCGCCACCTGCTGCGCGTCGCGATCCAGCAGGTTCTTGGCCTGCGCCTGCTTGATGATATCGGCGTATTGCTGGTTCGCCTCCTGCTCCAGGGCCTGCGACGGCACCATGCTGGACATGTACTGGGTGCGATTGACGCCGATGGCGCCGGACTGGGTGGTGTTCATCCCGGTGCACCCCGCCAGGGCCACCAGGGACAGCGCGGCCGCCATGCGGCGCAACGGATAACGGTTCAGGCTCATGCCAGCCTCCTACAACGGTCAGGAACGATGGAATCCGGCCTCAGCCCGGCTCGCCGCACTGGCCGCGATGGCGCAGCGCGTGGTCGATCAGCACCAGGGCCAGCATGGCCTCGGCGATGGGCGTGGCGCGGATGCCGACACAGGGATCGTGACGGCCCAGCGTCTGCACCATGACGGGTTCGTTGGCGCGGTTGACCGAGCGGCGCTCGACCCGGATGCTGGAGGTGGGCTTGATGGCCAACGAAACCGTGACCGGCTGGCCGGTCGAAATGCCGCCCAGCACGCCGCCGGCGTGGTTGGTCAGGAAGCCATCGGGCGTGATCTCGTCGCCATGCTCGGAGCCGCGCTGCGCGATGCAATCGAAGCCGGCGCCGATCGAGACGCCCTTGACCGCGTTCAGGCCCATCATCACGTGGGCGATGTCGGCATCCAGGCGATCATAAATAGGCTCGCCCCACCCGGCCGGCAGGTTCTCGGCCACCACCTCGATGCGCGCGCCGACCGAATCACCATCGCGCCGCAGCTGGTCCATATAGGCTTCCAGTTCAGGCACGACCTCGGCGTTGGGCGCGTAGAACGGATTGTTCGGCACTTCATCCCACGACACGAACGGAATCGCGATGGGGCCCAGCTGGCTCATGTAGCCGCGCACCTTCACGCCGTACTGCTCGGCCAGCCACTTCTTGGCCACGGCGCCGGCGGCTACCGTGGGCGCCGTCAGGCGCGCCGACGAACGGCCGCCGCCGCGCGGATCGCGCAGGCCGAACTTGCGCCAGTAGGCGTAGTCGGCATGGCCCGGCCGGAAGGTGTCGGTGATGTTGGAGTAGTCCTTGCTGCGCGCATCGGTGTTGCGGATCAGCAGGCCGATGGGCGTACCCGTGGTCAGGCCCTCGTAGACGCCGGACAGGATTTCGACCTGGTCCGCTTCCTGGCGCTGGGTGACGTGGCGCGACGTGCCAGGGCGGCGGCGGTCCAGTTCGCGCTGGATGTCGGCCGCTTCCAGGGGCATGCCCGGCGGGCAGCCATCGATGACGCAACCGATGGCCGGCCCGTGGGATTCGCCAAAATTCGTGACGGTGAACAGAGTACCGAGGGTATTGCCGGGCATAGGAAGTCAACAGTGGGTTTGCAAGCAACCCAGATTATGACACCGCCGACGCCAAAGCCTGAATTTCCGCGGCCGGCGCCGGGCGTCCCAGCAGGAAGCCCTGCATCACGCGGCAGCCCAGCGACTTGAGGATCTCGCGTTGACCTTCGGTTTCGACGCCCTCGGCCACCACCGGCAGGTGCATCGCCTGACACAGTCCGAAAAGCGCCGACACCACCTCGCGGCTGCCGGCGTCGGATTCAAGCGCGGAAATGAAGCTGCGGTCGATCTTGACCCAATCGATGGGCAGGTGCCGCAGGTGGTTCAGGCTGGAGTAGCCGCAACCGAAGTCATCCAGCGCCACGCCGATGCCCTTGGCCCGCAGCGTGTTCAGGATCTTCACGTGGCGCTCGTAGTGCAGGATGAAAAGCGACTCGGTGATCTCCAGCACCAGCTTGCGCGGCGCCAGCTTGGTCGTGGCCAGCACGTCGGAAACCAGCTGCACCAGGCCGTCCTCGTTCATCTGCTTGACCGACAGGTTCACGTGCACGCGCCAGGCTGGCGGCCACAGCGCGGCCTGCGAGCAGGCGCGCTCCAGGATCCAGGCGCCCAGCGGCACGATCAGGCCGCTGCGCTCGGCCAGCTCGATGGTCACGGCCGGAGACACACTGCCCAGTTCGGGGTGGTGCCAGCGCAGCAGGGCCTCGCAGCCCTGCACCACACCGGTGCCGCTGTCGCACACCGGCTGGTAGTACAGCTCGAACTGGTCCATCGACGCGGTGGTCAGCGCCAGCCGCAGGTCGTTTTCCAACCCCTGCTGGTCGCGCTGGCGCGCCAGCATGCGGAAATCGAACATGTTCCAGCCCGGTCCGCCGCGCTCCTTGAGGGGCACCATGGCGACCTGCACGCAGCGCTGCAGTTCTTCCACGCTGCGACCGTGGTCTGGATACAACGCCGCCCCCACGCGAAACACCGCGATCAGGGGTCGGCCACCCAGTTCATAGGGCACGGACAAGTCTTCAAGCAGCTTGGCGGACACCTGCGCGGCGCCCTGCTCGTCCACGTCGGGAATGCATACGGTGAAGGCATCGGTGCCGGTGCGGGCCACCATGCCGCCCAGCGCACGGGTCACGAGGCTGAGCCGGTCGGCCACCATCACCAGCAGGGTCTGGTCCTCGCCGGCGCGCAGCATCGCGCTGATCTCGGCGTACTGGTCGAAACTGACCAGGAAGAACGCGCCGATGCCGCGGGTGCCAGGGCGAGTGCGCGCGATGCCGAGGGATTCCCGGTCTTCCGGGGCCGGTCCGCGGGGTCCGAACACCCCCCGGCCCGACTGCCGTTCGGCCTGGTTCAACCATGCGCGGGCGCGACGCTGCAGCTCCCGCTGGCTCAGGACGCCGGTCAATTCGTCACGCGTCAGCCGGCCGCGCAGCACGCGTTCCCGGCGGACGAAAAACAAACATATCGCTGCAAGTGCGCCCGCGAGCGTCAGGCACAGTGCGAGCAGGTAACTCTCACGCACGGAGCCCCCTATCTAGAAACCCTTGGCGTTGCGGTCCGGAAAGAAACCCAAGGGCTGTAACATTTTTTAAATTATGCATTATTTTCGCAAAAAAACGCCACACTTCAGGAGCAACGCGCTCCCTTTCCTTCGATTCCTGCCCTGATCTGGTTGCTCGCGAGGGGTCATGACGGTCCTTGGATAGCAGTCGCTGGCCGGTCCTTTGCGCCATGCCGTGTTCTTACTACGACAGCCTGAACCGGAAAATTAATACGGCCTGTCTCAATAGTTATCATCCGGGCAATTATCACGATCGAAATAATTGCACAGGTTGTCTGATATCGCAGGTCATTTCGTAATATTCTGTATGTTCTGTGACATGCCGAATTACAGCGCAGGCGACGACACTGAGGTATTAGTAACGTGTGTCACGTTTCTTATCCAGCCTTTTTCGCTTACGGGCACTTGCGCTGCCTGATGTTCCCCCTTTCACTGGCATGCCGGCCTGGCGCGGCACCGGCAACAATACGGGCCACGAAGGGAATCCCTGACCCATGTTCACACTACGCCGGCTGATCCTCTGTACCGCTCTCCTGATTGCCTTCATCCTGCTCGGCGCGCAGGCCCTGGGGATGCTGGCCGCCCACCGCTATCTGAATTCGCAACTGGCCCAGCAGGGTCAGGCCGGCGCCAGCGCGCTGGCCTGGGCCTTGTCGCACAACCCCGACGGCGCGCGCGACCCGCGCAAGCTGGCCGATGACCTGTTCGGCGCCGGCATGTACACCCTGGTGCGCATTGCCGGAGAAAACGGGGACACACAAATCGAGCGCCGCGATCCGGCTGTCGGACAAACCGAGGCCGCGCGCGACTGGCGCCCCGCCTGGCTGGCGCTCGAAGCGCCCGCGGCGACCCGGCCGTATGTCGGCCCGGATGGCCGGCGCCTGGGTACCGTCACGGTCCAGGCCGATGCCCGGCTGGCGCGCGAGACGCTCTGGCAAGGCGGGGTCCGGGTCATCGGCCTGACGCTGGCCGCCGGTGTTTTCTGGCTCTTGTTCGCCACCAATCTGTTGCGCTGGATCGAAACGCGGGCCTCCCGGGATATCTGCGAACGGGTACGCGCGCTGGCGCCGGGCGCCGCGGGCGCCTCCGGCCGCGCCTGTGAACTGGCGGGCGTGGACCAGGCCTTGGTCGACGCCCAGCGCCAGGTCGCCGCGACCGTGCAGGAGCAGAACGCCCGCATCGAATCGCTGCAAAGCGAGATCCAGCGCGACGCCGTCACCCGCCTGCCGAACCGCAAGTTCTTCATCGACCACTTCCGCCAGGCGCTGGCCAGCCAGGAGTCCGAGGCCGGCGGCCATCTCCTGATGTTCCGCCAGCGCGACCTGGCCCAGATCAACCGCCACCTGTCGCGCGCCTTTACCGACCAGTGGCTGCGCTCATCGTCCGACCGCCTGCGCAAGCTGGTCGACGGTAGCGGCGACCCGCACATGACGCTGGCGCGCATCGGCGGCTCGGACTTCGCACTGCTGATGCCGCGCACCTCGGCCCCCCAGGCCGGCATGCTGGCCGAACGCGTGCGACGCGAACTGCGCTCCTTGCGGGTGCCGATGGACAAGCAGGGCTGGTGCCGCTGGGCGCTGGCGATGACCGCGTTCACGCCGGGCGACAACATGAGCGACACACTGGCGCGGCTGGACCACGCCCTGATGTGCGCGGAAAGCGCCGACGACGACCAGATCGCGCCGGCCAGCCAGGCGGCCGACAGCACCCGCATCGGTGAATACAGCTGGCACGATGCCCTGGCCACCGCGCTGGAGCAGCACCGGTTCTCGCTCTCGACCCAACCCTTGGCCGATGTCGCGGGTGCCCTGCTGCACTACGAAGCCAGCCTGACCCTGCACGACACCAGCGGCGCCGATCCCGTGCCGGCCGCCATCTTCATGCCGCCGGCGGTGCGCCTGGGGCTCTCGGCCGAATGCGACATCCAGGCGGTCCGCCTCGGGCTGGACTGGCTGTACACCCACCCCGACGCGCTGACGGTCCATATCTCGCAAGCCTCGCTGGCCCAGGGCGCTTTCCTGTCGCGGCTGGAACGCATGCTGGCCGATCGGCCGGCCCTGGCCAGCCGCCTGATCATCGAGGTGGACGCGGCCGCCCTGATGGAACACGGCGCCGACATGGACCAGTTGTGCCAGACCGTCACCGCCGCCGGCGGCCGCGTCGGCCTGTCGCGCCTGTCGCAACAGTTCGGCGCGATGGAACACCTGCACGCCTACCCCCTGTCATACGTGAAACTGTGCGGCAGCTTCATCACCGGCATCGCGCACAGCCCTGGCAGCCAGCACCTGGCCGCGACCGTCGTGGCCACCGCCGCTTCGCTCGGCATGGCGGTGTACGCCGAAGACGTGCCCGACGATGCCGCGCGTTCCATCCTGGAAAAAATCGGCGTCCACGCGCTTCGCGGCGCTGGCGTAAACTTCGCCCGCGCACACGACCTTGCGCCTGACCAACAGTGGATTTCTCGTTGACGGAAGGATTGCTTCTTCACCTCCCCGATCTGCAGATCGGCCTGGCCGCCGGCACCGCCCTGGCTTGCGCGGTAGCCTGCGCGATCAGCTGGCTCTATACCCGCGCGCCGATCTACGGCGCCGGCCTGGCCTTCGTCCTGGTGGAGGGCGTGCTGCGCGCCCAGCCCGCGCTGTTTCCCGCCGGCGCGTTGCAGGCCGGCTCCTACGCCGCCCTGCTGGCCCTGTCCATTCCCCTGATCGCCGGCCGCCCGGCCGCCGCGCGCCTGGCGATGGCGTGTCGCTGGGCCGGCATCGCGCTGACCGGCCTGGCGGCGCTGGCGCTGATCTTCGTCTACGACGCCAGCGGCCGACTGATGCCCACGCTGGTCGCCGGCGCCGGCGCCGCCGCCAGCGCGGTACTGGCGGTATGGTTCCTGGCCGCCGCCGCCCGCCCCATGCCGCGCCGAGCCGCCGCCTTGGCCCTGGGCGCGGCGCACCTGGCATCGGTCTGGATCCTGGGCCATGACGCCTGGTCCGCGCCGGGCGATGGCGCGCTGGCGGCGCCGCTGGCGCGGCTGCTGCTGGTACTGGCCGCTCTCCTGCTGGCCGGGTTGGAACCACGCTCGCGGCAGGCAGCCACGCAGCGGAATGCCAACGATGCCGAGCAATGGGTCGAAGGGGAATTGCGACTGGTCGAAATGGCTGGCGCCCTCGATACCCAGCGCCAGATGAATGCCCTGATCTCGCACGAACTGCGCGCGCCGCTGGCCACGATCAGCGCGGCGGCCCAGTCGCTCGACATGATTTTGTCGGGCAGCGGCGAAACCGTGGACAGCCGCCTGGCGCGCATTCACCGTTCGGTCAGCCGGATGACCGAACTGATGGAACAACTGCTGAACCAGGACCGACTGGGCGAGCAAGCCTGGACACCGCGGGCCGAACTGACCGACATGACCGAGCTGGCCCGCGACGCCGTCGCCGCCATGCAGCCCGACACCGCCCACGCGCTGCGGCTGCAGGCGGGCAGCGGCTCGCTGCCGGTCTATTGCGACCGCGCGCTCACGGGTGTGGTGGTGCGCAACCTGATCCACAACGCGGTCAAGTATTCACCGGCCAGCGAACCGATCCGCATCGAGACCGGCCACGCCGAAGCAAACGGCGCGCCGATGGCGTGGGTGGCGGTCACGGATCGTGGCCCGGGCATCGGCCCGGAAGAGCAGGCCCGCATCTTCGAACCGCGCTTCCGGCGCGCGGCGCACCGCGAAACGCAAGGCATGGGAATCGGGCTGTACCTGGCCCGCCGCATCTGCCAGAGCCAGGGCGGCTCGCTCACGATGCAGAGCGAAGTGGGCGTGGGCACGCGCTTCGTCATCACCCTGCCCGCCCGGCCCACCGAGCCGGATACGCCCGCTCAGGCGGCGAAGGATCAGGCGGCGAACACGTAGCCCTGGCCGCGCACGGACAGCACGGGCAGTTTCAGGCCCGCGCTCTGCGCCTTGGCGCGCAGGCGGCTGACCAGCACGTCGATGCGGCGCAACTCGAAACCGCCCGGGCTGTCGGGCAGGAACAGCTCGGCCAGCGCCTGGCGGCTGACCGCGGAACCGGCCGCGTCCATCAGGGCCACCAGGAACGTGCGTTCCTGGGCGCTCAGGTGCAGCGAGGCGCCATCGGGGGCCACCAGGATCCAGCCACCATCCTGCAGCGACCACGACGTGTCGGCGGCCGCGCGCGTCTCGGCGTCGGCCGGTCGCGGCGACTTGGCCAGGCGCATGCGCCGCGCCAGGCTGCGGATCACCGAACTGAGTTCAAGCAGGTCGACCGGCTTGGTCATGTAGACATCGGCGCCGCCTTCCAGGCCGCGCACCCGGTCTTCGAGCGCGCTGCGCCCGGTCAGCATGACAATGCCGACCGGACTGAGCGCGCGCAGGCGCGTCGCCACCGAAAAACCGTCTTCCCCCGGAAGATGGGCATCGAGAATGACGATATCGCAAGGTTGTTCCTGCAAGCGGCGGTAGAACGCCGCGGCATTGTCACAGGCGAACGCCACACGGAAACCGTACCCGCCCAGGCCCAACGCCAACTCCTCCCGGAAGTCCGCGTCATCCTCAAGCAGGCCGATACACAGCAAACCATCTGCGCCAGGCATATTCAGAGTGCTTTTATATTGAAAATTGTCGACAAATGCCCCAGTGACAGGCATGCCACCTGAGTGTCCCGCAGGCGACAATCTTACGACTTTTACAATGGAAACGAATGATTGCAGAGAAAAAAACCGCGATTTTTCGTCTCATTGCGCCAATTTTCCTTGCCTTCCCCGCTCAAAATGCCGTTTTGTCGCCAAAAACGCGCAAAACGAACATCAAGACGAACAACTGACTTCGATGCCGTTGGCCCAGTCCGGCGGCAGGCCGGCATACTTTTCGTAGCCGTCTCGCGCCGTGAAGGGATCGCGCAACAACATCATCAAGGTGTCGATTTCGCTGGCGTCGCCGGCCTTGGCGGCACGGATCGCCTCTTCGGCCAAGTGGTTGCGCAATACATATAGGGGGTTGACGCGGTTCATGGACGTGGCCACCTCGGTCGCCGGGCGCCCGTCCTCGGCCTGGCGCGCCAGCAGACGGTCGAGCCAGTCCGAAGCGGCGCCGCGATCGATGAACAGGTCCTGGAACGGCGCGCGCCGGCCCAGCGCCGCGTCCGCCAGCCGCCGCCAGGTCAGGGTGAAATCCGCCTGATTGGCATCCATCAGCTTGAGCAGATCGTCCAGTAGCGGCTCGTCCGCCGGCCGCCATGCGGCCAGGCCCAGCTTGGCCCCCATGCGGTCATGGAAGGCGCGGGTGAAGACGCCTTCGAACTCATCGAGCACCGCGCGCAAGGCATCCACGTCCTGGACCAGGGTGTGCAGGCTGCCCCCCAGCCGGTACAGATTCCATAGCGCCACCGACGGCTGGCGATTCCAGGAATAGCGGCCTTCGGAATCAGAATGGTTGCAGACATGGCCGAGCCGGAAACCGTCCATGAAGCCATAGGGGCCGTAGTCCAGGGTCAGGCCGAGGATGGACATGTTGTCCGTGTTCATGACGCCGTGGCAGAAGCCCACCGCCTGCCAGTCCGCCATCAGCAAGGCGGTGCGCCGGGTGACCTCGCGCAGCAGGCGCACGTAGGGCGCGGTGTCGCTGTGCGCCTCGCCGGCGGGCGCGGCCCGGCATTCGGGGTAGGAGCGGTCGATGACATAGTCGGCCAGCGTCTTGAGCAGGTCCGGCTGGCGGCGCGAGGACCAATGCTCGAAGGACCCGAAGCGCACGAAACTGGGCGACATGCGGGTCACGATGGCGGCGGTTTCCACGGTTTCGCGCCACACCGGATCGTCCGACGCCACCAGCGCCAGGGCGCGCGTGGTGGGGATGCCCAGGCCGTGCATGGCCTCGCTGGCCAGGTATTCGCGCACTGACGAGCGCAGCACCGCGCGGCCATCGCCCATGCGCGAATACGGCGTCAGGCCGGAGCCCTTGAGCTGCAGCTCCCAGGCGCCGGACGGCCCCTCGACCTCGCCCAGCAGATGGGCACGGCCGTCACCCAACTGTCCTGCCCAGACTCCGAACTGGTGGCCGCTATACACGGCAGCCAGGCTGTCGCCGCCCGGCAGCGGCTCCGCCCCGGAAAACACCCGCAGGAATTCCGGCGTCCGCAGCACGGCCGGATCCAACCCGATCAGCGCGGCCGCCTCGGCATTGGCATGCAGCAGCCGCGGGTTGTTCAGCGGTTGCGGCGCGAGCCGCGTATGGAACGCGGCCGGCAGCGCCGCGAACGAGTTGACGGCATGCAGTTCGGACAGGGAATGGGCGCTCATGCGCGTTGGCTCCTGGCGGCCCGCTTGGCCGGCCGGACGTAGAAAATGGCGCTGACGAAGAACAGCGTCGACAGCAGGATCTCGCCCCACGCCATCAGCACCGACAGCGGCGCCGGATCCGACATGGCCCGCACCACGCCCTCCATCAGGTAGAGCAGCGACAGCATCGATGCCCACTGATACGTATAGAGGTTGCCGCGCACAATGCCGCGCAGCGGCAGCACCAGCGGCAAGGCCTTGAGCAGCATCCAGGAACCGCCCGGACGCAGCGGCGCCACCACGGTTTCCCAAGTGACGCACAGCACGATCAGGGCGAACAGCGACACCGAGGCCGCCAGGCGCAAGCGGGGGTTGAGTTCAGGGTTCATGCTGCTATTATCGCCTGATGAACCGCCCCGCCGAGCCTGCCGCCGCCTCGCCGGCGGCCCCCGAGCCCCCGCCCCCGCGCGCATCGTGGGCGGCGCGGGTCGGGCGTGCCTTTGTCTTCACCGCGCAGCGCGCCGACGAGGAAAAGCTGCTGCAGGTCGCCTCCAGCCTCACCTTCACCACGGTGCTGGCGATCGTGCCGATGCTGGCCGTGGTGCTGTCGCTGTTCACGGCCTTTCCGGTGTTCCAGGAATTCCGGGTAGCGCTCGAGGACTTCCTCGCCAACAGCCTGATGCCGCCGTCCGTCTCGGACAACATCATGGAATACCTGAACCAGTTCGCCCGCCAGGCCTCGCGCCTGACCGCGATTGGCGGCGCGTTCCTGCTGGTGACCTCGCTGCTCCTGATCATGACGATCGACACGGCTTTCAACGACATCTGGCATGTCACCCGGCAGCGCCCGCTGCCGCAGCGGGCGCTGGTCTACTGGGCCGTCATCACCCTGGGCCCGGTGGTGGCCGGCGCCAGCCTCTGGGCCACCTCGTTCGTGGCGCGCGAATCGCTGGGACTGGTGCGCGACGTGCCGGAAATCGTCAGCATGGCCATCTCGTTCATTCCGCTGGTGCTGACGGCCCTGGGCTTCGCCGCCCTGTTCGTGGTGGTCCCGAACCGCCAGGTGCTGTGGCGCGATGCCCTCATTGGCGGTTGCGTCACGGCGATCGCGCTGGAAGTCATGAAGTCGGCCTTCGCCTATTACCTGACGCGGTTCCCCACCTATACGGTCATCTACGGCGCGTTCGCCACGCTGCCGATCTTTCTCTTGTGGATCTACCTGTCCTGGCTGGCGGTCCTGCTGGGCGCCACCCTGGCCGCCAGCGCCCCGCTGATCCGCCTGGGACGCTGGGAGTTCAATCGCTACGCCGGCGCCCCCTTCGTCGACGCGCTGGACGTGCTGCGCGCGCTGCGGCGGGCTCAGTCCCGCATGCCGCCGGGCCTGCCGGCCAATCGGCTCGCCTCGAAGCTGAAATTGCACCAGGATGAACTGAACGATGTCCTGGAAACCCTCTGCGACATGAATCTGGTGACCCGTACGCCCGACGACTTGTGGGTCCTGACCTGCGACGCCCGCGAAACCTCGTTGGCGCCCCTGGTGGACCGCTTCCTGCTGGACCGCACCCAACCGCGGGTACGCAAAGACAGCGAAATCCTGCGGGTTGCCGGGGCCGTGATTTCCCAGGAAAACGCGCCGGTGCTGGAAGAACTCTGCGGAGAAGCGCAAAATACTGGAAATGGCGTCGCCCCGGTCCTGCAACTGGAAGCGAGCAAGAAATAGCAATCAGGGCGCCACCGCCCAGGAGAAACCGATGTTGAAGGTCAGCGAGATTCTGCGCGTCAAGGGAGACACGCTTTACACGGCATCGCCGGACATGCCCGTGTCCCAGGCCGTGCAAACCATGAGCGAGCAGGATATCGGCTCGCTCGTCATCATGGAATTCGGCACGCTGGTCGGCATGCTGACGTTCCGCGAGATCATCCGCCACATGCACGCGCATGGCGGCGCGGGCGAAACCACCATCCGTTCCATCATGGACGACGCGCCGGTCAGCGTATCGCCCAACACCAGCGCCGACGAAGTGCAGCGCCTGATGCTCGAAAAGCACGCCCGTTACATCCCCGTCATGGATGGCCCCACGCTGATGGGCGTGATTTCGTTCTACGACATGGCCCAGGCCATCGTGGCGGCCCAGCAATTCGAAAACAACATGCTCAAGGCCTACATCCGCGACTGGCCCGCGGAAAGCGCGGAGTCGCCCCAGTCCTGAGCCTTGGGCGATTGCTCGGCGGCGGCGCGGTCCGCCGGCCGGCAACGGTCATGCATCGAAAACGCCCGGGTGGCCTTGCGGCCACCCGGGCGTTGTTGCATTCAGGCGTTGCCGTTGCGCCTGCGCGTTCAGGCGCTCGCCGGCGTGGCCGTCAACGCGGCATCGCGTTCCGGCGGCGCATGGCGCTGGCTGCGCCAGGCATCGTAGATCAGGGCGGGATCGTTCGCGGCCAGCAGCGCCGGATCCGACAACATGCGGCGCCAGCGCCGCGCGCCCGACTGGCCGTTCACCAGGCCCAGCATCGGCCGCGTCATCACTCGTAGCGGCACGCCCTGCGCCACCTGGCGCGCGGCGTATTCCATCATCGCGTCGACCACCTGGGCATCGCTGGGCAAGCGCACCGAAGGCCACAATTGCAGTGACACCTCCGACAGCACTCGCGGCGTGTGCCAGGCCGCGCGGCCCAGCATGACGCCGTCGAAGTCGGCAGCCGCGCGCACCGACTGCGCCGCATCGGCCAGCCCGCCGTTCAGCACGAACACGCAGTCGGGGAAATCCCGCTTGAGCTGGCTCACCACGTCGTAGCGCAGCGGCGGAATCTCGCGATTGTCCTTGGGCGACAGGCCCTTGAGCACCGCGTTGCGCGCATGGGCGATGAACACCCGGCAGCCGGTGTCGTGGATCTTGCCGACGAAATCGCGCACGAAGGCGTAGGACTCGTCATAGTCCAGCCCCAGGCGATGCTTGACCGTCACGGGGATATCGACCGCGTCCTGCATCGCCTTGATGCAATCGGCAACCAGGTCGGGCTCGGCCATCAGGCAGGCGCCGAACGCGCCCTTCTGCACCCGTTCCGACGGGCAACCGCAGTTCAGGTTGATTTCGTCATAGCCCCACTGCCGCCCCAGCCTGGCCGACTGCGCCAGCGCGTCCGGCTCGCTGCCGCCCAGTTGCAGCGCAACCGGATGCTCGGCTTCGTCGAAGTCGAGATGGCGCGCCACGTTGCCATACAGCAGCGCGCCGGTGGTGATCATTTCGGTGTAAAGACGCGCGCGCGGCGCCAGCAGCCGGTGGAAATAGCGGCAATGCCGGTCGGTCACGTCGATCATCGGGGCGACACACAGCCGCCAGTCGGGGGAGTCCAAGAATCACTCAGCAAAACAAGGGGATGCGGTATTTTACGGTGCTTGGCGGGATTCTGCCCGGCGGGTCCGGCTGGTAATCGTCCTGACCCTGCCGGCCATGTGGTCTAAAATTGCGCCGCCGCCGCGCGCACGCCTATCCAGGCGTGCCTCACCCCGCGTCCGTTAACCCCTATTTCCCTGACATCAATGGCCGTTTTCACCCCCGTATCCGACGACGACGCGCGCGCCCTGCTGGCGCATTTCGACCTGGGCGAGTTCGTCTCGCTGCGGGGGATCACGGCGGGCATCGAAAACACCAACTATTTCCTCTACACCAGCCGCGGCGAGTACGTGCTGACGCTGTTCGAGGTGCTCACGCATGCCCAGCTGCCGTTCTACATCGAGCTGATGTACCACCTGGCCAGCCGCGGCATCCCCGTGCCGCAACCGCAGACGCTGCGCGACGGCACCCGCCTGACCACCCTGCACGGCAAGCCTTGCGCCATCGTCTCGCGCCTGCCCGGCGGCTACGAACCGGCACCGGGAGCCGCCCATTGCGCCCTGGCCGGCGCCACGCTGGCCCGCGCCCACATGGCGGCGCGGGACTTTCCGATCCAGCAGCCCAACCTGCGCGGCCTGTCCTGGTGGGTCGAAACCGCGCCCAAGGTCCTGCCCTTCCTGGAACCGGGCCAGGCGCAGTTGCTGCAATCGGAGCTGGCCGCCCAGCAGGCAGCGGCCGCCAGCCCGGCCTGGCAGGCGCTGCCCGCTGGCCCGGCCCATTGCGACCTGTTCCGCGACAACGTGCTGTTTGCCGGCACCTTCGAGGATCCGCTCATGGGCGGCATCATCGACTTCTATTTCGCCGGCTGCGATACCTGGCTGTTCGACGTGGCCGTCAGCGTCAATGACTGGTGCATCGAGCGCGATACCGGCGAATTCATCCCCGAACTGGTCGAGTCCTGGCTGGCCGCTTACGCCAAGGTGCGGCCATTCACCGACGCTGAACGCCAGGCCTGGCCGTTGATGCTGCGCGCCGCCGCCCTGCGCTTCTGGCTGTCGCGCCTGTACGACTTTTTCCTGCCGCGTCCGGCCCAGACGCTCAAGCCGCACGATCCCCGACATTTCGAGAGAGTGTTGCAGGCACGCCACCGCCCGGGCCTGCCGGTATTGCCGTAATCGTTACGCCCCCCATAATTGGGGGTAGCACGTCCCTTTTTGAGAGATCACCCCCAAGAGAGCCATGCAAGCAGCATTCCTCCCCGCGTCTTCCGGCTGGCAATGGGTCCGAGACGGCTTCCGTCTGTTCCGCAAGCAACCCCTGGCCATGTACACCTGGGCGCTGATCAACAGCCTTCTGGTCATTTTCGCCTTCGCCGCGCAGATCGTGGGTCCGATCCTGTTCATCGCGCTGATGCCGTCGGTCACCTTGATGAGCCTGGCCGCCTGCAAACACGTCGAAGCGGATCGCGTGATGCTGCCCTCGATGTGGGCCAAGCCCCTGAAGCAGCCCGGCGTATTCCGCAAGCTGTTCCTGATGGGCCTGCTGTACGCGGCGGTCAGCCTGGCGGCCGGCCTGGCGACGTTCCTGCCCTTCTCGGCCGCGTTCTCCGAAGGCATGCGCATCGCATCCATCGAGAACAGCATGGAGCCCATCCTGATGGCGCTACGCGCGCCGCTCATCATCTTCACGATCATCTACATCGTGATCGCAGCCCTGTTCTGGTATGCGCCGGTGCTGGTGGCCTGGCATGGACTGCGCCTGACCCAGGCCCTGTTCTTCTCTGGCATCGCCTGCTGGCGCAACAAGTGGGCCTTCCTGGTGTACGCCGCCACCTGGGTCCTGATCGCGCTGTTCCTGGACCTGTGCTCGGGGTTGCTGGTCGCGCTGGGGCTGTCGCCGCAATTGGCCAGCACGTTGCAGATCCCGTTCACGATCGCGGCGGCGGGCGTGTTCTATTGCAGCTTCTATCCGTCGTACACCTCCGTGTTCGGCATCAACAGCGCCAGCCCGAACTTCGACAACGGCCACAGCGCCGAGGCATGACGCGATCCGGCGGGGCGGCAACGCCCTGCACACCTTCAGCACGCAGCCATCTCGCGACACGAACGCCACGTCGATGGCGTATCGCATGCCGAAGGTATGCACCGCCCGGCATGGCGCCAGCAAGATCCCCGATCGTGGCCCTGGCGGCGGCCGGCCCAGCAACCCCCGCAGCCGCCCCATCCAGCCCTTGACCCGCAACAGCCTGAGCCGCCCGCGCGGCAGGGCTGGGCGGGCGCTCACCCTCCCCCCCGCAGCAGCTGGACGGCGATGGGGAACGCCAGCACGATGAACGTGCAGGGAAAGATGCAGCCGACCAGGGGCAGCAGCATCCTGACCGGCGCCTGCAGCGCCAATTGCTCGGCCCGCTGCTGGCGGGCATGACGACACTGGGCGACCTGCGCCCGCAACACGGGCGCCAGGCCGATGCCCAGGGCGTCCGCCTGGATCAGGGCGGCAATCCAATCGTGCACCAGCGGACTGCCGCAATGATCCGCCATCGCGCGCAATGCCGTGGACCGGGTCACGCCCGCCCGCATCTGCGCCAGCGCGCCCGCGACGCCCTCCCGCAGCGGCCCGCCCGGCACGCTCGATGTCGCCTGCTGCAACGCCGCCTGCACGCTCAGGCCGGCCTCGACGCACAGGATCATCATGTCGAGCACGAACGGCAGTTCCCGCTCGATACGCCGGCGCCGTTCGACCACCCGCGCCCGCAGCCACAACGCCGGCAACGGGCCGGCCAAGCCGGCACCGGCCAGCGACCACGACAGCGCGTCCGACCAGCCACTTGTGCGCGCCAGGCCAGCAAGGTCTCCATTCGGGCCGACACCTGGTACTACCCACAGCCCCGCGCCCGCCACCGCCGCGCCGCCAATCGCCGCCAGCAGGCTCGCGGCCACGAGGTGCTCGGCGCGAACCGCCGCGGGCAAGCCTGCGCGCGCGGCCATCCCACACAGCCATGCATATCCGTGACGAGGGCAAAGCGGCACCAGGCGCGGTGCGATCCGCTCCGCCCACGGCGCCCCCACGCGCCACCACCACGGCAGGACGTCCATGCCCGGAGCCTCCCGCGATGCGTGCCGCAACAGCCGCCACGCCAGCCATCCCACCCCCGACCCCGCGCCCACCATCGCCAGCACAAGCCACATGCCGACCTCCTGCTCAGGCGTCGATCCGGACGATGCGCCGGATCAACAGGATGCCCAGGGTTTCCAGCGTCGCCACCAACGCCAGCACCAGCCACCCCCGTGGCGTATGCCAGAGCGGCGCCATGCTGTCGGGCTCGAGCCAGTCCAGCACGACCAGCAACAGCAATGGCAACGCCCCCACGATCCAGGCCTGCAAGCGTCCCTGCGCCGTCAATGCCCGGACCCGGTCCTGCAACTGCAGCCTCGCGCGCAAGGTCTGCGCAATGCTGTCGAGCGCCTCGGCCAGATTACCCCCCGTCCGCGCCGATATCCGCATTGCCACCACCATCAGGGTCGTCGACTCGCCCGCCATCCGGACATTCAGGCGCTCCAGCGCCTCGTCCCAGGGCACGCCCAGGCGTTGCTCGCGCAGCATCAGGCCGAATTCCTGGGCCACGGGCCCGCCGCCCAGGGCCGCGACCTGGCTCAAGGCGGGCATCAGGGAAACCCCCGCGCGCAGCGCCGACGCCAGCATCAGCAAAGCCAACGGCAACTGTTGCTCGAAGCGCCGCACGCGTCGGCGATGCATGGCGTGGACCAGGAATCGCGGCAGGCGCCACGCCGCCGCGCTGGCCAACGCGGCGCCAATGCCACTGGCAGTCGCCGCGAAAACCAGCGCCGCCGCCAATCCCGCCAGCGCCACGGTGCCCACCCACAGCCGGGCTGGCTCGATGAACACGAACAACGCGTCGAGCCGGCTGCCTGCCTCCCGCGTATAGCGTTCGCGATGACGCCGCAACATCGGCGCCAGCCAGCGCTGCGCCTGCCAAGCCAGGAGCGTGGCGCAGGCCAGCGCCGCCAGCATGGCCAGCCAGGTCATGGCAGCGTCGCCTCGCCACCGGCCCCGGCAGTCGCCCCATCGATGCCAAACCACGCCATGTCCAGGTCCGCTCCAGCCTCCAGCCATTCCTGCGCGAAGCCAGGCACGATGCCGCAGCCGACGAAACCTCCCGAGCGCTCATGCCGGAACAACTCCTGCAACTGGATCCGACCGCTTTCCATGCCGGTGACTTCCACGATGGACACGACAACGCGCCGCCCGTCGGACAGCCGGGCTTGCTGCACGATGATGTCTACGCTGGCCGCGATATGCTCGCGGATCGCGGCCAGTGGCAAGTCCAGCCCCGCCATCAGCACCATCGACTCCAACCGCGACAGGGCATCCCGCGCGGAATTGGCGTGCAGCGTGGTCAGGGAACCCTCGTGCCCGGTATTCATCGCGGTCAGCATGTCGAAGGCCTCCGCCCCGCGGCACTCGCCCACCACGATCCGATCCGGTCGCATGCGCAGCGCATTGCGCACCAATTCGCGAATGTCGATGCGTCCGCGTCCTTCCTGGTTGGCCGGCCGCGCTTCCAGCGCCACCAAGTGCGCATGGTTGAGTCGCAATTCCGCCGCATCCTCGACCGTGACGACGCGTTCCCCCTCCGGGATTTCGTTGGAGAGGACATTCAGCAACGTGGTCTTGCCCGCTCCGGTCCCTCCCGAAACCACCAGGTTCTTGCGCAGCTGCACGCAATGGGCAAGGAATTGCGCCATGGCGGCGCTGAGCGAACCCGCCGCCAGCAGGTCGGACATGGCCGGCCGATGCGCGGGAAACTTGCGGATCGTCAGGCTGGCCCCCTTGAGCGCGACCGGCGGGATGACGGCATGTACCCGCGAGCCATCCGGCAACCGCGCGTCGACCATTGGCGAACTTTCGTCGATGCGGCGTCCCAACGGCATCACGATGCGCTCGATGACCCGGCGCACGGACTGCTCGCCGGTGAACGCGGCGGCGTGGCGCCAGAGCCGGCCGTCGCGCTCGACATAGATCTCGTCGTGCCGGTTGACCATGATCTCGGTGATATCGGGCGCCGCCAGCAGCGGTTCCAGCGGTCCCAGCCCCACCGCCTCATCCAGCACCTCGCGACACAGCGACGCTCGATCCGCCCCTGACGGCAGCGCCTCGTCGTCGGCCAGGATGCGTGTCAGCAACCGGGCCGCCTCGGCGCGCAGCACGGCATCACTCATTCCGGCCACATCGCGTCGGCGCAGGTCCAGCGCGGCCAACAATGCGGTATGCAGGCGGCGGCGCAGGTCCAGGTTGGCCAACGACGACACCGGTGCGTCCGCCGCGGAATCCGTGCGCCGGTCGGCGGACGCGGGCATCGACAGCCGAGCCACTATGCCGATGTGCCCCTCCGGACGCGCCGGCGCGACCCGCAGGCGGCAAGGTCCGATGAGAATCTCGTCATCGGGCCGCACGGGTGCATGACGTGTGACGCGCAAGCCATTGACGAACGTCCCGCCCAAGGCGCCAAGATCCTCGAGCACGATTCCCGAGGCCTCGCGCCGCAGCCGCGCATGCTGGCGCCCCACCCGCCAATTGGCGATACGCAGGTCGCAATGGACGCCCCGACCGATCAGCGTCGGCGCGGTTGCCCTGACCCTGCGCGTGACGGCATCTTCAAAAGTCATCTCGATATCAAGCATGGCACTACTCCTTGTCAGCAGAAATGGGGGCCCCGGTATCGCGGAGCCATTGCGATCCCGCTCCCGCGTAGACGCTCCAACCCGACGCAGGCACGGCCCCGCCCAACCGCGGCGCCTGCGGAAAAGCCGCATCGACCAGCTCACGCCCGCGCCGCAGCTGGTCGGCCATGGCCGGCTCATTGCGCGACACGATCCTTGGCGTCACGAAGATCGCCAATTCGGTCTCGCGCAACTGGTAGCGATGTGACGAAAACAGCGCGCCGAGGATCGGGATGTCCTTCAGCCCGGGCAGGCCGGTGACCTCGTCGGAACGCTCTCGCGACAGGAAGCCGCCGATCACCAGCGTGTCACCGGACCGCACGTTGAATTCCGTCGACGCCCGACGGGTACGCAGCGCCGGCCCGCCAGCCGCGGTCAAGGCCATGTCGACGGAGCTGGCCTCGACCTCGATCAGCGAACGGATGACGCCGTTGCGATCGATACGCGGCGTGATCCGCAACGACACCCCATAGGGCTTGAACAACGTCGTGGGATTGCCACGCGAATCGGTCGAGACGTAAGGCACTTCGCCGCCCGCAAGAAAGGTCGCGCTGGCGCCGCTGCGCGCCAGCAATTGCGGCTGGGCCAGCATCACGGCTTCGCCACGCTGGGCCAGCGCCGCGATGCGGGCCGACAGCAGCGCATTGACGCCGAAATAGCCTGCCGCGGACGAGACCGGCAAGGGGGTGTCTACTGGTTGCTCGCCGGGCCGGCTCATCCTGCCCCGCGAGCCGGCGTCCCAGGCCAGCGCCGCGTTCAGCCCCCCTTGCGTCACGCCATCCCAACGGACGCCGAACTCGCGCAATCGCGAACTGGGGATTTCAACCACCTGCACGTCCAGCAACACCATGCTGTCCCAGCCCACCTGTCCGGTGAAGTCCACGACCTCGGGATACCGCTGTGCCAGCGCCGCCACCCGAGCGCGGTCATCGTCGGACAGACCCTCCCCCTCTATGACGACCTGGCTACCCACCAGGGTGCTGCGCGTGCCGGGAATACGCGCCAACAGGGAGTCGACTTCGGCCAGCAGACGCGGCGTGCCGGCCGCCAACACGCGCACGTCATAGCTCGCAAGGCCCGCATCCGCCCACACATGCATCGAGGACACGCCTTCGGCGCGCGCCGACACCACGACCTCGCGATCGTCGGTTGCCACCGCGCTCAGCACCTGGCTGTTGCCGATGGCCACGCGTGTGACGCCGGGCTGCGCCAGTACGCGGCTCTCGCCGACCTGCATCTCGAGCGTCTCGACCGCCGACCACGCCGGCGGGCACGCCAGTGCCAGGCACAGCGCGGCCAGGACCTCGATAGACTCAATCCGTCCGATCCTCATGGGTGCTCCGATTCGAAATCCGCCAGCGCCGAGGTCGGCGCAAGGGTTGGGGCGCGTTCGTCCGGCCGGTCGCCGTACAGGATGACCACCTCCGAAGAGCGCTGCGGTGTCAGCGCCGGGCCAACCGGAGGCAGCGGATCGTGCGCGGGGCCGGCGTCGATGTCCCCCGGGTCGTCCCGGTTGCGCAGCACCGCCGTCAGCGTTCCCGCCTGCCTGGCCGAGAGGTACCGCATGGCCTCGTCGGGACGAGCCGCCAGCGTGATCTGGCCGTGGCCACCGCCGTCGCCGATATCGGTAGCGGTCAGTACCCGCATGCCTTGCAACACCGGCACGGTCGCCTCTCGTCCCCGGATTGTCCGGGAGACGTAGATATCAATGGCATCGCCCGCCTTCAACATGCCCGCCAGGCCCCCCAGATCGGCAGCCGCCACCACGAACGCACGCTGTCCTGGCGCGATCCGCGCGGCCAGCGAACGTGATGACGCGGGATCGGCCGCACCCAGGCACGCACTGAGCAACAGTTCGCCGCCCGCCAGGTCGGCCGCCAGCCGGGTGCCCAGTACGCCGTCAACCGCCTGCGGATCGATGCTGGCCGCGGGCGCCCATATCGCCGGAACTTCGCGTACCGCCAACTGCGACGCCTCCAGCACGGTGCCCGCCGGCAAGTCGCGCGCCGCCACCAGACGGCTGACCAGCGGCGTGCTGGCCGCGGCCTCCAGGCGCGCTATCCGCTGCCGCACGTGCTCTCGGACGGCCCAGGCCGACACCAGCCCGGCTGCCAGCGCCAACAATGGGACCGCCAGCTTGCGCAGGCCCGGGAAAACGACGCGCGTCATGGGACCCTCCGCCGGATCCACAAACCGCTGCCAGCATCCAACGGCAACAGCAGCCAGTCCAACCGCTCACCGCGGCGGCGCCACGACTGCCAGTCGCCGGCATCGGCACGCTTGCCATCGTCCTCCCAACCGTGGCGCCGCAATCCCTGGCGTATGACCGACGCCAGGCGCGCCGGGGGGAGTGGATGTTGCCAGATGCGCTCAGACATGCGCCCCTCGCCGTCTGCCACGACGACATCCAGCCTCAAGCGCGCCGCGGGCGGCAACCAGGCCGGCAGTGGCGCATCCTGGCGCGTCGTCGACATCAGCAAACATGACACGCTGCCCACGCTGCGCCCCGCCACGGGACTTGCCAACACGGCCATCCAGAGGGCATCGCCCAGGCGCCCGGACAGGATCGCCACGCCGGGCAGCACCATGAGATCGCGCAATGCGGGTTGCTGGCGCGACAGGGTGCGGATCAATTCCGGGACGTCGACGGGCGCATCGAACACCACCGCCTGCAGCGGCAAGCCATACAGCCACAATCGATCCGCCAAGGGCTCAACCCGCGACCCAGCCGGGAAACGCATTGCCGCCGGCGTCATCGCCGTCGGCTGGGAAGTGGCTGGCGCGGTCGCGCTCGCCGGATCCGGCCGCACGACGGCTGTCATCGCCAATCCGCAAACGGCCAGCCTCCCGGCCAGGGCACGGCCCCAGCCGTACCTGGCACGATGATGACGGCGCCATCTCATCGTCGACCGTGCGTTCATGGATGTCCCCGCTTGTCGTCGTTCATGCGCTTGTCGGCAGGCACCACGTCCGCCCAGGACGACAGCCAATCGAGGGACATCGAAGACCGGTGCCATGGTGCGTCCACCGCCTCGATCACCGGCGCGACAACACGCGCCAGGGATACCGAGTTGGCGGCTACCCGATTCCACATCGTCATGGCGGCGCCTATACGCCGCTGTACCTCGTCGTCGTCCCGCGCATTGCCCGCGCCCGCCGCGACAGCAATGCGACGCACCAGGCGCACATCGCCCCAGCCCGCCCCGCCGGATACGTCCGCGGAGGACATGGCCGACACCCGGCGCGCATCCGCGGCCGACCATTCGCCTTGCCCTTCGTCATCGCCGGCACCGGCCACGAGCTGGAGACGCACCCCGCGCGGGACGTCATACGTTTCCGCGCCCGCGCCCATGGCGGTCAACATCGCAGCTGCGCGGCTGTCTTGGAGCAGTGTCAGCGCGGTGTACTGCGTCTTGCCCACCCAGGCGATCGCCAGGAGCATCAGGATCAGGATCGGCAGCAGGAGCAGCGCCTCGACCATGGCCTGCCCGCGCTGTCCAAGGATGCGACGCCTCATGGTGCTTCCCCACCCGACGGCGCGGATGCCTGCGTCCGCGCCGACAACCGCGCCTGCCAGTAAGGACGAAACAGCGTGGCCAATTCGTCTTGGCCATCGGGCCGCGGCAGCGGTCTTGCGAAATAGGTCTCGGCGGCACTGGTGACGGTGATCTCCGTGCCCTCGGCGGCGCTGGCGCCAGGCGCCATCCCTACATTGCGGCGTCGTGCAAGCGGCGCCGCGCGCGATTGCAGGCTCACGGCCAGCGTAAAGCGCAGCGGCACGGCACCGTTCGTCACCTCGTAATCGTCTGGCACTCCCCTTCCGGGCGAACGCCGCGCGTGTGCCAGGGCGTAGGAATTGGCTAGTGGCGTCTGTATGCCGGTACCCAGGTCCCACGTGGTCGACTCCTTCACCCAACGCCAGAAATCCAGCGCGGTGAAATCGACAGGCGGACCCACCGCATATTCCACCTCGGCCGGTGGCTTGCCATCGGGTCCGAGCACGGCGCCCCAGCCCATGCTGTATTCGCGGTAGTAGCAACCCGCCCAGCGATTCCAGCGCGAGGAATGGAACGACTGCGTGTCCAGCGCCCCCCAACGTCCGTCCGTGCCCAGCCAGGTCGAGCCCCGGCGCCGCAAGACATGCGGCGATTTCGGGCACCGCGCGTTGGCCGGCAGCGCATTGCGCCGCGTCCCGTCGCGCCGGCCAAGAAAGCCGTAGCGGTCCACCGCCTGTTCGACCGCCGACCAAAGGCCGATGCCGGGTGTCGCGGCGCGCCGCCGCACGTAGCCCGGCCACGCGTCGCGCAGCACCCGCGGCACCGGTTGCGCGGCCGACGTGCCATCCCCATAGTTGTCTTGCAGCACCGCCCGCATCAGCCACTCGCGCGCGGCCGGCAGCCCGGCCACGGCGGCGGCAGACGCCGCCGCGAGCACTTCGTGCACCACCCGGTCGTGTTCGGCATACGCCTGTGCCAAGCCAACTTGCGCCTGGGGATCGGCACGCGCCGCGCGATAGGCCTGCCCCACGTCACGGCCGAACAGGGTGGCGAGCAGGTTCCCAGGAGGATTGTTGCGCCGCCGCTGGCCGGCGAGCGTGTCCGTGAAGGCCATCGACGCGCCCAGCGTCACCAGGTGTGCCATCGCGATCTGGTGGGCGACCTGCGCGCGATTGGCATAGGCCAGGAAATTGAGCCGGCGCGCCTGTTCCAGCGCGCCGCTGTAGGCCGCCGCATCCGCCGCGTGGGTCAGTCGCGCCCGCGCCTCGACCATCCGCCCCAGGCCATGCAGCATGGCCAGCACGGCCGCAAGCACGCCCAGCAACAGCAGACCCGGCACCAACACCTGCCCGTGCTGTCCGGCTTGCCACGTGGGACCGGGGACGTGCCGCGTCATGGCTCGACCACCGCGTTGCCAGTGAAGGACTTGAGCGAACGCGCGCCCGTCTGTCCCGCGGCTTTGCGCACCGCCGCTTGGGCGGCACGCGATTGCGCGCTGCCGTCTTCGCCCGCCAATTCCCGAGCCATGGCGGCGGTCTGCGAACGCACGACCTGGCCAAGGTATTGGTAAACGGCGATCGCCGCCACCGCCACCAGGGCCACGATCACAACATATTCCGTCATGCCCTGTCCGGCCTGACGCCTCAGATATCCCGACACTGCCGCTCTCCCCACACGATGAAACGAGGATCCAGTGTCCGCGCTCCCACACCGCGCGCCAATTCGCGGATACCGAGCTGGATAAATGCGTCACATCACCTTGGCGGCGGCCTCCCGGCATGGGCTCGACACGATCCGCAAGCCCGGCCCGCGGCACGGAAAAATGTTGTAACCCCCTAATATCTATCGGGTTTTCCCTATTGCCCGCCCTCTGGACCGGCAGTAGATTGGAGTTGCCGGGCTGTCTGACACCCATCGCGTGCGAAGCCGGGCAGGAGCGCCTCAGACTCATCTAGAGCTGGGGCGCTCTTCCATTTTGCGACCCGCCAGGCAGCGGCGTGGCGCTGGGGCGGCATTACAAAATCCATACAGAGTCGCCCAATCCCCTCACAGCACGCTGGCTAGTATTGCGTCTTTCCGTGCCAGGACTGACCGACCGATGCTTGTCCATGCCCAACCGCCGTGGGCCGCCCGCCCCGAGCAGGGCCCTGCCCATACCCCTGCCATCGACGCCCTGCGAGGACTGGCAATCGTGTGCGTCGTGCTGCTGCATGTGCAGATCCACATTCCCCAGGAACAGAGCCTGCTGGGCAAGGTGCTGCCCGCCGCCCTCTTCAATATCGTGTTTCGCAGCGGCTACTACGGCGTCATCATCTTCTTCGTGATTTCCGGGTTTCTGGTCACGCGCGCGTCCATCGTGCGTTGGGGCACTCTCGAGGCCGTGCCCTGGCGCGCCTTCCTGCGCCGCCGCTTCGCCCGCATCTATCCCAGCCTGTTGCTAGTGGTGTCTCTGCTGGCCTGCCTACATTGGGCCGGGGTGCCCGGCTTCGTCATCGACAACGCCAGCCTCGGGCGCGCCGTGGCCGGCGCACTGGCGCTGCACCTGAACTGGCTGGAGGCGCAGGTCGGCTACCTGCCAGCGGCATGGAACGTACTGTGGTCCCTGTCCATCGAAGAAGCGTTCTACCTGGCGTTCCCGCTGCTCTGTCTGCTGTCCTTGATGGCGGGCCGACGCGTCCTGGTCCTGGCCTTGTTGCTGTTCGTGGTGCTCGGACCGTTCGCACGCGTCGCCTTCAGCGACAACGAAATCTGGGCCGACCACGCCTACCTGTCCGGCATGGACGGCATCGCCATCGGCTGCCTGGCGGCGCTGTATGCCGCTCGCTCCGCGCCCTCGCGCTCCCCGAGCCGTCCACTGCTGCTGGCGGGAACACTGCTCTTCGTGCTGGTGTTCTTCCTGCGCAAGGCCACTGCCATGCTGGGGCTGACGACATTGGGCCTGAACGTCACGCTGCTGGAGATCGGCGTGGCCTGCCTGCTGATCGGCTGGACCCGGCGCTCGCGTCCTCTACGCCAGACCCCGCTCCTGGCCGCATTGCGATGGGCCGGGCGCAACAGCTACGAAATCTACCTGACGCACATGTTCCCGGTGCTGCTGTTGGCCACGGCCTCCTGCCGCAATTCCGGCGGCGCGATATCGACCTGGTGGCGCGCGGGGGCATTGACCGCCGCCAGCGTGTTGACGATCCTGCTGTCCGTCATGCTGGGCGGACTGGTGGCCCGCTATTATTCAACGCCCATGCGGCGCTGGCTGGCGGGGCCGGGCCGAGCCCGCCGGTGATCGGGTCAGCCAGCCGCCGCGCGCCCGCTCGCGCCATTGAGGCGATCGGCATCCAGGCGCCGGAACACCAGCGCCGACAGCAAGGTAATGGCGCCGACGCACAGGAAGGTCAGCGTGAAAGCGCGGCCCGGCAGCGCGTTGTCGGCCCCCCCGAACACGCCGACCAGCCCGCCGCCGATGGTCACGCCCAGGCCAATGGCCAGCATCTGCACCATGGAGAACAGGCTGTTGCCGCTGCCGGCGTCGCGCGTGCTCAAGCCTTTGAGGGTGACGCTGTTCATGGCCGCGAACTGCATCGAGTTGGCCGCGCCGAACACCGCCAATTGCGCGATCTGCCAAGACAGCGGCCAACCGTGCCCGATCACCGCGAACGACATGATGGCGGCACCCACCAGAACCGTATTGGCCAACAGGAACGTGTCGTAGCCAAACCGCCGCACCAGCGGCGCGATCCAGGGCTTGGAGATCGTGCCCGCGATCGCGGCGGGGAGCATCATCAGCCCCGATTGCAGCGGCGTGTAGCCCAGCTGCAGTTGCAGCAACAGCGGCAGCAGGAACGGCACCGCGCTGCTGCCGACGCGGCACACCAGGTTCCCGACCAGGCCAACGCTGAAATTCGGTTCACGGAACAACCGCAGCTGGAACAAGGGGTTCTCGCGCCGCCGCGCATGCACAACATACAGCAGCACCGTCAACCCGCTCAGCGCGAACAAGGCGGCCGACCAGGCCATGCGCCCCTCGCCAGCGGGCAGATCCAGCGCCAGCGAGAACGCCACCATGCACAGCGACAGCAGCCCGCAGCCGAGCACATCGAACGGCGCGACATCGGCCAGCGCATCCTCGGGCAGATAGCAACGCACGGCAAACAGGCCCGCCAGGCCGATCGGCACGTTGATCATGAAGATCCAATGCCAACTGGCCGCCTGTACCAGCAGGCCGCCCAGCGTCGGCCCGAAGATCGGCCCGACCTGGCCCGCGATGGAGACAAACGCCAGCGCGGAAATGTACTGGTCGCCCGGCACCCGCCGCAGCACCGCGAGGCGTCCGATCGGCAGCAGCATCGAGCCCCCCACGCCCTGCACCACGCGTGCAATCGTCAACTGCGTCAGACTCTGCGCCAACCCGCAGAAGATCGATCCCAACGCGAATACCAGGATCGCGGCCAGATAGACCCGACGCGTGCCGTAGCGGTCCGCGAGCCAACCGGATGCCGGCGTCAACATGGCCATCGTCAGCGTATAGGCCACCACCACCGGCTTGAGCGCCAACACGTCTTCGCCCAGGCTGCGCGCCATGGCGGGCAAGGCGGTGTTGACGATGGTGGTGTCCAGCGTCTGCATAAAAAAACAGGCGGCGACAACCCAGAGCAGGGCTCGCTGAGAGGATGGCGTAGGCATGGGGAAAGCGTACTCCCCGCCAGCCCACGCGCCGCTGACAAGCCCGCGGAAACCCGGCTGGCGAAAACAGGAGAAACAATAGGTTATTCTCCGCAGCAAAAGCAACGAGGATGAATCGAACGTGAGCACCGCTCATCCCCTCCAGACCGGCAATGTGGCGCTGGTCCTCTCCAATCGGCTTGGCGACTCGCTATACCAGATGACCCTGGCCAATAATCTGCGCAAGGCCGGCCGCGACATCACCGTCTATGGCGTGCATGGCTATGCGCTGCGCGAATGGTTTCCCGATTTCGACATCCGGCCGCTGCCAGCGGATAGCGCCAGCCTGGCCGGCTACGACACCATCGTGCAAATGGATCCGGACAGCCCATTCGACGGGCTTACCCGCGTCTGCAAGCGCTTTCTGAGCACCAAGGAATGGGGCAAGATCCGCGCCGCCCCGCGCCGGCACGATTCTCCCAACGGCATCCTGGACGAATTCCGCCGCTTCTCGGCCGATGCCTTCGGCCTGACAGAATGGAGCGCCGACAATGGCTTGCGGGCACCCGCAGGGCTGACGGCGCGCCGCCACGACAAACGCGTCATCCTGCACCCGACCTCGAGCGAAGCCGAGCGTTGCTGGACACCGGGCAAATATGTCGTCGTCGCCCGGCGCCTGCGCGCCATGGGCTACGAACCGACCTTCGTGCTAGCGCCGTCCGAACGCGCCTTCTGGAAGCCGCTGCTGGAACAGGCCCACGCTGGGCTGGTCGAAGCGCCCTCCATCGAGGGCGTCGCCGCCGAGGTCTACGAGTCCGGCTGGTTCATTGGCACCGATTCCGGCATCGGCCACCTGGCCTCATGCTGTGGGCTGTCGACCGTGACCATCGTCGACCGCCCCCGCAACATGCCGCGCTGGCGCCCGGCCTGGGCAGACAACATCATTGTCCGGCCGTGGTGGCTGCCGCTACGTTCCCTGCGCCGCAAATACTGGCGTGAAGCCACCACGGTGGCCGCGGTCATGCGCTGCTTCGGCCGCATGGTGCGCCGGCGCGCGCAATGATTGCAAAAACACAAGGCCGGTTGCCGACGCCATCGGAAACCAGCCTTGTCTCTTGTGAGGCGGCGACAACCCCGAACCAGGACGCGATGGCGCGATGCCATGGTCGCAACATCGCGCTCAGGCGGTCGCCTCCACGTTCCTGACCGCTCCCGCGTGCGTCATCGCGGCTTCGTAGGCGCTCAGGGTCTCCGCCATTTTCTGCGACAGCATCAGGTGGCGGTCGGCAAACGTCCGCGCCTGTTCGGCGATCCGCGCCGCTTCGCCGGGATGTGACCAGATCCACGCCAGGTGATCCGCGAAACCCGCCACGTCTGCCGCGGGCGCCAGCCAGCCGGTGCTGCCGGGATGCACGATCTCGGGCAACCCGCCGACCGCGCTGGCCACCACGGGGCAGCGGGAAGCATAAGCTTCCGGCACCACGCGCGACCAGGCCTCGTTGATCGACGGCACCAACACCGCATCGGCAGCATGGATAACGCTGCGAATATCCTCCCGATGCCCTGCGAACGTCACGTGATCGCCGATACCCAGTTCCGCGGCCAGATCGTGCAGTTGCTGGCAATACGCCGCCGTGGCACGGGTCGGCGCGCCCACCACCAACGCGCGCGCGGGCAGGCCGCGCTGGCGCAGCAGATGCACCACCCGCAGCAAGTCTTCCTGACGCTTGTCTGGCCGCAGCATGCCGATGGTCGCCACCACGAACGCGGCGGGATCGATAGCCAGCTCCTGGCGCGCGGCATGGCGCAACGCCAGTTTGTCTGCCGCCACGAAAAAGCCATGATCGGCCCACTCGCCAACGACACTGATGCGATCACGTTGGGCAAAGCCCGCCGCGACGATGTCGCGCGCCCCGCCCTCGCTTGTCGTGATGACGCGATGGCAACCCAGGCGCCATTCCAGCCGGCGTCGCCATGACGTGCGCAGCGGCCGCGAAAAATGCCAGGTCCGCACCAGCGAACACAGATCGCGGCACAGCGCGCTGGCCTTCGCATCGGGAGTACCATGCGCATCGATAACCTGGATACGCAGATCCCTCACGATCTGCCGCAGCCTCAGCATGCCCGACCAGGAATATGGCGAGTTGAAATCCATGCCGATGGCCGCCAGGCCCCAGCTGCGCGCCAGTTTCAGGGTTTCGCTCTGAGGCGGGGCGGCAATCGCCACGGCATGGCCTTGCTCGCGAAGCCAGCGCGCCTGATCCAGGACACGAAATTCCAGTCCACCCAGGTTCGGGCCGGAGAGGGTGTGCAAGATTTGCATGAGAATCTAGAAGTACGGGAAGCGCGAACCGTGCGCATGAGGCTCGCTACAAGGAGCGCCAGAGGGGGCACTACCAAGGAGAAGGTTGCGGGCAAGCGGCGCGCTGCTGGCGAGCGCTTCACCAAGGCGAAGGCCGTGGCGCGAGGACAATGGACGTAAACGCGGAAACATCGGTCGGCGAGCTGGGTAAGATGGGTTCTAATTGCTTGCCGGGCCAGGCTGTTGCATTGTCGAAATCGACTGAAACGCCATTTTTGTGAGATTTAGCTACGAGTCAGAAATATAGGCTCGCGGCATAACTGAATTAGGGGAAAGTTTTTAATCATTGTTAATTTCTTTGCTATTTTTGTATCAAAATATTTCCATAACAACCGACATCTGTATGTGCCCGAACAGGCGCCTTAAACGATGAAGATGAACGACGGCCGGACGCCGCGCGCGGGCGTTCAGAGCGCGGCCACGCGGCCCAAAATGGCAAAAAAGGGGAAAGGGCTAAGGCGCGGACTGCAGGGTTGGTCGGATCGACAGGCACTTCATATCAGAACCTGTGGTCGAACATCAGGACCCGCGGCCAAACAGGCGATCCGCCGCAATCAGGAAGAGCCCCAGCTCAGAACAGACAGGCCTTCTGCGAACACTCGATCAGGAAAAGCGCCACCCTGGCAGCCGGATACAACACGACCGCCGCCGTCAGCAACACCCACCAGCGCCGGTGGCGGCGAACGGCAAGCACGACGCTGACGAACCACACCAGCACCAAGGCCCAATAAGCAGGAAAAACCGGCCCCAGCCCACCGTCAACCAGTCGTTCCACAGCAACAGCAACGCCACGGCAAGCAGAATCCCGAGGATGAGCAGGGTCGATCGGTTGTCGGCGCGCGCGGGTACGGCGGAGGGCATGGATGGAAAGAGAATCCGTGAGGGATAAGAAGTCGCATCACCGCAGGCGATGACCGCGCAGAGGCGGTCAATCTCCTGCCGCGGACCATTCTACCCACGGGTAGGAACACAAGCGCGAATTCACCAGAATGACGACAACCGCCATTCCGCCCTGCCCTGATCGCGGCTTGGTGTCAGCGCCGATGTAATACTGACCCACCGCGTCGGAGTAAATCTGACCCACCTGGGCAATGATGGCGGCCTTTTGGCCGCCGACAATGTTGACTCAGGAGCAAGCAGTGGAGATCAAGGTAATGGCGCGTCGCGGCGTCAGCATTCGGGAGATGGCCAAGCAGCTGGGCTGCTCACGCAACACGATCAGGCGGTATCTGCGTGAGGCTGATGCCCAGCAGTACAAGCCCCGCGAGGCACGGACCACCAAGCTGGATCCGTACAAGGACTATCTGCACGGGCGCATCGAGGCGGCCCGGCCGCACTGGATTCCAGCAGCCGTGCTGCTGCGGGAGATTCAAGAGCTGGACTACCCCGGTGGTGTAACGCAGCTCAAGGAGTTTCTTGGCGGCTACAAGCACCAGGAGCCTGAACCGGTCGTTCGTTTTGAGACGCCGCCTGGCAAGCAGATGCAGGCCGACTTCACCCACATCCGGCGCGGCCGTGATCCCTTGATGGCCTTTGTCGCCACGCTGGGATACAGCCGTTCGAGCTGGGTGCGGTTCACCACCGATGAGCGCGCCGACACTTGGTTCGGATGTCTGCGTCAGGCCTTCATCTACTTCGGCGGCGTACCCCAGCACGTGTTGTTCGACAACGCGGGCGCCATCATCACCGAGCGCGATGCCTACGGCCCCGGCCAGCATCGCTGGCACAACGGGCTGTTGGCCGTCGCCCAGGAGTTCGGCTTCACCCCGCGTGTGTGCCAGCCTTATCGCGCCAAGACCAAGGGCAAGGTCGAACGCTTCAACGGATACCTGAAGGGCAGTTTCTGTGTCCCGTTGGCCGCGACCCTCAAGCAGGCTGGCCTGCGCTTCGATGTGACGGCAGCCAACGCGCACGTCGGTCGCTGGCTCACGGAGGTGGCCGATCAGCGGCTGCATGGCACCACTCGGGAGAGACCCGCTAAGCGGTTGCAGGAAGAGCGCCTGGCGCTACTGCAGTTGCCTGCGCAACACGGCATGTTGGTGCCAGCCACGTCTCACCGGCCTGTGCCGCGAGAGAGCTTCCAGCACCCGCTGTCGGTCTATAACGAGTTGCTGGAGGTGCGAGCATGAACCTTCAACACAACCGCATCGAACAGATCTGCGATGTCCTGAAGCTGGAGCGTATCGGCAGCGAGTGGCCCGCCATGGCCCAGCAGTGCGCCCGCGAAGACGCCAGCCATGGCGACTTCCTGGAGCGCCTTCTGGGTATTGAGAACGACGCCCGGATCGAACGCCAGCGCGCCGCCCTGATGAAGATCGCCACGCTGCCCTCGGTCAAGACCATCGAAGACTATGACTTCGCCTTTGCCAGTGGTGCGCCGCGTGCCCAGATCCAGGAACTGGCGGCCCTGAGCTTTATCGAACGGGCTGAGAACGTGGTATTCCTGGGACCCAGCGGCGTGGGCAAGAGCCACCTGGCGCAGGCATTGGCGTACCGTGCCGTCATGGCGGGCATCAAGACCCGGTTTCTGACTGCCGCCGACCTGATGATGCAGTTGGCCACTGCCCATAAACAGGACCGGCTGCAGCAGTACTTCAACCGCGCCATCATCGGGCCGCGCCTGCTGGTGATCGATGAGATTGGCTATCTGCCCTTCGGGCGCGAGGAAGCAAACCTGTTCTTCAACGTGGTGGCCCAGCGCTACGAGCGTACCAGCATCATCGTCACCAGCAATCTGCCCTTCAGCCAGTGGGCCTCGTGCTTCTCTGAGGATCAGACGCTGACCGCCGCCTTGCTCGACCGCCTGCTGCACCACGCCCATATCGTGCAGATTGCCGGGGAAAGCTACCGGCTCAAGGACAAGCGCAAAGCAGGAAACATCAAGATCAGGAACTAGGTTTTTGAACGCCGGGGTGGGTCAGTTTTACTCCGACGATTCCGACGAAAGTGGGTCAATTTTCAACCGGCGTTGACAGCTTGGTGCGCGCGCGTGTAGCGAGGCGCGTCGTTTTAGTCTCAAACGACGCGCCTCGCTACCCCGATTTGCGGAAAAGGCCCAGGATTGCGGAAAAGAAAACGGGTCTTGGATTGCTCCAAGACCCGCATGTTTCTTTGGTAGGCCCCCCGAGAGTCGAACTCGGCACCAACGGATTATGAGTCCGCTGCTCTAACCAGGCATGAGCTAGAGGCCCAGGAAACTTATTGCCCTTCCAGGAAGCTCTTCAGCTTGTCGGCCCGGCTCGGGTGACGCAGCTTGCGCAGCGCTTTAGCCTCTATTTGGCGGATGCGCTCACGCGTGACGTCGAACTGCTTGCCCACTTCTTCCAGGGTCTGGTCGGTGCTCATTTCGATACCGAAACGCATGCGCAGCACCTTGGCTTCCCGCGGGGTCAGGGAGTCTAGCACTTCCTTGACCACGTCGCGCATGGAACCATGCAGCGCGGCGTCCGAAGGCGCCAGGGTCGAGGTGTCTTCGATGAAATCGCCCAGGTGCGAGTCGTCGTCGTCGCCGATCGGCGTTTCCATGGAGATCGGCTCCTTGGCGATCTTCAGGATCTTGCGGATCTTGTCCTCGGGCATGTCCATCTTCTGCGCCAGGGTCGCGGGATCCGGCTCGGCGCCGGTTTCCTGCAGGATCTGGCGGCTGATCCGGTTCATCTTGTTGATCGTTTCGATCATGTGGACCGGAATACGGATGGTGCGCGCCTGGTCGGCGATGGAGCGGGTGATGGCCTGACGGATCCACCACGTCGCGTAGGTCGAGAACTTGTAGCCGCGACGGTACTCGAACTTGTCCACCGCCTTCATCAGGCCGATGTTGCCTTCCTGGATCAGGTCCAGGAACTGCAGGCCACGGTTCGTGTACTTCTTGGCGATCGAGATCACCAGGCGCAGGTTGGCCTCGGTCATTTCGCGCTTGGCCTTGCGGGCCTTGGCTTCGCCAGTGGCCATGCGCTTGTTGACGTCCTTGAGGTCCTTGAGCGGCAGCACCACGCGGGTCTGCAGGTCGATCAGCTTCTGCTGCAGTTCCTGCACGGCGGGGATCTGGCGCTCCAGCGTTTCGGCGTACGGATGGCCGGCGGCCACTTCATCGACGACCCACTGCAGATTGGTTTCGTTGCCCGGGAATACCTTGATGAAATGCGTGCGCGGCATGCCGGCACGGTCCACACACGTGTGCAGGACGGCGCGCTCGAGCTGGCGCACTTCTTCCACCTGGTTGCGCAGCGTGTCGGCCAGCTTCTCGACCATCTTGGCGGTGAAGCGGATGCCCATCAGTTCGTTCTGGATCGACTCCTGCGCGCGCACGTAGACGTCCGACTTGTAGCCGTCCTTTTCGTACGACAGGCGCATCTTGTCGAACTGCTTGCCGACCTCGTCGAATTTGGCCAATGCCTTCACGCGCAGGTCTTCCAGCTGCTTGCTGGACATGCCGCCAGCGGGGCCGTCATCGCTCTCGTCTTCATCGGCGGTGACGCCGGCGCCGGCATACTCTTCGCCGTCTTCCGGATCGACCAGGCCGTCGACCACTTCGTCGATCTGCGCCTGGCCTTCACGCACGCGCATGACGTGAGCGAGGATTTCGTTAATGGTGGTCGGGCAGGCCGAGATGGCCATGACCATGTGCTTCAGGCCGTCTTCGATGCGCTTGGCGATCTCGATTTCGCCCTCGCGCGTCAGCAGTTCCACCGAGCCCATTTCGCGCATGTACATACGCACGGGGTCGGTGGTGCGGCCGAAGTCGGAGTCCACGGTGGTCAGCGCGGCTTCGGCTTCGTCTTCGACGTCATCGTCGTTGGAGGCAACCGGCGCGTTTTCGCTCATCAGCAGCGTTTCGGCATCGGGCGCCTGGTCATAGACCGCGATGCCCATGTCGCTGAACGTGCTGATGATGCCGTCGATGGCTTCGGCGTCGACCAGGTCATCAGGCAGATGGTCGTTGATTTCGCCGTAGGTCAGGTAGCCGCGATCCTTGCCCAGCTTGATCAGCTGCTTGAGGCGGTTGCGGCGGGCTTCGTATTCTTCGGCCGAGACGGGGCCGCGGGCGATCAGATCCTTGGGATCCGCCTTGCCGCGCTTGCCACCGCGCTTGGGCGGCTTCAGGTCCGGCAGGACTTCGCCTTCGCCGTCCATGGTGTCGTCGAAACCGTCGGAATCGTTGTTGGCGTTCTTGGCCGGGCGACCCGGGCGGCGGCCGCTGGGGGCCGGACGCGCGCTGCCGACCAGATCGGCCAGCTTGTCCTCGGCCTTCTTGGCACGCGCCTTGGTCACCTTCTCGGGCTTGTCTGCCGCCGCCGTCTTGGCAGCCGCCTTCTTGGCGGCCGTCTTAGCGGCAGGCTTGGCGACCTTCACCGCCGTCTTGGCGGGCGCTTTTTCCGCCGCCATGCTGACGACACGCTTGGCCTTGGTGGCCTGGGTGTCGGTCGCATCAATTGCAGAGGAGGATTTGCCGGTGGATTTGGTCATAGTCGCTTCCGTGGTCGTCGCAACCCGTTCGGGCATGTGCACCGCATGAAACCGCTGCCGGGCAAAGGCCCATCGCGGCATCCATGCGGGTAAAACTGGTGAATCGGCGGAAGCCCTGCGGCTGCGTTGTTCGCGGCACAAGCTCTTGCGAGCCCGCCTGGCGTCATTGCGGTCCGTGACCGGCTGAACGCCTGGCGTGCATGGTTTCATCCAGCCGCGGACTCCCGGCATCGAGGGGGGCTGTCTGCCTATAAATAGGCGTTGCTTGCCTGTCGGGCCTTGCCCTTGGCAGCTAAATAGACACAGCACCCAAACCTCAGACGCGACGCGAAGATAACCGCCGCCGAACTGCGTGATTCACCACTCAGCTATAGTAATTAACTATGTAACAAATTTGATGCGCACGTCCGCTTTTTTTCGCGCTGGCGCTTGGGGCTTATCCACCCCAGACCGACCCGTTCAACCGGTATCCGCCTTGCCCGCCAGCCCGGCATCGCTTCAGCCGACCTGCCCATCAAACCCTAAAACTATTAGATTCCAGCAGCGGAAATAGATTCCGTCCGCCGTTCTTTTTCCTGCCGCTTGCGTTTTCGCGCAACCGTGCCCCAACACTGGCGCGATAACGAAGGATTCATCGCAACACCGCGCCTGCGCGCCTTCACGCAACACCGCGCCTGCGCGCCTGCAAATACCGCGCCTACGCGCCCTGCATCCCGCCGGCACAGATTCAAGGCCGATTCATTCAACCGGCTTTCAGTCTGCATTCAACATCGCGGGATCCTGGCGCCGCCAGGTCATCGCCATACAGCCAACAACTACCGCCACACAACGGTTTGCGGCAATGCCGCGGCGGGAAAACCTTTGATTTTACCGCATTTAGCGTATGCCGGCACCTTTGAGCACCAGCATCCGGCTCGACAGCTCCAGGTAGCGCTTGCGCGCCTCCTCGGTTGCCAAGCCGGCCGCGGCCAGCTTGGCCATTTCCGCCTTCGCCGAATCGAATTCGATGCGCCGCAGCGCATCGTCCCATTCGGTTTGCGGATCCGGCAGATCTTCCTGGGACAAAATGTCGACCCGCAGCCCCTTGAGCACTGTCGCAAGATCCGAGTCCGGCTCGGCCGCTTCCAGCAGGGCGCCCACATGGCGCGCACCGCTGGATTGGGCCAGCATGATCAGATCCCTTACCAGTCCTAGATGGGGGCCGTGGTCGATGACTTCAAGCTGCTGGTCGCCCATCGAGTCGACCAGTTCCGGGTGGGCCAGCAACAGACTCAACAGGCGCTTGGCCAGCGAAGGCATGGTGCGGCGCCCTTCGAAGCCGCCGACGTCATCGCGCCTGCCCTTCCAGTTGCCTTTGCCGCCTTTCCAGTCGCTTTTGCCCTTCCAGTCGCTCTTGCCCTTCCAATCGCCCTTGCCTTTCCAGTCCTGCTTGCCACCGCCGCCACTCCAGCCGCCGCCCGATTCGCCGCCTGGCGACGAGAATTGGCCATAATCCACGTACTCGCCATCGTCGGCGGGAATGTCGTGAAAATCGTGGCCAGCGAAGTCGTAGCCGCCTTCGTGCGGCACGCTACCCTCCTGCGGCGCCGGTGCGCCGGCGTTGCCCGCCTCGCCCGCGGCCGGCCTGACCGGCGGGCCGAACGGCTTGGCGGGTTGCTGCGCCAGCACCTGCGCCATTTCCTCCGGCGTCAGCTGCACCAGCTTGGCCATCTCGCGTTCGATCTGCACGCGCAGCGCGCATTCCGGAATCGACGCCAGCAGGGGCTTGGCCTCATGCAGGCAGCTGGCGCGCCCTTCGGCTTCGTCCATGTTATGGCGCGATGCCAGCTCGTCCAGCAGGAAGCGCGACAACGCCACCGCCTCGCCCAGGCAAGCACGGAACGCTTCGGCGCCCAGTTCGCGCACATACGAATCCGGGTCATGCTCGGTTGGCAGGAACAGGAAGCGGATGGCGATGTCGTCGCGCAGCACCGGCAGGCACGCCTGCAGCGCGCGCCACGCGGCCCGGCGGCCGGCGCCATCACCGTCGAAGCTGAAGATCACCTTGTCGCTGGTGCGCAGCAGCTTCTTGACGTGATCCGGGGTGGTTGCGGTGCCTAGCGTGGCAACGGCATTGGCGATACCCTGCTGCGCCAGGCCGACCACATCCATGTAGCCTTCGACCACGATGACCTGACCTTCCTGGCGGATCGCCTGACGCGCTTCCCACAGCCCGTACAGCTCCTGACCCTTGGAAAACAGCGGGGTTTCCGGCGAATTCAGGTACTTGGGCTCGCCCTTGCCGATGATGCGGCCGCCAAAGCCGATCAGGCTGCCGCGCGCATTGCGGATCGGGAACATGATCCGTTCGCGGAAGCGGTCGTAGCGCCGGCCGTCCTCGGACTCGATGACCAGGCCCGACTCCACCAGGGTCGGATCTTCGTAATTCGGAAAAACCTGCGACAGCCCATGCCGGTCCGTGCCGGACCAGCCCAGGCCGAAATGCGCCGCGATCTCGCCGGTCAGGCCACGTTGCTTCAGATAGCGGATCGCGGCGGGCGATGCGCGCAACTGCTTCAGGTAATGGGCTTGAGCGGCGTCCAGCACCTGCGTATGGCGGGACTCCTCGGCCTTGCGGCGCGCGGTTTCCTGTTGCTGGCGGGGACTGCGATTTTCTTCGGGGACCGTCATTCCCGCCGAAGCCGCGAGCGTGCGCACGGCCTCGGGGAAACTGGCGCCCGTATGTTCCATCAGGAAGGTGATGGCACTGCCGTGGGCGCCGCAACCGAAGCAGTGATAGAACTGCTTGGTGGGGCTGACAGTGAACGACGGACTTTTTTCGTTATGAAAGGGGCACAGGCCAAGCAAGTTGGCCCCACCCTTTCGCAACTGCACGTATCGCCCGACAACATCGACAACGTCGACCCGGGCGAGTAGTTCCTGGATGAATGATTCTGGAATCAATAGATTCGGGAATCAGAAATCAATACAGGCGCGGGGGCAGTTGCTGGCTACGGATGCGCTTGTAGTGGCGCTTCACAGCGGCGGCGTGCTTGCGCTTGCGCTCGGCCGTGGGCTTCTCATAGAACTCGCGCGAGCGCAGTTCGGTGAGCAAACCGGTCTTTTCGATGGTGCGCTTGAAGCGACGCAGAGCGGCTTCAAACGGTTCGTTTTCCTTCAGTCGAACGATAGGCATAAAGTGATTGGCCTGCTTGTAGGGTAACAAAAGTTGATGACAAACCTGGCTTGCTTACCAGCAATGCCACGTGGTTCCGGACGGCGAACCGCCTGTAAGCTCAGGCCGCAGACTACGCACGCAACAATAGTAATCGCGCATGCTGTCCGGACCAAGAGTTCAAGAGCCCCGCGCACAGGATTCCCTGCCCGCCGACCCCTTCGCTTCCAGGCGCCAGCGCCAAGAGCCTTGCAGCGCTAAAGTCCTAAAATCGGCTGGCTCTAGGGCCGGCTGGCTGCTGACTGGCAAAAGTCTCCAGGGCCGGTTGCGTTACCCAAAGACTACCTAAAGAGTAACAAGCCAAGTTCGGTTTAGCGATAACCAGCGATTCTAGCATGGTCATGGCTATTTTGACTACCGGGGGAACAGTCTGGCACCCTGCCCTCGCACGATCGCGCCGCGCATGGGCGGCGGGGATCGCCAGACCATCCGTCCCCCTATGATTTCAGCCCTTCGAACCCTTGCGGATCCAGGCTTCCAGCTGGTGCGGACGCAGGCTGTCGTAATCCTCGAACGGCTGATGGATCCAGGGGTTGGTCGGCAGCTTGTCGACGTAATAATCGGGCTGCGCCTGAGAATGCCCCTTCCACCAAAGCACGGCGCTGCGCAATTCGGTGATGTCGGCGAACTGGCTCTTGAGGTGGTCGTACACCTTCATGAACGTCTTGCCGGTATCCACCATGTCGTCCACCAGCAACACCCGCCCGGACAGCGTGCCGCGCGTGATGGTGATGAACTGCGCGATATCCATATCGCCCTGCTTGGTGCCCGCGGCTTCGCGGTAGCTGCTGGTCGCCAGAATGCCCAACGGCACATCAAAAATACGGGACATAACGTCGCCAACGCGCATGCCGCCACGCGCCAGGCACAAAATCTTGTCGAACTCCCAACCGGACTGATGCACCTGCAAGGCCAGGCGCTCGATCAAGCGGTTGTAGTCGTCCCACGTCACCCACAGATGGCTATCGTCACTGGTTGGCGCGCTCATAGGCAAGGATCTCCTGCGTGAAAATACGAAAAGGCCGCCGCCGGTATGAGCCGGCGGCGGCCTTGCGAATGATAACCCGATGTCAGCCCTTCAGGGGATGACGCAGCACAATGGTTTCGTTGCGGTCGGGACCGGTGGACACCAGGTCGATCGGCACGCCGCAGACTTCGGCCACGCGCTCCAGGTAGCGACGGGCGGCCTCGGGCAGCTTGTCGTACTCGGTGATGCCGACGGTGGATTCGCTCCAGCCCGGCAGCTCTTCCAGCACCGGCTGGGCTTGCGCCACGGCATGGGCGCCGTAGGGCAGCACGTCGCGGAATTCACCGTTGACGCGGTAGCCGACGCCCAACTGGATGGTTTCCAGGCCGTCGAGCACGTCCAGCTTGGTGATGCACAGGCCGGTGATGCCGTTCAGGCGGACCGAGCGCTTGAGCGCGGCGCCGTCGAACCAGCCGCAGCGGCGCGGACGGCCGGTGACCGAGCCGAATTCCTTGCCGATGGTGGCCAGGCGGGTGCCGATCTCGTCGACCAGCTCCGTGGGGAACGGGCCCGAGCCGACGCGCGTGGTGTAGGCCTTGGTGATGCCCAGAACGTAGTCCAGCGACTGCGGACCGACGCCCGCGCCCGCCGAAGCGGCGCCGGCGACGCAGTTGCTGCTGGTGACGAACGGATAGGTGCCGTGATCGACGTCCAGCAACGCGCCCTGCGCGCCTTCGAACAGCAGGCGCTTGCCTTCCTGCTGCATGGTGAACAGCGTGCTGGAGACGTCCGCGACCATCGGGGCGATCGCCGGCGCCAGCGCCATGGCCTGATCACGCACTTCGTTGGCCGAAACGGCTTCGGCGCCCAGGTACTGGGTCAGCACGAAGTTGTGGTAGTCCAGCACTTCGGCGAGCTTTTCGTCGAACAACGCGGGGTTGAACAGATCCTGCACACGCAGCGCGCGGCGGGCGACCTTGTCTTCGTAGGCCGGGCCGATGCCGCGGCCGGTCGTGCCGATCTTGCCATCGCCCTTGCGCGCTTCGCGGGCCTTGTCGACGGCCACGTGGTACGGCAGGATCAGCGGGCAGATCTCGGAAATGCGCAGACGCGAGCGCACGTCCAGGCCGGCGGCCTCGAGCTCTTCGATTTCCTTGAGCAGGGCCTCCGGCGACAGCACCACGCCGTTGCCGATGAAGCAGGTGACGCCGGGATGCATGATGCCCGACGGGATCAGGCGAAGAATGGTCTTCTTGCCATTGATCCACAGCGTGTGGCCGGCGTTGTGGCCGCCCTGGAAGCGGACCACGCCCTGGACGGATTCCGCCAGCCAATCGACGATCTTACCCTTGCCCTCGTCACCCCACTGGGTGCCGATTACGACTACGTTCTTGCTCATGTTACGAATCAATATCGAGTTTCTCGGGAAATCCGGAAATCTCCCCGCGGCCCTCTCGTTGCCGAGAGGGAGTTAGTCACAGCGTTCTGACCGTCCAGGCGCCATCCTGCAGCGCCAGCTCGCGATCGCAAACGAATTCGTCCTGATCCTGCTCGTGACCGGGCAATACCTGAACGACGATTTCCCCTGACCGGCGCAGGCGGCGGACCGCCTCGACCAGGGCGGGGGCTTGCCCCCAGGGCGCGCGAACCGCACGCGCCCGTTCCGCCGGCGGCAAACCCGCCGCCAGCTTGCGTAAATCCAGACTGAAGCCGGTGGCCGGACGGGCGCGCCCGAACGCCAGGCTGACGTCGTCATAGCGGCCGCCGCGCACCAACGCGTCACGCCAGCCTTCGGCGTACAGCGCGAACTTGATGCCGGAGTGGTAGCCGTAGCCGTCCACATCCGCCAGGTCGACACCGAAGTCAACGTTCGGCTGGCCGTCCACCAGCACCTGCAGCGCATCCAGCGCGGCGACGACGCCAGGCAGCAGCGGCAGATCGTGGCGGGCCCGCTTCAGCACCTCGGGACCGCCGTAAAGCTTGGGCAGCAGCTGCAACGCCTTGAGCGTTTCAGCGCGCATGCCGGGGGTGCGCGCGGCCAGTTCGGTCAGGCCAGGCACGTCTTTCTCGCGCATCAGGCGGATGACATCCTGCGAGACCGCGGCAGCGGCCGGATCGGCTTCGACGATGCCGCGCAGCACGCCCGGATGGCACAACACCAGGCGCGGATTGCGCACGCCGGCAATGGCCACGGTTTCCAGCACCAGCTGGATGATCTCGAGGTCGGCCTCGAAACCGGCATGACCGTAGATTTCGGCGCCGATCTGCAGCAGCTCGCGGCTGGACAGCAGGTCCGCCGGGCGCGCATGCAGCACGTTGCCGCAGTAACACAGGCGGGTTACGCCAGCGCGGTTCAACAAGTGCGCGTCGATGCGCGTGACCTGGGGCGTCATGTCGGCACGCACGCCCAGCGTGCGGCCCGACAATTGATCCACCAGCTTGCAGGTACGCAGATCCAGATCGCTGCCGGTGCCGGACAGCAATGAATCGATGTATTCGACCAACGGCGGCGCGACCAGCTCGAAACCGTAAGTGCGGTACAGATCGAGAAGTTCGCGGCGCACTTCCTCGATGCGCCGGGCCTCTGCCGGGAGTACGTCGGCAAGGCTCTCGGGCAGCAACCAGTTACCCATGAATGTTTACCTGAATAACGCCTAGAGATGCGTGGGCGTCGCCCAAACGAAAAAGCGGCTGAGGGGGCGTAAGCCCGCTCAGCCGCTGCGGAATGTTTTCTAGCTTACGGGGTATTGTACATGGTTCAGCCGACAGCGCCAGCCGGGAAAGCCAGCGGCGCAACACCGTCCCCGATTGCCGAACCACCGCGGGCGACCCGGCCTGGCCGCCAGGAAAAAGCCCCTTGGCGCAGGCCAAGGGGCTTGGGATACCGCCTGCGGCGCCGCCTTATTTGGCGGGCACGGTCACCGGGGCCAGGGCCTGACCGGTAGGGTCCTTCATGAACTGGAAGAAGCTGGAACTGGGGTCCACCACCAGCACGTCGCCCGGCTTCGAGAACGAAGCGCGGTAGGCCTCCAGGCTCTTGTAGTACGTGTAGAACTGCGGGTTCTTGCCGTAGGCCTGCGAATAGATCGCGGCGGCCGCGGCATCGCCCTCGCCCATGATCGTCTGGGCCTTGGCATAGGCCTGGGCCACGATCACTTCACGTTGGCGGTCGGCTTCGGCGCGGATCTTCTCGCCCTCGGCGGCACCGATCGAGCGCAGCTCGTTGGCGACGCGGGTACGTTCGGCTTCCATGCGGCGATACACCGACTCCGAGATCTCGGGCGCGAACTCGATGCGGCGCAGACGCACGTCGACGATCTGCACGCCCAACGGCTCGGCGCGCTTGGCGACGTTGGTCAGGATTTCGGCCATGATCTTGTCGCGTTCGGTCGAGACCACGTCGCGAACCGTGCGCACGTTGACCGAGGCGTTGAGCGCATCGCGGATCAAGGCCTGCAGGCGCTCCTGCGCCACGCGCTCATTGCCGCCGGTCGACACGTAGTACTGGCGCGGATCGGCAATGCGCCACTTGACGTACGAATCGATCAGCAGGTTCTTCTTTTCGGAAGTCTGGATGCGCTCGGCTTCGTTGGTTTCGATGGTCAGGATGCGCTTGTCCAGCGTCACCACGTTCTGGAACGGCGGCGGCGCCTTGAAGTACAGGCCGGGCTCGTTGATGACCTTGCGCACTTCACCCAGTGAGAACACCAGGGCGTAGTCGCGCTCGCGCACCACGAACACGCAGGAAGAAAGGGCGGCCAGCACGATGAGCAGGCCGACCAGGATGGGCATAAGACGTTGCATGATCAAGAATCCTCCGGGTTAGCGCGACTGGCGGTCGCGGGGCAGCGCGTTGCTATTGCTGCTGCCGGAGGGTTGCGGGGCCGGCGCCACGTTGCCGCGGAGCGGCGTCTGGGCGGGCGGATTGATCAGGGTCGACGAACCGGCGCTGCCGGCCGTGGACTTGCTGGCGTCTTGCGCGGCCAGATGCATGATCTTGTCCAAGGGCAGGTACAACATGTTGTTGTTGCTCTTGGTGTCGACCATGACCTTGCTGGCACGGGTGAAGATCTCCTGCATGCTTTCGAGATACATGCGCTGGCGCATCACCTGCGGGGACTTCTCGTATTCGCCCAGGATGCTGGTGAAGCGCGCCGTATTACCCTGCGCGTCGCCCACCACCTTGGCGCGGTACCCTTCGGCCTGCTCGGTCATGCGCGAGGCCTGACCGCTGGCGAGCGGCACGACCTGGTTGGCATAGGCCTGGCCCTCGTTGATCTGGCGTTCGCGATCCTGGCCCGCCTTGACGGCATCGTCGAACGCGGCCTGCACCTGCTCGGGCGGCTGCACGTTCTGGATGGCGACGGTACTGACCTGCACACCGGTCTGGTAGCGGTCGAGGATCTGCTGCATCAGCGTCTGGACCTGGCTGGCGACGGCGGTACGGCCCTCGTACAGCACGAAGTCCATGGACTGCTTGCCCACCACTTCCCGCATGGCGGTTTCGGATGCCTGGCGCACGGAATCGTCAGGGTCGCGGGTCATGAAGAGGTAGTCCGGCGCGCCATCGGCACGCAGGCGGTACTGCACGACGAACTGCATGTCGACGATGTTCTCGTCCGTCGTGAGCATCAGCGCCTCGGGCAGCACCTTGTTGCGGGCGCCGCCACGGAAACCGACTTCGAACGTGCGCAGTTGCGACACGTTGACCATTTCATGGCTCTGGATGGGGTACGGCAGGCGCCACTGGAAGCCGGCTTGCGATGTGCTTTTGTATTTGCCGAACTGCGTGACAACCGCGACCTGGCCTTCCTGGACGATGTAGAAGCCGCTGGCCGCCCAGATGCCGACCGCGACCAGGGCGATCACTCCCAGTCCGATGCGGGCGCCGCGTGGCGACGGCGGCGTCATGCCGCCGCGATTGCCACCGGGGCGGTTGTTGCCCCCCCCGCCCTTGCGGCCGAACAACGATCCGATGCGATTATTGAAATCGCGCCAGACCTCGTCGAGGTCGGGCGGACCGTCTCCGTTGCCTTGGGGCCGCTTGGGCGGCGGCTCGGAGCCATTATTGTTTCCACGACCCCAGCCGGGGTCATTCAGATTGAAGAGTTTGATAATTCGCGGCATTGTTTCCCACAATCTGTCCGGTCTCCGCAATTGCCCCGCGCAACGCGTCCAAACCGGCGCGCTCGGTGGCGCTTACAAATACTCGCGCAATCGTACCATGGGCGTCGCGCTCCGCCCGGGGTTCCAGGCCAGCGCGGTCGATCTTGTTGTATACCAGAATGGTGGGAATCGCGGCGGCCCCGATTTCCGCCAACACCTTGTTGACCTCGAAGATCTGCTCGTCGCGCTGCGGACTGGCGGCGTCGACCACATGCAGCAGCAGGTCGGCATGCACGGTCTCTTCGAGCGTGGCGCGGAACGCCGCGATCAGGTCGTGAGGCAGGTCGCGGATGAAGCCAACGGTATCCGACACCACGACATTGCCCGCGCCTTCGATCCAGATACGGCGGGTGGTGGTGTCAAGCGTGGCGAACAACTGGTCCGCCGCGTAGGTGTCGGCGCGGGTCAAGGCGTTGAACAGCGTCGACTTGCCGGCGTTGGTATACCCCACCAGCGACACCGACAAGGCGCCGCCGCGAGCGCGCGCGCGCCGCTGCGTGACGCGCTGGCGCTCGACCCGGTCCAGCCGCTCGCGCAGCGTCTTGACCTTGGCGCCGATCATGCGGCGGTCCATTTCGAGCTGCGATTCGCCGGGGCCGCGCATGCCGATGCCGCCGCGCTGACGCTCCAGGTGGCTCCACATGCGGGTCAGGCGCGTGGCCAGGTGCTGCAACTGGGCCAGTTCGACTTGCAGCTTGCCTTCATGGCTCTTGGCGCGCAGCGCGAAGATGTCCAGGATCAACGCCACGCGATCCACCACGCGCAGGTTGAAGACCCGTTCCAGGTTGCGCTGCTGGGCCGGCGACAGCGGCTGGTCGAACAGCACGATGTCGGCCAGCAGCGCCTGCGCCATGCCCACGCCTTCGTCGGCCTTGCCGGAACCGATGAAGAACTTGGCGTCGGGCCGGTCGCGGCGGGCCGTGAGCGTGCCGACGATTTCCGCGCCGGCGCCCTTGGCCAGCATGGCGAATTCCTCCGCGTGGGCGGCGAAGTCGGGATCACCCAGATCCACGCTGATGATCAGTGCGCGCATACATGCACCATTTTGGAGCCAAAGCGAAAATGCCCGCCGACGTAGACCGTTCGGCGGGCAATAAAAGGTACTGCGGGAGCGAGATTACTCAGCAGGGACTTCCACCTGGAAATTCACGGCGCGCGCGGGAACGACGGTGGAAATGGCGTGCTTGTAGACCATTTGCGTGACCGTGTTACGCAGCAGCACCACGTATTGGTCGAAAGATTCGATTTGCCCTTGAAGCTTGATACCGTTCACCAGGTAGATCGACACCGGCACATGATCCTTGCGCAGCGTGTTCAGGAACGGATCTTGCAGAGTTTGCCCTTTATTGCTCATTGGCCAGGCTCCATTTGTTTGTTATTGAGTGGTGACGCGCTTTTTACAGGTGGGGCACGCCGAAACATGTACTCTACAGGGTTTTCCCGGCCCGTGCTACTTGTGTCGGATGCAAAAGATGACACCAGAGTTTTCCGCCGGAAAGGCCCTTCAGCTGGGGTTCAGACGACCTCGCCAAGCGCTTTCAGAAGCAGGTCGCACTGCGCGTCCGTGCCCACTGTAATACGCAGAAACTGGTCGATGCGCGGCAGGCGGAAATGGCGCACGATGATGCTGCGTTCGCGCAGGCCGGCCGCCAGTTCGCCGGCATCGCGCGACGGATGCCGGGCGAACACGAAGTTGGCGCTGGACGGCAGCACCTCGAAGCCCAGGGCCTGCAGGCCGGCGGCCATCCGACCGCGAGTCTGGATCACTGCCTGGCGGGTCTGTTCGAAATACTCGACGTCCTCGAGCGCGGCGACCGCGCCGGCCGAGGCCAGGCGATCCACGGGGTAGGAATTGAAGCTGTTCTTGACGCGCTCCAGGCCATCGATCAGTTCCGGACTGCCAACCGCGAAACCGACCCGCAGGCCTGCCAGGGAACGCGACTTGGACAGCGTCTGGATGACCAGCAGGTTGTCGTGGCGCTCGGTCAGCGCAATCACGGATTCGGCGCCGAAGTCGACATAGGCCTCGTCAACCACTACCACGGTGTCCGGATTGCCGGCCACGATGCGCTCGATTTCGGCCACGCTCAAGGCGCGGCCCGTGGGTGCGTTCGGATTGGGGAAGATGATGGCGCCCGCCTGGCCATGACGGCCCGGCAGGTAGTCTTCGACGTCGATGCGGAAATCTTCCGTCAGCGGCAGGGTCTCGTAATCGATACCGTACAGGCCGCAATAGACCGGATAGAAGCTGTAGGTGATGTCCGGAAAGCGCAGCGGACGCTCATGCTTGAGCAGGGCCAGGAAGGCATGCGCCAGCACTTCGTCCGAGCCATTGCCCACGAACACGCGGGCCGGCGCCACGCCGACGGCCGTCGCCACCGCCTGGCGCAGCCTGTCGGACGACGGATCGGGATAGAGCTTGAGCGTGTCGTCGCACGCCGCGCGGATCGCCTCGAGCACCTTGGGCGACGGCCCGTAGGGGTGCTCGTTGGTGTTCAGCTTGACCAGGTTCTGAAGCTTGGGCTGCTCGCCCGGCACATACGGACTGAGCGTCCCGACCACGGGACTCCAGAAACGGCTCATGGATCAGCTTTCCTGCGCGTAGGGGTTGTGCGAAGACTTGAATTCGATCCGCAGCGGCGTGCCGGCCAGATCGAAAGCGTTGCGGAAACGGGTTTCCAGGTAGCGGCGGTACGAATCGGGCACCGCGTCCAGCGCGTTGCCGTGGATCACCACCAAGGGGGGATTCTGCCCGCCCTGGTGCGCATAGCGCATCTTGGGACGGAAGATGCCCTTGCGGGGCGGCGGCTGCTGCTCGACGGCGGCCTGCAACTCGCGCGTCAGCTTGGGCGTGGACAGCTTGGCGAAGGCGGCGGCGTGGGCGGCATTGACCGACTTGAGCAGCGGCTTGATGCCCTGGCCGCGCAGGGCCGAAATGGTGTGCACGCGGGCGAACGACAGGAAGCGCAGCTTGCGCATGAATTCGCGTTCGATGCGTTCCTTTTCCTCGCCGTCCAGGCCATCCCACTTGTTGACGGCCACGACCACGGCGCGGCCGGTTTCCAGCACGAAGCCGGCGATGTGGGCGTCCTGTTCGGAGATTTCGGTCTGCGCGTCCAGCATCAGCAGCACGACGTTGCTGGCCTCGATGGCCTGCAGCGTCTTGATGACGGAGAACTTTTCCACCGCCTCGAACACCTTGCCGCGCTTGCGCAGGCCGGCGGTGTCGATCAGCGTGTAGCGGCGGCCATCGCGTTCGAAGTCGATCTCGATGGCGTCGCGGGTGGTGCCGGGCATGTCGAACGCGATCACGCGCTCTTCGCCCATCAGCGTGTTGATCAGCGTCGACTTGCCGACGTTGGGGCGGCCGACGATGGCCAGCTTGATGCGGTGGTCGTGCTCGCCCTCTTCGGCCGGTTCCTCTTCCTCGGCGGGCGGCCCGGCCAGGTCCTGCAGCGCGAGTTCGATCAGGTCGACGATGCCGTCGCCGTGCGCCGCCGAGATGGGATAGGGTTGCCCCAGACCCAGCTCGTGGAATTCGGCGATGGCGGCGCCCGCCCCCATGCCTTCGGCCTTGTTCACCGCGAGCAGCACGCGCTGCTGTCCCGACTTGCGCAGCAGCGTGGCGATCTCGTGGTCATGCGCGTTCAGGCCGGCGCGGGCGTCCACCAGGAACACCACCACGTCCGCCTCGGCGATGGCCTGCCGGGTCTGGCGGGCCATTTCCAGCAGGATGCCATCCTTGGCGACCGGCTCGAAACCGCCCGTGTCGATGACGATGAAGGGGATATCGCCCACCCTGCCCTCGCCGTAGTGGCGATCGCGGGTCAGGCCGGAAAAATCGGCCACCAGCGCGGCGCGCGATCGCGTCAGGCGATTGAAAAGGGTCGATTTCCCCACATTGGGGCGGCCGACCAGGGCAACGACAGGCTTGAAAGACACGGTGTAAGGCTTTGTTCTTGAGGGTTTAGTTGGTGCCGATCAGGACGAGATTGCCATTGCCCGTCTGGACCAGCACACCTTGGGAAGTCGTCTGCGGCGGCGACACGACAGCGCCACCCCCCACGGACAGGCGCGCCATCAGGCTGCCATCGCTGCGCGACAGGAAATGCACGTAACCGTCCAGGTCGCCGACGGCGAGCGCGCCGCCCAGCAGGGCCGGCGAGGTCAGCTGGCGGTTCTTCAGCGCGGCCTGCTTCCAGACGTTGCCGCCGTTGTCCAGCGCGAAGGCGTTGACCACGCTGTTCTGGTCGGCCGAGTAGGCGAAGCGCTGGTCCAGGGTCATGCCGCTGACGCTGGAGAAGTCCTTGGCCCAGATCGGACGGCCGCCGGCCGTGACGTCAAAGCATACGATACGCCCTTGGTAGGCCACCGCGCAAAGCAGGTTGCCCGCGATCTGCGGGGCGCCGACCACGTCGGTCAGGCGCTCCAGGTCGCTGGCGCCGCGCGGGGTGGCGACAGTGCCTTCCCATTGCACGTTGCCGCTGTCGGAGGCGATGGCCATCAGCTTGCCGCCCGGCAGGCCGGTGATGACAAGGCCTTCGGCCAGCACCATTTGAGCGGCGCTGCGCAGGGCCAGCGCCGGGCCGGGACGCTGCACGCTCCAGAGGCGCTCGCCGTTGTTGGCGTCGAAGGCCTGGATGCGGTAGTCGCCGCTGCGGACCACGACGATGCCGTAGCCCACCACCGGCGGGATATTGACGTCGCTGGTGGCGCGCACTTTCCACTTGACCTTGCCGCTATCGTCAAACGCGACCACGTCGCCGTCGGGCGAGGCCACCGCGGTGGTGGTGCCATCGCTGCCGGCGCCCGCCGTCAGCTTCACGCCCGCCTGCGACTTCCAGATGGGACGGCCGCTTTGCAGGTCGAACTTGCCGACCGAACCGTCGGGCGTGGCGGCGTAGACCGCGTTGTTCAGCACGGTGGGCGCGAAGCCCAGGCCGGAACCGCTGCCGATCGACGTCGACCAGACCTGGCGCACCGACATGCCGGCCTTGTATTCGGTCAGGGGAGCGGGGTCGTAACGGCCATCGTCATGGGAAAACAGGCCGCAGCCCCCCAGGGCCAGCAGGCCCGTCAGGCAAACCGCGCCACGCCACGTACGGCCAAAGGCAAATTTACGCATTCCAGTCACGCTCCGCTCAGGGCATCCAGTTTCAGTTGCACGACCTGGGTCAGCGGATTCGCCGTGCCCAGACCATCGATGGCGCTTTGCCATGCGGCACGCGCCTCATCGCGCTTGCCTTGCGCCGCGAGGATATCGCCACGGCGGTCGGCGAACAAGGCGGCGAAGGCGGCCGGCGCATTGTTCAGCTGCCCCAGGGCGGCGTCGTACTGCTTCTGGTCGAGCAGCAGGCCCGCCAGGCGCAGCCGGGCCACGGCCTGCATCGAGGGATTCTTGGACTGGCCGGCCAGCCATTCGAGCTGCTGGCGGGCGCCATCGACATCATTCTGGGCCTGCAGCGCCTGGGCCGCCACCAGCGCGCCACGGGCGGCGTAGCCGGTCGAACCGTACTGGTCGCGCAGCGTCGCCGCCGCGGCCTTGATGCGCACGGAGGAATCGGCGCCGCCCAGGCGGGCCGCGTCTTCGAGCGCTTCGAAATAACCCATGGCCTGGTTCGCCTTGTGCGATTGGTAGGCCTTGGCGCCCCACCAGCCGCCCCAGGCCAGCGCCACGGCCGCCACCAGCGCCGCCACCAGAGTGCCGTAGCGGGCCCACCACGCCTTGATCGCGTCGAGTTTTTCCTGTTCTTCCAGATCGTATGCCATGCTAACCCTTGAGATTCAATACGTCGGCCAAGCCCGCCAACGGGACTTGCTGCTGCGCGGCGTCGCCTTGGGCGTCGGCGCGCAGGAATTTGATGCTGGCGGTCTGCGAAGCCACTTCATCGGCGCCAAGGATAACCGCAACCCGGGCGCCGCTGGCGTCCGCGCGCTTGAATTGGGACTTGAAGCTGGCGGCGCCGGCATGCACCACCACCGCCAGGCCGGCGTCGCGCAGGTCTTCGCCGACCCGGGCGGCCAGGCGCTGCGCCGCTTCGCCCTGGTGCACGACATAGACCTCGCATTCGGCCGGCGCCTCGACCTGCACGCTCTGCTCCCACAGGTCCAGCAGGCGTTCCATGCCGATAGCGAAACCGACGGCCGGCGCGGGCTTGCCGCCCAGCAGTTCGATCAGGCCGTCGTAGCGGCCACCGCCGCACACCGTGCCCTGGGAGCCGAGGCGGTCGGTCACCCATTCGAAGACGGTCAGGTTGTAGTAGTCCAGCCCGCGCACCAGGCGCGGGTTGAGGCGGTATTCGATGCCGGCGTCGGTCAGGCGCTGGCACACGCCCTCGAAGTGCGCGCGCGATTCCTCGCCCAGGAAGTCGAACAGGCGCGGGGCGCTGTCGGCCATTTCCTGCATGGCGGGGTTCTTGGTGTCCAGCACGCGCAGCGGATTGGTATACAGGCGGCGCTTGCCATCCTCGTCGAGGATGTCGACGTGCTTTTCCAGGTGCGCGATCAGGGCGGCGCGGTGCGCGGCGCGCTCGGCCGGCTGGCCCAGCGAATTCAGTTCGAGGCGCACGTCGGTCAGGCCCAGCAGCTTCCACAGGCGGGCCAGCATGACGATCAGTTCGGCGTCCACGTCGGGACCGGCGAAACCCAGCGCCTCGACGTCGATCTGGTGGAACTGGCGGTAGCGGCCGCGCTGCGGGCGCTCGTGGCGGAACACCGGGCCGATCGAGTAGACGCGCTGCGGGCGGTCGTACAGCAGGTTGTGCTCGATCGAGGCGCGCACAATGCCGGCGGTCATCTCGGGCCGCATGGTCAGCGATTCGCCATTGAGCGCGTCGGTGAACGTGTACATCTCTTTTTCGACGATGTCGGTCACTTCGCCGATGCCGCGCGTGAACAGGCGCGTATGCTCAAGCACGGGCGTACGCACGTTGCGATAGCCGTAGCCGCGCAGCCAGCCGCGCACGATTTCCTCGAATTGCTCCCAGCGGGCGCTGGCCCCTGGCAACAGGTCATTCATGCCGCGGATGGCGGCGACTTTCTGGAAAGCTTGAGTCATCTTGATCATGCCGCCCCGCGCGCCGGCAAGCGCGCCTCGCGGCCACACCCTTTCTTTTAATGAGAGGCGAGCGCGCCGTAGCGACGCGCAACGTAGTCTTCAACGATGGCCTGGAATTCTTCGGCGATATGGTCGCCCTTCAGGGTGACCGTGCGCTCGCCGTCGACGAACACCGGCGCGGCCGGCACCTCGCCGGTGCCCGGCAGGCTGATGCCGATGTCCGCGTGGCGGCTTTCGCCAGGCCCGTTGACCACACAGCCCATGACCGCGACGTTCATGCTTTCGACGCCGGGGTACTGGGCGCGCCACACCGGCATCTGCCGGCGCAGGTAGGACTGGATGCTATCGGCCAGTTCCTGGAAGAACGTGCTGCTGGTGCGGCCGCAACCGGGGCAGGCCACCACCATGGGCGTGAACGCGCGCAGGCCCATGGTCTGCAGGATCTCCTGCGCCACCACGGCCTCGCGGCCGCGGTCGCCGCCCGGTTCCGGCGTCAGCGAGATGCGGATGGTGTCGCCGATGCCCTGCTGCAGCAGCACGGCCAGCGCGGCGGTCGAGGCGACGATGCCCTTGCTGCCCATGCCGGCTTCGGTCAGGCCCAGGTGCAGTGGATAATCGCAACGCGCCGACAGGTCGCGGTAGACCGCGATCAGGTCCTGCACGTGGCTGACCTTGCACGACAGGATGATGGCGTCGCGGCGCAGGCCGAGTTCCTCGGCGCGCTGGGCGTTGCTGATGGCGGACACCACCAGCGCGTCGCGCATCACCGCCTGCGCTTCCCAGGGCTGGGCGCGGCGGCTGTTTTCGTCCATCTTGCGCGCCATCAGCTCGTGATCCAGGCTGCCCCAGTTCACGCCGATGCGCACCGGCTTGTCGTAGCGGCACGCCACTTCGATCATCTGGGCGAAATTGTCGTCACGGCGCTTGCCGCCGCCCATGTTGCCGGGATTGATGCGGTACTTGGACAGCGCCTGGGCGCAGTCCGGGAATTGCGTCAGCAGCTTGTGGCCGTTGTAGTGGAAGTCGCCCACCAGCGGCACGTCCACGCCCATGCGGTCGAGCTGCTCGCGGATCGCCATGACTTCCTTGGCGGCTTCGGGCGTGTTGACGGTGATGCGCACCATCTCGGAGCCGGCCAGCGCCAATTCCTTGACCTGGATCGCCGTGGCGATGGCATCGGCGGTGTCGGTGTTGGTCATGGACTGGACCACCACCGGCGCGTCGCCGCCGATCATGACCGTGCGGTCGCCCCACTTCACCGCCACCGAACGCGTGGCGCGGCGGGGAGCCGCGCCCACGGCGGGCGGCGGCGCATCCTGGCAAGGCAGAGAGGAATCTTGCATCGGCGAAACCGGTATTTACTTGGACAGCTTGGGAAGCCAGTCGAACGCCAGCCACTGCTGCGGCAGCCAGCCCTGCCAGAAGGCATAGGCGACGCCGGCGGCAAGCACCAGCACGATGGCGATCAGCCAGCCCCAGGAGGTCGAGGACGCGCGATCATCGTCGGCGCCGGACTGGGGAATGGAATGGGCCGAATGCAGCGCTCCCGGACTCAGCTTGACCGGGCCGGTGACGCGGGCCTTGGGGTCGAGCGAATCAACGATCGCCTGCGAATCGGCGCCCAGCATGCGGGCGTAGTTGCGGATCAGGCCGCGCAGCGAGACGCCGGTGGGCAGATCGCCCCACTGTTCGTTCTCGAGGGCCTCGATCTGCTTGGCCGAAAACTTGATGCGGCTGGACACTTCGTCGAGCGACCAGCCCTTGGATTGGCGCAGCGTGCGCAACGCCGAGCCCACATTGCCCGAACCGCCCGCGCTCGCGGGCGTCTCTGAAACTGCAGAAGCGATATCCTGCGTCATGCATGCACCTGTCTAATTGGTATGGTCTGGCGCTGCGCGGCGTTCCGTTCGGTGATCCGGGTACGGTCGCGCACTTCTCCGGCCAGTTGACCACAAGCGGCATCGATATCGTCCCCCCGGGTCTTGCGCACCGTCGTGATGATGCCGGCGTCCATCAGGCGCTGGGCGAACACCTTGACGCGGGCCGAAGGCGAACGCTTCAGGCCGGACGCGGGGAAGGGATTGAACGGGATCAGATTGAGCTTGCAGCGGATCTGGCGTGCAATGTGTATCAATTCCTTGGCATGCTGGTCGGTATCGTTGATGCCATCCAGCATGCAGTATTCAAACGTGATGAAGTCGCGCGGCGCGAAAGCCAGGTAGCGTTCGCACGCGGCCAGCAACTCCTTCAACGGGTATTTCTTGTTCAGCGGCACCAGCTCGTCGCGCAGCGCATCGTTGGGCGCATGCAGCGACACGGCCAGCGCCACCGGACAGTCCTGAGACAGGCGGTCCATCATGGGCACCACGCCCGACGTGGACACGGTGACGCGGCGACGCGACAGGCCATAGGCGTTGTCGTCGAGCATCAGGCGCAGGGCCGGCAGCACCTGGTCGTAGTTGAGCAGGGGCTCGCCCATGCCCATCATGACCACGTTGCTGATGACGCGGGTGTCTTCGGTGGCGCGGGCGCCTTCCAGGCGCGCGGTGCCGACGTCGGCTTCCAGCACGCGCTTGGCCCACCACAGCTGGCCGATGATCTCGCTGGTCTTGAGGTTGCGGTTGAACCCCTGGTGGCCGGTCGAGCAGAAACGGCAGTTCACCACGCAGCCCGCCTGGCTGGAGATGCACAGCGTGCCGCGGTCGTCCTCGGGGATGAAGACGGTTTCGATGGCGTTGCCCTGCCCCACGTCGAACAGCCACTTGCGGGTGCCATCCGACGAGCGCTGCTCGGTGTTGACCGCCAGCGCCTCGATGACGCAACGGGACGCCAGCTGGCCGCGGAAATCGCGAGCCAGGTCGGTCATGGCGTCGAACGAATCGGCGCCGCGCTGGTGCATCCAGCGCTGCAACTGGCGGGCGCGAAACGGCTTGCCGCCCCACTGCCCGACAAGTTCGGACAGGGCGGAGCCATCCAGCCCCAACAGGTTGATTCGTTCGACGGATTCCATGACCAGGGTATTGCTATGACGCTAAAGAAATTTCCGGGAAATCAACGGCTGTGGATGTTGATTTCGGGGAAGAAGAAAGCCACTTCGACAGCGGCCGTTTCCGGCGCGTCCGAGCCGTGCACGGCGTTGGCGTCGATGCTGTCGGCGAAGTCGGCGCGGATGGTGCCCGGGGCGGCCTTCTTGGGATCGGTGGCGCCCATCAGGTCGCGGTTCTTCTGGATGGCATCTTCGCCTTCCAGCACTTGCACGAACACGGGGCCCGAGACCATGAAGTCAACCAGGTCCTTGAAGAAGGGGCGCTCTTTGTGGACGGCGTAGAAACGCTCGGCGTCGGCGCGCGACAGCTGGGCCAGGCGGGCGGCGATGACCTTCAGGCCGGCTTGCTCGAAGCGGGCGACGATCTGGCCGATGACGTTCTTGGCGACGGCGTCGGGCTTGATGATCGAGAGAGTGCGTTGGACGGACATGAGAACTCCAAAAACGGATACTGACTGGTTTCTATGATTGCCTGGCGTGGCCTGCGCTTGTTGGTGTCACCCTTCAAGCGGCAGCGCGCCATGGGCGCGCAAGCGACTCGGACCCGCTGCGTCACAACAGCGTGTTCCGGGCCGTCCCGGCCGCCTGTGCCAAGGCGGGGATTCGACACTGACAACCCTTCGGAGTGATCCCGCATTGAATGTTCGCTCGGTTCATTGTGCTGAAATCCTCAGCGTTTTTTCAATGAACTTTTGGCGAAATCCCAATGAATTCAGGGACTTCTAAAAGGTTTACAGTAACCCGGTATTCTAACACGCCGATACGACCGCATTACATCTTAAAATGAGCGGTTTGCTTGCCCGTTTCCATCGACCGGGCGCCCTGTCTGCCGGAACCCTGTAATGACTCAAGCCGCTCCCCCGAACGCCGCGTCCGCCGCGACCGACTCCCCGGAACTCTCCAAGAGTTTCGAACCCGCCGAACTCGAATCCCGCTGGTACGCCGAGTGGGAAAAGCGCGGCTACTTCGCCGCGGGGTCGCACGTAAAAACGGGGACCGAAGGCCAGCCTTACGTCATCCAGTTCCCGCCGCCCAACGTGACGGGCACCCTGCACATGGGCCATGCGTTCAACCAGACCATCATGGATGGCCTGATCCGCTACCACCGCATGCTGGGCGACGACACCGTCTTCATTCCGGGGACGGACCACGCCGGCATCGCCACGCAGATCGTGGTTGAAAGACAGCTCGACGCGCAGAAGGTTTCGCGCCACGACCTCGGCCGCGAGAAATTCGTCGAGAAAGTGTGGGAATGGAAGGAAAAGTCGGGCAACGCCATCACCGGCCAGGTGCGCCGCCTGGGCGCCTCGGCCGACTGGCCGCGCGAATACTTCACCATGGACGACCGCATGTCGCGCGGCGTGGTGGAGACCTTCGTGCGCCTGCATAAACAGGGCCTGATCTACCGCGGCAAGCGCCTGGTCAACTGGGATCCCAAGCTGCTGACGGCCGTGTCCGACCTGGAAGTCCAGTCGGAAGAGACCGACGGCCACATGTGGCACATCCTCTACCCCTTCGTCGACGGTCCGCAGACCATCGTCGACAAGGACGGCCAGACGGTCACCCTGCGCGGCATGACCATCGCCACCACCCGCCCCGAGACCATGCTGGCCGACGGCGCGCTGTGCGTGCACCCTGAAGACCCGCGCTACAAGCACCTGGTCGGCAAGGAAGTCGAACTGCCGCTGTGCGACCGCAACATCCCCATCATCGCGGATGACTTCGTCGACCCCGAATTCGGCACCGGTTGCGTCAAGATCACCGGCGCGCACGACTTCAACGACTATGCCTGCGCGATGCGCCACGACCTGCCGCTGATCGTGATCTTCACGCTCGACGCGCACATCAACGAGAACGGCCCCAAGCAATTCCAGGGCATGGAGCGCTACGAAGCCCGCAAGGCCGTGGTCGCCCAGCTGGAAGCCGAGGGCTACCTGGTCAAGGTCGAGCCGCACAAGATGATGCAGCCCAAGGGCGACCGCACCGGCGTCGTGCTCGAGCCCATGCTGACCGACCAGTGGTTCGTCGCCATGAGCAAGCCGGCCCCCGAGGGCACGCTCAACCCGGGCAAGAGCATCACCGAAGTGGCGCTGGAAGTCGTGGCCGACGGCCGCATCCAGTTCTACCCGGACAACTGGACCACCATCTACAACCAGTGGCTCAACAACATCCAGGACTGGTGCATTTCGCGCCAGCTGTGGTGGGGCCACCAGATTCCCGCCTGGTACTCGGATGACGGCCAGGTGTTCGTCGCGCACGACGAAGCCGAAGCCATCCAGCAGGCCCGCGCCGCCGGCGTCACCGGCGAACTCAAGCGCGATCCGGACGTGCTCGACACGTGGTTCTCGTCGGGCCTGGTGCCCTTCACCACGCTCGGCTGGCCCGACAAGACGGCCGACCTGGAGCGCTACCTGCCGTCCAGCGTGCTGGTCACCGGTTTCGACATCATCTTCTTCTGGGTCGCGCGCATGGTCATGCTGACCACGCACCTGACCGGCCAGATCCCGTTCAAGCACGTCTACGTGCACGGCCTGATCCGCGACGCCGACGGCCAGAAGATGAGCAAGTCCAAGGGCAACACGCTCGACCCGGTCGACCTGATCGACGGTATCGACCTGGACGGCCTGGTGACCAAGCGCACCTACGGCCTGATGAACCCCAAGCAGGCCGGCGCCATCGAGAAGGCCACGCGCCGCCAGTACCCGGATGGCATCCCCGCCTTCGGCACCGACGCGCTGCGCTTCACCATGGCCGCCTACGCGACCCTGGGCCGCAACATCAACTTCGACCTGAAGCGCTGCGAGGGCTATCGCAACTTCTGCAACAAGCTCTGGAACGCCACCCGTTTCGTGCTGATGAACACCGAAGGCCACGACCTGACCGGTCCGGACGCGGGCGAAACCTCGTTCGTCGACCGCTGGATCGTCAGCCAGCTGCAGGCGCTGGAAGCCGACGTGGCGCGCGGCTTTGCCGACTACCGCTTCGACAACATCGCCAATGCGCTGTACCGCTACGTCTGGGACGAATACTGCGACTGGTACCTGGAACTGGCCAAGGTGCAGATCCAGACCGGCACGCCGGCCCAGCAGCTGGGCACGCGCCGCACGCTGATCCGCGTGCTCGAAGGCGTGCTGCGCCTGGCCCACCCGATCATTCCGTTCATCACGGAAGAACTGTGGCAGAAGGTCTCGGTGGTCGCCGGCAAGCGCCAGCAAGGCGTGGCCGACAGCGTCAGCGTGCAGCCCTACCCGCAGGCCAACCCGGCCGCCGTGGACACCGCCGCCGAAGCCGACGTGGCCGAACTGAAGGCCCAGGTCGAGGCCGTGCGCGCCCTGCGCGGCGAGATGAATCTGTCGCCGGCGCAGAAAGTGCCGCTGTGCGCCCAGGGCGACGCGCCCACGCTGACGCGCAACGCCCCCTACCTGGCCGCGCTGGCCAAGCTCAGCCAGGTCGATGTGCTGGACACCCTGCCCGACGCTGGCGCGCCGGTGCAGGTGGTGGGCACCAGCCGGCTGATGCTGCACGTCGAGATCGACGTGGCTGCCGAGCGCGTGCGCCTGGACAAGGAAATCGCCCGCCTGGAAGGCGAGATCGCCAAGGCCAACGGCAAGCTGTCCAACGCCAGTTTCGTCGAACGCGCTCCGGCCGCCGTGGTCGAGCAGGAAAGGGCCCGCGTGGCGCAATTCGGCGAGACGCTGCGGACGGTGCGCGAACAGCGCGGCAAGCTGGGCAACTGATCGCCTGACCCGCCGCGCGCGCAAAGCCCCGGACCCGCCCGGGGCTTTTTTTCGCGGGTATCTTGCCGATGCCTGCCGCGTCCGCGGATGGGGCGCCGGCCTACACGCCGCCGTCCGTCATGCGGTACCACGTGACCACCGCATTGACGTACAGGCGCCGCAGCCCATAAAGCGGGAACGACTTCACCGGCGACAGCGGCACCGGCAGCGCCTGTGCGTCGCCGCTGACGAGGTACTGCGCCATGGCGCGACCCATGCTGGTCTGCAGGCCCACGCCGCGCCCCTGGCAGCCGATATCCACCAGCAGGCCGGGCTGCGGCTCGTGCAGGTGCGGCAGATAGTCGCGGGTGATGGCCACGCGGCCGCACCAGCGGTACTCGAACGGCGTGCCGGCCACCTGCGGGAACATCTTCACCATCACCCGTTCCAGGTGGGCCCAGTCCTGCGGCCCCTTGGGCTCTCGGAACGGCCCGCGCCCGCCCATCAGCAGGCGGCCCTGGTGGTCCAGCCGGAAATAGAGCAGCAAATTGCGGGTATCGGAGGTGACCTGCCCTTCCGGAAAGATGCCTGCGCGCAGGCGCTCCGGCAGCGGCGCGGTGGCGACCTGGAAGGTATTGGCGTCGATGATCGAGGTCTTCAGGCCCGGCAGCAGATCGGCGCCGTAGGCGTTGGTGCACATCACCACGCGGTCGGCAGTCACGCCGGCGCCGCCGGCGGTCGTGGCGGTCCACTTGCCGCCGTCGCGCTTGAGCCCGGTGACGGGCGTGTCGGTATGAATCACCGCCCCCGCATTCAGGGCGGCCCGCGCCAGGCCGCGCGCATAGCTCAGCGGCTGCACCGCGCCCGCGCGCCGGTCGATCCAGCCGCCCAGATAACGATCGGTGCCGATCAGGCGCGCCACCTGCGCCTTGTCCAGCGGCTGCGCGTCGGCGCCGTGGCGCGCCCATTGCGCGGCGCGGGCGTGCGCCAGTTCCAGCGCCGCGGGGGTGTGGGCGCCCTGGATCCAGCCGCTGCGCACGTGCGGCACGTCCATCGCGTGCCGCTCGATCAGGTTGAACACCGAATCGGCGGTGGCGCCGGCGAAGCGCACCAGGCGTTCACCGCGCTCGCCGCCGAACATCGAGACCAGCGCATCGGGATCGTACTTGAGGCCCGGAATGACCTGCCCCCCGTTGCGCCCTGAACCGCCGAAACCGATCTCGCGCGCCTCCAGCACCACCACCCGCACGCCCTGCTCGGCCAGGTGCAGCGCGGTGCTCAGGCCGGCATAGCCACCGCCCACTACCAGCACGTCGGCCTGCGCGGACTGCGTCAGCGGCTGCGTGTCCGGCGGCGGCGCCGCGGTGGCGGCCCAGAGCGACGGGGAAAGCGGAAACGGCGTCTGCGACATGATGGTTCCTCACATGGGATGCAGCACGCGGCGCAGGAAATCCTGCGTGCGCGGGTGCCGCGGGTGATTCAGCACTTCACGGGCGGCGCCCTGCTCCACCATCACGCCGCCGTCAAAGAACATGACGCGGTCGGCAACCTCGCGCGCGAAGCTCATCTCGTGCGTCACGACGACCATGGTCATGCCGGCCTCGGCCAGCTTGCGCATCACGCCCAGCACGTCGCCCACCAGTTCGGGATCGAGCGCCGAGGTCGGTTCGTCGAACAGGATCGCCTTGGGCTGCATGGCCAGGGCCCGCGCGATCGCCACGCGCTGCTGCTGGCCGCCGGACAGCTGCGGTGGATGGGCGTCGGCCTTGTCGGCCAGGCCGACGCTGGCGAGCAGTTCGCGGCCGCGCTCCAGCGCCTGCGCGCGCGGCTCGCCCTTCACGTAGATCGGCCCTTCCACCACGTTCTCCAGCGCGGTGCGATGGGGAAACAGGTTGAAGCGCTGGAACACCATCGCCACCTGTGTGCGGATGGAAACAATGGACGCCGCATCGCAGTCCACCAGCTCGCCATCCACGGTGATGCGGCCGGCGTTGTAGCGCTCCAGCCCGTTGATGCAGCGCAGGATGGTGGACTTGCCCGAGCCGGACGGCCCGATCACGCACACGACTTCCCCCTTGCTGACCTCGGCATCGATGCCCTTGAGCACTTCCAGCGACCCAAAGCTCTTGCGCACGCCCTTGAGTTCGATCATTTGGCGGCACTCCTCTTTTCCAGATGCCGCACCAGCAGGATCAGCGGCACGCACATCACCAGGTACATCAGCGCCACCAGCGAGAACACGGTGGCATTCTTGAACGTCGACACGGCGATCAGCTTGCCCTGCAGGGCGAGCTCGGCCACCGTGATGGTGGACGCCTGCGACGAGTCCTTGAGCATCATGATCATGATGTTGCCGTAGGGCGGCAGCACGATCTTGACGGCCTGCGGCAGCACCACGCGGCGCATGGTCATGCTCCAGCTCATGCCCATCGCCATGGCCGCTTCGATCTGGCCGCGGTCGATGGCTTCGATCCCCGCGCGGAAGTTCTCGGCCTGGTAGGCCGAGTAGGCAATGCCCAGCCCGATGATGGCCGCCTGCACCGCCGTCAGCGCGATGCCCATGTCCGGCATCACGAAGTAGATGTAGAACAGCAGCACGATGATCGGGATGCCGCGCAGCAGGTTGATCACGCCCGCGCTGAACTTGGACAGGTACTTGTTGCCGGAGACCCGCATCAGCGCCCACACCAGTCCCAGCAGCGTGGACAGGACCAGCGACCCGAGCGTCACCAGGATGGTGAGCTTGGCGCCCTGCAACAGGATCGGCAGATATTCCGCCGCGTCTTTGAAGAATTCCGTCATGACTCGATTCACCCCAACTGGGCCGCATCCGGGAAGCCCGGTCGCGGCCGGTCCGCGCGCCAGGGCGCGCAGTCCGGGCGGACACCTGCCGTGGCGCCACGCCCGCCATCAAACGGGCGTCAGCCGCCCAGCCCCCACTTCTTCAGGATCTGGTCGATGGCGCCATCGGCCTTGAGCTTGGCCAGCGCCTTGTTGATGCGTTCGAGCAAGGCGGTGTCGTCCTTGCGCGTGGCCAGGCCCAGGCTGCCCATGACGGTGGGCTGGTAGGACTGCGCCATCTTCAGGTTGGGATAGTTGCCCTGGGTCAGGATGTAGGCGGCTATGGGATAGTCCATGAACCCGCCCTGGATGCGGCCGGCGTTGGCGTCGCGCATCATGTCCGGCGGGTTGTCGTAGAGCTTCACCTCCTTGAACACGCCGCTCTTCTGGATCGGCTCGACGAAGGCGGTGCCGACCTGCACGCCGACCGTCATGCCTTGCATGTCGGCGAAGGACTTGTATTCCTTGTTGTCGCTCTTGAGCACCATCAGGCCTTCGCCATAGCGATAGACCGGCTCCGAGAAACTCACCACCTGCTGGCGCTGCGGCGTGATGAACATGGCTGCCGAGACGATGTCGATACGCTTGGAAGTCAACGAACCGATCAGCGCCGAAAACGCCATGGGCTCGATCTGCACCTCGAAGCCAGCCTCCTTGCCGACCGCTTTCACAATATCGACCATCACCCCCTCGATGGAGTTGGTCTTGGTGTCAAGAAAAGTGAACGGACTGCCGGTGGGCGTGGACCCCACCTTCAACACCGTCTGGGCCTGCGCGGCCGTGGCCGTGGACAATGCTGCGAATACAGAGACAACCAGAGTCTTGAATTTCATGACATTTCCTCATCTAGGCAAAGCGTTCCGGAGCGTGCCCGGAGGCGGATGATCCCCAGTGTCATCGCGCCGATTCACTGCCCGCGCGCTCAAGGCGGCGGTTACGTCACATCCCCCGCGGCTTGATTGATATTCGAGATGGCCCAGATGACTTCGGTCACCTGCGAGCCGGGATTGCGCCAGCGCCGCGGCGTGCTGCTGGCATAGCAGAAGCTGTCGCCCTCCTTGAGCAGCACGACGCGGTCACCCACCCAGAGTTCGAGCGTGCCCTTGAGCACCACGCCGATCTGCTCGCCCTGCCCGGTCACGAACAGTTCGTTGCCGGTCGAGCCGCCGGGCTCGATGGTGGCGCGGCACAGGTCCATGCTGCGGCACGCGGGCGGCGTGTACATCTCCTTGACGATGCCTTTCTCGCGCAGGTCGATATAGCGGTGCGTGCCGGCGCGGGCGACGCGGCCGCCGTCCTCGCCTTCGGTGTGCTCGGCGTTGCGCAGCAAGGCATTGACCGACACGCCGAACTCGCGCGCCAGCTGGTGCAGCGTCTTGACCGATGCCGAGCTCAGGCCGCGCTCGATCTGGCTGAGCAGGCCCAGCGACATGCCGCAGGCCTGCGCCACGTCCGCCAGCGAGCGGCCGTGCTGCTTGCGCAATTGGCGCAACTGCTGGCCCAGCCACATGTCGACGGCGGACTCAGGGCGACCCGCCGCCAGCGCTGGCCTGGACAGCGCGGCGGCATCACGCGGCACGGGAGAGGATCGGCTCATATGAAAATTTCATTTTTATGTAATTTTCAATACTAAGGAGCGAGCCGGGTCACTACAACCTAGGAGCATCCCTAGGCTGATCGGGTCTTGGAAAAGGGGAAAAGGCTTGCGGACGAATCCCGCGCGATGAACGGCGGCCAGCCGGCCGGGCTGCAGGAACGAGGACGAATGAAGGCCGGAGCGTCCGCATGAAACCAGGATGCCCGCATCCTGGCGCGCCTCAGAAAGATGCGCCTCGACCCAGAATCGGGAGGGATGCGCGCGTCACGAAACCGACAGGAGCGCGTCCTGGCGCAAGGTCTGGGAATGCGCCTGCCGACTCAGGAAGCCTTGGACTTGGATCCGCGGCGGCGCTTGGCGGGCAGCGGCGGCAACGGCTCGCCGGCCAGCTCGGCCAGGAAGCGCTCGTCGGCCAGCGACAGCCAGCCCTGGGCGCGGGCCGATTCGATCAGCTCGGGGCGCCGCGCGACGGTCAGCGCCAGCGAACGTTCCCGGCGCCAGCGCGAGATGTTGGCATGGTGGCCGCTGAGCAGCGGCGCCGGCACGGGCGCGCCCTCGTAGACTTCGGGGCGCGTGTAATGCGGGCTGTCCAGCAGGCCGGACAGCGTGTCATTGAAGGAGTCCTGCAGCGCGGAGTCGCCGTCGTTCAGCACGCCCGGCAACAGGCGCACCGCGGCGTCGATCACGGCCAGCGCCGCGATCTCGCCGCCGGACAAGACGAAGTCGCCCAGCGAGATTTCATGCGTGACGCAGCGCTCGATGAAGCGCTGGTCGACCCCTTCGTAGCGACCGCAGATGAGGATCAGGCCGTCGCTGGCCGCCAGCGCCTCGGCGCCGGCCTGGTCGTAGCGCTTGCCCACGGGCGCGAGCAGCGCCACCGGGGCCGGCCCCAGGCCTTGGGCCGCGCGCGCCGCCTGGGCGGCATTGACGGCGGCCTCCAGCGGCGCCGCCATCATCACCATGCCGGGGCCGCCGCCATAGGGACGGTCGTCCACGGTACGGTGGGGATCACTGGTGAAATCTCGCGGATTCCAGGCATGCAGGGCCCACCGGCCCTGGGCATGGGCCCGGCCGGTGACGCCCAGGTCGCGCACCACCCCGAACATCTCGGGAAAGAGTGTCACGACATCGATGCGCATCAGAGATCCGCGGGCCAGTCGCTGTCGATGCGGCGCGCGGCCAGATCGACGGCTTGGATGTGCGCGCGCACGAACGGAACGAGCATTTCGGCGGGCTTTCCCTTGGCGTTCAGCAAGGTTTCGGGGCCGTCGGCTCCGACCTTCTGGCGCAAGACCTTCAAGACGGCGTGAGCGCCGTTATCCAGGACCTCGTCCACCACGCCGATGAGCGCGGCATCGCCGTCCGCCGTGGTATACAGCGAACAGCCAATGAGATCGACCCAGTAGTATTCGTCTTCTTCGGGCGCGGGGAAGGAACCCCGCGGCGCCTGCACGGAATAACCGCGCAGCGCTTCGGCCTGGTCACGGTCGGCGATGCCGGCCAGCTGGGCCACCACGGTGGCGCCCTGCGAACGGACTTGCACGACCTTGTATGCGACAGGCGCAGACGCGACAGCGCCCCGCGCCAATTCAGGCACAGGGCGAGTCAACCACCATTGAGAAGCTGAGAGCAGCACTTCGGCATTGGCCGAATGCGGCTGCACCTTGACCCAGCCTTTCACACCGTAGGCCGCACTGATGCGGCCCAACTCGATCAAGTCCGCAGGCGCCGCGTTGGAATGTGCGGCATCAGACATGTATCGGGCTATCGGTTTCGTACAGCGTAGCTAGAAACTAGCAGGGTTCAGGCGTGCGACGCGGGCATTAAGCCGCGGCGGAAACCTTGGCCGAGTAGTCCTTGACCAGACGCTCGACGGCCGGCGACAGCTGGGCGCCGTTGCTGGTCCAGTGTTGCACGCGATCCAGCGCGATGCGCAGGTTTTCCGCGCCTTCGTTGCCGACGGGGTTGTAGAAACCCACGCGCTCGATGAAACGGCCGTCGCGACGGTTACGCGAATCGGTGGCCACCAGGTTGTAGAACGGACGCTTCTTGGACCCACCGCGGGCCAGGCGAATCACCACCATAGGTAATCCCTTGAATTAGTTGTGAAAAACGGGAAATTCTAGCACTTAAACAAGCCAGCTGGCAAATGCAGGTGCTGAACATCGGAAGTCGCGGCGCGATTTATACGCGAAAACACCACATATGCACCGCGTACGGGTATTCTACAAAATCCGGGCCGGAGCCCGCCGCAGACAGAGTGTAGCCCGTCACGGCCCCCTGTGCCGCGCCGAGGCGCAGGAAGATCGCCTGGCGGCGTTTCCATCCGGAACGCGCCGCCGGACCGGCGCCCTTGGCAAGTGCGTGTGAAGCATTTCCCCGATTGGAGAGATCGGAATGTCACCCTACGCCACATCCTCAAGCCCGCTCCCCCCGGCCGCGCCGCAACGGCGTCGCCCTTCCCTGCTCTCACGCACCGCATGCCCGCGCGAACGTCCCCGTTTTCGCAGGGGCTGATCGCGCCCTGTTTCTCCCCAGCGTTTTCCCACAACTTCCTCTACCGGAGGGTGCTGCACCATGAAGAACCGTAAAACTGTCTTCACCCCTGTCGCGCGCCTGGCGGCAACAGGTTTGCTGGCGGGCTTGCTGGCGTTGCCGATGGTGGCCCAGGCCCGCGTGGTCGGCGCGGCACTGACCACCGCCACCGGCAAGGTCACGGCGGTGGATCCCGCCACCCGCACCATCACGCTGCAGGGCGCCAATGGCAATGTGGTGGATATCCAGGCGGGCCCGGAAGTGCGCAATTTCAACCAGATCAAACCAGGCGATTCGTTGACGCTGGACTATTACGAGTCGGTGGCCGTCGACGTGCGCCCGGCCGGCTCCGGCGCTCCCGAAGTGGTCACCCAGACCGCCGGCACGCGCAGCGCCAAGGGAGCCAAGCCAGGCGGCGCGGTCGGCCGGCAGACCACCATCACCGCCGAGATCTGGCACATCAACAAGAGCGCCAATCTTGTCACTCTGAAGGGCCCGCAGGGCGCGCTGCGCACGATCCAGGTGCAGGACCCGGCAATGCAGGCGCGCCTGGCGCAACTGAAGGAAGGCGACCTGGTGGACTTCACCATCACGCAGGCGGTGGCGGCGGCCATCCATAAATAGACGGCGCGACGCGCAGACGCGCGCCACGGCACGCCAAACAAAAAGGCCAGCCCGTAAAGGCTGGCCTTTGTCATGGAACGCCGGATCAGCGGCGACGCAGGAAATGCACGCCGCGGCCATCGGCCTCGTGTTGCGCGACCAGCACGTTGCCGGTCTGGCGCGAGAAGGCCTGGAAGTCACGAATGGCGTTGCGGTCGGTGGTGACGACGCGCAGCACCTGCCCGCTTTCCATCTGCGCCAGGGCTTTCTTGGCGCGCAGGATGGGCAAGGGGCAGGTCAGGCCGCTGGCATCCACTTCCTGGTCGAACGACGGCGCCGGCGCGCCGGACGCGTTGTCCATGTCAGAGGCGCTCATCGACCCACTTCTGCACGCTGGCGATCGCGGCGGGCAGCGCCGCCAGATCGGTGCCGCCACCCATGGCCATGTCCGGACGGCCGCCGCCCTTGCCGCCCACCTGGCTGGCGACGAAGCCCACCAGGTCGCCGGCCTTGATGCGGTTGGTCAGGTCGGCCGTGACGCCGCCGACGACGCTGATCTTGCCGTCGGCCGAGCCGGTGGCCAGCAGCACCACGGCGGGCTTGAGGCGGTCCTTCAGGTTGTCGACCATGCCGCGCAGGGCCTTGGGATCGACGTCGCCGATGCTGGCGGCCAGCAGCTTGATGCCCTTGACCTCGACGGCCGCGGAGCTGGCCAGGTCATTGCCGGCGCTGGCGGCGAGCTTGCTGCGCGATTGTTCCAGGTCTTTCTCGAGCTGCTTGACCTGGTCCTGCACCTGCGCGATGCGGGCCGGCAGGTCGGCCGGCGTGCTGCGCAGCATGCCGGCCACCTGGGCCAGCAAGGCGCTCTGGTTCTGCACCCAGGCCAGGGCGTTGTCGCCCGTGATGGCCTCGATACGGCGCACGCCGGCAGCCACGCCGCCTTCGGACACGATCTTGAACAGGCCGATGTCGCCGGTGCGGCTGACGTGGGTGCCGCCGCACAGTTCGCGCGAGAAACCGATGTCGAGCACGCGCACGGTGTCGCCGTATTTTTCGCCGAACAGCGCCATGGCGCCGCCCTTGACGGCGTCGTCGTAGGCCATGACCTGGGCAACGGTGGGCTGGTTGGCGAGGATCTCGGCGTTGACGATGGCCTCGACACGGGCGATCTGCTCGGCCGTCAGGGGCGCGTCCTGCGCGAAGTCGAAACGGGTCTTGTCGGGGTCGACCAGCGAGCCGCGCTGCTGCACATGCGCGCCCAGCACCTGGCGCAGGGCCTTGTGCATCAAATGGGTGGCCGAGTGGTTGCGCACGGTGCGGGCGCGGCGCACCGCGTCCACGCGCGCCAGCACGGTGTCGCCCACCGCCAGCTTGCCCTCTTCCAGCGTACCGTGATGGCCGAACACGCCGGACTGGATCTTGAGCGTGTCGCCCACGGCGAAACGCACGCCGACCGCTTCGAGCAGGCCGGTGTCACCGACCTGGCCGCCGGACTCGGCGTAGAACGGGGTGGCATCCAGCACCACCACGGCGCTCTGGCCGGCCTGCACCTGCTGCACCTGGGTGCCGTCGACGTACAGGGCCGTGACCTTGACGTTGTCGAGTTCGAGCTTTTCGTAGCCTTCGAAACGCGTTTCCGCGCCTTCGTAGCTCAGGCCTTCGGCCATCTTGAACTTGCCGGCGGCGCGCGCCTGATCGCGCTGGCGTTCCATGGCGACCTCGAAGCCGGCCATGTCGACGTCGACTTCGCGTTCGCGGCAGATGTCGGCGGTCAGGTCTACCGGGAAGCCGTAGGTGTCGTACAGCGTGAACAGCGTGGTGCCATCCAGCTGGCCGCCCTTGGGCACGTTGGCCAGCGCGCCGTCAAGGATGCGCATGCCGTGTTCCAGCGTTTCGCCGAAGCGCTCTTCTTCCTGCTTGAGCACCTGGGCCACGCGCTCGGCGGTGGCGGCCAGCTCGGGATAGGCTTCGCCCATCTCGGCGACCAGGTCGGGCACCAGGCGGTGGAAGAACGGCTTGGTCTGGCCCAGCTTGTAGCCGTGGCGCAGCGCGCGGCGGACGATGCGGCGCAGCACGTAGCCACGGCCTTCGTTGCTAGGGATGACGCCGTCGACGATCAGGAACGAGCAGGCGCGGATGTGGTCGGCGATGACCTTGAGCGAATTGTTCGCAAGGTCCTTGACGCCGGTTTCGCGCGCGGCGGCGGCGATCAGGTTCTGGAACAGGTCGATCTCGTAGTTGGAGTGGACGTGCTGCAGCACGGCCGCGATGCGCTCCAGGCCCATGCCGGTATCGACACAGGGACGCGGCAGGCGCGGCATGTTGCCGGCGGCGTCGCGCTCGAACTGCATGAACACCAGGTTCCAGATCTCGATGTAGCGGTCGCCGTCTTCCTCGGGCGATCCCGGGGGGCCGCCCCAGATCTCGGGGCCGTGGTCGTAGAAGATTTCCGAGCACGGGCCGCAGGGACCGGTGTCGGCCATCTGCCAGAAGTTGTCCGACGCGTAGCGCGCGCCCTTGTTGTCGCCGATGCGGATGATGCGCTCGGCCGGCACGCCGACTTCCTTGGCCCAGATGTCATAGGCCTCGTCGTCTTCCTGGTAGACGGTGACCCAGAGCTTCTCGGCCGGCAGCTTGTAGACCTGCGTCAGCAGTTCCCAGGCGTACTGGATGGCGTCGCGCTTGAAGTAGTCGCCGAAGCTGAAATTGCCCAGCATTTCGAAGAACGTGTGGTGGCGGGCGGTGTAGCCCACGTTCTCCAGGTCGTTGTGCTTGCCGCCGGCGCGCACGCTGCGCTGCGACGACGTGGCACGCGTGTACGACCGCGATTCCTTGCCCGTGAAAACGTCCTTGAACTGGACCATGCCCGAATTGGTGAAAAGCAGGGTCGGATCGTTGCCCGGCACGAGCGACGACGAAGGAACGATGGTGTGTCCCTTGGACTTGAAGAATTGCAGGAACTGCTGGCGAATCTCGGAGGATTTCATCGTGGATGAAGCAGGATTTAGGCGAATCATTGATTATAGAGGGTTGTCGCCCGCTTGCACCCTGGGGGCCACCCCAGCGCGTCCCGCCTCGTCCGAACCGTCCCCTGGCGAGGCCCGGCGCGCCTGGGCCGCCAGCCTGCCGCCACGGAAAACCAAGGCCTGCCAGCGCCCCGCCACCACCACGTACGGATCGCGGTGCGCAAGGGGCAGGACGCGCTCGCCGTCGGCCGCCACGCCCAGGATGGCGGGCAGCGCCTGGCCGGGCGCGAACTGCAGCCAGGTCTCGCGGCCGTCGTCGAACACCTGCATCGGCGCCACGGCGGGATCGCCGGACAGCAGCCAATCGAAGTGGAACCCGGGCGCGGCGATGGCCGATGCCCGCCAGCCCGGCCGCGCCATCGGAGTCCCGGCGGGCGACCACGCGCAAGCGGCCAGGCTCGACAGCGCGCCGGCGAAAAAAAGGATTCTGAACATGCTCCACCCTGCCTGAAACGGCGACCCGGGAGCGGATCGCATCACGCCAGGCATGGTGAGCCCAAGCCGGCGGCAACGACAGACCGGCATGTACGCATGGACCGATATATCCCGTCCGATGGCATGGGCGTGGCCCGAAAAAAAGCCCGGTTCGGAAACCGGGCTTGCGGACGGCTGCCAGGCGGCGCGCGGGCGCCGCCGACGGACTGTCTTAACGCTGCGTGGCGATGGAACGCGCCTGGTTGGCGGCGTTGTTCAGCGCCGACACCGGCGGCGTCTTGCCTTCCAGCGCGTCGTTGAGCTGCTGGTTGAACACCGGCTCGATGCGGTCGTAGTTGGCCATGCGGAAACCGCGGCTGTTGGCGACCGGGCGAGCGCTCATCGAGGCCACCACGGCTTGCGCGCCGGGGATGCTCTTGTAGAACGACACATCCGAGGCGCGGAACGCGGCTTCGGTCAGCGGCAGGTAGCCAGTGCGCTGGTGCCATTCCGCCGCGATGACGGGCTTGGACAGCCAGGCCAGGAACTGCGCCGTGGCCTTTTCCTCATCCTTGGGACGGCCTTCGAGCGCCCACAGGGCCGAGCCGCTCACGAACGGCTGGCCGCCGTTCTGGGTGACCTGGTCGTAGTAAGGCAGCGGCGCCACGCCGAACGACAGCGACTTGGTGTTCAGGAACTGGCCGAACGAACCCGAGTTGCCGGTCAGCACCGCGCATTCGCCCTTGGCGAACAGCTTGTCGGCGCTGTTGTCGGCGGTGTGCGCCATGAACAGCAGCGAACGCTTCCAGCTGACCATCAGCGAAATGTGACGCATGTAGAGCGTGTCGAACTGCATCGCCGGCGCCGCGCTCTTCTTGGTGACCGCATCCAGGCCGTTGTTGTTGCTGGTGTATTGCTGGTTGTTCACCGGCGCCAGGTTTTCCAGGTGAATCGAAACCTGGTCGCTGGAGGCGTAGGGACAGTCGAGGTCAGCCACGTCACGCAGCTTCAGCAACTCGGCCTGCAGGTCGGTCCAGGTGCGGGCGGGCTTGTTGGGGTCGAGGCCGGCCTTCTTGTAGGCGGCGGTGTTGTAGAACATCACCGGCACTTCGGCCATCCACGGGAAGGCCAGCAGGCGGCCCTTGCCGTCGCGGATGAAGCTGCTGGTGGCCGGCACGAACCAGTTCAGGTCCTTGATCGGATACTTGGCCAGCAATTCGTACATCGGCAGGATGGCCTTGTGTTCGGCCACGACTTCCGGCGAGTGATTGTCGTTCAGTTGCACCAGGTTGGGGGCCTTCTTGGCCTTGACCGCGGCGGCGGCCTCCTGTTGCAGTTGCGCCTGCGTCGGGAAGGCGCGCAGGGTCACTTTGACCTGGTCCTGCTCCTTGTTGTACTGCTTGGCGAGCTTTTCGAACTCAGCCTTGTTGGCGTCCGGCAGCGTGTGCCAGACCTGGATTTCCACGGGAGCGGCATGGACCGCGCCCGCGACCGCCATGGCGGCGCCAAAGACCCATGTGCGCCGGCTGGCGAACATCGCGCGGGCAATGCCCGCCAATTGCAATTTCTTCATAGGTTCATAGACCAAGAAAAGGGAATTCCGGTTCTGGACGACGTCCGCTCAGCAGGTCGGCCAGTGCCCGGCCCGAGCCAACGCCCATCGTCCAGCCGAGAGTACCGTGTCCGGTATTGATATACAAATTCGGGATGTGACTGCGGCCGATGATGGGCACGTTCGAGGGAGTGGACGGGCGCAGGCCCGACCAATAGCTGACACGCTCGAAATCGAGCGCGTCGGGAAAGAGTTCGCGGGCCAGCCGCGTCATGGCTTCGCAGCGGCCGGTGTTCAGGCCGCGCGAATAGCCGGACAGCTCGGCCGTGCCGGCCATGCGCAGGCGGTCGCCCAGGCGGGAGAACACCACCTTGTGGCTGCTGTCGGTCAGGCTGACCGTGGGCGCGCCGTCGGGTTTCAGGACCGGGAAGGTCGCCGAGTAGCCCTTGGCCGGGTAGACATTGCACGGGATGCCGAGCGGGCGCAGCAGCGACGGGCTGAAGCTGCCCATGGCCACCACGTAGGCGTCGGCCGCCAGGGCGCCGTAGCGGCCGTCGGGCTCGATCAGTTCGACGCCGCTGACGGCGCCGGCCTGGGTGATGAGCCGGGTGACGCGGGTACTGTAGCGGAATTCGACCCCGGCGCGCGCGCAGCGCTCGGCCAGCGCGACGGTGAACAGATGCACGTCGCCGCTTTCGTCCTCGGGGGTGTAGTCGCCCCCGACGATGGTGTTGCGATGCGGCGCCAGGGCCGGTTCGATGGCGATGACCTCGTCGGTCGAGACGACGCGGCGCTCGACGCCGAAATCGCGCATCAGGCCGGCGGCGCGCTGCGAGTTCTCGAATTCGTGCTGGTCGCGGTAGAAATTCAGGATGCCGCGCTCGAGGTGATCGTACTCGATGCCGAGTTCGGCGCGCATGCCGCGCAGCGTGGCGCGGCTGTATTCGGCCATGCGGACCATGGCGCGGATGTTCGGCGCCAGGCGGCCGGGCAGGCATTCACGCAGGAAGGCCAGGCCCCACATCCACTGGCGCCAGTCCAGCTGCGGACGGAACAGCAGCGGCGCGTTGTCCTGGAACATCCACTTGAGCAGCTTCAGGGGAGCCTGCGGATTGGCCCAGGGCTCCGCATAGGAAACCGAAATCTGCGCGCCGTTGGCGAGGCTGGTCTCCTGGGCGGGTCCGGTGCAGCGGTCGATGACCACGACGTCGTGGCCGGCCTGGCTCAACCACCAGGCGCTGGAGATTCCGATGATGCCGCTACCCAATACCGCTACTTTCATGCCCGCATTGCTCCCTGCGTATCCGCCGGGCCCGCGGACACGATGTCCGCCCCCCGCGGCAAGCCGCTGCCAAGATGACACCGCAGTTTACCCCGGCGCCCCGCCCTCGCCTACGCCCGCCCTCATCAAAAAAAGGGGAGGAACCCGCCCGTGCCGGATCCCTCCCCTTCGCTATGGGCGGCGAGCGGATTTCAATCAGGTCGCGGCTTTGGCCAGATCGGCCTCGGAAGTAAAGGCGTCCGCGTAAAACTCCTCGGGCGGCAGGCCGCACTGGGCGCTGAATTCGCGCCGCGCGGCGTCGACCATCGGCGGCGCGCCGCAGGCGTAGACCTGGTGACCGGACATGTCGGGGATGTCCTGCAGCACGGCCTCGTGCACGAAGCCGTCGCGGCCGCTCCAGCCGTCTTCTTCGAGCGCATTGGACACCACCGGCACGTAGCGGAAATCCGGCAGGTCGCGGGCCCACGACTGCGCCAGTTCGTCCATGTAGAGGTCGCGCGGGCGGCGGCCGCCCCAGTACAGCGACACCGGACGGCGGATGTTCTTGTGGATCATGTGTTCGACGATGGCCTTGACCGGCGCGAAACCGGTGCCGCTGGCCAGCAGGATGATCGGCTTGTCGCTGTCTTCGCGCAGGAAGAACGAACCGAACGGGCCTTCCAGGCGCAGGATCTCGCGCTCTTTCATCTGCGTGTCGCCGGCGCCGAACACGTGGTCGGTGAAGACCCCGCCCGGCAGGTGGCGGATGTGCAGTTCCAGCGGGCTGCCGGTGTGCGGCGCGCCGGCCATGGAATAGCTGCGGCGACGGCCGTCCTTGAGGATGACCTCGATGTACTGGCCGGCGTAGTAACGGAACTGCTCCGAGGCCGGCAATTGCAGCTTGAGCACGGTCACGTCCGGCGCCGCGCGCTCCATGGTCTGCACGCGCGAAGGCAGCTTGCGGATCTGGATGTCGCTGGCCAGGCGCACTTCGGTCGACTCGACCACCAGGTCGGAGGCGGGCCGGGCCTGACAGAACAGGGTGTAGCCATCGGCCAGTTCCTCGGGCGACAGGATCTGCGCGGGGTACTGGCCGGCGTCGAATTCCCCGGACACCACTTTGCCCTTGCAGGTGGAGCAGGCGCCGTTGCGGCAGCTGTAGGGCAGCACGATGCCCGCGGCCAGGGCGCCGTCGAGCACGGTCTGGCCGGGCTCGACCGGGAATTGATGCTTGCTGGGTTGGATGATGACCTGGAAGCTCATGATGAAACGTATCAGGGGGGATCAGGGTTGACGGCGCCCATGGTACACACCCCACGCGGCGCCGCCCGGCCCGGCCTCAGGCCGGGAACTTGCGGATTTCCTTGACGCGGTTGGCGTCGTCCACCAGCACGACCTGCGGCTTGTGGGTGGCGGATTCTTCTTCGGACATCGGCCCGTAGGTGCAGATGATCATCAGGTCGCCGACCTGGGCGCGACGCGCGGCCGCGCCGTTGAGCGAGATGATGCCGCTGCCGCGGGCCGCCTTGATGATGTAGGTGTCAAAGCGCTCGCCATTGTTGATGTTGTAGAGCTCGATGCGCTCGAACTCGCGCATGCCGGCGGCGTCCAGCAGGTCTTCGTCGATGCCGCAAGAGCCTTCATAGTGAAGGTCGGCTTCGGTGACCCTGACGCGGTGCAGCTTTGCCCGCAACATGATGCGTTGCATGATGGAAATATCCTGGTTTCGCGTGCCGGAACGCGAAGTGATGCGATGAATGCGAAAACACCCGCGACGGTTGCGAATCCGCGGGCATGCACCGAACGGCACCCGGTTTTGCCGTCGGAAGCCGGTATTCTATAATTTTTGCCGCGACGGGACGGCCCGTTGCTGCGCCCGCCCGCACATGGCGGCATTTGCCATCGGCAACGACGGCATTGGCCATTGCCGGCAACGCATCAATCCGGGGACGACCCCTCTCAAGTAGGAGTCGTCATGACCTGGATCATCCTCATCCTCGCTGGCCTGTTCGAAATCGTCTGGGCCGTCGGCCTCAAATACACCCATGGCTTCACCCGCCTGACGCCGTCGCTCGTCACCGTTGGCGGCATGCTCATCAGTTTCTGGCTGCTGGCCGTGGCGATGAAGACGCTGCCGCTGGGCACCGCCTACGCGGTGTGGGTCGGCATCGGCACCATCGGCGCCTTCGTGGCCGGCATCATCCTGTTCGGTGAATCCATCAGCTGGTTGCGCATCGCCAGCGTCGCGCTGATTGTGCTGGGCCTGATCGGCCTGAAGCTGACGTCGGCCTGATCGCGCAAGACCCGGCCTCGCGCCGGGACGCGACGCGACGCGCTAGAAATCCAATTCGATCTCGACCGCGTCGCCCACTTTCAGGCGCGCGCCTGCCGGGGCGTCGACAATCGCATTCTGGCCAAACACCACCCCGATCTCCAGGTTGCGATAACCCGCCAGTGTGCGGCCCGGCTCGTCGTGCTGCACGGCGGTGCGCTGGTCGATGTCGGGAATCGAGCAGCGCGTGCACGGCTTGACCAATGCCATGCTGACCGCGCCCGTGGTGATCATGGCGGTATGGTCTTCCTCGAAGGCCTCCCACTCGCCCTGCACCACGATATTGGGACGGAACCGATCCATCGGCACCGGGGCCACGCCCTTGGCCTGCAGGCGTGCGTTCAGGTCATCGAGCGACGCCTGGTTCGCCACCAGCAACGGGAAGCCATCGGCGAAGCCGAAGAAGTGATCCCCCCCGAACGTCTGCGCCAGGTCTGGATGGCTTTCGGCCCACTTATCCACCCATTCCGGTTTGGCGGGCCGCGTCGCGCCGCTGTCGACCTTGTACAGGCGGCAAGGCGTCTTGAGGAAATCCGAACACCACTGCGCCGCGGCCTCGCTTTCGCGGCGCGCGTCGAGCGTGTCCTTCCAGACGCCCACGCTTTCGACCCCGGGCTGCAGCGCCGAGCCGTCCAGCGGCACGTCCAGGTCGGGCATGCCGGGCGCCGAAAGCCGCAGCGTGTCGGCCGTGAGCGCCGTGCGGATCAAGGCCATGGCCGCCCACTGGCGCTGCGTCAGGAAATGGCCGTCCGCCCCGACCAGCATCCAGCGACGGTCGTGGGCCAACCCGGCGCGGTCCACGGGCGACTCGGACAGGTCGATACCGGCACAGGATTTGACCGGGTAGATATGCAGGCTGAGGATGCGGGCGGACATGATGCGACTTCCGGCAGGGAAAGACGGCAGAGCATAGCGGAACGACGAAAAAAAGCCCAGGCCGAACGGCCTGGGCTGCGGCGCATGCAAGCGGCGCGGGCGTTCTTTCCCTCACGGGAAAGCGCGCAGCGGGAACGGCATGGGTCGCCCCCACGCGCGGCCGGCCAGGCCACGCCCCGACCAGCGCCGGCAAGCATCCGCCGCGGACAACATGCCGCGCTAGCTGCCGACCAGCTTCAAGGTATCGAGCGGCGTGACCGCCTTGAACGCCTTGCGGGTGGCGATGTGCTCGGGACGCGGGGTCAGGCCGTACTTGGGCGGCTCCAGCGTGTTTTCCATGCTGTTGTAGACCATGAACACGTTGGCGCGCGGCCACGGCGAGATGTTGCTGTTGGAGCCGTGCATGGTGTTGCAGTCGAAGAACACCACCGAGCCGGCCTTGGCCGTCATCGTGCGGATGCCGCCCTGCTCGACCAGCAACTGCAGGCTGACCGGATCCGGCACGCCGTACTCCTGCTTCTTGAGCGACTGCTTGTAGTGGTCGTTGGGGGTTTCGCCGACGCACGAGATGAACTGCCGATGCGAGCCCGGCACCAGCATCAGCGGGCCGTTGCAATCATTGTTCTCGGTCAGCAGCACCGAGCAACTGAGCGCGCGCATCGACGGCATGCCGTCTTCCACGTGCCAGGTCTCGAAGTCCGAGTGCCAGTAGAACTCCTTGCCCTTGAAGCCGGGCTTCATGTTGGCGCGGGACTGGTGGATGTAGACCTCGGAACCCAGGATCTGGCGCGCCACGTTGACCAGCCGCGGATCGCGCACCAGGCGCGCCAGCACGGGGTTCAGCACGTGCACCATGAAAATCGAGCGCACGGCGTTGCTGCCGGGCTCGGTGATCGACTCTTCGCGGCGGATGATCGAGGGGTCGCGCGTCATGCGCTCGACCTCGGCCGACAGCGCCCGCACTTCGGCTTCGGAGAACAGGTCTTCCAACAGCAGGAAGCCATCGCGCTCGTAGCTGCCGATCTGCTCGCCGCTCAGGGCGTTGGCGTACTTGCCTTCTCCATAGACCACCGGATCCTGGCGGGAAATGATGGCGGAACTGCGATCCGTACGGGAGGCGTACGGATCCTGCGCAGGTGAGATCATGCGAACCTCCTTGTATCAGGCCGCTTGGGCTTCGGCTTCAGGCAGGGCGTAGACGCCCTCTTTATCGTGCACTTCCTGGCCGGTCAGCGGCGGGTTGAAGACGCAGATGACGCGCAGCGGCTCCTTGCCGCCGCACAGCCAGTGCTCGTCATGCTCGTTCAGCGCGTAGACCACGCCCGGGCCGAGTTCATACTTCTTGCCGTCGGCAATCGTCTCGATGGAGCCGTCGCCCTCGATGCACCACACCGCTTCCAGGTGATTCTTGTAGTGAATGTGGGTGCGCCCGCCCGGGAAGATGGTGGTTTCGTGGAAGGAGAAGCCCATGCCGTCCTTCTTGAGCAGCACGCGGCGGCTGACCCAGGTATCGGTGCGGACTTCGTCGGCGGTGCCGATCACATCTTTGACATTGCGTACGATCATTGACGTTTTCCTCCAAATTTCAGGATGCGGGCGGACTGCCCCTCTTCGGCCAGCGCGTCGGCCACGCTGGCCTCGATCACTTCCAGGCCCTTGGACAGCAGGTCTTCCTCGATGGTCAGCGCCGGCAGCAGCTTGAGCACTTCGTCATGCGCGCCCGAGGTCTCGATGACCACGCCGCGCTTGAAGGCGTTGGCGGCGATGCGGTTGGACAGCGCCGGGGTGGCATTGCTGACCAGGCCCTGGATCAGGCCGCGGCCACGCACCGACAGGCCGGCGTTGGGATAGCTGTGCACCAGGTTTTCCAGCCAGTCGCGCACCAGGCGCTCCTTGCGCTGGATCTCGGCGGTGAACGCGGTGTTGGTCCAGTAGGTTTCCAGCGCCTGGGTGGCGGTGACGAAGGCCAGGTTGTTGCCGCGGAAAGTGCCGCTATGGGCGCCGGGCTTCCAGACGTCCAGCTCGGGCTTCATCAGCACCAGCGACATCGGCAGGCCAAAGCCCGACAGCGACTTGGACAACGTGATGATGTCGGGGCGGATGCCGGCGGCCTCGAAGCTGAAGAAGGTGCCGGTGCGGCCGCAGCCGACCTGGATGTCGTCCACGATCAGCAGCATGTCGTGGCGCTTGCAGAGCTTGTCCAGTTCCTTGAGCCAGCGCAGCGTGGCGACGTTGACGCCGCCCTCGCCCTGCACCGTCTCGACGATGACGGCGGCGGGCTTGTCCATGCCGCTGCTGGGATCTTCCAGCATGCGCTCCAGGTAGGCCATGGTGTCCACGTCCGGGCCGAAGTAGCCGTCATAGGGCATGAACGTGGTGTTGCCCAGCGGGTAGCCGGAGGCATCGCGGAACTTCATGTTCGCGGTCACCGCCAGCGAGCCGCCGCTGACGCCGTGAAAGCCGTGCGTGAAGGAAATCACATTGGGACGCCCCTTCACCTGGCGCGCGATCTTGAGCGCCGCCTCGACCGCATTGGTGCCGGTGGGGCCGGTGAACTGCAGGGTGTATTGCCAGTTGCGCGGCTTGAGCAGCACGCGGTCGACCGCCTCGAGGAAGCTTTTCTTGGCGCTGGTGGCCATGTCCAGGCCATGCACCACGCCGTCCGCCTGCACGTACTCGAGCAGCTTTTCCTTGAAGATGGGATTGTTGTGGCCGTAGTTCAACGTGCCGGCGCCGCTGAAGAAGTCGATGTACTCGCCACCGTCCTCATCCACCAGCGTCGATCCCCTGGCCTGGCTGAAGATCACGGGAAAAGACCGGATATAGCCCCGTACTTCCGACTCCATCCGGTCGAAGATTTTCAAGTCCATGTGATTATTCCTCCCTTTCATCTCATAAGTTGACAGACGGCCAGATCCCGTCCGCATGCGCGCCAGGCGCATCCGGATGCGTCAAAGCCATCCCGGTTTTCGACAGGTCCGCGTTGCCGCCTAGGGAGCGGGCAAGGTGAACGGGCCTATCCTCAACAACATCTCGTCGTCATGGTCCGCGCCGCCGAACAGTTGCCGGTCGAAGAACGGCTGCTCGGAGACGTGGGCGCCCAGTTCGCCGGCCAGGCCGGCGAAGGTGCGGCGCGAGGCCTGGTTGTCAGGCGCCACCGTGGTTTCAAGATGACGAACATGCGCGAGCCCCTCGCGTTGCAAGAGCGCCCGAAGCATGGCGCGGCCTAACCGTTGGCCGCGTGCGCGGGTGTGCACGGCGACCTGCCAGACGAACAACACGTCGGGCCGGTCGGCAAGCACGTAAGCGGAGATAAATCCATCGATGCGTCCTCCGGCGCTTTCGGCCAGGACGCAGGTGCCGCGGTTGTGCTCGCACAGGAGCAGGTACGCGTATAGGGAATTGAGGTCGAGTGGCGGGCACTCGGAAATGAGCTGGTGGATCGCGGCGCCGTCCTTGCGGCGGGGCTCACGCAACAGATGCGTTTTGCTGCCCGCCGCCGGCGCCACGGCACTTGAGTTCGTAGGGTCGTGCAGTTCGTTTGCTCTCATACAACCAATCCTGATTCGGGAGGCGCGCCACCGGTGGGCACCTCGAGGATGGGCGACGACGCGTCGCCCTGGGGTTCCGTCGCCACCCCGCTCTCTTCTTCCATGAGCGCGACGATGCGCTCGAGCGACAGGGTGATGGTGGCCTGCTCCAGCTCCGGCAACGCGTTGAGCGCGTCGGCCAGGTGCTTTTGCAGCGGCGACGGCGCCTGCTGCGCGACCTCGCGGCCGGCGTCGGTGGCAGTCACGAAAACAATGCGGCGGTCTTCACGGCCGCGTTCGCGGCGGATCAGGCCCTTGTCTTCCAGGCGGTCGAGAATGCCGACGACCGTGCTGGGGCTGACGTGGATCTCGCGGCTGATCGCCGTGGCCGTCATCGGCCCATTGGCAATGACCGTGCGCAGGCACATCAGCTGCGGCGCGGTGATATGGCTCACCGCGGACAGCTGGCGCGAATGCAACGCGATGGATCGTGTGATCCGGCGCAGCGCCCGCAGGATGCGCAGGTCATATTGCTGCGCGGGGTCGGTTACGGTCTGTTTATTCATGACTGAATTAGTTCAGCTAAATTGATTTCTATACGAATGATATGGGTGACCTATCCCTGTGTCAAACCGGATCGACCCTCATTTTGTAATCATTTCCGCGCATTCCGTCGTCAAGTCGCCGGGGGCGTTCCCGGGAACGGCGGTCGTTACGATTTGCCGGAATCGTTCTACATTTCGCAAATAAAACATCTGTTTTATTTTTATCCAGACAGCGGTAGCATTTGTTTTATTGCTTTCGCTTATTCCGCCATGATCGCGCCCCTGCAAGACCGCCTGCGCCGCCTCAGCGCCACCCTGCCCGCCGAATTACAGCGCGCGGCGCATTGGGTGCTGGCCAATCCTGCCGAAGTGGGACTGTGGTCGATGCGCCGGCAGGCGCAGGCAGTGGGCGTCTCCCCCGCCACCATGCTGCGCCTGGCGCGCGCTGCCGGGCATGACAGCTACGAGGCCTTCCGCGCGCCCTTCCAACGCGCTTTGGCCGGCGCCGCCGACAACGGCTTGCGCGAGCGCGCGGCGCGTCTGCAGGCCGCGCACGCCCACCCGGCCGGCGGCACGGGGCAGGATGCGCTGACGCAATGGCAGACGGCGGCCCTGGCCTCGGTCTGGCAAGCCAACGACGCGATGGCGTTCGACGCCGCCGTCGATACCCTGCTGCGGGCGCGCCAGGTCGGCTTCCTGGGGACGCGCTCGGCCTTCGGCGTCGCCTTCCAGATGCGCTATGCCTACCACCTGCTGCGCCGCAACGGCATCCTGATCGATGGTTTGGGCGGCGCGGCGGCCGAGGATGCCGACAGCCTGCAGGCCGGCGACGCCCTCGTGGTGATATCGCAGGCCCCTTATCCGACCGCGACGGTGCGCCTGACCCGCGAGATCGCCGCCCGCGGCGTCGCCGTGCTGGCGCTGACCGACAGCGACACCAGCCCGGTGGCGCGGGCCGCCCGCCATGTGTTGCGCTTCACCCGTCCCGCCGACACCGGGCCGGATGACGGCGAGGCGCGGGATCCCGCGTCCTTCTTCCACAGCACCGCGGGTCTGCTGGGCCTGGCCGAACACCTGATCGCGCGGCTCGCGGCCCGCGGCGGCGAAGCGGTGCTGCAACGCCTGGACGAGATCGAGGCGCGGCTGCGAGCCGACGGCGCCTATTGGCGCGAGCCGACGCGCGGGCGCGGCGCGGCGCCGGCTCCGGAATGACCCCGCCGCGCGCCGCTTCCCACCTTTTCGCCATCCGTCACCCGCCCTTCCCGCTTCGGAGTTTCTCATCATGACCCACACCCGAGTCCTTCATCGTTCCCTGCGCAGCACGCCCCCGGTCGCGGTCCGCGGCCAGGGCGCCTGGCTCTATGACCAGGAGGGCCGCGCCTATCTGGACGGTTCGGGAGGCGCCGCGGTCTCGTGCCTGGGGCACAACCACCCCGACGTGCAGGCCGCGATGCACGCGCAGATCGATGCGCTGGCCTATGCCCACACCAGCTTCTTCACCACCGAGGTCGCCGAGCAGTTGGCCGCCACCCTGGTGGCCGACGCGCCGGCCGGCACCTCGCATGCGTACTTCGTCTCGGGCGGCTCGGAGGCGATCGAGGCCGCGTTGAAGATGGCGCGCCAATACTACGTCGAGATCGGCCAGCCGCAGCGCCGCCACATCGTGGCGCGGCGCCAGAGCTACCACGGCAACACCCTGGGCGCGCTGGCGGTGGGCGGCAACGCCTGGCGCCGGGCGCAGTTCGCGCCGCTGCTGATCGACGTGGCGCACGTGTCGCCATGCTATGCCTACCGCGACCAGGCGGCTGGCGAAACCGATGATCAATACGCCGAACGGCTGGCGCAGGAGCTGGAGCAGACCTTTCAGCGCCTCGGCCCCGACAGCGTGATGGCCTTTGTTGCCGAGCCGGTGGTGGGCGCGACCTCGGGCGCGGTGACCGCCGTGCCGGGCTACTTCCGCCGCATGCGCGAGGTCTGCGATCGCCACGGCGTGCTGCTGATCGCCGACGAGGTCATGTGCGGCATGGGCCGCACCGGCACCTTGTACGCCGTCGAGCAGGAAGGCATCACGCCCGACCTGATCACCATCGCCAAAGGCCTGGGCGGCGGCTACCAGCCGATCGGCGCGGTCATGGCGCAGGAACGCATCGTGCAGGCGATGCAGCAGGGCAGCGGCTTCTTCCAGCACGGCCACACCTACCTGGGCCACGCCACCGCATGCGCGGCCTCGCTGGCGGTGCAGCAGGTGATCAAGCGCGACAACCTGCTGGCGCGCGTGCGCGCCCAGGGCGAGGGACTGCGCCAGCGCCTGCGGCAGGCGCTGGGCGACCATCCGCACGTCGGCGATATCCGCGGCCGCGGGCTGTTCATGGGCGTGGAACTGGTGCGGGACCGGACCAGCAAAGCGACCTTCGACCCGGCCCTGTCGCTGCATGCGCGCATCAAGCGCGAAGCCATGGCGCGCGGCCTGATGGTCTATCCGATGGGCGGCACCATCGACGGCCGCCAGGGCGACCACGTGCTGCTGGCCCCGCCCTTCATCATCACGGACGACGAGCTGGACCAACTGACCGAACGCCTGGCCGGCGCTATCGACGCCGCCATTGCCGACAGCGGCCGCTGAACCGCAGGCGGCCTAGCCGGCCGGCGGCGTCGGCTGGCGGCGCCACGCGGGCCAGGCGCCGACGGTCAGCGCGCGCAGCAGCCATTCGACCGGGCCGTAGGCGTGGCGGCGCAGCCACCACGCCGACAGCGGCAGCTGCGCCAGGAAGATCCCCACGGCGATCGCCAGGCCCGCGCCCGGCGACACGCTGCCCGTCAGGCGCAGGCCCCAGCCAGTGAAGAGGAACGCGCACACCACCGATTGCATCAGGTAGTTGCTCAGCGCCATGCGGCCGGCCGGCGCCAGCGTACGCGCCAGCGCGGCGCCCGGCCGCGTGCGCATCGCCAGCAGCAGCGCCGCGGCGTACGACATGCTCAACAGCGGCGCCGTGAACAGGTCCATGGCCAGGCCCGGGGTTTCCCACAACGGGGACATCGACGGCAAGGCGGTGGTCGCATAGGCGGCGGACCCGGCCAACCCGGGCAACGCCCCCAGCGCGCACAACAGCCACAACGCGCGCGGCTGGCGCCACGGATCGGCCAGCGCCTGGCGCCGGCCCAGCGCGTAGCCGACCAGGAACATGGCGAAGACAAAAGGCCCCTGCACCAGCAGGATGACGCCCCAGATGCTGGTGGTCAGCTCATGCCAATGGCGGGCCACAGTGCTGCCGATGGTGCCGCGATAGGCCTCGATGGCGGCCTGCGAATCGGCCACCGCAACCCCATTGGCGGCGCGGCTCAATTCGACGGTGCCGGCGGGATCGAGCAGGCTCAACGCGCCCAGCAGCGTCCAGGCCAGCGACACCAACCCGATCAGCCACAGCGCGCGGCGCAAGGCGCGCCCCGGATCCATGCGGCGGCACGCCATCAGCACCACGCCCAACGCCGCGTAGGTCAGCAGGATATCGCCCTGGTAGAACAGCACGGCGTGCGCCAGTCCCAGCAACGCCAGACCGAGCAGGCGCCGCAGGAAGCGCGGCCCGAAGGCGGCGCCGCCACGCTCGGCCGCGCTCATCTGCAAGGTGAAGCTATAGCCGAACAGGAACGAAAACAGCAGGTAGAACTTGGTCTCGAACAACCATGCCACCAGCCATCGCATCGCTAGGTCCCACGGCCGCGAGAAGGCGGGGTCGGTAATGCCGTTGGCATAGAACGGCGAGGCGAACACGCCAATGTTGACGACCAGGATGCCGAACAGCGCGAAGCCGCGCAGCGCGTCGACGTGGGCAAGGCGCGGCGGGGCCGCCGTGGCGGCGCCCGCAACAGCGCTGACAGGAGCGTTCAGGGGGACGGTCATGACCGCCCGCCCGCCGTGTCGGGCGTCGGCGGCAGGCAACCCTGCAATGCCGCCTCGAGCAGCCGCCCGCCGGCCGCCGCGTCGAACCGCGGGTCCACCACCGACCGGCTGTAGATGCCGTCCAGCAGCAGCAACAGCAGGTCGGTCATTTCGGACACGGGGCGCGGCATGGCGTCCGGCGGCGCGTCCTGCCATACCGCCGCCAGCAGCGCCGCCAGCGATGCCTTGCGCTCGTCTTCGTTGGCCATGACCAACGTGTGCACACGGGGGTTGCGCACTGCCTCGGCCAGGATCTCCATACCCAACCGCGCGAAACCCGGATCGCGGTACTGCGCGAGGTTCTCGTCGATCCAGCCGATCAACGCGGCGCGCGCATCGCCCGCGACGGCGCCGGCCAGGCGGCGTGCGCGCAACGCGTCGGTGTCGGACGCGATCAGCGCCTCGATGATCTCGGCCTTGCTGGCGTAGTAATGGAACAGGTTGCCGGGACTCATCCCCGCGCGCGCGCAGATCTGCGCGGTCGAGGTGGCATGGAAGCCGTTTTCGGCGAAACACTCGGCGGCGGCGGCCAGGATCTGGCGGCGCCGCTCCTGCTGCCGGGCGGGGTCGATTTTGCGCATGCTGCGTCAGAGATCAATTAATAGACTGATTGATCTATCTATTAAATATCGGGCTCCCGGACAACGTCAAGTCGCGGTTCCGGAAACAAAACGGCGGACCCTGCGGGGTCCGCCGTTGAGAGACATCGCCAACCGGACCGCGATCAGCCCAATACCGGCGACAGCAGCGGCTGCTTGGGCCGCACGTCCAGCGCCCGCCCTTTGCGCGCGCGCTTGCCGACGTACACCGCCAGCGCCGCGCCCGCCAGGATGTCTTCGGTGTGCTTGTTGCGGTAGATGCCCGCCGCGCGCAGGCCGAGCGCGCCGATCGGCACGGTCTGATCCAGCTTGTCGGCGCCGTCCAGCCCCATCAGGATGGTGCCGCGTCCGCCGCCGGACAACGATTTGACCTCGTCCAGCCCGAACACCAGGAACTTGCCCTTCTGCGACAGCAGGGCCAGTTGCGTGGCGCCCTCGAACAGCGGCACCGGACGCAACAGTTCGTCGCCCGCCTCCAGCGTGATGAACTGCTTGCCGGCGCGCTGGCGGCTGGTCATATCCGACAGCCTGGCGGCAAAGCCGTAGCCGCCGCGCGTGGCCAGCAACCAGCGGCTGTCGGCCGCCGCCGCGATGGTGTGGACGATGCGGGTGCCGCTTTCCAGGTCGATCATGGTGGTGACCGGCTGGCCGTCGCCGCGCGCCGACGGCAGGCCGGACACCGGCACCGAATAGACGCGGCCGTTGTCGCCCATGGCGATCAGCGTGTCGGTGGTGCGGCATTCGAAGGCGCCGTAGAGATCGTCGCCCTGCTTGAAGGCGAATTGCGAGGCGTCGTGGCCGTGGCCCAGGCGGGCGCGCAGCCAGCCCTTCTGCGACACGATCACCGTAACCGGCTCGTCCAGCACCTTGGTCTCGAGCACGGCGCGTTCGGCGGTCTCGATCAGGGTGCGGCGATCGTCGCCATACTGCTTGGCGTCGGCCTCGATTTCCTTGACCAGCAGGCGCTTGAGCGCGTTGGGATTGTCCAGCAGTTCCTGCAACGCAACCTGTTCCTTGCGCTTGTCCGCGAGCTCCTGCTCGATCTTGAAGCCTTCAAGCCGCGCCAGCTGACGCAGGCGCATTTCGAGGATGTCCTCGGCCTGGCGCTCGGACAGCTTGAAGCGCTCCATCAGCGCCGCGCGCGGCTCGTCCGATTCGCGGATGGTCTGGATCACCTCGTCCACATTCAGGTAGACCACCATGCGGCCTTCCAGCACGTGGATACGGTCGATGACCTTGTCCAGGCGGAAGCGGGTGCGGCGCATCACGGTGTTGGTGCGGAACGCCAGCCATTCGGTGAGGATGTCGCGCAGGCCCTTCTGGCGCGGGCGACCGTCGGTGCCGATGCAGACCAGGTTGACCGAGGCGCTGCTTTCCATGCTGGTCTGCGCCAGCAGCGTGTTGACGAACTCGTCGCGGTCGACGCGCGAGGTCTTGGGTTCAAACACGAGGCGCACGGCGGCGTCCTTGCCGGATTCGTCGCGCACTGCGTCCAGCAGGTTCAGCATGACGGCCTTGGCCTGCGTCTGCTCCGGCGTCAGGCTCTTCTTGCCGCTCTTGACCTTGGGGTTGGTGATTTCCTCGATCTCTTCGAGCACCTTCTGGCACGAGGTGCCCGGCGGCAGCTCGGTGACCACCAATTGCCACTGGCCGCGCGCCATTTCCTCGAACTGCCAGCGCGCCCGCACCTTGAGCGAGCCGCGCCCGCCGGCGTAGATCTGCGCGATGTCGGCGGCCGGCGTGATGATCTGGCCGCCGCCGGCGAAGTCCGGGCCGGGGATCATGCCGAACAGCTCGGCGTCCGGCAGTTGCGGCTGCTTGATCAGCGCCACGCAGGCCTGCGCCACTTCGCGCAGGTTGTGCGGCGGGATCTCGGTGGCCATGCCGACCGCAATGCCTGAGGCGCCGTTCAGCAGCATCACCGGCAGGCGCGCCGGCAGCATCTGCGGCTCCTGCTGGCTGCCGTCGTAGTTGGGCACGAAATCGACCGTGCCTTCGTCCAGTTCGTCCAGCAGCAGCTTGGCGATCGGCGTCAGGCGCGCTTCGGTGTAGCGCATGGCGGCGGCGTTGTCGCCGTCGCGCGAACCGAAGTTGCCCTGGCCGTCGATGAGCGGATAGCGCAGGGAGAAGTCCTGCGCCATGCGCACCATGGCGTCATAGGCGGCCTGGTCGCCGTGCGGGTGGTACTTGCCCAGCACGTCGCCGACGACGCGGGCCGACTTGACGGGCTTGGCGCCCGCGCCCAGTCCCATGGCCTGCATCGCGAACAGGATGCGGCGCTGCACGGGCTTCTGCCCGTCACCCACGTCCGGCAGGGCGCGGCCCCGCACCACGGACACTGCGTAGTCCAGATAGGCCTGTTCGGCGTAGCGCGCCAGGGTGATGGCGGCATCGCCGCCCTCGTCGGGCGCGGCGTCGAACAAACCTTGTTGATTGCTGTCGGTCATGATGGTTTCAGGTAGACAAATTCATTGAAACGGCGTCATTGGGGACGCGCGGCGCCCAGCAGCTGGGCATCGGCCACGTGCTCGCGCAACTGGGCGCGCACCGCGTCCAGGGTGGCGGCGTCCTGCCCGCGCTTGGGAATGATCACGCCTTGCAGCGTCCCCAGGATGACATACAGATGCTGCGGCGTTTCCTCGACCCGCCGCACGTCGCCCCAGTCGATGCGCCCCGAGGCGTCGGCAATGCTGTCCTCGATGCCGTCGGCGCCGAACACCAGCTGGTGGCGCCCCAGGAACAAGCCGTCGGGCCGCTTGGCCAGCATGCGGCGCGTGTTCATGCGCACCAGTCCCGGCAGCACGAACTCGTAGGCCAGCGCCAGCAGCGCCAGGATGCCCAGGCCCACCGCCAGCCCCTCGACGTACACCGGCAACAGCGCGCCCCAGTTGGGGCCGTGCCCGTCCCAGGTCTGCCAGACCAGGTAGCCCAGCAGGACCACCACCATCAACACCGCGAAACGCAGGTGCGACAGGTAGCGGCGGCGGCGCAGTTCCGGCCGCTTGTACACGTAAGCCGCGAATTCGGCGTAGTCGTCGGCGGTCAGGTCGACCGCCATGGCGGCGGACGGCGGCGGGGACGCGGACGGCGTCATCAGATATCCAGCTCCGCCAGGTTGCCCTTTTCTTCGATCCAGGCGCGGCGTTGCGAGGACTCGCCCTTGCCCATCAGCATGTCGAACATGCGGGTGGTGTCTTCAGGGGTCTGGTCGCCATAGCCCACCGGCAGCAGCCGGCGCGTGTCCGGATTCATGGTGGTTTCCCACAGCTGCTCGGGGTTCATTTCGCCCAGGCCCTTGAAGCGGCTGACCGACCAGCTGCTTTCGCGCGAGCCTTCCTTGCGCAGCTTGTCCTGCGCGGCTTCCAGCTCGCCTTCGTCCAGGCAGTAGATCTTGCGCGCCGGGCGCTTGCCCTGCGCCGGCACGTCCAGGCGGAACAGCGGCGGCTTGGCGACGTAGACGTGGCCGGCCTCGACCAGCTTGGGAAAGTGCTTGTAGAACAGCGTCAGCAGCAGCACCTGGATGTGCGAGCCGTCGACGTCGGCGTCCGACAGGATGCAGATGCGGCCGTAGCGCAATCCCGACAGGTCGGGCGAATCGCCCGGGCCGTGCGGATCGACGCCGATGGCGACGGAGATGTCGTGGATCTCGTTGTTGGCGAACAGGCGGTCGCGGTCGACCTCCCAGGAATTGAGCACCTTGCCGCGCAGCGGCAGGATGGCCTGGAATTCCTTGTCGCGGCCCATCTTGGCCGAGCCGCCGGCCGAGTCGCCCTCGACCAGGAAGACCTCGGTGCGGGTGGCGTCGCTGGATTCGCAGTCGGTCAGCTTGCCGGGCAGCACCGCCACGCCGGAACTCTTGCGCTTTTCGACCTTCTGCGCCGAACGCTGGCGCGCCTGCGCCTGGCGGATGGCCAGTTCGGCCAGCTTCTTGCCGTATTCGACATTGCTGTGCAGCCACAGGTCGAGCGCGCTCTTGGCGAACCCGCCCACCAGGCGCACGGCGTCGCGGCTGTTCAGGCGTTCCTTGATCTGGCCCTGGAATTGCGGGTCCAGCACCTTGGCGGACAGCACGAAACTGGCGCGGGCGAACACGTCCTCGGGCAGCAGCTTCACGCCCTTGGGCAGCAGGCTGTGCAGCTCGGCAAAGCCCTTGACGGCGCCGAACAGGCCTTCGCGCAGGCCCGACTCGTGGGTGCCGCCGGCCGGCGTCGGGATCAGGTTGACGTACGACTCGCGCACCGCGTTGCCATCTTCGGTCCAGGCCACCACCCATTGGGCGCCCTCGCCTTCGGCGAAGGTTTCGTGGTCGGCGCCGGCATATTGCTGGCCTTCGAAGAACGGCACCATCAGTTCGGCGCCCGCCAGCGCCTCGGACAGGTAGCCGCGCAGGCCGTCCTGGTACTGCCAGGTCTTGGTGTCGCCGGTCTTTTCGTTGACCAGCGAGACCTTCACGCCCGGCAGCAGCACGGCCTTGCTGCGCAGCAGGTGGGTCAGTTCGCCCAGCGGGATATTGGGGCTGTCGAAATATTTGGCGTCCGGCCAGACCCGCACGCGGGTGCCGGATTTCTTGCGGCCGCCTTGGTCGTAGGGCGCCAGCGGTTCGGCGACGTCGCCACCCTTGAACACCAGGCGGTTGACGGCGCCGTCGCGCCAGACCACCACTTCGAGGCGGGTGGCCAGGGCGTTGGTGACGGACACGCCGACGCCGTGCAGGCCGCCGGAAAAGGCGTAGGCGCCGCCGCCGGCCTTGTCGAACTTGCCGCCCGCGTGCAGCCGGGTGAAGACCAGCTCGACCACGGGGGCGTTTTCCTCGGGGTGCAGGCCGACGGGAATGCCGCGGCCGTCGTCCTCGACGGAGACGCTGCCGTCGATGTGCAGCGTGACCAGGATCTGCTTGCCGTGGCCGGCCAAGGCCTCGTCCGCGGCGTTGTCGATGACTTCCTGCACGATGTGCAGGGGGTTTTCGGTGCGGGTGTACATGCCCGGGCGCTGCCGCACGGGCTCCAGCCCTTTCAGGACGCGGATGGACGCCTCGTTGTAACGTGGAGTGGCCAAGTTATCCCCAACATCTGTGGAAAAAAACCGACATTTTACGGATAAGCCCAGATTCTGCGCGGCTCCGGGTGGGATGCGCACGACCTGACCAGCTCCGAATTCGGTAGGATGACGATAGAGACACAGCCAGCGGATCCGGGTTCAATGCCCCGGGTCGCGATAACTGCGCCGCGATATCCTACACAAAAGCGGCGAATACTGTTGTTATAAACAGTGGTATGCCTGTTGTTTTTGACAGTGGTATGCTTTAATCCATTCCACAAACAAGAACAACGGCAAGGCGTCCCTCTTTTCGCCTTTTGCTGCCGAACCCGAGAATCACCATCATGAGCGACCAAATCAAGAACGTCAGTGACGCGAGCTTCGATGCCGATGTGTTGAAGTCCGGCCAGCCGGTGCTGGTGGACTACTGGGCTGCCTGGTGCGGCCCCTGCAAGATGATCGCCCCGATCCTGGAAGAAGTCGCCACCGAATACGCCGGTCGCCTGACGATCGCCAAGCTCAACGTGGACGAGAACCAGGGCACCGCCACCAAGTACGGCATCCGTGGCATCCCCACCCTCATGCTCTTTAAAGACGGCCAGGCTGCCGCCACCAAGGTTGGCGCGCTGTCGAAGTCGCAACTCACCGCATTCCTGGACGGCGCGTTGTAAACTGCGTGCTGTGAACGAAGGCGCCGCCCTGGGGGCGGCGCGCATTCAATACCGCGCGAGCCCGTCCGTGGCGCGCCGCCAGAACCCTCCTTTACTTTTCCCCCAACACTCACCGCGATGCACCTCAACGAACTGAAGGCGCTGCATGTCTCGCAGCTGCTGGAAATGGCCGCTGGCCTGGAAATCGAGAACGCCAACCGCCTGCGCAAGCAGGAGCTGATGTTCGCCATCATGAAGCGGCGCGCCAAGCAGGGCGAGCAGATCTTTGGCGACGGCGTGCTGGAAGTCCTGCCCGACGGCTTCGGTTTCCTGCGCTCGCCCGAGACCTCGTATCTGGCCAGCACGGACGACATCTACATCTCGCCGTCCCAGATCCGCCGCTTCAACCTGCACACCGGCGACTCGATCGAAGGCGAAGTGCGCACGCCCAAGGATGGCGAACGCTACTTCGCGCTGGTCAAGGTGGACAAGGTCAACGGCGTGGCGCCCGAGGCGATCAAGCATCGCATCATGTTCGAGAACCTGACGCCGCTGCATCCGAACCAGCCGCTGCGCCTGGAACGCGACATCAAGAGCGAGGAGAACCTCACCGGCCGTATCCTCGACGTCTTCGCCCCCATCGGCAAGGGCCAGCGCGGCCTGATCGTCGCCAGCCCCAAGTCCGGCAAGACGGTGATGATGCAGCACATCGCGCACGCCATCACCACCAACTACCCCGACGCGGTCATGATCGTCCTGCTGGTGGACGAGCGCCCCGAGGAAGTGACCGAAATGCAGCGCACCGTGCGCGGCGAAGTGGTCGCCTCGACCTTCGATGAGCCCGCCACCCGCCACGTGCAGGTCGCCGAAATGGTCATCGAAAAGGCCAAGCGACTGGTCGAAATGAAGAAGGACGTGGTGATCCTGCTGGACTCGATCACCCGTCTGGCGCGCGCCTACAACACCGTGGTGCCGGCTTCCGGCAAGGTGCTGACCGGCGGTGTCGACGCCAACGCCCTGCAACGTCCCAAGCGCTTCTTCGGCGCCGCGCGCAACCTCGAGGAAGGCGGTTCGCTGACCATCCTGGGCACCGCGCTGATCGAGACCGGCAGCCGCATGGACGAAGTCATCTACGAAGAATTCAAGGGCACCGGCAACTCCGAAGTGCACCTGGAACGTCGCCTGGCGGAAAAGCGCGTCTATCCGTCCATCAACCTGAACAAGTCGGGCACCCGCCGCGAAGAACTGCTGATCGCGCCGGACCTGCTGCAGAAGGTCTGGGTGCTGCGCAAGTTCATCCACGACATGGACGAAGTCCAGTCCATGGAATTCATCCTGGACAAGATGCGCGCCACCAAGACCAACGCCGAATTCTTCGACATGATGAAGAAGAAGTAAGCCGTCGCCGCCCGGCGCGCCGGGCGCACGCATCGATTTGGCGAGGATTGCCCCACGGCGGTCCTCGCCAAATGCTTTCAGGGGCGGCGTTTCGAGCCGGCCCGCATTGAATCCACCCAGAGGGGCCCGTCGGCCCGCACACTATCCGCGGCGGCGCTCACGGCCAGCCCGCAACCGATCCGCCGCCCGGCCGTCGTTCAGTGCAACTTGGGATCGGGGAACGGCAGCTTGTCCTGGGACATGCTGGGCTGGGCCTTCCACGTCTTGCCCTGCCTGTAGAAGTCCATCTGGTTTTCGTTGACCGCGGCGCCCATCGTCACCGCCACCGTGCAGGCGACCTGCCCCGGGTGGCTGGCCTGCTCTGCGGCCACACAGGTGCCCAGTTTGACCTCGGACGGGCGCGACAGGCCGGTGCCCGCGAGCATATCAACGATCGCATCCGTCGCCTCGGGAATGGTGGGCAGGACCAGGTCCTGGGCCTGGACCCAGGCGGAAACACTCATCAATGCGACCACCGTTGCCAGGCGGATGCGGGACTTGGCCATGCGTCGACTCCAAGCAGTATCAGGACTGACGGGAGCTTAATGGCCCGCATGCGTTGCTGTCTGTACGGTCTGTATCCCAATGTCAGGAAGAGGCGCGGCCGGATCAGTGCTCGATGAACTCTTCCAGGCTGCGGGGCTTGGGCGTCTGCTTGGGCGCAGGCTTGCCCGAGGCGTCGATCGGGTCGATCTGCGGATCGTCCCAACTACCCGTGACCGCGTATTCCATGGTCATGGCGCGCGCCAGGGGCTGCTTGAGCAGCCATTGCGTGACAAACGCGCCCAGGCCGATCAGAGGGTTGACCGCCAGCGCCGTGACCATCGCCGCGCCGCTGGCATCCAGGTTGGGAATCACCACTGCCTTCAGGTTCCAGCGCTCCAGCACGATGTTGACGTCGCCGGCCAGCACGATGGCGGCGACCGGGCCGTTGATCTTATAGCCCTCGGTCCTGAGCGAGCCATCGGCCAGCTTGACCTGCCCGCGCACGGTGTCGAACGGGAAGCCGTCGCGCAGCAGGTTGGTCGGATTGACGTCGAGCCGCGCCAAGCGCTGCAACGATTGCAGTGACAGCAGCTCCAGCAGGCGCGCCGTACGCGAATTCACATGCATGAAGCGCCCCTTGTCCAGGGTGATCTCGGCATCGCCGATGACGTCGGCGATGTTGTGGGTCCAGGGCAGGTTGCGCCAGGTCACCTTGGCCTTGATGCCGCCGGAGCCTCCCGACACCACGTGCTCTAGGCCGATTCGATCCATGAAACTGCCCACGTTTTCGAACTTGGCGGTGGCGTCCACCGTCAGGCCCCGGTCGGCCCCCTCCAGGCGCCACGCGCCGGTCGCGTTCAGCGCGGCCGCGTCATTGGTGATCGATAGTTTGTCCAGGCGCCACTGCCGGCCGCGCTCCAGATTGGTACCCAGCAGCTGCAGCTCGCCCAGATTCTTGCCATAGAGACGGAATTCCTTGGCCTGCAGGTCGATCGCGGGGATGTCCGACAGATCATTGCCGGACGACAGCGCCTTGTCGGCCTCGTTGCTGTCATCGGCGCCCCCCAGCGCCAGGTGCTTGAGGCGGGCCGTAATCTGGCCGGCGATCGCGCCGGAGGCCTCGCGCCATGACAGCGAGCCCGCGGCCTGGCGCGACTCGATATCGACGCGCCACTGCGCTGGCGCCGGGCGGGTGGCGTACAGGGTCAGGGCGTTCAGCGTATAGCCACTGGTGCGCAGCATCCCGGTCGCCAGGCTGACGCGCTCGGCCGGCGGCAGCAGGGGCCGGGACGCCGAGCGTCCTTTGGCCGCTGGCGCGCTGAAGCCGTCGGACACGGCTTCCCAGGCATCCATGTCCAGCTGCGGCAGGCTGGCGTTCAGGCTCAGGCCGCGATCGGGCAGGCTGGCGGGCCGCTCGATGCCCAGCGCCCCGCGCGCGAAATAGGACGGCGCGGCATCGGCCGGGTCACGCTCGAACAATGCATTGATGTTGTCGCCCAGGCTGGCGGTCAGCCAGCGCCGCCCCTTGTTGCCACGATCCTGCGCGGCGCCCCATTGCAGCTTGAGCGGACGGCTGGATGCCGCCGGCTTGCCCACCGGCGCCGGCATGTCGATCGCCAGGCCGGCCAGATCCGAGTCCAGCGACAGTTCCACCGAACCACCGCGCTGGTAGCCGACCTTGCCCTTGTAGGCGGTCCTGCCCGAGAAACGCGCCATCGCCGGCACGTTGCTGATCTGCGTGAGCCCCGCCCCCGCCAGCACGCCCTCGAAGCGCAGGGCGTCGTTCGGCTGGGTCAGGCTGCCGCTGATCTTGACCGGCCCGCCCAGGAACTGCGCGCGGATTTCCTTGGTATGTACGCCCTTTTCCGAGAAATCCAGGTCGCCGTGCATCTGGCTGAGCAAGGGCATTTCCGGCATGAAAGTGAAGGTATTGTCGGCGAACTGGATCTTGCCCTCCACCTGGGTGTCGTCGGTGTTCATCAACGGCACCTTCAGCTTGAGCGGCATGCGCCAGTTGCCGGTGCCGCGCGCCTCGTCCAGGGCGCCGTCCAGCAGTTGCCCGAGCGGCGAACTGCCGACCAGCGCCAGATAGGCCGGCACCGTGCCGCTGGTCTCGCCGACGACCGTCAACTCGGCCTGGTGCTCCATGTCGGGGATACTGGCGGTCACCGCGCCCAGGGTCACCGTCTGGTCGGGGCCGGTCTGGAACACGCCGCCGCCCGGACTGTCGAGCACCAGCCCGACCTTGTCGACCCGGAAATTGCCCGACAGGTTCTGCACCATCGGCCAGGCCTTGCGGTCCCGGCGTGCCGGCGCATAGTCGACCCGGGCGCCGGTATAGGCGCCCGCGATGACGAATTCGCCCGTGGATCCCGCCGCGCCGAACGGGAATTCGTCCAGGTCGCCCTTGAGGGTGATGGCCGCCGATTCCATCTGGCCGGCCGGCAGGCCGGTCGCCAGCCATTCACGCGCGTCGGCGTTGACCTCCAGCGGCAGATAGCGGTGAATCGCGTTCATGGCGCCGCGCACCAGGGTGCCGCGCATGTCGACGCTGCCGGCCGCGCTCTTGCCCTCCTTGCGCCACTGGCCCTGCAGGCGCACGTCCAGATCGTCATTGGTGACGCGCAGCTGGCTCACGTCGAGAAACCAGTCGCGGGCGTCGACGCCCTTGATGCCGGCATCCAGCACGACCTCGTTGGCGGCCAGTTCGGGCTGCTCGAAGATGCCCGGCAAGGTCACGCGCAATTGCTCGATGCGGCCATTGACCGCCAGGTTCGCCGCCCCCGCGCTGCGCGCCAGCGGCACGCGCTCGCTGTCGATGAAATCGCCCGGCGTGCCTTCGATGCGCGCTTGCGCATAGCCGCCGCGCACCGCCGGCCCGTCGGCGGCCGCGGCCCAATCGACCCCGCGCGCGGCCACGTCGGCCGTCAGGGTGGTGAACTTGCCGTGATCCAGTTGCAGCCAGGCGCGGGCGGTGACGCGCCCCTTGATGTCCGGCGGCGGCATCCAGGGCGCCCAGGCCAGCGGCTCGGCGTCGTCCAGCGCAGCGTAGATCTGGCCGCTCCAGTTGGCGGGGCTGGCGGCATCGCCCGAGAACAGGCTGCGATTGAACTCGCCGCGCAGATCCAGCTTGCGGGCCAGGGCGGGATCGCCATCGGCGCGCAGAGCGAAGCGATGCGACAGGCTGCCGTTGCGCACCAGGAAATCGACATTGCTCAACACCAGTTCGGGCGCCTGGCGCAGTTCGTCCTGCCAGCGGATGCGGGCGCCGTGGATGAGCACTTCGCGCTGCGCGGTCAACCAGCGCAGCGCGGGATGGTTCAGGTCGGATTGGTGATCACCGGCGTTCAGGTCGATGCCCTGCCCCGCCACCCAGAGGCGATTGTCGGCATCGCGCCGCAAGGTCAGCTCCGGCTGTTCCACGCGCAGCCGCACCAGCTTGGGCGACAGCGTCAGCAGGCTGCGCCAGGCGAGCACCGCCGAGACCGAGGGCAGCGTCAGCACCGGTTGCGGCTGGTCGTCGTAGACCTGCACCGAGGCCAGTTCCAGCCTGGGATTGAGGCCTTGCCAATTGGCCTGGATCGCGCCGATCGTGACGCGCGCGCCCAGCGCCTGGCTGGCGTAGGCTTCGATCTGGGGACGCCACTGATCCACGCGCGGCAAGACCCAATAGCGGACGCCCAGGAGCCCGATGGCCACGACGCCGTACACGGTCAGTACCGCCCAGAACAGGCAGCAGAGCACTTTCTTTGAAACAGACACGGATCGGTGGGCAGGAGAATAGTCTTGCGGTATCGTCCCCACTTATACCTGAAACGCGCCCATTCGTCTCCGTCCGATCACCATGTCCACGCCCCCCCTGTTCGCCCCCGCCCTTGCCTGGTCCGGCCACCTGCGCCGCCGACTCGATGCCCACCCGGATCTCGCCGCCTGGCTGGCAGATGCCGTGCAACAACCGGTCACACGTGAGCGGCTGGCGCAGTGGCAGGCGGAGCTGGCCGGCGCCGGCGCGCCGGACATCCTGCCGGTGGAGCTGTGCCGCCAGGTGCTGCGCAAATTGCGCGAGCGCGTCTTCAGCACCCTGATCGTGCGCGACCTGGCCGGCCTGGCGCCGCTCGAGGAAGTGGTGGGCGCGATGACGGCGCTGGCGGACGCCGCGGTCGCCGCCGCCTATCGCAGCGTGGCCGCGGAGTTGGCCGCGGTGCATGGCGTGCCGCGCGACCCGGCCACCGGCCTGCCGCAGGAAATGCTGATCGTCGGCATGGGCAAGCTGGGCGGGGGCGAGCTGAATGTCTCGTCCGACATCGACCTGATCATGCTGTATGGCGAGGAAGGCGACACCGACGGCCCGCGCCGCATCAGCCACCACGAGTTCTACGGCCGCCTGACCCGCCGCATGATGCCGGTGCTGTCCGAGGTCGACGCCAACGGCCAGGTCTTCCGCACAGACTTGCGCCTGCGCCCCGATGGCGACGCCGGCCCGCTGGCCTGGAGCCTGGACGCGCTGGAGCACTACCTGATCGGCCAGGGCCGCGAATGGGAACGCTACGCCTGGCTCAAGGCGCGCCTGATGCCGGCGCGGGCGTTCGAGGGCAGCGACAGCGACGCGCAGGCGCGCCAGCTGGAAAGCCTGCGCGTGCCCTTCGTCTACCGCAAGTATTTCGACTTCGACGCGCTGGCCGCGCTGCGCGCCCTGCGCGAGCGCATCCGCCAGGATTGGCAACGCCGCGCCACCGCCCGCAACGGCATCGACAGCGCCAATAACATCAAGCTGGGCGATGGCGGCATCCGCGAAATCGAATTCGTGGTGCAACTGGCGCAACTGATCCGCGGCGGCCGCATGCCGGCGCTGCAGAAGCGCGGCCTGCTGGAAGCGCTGCACGCCGAACAGGTCGCCGGCCTGGTGTCCGAAGACGATGCCAGGCAACTGGAGGCGGCCTACCGCTTCCTGCGCCGCACCGAGCACGCGCTGCAGTACCGCGAAGACGAACAGACCCACCTGCTGCCGGGCGACCCCGCGCTGCGGGCGGGGCTGGCCGCGGCCCTGGGCATGAGCGCGCAGGACTTCGAAAGCACGCTGGCCGCCCATCGCCAGTTCGTCTCCCGCACCTTCCGCAACGTGTTCCGCATGGTGGGCATGGACAAGGAAGACACGGCCGATGCCGGCGGCGACGCGTCCGCCGACGCCGAAGTCGACGAACAATGCGAATTGGCCGAACAGATCCGCCAAGCCTTCGGCGAACAGGCCGATGACCTGCTGCGCCGCACAGAAACGCTGCTGGGCAGCCATCGCGTGCGCAGCCTGCCGGAAAGCAGTCGGCGCCGCATGGAAACGCTGCTGCCCGCCGCGCTGCGCGCGGCCCGCCAGACCAGTGCGCCGCTGGACGCGGCGGTGCGCCTGTTCGACCTGATCGAGAAGATCGCCCAGCGCAGCGCCTACCTTGCCCTGCTGGCCGAATATCCGGACACCCTGGCGCGGGTCGCGCGCATGGTCGCCGCCAGTCCCTGGGCGGCCCAGTACCTGACGCAGCACCCGCTGCTGCTGGACAGCCTGATCGACTGGCGCACCCTGTTCGAGCCGCTGGATTTCGCCCAGATCGCGCGCCAGTTGTCCGCCGACCTCGACGCCTGCCGCCTGCCCGATGGCGATCCCGACATCGAGCGCCAGATGAACCTGATGCGCGACGTACAGCGCCAGGCCAGCTTCCAGTTGCTGGCGCAGGACCTGGAAGGCGAGCTGACCGTTGAAAAGCTCGCCGACCAACTGTCGGCGCTGGCCGACCTGCTGCTGACGGAAACCATCCGCCGCACCTGGCCGCTGGTGAACAAGGTCGCCGGCGCCACGCCGCGCTTCGCCGTCATCGCCTATGGCAAGCTGGGCGGCAAGGAACTGGGCTACGCCTCGGACCTGGACCTGGTGTTCCTGTATGACGATGCGCGCGAGGACGCCGCCGAGGTCTATGCCAAGCTAGGCCGCCGCATGACCTCGTGGCTGTCCACCATGACCTCGTCGGGACGCCTGTACGAAGTCGACCTGCGCCTGCGTCCCGATGGCGACGCCGGCCTGCTGGCGGTGTCGGTCGAGGCCTTCGAGCAATACCAGCAGAAACACGCCTGGGCCTGGGAGCACCAGGCCCTGACCCGCGCCCGCTACGCCTCGGGCGACAGCGAGGTCGGCCAGCGTTTCGAGCGGATCCGCGAAGCCATCCTGGTGATGCCGCGCGATACCGCCAAGCTGCGCGAGGAAGTGCTGGCGATGCGCGAGAAGATCAACGCCGGACACCCGAACAGCACCGACAAGTTCGATCTGAAGCACGACGCCGGCGGTATGGTCGACGTCGAATTCGTGACGCAGTACCTGGTGCTGAGCCATGCCGGCACCCACCCTCAGCTGGTGCGCAACCTGGGCAATATCACCCTGCTGCGGCTGGCCGGCGAGGCCGGGCTGATCGACCCGTCATTGGCCACCCGCGCCGGCGACGCCTACCGCACGCTGCGGCGCGTGCAGCACCAGATGCGCATGCAGGGCGTGGAAAAGGCGCGCGTGGCGCCGGACCAGTTGCAGGCCGAGCGCGCCGCCGTGCGGGAACTGTGGAACGCGGTGTTGGGCTGAAAAACGGGGGACGCTTGCCGGCGCCTCCCGGCGGGCGTACTGGCCAGGGCGGCAACTCAGCGTAAAATAAGGAGTTTTCCGCCTTACCGCCGGTTTTTCACCATGTCCGAATTCGTGCGCCCCAAACTCGACCTGCCCGCCGGCCGCCGCAAGGTGCTGATGCACTCGTGCTGCGCGCCCTGTTCCGGCGAGGTCATGGAAGCCATGACGGCTTCCGGGATCGACTACGCGATCTACTTCTACAACCCGAACATCCATCCGGTCAAAGAGTACGAAATCCGCAAGCAGGAGAACATCCGCTTCGCCGAGCAGCACGGCATCGAATTCATCGACGCCGACTACGACATGGACAACTGGTTCGAGCGCGTCAAGGGCATGGAAAACGCCCCCGAACGCGGCGAGCGTTGCACCGCGTGCTTCGACATGCGCTTCGAACGCACCGCGCTGTACGCCCATGAACATGGCTTCGACACCATCACCAGTTCGCTCGGCATCTCGCGCTGGAAAGACATGAACCAGATCAACGGCTGCGGCGAGCGCGCCGCCGCGCGCTACGACGATCTGATCTACTGGACCTACAACTGGCGCAAGGGCGGCGGTTCGTCGCGCATGATCGAGATCAGCAAGCGCGAGAACTTCTACCAGCAGGAATACTGCGGCTGCGTCTACTCGCTGCGCGACACCAACCGCCACCGCCGCGCGCAGGGCCGCGAGCGCATCCACATCGGCGTGAAGTTCTACGGCAAGGAAGACCTGATCAACGCGGAAGAGCTTTAAGGCCCGCGCGGGCCCGTACCGCGCGTGGCCCGGCCATCAGGCCGATTCATCGTCCGGCTGGCGTCCCTGGCGCCGGTATTCCGATGGCGACACCCCATAGCGGTTGCGGAACGCGTGACTGAAGCGCGCCGCGTCCGAGAATCCATGACGGAAGGCAATCTCGCCGATCTGCCGCGCGGTCTGCGCGGTATCGGCCAGCATGTCGCGGCAGCGTTCCAGGCGCGCGCCCAGGATGAAATCGGCCGGCGTGGTGGCCGCCTGCGCGAACAGGTTGTACAGATAGCGCCGCGACACGCGCAACGCCACGGCCGCCGTCGCCGGCGACAGCTCGGGATCATGCAGGTTCTCGATCAGGTACTGCTGCACGCGGCGCAACTGCGCCTGCCGCAGTTCGGCGGGATCCTGGGGTCCGCCCCCGCCGGCCCGCTCGCTGATGTCCAGCCCCATCATCTGCATCACCGCATTGGCGGCGTCGCGCGCCGCGCTGTCTGACAGATGCGCGTGTTCGCTCAAGGCCACCCGCAACAGGTCCATGGCCATGCGGCCGCAGCCGTGGCGGGCGCTGAAGCTGCGCGCCACCGCGTTGCGCATGGCGGGCAGCCAGGCCTCGGACTGCTTGCCCGGCACCTGCATCACCAGGAAATGCGCGTTGTCGTCGACATCGACCTCATAAGGACGGGTGGTGTCGTAGATGCCCCACTCACCCGGCATCAGCAGGGCGGTGCGCGCGGCCTGGCGGATTTCGCTGCGGCCGTCCAGTTGCAAGGTCACCTTGTAGCCGGACGCCTCGGCGCGTTCGGCCAGCGTCTTGGTGCGCCGCACGCGCTGCGCGCCGGTGCGCATCTCGCAGATCTGCATCCACCCCAGCGCATCGACCGCCACGCTGCTGCGAAAGTGACTGGGATCGGCCGCCGACACTTCCAGCGGCACGAACGTGTTGCTGATGTTTTCCTTCCAGCTGGCGCAATCCAGGAACTGCTGGGGCGCGCTGCGTACGAGGGGGGGTGACATGGCGACTCCGGCGCGCGGCATGGAACAGGTGGCGATCTTCTTTCTATCACCGAGCCCCGGGCGCGGAGTATCGGTGACAACCCCTACGCGGCGATGCGATGTCCCCCATCGCCCGTTCATGGCCCCAGGCGACGCCCGGCCTCAGGGGGCGCGGGCGCTGCCATACGAATAGTCGGACAAGGCAAATCCCAGCGCCGCCAGCTCGCGCGCCAGGCCGTGGCGCACCGGCACCACATCGTCGTAGCGGTGCGGCCGGGCGGCGGCCACCTCGCTTTCGGTATACGGCTGGAAGCCCGTGGGCAACTGCTCCGGGCTGAACGTGCGCAACAGCCAGTTCAGCACATTGGCCAACTCGGCATTGCTCAACTGCGAGTAGGCCGCGCCCGGGACCCGGACCAGGTATTCGCGTCCGGCCGGCAGGTGCGTGAAGGCGCCCACCGAATTGCGGAAATCGGGAATGCCGTGCGGCGTGCTGCCGCGGCCGTCGACCCGGTGGCAGCCGGCGCATTGCAGCACGTAGTCCGCGCGCGCAGCCTGCCTCAGCGTGTCGGCGCCGGGCACACCATTCGCCGCTGCCAGCGGCCCCGCGGCGGCCTGCGCGGCCGCAGGCACCGCTTCGTCGGCGAGCGCTGCCGCCCCCACGACCGCCGCCCCGATCGCCGCGCAGGCCAGCCCGGCAGCGGCCCCGCGCCACCGCCCTCGCCCGCCGCCCCGTTCCGGCGTGTCCATCATGGCTTCTTCTTGGCCAACCCCACGATCACCGAGGTGGTGCAGTGGAAGATCGACGACTCATTCGACATGCACCAGTTGACGTCGTTGTGCAGGAACATCTGGTAGCCCGGCCGCTCGCGTTCGGCCGAGGCGCACATGCACTTGCCGCAGGCCGTCTTGCCGCAGCAGTCGTTATAGCTGATGAGGTAGTCCTTGCCGTCCAGCGGGTTGTGGCAGGTCCCCACCCACGACACCGCCGACGGCGAGGTGCCGGGCGGGCACGAGGTCATGCTGCCGCCGCAGCACGAGCACAGGAAGCCATCCACCGCGCAATAACGCCAGTAGTCGCAGGCGGTCTCGTCGGTCTGCGGCTTCTTGGCCGCGGCGGGCGCCGAGCGCGCCACCGGCAGCACCGGCACCAGGAAGGCGGTGCCGACCAGCACACGGCCAATGCGGTTGAGCACGCTGCGACGCGACGTGGCGTGGGCGACGGAGCGCGTGGCGCGCTCTCCAAGCTTATCCAACCAGCGCATTGCCGTTCTCCTTGCGTGAAATGCGGGTCTCTTCCAGCGCGCCACCGGCCAGGAATTCCTGCACCGAGGCCACGCCCAGCTCCTTGGCCGTGAACAGGCTTTCCAACTGTTCGCGCGAATTGATCAGGCCCTTGGCGCGGATCACGCCGGACTCGTCGATCAACACCGCGTACGGCAGCTTGCTGATCTGGAACTTCATGCCCAGCTCGGTCGACAGCAGGTAGGGAAAGCGCTCCAGCCCGGCCTGGCGGTAGAACGCCAGATGCTCCGGCATCTCGCCGTCGCTGGCCAGGACGATGCGCAACCACGCGCTTTCCGTGCCGGCCACCGACTTGAGGATCGGCAAGAGCTTCTTGCACACCGGGCAGGTCGGCGACAGGAAGAACAGCAGTTGGCTGTGCTGGCCGCGCTCGCCGATCGTCAGGCGCCGGCCCAGCAGGTCGGCCAGTTCGAAGCGCGGCGCGGCCTCGCCCACCGCCGGCCCCTTGTCCATGGTCAGCGCCCCCATCGGCGCCACGCGCTCGTACAGCACGCCGATCTGACGCGACAGCGCCAGGATGACCAGCAGCAGGCACAACACCACCGCCCACAGCAGAAAATTGGAAATGATCAAGGCTTCCATATCGTGTCGCTCCGTTGTTCCTAGATGTGCAGGTGACGCAGCTTCAGGTGCGAAGCCAGCAGGTGGTTGGCGGTGAAATACAGGGCCACGGCGCTCATCGCCAGGCCGAAGACCGAGGCGGCGTCGGTCCATTGGAGGCTGCGTGACGCGCCCTGCGAGGCGGCGAACACCGGCAGCGTCCACGACGCCAGCAGGGCATTGCGCAGCACCATCCACCAGGAAAGGCCGGCGCCGCGCGCCGCCGCGCCCCGGAAGGCGGGGCCGCCGCAGCCGCAATCGATGTCGCGGCGGCCTCGCGCCAGGTTCAGGGCCACGCCAGCCGTGGCCAGCGCCAACACCAGCAAAGCCAGGCCGGCCCCCGTCGCACGCAGGCCCGGCGCCAGCAGCAAGGCGCCCGCCAGCGCCTCGGCCAGCACATAGCCCCAGGAGAAAAGGCTGGCCAACCCCGCGGGCAGAATGTCGTAGGCGTGCACGGCGGCGCTGAACGCCGCCATGTCCTTGAGCTTTTCCAGCGCGCCGAGCAGCAGCACGCAGGCCAGCGCCGCGCTGGCGGCATAGAGCAGGACGGGATCGGTCATTGCGCGCCTCCCGGCTGTGGTTCGACCTGCAGCGCCGTCTCGCCGGCACCCTGGATTGTGCCCTTGAGCACCGGCGCCGCTGGCGCCGCGTCATAGATGTTGACGTTGCCGCCGTCGATGGTGAACAGGCGCGGCTTGTCGTCCTGCGATACCGACATCGACAGCGCGTTCTTGCCGGGAATGCGCGCCAGCCGCTTGTGCGTGGCCAGGTCATAGACCCAGATTTCGGCGGCCGGCGTCTTGTGCGACCCCTCGGCGCCGTTCGGATGCATGCCTACATACAGCCGCTTGCTGGCGCGATTCACCGCCAGCAGGTTGTAGCCGCCGGGACGCCAGCCGCGATCCTTGCCGGAGGCGTCCAGCAGCGACCAGCGCTCGCCGAAGCGCGCCTCGGCACCGCTGAAATCGGCGCTGTAGACGTTGCCGTTGTACGAAACGAAATAGAAGGTGTCGCCCAACCGGTCGGTATGGGTGAAGATCGGGTCCTTCTCGACCTCGAACATGGGCTTGCTGCGCTGCTGGCCCGAGGGCTTGCCGGCGGCGTCCAGGTCGACCGTGACGAACGAGCCGTCGCCGCAGATGCTGGCGAAGCTGCGCGGCCGCGACGGCGGCACGATGATGCTCCAGCAGCCCGCCGATGCGGTCACTTCGTCGGCGAACTTGCGCGTCTTCAGATCGACCACCGTCACCGACGAGGCCGGCGTGGCGTTCTGTACGAACAGCAGGCCGCCATCCGAGCTCTGCTGCAGGTAGTTGCGGTAATTCAGCGCCTGGGCACGCTTCTCGGGAATCGGCACCTCGTATTTCGGCGTCAACGTCTCGGCGTCCCAGGCCTCGACCACGTCGGTGCGTTTGCCGCGGTTCAGGCGCTCGTAATAGGTGGTCATGATGTAGATGTCCTTGCCGTCCGCCGACACCGTCATGTGGCCGTTGAACGACGAGGGCACCAGCCCCAGGAATTTCAGGGTGTCGCCGTCGTAGATGTTGACGCGGCTGTCGACCAGGTGGTTGAACACCGCGTCCATCACGTACAGCCGGTGCGGGGTGGCGGGGGGCAGGCGGGTGCCGCCCTTGAGCTCCTCGACCGGCAGGTCGGCGCGGGCAAGCCCGGCGGCCGCGGCCAGGGCCGCGCACAGCGCCCATTTGCCGGCCCGGGCGGCCCTCCCGTTGGCACAAAGCGCAATCATTCGATCTCTCCTGCTGTCATGTGCGTTGCTCCTAGAAGGCATAGACGTAGCGCATCTGCACGCCCCGCATGCGCGGACCGTTCTCGACCTTCAGGTCGTGGATGTACTGCATCTGGATCTGGTTGGCGTCGTTGATCTGGTGCGTCAGTTCCAGCGCCAGCTGGTGGTTGCGGGCGCGGCTGGTCACCGTCTCGCCCGCCGCGCGCTCGCGGCCGCCGGTCTCGTAGCGGTAGCGGATGCCGGTGTAGGTGTTGGCCGTGATGTTGGTGGAGGCCAGCGCGAAGAAGCGAAAGGACGGGTCCTTCTTGAGCGTCTGGCTCATCCAGTCGCTGTTGCGGCCGTAGATCTCCACTTCGCCGATGGCCTCGAGAAAGGTGGACTCGCCCACGCCCTTGACGAACGAGAAGTCCTGGATGGTGGACCAGCGGTTCTTGCCCGGCGATGTGTCGGGGCGCGAACCGTCGTAGCGGCCCACCGGCACCACCACGAACGGCTCCCAGGCGAACCACGTCTTGGTCTGCTCGTTGTTGTAGAGCCAGATGGCCGACCCCAGCGTCACGTCGCCGATGCCGGTCTGGCGGTCGCGCGGGGCGCCCGGCAGTTCCATCGTGGTGCGCGACATCGGCACGATGAACTCCAGCTGCACGGTCTTGCCGAACAGCTCCCGGTAATGCATCTGGCGGTAGATCAGCGCGTCCACGTCCACCGAGGCGCCGTCGATGCGCTTGCCCGCCGAATACAGCCCCGACGAGCGCAGCCCGGCCAGATAGCCGGCGATGATGTTGGTGCCCACCGGCGCGGGTATCCAGTCGCGCGCGCTCGGGTCTCCGGCCCATGCCGCCTGCGCCAGGGCCAGGCCCGCCAGCAGCAATGCTGTGCGCGCCCCAGCCCGGCAATTGGTCTTGCCTGCCATGCACTTCCCCTTGGTTGCGCGGCCGCGCGCGCCGGTATTTCCCGGCTTGTCTGGCGCGGCCGTCAGTCTAGTAAGCGATACAAACGGACTTCTTCTCCAGGTACATGTCCAGTACGGCGCGGCCGTGCTCACGGCCGATACCGGACTGCTTGAAACCCCCGAACGGCATGTTCGGGTCCAGCATGTTGTGGGTGTTGACCCAGAGCGTGCCCGCGTCGATGCGCGGGATCAGGCGCTGGACCCGCGTCAGGTCGTTGCTCCAGAGGCTGGCGCCCAGGCCGAAGACGCTGTCGTTGGCCAGCCGCACGGCGTCGTCCAGGGTGTCGAAGGACTGGGCCACCACCACCGGCCCGAAGATCTCCTCGCGGGCAATGCGGGCGTCGGCCGCCACGTCGGCGAACACCGTCGGCCGCACGAAATAGCCGGCGCCCTCGCCCGCGGCGCCGCCCGCCAGCACCTTGCCGCCCTCGGCGCGGCCGATGCCGATGTAGTCCATCACGCGCTGCTGGTGGCGCGCCGACACCAGCGGCCCCACCTGCGTATCCGGGGCAAAACCGGAACCCAGCTTCATGCCGGCGGCCAGGTCGGCCAGCCGCTCCACCACCTTGGCGTACAGGCTCTTTTGCACATACAGCCGTGAACCGGCGGTGCAGACCTGCCCCTGGTTGAAGAAGATGGCGGCGGCCGCCCCGTGCGCGGCCACATCGGGGTCGCAGTCATCCAGCACAATCACGGGCGACTTGCCGCCCAGCTCCAGCGACACGCGCTTCATGTCGTCCATGGCGGCGCGGCCGATGAGCTTGCCGACCTCGGTCGAGCCGGTGAAGGCGATCTTGTCCACGCCCGGATGCGCCACCAGTGCCGCGCCGGCGGTCTCGCCACGCCCTGTCACCACGTTGACCACGCCAGGGGGAAATCCCGCCTCCAGCACCAGTTCGGCCAGGCGCAGGGCGGTCAGCGGCGTTTCCTCGGCGGGCTTGAGCACCACCGTGCACCCGGCGGCCAGCGCCGGGGCGATCTTCCAGATCGCCATCAGCAGCGGGAAATTCCACGGAATGATCGCCGCCACCACCCCCACCGGCTGCGGCAGGGTGTAGGCGCTGTACTGGACACCGGGCGGGAACGGAATCGACAGCGACAGCGTGTCGCCGCTCAGCTTGGTCGCCCAGCCCGCCATGTAGCGCAGCCATTGCGCGCCCGAGCCGACCTCCAGCCCCTGGGACACGCCCAGCAGCTTGCCGTTGTTCAGGGTCTCGAGTCGCGCCAGTTCCTCGCCGTGGCGTTCCACCAGGTCGGCCAGGTTCAGCAGCAGGCGTTCGCGCCCGGCCGGCAGCATGGCCCGCCATGGCCCGCTGGCGAACGCGCGGCGCGCGGCCTGCACTGCCAGGTCGATCTGCGCGGGCCCCGCATCCAGCTGCGTGGCGATGACATCGCCGGTGGCCGGGTCGTGCACGTCAATAGGATCGCCCTGCCCCTGGCGCAGCGGCTCGCCGTCGACGATCATGTGCTGCCGGATGGCGGCCAATTCCGGGCGGTCGGAGGCGGAAGCGCTGGCGGTGGGGCGGACGGACGACATGCGGAAGGCTCCAACGGATAGGGTCGGGCCAGCATAGCAACGGCCCGGCGCGCTGGCTTGTCCGCGCGTGCATGGCGATTTGTCCCGGTGCGCACGGGCCAAAAAAAAGCGGGACGCTCGCCGCGTCCCGCCTTGCCGGTGGCGTCCAGGACGCGCCGGATCAATCCAGCATCAGCACCGTGGCGCCGGTGGTCTTGCGCGAGGCCAGCGCGGTCTGGGCTTCGCCGGCCTGCTCCAGGTTGTAGCGCTGGTCGATGCGGACCTTGATCTTCTTCTTCAGGACCAGATCGAACAGCTCGTCCGAGGCGGCCTGCAGCTTTTCCAGCGTGTTGACGTGCACACCCAGCGACGGCCGCGTCACGTACAGGCTGCCCTTCTGGTTCAGGATGCCCAGATTGACGCCCGCCACCGGACCGGAGGCATTGCCGAAGCTGACCATCAGGCCGCGCGGCTCGATGCAGTCCAGCGAGGTTTCCCAGGTGTCCTTGCCGACGCCGTCGTACACCACGGGCACCTTCTTGCCGCCGGTCAGCGCCAGCACGCGCTCGGCGACGTTCTCGCGCGAATAGTCGATGGTTTCCCAGGCGCCGTTGGCGCGGGCCAGTTCGGCCTTTTCAGGGCTGGAGACGGTGCCGATCAGCTTCACGCCCAGCGCGCGCGCCCATTGGCAGGCGATCAGGCCCACGCCGCCCGCGGCCGCGTGGAACAAGATGGTCTCGGTGCCCTGCAGGCGGTAGGTCTGGCGGAACAGGTATTGCACCGTCAGGCCCTTGAGCATCACGGCGGCCGCCTCGTCGAAGCCGATGCCCTTGGGCAGCTTGACGACCTGGTTGGCCGGCACGTTGCGGGCCTTGGCGTAGGCGCCGATCGGGCTTTGGCCGTAGGCCACGCGGTCGCCCTTCTTCAGGTGCTTGACGTCGGCGCCCACGGCGCTGACCACGCCCGCGCCCTCGAAGCCCAGGCCGTGGGGCAGCGGATGGGGATACAAGCCCGTGCGGAAATAGATATCGATGAAGTTCAGCCCGGCCGCGTGCTGGTCGATGGTGACCTCATTGGCGGCCGGTGGCGGCACTTCGACCTCGACCAGTTTCAGGACTTCGGGACCGCCATGCTGCTCGATACGGATTGCCTTGACGAGATTGCTGGCCATGCTGGCCTCCTTTCATTGAAATGTTGCGATTCAAGCGAGAAAACCGGATGTCACCGCGCGGGCGCGCTGCCGCCCGGCGCGGCGGGCGGCGCCTTGGCGGCGCCGCCCCCCATCAATACGAACACCCCGGCCAGGACCAGCGCGGTCCCGGCCATCTGCCACACCGTGACGGGCTCGTGCAAGAACCACGACGCCAGGAACAACACCGACACCGGCCCCAGCATGCCCAGCAGCGACGCGGTCGGCGCGCCGATCAGCGCCACCGCCCACATCAGCATGAAGACGGGCACCACGGTGTTCAGCGTGGCGTGGATGATCGAATAGCCGTACACGCCTGGCGGCTGCACCAGCACGGAGGCGGGATGGATCACGAAGAACTGCACGATGCAGGCCACGCACGACACCAGCATGGCGTACGCCACCAGCCGGGTCGGCCCGATGCGCTTGATCAGTTCCCCGGAGCAAATCAGGTACACAGAATAGCTGAGCGCCGAACCGAAAACGAACAAAGACCCTAACAACACCTCGGCGGAGCCGCCGAAGCTCAAATCATGGGCAAAAACCAGCACGACGCCGGCATACGACAACGTCATCGCCAGCCATTGGCGGCGCTCGACCGGACGCTTGAACCAGAACGCGGAAATCAGCACCACCAGCGACGGCGACAGGAACAGGATCAGTCGTTCCAGGCTGGCGGTGATATAGCGCAGCCCGAGGAAATCCAGGAAGCTGGACAGGTAGTAGCCCAGCAGCCCCAGCAGGCAGACCTGGACCCGTTCCTTCCAGGTCATGACGACGATCTCGCCGCGCGCCGCGAGGCGCGACTGGTGCCAGGCCACGGCCGCGAAAAACGGCATGGCGAACAACATGCGGAAAGCGATGAGGGTGACCGCGTCGATGCCGTAGCGGTAGGTGAACTTGACGACGATGGCCTTGGCCGAAAACAGGATGGCGCCAAGCGCGGCCATGATGAACCCGGCCGCGCGGCTGGAGGGACGGGAGACCGGCAAAAGCTTGGCAATACGATTCATGCGATGATTTTAGATTCAGCGCAACGCGATTTGCACGTGCGCGCCGCGCTTTTTTAGCCACTTGTCCCGCCCCCGGCCATACCGCCACCCTTGCCGTCCCACAGCGAATGACCCGACACCGCGCCCTCGCCTATATCCATATCGCCGCCGTCCTGTTCGGCCTGACCGGCGTCTTCGGTGAACTGATCCAGGCCAGCGCGGCGGTCATCACGCTGGGCCGGGCGGTCTTCGCCGTCATCTCGCTGGGCCTGTTCGCCCGCATGCGGCGCCGCCCCCTGCTCGGCGCCCTGACGCCGGCCCAGCTGTTCGTGCTGGTGATCGCGGGCGCGCTGCTGGCGGCCCACTGGGTCACCTTCTTCATCTCGGTCAAGGTGGGAGGCATCGCCATCGCCACCCTGGGCTTCGCCAGCTTCCCGGCGTTCATCACGTTGTTCGAAGGCCTGATCTTCCGCGAACGGGTACGGCTGGCCGAATGGCTGCTGCTGGGCCTGGTCACGGCCGGGCTGGTGCTGGTCACGCCGTCGTTCGACCTGGCCGACCAGGGCACCATCGGCCTGGCCTGGGGCCTGTTGTCGGGCCTGACCTTCGCCCTGCTGGCCCTGAGCAACCGCCGCTCGGCCTCGGGCATGGACCCGATGCAGGTGGCCTGCTGGCAGAACCTGGTGGTGGCGCTGGTGATGTTGCCGTTCGCCGTCGGCCAACTGCCCGCCCTGCCCGCCACGGACTGGTTCTGGCTGGCGCTGCTGGGCGTGTTCTGCACCGGCCTGTCGCACTTCCTGTTCGTCTCCAGCCTGACCCGCCTGAACGCCCGCAGTGCTGGCCTGGTGATCGCGCTGGAGCCGGTCTACGCCATCGCCTTCGCCTGGCTCCTGTTCAGCCAGCAGTCCACGGTGCGGATGATGGCGGGCGCGGCGCTGATCGTGGCCGCGATCGTGTGGTCCGGGTTGCGCAAGGCGCCGTCATCGGCTTCGGAAAGCGTCCCTCAAAAGCAGCCTTGACAATTACTGACTAGGCAGTAAAATCTCGGCCATGAATGCCTCGTCACGCCCTGATTCTTCCGAAAATCCGATTCATTATCGCGGGGACACCCGCTGCATGATGGAAGAGAACGCCGGCTACCTGATCAAGCTCGTCGCCAATTCCCTGAACCGGATGCTGGACCAGGAAATGGCGCCGCTCGATCTCACCGCCATGCAATGGCGCCCCATCGCCATGGTCTCCCTGGGCCGGGCCGACACGCCCGCCGAACTGGCCCGGCTCAACGGCGTCGACACCGGCGCCATGACCCGCACGCTCGACCGGCTCGAGGCCAAGGGCCTGCTGCGGCGGGCGCGCAGCCAGCAGGACCGGCGCGTCGTGAAGATCGAGCTGACGGAGCTCGGCGAGGCCAAGGCGCGCGAAATTCCGCCCAATATCGCCCACGTGCTGAACCACCACCTGCGTGGTTTCTCCACCGACGAAGTGACGCAGTTGATGCACTTTCTGCGCCGCATGATCGCCAACGGTTCCGCCTCCGCGCCCGAGCGCTGACGACGTCCACCCAAGCCGACCCGCCCCTGCAAAAGGGGCTTTATTTGACGTAATATTTGCCTAGGCAAATACAGATTAATCAATTACTTTCAGCAGATTGTCAGGATGAAACGCCTTCTTTCTACCGCATTAGTGCTGGCCTTGAGCGGTTGCGCCCTGATGGAACCCGGCCCCGAGCCGGTGGCCGCCCTGAATGAAGCCAAGCTGGGATTGACGAGCCAGGCCGTGACCTGGCCCGAGACGAAATGGTGGCAACGCTACGGCGACAGCCAGCTCGACACGCTGATGGACGAAGCGCTGGCCAACAGCCCGTCCATGACCGCCGCGCAGGCGCGCCTGGCCAAGGCCAATGCCGCCGTCAGCACGGCCCGCGCGCCGCTGATGCCGCGCGTGGACGCCAACTACACGCTGAACCGCGAACACCTGTCCAGCGACTACATCTACCCGGCCCCGTTGGGCGGATCGGTGGTCAGCGACAACCGCCTGGCGCTGGACTTCAGCTATGAACTCGACTTCTGGGGCAAGAACCGTTCGCACCTGAAGGCAGCGGTGTCGCAACAGGCCGCCGCCGAAGCCGACGCCCAGGCCGCGCGCAACGTATTGGCCAGCGCCACCGTGCGCGCCTACCTCAACCTGCAGGACGCGTTCGCCCAGCGCGAGGTCCTCAAGCGCGTGCTGGCCCAGCGCGAGGAAGTCCTGTCTCTCACCCGCGGCCGCTATTCGGCCGGCCTGGACACCCAGGTGGAGGTGAAGCAGGCCGAATCCTCACTGGCCGCCGGCCAGGTCGAACTGACCCAGACCGAAACCACGTTGGCGCAGCTTCGCAACCAGGTCGCGGCGCTGGCCGGCGCCGGTCCGCAGCGCGGCCAGTCGCTGGTGGCGACCACGCTGACCGCCCCCGGCGGCGGCGTGCCGGCCAGCGTGCCGCTGGAATTACTGGGCCACCGCCCTGACGTGGTCGCGGCGCGCTGGCGCGCCGAGGCCGCCCGCCACCAGATCGACAGCGCCCGCGCCGAGTTCTATCCCAATATCAACCTCGTCGCCTTCGCCGGCTTCCAGGCGATCGGCACGGGCAACCTGCTCAGCGCCGCCGCCCGCACCGCCGGCATCGGCCCCGCCGTCACCCTGCCGATCTTCCACGGCGGCGAGCTGAACGCCAACCTGGCCAGCCGCCGCGCCGACGCCGACCTGGCCGTGTCCGACTACAACCAGACCGTGCTGGACGCCGTGCATCAGGTCGCCGACGCGCTCGACGGGCTGCGCCTGCTTGAGCAGGAACGGGCGCAGCAGCGCCAGGCGCGCGAAGCCATCGAGGCCGCCTACGAGCTGGCCGTCAACCGCTACAAGGCCGGCATGGGCAACTACCTGACCGTGCTGGTGGCGCAGACCGGCGTGCTGACCCAGGCCCGCCTCGACACCGACCTGCGCATCCGCGCCTACCAGCTCGACGCCAACCTGGCCAACGCACTGGGCGGCGGCTACGTCCCCGCCCCCGCGCAGCAGCCCGCGCCCGCCACGAACCCCACTCATTGAACGCTCCGGATTCAGACGTCATGAACGCAGCCACTCCCACGACCAATCCCGCCCGCAAACGCCTGCTGCTGATCGCCACCGGCGTTTTCATCCTCATCGCGATCGCCTACGGCATCTGGTGGGTCCTGTTCGGCGCCCACTTCGAAAGCACCGACGACGCCTACGTGCACGGCAACCTGGTGCAGATCACCCCGCAGGTGCCCGGCACCGTGGTGGCCATCGAGGCCGACGACACCGAGACCGTCACCGCCGGCCAGCCGCTGGTGCGCATCGATCCCGCCGACACGCAGGTCGCCCTGCAGCAGGCCGAGGCCAAGCTGGCGCAGACCGTGCGCCAGGTCCGCACCTACTATGTCCAGAACGACGCGCTGGCCGCGGACGTCGACCTGCGCCAGGCCGACATCCAACGTGCCCAGGCCGAACTGACGCGCGCCCAGAGCGACGTCAGCCGGCGCCAGCAACTGGCCAAGTCGGGCGGCGTCAGCGGCGAGGAAATCCTGCACGCCGAAGCGGCGCTCAAGACCGCGCAGTCCGGCCTGGCGCAGGCGCGCGCGGCGCTGGCCGCCTCGCGCGCCAAGCTGGCGACCAACCAGGCCCTGACCCAAGGCACCACGGTGGCCGACCACCCCGACGTGCGCCAGGCCGTGGCCGGTCTGCGCAACGCCTGGCTGGCGCAATCGCGCACGGTGCTGCCGGCGCCCGTCGGCGGCGTCATCGCCCGCCGCAGCGTCCAGGTTGGCCAGCGGGTGGCGCCCGGCGCCGCGCTCATGACCGTGGTGCCGCTGGACCAGGTCTGGGTCGAAGCCAACTTCAAGGAAGGCCAGCTGCGCAAGATGCGCGTCGGCCAACCGGTCAAGATGACCGCCGACCTGTACGGCAGCTCGATCACCTACCACGGCACCGTCGAGGGCCTGGATGCCGGCACCGGCGCCGCCTTCGCCCTGCTGCCGGCCCAGAACGCCACCGGCAACTGGATCAAGGTGGTGCAGCGCGTGCCCGTGCGCATCAAGCTCGATCCCGAGGACCTGAAGACGCACCCGCTGCGCGTGGGCCTGTCGATGGACGTGGAAGTCGACGTCGGCAAGCAGGACGGCGAAGCGCTGACCGCGGCCGCCCGCAAGGAACCGGCCTGGTCGACGCGCGCCTTCGAACCTGCCCATGACGAGATCGACGCCACGATCGAGAAGATCATCCAGGCCAACCTCGCCTCCGACGAATTCACCCCGCAGGCGGCCGCAACGCCCGCGACCAAAGAGGGCTTGGCGCGCGGCGCCAAGTAAGGGAGCGTTCCCATGAGCACCACCGCGCAGCCCGCGGCCGGCGGCGCCCCCGCCGAACCCACCGTACTTCCGCCGGGAACCTATCCGCCGCTGGAGGGCGCTACCCGCATCATCGGGTCGATCGCGCTGTCCACGGCGGTGTTCATGAACGTGCTGGACACCTCGATCGCGAACGTGTCCATTCCCACGATTTCCGGCGACCTGGGTGTCAGCTCCAGCCAGGGCACCTGGGTCATCACCTCGTTCGCCGTGGCCAATGCCATCACCGTGCCGTTGACCGGCTGGCTGACGCAGCGGTTCGGCCAGGTGCGGCTTTTCCTGATCTCCACCCTGCTGTTCGTGCTGGCCTCGTGGCTGTGCGGTTTCTCGCCGTCGCTGGAAGCCCTGATCGCATTCCGCGTGCTGCAAGGCGCGGTGGCCGGGCCCATGATCCCGCTGTCGCAGACCCTGATGCTGGCCAGCTTCCCCAAGTCCAAGGCGGGCATGGCGCTGGCGGTCTGGTCCATGACGACACTGGTGGCGCCCGTGGCCGGCCCCCTGCTGGGCGGCTGGATCTCCGACAACTACACCTGGCCCTGGATCTTCTACATCAACGTGCCGGTGGGCCTGCTGGCGGCGTGGATCAGCTGGCGCATCTACGGCAACCGCGAATCGCTGACCCGCAAGCTGCCGATCGACAAGCTCGGCCTGGTGCTGCTGGTGGTGTGGGTCGGCTCGCTGCAGATCATGCTCGACAAGGGCAAGGAACTGGACTGGTTCGCCAGCCCCACCATCATCGCCCTGGCGGCCATCGCCTTCGTCGCCTTCGTCTTCTTCCTGATCTGGGAACTGACCGACGCGCATCCGGTGGTCGACCTGCGCCTGTTCAAGATCCGCAACTTCACGGTCGGCGCGCTGACGCTGGCGGTGGCCTACGGCGTGTTCTTCGGCAATGTGGTGCTGCTGCCCTTGTGGCTGCAAAGCTACATGGGCTACACGGCCACCTATGCCGGCCTGGTGACCGCGCCGGTGGGCCTGCTGGCCATCCTGCTCACGCCGATGGTGGGCAAGATGCTGGCCACCCGTGATCCGCGCCAGATCGTAACGGTGGCATTCCTGATCTTCGCGCTGGTGTGCTTCATGCGTTCGGGCTTCAACACCCAGACCGACGTGCGCACGTTGATGATCCCGACGATCATCCAGGGTGCGGCCATGGCGGCGTTCTTCGTGCCGCTGACCTCGATCACCCTGTCCAGCATCGAGCCCTGGCGCATACCGGCCGCTTCGGGCCTGTCGAACTTCCTGCGGTTGACCGCCGGTGCCTTCGGCACCTCGATCGCGACCACGCTGTGGGAAAACCGCGCCACCCTGCACCATGCCCAGCTGACCGAGGTCGCCAAGCCGGGCCAGCAGGCCTTCGAGCAGACCTTGAACGCACTGCAAAACGGCGTCGGCATGTCGCACCAGCAGGCGCTGAGCACGGTCGACAGGCTGATCAACGCCCAGGCATTCACCATGTCGGCGGTGGATGTGTTCTACGCCTCGGCGGTCATCTTCCTGCTGCTGACCGGGCTGGTCTGGTTCGCGCGGCCGCGCTCGGCCAAGGCGGGCGGCGGTGGCGGCGCCGCGGAAGCGGCAGCCGGCGCCCACTAAGGAGACGCCCCTAAAACAAAAATGCCCGGCGATCCGCCGGGCATTTTTCATTCCTTCAACAACGTGTGCCAGTCCTGCCGCTCGATGACCTCGGGCGGCAAGGCGCTCACCGGCGACAGGTTGATCACCGACACGCCGCGGCTGCGCCACTGCGGCGCGGCGAAGCGGAACGAGGGTTCGATCAGGCGGGCGAAATTACGCGCCAGCCGGCTGGTCTGCGGCGTCTGGCCCTCGTCGTAGAACCGCATGCCGTGCTGCAACGTCAGGTCGAGCCCGTGCAGGTAGACCTTGCGCGCGCCGCCGGAGATCAGCACCTGCAGCGCGACATAGGCCACCGTATCGGCATCGAACACCCCGAGCGACGCATCGAAGCTGTAGCCCAGGCCCTGCTTGGCGTCCAGCAGTTGCAGGTCGGGCGACGCGGCCGCCATGCGCTTGAGCACGGCGGGCGCGGCGCTGCGCTGGTAGGCCCGCTCGGAAATCAGTTCGACGATGCAGATACGGCAGCGGATCAGTTCCTGCGGGATCCCCTGCATGATGTAGCGCAGCACCTCGGGCAACACGTACAGCGTCAGATCGCAAGCGACGATCTCCCGCACCAGGTCGATGCGATCGCGCACGAAGTTCTGGTCGATGATGCAGTAGTACTTGAACGGCACCTTGAACTTGTGCAACAGGGCGATCGAGCCGTTCACGCCCATCGCCGCGCCCATGTCCAGGCGGTCGTACGGAATCTCGGCGATCGACGGCCCGCTCAGGATCAGGTGCACCTCGCGGTCATCGGGATCGTATCCCTGTTCCAACGGCGTGATGGGCACGGTGCGGCCAAAGGCGCGGAAACCGCAGATCACGCCGGCGGGGTTGCGCCAGATCCGCACGAACGGCCAAAGATGCTGATTATGCCGCTGCGTGCGCGACCGCAGCATGCGGAAAAGCTTGCGGGCAAACCGGTCGGCACGGCTTCCTCCCACCGGCGTCGGCGGGGAAGAGGCGATGGAGTCGACCATGTTTTCGGCCCCCTGCGTCTGCATTGCTAGGCCGCCGCGATCAGCGACGCGATGGCATCGCCTACTTCGACGGTCGAAGCGTTGCCCTGCATGTCGCGCGTGCGCGGCCCCTCGGCCAGCACCGTTTCGATGGCACGGACCACGGCCGCCGAAGCCTCGGGATAGCCCAGGAAATCGAGCATCAGCGCCCCGCTCCAGATCTGGCCGATCGGATTGGCGATGCCTTTGCCGTAGATGTCGGGCGCGGAACCATGCACGGGCTCGAACAGGGATGGGAACTTGCGCTCGGGATTCAGGTTGGCCGACGGCGCGATGCCGATCGTCCCCGTGCAGGCGGGGCCGAGGTCGGACAGGATGTCACCGAAGAGGTTGGAGGCCACGACCACATCGAACCAGTCAGGATGCTGCACGAAATGCGCGCAGAGAATATCGATGTGATATTTGTCCCAGCGCACATCCGGATAGTTCCCGGCCATGGCGGCGACCCGTTGATCCCACCACGGCATCGAAATGGAAATACCGTTGGACTTGGTTGCCGCCGTCAGGTGCTTGCCACGCTTGCGGGCCAGCTCGAAAGCGAATTTCAATACACGGTCGGCGCCGACGCGGGTGAAGACGCTTTCCTGGATGACGACTTCGCGCTCGGTGCCCCCGAACAGAATGCCGCCACTATTGGAATACTCGCCTTCGGTATTTTCCCGCACGATGAAAAAATCGATTTCGCCAGGCTTGCGGCCCGCCAGCGGGGACGGCACGCCAGGCATCAGGCGAACCGGCCGCAGATTGATGTACTGATCGAATTCGCGGCGAAACTTGAAAAGCGAGCCCCACAGGGCTTCGTGGTCGGGCACGGTGGCGGGCCACCCGATGGCGCCGAAGAAAATCGCTTCGTGCTGGCCGATCTGCTGCTGCCAGTCGTCCGGCATCATTTTGCCGTGCTTGGCGTAATAGTCGCAGCTCCAGTCGAAATGATCCCACTGGAAGTCGATGCCGAAGCGCTTCGCCACGGCATCAAGCACCTTCAGACCTTCGGGCACGACCTCCTTGCCGATGCCATCGCCGGGAAGCACTGCAATCTTGTGTTTCGCCACCACTTTTTCCTTTGGGTTTCCGGGTTATACAGCCCAGAATCATAGGCATAAATAGTACTGGCGCAACACCCCCGGTTACAAACAAGACAATACCCCGCGTTACAAGACGCGGGAGGCCGCATTTGTCCTAAAAATGGAATACAGCGTTCAACGGCGGGATTTGGATCCCAGCAGCGATCCGAGAATACCGCGCGCCAGTTGCGTCGCGATCGACCGGGCCGTGCTTTTGGCGAAGGTCTGCACCACGCCGTCGCGCTTGCCGCCGCGTGGCCCGGTCGAGCCGAACAGCACGTCATTCAGGCTGTCCATGAGCCCCCCGCCCTGCGCCCCGGCCGGCGCGCCCCCCGCCGTCGGCGTCGGCGCGGCCCTTCCGGGGGCCTGATCGGCCGGCGCCGCGGCGCGTCCGGCCAGCACCTCGTAGGCGGATTCGCGGTCGATGGCCTTGTCATATTTGGCCGACATGGGGCTGCCCTGGCGCAAGGACTGGCGCTCCGCGTCGGTGGCCGGGCCGATACGGCTCGCTGGCGGCACGATCCAGGCGCGTTCGGTCGGCATCGGTCGCCCCTTGGCGTCCAGCAGCGACACCAGCGCCTCGCCCACGCCCAGTTCGGTGATGGCGGCTTCGATGTCCAGCCCCGGATTGGGCCGCATGGTCTGGGCCGCGGTCTTGACGGCCTTCTGGTCGCGCGGCGTGAAGGCCCGCAGCGCGTGCTGCACCCGGTTGCCCAGTTGCCCCAGCACCGTGTCCGGAATATCCAGCGGATTCTGCGTGACGAAATACACGCCCACGCCCTTGGAACGCACCAGGCGCACCACCTGCTCGATCTTGTTCAGCAGCGCCGGCGGCGCGTCGTTGAACAGCAGATGCGCCTCGTCGAAGAAGAACACCAGCTTGGGCTGGTCCGGATCCCCCACCTCGGGCAGCTTCTCGTACAGGTCGGCCAGCAGCCACAGCAGGAAGATCGCGTACAGCCGGGGGGCCTGCATCAGCTTGTCGGCGGCCAGCACGTTGACGATGCCACGGCCCTGGGCGTCGGTGCGCATCAGGTCGGCCACGTCCAGCATCGGCTCACCGAAGAATTTCTCCGCGCCCTGCGACTCCAGCGCCAACAGGCCGCGCTGGATCGCGCCGACGCTGGCGGCGGACACGTTGCCATAGCGGGTCTTGAGCTCGGCGGCGCGGTCGGCGACGTTCTGCAGCATCGCGCGCAGGTCTTTCAGATCCAGCAGCAACTGGCCCTCGTCGTCGGCCACCTTGAAAACCAGGGTCAGCACCCCTTCCTGGGTATCGTTCAGCTCCAGGATGCGCGCCAGCAGCAGCGGCCCCATGTCAGTGATGGTGGCTCGCACCGGCGTGCCCTGCTCGCCGAACACGTCCCACAGCGCGACCGGGCTGGCGCCCCAGGCCGGCTCATCCAGGCCCAGGTTCTTGAGCCGCTCCTGCAGCTTGGGACTGGCCGTCCCGGCCTGCGAAATGCCGGTCAGGTCGCCCTTGACGTCGGCCATGAAGACCGGCGTGCCGATGCGGGAGAAGGATTCGGCCAGCACCTGCAGGGTGACGGTCTTGCCGGTGCCGGTGGCGCCAGTGATGCAGCCGTGGCGGTTGGCCAGGGCGGGCAAGAGGGCCAATTCGGTCTGCGCGTTCTTGGCGATGACGATGGGATTGGGCATGGACTGCTCTCCGGACCGGAATGACTCAGATGCCCAAGTGTAGAGCCTGCGATGGCGGTTGTGCGCGTGGCAATATGGACACAGGCGGCGCACTCCCGGGCGCGTCGGCCGCCGGCACGGTAAAATGCCGTTTTTGCAGACAATTTATCCTGGGAAGCCATGGCCGGACACAGCAAATGGGCCAATATTCAGCACCGCAAAGGCCGCCAAGACGCCAAACGCGGAAAGCTCTGGACCAAGATCATTCGTGAAATCACCGTGGCGGCGCGCGCCGGCGGCCCCGACCCGGACAGCAACCCGCGCTTGCGCATGGCCTGGGACAAGGCCACCGACGCCAACATGCCCAAGGACAACATCCAGCGCGCCATCCAGCGCGGCGCGGGCGGCGCGGACGGCGAAGCGTACGAGGAAGTGCGCTACGAAGGCTACGGCATCGGCGGCGCGGCGGTCATCGTCGACTGCATGACCGACAACCGCACCCGCACCGTGGCCGAAGTGCGCCACGCCTTCGCCAAGAACGGCGGCAACCTGGGCCAGGAAGGCTCGGTCGCCTTCATGTTCAAGCACTGCGGCCAATTCGTGTTCGCCCCCGGCACGCCGGAAGACAAGGTCATGGAAGCCGCCCTCGAGGCGGGCGCCGAAGACGTCGCCACCGACGAGGAAGGCGTGATCGAAGTCATCTGCGCCCCGGCCGACTACGCCGCCGTGCGCAAGGCGTTCGACGACGCCGGCCTGAAGGCCGAGGTCGACGGCATCGTCATGAAGGCCCTGAACGAAACCGAACTGGCCGGCGAAGACGCCATCAAGATGCAGAAGCTGCTCGACGCCCTGGAAGGCCTGGACGACGTGCAGGAAGTCTATACCACGGTCGTTTTCGACGAAGCGCAGTAATTTCCACGCGGTTTTCCGCGCGGTTTTTCCATTACCCGGCGCGCGGCAGGCCTCGCCTCCTCGCGCCACGCTGTCACCGGATCCGGGCCCGCCCGGATCCGTGGCCTATCTCTCGGGCAGGTGTCTGACGACACTCGACTGGCAACCTTAAGAATCACGCAACAATGAAACTCCTGGTAATTGGCTCGGGCGGCCGCGAACATGCCCTCGCCTGGCGACTGGCCCGCTCCCCGCGCGTACACAAGGTGTATGTGGCGCCGGGCAACGGCGGCACGCAACGGGCCGAGCAGATGGAAAACATCCCGCTCACCAATGCCGAGGAATTGGCCGATTTCGTCCAGCGCGAAGGCATCGCCCTGACGGTCGTCGGCCCCGAGGCGCCGCTGGCCGCCGGCGTGGTCGACGTCTTCCGCGCCCGCGGCCTGAAGATCTTCGGCCCGACCAAGGCCGCCGCGCAGCTGGAAAGCTCCAAGGACTACGCCAAGGCCTTCATGGTCAGGCACAATATCCCGACCGCGCGCTATGCCACCTTCACCGACCCGGCCCAGGCGCATGCCTACATCGACCAGGAAGGCGCCCCCATCGTGATCAAGGCCGACGGCCTGGCCGCCGGCAAGGGCGTGGTGGTCGCCGCCACGCTCGAGGAGGCCCACGCCGCCGTCGACGCCATGCTGGGCGACGGCTCCATGGGCGAAGCCGGCGCGCGCGTCGTCATCGAGGAATGCCTGGTCGGCGAGGAAGCCAGCTTCATCGTCATGTGCGACGGCCGCAACGTGCTGGCGCTGGCCACCAGCCAGGACCACAAGCGCCTGCAGGACGGCGACCAGGGCCCGAACACCGGCGGCATGGGCGCCTACTCGCCCGCCCCGATCGTCACGCCCGAGTTGCACCACCGCATCATGCGCGAAATCATCCTGCCGACCGTGCAGGGCATGACGCGCGACGGCATCCCCTACACCGGCTTCCTGTACGCCGGCCTGATGATCGCCCCCGGCGATGATCCCGACCGCGACATCAAGACGCTGGAATTCAACTGCCGCATGGGCGACCCGGAAACCCAGCCGATCATGATGCGCGTCAAGAGCGACCTGCTGGACGCGCTCGAGCACGCCGTCGAGGGTACGCTGGACCAGGCCGACATCACCTGGGACCGCCGCACCGCCCTGGGCGTGGTGCTGGCCTCGCACAACTATCCCAACACCCCGCGCACCGGCGACGTCATCCGCGGCCTGCCCGCCGACGCCGACGACTGCATGGTGTTCCACGCGGCCACCCGCCTGGAAGGCGACGAAACCCAGACCACCGGCGGCCGCGTGCTGTGCGTCACGGCGCTGGGCGACTCGGTCAAGATGGCGCGCGACCGCGTGTACGAAGCCATCGACGGCATCCACTTCGACGGCCGCCAGTACCGCAGCGACATCGGCTGGCGCGCGCTCAAGCCGTCGCAGCAGAAGCCCAAGTCCAACGCGTAACCGGAAGCGCCGATGAACGCCTTGCCCGTCGCCGACGTCCGCGGCTACCTCACCGGCCTGCAGTCCCGCATCGTCGCCGCGCTGGAGGCCGCCGAAGGCGGTCCCTTCCGCAGCGACGAATGGGTCCGGCCCGAAGGCGGCGGCGGCCTGTCGCGCCTGCTCGAAGGCGGCCAGTTGTTCGAGCGCGCCGGCGTGCTGTTCAGCCACGTCCAGGGTTCGAAGCTGCCGCCGTCGGCCAGCGCGCACCGGCCCGAGCTGGCCGGCCGCTCCTGGGAAGCCATGGGCGTGTCGATGGTGCTGCACCCGCGCAACCCGTACGTACCCACCACGCACATGAACGTGCGCATGTTCGTCGCGGCCGCCCGTCCCGGCCATGACGAGGCCGACGTGTTCTGGTTCGGCGGCGGCATCGACCTGACGCCTTACTACCCTTTCGAGGAAGACGCGCGCCACTTCCACACCGTGTGCCGCGACGCCCTGGCCGGGCATGGCGCCGACTACTACCCGCGCTACAAGCGCTGGTGCGACGAGTATTTCTTCCTCAAGCACCGCAACGAAACCCGGGGCATCGGCGGCATTTTCTTCGATGACCTGAACGCTCCCGGCTTCGACGCCTCGTTCGCCCTGACGCGCTCGGTCGGCGACGCCTTCCTCGACAGCTACCTGCCGATCGTCGAACGTCGCCGCCACACGCCCTACGGCGAACGCGAACGCGACTTCCAGGCCTACCGCCGCGGCCGCTACGTCGAATTCAACCTGGTGTTCGACCGCGGCACGCTGTTCGGCCTGCAGTCCGGCGGCCGCACCGAGTCGATCCTGCTGTCCATGCCGCCGCTGGCGCAATGGCGCTACGACTGGCAGCCGGAGGCGGGCACGCCCGAGGCCGAGCTGGCTGCCTACCTGACGCCGCGGGACTGGGTGTGAAGCGCATCGGTCTTCTGGGCGGCAGTTTCGACCCCGTCCACGTCGCGCATGTCGCGCTGGCCGAAAACGCGCTGCGGGCGCTCGGCCTGGCGCAAGTGCAACTGATCCCGGCGGCCAACCCCTGGCAGCGCGCCGCCTTGCACGCCACCGCGGACCAGCGCCGCGCCATGCTGGAACTGGCCATCGCCGGCCACGATGGCTTGGCGGTCAACCCGATCGAACTCGAACGCGGCGGCGCCACCTACACTATCGACACCCTGCGCGCCCTGCCCGCGGATGCCCGCTATGTCTGGCTGCTGGGCGCCGACCAGTTGGCCAATTTCTGCACCTGGCAGTCCTGGCGCGAAATCGCCAGCCTGGTCGACCTGGCGGTGGCCACACGCCCCGGCACGCCGCTGGCGCCGCCGGCGGAACTGGCCGACTGGCTGCGTGGCCAGGGACGCCAGCTCGAAGAATTGCCTTTCGCCCCGATGCCGGTCTCGGCCTCGCAGATCCGCGAGCGCCTGGCCCGGGGCGAATCGACCGACGGCCTGCTGGCCGCGCCCGTCGCCGCCTATATTGCGGCGCACCATCTTTACCGATAAACCCATCCCGCCCTGGCGCGCAGCGCCACGGAAACCGGCACTCGCCGTCCGTCAGCGGGTTATATTTGCAGCTATGGATATACAGAAACTCCAACGCGCCGTCATCGACGCCCTCGAAGACGTCAAGGCGCAAGACATCAAGGTCTTCAACACCACGCATCTGACCAGCCTGTTCGATCGCGTCGTGATTGCAAGCGCCACCTCCAATCGCCAGACGCGGGCGCTGGCCTCCAGCGTGGCAGACCGCGGCCGCGCGCTCGACCTCTCCGGCATCACGATCGAAGGCGAGGACACCGGCGAATGGGTCGTCGTCGACCTGGGCGACGTCGTGGTCCACATCATGCAGCCCGCCATCCGCCAGTACTACAACCTGGAAGAGATCTGGGGCGGCAAGCCGGTGCGCGTCAAGCTGCTGCCGGAATCCACCCGGGTCGCGCCAATCGCCAGCGACAGCGCCTACGACAGCACCGACGATTAAGAGCGCGTCGTGAAGCTGATCGTCGCCGCCGTGGGCACGCGCATGCCAGACTGGGTGCAGACCGCCTGGGACGACTACGCCAAGCGCCTGCCGCCCGACTGCGCGCTCGAACTGCGCGAGATCAAGCCCGAACCCCGCACCACCGGCAAGACCCCGGCCCAGATGATGGCCGCCGAGGCCAAGCGCATCGAGGCCGCGCTGCCGGCCGGTGCGCTACGCCTGGCGCTGGACGAACGCGGCCGCGACCTCACCACCATGGCGTTGTCGCAAAAGCTGGAGCAATGGCGCGCCGGCGGCCAGGACGTCGCCTTCCTGGTCGGCGGCCCCGACGGCCTGGATGCCGAGCTCAAGGCTTCGTGCAGCGGCCAGTTGCGCCTGTCGTCACTGACGCTGCCGCACCCCATGGTGCGCGTGGTGCTGGCCGAACAGCTCTACCGCGCCTGGGCCATCATGACCAACCATCCCTACCATCGCGCCTGAGGCAGGACGCCGGACGCCGGCCTGGCGCGCGCCGCTTCCCATGACTGACGCTCCCTCTCCCGCACGCCTGTACCTCGCCTCCGCCAGCCCGCGCCGGCGCGAACTGCTGACGCAGATCGGCCTCGCGCACGACGTGCTGCGCGTGCCGGCGCCGCCCGGTGAAGACGAACCCCAGCACCCCGGCGAAAGCGCCGCCGACTACGTCCAGCGCACCGCGCGCGACAAGGCCGAACGCGGCCGCGATTGGCTGCGCGCGCAAGCCCTGCCGGTCTTGCCGCTGCTGGCCGCCGACACCACCGTCATCCTCGACGGCCAGGTGCTGGGCAAGCCCGCCGACCGCGACGACGCCATCCGCATCCTGCAGGCGTTGTCGGGCCAGACGCACCAGGTCCACACCGCCGTCGCGCTATGGACGGGCGATCGCCTGCTGGAAGCGGTTTCGATCACCCAGGTGCAGATGCGCCCCTTGCAACCCGACGAAATCGCGCGCTACTGCGACAGCGGCGAGCCTTACGGCAAAGCCGGCGCCTATGGCATCCAGGGCCTGGCGGGCACTTTCATCGCGCGCATCGACGGCAGCTACACCGGCGTCATGGGCCTGCCGCTATTCGAGACCGCCAACCTGTTGCGGACCGCTGGCATCGCGATTCCCTGATTCCGCGCAATCCCATGAAAAAAGCCCCCGTGCCTTGCGGTCCCGGGGGCTTTTTGACGTGGTCAGGCGGCGATCAGCTTTGCGACGTCGATACCCGCGCCATTGCCTGCGGCTGCGCGGCCGGCGCCTCGCCTTCCAGCGCGGCATGCAGCTGGTCCTTGTCCAGCTCGCCTTCCCAACGCGCCACCACGACCGCGGCGGTGGCGTTGCCAACCAGGTTGGTCAGCGCGCGGCATTCGGACATGAAACGGTCCACGCCCAGGATCAGCGCCATGCCGGCCACCGGCACCGTCGGCACCACCGACAGCGTAGCGGCCAGGGTGATGAATCCGGCGCCCGTCACGCCCGCGGCGCCCTTGGAGCTCAGCATCGCCACCAGCAGCAACAGGATCTGGTCGCCCAGCGACAGCGGAATGTCGCAGGCCTGGGCAATGAACAGCGCCGCCATCGTCATGTAGATGTTGGTGCCATCCAGGTTGAACGAATAACCGGTGGGCACCACCAGGCCGACCACCGACTTCGAGCAGCCGGCGCGTTCCATCTTCTGCATCAACGTCGGCAGCGCGGCCTCCGACGAGCTCGTGCCCAGCACCAGCAGCAGCTCTTCGCGGATGTAGCGCACCAGCTTCAGGATCGAGAAGCCGTTGTAGCGCGCCACCAGGCCCAGCACCACGACCACGAACAGCACCGAGGTGGCGTAGAAGGTGCCCACCAGCATCGCCAGGTTGATGATCGACTTGATGCCGTACTTGCCGATGGTGAAGGCCATCGCGCCGAAGGCACCGATGGGCGCGGCCTTCATCAGAATGGCGACCAGCTTGAAAATCGGCTGGGCCAGCGCCGTCAGGAAGTCCAGCACCGGCTTGCCGCGCTCGCCGACCTGCGCCAGCGCGATGCCGAACAGCACCGCCACGAACAGCACCTGCAGGATGTCGCCGCCGACGAACGGACTGAAGATGGTGGTGGGGATGACGTTCAGCAGGAAGCCCGTGATGGTCGAGTCATGCGCCTTGGCGACATAGCCCGACACCGCCTTCTGGTCTAGCGTGGCCGGATTGATGTGCATGCCGGCGCCCGGCTGCACGATATGGCTCACCACCATGCCCACGATCAGGGCCAGCGTCGAGAACACCAGGAAGTACAACATGGCCTTGCCCGCCACGCGCCCGACCTTCTTCAGGTCGCTCATGGCCGCGATGCCGGTGGCTACCGTCAGGAAGATCACCGGGGCGATGATCATCTTCACCAGCTTGATGAAGCCATCGCCCAGCGGCTGCATCGCCTGGCCGAGGTCGGGCTTGAAATAGCCCAACAGGATGCCGACCACGATGGCGAACAGCACCTGCACATACAGAATTTGATAGAACTTGAGCTTGCGCGCAGGCGCGCTTTGATCTACTTCGATCATTGGGATTTGTCCCCACCAGGGGCCCCATGTTCCCTGCGACGATGCACAGTGGTTGTCGGGGCGTTATCTCTTTTAGGGCCTTGCGTATCTCCGCGGGCCGATTTCACCCGGTGCGCGATGCCGCCAGGCTTATCCCGGTAGATGCAAATGTCGTGCCAACCCATGCCGGCCCTGGCGTTGGGGTTCAAGCCCTTGATTCAATGGTGATTTCCATCCGCAGCGATGGCGCCGCGCCGAAAACATTGGCGAAATATCACACAGAAAACGGATAAAATGTGCGAAAAACCGCACAACCCATGCCTACCTGTCCTCCCTCCCCAAAGGCGACCTCCACGGAGGAGCCTTACCCTGGCGTCGCCGCGCTCCGGCGCCGCCCGGCCTGGCCCTGGGCATTGCTGGTCCTGGCGGCGGTGGCGATCGTCTTCGGCGTGCTGCACGCCGCCAGCGAATGGGCGCGTGAAGGCGCGCTCAAAGAGGCCTATCTCCAGGCCCGCAGCGCCGGCCAGATCAACGCCGCCCTGCTGCGCAACAACCTGGACAAATTCCGCGCGCTGCCCTTCGTCCTGACCCGCGACGTAGACTTGCGCGCCACCCTGCAGACCCCCACCCCGGCCCTGATCGAATCGCTGGACGAAAAGCTCGATGCCTTGAGTCACGGCGTCGGCGCCTCGGCCATCTATGTGCTGGACCAAAGCGGCTACGCCATCGCCGCCAGCAATTGGCGCGAGCCCGCGACGTTCGTCGGCGTCGACTACCAATTCCGGCCCTACTTCCGCGGCGCCGTGACGCACGGTTCGGCCGAGCATTTCGCGCTGGGCACCATCAGCCACGAAGCCGGCCTGTACCTGTCCCGACGCGTCGACGACACCAACGGCGCCATGCTGGGCGTGGTGGTGCTGAAGGTGGACTTCCGCGACCTCGAGGCCGACTGGCGCCAGTCGAACGCGCCCATCTTCGTCACCGACGAACATGGCGTGGTGCTGCTGGGCAGCTTGCCAGACTGGCGCTTCCGCGTGCTGGCGCCGCTGACGCCCGACCTGGCGCAGACCCTGCGCACCAGCCTGCAATTCGGCGACGCCATGTTCCAGCCCCTGCCGCTGCAACCGCCCCTGAAAACCGTCACGGGCGGCCAGATGGTGCGAGCCGGGGAGGCCCTGCCGCAGGTTCCCGCCGGCTCCCCGCTGCTGCACACCACGCTGCCCATCGTCGAATCCCCCGGCTGGACGCTGCATCTGCTGTCACCCGTGCAATCCGCCCTGAACCGCGCCACCGCCAACGCCCAGCTGGGCGCACTGCTGGCGCAAGGCGTGCTTGCAGCCATCATCGGCATCCTGCTCTATCGCCGCCATCGCAGCCGCGAACGGACCGCGCAGCAATTGGCCGTACGCCAGCAACTGGCTGACCAGGTCGAGGAACGCACCGCGCAGCTGCGCGAGGTAAACCAGCAGCTGCTCGCACAGATGGACGAACGCCAGCGCACCGAGGCACGCTTGCACACCATGCAGGATGAATTGGTGCAAGCCAGCAAACTCGCCCTGCTGGGGCAAGTTGCCGCCGGCGTCGCGCACGAAATCAACCAGCCCGTGGCCGCGATACGCGCCTATGCCGACAACGCCGCCGAATTCCTGCGCCGCCAGGACAGCGGCTCGGTCGCGGAGAATCTTGGCACCATTGCCGCCTTGACCGAGCGCATCGGCCATATCACCGGCGAGTTGCGCGCCTTTTCGCGCAAGGCGGGCGCCACGGTCGGCCCCACCAGCCTGAAGGAAGCGCTGGATGGCGCGCTGCTGTTGGTGGGGCCACGCGCCAGGCGCCAGGGCGTGGCGCTGCAACGTCCTCCCGTCGAACAGGACTACCTGGTACAGGCCAATCGCATCCGGCTCGAGCAGGTGCTGGTGAACCTGCTGCAGAACGGACTGGACGCGCTCGAGGGCCAGGCCGATGGCCGCATCATCATCGCCGTGCAGGACTTGGGCGCCTCGGTGCAATTGTTCGTCAACGACAATGGCCCCGGCCTGTCGCCCCAGGCCAGCGCGCGCCTGTTCACGCCCTTTCATACCACCAAGGCGGAAGGCCTCGGCCTTGGCCTGGTGATCTCGCGCGACATCATCGCCGAATTCGGCGGCGACCTGCGCGCCGCCCACCCCGGCGACGCCATTTTCCCCGCGCCCCACGGCCCCGGCCGCGGCGCGATGTTCACGCTGACGCTGCGCAAGTCGCCGCCCACGATCCATGACCCGCGTACCTGATTCCCCCCCTTCACCGGCCAAGCCCGGATCCGCCGCGCCGTCCAGTCCGGCCGCGCCATCCACGTCCTTCGCGTCGACCGCCGGCTCCACGGCGATCGCGACGCCAGCGGACCTGCCCCTGCTCGGCGACAAATCCGGCACACCGCCGACGGTGCGAGTCGCCTTCATCGACGATGACGAAGACCTGCGCCGCGCCAACGTCCAGACGCTCAAGCTGCATGGCCTCACCGTCGACGCCCATGCCAGCGCGCGTAGCGCCCTGGCCACCCTGAACCGCGATTTCGACGGGGTGGTGGTCACGGACATCCGCATGCCCGACATCGACGGCCTGCAACTGTTCCAGCGCCTGCGTGCGATCGATCCGGAAATCCCCGTGATCCTCATCACCGGCCACGGCGACATCGCCACGGCGGTGCAATGCATGCGCGACGGCGCCTACGATTTCCTGGCCAAGCCCTATCCGCCCGATCGCCTGGTCACCGCGGTCACCCATGCCGCCGAAAAGCGCCATCTGGTGCTCGAGAATCGGCGCCTGCGCGACGCCGCCTTCGCGGTCGATGCCGACGAAGTGCCCTTCATCGGCACCACCCCGGCGATGCAACGCATCAAGCAGACGCTGCGCCATATCGCCGATGCCGATGTCGATGTCCTGGTGGAAGGCGAAACAGGCACGGGCAAAGAGGTGGTCGCCACTGCCCTGCATCGCCTGAGCCGGCGGCGCCACCGCGCCCTGGTCGCGATCAACTGCGGCGCATTGCCCGAGAGCGTGATCGAAAGCGAATTGTTCGGCCACGAGGCAGGCGCCTTCACGGGCGCGCAGAAGCGCCGTATCGGCCGCATCGAGCATGCCAGCGGCGGCACCTTGTTCCTGGACGAGATCGAAAGCATGCCTCTGGCCGTGCAGGTCAAGCTGCTGCGGGTGCTGGAATCCCGCCAGATCACGCCGCTGGGCAGCAACGAGGTCCGCAGCCTGGACTTGCGGGTCGTCGCCGCCACCAAGGAAGATCTGGGCAACCCCGCCATTCGTGCCAAGTTCCGCGAAGACCTGTTCTACCGTCTCAACGTCGTCACTATCCGCATTCCGCCGCTACGCGAACGCCGCGAAGACATCCCGCTGCTGCTGGCGCACTACCTGGGCCACGCCTCGCGCCGCTTCCAGCGCGACATCCCCGACATGCCTGCCGACCTCAAGCGCCATCTGTTGACACACGATTGGCCCGGCAACGTCCGTGAGCTGGCTCATTTCGCCGAACGCTTCGTGCTGGGCGTGCTCAATACCTCTGCCACTGTGCCGCCCACGCAGGAAATCGCGCCAGGCACACTGCCCGAGAAGATGGAACGCTTTGAAGCCCAACTGATCCGCGAAGCGCTCGCCGCCCACCACGGGGACGTACGCGCCACGATCGAAGCGCTGGGCATCCCCCGCAAGACCTTCTACGACAAGCTGCAGCGCCACGGCATCGACCGCCAGGAATACACGGGCACGCCGGGGTGACCGATCCGCGCGGGATCGACGCCGTCAAACAAAAACCCCCGTGCGGCGCCAGCCGCACGGGGGTTTCTTTTTGGGGTTCGCGGCGCCGTGCGCGGGCGATGAGGGCCCAAGACGCGCCTGCCGCCAGGGACAGCGCGCCGATCGC
>NZ_CP017433.1:4201578-4295188 GCF_002082135.1 Achromobacter ruhlandii
CCAAAGACAAAACCCCACAGGCGCGAGCCTATGGGGTTTTGAGCAATAAAAGCCTGACGATGACCTACTTTCACAGACGTCCGTCCACTATCATCGGCGCAAAGGCGTTTCACTGTCCTGTTCGGGATGGGAAGGAGTGGTACCACCTTGCTATGGTCGTCAGGCGTAACTGGTTGAGAGATTGTCTTTGAGGGACAACCGCTCCAATCTTGGAAGAAGCGCAACGTGTGGGGGATCAGAGACTAGCTCGATGATCCCGCACAGTGGGTGTAATTGGTGTTGGCTGGCTGCTGACGGGGCAGCCAGATTTTGTATTGAACGACACTTGGAACGCTATATCACCAGGTCATAACCATCAGTGTTATAGGATCAAGCCTCACGAGCAATTAGTATCGGTTAGCTTAACGCATTACTGCGCTTCCACACCCGACCTATCAACGTCCTGGTCTCGAACGACTCTTTAGGGGGATCAAGTCCCCGGGATACCTAATCTTCAGACGAGTTTCCCGCTTAGATGCCTTCAGCGGTTATCTCTTCCGTACTTAGCTACCCGGCAATGCCATTGGCATGACAACCGGTACACCAGAGGTACGTCCACTCCGGTCCTCTCGTACTAGGAGCAGGCTCCGTCAAGTATCCAACGCCCACGGCAGATAGGGACCAAACTGTCTCACGACGTTTTAAACCCAGCTCACGTACCTCTTTAAATGGCGAACAGCCATACCCTTGGGACCGGCTACAGCCCCAGGATGAGATGAGCCGACATCGAGGTGCCAAACACCGCCGTCGATATGAACTCTTGGGCGGTATCAGCCTGTTATCCCCAGAGTACCTTTTATCCGTTGAGCGATGGCCCTTCCATTCAGAACCACCGGATCACTATGTCCTGCTTTCGCACCTGTTCGACTTGTCAGTCTCACAGTCAAGCACGCTTATGCCATTGCACTATCAGCACGATTTCCGACCGTACCTAGCGTACCTTCGAACTCCTCCGTTACACTTTGGGAGGAGACCGCCCCAGTCAAACTGCCCACCATGCACTGTCCCCGATCCGGATAACGGACCAAGGTTAGAACCGCAAACAAACCAGGGTGGTATTTCAAGGATGGCTCCACGTGATCTAGCGACCACGCTTCAAAGCCTCCCACCTATCCTACACAGGCCGGTTCACAGTCCAATGCAAAGCTACAGTAAAGGTTCATGGGGTCTTGCCGTCTAGCCGCGGGTAGATTGCATCATCACAAACACTTCAACTTCGCTGAGTCTCAGGAGGAGACAGTGTGGCCATCGTTACGCCATTCGTGCAGGTCGGAACTTACCCGACAAGGAATTTCGCTACCTTAGGACCGTTATAGTTACGGCCGCCGTTTACCGGGGCTTCGATCAAGAGCTTGCACCCCATCACTTAACCTTCCGGCACCGGGCAGGCGTCACACCCTATACGTCGACTTTCGTCTTTGCAGAGTGCTGTGTTTTTAATAAACAGTCGCAGCCACCGATTCTCTGCGACCCCATCATGCTAAGCGCGCAGGCGCTTCACACTACCGGGGTATACCTTCTCCCGAAGTTACGGTATCAATTTGCCGAGTTCCTTCTCCTGAGTTCTCTCAAGCGCCTTGGAATATTCATCCCGTCCACCTGTGTCGGTTTGCGGTACGGTCTCGTACAGCTGAAGCTTAGAGGCTTTTCTTGGAACCACTTCCAATCACTTCGCAAGCAATGCTCGCTCGTGCCGTACCCTTGATTTACGCGCCCGGATTTGCCTAAGCGCCATCTTCGATACGTCAACAGGGACATCCAACACCCTGATGATCTTCCGCGATCCGTCCCCCCATCGCACTGTACGACGGTGCTGGAATATTAACCAGCTTCCCATCAGCTACGCATCTCTGCCTCGCCTTAGGGGCCGACTCACCCTGCGCCGATGAACGTTGCGCAGGAAACCTTGGACTTACGGCGAGGGGGCTTTTCACCCCCTTTATCGCTACTCATGTCAGCATTCGCACTTCTGATACCTCCAGCAGCCTTTACAAGCCACCTTCGCAGGCTTACAGAACGCTCTCCTACCGCGTGTACAAAGTACACACCCGCAGCTTCGGTTTATCGCTTAGCCCCGTTACATCTTCCGCGCAGGACGACTCGATCAGTGAGCTATTACGCTTTCTTTAAAGGATGGCTGCTTCTAAGCCAACCTCCTGACTGTCTATGCCTTCCCACTTCGTTTCCCACTTAGCGATAATTTGGGACCTTAGCTGGCGGTCTGGGTTGTTTCCCTCTTGAGTCCGGACGTTAGCACCCGGTGCTCTGTCTCCCAAGCTGTACTTGCGGGTATTCGGAGTTTGCCATAGTTTGGTAAGTCGCCATGACCCCCTAGCTATAACAGTGCTCTACCCCCCGCAGTAATACTTGAGGCACTACCTAAATAGTTTTCGGAGAGAACCAGCTATTTCCAGATTTGTTTAGCCTTTCACCCCTATCCACAGCTCATCCCCTAATTTTTCAACATTAGTGGGTTCGGTCCTCCAGCACGTGTTACCGTGCCTTCAACCTGGCCATGGATAGATCATCTGGTTTCGGGTCTACACCCAGCGACTGAATCGCCCTATTCGGACTCGCTTTCGCTACGGCTTCCCTATTCGGTTAACCTTGCCACTGAATGTAAGTCGCTGACCCATTATACAAAAGGTACGCAGTCACCCCACAAGGAGGCTCCTACTGTTTGTATGCATACGGTTTCAGGATCTATTTCACTCCCCTTCCGGGGTTCTTTTCGCCTTTCCCTCACGGTACTGGTTCACTATCGGTCGATCACGAGTATTTAGCCTTGGAGGATGGTCCCCCCATCTTCAAACAGGATTTCACGTGTCCCGCCCTACTTTTCTCACGCTTAGTTCCACACACAAAATTTCGTCTACAGGGCTATCACCTGCTACGGCCGGACTTTCCATTCCGTTCGACTATCTTGCATGCTAAAACGTGAAGGCTCTTCCGATTTCGCTCGCCACTACTTTCGGAATCTCGGTTGATTTCTTTTCCTCGAGCTACTGAGATGTTTCAGTTCACCCGGTTCGCTTCCACTGACCTATGTATTCAGTCAGGGATACTGCTTGCGCAGTGGGTTTCCCCATTCGGACATCTGCGGATCAAAGCTTGTTTGCCAGCTCCCCGCAGCTTTTCGCAGGCTACTACGTCCTTCATCGCCTGTGATCGCCAAGGCATCCACCATATGCACTTAGTCGCTTGATCCTATAACGCTGTAGGCTATAGGACCTGAGTATTAGCGTTTGTGCCGTTCATAAGTTTCAAAGCAGTCTGAGGTTATTCACCCCAGTCTTGAGAACTTGGAACAAAATTAATGCAATCACAACCCGTACCCATCTTCATCAGCAAGCTGATTACTCGATGAGCACATTTCGTTGTGCTTCTTCCAGATTGTTAAAGAACGAATATAGCTGTCAGGTAAAACCTAACTCATAAGACCGGGCAGACATTATCCGCACGACGCTATGAGTTAGCCTCTACATCCCACCAGGCACAGGTCTTGGTGGAGGTGAACGGGATCGAACCGATGACATCCTGCTTGCAAAGCAGGCGCTCTCCCAGCTGAGCTACACCCCCATATTCACGGCATCTCTACCTGCGAATACTTGGTGGGTCTGGTTGGATTCGAACCAACGACCCCCGCCTTATCAAGACGGTGCTCTAACCGACTGAGCTACAGACCCAAAACCTTCCCGGATCAGTAGTCAGAAGTCATGGACACAGGGAGGAGTCCCTCTACCCAAGCCCACAACCGATCCCAGCTATATCAAACAACCGATAAGAGTGGACGCTTAACACGAGCACTAAGCTCTGAAAGGAGGTGATCCAGCCGCACCTTCCGATACGGCTACCTTGTTACGACTTCACCCCAGTCATGAATCCTACCGTGGTAATCGCCCCCCTTGCGGTTAGGCTAACTACTTCTGGTAAAACCCACTCCCATGGTGTGACGGGCGGTGTGTACAAGACCCGGGAACGTATTCACCGCGACATGCTGATCCGCGATTACTAGCGATTCCGACTTCACGCAGTCGAGTTGCAGACTGCGATCCGGACTACGATCGGGTTTCTGGGATTGGCTCCCCCTCGCGGGTTGGCGACCCTCTGTCCCGACCATTGTATGACGTGTGAAGCCCTACCCATAAGGGCCATGAGGACTTGACGTCATCCCCACCTTCCTCCGGTTTGTCACCGGCAGTCTCATTAGAGTGCCCTTTCGTAGCAACTAATGACAAGGGTTGCGCTCGTTGCGGGACTTAACCCAACATCTCACGACACGAGCTGACGACAGCCATGCAGCACCTGTGTTCCGGTTCTCTTGCGAGCACTGCCAAATCTCTTCGGCATTCCAGACATGTCAAGGGTAGGTAAGGTTTTTCGCGTTGCATCGAATTAATCCACATCATCCACCGCTTGTGCGGGTCCCCGTCAATTCCTTTGAGTTTTAATCTTGCGACCGTACTCCCCAGGCGGTCAACTTCACGCGTTAGCTGCGCTACCAAGGCCCGAAGGCCCCAACAGCTAGTTGACATCGTTTAGGGCGTGGACTACCAGGGTATCTAATCCTGTTTGCTCCCCACGCTTTCGTGCATGAGCGTCAGTGTTATCCCAGGAGGCTGCCTTCGCCATCGGTGTTCCTCCGCATATCTACGCATTTCACTGCTACACGCGGAATTCCACCTCCCTCTGACACACTCTAGCCCGGTAGTTAAAAATGCAGTTCCAAAGTTAAGCTCTGGGATTTCACATCTTTCTTTCCGAACCGCCTGCGCACGCTTTACGCCCAGTAATTCCGATTAACGCTTGCACCCTACGTATTACCGCGGCTGCTGGCACGTAGTTAGCCGGTGCTTATTCTGCAGGTACCGTCAGTTTCACGGGGTATTAGCCCATGACGTTTCTTTCCTGCCAAAAGTGCTTTACAACCCGAAGGCCTTCATCGCACACGCGGGATGGCTGGATCAGGGTTTCCCCCATTGTCCAAAATTCCCCACTGCTGCCTCCCGTAGGAGTCTGGGCCGTGTCTCAGTCCCAGTGTGGCTGGTCGTCCTCTCAAACCAGCTACGGATCGTCGCCTTGGTGAGCCGTTACCCCACCAACTAGCTAATCCGATATCGGCCGCTCCAATAGTGCAAGGTCTTGCGATCCCCTGCTTTCCCCCGTAGGGCGTATGCGGTATTAGCTACGCTTTCGCGTAGTTATCCCCCGCTACTGGGCACGTTCCGATACATTACTCACCCGTTCGCCACTCGCCACCAGACCGAAGTCCGTGCTGCCGTTCGACTTGCATGTGTAAGGCATCCCGCTAGCGTTCAATCTGAGCCAGGATCAAACTCTTCAGTTTAATCTCTGTATTTGTTTCGTATTTCTTAGTTCCGAAGAACCGAGTCATACGTCGCTACTCAAAGGAAGTGAGGTATGTGCTTAGACTTGACATCTAAGGTACTTCACTTCTAGTGAGCACTTGATTTCATTGTGCTTGTGACGGGTTTTAAAAACCAGCCACTGCGCACTCGCATCAAGCGCCCACACTTATCGGTTGTTTAATTGTTAAAGAGCGGTACTGCTAAATTCTGTACTACCAAACTACTTACTGCATTTTCTGCTTTCTTCGGCGATTTCGCTTTCGCGTCGATCGCTGTGTCAGCAGCAGAGAAACGAGATTATGAAGAAGTTTTTATCGTTTGTCAAGTCAGCGTTGTTTGCTTCACTTCGCTGCCTTGCCTACGACCTCTTCAGGTCTCACCAGGCTCGCACCCGGCTTTCTCCTCTTTAGCAGCTATCGAAATATCAGGGTTAACCCTAAGTTTTCGGTAACTGCCAAGCCCGAGACTATAACACAACTTTTGCAGATTATGCAACCGGCTTTTGCCTAATTTGCATCCTATCTTGCAACCCCACCGCTTCGCGAATCGCTTCACTTCGCAGCAGCCCCGGATCGCTCCAGAGGTTGGTTACCGCCCAGTCGGCTTGCAACGCCACTCAGACCACCCTATCGGGTAAACCCTGATTCGCCGTCACCAGCCAAGCCCAAGACTATAGCACAATTTTTGCAGATCGTGCAACTGGCTTCTGCCTGATTTGCACCGACTTACGCAAAATTCGCTGACCGCCGGTTCGAGAGAATCATCGCTGACCCACCGCCTTGCTGCCCTGCGGCAGATTCGTCGCCGTAGCGCCAAATCCGTTGCACTTGCCTGGCTTCGCGGCTCACAAAACTGCGTGAACTGCGAAGGAGCGAGACTATAGCACAGATTTTTGGCTTGTCACGCCGGGATGACACTCGCTTTGCAGAAAGATGATGTTTGCCCCCACGGCGCAGCAAGGGTCGCCGCGGCAAGGACCCCGTGCCAAGTCAGGTTCGGTGCGGGACCGAGTGAACGAGGGGCGACGGACTACGGGATGGGAGCCATGATGGGCAGGGAGATCGGGAAGCCAGGAAGCCATGAAGGTGCATCACCATGCGGGCCCGGCAATCCTCGCCATCCGAACGCCGCGCCTCTCTATATATATACGGAGGCAGCAAAGTCCGCGCCTCCTCTACCTCTGGAAGGCCGGCCCCTTCGCTCCGCCAGCCCTATGCACAAGAGTGAAAGCGCTTGCACCCGTGGTCATGCTTTCGAGTCAGCTGCGTCGTACAGCCGCGGAGAATTGGAGAGTGACTCTGTTCTTTCAATGAAGCCCCCCCCCGGCAGCGCCCATCTCTATATCTATAGGAAGTCGATCCCCGGCAGCGCCCCTCTCTATCTCTATATAGGCACAGCATAAGCGGCCAGGCCCGTCATCGCGGACGGCACTTCTTGGCCTGCCCTCACCAGCGCAGGGTGTCGATACGGGAGATGCGCTTGAGCGACTGCTCGAGGGTGGCCCGACTCACTACCCATTCCGGCGCGCCCACGTCCTTGAGCATATGGGCGTCCATCTCGTCCGCCAGGTTACGCAGGATTCTGTCGGCGCGCCAAGTGCGATAGGCGCGCCACAGACGGCCGATGAAACCGCCCGAGGGCCGGGTCGGGCGATCGGCGGTGGCGGACAACTGGGGAGCCGCCCCCATAGGCGCGGCCGCGCGGATTGCCGGGAAAACCGGCTGCGAAACGTCGAGCCCATGGGCCCGCGTCGGGGCCGGGCTGGCGCTACCGCACGGGGGGGCTGTCTGGATACGGGTTTGGGCGGACATGGATGGACTCCTGGATTTGCTCCGTTTTGGTAAGCGTAGTCGCCCAAATAACCGCTGAAAATCGAATTGTTTTACCCATCATGGTCAGTTAATCTAACCAAATAAGCCGATCGTCCCGGCAGCCATATCGTCGGCGATACCGCGACGAATCGCGTTCTTACAGCCCTTGCCTTTCACCGACCCATGCGCCTGCCCCTGAACACCCTGCCCGCCTTCCGCGCCGTCGCCGAATTGCAGAACCTGCGCGCGGCGGCCGAACGCCTGCACTTGACTCATAGCGCGGTCAGCCAGCAGATCAAGGGATTGGAAGAACAGTTGGGTTTCCCGCTGTTCGAACGCAGCGGGCGCGGCATCGTGCTCAACCCGGCCGGGGCGGCGCTGTTGTGCAGCGTACAGAGCGCCATGGCGCTGCTGGACGAGGGCCTCATGGCTGCCTCGGCCGCCGCCCGCGGCAGCGCGCAGCGGCTGCGCGTGTCGGTGCTGCCATCGTTCGCACAGCGCTGGCTGCTGCCACGCATGGCCCGCTGGCACAAACGCCACCCAGAACTCTCGCTGGAAATCGAGACCTCGCAACAAGTGGTGGACTTGCTGCGGGACGGCTTTCATGCGGCCTTGCGGTTCGGCCGTGGCCCCTGGCCCGGCGTGGAGTCGGAACCGCTGTTCGATATGCCCTTGCCGCTGATCGCGCTGGCCTCGCCGGAAACCGCCACGGCGCTGCCCGACCACACCCCCGAGACGCTGGCGCGGCAGCCGCTGCTGGGCGAACGCGACATGTGGCAGCATTGGTTCAATGCGGCGGGCCTGAGCGTGCCGATCACCCCGGTGGCGACGTTCAATGATGCCGGCATGATGCTGCAGGCGGCGGAACAGGGATTGGGAATCACGCTGGGGCGGGAACTGCTGGCGGCGGACGCGATCCGCGCGGGCCGGCTGGTGCAGGTTTCGCCCGTGACCGTGCACTATGAGCAGGCCCAGACCTATCACCTGGTCTATCGGCCCAGCTTGCGCGAGTGGGCGCCGCTGGTCGCCCTGAAGCAGTGGTTGCGCGACGAACTGGAACGATCGAGCAAGGGACTGGTGACCGCCGAGCACCATGCCCATGTCCGCCCTACACCCGAAGCGAACGCTTGACGGGGCGGCGCCGGCCCCGCGAGGCCGGCATGGGCACAATATCGTCAGGCGACCTTGCGAGCGACGGGCGAGGCCGCTCGCATGCTGTCGGTCTCGTTAAAGCGCTGGTGCCAGGAGAAGGCTTCTTCCAACAGGTGCGGCGTCTGGCCGCCCCGCTCGCAGGCGCGGTCAAAGTAATCCTGCAGCGCGTCGCGGTACGACGGATGCACGCAATGCCGGATGATGGCGCGGGCGCGCTCGCGCGGCGCCAAGCCACGCAGGTCGGCCAGGCCGCATTCGGTGACCAGCACGTCGACATCGTGCTCGGTATGGTCGACATGCGAGACCATCGGAACGACGCTGGAAATATCGCCATTCTTGGCCATGGACTTGGACACGAAGATCGCCAGATGGGCATTGCGGGCGAAGTCGCCGGAACCGCCAATGCCGTTCATCATATGGGTGCCGCCGACATGGGTCGAGTTGACGTTGCCGTAGATGTCGAACTCCAGCGCGGTATTGATGGCGATGATGCCCAGGCGGCGCACGATTTCGGGCGCGTTGCTGATCTCTTGCGGACGCAGCACGATGCGTTCGCGATAGTGCTCGATGTTGGCCAGGATCTTTTCATACACGGGCTTGGAAACCGTGATGGATGAGGCCGAGGCAAAGGCCAGCTTGCCCTGGTCGAGCAGTTCGATCGCGCTGTCCTGCAGTACCTCCGAGTACATGGTCAAGGCGTCGAAATCCGAGGCCTCGAAGCCGTGCAGCACGGCGTTGGCAATGGTGCCGATGCCGGCCTGCAGCGGCAGCAGCGAGTTGGTCAGGCGGCCGGCGTCGACCTCCGCGCGCAGGAAGGTATTGATGTGCGCCGCGATGGCGTTGGTCTCGGCATCCGGCGGCAGCGCATTGGACGGGCTGTCCGGCTCCTGCGTAATGACGATGGCGGCGATCCTGTCCGGGTCGACCTGGATGAACGGCTGGCCGATGCGCTGGTCGGCCGACATCAGCGCCATGGGCTGGCGCCGCGGGCGGTCGGTGGGCACGTAGATGTCGTGGAGCCCTTCGATGGCGGCAGGCACGCTCAAGTTCAGTTCGATGATGACGCGTTGCGCCTGCTGCGCGAACGAGGCGGAATTGCCCACCGACATGGTGGGCACGATCGCGCCGCTCTCGGTGATGGCGGCGGCTTCGATGATGGCCACGTCGACCGGGCCGATGTGGCCGGCGCGCAGTTGCTCGGCGGTTTCCGACAGATGCTGGTCAATGAAGGCGATCTCGCCCTGATTGATCTTGCGGCGCAGAGTGGTATCGACCTGGAATGGCAGGCGGCGCGCCAGGACGTTGGCCTGCGCCAGCATCTTGTCGGTGTCGTGCCCGAGCGAGGCGCCGGTGATCAATGTAATGGACAACGGTTCGCGCTCGGCGCGCGCGGCCAGCGCGGCGGGCACCGATTTGCAGTCGCCGGCGCGGGTGAAGCCGCTCATGCCGACGGTCATGCCGTCCCGCACCAGCAAGGCCGCCTGATCGGCGGTCGTGATCTTGGCGCGCAGCCCGGGATGGCGGATACGGTCGGTATGCATGGTGTCTCCAGATTCTAAAAAGCCGACGGCTCGCGGCCGGATGCGACGACCAGTCCGTTCGCATCCAGGCACCGTCTAGCGCGGCGTTTCCTGACGCCCGAAGCCCCCGACGGGTCGGCTTTCGGACGAATTTTCCGCAGTATAGGAAGCGGCAGCCAAATCTCGTAATGACTTAAAATCATCCAATCCAGTCGTTTTTTTCATTGATTGGAGGTTCCGCGCTTTGCGCAGGAGATGAGTCGTGGATGTGCGCGCCTTGCGGTATTTCGTCGAAACAGTCCGGCATGCCAGCTTCACGCAGGCGGCCAAGGCTTTGTTCGTGACCCAGTCCACGGTCAGCAAGATGATCCGCCAGCTGGAAGAGGAGGCGGGCACGCCGCTGCTGGTGCGCGACGGCCATACGGCGCGGCCCACCGACACCGGCCGCGTGATGTACCAGCGTGGCCTGCAGGTATTGGAGACCATGCGCCAGCTGAGCGAGGAACTGCGCCAGACCGCCGAGTTGCAGCGCGGCTCGCTGGAAGTCGGCATTCCGCCCATGATCAACCTGCTGTTTACGCCTGTGGTCAAGCGCTTTCGAGAACAGCATCCGGGCATCCACCTGACGTTGCGCGAAGGCACCGGTCGCACGGTGGAGGACCTGGTCGCCGGCGGCGAACTGGAAGTGGGCGCCACTATCCTGCCGCTCGCCGCCGACAGCGGCCTGGCGGCGCAGGCGTTTGGCAGCTATCCGATCTGGGTGATCGGGCCGCCGGACGCGGCCTGGGCCGGCAAGACCTCGCTGCCGCTAAGCGCGCTGCGCGATACCCGCCTGCTGATCCCCACGGACGATTTCGCCATGACGCGGCGGCTACGCCAGGCCTTTGCCGACGCCGGCCTGCAGCCCGGCATCGCAGCCCAGAGCGCGCACTGGGATTTCCTGGTGGCGATGGCATCGGCAGGCCTGGGCGCGGCGTTGCTGCCCGAACCGCTGATGCGGCGCATGAAGACCCGCGGCCTGAGCACCGCGAAACTGGCCAAGTCCGGCCTGCAATGGGAAGTCGGGCACATCTGGCAGCAATCGGGTTACTTGTCGTACGCCGCCCGCGCCTGGCTCGAGGTGTGCGATGAGGTATTGGGAGGCCCACGATCGGCCGCCGCCCGCAAGCGCGCCGGACGCCCCTGAAACGCCCGTCCGCCCGGCCTCCAGGCGCGCCGCCGGACGGAGAAAGACCGGCACGAATCCGGCCCCGTTTTCCTGGAAACCAACGGCCGTCGGATCGATCGCCTCCCGCCCCGCTTCTAAGGGGGACGCAGCGGAGTTTTTGTTGCAACGGACCCGTCAACGGCTTGTTATGCTGCCGCCTCGATGCGAGTCTGTCGCCCCCAAGAAACATGATCCCGAATCCGCAACACCCGCTTTTGCGCGCCCTGCCGCGCACCCGCTCTTTGGCGACGCTGATCGCCGCCCTGCTGCTGGCGCTGTGCCTGGCGCCGGCGTTCGCCGCCGCCCCCACCTCGGCCGCCGAGATCGACACCATGCTGGCCGGCGCGCGCAAGCAGCTCGACGACATCCGCAAGCGCGTGCCGGACGAAACCGACGACGCCGACCTGCTCAAGCAACGCGGCGACGTGCTCGATATCCAGTCCAAGGCGGATGCCACCGCCGACGCGCTCGCGCCGCAACTGGCCAGCGTCACGGCGCGCCTGAGCGAGCTGGGCACCCCGCCGGAAGGCGTCAAGGAAGCCGCCGACGTGGCCGCGCAACGCATGCAGCTGGAAAAGAGCAGCCGCGCGCTGGACGCCCAGATCAAGCTGGCGCGACTGCTGTCGGTCGACGCCGGCCAGACGGCTGAGCAGATTTCCGGCCTGCGCCGCACGCAATTCCAGGCCCGGCTGGGCGAGCGGCGCGACTCTTTCCTGTCGAGCCAGTTCTGGGCCGAATTCCGCGAGGAGTTTCCTGGCGATCTCGAACGGCTGGTGGCGTTGCGCGACGACCTGGCCACCGCAGTCGGACAGACGCCCAAATGGGGCTGGCTACTGCTGGCCGCGGCGGCGGCGCTGGCGATCGCCCTGCGCGTCTGGATCGGCCGGATGCTGCTACGGCTGACGGCCACGCGCGTGCCGCCGGGACGCCTGCGCCGCTCGTTCCTGGCGGTGGCGTTCCTGACCCTGGCCGTCGCCACGCCGGGAATCATTGCGCTGCTGATCCACGTCGGCCTGGACTGGAATTCACAGCTATCGGAAAGCACCAGCGCGCTGCTGGCCAATCTGGTCGCGACGGTCTGTTTTGGCGGCTATGTGTCGGGCCTGGGATACGCGCTGCTGTCGGCCAAGCGGCCGTCTTGGCGCCTGCCCCCGATCTCCGACAAGGTCGCGTATCGCCTGCGCTGGCTGCCCGGCGTCCTGGGCGTGATCGTCGTGCTGATCTGGCTGGCCGAGCGACTGCCCGTGCTGCTGAACGCCAGCCTGACCACCACCATCACGCTGACCGGCATCGTGGCGGTGTTCGTGATGGTGACGATGGCGGTGGCGCTGTCGATCGGCCGCCGGCTGCGGCGCAAGGCGCTGCGGGAAGATGGCCCGCCCCCACCCTTCTGGACATCGCTGCTGCTGACCGCGACCGGCACGGTGCTGGTGATCAGCCTGGCCAGCCTGCTGGCAGGGTATGTGGCGTTCGGCAGTTTCCTGACCAAGCAGGTGCTGTGGGTCGTGATCATCCTGGCGTCGGCCTACCTGCTATCCGTGCTGATCGAAGACGGCTTCAGCACCCTGCTGGGCACCTCGCACCGGGAAGACAGCGACGGCCCCAGCCTGCGCGACCAGGCCGCGGTGCTGCTGTCCGGCGTGGGCCGCGTGGCGGTGGGCCTGCTGGCCCTGATCCTGCTGCTGGCGCCCTTCGGCGAAGGGCCGATGGATCTGTTGCAGCGCTTCGACCAACTGCGCAAGGGCCTGGCCATCGGCGAGGCCCAGATCCGGCCTGGCGCCGTGCTGCAGGCGCTGCTGGTGCTGGGACTGTCGCTGCTGGGCGTGAAGATGCTCAAGCGCTGGCTGTCGAACCGTTACCTGCCCACCACCGAACTGGATCCGGGCATGCAACTGTCGGCGGCGACGCTGTTCGGCTACGCCGGCTTCGTGTTGGCGGTGGCGCTGTCGCTGTCGGCCGCGGGCATCGGCCTGGAACGGGTCGCGTGGATCGCCAGCGCGCTGTCCGTGGGTATCGGTTTCGGCCTGCAGGCGGTGGTGCAGAACTTCGTATCGGGCCTGATCCTGCTGGCCGAACGTCCGGTCAAGGTGGGCGACTGGGTATCGCTGGGAGGCGTCGAAGGCGACATCCTGCGCATCAACGTGCGGGCCACGGAGATCCAGATGGGAGACCGCTCGACGGTGATCGTGCCGAACTCGGAATTCGTGACCAAGACGGTACGCAACGTCACGCGCTCGAATCCGCTGGGGCTGGTGCAGATCAAACTGCCGTTGCCGCTGTCAACCGATGCGCAGCGGGTGCGCGAACTGATCCTGCAGGCCTTCACCGATCATGAAGACGTGCTGGACACGCCGGCGCCCAACGTGTTTTTGGATGGCATCGAAGGCGGCAACCTGATGTTCAACGCCAAAGGCTATGTTTCGTCGCCGCGCGCGGCCTATGGCGTGCGCAGCGCGCTGCTGTTCACGTTGCTGCAGCGGTTGCACGAGGCCGGCCTGGAAGTCTCGTCGCCGCCCACGATGCTGCTGGCATCGGCTCCGCAGACCGCCCCCCTGCCGCGTCCCGATGCCGCCGAGGAGCCGGGCGCCGCGGCCCGGCCCGCCGCCACGCCCTGACTGCCGGAAACCGCGATCGTCGCGCACGATCGTCAGCCCGGAGAATAGAAGTCCATCAACCCCTGCCGGTCCATGCGCGGATTGCGCAACGGCGGGGAGTTCGCCATGGTGTTCTGCACCGACATGACCGGATAGGTCTGCGCGACGGGGCCGGGGCCCGCGGACGGCGCCGGCGCGTACAGCGCCTGGGTCGGCGCGGGCGCGGGCGCGGCCTGGGCGACGTTGGGCGTGGGATTCTCGAAGCGGTGGTCCGCCGTCGTCAGCGAGGGATTGGTGCAAAGGCCCTGGGCGGTCAACGCGGCCTTGGTGCGGTCATCGGTCTGGCACAGGATATCGACCGCCGCCGTCTCCAGCCGACGCGAGCGATCCGGGTCCTTGGTGGAGGCCGCCGCCTGCATGGTGCGCTCGAAGTTGCGGCGCAGGCTGCACTTCTGATCCTCGACCGGGAAAGCCACGTTCATGCCGAACCCGACCACCGATCCCCCGCCGCCGGCCGACACCATGCAGCTGTCGGAGGAGAACGAACCATAGAAGCTCTGCGCGCCGATCGGCGGCGCGGTGCGCAGGGTGCTCGAACCGCTGTTGTTGGAATTGAACGTGACGCCCTGGTTGTTGCCGGCGTTGGTCGAGCCCGATGACGCCGAGGTGGTCGAGGAAGAAGTGCTGGTCTGGGCCCCGGCGGAAAAGGCCACCAGCGACAGGGATAAGGCAAGCGCAAGGGTTTTCATGATGTCCTCTCGACCGGACGGCCGAAGCCGTCCGGATTGCGTGCTGCTCAGTGACCAAAACCACCCACCGGACCGACGCCGTGGATCGATGCGGTCGCCCCGATCGCGCCGGCATTGAACGTCCCCGTCGCCGTCGCGTTGGTGGTGGTGCTGCCGAACGTGGCGCCACCGTTGGCAATGCTGTCGCCGACCATGATCGGGGCATTGCCTTGGATGTGGCCGTAGGTCTCGCTGGTGGCGTACTGCCGCGTGCTGGTGACCGCGGTGGTTCCATCCGGGCTGAAGGATCCGCCGGCGGTGGCAACGCCTCCGGTTTCACCGAACGACGTCTGGCTCGACGAGCCATAGCCGTTGATCTGGGTCGAGACCACGGAAGTGCCCGTGGAGACCGACGACACCGTGCCCGTGATGGTGCCGACATGGCCAGACGCGGAAATGCTGGGCTGGCCCGGTCCGCTCGCATAAGCGGCCGAGACCGCGACGAGGGACAACGTTGCGACTGCTGCGAGCTTTTTCATTTGAGCTCCTCCTGATCCGCCCCAGGCGGATGGACAGGTGCCGGTGGCCGACCGGCGCGGACCTTTACCCCCCGGGCGCAGTACGCCTATATGGCAACGCCGCGCTTGGGACTTTTGTATTGGTACGGAATGATTGCGCCGTCCTAAGGACGTCGGTATCGGTTAAACGGGCGACCGGTCCCATGAGACTGAGGAAGAAGACGTAAAAGATGGCGTGGAATCTGCGAGCACCGCCGCGCGGGCCATGCATATGGCGGATACGTGGCGTCCGGACGGCCTGGATGCTGCGGCGCATCTCAGCTCATTGGATGGGAAGTCGCGGGACGTACTCGCACGATTTCCCTAGCGCGCACGGCGACGGTCGCGACGAGAATATTCTTTAGGCTTACTGTCAGGATGAGCGCGAGACCGCCGCGCTCAACGTGGACGACGGGCCGCCAGGTGGTCGAGCAGGCGGGCGGATTCGCGTCGCGCCAGCGCCAGGTCCACCGCGATGAGCAGCAGCAGCACGCCACCTTCGGCCAGTTCGAGCCACGCGGAAAGGTGGTAGCCGGCGAGTAGCGCGATGCCCGCCACCGCGGCCAGCCAGCAAGGCCAGGCCGGCGCCAGCGCCGCCGGCGGCTCGGCCGGCGCCCGGCGCAGGACCAGCCACGCCATGAGCGGCAGGGCCAGCATGGACACCGGAATGTAGACCGCAATGGCCGACAGCACCGCCGCCACGCTGAACAGGGTTTGCGACGCCAGGGCCATGGCGGCCAGCGTCGCCACGCCCGCGTACCAGAGCAGGCGGGCGGCGATAAAACGCGGCAGGGTGAGGACGGATCGGTTCATGGGCGCGGGATTTTGCGCCATACTACTTCGCCCGGCCGGCTCCTGCCCGGCCCTTTTATCCGGAGACACCATCATGATCCAGGAGATTGCCAGCATCCACGTGCGCGAAGGACAGGAGGCCCTGTTCGAAGCCGGCGTGGCCCAGGCCAGGCCGCTGTTCCTGCGCGCCCGCGGCTGCCACGGCATGGAGCTGTATCGCAGCATCGAACAGCCGCAACGCTACACGCTGGTGGTGGACTGGGAAACCGTCGAAAACCATATGGTGGATTTCCGGGAATCCGCCGATTTTCAGGAGTGGCGCAAACTGGTGGCGGGATTCTTCGTCGAACCGCCCCAGGTGCATCACGAACAAAAGGTGATCTGAGGCTCAGGCCACGTCCGGCGGATCGTCGTATTTGCGCGCGCTGCCGCGAAAACGGTCCGCGGGATACTTCAACGCGTTCCTGGCCATCTTGGCCTGGACCGCGGCGGCAATGTCCACGCCTAGCTGGTCCGCCAGCGCCACCAGGTACATCTGCACGTCCGCGATCTCGTCGGCCACGTGCGCCCGCAGTGTGGCCGGCGGCTGGCGCGATTCCTCTTCGGTCAGCCACTGGAACAGCGCCAGCAGCTCGCCCGCTTCGCCCGACAGCGCCATCGCCAGGTTCTTGGGTGAATGAAACCGTTGCCAGTCGCGCTCGGCGGTGAATGCCCGCAGCGCCAGCCGGATCTGTTCCAGGTCGGACATGATTGCTCCGTTGCGTGCCGGCGCGGCCTCAGGCGGGCGCCAGCCTTGAACCCGCCGCCAGCGCCACGGCGACCGTGGTGCGCACGTCGGCAAGGGCCCGGTGAGTGGGTTCCGACGCGCCAACATGCCGCGCCAGCACGTCCAGCTTGTGCGACGGCAGTTCCGGCCAGGCCCGCCGCGCCAGCGCCAGCGTGCAGTGCGTGGCGTTGGCAAAGGGCATGCCGGTCTCGAGCGCGGCGGCGCCGAGGAAACGGCGGTCGAACGAAGCGTTGTGGAAGAACACCGGCAGGTCTTCGACAAAATCCAGGAAAGCCGCGAACGCCTGCGCCACGGGCACGCCCCGGCGATCGACCTCGGCCTGGGTGATGCCGGTCAGGCGGGTGATGAAGGGCGGCACCACGGCGCGCGTGCGCACCACCTGGGTTTACTCGCGCCGCGCCGCGTCACCCGGCTCGACCCGCACCGCCGCGAATTCCAGGATTTCGCAGGAGGCAGTGGACAACCCGGTGGTTTCCAGGTCGGCCACGACGAACGGGCCGCGCAAGGCGTCCAGGGCCGCCGACAGCGCCGCGGATGGTTTGGCCGCGCCGCCCGCGCCCGCCCCGGCACCGGCCGGACGGGTCCTGCGGTAATAAAAGGCCATGGACTACACCGTCGGCCGGAGCGGCGCGAAGCGCGGCGAACCGTCGGCCAATTGGCCAAAGAAGAGATCGGCGGGACGTACCCACAAACCGCGCGTGTGCGGCCACAGGTGCTCGTACACCACCATGGATTCCTCGGTCTCGGAATGGCGGGCCGTATCGATATAGCGATAAAGGCCGCCCTTGTAATGACGGTGGGTGGCAAGCGCCAGGGCTTCGGATTCGGTCATGAGGAAGTACCGCGGAAAAACACGGCCCGGGTGGGAAAGCTCCCGCCCGGGCCGACGGGTTCGGACAAGACCGTATTTATAGCGCACCCGGGCCGCAGCCGCCCGGCCCTTCAATAGCGCACGTACTCCAGCACCGGCTTGGGCGGCATCGGCGTATTGGCCGCCGGGCGCGCGCGCACCGACGGGGTCACCGGCTTGACCGCTGGCCGCAGCACCGCCCCGCCATGCAACTCATGGGCGGACTGCAACGCGGCAGCGGCTTCGGCCGTCATCTGGGTGATGTCTTCGGTGACCTCGGCCAGTTTGGCGGATTGCGCCAGTGACACCTGCACCACTTCGCCCATGATCTCGGTGACCCGGCGCGAAGAAGCCACGATGTCCTCCATCGTGGCGCCGGCGGACTGAACCTGGCCCGCGCCGCTCTCGATCTGCTCGACCGAGGTGGTGATCAGGCCTTTGATTTCCTTGGCCGCGGCCGCGCTGTTCTGCGCCAGGCTGCGCACTTCCGCCGCCACCACCGCGAACCCCTTGCCATGCGCCCCGGCGCGCGCGGCCTCGACCGCGGCATTCAAGGCCAGGATATTGGTCTGGAACGCGATGCCGTCCATCACGCCGATGATTTCGGAAATACGCTTGGAGCTGTCGGTAATCGCGCCCATGGTCCGCACCACCCCGGCCACGGTCTTGCCGCCCTGCTCCGCGACGCGGCAGGCATCCAGCGCCAGGGTATTGGCCTGGCCGGCGCGCTCCGCGTTTTCGGTCAATCCCTGCACCGCCACCCGCAGCGTCTGCGCGGCGGTAAAACGCTTGGTGATGTCAGTGGCGAATTTCACCACTTTGAATGGCCTGCCCTCGGCATCGAAAATCGGGTTGTAGCTGGCCTCAATCCACACATGGCGGCCATTCTTGCCGATCCGCAGGTATTGACCGGTATCGTGCCGGCCACTGCGCAGTTTGCGCCAGAATTCCGCATAGGCCGCGCTGCGCGCCTCTTCTGGCAGCACGAACATGCTGTGGTGGCGGCCGAGGATTTCCTCCGCGCGATATCCGACCGCGTTCAGAAAGAGATCGTTGGCGCGGATGATGGTGCCGTCCAACTCGAATTCGATAATCGCCTGAACTTTGGAAATAGCTTCGAGCTGGCCCTCGGTATCCGCCTGACGCTGCTGCTGCTCGGTAATGTCGGTGGCGTACTTGACCACTTTGAAAGGGCGGCCGTGCTTGTCGAAAATCGGGTTATAGCTGGCCTGCAGCCAGACATCGCCGCCGTCCCTGCGGATGCGGCGATAACGCCCGGCGTCGTGCGCGCCCTGGCCCAGCCTGTCCCAGAAAGCCAGGTACTCGGCGGATTCCCGTTCGTCGGGCACCACGAACATACGGTGATGCTGCCCCAGGACTTCGTCCAGCTCATAGCCCATGGTGTCGAGAAAATTCTGGTTGGCCATCAGCACGTGGCCTTCGAGATCGAATTCGATCACCGCCTGTGCCTTGTGGATGGCCGCTATCTGCCCGTATAGATCCGCTTTCTGCATGCCGCGCTCGGCACGCAGCAGCCGTTTGAGGGTAAGCCATTGCATGTTGACGTCTCCCGCAGGAAATGGGACGAGTTTGCTGAAAACCGATAAAGGAACCAGTTGGCTTATCTGAAGCAGACTGCTGGCGCGTCCCGGGAATCAGGCCGTGCACGCCGCGCCGCGTGCACGCGCTTGCCTGCGAGTCCGTCGCCAACGTAGCGACGGCAGGTCGGTGATTACAAAAAAAGGAAGAATGTATCCAGTCGAAAATATTTAATCCTAAAAATGAGGCGTTCTCAATATATTCATCAGCGACTTGTCAAAAAAACCCGACGACCGCTATTGCACAGGGTTTCACGATTAACCCGAGCCGCCATCGCGGTATTAATCAGGGTTAATACGAATCCGCCCCCGTATTTTCAGATGAATTTCAGAATCGGTACCCGCCAATAATGGGGCCAACCTTGACGACGGCCCATCCAAGCCAGACGAAAGCTGGCGCACACGCAGGCTCCGCGGATTCGATGGAGAATCGGAATCGTCAGTTATTCCGCGTCCAGCTCTCGATAATGGCGGAATATGCCTTCGCCGAACGGCAGGCGCCGGCCACTGCTGAAATACGCCTGCAGGGCCGGCAGTTCGGCGACGCGCCGATGCAAGGCCATGACCTTGGGGAATCTGGCCGCCTGCGTTCCCATGCGGCGCGGGAAGGCATAAAGCAGGCCGTCGACCAGATGGAACAGCGACAGGTCGGCATAACTCCAGCGCTTGCCACCGGCGAGCCAGGCGTCCTGCCCGGCCAGCACCCGCTCAAAGTAGCCCAGGTACTTCGGAATGCGTGCTTCGCGAAAATCGCGGGCGCGCCGCGCCGCCTCTTCTTTCTGGTCTTCGTAATAGTCACTCGACGAGATCGGATGATGGGTATCGTGCGCCTCGGCCACCATATCGGCGATGGTCAGCTGCAATTGATTCACCCACAGGCGTCCTTCGACACTGGCCGGCGCCAGGCCGTGCTTTTCACCGAGAAACAGCAGGATATTGGCGGTTTGCGCCAGGGTCATTTTCCCGGCCACCAGATAAGGCGGCGCAAACGGCGGATGCTTGCGGTCGGACAGCATGTCCTTGACCAGCGCGTCTTCGTCCATGCCCGGCTCGCGCGCGCGTTCGCGATAGGGAATCCCCCCGGCCTCCAGCGCCAGGCGCACGAATTCCCCACGTCCGGGTATGCCGTCCCAATACCAAAGGTCGTATGTCATGCCGCTCTCCTTGCGGGCGCAAGGCTACGCGGGAAAGACGCTGATCTCGCCTTCGTGCCGCGCGGCCTGCCGCCCGTGGCTTTGTTGAAACTGGCGTGGGGATTGCCCGAAATGCGCGCGGAAATCGCGTGAAAAATGCGCGCCGTCGGCAAATCCGCAATCCAGCGCGATTTGCGTGATGCTGCAGGCATTATTAAGCAACAACCAGCTGCCATATTCCAGTCGCAGTTGCCGCTGGAATGCCATTGGCGACATCCCGGTGGCCTGGCGGAAGGCCCGTTCCAATTGGCGCCGGCCCACGCCGACATACCGCGCAATGGCGTCCAGCGGCGGCGGATTGTCGATGCGCTGCTCGATGAAATGCGCCGCCTGGCGCACCCGCAGATCCTGGATGCCGGACAGGTCGGTGCGGAAATGCGCCTGCGGCACGCGGCCCGGCCGCGCGCCCTGCAGCATCATGTGACGCATGGCCTGCTGGGCCTTGTCGCGGCCGCAGTGGCGCGCCACCAGATACAGGCCCAGGTCGATGGCGGCGGTGGAGCCGGCGCAGGAAATCAGGTCGCCTTCATCGACGAACAGGCGGTCGACCACCGCGCGGGTCGCGGGAAAGCGCTCGCGGAAGGTTTCCAGCACATTCCAGTGCACGCACACCGTGCGCGGCCCGATCACGTCGGCCTGCGCCAGCGCGAAGGTGCCGGTGCAGATGCCCAGCAGCCGCACCCGCAGCGCCGCCGCCCGCCGCAACCAATCGCGCAGCGGTCCGGGCATGCGCCCGCTGGAATAGTCGTTGCCGCCGCAGATGGCGATGTAGTTGAACTGCGCCGGGTCGTCGGGCAGGCCGGCCTCCACCTCGATAGTCAGGCCGGCGCTGGAGCAGCGCGGCTTGCCATCCCAGCTCATCACCCGCCACGCGGTGTGGATCTGGCGGCTGCGGCCGCCATGGTCGCCGGCCAGCCGCAACACGTCGACGAAACCGGCGAACGCCGCCAGCGTGAACTGGTCCAGCAGCACGATGCCGATGGTCAGGGCGGGTTTTCCCTGAGGCAGGTGTGCTTCGCCGTCTTCATAGGAGAGCGGCAAGGACGGGGGTGGCGCGGCGACGGACATGACGCAATTATTCAAATTTATGTCCCGCGCCTTCAAGCTCGTTTTCCCGAGCATCGCCCAAGATGCGCCTGTGGTACTTGAGTCAATGAATCGCGGATCGACAAATCTACAAGGGGAATCCGACATGGCAACAAACACCCGCAGCGCGCTGGGCGCGGCGGCGCTCGGCGCGGGGCTGCTCCTGGCTTCGCACGCGGCGCTGGCGCAGCAGCAGAAAATCACCGTCGCCTGGTACGGCGGCAACTGGGGCGAGGCGTTCCGCGCCTGCGTGGCCGAGCCCTTCACCAAAGCCACCGGCGTCACCGTGGTGCCGGAAGTCGGCACCTCCACCACCACGCTGGCCAAGCTGCAGCAGCAGAAGGGCGCGCCGACCATCGACGTGGCCTGGATGGACGGCGGCATCAGCGAGCTGGCGCAGCAGGCCGGCGTGCTGGACGCGCTGGACGCCGGCGCCATTCCCAACCTGAAGAACGTCATCGAGCAGGGCGTGTACCGCGACGGCAATGCCGCCTTCGCGGTCAGCACCGGCTATTACTCGCTCGGCATCACCTACAGCACCAAGGAAGTGACACAGCCGCCGACCAGCTGGAAGGACCTGTGGAAGCCCGAGTATGCCGGCGCGGTGGCGGTGCCCTCGCCCGCCAACTCGTCGGGCGTGCCGTTCATCTTCTTCCTGGCGCGGGTGTGGGCGATCGACCCGTCGAACCTGGCGCCGCTCTATGCCAAGCTGGCCTCGCTGGACACCGCGCTGTTCTTCGACAGCTCGGGCGCGGCCACCAACGCCTTCCAGAGCGGCGAAGCGGTGATCGGCGCGCACTTCAACGTCGGCGCCTGGGACCTGATCGACAAGGGCCTGCCGATCGGCTTCACCGTGCCCAAGGAAGGCGTTTGGGCCACCGACGCCCGCCTGCACCTGGTCAAGGGCGCGCCCAACAAGGCCGCAGCGCAGAAGTTCATCGACACCGCGCTGACGCCGGACGCGGCCGCCTGCCTGGCGACCAGGCTGTACCTGGGCCCGGCGGTCAAGGACGTGCAGGTCTCCAAGGACGTCGCCCGCAAGCTGCCCTGGGGCGCGGAAGGCTCGGTCAAGAACCTGAGCCTGTTCGACTGGAACATCATCAACGCCCGCCGCGCCGAGGTCACCGACGCGTGGAACCGGCAGGTCGCCCGCAAGCGCTGAGCAAGGTCCGTTCCCCATGTCCGCTTTGCTCACCATCGAAGGCGTGTCGATGCGCTTCGGCGCCTACCAGGCGCTGGATCGCATCGACCTGGCGATCCAGCAGGGAGAGTTCGTGGCGCTGCTGGGCCCCAGCGGCTGCGGCAAGACCACGCTGCTCAAGTCGATCGCCGGTTTCCTGCAGCCGGAATCGGGCCGCATCCTGATCGACGGCCAGGACGTCAGCCGCCTGCCGGCGCATCGCCGCCCGCTCAATACCGTGTTCCAGAACTATGCGCTGTTCCCGCACATGACGGTGCTGGAGAACGTCGCCTATGGTCCGCGGCGCCAGGGCGCCTCGAAGGCGCAGGCGGCGGAACGCGCCCGGGATGCGCTGGACATGGTCGGCCTGGCCGACTTCGGCCCGCGCTATCCCCGCGAAATGTCCGGCGGCCAGCAGCAGCGCGTGGCGCTGGCGCGCGCCATCGTCAACCAGCCCAAGCTGCTGTTGCTGGACGAGCCGCTGTCGGCGCTGGACCTGAAGCTGCGCAAGCGCATGCAGCTCGAACTCAAGCATCTGCAGGCCCGCCTCGGCATCGCCTTCATCTTCGTGACGCATGACCAGGAAGAAGCGATGACCATGGCGGACCGCGTCGTGGTCATGCACGCCGGCCGCATCGAGCAGGTCGGCGCCGGCACCGACATCTACCGCCAGCCGGCCACGCGCTTCGTCGCCGAGTTCATCGGCGATGCCAACTTCATCGCCTATACGGTGGCCGATGACGGCGCCCTGATGCTGGATGCCCAGGGCCTGCGCGTGCCGCTCGCCCAACGTCCGGCGACGGCGCGCGGCCTGGCCGTGCTGCGGCCCGAGGACCTGAAGCTGTGCGAGCGCGCCGACGCCATGCTGACCGGCACCGTGAGCGACGTGATCAATGTGGGCAGCCACAGCATGATCCACGTCGACATCGGCGGCCAGACCCTGGTGGCGCGCCACGGCGGCCTCGCGCCCGGCGGCCTGCATGCCGGCGGCGAGGTGACGCTGGCGTTCGCGCCCGCACACCTGCACCTGATCGGCGGCCAGCCATGACGCGGCGCGCCTGGCTCTCCCCCGGCCTGCTGCTGGCGGCCCCGGTGCTGTTCTTCGCGGCCTTCTTCCTGGCGCCGCTGGCGGTGGTGGCGCTGGCCAGCGCCACCGGCGGGCCGGACGGCCTGACGCCGACGCTCGCGCAGTACACCAAGGTGCTGGCCGACCAGTACCACTGGGACGTGATCCTGGTGACATTCCGGCTGGCCCTGTTCACCACCCTCGCTTGCCTGGTGCTGGGCTATCCGCTGGCCTGGTACCTGGTGCGCGTGGTGCGCTGGCAGGCCTGGCGCCGCGCCTGCGTGATCCTGCTGGTGGTGCCGCTGTTCACCAGCAACATCGTGCGCGCCTTCGGCTGGATGGTGCTGCTGGGCCGCAACGGCCTGGTCAACCAGGGCTTGATGGCCACCGGCGCGGTGGACCGGCCGATGCGCTTCATCGGCACCGAACTCGGCATCCTGATCGGCATGGTTTACGTGCTGCTGCCGTTCGTGGTGCTGGCGGTGGGCAATGCGCTGGCGCGGGTCGATCCGGCCTGCGAGCAGGCCTCGGCCGACCTGGGCGCGAGCCCGGCGGCGACCTTCCTGCACGTGACCTGGCCGCTGACGCTGCCCGGCGTGGTGTCGGGCGCCATCATCGTCTTCACGCTGGCGGTCAGCGCCTACGTGACGCCGGCGCTGCTGTCGGGCGGCCGCGTCACGGTGCTGTCGATGCTGATCTTCCAGCAATACAGCACGGTGTTCGATTTCCACTACGGCGGCGCGCTGAGCATGGTGCTGCTGGTCTTCACCCTGATCCTGGTGGCGCTGGCCAATCGCGCCGCCACCTTGCCGGGAGCCGCGCGATGATCGCCCGCCACCTGATCCGCCTGACCGCGCTGGCCGTGCTGGCCTACCTGGCGCTGCCGCTCGTGGTGATCCTGGGCGCGTCGTTCACCGCCACGCCTTACCTGGCGTTCCCGCCGCAAGGCTGGACGCTGGAGTGGTACCGCACCTTGCTGGTCGAGGCCGGCTATGTGGCCGCGTTCACCACCAGCACGGTGCTGGCGCTGTCCGCCACGGTGGCGGCGGTGCTGCTGACGGTGCCGGCGGCGCTGGCGCTGGCGCGCTACGCGTTTCCGGGCAAGGCCGCGCTGACCTCGGTGCTGATGTCGCCGCTGGTGCTGCCGCACATCGTGCTGGGCGCCGCGCTGCTGCAGTTCGGCGCGTACTTCGGCCTGACCCGCAGCTTCCTGTCGCTCCTGATCGGCCACGTCGTGATCATCGCGCCGTTCGTGCTGCGCTCCACCCTGACGCTGCTCACGCCGGAACAGCGCGCGCTGGAGGAAGCCTCGGCCGACCTGGGCGCCAACCCCTGGACCACATTCTTCCTGGTGGTGCTGCCGCAGATCCGTTCGGGCATCGTGACCGGTTCGATCTTCGCCTTCATCTCGTCATGGATCAATGTGGAGCTGTCGATTTTCAACACCACGGCGGACCTGAACACCATCCCCGTGAAGCTTTTCAACTACGTGCAATACACGATTGATCCGACCATCGCAGCCGTATCGGGCGCCACGATCGTGGCTGCGGTCGTCGCCATCGTGATCCTGGATTTGACCGTCGGGCTGGACATGCTGTCCGAACGCGGCAAATAACTTTCCTCTTCCCCCTATCTACCGCCTGGAGTCACTGTCATGCGCAAGCAAGACGCGTTCGATGTCATCTATACCCATACGGAAGGCGAGCCCCTGTGTATCGTCCACAGCGGCATTCCGTACCCTGCCGGTTCCACCATCCTGGAAAAGCGCGCGTTCCTGGAGCAGCACTACGACTGGCTGCGCAAGGCACTGATGCGCGAGCCGCGCGGCCACAAGGACATGTTCGGCGTGTTCCTCACGCCGCCGTCCAGCCCCGAGTACGACGCCGGCCTGATCTACATCGACGGCACCGAGTATTCGCACATGTGCGGCCACGGCACCATCGCGGTCAGCATGGCCATGGTGGCCAACGGCCTGGTGCCGCGCGGCCAGGACGGCATCACCCGCATCCGCTTCGAGACCACCGCCGGCCTGGTGGTGTCGGAAGTGGCCTCGGAAGGCGACAACGTGCTGTGGACGCGCTTCGAGAACGTGCCGGCCTACGTCGCCGCGCAGGACATTCCGGTGGAACTGCCGGGCTACGGCAAGCTGTCGGCCGACATCGTCTGGGGCGGCAACTACTTCGGCATCGTCGACCTGTCGAACTGCGACCTGCGCATCTCGCCGGACAACGGCACCGAGCTGTCTCGCATGGGCCTGATCGTGCGCGACCAGCTCAATGCCCGCCAGCGCATCCAGCATCCGACCGAAGCGCACATCAACAACCTGAACTTCATTACGTTCTGGCACCAGCCCACGATCGAGGGCGCGTTCTACAAGAACGTGCACGTGTTCAGCGCCGGCCAGCTCGACCGCTCGCCCGGCGGCACCGGCACCAGCGCGATGATGGCCATGTTCGAAGCGCGCGGCAAGATGGGCCTGAACCAGCCGATCAAGTCCGAAGGCCTGCTGGGCAGTGGCACCTTCGAGGGCTGCCTGCTGGGCGAGGTCGACCTGAACGGCACCCGCGCGGTGCGGCCGACGGTGAAGGGCACGGCCAGCATCCTGGGCACGGCGCGCTGGGTCATCGACAAGAATGATCCGGTGGGCGCCGGGTTCCTGATCCGCTGAGAAGGTGCGGCGGCCGGCGTGGGCTGGCCGCCCACCGCCGCCGAGCGCTTGGCGAAAGATAGGACGAGAGGAATGGTCTAAAGGACTTGTCGCGTCGTCGTGCCGCACATAGGCTATCCAGGTCGCCCACGCCTTTGGAATTCTCTACATGCCACGCCGTCCAACGCCATCCCAACAGCCCGCCATACGGGAACACTGCCAATCGGATCCGCCCCCAGAGCTGCCGCCTCCCTATCTACCCAGCGTCGATCAGCGGGACGAAAACGCCTGGCTCAAGCGGCTCGAAGCGATAAGCCGGGCCAGCAAGGCGGATCCATCCCGCCTGCTCACCCCTGGCGAGGTTCTGGCTGCGCTCGCCGCGGAGCGCGCCAGACGACCTTCAGGCCGCTGACATGTTCCGCGTCGTGTTCACGCCGGACGCGCTCCGCGACATCGTCAACATGCAACGGTATTTCAGCCCGGCCGGGACTTCCGCAACAGCGGACGGCTATGTCGACGGCGTGATCCAGGCCTGCCTGGACCTGGCCCATTTTCCAAGACGCGGAGCGCGGCGCCATGCCGCCAACCCCAATCTTCGCTTCCTGCATCATCAGAAGCGATGCACCATCGCCTACTCCGTGAACGATGACGGGTCCGTGACCATTATGGGCGTGTTCTATGGCGGCCGCGACTATAGCCACCTGCTCCACGAACCTGCCAGGCCATACCGCCTGAGAACCCACCGGAAACTTGCGGCAATCCCGTCGCCGGGCTTAGGATGGAGCTACGGCCAGACCATGCGCCGGCGCAAGGCATCCGGCGCGGGCTCTAGCCGGCGCTTGAACCTTGCCAGCGATTCGGGAGCACATCGTGAAGAAAGTTGCTGAGATTCTGAGGGAAAAGGCCAACCCGCCGGTCGTGACCGTCTCGCCGGACTCGTCCGTGTATGACGCCATCAAGACCATGGCCGAACGCAGCATCGGCGCCGTGGTGGTGGCGGAGGGCGACGAGGTGCTGGGCATGCTCACCGAGCGCGACTACGCCCGCAAGATCGTGCTGCAGGATCGCTCGTCGCGCACCACCAAGGTTCGCGAGATCATGACCGACTCGGTCTTCTACGTGCGCCCGGAAGACACACGTGAACACTGCATGGCGCTGATGACCGAGCGCCACTTCCGCCACCTTCCCGTCATCCAGGACAAGAAACTGGTGGGTCTGGTGTCCATCGGCGACCTGGTCAAGGACGTCATGAGCGAACAGAAGTTCATCATCACCGAGCTCGAGCGCTACATCTCGGGCGAACACGGCTGAGCGCCCGCGCCAGCGGCGGCGGATTCCTCGCGGTTAACCCGCCGCGAGGAGCCGCGACGCCGGCACCACCAGGCCCAGCCCGGCCGCCAGCAGCAGCACGAACACCATCCGCTTGACGGTCTTCATCGACCCGGCGGTGGCATAGCGGCGCGCCACCCACGTCACCCCGATCACCACGGGCAGGGCTTGCAGGCTCAGCCAGAACGAGCTCGCCATGAAGGCGCCTTGCCCCGTCACCAGCGCCAGGCGGACCACCGCGTTCAGCGAAAACAGCACCAACAGGCTGTTGCGGATGGAAGCCAGCGGCAGCGGCTGGCGGTACAGGTGATAGACCATGGGCGGCCCGGCGCTCGAAAACAGGCCGCCCAGCACGCCCGAGACCCCGCCGAAGAACAGGAAAGACGCGCGCGACGAGAGACGCGCCAGGGGCTGGGTACGCGCCACCAGCAACACGGCGCAGGCCATGATGGTGACTCCCAGCAGCAATTGCAGCAACACCGCCATGGCCCCGCTGATCCAGGCGAGCGCGGCCACGCCCACCGCCACGCCCGCCAGGCTGCTGAGCAGCGCCGGCGCCATCAACGGCCAGTTGACCTGCGGCTTGGCTCGCGCCAGCGTGACCACCGCATTCACCAGCGACAGGACGCTGACCACGTTGGCGACCTCGGATACGGATGCCAGCTGGAACACGCCGGACAGCCCCAACAGCACCAGGCCGAAGGCAAAGCCCGTCATGGTCTGGGCGTAGGTCGCCAGCGCCACGCAGGCGAGGAACAACACGTGTTGGAGGATGCTCATGCTGGGACGGAGCCTGACCTGCCTCGGCTCGGCCCCGCCGCGAAAGATCGCGGCCTGAAGCGGAACGACTGGGGAACGGCGTATTCAAGAGGGGCATTCGACGCCGGCGATGATAGCACCGGGCCAGGGGCCGTCCGGGCATTTCGCCTACATTTTGTAATAATCAGATGCGCTCATGCACCCCGCCGCCCGCGCCCGGCCGCTATCCTTGCGGCCCAGTAAGCCCGCCGCGCCCGGCTCGGCCGCGCCATCCCGGCGCCGCCCCGGACGCGGTCCGCCTGTCTCCACGCATGACGCCCAAACAGACCACGATCAACACGGTGACGCTGACCTGCTCGACTTGCGGCAGCGCCCAGTTCACCAAGCTCGACACCAACGAGTACCAGTGCAGCCATTGCCACGCGGTCACCCTGGTTGAAGACAACGTCGCCCAGCGCCTGGAGAAGATCCTGCGCGGAATGCAGCAACCGGCGCCCGCCGCCAGGCTGCAACCGGCCGCGGTGGCCGCGATCGTGCTGGCGGTGCTCGCCGCGATCCTGGTGCCGCTCGCGACTTCCTTGTTCAACACTGGCTCCTCGACCCGCTCGCCTTCGCGCGCGGCGCCCCCGCCCATCGATGCCGCGCTGGTCAAGCTGACGGATGTGCAGGAAGTTCGCGCACGCGGCCGCAACCAGCTGGTGATGCTGATGCGCAACGAGACCGGCAAGAAGATCGACGCGCCGCGCGTCACCGCCACGTTCTACCAGGGCGAGCTGACCCTGTCCTCTTCCTCGGGTTCGCCGATGGCGCGCACCCTGCTGCCTGGTGAATACACGCCGGTGACGATTTCCCTGCCCGATACCGCCTACAGCCGCTACACCCTAAAGCCGGCCACGCCGTCGCTGGCGCACAGCAGCGCCCGCGAGGTCGCCGCCGACAAGGTGCAGTTGGTGCGCAACGATGGCGCCTACCGTCTGGTGGGCCTGCTGCGCAACAAGGGCAGTGTCGCCGCCAGCAGCACCCAGGTGACGGTGATGCTGTACGACGAGGACGGCAAGCTGATCGGCACCGGCAATGGCTACGGTTCGGCCAGTCCGCTCGCCCCCGGCGCGCTGACCTCGTTCGATGTGCGCTGCGACATGCTGGCCGAAGGCAAGGTCGGATCCTACGATTACATGGTGCAAAGTGAAGGCTGACCGTTCCCCCGCGCGGCCCCTGTCGCGGCCTGCCCGGGTCGGGCTGGTGCTGATTATCGTCGCCGCTGGCGGCTACGCCCTGGCCAAGTACAACGGCCTGCTGCCCTGGGACGCGCCCAAGACCGTCCAGGCCGCGCCGGCGCCCGCCGCCTCGGCGCCGGTTTCCCCAGACCCCGCCAGCCGCATCGTGCGTGTCAGCCCCGCCAATCCCCGCATCATCGACGACGTGCGATTGACCACGGCCGAACTGCTCGATCCGGACTTCGCCCTCTTCGATCCGGCGGCGCTGACCTTATCCCCGCCGCGCCGCCTGCTCGACGAGATCGAGCGCCCGCTGCTGCTGGCCGAGGTGGTCAACCGCAGCGACAAGTACGTAGCGTTGTCGCCGGGTATGGAGATCTCGGTGTTCGACGGATCGCGCCCCCTGCGTCTGCGCCAGGAATGGTCGCCGCCGGCCATGCTCTATCCCGGCGAGCGCATTCCGGTACTGTTGAACGGCGAGAATTTCGAGCGCTATTCCGAGGTCAAGACCCACTGGAAGCCGGCCAAGCGCGCGGCCCTGCCCGGCTCGCGCCCGGCGTTGGACATCAGCGTCGAGAACACCGAGGCCGGCATCGGCACCGGCACCCTGAACTTCACCTACCGCTACCGCTACAAGTACGTCACGGTGCATGGCCGGGTGCGCAACAACGACAGCGCCGAAATCGACAACGTCAAGGTCTGGGTCAGCCTCTACGACGCCCAGGACAAGCTGACCGGCGCGCGCTATTCGGAGCTGCGCCTGCCCAAGCTCAAGCCGGGTGAAAGCGCCCCGTTCCAGTTGGACGTCAAGCAGTACGGCGCCAACTTCGCCCGGGTGGGCGTGGTGTACGACGCCAAGGCCAACTGATCGCGCGCCCGGCGGTCCGCCGCCAGAGCCTTCTCATTTATCAGCGCAGGCTTGCTTCACCCAAGCGCGAGCGCGGATGCGGGGCTGGCAGCCCCGCCCGCGACTGCCCTGCCGCAGTCTCGCACCGGCGTGCCGAGACCTGAATCGACCCCGTTTTTACCCCTGATGGACCGTCCCGCTCCACATCGCCCCTCGCCCGGCGTGGCCCGCAGGCAACGGCTATCAACCCAAGTCTTATATAAGATATAAGACATTTGCTTGCGCCCCCCTCTTCCCTCTACAATTCCGGCGACAACCCTTCTTCCAACCCGACTTTGAGCAGGCCTCACATGCTGGATACTTACCGCCAACACGTTGCCGAACGCGCGGCCCTGGGGATTCCCCCGCTGCCCCTGACGGCAAAACAAACCGCTGAACTGATCGAACTGCTGAAGAACCCGCCCGCGGGCGAAGAGCAGAACCTGGTCGATCTGCTGACCCACCGTGTTCCGGCCGGCGTGGACGATGCCGCCAAGGTCAAGGCCTCGTACCTGGCCGCCGTGGCCCTGGGCACCGAAGCTTGTGCCCTGATCAGCCGCGCCAAGGCGACCGAACTGCTCGGCACCATGCTGGGCGGCTACAACATTGGCCCGCTGGTCCAACTGCTCGACGACAAGGAAATCGGCACCATCGCCGCCGACGCCCTGAAAAAGACCCTGCTGATGTTCGACGCCTTCCATGACGTGAAGGAAAAGGCCGACAAGGGCAACGCCAACGCCAAGTCCGTGCTGCAGAGCTGGGCCGACGCCGAATGGTTCACCAGCCGTCCGGAACTGCCCGAAAGCCTGACTATCACGGTCTTCAAGGTGCCCGGCGAAACCAACACCGACGACCTGTCGCCGGCCCCGGACGCCACCACCCGCCCCGACATCCCGATGCACGCCCTGGCGATGCTCAAGAACAAGCGCGACGGCGCCGCGTTCGAACCGGAAGAAGACGGCAAGCGCGGCCCGGTCAAGTTCATCGAGTCGCTCAAGGACAAGGGTCACCTGGTCGCCTACGTCGGCGACGTGGTCGGCACCGGCTCCTCGCGCAAGTCGGCCACCAACTCGGTGCTGTGGTTCACCGGCGAAGACATCCCCTTCGTGCCGAACAAGCGTTTCGGCGGCGTGTGCCTGGGCAACAAGATCGCCCCGATCTTCTACAACACCATGGAAGACGCCGGCGCCCTGCCGATCGAACTCGACGTTTCCAAGATGGAAATGGGCGACGTGGTCGAATTGCGCCCCTATGAAGGCAAGGCGATCAAGAACGGCGAAGTCATCGCCGAATTCGAAGTCAAATCCGACGTGCTGTTCGACGAAGTGCGCGCCGGCGGCCGCATTCCGCTGATCATCGGCCGCGGCCTGACCGCCAAGGCGCGCGAAGCGCTGGGCCTGCCGCCGTCGACGCTGTTCCGCCTGCCCAAGGACCCGGCCGATACCGGCAAGGGCTTCTCGCTGGCCCAGAAGATGGTCGGTCGCGCCTGCGGCCTGCCGGAAGGCCGCGGCATCCGCCCGGGCACCTACTGCGAACCGAAGATGACCTCGGTCGGCAGCCAGGACACCACCGGCCCCATGACCCGCGACGAGCTCAAGGACCTGGCCTGCCTGGGCTTCTCGGCCGACCTGGTGATGCAGTCGTTCTGCCACACCGCCGCCTACCCCAAGCCCGTGGACGTCAAGACGCACCACACGCTGCCCGAGTTCATCAGCACCCGCGGCGGCGTCTCGCTGCGTCCGGGCGACGGCGTGATCCACTCGTGGCTGAACCGCATGCTGTTGCCCGACACCGTCGGCACCGGCGGCGACTCGCACACCCGCTTCCCCATCGGCATTTCGTTCCCGGCCGGCTCGGGCCTGGTCGCCTTCGCCGCCGCCACCGGCGTGATGCCGCTGGACATGCCGGAATCGGTGCTGGTCCGCTTCAAGGGCAAGCTGCAGCCCGGCGTCACCCTGCGTGACCTGGTCAACGCCATTCCGCTGTACGCCATCAAGCAGGGCCTGCTGACGGTCGCCAAGCAAGGCAAGAAGAACATCTTCTCCGGCCGCATCCTGGAAATCGAAGGCCTGCCCGACCTGAAGGTCGAGCAAGCCTTCGAACTGTCGGACGCCTCGGCAGAGCGTTCGGCCGCCGGCTGCTCGGTGCGCCTGAACAAGGAACCGATCATCGAGTACATCAACAGCAACATCGTGATGCTCAAATGGATGATCGCCAACGGCTACGAAGACGAGCGCACGCTGGGCCGCCGCATCAAGGCGATGGAAGCGTGGCTGGCCAATCCGCAGTTGCTGGAACCGGACGCCGACGCCGAATACGCCGCCGTCATCGAGATCGACCTGGCCGACGTGCACGAGCCCATCGTGGCCTGCCCGAACGACCCCGACGACGTCAAGACGCTGTCGGAAGTCGCCGGCGCCAAGATCGACGAAGTGTTCATCGGCAGCTGCATGACCAACATCGGCCACTTCCGCGCGGCGTCCAAGCTGCTCGAAGGCAAGCGCGACATCCCGGTCAAGCTGTGGGTGGCCCCGCCCACCAAGATGGATGCCACGCAACTGACCGAGGAAGGCCACTACGGCGTGTTCGGCACGGCCGGCGCCCGCACCGAAATGCCGGGCTGCTCGCTGTGCATGGGCAACCAGGCGCAGGTCCGCGAAGGCGCGACGGTGATGTCCACCAGCACCCGCAACTTCCCGAACCGCCTGGGCAAGAACACCAACGTGTACCTGGGTTCGGCCGAACTGGCCGCGATCTGCTCGAAGCTGGGCCGTATCCCGACCAAGGACGAGTACATGGCCGACATGGGCGTCATCAACAAGAGCGGCGACCAGATCTACCAGTACCTGAACTTCGACAAGATCGCCGACTACAAGGACGTGGCAGACGTGATCGAGGTGTAACCTCGCCACGCAGGCCCCCCTGTGACACGGCCCCGGAGCGATCCGGGGCCGTTTTCATTTGGGGCGCCAAAGCGGCAAACCGCCCGAGAGATCTCAGGCCTGAGCGGCGCGATGTGAATAAAAAAAATCGGGGGCGGAACTTTCCCACCGATACGTTTTCATACAATCACTGCAAATCGTGACACGCAAAACGTAACCGCCGCCCGCCGGCGCCTGGAGAAGACCACCAATGACACGGCTCTTGATGCCGCTGCCGCTGCTGGCCGCGCTTGCCGGCTGCGCCACCGCCCCGCCGTCGAATCCGGAGAACATCTGCGCCATCTTCCGCGAGAAGCCGGACTGGCACGACGCCGCGCTCAAGGTGCAGAAGAAATGGGGCGCGCCGGTGCCGGTGCCGATGGCGATGATGTACCAGGAGTCCAGCTTCAAGCAGGACGCGGTGCCGCCGCGCTACTACTTCCTGGGCATCATCCCGTGGGGCCGCGTCAGTTCCGCCTATGGCTACGCCCAGGCCAAGGACGAGACCTGGGACGAATACAAGAAGGATGCCGGCGGCTGGGGCTCCAGCCGTGACAATTTCGCTGACGCACTGGATTTCATGGGCTGGTACATGAACAAGACCCAGCGCCTGAACGGCATCTCCAAGTCCGACGCCTATGGCCAGTACCTGAACTACCATGAAGGCTGGACCGGATACCGCAATCGGAGCTACGACCGCAAGGCATGGCTGAAGACGGTGTCAAGGAAAGTGCAGGCGCGCGCCGACAAATTCGCCAGCCAGTACAAGAGCTGCGAGAAGGACCTGACGCGAGGCGGCTGGTTCTTCTGAACCGCCGGGCCGGGCGCGAGGCAAGGCGGCAGGCCGCCCTGCCCCAGCGGTGGCGCCGCCGGGCCGCGCCTCAGGCCTGCACGCCCAGCCGATAGACGACCGTATCCAACCGGCTCACGCCGCGTTCGGCGAACTTGGGTTCCTTGGCCAGGATGTCGCGGCGATCGATGATCACCGCGGGCGCGACGCCGCTGAACAGCGTCCGCATTTCACTGTCCAATACCGCGAAGGGCGGCCCGTCCATCTCTTCCTGCGGATAATCGAGGGTGATCAGCAGGCCGCGATAACCAGGGGCAAGTTGCCCGTAGACGTGGCGTACGTACTCGCCCCGCATCTCCCTGGGCAGCGCGACCAGCGCCGCGCGGTCGTAGGCGCCGACGCAATGCGACAGCAGCGGCGCATCGAGCTTGAAGATGTCGCCGCGGATGATTTCGATATTGCCCGCCACATAGTGGCTGCCGTAGGCACTTTCGTGAATCAAGGGCTTGAGTTCGTTCTCGACGAAGAACTGCTCGACCGCCAGTTGCGACAGTTCCACGCCCAGCACCTGGAAGCCTTGCGCCGCCAGCCAGACCATGTCCAGCGACTTGCCACACAAGGGCACAAGCACCTTGCCGCCCGCGGGCACCGAGAGTGTCGGCCAGTATTTCTGCAGCAGCGGCGTCACTCGTGTTTGATGAAAATGCGTGCGCCCGTCGCGCCAGCGTTCCAACCAGAATTCCGCGTCCATGTTTGTTCTTATCCTCCGGAAAATAGCGAATCGCGTGATTCGCGGCAGCGCCGCGCGCCGGTGCGCGGCCTGGCAATCACCTCTTTGATGCTACCTGTCCGCGACCGGAACCACCCTGCGAACAAGCGCCAGAAAGGCGTGCTTACCGCTGCCCGGCGGCGGCAGCGCCCCGGTCGGGCGCCGGTTTTCTCATTGTAGTGATCCTGGCAATTTCGGCAGCGGGCCCGCGCCTGCCAGCGCCGGGCGATCGCGCCTACCTAGGGTTTGCTCCAGGTCGCCGAGCGCATCCAGCCAGAGGGCTGCCCCGTATGTGCAGGCGACGGCCAACCAAAAAGGAGATCGTCATGAAATTGCTAGCTTCGATTGCCATCGCCAGCTCCGCCTTGACCCTGGCGCCCACCTATGCGGCCGACGTGATGGTCGGGGGCCAACCGATGATGCCCGCCAAGACCATCGTCGCAAACGCGGTCAACTCCGCCGACCACACCACCCTGGTGGCCGCCGTCAAGGCCGCCGGCCTGGTGGACACGCTGCAGGGCAAGGGTCCGTTCACGGTGTTCGCCCCCACCAACGCCGCCTTCGCCAAGCTGCCGGCCGGCACGGTCGACACCCTGGTCAAGCCCGAGAACAAGGCCACCCTGACCAAGATCCTGACCTACCACGTCGTGCCGGGCAAGCTGGACTTCGACGCGCTGGCCGCCAAGGCCAGAAAGGGCGGCGTCACCGAGCTGACCACCGCCAGCGGCGGCAAGCTTTGGGTGATGATGAACGGCAAGCACAACCTCATCGTCAAGGACGAGAAAGGCGGCGTCGCCAACATCAGCACCTACGACGTCTACCAGTCCAACGGCGTGATTCACGTGATCGACAACGTGCTCATGCCCAAATGAGCCTATCTCCCCCTCCGCTGCCGCGAGGTGCGGCCACGAAGGGAGCCACGGGACGGCCCGGCCTCATCGCCGGGCCGTCCCGTGGTGGCGAACGCCGGCGCGATTTCGGGATATCGTAAGGGGCCCAGGCCCCATTTTCCCGTCCCTCATGATCGCAACGCCGCATCGTCCTTTTCGATTGTCGCCAGGCTGGCGGCACGCCGCGGCATGGTGGGCGGCCGCGCGCCCCGGCAGGTGCTTACGCGCCCTGATCGGCTGCCTGCTGGCCGCCCCGCTGCTGGCGGGCCACGCCGCCGCCCGCGCGCAAGCGCAGCCGCCGCTGGAATTCGACAACGCCTACCAGGCCGAATTGGCCGCCGAGAGCGCCGCCTTGCGCGCCCGCATCCAGCAATGGCCCGCGCCGCTGCGGGAAATGAACCAGCAGATCTCCGCCGCGCTGCGCGGCAACGACCCGGCGCAGGCGCAGCGCATCGCCGAAGCCCTGTCGCAACGCGATCCCGGCAATGCCGACGTCAGGAACTTTCTGGGCAAGCTGCAAACGGTCAACGGCCAACCCGCCGCGGCGCTGGAACGGTTCGACGAAGCGATCAGGCTGGACCCGGACAACCGCTGGTTCTACGTGAACAAGGCCGGCGTCCAGGCCGAGCTGCGGGACCTGCCCAGCGCGCTGGCCACGGCGCGGAGCCTGACGCAGCGCTATCCGCAATGGAGCATCGGCCTGAACCTGGAAGCCGCCTTGCTGGACGGCCTGGGCCGCACGGCCGACGCCCTCAAGACATACGAGCGGGCCGTGGCAGCGGCGCCGCCCAGCGCCCAGATACTGACCAACCAGGGCATGCTGCAGCGGCGGCTGGGCCGCCAGGCGGACGCGCGCGCCAGCTACGAGGCGGCGCTGCGGCTGCAACCCGGCTATTCCCGCGCGGCCGCCGAGCTGGCATCGCTTCCGCGCTAGCGCCGCTTCTTTCGACGTTTCTCGCTCCGCCTTGCCGTGACGCGCAAGCCATCCGCCGCCAAAGGAGTCCCCCCATGTCTCGCACACCGCCCGCCCTGCCGCGCTCCGCGCAGCCTGTTCTCGTCTCCCCGCCCCGGCGCGCGCTGACGCTGGCAATGGCGGCATTGGCCTGCGCGCCGCTGCGCATCGCGTCAGCGGCGGGCCCTGCCGCGCCGAATGAGCGCGATGCCATCATTCGCCAGGTCTTCCGGGCGGATCCGGCGAGCCTTCGCTACGGCGCGGACCACGCCAGGCTGATGCGCGGACTGGGCGTGATCTGGATTCCCGTGGAGTCCGGCGCGCCCGGCATCGAGTTCGAACGGCCGTTGAGCGACAAGGACACGATCGCCGCGGCGATGGCATTGCTGGGCACGTCCGATCGAAGCCTGGCGACGCGGCGCCTGGCGCAAGTGTGCCGGCTGGTGCCGGCCTATGTGCGCGACATCAGCCGCCTGCCCCCCGGCCGCTATACGCTGCCGCCGCAACGGCGCGAAGCCTTCGACTTCCCCGACAGTGGCGTCGATGCGCAGGGCCGCTTCGAACTGCGGCGCGAGCACCTGACGCTGCTGCGCGCGGCGAACTGGCGCGAGGCCGGTCCGGGCGAGCTGGACGCGGTGCTGCGCGAGGGCGACGCCTTCTGGCCGATGCCCTTCATCGACGGCAAGCGCCCGTATGGGGACAGCAGCCACTACCAAATCGACATGGCCCGGCTGCTTGGCGCCCCCTATCCGAAGGGCGCCGATGGCCGTGCCATCACCGATCCCGCCAAGGATGCGCGCCTGGAAAAGCTACATTGGCAGACGGCGGCGGCGCTGCAGGTCTTGCTGGCCAACGCCAAGACCTGAGCCGCGCGGTCGCCGGCGTGCGCTAGGGACGCGCGAAGAAATGGCGGATGTCGTCGGCCACCGGCACCGCCGCCAGCACCATCAGGAACAACGCCAGCGGCACGGTCGAACCGAAGCCGTAGTGGAAGAAGGAATAGGCGCCCGTCACGCCGCCAGCGAAAAACAGCGTGACCATCGTGCTCAGCACGATCAGCTTGCCGCGGTCGGCCCGCACCGGGGCCGCGCCGGCCTTGTCCTCGTGCGCCAGGTTCCAGTAGAACAGCTTGCCCAGTTCGATGCCGATGTCGGTGACCATGCCGGTCACGTGGGTCGTGCGGATCTCGGACTTGGACACCTTGGTGATCATCGCGTTCTGCAGGCCCATGATGTAGCACAGCAGCATCACGGTGCCGGGCACGTAGAACCAGCGCAGGTTCTCGAGGTTCGCCCCCAGCAGGCCGAAGGCCAGCAGCAGCACCGCCTCGAGCATCAGCGGCAGGGCGAACTCGCTGGCCAGGTGCGTGCGCCGGCCGAAATTGATCAGCGAGGCCGAGGTGGCCGCCCCCGCCACGAACGACAGCAGCGCGGCCATTCCTTGCACCACCACGGCCAGGCCGCCCAGCACCATGTGATCGGCGATCATCGACACGATGCCCGACATGTGCGAGGTGTACTGCTGCACGGCCAGGAAGCCGCCCGCGTTGACGGCGCCGGCGATGAAAGTCAGGAAATACGCCAGCCGCCGGTTGGCCTGGGGCGTACGGCTGACCGCAGTGAGTTGGCGCAGGAAGGGGATGGCCACGGCGACGCGTCAATGCACGCGGAAAGGGGCGTCGTCCATGGAACCACTCCCTTTCTCGACGCCGCGCCTGGCGCCGCCGCCATCGAACGACGGCGTGGCCGTGTCGGCCAACGCGACCCTCATAATCACCGCCCGGCCGGCGGCGCGCGCATGGCGCTTCATAACGGGGACTCCCGGGAAAAGAGCGGCGCGGCCGGCGAACGGGCCGCGCCCGGTTCCTGGATTCTACTCGCCCCGCCGGCGGAACATGGCGCTACCGCCCTTTCCCGGTCCAACTCCGCTCACGCGGCGTTCGACTCCCGCAACTGCTGCCGGCGGAACTCGCCCTGGCGCGTGAACATCCATCCCGGATACTCGGGCGGCAAGGCGCTCACCCGATCCAACGCCGCCAGCTCTTGCGCCGTCAGTCGAATATCCGTGGCCGCCAGATTGTCATCGAGCTGCTCGACCCGCTTGGCGCCGATGATGACGCTGGTGACCGCCCGCTGGTGCAGCAGCCATGCCAGCGCCACTTGCGCCACCGATACGCCGCGCGCCTCGGCCACCTGGCGCAAGACGTCGATGCTGTCGAAGGCGCGCTCGCGGTCGACGGGCGGAAAGTCAAACTGCGCGCGGCGATCGCCAGCGGCCGCCTGGCCATCGCGGCTGTACTTGCCACTGAGCAGGCCGCCCGCCAACGGGCTCCACACCATCAGGCCGACCCCCTCGCTTTGCAGCATGGGCACGATCTCGCGCTCCAGGTCGCGGCCGGCGACAGTGTAGTAGGCCTGCAGGGATTCGAAGCGGGCCAGGCCCAGACGCTCGGCAATGCCCAACGCCTTCATGATCTGCCAGGCCGCCCAGTTGGACACGCCGACGTAGCGCACGTGGCCATGCTGCACCAGGTTGTCGAGCGCCCGTACGGTCTCCTCGATGGGCGTGGCCGGATCGAAACCGTGAATCTGGTAGAGGTCGATATGGTCCAGTTGCAGGCGGGCCAGGCTTTTCTTGACGCTCTCCATAATATGGAAACGCGAATTGCCGCGTGCGTTCACGCCCGGGCCGGTCTGGCCGAACACCTTGGTGGCGATGACCACGTCGTCGCGCGCGACCTTCAGGTCGCGCAACGCCTGCCCCGTAATGATCTCGGAACGACCCTCTGAATACACGTCGGCCGTGTCGATGAAGTTGACGCCGGCCTCCAGCGCGCGGCCCACCAGCCGGTTGGCGTCCTCCTGCTGCAGGGCGCCGATCTTGCTCCACAGCTCGCCTTCGCCGCCGAAGGTCATCGTGCCCAGGCACAGTTCTGAAACGAACAGGCCGGTGTTGCCGAATTTCTTGTACCGCATGATTGCACTCCTTCCAGGGCACGGCGCGCCGCCGGCCCGGGATGGGACGGCACCGGCGCACGTCCGGGGTGGAAACAGTATGCGGTGCCGGGGCGGCCGCGGGCGATGCTCGATCCTGCCCTTTTTTTGCCTGATTCTCCGGGCCGCCCGCGCCCGGCGGGACATGCGCCCGATCCTCCATATTTTTTGCCCATTTCTCCGCGCCCGGCTTCGAGACCGAACGCATACCACTAGTTGGGTCTACACTCGACATCGCCTGATCCTCCGGCGTCCCGCCCGCCCCGCGCGTGCGCAGGCGCCTTGCCCGGAGCCCCGCACATGCCTTCCGCCCCCACCCATATCTCCGCCCCGTCAACGGCCGCTTTCGAGCCCGCCCGGCACGAATTGCTGTGCCTGCTCGAACGCATGACCGGCTCGCTCGAGGGTTCACTCGACACCCCCATCGAGGGCCTGTACCTGCACCGCATCTCCCAGCCGACCGGCCCCAAGCCGGCCCTGCAGAAGGCGGCGCTGGCGGTCATCGCGCAAGGATCCAAGCGCGTGCTGATCGGCGACGAAGCCTATGAGTACGATCCGTTCCACTACCTGATCTCGTCCGTCGATCTGCCGGTGGTGGCCAAGGTCTCGGTCGCCAGCCCCTCCCTGCCTTACCTGGGCTTGCGGCTGGATCTGAACCCGGAGGAAATCACCGCGCTTATCAGCGATGAAAACCTGCCGCCGCTGCTGCCGGCCGAAGCCTCGCGCGCCATGTGCGTCAATCCACTGGGCGGCACGCTGCTGGACGTGATGCTGCGCCTGCTGCGGCTGCTCGAGACGCCGCGTGACATCCCCATCCTGGCGCCCATGGTCAAGCGCGAGCTGCTGTATCGCCTGCTGATGAACGGCCAGGGCATGGTGCTGCGCCAGACCGTGCTGCAGGATAGCCAGCTAAACCGCGTGGCCAAGGCGATCCGCATCCTGCGCGACAACTACGCGCTGCCGCTGCGGGTCGAGGAGATCGCCCGCGACGTGCACATGAGCGTGTCGTCGCTGCATCATCATTTCAAGCAGGCTACCGCCATGAGCCCGCTGCAGTACCAGAAGCACCTGCGGCTGCAGGAAGCGCGCCGCCTGATGCTGACCGATGACGCGGGCGTGGCGCTGGCCGCGCACGCGGTGGGCTATGAAAGCTCGTCGCAATTCAGCCGCGAGTACAGCCGCCTGTTCGGCTTCCCGCCCCTGCGCGACAAACAGCGCTGGAAGGACGAAGCGCTGGCCGCCGCTTGATTCTTCGGCGGGGCCGCCGCCATCGCATGGCGACGACCGGGCGGGCCGCCATCGGCGATAAATTGGAGCCCCCTCCGCAAAGGCCGCCGCGTCACGCCGTCCGCGATGCGAACATCAGCACAGCACAGATGGCAGCCCCTCAAAAAAAATCCGACCGGCCTGCATCCGAATCGGTCTCTCGCGTGTAGTACCTGCAACGGCGCGCATTCCGCGTGTCGTTGCAGACAGATCCCCTCTACCCGCAGGAGACCGCTCATGAATACTCGCCTCCCCCTCCGCCGCCCTGGCGCCGGCCTGTTCGCCACCGCCATCCTGGCCGCGTGCGGCACGCTTGGCGCCTTCCAGGCCATGGCGTACTCGCAGGACGCGCTGCCCGCCGAAGTCCGTGTACCCAATGGCCACAAAGTAGCCTGGGAAACCGTGGGCAAGGGTGAAATCACCTACGAGTGCCGCGCCAAGGCCGACGCGAAAGACCAGGCTGAATGGGTCTTCGCCGGTCCCAAGGCCGTCCTGAACGACCGCCAGGGCAAGCAGGTCGGCACGTACTACGGCCCTCCCGCCACCTGGGAAGCGGCGGACGGCTCCAAGCTGACCGGCACCCAGGTCGCCGTGGCGCCCGCCGGCGCGGGCAACCTGCCCTATCAATTGGTCAAGGCCAATCCCGCCATGGGCGCGGGCGCCTTGACGGGCGTGGCCTATATCCAGCGCACGGCACTCAAGGGCGGCGTGGCGCCGCAGACGCCGTGCACGACCGCGACCCTGGGCCAGCGCAGCCAGGTCGCCTACCAGGCCGACTACATTTTCTGGAAGGCGGACTGACACGGCGGGGCTTGGCGGGCGGGCAGACTCCGGTAATATGCTGTCACCCGCCCGGGCCAGGCCCGGGTCCGTACCCACCGTCGCCAGGCCCGCGCACATGCCGCAACGCCCCGCCCCGGATTTCGATTACGAAGCGGCTCTCAAGGAGTGCGCCGCGGGCCGCCGCGCGGCGCTCGAGGCCCTGTATCGGCAAGAAGGGCCGCGCCTGCTGGGCGTGGCCCAGCGCATCCTGCGCGACCGTGCCCGCGCCGAAGACATCGTGCACGACGCCTTCGTCAATATCTGGAAGCAGGCCGCTGGCTTCGATGCCACGCGGGGCTCGGCGCGCGGCTGGCTCTACCGCATCGCCCGCAACCTCGCCCTGAACGCCGTGCGTGACAGCCGCCACGAAACCGGCATGGACGACGACACCGCGGCGGCCCTGGATATCCGTGACTCGATGCAGGCGTGGCATGACACCCACGACGCCTTCGAATGGCGTGACAGCGCCGGCCGCATCGGCCCCTGCCTCGAACAATTGGAGCCGGTGCGTCGCAACTGCCTGCTGCACGCCTACGTCGAGGGCCTGTCGCAAAGCGAGATCGCGCAACGTATCGGCGCCCCCCTGGGCACCGTCAAAGCCTGGATCAAGCGCAGCCTGAAAGCGCTGAAGGAATGTCTGGCATGAGCGCCCTGCCCACGACACCCGAAGGCCTGGACGAACTGGCGGGGGAATACGTGCTGGGCACCTTGCCCAGCGCCCGCCGGCGCGAAGTCGAGGCCCGCCTGGAGCACGACGCCGCGCTGCGCGCCGCGGTCGACCGCTGGGAAGCGCGGCTGCTGCCGCTGGCCGACCTGGCCACCCCGATCGACCCCTCCCCCGGTCTCTGGCCGCGCATCGCGGCCACGCTGGACGCGGGCCAGGCTGTGCCCGCTCGCGAGCCCCGACGAAAGCGCGCCGCGCTCTGGGATAGCCTGCCGTTCTGGCGCGGCGCGGCCGTCTGCGGCCTGGCCGCGGCGCTGACCCTGGCGGTCGCCCTGTCGCTGCGTCCGGTCTCGACGCCCGCGGCCACGCAATACATGGTGGTGCTGGTGGCGCCGCAGTCGCAGGCGCCGGGCTGGGTGATACAGGCCCAGGCCGGCAGGCACGACGTGCAGCTCGTCCCGATTGCCGCGGTACAGGTGCCGCCGGACCGCGCCCTGGAATTCTGGACCAAGGCGGACGGTTGGTCCGCGCCCGTGTCCCTGGGCCTGGTCAAGCCCGGCGAACCGGTGCGAATCCCGCTGGATGCCTTGCCGCCGCTGGAGCCCAATCAGCTGTTCGAACTGACGCTGGAGCCTGCCACCGGGTCTCCCATCGGCAGGCCCACCGGACCGATCCAGTTCATCGGCCGCGCGGTCAAGATGATGTAGCGCCGGACGGCCTACTTCTTGCGGAAGGGGTAGGCCTGCTGCGCCAGGAACGTGCCGGGCATGTCGTTATCGAGAATGCCGTAGTTCTCCGGCAGGCGCTTGCCCGTGCCGCGCACCGCCGTGCCGAACAGGTAGTCGATGAACGACAGGTGCGCCGCATAGTTCTTGTCGATCGCCTCGGTGTCGGACGAGTGATGCCAGTGGTGGAAGTCCGGCGTCACGATGATGTAGCGCAGCCAGCCCCACGGCAGCTTGACGTTGGAATGGATCAGCACCGCCTGGAAACCGACGATGATGATGTAGGCATCCAGCACCGGCTTGGAAAAGCCCAGCGCGAACAGCACGCCCAGCACCGCCACCCGCGTGATCAGCAGTTCGACGATGTGCAGGCGCGAACCGGCCAGCCAGTCGAGCGTGCGGGTGCTGTGGTGCACCGCGTGGATGCGCCACAGGAACGGCACCTCGTGATACGCCCGATGCGCGGCGTACTGCACCAGGTCCGCCACCAGCACCGCCACGAACAACTCCACCAGGTAAGGCAGCGACTGGATCGCCTGCTGCAGCGGTTCGTACGCGGCCCAAGAGAACAGGCGGTGCACGAAGAAGTTGATGCACAGCAGCACCGCGCCCACCGACAGGTGGTTGAAGAGGAAGTGCTTCATGTCCACCTGCCATTCGCCGCGGAACACCGGCTGGCCCGGATACAGCGGAAACAGCTTTTCGAAGATGATGAACACGGTGCTGGAGGCCAGCAGGTCGAGGATGAACCAGTCCAGCCCCAGGTAGGGATGATGGCCGGTGTTGGACGTCGTCACCACCACCTGGCTGCCGCCGGCGGCGACCGCGCCACACACCAGCACGAACGCGGCGATGTTGAGCCAGCGCTGGCGGCCGAACACGATGTTGGTCAGGGCGATGGTGCCGGACGCCAGCAAGGCGGCGAACAGCAACGTGCGCATCGCGTCGACGGTGTAGAAGGTGCGCAATTCGGGCGTCGTCAGATACGCCGGAAAGTGAAACGCCAGCACCCCCAGCACCGACAGGATCGCGAGGAATAGCGCAATCACGCCGGTGATCATCCCGGTGCCCGGGTGGATCCGGCCGTCCTGCTGGAACAACGCCAGGACTCGGCGATAAATGGGCGCGCGCTGATTCATGTCACTTTTATGGCAGACCACGGGGAAGCGAGTGTATCCCCGGCCCCAAACGGCCCATGTAAATAAACGTGAAAAGATAAGACCAAGCAACTCCCACCAATGGCGCCCCTCTTGCCATGCCTTTGCGTGGCATCAAATCGGCCCCGGGGCGGGCTGCCCGGCGGGTTGACTTTGGCGGGCCATTGGGCTGTCATGGAACCGACAGCTCATTAACGGGCCGGTTCGCCGGCCCCGCGCAGCCCCCCCTTCAACCGGATCACGCAAGAGGCCGTCATGTTTCCTGAGTACCGCCAACTGATTACCCGCCTGAAAGCCGAGAATGGTCATTTCTCGGCACTGTTCCAGCGTCACAACGACCTGGACCAGGAGATCAAGAACATGGAGGCGGGCATCGTACCGGCCTCTGACACCAGCGTCGAAGTCCTGAAAAAGGAAAAGCTCCTGCTCAAGGACAAGCTGTACAGCCTGCTGCGGGCGGCGGACCAGAACGCCGGCTGAACCTTTCTCCCCGCTTTCCCCACATGAGGCGTCGCGTTCGCGGCGCCTTTTTGTTGCCGTCGGCGGGAGGGTTTGGAACGGATCCCCGGCGCGGTCGCTTACCGGCGCCCGCCGAGCCAGTTATCGGGTCTGAAAATCGCCGTCCCCCCATCTTGCATCGAGAGAACGCTCCGCCCCGCTTGCTGACTATAAGCTGAATAAATAAAATCAGGCAGGCCGGTCACTTGCCGGGCGCGCATAGAGGATGGATCAAGGTGCAAGACAGAGATTTCAAACCGGGCGAGGCGGTATCGCCGGTGATCGGCTGGGCCATGATGCCCCTGGTGGAACACGATTCCCTGCTGCTGCGGCTGGATTTCCTGACCGATCCGTCGCCCGCCGCGGCCGCGCGCAACGGGCGCGGCCGCGTCTATGCCGTTACCTCGGAACAGCTGCAACTATTGTTGAATTCGCTGCAGGCCCAGCTCGACAAGCTGCAACCGGTAGCCGCCGGACCGCGCCATTGATCGAGGCGGCGTGCCGCGATCACGCCCGAAAATTCAGAAACTCTAAAGATAGATTAGTATCTTTAGATTCTCTAATTATCCCGTAGCCGCTAGTCTGTCGCCCTTGATTCAAGGCACGACATGAGCAGCGCATACTTCCCTGGATTTTTACTCGGCCTCAGCCTGATCCTCGCGATCGGCGCGCAAAACGCCTTTGTCCTGCGCCAGGGCTTGCGGCAGGAGCACGTCTTCGCGGTGTGCCTGGTGTGCGCGCTGTCGGACGCGGTGCTGATCTCCGCCGGCGTGGCCGGCTTCGGCCTGGCCTCAGATGCCATGCCCTGGCTGGAACCAGTGCTGCGCTATGGCGGCGCGCTGTTCCTGCTGGCCTATGCGGCGCGCAGCCTGCGCTCCGCGCTGCGCAACCACGGCAGCCTGACGCCGTCGTCACGCCAGGCCACCGGACTGGGCGCCACCCTGCTCACCTGCCTGGCTTTCACCTGGCTCAACCCGCACGTCTATCTGGACACGGTCGTGTTGCTGGGCTCGATCTCCAGTCAATACGAAGGCCGCAAGCTCGCCTTCGCCTTGGGCGCCATGACCGCCTCGTTCGCGTTCTTCTTCACCCTGGGATTCGGTGCCCGCCTGCTGCGCCCGGTCTTCGCCAGCCAGACCGCCTGGCGGGTGCTGGACGTCCTCGTCGGCCTGGCCATGCTGGCGATCGCGCTCAAGCTGCTGTGGCCTTGACCCTGATCGCGGCCCGTCCGCCTATCCGCCCTGCCCGGCCTTTTTGACGGCGGCCGGGATATTGCGGAACGTGACGCCCAAGCGATTGAAGGCATTCATCAGCCCGATCGCATAGGTCAGGTCCGCCAGCTCCTTGTCATTGAATTCGGCCGCCGCGGCCTGGTAGTCCGCGTCCGGCACGCCGGTGTCGGCGACCCGCGTCACGCATTCGGCCCAGGCCAGCGCGGCCTGCTCGCGGCCGCTGAACAAGGGGCCGGCCTCGCGCCACACCGACACCAGCACCAGTTTGTCCACCGCCACGCCCTGCCTGAGCAGGTCGCGGCTGTGCATGTCGATGCAATAGGCGCAGCCGTTGATCTGCGAGACCCGCAGGTACACCAGGTTGACCAGCGCTTCGGGCAGGCCGCATTGGCGCAGATAGGCATAGACGGCGCCAAAGGCTTTGTAGCCCTCGGGGGCGGCTTGGGCGTAGTCGAGACGATGGCTCATGATGGATCCTGATTGCTGTCTATCGAAGGCCTCATGCTGCGCCCTCGCGGCGCTTTCCGGTAGATCCAAGAATCAGGTTCCGGCTTGGGCCATGTCAGTCGATGTCCGGATGCCGGTCCGCCAACCGCTGTCGCTTCTGCTTCAGCGTCTCCAGCTTCTCTTCCAGTTCCGCGATCTCGGCGTCCACGTCCTGCACGCTTTGCTCGATCTGATCGTAGGCCTGCTGCAACAGCGCTTTCACCTCGCCCTTGTTCGCGGCGTTCGGGGTATCGCCGCGCAGCGGCCGGTTGGCCGTCTCGGGCATGAATACGGCCGTGATCAGGCCCACGACGGCGGCGGCCATCAGGTAGTACGCCGGCATCATCAGGTTGCCGGACTCCTCGACGATCCAGGCGGCAACGGTCGGCGTCAGGCCGGCAATGATGATGGCCACGTTGAAGGACGCCGCCAGGGCGCTGTAGCGGATACGCGTGGGAAACAGGGCCGGCAGGGTCGCCGCCATCACGCCGATCATGCAGTTCAGCACGATCGCGATCAGCAGCAAGCCCAGGAAGATGAGTCCGATGTTGTCGCTGCCCAGCAGCAGGAAGGACGGAATGGCCACCACCATCAACCCCAGGCAGCCGCTGATGAAGAATGGCTTGCGGCCGATCTTGTCGCTGACGAACCCCACCCCGGGCTGCACGAACAGCATGCCCACCATCACCACCACCACGATCAGCACGCCGTGCTGTTCCGGGTAGTGCAGGCTGCCCGACAGATAGGTCGGCATGTAGGTCAGCAACATGTAATAGGTGATGTTGGTCGTCAGCACCATGCCGATGCAGACCAGGAGTGCCTTGCGGTATTTGGCGAAGATCTCGCGCACCGAGACCTTCGGCCGTTCCTGCACCGCATCACGGTCGTCCTGCTCCATCTTCTCGAGCTGTTGCGTGAAGGCCGGCGTTTCTTCCGCGGCGTGGCGCAGGTAAAGGCCCAGCAAGCCCAGCGGACCGGCAATGAAGAAGGGCGCGCGCCAGCCCCAATCCAGGAAGGCCGCTTCCGACATCGCCGCCTGCAGCATCAGCACCATGCCCGCGCCCAGCACGAAGCCCGCGATCGACCCGAAGTCGAGCCAGCTGCCGAGGAAACCCCGTTGACGATCGGGGGCATACTCGGCGACGAAAATCGCGGCGCCGGTGTATTCGCCGCCCACCGAAAAGCCCTGTGCCAGCTTGCAGAGCAACAGCAACAGCGGGGCCCACAGGCCGATGGAGTCGTAGGACGGAATCAGCCCGATGCAAAACGTGCTGATGGCCATGATGATGATGGTCAGCGACAGCACCTTCTGCCGGCCGAACTTGTCGCCCATCACGCCGAAGAACACGCCGCCCAGCGGCCGCACCAGGAACGGCACGGAAAACGTGCCCAGCGCCGCGATGGTCTGCACGGCCGGCGACGCATCCGGGAAGAACACCTTGCCCAGCGCGAAGGCAACGAAACCGTAGACGCCGAAATCGAACCACTCCATCGCATTGCCCAGCGCGGCGGCCGTCACCGCCTTCTTGAGCTTGGTGTTGTCGATGACGGTGACATCGCCGCTGCGCCAGGGGCGCACGGTTTCCTGCGTGGAAGCGTTCGAAGATTCAGCCATGGCAGCACCGCGGATTCAATGTGACCCCGAAATTCTACCGACGCCCGACCGCTATCCACCCATCAAAATGTGACTTATGCATCCAGGTTTGAGGATGGCCGCGCGCATCATGCTGATACGGCCGCTCACCGCGCGGCGCCACGATACCGCGCCGGATCCGATATGAAATGGCGAAAAAAAACCTCCCACGCGGCGCGTGAGAGGGTTTTTTTGCCGTGAATCCTCCACAGGCCCGCCCATTGCGGGTGGGAATGCGGAGACCGCTGGCTTCACTTGAATATGGTCGGGGCGGCGGGATTCGAACTCGCGACCCTCTGCTCCCAAAGCAGATGCGCTACCAGGCTGCGCTACGCCCCGAGGGTCGCAACTATACCAGATACCGGCGCCCCACCGTTCGATGCCGATGCCGCCCGGCGTTTCCAGGCCATGCCCGGCGATCCCCTGATTGACACCTATATAGTTGAAGCATAAATTAATTCGACATATCAAATAACGACATTCATCGGGAATCCAATGGCAAATGCCTCCTCTGCGTCCGCCTGGGCCACGCCCACGCGGACCACCTACACCGTGCTGTTCGTCTGCTGGCTGGCGATCCTGTTCGAAGGCTACGACGTCGGCGTCATGGGCGCGGTGCTGCCCGCCCTGGCGGACGACAAGAGCTGGAACCTGACGCCGATCGAACTCGGCATGCTGGGCAGCTACGCGCTGGCGGGCATGTTCGTCGGTTCGTTCGCCGTCGGCACGCTGTCCGACCTGCTGGGCCGCCGGCGCATGCTGCTGGCCTGCGTGACGCTGTTCTCGCTGACCATGATCGGCGCGGCCTGGGCGCCGACGCCGATCTGGTTCGCCACCTTCCGCTTCATCGGCGGCCTGGGACTGGGCGGGGTCATTCCGGTGGCGGCGGCGCTGACGATCGAGTATTCCCCGCCCGCCAAACGGGGCTTCAACTACGGCGTGATGTATTCCGGCTATTCGCTCGGCATCCTGTGCTCCGCCGCGGTGGCCATGGCGGTGCTGCAGCACTGGGGCTGGCGCGCGGTGATCCTGGTGGGCGCGGCGCCGCTGCTGCTGGTGCCGGTGCTGGCGCGCCTGCTGCCTGAATCGCTCGAATACCTGCTGGCCAAGGGCGACGAGGCCGGCGCCCGCGCCATGGCGCAGCGCCTGGGCATTGCCTCGCTGGAACCGTTCCGCCCGCGCGAAGTGACGGGCGAAAAAGCCACGTGGCGCGACGTCATGGCCGCGGTATTCGCGCCGCGCCACCTGCGCGCCACGCTGTGCTTCTGGGGCGCGCTGCTCCTGGGCATGATGCTGGTGTATGGCCTGAACACCTGGCTGCCGCAGATCATGCGCAAGAACGGCTACGACCTGGGCTCGAGCATCTCGTTCCTGCTGGTCTTCAGCCTGGCCTCGGCCATCGGCGGCCTGGTGCTGGGCCAGTTCGCCGACAAGAGCGAACCGCGCAAGATCGTGGCGCTGTTCTACCTGGTGGGCGCGATCGGCATCTATTGCCTGACCTACAACAATCCGCTGGCGGTCAATTACCTGTGGGTGGCGCTGGCCGGCATCGGCAGCATTTCGTCGTCGCTGATCCTGACCGGTTACCTGGCCGGCTACTACCCGGCGCACGCGCGCGGCGCCGCCACCGGCTGGGCGTTGTCATTCGCCCGCATCGGCGCCATGAGCGGCCCCATAGTCGGCGGCTATCTGGCGGGATTGAAGTTGCCGCTGGCCTGGAACTTCATCGCGTTCTCGTGCGCGGCGGTGCTGGCGGCGGTGTTCGTGATCCTGATCCCGGGCCGCTACGCGGGCGGCGCGTCGTCGCGGCCGGCCGCCGGCACGCGGCCCGTGGGGCAGCAGCAGTCCTGACACGCACAGTGTCCGGCGCCGCGGCGCGCGCCGCGGAATCGGACTGGCGGAAACGACAACGGCGCACCCGAAGGTGCGCCGTTGTTTCATGCGGGATCCAAGGCGGATCGCGCAGTCTGCCGGTCGCCCGACAGGCAACCGTTTCGATGGACGCTCAGCCGAAACGGCCGGTGATGTAGTCCTCGGTTTCCTTGCGCGACGGCTTCACGAAGATCTGGTCGGTCTGGCCGAATTCCATCAGCTCGCCCAGGTACATGTAGGCGGTGAAATCCGAACAGCGGGCAGCCTGCTGCATGTTGTGGGTCACGATGACGACGGTGTAGTCGTTCTTCAGCTCGGCGATCAGTTCCTCGATCTTGGCGGTCGAGATCGGATCCAGCGCCGAACACGGCTCGTCCAGCAGCAGCACTTCCGGCTTGATGGCCACGCCGCGCGCGATGCACAGGCGCTGTTGCTGCCCCCCCGACAGGCTGTTGCCGCTCTGGTGCAGCTTGTCCTTCACTTCGTTCCACAGCGCGGCCTTGCTCAGCGCCCATTCCACGCGCTCGTCCATCTCGCCCTTGGACAGGCGCTCGAACAGGCGCACGCCGAAGGCGATGTTGTCGTAGATGCTCATGGGGAACGGCGTGGGCTTCTGGAACACCATGCCGACCTTGGCGCGGATCAGCGAGATGTCCGTCTTGGCGGTCAGCAGGTTTTCGCCGTCCAGGATGATCTCGCCCTCGGCGCGCTGGCCCGGATACAGCTCGAACATGCGGTTGAAGGTGCGCAGCAGCGTCGACTTGCCGCAGCCCGACGGGCCGATGAAGGCGGTGACCTTCTTCTCCTGGATCGACATGTTCACATTGCGGATCGCATGGAACTTGCCGTAGTAGAAGTTCAGGTTCTTGACCTCGATCTTGTTCTTGACGGCGGTAGCGGTGTTTTCCATTTGGTTTCCCTAGGTCCGGCGCGGCAAGCGCGCCGGCAAAGCGATCTTTATTTGCGGAACATGTTGCGGGCAATGATGTTGATGCCCAGCACCAGCAGCGTAATCAGGGTGGCGCCGGCCCACGCCAGGTCGTTCCAGTCCTTGAAGGGGCTGGCGGCGTATTGGTAGATCACAACCGGCAGGTTGGCCATCGGGCCGTTCATGTTGGTCGACATGAACTGGTTCGACAGCGCGGTGAACAGCAGCGGCGCGGTTTCGCCCGAGATACGGGCAATCGCCAGCAGCACGCCGGTGATGATGCCGGTCTTGGCGGCGCGATAGCACACCAGGGTGATCATGCGCCACTTGGGGCAGCCCAGCGCGGCCGCGGCTTCGCGCAGGCTGTTGGGCACCAGCAGCAGCATGTTGTCGGTGGTGCGCACCACCACCGGGATCACCAGGATCGACAGCGCGATGGCGCCGGCCCAGCCCGAGTAGTGCCCGACCTGCGCCACGTACACGGCATAGATGAACAGGCCGATGATGATGGACGGCGCCGACAGCAGCACGTCGTTCAGGAAGCGCGTGGCCGGCGCCAGCCAGCCGCGCTGGCCGTATTCGGCCAGGTAGGTGCCGGCTAGGATGCCCACCGGCGTGCCGATCAGCGTGCCCACGCCCGCCATCATCACGCTGCCGAAGATGGCGTTGACCAGGCCGCCGGACTGCCCCGGCGGCGGCGTGATTTCGGTGAAGAGCGTGTACGACAGCGCCGGCGCGCCCTTGAACAGCAGGGTCTGGATGATCCAGAACAGCCAGAACAGCCCGAACACCAGCGTGGCCAGCGAGATGGTCAGCATGATGCGGTTGACCACCCGGCGCCGGCGATACACGCCGTTCTGCATATTGAGTACGGAGACAGCCATGATCTTTTCCTTGTGGGCCGGGGTCAGGATTTCTTGCCTTCACCGGCCGACAGGCGGACCAGCAGCATTTTCGCCAGGGCCAGCACGATCGTGGTGATCAGGAACAGGATCAGGCCCAGTTCCAGCAGCGCCGACTTCTGGATGCCGCCGGCTTCATTGAATTCGTTGGCCAGCGCCGAGGCGATCGAGTTGCCCGGCGAGAACAGCGAACCGGACCACTTGAAGGCGTTGCCGATCACGAAGGTCACCGCCATGGTCTCGCCCAGCGCGCGCCCCAGGCCCAGCATGATGCCGCCGATGACGCCGGACTTGGTGAAGGGCAGCACCACGCGCCACATCACTTCCCAGGTCGTGCTGCCCAGGCCGTAGGCCGATTCCTTCAGCATCGCCGGCACCAGTTCGAACACGTCGCGCATCACCGCGGCGATGAACGGGATGATCATGATCGACAGGATCAGGCCGGCGGTGAAGATACCGATGCCGAAGGGCGGCCCGGCGAACATGCCGCCGATGATGGGCACGCTGCCCAGCGTGGCGATCAAGAACGGCTGCACGTACTGCTGGAACACCGGCACGAAGACGAACAGGCCCCACATGCCGTAGATGATCGACGGAATCGCCGCCAGCATCTCGACCGCGGTGCCCAGCGGGCGGCGCAGCCAGGTCGGCGACAGTTCGGTCAGGAAGATGGCGATGCCGAACGACACCGGCACCGCGATGATCAGGGCGATGGCCGAAGTCAGCAGCGTGCCGATGATCGGCACCACCGCGCCGTAGTTCTGCTTGACCGGATCCCAGTCGTTCAGCCACAGGAACGACAGGCCGTACTTGGCCAGCGATTCGCGGCTGCCGTAGATCAGGGATACCAGGATCGCCGCCAGCAGGATGAACACCAGGAAGGCGAACAGGCGGGTCAGGTTCTTGAACAGCGCATCCATCAGCGCGTTTTTATTTTGCTTCATAGGCGAAGGCGTGCCGGTAGTCACGGAGTCCGCCACGCTGGGCGAAAGCGGCACACTATTATCCATTACCGCGCTCATGGATGGACTTTCCTTAGGAAACCTTGGGGGAAACTACGATTGGGCCCCGGGGGGACCCGCCCCGCCATCCGGCAAGCCGGACAGCAGGGCAGTTGGCCGATGCTGGCGCGCGGCCGGGCCGCCGCGCCAGGCACCCGCTTTTACTTCCAGACCGGCTTGCCGTCGGCGGACTTGACTTCGCCCCAGGCGGCGCGGATTTCCTTGGTCACGGCTTCCGGCAGCGGCACGTAGTCCATGGCTTCAGCCGACTTGGCGCCGTTCTTGAAGGCCCAGTCGAAGAAGTCCAGGACGGCCTTGCCCTGCACCGGCTTGTCTTGCGACTTGTGGACCAGGATGAAGGTGGCGGCGGTGACGGGCCACGAATCGGCGCCCGGCTCGTCCGTCAGCACCACGCCCATGCCAGGCGCGCTCTTCCAGTCGGCGTTGGCGGCGGCGGCGGCGAAGGCCTTCTGTTCCGGCTGGACGAACTTGCCGTCCTTGTTCTGCAGCTGCGTCCACGCCAGCTTGTTCTGCTTGGCGTAGGCGTATTCGACGTAGCCGATCGAGTTCTTCAGCTGGCCGACGTAAGCGGCGACGCCTTCGTTACCCTTGCCACCCTGACCCACGGGCCACTTGACGGCCTTGCCTTCGCCGACTTGTTCCTTCCACTCCGGCGACACCTTGGACAGGTAGTTGGTCCAGCCGAAGGTGGTGCCCGAGCCGTCCGAACGGTGCACGACGATGATGTCGGCCGACGGCAGCTTCAGGTCGGGGTTCAGCGCCTTGATGGCGGCGTCGTCCCACTTCTTGATCTTGCCCAGGAAGATGTCGCCCAGGACCTTGCCCGACAGCTTCAGCTTGCCCGGCTCGATGCCGTCGATGTTCACCACGGCCACGGTACCGCCGATGACGGCCGGGAACTGCAGCAGACCGTTCTTTTCCAGGTCAGCGGCCTTCATGGGATCGTCCGAAGCGCCGAAATCGACGGTCTTGGCGATGATCTGTTGCTGACCGCCGCCCGAGCCGATCGACTGGTAGTTCACGGCATTGTTGGTGGCAGCCTTGTAGTCCGACGCCCACTTGGCGTAGATCGGGTACGGGAACGAAGCGCCGGCGCCGGTCACGTCGGCGGCCTGCACGGCGAAAACAGCGGCGCTCAGCGCGACGCCCAGGGAAACTTGTTTGAAGACACGTTTGAACATCTTGGTTCCTTCTGTGCTCGTTGGAGGAGTCTTTGGCAGGCTTTCTACTGCCCGTCTTTCAGCGACCCTCGCATGTTAGAAGTCCAACGTGACAGGATAGTGACAGTCATAAACCCCCCCCCGGAGCGCTGCGCGCTTCCCCCCCAGGGGGGCGCCGGTGGCGGACCGGCGGAGCCGGATCCGCGCGGCCTGGATTGGGAGGGGCCGGTTGGCATGGGGGAGTGGCTTGCTGGTGAGGGATGTGGGGACGGAGTCCGGCTCCCGGGGGCGCCGGTGGCGGACCGGCGGAGCCGGATCCGCGCGGCCTGGATTGGGAGCGCGGTGCCTTGGGGGGTGGTTTTTTGCCGGTGTTGGGGGTCGGGGACGGATAGAAAAGGCCCCGCTGGGCGGGGCCTGGGGGAAGGACGGGCGAGGCTATACGCCCAGCTTCTGCATCAGGTACTGGTGCAGGTTGAAGGGCTCGCGGCGGCTGCGCACGCGGGTGTAGTCGCCGTCGGCCTGTTGCTGCCAGGCCAGCTGGTTGTCGCGCAGGGCGAAGGTGAAGGCTTCGTCGATGACGCGCTTCTTGAGGGTCTTGTCGTAGATCGGGAAGGCGATTTCCACGCGGCGGAAGAAATTGCGGTCCATCCAGTCGGCCGAGGACAGGTACACCGTCTCGGCGCCTTCGGCGTAGAAATAGAACACGCGCGAATGCTCCAGGAAGCGGCCCACGATGGAGCGCACCCGGATGTTCTCGGACAGTCCCGGCACGCCGGCGCGCAGCGCGCAGACGCCGCGCACGATCAGGTCGATTTTCACGCCGGCCTGGCTGGCCTTGTAGAGTTCCTCGATGATCTGCTCTTCCAGCAGCGAGTTCATCTTGGCCATGATGCGCGCGCGCTTGCCGGCCTTGGCGGCGCGAGCCTCGGCGCGGATCAGCGCCACCATCCCTTCATGCATCGTGAAAGGCGACTGCATCAGCGACTTGAGCGCGCGCCGCGCGCCCAGGCCGGTCAACTGCGCGAACACCTTGTCCATGTCCTCGCACAGCTTGGGATCGGCGGTCAGCAGGCCGAAATCGGTGTACAGCCGCGCGGTGCGGGGGTGGTAGTTGCCGGTGCCCAGGTGGGCATAGCGGCGCAGGCGGCCCTTTTCGCGCCGCAGCACCACCGCCATCTTGGCGTGGGTCTTGTGCGCCACGACGCCATAGACCACGTGCGCCCCCACCTCTTCCAGCTTGGAGGCCCAGTTGATGTTGGTCTGCTCGTCAAAGCGCGCCATCAGCTCCACCACCACCGTCACTTCCTTGCCGGCGCGCGCCGCGGCCAGCAGGATCTTCATCAGCTCGGAATCCTCGCCGGTGCGGTAGATGGTCTGCTTGATGGCCATCACGTCCGGATCCAGCGCGGCGGCGGTCAGGAAGTCGATGACGGGCTGGAACGACTGGTACGGATGGTGCAGCAGGCGGTCCTGCTCGGCCACGGCCTCGAACAGCTCGGACGGCTTGTCGCCGACGCGGTCGAACGGCGCCGGCACCGGCGCGCGGTAATCGGGGAACAGCAGGTCGGGCCGGTTGGGCGAATTGCACAACTGCATCAGGCGCGACAGGTTCACCGGGCCCGGCACGCGGTAGGTGTCCTCTGCCTTGAGCGAGAACTCGCGCTGCAGGAAGGTTTCCAGCTCGACCGGCGTCAGCTTGTCGATCTCCAGGCGCACGGCGGCGCCGAAGTTGCGCTGCGACAGCTCGCCCTGCAGGGCGTGGCGCAGGTTGGTGACTTCTTCCTCGTCCACGAACAGGTCGCTGTTGCGCGTCACCCGCCACTGGTAGCAGCCCAGCATCTCCAGGCCCGGAAACAGCTCGCCGACGAAGGCGCGCAGCAGCGAGGTCAGCAGGATATAGCCTTCCGGATGGCCGGACAGCTCCGGCGGCATCTTGATCAGGCGCGGCAGCGCGCGCGGCGCCTGCACCACGGCGATCGAGGCCTGGCGGCCGAAGGCGTCGGCGCCCGACAGCGACACGATGAAGTTCAGGCTCTTGTTGTAGACCCGCGGAAACGGGTGCGCCGGGTCCAGCCCGATCGGCGTCAGCAGCGGCATCACGTCGCGGTTGAAGACCTCGCGCGCCCACTCCTGCTGCTCGGCGTTCCATTCCGACGCATGGTGCAGCGCGATACCCTCCGCCTGCAGCGCCGGCAGGATGGCGTCGTTGAGCAGCGCGTACTGGCGTCCCACCAGCTCATGCACCGCTTGCTGGACGTTCTCGAACGCCTGGTCGGGCGTCATGCCGTCCGGCCCCACCAGGTTGGGCGACTGGCGCTGCTGCTCTTTCAGGCTGGAGATCCGGATCTCGAAGAATTCATCCAGGTTGGAACTGACGATACACACGTAACGCAGCCGTTCGAGCAAGGGGGTGCTCGGGTTTTCCGCCATCGCCAGCACGCGTTCATTGAATTTGAGCAGCGACAACTCGCGATTCAGGAGCAGGGGCTCGGCGGGCGGGCGTGTGGTCATACCGGATTCCATACGTAAGGAAAGCGTGGAGTTTTACTTCAAAAGAGTGACGGTTCTATGACACTGCGCCAAATGCGTAGCGTACGACAAAACCGGGACGCATGGAGCATGGTCTCCCGCACCCAACCCTCTGTTCCATAAGCGAAAACCCGCAAGGGACGGCGCTGTCACATGGGGTCTCTATAATCAGGCCACCTCACAGCCAATATTACGAGCCGCATGGATCAACTTCTGGCCGCCGTGGACCTCGGGTCCAACAGCTTCCGCCTCTCCATCGGACGCATCGTTCAGCAGGACGGTACGCCCCAGATCTACCAGATCGATCGCCTCAAGGAAACCGTCCGCCTCGCCGCCGGGCTGGACGCCGAAAAACGCCTGGGCGATGACGCCATCGAGCGCGCCATCGCCGTCCTGGAACGATTCGGCGACCGCCTGCGCAGTTTCCACCCCAACCGCGTGCGCGCGGTGGCGACCAACACCTTCCGGGTCGCGCGCAATACCCGCGACTTCCTGCCCCGGGCCGAAGCCGCACTGGGCTTTCCGATCGAAGTCATCGCCGGCCGCGAAGAGGCCCGCCTGATCTTCTCGGGCGTGGTCCACACCCTGCCCCCCTCGCCCAACAAACGCCTGGTGATCGACATCGGCGGCGGCTCCACCGAAGTCATCATCGGCAAGGGCCATGAGCCCGGCCTGATGTCCTCGCTCTACATGGGCTGCGTCAGCTACAGCCGCCAGTTCTTCTCGGACGGCATCGTCGATGCCCACCAGATGAAGCAGGCCGAGCTGGCCGCCCGGCGCGAGATCGAGGTCATCGCCAAGCAGTATCGCAAGGCCGGCTGGAAGGAGGCCTACGGCTCGTCCGGCACGGCCAAGGCGTTGTTCGCCATCCTCACGGAAGGCGGCATGTCGGACCGCGGCATCACCCGCGCCGGCCTGAGCAAGCTGAAAGACCGCATCGTGCGCGCCGGCCGCGTCATCCCGTCCGAACTGCCCGGCATCAAGGTCGAGCGCGCCGACGTGCTGCCCGGCGGGCTGGCCATCATGAGCGCACTGTTCGACGAACTCGGCATCGATGTCATGCACACCGGCGACGGCGCGCTGCGCCTGGGCGTGCTGTACGACCTGCTGGGCCGCGACGACGAACACGACAAGCGCGATGAATCGGTGCGCCAATTCATGAAGCGCTACCACGTCGACGTCAACCAGGCGCGCCGTGTGCACCATGCGGCGCTCAGCCTGTTCGACGCGATGATGCCGGAAGGCGCGGAGCGCGCCGAACTGCGTGCCGCCCTGGGCTGGGCCGCCGACCTGCACGAAGTGGGCCTGTCGATCGCTCACAACGCCTATCACAAGCACACCGCCTACGTGCTCGAGAACGCCGACATGCCAGGCTTCTCGCGCGCCGACCAGCAACTGCTGGCGCTGCTGGCGCTGGGACACCAGGGCAAGCTGAGCAAGCTGGAACCCCTGGTGCGCAACCGCGCCCAGTGGATGGCCATCCTCAGCCTGCGGCTGGCGGTGCTGCTGTTCCGCCGCCGCGGCGAGATCGAACCCCTGCCCCTGACCGCCTCCATGCGCAACGATTCGATCGTGGTGCGCGTGAACCGCGACTGGCTCGCGCAACACCCGCTCAGCGACTTCACGCTGCGCGCGGAAGAAGCGGAGTGGTCGAAGGTCGGATTCTCGTTCGAGCTGCTCGAGTTCTGAAAACAACAAGGCCCCGGGATCCGGGGCCTTGTGCCGTGCGACGGCGAACGCTAGAACGGCGACAGGTCGGTCTGGCGGTCGAGCTGCTTGAGCTCCAGACGGAAAGGCCGCGTGGCCCGCCGTATCAGTTTGATCTTCATACGGCGGAACAGGCGGCGCATGATCAGCGCTGACCGGTGGCGGCGGGTTGATCCAGGCCGAAATGGCGGCGGTAGCGCTCGTCCATGCCGTCCATCTTCAGCAGCACCGGAAAATCGGCCGCATTGAAATCGGGATCCCAGGCCGGTTCGCCGCAAACGGTGGCGCCCAGCTTCAGATATCCCTTGATCAGCGGCGGCACGCGCGCCGGCAAGGTGCTGTTGAGCTTTTCCACCGGGTAGCGATGCAACGGCGTGACCCGCGGCTCGCCGTCCCCGGGAATCAGCTTGGACACGGTGCGCCACACTTCGGCCGCCGTGACGCCATCGTCGCGCAGGCTCACGCTGGCGCAGCCCAGCACGTACTGATAACCGCCGCGGCGCAGGTATTCCGCCAGGCCCGACCACAGCAGCATGATGACGGCGCCATTGCGGTAGTCGGCGTGGGTGCAGGATCGCCCCACTTCCACCAGCTCGTCGCGGATGGCGCCCAGGCCGGACAGGTCGAATTCGGATTGCGAGTAGTAACCGCCGGCCTCGCGCGCCTTTTCGGGCGTGAGGATCCGGTAGGTGCCCACGACACGGCCGGTATCGAGCTCGCGCACCATCAGGTGCTCGCAGAAGGGATCGAAGCGGTCGTGCTCGATTCCGTCCTGGGCATCCGGGAAGACCGCACCCATGTCTTCGGTGAAGACGTCGTAGCGCAGGCGCTGGATCTGTTCAATTTCCTCGGCCGTGCGCGCCAGGCCGACCACCAGCACCCTCGCGGCGGGGCCGGTCCACGGTTCTGCGGCATTACGGCTTGGGTTGATGCGTGCTAGTTCCAGCATTGCGCGAAGCTCCTAGAGAGTCCAGTCAGTGTGGACGCCCTGTATGTCAAAGACTTGACCAATATGTTACGTGACTATGAAGTTTAGTTCGGAGCAATGCGGCCCAATTCCTGCAAAGCTCGACAAAACTTTACAAACCAATACGCAATGTTCACAAACAATGGCCATTCATCGCAAAACAATGAATGGCCATGTTCGATCGGGGCAAAAAAGACGTTATCCCAAGCTGGCCGCCAGCTTCTCGGCAGAGGAGACGGCCAGGGCCTCGTCCTCGGCCTCGACCATCAGGCGCAGCTTGGGTTCGGTGCCGGACGCGCGGATCAGGATGCGGCCACGGCCGCCCAACTCGGCTTCCACGGCCTTGCGCGCGGCGCTCAGGCCGGGATGGGTTTTCCAGTCCTGGCCCGGCGCCAGGGGCACGTTGATCATCTTCTGCGGATACATGCGCAGGTCCTTGACCCACTCGGCCATCGTGGTCCGGTTGCGGCGCAGCGCGGTCAGCACCTGCAGCGCGGCCACGATGCCGTCGCCGGTCGAGTGGCAGTCCAGGCACAGCAGGTGGCCGGAGCTTTCGCCGCCGTACAGCCAGCCACGCTCCTGCATCAGTTCGAGTACGTAGCGGTCGCCCACATTGGCGCGTTCGAAGCCCACGCCCAGGCGCTGCAGCTCCCGCTCGAAACCGAAGTTGGTCATCAGCGTGCCCACCACCCCATCGACCTTGCCGCGCTGCATGCGCTCGCGCAGGATGGCGTAGAGCAGTTCGTCGCCGTTGTAGATGCGGCCGTCGCCGTCCACCACCTGCAGGCGGTCGGCATCGCCGTCCAGGGCGACGCCCAGCTGCGCGCCACGCGCCTTCACTTCCTTGGCCAGCAGCTCCGGATGCAGCGCGCCAACACCCTTGTTGATGTTGAAGCCATCCGGGTGCACGCCGATGGCATGCACTTCGGCGCCCAGTTCACGGAACACGTGCGGCGCGATGTTGTAGGCGGCGCCATGGGCGGCATCCACCACGATCGTCATGCCGTTCAGGTCCAGATCGTTGGGGAAGGTGCTCTTGCAGAATTCGATGTAGCGGCCCTGCGAATCCGACATGCGGCGCGCGCGGCCCAGTCCTTCGGAGCTGACGCAGCCCAGCGGCTCGTCCAGGGCGGCCTCGATGGCTGCCTCGATCTCGTCGGGCAGTTTCATGCCCTGGGCCGAGAAGAACTTGATGCCGTTGTCCTGGTAGGGATTGTGCGAGGCGCTGATCACGATGCCGGCGACCAGGCGCAGCGCGCGGGTCAGGTAGGCCACCGCGGGCGTGGGAATCGGCCCGGCCAGCAGCACGTCGATGCCCGCGGCCGACAGGCCGGCTTCCAGCGCCGATTCCAGCATGTAGCCGGAAATGCGGGTGTCCTTGCCGATCACGACCTGCGGCCGGCTGCCGCCGCGCGCCGCGTGTTCATGGGCCAGCACGCGGCCGGCGGCATAGCCCAGGCGCAGGGCGAATTCGGCGTTGATCACCGCGCCGCCGACTTCGCCGCGCACCCCATCGGTACCAAAATACTTGCGTCGAATCATGAAGTGATTGCTCCTTGTTCAGCCGCCTGCCAGACCTTGAGCGCGTCGACCGTGGCCGCCACATCGTGCACCCGCACGATGGAAGCGCCACGGGCCACACAGGCCAGGGCAGCGGCAATGCTGCCGGGCAGCCGGTCGCCGACCGGCCGGCCGGTGGCCTGGCCGATCATGTTCTTGCGCGACAGGCCGATCAGCAATGGATAACCGCCGCTGCGCAGGCTGGACAGCCGGCGCAGCAATTGGAAGTTCTGGTCGGCGGTCTTGCCGAACCCGAAACCGGGGTCCAGCACGATGCGTCGGGGGTCGATCCAGGCGGCGCGCAGCTTCTGCGCCCGCGCCCCCAGAAAGAGACCGATTTCGCCGATCAGGTCGGAATATTCGGGCGGCGTCGCCTGCATGGTGCGCGGCTCGCCTTTCATGTGCATGACGCACAGACCGCAACGCGACTGCGCCACCGCCTCGATGGCGCCGGGCTGCCGGAAGCCGTAGATGTCGTTGATCATGTCGGCGCCGGCATCCAGCGTGGCGCGCATGACCTCGGGCTTGAAGGTGTCGATCGACAAAGGCACGCCGCAGTCGCGCAGCGCCTCGATCACCGGCAGCAGCCTGTCCAGCTCGTCGGCGACCGCCACCGGCTCGGCGCCGGGTCGCGTCGACTCGCCGCCCAGATCGAGGATCTGCGCGCCTTCGTCGATCAGGCGGCGCGCATGCGCCACCGCGGCGTCGGTATCGTCGTGCTGGCCGCCGTCGGAAAACGAATCCGGCGTGACATTGACGATACCCATGACAAGCGGGCGCTCGAGATCAAACTCGAAGCGCCCGCAAAGGAAGTTATTCGCCATAAATCAGGACGAAAGACCTCAGACCGCGGCTGCCGTGTTACCGCCGGCGGCCAGGCCGGTCGGAGGCGTATCCGACGTATCCGACGGACCTTGCGGCGTCTTCGGGGGACGCGGCGGGCGGCCCTCGATGATGTCGTTGATCTGGTCGGCGTCGATGGTTTCCCATTCGAGCAGCGCGGCGGTCATGGCTTCGACCTTGTCGCGGTTGTCTTCCAGGATCTTGCGCGCGACGCCGTATTGCTCGTCGATGATGCGGCGGATCTCGGAGTCCACCTTCTGCATGGTGGCTTCGGACATGTGCGTGGTCTTGGTGACGCTGCGGCCCAGGAACACCTCGCCTTCGTTCTCGGCGTAGACCATCGGACCCAGCTCGTCGGTCATGCCGTAGCGCGTGACGATGTCGCGGGCGATGGCCGTGGCGCGTTCGAAGTCGTTCGAGGCGCCGGTGGTCATCTGGTTCATGAAGATCTCTTCGGCGATGCGGCCGCCGAACAGCACGGCGATGGTCGACAGCAGGCGGCTCTTGTCCATGCTGTAGCGATCGCTTTCCGGCAACTGCATCGTCACGCCCAGCGCACGTCCGCGCGGGATGATGGTGACCTTGTGGACCGGGTCGGTCTTGGGCAGCATGCGCGCCACGATGGCATGGCCGGATTCGTGGTACGCGGTGTTCTTGCGTTCCTCTTCGGGCATGACGATCGAGCGGCGCTCGGCGCCCATGATGATCTTGTCCTTGGCCTTCTCGAAGTCCGACATATCGACCGTGCGGCCGTTGCGGCGCGCGGCGAACAGCGCGGCTTCGTTGACCAGGTTGGCCAGGTCGGCGCCGGAGAAGCCCGGGCAGCCGCGCGCCAGGATGGTCGCGTCGACGTTGGGCGACAGCGGCACCTTGCGCATGTGGACCTTCAGGATCTGCTCGCGGCCGCGGATATCGGGCAGCGGCACCACGACTTGGCGGTCGAAGCGGCCCGGACGCAGCAGCGCCGGATCCAGCACATCGGGACGGTTGGTGGCGGCGATCACGATGACGCCCTGGCCCGACTCGAAGCCGTCCATTTCCACCAGCATCTGGTTCAGCGTCTGCTCGCGTTCGTCGTTGCCGCCGCCCAGGCCGGCGCCGCGCTGGCGACCGACGGCGTCGATTTCGTCGATGAAGATGATGCAGGGCGCGTGCTTCTTGGCGTTCTCGAACATGTCGCGCACGCGGGCCGCGCCCACGCCGACGAACATTTCAACGAAGTCCGAACCGGAGATGCTGAAGAACGGCACCTTGGCTTCGCCGGCGATGGCCTTGGCCAGCAGCGTCTTGCCGGTGCCGGGCGAGCCGACCATCAGCACGCCGCGCGGGATGCGGCCGCCCAGCTTCTGGAACTTGCTCGGGTCGCGCAGGAAGTCGACCAGTTCCTGGACGTCTTCCTTGGCCTCATCGCAGCCGGCGACGTCGGCGAAGGTGATCTGGTTGGTGTTCTCGTCGAGCATGCGGGCGCGCGACTTGCCGAAGCTGAACGCGCCGCCCCTGCCGCCGCCCTGCATCTGGCGCATGAAGAACACCCACACGCCGATCAGCAGCAGCATGGGGAACCAGGACACGAAGATGCTCATGAGCAGCGACTGCTCTTCGCGCGGCTTGCCCGACACCTGCACGCCATACTTGAGCAGGTCGGAAACCATCCAGAGGTCGCCCGGCGAGGTCAGCGTGTAGGCGCGGCCCGCGTCCGGCGTGACGTAGAGCACGTCGCCGCCAGGGCCACCTTGCACGTCCACCTTGCGGATACGGCCCGCCTTGGCGTCGTCCATGAACTGCGTGTAGGTCACGCCGTCCTGGGTCTGCGCGCGTCCGTCGAACTGCTTGAAGACCGTGAATAGCACCAGGGCTATCACCATCCAGACGGCGACTTTCGAAAATGAATTATTCAAGGTCGATCTCCTGCTTTCGATTCCGACCGGCGACCGCGCACCCGCATATGGCACAGTCACAAGTATGTCAATAGCCCATTCTACCCTGTCGGACCGGGTTGCGTCCTGGGAAGGGGCGGGGCCGCTAAGTTACGTCTGATTCGTGATTTTGCTGGTCTTTGTCTCGGCAGGCCGGCCGTCGTCGGACCGGTAGGTTCTTGTGACACCGGGGCAGGTGCCCCGGCGCGGGTTATTTCAGATCGCGGGCAACCAGAAAGGTTTCGGAGGACTTGTCCCGCGATGCCTTCGGCTTGCGCTCGACCACCCGCTTGAAGTGCTGTTTGTAGGACTCCACGATCTGCGAAAAGCCGGTTCCGTGGAATGCCTTGACGATCAGCGCCCCGTTGGGCTTGAGGTGGGCAAGGGAAAACTCCATCGCCAGCTCGCACACGTGCTGGATGCGCGCGGCGTCGGCGATACCCACGCCTGACAAGTTGGGGGCCATGTCGGAGATTACAAGGTCCACCGCGCGCGATCCGACCATGTCTTCTAGTTGTTTCAAAATGTCATCCTCGCGGAAGTCGCCCTGGATGAATTCGACGCCCGCCACGGGCTCCATGGGCAGCATGTCCAGGGCGATGATGCGCCCGTCCACCACGCCGCCCGGACCCGCCAGACGCTCGCGCGCCACCTGCGACCAGCTGCCGGGGGCCGAGCCCAGGTCGACGACCAGGTCGCCACGCCGCAGCAGCTTCTCGGTGTCGAGAATCTCGATCAGCTTGAAGGCGGCGCGGGCCCGGTAGCCCTTCTGTTGCGCCATCTTCACATAGGGATCGTTGATGTGCTGGTGAATCCAGTCTTTGGAGAATTTATTCTTGGCCATTACCGTACAATTCCACGCATGCCTATATTAGAACTTACCTCTCGTGAGCGCAGCGACCTTCGGTCCGCCGCTCACCCTCTGCGCCCCGTCGTCCTGATCGGCGACAACGGCCTGACCGAAGCCGTGCTCAAGGAAATCGACCTGGCACTCACTTCCCACGGCCTGATCAAGGTCCGGGCCGGCGGCGACGATCGCGAGGCCCGCGAGGCCATGCTCTCGACCATCTGCGACACTCTGTCCTGCGCCCCGGTGCACCACCTGGGCAAGACCCTGATCCTGTTCCGCCCGCTGGCCGGCAACATCAAGCCGCCCGTGCTGGCTGCCCTTGAGCCGGAACGTCCCGCCAAGCGCCGCGCCTCCGAGCCGCATACGCCCAAGAAGCTGGCCGCCGAAGGCAAGACCCTGGCCAAGCGTCCGCGCCGTTCCGAAACGGAAGAGCCCAAGCCGAAGACCCGCTTCGTGCCGCAGGACCAGCTCAACAAGAACGGCAAGCCGATGCGTCCCAGCAACAAGAAGACCGCCTCCGGCAGCCACGGCATCCCGCGCCGCGCCGGCAGCGCGCTGAGCCTGCGCGCCGGGGCACGCAGCGGCACCAGCCGCAAGTCGTCGCCCAAAAGGTAGTCCGGACAGTTCCGCCGGGCACAAAAACGGGCGCTTTACGCGCCCGATCCACCATAGCGTTCCGCAGTGTTGCCGTACCGGATACCCGGCGCGGGCTAGGGTGTTTTGCTGATTTTACCGCTCAGAGCCAGCGTCAGATGTAACGCACGCTCAGTACTTCATATTCGCGAACGCCGGCCGGGGCCTTGACCTCGACCACATCGCCTTCGCTCTTGCCGATCAGCGCGCGGGCCACGGGGCTCGACACGGAGATCAGGTTCGACTTGATGTCGGCTTCGACGTCGCCGACGATCTGGTACGTCACGCGATCGCCCGAATCCAGGTCTTCGATGTCGACGGTGGCACCGAACACGGCGCGACCTTCGGCCTCGAGCGAGGTCGGATCGATCAGGTGGGCATTGGAAAGCGTGCCCTCGAGCTCGGCGATCCGGCCTTCGATGAAACCCTGGCGCTCGCGAGCCGCATCGTACTCGGCGTTCTCCGACAGATCGCCCTGCGCGCGCGCTTCGGCGATAGCGTTGATGACGGCGGGACGTTCCACGGTTTTCAGCCGCTGGAGCTCTTCTTGCAAGCGCTCGGCCCCGCGCACGGTCAAAGGAATGGCAGACATGTCGTTTCCCAAACAAAAGTAGAAAACGCCCCCGACGGAGCGTTCTCGGTGTGAAGGTCTTGGACCTGACGCATGGGCGCCGTCGGAAGCGGACTCGTGACGGGCATCGCCAGGAACGGAACGGCCAGGGGCGGGCAAAGCTGAACCCGATGGATCCCCTTGCGCCCGCTCGGGCCGGCCCGCCGGACGAATGCGGCAAGCTGCGACCAAAACAAAACCCCGGCTCGGGTCGGAACCGGGGCAATCAAGGTCATATTGTGGTCAAAGTCCGCCGGAATTGCAAGCCACCGGAGAAACCGGCGTTTTCGGCGCATTTCGCCGCCGTAACCCGCTAGAACCCGTCGTTTGCGCGCCCGCGCCCGACGTTGCATAAAAGATACTCGACGGTAGGGATAAACCCGGCCACGGGGGATTATCCAGGGGGCACATGTAAAAACGGAAGGTCGTATTCAATAAAAAAGGTATAACCGACAAACTGGCCCATTAATAACAATTAAATACATGCCGGTATGCGCCGGCATTTTCTGTTTTTAGCGAGGGGATGCGCGGGCCGGCCATTTTCCGGCCACCGCGTATCGCGATTGATTGTGCGTGTTGCAGGTTTGGCGGGCGCATCGCAGTCATCCGGCTCGACGTCCGTCCCTCTGTCGCAGCGCCCGCGGGCAAGGGTCCGCGCCTGTGGCGGAGCGCGTTCAAGACCGGGAGATCCCATGCTGGAAAAACTGAAAGTCCGTACGGGCATGATGCTGGTGCTGGCCTGTTTTGTCATTACCCTGGCACTGGCCTGCGGTTTGAGCTGGATGAATGCCGAAAACAGCGTCCGGGAAATCGAGGACCTGAATAATGTGGCCGTGCATCAGGTCGATCCGCTTTATGAATCCAATGCCGCGCTGCTGCATACCCGGCTGTCGCTGGGCACGGGCATCGCCGACCTGCAGGCCGGCGCCAACGATCAGGCGGCCAGCGCGCAAGCCGCGGCCGCCGAGCAGCTGAAACTGGCGCGCGAGCGCTTCGACCGCTACATGGCGGTGCCCAAGAGCGAGCGCGGCCAGGAGCTGGCGCGGGTCCTGCAGGGCCGCTTCAACGCCTACGCCGCCGCGCTGGACGAACTGGGCGCGGCGCTCAAGGAACGCTCGGTGGCGCGCTACCAGCAGAACGAAGCGCGGGTGCGCCAGGCCGATGCCGAGTTCGCCAAGGACATGCAGGTGTTTCTGGCGCGAGTCCAGGAACGCAGCGACAGCGTGCTGGAGCGCTCGCAGACCACCTATTCGACCGCCCGCATCTCGGCCATCACGCTGCTGTCGGTGGCGCTGCTGCTGGCGGTGGCGTGCTGGGCCTTCATCCGCCGCGGCGTGCTGCTGCCGCTGCAGGACGCGGGCCGACATTTCGACCGCATTGCCGCCGGCGACCTGACGCAGCGCGTGGAGACGCGCTCCAATAACGAGATCGGCACGCTGTTCTCGGCGGTACGGCGCATGCAGGAGGGTCTGACCCGCACGGTGACCACGGTGCGCCAGGGCGTCGACGAAATCAACGTCGGCGCGGCCGAGATCGCGGCCGGCAACGCCAATCTGTCGACCCGCACAGAGGAACAGGCGGCCGCGCTCGAAGAGACCGCCTCGACCATGGAAGAGCTGGCCGCCACGGTCAAGCAGAACGCGGAGAACGCCGCCCAGGCCAATCAGCTGGCGGCGGTGAGCATGGAGGTGGCGCAGCGCGGCGGCCACACGGTCGGCCAGGTGGTGGCCACCATGCAAGGCATTTCGGACAGTTCGCGCCGAATCGCCGAGATTGTCTCGGTGATCGACGGCATCGCCTTCCAGACCAACATCCTGGCGTTGAACGCCGCTGTGGAGGCGGCCCGGGCCGGCGAACAGGGCAAGGGCTTCGCCGTGGTGGCCGGCGAGGTGCGCACGCTGGCGCAGCGCGCCGCGCAGGCGGCCAAAGAGATCAAGGCGCTGATCGAAACCTCGGTCGATACGGTCGCGGCCGGCTCATCGCAGGTCGCGGCCGCCGGACAGACCATGGACGAAATCGTGACCTCGGTGCAGCGCGTGGCCGACATCATGGGTGAAATCTCGGCGGCCTCGGCGCAGCAGGCCGGCGGCATCGACCAGGTCAGCCTGGCGGTATCGCAGATGGACGAGGTGACGCAGCAGAACGCCGCGCTGGTGGAGCAGGCCTCGGCGGCCGCGTCGGCGATGGAGGATCAGGCCCGGCGCCTGGCGGAGGCGACCGCGGTCTTCAAGACCCAGTCGGGCCAGGTGATCGAGGCCGCCCCGGTGCAGGTGGGCGGACGGACGCCGGCGTCGCGGCTGTCGCGTTCCTGAGCGGCGCCGGCCTGTCGCGACCGGCCAGCGGAGCGGCCGCCTCGCGGCCGGCCGCCGCGGGTCGGGCGCGGCGCCCGAGGGACGGGCGCCTGGCAGGACAGCCGCCCCACCCTATTTCTTGCGGCGCAGCAACGCGTACAGGATGATGGCGCCGAAGGTCGCGGTGCCGATGCCGCCCAGCGTGAAGTTGCCCAGCTTGACAGTGAAGTCGCCCGCGCCCAGCACCAGCGTGACCGCGGCCACGATCAGGTTGCGGTTGTCGCTGAAGTCGACCTGATTGACGACCCAGATGCGGGCCCCGGCAATGGCGATCAGGCCGAAGACCACCACCGACATGCCGCCCAGCACGGGCGCGGGAATGGTCTGGATCAGCGCGCCGAACTTGGGCGAGAAGCCCAGCACGATGGCGATCAGCGCGGCGATCACGAACACCAGCGTCGAATAGATGCGGGTCACCGCCATCACGCCGATGTTCTCGGCGTAGGTGGTGACGCCGGTGCCGCCCACCGCGCCCGAGACCATGGTGGCCACGCCGTCGCCGACAAAGGCGCGGCCCAGGTAGCGGTCCAGGTCCTGGCCGGTCATGGCGCTGACCGCCTTGACGTGGCCCAGGTTCTCGGCGACCAGGATGATGGCCACCGGCACGATCAGGCCCATGGCTTCGGCCTTGAAGACCGGCGCGGCGAAGTGCGGCAGCCCGAACCAGGCGGCGGCCGACACGGCCGAGAAATCCATCGGCTTGCCCAGGCCCATGCCGTTGGCGAAGATCGCATACACCACGCAGGCCAGGATCAGGCCGACCAGGATCAGCAGGCGCTGCACCATGCCCTTGGTGTAGACGGCGATGCCTCCCACGCACAGGATGGTGACGATCGCCATGGCACTGTCGAAGCCCGAGGCGCCCATGGCGCCCTTGGCGGCGATGGGCGCCAGGTTCAGGCCGATCACCGCGACCACCGCGCCGGTCACCACCGGCGGCATCAGGGCGTCGATCCAGTTGGCGCCGCCGCCGGCGCGGCCATTGGCGATCCAGACCAGGACGCCGATCAGGGTGTAGGCCAGGCCGCAGGCAATGATGGCGCCCAGCGCCACGCCGATGTTGGCGTTGGCCCCGCCGCCGGCATAGCCGGTGACGGCGATGACGCCGCCGATGAAGGCGAAGCTGGAGCCCAGGTAGCTGGGCACGCGGCCGCCCACGAACAGGAAGAAGATCAGGGTGCCGATGCCCGACATCAGGATGGCGACGTTGGGGTCGAAGCCCATCAGCAGCGGCGCCAGCACGGTGGAGCCGAACATCGCCACCACGTGCTGGGCGCCCATGGCCACGTTCTTGGGCCAGGACAGCCGTTCGTCGGGCGCAATGATGACGCCGGGCTCGGCGTCGTCCGCGAGGCGCCAGCGCGGAAAATAGGAATTGGACATGGAATCCCCGGGAGTGATTGGTGTGAGCGGGCGCCAGTGTAAAGGGGGCCGGGAAGGGGCGGCAACTTAAGTTCCTGGCCGGAATGCCGTACTAGTGGAAACCCCCATTCAATCCTTCGCCCCCCCCCGGAGACCTTCATGGCCATCGATTCCATCAGCGGCACCTCGCGCATCGGCAGCATGGCCGACCTGTGGGCGCAGAAGATCCAGGCCAACAAGGAAGCCAAGGACGCCAAGGCCGGCGACCCGGGCGTCAGCGTCACGCCAGACGGCAAGATCCGCGTCAACAACGCCGGCGCGATGAAGGTGGGCCAGGCCGAGGAAACCGAATCGTCCGAAAACGACGATCATTACACCCGGCAGATCAAGGAACTGCAGCGCCAGCTCAAGCGTGTCATGGAGCAGATCGAACGCGTGCGCGACAGCAATGCGTCGGCGGAGCAGAAGGCCACCCAGATGCAGGCGTTGAATGGTCAGGCGCTGCAGATCATGAACCAGATCCAGCAGGTGATGAACGAAAAGATCAAGGCGATGGCCAAGGCCAACGGCGGCGTCTCGGCCACGGCCTAGTTTCCTTCCCGCGGGTTCTCCCGAATGCCCGCCACACTGATGGCGCGCATCAAAATTTGTGATTGGACTGGCGGCGCACGCAGCCGCTAAGGTCTCCGGACAAATCGAAAAACCACGGAGACAAACCATGCATGCAATGCGCACAGCCCTTGCAGGGGCGCTGCTGGCCGCCTGCGCCGCCCCCGCCCTGGCGGGCACCGTCACGGTGATCACGTCGTTCCCGAAAGATTTGACCCAGGCCTACAAGACCGCGTTCGAGAAGGCCAACCCCGGCATCACGCTGGAAATCCTCAACAAGAACACCGTGTCCGGCATCGCCTACGTGCGCGAGACGCCGGCCGGCCAGCGCCCGGAAGTGTTCTGGGCCAGCGCCCCGGACGCCTTCGAGGTGCTGGGCCGCGACAAGCTGCTGGCCAAGTCCTCGGACGTCGCCAACAAGGACGTGCCGGACAAGATCGGCAATTATCCCATCAACGACCCGGGCGGCATGTACCTGGGCCAGGCGCTGGCCGGCTACGGCATCGTCTACAACACGCGCTACATCGCGGCGCACAAGATCCCCGCGCCGGTCGAATGGAAAGACCTGCTGGCGCCGCACTGGTTCGGCCACGTCGGCATCACCTCGCCCTCGCGCTCGGGCACCATGCACCTGACGGTCGAGACCATCCTGCAGGGCGAAGGCTGGGACGACGGCTGGAACACCCTGCTGCGCATGTCGGGCAACAGCAGCGCCGTCACCGAGCGTTCGTTCGGCGTGCCGGACGGCGTCAACAACGGCCAGTTCGGCGCGGGTCCGGTGATCGACTTCTTCGGCCTGTCGAGCAAGTACTCGAAGTTCCCGGTGGAATTCGTCTATCCCTCCGAGACCGCCATCGTGCCGGCCAACATCGCGCTGATCGACGGCGCCAAGAACACGGAGGAAGGCAAGAAGTTCATCGCTTTCACGCTCAGCCAGGCGGGCCAGGAACTGCTGCTGGAGCCGAAGATCTCGCGCCTGCCGGTGCTGCCGTATTCGGCGCTGGGCGGCAAGGTGCCGCAAGGCTATCCCGACCCGGCCGAGATCGCGCGCCGCAGCAAGGTGCAGTTCAACGCGGACCTGTCGCAGACGCGCTATTACGTGGTGCAGTCGCTGTACGACCAGACCGTCACGTTCCGCCTGAAGGAACTGCAGGCGGCGACCAAGGCGATCTACGACGCCGAGGCCAAGCTCGGCGACAAGGGCAAGAGCGGCAAGCCGGCCGAACTGCTGGCGCAGGCCCGCAAGCTGGCCTGGGCGCCGCTGGTGGACGGCAAGCAGGCCGCCGATCCCGAGTTCCTGAAGATCTTCAGCGGCAACAAGAAGGACGCCGCGGTCAACCAGCAGATCACCAAGCTGGAAGGTGAATGGAACGGCACGGCCAAGAGCAATTATGAGCAGGCCGTGAAGCTGGCGCGGGAAGCCGCGGCGCTCTGAGCCCGGCTCGCGCCGGACGGGGGGCTCGCCCCGTCCGGCCGCCGCCCGCCGCGGGCGGACTGTCTTGAACCATTACGGGAATCTCGATGAATCTTCCGGGCCATTCACGCCTGCCCGCCGGCCCCGTGCTGGCCGCGCTCCTTGTGCTGGGTTTCCTGGCGCTGTTCCTGGCCGTGCCGGTGGGCACGGTGTTCTACAGCGCCTTCGTCAATGCCGACGGCGGCTTCACCATCGGCCACTTCGGCGCGTTCTTCAACCAGCCGCTGATGCTGGAGGCATTCTTCAACAGCCTCTACGTGGCGGGCTGGTCGGCGCTGCTGGCCTCGCTGATCGCGGTGCCGCTGGCGTACTTCACGGTGCGCTTTGATTTCCGCGGCGCGCTCATCATCCAGACGCTGGGGGTGCTGCCACTGATCATGCCGCCCTTCGTCGGCGCGGTGGCGATGCAGCTCATCTTCGGCCGCTCCGGCAGCGTCAACCTGCTGCTGAACGACTGGTTCGGCTTCACCATCCCGTTCATGGAAGGCCTGAACGGCGTCATCTTCGTCGAGGCGCTGCACTACTTCCCGTTCATCCTGATGAACCTGGTGGTGGCGCTGCGCAACATCGACGGCGCCATGGAGGAAGCGGCCTTCAACCTCGGCGCGCGCGGTTTCCGGCTATTCCGCCGCGTGATCTTCCCGCTGGCGCTGCCGGGCTACGTGGCCGGCACCTCGCTGGTGTTCGTCAAGGTGTTCGACGACCTCGGCACGCCGCTGGTGCTGGGCACCACCAACATGCTGGCGCCGCAGGCCTATCTGCGCATCACCCAGGTGGGGCTGGAGGATCCGCTGGGCTACGTCATCAGCGTCATCATGATCGCCTTCTCGATCCTGGCGCTGTGGCTGTCGGCGCGGGTGCTCAAGGGCCGCGACTACTCCACGCTGCAAAAGGGCGGCAACTCGATCCAGAAGCGCAAGCTGCGCCCCGCCGAAAGCGTGCTGGCCTATGGCTGGATCATCCTGGTGCTGCTGCTGGTGTTGTCGCCGCACATGGGCGTGCTGCTGCTGTCCCTGGCGAGCGTCTGGAGCTTCGCGCCGCTGCCGGACGGCTACACGCTGGCGCACTACAGCGCGGTGTTCAGCGAATCGCAGGGCATGATCGCCAACACCCTGCTCTATTGCGGCCTGGCGGCGGGCGTGGACGTGATCCTGGGCACCGCCATCGCCTACCTGATGCTGCGCACCCGGCTGCCGGCGCGCCAGTGGCTGGATTTCCTGGCCTCGGCGGCGCTGGCGATCCCGGGCATCGTGCTGGCGATCGGATTGCTGCGCACATTCCGCGGGGTGGAGATCCCGGGCACCGGCACGCTGCTGACCTCGTCGTGGATCATCATCATGATCGCGTACTCGGTGCGGCGGCTGCCCTACGCCTTGCGCTCGTGCGTGGCCGCGCTGCAGCAGATCAACGTATCGCTGGAGGAAGCGGCGCAATCGCTGGGCGCGACCCGGATGCGCACCATCCGGCGCGTGGTGGTGCCATTGATGGCCGGGGGCATGCTGGCCGGCTTCGTGACCAGCTTCGTGACGGCGGCGGTGGAGCTGTCGGCCACCATCATGCTGGTCACCAAGGACAGCCAGGCGCCGATGAGCTATGGCATCTATCTGTACATGCAGAGCGCGGCGGGCCGGGGTCCGGGCGCCGCGCTGGGCGTGCTGGCGGTGGCCGCGGTCGCCATCGGCACCTATGTCTCGCACTTGCTGGTGGAACGCGCCCAGGCGCGCCAGCGCCCGGCGCGTCACGACGAGACGGCCTGAATCAAGGGGAATCGACATGAAGAAAGTCAGCGTTGAATGCCGCAACATCCGGCTGTCGTATGGCAAGACGGAAGTGCTCAAGGACGTCAACATCCACATCGAACCGGGCGAGTTCTTCGCCCTGCTGGGGCCGTCGGGCTCGGGCAAGTCCACCCTGCTGCGCCTGATCGCGGGCTTCAACCGGCAGGACGCCGGCCAGTTGCTGGTGGATGGCAAGGACATCAGCGCCATCCCGCCATGGGACCGCAATATCGGCATGGTGTTCCAGAACTATGCGCTGTGGCCGCACATGACGGTGTGGGACAACGTGGCGTTCGGGCTGGTCGAGCGCAAACTGCCGCGCGAGCAGATCCGCGCCAAGGTCGAGGCCGCGCTGGAGCTGGTGGGGCTGTCGCAGTACGCACGCCGGCGCCCCAACCAGCTGTCCGGCGGCCAGCAGCAGCGCGTGGCGCTGGCGCGCACCATCGTGATCGAACCGCAGGTGCTGCTGCTGGACGAGCCGCTGTCCAACCTGGACAAGAAGCTGCGCGTGCAGATGCGCCAGGACCTGCTGAGCCTGCAGCGGCGGCTGGGCATCACCACCATCTTCGTCACCCACGACCAGGAAGAGGCCATGACCACCGCCGACCGCATGGCGGTGCTGGACCACGGCGTGGTGCAGCAGATCGGCGCGCCCAGCACGCTGTTCGACTATCCAGTGAACCGCTTCGTGGCCAACTTCGTCGGCACCATGAACGTGCTGGAGGGCGAGGTGCGCGAGCGCACCAGCGGCAGCGTGGTGCTGGCGGTGGAAGGCGTGGGCGACCTGCACCTGCCACTGGCGGCCGAAGCGCCGGCGGCGCAGCGGCTGGCGGCGAGCTTCCGGCCGCACACGGTGCAGATCGAGATGGCCGACGGACTGGGCGACGCGCGCTACGTGTGGCTGCCGGGCGTGGTGGAAAGCAGCGAGTTCCTGGGCGAATTCACTCGCTACCAGGTGCAGATCGGCGAACAGCGCCTGACGGCCGACCAGTCGCACCTGGCGGGACTGTCGCCGTTCCCGGTGGGCGCGCCGGTGTCGATCGGGTTGGAGCCGACGCAAGTACGGCTGCTTGCCGCCTGAGCCCGCTTCCCCTACAAAGGCGGCATGGAAATCTATCAGATCCGCGCCTTCGTCACGGTTGCCCGCCTGGGCAACCTGACGCGGGCCGCCGAAGCGCTGTCGCTGACCCAGCCTGCCGTCACCGCGCAGATCAAGGCGCTGGAACAGAGCCTGGGCGTGGCGCTGTTCGACCGCAGCGGCGGACGCCTGGCGCTGGCCAAGGCCGGCGAGATGCTGCTGCCCACCGCCGAATCGCTGCTGGTGCTGGGCGCGCAATTCAAATCGGAGGCCCAGCAGCTGCAGGGCAGCCTGCAAGGCGTGGTGGAACTGGGCCTGCCCAGCGAAAAGCCCGACTTCCTGCGGCTGGGCGAGCTGGCGGCGGCCATCACGCAACGGCTGCCCCTGATCGAGTTGAAGACGCAGATCCAGCCCACCGCCGTGCTGGCCGAGCAGGTCAGCACCGGCCGGCTGCCGGCGGCGCTGACCATTGCCGCGCACCCGCCGCGCGGCGTGCTGTGGCTGCCGCTGCGCAGCGTGCGCTACCGCATCGCGCTGCCGACCGAACACGCCGCCGTGCTCAAGCGCGGCGGCTGGCGCGAGGTGGCGCAATTGCCTTGGCTGGACGGCCCCGCCGGCAGCCACACCCACCTGCTGTTGCGCGACATGTTCGAGCGCCACGGCCTGTCGCCGCGCATCGCCATGCAGAACGACGACCAGGCCAACCTGGAGGCGCTGGTGCGGGCCGGCGCCGGTTGCGCGCTGCTGCGCGAGGAGACCGCGCTGGCCGGCGCGGCCTCGGGCGATTTCATGGTGTGGGGCCAGGCGCGCGCCGACGCCACGCTCGGCTTCATCCTGCCCTACGAACGCGCTAGCGAGCCCGCGCTGGTCGCGTTAAGCTCGGTGATTCAAGCCATCTGGAAGCCGCGCGCGCCCGTCGCGCCCGAGCCGCTCTGAGCCGGGTCGGTCCGCCACCCGCGCCCTTCCCCACCCTATCGACACCGCAATGACTGAAATCTGGTTCATCCGCCACGGCGAAACCGACTGGAACCGCCAGCGCCGCCTGCAGGGCTGGCAAGACATCCCCTTGAACGAATTCGGCCGCAACCAGGCCGGCCTGCTGGCCTCGCGCCTGCGCGAAGACGCGCGCAACACGCCGATCGACGCCATCTACAGCAGCGACCTGCAGCGCGCCCACGCCACCGCCACGCCGGTATCGGAACAACTGGACCTACGCGTGCGGATCGAGCCCGGCATCCGCGAGCGTGGCTTCGGCGTGCTCGAAGGACTGGACCTGGACCGCATCGATGTGCTGGCGCCGGAAGCGGCGGCCGCCTGGCGCAGCCGCGATCCGCTGCGCCCGCTGGACGGCGGCGAGACGCTGGGCCAGTTCCAGTCGCGCGTCATTGCGACGGTCGACGACGTGGCCAGCCGCCACATCGGCGAGCGCATCCTGATGTTCACCCACGGCGGCGTGCTGGACATCATCTGGCGCCATGCCAGCGGCGTGCCGCTGAACGCGCCGCGCGACGCGGCGCTGCTGAACGTCAGCATCAACCGCGTCGGCGTGCGCGGCCGCCAGTGGCAAGTGCTGGATTGGGGCGACGTGGGCCACGTGGCCGCCGAGGTCGGCGACGACGTCGTGCCGTGACGGCCGGCGCCAGGGTGTCGTCCTGACGCCCTGGCCGCTGTCGCCCTGCGGCTCAGCCGGCTTTGTCCGCCTTGCGCGGCTTGCGCGGCGCGTTGCGCGCCAGCCGGTCGTAGACCGCGTTGGGCAGCAAGCGCATCAGTTTCGCCACCACGCCCATCTGCCAGGGAATCACCGTGTACGTGGTGCCGCGCCCAATCGCCGCCTGGGCGCGCTGCGCGAACTTGTCGGCGTCCATCAGGAACGGCATCTTGTACGGATTGTGCGCCGTCATCGCGGTCTTGATGTACCCCGGCGCGATGGTGACGACACGGATGCCGTCGCCCGCCAGTTCCAACCGCAGGCTTTCGCAGTAGGTCACCACCGCCGACTTGGAGGCGCTGTACGCCCCCGCGCCCGGTAGCCCGCGCACGCCGGCGACGCTGGCGATGCCGACCAGCCGGCCGCCGCCGGCGGCTCGCATCGGCTCGACGAACGGCTCGAAAGTCGCCACGGTCGCCAGCAGGTTGGTGTCGACGATGGCCTTGAAGACCTCGTAGTCTTCGTGATGGCCGGTCAACGTGCCGGCGCTGATGCCGGCGCTGGCGATGACCACATCCACCCGCCCCTGGCAGAACGCAATGAAATCCTGCGCCGCCGCGTGCAGCGCCTGACGGTCGCGCACGTCCACGGCGTAGCAGCGGTGCTGGCCGGGCAGGCTGGCGGCCAGTTCCCGCAGCGCGTCCTCGCGCCGGCCCAGCAGGCCGAGCGTGGCGCCGGCGGCGGCATAGCGCTGCGCCAGGGCGCGGCCCAGTCCGCTGCTGGCGCCGGTAATGAATACTCTGTCCATGGAGGCTCGCCCCGGGTCGGATGAAAAAAGGCGGAGCCTCTCGCAAGAGAGGCCCCGCCCGCTATGCTACAGGAAGGTCGGCGCGAGTCTTACAGGAAGATCAGAGCGAAGATCGCCGCCACCAGCGCCCACTTGGACAGGTAGTACAGCGGCTTGCTCTTCTTCTTGAGCGCCTTGCCGAAGCGGCGCACCGCATACACCGCGCCGAAGATGCGATTGATGCCGCCGGTGGCGTCGCCTTCCTGGTTGGGCGCGGCCGCCGCGCGCAACAGGAAGCCGCCGACCACGCGGTTGAACGCCTGGGCCCAGCGGTAACGCATGGGGCGCTCGACGTCGGCGAACAGGATGATCCGGTTCTGGTCGGTCTTGTTTTCGGCGTAATGGATGAAGGTCTCGTCGAACACGACCGCCTCGCCGTCGCGCCAGTGGTATTCCTGGCCGTCGACGTTGATGTAGCAGTCGGGGCTGTTCGGCGTGATCAGGCCCATGTGGAAACGCAGCGAACCGGCGTACGGATCACGATGGCGCGGCAGGCGGCTGCCCGGGGGCAGCGAGGCGAACATCGCGGCCTTGATAGTCGGGATGCCCGCCAGCAGCTTGGTCGTGACCGGACAGAGGGCCTCGGCCGACGGATGGTCGGCGTCGTACCACTTCAGGTAGAAGCGCTTCCAGCCCGTCTTGAAGAACGAGTTGAAGCCTGCATCGTTGTACTTGTCCGACGCCTTGATGTGACCGTCCCCGTACAGATTGACGGCCTCGGCGCGGATTTCCTCGCAGCGGTCCAGCAAGACCTTCAGTTCCGGGAACTGGTCCAGGTCGAGATAGGGCTTGTTGGGCACGCTGGAGAACGCGTACATGAAACAGTTCAGCGGGGCGGTGAACGTGGAATGATCCAACGCCTGCCGCGAGAACTTGTGTCGGACGCGGCCACGGTAGTGAACTACCGTGGCGCATACGATGAATAACGCCAGAATGAACCACTTCATTCTTTTGTCCTCAATTCACTTGCGACGCGCCCTCTGCGCGTCCAAGCGCTATTTGTCCAACAACGACGCGTGAAGTTCCTGCAGCGGATACACCTGCAGGCCGAGGCCTTGACGCAGGTACTGCATGCCCTCGACCGCGGCACGCGCACCGGCGATGGTGGTGAAGAAGGTCACGCGCGCGGCCAGCGCCTGCGTACGGATGGTACGCGAGTCGGCGATGGCGTTGCGGCGCTCTTCGACGGTGTTGATGACCAGCGCGATCTCGCCGTTCTTGACCATGTCGACGATGTGCGGACGGCCTTCCGTGACCTTGTTGACCAGCTGCACGGGAATGCCCGCCGCTTCGATCTCGGCCGCGGTGCCGCGCGTGGCCACCAGCTTGAAGCCCAGGGCGTGCAGGCCGCGCGCCACTTCCACGGCGCGGGGCTTGTCCTGGTTCTTGACGCTGATGAAGGCCGTGCCGGATTCCGGCAGGCGCACACCGGCGGCCAGCTGCGACTTGACGAAGGCTTCGCCGAAGCTGGTGCCCACGCCCATGACTTCGCCGGTCGACTTCATTTCCGGGCCGAGGATGGTGTCCACGCCCGGGAACTTCACGAACGGGAACACGGCTTCCTTGACCGAGAAGTAAGGCGGCACGACTTCGCGGGTGATGCCCTGGGCCGCCAGCGTCTGGCCGGCCATGGCGCGCGCGGCGATCTTGGCCAATTGCAGGCCGGTGGCCTTGGACACGTAGGGCACCGTGCGCGAAGCGCGCGGGTTCACTTCCAGCACGTATACGTCGCCGCCCTGGATGGCGAACTGCACGTTCATCAGGCCGCTGACGTTCAGGGCCTTGGCCATCATGCCGGTCTGGCGCTTGATCTCGGCGATGACGTCGGCCGACAGCGAGTACGGCGGCAGGCTGCAGGCGGAGTCGCCCGAGTGCACGCCGGCCTGCTCGATGTGTTCCATGACGCCGCCGATGAAGACGGTTTCGCCGTCGGCCAGGCAGTCCACGTCGACTTCGGTGGCGTTGTTCAGGAAGCGGTCCAGCAGCACGGGCGAGTCATTGCTGACCTTCACGGCCTCGCGCATGTAGCGTTCGAGGTCCTGCTGCTCGTGCACGATTTCCATGGCGCGGCCGCCCAGCACGTAGCTGGGACGCACCACCAGGGGGTAGCCGATCTCGGCGGCGTGGGCCAGGGCCTCGCCTTCGGTGCGGGCCGTGCGGTTGGGCGGCTGGCGCAGGCCGAGCTTGTTCAGCAGCTTCTGGAAACGCTCGCGGTCTTCGGCGATGTCGATGGATTCCGGGCTGGTGCCGATGATCGGCACGCCGTTGGCTTCCAGCGCGCGCGCCAGCTTCAGCGGGGTCTGGCCGCCGTACTGGACGATCATGCCGACCGGGTTTTCCTTGTGGACGATTTCCAGCACGTCTTCCAGCGTCAACGGCTCGAAGTACAGGCGATCGGACGTGTCGTAGTCGGTGGAGACGGTTTCCGGGTTGCAGTTGACCATGATGGTCTCGTACCCGTCGTCACGCAGCGCCAGCGCGGCGTGCACGCAGCAGTAGTCGAACTCGATGCCCTGGCCGATGCGGTTCGGGCCACCGCCCAGCACCACGATCTTCTTGCGGTCGGTGGGCGCGGCTTCGCACTCTTCCTCGTAGGTCGAGTACATGTAGGCCGTGCGGGTGGCGAACTCGGCGGCGCAGGTGTCCACGCGCTTGTAGACCGGGCGCACGTTCAGCTGGTGACGCAGCTTGCGCACTTCGGATTCGACCGTGTCCAGCAGGAACGCCAGGCGGCGGTCGGAGAAACCGCGGCGCTTCAGTTCCCACAGGGTGGCGTGGTCCAGGTCGGACAGCGTCTTCTGTTCGAGCGCCAGCTCGATGTCGACGATTTCCTTGATCTGCGACAGGAACCAGGGGTCGATGTGCGTGATGTTGTGCACTTCGTCCAGCGTGAAGCCTTGCGCGAAGGCGTCGCCCACGTACCAGATGCGTTCCGGACCGGGTTCGCCCAGCTCGACCTGCAGCTTCTCGCGGTCGGTGGTCTTCTGGTTCAGGCCGTCGACGCCGACTTCCAGGCCGCGCAGCGCCTTCTGGAACGATTCCTGGAAGGTGCGGCCGATGGCCATGACTTCACCCACGGACTTCATCTGGGTGGTCAGGCGCGCGTCGGCGGTGGGGAATTTCTCGAAGGCGAAACGCGGCACCTTGGTGACCACGTAGTCGATCGACGGTTCGAACGAGGCGGGCGTGGCGCCGCCGGTGATTTCGTTCTTGAGCTCGTCCAGCGTGTAGCCCACGGCCAGGCGCGCGGCGACCTTGGCGATGGGGAAACCGGTGGCCTTGGACGCCAGCGCCGACGAACGCGACACGCGCGGGTTCATCTCGATGACGATCATGCGGCCGTTCTTGGGGTTGACCGCGAACTGCACGTTCGAGCCGCCCGTGTCCACGCCGATCTCGCGCAACACCGCGATCGATGCATTACGCATGATCTGGTATTCCTTGTCGGTCAGCGTCTGGGCCGGCGCCACGGTGATGGAGTCACCGGTGTGCACGCCCATGGGGTCCAGGTTCTCGATGGAGCAGACGATGATGCAGTTGTCCGCCTTGTCGCGGACCACTTCCATCTCGAATTCCTTCCAGCCCAGCAGCGACTCTTCGATCAGCAGCTCGCTGGTGGGCGAGGCCTCCAGGCCGCGGCGGCAGATGGTTTCGAATTCTTCGGCGTTGTAGGCGATGCCGCCGCCCGAGCCGCCCATGGTGAAGCTGGGGCGGATCACGGCGGGGAAGCCGGAGGTGCCGACTTCCGCGGCGATGCGGCGCTGCACTTCCCAGGCTTCGTCCATGCTGTGGGCGACGCCCGACTTGGCCGATTCCAGGCCGATGTCGGTCATGGCCTGCTTGAACTTCTGGCGGTCCTCGGCCTTTTCGATGGCGTGCTCGTTGGCGCCGATCAGTTCGACGTTGTGCTTTTTCAGCACGCCGTGGTGGGCCAGGTCGAGCGCGCAGTTCAGCGCGGTCTGGCCGCCCATGGTGGGCAGCAGCGCATCGGGCTTTTCACGCTCGATGATCTTTTCGACGGCCTGCCAGGTGATGGGCTCGATGTAGGTGACGTCGGCCGTTTCCGGGTCCGTCATGATCGTGGCGGGGTTGCTGTTCACCAGGATGGTGCGGTAACCCTCGGCCTTGAGCGCCTTGCACGCTTGCGCGCCGGAATAGTCGAATTCGCAGGCCTGCCCGATGATGATGGGGCCGGCGCCGATGATGAGAATGCTTTTTAGGTCTGTACGCTTGGGCATGATGCAATCTTTACTTTTGGCCGGACATCAGGCTGATGAACTTGTCGAACAGCTCCAGGATGTCGTGCGGACCGGGGCTGGCTTCGGGGTGGCCCTGGAAGCAGAAGGCCGGACGGTCGGTGAGCTCGAAGCCCTGCAGCGTGCCGTCGAACAGCGAGACGTGCGTGACGCGCGCATTGGCCGGCAGGCTGGCCGCATCGACCGCGAAACCGTGGTTCTGGCTGGTGATGAAGACGCGCTTGGAGGCCAGGTCCTGCACCGGGTGGTTGGCGCCGTGGTGGCCGGTCTTCATCTTGAGCGTCTTGCCGCCGACGGCCAGGCCCATGATCTGGTGGCCCAGGCAGATGCCGAACACCGGCAGCTTCTTGTCCAGGAACACGCGGGTGGCGTCGATGGCGTAGTCGCAGGGCTCGGGGTCACCGGGGCCGTTGGACAGGAACACGCCGTCGGGGTTGAGCTTGAGGACGTCCTCGGCGCTGGTCTGGGCCGGCACCAGCGTCAGGCGGCAGCCACGGTCGGCCAGCAGGCGCAGGATGTTGGACTTGATGCCGAAGTCGTAGGCGACGACATGGAATTTGGACTGGTCGGGCTGGGTGTAGCCTTCGCCCAGTTGCCAGGTGCCCTGGGTCCAGGTGGTGCTGTCCTTGATGGACACGACCTTGGCCAGATCCTGGCCGGCCATGCCGGCAAAGCCACGGGCCAGTTCGACGGCGCGGTCGGCGTCCGAACCAACGAAGATGCAGGCGCCCTGGGCGCCCTTTTCACGCAGGATGCGGGTCAGCTTGCGGGTGTCGATGCCGGAAATGGCGACGATGCCCTGCTCGGACAGGTACTCGGGCAGCGATTGCGTGGAACGGAAGTTCGACACGCGGGCGGGACAGTCGCGCACCACCAGGCCGGCGGCGTAGACGCGATTGGCTTCGACGTCCTCGGCGTTGACGCCGGTGTTGCCGATATGCGGATAGGTCAGCGTGACGATCTGGCCGCTATAGCTGGGATCGGTGAGAATTTCCTGGTACCCGGTCATCGCGGTGTTGAACACCACTTCGGCAACGGTATGCCCAGGCGCACCGATCGACACGCCTCGAAAAATGGTACCGTCCGCCAGAGCCAGAATTGCAGGAGGGAAGCGGTTGATCCCCTCGGGAAAGAGTTGCGGCAGCACAGTAAACCCCGGTTTTAGAATCGATAATCAAACCTTGGAATTATACCTTGAGCGGGCGTTTTTCCCGGGGAACCGCGCCAAATAAGGCTGAGATCGGAGATTTCGGCCGCCGCGCCAGGCCGATCACGGCCCGCCGCCGGCCTACCAACGGTGACAGCGCCGTCGGCGGCTCGGTGATACGCTAAAGCACCTTCAACCCTGATGCTGCGAGCCGTATTGTCCATGTCCAGCCAACTTGACGCCCTGCGCAATCACACCACCGTCGTCGCCGACACCGGCGATTTCGAAGCGATGAAGGCGCTGCGTCCCACCGACGCCACCACAAATCCGTCCCTTATTTTGAAGGCCGTGCAGCAGGACGCCTACCGCCCGCTGCTGGAAAAGACCGCGCGCGACCACCGCGGCGCCCCCACGCCCGAATTGATGGATCGCCTGCTGGTCGCCTTTGGCCGCGCCATCCTGGACATCGTGCCCGGCCGCGTCTCGACCGAAGTGGACGCGCGCCTGTCGTTCGACACCCGCGCCACCATCGAGCGCGCCCGCGCCCTGATCGCCCTGTACGAAGCCGCCGGCGTGCCGCGCGAACGGGTGCTGATCAAGATCGCATCCACCTGGGAAGGCATCCAGGCGGCCCGCGCGCTGCAGGCCGAGGGCGTGCGCTGCAACCTGACGCTGCTGTTCTCGCTGCCGCAGGCGGTGGCCTGCGCCGATGCCCAGGTGCAGTTGATCTCGCCGTTCGTCGGCCGCATCTACGACTGGCACAAGAAGGCCGCGGGCGCCAATTGGGTCGAAGCCGACCACGCCGGCGCGCGCGACCCCGGCGTGCAGTCGGTGACCCGCATCTACCAGTACTACAAGCGTTTCGGCATCGCCACCGAGATCATGGGCGCCAGCTTCCGCAACGTCGGCCAGATCCTGGCCCTGTCGGGCTGCGACCTGCTGACCATCAGCCCCGAGCTGCTGACCCAGCTGTCGCAGACCGAGGGCGACGCGCCGGCGCAACTGCGCGCCGACGCGGTAACCGGCGATATCGCCCGCATCGCCTCGGATGAAGTGGCGTTCCGCACCCAGCTCAATGACGACGCCATGGCCAGCGACAAGCTGGCCGAAGGCATCCGCGCGTTCGTGGCCGACGCCATCAAGCTGGACGCGCTGATCGAGGCGCAGCGCGCCTGACCGCTTGCCCGGCCGGCCTTGGCCGGGAGCGCTCAGCGATGATCGTGCGAATGCACCTGCAGCGCTTCCAGGAAGCGTGACACCATGTTGTAGGCGGCCACGGTGGCGGTGAGTTCGACGATCAGCTTTTCGGACCCCATGGCGGCGCGCGCCGCCTGGAACACCGGCTCGGGCACCTGCACCTGGCGCGTCATGGCGTCGGTGTAGGCCAGCACGGCGCGTTCGCGCTCGCTGAAGAGGGCCGAGGCCTCCCAATCGGACAAGGCGTCCAGCTGGGCTTGCGACACGCCCTCTTTCAGCGCGATCGGCGCATGCTGGTCGGCCTCGTAGGGCGCGCCGTTGATCGCCGCCACTCGCATGATCACCAATTCGCGGAGGTCGCCCGGCAGGGTCGACAACTGCCGGATCGAGGTCAGGTAGTTGAGCCAGCCGCCGGCCACGGCCGGGCTGTGCAGCAACATCTGGTACAAGTGCAGCACGCTGCCGCGTTCGGCGACGATGCGCTCGACCAGGGGTCGCGCTTCGGGATGGGACAAATCGGCGTAGGGAAGACGCGCCATGAAAACTCCGGAATAATCCGGCCGCTTGCGCCAAACGGCCAGGGGGATGGTGGACGCCCAAAAGACGAGGCGGCGCGCGCCAAAATCCCCGACGCTGCATATGCACACATTCGCAAGAACTTTGACATAATGACAACACATTGCGCACCTCCAGGACAAGCCTAGAATGAATGCGCCCACCCAGTCGCACCCGCCTGTCACGCTCGCGAACTGCGACAGCGAACCGATTCACGTCCCGGGCGCGATCCAGCCCCTGGGCGCGTTGCTCGCCTTCGATGCCGCGGGCGTGTTGCGCTACGCCAGCGAAAACGCGCCGCAGGTGCTCGGGATGCCGGTCGCATTGGGCTATCGCTGCGATCCGGCTTCGCTGCCGCCAGGCCTGGCGCGGAACCTGCCGGGCTGGCTGTCCCAGGACGATCCTGTCTTCGATCCGCTCAGCATCTCGCTGGACGGGCACGCCTACGACGTCATCGCCCACCGCAACACCGACGACCTGACGCTGATCGAACTCGAACGCCGCGGCGACGACGCCGGCATCGCCGATCCGGCGCTGATCTACCGCAGCATTGAGCGCGTGCGGGCGCAGCGCGACATCGCCGGCCTGCTGGAGCGCGCCGTGCAGGAGGTGCAACGCGCCACCGGCTTCGACCGCGTCATGGCCTATCGCTTCCATCCCGACGACAGCGGCGAGATCGTGGCCGAGCGGCGCGGCGATCCCGCGCTCGAAGACTGGGTCGGGCGCCGCTATCCCGCCGGCGACATTCCGGCCCAGGCGCGCCGCCTGTACACCGTGAATACCTTGCGCCAGATCGCCGACGGCCAGTACCAGCCGGTGCGGGTGCTGGCGCAGGACGGCATCGACGCGCCGCTCGACATGAGCTTCTCGGTGCTGCGCAGCGTATCGCCGGTCCATCTGGAATACATGGCCAACATGGGCGTGCGCGCCACCATGAGCCTGTCGCTGGTGATCGGCGGCAGGCTCTGGGGCATGATCGCCTGCCACCACCATTCGCCGCGCCTGGTCCCCTACCCGGCCCGGCTGGCCTGCGAGGCCCTGGCGCAGGTGCTGTCCGCGGCGCTGGCGACCATCGAGGGCAACGACCGCGCCGCGCAGACACGGCGCAATGCCGCGCTGGTCAGCCGGCTGACCGAGCGTGCGTCGGATTCCGAAAACATCCACCTGGCCCTGTCCGGCGGCCCGGAGACGCCCGCCTCGCTGATCGCCAACGACGCCGCGCTGTGCCTGTGGGGCAACAGCGTCACGGTGTTCGGAGGCATCGCGCCGCGCGGCGAACTTGCCGGCATCCTGTGCGCGCTGGACCAGAGCGGGCAACGTGTCGTCCACACCAACCACATCGCGCGCGACTATCCCGAGCTGCAGACCGACCTGGTGCCCTATGCGGGCCTGCTGGCGTGCAAGTTCGATCCCATGAACAATGGCTGGCTGATCTGGTTGCGGCGCGAACAGATCGAGACCGTGGTGTGGGGCGGCAAACCCGAAAAACAATACGCGGTGGGCAACCTGGGGCCGCGCCTGACCCCGCGCGGCTCGTTCGACGCCTGGCGCGAGGTCATGCGCGACACCAGCCCGCCCTGGCTGCCGGCCGAACTCGAGGCGGCCGATAACCTGCGCGACGAGCTGTCGCACATCGCCACCAGCCGCGCCGCCGACGTCGACCGCGCCCGCACCGCGCTGCTGGCGATGCTGGGCCATGACCTGCGCGATCCGCTGCAATCGATTTCCATGGCGGCCACGCTGCTTTCGCGGACCGACGCCGGCGCCCGCATGGGCGAGCGCATCCGCTATTCCAGCGGACGCATGCAGCGCCTGATCTCGCAGGTGCTGGATCTTTCGCGGCTGCAGGGTGGCATGGGGCTCGGCATCGAAAAGCGCGAATGCCGCCTGTCCGACCTTTTGAACGGCCTGATCGAGGAAAAGCGCCAAGCCTATCCCGGCCTGCTCATCGAGCCGGACGTGCACCCCGACCTGGTGCTGACGGCCGACACCGACCGCATCGCCCAGGTGGTCACCAACCTGATGAGCAACGCCCGCCAGCATGGCGCGCCGCGCATGCCGATCCACGTCAGCGCGATGCCGCGTGGCGACACCATCGAACTCACCGTGGCCAACCATGGCGCGCCGATCCCCGACGAGGTCATGGCGCACCTGTTCTCGCCCTTCAAGCCCGAATCCCTGGGCCAATCGCGCAACCGCAACGGCCTCGGGCTCGGCCTGTACATCGCCGAGCAGGTGGTGCGCGACCACCAGGGCGAGATCGCCGTCGACTGCCGCGACGGCCTGGTCATTTTCACCGTTACCCTGCCGCGCGACCAGGATGCGCCGCAGGTCCCCGAATCTGGAGACACCCCTTGAACGACGAGCGCGCCCTACGCGTCCTGCTGGTTGACGACAATGAAATGGGCTCGGAACTGCTGGCCGAATTCCTGGCGCTGTCCGGCCTGGAGGCGCGCTGCGCGGGTACCGGCGAAGACGCGCTGCGGCAGGCCGCCACGTTCGCCCCCGAAGCAGTGCTGGTTGACATCCTGCTTCCCGACATGGACGGCTACGAGCTGGCCCGCCGGCTGCGCGAACGCAATGTGTCATCGCGCATTTACGCCCTGAGCGGCCTGGCGCGGCATGAACGGCATGAAGACGCCTCCGCCCTGTTCGATGGCTGGATCGAAAAGCCCGCCGACCCCGATGCGCTGCTGACCGTGCTGCGCCAGGCGGGCTGACACCGCCATGCAAGTCGATATTTCCGCCCAGGCGCTGGCCGCGCAAGGCGTAAGGCTGAAGGTGCTGGCGCAGATATTCCCGGTGCTGCGCCACGAGGCCATCGCGCCGCTATCGAATGCCACCTTGGCGGCGGCCATGCTGAGCCACGCGCCGGAAGGCGCGGATGCCCAGGCCCGGCAGCAGCGCTGCGAACGGCTGGCCGGAGACCTCAACGACATGCTGGAAGACAGCGTCAGCGTGATCCGCGACCTGGACCAGTGGTTCAGCGACAACGGCGCGACGCTGCCGCTGGCGACGCTGCTCAAGGAATGCCGCAAGCTGCTGTTCTCGCAATTGATGTGGTCCAAGCGCCGGGTCCGCTGGCCCGAGGACCCGGGCGCGCTCGAACTGCCCGCTTTCAGCAGTCGTTATCTGCTCATGGCCTGGCTGCTGTGCCTGGTGGCCTGGCTGCCCGAAGGCGCCGAAGTGGAGCTCGACACGGCCGACCCGTCGGCATGGCATGCCCGCTTCACCGTGCCCGCGCAGGCGCCGGACGAACCCGCGCTGTTCGACACGCGCGACATCGAATGGCTGGCCGCCGATTCAGGCTGGCGCTTCGAGCGGCAGCCACAGAGCTGGTCGTTGCACCGCGCCGCCGCCGGCAAGGAACCCGCATGATCTCCCCGGTGCACCAATTCCTGCGTGATGGCACGCGCGACCGCCACGAGGCCCTGGATCAGGGGCTGGCGCTGGCCGATGGCAACGTCAGTCCGGCCCGCTATGTGGCGTATCTGCGCGCCATGCTGGGCTGGCTTGAACCGGTGGAAAACCGGCTGTGGCAACTGGACTGGCCCGCCGCGCTGCGGGCCGAAGAGCGGGACGGCAAGAGCGCGCTGATCCGCGCCGACCTGCGCGCGGCGAGCGACAGCGCGCCGGTTCCGCAATGCCCCGATGCGCCGCGCCCGCGGGCGGCCGACGCCTATGCGCTGGGCGTGGCCTACGTGGTGGAGGGTTCGCAACTGGGAGGACGCTTCCTGGCCAAGCGGCTCGAAGCCGCCGATCCGCCGTTGCCGCTGCGCTACCTGCGCGGCTATGGCGATGAGGTCGGGCCACTGTGGAAGGGTTTCCTGCAACACCTGGACGTGGCGGCGCAAGGACAGGAAGCGCAGGCGCTGAAAGGCGCGCGCGACGCGTTCGACAGCCTCGCCGCCTGGCTGCGGGACCAGGGCGCCCTGCAGAGCCCGGGCCAGCGATAGCCGCCGGACCGCGCCAGCGCGCGGCTCCAGGACGGCCAGCGGGTCAGATCTTCTCGGTCTCGCCCGACTTCGGCTGCCACTTCATCAAGCGCTTTTCACCGATCCCGACGATGTAATCCAGCACCAGCGCGAACGCGGTCAGCACCACGATGCCGGCAAACACCGTGTTGACGTCGAAGGTGCCCTCGGCCTGCAGGATCAGGTAGCCGACGCCGCTGGCCGAGCCCAGGTATTCGCCCACGACCGCGCCGACGAAGGCCAGGCCCACCGAGGTGTGCAGGCTGGAGAACACCCAGCTGGTGGCCGACGGCAGGTAGACGTGGCGCAGCAACTGGCGCCGGCGCGCGCCCAGCATGCGGGCGTTGTCCAGCAGCGTCGGGCTGACTTCGCGCACGCCCTGGTAGACGTTGAAGAAGACGATGAAGAACACCAGCGTCACCGCCAGCGCCACCTTGGACCAGATGCCGAGCCCGAACCACATGCCGAAGATCGGCGCCAGGATCACGCGCGGCATCGAGTTGGCCGCCTTGATGTAGGGATCGAGGATCGCGCTGGCGCGCGGCGACAGGCCCAGCCACAGGCCGAAGGCCAGGCCGGCGATGGTGCCGATGAAAAAGGCCAGCACGGTTTCGGTCAGCGTGACCCACAGGTGGGTGTAGATGTCGGCGTTGGTGACGAACCAGGCCCAGATGCGGCCCCACACCTTGAGGGGCTCGCCGAAGAAGAACGCCACCTTGGAATCGCGCGAGGCGAAATGCCACACGCCCAGGATGACGACGAGCAGCAGCAACTGCCAGAAGCGCAGGCTGGCGGAACCCGGTTTGAACGACTTGGACATGGTCAGGGCCTGTTCGATGGGAAGCGGGCGCGGCCTGGATCAGGCAGGGGCCTCAGGCCCGCTTCTGTTGTTGGGCATAGCCCTTGAGCACTTCCTCGCGCAGCACGGCCCAGATGGCCGCGTGCAGTTCGACGAAGCGCAGGTTGTTGCGCACTTCGGCCACGTCGCGCGGACGCGGCAGGTCGATGGCGAATTCGCCGATGGGATGCGTGCCCGGCCCGGCCGACAGCACCACCACGCGGTCGCTCATGGCGATGGCTTCGTCCAGGTCATGGGTGATGAACAGCACCGCCTTGCGCTTGGCCATCCACAGGTCCAGCACCTCGTTTTCCATCAGCTGGCGCGTCTGGATGTCGAGCGCCGAGAACGGCTCGTCCATGAGGATGATGTCGGGGTCGCGGATCAGCGTCTGCGCCAGCATGGCGCGCTTGCGCATGCCGCCCGACATCTGGTGCGGATAGCGGCTCTCGAAGCCGCCCAGGCCGACGCGGCGCATCCAGTCGCGGCCGCGCTCGAGCGCCTCGTCGCGCGGCACGCCGGCGAAATCCAGCCCGGCCACCACGTTGTCGAGCGCGCTGCGCCAGGGCAGCAGCGCCTCGCCCTGGAACATGTAGCCGGCGCGCGAATTGATGCCCGAGAGCGGCTGGCCGAAGACCTTTACCTGGCCCGACGACGGCGCCAGCAGGCCGGCGCTGACGTTGAGCAGGGTGGACTTGCCGCAGCCCGTGGGGCCCACCACCGACACGAACTCGCCCGGCGCGATGGCCAGGCTCGTGTCGCTGACGGCGGTGTAGCGCTGCGAGCGGTCGTCGCGGGAGACGAAGGTGCAGCTGATGTTTTCCAGCGATAGCGCGGCGTCAGCCATTGGGGTACTTCTCGTTGGCGCGACGCGCGAAATCGTTGGTCCAGACCTTGGACGGATCGATCTTGGCGCCGTCGAAATCCGCCTGGTACGCAGCCAGGGCCTTGAGCGCGGTGGCGGCGCCGTCCTCGGGGATCATGCCGTCGGGCGACAGGCCCTCGAGGCTCTTGCCGATGGCGGCCTTGTACACCGCCGGGTCGCCCAGCAGGTACGTTTCCGGCACGACCTTGGCGATCTCGTCGGGACCGGCCTTCTGGATCCACTTGTCGGCGCGCACCATGGCGTTGGTGAGCGCCTGCACGGTATTCGGATTGGCGTCGATGAACGCCTGCGGCGCGTACAGGCAGCCGGCCGGCATGTTGCCGCCGAAGATGTCCTGCGTGTCCTTGAGCGTGCGGGTGTCGACGATGATCTGGATGTCACCCGGCATTTCCAGCATCGACACCACCGGGTCGGTGTTGGAGATGGCGTCGATCTGGCCGCTGCGCAGCGCGGTCACCGCGCCGGCGCCGGCGCCCACGCCGATGATGGAAACGTCGGAAGCCTTCAGGCCGTGCTTGGCCAGGAAGAAGCTGACCACCATGTTGGTGGACGAGCCCGGCGCCGTCACGCCGATCTTCTTGCCCTTGAGGTCGGCCGGGCCCTTGTAGTTGGGCAGGTTCTTCTTGGAAACGCCCACGCCGATCATCGGCGCGCGGCCCTGCAGCACGAAGGCGCGGTAGGCCTGGCCCTTCGATTGCATGGCAAGGGTGTGCTCGAACGCGCCCGAGACCACGTCGGCGCTGCCGCCCACCACGGCCTGCAGCGCCTTGGAGCCGCCGGCGAAGTCGGCGATGGAGACGTCCAGACCCTCGTCCTTGAAGTAACCGCGCGCCTCGGCGATGGACAGCGGCAGGTAGTAGATCAGGGGCTTGCCGCCCACGGCGATCTGGACCTTGGTCTTCTCCAGCTTCTGGGCGCGCACGATGGCGGGGGCCATGCCCATGACGCCGGCGGCGCCGGCCATCTTGAGCAGATCACGGCGTGTGACTGACATGTGTTGTCTCCTTGGGTGCGGGGATACCGATAGCGCCGGTCTGCGCCAGCTTGTCGATAGCCGCTGAATCATACCCCAGCGATTTCAGGACTTCCTCGGTATGTTCCCCTAATGACGGACCGATCCAGCGGGTCCCACCCGGGGTTTCCGAGAGCTTGGGCACCACCGCAGGCAGCTTGACCGGACTGCCGTCGGCGAAGTGGTGCTGTTCGATCATGCGGCGCGCCAGGAACTGCGGATCGCTGAACATGTCGGCCACGCTGTAGATCTTGCCGACCGGCACGTCGGCCGCCTTCAGGGTGTTGAGCGCTTCCTCGATGCCGCGGCCATCGCACCATTGCTGGATGGCGCCATCGATCTCGGCGACCCGGCGGGCGCGGCCATCGTTGCGCACCAGGTCCGGGTCCGAGGCCAGGTCGTCGCGGCCGATGGCCAGCATCAGGCGGTGAAAGATCGCGTCGCCATTGCCGGCGATGACGATGTTCTGGCCGTCGCGCGTGGTGTAGGTGTTGGACGGCACGATGCCGGGCAGCGCGCCGCCGGTGCGTTCGCGCACCACGCCGGCCACGTCGTACTCGGGCACCAGGCTTTCCATCATGTTGAACACGGCCTCGTACAAGGCCACGTCGACCATCTGGCCCTGCCCCGCCTGGCACCCTTCGCCCTGCACGCCGTTCCAGCGGCCGCCGGTGGCGTCGCGGTGGCGCAGCGCCATCATGGCGCCGATCACGCCGTGCAGCGCGGCGATCGAATCGCCGATCGAGATGCCGACCCGCAGCGGCGGCCGGTCGGGATGCCCCGACACGTAGCGCAGGCCGCCCATGGATTCGCCGATGGCGCCGAAGCCCGGTTGATCCTTCATCGGGCCGGTCTGGCCGTAGCCGGACAAGCGCACCATAATCAGGGCGGGGTTAATGGCGCGCAGCTGCTCAAACCCAAGGCCCCACTTTTCCAACACGCCGGGGCGGTAGTTCTCGACCACCACGTCGGCGTCCAGCGCCAGTTTGCGGGCGATTTCGCGGGCCTCGGGATGCTTGAGATTGAGGGCAATGGATTGCTTGTTGCGGGCCTGCACGGTCCACCATAGCGAATTGCCTTCATGCAGGTGGCGCCAGCTGCGGATGGGGTCGCCCCCGCCCGTGCCGTCGGGGCCGTGCGGCGTTTCCACCTTGATGACGTCGGCGCCGAATTCGCCGAAGATGCGCGCGGCGAACGGGCCGGCGATGAGCGTGCCGAGTTCCAGGACCTTCAGGCCGGTCAGGGCTGACATGTTGGTTGTCTTCCTCTCGTGGAGGCCGCGCCGCGCGGGCGGGCCGTTTTTCCAATGCCCGCCGGTACATTGCCGGCGCGCTATTGTGGGGGCGTGTCAGGTGGTCTTGCGCTCCATCAGCGCCCAGGCGATGGTGCCGGCGTCCACGTATTCCAGCTCGCTGCCGGCCGGCACGCCGCGCGCCAGGCGCGTGACGCGCAGGCCGCGTTCACCCAGGGCCTCGCCCAGGAAATGCGCGGTGGTCTCGCCTTCGGCAGTGAAGTTGGTGGCCAGGATGACCTCCTGCACCACGCCGTCGGTGGCCCGGCGGATGACGCGGTCGAAATCGAGTTCGCGCGGGCCGATGCCCTCCAGCGGCGCGACGCGTCCCATCAGCACGTAGTACAAGCCGCGGTAGCCGTGGCTGGACTCGATCATGTTCTGGTCGGCCGGCGTCTCGACGATGCACAGCAGCGAGGGATCGCGCTTGGGATTGGCGCAGGTGGCGCACACATCCTCTTCGGCGAAGCTGTTGCAGCGCGAGCAGTGGCGCAGGTCGCGCACCGCGCCTGCCAACGCGCGTCCGAGCATGTCGGCGCCCTGGGGGTCGTGCTGCAGCAGGTGATAGGCCATGCGTCGCGCGGAACGCACACCCACGCCAGGCAGGCGCCGCAGCGCCTCGATCAGCGAGACCAGCGGTTCGGGTTCGGGCAGTAAAGGGTCCATGACACGACGGCAACTTGCGGACGGCAAAGGCCGCGCCGCCCGGGGCGGCGGCGGCCGGAACGTTCGATCAGAACGGCAGCTTCATGCCCGGGGGCAGCGGCATGCCGGCGGTGACGGACGCCATCTTTTCCTGCGAGGTGGCTTCGGCCTTGCGCAGCGCGTCGTTGAAGGCGGCGGCGACCAGGTCTTCCAGCATGTCCTTGTCGTCGGCCAGCAGCGACGGATCGATTTCGACGCGCTTGACGTCGTGGCGGCAGGTCATGGTGACCTTGACCAGGCCGCCGCCGGAGGCGCCTTCGACCTGGATCTCGGCCAGCGCGTCCTGCGCTTTCTTCATGTTTTCCTGCATCTGCTGCGCCTGGCGCATCAGGCCGGCCAGTTGTCCTTTCATCATGATGGAGCTTCCTTGAACGAGGGAATGTAGGGATTGGCCGGCGCGTTACGCGGCGGCAGAAGGAGAGTCGACGTGGCGGATCGAACCGGCCACGACATGGGCGCCGAAGTCCGCCACCAGCGCCTGCACGAAGGGATCGACGGCGACAGCGTCCTCGGCGGCCTGCTGGCGCGCCGCGCGCTCGGCCTGGGCCACGGCGTGGGCCGTGGCTTCACCGACCGCGCCGACGTCCACGTCCAGCCGGATACCCTGGCCGAAGTGTTCGCACAGCACCGTCTGCAGGCGCACGCGGCTTTCGCTTTCCGCCAGTGTCTTGACGGCCACGCGCAGGATGATGGCATCGCCCTGCACGCCGGCCCATTCGCTCTGGCGCGCCAGCTCGGCGGCCAGGCCGGTGACCGGCAGGCGCGCGGCCAGCTCGGGCCACGCGGCGGAGGTCATGTCGGCCAGGCGCGCGCGCGACTGGCGCTTGCGAGCCGGGGCCGGGCCTTCGCGTCGGGCGGGCGCCGCCGACGGGGCGGGCGCGGCCGAGGGCGCGCTGGCCAGCGTTTTCGAAATCGTCGTCGGGGTCGGACGTGAAACC
>NZ_CP017433.1:4295809-4401099 GCF_002082135.1 Achromobacter ruhlandii
GGGCGCTTCGATGGCGGTCTGCGGACCGGCGTCACCGTTGAGCGCCAGCATGCGCAGGCAGGCCATGATGAAACCGGCGTACTCGTCCGGCGCCAGCGTCAGTTCGCCGCGGCTGTGGACCGCCACCGAGTAGAACAGCTGCACCGCGTCGGGATGCAGGGTCTGCGCCAGGCGGGCGATGTCGGCCGCCAGCGGATCCTCGGCCGGCATCACGCCGGACACGCGCTGCTCGATGGCGACGCGCGACAGCAGCACCGCCAGGTCGGCCAGCGCGCCGGCGTACGACAGGCCGCGCGTGGCGAGTTCGTCGGCCACCGCCAGCACGCCCTTGGCGTCGCCGGTGGACAAGGCGTCCAGCAGGCGCACCAGGTGGCGCTGGTCGATGGTGCCGAGCATGCCGCGCACGGCGTCCTCGGTGAGATTGCCGGCGCTATAGGCGATGGCCTGGTCGGTCAGCGACAGCGCGTCGCGCATCGAACCCGACGCGGCTTGGCCGATCAGGCGCAGGGCCGGCACTTCGAAGCCGACCTGCTCCTCGCCCAGCACCGCCTGCAGGTGGCCCACGATGGAGTCGGCCGGCATCTGCTTCAGATTGAATTGCAGGCAGCGCGACAGCACCGTGACCGGGATCTTCTGCGGGTCGGTGGTGGCCAGGATGAATTTGACGTGCGGCGGCGGCTCTTCCAGCGTCTTGAGCATCGCGTTGAACGCGTGCCCGGTGAGCATGTGCACTTCGTCGATCATGTAGACCTTGAAGCGGCCCGCGCCCGGCGCGTAGACGGCCTGCTCCAGCAGCTGGGTCATTTCCTCGACGCCGCGGTTGGAGGCCGCGTCTAGTTCGAGGTAGTCGACGAAACGGCCGGCATCGATCTCGGTGCAGGCGCGACAGACGCCGCAGGGCTTGGAAGTGATGCCGGTTTCGCAGTTGAGCGATTTGGCCAGGATGCGCGACAGCGTGGTCTTGCCGACGCCGCGGGTGCCGGTGAACAGCCAGGCGTGGTGCAGGCGCTGGGTGTCGAGCGCATGCGTCAGCGCGCGCACCACGTGATCCTGTCCCACGAGGGTATCGAACGATCGCGGCCGCCACTTGCGGGCCAGTACCAGATAAGTCATGGCGGGATTGTAGAGCCTTTGCAAGAGCCGATGCGATTGCCGGCGCGAAATGCAAAGGGGACGGAATCATCTTCCGGGGAAATCCCCTTGGAAAACAACCCCGTCCCCTTTGCGAAAACCGGTTGGCGAGCCTTACTCCGGCACTGACCCTAAACGACTATGGCTGCTTCGTTCCCGACCTGACCAGGTTCACCGTCGAACCATGCGAAGGGGCCCGCCAAGCAAGATTCTAGCAGAGCTTCGCGTTGCTCGCTCGGCTAGCCTCTTGCTTGGCGGGCCCCGGGGGGCTGTATGTGCGCCCCCTCCCCGGCCCTCCCCCCGAGGGGGAGGGGGAGAAGACGTTGCTTCGCTTGTCTTGGCGGCTCGCTTCGCTTTGCCTGGCTGGCTCGGTTGCTTTCGCTCGGTTGCTTTGGCTTGGCTTGGTTTGGCTTGTCTGGCGTTGCCTGGCTCTGCCTTGGCTTGCCTTTACTCCCCTTTACTCCTTTACTTCGCTTGGCTCGCTTCGCTTTGCCTGGCGTTGCCTGGCTCTGCCCTGGCTTGCCTTGCTTTTACTTCGCTTGGCTTGCTCCGCTTTGCCTGCCTCGCTTGCTTTGGCTTGGCTTGCCCTGGTTGGGCAGGGGGGCTGCTACAGGTCGATCCAGGCGCGGGCGCGGGGGAAGTAGAGGGCGGCGCGGGCTTTGCGGCCGTCCAGGGCGGTGACTTGGGCGCAGTAGCGCAGGAGTTGGTCGCCGTGGCGTTGGCGCATGCGCTGGGCGAAGGCGGCGGGGGATTCGTTGGGTTGTGGGCGGCCTGTTTTGTAGTCGACGATGAGCCAGCCGTCTTCGGTGCTGAGGGCCAGGTCGATGACGGAGACCTTGCCGGCGGCGTCGATGAGGGGCCACTCGCGGCGGGCGCCGGATTGGGAGAGGAGCCAGAGGCCGCGGTCGTCGGCCAGGGTGGACTGGAGGGTGTCCAGGACGGCTTCGGCGGCGGCGTCGGCCTGGCTGGCGGGGATGCCGGCGCGGGTCAGTTGGCGGCGCATGGCGGGCAGGCGCTGGGCCAGGGTGTCGGCCGGCCAGGCCGCGATGCCGTCCTGGCCGATGCGGGCCAGCCAGGCGTGGGCCAGGGTGCCGATGGCGGCGTCGTAGCCGGATTCGAGTTGCCAGGCGGGATGTTCAGCGCTGTCGCCCCAGGCGCCGCGCGCGGCGGCGGCGAAGCCGGGGCTGATGGCGATATCTGCCTGCCGCGCCAGTTGCGCCAGGCCGTCGCGGTGCAGCCGGCGCAGCGGTTCGCCCTGCCACTCGGGCGCGTCGGCCACGGGCTCGGCCGTGTCGCCGTCGGCGGCCGGCGGCGTGGGCGTGGCCAGGCAAGGCCAGAGGCGGCCCAGCAGGCTGGCGGAGGATGGCGTCTTGGGCTGGCCGCTGGCCTCGTCGACGCTGACGTGGCCGACCAGATGCAGGCGCTTGCGGGCGCGGGTGGCGGCGACGTACAGCAGGCGGTCGATCTCATAGGAGGCGCGGCGGGCCTCGCGCGCGCCCAGGTAGCGCGACACGGGATCGGCCTCGGTTTCAGCGCGCGGCTTGACCGGGCCGAACAGCACGCGCCCGCCGCTTTGCTCGAAGCGCACCAGCGGCGGCTGGTCGCCGCGCGGCGCGCGATGCAGGCCGTACAGGATCACGGTCTCGAACTGCAGGCCCTTGGACTTGTGCATGGTCATGATCTCGACCGCGGCCTCTTCGTCGGCGGCGTCGGGCGCCGCGAACAGGCGCGCGATGCCGGTATCCAGCGCGGCCGCGTCGATGGCCCCGTGCGGCGCCAGGCGCTCGACCAGCTGGAACAGGCTTTCGGCGTCGTTGGCGACCGACGGGCCGCTGTAGAGCGCCGGCCCGCCCAGGCGGCGCCACAGCGTCTCGACCCAGGCCGCGAACGGCATCGCGCCCGAGGCGTTGCGCGTATCCAGCAATATCGCCGCCACCTGCCGCAGGCGCGCGTATTCCTCGGGGCGCAGCACGGCCTCGGCCGAACGCGGGGTATCGGCGCCGCTGAACGAAGGCTCGCCATCGCTGGCCGCGATCGGCATCAACGCCGGATCAGCGCGCGAGGCATCAGACGCCGCATCGTCGAACAAGGCCCCTTGCGCCGGGTTCTCGGTGTCGTCGAACAGCGATCCCTGGCGCGCCGCCGGGGCGGTGGCCACGGGCGCCGCCACGGCCTTCGCCGGCGCCGGGCGCAACAGGCGCTCCAGCAGCACCGGCACCGGCGTCACGTGATCGGCGCCGAACAGGCGCTGCAACGACTCCAGCGTCAGGCCGCAGAACGGCGCGCGCAGCACCGACAGCCACGCCAGCCTGTCGCCCGGATGCGACAGCGCCCGCACCAGTTGCACCAGGTCCGCCACCACCGGCCGCAGCGCGAGCGGCACCAGGTCCACCGCGCGGCAGCGGATGCCTTCCTGCGCCAGCCGGCGCGTCAGGGTGCCCAGGTGGCTGCGGGCCCGCACCAGGATGGCGACCGGGTGCTTGCTGCCCGCGTGTTCGGCCAGCGCCTGCCGCACCAGGCCGACGGCGATGTCCTCGGCCTGTTCCTCGGCCGGCGCGGCGCCGGCGCGCGACCAGGCGGGATGGAAGCGCACCGCCGGATCCGGCAAGGCCTCGTGAAAAGCCGTGGACGGGCTGTACTTGATGGCGCCCGCGGCGGCGTCGCTGCGCTTGGGCAAGAGTTGCGCGAACGACTGGTTGACCCAGTCGACGATGCCGGCCTGCGAGCGGAAATTATCGGTCAGGTTGAGGAAACCCGGTTGCAGTTCGCCCACGCCCGTTTCCGCGACTTCAAGGAACAGCCCCACCTCCGCCTTGCGGAAACGGTAGATCGACTGCATCGGATCGCCCACCAGGAACAGGCTGCGGCCGTCGCCCTCCTGCCAGCCGGAGGTCAACGTTTTCAACAGATCGAGCTGCGTCTGGCTGGTGTCCTGGAATTCGTCGATCAGCAGGTGGCGGATGGACGCGTCGAGCTTGAGCAGCAGCTCGCCCGGATCGTCGGCGCTGCCCAGCGCCGAGGCGGCGCGCTGCGAGATCTCGATGAAATCGACCTCGCCCTTGTCGGCAAAGCGCAGGCGCAATTGCGCCACCGCCAGCGCCAGCGTCATCAACTGCGCGCCCAGCACTTCCCACTGGGCATCGCTCAAGCGCGGCGCGGGGATATCGCGCACGGCGGCCAGGCGCCGCACCCACGGCGCGTCGCCATCGGCGCTCTCGAGCCAGGCGACGAAGGGTTCTTTGTGCGCGCACTTGGCGGGAAAGCCCAGGTTCTTGTTGACGGTCTTGCGCAGCGAACCGGTGCCGGTCAGCAGCAGATGGGCCACGGCGCGCCATTGCTCCAGCACTTCGGCGTCGGCCGGCAGTTCCTCGGTCCAGTCGAGCAAGGCCGCCAGGCGGTCGTCCTCGCCGCCGTCCTGCAATTGCGCCGCGGCCAACCGCGCCGGCCCGCACAGCGCGTCGGCCCAGCCGTAGGGCATGGCCTCGCACAGCGCGTCCAGGTCCTCGCCGATGGCCTCGGCCAGGGTTTGCTCCAGCGCCTCGCGGTCGGAACCATGGCGCAGCAGCGGCAGCCACTGGTCGCGCTGACCGAGCATGTCGGCGATGGCGTCCTTGGCCGCCTGCACGTCCACGTCCATGTGCTGCAGCAGGATGCGGACCGCGTCGTAGTCGTCCGCCAGATCGAGCGTGGCGCGCGCCGCCGCTTCGTAGTGGGCGCGGGCGTCGTCGGTGATCTCGGGCATGCCGCCCAGTTCGGATAGCCACGGCATGCTGCGGACCAGACCGGCGCAGAACGAGTCGATGGTGCGGATCGCCAGCCGCGCCGGATGCTCCAGCAGGTGCCATTCCTGTTCGGCGTTGCGCGCCAGCGCGGCGCGCGCCAGTTCCCAGCTGCGGCGCTCGTGGGCGGCCTCCGGCGGCGCGTCCAGGCCCCGGCGCAGCTTGCTCAACACGCGCGCATGCATCTCCGAAGCCGCCTTGCGCGTGAAGGTGATGGCGACGATTTCCTCGGGGCGGTTGACGGTGGCCAGCAGCGCCAGGATGCGGTCGGTCAGCAGTTCGGTCTTGCCGGAGCCGGCGGGCGCCTGCACCAGGAAAGAGCGTGCGGGGTCCAGCGCCGCCGCGCGCGCGGCATGGTCCTGGGGCTGGCGTTCCATATCGGCCATGGCTCAGGCGTCCTCGTCATCCAGGTGCAGGCGCAGGAAAGGCAGCGCGTCGCAGTATTTCAGGTCGTCGCGGCGGTAAGCGACGTTGGCGGCATGGCCCGCCACGTATTCATCGGCCAGCGACTCGATCGCGGCGCGCCAGCGCTGGCGTATCTCGGGCCAGGACAGGCCGTCGAAGTACTTGCTCTCGGCCGCCAGCGTCACGCCTTCCATGCCCAGGTCTTCGTCGGCCAGGCCCTGCGCCGCCACCTGGCGCGCATGGATCTGGGCCAGCACCAGGCCGGCCACTTCGCCGCCGGCGGCATCGGCCAGCACCGAGGCGTAGAACGGCAACTGCACGTTCACCGGACGGCTGCGCGACCAATCGGGCTCGGGCTTGGCGGCGGCCACGCCGGTCTTGTAGTCGACGATGACGTTGCGGCCGTCGGCCAGCGTGTCGATGCGGTCCAGCCGCAGCTTCAGGTGCAGCGGGCCATGGCGCCATTCATGGTTCTTCTCGACCTGCGCCACCGCGAACGGCAGGCGCTGGGCTTCCATGTCCAGCCACGACGCCAGCACCGTCAGCGCGCGGGCGCATTCCAGCGCCTTCAGCGCCGGCGCATACTGCTGCAGTTCTTCATCGGCGGCCTGCGCCACCGCCTGCTCCAGCAAGGCGGGCAGGCGGCCGCCGGCCAGCGTGTCATGCAAGGCCTCCTGGTCGGGCAGCATGCCCCACACCAGTTCCAACGCCTTGTGCAGGAACTGGCCGCGCACGTTCACCGTGGCCGCGTCGGCATAGGCCGCGAGTTCGCGCCCGCCCAGCCGGTGGCGCACGAACGCCCACAGGGGGTTGCGCGCCTGCGTGTCCAATACATCCAGCCCGCCGCCGCCATGGTCGTGGGAGGTCAGGGGCGGCCCTTGCGCGTCGTCCAGGGTTTCCTGCGGCAAGGCGGCCACGGCGGCGGCCGGCGCCGGCCGCCAATCGGTCAGGGCAGCTTCGGCGATCAGCGGCGACGGCCGCAACTCGCGTTCGCCATCCATATGCGCGTGGCTGACGATGACCTCCGGCGCGCAGCGGCACAGCGCCGCGTAGATGCCCTCGGCCCACTCGCGTTCGCGCTCGGGCGTGGCGCGCGGCGCCTTGGCCTGGCGCAGCACCGCCAGCGGCAGCAGCGGGTTCGGCTTGGGCGAGGCCGGCAGCACGTCGTCGGTCAGGCCCAGCATCCACACGCCGTCCCAGAAACCGCCTTCCGCTTCCAGCAGGCCCAGCACATCCAGGCGCGCCAGCGGGTCGCGCTGCGGCTGGAACGCGGCCGAGCGCGCCACGCTCTGGAGCAGGTTGACCGCCGCCACGCCGCCCAGCTTGCCGGCGGCCGGCGCCAGCGCCGAGAAGCCGCCCAACGCCTCGCCGAACGCGCCCAGCACCTGATAGCCGACGCTGTCCAGCGCGCCCTCGCCGGGAAAGCCGAGCGCCGTCAGCGCCGCCTTCATGCGCAACATCCAGACATCGCTGGTGGCGCGCGCGCCCCCCTTGGTCCAGATCTCCATGGCCTGGTCCCAGGCCTGCGCCAGCGGCGGCAACTGCGACAGTTGCTTGCGCCATTCCGTCGCGGACAGGTGGATCTGGCCGCGACGGCGCCAGCGCGCATCGAGCGCGGCCAGGCCGGCGCGTTCGCTGACATCGCCCGCGCAGTGGCCCGCCAGCAGCGCGGCGCCCAACACCTCGACGCCGGAGCCGTTGCCGGCCGCGCACTCGGCCAGCGCGCGCAGCCACGCCAACGCGGCGCGCGCCAGCGGCCATTCGTCCAGCGGACGGCCGACCGCCACGTTGAAGGCGAACGCCGGCGCGCCGTCATGGCCCGCCAGCGCCTGGCTGAGAATGCGCCGCGCGAACGGCGACTCGGCTTCGAGCTGGGGCGAGACGATGGCGTAGCGGCCGCCGGGATGACGCTTGAGCTGGCTGGCGGCCCACTCGGCCGCCGCGCGCCATTCGGCGCCCTGGTCCGGCGCCTCGTAGCGGCGCGGCGCGGCGGGCGCGCGCTGCGTGTCGCGCCATTGCGCAATCAGGCAGCCCTGTTCCTCGAATGCCCGCAGCAGGCGCCGAAAACGCGGCGACATGTCGGTAAAGCCAGCCAACACCAGATGGCCGGGCACGGCCAGCCGGCCATCCTCGAGCGCCCGCAGCACGCGGGCATAGCCCTGGTTGGCGTCCTCGGCGTCGATGGCGGCCAGGGCCTGGCGGTAGCGTTCGCGCCAGCGGGCGAAGCCGCGGTACTCGTCAGTGTCGGCGCCGGACGGTACGCGCAGCGCCCACTCGTCCATGAGCTGGTCCGCGTCCATCGACAGGCGCGCCGCCTGGCTCGCGTCCAGCAGCACGCGCTCGGCCTCTTCGGCGCGGATGGCTTCGGTCCAGACCAACTGGGTGGCGAAGCCGTCGAGCCGGTAGGCCGGCACGTCGTCATCGGCCTCGAACGCCAGTTCATTGGCGGATTCGGCCAGCCAGGCGGACAACGGCAGGATGCGCGGCAGTTCGCTGACCTGGCGCTCCTGGCGCAGCAACCCGGCCAGCTCGAGCGTGAGCCGGCGCGACAGGCGGTTGTTGACCGTCAGCACCAGCATGTCGGCGGCGGGCATGTCGCCGATGGCGGACAGGCTCAGGTCGGGGTAGGAAAGCGGGTCGTCCTGCATGGGCGGCGTCAAAACGCGATACGGAAACGCGGTGTCAAAACGATTACCGCCGTAGGATACCGCGCCCCCGCCCCGCCCGCGTGGCTAGAAACCGCACAGCGACGCCAGGTTTTCCCAATGGATCTGCATGTCGGGCTGGGTATAGCCCCAGAAGGCCAGGCCCAGCACCAGGGCCAGCGCCCCCCAGCCCGCCAGGCGCCAGACGCGATGGCGGCGGGCGGGCGATGCGGAGGGCGAGTCGGTCATCAGGGCCACCCGGGTATCAGGCGGTCGCCGGCTGCGCCAGCGGCTGCTCGCGCACCGGCAGGCACAGCAGCGCGGCGGCCACCGCCAGCGCCACGCCCAGCCACCAGACCAGGTCGTAGTTGCCGGTCTTGGCATAGGCATAACCGCCCAGCCAGACGCCGATGAAACTGCCAACCTGGTGTCCCAAAAAGACGATGCCCGACAGGGTCGCGGCATAACGCAGGCCATAGATCTGGCCGATCAGCCCCTGCGTCAGCGGCACCGTGCCCAGCCAGAACAGGCCCATCCAGGCCGCGAACGCGTACAGCACCCACGGCGACAGCGGCAGCCACAACAGCAGCAGGATGCCGAAGGCGCGCATGCCGTAGACCACCGCCAGCAGGCGCTTCTTGCTGTACTGGCCGCCAAGCTTGCCGGCGTAGAACGACCCCAGCACGTTGAACAGCCCGATCAGCGCGATCGCGGTGGCGCCCTGCCCCGGCGTCAGCCCGCCGTCGGTGACGTAGGCCGGCAGGTGCAGCGTGATGAAGGCCGTGTGGAAGCCGCAGACGAAGTAGCTCCAGAACAGGAAATGGAACGACGGATGCCGCACCGCCTGGCGCACCGCCGCCGTCAGCGATTGCTGCGGCCCGCCGTGGGCCTGCGGACGGCCGCGCAGGAAATAGGCCAGCGGCGCCGCGCAAGCGACGAACAGCGACAGCACCCACAACGCGCCCGGCCAGTCCAGGCCGGTAATCAGCGCCTGCCCGGTCGGCACCACCGCGAACTGGCCGAGCGAGCCGCCGGCGCTGGCGATGCCCATGGCGGTGCTGCGATAGGCGGGCGGCACGGCACGCGCCACCACCGGCAGGATCACCGGGAACGTGGTGCCGGCCTGGCCCAGGCCGACCAGCAGGCCGGCGCTCAGGTAGAGCGTGGTTTCGTCGGTGGCGAAGCGGGTGCCGATCATGCCCAGCATGTACAGCAGCGCGCCCAGCGCGATGGTGCGGCCGGAGCCATAACGGTCGGCCAATATGCCCATGAAAATGCAGGCCACGCCCCAGACCAGGTTCTGCAGCGCGAAGGCCATGGAAAACACTTCGCGGCTCCAGCCGTGCGCCAGGCCCATCGGCTGCATGAACAGGCCAAAGGTGGCGCGCACGCCCATGGCCAGCAGCACCACCAGGGTACCCAGGACGATGGTGCGCACGTAACGCGTATCGGTAGTGCTCGACATGATTGTTCTTATTGATGGAGAAAGGCGTCCCCTCCTCGGGACGGCCGGGCCGTGGGCCAGACGCGCACATCATAAACAAATAACCCGGAGCCACCGGCAATACCCGTGTCGCCGCATCGCGTATCACGCCAGGGCTTGCGCCACGCCCAACAATATAGTTGATTTTATCAACCAATTATTCCAGAATGGGATTTTCCCCATCCTGATCAGCCATGACTCTGCAAACTCCGCTGACCCGCCTGCTGGGCACGCGCTATCCGATCATCCAGGGCGGCATGAGCTGGGCCTCGTCGAACGCGGCGCTGGCGCTGGCCGTATCGCGCGCCGGCGGGCTCGGCGTGATCGCCGCCGGCCCCATGTATCCCGAGGCGCTGCGGGCCGCCATCCGCGCGGTTCGCGCCGGCACCGAGGCGCCTTACGCCGTCAACATCCCGCTCTACAACAAGCGGGCGCAGGAACACATGGACATCGCCCTGGCCGAAGGCGTGCCGGTCATCATCGCCTCGCAGGGCGGCCCCCAGAAACACATTGGGCGCGCGCGCGACGCTGGCGCAAAATGGTTGCAGGTGATCGCCAGTCCGGAGCATGCCGCCAAGGCCGAAGCGGCCGGCGTGGACGCGGTGATCGCGGTCGGCCTGGAAGCCGGTGGCCACCCAGGACCCGATGAGATCGGCTTGCAGGTGTTGCTGCGCGCGGTGGTGCGACGCGTGTCGGTGCCGGTGGTGGCGGCCGGCGGCATTGCCGACGGTGCCGGCATCGCGGCCGCGCTATGCCTGGGCGCGGCCGGCGCGCAGCTGGGCACGCGCTTCCTGCTGACGCCCGAGGCGGGCGTATGCGACGCCTACAAGGACGCGGTGCTGGCGGCGGGCGTGGCCGACACCACGCTGGTGGGACGCGGCCGTTCGCCGGTGAGAATGTTGCGCAACGCCTTCGCCCGCGACTATCTCGCGGCCGAACACGGCGGCGATCTGGCCATGCTGGAGACCCTGTTCGCCGGCAGTTCCTTGAAGCAGGCCGCCTTCGACGGCGACGTGCAGGGCGGCAAGGTCGAGGCCGGCCAGAGCGCGGGCCTGATCGACAGCCTGCAACCGGCGGGCGCGGTGGTCGAGCAACTGGTGGCGCAAACGCGCGAAGCGCTCAGGCGCGCGGCGCTGCTGGCGGAGTGAAGCGCGGATCGAGCCCCACATCCGCACGAAGATCGCCGCGGTTTCAGCCCTGCCCCGGTATCGCCCGGGCGAGGGCGGGATTCACGCGCCGGCTTCCCAGGGATTGACGATGACCACGCCACAACCCGAAAAATCAGACACGTTCCGGGTGACCAGCGTCATGCCGTGCACCAGGGCGGTGGCGGCAATGAACGCATCCCGCTCGGGACGCATATCCGGCACGTGCAACCTGGCGCAGCGCAATGCCACCGCCCCATCGAGCGGCAACGTCCTGTCGGAGAACTCCGGCAGGACGTGATCACGCATCCACTCGCGCAACCGCGCGCCTTGCCCGACATCGCGTCGCTCCATGCGCAGAATGCCGATCTCCAGCTCCATGAGCGTTATCGCGGAAACGTAAAAATTCGCCGCATCCTCATCCGAGAGCCAGGCGGTCACATTCTTGTCGGCCTTGCCGTCGCCCACCTTGCGCAGTTCGGAAAGCACGTTGGTATCCAGCAGGAACATCACGCGACGTCCGCCGGGCGAGGCAGCTCGCGTGAGCGGGGAGCATCGAGTTCGATGTCGGCAAGGCCGGGCATCGACAGCGCGCTGACGATACTTCGCTTTTTGCCGACCAGGCGCCAGTAGTCCTCGATGGCGAGCAGGACATGGGACGGCTTGCCTCGATCCGTGATGAACACGGGCCCCTTGAGGGCCGCCTTCTTCGCCTTGGTCACGTCCTGATTGAGTTCGCGGCTGGAAAGTGTGGTGATGGACATCGCGCATCCTTTGATCCTTGCTTAATATGTAGTAACGTTACTACATTAAAAGTGGCGGGACAACCCCCGGCAGCCGAGGCCGCCCAGGAATTCTCCCGCGCGTCAGGATCAGCCAAGGGCGACCACGCGCCCTCGCATCCAGCCAGAATCGTCCTATTTCTTCATCAACCCCGCCGCCTGCACCAGCTTGCGCATGGCGGCCTGGTCTTTCTCCACGAAGGCCGTGGCTTCCTGCGGCGTCATGTTCCACAGGTCCACTCCCTGCGCCTGCATCAGCTTGCTGTATTCCGGATTGGCGTTGACCTTGGCCACCGCGTCGTTCAGGCGCTGCAAGATCTCCGGCGGCGTGCCCTTGGGCGCGGCCAGGCTGTACCAGGAGGCGGACTCCGCGCCCTTCACGCCGGATTCGGCCAGTGTCGGCACGTCGGGCAGCAACGGCGAGCGGTGGTCGTTGGCGTAGGCCAGCGCCTTGAGTCGGCCGCTGCGGATGAATTGCAGGCTGGCGGCCAGGTTCAGCACCGCCATGTCCACCTGCCCGCCCACCAGATCGTTGATGGCGGGCGCCGCGCCGCTGTAGGGGATATGGACGATGTCCACGCCGGCGCGTTCGCGAAACAGCTCGGCGCCCAGGTGCGGCGAGCTGCCGGGCCCGGCCGAGGCATAGTTGATGCGGCCCGGCTCCTTGCGCGCCATCGCGATCAACTGCTCGACGCTGTCGGCCTTGAGCGTGGGCCGCACCACCAGCATGTTGGGCTGGTTGGCGACGATCGAGACAAAGGCGAAGTCCTTGATGCCGTCGTACGGCGTCTGCTGCATCAGCGGCGTCACCACGTGGGCGGCCGACGTGCCGAGCAGCAGCGTGTAGCCGTCCGGCTTGGCGCGCGCCACGAAGTTGGCGCCGATGGCCGCGCCGCCGCCGGCCTTGTTCTCGACGATGATGGTCTTGCCCAGCTGCTTTTCCAGCTCGCGCGCCAGCGCCCGCCCCAGCACGTCGGCGGGACCGCCGGCGGCATACGGGTTGACCAGCGTGATCGGCTGCGAGGGATAGGAATCGGCGGCGACGGCAGGGGCGCACAACGCGCCGGCCACCGCCGCGCCGCACAGCAGGCGCTTCAGAGTCTTCATGGTTTGTCTCCTGGGATATTGTGTTTTATGTGTGGTGCGGGGAAAGGCCCCGGGGCTCATGGCCCCGATGGCTAGATCGCGCCCTGCGCGCGTAACGCCTCGATCTGCGCTGGCGACAGGCCCAGCCGGCCGGCCAGCACGCTGTCGGTGTGCTCGCCCAGCAAGGGCGGGCGCTCCAGCCTCGGATCGTCGAAACCGTCGAACTTGAACGGCACCGGCACCGCGCCGAAGCGGCCGATGGACGGATGCTCGTAGCTGGCCACCATGCCGCGCGCGAGCACGTGCTCGTTGTGCAGGATCTCCTCGACATCCAGGATCGGGCCGGCCGGCACGCCGCGCGCATCGCAGCGGCGGCACAGTTCGTCGCGCGTCAGCCGCGCGGCGGCCGCCGACAGGCCGGCCATGACTTCGTCGCGGCGCGCCACGCGCACGGCGTTGCGCGCCAGCTCCGGATCGTCGGCCCATTGCGGCAGCTCGAGCGCCTCGCACAGCGGCTTCCAGTGCTGGTCGCTGCCGGTGATCTGCACCCAGCGGCCGTCGCCGCACTCGAACGCCGCGGAGGGCACCCGGCCGGGATGTTCCGTGCCCAGCCGCGGCGGCACTTCGCCCAGCGCGAAATAGCGCGCCGCCGCCAGCGACAGCAGGCCCACCTGGCCGTCCAGCATGGAGAAGTCGATATGGCAGCCCTGCCCCGAGCGCGCCCGTCCCACCAGCGCCGACAGGATGCCGATGGCGGCCCACAGGCCCGAGGTCAGGTCGCTCACCGGCAGGCCCGGCTTGACCGGACCGCCGCCCCGCTCGCCGGTCAGGCTCATGATCCCGCCCATGGCCTGGAACACGGTGTCATAGCCCTTGCGCGGCGCGTACGGTCCGGTCATGCCGAACCCGGTGCACGAGAAATAGATCAGGCCGGGGTTGTCCGGCGCGATGTGCTCGCGGTCCAGGCCGTACTTGGCGAGCGTGCCGACCGGGAAGTTCTCGACCACCACGTCGCAGGACTGCGCCAATCGCCGGATCAGGGCCTGCCCCTCGGGATGACGGAAGTTCACCGTGACCGACTGCTTGCTGCGGTTGAAGGCCAGGTAGTAGGCCGACTCGGTGCCGCCCTCGCCTTGCACCTTGGGTTCGAAGCCGCGCGTCTCGTCGCCGCCTCCGGGCTGCTCGACCTTGATGACCTCGGCGCCCAGCTCGGCCAGGATCATCGAGGCGAACGGGCACGCCAGCACGCGCGACAGGTCCAGGATGGTGACGCCTTCAAGCGGCCTCATCGCGCCGCTCCCTGGCGAAAACCCCGCATGATGATGTTGGCGTCGCGGCCCACGCCCAGCGCCTCGCCCAGCCCGAGGTCGGCCGCGCGGTGGAAGGCGCGCTTGGTCAGCCCCATCGCGGCCGGTTCCCAGCCGGCCAGGCGCTGCGCCATCGCCAGCGCCTGGTCCAGCACCTGCGCGGCGGGTGCGACGCGGTTGGCGATGCCCAGTTGCAATGCGCGCGCGCCATCGATCGGCTCGGCCATCGCCACCAGCTCGAAGGCATGCTTGCGGCCGACCTGGCGCACCAGGTTGGCCATGACCACCGCGGCCACGATGCCGTGGCGCAGTTCCGGATAGCCGAAGCGCACGTCCTCGGCCATCACCGTCAGGTCGCAGGCCAGCGCCAGCCCCGCGCCGCCGCCAAGCGCGTTGCCATGGACCGCGCCGATCACCGGCTTGACCATGCGCGAGAACACCAGGTGCAGGTCGGTCGTCAGGTCGGCGCGGCGCAGCACCGCGTCCGGCTGTTCCGGCGTCAGGGCCGAGAACTCGCCGGTGTCGGCGCCCGCGCAGAACGACTTGCCATTGCCCGTCAGCACCACCGCGCGCACCGCGTCGTCGCGATCGGCCTGGCGCAGCGCGTCCAGCAGCATCGTGGTCAACGCGGTGTTCAGCGCGTTGTGCTTTTCCGGACGGTTCAGGCGCAGCAGCCGTACCGCGCCCAGGTCTTCAATGATCAGTTCCGACATCACGGATATCCTCTTCCAATGGCGACAAGCAAATTGATTGATTAAATCAACAATAAGGGTAAAAAAAGGCGCGGACGCGCGCCCGCGCGTTCAGCGCGGCTGCACGCCGCGGCCGCGACGCGCCGGCACCTCCGCCTTGCATTCGTTCAGCATCTCCAGCGCGTGCGTCGTCAGCTTGTCCAGCATGCGCTCCATGGCCTCGCGCTCGGCCTCCGACAGCACCGACAGCATGTCCTCATTGCGCTCGATCGCGGCCGGGAAGATCTCTTCGTACAGGGCGCGGCCGGTGCGCGTCAGGTCCAGGCTGACGCCGCGGCCGTCCTGGCTGTCGGCGCTGCGCTGGATCAGGCCGCGCTCGATCAGTTCGGACACGGTGCGGCTGGCCTGGCTCTTGTCGATGTTGGCCTCGCGCGCCACCGCGTTCAGCGACATGTCCGGCGCCGCGCCCAGCAGCGCGATGATGCGCCACTCGCGCGGGCCCACGCCATAGCGGCTTTCGTTCAGGCCGGCGGCAATGCGGCTGGACACGTAGGCCAGCCGGTTCAGGCGGTACGAGAACAGTTCCTTCAACGCGCGGGGTGCGGGGCGCGCGGCGGCGGACTTGGATGCGGTTCGGGTGGCCATGGGCGGACTCTTCAGATGCGGAAAAAAACGGCGTGCGCGCGCGTCGCGCGCCGCTGCCCGCATGATATACAAACGCGGCCGGCGATCCTCATGCGGCCGCCTCCCGCGCAACGCCGAGCAGCGGGTTCAAGCCGCTTTGCGCCACGCGGCTGTGCAGCGCGCGCCCCAGCACCGCCTCGCAATGCCGCGACACCGCGTCCATCGCCGCCAGATCCAGGCCGGTGCGCACGCCCATGGACTCGAACAGGTTGACCAGGTCTTCCGTCGCCACGTTGCCGGTATGACCGCCGCCGTAGCGCACCTTGGCCGGATGGCCGCCGACACCGCCGAAAGCGCAATCGAAGTGCCTCACGCCCGCCTCCAGCGCGGCCACGTAGTTCACCAGGCCGGTGGCGCGCGTGTCGTGGAAATGCGCCACCGGCGTCACCTCGGGCACCTCGCGCGCCATCCGGCCATACAGGTCGCGCACCGAGGCCGGCGTGGCCATGCCGGTGGTGTCGCCCAGCGTCACGATGCCCACGCCCAGCGCGGCGAAGCGCCGCGCGTCGGCCATGACCACGTCGGGGTCGACCGCGCCTTCGAAGGGACAGCCGAAGGCCACCGAAATCGTGCCGATCAGGCGAAAACGGCCGTTCGCCAACCGCGCCATCTCGGCAATGTTGTCCCACTGGGCGGCGCGTTCGCGCTTCAGGTTGCGCGTCGAATGCGATTCGCTGGCCGAGACCAGCAGGCTGATCTCGTTGGCGCCGATGCCGGCATCCAGGTCAACCAGCGCGCGCTCGACGGCGCGCGCGTTGGCGCAGGTGGCCTTGTACCAGACGCCCGCGCGCCGCGGCAGCACCGCCAGCAGGTCGGTGGCGTCGGCGAATTGCGGCACGACCTTGGGATTGGAATACGAGGTCGCCTCGATCCGTTCAAAGCCCAGCGCCGCGAAACGGTCGATCAGGTCGGCCTTGGCCGCCGTGCCGATGAAGTCGGGCTCATGCTGCAGCCCATCGCGCGCGAAGCATTCGCACAGCACCACGTCGCGCGCGCTCATGCCTGTTGCTCCAGTCCGAACAGCGCCAGCGCGTGGGCGCGCAGCTTGTTCTTCTGCACCTTGGAACTGCCCGTCATGCCGATGTGCTCGAAGCTGTCGACGATCTCGACATAGCGCGGCACCTTGAAGTTGGCGCAGCGCGCCTTGCACCAGGCCGTCAGTTCCTCGGCCGTGCAGTCCTGCCCGTCCTTGAGCAGCACGAACGCCGCCGGCACTTCGCCCAGGCGCGCATCGGGCACGCCGACCACCTGCGCCATGCGCACGGCGGGGTGGCCGTGCAGGGTCTCTTCCACCTCCGCCGGCGCGACGTTCTCGCCGCCCACGCGGAACATGTCCTTCAGGCGGCCCACCATGCGCAACCGGCCCGCCGCGTCCATTTCGCCCAGGTCGCCCGTGCTGAGCCAGCCGTCCGCGCTGAGCGCGCGGGCGGTGGCCTCGGGCATCTTGTAGTAGCCCTTCATCACGCTCCAGCCGCGCGCCTGGATCTCGCCCTGCATGCCGGCCGGCAATGGCTCGCCCGTGCCCGGGTCCACCACCCGCACCTGCATGCCGGGATGCGGCAGCGCCCAGCCCATGGCGCGCAGTTCAAAGGGATCATCGTGCGCCGACAGCGTGATGTTGGGCGAGGCTTCGGACTGGCCGTAGGCATTGCAGATGCCCGGCACCCCCATCACGTCGCGGATCTTCTGCATCACCTGCGGGCCGGCCGCCGCCCAGCCGCCGCGCAGATGGATGCGCGCGCGGTCGAAATCGGGATGACCCATCAGCATGAGAAAGATGGTGTCGTTGCCGGATGTCAGGGTGCAGCGCTCTTCGTCGAGCATGCGCAAGGCGTCGGCTACGTCGAACTTGGGCAGGGTCAGCAGGCAGCAGCCGCTCATCAGGCTGACCAGGATCGACAGCGTGGTGCCGGCCACATGGAAGTAAGGACGGATGCTGAAATAGCGATCGTCCGGCCGCACGCCGATGCGCTGCGCCGCGGCCCAGGCATTGGTCAGCATGTTGGCGTGCGTCAGCATCACGCCCTTGGGAAACGACGTGGTGCCCGAGGTGTACTGGATCAGCAGGACGTCCTCCGGAGCCACCGCGTCCATGCAGGCCCGCAGCGCCGCATCGTCGACGGCCTCACCCGCCCGCAGGAAGTCCGCCCAGGCGCGCGCGCCGCGCGGGCAGCGCTCGCCCAGCACCACCACCTGTCGCAGCAGCGGCAGCGCCGCGCCCGGCAGGGCCTGGTCCAGCGCCGGTTCCACCTGCGTCAGCAGATCGAGGAAATCGATGCCCAGGAAGGTATCCGCCGTCAGCAGCACTTTGACGTCGGCCTGCTTCAGGCAGAACGCCAGTTCATCGGTCTTGAAGCGCGTGTTGACGGGCACCGTCACGGCGCCGAGCAGCGCGCAGGCGTAAAACACCTGCACCCAGGTGCCGCCGTTGCCCAGCAGCACGCCGACATGGTCGCCATGGCGCACGCCGGCCGCATGCAGGCCACGGGCGATGCGTTGCGCGCCGTCTTGCAGCGCGGCCCAGGTGTGACGCTCGCCAGGCGCGACGAAGGCCTCGGCCGTGCCGCGCTGGGCCACCTGGCGCGCCAGCGCCTGCGACAGAATCGTGGGGCCGATCATGCCTTGTCTCCCGCCGCGCCGAAGCCGGCGATGGCCTGCTTCCAATCGGTGCCGCGCAGGTTTTCCTCGATGGCCAGCAATTCGATCGCCATCGCGCCTTCGCGCGTGGTCGCCAATCCCTGATCGATGCTGCGCTTGGTCAGCCGCACGGTGAGCGGCGCGGCGCGAGCGATGGCCGCCGCCATCTGCGTGGCTTCACCCGCCAAGGCCTCGGGCGCGTACACCTGATTGACCAGGCCAATCTCGCGCGCCTCGGCCGCGTCGAAGCGGCGGCCGGTGAACAGCAGTTCCTTGGCCTTGCGCGCGCCGGCCACGCGCGGCAGCCGCTGCGTGGCGCCGACCGTGCCCCAACCCACTTCCGGATAGCAGAACGTCGCGTCGGACGAGGCCAGCACAAAGTCGCACGCCGCGGCGATCTCGCAACCGGAACCGAACGCCGCCCCCTGCACCACCGCGATCACCGGCTGCGGCATGCGTTCGATGGCGGCATAGGCGGCAAAACCCTGCACCCGGCGCGCCGTCATTTCCGCATTGGACATGCTCTTACGCTCCTTGAGGTCGGCGCCGGCGCAGAATGCCGCGCCGGCGGCGGCGATCAGCACCACATGCGCGTCCGGATTGGCAGCCAATTGCTGCATGGCCTGCACCAACTCGGCGCACATGAGGGAATTGAGCGCGTTGCGGCTGTCGGGGCGGTTCAGCGTCACCGTGGCGACACGGTCCTGCACGTCCAGCAGGATCGTGTGGAAAGTCGGGGTCATGCCTGCTCCTGATGTTTTAGGTATGGGGCCGGGGTCCGCGCAAGGCGCGGCGCCCCTGGCCATGCCAGGCAATATAGGGCATATAGTTGATTTAATCCACTAATTTTCGGTTGTTATCCAATGGTGTTACACTTGCGCCCCTGGTCTTTCCCTGGAATATCAAGGCACTAGACGCCCCGCCGGGCCAGTGCGATTCCCAGGAGAGGCCACGCCGCCCGTCTCGCCGTAGTTAAATGGATATAACCGGCCCCTCCTAAGGGTCAATTGGTGGTTCGATTCCACCCGGCGAGGCCACCCATCCCCCGGCCTCGGCTCCCCAGGCCATCGCAAGAAAACTTCCCGCTTTCAGCCAGATGAGGGTTAATCCGGGCTACGCTCACGCGCGGCGCGCCGGTAGCGTCTCGGGACGCGTTTGGTGACCAATACGCAATCCGTCAATATGACCCCAATAATTTTTTGGGCGAAGATAGCGAATCGCCTTGCGCGCCACTTGAAATTACTGTTTAAATTCGACGCGTAAGCCTCTAATTCATCTGGACTTTTCCCGAACCGTCGCAAGCTTGACCGGGGAAATAATTCTTCACAGCCTGATAAGCCTGCTTAAACCATGGCATTTAACTGGAAACGTGCAATTGCGAACGCGATAGCGCCGGCGGCGCTGGCGATGTGCGCGCTCCTGCCCTCTGCCGCCTTCGCCGCGAAGACCACCGACCCTTGCAAGACCAACGCCAAGTCGGCCGCTTGCAAGGCGCAACAAGCCAAGAAAGCCCCCGCGCCCGCCAAGAAGGCTGGCCCCCCCAACAGAGCGCGGCCAAAGGCGCGCCCAAGGCAGCCGCCGGCAAGCAAGCCGCGCCGAAGTCGGCCGCCGCAAAATCCACGCCCAAGGGCGCCTCGGGCAAACAGGCCACGGCCAAGGGCGCGCCCAAGCAGGTTGCGGGCAAGAAAGCGCCGCCCAAGGGCGGCAAGCAGGCCGTCGCCCAACAAGGGACATCCAAGAAGGGCGCCGCCGGCAAGAACGGCAAGCCGAACAAGCCGTCGCGCGCGCAGCGCACGGCTGCCGCCGCGGCCGCGGCGGCCATGCCGCCGCCCGCCGTGTCGGTGCGCGCCGAGGCCGCCGCGCTGCGCTCCAGCACCGCGTACGTGCAGGATCTGGCCACCTCCACCGTGATCTTCGCCAAGAACGAGAACGTGGTGCGTCCCATCGCCTCGATTTCCAAGCTGATGACGGCGGTGGTGGTGGTGGACGCCAACCAGCCGATGGATGAAATGCTCGAGATCACCGATGAAGACATCGACGGCCTCAAGCACACCACCTCGCGCTTGCGCGTGGGCACCAAACTGTCGCGCGGCGACATGCTGCACCTGGCGCTGATGTCGTCCGAAAACCGCGCCGCCAACGCGCTGGGTCGCCATTACCCGGGCGGCCTGCCCGCGTTCGTGGCCGCCATGAACGCCAAGGCACAGTCGCTGGGCATGACCAGCACGCATTTCATCGAGCCCACCGGCCTGTCCAGCGACAACGTGTCGTCGCCGCACGACCTGGCCCGCCTGCTGCGCGCCGCCTCGCAGCGCCCGCTGATCCACCGCTACTCCACCGATACCGAGTACGACGTCGAGATCAACAACCGCACGCAGACGTTCCGCAACACCAACCTGCTGGTGCGCAAGCCCGACTGGGACATCAAGGTGTCCAAGACCGGCTACATCAACGAAGCCGGCGAATGCCTGGTGATGCTGGCGCGCATCAATGGCCGCGACCTGGCAATCGTGCTGCTGGATTCGCAGGGCAAGCTGTCGCGCATCGGCGATGCCGTGCGCATCCGCCGCATCGTGCAAAGCGAAGTGGCCATGGCCTCGGCCCAGCCGGGCGGCTGATCCAGGCGCCCTCCGGCCACGAAAAAGCCCGATCGTCGATCGGGCTTTTTTACGTCTGGCGGCAGGGCTGAATACGGGCGGAAGCAGGCCGCGAGTGGCGCGCCCCGGTGCCGCCGACGCGGCGCTACGCCGCCACCGGACGCTTGGACCGCAATGGCTGCGGGTCGTACATCGACGGCGGCAGCCCTTCCAGCACCGCCCGCGGATTGAGCGACCGGATCGGCACCGCGGCATCGGCCGGGATGCGGCCTTCGGCCTGCAGCAACTGATAGCGCAGGCAGCACACGCGCAGGAACGAGGTGAAGTTGGCGGCCTCGCCGCGGTATTCCACCAGCTCGTCGTAAAGGCGCTCGATCAGCTGCGTCACCCGCATGCCGTCGCGCGCCGCGATTTCCTCCAGCACCTGCCAGAACAGTTGTTCCAGCCGCAGGCTGGTGGCCGCCCCGTGCAGGCGCAGGGAGCGGGTTTCGGGCGCGTAGGACTGTTCGCTCGCGCGGATGAAGATTTCACACATGGGAGCTCCTGGGGCGGACACGAGGCTTGCGGGCCACTGTACGACGATAGCCGCCAGCCCGGCAAGACGCCTCTGCAGCGGGGCGATCCGCCAGGCAATGCCCCTCTGTCCCGGGGTATTCCCGCCCATTCTGCAACGATAAGTTTCTTTCGTCCGACTCGTCCGGAAGCCGTTGATATAAATCAAGGTCTCGGACGCGTCCCCATCCGAGCATGCTAAGACTGATCTGACTTCGGAGGTAGCAATGAACAAAACCATGAAGGCCGCCGTGGCTCGCGCATTCGGCAAACCCCTGGAAATCGAAGAAGTCGACGTGCCGCGCCCCGGCGCCGGCGAACTGCTGGTGAAGATCGAGGCCTGCGGCGTCTGCCACACCGACCTGCACGCGGTCGAGGGCGACTGGCCGGTCAAGCCCAATCCTCCCTTCATCCCCGGCCACGAGGGCGTGGGCCACGTCGTGGCGGTGGGCGAAGGCGTGACGCACGTCAAGGAAGGCGACCGCGTCGGCATCCCGTGGCTGTATTCCGCCTGCGGTCATTGCGAGCATTGCCTGGGCGGCTGGGAAACGCTGTGCGAGCAGCAGCAGAACGCCGGCTACTCGGTCAACGGCGGCTTCGCCGAATACGCCCTGGCCGCTGCCGACTACGTGGGCCTGTTGCCGAAGAACGTCGGCTTCGTCGACATCGCCCCGGTGCTGTGCGCCGGCGTGACGGTCTACAAGGGCCTGAAGATGACCGACACGCGGCCCGGCAACTGGGTCGTGATCTCCGGCATCGGCGGCCTGGGCCACATGGCGGTGCAGTATGCGCGCGCCATGGGCCTGAACGTGGCGGCGGTGGACATCGACGACGACAAGCTGGCCTTTGCCAAGCGCCTCGGCGCGGAAGTGGTCGTGAATGCCAAGACCACCGACCCGGCGGCCTATCTGAAAAAGGAAATCGGCGGCGCCCACGGCGCGCTGATCACGGCGGTCTCGCCCAAGGCCTTCGAGCAGGCGCTGGGCATGGTGCGCCGCGGCGGCACGGTGGCGCTCAACGGCCTGCCGCCGGGCGACTTCCCGCTGTCGATCTTCGACATGGTGCTCAACGGCGTGACGGTGCGCGGTTCGATCGTGGGGTCGCGCCTGGACCTGCAGGAGTCGCTGCAGTTCGCCGAGGAAGGCAAGGTGCATGCCACAGTGGCCACCGAGAAGCTGGAGAACATCAACAGCGTGTTCGACCGCATGCGTCGCGGCCAGATCGAGGGCCGCATCGTGCTCGACATGGCGGCTTGATCCACGCGCCTTGTCATGCAGCAAGGCGCCTGCCGCGGCAGGCGCCTTTTTTTGTGGCGGCACGGAACGCCCCCATGGCGTGGCAACGCCCCGCTTTCAGGGGCATGCGGCGCCGGCGCGCGCGTGGCAGCGCCCACGGGCGCTCGCCGCGCGGCCCAGGCTCAGTGCGTGATTTTGGTCCCAAGCACGGCCAGGAACTGCGCTAGCCACGCCGGATGCGCCGGCCAGGCCGGCGCCGTCACCAGGTTGCCGTCGGTGTAGGCCTGGTCGATGCCGATCTCGGCGTAGGTGCCGCCGGCCAGCCGCACTTCCGGCGCGCACGCGGGGTAGGCCGAGCAGGTGCGGCCTTCCAGGATGCCGGCGGCCGCCAGCAGCTGGGCGCCGTGGCAGACGGCGGCGATCGGCTTTTTGGCCTGATCGAAGGCGCGCACGATCTCCAGCACCTTTTCGTTCAGGCGCAGGTATTCCGGCGCGCGGCCGCCGGGGATCACCAGGCCGTCGTACGAGCCGGCCTCGACGCGCTCGAAATCGTAGTTCAGCGCGAAGTTGTGGCCGCGCTTCTCGCTGTAGGTCTGCGCGCCTTCGAAATCGTGGATGGCGGTGGCGATGCTCTCGCCGGACTTCTTGCCAGGGCAGACCGCGTGCACCGTATGGCCCACCGCCAGCAGCGTCTGGAACGGCACCATGGTTTCGTAGTCTTCGGCGTAGTCGCCGACCAGCATCAACAGTCTCTTGCTCATGATTGTCTCCTGGGGATGGGGGATCGCCGACTGAAGCGCCCGAGGGCCGGGCGGCCGGTTCTTGATGTTCTGCGGTCCATTGTGCTCCTACCCGCGCAGGCGAGGGTGGTAACGGGATACCACGCCAAGGTGGATGCCCCGAAGCGGGACCGCGCCCGCCCCCGACATGCATGCGCGGCCGCGCGCGGCGCCGGGCAATGGCAGGCGCCCTACTCCAGCGCCACCGTCACCGGCTTGGCGCCCAGGAGGCTCACCAGCACGTTCGGATCGATACCCACCAGGTAGCCGCGGCGGCCGCCATTGATGTAGACGACCGGGTATTGCAGCACCTCGGCCTCGACCCACACCGGCATCTTCTTGCGCGTGCCGAACGGCGAGGTGCCGCCCACTTGATAGCCGGAGTGGCGCTGCGCGACCTCGGGCTTGCAGGGCTCGACCTTCTTCAGCCCGGCCTGGCGCGCCAGGTTCTTGGTGGAGATTTCCCGGTCGCCGTGCATCACCACGATCAGCGGCTTGGCCGATTCGTCTTCCATCACCAGCGTCTTGACCACCGCGTGCGGGTCCAGCCCCAACTGGCGCGCGGCCTCGCCGGCGCCGCCATGATCGACGTAGTCGTAGGTGTGCTCGGTGTACGCCACCTTGTGCTGCTTGAGGAACTGGGTGGCGGGCGTTTCGGAAACGTGGCGGGCTTTGCTCATGGCGGGGCGCTGAAAAGGCGAAGGCAAAAGTGTAGGCACGCGGGCGGCGGCGCGCAAACGCCCTCAACCGCGCGGATGATGCGTGGCGTGCAGCGCCTTCAGGCGTTCGCGCGCCACGTGGGTGTAGATTTGGGTGGTGGAGATGTCCGCGTGGCCCAGCAGCATCTGCACCACGCGCAGGTCGGCGCCGTGGTTCAGCAGATGGGTGGCGAAGGCGTGGCGCAGCACGTGCGGCGACAGCGGCGCGTGCACGCCGGCCAGCACCGCGTATTTCTTGACCAGTTGCCAGAACGCCTGGCGCGACATGGCCTCGGCCCGGCCGGTGATGAAAAGCGCGTCGCTGACGCGGCCGGCGGCCAGCTCGGGGCGCGCGGTCTTCAGATACTGGTCAATCCAGTGCGCCGCCTCCGCGCCCAGCGGCACCAGGCGGTCCTTGCCGCCCTTGCCCTGCACCACGCGCACCACGCCCTCGTTCAGGCTGACGTCCAGCGCCCGCACCCCGACCAGTTCCGACACGCGCAGGCCGGTGGCGTACAGCGTTTCCAGCATGGCGCGGTCGCGCAGGCCGCGCGGCTGGCCCAGGTCGGGCGCGCGCAGCAGGGCATCCACCTGCTGCTCGGACAGCGTCTTGGGCAGGCGCGGCGGCTGCTTGGCGGCGACCAGCGTCAGACAGGGATCCTGCGCCGCGCGGTGCTCGCGCAGCGCCCAGGCGTAGAAGCGCCGCAGCGCGGCCAGGCGGCGGTTGGCGGTGGTGGCGCGGGTTTCCTCGTGGCGGAAGGCGAACCAGGCCTCGATGTCGGCCTTGCCGGCCTCGGCCAGCGCCTTGGCGGGACCGGCGGGCTGCGCCTGGGCCGAAGCCGCCTCGCCGTGGCGGTCGGCCATCTCGCGGGCGTAGGCCTCGGGGTCTTCGAGCCAGCGCGCGAAGCCGGTCAGGTCGCGCCGGTAGGCGGCCAGGGTGTTGGCCGACAGGCCGTCCTCGAGCCAGACGGCGTCGATGAAGGCGTCGATATCGGCCTGGGAAGCGAGCGGTTGGCGGGAATCGGACATGGAACGGAAATCAAGGCATCAAGAGAGGTGCCCGGCGGCGGAGAGCGCCGGCGCAGGCGCGCGCAACCTTGCGGCGTACGCCGGCCACGCCAGGGGGATGGGCCACATTCTACGGCGACGCTTGCGCCATGCCCTCAGCGCCCCGCCACCGCCGCGGCGGCCGACTTGAGCCAGGTCTCGAACAGCTTCAGCGCCTCGGAACGCTCGCTGCGCTGCGGATAGCCGAAGTAGTAGCCCTGGCTGACCGTCAGCGACTGCGCCACCGGCATCGCCAGCGTGCCCTGGTCCAGCGCCGGCTGCGCCAGGAACCGCGGCATCAGGCCCACGCCCAGCCCGGCCTGCACCGCCGCCATCACCATGGTGAACAATTCGTAGCGTGGACCGCCCGCCGCCTGGGGGCCATACAGGTAATTGTTGGCGCCGTACCACTGGCGCCAGGCGTCGGGGCGGGAACTCAGATGCAGATGGGTCATGCCCGCCAGCGCGCCGGCACCGGCGCCGGCCTCGGTGACGCGGGCGGCCAGTTCAGGCGCGCAGACCGGCACCAGCTCGCGTTCCGGAAACAGCAGCACGCCCTGGGTGCCCGGCCACAGCGTGTCGCCGTGGTACAGGGCGCCGTCGAACGGCTGGTCCTTGAATTGGAACGGCAGCGTGCGCACCGACAGGCTGACGGTGATGTCCGGCTGCTCGCGCTGGAAATCCGCCAGCCGCGGGATCAGCCAGGTGGTGGCCAGTGTCGGCACCACCGCGATGTGGATACTGCGGCCCATGCCGGTGCGGCTCACCAGGCCGAAGGTGTCCTTCTCGATCTGGTCCAGGTGATGGCGGATGCGTCCCGCATATTCCGCGCCATGGTCGGTCAGCACGATGCGGCGCCGCACCCGCGTGAACAACTGCACGCCCAGCCGCGCCTCCAGGCTGGCGACCTGGCGGTAGACCGCGCTGTGGGTCAGGGACAGCTCTTCGGCCGCCCGGGAAAAACTGCCCAGGCGGGCCGAGGCCTCGAAGGCCTGCAGGGCGCTGAGGTTGGGAATGCCGTTTCTCATGGAGCGGGAACCGCCAGGAAGGAACCGAAGATCGCCGGAAACACCCGCCGCGCCTGCCGCGGCGCAACATCCCGGTCGTGCCGGCGGGTCACTAGATTGTGCAATTTTATCAATTGCGTTGTGCGATCAAGGAACATTATGCTCGGGTGTCTTAATCTCGGCTCATCCTGACACCCACCATGTCCCAGCAAGCATCCCGCCTCGGCGGCCACATCCTCGTCGACCAGCTCGTCGCCCAGGGCGTCAAACACGTTTTCTGCGTTCCCGGCGAGAGCTACCTGGCGGTGCTGGATGGCCTGCACGACGCCGACATCAAGGTCACTGTCTGCCGCCAGGAAGGCGGCGCGGCCATGATGGCCGACGCCCATGGCAAGCTGACCGGCGAACCCGGCATCTGCATGGTGACCCGCGGTCCGGGCGCCTCCAACGCGCTGGCCGGCGTGCACATCGCCAAGCAGGACTCGACCCCGATGATCCTGTTCGTCGGCCAGATCGAGCGCGGCATGCGCGAGCGCGAGGCCTTCCAGGAAATGGACTACCGCGCCGTGTTCGGCACGCAGGCCAAGTGGGTCACGGAAATCGACCAGGTCGAACGCATTCCCGAACTGATCTCGCGCGCCTTCCACATCGCCACCTCGGGCCGCCCCGGCCCGGTGGTGATCGCGCTGCCCGAGGACATGCTGGTGGAGGCCGCGCAGGTGGCCGACGCGCCCCGCTACGAGGTCATCGACTCCGCTCCCACCGCCGGCCAGTTGGCCGACCTGGAGCAACTGCTGGCCCAGGCCAGGAACCCCGTCGCCATCCTTGGCGGCACGCGCTGGGACGCGCGCGCGGTGCAGCAGTTCGCCGATTTCGCGCAGCGCCACGCGCTGCCCACGGCGGTGTCGTTCCGCCGCCAGATGCTGTTCCCGGCCGACCATCCGTGTTTCATCGGCGACGTCGGCCTGGGCATCAACCCCGCCCTGCTCAAGCGCGTGGCCGACGCCGACCTGGTGCTGCTGGTCGGCGGCCGCATGTCGGAAAACCCCAGCCAGGCCTACACGCTGCTGGACATCCCGGTGCCCAAGCAGAAGCTGGTGCACGTGCATCCGGACGCCGCCGAACTGGGTCGCGTCTATCGCCCCACGCTGGCCATCAATACCTCGCCCGCCGCCTTCGCCGAAGCAGTGGCCGGCCTGAAAGCCCCCGCGCAGCCGGCCTGGGCCGAAGGCACGCAGGCCATGCGCGAGTCGTACCTGAAGTGGAGCGACCCGACCACCGTGACCACCCCGGGCGCGCTGCAGATGGGCCAGGTCATGGCCTACCTGGAAAAGACCCTGCCGGCCGACGCCATCATGACCAACGGCGCCGGCAACTACGCCACCTGGCTGCATCGCTTCCACCGCTTCACCCGCTTCGGCACGCAGCTGGCGCCGACCTCGGGCTCGATGGGCTATGGCCTGCCGGCGGCCGTCGGCGCCAAGCGCGTCTGGCCCGACAAGACCGTGGTCTGCTTTGCCGGCGACGGCTGCTTCCTGATGCACGGCCAGGAATTCGCCACCGCCGTGCAGTACGACCTGCCCATCATCGTGGTGCTGGTCGACAACGGCATGTACGGCACCATCCGCATGCACCAGGAAAAGCACTACCCCGGCCGCATTTCCGCCACCGAGCTGAAGAACCCTGACTTCGCCGACTACGCCCGCGCCTTCGGCGGCCACGGCGAACGCGTCGAGACCACCGAACAGTTCGGCCCGGCGTTCGAACGCGCGCTGGCCAGCGGCAAGCCGGCCATCCTGCACTGCTTCATCGACCCGCAGACCATCACGCCGTCGACCACGCTGGACAAGATCCGCGACGCGGCGCTCAAGGCCCGGCACTGATACCCGAGAGGCGGCGGCAACCCCACGGCGACGCGCCCGCGCGCGTCGCGTAAACCCCGGGTTGCCGCGCCAATTATTTTAGGTTTAAACTTTCCAGATTCCGAAAACGGAAATCCATAGCGGAGACCCAGCATGTCCTCGAATCCCTCGTTCCATTGGCAAGATCCCCTGTTGCTGGACCAGCAGCTCACCGAAGAAGAACGCATGGTGCGCGACGCCGCCCACGCCTACTCGCAGGACAAGCTGGCCCCGCGCGTGCTGAACGCCTTCCGCAACGAAAAGACCGACCCGGAGATCTTCTCGGAAATGGGCGAGCTGGGCCTGCTGGGCGCCACCATCCCCGCCGAATACGGCGGCGCCGGCCTGAACTACGTCAGCTACGGCCTGATCGCCCGTGAAGTCGAACGCATCGACTCCGGCTACCGCTCGATGATGAGCGTGCAGTCGTCGCTGGTGATGGTGCCCATCAACGAATTCGGCAGCGAAGCGCAGAAGCAGAAGTACCTGCCCAAGCTGGCCCGCGGCGAGTGGATCGGCTGCTTCGGCCTGACCGAGCCCAACCACGGTTCCGACCCCGGCGGCATGGAAACGCGCGCGGTCAAGACCGCCGACGGCTACAAGCTGACGGGCAACAAGATGTGGATCACCAACTCCCCGATCGCCGATGTGTTCGTGGTGTGGGCCAAGTGCGTCGGCGGCGAGTTCGACGGCAAGATCCGCGGCTTCATCCTGGAAAAGGGCACCAAGGGCCTGACCGCCCCCGCCATCCACGGCAAGGTCGGCCTGCGCGCCTCGATCACCGGCGAAATCGTCATGGACGAAGTGGAAGTGTCCGCCGACCAGATGATGCCCGGCGTGTCCGGCCTGAAGGGCCCGTTCACCTGCCTGAACTCGGCCCGCTACGGCATCGCCTGGGGCGCGATCGGCGCCGCCGAAGCCTGCTGGCACACCGCCCGCCAGTACACCCTGGACCGCAAGCAGTTCGGCCGCCCGCTGGCCGCCAACCAGCTGATCCAGAAGAAGCTGGCCGACATGCAGACCGAGATCACGCTGGCGCTGCAAGGCTGCCTGCGCCTGGGCCGCATGAAGGACGAAGGCACCGCCGCGGTCGAGATCACCTCGATCATGAAGCGCAATTCGTGCGGCAAGGCGCTGGACATCGCCCGCCTGGCCCGCGACATGCTGGGCGGCAACGGCATCTCCGACGAGTTCGGCGTGGCCCGCCACCTGGTGAACCTGGAAGTGGTCAACACCTACGAAGGCACCCACGACGTGCACGCCCTGATCCTGGGCCGCGCGCAGACCGGCATCCAGGCTTTCTATTGATTTGCAGTTCGCCGCGCGGACGGAGCCCGGCTCTGCTCCCGACGCGCGGTTCGCCGGCGTGGCGAAGACTGTGCGCCCCTTTCGAGGGGCGTTTTTTTTGCGTGCCGCATCGCGAAAACACGAGGCGGCAATGCAACGATGCCAAACATTTATTGATAACGATTTGTGTTAGCAATAATATTTCCGATTTTTGCATCGGAGACCCATCTTGGCCCGCCCTCCCTCTTCCCGCGGGAAGAACCGCCCCGGCATTGCCCCCCTGTTCAACCCCGCCGTCCTCGCCGCGGCGCTGGGCCTGGCGCCCGCCTGCGGCGCGCAGGCGCAACAAGGCGATGCCGTGCAACTGCCAGCGGTGACGGTGAACGCCGCGCCGGTCGACGATACGCTGATCCACCTCGATCGCCCGGTCAACGGCGGCGCGCTCGGTAGCCGCACGCAGCTGGAAACCCCCTTCTCCACCACCGTGGTCACGGCCGCCGACATGGAAGCGCGGCAAGTTGCCAAGCTAGGCGACGTGTTCGCGCTGGACGCCTCGGTCTCCGACAACAGCTCGGCCAACGGCGCCTGGGCCAGCTACCTGACGGTGCGCGGCCTGCCGCTGGACTGGCAGAACTCCTACCGCATCGACGGCAAGCCGTTCCTGAGTTACGTGACAACGCTGCCCTACGAGCATTTCGAGCAGATCGACCTGCTCAAGGGCGCCTCGGGCTTCATGTACGGCTTCGGCACGCCCGGCGGCCTGGTCAACTACGTGACCAAAAAGCCGACCGACGAGCCCGTGCGCGCCATCGACCTCGGCTATGGGTCCAAGGGCCTGCTGCGCGAACACGTGGACCTGGGCGGCCGGGCCGGCGCCAGCGGCGCCTTCGGCTACCGCCTGAACGCCACGCACGAGGAAGGCACGACCTACAACGATGGCTCGCTCTACCGCGACTCCGTGTCGCTGGCGCTGGATGCGCGCCTGAGCGAACGCCTGACCTGGGACTTCCAGTCGATCTACCAGGACCGCAAGGCGGTCGGCATCGAGCCCACCATCACCACCAGCAGCATGACCGGCGGCAAGCTGCCGGGCACGGTGCGCAACAGCGACGCCCTGGTGGGCGAAGGCCCCTATGCCAACAACCACTTCCGCTTCTACGCCACCGGCCTGAAGTACCAGCTGAATGACGCCTGGACCTTCAGCACCAACTACAGCTATAGCTCCACCCGCACGCGCCGCAACGAATCCGTGCTGACGCTGCGCAACGGCGCCGGCGACTACGACGACTACCGTTCCGACTACGGCGAGGCCTACCAGTACAACCAGTGGCAGGGCATGGCCGAGGGCAAATTCAACACCGGCTCGCTGCGTCATCACGTGGTGCTGGGCGCCTCGTGGCAGAAGCAGAAGAACGACTACAGCTCCAACGGCGTCTACCAGCTGATGGGCACCGGCAACCTGCGCAGCCAGAACACCAACACCTACTACAGCGACGGCAGCCTGCGCCTGTACCGCGCCGCCGAGATCACGCAGAAGGCGCTGTTCGCCAGCGACACGGTCGATCTGACGGACCGCTGGTCGGTGCTGGGCGGCGTGCGCTACACCAACTACGAGCAGACCGGCTTCGACACGACCGGCGCGCGCACCTCGCGCTACGAGAAGAACGGCGTGCCCACGCCGACGGTCGCGCTGATGTTCAAGATCACGCCGCAGACCATGGCCTACGCGAGCTATATGGAATCGCTGGAGCCCGGCTCCGTCGTCGGCACGCAGTACGCCAACTACGGCGCCCTGCTCGACCCGCTAAAGAGCAAACAGTACGAACTTGGCGTCAAGACCGAGCAGGAAGACTGGGCCGCGTCGGCCGCGCTGTTCCGCATCGAGAAGAAGGCCGAATACTCGAATGCCGACCGCGTCCTGGTGCAGGACGGCAAGTCGATCTACCAGGGACTGGAACTGGCCGGTTCCGCCCGCATCGCGACCAACTGGAACGTCGGCGGCAGCCTGATGCTGCTGGATTCCGAATACCGCCAGGGCGTCGGCTTCACCGGCAACCGCGTGGCCGGCGCGCCGAAGTTCGTGGCGGCGGCGCAGGTGGCCTACTCGGTGCCGCAACTTCCCGGCCTGAAACTGCGCGCGGACGTCAAATACACCGGCAAGACCATGCTCGACCCCGGCAACGTGATCGACGTGCCGGGCTACGCCATCGTCAACATCGGCGCCACCTACGACACGCGCATCTACGGCTACGAGACCACCTTCCGCGCCGGCATCAACAACCTGGCGGACAAGCGCTACTGGCTGTACCAGAGCCCCAACTACGTGAAAGCGGGCGACCCGCGCACCTATGGGCTGAGCGCCAGCCTGAAGTTCTAGGAACTTAGGGTTATCAGGAACTAGCCGGGCCCGGGCCCTTGCCGTACGCTGTGCGGCATTGGCCTGGTGCCGGCCCGCTGTATCCGCCTGCCCGACCCCGGATTTTTCGTCACGACCAGGAGTCGCGCATGCAAGGCAGTCCCTCGTTCCGCCTGTGGGCGGGCATCGCCATCGCTTTTGCAAGTCACGGCGCATTCGCCGCCACCACCCTTACCATGACCACCGAGTACCCGGCCACTTCGATGCCGGGACAAGGCGTGTCCACCTTCGCCGACCTGGTGCGCGGCAAGAGCGGCGGCCAGGTGTTGATCGACGCCAGCTTCGACGCCGCGCGCGGCATCAAGTCCGGCGACATGATCGACGCAGTGCAAGCGCGCAAGGTCGATGCCGGCGACGCCTTCGCCGGCGCGCTGGCAACCAAGTATCCGATTTTCGGCGTGTCCTCGCTGCCGTTCCTGGCCGACTCGCTGGCCAAGGCGCGCGCGCTGAACAAATCGGCCCGCCCGGCCTACGAGAAACTGCTGGCCGCGCATGGCCAGAAGCTGCTCTACACCACGCCCTGGCCGGCCTCGGGCATCTGGTCCAAGGACAAGGTGGACAGCGTCGCCGCGCTGAAGGCGCTGAGCATCCGCACCTATGACGCGACCTCGCAGGACGTGATGCAGAAGGCCGGGGCGCGCGCGCAGAACATCTCGTTCGCCGACGCCATGCCGCGCATCGCCTCGGGCGAGGTCAACGCGGTGCTGTCCTCGGGCGACGGCGGCGCCGGCCGCAAGCTGTGGGAACACCTGCCGCGCTTCGCCGAGATCAACTACGCCATGCCGATCTCGGTGGCAACGATGAACCTGCAGGCCTATCAGGCGCTGGACGCGAAGTCGCGCAAGGCCATCGACCAGGCCGCCGCGCAGACCGAGGCCGAGCAGTGGAAGCGCATCGAAGGCCGGTTGCAGCAGAACTACGCCAACATGCGCAAGAACGGCGTGACGATCGACACCGCCGTGCCGATGCCGGTGCGCCAGGCGCTGAAGAATGCGGCGGTGGATTCGGTGAAGCAGTGGGAGGCGGCGGCGGGGCCGGAGGGGGTGAATATCCTGAAGGCGATGCGGCGGCCGTAGCGCGACACGGGCCATCCCGCAAATGTGATGGCTCGGTCCCAGCAAACCCGATCAACGATATTCCATCCACTTCTTGAGCGTGTTCCCATTAGTCAAGCCTGCGGCAACAATCCAATAGGATGCCCCCGAGGGCACAATACTCGACACGCCGAACTCGGCGCCGACACCCGCATAGGAACTGGTGGACACGACCGAGCCGTTGACCACCAGCGCCATGCTTGCCCCCGCCGCGGCGGAGGTCCCTGCGCCATATACGACAATGGGACGAGCCGTCGGATTCGTGTAGTTCGTGGCCAAGGCCCGTTGCGCCGTCACATCCTGCAGCGTCTGCCCGATGCCCAGGACACTGCCCAACTGGCCTTGCAGCGTTTGCATCTGCGCGTTCACGTTCGCCAGGTCCGAGGCCAATTGCAAGGCATCCAGCTTGCCCGTATTGACCGCCGCGCCGGCGATCTTCACCACCCAGCAGCCGGTGGCATTCAAGGGGCGCGTTTCGGAAGCGGTACGAACCACGCGGGAAGCATCCAGCGTAATGTCATAGGCGGCGCCCGATGCTCCGAACGCGTAGACACCAGTCCCTCTCGCCTGCACCCCCAGCGCACCGCTGGCGACAGCTGCCGAGCCAGGATTGATGCTGTACTGAATAATGCCCGTGATGTTCTGCTGCGCATCCTGCTGGATCACGCCATCCGAGCCGGTCGAGCGAGTGCCGTCTCCGCGCAGCATCACGGCGCCCAACGCACCGGACGATTTGCCATTGAGGTCCGGTACGCGAAACGTGGTCAAGCCATCTCCGTCCGTATAGCTGGCCCGCGCCGTCACATCGCTCTGCCAAGTGGCTTCGGACACCAGCGGGAAATCGCCAGCCAGCACGCGAGCCCCCATGTCGGGGAAAGCGGCCCGGCTTAGCGTCTGGCCGTCCAAGGGTGCCCAACCCGCGGGAATCGCGGCGCGACTCGGCCACCAGGACACGAAGCCCAGCGGGATGCTGTCCATCACCGGCAACTGCCCGGCGGGTACCTTGCCGTCTCCGCCCAAGGTTGCGACGCCGCCTGCCTGGCCCTTTTCCACCAACGGCACGGCATCCTGTACCGCGGGCAGTTGCGCGGCCGGAACACGGCCTTCCTCGTCCAGTGTCGGCACGCCGCCAGGACGGCCCTTGTCGGCGGCGGGGATCAGCGCTGGCAGTTGGCCTGGAACGATCCGGCCGTCGGACGCCAAGGTAGCCACTCCATTGGGCCGGGCTTTTTCGGCGGCAGGGATTAGGTCGGGCAATTGCACCGGCGTGACCTTGCCGTCCGCGGCCAGCGTGGCGACGCCGTTCGGCTGGCCTTTTTCCGCGAGCGGCACGGCGGGTACCGGAATCGGCAGGTGATCGACAGGCACGCGGCCATCGTCGTCAAGCGGCGCCACGCCTCCGGGCGCCGACTTCTGCGACAGCGGCACGGCCGGCGGGGGCAGGTGCGCGGCCGGAACTTTGCCCGCAGCGTCCAGCGGCGTGACACCGCCCGCGGCGCCTTTCTCGGCGGCGGGCAGGGCGGCGTCCGCCTTGCGTTGGGCGGCGGCGGCGGAGACCTCGACCGCGTCCACGCCGGCGCGCGTTTTGGCGAAGTTCTCGTTCGCGATCGCCATGGCTGCGCGCAGCGTGTCGCCTGTCTGATCATTAGGCGCGTTGCCGATATTGATGGGTTTTAGGATTTGCATAGGAGAAAGGCCCTGATGGGGGACAATACGTCACGGAATGAAAAGCCAGCCACGTATTGGGGTAGTGGCGGGAAATAGGTTTACGCGGCACGTGGAACTTGAGGCTGCCAGCGCCGTTGCGAGCGTGTATGACGACTCACCGATATTCGGTCCAGAAATTCTGCGTCATGCTGTCGGCTACCACCCGGTACGTGATTCCGGGGGGAATGACGGCCGTGAGCGACAGTGAGACGCCGTTATATGGGGTAATGGAACGGGTACCCGCGAGAGCCTGTCCGTATTTTTGTGGGCGAGGCGTTTTAAAAGTTGTTATCCCCGGGCCGCAGTAAACCGTTCGCCGAACAGGATAGCAAACTGGTTCATGGCGACTTTCCAGTCGAAGGTCGCTCTGACGGACTTGGCCAGCACGTTGCGTAGCGCCAGCCATAGGAGCTTGATGGCGGCCTCATCCGTTGGGAAGTGGCCTCGCGTCTTGATGATCTTGCGCAATTGCATGTTCAAGCTCTCGATGGCGTTGGTCGTGTAGATCACGCGCCTGATGTCTGGCGGGAACACGAAGAACGGCGTGACGTTCTCCCAGGCCCGTTGCCAGGCAGCGACGATCGTGGGGTACCTGGTTCCCCAAGGTCCATCGGCGAACGCCTGCAGCGCCTGCTCGGCCGCTTGTGCGCTGGCGGCCGCGTAGATCGGGCGCAGGGCGGCGGCCACGGCCTTGCGATCCTTCCAGCCCGCGTAATCCAGGCTGTTGCGGATCAGATGCACGATGCAGGTCTGCACGGTCGTGCGCGGGAAGGCCGTGCCGATGGCCTCGGCCAGGCCCTTCAGGCCGTCGACCACGGCGATCAGGATGTCCTGGCACCCTCGGGTCTTGAGTTCATTGAAGACCTTGAGCCAGAACTTGGCCCCCTCGGTCTGCTCGACCCACAAGCCCAGCACGTCGCGCTGGCCGTCGGCCTGCACACCCAGCGCCAGGTACACCGCCTTGTTGCTGACCCCGCCGTCGTCGCGGATCTTGACCCGCAGCGCGTCGAAGAACACCACCGGGTACATCGCCTCCAGCGGCCGGTTCTGCCAGGCAATCGTCTCGGCCATGACCTCGTCGGTGACCGAGCTGATGAAGTCCGGCGAGACCTCGGTGCCGTAGCTCTCGGCCAGGAACGCCTGGATCTCGCGCACGCTCATGCCCCGGGCGTACATGGCGATGATCCGGTCATCGAACCCGGTGAAGCGTCGTTCGTGCTTGGGGATCAGGATCGGGGCGAAGGAGCCGTCCCGGTCGCGGGGAAGCTCCACGCGCACCGGGCCACGCTCGGTCAGCACCGTCTTGCCGCTGGCGCCGTTGCGCTCGTTGGCCTGGCCCTCGGGCTTGTCCTCGCCTGGCCGATAGCCCAGATGCAGGTTCATCTCGGCGGCCATCGTGCGCTCGATCACCGCCTTCTGGAACGACAGGAACAGGTCTTGAACCTCGCTGGGCGTCATCGGTCCCTTGACCAGATGGTCCAGTAGTTCGGCTGGGACTTCAGGCAGCGGCCCACGGGCCGCCGCCTGAGCGGCTGCTGTGCGTCTTTTCTTCATCGGCATATCCATGATCTTTAGTCCTCATGATATGCCCCGCACACAAAATTGCGGATAGGCCCACCCGCGATGCCGCCTACCATCACGGACATGTTGCCCCCGGCGCTACTGTTGGACGAGCCGACGATGTAAACCGAGATCGGCCGCCCGGTACTGTTGGTGTATGTCACCCCGAATGCTCGGGACGCGCTAACGTCTTGAAGCGTCTGGCCAACGCCGAAAACCTGTGCGCGCAACGTCTGGAACGCTGCACTGAGCGCCGCATGATCACTGGCCAGTTGTGCCATATCCACGCTGCCGGGATTGATCGCGGCAGCGAAAGCGTGAATCGTCCACACGCCGGTTACGTTCGCCATCCGCGTTTCGTCGCCGGTATTAACGATCCAACGTGTGCCGTTCGTAGTCTGTCTCGCCGTGGTGAACGTGTAGCCCGCAAAATTCCCCGATGCCATCACGGCATTCAGGGAGGCATCCGCCAAAACATTGGTGGCTTGATTGAATCCGCTCACGACACGGTAGTCCATCGGCCCGAGTTGGTCCGATTGCAACCTGCCAGGCACGCCCGTGGATTTCGCGCCGTCGCCTCGCAACACCGTCGCCGCCAGAGACCCTGCGGCCCTGGCGTTCAAATCGGGCACGCGGAAAGTCGTGGATCCGTCTCCCAAGGTGTAGCTTCCCCGCTTGAGCGGATCCGCCAACCAGTCCGCCTCCGGTAACACCGGCAGCCTACCGCTGATCACCATCGCTGCGAGATCGGGAAACGTGTCGCGAGAAATGGTCTGCCCATCGGCGGGAATCTGGCCCGACGGGATGGAAGTGCGCAGCGGCCACCATGCTACCGAGCCGACTGGTGGTCCACTGGGCAGAGGCGGAATTTGGCCCACGGGTACTTTGCCCTCCGCGTCCAGCGTCGCAACGCCACCCGGCCGGCCCTTTTCGTCCGGCAGCACTGCGGCCAGTTGGAGTGCCGGCACTCGCCCCTCGGCGTCCAAAGTCGCGATGCCGCCCGGACGCCCCTTGTCGGCCGCAGGGATCAACGGCGGTAATTGATTGGCGACGATCCGGCCATCCTCGCCCAAGGTTGCTATGCCATTAGGCTGTGCCCTCGCCGAGGCTGGAACAAGCTCAGGCAGTTGTCCGAAAGGTACCTTGCCGTCAGCAGCCAACGTCGCAACACCATTGGGTTGGCCCTTTTGCGCCAGGGGTACCGACGGCTGCGGCACCGGCAGATGATCGGCAGGCACACGGCCGTCATCATCCAACGGTGCCACGCCCCCCGGCGCCGATTTCTGCGTCATCGGAATAGCAGGCGGAGGCAGATGCGCGGCCGGCACCTTGCCCGTCGCGTCCAGAGGCGCCACGCCGCCAGCCGCGCCTTTTTCGATGTCGGCAATCGCCGCGTCCGCCTTGCGCTGCGCGGTGGCGGCGGCCACTTCGACGGCTTCCACGCCGGAGCGCGTCTTGGCGAAGTTCTCGTTCACCAATGCCATGGCGTCGCGCAGCGTGTCGCCGGTCTGGTCGTTCGGCGCATGGCCGACGTTGATGGGTTTGAGGAGTTGCATGAAGGGAACCTTGATGACGGATGAAAGCAGCGGCGCTGCGCAAGAAAAAGCCCACCGGCGGATGCGGGCGGGCCTGAGAGAAATGCCGGGGTCAGAGCAGGAAGGGGTTGCTTGATGGCTTGGACCATTGGGCATACCCATATACGAAAGGCCCGCCCGGTTTCCCGGGCGGGCCTTCAATGTCGCTGGGCACAATTCTCCCACGACGCGTTCATGTTACGAGCATCCGTGCTACCGGACAAGCCAACTGCGACATGGGCCCCGGATGGGCCAGGCTCGGCGGCGCTTGATGCCCCCGGCGCCCGGCTCCGGGCAGGGTTCAATCCCCCGAGAGATCGAACAAGCTGGTCGCGTCCAATTCCAGCACGCCCTCGTCATGCTGGTTGATCACCGTCCAGGCCCAGGTGATGATGCCCAGGTCGGGACGCGAGGACGAAGTGCGCGCGCCCTGCACCCGGGCTTCCAGGCGCAACTGATCGCCGGGGCGCACCGGCGTGCGCCAGCGCACTTCGCCCAGGCCGGGCGAGCCGAAGGACTCGGAATCGTGCAGCGCGGCGTCCACCGCCATGCGCATGGCCAGGGCGCAGGTATGCCAGCCGCTGGCGATGAGGCCGCCCCAGCGGCCCTCGGCGGCCCGCTTCAGATCGGTGTGGAACCACTGCGGGTCGTACTTGCGGGCGAACTCGAGGATTTCGGCTTCCGTGATGGTGACCGGACCGGCCTTGATCAGCATGCCGTCCTTGAAATCAGCGAACTTCATTGGTGGACTTCCCCTCGCATGGATGACCCCTGGAGGGCTTGCCGGAAGCCGGCCGCCCGTTCAATAGGTCTCGAAGTGCAGCCGCCCCTCGCGGCGCAACACATCGTGCAGGATAGTCCAATCCTGTCCCGCTTGCACCGTCACCTCGCGCAAGGCGTCCAGCACGCCGACTTCCATGCCCTTCAGGCCGCAGACGTAGATGCAGGTGTTGCGATCGGCGAGCAGTTCGCGCACGACGGCGGCGCGTTCGCGGATCAGGTCCTGCACGTAGCGCTTGGGCTGGCCGGCTTCGCGCGACAGCGCCAGGTTGATGTCGATGAAGTCGCGCGGCAGTTTCATCAACGGGCCGAAGTACGGCAGCTCGCGTTCGGTGCGGGCGCCGAAAAACAGCATCAGGCGGCCATTCTCCCCCGTTTCGATGCGGCGCCGGTAGCGCTCGGTCATGGCGCGCATCGGCGCCGAACCGGTGCCGGTGCAGATCATAATGAGGTTGGCGCGCGGGTGGTTCGGCATCAGGAAGGTATGGCCGAACGGACCGATCACCTGCACGGTGTCGTTCTTGGCCAGGTCGCACAGGTAGTTGGAGCAGACGCCGTTCACCGACTGGCCCTGGTGGTCCTCGGTGACGCGTTTCACGGTCAACGACAGGTTGTTGTAGCCGGCGCGTTCGCCGTCACGCGGACTGGCCAGCGAGTACTGGCGCGCGTGGTGCGGCCGGCCCTGGGCGTCGGTGCCGGGCGGCAGGATGCCGATCGACTGGCCCTCCAGCACCGGGAACGGCAGCTCGCCGAAGTCCAGCACGATGTGATGGATGTCGCTGTCGGTGTCGGCGCCGGTGACGCGGTAGTTGCCGACCACGGTGGCGGTCACCGGCGTCTTGTGGGTGTAGAGGTTGACGTAGGGATGCGCGGCGGACCACGGCGGCACGCTGGCGCCGGGCGTGGCGGACGGCATGGCTGCCACCCCGGCGGACGACACCGGTTCGACGACCGCGTTCGCCGCCTCATCCACGATGGCCGCGGCCGCCGGCAGGGGCTGTTCGCGCGGCAGTTCGTCCCAGCTCAGTTGGTCCTGCACCGAATAGGCGTCGCTGCGCACCACCAATCGCCAGTTGTCGATCGAGCCGGTGGGGCACGGCGGCACGCAGGCCATGCAGCCGTTGCAGATGTCCGGGTCGACCACGTAGTTGTTGCTGTCGTGCGTGATCGCGTCGATCGGACAGGTTTCTTCGCAGGTGTTGCAGCGGATGCAGATCTCGGGGTCGATCAGGTGTTGTTTCAGGACTTCCATGGGCAGGGCGGCGTTCATCGCGGTCATCCGAATGCGCGGCGCGGCGGCGCATGGCGCCGCCACGGGGCCTTAGTTGAAACGAACGTACTCGAAGTTCACGGGCTGGCGGTTGATGCCCATGACCGGCGGCGCGATCCAGTTGGCGAACTTGCCGGGCTCGGTCACGCGGCCCATCAGCGAGGCGACGAACTCACGGTCCTCCGGCGTGGGCAGCCATTGATGGCGGTGCGCCTGCCATTGCGCCTCGGACAGGATCTCGCCCTCGGGCGACATGCGGATGCCGGCCAGCGTGCCGATCTGGCGGTTGAAGGCCTTGTGCGGCACCTGCAGGCGGAAGGCGATGCCGCTCTTTTCGATGACCTTGTTCCAGCGGCCGATGCCGGCCACCGAGTCGCGGATGAAGTCGTCGCGCAGCACTTCGTTCAACGCGTTCAGCATCGGCACCTCGATCTCGCGCAGCCTGCCGTTGTCGACCGACAGCACGCGATAGGTGTCGTTCTTGAGCTGGTGGTCGTCGTTGCGCTTGCTCTCTTCGTAGCGGCCTTTCAGGCCTGAGCCGTAGAAGATGGCGGCGTTGGACGACTGGTCGGCGCCGAACAGGTCGATGGTGACGCTGTAGTGGAAGTTCAGGTAGCGCTGGATCGTCGGCAGGTCGATGACGCCGGCGGCGCGCACGGCGGCGGGGTCATCGGTCTTCAACTGGTTCATCACTTCGCAAGTGCGCTGGATCACGCGCGAGATGCCGGATTCGCCCACGAACATGTGGTGCGCTTCCTCGGTGAGCATGAACTTGGTGGTGCGGGCCAGCGGGTCGAAGCTGGATTCGGCCAGCGCGCACAGCTGGAACTTGCCGTCGCGGTCGGTGAAGTAGGTGAACATGTAGAACGCCAGCCAGTCCGGCGTCTTCTCGTTGAAGGCGCCGAGGATGCGCGGGTTGTCCGAATCGCCGGAGGTGCGCTGCAGCAGCGCGTCGGCCTCTTCGCGGCCGTCGCGGCCGAAGTAGCGGTGCAGCAGGTAGACCATGGCCCACAGGTGGCGGCCTTCCTCGACGTTGATCTGGAACAGGTTGCGCAGGTCGTACTGCGACGGCGCCGTCAGGCCCAGGTGGCGCTGCTGCTCGATCGACGCCGGCTCGGTGTCACCCTGCGTGACGATGATGCGGCGCAGGTTGGCGCGGTGTTCGCCCGGTACGTCCTGCCAGACGTCGCGGCCCATGTTCTCGCCGAAGTGGATCTTGCGCTGGCCGTCCTGCGGCGCCAGGAAGATGCCCCAGCGGTAGTCGGGCATGCGCACGTGGTTGAAGTGGGCCCAGCCGTCGGGCTCGACGCTCACGGCGGTGCGCAGGTAGACATCGAAGCCGTGCGAGCCGTCCGGCCCCATGTCCTGCCACCATTGCAGGTAGTTGGGCTGCCAGTGTTCCAGCGCGCGTTGCAGCGTGCGGTCGCCGGACAGGTTGACGTTATTGGGGATCTTGTCGCTGTAGTTGATGCCTGACATTGTCTCTGCTCCTGGATGGACGGCCGCGTCGGGGCGGCGTCGGGTCTTGGGGCGGCGGCCGCGCTGCGCGGGCCGGCGCCGTGTATGGGGACTTGCTGCGTGGGCCGCGCTAGACGCGGTTCCAGTCGAATGTCGCCTGCTCGCCCTTGCCGTAGAGCTTGAGCGCGCCCTTCTCGCCCGCCGCGTTGGGGCGGTTGAAGATCCAGTTCTGCCAGGCGGTCAGGCGGCCGAAGATGCGCGTTTCCATGGTTTCGCGGCCGCCGAAGCGCAGGTTGGCTTCCAGGCCGGTGAGCGCATCGGGCGACAGCGCGCGGCGCTCTTCCAGCATCATGCGCACCTCGTCGTCCCAGTCGATGCTGTCGGGCGCGTAGGTCACCAGCCCCAGTTCCAGCGCGTCGCGCGCGGCCAGCGGCTGGCCGGCGCGTGCCCGCACCGCTTCGAGCGGCGCCGTTTCCTCGTGGAAGCGGCGTTGCAGGCGGCTCTGGCCGTTGACCATCGGGTAGGCGCCGAAGTTGGCCTCGCCCACGATCAGCCGGGCCGCGTCGTGTTCCTCGCCGTCGCTGTCCAGCATGTAGCTGCGGTCGGCGGCCAGCGCCAGTTCCAGCAGCGTGCCGGCAAAGCACGAACCCGGTTCGACCAGCGCGAACAGGCTGCGGGAGGTCACGTCCAGGCGCGCCAGCGTGCGGCGCAGCAGGCCCGCGGTTTCGCGCACGAACCAGTGATCGGCGTGGCGTTGCAGCGCGGCGTCGGCGGCCAGCAAGGCCTGCGCGTCGCCCTCGGTCTTGAAGATCCAGGTGCCGATGTCGAGTTCATTGGTGCGCAGCGACAGGATGGCGTCGTCCAGTTCGCGCGCCATCTGCAGCGGCCACCAGGCCGCGCCGGCGGCCACGATGTCGGCCAGTTCCGATTCCACCGGGCCTTGCGGCGCGCGCACCGTCCAGGTGGCCTGGCGCTTGGCGCGATCCAGTTGCACGTCGACGTAGCGGTAGGACAAGGCATCGGCGCCTTCCTCGCGCGCCAGCGGCGTCAGCGCCACGCCTGCCTCGCCGGCGGGGCGGCTGCTGCCCTCGGCCAGCGCCAGCGCGCGCTCGCGCACCGCGGCCTCGAACTGCGCCGGCTTGACCACGTCGTCGACCAGGCGCCAGTCCTTGGCGCGCTGGCCGCGCACGCCTTCGACCAGGGTGCAGAAGATGTCGGCGTGATCGTGGCGCACGCGGCGCTTGTCGGTGACGCGGGTCAGGCCGCCGGTGCCCGGCAGCACGCCCAGCAGCGGCACTTCGGGCAACGCGACCGAGGACGAGCGGTCGTCGATCAGCAGGATCTCGTCGCAGGCCAGGGCCAGCTCGTAGCCGCCGCCGGCGCAGGCGCCGTTGAGCGCGGCGATGAATTTCAGGCCGCTATGGCGGCTGGAGTCCTCGATGCCGTTGCGGGTTTCGTTGGTGAACTTGCAGAAGTTCACCTTCCAGGCGTGCGAGGACAGGCCCAGCATGAAGATGTTGGCGCCCGAACAGAAGATGCGGTCTTTCATGCTGGTGACGACCACGCTGCGCACCTCGGGATGCTCGAAGCGGATGCGCTGCAGCGCGTCGTGCAGCTCGATGTCCACGCCCAGGTCGTAGGAATTGAGCTTGAGCTTGTAGCCCGGACGCAGGCCGCCGTCCTCGGCCACGTCCATCGCCAGCGTGGCGACGGGGCCATCGAACGACAGGCGCCAATGGCGGTACTGGGAGGGATCGGTCCGAAAGTCGACCTTGTTGGCGGCGCTGCTCATTGCTTGTCTCCTGATGCCTTAGCCGGATAGGAAAAATACTGCACGACATGAATTATTATGCAGATTAGTGCAGGCAAAAATCAGCGTCAAGCAAAAGATGCACAAAAGTGCAGGTCGTTGGAAACACGTCGAGGCGTATGCCACTGAAGCCCCCATCCTTGGACGGACAGGCCGACGTCCGCGCCCCGCCAAACAAAAGGCCGCCCCAACGGGCGGCCCTGGCGGTCGGCGAAAGACGCGGGCACTACAGCGGCAAGCCGCAGGCCTTGCGCACCTGGGTACGCAGGCCGGCGAAGCTCTCCTGCACTTCCAGGTGACTGGTGACCCAGGTCAGGTCGGCCTTGGCGTAGAACGCCTCGCGCCCGGCCAGGATGCGCTTCAGGTCGGCCATGGCTTCGTTATTGCCGGACATCGGCCGGAAGTCCCCCTGCGCCATCACCCGGCCCATGTGCTCCTCGGGCGTGGCGCGCAACCAGACCGTGTAGCAGTGCGCCAGTAGCAGGTTGAGCGTGGCCGGCTCGGACACCAGGCCGCCGGGGGTGGCCAGCACCATTTCCGGATAGATCTGCACCGCCTCTTCCAGCGCGCGCCGCTCGTAGCGGCGATAGGCGTTCGGGCCGTACAGGTTGTGGATTTCCAGGATGCTGCAGCCGGCCACGCGCTCGATCTCGCGGTTCAGCTCGACGAACGGGTAGCCCAGGTCATCGGCCAGCATCTGGCCCAGCGTCGACTTGCCCGCGCCGCGCAGGCCGATCAGCGCGATGCGCTGGGTGCGGTTAGGGCGCTGCGCGCCGGCGCCCACGCCGAACAGCTGGGTCAGCGCCTCGCGGGCGCGCTGCAGGTCGGACTCGGTGCGGCCGCTAAGCAGCTCGCGGATCAGCAGCCAGTCGGGCGATTCGGTGGTGACATCCCCCACCAGCTCGGCCAGCGCGCAGTTGAAGGCCTTGGCGATCTGCAGCAGCACCAGGATCGAGGCATTGCCCACGCCGTGCTCGAGATTGGCCAGATGCCGCTCCGACACGCCGGTCACCTGCGACAACCCCTTGCGCGTCATGCCGCGGATGGCCCGCAGGCGGCGCACCCGCTCGCCCAGCGCCACCAGGAAGGCTTCCCGCCTGGGTTCGGTTGGCGCCGCGTCTTCTAGCGCTTGGTTCATGGTGTAGCTGACTCCGCAAAAACCCTGATAACACCCGATTTATGCACTATAGTGCTTGACCCACATCAATGGAAGCACTATTTTTCCTCAAACAGCTTCAACAGCGTGTCAGGTGCGACAAAACAGCACTGGATTGCATCCGCCGCTGAAGCGCCGACAGTGTATAGGAGGAGACCGGGTGAGCACGCCAGAACGATTCCACGCGCTGATGCGCCAGGTGACGGACCTGATGGCCGGCCAGGCGCTCGACGGCGCCCTGCAGCAGCGCCTGAACCAGCAGGCCGGCCCCGACAGCGCGTTGTACGCCGACATCTTCGCCGCCTGTAGGCAGGGCGTGGCCGACGGCTGGATGTGCAACCGCGAAGGCGGCGGCATCCGCTACGGCCGCGTCATCAAGCCGGCCGAGGACCTGGGCGGCTGCTCGGTGGACGTGGTCGACATGGACGACCTGGCCGGCCCGCACCACGCGCATCCCAACGGCGAAGTCGACATGATCATGCCGCTGACCGACGCGGCGCGCTTCGACGGCCACGGCGCCGGCTGGCTGGTCTACGGCCCCGGCAGCGCCCACCGCCCCACCGTGACGCAGGGCCGCGCGCTGGTGCTGTACCTGCTGCCCGGCGGCGCCATCGAGTTCACCCGCGCATGAATCCGCGCCCCGCTTCCCCACAGCGCCCCGGCCGCGCCCCGCGTGGCCGGCCGGCTGCCGGCGCGGGCTGACCCCGCGTCCCATGCCATGCCCCCGGTCACGACAAGCCGCCAGACGCTTGCGGACCGCCGGACAGGCCGCCCCGCCCGCCAGGACACCAGGAGACAACCGTGAATGCCTGCCCCGCCGAACTGAACTTCGCCAGCCACCTGGCCGCCTTGAACGCGCCGCGCGCCGCCAAGCTGGCCTACATCGACGACACCCGCCAGCTCACCTACGGCGAACTGGCCGAGCGCGTGGCGCGCATGGCGGGCGCACTGCGCCAGTTGGGGCTGCGGCGCGAAGAACGCATCCTGCTGCTGATGCAGGACACGGCGGACTGGCCGGTGGTGTTCCTAGGCGCGCTGCACGCCGGCGTGGTGCCAGTGGCCGTGAACACCCTGCTGACGCCGGACGACTACGCCTACATCCTCAACCACAGCCGCGTGCGCGCCGCGTTCGTCTCCGAGAGCCTGCTGCCGACCTTGCAGGCCGCGCTGGCGCAGGCGCCCGGCGAGGTCGAGCACCTGGTGGTGTCACGCCCCGCGGCGGCGCTGCCTGCCGGCGCGCACGAACTCGACGCGCTGCTGGCCGCCGCCCCGCTGGCGCCGGCCGCGCGCACGCTGTCCGATGAGATCGCCTTCTGGCTGTATTCGTCGGGCTCCACCGGCAAGCCCAAGGGCGTGGTCCACACCCATGGCAACCTGTGGCACACCGCCGAGCTCTACGCCAAGCCGGTGCTGGGCATCCGCGAGGACGATATTGCGTTCTCGGCCGCCAAGCTGTTCTTCGCCTACGGGCTGGGCAACGGCCTGACCTTTCCGCTGTCGGTGGGCGCCACCGTCGTGCTGATGGCCGAGCGGCCCACGCCGCAGGCCGTATTCCAGCGCCTGGTGCGGCACCGTCCGACCGTGTTCTACGGCGTGCCGACGCTGTACGCCAGCATGCTGGCCGCGCCCGACCTGCCGCCGCGCGAACAGGTGGCGATGCGCATCTGCACCTCGGCCGGCGAAGCCCTGCCGCGCGACATCGGCGAACGCTTCCAGCGCCATTTCGGCTGTGACATCCTGGACGGCATCGGCTCGACCGAGATGCTGCACATTTTCCTGTCGAACCGCGCCGGGCAGTTGCGCTACGGCACCACCGGCAAGCCGGTGCCCGGCTACGAGGTGCAACTGCGCGACGATAACGGCGCGCCGGTGGCCGCCGGCGCGATTGGCGACCTGTACATCAAGGGCCCGAGCGCGGCGCTGATGTACTGGAACAACCGCGACAAGACGCGCCAGTGCTTCCTGGGCGATTGGCTCAAGAGCGGCGACAAGTACATCTGCGACGCCGACGGCTACTACACCTATGCCGGCCGCAGCGACGACATGATCAAGGTCAGCGGCCAGTACGTGTCGCCGGTGGAAGTGGAGAACGTGCTGGTGCAGCACGAGGCGGTGCTCGAAGCCGCCGTGATCGGCGTGCCGGACCACGACGGACTGGTCAAGACCAAGGCCTACGTGGTGCTGCGGCCGGGCTACGCGCCGGACGCGAACACCGGCGCCGACCTGCAGCGCTACGTCAAGCAGCACCTGGCGCCCTTCAAGTATCCGCGCCAGATCGACTTCACCGACGAACTGCCCAAGACCGCCACCGGCAAGATCCAGCGATTCCGCCTGCGGCAGCTGGAACAGGTCACGCCATGAGCGCCGTGCCCGCTCCCGAGCCCACCGCTCTGGCCGACGTGCGCGCGGCGGGACGCGACCTGCGCCTGGAGTACCAGTGGATCGCGGCCGCGCGCCGGGACGCGCCGCTGCTGGTGTTCCTGCACGAAGGGCTGGGGTCCGTGTCGATGTGGAAGGACTGGCCGCGGCAGGCCTGCGCCGCCGCCGGCTGCCGCGGGCTGGTCTATTCGCGCCATGGCTACGGCCGCTCCACGCCGCTGGCCGCGGGCGAAAAGCGTCCGGTCGACTTCATGCACCGCGAGGCCGCCGACGTACTGCCCGCACTGCTCGCCGCGCTTGGCATCGACGCCAAGCGAGATCGGCCCATCCTGTTCGGCCACAGCGATGGCGGCTCCATCGCGCTGCTCTACGCCGCCCTGCATCCCGACGCAGTCGCGGGCGTCGCGGTGGCCGCGCCGCACATCTTCGTCGAGGACCGCACCGTGGCGCATATCGAACAGGCGCGCCAGGCCTACCGCGACACCGACCTGCGCGCGCGGCTGGCACGCCATCACGATGACGTCGATTCGGCCTTTCGCGGCTGGAACGACGTCTGGCTGGATCCCGCCTTCCGCCGCTGGAACATCGAGGATCACCTGCCCGCCATCGCCTGCCCCGTGCTGGCGATGCAGGGCGTGGACGATGAATACGGCACGCTCGAACAGATACGCGGCATCCGCCGCGCCGCGCCGCAGACACGGCTGCTGGAGATTCCCGACTGCCGCCACTCGCCGCACAAGGACCAGCCCGCCATCGTTATCCAGGCCATCGCCGGCTTCGTCGGCGCGCTGGACCAACCCGGCCGCCCCAGCGGCAGCCCATGACAAGCACGGAGACACCACCATGACCCACGCCCTGACCCGGGCCGCGCTGAGCGCGGCGCTGATGCTGGCCGCAAGCGGCGCCCTGGCCGCCGACAAGCTCAAAGTCGGCTTCATGCTGCCCTACAGCGGCACCTACGCCGCGCTCGGCACCGCCATCGAGAACGGCTTCAAGCTGTATGTGGCCGAACAGGGCGGCAAGCTCGGCGGGCGCGAGATCGAGTACTTCAAGGTGGACGACGAGTCCAATCCGTCCAAGGCCGCCGAGAACGCCAACCGCCTCATCAAGCGCGACCAGGTCGACGTGCTGATCGGCACCGTGCACTCGGGCGTGGCGATGGCGCTGGCCAAGGCCGCCAAGGACGCCGACACCACGCTCATCGTGACGAACGCCGGCGCCAACGCCATCACCGGCCCGCTGTGCGGCCCCGGCATTTTCCGCACCTCGTTCACCAACTGGCAGCCGGCCTACGCCATGGGCCCGGTGGCCAAGGCGCGCGGCCACAAGACGGCGGTGACCATCACCTGGAAGTACGCGGCCGGCGACGAGGCCATCGGTGGTTTCAAGGAAGGCTTCGAGCAGGCCGGCGGCAAGGTGGTCAAGGAACTGAGCCTGCCCTTCCCCAACGTCGAATTCCAGTCGCTCCTGACCGAGATCGCCGCGCTCAAGCCCGACATGGTGTTCACCTTCTTCGCCGGCGGCGGCGCGGTCAAGTTCGTGCAGGACTATCACGCGGCCGGCCTGGACAAGACCATCCCGCTGTACGGCTCGGGCTTTCTCACCGACGGCACGCTGCAAGCGCAGGGCGCGTCGGCGCAGGGGCTGCTGACCACCCTGCACTACGCCGACGGCCTGAACACGCCGCGCGACAACGCCTTCCGCGCCGACTACGGCAAGGCCTACAACATGCAGCCCGACGTGTACGCGGTGCAAGGCTACGACGCCGCGCAATTGATGCAGTCGGGGCTGGCGGCGGTCAAGGGCGACTTCGGCAAGAAGGCGGAATTCCGCGAGGCCATGCGGGGCGCCACGGTCGACAGCCCGCGCGGCGCGTTCACGCTGTCCAAGGCCGGCAACCCGGTGCAGGACATCTACCTGCGCCGCGTCGACGGCCTGGAAAACAAGGTGGTGGACGTGGCCGTGCGCAAGCTGGCCGACCCGGCCCGCGGCTGCAAGCTCTAGGACAGGAGAGTCCCCATGGACCTCGGCATCCTGCTCATCCAGAGCCTGAACGCCTTCCAGTACGGCCTGTTGCTGTTCCTGGTGGCCAGCGGGCTCACGCTGATCTTCGGCATCATGGGGATCATCAACCTGGCGCACGGCAGCTTCTACATGATCGGCGCCTACATGGCGTTCGCGCTGGGGCCGGCGGTGGACCGCTGGCTCGGCGGCGGCTTCGTCGCCACCCTGGCGGTGTGCGTGCTGGCCGCGGCCGCGCTCGGCTATCTGCTGGAGGCGGCGTTCTTCAGCTACCTGTACCGCCGCAACCACCTGCAGCAGGTGCTGATGACCTACGGCCTGATCCTGGTGTTCGAGGAACTGCGCAGCATCCTGGTGGGCAACGATGTGCACGGCGTGCCGCTGCCGTCCTGGCTGCAGGGCAGCATCGCGCTGGGCGATGTGATGACCTACCCGGTGTACCGGCTGTTCATCTCGGCGGTGGGCATCGCGGTGGCGCTGCTGCTGTACTGGGTCATCGCGCGCACGCGGCTCGGCATGATGCTGCGCGCCGGCGCCAGCAACCGCGAGATGACCGGATCGCTGGGCATCGACGTCAACAAGCTGTACCGGCTGGTGTTCGCCGCCGGCGTGGCGCTGGCGGCGCTGGCCGGCAGCATCGCCGCGCCGGTGTCGTCGGTGTATCCGGGCATGGGCAACGGCGTGCTCATCATCTGCTTCGTGGTGGTGGTGATCGGCGGCATCGGTTCGATCCGCGGCGCGTTCCTGGCGGCGATGCTGGTGGGCGTGGTCGAGACCTTCGGCCAGGTGCTGTTCCCCGCCGCCGCGGGCGTGCTGGTGTACGTGCTGATGGCCGCGATTCTGCTGTGCAAGCCCGAAGGGCTGTTCAAACAGGGCTGACCATGAACGTGAATCGACTCCTGCCTGTCGCGACCCTGCTGGCGCTGGCCGCCTTCGCCTGGAGCGGCAGCGACTACTACACCGGCCTGGCCGTGAAGATCATGATCTACGCGGTGTTCGCGCTCAGCCTGCAATTGCTGGTGGGCGGCGCGGGGCTGGTCAGCCTGGGGCACGCGGCGTTCTTCGGCATCGGCGCCTATGCCGCCGCGCTGCTGTCGCCGCAGTCGGAGGCGGCCAGCCTGTGGTGGCTGCTGCCGGCGGCGCTGCTGGCGGCGGCCACCTACGCCGCGCTGACCGGCGCGCTGGCGCTGCGCACGCGCGGCGTGTACTTCATCATGGTGACGCTGGCCTTCGCGCAGATGGCCTACTACGTGTTCCATGACACCAAGGTCGGCGGCGGCAGCGACGGCATCTACCTGTACTTCCGGCCGCAGGCCAATATCGCAGGCTGGCTGCCATTCGACCTGGACCAGGGCAATACCTATTATTTCTTCGTGCTGGCCTGCCTGGCGCTGACCTGGGGCTTCCTGGCCCTGCTGCGGCGCTCGCCGTTCGGCGCGGCGCTGGCCGGCATCCGCATCAACGAACAGCGCATGCGGGCGGCCGGCTATTCGACCTATCCGTACAAGCTGGCGGCGTATGTGATCGGCGCCGCGCTGGCGGGGCTGGCCGGCTTTCTGTTCGCGCTCAAGGATGGCTTCGTCACGCCCGAGCTGCTGGCCTGGGAACAATCGGGGCTGGTGCTGCTGATGGTGATCCTGGGCGGCATGGGCAGCCTGGGCGGCGCGGTACTGGGCACGGCGACGCTGGTGCTGCTGCAGGAACTGTTCCAGTCGCAGGCGCTGTTCGGCGACTACGCGCGCCACTGGCACCTGCCGCTGGGCCTGGCCATCATCGCGCTGGTCGCGCTGCTGCCCGACGGGCTGGCCGGCCTGCCGGCGCAATGGCGCCGGCGCCGCGCCCGCCACGCCCCCAACACGCCGGCCTCGCCCGCCGCCAAACCGCTGGCCCTGCCGATCCAAGGAGAGCCCCATGCCTGATCCCCTGCTGACCGCCAACGCGGTCACCCGGCGCTTCGGCGGCCTGACCGCCGTCAACGGCGTATCGCTGGCATTGCAACGCGGCGAAGTGCATGCCGTCATCGGCACCAATGGCGCGGGCAAGTCGACCCTCATCAACATCCTGTCCGGCGAACTGGCGCCCAGCAGCGGCCAGGTGTCGCTGGGCGGGCGCGACATCACCGCCTGGGACCAGCCTGAGCGCGCCCGCGCCGGCCTGGGCCGCAGCTACCAGCGCTCGACCCTGTTCCCGGAACTGAGCGTGTTCGAAAACTGCCGGCTGGCGGCGCAGGCGCGGCGCCAGCGCTTCTGGCACTGGTGGCGGCCGGCCTCGGCCTGCGCGGTCAGCGCCGACCTGGCCGCGCACGCGCTGGAGCGCACCGGCCTGGCGGCCGACGCCATGCAACCGGCGGGGCTGCTGCCGCATGGCCGCAAGCGGCAGCTCGAGATCGCCATGTGCCTGGCCGGCGAACCGCAGGTGCTGCTGCTGGACGAACCGCTGGCCGGCATGGGCCCGGAGGAAACCGACCGCATCCTGGCGCTGCTGCAAACGCTCAAGGCCAACCACGCCATCCTGCTGGTCGAGCACGACATGGACGCGGTGTTCCGCATCGCCGACACCATCACCGTGATGGTCAACGGCAGCAGCATCGCCAGCGGCGACCCGGCGCGGATCCGCGCCCATGCCGAGGTGCGCACCGCCTACCTGGGCGAAGACCTGGACGGAGACTTCACATGCGCGCACTGATCGAAGCCGACGGCCTGCATGTGTACTACGGCGCCAGCCACGTGCTGCGCGGCGTCGGCCTGCGCATCGGCGCCGGCGAGTCCGTGGGACTGGTGGGCCGCAACGGCATGGGCAAGACCACGCTGATCCGCAGCCTGGTGGGCCAGGTGCGCAGCGCCCAGGGCCGCGTGGCGGTGCGCGGCGCCGACTGCACCCGCGCCCGGCCGCACGCCATCGCGCAACTGGGCGTGGCGTACGTACCCGAAGGCCGCGGCATCTTCCCCAACCTGAGCGTGCGCGAGAACCTGCTGGTGGCGGCGCGCGCCGGCGAACAGGGACGGCGCGACTGGACCTATGCGCGGGTGCTGGAGACCTTCCCGCGCCTGACGGAACGGCTGGGCCATGGCGGCCAGCAGCTGTCGGGCGGCGAACAGCAGATGCTGGCGATTGGCCGGGCGTTGATGACCAACCCCGACCTGCTGATCCTGGACGAAGCCACCGAAGGCCTGGCGCCGCTGATCGTGGCCGAGATCTGGAAGATCATCCGGCAGATCCGCGCCACCGGCATGTCGACGCTGATCGTCGACCGCAACTACCGCGCGGTGCTGGCGCACACCGACCGCTGCCTGGTGATGGAAAAGGGATTGATCGTGCAGGACGGCGACAGCGCGGCGCTGGCCGCCGCGCCCGAACAGCTGACTCGCTACCTGGGGGTCTGATTACCCCGCGCCGCCTGCTCGCGGCGCGGGGCGGGGCGGGTCAGATCAACGCTTCGATCAGGAACGGGCCGCGGCGCTTCAGGCCGTCCTGCAAGGCGCGGGCGAAGCCTTCCACGGTATCGACGCTGACCGCCTCCACGCCCATGCCGCGCGCCAGGTGCGTCCAGTCCAGATACGGTTCTTCCAGGTCGAGCATGCGGCGCGCGTTGCGGCCCGGCTCCTGCACGCCCACGTTCTTCATTTCGCCGTGCAGCGTGGCGTAGGAACGGTTGGCCAGGATCACCGTCAGGCAGTCCAGGTTCTCGCGCGCCTGCGTCCACAGCGCCTGTAAGGTGTACATGCCGCTGCCGTCCGCCTGCAGGGTGATGACCTTGCGGTCCGGGCAGGCCACCGCCGCGCCGGCCGCCAGCGGCAGGCCGATGCCGATGGCGCCGCCTGTCAGCATCAGCCAGTCATGCGGCGCGCTGCTGGCGCTGTAGATCGGGAATTCGCGGCCCTGGGTGATGGACTCGTCGCAGACGATGGCATTCTCGGGCAAGTGGTGCGCCACCAGGATGTTGACGGCGGCGCCGGTCAGCTTGCCGCTGGCCGGCACCTCGTAGGCCGGCGCGGGCGCCGCCAGGCGCGGCGCGTCGGCGGCGATGCCGAGTTCGTCGGCCAGCCATTCCAGCGCATGCGCCAGGTCCTGCTCGACGGTGGCCAGCACGATCTTCTCGCAATCCTCTGGCGCCAGCAGGCTGGGCTTGCCGGGATAGGCGAAAAAGCCCACCGGGGCCTTGGCGCCGACCAGCACCAGGTGGCGCACGTCCTTGAGCTTGGCCACCGCCAGGTCGATCGGGTACGGCAGGCGGTCGACCGGCGTGCGGTCGCCGCCGCGCTCGACGCGGCGGTTGGAGGTCTCGGACATGAGCCGCACGCCAGTGGCGCGGGCAATACGGCCGGCGGCCTTGAGCGCGCGTTCGCGCAGCGCGGTGCTGCCCAGCAGCAGCGTGGTGGTTTCGCCGGAGCGGATCGCCTTGGCGGCGGCGCGCACCGCCTCGATGGTGGTGTGCGGCACGGCCTCGTCGACCACCTTGGCCACCGCGGTGTCGGCCGGCAGCTCGGTCCAGGCGGAGTTGGCCGGCAGGATCAGGGTGGCGATGTTGCCCGGATGGCGGCGCGCCACGGCAATGGCCTCGGCGGCATCGGCCGACATCGATTCGGCCGACATGCCGCGCTTGACCCAGTGCGACATGGGCCGCGCCACGCCTTCGACGTCGCTGGTCAGCGGCGCGTCGTATTGCACGTGGTAGGTGGCGTGATCGCCGACGATGTTGACCATCGGCGTGCGCGCGCGCTTGGCGTTGTGCAGGTTGGCCAGGCCGTTGCCCAGGCCCGGCCCCAGGTGCAGCAGCGTGGCGGCCGGCTTGTCGGCCATGCGCGCGTAGCCATCGGCGGCGCCCGTCACCACGCCTTCGAACAGGCCCAGCACGCAGCGCATCTTCGGTTTGCGATCCAGCGCCGCGACGAAGTGCATCTCGGACGTGCCCGGGTTGGCAAAGCAGACGTCCACATCATTGGCCAGAAGGGTATCGCAAAGACTATCAGCGCCGTTCATCGTGTTTCCCTGGTTGTTTTACGTAGGCTCGGGCCGGCGGCGGCGCGCCGGCCCGATTTGGCATGATAGGTAGCGTAGCGCAAACCGGGTAGAGCCATTTACGCGGCTCGGCATGGAACCATTCCCCAGGTTCCGGCAACCGGAATTCAGACCGCGCCCCCAACGCTGTCCCGCCAGGCGAGGGCCGCGCCTACGCCAGGATCTGTCCCAGAAAGGCCTGCGCCCGCTCCGAACGCGGCGCCCGGAAGAAGTTGTCCGGCGTGTCGGTCTCGACGATCGCGCCCTGGTCCATGAACACCACCCGGTCGCCCACCTCGCGCGCAAAGCCCATCTCGTGGGTCACGCAGACCATCGTCATGCCGTCGCGCGCCAGCGCCACCATGGTGTCCAGCACTTCCTTGACCATCTCCGGATCGAGCGCAGAGGTCGGCTCGTCGAACAGCATGATTTTGGGCTGCATGCACAGCGCGCGGGCAATCGCCACGCGCTGCTTCTGGCCGCCGGACAGTTGGCCCGGATACTTGGCGGCGTGCTGCGGGATCCTGACGCGCTCCAGATACTGCATGGCACGGCTTTGCGCCTCCGCCGGCGCCACGCCCTTGACCAGCATCGGCGCCAGCGTGCAGTTTTCCAGCACCGTCAGGTGTGGGAACAGGTTGAAGTGCTGGAACACCATGCCCACCTCGGCGCGGATGCGTTCGATGTTGCCGACGTCGTCGTTCAGCTCGATGCCGTCGACCACGATCGTGCCCTGCTGGTGCTCCTCCAGCCGGTTCAACAGGCGGATGGTGGTGGACTTGCCCGAGCCGGACGGGCCGCACAGGATCAGCTTTTCACCGGGGCGGACCTCCAGGTCCAGCCCGTCCAGCACCTTGAAATCGCCATACCATTTGGAGACGCCCCGCATCGTGATGATCGGCGCCGCGTCGTTCAGTCCGTCCATCGCGTCAGGCCTTTGAAATGTCGTGGTTGTCGCCGGCGCCGCTCCAGTAACCCGGCACGGTCAGGCGCTTTTCCGAGCGGCGGAACAGGTAGGCCAGCACGCTGCACAGGGCGAAATAGATGACGCCCACCATGGTGTAGACCGTCAGCGCCTGGAAGGTCGCGCCCGCCAGCATTTCGCCGGCGCGCATCAGTTCATAGACACTGATCACCGCCACCAGCGAGGTCTCCTTGACCAGCACCAGCGCGTAGTTGCCCAGCGCGGGGAATATGGTGCGCAGCGCCTGCGGCAGCACGATGCGCTGCAGCCGCTGCGTGCGCCGCAGGCCCAGCGCCCGCGCCGCCTCGTACTGGCCGGCATCCACCGACTGGATGCCGCTGCGGAACAGCTCGGCCAGGTAGGCGCCGAAGTTCAGCGTCAGCCCCAGCACGCCGGCCACGAAGCCGTTGATCACCACGCCCAGCTCCGGCAGGCCGTAGTAGATGTAGAACAGCTGCAGCAGCAGCGGCGTGCCGCGGATGATGTCGATGTAGACGCGGGCCGCGCGGCTGACCAGCGGCCGCCGCGACAGGCGGCACAGGCACACCACCAGGCCCAGCGCCACCGCCAGGAAAGCCGAACAGAAAAACAGCGCCAGGGTCCAGAGCGTGCCCTCGGCCAGGGGACTCAGGTACATGCGCAACGTGGCGAGATCCAATGCTTGCTCCTTAACTCGTGCTGCTTATCCGCGCGGCGGCGGCATTACTTGCTGAGCAGGTCGGATACGCCCCACTTCTGCCCGATCGCGGCCAGTTCGCCGTTGCGCTTCATCTCGGCCAGCGCGGCGTTGACGGCCTCCAGCAGCGCCGTATTGCCCTTCTGCACCGCCATGCCCACCTGCCACTTGCGCTGCGGCTGGTAGCCGGTGTCCAGCTTCACGCCGGGGATGTTCTTGGTCTTGATCTGGTAGATGATGCTGGGCGGATCGACGATGCCCAGATCGACGCGGCCGGCGCGCACATCGGCCAGCAGCGTGGAATAGTCCTGGTAGGTCGATACCTTGGTGCCCGGCATGTCCTTGATCATGTTGAACTGCACCGAGTCCACCAGCACGCCGACCTTCTGGCCCTGCATGTCCTCGAATTTGGCGTAGCGGCGGGTGGCCTTGTCGCTGACCACGATGCCCTCGCCCCATTCGTACACAGGCGCCGAAAAGTCGATGGCGCGGGCCCGCTCCTCGGTGATGAACAACGGCGCCGACATCAGATCGGCGCGCCCCGAGGTCAGCGTCGGAATGAGGCCCGAGAACGGCACGTCGGTGAGCTTGTCGGCCACGCCCAGATGCTTGCCGACCGCGGCGGCCACGTCCACCATGATGCCTTCGAGCCGGTTCGACTGCGGGTTCTTGAAGCCGTGCGGCGGCGCCGACGCGGTGGTGACCACGTTCAAGGTCTTGTCGGCGCGCACCTCGTCGAGCGTGCGCGCCACGCTGGCGCCGGCCTGGACCAGCAGCGTGGCCGAAGCCAGGCCGAGCAGGATGGATTTGAGTTTCATGCAATTCCCCTTGTATGAAATGGATGCCGCAATGCGCCGGTTCAGTCCGGGCGTCCTTGCGGGTACTGCCGTACCGCCACCGCCGCCAACGCGCAGAATTCCTGCACGACGGTGGCGGCCAGGAACGCCGTGGCGCCCTGCACGTCCTGCGGTGGCGAAACGGTGTTCACGTCGAACGCCACGAAATTCAGGCCCGCCAGTTGGCGCAACAGGCCCAGCCCTTCCTTGGGCGACAGGCCGCCCCACTCCGGCGTGCAGACGCCGGGCGCGCAGGACGGGTCGAAGATGTCCATGTCGAAGCACAGGTACACCGGCCGCTCGCCGATCTGCTGCTTGATGGCGTCGAGCGCGCCCTTCTGGTCCTGGTCGAACTCGTCGAAGGGCACGATGGTGTAGCCGACCTCGCGGCCGAACTCGATGACGCCCGGCATGAACGAACTGCCGCGCGTGCCCACGTGGAAGCTGCGGCGCACGTCCAGCAGGCCTTCCTCGGCGGCGCGGGTGAAGGTGGTGGCGGTGTTGTAGCCGGGGATCGGGTAGGTGTCGGTGTGTGAGTCGAAATGCAGCACCACAAAGTCCGGGTGGCATTGGGCCACGGCGCGCAACTGCGGCAGCGTCACGGCGCCGTCGCCGCCCATCGAGATCGGGATGGCGCCCGCATCGAGGATGGCGCCGATGCCCGCCTCGATCAGCGGATACGAGGCGTCGGGATCGCCAGGATGGCAGGCCACGTTGCCGACGTCGATGGCGCGCAGGAACTCGGGCGGATTGTCGATGCCGTGGCGGCGGAAGATGTCCACCGGCCGCAGCAGGCGCGACTGTTCGCGAATCGCGTCCGGCCCCTGCCGCGAACCGACCCGGAACGGGTGCGTGCCGCAGTCGAACGGGATGCCCACGACGCAGGCGCGCGCGGCGCCGGTTCCGGCGGCGCGGGCCGGCGGCAGGCCCATGAATCCCGACGCGGGATGAAAGCGGACTTCGGCGGACGACGGCACGGCACGGCTCCTTGGCGACAGGCAGCAAGCTTGTGGCAGAGTGAAAATTTAGATTTGAACAAATCGCTATACGATACGATCGTGTCAAAAATAGATTAACGTGCGTGCGGGTATGCCGCCAATTAGGGAATTTCCCTTGATCGGCGAATTAATACCCGATTGAGATAGTAAGGAATTAACAGGGTGGCGCCCCAGGGCGGTGCGTCGCCGACGCCTCAAGTTGGCCGGTCGAGGAGCTGCCTCAAGGTGATATCTTCCGTCGACGCCTCAAGGTGCCGCCTCAATTTGGCGCGTCGCGCTGGCGCTCCAAATTGGCGTCTCATGTCGTCGCGTCTTCGTCGCCCCGAACATCCGCGTTCGCGGTCGGGCCCGGCCCCGATCAGGCCTCGTCGTCGCCCAAGGGCGCGCCCCGCAACGCGCCGCCCGGCGGTTCGAGTTCATAAAACGGATGCGAGCGTCCCAAGGTGCGAGAGGCGCTGATGGCGTGAGCCGTCTCCACTACCTGCGGCCCGAACACGGCCTGCGCCTGTTCGAACGACCAGCGGCTGGATGGCACCGAGACGTTGACGGCGCCCAGCGGCGTGCCGCCCGCATCCAGTACCGCCGCGCTGACAGTGATGTCGCCTGGATAGAACTCGCCATTGGAACGCGCGTAGCCATGGCGGCGCGCGAACTCCAGTTCGGCCAGCAGCGCATCCAGCTCGGTGAGGGTGGCCGCGGTGTACGCCTTGCGGTCGCAGCGTTCCAGCAAGCCGCGCGCCACCGCCGGATCCAGCCGCGCCAGCACCGCGCGGCCGGCAGCCGTGCAATACAGCGGCAAGCGCATGCCCACCGGCATGTTGACGAACATTTCCTTATGGGTCGCAAAGCGCGCCACGTAGACCATGTCCAACCCGTCAGGCTCGGCCAGGCTGCACGTTTCCTGGCAGTTGCGATTGAGCGTGTGCAGGAACGGATTGCCGCCCAGCACCAGCGGGCTGGTCTGCACGTATTTCATGCCCAATTCCAGCGACCACGGCCCCAGCGAGAATTTCTTGCTGGCCGGGTCCTTGCGCAAATAGCCCAGCGTCCACAAGGTGTGCGTGAACCGCTGTACCGAACTCTTGCTCAGGCCGGTGGCCTCGGCGAGTTCCGGCAGCGTCATCGCCGGCCGGCCTTCGCTGAAGGCCCGCAGCACGGAAACGCCGCGCGCCAGCGCGGCGATGAACAAGGGGGAATCCTCGGGTCGGGTCTGCGTCATGGCGCGGGATGCGTCCGGTGGAAAAGCGCATAGCGTACCGCATAACGGTTCGATCATATCGCTCAACGATCCAACGCTCTGCGCGTCCGGGCAGGCGGCGTGCCGCAAACAAAACGGCCCGCGCAAGGCGGGCCATTCGTGCTCAGGTCACCGCGATCAGCGGATCGGCCACGGGTACATCGCGCCGCCCTTGCTCCACAGCGCGTTGGTGCCGCGTTGCAGGCCCAGCTTGCTGTCCTTGCCGACGTTGCGCTCGAACACTTCGCTGTAGTTGCCCACGGCCTTGATGGCGTTGTAGGCCCACTTCTCGTCCAGGCCCATGTTCTTGCCGGCGCCCGGCGTCACGCCCAGGATGCGCGAGATGTTGGGGTTGTTGCTCTTGAGCATCTCGTCCACGTTCTTCTGCGTGATGCCGTATTCCTCGGCTTCCAGCAGCGCGAACAGCGTCCAGCGGACGATGCCCAGCCAGTTCTCGTCGCCCTGGCGCACCATGGGGCCGAGCGGCTCCTTGGAGAAGCGTTCCGGCAGGATCTCGTAGTCGTCCGGCTTGGCGACCTGCGTGGCGCGCACGGCGGCCAGCTGCGAGGCGTCGTCGGTGAAGGCATCGCAACGGCCCGACTCGAAGGCGCGCACGACCTCGGTGACCTTGTCGATCACGACCGGCTTGAATTCGATGTTGTTGGCGCGGAACCAGTCGGCCAGGTTCAGTTCGGTGGTGGTGCCCGGCTGCACGCAGACGGTGGCGCCGTTCAGTTCCTTGGCGCTTTTCACGCCCAGCTTCTTGTTCACCAGGATGCCCTGGCCGTCATAGAAGCTGGCGGCCACGGCCGACAGGCCCAGCGAGGTGTCGCGGGTCTGCGTCAGCGTGACGGTGCGCAGCAGCACGTCGACTTCGCCCGATTGCAACGCGGTGAAGCGTTGCTGGGTCGACAGCGCCGTGCCCTTGAATTTGGTCGGGTCGCCGAACACGGCGGCGGCGACGGCGCGGCAGATGTCCACATCCATGCCTTCCCATTCGCCCTTGCTGTTGGTGGCCGAGAAGCCCGAGACGCCGTCGGTCAGGCCGCACTGCACGTACCCCTTCTTCTTGACCGCATCCAGCGTGGGGCCGGCCACCGCCGCCTGGGATGCGCACGCCAGGGCAAGCGCGCCGGCAGCAAACGAAATCAACCGCTTCATTGTTGCTTCTCCTGAATTAGATGCCCGCGCCGGCCTGTAGGCCTGCCGCGGCTGAAACCAAGCCCATGCTTTGCGGGCCGGCCGCCAGATTACGCCATGTCCACGGCGTGAACAACGCACGCGAGCCTAGAGGAAACCCGAGTAGCAGGCGGCAGCGGAAATGCACTCGAAGTCCGGTGATCGAACTTTATTGACAGGTCCGCGCGGCGGTCGGGCGACCCCTGCGTGCCATACTTTTTTCGCGTCCTGTCCGCTGGACGGCGCACTCACCAACTCACAGAAAAACCGGCCGCGCCACAACAAAAACCCGGGACGCACACGGGCACACGGCCGACTCATGGAGGAGACAAATCCATGGCACTTGCAAGGAAACCGCAGCCCGGCAGCCTCGCGGCAAGGCACCGCCGCAACGCCCTCAAGACCCTGCTCTGCACCGCCCTGGCCGCCACCGGCCTGGCCGCCGGCCCCGCCCACGCGCAGGACTGGCCCAGCAAACCCATCAAGATCATCGTGCCCTATACCCCGGGCGGTTCTACCGACATCGTCACGCGCATCGTGGTCGAAAAGCTCGGCCCGCGCCTGAAGCAGACCATCATTGTCGAGAACCGCCCCGGCGCCAACAGCAGCGTGGGCTCGGCGATCGCGGCCAAAGCCGACCCGGACGGCTACACCTTCCTATCGATCCTGCCGGCCTACATCATCAACTTCCATCTCTACAAACTGGGCTACAAGCCCGACGATCTGGTTCCCGTGGCGCAGATGGCCGACCTGCCGCTGTTCCTGTTCGTGGCGCAGGACCTGCCTGTCAACAGCGTCGCCGAACTGGTGGAATACGCCCGCAAGCATCCCGACAAGCTCACCTACGCCTCCAGCGGCAACGGCTCCAGCGCGCACCTGACCGGCGCTGATTTCGCGCTGCGCAACAACATCACCATGACGCACGTGGCCTATAAGGGCAGCGCGCCGATCCTCACCGACCTGCTGGGCGGCCGGGTGTCGATGGTGTTCGACCCGATCCTGGTGCCGATGCAGTACGTCAAGCAGAACCGCCTGAAGGCGCTGGGCTTCACTGGCCGGCAGCGCTGGCCGACCGAGCCGTCGATACCCACCATGGAGGAAGCCGGCATGCCGGGCTTCGTCACCGGTTCGTGGGCCGGCCTGATGGCGCCGGCCAACACGCCCAAGCCGATCATCGAACGCATGGCGCGCGAGATCAGCGAGATCGTGCAGGAGCCGGACGTGCGCCAGAAATTCCTGGACGCCGGCTTCCTGCCGGCCAGCGGCACCTCGGCGCAGTTCGCCGAACTGATGAAGCAGGACTCGGCGCGCTATGCGGGAATCATCAAGCAGGCCCGCATCACCGTGGACTGATGGCCGCGGGGCGCGCCGGCAACCCGCGCCCCGCCTGATACCAAGGCAACCATGATCGACAAGTTCATCGACACCCCCGCCGCCGCCGTGGCCGACATCCACGACGGCGCCACCGTGCTGGTCAGCGGCTTCGGCGGCGCCGGCATGCCCACCGAACTGCTGCACGCCCTGATCGACCAGGGCGCGCGCGAACTCACCGTGGTCAGCAACAACGCCGGCAACCACGAGACCGGCCTGGCCGCGCTGATCAAGGCCGGCCGCGTGCGCAAGGTGATCTGCTCGTTTCCCAAGGCCTCGCATTCGTGGGTCTTCGACGACCTGTACCGGCGCGGCGCCATCGAACTGGAATGCGTGCCGCAGGGCACCATCGCCGAACGGCTGCGCGCCGCCGGCGCCGGCCTGGGCGGCTTCTTCACCCCCACGGCCTATGGCACCGAACTGGCCGCCGGCAAGGAAACCCGCATCATCGACGGCCGCGGCCATGTCTTCGAAACCCCATTGCACGGCGACTTCGCGCTGGTCAAGGCCGACCTGGCCGACCGCTGGGGCAATCTCACCTACCGCAAAAGCGCCCGCAACTTCGGCCCCATCATGTGCATGGCCGCGAAAACCACCATCGTGCAGGTGCGCGCCAAGGTGGCGTTGGGCGAGCTGTCGCCCGAGGCCGTGGTGACGCCGGGCATCTTCGTCAAGCGCGTCACCCAGGTGGCGCACTCCGCGTTCTCCAGTTGAAGGATTCCCCATGCCCACTCCCCTGACCCGCGAAGCCATGGCGCGGCGCCTGGCGCAAGACATTCCCGACGGCAGCTACGTCAACCTGGGCATCGGCATGCCGGTGCTGGTGGCCGCGCACCTGCCCGCCGGCCGTGAGATCGTGCTGCACAGCGAAAACGGCATTCTCGGCATGGGCCCGCCGCCGGCCGAGGACGACATCGACCTGGACCTCATCAACGCCGGCAAGCAGCCGGTGACGCTGCTCGAAGGCGGCGCCTACTTCCACCACGCCGACTCCTTCGCCATGATGCGCGGCGGCCACCTGGACATCTGCGTCATGGGCGGCATGCAGGTCGCGGCCAACGGCGACCTGGCCAACTGGTCGCTCAACAAGCCCGGCGAGGCGCCGGCCGTGGGCGGCGCCATGGACCTGGCGGTGGGCGCGCGCAGCGTCTACATCCTGATGGAGCACAACAGCAAGGACGGCTCGCCCAAGATCGTTGAGCGCTGCGCCTATCCGCTGACCGGCGCCGGCGTGGTCGACCGCATCTACACCGACCTGGCCGTGATCGACGTGACGCCCGACGGCCTGTGGGTCCGGGATATGATCGACGGCATGACATTGACAGCGCTACAGGCACGCACCGGCGCGCCGCTGCGCGCAGGCTGATGCTGCCCCACCTTCCCCCGCCCGGCTACGCCGCGCCCCTCGCTCCCGAGGATCACCCTGATCAGTTGCGCGGCGATCCCGACTACATGCTGACGCTGGCGCGCGGCCTGCACGTGATCCGCGCCTTCGGCACCCGTCGCCATCCGCAGACCGCGGCCGAACTGGCGCGCCGCGCCGGCCTGCCGCGCGCGGTGGTGCAGCGCTGCCTGCACACGCTGATCCTGTTGGGCATCGCCGAACAGCATGGCCGCCAGTACATCCTGACGCCGCGCATCCTGGGGCTGGGCTATGCCTACTTCTCGTCCACGCCATTCGTCTCGCTGGCGCAGCCGGTGCTGGAGGAACTGAGCGCCAGCGTCAACGAGACCTGCGCGCTGGCCATCATGGAAGGGCACGAAATGCTCTACCTGGCGCGCTCGGAAGTGAACCGGCTGCTGGCCACCTCGATGGGGCTGGGCAGCCGGCTGCCGGCCTATTGCACCTCGATCGGCCGGGTGCTGCTGGCGCAGTTGTCCGAGCCGGCGCTGGCGCGCTACTTCGCCGCCATCGAACTGCAGCCCTACACCGAGTTCACCATCACCACCGAAGCGCGGCTGCGGGCCGAGCTGGCGCGCATCCGCGAGCAGGACTACGCGGTGGTCGACCAGGAACTCGAATTGAATGTGCGCGCCATCTCGGTGCCGGTGCGCTCGGCCAGCGGCAAGGCCTGCGGCGCCGTCAACGTCAGCGTCAAGGCGGCGCGGGTGCCGCTGGAGCGATTGACGGGGGAATTCCTGGCGCCGATGCGCCAGGCGGTGGCCAGGATCGGGGAATTCCTGGCGGCCTGAGCGGCCGCCCCCCCTCCTACAAGTCCGTGGTGTCGAGCGTGAACGCGGCGGCGGCGCGGCCGATGCGGTCGTTGACCGCGTGCCACGCCTCGCTGTCCGGCGGCGCCTGCACGATGATGCGCGCGAAGCCCTGGCCGTCCAGGTCGCGCAACAAGGCATACAGCGCCTGGGCGTAGCGCGCCGGATCGGCCGGCACCTGTTGCCACAGGATGCGCGCATCGACGGCCGCCGGCGGCGGCGTGTACGCCACCACCACGACCTTGCCCGACGGCAGGCCGCGGCCTTGCAGCGCGGCTTGCAGGCGCGCGTCGGACGCCAGTTCCAGCGCCGTGCGCGGCGCATAGTGCGCCTTCAGCGTGCCCGAGGCGCGCGGCGCGGCGGCGTCGGGCGCGAACACCTGCACGCCCAGCACGGCCTCGATCTGCGCGGCGCTGATGTGGCCGGGGCGCAGCAGCACCGGGCCGGCGCCGCGGTCCAGCCGCGACAGGTCCAGGATGGTCGATTCGATGCCGACCTCCGAGGCGCCGCCTTCCAGCACCGGCATGCCGGCCGCGACCTCGTCGGGAAATTCGCTGCGGACGTGGTCGGCGCGGGTGGGAGAGACCTGGCCGAACTTGTTGGCCGACGGCGCGGCCACGCCGCCCTGCCCGTTCGGCTTGCCGGCCGCGAACGCCGCCAGCAGCGCCTGCGCCACCGGATGCGAGGGGCAGCGGATGCCGATGCTGTCCTGGCCGCCGCTGACGGTGTCGGCGATGTGCGGCGCGCGCTTGAGGATCAGCGTCAGCGGACCGGGCCAGAAGGCGTCGATCAGCAGGCGCGCCTCGGTCGGCACCTCGGCCGCCCAGTAAGACAGGTCGCCCTGCGGCGCGATGTGCACGATCACCGGGTGGTTCGACGGCCGGCCCTTGGCGGCGTAGATCCGGCCCACGGCCTGCGGGTTCTCGGCGTCCGCGCCCAGGCCGTAGACGGTTTCGGTCGGGAACGCGACCAGCTCGCCGGCCAGCAGGCGCCGGGCGGCGGCGGCGATGTCCGCGGCGCTGGCGGAGTCGGGCGAAGCGGACATGGCGTTACTCGGGCGCCTGCATGCCCAGCGCGGCGGCGACGCGCGCCGCGTCGGCCTGGGCCTGCTGCAGCGTCGGCGCGACGATGGTGACGTGGCCCATCTTGCGGCCGCGTCGCGCCTCGCGCTTGCCGTACAGGTGCAGCTTGGCCGTGGGCACCGCCAGCGCGGCGGCCCAGTCGGGCTCGCGCTGCGCGTCGCCCGTGGCCGACGGATACCAGATGTCGCCCAGCAGGTTCAGCATCACGGCGGGCGCCAGCAGGTCGGTGCCGCCCAGCGGCAGGCCGGCCATGGCGCGCGCCTGCTGCTCGAACTGGCTGGTGAGGCAGGCGTCCATGGTGTAGTGGCCGCTGTTGTGCGGACGCGGCGCGATCTCGTTGACGATCAGGCTGCCGTCCTTGAGCACGAAGAATTCCACGCACAGCACGCCGTGGTAGCCCAGGCCCTGCGCGATGGCCTGCGCGGCCGCGGTGGCCTGCGCCTGGCGTTCGGCGTGGGCGGCGTCGAGCTTGACCGGCGCCGCTGTCGACACGGCCAGGATGCCGTCGCGATGCACGTTGCGCGCCACCGGGAACACCACGCTGGCGCCGTCGAAACCGCGCGCGATCACGACCGAAATCTCGTAGTCCAGCGGCATCAGCGCCTCCAGCACGCAGGCCACGCCGCCGAACTCGGCGAACGCGGCCAGCGCGGCCTCGCGCGAATCGATGCGGGCCTGGCCCTTGCCGTCGTAGCCCAGGCGCGCCACCTTGAGGATGCCAGGGAACAGGCTGTCGGGCGCGGCGCGCAGGTCCGCCTCGCCGCGGATGGCGGCATGCGGCGCGACGGGGATGCCCTGGCTGGCGATGAAGGCCTTCTCGGCGATGCGGTCCTGCACGATGGCGACCGCGTCGGCGGCCGGGCTGACGCGGCAGCGGGCCGCCAGCGCGCGCAGGCTGTCGGCCGGCACGTTCTCGAATTCGGTGGTGACGGCCTGACAGGTCTGCGCCAGGCGCGCCAAACCGTCTTCGTCGTCATAGGCGGCCTGGATGTGCAGGTCCGCCACCATGCCCGCCGGGCATTCGGCGGCCGGGTCCAGCACCGCGACCTTGTAGCCCAGGCTTTGCGCCGCATGACAGAACATGCGGCCCAGTTGGCCGCCGCCCAGCAGGCCGAGCCAGCCGCCGGGGGCAATGGTGAAAGCAGTCGATTGCGTCATGGGGATCAGGCCTCGGGCGGAACCTTCATGTCGCGCGCCGCCTGCGTCTGGCGCGCGCGGAATGCCACCAGCTTCTTGCGCAGGCCGGCATCGGTGCCCGCCAGCGTGGCGATCAGGTGCAGCGCGGCGTTGGCGGCGCCGGCCTCGCCGATGGCGAAGGTGGCCACCGGCACGCCCTTGGGCATCTGCACGATGGACAGCAGCGAATCCTCGCCGCGCAGATACTTGGACGGCACCGGCACGCCGAACACCGGCACGTCGGTCAGGGCCGCCATCATGCCCGGCAGGTGGGCCGCGCCGCCGGCGCCGGCGATGATGCCGCGCAGGCCGCGATCAAACGCGGCGGCGCCATACTCGGCCATGTCCTGCGGCATGCGGTGCGCGGAAATCACGCGCGCCTCGTACGGCACGCCGAAGTCTTCGAGCATGGTGACGGCGTGCTTCATGACCTCCCAATCGCTGGAGGAACCCATAATCACGCCCACCACGGGGGTGGCCTGCGCCGCTGCGGAAGTCTTGGCTGTCATAACCGGTGTCGAGTCGTTGAAAGGCCGCGGCCGTGCCGCGAAACCCGGTATTTTACCCGGCGCCGGCGCCACCCCTATGGCGTATCGCCCGAACCCAGCCAGAGATAGCCGGTGGGATTGTCCGGGCAGGGCCCGAAACCACATTGCAGCGTGGTGCTGCCCAGGTTGGCGAGCACCAGGATGAAAAACAGGGCCATGATGATCACACCCAGCACCGACACCGGCCGCTTGAGCATGTTGTCGCCCCATTTGCGATCCACCGACAGCATCAGCACGCAGAACACGATCAGGGCGCAGAAGGCGATAAAAGCCCAGGTGTAGAAGTGCAGGCCCAGGAACGGCGTGCCATAGCCCGGGTCGCCCGGCGCGATGTGCAGCAGCACCTGGCGGCCCGCCGCCACCATGCCGCCGAGCGAGGCGGCGATCGTCATGGCGTAGTGCATGGGTGACGGGCCCAGCCGCAGGTTCAGCAGCAACCCCACCCCGGCCAGCATGAAGGCCACGCGCTGCAGCAGGCAGAGCGGGCAAGGCGGCTCGTCGTAGGCGAATTGCCAGGCGAAGGCCAGTCCCAGGATCGAGGTCACGCCCAGCAGGGCCAGCGCATTGAGCACGCGCGAGCCGCGCGCCGGGTTGCGGGAAAAGATCATGTCGGCGGGCCTACAGCGACAGCGCCAGCGGACTGGTCATGTGGAACTGGCACCAGGCGGCGAACACGCCCAGGGTGATCAGCCAGAAGGCGACGCAGGGACGGCGCTTGCCCAGCAGACCGAACCACACGGCGACCAGGCCGGTCAGGAAAGGCAACATCATGATCATGCGCGGCTCCTTTCTTCGTCCGGTGGGCGATGCGCCCGGGCGGCGGCAGCGGGCCGCGTCCGGCAAGTTGGCGGAAAGGAGGCCGCGCGGGCACGCCGCCGGCCTCCGGATGCAGGTTGCCGGCGAGTATAGCGTAACAATACGCAATAATTTTTACGGAAAAGCAGGGATTTCCCTGACCGTCCGGCCGGCGCGGACAAAAAAAACCGCCCGGTTCACGGGCGGCTCTCGGGGGGCGCGGCGCGCGCGTCAGGCGACCAGGCGGTCGAGCGCTTCGCGGTACTTGGCGGCGGTCTTTTCCAGCACGTCCTGGGGCAGGCGCGGCGCGGGCGGGGTCTTGTCCCAGGTCTGGGTCTCGAGCCAGTCGCGCACGAACTGCTTGTCGAAGGAAGGCGGGCTGATGCCCACGCGGTAGCCGTCGGCCGGCCAGAAGCGCGAGGAATCGGGCGTCAACACTTCGTCCATCAGGTACAGCGTGCCGTCGTCGTCCAGGCCGAACTCGAACTTGGTGTCCGCGATGATGATGCCCTTGGTGGCGGCGAATTTGGCGGCCTCGGCATACAGCTTGAGCGTGACGTCGCGGATGCGCTCGGCCATTTCCTGGCCGACTTCCTTGACCACGTGGGCAAAATCGACGTTTTCGTCGTGCATGCCGAACTCGGCCTTGGCGGCCGGCGTGAAGATCGGCTCGGGCAACTGGCTGGCCTGCTGCAGGCCGGCGGGCAGCTTGATGCCGCAGACGGCGCCGGTGGCCTGGTAGTCCTTCCAGCCGGAACCGATCAGGTAACCGCGGGCCACCGCTTCCACCAGGATCGGCTTGAGGCGCTTGACCACCACGGCGCGGCCGCGCACCTGGTCGACTTCATCGGGCGCCACCACATCTTCGGGCTTGATGCCGGTGGAGTGGTTCGGCAGGATGTGGGCCAGCTTCTGCAGCCAGAACTCGGTCAGTTCGGTCAGCACCTGCCCCTTGCCGGGGATGGGATCGTCGAGGATGACGTCGAACGCCGAGATGCGGTCCGACGCGACGATCAGCAACTTGTCGTCGCCCACCGCGTACATGTCGCGGACCTTACCGCGGCCCAGCAGCGGCAAGGACTTGATGCTGGATTGATGCAAAGCAGAAGTCACGGAAAAATGGCCTATGGCAAAAATGGGGGTCGCGCAAAGCGCATAGGTTACTGCAAATAGCCCCGTCTTGCCGCGCGGCGGGCCCCGGGTTAGTCTGGCCGGATGCCAAAAAATGCGCCGGCCGCGCACCGCGTCACGGCGCCCCCTTTTCACCTGGAGGAGACACAGTCGTATGCAGGATGCAACCCAGAAACGCCCGCCCCACGCCGACGCGCAGGTCCACCTGACCGGCGGCTGCCAATGCGGCGCGGTGCGCTACGCGGTGACCGAAGCGCCGATCATGGCGGCCACCTGTCATTGCCGCGATTGCCAGTATTCCAGCGGCGGCGCGCCGGCCCACGCACTGATCCTGCCGGCCGGCTCGGTCACCCTGCTGCGCGGCAAGGCGCGCGAGCACCGCTACCAGGGCGATTCCGGCCACACCGTCATGCGCAGCTTCTGTGCCGACTGTGGCACGCCGCTGTTCGGCGGCTCGGAAGGCATGGGCTACGAAGTGGTGCGGGCTGGATCGCTGGACGACCCCGAGGCCTTCCATACCCGCGTCACCATGTGGACGGACTCGGCCCCATCCTGGCATCACGTGGACAGGACCGTGCCGCATTTCCCGCGCAACGCGCCGCCCGCCTGACAGGGGCGGCGCGCAAAGAAAAAGGCGGAAAAAGGCGGGCCCGCGAAGGGCCCGCCTTTTTGCTGCCCGCCCCCATGCAAGGGAGGCGGCCGGCGACTTACTGCACCACCTGGGCCAGCTTGCCCGAGGCGTACTGGGCGGCGATTTCGGTCAGCGGCAGGGCCTTGATCTTGCTGGCGTTGCCGGCGGTGCCGAACTCGGTGTAGCGAGCCACACAGATCGCCTTGGCGGCGGCGCGGGCCGGCTTCAGGTATTCGCGCGGGTCGAACTTCTCGGGGTTCTCGGCGAAGAAGCGGCGGATGGCGCCGGTCATGGCCAGACGGATATCGGTGTCGATATTGATCTTGCGCACGCCGTACTTGATGGCTTCCTGGATTTCCTCGACCGGCACGCCGTAGGTTTCCTTCATGTTGCCGCCGAATTCACGGATCTCGGCCAGCAGTTCCTGCGGCACGCTGGAGCTGCCGTGCATCACCAGGTGGGTGTTGGGCAGGCGGGCGTGGATTTCCTTGATGCGGGCGATCGACAGGATGTCGCCGGTGGGCTTGCGCGTGAACTTGTAGGCGCCGTGGCTGGTGCCGATGGCGATGGCCAGGGCGTCCAGCTGGGTGCGGCGCACGAAGTCGGCGGCCTGCTCCGGGTCGGTCAGCAGCTGGTCCATGGTCAGCTTGCCGTCGGCGCCGTGGCCGTCTTCCTTGTCGCCTTCCATGGTTTCGAGCGAGCCCAGGCAGCCCAGTTCGCCTTCGACCGTCACGCCCAGCTTGTGGGCCACGTCCACCACCTTCTTGGTGACTTCGACGTTGTAGTCGTAGTCGGCGATGGTCTTGCCGTCTTCCTTGAGCGAGCCGTCCATCATGACGCTGGAGAAGCCCAGGTCGATGGCGCCCTGGCAGACCTTGGGCGACTGGCCGTGGTCCTGGTGCATGACCACGGGGATGTGCGGGTAGGACTCCACGGCGGCCTGGATCAGGTGCTTCAGGAAACCTTCGCCGGCGTACTTGCGGGCGCCGGCCGAGGCCTGCATGATCACCGGGCTGTCGGTCTCCGCCGCGGCTTCCATGATGGCCTGGACCTGTTCCAGGTTATTGACGTTGAATGCCGGAATGCCGTAGCCGTGCTCGGCGGCGTGGTCGAGCAACTGGCGCATGGAGACTAGGGCCATGTGTGGTCCTCCTTAGGTACTGTCGATTGAAAGATGGTTGAAATCAAGCGGGATGGGGGGATTTTACGGGGGATTCAGAGAAAGGTCTTGAAACGGCCGGTATCCCTATCCACCAGGACTAAACCGGCCGCCCGAGCCGCGCGCGGGCCGCGTCCGCCATCCGGCCGGAATCGCGCCGGGACGCGGCCGGGCAGCGCCGCTCAGGGCCGTCCCGCGTGCGGCACGTCCACCTCGGTCACCAGGATCCGCCCTTCCGGCTTGGCCCGGCGGTTGGCCTCGATGAAGTCGGGCGCGGCCGCCATGAACAGCGTTTTACCGTCCGGCCCGCCCAGGGCGGCGGCGAAGATGCCCAGGTCGCCGGTATCGATCTGTTCCAAAATCCTGCCGCCGCGCGCCACCCGCACAATGCGCTTGCCGATGGCGTCGGCCACCCACAGCGCGCCCTCGGCGTCCAGCGCGCCGCCGTCCGGGCCGATGGCCGAGGCCGCGATCAGCACTGACAGGTCGTCGGAATCCGGCAAGGCGCCAAAGTGGGCCCAGTCGCGCCGCGGCCCCAGCGCGCCGTCCGCCAGGATGTCGAATTCCGAGATCCGGTTGCCGAAGGTCTCGTTGACGATCAGGGTCTTGCCGTCCGGCGTGATGAAGGAGCCGTTGGGGAACCACAATCCGTCCGCCACCACCTGCGCCACTCCGTCCGGGTCCACCCGCACCAGGGTGGTGGTGGCGAAAGGCGCGCCGGCCATCAGGTCGAAACCGAAATTGCCGACGTAGGCGCGGCCCTGGGCATCGACCACCAGGTCGTTGATGGGGCCGCCGGTCAATGCCGACAGGTCCGCGTGGAGCACCAGCCGGCCGTCCGCCTCGCGCCGCAGCAGCTTGCGGTCTTTCATGGAAGAGATCAGCAGCCGCCCGTCGGGCAGCCAGCCCAGGCCGGAAGGCTGTTCCAGCACCCGGCAGATCACCTCGGCCCGCCCTTGCAGGTCGACGGCGATCACCTTGCCCGTGTAGAAATCGGAGGCCCACAGGCGTCCTTCGTGCCAGCGCAGGCCTTCCAGGTAGGTATACCCCGACACCAGCACGGACAATTCGCGTTTCGGCATAGCTCTGTCTCCTATAGGGGGGCGGGCCTGTATGGCCCTTTTTTTGTGTCGCCGGGCGGCGCGCAGCCGCCCAGGCCGGACCATTTTGTCATGACCCGGCAGCCACGGCAGTCAGGTATGACCCGTCCCCAACCTGACAACTAACTGTCAGGTTCGCGGCGTTAACATCGCGCCCCAAGGGTTAACCCGCGCCGCTCCGGGTCCCTTCCGGCATATCCGTCATTGGACCGTTTCGCCCCGCCCCATGCCGGCGGGTAAGGCCTGTACGGCCGACCGACCAGGTCCCTGTTTTCCTGTTTTTGAAGATGAATACTAAGAAGCTGACGCGTTACATCGGCATTGCCATGGTGCTGGGCGTCGTGGTGGGCTATTTCTGCAACAAGTACGCGCAGAACGCGCAAGAGGCCAAGGACATCGCCTCGTACTTCAGCCTCATCACCGACATCTTCCTGCGCATGATCAAGATGATCATCGCGCCCCTGGTATTCGCCACCCTGGTGTCCGGCCTGGCCAGCATGAGCGACGCCAGCGCCGTCGGCCGCATCGGCCTGCGCGCCATGTTCTGGTTCATCGCCGCCTCGGCCATCTCGCTGCTGCTGGGCCTGGCGCTGGTCAACATCTTCCAGCCCGGCGCGCACCTGAACCTGGCGCTGCCCGACGCGGCCGCCACCGCGGGCCTGAAGACCGGCGACTTCACCCTCAAGGCCTTCATCGCGCATGTGTTCCCCAAGAGCATCGCCGAAGCCATGGCCAACAACGAGATCCTGCAGATCCTGGTGTTCTCGCTGTTCTTCGGCGCGGCGCTGTCGTTCATCCGCGGCAAGGGCCACAACACCATCTACACCATGATCGACGAGCTGGCCAAGATCATGTTCCGCGTCACCGACTACGTGATGCGCTTCGCGCCGCTGGGCGTGTTCGCCGCCATGGCCGCCGCCATCACCACCGAGGGCCTGGGCGTGCTGCTCAGCTACGGCAAGCTGATTGGCGAGTTCTACCTGGGCCTGGCGCTGCTGTGGGCCATCCTGTTCGGCGTCGGCTACCTGTTCCTGGGCAAGTCCACTTTCCGCCTGGGCGGCCTGATCAAGGAGCCGACCCTGCTGGCCTTCTCGACCGCCAGCAGCGAATCGGCCTACCCCAAGACCATCGAGGCGCTGGAGCGTTTCGGCGTGTCCAAGCGCATCTCGGGCTTCGTGCTGCCGCTGGGCTACTCGTTCAATCTGGACGGCTCGATGATGTACCAGTCGTTCGCGGTGCTGTTCATCGCCCAGGCCTACAACATCGAGATGAGCTTCTCGCAGCAGCTGACGCTCCTGCTTGTGCTGATGGTGACCAGCAAGGGCATGGCCGGCGTGGCGCGCGCTTCGCTGGTGGTGGTGGCGGCGACGCTGCCGATGTTCCACCTGCCCGAGGCCGGCCTGCTGCTGATCATGGGCATCGACCAGTTCTTCGACATGGGCCGCACCGCCACCAACGTGGTCGGCAACAGCCTGGCCACCGCCGTCATCGCCAAGATGGAAGGCAAGGAAGAGGACCTGGCGCCCAACGCCGAGTCCGCGCCGGCCACGCAGACGGCGACGCGCGACGCCTGAACGCGGCGCGACCGCGCCAGGGCGTTGTCCGGTAGTACGGCAAAGGCCCCGCAGATGATGCGGGGCCTTTTTTCATGCGGCGGCCGGCCTTGACCGGCGCACACGCCCGGCGCAACATGGAAGCCCTTCGGCACCCCTTAAGGGCACCGCGTCAAGGCGGTGCTCATTGCATATGCCATGAAATCGCCACGCCCGCGCCACGCGCTCGCGGCGGCCGTCCTGATGGCCGTCCTGCCCAGCGCCCACGCCTGGACCCGCATTGCCTGCGACCTGTCCGGCACCGTTGCCAACCCACCCGTGCAGATGCGCCAGTACCGTACCGACGGCACCGAGGTCTCGCATCTGTTGTTCCGGCTGAATGTGAAGGCGGCCGATATCCCCGAGGGCGCGCGCGCCGATACCGACTGCACCGAATTCGTCGACCGCCAGATCGACGTGGCGCTGGACGGCGCCGACATGGCCGCCGTGCGCAAGGGCAAGGCGCTGAAACTGCGCTATCGCTATGACGAGTCGCTGGGCGAGGCCCGCGCGACCCGCTTCGAACTGGCTCGCTGAACGCGCGGCCGCCCCGGAAGGCGGCGCGGCAGGAAGGCTCAGTCGTTGACCGAGCACGACACCGGGGCGCCGTCCTCGAATTCGACGTCGTAGGTGTGGACGGGGTCCCACGGCAGCGTGAACCACAGCTCGTAACCATCGCCGTCCTCGTCGAACAGCCACAGCGCGCGCAGTACGGCCTTCTCGGCCATGGCTTCGGCGGTTTCCTCGCGCAACAGCTGGTCGTCCTCGATGCCGAGCTTCTTGTAGTGCTCGTACGAGTAGTTGTCGAGCAGGAAATCGGCCGCGGCCAGGATCTGCTCGTCGAGATTGCCGATGATGGCCTTGACCACCTTGGAAGCCGCGCCATCCGGCTCTTCGCCGTCGGTCTGGACCATGACGTGGATCGGCGGGCGGCCTTCGCCCACGGGCACGTTTTCCGCGGCCCAGAGATCGGGTTCTTCGGGGTCCTGGGTGAAATTGAATCGTGCCATCGTGCGCTCCGGAAAATAGGGGAGACGGGCCGCGCAAGCCGCGGCCACCTCGTCATTGCCCATTTAACCAGATGCGCGTGTCCGCCGCTTGTCCGGCGACAAGGTTTGTCGCCGGGCGCCGTCAGACCCGTTCGAGGGGCAGATGCGGTGGCGCCGGCAACGCCACCCGGATGGCATCCCCGGCCCGCACCGCGCCGCCGGCCAGCACGATCCCCATGACCCCGGCCTTGCGGATCAGGCCGCCAGCGGCGTCGCGTCCGAGCACGGCGGCGGTCAGCCCCTTCTGGTAGTGGTCCAGTTGCGAACAAGGGTTGCGCAGGCCGGTGACCTGCACCACCGCCTGCGGCCCGATGTGCAGGCACGCGCCGCGCGGCAGGCCCAGCAGATCGATGCCGCGGGTGGTGATGTTCTCGCCCATCGTCCCTTCGGCCACATTGAAGCCGGCCGCCTGCAGTTCGTCGTGCAGTTCGCCATGAATCAGGTGCACCTGGCGCAGGTTGGGCTGGGTCGGATCGACCTTGACGCGCGAACGATGCCTGACCGTCACGCCGGCATGGGCATCGCCCTCCACGCCCTCGCCCTGCCGCAGCACGATGGCCGGGCGAACCTGCTTGGAAAAGCCGTGCGCCGCGCTGGCCGCCACGGCGGTCACGATCGCCCCCATGCTTTGCTCCCGCCGGATCAAGCCGCCACCAGGCCGCGCGCTTCGGCGGCAGGCGCCGGCAGGCGGGCGGACGGATAGTGGGTCGAGAACACCAGCCGGCCGGCGCTCCAGGTGTAGCTGATGAGCGGCAACGCGCCGACCTGCGCCACCGCCACCAGGTCGGCGCGCAGTCCCACCGCGATGCGGCCGCGATCCGACAGGCCGCAGGCATCGGCCGGATTGGCGGTGACCAGCGCCAGCGCCTGCGGCAGCGTCAGGTCGGTCTGCGCCGCCACCGCGAAGGCCGCGGCGATCAGCGTCGAGGGCTGGTAGTCCGAACACAGGCAGCTCGCCACGCCGGCGCGGATCGCGTCGATGGCGCGCATCGAGCCGCTCTGGCTCTTGCCGCGCAGCACGTTGGGCGCGCCCAGGATGGTGGGCAGGCCGCAGGAGACGGCGGCGCGGGCGGTGTCCAGGGTGATCGGGAATTCGCTCATCGCCACGCCCAGGTTGCGCATGGTGGCGATGCGATGGATCGAATCGTCGTCATGGCTGGCGGTCGGGATGCCCAGGCCGCGCGCGTGCGCCAGCAGGGTCTCGACCCGCTGCACCGCGCCATCCTTGGCACGGGTCTTGGCGTGCGCGGCCGCTTCGGCCTGCTCGCGGCTCATGGCGTGGTTGCCGATCATGTATTGCAGGTACGACTCCAGCGTCTTGAACTGGCCCTGGCCGGGCGAGTGGTCCATCACCGACAGCAGGTCCACCGCGCCCTCGTCCATCAGCTGCCGCAGCACCGGCACCGAGGCCGCGTCGGTGATTTCGTAGCGGCAGTGCACGCGGTTGTCGACCAGGCTGTGCTGGCGGAAGGCGCGCACGCCGCGCACCACCTGGGCGGCGGTCTCGTTGTTGCGCACGCCCAGGTCGCTGTTGGCGAACGACAGCGCATGGTAGGGCGTAGTGATGCCGGCCGCGGCGTTGCGACGGTCCACCTGGGCCACCGCGAAGTCCAGCGGGAACAGCACCTTCGAACGCGGCTCGGCTTCCTTTTCGATGGCGTCGCAGTGCAGGTCGATCAGGCCCGGCACCAGCGTCAGCCCGCGCAGGTCGACCTCGTGCGCGGCGCGGGCGCCGTCGGGCGCGATGGCGGCGATGACGCCGTCCTCGATCAGGACGGCGCCGTCTTCCAGCACGCGGTCGGGCAGCACGACGCGGGCGTGGGTCAGGTAGGTGCTGGTCATGCTCACTCCAGTTCGACGGCGGTCTGCGCGGGGCGCAAGGCCAGGATTCGGGACGCCACGGCGTCGCGCACTTCGGCGTCGTGGAAAATGCCCAAGAGACAACGGCCGGCGGCGCGCGCCTCATGGATCAGCGCCATCACCACCGCGCGGTTGTCCGGGTCCAGCGACGCGGTCGGCTCGTCCAGCAGCAGGATGGGATGCTGGGCGATGAAGCCGCGGGCGATGTTGACGCGCTGCTGTTCGCCGCCCGAGAAGGTGGCGGGCGCCAGTCCCCACAGGCGCTGCGGCACGTTCAGGCGCCGCAGCATGGCGCCGGCGCGCTCGCGCGCCTCGTCCGGCTCGACGCCGGCCATGCGCAGCGGCTCGGCCACCACGTCCAGCGCCGACACGCGCGGGATCACCCGCAGGAACTGGCTGACGTAGCCAATGACGTCGCGCCGCAGCGCCAGGATGCGCTGCTCGGGCGCGCCGACCAGTTCGACCCAGTCATCGCCGGCGCGCACGCGGATGCTGCCTTCAGTGGCCAGGTAATTGCCGTACAGGCAGCGCAGCAAGGTGCTCTTGCCGGTGCCCGACGGGCCGGCCAGCACCAGGCAGTCGCCGGCGGCGGCGTCGAAATCGACCGCTTCCAGCACCGGCAGGCGGATACCGCCCTGGTTGTGCAGGGTGAACATCTTTCCGAGGCCCCGCACCTCGATCATGGGTTTCGCGACAGTCATGGTCAGCTCTGCAAAATGGAAGACACCAGCAACTGGGTGTAGGGATGCTGCGGATCGTCGAGGATCTGGTCGGTCAGGCCGCTTTCGACCACCTCGCCGCCGCGCATCACCAGGGTGCGGTGCGCCAGCAGGCGCGCCACCGCCAGATCATGGGTGACGACGATGGCGGCCAGGCCCAGGTCGGTCACCAGCTGGCGCAGCAGGTCCAGCAGGCGCGCCTGCACCGATACGTCCAGCGACGCGGTCGGCTCGTCCATGAACACCAGGCGCGGATGGGTCACCAGGTTGCGGGCAATCTGCAGGCGCTGCTGCATGCCGCCGGAAAACGAGGCCGGCGCGTCATCCAGGCGGCCGACGTCGATCTCCATCTTCCGCAGCCAGCTGCCCGCGGCCTGGCGCAACTCGCCATAGTGGCGGTCGCCCACCGCCATCAGGCGCTCGGCGATGTTGGCGCCGGCGCTGACCTGCATGCGCAGGCCGTCGCGGGCGTTCTGGCGCACGAAGCCCCAGTCGGTGCGGGCCAGCAGCCGCAGGCGCGCGCCGGACAGCGCGGCCAGGTCGGTGAAACCCTGGTCGCGGGTGTCGTACCAGACGCTGCCGGCGTCGGGCGCGGTCTGGTACGACACGGCCGACAGCAGCGTGCTCTTGCCGGAACCGGACTCGCCCACCACGCACAGCACTTCGCCGGGGAACAGATCGAAACTGACGTTGCGGCAACCGTGCACGCCGTCCCAGGTGCGCGTCATGCCGCGCACGGAAAGCAAGGGTTGGGCGTTCATGCGGTGGCTTCCTTTTCGGCTTGCGCGGCCTGGCGGTCGTTGCAGTATTCGGTATCGGAGCAGACGAAGCGGCGGGTGCCGGCGTCGTCCAGGATGATCTCGTCGAGGAAGCTGTCGCGCGAGCCGCACAGGTCGCAGCATTCCGACCACTTCTCCACAGTGAAGGGATGGTCCTCGAAGTCCAGGCTCTTGACCCGGGTGTAAGGCGGCACCGCATAGACCCGCTTCTCGCGGCCGGCGCCGAACAGCATCAGCGCCGGGCTGTTGTCCAGCTTGGGGTTGTCGAACTTCGGGATCGGCGACGGCCGCATCATGTAGCGGTCGTTGACGATCACCGGGTAGTCGTAGGTGGTGGCGATGTGGCCGTGCTGGGCGATGTCCTCGTACAGCTTGACGTGCATGCCGCCATATTCGGCCAGCGCGTGCATGGTGCGGGTCTCGGTCTCGCTCGGCTCGAGCCAGCGCAGCGGCTCGGGGATCGGCACCTGGAACACCATGATCTGGTCGGCCCGCAACGGCGTTTCCGGAATGCGGTGGCGCGTCTGCACGATGCTGGCGTCGCGGGTCGATTCGGTCGTGGCCACGCCGGTCACACGGCCGAAGAAGCGGCGGATGTTGATGGCGTTGGTGGTGTCGTCCGAGCCCTGGTCGATCACCTTGAGCACGTCGCCCGGGCCGATGATCGACGCGGTCACCTGGATGCCGCCCGTGCCCCAGCCATAGGGCAGCGGCATCTCGCGGCTGCCGAACGGCACCTGGTAGCCGGGAATCGCCACCGCCTTGAGCAGGGCGCGGCGCAGCATGCGCTTGGTGGACTCGTCCAGGTAGGCGAAGTTGTAGTGCTCGTCGCGTTCGACCGCGGCGCCGGGAGTGGGGGAAGTCGTCATGAGGAAATGGCCTCGTCCAGCTGGCGGGTGTTCTCGGGGGCCGGCGCGGCGCGCTCGGCGCGCAGGCGGCGCAGCAGTTCCAGGTTGGCCTGGAAGTCCACGTAGTGCGGCAGCTTCAAGTGCTGCACGAAGCCGGAAGCCTCGACGTTGTCGCTGTGGTACAGCACGAACTCGTGGTCATTGGCAGGCGAGTCGGCGCGTTCGCCCAGTTCCTGCGCCTTCAGGGCGCGGTCCACCAGCGCCATCGACATGGCCTTGCGCTCGCCATAGCCGAAGGTCAGGCCATAGCCGCGGGTGAACTTGGGGCCTTCCTCGGCGTTGCCGGCGAACTGGCTCACCATCTGGCATTCGGTGATCTCGATCTCGCCCACCGTGACGGCGAAACCCAGTTCCTCGATGTGCATCTCGACTTCCACGAAGCCGTAGCGGATCTCGGCGGCGAACGGGTGCGTGTTGCCGTAGCCGCGCTGCGTGGAATAGCCCATCGACAAGAGGAAGCCCTCGTCGGCGCGCGCCAGGTTCTGCAGGCGGGCGGCGCGCGAGGCCGGGAAGTCCAGCGGCTGGCGCGTCAGGTCGAACGGCTCGGGATCGCCCTCGGGCACCGCCTCGGCATCGATCAGGTCGTCGTGCGCCAGCAGGTCGGTGACGCGCGGCATGGCGCTGTCCAGCGGCTCGCCGCCCGCCGGCAGGGCGTCGGCCTCGCGCTCGGCTTCCAGCGAGAAGTCCAGCAGGCGCTGGGTGTAGTCGTAGGTCGGCCCGAGGATCTGGCCGCCGGGCACGTCCTTGAAAGTCGACGAGATGCGGCGCTGCAGGCGCATGGCGCCGGTGTCGATCGGCTGGGTGTAGCCGTAGCGCGACAGCGTGGTGCGATAGGCGCGCAGCAGGAACACCGCTTCGATCACGTCGCCGGCGGCCTGCTTGAGCGCCAGCGCCGCCAGTTGCGGATCGTAGAGCGAGCCTTCGGCCATCACGCGCGACACCGCCAGCGGCATCTGTTCGCGGATCTGGTCCAGGCTCAGTTCAGGCAGGGCCCGGTCGCCGCGCCGATAGTCGTCCAGCATGCGGTAGGAATTGAGGATGGCGCGTTCGCCTCCTTTGACGGCCACGTACATGTCAGCTCTCCACGCGCGTGCCGCGAGGCAGCGCGCACAGTTGCCGCCCGTGCGTCAGGAACACGTCGACGCCCAGCGGGAAACGTTGATGGTTGATGCGCCAGTCGCGCCAGAAGCCGTCCGGCAGGCCGGCGGCGCGCAGCGCCTGGCGGCTCTGGATGCCGGGGCCGGTCAGCGTGACTTCGGCGCCGGTGTCCAGCGACGCGACCTCGATGAGCAGCGTCGTGGACAGATCCGGATAGGCCGGGTCGCCGGGATGGCACGACGCCAGCGCGGGCGCGCTGCCGCCCGCCGGCACCGCCGCGAAGCGCGCTAGAGAGGCCGACGGCACCATTGGGCAGGCGCAATGGAAACGCAGGAAGTCGAGCACGCCGGCGTCCAGGCCCTGCGGCAGCCACAGCGGCGTGTCCACGTCCACCAGCGTCAGCAGCAGCGCGGTCAGCGCCGGCGACAGGCCGGCCGGCACGCCGCTGGCGGCGGCCACTTCGTACACGCGGCCCGGATGCGCCATGGCGTTGAGCGCGGTGCGGAAGGTGGCCTGCGCGTCGTTCACCGGGTCCGCGAAGCCCGGCAGCAGCTTGCGGCTCGCGGCGGCCGCGCCAAGAAGTTCTTGATGCATGTCAGTCCTCGCCTCGCACCATCGTGAAGAATTCAACCTTGGTCTGCGCGGCGACGCGCGCCTGGCGCTCGACGCGCTCGGCGCGTTCGCGCGCCAGCGGCTGGATCAGCTGCGCCTGCACCGTGTCGTGCCAGTCGGGCAATTGCAGCAGCGCGTCGGCCACCGCGGCCTGCTCGGCATGGCGCAGCGAACGGCCCTGCACGTAGGCGATGCCGACCACGCCGTTGCCCAGGCTGACGGCGCAACGTGTCACCGTCATTTCGCCCAAGTTGAAACGCGCGCCAGTGCCGCCGCCCCGGGCCCGCACCATGGCCATGCCGGTCTGCGCCGGGCGCAGCATCTGATGCGAGGGCACCCCGCCGAGCGAGCCGAAGGCCCCTTCCAGCATGGCGGGGTCGGCCAGTGCCAACACCCGCATCCAGGCGGCCCGTTGCGCCTGGATTTCCCCCGGCGCGGTTTGTGGATGGTCCATTGTTTCCTCTAAACGTCTAGACGACTGGATGAAGTATGATCGCGTTCGGAAGCAAGTTCAACAGCCTGGCGTGAATTTTTGATGACAGTTGCGGCGGGGACGCATTGCCTATCCCGCGTCCGCCGCTTGGTGCACAATCACAGCCATTCTTGATGAAGCTGATATGACAGCACGAGCACATCCCATGGTCGAAAGAGGTTCCGGTATCGCCGTGTGGCGACAGATTGGCGAATCGCTGGCGGACGACATCCGCAACAAGCTGTACATGGCGGGCGAACAGTTGCCCTCCGAACCGGAGCTGGCCGCCAAGTTCTCCGTCAATCGCCACACCATCCGGCGCGCCATGGGCGAGCTGGAACAGAGCGGGCTGGTGCGCATCGAGCAGGGGCGCGGCACCTTCGTGCAGGAACACGCCATCGACTACGCCATCGGCAAGCGCACGCGCTTTTCCGAGAACCTGCGCAGCCAGGGCATGCTGGGGCACCTCGAAGCCCTGGGCAGCCAGACGCTGCGCGCCGCCGACATCGCCAAACACCTGGGCCTGGCGCGCAATGCCCCGCTGCTGCGGGTGCAGATGGTGGGCAAGGCCGAGAACCGCCCCATCAGCACCTCCGAGCACTACTTCGATGAAAAGCGCTTCCCCGACTTCATCGAGCGCCTGAACGCGCTGCGCTCGGTCTCGAAGGTCTACGCCCACTATGACATCGGCGACTACACCCGCAAATGGTCGCGCATCACCGCCACCCTGCCGTCGCCGGAAGTGGCGCGCATCCTGGGTCAGCCCAAGACGCGCCCGATCCTGCAGGTGGAAGCCCTGAATGTGGACCAGGCCGGCGCGCCGTTGCAATACAGCATCACCCGTTTCGTCGGCGACCTGGTCCAGCTCATGGTGGCCGACGATAGTTGAGGACGATGCGCGGCGGCCGCGCGCGGCCGCTTGCGCCGACCTGCGATTCCACTCATCTAGACATCTGGTTGTAATGCTACGCCGCTAACTTTCCATTCATGAACCCAGCACACGCCCCCTCGCCCCTGGCCGGTGTCACAGGCCAACGTATCCTGACCCCGCGCGGCATCGAACACGCCAGCCTGCGATTCCATGGAGGACTGATCGACGACGCCAGCAACGCGGCCGCGCGCGGCGCGGCCTGGTTCGACGCCGGCAATCTGCTGGTGCTGCCCGGCATCGTCGACCTGCATGGCGACGCCTTCGAACGCGCCATCATGCCGCGCCCCAGCGTCACGTTCCCCTACGACGGCGCCCTGTTCGACGTTGACCGCCAACTGCTGGCCAACGGCATCACCACCGAATTCCACGGCGTCACCCTGTCCTGGGAAGGCGGCCTGCGCGGCGAGGCCTACGCCGAACGCATGTTCGCGGCGCTCGAGCGCATGGGACCCATCATGGGCGCGCGCCACTATGTACACCTGCGGTTCGAGACCCACCACGTGGGCGGGGTCGAGACCGCGCAGCAATGGATCCGCGACGGCCGCGTACGCTTCCTGGCGCTCAACGACCACCTGCCCAGCATGGCGCGCCGCCTGGGCGACGACCGCAAGCTGCTGCAGTACGCCGACCGCGCCGAATGCGACCTGGACACCTTTCAGGAACGCATCCGCCGGGCCATGGGCGCGGCCGACTCCGTGGCCGACGCCATGCGCGAGCTGACCGCCAGCGCGCAGGCCGCCGGACTGCGGGTCGCCTCGCACGACGACCCCGACGCCGCCACCCGCCGCTATTACCACCAGCTCGGTTGCGGCGTGGCGGAGTTCCCGCTGACGCGCGACGCCGCCAGCGTGGCCCGCGACCTGGGCAACTCGGTCGTCTTCGGCGCGCCCAACGTGGTGCGCGGCGGCAGCCACACCAACGCCCCCAGCGCCACTGAAATGATCCGCGCCGGCCTGTGCGACATCCTGACCTCCGACTACTACTATCCCGCGCCGCTGGCCGCCGTGCTGCGTCTGGCCAACGACGGCGTGCTGCCGCTGGAACAAGCCTGGAACCTGGTGTCGCTGAACCCGGCCCGCGCCGCCGGCCTGCAGGATCGCGGCGCGCTGGCGCCCGGACTGATCGCCGACGCCATCGTGGTCGATGACCAGGTGCCCGGCCTGCCGCGCGTCTGCGCCGCCATCGTCGGCGGCGAACTGCGCTACGCCACCCGCGCCTTCGGTGACGACCGCAGCCAGCGCATGGCGGCCTGATCATGCCGTCGGCCCACCGCTACGCGCTGTACCTGGCCCCCACCGGCCCCTGGCGTGAACTCGGCAGCCGCTGGCTGGGCCGCTGCGCCGACACCGGCGCGGCCCTGCCGCCGCTGCCCGGCCAGCCGGAGGCCGCGCGCGACTGGACCGAGGCGCCGCGCCATTACGGCCTGCACGCCACGCTGAAGCCGCCGTTCCGTCTGCGCGCCGGCGCCACGCCGCGGGACGTCGACGCCGCCGCGCGCCGACTCGCCGCCGGCGACAGCGCCTTCGCCATCCAGCTCGAATGCGAGCCGCTGCGCGGCTTCCTGGCCTGGCGCATCGCAGCCACCGACGCGGAGGGCCGCGCCCGCATCAACGCCCTGGCCGCCGCCGCCGTGCGCGGCCTGGACGACCTGCGCGCGCCCGCCACCGCCGACGAACTGGCCCGGCGCCAGGCGCACGCGCTGTCGTCCGAACAGCAAGCCATGCTGGCGCGCTGGGGCTACCCCTATGTGTTCGACACCTTCACCTTCCACATCACGCTGACCGGCAAGCTCGACGGCGCCGCGCTGGAGCAGGCGCGGGCCGGCATCGCGGCGTTCGCCGATCCGCTGCGCGGCCAGCCCATGGCGGTGCCCGGCGTCAGCGTCTATGTCCAGCCACAAGCGGGCGCCGACTTCATCGTCGCGCGCCACTATCCCTTCGATGGCGGCCACGTCGACGCGGCGGGCGCGGCCTACCTGCAAGGACCGGCGACGGCATGAACCCGCCCGTTCCCGCCAGCGGCGAACGCCTGGTCTACCTGATGGGCGCCTCCGGCAGCGGCAAGGACACCCTGCTGCGGCGGCTGCGCGCCGGGCTGCGCGACAACGAACCGGTGCTGGTGGCGCACCGCTACATCACGCGCGACAGCGGCGCCACCGAAGACGCACTGTGCCTGAGCGCCGAGGAATTCGCGCGCCGCGCGGCACTGGGCTGTTTCGCCCTGCACTGGGCCAGCCATGGCCTGCGCTACGGCATCGGCATCGAGATCGACACCTGGCTGGAGGGCGGCGCGGCCGTCATCATCAATGGTTCGCGCGCGCACCTGGCCGAGGCGCACCGGCGCTATCCGGCGCTGACCGCGGTCGAGATCACGGTCGACCCCGCGCAACTGGCGCGGCGGCTGGCGGCGCGCGGCCGCGAAACGCCCGAACAGATCGCCCTGCGCCTGCAACGCGCCGCGCAGGACTTCCCCGTCCCCGAGGGCTGCCGCCTGCAGCGTGTCGGCAACAACGGCGCGCCGGAAGCCGCCACCGCCGAACTGCTGGATATCGCCCGCGGCCGGCTGATCGCGTAGCCCGCGCCGGCATCACCGCGAAACGGCCGCCGCGGAGCCACGGCCGCGCCGGCCGGGCGCCTCACTCCCGCGGTCGAGCGTCCGGCCCCAGGTCGGCGCACAGCTCCAGCAGGATGTCGGAAAAACACTCCTCGGCCGCCAGCGCCTGCTCGCGCCGGCGGCGGATCAGGTTGATCGGCGGCAACTCCCAGCCGAAGTCCCACGGCACCATGCCCAGCTTGCCGCGCTGGCACAGCTCGCGCGCGATGTCCTCGGGCACCACCGACATCAGCGCGGGGTTGGCGCTCAGCATGCCCTCGATCACATCGGTGGAATAGGCTTCCAGCACCGGCGCCGGCGAACGCAGGCCGGCGCGGATGAAGTGTTCGACGATCAGCTGGCGCGTCGGCGTGTTGACCGCCGGCAGCACCCAATCCATCCGCGCCACCGCCGGCCAATCCGCCTCGCGCCGCGCCAGGCGCTGCGCCAATCGGCTGTGCGCGATCAGGCGCGGCCGCTGGCGGTACAGCACGCGATGGGTCAGGTCATCCTGCGCCAGGGTCGAGGTCGCCCGGCTGATGATGCAATCGAGCTCGTGCCGCCGCAGCATCGGCACCAGGTGGTCGGTGGTGGCGCGGTGCAGCGTCAGGGTCACGCCGTGGCGCTGGTGCAGCCGGCCGATGGCGGCGGTCAGCAGCGCGCTCGACACGTACGGCACCACACCGACATGCAGATGCGCCGCGCGGCCGTCGTGCAGCGCCTCGACCTCGCGCGCCCACAGGTCCAGGTCGCCCTGCATGCGACGGGCCCGCACCAGCGCCAGTTCCCCCAGCGGCGTGGGCTGCATGCCGCGCCCGGTGCGCAGGAATAGCGGCGCGCCGAAGATGTCCTCGAGCTCGGCCAGCGCCTTGGTGGCGGCGGGCTGGCTGATGCCGGTGGCGGCCGCCACGCGGGTCAGCGTGCCGTGCTTGGCGATATTCGCCAGCAACACCAGATGGCGGTGGCGCAGGCGGTTGGCGAGTCGGGCGGCGTCCCAGGTCAAGGCGGTCTACTCATAACTGATTGGTTATTCAATTATGCCAACAATGGACACATCAGTTATTTCACGATCCTATACTGCGCCGTATCCTCATCCCGCCCGACCGCCCATGTCCGACTTCACCACCCGCCCCGAAATCCGCGGCACTTTCGGCGTCGCCTCATCCACCCACTGGCTGGCGTCGCAGGTCGCCATGGGCGTGCTGGAGCGCGGCGGCAACGCCTTCGACGCCGCGGTGGCCGGCGGCTTCACGCTGCAGATCGTCGAGCCGCACCTGAACGGCCCCGGCGGCGAAGTGCCGATCCTGCTGTGGAGCGAACGCGAAGGCCGCATGCGCGCGCTGTGCGGCCAGGGGCCCGCGCCGGCGCTGGCAACGCCGGCCTACTTCCGCGGACTCGGCGTGGACCTGGTGCCCGGCATCGGCCTGCTGCCCGCCACCGTGCCCGGCGCTTTCGGCGCCTGGTTGACGATGCTGCGCGACTACGGCACCTGGGAACTGGCCGACGTGCTGCGCCCGGCCATCGACTACGCCCGCAACGGCTTCCCGCTGGTGCCGCGCATCTCGCAGGCCATCCTGGCGGTGCAGGCCCTGTTCCGCGAAGAATGGACCAGCTCGGCCGCCGTCTGGCTGCCCGACGGCAAGGTGCCCGCGCCCGGCGCGCTGCTGCGCACGCCGGCCATCGCCGCCACCTACACCCGCATCCTCGACGAAGCGCACGCGGCGGCGACCGACCGCGCCGGCCGCATCGACGCCGCGCTGGCCATCTGGTATCGCGGCTTCGTCGCCGACGCGATCGACGCCTACTACACCCATGAAGCGGTGCGCGACACCACCGGCCAGCGCAATCGCGGCCTGCTGCGCAAGGCCGACCTGGCCGACTGGCGCGCCCGCTACGACGATCCGGTCACGCTGCAATACGGCCGCTACACGGTGGCCAAATGCGGCGTCTGGTCCCAAGGCCCGGTGCACCTGCAGCAGCTGGCGCTGCTGCGCCACCTGCAAATGGACGGACTGGACCCGGCCTCGCCGCAATTCGTGCACCGCATCGCCGAGGCCGCCAAGCTGGCCTTCGCCGACCGCGCCACCTGGTACGGCGATCCCGATTTCGTCGACGTGCCGTTGGCCGCGCTGTTGAGCGACGACTACGCCCGCGCGCGCGCCGCCGCCATCGGCCCGCGCGCCGCCACCACGCTGCAGCCCGGCTCCCCCGGGGGCCGCGCGCCGCGCCTGCCCGACCTGGAAGCCGCCGCCCGCACCCTGGCCGCGTCCGATACCCGCTTCGGCGTGGGCGAGCCGACCTTCGCGGCGCTGCCGCCGGTGGCGGAATGGGCCGCGCGCGAGATCTTCGTCGGCGACACCTGCCAGATCGACGTCATCGACCGCGACGGCAACATGGTCGCGGCCACGCCGTCCGGCGGCTGGCTGTCGTCCAGCCCGGTGGTGTCGGCGCTGGGCTTCCCGCTCACCACGCGATTGCAGATGACCTGGCTGGACGAGGGCGTGCCCGGCCAGCTGCAACCCGGCAAGCGGCCCTGCACCACGCTGTCGCCCGGCCTGGCGCTGCGCGACGGCCTGCCCTACATGGCCTTCGGCACGCCCGGCGGCGACCAGCAGGACCAGTGGACCGTGTCCTTCTTCCTGCGCCACGCCATGGGCCTGAACCTGCAGGCGGCGATCGACGCGCCGTCCTGGCACATCGACCATTTCCCGGGCTCGTTCTGGCCGCGTTCGCTGACGCTGAACCGCCTGACCGTCGAAGGCCGCCTGCCCGAAGCCACGCGGCAGGCGCTGCGCGAGGCCGGCCACGACGTGCGCGTCGGCCCCGACTGGTCCGAAGGCCGCATCAGCGCCTGCACCCGCGAACCGGCGGCCGGCGGCGGCCTGCTGCTGCGCGCCGCCGCCAACCCGCGCGGCATGCAGGGCTACGCGGTCGGCCGATGAACCATTTTTCCATCCAGCCGGCGCACAGACCGGCCACATCACAAGGGGTAAACACCATGAAGACCATCCGACGACTGTTGCGCGCCTGCGCCCTCACCCTGGCCTGCGCCGCGCCCGCGCTGGCGCACGCCGCCTGGCCCGAAAAGCCGATCACGCTGATCGTGCCGTGGGCCGCCGGCGGCTCCACCGACATCCTGGCGCGCGTGCTGTCCGAAGGCCTGACGCAGTCGCTGGGCCAGCCCGTCATCGTCGAGAACCGCTCGGGCGCCTCGGGCAACATCGGCAGCACCTTCGTCGCGCGCGCCAAGCCCGACGGCTATACGCTGCTGGTCGGCTCGATGAGCACCCACACCATGAACCAGGCGCTCTACGGCAACATGCCGTTCGACGGCGTCAAGGACTTCACGCCCATCGCCGAACTGGCGCTGGTCACCAATACGATGGTGGTGCATCCCTCGGTGCCGGCCAGCAACGTCAAGGAGTTCATCGACTACGTCAAGGCCAATCCTGACAAGGTGGCCTACGCCTCGGCCGGCCAGGGTTCGACCAACCACCTGAGCGCCGCGCTGTTCGAGAAGGCCGCCGGCGTGAAGATGATGCACATCCCCTACCGCGGCGGCGCGCCGGCTGTGCTGGATACGGTGGCCGGCCGCACCCAGGTGCTGTTCAGCGCCGGCACCCAGACCCTGCCGCACGTGCAGACCGGCAAGCTCAAGCTGCTGGCCGTCACCGAGGAACAGCGTTCGCCGCTGCTGCCCGAGGTGCCGACCGTGGCCGAGACCATGCCTGGCTATGAACTGTCGGTCTGGTACGGCGCCTTCGGCCCGGCCGGCATGCCGCCCGAACTGACCACGCGCCTGAACCAGGAGATCAACAAGATCCTCAAGCGGCCCGACGTCGTCAAGAAGATGGGCGACATGGGCGTGCTGCTGCTGGACACCACCCCGGAGCAGTTCGGCCAGGTGCTGGCGCGCGACGCCGACAAGTACGGCAAGCTGATCAAGGAACTGGGAATCACCGCCGAATGAGCCTCACGTCCGACCCCCTCGAACGCCTGGCGCTGGCCTATGACGGGGCCTCGGCCCCGGCCGCTTTCGCCGCGCTCGACGCGCATGCCCACGCCACGCTGGCGCACACGCTGTGCACCATCAACCGCCATGACGCCGAACGCATGCGGGTGGTGCGGCTGTACAGTTCGAACCCCGCCGCCTATCCGCCCGGCGGCAGCAAGGACAAGCGCGGCACGGCCTGGGGCCGCCACGTGCTGCTCGAACGCCAGGTCTTCATCGGCGAGGGCGTCGACGCGATCCGCGAATTCTTCGACGACCATGACGCGATCCAGGCGCTCGGCCTGCAATCGGTGATCAACGTGCCGGTGGTGTTCGACGGCGCCTGCCTGGGCACCGTCAACTTCCTGATGCCGCGCGCGGCGCTGACGCCGGCCGACATCGCCGCCGCCCGGCTGGCGGGCCTGCTGGCCCTGCCGGCCTTCCTGGCGCTGACGCCGGCCGGTTGAAATGCGGGGCGCGCCTCGGCGCGCCCCGGGCTCAGATCAGCGCGCGGCGGATGCGGGCCGAGGCCATGTCGATCACCACCACGAAGCCGACGATGATGATCATCACCGCGCAGGTCTCGGCGTAGCGGAAGCTGCGGGTGATTTCCCACAGCACGGTGCCGATGCCGCCGGCGCCGACGATGCCCACCACCGAGGCCGAGCGCACGTTCGACTCGAAGCGGTACAGCGAGTACGAGATCCACAGCGGCAGCACCTGCGGGATCACGCCGTAGACGATCTCTTCGAGCGCATTCGCGCCGGTGGCGCGCACGCCTTCCACCGGGCGCGGGTCGATGGCCTCGACCGCCTCGGAGAACAGCTTGGCCAGCACGCCGGTGGTGTGCACCCACAGCGCCAGCACGCCGGCGAAGGGCCCCAGGCCCACCGCCACGATGAACAACATCGCGAACACCATTTCATTGATGGCGCGGCAGGCGTCCATCAGGCGCCGCATCGGCTGGTAGACCCAGGCCGGCACCATGTTCGACGAGCACAGCAACCCCAGCGGCACCGCCACCACGATCGCCAGGAACGTGCCCCACACGGCGATCTGCACCGTCACGATCATCTCGTCCAGATACATGCGCCAGTCGCGGAAATTGGGCGGAAAGAAGTCGGCGGCGAACTGGGCCATGTTGCCCGAGTCCCGCAGCAGGTCCAGCGGCCGCATGTCGGCGCCACGCCACGACATGACCAGCAGCGCCAGTACAAAGGCCCATACGAGCAGGACCGGCAGCGACGAGCGCGGGGCGGCGGGGGAACGGGAAGAAGGCACGGCCAGGGTCATGGGGATTCCGGAATAGAAAAATCGGATGGACGCGGCGCCGGCGCTTGAGGGGCAAGCGCCAGCGCCGCGTGGCATCGTTACTGCTTGGCGGTCGGCTGGCCCAGGCTGGCCAGCTTGGCGTCCAGGTCCGCCAACTGCTTCTGCTTCTCGGCCTGGCCGATGGTGGCATCGGCCTCGATCTTGGCCTTTTCACGCGCCAGTTCGATCTGGCGGATCGGCACCAGTTGCTGGTTGTCCGAGGCGCGGAAGCCCTGATAGGTCAGCGCCTTCAGGTTGGCCATTTCGCGCGCGGCGTCCTTGCCCTTGCCGTAGTTGACGAAGAAGTCGCGGATCTTGGCCTTCATGTCGGCCGGCAGATCGGTGCGCATGACCAGCGGGTCGGCCGGGATCAGCGGCGACTTCCACAGGATGCGCACGCTGTCGTTGGCGTCCTTGCCGGTGCTCAGGCGATAGCGCTCCAGCGCCTCGGTGTTGTTGACGGCCACGTCGACCTGCTTGTTGATGACCGACAGCAGATTGGTTTCGTGGTTGCTGACGCGCACGGCCTTGAAGAAGGTCTTGGGTTCGATCTTGTTGGCGGCCCACAGGTAGTAGCCCGGCACGGCGGTGCCCGAGGTCGAGTTGGGGTCGCCGGCGCCGTAGGTCAGCTGGCCGCGGCGCTTGAGCAGGTCGTCCAGGGACTTGATGTCGCTGTCCTTGTTGACGATCAGCAGCGACCAGTAGCCCGGGTTGCCATCCTTGTCGATGACGGACGCGAACACTTCGCCGCTGGCGCGGTCCACCGCCTCGATGGCCGACTTGTTGCCGTACCAGGCCAGCTGCACCTTGTTGAAGCGCATGCCTTCGATGATGCCGGCGTAGTCCGAAGCGAAGAACGGTTTGACCGGCACGCCGATGGCGCGGCTCAGGTCGTCGATGACGGGCTGCCAGACCGACTTCAGGTTGGTCGACGATTCCGTCGAGATGATGCCGAAGTTCAGCGTCTTGGCGTCTTGCGCATGGACTTGCGTGGACAAGGCGGCAGCGGCGATCAGGGCAACAAAGGTTCTGCGTAGCATGGAAAGCTCCGGGTAGGGAACGGGCGGGGTCAGGCCGCGCAGGCCTGTTGGGAAAGCGGCGCCAGGCACGGCAGGGGCTGGGCTTGCGGCGCGTATTCGGGAAGCAGTTCGCTCAGTTCCGAGCCGTACAGGTCGCGCAGCATGGCCGGCGTCAGCTCGGCCGAGGGGCCGTCGTAGACCACCTTGCCGTGGCGCAGCGCCACCACGCGCGGGCAGTAGCGCAACGCCACGTCAACCTGGTGCAGCGAGACCACCACGGCCACCTTGCGGCTGCGGTTGATGTGCGCCAGCGTGTCCATCACGCGGCGCGAGGATTCCGGATCAAGCGAGGCGATCGGTTCATCGGCCAGGATCACGCGGGCGTTCTGCACCAGCGTGCGGGCGATGGCGGCGCGCTGCTGCTGGCCGCCGGACAGCGTCGAGGCGCGCTGAAATGCGTAGTCGTCTATACCAACCTGGGCAAGCGCGTCGAGCCCCTGGCGCACTTCGGCCCGCAGGAACACGCGCGTCAGGCTGCGCCACATCGGCACCCTCGGCAGCAGGCCGGTCAGCACGTTGGTGATGACCGGCAGGCGGCCCACCAGGTTGAATTGCTGGAACACGAAGCCGATGCCGGCGCGGGCCGCGCGCACATTCCGCGACAGGCGGCCATGGCGCTGGATCAACTGGCCGTTGACCGTGACGCTGCCCTGCCCGGCATCGCCGACCACGAAGCCGGCCAAGTGGCGCAGCAGGGTGGACTTGCCGGAGCCCGAGGCGCCCAGCAGCGCCACCATCTCGCCGTCGGCCACGCGCAGGTCGACGTTATCCAGCGCCCGGGCGCCGGGATGGAAGGACTTGCTCAGCCCCTGTACTTCGATGGCGTAGGTCATCGTTGAATCCCCTTGGAATGGTTCATTCGCGCATTCTGTTTGACGGCATGACAGCGCGATGACCCGGGAATCGAATCATTTGGCGGAAAATAGGGGCCATGGCAACCGACTGAAAGACATCCGTCACATAAGGCCGCGCCACCGTCGCGGGTGGCGGGTATATTCAAACAATCCCCCCTTTCGACAGGCGGTCATCATGCTCAACGGTTCCTGCCTTTGCGGCCGTGTTGCCTACCAGATCACCGGCCCGCTCACCGACGCGCTCAATTGCCATTGCGCCATGTGCCGCAAGTCGCATGGCGCCGCGTTCCGCAGCCGCGCCACCGTGCAGGCCAGCGACTTCGCCTGGACCAAGGGGGAAAGCCACGTCACCTGGTATTGCTCGTCGCCGGGCAACTACCGGGGCTTCTGCGAGGCCTGCGGCACGCCGCTGCTCAGCCGCTTCGACCAGACGCCCGACATCTACGGCCTGCCGCTGGGCGCCCTGGACGATGACCCCGGCATCAAGCCAGGCGCGCACTGTCATGTGGCGAACAAGGCGCCCTGGTTCGACATCACCGACACCCTGCCGCAATACCCGGATGCGTTCGAAGGCGCCGAAACGTCCCTGCCGCACGCGGTCACCTGAACGGTTACACAGAAATTCAACCAGACAGTTGAATTGAAATGGCAAGGCGGGATATATTCAACCTTATGGTTGAATCATTGCCTCCCCCGTCCCTGGATGCCGTCTTTCGCGCGCTGGCCGATCCCACGCGCCGCGACATGCTGCAGCGCCTGGCCGGCGGAGACCGGACCATCGGTGAACTGGCCGCGCCCCTGCGCATGAGTTTCGCCGGCGCCTCCAAGCACGTGCAGGCGCTGGAACGGGCCGGCCTGCTGCGGCGGACCGTCAACGGCCGCAGCCACGTGTGCAGCCTGAATCCGGCCCCGATGGCCGAAGCCATGCAATGGCTGCGCTTCTATGAACATTTCTGGTCGGGCCGGCTGGATGCGCTTGAAGCCGCGCTGGCCGCCCATGCGCCCCCGACCGCCTCCCCGGAGAGCCAACATGAGTGATTACGGTGTCGTCACCAGCCCCGCGTCCCTTTGCTTTACCCGCATCCTGCCCGCCAGCGTGGAACGGGTCTGGGCCTTCCTGACCGAACCCGACAAGCGCGGGCAATGGCTGGCAAGCGGCGACATGGAGCTGCGCGAAGGCGGCGGCGTCACGCTGCGCTTCGTGCACGCCGACCTGTCGTCCGTGGCCGAGCCCACGCCCGAGCCCTACAAGCCCTATGAAAACGGTGTCACCACCCATGGCCTCATCACCCGTTGCGAGCCGCCGCGGCTGCTGGCGTTCACCTGGGGGGGCTCGCAGGGCCAGCCTTCGGAGGTGACGTTCGAGCTGTCGCCGGAAGGCGACGGCACCCGCCTGGTGCTGACCCATCGCAAGCTGGCCTCGCGCGCCGACATGATCGATGTCGCGGGCGGCTGGCATGCGCACCTGGGCGTGCTGTCCGCGCGCCTGGCGGGCCGCGAGCCGGGCCCGTTCTGGTCGGCGCTGCTGCGTTGGGAGAAGGACTACCAGGCGCGCATCCCCGCGCAATAAGGGACGCCATGCCCTCCGCCCCGCGCCCGCCGGCGCGGGGAAAGCGCCAGCCGCTACTGCCACGGCCGGATCCGCCGCCGCGCAGTCGTTCAATAGCAACTATCACGCCATCCCGGCAGATAAAAACTGGCTAATCATTGCGCTTTGCAGTAACATAAGTCCGTGATTTTTCCGCAAAAACCGGGCTTCGTTCACAACATTGAGTGCCAACCTTCGGTGGCAGTCTGAGTACCTGCCCGCAGTCGCGGGCCATGCCGGACTTTCGCCCGGCATTCCTGCAACGCTGCAACCGGTTTTCTTGGGTGAAACCTGCCCTTGCCCCGTGGCGCAACCGCGTCGCCCGGTATCGCAGCAGACACTCCAACCCGCTTCTTCCGGCGACGCGCCACAAGCGCCGATCCGCGACCAAGCTGCGCATCACGCGCACACAGCCCTCGCGGCGCGAGTATCCGTCATTTCAGACATCCACTTGGGATGCCGTGGCCCATACCCGCGCTTGCCCGGACGTTTTACGTTCAACCGCTGGACCTGGCCAACAGAGTCCGACGCGCTCGCCATCCCCGGGTGGCGCGCCATGCCGACGGCATGGCGGCGCGTATTGATCAAGGAGTAGAGAATGGCTAAAGAAGAACTCATCGAACTGGACGGCATCGTCGACGAAGTGCTGCCCGATAGCCGCTACCGCGTCACCCTGGACAACGGCATCGAAGTGGGCGCCTACGCCTCCGGCCGCATCCGCAAGCACCGCATCCGCATCCTGGCCGGTGACCGCGTCACCCTGGAAATGTCGCCGTACGACCTGACCAAGGGCCGCATCAACTTCCGCCACAAGGACGAACGCGGTCCCGCCCCGAGCCGTCCCCCGCAGCACCGCCGCTGATCGGCGACGGCCGGCGCCCGCCGGCCTGTCGCCCCCCCCACGGCGGGCGCCTCGCGGGCTTAAACTCGCGCGCGCCATGCCGTAGTAATGCGCAAGACCCCGGTTCGTGAAAGAATGGCGCTCCTCCGGCGCCAGGCCCGGCGGAACACGCATGACGCAGCAAGATGGATCTGACACAGGAACTGAAAGACGCGGCCGACCAGCTTTCTCTGACGCGAAGACGCTTCGCCAAGGGGGAGGAAGGCCTGCGCCTGCTGCATCAATCGCGTGAAGCGTTCATCAACAGCCTGCGCAACACCGGCCTGACCTACGCGGAAGCCAAGATCAAGTACGACAACTGCCTGGACGAACAGGAAGTGCAGTTGCACGACATGCTGGAAAAGATGCGCTACGCCGAGCGCATGCACCAGTACATCCTGCACCGCATCGCGCTGCAGCAGCCGGCCCAGGCCGCCACGCCCGCCTGAAGGCCGTGCCCGCTCAGGGTTTGAACGCGCCGATGAAGATGGCGGGATCGACCCGCGCATCGTTCAGGCTGACATTCCAGTGCAGGTGCGGACCGGTGGCCCGGCCCGTGGCGCCAACCTTGCCCACTACCCCGCCCCGGGCGACCGTGTCGCCCACCTTCACGTCGATCGCCGACATGTGGCAGAACATGCTGACGAAGCCCTGCCCATGGTCCAGGAACACGGTTTTGCCGTTGAAGAAATAATCCCCCACCAGCGACACCACGCCCGCGGCCGGCGCCTTGATCGGCGTGCCGGCCGGCACCGCGAAATCCAGGCCGGAGTGCGGATTGCGCTCTTCGCCGTTGAAGAAGCGGCGCAGCCCGAACGGGCTGGACAGCCGGCCGCCGCTGACGGGCCGGTCCAGCAACAGATTGCTGGGCGTGACGCCGGCGCGATAGGCGCGGTTGGCGGCGCTCTGTTCGGCCATTTCGCGCTCGATGCGCTTCATGTCGTCGGGATCGGGGTTGACCTGGCGCGGGTTTTTCAGCGTGATGTGTTGCGCCACGTACTCCTTGGCGCGCACGGTGAACGGCAGCTGGCGCGTGCCCGCGCCATCGCGCACGGCTATTTCCTGCTGGCCGGGCTTGACCGCCAGCGGAATGCCGACCACGGCGATCCATTGCCTGCCATCCTCGCGCACCACCAGCACGCGGCGGTCGCGGTAGGTGACCTCGGGCGCCGTCGCGGCGTCGCCCAGCGCCAGCACGGCAACGCCGCCCGGCACCGGCGCATTGAGCTTGCGGCTGATGAAGCCGCCCGGCTGCGCGGCCGGCGCCTGCTTGGCGCGCGCCGGCAGGGCCAGGCACACAGCCGCCGCGGCCAGGCCCAGCCGCAGCATGTCTCGGCGTTGCGGCATCACTGTTGCAGACACAGGTTGGCGGGTTCGATCAGGCTCTGGTCGCGCCGCGCAATACGGGTCGACAGGCGGGCCTCGGTCTTGCCCTTCCAGGTGGTGGTGGTCAGCACCGCCTCGACGCCCAGGCTGTCCGACTGGATCAGCTCGAAGCCATTGCGCACCGGCTTGCGCTCGAAATTCACGTTCAGGCTTTTCCAGGCGTCGGCCACGCAGTTGGTGTAGTCCTCGGCCGTGCGCTGGGTCGACCCGTAGAACACCGGATCACGGTCGCGGACGTCTTTGACGTTGGCGCAAGCCGACACGGCGAGCACGACGGTGGCAAGGGACAAGGCGGTGCGGACCTTCATATCTGGACTCTCTGGCAATCAATGGAAAGAGGCGGCCAACTATACCGCAGCGTCCGGCGACGGTTGCGGCCGGCGCGCCGACTTGGGGCGGAAAGCGGCGATGACCTCGGGACGGGTCTCGGCATACGGACCGCCGATCAGGTCGATGCAATAGGGAATGGCGGCGAAGATGCCCGGCACCAGCACCGAGCCGTCGTCGGCGCGCAGGCCTTCGAGAGTCTCGCGGATCGCCTTGGGCTGGCCCGGCAGGTTGACGATCAGCGCGGCATGCGACGGCCGTTCGCGGATGACGGCGACCTGCCGCGACAGGATCGCCGTGGGCACGAAGCGCAGGCTGATCTGGCGCATCTGCTCGCCGAAGCCCGGCATTTCCTTGGTGCCCACCGCCAGCGTGGCCTCGGGCGTCACGTCGCGCCGCGACGGGCCGGTGCCGCCGGTGGTCAGGACCAGGTCGCAGGCGCAGGTGTCGACCAGCTCGATGAGCGTCTCGGAAATGCGCGTGGCCTCGTCCGGGATCAGCCGGTCCACCGCCTGCCAGGGCGAGGCCAGCGCCCCGTCCAGCCATTCACGCAGGGCGGGCAGCCCCTGATCCTGGTAGGCGCCGGCCGAGGCGCGGTCGGAGATCGACACCAGGCCGATGATCAGTTCGTCGGGATGGCGGCGGGCGATGCGGGCGGGAGCGGTCATGGGATACGGACGCAAAGGAAGTCGGACAAGGGATGCTATCGCATTCTCCGCCCGCCGGCCTGGCGGCGGCCGGCCCCGCGCCTGTGGCAAAAAGGGGAATCCCCGGGTTTGCGCGCTTGTCGCGCTCATGGCGGCTGGCTAACATCCGCTCACATTCTCTTCTTCCACCCCGACCCGCGCGCCGCGCCTTCCTGGTTTCTCATGTTCACACGCACCCTCGGGCAGCATGCGCTGGCGGCGGCGCTGGCCCTGGCGGTCGCGCTGGCCGCGGGCTGGGGCGCCTGGCATACGCTGGCGCTGCGCACCGGCCCGGCGCCGGCCGCGGCCACCGGCGTCTATATCCACAACCTCGGCAACACCCTGCAGGACCAGACCCGCAACCTGTCGCGCCTGAGCCAGGCGCTGCGCACCGGCGACCGCCTGGTGGTGCTGGGCTCGTCCGAGCTGACCAGCACCGATCTGCGCTTCGTGCCCTACCGCTTCCTGGCCGACGAACTGCGCATGCCGGTCATGGCCTACGGCCATTCGGGCTTCCAGTCGCTCGGCATGCAACTGGTGCTGGCGGCGCTGGCGGATGACCTGTCACCGGCCTCGCGCGTCGTGGTCATGGTGTCGCCCGGCTGGTTCGATGGCGACGGCGGCCTGGGGCCGGATGAATTCCGCGAACACGCCAACCCGCTGCTGCCGCGCCTGGTGCGCCAGCCCGAAGGCCGCGAACAACTGGCGCGCTGGCTGCGCGACAAGGGCGACGCCCGGGTGGCGTGGTCGATGGCGGCCGAACAGGCCTATGTGTTCCGCCAGCGGCTGGTCGACCTGTGGACGCCGGCCCATGCGGCGCCCGCGCCCGAGGCGGAAGCCGAGGGCCCGACGGCCGCGGCCCGGGTGGTCGACTGGGACGCCCTGGCGCGCGAGGCGCAGGAGGCCGAGCAGACGCAGATGACGCGCAACCGCTACGCCGTGCGCGACGAATTCTTCGATAAGTACCTGCAGGCGGTGCCGGCCGGCGGCAAGACCGCCTTCCTGCCGCGGCCGCTGACCGGCAAGGACGAATTGCGCGAGCTGGAGGCGCTGATGCGGCTGCTGCGCAACCACGGTGTCAACGCGCTGTTCGTGATGCAGCCGCTGCACCCGCTGGTGTTCAAGGACCTGGACCGCTTCGGCCCCATCCAGCGCCAGGTCGACGCGCTGTGCGCGCGCTACGCCATGGCCTGCATGAACATGTACGACGCGCCCTACGAAATCGGCACCCTGCGCGACGTGCAGCACCTGGGCGAACTGGGCTGGCTGCGGGTCAACCAGCGCATCGCCGAGGTCTTTCGCCCGTGAGCCCGGCTCCCCTATTCCCGAACAAGGACACCGCGCGATGAGAAAAACCCTGTGGCTGTGCCTGCTCTACCTGGGACTGCTGGCGGTCATGATGATCCAGGCCGACACCTCGGCCAACCTGGGCAAACCGCTGGAAATCGAGTTCCAGTACCAGAAGTTCTAGCTTGCCGCGCCAGCGGCGCTGGCCGCCGGGGGCGGGCGGTCGGTTTGCCGGACACGGGGAACGGCGAAAGTTGCCTGAAGCAACCGGGGACAGGTCACAAATCTGTAATAATCTGGGCCTCCGCCGGAACCTCCCCCGCCTCCATGTCCACCCTCTTTCATGGCCTCGACCTCTGGGTTGGCCTCAGCCTTGCACTGGCCCTGACGTTCGTCCTGGCTTTCGAATTCATCAATGGCTTCCACGACACGGCGAACGCCGTCGCGACGGTCATCTACACCAAGGCCATGCCCCCGCACCTGGCGGTGGTGCTCTCCGGCATTTTCAACTTCCTCGGCGTGCTGCTGGGCGGCGTGGGCGTGGCCTACGCCATCGTCCACCTGCTGCCGGTGGAACTGCTGATCAACGTCGATACCGGACGCGGGCTGGCCATGGTGTTCGCCATGCTGGCCGCGGCCATCGCCTGGAACCTGGGCACCTGGTATTTCGGCATCCCCGCCTCCAGCTCGCACACGCTGATCGGCTCGATCCTGGGCGTGGGCCTGGCCAATGCGCTGATCACCGACCTGCCGCTGGCCGATGGCGTGAACTGGGGCAAGGCGATCGACATCGGCGCCTCCCTGGTGGTGTCGCCGGTGGCCGGCTTCCTGGTGGCCGGCGGCCTGCTGCTGGCGCTCAAGCGCTGGCTGCCGCTGTCGAAGATGCACAAGACGCCCGAGCAGCGCCGCGCCATCGACAACAAGAAGCACCCTCCGTTCTGGAACCGCCTGGTGCTGGTGCTGTCGGCCATGGGCGTGAGCTTCGTGCACGGGTCGAACGACGGCCAGAAAGGCATCGGCCTGATCATGCTGGTGCTGATCGGCATCGTGCCCGCCAACTTCGTGCTCGACACCAATAGCACCACCTACCAGATCGAGCGCACGCGCGACGCCGCCACCCACCTGAGCGCGTTCTACCAGCGCAACGAAGCCATGCTGGGCGACTTCCTGGCGCTCAAGCGCGCCGGCTCCGCCTCGGACCTGCCGCGTAATTTCCGCTGCGATCCGGAATTGACCCTGCCCACCATCGACGCGCTGCAGGCCGACCTGCACGGCGTCAGCAACTACGCCGACCTGCCCGCCGCCAAGCGCATCGATGTGCGCCGCTACCTGCTGTGCCTGGACGACACCGCCAAGAAGGTGGCGCGCATCGAGGGCCTGCCGGCACGCGAGCGCACCGACCTGCAACGCCTGCGCGCCGACCTGACCGCCACCACCGAGTACGCGCCCTTCTGGGTGATCGTGGCGGTGGCCCTGGCGCTGGGCGCCGGCACCATGGTCGGCTGGCGCCGCGTGGTGCTGACGGTGGGCGAAAAAATCGGCAAGCAGGGCATGACCTACGCCCAGGGCATGTCGGCGCAGCTGACCGCGGTCGGCGCCATCGGCCTGGCCAACGTCTTCAGCCTGCCGGTGTCCACCACCCACGTGCTGTCGTCCGGCGTGGCCGGCACCATGATCGCCAACAAGAGCGGCCTGCAGGGCGGCACGGTGCGCAACATCCTGCTGGCCTGGATCCTGACCCTGCCCGCCTCGATGCTGCTGGCGGCCGGCCTGTTCTGGGTCGGCGTGCAGATCGCCGGCTGACCCTGGTTCGGCCGGGCGGACCATCTGCCCGGCCGGCGCAACACTGTGGCTACCGCGCGGGGCTATGCCCGGCGCGCAGGCGCCTCTACGATGGCGCCATGGCTACCCCTTCCCCCATCCTGCATTACATCTACGACCCGCTCTGCGGCTGGTGCTATGGCGCCGCGCCGCTGGTGCAGGCCGCCCGCGGCATCAGCGGCCTGACGATCGAGGCCCATGGCGGCGGCATGATGACCGGCGGCAACCGCCAGCCCGTCACCGAGGCGTTGCGCCGTTACGTCATGCCGCACGACGAACGCATCGCCAGTCTCACTGGCCAGGTGTTCGGCCCGGACTATTTCGACGGCCTGCTGCGCGACAGCGGCGCGGTGTTCGACTCGGCGCCGCCGACCACCGCCATCCTGGCCGCGCAGGCGCTGGCGGGCCGCGGCCTGGACCTGCTGCACCGGCTGCAGCAGGCCCATTACATCGAAGGCCGGCGCATCGCCGATCCCGCCGAGCTGCGCCGCCTGGCGGTGGAGATCGGGCTGGACGAGGCGGCCTTCCAGGCCGCCTATGCCGCCACCGAGGGCGCGGCCACCGAGCGCCACATCGCGCAGAGCCGCGAATGGCTCGCGCGGGTTCGGGGCTCGGGCTTCCCGACGCTGGCGCTGGAACGGGACGGCGTCTTTGCGCTGCTGGAACCCGCCCGCTTCCTGGGCCGCCCGTTGCAATGGCAGGCGGACCTGCGCCAGCGCCTGACGTGATCAGGCCTCGCCGATGTCGCCGTCGCGCTGCAGCGCGCGGTGCATCGCCGGACGCGCCGCCAGCCGTTCGGCATAGGCCGAGAACACCGGATTCTCGGCGATCAGCTTCACCTGCATCATGAACTGCAGGGCGCCGCCCAGCACGATGTCGACGGCGCTGAAATGCTCGCCCAGGAAATACGCGCGCGACTGCAGCACGCGGGTCACGACCTGCTCGACCTCGTCGGCCGAGCCCCATCCCATCGAGCCCTGCTGGTGCGCCGTCTTGAAGGCGCGTTCCGTCATGGCCGGCTCGAACACGCCGGTGGAATAGGCCAGCCAGGTCAGGTAGGGGCCGCGCTGCGGATCGCCCACCACGGGGCCCAGGCCCGCCTGCGGATACAGGTCGGTCAGGTAGAGCGCGATGGCGGGGGTCTCGAACACAGGCACCCCATCGTGCACCAGCGCCGGCACCTTGCCATGCGGGTGGATGTCGATGTAATCGGGCGGGATGTGGCCGGAACCGTCGCGGCGGCGGATCGACACCATCTCGGTGTCGTAGGGCACGCCCAGCTCTTCCAGCAGCCAGAGGATGCGGAACGAGCGCGAGCGCGGCGCGTGATAGAGGGTCAGCATGGGCGGTCTCCTGGGGCCGGGGCGCGGCCCTGGCGGTCATTGTGCCGCAGGCCGCCCCACCGGGGCCAGCACTGTCCCCGACCGCCGCGCGTGCCCTATTCGTCGGCGCCCAGCGCGCGCAGTTGCGCTTTCAGGCGGCGCACTTCCTGGCTCAGGTCCAGGATCAGGGCAACCGCGTCCAGGCCGGCGCCGAAGTCTCGCTCCAGGCGGCGCGCGTGCAGCGCGCGCTGCAGGTCGACACTGTAGAAGCGCCACTCGGCCGGGCGCTGACCGCTGGCGTCGACAATGCCGACCTCGACCAATTGCGCGACCCATTCGACCTCGGCGCCGCAGGCGCGGGCCAGTTCGTCGGCGCTGAGCGGTTGTGACTTGCCCACCACGGTGGCGCTGCTGATGACGACTTTCTTCATGATCAGACCCCCAGGTGGCGCCGCGGGTTGAACGGCAGATCTTGCTGCATCTTGCGGTAGGCCTCCTTGGCCGCTTCGGTGTCGGCCGGCGGCAACGCCAGTTCAAGCACCAGGTACAGGTCGCCGGGCGGATCGCCCGGGATGCCGCGGCCGCGCAGCCGCAGCTTGCGGCCGTTGCCGGACCCGGCGGGCACCGACACCTCGACCGTGCCGCCCGGCGTCGGCGCATTGACCTTGGCGCCCAGCGCCGCTTCCCAGGGCGCCACCGGCAGCGTCATGTACAGGTCGCGGCCTTCGGCGCGGTAGCGGGGATGCGGCTTGAAGCGCACCTCCAGGTAGAGGTCGCCGTTCTCGCCGCCGCCGTAACCCGGCATGCCCTGCCCGGCCAGGCGGATGAACTGGCCTTCGCGCACGCCCGGCGGAATCCGCACGCTGAGCGTGCGGGTCTGCATCTGCGGGCGACCGTGGTCGTCGACCTGCATGGAGCGCAGGCTGATGTCGCGGGTGGCGCCTTTCAGCGCGTCTTCCAGGTCGACCTCGATCGCGGCGTGATGGTCGTCGCCGCGCGCGCGGAATTCCTGCTCGTGCCCCGAGGCCGGCCCGCGGCGGCCGCGGCCGCCGAACAGCGACGAGAAGAACTCGCTGAACTGGGCCTCTTCGCCCGACGCCGGGCCGCGGTGGAACTCGAAGCCCTCATCCCAGCCCGGCGGCGGCTGGAACCCTCCGCCCGGCGACACGCCGGCCGCGAGATTGTCATAGGCCTCGCGCTTTTCCTTGTCGCGCAGCACGTCGTAGGCTTCGTTGACGTCGCGCATGCGCGCCTCGGCGTCGCTTTCCTTGCTGACGTCGGGATGGTATTTGCGGGCGAGCTTGCGATAGGAGCGCCGGATTTCGTCTTCGGAGGCGCCGCGCTCCACACCAAGAATGCTGTAGTAGTCCTTGAACTCCATTTCCCAGCCCATGGTAAGGGTTGCAGCCAAAGGCGGCTCGCGCCGGATTCGGCCCTGAATGGAAAGAAGATAGGGGTTGCGGTGCGATTTTTCAATGCGTTTCGTCAGTCGCGCGGCTTCGCGCATAATGGATGGTTGCCGCGTCCGCCGCCGGGCGGGGCAGGCATCGCCAACGAACAGGAACCGATCGTGCTGGAAATCATCGACGTCGACTTCAACAACCCGGAACACGGCCAGCAGGTGCTGGCCATGCTCAACGAATACGCCAACGGCCCCATGGGCGGCAACACGCCGCTGCCCGAGCACGCCCAGCGCAACCTGATCGCGGAACTGGCCAAGCGGCCGACGGCGCGCGCCCTGCTGGCGCGGATCGACGGCGCGGTGGCGGGCGTGGCCGTCTATATGGAAGGCTTCTCGACCTTCGCCTGCCGCCCGCTGGTGAACCTGCATGACCTGGCCGTGTCGCCGCGGTTCCAGGGCCAGGGCGTGGGCAAGCAGCTGCTGGCCGCGCTGGAAGACCGCGCCCGCCAGCTGGACTGCTGCAAGATCACGCTGGAAGTGCTGGAAGGCAACGCCGTGGCCCAGGGCCTGTATCGCAAGCTGGGCTACGAAGGGTATTCGCTGGACGAGGAGACCGGCCGCGCCATGTTCTGGCAGAAGAAGCTGGCCGCCTGAGCCGCGCCGGCGAGCGTTTCGCGGCGCGCTGGGGCGCGCCGCCCCCAAGGGAACAAGACACCATGAAGATGAGCAACATCCCCTTCGGCACCACCGACTGGTCCGAGGTCGAAACCACCGAACATCCCGGCGACACCGGCATGGCCTACTGGCGCACCCGCCAGTTCGGCGACCTGCGCGTGCGCATGGTCGAGTACACGCCCGGCTACCTGGCGGACCACTGGTGCAGCAAGGGTCACATCCTGCTCTGCCTGGAAGGCGAGCTGCACACCGAGCTGGAAGACGGCCGCACCTTCGTGCTGACCCCGGGCATGAGCTACCAGGTGGCCGACCAGGCCGAACCGCACCGCTCGTCCACCGCCACCGGCGCCAGGCTGTTCATCGTCGACTGACGCGCCGGCGCGACACGCGAAATTTCAATTGCGTTACGCTTTGCGCTACGCACCCCATTTTCATCGCCAGCCGCCCCAGGATGACGGCGCCCGATGACACGCTCCCCGCGAGGAGCGGCCGCGCCAAAGACGCGGCGTGGGGGCATTGTCCAACCGCCTGACCGGAGATGCACTTGGGCGCCCCGTTTACGCTGTACGTAGATTCCCAGTTCCTCAGCCCCTACGCCATGTCGGCCTATGTGGCGCTGGCCGAGAAACAACTGCCCTTCGAGGTGCGCCTGATCGACCTGGACGCGGGCGAACAGCGCATGCAACCGTACCAATGCCGCGCCTTGACCGCGCGCGTGCCGGCCCTGACCCACGGTGACTTCAACCTGACCGAATCCACCGCCATCGCCGAGTACCTGGAAGACCTGCATCCGGCGCCGGCCTGTACCGCGCTGTACCCGGCCGAGCCGCGCGAGCGTGCCCGCGCCCGCCAACTGCAGGCCTGGCTGCGCAGCGACCTGGGCGCCCTGCGCCAGGAGCGGCCCACCGAATCGGTGTTCTATGGCGATGCCGGCCAACCGCTGTCCGACGCCGGCCATGCGGCCGCGGCCAAGCTGATCCACGTGGCCGGCGCCCTGATCGGCGCGGGCCAGGCCACCCTGTTCGACGACTGGTGCATCGCCGACCTGGATCTGGCGGTGGCGCTGCGGCGCCTGTGGCAGGACGGCCTGCCCGATCCGCTGCGCGACTACGTCCAGACCCAGTGGCAGCGGCCCTCGGTCCGCAAATGGCTGGAACACAACGCGGACGCCCGCGCCTGACACCTCGCCTTGGAGCCGCCATGCAATTGCTGGATCACGTCTCCATCAGCGTCGCCGGGCTCGACAGCGCCCGGCCGTTCTACGACGCCGTCATGGCCGCCCTGGGCGCGGTCAAGGTCTATGACCACGCCGACGCGCTGGGCTACGGCGAACGCTGCCGCGCCGGCGATGCCGGCCATACCTACCTGAGCGTGCAGGCCGGTGCGGCGGCCTCGCCGACGGCGCCGGCGCGCCGCCACTGGTGCTTCAAGGCCGCCAGCCGCGCCGCCGTCGACGCGTTCCATGCCGCCGGCCTGGCCCACGGCGGGCGCGACGAGGGCGCGCCGGGATTGCGCCCGCACTACCATCCCCACTACTACGCCGCCTTCCTGTCGGACCCCTCCGGCAATCGCATCGAAGCCGTCTGCCACGACGCGCCGTGAGACGCGGCGCGGATCCCGCAAACAACAAGGGACAGTGAGTCCCGGGCATTTGACCTGCATCAACCGTCCCCATGTTGCGATGCAACATCCATTCAGGTGTAATGGGGGGGTCAAGTCAGCTGGTTCCACTTGAGGAACCGGTCCGGTAGCACCCGCTGCCGGGTGCTACCCCTATAGGAGATCGCCATGGCCGGATCCGGCAACGATCGCGTCCCCGCCCCGTCCTTCAACCCCTGGACGGCCGCCTATGAATATGCCGTGGACGCCTGGCAGCGCGGCGTGCTGTACGCCGACGTCATGCGCCAGCGCGGCAACCAGTACCACGACCACATGGCCAAGCGGGCCCCCAACGTGCTCAGCATGGAGTACGAACTGGTGCTGGATGGCCGCGAACTGCCGCGCCCGGTCAACTACGGCCTGCTGCGCATCAAGCCGCCGGAAGGCGTGGCGGTCGACCCGATCAAGCGCCCTTTCCTGGTGGTGGATCCGCGCGCCGGGCATGGACCGGGCATCGGCGGCTTCAAACCCGAAAGCGAGATCGGCGTGGCGGTGCGCGCCGGCCATCCCTGCTACTTCGCCACCTTCCTGCCGCAGCCCGTGCCCACCCAGACCGTCGAAGACGTGATGAAGGCCGAGGCCCACTTCCTGGAAGAAATCATCGCGCGCCACCCCGACGCCGAGGGCAAGCCGGTGGTGGTGGCCAACTGCCAGGCCGGCTGGCAGATCATGATGACCGCCGCCGTGCGCCCCGAGCTGTTCGGCCCCATCATCATCGCCGGCGCGCCGCTGTCCTACTGGGCCGGCTGGCGCGGCATGAACCCGATGCGCTACGCCGGCGGGCTGCTCGGCGGCAGCTGGCTCACCGCCCTGACCAGCGACCTGGGCGACGGCAAGTTCGACGGCGCCTGGCTGGTGCAGAACTTCGAGAACCTCAACCCCGCCAACACGCTCTGGTCCAAGCAGTACAACCTGTACTCCAAGGTCGACACCGAGGCCGGCCGTTACCTCAGCTTCGAGAAATGGTGGGGCGGCCACGTGTTCCTGAACGGGCCGGAAATCCAGTACATCGTCGACAACCTGTTCGTCGGCAACCGCCTGTCGACCGCCGGGCTGGTCACGTCCGACGGCATCCGCATCGACCTGCGCAACATCCGCTCGCCGATCGTGGTGTTCTGCTCCAAGGGCGACAACATCACCCCGCCGCCGCAGGCGCTGGGCTGGATCCCGGACCTGTACCAGGACGACGCCGAGGTGCTGGCGCACGACCAGACCATCGTCTATGCCGTGCATGAGAGCATCGGCCACCTGGGCATCTTCGTGTCCGGCAGCGTGGCGCGCAAGGAACACCAGGAATTCACCTCCAACATCGACATGATCGATGTGCTGCCGCCCGGCATCTACCAGGCCGAGATCACCGACAAGACGCCGGACACGCCCAACGCCGACCTAGCCTACGGCAACTACGTGCTGTCGTTCGAGCAGCGCCGCATGGACGACGTGCGCGCCATCGTCGAGCGCAAGGAAGACGACGACCTGCGCTTTGCCGCCGTGGCCCGCATCTCCGACATCAACCTGGGCATGTACCGCAGCTTCGTGCAGCCGTGGGTGCGCGCCCTGGTGACACCGCAATCGGCCGAATGGAGCCAGCGCCTGCATCCGCTGCGCCTGCCTTATGAACTGGTGTCCGACCGCAATCCGCTGATCGCGCCGATCGCGCAGGTGGCCGAGCAGGTACGGGAGCATCGGCAGCCCGTATCGCCCGACAACCCGTTCCTGCTGGCCCAGGAGATGTTTTCGAAGCTGGTCGAGACCAGCCTGAACATCTTCCAGGAACTGCGCGATTCGGCCGACGAGCGCACCTTCATGAGCGTCTATGGCTCGCCGCTGGTGCAGGACCTGGCCGGCCTGGGCGGCAAGGACGGCCAGCCGCGCCGCCACCCCGGCGTGTCGCCGGAACACCGCCGCTTCATGGAAGAGCGCGCCGCCGAACTGCGCTCGCTGCTGCAGGAAGGCGGCCTGCGCGTGGCCGCCATCCGCATGCTGCTGTACGTGGCCGGCGCCGAGGGCGGCCTGGACGAGCGCAGCTTCGCGCTGATCCGCAAGATGCGCGCCGAGGCCGGCAATGCCATGACGCTGCAGGAATTCAAGGACATCACCCGCGACCAGGCCATGATGATGCGGCTGGACTCGGCCGCCGTGCTGCAGACGATGCCGAAGCTGCTGGAAGGCTCGTCGCCGGCCGCCATCCGCGAGGCGCTGGCAGCGATGAA
>NZ_CP017433.1:4401256-4465245 GCF_002082135.1 Achromobacter ruhlandii
CCGTCCAGCGGGGGCAAGCCTGCCGCCAGGAAGCCGGCCGCGGCCAAACGCATTGCCGCGACCTCGGCCGGGGACGCGGCGCCCGCGACTTCCCCCCGCCGCGCCGCCGCTAACCTGGCCGCCGCCAAGTCCACGCCGCAGACTGCCGTCAAGGCTGCCGCGGCTGGAAAAACGGCCGCCAGAAAGCCCGCGCCCGCGCGCGTCCGCAAACCCGCCACCGCCAAGGCCAAACCGGAATGAGCCTGCCCACCTCCACGCACTACGACAAACTAATCGCGCGCGCCCAGACCCTGGCGCCCGCGGCCTGCGCTATCGCCCATCCCTGCGACGAGCCGTCGCTGTCGGCCGCGCTGGAAGCGCGTGACCTGGGCCTGCTGCGTCCCATCCTGGTGGGCCCGGAACACAAGATCCGCGACACGGCCGCGCAGTACAGGCTGAATCTGGGCGATGCCCGCATCGTCGATGCGCCGCACAGCCACGCCGCGGCCGAGACCGCCGTGGCGCTGGTGCGCGGCGGCGAGGCCTCGCTGCTGATGAAGGGCAGCCTGCACACCGACGAGCTGATGCACGAAGTGGTGGCGCGCGCCACCGGGCTGCGCAGCGGCCGCCGCATCAGCCATGTGTTCATCATGGAAGTGCCGACCTACGCCGAGCCGCTGTTCATCACCGACGCGGCCATCAATATCTTCCCGGACCTGGAAACCAAGGCCGACATCATCCGCAACGTGATCGACCTGCACCACGGCCTGGGCCTGGGCGAGCCGCGCGTGGCGATCCTGTCGGCGGTCGAGCAGGTCACGCCCAGCATCCCCAGCACCATCGAGGCCGCCGCGCTGTGCAAGATGGCCGACCGCGGCCAGATCGCCGGCGGCGTGCTGGACGGCCCGTTGGCGCTGGACAACGCCATCAGCCCCGATGCCGCCCGCATCAAGGGCATCCGCTCGCTGGTGGCGGGCGTGGCCCAGGTGCTGGTGGTGCCCGATCTGGAAGCCGGCAACATGCTGGCCAAGAACCTGACCTTCCTGGCCAACGCCGAGGCCGCCGGCATCGTGCTGGGCGCGCGCGTGCCCATCATCCTGACCAGCCGCGCCGACAGCCCGCGCTCGCGCCTGGCGTCGTGCGCGGTGGCGGCGATCTACGCGCACCACCTGGCCACGCAGCAGGCGCGTCCGCTGGCCTAGGGCCGGCCGACAGGCCGTGAATGAGCGGCGGGGCCCCGGCCCTGCCTTGTCCCTTGCATCAAGAGGCGATCGACTCCATGTCCGACACCATTCTCGTCATCAACGCCGGCAGTTCCAGCATCAAGTTCTACCTGTACGACATCGACGGCAAACAGGCGCTGGCGCCGCGCCTGGGCGGCCAGCTCGAAGGCATCGGCACCAGCCATCCGCGCCTGCGGGTGCGCGACGCCGCCGGCCAGACGCTGGTGGAACGCGACATCGCGCCCAGCCACGCGCCCGATGTGCCCAACGGCCAGGAGGTGGTCGGCACCTGGCTTAGCGGTCACCTGGGCGGCGCGCCGCTGGCGGTGGGCCATCGCGTGGTGCACGGCGGCCCCGACCTGGCCGAGCCGGTGCTGATCGATGACGCCATCCTCGCCAAACTGGACACCTTCACGCCGCTGGCGCCGCTGCACCAGCCCAACAACCTGGCGCCGATCCGCGTGATCCGCGAGCGGCGCCCGTGGATTCCCCAGGTGGCCTGCTTCGACACCGCGTTCCACCGCAGCCATTCGGACGTGGCCGACCGCTACGCCCTGCCCGAGCATCTGTACCAGCAGGGCGTGCGGCGCTATGGCTTTCACGGCCTGTCGTACGAATACATCGCGCAGCGGCTGCGCCAGGCGCTGCCCGAGATCGCCATGGGCAGGATCATCGCGGCGCACCTGGGTTCGGGCGTGTCGGCCTGCGCCATGCACCAGGGCAAGAGCGTCGACAGCACCATGGGCTTCACCGCGCTCGAAGGCCTGCCGATGGGCACGCGGCCGGGCCGGCTGGATGCCGGCGTGGTGCTGTGGATGATGGAACAGGGCATGTCGCACGACGACATCGAGCACGTGCTGTACCACGACTGCGGCATGAAGGGCCTGTCGGGCATCAGCAACGACATGCGCGAGCTGCTGGCCAGCGACGCGCCGTCGGCCAGGCTGGCGCTGAAGTACTTCGCCTGGCGCGTGGCCGAAGGCATGATCGGCCTGGGTTGCGCCATGAACGGCATCGACGCCATCGTCTTCACCGCCGGCGTCGGCGAAAACTCGGCCGAGATCCGCCAGGCCATCAGCGAGCATTGGGGCTGGCTCGGCATCAAGCTCGACCCCGACCGCAACGCGCATCACGGGCCGCGCATTTCCAGCGACGACAGCCGCATCGGCGTGTACGTGGTGCGCACCAATGAAGAGCTGATCATCGCCCAACACACCCTGGCCCTGGTGAAACAACGATGAGCGCCGCCCTCCCTCTTGCCGGCAAGCGCGGCCTGGTCACCGGCATCGCCAACGCCGACTCCATCGCCTGGGGCTGCGCCAAGGCGTTCCGCGCCATGGGCGCGGAACTGGCCGTGACCTACCTGAACGACAAGGCCCGCCCGCACGTCGAGCCGCTGGCGCGCCAGGTGGACGCGTCCCTGCTGATGCCGCTGGACCTGCTGCGCGAGGGCGAGCTGGAGGCGGTGTTCGAGCGCATCGCCGCCGAATGGGGCGGCCTGGATTTCGTGCTGCATTCCATCGCCTACGCCCCGCGCGACGACCTGCACGGCCGCGTCACGGACTGCTCGCGCGCCGGCTTCCTGACGGCCATGGATGTGTCGTGCTGGTCGTTCATCCGCATGGCCAAGCTGGCAGAGCCGCTGATGCCCGGCGGGGGCGCGCTGTTCTGCATGAGCTACTACGGCTCGCAGATGGTGGTCGAACACTACAACATGATGGGTCCCGTGAAGGCCGCGCTGGAATCGGCCACCCGCTACCTGGCGGCCGAACTCGGCCCGCAGGGCATCCGCGTGCATGCGATTTCACCCGGGCCGCTCAAGACCCGCGCGGCCTCGGGCATCGCCGAATTCGACGCGCTGCTCGACCGCGCCCAGGCCAAGGCGCCGGCGCGCAGCCTGGTCTCCATCGACGACGTCGGCGAAGCCACCGCCTGGCTCGCCACCGACGCCGCCCGCCGCATGACCGGGCAAACGCTGTACATCGACGGCGGCTATCACATCATCGATTGAGGCCGCGCCACGGCGCACGCGGTGGCGCGACGAGGCCGGGTAGCGCCCCCGGATCGGCGCGGGCGGCGGCCCAACGCGGCGGCGACCTCGCCCGCCAGAACGTTCAGGACAGCGTGGCCGGCGCCGGCCCCTGGCGCCAGCGCTCGATCGCCTCGACCGCCTGTTCGGGCGAAGGGAAGATCTTGTCGCGGCCGATGCGCTCGGCCAGGCCCGAGCGCTCAAGCGCCATGCGGAACTGCCCGTGGCCGCCGGCCACCAACAGCACCATGCCGCGGTCGCGCAGCTCGCGCCGCAGTTCGTACAACGCTTCGATGGCGTCGGCGTCGGCCTGCGTCATGGCCTCGGCGTCAAGCACGAACCAGGTGATGTCGCCAGCCTGCTCGATGATCTCGCGCGCGCGGCGCCGGAACGCATCCGCATTGAAGAACCACACCGACGATTCGAACAGCCAGATCACCGCGCCGGGCACCGGCTGCGCCTGCGGGTTCAGGTGCATCTTGCCCAGCACCGATTCGCCCGGCAGGCGGCCCAGCAGGGCATCGCGCGGGTTGCCGGAAACATACATGGCGTACAGCAGCGTGGCGCCGACCGACACCGCCACGCCCTGCAGCACGCCGAAACCCACCACGCCGACGGCCGCCAGGATGCCGAAGGCCAGCTCGATGCGTGAAATGCGCGCCAGCCGCATGAAGGCCTGGCCGTCGAACAGGCTGGCGGCCGCCAGCAGCAGGATCGCCGACAGCACCGCCTGCGGCAGCCAATAGAGCGGCGCGCTCAGCAGGCCCACCACGACGGCCAGCGCCACCGCCGCGCTCACGCCCACCAATGGCGACGAGCCGCCCGCGGCCAGGCCCACCGCCGTGCGCGAATCGGCCCCCGTCACCACGAAGCCCTGGAACAGTCCGGCCGCCACGTTGGCCGCGCCGAAGCCGACCAGTTCCCGGTTCGGATCGACGTGTTCGCCGGTGCGCGCGGCGAAGCTGCGCGCGGTCACGATGCCGCTGGAAAAACTCACCACCAGCACGCCCGCCGCGCCCAGCAGGATGTTGTCCACGCCGTCGAGCCGCACGGGCAGCCGCAGCGCCGGTAGGCCCGCCGGCACCTCGCCCACCACCGCGATGCCAAGGCTGGGAAAATCGAACAGCCACGACAGCAGACAGGCGCCCACCACCAGCATGATCGGCCCCGGCCAGGTCGGCCGCCAGCGCTTGATCGCCACCAGCAGCAGGCACGACGCCAGCCCCAGGCACAACGTCGGAATGCGGATTTCCGACACGCGCCGCGACAGCTCCAGGAACGGATGCACCAGCCCGCTGTTGCGCAGCCCCACGCCGGTCAGGCCGCTCAGTTGCGACAGCGCCAGCGTCACCGCCACGCCCGCCATGTAGCCGATCAGCACCGGCCGCGACAGCAGGTTGGCCAGCACGCCCAGGCGCAGCACCCGCGCAATCAGGCAGCCCGCCCCGACCGTCAGCGCGATGCTGGTCGCCGCCGCCAGGCGGTCTTCGGGCGTGGTCAGCGCCATGCCCGTCAGGGTGGCCGCGATCAGGGTGCAGGTGGCCGTGTCCGGCCCCACGATCAGCGTGCGCGACGACCCGAACAGCGCGTACCCCAGCATGCCCGCGATGGCCGCCCACAGCCCCGCCACGGGCGGCACGCCCATCATCGCGGCGTAGGCCAGCCCCACCGGCAGCGCCACCGCGGCCACGCTCAGGCCCGCGGCGATGTCGCGGCCGGCGGACTCCCGGGTGATGCCCCGGAAATTGTTCAGGCCAGGGAGAAATCGTAGATTCATGGGACTGCGGGGCAGAGGAACAAAGGGGGAAGGAAACCGCGGCGCGGACGAGCGCCAAGCCTACACCAGTCTACGTTCCTGAAACCGCGGGTAAATCAAACGGTGCCGCTGTGCCGCCGTGCCTGGACTCGGACCATCATTCCAAAAAGGAATGAAATTCCTTAAATATTTATCCCTTTTTATCAAGGAAGGGATTGCGTAGAGTGCTGGACACAACAAACGCGGCCCCCAGCCGCCCCGAAGCCGCCCGCGCGGCCCTCGGACAACAGCGCGGCCGCTCGCCGGACCGCGCATCAGGAGACTCCATGCCCCACGCCTTCCTGCGCCGCGCCGCGAGCGCGCTCGCCCTGGCCGCGTTCGCCGCCGTTCCCGCCCTGTCGCACGCCCAGGCCTACCCTGAACGCCCCATCAAGCTGGTGGTGCCGTGGCCTCCCGGGGGCGCCACCGACGCCTTGGGCCGGATGCTGGCCCAGCGCCTGACCGAACGCCTGGGCCAGACCGTCATCGTCGACAACAAGGCCGGCGCCGGCGGCAACATCGGCACCGCCGCGTTCGTGCGCGAGAAACCCGATGGCTACACCCTGCTGGTCGCCACCAGTTCGACCAACGCCGCCAACCCGCACCTGTACGCGCGCCTGGGTTTCGATCCGGTCAAGGATTTCACGCCGGTGGCCTTCGTCGCCGAGATCCCCAACATCCTCGAAGTGCCCAAGCAGTCGCCCTACCAGTCCGTGCGGCAGCTGGTCGACGCCGCCAAGGCCGCGCCCGGCAAGCTCAACTACGGTTCGGGTGGCGTGGGATCGTCGCAGCACCTGGCCGGCGCCATGTTCAAGGCCCGCACCGGCGTCGACATCCTGCACATTCCCTACAAAGGCAGCGGCCCCGCGGTCTCCGACCTGCTCGCGGGCCAGGTCGACATGATGATCGACACCGGCTCGCTGGCCCAGGTCCAGGCCGGCGCCCTGCGCGCCCTCGCGGTCGCCTCGCGCCAGCGCCTGCCCGCCCTGCCGAACGTGCCCACCTTCGCCGAAGCCGGTGTCAGCGACATGTATGCCTCGGCCTGGTACGGCATCGTCGCCCCCGCCGGCACGCCCGATGACGTCGTCGCGCGCCTGAACCGCGACATCAACGCCATCACCGCCGACCCCGCCATGCGCCAGCGCATGGAATCCATGGGCGCCATCGTCCCCGCCGGCCAGACGCCCGCCGAGTTCGGCGCGTTCATGCGCGCCGAGATCGATCGCTACGCCGGCATCGTGAAACTGTCGGGCGCGAAGATGGAATAAGCGCCACCCGACCGCGCCGCTGCGCAACACGGCGGCCGCATTTCGTGGCCGTGGCGATCCGTACGCCCCATCGACCCGCGTCCCCGCGGGCGACGGCCGACAGTATGATCCCGGGTCCACGAAAAAAGCCGCTCCAAAAGGAGCGGCTTTTCCTCGTGCGGGCGGAAAGACTACTTGGCCCGCTCTTGCAGCACGGCCACCGCCGGCAGGGTCTTGCCTTCCAGGAACTCCAGGAACGCGCCGCCGCCAGTCGAGATGTAGCCGACCTGCTCGCCGATGCCGTACTTGGCGATCGCGGCCAGCGTGTCGCCGCCGCCCGCGATCGAGAAGCCCTCGGAATCCGCGATCGCCTGCGCCACCACCTTGGTGCCGTTGGCGAACTGGTCGAACTCGAACACGCCGACCGGACCGTTCCAGACGATGGTGCCGGCCTGCTTGAGGATCTCGGCCAATTGCTGCGCGGTCTGCGGGCCGATGTCCAGGATCATGTCGTCGGCGGCGACTTCATCGGCCGCCTTCACGGTGGCCTCGGCGTCCGCGCCGAACGCCTTGGCGCACACCACGTCCACCGGGATCGGCACATCCGCGCCGCGCTGCTTCATCAGCTCGATCACGGCGCGCGCCTGCTCCACCTGGTCCGGCTCGGCCAGCGACTTGCCGATCGGCAGCCCGGCGGCCAGCATGAAGGTGTTGGCGATGCCGCCGCCCACCACCAGCTGGTCGACCTTGTCGGCCAGCGATTGCAGGATCGACAGCTTGGTCGACACCTTGGAGCCGCCAACGATCGCCACCAGCGGACGCTTCGGCTCGTGCAGCGCGCGGCCCAGCGCGTCCAGCTCGGCCTCCAGCAGCGGACCGGCGCAGGCCACCGGCGCGAAGCGCGCGATGCCGTGCGTGGTGGCCTCGGCGCGATGCGCCGTGCCGAAGGCGTCATTGACGTAGACGTCGCACAGCGCCGCCATCTTGCGCGACAGCGCCTCGTCGTCCTTCTTCTCGCCGACGTTGACGCGGCAGTTTTCCAGCAGCACCACCAGGCCCGGCTCGACCTTGACGCCGTCGACCCAGTCCCGCACCAGCGGCACGGGCATGCCCAACAGTTCGGACAGGCGCTGGCCGACCTTGGCCAGCGAATCGGCCTCGGTCAGCACGCCCTCTTTCGGGCGGCCCAGGTGCGAGGTGACCATCACCGCGGCGCCAGCGTCCAGCGCCAGGCGGATGCCGGGCACCGAGGCGCGGATGCGGGTGTCTTCGGAAATGCGGCCGGCGTCATCGAACGGCACGTTCAGATCGGCGCGGATGAACACGCGCTTGCCGGACAGGGCGCCGGCCTTGGCCAGCGCGGACAGGGTATTGACCTTGGACATAATGCTTTGCGTCTCCTAGAGTTGGCGAACGAAGGGGACGAACCCGCTTTCCGCCGTGGCGGAAAACCTGTTCGTCCCCTTCGGTTCGACAGCGATGCTTACTTGGCCGACATCAGCGCGACGGTGGTGTCGAGCATGCGGTTCGAGAAGCCCCACTCGTTGTCGTACCAGGACGAAACCTTGACCAGGCGGCCCGAGACCTTGGTCAGCGACGCGTCAACGGTGCTGGAGGCCGGGTTGTGGTTGTAGTCCACCGAGACCAGGGGTTCGGTGTTGTAGTCCAGGATGCCCTTGAGCTCGCCTTCCGAGGCGGCCTTCAGGATGCTGTTCACTTCCTCGACGGTCGTGTCGCGCTTGGCCACGAAGGACAGGTCGACGATCGACACGTTGATGGTCGGGACGCGGATGGCGTAGCCGTCCAGCTTGCCGTTCAGTTCCGGCAGCACCAGGCCGACCGCGGCGGCGGCGCCGGTCTTGGTCGGGATCATGCTCATGGTGGCCGAACGGGCGCGGCGCAGGTCTTCGTGGTAGACGTCGGTCAGGACCTGGTCGTTGGTGTAGGCGTGGACGGTCGTCATCAGGCCGTTTTCCAGGCCCAGCTTGTCGTTCAGCGGCTTGACCAGCGGGGCCAGGCAGTTGGTGGTGCACGACGCGTTCGAGATGACGGTGTCGGTCGACTTCAGCACGCCGTGGTTGACGCCGTAGACGACGGTGGCGTCAACGTCCTTGCCGCCCGGGGCCGAGATGATGACCTTCTTGGCGCCGCCCTTGATGTGCGCGCCGGCCTTTTCCTTGGTGGTGAAAAAGCCCGTGCATTCCAGCACCACGTCGACCTTCAGCTCGCCCCACGGCAGTTCGGCCGGGTTGCGGTTGGCCAGCACGCGGATCTTGTCGCCGTTGACGACCATGTACTCGCCGTCGACTTCGACGGTGCCCGGGAACTTGCCGTGGGCGGTGTCGTAGCGGGTCAGGTGGGCGTTGGTCTTGGGATCGCCCAGGTCGTTGATGGCGACGATTTCGATATCGTGCTTCTTGCCACCTTCATAGTGGGCACGCAGGATGTTGCGGCCGATGCGACCGTAACCGTTGATGGCGACGCGAATGGTCATGACTAGGCTCCTTTTTTACAGAACTTGCTTGACGGTCTCGGCCACCTTGTCGGCGGTCAGCCCGAAGAACTTGAACAGCGCACCCGCCGGGGCCGATTCGCCGTAGCGGTCGATGCCGACCACGGCGCCTTCCAGGCCCACGTACTTGTGCCAGAAGGCGGTCACGCCGGCCTCGACGGCCACGCGCGGCAGCCCCTTGGGCAGCACCGATTGCTTCCAGGCGGCGTCCTGCTTGTCGAACACGTCGGTGCTCGGCATGGACACCACGCGCACCGCGATGCCTTCCTTGGCCAGCTGGGCTTGCGCGTCCAGGGCGATGGCGACTTCGGAACCGGTGGCGATGATCACGGCGCGGGCGCCGTCGGCGTCGCGCAGCACGTAGCCGCCGCGGGCGATGGCGTCCACGGTGGCGGCGTCGCGTTGCACGAACGGCAGGTTCTGGCGCGACAGCAACAGTGCCGTCGGGCCGCCGTCATGCACGTCCATGCCGATGCTGGCCGGGCGCGTCACGGCGGCGTTCCAGGCCACGGCGGTTTCGGCCGTGTCGCAGGGACGCCAGAGCGACAGGTTGGGGATCAGGCGCAGGCTGGCGGCGTGTTCGATCGACTGGTGGGTCGGGCCGTCTTCGCCCAGGCCGATGGAGTCGTGCGTGAACACGTGCACCACGCGCTGCTTCATCAGCGCGGCCATGCGGATGGCGTTGCGCGAGTAGTCGGAGAACGTCAGGAAGGTGCCGCCGAACGGCAGGTAGCCGCCATGCAGGGCCACGCCGTTCATGATGGCGGCCATGCCGAATTCGCGCACGCCGTAGTTGATGTGGCGGCCGAACTGGATGCCCTTGTCGCCGGCGCGCACCGCGCCCACGCCCTTCCAGTCGGTGAAATTGGAGCCGGTCAGGTCGGCCGAGCCGCCCAGCATTTCCGGCAGCGCGGCGGCCAGCGCCGTGATCGCGAACTGCGAAGCCTTGCGGGTGGCGACGGTTTCGGCCTTTTCCAGCGTGGCGTTCAGGAACGCCTTGAATTGGTCGGCGTAGCCGGCGGGCAGCTCGCCCTTCATGCGGCGGGTGAACTCGGCGGCCTCGGCCGGGAATTCGGCGGCGTAGGCGTCGAACGCCGACTGCCATTCCGCCTGCGCGGCGGCGCCGGTCTTGCGGCCGTCCCAGCCATCGTAGACGTCCTGCGGGATCTGGAACGGCTCGGCCGACCAGCCCAGCGCGGCGCGGGTGGCGGCGATCTCGTCCTTGCCCAGCGGGGCGCCGTGCACGTTGTGGGTGCCGGCCATGTTGGGCGAACCCTTGCCGATGACGGTGCGGCACACGATCAGCGTGGGCTTTTCCGATTGCGCGCGGGCGGCCTTGATGGCGGCGTCCACCGCGGCGGCGTCGTGGCCGTCGATGCCGCGGATGACGTTCCAGCCGTAGCCCTCGAAGCGCTTGGCGGTGTCGTCGGCGAACCAGTGCTCGACGTGGCCGTCGATCGAGATGCCGTTGTCGTCATACAGCACCACCAGCTTGGACAGCTTGAGCGTGCCGGCCAGCGAGCACACTTCGTGCGAGATGCCTTCCATCAGGCAGCCGTCGCCGGTGAAGGCGTAGGTGTGGTGATCGACGATGGTGTGGCCGGGCTTGTTGAACTCGGCGGCCAGCAGCGCTTCGGCCAGCGCCATGCCGACGGCGTTGCCCAGGCCCTGGCCCAGCGGGCCGGTGGTGGTTTCCACGCCCGGCGTGATGCCCACTTCGGGGTGGCCCGGCGTCTTGGAATGCAGTTGGCGGAAGTTCTTCAGTTCTTCGATCGGCAGGTCGTAGCCGGTCAGGTGCAGCAGCGCGTAGATCAGCATCGAGCCGTGGCCGTTGGACAGCACGAAGCGGTCGCGGTTGGCCCAGGCGGGATCCTTGGGATTGTGGCGCAGGTTGCCGATCCAGAGGGCCTGGGCGATTTCCGCCATGCCCATGGGAGCGCCCGGGTGCCCGGAGTTCGCTTGTTGCACGGCATCCATCGCGAGGGCGCGGATGGCATCCGCCAAGGCAAGTTTAGGGGCGGTCGGATTGCTCATTCGGAAGGCTCTTTGAGGCTGGCGCGCCCACGCAGGAAATGGGGGCCAGTTGAGTAGGTTGCGAAGCAGACGATTTTAACACCTGGGGATGGCCGGGCCGGTGGCGGGTGGCGGGGTCCGCCAGATGGACGATGGCCCGCCGCGGAATCGCGGTAGCCCCCAGGGGGGAGACAGCCATGTCATGGCGTAGTTGCCACAATTGCGGCGGGGCGGTCCGAGATTCATGATGGCCTGGCACAGCCCTATGTCGGAATCCGTATCATGATTGCCATGTTGAGCTTCACCATTCCCGCCGCCGGCATCCTGGCCCTGCGCAACGCGCTCGGCGAGGAACGCGCCATCGCGGTGGCGCAGGCGCTGGAACACGCCCGCCTGCAGGGCGAGGCCGACCTGCTCAAGCGCTCGCAGGACGAAGCGCGCGCCGAGCTCCAGGCCTATGCCCTGTCGCGCGCCGACTTCGCCCGCGAACGCGCCGAGCTCGAACGCGACATCGCCAGGCGCGCCGCCCAGGAACAATTCGACAGACTCGTCGAAATCGTCGCGCAATTGCCCACCCGCGAGGAACTCAAGCAATTGCCCACCCGCGAAGAACTCAAGCGTTTCGCCACCCACGAAGATCTGGCCGAGGTGCGCCACGACCTGCTGCGGCTGGACAAGAAAATGACCGTGGGCTTCCTGACCCTGCTGACGCTGCAACTGGCGTCCAGCGCCCCCAACCTGATCGACTGGGGCATCAAAATGGTAGGCTACGCGCTCAGGTGACGGGGCCACGGCCCCCCCAGAGCCGCCGGGCAGCCGCCCGGTGCCGCGCCCCGGGCCTGCGCCCGGTCCCTCGTCCGTCTTCCGTACGCCACCGCAACATCCATGTCCGCACCTCGCTTCTTCTGCGACGCTCCCCTGTCCCCCGGCGCCCGCATCGCCCTGCCGGAGGCCCTGGCGCACCACGCCATCCGGGTGCTGCGGCTGCGCGCGGGGGAAACCCTGGCACTGTTCAACGGCCAGGGCGGCGAATACCCGGCGGTGCTGGAAATCGAGGGCAAGGCCGGCTTCGCCCAGCTGGGCGCGTTCGACCCGCGCGAAGCCGAGCTGGCCGGCCGCATCACCCTGGTACAGGGCCTGCCCGCCGGCGACAAGATGGACTGGGTGGTGGAAAAAGCCGTGGAGCTGGGCGCCGCCCGGCTCTGTCCCATCGCCGCGCAGCGCAGCGTGCTGCAACTGGCCGGCCCGCGGCTCGAAAAGCGGGTGGCCCACTGGCAGCGTATCGCGCAGTCGGCCGCCGAACAGTGCGGCCGCAACCGGCTGATGGCGGTCGACGCCCCCGTGACGCTGGCCGACTGGCTGGCCCTCCCGGCCGACGGCCTGCGCCTGCTGTGTCATCCGGACGCCGATGCCGACCTGGCCGGCCGGCTCGGCGCCACGCCGAACCTGCAATCGTTGACGCTGCTGGTCGGCCCCGAAGGGGGCTGGTCGGAAAAGGAACTGGCGCAGGCGCGCGAGGCGGGCGTCCAGGCCGTCAGGTTCGGCCCGCGCGTGCTGCGCACGGAAACGGCGGGATTGGCGTTGATTTCAGCGGCCGGCGCCTTGCTCGGCTGGTGATCGGCGTCCCGCCCCGGGACATGACAGGCAGATGACCCACGGGCCGGCGGCGCAAGCGCCCCTGCCAGGACCTTCAGTCGTTCTCGCCGTAGGGCGCGGCGGCCACGCCGGGTTCCGGGTCCGGGTGCTTGCCCGCGTGCTCCACCACATACGCAAACGTGCGGCCATTCTCATGGGCGAATTCGGCGGCGTCGGCGCACACCGACTCGATACGGGCGGCGTCTTCCTCCAGCGCCGGGTCGCCGGAATGCAACTTGTACAGCCACAGCACCACGCCCGTCTTGTGATCCAGCACGGTATCGCACAGGCAGTCGTAGAGCGCGTCGAGGTTGCCGCCGAAATACTCGGGGAAGTCCACCGCCTTGACGATGGCGCGCAGCACCGCGGAGCGGCTGCGGGCCGGGTCGCAATTGGCCACAAACAGTGCCAGGCCGAGCTCATGCGCGGCGTCGACCACGGCCTTTTTGTCCAGCCCGTCATGGGCCAGCGCTCCACCTCGCTTCAATTGCTTGTGCAGGGTAGATTGGGCATTGCGCGTCATGCCTGTGCCTCCTTGAAAAAGGCGATCACTTCATCGTTACGCTGCATCGTATCGGCATAACCCAGTTCGATCAATCGCTTGGTGTAGCTGGACTCGAACAACAGGTAGGACATCAGCGCCCCGCCCCCCGGACGGCTTGGGTCGGACGATACACCGAGTACGCGGAAAAGCGCACGGGCCTGGGGCGGCATATCGTCCAGGTGCTCCAGCGCCAGGGAATCCAGGGAGCGGCTCGGGGTAATCGTCAGCACCTGGATGCGGCGCACGGCGACCGGCTCGCCGTCCTCCCGGGGAACTACCTGGTCGACCAGGTAGTTCATCCGTTCCAGGCGTTCGACGTCCATCGACAGTCCGTCCAGGAAAATGCTGGACAGGGCGTGGCCGCCGACCTGGGCCAGGGAGGGGTATGGCGGCGATTCCTCGCGATGCTCCGGATGGGTGTCGTCGCGAAAACCGGTGCCGATCACCAGCACCCGGTGGGCGCCCAGGTGGATGGCGGGGCTGATCGGCGCCAGCTGCCGCATGGAGCCATCGCCGCACCACTCACCCTTGCCATGCACCGTGATCTGCCTGGCTGGAAAGACGAAGGGAATGGCGGACGACGCCATCAGGTGGTCGACCGTGATCGGCGTGGGGATGGCCAGCCGCAGGTAGCGGTGCCAGGGCTCGATCGGCGTATGTGCCTGGTAGAAAGTCAGGTGCTCGCCGCTGGTGTAGCCCGAGGCCGTGATGGCCAGCGCCGACAAGGCGCCGTTCTCCAGGCTGGACTGCAGGTGGCCGAAGTCCAGCACCCGGCCCAGCAGCGCCTGCATCGGGCTGTTGTCCAGCAGCGACTGCGGCCGCTTGCGCGTCAGGCCGGAATACATCCACCCCAGCGACAGCAGGCCCAGCCAGCGCACGCCGGTGCGGATCAGGCCGGGCGCGTCGGCCCGGTAGATCATGTCGGTATTGAGCGACGACCACAGGCGGCGGATGCGCCTCACCCCCAGGTGCGGCCGCTCGGCCCGGCAGGCCAGCGCGGCGGCGTTGATGGCGCCGGCGGACATGCCGCAGATGATGTCGAAGGGATTCTTGAAACGCGAATGCCAGTCGGGGTCCAGCAGCTCCATGATGGCGCTGAGCACGCCGACCTGGTAGGCGGCGCGGGCGCCGCCCCCGGTCAGGACCAGGCCGGTCGGCGTGCGCGGGCACGCCGGACCGCCATTGGTGACTTCAACGTGGCGTATTGGCATCGACCACAGTCATCGCGGTCATGTTGACGATGCGGCGCACGGTCGAGCTGGAGGTCAGGATGTGCACCGGCGCGTTGGCGCCCAGCAGGAACGGGCCCACCGCGACGTTGCCGCCGGCCGCCGTCTTGAGCAGGTTGTAGGCGATGTTGCCGGCATCCACGTTCGGGCACACCAGCAGATTGGCCTCGCCCTTGAGCGTCGAGGACGGCAGGATGCGCAGGCGCAGCGCCTCGTCCAGCGCGCAGTCGCCGTGCATCTCGCCGTCGATCTCCAGCTCCGGCTCGGCTTGGCGCACCAGTTCCAGCGCGCGGCGCATCTTGGCGCCCGAGGCCGAGCTGCCCGAGCCGAAGTTCGAGCGCGACAGCAGCGCCACCTTGGGCGCCAGGAACATGCGCTGCATTTCCTTGGCGGCGGCGATGGTGAACTCGGCGATCTGCTCGGCAGTAGGTTCGTCGTTGACGTGCGTATCCACCAGCACCACCGTGCGCTCGTTGAGCAGCAGGATGTTCATGGCGGCGTAGACGTTGCGGCCCGGCCGGCGGCCGATCACTTCGTCGATGAAGCGCAGGTGGTCGTGATAGGCGCCGACCGAACCGCAGACCATGCCGTCGGCATCGCCCAGGTGCACCATCATCGCGCCGATCAGGGTCATGCGGCGGCGCATTTCCACGCGCGCCATTTCCTTGGTGATGCCACGGCGGCACATGCGTTCCCAGTACGTGGTCCAGTACTGGTGGAAGCGCTCGTCGTATTCCGGGTTGGTGACCTCGACGTCTTCACCCAGACGCAGGCGCAGGCCCAGCTTCTCGATGCGGGTCAGCAGCACCGACGGGCGGCCCACCAGGATGGGACGGGCCAGGCCTTCGTCCACCACCACCTGCACCGCGCGCAGCACGCGCTCGTCCTCGCCTTCGGCGAACACGATGCGGGCCGGACCGCCCTCGCGCACGATGCGCTTGGCCGCCGAGAACAGCGGCTTCATGAAGGCGCCGGAGTGGTAGACGAACTGCTGCAGCTGCTCTTCGTAGGCTTCCAGGTCGGCCAGCGGGCGCGTGGCCACGCCGCCTTCCATGGCGGCCTTGGCCACCGCCGGCGCGATGCGCACGATCAGGCGCGGATCGAAGGGCTTGGGAATCAGGTACTCGGGGCCGAACGAGATATCGAAGGTGCCATAGGCGGCCGCCACCACTTCGTTCTGCTCTTCCTCGGCCAGTTCGGCGATGGCGTAGACCGCCGCCTTTTCCATCTCGCGCGTGATGGTCGTCGCGCCCACGTCCAGCGCGCCGCGGAAGATGTACGGGAAGCACAGCACGTTGTTGACCTGGTTCGGGTAGTCCGAACGGCCCGTTGCCATCACCACGTCGTCGCGCACGGAATGGGCGAGTTCGGGCAGGATTTCCGGCGTGGGATTGGCCAGCGCCAGGATCAGCGGACGCGGCCCCATCTTGGCCACCATCTCGGGCTTGAGCACGCCGCCGGCCGACAGGCCCAGGAACACGTCCGCGCCCTCGATCACTTCGGCCAGCTTGCGGGCGTCGGTCTTTTGCGCGAAGCGCGCCTTGTCAGGGTCCATCAAGGTGGTGCGGCCTTCGTACACCACGCCCTCGATGTCGGTGACCCAGATGTTTTCCAGCGGCAAGCCCAGGTCCACCATCAGGTCCAGACAGGCCAGCGCGGCCGCGCCGGCGCCGGAGGTCACCACCTTGACCTTGTCGATGTCCTTGCCCACCACCTTCAGGCCGTTGATGAAGGCCGCCGACACACAGATGGCGGTGCCGTGCTGGTCATCGTGAAAGACGGGGATCTTCATGCGCTCGCGCAGCTTGCGCTCGACCGTGAAGCATTCCGGCGCCTTGATGTCTTCCAGGTTGATGCCGCCGAAGGTGGCTTCCAGGCCGGCGATGATCTCGACCAGCTTGTCCGGGTCGGTTTCGTTGATCTCGATGTCGAACACGTCCAGGCCGGCGAACTTCTTGAACAGCACCGCCTTGCCTTCCATCACCGGCTTGGAGGCCAGCGCGCCGATGTTGCCCAGGCCCAGCACCGCGGTGCCGTTGGTGATCACGCCCACCAGATTGCCGCGCGCGGTGTAGCGGAACACGTTGGCCGGGTCCGCCACGATTTCCTCACAGGCCGCCGCCACGCCGGGCGAGTACGCCAGGGCCAGATCGCGTTGGTTGGTGAGCTGCTTGGTCGGGGTGACCGAGATTTTGCCGGGACGGCCGTGCTCGTGGTATTCAAGGGCGGCTTTGCGGAGGTTGGCATCCATAGGGGCGGCTACTGGCTAGAGTGAGGAACACGAAAGGGGGCAATTCTATTCCGATGGCGGACGGGGCGAAACGTTCCCTGCGGGCGCCGCCGGGGCGCACCGCCCGCAAGCCCCGGGCGCGCCGCCCATCTTACCCCCGGCTTACAAATTGTCGCCATCCGGGCGCGCCGCCAATTCGGGAAAACGCCCATGGGGGTCGAACAGGGCCTTGATCCGCGCCTGCAAGGCGGCGGTCGACCGCCCGGCTGCGACCGCCGTGGCGTCGGCCTGAGCCGCCGTCGGCGCCGCGCCCACGCCCAGCGTCACCCCCTGGACCCAGGCCAGCGTGCCGCCATGTCCCAACAACAGGTGCGCCAGGTTGACGCTGGCCGGCGCCTGCGGCGCCAGGGCGTCGAGCCGATAGCGCGCGGCCCAGCGATCCGCGACGCGGCAGGCGGCGGCCAGTTCGCCCCCCGCCAACTGGAACAGCGCCGGCACCAGCCGCTGCACCGTGGCCGACCGCAGCGGCTGCACATCGTCGGCGCCAAAGGGCCCCAGGGTTTCCTCCACGCCGTCGGCCAGCAACAGATCGACGGTCAGCACACCCGAGTCGGCGCCGCGCCCCGCCGGCCAGATCGCGGGGGCCGCCAGCCATTGCGCCAGCGTCATGGCGCCGGGCAGCCCGTCGAACTGCCGCAGGCCAGCCTGGGCCAGGGCCGCCACCGGCACGCCCGGCTGGGCGCGCCAGCGCGGAACCGGGCCGGACAGGCGCGCCAGCGTCGCCAGTCGGCCGGGGTCGATCCACAGCAGCGGCCCGTTCACCGGCTCGAACGGGCCCGGCGCCTCGTCCAGCGCCATCACCACGCCGTACTCGGCGCACAGCGCGCGGGCGTGGACGACGTCGGCCTCGCGCTGCGGCGCCAGCACGGCACGCGGCCCCTCGCCCGGCGCCTCGCCCTGGTCCCGCACCGCCCCGTGGCACAGCAGCGCGAGTCGTTGCAGGAAAGTGGCCCAAGGGGTCTGGACCGGCCGTCGGCCCAGGAGGAAAGCGCGCCGCGATGGCTGCATGACTACAATTCCTTTTTCCGCTTCAAGTAGCCTTCGAGATTCCGATGCCCCGCCTTGCCGCCCGTACCAACGATTTCCTGACCTTCCAGGTGGTTGAACTGTTCAAGCAGGCGCAAGCGCTGCAGGCGGCGGGCAAGGACATCATCAGCCTGGGCATCGGCGAACCGGACTTTACCGCGCCGCCCCAGGTCGTGGAAGCGCTGCAGCGCGCGGCCCAGGCTGGCCAGAGCGGCTACAGCGCGCCCGCCGGCCTGATGCCGCTGCGCGAGGCCATCGCCCGGTTCTACCACGAACAGTTCGGCGCCGCGATCGATCCGCGCCGCGTCATCGTCACGGCCGGGGCCTCGGGCGCCCTGACCCTGGCCTGCGCCGCCCTGGTCAACCCGGGCGCGGAAGTGCTGATGCCGGACCCCTCGTATCCCGCCAACAGCAACTTCGTGCTCGCTGCCGGCGGCCGGCCGCGCCTGATCCCCAGTTCCGCGGACAAGCGCTTCCAGCTGTCCGCGCAGGATGTGGCCCGGCACTGGACCGAGGCCACCCAGGGCGTGCTGGTGGCGTCGCCCAGCAATCCCACCGGCACCTCCATCGACCACGGTGAACTGTCCAGGCTGCTGGCCGAGGTACGCGCCCGCCAGGGCTTCGCCATCGTCGACGAGATCTACCTGGGCCTGTCCTACGAAGGCCAGCCGCGCTCCGCGCTGACGCTGGACGACGACATCATCGTCATCAACAGCTTCTCGAAGTACTTCCACATGACCGGCTGGCGCCTGGGCTGGATGATCGTGCCCGAGGCCATGGTGGCGCCGGTCGAGAAGATCGCCGGCAGCCTGGCCATCTGCGCCCCCACGCTGGCGCAGCACGCCGCCCTGGCCTGCTTCACGCCGGACGCCCTGCGCACCTTCGAACACCGCCGCGAAGCCTTCAGGCAGCGCCGCGACTACCTGCTGCCCGAGTTCGAACGCCTCGGCCTGAAGGTGCCGGTCAAGCCGGACGGCGCCTTCTACATCTACGCCGACATCAGCGAATTCGACACCGACAGCGCCAGCTTCTCGCAGCGCCTGCTGCTGGAAGCCGGCATCGCCGCCGTGCCCGGCCTGGATTTCGGCCCCGCCCATGGCCATCACACCATGCGCTTCTCCTACGCCACCGGGCTGGACCGTCTGGAAGAAGCCGTGGCCCGCCTGGGCAAGCTGCTGGGCCGCTGACGCGCGGCCACGCCTGGCGAAGAATTAACGTCCGGATCATCATCGCCGGGCACACTCGCCGGCGCCACGCATTCCCGCGTTGAGCGCCGCTGTGAAGCCACAGCCATGGCCAGGCCGTCGTCCCGGCCGCCGACATGGCCCGGACACAATAGCCGAGCCTATGGCGGCGCGGCATTTGCCTAGTCCGCCCACCTATATTCCCTGGAGTCTTTCCCGCGACCCGACCGAGGCCGGGTTGCGGGCAGCCGCGCGGCCGGACCGCGCCCATTCAGGAGTCAATGCATGATCAAGCGGATTGCGACGAGGGTCCGCCGCCCGCGGCATGGCGCGCTGGCGGTGGCGGGATGGCTCGCCGCCTGTCTGCTGCCCGTGGCGGCCCACGCGCTGGGCCCGGGATGCCAACTCGACCCGACGCGGGCCGGCAACTACATACAGGACATGGGGGCGCAAGCGGCGCCCGGCCAATTCGCGCCAACGCTCCTGACGTTGGACAAGTCCAATCCGCCAGGCACGGTCGTCTACGATGCCCCTTTGCCGCCCGTACCTTGGGTGTGCATCAGCGGCAGCGCGAGTATGGCGCCTTTCCTGGTGTCTGGGGGCAACATGGCCTCGGTACTGAACGAGTTGCACAAGGTCGGCCTGAAACTCGTCATCCAGATCAATGGTTACCCGGCCTGGGAACCCACGGGCAGCACCACCGATGACCGATTCCGCTTGAGCGCCGAGCAATACGCCCCCAAGTCCGCGACCGACCCCACGCTCACGGCGACAGGGGTGCTGCTCGGCAAGTTGCAACTGGTCACCGTGACGCCTCCGACCAAGCCTGTCAGGGCCTTCTTCCCCGCGTACAGCGACCTGGTCAGGATGCATTACGCATTCATCAATACAAATCACATCGCGATCGGCTCCAGCAACGCAACGGCCATAAGCCTGGTCCCGACTTGCATCGCGAAAATCTCGACGCCCGGTTCGGTCTACCTGGGCAGGGCCTACAGCCTGGGCAATCTGCCGCTGCCGCCACCGACGCCATTCTCCATCGTCGCGGATTTCGACGAAGCCTGCGATGGCGGCTTCCACATCGCCGACCTGGACAACATGGTGGTTCCGCTGCAGATCAAGTTCCAGCCCGAAGGCAGCCCGGTGCTGACGTCCAACGGCCAGAACATCGAGTTGAAAAACACCGATGGCACGCCGAACGGGCTTGCACTGCAAGTCAAGGAAAACGGCGCCATTCCGATCGCCTTCAATGAATGGCGCCCGACCGAGTCACTGACTACCACGCTGCGTCCCAGGAGCCTGTACTACTCGGCGGAACTGATGAAGACCGGCGCGGCAGTGGTGCCGGGGACGTTCAGCCAACAAATCACGATACTCGTGACCTTCCGCTGATCCCCGGTCCGCCTATGGGCCTGCCGGATCAATCGCGCGCCAGCGCGATCCCCGACGCCAGCGCCAGGCGCCGGCGCTCGGCCTGCACCTTGGCGCCGTAGCCGTTGTCGTCCGGCCCGGTCGAGCCGACATAGCAGGCCAGGCCGCCATCGACCGAACCGCGCCGGTTGATGCAGTCCTTCAGGATGGTGGCGCCCACGGCGATATTGGCGCCGGGGTCCAGGGGGTTCTTGCCCACCGCGTCGAACTTGTCCTGGTGCACGCTGGTCATCACCTGCATCAGCCCCTGCGCGCCGACATGGCTCTCGGCCAGCGGGTTGTAGCGCGACTCGATGGCGATGACGGCCAGCAGCAGCAGCGGATCCAGCTGCTTCTCGCGGCCCACCTTGTACACGGTGTTCAAGAGCGGGCCGGTCGCGTCATAGGCGACCTTGTACTTGCGCGAGATATAGTTACGCAACGCCTCGGCCTGCGGGCCGGTGGCGACCATGGCGGGCTTCTTGGGCGTCGCCGGCGCGGCGCGGGCAGGCCCCAGCATGCCGGTCGCATTGCTGGAAGGCGCGGTGGGCACGGCCATGGCAATCGCCGACGAGGAGTCGGCGCCGAACTCGGACCCGGCTTCGGTTTCGATGCCAGGCTGCATGGATGAAGGCGCGAGGGCGGTCAACAAGGCTTTGTGCACTTGCAATGCCTGGTCGCGCAAACCAGGCAGGGCGAATCCCATGCTTACCGTCACGATCACCGCGATGCCCAGGTAGACGGAGCAGATGCGCAGCGATTCGGCAAGATATTGGTGCACTCCTTGGGCCATGTTCCTGAACAGGCTGGCCACTGACGCATCGGGCATGAAAACCTCCTGCGTTAAAAAGAGGGAGTCAATGTTAACCTCTCTTTCTCCCCAAGATGTAACCAAATAGCCGGGATCTGTAGTGAAATACCGCGACCTTAGAGACTTCCTCGCTCAACTCGAACGCATGGGCGAGCTCAAACGCATCGCCGCGCCGGTCTCGACGCGCCTGGAAATGACCGAGATTTCCGACCGCGTGCTGCGCGCCGAGGGCCCTGCCCTGCTGTTCGAAAAAGCGCGGCACGACGGCAAGCCGGCCGAGATGCCGGTGCTGGCCAACCTGTTCGGCACGCCCTCGCGGGTGGCGCGCGGCATGGGCGCCGACGACGTCAGCGCGCTGCGCGACATCGGCGAACTGCTGGCTTCGCTGCGCGAGCCCGAGGCGCCCAAGGGCCTGCGCGACGCGCTGGCCAAGGTGTCGATGCTGAAGTCGGCGCTGTGGGACATGAGCCCCAAGAACGTCAAGAGCCCGGCCTGCCAGGAGATCGTCTGGGAAGGCAAGGACGTGGACCTGACGCGCCTGCCGATCCAGACCTGCTGGCCAGGCGACGTGGCGCCGCTGTTGACCTGGGGCCTGGTGATCACGCGCGGCCCCAACGCCCGCCGCCAGAACCTGGGCATCTACCGCCAGCAGTTGCTGGGCCCGAACAAGCTCATCATGCGCTGGCTGTCGCACCGCGGCGGCGCGCTCGATTTCCGTGACCACGCGCTGGCGCATCCGGGCACGCCCTTCCCCATCGCCGTGGCGCTGGGCGCCGACCCGGCCACCACGCTGGGCGCGGTCACCCCGGTGCCGGACAGCCTGTCCGAATACCAGTTCGCCGGCCTGCTGCGCGGCTCGCGCACCGAGGTGGCACAGGCGCTGGGCAGCAACCTGTCGGTGCCGGCCTGGGCCGAGATCGTGCTGGAAGGCCACCTGCTGCCGTCGTCGGATCCGCGCGCCATCGCCCCGGTGGTGCCGGACGGCGTCAACCCGCCGCCCAACAGCGACTACGAGATGGCGCTGGAAGGCCCCTACGGCGACCACACCGGTTACTACAACGAGCAGGACTGGTTCCCGGTGTTCACGGTCGAGCGCATCACCATGCGCCGCAACCCCATCTACCACTCGACCTACACCGGCAAGCCGCCCGACGAGCCCGCCGTGCTGGGCGTGGCGCTCAACGAGGTGTTCGTGCCGCTGCTGCGGCGCCAGTTGCCCGAGATCGTCGACTTCTACCTGCCGCCCGAGGGCTGTAGCTACCGCCTGGCGGTGGTGTCGATCCGCAAGCAGTACGCCGGCCACGCCAAGCGCGTCATGTTCGGGCTGTGGAGCATCCTGCGCCAGTTCATGTACACCAAGTTCATCGTGGTCGTGGACGAGGACATCAATCCGCGCGACTGGAAGGAAGTGGTGTGGGCCATGACCACGCGCATGGACCCGGTGCGCGACACGCTGCTGGTCGAAAACACGCCCATCGACTACCTGGACTTCGCCTCGCCGGTGTCGGGCCTGGGCGGCAAGATGGGCCTGGACGCCACCAACAAATGGCCGGGCGAGACCCAGCGTGAATGGGGCACGCCCATCACCATGGACGCCGACGTCAAGAAGCGGGTGGACGACATCTGGGGGCAATTGGGGCTGTAGGCCGGCGGCGCGGACGGTCGCGCTGGCCGCGTTGCCCGCCCCCCCAAAAAAATCCCGCCGGAGACGGCGGGATTTTTTTGGGGGGGCGCGAAGACCGGAATCAGACGTCGTCGCGCGAATCGCGCCAGAGCTTGAACAGCTGCCAGCCCACCAGCGCGCCGCCGGCCAGCTTGAGCAGCTTGGACTTGCCGCCGCCCCGCATGAACATCGCCGACAACGACGAGCTGATGATGGGATAGCGCCGCGCCAGGCCGATGGCCTGCATGGCCCAGCGCGAGGCGCCGCCGGACGCGAGCCCTGGCAGGAAACTCTTGAGCAGCGCGGCCGGCTCGAGCCTGCGCCCGGTGGACACGATGCCCTGGGCCAGCGACTCGCGCTCGATCGCGGCGCGGGCGCGCAGCAGTTCGATGCGTACGGCGCGGTCGACAGTGGGAGACCTTTTCGTCATGACAAGTCCTCCTGGCGCCGCTGCGCGCGGTCATCGTCCTGTGCGTCGCGCACCCGTTCGAGCAGCTCGGCGTCACGGCCCAGTTCTTCCAGCGTGGCCGCGAACGGCGGCGGTCCGTAGACCAGGCCGTGGCGCACCACCAGCAGCAACACCACGCCGACCACCAGATAGAAGGCCGCCAGCAGGCCCAGGGCCAGGTAGCGGTCTTCGGTAGGCCAGAACGCCACCGCGATCGTGATGGTGAACACCAGCACCGCCAGCGTCAGGAACAGCAAGGCGGCGAACGCCATGCCCAGCAGCTTGAGCAGGCGCGCTTTTTCGCCCGCCGCTTCCAGTGCCAGCAGTTCCAGGCGCGTGCGCATCAGCCCGACCAGGCTGGACGCCACGCCAAACACAGATTTGCGTAGACCCATGGCAAGAAGGACACCGGGCGGGCGAGCCGGCATGACGCCGGCGCCGCCCGCCCGGAGGTCCCGCCTTGTCAGCGGCGGCTGATCAGCAAGCCGAGCAGCAGGCCGGTCACGCCTGCGATGCCGATGGCTTGCCAGGGATTGTCGTGCACGTAGTCATCGGTGGCGCGGGCAGCCTTGCGACCGCGTTCGAGCACCGCGTCCTGGGCTTCATACAGGGCTTCGCGGGTGCGCTTGAGCGAGGTCATGGCGCGTTCGCGCAATTCGGCGGCCTTGTCGCCGGTGCTGCCGGCGGCTTCGCGCAGCAGGCTCTCGGCGTCGTTCAGGCTGGTCTTGACACTGTCGATCAGTTTTTCTTTTGCGACGTCTTCGGATTTTCTCGTGGCCATTTTTTGAGCTCCTGTAGTGTGTCTATGACGAAACCATCATACCAGCCGTCCCGCGCGGGTCCAGGCCGGCTTGCTACCGTGTGCTACTTGATTTGCGTAATCTCAACGGCGGACTTGACGCCGCCCTGGTCGATATCCTGCTTCATGACCAGGTTGACCGCGGGGCAATACCAATCGGTGACCGTGGTGTTCATGCCGGGAATGGGAATGGTCAAGCCCTGGAACGTGGCCATGGTGGGATCGGAATTGCGGGTGTAGGAAATGGGATGGCAGGACTGCTGGCCCAGCGCGGTGCTGATGCTGGCCGCGCGCCCCACGCTTTTTTCACCGATGCGCACCGTGGTGCTGGGCTGGCCGCCGACCGGCGCTTCCTTGCCGATTTTCAGACGGAACGACGAACCGGGCAGCTTCTGGCCCGGATTGAGCTTGCCGTCGTAAGCGAACAGCCCCAGCATGCGCAGGTCGAACTGGCCTTCGGAGGGGCGCGGCGCTTCGCCGGCGGTGGCGTACTTGAGGAAGGTGGCCTGGCCGCTCTTGACGGTCATCAGGTAATCGAGGCTGGACTTGCCCGGCGGCAGGCCGGCGTAGCTGAAGCGGGCCACGCCCTGCACCCGCGCGCGGCAGTTGTCGCCATTGCTTTTTGTAACCTCGGAAAAGTTCAGGTCGGCGCCCAGCGCGATGTTGCCGGACCCGGTGAGCTGGACCGCGCCGCCATCATGCATGAACTGCGCGTCGCAGACGCCGGCCTGCGCCACGCCGGCCGCGCCCAGCGCGCCGGCCACAAATACCAGGGATGCCCAATTTCGCAACGCCACAAGCCACTCCAGAAATCCAGAAAGCGCCGAGCGCTGTCCGCGCACGGCTGGCTTGATACTACACCGGTTGGCCGGCGCGGCGCATGACCGAACGTGTCAGGCCGATGACGGGCGCCGGCGCGCCGGCGAGGGCGCGCCGTGGCCCGGCGCCAGCCTCCACGCGCTAGGCCACCGCGCGCGACCCGGCCGCCTGCGACGAGGCGTCCTCCACGTCGGGCACCGCCGCCAGCACCACGGGCGCCTGGGCCCGCTCGGGATTGCCGTGGCGCCGGTGCAGGAAATCCACCACCGCCGCGCGGCACGACAGATAGACCGGGTCGTTGGCCAACCGCACCCGGTCGCGCGGGCGCGGCAAAGGCACTGGCAGGATCTCGCCGATGGTCGCGGCCGGCCCATTGGTCAGCATGACGATGCGGTCGGACAACAGCACGGCTTCGTCCACGTCGTGCGTGACCATGATGGTGGTGGTGCGGGTCTTGGCGACGATCTTGAGCAGCTCGTCCTGCAGGTGCGCGCGGGTCAGCGCGTCGAGCGCGCCGAACGGCTCGTCCATCAGCAGCACGCCCGGCTCGATCGCCAGCGCGCGGGCGATGCCGACGCGCTGCTTCATGCCGCCGGAGATCTCGCGCGGCAGCTTGTTCTGCGCCGGCAGCAGGCCGACAAGATCGAGCGCGGCGCGGGTGCGCTCGGCCAGCTGGGCGCGCTTTTCCGACGCGCCGAAAACCCGCTCCACCGCCAGGTGCACGTTCTGGAAGCAGGTCAGCCAGGGCAGCAGCGAGTGGTTCTGGAACACCACGGCGCGGTCCGGGCCGGGCCCGGTGATTTCGCGCTCGGCGCACAGCAGCACGCCGCTGGTCGGGCGGGTCAGGCCGGCGATCAGGTTCAGCAGGGTGGACTTGCCGCAGCCGGAATGGCCGATCAGGGTGATGAACTCGCCCTGCTCCACCGTCAGGTCGATGTCGCGCAGCGCGACGAAGGCGCCCTTGCGGGTGGCGAAAGTCTGGCCCACGCGTTCGATGCGTACGAATTTCTTCATGGCGCTACTCCTCGGTGTAGGTGAAGCGGCGGGCCAGCGCGACCAGCAGCGTTTCCAGGATCAGCCCGACGATGCCGATCACGAAAATGGCGATGACGATGTGCTCGACCTTCAGGTTGTTCCACTCGTCCCACAGCCAGAAGCCGATGCCGGTGCCGCCGGTCAGCATCTCGGCCGCGACGATCACCAGCCAGGCGGTGCCGATGGACAGCCGCACGCCGGTCAGCATGTAGGGCAGCACGGCGGGCAGCAGCACTTTGGTGGTGACCTTCCATTCCGACAGGTTCAGCACCCGCGCCACGTTCAGGTAGTCCTGCGGCACGCGCGACACGCCGACCGCCGTGTTGATGATCATGGGCCAGATCGAACAGATGAAAATGGCCCAGATCGCGGCCGGGTTGGCGGCCTTGAACAACAGCAGCCCCAGCGGCAGCCACGCCAGCGGCGACACCGGCCGCAGCAGGCTGACGATGGGCGAGAACATCGCCCGCACCGGCGCGTAGCGGCCGATGGCGAAACCGATCGGAATCCCCACCAGCGCGGCCAGGCCGAAACCGATGCCGACCCGCTGCAGCGAGGCCAGCAGGTTCCAGCCGATACCCTTGTCGTTGGGGCCGTTGTCGTAGAACGGATCCGAGAACAACGCCACCGCCGCCTGCCAGGTCACGCCCGGCGTGGGAATCTCCGGGATGCGCATGGCCACCACCTGCCACACCAGCACGAACAGCGCGAAACCGGCCAACGGGCCGACCACGGCGCGCAGCGCCGCTTCCAGCCGTTCGCGCCAGGCATCGGTCCAGGGGGCGGCCCGTGGCGCCGGGGCGGGGGTGGCGGACACGGGCGCGGCCCGCTCCATACTCGTTACGGTAGACATCGCGAGCTTCTCCTATGCGTGGCGGCGCTCAGGCCTTGACCTTGAAACCATCGGCGTAGGCCGCCGGGTTGCTGCCGTCCCAGACCACGCCGTCGACCAGTTTGGAACTGCGCATCTCGCTGCCTGGCACGGCGAGGCCGGCGGCCTGCGCGGCCTGCTTGTAGATGTCGATGCGGTTGACCTGGCGCGCGACGGCCAGGTAGTCGGGATGCTCCTTGAGCAGGCCCCAGCGCTTGTGCTGGGTCAGGAACCACATGCCGTCGCTCAGGTAGGGGAAGTTGGCCGCGCCGTCGCCCGAGAAGCGCATCGCGTGCGCGTCGCTCCAGCGCTTGCCCAGGCCGTCGTCGTACTGGCCCAGCATGCGGTCGATGATGCCGCTGGCGTCGGTGTTGACGTACGACTTGGCGGCGATGGTCTCGGCGGTCTTGCGGCGGTTTTCGGGCGAGGCGTCGATCCATTTGCCCGCCTCCAGAATGGCGGCGGTGACGGCGCGCGCGGTGTTCGGATGGCGCGCCACGAAGTCGGCGCTGGTGCCCAGCACCTTTTCGGGATGGTCGGTCCAGATGGCCTGGGTGGTCACGGCGGTGAAGCCGATCTTGTCGAGGATGGCGCGCGCGCCCCACGGCTCGCCCACGCAGAAGCCGTCCATGTTGCCCACCCGCATGTTGGCCACCATCTGCGGCGGCGGCACGGTGATGACCTTGGCGTCCTTCATCGGGTCGATGCCGTAGGCGGCCAGCCAGTAGTACAGCCACATGGCGTGGGTGCCGGTCGGGAAGGTCTGGGCGAAGGTGTATTCGCGCTTCTCGGAGGCCATCACCCTGGCGAGCGATTCGCCGTCGCGGGCGCCGGCCTGCAGCAGCTTGTTGGACAGGGTGATGGCCTGGCCGTTCTGGTTCAGGCTCATCAGCACGGCCATGTCCTTCTTCGGCCCGCCCACGCCCAGTTGCACGCCATAGATCAGGCCGTAGAGCACGTGGGCCATGTCCAGTTCGCCGTTGAGCAGCTTGTCGCGCACGGCGGCCCAGGACGCTTCCTTGGACGGCGTGATGGTGACGCCGTACTTCTTGTCGATGCCCAGCACCGAGGCCATCACCACCGAGGCGCAGTCGGTCAGCGGAATGAAGCCGATCTTGACCTCGGCCTTCTCGGGCGCGTCGCTGCCCGCGGCCCAGGCGCCGGCGCGCACCAGCGGGTCGACCAGCGACAGCAGGCCGGCGCCGGCCACGGCGCGCGCGGTGCCGGCCAGCCACTTGCGGCGGCTGGCGTCGGTGGTCGAATCCGGCCCCGTGGCGGCGGGAAGGCGGGGTTTCTCTGGCGTCATACGAGGCTCCTGGCAAAAAAAACGTCCCGCGCGCCGATCGGGGACAACCCGTTGGCGCTGCGGAACGTCGTTGTTCCCTGCCGCGGATCGCGGCGCTTGGCGTGGCCGGACCGCGCGCGGACCGTCCATCAACGGTTAAGCAATCGGCGTGCCAAGTGGCCGGGCACGCTCTTCGCGGCCGGCGCGCACCCGCGCGCCCATTGGGTTTGCGGCGATCCGCAAGGCCGGGCCAAGCCGGCCGGGGCGCCCCGCCCCGATGATGGCCGGCGCGCCTGGCGATCCAACTTGGTTCGCAAACGAATGCGGCAACGCACCATCGATGTGCGGGCGGCGCCGGCGGCCTCGAATCCGGCGGCTTGCCCGCGCCCCGTCTTCCCTGCGGCCCGGCACCCTCGCCCACACGGCCGCTGCCCGATGCGCGGCGTTTCTGGCTTGGCCGGGGCCTTGGCGCGGGCATGGAACTTGCATGGGTTGAGCCGGCGCGCCCCGCAAGCGGCCCGCGCCAAATAAGTTGTGGCTATATGGATTCAAGAAATCAGAAGTTGTGGGGATGAGACCCGGTCCCTATGATCGTTTGACCTACTGCCGGGTGCGCCCGAGGCCGCGTAATGAAGCTTTTCCCGATTTTTGCCGATCTGAAGGACCGGCCCGTGCTGGTCGTGGGCGGCGGCGCGGTGGCCGAGCGCAAGACGCTCGCCCTGCTCGAAGCCCATGCCGATGTCGCCGTGGGCGCGCCCGAGCTGACGCCGGCGCTGGCGGACCTGCTGGCGGCGGGCCGCATCCGCCACCTGGCGGGCCGCTTCGACCCCGCCTGGCTCGACGGCGCGTGGCTGGCCGTGGCCGCCACCGATGACCGCGGCGTCAACGCGGCGGTCTCCGACGCCGCGCGGGCCCGCCGCATCTTCAGCAACGTGGTGGACGATCCCGAACTGTCGTCGTTCCAGGTGCCGTCGATCGTCGACCGCTCGCCGGTCATCGTGGCCATTTCCTCGTCCGGCGTGGCGCCAGTGCTGGCGCGGCGCCTGCGCGAACGCATCGAATCCCTGTTCGACCACAGCCTGGGCCGCCTGGCGGGCCTGGCGGAACGCTACCGCGCGCGCATCCGCGCAGGCCACCCCGACCTGGGCGCGCGCCGCCGTTTCTATGACTGGCTGCTGGACGGGCCGGTAGCCGGCCTTCTGCGCCAGCAACGCCCGCAGGACGCTGAAGCCGCGCTGGAAGCCGCCCTGGCCCAGCCGCTGGCGCCGGCCGAAGGCAGCGTGGTGCTGGTCGGCGCCGGCCCCGGCGATCCGGGCCTGCTGACGCTGAAGGCGCTGCGCGCGCTGAACGAGGCCGACGTGATCCTGTACGACCGGCTGGTCAGCGACGACATCATGTCGCTGGCGCGCCGCGACGCCGAACGCATCTCGGTGGGCAAGCTGCCGGGCGAGGACCACCACGCCACCCAGGCGCGCATCCACGCCCTGCTTGTCGAACACGCCCGCCTGGGCCGCCGCGTGGTGCGGCTCAAGGGCGGCGACGCCTTCATCTTCGGTCGGGGCGGCGAGGAACTGGAACACCTGCGCGCGCATGGCGTGCGTTATGAGGTGGTGCCCGGCATCACCGCCGCGCTGGCCTGCGCCGCCTACGCCGGCATCCCGCTGACGCATCGCGAGCACGCGCAATCGGTGCGCCTGGTGACCGCGCACTGCCGCGAAGACGAGGACAACCTGGACTGGCCGGCGCTGGCGCGCGAACGCCAGACGCTGGCGTTCTACATGGGCGTGGGCCAATTGGAACTGCTGGCGCAGCGCCTGATCCGCCATGGCCGCGCCGCGACCACGCCGTTCGCGCTGATCGAGAACGGCAGCCGGCCCGAGCAGCGGGTGCTGTCGGGCACGCTGGAAGACCTGCCGCGTCTGGCGCGGGCGCACGCCATCCGCTCCCCCGCCCTGCTGATCGTGGGCGAGGTGGCGGGACTGGCGCAATCATTGCATTGGTTCGGCGAGCACCTGGAAGGCGCGCCGCAAAGACTGGCGGCGTAGCGGCCGGCGGCGGCTGCCGCGGGCGCCCGGCCACGCCGCCGGGGGACGACTCAATCGGTCTTCTGGGTGGTGCCGAAGATGCGGTCGCCGGCGTCGCCCAGGCCCGGCATGATGTAGCCATGCTCGTTCAGGCCGTCGTCGATGGACGCGGTGTAGATATGCACATCCGGGTGCTTGGACAGCACCGCGTCGATGCCGACCGGCGCGGCCACCAGCACCAGCGCGCGGATTTCCTTGCAGCCGGCGCGCTTGAGCAGGTCGATGGCGGCAACCATGGAGCCGCCGGTGGCCAGCATCGGGTCGACGATCAGCGCCAGGCGTTGGTCCAGTTCGCCCACCAGGCGTTCCAGGTAGGTGTGGGCTTCGAGGGTCTCTTCGTTGCGGGCCACGCCCACCACGCTGACCTTGGCGCCCGGGATCAGGCTGAGCACGCCGTCCAGCATGCCGATGCCGGCGCGCAGGATGGGCACCACGGTGACCTTCTTGCCGGCGATCTTCTCGACCTGCACGGGGCCGCACCAGCCTTCGACGGTGGCGGGCGCGAGCGGCAGGTCCTTGGACGCTTCGTAGGTGAGCAGCGCGCCCACTTCCTGCGACAGTTCACGGAAGCTCTTGGTACTGAGGTCGGCGCGGCGCATGATCCCGAGCTTGTGGCGGATCAGCGGGTGGCGGATTTCGTGCACGGGCATGTGCGTAAATCTCCAGGATTATTGATAGGCAGGGTTGGTTCGCCTCAGGCGCCGCCGCAAACATGGCGCGCGCCCGAGAATCGTAATCGGTTTACCGGGTGGATGCAGGGGGCCGCGTCAACCTTATTGTTCGGCCAGCCAGGCGATCAGGGCGTCGTCGAAGGCCCGCACGGCGCCGGCCTGCTCGTGGTTGACGATGCTGACCACCACGTAGCGCTTGCCGCTGGCTCCCAGCACGTAGCCGGCGATCGCGCGCACGTCGCGCAGCGACCCGGTCTTCAGGTGGGCCATGCCGAGGGTGCCGTCGCCCTTCATGCGGCGGCGCACCGTGCCGTCGACGCCGGCGATCGCGAGGGATGAAATGTACTCCGGCATGACGGGGGAATTCCAGGCCAGGGTCAGCATCGAGGCCAGGCTGTCGGCCGAGACCCGCGCGTCGCGCGACAGGCCGGCGCCGTTGTCGATCACCAGTTCGGGCATGTCCAGGCCCTGGCGGGCCAGCAGGTCCTTGGCCACGCTGCCACTGCTGGCCACGGTGGCCGGCCGGCGGCCCTTTTCCGCGCCCAGGGTCAGCAGCAGCGTGCGCGCCATGACGTTGTTGCTGCGCTTGTTGATCTGGCGGATAACCTCGGCCAGCGTCGGCGAATCGTGCGAAGCCAGCACCACGGCGTCGCCCGGCACCATGCCGGCGCGCACCTGGCCCTTGAAGGTGCCGCCCAGTTCCTTCCACAACAGGCGGAACAGCTCGGTGGCGTAGTCGGTCTGCGACAGCGCCAGCCGGTACAGGTCGAATTCGCCGCAGGAACCGGCCACCTTGCCGCTAACGCGCAGGGTCACGCCCTGCTGGGTGATGACCGGGTCGGTGTTGACGACGGGCGCGCCCGGGCAACGGGCGTCGCTCCATTCGACCCGGCCCTCGATCTTCAGGCCGGGCAGCGGCGGGTCGATCAGCGGCACCCACTTGTTGGCGGCCGGATCGGGGGTGAACAGGATGCGCACGGCGCCAAAGCCCACCATCAGGGCGTCGGGGCTGGCGTTGTAGGCGCGGTCCGGCGCGCCGTCGAAGGCGCCGGGGTCGGTGGCGACCTGACCGAAGATGCTGCGGTCGATCACCAGGTCGTTGATCTGCTTGACGCCGCGCAGGCGCAATTCGCGCAGCAGCACCCACAGGTCCTGCATCAGGAATTGCGGATCGCCGCCGGCGCGCAGGTAGAGCGGCCCGGGCAGCGCGCCCTTGGCGTCGGGCCGGGCGCCCGGCTCGGTCATGAAGGCGGTGCGCCAGACGTAGTTGGGGCCCAGTTCGGACAGCGCCGCCCAGGTGGTGACCAGCTTCATCACCGACGCCGGGTTGCGCGCTTCCTTGGCATTCAGCGCCGCCAGCCGCGGGCCGCCGACCTCCTGCACCACCAGCGACAGCGAACTGTCGGGCAGCTTGCTGGCCTTCCAGGCGTTGACCACGCTGGGCGGCAGCCCCGGCACCTGGGCGCAGGCGGCACTGGCGGCCAGGGCCAGCAGTCCGCCGGCCAGCCATTGCCACGGCCCGCCCACCCGCTTTTTCCCTAGTCCCGTCATGCCCTGTCCACCCGGTTGCTCGTGCTGCAAAACCGTGAGCATACAAAACCTGGGACGGTTGCGGGCGGCGGCGCGCGCCGAAAGCGCGCCGGCCGCCCCCGCGAGGGGTCTACTGTTGCAGTTTCCACTTGCCGCCGGCCACGGTGGCCATGACCAGCGCGCGCTCGTCCAGGCCGTTGTGGTCGGTCGGGCTCATGTTGACCACGCCGGTGGCGGTCGGCAGGTTCTTGACGTTCTCCAGCGCGTCCCGCAGCGCCGCGCGGAATTCCGCGGTGCCGGGCTTGGCTTTCTTGAGCGCCACCGGCACGGCCTGCTGCAGCAGCAGGCCGATGTCCCACGTGTAGGCGGCGAACAGCGACACGCTGCCCGGACCGTTGGCGGCCTCGTACTTTTTGGCGAAGGCCTGGGCCGTGGCCTTGACCGGATGGGTGTCCGGCAGCAGATCGGCCACCATCACCGGCCCCACCGGCACCCAGGCGCCGTCGCAGGCCGCGCCGCAGACGCGCAGGAAGTCGTTGTTGGCCACGCCGTGGTTGAAGTAGATCTTGCCCTTGAAGCCGCGTTCGCGCAGGGCCCGCGCCGGCATCGCCGCCGGCGTGCCGGAGGCGCCCACCACCACGGCGTCGGGGGCGGCGGCGACCAGCTTCAGCGTCTGCGCCACCGCCGAGGTGTCGGTGGGCGCGAAGCTTTCCTTGCCGACGATCTCGATGCCGTGCTGCTTGGCGGCCTTTTCCACTTCCACCCAGAAGGTTTCGCCCAGGGCGTTGTTGAAACCGATGAAGGCCAGCTTCTTGACGCCGTTGGCGGCAGCGTGGCGGGCGATGCCCTCGGCCATCAGGGAATCGGAGTGCGGCGTCTTGAAGACCCAGCGGCGCTTGTCATCCACCGGGTCGATCAGGCGCGCCGACGAGGCCAGCGTGATGACCGGGGTGGCGCCGCTGGCCACGGTGTCCAGCATGGCCATGGTATTGGGGGTGGTGGAGGAGCCGATGATGAGGTCGGCCTGGTTTTCCGAGATCAGCTTGTGCGAATTGCTGACCGCGCGGGTGGTGTCGGAGGCGTCGTCCAGCACCACGTATTCGACCTTGGCGCCGCCGATCTCGGTGGGCAACAGGCTGATGGTGTTGCGTTCGGGAATGCCCAGCGAGGCCTGGGGACCAGTGGTGGACAGGGTGGCGCCGATCTTCACCTGCGCCAGCGCGGGCGCGGCGGCCGCGACCAGCAGGGCCGCCAGCGCGGCCGTCAGAGTGCTACGAGGGGTCATGCGGTGTCTCCTTTGGGGCGCGGATATCGTTATGCGTCTTGCCGATCCGCTACGGCGTAAAAACGTTATACGACGGGATCCCCCAGGTGCGACAGGAAGGCTCCATTATGGAAAACCAGGGCGCCGCCGTGGTCGTCCGGGGCGTGCAGGCGGCGCACCTCGCCGATCAGCACGGCGTGGTCGCCCACCTCCAGCACCTGGCGGGTGGCGCACTCGAAGCGGGCGGCGCACGCGTCGAACACGGGAATGCCGTCCTCGGTGGCGTACCAGTCGAGCCCGGCGTAGCGGTCGGCCACCGGCTGCGAGAACACCCGCGCCAGGTCGCGCTGCGGCGCCCCCAGCACATGGATGGCGAAGCCGCCGCGCGCGGTGAAGTCGGCGTAGTGGAGGCTGGCGCGGCGCAGGCTCCACAGCACCAGCGGCGGCTCCAGGGAGACCGGGGCGAAGGAATTGACGGTCAGGCCGATCGGCCCGTCGGCGCCGGCGGCGGTCACCACCGTGACGCCGGTGGCGTAGCGCCCCAGCGCCCGGCGCAAGCGGGCCGGGCTGAGATCGTGGCTGGCGCGCATGGCGGCTCCCGCGTGCCCCGCGATCAGGCCGGCACCGCGCGGACCGGGCGCACGCCCGACAGCGGCAGGGCCTCGGCCATCAGCCGCTGCATCGAGTCCAGCACCCGGTCCTGCGGCATCAGGCCGAAATTGTGCAGGCTCATGACGTGGTCCAGGCCCATGTCGGCCAGCCGCGCCAGCTTGTCGGCCACGGTGCGGGCCGAGCCGAACAGCGACAGGCCGCTGGCGATGATGTCGTCGTAGACCTGCTTGCGCGCATACAAGCGGGTGTCCACGTACAGGTCGAAGGCGCGGGCGGCGCGTTCACGGGCCTGCGCGTCGGTTTCCGCCACGTGGGTGTGCAGCGCCACCGCCGCCATGCCGCTGGCATCCTCGATGCCGGCCTCGGCCAGGCCGCGGCGGTAGTCCTGCATCATCAGGCCGATCTCTTCGAAGTTGTCCACCGCTGCGTAGGGCACGAACAGCATGCGGCGGCCCTGGCGGCCGACGTGGTAGGCGGCCTCGCGGCGCAGGATCGCCACGTACACCGGCACCGGCTGCTGCACCGGCTGCACGTTCAGGCGCACCGCGTGGATGCGGTTGAACTTGCCTTCATGACTGACGCGCTCGCCGGCCAGCAGGCGCTCGACCAGCATCAGGTTCTCGTCGAAGCGCTCGCGCTTGGTGGCCGGATCCACGTCGTAGCCCTCGAACTCGTGCTTCAGGTAGCCCGACCCCACGCCCAGCGACAGCCTGCCTTGCGAAAGCTGGTCCACCAGGGCATAGTTTTCGGCCACCGTCAGCGGGTTGTGGAAGGTCAGGATGGAGATCGCCGTGCCCAGCCGCAGCCGCGTCGTCTGCTGCGACAGCGCCGCCAGGAACACCGCCGGATTCGGCACCGCGCCGTATTCATGGAAATGGTGCTCGGCCACCCAGAAGGTGTCGTAGCCCAGCTGTTCGGCGCGGCGCGCCTGCTCCAGCACCTGGCCGTAGAGCTGGCCCAGGCCGCGGGGCTGGTCGGGGTAATGGTCCTGCACCGAGAAGATGGACATCTTCATTGCTTGTCTCCGTCTTTGTCCGTCCGCGCCCCGGGCCGGTCATCCAGCCCGGATGTTTGTCTGCCACGGCACGCTGATGTATTTTTTAGTGATACACGTATTCTAATAAGAGACGAACTGATGTCAACAGAAAGCAGCACCGGGATCCAGTCCGCCGAAATCGCCCTGGACGTCCTGACCCGCCTGGCGGAGCTGGGCGGCGCCGTGTCGGTGTCGGAACTGGGCCGCAGCCTGGACATGCCGCGCGCCAAGGCGCACCGCTACCTGGTGTCGCTGGAGCGGCGCGGCTACGTCGAGCAGGACCCGGCCAGCGCCCGCTACCGGCTCGGACCGCAGGCCCTGCACACCGGACTGGCGGCGCTGGCGGAAGTGGATTTCGTCAAGCTGGCGGCCGGCGGCCTGGAAGACCTGAGCGCGGCCATCGGCCAGACCGTCTTCATCTCGGTCTGGGGCCAGCACGGACCCACCATCGTGCAGTGGCGCGACGCGCGGCTGCCGGTCACGGTCAACGTGCGCGTCGGCTCGGTGCTGCCGCTGCTCAACAGCGCCACTGGACGGGTCTTCGCGGCCTGGCTGCCGGAGGCGCTGGCGCTGCCGCGCGCGCTGGCCGAATGGGACACAGCGCGGCGCCAGGGCGGCGACGCCGCGGCGTTGCTGGACGACCCCGCCGCCGCCGGCCTGCCGCTCGACCCGGCCGACCCGGCCGCAGCGCTGCGGGCGCGCTGGCAGGCCACGCGCCAGCGCGGCTACGCCAGCGTCAGCGGCCACCTGCTGCACGGCATCGACTCGGCCGCGCTGCCAGTGCTGGACGCCCAGGGCCAGCTGGCCGGGGCCATCACCGGGCTGGGACTGCACGGCGGCTTCGACCTGGCGCCGGACGGCGCGCCGCTGCGGGCCCTGATGGCGGCCGCGGCCGACTGCTCGCGCCGGCTAGGTTGGCGCGGCGGGCGCTAAGGCGCCGCGCCAGCCCCCGGCGCACCTTCCCCTGAAAGTCGCCCGCCCTCGTCTTGCCATCCTCGCTGGCGCGGGCATGGCCATCGCCGGCCGCCCCGCCCTTTTCGCCAGCCCCTTTACAATAGACAGTTGCCCAGAGCCGAGCCGACAGGTCCGGCTCGCTTTTTTGCCGCCGCCCATCCGGCGGCCCGGCGGCCGGCCCAGGCCGCGCCCGCCCCTGATACCGATACCCGCGTGCAAGCCCTTACCGTTTCCGATTTCGACTACGAGCTGCCTCCCGAGCTCATCGCGCAGACGCCCGCCGCCCAGCGCACGGGCAGCCGCCTGCTGCACCTGTATGGCGCCAGTCAACTGCATGACCGCCAGTTCGCCGACCTGGAAAAACTGCTGCGCCCCGGCGACCTGCTGGTGTTCAACGACACCCGCGTCATCAAGGCGCGCCTGGCCGGCCACAAGATCACCGGCGGCAAGGTCGAGGTGCTGGTCGAACGCATCATCGACACCGACCGCGCCCTGGCGCACGTGCGCGCCAGCAAGTCGCCCGGCGCCGGCATGGTGCTGCGGCTGGCCGACGCCTTCGACGCCACGGTGCTGGGCCGCGAGGGCGAGCTGTTCGACATCCGCTTTCCCGGGCCGGTGCTGGAATTGCTGGACGCCCACGGCGCCACGCCGCTGCCGCCCTACATCACGCACGCCGCCGACGCCGGCGACGACGACCGCTACCAGACCGTCTACGCCCGCGAGCCGGGCGCGGTGGCGGCCCCGACCGCCGGCCTGCACTTCGACCAGCCCACCCTGGACCGCCTGGCGGCGCTGGGCGTGGAACGCGCCTTCGTCACGCTGCACGTCGGCGCCGGCACCTTCCAGCCGGTGCGTGTGGACAACCTGGCCGACCACGTCATGCACGCCGAATGGTTCACCGTGCCGCAGGCCACGGTGGACGCCATCGCCGCAACGCGCGCCCGCGGCGGCCGCGTGATCGCGGTCGGCACCACCAGCGTGCGCGCCCTGGAATCGGCCGCCGCCCAAACCGAGGGCCGCACCGCCCCCGGCCTGCCGCTGGCCGCCGCCCAAGGCGACACGCGCCTGTTCATCACCCCCGGCTACCAGTACCGCGTCATCGACGCGCTGGTCACCAACTTCCACCTGCCCCAGTCGACCCTGCTGATGCTGGTGTCGGCGCTGGCCGGCGTCGAGCCGATCCGCCGCGCCTACGCCCACGCCGTCGCCCAGCGCTACCGCTTCTTCAGCTACGGCGACGCCATGTTCATCGAATCCCCCGCCCCATGACCGGACTGAATTTCGAACTGCTCGCCACCGACGGCGGCGCCCGCCGCGGCCGCATCACGCTCAACCACGGCGTGGTGGAAACGCCCATCTTCATGCCCGTGGGCACCTACGGCAGCGTCAAGGCCATGATGCCGCACGAGCTCAAGGAGATCGGTTCGCAGATCGTGCTGGGCAACACCTTCCACCTGTGGCTGCGCCCCGGCACGGAAATCATGGAAAAGCATGGCGGCCTGCACGGCTTCATGCAGTGGGACAAGCCGATCCTGACCGACTCGGGCGGTTTCCAGGTGTTCAGCCTGCAGGGCATGCGCAAGATCACCGAGGAAGGCGTGAAGTTCGCCTCGCCCATCGACGGCGCCCGCCTGTTCCTGACGCCCGAGGAATCGATGCGCATCCAGCGCTCGCTGAACTCGGACATTGTCATGGTGTTCGACGAGTGCACGCCCTACGAGATCGACGGCCGCCCCGCGACCGTCGAGGAAGCGGCCCGCTCGATGCGCATGTCGCTGCGCTGGGCGCGCCGCTCGCGCGAGGAATTCGACCGGCTGCAGAACCCCAACGCGCTGTTCGGCATCGTGCAGGGCGGCATGTACGAGTCGCTGCGCGACGAGTCCCTGGCCGGCCTGCAGGACATCGGTTTCCACGGCTACGCCATCGGCGGGCTGTCGGTGGGCGAGCCCAAGGAAGACATGATGCGCATCCTGGCGCACGTGACGCCCAAGCTGCCGGCCCAGGCGCCGCGCTATCTGATGGGCGTGGGCACGCCGGAAGACCTGGTCGAGGGCGTGAGCCGCGGCGTCGACATGTTCGACTGCGTCATGCCGACCCGCAACGCCCGCAACGGCTGGCTGTTCACCCGCTTCGGCGACGTCAAGATCCGCAACGCCAAGTACCGAGACGACACCCGTCCGCTGGACCCGAGCTGCGCCTGCCACACCTGCGCCAACTTCTCGCGCGCCTATCTGCACCACCTGCAGCGCGCCAACGAGATCACCGGCGCGCGCCTGAACACGCTGCACAACCTGCATTTCTACCTGAGCATCATGAAGGAAATGCGCGAGGCCATCGCCGAGGGCCGCTTCGAGGCCTGGCGCGCGCAGTTCGCGGCCGACCGGGCGCGCGGGGTGGAGTAGCGGGACGCTGTGCCGCTCGCGGTTCGCGCTCAGCGGCGCGACGAGAGAATCACTGCGGCGGCCATTGCTGCGCGGCATGCAGGATGCGCAGGATCCGCACGGCCAGCGCATCCGCCGCATACACGATGATGTAATTCGCGCGGACGACCATTTCGCGGGTACCGGCGATCCTGCCGGGGCGGTACAGCCCGGGATGGGCGGGCAGTTGCGCCGCCTTCGTTTCAATATCGTCTTTCAGACGCTGGGCAGCGTCTGGATTGTCATCCGAGATGTAGTCGACTATGGCCAACAGATCGGCCCTGGCGACAGACGACCACTCAACTGCGGGCACGGCGCTTCCTGTCGATCAGCGCCTGGGCCTCGTCCATGACCTGCTGGTGCGGAACGGCCGGCCCGGTGTCGGCCAGGGCTTCCTGAACTTTGGCGCGGAACCACGCGTCGTGCGCCTGGGCATCGGTGGTCAATCCGGCGGGCAGGCCGCCCTCCTTGGCCACCCGCGTGAGCAGGATGCGCACGGCGTCGGAAATCGTCAGGCCGAATTCGGCCAGCTTTTCGGTGGCGTCGGCTTTGAGCTTGTCGTCCACGCGGACGTGGAGCATCGAGGTCTGGGGCATGGCGACTCCTGCGATAGATGTCGAGCCAGTGTATCTCAATTGAGATACTTTCCCGCCACCAACCGCGCATTTTGCATCCACCATACAGGGAGAACCCGAACAAGGACTTTTGTTTCGCGTTTCCGCCCTCATCACTGCGCACAGGACGAACTCTACGCCAGAACGGCCGCCCCGCCGCCGGCCCCCCCAAGGCGGGGCAGCCCCCTCGGGGGGGCAGCTAGCGCACCACGTGCGCGCGGCGTGGGGACCCTTAAACCTCGCTACAATAGTCGGCTTGCCCTATCCATGGCTCGCGCGGGGATGGGCGCAGAACAAGATCGTCGACAGCACGATACAAACAAACCCAAACAGACCAAACGCAGGAGAATTACATGTCCGCTATCGATACCGCCAGCCTCGTCGTGGCCCAGGCCGCTCCCGAAGGCAATGCGCTGATGGGCATGCTGCCCATCATCCTGATGTTCGTGATCCTCTATTTCCTGATGATCCGTCCCCAGATGAAGCGCCAGAAGGAACACCGCAACCTCATCGCCGCCCTGGCCAAGGGCGACGAAGTCGTGACCGCCGGCGGCATGCTGGGCAAGGTCACCAAGGTGAACGACAGCTACGTCACCGTCGAAGTCTCGGAACTGGCCGACAAGCCGGTCGAGATCATCATGCAGAAGTCGTCGGTGTCGACCGTTCTGCCCAAGGGAACCATCAAGGCCCTGTAAGCGTCCCATAGGAGCTCCGCCGCCGGGCCCCGGGCCCGCGGCAGCTGCCCCGCCGCCCGCCGCGCCAGCCGCCCGGGCGGCCTTTTCTCCACTCTTACATGACGTAGCCGGCAATGAACCGCTATCCCCTCTGGAAGTACATTACGGTCCTGATTGCGGTCCTTATCGGCCTGCTGTATACGCTTCCCAATTTCTACGGCGAGTCGCCCGCCGTCCAGGTTTCCAGCGCCAAGGCCACCATCAAGGTGGATCCGGCCATGCGTGACCGGGTCGAGCAGGTACTGGCCGACGCCAAGATCCCCAACGACGGGGTCTACTACGAACAGAACGGCACGCTCGGCACCGTGCGCGCCCGCTTCACGTCGACCGACCTGCAACTGCAGGCGCGCGACCTGATCGACAAATCCCTCAACACCGTCCAAGGCGACCCGCACTACACCGTGGCGCTGAACCTGCTGCCGGCCTCGCCCAGCTGGATGCGCGCGATGGGCTGGTTCGCCCCCAAGCCCATGTACCTGGGCCTGGACCTGCGCGGCGGCGTGCACTTCCTGCTGCAAGTGGACATGCAGGGCGCGCTGACCGCCCGCTACGACTCGCTGGCCGCCGACGTGCGCTCGGTGCTGCGCGACCAGAAGGTCAACGTGGCCGGCGTCGAGCGTTCCGGCATGAGCGTGGCCGCCAGCTTCGCCAGCGCGCAGGACCGCGACCGCGCCATCTCGACGCTGCGCAGCCGCCTGCCCGACCTGGAATTCACCGAAAGCGAAGAGAACGGCAAGCTGCTGCTGCTGGGCGCGCTGAACCCGGCCGCCGTCACCCGCGTGCAGGACTCGGCCCTCAAGCAGAACATCAACACGCTGCACAACCGGATCAACGAACTGGGCGTGGCCGAACCGGTCATCCAGCAGCAGGGTTCGGACCGCATCGTGGTGCAGCTGCCCGGCGTGCAAGACGTGGCCAAGGCCAAGGAACTGCTGGGCCGCACCGCCACCCTCGAAATCCGCATGGTCGACGACTCGCCCGCCGCGCAGGCCGCGCTGCTGGGCGGCTCGGTGCCGTTCGGCCTGGAGCGCTACTCCGACCGCGACGGCCGCCCGATCCTGGTGCGCCGCCAGGTGGTCCTGACCGGTGAGAACCTGCAGGACGCCCAGCCCGGCCGCGATTCGCAGACCCAGCAGGCCGCCGTGCACCTGACGCTGGACTCCAAGGGCGCTCGCATCTTCCGCGACGTCACCCGCGACAACATCGGCAAGCGCATGGCCATCCTGCTGTTCGAGAACGGCAAGGGCGAAGTGGTCACGGCCCCGGTCATCCGCAGTGAAATCGCCGGCGGCCAGGTGCAGATCTCGGGCAGCATGAGCTCCGAGGAAGCCGCCGACACCGCCCTGCTGCTGCGCGCCGGCGCGCTGGCCGCGCCGATGTCGATCATCGAGGAACGCACCATCGGCCCGAGCCTGGGCGCCGACAACATCTCGAAGGGCTTCCATTCGACGCTGTACGGCTTCCTGGCGATCGCCGTCTTCATCATCATCTACTACCACCTGTTCGGCGTGTTCTCGACCGTCGGCCTGACCCTGAACGTGCTGCTGCTGCTGGCCCTGCTGTCGATGCTGCAGGCCACGCTGACGCTGCCAGGCATCGCCGCCATCGCGCTGACACTGGGCATGGCGATCGACTCGAACGTGCTGATCAACGAGCGGATACGGGAAGAATTGCGCAACGGGGCAACGCCGCAACAGGCCATCCACCATGGCTTCGAGCGCGCCTGGGGCACGATTCTCGACTCCAACCTCACCACGCTGATTGTCGGCCTGGCCCTGCTGGCCTTCGGTTCCGGCCCGATCCGCGGCTTCGCGGTGGTCCATTGCCTGGGCATCCTGACCTCGATGTTCTCGTCCGTCGTGGGCGTGCGCGCGCTGGCCAACCTCTGGTATGGCCGCAAGAAGAAGCTCACGTCGATCTCCATCGGCGAAGTCTGGAAGCCGAAGACCAACTGAACATGCGCGCGGGCGGCCACGCCGCCCGCCGCCGAATAGCCAGGGCAAAACATGGAATTTTTCCGGATTCACCGCACCATCCCGTTCATGCGCCACGCGCTGGTGCTGAACATCATCAGCCTCGTCACCTTCGTGGCGGCGGTCTTCTTCATCATTACGCGCGGCTTCCACCTGTCGATCGAATTCACCGGCGGCACGGTCATGGAAGTCAACTACGCCCAGACGGCGCAGCTTGAAAACGTACGCGGCGTGGTCTCGAAGCTGGGCTACACCGACTTCCAGGTGCAGAACTTCGGCACCTCGCACGACGTCATGATCCGCCTGCCCCTGCAGGAAGGCCAGACGTCGGCCACCCAGAGCGAAACCGTCATGGCCGCGCTCAAGGCCGCCGACCAGGGCGTGGAGCTGCGCCGCGTCGAGTTCGTCGGTCCGCAGGTCGGCCAGGAACTGCTGCACAACGGCCTGATGGCCCTGCTGGTGGTGGTCATCGGCATCATGGTCTACCTGGGCTTCCGCTTCGAATGGAAGTTCGCGGTGGCCGGCGTGATCGCCAACCTGCACGACGTGGTCATCATCCTGGGCTTCTTCGCCTTCTTCCAATGGGAGTTCTCGCTGTCCGTGCTGGCGGGCGTGCTGGCGGTGCTGGGCTACTCGGTGAACGAATCCGTGGTCATCATGGACCGGATCCGCGAGAACTTCCGCAAGTACCGCAAGGCGGACGTGCAGGAAGTCATCAACAGCGCCATCACGCAGACCATCTCGCGCACCATCATCACCCACGGTTCGACCCAGATGATGGTGCTGGCGATGCTGTTCTTCGGCGGCCCCACCCTGCACTACTTCGCCATGGCCCTGACCATCGGCATCTGGTTCGGCATCTACTCGTCGGTGTTCGTCGCCGCCGCGCTGGCCATGTGGATGGGCGTCAAGCGCGAAGACCTGATCAAGCCGGTCAAGAAGGAAGGCGAGGAAGGCGAAGTCGCCTGAGCCGTTTCCCTTTTTTGGAAAACCCGCCCGCGTGGCGGGTTTTTTTATGCTTGGCAAGGCCACTGTACAGACGCCTCGCCCACCCGCTGTACGGGTACGACCGCCCCCTTATTCGCTACCATAGGCCTCATGAAACTGGCTCTCGATCATCTCGTCGTCGCCGCCGCCGACCTGGACAGCGGCACGCGCCACGTGGCCGACCTGCTGGGCATCGCGCCCACGGGCGGCGGCGCGCATCCCCGCATGGGCACCCACAACCGCGTGCTGGGCATGGCGGGCGGCGTGTACCTGGAAGTGATCGCCATCGACCCGGACGCCCCCGCGCCACAGCGGCCGCGCTGGTTCGGGCTGGACCAGCCGGCCATGCGGGCGCGCCTGGCCGAAGGGCCGTTCCTGGCGCACTGGGCGGCGCGCGTCGAGGCGCCCGCTGACCTGAGCGCATGGCAGGCGCGGCACCCCGATCGCATCGCGCCCGCCATCCCCATGACCCGCGGCGACCTGCGCTGGCGGCTCACGGTGCCGGACGACGGCAGCCTGCCCGCCTGGCGCGAGGGCGGCCAGGCGGCCGGCGACGGCCTGCTGCCGACCCTGATCCAGTGGGACGTGCCAGCCTATCCCGGCGTCAGCCTGCCGCGCCAGCCGCTGACGCTGCGCGCCCTGACCGCCACCCATCCGCATGCCGCGCTGCTGCGCCAGGGGCTGGCCTGGCTGGGCGCGGACGCGCTCATCGCCATCGAGCAGGCCGACGGCCCGCCACGCCTGCAGGCCGCCATCGAGACCGACCGGGGCATCCGGATCCTGGCCTGACCCACACCACACAGAAAGACAACGGAGACATCCCCATGAGCGTCACCCTCAAGCGCTTCGACGACGCGCCCTACGAGCAGCAGTGCGAGGCCACCGTCATCGCCGTCGGCGCCGACGGCGTCGAACTGGACCAGACCCTCTGCTACGCCCGCAGCGGCGGGCAGGCCGGCGACAGCGGCACGCTGACGCTGGCCGATGGCCGCGCGCTGCCGGTGGCCGACACCATCTACGCCGACGACCGCCGCCGCATCCTGCACGTGCTGGCCGAGGGCGCCGCGGCGCCGCAGGTCGGCGACCGCGTCACCGTGCGCATCGACTGGCCGCGCCGCCACCGGCTGATGCGCCTGCACACCTGTCTGCACCTGCTCGGTTCGCTGGTGCCGGCGCCCGTCACCGGCTGCAGCATTTCGCCCGACTCGGCCCGCATCGACTTCGACCTGCCCGAGTCGACGCTCGACAAGGCCGACCTGACCGAGCGCCTGAACACGCTGATCCAGGCCCGCACCGACGTCACCGTCAACACCATCACGCCCGAGGAACTGGCGGCGCAGCCCGACCTGGTGCGCACGGTCGGCGCCGCCCCGCCCGGCGGCGCGGCGCGCATCCGCATCATCGAGATCCCCGGCGTGGACCGCCAGCCCTGTGGCGGCACGCACGTGGCCAACACCGGCGAGATCGGCCCGGTCACGGTCACCAAGATCGAAAAGAAGAGCCGCACCAACCGCCGCGTGGTGGTGGCGTTCGCCTGAACCTTGCCGCCAACGAAAATGGCCGCCATGCAGGCGGCCATTTTCATTGAGGTCCGTCGGCGGCGCCTCGCGGCGCGCTCAGCCCTTTTTCCACCAGCGCCACGGCGCGCGCAGCGGCCACTGGTACTTGCTACAGAGCACCCGCGGCGCCAGCAGATGGCCGACCGCGATGGCGATCGCGGCGGCGGTCAGCACGTCGGAGAGGTAGTGATCCAGGTTGACCAGGCGGCTGGCGGCGACCAGCGCGGCCAGCGACAGAAAGGCCCAGCGCCAGCGCGGCGCCAGGATGCCGAGCGTCACCGCCACCGCGAAGGCGGCGTAGGTGTGGCTGGAAGGAAAGGAATTGAACTGGTTGGCGCGCGAGAACGCTTCGCCCAGCCCGTAGATGCCCTTCTCGAAAAACAGCTCGGGGCGCGCCCGCGCCACCGAACGCTTGAGCACCAGCACCACCAGTCCACCCACGGCCATGGTCGACAGCATCAGCAGGCTGCCGCGCGCCATGCTGGCGTAGCTCATGCGCACCGGATTGCGCCAGCCGCGCGCCAGGCCGATCAGGCCGACCACGTAGAAGGCCAGCGCCACGCCGATATAGCGGCCGCTTTCACCCAGTTCACCGATCCACTCGAACGAGGTGTTGACGCCATCGCTGACCGATTGCCGGATCCAGATCGCCAGCGGCAGGTCGACCCACCGGGCACAGGCCGCCGCCACCACGGCCACGCCCAACCCGGCCAGCAGCCAGGCGGTGGTCGAGAGGGGGTTGCGGAACTCGTCCGCCGCGGCGACCGCGGCGCCGGGCGCGAGCGTGGCGGCCGGCGGAAGGGAGGGATTCGTCGTCATCGGACCGGTCGCGTAAAGATAATTGTTCTCGGAAAGGGAATCGGCGAGGGCCAGCTATCGTAACCCTGCATTGCACATCGATGAAGGAAATTTGCTGCAAGGGGTAAAATTCCGCTTTTCCCCTCTCCACTGCCCCCGGGATCTACACCCGTCACGGCGACCGACATGCAAGAAACTTCCCTCAAGCGCGTGCCCCACGCGCAAGACGGCGCCGCCGCCGTCCCGCCCGCCCCCGCCACCGGCGCTCCCCGCAAGCTTTACATCCGCACCTTCGGCTGCCAGATGAACGAGTACGACTCGGACAAGATGGCCGACGTGCTGCGCGGCGACCAGGGGCTGGAACTGACCGACAATCCGGAAGAAGCCGACGTCATCCTGTTCAACACCTGTTCGGTGCGCGAGAAGGCCCAGGAAAAGGTCTTTTCCGACCTGGGCCGCGTGCAGCACCTGAAGAAGACCAACCCGAACCTGGTGATCGGCGTGGGCGGCTGCGTGGCCAGCCAGGAAGGCGAGGCCATCGTCAAGCGCGCGCCCTATGTGGACGTGGTGTTCGGCCCGCAGACCCTGCACCGCCTGCCCGACCTGATCCAGCGCCGCCGCGCCGAAGGCCGCTCGCAGGTCGACATCAGCTTCCCCGAGATCGAGAAGTTCGACAACATGCCGCCGCCGCGCGTCGACGGCGCCACCGCCTTCGTCTCGATCATGGAAGGCTGTAGCAAGTACTGCAGCTTCTGTGTCGTGCCCTACACGCGCGGCGAGGAAGTCTCGCGGCCGTTCGACGACGTGCTGGTCGAAGTGGCCGACCTGGCCGACCAGGGAGTCAAGGAAGTCACGCTGCTGGGCCAGAACGTCAACGCCTATCGCGGCCGCATGGCCGACAGCGACGAGATCGCCGATTTCGCCATGCTGCTGGAGTACGTGCACGAGATCCCCGGCATCGAACGCATCCGCTACACCACCTCGCACCCCAAGGAAATGACCCAGCGCATGGTGGACGCCTACGCCCGCCTGCCCAAGCTGGTGTCGTTCCTGCACCTGCCGGTGCAGGCCGGCAGCGACCGCGTGCTGGCGGCCATGAAGCGCGGTTACACCACGCTGGAGTTCAAGTCGGTGGTGCGCCGCCTGCGCGCCGCGCGTCCCGACCTGACGCTGTCGTCCGACTTCATCGTCGGCTTCCCCGGCGAAACCGAGGAAGACTTCGAAAAGACCATGAAACTGATCGAGGACGTCGGCTTCGACACCTCGTTCTCGTTCGTCTATTCGCGCCGCCCCGGCACGCCGGCGGCCGACCTGCACGACGACACGCCGCAGGACGTCAAGCTGCGCCGCCTGCAGCGCCTGCAGGCGCTGATCAACGAGCAGGCCGCCACCATCGCCCGCAACATGATCGGCACGCGCCAGCGCCTACTGGTGGAAGGCCCGTCGCGGCGCGACCCGAACGAGCTGATGGGCCGCACCGAGAACAACCGCATCGTCAACTTCGCCGCGCCCGCGCGGCTCATCGGACAGATGGTCGACGTCATCATCACCGAGGCGCACACCAATTCGCTGCGCGCCCGGGTGGCCGACGTCGACCGCGACTCCCAAGAGGCCGAATGACCACTTCCCGCCCCCGCGCCCGCCGCAGCCTGCCCGCCGTCGTCATCCTGGACGGCGACAACACCCACCTGGCCAACCTGTGCGGCCCGCTGGACGAGAACCTGCGCCAGCTCGCCGACGGCATGGGCGTGAAGCTCTCGCGCCGCGGCAGCCGCGTCACCATCGAAGGCGACAAGGCCGAACTGGCCGGCCGCGTGCTGCGCCGTTTCCATGAGCAGGCCGTGCATCGCGCGCTCTCGGTCGACGACATCCAGCTCGGGCTGGTCGAGATCGGCGTCGGCCGCCAGGAAGAGAAAACGCAGGACGCGCCGGCCCGCGAGGCCGACCCGCTGCCGTCGCTGGACGACGACAGCGACGCCATCGCCCTGCGCACCAAGCGCAGCGACCTGCGTCCGCGCACGCCGCGCCAGCGCGACTACCTGAACAACATCCTCAAGCACGACATCACCTTCGGCGTGGGCCCGGCCGGCACCGGCAAGACCTGGCTGGCGGTGGCCTGCGCCATCGACGCGATGGAGCGCGACACGGTGCAGCGCCTGGTGCTGACGCGCCCGGCGGTCGAAGCCGGCGAACGGCTGGGCTTCCTGCCCGGCGATCTGGCGCAGAAGGTCGATCCATACCTGCGCCCGCTGTACGACGCCCTGTACGACCTGATGGGCTTCGAGAAGGTGCAGCGCCTGTTCGAGAAGCAGACCATCGAGATCGCGCCGCTGGCCTACATGCGCGGCCGCACGCTGAACCACGCCTTCGTCATCCTGGACGAGGCGCAGAACACGACGCCCGAACAGATGAAGATGTTCCTGACGCGCATCGGCTTCGGCAGCAAGGCCGTCATCACCGGCGACCCGTCGCAGGTGGACCTGCCGCGCGGCCAGGAAAGCGGCCTGGCGCACGCCGTCAAGGTGCTGCACGACGTGCAGGGCATCGCCACCACCCGCTTCACCAGCCGCGACGTGGTGCGCCACCCGCTGGTGGCCCGCATCGTCGATGCCTACGACCGGGCCGCCGAACATGACGCCTGATCTGTCCCTGTCCGTCCAGTACGGCGTCGAGGAACCCCGCCTGCCGCGCTGGCGCCTGCGCCGCTGGGCCGAGCGGGCGCTGGCCGCCGCGGCCGAGGACGGGCTGGTGGACTTCAGCGCCGCCGAGCTCAGCCTGCGCCTGGTGGGCGCGGCCGAGGGGCGCCGCCTGAACCGCGATTTCCGCCAGCGCGACTACGCCACCAACGTGCTGACGTTCGAATACGGCGTCGACCCGCTGGGCGTGGCGCGCGGCGACATCGTGATGTGCGTGCCGGTGCTGGTGCGCGAGGCGCGCGAACAGCGCAAGGCGCTGCTCGACCACGCCGCCCACCTGACCCTGCACGGGGTGCTGCATTCGCTCGGCTACGACCACATCAAGGCGCGCGACGCCCGTCGCATGGAAGCGCTGGAGACCGCCACGCTGGCGCGCATGGGCATCGCCGACCCGTACGTGGCGGCCTGATCCGGCCGTCCTCGGGTCAACCCTGAGCAATCGGCGCGAAATGGCGGCCTGCACGGCGCAGATCGCGTCGGTTGGCCCCATTTTCGCGTGCCGCGTTACAAATTGCGCGCCAGATTCGGTTATGCTGACCCCTCCCTAACTTGTCCTCCCGGACGATGTCTGACCCCTACCCTGCTCCCGAAGCGACGCCCGCTCGCTCATCCAAACCCGCCACCAAATCCCTTCTAGACCGCCTGCTTTCCCTCGTGCGCCGCGAGCCCGAGGACCGTGAAGGCATCAAGGCCGTCCTGGAAGCCGCGCATGACCGCGACCTGCTGGACGCGGAGTCCTACAAGATGATCAAGGGCGCGCTGGCCGTGTCCGAAGGCACCGTCGGCGACATCATGGTGCCGCGTTCGCGCATGGACCTGCTCGACGTCACGCAGCCCATCCCCTACCTGGTGGCCAACGTGATCGAAACCGCGCACTCGCGGTTCCCGGTCTACGAAGGCGACCGCGACAACATCATCGGCATCCTGCTCGCCAAGGACCTGCTGCGCTGCATGCTGGAACCCGGCATCGAGGTGCGCACGCTGGTGCGTCCGGCCGTGTTCATCCCCGAATCCAAGCGCCTGAACGTGCTGCTGCACGAGTTCCGCGCCAGCCGCAACCACCAGGCCATCGTCATCGACGAGCATGGCGGCATCTCCGGCCTGGTGACGATGGAAGACGTGCTGGAACAGATCGTCGGCGACATCGAGGACGAATTCGACGAAACCGAGGAAGACTCGATCTTCCCCGAGGGCGAGAACCAGTGGCGCGTGCTGGCCGCCACCGACATCTCGCACTTCAACGACGTGTTCGGCTGCCAGTTACCCGACGACGAGTACGACAGCGTCGGCGGCTGGATGGGCGGCCAGTTGGGTCGCATCCCGCGCCGCGGCGACGTCGCCGAGTTCGACGGATTGAAGCTCGAAGTGGCGCGCGGCGACGCGCGCCGCGCCATCTGGCTGCGCGTCAAGCGCGTGGCGCCCTCCCGCGGCGTCCAGCCCGATACCGACGCATGAGCCGCGCCGCCCGCGGTCCGTTCCTGCTGGGCGCGGCCGGCCTGACGCTGGCCGGCGCCATCCACGCCCTGACCTTCGCGCCCGGTCCGCTGCCGGACTGGGCGCTGGCCATCACCCAGATCCTGGCGCTGGCGGTGGCCGCGCGCGTCACGCTATACGCGCCCTCGGCGCGCCAGGCCTGGCTGCGCGGCTGGCTGTTCAGCTTCGCCACCTACGCGCTGGGGCTGTACTGGATCTTCATCAGCCTGCATCGCTACGGTGACCTGGCCGCGCCGCTGGCCGTGGCCGCGGTGCTGGCGCTGTCGGCCTTCCTGGCGCTGTTCCCGGCCACGGCCGGCGCGCTGGCGCGGCGCTACGTCCCGCTGGCGGCCGACTCGGCGCCGGGACAGGTGCTGTCCAGCACGCTGGCCTGGGGCGCGCTGTGGGCCGGCTTCGAATGGGTCCGCGCGGTGCTGCTGACCGGCTTCCCCTGGCTCAACATCGGCTACGCGCAGGTCGACAGCCCCATCGCTGGCTGGGCCCCGCTGCTGGGCGTGCACGGCATGGCGCTGCTGTCGGCCTTCGCCGCCGCCGCGATCGCAAGCCTGTGGCGTCCCGCCAGCGACCGCAACGCTCCCCGGGACGGCCGCCGAGCGCTGGCCGCCGGCGTAGCGCTGGCGCTGGCGGCCGCCGGCTGGCCGCTGTCGCGCATCGACTGGTCCACGGCCAGCGGCGAGGCGCTGAATGTGCGGCTGGTCCAGGGCAACATCGAGCAATCGCAGAAATTCGATCCGGCGCTGCTGGACCAGAGCCTGCGCCGCCATCTCGAACTGGCGGCCCTGCCGCCGGCGCCGGGCGTGCCGCCGCCGCAAATGGTGATCCTGCCGGAAACCGTGCTGCCGATCTTCCAGGACCAGCTCGATCCGCGCGTCTGGGACGTCTGGCGCCAGGTGGCCGCGCGGCAGAATGCCGTGATCGCCATGGGCGTGCCGATCCACGACGTGCGCGACGGCCGTGACCGCTACACCAACAGCGTCATGGGTTTCGACGGCCAGACGCCGCTGGAACAGCTGACCGGCGGCAGCACGGCGATGCGCTACGACAAGCGTCACCTGGTGCCGTGGGGGGAATACGTGCCGCCGGGCTTTCACTGGTTCGTCGACATGTTGAACATCCCGCTGGGCGATTTCGACCGCGGCCCCGAACGCCAGACGCCGTTCGCGGTGGGCGGCCAGCACATCGCCTTCAACATCTGCTACGAAGACCTGTTCGGCCCCGACCTGCTGCCGGCGCTGCAGCCCGGCGCCAACGGCGAACCGGGCGCCACCATCCTGGTGAACGTCAGCAACCTGGGCTGGTTCGGCGACACCTGGGCGTTGCGCCAGCATCTGCAGATCGGGCGCCTGCGCACGATCGAGACCGCCCGCCCCATGCTGACCGCCACCAACACCGGTATCACCGCGGCCATCGACGCCAAGGGCCGGGTGGCGGCGCAACTGGCGCCGTTGCGGCCGGGCGTGCTGCCGGTGTCGGTGCAGGGCATGGCGGGCCTGACGCCCTACGCGCGCTTCGGCGACAAATCGGCGCTGGCGCTGATCGGCCTGGCGCTGATTGCCGCCTTCGGCGCCCGCCGCGCGCGCCGTTCCTGACCCTGAATCGGACCGGGCAGCGCCCGGTCCGACGCATGCGCCTTCGCCGGCTACCTTCATTGGCGGCCGTCACTGGCCGAGGTCCTAGCGCAACAGGTTGACAGGCAGCGCGCCGCTGTCGTCGACCGGCCGTAGCGGCCCCACTCCCGCGCCCGTCAGCTCGATCGCGTCCGCGATGCGCGCCATGTCGTCGCTGTCCAGTTCCAGTTCCGCCGCGCCCAGCACGCCGTCGACCTGCGCCACATTGCGCATGCCGACGATGGCGCCGGTGACGCCCGGCCACGCCAGCGTCCAGGCGATGGCCACCGCCGCCTGCGTCGTGCCGTGGCGTTCGGCGATGGGCTTGAGCGCCTCGGCCAACGCCAGGTTGCGCGCCAGGTTGGGGGCCTGGAATTCGGCATTGCGCGAACGCCAGTCATCCGCGCCCAGGGCCTGCGCCCGCGCGGCGGAAAAACCGCCGCTGAGCAGGCCCGACTGCATCGGGCTATAGACGATGACGCCGGTGCCGTTCTGCGCGCACCACGGTATCAGGTCGTTGGCCGCGCCGCGCTGGATCGCGGAAAAGGGCGGCTGCAGCGACTCCACGTGGCCGAGCGCCTCGGCGTCCTGCAACTGCGCCAGGTTGTGGTTGGACAGCCCCACCGCCCGCACCTTGCCCGCCTGTTTCAGGTCGAGCAGTTCCTGCCAATAGACTTCCAGCGGCGTGCCGTCGCCGGCCGGCCAGTGCATCTGGTAGAGGTCGATCCGTTCCACGCCCAGGCGCCGCAACGAGCCCTCGATTTCACGGCGGATGCTGGCCGGCGCGCCAGTGCGCCGCGGCGTCGCCCGCGGCTGTTCGGGGGACCACGTCAGGCCGCACTTGGTGAAGACATAGGGCCGGTCGCCGGGGCTCATTTGCGCCAGCGCCCGCCCCACCACTTCCTCGGCATGGCCCAGCCCGTAGACGGCGGCGGTGTCGATCCAGTTGATGCCGCGGTCCACCGCCAACCGGATCGCGGCGATCGAATCGCCATCGTCCTGCGGCCCCCAGCCGATGGCCCAGGCGTTGCCGCCCATGGCCCAGGCGCCCAGGCCAATGCGCGTGATGGACATGTCGCTGCGCCCCAACTGGCGCGTCGGAAAAGAAGTGTTGGTGCTCATGCGAAAAAAATCTCCTGCCGGCAAAGACATCATGGCGGGACGCCTTGCGCGCGCCCGCGGCCCCGCCCCCCACGATAGCACTCGCGCAAGCCTTTGATTTTCCAGCGGCCGGGCGGCTTCGGACCGAGCCCGCAGAAGCGTTTGCGGACAGCCCGCAAACGCTTCTGCGCGGGCCTTGCCGGCCCCTCCCGCACACCGGATGGAGCACGGCCCCCAAGCCCGGCTCCCCCGCATATGTCCCCTTGAAAGCGATTTCAGCGCAACTTTTTCATTTTTTGCATCCAACCGACTTGCACGCCGAAATTAGTTCGTGCATAATCTCGTTTCTTCGCCAACGGCACTAAACAAAACCGGCAACGAAACACGAAAAACGACCACGAAAGCGGTCGGAAAAACGTGGAACGGAAGCAGGAATTGATTAGAAGAACGGGGGTATAGCTCAGCTGGGAGAGCGCTTGCATGGCATGCAAGAGGTCAGCGGTTCGATCCCGCTTACCTCCACCAGTCCAAAGCGAAGAACGCAGTACAGCAGGAAAACCGCAGTAAAAATCGTAGTAAAGCCAGCAAGTCCAAGTCCCCTTCGTCTAGAGGCCTAGGACATCACCCTTTCACGGTGAGTACAGGGGTTCGAATCCCCTAGGGGACGCCAGTTCACTGGCAGCAGTACAAGATGCAGTTGAAGTGACACAGTAGTTGAGTATGCCGCTGCGGAGCGGTAGTTCAGTTGGTTAGAATACCGGCCTGTCACGCCGGGGGTCGCGGGTTCGAGCCCCGTCCGCTCCGCCAAAAGCGCTCTACGCAGTGCCTTTCAAGAGCTCCGTCCCTGGAGCTTTTTGCATTTATAGGGTGTAAGCCTTGTTGTTTGCAGGTTGGAACAGCAGGGATTCTGGGGGGTATAGCTCAGCTGGGAGAGCGCTTGCATGGCATGCAAGAGGTCAGCGGTTCGATCCCGCTTACCTCCACCAGTAAAGCAGTAAGTAGTACAGTAGTTGGAGCAGTTGCAGTTTCCGGTCCCCTTCGTCTAGAGGCCTAGGACATCACCCTTTCACGGTGAGTACAGGGGTTCGAATCCCCTAGGGGACGCCAGTTCGCTGGCTCGCCGACCGGACCTGCAAGATCGTCCTGACAAGACGGTATGCCCTGAAGTCCAGTAAGCCGCTGCGGAGCGGTAGTTCAGTTGGTTAGAATACCGGCCTGTCACGCCGGGGGTCGCGGGTTCGAGCCCCGTCCGCTCCGCCAAGCATATTGCGTGCATCCCAGCAAGCCGCAAGACCAGTTGTTCCGCAGGAGTCTTCCTGCACTGCGCCAGAAGGCGCCCGCCAAAAGCTCCGGATTCCGGGGCTTTTTTGCTTTGCGCGCCAACACGCGCCGCGTCGCCCTTCCCCGGTCTCGTCCGTTTATCCTCTGGACAGGCCGCGCGTCGCAACGCATCCTGTGCGCTTGTGCCAGCCAAGCCAAGAGGCCCACGTGACCGCCAGCAACGCCGCTCCACATGCCCACCGCCAGCACCTGCAACGCATCATCGCTGGCTTGAACGAAGGTATCATCCTGCTCGAAGCCGACGGCGCCATCGCCTGGGCCAACGCCAGCGCGCTGGCGCTGCACGGGGCCGACACGCTGGACGCCCTGGGACAGACGCCCGCGGGCTACCGCAAGCGCTTCGCCCTGACCTACCGCAACCACCACCGCGTGCCGGCCAGGCAGTATCCGCTGGATCGGCTGGCCGCCGGCGTGGCGTTCGACGAGTTGCTGCTGGACCTGACGCGCAAGGACGACGCCGACTTCCTGCGCAACATTCGCGCGCGCGGCCTGTTGCTCGAAGACGACGGCGCGGACTACCGCGTGCTGATCCTGGACGACCAGACCGAGGCCTTCAACGCCGAACAGCGCTTCGAACGCACCTTCGCCGCCAATCCCGCGCCGGCGCTCATCTGCCGGCTGTCCGACCTGCGCTATGTGAAAGTGAACCAGGGCTTCCTGGACATGACGGGCCTGCCACGCGAAGCGGTGTTGGGCAAATCGGCGTACGAACTCGACGTGCTCGATGGCGGCGAGGACAAGGACGACGCAGTGGCCAAGCTGAACGCGGGCCTGACCATCAGCCAGCGCGAGGGCGTGCTGCGGCTGGGCGATGGAGCGCCCCGGTTCGTCATCGTCGCCGGCCAGCCCATCGACATGCAGGACGAGCCCTGCATGCTGTTCACCTTCATCGACCTCGAAAAACGCAAGCGCGCCGAAGAAGCCCTGCAACATAGCGAGGAACGCTTTTCCAAGGCATTCCGCCTGGCGCCGGTGCCCATGGCTTTGTGCGAGGGCGATTCGCTGCGCGCGCTGGATTTCAATGACGCCTTTGCGCAGGCGGTGGGCGTATCGTCCCGGGACGGCGTCGGCCAGGAACTGACGGCGCTCGGCCTGCGTCCGTCCGAGGGCATGGCCGAGCGCCTGGCGCGCGGCGAAAGCATGCGCAGCCGCGAGGCCGCGCTGGTCACGGCCGACGGCGGCCAGCTCGACTGCCTGGTGTCGGCCGAACCGGTCATGATTGGCGGCGAACGCCGCCTGCTTCTTGTGATGCAGGACATCAGCGAACGCAAGCGCAGCGAGACCGAACTGCTGACCGCGATCGAGGCGGTGATGCAGGACACCTCCTGGTTCAGCCGCGGCATCATTGAAAAACTGGCCCAATTGCGCGCCCCGGCGCCGGCGCCGCGCGACGTGGCCGAACTGGCGCAACTGACCGCGCGCGAACGCGAGGTGCTGGGCCTGCTGTGCCAGGGCCACGATGACGACGGCATCGCGCGCCACCTGCGCCTGTCGCGCAACACGGTGCGCAACCATGTGGCCACCATCTACAGCAAGATCGGGGTGCACCGGCGCAGCGCAGCCATCGTCTGGGCCCGCGACCGCGGCATCACCGGCCACGAGAAGCCGCGCGCACGCGGCAAGTCCGACCCGGGCTGACGGCCGGCGCTCAGAATTTACAATTTGAATCAAAATAATCGGGGGTGGCGGCTGCGCGAAGATGCCGCCGCGTTAGATTCCGCCCGCCCCTAAAAAACGCCTTTTCCAGCGAAACCGGCGACAACACATCGCCAAAATCGCCCCCGGACACCAGATTGCGCAAACCCTGCGCAGCTTCATACGATCCGCCGATCAAGCCGCCCCCTCGGGCCGGCGGCGAGATCCCCGCAAGCCTTCCTGGAGTCCGTTCATGCAGACCGCCTACATTCCCGTTCCCAAGCCGCCCAAACCGCAGCCCGCGTCCGCGTGGAGCAGCGCCGCCGTGATGGAACTCTACGACTTGCCGTTCATGGACCTGGTGTATCGCGCCCAGCAGACGCACCGGGCCCATTTCGATCCCAACGGCATCCAGCTGTCGAGCCTGCTGTCGATCAAGACCGGCGGCTGTCCCGAGGACTGCGGCTACTGCTCGCAGTCGTCGCGCTACGACACGGGCCTGGAAGCCGAAAAGCTGATGCCGCTGGACGAAGTGCTGGCCGCGGCCCGCGCCGCGCAGGCCGGCGGGGCGCAGCGCTTCTGCATGGGCGCGGCCTGGCGCAGTCCCAAGCCGCATCATCTGGAAGCCGTGGCGGAGATGGTCAGCGCGGTCAAGGCACTGGGCCTGGAAACCTGCGTCACCCTGGGCATGCTGCGCGAGGGCCAGGCCGAACAACTCAAGGACGCCGGCCTGGACTACTACAACCACAACCTGGACACCGCGCCCGAGTTCTACGGCAAGGTCGTCACCACCCGCACCTACCAGGACCGCCTGGACACCCTGGAACGGGTGCGCGGCGCCGGCATCAACGTCTGCTGCGGCGGCATCGTCGGCATGGGCGAATCGCGCCAGGAGCGCGCCGGCCTGATCGCGCAGTTGGCCAACATGGAGCCCTACCCCGAATCGGTGCCGATCAACAGCCTGATGCGGGTGGAAGGCACGCCGCTAGCCGATGCCGAGCCGCTCGATCCGTTCGAATTCGTGCGCACCATCGCGGTGGCGCGCATTACCATGCCGCGCGCCATGGTGCGTCTGTCGGCCGGGCGCGAAGCCATGGACGACGCCATGCAGGCCCTGTGCTTCATGGCCGGCGCCAATTCGATGTTCTATGGCGACGTGCTGCTGACCACCGGCAATCCGCGCATGGAGGCTGACCAGCGCCTGCTGCAACGCCTGGGCATGCGCATCGATGCGACCCAGCAGGCCCACGCCCACCAGGACGTGGCCGCATGCCGCTGACGCCCGGCCTGTCCTACCTGCTGGCCAGCGTCGCCTGCAGCGTCGCCGTGGCGGCGATGCTGAAGCTGGCGCGGCGCTGGCAGGTGGACGTGCGCCAGGCCATCATGGCCAACCATGCGGTGGCCGCCCTGCTCTGCTGGGCCGTGCTGCGGCCGGACCCAGCCGCGCTGCTGACCCCGCGGACGCCGTGGCTGGTGCTGGCTGCGCTAGGCGTGCTGCTGCCCAGCGGCTTCATGGCGATGGCGCTGGCTGTGCGCCACGCCGGCGTGGTGCGCAGCGACGCGGCGCAGCGGCTGTCGCTTTTCATCCCGCTGCTGGCGGCATTCCTGCTGTTCGGCGAGCCGGTCAGCGGCCGCAAGCTGGGCGCCATCGCCCTGGCCTTCGCCGCCCTCTTCTGCCTGCTGCGCCGCGCGGCGCCGGCATCGGGCGCGGCCGATCCCGCCGATGCGGAGTCACGCCGTGCGCAGTGGCTGTGGCCGCTGGCGGTATGGGTGGCCTATGGGGTGGTGGACATCCTGTTCAAGCAGGTCGCGCGCGCCGGCACCGCGTTCGCGGGCGGGTTGCTGCTGGCGTTCGCGCTGGCGTGCGCGCTGATGCTGGCCTACCTGCTATGGCGCCGCGCGCATTGGGCGCCGCGCCACCTGGCGGCCGGCGTGGCGCTGGGCGCGGTGAATTTCGGCAACATCATCACCTACATCCGCGCGCATCAGGCCTTGCCGGACCATCCCGCGCTGGTGTTCGCCGCCATGAACATGGGGGTGATCTCGCTGGGTACGCTGGTCGGCGCCCTGGCGTTCCGCGAACCGCTCAGCCGCGTCAACGGGCTGGGATTGGCGCTGGCGCTGGCGGCCATCCTGCTGATGGCGCCGTGGTGAACGGGCGCCGTCAACCTCAGGTGCCGGTGCGCGGCTCACGCGCCGGCTCGTCGGCCTGAAGCGCCTCGGCGGCATCCGGCTCGGCCGGCCGGGGGGCAACGCCTGACGCCGGGTCGACGGCGCCGCCGGGCGGGTCGACGGCGCCAGCGCCTTCCACCGGCGCCGGAGCCGCCGCGGGATCAGGCTGGACCATCTCGATGCCGATGTCGTTCTCGACATCGACGCGGGGGTCGAGCACGGCGGCCGCCGGCGAGCTTTGCAGCGTGTCGGGCATGGGCACGAAGTGCACCGGCGCCTCGTCGACCTGGTGCGCGCCGGTGACACGGGTGGGACGCACCTGCCACACCAGGATCAGGGCGCAGGCCGAGATGAACACGTAGTACATGCTGTGGCCGGCCACCGACATCAGCACCCCGGCGATCATGGGGCCGACGCAGGCGCCCACGCCGTAGGTCATGAGCAGCACGGCCGACAGGCTGACGCGGCGTTCGGATTCGACGTGGTCGTTGGCGAAGGCGGCGCCCAGCGGATACAGGGTGAACTGCAGGATGCCGAAGGCGCACGACAGCAGCACCAGCGCCCAGAACGGCAGCGTCAGCCAGCCCCACATGACGACGGGCAGCAACACCAGCAGCATCGCATTGAAGCGGATCAGGCCGGCGCGGTTGATGCGATCGGACAGCCAGCCCATGGGCCATTGCGACAGCAGGCCCGCGGTGACGGCGGCGGCGACGAAGATGGCAGCCTGCGAGGTGCTCATGCCGTGCTTGGCGCCGTAGACGGCGGCCAGGCCGTAGAAGGCGCCGGACAGGTTGCCCGCCACGAACAGCACGGTCATGGACAGCGGCACGCGCCGCATGAAGAAGCGGATGTCGAGCGCGGCCGGCAGGGGCGTGGGCGGATGCGAGCGCGCCGTGACGGCGATCGGCACCAGGCACAGCACCAGGCACATGGCCACCAGCGTCAGCGGCCGCAGGTCGAGCGTGGCGTAGGCGGTCAGGGCCAGTTGCCCCAGCACCGTGCCCAGGCCGGACACCACCATATAGACGGAGAACACGCGTCCGCGCTGATGGTTTTCGGTCTGTTCATTGAGCCAGCTTTCGATGACCATGAATTCGGTCACCATGACGATGCCGGAGATGACGCGGAACACCAGCCACAGCGGCATGGAGTCGACCAGCGTCTGCGCCAGGATCATGCTGGTGGCGACGGCGGCACAGGCAACGAAGGCGCGGATGTGGCCGACGCGGATGATGAGCTTGTGCCCCAGCCGCGCGCCGCACACCAGGCCCAGGTAATAGCCGGCGATCAGGGCGCCGATCCAGATCTCGCTGACGGACTGCGCGGTCAGCCTCAACCCCATGTAGGTGTTGAACAGACCGGTGCCGATGAGCATCAGCAGGGTCGCGAAATACAGCGACGAGAAAGAAGAAATGGTTGCGAGCATGGCGTCTGGCTACCTCTGCCGGGAGGTAGCGGCGCGGACCGCCAGGGCGGCCCGCGCATTGAGCGATGAAACAGGAACTGCGCGGGAAATCAGAGTTGCGACAGCAGGGTCGCGGCGTCACTGACTTCGAACTTGCCGGGGCCTTCGACGTTCAATTGCTTGACCACGCCGTCGACGATCAGGGCCGAATAGCGCTGCGAGCGCACGCCCATGCCGCGCTGGATCAGGTCCAGCTCCAGGCCCAGGGCCTTGGTCCAGAGGGCGGAACCGTCGGCCAGCATGCGGACCTTGCCCGCGGTCTTCTGTTCGCGGCCCCAGGCGCCCATGACGAAGGCGTCGTTGACGGACACGCACCAGATTTCATCGACGCCCTTGGCCTTCAGGGCGGCGGCCTGCTCGACGTAGCCGGGCAGGTGCTTGGCCGAGCAGGTCGGCGTGAAGGCGCCGGGCAGCGCGAACAGGGCGATGGTCTTGCCGCGGGTCAGGTCGGCGACCTGGAAGGCGTTGGGGCCGAGCGAGCAGCCTTCGCTTTCGGTTTCGATGAATTCGGTCAGGGTGCCGTCGGGCACGCGATCGCCGACTTTGATGCTCATGGGGAAATCTCCAGTGTTGGGGGTGTTGCATTGGGGCGGACGTGCCCCACAGCCCTCATCATAGTTCGTGTCTGTTGCGCTTGCTGGCCCGGCGGACAGATCGGGAAAGAAACCCGCACAGTCTGAAACGACTCCACACGCGGGGCGGCGCGGGGTTCGTTGCCATAATGTGGGCGTGTTCAATGCCCGGGCGCGATGGCCGCGCGCGGGCGCTTTGCGGAGACAAACCGATGCGCAAGATGCTGATCGGCCTGGCCCTTACGATGGCCGTGGCCGCCCCCGCCTGGGCCGCCCCCGACGCGGCCGAGCAGGCCCAGTTCGAATCGTTCGTGGTGGCGGCAGGCGCCTCCAATGGCGCGGCGCGTTCGTGCGGGGCGTCGGAACCCGACCTGGCGCAGCACCAGGCGACCTCGCGCAAGAACCTGGAACGGTATGCGAAGGAATACGGGTTTTCGGCGGCGGGGTATGACGGGCTTTACGAGAAGGGGCTGGCGGATGGGACGCGGATGATGGAGGAGATGAAGCGGTCCGGCGTCGACGGGTGCCGGGGGGTGCTGGGGAGTTTTCAGAATGAGCGGGTGATTTCTTATGAGGATATGAAGGCGGCGTTGGCTGAGGTTAGTGATGGGTTGCCGGGGGAGAGTGCGGAGAAGTGAATTCTCTGCGGTTTTTTTGGGCTGGCGGGGGATTGAGTTCTTGAGCCGCCCGGCGGGACGGCGGCAGGCGGGGGCGGGGCTACGATTGCGGTCCGGAGCGTTCGCTCCGGACTGGCCTCGGCGGCCCCCCCTGCCTCATCCTCGTCCTCGCCTTCGGCGACTCCTTCGGATTCCGTCGGGCGCATCTACACGCCCCGCCCCCGCCTGCCGCCGTCCCGCCGGGCTCAGGATGTCTTGGTTTCCGCATTGTTGGGGCGGGTGGGTGCTTGGCATGCTTGGCCGCATCTAGGGGGGCGGGAGGAGTTTGCAGGGCCCGCCAAAAAACGGCCGCGCGAGCGGCCTTTTTTTGGCTTACGCGGGGTCTTGCAGTCACGGATGACGCTGCGCGTGTGCGAGGGACATGAGCGTTTGGAAACGGAATCCGGAGTGTGGGGATTGACGTCCCACGGATAGCCGGAGGCCTCCCGTCAACGATCACACCGATCTTCCCGTCAACGACGTTGCAGCCACCTTCCCTCCTCTCCACCCGCGCGCAGCGCCAGCCCTTCGACGCACCGCCAAAGCGTATGCCGGGACCGGCTGCCCGCGCAGCCGGTCCCGGCGGGCGACGCAAGATCTCTCCCCTCACCCCGCCCGAGCGGCCTCACCCATGCAGATGTCGGTAGCCCCTGGCGGCGGTCGGGCAGGCGGGGCGCAACCTCGATGCGCCCGAGGGAATCTGAAGGCCGTCGCCGAAGGCGACAACGAAGATGACGAGGGGGAAGTCCGGAGCGAAGGCTCCGGACCGCAATCGTGGGCGCGCCCCGCCTGCCCGGCCGACGCCAGGGGCGGCCTACGAAGAACGCCCTTCTCGCCCCGAAGAAACACTCACCTCAAGTCCCCAACCCATTCTGCTTGAACCAGTCCAGCATCCTCTGCCAAGCCTGCTCCGCCTCGGCCTTGCGGTAACTCGGCCGATAGTCGGCGTGGAAGGCGTGGGGGGCTTCGGGGTAGACGTCGATGCGGGAGGCCTTGGCGGCGGCGGGGCCTTTGGCGAGTTGGATGCGCATCTTGTCGACGTCGGTCAGGGGGATGCCGGCGTCCTTGCCGCCGTAGGCGCCCAGGACCGGGGCCTTGAGGTCGTTGACCAGGCTCAGGACCGACTTGGGCTTGAGTTCGCTCGGGTCGCCGCCCAACTGGCCGTACCAGGCGGCGCCGGCCTTGAGCTTGGGGTTGTGGGCGGCGTAGAGCCAGACCTGGCGGCCGCCCCAGCAGAAGCCGAGAATGCCAAGCTTGTCGTCGCTGCCGCCGTGGGCGGCGGCCCAGGCGACCGTGGCATCGAGATCATCCCGCACCTGCTTGTCGGGTACCTTGCTGATGATCTCGGCCTGCAGCTTGGGGATGTCGGTGTATTTGGCCGGATCGCCCTGGCGCGCGAACAGCTCGGGCGCGATGGCCAGGTAGCCCAGGTGGGCCAGGCGGCGGCAGACGTCCTGAATGTATTCGTGCACGCCGAAGATCTCGGACACCACCAGCAGCGTCGGCAGGTTCTTCTTGCCGGCGGGCGCGGCGCGGTAGGCGGGCATCTTGCCGTCGGCGGTGGGAATGTCCACCTTGCCGGCGGTCAGGCCGTTGGCGTCGGTCTTGATGGCGGTCTGCGCGACGGCGGGGCCGGCGGCCAGCGAGAAGCCGGCGGCGACCGTGGTGGCGATGAAGCCACGGCGGTCCAGCTTGAGGGGCGGCAGCAGGCTGTCGAAATGCGCGTCCTGGTCTTTCATCATGCATCTCCGGGCAAGGGACGGCCGCCGGACGCGGCCGCGTCCTGGCGAACCGCCGGGGTTCACTTCAGGGAGAAGTCCACGCGCGAGGGCAGGCCCTCGTCCTTGATGCCATCGGCGTCCAGTTGCGGGGCAACGATGAACACGCGATCCGCGAGTCCTTCCTGGGCTTGCAGCTTCTCGTACACCGCTTGCGCGCGCGCGTCGGCCAGTTGGCGCAACTGCTCGTCGCCCACCGGGGCCGCGGCGCGCAGCATCTCCTCCATCTGTTGCGGCGGCACGGACTTGGCCATGCCGATGAAATTGCGCGGCTTGTCCTTGAGGTCGGTGTCGTCGTAGACCTTTTCCAGGTACTTGGCGCGCTCGGCGCCCGAGACCTCGACACCGGCCGGGTTCGGCTTCTTGCCGCGCGGGGCGACGTCGCGGGCCTTGGCCAGGCGGATCTGGGCGTCGACCCAGGCCTGGCGCAGGCCGTCCAGGTCGGTCTTGGGATCGGCGCGGCCGCTCAGGTCCATCTTGAGCGCGGGGCGGTCGACCAGCGCCTTGGTCAGGGTGTCGATGCGCTGCAAGGTGTCTTCGGTGAGCGCGGCGCTGCCGGGCGCGAATTCCACGTACGACAGTTCCTCGCCGCCGCCAAAGGCCGACGCCAGCAGGCTGAAGGGCGAGGTGACGGCCTTGACCACCAGGTTCAGCAGCACCCGCACGACGATGCCGCCGACCGAGAACTCGGGGTCGTCGAGCGAACCTGAGATCGGCAGGTTGATGTCGATGTTGCCGCGCGAGTCCTTCAGCAGGGCAACGGCCAGCAGCACCGGCAGCTTGGTGGCGTCGGGGCTGTTGGTCTTGTCGCCGAAGGTCAGCTGGTTCAGCACCACGTGGTTGGTGGCCAGCAGCGCGCGGTCCTTGATCTTGTATTCCAGGTCCACCGACAGCTTGCCGCGCTTGATCGGGTAGCCGACGTACTTGGCCGAGTAGGTGTTGAAGCGCGGCAGGTCCACGCCCTTGGCCGAGGCCTTCAGGTCAAGCGACAGGTACTTGGCGAACGGCTGCACCACGCCGCTGATCGACAGGGGCGCGGTGGTGTAGACGCGGCCGGTGACCTTGACCTTGGCGGGCTGCGGGTTGGTGGACGACACCGCCGTGATGGAACCGTCGATGCTGGACAGCTCGGCCACGTAGTTGGGCTTGACGAAGCGGTCGGTGAAGGTCATGCGGCCGCGCGTCAGCGTGACGCTGTTGAGCGAGATATCCGGCATGCCGCCGCCCTTGGCCGCCGGCGCCGGCGGTTCGGCGCGCCGACCGGGGGTCTGCGTGTCCTGGGTAATGGAGCCGCCGGCCTGCCCGGGCGCGGCCACCAGGTCCATGACGTTCAGGCGGCCCTGGGCATTGAGCAGGATGCGGCCGTAGAAGTCGTCAAGCGCGATGTCGCCCAGGCCGGCGACGATCTTCTCGCCCGCCACCGAGACGTTCATGCCGGACAGGCCCAGGCGCTTCCAGTTGAGGAAGTCGTCCTTGTTGACGCGGTCCTGCAGGTCGACGTCGGTGATATCGACCCCGCCCTTCCAGCCGGCCTTCATCGGCGCGCTGCCGTTGGCAGCCGCGAATTCGGCGTCGCCCTTGGCGCCCAGCGTGATGGCGCGCACGGTGGCATTCAGGCTGGAGGCGAAGTACGGCGCGAACGAGGCGACGTTCAGGCCGGACAGGTCGACCGACGTCTTGACGCTGAGCGGCTGCGGCGTGAAGGCGCCCTTCAGGTCGAGCTTGCCGCCGCCCTGGATGCCGGCCGCCGCCAGCGTGAAATTGCTGGCGCCCGGGCCCATGGCCAGGCGGTCGGCGGTGACGACCAGTTGCTGCAGCGCGACGTCGAGCGCGGGATTCAGGGTTTCGTCGCGCGCCTTGAACTGGGCCAGCTCGGCGCGCACGCCCGTGGCGGACGCATCGACGGCGCCGTTCTTGTCCAGCACGTGCACCTGCGCGGTCAGCCCGAGGCGGCCGTCCTGCAACAGGATCGGCGACAGGCTGCGCACGGCCGGCGCGAACGGCGCCAGCGCGACGTTGCCCATGCGCAGCGCCAGCTCCAGCGACAGCGGTTGCAGCACCAGCGGGCCCTTGGCGCGGATCCAGCCGCCATCGGTGCTGTTGTCCACGGTCAGCCAGAGATTGATGGGTTCGCCCTTGACCTGCGGCAGCGCCACGCCCTCGACGGTGACGGCCAGGCCGGTCAGGGTGTAGTCGAGCTTGCTGATGGCGTCGGTGACGTAGAGCTCGCCTTCGTGGATGTTGAAGGCGTCCAGCGTCACCTTCCATTCGGCCGGCGCGGCGGGCTTGGGCGGAGCGTCGGTGGCGGGCGGGGTGTCGGTGGCGGTTGCGGCGGTCGGCGCGCCGTTGGGCGCGGGTGCGGTGGGCGTGGCGGCCGAGGCGGGTT
>NZ_CP017433.1:4465569-4489639 GCF_002082135.1 Achromobacter ruhlandii
GGCCGCCCAACTGCTTGAGCTTGTCGACCACGTCCTGCCAGTTCAGGTGCTGGTTGCTGTAACGGCGCGCATACACCTGCGGCGCCCACAGGTCGACGCTGCCCACGTACACCTGGCGCGCGATCGGTTCGAGTTCGAGGCGGGTGACGGTCAGCGCGCTCCAGGCCGCCAGGCTCTCGCCGGCGCTGTCGCGCAGGTCGAACTGGCGCAGGCCCAGGTCGCCGACCACGCGGATCTTGGGCGGCGCGTCCTTGGGCTGCTCGAACACGACCTGCAGGTTCGAGTCGAGCAACGCGCGTTCGAGCTTGAACGGCAGCGGCATGGGCCAGACGTCGGCCCATTTTTCCAGTTGCAGGCCGCTGAAGGCCACCCGCAGCGTCGACGATGGCACCTTGTCGAAAGGCCGCGCCACGCCGGTCAGGTCGAACGGGCTGCCGTTGATGCGCAGGTGCAGGCGCGGCTGCACGTCGATGTCGGTGGCATAGCCGAAGGTGGAGATGAACGGCACGCCGATGGCCAATTCGTCCACCACCTGCTTGCGGCCGGTGACTTTGTCATCGAGCGTGATGACGCCACCCTCGATCACCATGTTGTTCAGCGAGAAGCGCGGCAGGCCTTCATCGGGCTTGGGCGGCTCGTCCGGCTTGGGGGCGGTCATCTCGGCCACGCGCTGCTGCACGTCGGAGAAGTTGAAGCGGGTGACATCCTCGCGCACGATCGACAGCGTCGGCGAGCGCAGGGTGAAGCGGTCGACCACCGGCGCGAACCAGAACAGCGAGGTCCAGGCGGCGCTGACGTTCAGTTCCGAGGCCTTGAACAGGGGCGTCTGCGAGCCGGGCTGCGCCACGGCGAGATCGCGCGCGCGCACGGTCAGGGTGAAGGGATTGAAGGTGATCTTGCCGACGGCCACGTCGCGGCCCAGCATCTTGGCCACGTCCTGGGTCAGCACGTTGTGCAGCACCTTGGGCACCTGCCAGGCGGCGATGCCACAGAGAATTAGCGCCGTGGCCACGACGCCCAAGAGGATCTTGCCTAAGCGGCGGGTGAACCGGAACTTGGGCATCCGCAAGGGCATTGTGCGTCTCCTGGTACGAATCGAAGGTCATTATCGCGTCCTTCGAGCAAATTGGGGGGCTTTTTGCAACGCGCCATCGCGGCCGCGGCGCCACAAGCGCAAATGCCCCCGCAGGGGCACGAAAGCACGCAAGCCACGGTCAGCGCGGCATCCCTGCGCGGCCTGAAAGCAGGTCCACGGGCGCGGCGCCCAGGCCAAGAAGGCCGCGCTTATCTTTCCTCAAAGCGCGGCGGCTGGCGGCTCGTCTATCATAGGCGCATCAGCGGCCCGCCACGGCCTGCCGGGACCGCTCTTTTCAATCATTAACAATTCTCGATCCCGATTCCCATGTCCACGCCCGCCCCCACCTTGAGCCACCTGGATGAAGCCGGCCAGGTCCGCATGGTCGACGTCATCGGCAAGACCGACACCGAACGCGTCGCCATCGCCACCGCCAGCGTCCGCATGAACGCGGTGGCCTACGGCCTGCTGACGCAGCCCGGCCAGGGCAAGGGCGAAGTGCTCAACACCGCGCGCGTCGCCGCCATCCTGGCGGCCAAGCGCTGCGCCGAGCTCATCCCCCTGTGCCACAGCCTGCCGCTGTCGTTCGTCGGCGTCGAATTCGCGCTGGACGACGCGGCGCACCGCATCGACATCCTGGCCACCTGCCGCACCAGCTACAAGACCGGCGTCGAAATGGAAGCCATGACCGCGTGCAGCGTCGCCGCGCTGACCATCTACGACATGTGCAAGGCGGCCGACAAGGGCATCGTGATCGAACAAGTTCGCCTGAAGTACAAGGCGGGAGGTAAAAGCGGTGAATGGCGCAACGATTAACCTGCTGTATTTCGCCCGCGTCGCCGAACTGGTCGGCAAGCGCGCGGAGGCCTGGCCGCTGGACGGCGAGTCCACCGGCGCGCAGTTGCTGGCCGCGCTTGGCGAACGCTATCCGCAGCTGGCCCCGGCCGGTCGCCTGAAGCTGGCCATCAACCAGACCCACGCCAAGCCGTCGGCGCCGATCCGCGCGGGCGACGAGGTGGCGGTGTTCGAACCCGTCACCGGAGGCTGAGCGCCATGGTCATCGTGCAGGAAGCCGACTTCGACGGCGCCGCGCTCACCGCCGCCCTGCGCGCCAGCGCCGGGCCGGGCGTGGGCGGCATCGTCACCTTCGTGGGCTACGTGCGCGACTACGCGCCGGACACGCCCACCGACACGCTCTACCTCGAACACTACCCCGGCATGTGCGAGCGCGAGCTCGAAGACATCGCCGCCACCGCCCGCGCGCGCTGGAACCTGGACGGCACGGTGATCGTGCACCGGGTCGGCGCCCTGGCCCGCAATGCCCAGATCGTGTTCGTGGCCGCGGCCAGCGCCCATCGCGGCGACGCCTTTCGCGGCTGCGAATTCATCATCGACGCGCTCAAGACCCGCGCGCCCTTCTGGAAGCGCGAGACCCTGGCGGGTGGCGACAGCTTCTGGGTGGAACAGCGCCAATCCGACCAGGACCGCACGCAGTCCTGGGACGCCGACACCCCGCCCCCCAAGGAGACTCCATGAACGACGCCTCCCCCGTCTCGCTGGCCTGCGCCGTGCTGACGGTCAGCGACACCCGCAGCGCCGGCGACGACACCTCCGGCAACCTGCTGGCCAACAGCCTGGCCCAGGCCGGCCACCAATGCGTGCGGCGCGACATCGCCAAGGACAACCTCTACCAGATCCGGCGCGTCATCAGCGACTGGATCGCCGACCCTGAGGTGCAGGTCATCCTGACCACCGGCGGCACCGGCTTCTCGCACGGCGACCATGTGCCGCAGGCCATCCTGCCGCTGCTGGACCGCGAGATTCCCGGCTTCGGCGAACTGTTCCGCCAGATCTCCTACGAGGAAATCGGCAGTTCCACCATCCAGTCGCGCGCCTTTGCCGGCGAGGCCAACCAGACCCTGCTGTTCTGCCTGCCCGGTTCGAACAACGCCTGCGAAACCGCCTGGAACCGCATCATCCGCGAGCAGCTGGACAGCGGCCACCGCCCCTGCAATTTCGCCACGCACTTCCAACCCCGCGACCAAGAAGACCACTGATACCCATGCTGGATTTCGACCAAGCCCAGACCCTGCTGGCCAACGCGGCCGCCCCCCTCGCGCGCCGCGAACACGTCGGCCTGGACGAAGCGCCGGGACGCGTGCTGGCGGCCGACCTTGACGCCACGGTGGACATTCCGCCGGCCGACAACAGCGCCATGGACGGCTATGCGCTGCGCCTGGCCGACTGGCAGCCGGGCGCGCGCCTGCCGATCCAGCAGCGCTGCTATGCCGGCGACACGCCCGAGCCGCTCAAGCCCGGCCACGCCATCCGCCTGTTCACCGGCAGCCTGATTCCCGCAGGCGCCGATGTGGTGGTGATGCAGGAAGACACGCACGAGGCCGACGAGCAGGTCGAGATCACGCGCCAGCCCCGTCCCGGCCAGCACATCCGCCTGCGCGGCGAAGACACCCTGGCCGGCGCCCCGCTGCTGCCCGCCGGCACGCAATTGCAGGCCGCCCACGTGGCGCTGCTGGCCTCGCAGGGCCTGGCCAGCGTGCCGGTCTACGGCCGCCTGCGGGTGGGCATCCTGACCACCGGCGACGAGCTGGTGGCGCCCGGCGGCGCGCGCGAACCGGCGCAGATCTACAACTCCAACGGCCCGATGCTGGCGGCGCTGGTGCGCGGCATGGCCGCCGAGCCGGCCTTGGTGCTGCATGCCCGCGACACCGAGGACGACCTGCGCGGCGCTTTCAAGACGCTGCTGGCCGAATGCGACCTGGTGCTGAGCGTCGGCGGCGTGTCGGTCGGCGAGCGCGACCTGGTCAAGCCGGCCCTGGCCGCGCTGGGCGGAGAACTGTCGCTGTGGAAGGTGCGCATGAAGCCGGGCAAGCCGGTGGCGCTGGCCATGATCGGCGACAAGCCGGTGGTCAGCCTGCCGGGCAATCCGGTGTCGGCCTACGCGGTGTTCGCGATGCTGGTGTCGCCGCTGGTGCGCCGCATGCAGGGCCGCGAGGAACTGTTCCCGCCGGTGAGCCGGCTGCCGCTGCGCACCGAGCATCCGCGCCTGGACAGCCGCGAGGAATTCCTGCGGGTGCAGCGCCGCGCCGCCGACGACGGCAACGCCGAGCTGGTGCCGTACGGCCACCAGGGGTCGGGGGTGATCAGTTCATTACCGTGGTCGACCGGCCTGGCGCGCCTGCCGGCCGACGTGCAGGTGCAGGACCGCGACCGCGTGCCCTACTACGACCTGCGTCACTGGCTGGCGTAGCGCTCGGCCGCCGCCAGTTCCTCGGGCGTGTTCAGGTTCATGAACGCGCCGGGCGCGTCATCGAACGGCGCGCCCACGCCTCCCACGCGCGACTGCCACAGGCCGACCTTGCGTTCGCCGGCCGCGAGATAATCGCGCAGCGCCGGCAACAGCGACGCGCGCAGCGCCATGCACGCCGGGTGGCGCTGGCCGCCGGCCACCGCATAGGCCAGCGGCGCCCCCGCCGCTTGCGCCGCCGCGATCAGGCGCTGGGTCAGGTCGGCCGGCAGGAACGGGGTGTCGCAGGGCGTCACCACCAGCCACTCGCACGGCGCGGCCGCCGCCAGGCCGGCGGCCAGGCCCGCGAGCGGCCCCTGCCAGGCGCCCAATTCGTCGGTATCGTCGGCCACCACCCGCCCATAGCGCGCGTAGCTGTCGGCATTGCGGTTGGCGCTGAGAAGCAGCGGCCCGACCTGCGGCGCCAGGCGCCGCGCTACGTGCGCCACCAGCGGCTCGCCACGCAGCAGGACCAATCCCTTGTCGCTGCCCCGCATGCGCGAGCCCTGGCCGCCGGCCAGGATCAGGCCGGCCACCTGTTGCCGGTCGAAAACGGGCGCGGGGTCAACCACCGATGTAGCTCATCTCGACCTTGCGGGCCGGGTCGGCCATGTTGCGGCCGCGCTGTTCGGAATAGTTGTCGCCGCGGGCGGCCCAGATTCCAGTGAGGATGGCGGCCAGTTCGTCGTCGCTGGCGCCGTCGCGCAGCGGCGCGCGCAGGTCGTGGCCTTCGTGGCCGAACAGGCACAGGAACAGCTTGCCTTCCGGCGACAGGCGCGCGCGCGTACAGCCGCCACAGAAGGCATGGGTGACGCTGGAGATGACGCCGATCTCGCCGCCGCCGTCGCGATAACGCCAACGCTCGGCGACGCGGCCCATGTCGTCGGTGGAGATCGGTTCCAGCGGATGAATCGCGCCGATGCGCGCCAGCACTTCCTCGCTGGGCACCACTTCGGTCAGGTTCCAGCCGTTGGTGTTGCCCACGTCCATGTATTCGATGAAACGCAGGATGTGACCGCTGCCGCGGAAGCGCTCGGCCATTGGCAGGATCTGCGCGTCGTTCAGGCCGCGCCGCACCACCATGTTGACCTTGACGGGCGCCAGCCCGGCCGCCGCGGCGGCGTCGATGCCGCGCAGCACGTCGTCGGGCGTGAAGCCGCTGTCGCTCATGTCCTGGAACATGCTGGCGTCCAGCGCATCCAGGCTGACCGTGACGCGCTTCAGGCCCGCGTCCTTGAGCACCGCGGCCTTGCGTTCGAGCAGGCTGCCGTTGGTGGTGAGCGTCAGTTCCAGCGGGCGGCCGGCGGGCGTGCGCAGCCCCGACAACAGGCCCACCAGGTTTTCCACATGCTTGCGCAGCAGCGGCTCGCCGCCGGTCAGGCGGATCTTCTCGACCCCCAGCCGGGTGAAAACGCCGGCCAGCCGCGCGATTTCCTCGAACGACAGCAGGTCGGCATGCCGCATGAAGACGTAGTCGCTGTCGAACACCTCGCGCGGCATGCAGTAGGTGCAGCGGAAATTGCAGCGATCGGTGACCGAGATGCGCAGGTCGCGCAGCGGCCGCGCGCGCCGGTCGAGCGCGGGCTGGCCCGCGGGCGGCGGCGCCAGGGGCGCCGGACGCTCGGTGCGGCGATCAGCCAGGAGGATCACTTTGCTCATGGGAACATCATAGCCCGGCGCACACGGCGGCGCGCCTAGGAAAATGCCTCTTCAAGGGTCTGCAGGCGGCCGGTATCGCGCGCGTCGTAGCCGACCAGCTGGCCGACGTAGCCGACATAGTCGGGGCTGCGCATGATGGACAGCAGGTCGCGCATGGCGGGCGTCTCCAGCGCGTTCTTGCGGATGGCGAAGAAATAGCGCTCGCGCACCAGCGGAATGAAATCCAGGCCGAAGCGGCAGGCGGCGGTCTCCACGCCCACGCCGGTGTCGGCCATGCCGCTGGCGATGTGGGCGGCGATCGCCATGTGCGTGAATTCGTTGGTTTCGTAACCCTGCACTTCACTGATCGAGACGCCGGCGCGTTGCAGCATCAGGCCGATCAGGTAACGGGTGCTGGAACCGATCTGGCGATTGACGAAGCGCACGTCCTGGCGCGCCAGGTCGGCGATGCCGTGGATCCGCTTGGGGTTGCCGCCCACGACGAACAGCCCGGTATTGCGCACCGCCAGATGAATCAGCAGGTACTCGTCGGCGTGCAGCCACTGGGCGTAGCGTTCCATGATCGGCGCCTCGAAGTCGCCCAGCGGCACCTGGAAGCCCGCCAGGTCGCATTCGCCGCGCTCGAGCGAGGCCAGCGCCTCGATCGCGGTGCGATAGCGCAGTTCCAGGCCGGGCTTGCGCCCGCCCATGTGTTCCATCAGCGATTCCACCGCGAACCCGTGGCTGGCGTGCAGCCGCAGGTGCGGACCGTTTTCCGGCAGCAGCCGCGCCAGTTCTTCCTGCAGTTCGGAGGCCAGGCTGTCGAGCGTGGGCATCAGCCGCGCCTCGATGCGGCGATTGGCCCACAGCAGGCGCTGCGCGAACGGCGACAGTTGCGTGCCCTGGCGCCGGTTGGTGATCAGCAGCTGGGTGCCGAAGATGCCCTCGAACCGCCGCAGCACGCCCCAGGCGTGCCGGTACGACAAATCACAGGCGCGGCAGGCGCCGGCGATGTTGCCGGTGGCGTCGATGGCGGCCAGCAACCCCAGCATGTCCTGCAGCGGCACGGGGGCGCCGTCGTCTCCACCCAAGGTCCATTGCGGCCGCAGGCCGATTCGGAACTTATATGTCATTTATTTCTTATTGAAGGCGATTAATTACCTGTTTAGAGTACACAAATAACGCGAGGCAAGGGAAATTTATATGTTTTTCATTGCATATAAATCAACCTGACCTCCCATCACAACAGCCCCCACCCTACGGGGCCCAGCACTCCTGGAGGAGACCGCCATGCGCCAGCGCGAGGCAAAATCCGATCTGGCTTCCACCGGCGGCGCCCGTGGCGGCGCCATGGCCCTGGACGCCGCCCAGGCCTCCGCCAGCCCCGCCGTGGCGGCCACCGCCCGCATCCTGGCCCGCCTGAAAGACCAGCCCGGCCCCTTGCTGCCGGTGTTGCACGCGGTCCAGCACGAACTGGGCTGTATTCCGGCCGAGGCGGTGCAGACCATCGCCGAGGCCCTGAACCTGTCGCGCGCCGAAGTCCATGGCGTCATCACCTTCTATCCCCACTTCCGCAGCGAACCCGCCGGGCGCCACACGCTGGAAGTGTGCCGCGCCGAGTCCTGCCAGGCGATGGGCGGCGAACAACTGGCCGCCCATGCGCGCCAGGCGCTGGGCTGTGATTTCCACGCCAGCACGCGCGACGGCGACTTCACGCTGGAGCCGGTGTACTGCCTGGGCCTGTGCGCCCAGTCGCCGGCGGTGATGCTGGACGGCCAGCCGCACGCCCGCGTCACCCCGGCCAAGCTCGACCGCCTGCTGCATCGCGCGCGGGAGGCCGGCCAATGAGCGCTCCCACCCTGATCTACGTGCCGCGCGACGCCGCGGCGCTGGCCATGGACGCCGACGCCGTGGCCGCCGCCATCGAACTGGCCGCCGACGAACGCGGCCTGGCCGTGCAGGTGGTGCGCAACGGTTCGCGCGGCCTGCTGTGGCTGGAGCCGCTGGTGGAGGTAGGCACGCCCGCGGGCCGCGTGGCCTACGGGCCGGTGCAGCCCGAGGACGTGCCGGCGCTGTTCGACGCCGGCTGGCTGACGGGCGGCGCGCATCCGCTGGGCCTGGGCCTGACCGAGGAAATTCCGTATCTCAAGCAGCAGGAACGCCTGACCTTCGCCCGCGTCGGCGTGATCGATCCGTTGTCCCTGCAGGATTACGCCGCGCACGGCGGCCTGCAGGGCCTGAAGCGCGCGCTGGCCATGGAGCCGGCCGCCATCGTCGACGAGATGGTCACCTCCGGCCTGCGCGGACGGGGCGGCGCGGCCTTTCCCACCGGCATCAAGTGGAAAACGGTGCTGGGCTCGCCGGCCGACCGCAAGTACATCGTCTGCAACGCCGACGAGGGCGATTCGGGCACCTTCGCCGACCGCCTGCTGATGGAAGGCGACCCCTACGTGCTGATCGAGGGCATGACCATCGCCGGCCTGGCGGTGGGCGCGACCTACGGCTACATCTACGTGCGTTCCGAATACCCGCACGCCATCGCCACGCTGGAGGCCGCCATCGAACGGGCGCGCAGCGTCGGCTGGCTGGGCGACGACGTGCACGGCAGCGGCCGCCGCTTCGACCTGGAAGTGCGCAAGGGCGCCGGCGCCTATATCTGCGGCGAGGAGACCTCGCTGCTGGAGAGCATCGAGGGCAAGCGCGGCGTGGTGCGCGCCAAGCCGCCGCTGCCGGCGATCTCGGGCCTGTTCGGCAAGCCCACGGTCATCAACAATGTGATCTCGCTGGCCACGGTGCCGATCATCCTGGCCAAGGGCGCGGCCTATTACCGCGACTACGGCGTGGGCCGCTCGCACGGCACCCTGCCCTTCCAGTTGGCCGGCAACCTCAAGCAGGGCGGGCTGGTGGAAAAGGCCTTCGGCCTGAGCCTGCGAGACCTGCTGTATACCTTCGGTGGCGGCAGCGCCTCGGGCCGGCCGCTGCGCGCGGTGCAGGTCGGCGGCCCGCTGGGCGCCTACCTGCCGGAATCGCAATGGGACGTGCCGCTGGACTACGAAGCCTATGTCCAGATCTCGGCCATGATCGGCCACGGCGGCCTGGTGGCATTCGACGACACGGTCGACATGATGCGCATGGCGCGCTATGCCATGGAGTTCTGCGCCATCGAATCCTGTGGCAAGTGCACGCCCTGTCGCATCGGGTCGACCCGCGGCGTGGAGACCCTGGACAAGATCGCCGCCGGCGGCCCGGGGCGCGAACAGCAGGTGCACCTACTGCGCGACCTGTGCGACACCATGCTGGGCGGATCGCTGTGCGCGCTGGGAGGCATGGCGCCCTATCCGGTGCTGTCCGCGCTGAACCACTTCCGGCGGGACTTCGGTATCGAGTCCTCGCAGTCCGCCGCCCATCCCGCCTGAAGCCGAGACCGCCATGCTAGAAACCGTCATCAAGCGCGACCGCGACCTGGGCACCCCGGCGCGGGTGTCCGAAAAAACCGTCACCCTGACCATCGACGGCCAGGAAATCACCGTGGCCGAAGGCACCTCGCTGATGCGCGCGGCCGCCGAGGCCGGCATCAACATCCCCAAGCTGTGCGCCACCGACAGCCTGGAGCCGTTCGGCTCGTGCCGCCTGTGCCTGGTGCAGATCGAGGGCCGCCGCGGCTATCCCGCCTCGTGCACCACGCCGGCCGAGAACGGCATGGTGGTGTTCACCGAAACGCCCAAGCTGCACGACCTGCGGCGCGGGGTGATGGAGCTGTATATCTCCGACCACCCGCTGGACTGCCTGACCTGCCCGGCCAACGGCGACTGCGAACTGCAGGACATGGCCGGCGTGGTGGGCCTGCGCAACGTGCGCTACGGCTATGACGGCGCCAACCACTTGAAGAGCGAGAAGGACGAGTCCAATCCGTACTTCACCTACGACGCCTCCAAGTGCATCGTCTGCAACCGCTGCGTGCGCGCCTGCGAGGAAACCCAGGGCACCTTCGCGCTGACGATCTCGGGCAAGGGCTTCGAATCGCGCGTGTCGCCGGGGCAGGATCAGCCGTTCCTGGAGAGCGAATGCGTGTCCTGCGGCGCCTGCGTGCAGGCCTGTCCGACCTCGACCCTGCAGGAAAAGACCGTCATCATGATGGGCCAGGCCGAGCATTCGGTGGTCACCACCTGTGCCTATTGCGGCGTGGGCTGCGGCTTCAAGGCCGAGATGAAGGGCCAGGAAGTGGTGCGCATGGTGCCGTGGAAGGACGGCCAGGCCAACCGCGGCCACTCCTGCGTCAAGGGCCGCTTCGCCTGGGGCTACGCCACCCATAAGGAACGCGTGCTCAAGCCGATGATCCGCAAGCGCATCACCGACTCCTGGCGCGAAGTGTCGTGGGAAGAGGCGATCGAGTACGCGGCTTCCGAATTCCGCCGCATCCAGGGCCAGTACGGCCGCGACGCGGTCGGCGGCATCACCTCGTCGCGCTGCACCAACGAGGAAACCTGGCTGGTGCAGAAGCTGGTGCGCGCCGCCTTCGGCACCAACAACGTCGACACCTGCGCCCGCGTGTGCCATTCACCCACGGGTTACGGCCTGAAGCAGACGCTGGGCGAATCCGCCGGCACCCAGACCTTCGACTCGGTGATGCACACCGACGTGGTCATCGTCATGGGCGCCAACCCGTCCAGCGGCCACCCGGTGTTCGCCTCGCGCCTGAAGCGCCGCCTGCGCCAGGGCGCGCGCCTGATCGTGATCGACCCGCGCCGCATCGAGCTGGTGAGTTCGCCGCACATCAAGGCCGACTTCCACCTGCAGGTGCGGCCCGGCACCAACACCGCGCTGCTGTCATCGATGGCGCACGTGATCGCCACCGAAGGGCTGATCGACGAGGCCTACGTGGCCGAGCGCTGCGAGGCCAAGGCGTTCGAGGAATGGCGCGACTTCGTCTCGCTGCCTGAGAATTCGCCCGAAGCCATGGCCGAGATCACCGGCGTGCCGGCGCAGGCCGTGCGCGGCGCGGCGCGCCTGTTCGCCACCGGCGGCAACGGCTCGATCTACTACGGCCTGGGCGTGACCGAGCACAGCCAGGGATCGACCACCGTCATGGCCATCGCCAACCTGGCCATGGCCACCGGCAACGTCGGCCGCGAAGGGGTGGGCGTGAACCCGCTGCGCGGCCAGAACAACGTGCAGGGCTCGTGCGACATGGGCTCGTTCCCGCACGAGCTGCCGGGCTACCGCCATATTTCCGACAACGTGGCGCGGGCGCAGTTCGAGCAGGACTGGGGCGTGACGCTGCAACCCGAGCCGGGCCTGCGCATTCCCAACATGTTCGAGGCCGCGCTGGGCGGCACCTTCAAGGGCCTGTACTGCCAGGGCGAGGACATCGTGCAGTCCGACCCCAACACGCAGCACGTGGCGGCGTCGCTGGCGGCAATGGAATGCATCGTGGTGCAGGACCTGTTCCTGAACGAGACCGCCAAGTACGCGCACGTGTTCCTGCCGGGTTCGTCGTTCCTGGAAAAGGACGGCACCTTCACCAACGCCGAGCGCCGCATCTCGCGCGTGCGCAAGGTGATGGAGCCGAAGAACGGCAAGGCCGACTGGGAAGTGACCGTGGCGCTGTCGAACGCGCTGGGCTATCCCATGAACTACCGCCACCCGCGCGAGATCATGGAAGAGATCGCGCGCCTGACGCCGACCTTCAGCGGCGTCAGCTACGAGAAGCTGGACAAGCTGGGCAGCCTGCAATGGCCATGCAACGACGACGCGCCCGAGGGCACGCCGATCATGCACATCGACAGCTTCGTGCGCGGCAAGGGCAAGTTCATGATCACCAAGTACGTGCCGACCGACGAGCGCAGCACGCGCCGCTTCCCGCTGCTGTTGACCACCGGCCGCATCCTGTCGCAATACAACGTGGGCGCGCAGACCCGCCGCACGCCCAACGTCATGTGGCACAGCGAGGACGTGCTGGAGATCCATCCGCAGGATGCCGAGGACCGTGGCGTCGCCGAAGGCGACTGGGTCGGCATCCAGAGCCGCTCGGGCGAGACCGTGCTGCGCGCGACCCTGACCGACCGGGTGCAGCCGGGCGTGGTATACACCACCTTCCACTTCCCCGAGTCCGGCGCCAACGTCGTCACCACCGACAGTTCCGACTGGGCCACCAACTGCCCCGAGTACAAGGTCACGGCCGTACAGGTCACGCGCGTGTCCCAGCCGTCGGAATGGCAGCGGCAATGGTCGCGCTTCGCGGACATCCAGCAGAAGCTGCTGCGTGAACGCTCGCGCGAGAACGAGGCCACGCTGGCGGGGAAATAACCCCGACAGTTGGCCGGAGCCCTCATGGACCATCGCCCTTCCTCCTCCGCAGACCGCCACGATTGCGTGGCGGCCCAGGTGACCCGCGTGCGGGCCGGCGCCATCGCGCCCGGCACCGAAGGCGACAACCTGGCCGAGGAAACGCCGGTGGCGCTGGAGTTCAACGGCATCAGCCACGCCACCATGCTGGCCACGCCCGCCGACCTGGAGGACTTCGCCGTCGGTTTTTCGCTGTCGGAGGACATTATCGACAGCGTGACCGACGTGCGCGGCATCGACCTGCTGCCGCAATGCGACGGCGTCGTGGTGCAGATCGAGATATCCAGCGCCTGCGAGGCGCGGCTGAAATCGCGCCGCCGCGCCATGGCCGGGCGCACCGGCTGCGGGCTGTGCGGCGTCGAGACGTTGCCCGAGGTGCTGCGGCCGGTGGCGCCGGTGCCGGCCGGCGCGCCGCTGCCGGTGGGCGCGGTGCTGCGGGCGATGCGCGACATGCGCGCGCGCCAGGCGCTGCATGACTTGACCGGCGCCACCCACGCCGCCGGCTGGGCCGACGCCAGCGGCGCCGTGGCGCTGGTGCGCGAGGATGTGGGCCGGCACAACGCGCTCGACAAACTGGTCGGCGCGCTGGCGCGCCAGGCCCTGCCCGCCGCGCACGGCGTGGTGCTGGTGTCCAGCCGCGCCAGCTTCGAGATGGTGCAGAAGACCGCCGCCGCCGGCGTCGGCATCCTGGCGGCGGTATCTGCCCCCACCGGGTTGGCCGTGCGCCTGGCCGACAGCGCCGGCATCGCGCTGCTGGGCTTTCTGCGCAACGACGACGCGACCCTGTATTCCCACCCCGAACGCATCACTTCGCAGACCTGACACGCATGGAAATCGGCAACCTGATCCGCATGGCCAACCGCATCGGCCAATTCTTCGAAGCCATGCCGCTGCGCCCGGAAGCGGTGGAAGGCGTGGCCAACCATATCCACAAATTCTGGGAGCCCCGCATGCGCAACGAGCTGCTGGACTTCCTGGCGCGGCAGCCCGATGGCGACGCCGGAGAACAGCAATTGCATCCGCTGGTGCTGGAGGCGGTGACGCAGAACCGCGAACGCCTGACACCGCTGGCGCGCGTGCCCTGACCGATTGACGCGTCCACACCGATCCGCGTGCCCGCGACGGCGCGCGGGCGCAGCAAGCTTTACCGCAGCAAAGGGTTCAACAAGAGACGGCGGGACTGGATTTCTCCAGCCAACGCCGCTATAAAGCCGCACCCCGAGGAGACCTCATGGAAAGCACTGCAACGCTAGACCTGCCCGGCGCCAAGCCGGGCTTCCTGGACAAGGAACGCACCATCGCCGGACCGGGTTTTTCCCGCTGGCTGGTGCCCCCGGCCGCCCTGGCCATCCACCTGTGCATCGGCATGGCCTATGGCTTTTCGGTGTTCTGGCTGCCGCTGTCCAAGGCGGTCGGCGGCGCCCAGCCGCTGGCCTGCCCGGCCGACATGAGCCTGGTGGCCGAGCTGTTCACCACCAGTTGCGACTGGCGCATCTCCACCATGGGGTGGATGTACACGCTGTTCTTCGTGCTGCTGGGCTGCTCGGCGGCGCTGTGGGGCGGCTGGCTGGAGCGCGCCGGTCCGCGCAAGGCGGGCGTGGTGTCGGCGCTGTGCTGGTGCGGCGGCCTGGTGATCTCGGCGGCCGGCGTCTACCTGCACCAGATGTGGATGCTGTGGCTCGGCTCGGGCGTGATCGGCGGCATCGGCCTGGGGCTGGGCTACATCTCGCCGGTCAGCACGCTGATCAAGTGGTTCCCGGACCGCCGCGGCATGGCGACCGGCATGGCCATCATGGGCTTTGGCGGCGGCGCCATGATCGGCGCGCCGCTGGCCGACCTGCTGATGCGCCAATTCGCCACGCCGACCTCGCCGGGCGTGTGGCAGACCTTCCTGACCATGGCGCTGGTGTACTTCATCTTCATGATGTCGGGCGCGCTCGGCTACCGCGTGCCGCCCACCGGCTGGAAGCCGGCGGGCTGGACCGCCCCCGCCAGGCACGCCAACAACGCCATGATCACCCAGGGCCACGTGCACGTGAAGCGGGTCTGGGGCGTGCCGCAGTTCTGGCTGGTGTGGCTGGTGCTGTGCCTGAACGTGACCGCCGGCATCGGCATCCTGGGCATGGCCTCGCCGCTGCTGCAGGAAGTATTCGGCGGCGGCCTGATCAACAAGCCGGAGCTGGGCTACGGCCAGCTCGACAAGGCCCAGCTGGCGGCCATCGCCGCCATCGCGGCGGGCTTCACCGGGCTGCTGAGTCTGTTCAACATCGGCGGCCGCTTCTTCTGGGCCAGCCTGTCGGACAAGCTCGGCCGCAAGATGACCTACCTGATCTTCTTCGTGCTGGGCTTCGCGCTGTACGCGGCGATTCCCTGGACCGCGCACATGGGCGCGCTGGCGCTGTTCGTGGCGGCCTTCTGCGTCATCCTGTCGATGTATGGTGGCGGCTTCGCCACCGTGCCGGCCTACCTGGCGGACCTGTTCGGCACGCAGATGGTGGGCGCCATCCACGGCCGCCTGCTGACGGCGTGGTCGGCCGCGGGCATCTTCGGGCCGGTGCTGGTGAACTACATCCGCGAATACCAGCTGTCCATCGGCGTGCCGCGGGCGCAGGTGTATGACATCACCATGTACATCCTGGCCGGCATGCTGGTGCTGGGCTTCCTGTGCAACCTGGCGATCCGCCCGGTGAACCCCAAGTACTTCATGAGCGACGAGGAACTGGCGCGCGAAAAGGCCCTGGCGCATGAGCGCGCGGCGGCGGCCGAGACCCTCGGCGTGGGCGCCTCGACCTTCCGCACGCCGGCGGCGCTGGTGCTGTTCGCCTGGGCCTGCGTCGGCATCCCGCTGGCCTGGGGCATCTGGATCACGCTGCAGAAGGCCGTGGTGCTGTTCCACTGATACGGCCCCGACGGGCGGCGCCAGGCGCCGTCCGCCGCCCTCAAGGCGCGAAGCTGCTACATTGGCAGCCCGCGCCTTGTTTTCTTTTCCCCCCTGGATTTCCCCGTTTCATGACCGTCCTGCCCCTGAAGCCCGCCTTGTCCGGAGCGTCCCGTTGACCCTGCCTGAACTGCATTGGACCGAGGGCGAAGCCCCGGACCAGACCCACCACACCGCCCGCTGGCGCTCGGAATCCGGCGCCACGCCGCCCAAGCGCGTGGTACTGGCCGACGACCGCACCACGGCGGACGTGGCCTATCGCCTGGCGTGCGAAGGCGTGGGCCTGCTGTGGCGCGGCGACTTCCAGAATGCGCGCCAGTTGTTGCAGGCGATCACGCGCCGCGTGGACAAGCGCCCGCGCAAGCCGGTCGAAACCATGCTGGAGGCCTTCAACCAGCATCGCCAGATCCAGTCGCAGCGCGCCCGCATCCTCGGCATGCTGCTGATTCCGTTCGACGCCGGCCACGGCATTTCGCTGCGCCGCGCGCCGGACGCGCGGCAGGCCTGCGAAGCAGCCCACGGCCCCGCCGACGAACCGTACGTGGCGTCGCTGCGCGAACTGCTGGGCCTGATCGGCGCCTTCGAATGGCGCAAGAAAGGCGTGGAGATTCCCGCGCTGGACAACCGCATCCACCCGCACTACGGCGTGTTTTCGCCGCTGCGGGGCGAGTACATCGACCTGGTGGCGCGCACCCCGATGCCGCGCGGCAGCGTGGCCTTCGATATCGGCACCGGCACCGGCGTGCTGGCGGCGGTGCTGGCGCGCCGCGGCGGCAAGCGCGTCATCGCCACCGACATGGACCCGCGGGCGCTGGCCTGCGCCCGTGAGAACCTGGAGCGGCTGGGCCTGGCCAAACAGGTCGAGGTGGTCCAGGCCGACCTGTTCCCCGAAGGCCGGGTCTCGCTGGCCGTGTGCAACCCGCCGTGGCTGCCGGCCCGCCCCAGCTCGCCGGTCGAGCACGCGGTCTACGACCCCGACAGCCGCATGCTGCGCGGCTTCCTCAATGGGCTGACGGCGCACCTGACGCCCAACGGCGAGGGCTGGCTGATCCTGTCGGACCTGGCCGAACACCTGGGCCTGCGCACCCGCGAGCAATTGCTGGAGATGATCGAGCAGGCCGGCCTGCGCGTGGTGGAGCGCATCGACACCCGGCCCACGCACGGCCGCGCCAAGGATCCCGACGATCCCTTGTACGCGGCGCGCTCGAAGGAAGTCACGTCGCTGTGGCGGCTGGCGGCGGCCTGAGCGCGCGCCGCCCGTCGTTCGGCACATGCAGAAGCCCGGCTCCCCGGCCGGGCTTTTTCATGCCCGCCCCGCCGCGACGTTGACGCTGATGGCGATGATGAAGACGTTGAAGAAAAACGCGATGACGCTGTGCACCAGCGCCGTGCGCCGCATCCGCCGGCTGACGATCTGCACGTCGGAAACCTGGAAGGTCATGCCCAGCACCAGGGCGAAATAGGCGAAGTCCCAGTAGTCGGGATCTTCCTTGCCCGGGAAGTCCAGGCCCTTGTGCATGGCATTGCGATGACTGTAGTAGCCATGCGCGTAATGCAGCGCGAAGATCATGTTCATGTAGAGCCACGACAGCACGATGCTGATGGCGGCCGCCACCAGATCGGCCACGCCCTCGGCGCCGCCGACCGCGCGCATTTCGGTCCACAACGCCGCCATCACCAGACACGACAGCGCCACGCTGCTCCAGAGCACCGCGCCGCGGCCGACGTCGACCTGCTGCGCCCGCACCCGCATCATGGCCGGGGTGGCCTTGCCGAAGGCGGCGGCGGTCAGCAGCAGGAACACCAGCGCCGCCACGTCGAAAGCCAGCAGCCCCGCGCGGCTGGGCGTCAGGCCGACCCGCCACAGCGCGCCCGCCAGGGCGGCAAACAGCAGGCCGCACAGCACCAGCCGCCGGTGCGCATGGAAGAAGGGCAGCGGCTCGACCTCGGTCGAGGGCGATTCGATCTGCGGATCCTTGGCCGGCGGCGACATGGCGGACTCCCAGTGTGGCAGGAGCCTAAACGCTAACCGATAGCGAGCAATCCGACCAGCGCCCCGCCGAACAGCAGCCACAGCGGATGGATGCGGGTAAAGCTGCCCAGCAGCGCGGCCACGGCGGTGATCGCGCCGAGCAGCCAGGTATGGGCCGAGGCCTCGGTGATGAGCGCGGCGCTGGCGGCCACCAGCCCGACCGTCATGGGGAAGATGCCGGCCTGGATCACGCCGCGCCAGGGGCGATCCTTGAAACGTTCCCACAAGCCGAGCGCGAGAATGGTGATAAGGGACGAAGGTCCGAACTTGGCCAGGGTGGTGACCAGCATGCCGGCCCAGCCCGCCACGTGCCAGCCCACCAGCGTCACGACCATCAGGTTGGGGCCGGGCGCCGCCTGGCCCAACGCGAACAGCGCGGAGAAGTCGGCGGCCGTCATCCAGCCGTGCACTTCCACGACCTGGCGCTGCATTTCCGGCAGGATGGTGTTGCCGCCGCCAAAGGCCAGCACCGACAGTTGCGAAAAGATGATGGCCAGGGCGATCAGGGTCTGCATCATCGACGTTGCCTCCAGACCAGCAGGATGCTCAACGGTGTCAGCACCGCCATGGTCGGCAGCAGCGGAATGCGCAGCACCGCGATGGCGATGAAACAGGCGGTGGCCACCACGCCGGCCAGCCAGTCGCGGCGCTTGACCACCGGCAGGCCGATCTTGACCGCCATCGAGATCAGCAAGCCCGCCGCGGCGGCGGCCAGGCCGGCGAACAGGTGCTGGATGTGCGGGTCGTTCTGGAAGCGGTCGTAGACCATGCCCAGCAGCACCACGATGGCCGAGGGCGCCAGGATCAGGCCCATCAGCGCCGCGAAGGCGCCGCGCGGGCCGCGAAACTTCATGCCCAGCGCCACCGACAGGTTGATGATGTTGCCGCCCGGCAGGAACTGGCACAGGCCCAGCAGGTCGGTGAATTCGGCGCCGGACAGCCAGCGGTGCTTTTCGACCACCATGCGGCGCGCCAATGGCAGCGCGCCACCGAAGGCGGTCAGGCCGAGCATGAGGAATCCGTGGAACAGTTGCCCGCAGGTGGGCGGCGGCCGCGTGGCGGCGTCGGGGGAATCAGGTGCTGCTGCGTTCATTGTCGTGTGGGCGCGGTGGCCGCCAGGCGCCGGCGCCAGCGCCGGGTGTGAAGAGATAGCTCGCAGCCTACTCCCGGGCCTGGATAATGTCTAATATATGACCTGTTAAACATTCATATCCATTACATATGGCTTCCGTCGACCTGCGGCTGTTGCGCTATTTCCTGGCAGTGGCCGAGGAATCCCACCTGACCAAGGCCGCCGCCCGGCTGGGCATCCGCCAGCCCCCACTCAGCCAGCAGATCCGCGCGCTGGAACAGGAACTGGGCGTCACGCTGTTCCACCGCCTGCCGCGCGGCATGGAACTGACCGAAAGCGGCCGCGCCCTGCAGGCCGACGCGCGCAGCATCCTGGCGCTGGTCGACCAGGCGGTCGATGGCGTGCGGCGCGTATCCCTGGGCGAGGCGGGCCGGCTGACCGTCGGCTTCACCGGCTCGGCCGCGTTCCACCCCTTCGTGCCGTCCGTGATCCGGCGGTTTCGCGAAAGCGCGCCGCAGGTGCGGCTGGTGCTGGAGGAAAGCAGCACCGGCGAACTGATGGAGGACGTGCGCGACGGCCGCGTCGATGTCGCCTTCATCCGCGGCGCCCACGGCGTCGACCGGGGCGTGGCGGTCGAGACGGTGCTGGAGGAAAGCATGCTGGCCGCCTTTCCGGCCGACCATCCCATGGTCAAGGGACGCGCGCGCAAGCGCATCGCGCTGTCGGAGCTGGCCGAGGAATCGCTGATCCTCTACCGCCGCCACAGCGGCCCGGGGCTGTACGACGCCATCATCTCGGCCTGCCGCGCCGCCGGCTTCAGCCCGCGCGTGGCGCAGGAGGCGCCGCGCATGCTGTCGACCCTGAGCCTGGTGGCGGCCGGGCTGGGCGTGTCGCTGGTGCCGGCCTCGCTGCGCCGGGTCAACATCGAGGGCGTGGTGTACGTCAACGTCAGCGGTCCGGCCGAAATGCGCGCCCCGCTCACGCTGATCTGGCGCGACGCGCCGCTGACCGGCGCGATCCGCCGCCTGATCGAGGAAGTGCGGGCGCACCGCGAAGCCGAGGTCCCGGCGCGATAGCGCTACACTGGCCTCCCCCCAGTCCCAGCCGCATCCCCATGCCCGCCCCCCCTCCCATCGGCGTATACGACTCCGGCGTCGGCGGATTGAGCGTGCTGCGCGCCATCCGCGAGGCCCTGCCGCGCGAGCACCTGCTGTACGTGGCGGATTCCGCCCACGTGCCCTACGGCGAGAAGACGCAGGAATACGTCCAGCAAAGGGCCCTGGCCATCGCCGACTACCTGGTGTCGCGCCAGGCCAAGGCGATGGTGGTGGCCTGCAACACCGCCACCGCCGCCGCCATCGCTACGTTGCGCGCCCGCCATCCGGACCTGGTCATCATCGGCGTGGAGCCGGCCATCAAGCCGGCGGCGCACCTGACGCGCAGCGGCGTGGTGGGCGTCTTCGCCACCACCGGCACGCTGGCCAGTCCCAAATTCGCCGCCCTGGTGCAGCGCGAGGCGCCCGAGATCCGCATCCTGTTCCGCCCCTGCCCCGAATGGGTGCTGCAGGTGGAACGCGGCGAGATCCAGGGCGAAGCCGCCGCCCGGGTCGTGGCCGCGCCGGTGCGCGAACTGCTGGGCCAGGGCGCTGATGCGCTGGTGCTGGGCTGCACCCATTTCCCATTCCTGCATGACGCGATCCAGGCCGCCGCGGGCCCCGCCGTGCCCTTGCTGGAGACCGGCGGGCCGGTGGCGCGGCGCCTGCGACACCAGTTGCAGGAACGCGGACTGCTGGCGGCCGCCGGCCCCGGCGCGCTGGAACTGGCGACCACGGGCGAGGCCGCCGCGCTGGGCCGCCTGGCCACGCAATTGCTCGGCCAGCCGGCGACCGCGGCGCGGGTGCCCCCGGGCTGGTGCTGACGGCGCGTTCGCGTTTCCTTTGATTGCGCGCATCCCGCCGCCGCCCGCGCGGCGGAATAATTGCGTAAAGTGGAGTTGTCGCGGCGCCGCCATGACGTGGCCGCCGCGGGCTCGCGGACAACAAGGAGACGTCGATGAAACGCATTCTGATCCCGGTGGACGGCTCGCGGCATGCCGTCCACGCCGTGCGCGCCATGCTCGATGCGCGCGCCTATGACCCCGTCGAACGCGTAGAGCTGCTGACCGTGCAGGTTCCACTACAGGCCGGCAAGATCGGCCGCGGCCTGTCGCAAGCCGATATCGACGCCTACCACCAGGAGGAAGGCGAAGCGGCGCTGCGCGACGCCAGCGCGCTGCTGGCCGAGGCCGGCGTGGCGTTCGGCGAGCGCATCGAGATCGGCGCGGCGGCCGAGACCATCGCCCGCGTCGCCGCCGAGATCGACGCCGACGAGATCTACATGGGCACGCGCGGCCTGGGCTCGGTGGCCGCGCTGTTCATGGGCTCGGTCGCCACCAAGGTCCTGCACCTGACGGAATTGCCCGTCACCCTGGTCAAGTAAAGGAGCCGCCATGCTAAACATCCTCGTCCCGGTCGACGGTTCCGACAATGCCAACCGCGCCGTGCTGCACGCGCGCCAGCTGGCCCAGGGCGCGGCCGACGCGCGCATCCACCTGCTCAACATCCAGACGCCGCCGCAGGGCCGCGCCGGCCTGTCGCGGCTGGTCACGCAGGAAATGATCGACGAATATTACGTGCGCGAGGGTCAGGAAGCCGCCGATGAGGCGCGCAAGCTGCTCGATGTCACCGGCACCGACTACACCAGCCACGTCGAATTCGGCCGGCCGGCCGTCGAGATCCACGCGTATGCGCAGGAACACCGCTGCACGCGCATCGTCATGGGCACGCGCGGCCATGGCGCGCTGGCCGGCATGCTGATCGGCTCGGTCGCCAACCAGGTGGTGCAACTGGCCGAGGTGCCGGTGACGCTGGTGCGCTGAGCGCCGACGACGGCGTCAGGCGTCGGGCCACAGGCGGCAACGCTGGCCGGCCAACTGCGCCGGCCGCCCGGCCCGGCGCCGGCGGTTCAGCTAGGCGCCGGTCGGCAGTGCCGGCAGGATCAGCGTCACGCGCAACCCGCCCAGCGGCGATTGTCCGGCGCTGACCTCGCCGCCGTAGGTGCCAGCCAGATCGCGCACGATATCCAGCCCCAGGCCCGAACCCGGGCGCTGCTCGTCCATGCGCACACCGCGCTCGAAGATGCGTTCGCGCTCGTCCTCGGAAATGCCCGGGCCGTCGTCGTCGATCACGATGCGCAGGCGGTCGGGCGCGTCTGCCTGGGCGCCGATCCGCACGCGCCGCGCGGCCCATTTACAGGCGTTGTCGAGCAGGTTGCCAACCATCTCCTGCAGGTCCTGCTCCTCGCCACGGAACTCAAGCCGGTCGGAGAATTCGTCCATCTCCAGCGCCAGCCCGCGCGCCGCGTACAGGCGCTGCATGACGCGCAACAGCGCCTGCAGCGGCGCCCGCAGCGGCGTGCGTCCGCCCGCCGTGCCGGAAGCGGCCGCGGCCCGCGCGCGCGCCAGATGGTGGTCGATCTGGCGCTGCGCCATGGCGACCTGTTCCCGCACCAGCCGGGCGAACGCGCCCTCTTCGCGCGCCGCCGCGTTGCCCAGGATGGTCAGCGGCGTCTTGACCGCGTGCGCCAGGTTGCCGGCCTGGGTGCGCGCCCGTTGCACGATATCGGCGTTGACCGCCAGGACGCGGTTGAAATCGTCGACCAGCGGCTGGATCTCGCTGGGAAAACGGCCCTCGATCCGCACGCTGTTGCGGCCCTGCTGCGCGGCGAGCTGGCGCCGCAGCCGTCCCAGCGGCCGCAGCCCCACCGCCACCTGCACCACCGCCGCCACCACCATTCCGGCCGCGAGCGCGCCGAGCGACCACAGCAGCATGTGGTCGAAGCGTTCGATCGGTTCGGCCAGCACCGCGCGGTCGGCGGCCACCACCAGGCGCAGCGAACCGGCGTCGCTGTCCTCGGGCTTGAGCAGGCGCGTCAGCGCGCTCAGGCGGTGATTCTCGGGCCCGGCGATGTCGTAAAGACCGTCGGCGTCGTCTACCGAGGGCAGCGTCAACACCTGGTCCCACAGCGAGCGCGAGCGCGCCACGCCGGCGGCCACCACGCGGCCGCTGTCATCGAGGCGGTCGATCTGCCAATACAGGCCCGACAGCGGCTGCTCCAGGCGCGGGTCGCTCAGCGGCGAGGCCACCGTCGGGCGGCCGTCCGGCGCCACGCTGACCGCCGCCGTCAGCTGGTTCATGTGCAGCGCCAGTTCGGTCCGCAGTTGTTCGGTGATGTGCTGGCGGAACAGGTTGCCCAGCCCCCATCCGGCCAGCACGACGATCGCCGCGATCCAGGCGAGCGTGCCGGCCAGCATGCGCCAGCGCAGCGACCCCGGCGCGCGCGGCGACGTCATGAGGGACAGGCGAGCCGGTAGCCGAGCCCGCGCACGGTCTCGATGGTGTCGGCCGGCAGCTTCTTGCGCAGGCGGCCGATGAACACGTCGATGGTGTTGGAATCGCGATCGTGGTCCTGCGCGTAGATGTGTTCGATCAGCTCGCCGCGCGAGACCACTTCGCCGGCGCGCTGCATCAGCACCGCCAGCACCTTGAATTCATGGCTGGTGAGGTTCAGCGGCAGGCCATCGACCGTGGCGCGGGCCAGCCGCGTGTCGAGCATCAGCGGGCCGCAGCGCCATTGCGCGCTGGCGTGGTGGCTGTGGCGGCGCAACAGCGCCCGCACGCGCGCCAGCAGTTCTTCCATGTGGAAAGGCTTGGTCAGGTAGTCGTCGGCGCCGGCGTCGATGCCGGCGACCTTTTCGTGCCAGTTGGAACGCGCCGTCAGGATCAGCACCGGCATGCCGCGCCCGGCCGCGCGCCACTGCTTGAGCACCGTCAGGCCGTCCATCACCGGCAGCCCCAGGTCCAGCACCACCACGTCGTAGGTCTCGACCTCGCCCATGTAGTGGGCGGTGCCGCCGTCGGCCGCCGTGTCGACGGTGTAGCCGCCGTGGCGCAGCGCCTCGGCCAGTTGCGACGCCAGGGTCGGTTCGTCTTCGACGACAAGTATGCGCATCAGTGTCGGTTCCGGAATTGGATGTCGCGCCCCTTCATGCCCAGCACGGCGCCGTCGCGCGCATCGATCTTCAGCTTGACCAGATTGCCGCCGGGCTGCAGCAGGCGGATCTCGTACAGGAAGAGGCCGTCATCCTCTTCGAATTCCACCTTGACCACCTGGCCGGGATAGTCGCGTTCGACGATATCGAGCACGGACCGCAACGGCAGCACCTTGCCGGCCTGCAAGGCCTGGCGCGCCTGTTCGTGGTCGCTTTCGTCGGCGCGGCCGGTGCCGGGCCCGACGGCCAGCGCCAGGGCCAGCGCAAGGCCGGTCAGCCAGATTCCGATACGAAGGCGTGCGGTCATGGGGATTCCGTCGGGCGGTCGCGTCCAGGGTAACCCGGCGCGCGGGGGAAAAACAGGGGAATGCAAGCGTCTCATTTATAGCGTGTCGAACATGAACGGCGGGTGAATGACGGTTTCAGAACGGGTTCATGCGCCCCCCGAATAATGACGTCATGGCCGATCCACGGCCCCACTTCGACCCTCAGGAGAAAACCGCATGAACCCGATCCGCAAAACCCTGACCGCCCTGGCCATCGGCGCCGCCACCCTCACCGGCGCCGCCGCGCTGGC
>NZ_CP017433.1:4489748-4511036 GCF_002082135.1 Achromobacter ruhlandii
CTGACCGCCGCCGGCTATCGCAACATCACCGAGATCGAACTGGAGCATCACCGCGGCTACGACGTCAAGGCCGACAACCCGCAAGGCCAGCGCGTGAAGCTGCGCGTCGATGCGCAGACCGGCGCGGTGCTGCGCAGCCGCATCAAGGACTGAGGCAAATGCCATGAAAACCCGTACCGCCCTGGGACTGTTCCTGCTCGCGCTGACCGGCGCCTGGGCCGTCGACGCCCTCCTGCTGCAACCGGCGGCCTCGGCCGCCTGGCCCTGGGTGCTGCGCCAGCAGGCGCTGTACCTGACAGGTGTCTGGTCCATCGGCCTGATGTCGCTGATCATGCTGCTGGCCTTGCGTCCAGCCTGGTTGGAGGGGCCGCTGGGCGGCATGGACAAAGTCTACCGGCTGCACAAATGGGCCGGCATCCTGGCCATCGGCGCCGGCGCCGCGCATTGGCTGGTCAAGCTGGCCAGCACGCCGCTGAAGGCGCTGGTCGGCGCCGAGGGCCGGCCGGCGCGCGACGCGGTGCTGGCCATGCTGGCGGATTCGCGCGGATTGGCCAAGGACCTGGGCGAATGGACGATCTACGCGCTGCTGGCCATGTTGGTCATCACGCTGTGGCGCCGCTTTCCGTACCATGCCTGGCGCATCATCCACCGCGCCATGCCGCTGGCCTACCTGATACTGGTGTTCCATACCCTGGCGTTGGCGCCGGCCTATTACTGGACCGGGCCGACCGGCGTGCTGCTGCTGCCGTTGATGGCCGGCGGCGCCTGGGCCGCCGTGCTGTCGCTGGCCGGCCGCATCGGCCAGGGCCGGCGCGCCGCCGGCCGCGTGACGGCGCTGGCGCAACGCCCGGGGGGCATTCTCGAAGTCACCTGTGAACTCGATGCGCGCTGGCCCGGCCACGCCGCTGGCCAGTTCGCCTTCGTCACCTTCGACCGGCGCGAGGGCGCGCATCCGTTCACCATCGCCAGCGCGCCGCACCCCGGGCGCCGCGACGTGACGTTCGAGATCAAGGCGCTGGGCGATTACACCAGCCGGCTGGCCGCGACGTTGCGCGAAGGCGCGCCCGTCACGGTGGAAGGCCCTTACGGCCGCTTCGCGCGCCCCGCCGCCGGCCCGCAGGTGTGGGTGGCGGGCGGCATCGGCGTCACGCCCTTCCTGGCGTGGCTGGAGGCGGCCCGCGAGGAGCCCGGCCGCATGCCGCCCGTCTGGCTGCACTACTGCGTGCGCGATGGCCAGGCCGACCCGTTCGTTGAGGTGCTGCGGCAACGCTGCGCCGCGCTGGACAACGTCACGCTCCAGGTGCACAGCGCCGCCGCCGGCCAGCGACTGGATGCCGCCGCGCTGGCGCAGGGCGAAGTGGCCGCCGGCCGTGTCGCCAATGTCTGGTACTGCGGGCCCGCCGGGCTGGCGACCGCGCTGCGCAAGGGCCTGCGCCGGCTGGGACGCGGCGACGTCCGCTGGCACCAGGAAGCGTTCGACATGCGCTGACCCGCCACCACGGCGCCGGCGCCTGCTCCGGGACGGATGCGCGGACGGCGCGGCGCGAAAGTCCGCGCCGCGCCGTCGTATGATGGAAGCCTGCCAATCCGCGCCGGGAGCCGCGCCATGCGAATTCGATATCTGTTGCCGGCGCTCGTCGCAGTCGCCAGCCTGGTGGCCGCCTGCGGCGAAGTCGCGCGCCTGCCGGTCGAGGCTGGCATGGGGCCGCGGCCCGAACTGCCCGCGCCCAATACCACCCTCATTCCCACCGTCAACACGGCCAAGGCGGTAGGCTGGAGCGAGACCGGCCTGCCGACCCCGGCCAGCGGCCTGGCGGTCACCGCCTACGCGCGCGGCCTGGACCACCCGCGCTGGCTGTACGTGCTGCCCAACGGCGACGTGCTGGTGGCCGAGACCAATGCGCCGCCCAAGCCGCCAGAGGCCTCCGGCGGCATCAAGGACTGGGCCGCCGGCATCGTCATGAAGCGCGCCGGCGCGCGCACGCCCAGCGCCAACCGCATCACCCTGCTGCGCGGCCTGACGCCCGATGGCGCGGCGCAGACGCGCAGCGTGTTCCTGGAAGGCTTGAATTCGCCCTTCGGCATGGCGCTCGTCGGCGACCAGCTGTATATCGCCAATGCCGATGCGGTGCTGCGGTTTCCGTACCAGACCGGCCAGACCCGCATCGACGCGCCCGGCGTCAAGGTGACCGACCTGCCCTCGGGCCGCAACCATCACTGGACCAAGAACCTCATCGCCAGCGCGGACGGCGCCAAGCTGTATGCGACGGTCGGCTCGAACAGCAACGTGGCGGAGAACGGCATGGCGGAAGAGGAGGGCCGCGCCGCCATCTGGGAAATCGACGTCGCCAGCGGCGCTAAACGGCTCTACGCCAGCGGCCTGCGCAATCCGGTGGGCATGGCCTGGGGGCCGGACGGCAAGACGCTGTGGACTGCCGTGAACGAACGCGACGAACTGGGCAGCGACCTGGTGCCCGACTACATGACCTCGGTGCGCGACGGCGGCTTCTATGGCTGGCCGTACAGCTACTTCGGCCAGCACGTCGACACCCGGGTCAAGCCGCCGCGCCCCGACCTGGTGGCGCAGGCGATCGTGCCCGACTACGCGCTGGGGCCGCACACCGCCTCGCTGGGGCTGGCCTGGTCCGGCGGCGCCAGGTTGCCGGCGCCGTTCATCCACGGCATGTTCGTGGGCCAGCACGGCTCCTGGAACCGCGACCCGCGCAGCGGCTACAAGGTCATCTTCGTGCCGTTCACCGGCACGCGCGCGGACGGCCAGGCGCAAGACGTGCTGACGGGATTCCTGGACGACGCGGGCCAGGCGCGCGGCCGGCCCGTGGGCGTGGCGCTGGACCGCCAGGGCGCGCTGCTGGTGGCCGATGATGTCGGCAATGCGATCTGGCGCGTCAGCGCCGCGGACGCCGCCCGCTGAACCGCGGCATCGCGGGAAAACGCGGAAAAACGGCGCAAGCGAGTCCATGCCACGCAATTCGGTAACGCCCGCTTGCGTTGCGTCAAACCCCTTGCGGGCCCGCCCGCGCCACGAGGAGTAGACTGGGGCGAGAATAGCGCAACGGCCGCGCGGCTCGCGTCCCGCGAAGCGCGCGGATCCACTTCCCTCGATCCCTGGAGGCATGAACATGCTGTTGAAGAATCTCTGCGCCGCGACCATCCTGGCCCTGGCCTCGGCCCCCGTGCTGGCGGCCGAATGCTCGGTCGATATCGCCGGCAACGACCAGATGCAGTTCGACAAGAAGGAAATCACGGTCAGCAAGAGCTGCAAGCAGTTCACCGTGAACCTCAAGCACCCGGGCACGCTGGCCAAGAACGTCATGGGCCACAACTGGGTGCTGACCAAGCAGGCCGACATGCAGGGCGCCGTCAACGACGGCATGGCCGCCGGCCTGGACAACAACTACGTCAAGAAGGACGACGCCCGCGTCATCGCCCACACCAAGGTGATCGGCGGCGGCGAGACCGATTCGGTCACCTTCGACGTCAGCAAGCTGGCCGCCGGCCAGGACTACGCCTACTTCTGCTCGTTCCCCGGCCACTTCGCGCTGATGAAGGGCGTGCTCAAGCTGGTCGACTGATCGCCCCTGCCGGCCTCGCGGGATCTTCGCGGGGCCGCCGCGCCCGCCCCTACAATGGCCGTTTTCCGACACCCTGGGGAACGACGCATGAGCACGGATAAAGTGGCAATCATCACCGCCGGCGGCAGCGGCATGGGCGCGGCGGCGGCGCGCAAACTGGCGGCCGACGGCTACCGCGTGGCGATCCTGTCCTCGTCCGGCAAGGGCGAGGCGCTGGCCGCCGAACTCGGCGGCCTGGGCGTGACCGGTTCGAACCGCTCGCCCGAGGACCTGGCGCGGCTGGTTGACGCGACCCTGCAGAAGTGGGGCCGCGTCGACGCCGTGGTCAACAGCGCCGGCCACGGCCCCAAGGGCCCGCTGCTGGAAATCAGCGACGACGACTGGCACCTGGGCATGGAGTTCTACCTGCTCAACGTGGTGCGCATCGCGCGCCTGGTGGCGCCGGTCATGAAGCAGCAGAAAACCGGCGCCATCGTCAACATCTCGACCTACGCCACCTTCGAGCCGGAGGCGCTTTTCCCCACGTCCGGCGTGTTCCGCGCCGGCCTGGCCGCATTCACCAAGGTGTTCGCGGACGAATACGCCGAACACAACGTGCGCATGAACAATGTGCTGCCCGGCTTCATTGACAGCCTGCCGGAAAAGGAAGACCGGCGCGCGCGCATCCCGATGGGCCGCTACGGCACCGCCGAGGAAGTGGCCGACCTGATCGCCTTCCTGGCCTCCGACGCTTCCTCGTACATCACCGGGCAGAACATCCGCATCGACGGCGGCATCACCCGTTCGGTGTAATCCGCGTGGCCTGACCGGCCCCGCGCGGGCCGGCGCGCCGCTCGCGCGCGCCTCGTGCAAAAGGATTAGTCCCTCGTCCGAATGGCGGTCTTGAAGCCCCCCTGGCGCTTCGCTACCGTAGGCTTTCGCATTCGACCCCGGGGCTGCCTGCATGTCCGCGTCGCCGTCCGGAGCGGCGCCGCCCGCTTCCGCTGAAACCCACCCGCCCACGCCCGGCCAGGCCTCGCGCTTTTTGGCGCAGGCCACCTTCGGCCCGACGCCGGCGCTGATCGACGCGGTGGTGCGCGACGGCTACGCCGGATGGCTCGACGCGCAGCTGGCGCTGGCGCCCTCGCAAAGCCATTTCGACTGGCTGCTGCAGCAAGGCAAGGACACCGAGGCCTACAAGGGCAACGGCATCAACGCGCCGCTGGAATCGACGCTGTGGCGCAAGTTCATCAGCGCGGAAGATCAAGTGCGCACCCGGGTGGCGTTCGCGCTGTCGGAGATCTTCGTGGTCGGGGTGGCGTCGATCACCGCCAACTGGCCGCTGTTCGGCGCCGCCGGCTTCATGGACCTGCTGGCCGAGCATGCCTTCGGCAACTACCGGGACCTGCTCACCGCCGTCACCCGCAACCTGTCGATGGGCTGCATGCTGACCTATCGCGGCAACCGCAAGGAAGACCCGCGCACCGGCCGCCACCCCGACGAGAACTATGCGCGCGAGGTGATGCAGCTGTTCAGCATCGGCCTGGTCGAACTGAACCGCGACGGCACGCCGCGGCTGGTGAACGGCGCCCCCGTGGAGACCTACGACAATGCCGACGTGCAAGGCCTGGCCAAGGTCTTCACCGGCTGGGACCTGGACGGGCCGGAGACCGACGTGCAGTTCCACCGCAGGCCGATGGCGCTCAACCCGGCGCTGCATTCGCTGGCGGAAAAGCGCTTCCTGGGCGCGGTGATTCCACCCGGCACCGACGGCCATCTGTCGCTCAAGCGCGCGATGGAAGTGATCAGCGCGCATCCCAACGTAGGGCCGTTCATCGGCACGCAGCTGATCCAGCGGCTGGTCACCAGCAATCCGAGTCCGGCCTATGTCGGGCGCGTGGCGGCCGTGTTCGACGACGACGGCCACGGCGCGCGCGGCAACCTCAAGGCGGTGGTGCGCGCCATCCTGCTGGACGACGAGGCGCGCCACCCCGATCTTTCGTCGCCCGGCTGGGGCAAGGTGCGCGAACCCATCCTGCGCTTTTCCGGCTGGGCGCGGGCGTTCGGCGCCACCTCCACCAACGGCGCCTGGGCCATGCCCGACACCACCGACAACACCATCCGGCTGGCGCAGAGCCCGATGCGCTCGGCCAGCGTGTTCAACTTCTTCCGGCCGCGCTATACGCCGCCCGTCACCGAGCTGGCGCGGCGCGGCCTGGTGGCGCCGGAACTGCAGATCACCGATGAAACCAGCATCGCCGGCTACCTGAACTTCGTGGCCATCTACGTCGATCGCGGCTGGGAAGACCTGCAGACGCCGTACACCGCCGAGATCGCGCTGGCCGCCGACGCCGACGCGCTGGTGGCGCGCATCGTGCTGCTGCTGGCGGGCGACGCTTTCAGCGCGGCCACGGCGCAGGCCATCGCGCAGGCGGTCGACACCTTGCCGCGCGAGCGGCCGCGCGACCGCGTGCGCGCCGCCATCACGCTGGTGGCGGCCAGCCCCGAATACCTGGTGCAGAAATGAAAGCCGATCGCCGCGAGTTCCTGCTGCGCGCCTGCGCCCTGGGCGCCACGCACGCGGCGGCGCCGCTGGCGCTGAACCTGGCGGCGCTGGGCGCGGCGGCCGCGCAGTCGGCGCCGCCGGGAGACTACAAGGCGCTGGTGTGCGTGTTCCTGTACGGCGGCAACGATCCGTTCAACACGCTGGTGCCGTTCGACCCTGGCGCTTATCGCGCCTACGCGGCGGCGCGCACCGACATCGCCTTGCCGCGCGAGGCGCTGCAGGCCACGGCGCTGCGCGGCGCAACGCCCGCCGCCGGCGGCGCGCAGTTCGCGCTGGCCCCATCGCTGGCGCCGCTGGCGCCGCTGTTCGAGCGCGGCGAGATGGCGGCGGTGCTGAACGTCGGCCCGCTGGTGGTGCCCACCAGCAAGGCGGACTATATCGGCGCGCGCGTGCCGCTGCCGCCCAAGCTGTTCTCGCACAATGACCAGCAGTCGTACTGGCAGGCGCTGGCGCCGGAAGGCGCTTCCTCCGGCTGGGCCGGGCGGCTGACGGACCTGTACGCCGACGTCAACGCGCAGCGCAGCTTCACCGGCATCACCGCCGGCGGCAGCACCGTGCTGCTGGCGGGCCGCCACGTCGCGGGTTACCGGGTCGGCGTGAACGGCTCGACCCGCATCGAACTGCTGACGCGCGACATGTATGGCTCCAGCGCCTGCACCGCGCTGTTGCGCCGGCTGATCACGCAACCGCGCGAGCACCTGATGGAACGGGAAATGTCGCGCATCGCGGCGCAGTCGATCGACGCCGACACGCGGCTGCGGACGGCATTGTCTGGCGTGGCCGTGCCGGGCGATTTCGCCTCGCCGCTGGCGCAGCAGTTGAAAATCGTGGCCCGCATCATCGCGGCGCGCCAGACCCTCGGGGCGCGGCGCCAGGTGTTCTTCGTGTCGCAGAACGGCTACGACAACCACACCGGCCTGAACGATACCCACCCCGCCTTGCTCAAGGAGCTGGGCCAGTCGCTGGCCGCCTTCCAGACGGCGCTGGCGGGCCTGGGCGTGGCGCGCCAGGTCACCACCTTCACCGCTTCGGAATTCGGCCGGACGCTGGGATCGAACGGCAACGGCTCGGACCACGGCTGGGGCGCGCATCATTTGGTGCTGGGCGGCGCCGTCAACGGCGGGCGCTACCACGGCACCCATCCGGAAATCGCGCCGGACGGACCCGGGTTCGTGGACAACGGCCGCCTGCTGCCGACGCTGGCGGTGGAGCAGCTGGGCGCGGCGCTGGGCGGCTGGTTCGGCGCCAGCCCGGACGACCTGCGGCTGGTGTTTCCGAACCTGCGCCACTTCGACGCCACGCCCTTGGCGCTATTTACAGCGCCGCGTGAATCGTCGACGCCAGCTTCTTCCACTTGACGGCTTCTTCGCGCACGAACGCCGCCAGCTCGGCCGGTGTGCTGGTGCGCACCTCGGCGCCCTGGTCGTCGATCTTGGCTGCCACGGCCGGATCGTTGAGCGCGCCATTGAGCGCGGTGTTCAACTTGGCGACCACCTGCGGATCGGCGTTGGCGGGCGCGAACACGGCGTACCACTGCGCCACGTCCACGCCCGGCACGCCAAGCTCGGCCAGCGTCGGCATGTCGGGCAGCACCTTGGCGCGGCGCGTGCCGGCCACGCCCAGCGCGCGGATCTTGCCCGACTTCAGGTGCGGATAGGCGCTGAACAGGCTGGGAAACATCACCTGGGTAACGCCGGCCAGCGTGTCCGTCATGGCGGGGGCCGAGCCCTTGTAGGGAATCTCCAGCATGGCCGCGCCGGTGGCGCGGTTGAACAGCTCGCCCGCCACCGCCGGCGCCGTGCCCGGGCCGGCCGAGGCGTAGCTCAGGCCGTCGGGGTGGGCCTGGCCATACTTGAGCAAGCCCGGCACGTCCTGCACGCCGATGCTGCTGGATACCACCATGAGCGTGGGCGAGTCGGCCACCATGCCGATGGCGGTGAAGTCGCGCACCGGGTCGTAGTTGAGCTTCTGCAGCGCGGGGTTGATGCCGTGCGTGCCGATGTAGCCCAGCATCAGGGTGTAGCCGTCGGCCGGCTGGCGCGCCACGTAATCGGCGGCGATGGCGCCCTGCGCGCCGGGCTTGTTGACCACGATGACGGTCTGGCCCAGCAGTTCGCCCATCTTCTGCCCGATCACGCGGGCCAGGGTGTCATTGCCGCCGCCGGCGGCGGTGGGCACCACCATGGTGATGGCGCGTTCGGGGAATTCGGCGTGGACGGCCGGGCTGGCCAGGGCCAGGCAGAGCGCGGCGGCACCCAGCGTGCCGCGAGTGGGGAAAACCATGTCATGTCTCCTGATGGTTCTGTTGGCGGTCTCTGCGGACCGCTGCGTCTCGAGTCTTTTTTATGCCGCCACCGGCTGGCGCGAGGCCAGCCGGGCGCGGGCGTCCTGCTCCTGCCGCGCCGCGCCGTAGCGCCCCGGCACGTACAGCAGGCCCTTCATGATCTTGCGCGCGGTGCGCACCAGGCCGGCGGCCTGTACCTCGCCGCTGGCGTCATCGAGCTTCACGTCGATGTCCATGCCGCCCGACGGGTGTTCGATGCGCACGCCGCGGTAGCCCGGCCGTGGCGCCGGGCCGCCGCAATCATGCGCCACCGTGCCAGGCATGAGGAAGGCGGCCGCCACGCCCACCGCGCCGGTGGCGGCGTGGGCGCGATGGCAGGCATGCGGCGTGAAGTAGCGCGAGCGCAGCGACAGGACGGCGGCATCGCTGCCCGGCGCCAGCAGCACCGGCTTGGGGATGACGCTGTCCGACACGTCGCCCAGGCCCATGCGGGCGCCGGCTTCGCGACGGATGCGTTCCAGGCGCGTCAGCAGCGCGGTGTTAGCGTCCAGCTCGGCGGGCGATTCGTCGCCACGCAGGCCGAAGTCGGCGGCGCGCAGCAACACCATCGGCATGGCGGCGTCGATCAGCGTGGCGGCCACGCCGTCCACCTTCTCCTGGCGCTGTCCGGTCGGGAACAGGCGGCCGGTGACCGCCCCCCAGGCGTCGAGGAAATTCAGGCGCACGGGCGCGGCGGCGCCCGGCACGCCGTCGATGCGCGCCTCGCCTTCATAGGTCAGGCGGCCGCCCGGCGTCTGCACCACGGCCTCGATCACGGCGCCCGTGTTGACGTTGTGCACCCGCACCGAGGTTTCGCCATCGGCGGCGGCGATCAGGCCCTCGTCGATGGCGAAGGGCGCGGCGCCAGACAGCATGTTGCCGCAGTTGGGACGGGTGTCGACGCTGGCGCGGTCCACCGAGACCTGCGCGAACAGATAGTCGATGTCGCAGTCGGGCCGGGTCGAGCGCGACACGATCGCGACCTTGCTGGTCAGCGAGTTGCCGCCGCCCAGGCCGTCGACCTGCAGCGCATGGGGCGAACCCATGGCCTGCAACAGCAGCCGGTCGCGGTCGGCGGGATCGGCCGGCAGCCAGTCGCCAAGAAAAAAGGGACCGCGGGAGGTGCCGCCACGCATCAGTACGCAAGGGATGATCGTTTCCATGCCGTGCATTCTGCGACGAGGCGGCTATTATTTGAATTGCAACTTACGGATGGATTAATGCATGGCACGCATCAATTTCGATTTACAGGAATTGCAGGCTTTCGTGGCCGTGGCCGAGCGCGCCAGTTTCCGCGCCGCCGCCGAAGACCTGAACCTGTCGCAGCCCGCGCTCAGCCGCCGCATCGACAAGCTGGAGGACCTGCTGGGCGCGCGCCTGCTGGAACGCACCACGCGCCGCGTGGCGCTGACGCACTTCGGCCGCATCTTCCTGGAACGGGCGCGCGGCGCCATCGACGAACTGGAACGCGCGGTGCTCAGCATCGGCGACCTGGCGGCGCAGCGCGGCGGGCTGGTGACCGTGGCCTGCGTGCCGTCGGTGGCCTATTACTTCCTGCCCGCCATCATCCATGACTACGCCCAGCGCTTTCCTCGGATACGGGTCCGCATCATCGACGAGACCGCCCACACCGTGCTCAACAGCGTGGTGACCGGCCGCGCCGACTTCGGCATCAGTTTTTTCGGCACCCAGGAGCCGGACGTGGATTTCAAGGCGGTGCTGCGCGAGGACTTCGTGCTGGCGGTGCGGCGCGACCATCCGCTGGCCGCGCGCCGCAGCGTGTCGTGGGAAGAACTGTCGCAGGAACGCTTCATGACCGTGGCCAAGGAAAGCGGCAACCGCCTGCTGATCGACGACGCGCTGGCCAAGAGCGGCAAGCGCACCGTCAGCGCCTTCGAGGTCAGCCACGTCATGACGCTGCTGGGGCTGGTCGAGGCGGGCCTGGGCGTGGCGGCGGTGCCGCAGTTGGCGATGCCCCCGGCCGGCCACGCCACCCTGGCGGGCGTCAAGCTCGAACATCCGCGCGTCACCCGCAGCCTGGGCCTGATCTCGCGCCGGGGCCGCCCCCTGGCGCCGGCGGCGCAACAGCTCTATAACCTTATCCACCAGGCCGGCAAAAGCGCCAAGCGTGGCCCCTCCAAGCAACCCTGAAGCCGCACCATGAGCCCCCATTCCCTGGCGCTGCAAGCCGCCACCGAAGACGACCTGCCATTCCTGCTGTCGCTGCGCAAGGCGACCATGACCGAACACCTGGCGCGCGCCGGCGCGCCGCAGGACGACGCGCATCACCTGGCGCGCATCCGCTACCACTTCGACGACGCCCAGATCGTCTGGCTGCACGGCCGCCCGGCCGGCCTGTTCAAGACCTTCCGCGATCCGGCCGGCTGGCGCGTCGTGCAGATCCAGATCGACCCGGCCTTCCAGGGCCAGGGGCTGGGCCGGCGCCTGCTGGCGGGCCTGCTGCGGCAGGCGGACGACGAAGGCGCCCCGGTCACCCTGTCCGTCCTGAAGGGCAACCCCGCCCGCCGGCTCTACGAGTCGCTGGGCTTCATTCCCGTGGAGGAAACCGCCCTGGAAATAGAAATGCGCTACGAACCCGCCCCGCCCGCCGGCGGCCACGCCTGACGGCGGCCGCCGCGAAGGGCCCGCGCGAGGCTCGGTTGGATCGTCATCCCCGGCCCTCCCCATTTTTTTGTCCGGTGGCGGAATATTCCGGTTCCGTCCGGCGTCTGTAGAGGGCAGTCCCCCCACCTTCCCATCTACGAGGCACGACATGCGTACTCAAATCGCCGCAGCCCTGGTTCTCTCCTCCGCCGCCCTGTTCTCGGCCGGCGCCCACGCCCAGGCCGTCAAGGCCCAGGACGGCGTCCTGGTCAACAGCGCCGGCATGACCCTCTACACCTTCGACAAGGACGCCGTCGGCAAGAGCGCCTGCAACGACCAGTGCGCCAAGATCTGGCCCCCGGTCACCGCCGCCGCCGACGCCAAGGCCTCGGGCGACCTGAGCATCATCACCCGCGACGACGGCTCCAAGCAGTGGGCCTACAAGGGCAAGCCGGTCTACCTGTACGCCAAGGACGCCAAGCCGGGCGACAAGACCGGCGACAACTTCAAGGACGTCTGGCACGCCGCCAAACCCTGACCGCGCTTTCGCCGCCCATCCACGCCCGACATGCGCGCCGACGACGAAGCCGCGATCCTGGCCTGCATCCCCAGCCTGCGGCGCTACGCGCGCGGGCTGACGGGCGACCCGCACCGGGCCGATGACCTGGTGCAGGACACGCTCGAACGCGCCTGGAGCCGCTACTCGCGCTGGAAGCGCCGCGGCGAACTGAGGGCGTGGATGTTCGGCATCATGCATAACCATTTCATCGACGGCGTGCGCGCCAGCCACCGGCAGGCCGAGGAGGCCCGCGCGGGCGACCTGCCCGACCTGCCGGTGCGCGCCACGCAGACCGACCACCTGGAGGTGCGCGACCTGGACCGCTGCCTGCAAGGCCTGCCGGCCGAGCAGCGCGAAGTATTGCTGCTGGTGTGCGTGGAAGACCTGTCATACCAGGAAACCGCGCAGGTGCTGGGCGTGCCGCCGGGCACGGTCATGTCGCGCCTGTCGCGCGCCCGCGAACGGCTGGGCGCCCTGATGCAAGGCCAGGAACCCGCCAGCCGGCTCCATCGCGTGAAATGACATGAACGACAAACGCCTCCACGCCGTCCCGACCGCCGGCAACCCGATCACCGAAGCCGACCTGCACGCCTACGCCGACGGCCAGTTGCCGCCCGGCCGCCACGCCGAGGTCGACGCCTTCCTCGCCGCCCACCCGCAGGACCTGGCCCGCGTGCACGCCTGGCAGGCCCAGCGCCGTGCCCTGCATGCGTTGCTGGACCCGGTGCTGGACGAACCCCTGCCCCTGCGCCTGCCGCTCTCGCCCCCCGCGCGCCGCCTGCCGTGGCGCGCCCTGGCGGCCGGCATCGCCATCGCCGCCATCAGCGCCAGCAGCGCCTGGCTGGCGCGCGGCGCCCTGGACGCCCGCCACCTGCAAACCGTATTGGCCACCGCCACGCCCGACCGCGCCGCCGGCGGCTACGCCCAGCGCGCCGCCATCGCCCACGCCGTCTACGCCCCCGACATGGGCCGCCCCGTCGAGGTCAGCGGCGACAACGAAAAGGCCCTGGTCACCTGGCTCACCAAGCGCCTCGGCGCCCCCGTGCGCGCCCCCTCCCTGACCCACGCCGGCTACGACCTCGTCGGCGGCCGCCTGCTGCCCGGCGGCAGCGGCCCCGTCGCCCTCTTCATGTACGGCGCCCCCGACGGCCAACGCCTGACCCTCTACGTCACCCGCGAAGCCGCCGGCGGCCAGACCGCCTTCCAATTCACCCAGGAAGGCCCCGTCCGCGTCTTCTACTGGGTCGAAGGCCAATTCGGCTACGCCCTCTCCGGCGCCGTCAGCCGCGACGAACTCCAACGCGTCTCCGAAGAAGTCTACAAACAACTGCAAGGCTGAGCCGGGCGCTGGCGCGCCCGGCGAGCGCCGATCTGCCCGCGGGTTTCACAAAGCCCCTGGTCAGACACCCTCGTTCGAGAATCAGCTGCCCTCCCACAAGCGCGCCGCAAAGCGCGCCCCCCATCGCCGCCACTTCGCGCAGCGACCACACCCCCGACGCCCCACCCGATGTATGCCAAAAACGGCTGCCCGCGCAGCCGTTTTTGGCGGGCCCCGCAAACTCCTCCGCCCCTTAAACGACGCTGAGCAGAACACCAAGCAAACCGCTCTCCCCACCACCCGCCGCATGGAGACGCACGAGCGGCGGGCTGCGGCGGCCGGGTGGGTGCGGGGCGTGTAGATGCGCCCAAGGGAATCTGAAGCCCAATAGTCGTCATTCACGACGCCCGTGACGAAGAAACTGTCTTCGTGGCTGCACCTGTGGCAAGGTGGAATGCCGCTCAGGTAAAGACCGACCTTCCAATGGTGCGTGTTTGCCCACGCCCGTACTGAAGCATGGCCCCGGGTGACGTCACCGACATTGGTGAGCACATGCTTAGCGCGTGCATCCCGTTTGAGAGAGTGAGTACAACGACGTACCCATGCCTGGCGGCATTCCGTTAGCGATGATGGAGCAAGCCATGTCACCTCGCAAGTCCGATGCAACCCTAAGCCTGGCCCATCCCGATGCCGCGGGCATCGACATCGGGTCGGCCAGCCACTTCGTCGCCGTGCCTCATTGACCGCGACGACCAACCTGTCCGCGAGTTCAAGAGCTTTACGGCCGATTTGTATCGCCTAGCGCAATGGCTCAAGGACTGCGGCGTTACCGCCGTGGCCATGGAGTCCACCGGCGTTTACTGGATCCCGCTTTATGAGCTGCTCGATAGCCAGGGTTTCACCGTTTACCTGGTCAACGCCCGTCACGTGAAGAACGTCTCGGGCCGCAAGTCCGATGTCCTGGACTGCCAGTGGCTGCAACAGCTCATGAGCTATGGCCTGTTGGCCGGCGCCTTCCGTCCCTCTGACGAGATTTGCGTCTTGCGCGAGTTCTCGCGCCAGCGCGAGATGCTGCTTGCTTCGCAGGTGCGCCACGTGCAGCACATGCAGAAGGCACTTGCCCAGATGAACATTCAGCTCACGCAAGTGCTGTCGGACGTGGTCGGGGTCACCGGTCAGGCCATCATCCGCGCCATCGTCGGTGGCGAGCGCGACCCGCATGCACTGGCCCGCCTGAAGAAGCGCCAGGTCAAGGCCAGCGAGGACGATATCGCTGCCGCGCTGCAAGGCAACTGGCGTCACGAGCACTTGTTCGCGTTGCGGCAAGCGCTGGCCCTGTACGACACCTATCAACAACTGCTCAACGATTGCGATCAGCACATCCAAGCCGAACTGCACAAACTGCACCGCCATGACGGCGATCCGGGCAAGTCGCAGCGCCGCTGGCCCAAAAAGGCCATGGCCTTCGATCTGCGCACGCATCTATTTGCCATGTGCGGCGTGGACCTGACCCGCATCAACGGCATCGACGAGATGACTGCCTTTACCGTCCTGGCCGAGGTCGGTCCGGACATGAACCGCTTCCCTTCGGCCAAGCACTTCGCTTCGTGGTTAGGCTTGTGCCCGGGCACACGCATCTCCGGAGGCAAGGTTCTGAACGGCGCCACCAAACGCTCACCCAACCGCGCCGCACAGGCCCTGCGTCTGGCGGCAATGGCGCTACGTCACAGCCAGTCCGCTTTAGGCGCCTACTACCGAAGGCTGTGCGCTCGCCTGGACAAGCGGCGCGCCATCACCGCAGCCGCGCACAAACTGGCTCGACTGATTTACACCCTACTGACCAAAGGGTCCGAATACGTCGACCAAGGTGAGCTGTACTACGAAGAACGCCACCGCCAACGCGTCCTGCATCACCTGACAAAACGTGCAGAGACCATGGGCTACAGCTTGGTGCCGTTAACCGCCTCAGGAGAAACCAACGAGGTATCAATGACTTAAGTGGAGTTTCTTGAGAGGGAGCCGCAGGCGGACGAAGATGACGACGGGGCAGTCCGGAGCGAAGGCTCCGGACCGCAATCGTAGCCCCGCACCCACCCGGCCGCCGCAGCCCGCCGCGCCTTAAGAACCCCCTCTAGCCACGTGCAACATATGCAGCGTGATCTTCCGAACCTCAGCCTTGCTCATCTCAATATGCCCCCGCAACATCCTCCCCGCCGCCTCCCCCCGCCGAGCCAGCACCGCGCGCAAAATCGCCCCATGCTCCTCATACGTCGCATCCACCCGGAACTCCTTGGTGAAATCCAGCCGCCGCACGATCCGGATCTTCTCCGTCACCTCCCGGTGGATCAGCGCCATCTCCGCATTCCCGGCAGCCGCCACCAGTGAGCAGTGAAAGGCCTCGTCCAGCTCCGCCACCATCCGCCCATCCAGGATCCGCTGCGCCGGCGGCACCAGCCACACATCCGTCAACGCCCCCAGCAGGCCGCTCTCGTCCATGTGCTCGCGCGCGCACAGCCGTTCGACCGCCGCCAGCTCCAGCACCACGCGCACGTCGTACAGCGCCTCGAAGCGCTCGAAATCGAACGGCCGCACCTGCCAGCCGCTGCGCGGACTCGGCAGCACGAAGCCCTCGCGCTCCAGCCGCGCCAGCCCCAGCCGCACCGGCGTGCGGCTCACCCCCAACCGCAACGCCAGCTCCGCCTCGGTGAAGCGATCGCCCGGCAGCAGGCGGAAGTCGAACAGCTCGTCCTTGATGCGCTGGTAGACCTGGTCCGCCAGCGACCCGGCCAGCACCGGCGCCTGCCGCAGCGCCGGGCTGATGCTGACGGGGTCGCGCATGCCGCTCAGGTCACGGGGCACGTCGCGTCCTCGGCCAGCACCAGCAGCGCGTCGCCGGCATTCACCGGCTTGCCCGGCACGCAGCGGATCGCCGTGACCGTGCCCGACACCGGCGCGATCACCGACAGTTCCATCTTCATGGCTTCCACCACCACCAGCGTGTCGCCCGCCGCCACGCTCTGGCCCACCTGGACCGGAATCTTCCAGACGTTGCCGCACATGTCGGCGCTGACCAGCCGTTCGCCTTCGCGCAGCGGGGTCTGCGTCTCGGGCGCGGCCTCGGCCGGCGCCACCGCCACGTCCTCGTGCTTCCACAGCGCCACCTCGGCGTCGAACGCCGTCTTCTGGCGCGCCTGGAATGCGCCGATGCTGTCGGCCTGCTCGGCCAGGAAGCGCTGGTGCGCGGCGAAGTCGAACACCTCCTCCTCGATCCGCACCGTGGCGCGGCCCTCGCGGAAGTCCTCGCGCAGCGTATCGAGTTCGGCCTCGCTCACCGGATAGAAACGCACCTGGTCGAAAAAGCGCAGCAGCCACGGCTTGCCGTCCTGGAACACCGGGTTCTTCAGGAACTTGTTCCAGATCGGTAGCGTGCGGCCCACCAGTTGATAGCCGCCGGGCGAATCCATGCCGTAGATGCACATGTAGACGCCGCCGATGCCCACCGTGCCCTCGGCCGTGAAGGTGCGCGCCGGGTTGTACTTGGACGTCAGCAGCCGATGGCGCGGATCGATCGGCACCGCGCACGGCGCGCCCAGATAGACGTCGCCCAGGCCCATGATGAGGTAGCTGGCGTCGAACACGATGCGGCGCACGTCCTCGCGGCTGGCCAGGCCGTTGATGCGCTGGATGAAGTCGACATTGTTCGGCAGCCACGGCGCGCTGGCGCGCACGGTTTCCTGGTAGCGCTGCACCGCGCCCAGCGTGGCCGAATCCTCGAACGCCATCGGCAGGTAGACCACGCGGGTCGGCACCTTCAGCGTCGCCACGTCGGCCAGCTGTGTTTCGATCTCCAGCAGCCGCGCGATCAGCGCCTGTTGCAGGATTACGCGGCTGTCGTAGCGGATCTGCAGCGAGCGCACGCCCGGCGACAGCTCGCGCACGCCATCGATCGGCCGCGCCGCCAGCGCCTCCATCAGCAGGTGGATGCGCATGCGCAGCGCCAGGTCGAGCACGTTGTCGCCATACTCCAGCAGCAGGTAGCCGTCGCCCGCCTGGCGGTACGACACCGACGGCCGGCTACCCGTCGCCGGCAGCGCCGCGATGATGGTCTCCGAGGCCGTGACGGGCGGCGCCGAGGGCGTGGTGGCCTGCGGCGCCACGGCGCGCAACTGCTCCACGCTGCGGTCCTGCGCGGCCTCGCGCGCCACCGCCTCGGCGTAGTCGATGCGCACGAAGCGGATGCGGTCGCCCGGCTTGACCTGCCCCACCTTCCACAATTCGGCGCGCGCGATCGTCACGGGGCAGACGAAACCGCCCAGGCTGGGACCGTCGCGCGTCAGGATCACCGGGCTGTCGCCGGTGAAGTTGATGCTGCCGATGGCGTATTCGCAGTCATGGATGTTGGACGGATGCAGGCCGGCCTCGCCGCCGTTCTCGCGCGCCCAGGTGGGCTTGGGGCCGGTCAGCCGCACGCCGAGGCGGTTGGAGTTGTAATGCACCTCCCAATCGGCGGCGAAGAAGGCCTCGATGGCCTCGGGGCGGAAGAAGTCCGGCGCGCCATGCGGGCCGTACAGCACGCCGATCTCCCAGGTGTTGCCATAGGCGGGGATCAGTTCGGCCGGCGCGGCCTGCGGCGCGCTCACGGGCGCCTGGGCGTTCGCGGCCGGCAGCTCGGGACGCACCAGCGGCAGCATGTCGCCGACCCGCAGCGTGCGGCCGGCGTGGCCGCCGAACTGGCCCAGCGCGAAGGTCGAGCGGCTGCCCAGGTAGACCGGCACGTCCAGCCCGTTGCGCACCGCGAGGTACGTGCGGCAGCCGGACAGCGCGCGGCCCGTGGCCAGCACCTGGCCCGCGCGCACCGTGACCGGCTGCCACATCGGCACCGGCGCGCCATCGAGCGTGGCGGCGCATTCGGCGCCGGTGAGCGCGACGATGGCATCGCCATGAAAGCGCAGCGTCGGCCCGACCAGCGTGGCCTCGATGCCGGCGGCGTCGGGCGCGTTGCCGACGATGCGGTTGGCCAGGCGGAAAGCGTAGTCGTCCATCGGCCCCGACGGCGGCACGCCGATGTCCCAATAGCCGGTGCGGCCCGGATAATCCTGCACGCTGGTGTAGGTGCCGGCTTCCAGCACCTCGATGGCCGCGGGCCGGTAAGTGAAGCCTTCGAGGAAGCGCGTCGACAACTGGCCGGCGCGGAAGCGCGCGTCGGCCACGATCTGGCGCAGGTAGTCCAGGTTGGTGGCGATGCCGTGCAGGCGGGTGTGCGCCAGCGCGTCGGCCAGCTTGTCGAGCGCGGCCTCGCGGGTGTCGGCGTGCACGATCAGCTTGGCCAGCATCGGGTCGTAGAACGGCGGCACCTCGGTGCCCGTCGCGACCCAGCCGTCCAGCCGCACGCCTTCAGGAAAATGCACCTCCGTCAGCACGCCGGGCGACGGCTGGAACTGGCGCAGCGGGTCTTCGGCGTACAGCCGCACCTCGATCGACGCGCCTTGCGGCGCGCGCGACATCGCGGCCAGGTCGAGCGGCTCGCCCGCCGCCACGCGCAGCATGCATTCGATCAGGTCCAGCCCGGTCACCGCCTCGGTCACCGGGTGCTCCACCTGCAGGCGGGTGTTGACCTCCAGGAAATAGAAGCTGTCGCGCGCCGGATCGTAGATGAATTCAACCGTGCCGGCCGAGCGATAGGCCACCGACTCGCCCAGCTTGACCGCCGCCGCCAGCAGCGCCGCGCGGGTCGCGGCCGGCAGGTGCGGGGCGGGAGTTTCCTCGATCACCTTCTGGTTGCGCCGCTGCACCGAGCAATCGCGTTCGCCCAGCGCCAGCACGCGGCCGGCGCCGTCGCCGAAGATCTGCACCTCGACGTGGCGGGCGTTGTCCACGTAACGCTCGATGAAGGCGCCGCCGTCGCGGAAGAAGTGCTCGCCCATGCGCTGCACGCTGTCGAACGCCACCGTCAGTTCGGCCTCGTTGTCGCAACGCGACAGGCCGATGCCGCCGCCGCCCGCCGTGCTCTTGAGCATCACCGGATAGCCGATGCGCTCGGCCTGCGTCAGCGCCTCGCCCAGGCTGGCCAGCAGGCCCGTGCCGGGGGTCATCGGCACGCCGGCTTCGGCCGCCAGTTCACGCGAGCGGTGCTTCAGGCCGAACTCGCGGATCTGCAGCGGCGTGGGGCCGACGAAGGCAATGCCCGCGGCCTCGCAGGCTTCCGCGAACTCGGCGCTCTCCGACAGGAAGCCGTAGCCGGGGTAGATGGCCTGTGCGCCGTGCTCGCGCGCGGCCGCCAGCAGCAGGTCGGTGCGCAGATAGCTGTCGACGGCCTTCTCGCCGCCCAGGGCCACGGCCACGTCGGCCTCGCGCACATGGGCCGCGTTGCGGTCGGGATCGGAATACACGGCAACACTGCGGATGCCCAGGCGTTTCAGGGTACGGATGGCGCGGACGGCGATTTCGCCACGGTTGGCGATGAGGACGGTATCGAACACGGTTCGGCTCCCAGGGGCGATTGGCATTAGCGGGGGGTGGCGTTCAGGCTGGCGAGGTAGGCGCGCCAGCCGCCGAAGGCGGTGATGTCGCGCGCGCCATCCAGGCCGCGCGGCTCGCAGATGAAGCCCTTGACCTGGCGGCCGTCATGCAGCGTCAGCGTGCCGATGCCCAGCGGCGCGGGGATCTCGGCCACGAAGGCGCCGAACGCCGCCAGCGGGATGTCCCACAGCTCCACCTCGATCGGCGCGCCGCTGTCGGACTTCACCAACCCCGGCTTGGGCGGCGTGGTGTTGGCCAGCGCATAGAGCCGGTAGTCGGCGGCGGTGCGGGTCTTTTCGACCAGCACCGCGCGGCGCGAGGTCAGTTGATGGTTCAAGGGCATGCCGGTCAGGTGCGCGCCCACCACGGCCACGCGCAGCAATTCCGGGTCGGCGGCGGGCGGCCCCATCGGCGGCAGCGGCTGGCCCGTGGCGCCCAGCGGCAGCCCGCGCTGCGCCTGCCATTGGCGGCCGAAGCGCGCCAGCGCGCGGTCCTGCCACGCCATGCCGATCAGCGTGATGCCGGCCGGCAGGCCGTCGCCGCGCATGCCGGCCGGCAGCGCCAGCGCCGACAGGTCGGCCAGGTTGGCGAAGTTGGTGTAGATGCCCAGTTGCGAATTGAGCCGCACCGGGTCGGCCTGCAACTGCGCGATGGTGTAGATCGACGGCGAGGTCGGCACCACCAGCGCGTCGAAGCCTTGCAGCGACTGGTGGATGCGGCGCGTCAGTTCGGCGCGGCGGTATTCGGCCTTGAAGGCGTCGAGCGCGTCGTAGTGGGCCGCGCCCTCGACGATGCCGCGCACCACCGGATGGATGGCCTCGGGCTTGTCGCGCCACAGCGACTCGACGGCGGCGAAACGCTCGGCCACCCAGGGGCCTTGATACAGCAGCGCCGCCAGCTCGGCGAAAGGCGAGAAATCAATCGGCTCGATCACCGCGCCCGCGGCCTTGAGCGCCTGCACCGCCGCCTCGAACGCGGCGCCGGCCTGCGCGTCGCCGAAGAACTCCAGGCGATCCGGCACGGCCAGCCGCGGCGTGGCGGGCCAGGGCGCGGCGGCGCCGGCCGGCTGCGCGCGCGAATACGGATCGCGCTCGTCATAGCCCCCGGCGATGCCGGCCACGCGTTCGGCATCGTCCACCGTCAGCGCGAAGATCGACACGCAGTCCTGCGTGCGGCAGGCCGGCACCACGCCGGCGGTGCTGAGCCAGCCCTTGGTCGGCTTCAAGCCGACGATATTGTTGAAGCCCGCCGGCACGCGGCCCGAGCCCGCGGTGTCGGTGCCCAGCGAAAACGCCACCAGCCCGCGCGCCACCACCGAGGCGGAACCGGAACTGGAGCCGCCACTGATGTATTCGGGGTTGAAGCTGTTGGCCACCGCGCCATGCGGCGAGCGGGTGCCGACCAGGCCCGTGGCGAACTGGTCGAGGTTGGTCTTGCCGATCAGGATGGCGCCGGCCGCGCGCAGGCGCCGCACGACGGTGGCGTCTTCGTCCGGCGTGTAGGCGAACTCGGGGCAGGCCGCCGTGGTCGGCCAGCCGGCCGCGTCGATGTTGTCCTTGATGGCGAACGGCACGCCGTACAGCGGCAGGCGGGCGCGGTCGCCGCCGGCGGCGGCCAGCAGCAGGCGCAGGTCGTCGAGCTGGCGCGCCAGCACCGGCGCGCTGACCCGCGAGATCCACGCGTTGTCGGCGGCGGCGTCCGGCGCGGGCAACAGGGACGGCAACAACGTATCCGGGGTCACCCCGTCGTCGTCATAGGCCGACAGCCATTGCGCGATCGTCCAACCGATGGGGCCCTGCTGCGTTGCTACGGCATTCATGCTGGAAT
>NZ_CP017433.1:4511249-4744406 GCF_002082135.1 Achromobacter ruhlandii
CCCCTTTTCCCTATCGCTCCATACAGCGCATCGCGCCCCCCGATGCGCCTGGCACGCCTTTTGCTTTTGAGTCCTGGTCACGCCCTTGCTTCGGCAGGGCCGCGCGCAGAGGTAGTTGGATGCAGTCCCAGGCTTTGAGACCGTTATCGCCGGCGCCGCCGGCTTCTTCCCATCCAGGAGTCACCATGAAACGCAGACTAGCCCTCAAGCAATTGACCGCCGCCAGCCTATTGGCCATGTCCGGCTGGATGCCGCAACTGTTCGCCGCCGAAGACACCATCAAGGTCGGCATCCTGCATTCGCTGTCGGGCACCATGGCCATCTCGGAGACGTCGCTCAAGGACGTGGCCCTGATGACCATCGACGAGATCAACGCCAACGGCGGCGTGATGGGCAAGAAGCTCGAAGCGGTGGTGGTCGACCCGGCCTCGAACTGGCCGCTGTTCGCCGAGAAGTCGCGCCAGCTGCTGTCGCAGGACAAGGTGGCGGTGGTGTTCGGCTGCTGGACCTCGGTGTCGCGCAAGTCGGTACTGCCGGTGTTCAAGGAACTGAACGGCCTGCTGTTCTACCCGGTGCAATACGAAGGCGAGGAACTGGAGAAGAACGTGTTCTACACCGGCGCCGCGCCCAACCAGCAGGCCATTCCGGCCGTGGAATACCTGATGAGCGAAGACGGCGGCGGCGCCAAGCGCTTCGTGCTGCTGGGCACCGACTATGTGTACCCGCGCACCACCAACAAGATCCTGCGCGCCTTCCTGCACTCCAAGGGCGTCAAGGACAGCGACATCGACGAGGTCTACACCCCATTCGGCCATTCCGACTACCAGACCATCGTCGCCAACATCAAGAAGTTCGCCGCCGGCGGCAAGACCGCCGTCATCTCCACCATCAACGGCGATTCCAACGTGCCGTTCTACAAGGAACTGGGCAACGCCGGCCTGAAGGCCACCGACGTGCCGGTGGTGGCGTTCTCGGTGGGCGAGGAAGAACTGCGCGGCGTCGACACCAAGCCGCTGGTGGGCCACCTGGCCGCCTGGAACTACTTCGAGTCGATCAAGAACCCGGTCAACGAGGAATTCATCAAGAAGTGGAAGGCCTACGCCAAGGCCAAGAACCTGCCCAACGCCAACACCGTGGTCACCAACGACCCGATGGAAGCCACCTACATCGGCATCCACATGTGGAAGCAGGCGGTCGAACAGGCCAAGACCACCGACGTCGACAAGGTGATCGCGGCCATGGGCGGCCAGAAGTTCAATTCGCCGAGCGGCTTCTCGATCGAGATGGACAAGACCAACCACCACCTGCACAAGCCGGTCTACATCGGCGAGATCAAGGCGGACGGCCAGTTCAACGTGGTCTGGAAGAGCAAGGGCCCGATCCGCGCGCAACCGTGGAGCCCGTACATCCCGGGCAACGAAAGCAAGCAAGGCCTTTAAACCGGAACCGGAAGCGCAGCCATGCTGAATGCGGTCATCGCGAAATTCCTGCGTCACCTCCTGCTTGCATGGCTGCTGGCCGCGCCGGCGCTGGCTGCCCACGCGGCCGCGCCGGGCGTGGACCCGGCGCTGCTGGCGCCGCTGGCGGGCGACGATACCGACGCCCGGCTGCAGGCCATCGCCGCCCTGGGCCAGCAGCCCGGCCCGGGCGCGGCCGCCGTGTTGCAGGCGCTGGGCAATGACCAGCTGTATGCGCTGCCGGACGGCCGCGTGCTGATCGGCGACGGCAAGGGCCAGGCCACCGATCCGGCCACCGGCGCTTCCCTGGCGCTGCCGCCCGAGGCCGCCGCCATCGGCATCAACAACCGCTTGCGGCGCGCGATCGAAGCGGCACTGGCCGGTTCGCGCCTGTTCTCCGACAACCCGCAGGAACGGCTGGCCGCCGCCCGCCGCCTGCAACAGACCGGCGATCCCGCCCGCCTGCCGCTGCTGGAGAAGGCGCTGGCCGCCGAAAAAGACCCGGCCGTGCGCGCCGCGCTGGAAATCGCGCAGGCCAATCTCGAACTCAAGAGCGCCGACCCCGCCGTGCGGCGCCACGCGGTCGATCTGCTCGGCCGCACCGACAACGCCGCCTTCCGGCCGACGCTGGCGGCGCTGACGCAACAGCAGGACGGCGTCTACGCCGAACCGGACGCAGGCGTGCGCGAAGCGGCCGCCAACGCGCTCAAGCGCATCGACCGCCACCTGGCCACCATCGAGTGGGCCGGCAACCTGTTCTACGGTCTCAGCCTGGGCAGCGTGCTGCTGCTGGCGGCGCTGGGGCTGGCCATCACCTTCGGCCTGATGGGCGTCATCAACATGGCGCACGGCGAGCTGCTGATGATCGGCGCCTACGTCACCTACCTGGTGCAGACGGCGTTCCGCGCCTGGCTGCCGGGCTGGCTCGACTGGTACGTGGCGGCGGCGCTGCCGCTGGCCTTCGTGGTCACCGCGCTGGTCGGCATGGCGCTGGAACGCACCGTGATCCGCTGGCTCTACGGCCGGCCGCTGGAAACGCTGCTGGCCACCTGGGGCATCAGCCTGATGCTGATGCAGGGCGTGCGCACGCTGTTCGGCGCGCAGAACGTGGAAGTGGGCAACCCCAGCTGGATGTCCGGCGGCTTCACGGTGCTGGGCGGCCTGGTGCTGACCTACAACCGGCTGGTCATCATCGGCTTCGCGCTGTTCGTGGTGTTCCTGGTGTGGGCGCTGCTGAACCACACCCGGCTCGGCCTGTTCGTGCGCGCCATCACGCAGAACCGGCGCATGGCCGATTGCGTCGGCGTGCCCACCGGCCGCGTCGACATGCTGGCGTTCGGCCTGGGCTCGGGCATCGCCGGACTGGCCGGCGTGGCGCTGTCGCAGCTGGGCAACGTGGGCCCGGACCTGGGCCGCGGCTACATCGTCGATTCCTTCATGGTGGTGGTGCTGGGCGGCGTCGGCCAACTGGCCGGCACCGTCATCGCCGCGCTCGGCCTGGGCGGCGTCAACAAATTCCTGGAGCCTTACGCGGGAGCGGTCATGGCCAAGATCACCATCCTGGTGCTCATCGTGCTTTTCGTGCAGAAGCGGCCGCAAGGCCTGTTCGCCCCGCGCGGCCGGAGCGTCGAATGAAGCAGACCGCGCTGACCGATTTCAACCTGCTGGCGCGCCGGCCCCTGTTCAATGGCCGCGCCTGGGCCGCGCTGGGCGCGGGCGTGCTGCTGCTGGCGCTGGTGCCGCTGCTGAACCTGGCGTTTCCCGCCGGCCATCCGCTGCACGTCTCGGCCTACGCCGTGGCGCTGCTGGGCAAGTTCATGTGCTACGCCCTGGCGGCGCTGGCGCTGGACCTGGTGTGGGGCTACGCCGGCATCCTGTCGCTGGGCCATGGCCTGTTCTTCGCGCTGGGCGGCTATGCCCACGGCATGTACCTGATGCGCGCCATCGGCCAGGACGGCGTCTATCAGAGCCGCCTGCCCGACTTCATGGTGTTCCTGGACTGGAAGGACTACCCCTGGTACTGGGCCTTCACCGACCACTTCGCCTATGCCATGCTGCTGGTGGTGCTGGTGCCGGGCGTGCTGGCCTTCGTGTTCGGCTACTTCGCCTTCCGCTCGCGCATCAAGGGCGTGTATTTCTCCATCATCACGCAGGCGCTGACCTTCGCCGCCATGCTGCTGTTCTTCCGCAACGACACCGGCTTTGGCGGCAACAACGGCTTCACTGACTTCAAGCGCATCCTGGGCTTCGACATCACCGCGCCCGGCACCCGCGCCGCGCTGTACTGGATCACGCTGGCCGCGCTGGCCGGCGCGCTGGTGCTGGCGCGCGCCGTCACGCAGTCCAAGCTGGGCCGGGTGCTGACGGCGGTGCGCGACGCCGAGAGCCGGCTGCGCTTCATCGGCTACGACCCGCTCGGCTTCAAGCTGTTCGTGTGGACGCTGTCGGCGGTGCTGTGCGGCATCGCCGGGGCGCTGTACGTGCCGCAGGTCGGCATTATCAACCCCAGCGAGATGTCCACCGAGAACTCCATCGAGATGGTGATCTGGGTGGCCACCGGCGGCCGCGGCACGCTGATCGGCCCCATCATCGGCGCCGGCGCCGTGAACGGCCTGAAGACCTGGTTCACCAGCGTGCTGCCCGAATTCTGGCTGTACGCCCTGGGCCTGATCTTCGTGCTGGTGACCCTCTTCCTGCCCACCGGCATCGTCGGCCTGGCCCGGCGCCTGGCCGCCCGCTACCAGGAGCGACGCGCATGACCAGCACCCATACCGAAAGCGCCATGCTCGATGGCGGCCCCAGCGGCGACGCCGGCTACGGCCGCGTCAGCCCCAAGGGCCTGGACACCAGCCACGGCGCCATCCTGTACCTGGAAGGCATCACCGTCAGCTTCGACGGCTTCAAGGCGCTCAACGACCTGACGCTGGACATCGGCGTGGGCGAACTGCGCTGCATCATCGGCCCCAACGGCGCCGGCAAGACCACCATGATGGACGTCATCACCGGCAAGACGCGCCCCACCGCCGGCACCGCGTTCTTCGGCCAGAGCATCGACCTGACCACGCTGAGCGAGGCGCAGATCGCGCACGCCGGCATCGGCCGCAAGTTCCAGCGCCCCACCGTGTTCGAGCAGCACACGGTGTTCGAGAACCTGGAATTGGCGATGAAGACCGACAAGCGCGTGCGGCCCACGCTGTTCGCGCGCCTGACCGGCGAGCAGGCCGACCGCATCGGCGAGACGCTCGACCTGATCCGGCTGCGGCCCGAGGCCTTCCGCCCCGCCGGCCTGCTGTCGCACGGCCAGAAGCAATGGCTGGAGATCGGCATGCTGCTGATGCAGGAGCCGCAGTTGCTGCTGCTGGACGAACCGGTGGCCGGCATGACCGACGCCGAGACCGAGCGCACCGGCGAACTGCTCAACGAACTGCGCGGCCGCCATTCGCTGATGGTGGTCGAGCACGACATGGATTTCGTCAACCAGATCGCCGGCGACGGCAAGGTGACCGTGCTGCACGAGGGCTCGGTGCTGGCCGAGGGGCCGATGGCCAAGGTGCAGGCCGACCCGCGCGTGATCGAAGTCTACCTGGGGCGCTGACATGCTGAACGTGAACACCATCGACCAGTACTACGGCGGCAGCCATACCCTGCGCGGCGTATCGCTGGCCGTGAACCAGGGCGAATGCCTGGCGCTGCTGGGCCGCAATGGCGTCGGCAAGACCACCCTGCTCAAGTGCGTGATGGGCGTGCTGCCGGTGGCGCGCGGCGCCATCGGTTTCGACGGCGCCGACGTCACCCGCCTGGCGCCGCACCAGCGCGCCGCGCGCGGCATGGCCTACGTGCCGCAGGGCCGCGACATCTTCGCCCGGCTCACGGTGGAAGAGAACATCCTGATGGGCATGGCGACCAAGCCGGCCGCGCGCGCGCGCCGCATCAAGGAGGAAGTGTTCGAGCTGTTCCCGGTGCTCAAGAGCATGCTGGCGCGGCGCGGCGGCGACCTGTCCGGCGGCCAGCAGCAACAGCTTGCGATCGCCCGCGCGCTGGTGGCCGAACCCAAGCTGATCATCCTGGATGAGCCGACCGAGGGCATCCAGCCCTCGATCATCAAGGACATCGGCCGCGTCGTCCACATGCTGCGCCAGCGCGGCGACATCGCCATCCTGCTGTGCGAGCAGTACTTCGATTTCGCCCGCGAGCTGGCCGACCGCTTCGTGGTGCTGTCGCGCGGCGAGGTGGTGGCCAGCGGCGACCGCGCCGCCATCGACGGCGAGGACGTGCGGCGCCATCTTTCCGTCTGAAAGGGCTTGGATATAATGCGCCGTCATGCACCTCGCCCACTTCCTGAACCGCGGCTACGCCTGGATCGCGCTGATCGCGATCCTGTGGGCGTCGCTGGTTCCGTCGCTGGCGCATGGCAATCACCTGCCCAATGCCAGCCGCCAGGTCAGCGTGGACTACTGCGCCCCCGAGGGCCGCTCGTCCCTGACCATCGAGGTGCAGGGCGATGACCCGGCCGGCGACCACGCCGCCCATCATGGCGACAGCAACCACTGCCCGTTCTGCCGCAACCCCCAGGCCGACCTCGGCCTCCCTCCCGCTCGCCTGACCGTGCTGCCGGCGCCCGCCAGCGGCGGCGTCACCTACCCGGCGCTGTTCTACCGCGCCGCGCACCCGCTCCACGCCTGGCACGCGGCCCAGCCGCGCGCCCCGCCCGCGGCCTGAGCGCGCGCACGCCGTTCCCCGAGGACGGCCGCCGCGCCGCCTGCGCCCGAGCCCGCGCCGCCCGTTTCCGGCGGCCACGCCCTGGAGACCCCGCGCCCGCGCCTTTTGCCGCCCCTGAACGCGGCGCCCGCGCGAGCGCGCATGCCGGCCCCCGCCGGCCTGGATCATGAAAAAACACTATGCAGCATCCCTGCTGGCCGGCGCCTGCGCGGCCAACCCGGCGTTCGCGCTGACCGCCGAACCCGCCATCGAGACCCTGCCCGCCACCCTGGTCGAAGGCGAGCGCGCCGACGACGCGCCCAACGGCCCGATCAACCTGGAACGCATCGACGGCACCGGCAGCCGCCTCGGCCTGCGCATCAAGGACACGCCGGCCTCCGTCACCGTCATCTCGCGCCAGCAGATCGAGGCGCGCGGCGCGCTCAACACCCAGGACATCGCGCGCGGCATCCCGGGCGTGAACAACGCCGCGCCCCCCGGCATGGCCGGCGCCGTCAGCTACCGCGGTTTCAGCGGCGGCCAGGTGTCGCAGCTGTTCAACGGCATCTCGGTGCAGTACGACTCGGTGGCCGCGCGGCCGATCGACAGCTGGATCTACGACCGGGTCGAGGCCATCGGCGGCCCGTCGACCTTCCTGTTCGGCGCCGGCGCGGTCGGCGGCGCCATCAATTACGTCACCAAGCTGGCCGAGCGCGACACGTTCTATGAGGGCCAGCTGCGCCTGGGATCGTTCGACACGCGCCAGGCATCGGTCGGCATCAACCAGCAGTTGGCCGGCTCGCCGGGCGGACGCGGCCATTACCTGCGCATCGACGCCAACACCACCGCCAGCCACGGCTGGGTCGACGGCGAGCGCTCGAATGCCGCCCAGGTGGCGGCCTCGCTGCTGTCCGACCTGGGCGACGACGTCACGCAGACCTGGGCCTTCGAGTACCAGCGCGAACGCGTCGACCGCCCCTACTGGGGCACGCCGCTGGCGGTGGGCGCGAACGGCAAGGTGAGCGGCGAAGGCCACATCCGCGGCGGCACGCGTTTCAAGAACTACAACGTCGAGGACGGCCTCTACGAGCAATCGGTGCTGTGGGCCCGTTCGCTGACGGAATGGCGCGCGGCGCCGGACATCACGTTCAAGAACACGCTGTACTACTACCGCGCCGAACGCGACTTCCGCAACCTGGAGACCTACCGCTACAACGCCGCCAACAGCCGCGTGCTGCGCTCGGGCGCGCTGCTGCAGCGCCACGAACAGAGCCTGGTCGGCAACCGCGTCGAAGGCCTGGTCGAATCGACGCTGGCCGGCCTGCCCACCAGTTGGTCGTTCGGCGCCGACCTGAGCGTGAACAAGCAGACCCGCTATCCCACCAGCCTGCCGGCCACGGTGGACGCGGTCGATCCGTACGATTTCCAGCCGGGCTATTTCTACGACATCCCCGGCATGACGCGCGGCCACAACCCGGACCGCGACAACCGCATCCGGACGCTGGCCTTCACGCTGGAAAACCGCACGGAAGTGCTGCCCGGCGTGGCCATCGTGTCGGCCCTGCGCAAGGACTTCATCGACCTGGACCTGACCAACCGCCGCGCGGTCACGGCCAGCGCGCCGGCCTCGGCCTCGCGCAGCTATTCGCCCACCACCGGCCGGCTGGCGCTGAACTGGGCCGTCACGCCGCAGGCCTCGCTCTACGCGCAATACGCCACGGCCGCCGATCCCCCGTCCGGCATCATGGCCACCGCTTCGTTCGCCGACGTGCTCAACAACGACAAGCTGACCACCGGCACGCAGAAGGAAGTGGGCGGCAAGTTCGAGTTCTGGGACGGCCGCGGCTCGGCCACCATCGCGGCCTACGAGATCACGCGCAAGCACATCTCGGCGCCCGACGCCAACAACCCGGCGGTCAGCATCCCGGTGGGCCAGCAGTCGGCGCGCGGGCTGGAACTGGCCGGCGGGCTGCGCCTGACGCGCACCCTGTCGCTGCAGGCCAACGTCGCCTTCGTCGATCCCAGGTACGACGACTTCTCGGAAACGGTCGGCGGCGTGCGCGTGTCGCGCAACGGCAATGTGCCGACCAACACGCCGCGGCGCGTGGCCAACGCCTGGATCGACTACGCCTTCCTGCCGGACTGGAACGCCAGCGTGGCCGCGCGCTACGTCGGCCGCGCCTACGCCGATGCCGCCAACACCGTCTGGGCGCCGTCGTACACCGTGTTCGACGCGGCGCTGTCGCACCGCATCGACCGCCACTTCACCGTCACCGGCCGGGTCCGCAACCTGACCGACAAGGTGTACGCCGCCAACGTCACCGGCACGCCGATGTTCTACCTGGGCGCGCCGCGCTCGTTCGAGCTGACGCTCCAGGCGCGGTTCTGAGGACAGCCATGGACGCCATCCCCTCCCCCCGCCGCCGGCCCGCGTCCGTGCCGTGGTCCACCCGCGCCAAGCGCTGGCTGTACCTGACGCACCGCTGGGCCGGCATCGTGCTGTGCCTGTTCTTCGCCATGTGGTTCATCTCGGGCGTGGTGATGATGTACGTGGGCTACCCCAAGCTCACGCCGCAGGAACGCATGACGCACCTGGCGCCGCTCGACCCGGCCCGCGTCGCCGCCACGCCGGCCCAGGCGCTGGCCGCCGCCGGCGCCAGCGACATGGCGGGCCTGAGCCTGGCCGCGCTGCGCGGCGGCGCCCCGGTCTACCTGGTGCCGATGGGCCGCGGCCGCGCGCCCAAGGTGGTGGATGCCGCCAGCGGCGCGCTGCTGCCGCGCGCCGACGCCGCGGTCGCCACCGCCAGCGCCGCGGCCTGGTTCGACGGCCGGTACGCCGCGCGCTACCAGGGCGAGGTGGAGGAGGACGTGTACACCCACTCCGGCGCGCTCGACATCCATCGGCCGCTGCATCGCATCGACCTGGACGACCCCGCGCGCACCCGGCTGTACGTCTCGTCCGCCACCGGCGAAGTGGTGCTGGACGCCACCCGCCGCGAACGGCTGTGGAACTACGTCGGCGCCTGGATCCACTGGCTGTACCCGTTTCGCGGCAATGTCTTCGATCCGTGGTGGCACGACATCGTGGTCTGGCTGTCGGTGGCCGGCGTGGCCGTGGCGCTGACCGGCACGGTGGTCGGCATCCTGCGCTGGCGCTTCTCGCGGCCCTACGCCAGCGGCAGCCGCTCGCCGTATCGCGAGAACATGATGCGCTGGCACCACCTGGCCGGCCTGATGTTCGCCGGCATCACGCTCACCTGGATCTTCAGCGGGCTGATGTCGATGAACCCGTGGAAGGTGTTCAGCAGCGGCGCGGCGCCATTGGCGCAACAGGCCTACGCCGGCGGCGCCTATGACGCGGCCGCGCCGCAGGCGCCGCCCGCCGCGCTGATCGCCGCCCTGCCCGCCGCGCCGCGCGAACTGCGCTGGACCCGCGTCGACGGCCGCGACCTGGTGCTGGCCCGTAGCGGCCCGGGCGCGCCGCGACTGCTGGCGGCCGCCGACGCGCAAGCCGTCACGCTCGACCCGGCGGCCCTGCGCGCGGCCGCCGCGCGCCTGGTGCCCGGCGCCACGCTGACGGACCTGCAGGTGCTGGATCGCTACGACTTCTACTACTACGGCCGCGACGAGCACGCCATGCTCGGCCATATCGAGAAGCCGCTGCCGGTGTGGCGCCTGGTGTTCGACGACCCGCAGGCCAGCTGGGTCTACCTGGACCCGCGCACCGGCCAGGTGCTGAGCCGGCAGGACCGCGGCAACCGCGCCAGCCGCTGGCTGTTCGCTTTCCTGCACAGTTGGGACTGGACCGGCCTGCTGGCGCGGCGGCCGCTGTGGGACATCCTGCTGGTGTTCCTGAGCCTGGGCGGCGTGGCCCTGAGCCTGACCGGCGTGGTGATCGGCTGGCGCCGGCTGGGCCGCAAGCTGCGCGCCTGAAACCGCGCGGCGGCGAGGACCGGGCGGGAATGCACTATGCTCCTGCCTTGTCCCCGCACCCTCGCAAGGAAAGCGCCATGTCCGACGTCACCATCTACCACAACCCCAAGTGCGGCACCTCGCGCAACACGCTGGCCATGATCCGCAATGCCGGCATCGAGCCGACCGTGGTGCTGTACCTGGAAACGCCGCCCTCGCGCGCCGACCTGAAGGCGCTGTTCAAGCGCGCCGGCATCACCGTGCGCGACGCGCTGCGCGAAAAAGGCACGCCCTACGCCGAACTCGGCCTGGATGACACCTCCCTGAGCGACGACGCCCTGCTGGACGCCATCGAGGCCCACCCGATCCTGCTGAACCGCCCCTTCGTCAGCACCCCGCTGGGCGCGCGCCTGTGCCGCCCGTCCGAACTGGTGCTGGACATCCTGCCCGCGCCGCAGCAAGGCGCCTTCACCAAGGAAGACGGCGAAGCGGTGATCGACGCGCAGGGCAAGCGCATCGCCAAGTGAGCGCCGTGCGGGCGGGCTCGGCGCGGCCGGCCCATGGCTGTCGCGGTCCGGCCCGTACGGGCCGCGCCGCCGCGTCCCCGCCACGCCCGCCAGCAAGTGCCACGGAAAGCCACATTCGCATCCAGAAGTAAATCCCGGGATCCGGCCACGTTTTGCAAGGGAATTGACGGCAAACCGGTCTACCATCGCGCCCAACGAAATAATTTCACCCCGATGACGCGTCATGGATTTCCTGGAACCTCTCAATCAGTCCCTGTTTCTCCTGATCAACGCCGATCCGGCCAGCCCCGGATGGCGCATCCAGGCGGGCCTGTTCGTCGCCAATCGGCTGATCCTGCTGGTGCCCATCGTACTGGCCGCGCTCTGGCTGTGGGGCGCCCAGGCCCAGCGCGACCTGGTGCTCAAAGCACTGGTCGGCATCGGCGCCGCGCTCTGCATCAGCTACCTGTGCGGCGCGCTGTGGCCGCATCCGCGGCCATTCGTGCTCGGGCTGGGCCAGGCCTTCTTCGCCCACAAGGCCACCTCATCGTTCCCCAGCAACCACACCATCATCATCGCCACGCTGGCGTTCACGCTGATCTTCGACCGGCGTTGGGCCGGCTGGGGCTATGCGACGCTGCTGCTGGCGGCCGTGGTCGGGCTGTCGCGGGTCTATCTGGGCGTGCACTTCCCGCTGGACATCGCCGGCGGCCTGCTGCTGGCGCCGCTGGCCGCCGGGCTGGCCGTGCCGGTCTGGCGCCGCGTCGGCGCGCCGCTCACGGCCATGTCGCAGGCCATCTACCGCAGGCTGCTGGCCCTGCCCATCGCGCGCGGCTGGATCCGCGCCTGACGGCCTCGATCCGGCGACCGCCCGCGCCGATGTGACGCGGGCATCCCGCCGCCGTTGCGGCCGCCTCAGGCGGCCCGCGCCAACGACGCGCCTCGCGCGGCGCGCCAGCGGGCCTCGTGCTCCAGCAGCCAGCGCTTGCGATGCAGCCCGCCGCCGTAGCCGGTCAGCGCCGCATCGGCGCCGATGACCCGGTGGCACGGCACCACGATCCCCACCGGATTGGCCCCATTGGCCATGCCCACGGCGCGCACCGCCGATGCCCGGCCGATGCGCCCGGCCAGCACGCCATAGCTGACCGTGTCGCCCGGCTCGATTTCGCGCAGCGCGCGCCATACCTGGCGCTGGAAATCGGTGCCGCCCAGCGCCACCTGCAACGGGTCGATCGCATCGACCTGGCCATCGAAATAAGCCAGCAAGGCGCGGCTGGCCGCCGAGGCGCGCGCGGCATCGGCCACTTTCACCGCGCCTTTGCCATACTGGCGGCGCAGCAGGACATGCATGCGGGGTTCGTAATCCTCCCAATCGACGGCGCGCAGGCATTGCCCGGCATCGGTCAGCACGAGCATCTTCCCGATGGGGGTGGCGACCCGTTCTAGGGTGAAGGTCTGGACAGGCATGGCGGGCTCCGGGTGCGGCGTTGACGCGTCCAATATAGGGCGGCCGGCGGCAACGCGCTGGCGGATTCCGGACATGGCAATGCGGATGACAACAGTGTCCGAAAACCGCTAGATCGCGACCGCCGACGGCGCTAGCATGGGCCGCATGAACCTCGACCATGACGCCTGCTACAGCGCCATCCGCGTGCGCGACGCCCGTTACGACGGCCGCTTCTTCACCGCGGTCAAGACCACGCGCATCTACTGCCGCCCGGTCTGTCCGGCGCGCACGCCGCTGTCGCGCAACGTCGTCTTCTACCCCACGGCGGCGGCCGCGCAGGAAGCGGGCTTCCACCCCTGCCTGCGCTGCCGCCCGGAAACCGCGCCCGCCGCCGGTCGCGCCCGCGATTTGCCCGACAGCGTCGCGCGCGCGCTCGGCCTGATCGAACTCGGCGCGCTCGACGAAGCCGGCGTCGACGCCCTGGCCGCGCGCCTGGGCGTCGGCGAGCGCCAGTTGCGGCGGCAGTTCCGCCAGCACCTGGGCGCGTCGCCCGTGGCCGTGGCGCAGACCCGGCGCGTACTGCTGGCCAAGCAACTGATCCACGAAACCCGCCTGCCCATGGCCGAGATCGCATTCGCGGCCGGCTTCGGCAGCATCCGCCGCTTCAATGAGATCTTCCTGGCCCTGTTCGGCCGCGCGCCGGGCGAACTGCGCCGCTCCGGCAAGCCCGACGTCTCGGCCGGCCCGCAGGGCGAAATCAAACTGCTGCTGCGCTACCGCCCGCCCTACGACTGGAGCGCCATGCTCGACTTCCTGCGCGTGCGCGCCATCCCCGGCATCGAACGGGTCACGGCCGACAGCTACACGCGCACCATCGGGCTGGACGGCGCGCAGGGCACCGTGCGGGTCGAACCCGGCGCCGGCAACGCGCTGCAGGCCACCGTCCGTTTTCCCCAACTGCATGCCCTGCCCACCATCATCGCCCGGCTGCGCCGCGTTTTCGATCTGGCCAGCGACCCCGCCGCGCTCGCCGCCCAACTGGCCCACGATCCCGTCATGGCCGCCCTCACCGCCGCCCGCCCGGGCCTGCGCGTGCCCGGCGCCTGGGACGGCTTCGAACTGGCGCTGCGCGCCGTCCTCGGCCAGCAGATCACCGTCGGCGCCGCCATCAAACTCGCCGGCAAGCTCGTCGCCGCCCACGGCCAACCCCTGGAGCAGCCCGACGGCGATCTGACCCACCTGTTCCCCACCCCGGCCGCCATCGCCCCCGTCGACCTCGCCCCGCTCGGCATGCCCCGCAGCCGCGCCGCCACCCTCTCCGCCGTCGCCGCCGCCGCCCTGGCCGACCCGCGGCTGTTCGACACCAGCAACAGCCTCGACACCGCCGTCGCCCGCCTGCGCGAAATCCGCGGCGTCGGCGAATGGACCGCCCAATACATCGCCCTGCGCCAACTGCGCGAACCCGACGCCTTCCCCGCCTCCGACATCGGCCTGATCCGCGCCCTGGAAAAACTCGAATCCCGCGAATACACCCCCGCCCAACTCCTCGCCCGCGCCGAAGCCTGGCGCCCCTGGCGCGCCTACGCGGCCCAGCATCTGTGGGCGGAATACTGAAGAGATTGAAAAGGAATAACGGGCCGCGCCGCCATGCAAGCGCGAGTCACCCCAATGGGCCGGCCCAACAAGACCAAAACCCGCCAATCCCCGGATAAGCCTCTAGCCCCCGCGAGCGCGCCGCGCACACCCTCTCGACGCAGCACGCCGCATATGCAAAAAAAGGCCGCGCAGGGCGGCCTTTTTTCTGCGGGCAACGCAAACCTCCCCGCCCCCCACTGACCTGACAGCGCCGCAAACCTCGACGCCGGTAGCCCGTTGCGCGGGGCGCCTGGGGGGTGGGCAACCTCGATGCGCCCGAGGGAATCTGAAGGAGCAGCCGTAGGCTGTGACGAAGATGACAACGGGGCAGTCCGGAGCGAACGCTCCGGACCGCAATCGCGGGCGCCCACCCCCCAGGCGCCCCGCGCAACGGGCGGCCTACGACGCCCCCGCCGCATCAAACCAGTCAGTCCCGAAAATTCTCAAACTGCAACGGCAAATCCACATCCGTCTTCTTCAACAACGCAATCGCCGTCTGCAGATCATCCCGCTTCTTCCCGCTGATCCGCAGCTTGTCGCCGTTGATCTGGCTTTCAACCTTGAGCTTGGCGTTCTTGATCGCCGCGATCAGCTTCTTGGCCACCGGCTGCTCGATCCCCTGCTTCACCGTGATCTTCTGCCGCGCCCCGCCCAGGTTCTCCAGCGGATCCGCCACATCCAGGCAACGCACGTCGATTCCGCGCGCCGACAGCCGGCCGCGCAGGATGTCCAGCATCTGCTTGAGCTGGAACGCGCTCGACGCCACCTGCGTCACCACGAAACCATCCAGTTCGAATTTCGCATCCGTGCCCTTGAAATCGAAACGGGTGGCGAGCTCGCGGTTGGCCTGGTCGATGGCGTTGGTGAGTTCGTGTTTGTCGACTTCGGAAACGACGTCGAAAGTAGGCATGACACTAAGTCCTGTCGGTAGATGAGGAAAAGGCGGCCGCGGCCGCCGCGATGCCCCATTTTAGCGGGGCTGGCGCCCATCAAGCCATCAGCACCAGCAACCGGTCCGCCTGCAACGGATGCGGCATCACCTGCGCCTGGATGCCGTACGCCAGGAACAGGTTGGCCGGCGTCAGCACCTCGGCCGGCGTGCCCTGCGCCACCGCCTGGCCGCCGCTCAGCAGCAGCAGGCGGTCGCACCAGCGCGCCGCCAGGTTCATGTCGTGCAGGATCACCAGCACGCCCGTGTTGCCCTCGTGCGCCAGCTGCGCCGCCCGTCGCATCAGGTCGGCCTGGTGCTTGGGATCGAGGCTGGCGGTCGGCTCGTCCAGCAGCAGGTAGCGGGCTTCGCCCTGGGCGCGCGCCGCGCGGCATTGCACCAGCACGCGGGCGAACTGCACCCGCTGCTGCTCGCCGCCCGACAGCTGCGGATAGCGACGCCCATCCAGGTGGCTGACGTCGGCCCATTCCAGCGCCTGCCGCGCCAGTTCGTCGACCTCGGCCGGCGACAGTTCCGGAAACGGATAGGCGCCCATTGCCACCACTTCGCGCACGCCCAGGTCGAAGGTCAGCCCGGGCTTCTGCGGCAGCACCGCGCGCTTGCGCGCCTGCTCGCGCGGCGGCATCCCGCCCAGCGCCCGCCCATCCAGCGTCAGGCTGCCACCATCCGCGCCCAGCTCGGCCGACAGCGCGCCCAGCAGGGTCGATTTGCCGGCGCCATTGCTGCCCAGCAGGCCCACCACTTCGCCGGGATGGATCGCCAGCGACACGCGGTCCAGGATGCGCTTGCCGTCGCGCGCCAGGCTCAGGTTCTCGGCGGCCAGCATCAACCGTGCCTCCGGCCGCGCGCCAGCAGCCACAGGAAGAAGGGGCCACCCACCAGCCCGGTCACCAGGCCGATCGGCAGTTCGGCCGGCACCACCACGACGCGCGCCAGCCAGTCCGCCAGCGTCATCACCAGCCCGCCGCCCAGCAGGCAGGCGGGCAGCAGCAGGCGATGGTTGGCGCCCAGCGTCATGCGCACCAGGTGCGGCACCACCAGCCCGACGAACACGATGGTGCCGCTGGCGGCCACCAGCGGCCCGACGATCAGGGTGCAGGCCAGCACCAGCCGCGCCCGCGCCTGCTTGAGCGAATAACCCAGGTGCTGGGCCTCGCGCTCGCCCAGCAGCAGCGCGTTCATCACGCGCCACTGGCGCATCAGCCAGAGCGACAGCAGCAGCACCCACGGCCCCAGGAAGGCCAGCAGCTTCCAGCTGGCGCCGGCCAGGCTGCCCATGTTCCAAAAAGTCAGGTCGCGCAGCTGCGCGTCGGACGCCATGAAGGTGAACAGCCCGATCAGGCTGAAGGCGATGGCGGTGATCGCCACGCCCGCCAACAGCAGCCCCGCCACGCCCGGCACGCGCCGTCCCACCAGATAGGCCGACAGGGTCGCGACCAGGCTGCCGATGAAGGCGCCCGGCGCGGTGTACCAGAAGCCGCCCGGCGTCATCACGATGGCGATGACCGCGCCCAGCGAAGCGCCAGCGGAAATGCCGATCAGCCCCGGTTCGGCCAGCGGATTGCGGAACAGCGCCTGCAGCGCCGCCCCCGAGATCGCCAGGCCCGCGCCCATCACCACCGCCAGCAGCACCCGCGGCAGGCGGATGTCGATCAGCACGTTGCGCCACAGCGCCTGTTCCGGCGTGGGCGAGCCCCACAACAGCGCCGGCAGCTCGCGCAACGGAATCGAGACCGCGCCGCTGGCGCTGGCCGCCAGCACCGCCGCCACCACCGCCACAGCCAGCAACACCAGCGCCAGCGGCGGGCTAGCGCGCCATGGCATGCGCGGCCTCCTGCTTGAGCTGGATCAGCGCCTGCGGCAAGCGCGGCCCCAGCCCCAGGATCAGCAGGTCGTCCATGACGATGATGCGCCGCTTCGCCGCGGCCTGTGTCACCGCGATGCCGGGCAGGCGCGCAAAGCCATCGAGGCCGCCGCTGGCCTGCAGCGATTCGCGCGTGACGATGATCAGGTCGGGCGCCAGCGCGCCGATGGCCTCGGGCGACAGCGGCTTGTAGCCCTGCTGGCCGTCCAGCACGTTGGCCAGCCCGGCCAGGTGCATGACTTCGGCCGCCGCGGTGCCGCGCCCCGCGCCTTGCGGCGCGCCGTTGCGGTTGATCAGCAGCAGCGCCCGCGCGCGCGTAGCCGGCATGGCCTCGGCCTTGGCCAGCTCGCGCGTCACGTCCCGCACCATCTGTTCGCCGGCCGGCGCCACGTCCAGCGCGCCGGCCACGGCGCGGATGCGCGCCTTGAGCGAATCGACCGACGGCGCGTCCGGCACGCTCACCAGCCGCACCCCGACTTCGCCCAGGCGCTTGAGCGCCTCGGGCGGCCCGGCCTGCTCCGAGGCCAGCACCAGGTCGGGCTTGAGCGCAAGCACGCCTTCGACCGGCACCGCGCGGTAATAGCCGACGCGCGGCAACCGGGTCGCGGCCTCCGGGTACAGGCTGGACTGGTCGTCGCCGACCAGCCGGCCGCCCTGCCCCAGGCCGTAAACGATCTCGGTCACGCTGCCGCCCAGCGTCACCACGCGTTCAGGCGGCGCCGCCTGCGCGCCCGCCACCAGCATCCAAGCCGCCACCGCCAGCCATTTCTTCATTGCATCATCCTCAAGCGGCCAACGGCACGCGGCACAGGCCCGACATCAATTCACGCCACCCCGCCAGCTCCGGCTTGCCCGGCTTGCGCTCGCCGAAGAACTGCGCGATCAGATCGCCGCTGGACGAATACAGCTCCAGCGACGTCACCCAGCCATCGCTGGTGGGTTTGTTCACCACCCAGGCCGACGCGATGGCGGTGGTGTCCAGGTGCAGGTTGAAGGTCGGGTCCAGCACGTTGAACCAGGGGCCGGTGCGGCGCAACTGCCGAACCGGGCCGGTGTGGATCTGGATCATGCCGCGGTTGCCCACGAAGCACATGATCGACAGGCCGCTGGCCGCCGCCGACTCCAGCATGCGCTCGACCGACTCCGCCGGCACCGTCTGCGCCAGGTCTTCGCCGGCCGCGGCCAGCGCCGCCAGCCGCGACACCTTGAACTTGCGCAGCAACGGAAAGAATTCGTGCGTGTCCTGCATGCCCAGCCAGGCCTGGCGCCACCGGGCGCTGTCCTCGACGCTCGGCGCGTCGGCGGCGGGCGCATAGGGCGCGGTCTCGGGCCAGCGCGAAGCGCCGGCGAACCTGGCCACCAGCGCGTCATACGCGGCGACGTCGGTGGCTTCGGTGCGGTAGACCTTGTGCACCGCCACGCCCGCGCCGTCGAAGAACTGCAGGCTGTGGCGGCCGTCCTGCTCGACCGCCCAGGCGGACTTCCAGCACGAGAAGAACACGCGCAGGTCGATGTCCGGCCCCAGCACCAGGCCGACCGGTCCGTCGGCCTGGATGTCCAGGTAGGCGCCGTGGCGCTCATGCACGCACCAGTCATTGCGCGTCAGAGCCATCACCGGGCCCAGCGTGCCCAGTTCGCGGAAGATCTCCTGCGGCTGGCCGTGCAGTTCGGTGGCCTTGACGCCGCCACAGCCGGCCGCGACCCATTCGGCCTCGGACACGCCGAGTTCCTGGGCCAGGTTGCGGGCGCGCAGGCCGGGCCTGGACGCCGCCAGCGCGTCGTTGCGGGCGCGCAGCTCGGCGGCGCGGGTCGCGAAATCAGGATGCTTCACTTCTTGGTTCATTGCGGTCTCTCCGGCCGAAATGGAAAATCAGGACTGCCGCCGCTGTCGCGCAGCGGCGGCAGCGCGGGTCAGTATTGATAAGTCAGCGAGACGCGCAGGCTGCGCCCCGGCTCCGTGTACCAGTCAACCGGCCGCGGCAGGGCCGTGGCGCCGGCGGTCGGCACGTTGATCGCTTCCCAGTACTTCTTGTCGAACAGGTTGAACACGCCAGCCTGCACCTGCAGCCCCTTGACCGCCGTCGGCCGCCAGTAGCCCATGAGGTCCACCACGCCGTAGCCGGGCGCCTGGAAGTCGCGGTTGGGCGTCGAGGCGCCGGCCTCCGGGTATTCGACCTTGTTGCGGCGCAGGGCGGTCGTCAGCAGCGCGTCCACGCCCCACACGTCGCGGCCATAGCCCACGCCCAGCACCGCCTTCAGCGGCGCCACCGAGTTCAGGTACTGGCCGGTGCCTTCGTCCTTGCCCACGGCCCACGCCAGCGAACCCCAGGTGCGCCAGCCCGGCGAGAACTTCCAGTGCGCGCTGGCCTCGGCGCCGTAGATGCGTACCTTGGCGCGGTTGACGTTGCCGGTGATGCCCAATGGATACTGCCCGGCCCAGCCCGGCTGCCATTGCGGCGAGTTGGCATCCAGCGGCACGTTGCTGTCGATGAAATTCTGGTAGCGGTTATCGAAGAACGATACCGCGCCGCCGAGCGAATCGGAACCCAGCTTGGCGCCCAGTTCCCAGCCCTTGCTGGTTTCCGGCTTCAGGTAGGGATTGCCGACCCGCAGGTAGGTGCCGGGGCCGCCGTAGTTGGTGTAGAGCTGCGTCGCGCTGGGCGCCTTGAAACCATAGGCGTACTGCGCGTACAGGCTCAGCTCGTCGGCCGCCTTCCAGGTGGTCAGCAGCTTGGGCGAGAAGCGCCCGCCGCTGTTCTCGGGCGGCAACACGCCGCCGTTGCGATTGCTGGCGTAGCTTTCGGTGGACCTGGGCTTTTGCTCGTAGTGGTCGTAGCGCAGCGCCGGCATGACGGTGTAGCGGCCATCGCCGAAGCTGAATTCGTCCGACATCCACAGCGCCCACTGGCTGCCCTTGGACAGCGGCACGTCGGCCTGGTTGGTGTGCAGCATGTCGCAGGTGCGCGGCCCCATCGTCGGCCGGGTGGTCGGCGGCACGGCGGGACAATTGTCATAGCCGCTGGAATTCTGCTCGGTCTTGTTGCCGTACCATTCCCCGCCCAGGGTCCACAGCTGCGAAACGCTGTTGCCGGCCAGCCGCCTGGTCAGCTCGGCATTGGCGCCGAACAGGGTTTGACGGATGGAATTCTTGCGGCCATAGGCGCCGCTGGGAAAGCCATAACTCGGGTCCCGGATGGCCCGCGCATCGCGGCTGCGCTCGCCATCCAGCGCGCTGTCGAGCTGCATGCGCTGCCAATACACCACCGCCGTGGCGCTGTCGATCCAGCCCCCCTCGCCCGGCGCCTTGTAGGCATAATCGAACGACACCCGCTCGCGCTCGGTTTCCTTTCTGGTGGTGTTCTCGCCGATCAGGTAGCTGGTGCCCGGCCCCTGTTCGAACATGCTGTCCTGGGTGGCCTTGCGCTTGAAGTATTCGCCGGTCAGGCCGAAGCGGTGGCCGCCCTCGACGCGCTGCTGCAGCTTGAGCAGGAAACTGCGCTGGTCGTAGTCCTCGGGCGTCGGTTCGCTGCGGCGCGGGCCGTAGCCACCGACGTCGCCGCGGTTGTCCAGCGCATGGCCGTTGCGCACGCCCGCCTGAACCAGCCAGAAGGTATCGCTGTGGATCTGCCCGGCCAGCGCGGCGTTGGCGCCCCAGCTGCTGTCGGCGGTGTCGTAGTCGGTCTTGGCCAGCGCGCCGAAGGTCTTGCCGTCGCTCAGCAGGTCCGAGGGATCGAGCGTGTACAGGTCGGCCATGCCGGAGATGGCGCCCGACCCGCCCGCGCTGGCGTCGACGCCGCGCACGATGTCCAGGCGTGACAGGGAATTGAAGTCCACCGCCTCCAGCCCGCCCTTGACGCCGCGCGCGCCGTCATCGAGCCACGGCAGGCGGATGCCATCCACCCGCGTCAGCACGCGATCCTGGTCAAGCCCGCGAATGTTGATGCTGTTGTTCTGGCGGTTGAAGTTCACGCCCGGTTCCAGGCGCTTGCCCAGGTCGCTCCAACCGCGCACCTGCGCGTCGTCCAGGCGCTTGCGGTCGCTGCGGGTCTCCCACGCCGGCGTGACCGCCGCGCCCTCGCCCTCGACCGTGACCGGTGTCAGCTGCGTCACGCCGCCAGCCGGCAAGGCCCGCAGCACGAACACGCCCGGGCTGCGCTCGCGCGCGGCCAGGCCGCTGCCGGCCAGCAGGCGGGCGAAGCCGTCAGCCACGGCGTAATCCCCGTTCAGGCCGGCGCCACGCCGCTGGCCCACCAGCGCCGCGTCGAACAGCACCGTGACGCCGGCGTTGTCGGCGAAGCGCGACAGGTTCTCGGCCAGCGGGCCGGCCGGAATGCGGTACGTGCGCGCCTGCTCGGTCGGCGCGATCTGCGCCAGCGCGGCGGCGGCCGGCCACAGCGCAACGGCTGGGGCAGCCAGCGCGGTGGCGATGCGCAGCGCCAGGGCCAGGCGGGTCAGTCGGCATGGAACCTCTCGGTTGAGTGAATAGCCGCGCGCGCGGCTGGCGGGGAAATGAGCCATGGTCGTCCTTTCGATCCAACGGGTATCGGCATTCGTCTGCCTCTACTGACCATGACCCGGGAAAAATGCGAACCGGACAACTCCCTCTCGGTTTTTTTGTAACGGCGACGATTCAAGCCTGGCCGACGCGCGGCAGGATCGTCACCCAATACGCGCTGCGATAGCGCACCTGCACCGGCAGCGTGGACGGCAGGGCCGCCAGCACCGCGTCGGTGTCATGCAATTGGAATGCGCCGGAAATCCGCAGCCCGGCCACGGCCGGATCGCAACGCAGCACGCCCGGCCGATAACGGCTCAATTCGGCCGCGAACGCATCCAGGTGCCAGGCGCTGGCGTGCAGCACGCCACGCATCCAGTCGGTGGCGTGCGGATCGGCCGGTTCGGGCCGCGGCACCTCATCGGCGCGCAGCCAGGCCTGCTCGCCCGCCGCCAGCGCCACCCAGGCGCCGGCGCGGCCCAGCATGACGCGGCCCTCCTGGACGCTGACGCGGCACGCCGCGCCCGCGTCCAGCACGCAGAATCGCGCCGCCCGCGCCTGGACATCGCCCAGCCGCGTGCGGACCACGAACGGCCGGGGATGGGTGCCGGCCTCGGCCACCGCGTGGACCGCGATCTCGCCGGCGCGCAGGCGCACCAGCCGCAGGTCGCCGTCGTACAGCACGTCGACGGCGCTGGCCGTGTTCAGGCGCAGTGACGACCCATCGCCCAGCGCCACCTGGCGCTGCTCGCCGGCAGCGCTGCGGTAGTCGGCGCTCCATTCGAACGGACTGGCGCGCCAGGCGGCCCAGCCCGCCGGGCCGGCCACGACCAACGCCGCCAGCGTCTTGACGGCCGCGCGCCGGCCGGCCGATTCGGGCCGGTTCAGCGCCGCCATGCCCAGCGCCGCCGGGACCAGCCCGAGGCGCTGATTGACCCGCTGCGCGCGCTGCCAGGCGTTCTCGTGTTCGGCCTTGCTGGCGCGCCATTGGGCGCAGGCGCGGACGTCGGCATCGGTGGCCCGCTCGGAGCTCAGGCGCATCAACCAGCGCGCCGCTTCGCGCGCGACCTTGCGGTCGACCGCGGGCAGCGCCGCGGCCGCCCACGGCAGGCTCACATCACCGCCAGGATGCATTGTTCGTATCCCTTGGCAATGTAGCGATGCACCGAGCGCGTCGACACATTCAACCGCGCGGCGATCTCGGTGTGGCTGAGGCCTTCGATCTGCGCCATCAGGAACGCCTGCCGCGCCGGCCGCGCCAGGCCGGCCAGCATCTCGTCGATTTCCTGCAATGTTTCGAGGATGAGCAGGCGTTGCTCGGGCGATGGCGCCTGCGCCTCGGGCAAGGCGGCCAGCGCCTCCAGGTAGGCGAGTTCAAGCGAACGGCGCCGATGGTGGTTCAGCAGCAGGCGCTTGGCGATGGTGGTCAGGTAGGCGCGCGGTTCGCGCAGCGCGTCGAGTTCCTGGCGATGGCGCAGCACGCGCAGGAAGGTGTCCTGGGCCAGATCGGCGGCGTCGCAGGAATTGCCCAGCTTGCCCCGCAACCAGTTGTGCAGCCATCCGTGGTGCGCGCGGTAAAGCAGATGGACGGCATCGCCGGAGGCTAGCGCAAGGTTGGACACGGTGGGCTCCCGAACTTTCTTGATCACAAATAAAAATCAATCTTATTCTAAATGGAAACCCCTGATGCGCGTCAAGACGCCCGCCGGCGCCCCTGCCGGATATATGATGGGGACAGATTCGGCCGAGATCTCCCCGGCGGCCTCCGCCCACAGCCAGCCCTTGCCGTCGACATTGCGACGACGCGGCCCATTCCCGAAGCCCGACACCATGCTCTACAGCGCGCTCAAACTCATCCACCTGCTGGCCGTGATCCTGTGGGTCGGCGGCATGCTGTTCGCCCACTGTTTCCTGCGGCCGGCGGCCGCGCAACTGGAGCCGCCGCAACGGCTGCGCCTGATGGACGCGGTGCTCGGCCCCTTCCTGAACGCGGTACTGGCCGCCATCGTGCTGATCCTGGCGACCGGCGCGCTCATGATCGGCCAGGAGGCGGCCCAGGCCGCGCGCAGCGGCGGCGCCTTCTTCATGCCGCGCGCCTGGACCGTGATGGCCGCGGGCGGGCTGGTGATGACGGCCATCTATGGCTACATCCGCGCCGCGCTCTATCCGCGCCTGCGCGCGGCGGTGGCCGCGTCGGAATGGCCGCGCGGCGGCCAGGCCATGGCGGGCATCCGCCGCTGGGTCGGCGTCAACCTGGCGCTGGGGCTGCTGATCGTGGCGGCCGTCTTCCTGCTATAGCCGGGCGCAGCTATCGGCCCGGCTTGGCCGCCTATCGGATTTCTTTGGACTGGTGCAATACGCCGTACATCCGGCGTGGCCACACTGGACCGGACTCTCGCGGGTCTTGAACATACAAGGAAAATCCATGATCAAACGCGTCTTGCCCCTGGCCGCCCTGGGCCTGTCCCTGGCCACCCTCTCGGCCGCCTTCGCCGCTCCCATCGACAACAGCGCGCTGGAGCAGCCCGCCTTCCGTGAACACAAGACCACCTATGGCGTGGTGTACCGCCTGCCCAAGGAAGTGAACGCCGTGCTGGACGCCAAGGTCAACGGCACGCTCAAGCAGGACCTGCTGGCGCTGGGCCTGAAGACCGAGGCCGCAACGCCCAACATCCCGCACGTGACCGTGGTCCACATCCACAGCGCCGACAGCGCCACGCCGCAGCGCATGCTGCGCGCGCTGCCCAAGCCGCCGGCGCCGCTGCAGGTGACGCTCAAGGACTTCTATCCGACCGAAGCCGCCAAGGGCGCGGGCCACCCTTGGTGGCTGGACCTGGGCGTGGTCAAGAGCGGCGCGGGCTTCGAGGCCATGATGGCCTACAACACCGTGACCACCGCCGCCCTGGCGCCGCTGCGCGACGGCCCGCTGCCGCGCGTGACCGGCCCGGTCTACGCCAAGATGGCCGACGCCGGCCGCGAGCTGGTCAAGACCATGGGCGTGAGCGGCGTCAACGTGATGAAGGACGGCAAGGAAGTGCGCGCCCACAACCCGCACACCACGCTGGTCTACAGCATGACGCCGTACGACGCGCGCCTGGCCGACGCCATGAAGCAGGAGTCCGCCAAATTCAACGCCGCGCTGCCCGACGGCATCCAGGCCACCTTCAAGGACGTGTCCATCGTCGAGATCGGTTTCGCCGGCAACGTGCTGCGCGAGATCTACCGCGTCAGCCTGGAAGACGGCTCGGCCATCGACGTGGCCACCGGCAAGCCGGTCGCCCGCTAAGCCGGGACGTCGGCGGCCAGGCGCTCGCGCAGCACGTCGCGCACCTGGCCGCGCAGCCACGCCTGCAACGGCGAGGCGTGCTGGCGGCGCGCCCACACCATCGCCAGTTCCATGCGCCGCAGGCGCGCCGGCATCTCCAGCATCGCCAGCGGGAAATGGCGGCAGTGCGCCCGCGCCACGCTGGCCGGCATGGTGGTGGCGTAGTCGGTCTCCACCAGCACATAGGGCGCCACGCCGAAGCCCGACAGATAGGCCGAGAATGCCATGCGGCCGGCGCCCGGCTTGAGCAGCCGGTCGAAGGTCGTCTCGCGGCCGTACATCTGCTCGAACGCGAACCACTTGATCGCGCCCAGGTCGGCCAGCGTCAGGGCGCCGCGCCCGGCCCACGGATGCCGCGCCGACAGCACGCAGACGCGGCGGTCGGTGTGCAGCGCATCGCGGTGAAAGCGCGCCGGCACCTTGCCGAACAGGCCGATGGCGATATGCAGCCGTTCGGCCTCCAGGTCGTCGGGCGCGAAATCGCCGTGCAGCGACTGGAAGCGCAGCGTCACGCCGGGCGCGGCGCGTTGCAGCCGCTCGATCAGCGGCGCGGCCAGCAGGATTTCGCTGTGCGCGCCGGTGCCGATGTTGACCACGCCTTCGGCGCGCGCCGGATCGAAGGCCTCGGGCGGGCGCAGCGCGGCCTCGATCTGCGCCAGCGCGTCATGCACCGACGCGTGCAGCTCCAGCGCCCGCTCGGTCGGAACGAAACGTCCCTTCACCACCACCAGCAGCGGGTCCTCCAGCCGCAGGCGCAGGCGCGCCAGGTCGCGGCTGATGGCCGGCTGGGTCTTGTGCAGCAGGCGCGAGCTGGCGGTGGCGCTGCGCGTGCGCATGAGCACGTCGAAGGTCAGCAGCAGGTTCATGTCGAGCCTGCGCAGGGAGGGCAAGGAGTGGGGGTCGCTCATGGCGCCATGCTATGCCGTAACGGAATGACTGAAAAGAACCATACCGGATTCGATATGGCGGTCTTGCGCCACCGGCATTGGGCAGGCGCGGCCGGCTTGGCTACAGTCCGCCACGGACCGGGCGTTTCGACCCGGCCGCCCGCTACGGAGACAACCATGGGCCCCACCCGCCACCTTCCCGCGCCCCGGCGCATCCGCCCCGTGCTGGCCCGCTGGGCCGGCCGCGCCCTGCTGGCGCTGGCCGCCTGCCTGCCGCTGGCGGCCCATGCCGCCGATTTCCCCAGCCGCCCGATCACGCTGGTGGTGCCCTTCCCCGCCGGCGGCACGCCCGACATCCTGGCGCGCCTGCTCAGCGACAACCTTTCCAAGCGCCTCGGCCAGCCGCTGATCGTCGAGAACCGCGCCGGCGCTGGCGGCAACATCGGCGCGCAGGCGGTGGCGCGCGCCGCGCCCGACGGCCAGACGCTGCTGATGTGCGCGTTCGGTTGCACCGTGGCGCCGTCGCTCTACCAGCCGGCGCCCTACGACATCGTCAAGGACTTCGCGCCCGTCGCCATGATCGGCACGGTGCCGAGCGTGCTGGTGGTCAATCCCAAGGTGCCGGCCGACACGCTGCCGGCGCTGCTGGCATATGCGCGCGCCAACCCCGGCAAGCTCAATTCGGCCTCCTCCGGCATCGGCGGCTCGGCCCACCTGGCGACCGAGCTGCTCAAGCAGCGCGCCGGCATCGACCTGGCCCACATCCCTTACAAGGGCGCCGGCCAGGTGGCGGCCGACCTGCTGGGCGGCCAGGTCGACATGTACTTCGACAACCTGCCGGCCTCGCTGGCCAACATCCGCGCCGGCAAGCTGCGCGCCCTGGCCGTGGCCAGCGCCGCGCGCGCCCCGGCGATTCCGGACGTGCCGACCTTCGCCGAGGCCGGCGTGCCCGACTTCCTGATCACGCCCTGGTTCGGCGTGATGGCGCCGGCCGGCACCCCGGCCCCGGTGCTGGACACGCTGCACGACGCCTTCGCCCAGGCGCTGCAGGCGCCCGAGGTGGCGGCCAAGATGCGCGAATTGGGCGTCGAGACCGCCCCCGGCTCGCGCGCCGACCTGGGCCGCTTCGTCACCACCGAAACGGCCAAGTGGAAACAGGTCATCGAGACCAACCACATCAAGGCCGAATGATGGCCGCGCCCCTGGACGATGGCGCGGCGCTGGCGCCGATCCGCCTGCGCGACATGGGCGCCTTCCACGTCGGCGGCCGCGACCTGGCGCTCAGCGGCCTGCCGCGACGCGAGCTGGTCATGGCCGAAGGCGGCCAGCCGGTGGCGCTGGATCCCAACGGCACCTACCGCGTCGAACAGATGTACGCCCAGTACTTCCTGTCGGAGCCGGCCAGCGGCCGGCCGCCGCTGGCGTTCTGGCATGGCGGCGGCATGACCGGCGCGGCCTGGGAGACCACGCCGGACGGCCGCCAGGGCTGGCTGCACTATTTCCTGCGGCGCGGCTGGGACGCCTACCTGTGCGACGCGGTGGAACGCGGCCGCGCCGGCGCCGCGCCGCACGTCTGGCCCGACGCGCCGGTGGTGCAGGCGCGCGAGGACTGCTACACGCGCTTTCGCATCGGCCGCCCGGGCACCCGGCCCGGCCCCGGCAGCGCCTACCCGGACACGCAATTCCCGCTGGAGGCGTTCGACGCGCTGGCCGCGCAGATGGTGCCGCGCTGGGTCCACACCGATGCCGCCATCCTGCGCGCCTACCAGGCCTTCCTGGAGCGGATCGGCGCGGCCATCGTGGTCTGCCATTCGCAGGCCGGCGTGTTCGGCATCCGCGCCGCCCACGCCCTGCCCGAGCGGGTGCGGGCCCTGGTGGCGCTGGAGCCGGCCAGCATCCCGGACCTCGGGCCCGATGCCCGCTACGACACCCCCACGCTGGTCGTGATGGGCGACCACATGGACACCGATCCGCGCTGGCCGCGGATGCGCGCACGGGTGCGGGAATTCGCGGCGCGCCATGCCAGCGTCACGGTGCTGTCGCTGCCCGACCTGGGCATCCACGGCAACTCGCACATGCTGATGATGGACCGCAACAGCCTGGAGTTGGCCGGGCGGGTGCACGACTGGCTGGCGGCGCTGCCGGGTTGAGGACGGCCGGATCAAGAACGGGCGCGGCGGCTTCCCGCTGCTGCCATTCCATGGCAGCATTACGCCGTCCCGCCCTCGCCCGCTCCCATGTCCCGCACCGAACGCCTCCTGGACCTGCTGCAGACCCTGCGCTGCCACCGCCTGCCCGTCAGCGGCCATCGCCTGGCCGCCGACCTGGGCGTCAGCCTGCGCACGCTGTACCGCGACATCGCCACGCTACAGGCGCAGGGCGCCGAGATCGAGGGCGAGCCGGGCATCGGCTACGTGCTGCGGCCCGGCTTCATGCTGCCGCCGCTGATGTTCAGCACCGAGGAGATCGAGGCCCTGGTGCTGGGCACCCGCTGGGTGGCCGGCCGTTCCGATCCGCGCCTGGGCCAGGCCGCCGCCAACGCGCTGGCCAAGATCAGCGCGGTGCTGCCGCGCGAACTGCGCGACGAACTGGACGCCATTCCGCTGCTGGTCGGCCCCAGCAGCTGGGCGGTGGTCGACCGGGTCGACCTGTCGCTGATCCGCCAGGCCATTCGCGGCGAGCAGAAAATCGCCATCACCTATCGCGACGACAAGGGCGCCGATTCCGAACGCGTCATCTGGCCGTTCGCCCTGGGATTTTTCGACAGCGTGCGCATCGTCATGGCCTGGTGCGAACTGCGCCAGGATTTCCGCCATTTCCGCACCGACCGCATCGCCACGCTCGAAGCCGGGCCACGCTATCCGCGCCGCCGCCAGGCCTTGCTCAAGGAGTGGCGCGCCATCAATACGGCCAAGGGCGACCCCTGCTGATCCCTGGCGTGCGCCGCGCGCCGGCGGGTGCGACATCGGCATGAAGACTGCTGACAAAATCTGACAGCATGGCTCTCTAAGATGAGCGCTCATTCAACCAGGAGCGCATCATGTCCGCCAAGAACTTCGTCATTTTCTACGTCGACAAGCCCGAGGCCAGCGCGGCGTTCTACAGCGCGCTGCTGAACCGCCCGCCCGTCGAAAGCTCGCCCACCTTCGCCCTGTTCGCGCTCGACTCCGGCCTGATGCTGGGCCTGTGGTCGCGCCACACCGTGGAACCGGCCGCCGCCGGCCGCGGCGGCTGCACCGAACTGGCCTTCACCGTGCCCGACGCCGACGCGCTCAACCAGCGCCACCTCGACTGGAGCCTGCGCGGCCTGCCGATCCTGCAGGCCCCCACCAACATGGACTTCGGCCGCACCTTCGTCGCGCTCGACCCCGACGGCCACCGCCTGCGGGTGTTCGCCCCGGCGCCAGAACCCGCCCCCGCCACCGTCGAGGACGAACTGATCACGATCCCAGCATTCCCAGGAGCCTGAACCACAGGTAGTCCAGCGGCACCAGCGCCACGAAGGACACCAGCGCGGTCAGCAGGCTCAACGCCAGGCCGCTGCGCGCCGGCACCTGGCCCATGCCCATCGCCACCACGATGGGCGAGGCCTGGTACGGCATGATGACGGTGGCGTAGCCGGCCACCTGCGCCATCAGCACCGTCATCAGCGAAAAGCCCGAGGCCTGCGCCAGCGTCTCGGCCAGCGGCGTATACAGGGCCGGCACGCCGTTGGCCGTGACCACGAAGTTCAGCGCCGCCGACAGTCCCACCAGCGAAAAGAAGCTCTGCATCGGCGCCTCGGGCGACAACGGCAGCCAGGCCAGCAGGGCGCGGCCGATGATGCCGCCCAGGCCGCTGTCGGCCACCATCGCCGCCAGTCCCAGAATGCCCGCCACGTAGATCGCGGTGCGGAAATTCACCTCCTTGCCGAACTGCTCGCCGCTGACGAAACCCACCTTGGGCAACAGACACACACAGGCCGACGCCAGCCCGATCCAGGCCGGCGACACGCCGTGCCATCCGTCCGTCACCCAGCCCAGCAACGTCAGCCCCAGCAGCACGGCCAGGCGCTTTTCCGCCGCCGACAGGGGTTGGGCGGCGGGCGCCGGCGGCGCCGCCTCGGGGGTGTCGCGGAACAGCCAGGCGATGCAGGCCACCAGCACCACGCCTTTCAGGATGCCCAGCACCGGCGCATGCAGCCACAGATACGGCAGATAACCCAGCTGCAGGCCATAGCTCGATTCGATGCTGCCGGCCATCACCAGATTCGGCACGTTGGCCGGCAGGATGGAGGTGGACAGCTGGAAGGTGCCGAAGCCTACCGCCAGCGCCAGCCCAATGCGTCCGCGACGGCCCGCCACCAGCCCGATCTGGTCGGCATAGGCCAGCACGATCGGCATCAGCAGCGCGATGCGGCCCATGTTCGACGGCATCACGAAGGCCAGCAGGTAGGTCAGCGCCACCACGCCGGCCACCACCTTCGGATACGAACCCGACAGGCGCCGCGACAGCGCGCCCGCCATGCGGTCGGCCAGGCCGGTGTACTTCAGCGCCAGCCCCAGCACATAGCCGCTCAGCACCAGCCAGAAAGCCGCCGACGAAAACCCGGAGAACACCACCTCGCGCGGCGCGGCCGCGAAGATCATGGCCGCGCTGAAGAACAGCAGCGCCGTCAGGTACTCAGGCAGCCGCGAAAAGGCCCACAACGCGATCGTGATCGCGGTGATCAGCGCGGGTAGAATCGGAAAACCGGAGGCGACAAGATGCATGGAAAAACCACCACAAGAACACGGATCGGCGCAGTGTACGGACCCTGTCCCGCGCTGAAAATGCGCGATTCGCAGAGGCTGCCTGCGCGCCTCGCGTAGGCTCGCCGCCATGCGTTTCGACCTGACCGACCTGGCGCTGTTCCTGCACGTGGTGCAGGCCGGCAGCATCACTCACGGCGCCGCCCGCGCCAACCTGGCGCTGGCCGCCGCCAGCGCCCGCATCCGCAACCTCGAGGCCTCGCTCGGCGCGCCGCTGCTGGAGCGCCGCCGCCAGGGCGTCATTCCCACCCCGGCCGGCCTGAAGCTGGCCGCCCATGCCCGCGTCATGCTGGCCCAGGCCGACCGCCTGCGCGACGACCTGGCCGATTTCTCCGGCGAATTCGGCGGCTCGGTGCGCCTGCTGTCCAATACCAACGCGCTGACCGCCTTCCTGCCCGAAGCGCTCAGCGGCTTCCTGGCGGCGCATCCGCGCATCAACGTCGAATTGCAGGAAATGCTGAGCGACGAGATCGTCGAGTGCATCGCCGACGGCTCTGCCGATATCGGCATCGTCGCCGGCACGGTCGACACCGGCGCCCTGCAGACCCACGCCTACCGCGCCGACCGCTTCGTGCTGATCGTGCCGGCCGGCCACGCGCTGGCGGACCGGGCCGAGGTCGCGTTCCGCGATGTGCTGGACGAGGACTTCGTCGGGCTCGACCGCAGCAGCGCGCTGCAACGCTTCCTGGCGCGGCAGGCGCTGGTGGTCGGCAAGCCCATCAAGCTGCGGGTGCAGTTGCGCAGCTTCGACGCCATGTGCCGGCTGGTCGAGGCCGGCGTGGGCGTGGGCATCGTGCCCGAAACCACGGCCAACAGCATGCGCCAGCTGCTCAGGGTGACGCCGGTGGCGCTGTCCGACGCCTGGGCCGCGCGCGAGCTGCTGCTGTGCGTGCCTTCGCGCGATACCCTCAGCGCCCGCGCCCGCCGCCTGCTCGACCATCTACTGGCGGACGCGGCGGCGGTCACGCCGCCGCGTACAGATCCGTCATGAACTGCGTGGCCTTGATGCCGGTGCCGGTCAGCAGCACCACCGTGCGCTCGGCATCGCGGATGGCGCCGCGCGCCCGCAGCCTGTCCAGCGCCGCCGCGGCGCTGGCGCTGGTGGGCTCGGCATAGAGCCCCATCGCCGCCAGCTTGCGCACCGCGGCGATGATGTCCGCCTCCGGCACGGCCACCGTCTGGCCGCCGCTGGCGCGGATCGCCTGCAGCACTTCGCGCAGGCGCACCGGCTGCCTGATCGCGGTGCCCTCGGCCACGGTCGGCAGCACGTCGCGCGCCACCGGCGTGTCGACGCCGGCCTGGAAGCTGGCGTCCAGCGGCGAGCAGTTCAGCGGCTGGGCCACGAACAGGCGCGGCAGGCGCTTGATCTGTCCGGCCGCCAGCAGCTCGGCAAAGCCGATGGCGCAGCCCAGCACGTTGCTGCCCGCGCCCGCCGGAATCACCACGTTGTCCGGCGCCTGGAAACCGAAGTCCTCCCACATCTCGTAGGCGATGGACTTGGTGCCCTGCAGGAAAAACGGCTGCCAATTGTGGCTGGCATAGAAGATCCGCGCGGCGGCCTCGATCGCGGCGGTTTCGGCGTTCTCGCGCGGCCCCTGCACCAGTTGCACGTTGGCGCCGAACGCGCGGATCTGCGCCACCTTGGCGCTGGACGTGTAGGCCGGCGCGAAGATCGTGACGCCCATGCCCGCCGCCGCGCCGTACGCCGCGATGGCGGCGCCGCCATTGCCCGAACTGTCCTCGGCGATGGCGCCGATGCCGATCTGGCGCAGCCACGACAGCATCACCGCGGCGCCACGGTCCTTGAAGCTGCAGGTGGGGTTGAACCATTCCAGCTTGAAATGCGGCCGCAGCCAGCCCCAGGCGCGCTCCACCATCGGCGTGCAGCCCTCGCCCATCGATACCGGGCGCGTCACGGCGCCGGGCAGCGCGGCCCGGTAGCGCCACAGCGAGCGTTCGCGGCGGTCGATGTCGTCGGGCGAGATGCCCGGCAGCGGCGAGATCATCAGCGGCGTGCGCGCATCGGAACACCAGCGGGCCTCGTCCAGCGCATGGCGCGCGCCGGTGAGGGGATCGAAATAGTGGGGGTCGTGCATGGCGGTCAACCTGGCGAAGAGTCGGGAAGGGCCGCAGTCTAGGTCCGCCCAGGCGGTCCACGTTGCAATATCATGTTGCGATAATTGCAATGGAGAATCGCCATGGAACGTGGCGCCCTATGGGAATACCAGGTGTTCTGCGCCGTCGCGGAACGCCAGAGCTTCGTGCTGGCGGCGCGCGCGCTGGGCGCCTCGCCCAGCGCCGTCACGCGCGCGGTGCAGGCGCTGGAGCGCCAGGTCGGCGCGCAGCTGCTGTTGCGCAGCAAGAGCAGCGTGGCGCTGACGCCGCAAGGCGAAAGCTACTTCGAATACGCGCGCGAGCTGCTGCGCCTGGAAAGCCAGGCGCGCGAGGCCTTGCACGACGCCCAGCAAGGCGACCAGGGCCGCCTGCGCTTCTCCGCGCCCGACCTGCTGGGCGTGACCCTGCTGCCGGCCGTGCTGCGCGGCTACGCGGCCCAGCATCCGGGCGTCACGGTGGACATCCACTACACCGACAAGGCAATCGACCCGATCGCCGAGGGCCTGGATTTCGCCATCCGCGGCGGCTTCCCGGCGTCCAGCGACCTGCTGGGCGCGCGCCTGTGGCCCTACGAGCGGCTGTTGTGCGCCAGCCCGCACTACGTGGCGTGCATGGGCCTGCCGCGCGAACCCGAGGAACTGGCGCGGCACCGGCTCATCATGCATACCGGTCCGCGCGTATTGAAGGATTGGCACCTGCGCCGCGACAAGCGCATCGTGCGCATGCACGCCGAGCCGGCGGTGCGGGTCAGCACCAGCAGCGGCCTGATGGCGCTGGCGTTGCAGGGCGTGGGCATCGCGCGGCTGGCCGACTGGGCGGCCGCGCCGGAAATCGCCCGCGGCACGCTGGTGCGGGTCTGCCCCGGCTACACCGCTACCTCGGCGCGCGGCGTGGCGCCGCAGATGCATGCGGTGTATGGATCGCGCTCGTTGCCGGCGCGCGCCCGCGCCATGCTGGCGGCGATCCGCCAGGGCGCGGGCGCCGGCTGAAACGCGGCCCCGCCCTATCGGAAGCACGCCGTCGGGCCACGGCGTGGGACCGCTGTCGGCCATCCGCCAGCCACCACGCCACGCGCATCCGATGGGCGCGGCCGCTAGGACCGCTGCTGCCGCGCCTGCAACACCACCGCCTCGGCGGACTTGCGGAACAGCAGCAGATACAGCGCCGCCAGCACCAGCAGGAACGGCACGCCGAACACCAGCGTCATCTTGAACACGCCGGTGAAGTAGGTCGTGACCAGGATCGCCAGCATGGCGCCGGCGCCCAGCAGCGTCAGCAGCGGAAAGCCCGGCATGCGGAACGACAGCGCCGCGCCGCCCTCGCGCGCCCAGCGGCGGCGGAAGAAGTAGTGCGTGAAGAAGATCATCATCCACGTGAACAGCGCGCCGAACATCGAGATCGCCATCATCAGCGTGAACGAGGTTTCCGGATACAGCACGTTCAGCACGGTGGCGATGGCGATGCCGCTGGTCGACAGCAGCAGCGCGTTCAGCGGCGTGCCGCTGCGCGTCAGCCTGCCCAGCGCCGCCGGCGCATGGCCGGCGCGCGACAGGCTGAACATCATGCGGGTGGTGATGTACAGCTGGCTGTTCATGGCCGACAACGCCGCCACCAGCACGATGAAGTTGATGACGCCGGCCGCGTACGGCACCTGCACCGCCTCCATCACCGTCACGAACGGGCTGCCGCCCTTGCCGGCCTGGTCCCACGGCACGATGGCCAGGATCAACGCCAGCGTCAGCAGGTAGAACACCACCAGCCGCACGATGGTGGCGCGGAACGCCTTCTTCACCGCGCGCTCGGGGTCCTCGGCCTCGCCCGCCGCCACCGCGATCATCTCCACGCTCAGGTAGCTGAAGATCGAGATGACCACCGCGATCCACATGCCCCACACGCCGTTGGGGAAGAAGCCGCCGTGCGCCGTGTACTGCGCCGCGCCGTATTGCGGACTGCCCCAGACCACGTAGGCGCCCAGGATGATGAACGCCACGATGGCGCTGATCTTGATGGTCGAGAACCAGTACTCGATGGTGCCGAACGCCTTCACGCTCATGGCGTTGATGAAGATCAGCGCCGCCGAAAACAGGCAGACCCATTGCCAGCCGGGCACCGACGGGAACCAGAACTTCATGTACTCGGCCACCGCGGTGACCTCGGTGCCCACCGCCAGCACCACGCAAGACCAGTACGCATAGCGCACCAGGAAGCCGGCCAGCGGGCCGATGTAGTGCTCGGCGTAGGCGCCGAACGAGCCCGAGGTGGAATGCGCCACCGTCATCTCGGCCGGGCAGCCCATCAGCAGCAGCGTGATCAGCCCGCCGATGGCGTAGCTGATGATGACGCTGGGGCCGGCGAAACCGATCGCGAACTTGCTGCCCAGGAACAGGCCGGTGCCGATGGCCCCGCCGATCGCGATCATGCTCATCTGGCCGGACGTCAGGCGGCGCTTGAGCCCCTGCTCGCGTTCGGCGATCCTGCCGAATCCTTGTTGTTGTGTCATTGTCTCCTCCGGTACTGCGCTCTCTTGCTGGATGTCGCTCGGGCCGGTGCGCGGCAGGTCAGGTCACGGCCGAGCGCTGCTTGAACTCGGGCTTGTCCCAGGCCTTGCTGTCGAGTACGTCTTTCAGGATCTCGACCGCGTCCCAGACGTCGGCGTAGCCGAAGTACAGCGGCGTCAGGCCGAAGCGCAGCACCTCGGGCTCGCGGTAGTCGCCGATCAGGCCGCGCGCGATCAGCGCCTGCATGACCTCGTAGCCGTTCGGGTGGCGCAGGCTCACGTGGCTGCCGCGCTGGGCATGGTCGCGCGGCGTCACCAGCGTCAGCGGATGGCCGGCGCAGCGTTCCTCGACCAGGGCGATGAACAGGTCGCCCAGCGCCAGCGACTTCCTGCGTACCTCGGCCATGTCGGCCTCGCGCGCCACGTCCAGGCCGCATTCGACCATGGCCAGCGACACGATCGGCTGGGTGCCGCACAGGTAGCGGCGGATGCCGCCGGCCGGCTCGTAGGCGACCGTCATGTCGAACGGACGCTGGTGCCCCCACCAGCCCGACAGCGGCTGCCAGAAGTCGGGGATGTGCCGCGGCGCCACCCAGATGAAGGCCGGCGAGCCCGGGCCGCCGTTCAGGTATTTATAGGTGCAGCCCACGGCGTAGTCGGCGTCGGCGCCGTTCAGGTCCACCGGCACCGCCCCGGCGGCGTGCGCCAGGTCCCAGATGACCAGCGCGCCGCGCTCGTGCGCCTGGCGCGTGACCGCGGCCATGTCGTGCATCTGCCCGCTGCGGTAGTTGACGTGCGACAGCAGCACCACCGCCACGTCCTCGTCCAGCGCCCGGTCCAGCGGCAGCTCGTCGTCGATCAGGCGCATCTCGTAGCCCTGCTGCAGCAGGTCGATCATGCCCTGGATCATGTACAGGTCGGTGGGAAAGTTGTCGCGTTCGGACAGGATCACGCGGCGCTTGGGCTGGCGCTTCTGCTGGATGCGCAGGCTGGCCGCCAGGGCCTTGAAGATGTTCAGCGAGGTGGTGTCGGTGATGACCAGTTCGCCCGCTTTCGCGCCGAGCAGGCCGGCCAGCTTGTCGCCCAGCCGCGACGGCAGTTCGAACCAGCCGGCGGTGTTCCAGCTGCGGATCAGGCCGGTGCCCCATTCCTGGGTGATGACCTCGGCGGCGCGCGCGGCGGCGGCACGCGGCATCACGCCCAGCGAGTTGCCATCCATATAGAGCACGCCGGGCGGCAGGTCGAAACGCGCTTTCAGCGGCGCAAGGGGGTCCTGCCGGTCGGCGGCGACGCAGGCTTCGCGGGTGTTCATTCACAGCTCCTTCGGGCAATATGCTGGCTACATACTATCAGCGCGACCAAGCCGCATACTTGCAAAACGAGGCGTGGCTTACCCTAGGATTTCGCATTAAATTGCGCTGTAGACCATTTTTTCGAATTGGATTGCACCATGCAATTGGACGCCATCGACCACCGCATTCTCTACCGCCTGCAGGAGAACAGCCAGCTCAGCAACCAGGATTTGGCCGAGCAGGTGGCCCTGTCGCCCTCGGCCTGCCTGCGGCGGGTGCGGGCGCTGGAGGAAGGCGGCTTCGTGCGCGGCTACCGCGCCGTGCTGGACGCCGAGCGGCTGGGGTTCGAGCTGGAAGCCATCGTGCACGTGTCCCTGGATCAGTCGCGGCCCGGCTGGCACGAGGAATTCCTGGCCGGCATCGCCCTGTATGACGAGATCACCGAGGCCAGCATCGTCACCGGCGCCTCCAACTACATCCTGACGGTGCGCACCCGCAACCTGGCGGCCTTCTCGCAGTTCGTGGAAGACAAGCTCAGCAAGATCGCGGGCGTGCGCGACCTGTGTTCGCATATCGTCATGCGCAAAGTGAAGAACCGCGGCGGCATGCTGCCGCTGGCGGCGTGGCGCTGACGGCCCCGCGTCAGGCGTGGCGCAGGAAGCCGAACACCGTGACGAAGTGGCAGGCCGATCCGCCCATGACGAACAGATGCCAGATGCCGTGGGCATGGCGCCAGCGCTTGTCGTTGGCGTAGAACACCGTGCCCACCGTGTAGAGCGCGGCCCCGGCCAGCAGCCAGGCCAGCCCGGCGCCCGACAGCGCGCCGGCGATGGGCGCCGCGCACATCACGCCCAGCCAGCCCATCGCCAGATAGAGCGGCAAGGCTGGCGCGGCCCCGCGCGCCCACCACAGTTCGCGGCCGATGCCGTACAGCGCCAGCAGCCAGATCGCCACCGCCATGGCGGCGCCCCAGCCCAGTTCGGGCGGCACGAACGCCAGCGGCGTGTAGGTGCCGGCGATCAGCAGGTAGATGGCGCAGTGGTCGGCCTTGGCCCACAGCGCCTTGCGGCGTCCGCGCGAGCAGTGATATAGCACCGAGGAGGCATAGACGGCGATCATGGATGCCGCGAACACGGCGCAGGCCACGGTCTGGCGCCACTCGACTTTCAATTCAGCGGCCCGCGCGATCAGGGCCCCGGAAGCAGCCACCGCCATGGCCAGGCCGGCCAGGTGCGTGGCCCCGTTGAAGCGTTCTCCCTTGTACATGCTGTCCCTCTCCCGCGCGCAGGCGTGACGCCGACGCTTGCCATCATGCCGGCGCCATGTGACAGCCTGGGGTCAGGCGTCCGGGAGATGCGCCGCCAGGCGCGACTGGGAAAGCGGCGGCTTGAGGCGCCGCGCCCGTCCGGCACGCGGCGCCGCGAACCGCAGGCGGCTCAGGCGATGAAATCCACCGCCGCCGGATAGCCTTCCAGCGCGCGCGCCGCCAGGATGGCGCGCTGCACCGCGATCGCCATCGCCTCGGCCGCCATCACGCCCAGCAGCATCATGTTGGCGGGCTTGTTGGAGACGCCCGTGCCCAGTGCGAACACGGTGTCGCCGTCGAGCATGGTGTGGATCGGGTTGATGGTGCGGGCCAGGCCGTCGTGCGCGGTCTGCGCCATCTTCTGCGCCTGCGCCTTGGTCAGCTTGACGTCGGTCGCCACCAGGCCGATGGTGGTGGCCGCGCCTTCGCGCATCGAGGTCGGCAGGTCGCCGGCCAGGATCGCCGCGCGCGTGTCCAGCAGCATCTTGCCGTCGGCGGTGCGGGCGCCGGCCAGCACGTGGCCGGTGGCCGGATCGACCACATCGCCCACCGCGTTGACCGCGACGATCGCGCCCACCGTGACGCCGGCCACGGTCAGCGAGGCGCTGCCCAGGCCGCCCTTCATGGCGCGCTTGGCGCCGTACAGCTTGCCGACCGTCGCCCCGGCGCCGGCGCCGACGTTGCCCTCCTGCGGCGGCTTGGCGCTGGCCGCCTTGCAGGCCTGGTAGCCGGCCGCGGCATCGGGCCGGATCGAGGCGTCGCCCACGCCCAGGTCGAACAGAATGGCGGCCGGCACAATCGGCACGTGCGCCACGCCCACGTCGAAGCCGATCTTGCGTTCTTCCAGGTAGCGCATGACGCCGGTGGCCGCCTCCAGGCCGAAGGCGCTGCCGCCGGCCAGCATCACCGCATGCACTTTTTCCACCATGTTGACGGGATTGAGCAGGTCCGTCTCGCGCGTGCCCGGCGCCGCGCCGCGCACGTCCACGCCGCCGGTGGCGCCCGCTTCGGCGATGATGACCGTGCAGCCGGTCGGCCGCCGCGTGTCGGTGTAGTGCCCGACCTTGAGGCCGGCCACGTCGGTGATGCTGCCGCCGCCGGGCACCCGGCGCAGGCCGTTGGCGCCGTGCGCCGGCATGACACTTGCGGACGCCGCGACACCCGCCGCCGCCATCATGAAAGCCCGCCTGTTCCACTGTTGTTGCACGCCTGTCTCCATCTGGATACCGCCTGGATGAACCCCGGGCCGGGCGGCCCGGGGCGCGAATACCGCATATGACTTGCCGCTATATTTTTACTATTCCTTATGCTTTGTGGAAAAATAGGCGCGTTGTTAGAGTGCGGCTACACCGGAAGGCGGCGCGATCCGCGCGGGCCTTTCGCAGTGATCCCTCATCCGTGGAGCATTGCCATGAAACTCTTGCGCTCGTTGTTCATCGCCGGCCTGGTCCAGGTCGCCGCCCTGTCCGCCGCCCACGCCCAGTCGGGGCTGGACCAGATCAAGTCCGCCGGCGTGTTCAAGATCGGCACCGAAGGCACCTACGCTCCCTTCACCTTCCACGACGCCTCCGGCCAGCTTACCGGTTTTGACGTCGACATTGGGCGCGCCATCGCCCAGCGCCTGGGCGTCAAGGCCGAATTCGTCGAAGGCAAGTGGGACGGCCTGATCGCCGGGCTCGACGCCAAGCGCTACGACGCCGTCATCAACCAGGTCGGCATCACCGACGCGCGCCGCGCCAAGTACGACTTTTCCGATCCCTACATCTCGTCGGCCGCGGTGCTGATCGTGCGCGACGACAACACCACCATCAAGTCGTTCGCCGACCTGAAGGGCAAAAAGTCCGCCAACACGCTCACCAGCAACTTCGGCAAGCTGGCGCAGAGCCATGGCGCGGAAGTGGTGGCCGTGCAGGGCTTCAACGAAGCCATCGACCTGCTGACCTCGGGCCGCGTCGAGGCCACCGTCAACGACAACCTGTCGTTCCTGGACTTCAAGAAGCAGAAGCCCAACGCCAAGGTCAAGATCGCCGCCACCGACAAGGCCGCCGAATTCAGCAACTCCGGCGTGCTGCTGCGTAAGAACAATCCCGAACTGGTGGCCGCCATCAACAAGGCGCTGGCCGATATCAAGGCCGACGGCACCTACAAGACCATCTCGGTCAAGTACTTCGGCACGGACCTGTCGGCGCAGCAATAAGCGGCCCGCTCCATGACGCTCCCCGCCTGGCTGCACAACGTCCTGCCCGACTGGGTTCTGTCCCAGGTCGACACCCTGGCGGTGCCGGCCTGGGTGCAGTTGATGGCCGACTCGTTCTGGCCCTTGCTGCACGCCGGGCTGGTGTTCACCGTCCCGCTGACCCTGATGTCGTTCGCGCTCGGCCTGGCGCTGGCCTTCGTGGTGGCGCTCATCCGGCTGTTCGGGCCGGCGCCGCTGGTGGCGCTGGTGCGCTTCTACGTCTGGCTGATCCGCGGCACGCCGCTGCTGGTGCAGCTGTTCGTGATCTTCTACGGCCTGCCCAGCGTCGGCGTGGTGCTCGACCCGCTGCCGGCCGCGCTGATCGGCTTCACCCTGAACGTCGGCGCCTACAACTCCGAAGTGATCCGCGGCGCCATCGAGTCGATCTCCAAGGGCCAGTGGGAAGCGGCCTATTCGCTGAGCATGACGCGCGCCCAGGCGCTGCGCCGCACCGTGCTGCCGCAGGCGGCGCGGGTGGCCGTGCCGCCGCTGTCGAACTCCTTCATCGCGCTGGTCAAGGACACCTCGCTGGCCGCCGTGCTGACGGTGCCCGAGATCTTCCAGGCGGCCCAGCGCATCGCCGCCGTCACGTACGAACCGCTGATCCTGTACACCGAGGCCGCGCTGATCTACCTGGTGTTCAGCTCGGTGCTGTCCGCCGCCCAGGTGCGCCTGGAACGGCGCTTCGGCCAGCACGCGGTGTTTTCCGAGAAAAACCGATGATCCGCCTGGAAAAGATCGAAAAGTCCTTTGGCGGCAACCTGGTGCTCAAGCAGGTCGACGTGGCCATCGCCGAAGGCAGCGTCACCGCCCTGATCGGCCCGTCCGGCAGCGGCAAGAGCACCCTGCTGCGCTGCGTCAACCTGCTGGAAGTGCCCGACCGCGGCACGCTTGAGATCGGCCCCGAGCGGATCGAGTTCGAGCCCGGCGAAAAGCTTTCGCGCGACCAGGTGCAGCGGGTGCGCATGCAGACCGGCATGGTGTTCCAGAACTTCCAGCTGTTTCCGCACCAGACCGTCATCGGCAACGTGATGGAGGGATTGGTGACGGTGCAGAAATGGCCGGCCGACCGCGCCCGTGCCCGCGCCGAGGAGCTGCTGCGCAAGGTCAACATGCTGGACAAGGCCGAGGCCTGGCCGGCCAATCTGTCGGGCGGCCAGCAGCAGCGCGTGGCGATCGCCCGCGCCCTGGCGCCCGCTCCCCGCGTGCTGCTGTGCGACGAGCCGACCTCGGCGCTCGACCCCGGCCTGGCGGCCGAGGTGGTGGACGTGCTGCGCCAGCTGGCCGCCGAAGGCATGACCATGCTCATGGCCACGCACGACCTGCGCCTGGCCGCCAGCGTCTCGCGTGAAGCGGTGTTCCTGCTCGATGGCAACGTGGTCGAAGCCGGCGCCTCGCGCGACCTCTTCACCCGCCCGCGCGACCCGCGCACCGCGACATTCATCTCGACGCTGACGCAGGACGCCGGCCAGATCGGCTGAGGCGGCGCCCGGCGAAGGCCGGGCAGCCCCCTCGGGGGGCAGCAAGCGCACGCAGTGCGCGCAGCGTGGGGGCTCCCTACTTCCCGGGCAACGACCCGGCCGGGTCGACCGCCTGGCCGTCGTAGCGCAATTCGAAGTACAGTCCCACCTGCTTGCTGTCGCTATTGCCCATTTCGGCGATTTTCTGCCCCTGGCTCACGCGCTGGCCTTCCTTGACCAGCAGCTTGCTGTTGTGGGCATAGATGCTGAGGAAGCTGGCGTTATGCTTGACGATCACCAGATGCCCATAGCCGCGCAGGCCGCTGCCGGAATAGGCAACGGTGCCCGCCGCCGCCGCCACCACCGGCGTGCCGGTGGCATTGGAAATGACGATGCCGTTCGACCCCGAACCATCGTAGCCGCGGGTCACCTTGCCCTGCGCCGGCCACACCAGGGAAATCGCCCCCGGCGGCGCGGTGCGGCGCTTGCCCATGCTGGCGGCGGGCGCGCGCGAGCCGCCCGAGGCCTTGGGCCGCGAGGTGGCAGGCGCGGAAGTGCTGGCCTGGCCGGCCGGCGGCGCCACCCGCAACATCTGGCCCACCTCGATCGCATTGGTATTCGACAGGTTGTTCCAGCGCGCCAGGTTGGATACGCTGGTGCCTTGCTTGCGCGCGATCTGCGTCAGCGTGTCGCCCGACTGCACCCGGTAATAGCCGGGCTGGACCTTGGTCGTGCCGCACGCCGCCAGCAACGCCAGCAACGCGGCCAGCAGCGCCAGCCGGACCGACCGGATGACGCCACGGGCAGGCAGGCGAGCCCGGGCGAACCCGGCAACGGCAATGGAATCGGGGACTGGCAGGGTCTGGGCGGGCAAGGAGAGCACTGAATCCTGGAACGGAGTGGGACACGACTGCGTCCAAGGGTACCAAGATTTTCGAACGGCGGTATGCCTGCCGGCAACTTTCGCGGACGCTGCCGGGCCGTGTTGTATAACCCCGCTGATCGCCGCGAGCCACGCTCGCCATGGATTACCGCGTCTGCAAGGAACGATATGGGAACACCCCAAGCGCCCCGAAGAAACCTGTACTGCCTGCTGTGGGCCATCCCCTACCTGCTGTGCGGCGTCTTCTCGCGCCTGCTCAACGATCCGGTCAGCCACGCCGTGTTCGTCTGGCTGCCGCCCGGCGTGGCGGTGGGCGCCTACCTGCTGACCCAGCGCCGCAACTGGCCGCTACTGCTGGCCGCCTTCTTCTGCGCGCAACTGGTGCTGACCAGCTTCACGCGCGGCCAGCCCGCCACCGCCCTGGTGTTCGCCATCACCGCCAGCGTGTCCAGCCTGCTGGCGGCCTGGACGGTGCAGCGCCTGGCGCCGCGCGAGGGCGGACTCGGCCTGGTCGCGGCGCTGCTGGCCGGCGCGGTGGCGGGCGCCGGCCTGTCGGCGCTGCTGGGCGGCGGCTGGCTCTGGCTGACCCAGGAAGCGCATGCCTGGGTGCGGTTGCGCACCTGGGTCGCGGCCTACCTGGCCGGCATCCTGATCGTGGCGCCGGCCCTGACGGTATGGGCCCATTTTCGCCCGCGCCGCTCGGGCGGCCCGCGCAAGCGCGACCTGGTGCTGGGGGTCATCGCCTACGCCGCGCTGATCGTGTCGACCTTCATGACTTTCGACGGCGACATGATCAAGAACCTGCCGTACGTCGTCACCTTCGAACTGACCTATCTGCCGCTGGTGTTCGCGGTGCTGACCGCGCTGGTATGGGGCGCGCCGGGCGGCACCCTGGCCGTCATCACGCTGGCCCTGATGGCGCTGTACCAGAGCGCGCAGGGCGAAGGGCCGTTCGTCGAAGCCAACGACCATTGGCACGTGCTGCTGGCCACCCAGGTCTACCTGGTGGTCACCGCGCTGCTGATCCTGCTGGTCAATACGCTGCGCGCCGCCCGCGCGCAGGAACTCGAAAACGCCGAGCAGTGGCGCGGCCGCTTCGACCTGGCGCTGGCCGGCAGCCACCAGCTGATGTACCGCTACAACCCGTTCGACGGCTCGCTTGAACTGGCCGGCGACCTGCAAGGCGCCCTGGGCGTGCAGGCAAATGCCATCGCCAGCCTGGACGCCCTGCTGGCCCTGGCCCACCCGGACGACCGCGCGCGCCTGACGCTGCACTGGGCCGCGCGCCGCGCCGGCGCCCAAGACCGCACGCCGCTGCTGTTCCGTGTCGCGCACGCCGGCGGCGGCTGGCGCGTGATCAGCGACCGCGGTTCACCGCTGGAGGATTTCGACGGCAGCGTCGCCGTCGTCGCCGGCATGTGGCGCCTGGGCGAAATCGAGCAGGCAGATGTCCACTAGCACCGGCGCCCTGCTCATCCACGGCTTGGGCGGGACCCAGTACGACCTGGGATCGCTGCACAAGATCCTCAAGCGCGCCGGCATCGAGACGCACACGCTGACGCTGCCCGGCCACGGCACCACGCCCGAGGACCTGCTGCCGGTGCGCGCCGAGGACTGGATCGATGCCGTCACCGCCAAGTACCGTGAAGTGGCCGCACGCCACGACACGTTGCATGTGGTCGGCATGTGCCTGGGCGCGCTGCTGGCGGTGGAGTTGTGCAAGCGCGTCGAGCACCGCAAGGGCAAGCTGGTGAGCCTGGCCGCGCCCGTCTTCATCGACGGCTGGAGCACGCCCTGGTATCGCGGCCTGCGCAACCTGGTCTATCGCATCCCCGGCCTGGCCGCGCGCATGCGGGTCGAGGAGGAAGAGCCCTACGGCATCAAGAACGAACTGGTCCGTTCGATCGTCAAGGCCAAGTTCGAGCGCGGCGAGAATTTCCACTACCGCTGGGTGCCGCTGGCCTGCATCCGCGAGGTGGACCGCCTGCGCCGCTTCGTGCAGCGCGGGCTCAGCGCCATCACCTGCCCCAGCCTGATCATCCACGCGCACGAGGACGAACTGACCTCGGTGCGCTCGGCCCATTTCCTGAACGACGCCATTGCCGACAGCCGCCTGGTGCTGCTGGACAACAGCTACCACATGATCTGCGTGGACAACGACCGCGACCGTGTCGCCGCCGACATCCTGCGGTTCATGGACAAGTCTCCCGACACCACCCGTCCGGGCCGCGCCGCCGCGATGAGCGGCGACGAAATCGAGCGCATCCTCGACCACTACCGCGAGGCGCTGCTGTCGGGCCAGTACGAGGCGCTGTTCCCATTGTTCTCCGAAGACGTGGTCTGGCAGGAAGACGGCGACAACCCCCTGAGCGGCACCTACCAGGGCCGGGGCGGCCTGATCGACCTGTTCTCGCGCGTGATGGACTATTCGCGCAATACCTTCACGGTCGACAGCGTCGGCCAGCCGGCGCTGGCTGGCCGCGCCATCGCCGTGCCGCTGACCTTCCAGGTGCGCGACGGCGCCACGATTCACCGCGGCGCCTCCACCCATACGCTGCGCCTGCGCAACAACAGCATCGTCAAGGTCACCTCGCAGGCCGCCGACCCGGCCGCCGAAGACGCGCTGTGGCGGCGGCTGGCCGTGGCCAGCGGCCTGGAGCCCGAAGGCGACGCCATGGACCCGGCCACGCTGGCCATCCCCGCCGCGGAACTGGAGGACGCGTTCGAGGCCGCGGTGATCGAACTGCGGGCCTTGCCGCAGGCGCCCTCCACCAGCGTCGCCATCCGCCTGCACGCCTACGAGCGGCAGGCGCGGCAGGGCGACGCACCCGCCCAGCCCCCCGCCGCGGCCACGGTGCGCGAGCAGATCGAATACACCACCTGGCGCCTGCTGGCCGGCCTGCCGGCTGACCAGGCCCGGCGCCGCTACATCGCCCTGATCCGGCGCCTGGACCCCGACACCTGAACCGCGCTGGCCACAGGGCCTACAATCGCCCCATGTCCGCCTTGATCCGACCTCCACGACCCCGTGACGCCGTGCGCGTCCGCGGCGTGCTGTGGCTGGCGTTCCTGGCGCTGCTGCTGCGCGCGGTGGTGCCGGCGGGCTACATGCCCGACACGCGCGCGCTGCACGATGGCCGCATCGAGGTCACCTTCTGCTCGGCCGCCGGCGACCTGTCCACGCTGCGGCTGGCGCTCTCGCCCGCCGGCAAGGGCGACGCGGGTGCCGGCGCCCACTCCAATGCCGATACCGGCGCGCAATGTCCGTTCGGCCTGCTGGCGCACGTCACGCCCGCGCCCGCCTCGCCCACCACACCGCTGGCGCTGGCCAGCGGCCGGCCCGCCCCGGCCGCGCCGGCCCCGCTCGCGCTGCCCGTGCAACCGGCCCAAGGGCCGCCGCTGGGCTCGCGCGCCCCGCCTCGCCTGGCCTGACTCCGCCTCACGCGCGGCCCCGCCGCGCCCACGCGAACGTCAAGCCACGAGGTTTTCATGCATTCCCTTCCCCCGCGCGCGCCCCTGGGCGCGCCGTCGGCGCCCAACCGTGACCGGCGCCGGCTGCTGTCGGCCCTGGCCTTGCTGCCCCTGGCCGGCTGCGGGCCCGACGCCCCCAAGATCAACGGCATGGATCTGTCCAGCATGCCCACCGGCGACTTCCAGCTACAAGACACCGAAGGCCGGCAACGCCAGCTGGCCGACTATCGCGGCAAGACCGTGATGCTGTTCTTCGGCTTCACCCAATGCCCGGACGTCTGCCCCACCGCGCTGACCCGCGCGCTGGAGATCAAGAACCTGCTGGGCGCCGACGCCGCCAAGCTGCAGGTGCTGTTCATCACCGTGGACCCGGAGCGCGACACGCCCGAGATCCTGCAGGCCTACATGCAGGCCTTCGACCCGGCGTTCGTCGGCCTGCGCGGCGACGCCGAGCAGACCCGCGCCGCCGCCCAATCGTTCAAGGTGTTCTACCAGAAGGTGCCGACCGGCTCGTCCTACACCATGGACCACACCGCCCTGACCTACGTCATCGACGCCGAAGGCAAGCTGCGCGTGGCCCTGCGCCACCAGCAAAGCGCCGAGGAATGCGCGGCCGACCTGCGCACCGTGCTGTGACCCCACGCCAAGACAAAAGGAATTTCCGATGAAAACGACTCGCTTCAAATCCCTCGCCGCCGCCTTCGCCCTGGGCGCCCTGGCGCTGGCCGGCGCGCCCGCCATGGCCCAGGACGCCTCGCTCAAGGTGGAAGACGCCTGGGTCCGCGCCACCGTGCCCAGCCAACACGCCACCGGCGTCTTCATGCGCCTGACCTCGCCGACCGCCGCCCGCCTGGTTGGCGTCGAATCGGACGCCGCCAGGCACGTCGAGGTGCACGAGATGGCGATGCAGGACAACGTCATGAAGATGCGCCAGGTGTCCGCCATCGACCTGCCCGCCGGCAAGCCGGTGGAACTCAAGCCGGGCGGCTACCACGTCATGCTGATCGACCTGGCCCGGCAGATCTCCGCGGGCGACCCGGTGGCGCTGACGCTGCTGGTGCAGGACGCCGATGGCAAGCAACGGCGCGTGCCGGTGACGGCCGAGGCCCGCCCGCTGTCGGCGGCGGCCGCGCCGGCAGGAGAACACAAGCACTGAAGCCTTGCGGTGAAATACAGGGGCCACATCCTCGCAAGCAGATTGACACATGTATTTCAAGCTTGAAATAGCTGTTTGCAAGACGGCCCACGTTTCCTGCAACGCCTTGGCCCGCGCCCGGTCGAATTGAAAAAGCCGGGAGCGCGGCCGCGCCACGCTCCGGCGCGCATCGCCCGCATCCCAGGAAATCGCCCCCAAGCCGCAGCGGGGACGACGGCGCGGCCTGCCTTCAGGCCGTTTGCTTTGATTGCCAGGAGCGTTTCATGAAGACATTGACAGCCACCTTGTTGCTCTGCGCCGGCCTGACCGCCGCCGCAACCGTGCAAGCCCAGCAGGCCCAGGCCCCGGCCGCCCAGTACAAGCGCGATCTGTACGGCGACTGGCGTGTCAGCTACCCCGCCCCGACGGCCAAGACCGCCGATCAGGTCGCGGCGGAACTGGCGCGGTCCAAGGCCGATGGCCAATACACCTTCGGCCAGGAAGACTACCCGCCCGCCATCGCCGCCACCGGCCCGGGGGAAAGCCGCGCCCAGGTCGAACAGGAACTCCAGACCGCCGAAATGCAAGGGCAGATGGCGTCCGACCAGGAAAGCTATCCGCCGATGCCCATGGCCCACAGCGGCAGGTCCGACATTCAATAATAAGGGACATACCGCAACCTGCGGTCCGTCCTGATTCCTCATACAATGCCAGCACACATCCGCCGCCGGCGGCCTCGCGGGGCCCGGCGGCAGCGCGGCGCCCCACGCCGCCCCGGATGCCAGCGTTCCGCGCAGCCGGGCGCCTGATCCGCCGGCGATAGACCGGCAACCCTGTGTCTGGATATGCCCGGTAGTTCCGCCTTTTCCTTCCTGCGTACCCTCTGCAGCCTGCGCTGGCTCGCCATCGCGGGCCAGGCCGCCACCATCCTGGTGGCCAGCGCCGTACTTGGCCTGGCCCTGCCGCTGGAGCCGCTGTGGATCGGCGTGGGCGTGCTGATCGGCTTCAACGTCTACGCCAGCCTGCGGCTGCGCCACAGCCGCGACCTGTCCCACGCCACCGCTTTCGGCCACTTGCTGGTGGACATGGCGGTGCTGGCCTGGATGGTGGGCTGGAGCGGCGGCCTGAGCAATCCGTTCGGCATGATGTTCCTGATCCTCACCGCCCTGGCGGCGCTGGCGCTGCCGCGCAACTGGGCGCTGGCGGCGGCGCTGGCGGGCATCTCCGGTTATTTCGCCGCCGCCATCTTCGGCCAGCCGCTGCGCGGCGACCTCAACACCCACACCCTGCTGCTATGGGGCCTGGCCGCCAACTTCCTGATTTCCGTGGTGGTGGTGCTGGTGTTCACCACCCGCCTGGCGGCCGACCTGCGGGCGCGCGAGCGCGAACTGGCGCGGCTGCGCGAGCGCTTCACCCGCAACGAGGGCATCGTCGCCCTGGCCACCCACGCCGCCGCCATGGCGCACGAACTGAACACCCCGCTGGCCACCATGACCCTGCTGGCCGACGAGATCGCCGCCGAGGTCAAGGAGCCCGACCTCAAGCAGGACGTCGCCACGCTCAGCCAGCTGCTGGCCCTGTGCCGGGAACGGATTCGCAATCTGGCGGTCCCAACCGCCGTGGACCTGGTGCGCGTGGTGGGGCAATGGCGCCTGATCCGGCCGACCATCGACCTGCGCCGGTCGGGCACGCTGCCCGCCAGCCTGCGGGTCGATCCGGCCATCGCCCACCTGCTGCAGGCCCTGCTGAACAACGCGGCCGATGCCGGCGAAGCCGCCAACGAGCCGCGCGTGGACCTGCACCTGGAATACGGTTATGGCGCCCTGCGCGGCGAAGTGCGCGACTATGGCGGCGGCTTCGACCCCGACCACACGCTGCTGCCGGCCACCAGCCTGTTCAACAGTGGCAAGCCCGGCGGCCTGGGCGTCGGCCTGGCCCTGTCGCACGCCACCGTCGAGCAGCTGGGCGGCGAAATGACCATGACCGCGGCCGATGGCGGCGGCACCCGCATCCGTTTTTATTTGCCTCTCGGCACTCCCGGGACCTGATATGTTGAATCCCACCGATCTTGGCCTGCTGATCGACGACGACGAGCTCTACGTGCGCACCCTGCAGCGCAGCCTGTCGCGCCGCGGCCTCGAAACCCGAACCGCCACCGGCATCGCCGAGGCGCTGCGCGTGGCCGAAGAGATCCGCCCCGCCTTCGCGCTGGTCGACCTGCGACTGGGCGAGGATTCGGGCCTCACCCTGATCCGTCCCCTTCGAGCCCTGCGCGCCGACATGCGCATCCTGCTGGTCACCGGCTACGCCAGCGTGGCCACCGCGGTCGAGGCCATCAAGCGCGGCGCCGACGACTAACTGCCCAAGCCCGCCACCGCGCCGATGATCCTGCGCACCCTGGGCCTGGTGAAGCCGGAAACCGTTACCATCGAAAGCACCATGACGCCGTTGCACCGCCTAGAATGGGAACACATTCACCAGGCCCTGCACGAGACCGGCGGCAACGTCTCGGCCGCCGCCCGCCTGCTGGGCATGCACCGGCGCTCCCTGCAGCGCAAGTTGGCCAAGAAACCGGGGCCGGAACGCGAGGTGCTGGTCGACTGATTGGCGCGGATACGACACATCGCAACAATCCTGCTTTGTGCAGGTGCGACATATCGTCGCACCCCCACCTACCCCGCGAAGCCCTCTCCCGCCTGGGAAAACCCTTAAGCAGGGGCCTTGGGGGCAAAAGCCGGCTGGGCAATGCGACCATTCGTCGCACGCTTGACCCAGGTCAAACCGATAGGATGGACGTTGCTGCCTAGCAGCATTCCAGTCTGCTGCTCCGCAGCATTTCCCACCTTCCATCCAAGGCTGTACGTGAAACACCCCCTCCTTGCGACCCTTACGCGCATTTTTGGCGTCGGCGCGGTCATGCTGCTTGGCGGCTGCAACATGGAAATCCTCTCCCCCAAGGGAGACATTGGCGCTCAGGAAAAGACCCTGCTGTTCACGGCAACCGGTCTGATGCTCCTGGTGGTGATCCCGGTCATCATCATGATCCTGACGTTTGCCTGGAAATACCGCGCATCCAATACCAAAGCCGACTACCAGCCCAAGTGGGCCCACTCCACGGCGATCGAAGTCGTGGTCTGGACCGTGCCATGTATCATCGTGGCGATCCTCGCCGTGATCACCTGGCGCTCCACGCACGCGCTCGATCCCTACAAGCCGCTCGTCTCCGAGCACAAGCCGGTCACCATCGAGGTGGTGTCGCTGGATTGGAAGTGGCTGTTCATCTACCCCGAGTACGACATCGCCACGGTCAACGAGATCGCCTTCCCGGTCGACGTCCCGGTCAATTTCCGGATCACCTCGGCCTCGGTCATGAACTCGTTCTTCATCCCCCAGCTGGGCAGCCAGATCTACTCGATGGCCGGCATGGAGACCAAGCTGCACCTGAACGCGCGCGAACCCGGCACCTACGCCGGCATCTCGGCCAACTACAGCGGCGCCGGCTTCTCCGGCATGCGCTTCAAGGCCATCGCCACGTCGCAGGAAGGCTTCGACAACTGGGTCAAGGAAGCCAAGGCTTCAGGCACCGCGCTGACCCCGGCGGTGTACCAGGAACTGACCAAGCGCAGCGAACACAACCCGGTCGCCAAGTACGCCTCGGTGCCGCCGTCCATGTTCGACTACATCCTGGGCAGCACCATGTCCAAGATGGCCGGCGTCGACGACGCCACGTGCACCCCCACGTCGAATAATCTTGTCGCAGGATTGACTCAATAATGCTCGGGAAACTTACCCTCGAGGCCATTCCGTACCATGAACCCATCGTCATGGTCACGCTGGCCGCCGTGTGCCTGGGAGGCCTAGCGGTCTTCGGCGCCATCACCTACTTCCGCAAGTGGAAGTACCTCTGGACGGAATGGCTCACCTCCGTCGACCACAAGCGCATCGGCGTGATGTACATCATCGTCGCGCTGATCATGCTGCTGCGCGGCTTCGCCGACGCCATCATGATGCGTACCCAGTTGGCCGTCGCCTCGGCCGACTCCGCCGGCTTCCTGCCGCCGCACCACTACGACCAGATCTTCACCGCCCACGGCGTCATCATGATTTTCTTCATGGCGATGCCCTTCATCACCGGGCTGATGAACATCGTGGTGCCGCTGCAGATCGGCGCCCGCGACGTGGCCTACCCGTTCCTGAACTCGCTGAGCTTCTGGCTGTTCGGCGCCGGCGTCGCGCTGATGATGATCTCGCTGTTCGTCGGTGAATTCGCCGCGACCGGCTGGCTCGCCTATCCGCCGCTGTCCGGGCTCGACTACAGCCCAAGTGTCGGGGTGGATTACTACATCTGGGCGCTGCAGATCTCCGGGCTGGGAACAACACTCAGCGGCATCAACTTCATCGTCACCATCCTGCGCATGCGCGCGCCGGGCATGACCCTGATGAAGATGCCGATCTTCACCTGGACCTCGCTGGTCACCAACGTCCTGATCGTGGCCGCCTTCCCGGTGCTGGCCGCCACGCTGGCGCTGCTGACGATGGACCGCTACCTGGGCACGCACTTCTTCACGAACGACATGGGCGGCAACGTCATGATGTACGTGAACCTGATCTGGATCTGGGGCCACCCCGAGGTCTACATCCTGGTGCTGCCGGCCTTCGGCGTGTACTCGGAAGTGGTCGCCACGTTCGCCCGCAAGACCCTGTTCGGCTACAAGTCCATGGTCTACGCCACGGCCGCCATCGGCGTGCTGTCGTTCCTGGTCTGGCTGCACCACTTCTTCACCATGGGCGCGGGGGCCAACGTCAACGCGTTCTTCGGCATCGCCACGATGATCATCTCGATCCCGACGGGCGCGAAGATCTTCAACTGGCTGTTCACCATCTACCGCGGCCGCCTGCGCATCACCACGCCGGTGCTGTGGACGCTGGGCTTCATGCTGGTGTTCGTCATCGGCGGCATGACCGGCGTGATGCTGGCCATCCCCGGCGTGTCGTTCGTGCTGCACAACAGCCTGTTCCTGATCGCCCACTTCCACAACACCATCATCGGTGGCGTGGTGTTCGGTTGCATCGCCGGCATGACCTACTGGTTCCCCAAGGCTTTCGGCTTCAAGCTGAACGAACGCCTGGGCCGCTACTCGTTCTACTGCTGGTTCGTCGGCTTCTTCCTGGCCTTCATGCCCCTGTACATCCTGGGCTTCAAGGGCATGACGCGTCGCCTGAACCACTACGACAACCCCGAATGGCAGCCCTACCTGCTGGTCGCCCTGGCCGGCGCCGCGCTGATCATGCTGGGCATCTGGTTCCTGCTGCAGCAAGTGTTCGTGTCCGTGCGCCAGCGCAAGCAGAACCAGGACATCACCGGCGATCCCTGGGATGGCCGCACCCTGGAATGGTCGATCTCGTCGCCCGCGCCTTTCTACAACTTCGCCCACGTTCCTCACGTCGATGAACTGGACCAGTTCTGGGAAGACAAGCAGAACGGCAAGGCCTACAAGCGCCCGGCCAAGTACGAAGACATCCACATGCCGAAGAACACCGCCGCCGGCGTCTTCATCGGCGCGTTCGGCCTGGTCATGTGCTTTGCCCTGATCTGGCACATCTGGTGGCTGTCGATCGTCGGTTTCGTCGGCATGATCGGTTCGTTCATCGTCCGCGCCTATGACCGCGACGTCGACTACTGGGTCCCGGCCGCGGAAGTCGAACGCATCGAAAACGCCCACTTTGAAAAAATGCAGAAGGCCGCCTGAGCCATGATTCAAGCCGTAGCCACTCACCCCCACGCGGGTCACGACGATCACGCGCACCATGACGATGGGTCCAAGACCGTTTTCGGTTTCTGGGTCTACCTCATGAGCGACTTGCTGATCTTTTCGGTGCTGTTCGCGACGTTCGCGGTGCTGGCCAACGCCACCGCGGGCGGCCCCACCGGCAAGGAACTGTTCGACCTGAAGTTCGTCCTGGTCGAAACCCTGTTGCTGCTGTTCTCGAGCTTCACCTTCGGCATGGCCAACCTGAACGTCCACGCCAACAACAAGAGCCGCGCAATCGGCTGGTTGATGGTCACGTTCCTGTTCGGCGCGGGCTTCATCGCGATGGAAGTCTATGAATTCCATCACCTGATCACCGAAGGCGCGGGCCCCGGCCGCAGCGCCTACCTGTCGGCGTTCTTCACGCTGATCGGCACGCACGGCCTGCACGTGACGTTCGGCCTGATCTGGATCGTCGTCATGATCGACATGATCCGCCGCCATGGCCTGGACTCGATCAACAAGCGTCGCCTGGCGTGCCTGAGCCTGTTCTGGCACTTCCTGGACATCGTCTGGATCTGCGTCTTCACCTTCGTCTATCTTCTGGGAGCCCTCTGATGTCGCACTCCGCTGCGGCCGCACACGGCCACGACGATCACGCCGCCGACCACGGCAGCCTGAAGTCCTACATCATCGGTTTCGTGCTCTCGCTCCTGCTCACCTTCGGCTCGTTCGGCCTGGTGATGAGCGGCGCGCTGTCCCACACCATCACCATCATCGGCGTGGTGGCGCTGTGCGTGCTCCAGTTGCTGGTGCAGCTGGTGTACTTCCTGCACATGGGCGCTTCGAAATCGGCCCGCGACAACCTGGCCACGTTCGTCTTCACCGTGATGATCATCGCCATCATCGTCGGTGGTTCGGCCTGGGTGCTGTACAACATGAACGTCAACATGGGCCACGCCATGTAAGACCCGTCATCCAATGACGACACACAGGCGCCGCGAGGCGCCTGTTTTTTTGGAAGGCCGTCACGCTACCGGGGCGGCTTTTTTTGCGCCCTGCCGTGGCCGCGGCCTGGCGAAGCGCGGCGCTGCTTTCTTTGGCATACTCGCGCCATCGCAGAATCGCCCCCCGGGAATCCGCATGCAAGCCATCGCCGCCGCCGTCACGGCCATCGTCTTCGTGGTGCTCGGACTGTGGCACGCCTACTGGGCAGCCGGCGGGCGGCTGGCGCACCGGGCGGCGCTGCCGATCCAGGACGGCCAACCGCTGTTCCGGCCGTCGCCGCTGGGCACGCTGGCCGTGGCCGCGGCGCTGATCGGCTGCGCCTGGATCACGGCCGCCAATGGCGGCCTGGTGACCGCGCCGCCCCTGCGCTGGCTGCCCTGGCTGGGCATGGCCGTGGCGCTGGGCCTGCTGGCGCGCGCCATCGGCGATTTTCGCTACGTCGGTTTCTTCAAGCGCAAGGGCGAAGACCCCTTCGCCCGCCTGGATACCCGCTTCTATTCGCCGCTGTGCCTGCTGTTGGCGGCGGGCGTGGCACTGGCGAGCTGGCCCGGGCTGGCCTGACGCCGCCCGGACGCATCCCACTTTCCGCGCACGGCCGCGCCCTTGATCCCGGCAGGTTTGACGCGGCGCAGACGCCTCTCTTCCCCATTCGTTATATATTTCGGCTCATAACGAATTTTTCACCTTAGCACCGCGAGCCGCCCATGGATGCCGTCCTGATCGCCGCCCCCACCGCCCGGGATATCGATGCCCTGGCCTGTGCGCTGTTGGCGCATGCGCCGCCCGATCATCCCGATGCGCGCTTTTTCGCCACGGTGATCGGCAAGAGCCTGGCGCACGGCGACCTGGCCCGAACCGGCCTGGCTCCCGCCGAATTGGCCGGGGTGCTCGCCAGCCTGTTTCCCGACGCGCAGGCGGGCTCAAGCGCGACGCTTGCCGCCCTGCGGGCGCAATTGCTCGCCTACGGGGCGCGCGGCCTGGCCAACCCGCGGCCGGATTTCACGCGCCTGCTGCGCGTGCTGCTCGACGCCTGCAGCGGACCGGGCGCGACCACGCCCTGGGTCACCAGCGTGCTGGCGCACGCCTGCCTGCGCCCGGACCACCTGTGGCGCGACCTGGGGCTGGGCGGCCGCGAGGACGTCACCGCGCTGCTGACCCGCCACTACCCCGGCCTGGTGGCGCGCAATACGCAAAACCTGCGGTGGAAGAAATTCCTGGCCTATGCCGCGTTTGAGCATGCCGACCTGCCCGTGGCCGCCGCGCCCGGCTGCGCGGACTGCGAGGATCATGGGCGCTGCTATGACACGGGCACCACGTCCTGAGCCGAACCTCGCCGCGTCAGGCAATCTTCGCGCGCGACCGATCAGAACCAGGTCACCTTGACCAGCACCTGGGTGCTGAACTTGCCGGTTTTCAATTCGGCGGTGGTCCGCTCCAGGTGCGCGGTATACGTCTGCGTCTGCGACAACGTGGTGCCATGCAGGAGCCCTCCAAGATTGCCGTTGTAGCGGGAGGGGAATGTGCCGTGGTCATCGGCAGGAAGCGCACCAAGCGTAACCGTCTGATTGGCCTCATTGGTGATGGTCAGCTTCAGGCCGTTTTCCTGGCCGTCGGCATTCTTCAGATAGATCGTCTGATCCAGAAGATCGGTACGCTCACCGCTTTGTGGCAAGAACGCCACTGCCGTGCGTAGATACAACTCGTCCAGGGGGTTGTTGGTGGACGGCGGGCTGGTCAACCCCTCCAGTCCCGGGCAGGCGGGACTATTCATGCGGGTCGTCACATTGAACGGCTTGGCCTGCGGCAACTTGCCGTTGTAATTGGCCGTGGTCAGCACGGTGTCGAAGGTGACCGTGTTGTCGACGTTGACCGAGCCTACGCAGGAGGGGATGAACTGGAAGCGCGAGGCGCTGGAATTGAGGAAGATGCCCGGATCGCCCCCGGCAGTTTCGTCGGCAATCAATTTGAACGCGAACGAGGGCGGCAAGAACACGCGCAAGGGCCTGGTCACGCGGCTTTCAGCGTACAGGAGCAGGAAGATGCGCCCAAGGCGCTCCCCTGAGTCGCCCTCATAGGGGGTATCGACGCTGAAATAAGGCGCAAAGGTTGGCGCCGCGGGATCCGGACTCCACTGCCCCTTTTCGATATTGTCATAGACGATCGTCAGCCTCAACGATGCATTTCGCAAGGCCTGCAGGACCGGGCCGAAATCGCCCAGGATCGAAATGGCCGCCTGCCGCCTTAAGTTGGGAATGTTGGTGCAGCGGTACCTGAATTCATAGGGACTGCTGATGTAAATGGGAAAGCCCGGAATGAACTGTTGGTCGAGCCCGAAACTGATCGAGGGCGGCAGGTTGAACGTTACGATGTTGCCGCCATCGAGCAACCTGCATCCACGCCCCGCGGCTTGCGTGTGACCGACCCCGGGCAAGAGTAGAAAGGCGGTGAGTACGCCTACAAGCCAGGCGCGGATCCGCCCATTTTTTGCCGCCACGGTGAATGCTCCCAGCTGATCCAAAAAAACAATTCTATCGATCAACCCCCGATTGCTGCCTCGGCAAACCGTCCGACTTTTTTGGCATTGAGCGCGAGTCGTGACGTCTGACGCCCGCTCGCGGCATCACTAGTGATAAGTCACCCAAGTCACAGGCCGCGGCCCGTGCCGACGCCGGCTCGTCGTAGCGGCCATTGCTCTCGTTGAAGGCCAGCCGGGTCAGTACCAACTTGCCTTGACCAGCACCTGGGTGTTGTATTTGCCCATCGACAGTCCGATCGCGGGTTCGCGCTCCAGGTGTGCGGTGTACGCCTGCGTGACCGAGGTCGTGTTCAACAGCGGCGTGGCGATGTTGTTCACCGACAGGGAGATAGGCATGCCCAGCCGATCGACGAACAGCGCGCCGAACTGGACATTATTGCCGGCGGCATTGGTGATACGCAGCTTCAACCCGTTTTCCTTGCCATCGGCATTCTTCAGGAAAACCGTCTGCTGCATGGAATCCATGCGTTCGCCGCCCTGCGGCTCGAACGACACCGCCAAAGGCAGGTGGAAAACATCGTTTGCATTGGCGCCCTCTGGCCTGATCAATGGATCGAGGTTGGGACATGCCGGGTTGACACGCGTGATCACCTGGAAGGGTTTGGCCTGCGGCAGCTTGCCATTGTAGGTAGCGGTGTTGAGCACCGTATCGAATGGCACGACGCTGTCCACGGCGAGCTCGCCAATGCACCGCGGCACATATTGGAAACGTGTCGAAGAAGTCGTGATAAAGATCCCCGGATCAGCGACGCCCCAAGGATCGTTGACCAGTTTGAAGGCGGTGCTCGACGGCATGAAGACGCGCAACGGGCTGGTGACCTGCCTATCCACGATCAGCAGCATCGAGACAGTAAGGGTGCGCTCGCCGGTATCTGCGGCATACGGGTCGCCAAAGAAATAGTCTTCATTGCCGCCCAGGATGAACGGGTCGGGATTCCAGAATCTGTTGACGTCGCCGTTGATGATGAGGTCCAGTCGGACGCCAGTGTCTCGCAGCGCTCGCCTGATCAAGCTGAAGTCGGCCAGCGTCCGCAACCCCACCTGGGCCAGGCCTGCCCGGTTCCGGACGCAGCGATAGTTGAATTCGTAGACGCGGCTTCGGTAGAGCCATTCGCCGTTGATCAACTGCCTGTCCAGATCGAACGTGACCGCCGGCGGAATTTCCAATCGGACCGCGTTGGCGCCCGCCGACGAAAAGCAGCCGTTGGCAGGGGTTGCCTGGCCGTAGGCGAACGCCGGCATCAACGCGATCGCCATCAATACCCGCGCCAGCGCTCGTCTGGCCCCTTGCCGCCATTGCATGATCCACGACTCCGCCTATCCAAAATGACCTACGGATTCTATCTGTGGCGATCGCGGCGTCGATGCGGGCATGGTCTGACATTTCAGGCGATGCAGGTCCGTGGCCAGCCCGCGGCGTCCCGGCTTTCAGAAGCGATACGTTGCCCCCACCCCCAGGCCAACGCCGCGTCCCGGCGCCGGCTCGTAGTAGCGGCCATTGCTCTCGTTGACGATGACCGACCCGGCATAGCGCCGGTCGAACAGGTTGTCGATCCGCGCGTAGGCGCTCAATGCCCACGGCCCCACCTGCTTCACGTAGCCCGTGGACAGCGCCGCCACCACATAGCCCGGCGCGGCCGCGTCGTTGGCGTCGTCGGCGTACAGGCGGCTCAGGTAGCGGGCCTCGATGCCGGCCTGCCAGCCCTGCGGCGGCGTCCAGGCCAGCGAGGCATAGGCCGACTGCCCGGCAATGCCGGGAATCCGGTTGCCGGCGCGGATGGCGCCGCCGCCATCGTCGCGGTAGCGGGCATCGAGCCAGGTGTAGGCCAGTTGCGCCCGCCAGTGGCCGGCAAAGCGGTTGGACCAGCCCAGTTCCACGCCGTCGCGGCGCGTGCGTCCGGCGTTGCGGAAGGTGGCGCGGCCGCCCGTGCTGCCGGCCGCGACGATTTCATCATCGGTGGACACGCGGAACACGGCCGCGGTCAGTTGGCCGCCCGCCAGATCGGTCTTGGCGCCGACCTCGACGTGGGTGCCGAGCGCTGGCGCCAGCGCGAAATTCAGGCCCGGCTGGCCGCCGGGCCGGTACGACAGCTCATTGAGCGTCGGGGTCTCGAAGCCGCGCCCATACGAGGCGTACAGCGAGGTCCGCGGATCGGCCTGGTAGCGCACCGCGGCCACCGGCAGCGCGCGGCGATAGCGCGCGCTGCCGCTGTCATCGCCATTGCCCGGCGCGAGGTAATGATCGCGCGAGCGGAACGCCACCGTGCTGTAGCGCACGCCGGCATCCAGCGTCCAGCGCGGCGCCGCGCGCCAGGACGCCTGCAGATAGGGGTCGGCGTTGTAGACCGTGTTGGTTTCATCGCGCCGCAATGCGCCTCGCACGCCAAGCTGGCGGCTGGCGCCGTCGCCCACGTAGTTCCGGTAGCCCTGGCGGTTCTCGCGCAGGGTGTCATACGAGAAGCCGCCGACCAGCGTCAGCGGCCGCGCCGCCGGCCCCAGTTCCGAGGTCCAGCGCAGGTCGGCCCCGCCATAGCGGCGGCGCAGGTCGATCACCCCGCCCGCCTGCGTCGGCGCCGCCTGCGCCGCGGGCGGGATGGCCTGGAACTGCGTGGTGTCGCGCTGGCCGTAGTACAGCATCAGACGCAGCGTGTTGGCGCCGTCGACGTGGCGTTCGTAGACCAGCCCGCCCTGGGTCTGGCGCACGGTCTTGCGCGTGTCGTACTGGGCCGCCAGCTCGGCGCTACGCGGCGCGTCCTGGAACTGCGCGTACGTCAGGCCGAGCGGATCCTGGGCCGTCAGGTCGACGCTGTTGGCCACGATCGTCAGGCGGCTGGCGTCGTCCAGTTGCACGCCCAGCTTGGCGTTGCCCAGGTTCTTGCGCGCGGCGCTGTGGTCGCGATAGCCGTCGGTGGTCATGCGCGACAGGTCGAGCACGTAATCCATGTCGCCGGACGTGCCGGAGGCCTTGGCGCCATAGCGCCAGGTGCGATCGGGGCCGGCCCAGGCCGAGACGCCGATTTCGGGCGGCACGGCGCCGTCTTCGGTGTAGGCCAGGATCACCCCGCCCGAAGAGTTGCCGTACAGCGCCGAGAACGGTCCGCGCAGCACCTCCACCCGGTCGAGCGAGCCGATGTCGATGTTCGAGGTCTGGCCCTGGCCGTCCGGCATGGTTGCCGGGATGCCATCCACGTACAGGCGCACCCCGCGCACGCCGAAGGTGGAACGCGCGCCAAAGCCGCGGCTGGATATCTGCAGGTCCTGCGCGTAGTTCTGGCGGTTCTGGATCTGCAGGCCCGGCACGCCCGCCAGGCCTTCGGACAAGTTGATGCCCGGCTGGCCGCGCCGCATCGCCGCGCCCTCCACGATGTCGACCGAAGCCGGGGTTTCCAGCGGCGGCGTGCCGATCCGCGTGCCGGATACCGCAACCGGCGCCAGCTGCTGCGGCGTCTGCGATTGGGCGAGCGCCGTCACGGCTGGCGCCATGCCGAGCAGGCCATGCAGGAAGGAGCTGGCCAGGCCGCCGGGCCGGCGTCGTTGCTTCGCCAATCGAAAACCCCGCGCAATGAGCATGCCCCGAGCCTCGCACAGGATGCGGACAATGTCGATACAGCCGGGGCGCGGCGGGCCGGCGCGGGGAATGGGTTCTAATAGCGCCATGGAAAATCCGCAAGACATCGAACGCCGGCTGCTGGACCTGGAAGTCAAGGCCAGTTTCGCCGACGACCTGCTGGAACAGCTGAACCAGATCATCGTGCGCCAGCAGCAGCAGATCGACCGCCTGCAACGCGAAGTGGCCGACCTGCGCCAGCAGGCGCCCGAGGGCGCGGCGCCGTTCCGCAGCCTGCGCGACGAACTGCCGCCGCACTACTGACCCCGGCCGCTCCAGGGCGCCCGGTCGCTCCCGTCTGCCCCACCGCCCGCCACAACTCGCCCGGCCAGCCCGGGTCGCCTGCCGCCTGTTGCGGGCTTCGTGGCATCGCCACGACGGCCGTGCCAATCCCCCTGCTACACGCCGCGCCCCAGCGAGGGGTTGCGCCGGCTATCGTTGCCATTGATGGCGAATAATTGCTCGAAATTACTTATTCATTCCATTTATGGAAAAATCTTTTACCGATATACGGGTTTATCCCTAGTGATATCCGGCGCACTATGGAGCCATCGGGAAACAACAACGAACCACGACGGATGGGCCGCCGGATTCGCTCCCAGGCTTCTGAAATCGGAGATTCACCATGAAAAAGACCCTTGCCTCTGCCCTGCTGCTGTCCCTGGCCGCCCTGAGCGCTGGCGCCTACGCCGGACAGAACATCGAACCGAACAACGTGCCTTTCCAAGGCGTTTACGGCACCCCGTATGAAGGCCCGACCCGCGCCCAGGTGCAGGCCGAGCTGGCCGCCGCCAAGGCCGCCGGCCAGGTCTCGAATGTCGAGCCCAACGACATGCCGTTCCAGGGTGTGTATGGCGCTCCCCAATCCGGCGTGACGCGCGCGCAAGTGCAGGCCGAACTGGCCACCGCCAAGGCCGCCGGCCAGGTCTCGAACGTCGAACCTAACGACCTGCCGTTCTCGGGCGCCTACCACCGCGTCAACTGAGCACGGCCTGACGATTTACCCCTCCCCTTGTTGTACCTTGGCCGCCCCTGCCGGGCGGCATTTTTTTGCGTCCGCGCAAGCCGACCGGCGCGGGCCGGAAACGGTCCGAGACAAGACGCGGGCGCTTCGCGTACCATCGCATCTAGCCATCAATAGGTTGCCCACGCAGCCTTGACAACAACGAGGGAGCCCGCAATGAAAACCATCCGTCTCATCGCTTTCGCACTCGCCGCCGGCGTCGCGTCCGGACCGGTCCTGGCGGCGCCCGCCGTCATGCTGAACAATGCCCTCATCACCCAGATTTCCAAGGCGGACAAGCCGGCCTTCCACCAAGCGGTGGCCGAAGCGCTGAACAACGCCGCCGACGGCCAGAGCGTCAACTGGTCCAGCACGCCCAAGCGCAAGGCCGCGCCGATCACGGCCAAGATCACGCCGCTGCAGACCAGCACGTCGGGCGACCGTACCTGCCGCCTGCTGGAAGGCGATTTCGCGCGCACCAGCACCACCGAAACCTGGAAGTTCTGGTTCTACAAGCAGCCCGACGGCACCTGGAAGGCCAGCGCCAACTAAGTCCGGGGCCGGCTTTGCCGGCGCCAAGAGCCCTTTCATCGCGCCGTGCCTTCGGCTGGGGGCCCGTTCAGGGGCCCCGTCATCCCGAGGCGGTCCGCCAATAAAAAAACGCCCGCGTCATCATGCGATGACGCGGGCGTTTTACCTTGCGGCCGGGCGCGCCCGCGTGGCGATCAGCCTTCGACGCGGTTGGCGTCCAGCACCGTCAGGGCCGTCATGTTGATGATGCGGCGCACGGTCGAGCTGGAGGTCAGGATGTGCACCGGCGCGTTGGCGCCCAGCAGGATCGGGCCTACCGCGACGTTGCCGCCGGCCGCCGTCTTGAGCAGGTTGTAGGCGATATTGCCGGCATCCACGTTCGGACACACCAGCAGATTGGCCTCGCCCTTGAGCGTCGAGGACGGCAGGATGCGCAGGCGCAGCGCCTCGTCCAGCGCGCAGTCGCCATGCATCTCGCCGTCGATCTCCAGTTCCGGCGCGGCTTCGCGCACCAGTTCCAGCGCGCGGCGCATCTTGGCGCCCGAGGCCGAGCTGCCCGAACCGAAATTCGAGCGCGACAGCAGCGCCACCTTGGGCGCCAGGAACATGCGGCCCACTTCGCGGGCGGCGGCGATGGTGAACTCGGCGATCTGCTCGGCCGTCGGCTCATCGTTGACGTGCGTGTCCACCAGCACCACCGTGCGCTCGTTGAGCAGCAGGATGTTCATGGCGGCGTAGACGTTGGCGCCCGGGCGGCGACCGATCACTTCGTCGATGAAGCGCAGGTGATCGTGATAGGCGCCGACCGTGCCGCAGACCATGCCGTCGGCATCGCCCAGGTGCACCATCATCGCGCCGATCAGGGTCAGGCGGCGGCGCATTTCCACGCGCGCCATTTCCTTGGTGATGCCGCGGCGGCACATCAGTTCCCAGTAGGTGGTCCAGTACTGGTGGAAGCGCTCGTCGTATTCCGGGTTGGTGACTTCGACATCCTCGCCCAGACGCAGGCGCAGGCCGAATTTCTCGATGCGCGACAGCAGCACGGCGGGACGGCCCACCAGGATCGGGCGCGCCACGCCTTCGTCGACGATGACCTGCACCGCGCGCAGCACGCGTTCGTCCTCGCCCTCGGTGAAGACGATGCGCGACTTGCCGCCGTTGCGCACGATGCGCTTGGCCGCCGAGAACAGCGGCTTCATGAAGGCGCCGGAGTGGTAGACGAACTGCTGCAGCTGCTCTTCGTAGGCTTCCAGGTCGGCCAGCGGGCGCGTGGCCACGCCGCCTTCCATGGCGGCCTTGGCCACCGCCGGCGCGATGCGCACGATCAGGCGCGGATCGAACGGCTTGGGAATCAGGTACTCGGGACCGAACGAAATGTCGTAGGTGCCATAGGCGGCGGCCACCACTTCGTTCTGCTCTTCCTCGGCCAGTTCGGCGATGGCGTAGACCGCCGCCTTTTCCATTTCACGCGTGATGGTGGTGGCGCCCACATCCAGCGCGCCGCGGAAGATGTACGGGAAGCACAGCACGTTGTTGACCTGGTTCGGGTAGTCCGAACGGCCGGTTGCCATGACGACGTCGTCGCGCACGCCGTGCGCCACTTCCGGCAGGATTTCCGGGGTGGGGTTGGCCAGCGCCAGGATCAGCGGGCGCGGGCCCATCTTGGCCACCATCTCGGGCTTGAGCACGCCGCCGGCCGACAGGCCCAGGAACACGTCCGCGCCCTCGATGACTTCGGCCAGCTCGCGGGCGTCGGTCTTCTGCGTGAAGCGCGCCTTGTCCGGATCCATCAGCACGGTGCGGCCCTCGTACACCACGCCCTCGATGTCGGTGACCCAGATGTTTTCCAGCGGCAGGCCCAGGTCCACCATCAGGTCCAGACAGGCCAGCGCGGCCGCGCCGGCGCCGGACGTGACGACCTTGACCTTGTCGATCTGCTTGCCCACGACCTTCAGGCCGTTGATGAAGGCGGCGGAAACGGTGATGGCGGTGCCGTGCTGGTCGTCATGGAAGACGGGGATCTTCATGCGCTCGCGCAGCTTGCGCTCGACCGTGAAGCATTCCGGCGCCTTGATGTCTTCGAGGTTGATGCCGCCGAAGGTCGGCTCCAGGCCGGCGATGATCTCGACCAGCTTGTCCGGATCGGTTTCGTTGATCTCGATGTCGAACACGTCCAGGCCGGCGAACTTCTTGAACAGCACCGCCTTGCCTTCCATCACCGGCTTGGAGGCCAGCGCGCCGATGTTGCCCAGGCCCAGCACCGCGGTGCCGTTGGAGATCACCCCCACCAGGTTGCCGCGGCCGGTGTAGCGGAACACATTGGCCGGATCCGTCACGATTTCTTCGCAGGCCGCCGCCACGCCGGGCGAGTACGCCAGGGCCAGGTCACGCTGGTTGGTAAGCGGCTTGGACGCCACGACGGAGATCTTTCCCGGGGTGGGAAACTCGTGGTAATCCAGAGCGGCCTGGCGGTCTGCTTGCGAATTCATGGGGCGGCGCCTCCTAGTCTTGAACAGGAAAAATTCTAGGGCGGCAGGCATAAGGTGTTCATTCGGATTTAATATTATCACATCACCTTTTTCTTATGCCTTGTCTATGACACCGTTTTCGCCGGACGAGGTGCTCCGGAAACTGACCTCGCGGCTCAAGATGCGGCATCTGATGCTGCTGCTGCAGATCGAGCAGCACGGCTCCCTGACCCGGGTGGCCGAGCACATGGCCACCAGCCAGCCGGCCGTGACCAATGCGCTGGCCGAACTGGAAAGCATGTTCGACGTGCCGCTGTTCGAACGCTCCGTGCGCGGCATGACCCCCACCCCCCTGGGCGCCGTGGTGCTGGCGCGGGCCCGCGCGCTGGTGCACGACCTGGGCCACCTGGTGCAGGAAATGGAGGCCGTGGCCGCCGGCCAGGCCGCCCATCTGCACATCGGCGTGATCCCGTTCGTCTCGGGCCAATTGCTGTCGGCCGCCATCGCCCGCACCATGCCCCAAGGACGCGGCATCACCGCCACCATCCATGAGGGCCAGGGCCCGGCCCTGCTGCGCCAGTTGCGCGACCACACGCTGGACGTGGTGGTGGGCTGGGCCACGCCGTCGGTGGACCTGGGCCAGATCGACTTCGAAGTGCTGTATCACCAGCCGCCGCGCCTGATCGCCAGCCGCCGCCTGGCGGCGCGGCTGGGCCGCGCGCGGCTGGAGTGGAACATGCTGGCCGACCTGGACTGGATCCTGGGCACGCCGGACAGCCCGATCCGCGAGCAGGTGGCCGACATCTTCCTGCGCGCCGGCCTGGCGCCGCCGACGCCCTCGGTGCAGAGCGATTCATCCAAACTGATCGGCGAGATGATCGTGGCCAGCGACCGCGCCGTGTCGATCCTGCCGGCCGACATCGCCGACGAGCTGGTGCGTATCGCCGGCGCGGCGATCGTGCCGTATTCTTTCGACTGGACCTTGCCGCCGATTTCGCTGTTCACCCGTGCCGACGGCTTGCGGCGCAATGTCGACGCCCTGTTCGCGGCGGCCTTGCGCGACGTATTCAGCCGCCACGGCCGGGTCTGAGGCCGCCCGCGCCCGTTTCGGCACACCACGGAGCCCGCCCATGCGCGCCAACCAGTTCGTCATGCATCGCAGCGCCCTGCCCGGGGTGCAGGCGGTGGCCGCGCGCAGCGCGCGGGCGTTTGCGCGTCACACGCACGAACAGTTCGGCATCGGCGTGATGCGCCAGGGCGGGCAACTGTCGCACAGCGGCCGCGGCCAGGTCGAGGCGGGGCCGGGCCAGGTGATCACCGTCAATCCCGGCGAAGTACATGACGGCGCCCCGGTCGGCGGCGAGCGCGCCTGGCAGATGCTGTACCTGGATGCGGCGGTGGTGGCCGACAGCGCCGAGACGCTGCCGGGCGGCGCCAGCTTCGAGTTCGAATATCCGGTGATGGACGCGCCCATGCTGGCGGCCGACCTGTTGTCGCTGTACGCGCTGGCGATTGCCGGCGGCGAACCGCTGGCGCGCGACACGCTATTGCTGCGGGTATTGGCGCGCGCCCGCCGCCAGGCGGCGCCCCCGCCTCGGCCCGGCGTGCCCGCCGGCATCCGCCACGCGCTCGGTCTGATCGACGACGCGCCCGCCGCCGCGCTGTCGCTGGCCGATCTGGCCGGGGCCAGCGGCCTGAGCCGTTTCCAGGTGCTGCGCGCCTTCAGCCGCGCCACCGGCATGACGCCGCATGCGTACCAGATGCAGCGCCGCCTGCTGCTGGCGCGCCGCCTGCTGCGCCAGGGCATGGCGCTGGCCGACGCCGCCGCGGCCGCCGGCTTTGCGGACCAGAGCCACATGACGCGGCTGTTCTCGCGCGCCTATGGCGTGTCGCCCGGCCGCTACGCCCAGGCCGCCACGCGCTGACGGCGCGACCGGCTGATCCGCCGCAATTTCGTTCAAGACGCCGGGCCCCGCCCGCGCCTACGCTGCGGCCTTGTCCTGATTCCGGCCGTTTTCCATGAACCGAACCCAAGGGTATGCCTGCCTGGCCGCCGCCATGGCGCTGGTGGGCAGCACCGTCGTCGCCAGCAAGATCATCGCGGCGGGGCTGCCGCCCTTTACCGCCACCGCGCTGCGTTTCGCGCTGGCGCTACCTTGCTTCGCGCTGCTGGGGTGGCTGACCGGCACGCGCTTGCCGCGCCTGGGCGGTCGCGACTGGCTGCTGCTGGCGGCGCAGGCCATCGCCGGCAGCGTGGGCTACACCACGCTGCTGATCGGCGGACTTGGGCGGACCTCGGCGGTGGATGGCGGGGTGATCCTGGGCACCCTGCCGCTGGTGTCGGCCGCCATCGCCATCGCGCTGCTGGGCGAGCGGCCGGGCAAGGCCACGCTGCTGGCCATCGCCACGGCGGCGGCGGGCGTATGGCTGATGACGCCCGGCCCCGCGGCGCCGGACGCCGGCTCGTGGATCGGCAATGCGCTGGTACTGGGCGCGGTGGTGTGCGAGGGATTGTTCATCCTGCTGCAGAAGCGGCTGCGCGTGCCGCTGCCGCCCCTGGCGTTATCGACGGCGATGTGCGCGCTGGGCCTGGCCGTGTGCCTGCCGGCCAGCCTGATGGAGGCGCCGTGGACGCTGGCGCTTTCCACCAAGGCGCTGCTGGCGGTAGCCTATTACGCGCTGGTGCCGACCGTGGCCGGCTTCGTGCTGTGGTACGCCGGCGCACAGCGTGTTGCCGGCACGGAAGCCGCCCTGTTCACCGCCATCGCGCCGGTCTCGGCCGTGCTGCTGGCGGCCCTGCTGCTGGATGAATCGCTGTCGCGCCACCAACTCGCGGGCATGGCCTGCGTGCTGGGCGCCGTCCTGATCCTGGGCCGGACCCGCAAGCCGGCCTCCATTACGAGGTAAGCCATGCTGTTTCGTCACGCGAGCGCCATCTGGCGCGATTATCCCCAGCTGGCCGTCGGGGCCCTGCATGTGCGCGGTATTCATCGGCAGGCGCGGGTCGAGGCGCAGGCCGAGCCGTTCCTGCGGCAGGCGCGCCTGCGCCTGGACAGCGCCAGCGAATCCGACCTGCCGGAGATCCAGGCCTGGCGCCGCGCGTTCGCCAGCATGGGCGTCAAGCCCACGCAATACCGCTGCGCTTCGGAGGCCCTGCTGCGTCGTCTGCGCAAGGAGGGGGCGATGCCGCCGCTGCATCCGCTGGTCGAACTGTGCAATGCGGCCTCCATGGCCTACGCGATTCCCGTCGCGGCGCTGGACGCGCAGCGCCTGGGATCGGCGCTGGAAGTGCGCCACGCCGACGGCACCGAGCGCTATCTCACGTTCGGCGGCGATACCGAACATCCCGAGCCGGGGGAAGTCATCTATGCCGATCCCGAGGGCCGCGCGCATGCGCGCCGCTGGACCAATCGCCAGAGCGGCCTGTCGGCGGTGCACGACGGCACGCGCGAGGTGCTGATCGTGGCCGAGGCCTTGCATGCCGACGCCGCGCGCGACATCGCGCGGCTGACCGAGGCGCTGCGCGCGGCCCTGGCCGAAGTGTGGCAGGCCCCGGCGCGGCACGCGCTGCTGACGGCGCGGGCGCCGGACTTCGAGGTGGCCAGGGATTGAGCCCAGGGCGTCGCGGGCGGAACGCGGACGCCCCCGGGGCGCTGGCGCTCAACCGCGGCTGAACGCCAGCGCGAAATCGTCGGAGAAGATATCCGCCAGCGACTGCCGCAAGGCGGCGGCGCGCTCGGCGCCATAGGCCGCCTCGAAGCGGCGCTGCGCGTCTTTCCACAGCCGCTTGGACTCGGCCAGCTTGGCGCGGCCGGCATCGGTCAGGGCCACGCGGCGGCTGCGGCCATCGCGCTCATCGCGCGCCATGCGCACGTAGCCGTCGCGCTCGAGCGGCTTGAGGTTGTGCGCCAGGGCGGAACGGTCCAGCACCATGGCGCGCGCCAGGTCGGTCATGGACGGCGTGCCGGCGCGCGCGATGTGCACCAGGATCGAATGCTGCGACACCTTCAGCCCGCAGGGCGCGAGCACGGTGTCGTAGAGCTGCGAGACGCGCCGGGTGGCCTTGCGCAAGGCGGCGCCGTTGCAGATCAGCGGGTCCGGGGGGATGGCGGAGGAATCGGCGTCGGACATGATGGGTTCAGGGAGCACGGCAAGTTCATAACGCTACTGCCGCGCCAGAGCGGAGTCTAGCGCATTCTTGACATTTATTGGCATATGCACGTAAATTTTCCGCACCCTTCCCTCTGGCTTCCCCGACCATGTCAGCCACCCGCGCCGCCGCCACGCCCCGCCCCGCCAACGCGCGCCTGCAGGCGATGCTGCACGCGCCGATCGCCCCCACGCTGGCGCGGCTGGCGTGGCCCAATATCCTGATGATGCTGGCGCAGTCCGCCACCGGCCTGATCGAAACCTGGTTCCTGGCGCGCCTGGGCACGCCGGTGCTGGCCGGGGTGGCGCTGGTGGTGCCGGTGCTGATGCTGATGCAGAACATGTCGCAGGGCGCGATGGGCGGCGGCATCTCGGCGGCGGTGGCGCGCGCGCTGGGCGCGGGACGGCAGCGGGAGGCCGACCAGTTGGTGCTGCACGCGGTGGTCCTGAACGCCGCGCTGGGCCTGGCGTTCTGCGTGCTGCTGCTGGCCTGCGGTCCACGGCTGTATCGCGCCCTGGGCGCCGACGGCGCGACGCTGGACGCGGCGCTGGCCTATTCCAATGTCATCTTCGGCGGCATCGTGCTGATGTGGCTGATGAACGCCTTCGCCAGCGTCATCCGCGGCACCGGCAACATGCTGGTGCCGGGCGCGGTGATCTGCGGCGGCGCGCTATTGCTGGTGCCGCTGTCGCCCTGCCTGATCTTCGGCTGGGGCCCGTTCCCGGCGCTGGGCGTGGCGGGCGGCGGCTGGGCGCTGGTCTGTTACTACGCGGCAGGCACGCTGCTGCTGGGCGGCTATTGCCTGAGCGGGCGCAATGCCGCGCGCCTGACCCGCAGCCGCCTGCACCTGAGCCTGATGCGCAGCATCCTGCGGGTCGGCGCGCTGGCCACGCTCAATCCCTTGCTGACCAACGGCCTGGTGGCGTTGACGGTGGCGCTGGTGGGCGCCTACGCCGGCACCGCCGCAGTGGCCGGCTACGGCATCGCGGTGCGGCTGGAATACCTGATGATCCCGCTGGCGTTCGGGCTCGGCGCGCCGATGGTGGCGATGGTCGGCGCCAACATCGGCGCCGGCCAGCCCGAACGGGCGCTGCGCATCGCGCTGACCGGCGGCGCCATGGCGTTCGCGCTGGCCGAGGTCATCGGCCTGGCGGCCGCGCTGCTTCCCGAAGCCTGGCTGCGCCTGTTCGGCGCCGAGGACCACATGCTGGAAGCGGGCGCCGCCTATCTGCGCATCGTCGGGCCGGTGTACGGCTTTTTCGCGCTGGGCTTCTCGATGTACTTCGCCTCGCAGGGCGCGGGGCGCTTGAAGTGGCCGCTGTGGGCCGGCGTCCTGCGCCTGGCCATCGCCATCGGCGCGGGCGGCGCGGTGCTGCGCCTGACCGGTTCGCTGGCCTGGTTCTTCGCGGTCGCCGCGCTGGCCATGGTCCTGTACGGCCTGGTGATCCTGGCCGCCGTGGCGTCGGGGTCCTGGTTCGAGCGCGGCCACTTGCGCGAGTCGCGCCTGGCGGGGCGTTGAGCCGCGCCAGCTAGCCCCTGTCCGCACCGGGAACGGGCTCGGCCCGCCCTCGGGCGCGAGGCGCATCGCGCAGCGCGTAGGCCACCAGTTGCTGGGCATAGGCCGGCAGCTCGCCGCGCACGCACAGCACCAGGTCGCGCACCGCCCAGTCATCCACCAGCGCCACCCGCCGCACGCCGGCGGCGCGGCCATGGCGCACGGCGGCGACCCGCGGCATGATGGCGATGCCCACCCCCTGTCCCACCAGTCGGCAGACCGCGTCGAAGCTGCGCAGGCGCACGCGGTACGACAGCACCTTGCCACCGCGGCGCGCATGATGCGCGATGTGCTCCTGCAGCGCGCTGCCTTCCACCAGGCCGACGAATTCCTCGTCCGCCACGTCGGCCAGCAGCGCGGTCTGGCGCCCCGCCAGGGGATGGTCCGGCGGCACCACCAGCGCCAGCGGATCATGGCGAAAACGCCGCACGTGCAGGCCATGCAGATCGGTCGAATCGGCCAGCACGCCGATGTCGCAGGTGCCGGCGCGCAGGGCATCGGCGATTTCGTAGCTGAGACGTTCTTCGAGGTCGACCGACACGCGCGGGTGATCCTTGAGGAAGTCGCCCAGCACCGCCGGCAGGTATTCGCTCAGCGCGGTGGTGTTGCACAGCACGCGCACGTGGCCCCTGAGCCCCTGGCCGTAATGATCCAGTTCGCCGCGCATGCGGTCCATCTGCGCCAGGACCAGGCGCGCGTGATGCGCCAGCGTGCGGCCCGCCGGCGTGGCCAGCACGCCGCGGTGTTCGCGCAGCAGCAGCGGCACGCCCAGCGTTTCCTCCATGCCGCGGATGCGCTCGCTGGCCGACGCCAGCGTCATGTGCGTACGCCGCGCGCCGGCGGTGATGGAGCCGGTCTCCTGCACATTGAGGAAAAGCCGCAGATCGGTCAGGTCGAAGCGCATGACGAAAAGCGTAGCATGCCAGCCTCAGGCTGCTCCATAGGCCGCCTATGCCAGATCCCGATAGGGACGGGCACCGCCCCGGGCGCAGAATGCCCGCATCCACCCATCGAAAGCGGGGTATTCCCATGAAAAATTCCCTTGGCGGCCGCCGGGCGGCGGCCTGGTGCGCGGCGTTAGCGGCGGCGCTGGCGCTGCATTCCTCAGGCCCTGCCGAAGCCAACGGCGTCCTGTCGGCCTACGCCACGCCGGTACAGCAATACGCGCTGGCGCTGGAGGCCCAGACCCAGGGCGATTATCCCGCCATGCTGGCCTGGCTGCGGGCGGCGGCGCGCGCAGGCCATGCGCCGGCGCAACGCATGCTCGGCATCGCGCTGCTCGGCGGCCCGGCCCTGTATGGGGCCGGCCAGTCCGCCGATCTTTGCGAAGGCCGCCTGTGGTTGCTGCGCGCGGCCGCCCAGGGCGCGGGCGACGACGTCGCCTATGCCCTGTTCGGCCGGCCACGCGACGCGCTCACCGCGCACTGCGAGGCCGCATGAGCGCCAACGACCTGCTGGGCGCGGGCACGCCCGCGCTGCTGGCCGCGACCGCCGCGGTCTTCGTGCTGGCGGGCGTGGTGAAGGGCGTGGTGGGGCTGGGCCTGCCCACCATTTCCATGGCCATGCTGGCCTTGGTCATGGCGCCGGCGCAGGCCGCCGCGCTGCTGATCGTGCCGTCGCTCATCACCAATCTGTGGCAGGCGCGGCCATGGCCGACGCTGATGCGGGTGTTGCGCCGCATCGCCACGCTGCAAGCGGGCGTGTGCGTGGGCACGCTGGCCGGCGCGGCGTGGCTCGGCGCGCCCGCCGGCCATTGGGCCAGTGTCTGCCTGGGCATCGCGCTGGTGGCCTATGCGGGCTGGGGCCTGTTCGGCACGCCGCCAGCGGTGCCGGCGCGCCACGAGGGCGCGCTGGGCGCGTTGATCGGCATGGCGACCGGCCTCATCACCGCGGCGACGGGGGTTTTCGTGATTCCCGCCGTGCCATACCTGCAGGCCCTGAACCTCGGCAAGGACGGCCTGATCCAGGCGATGGGCATCTCGTTCACGGTGTCCACCGTGGCCCTGGCGGCGGGGCTATGGCTGAACGGCAGCTATTCCCCGGGCGCGGCCGGCGCCTCGGCGCTGATGCTGCCGCCGGCGCTGGCCGGCATGGCGCTGGGGCAATGGTTGCGCGGCCGGCTGTCGGCGCGCGCGTTCAAGCAATGCTTCATGGTCAGCCTGGCGCTGCTGGGCGCCTACCAGGTGGCGCAAGGCCTGGCCGGGTAGGCGCCCGCGCGGGGTCAGGCCGCCAGGCGCCGTTCGTCGACGAAGCCGATCGACACCGACATCTCGCGCCAGCGCGCCAGTTCCTGCTGCACCGACTGGATCTTGGCGCGCGCCTGGTCGAAGGCGTCGCGGCCCAGGAACAGATGCAGCGGCGCGTATTGCGCGTCCGCCGCCTGGATCAGCGCGCGCGCCGCCTTGGCCGGGTCTCCGGACGCGGCGTGGCCCGCGCCCGCCTCGGGGCGCGCGCCGTCCGCCGGCGCGCGCATCGCGCCGGGATAGACCAGCGACACGCGCACGCCATGCGGCGCGGCCTCCAGGGCCAAGGTTTCGCTCAGCCCGCTGACCGCGAACTTGGCGCCGCTGTAGGCGCCCCAGCCGGCGCTGCCGCCATCGAAACCCAGGATCGACGAGATGTTGAACACGTGGCCGGCGCGCTGCGCGCGCAGGCGCGGCATCACCGCGCGCACCACATTCAGCACGCCGAAGACGTTGATGTCGAAGCTGTCGCGCAGCTCGGCGTCCGACAGCGTTTCCAGCGCGCCCGCCAGGCCATGCCCGGCGTTGTTGACGACCACGTCGATGCGACCGAACGCCGCCACGGTGGTGTCGATCGCGCGGCGCACGCTGCCTTCGTCGGCCAGATTCACTTCCAGGGGCAGGAAGCGGCCTTCGAGCTTGGCGCCCACCGCGTCCATCAATGCATCGACATCGCGCGACGTGGCCGCGACCTTGTGACCCTGGTCGAGCAGCATCCTGACCAGCGCCAGGCCCAGGCCGCCGGCGGCGCCTGTCACAAACCAGATTTTTTCGGTGCTCATGCGATCTCCCTCTGCTTGCGGCGGCCGGCAACACGCCGGCGGCCCGCTGGCGCCCACGGATTCACGCGGAACACATCGACCCCAAGCGTGAGAGGGATATTAAGCATCGCGCATCGACGCGCACAGGCTCGTTCTTGCGTGAAACCTGCCTATTTCTACGGGTTTGCCGTGGCCCGAAGGCCGGGGAGGACGGGGGCAGCCGCGGCGCCCCGCCCCGGGCGGCCTGCGGCGGGATCAGCCCAGCGCGCTGCGGTAGTGCTCGCTGTCGAAGCTCGGCGCGCTGCCAGTGGGCGCGGCATCCGCCACCGGTTGCGTGACCGGCGCGGCGGCGTCGACGCCGAAGAGAGAGAGTTCGGCGGTGACCAATGCAAGGAGAAGATTCGCCATGATGTTTCCTTTGAGTCGAATGCCCAGACCGGCGGCGGCTGCGTCGGTCTTATATAAGACATGGGGCTCATATTGCGGGGCACGGCGGCGGGCGTCCATTTGGTTTACTCAATCAAGGCGATTGAGGCAACGCAAGGCCTTGGCTCAACGCGCGAAGCGGCGTCGCTGGCCCGTCTGCCGCACCGTCGCCACCAGGGCCCGCACGGCGGCTTCGGCCGAGCGCGCGAAGGCATAGAAGCGCGCATTCGGCAGCGCCGGCAAGCCGTCCTCGCGCGACAGCGCCCGCAGCCCCGGGCGCAGCTGGCTGCGCGCCACCGGCGCCACCGCGAACCCTGCCTGCGCGGCCGCCAGGCAGCCGGCCATGCTGCCGCTTTCGAACGCTGGCGACCACGCGCGCCGCGCCTTGCCCAGCGCCGTGATGGCGGCTTCTCGGTAGACGCAGGGCTCGGGAAACACCGCCAGCGGCACGCGCTCGCCCGGCATCCAGGCCTTGTCTTCGCCCCAGGCCCACACCAGTTCTTCTTCCCAAAGCAGTTCGCCTTCATCCCGCACGAGTGAGCACTGCTTGCCGAACACCACGTCGAGCTTGCCGCGCGCCTGCTGGCGCAGCAGGTCCCCCGTCACGCCCACTTTCAGCTCGATGGACGCTCCCGGGTGCGCGCGATGGAATGCCTGCAATACCTCGGCCAGCCAGGCGCCGGCGAAGTCTTCCGATGCGCCGACGCGCAAACGTCCCTTCAGGCCTGCCCCGCTCAGGCGGGCGCGGGCCTCGCGTTCGAGTTCGACGATATTGCGCGCATAGGCGTAGAGCGTCTCGCCAGCGGCGGTCAGTTCGAAGCTGCGCGTGGTGCGTTCGAGCAGGACGACGCCAGCGACCGATTCGAGGCGCTTGATGTGGCCGCTGACCGCGGACGGCGTCAGCGCCAGCGCGTCCGCCGCCAGCGCGAAACCGCCGTGGTCCACGACTTCGAGAAAGGTGCGCAGCAGGGTCAGGTCCAGCACGGCGCCAGCGGGGGACGCGGGGGTATCCATGGGGTCGGCCTCAATACACGATTCTTTGATAATAAACACACATTATTCACTAATCATGATTTCTCGCGCCGCTATCGTGGGCCTTCCGCTATCGGCAGGACAAGCCACCATGACCCCTTACCTCACGATCCGCACCCCCAGGCTGGAAATCGCCTATCTCGAATGGAATCCCGGCGCCGCCCGCAGCGCCGTGCTGCTGCATGGCTGGCCCGACAGCCCGGCCGGCTGGCGCCCGGTGGCGCAGCGGCTGGCCGCCGAAGGCTATCGCGTGTTGTGTCCGGCGCTGCGCGGCTTCGGCCCGACCCGTTTTCTGGACCCGGCCACGCCACGCAGCGGCGAACTGGCGGCGCTGGGCCGCGACCTGCTGGATTTCATCGATGCCCTCGGCCTCGAACAACCGCTGCTGGCGGGCCATGACTGGGGCGCGCGCGCCGCCGCCAACGCCTGCGGCCTGGCCACCGGCGCGGCCGCGCAACTGGTGCTGCTGTCGATCGGGTACGGCACCAACGATCCCGCGCAGGTTCTGCCGCTGCCGCAGGCGCGCAACTACTGGTACCACTGGTTCATGGCCACGCCGCGCGGCGCCGCTGCCGTGCGCGATGATGCGCGCGGCTTCACCCGCTATCTGTGGGACACCTGGTCGCCGGCCGGCTGGTATACCGAAGAAGAATTCGCCGAGGCCGCGCAGGCCTTCGACAACCCCGACTGGGCCGCCGTGGTGTTGCATTCCTATCGCCACCGCTGGGGCTTCGAGCCGGGCGATCCCGCGTACGCGCAGGATGGCGCGCGGCTGACGCCGGCGCCAAGGCTGGCGGTGCCGACCCTGGTGCTGCACGGCGGCGCCGACACCTGCAACCAGCCCGCCACATCCGAAGGCAAGTCGCACTATTTCAGCGGCGGCTATGAACGCCGGGTGCTCGATGGCGTGGGCCATTTCCCGCAGCGCGAGGCGCCGCAGGCGGTGACCGCAGCCATCCTGAATTTCCTCGCCAATCCACCCGCGCGAGGCTGACGCGGCCCGACGCCGCCGGGCAGGAAAACGGGGAATGGCGGATAATCCGGCTATTTCCCGCCTTTCGGGCGGCGGTTTCCCGCCGGCGCCGGCGCGGGGCAGCATCCGGAGTCAGCTATGTATCGCGGCATTGAGGCGATCGAACAATTCATGATGTCCATCGGCCTGGCCTGGCAGCCCGGCCGCACCGAAAGCGCCGAACTGCGCGCCAGCTACCGCATCGGCAACACCCGGCCGCTGGGCATCGACCGCACGCTGGTGGAATTCCACTGCGACGCCAAGCGGCCCAAGGTATGGGTGCCGGAGTTCTCGCGCACCAGCTTTCACCAGTGGTTCGAAGTGCCGTTCCAGGAATTCGAATTCACGCCGGGCGGTTCGATGCTGAAGATCAAGGCCGCCGCGCGCGGCAATGCCCCGCCCTACAGCGTGGGCCTCAAGCCGCTGGCCTGAGCGGCCCTTTGCGCCCGGTGCCCGCCGGGCGTTCTACAGCGGTTTGTACATGATGGTGGTGCCGTCCAGCCGCGACGGATCGCGCGCATCGCGGGCGAATCCCGGGATCACGCCCACCGTGTGATACCCCAGCGAGGTGTACAGCGGCTCGGCGTTGTCGCCAGTGCGCGTGTCCAGCGTGATCAGGCTGCGGCCGGCCTCGACGGCGGCTGCCTCCGCCGCCTGCATCAGCGCGCGGGCGATGCCGCGGCGGCGGAAATCCGGATGCACCAGCAACTTGCGGATCTCGGCGCGGTGCGGTTGATTGGGCGGCGTATCGCAGTCCAGCTGCACCGAGCCGGCCACGCGCCCCGCCTCCATCGCCACCAGCAGCACCAATCCGCCGCTTTCGAGCGGCGGCAACACCTTGTCGAGCCAGAATGCCCGCGCCGCCTCGGGGCCGAAGGGCAGCACGAAACTGACGCTGGCGCCATCCTGCACGCAGGCATGCAGCAGTTCGCCCAGGCCGGGCAGCAACGCGTGGGCTTCATCCGCGGTAACGCGGTTCAATGCAAGGGTATCGGTGGACATGATGGACTCAGACGATGAACAACAGGTAACGGGCGCCGCTGTGCGGCGGGGTGTCGAAGGCGCTGGCGCCGTAGAGCTGGTAGCGCAGGCAGTCGCCGGGCGCGAGGGAGTGGGATTGGCCGTCGACGCGGATCGACAGTTCGCCTTCCAGCATGACCAGGTGGTGTTCCAGGCCGGCCCGCGGTGACTGCGGGTAGTCGATGTGGGTGGCGGGAGGCAACTCGCAGGCCAGGACCTCGCCGGCCAGCTTCTGCGACGGCGGCGATACCGAGCGGCGCCGGAAGCCGGTGGCGCCATCGACCCACAGCGCCTGCGCCGCGCTCGGCACCAACGGGTTGAAGTCGTCTTCGACCATGCGCATCAGGCGCGACATGGTCATGCCATAGGCGCCGCAGAGTTTTCCCAGCGCGCTGGCGGTGGGACTGACCTCGGCGTTTTCCAGGCGCGACAAGGTGGCGCGGCTGACGCCGGCACGGCCGGCCAGTTCATCCAGCGACCAGCCGCGCTCGAGGCGCAGGGTCTTGAGGCGGCCGGCCAGGCGCTGGTCCAGGTCGGCATCGGGAGCGGTTGCGTTTTCCATATTCGGGAATTTATCCCATATATGAAACTTCATCAATGGCGGGCTTGCGCCGCGTCCGGCGCCGCCTCCCGGGCATGGCGACAATTCGGCACAATACGGCGTATGCACACAGCCCGATTCGTCTCCATGACCGTCCTCTGCCTGGGCATCCTGACGGGCTGCAGCCTGCCGCCCCTGGAATCACGCAGCGCCTCGCAGGCGCTGGCGCCCGACGCCGCCCGCGACACCGCGCTGGGCCGCGCCATCGCGCCGCTGGCCGCGCAACACCCGGGTAAATCCGGCATCCATCCGCTGGCCGACGCCCACGACGCCTTCGCCGCGCGCATGATGCTGGCGCGCGCCGCGCAACGCAGCCTGGACGTGCAGTACTACATCTGGCACGACGACCTGACCGGCACGCTGCTGCTGGAAGCGCTGCACGCGGCCGCCGATCGCGGCGTGCGGGTGCGGCTGCTGCTGGACGATAACGGCACCGCCGGGCTGGACAAGGTGCTCGCGGCGCTGGATGCGCACCCGAACATCGAGGTGCGCCTGTACAACCCATTCGTGGTGCGCTGGCCCAAGTTCATCGGCTACCTGACCGACTTCCGCCGCCTGAACCGGCGCATGCACAACAAGTCGTTCACCGCCGACAACCAGGCCACCATCGTCGGCGGGCGCAATATCGGCGACGAATACTTCGGCGCCACCGACGGCGTGCTGTTCACCGACCTCGACGTGCTGGCCGTGGGCGATGCGGTGCAGGACGTGTCGAACGACTTCGACCGCTATTGGGCCAGCGAATCGGCCTATCCGGTGGACCGGCTGCTCAAGCCGGCCGGCCCCGACGAACTGGCGGCGCTGGCGCGCACGGCCACCACGCTGGAACGCTCGCCCGAGGCCGCCGCCTACGCCGAGGCCATGCGCCAGCTGCCCTTCATCCAGCAGTTGCTGCGCGGCGAGCTGGCGCTGGAATGGGCGCCGACCCGCATGGTCAGCGACGATCCGCGCAAGACCCTGGGCACCGCCCCGCCCGAAGCCATGCTGTCGCACCAGCTGCAAGACATCATCGGCACGCCCGCCACCGACGTCGAACTGGTCTCGCCCTACTTCGTGCCCACCGCCAGCGGCACCGAGGCCTTCGCGGCCATGGCGCAACGCGGGGTCAAGGTGCGGGTGCTGACCAACGCGCTGGAGGCCACCGACGTGGCCGTGGTGCATTCCGGCTACGCCTCGCGCCGCCGCGACCTGCTGGCCGCCGGCGTCGAGCTGTTCGAGATGAAGCGGCAGCCGGGCGAGGTCGAGCGCAACAAGAGCCTGGGACCGTTCGGCAGCTCGGGATCGAGCCTGCATGCCAAGACCTTCGCGGTGGACGGACGCAGCGTGTTCGTCGGTTCGTTCAATTTCGATCCGCGTTCGGCGCGCCTGAATACCGAACTGGGCTTTGTCATCGACAGCCCGACGCTGGCGCGCCACATCGCCAAGGCCTTCGACGAGGACATTGCGCGCACCGCCTACCGCGTCTGCCTGGACGACAAGGGCGCGCTGTACTGGCTGGAGCAGCGCGATGGCCAGAGCATCCGCCACGACACCGAACCGGGCACCACCGCCTGGCAGCGCTTTTCGGTCTGGTTCGTGTCGCTGCTGCCAATCGAATCGCTGCTGTAGCGTGACCGCAAGCAACGGAGTTCGCGCCGGACAGGGACGGCGGTAGACTGGATGTCCGCCGACTTCCGTTGCCCCGCCGTTCCCATGAGCAAGCTCGACACCCTGGACTGGACCCGCATCGCCGCCGACCTGGACGCGCGCGGCCACGCCGTGGCCGCCGGCCTGCTCACGCCCGCGCAGTGCCAGGCGCTGGCGGCCGGCTACGCGGACGAGCATCGCTACCGCAGCCGCATCGTCATGAGCCGCCATGGCTTCGGCCGCGGCGAATACAAATACTTCGCCTATCCGCTGCCGCGCCTGCTGCACAACCTGCGCACCGCGCTGTACCCGCGGCTGGCGCCGATCGCCAACCGCTGGAACCGGCAGATGGGCATCGCGGTCGAGTATCCGGCCGGGCACGCCGCCTTCCTGGCGCGCTGCCACCAGGCCGGCCAGCGCCGGCCGACGCCGCTGATCCTGCAATACGGGCCCGGCGACTACAACTGCCTGCACCAGGACCTGTACGGCGAGCACGTCTTCCCGTTGCAGGTGGCGGTGCTGCTGTCGCGTCCGGGCGAGGACTTCACCGGCGGCGAATTCGTCATGACCGAAACCGATAGCGCCGGCCAGCGGGCCGAGGTGTTGCCGCTGAGCCAGGGCGACGCGCTGATCTTCACCGTCAACCAACGCCCGGTGGCCGGCGCGCGCGGCTGGCGCCGCGTGGCCATGCGCCACGGCGTCAGCGCGCTGCGCGACGGGCGGCGCCACACGCTTGGCGTGATCTTCCACGACGCGGCCTGATATGGGAACCAGCCTGAACCTGTTCGACGATGAAGAGATCGCGCAGACCGGCCGCGAAAGCATCGGCGCGCAATCGGTGGTGCTGCGCGGCTATGCGCTGCCGGCGGCACAGGCGTTGCTGGCCGGGGTCGACACGGTGCGCCGGCAGGCGCCGTTTCGCCACATGGTCACGCCCGGCGGCCTGCCGATGTCGGTGGCGCTGACCAACTGCGGCCGCCATGGCTGGACCAGCGATGAACAGGGGTATCGCTACACGCGCGAGGATCCGCTATCCGGCTTGCCATGGCCGGACATGCCCGAGGCCTTCGATACGCTGGCGCGCGCGGCCGCGTGCGAGGCGGGCTTTCCCGGCTTCGCGCCGGACGCCTGCCTGGTCAACCGCTACCAGCCCGGTTCACGGCTGTCGCTGCACCAGGACAAGGACGAGCGCGACTACGGCGCGCCCATCGTCTCGGTGTCGCTGGGCATGCCGGCGGTGTTCCTGTTCGGCGGCCACGCGCGCGGCGACCGGGCCGTGCACGTGCCGCTGTTCCATGGCGATGTGGTGGTGTGGGGCGGCGTCGATCGGCTGCGCTATCACGGCGTGCTGCCGCTCAAGGACCGCCCCCATCCCACGCTGGGCAGCGTGCGGATCAACTTCACCATCCGCCAGGCCGGCTGAAACGGCGCGCCGCGCCAGCCGCTCCCCGATCCGGCCCTCGTCCAGGCCGGCCTGGCGCAAGGCGCGGCCATGCGGGTTCACCAGAACTGGCGGCGGCCAGCGCGCGGGCCTACTATCAGGCACCTTTTCCGCCCTTGGGAATTCCATGCGCCTGAGCCTCGCCCTTGCCCTGCTGTGCCCGTTGCTCGGCCCGCCCGCCGGCGCCGCCGAACCGCCGGCCCGCACCGAGAATTCGCTGGGCATGCCATTCGTCATGGTGCCGGCCGGCAGCTTTCTCATGGGCAGCGACGAACCGCCCGAGGCGCTGGCGCGCGACTATCCCCAATACCCGAGCGAGCGCTTCACGCAATTGTTCGACGAGGCGCCGGTGCACACCGTGCGCATCACCCGGCCCTTCCTGCTGATGCCCACCGAAGTCACCGTGGGCCAGTTCCGCCGCTTCCTGGAGGCTTCGGGCTACGTGCCGGAATCCGAGGCCGACGGCACGGGCGGCTACGGTTACAACGCCGCCTATGATCCCGAGGCGTCCGAACGCGGCGACGCCTTCGAAGGCCGCGACCGCCGCTACTCCTGGCGCAACCCCGGCTTTGCCCAGGACGACACGCATCCGGTGGTCAATGTCAGCTGGAACGACGCCACCGCCATGGCGCGCTGGCTGAGCCAGCGCGAAGGCCAGGTCTACCGGCTGCCGACCGAAGCCGAATGGGAATACGCCGCCCGCGCCGGCGGCCAGGGCCGCTACCAGCACGGCGACGACCCGGCCGCCCTGCCGGACGTGGCCAACACCTTCGACGCGGATGCGGCGCCGCTCTGGCCAAAATGGCGGACCTACGCGGCGGCGCGCAGCGACGGCCACCGCTTCACCGCCCCCGTCGCCAGCCACGCGCCCAACGCCTTCGGCCTGTACGACATGCATGGCAACGCCTGGGAATGGGTGGCCGATTGGTACGGCGAGGACTACTACGCGCACTCGCCCCAGGACGACCCGCAGGGCCCGGCCAGCGGCAACGTGCGGGTGCGCCGCGGCGGCTCGTGGCATACCTGGGCGCTGTACACGCGTTCGGCGTACCGCAACTGGAATACCCCCGAAACACGCTATCCACTGGTCGGATTCCGCCTGCTGCGCGAAGTCGCGCCATGAAGACCGGTTAGCATAGCCGCAAGCCTAACTTTCAAAAGAGTCCCGACATGCATTCGCTGGGCCGCCTCGTCCTGCTGGTCAACGATTACGACACCGCCATCGCCTTCTACCAGGACAAGCTGGGCATGCAGGTGTTCGTCGACATGGCCGTGGGCCCGCAGCGCTATGTGCATCTGCGGCTGCCGGAACAGCCGTCGGTGGGCGTGTGGCTGCTGCAGGCGCAGACCCAGGCCCAGCGCGACCGCGTCGGCGACCAGACCGGCGGCCAGCCGGTGGGCGTGTTCTACACCGACGACGTGGCGCGCGACCATGCACGCTTCGCCGCGCGCGGCGTGCGCTTCACCCGGGAGCCGGTGGACGACACCGCCGCCATCTATGCGCACTTCATCGACCTGTACGGCAATGAGTTCGTGCTGGTGCAGCTGAAATAGCCATGGCCGCTCGTCCCGCCTCCCGCGACTGGATCATGCGCCAAGCGCCGGCGGACCGGTTCGAGCGCATCGAAGCCTACTTCGGCGGCCGCGGCTACGGGCTGCACCGGCATGACACCTACGCCATCGGCTGCACGCTGGCCGGCGTGCAGAGCTTTCACTACCGCCGCGACCTGCGGCACAGCCTGCCGGGCGGCGTGCTGGTACTGCATCCCGACGAGGCGCACGATGGCCAGGCCGGCACCGACGCCGGCTTCCACTACCGCATGGCCTATGTGCAGCCGGCGCTCATCCAGCGCATCCTGGGCGGCCGTCCGCTGCCCTTCGTGCGCGACGGCGTCTCCAACGATGCGCGGCTGCGCGCGGCCTGCGTCGCGCTGTTGCAAGCCCCCGACGCCACCGATCCGCTGCGCGAGGACGACGCGCTCTACGACCTGACGCTGGCGCTGTGCGCCGCCGCGGGCCAGGCCCCCGCCCGGTCGCGGCCCGACTATGCCGCCGGCGAGCGGGCGCGCCAGTACATCCACGACGCGCGCGGCCAGGCGGTGTCGCTGGACGACCTGGAGCGCGCCGCCGGCATCGACCGCTGGCGCCTGTCGCGCGACTTCCGCGCGCTGTACGGCACCAGCCCGTACCGCTACGCCTTGCTGCGCCGCCTTGACCTGGCGCGGCGCCTGATTGCCGCGGGCGAGCCGCTGGCGCAGGCCGCGCTGGCCGCCGGCTTCACCGACCAGAGCCACCTGACGCGCCGCCACGCCGAGGCCTTCGGCATGACGCCCGCGCACTGGCGCGGCGCCCTGCGCCGCTGATGCGCGGCGTTTCGCACAAACGTACAAGACCGCGCGCGCGCCGGCCCCTAAGCTGCGGTTTTCATTGCCGCACAAGGAAGCCGCCATGCCCGCCATCACCGCCATCAACCTGGCCCACAAGCTGTCGCTGATCCAGGAACCCTGGATGCCCAAGGTCATCGCCGAGATGAACGACTACCAGTTCAAGCTGGTCAAGCTGCACGGCGAATTCGTGTGGCATGCCCATGCCGATACCGACGAGACCTTTATCGTGCTGGCGGGCCAACTGCGCATCGACCTGCGCGACGGCCATATCGACCTGGGACCGGGAGAAATGGCCGTCATCCCCAAAGGCGTGGAGCACAAGCCATGTGCGCCGCAAACGGTGCAGGCCATGCTGATCGAGCCGCGCGGCGTGCGCAACACCGGCGACCAGGGCGGCGAGCGCAGCGCGCCCAACGACGTCTGGATCTGACGGCGGCTCAGGGCCGGTCGCTTTCGATCAGCCGTTTGTCGTCCTTGGCCGCGATGCGCGCCTCGACCCGCCGCAGCACAGCCAGCACGAACAGCGCCATCAGCGTGCTGGCCACGGCGGTGGCCTCGCGCCCCATGCCGGCGGCCACGCCAATGGCGGCGGTCATCCAGATGCTGGCCGAGGTGGTCAGGCCGCGGATCTCGCGCTCGTCGCTGAGCTTGATGATGGCGCCCGCGCCCAGGAAACCGATGCCGGCGATCACGCCCTGCAGCACCCGGCTCAGGTCGCCGACCTGCATGCCGTTCTGCAGCGGCACCAGCACGAAGATCGCGGCGCCCAGCGCCACCAGCATATGGGTGCGCAGGCCGGCGGCCTTGCCGCTGCGCTCGCGTTCATAGCCGAGCAGGCCGCCCAGCAATACCGCCATGCCCAGCCGCAGCACGATGCGGGTGGCCTCGCCGACATCGGGGATGTCGGCGAATTCACTGCGCAAGGTGGTCCAGACTTCCAGCCAGATATCCGCCATCGTTGTCTCCCGCGGCAGGTGGATGCAGCCAGCATAGCAGGGCCGCGCTGGCGCGGCGGCGCCCATCTGGTTTACAACGTCAGGCAGGTCCGCATCGAGACGGACACGACGAGGAGCGACGGATGGATTTGCAGCTGGATGGCAAGCGCGTACTGATCACGGGCGCGTCCAAGGGAATCGGCCTGGCCTGCGCCATGGCCTTTGCGCGGGAAGGCGCCGAACCGATCCTGGCGGCGCGCGACGACGCGGCGCTGCGGGCCGCCGCGCAGGCGATCCAGGCGCAGACCGGCCGCGCGGCGCGCACCCTGGCGGTCGACCTGGCGCAGCCCGGCGCGGCGGCGCGGGTGCTGCAACAGACCGGGGCGATCGACATCCTGGTCAACAACGCCGGCGCGGTGCCCGGCGGCGCCCTGGACCAGGTGCAGGACGAACGCTGGCGCGCCGGCTGGGACCTGAAAGTGCATGGCTACATCGACCTGGCGCGCCACTACTATCCGCTGATGCGCGCGGCGGGCGCCGGCGTCATCGCCAACATCATCGGCATGGCCGGCTCGGCGCCACGCGCCGACTACATCTGCGGCGCCGCCGCCAATGCCTCATTGATCGCCTTCACCCGCGCCCTGGGCGGCGACGGGCCGCGCCACGGCGTGCGCGTGTTCGGCGTGAACCCGTCACGCACCCGCACCGACCGGGTGCTGACCCTGGCCAGGCAGCGCGCGCAGGCCCGCTGGGGCGATGCATCGCGCTGGCAGGAAACCCTGAACGACCTGCCCTTCGGCCGCCTGATGGAGCCCGAGGAAGTCGCCGACATGGTGGTGTTCGGCGCGTCGCCGCGGGCGGGCTATCTCAGTGGCACGGTGATCGACCTGGACGGCGGCGAGCAATACGCCGGCCGTTGACGCGCCCGGCGCCTCAGCGCGCCGCGGCCCAGCCGGCCAGCAGGCCCGGCAATTGCGCCATGTCGGTGAACACGTGGGCCACGCCGACCTCGCGCAGCGCCTCGGCGCTGCTGTGGCCGTTGGCGCTCGGGCTGTAGCCGAACACCGTGGCGCCCGCCGCCACGCCGGCGGTGGCGCCGGTGACGGTATCCTCGACCACGGCGCAGCGCCGCGGATCCACGCCCAGCGCGCTGGCGGCTGCCAGATAGACGTCGGGATGCGGCTTGCTGCGCGGCATTTCGTGGCCGCTGAAGACCCGTTCACCGAAGCACTCGGCGATGCCGACCTTGGCCAGTTGCAGCTCGACCTTGCGGCGGTCGGCGCCCGACGCCACCGCGATGCGGCCCGACAGCGTCTGGTGCAGGCTGCGCACCGCGTCCGGCGCGCCGGGGATTTCGCGCAGCTCGCGGTCGAGCGCGCCATTGCGGCGTTCGCGGAACTGCGCGAACCATTCGGGCGCCAGCGCCACGCCGGTGCGCGCCTGGATCAGGGGCAGCTCGTCGCGCACCGCCTTGCCGGTGAAGATGCGCGTGGCCTCTTCGAAGGTGATGGCCCAGCCCAGTTCGTTCAGCATCTCGGTCAGGACGCGGGCGGTGATCGGCTCGGAATCGACCAGGACGCCGTCACAGTCGAACAACACGGCGTCAAAGGGAAAATCAGTCATTGCGGATGGCGGAAAGGAGGGATCGGGGAAGCCCTAGAGCATACTGCACCGCGCCAACCCGCCCGCGCGGCGGAGCGCAAGCAACGGAGTGTGCGCGGCCGCGCGGTTCGCTATGCTGTATCGCGGCCAGGCCTCCCCTGAGCCGCCCTCCGTTCATTGCACAGCCTTCCATGACGCCACCGACCTCCCCCGCGAAACCCACACCGCCGACGGTCCGCGCGACGACCGCCGCCGTCGATGATGTTCCCGCCCTGTACGCGCGCGCCGCCCGGCACCTGGCGGCGCTGGATGCCGACTGGGCTGGCCATGTGGCCGCCATCGGCCCGTGCCGCCACGCCTCGCGGCCGGCGCGCGATCCGTACGAGGCGCTGGTGCGCGCCATCGCCTACCAGCAGCTGCACGCGCGCGCCGGCGACGCCATTCTCGGCCGCCTGCTGGCGCTGTATCCCGGGCAGGCCTTTCCCGCGCCGCGCGCGCTGCTGGACACCGATCCCGAAGCCCAGCGCGCCTGCGGCTTTTCGGCGTCCAAGCTGGCCACCATCCGCGGCATCGCGCAGGCCGCCCTGGACGGCCTGATCCCCTCGCGCGAGGAAGCGCTGGCCATGCGCGACGAAGACCTGATCGAACGGCTGGTGACGCTGCGCGGCGTAGGCCGCTGGACCGTGGAAATGTTGCTGATCTACACGCTGGAGCGCATGGACATCCTGCCAGTGGACGACTTCGGCGTGCGCGAGGGCTACCGGCGCCTGAAGCGGCTGGACCAGGCGCCGTCGCCGGCGCGGATGCGCGCCATCGGCGAGGCCTTCCGCCCGTACCGCACGATCGCCGCCTGGTATCTGTGGCGCATGCCCGCCGCCCCGGCCCCGGCGGCGCCATGACCGCGGCCGACCTCCTGCCGCTGGACCGCTACGACTGGGCCCGCATTCTCGAACAGCTCGATACCGAGGGCTGGGCGCCGCTGCCCGCGCTGTTCAGCCCCGCCCAGGCCAGTGCGCTGACGCGCGCCTTCGACGATCCTCACGCCGTCCCGGGCGGCGCGGAGGGCGGCGCATGCCGGCCACTGCCCCCGCCGCTGCCGCATGGCCTGCACACCCTGCAAGACGCACTGCAGGCACGGCTGGCGCCCCTGGCGCGGAACTGGGCGCGGCGGTTGGGACGCGCCGCCCCCGCTGCCACGGCGGCGGGCCCGGCCAGCCTGAGCAGGCTGGGCCGGGACGATTGCCAGCCCCTGCGCCACGCGCCGGACGAGGCAGGGTTCCCGTTCTATCTGGTTGCGTTGCTGTCCGCCCCCGGGCGCGACTTCAGCGGCGGCGAATTCGTCATGACCGAGCAGCGGCCCCGCCAGCAATCGCGCCCGATGGTCCTGCCGCTGGCACGCGGCGACGCCGCCCTGATCGCGGCCCTGCACCGGCCCGTGCGGGGCGCCAGCGGCGACTACCGCGCCACGCTGCGCCACGCCATCAGCCGGGTGCGCGGCGGTGTACGCGTGGGGCTGTCGCTGCCGCTGTCCGGTCCGTCCTGACGGCCCGGGCCAGCCGGCCGCCCCCGCAGCGCGGCGCATGCGGCCGAAAGTTATATTGCATTTTAGCAATGCAATATGCAAAACTAGCCGCCATGGACACCCCCGACGACACCCCGCCCCGCCGCACCGGCTTCACGCTGGACGGCGTCGCCTACACCCACATCGACATGGCCGGCCAGTACGGCGCGGACTTCCAGCGCCTGCCGGTGGTGCTGCGGCTGCTGCTGGAAAACGCCTTGCGCAACATGCGCGGCGCCGAGCGGGACGAGGCCGTGGCGGCGCTGTTCGCGTGGCTGGCGCATGGCACCAGCGAAGCGGAGATCGCCTTCCAGCCAGGCCGCGTGCTGATGCACGACACCACCAGCACGCCCGCGCTGGTGGATATCGCCGCCATGCGCGACGCGCTGGACGAGGCCGGCATGGACCCGCGCGCGCTGAACCCGGTGCTGCCGGTGGACGTGTCGGTGGATCATTCGCTGGCGGTGCAGGCCTATGCGCGGCCGGATGCGGCCGCCAGCAACCTGGCGCTGGAATTGCGCCGCAACGCCGAGCGCTACCGTTTTCTGCGCTGGGCCTCGAAAGCGCTGTCCAACGTGCGCATCCATCCGCCCGGCACCGGCATCATGCACACCCTCAACCTGGAACAGTTGGCGACCGTGGTGTGCGAACACGACGGCGCGCTGCATCCGGACATGATGATCGGCACCGACAGCCATACGCCGATGATCAACGGCATCGGCGTGCTGGGCTGGGGCGTGGGCGGGCTGGAGGCGCAGACGGTGATGTTCGGCATGCCCACCCTGCTGCGCATTCCCGACGTGATCGGCGTGCGCCTGAGCGGCACGCTGGCGGCCGGCGTCACCGCGACCGACCTGGCGCTGACCGTGACCCAGCGCCTGCGCGCCATCGGCGTGTCGGGCGAGTTCGTGGAATTCTTCGGTCCCGGCGTCGCCACCCTGTCGGCCGGCAGCCGCTGCGTGGTGGCCAACATGGCGCCGGAGTACGGCGCCACCACCGGCTATTTCCCCATCGACGCGGCCACGCTCGATTACCTGCGCCAGACCGGTCGCGATCCGGCCCACGTGGCGCGGGTGGGCGCCTATGCCGCCAGCGCCGGCCTGGCGCTGGATCCGGCGGCCACGCCGCGCTACACGCGCGTGGTCGAGATCGCGCTGGACCAGGTGGGCACGCGGGTGGCCGGCCCCACCCGGCCGCAGGACCTGCATCCCTATGAACAGACCCGCGCCCTCCTGGCGGGCCTCGGGTTCGCGCCGCGGGCGGCTTCGCCGCTGCCGCGCCATGCCATCGCCATCGCCGCCATCACCAGCTGTACCAACACCTCCGATCCGCGCCTGCTGGTCGCGGCCGGGCTGCTGGCGCGCAAGGCGCGCCGCGCCGGGCTCAAGGCGCCCGCCTGGGTCAAGACCTCGCTCGGCCCCGGCTCGCCCGCCGCCGCCGACTACCTGGCCCGCGCCGGCCTGCTCGCCGACCTGGAGGCGGTGGGCTTCGGCATCGTCGGCTATGGCTGCACCACCTGTATCGGCAATTCCGGCCCCTTGCCCCCGATGGTGCGCGACGCCATGGCGGCCGGCGCCGTCCGGCCGGTGGCGGTGCTGTCCGGCAACCGCAATTTCACCGGCCGCATCCACCCCGACCTGGACCTGGGCTTCCTGATGTCGCCGCCGCTGGTCATCGCCTTCGCGCTGGCCGGCGACGCCGAGCGCGACCTGGCGCGCGAACCGGTGCAGGTCGGAGCCGACGGCCGCCCCGTGTTCCTGCGCGACCTCTGGCCAGACGACGGCGAGATCGACGCGGCGCTGGCGCGCGGCCTGCGCGCCGGCGACTTCCAGCGGGCCTTCCAGGCGGCCAGCGCCAATCCGGGCTGGCAGGCCTTGCAGTCGCCCGCCACGCCGCGCTTTCCGTGGGATCCCGTCTCGACCGCGCTGCGCCGCCCGCCGTTCGCGGCGGCCGGTCCGGCGAGCCAACTGGGCCGCTATGCCGCGCATCCGCTGCTGGTGTTGGGCGACGACGTCACCACCGACCACCTTTCACCCGCCAGCGCCATTCCGCCCGACAGCCTGATCGCCGACTTCCTGGTGACGCAGGGCGACGACCGCGATGACCTGAACGTGTTCGCGTCGCGGCGCGGCAATTGGCAGGTGATGATGCGGGCCGCCTTCTACAGCAAGAGCCTGGCCAACCTGCTGTGCCCGGATGCCCCGGTCGGCCACACCGTGCATGCGCCCAGCGGCGCCATCGAACCGATCTGGGAAGCCGCCGAGCGCTACCGCCGCGACGGCGACGCGGTGGTGCTGCTGGCCGGCGAACGCTTCGGCACCGGCTCCTCGCGCGACTGGGCCGCCAAGGGCCAGCGGCTGCTGGGCATCCGCGCGGTGCTGGCGGTCAGCTTCGAGCGCATCCACCGCTCGAACCTGATCGGCATGGGCATCCTGCCGCTGCGCCTGCCGGCGGGCGTCACGCCGCACCGCCTGGCGATCCAGCCGGGCGACCGCTTCGAGATCGATTGCCCGCCGCAGCGCCTGGCGCCGCGCCAGCCGGTCGCGGTGCGGCTGTTGCGCGCCGACGGCCGCGAGCAGGCCCTGCAGGCCACCGCCGCGGTCGAAACCCAACTGGAGCTGCATCTGCTGCGGATGGGCGGCGTGATTCCGGCTATCCTCGCGGATACGCTCGGCGCCGCGACCTCGGCGCCGTCCGAGCCCCCGCCGGGCTGAGTCCCACTTTGCATCCCCCCATGAGCGCGCAGACCCATACCGCCAGCAAGATCCTGGAGCTGATCCGGCAGGACCGCCTGACCGGCGGCGCGCACCTGAGCGCGCAAAAACTGGCCGACCGCCTGCGCCTGTCGCGCTCGCCGGTCAACGATGCGCTCGGCCTGCTGGAAGCGCAAGGCATCGTGGCGCGCCGGCCCAACCGCGGCTACTTCCTGCAGCTGGACCACGACGCGCTGGCGCGCGCCTGCGCCGAGCTGGCGCCGCCCGCCGCCGAGGACATCGTCACGCAAAGCTATTTCCGGCTGGCGGACGAACTGCTGCGCGGCGTGCTGCCGATGCAGTGCAGCGAAGCGCTGCTGCGCGCGCGCTACGGCCTGACACAGGCGCAGACCCAGGCGCTGCTGGCGCGCGTGGCGCAGGAAGGCTGGGCGCAGCGGCGCCCCGGGTATGGCTGGGAATTCTCGTCGATGATGACCACGCCCGACAGCCTGCTGCAGTCGTACCGCCTGCGCCTGGCGCTGGAGCCGGCGGCATTGCTCGAACCCTCCTACCGCATCGACAAGTCCGTATTGGCGCGCTGCCGCGCCGCCGAACGCCACCTGCTGGCCGGCGGCATCGACAGCGACAGCGCCGACCAGTTGCACGAGCGCGGCGTGCGCTTCCACGAGTCGCTGGTGGAGGCCTCGGGCAACCCGTTCTTCACCGACACCATCAAGCGCGTCAACCGCGTGCGGCGGCTGCTGTCGTACCGCTCGATGCAGGACCGCAGCCGCTACCGCCAGCATTGCCAGCAGCATCTGGAAATCCTCGACCTGCTCGAGCGCGAGCGCAATGAAGATGCCTCGCAGGCGCTGGCACATCACCTGCGCAGCACGCTGGACAACCTCGCGCGCATCCGCGGCGTGCTGACACCGTAGTCCCCCGACACCGCTAGAACGTCGCCTTGAGATTCAGGAACACGCTGCGCGGCTCGCCGTAGTAGACCTGGTTGGCCACGCCGCCCAGGTAGTACTTCTTGTCGAACAGGTTGTTCACGTTCAATTGCGCCGACAGGCGGGAATTGAAGTCGTAGCGCGCCATCAGGTTGAACAGCGCGTAGGCCTTCTGCTTGGCGGTGACGCTGCCTTCGTCCAGCTCCACGTTGGTGTAGGTGCTGATCTGCCAATTGACGCCGCCACCCAGGGTCAGCTTGCTCCACGCGCCCGGCAGGCGATAGGTCGTGAACAGCATCGCCGTGGCGCGCGGGCGTTCGGTGTTGACCGACACGCCATGCACGTCGCGGCTGGTGTAGTACGTGCCGCCCAGCGTGGTGTTCCAGCCCGGCGCCATCTGGCCGGTCACTTCCATCTCGATGCCGCGCGTGGTCACGCCGTCGGCGGTCTTGTAGGCGCTGTCGGTCGATCCCGGCACGATGTAGCCGGCGTCCGGCACGCCCGTCTTGCTTTCCTTGACCTTGAACAGCGCCAGCGATGCGTTGAGCCTGCCGTCCAGGTACTCGCCCTTGACGCCCACTTCGTAGTTCTGCCCTTCGACCGGATCCAGGTAATTGCCGTTGCGGTCGCGATAGTCCTGGGGCTGGAAGATGTCGGTGTAGCTGACGTAGGCCGAGTAGGTGCTGTTGATGTCGTATACCAGGCCGGCGTAGGGAATCAGGCGCGAGTCCTTCTGGTCGCGCGTCGGGGAGCGCGATTGCCAGGTCGCGTAGCGGCTGCCGGTGATGAGGGTCAGGCTGTCGTTCAGCGACCAGCGCGCCGCGGCATAGGCGCCGCGCTGATGCGTCACGGTGTCGCGCAGCGTCGAGGTGGTCCAGTCGGGCTGCGGATACTTGCCATCCCAATCGTAGAACGAGCCCGTGTCCGGCATGGCGCCGGCGCGGCCATAGCTGTAGAAATCCTCGCTGTAACGGCTGCGCATCGCGCCCAGCACCAGCTCATGGCGACGCCCCAGCAACTGGAACGGCCCCTTGACCTGCAGGTTCAGCGCGGTCTGCTGCGCGTAGGAATTCCAGTAGCCGGGCAGCGCGCCCAGGCCGGCGCCGGTTTCCCGGTCGGGCTGGCCGTACAGGTACAGCAGCTTGGCGTCGTACTTGCTCTTGCGCAACGACCAGTCGGCCTTCGCCTCCCAGTCGTTGTCGAACCGGTGCGTGAGCGAGGCAAACGTGGTGCGCTGCGTGGTGTGCCAATAGGTCCAGTCTGCCGCGGTGGTCTTGGAGCGGCGCCAGTCTGTGGGCGTGCCGTCGCTGAACACCACCGGCAGGCTACCCCAGGTGGTGCCGCGCGGCCGTTTGTCCTGCGAGTCCATGCCGACGCTGAGCGTGGTCGACGGCGTCAGGTCGGCATCGATCACGCCGTAGAACACCTTCTTGTCGGCGTGATACAGATCGATGTAGGAGTCCTTTTTCTGGTACAGCGCCACCATGCGCGCGCGCACCGTGCCCGCCTGGTTTAGCGGCGTGCTCAGGTCGAGCGAACTGCGGAACTGGTTCCACGAGCCGGCGCCGACGTTGACGGAACCGGTGAATTCGCGGCTGTTGGCATGCTTGCGCACCAGGTTGATCGAGGCCGACGGATTGCCCGCGCCGGTCATCAGGCCGGTGGCGCCGCGCACCACCTCGATGCGGTCGTAGATGATGGAATCATTGTCCGACTCGCCATACATCGACAGGCCGATCGTGGTGGGAACGCCATCGTATTGCAGGCTGTCGATGTAGAAGCCGCGCGACCAGAAGTCGGTGCGGTCGCTGTCCTCGGCCACCACCTGCACGCCCACCACGTTGCCCATCACCTCGTCCAGCGAACGCAGGTTCTGGTCCTCGATGCGCTGGCGCGTCACCACCGTGACGGACTGCGGCGTTTCGCGCAGCGACAGCGCCAGCCCGGTGGCCGCCGACGTGGCCGGCGTGGTGTAGGAACCCGATCCCTCTGTCACCGCGGGATCGCCGGTGCCCAGCACCTTCACGGGCGACAGGCTGGCCACCTCCTCGCCCTCGCGCGTCAGCACGATGCTGTCGCCCTGCCAGCGATACGACACGCCGGTCCCCTGCAACACGCGGGCCAGCGATTGCTCCGGACTGCCGCTCATGCGCGGGCCCGGCGAGCGCAGACCGGCCACCAGCTCGGGCGCGTAGAACACGCGCTGACGAGTCTGCGCGGCCCATTGCAACAAGGCGTCGCCCAGCGGCATCGGGGCGATGTCGACGGCGACCGCGGGCGTCTGTGGCTGGGCCTGGGCCGCGCCGCAGGCGCCGGTCGCCATGGCCAGCGACAGCGTCAGGGAGGAAAGGGTAAAGCGGGGCGTGGCGCACGGGCGGCGCCTGGAAGGAGCATTCACGATCAGCAGCGGTTTCGGTTCGACAGGAAAGTCCCTTCGGCGGGACGCGGCGCGACGCGCCTTCCTGGGTAGAACGATGCCGCCGCGAAAAAACCTGAATGCCGGGCCCGATTATTTTGTAACGGCGCAAGCGTCTAGCGCGCCGAGATGTCGATGGCGCCGTCCGCCGCCGGCGCCAGCTTCACCGGCGCCACCGCCGGCAGCGCTTCCAGCAGGGCCTCGGGACGATCCAGGCTGAACGAGGCCGAGACGCGCAAGCGCCCGGTCTTGCTGTCGGCCAGGCGCAACGGCGTAGCCAGGTAGCGATTCATTTCGCTGACCACCTCGGCCAGCGGCGCATTCTTGAACACCACCCGGCCCGACTGCCAGGCCAATGCCGTATCGACATCGGTGGGCGCTGGCACGCCGATGGCGCCGCTGCCGGGCACGCGGATGCCGTGTCCGTCGCGCAGCACCGCCAGGCCGAGATTCCACCAATGGCCGCCGGTGACTTCCACCGTGCCGGATCGCACCAGCACGGTCACCACGTCCTCGTCGCGCCGCACGTCGAACACGGTGCCGGTCACACGCACGTCGCCGCTGCCGGCGCGCACGATGAAGGGACGTTCGGTCTCCGGGCTGACGCTGAAGAGGATTTCGCCGCCTTGCAGCTCGATCTCGCGGCGGCCCGCGTAAAACTTGACCTCGGCCAGCGTATTGCCGTTGATGTCGAGCACGGAGCCATCGGGCAGCGTGACCTGCTTGCGCTCGCCCCGATCGGCGCCCACCACCATGGTGTAGGTAGGCGCCTCGCCCGGCAGGCTCCACCAGGTGACCAGCGCCAACAACGCCAGCGCCGCGCAGGCGAAGGCCATGCGCAGGGGCGCCGTGATGCGGCGGCGGGAGGGACGGGCCGGCACCGCGCCGCCCAGCAGATCGCGCACCCGTTCGCGCGGCAGTTGCCCGGCGACCTGCCCCAGTTGCTGCATGCGGTCGAACTCGCGCGCCGCGTCCGGCTGCTCGCGGCGCCAGCGCGCAAACGCGCGCCGCTCGCGCCGCGTCATGTCGCCCGAATGCCAGCGGGCAAACCACCAGGCGGCGGTGGCGGGCTGGCGCGGATCGTCGGCATCGCGGGAAAAGGACTCGGTCATCGTCGGCTGTCGCCCGCGCCGTGGCGCGGAACTGGAGTGAAGGAAGACTGCGTCACGGATTGTGTTCGCGCAGGCGTTCCCGCACGTGTTCGATCGCTCGCATGACGTAGCGTTCAATCATATTCTTGGACAGGCCCATGTAGGTGGCCACCTCGGCCTGGGTCCAGCCCTCGATGCGGTTCAGCACGAAGGCCTGGCGGCACTTGGAGGGCAGCTCGGCCAGCACCCGGGCCAGGTCATCGGCCAGGCGCGCCGCGCGCACCGGCGCTTCGGGGTCGGCCTGCACGGGTTCGTCGTGCTCGCCCAGCTCATCCAGCGGCACATGCTGCTCGCGCCGCTGGCGCCGCCAGCGGTCGATCAGCCGATGGCCGGCAACCTGGAACAGATAGCCGCGCGCCTTGGCCGCCACGCTGCCGTCGGCCCGGAGCAGGTGTTCGATCGCATCGTGCGCGGCGTCCTCGGCGTCATGCCGGTTGCCCGAACGGCGGCTCCAGGCGCCGATCAGCTCGTCATAGCAGGCAAGCCATCCGGGGCGGGGCGAAGCGGGGCGGGACATGGAACGATCCGGTGGCGTAGGGTGGCGACGCTGCGGATTTTACAAACAATTCTCATTACCGCAAGTCCGCCGGGCCGGCCCGCCCGTGTCCGCGCCTCAGTAATCCATCGGCACGTGGCTCTGCGCCGCGCGCAACTCCTGGATGTGCCGCTCGGCCTCTTCGCGCTCGACCGCCGGCGGCAACGCGCGCCAGCTCACCATGTTGCCGGGCGCCTTGGCCGGCATCCAGCCCAGTACGCTGTACAGCGTGATCGCGGTGCCGCCCGTATCGAACCGCGTTTCGTAGTAACCCTGCCGTTCCGGCGTCGTGTCGCCGGACACCCATTCCAACTGCGACATCCTGTCTCCCTCTTGATCCAGCCTGTATTGAAGCCGCGGGCCCGCGAGGTCCGCGTTCGATCGTATAGCGTTGCCTGTCTCCTGATAAGCGCACGATGCGCCCGCTTTTCAATTCTTGACAGAGGGGAAACCCCAGGATTTTTCCGAAACGCGATTGCTAAATCGGGAACTCAGGCGCTAGGATGCAGCAAAGGATTCTTACAAACCGGGGCGGGCGACACGGCCGCGCCCCGGCATCCCCCTCTCGGTAACGGGCTTTTTAGGGCAGACCGGTATGCCGACATCCCGCTTCATGCGCTATCCGAAAGATCGGCTGGCGGCACTGGCCAGCGCCAACGCGCTACGGGCCATCCGCGAAGGCCTGCTCTGGACGATGCCATGCCTGCTGGTGGCCGCGCTGTTCCTGGTGCTGTCGGTGCTGGCCCGCCAGTTGGGGATGCCGGCGCCGGTGGCCGAGCTCCTGGCCGGCGTGCATACCCGGCTCAACGCCGTCATGCCGATCCTGGTCAGCACCTCGGTCGGCTACATGATGTCGATCCGCTATCGCGTGCCCAACCTGCCGGCGGCATTCCTGTGCCTGTCGTATGTCGTGATCGCCGAAGGACTGCTGGCGCCCTACCCGCACGCCGCCGCCACCCTTATCCTGTGCATCGCCATCCTGCTGCCGCTGGGCAGCGTGCCCCTGCTGGCCTGGCTGCACCGGCGCCACTGGACCCGGCTGGCGCCGGACGGCCTGATCGGCGAGAACGTGCGCGGCACCCTCAACATGGTGATACCGGGGGTGCTGACCGCGGGCGTGGTGGCGCTGGCGGTCAGCACCCTGCTGCGGATTCCGGGCGTGGCGCAGTTCGACATCCCGCTGGACCTGGCCTCGCTCGAAAGCCCCTTTACCACCGGGCCGGTGACGGCGGCGTTGAACTCCATCTTCTGGTTCTTCGGCATTCATGGCTACCACGCGATGTCACCGGTCATCGACGTACTGGACCAGGCCACGGCGCTGAACGCGGCCAGCGCCGCCGCCGGCTACGAGGGCATGTATGCCCTGAACGGCACGCTGCTGGGCGCCTTCGTCTTCATCGGCGGGGCCGGCGCGACGCTATCGCTGGTGGCCGCCATCCTGTTGTTCTCGCGCAGCGAGTCGCTGCGCCTGCTGGCCCTGGCCAGCATTCCGGTGTCGCTGCTGAACGTCAACGAGATCCTGCTGTTCGGCCTGCCGCTGATCCTCAATCCGCGCCTGCTGCTGCCGTTCATCCTGGCGCCGGTCTGCAATGTGCTGATCGCGCTGGCCGCGGTGCAGGCCGGCTGGATGGCGCCGGCCAGCGTCACCCTGCCGCTGACCTCGCCGGTGCTGCTCAACGCCTATCTCGGCGCCGGCGGCCACGTCGGCGGCGTGGTGCTGCAGGTGTTCCTGATCGCGCTCGGCACCTGCATCTACGCGCCGTTCGTGGTGGCGCTGGAGCGCCAGCGCAAGGCGGACGCCACCGTCTACTTCAAGTCGCTCGACACCACCTTCCCGCGATTGCAGGAAGAATCGCTGCTGTTCGCGCACGACCCGGTGGTGTCCACCTATGCCAACCGCGCGCGCCGCAGCGCCGAGATTTCGCGCATCCGCGCCATCAGCGAATACGACTTCTATCTCGAATACCAGCCGCAGGTGTCGCTGCGCAGCGGCCGCTGCACCGGCTGCGAAGCGCTGCTGCGCGCCACCGGCCCGGAAGGCACGCAACAGGCGCCGCTGGAATTCCTGCGCTGGCTGGCGCAGGCCGACCTGATGCGCGAAGTGGATCTGTGGGTGGCCAAGCAGGCCGTGCTGCAATGCCATGCGTGGCGCAAGGCCGGATTCACCCTGCCGCTGACCGTCAACGTGACCAGCGGCACGCTGACCTCGGAGTCGTACCTGGACAAGCTCGTCAAGGTGCTGGAGCAGGCCCGCGGCCAGGTGTCGGTGGAATTGACCGAGGACGCGCTGGTGGAAGACGCCCAGGCCCTGCACACCGCCTTCGACCGGCTGCACGCGATCGGCTGCAAGGTCTACATCGACGACTTCGGCACCGGCTATTCGGCGTTGAGCTACCTGCACCAGTTCGAGATCGACGCGGTCAAGATCGACCGCAGCTTCGTGCTGGCGCAGGCCAGCGAGCGCGGGGCGCAGGTCATGAGCGGCCTGCTGCGCTTTTGCGAGGCGCTGGACCTGCGGATCATCGTGGAGGGGGTGGAAACGCCGGCGCAACTGGCGGCGCTGGAATCGAGCGCCGAGATCATCGTGCAGGGATGGGTCTACAGCAAGGCGCTGTCCGGCGACGCCATGATGGCGTTCGCGCGGAGCCGGCAGCCGGCCCCCGCGCAACGCGACAACGCCACGGCTATTTGATGCCGATGAACGGCAGCGCCGCGCCCGGCACCTGGGTCGACGGCAGCACGCCGTCCCATTTCTCGACCGCATTCAGGCTGACCAGGTTGGTGTTGGCGGCCAGCGCCTCGGCCTTGGCGCGGATCGACGCGGCCTCGGCTTCGCCGCGCATGCGGATGCCGTCGGCCTCGGCGGTGAACTGCTGGCGGCGCGCGTCGGCTTCGGCCTTGGCCTTGACCACCTGGATTTCGGCGTTGATCATCGCCGTTTCCTTCTGCTGGCGGGTGGTCTCGATCTGCACCTGCGCCAGCATGCGCTGTTCGATCGAGTGCTCGTAGGCCTGCGAGAAACCGACTTCCTCGATCTGCACGCCCACCACCTGCACCGGCGCGCCTTCCATGGTCTTGAGCACGGCGTTGTTCACGTCCAGGCCCAGCTTCTGGCGTTCCTGGATGGCGCGCACCGCGGTGTACTGGCCGAACACGTTCTTGACCGCGTCGGGCGTCTTGCGTTCGAGCACGCGCATCTGCAGGTTGCTGATGGTGCCGTACTCGGAATACAGCTCGGCCACGTGCTCGGGCGGCACGCGGTAGGTGACCGACACGCGCAGCGTGGCCGGTTGCTGGTCATAGCTGTAGGCTTCGAGCTTCTCGAACACGAAAGTGTGGTCGCGCACCGACACCGTCATCACGTTGTCGATGAAGGGCGTCTTGAAATCCAGGCCCGGCTCGGACACGCGCACCAGCTTGCCGTTGCGCAGCACCACGCCGCGTTCGCCCTGGTCCACCTGGAACCACGAACCGAACGCCAGGCACAGGATCAGCACGAACAGCACGCCCGTGATGATGGCCACCTTGAGGCTGCGCGGTTTGACGGACTTGACGATCTGGAGGTCGGTCGGCTTCACTTTCAGTCCCTTTCTGATTTGTTGCGTTTACGATCCGAGAGCACGGCGGCGATGCCGCGCGCAAGTAAATAGGCGACCACGGCCGCCCCCACCAAGATCAGGAAATATCGCATCTGGCATTCCCCCCCGGAATAGAAGCGAGCGATTCTAGCCCGAGTCAGCGGCGTGAAAGGTTACGGTTGTTGCAATAGGAAAAACCGCTTGCCAATGGAGATGGTGCGCGTTCCAGCATTACGGTACGCTGCATGGGCCTCCACTCCGGGTTCCCATCATGCGCCGCTCGATCGCCATCTTCGTGACCGCCTTGGCCTGTACCACCCTCCTCGCCCCCGCCTGGTCGGCGCCGCCGGAAAACCGCGGCAAGCCCGATCACGCTGACAACGGCAATGGCAATGGCAACGGCAACAACAAGGGCAATGGCAACAGCGGCGGCAAGAACAAGGGCAACGGCAAGGATGCCGACACCAACGTCAGCGTCACCCTGAGCACCGCGGGCATCAGCATCTCGACCGCGCGCGGCTACGCGGTGCAGGCCGGCGCCACCGGCTATGGTTCCCTGCCGCCCGGCATCCGCAAGAACCTGGCGCGCGGCAAACCGCTGCCCCCGGGCATCGCCAAGAAGATGGTGCCCGGCCCGATGTTGGCCCGGCTGCCGGTGCATCCCGGCTACGAATGGCGCGTGGCCGGCAATGACCTCATCCTGATCGCCATCGCCACCGGCATCGTCGCCGACGTGCTGGCGGGCGTGTTCGACTGAAGTCCCCTGGGCGTGTTCGACTGAAGTCCGCCGGGCGGGCTAATCGTAGTAGGCCAGGCCCAGCCGCGCCAGGTCGTCCGGATAGTCGAAGTAGGCTTCGTCCAGCGCATGCAGGCGCGCCTGCTCGGCCTCGGTCATGGCGCCGTAGATATCGTTCAGTTCGATCACTTCGGGCGCGGCCTCGAAACGATCGACCAGGCCGCGCATGTCCGCCAGGATGGCGCGCGTGCGCGCCGCGCCGATCTTGCCCAGCGCCAGCAGCGCCAACTGGCAGGTCGGATCGCCCCAGTTGCACAGGAACTGCATGAAACCGCCGTTGTTGATGTCGGCTTCCATGCGCCACAGCGCAACCAGCTCCTGCTCACGCTGAGGCAGGCTTTCCAGCTTCCACTCCACCGCCCGCAGCGCCGCCAGCGCGCCCTCGTAATGCGCGTCCCACAACAGGTCGCGCACGTTCAGCATGCCCGCGGCCGAAGGCGCCAGCAGCGCGGGCCACACCACGCCATGGTCGTCGTCCACCAGTTGCCACTGTTCGCGCTCGGCCGGGCTGGCCTTTTCCAGCCGGATATGCCGCCGGATCGGCTCGCGCAACGTGCGGCCGTCGGCCAGCGTCAGCAGGATGTGGGTCTCGGTCAGCGCGAGATGGCGTATGCGGTAGTCGGCGGACATGCGATGTCTCGAAGCGTAAGCGGAAGGAGGCGGGACGCGCTGAAAGATAGCGGATCGCGCCATGGCCGTCGAGCCGCGGCGCGCCCGTTTATCGTTCCTAGCATCAGGCCGCACACTGTTACGCCCGCGCATGGCCTATCTGCTACCGTAAAGCCTGCCCCGGGCCCGGCCCGCGCGCCGTGTCCGCCATGTCTTCACAGGGAGATCGACAATGCCGCGCCCCTCCGCGTCCACGCCCCTGATCGGCGTGATTCCGCCCTATGTCCTGGACCGTCTGGCGCAGCACGCCGATGCGCGTGTCAGCATGCCGGCCGTCAAGACACTCATCATCGACCAGCAGCAGCGCGGATTGCGTGAAATGGCGGCGCGGCCGTCGCGGGCGCAGGTGGCGGCGCCGCGCGCGCCGGCTGCCGTCGGCACGCCGCAACGCGCGGTGCACGACGCGGCCAACACCACCGCCCTGCCCGGCAAGCTGGTGCGCGCCGAAGGCGCGAAGGCCAGCGGCGACGCGGCGGTGGATGAAGCCTACGATCACCTGGGCGCCACCTACAAGCTGTTCCACGATGTCTACCAGCGCGACTCGATCGATGGCGCGGGCCTGCCGCTGGTGGGCAGCGTGCATTACGGCGAAGACTACGACAACGCCTTCTGGAATGGCTCGCAGATGGTGTTCGGCGACGGCGATGGCGAAGTGTTCAACCGCTTCACCGTGGCGGTCGACATCATCGGCCATGAACTGACGCACGGCGTCATCGACAGCGAAGCGGCGCTGGCCTACCAGGGCCAGTCGGGCGCGCTCAACGAATCGCTCTGCGACGTGTTCGGCGCGCTGGTCAAGCAATACGCCCTGGGCCAGGACGCGCGCGAAGCCGACTGGCTGGTGGGCCAGGGCCTGTTCCTGCCGAAAGTGCAGGCCCGCGCCCTGCGTTCGATGGCCGAGCCCGGCAGCGCCTACGACGACCCGGTGCTGGGCAAGGATCCGCAGCCGGCGCACATGAGCGGCTACGTCGATACGCCGCACGACAACGGCGGCGTGCACATCAACTCCGGCATTCCGAACCGCGCCTTCTATCTGGCCGCGACCGCCCTGAAGGGGCCGGCCTGGGAAGTGGCCGGCCGCATCTGGTACGACACGCTGCGCGACAAGCGGCTGCGCCACGATGCCGACTTTGCCGCGTTCGCGCGCCTGACGCTGGACGTGGCCCGCGGCGCGCACGGCGAGGCCGCGCACAAGGCCGTCGCCGGCGCCTGGGCGGCGGTGGGCGTCCAGCCATGATCGACCTGCCGCCGCTCGAACTCGCGCTGCGCGTCAGCCTGACGCGCGAAGGCGGCCTGGCCTACCTGCCCGGGCTGGCGCGCACCCGCAGCATCGACCTGACCTCCTGCCCGCCCGACTTGCGGCAGGAAGTCGGCGAGGCATTGCGGCGCACCGCGCCGCTGGCCTCGCCGGATTGCGCCGCCCAGGGTGGCGACCAGCGCTACTTCCATGTGGAACTGGCATTCCGCGATCCGGCCAGCGGCGATACGGCCAGCCTCACCTTCGACGTGCCGGAAGCGCAGGCGCCCGACATCCTGGTGCGCCTGTGGCGCGCCCAGGCCGGCGGCTAGAAAGCGCCGCTTGCGGCGTGCGCCGGCGTCACTGCGCCGTGCGTCGCGGCGCCTGGGCCGGATGCGCGCGGAACGCGCCGATCTGGATCGCGCGGCCCGCCAGCAGTCCGCAGCCCGCCATCGCCAGGCACAATGCGGCGCACAGCCCGAGCGCCGCGGACCAGCCCCCCAGCCGGTCGTGCAGGGCGCCAACCAGCGCCGGTCCGCTGGCCGCAAACAGGTAGCCGACGCACTGCGCCATGCCCGACAGCGCCGCCGCCTGCTGCGCATGGCTGGCGCGCAGGCCCACGAACATCAGGCCCAGGATGATGCCGCCGCCCGTGCCCAGGCCGAGCAGCACAATCCACAGCGTGGCCCAGCCCGGCGCCACGATCAAGCCGACGAACGCCACCAGCGAGGACAGCGCCGAGCAGAACGCGGCCGCGCGCTGGTCCTTCATGCGCCGCACCACCGGCGCCAGGAACAGCGCCGGCCCGGCCGACATCAACTGCAGCAATCCGTGCAAGGAGCCGGCGCGCTCGGCCGAGTAGCCCGCATCGCGCAGGATCGCCGGCAGCCAGCTCACGCCCACGTAGAACACGAAGGAATTAATGCCCAGGTAAAGCGTCACCTGCCAGGCCAGCGCGGAATGCCACAGCCGGCCGCCATGCGGCGCGTGCGCGGTCGACGCGGCCGGCGGCGTATGGTTGGCCAGTTGCGGCAGCCACAGCAGCACCCCGGCCACGGGAATCACCAGCAGGCACAACGCCGAAACGCGCCAACTGCCGCCCGCCAGGCTGGCCAGCGGCACCGCCAGGGCCGACGCCGCGCCGGCCGCGATGCTCATGGTCAACACATAAGCCGAGGTCAGGCCCGCCACGCGCTGCGGGAAATCGCGCTTGAGCAGACTGGGCAGCAGCACGTTGCCGACGGCGATGCCCGAGCCGATGACCGCCGTGCCGGCATACAGCGCCCAGGCCTGGCCCTGGCTGCGCAGCACGATGCCGCCGCCGATCAGCAGCAGCGCGGCGAACAGCGTGCGCTCCAGGCCATGGCGACGCGCCATGCCGGCCGACACCAGCGAAACGATGGCGAACGCCAGCAGCGGCAACGTAATCAGCATGCCGGCGGCGGTATTCGACAGGCCGAGCTGTTCACGGATCAGGCCGACCAGCGGCGGCATGCCCGTGACCGGCGCGCGCAGCGCCATGGCGATGAAGAGGATGCCCACGACCAGCAGAACGGGGCGTTGAGAAGCGGGGGAGGAAGCGGAAGGAATCATGCCGTCAGCTTAGGCAAAGCCGTCGCTGCTGAATTTCGAGATAATGACAAGATATCCCTAAATTCAGCCAAGGCAGCGCCGCGCCATGTATCCGCCGCACGCCCACAGCCCCTATTTCGATCCCGATACGCCCACGCAATGGACCTACGCCATGCGCGTGGAGGCGGCCCGCAACGAACACGAATCGCCCACCCATCGCCACCGCATGGGCCAGTTGGTGCTGTCGCTGCAAGGCGGGGTGACCAGCTTCGTGCCGCAGGGCCTGTGGATGGTGCCTCCGCGCTGCGGCGTGTGGATCCCCGGCGGCGTGCCGCACAGCAACCGCGTCACCGACAACGGCCGGGTCTGCTTCCTGTTCGTGCCGGCGGACACGCCCGGCTTGCCGACGCAATGCTGCACGCTGGCGATCACGCCGCTGGTGCGGGAAATGGTGGCGCACCTGGCCGACCTGGCGCCGGCCGACACCGCCCTGCCCGCCAACCGCCGTCTGGCCGCCGTGCTGATCGAGCAGTTGACGCGGATGCCGACCGAGCAGTTGCACCTGCCGCTGTCCGACCATCCGCGCCTGCGCGAGATTGCCGCGTCGCTGCGGGCCAATCCCGCCGACCGCAGCACCGCGGCCGAATGGGGCCGGCGCCTGGCCATGAGCGAACGCACGCTGGCGCGCCTGGTGCGCCAGGAGGTCGGCATGAGCTTCGGCCGCTGGCGCCAGCAGATGCATATCGTCATGGCGCTGCAGCGGTTGTCGTCCGGCGTGTCGGTGCAGCGCACCGCCGAAGACCTGGGTTACGAGTCGGTCAGCGCCTTCATCACCATGTTCCGCAAGACGCTGGGGCAGACGCCGGCGCGCTACTTCGCCGACAAGGCCTAGGGCCACGGTTGCCCTGGAAAGACGCGGCGCCACGCGGCGGCGCGGCGGACCGGGCGCGCCGCTTCAGTCCTTGGGACCTGCCACCAGGAACAGCCGCGGGAACGGCAACAGCACGGTGCCATCGGCCAACGCGGGATAGGCGCGCGCAATCTCGTCCCGATAGCGCGCCAGGAACGCCGCCTGTTCATCAGCGTCCAGCTTGTTCAGATAGGGCCGCAGCGCCGTGCCCTTGAACCATTCCACCACCGCCTGCGCGCCGGCCAGCGGGTGCATGTAGGTCGTGCGCCACACGTCCAGGCGGCCGCAATGCGGCTTGAGCAGCTCGTAGTACCAGGCGGCGCTGTGGCGCGGCGGGTGCTTGACGCCGCCGATCCTCGCGGCCCAGGGGCCGTCGGCGGCGACCTGGCGCGCCAGCTTGTGGGCCGGCTCTTCCAGGTTGTCGGGCGTCTGCACCGCCAGGCTGCCGCCCGGCGCCAGCTTGCCCACCAGGCGCGGATAGAGGGTCGCGTGGTCCGGCACCCACTGCAGCGCGGCGTTGGCCAGGATCACGTCGTACTGGCGCGGCGGATTCCAGGTTTCGATGTCGGCCAGTTCGAACGCGATCGACGGCAGGCGCTTGCGCGCCGCCTGCACCATGTCGTCGGAGCTGTCCATGCCGGTCACGTCGGCCTGCGGGTAGCGGGCGGCCAGCACCTCGGTGGAGTTGCCGGGGCCGCAGCCCAGATCCACCGCGTGGCCGACCTGTTCGTTCGGCAGAGCGGCAACCAGGTCGCGCACCGGGCGGGTGCGTTCGTTTTCAAAGGCGGAATACTGTTTGGCGGACCAGGTCATGGCGGCTCCTTGCGTGGGTCTGGGTACGTTCCGCACTCTACGCCGCGTCATTCCATATGACAAATATATATAGGGCTACACATTCATATTTACTGGATATGCCGACACCCTGTCAGAATGCGACCATTCCCCATCCGGAACTTGATGAATGCCTCCGCAACTGGTCCTGTTGCCCGGCATGGACGGCACCGGCGATCTGTTTGATCCGCTGCTGTCCGCGCTGCCCCCCGCGCCGCCGCCCATGGTGCTGCGCTATCCCGCCCGCGAGCCGCTCGGTTACCCCGCGCTCGAACAGCGCGTGCGCCAGGCCCTGCCCGCGCAGGCGCCCTTCGTGCTGCTGGCCGAATCCTTCTCGGGACCGCTGGGCGCCGCCATCGCCGCCGCGCCGCCGCCAAACCTGCGCGGCCTGATCCTGTGCGCCTCGTTCGTGCGCGCGCCGCATCCCCGGCTGGGCCTGGCGCGGCCGCTGGCCAACTGGCTGCCGGTCACACTGCTGCCGCGCGCGGTCCTGCATCACCTGTTGCTGGGCGCCCATGGCACGCCGGCGCTGCGCGCCGCGCTGGACCGGGCCGTCGCGCAGGTGGCGCCCGCCGTCATGCGGGCCCGCCTCCAGGCCGTGATGGCCGCCGACCAACGCGCGGCATGTGCCGGCGTGCGCCTGCCGCTGCTGTACCTGCAGGCGCGCCACGACCGCGTGGTGCCTCCCGCCGCCGCCGCGCTGGTCAGGCAATTGGCGCCGCAGACCCTCCTGGTCGACATCGACGCGCCGCACTGCCTGTTGCAGGCCGCGCCCGAGGCCGCCGCCGCGGCCATCATCGGCTTCATGCGCACGCTTGATCCGGCCCCCGCCGCCGACGTGTGAGCAAGACGACCCACGCCGCGCCTTCGGCTTCCCGCCCCCCGAGGGGGCTTTTTCATCTTGAGGCGGCTCGGCGATGAAAAGGGCCCCCACGCCGCGCCTTCGGCTTGCTGCCCCCGAGGGGGCTTTTTTCATCTTGAGGCGGCTCGGCGATGAAAAAGGGCCCCCACGCCGCGCCTTCGGCTTGCTGCCCCCCGAGGGGGCTTTTTTCATCTTGAGGCGGCTCGGCGATGAAAAAGGGCCCGCCATGGGCGGGCCCCTCACACGCGCCGTACGCGCTTACTCGGTCTTCAGCTCAGGTTGCGACGCCCCCGAGCGCGTCTTCCACAGGGAGAACAGCACGCCGCCGCCGATCAGGCCGAAGGTCACCGACAGCGACACCACGGCGGGAATCTTGCCGATGAAGCCGACCAGGAAGATCTTCGTGCCGATGAACACCAGTACCAGCGACAGCGCGTACTTCAGGTAGTGGAAGCGATGGATCATCGCCGCCAGCGCGAAGTACAGCGCGCGCAGGCCCAGGATCGCGAAGATGTTGCTGGTGTACACGATGAACGGGTCGGTGGTGATGGCGAAGATCGCCGGCACCGAGTCCACCGCGAACAACAGATCCACGAACTCGATCAGCACCAGGGCCAGGAACAGCGGCGTGGCCCAGCGCACCGTCTTGCCGGTGGCCGCATCCGGCTCGCGCACCCAGAAGGCGTTGCCGCGCAGGCCATCGGTCACGCGCATGCGGCGCTTGAGGAACTTCAGGATCGGGTTGGTGGCGATGTCCGGCTCCTGGTCGGCGATCATCCACATCTTGATGCCGGTGAACACCAGGAACGCGCCGAACAGATACATCAACCAGCCGAAGTTGCTGACCAGCGCGGCGCCCAGGCCGATCATGATGGCGCGCAGCACGATCACTCCCAGGATGCCCCAGAACAGCACGCGGTGCTGGAACTGGCGCGGGATGGCGAAGAAACTGAAGATCAGCGCGATCACGAACACATTGTCCAGCGACAGCGATTTCTCGATCAGGAAGCCCGTGTAGTAGGCCATGCCGCTGGCCGGGCCCATCTGCCACCAGACCCAGCCGCCGAACAGCAACGCGGCCGAAATGTAACCCGCCGACAGCAACAGGCTTTCGCGCACGCCGATCTCGCGGTCTTCCTTGTGCAGCACGCCCAGGTCGAAGACCAGCAGGGAGATGACGATGCCGATGAACAGCAGCCAGCTCCAGGCCGGCGTGCCGGCGAAGTCGGCTTGTAGAAATGAGAGCAAGGCTTCCATGATGTTCCCGCTTGTGTGTGAAGGCCCTCATGATCCGGATCCCGGGCCGATGGAGAAATCAGCCTGAAAGTGAGTTATGGTTCGAAAAAACCGAAGTGAACATCGCCATGCTCAATTACCGCCACCTGTATTACTTCTGGATGGTCGCCAAGGAAGGCGGCTTCTCGCGCGCCGCCGAGCGCCTCGACATGGCCATCCAGACCATCAGCGCCCAGGTGCGCGAACTGGAGAAGAACCTGGGCCACCAGTTGCTGCGTCCGGCCGGGCGCGGGGTGGCCCTGACCGACGCCGGCCAGGCCGCCTTCGCCCGCGCCGAGGAGATCTTCCAGATCGGCCAGGAACTGCCGCAGGAAGTCCGCGCCGCCGCCACCAAGCCGGTGATCCGCCTGTCGGTGGGCCTGTCGGACGGCATCTCCAAGCTGGCCGCGCACGCGCTGCTGGGGCCGGTGCTGGACACCCCGGACCTGCGCCTGACCTGCCACGAGGGCGAGGTCGAGGAACTGCTGGGCGAACTGGCGCGCCACCACCTGGACCTGGTGCTGGCCGGCCAGGGCGCGCCCGCCAACCCCAACCTGCGCCTGACCAGCGATCGGCTGGTGTCCTCGCCGGTCGATTGGTACGGCCCGGCGCGGCTGGTGCGCAAGGCCGACACGCAGGACTTCCCCCGCTGCCTGGAGCGCCTGCCGGTGTTGCTGCCGACCGGCCATTCGGTGCTGCGCCAGACGCTGGACCGGTGGTTCAATGAACAGGACCTGCGGCCCAACGTGGTCGGCGAGTTCGAGGACAGCGCGCTGATGTCGGTGTTCGCCGCGCGCGGCCTGGGCGTGTTCCCACTCAGCCGCCTGGGCGGCGACGACGTCGGCCTGCTGCGCGGCCTGCGGCCGCTGGCGCGCTGCGACAGCGTGCACGAGGAAATCCACGGCATCCGCAACCGGCGCGGGCAGCACCACCCGCTGGTGCAGCAGATACTGGCGCATGCCAAGACTTCGGTTTTTTCTTAATGATTGTCACAAAGACGCTGGTTTTTCAGAATCCGTTTCCGCTCTATCGTGGCGTTTCTTTCCTGAATCACCGGAGTACCGCAACAATGAAGAAAATCATCTGGATCGCTTTCGCCGTCCTGGCCGCGTTATGGACGGGCCTGGTGGCGCTGACGCTGCAGCTGGCGGACTGGGTGCTGGCGACCATCGCCTCCACCCAGGTGCCGGGCGCCGCCGCGATCGGCTCGGCGCAGTGGCAGGCGCCCGCGTGGGCGGCCCCCTGGGTCGACGCCAGCCTGATCCAGTCGCTGCAGTCGGGGCTGGTGTGGCTGGTGGACCTGCTGAACCAGGTCCTGCCCGCGGCCGGCAGCCTGGGCACCTGGATCGCGGTGCTGGGCTGGCTGTTCTGGGGCTTCATCATGGCCGCCCTGCTGATCCTGGCGCTGATCCTGCACTGGCTGGCCGGCAAGCGCCCGCAGGGCGACGGCCCCGGCCGCCAAGTGGTGTAATAAGGCAGGCAACGCGGCGTCCCGGCGCGCTGCCTCCTGACAGGAGCGTACCGTGCCGTCCCGACTATTCCGCGCCGCCATCCTGCCCGCCGCCGTCCTGGCGGCGGCGTCCGCGCAAGCAAGCACACCGCCCTATGGCGTCGAGGTGTGCACGCTGACCGGCACGTCCGGGCAGTACAGCGTGCGGGTCCGCAACACCGGCTCGGCGCCGCTGGCGCGCGCCGAGGTCACCGGCGTGCGGCTGGATGCGGGCGGCCAGGCGCGCGACAACATCACGGTCGGCCTCGGCGCCATCCCGCCCGGCCGCTACGAAACGGCGATCCTGGCCCGCCATGGCGAATCGGCGGCGCTCGTCAGCATCGCCACCTACCAATCCGTCAATGGCGCCGAGACCCGGCAAGAGGAGTTGTTCGCCGGCAAGGTCGCGCACGTCTCGCCTGGCTCGGCGCTGCAATACACGCTCGCGCCGCTGGCGGTGCGCGGTTGGACGGTGGCCTATGGCGGCCCCAACGCACCCATTCTGGCTCCCGGCAGCGCCGTGCTGCTGGCCTACCCCGCGCGCAGCGGCAAGAAGCTGGACACCCGGCCGGAAGCGGGCCGCGCGCCGGCCATGGTCACCCCGCTCAAGCCCTGCCCGGTGCCGCGCGGACACTGAACGGCGCCCGCCGCGATAGCCCCCCCGCCCGGCGGCGGCCGCCGGCAAGGGCGCGGGCATCCGCGTGGCGCCATGGCGTCATGGGGTGGACGTTGCGCGGGCGTGGCGAGGGCACAGCCCCTTAAGTGCCGTGCAGCAGGTCGCGCTCGTTCAGCAGCGCATAGACGATCTCGGGCCGGTTGTCGAAGCCGCGGCGGATGGCGGCGGGAATCGAGGTGCGCGTCTTGCGGCACAGGCCGGGCTGGTCGTCGAGCTGGATGGCGATGCCGCGCGAGGTGCGCACCTCGTTGTCGCTGGGAACGATGCGCACCACGATGCCCAACTGCGCCTGCATGCGGCCCTGCATGGCACGCAGGTCTTCCAGGCTGGCGATGTTCTCCAGCCGCGCCACCAGGCGCTTTTCCTCTTCCTTGGTGAGCCGCAGGATGCGCACGTCCGCCGCCGGATCGGCCAGCAGCCGTTCGCGGTCGCACATACAGGCGCCCGGCGGGCATTCTTGTCGGATGGGGAACGGAAGGTTCATGGCACGCGCATCGCAAGCTATCCGATGATTCTACCCAGGAACTTCCGGCCGCCGCGACCCTCTGCCCGGCCCGCGCGCGGCGCCGCCGCTCGGGCATAATGCGCCGAGAAGAAATCCGGGAGGCGCTTCCTTGAAAATGTTCCTGCTCGCGGCGGTGCTGGCCGGCTTCAGCGCCGGCGCGCTGGCCCGTGACCATGCCTACGACATCAAGCCGGGCCTGCGGGCGGTGGTGAACATCGACGGTGCCGCGGAGCAACGCGTCAGCGCGCGCGTCGGCAAGGGCGCCCCGCAAGCGCTTGCCCGCCTGGACGACGAGACGGTCGACGTGTTCGAGACGCCCGACATCGACCACGACGGCTATCGCGACCTGGTCATCGGGCAAAGCGGCGGCGCGGGCCAGGTCCATGCCCGGCTGTTCCTGTACCGTCCCCAGGAGCGCCGGTTCCAGGAAATCGTCCACCCGGCGCCCGACGCCAGCCCGTGCCACCGCTTCGTCAATCCGGTATTCGACGCCAGGCGGGCGGCGTTCACGACGGGCTGCCGCTATGGCGCCGATCGCAACGGCACCGAAGACTACGCGCTGCGCGCCGACGGCACGGCGCGGCCGCTGCGGTGGACCACCCAGGCCCTGTTCGACCTGGAGGACACGGCCTTCGACCTGACCTACGGCTTCCATGAAGACGGCACGGTGGCGGACATCGCGATCGACGGCGACGGCTGGCCGCTGGACGGCGACGGCACGGTGCCCTTCGACCGGCTCGACCTGTACGACGCGCCCGACGTGCAGGCGCTGTCGGCGCGGGCCGCCAAGGCCGGCGACCGGCTCGACATCGTCGCGCTGCGGCCGCACTGGCTGCAGGTCCGCCTCGCCGGCGCGGACGCGGATGCGCCGGCCAAGTGGGTCCGCTACGCCGACCTGCTGATCGACAAGCACCGCTATGCCCCGCCGCAACGCCCGCCCGCCAGCGGCCTGGCGCTGTCGGTGTTCGGCCACCTCGGCACCACGCTGTACGAAGCCGCCGGGCGCTTCACGCTGCACGTGAGCAATCTCGGCCCCGGTTCGGTGCGCCTGCAATCGCCGCGCGTCTGGCTGCTGTTCATCGACTCACAGGACCGCCGCACGCTGCAACCCCTGTACCAGCGTCCCGCGGTGACGCTGGCCGCGCCCGCCGAAAAGGACGCCGCCGCGCCGCCCCGGCCCGCGTACGGCGACAGCGCGGCGCGGCCCGCCCCGCCCGCGACGGCGCCCCATGTCGCCCAATGGGCCGACGACCCGGTGCTGTGGCGCCAGGATGACCGTGGCGACTTCGGCTACCGCGTCAGCGCCAGCAACGGCCAATACGTGCCGTTCTTCCCCGACCTGGCGCCGGGCCGCTACCGCCTGGTGGTGGTGCTGACCGACCCAGCCGCCGCGACCGGGCCGGTCTACTCGAACGCCATCGAGGTCGACCTGCCCTTCCCCAAACGGCAATGATCCCGGCCCCGCGCCGCCGCCGCCCGCAGGCATGACCGCCCCCGCCTCCCATTGGCGCCGCCGCGCCCGCGCCATCGGCGCGGGCCTGTGCGCGGCCGTCCTGCTGGCCGCCTGCGCCCTGATCGCCGCCGGCTTGCTGGCGGACGGTCCCGAGGCCGACGTCGCGGTGGTGCTGGGCAACACCGTGGCGCCCGATGGCCGCCCGTCGCCGCGCCTGGCCGCCCGGCTCGATCGCGCCTACGATTGCTACGCCGCCGCGCGCTGCCGCGTGCTGTTCGTCAGCGGCGGCGTCGATCCGGCCGGCCACGATGAAGCGGCGGTGATGCGCGACTACCTGATCGCGCGCGGCGTGCCGGCCGGCCGGGTGGTGGCCGACAGTCTCGGCAACGACACCTGGGCCACCGCCACCCACGCCAGCGCCTATATGCGCGAACATGGCTACGCCAGCGCCATGGCCATCACGCAGTACTTCCACGTGCCGCGCACCATGCTGGCGCTCAGGCGCCACGGCGTGCAACAGGTCGGCGGCGCCTCCCCCCGCTACGCCGAGGCGCGCGACCTGTATTCGATCCTGCGCGAGCTGCCGGCCATCGCCTGGTACGCACTGCGGCCGCTATAGTTTCCCTTCCTCTCTTTCCACAGACGCTACCGTGCTTATCTTCCACAATCCCGTCCACGGCAAACACGATGGCCGCCAGGAAATGTTCCGCGGCAGGCTGGTGCCCTGTCACGAGACCCCGGCCCGGCTCGAATACGTGCTGGACGCCCTGCGCGAGCGCGGCATCGGCACGCTGCGGGCGCCGGCCGCGCCCGACCTGGACCTGATCCGCCGCGTGCACAGCCCGCGCTACGTCGACTTCCTGCAACGCGCCTGGGCCGACTGGATCGCGCTGGACCCGGCCAACGCCGAGCTCGACATCCTGCCGTCGGTATGGCCGGTGCGCGGCTTCCGCCACGACATCGCGCCCAGCAATTTCGCCGCGCGCGTCGGCCTGTTCTCGTTCGACAGCGGCAGCCCGCTGACGTCGGGCACCTGGGAAGCCGCCGCCGCCGGCGCGGCCTGCGCCATCGACGCCGCGCGCGCGGTCGCGGGCGGTCACGGTCCGCGCGCCGCCATGGCGCTGACGCGCCCGCCCGGCCATCACGCCGGCGCCGACTTCTTCGGCGGCTACTGCTTCCTGAACAACGCCGCCCTGGCGGCGCAGGCGCTGCGCGAGGCCGGCGCCGAGCGCGTCGCGGTGCTGGACATCGACTACCACCACGGCAACGGCACGCAGAGCATCTTCTACGAGCGCGGCGACGTGCTGACCGTGTCGGTGCATGGCGACCCGACCACCGAATATCCCTTCTTCCTGGGTTATGCGGACGAACCCGGCCAGGGCGCCGGCCTGGGCGCCAACCTGAACCTGCCGCTGGCGGCGGGCACCGACTTCGCCGGCTGGACCGAGGCGCTGGAACAGGGCCTGGCCGCCATCGGCCGCTTCCAGCCGGACGCGCTGGTGATCGCGCTGGGCGTGGACACCTACGAAGGCGATCCGATCTCGAAATTCAAGCTGCGCAGCGCCGACTATCTGCGGGTGGGCGCGCGGCTGGCCCGGCTGGGCCTGCCCACGGTGTTCACCATGGAAGGCGGCTACGCGGTGGCCGAGGTCGGCACCAACGTCGCCAATGTGCTGGAAGGCTACGCCGGCTGAGTGGACGCGGCCAGATGGCAGGGTCGCCGGCGTTGACTGGCGCGACGCGGGCGGACGGCCCGGACCGGCGGGTCCGCGTCACGCCTGCCGCGCCCTCGGGCGCGGCGGCCTTTTCCGGGATCAGGCGCCGCGCGTCCCGCGCCGCCACCACAGCGCCTCGCACAGCCACAGCAAGGGCCAGGCGAGCAACAGTCCGACCAGCAAGGTCGGCAGCCACGGCGCGGCCGCGGGCGGCGTGCCGCCTTGCAGCCAGGCCGGGCTGTAGAGCAGGAAACCGGAGACGAAGCCGCGCGACCAGATATCGCGAAAGCCCGCGCCACGGCCCAGCGCCGCGGCCAGCATGCATACGATGACGAAGAACGCGTCGCCCGCGGCGCGATACCAGGCCGGAATGACCTGCGGATCCAGCGGCCGATACATGGCGATGGCGACCAGCAACGCGCCCAGCACCAGGGCGCGCGCCCAATTGAACGAAATCCCCGTGTCGCTACCGCGTATTGGCGTCCTCTTCCCGTCAGTCACGCGTTTCCAGCGCCTTGTTGATGCGCAGCGCCAGCAGCGTGCAGGCGGTGCCCGACAGCAGGTAGATGCTGACCGCCACCAGGCCGAAGCGTGCCGACAACCCCAACGCCACCAGCGGCGCGAAGGCCGCGCCAACCAGCCAGGCCATGTCGGTGGTCAATGCGGCGCCGGTATAGCGAAAGCGCTTGGTGAAGTTGGCCGTGACGGTGCCCGACGCCTGGCCGTACGACAGCCCCAGCAGCGCGAAGCCGATCAGGATGAACGCGTCCTGCGCCTTGGGACTGCCGCCCAGCAGCCACGGCGTGAACAGCGCGAACACGCCGATCAGCGCGGCCAGCAGGCCCAGCGTGGTGCGCCGGCCGATGCGGTCGGCGATCCAGCCCGAGGCGATGGTGCCCAGGATGCCCACGCCCGCGCCGATGATCTGCACGATCAGCACATCGGAGATCTGCTGCGTGGCGCTGACCGCGATCCACGACAGCGGGAACACCGTCACCAGGTGGAACAGCGCATAGCTGGCCAGCGCCGCGAACGCGCCCAGGAACAGGTTGTAACCCTGCTCGCGCACCATCTGCGTGGTGCTGATGGGTTCCAGTTCGCCTTCTTCGAGCAGTTGCGTGTATTCCTCGGTCAGCACCAGCCGCAGCCGCGCGAACAGCGCCACCACGTTGATGGCGAAGGCGACGAAGAACGGATAGCGCCAGCCCCAGTCGAGAAAGTCGGCCTCGGTCAGCGTCAGGTGCAGGAACAGGAACAGCGCGCTGGCGATCATGAAGCCGATGGGCGCGCCCAACTGGCCCAGCATCGCGTACCAGCCGCGGCGCTGGGGCGGCGCGTTCAGGGCCAGCAAGGACGGCAGTCCGTCCCAGGAGCCGCCGAAGGCCAGCCCCTGCAGGCAACGGAACACCGCCAGCAGCACGATGGCATGCGAGCCGATGACGTTATAGCCCGGCAGAAAAGCCATGCCGACCGTGGCGGTGCCCAGCAGGAACAGCGCGATGGTGAGCTTGGTGCCGCGCCCCCAGCGCCGCTGGATCGCCATCGACACCGCCGTGCCGATGGGACGCGCGATGAACGCGAACGAGAAGATGACGAATGCCCACAGCGTGCCCTCAAGCTGCGGTTCGAACGGGAAGAACACCCGTGGAAACACCAGCACGCAGGCGATGCCGAAGACGAAGAAGTCGAAGTATTCGGAGGCGCGTCCGATGACGACCCCCACGGCGATTTCGCCCGGCGCCACCTTGGCGTGGCTGGCCGCGCCCCCTGTCGCGCCCGGACCGGGCAAGGGGGAGGCATGACCGGGATACTGCGTGGTGGTCGCCATGTGAGTGCTCGCTGAAAGGAGGTTTTGAAAAACGCCTTGTCTACGCTTTTTGCAACACACTCGTACACACATGCGCCAAGGCCCCGTGGACCGCGGCGCGATCTCGCCCGGCCCTGCCCCGCCCGCCTTTCCGTGCATACTTTTGCTCTTTTTACCCTAGATTTTTCGCGGCTTCCAGCGTAGTGTTGCGTTTAACTCCCACGGTTACGTTTCGGGGTATGGCCATGCCGTCTTTCCCAAGGCTCCGCGGATTGTTGCTGTTCGCCGCCCTGCCGTTGCTCTCCGGATGCAATGCGGTATTGCTCTCGCCGTCCGGTGACATCGCGCTGCAGCAGCGCAACCTGATCATCATCTCCACCGGCCTGATGCTGCTGATCATCGTGCCGGTGATCTTCCTGACTTTCCTGTTCGCGTGGCGCTATCGCGCCAGCAACCGCGACGCGCACTACGATCCCGACTGGAACCACTCCACCATGCTGGAGCTGCTGATCTGGGCGGCGCCGCTGCTGATCATCATCGCGCTCGGCGCGCTCACCTGGGTCAGCACCCACCAGCTCGATCCCTACCGGCCGCTGGCGCGCCTGTCCGAAGGCCGCGAGGTGCCGGCCGGCACCAAGCCGCTGGTGGTCGAAGTGGTGGCGCTGGACTGGAAGTGGCTGTTTCTCTACCCCGAACAGGGCGTGGCCGCGGTCAATGAAATGGCCGCGCCGGTCGACCGCCCGATCCAGTTCAAGATCACCTCGTCCACGGTGATGAACTCCTTCTTCATCCCGGCGCTGGCCGGCCAGATCTACGCCATGCCGGGCATGCAGACGACGCTGCACGCGGTCATCAACCACCCCGGCGAATACGAGGGCCTGTCGGCCAACTACAGCGGCGCGGGCTTTTCCGGCATGCGCTTCCGCTTCCACGGCCTGGACCAGCAGGGCTTCGACAAGTGGATCGCCGACGCCCGCGCCTCCGGCGCCGCGCTTGGCCGCGACACCTACCTGAAACTGGAGCAGCCCAGCGAACGCAACCCGGTGCAGCGCTACGCCAGCGTCGCGCCCGGCCTGTTCGACGCCATCGTCAACCGCTGCGTGGAACCGAACCGCATGTGCATGAAGGACGCCATGGCGATCGACGCCGGCGGCGGCATGGGCATTCCCGGCGCGCGCAACATCGCCAGCCTGGACGAGGCCACGCGCGAGCGCCTGGGCCTGGCCGATACGCCGCCGCGCAAGTATGTCGGCGCCATGTGCACCTCGGCGGCGGAGTTGGCGCTGTAGCCCACACGGCCGCGCCGGCGCAGCGTCGCATCGCGTGAAATCAAGGTCTTCCCCCTGGAAACCGAGCCCTGGAAACCGAGATGACTGATCAACCAGACCTCACCAAGCTGATCTTCGGTCGCCTGACCTGGGACGCCATCCCCTTCCACGAGCCGATCCTGCTGGCCACCTTCGCCATGGTGGCGATCGGCGGCATCGTGGTGCTGGGCGGCATCACCTACTACCGCAAGTGGGGCTACCTGTGGCGCGAGTGGTTCACCAGCATCGACCACAAGAAGATCGGCATCATGTACATGATCCTGGGCCTGGTGATGCTGCTGCGCGGCTTCGCCGACGCCATCATGATGCGGCTGCAGCAGGCTGTGGCTTTCGGCGATTCCACCGGCTACCTGCCGCCGCACCACTACGACCAGATCTTCACCGCGCACGGCGTCATCATGATCTTCTTCGTGGCCATGCCGCTGGTCACGGGGTTGATGAACTACGTGGTGCCGCTGCAGATCGGCGCGCGCGACGTGGCCTTTCCGTTCCTGAACAACTTCAGCTTCTGGATGACCACCGGCGGCGTGGTGCTGGTGATGATGTCGCTGTTCGTCGGCGAGTTCGCCCGCACCGGCTGGCTGGCGTATCCGCCTTTATCGGGCATCGCGCAGAGTCCGGACGTGGGGGTCGACTACTACATATGGGCCTTGCAGATCGCGGGGGTCGGCACATTGCTGTCCGGGGTGAACCTGCTGGTCACCATCGTCAAGATGCGCGCGCCCGGCATGTCGCTGATGCGCATGCCGATCTTCACCTGGACCGCGCTGTGCACCAACGTGCTGATCGTGGCGGCGTTCCCGGTGCTGACGGCGGTGCTGGCGCTGCTGTCGATGGACCGCTACGTCGGCACCAACTTCTTTACGGCCGACTTTGGCGGCAACGCCATGATGTACGTGAACCTGATCTGGATCTGGGGCCACCCCGAGGTCTACATTTTGATCCTGCCGGCCTTCGGCATCTTCTCGGAGGTGGTCGCCACCTTCTGCCGCAAGCGCCTGTTCGGCTACGCATCGATGGTGTACGCCACGGTCGTGATCACGGTGCTGTCGTACCTGGTTTGGCTGCACCACTTCTTCACCATGGGGTCCGGGGCCAGCGTGAACTCGTTCTTCGGGATCACCACCATGATCATCTCGATCCCGACCGGCGCCAAGATCTTCAACTGGCTGTTCACCATGTACCGCGGCCGCATCCGCTTCGAAGTGCCGATGCTGTGGACGCTGGGCTTCATGGTCACCTTCGTGATCGGCGGCATGACGGGCGTGCTGCTGGCGGTGCCGCCGGCCGACTTCGCGCTGCACAACAGCCTGTTCCTGATCGCCCACTTCCACAACGTCATCATCGGCGGCGTGCTGTTCGGGCTGATGGCCGGCATCACCTACTGGTTCCCCAAGGCCTTCGGCTACAAGCTCGATCCGTTCTGGGGCAAGTGCTCGTTCTGGTTCTGGCTGGTGGGCTTCTACTTCGCCTTCATGCCGCTGTACGTGCTGGGCCTGATGGGCGTGACGCGCCGCGTCAACCATTTCCAGGACATGTCGCTGCAGATCTGGTTCCAGGTGGCCGCGTTCGGCGCCTTCCTGATCGCCATCGGCATCGCCTGCTTCCTGATCCAGCTGGTGGTGAGCTACCGCCGCCGCGAATCGCTGCGCGACTTCACCGGCGACCCGTGGGACGGCCGCACGCTGGAATGGTCCACCTCCTCGCCGCCGCCCAATTACAACTTCGCCTTCACGCCGCGCGTGCATGACCAGGATGCCTGGTGGCAGATGAAGCAGCACGGCTACCAGCGCCCGCAGGCCGGCTTCATTCCCATCCACATGCCCAAGAATACCTGGGCCGGCATCGTGCTGGCGGCCATCAGCGTGGTGATGGGCTTCGCGCTGATCTGGCACATGTGGCCGCTGGCGGTGCTGTCGTTCGCCGCGCTGATCGTCGTGTCCATCGTCCATACCTTCAACTACAAGCGCGAGTACTACGTGCCGGCCGACGAGGTCGTGCGCACGGAGGACGCCCGCACCCACCTGTTGGCGAAACATGTCTGATACCCTGGCTCCCCCCCTGCACGGCGGCGCCGCGCCGCCCGCCGAGCCCGTGTTCCACGTGGCCGGCGAACACCACCCGAAGAACGGCACGCTGCTGGGCTTCTGGGTGTACCTGATGAGCGATTGCCTCATCTTCGCCTGCCTGTTCGCCACCTACGGCGTGCTGGGGCGCAACTACGCCGCCGGCCCGTCCGGCGCCGACCTGTTCGACCTGCCGCTGGTGGCGGTCAATACCTCGCTGCTGCTGCTGTCGTCCATCACCTACGGCTTCGCCATGCTGGAGATGCGGCGCAACCGGGTCGGCGCCACACAGGGCTGGCTGGCGGTCACCGGCCTGCTGGGACTGGGCTTCCTGTCGCTGGAACTGTATGAGTTCGCGCACCTGATTCACATCGGCGCCGGGCCGCAGCGCAGCGCCTTCCTGTCGTCGTTCTTCACCCTGGTGGGCACGCACGGGCTGCACGTCACGTTCGGCATCGTCTGGCTGGTGACGATGATGGTGCAGGTGCGCATGCACGGCCTGATCCCCGAGAACCGCCGCCGGCTGATGTGCCTGTCGATGTTCTGGCACTTCCTGGACCTGATCTGGGTCGGCGTGTTCACCTTTGTCTACCTGATGGGAGTGCTGCCATGAACGCCCATGCCGACCACGCCGGCCACGGCCACGATCACGGCCATCACGACGATGACGACGGCGCCGCCCATGGCACCCTGAAAAGCTACGTCACCGGCTTCCTCCTGGCGGCCATCCTGACCGCGATCCCGTTCTGGCTGGTGATGGACCGGGTGTTCGAAAGCTCGCGCACCACGGCGCTGATCATCCTGGCGTTCGCGGCGGTGCAGATCGTGGTGCACATCATCTATTTCCTGCACATGGATGCCAAGTCCGAAAGCGGCTGGAACATGTTGGCGTTAATATTCACGCTGGTGCTGGTCGTGATCACGCTCAGCGGATCCATCTGGATCATGTACCACTTGAACTCCAACATGATGCCCATGTCGATCCACGACATGCGGAATATGCCCTGACGTGATGGCGGCAACAAAAGACTCTACGCATTCCGGCGACACCCCCCGCAATCCCCGCAGCGCAACCACCCTGGCCGTCCTGGGCGTGGTTGCGGCCGCGCTGTTCGCGGGCCTGTGCGCCCTTGGCACCTGGCAGGTGCATCGCCTGGCCTGGAAGCAGAACCTGATCGCGCAGGTGGACCAGCGGGCGCACGCGCCCGCCACGCCCGCCCCCGCGCGCGCCGACTGGCCGGCCTTGACCTCCGACAACGCCGAATACCGCCGCGTGTCGGCCAGCGGCGCCTACCAGTACGACAAGCAGACGCTGGTGCAGGCCGCCACCGAATTGGGCAGCGGCTACTGGGTCATGACGCCGCTGCGACTGGCCGATGGCGGCGGCACGGTGCTGGTCAACCGCGGCTTCGTGCTGCCCGAGTGGCGCAAGCGCCAGGCGGCCGGCGGCCAGGCCGAGGCCGACGCCGGCCCGGTCAAGGTCGACGGCCTGCTGCGCATGGGCGAGCCGGGCAACGGCTTCCTGCGCAACAACGATCCGGCCGCCAACCTCTGGTATTCGCGCGACCTGCCCGCCATCGCCCAGGCGCGCGGGCTGGGCGAGGTGGCGCCCTACTTCATCGACGCCGACGCCGCCCCCGGCGCCGGCCGCGATCCGACGCAGGCGCCGGTCGGCGGCCTGACGACGCTGACCTTCCCCAACAACCACCTGGTCTACGCCATCACCTGGTACGCCCTGGCCGCGATGATCATCGTCGGCGCCGGCATCGTGGTGCGCGAAGAGCGGCGGCTGCGCGCGCGCCGCTGATCCCTGCCCTCGCGGCCACCGGCCGCTAGGGGTCCGCCTCCGGCGAGTCCTCTCGCCCTCCCCCTGCCCCCTGTCGCGGCCCATGCGTCGCGAAACGCCCAGCCGTTCGCCGCCTGTGGCGAACTCGTCTCGGATACGTCCTAGAACACCTCCGGATCACGGAGCGTTGACCGAAGTTACCGGAGAATGGCCCAGTGCAATCCACACAGGCCATCGGAACACCCCGTGCACCACGCCCGGGGCATGTTCTTCGGCTTTTCCAAAAACTCTAGGAGTTTCCACGATGAAAAAAACCCTGCTTGTCGCCGCCATCCTGGCCTCGTTCGCAGGCGCCGCCCAAGCCGAGACGTCGGTCACGCTGTACGGCGTCGTCGATACCGGCATCGGCTACAACAAAATCTCCGGCCACGAGTCCTTCACGAGCAATACCGGCGTGAGCCGCGACGTCGACTTGAGCGGTAGCAGGGTCGGCATGATCAACGGCATCCAGGGCGGCTCGCGCTGGGGCCTGAAGGGCTCCGAGGACCTGGGCGATGGCCTGCGCGCCGTGTTCGTGCTCGAAAGCGGCTTCGACTCGGGCAACGGCCAGTCGCAGCAGAACCGCCTGTTCAACCGCCAGGCCACCGTCGGCCTGGCCAACGACAGCTGGGGCTCCCTGGAATTCGGCCGCCAGACCACCCTCAGCGGCAACTTCCTGGCGGAAATCGATCCCTTCTACACCAGCTTCACCCAGGCCAACATCGGTACGACCTTCAGCGCGGCCAACACCATGCGCTGGGACAACATGATCATGTACCGCAGCCCCTGGACCGACGGCTTCCAGTTCGCGGTGGGCTATTCCTTCAACGCCGACAGCACCGACGCGAACCAGAGCGGCTTCCGCACCGCCGACAATGCGCGTGGCATCACGGCGGGCCTGCGCTATGTCAAAGGCCCGTTGAATGTGTCGATGACCTATGACCAACTGAACAGTTCGAACCAGGCTCGCGAAATCGCCGCAAATGGCGTCGAACGCACCATCAACGGCACCCCGGTCGAATTCAACCACGACATCACGCCGCGCCAATACGCGCTGGGCATCTCGTACGATCTGGAAGTCGTGAAGCTGGCCGCCGCCTACGCGCGTACGACCAACGGCTTGTTTGTGATGCAGGATCTGCCGGTGGGCTCGCTTAACGAAAACGCCGGTTCCTACAGCTACATCGACGGCTTCAAGGCCAATTCCTACATGCTCGGTGCCACGCTGCCGCTGGGCGGCGCAGGCAGCCTGTTTGGTTCGTGGCAGCATCTTGCCTCCACCGACAGTGACGATCCCAAGATGAACGTCTGGAGCGTGGGCTATACCTACGACCTGTCCAAGCGCACCAGCCTGTATGCCTATGGTTCGTACGGCAAGAACTACCTGCTGGTCGACGGCCTGAAGAGCACCGCGGGTGGCGTCGGCATCAACCACCGGTTCTAAACCCGCTAGGGGCGCCGCATCGTCGACGCCAGGACGCCGCCACGGATAGCGATCCGTGGCGGCGTTTTTCCTGGCACGATCCCTTTCCCAGCGCGGCCAGGGCCTTCGCGCCGTGAAATTCCGCCTGACGCACCCGCCACTCAAAACATCGAAAATAGAGAGAAATTCAAAGGTTTTGTCAGAAAATAGGACTTTTTGACCTACAATGCGTCTCGGGAACCGCAATCGGCATCATGCCTGACTGCTGTTCCCTTTGTTTTTTTCCCACCTCACTACAGGAGTTCTCCGGATGAAAAAGACGCTGCTCGCAGCCGCAATGTTGACCACTTTTGCAGGCGTCGCTCAGGCAGAAACGTCAGTCACTCTCTATGGTGTCATCGACACCGGCATTGGCTACAACAAGATCAAGGGCAATGGCTATGACGGCAGCAAGCTCGGCATGATCAACGGCATCCAGGCCGGCTCCCGCTGGGGCCTGCGCGGATCCGAAGACCTGGGCGATGGACTGCGCGCCGTGTTCACGCTGGAAAGCGGTTTCGACTCGGGCAACGGTTCCCGCGCCCAGAACGGCCGCCTGTTCGGCCGTCAGGCCACCATCGGGCTGGCCAACGACGCCTGGGGCACGATCGAATTCGGTCGCCAGGCCACGGTGGGCTCGAACTACCTGGCCGACATCGACCCCTTCTACACCAGCTATACCCAATCGAACCTGGGCCTGGGTTTCAGCGCGGCCAACACCATGCGCTGGGACAACATGGTGATGTACCGCAGCCCCTCGATGAGCGGCTTCCAGTTCGCCGCGGGTTACTCCTTCAACGTCGACGATACCAACAGCGACGAAACCCATTTCCGCACCGCCGACAACTCGCGCGGCATCACCGCCGGCCTGCGCTACGTGGAAGGCCCGGTCAATGTCACGTTGACCTACGACCAGCTCAATGGCTCGAACCGCGCGTCGATCGACCATGACGCCACGCCGCGCCAGTACGCCGTGGGCGTGTCGTACGACCTCGAAGTGGTGAAGCTGGCCGCCGCCTACGGCCGCACCACCGATGGCTGGTTTGTCGGCCAGGACCTGCCGGCCGGCACGCCGTTCAGCGACGAGTTCGGCACCAACCGCTACGTCGACGGCTTCAAGGCCAACGCCTACATGCTGGGCGCGACGATGCCCGTGGGCGGCGCCAGCAGCCTGTTCGCATCGTGGCAGCACGTGTCGCCGTCCAACGACCGCCTGACCGGCGGCGACGCCAACATGAACGTGTGGAGCGTGGGCTACACCTACGACCTGTCCAAGCGCACCAATCTGTACGCCTACGGTTCGTACGGCAAGGACTACGCGTTCATCGACGGCCTCAAGAGCACCGCGGCCGGCGTCGGCATCCGCCACGTGTTCTAAGGCAGGGAATCGCGCCGGCGCCGCCGGCGCCCCGGCGGCTCGCCGTAGGCGCGCCGGTACATGGCGATGAAGGCGCTGTCGCTGGCATAGCCCACGGCATGCGCCACCTCGGTCACAGAAGCGCCTTCGGCCAACCGGGCCCGCGCCGTCAACAGGCGGCATTGCGCGCGCCAGCGAGTGAAGGGCAGGCCGGTTTCCGCCAGGAACATCCGCGCCAGCGTGCGGCCGCTGGCCCCCACCCGCCGACCCCAATCGTCGATCGACAGCGGGCAGGCCGGATTCTCCAGCAATTCACGCGCGATGGGCGCCAGCCGCCGGTCGCGCGGCATGGGCAGATGCAGGGGCGCCGTCGGCGCCGCCGCCAGTTCATCGAGCAGCGCGCCCACCAAGCGCGCGCGCGGCGCGTCGAGGGCGCGATCCGACGGCCAGTGCGTGATGCGCACGATCATCTCGCGCAGCAGCGGATTGACGTCAAGGATGCGGGGCTCGCGCGGCAGGTCGGGATAGACGGAGACGTCGAAATACAGGCTGCGATAGGCAAACGTTCCGTGCATGGCGGTGCGATGCACGCAACCGGCCGGCAGCCAGGCCGCCTGCAGCGGCGCCAACTGTCCGACCCGGTCGGCCAGGTACAGCGTGACACCGCCTTCCACCTGGTACAGCAGCTGCGTGCGCCGATGCGCGTGCCAGTCCGACGCGTGCTCGCGCGTGTCGATCGCCATGCCCACCACGGGGCAAGCGACGGTATCCGGATCCTCGACGGTGGTGGGGGAATAGACAGGCATGTCCGATTGGCGATGTTTTGTGGCGCAATGACGTGATTTTGCGCGTCGCGACGCGCCTACGCTAGCGTCTTTTCTGCGTGACGGCGACACCATGTCTTCCCCTTCCTTCTCATCATCGGCCCCCGGCGCCCTGCCGCCGGCGTGGCTCGTCATCGCGCTGCTGGCGCTGCCGCAGATCGCCGAAACCATCCTCGCCCCCGCCCTGCCCGACCTGGCGCGCCACTGGCGACTGGACGCCGCGGCCACGCAACCGGTCATGGGCATCTTCTTTGTCGGCTTCGCCGCCGGGGTGCTGCTGTGGGGCCATGTGGCCGACATCCGGGGCCGGCGACCGGCGATGCTGGCGGGCCTGGCCCTGGGACTGGCGGGAACCCTGTGCGCGTTGGCCGCGCCGGCCTATCCCTGGTTGCTGGCCGGCCGTTTCCTGCAGGCGCTGGGACTGGCGGCCTGCTCGGTGGTGACGCAGACCGTGCTGCGCGATTGCCTGGACGGCGCGCGGCTGACCCGCTACTTCGTCACGCTGGGCGCGGTGCTGGCGTGGTCGCCCGCCGTCGGGCCGCTGGCGGGCCAGTTGCTGGCCGACCGGCAGGGCTATCCCGGCGTGTTGGCGGCGATCGCGGCGGCGGTGGCGGCGCTGCTGGGGTCGGTCGCCTGGCGCTGGGGCGAAACCCGGCCGGCCGTGACCGCTCCCGCGCCCCTGGCACGGCTGGCGCGCCAGATGCTGGCCGATGGCGCATTGCGTCTGGCGGTGCTGCGGGTGGCGGGATTGAACCTGCTGGTGTTTTCGTTTTATGCCGCCGGGCCATTCATGACGGGCACCCTGCCCGGCCTGGGCTTCGGCTGGGTGGGCCTGGGCGTGGCGCTGGCCGGCAGCCTGGGCGCGGCCTGCAACCGTCGGCTGCCCGCCACGGCGGACGCGGCGATGCGGGTGCGTTACGGCCTGCGTTGCGTCGCGCTGGGCGCGGCGGGGCAGGCGTTGGCCGTGGCCTGGCGGCCGGAACCCGGCTGGTGGTGGGCGGTCGCGGCCCTGCCGGTGTTCGTCGGCTATGGGCTGGCGATCCCCAATCTGCTGGGGCCGGCGCTGCGCCGCTATGGCCACTGCCTGGGCCGCGCCGGCGCCCTGTTCGGCCTGGGCTACTACAGCCTGCTGGGCCTGGGCCTGGCGGCCACATCGTGGCTGCCTTTCGACACGCCGCGACCGTTGAGCGCGGCCTGGCTGGCCGTGGCGCTGTCCCTGTTGGCCGCGCGTGAGCGCGGCTAGGGGCAACGCCGTGCCGCGCCGCGCGGATGCGCGAAAGGCGCGGTTTCGCGCGGGGGGCTGACGCGCCTCATGCGGACCGGCGGCGTCCGCACCGCCAGCCCCTGCGCGCATTCGTCGGCGGGCCGCCTCCCCGGGCGGCGTCATGCTGCCTGCGCCCAGGCGGCTCGCCCGTTGCGGGGCAGGCCCCCGCCATGTCCGTCGCGTGACGGTGCAATGAACGAGAAACACGATGCTGTCATCATTGGATACTTCCCGAATCCAGCCCCCCGCACTCATGACCCGCACGCCTTGCCCCGACCTGCCCCGACCGTTGACCACGCGCTGGCGCCCCGCCCTGAGGATCCTGGCCCTGGCCGCGCTGCCGCTGCTGCTGGCCGCCTGCAACGGCGGCGGCGATGACGACGCTCCCGGCGCCAGCCCTGTCACCAGCCCCGTGACCGAAACCCCGGCGCCGCCGGTCGACACGCGCAACCAGGCCTACCTGGCGGCCAAAGCCGGCGATGTGCTCAAGGTGCGCATCGAAGAACTGCGTCCGACCCAGGCCGCGATCGGCTACGACCAGATCTACTACAAGCTGGGCCGCTGGCAAGGCGACTTCAACCGCCCGACCTGGGCCGCCGACCCGGTCAAGCAGCTGGACTACCTGAACCGCACGGTCGGCAAGAAGTTCAGCGACTACTGCGAAGACATGGGCGCCACCACGTCCCAGCCCTTTACCACCATCGCGCAGTTGCAGGCCGCGCGCCTGGACCAGCCCGCCACGTTCGGCTGCACCGCCGCCATGGGCGCCGACCCCGCCAGCCTGAAGACCGTGGTGGTCGGCTGGGATGGCAATCTGTACCTCACCGACGGCCATCACACCTTCTCGTCGCTGCGCGAGATCGCCGACGGCGGCCCCAAGCTGCCGGTGTGGGTCAAGGTCGACGCCAACTACAGCACCGTCGGCACCGCCGCCGCGTTCTGGCAGCGCATGGTCGATGAACGCAAGGCCTGGCTGCGCGATGGCCAGAACCAGCCCATCACGGTGGACCAACTGCCGACGCGCCTGGGCATCGCCAATGCGCAGGAAGCCGGCGGCATGCAGGAAGACCGCTACCGCTCGCTGGTGTACTTCACCCGCGACATCGCCTACAGCAACGGCAACCTGCCCGAGTTCGCTGAATTCCTGTGGGGCGACTGGCTGCGCCGCCAGGTGGCCGGCGGCCAGCTGGCGGGCCTGGATCAATACGCCATGGCGGCCCCGGCCACGCCGGCGCAGATCCTGACGGTGAGCACGTTGAGTTCGGCGCTGGCGCCCACCGGCGCCAACGACGGCTATGCCGCCGCGGTGCGCAACGCCGCATTGAAGATGAGTGCGCTGGCCGACACCGACATCGTGTTCCAGGACCGCACGGCCGCCAGCCTGGGCCGCATTGCGTTGGTGGCGGGCGCGCCCAGCGGTTCGCCCACCAAGACGGCGCGCGACACGCTGGAAGAACTGCCGCGCAACGACGTCAAGTCCGATGGCAGCCCGCGCGGCGCCGGCAAGCTGTGGTTCGCGGTCAACTACCGCGCCTGCGGCAAGCCTGCCGCGGGCACCTGCTGGGGCTGGTAAGCGCGCCGCGCGCGGGCCGGCTTCAGCGGTCGATCTGCATGGCCGGCCGGGCCTGCACCTTGCCCAGCCAGGCCTGCACCTTGGGGTGCGCCGCCGCCGGCGCCCCCAGCATCGTGCTGTAGCCGATCACCGATCCCACCACCAGGTCGGCCAGTGAATATTCGGCGCCCAGCATCCAGGGCTGGCGCGCCAGATGCCCGTCCAGCACCGCCAGCAGCGAATCCAGATCGGCCAGCGCCCGTTCGGCCTGGCCCGGGTCGCGCTGGCCGGCCTCGCCATGGCCCACATGGAACAGGCGCCACAGCACCGCGCCATACGACACATAGGCCCAGGCGCACCAGGACATGGCGGCCAGGCGCTGCGGCGTGCCGGCCGCCGGCCACAGGCCGCGTTCGACGCCCCATTGCTCGCCCAGCCACAGCTGGATCGCCAGGCCCTCGAACAAGGGCGCGCCGTCCACGGTCAGGGTCGGCACCTTGCCATTCGGATTGATCGCCAGGAATTCGGGCCGGCGCTGTTCGCCGGCGCGGATGTCCACCTTCACGCGTTCGTGCGGGACTTGCAGTTCCTCCAGGGCGGCGGCGATCGGGGAGGCGCTGGACTGGGGGTGCCAATAGAAGACGATAGACATGGGACAGACTCCGTTCGAGGGATTCCCGCCGCGGCCCCATGGCCGCTGGCGACGGGATGAACTGTAGAATCCATTGCGGACAGTTTCCGCCCTCGATGGGTTTTATCGTCGACGCCATGCTTACCTCCAGCAACCGCCTCCTGCGCCTGCTTGCGCTGCTGCAAACCCGCCGCCACTGGGCGGGCGGCGAACTGGCGCAGGCGCTCGAAGTCCACCCCCGCACCCTGCGGCGCGACATTGACCGGCTGCGCGAGCTGGGCTACCCGATCCAGGCCAGCAGCGGCGTGGCGGGCGGCTATGCGTTTCGCGCCGGGCATGCGCTGCCGCCCCTGCTGCTGGACGACGACGAAGCCTTGACGGTGGCGATCACCCTGCGCACCGCCGCCACCGGCACGGTCGCCGGCATCGAGGAAGCCGCGCTGCGGGCGCTGGTCAAGCTGGAACAGGTGATGCCCGCCCGCTTGCGCCACAAGATGGATGCGCTGCGCTCGGCGCTGGTGCCGCTGGCGCGCCACACGCCGCTGGTGGATGCCGGCCTGCTGGCCGCGCTGGCCGCCGCCTGCCGCGACCAGTTGCGCGTGTGCTTCGACTACACCGACGGCCGCGGCCAGGCCAGCACGCGCCAGGTCGAACCGCAGGGACTGGCGCACACGGGCTGGCGCTGGTACCTGGTGGCCTGGGACCCGGCGCGCGATGACTGGCGCACGTTCCGGCTCGACCGCATCGCCGGCGCGGTGACACCGGGCGCGCACTTTCGTCCCCGGCCGCCGCCCGATGGCGGCGACCTGCGCGGCTATGTGGCGCGCTCCGTGGGCCACGCGCCCAACGCCGAGGACGCCCGCGTCGTCCTGCATGCGCCGCGCGCGGCCATGGCGGCGCGCATTCCGCCGTGGGCCGGCGAACTGGAAGCGCTGGACGAGGCCCGCTGCCTGTTGCGCTGCGCCGGGCAGTCGCCGGACGCGCTGGCGTATTGGCTGATGACGCTGGACGTGGAATTCGATGTGCTGGCGCCGACCGCGCTGGCGCAGCGCCTGCGGCAGGCGGGCGAACGGGTGGCACGCATGCTGGAACGCCATGCCGCGCGCGAATCCGACCCGGCCGCGCACGCCGGACGGCGGCCCCAGGCGCCTTGATGCGCAAGGCGCTCCTGGCCGAGCGCCGCGAGGTCAGACGGCGCGGCCGTCCCGCTCGGCCTGTTTGGCCTGTTCGGCTTCGGCCAGCTGGCGCAGGGCCAGCGCCACCTTGTCGGCGATCTTGAGCTTGTCCGCCGCCGACATGGCGTCGTAGTCCTTCTTGGAGATGCCAAGCGAGGCCAGCGCGGCGTAGAACATCTTGTCCTGCAAGGACATGGACGCGTAGTCCAGGAATTCCTGCTCGGACTCGGACGCGCCGGACGGCGCGGCGCCGGCCAGGCCGCCGGCCAGGGCCGAGGCGCCGCGCTGGCGCGCGTCGGCGAAGGCGGCGCGGAACGCGCCGGGGTCCGCCCCGGCGGCGGACTGGCGGGTGGCGGACGAACGGGTGGCGGACGAGGGATCGATGGCAATCATGAATGGCCTTTGCATGCAGGGTCTCGATTGTCCGCAAGTTACTGCAATCGCGGCCGGGCGAAGCCCGGGACAGGCGCCTGATCGCCGCGCTTATCAGCCGATTGCACCCGATGCGCGCCGGCCCGGCTTCAAGTATCTTGTGTCACCCTTACCTATTCCGGAGCATGCGCCGCCATGAGTCTCGACCCGACCCTCGACACCCCCAGATCCCCCGCCCAGCCCACGCCCCCGGCCGATGTCTTCCTGCAGTTCCTGGTGAACCTGGTGAACAACGGCGGACAGCTGGAAAGCATTGGCGTGACGCTGCAGATGGGTGGCATGCTGGTGTCCGGCTCGATCGTGTCGGGCGCGGAGTATTTCGACCGCTTCGCCGCGGCCTTCGCCGATTCGCTGTCCGACATGGAGCCGCCGGCGCGGCAAGCGGTGCGTACGTCGCTGGCCGAGCTGGGCGATGTGTTCCGCCTGCCGCAACCGGCCGAGCCGCTGCCCAACTACATCCACCTGGCGGACGCGCTGTTCTTCACCGCCGACGGCACCCCGATCGCGGGCCAACCCACGCTGTGGCGCGGACGCAGCAGCGCGGTGGATGGCTTCATCCTGGGGCGCCTGCAGGCCGGGTGAAACGGCTAGTTCCCGGGCGGCGGGCGGTCGGTCCAGCCAGGCCGTGCGATACAGGCGTTGAAGCTGCGCCAGGCATCGCCGTCGGCGCGCAGCCAGACCTCCAGGCATTGCGCGCTGAGCGGCGCGGACAATGCCGTGCCACGGAACAGCAGGCCGTCCTGGCGACGCAGCCAGACGAAGTCGTGCATGTCGTCGATGGCGTCCACCACCAGCGTCAGCCTGGCGCTGGCGGCGCACCCCATCAGGCAGAGAAAGCGGCGCTGCAGGGCGCGGTCGCTGCCCAGCCCACGCGGAATCCGCACCGTCAGCCCTTCGACGCGCAGGCTGCCGCCGGGCACGAACTTGCCGCCGCAACTGGCCGGCAACAGACGCGTGCGCAGGCTGGCGCGGAATTCGGTGTAGCCGGCCAGCGCGGTGGCGTGGGGCGACAGGCGCCGGAACAGGGGCAGGTCGAACACCAGCCGCTGGCCGGACAGGCGCGGCGCCGTGAGCGCGTCGGGCGCGCCGAAGCACAGGAGATCGCGTATCAGGCCGATATCCAGGTCGGCGCACAGACGCCGCGCCAGGTCGGTGTCGTCAGGCGCGGCCAGGGCGTGCTCGAAGGAAAAGTCGATGGGAATGGAAAACTGCGCGGCGAAGGCGGCGGTGGCCCGCAAGCGGGCGCGCTGGGACAACAGGCCCGGCCCGCCGCCGCGCGCCGGCATCAGGCTGCCGGCCACCGCGTATTCATGCACCCGGCCCTGCGCCGTGAACACCGGCTGGAACCGCAGGAACAGGGATTCCTCGCGCGGGGGCCACGGGGAAACGGCGTCACCCATGGCGAAGCCGGGCCACAGGCGCCGGCCAGACGCGGCGTGTGGAGGAAGACATCATGGAACCTCGTGTGGGCGCGGGAGCGCCGCAATGCCGGGCGCGGCCTGGCGCGCCGCGAGACGGAAGCGGATACGACGAGGATGGTGCCAAACGGCGCCAGACGATTGAACAAGAAAATTCTCAATCCGCCCGCTCGCTCGGACGAATCCGGCAAAAACCCCGGCGAGAACCCGGGGAATCCGCGGGTCCGCGTTAGCGTCCCTGTTTTTGAGATTCTTCTTATGGCCGGGGCCGGCCGTGGACCATACGATTTCGTCTTACGCCCGGCCTCGCAACATTCTGGTTCAAGTCCGGATCCTGGTGCAGAATAATCCGTATGCCCACCCGGCCCACCTGACTGCACCCCGCATGCAAAGACTCCGCATCGTCATCGCCGACGACCACCCGCTGGTGCTGATGGCCATGACCGACCTGCTGCACAAAGACCTGAGCTTCGACGTCGTCGCCACGCTGGGTACGCCGACCGCGCTGGTCGAGCAACTGGCGCGCGATCAGCCCCACGTCGTCATCACCGACTATTCGATGCCGGGCGACGAGATCTACGGCGATGGCATCCGCCTGATCAAGTACCTGATCCGCCACTACGCCGACACCCGCATCGTGGTGCTAACCATGGTGTCCAACCCCATGATCATCTCGGCGCTGTACGACGCCGGCGTCGACGCGGTGGTGTTCAAGCACGACAACCTGGGCGAGATCGTCACTGCCCTGCATGCGCTGCAACTGGGCCGCAAGTACTACCCGCCGGGCTTCCAGCGCGACGGCACGCTGGCGGCCCGCAGCAAGTTCATCGGCGAGCGCATCAACAGCCTGTCGCCCAAGGAATTCGAGGTGCTGCGGCACTTCATCCGCGGCGAATCGATGATGCAGGTGGCCGACAGCCTCAAGCGCAGCGTCAAGACCGTCAGCGGCCAGAAGATCTCGGCCATGCGCAAGCTGAACGTGCAGACCGACCAGGAACTGGTCACCTTCTGCGTTGAAAGCGGCATGTTCCAGTAGAGTCTCGATCAAGCCGATCGAGTAGACGGGCAGGACGCTGCAATCCACGGACGTGGCCAGCGGCCAGGCGGTGGGCCGCCGGAGGGCTGGCCGCGCCGCCGCGCTCCCGTTACACTGCCGCCGTCAGGCCGGTCATCGGTACCGGTCCGCGACCAGGGAACCGCCATGCTCGAGACAGACAGCATCCAAGCGCGCAGGTCCTCCGGACAGAAGGCCCGGGAACTCGTCAAGCGTTCGTCGCACGCGGCGGTCGGCAATGTCGACCGCGATCCGGTCAGGCTGCTGCGCAGCAACAGCCTGGGCCGCGTCAAGGCCCTCATTCCCCTGCGCTACGGTCGCATGGCGGCTTCGCCCTTCACCTTCTTTCGCGGCGCCGCCATCCTGCAGGCGCACGACCTGGCCGGCACGCCTCATACCGGCATTTCGATTCCGCTGTGCGGCGACGCCCATCTGCTCAACTTCGGCGGGTTCGCCACGCCCGGGCGCCAGTTGCTGTTCGACCTGAACGATTTCGACGAAACCGCCCCGGGCCCCTGGGAATGGGACATCAAGCGCCTGACGGCCAGCCTGGCCGTGGCGGCGACGCACATGGGCTACGGTCGCGGCGACAGCGCCGACATCGTCATGGCGGCGGCCACCGAGTACCAGTCGCGGATGAACGAGTACGCGCAGAACAGCACCCTGGACATCTGGTACGACGGCCTCACGTTCGAACGCATGCTGCAGGATGCCGAGACGCCCGAAGGCCGCCGGCTGATCGCCAAGGCGATGGAAAAGGCCGCCGGCCGCACCAACGAGAGCATGCTGCGCAAGATGGCGTATCAGGACGGCGGTCTGTGGCGCATCCGCGACGCTCCGCCGGCGATGTTCCATCCCTCGGGCCCCGTCACCCTGCTGGGCAAGGACGAACACTGGCCCGACACCGCCACCTGGAAAAAGAAGATGGCCAAGTGCTTCGGCGGCTATCTCGATAGCCTGACGCCGGACCGGCGCGAGCTGCTCAAGCATTTCTCGGTGCAGGATGTGGTGTTCAAGGTGGTGGGCGTGGGCAGCGTCGGCACCGTGTGCCTGGTGGCGCTGCTGGTCGATAGCTGGGGCAATCCCCTGTTCCTGCAGGCCAAGGAGGCGCGCGAGTCCGTGATCGCGCGGTACGCCCGCGACAAGGCGCCGCCGCATGGCGGCTTCCGCGTGGTGACAGGGCAACGATTGCTGCAGGCGGCCAGCGACATCTTCCTGGGCTGGTCGACCGGCCCGCGCGGCAAGCACTATTACTTCCGCCAGTTGCGCGACATGAAGGTATCGGCGGATATCGAGAGCTTCAACCAGAAGATCCTGAAGGGATACGGCCGCATGTGCGGCCGGGCGCTGGCGCGCGCCCATGCCAAGGCCAGCGGACATGCGGTGGAACTGGCCGCCTACATGGGGCGCGCAAACGCCTTTCCGGAGGCGCTGCTGACCTACGCCCACGACTACGCGCGGCAGAACGAGAAGGACTACCGCCAGTTCCTCGACGCGTGCCGCGCGGGCAGGCTGCCCATGCGCACCGACGAGGACATTGCGGCGGACTTCCGCGTCTGACCGCCCCCGTCCGTCAGGCGTCGGCCACGCCCATGGCCGGATCGCTGACCGTGTGCGCGCCGGTCTCGACGCGGCCGGCGAAGCGGCGGAGGAACGTCGGGTCGCTGGAGCAAGTGACAGCGAAGTCGTACCACTGGCCGCTGGCCGCCAGGTTCCAATTGCGCGTGGCCTTGCCCCCGCCCGCGACCTCCAGCGCCAACGGCGCGTCCTGCCGGTAGGCTTGCGGCGTCACGGTGAAGGTGCAGGCGTTGGCGCCGGTGTTGAGGAACTCGGCGTAGACCTCGCCATTGGCAATGTCATAGCAGACCCGGATCTCGGGCAGCGAACCGCTGTCGGCGATGCGGTGGGTGTCGCCCTTGAAATGGCGGTGATAGCCGTTCGGGCCCAGCACCCACAGGTCGTACCTGCCCAGGTTGTCCAGCAGCGCGTTCCAGGTGTCGGACAGCGTCTTGCCGGCCTCGACCGCGTAGCGGCGCGGCAGCCGGTCCAGGTGATAGCGGTCATAGACGTGGAACACCGCGCCCTGCGTGCCCGTGTTGGCGAACACCAGTTCCACCGTGCCGGCCGCGGCGCAGCGCGCGCTGGTGTGCAGTTCGTAGGGCAGCGCGCGCGAGGGGCGCGTGCCGCTGGCCTGCAGCGGCAGCTGCATGTCGGTGGGCAGCGGCATCTGCGGCAGGGCTTCCTGCGCGCTGCGCAACTGGTCGGCGGCCGCGCGCGTGGCGCGCCCGGCCAGCGTCGGCAGCGCCTCGGCGTTGGGCGTCTTGAAGTTGAAGGCGCTGGTCAGGTCGCCGCAGACCGCGCGGCGGAAGGGGCTGATGTTGGGCTCGGCCACGCCGAAGCGCGCCTCCAGGAAACGCAGCACCGAGGTGTGGTCGAACACCTGCGAGTTGACCCAGCCGCCTCGGCTCCAGGGCGAGATCACGTACATCGGCACGCGCGGGCCGGGGCCGTAGACGCGGCCGTCCTTGGTCGCCGGCTGGGTCGTGCTGCCGGCGGGCGAGGCGTGCGTGAAGTACTCGAACGCCATGTCGGCATCGGCCAGCGTGGTCTTGCCGGCGGGGTTGCCGCCGGCATCGCGCGACGGCGCGGACGGCGACGGCACGTGGTCGAAGTAGCCATCGTTCTCGTCAAAATTCACCAGCAGCACCGTCTTGCTCCAGACCTCGGGCACGGCGGTCAGCGCATCCAGCACTTCCTGCAGGAACCAGGCGCCCTGCACGGGGCTGGACGGGCCCGGGTGTTCGCAATAGATGGACGGCGCGTTCATCCAGCTTACCTGTGGCAAGCGGCCTTCGCGGATGTCGCGCTTGAAGGTGTCCAGGTAGTTCTCGGGCGCGGCGCCCGGCAGCGTGTTGGCCACGCCCTTGTAGAGCGGGTTGGCGGCGTTGTCGGTGGCCGGATCGTAGGCCTTGTACGGCAGCGCCTGGCCGGTGTTGGCATAAGGCACGCCGGGCTCGCCGCCGCTGGACACCGGATAGCCGGAATTCACGTTGGCCTGGCGGAACGCGCGGAACGCGCCCAGCATGTTGTCACCCCATTCATCGGGCATGTTCTGGTACGAGATCCAGCTGACGCCGGCCCGTTCCAGCCGCTCGGCATAGGTCGTCCAGGTGTAGCCCTTGTTGACGTTGGCCGGCAGGCCGTCGATCCAGTCCCATTCGTTGTTGACGAAGGCGGTGTTGGTGGGCACGGCGCCGTTGGTGCCGGTCAGGTGGAACGAGCGGTTGGCGTCGGTGCCGGTGTGCATTGAACAATGGTAGGCGTCGCACAGGGTGAAGGCGTTGGCGAGCGCGAACTGGAACGGGATCTCGCTTTCCTTGAAGTAGCCCATGGAGATATCGTTCTTGTGCGTGGGCCATTGCGCCATGCGGCCGCCGTCCCAGGCCTTCTGGCTGTCGTCCCAGCTGTGCGGCGTGCCGGCGGCGCGCTGCGCGTTGTGGCTGCTGCCGTCGATATGGAACGGCGTCAGCACGGCGCCATTGGCGCGCTGCTGCTGCCAGACCTTGCGGCCGTTGGCCAGCGGAATGGGGAAGCGATCGCCGAAACCGCGCACGCCCTTGAGCGTGCCAAAGTAATGATCGAACGAGCGGTTCTCCTGCATCAGGATGATCACATGCTCGACATCCTTGATGGTGCCGGTGGCGTTGTTGGCGGGAATGGCGAGGGCGCGGCGGATGCTGGGCGGAAATGCGGCGAGCGCGGCGGCGGCAAAGCCCGCGCCGGCGGCGGTCTGGAGAAAGTTGCGGCGGGAGGTCATCGGGTGGACTCGGATTCGTGGAGGTCGGCGCAACCGCCGCTCATGGCGCGCAACGCAATTGCGGCGCGGGCTTGGGTTGTTCGGTGGTCGGCGGCGGGGCGGGATCATCCGGGGAATCGTCGTCGCCGCCACAGGCGACGAGCGTGGCGGCGGCGAACAGGACCGCGGCAAGGGTTCTTGCGAGACGCGTGGAGGGCATGGGGGAGGTTCTTTGGAAAGAGGAGGACCAACCTTGCCGCGAAGCATCGGCAAGACCCCAGCGAGTCTAGGAATGCGAAGTGACAGCGCCGTGAAAGCGGACGCGTCGAAGCGGGCCGCGGCGCGTGCGCGCGGCCTCAGTGTGTGTCCAGATGCGTCAGCGCGAGGTCAGCGCGCCGGGCGGCTGAAGCGCTGTTCGACCACCACGCCGCCCCATTGCGTGCCCTCGGCTTCCTGGGTCAGCACGAAGCCGGCCGACTCATACAGGTGGCGCGCGGCGTCCAGGCCCTTGAAGGTCCACAGATACGTTTCGTCAATGTCGAGCGCGTCGACGAAGGCCATGGCGCGCGCCAGCAGGGCCCGCCCCACGCCCATGCCGCGCAGCGATTCATCGACAATGAACCAGCGCAGATGCGCCGTGCGCGCCGCGAGGTCACTGTCGATGGCGATGGAGGCCAGCGTGCGGTTGCCGTCGGTGTAGCGCCACAGGTTCTTGCCGGGCGCGGGCAGGCTCTCCGCGAAGGCCGCCAGCCCCGTCGCCACCAGGCGCTCGAACACCACGCCGAAGCCGGCGGCCTGGGCGTAGTAGCGCGCGTGCAGGCCGGCCACGTCGCCGATACAGCCGGGCGCGTAGCCTTCCTGGATCTGCGACTCGATCGCGTCGCTGGCCTGCGCGGCGCGGGTGTTGGGGTTTTCGCGCGACAAGGCGTCGGCATACAAGGACAGGTAGCGCACCAGGATTTCCTGGTCGGGCGGGGCCAGCTGCCGCAGCGCGCGCGAGACCTGCTCGGTGGCGAACTGGTCGATGCGGTTGCGCAGGTCCAGGCCGGCGGGCGTGAGCGACAGGCGCGAGGCGCGCGCGTCGCCGCTGTCGCTCTCGCGCGCCACCAGGCCGGCGGCTTCGAGCTTGGCGACCTGGCGGCTGGTATTGGACTTGTCCAGCCGCAGCACCAGGGCCAGGTCGCGCGCCTGGATACCAGGCTGCAGGCCGATCTCGATGATCGCGTGCACGGCCGACGGCGCCAGGTCGCTGCCGGCCAGGGACGGCCGCATGAAACCCAGTTCGCGCACCAGCTTGCGCGAGAATTCCCGCAGGTCGCGGATGGTCTGTTCCCGGGAACGGGTGGGAAAATCGATAAGATCCATAATGACGCGTCCTGAAGTTGCGGGTCGCAACCAATTTACTTGCGAATCGCAACCAAAACAAGCCCCCGGCCCATGAAAATTCAATTGCTGTCCGATCTGCACCTGGAATCCGATCCCGGCTTCGTCGCCCACCCCATCCCGGGCGCGGACCTGCTGGTGCTGGCCGGCGACATCGGCTCGTACCAGCCGCGCTCCAGGCTGACGACGGACGACTTCGGCCTGGGCCGCTATTCACCGCGCCATGGCTGGCCGACGCCCGTGGTCTACGTGCCGGGCAATCATGAATACGACAACCTGGATTTCGACGAGACCCACGACCGGCTGCGCACGCTGTGCGAGGCGTTGGGGATCCATTGGCTCGAGCGCGAGACCCTGGTGCTCGACGGCGTGCGCCTGGTGGGCACCACGCTATGGACCGATTTCGACGCGCTGGCCGCGCCGGGTGACACCTTGACGCAGGTGCTGGCAAAGCGCGGCAAGGCGTTCCGGGCCGCCGATTTCTATCTGGAGAAGGCACAGATGCGGCGCCATGGCGCGCCGTTCATGGCCGAACAGATGCGCGAGCAGGGACTGCTCTGCCAGGCCTGGCTGGAACAGGCGCTGCGCACGCCGTTCGCCGGGCCGACCGTGGCCATCACGCACTTCGCGCCGAGCCTGGCCAGCGCCGATCCGCGCTATGGCGTCACGCCGGGCACCGCCGGCTTCTGCAACGCGCTGGACACCCTGCTGCCGCTGGCCGCCCTCTGGATGCACGGCCACCTGCACTGTCCGCTGGACTATGTGAAGGACGGTTGCCGCGTGGTCGCCAATCCGCTGGGCTACGCCAGGAAGGACGAACAGGAAGGCTTCCTGCCCGACGCCTTGTGGCAGGTGCCGGACGCCTAGCCGGCCGAGGCGTCATCGGGAAGGCCGGCGCCGTCCAGCTCGGCCAGCACCTGCCGGGCCACGTCGTCGAGCGAGCGCCGCCGGTCCATCGCAACGCGCTGCAACTGATCGTGCGCGGCCTGCTCGCTCAGGCCATGGCGGCTGACCAGCAGCCACTTGGCGCGCTCGACCCGGCGCCGCTCCTCCAGCGCGCCACGCGCCAGCGCCAACGCGTCGTCGGACTGCCGCAGGCGTTGCGCCTGATCACGCATCAGGTCGAGGATGGAGCGCTCCATGGCCTCGCCCACGCCATCCTGCGGCGGCACGTCGAGAATGCGGCCTTGCAGCTGGAACAGCATCGCCGGCGTGTCGTCGCCGGCGCGGTCGGCGAAACGGCTCAGCAGCAGCCGATGGTTGTCCAGCTCGGCGCGCGTCTCGACGATGCGGCGGTGGCATTGCAGGGTGAGGGCCTCGGCCAGCAGGCTCTCGACCGCGCGCATCGCGTCGATGCGTTCGGTGCACAGGCCGAACCACAGCTCGGCCAGGCCGGCGTCGACGCGTTCGGCTGCGGAAGTCCGCAGCGCCATGTCACGCATGCGCAGCGCCGGGCCTGCGCCCTGCTCCACCCGCTCCCAGACGGCCAGCGCGTCCGCGCCGGCGTATTGCGCGAAGGTGTCGAAGCAGCGCTTCTGCAGGTCCGCCAGTTCCAACAGGCGAGCCTTCTGCGCCTCGGTGAAGTAGCCGGCGGTGTAGCCCATGACGCCATAGGCGCGCTCCTGGCCGCACAGTTCCTTGCCCTGCATGAAATTCAGCAACGCCACCAGCAGCCGCGTGACGCCGGCGTCCAGCGACGAATCGGCGGCTTCGAACACCAGCGCGAACAGGCTGGCGATGAGCCGCGTGAAGACCGCGCCGGCCTCTTCGGCCGCCACGCGGCGGTCGCGGATGGCGCGGCGCGTGCGCGGCAGTTCGTCCAGCCGGTACAGTGCGTGCGCGATGCAGTTGAGCAGGCGCGCCTTGCCGGCGCTGCGGGTGGCGTCGGGTTCCAGCCGGTCGAGGAAGCGGCGCACTTCTTCCTCGACCGCGCTGGCGTCGGAACTGAGGCCCGCCAGCGTCTGGCGCAGCGCGTCCTGGCCGCCGCACAGGTACAGGTTGGACGAACCGCGCTCCTTCTGCAGCACGTGCACCAGCTTGCTGACCAGGGTGGCCAGCTCGCAGGTGCTGGCCAGCGCCTCCAGCCCGTGCAGCTCGCTGCGGCGGGCGGCCAGGAGGAAGCGCAGGGTCGAGGGCATGGCGTGCTGCGGCATGGCGGTCGCCCTCAAGCCATGGCGGGCGGTTGGACTTCCACCGCATCGCCATTGAAACGCACGGGCCAGGCCCGCAGCGATTGATCGGGATATTCGACACAGGCGCCGTCGCGCAGACGGAAGTGCTGCTTGTAGAGCGGCGAGGCCACCACCAGTTCGCCGGCCAGGTGGCCGATGATGCCGCGGCCGATGACGTTGGCGCCGGATTTCGGGTCGCGGTTGTCGAGGGCGTAGAGCGTTTCACCGGCAACGGCGGGCAGATAGAACAGGGCTACCTGGCGGCCGTCCACCAGCGCCACCACGCCGGAATCGGCGACCAGATCGCGGCGGGTGCAGGCGGGAAGCCACGACGCGGCGTCGGGCGTGGCGTCACGTGCGGTCTCCGGGCGCAGGGCAATCACGGCATTCGAGCGCATCAGGCAAGCTCCTCGGCGATGGGAATCACGCGCGCGGCCGGCGCGGGGCGCGGCTGGCCGCGCTCCTGCACGAAGCGGATGTCCGGGTCCGCCGCGGCGTTGTTGACGAAGGTGCGGAAACGCTTGAGCTTTTCCGGGTCGGACAGGGCATTGGCCCATTCGCATTCGTAGCGGTCCACCACCAACTGCATCTGCGCCTCCAGTTCGGCGCCCAGCCCCAGGCTGTCGTCGATGACCACGGCCTTCAGGTAATCCAGGCCGCCTTCCAGCGACTCGCGCCAGACCGAGGTGCGCTGCAGCTTGTCGGCGGTGCGGATGTAGAACATCAGCAGGCGGTCGATGTAGCGGATCAGCGTGGCGTCATCCAGGTCCTGGGCGAACAGTTCGGCGTGGCGCGGCCGCATGCCGCCGTTGCCGCACACGTACAGGTTCCAGCCGTTCTCGGTGGCGATGACGCCGATGTCCTTGCTTTGCGCCTCGGCGCATTCGCGGGTGCAGCCCGAAACCGCGAACTTGAGCTTGTGCGGCGCGCGCAGGCCCTTATAGCGGTCTTCGATGCGCAGCGCCATGGCGACGCTGTCCTGCACGCCGTAGCGGCACCAGGTGCTGCCGACGCAGGACTTCACGGTGCGGGTGGACTTGCCATAGGCGTGGCCGGTCTCGAAGCCGGCGGCGATCAGTTCGGCCCAGATGTCGGGCAGCTCGTGCAACTGCGCGCCGAACAGGTCGATGCGCTGGCCGCCGGTGATCTTGGTGTAGAGCTTGTATTTCTTGGCCACCGCGCCGATCGCGATCAGGCCGTCGGGCGTGACCTCGCCGCCCGGGATGCGCGGCACCACCGAATAGGTGCCGTTCTTCTGCATGTTGGCCATGAAGGTGTCGTTGGTGTCCTGCAGCGGCACCAGGTGAGGATCCTGGATCGGGCGATTCCAGCACGAGGCCAGGATCGACGCCACGGTGGGCTTGCACAGGTCGCAGCCGACGTGGCCGCGGCCATGGCGCGCCAGCAGTTCCTCGAACGATTCGATGCCCTGCACCCGCACGATCGCGTAGAGCTCCTGGCGGGTGTAGGCGAAGTGCTCGCACAGGCTCTTGTCCACGGCGACGCCGCGGCTCGCCAGTTCGTGTTCCACCACCTGCTTGAGCAGGGCCGCGCAGCCGCCGCAGCCGGTGGCGGCCTTGGTGCAGGCCTTGACGCCGGCGACGTCGGCGCAGCCGCCGTCCAGCGCGTCACAGATGGCGGCCTTGCTGACGTTGTGGCACGAACAGATGGTGGCGGTGGCCGGCAGCGCCGCCGCGCCCAGCATGGGCGCGGCCTGCCCGGCGGGCAGGATCAGGCTGGCCGGGTCGGCCGGCGGCGCGATGCCGTTCTGCGCGTATTGCAGCAGGGTGTCGTAGTAGCTGTTGTCGCCCACCAGCACCGCGCCCAATACGCGCTTGCCGTCGGCCGACACCACCAGGCGGCGGTACGACGCGCCGGCCTCGTCGATGTAGCGATAGCTGCGCGCGCCCGGCGTGGCGCCGTGGGCATCGCCGATCGAGCCGACGTCCACGCCCAGCAGCTTGAGCTTGGTCGACATGTCGGCGCCGGCGAACGGCGCGCTGTCGTCGTCACAGAGGTCGGCGGCGGCGACGCGCGCCATCTGGTAGCCGGGCGCCACCAGGCCGAAGATGGCGCCGTCGAACGCGGCGCATTCGCCGATGGCGTAGATCGACGCATCGCTGCTGCGGCAATGGCCGTCGACGGCAATGCCGCCGCGTTCGGCCACGGTCAGTCCCGCCTGGCGCGCCAGGCCGTCGCGCGGCCGGATGCCGGCCGAGAACACGATCAGGTCGGTTTCCAGCGGCGCGCCTTCGGCGAACCGCATGCGGTAGCGGTATTGCGTGCCTTCCTTGATTTCCTGCGTGGCGCGCGACAGGTGCACGCCCACGCCCAGCGCCTCGATGCGCGCCTTGAGCGCGGCGCCGCCGGCCTCGTCCAGCTGCACCGGCATCAGGCGCGGCGCGAACTCGACCACATGCGCTTCCAGCCCAAGCGACTTGAGCGCGTTGGCGGCCTCCAGGCCCAGCAGGCCGCCGCCGACCACCACGCCGCGCCGGGCGCCATCGGCCGCCGCGCGGATCTGGTCCAGGTCATCGAGCGTGCGGTACACCAGGCGCGAGGCCCCGTCGGCGCCAGCGATCGGCGGCACGAAGGGATAGGAGCCGGTGGCCAGCACCAGCTTGTCGTAGCCATGGCTGCCCTCGGCCGTCACCACCTGCCGCGCGTGGCGATCGATGCGCAGCACCGGCGTGCCCAGCCGCAGCGACAGGCCCGGCCGTTCATAGAACGCGGCGTCGCTCATGGCCATCGATTCGGCGTCGCGCCCGCCGATGTATTCGGACAGGTGCACGCGATCGTAGGCGCGCCGGGTCTCTTCGCCGAACACCAGGATGCGGTAGCGCGCCAGCGCGCCGCGCTCGATCAGTTGCTCGACGCAGTGATGGCCGACCATGCCGTTGCCGATGATGATCAGGGTCTGCATGGGGGTCGTGGAGGTCGCTGTGCTCATGGGGCTATCCAGGCTGGGCCGTTCGGGTTTCAAAAGACAAACGGCGCCCGGGACTGGTGGGTCCGGGCGCCGTTGCCTGCAATGCTCGCGTTGTCTGGCCGGACACGGGCCCGGTGTGGCAAACAAAGCAATAAGCATGCCATCGCGCTGGCCCCCGCGCGGTGGCGCGCCGGCGCGTCCACCGCGCACCCAAACGGTTCGGCGGCGCACCAACGCGGTGCGGCCGCGCACCACCGCGCGCGCCGCCAGTCCGCGTGCGGCGTGGTCCGCCGGCGGCGGCCGACTGGCATGGAACTTGCATCGACAACGTATCGACCCGGCCACACCGGGAACTCACCAGGGCAATGGCGCCCTGCCCGCCCGGCCACTGGCCGCGCAGGCAGGGCGCCTTCTTTTTTGGAGCCGAGCATGAACGGCAACGCGCGCACCGTGGACACCGTCTGCCCCTACTGTGGCGTGGGCTGCGGCATGACCCTGCACGTGGAGCGCGAGCAGGTGGTGAAGATCACCGGCAACCGCGAGCATCCCAGCAACTTCGGCCGCCTCTGCACCAAGGGTTCCTCGGCCCACCTCGCCCTGCGCCAGTCCGGCCGGCTGGAACACGCCTACGCGCGCGACCGGCGCGGCCAGGACCTGGCGCCAAGGCCGATGGCGGACGCCCTGCGCGAGACCGCCCGCCGGCTGCGTGCCGTCATCGATGCGCACGGGCCGGACGCGGTATCGCTGTACGTGTCCGGACAGATGTCGATCGAGGCCCAGTACCTGGCCAACAAGCTGGCCAAAGGCTTCATCGGCACCAACAACATCGAGTCGAATTCGCGCCTGTGCATGGCCAGCGCCGGCAGCGGCTACAAGCTGTCGCTGGGCGCCGACGCCCCGCCGGGCTCGTACCAGGACATCGACCGCGCCGACCTGTTCCTGGTGATCGGCGCCAACATGGCCGACTGCCATCCGATCCTGTACCTGCGCATGATGGACCGGGTCAAGGCCGGCGCCCGCCTGATCGTGGTCGATCCGCGCCGCACCACCACCGCCGAGAAGGCGCACCTGCACCTGGCGATCAAGCCGGGCACCGACCTGGCGCTGCTCAACGGCCTGCTGCATCTGCTGCATGAGGCCGGCAAGACCGACGCGGCCTTCATCGCCGCGCACACCGACGGCTGGGAGGCGATGCCGGACTTCCTGCGCGACTACGCGCCCGAGCGGGTCGAGGCGCTGACCGGCATCGCCGCCGCGCAACTGCGCCAGGCCGCCGACTGGATCGGCGCGGCGCCGGAATGGATGAGCTGCTGGACCATGGGGTTGAACCAGAGCACCCATGGCACCTGGAACACCAACGCGCTGTGCAATCTGCACCTGGCCACCGGCCGCATCTGCCGGCCGGGCAGCGGGCCGTTCTCGCTGACCGGCCAGCCCAATGCCATGGGCGGGCGCGAGATGGGCTACATGGGTCCCGGCCTGCCGGGCCAGCGCAGCGTGCTGTCGGCCGCCGACCGCGCCTTTGTCGAGGCGCGCTGGGGTGTGCCGGCCGGCACGCTGCATGCGCGGCTGGGGCAAGGCACCATCGACCTGTTCCAGCGCATGGCGGCGGGCGAGATCAAGGCCTGCTGGATCATCTGCACCAATCCGGTGGCCAGCGTCGCCAACCGCGCCAACGTGCTGGCCGGGCTGCGCGCCGCGGAACTGGTGATCGCGCAGGACGCCTACCTGGATACCGAGACCAATCGCCATGCCGACATCCTGCTGCCCGGCGCGCTGTGGGCCGAGGCCGACGGCGTGATGATCAATTCCGAGCGCACCCTGACGCTGATGCCGCGCGCCGTGCCGCCGCCCGGCGACGCCTTGCCCGACTGGCGCATCATCGCCGCCGTGGCCGGCGAGATGGGCTACGGCCACGCGTTCCAGTACGCCAGCGCGGCCGAGGTGTTCGATGAGATCGCCGGCTTTTCCAACCCCGCCACCGGCTACGACCTGCGCGGCGCCAGCCATGCGCGATTGCGCGAGACGCCGCTGCAATGGCCCTGTGCGCGCGCCGACGGTCCGGACCGCAATCCGATCCGCTATCTCAACGACGGCGTCAGCCAGCCGTGGCGCGAAGAGGTGAATGGCGCGCGGCCGCGCCTGGCGTTCGCCACCGCCAATGGCCGCGCGCAATTCCACGCGCGGCCGCATGTCGATCCGGCCGAGCTGCCCGACGCCGACTATCCCATGGTGCTCAACACCGGGCGCCTGCAGCACCAATGGCATACGCTGACCAAGACCGGCAAGGTGCCGATGCTGAACAAGCTCAATCCCGCGCCGTTCGTGGAGATCCATCCCGACGACGCGACTGCGCTCGGCATCGCCACCGGCGACAGCGTCGAGATCCGTTCGCGGCGCGGGCGCGCGGTGCTTCCCGCCGTCGTCACCGACCGTGTCCGGCCCGGCAACTGCTTCGCCCCCATGCACTGGAACGACCTGTATGGGGAGGCGCTGTGCATCAACGCCGTCACCAGCGACGCCATCGATCCATTGTCGCAGCAGCCTGAACTGAAGTTCTGCGCGGTGGCGCTGTGCCGCGTGTCAGCGCCTGCCGACAGGACGACGGCCGCCGAACCACCCGCCGTGTCGGCAGGCCGCGCCGCGCCGGCCGAGGCCATGGCCGCGCCGCTGGGGCTGGCCGCCGACACCGGCGAAGCCGCCATCCGCATCATCGGCCCGCGCCCGCGCGTGACGCTGCTGTGGGCCTCGCAGACCGGCAATGCCGAATCACTGGTGGAACGCAGCGCCACCGCGCTGGCCGCGGCCGGTTTCGCGCTGCGCACCGCCTGCATGACGGACTATGCGCTCGACGACCTGGCGCGCACCCCGTACCTGTTGCTGATCACCAGCACATTCGGCGACGGCGACGCGCCGGACAACGGCCAGGACCTGTGGCGCGCGCTGTCGGCCGCCGACGCGCCGCAACTGGCGTCGCTGCGCCACGCGGTGCTGGCCCTGGGCGACAGCAACTACGAGGCCTTTTGCGGCCATGGTCGCCGCCTCGATCAGAGGCTGGCGCAATTGGGCGCGCGGCCCTTGCTGGCGCGGGTCGATTGCGACACCGACTTTGAGGCGCCGGCCCAGGCCTGGCTGGAAAGCGCCATTGCCGCCATCCACGCCGCCGAGGCCGAACGGCAAGGACATCCAGCGGGCGGCCTGATGCCGGATGACATCGCCGGGGCGCTGGCGGCCGGTGCCTCGCCGGCGCGGGCGCCGCGCCTCGCGTCCGCCATTGTGCCGACCATCGCGCCGCCGACGCCTGCCGGCTCGCCGCCCGGCATGCGTCCCGCGCCGCCCTCCCGCAAGCGCCCGGCCCGCGCGCGCCTGGTCGGCAACCAGCGCCTGAACGCCCACGGCGACAAGGACACCCGCGCGCTGGCGCTGGATACGTCGGACTCGGGGCTGGCCTACCAGGCCGGCGACGCGCTGGGCGTGTGGCCGGTGAACTGTCCCGCGCTGGTGGAGGAGCTGCTGGCGCAGGCGGGCCTGTCCGGCGACGCCGTGGCCAGCGTGCCGGGCGTCGGTGACATGCCGCTGGCCCAAGCGCTATCCGCGCATTACGAAATCGCGCGTCCCGCCCCCGCCACGCTGGCGCTGATCGCCGAACACACCCGCGACCCGGGCCTGCGGCAATTGCTGGCCGAGGAGCGCCGGACCGACCTGCGCCAATGGTTGTGGGGCAAGCAGCTGGTCGACGTACTGCACGCGTTTCCGGCTGCGCTGCCGGCGCAGGCGTGGCTGGGCGCGCTCAAGCGCCTGCAGCCGCGCCTGTACTCCATCGCCTCCAGCCCCAAGGCGCATCCCGACGAGGTCCACCTGACGGTGTCCGCCGTGCGCTACGACAACGGCCGGCGCCAGCGCAAGGGCGTCTCGTCGACCTTCCTGGCCGACCGCGCGGGTGACGCCGACGTGCCGGTCTTCGTGCAGGAGGCCAGTCACTTCCGGCCGCCACGGCAGGGCGACACGCCGATGATCATGGTCGGCCCCGGCACCGGCGTGGCGCCGTTCCGCGCCTTCCTGCAGGAACGGCGGGCGCGCGGCGATGGCGGCCGCAACTGGCTGTTCTTCGGCGAGCGGCACGCGGCCAGCGATTTCTACTATCGCAACGAATTGCAGGCGCTGCGCGATGATGGCCTGCTGACACGGCTGGACCTGGCGTTCTCGCGCGACCAGGCGACCAAGGTCTACGTGCAGGACCGCATGCGCGAGCACGGCGCGCAGCTCTGGGCGTGGCTGCAGGAGGGCGCGCATTTCTATGTCTGCGGCGATGCCGAACGCATGGCCAAGGACGTGGACGCCATGCTCCGGCAGGTGGTGGCGGAACATGGCGGCCTGGACGCCGACGCGGCGGCAGCCTATGTGGCGCGGATGACGGCCGACAAGCGCTACCTGCGTGACGTGTATTGAGAGACAGGGGCCGGGCCGTCCGGTTGGGCGGCCCGGGCCGCGCCTGCGCGCAGGCGCGGCGGGCGGGGATCAGGGCGCCGGGTTGGGATGACGCACGTGGATCTGGTCGATGGCCTGCAGCAGCTCGGACGACAGTTCGACGTCGACGCTGTCGATGTTCTCCTTCAATTGCTGGAGGTTGGTGGCGCCGATCAGGTTGCTGGTGACGAAGGGGCGCTGGTTGACCCAGGCCAGCGCCAGGTGCGTCGGCGAGACGCCGTGCTGGCGCGCCAGTTCGACGTACGCGCGGGTGGCGGCCTCGGCCTGCGGATTGCTGTAGCGCGTGAAGCGCGTATACAGCGTCAGGCGCGCATTGGCGGGACGGGCGCCGTCCAGGTACTTGCCGCAGAGCATGCCCATGGCCAGCGGCGAATAGGCCAGCAGGCCCACGCCTTCGTGGTGGCTGAATTCGGACAGGCCGATCTCGTAGACGCGGTTGAGCAGGCTGTAGGCATTCTGGATCGAGGCGATGCGCGGCAGGCCGAGATTGTCGGAGGCCTTCAGGAACTGCGACACGCCCCACGGCGTTTCGTTGGAGACGCCCACATGGCGCACCTTGCCGGCGCGCACGAAGTCCTGCAGCACCGACAGGGTTTCCTCGATCGGCACGGTGTGGTCGTCCTTGACCCACGGATACGACAGCTGGCCGAAGGTGGCGGTGGTGCGGTCGGGCCAGTGCAGCTGGTACAGGTCCAGGTAGTCCGTCTGCAAACGCTTGAGGCTGGCGTCCAGCGCTTCGGTCAGGTTCTTGCGGTCCAGGAAGGTCTTGCCATCGCGGATGTGGCCGGGACGCTTGGGATCGCGCACCGGGCCGGCCACCTTGCTGGCCAGCACGATGTCCTGGCGGCGCTTGCTGCGCGCCAGCCAGGTGCCGATGTAGGTTTCGGTCAGGCCCTGGGTTTCCGGCTTGGGCGGCACCGGGTACATTTCGGCCACGTCGACCAGGTTGACGCCGCGCTCCAGCGCGTAGTCGAGCTGCTGGTGGGCCTCGGCCTCGGTGTTCTGCTCGCCCCAGGTCATGGTGCCCAGGCCGATGAGGCTGACGTCCAGGTCGGTACGGCCGAGTTTGCGGTATTTCAAGTTCTGCTCCGTGCGGAATCTCTGAAGGGAACGATTACCTTACCGCAACTCGGTTGGCGTTTTGCTGACGAAGCGGCGCGGTTGGCCCAGCCCGTGGACGCCGCCTCCGTCAGCCGACGGCGGCGCGCCTCAGTCCCAGGCGGCGGCCAGGCCTTCCGGGCTCACTTCGCGGCCGTTGCGTTCCAGCGCGGCGATCCGCGCCATGTCGGCGTCGGTCAGGCGCAGGTCGCGGGCCAGCAGGTTGCTCGCCAGGTTCTCGCGCCTGGTGGACGACGGGATCACGGCGAAGCCGCGCTGCAGCGCCCAGGCCAGCGCCACCTGCGCCGGCGTGGCGTTGTGGCGCTGCGCGATCTGGCCGATCACCGGGTCCTTGAGCACCTTGCCGTAGGCCAGCGTCATGTACGACGTGACGTGGATGCCCTGCTGATTCAGGAAGTCCACCAGCGCCGCGTTCTGCAGATACGGGCTGAGCTCGATCTGGTTGGTGGCGATCGCTTCCTTGCCGACGGCGGCGATGGCCTCGCGGGTCTCGGCGATGGGGAAGTTGGAAATGCCGATCTGGCGCGTCAGGCCCTGTTCGCGGGCGTCCATCAGCCCGGCCATCATCTCGGCGATGGCGACGCCGTTGCCGGGCGCGGGCCAGTGGATCAGGGTCAGGTCGACGTAGTCGGTGCGCAGCTTGGCCAGGCTGTCCTTCAGGCTGGGCACCAGCTTGGCGCGGCCATAGTTCGGCACCCAGATCTTGGTGGTCAGGAACAGGTCGGCGCGGGCGACGCCGCTGGCCTCGATGGCCTGGCCGACCTCGGCTTCGTTTTCATAGATCTGGGCGGTGTCGACGGCGCGGTAGCCGACGTCCAGCGCGTTGCGCACGGAATCGATGACGACCTGGCCCTGCAGGCGGAAGGTGCCGACGCCAAAAGACGGGATGCTCATGTAAAACTCCGGGGTAGGTGTTGGAATGCACCCAGTGTGCCCGCGCGATCCTTGCGGAATAAGCCCTGTATCGGCGAAAGACTTTTGATATAACGTCAAATATGAAAACGACCCTCGACGAAATGCAGGTCTTCATCGCCATCGTGGACTGCGGCTCCATCACCGCCGCCGCCGATGCGCTGCAGCAGACCATTTCCGCCACCAGCCGCACCATGACGCGACTGGAGGAAAAGCTGCAGACCACGCTGATGCGCCGCACCACCCGGCGGCTGGAACTGACCGAGGAAGGCAGCGCCTACCTGGAGCAGGCCCGCAAGATCATCGCCGCGGTCGAAGAGACCGAGGAACAGATGCGCGCGCGCCGCAACCAGCCGGCCGGGCGGCTGCGGGTCGACGCCGCCTCGCCCTTCATGCTGCACGTCATCGTTCCGCTGGTGCCGGGCTATCGCAAGCGCTATCCCAAAGTCGAGCTGGAACTGAACAGCAACGAGGGCAACATCGACCTGCTGGAACGCCGCACCGACCTGGCGCTGCGCATCGGCAGCCTTAAGGATTCTTCGCTGCACGCGGTGCCGATCGGCCGCAGCCGCGTGCGCGTGCTGGCCAGCCCCGGCTACCTGGCGGCGCACGGCGCCCCCAAGCGGGTGGCCGATCTGCGCGAGCACACCCTGCTCGGCTTCTCGCAACTGGAATCGCTGAACGAATGGCCGCTGGAGGACGCCGACGGCCAACCGCTGCACATCCAACCGTCGATCCGCTCGTTCAGCGGCGAAACGCTGCGGCAACTGGCGCTGAACGACGCCGGCATCGTCTGCCTGTCGGACTTCATGACGCGCGCCGACCGCCAGTCCGGCGCCTTGCGCCAGCTGTTCCCGCGCCAGACGCTGGACGTGCGCCAGCCGGTCAACGCGGTGTACTACCGCAACACCGCGATCTCCTCGCGCATCAAGTCCTTCATCGACTACCTGGTCGAATCGCTGGGGCCGCGCGGCTTCGACGAGTGAGCGCCGCCCGCGCCGGGCTCGCGGCGGCGGCTCCGGCATAATGGCTGCCTGAACCGCAATCTCACGCATCACCCATGAAAAGCAGCTCCCCAGGCGGACTCGTCTACTCCACCGACGGCGGCCGGATGTGCCCGCAATGCCGCCGCCCGCTCGCCGACTGCCAGTGCAAGGCGGCGGCCCGGCCCGTGCCGGCGCCCGGCGGCGTGCGCGTCTCGCGCGAAACCAAGGGCCGCGGCGGCAAAGCCGTGACCGTGGTCAAGGGCCTGCCGCTGGACGACAACGCGCTGGCGGCGCTGGGCAAACAGCTGCGCACCGCCTGCGGCTCGGGCGGCACCGTCAAGGACGGCGTCATCGAGGTGCAGGGCGATCACTGCGACCGCATCCTGGCCGCGCTCGACAAACTCGGCCATCGCGCCAAGCGCGCCGGAGGTTGACCCTCATGATCCTGGACCCCGCCATCGTCGACAGCTGGCACGCTCACGTCTATTTCAACGCCGACAGCCGCGACGCGGCCTGGGCGCTGCGCGAACTGGCGCTGGACGCCTTCGGCGACAGCATCCAGATGGGCCGCTTCCACGAGCGCACGGTCGGCCCGCACCCGCAATGGAGCTACCAGCTGGCCTTCGCGCCAGCCGCGTTGCCGCGCGTGCTCACCTGGCTGACGCTCAACCATGGCGCGCTGGACGTGTTCCTGCATCCGAACACCGGCGAGTCGCTGCGCGACCACCGCGACTGCGCGGTGTGGATCGGCCACAGCCACACGCTGAATCTGGCGGCGCTCGGCGGCTGATCCCCGCGCGCTTGCCGTGCTCGGCGCGCATCCGCGACCCGCCGGACGCGCCCCCTTCCGCCTGACGACGCCCGACATGAACCTGCACTACCGCCCAGCCCATCCCGACGACGCCGCCGCCTGCATCGACCTGCGCGGCCGCACCCGCGAGAACGCCTTCTCCGCCGAAGACCTGCGCGCACTCGGCATCACCCGTGAAAGCTGGAGCGGCGGCATCCGCGACGGCTCGCTGCCCGGCGTGGTGGCGCTGGCGGACGGCGAGCTGGCCGGCTACTGCTTCGGCGATCGCGACAGCGGCGAGATCCTGGTGCTGGCCCTGCTGCCGGCCTACGAGGGCCGCGGCATCGGCCGCGAACTGCTGGGCAAGGTCATGCGGACGCTGCGCGGGCTCGGCCATGAGCGCCTGTTCCTGAGTTGCGCGGCCGATCCCCGAGTGCGGTCCCACGGCTTCTACCGGCACCTGGGCTGGACCCCCACGGGCGAGATCGACGCGGCTGGCGATGAAGTGCTGGCCTACCGATTCGACCCGGACGCGTCGGCGGCGTAGCGCGAACGCGGTTCAATCCGCATCGGGCAAGTCACCCTGCGGCGTCCGCAGGTACCGCCCCGGCGTCATGCCGAAGGCGCGCTTGAACATGGCGATGAAATTGCCGGGCGTGGCATAGCCCAGCGCGTCGGCTACCTGCGCCACCGGCTGGCCCGCGCTCAAGCGCTCCAGCGCATGGATCAGGCGCAGTTGCTGGCGCCACTGCGCGAAGCCCAATCCCGTTTCCTCGCGGAACAGTCGCTGCGCGGTGCGCGGCGCCAGCCCGGCCTGCGCGGCCAGTGCTTCCAGCGGCCGATTGTCAGCCGGGTTTTCCGCCAGGACTTGCGCCAATCGGGCCAGCCGGCGGTCGCGCGGCCACGGCAGGTGCAGCCGCTCGCGCGGCGCCGCCTCGATTTCGTCGAGCAGCACGGCCGCGAAGCGCGCGCGCGCCGGGTCCAGCGCCAACTTGTCCGGCCAATCGGCCGCGCGCAGGACCATGGCGCGCAACACCCCGTCCACCCCCAGCACGCAGGGCGCCGCCGGCAACGCCGCGGCGGCCTGCGGATGCACCAGCGCCACCCAGCCGCTGGCCGCCCCGGCCACGCTGACCCGATGCCGCAGCCCTGGCGGGATCCAGCCCGCGCGCTGCGGCGGCAGCAGCCACGAGCCGGCCTCGGTGCGCACCCGCATCGCGCCGCTGTCCACCCCGAACAACTGCCCGCGGGCATGGGCATGCCAATCGTATTCGCGCGAGCCCAGGCGGAACTCGCTGCCGGGCGCGTCGGCGCCATGGAACACGCACACGGCCGGGCCGTCGAGCAATTCGCTGTAGTCGGGCGCGGGGGCAGCGGTCTGGCGGGTTCGCATCATTTGTTGGCGCGCCGGCATTACCGGCGCGGGCGCGCTTGCGCGCAAGCTGTGGGGGTGCCGGCAACGCCGGCTTGCTTCGAGGACATTATGCAGAATCTCCACGTTTCCATCATCGGCGCCGGCCTGGGCGGCCTGTGCCTGGCGCAGGGGCTGGCGCGCGCCGGCATCGACTTCGACGTCTACGAGCGCGACGCGCGCACCGACAGCCGGGTGCAGGGCTACCGCCTGCGCATCGACGCCACCGGCCAGGCGGCGCTGGCGCACTGCCTGCCGCCGGACCTGTACGCCCTGTTCCAGCAAAGCTGCTCGACCCACGACCACCCCGGCGCGATGCTCGACGCGCAACTGCGGCCGCTGCCGCAACGCGCCTCGGCCACCTGGCGCCTGGACGACGCCGACACCCCGCCCGACCGCTCGGCGCACCGGCAGACGCTGCGCGAGATCCTGCTGGCCGGCCTGGAAGGGCGCGTGCATTTCGGCCACGGCTGCGCGGGCATGGATGACAGCGGCCCGCGCCTGGAGGACATCCGCGCGCGGCCCGGCACGCTGGTGGTGGCCGCCGACGGCGTGCACTCGGCGCTGCGGCGCCAGCACCTGCCGCTAGCCGTGCCCGAGGACAGCGGCACGGTGACGATCTTCGGCATGGCGCCGGCCGGCAGCCTCGCGTCCGGTGGCCTGCCGCCGGCCCTGCGCGACGGCGCCGGCGTGGTGTTCGGCGCCGGCTACGCGCTGGTGCTGGACGCCATGAAACTGGCGGCGCTACCGGCGCTGGCGCGGCGCCTCGCGCCGGCTTGCACGCTGACGGCCGTGCCCGGCTACCAGTACTGGGCCATCATCGGCGAGCGCCGCGCGGTGCTGGGCGCGGACGACGCCGCGATCAGCGCGAGCCAGCGGGACGACACCGCGACGGGCGCGCGCTGGCAGCAGGCCGCGCAGCGCCTGCTGGCGCCGGTGCATCCCGCGCTGGCCGCCATGGCGGCCGCCGGCGATCCGCGCGGCATCGCGCTCAAGACCGTCTACCAGGCGCCGCCCCTGCCGCGATGGACGCAAGCCGGCCTGACCTTCCTGGGCGATGCGGTACATGCGATGAGCCCGGCGGGCGGCCTGGGCGCCAACACCGCCCTGGCCGATGCGCAATCGCTGGCGACGCGGCTGGCGCAGGTGTGCAAAGGCCTGCCGCTGGGGCAGGCCTTGCAAGACTATGAAGTGGATCTGCGCGCTCGCGGCGACCGGGCCGTCCAACAATCGGCCGAGGCCGCCGCCCGCGTCACCGGCAGGGGCTAGGGCCTGCTCGCGCGAGAAGCAACGCCGCGCAGGCCCGCAACCCCGCCGCCTCAGGGCTCGGCCGGCGCCTGTTCCAGCGCGGGCGCCTTGCGCGCCTTGCGCAGGAACGACACCAGTTGCCACACCACGGCCGCGCCGATCAGCGCCAGCAGCGTGCCGCTGATGGGCCGCGTCAGGAAGATGCAGAACTCGCCGCGGCTGAGCAGCATGGCGCGGCGGAAGTTCTCTTCCAGCATCGGGCCGAGGATGAAGCCCAGCATCAGCGGCGCGGCTTCCATGCCCAGGCGCAGGAACAGGTAGCCGATCAGGCCGAAGATCGCCGTGATGTAGATGTCGTCCAGGTTGTTGTTGATGCTGAACGTGCCGATGCAGCAGAAGAACAGGATCGCCGGGAACAGCACCGTGTACGGAATCTTGAACACCGACAGCCAGTAGCGCACCAGCGGCACGTTCAGGATCAGCAGGAAGCAGTTGCCCACCCACATGCTGGCCACCAGGCCCCAGAACAGGTCCGGGTGGGTGCCGATCATGTTGGGGCCGGGCTGGATGCCCTTGACGATGAACGCGGCCAGCATCAGCGCCATGACGGCATTCTCGGGGATGCCGATGGCCATCAGCGGGATGAAGCTGGTGCGCGCGGCCGCTTCGTCGGCCGCCGCCTGGCCCGCGACGCCCTCGATGGCGCCGCTGCCGATCTCGTGGCGGTACTTGCTGAAGCGCTTGTCGGCCGCGTAGGCGGCGAACTGCGCGATGGTCGGGCCGCCGCCAGGCAGGATGCCCAGCACCGAACCGACCACGCTGCCGCGTAGCGCGCTGGGCAGGATGCGCTTGAACTCGGGCCACGTCGGGATCAGCTTGATCTTGCCGTTGAACGGCGTCAGCGTGTTGCGGTTGTCCAGGTTCTTGACGATCTCGGCAATGCCGAAGCAGCCCAGCGCGATGCTGATCAGGCCCACGCCGTCCTGCAGGAAGGCCAGGTCCATGGTGTAGCGCGCCACGCCGCTGTTGACGTCGGTGCCGATCACGCCCAGCAGGATGCCGATCATGGCCATCGCCAGGCCATTGAGCAGGCTGCCGCTGCTGACGAAGCTGACGCAGAAAAAGCCCAGCAGCATCAACGCGCAGTAGTCGGCCGGGCCAAACAGCAGACCGACTTCGCCCAGCGCCGGCGCCATCGTCGACAGCACCACGATCGCCACGGTGCCGCCGATGAAGCTCGACACGCCCGCGGTGAACAAGGCCAGGCCGGTCTTGCCCTTCAGGTTCATCTGATACCCGTCGATGCAGGCGACGATACTGCTCGCATGCGGGATCTTCATCGTGATCGCGCTGACGCTATCGCCGTACTGCGCGCCGTAGTAGATGCCGGCCAGCATGATCAACGCGCCGCCGGTGGGAATGGAATAGGTCAGCGGCAGCAGCAGGCTGATGGTCGACAGCGGGCCCAGGCCCGGCAGCAGGCCGACCAGCGTGCCGACCACGCAGCCGATGGCGCAGTACATCAGGTTCTGCAGCGTCAGCGCGTGCTCGAAACCGAACGCGAGGTTGTTGAACATCTCCATCATGGCGTCTCTCCCCTCAGAACAGCGGCAGGTTCAGGCCGAGCAGGTTGCGGAAGGCGAACGCCACCGCGATCAGGCCCAGCGAGATCTTGACGTTGCGCACCAGCGAATACGAGGTGCCCGCCAAGGTGGAGCAGAACACCAGGAAGACGATGCCGACGATCATGTTGATCAGGCCGGACACCACCGCGAAGCCGCACAGGCTCAGCATGATGATGGCGATGTTCTTGATGCTGTAGCTCAGCGGCACGGGCGGCACGAAGCGCGAACGCACCACCGAGATCACCCCGATCACGCCCAGCAGCGAGCTGACCATGAGCGGGAACAGGCCAGGCCCCGACCGGCTGAAAGTCCCCAATTGATACTTCAATGCCGCCAGCCCGAACAACAGGGCGAAGGCGATCATGAAGAGCCCCGCAACGAAGTTTCTATTGCTTAAGTACATACGACGCGCCCTCCCAGGCAATGCGCTTTCTCGCTTGTTTTTCTCCAGCCGATCCTTGCAATCGGCCTGGCTTTCCCGCCTGTCTTGCCGCTGAAAATTTCGGTGCTGCGGACGGGTCGGCAGATAGTAGAGAGCGACACTTCCAATCCGCTTTCGCTTTTTGGGGCAAAACGCGTCAAACACTTATCGCTTTCCCGTAGTGCTCGCGGTTTTCAGCTGACTGTTTCCTGAATTGATGTCAGACTGAAAGCGGCCGGCGGCAACACCCCGGGTTATCGCCAATCTCGGCACGGCGCGAAGGGCGAAAAAAAACCGACGCGGCACGAGGCGGGCGTCGGCATGGCGGCCGGCAGGCGCCGCGACATACGCGGCGTGGCGCGGCGGCATCCGGCGGCAGGCGCCGCCGGAAAGCGCAGGGCCTGCTCAGGCGGGCAGCGCGGCCATTCGGGGCGCGGCGGCTTGCGAGTCCTCCCGCAGTTTGAACAGGGCCACGGTGCCGGCCAGCGCGCCGGCCTGGTCGCTCAGCATGGCCGAGGCCGCGGCCGACTGCTCCACCAGCGCCGCGTTCTGCTGCGTGGCCTGGTCCATCTCGGACACGCTGCGGTCGATCTGACTGATGCCCACGCTCTGCTCGGCCATGGCGCCGTGGATCTCGCTGACAAGTTTCTGAACGCGCGACACGCCTTCGACGATCTCGTTCATGGTCGAGCCGGCGGCCTGCACCCGCTCGGTGCCGCTCTTGACGTTCTGCACCGAGGCCTGGATCAGCGCGCGGATTTCCTGCGCCGAGGCGGCGCTGCGCTGCGCCAGCGTGCGCACCTCGCCCGCCACCACGGCAAAGCCGCGGCCCTGCTCGCCGGCGCGCGCGGCTTCCACCGCCGCGTTCAGCGCCAGGATGTTGGTCTGGAAGGCAATACCGTCGATCACACTGATGATCTCGGTGATGCGCTCGGACGATTGCGCGATGGCGCCCATGGTAGTGACGGCATCGGTCACCACCTGGCCGCCGCGCTCGGCCGCCAGACTGGCCTCGGTCGCCAGGCGGGTGGCGTGCTCGGCGGCCTCTTCGGTCTGGCGCACGCTGGAGGTCAGCTCGGTCAGCGCCGACGACGTTTCCTGCAACGAGCCGGCCGACACTTCGGTGCGCTGCGACAGGTCGCGGTTGCCCATCTCGATCTCGCGCGTGGCCGAGGTCATGGAATGCACGCCGCTGCGCACATCCAGCATCACGTGGCTGATCTTGTCGACAAACGCATTGAACGACGACGAGATCTGCGCCACTTCGTCATGGCCCACCACCGCCAGCCGGTGCGTCATGTCGCCGTTGCCGGAGCCGATGGTGTCCATCGCGTCGCGCACCGCCGACAGACGCTTGAAGGCGCGCGAGGTCACCACGCTGGCCAGCAGCACCGCCACCAGCGTCAGCACCACCAGCGAGACCAGCGTGGCGTTGAACACCTGCGACAGGCCGGCGGTGGCCTCGACCTCGTCCAGCGCGATCACCAGGAACCAGTCGGTGCCGGGGATGCGGCGGGCCTTGAGCAGCTTGGGAACGCCGCCCAGGCTCAGCGCCATCGGCGCGGCGCCGTCGCGCGCCATTTCGGCCAGCGCGGCCGGCGTGAGGCCGGCGGCCACGTCGGTCGAGGGTTTGAGCGCCAGCTTGTCATCGACGTGCGAGATCACCTGGCCGTCGCTGGCCAGCACGAACGCGGTGCTGGCGGGCGTGGGGCGGATGGCCTTGATGACGTCCTTGATGCCGTCCAGCGCCACCGCGCCGCTGATGGCGCCGGTGGTCTGGCCGTTGCGCACGATCGGCGCGGTGAACGCCACGTAGGGCTTGCCGGTGCCCGAGTCGCCATAGGGCTTGGTGACGGTCAGCTTGCCGGCGGCCACGGCGCTCTTGTACCAGGGGCGCGCCGTGGGGTCGTAGTCGGGCGGCGTCTGCGCGGTCGAGAAATAACTCTTGTCGCTCCAGCCGATGCTGGTGATGGGAAAGCCGTTGGTCTCGCCCATGAGCCGGGTCAGGCCGCGCGGGTCGCCCTTCTCGACCACGGCGGCAGTGGCGGACACGGCCTGGGCCTTGTCCGCCGACCAGCGGTCGATGGCGCTGGCGTTGCCGGCGGCGATGGCGTCCAGGTCCGCGGAGATGGTGGCCATCATGTTGTCGCGCACGATGTGATAGATCGCGATGCCCGAAAGCGCCAGGGCGCCGATGACGGTGAAACAGGTGATCAACAGGATCCTGTTGCGCAACGAGGTGATTTTCATGCTTGTCTTCTTACTGCAACTGCCCGGGCCGGAGGGCACGGGTATCCAGGTACGCGATAAGCTCCGCGCCACCCAGGCTTACGGCAATGCCGCTAGGGACTTTAGGCCCGGCAACCGGCCCGGACACGCGCCCGCGCAAGACAGGCGTTGCCGCCATTCTGGCAAGGCATAATCGGGGTTGGGCCGGACCGCGGCCCGGGCATGCGACGACGCGCCTGGACGCGCGGGAGCGGCATCGCCACAGTGATACGCAGGGAGCTTTCGTTGGACCCGATACTCGCCGAACTTTCGGCGTCGCTGCAGGCCGCCAAATCGGTCGAACAGTTGACGCGCCCCCTCCTGGACATGCTCGGGGCCGTGACCGGCCTGGAGTCCACCTACCTCACGTCGATCGACCTGGACGCCGACCTGCAGCACGTGCGTTACGCGCGCAATGCCGGCACGCTGCAAATCGCCGAAGGCCTGTCGGTGCCGTGGGCGGACACCCTGTGCAAGCGCGCCCTGGCGGAGGGCCGCATGGCCACCAGCGACGTCGGCGCCTGCTGGCCCGACTCCGACGCGGCCCGCCAGCTCGGCATCCAGACCTACGTCAGCGCGCCGATCCGCACCGACGACGGCCTGTTGCTGGGCACCCTGTGCGGCGCCAGCGCCAGCCAGCGCGCGATCGCGCCCCAGGCCGAATCGATCCTGCGGCTGTTCTCCAACGTGATCGCCAACTTCATCGAACGCGAACAACTTGTCGCGCAGTTGCGCGATGCCAACGCCAAGTTGATGGCCTTCGCCCTGACCGATCCGCTGACCGGCCTGCCCAATCGCCGCGCCTTGTACGAGGAACTGGACCGCCTGCGCGGCCGCGCCCTGCGCGAAGGCGGCAGCGTGCTGGTGGGCATGGTCGACCTGGACGGCTTCAAGGGCATCAACGATACCCATGGCCATCAGCAGGGCGATGTCTTCCTGCGGGAAATCGCGCGGCGCCTGGCGATGGCGCTGCGCGCTTCCGACATGGTGGGCCGGCTGGGCGGGGACGAGTTCGTGCTGATCGGGCCCGGCCCCGCGCTGGCGCGCGGCGACGCGGCGCCGGGGCACGAGGCCGAACGCGGCGACGCCGAAGAGGCCGCCCGGTCGCTGGAGGACCGCGCCACCGCCGCCACCGTGGGCCGCTTCCAGCTCGGCGAGGCGGCCCTGGCGTATGAGGGCGCCAGCGTCGGCGTGGTGGCGCTGGACCCGCGCGGCCTGACGGCCGAGGAAGCGGTGCGCCTGGCCGACGCCCGCATGTACGAGGTCAAGCGCGCCCGCAAGGGGTCCCGCACCATCCACTGAGAGGGGCGGCGGCGCGCGCAAGCCCCGGCCGGTCAGGGCTTGCGCAACACATAAGCGTTTGCTAATGTGTTGCCATGATCGAAAACGACATCTTCAAGGCCCTGGCCGATCCCACCCGTCGCGCGCTGTTCGACAAGCTGGCGGCGGGCGCCATGAACGCCAGCGCGCTGCGCGAAGGCCTGGACATCAGCCAGCCGGCGGTTTCGCAGCACCTGGCGGTGCTGCGCCAGGCGCGGCTGGTGCGCGAGGAACGCCAGGGACGCTTCGTCAACTATCAGGTCGACCCGGACGGGCTGGCGCTGCTCGCCGGCTGGCTGTCCAAGTACCGCGCCTGGTGGCCGGCGCGCGTCGACGCCCTGAAGACACTGCTCAAGGACATGGACCAATGACCCCGACGGCCCCCGCCCCGCAGGACACCGCGCTGGTGCTCGATTACGACCTGGATGCGCCGCCCGAGAAAGTCTGGCGCGCGATCAGCGTTCCCGCCCTGCGCGAGCAATGGCTGCCGGACGGCGCGCTGGCCGACCCCGAGCCGCTGGCCGCCACCCCGGGCGTCGAAATCCGCTACCGCATGCGCGAGACGCTGCCGCCCTGCCTGGAAAGCGTGGTCACGTTCCAGCTCAGCCCCAACGCCGACGGCGGCACCCGCCTGACCATCGTCCACACGCCCGATGACGCGCGGCTGACACAACCGCTGCCGCGGGCGTCCAACGATTCCTGGTCCGGCTTCAAGCTCGCCGCCTGACCCCCGGCCCCTCTTTCACGCAAGACAGGAGTTCGCCCATGAGCGAAACGATGCAGCTCGTCCCGATGGTGGTGGAACAGTCCGGCCGCGGCGAACGTTCTTTCGACATCTATTCGCGGCTGCTGCGCGAACGCATCATCTTCCTGAGCGGCGAGGTCAACGACGCCGTGTCGGCCCTGGTGTGCGCGCAGCTGCTGTTCCTTGAAGCCGAGAACCCCGGCAAGCCGATCCACCTGTACATCAATTCGCCCGGCGGCGTCATCACCAGCGGCCTGGCCATGTACGACACCATGCAGTTCATCAAGTCGCCGGTGCATACGCTGTGCATGGGCACGGCGCGTTCGATGGGCTCGTTCCTGCTGATGGCGGGCGAACCCGGCAAGCGCGCCGCGCTGGCCAACGCCAGCCTGCACGTGCACCAGCCGCTGGGCGGCTTCCAGGGGCAGGCCTCGGACATGCTGATCCATGCCGAGGAAATGCAGCGCACCAAGCAACGCATCATCCGCCTGTACGCCGAACACTGCGGCCGCAGCTACGAGGACGTCGAGCGCAGCCTGGACCGTGACCGCTACATGAGCGCCGAGGAAGCGGTCGAATGGGGCTTGATCGACCACGTCATGGATGCGCGCTCGGCCGGCTTCTGAGGCGGCCATGCGCGGCCCGCGCCGTCGCGCCATCGGCGTGACGGCCGCGCACTAGGCCTCGGCCAGCGCGCGCTGGTGGCGCGCCCGCAGCACGCCGTTGGCCAGCGCCCCCAGCGCCAGCAGCACCGCGGTACCCAGGAATACCGCCGGCATGCCGAAATGGCCGCCGATGAAGCCGCCCAGCAGCGGCCCGGCCACCTGGCCGGCATACTGCGCCGAGATCGACATGCCCAGCACGTTGCCGCCCACGCCGTCGGGCACATTGTGGCGAATCACGCTGGTCACGCATGGCAGCAGCCCGCCCAGCGCCAGTCCCATCAGGAAGCGCAGCGCCACCAGTTGCCAGCCGGCGGTGACGAAGGCCTGCGGCACCAGCAGCAGCGCGGCCACCGCCAGCGCGCCGATGATCACCGTCCAGTGGCCGACCCGGTCGGCCATCCGGCCCAATCGCGACGCCGACAGGATGGCGCCCAGCGCCGCCGCCGACATCACCACGCCCGACACCAGGGTGACACGGGCCGGGTCGTCCACCAGCTGACCCACGTAGACCGTGATGATCGGTTCGATCGACATGGTGGCGAACATCAGCAGCATGCCGGTCGCCAGCATCGCGGCCACCGGCCGCTTGTCGGGAATCTGCGCCCAGCCGCCGCGCCGCTTGCCATCCGATCGGGCGGGCTTGGCCGGACGCGGCATCTCCTTGATCAGGAACACGGTGGCCAGGAAGGCCAGGAAGATCACGCCGCCGGCCAGCAGGAAGGTGGCGCGGATGCCGATCAGCGGCGGCAGCCCGCCCCCGATCAGCGGGCCCACCAGGTTGCCCGCCATGATGCCGGCCGACAGCACGCCCAGCGCCCAACCCGAACGCGCCTTGGGCGCCTGCATCGCCACCAGGATGGTCGAGCCCGAGGCATAGCCGCCGGCCAGGCCCACCAGCAAGCGCAGCAGCACCAGCTGCCACACGTTCTGCACCATGCCGGTCAGCGACATGCAGATCGCCATGCCGAACGAAGCGCGCACCAGCATCAGCTTGCGCCCGTAGCGGTCGCCCAGCCGGCCCCACAGCGGCGCCACCAGCGCCGCGGCGAAGAAGGTGGCGCCATAGGCCACGCCGGACCACTGCACGATGGCGGCATGGCCCTGCACGCCCAGCTCTTCCACATACAGCGGCAGGAACGGCAGCAGCAGCGTCATTGCCACGATGGTGCTGAACGAACCGGCGAAACAGACGGCCAGGTTGCGCCGCCAGTGGATGTTCTCGGCGGGCGCGGCCGCGTCGGCGGGTTCCGGGGATGTGGGCGATGTCATGGCAGCGGGCCTTGTGGCGTTCGGGCGTGAATGATGAAAGCGCGATTGTTGCCAGCCTCGCCGCGCGCAGCAAGGCCAGCCGCGATACCGGTATTGCCGCTACCCCCCACCGGGCGCGGCTATCGCGCGGCGCCGCGCAGCCAGGCCTTGGGGGTGGCGCCGCGATGCGCCTTGAAGGCCTTGATGAAATGGCTGAGGCTGGAAAAGCCGATGCTGTAGGCGGTTTCGGTGACCGAGCAGCCGCGCCGCAACAGGCCGGCGGCCGCCTCCATCCGCGCTTGCAGCAGGCAGCCGTGCACTGATTGCCCGTAGAGCGACATGAAGCCGGCCTGCAGCCGCTTTTCGCTCAGGCCCACGGCGTGCGCCAGCTGCCGCACGCCGCGGCAATCGGCGTATTCGTGCTGGATGCGGCGGTGGGCCTCGGCCAGCCGCTTGCGGTCGGCCGGCGGCGGCAAGTCGGCAGCGGCGCGGCCGGCCAGGTGCGCCAGGGTCAGGGCCAGGGCCTCCTGGGCCTTGCCTTGCAGATACAGCGCGGCGATCTCGCCACGGTCCTGGTTCCAGGCCAGGATCTCGCCGGCCACGCGCGCCAGTCCCGGCCACAGCGGCAGCGTCGCCAACTGCGCGTCACGCGCCGGCACGCTGCCGTCGGCCGCGAACGCGGCGGGCGGCACCTGCCGCAAGGTGCGCCGCCACAGGGCGCGCACGGTGTCGCTGAAAAAACGGATGTCGACGGCGCGGATATTGTGGCGGCCCTTGAATTCGTCCCATCCCGGCACCGGCTCGGCCGTGCCGTGCAGGATCACGCTGCCCGGCTGGATGCGCAGGGCCGCGCCGCCCTCGAAGCCCACCCCGAACTGCCCTTCCAGCACGATCGCCACGCCGACGCTGGATTCGGCGGCGCCGCTGGCGGCCCAGTCGGACTCGGGTCGGCCGTCGAGGCAGCCGATCGAGATGCCGCCCGGCAGCTCGTGCTGGGTGCGGATCCTGAGCCAATCCGGCGGCAGCAGGCGCAGCAGGTCCTGCGCGGTAAGGGGCGCGCGGCGGTCCGGGGCAGGACGGGGCTGAGAGGCCATTTTGTTCCAATTCCGCAATTTCCGGCGCGGATTCGCTAGCGCGGCCGCCGCCTGGCCAGGATGATAACAATTTTCATCCGCATCAAAATTTCCATGCCGCCTTTGCCAGACACCGCCCGCCGCCCGAACGAGGCCGCCGCCCTGTTCGTCTTCAACACCTTGTGCCTGACCGCAATCATGGCCTTCATGCCCGTGATCGGCCCGGTGGTGCGCGGCCTGCGGCTGGCCGAATGGCATGGCGGCCTGGTGGTCACCGTGGCCGGCGTGCTGTGGATGCTGATGGCGCGCTACTGGGGCGGCCGCAGCGACCGCATCGGCCGCCGCGGCGTGCTGCTGCGCGCCGCCGCCGGCTACATCGCCAGTTACCTGCTGCTGGCCATCGGCCTGGACCTGATGCTGCGCGAGCCGCCGCCGGTCTGGCTGGCGCTGCTGGCGCTGATGGCGTTGCGCGCCCTGATCGGCGCCTTCTACGCCGCCATGCCCACCGTCAGCGCGGCTCGCATCGCCGACATCACCGCGCCGGAGCAACGCGGCGCCATGATGGCCAAGCTGGGCGCGGCCAACGGCCTGGGCATGGTGCTGGGGCCGGCCATCGGCGGCCTGCTGGTCAAGGACAGCCTGACGCTGCCGCTGTACATCGCCGCCGCGCTGCCGCTGCTGGGCACGCTGTGGCTGGCCGCGAAGCTGCCGTCCGATGCCGCGCACGAGCCGCGCGCCACGCCGCCGCTCAAGCTGAGCGACCGCCGGCTGCGCCTGCCGCTGGCCGCGATGCTGCTGGCCATGAGCGCGGTCATCACCGCGCAGATGATCGTCGGCTTCTACGCCATGGACGCGCTGCGCCAGGCGCCCGGCCCGGCCGCGCGGACGGCGGGCTGGGCCATGACCACCGTCGGCGTCATGCTGATCCTGGTGCAGGTGGGGCTGGCCAAGGCGCGCCGGATGAACGCGCCGCGCTGCCTGGCGGGCGGCGCGCTGCTGTCGGGCATCGGCTTCCTGCTGGTGCCGGCGCTGGGCGGCACCGCGGGGCTGGTGGCGTGCTACGCCGTCATGGCGGCCGGCATGGGCCTGGTGTTCCCCTCGATCCAGACCTTGGCGGCCAATGCCGTGACCGCCGACGAGCAAGGCATCGCCGCCGGCTCGGTGATCGCGGTGCAGGGCATGGCGATGGTGGTGGCGCCGCTGGTATGCACGCTGCTGTATGGCGTGCGACCCTGGATGCCTTATGTGGTGGCCGCCAGCCTGTTGCTGCTGGTGGCGCTGGCCGCGACGCTCAAGCCGCGCGTGGCCGCCCCATGAAGCCACGGCCCCCCGCGGCGGGGGGCCTGGTCAATGGGTTCGCATCATTCGGTAATGTGAATGTTGGCCTGGTCGATGATGACCTGGTAGCGCTTCATCTCGGCGTCGATGAACCTGGCGAAGGCCGCCGAGTTCTTGACCGACGGTTCAAAGCCCAGGCCATTGAGCTGGTCGACGATCCTGGAGTTGGCCATCACCTTGGCCGAGGCCGCCTCCAGCTTGCGCAGTACCGGCTCCGGCAGCTTGGCCGGCCCCCACACGCCATACCAGGAATAGAACTCGAAGTTCTTCTGGCCCTGCTCCTTCATGGTGGCAAGATCGGGCAGCAGCGGACTGCGCGCGGCGCCGGTCACGGCCAGCGCCTTGAGCTTGCCGGCGCGCACCATCGGCAGCGACGACAGCATCGGATCGATCAGGCCCTGCACCTGGCCGCCGACCAGATCGGACAGCGCCGGACCGCCGCCGCGATAGAGCACGATGGGGATCTGGTCCAGGCCGTTGTCATGCAGGAACGAGGCCGCGGCCAGGTGCCCGGCCGAGCCGAAGCCGGAAGTGGCGAAGGAGTACTTCTGCGGTTCGGCCTTGAGCAGCTTGACCAGGTCGCCCACGTTCTCGGCCGGCACCTTGGGATAGACGCTGAAGATCAGCGCGCCCTGCGCCAGCTCGCTGATCGGCGTGAAATCCTTGACCGAATCAAACTTGATGGTCTTCTTGTACAGCAGCGGATTGATGGCGTGGATGGACGCGTTCAGGTACAGCGTGTAGCCGTCCGGCGCGGCCCGCGCAACGTAGGCCGCCCCGATCATGCCCGAGGCGCCGGCGCGGTTTTCCACCACGATCGACTGGCCCAGCTCCTTGCCCAGCTGTTCGGCATACAGGCGCGCCACGCCGTCGACGGAGCCGCCGGGCGGGTGCGGCACCACCAGGGTGATCGGGCGCTGCGGATAGTTGTCGTCGGCCAGCGCGGCGGCGCCTGACACGACGCCCACCGCCAGCAGGGCGGCGCTGAGCAGCCGCTTGAGCGGCGCGGGGCGGGACGGGGAACGGAACATGATGGGTCTCTCTAGGCGATGGCGCGTCCATTCCGGACGCGCAGGGGCCGACCACGCCACCGGCCGCGACGCTCGCGGCCGCCATGTCGTGGATCGTCAATAGGCATCCGGCGGCTATTGCCGCCGGAACAGGGGAATCAGGCCGCCTTGAGCTGGGCGGAGCTGAAGCCGTACTTGGCGTCCAGCCCCAGCTCGCGCACGATGCGCAGGCCCTTGGCCAGCGCGTCGCCCTCCAGGCCGCGCAGCGGGCGGCGCAGGTCTCCGACCGGCAGGCCCACCGCCTTCATCAGCGACTTGATGGCGACCGGGTTGATGGCCGAGTACGAGTAGTGCAGCATCGGCAGCAGGCCCAGGTAGCCTTCGCGGAAGCTGACCGACACGTCCGGCGTGTCCCAGGGGCGCGAGATGTCGGCCATCTCGGCCGGCGCGATGTTGCCGGTCATGTTGGCGGTGCCGTGGCCGCCCAGGCTCATGGTGGGCACGACCAGGCCCAGGTTGGGCGAGTCGCAGCACATCACCGACACGTCGGGACGGCCGCGCAGCACCTGCGCCACCTGGCCGACGCGGGTGGTCGATTCCTTGTGCACCACGTAGTTGGGGTGCTTGAAGATGCGCAGCAGCTGGTCCCAGTGCAGGTCGCTCTTGACCCGCGGCGGGTTGTTGTAGATGCCCAGGGGCAGGTCGGTGGCGTCGGCCACTTCAAGGAAATAGGCTTCGGTGTCGGCCTCGGATGCGCAGATGTAGGCGGGCGCGGCCAGGATCGCGCCGTCGGCGCCGTTGGCGTGCGCGAACTTCAGATAGTCGATGGTGGTGTCGGTGTTGTTGCCGGTGCAGCCGTAGAACAGCTTCATCTTGCCGGTCTTCATCTTGGCCGTCTCGACGATCACCTGACGCCGCTCTTCGGGCGACAGCATCGAGACCTCACCCGTGGAGCCCATGATCAGCACGGCGGCGGTGCCGTTGTCTTCCTGAAACTTCAACAGACTGCGGAAGGCGCTGAAATCGACGCTGCCGTCGCGATTGAACGGCGTGACGATGGCGACGAAGGACCCCTGGATTTTCATTTTGCTCATGACCTGCTCCACATGCGGATGGACTGCTCAATCAAATAAGGCCAGGCTGGCGCGCGATGGTTGGCGCCCGCACCTGGCCATTCCCCTTGCTGCTTTTGCAGTATAGGAAGAGCGGCCCCGAAAATTTTTCTATTTTCCACACTTTCGAGGGGCCCGAAAGACAAAGAATTTCTAAGGCAATGCGTTTAAGTTATGAGGATTTCCATGACAATACGCTTTTCACGGCGCCGCCCGCATGTCCGAAGCGATCTCCCGTTATCCGTCCCTGTCCCACTGGGGCGCGTACACCGCGCTGGTGCGCGACGGCCGTGTCGTGGGCTGCGAGCCGTTCGTCCATGACCAGGCCCCGTCCCCGCTTATCCATGCGATGCCCGACATGGTGCATTCGCCGCTGCGCATCGCCCGCCCCGCCGTGCGCGCCAGCTGGCTCAAGCATCGCGGCGCGCCCGAGCTGCGCGGCGTGGACGGTTACGTGGAGGTCGACTGGGACACCGCGCTGGCGCTGGTGCACGACGAATTGCAACGGGTGCGCGCCCGGCATGGGCCGACCGCCATCTTCGGCGGCTCGTATGGCTGGTCTTCCGCCGGCCGCCTGCACCACGCCCGCACGCTGACACACCGCTTCCTGTATGCCGGCGGCGGCTGCGTCGACCAGTCGGGCAACTACAGCTGGGGCGCGGCGCAATTCCTGCTGCCGCACATCATCGGCACCTATGCCCCCGTGACCGGCCGCATCACGGACTGGAACAGCGTGGTCGGGCACACCCGGCTGCTGATCGCGTTCGGCGGCATCCCGCTGCGCAACACCCAGATCGCCTCGGGCGGCGCGGGCGACCACAGCGCCCCCGGCTGGCTGGCGCGGGCGCGCCAGGCCGGCATGCGCACCGTGGTGGTCAGCCCCACGCGCGGCGACGCGCCGGCGGCGCTGGCGGCCGAATGGATCCCCATCCGTCCCAACACCGACGCCGCGATGATGCTGGGCATGGCCCACACCCTGCTGGCCGAGGGCCGCCACGACCGCGACTTCCTGGCCCGCTGCTGCAATGGCTTCGAGCAGTACGCCGACTACCTGCTGGGCCGCGCCGACGGCCAGCCCAAGGACGCTGCCTGGGCCGCGTGCATCTGCGGCGTGCCGGCCGATACCATCCGCGCGCTGGCGCGGGACGCGGCCGGCACCCGCACGCTGCTGTCGTGCTCGTGGTCGCTGCAGCGCGGCCATCGCGGCGAACAGCCTTACTGGGGCAACGTGGCGCTGGCCGCCCTGCTCGGCCAGATCGGCCTGCCCGGCGGCGGCTTCGCCTTCGGCCATGGCTCGATGAACGGGGCCGGCAATCCGCGCCCCGACCTGCCGGCGCCGGAGATGCGCGCGGGCCGCAATCCTGCTGGCGCGTCGATCCCGGTGGCGCGCCTGACCGACATGCTGCTGCGGCCGGGCGAGCCGTACGAATTCAACGGCAGGACCGGGACCTATCCGGACATCCGCCTGGTCTACTGGGCCGGCGGCAATCCGTTCCATCACCACCAGGACCTGAACCGGCTGATGCGGGCCTGGGCGCGGCCCGAGACCATCATCGTGCACGAGCCCTGGTGGACGCCGACCGCGCGCCGCGCCGACATCGTGCTGCCCGCCACCACCACGCTGGAACGCAACGACATCGGCGGCTCATCGCGCGACCGTTACCTGCTGGCGATGCGGCAGGCGCTCGCTCCGGTGGGCCACAGCCGCAACGACTTCGACATCTACCGCGAACTGGCCGCGCGCGGCGGCTTCGAGCACGCCTTCACCGAAGGCCGCGACGAAATGACCTGGATCCGCCACATCTACGAACAGATGCGGCCGGCCTGGGAAGCGGCGCAACTGACGCTGCCGGCCTTCGACGAATTCTGGGAACGCGGCCACGTCGCGCTGCCGCCGCCGGCGCGCGACTTCGTGCTGTTCGAGCAGTTCCGTGAAGACCCCGCCGCGCATCCGCTCAAGACCCGCTCCGGCCGGCTCGAACTGCACAGCGCGGCCATCGCCGAATTCGGCTACGACGACTGTCCGCCGCATCCGGCCTGGCTGCCGCCGGTGGAATGGCTGGGCGCCGAGCGCGCCGCGCGCTGGCCGCTGCACCTGGTCACCTGCCAGCCCGCCGACCGGCTGCACTCGCAGCTCGACCCGGCGCCGGCCACCCGCGCCAACAAGGTCGCCGGGCGCGAGGCGGTGCTGCTGCATCCCGACGATGCCGCCGAACGCGGTATCGCGCAGGGGGATGTGGTGCGCCTTTTCAATGATCGCGGCGCCTGCCTCGGCGGCGCGCAACTCAGCGCCGACCTGCTGCGCGGCGTGGTGGTGATGCCGACCGGCGCCTGGTTCGATCCGCAGGACGACGCGCTGGAGCGTCATGGCAACCCCAACGTGCTGACGGTGGACGTGGGCACGTCGCGGCTGGCGCAGGGCCCGAGCGCGCTGTCGGCGCTGGTGCAGGTGGAACGCTGGCACGGTGAGGCGCCCGCGATGCGGGCCTTCGAGCCGCCAGCGCTGCAACCGGAGACCTCGGGCGCGCCACGCTGACGCCGCAATCGCGCTCCCATTGCCGCGCGACCGCACCGGCCTGGCGCCCGATTGCCGGCGTATGCGAGGCGCCTGTGAACAGACCCTAGGCCGCCCGCAGGAACGCCAGCACCGCGTCGTTCTGCCCGCGGATGAAATGGCGTTCGCGCGGCAACAGCGTCACCTGCGCGCGCGGCGCCAGGCGGCGCAACCGTCTGCAGGTCTCTTGCGAATCGAGCATCACATCGCGCCCGCCCACCGCCACGAACAGCGGCTGCGCCAGCTGGCGCAGCGCCTCGTCGCTGAAAACCGGAATGGCGCCGAAGCGCGAGCGGAAGCCGCGGTCGATGGCGTGCATCAACGCGAACTGGGCGCGGTCGGCGGGCGCCGGATCGGCCGGCAGCGGCCCGATGATGCGGCGACGCACCAGCGCGCGACCCGCGGGCCCCAGCAGCAACAACGGCAGAACCCACGGCAGGATGTTCTTCTGGCGGCCGATGCCGGACGGGCACAACAGCGCCAGCCGCTCGACCCGCGCCGGCCGCCGCACGGCGAAGTCCAGCGCCAGCCACGCGCCCAGCGAAATGCCGAAGCACGCCGCGCGCGCCACGCCCAGGCCGTCGAGCACGGCCTCCAGCCAGGCCGCGTGCGCATCGCTCGCCAGCGGCAGCCGCGCCGGCGCGCTCGGGCCGGCCTCGCCGATCAGGTCGATCGCGTAAATGCGGAAATGCGGCGCCCAGGCCGCGGCCTGCCGCTGCCAGCTGGCCGCCGTGCTCTGCGCGCCATGCAGCAGCACCAGGGGCGGTGCGTCCTCGCGGCCGCACACCAGCACATGGGTGTCGCCGGCCGGCGTCGGCACCATCACTCGCCGCACATCGGCCGGCCAATGGGCCAGCGCGGCGGCATAGGCCTGGCGCACGGCCTCGGCGTGGCGCTCGGACTTGAAGACCGGGCTCATGCCGGCGCGTCGCCGCGATGACGCAGATGGATCAGCGGATACGCCCGTCCCTGGCCATCACGCTCGGAACGCCCGGTGCGCTCGAAGCCCAGCCGTTCATAGAAGCCGATCGCCTGCGCGTTCTGCTCGTTGACGTCGGTGCTCAGGCCGGGATGGCGCCGCAGCGCGTCCTCGACCAGCGCGCGCCCGACGCCCGTGCCGCGCGCGGCGGGGTCGACGAACAGCGCTTCCATGTGGCTGCCGTCGAGCAGCATGAACGCCAGCGCGCGGTCGTTCGCATCCACGGCCAGATCGAGCGTGGCGGCGGGCAGGAAGCCCACCACCTCGGCCTCGATGTCATGGCGGTCCTGCGGCGACAGGAAGTCGTGGGTGGCATCGACGGCGCGGCGCCAGATGTCGACGACGCGTTCGCCGTCGGCGGGGGTGGAGGTTCTCAGGGTAATCATGGATGCTACGGAAAAAAGAAGAAGGGTTGGCGGCCGTCAGCCGGCGTCGGTGCGCCGTTCGATGGCGCGGATCACCGCCACCATGTCGGACGCGCCCAGGCCCTGGGCCTCGGTCTCGCCGTACAGCGCATGGCTGGCGTCCAGCAGCGGCGAAGCGATGCCGGCGCCGCGCGCGGCCTCGGCCACCAGGCGGCTGTTCTTGAGCACGTCGGTGATCGCCGCCTGTACGGAGAAGTCCTGCGTCACCAGCTTGCCCAGCTTGACGCGCGACACGTCGCTGGCCATCGGTCCGGCGTTCAGCACCTCGGCGAACAGGGCCAGGTCGATGCCGTGACGCTCGGCGAAATGCACCGACTCGGTCAGGCCCGTGACCATGGTGATCAGGAACAGATTGACCGACAGCTTCATGACCAGCGCGGACGGCACCGCGCCACAGACGAAACTGTCGCGGCACAGCGGCCGCACCAGTTCGCGCACGGCCGCGACGTCATCGTCATGGCCGGCCAGCATCACCACCAGTTGCCCGGCTTCGGCCGGCTTGCGCGAGCCCGACACCGGCGCCTCGACGTAGCGCCCGCCGGCCGCCTCGATGTCGGCGCCCAGCTGGCGCGAAAAGTCGGCCGAGGTGGTGCCCATATTGACGATCACGTGGTCGCGCACGCGCGCGGCGAAGTCGTCCGTGCCGCGCGCCAGCACCGTGTCGATGGCCGCGTCGTTGGCGAGCATCAAGATGACGGTGCGGCATTGCACGTAGACCTGGCCGGCACTGTCGGCCACGCGCGCGCCCGCGGCGCGCAACGCGTCGTAGCCGCCGGGGGAACGGCTCCAGACCACCAGCGGCGTGCCGGCGCGGGCCAGGTTGAGCGCCATCGGCGTGCCCATGACGCCCAGGCCGATGAATCCGATATCCATATGAGTCTCCGATATACGTTCAGGGGCGAGTCAACGCCGCCTTGATTTCCGCTCCGATGATAAGACATGCCCGGCACGCCCGCCTCAGCCTCGCACCGCCGCGCTCAACCGCGCCGATGTTTTTTGCAGCGTTTTACACAATTGGAGACGTCCCGCCGGGGATTTCGGGCCACAATGCGCCGGCATCCGTCCGTCGTCTCACCAGGAACCCCGATGAACAAAGCCCTAGCCCTGCTGCTCTGCGCTGCCCTGCCCACCCTGGCCACCGCCGCCCAGCCCGATGTCGAGGCACTGAAGCTCGATCCGCGCAACAAGCTGTACTGCAACGAACAGGCCGACTGGTGCGTCGGCATCAAGGTCGATGGCAGCTTCGAGGAAAACGGCCCGTTCGCCACCAGCCGCACGCTGCGCGCCGAGTACCGCATCTGGGACCTGCCCGACATCCCGAACTTCTCGCGCTTCACGGTCTGGCCGCACCTGATCCGGCTGAGCGAGGAACGCGCCCTGGTGGGCGTGATCGGTCCCAACGAGCCCGACTACAAGGAGGAAATCCAGTTCCCCGGCGGCAGCTTCTCGCGCCGCGACCTGTACCTGTTCGCGGTCGACCTTGGAGACAAGTCGTCGAATCTGGTGCAATTGCTGCCGTACAGCGCCAAGGCCGGCATCCGCGCCTGCGCCAACGAGGCGGACGAGAAACGCCGCGAAGGCAACTGCATGGACTATTACCGCTATGACGCCACGGTGAAGGCCCTGCCCAGCCAGCAGCCGTACCCGGACCTGCAGGTCACCACCCAGGCCACGCGCAGCCCGGCCGACGCCAGCCGCTACGCCGATTCGAGCAAGCGGCCCGCGCCGACGGCCGCGCAACTGCAACCGCAGGCCGACAAGCAGTGCAGCTACACGGTGACCTACAAGTGGAAGGCAGACGGCTCGGTCTACCAGCCGGCCACGCCAGTGCCGGACTGCGCCGAGTTCCTGGAACCGCAGCCCGGGAAGAAATAAGGCGCGGGCCTTGGCCACCCTGGCCGCGTCCGCCCCGCCGCACCGGCGGGACGCGGCGGACCGCTGGGGTCGTCAGTCGGCGTAGCCCGGATTGCGCCGGTCCAGCCGGCGCAGCAGCCCCGGCCAGGCCAGCGCGGCCTTGTGGGCGCGGTCGGCCGGGGATTCCACCGCGGCGCGAGCCAGCACCTCGGGCGGGATGAAGGTCAGTTCTCCGCCGCCGGCCTGCGCCCGCACCTGCACCATGCAGGCCGCTTCCAGCCGGTGCATGGCCTGGAACGCTTCGGCCATGCTCTGCCCCACCGTCAACAGGCCATGGTTGCGCAGGATCAGGTAGTTGTTGCTGCCCAGGTCGCGCACCAGCCGCGGCTGCTCTTCGGGATTGAGCGCCAGGCCCTCGTAGTCGTGATAGCCGAGCGAACGCAGCACGATGAACGCGAACTGCGACAGCGGCAGCAGGCCTTCCTTCTGCGCCGACACCGCCACGCCGTTGATGGAGTGCGTGTGCAGCACGCACATGGCGTCCTTGCGGGCCGCATGGATACAGCTGTGGATGGTGAAGCCGGCCGGATTGATGTCGTATTCCGAGTCCATCACCTTGCGGCCTTGCAGGTCGATCTTGACCAGGCTGGAGGCCGTGATCTCGTCGAACATCATGCCGTAGGGGTTGATGAGGAAATGCTCGGTGCCGGGCACCTTGGCCGTGATGTGGGTGAAGATCAGGTCGTCCCAGCCGAACAGCGCCACCAGCCGGTACAACGCCGCCAGGTCTTTGCGCACCTGCCATTCCGTGGCGCTGACGCGCTCGCGCACACCGCCGCCCACCTTGCCTGCCGTATCCATCTCGTCTCCCTTGCCTGATGTTCTCCCGTCACCGGCGCGGCGCGGGAGCTTGTTGCACAATGTGTTCGGTAATGTATTCGGTTTATGCGCCCGCGGCGGCGCCGGCCAGGCAAGCGTCCGCGCTGTGCAACAGGGGCGCGCGGCGGTCATGGATGTCGCCCGGCTACCGCGGGGCGGTCCGGGCGTGACGTGCCTGGCCGGGGGCCGCCAGGGGCCGCTAAGTGCCCGCTAGGCGCCCGCGCGGGCTGCGCGGCGAGCGGCTGTCAGTCCGCGTCGGTCCACTGGCCGCTGTCCGGCCGCACGCATTGGCGCGCGTCGCCACGGCGCACCTGTTCCGCTTCCAGCCGCGCCGCGCCGGCGGCATCGACGTCGAAGTCGATGCCCAGCGCGCCCGCCACGCGGGCGTCCTCGATCGGCAGTTCCCATGTCAGGAATACCTGCGACAGATCGCGGCCGTCCGCGAAGTCGGCGGCGTCGAAAACGCTGGCGCCGCGCGGCACCACGCCATGTGGCTGGCAGGTATCGAACAACACGGCGGTGCCGCGCGTCAGGGCGATGCGCCGGCCGGTCTGGGCGAAAACCAGATCCAGGCCCTTGTCCTCGCTCAGGAACAGGTTGCAGAAGGCGGCGCCGCCGTACTGGTTGCCGTCATGATGGTAGCGGGCGCCGCGGCAAGCCATCAGGGCGATGTCGCCCGTGTCCAGCGCATCGCCCAGGCCGAGCGCCGCGGTCCAGTCGCGCATGGCGCGCACGCAGGCGCCATAGTCGGGCCAGCGCACGATGGCGCGCGCCAACGGCATCTGCTCGACATCGCCCGGCTCCAGTTGCAGGCGGGTATCGATCTCGCGCGTCCAGTCGGCCAGCAGGCGCGCGGGCGGCGCGGGCAGGGCCAGGGTGGCGGTCGGCGTGGCGACGCCGACGCCGCGGCTGCGCAAGGCATCGCCGCTGGCGAAATACGAGATGAGGGGAACGCGGGACATGCCGCTATTAAAGCCCAAAGCCGCCGCGCAACGCCGCCGGAACCCGGCCCGCCCGCCAGACCGGCCGCCCGGCCCTGCAGGGGCCGGATTCAGCCGCCGACCGCGCCGGCCCAGAGCCGCTGTATCCAGGAGCGGCGCGGCGCTCGCGGCCGGTTGCCGGTGTAGTCCTTCTGCGAGGCCTTGACCACCTCGCCGAACGGCACGCTGCCGCGGTAGTCGTCGGGCCTGTGGCCAGCGGCCAGCGCTTCCTGGTAGTAGCGGTCGAACAGTTCGGCCAGGTCGGTGCGCGCATGCGCCACCACCTCGCCGTCGAACCAGTGGCGCCTGCCTTCGTCGCGCAGGCGCGGCATGGCGTAGCGGTGCGAGAACTGCGTGCCCATGTCGGAATAATGCAGGATGCCGATCTCGTCGGGCGCCAGGCCTTCGCCGTCGATGCTGTTGTAGCGCGCGTCCAGGTGCCGCACCAATTGCGGCCGCGCGGCGAAGTAGTGCTTCATTTCGCGGTTGGCGTGACGCTTGGCGCGCAACGCATCAAGCGCCGGCAGGTGGTCGCGGGCGCGGGCGCAATCCCACAGCGCCACGCACGACCGCCAGCCATCGCCGTCGCGGCGGCCGGCGACGATGGCATCGCCTTCGAAGGGCAGGTCCCAGATCTCGGCCAGGTCGCACAGCACCAGCATGTCGGCGTCCATGTACAGGGCGCGGCCCTCGAAGCCGGCGGCGGCCGGCACCGCCCAGCGGAAGGCGGAAAACGGCGTCGACCATTTCTCGGTACGCCAGCCGCGACCGCGTTCGGGATCGCAATACCAGGGGCTGGCCGGGTCGCGCGACAGGCGCATCCAGGTGATCTCGACCGGCCGCGAGGCATGCTTGCGGGCGCTGTAGTCCAGCACCATCATCTGTTCGAGGTCGCAATCGTTCGGGTCGCAGCCCACGAAAATCCTGATGGCGTCGCGCATCTGTGTCGTCATCCCTGGCAATGGGGTCGGGGCCTCGGGCCGCCCAACCTGAATAATTGCTGAATTGTAATCGGACTTTACCCCGGGCGCGATGCTTTCCGCATCGGGACGCCCAGCCCGTGCCGGCGGCCGGCCCGCCCGCGCAGGGACGCGCAGGCCGCCGGCCGCCAGGACACGCCGGGCGCGTGGGGCACCGGCCCGTTGCTACCAGTAGATGTCCTGGTTGTAGTACTTGTGCAGCTCACGCGCCCAGGTCTCGTCGGCCATGCTCGGCCAGTTGTCCTTGTCGAACCCCGGCGCGTTCTTGAGCGTCTCCTTGTCGACGTTGAGCACGAAGCACTTGCGGTCCGTATCCAGCGTCAGCGCCGCCCAGGGAATGGCGAACAGCTTTTCGCCCATTCCCAGCACGCCGCCGCGCGCCAGCACCGCATAGGCCACGCGGCCGCGCGGCACGTCGATCATGATGGCCTTGATGTCCCCCAGGCTCTCGCCGGCGCCGTTGTAGACATCGTTGCCTTCCAGCGTATTGGCGGCCATGACCTCCGGGCCGGGGCCCAGTGCCTTGGACTTCGGACCGCCGACGATATTCGCTTGCTGTTCCATCGCGTTTCTCCCGCGGGACTGTTCCCGCTGTCTGTCGTTGAAGGATGAATCGTTGTGAATGACGAGTGAGGCCGCCCTCAGCGGCGCCGGGCTTCCGACATCAGGCACGCGCCGGCCAGCGCGCCCACCAGCACGGCGCCGGCGATGCTCTTCCAGGCGTTCTCGTGCACATACCCGTCGGTGGCCGCCGAGACTTCCCGGGCGCGCCGCCACGCGTGCTTCTCCCAACCGCGCGCCTCGGCGCGCGCGGCATCGAGTTGCTGTTTGAGGCGATCGCGCGCCGCTTCGATCTCCGCGCCACCGTAGCTGGCCGTGCTGCGCAGCAGGTTCTCGGTTCCCGAAATCAGGTCGCGCAACGTGCCGTTGCCGTTCTGTGTAGCCATGACACCTCCTTGAAAAAAACGTCCGCGCCAGCCGCGCTGCGAGCCCGGACCCAGCCCTTCCAGCAAGCCGCGTGCCACGGCCCCTGTCAGCCTGCCCACCACTGTTTGATGGTGGCGCGCAACGCGGCGCTGCCCGCGGCGCCGGTCTCCTTGCGCAGGGCCGCCATGTAGGCGCCGAATTGCTTCATCGACACGTGCGGCGGCAGCGGCGGCATTTCCGGGTCGGTTACCACTTCCAGCACCGCCGGCCGTCCGGCCGACAGGGCCCGGTCCCAGGCCGGTCCCACCTCGTCGGGCGAGGTCACGCGGATACCCTCCAGGCCCAACAGGCGGGCGTAGTCCGCGTAAGAGAATTGCGGCAGCCACTGCGAGTCGGCAAAGCGCGGATCGCCGCCCATCACGCGCTGCTCCCATGTCACCAGGTTCAGGTCGCCGTTGTTCAACACCAGCACCACCAGGGTTGGATCGCTCCAGTCCTTCCAGCGGTGCGCGATAGTGATGAGTTCGTTGATGCCCAGCATCTGCATCGCGCCGTCGCCCACCAGCGCGATCACCGGACGCGCCGGATACGCAAGCTTGGCCGCCACCGCGTAAGGCACGCCGCAGCCCATGCTGGCAAGCCCCCCGGATACCGAGGCCATCATGCCTTCGTCCAGCTGAACGTCGCGCGCATACCAGTTGGCGGCCGAACCCGAGTCGCAGGTGACGATGCTGTGCGGCGGCAGGCGGCTGGACAGCTCCAGGAACGGGCGCTGCGGGTTGACCGGCGTGGCATCGACCAGGGCGCGGGCGCGCACCGTTTCGCGCCAGCGCCGCACCGACTTCTCGATCTGTTCGCGCCACGGGTTTTCCGCCTTCGGTTCAAGCAGGGGCAGCAACGCATCGAGCGTCAGCCTGGCATCGCCCACCAGCCCGACCTCCACCGGATAGCGCAGGCTCAACTGGCGGCCGTCCACGTCGATCTGCACGGCGCGGGCCTGGCCTTCCCTGGGCAGGAATTCCGCGTACGGAAAGGACGTGCCCACCATCAACAAGGTGTCGCAATCGTTCATCATTTCCCAGCTTGGCTGGGTGCCCAGCAGCCCGATGGCGCCCGTGACGTAGGGCAGCGCGTCCGGCAGCACCGCCTTGCCCAGCAGCGCCTTGGCCACGCCGGCCCCAAGGCGCTCGGCCACCGCTCGCACTTCGTTGCCGGCGGACAGGGCGCCCGCGCCCACCAGCATCGCCACCCGCTCGCCGCGATTGAGGATGTCGGCGGCATTGGCCAGCGCGGTGGCGGGCGGCACCGCCGCGTGCGAGGTGACGCCGATGCCGGTGCGCACGGTGCCGTGTTCGCGCGGCGGCACCGGCACCGCCTCCAGGTCCTGCACATCGTTCGGCACGATCAGGCAGGTGACGCTGCGCCGCTCCATGGCGATGCGCATGGCGCGGTCGACCATGTGGCGCGCCTGCACCGGCGAAGTCACCATGTGCACGAACTCATGCGCCACGTCCTTGAACAGATTCACCAGGTCCACTTCCTGCTGGTAGTCGCCGCCCAGCGCGCTGCGCGCCTGCTGGCCGACGATGGCCACCACCGGCTGGTGATCCAGCTTGGCGTCATACAGCCCGTTGAGCAGGTGGATGGCGCCCGGGCCGGAGGTGGCCATGCACACGCCCACCTGCCCGGTGAACTTTGCATGCGCGCAGGCCATGAAGGCGGCGCCTTCCTCGTGCCGCGTCTGCACGAATTCCAACGTGTCGTTGCGCCCGAACGCGCCAATCAATCCGTTGATGCCGTCGCCGGGATAGCCGAACACGCGTTGCACGCCCCATTGGCCGAGACGGTCCAGCATGAAGTCGGATACGGTTTGCATGGCGTTGCTCCTTCTGTCTGCACAGGTGGATTACGCCGTGCGCAACTGGCGTGCCCGGGCGGCCCGCCCGGCGCATGCCGCGCAGCCGCAGGCGGCATTTACAACGGGCGGCAACAACGACACGGGCGCCTTGCGGCGCCCGAAGTTCGAGGGACAGGAGCAATGGCCTGACCGCGTTGCGCGGGTCCGGCGGCTGCAACGCATGCTCGGCGAAAGCGCCGCCACCGGACTCGTGGCGTTCCACCGCCTCGTACCAGGCGTATGGGCGGAACGTCTTCCTGACGGAAGCCGTGATGCGCTACCGCGGGTTCACTTATCAGCGCAATGAGCGCGATGGCGCGCCGCCGGAGCCGCGCCCCGGCTCAACCGCGCAAAGCCGCTTCGATTCCGGCCACGTCGATCTTGCCCATCCGCATCATGGCCTCGAAGGCGCGCCTGGCCGCGGCGCGGTCGGGCGCCACCAGCGCCTCGGTCAGCACGCGCGGCGTAATCTGCCAGGACAGGCCCCATTTGTCCTGGCACCAGCCACAGACATTTTCCGAGCCGCCGTTGCCGACGATCGCATTCCACAAGCGGTCGGTCTCGGCCTGGTCGTCAGTGGCGATCTGGAACGAGAAAGCCTGGTTGTGCTGGATGCCGGGACCGCCGTTCAGGCCGAGACAGGGAATCCCGGCCACCGTGAATTCCACGGTCAGCACATCGCCTTCGCGCCCCGACGGATAGTCGGCGGGCGCATGCATCACGCGGCCCACGGCGCTGTCGGGAAAGGTCTGTGCGTAGAACCGCGCCGCGTCCAGCGCGTCACGGTCGTACCAGAGGCAAATCGTATTCTTGCTGATCATCATCGGTCTCCTGCGATGAGAAGCGAAACGCGAAACGAAGCAGGCAACGCGCGAACGCTATACGCCGATAGCGCTCGCCAGGTCCGCGCCCCGCTCACTGAAGAATGCTGCCCGGTCGAGCATAACGCCGGCCCCGGGGCGCAGTCGTTACGAAGCGTTGGCGAATCTCAAGCGCCCAACGGTGGCGATACTCCCCCCGGGGTGACAGGCCGTCGCCGCTCTGCGCATAATCCCGGGCATCCCGTCCTCCCCCAAGGATTCCACCGGCATGTCTTCCCCCCCGCTGGCATCGACGCGTCTCGCCGTTCTTCGCATGCGCCGCGCGCTCTGCTGCGCCGCGGTATTGCTGTGGCTGGCTTGCGCGCCCGCCGCCCAGGCTTTCGACCGCCAGGCCCAGACGCAGCGCTACCAGCAATGGCTGGCCGATTTCGAACGCGACCTGCGCCAGCTGGCCGCCGTGCCCAACCCCACCGACGCCGACGTCGAACGCATCTTCGCCGACACGGTGGTGCCCTCATCGCGCGCGGTGGCCTTCGTGCGCCAGTTGGCCGCGCAGCCGGCCGGCACGGTGTCGGGGGAAATTGCCTACCAGGGCCGGGCGCGCCTGCTGCTCGGCCTGTTACGGCAATCGGTGGTGGCGGGCGACGGCGGCCCTTACACCGACGCGCCGCCGGGCCAGGCGCCGCTGCGGTTGCGCGCCTGGTATCTGCATATCGACGGCGGCGGCCAATTGGAGCGCCATTTCAACGACCCCGACGCCTATAAGCCCTATCGCCTGCCGCCCGACGGCAAGCTCGAGCGCGACGCCTATCCCTTCCTGGTGTTCGAGGACGGCCCGCGCCTGCGGCTGGGCGCCATGACGCGGGAATACTGGGATGTGGTGCGCTTTCTGGACGGGCTGCAACATGGCTGACGCGACGATGTCCCGCCGCTGGCCGCGCCGTCTCGGCGCCGCGCTGCTGGCCGCGGCGCCCACGTTGGGCTGGGCCGCGTGCGCGCCCATCGACACGCCTTTCGGCGCCGAGCCGGCGGGCGTGGCGTTGCGCCCCCAGCCGCTGGCGCTGGCGCTGGACGGCCCGCGCGTCTTGCTGGGCCTGCATGGCGAGCGCGTGCAGGCCGACACCCGGCTGATCAGCGTGCCCGAGGACGGCGATCTCACGCCGCGCCTCTGGCCCGACGCGGTGGACTGGAACGTCTACGCCAGCCGCGCCGGCGAACCCGGCGCGACCGTGTTGCAGCGGGATGCCGACGGCCGGCTGTGCCGCATCGACCGCTACCGGCAGGTGCGCGGACGCCAGGTCGAGGATGGCGGCTACCGGCTCGCCTACGATGCCCAGGGCCGGCTGGCGGCCTACGCCGAATTCACGTCGGCGCGCAGCCAGAGCGCGCTGCAGCAGGCTTGCGTCAGCCGTGACGGCCACGGCCGCGTCACGGCCGTGTTCCTGGACGATTGCGGCGGCGCGCCGTCGCGGCCGGTGTACTACGTGCGCGACGATGCCGGCGCCCTGCTGCGCATCATCGACCAGCGCGCCGGCCCGCTCGGCACCCGGGTGCAGCGCTTGAACGCCGATGGCACGACGCGCGCGGTCTACCGGTCACGTCCCGATCCCGACCGGGACGGCGCGATGATCGCCTATGCCCTGCCGTCCAACCCGCAGGACCGGATCCTGCCGGTGGCGCCCGGCGCGTCGCCGGTCGTCATCACCGAGATCCCCGACGAGCCCTGGCGCGTGGTGCGCGTGCCGCCCGACACGGTCGAGGGCGACGGCCTGCCGTCGTGGGATCCCAAGGTGCAGACCGTGCTGCTCAAGGGCGTCAGCAATGCCCAGGGCCGTGTGGTGCTGGCGTCCGCACAGATTGCGCCGTTTCACCGGGCCTTGCGCGAGACGCCGGGGCGGGTGTTCCTGTACGTGCACGACATGACCCGCTTCCTGCCCGTGACGGCGCTGAATGCCCAGGCCTGGGAGCGCTGCATTGACCCGGCCCGCCGCGACGCCGACGCCTGCGAATGAGGCCGCCGGCCGCCCCGTTCACGGGACGGCCTGGGTTTCCACCGTCAGGTGCGACAGGCCGGCGATATGCGCCAGCTTGGCCTTGTAGAACGCGCTGTCGCGCGGATGGCGCGTGACCAGGGACACGATGGCCGCGTAGTGGCCCGGCCCCACCTGCCACACATGCAGGTCGGCAATCTCGCCGTCGCCGGCATCCAGGGCCTGTTCGATGTCGCGCCGCATTTTCCCGCTCTGCGGCGTGGCGTCGAGCAGCACGGTGCCCGAGTCGCGGATCAGGCCCCACGACCAGCGCGCGATGACCAGCGCGCCGACCACGCCCATCGCCGGATCGGCCCATAGCCAGCCGTAGCTGCGGCCCAGCAGCAAGGCCGCGATGGCGAGCACCGAGGTCAGGGCATCGGCCAGCACGTGGATGTAGGCCGAACGCAGATTGTTGTCGTGGCTACGTTGCGGGTGCGCGTGAGCCGCGGCCGGCGCGTGGGCGTGGGACGGGCTGGCGTGAGAATGCGCGTGGCCGTGATCATGGTCATGGTCATGGCCGTGGCCGTGGCCGTGGTCATGATCGCGGTCATGCCCATGGCCGCCATGTCCATGCGCGTGGCCATGGTCGTCCTTCAGCAGCCAGGCCGACACCAGGTTGACCAACAGCCCCGCCGCGGCGATGGCGATGGCCTCGTCGAAGCGGATGGGCACCGGATCGACCAGCCGCGCCAGGCTGTCCCAGCCGATGATCAGGGCGATCAGGGCCAGCACGATGGCGCTGGCGAACCCCGCCAGCTCGCCCAGCTTGCCGGTGCCGAAGGTGAAGCGCGGATTGCGGGCCTGGCGGCGCGCGTAGCCGTAGGCCAGCGCGGTGATCAGCATGGCGCCGGCATGGGTCGACATGTGCCAGCCATCGGCCACCAGGGCCATCGACCCATAGAGATTGCCGGCGATGATCTCGACGACCATCATGCCCGCCGTCAGGGCAATGACCCACCATACCCGGCGCTCGTTGCGCCGGTGGTCCTGGCCGAGGAAGACGTGGTCATGGGTCAAGGGGGTATTCATGGGATTGCTCCTGCTCGCGGGGCCATGAACCGGCGGCCCCCTGCCGGCGGGCCGCTATTTCATGTAGGCCCGGATCACGTCCATCATTTCCCGCGCCGCCTCGACCCGCTCGGCCTCGGACGCCGCGTGCACGACGTGCTCGTCCAGGTGGCCCTGCATGACTTCCGCCGTCAGGCCGTTGAGCGCGCCGCGGGCCGAGGCCAGCTGGCGCAGCACTTCGCCGCAGGCCGATTCGGCTTCGAGCGCGCGCTCCAGGCCGTCCAGCTGGCCGCGGATGCGGCGCACGCGGGCGATGAGTTTTTCCTTCTGGCGGATGGTGTGGGCCATGGTTGGTGCGCGGGAAATATAGTGTAGGGGACTATATTATATCCACCACATCCGCCGCCCCATTCCCCTGCCGCCGTCCCGGAAATGCGAAGGCTAGGCCCCGCGCCGCAGGGCCGATGGGTTGACGCCGAACTGCTTGCGGAACGCCGCCGAGAAGTGGCTGGGGTTGCTGTAGCCGAGGTCGGCGGCCACGTGCGACACCGACAGCCGTCCGCGCAGCAGTTCGGCGCGCGCCTGCTGCATGCGTTCGTGCTGGAAGCAATCGTAGATGCTGCGGCCGTAGTGGCGGCGGAACGCGCGCGCCAACGTCGGCACGCTGACGCCCGCCTCGTGCGCCAGCGCCTCCAGGCTGGGCGCACGGCTCAGGTCGGCCAGCAGATGGTCGCGCACCCGCGCCAGGCGGCGCTGCATCGCCACCGGCAGGCTGGCCAGGGGCCGGCCGCAGGACTCCAGGAACAGCCCCACCAGCAGCAGCGACTGGGCCTGCAGCCACAGCCCATGGCGGCAGGCCGCGCCCTCGCCAGCCAGGCCCTGCGTCAACTGGTGCGCGGTGCCGCGCAGCTCGGCGCCGCCGTGGCCGTGCAGGAAGCAGGCCGCCGACGCCAGGCCGCTGGCCAGGTCGCCTTCGAGGTCGTGGCTCCAGCGCCGCAGCAGGTCGGGCCGGACCATGACGGTGACATTGTCCAGGCAGCCTTCCTGGCAATAGTGGCCGCGCCGACCCGGGCCGTAGCTGATGGTGCCGGTGCCCTCGCGCACCGCGAACTCGCGGCCGCCTTCCCAGCCGTCGAAATGGCAGGCCGCGCGCCCGTCCATGCGGCTGTTGAAACTGAAATGGACGTAGTCGCTGTCATCCTGCAGGGGAAGCTCGATGGCCTCGCGCAAATCGCTATGCCAGTAGACCAGTTCGGCGCCGTCCTGCAGCGGCATGCGGGTGATGCGGCAGACGCTGCCCGGGCCCAGGCGCAGCACCGAAGTGTCCATCACGAAACGGGAAAGCGGGATCAGGCCGGAACTCATGGGACACGCACCAGGCAGAGTTGATCCGATTCGGGCGGAGATGATCGGATTCGGGTAGCAATACAAATGTAAATCATTATCATCCATTCATATCAAGCCCGCAATCGCGGTCCGGCCAACCGCGCTTGCCCCACCCCCTATCTCCAGAAGGCCCCCATGCGACTCCCCGCCCTGCCGGCACTTTCCCTGTCCACGCTGGCACTGTCCATCGCCCTGCCCACCCAGGCGCAATCCGCTTCGGATGCCGCCACCCTGCCCGCCGTCACCGTGCATGCGCGCGGCACCGATGAAAACGCCAAGGACCTGCCCTACACGGTCGACGTCACCGACGGCATCACGCTGGAACAGCGCCGCCTGCTGAACCTGGAGCAGGTGCTGCGCGCCACGCCCGGCGTCAACGTCAATTCCTCGGGCGGCGCCAACGTGTCCACCATCTACATCCGCGGCGTCGGCGCGCTCTATCCCATGAGCATGGACGACAGCTCGGTGGCGCTGAATGTCGACGGCAGCCCGCTGTCGACACGCCACATTTCCATCGGCACGCTCGACGTCGACCAGATCGAGGTGCTCAAGGGGCCACAGGGCACCCTGTTCGGCGGCATGGGCGAGGCCGGCGCGGTCAACCTGACCACGCGCCGCCCGACCCGCGAATGGGAAGGCTACGCCCGCGCGGAATATGGCCAGGAACGCCAGTTCCTGACCGAAGCCGCGGTCGGCGGCCCGCTGGGCGACAAGCTGGCCGGCCGCTTCGCCATCCGCGCCGGCGGATCGGATCACTGGATCGAGAACGCCCGCAACGACCAGCCGCTGTCCAAGCCGCGCGACCTGGCGTTCCGCGGCAGCCTGCTGTGGGACCTGACCACTCGCACCAGCGCGCTGGTGTCGGCCGAACGCCACCAGATCCGCCACCTGGGCGAACAACTGGTGCTGATGCCCTACGGTCGGCCGCCCATCGTGAACATGGATCCATCGATGCTGGACGACGCCAGAAAGACCGTCGAACGCTACACCTTGCAGCTTGACCACCGCTTCGACCAGGCGCGGCTGACCGCCATCTCCGCCTATACCGACAGCTACAACATCGGCCCCGTGGTCTACGACCGCCGCCTGCAGAACGTCATGGGCCGCGGCAACAGCGAATTCTGGAATGTCGATGAAACCCGCGAACACCTGTTCACCCAGGACCTGCGGCTGGCGTCGCTGCCGGAAAGCCAGGTGTTCTGGGTGACGGGCCTTTCGTATTCCCAGGCCAGGCGCTCCTACGACACCCCGCGCAACACCTACGGCAACGCCAGCGCCAAGTACCGCGACTTCGACACCGACCGCTATGGCATCTATGGCGAAGCGACCGTGCCCGTGGCCAGCCGCTGGAAACTCACCACCGGCCTGCGCCAGTCGTGGGTACGCAAGACCTATGACGGCAAATACCACGACGGCGGCGCCGCCACCACCGACCATCGCAAGCTGGACGATACCTTCACCACCGGCCGCATCGCGCTGGCCTATGCGCTCACGCCCACCACCACGCTCTATGGCAGCTACGGCCGCGGCTACAACCCAGCCGGCTTCAACGACTACGCCGCGCAGCCGTTGGACAGCCAGCCCTACAAGGCGGCCAGCACCAACGCCTACGAGTTCGGCTTCAAGTACCTGAGCGCCGACGGGCGCTATGGGCTGGACGGCGCGGTCTACCTCAACCAGGTGCGCAACAACCACTTGCTTTCCTATGACTCGGCCACCTTCGCGGTCAACGCGCTCAACGCCGACACCCGCAGCAAGGGCGCCGAACTGCGGGGCACGATGCAACTGGACAACGGCCTGGGCTTGAGCGCCGGCCTGAGCTACATCGACGCCCGCATCACCACCGCCGTCAACGGCATCGCCGACGGCGACGTCAAGGCCGGCAACCGCGTGCCCGACGTCTCGCGCTGGGGGGGCACGCTGGGCCTGACCTACCGCCACGCCATGCCGCCCATGGCAGGCCTGTCCGCGCCAGTGTTCAACGCCCGCATCGACTGGCAGTACGTCGGCAAACGCGCGGCCGACCCGCAGAACCACCTAGAACTCGACGGCTACCAGTTGCTGAACGCGCGGCTGGGCATCGCCGACGGCCGCGCCGAGTACTACGTGTGGGGCAGCAACCTGCTGAACCGGCAATACGACCTGTACGGGTACTTCACGCCGCCATCGGTCGCCTATGGCGCGCCGGCCCGCGGCCGCACCGTCGGGGTCGGCGCTTCCTATACCTATTGACCCGGAACCTTCTCATGCCATCGCGCCGCGCCTGGGCCTTGCTGGCCAGCCTCTACAGCACCCAGTTCCTGGGGCTGATGTTCTTCGTCATCGCCATGGTGGCCATCCTGCGCGACGGCGGGGCCAGCCTGGACACCCTCGGCCTGGTCTACCTGATAGGCATGGCCTGGCCGCTCAAGGCGTTGTACGCGCCGTGGATCGACCGCCACGCCACCGGCCTGCGCGGCCACTACCGCGGCTGGCTGCTGGTGACACAAGCCGGGCTGGTGCTGTGCCTGGCCCTGATCGGCATGCTCGACCTGCGGACCGACTTCACGGCGGTCTACCTGCTGTGCTGGGCCACGGCGCTGTTCTCGGGCGCCCAGGACGTGGCGCTCGACGGCCTGGCCTGCCGGCTGCTGACCCGCCCGGCCGATCGCGGCTTCGGCAATGGCCTGCAGATCGCCGGCGGCCTGATCGGCAACCTGGTCGGCGGCGGCATGATGCTGATGCTGTATCCAAGGCTCGGCTGGCGCGGCTGCTGCCTGTTGCTGGCCGCGCTCACGGCGGTGTCATGGATCCAGCTGCTGGGGTATCGCGAACCGCAATGGCCGCGCAGCGCCGGGCCCGCCAGCCATGCGCGCCTGCTGGCCTTCTGGCGCGGCCCGCAACGCAAGCGCTGGCTGCTGTTGCTGGTGCTCTATCCGGCTTCCGCGTCGCTGGGGTATGCCGTCATCATGCCCTCGCTGATCGACACCGGCTGGTCGCTCGCCGACATCGGGCTGGTCCTCAACGTAGTCGGCGCCAGCGCCGGCCTGCTCGTGGCGCTGGCCTACGGCCGCCTGCTCAAGCGCTGGTCGCGGCGCGGCGCCACCCTGTCGGCGGCGCTGTTGCAGGTGGCGGGCATCGCCGGCCTGGCGCTGCCCGCCATGTCCTGGGGGTCGCACGCCACCACGGGCGTGGCGGTGGTGCTGTACTACATGCTGTACACGCCGGCCGCCACGGTGCTGTGCACGCTGATCATGGATCAGTCGTCGCCGCAAAGCCCCGCCACCGACTACACCCTGCAGATGAGCGTGAGCCATTTCTTCGCGATGCTGCTGACCTCGGCCGGCACCCTGCTGGCCGGACGCATCGGCTACGGAGGGGTGGTCGGCGCGGCGGTCGCGCTGGCGGTGCTCGGCCTGCTCGCCGCCATGCGCTGGGTTCCCCGGGAGGCGGCATGAACAAGCCCTGGGAAATCATGCGGCCGGTGCGCGGCCGGATCCGCCTGGCCATGGGCCTGGCGGTGGCCGGCGTGCTGTGCAGCCTGGCGAGCCTGGGCTGCCTGGCCCTGGCCATGCGCGACCTGCTGCGGGCCTCGGCCGCCTACCCCTGGCCCGCGTTCCTGGGCGCGCTGGCCTGCACCCTGCTGGCCTGCTTCCTGCGGCTGCAGGCCTTCAACCAGTCGCACTATGCCGCCTTCCGCCTGGAAGTGATCCTGCGCAACGACCTGGTCCGGCACCTTGCACGGCTGTCATTCGGCGAATTGCAGGCGCTGGGCAGCGGTCCGCTGGCCAAGGTGGTGCAGAACGACGTACAGGCGCTGCACGTGTTCGTGGCCGACAGCACGCCGCTGTTCGCCCGCGCCTACGCCATGCCGGTGTTCAGCGCTGCGCTGCTGTTCGCACTGGACTGGCGCATGGCGCTGGCCGCCGTGGGCGTGCTGGCGGTGGGCGCCGGCGGGCTGTCGCTGGCGATGCGCGGGCGCGAAACCATGACGCGGCGCTACCACCAGGCGCGCGAACAGGTCAGCGCGGCGGTCATCGAATACGTGCAGGCGATGCCGGTGGTGCGCACCTTCGATACCGGCCAGACCACCTTCGGCCGCTACCATCGCGCCCTGGAGCGCTACCTGGTCGTGCTGACCGATTGGTATCGCGGCGCCAGCTTCAGTTCGCGCTTCGCGATCGCCGTGCTGGGCCCGCTGCCGACGCTGGCGGCGCTGCTGTGGCTGGGCGCCTGGTGGACGGCGCAGGGCCAGCTCGATTTTCCCGTCTGGCTGGCCTTGCTGCTGTTTGGCATGGGCATGGCCGAGGCCATGTTCCCGATGATGTCGCTGGCGCACATGATCGACCAGGCCAAGCTGAGCGTGGCGCGCATCCAGCAGGTGCTGGCGATCACGCCGCTGCCGCCGGCGCGCGCGCCGGCGCGTCGTCCTGCCGACGCCAGCGTGCGCTTCGAGGACGTGCGCTTCGGCTATGGCGGCGCCCTCGCGCTGGACGGCCTGAGCTTCACCGCGCGCGCCGGCCAGGTGACGGCGCTGGTGGGCCGCTCCGGCGCCGGCAAGAGCACCGTGGCGCGGCTCATCGCGCGCTTCTGGGACATCGACGCCGGGCGCCTGCTGGTGGGCGGCGTCGACGTGCGCGACCTGGAACGCGAGACCCTGTTCGAGCACGTCGCCTTCGTGTTCCAGGACAACTTCCTGTTCTCCGGCAGCGTGGCCGAGAACATCGCCATGGGCCGTCCCGACGCCAGCCCCGCCGAGATCGAGGCCGCCGCCCGGGCCGCGCAGGCGCACGATTTCATCCTGGCGCTGCCCGACGGCTACGCCACCGTGCTGCGCGAGGGCGGCAAGGACCTGTCCGGCGGCCAGCGCCAGCGCTTGACGATCGCCCGCGCCGTGCTGATGGACCGCCCGATCCTGGTGCTGGACGAGGCCACCGCCGCCACCGATCCCGAAAACGAACGCGCGGTCGGCGCCGCGCTGGCCGCGCTGATGCGCGGCCGCACCGTGATCATGGTCGCGCACCGGCTCGCCAGCATCCGCCACGCCGACCAGATTCTGGTGCTGGACCGTGGCCGGCTGGCCGAATGCGGCACGCACGACACCCTGGTCGCGGCCGGCGGCCTCTACGCCCAGTTGTGGAACAACCATCAACGCGCCCGTCGCTGGACCCTGGGCGACCAAGCCTCATGACAACACCTCCCGCCCCCTGGCGCGACACCTATCGACGCCTTCTCCGCAGCGCCGGCAGCCAGGCCGGCCGCCTGCGCGCCAGCCTGTGCCTGCTGCTGCTCGCCGCCGTGTGCCAGGGCCTGTCGCTGGCCTGCATCGTGCCCCTGTTCGTCCATGTGACCCGCGGCGATCCCTGGCGCGCCGCGCTGGCCTGGCTGGCGGGCTTCACCCTGCTGGCGGCGGCCGCCATCGTCCTGCGCTGGCGGGCGCAGGGCTTCGACTATCGCGGCCACATGGCGCGCGCCACGCACGAACTGCGCGTGCTGCTGGGAGAACAGTTGCGGCGCATGCCGCTGGAGGCGCTGCAGGCCCACCGCACCGGCGGCATCGCCGCCAAGCTGCTGGGCGGCGTCGACGAACAGATGAACTACGCGCTGACGGTGATCAACCTGATCCTGAGCGCCATCGTCACGCCGGCCGCGGCCGCCGTGGCGCTGCTGGCCTGGGACTGGCGGCTGGGCGTGGCGCTGATGCTGGTGTTCCCCGCCATCGTGCCGCTCTACCGCTGGCGCCGGCCGGCGCTGGACCGAGGCCACGGCGCCACCGGGCGCGCCAACGAGGCCCTGAACGCCGAATTGCTCGAATACATGCAAGGGCTGCCCGTGTGCCTGGCGACGGGCCGCGCCGGCGCCGCCAACGAACGCCTGCGCGCCGGCTTCGAGCAGCTCGAGCAATTGCAGCGCGAACACCACCGGCGCGGCGCCAAGCCGTCGCTGATGGTGGCCGCCATCGTCGAATCCGGCATGCTGGCGATCCTGGGCTGCGGCATGCTCTGGGTCACGCAGGGCAGCCTGGCGCCCGCGGCGCTGGGCGCGGTGCTGGTGCTGGTGGCGCGCTTTGCCGAACCGCTGGCGACTTTCGTGAACTTCACCACGGTCCTGGCGCTGATTGAAGCCGCGCTGGCCCGCATCGAGGAGCTGCGCGCGGTGGCGCCGCTGCCGCAATGGCCCGCGCAGGGCGGCCCGGCCGGGCCGGCGGACATCCGCATCGAAAACCTGGAGTTCCGCTACGCCGGCGGCACTGCCCCGGCGCTGCGCGACATCGACCTGGACCTGCCGGCGCGCGGCCTGACCGCGCTGGTGGGGCCGTCCGGTTCCGGCAAGACCACGCTGACGCGCCTGCTGATGCGCCACGCCGACCCGCAGCGCGGCGCGATCCGGATCGGCGGCGTGGATATCCGCGGCCTGCCGCCCGCGGACCTGAACCGCCTGATCTCGACCGTGTTCCAGGACGTGCACCTGTTCGACGACAGCGTGATCGGCAACATCGGCATGGCGCGGCCCGAGGCCGGCGAGGCCGAGGTGCGGGCGGCGGCGCGCGCCGCCCATTGCCTGGACTTCATCGAGCGCCTGCCGCAAGGCTGGCAGACCCGCCTGGGCGAGGCGGGCGGCAAGCTGTCGGGCGGAGAGCGCCAGCGCCTGTCGATCGCACGCGCCATCCTCAAGGACGCGCCGATCGTGATCCTGGACGAACCCACCGCCGCGCTCGACACCGAAAGCGAACTGGCGGTGCAGGCGGCCATCGACACGCTGGTGGCGGAACGCAGCGTCATCGTCATCGCCCATCGCCTGTCGACCATCGTCGCGGCCGATCGCATCCTGGTGTTCGAGGACGGCCGCATCACGCAGCGGGGCACGCACGCCGAACTGCTGGCGCAGCCGGGACGTTATCGGCGGATGTGGCTGGCGCAGCAGGGGTAGCCCGCGGGCCGCGCCCTTCGCGATTCCTAGCCCGGCGCCCTCACCGCGCGCGTGCGCCGACCTCGATCGCGACGCCTTCCACGCAGGCGACGACGCGCCCGTCAGCGCGATCGGCCGGATGGCCGCCGGTGAAGTCCGAAAACGCTGGCAGGATCGTGAGACCGGGGCGCAGCCAGAACGCCGGCCAACTGCGCGGCACGCCGCGCACGGATGTCTTCGGATGCATGTGGCCGGCGATGACGTGCCGGCCGTCTGGGTCCGCCCGCGGGACATGGCTGAACAGGAACGGGCCGTCAATGTGGGTCTCGCCCAGCTGCCGCACGCCGAACGCCGGGCCATCCAGGGCGCGGTCATGATTGCCCGCCAGCACCGCGACATCCAGCGCGGCATGGTCCCGCCGCCACGCCATCCAGGTATCGCGCCATCCCGCCTGCCCTGCGGGCCCGTGCAACAGGTCGCCCACGATCCACAGCTCGCGGGCGGCGGTGCGCGCGATCACATCCGCCAGGCGGTCCAGGTCGCCGCGCGTGGCGCCGCTGGGCACCGCGATGCCCGCGCGCCGGAACACATGGCTCTTGCCCAGGTGCAGGTCGGCGATGACCAGGCGCGAACGCGCCGGCCAGAACAGGGCACGGGTTCCCAACAGCCACAGGGGCTCGCCGCCCAGCAACGCCTGCAACGCGCCGTCAGGCAAGGCGCTCATAGCGCTCCTCCAGTTGCTGCGCGGCGCGCCTTACGCGCGCCTGCCAGGTCTCGGTGCTGAGTTGCCCGCGCATGCTTTCGGTCCACAGCGGGAACGACAGGGGCGTCAGCGCGCGCGGTTCGCACAGCGCCAGTTCGCGCCGTTGGCAGTCGTGCAACGCCGCCAGCAGGCGCGGCGCTTCCAACTGCAGTTCGAACACTTCGCGCTCGGCTTGCGCCAGCAGCAGGTGGTCCGGATCGTAGCGGCGCAGCACATCGTACAGCAGCCCGCTGGAGGCCTGCACCTGCCGCAGCGAGCGCGCCGCCTGGCCGGGCAATGAAGGCGTCAACAGGCCCGCCACGCGCGCGATCTCGCGGAACTGGCGGCGCGCCATTTCGCCCAGGTTGACGCCGTCGCGCAGGTCTTCGGCCATGTGTTCGGGGCTGAGCAGCTGGCGCAGCAGCGCCGCGTCCAGCGCGGCCGGCTCGGCCAGCGTCAGCATCAGCCCGTAGTCGTTGACGGTGTAGGAAATCGTGTTGGCCTGCCGCCGGCCCCAGCGCAGCGCGATCATTGCCGCGATGCCCTCGTGCACGGCGCGGCCGGCGAACGGAAACAGGAACAGATGCATGCCGCGTCGCGTGCCGATGCGTTCTGCCACCAGCCGCCCCCGGTCCGGCAACGCGCTGGCCTGCGCCTGGATCCGCAGCAGCGGCGCGACGGCGCGCATCTCCGGATGCGTGCCGGGATGCGAATACAGGCTCTCCACTTCGCTGGCCAGCTGCGTCGACAGGGGCATGCGCCCGCCCTGCCAGGTGGCCACCGGGCCATCGCCGCCCTTGGCGCGGCGCACGTAGGCGACCATCCCTTCCAGCCGCACCAACTCCAGTGTACGGCCGGCGAACTGGAAGCGGTCGCCACGCCGCAGGCGCGCCAGGAAGCCTTCCTCCACAGAGCCCAGGCTGCCCCCGCGCAGGTATTTGACGGCCACGGCGCCGTCGGCGGTGATGGTGCCGATGGACAATCGATGGCGGAACGCGACGCGTCGGTCGTGCACGCGATAGCGGCCATCCTCGTCGCGCACCACGCGTTGATAGTCCGGATACTTGGCCAGCGCGCGGCCGCCCTGCACGATGAAGTCCAGCACCGCCTGCCAGGTGGCGCGATCGAGCGCGGCATAGGCATGCGTGCCGCGCACTTCCTGGTACAGCGTGTCGGCGTCGAAGCCGCCGCCCAGCGCCAGCGTGACGGCGTGCTGGGCCAGCACGTCCAGGCTGCCGACCGGCGGCGGCCGGGATTCGATCTCGCCGCGCGCGATGGCCTGCCGGGCGGCGGCGTACTCGATCAGTTCGAGCGCCTGCGCCGGCACGCACACCACGTTGCCGGACTCGCCCGGCCGGTGCCGGGCGCGGCCTGCGCGTTGCAACAGGCGCGCCACGCCCTTGGGGCTGCCGATCTGCAACACCTGGTCCACCGCCGGAAAATCCACGCCCAGGTCCAGGCTGGAGGTGGCCACCACGCAGCGCATCGTCCCGTCGCGCAGGCCCTGCTCCACCGCCGCGCGCAGCTTGGGATCGAGCGAGCCGTGATGCAGCGCCAGGGTGCCCGGGGCCTCGGGCCAGATCGATTCCAGCGCGCGATGCCAGAGCTCGGCCTGCGCGCGGGTGTTGGTGAACAGCAGGGTCGCGCGCACGTCGAACAGGCGCTTGAAGACCCGTTCGAGCTGCGACAGCCCCACGTGCCCCGCCCACGGCAGGGCGCGGCTGCGCTCGGGCAGCAGGGTCGATATCTGTATCTTGCGCGGCCGCGCGCCCGCCACCAGGGCGCTGTCGGGCGTATGCGGCAGCAGCACCGCGCGGGCCTGGTCCAGGTTGCCCAGCGTGGCCGACAGGCCCCAGGTGCGCGCGCCGGGCGACAGGCGGCGCAGGCGCGCCAGGCACAGCTGCAGCAGCACGCCGCGCTTGTTGCCCAGCAGCTCGTGCCATTCGTCCACCACGATGCCGCGCAGGGCGCGAAAGCGCTGCGACGCATCGGCGTAGGACAGCAACAGCGCCAGAGACTCGGGCGTGATGACCAGCACGTCCGCCTTGCCCTGGCGCGCCAGGCGCTTGTCGCGCGCGCTGGCGTCGCCGGTGCGCAGCGCCACCGTCCACGCCAGGCCCAGGTCGGCCGCTGTCTGTGCCAGGGCGCGCGTGGTGTCGGCGGCCAGCGCCCGCAACGGCGTCACCCACAGCACGCGCGGCCCCTCGCCCGCCGCCGCGCGCGCCGGCGCCGGATCGGCCAGCGCCTCCACCAGCGGGCCGCCGAATGCGGCCAGCGTCTTGCCGCTGCCGGTGGGCGTATGCAGCAGGCCGGATTCGCCGGCCAGATAGCGCCGCCAGGTTTCGCGCTGGAACGCGGCGGGCTTCCAGCCGCGCGCCGCGAACCACGCCAGCAAGGGGCCGTCCCGCCGCGCGCCGCTCATCGCGCCAGGGCCTTCAGGGTATCGAGCCGGTCGGCCTGGTCGGCGCGCTTGTCATGGCGCCAGCGCAGGATGCGCGGAAAGCGCACCGCCACGCCGGACTTGTGCCGTTTGGACAGATTGACGCCCTCGAAGCCCAGCTCGAACACCTGCACCGGGTCGACCGAGCGCACCGGGCCGAAGCGCTCGCGCGTGTGGGCGCGCAGCCAGCGGTCCAGTTCCAGGATCTCCTTGTCGTCCAGGCCCGAGTAGGCCTTGGCGATGGGCACCAGCGCGTCGCCGTCCCATACGCCGAAGGTGTAATCGGTGTAGAGCGTGCTGCGGCGGCCGTGGCCGGACTGCGCATACAGCAGCACCGCGTCGATCGTGAGCGGATCGATCTTCCACTTCCACCAGTCGCCGCGCCGTCGGCCGCTCTGGTAGGGCGCGCCGCGGCGCTTGAGCATGAAGCCCTCCACGCCGCGCTCGCGCGATTGCGCGCGCAGCACGTGGGCCTCGTCCCAGCTTGCCGGCGCCACCAGCGGCGACAGGCCCAGGCGCGGATCGGCGCGCTCGCGCAGCAGCGCTTCCAGCCGCGCGCGGCGCGCGGCCTGCGGCTCGTCGCGCAGATCGGCGCCATCCAGCTCCAGCAGATCGTAGGCGAGCAAGCGCACCGGCGCCTCGGCCAGCCACTTGGGCCCGGGCTTGAGCCGCTGGATGCGCGTCTGCAGGGCCGAGAACGGCATGGGATCGACGCTGTCTTCCTGCCAGGCCAGCAGTTCGCCGTCAACGACGCAGTCCACCGCCAAGGCGGCCGCGGCCGCTTCGACTTCCGGAAAGCGGCCGTCCAGGCGCTCTTCGCCGCGCGACCACAGCGCCACCTCGCCGCGCCGCCGGATCAGTTGCGCGCGGATGCCGTCCCACTTCCACTCCAGCAGCCAGTCGTCGATCGGCCCCAGCAGCGCCGGGTCGCCTTCGAGCGGCGAGGCCAGGAAAAAGGGATAGGGCTGCTGGCGGTCGCCGGGCAGTTCGTCGGCGCTGAGCAGGTCGCGCAGGAACGCGGGGCTGGGCGACCATGCGCCCAGCATGCGCTGCGCGATGCGGGCGATGGGCACGCCCGACAACTCCGCCAGCGCCTGCTGCACCATGCGTTGCGACACGCCGACGCGCAGCGCGCCGGTCAGCAGCTTGTTGAAGACCAGGCGCTCGATGTAGGGCAGCCCCAGCCAGGCCGCGACGATGACTTCGCGGCGCTCGGCCTCGTCGCGGTTGGCGACCGGCACCAGGATCTCCTCGATCCAATCGGCCAGGCCGCGCTCGGGCGCGGCGGTGCGCGGGTCGGGCACCAGCAGCGCCAGCGTCTCGGCCAGGTCGCCGACCTGGTCGTAGCAGGCGTCCACCAGCCACGGCGCGGTCTCGGAGGCGGTCGCGGCCCAGGCGCGCAACTCGCCGACGGCGGCGATCTTGCGGCGCGCGCTGGTGATCTTGCCGCCCGCCAGCAGATACAAGGCCCAGGCCGCGTCGCGCGGCGGCGCATCGCGGAAGTACGCCACCAGCGCCGCGCGCTTGTCCAAGGTGGCGGTGCTGCGGTCCAGTTCCTGATACAACGCCGCGAATCGCTTCATGCCTGGATCCGTTCCCCTGTCGCTACGAAAATGGCGCGGCGCGCCGTGCTAGTCGTCTTCGCCATATTGCGTGGCCAGCGTCTCGGCGGCGATGCCGGATTCATTCAACGTGCGCACCAGCGCGTCGGTGTCGCCATGCGTGGCGATGACGCGGCGCGCGCCCGTCTGGCGGATCGTGCGCAGCAGGTCGGGCCAGTCGGCGTGGTCCGACACCACGAAGCCCCGGTCCATGTTGCGCCGGCGCCGGTTGCCGCGCAGCCGCATCCATCCGGACGCGAAGCCGTGCTGCGCCTTGCGGAAGCGCCGCAGCCACGCGCTGCCGGCCGCCGACGGCGGCGCCAGCACCAGCTCGCCAGCAAATCCCGTGCCCGCGGCCGCCGGCGCGCCGTCCGCCTCGATGACCAGGCGCGTGTCGGGCAGCGCGATGCCGGCCTCGCGGTAGACGTCCACACCCGCGGCAATCGCGCCATGCAGGTAGACGGGCCGGTCGACGAACGGCATCAGCTCGGCCAGCACCCGCTGCGCCTTGCCCAGCGCATAGCAGTAGAGAATGGCCGCCTCGCCGCGCGCGGCGCAATGGTCGCGCCACTGCACGATGTCGCGCGCCACTTCCGCGGTGTCCGGCCAGCGATAGATCGGCAGGCCGAAGGTGGCTTCGGTGATAAAGGTGTCGCACGGCACCACCTCGAACGGCGCGCAGGTGGGGTCGGGCTGCCGCTTGTAGTCGCCCGACACCACCCACACCTGGCCGTCGACCTCGATGCGCACTTGCGCGGAGCCCAGCACGTGGCCCGCGGAATGCAACGAAACGCGAGCCCGGCCCAGCGTGAACGGCTCGCCATAGGCGTGGACGCGGTAGTCCTGCTCGCGCAAGCGCCATTGCAGGATGGGCAGGCCCTCGGCGCTGGTGTGGTAGCAACCCATGCCGGCGCGGGCGTGGTCGCCATGGCCATGCGTGAGGACGGCCACGTCCACGGGGCGCCAGGGGTCGATGTAGAAGCCGCCGGCGGCGCAATACAGACCTTCCGGACGCAATTGGACGATGTCGGCCATGGACTCTCCCGATCTGACAGGCGCGGCTTGCGCGGGCGCGCAAACCACGCGGCGGTGCTTCCGTTATACCCGAACGCGGCGACGCGCTTTTCAATAATTCAATAATCGTTGTATTATCGAACAATGAAAGAAGATCAAGTCGTTTCCGCGCTTGGCGCCCTGGCCCACCCTCAACGGCTGCGCACCTTCCGCGCGCTGGTCGTGGCCGGCCTTCCGGGCCTCACGCCCAGCGTCCTTGCCGACCAGCTCGGCATCGCCCGCAACGCGCTGTCGTTCCACCTCAAGGAGTTGGCGCACGCGGGCCTGGTGACGGTCGAACCGCAAGGCCGCAACCTGATCTACCGCGCCGACTTCACGCGCATGAACGGCCTGCTTGGCTATCTCACCGAACACTGCTGCCAGGGTGCGCCGTGCGAGATCGCCCCGGGCGCTTGCGCCACCTGCTGACCGGATCACCGCCATGTCTTCCCTGCCCACCGCCGCTGCCGTTCGCGCCCCCGCCGGCATGAGTGTTTTCGAACGCTACCTCACCCTCTGGGTCTTCCTGTGCATCGTGCTGGGCGTGGCGCTCGGCCAGTTGCTGCCCGGGCTGTTCCACGCCATCGGCCGGCTGGAGGTAGCCCAGGTCAACCTGCCGGTGGGCCTGCTGATCTGGGTCATGATCATTCCCATGCTGCTCAAGGTGGATTTTGCCGCCATGGGAGAGGTGGGCCGGCACTGGCGCGGCATCAGCGTGACGCTGTTCATCAACTGGGCCGTCAAGCCGTTCTCCATGGCCTTGCTGGGCTGGCTGTTCATCCGCCACGTCTTCGCCGCCTGGCTGCCGGCCGACCAGCTCGACAGCTATATCGCCGGCCTGATCCTGCTGGCCGCGGCGCCCTGCACCGCCATGGTATTCGTGTGGAGCCGGCTGACCGGCGGCGACCCCGTGTTCACGCTGTCGCAGGTGGCGCTCAACGACGCCATCATGGTGTTCGCCTTTGCCCCGCTGGTGGGACTGCTGCTGGGCCTGTCGTCCATCACGGTGCCGTGGGACACGCTGCTGGTGTCGGTCGGCCTGTACATCGTCATTCCGGTGATCCTGGCGCAGCTCTGGCGGCGCGCGCTGCTGCGGCGCGGCCAGGCGGCGTTCGAGGCAGCGCTGGCGCGCATCGGGCCGTTCTCGATGGCCGCGCTGCTGCTGACGCTGGTGCTGCTGTTCGCCTTCCAGGGCCAGGCCATCCTGCGCCAGCCGCTGGTGATCGCCATGCTGGCGGTGCCGATCCTGATCCAGGTGCTGTTCAACTCCGGGCTGGCGTACTGGCTCAACCGCCGCGTGGGCGAGCGCCACAGCATCGCCTGCCCGTCGGCATTGATCGGCGCGTCCAATTTCTTCGAACTCGCGGTGGCGGCCGCCATCAGCCTGTTCGGCTTCCAGTCCGGCGCGGCGCTGGCCACCGTGGTGGGGGTGCTGATCGAGGTGCCGGTGATGCTGCTGGTGGTGCGCATCGTCAACCGCAGCCGCGGCTGGTACGACGCCGGCCAGGCGCGCGGTTGAACCCGCCAGCATCCGCCCCCCTCCGGCCCCGCCAACACCGTCATCACGTGCAATCCATGAATCCCATCACCCTCTATCACAACCCTGCCTGCGGCACATCGCGCAACGTTCTGGCCCTGATCCGCAACAGCGGGGAAACGCCCACCATCATCGAGTACCTGAAAACGCCGCCCGACCGCGCCACGCTGGAGGCCTTGATCGGCGCCATGGGCATCGCGGCGCGCGACCTCCTGCGGCAGAAGGGCACGCCCTACGACGAACTGGGCCTGGCGGATCCCGCGTGGAGCGACGCGCAATTGATCGATTTCATGCTCGCCCATCCCATCCTCATCAACCGCCCCATCGTCGTCACGCCGCTGGGCACGCGCCTGTGCCGGCCGTCCGAGACCGTGCTCGACATCCTGCCCCAACCGCAACGCGGCCCCTTCAACAAGGAAGACGGCGAGCCGGTCATCGACGCGGAGGGCCGCCGTGTCTGACACCGCCGATCTCCTGCCCAACCTCGATGCCGCGCGGTTCGAACGGCCCGACACGACGGCGCTGTTCGCGCCTGCCCGCGCCGGTCACGCGCCGCGCTTCCTGTTGCTGTACGGCTCGCTGCGCGAACGCGCCTATAGCCGGCTGGCGGCGGAGGAAGCCGCGCGCCTGCTGCGCGCCCTGGGCGGCGACACCCGGATGTTCGACCCGACGGGGCTGCCGCTGGTCGACGCGCCCGGCAGCCAGGACCACCCCAAGGTGCGTGAGCTGCATGCGCTGGTGCAATGGGCCGAAGGCATGGTCTGGAGCTCGCCGGAACGCCACGGCGCCATGACCGGCCTGATGAAGACGCAGATCGACTGGATCCCGCTGTCGGTGGGCGCGGTGCGCCCGACCCAGGGCAAGACGCTCGCCGTCATGCAGGTATCCGGCGGCTCGCAGTCCTTCAACGCGGTCAACCAGATGCGCATCCTGGGCCGCTGGATGCGCATGCTGACCATTCCCAACCAGTCGTCGGTGGCCAAGGCCTACCAGGAATTCGACGACGCCGGCCGCATGAGGCCGTCGCCGTACTACGACCGCATTGTCGACGTGGTCGAGGAACTGATGAAGTTCACCCTGCTCACGCGCGACGTGGCGCCGTACCTGACGGATCGCTACAGCGAACGCAAGGAAAGCGCGCAGGCGCTGGCGGCGCGGATGAAGCAGGCTTCGATCTGATCCGCCGCCTCGCCGCCTCGGATCACGACGCGAGGTCGCGCTGGCGCGGGCCTTGCCGCATGGCGGCTCCGGCCCGCGCGCCCTGGCTTTCCAGCGAGATCAACAAGCGCTCCAGGGCGTCAAAATCCACCGGCTTGACCAAGTGGTGATCGAAGCCCGCCTCATGCGAAAGGCGCCTGTCCTCGTCCTGCCCCCAGCCGGTCATGGCGATGAGCACGATGTCTCGCCCGGGAAAGTCCGCCCGCACTCGCCGCGCCACCTCATGGCCGTCCATCCCGGGCATGCCGATATCCACCAGCATGACGCCGGGCGAAAACTCGGCCAGCTGGGCCAGTGCCGCCGGCCCGTCGCGCGCGATCCGCACCTGGGCGCCGAAGGTCTCGAGCACCATGGCGGTGGTGTCCGCGGAATCGGCGTTGTCATCCACTACGAGGATCCGGCCCAACGCCCTGGGCGCGCGCCTGGACTCGGTGCGCGCCAGCGCCGACGCCGGGGCCGCCGCCTCTACCGGTAGCCGCAGCACGACCTCGCAGCCGGTTCCCGGCCCCTGACTGTGAGCCGTCACCCTGCCGCCGTGCAGCTCGACCAGGCGCGCCACCAGTGTCAGGCCGACGCCAAGGCCGCCCGAGCCACGCCGTCCGTCGACCTGCACGAATGGCTCGAAAATGCGCCCCAGCATGTCCACTGGAATGCCGCGACCATTGTCCCGCACGGCGAGGACGAACTCCCGTTCCCCATCGCGCGCGCCGGTCAAGACGATGTGGCCGCCCCGATCGGTGTACTTGGCCGCGTTGTTGAGCAGGTTGGCGAGCACCTGCGTCAAACGGACCGCGTCGGCCTCCATCATCACTGCCTGCGCGGGCAGCGTCACGCTGAGCGTATGGCCGGCCGCATCCACGACGCCACGGCTGGCCTCCAGCGCGTTGCGCAAGAGTTCAACCAGGTCCACCGGCGCCTTGCGCAGCAGGATCTTGCCGCTATTGATGCGGGCGATGTCCAACAGATCATCCACCAGCCGCGCAATATGGCTGACCTGGCGCGCCAGCATCCCCAGGATGCGCCCGTTGTCGGCGTCCGCGGACCGCGCATGCAACAGCAGGTGCAAGCCATTGTGCAATGGCGCCAACGGATTGCGCAGTTCATGAGCCAGCATCGCCAGGAACTCATCCTTGCGTTCGTTGGCATCGCGCAAGGCGGCCTGCGTTTCCTCGCGCAGCCGCGACAGCCGCAAATGGGCGCCGACGCGCGCGCGCAGCTCGGCGGCGGAAAACGGCTTGACGAGGTAGTCGTCCGCGCCGGCGTCCATGCCTTCGACTCGCGCTTCCTGACCGGCGCGCGCCGACAGCAGAATGACCGGCAGCGTGCGCGTCCGGGCGTCTCCACGCAGGGCTTGCAGCAACGTCAGGCCATCCATGCCCGGCATCATGATGTCGGAAATGACCAGGTCGGGGGGATCCTGCCGCGCGCTGCGCAATGCCGTCGCCCCATCCGCGGCGATTCGCAGATCGTATTCATCCGCGAGCAGGCTGCGCAGGTATTCACGCAGATCGGCATTGTCGTCCACGCAGAGTATGCGCGCCCGCTTGCCCGCGCCCGGGGACACCTGCAAAGGAGACTCGTTGGCTCGCCAGCGCGACACCTCTTGTAGCGCCTGAAGCGTCGCGCTGCCTGTGCGCGGTTCGCAAGACGCGGCCGACGCCGTCGGCGCGTGCCGCTTGGGCAGCGTGACCGTGAACAGGCTGCCCTTGCCCGGCTCGCTGTCGACGGTGATTGCGCCGCCCAGCAGCTTGACCAGTTCGCGCACCAGCGACAGGCCGATACCCGATCCCTCATGGCTTCGAGCCGCGGACGGCTGCCCGCGGTGAAAGCGCTGGAAAATGTTGGCCAGGTCCGCGCTGTCGATGCCGACCCCGGTGTCGCGTACCGACAACGCCACCTCGCGCCCCATGTCCCGCAACGCCACGGCAATGGACCCCCGCAGGGTGTACTTGAACGCGTTGGACAGCAAGTTCAGCACAATGCGCTCATACCACTCGCGGTCGACATGGACGGCGGGCAGCGCGTCGCATTGCACCGACAGACTCAGCCCGGCGCTCTCTATGGCGGAACGGAACGCGCTGGCGTGTTCGACCGTAGCGCGGGCAAGGTCGGTGGGCTCCAGCCGCGCCACCAGGCCGCCGCCTTCGATGCGCGAGAAATCCAGCAGCGAATTCACCAGCTTCTGCAGCCGCAGCGCATTGCGGAACAGCAGCTCCAGCGTCTCCCGAGACGGACTCGCCGCCTGCGCCGCCAGCGCCTGTTCCAAAGGTCCCAGTATCAAGGTGAGCGGGGTGCGGAATTCATGGCTGACGTTCGAGAAGAACGTTGTCTTGGCCCGATCCAGCTCGGCCAGCGCCTCGGCGCGCCGGCTTTCCTGTTCGTAAGCGACGGCGCTGGCGATGACGCTGGCCGAATGCTGCGCGACCAGATCGAGGAAATCGCGATAAGCCCCATCCAGCGGCCGGCGCGCGCTGACGCCAAGCACCATGATGCCGGAGACCGAACCGTCGGCGGTCCAGCGGATCGGCAGGATGCGGGCCCAGGCCGCCCGGTCGGCCCAGGGCCCGCCAGGCAGCGCCAGCCCCAGCGAGGCCAGCGCCACGGTCTGGGGCTCGCCACTGTCGGCAACGGCCTCCAGCGGCCAATGGGCAGCGCCCATCGCCTCCGTACTCACGCCGGTGGCGGCCAGCAGCTCGAACGCCGACTCGCCGCGGCGATAGACCTGGCAGAACGGCACGTCGCGCGGATTGCGGGACAACACATCGCAGATGCTCCGCGCGGTGGCGAAGGCCCCGGTGGTCGGCACCGGTTGCGCGCCCATTTCACGCAAGGTCTCCAGGCGCCGGGCGCTGACGATCTTTTCAGTTGTTTCGGTGCAGGGGCAGAACACGCCCTGCACCGTCACGCCGTCGGCCGCCAGGATGGGGCCATACGTGAAAGTCACGTAGACCTCTTCGCGCGGAAGATGGCGATCGAAGTAGTATTCCTCGTCGTAGGACCAGGTGGCCTGGCCGCTGCGATAGACGCTCGCCAGCATGGGGCCGATTTCCTGCCAGATTTCGCGCCAGCAGTCCTCGCCCGGCCGGGCCAGCGCGGCCGGGTGCTTGTGAGCGCCAAGAAAGGGAATATACGCATCGTTGTACAGGATGCTGAAATCCTCGCCCCACCAGAGCACGATGGGAAAACGCGAACTCAGGCACAGGCTGAGCGCCGTGCGCAGGTTCTGCGGCCATAGCGCCGGCGGCCCGATCGTGGTCGCGCCCCAGTCCAGCTGCCGCAGATGCCGCGCGACCTCGCCCTGGTCGGGCAGGAAATTCAGACTCGGATCGGATTGCAAGGGGTCTCCCATGGAAGAGAAAAGAGCCGCCTGGCACGGCGGCCGCCAATCTTGCCCGGCCCGATTGATGGTATCGCAGCGACATCCGCAAAAAGCGGTAAGTCGTGAGTAGCGGTAACTGTCCTTGGCAGTCGCGGCCGTGTTCCGCGAACACGCGCGGCAGGCGCGGCCATGGCCCGCGCCTGTGCATGGCGGGGCGCGAACGCGATGTCCGAGCGCGCCACATGATGAGCGCCAAGGCGGACACTCTGGGCTATCTGGGAGATATCCTGCCCATTGGCGAGTATTGAGAAAGCGTCAGCGCGGCCCGAACAACTTGTCCAGTTCGCCGGCTTGCGGCAGGCCGTTGTATTTCTTCAGGGCGCCGGTTTCGTCGCGCGCGACGATGCCGGGCGTGCCGCGAAAGCCGAGCGACACCATCAATGCCTGGTTGTCATCGAGCTTTCTGGCGATGCCGTCGGGCACGCTCTTGGCCGGCGTGATGCCGCCCTGGTTGAACTTGTGCTCGTTCTCCAGCAGCGCGGCGGAGGAATCGGCGGCGCCCAGGATGGCCGCGGCCTTGGCCGGGCTGTCCTGGCGGATGACGCCCACCATCACGTGCCGCAACTGCACCTTGCCGGCATCGACCCACGGCCGCGCGGCCTCCCAGAACTTGTGGCAATAGGGGCAGTTGGCGTCGCTGAAGGTGTAGATGATGCGCGGCGCATCCTTCTTGCCGTCAAGCACCCACGTCGATTTCTCGAGCTGGGCCCAGGCCTGGTCGCCCATCGGCTTGCTGACCAGGGCCTCGAGCTTGGCATCGTCCAGCGGCTTGCCCTGGGCATCCAGTCGCGCGCCGACGATGGCGTTGCCGTCGGGGGTGACATAGATCGCCACGGGCTGGTCGCCGGCCACGCCAGCGAAGGCGCGCAGGCCGCCGTCGATCTTGAACTCCTGCACCACGCGCAGGCCGCGCGCCTCCAGCGCCTTGAGCACGGCGGGCCGATCCTGGGCGGCCTGGGTGCCGGCGGCGGCCAGCAGGGCGGCCAGGGCGAAACCGATGCGGCGGGGCGCAAGTGAACGAATCATGGGTACTCCTGGGCTTTTCCGAACAGTGCCAAAGGCGTCAATGATACCGGCGGCGCTGTCATCCACGCGTACAGGGCTACGGGAGCAACCCGGCTTGCCGCAGGCGCCAGCGCGGGATCTCGTATTCGTACGAAGCGGTCGCCAGGGTGTCGTGCCGCTCGAACCAGGGCGCGACATGGCGCTCGATGTCCGCCGGCAGGGTGGCCAGCCATTCCGCCAGGTCGGCGGGAGAACTGAGGTCGATCACGGCCCCGCTGCCCAGCGTGGCCTCGTCGACCAATCCCTGGCCCGGCACCAGGCAGGCGCGGCGATACAACCGTCCCTTGTGCCAGACCTCGGGGGGCACGTAGACCGGCCATTCGCGTTCGCACGGAACCGACGCGTAGATCCCCAGCGACACCAGCTGACGATTTTCGAACGACGCCCGGTAGCGCAGCAGCTCCACGCCCTGCTCGACGCCGTCGGCCAGCGCCCGCCACAGGCAGCGCTTGCGGCGCGTCTTCCAGCCCGCGAAGGCCGCTTGCGCGCGCAAGGTCTGCATGAATTCCCGCTCGATCGGTTCGAAATCTATCGGCACGCCAAATTCCCCGATTCTGGTGACCCCGCCTATTCCACCCCGTCATGCCAGTGTCGAGGCGGCAATTCATGACAAGTGAAACAGAATGAGCGCGCGGCGTGAAGCCTGCCGCCACGCTGGCCCGCGCGGGCACGGCGGCGCGCCAGGCGGCCAGCGGCTGGCTGGCACGCAAGCGGCCGGCGGGTGGCCAGCTAAAATCCCGCCTGCGATCGACTCGGCCCCGCCGTTTCGACGTACTCCCCTTGCCCTGTCGCGCCGTGCGCGAGGCCTGCCGCCAGACTTAGAACGAGACATGAAAAATACATTGATGGCCACGCACCTGCGACTGGTCGGCATGGCGGCCCTGTGGGGCGCGTCATGGTCCTGGGGCAAGGTCGTGGCCCAATCGATGGCGCCGCTGGCCGCGGCCAGCCTTAGGTTCCTGTTCGCTAGCGTGGCGCTGGTGCTGTGGATGCACCGGGCCTCGGCGCTGCGCGGCCTGAAGTCGTTGACGCGCCACCAATGGCTCGGCCTGGCCGCCGCCGCGCTGGCCGGCGTGTTCGGCTACTCCAGTTTCTTCATGCTGAGCCTGCAGTTGGTGCCGGCCGGCAAGGCCGCGATTGTGGTGACGCTGAATCCCGGCGCGACCCTGCTGCTGGCGGCGATCCTGTTCCGCGAACATCTCAATGCCGCGATCCTGGCTGGCATGATCCTGTCCGCCATCGGCGCCTATATCGCCATCGGCGGCGGCGGCCCGCAGGCCGCCGCGGGCGCCGGCGTGGGCCTGGGCGAACTGCTGCTGCTCGGCTGCGTGGCGTGCTGGGTGGCCTACACCCTGGTCGGGCGGCTGGTGCTCAAGGGCGTGGACGCCCTGACCACCACCACGGTCACCACCGTGATCGGGGCGCTGATGCTGTTGCTGACCAGCCTGATGGTGGAAGGCGTGCCCGCCTGGGAAAAGCTGGGACAGGCGCCCGCCAGCGCCTGGGGCAGCCTGCTGGCGTTGGCGTTCGGGGCAACCGCGATTGCCTATGCCTGGTACTTCGAGGGCGTGAAGGCGCTGGGTGCCGGCGCGGCCTCCGGCTACATCACGCTGGTGCCCGTCTTCGGCGTGCTGTTCTCCAGCCTCTGGCTGGGCGAGGCCACCCCGGCGAACCTGTTCATCGGCGCGGCCCTCGCGATCTCGGGCATGGCGCTCATGCATGTCGGCCGGCGCCGGGCCGAGGCGCGCGGCCGCTGACCACCCTGACGGAGCTCCCATGCCCACGCCATACCGACGCTTCCTCGACCATCTGGCCGCGCGCGGCTGGACGGTGACGGCGCCCGCCGCCGCCACGGCGCCGCCGGCGTTCGCCGGCGCCTATGCGCCCTTCTCGGCCATGTTCGATGCGCTGTCCAACGCCGCCGGCACGCGCTGGTTCTTGAGCGCGAGGGACTACGCCGGCGACGCCGGCGACGACTTCCCCTGGGACGCCTTGCGCCAGATCAGCCTGGACGCGGCGCTGGACGCGGCCGAACGCCAAGCGGTCCAGGCGTTCTGGACACGCCATGCGCCCATTTACCTGAGCGTCGACGGCGACTACGAATTCCTGGCCATCGACCGCGAGAGCGGACGGATCGTGCATGGCGTCGAGCCGGAATTCGAGGACACCACCCCTGTGGCGGCGAGCCTGGACGCGCTGTTCCTGGACATGATGGCCGGTGGCGCGACGGCGGCGCTACTGGGGCCACCGGCCGACCCGGGCGCGGCGCCGGCCGGCGTCGAGGAGATCGCGCTGCGGCCCTGCACGCACGACGCCGTGTCGGCGCGGGAGGGCTGGCTCGATTGCGCGCAGGCGGACGGCGGCCGGCTAAGGCTGGTGCTGCCGACCGAGGATGCGCGCGAGGCGGCGACATTGCTGGCGCGCGCCCGCGTCATCGCCCAATCGCTGGCCGCGCGCCGCGATGCGGCGCTGCGCTTTCTGTGGCAGGCCGGCCGCCAGGCCGGTGATCCCGAACAGGCGCCCCCCGCCTTCATGGAAGGCTTCGCGCCGTCCGATCTGGTGGTCGCGCCCGATGGCGGCTACGTACTGCATCTGGCGCCGCGCGACGCGACCTGGTTCATGGCGGGCTATTGGCCGTCGGTGCGCTTCACCGACGGCGACGCGCCTGCCGGCTGGACCTGCGAGGCCTGAAGCGGCCCGGCCCGGGCAGCTCACCGGTCGCAGCGCTGGGGCACCTTGCGCGGGCTTTCCGTGTAGCCCAGTGCCGTCACCCTGCGCAGCAGATCGGCATAGACCGCGTCGTCCAGGCACGGCACCCGCGCCATGATCCAGACGTAATCGCGCTTGGAACGGCCGATGATGGTGGTCTGGTAGCCCTCGTCCAGGTACGCGATGACGTATTCGGCCTTGATGGGCCAGATGAACTGCATGCCCCACACCGCGTTGCCGGTGTCGGGCCGCACGGTCGCCACCGGGTGCATGGTGTCGACGGGCGCATCGAAGCTGCCATCCCGATAGCGAAAGTCGGTCTGCACCCGGCCGTCGGGCAGCAGCCGGTAGCTCTCCACCGCGTCATAGGCATTGCGCTCGGGCCAGCTGGGAATGTGCGCGATGACATACCAGTCGCCCATGAAGCGGTCCAGGTCGACTGCGGCAACCGGCGGCATGGGCGCCGGCGCCGCGCAACCGGCCAGGATCGCGGTGATGCCCGCGCAGAATGATCGCCACATCGCGCTTCTCCTCAAGGCCGCTCGAAGCGGTAGTGCGCCACGCCCCATTGCTGGCCGTCTTCATAGCCGAAGAGTTCGGCGCACGCCATCCAGAACATGCGCCAGCGCTGGTGCCACAGGCCGGCCAGGGGCGCGCCGTAGGCCTGCGCCAGCACTGCCCGCGCCTGCCCGCTGCGGGCGTCCTGGTTGGCAAGCCAGTGGTTGGCGGTGCGGGCGTAATGCGTACCGTCAAGGAACCAGCGCTCCTGCAGCCGCAGGTCATGCTGGAAATGCAACAGGGTATGGGCCGACGGCATGATGCCGCCGGTGAAGAAATGCCGGCCCATCCAGTTGTCCGCCCCTTCGGTCTCGAACGGATAGGCGCGCTCGCGGTGCGCGAAGATGTGCACGAACAGCTTGCCGCCGGGCCTCAGCCACCCAGCGATGCGCGCCAGCAGGTCCTGGTAGTTGCGCATGTGCTCGAACATCTCCACGGAGACGCAGCGGTCGTAGGCGGCCGCGGGCAACGACAGGACGTTGACGTCGCTGGTGACCACGCGCACGTGCGACCAGCCGCGCTCGCGGCAGCGCGCCTCGATGTGCTGGCGCTGGGTGGCGGAGTTCGACACCGCGGTAATACGCGCGTTGGGAAATTGTTCGGCCATCCACAGCGTCAATGACCCCCAGCCGCAACCCAGCTCCAGGATGTCCTGCCCGTCGGCGAGCTCGGCGCGCTCGCCATACAGGCGCAGCATGGCGGCTTCGGCCTGGTCGAGGGTTTCGCCGCCGGTCGGGTAATAGCAGCTCGAGTATTTCATGCGGGCGCCCAGGCAAAGCTGGAAGAACGCGGTCGGCAATTCGTAATGCTGGGCGTTGGCCGCATCGGTATGGATGGCAACCGCGCTGGCGCGCAGCGCCGCGATGAGCTGGCGATCGCGTTCGGTCCAGGCCTCGATGCCGCCGGCATATTCCTGCGCCAGGCGCTGAGCGCACAGGCGCCGCATGCCCAGGCGCAGCAGCGCGTCGGGCAGCAGGCCGCGCTCGGCCAGGCCGAGCAGGCCCGGCGCGGGACGGTCGGTGGCCAACGGGGTGTCGTGCAAAGTAGCGGTTGTCATGGCGAGCCTCGTCAGGATTTCGGAAACCACGGGAAGAAGGCGCTGGTGCGGCGTTGATAATCGCGGTAGTCGTCTCCGCGCGTGCGCAGCGCCTGTTGCTCAGTGAATGGAATGCCGCTGATCCAGCGCAGGAACACATACATCAGCAGCGGCCCCAGCCAGGCCAGCCACGCCAGCGGCGAGCCCCATGCCAGCGCCACGTAGCCGAACCAGTGGCACCATTCGAAGAAGTAGTTGGGATGCCGTGAAAAACGCCACAAGCCCTGGCGGCAGGTCTTGCCACGGCGCGATGGATCGTCGCGGAAGCGATCCAGCTGCCGGTCGGCGATCACCTCCCCCGTCAGCGCCGCCAGCCAGATCAGCAGCCCCAGGGCGACCGGCGCGCCTTGCGCCGGGCTGGCCCCCACCGCCAGGAACGGCAGGCAGAACAGCATGACCAGGCCCGCCTGGAACATGAACAGGCCGAAGAATTTGCCCTGGTGGCCATGCCAGTGCTCGCGCAGGGCGCGATAGCGGCCGTCCTCGCCCGCGCGCACACGGCGCCACAGGTGCCACGCCAGCCGCAGCGACCAGACGCCGGCCATCAGCGCCAGGGCCAGCCGGGCAGCCAGACTGCCCGAGCCGGTGGCGGCGATCAGCCAGGCCGCCGCGCCCATGCCCAGCGACCACACCACGTCGACGATGCCGGCGTTGGCGCGGCGGCGCTGCCAGCGCCAGGCCAGCGCCATGGCGATGACCATAGCGACCGCGATGCAGGACCATTGTTGCCAGGCCGTCATGGCGCCTCCCGGGTCCAGCGCCGCGCGCCCGCCGTCAGCGCGGGCAATGCCAGCGCCCAGCCCGCCGCCAGGGCCGCAGTGGCGCGCCAGGCCGGCGCTTCGAATTGCACCGGCTGCCAGCCGCGGGCGGCGCCCCAATAGGCCAGCGGCCCGCCCACCGCGCCGAACACGCAGGCCAGCCATGGCCGTGGCCGCAGGTAGGCCAGCGAGTGATTCAGTGTCAGCGCGAACGCGGCCCACAACGCCAGGATCCAGAGCGGCGCGGGCCACGCGTCGGCGGCATAGCGCGCCCAGCCCAGCGCGGACAGCGAGCCATCCAGCGCCACGCCGCACAACACGGCGCCGCCGGCCAGCCGCAGGTCGGCGCGCGCCGTCGCCGACGCCGCCAACTGCGCCGCGATGAACAACGTGGCGGCAACCACGCCCGGCCAGGCCAGGCCTCGGCCGGCGCCGATCACCGCGCTGAACCACACGATCTGGTAGCCGATCAGGTTGGCCCAGAAGCGCATCATGCGCCCTCCCGCACCCAGCGGGCGCCCGTGGCGCGCGCCTGGGGATGCGTCAACAGCAGGTGCGCGACGCCGATGGATCGTTCGCGAAAGCCGCCTTCGCAATACGCCAGATAGAACTCCCACAGACGGCAGAAACGCGCGTCGAAGCCTTGCGCCCGCGCCTCGGGCAGCCGCGCCAGGAAGCGCTCGCGCCAGGCTTGCAGCGTGCGCGCGTACGACAGGCCGAAGTCCTCCAGATGCACCAGCGCCAGGTCGCAGGCGCGCGTCTTGGCGCGCAGCATCGCCTCGATGGACGGGATGAAGCTGCCCGGAAAGATATGGCGCTTGATGAAATCCACCGAGGCCAGCGCCTGCCGGTAGCGGTGGTCTTCGATGGTGATGGCCTGGATCAACGCGCGGCCGCCCGGTTCGAGCAGGCTGGCGACCTTGGCGAAATAGGTTTCCAGGAAGTTGGCGCCGACCGCCTCGATCATCTCGACCGACACCAGTTTGTCGTATTGGCCCTGCAGGTCGCGGTAGTCCCGCAGCACGACGCTGACGCGGTCCTGCAGCCCGGCGGCGCGCACCCGCTCGATCGCCAGGTCATGCTGCTCGCGCGACAACGTCGCGGTGGTGACATGACAACCGTAGTGGCGCGCGGCGTGGATGGCGAAGCCGCCCCAGCCGCTGCCGATCTCCACCACGCGGTCCGCCGGCCGCAACTCCAGTTTGCGGCAGATCGTTTCCAGCTTGCGGTGGGACGCCGCTTCCAGCGTGTCGTCGCCATCGGCCCACAGCGCCGAGGAATACATCAGGTCGTCGGACAGGAACAGCGCGAAGAACGGGTTGCCCAGGTCGTAGTGGGCCGCGATGTTGCGCCGGCTACCCGCGCGCGTATTGCGATTGCCGGCATGCCAGCGCCGCAGCGCCCAGCCGGCCAACCGTGCCAGCCCCGACTCCATGGCGTCCAGCGTGTCGCGGTTGCGCACCAGCAGGCGCACCAGCCCGACCAGGTCATCGCAGCGCCACAGGCCGTCGCCATAGGCCTCGCCCGCGCCGACGCTGCCTTGCGCGGCCACCAGCCGGTAAAAGCCCAGGTCGCTGACGGTCAGGCGCACGCACGGCTCGCCGCGGCCCAGGGTAACGCTGCCCAGGCTGTCCTCGATCAGCAACTGGCCGTGGTCCAGCGCCCCCAGGCTGGCGAACAGGCGCTGGCGCAGCAGGCGGTCGAGCGATCCGGCGCGGCGGCTGGCCGCGATCGAGGCGTGTTCCGAGGGCGTCATGGGTTTCATCGGGGTTCTCCGTTGGGGGTGCGGGGATGGTCGTAGACGGGATTGCGCTTGAGCCACAGGCGCAGCGCCTGCCAATGAATGGCGCCGATGACCTGCAGCGTCATCAGCGGATAGCGCCACAGCAGGCGCGCCAGCGCCGCGCCGTCGAGCTCGCGGCGCCGCAGATCCAGGCGCGCGTCGAACTGCGCCACGCCCTGGCGGCTGACGCGCATGTGCACGCGCAGGTCGTCGGCGGGCGCGGTCAAGCGCCAGTCATAGGCGCAGTCCATCGGCATGAAGGGCGACACGTGAAAGCGTTTTTCGAAGCGCCAGGCCAGCGCATCGCCCTCGCGTTCGGCGCTGGCGACCGGCAGCACCACGCAATGGCGCTGCTTCCACGGGGTATTGGTGATCTCCGCCACGATCGCGGCCAGCGTGCTGCCGTCGGCGTCGTAGCAGTAATAGAAGCTCACCGGGTTGAAGACGTAGCCGGCGTAGCGCGGGTGCGCCAGCAGGCGGATGGGTCCGGCCGGCACATCTCCCAGGTGGGCCCGCAGGCGCTGCCGCACCGCCTGCGCCAGCGGCAGTCCGCCGTCGGCATCCAGATAGTCGGCACGGCGCCACTGCGCCAGGTTGGGCCGCTCCACCGACCACAGCCAACGGTCCTGGAACACCCGGTCGATCTCGTCCAGGTCCAGGTAGAGCTGCGCCATGCGATAGCCGAAGCCATGCGCATGCGGGTGATGGCGCCGATGCGTCACCCGGCCCTCGTAGACGGCGCTCTGCAGGTTCATGCCGCCTCCCGCGCCCAGACCCGCGGCCGTCCCAGCATGGCGCGCACCACGTCCAATGCGCTGGCCACGCCGTCCTCATGAAAGCCCCAGCCCCAGTAGGCGCCCACGTACCAGGTGCGCCGCCGGCCCGAGATCTCGGCGCGGCGCGCCTGCGCGGCCACCGCTTCGTGGGTGTACACGGGGTGGTGGTAGCGCATGCGCGCCAGCACCTGCGCCGGGTCGATGGCATCGCCGCGGTTCAGTGTCACGATAAAGGGCCGGGGCGATGCGATCCCCTGCAGCAGATTCATGCAGTAGCTGACCGAACAGGGCGCCTGGGGATCGGCCGGCACGTAGGCGTTCCACGCGGCCCAGGCCTTGCGCTGGCGCGGCAACAGGCGAGCGTCGGTATGCAGCACCACGTCGTTGTCCTGGTAGGCGATGGCGCCGAGCACCTGGCGTTCCTGCGGCGTCGCATCGGCCAGCAGCGCCAGCGCCTGGTCGCTGTGGCAGGCGAAGATCACTTCGTCATGGTGTTCCTGGCCGTCGCGCGTGATCACCTGCACGCCGACCGGCTGGCGCCTGACGGCGCGCACGGCACAGTTCAGCCGCTCGCGCACCGTCCAGCGCTGGCGCATGGCGTCGATATAGCGGCGCGATCCGCCTTGCACCACGCGCCACTGCGGCCGGCCGCTGATCCGCAGCATCTGGTGATTGGCCATGAACTGCACCAGGTAGCGCGCCGGGAATTCCAGGATGCGCGAGGCCGGCGACGACCACAGCGCCGAGGCCATCGGGATCAGGTGGTCGCTGCGGAAAGCCTCGCCGTAGCGGTTTTGCGCCAGGTATTCGCCGAGCGCGGGGCCCGGCTCCGGCGCGCGCAACAGGGCGGGCGATTCCCGGTAGAAGCGCATGATGTCGCGCACCATGCCCAGAAAGCGCGGCGACAACAGGTTGCGCCGCTGGCAGAACAGCGTGTCCAGCGAGGTGGCGTTGTAGGCCAGCCCGTCGGCCTGCTTGTGCACCGAGAAACTCATGGTGGTGGGCTGCGAGGCCACGCCAAGTTCGTCCAGCAACGCCGTGAAATGGGGGTAGTTGAGCGGGTTGTGAACGATGAAACCGCTGTCCACGGCATAGGACCGGCCGTCCTGTTCGACCGTGTGCGTGTGGGTGTGCCCGCCCAGGTAGTCGTTGGCCTCGTACAGCGTGACGTCATGGTCGCGCCCCAGCTTCCAGGCGCAGACCAGCCCCGCGATGCCCGAACCGATGATGGCGATGCGCATGTTCACTCCTTGGCGGCGGCCAGCGCCCAGGCCGGCACGGGCTTGAGGTCCCAGATGAGGCCGGCGGCGGCCAGCAGGCGCAGGCCGTACCAGGTGATGTCGATCTCATGGGCGCGAAAGCCCTGCCGCGCCGACCCCGGATAGAAATGATGGTTGTTGTGCCAGCCCTCGCCGAACGTCAGCAGCGCCAGCCAGGCGTTATTGCGGCTGTCGTCGGCGGTGTCGTAGCGCCGCTTGCCGTAGCGGTGCGCCAGCGAGTTGATGGTGACGGTGGCGTGAAACAGCGCCACCGTCGAAATGAAAAAGCCCCAGACCAGCATCTGCGGTCCGTTCGTGCCCAGGCCGGGCGCGACGCGCTCCAGCAGTGCGCCCAGTCCGTAGCAGCCCAAGGCCAGCGCCAGCGGCACCGCCGCGTCGAAGCGGTCGAGCCAGCGCAGTTCGGCGTAGCCGCGCAGGTCCGGCACGCGCGCCAGGTCGGTGGCGAAGGCGCGGCGCGTCAGGAACCAGCCCATGTGGCTCCACCAGAAGCCGTGGCGGCGCGGCGAATGCAGATCCTGCTCATCGTCGGCATGGCGGTGATGGTGGCGATGATGGGCCGCCCACCACAGCGGTCCGCGCTGCGCGCACGATGCGCCCAGCACGGCGAACAGGCACTGCATGGCGCGCGAGGTGCGGAAGGCGCGGTGCGAGAAGTAACGGTGGTAGAAGCCGGTCAGGGCGAACATGCGCACGGCGTACAACGCCCCCGCCAGCGCCAGCGCCGCCGGCGACACGCCGGTCCACAGCGCGCCCAGGCAGCCGGCGTGCAACAGGGCGAAAGGCAAGGCGCGGGTCCAATCGATGCGATCGGGGTCGCCGCCGGGCGCATCCTGCGCCTGTGTGTCGACCCAGCGTCGTATCGAAGCGGTCCAGCCGGTAAGAACGGAACGCATCATGGTGTCCTGTGTGAAACGTGTCGGGATATACGGGCACGGCGAGGCGCCGGATGCATAAGTGAAAACCCTTACTCGCAACGCGATACCAGCGGCGTGGCCGCCGCCGCGTCCAGGTCGCGCGCCGAGGGCGGCGGCCGGATGGCATCGGCCGGGAATTCGATGCGCACGGTCTGCGTGCCGCCGTTGCCGTCGCGCAGGTTGCTGGGCCCCTCGAACCGCAGCAGGCGCTGGCTGGCACTGTCGTAGGTCACGCGCAAGGTGGGCGCGGCAAAGCCGTACCAGGCGTCCAGCCGCAGGCGGAAACTGCGCTCGCCCTGGCCGGCGGCGTCGCGCGCCTGCACCGCCAATGGCAACCATTCCAGCCGGCTGGGCACCAGGAAGCGCGGCGAGGCTTCCGGCGGCTGCCAGTGGGCGCGCAGCCAGGCGTCGAAACCGGCATCGACCACGGGGTCGTCCACTTCCGGCAGCTTGCGGCTCTGCATCTCGGCGCCGGCGCGCGGCTGAACGTAAACGGTGCGTCCCCCCTGGCGGGTGTCCACCCCTTCGCGGTAACCGTCGCGCTGGTCATACAGGGCGAAATCCGGCGCCGGGTCGTCGATCCCGCCGCGCACCCATTTGCGCGCGAACGCCGCGCCGCCCGGGCAGCGGTACAGCACCAGGCGCTCCTGCCGGGCGCCTTCGCGCACCACCCAGTGTTCTTCGCGATAGCGCTCGGCGCCGTCGCGGCTGTCATAGGCGTAGCCAAGGTAGTGCTGGTTGGCGGACCAGGCGCACAGGGGCGCCAGCAGCACAAGCGCAAGCAGCGGTCGCATGGTCATTCTCCTTGGCCGCCGGGACAGGGCCGGGCCACGAACTCGCCCAGGTCGTCGAGCACCGGCGCGCGCCAGCGCAGCGGCCGCGACAGCGCGCCCACCAGCAGCTTGTGGCCCAGGTCGGGGTACTGCACCAGCCGCGCGCACGCGCCCGCCTCCCGCAAGGCCTGCGCCAGGCCGACACTGTTGCGGCGCGGGTCGACCGTGGTGTCGGCGGCGCCGGTCAGCAGCAGACCGGGCGGCGCGTGCAGGCTGGCGTGATGAATGGGCTGGGAGTCGGCCGGCGTGGCGGGATAGCCGAACACCGGGCGCACGTCGCGCGCCACGATGGGCAGGAAGTCATAGGGGCCGGCCAGGCCGATCCAGCCGGCCAGGGTCGCCGGGCTGGAGCCGGCGCCGCCCAGCCAGCGGCCGTCCAGCGCCAGCATGGCCGCGATGTAGCCGCCGGCGCTGTGGCCGGCAACGAAGACCCGCGCCGGATCGCCGCCATAGGCGTCGATATGCCGCTGGGTCCAGGCCACCGCCATGGCGGCATCGCGCAGGAAGTCCGGGTAGCCGGCTTCGGGGTAGAGCCGGTAGTCGGCGACGACGGCCACGATGCCGCGCGCCGCCAGCGCGTCGCCCACGAACCGGTAGTCGGCGCGGTCGCCGCTGCGCCAGCTGCCCCCGTAGAAAAACACCACCACCGGCGCGCGCGTCACGGCGGGCGGCCGGTAGATGTCCAGCCGCTGACGCGGCAACGGGCCATAGGCAACGCCCGCCGTGACGCGGCTGGCGTCGTCGGGCACCGCGCCGTTCAGCAGCGTCAAGGGCGAACAGGCGGCCAGCAGGCCCAGGGCCAGCGTGGCCAGGGCCGTGATGGCAAGCAGGCCTCGCGGGCCGGCGGCGATCCAGGAAGACATGGGGCACTCCGCAACGGAATACCCCCCTATACGCGGCCCGGCCCGCTTTGGATGCGGATTAGATCTTGAGCACGTCGCCGCTCATGATGACCGGCCCGGTGGGCTTGCCCGAAGGCGACCCGCCCGGCGGTTCCAGCGTGATGGCCAGGGTCTGCACCCCCTCCAGGCCCTGGGCGCGCGGCAGCGCCGTCAAGCCCTCGGGCGCCACCAGGCCGACCGACTGCGGCGCCTGTCCCGGCGGGATCACCCAGAGTTCCAGCGCCTTGCCGCCGGCGCGCGACGCCAGGTCCTGCAAGGCCTGGACGTGCAGGCCGCCGCGCTCGTCGGCGCGCACCACCAGCATCGCCTGGGCTTCCGGACTTTGCAGCACCGCCATCAACTGGGTGCGCGCGGCGCGGTCGACCTGCATGGGATAGACCACCACCCCGGCCACCAGCACCGCCGCGAGCGCGCCGCTGAGCACGCGCCAGAAGGCCAGCCCTTGCCAGCCGCGAGCGCCGCCGGGCTTGAGCCGCGATTCGATGGCGCGCCAGACGCGGCGCGGCGGCACCCGGGCGGGCAGCGACCACAGCAAGGGATAGATATCGTCTTCCCAGTCGCGCACCTGGCGGCGCAGGTTGGCATCGGCGGCCATCAGGCCCTCGAAACGGCGGCGCGCGCCGCCGCGCATGGCGCCGGCCACGTAGTCCGCGGCAAGCCGCGCGCGCAGCTCGGGATCGCTGTAGTTCATGACAGGCACCTCTTGAGCCGGTCCATGCCGCGCCGCACCCAGCTCTTGATCGTGCCCAGCGGCGCCTGCAGGCGGCGGGCGATCTCGCTGTGGCTGAGATCATCGAAGAAGGACAGGGCGATGGCGGTGCGTTGCGGCCCGTCGAGCTGTTTCAGGCAGTCGGCCAGGCGCTGTCCGTCCTGGTCGCGCTGCAACCGTTCGAACGGCCCGGGCGCGTCGTCGGCCCAGGCAAGTGTCAAGGCGCCATCGGCATCGGGGCGCTCCAGGTCAGGCTTGCGCAACAGGTCGATGCAGCGGTTGCGCACGATGCGCGTCATCCAGGTCATGACTTGGCTCTGCTCCGAAGAATAGCGGGCGGCATTGCGCCAGATATTGATGAAGCTGTCCTGGAGGACTTCCTCCGCCCAGTCGCTTCGCCGCAATATACGTACGGCGAGCGCAAACAGATGCGGCGAAGTCTGTCGGTAGAGTTCGGCCAGCGCGGATTCCTGGCCGCGGGCACAATCCTGTATCAAAGCCTGCAGACGAAGCGGGTCGGGCATGGCGGCTATCCGAGGTCACTGGCTATGCGATCGCGCGACGGGAAACGGCGCTCGGGGACGGATGTCTTGGAGCGCATGATACAGGCAAGTCCGCAGGCACGGTGCGGCCGGCGCGCCATCGCCGGCATGCCGCGAACCGCCAGCGCGCCCCGAGGCGCGCGCGGCCAGCCGGTCAGCGCAACGGCGTCGCCCGGCCCGGGCCCGCCTATGCGGCCAGGGCCGGCGCCGGATGCAGGCTGCGGATGGCGTGCAGCACGTCCTGCGGCTCGGCCGGCTTGCGCAGCAGCGTGGCGCGGCCGGCGCAGGCCGCTTCGAGTTCGGATTCAGGCCGACCGCTCAGCACCAGCACGGGGGTGTCGCTCAGGTAGGCGTTCTCGCGCATGGCGGTGAGCAGCGCGCCGCCGTCCATGCCGGGCATGGAAAAGTCGGTAATGACCACGTCAGGCCGCAGCTCCAGCATCTGCCGCAGCGCGGTCAGTCCGTCCGTGTGCGTCGCGACCTCGTAGCCTTCGCCGCTCAGGAACTCGCTCATCAGGGCGACCAGCGTGGGCTGGTCGTCGACCAAAAGGATTTTCGTCATGGTTGTTCAGGCCGGGGCCTTGGCGCAAGCCGAGGCGCGGGCGAATAGGCAAAGCGGGGGGAAGGCGCATGCTAGGACATGCCGGCCCTACAGAGGGGAAGCATTTGTATCCGTACGCAACAATTGGACAGACCCCTGTATAGTCGTCGTTCCTTTCGCACCCGAATACACCGTTCCCATGCCGCATTCGCCGCAACGCGCCGCCCGCCACGCCCTGCCCCGCACCTTGATGCTCGGCTTCGTGACGGCCGCCCTGGCCACGCTGGTCATCGCTTTTGTCAACGTGCGCTCGGCCGACACCCGCACCCAGGCGGTCAAGGCCATGGACCGCGCCACCGAGACGCTGCGCCAGCTCAGCCTGTTCAACTCGGCGCTCAAGGATGCCGAGATCGGCCAGCGCGGCTACCTGCTGACCGGGGATCCCACCTACCTGCAGCCCTATCTGCGCTCGGTCCCCCTCATCGAGCAGCGCCTGGCCGTGATCCAGGAGGCCGCCGCCGCCGACCCGGCCCAGCGCCGCATCGTCAACGACATCGCCGGAATCACCCAGCAAAAGCTGGCCGAACTGCGCGAAACCGTCGACATGCGCAAGGCCGGCGACGCCGCCGGCGCGTTGGCCGTGGTGCGCACCGATGCCGGCAAGGACGCGATGGACCGGCTGCGCGACCTGGTCGCCGACCTGTACACGCGGCAACTGTCGCTGGTCGAGGATCAACGCGAAACCTGGGCCTCGGCCTCGGCCACCTCCACCTATTACTCGTGGGGCGGTTCGCTGTTGCTGCTGGCGCTGATCCTGGCCTCGGCCGCGGTGACCATCCGCGAATACCGCGCCAAGGCGCGCCAGGCCTGGGTCACGGCCGGCCTGTCGGGCCTGGGCATGCGCCTGCGCGGCGATCACCGGCTGGACGAGATCGGCAAGCGCGCGCTGGAGTACCTGGCCGAATACCTGCATGCCAGCGTGGGCGCCGGTTACGTGGTCAAGGGCGGCGACGACCTGGAACTCTTTGGCGGCTACGCCCTCCCCGCCGAGCGGCTGACGCAGAAGATCGCGAGCGCGCAAGGACTGGTGGGACAGGCCGCCAGCTCGCGCAAGCTGCTGCACCTGCGCGACGTGCCCCCCGGGCATTTCGAGGTCTCGTCGGCCACCGGGCGTTCCAATCCGGCCGAACTGGTGCTGGCGCCCGCCATGCAGAACGACCGGGTGTATGCGGTGATCGAGCTGGGCTTCAACCACCCGGTGGGCGAGAGCGAGCGCAGCCTGCTCGAAGGCGCCTCCGAGATGCTGGCCTCGGCGATCCGCGCCGGCCTGGACCGCACCCGCCTGGAATCGCTGCTGGCCGAAACCCAGCGCCAGTCGGAAGAACTGCAGACCCAGCAGGAAGAACTGCGCGTCAGCAATGAGGAACTGGAACAGCAAAGCCGTATCCTGCAGGAATCGCAGGCGCGCATGGAAGTGCAGCAGACCGAGCTCAAGCAGGCCAATGTCAGCCTCGAACAGCAGACCGAGCAGCTGCTGCGGGTGCAGGGCGCGCTGACCGACAAGGCGCGCCTGCTGACGCAGGCCAGCCAGTACAAGAGCGAGTTCCTGGCCAACATGAGCCACGAACTGCGCACGCCGCTCAACTCCACGCTGATCCTGGCCAAGCTGCTGTCGGACAACAAGCCCGGCAACCTGAGCCCGGAGCAGGTCAAGTACGCGCAGACCATCCACGCGGCGGGCAGCGATCTGCTGGCGCTGATCAACGACATTCTCGACCTGGCCAAGATCGAGGCGGGCCAGGCCACGGTGGAGGTCGAAGAGGTCGCCATCGCCCCGGCGCTGCAACGGCTGCTGGATCCGCTGCGGCCGATCGCGCAGGAAAAGCGCCTGGCGCTGGAACTGGACATCGCCGCCGACGTGCCGGCATCGCTGCATACCGACCCGCAGCGTCTGGGCCAGGTGCTCAAGAACCTGCTCTCGAACGCGCTCAAGTTCACCGACCAGGGCACGGTCGGGCTCAAGGTCGCGCGCGCGCCGCGCAACATGCTGTCGTTCGCCGTGCACGACACCGGGATTGGCGTGGCGGCCGACCAGCAGGAACTGATTTTCGAGGCTTTCCGCCAGGCAGACGGCAGCACCCATCGCAAGCATGGCGGCACCGGCCTGGGACTGTCGATCTCGCGCGACCTGGCCAAACTGCTGGGCGGCACCCTGTCGCTGGTCAGCACGCCGGGCCAGGGCAGCGTGTTCACGCTGCTGCTGCCGCTGCGCCTGGAAGCCGCGCCGGCCGCGCGCGAGACCGTCATCCCGAACATGGCCACGCCCGCGCCGGCCGTGCCCGCGACGCCGCCGGCCATCGCCGCCGCGGCCATCGAACCCGAACCGGCGTTCCATTACGATGCCGGCCAGGACGGCGCCCGCACCATACTCGTCATCGAAGACGACGAGCGCTTCGCCTCGATCCTGGGCGACCTGGCGCGCGAGATGGGCTTTGCCTGCATGGCGGCGCACACCGCCACCGACGGGCTCGCCCTCGCCACCCGGCGGCGTCCCGACGCCATCGTGCTGGACATCAACCTGCCCGACTTCTCCGGGCTGGGCGTGCTGGACCAGCTCAAGCGCAACCCGCACACCCGCCACATCCCGGTGCACATCGTGTCCGTGGCCGACTACGCGCAGGAAGCCATGGGCCGCGGCGCGGTCGGCTACGCGCTCAAGCCGGTCAAGCGCGAGGAACTGGTCCATGCGTTGCAGCGCCTGGAGGCCAAGTTCACGCAGAACGTGCGGCGCGTGCTGGTGGTCGAGGACGACGAACGCCAGCGCGACAGCGTGCGCGAACTGCTGGCGCGCGATGACGTCGAGATCGTGCCCGCCGCCACCGCCAGCGCCGCGCTGGACCTGCTGCGCACCACCACCTTCGACTGCGTCGTGATGGACCTGAACCTGCCCGACATCAGCGGCCACGAACTGCTGCGCGAGATGGCCGAGCAGGACAGCGTGTCGTTCCCGCCCGTGATCGTGTACACAGGCCGGGCCCTGTCGCGCGACGAGGAACAGCGGCTGCGCCGCTTCTCCAAGTCCATCATCATCAAGGACGCGCGCTCGCCCGAGCGCCTGCTCGACGAAGTGACGCTGTTCCTGCACCAGGTCGAGGCCGACCTGCCGCCGCAGCAGCGCCAGATGCTGGAACTGGCGCGCAGCCGCGACACCGCGCTGGAAGGCCGCACGGTGCTGGTGGTCGAGGACGACGTGCGCAACGTGTTCGCGCTGTCCAGCATCCTGGAGCCGACCGGCCTGCGGGTGGAAATCGCGCGCAACGGCCGCGAGGCGCTGGAGGCCCTGGACCGCGCCGGCAGCGATGGCCAGCGCGCCATCGACCTGGTGCTGATGGACATCATGATGCCCGAGATGGACGGCTATACCGCCATGCGCGAGATCCGCGCCCGGCCCGAATGGCGCCGCCTGCCCATCATCGCGCTGACCGCCAAGGCCATGAAGGACGACCAGGATAAATGCCTGGCCGCCGGCGCCAACGACTACATCGCCAAGCCGCTGGATGTCGAGCGCCTGCTGTCGCTGGTGCGCGTCTGGATGCGCAAGTGACGAGCCGCCGCCCGCCCCCTTCCAAGACCATGAACACGCCGCCGCCCGCCAAGGTGCCCACCGAGGACATCGAGCAGCGCCTGCTGCTCGACGCGATCTACCACCACTATCACTACGACTTCCGCGCCTACGCCCAGGCCTCGCTCAAGCGGCGCCTGCAAAGCGCCCTGTCCCACTTCGGCTGCAAGACGCTGTCCCAGCTGCAGGACCGCGTGCTGCACGAACCGCCAGTGTTCACGGAGCTGCTGCAATTCCTCACGGTGCAGGTCAGCGACATGTTCCGCGACCCCAGCTATTTCCTGGCGCTGCGCAACGAAGTGGTGCCGATCCTGCGCACCTATCCTTCGATCAAGGTGTGGGTGGCCGGGTGCAGCACGGGCGAGGAAGTCTATTCGCTCGCCATCCTGCTGCACGAGGAAGGCCTGCTGGATCGCGCGCTGATCTACGCGACCGACATCAATCCGCACGCCTTGCGCACCGCCGAACAGGGCGTGTACGACCTGGAGCGCGCCGCCACCTTTACCCGCAACCACGCGCAGGCCGGCGGCCGCAGCTCGCTGTCCGACTACTACACCGCGCGCTACGGCCGCGTCGTGTTCGACAAGGCGCTGCGCGAACACATGGTGTTCTCGGATCACAGCCTGGCCACGGACAGCGTCTTCGCCGAAGTGCACCTGGTATCGTGCCGCAACGTGCTCATCTATTTCGAGCGCGAACTCCAGAACCGGGCGCTGCGCCTGTTCCACGACGCCCTGGTGCATCGCGGCTTCATGGGCCTGGGATCGCGGGAATCGGTGCGCTTTTCGGCCCAGGCCGACGGCTTCGACGATTTCGTGCTCGAAGACCGCATCTACCGCAAGAAGGCCGGTCTATGAACCGTCGTTCGCCGGCCCCGCGCGAAGACGCAACGGCCTCGGCCGCCTGGGACGCCATCGTGATCGGCGGTTCGTCGGGCGCCATCGATGTCCTGAACCTGCTGCTGCCGGCGCTGCCGGCCGGCCTGCGGGCGGCCGTGATCGTCCTGCTGCACCTGCCGCGCGACCGCCGCAGCCTGCTGGCCGACATTTTCCGCGACCGCTGCGCCCTGCCGGTGCTGGAGGCCGAGGACCAGATGCCGATACAGCCGGGGCACCTGTACTTCGCCCCGCCCGACTACCACCTGCTGGTGGATCGCGGGCCGCGCCTGGCCCTGTCGATCGGGCCGCCGGTGTATTTCTCGCGGCCATCGATCGACGTCTTGTTCCAGTCCGCCGCGGACTGCTATCGCGAGCGCCTGCTGGGCGTGCTGCTGTCCGGCGCCAATGAGGACGGCGCCGACGGCCTGGCGGCGATCCAGGCAGCGGGCGGCCACGCGCTGGTCCAGGCGCCCGAGACCGCCGCCATGCGCGCCATGCCCGACGCCGCCCTGTCCCGGGTCCCATCATCGCAAGTCCTGCCTCCGGAAGCCATCGCCGCCCTGCTGGCGCGCCTGCCCTGACACCTTCTTCCCCGACACCATGCTACTGACACCTGCCAAATCATCGGACGACCGTATCAAGTGCCTGCTGGTCGATGACGTGCCCGAAAACCTGATCGCCCTGGAAGCGCTGCTGGCCAGCGAGCGTGTCCAGGTGCTCACCGCCCAGTCCGGCCCGCAGGCGCTGGAACTGCTGCTGAATCATCCGGACGTGGCGCTGGCGCTGCTCGACGTGCAGATGCCGGACATGAACGGCTTCGAACTGGCCGAGCTGATCCGCGGCAGCGAACGCACCCGCCACATCCCCCTGATCTTCATCACCGCCGGCTCGCGCGAGCAGAACTGGCAGTTCCGCGGCTACGAGAGCGGCGCGGTGGACTTCCTGTATAAACCGGTCGACCCCTACATGCTGCGCAGCAAGGCCAACGTCTTTTTCGAGCTGCACGAACGCCGCCACGCGCTGGCGCGCGAACTGGAGGCGCGCACCGAGGCGCTGCGGGTCAACGACATGTTCATGGCCGTGCTCGGCCACGACCTGCGCACGCCGCTGCAGGCCGTCATCATGGGCGCGTCGCTGCTGCAACGCCAGAGCGAGGATGCGCGCGTGGTCAGCCTGGCGCAGCGCATCCTGCAAAGCGGCGAACGCATGAACCACCTGATCGCGGATCTGCTCGACGTCACGCGCATCCGCCAGGCCGGCGGCCTGGCCCTGGCGCCGACCCGCCTGGACATGGCAACGCTGGTCGACCGCACGCTGGACGAGATCCGCACCGGCGCCGGCGACCGCCGCATCGATACCGAATGCCATGGCGATACGGCCGGCGAGTGGGACGGAGAGCGTATCGCGCAGGTGCTCGCCAATCTGCTGGGCAATGCCCTGCACCATGGCAGCCCCGAGGCGCCGGTGCGCGTCGAGGTCGATGGCGCGGCGCCCGGCCAGGTCACCGTCACGGTCAGCAACGGCGGCACCATTCCCCCGGAACTGCTGCCGCAGCTGTTCAATCCGTTCCGCAGCGGCGCCCGTCCCGCCGGCGGCCACCGTGGCCTGGGCCTGGGCCTGTTCATCGCGCAGCAGATCGTGCTGGCGCATGGCGGCCGCATCGCCGCCGAATCGCGCGATGCCATCACGCGCTTTCGCGTGACGCTGCCGCGCCAAGTGCCGCCGGCCGCCGGCTGAGCGCGGCGCGTTCGTTCTGTCGCACCTGTAACCGTCGGCGATACCGGGCGGCTGCTAAGATCGGCGCACGCAAAAGTTGGGGCGCCGCGCGCAAGCGCCGGCGCCGCATTCCGCCGAATGACAAGACTTCCATTTGCCTTTCTGGCCGGGCCTTTCTGGACGGCCGTGTTCCTTGGCCTGCAAGCGTGCCTGTTCTGGCGCGACGCGCCCGGCCTCGCCGGCCCCGCCGAACAGCCGGACTGGGTGCTCATGGCCACGTTGCTGGGCCTGCTGGCCGGCGCCATCGCCATGGCCGTGCTGGGCCTGCCGGCGCACCGGCTGCTGCGGCGTCGCCGCCGCACCGCGCTGGCGCCTTACGTGCTGGCCTTCACCGCCATCGGCCTGGTGGGCTGGTGCGCCGCGCTCCTCATCGCCTCCGCGTTCGGTCCCGCCGACCTGCGCCTCGCCTTGTACATGCTGGCCGACACCGTGGTGTCACGCCCGGCGGTCCCCCTGGCGGCCGCCGCGCTGGGCGCCCTGATCGGCGCCAGCTTCTGGGCCATCGCCCGACCCGACAGGACTGACCCACTCCCCGAACCATCCGCTCCCCGACCTGGAGGCTCCGCATGATCCGCCACCGCCCGCTCGCCCTGACCGCCGCCGCCTTCGCGCTGTGCGCCGCATCCACCAGCTACGCACAGTCCGACCGCGAGGTCGTCGACACCACCGTGGCGCGCAGCGCCAACGTGTGCCCCGGGCACAGCAAGGAGCGCACCACGCCGACCGTCAAGCTGGTGCCCGTGGGCGCCCTGCGCGTGCTGCTGGACAAGGGTTTCGTGATGTGCCCCGACCGCCGCCTGGACGCCGACGCGCCCGTGGCCTGGTTCGGCCAGTGGGGCGTGTACGCCTGGAATCCCGAGGTCGATGGCGCCGGCAAGCTGGCGGCCGCGCAGATCGACAAGATGACGCGCAGCGAGGACTTCCCGACCGACACCCGGGTATGGAGCCTCGCGGGCGAAACGCTGAAGAACCGCACGGTGCCCGCGTTCGAACCGCGTCCCGGCGCGGCGGTGCGCGTGAAAGTCCAGTAACCCCGTGGCCACGCACGGTGCCACGATGCGACGCGCCTTGGGCGCCCTGTTGCTGGCCGGCACGGCCGTGCTGGCGTCCCCCGCCAGTGCCCTGTCGCGCCTGGAAATCGAGGCCACGCTCGCGGCCGCCATGACCCAGGTCGCGGACCAGTACGTCGATCCGGTCGGTTCACGCATGCTGGCGGTGCACGGCCTGCGCGCGCTGGCGGTCCTGCCCGGCGCCGACGCGCCCGCGCGCCGGGCCGCCATCGAGCAGGCCGTCCAGGCCGAACATCAGGCCGAAGGCCTTGCCCCGCAGACGCGCATCCTGGCCGATGAAATCCTGCGCTTTGGCGACGCCGCCGCGCGCGAGGCGGCGCTGTACGCGGCCCTGCGCGGCATGATGGCCAGCCTGGACCCCTATAGCCGCGTCGCCAGCCGTGCCGAACTGGCGCCCCCGCCCGCCTCGGTCGGCCTGGAACTCTCTCTGCGAAATGGCGCCCTGACCGTGGTGCGGCCCTTGCCCGGCGGCCCCGGCGAACGCGCCGGCATCCAGGCCGGCGACATCGTCGTCAGCGTCGACGGCCAGCCCACCGCGGGCCTGCCGCTCCCCGAGGCCGTCGCCTTGCTGCGCGGCGCGACCGGCACCCGGCCGGCGCTCGCGCTGCGTCGGCCCGGCACAGCCGGCACGATCATGGCGCAGCCCGTACGCGGGCCGGTGCAGGCGCCGCCCACGGTGCAGTGGGAACGGGACGGCGCGGTCGCGCTGATCCGGGTGTCCGGCTTCGACAGCAGGACCGGCGCCCAGTTGCGGGAATCGCTCGACGCCGCCGCCCGCGCCGGCGCCCCGCTGGCGGGCCTGGTGCTGGATTTGCGCGGCAATGCCGGCGGACTGCTCGACGTGGCCGAACAAGTCGCCGGCATGGCGCTGCCCGAAGGCGCCACGATCGGCGGCCTGCGTGGCCGCACCCCGGCCAATGCCCATCCCCTGCGCGCCCGCGACGCCCTGCTGCCGCATGATGTGGCGGTGGTGGTGCTGGTCGATCACCGCACCGGCGCCGGCGCGGAAATCGTGGCCGCCGCCCTGCAGGACCACGGCCGCGCCCTGTTGATCGGCGCGCAGACCGCTGGCGCCGGCACGATCCAGACGGTACTGCCCCTGCCCGCCGAACAGGGCGCGCTGGTGGTGACCACCGCCCGCGTATACCGCGCCAATGGCGCGCGGCTGGATGCGGCCGGCGTGACGCCGGACATGCTGCTGGACGAAGCCACGCGGCGGATCACCGTGCGCGCCGATCTCGCGGCCGACTTCAACAGCGCCTTGGCGCAGCGCGTGCGCACGGCCGTGGCCACGGCTCCCGCCGGCGCCGACACGGCCCGGCTGGCGGCGCTGACCGCGCTGGCGGACGCCGGCCGCGACTGATCCTTGCCGTCCGCGTCACCCGCGGCGCGTGCGCGCACGCGTGGCGGGATCCGTGGCAAGCGCATCATCGGTGGCGTTGCGCGGCGCGGTCGCCGCCGCCACCGGCGCCACCATGGCCTGCGCGGCGCTGGCGGCCACGACCAGCGCGGGCGGCAGCAGCGCAGGCTGGCCAGCCGCGATGCGATACGGCTGCAACGGCAACAGCGCAGGGATCGTGCCCAGGTCATTGGCCGCCCCGGCACGCGCCTGCAATACCGTCTGCTCATCCCGAAGCGCCTGGTTGACCGCCGCGCCGCGCGCCTGCAGGCGCGCCTGTTCCTCGTGGAAAGCGCGGATCGCGTTGCGCACGCAGTGCGCGGTGTATTGGTCGCGCAGCGGATCGACGGACGCGCCGGCGCCTGCCCGTGCCAACCCGGTCACCCCGGGCGGCGTTGTCGCCCGCGGGCGCTCGACTTGCGGGCGCGTGAACGATGGCGCCGGCGCGCCCCGCGCCGCCTGCATCTGGACGCGCAGGCGCTCGGCGCGGTAGGGATCGCGCACATCGCCCATCCGCGCCGCGCCAAGCGCATCGAGGCCGCAGTGGCTCATGACTGTACCCGGGCCACGCCGGCCGGCACACGACGGCGCCGCGCGCGGATCCACAACTGCTGCGCGGCCGCGCCCAGCACGAACACCGCCAGCCAGGTCGCCAGCGCGCCCCGCACCAGCGGCGACTGCGGACTCTCGGCGAACGGATGCGACGCCGGCAACCGCGTCAACGTTTCCGCGATGCCCGGGATCCACATGAGGAAGAAACTGAACGAAAAGCCCAGTTGGGCCAGATGCTGGCGAGCACGGGGCAGCCACGGCATCCGCGCCACCAGCAGCGCCCCCGACACCGCCAGCAACGCCAGGATGCCGAGCGCGTGCCCGGCATTGAAGCCGCCGGTGCTGGACAGCCCGAAGGACGTCAGCACGGCCACCAGCAAGCCGCCCAGATAGACCTTGCCGGCGGGCGTGGCGCTGTCGATGCCGCGGTAGCGGACGAAGCTGTACAGCCCGGTAAAGGCGGGCACCAGGCTGATGAGGGTGTGCGCCGCGCCCAGGGCGGAAATGGGATGTGGCATGAGGGGAACTCCTTGAAAGAGGGGCAAACAGACGGTGGGAAAAGACGGCAGGTGTACGTCACGTTAAACAACCAACTAGTTGGTTGGTTTTGATGGCAAAAAAAGCGCACCCGCCGGGGTGCGCCGCAAAACGATCAGGCTGGCGCCGTCAGCCTGGCAATGGCCGCGCGCGCAATCGCGGCGAACGTGTCGGGATCGCCGAACGCCCGCGCCGTCAGCATCGCGCCGTGTACGGTGGACATGAAGGCTTGCGCCTCGGCCTGGGCGCCGCCGCGCAATTGGAACTGCCCGGTCGCGGCGCCATGTTCCAGCACCAGCGCCAGCCACGTGCTCAGTTCGCTGAAATAGGCCCGCACCGCATCGGCGACCGCCTGCGGCAACAGGGGCAATTCGGCGGCCAGCATGGCGCAGATGCAAATGGGCGCGCTGCCGTCGCGGATACAGCCGGCCCAGTAGTCGGTATAGGCGGTCAGCCGCGCCAGCGGATCCTTGACGCGCTGGTCGAGCGCCGCCAGGCCGTCGCGGGCCTGCGCGCGATGCTGCGCCACAACGGTCAGCACCAGGTCGACCTTGGCCGGGAAATGGTGGTGGATGCTGGCCTTGCCGATGCGCACGCGCTCGGACACATCGGCATAGCTGAAGCCGTGATAGCCGCCGGCGGCAAGCAGCTGCTTGGTCTGCGCGACGATTTCCAGCGCCCTTGGGGACAGTTCCAGGTTTATCGGTATGGACATGATGATCAGCGAAAACGATGGATGCGGCCGGGCGCGAACAGTTTCGAGTAAACCAATCTACTAGTTGGTTGATTTCCTGTCAACCCACGATTTCCTCCCGCCCGCGATGCGCCCCCGGCACCGGCCCTGCCGGCCGCTCGCGCCCGGAATCGGGGTCAGCCCGTCCGCGACGCGACTTGCTAAGATGCCCGCAACCGGCAATTTCATATCCCTGCCTTCCGGAGCCACGCCTCTTGACGCGGATACTCACGACCCTGCTCTCCCTTGCCGCGCGGGCGCTGTTCTTCGCCTGCCTGGCCTCCCCCGCCCTCGCCGCGCCGCCCACGCTGGCGCAGTGCAACGGCATCAAGGACCTGGCCTTCGTCGCCCACCTGGACGACGACCTGCTGTTCATGAACCCGGACATCGCCTCCAACATCGCGGCCGGCGGCTGCGTGCGCGTGGTCTATCTGACGGCCAGCGACGCCGGCGAAGGCGACACTTACATGCTGGGCCGCGAGCGCGGTGTGCGCGCCGCTTACGCCTACATGGCGCGCCAGCCCGATCTCTGGAAAGAAAGCGCCGGCCGCGTCGGCCCGCGGCAGATCGCGCGCTTCACCCTGAGCGGCAATCCGCGCGTGCAACTGTGGCACCTGCGCCTGAAGGACCCGTGGCTGGGCAAGGGCTGGGGCAGCCTCACGCCGCTGAGCCGCACCGAATCCGAACCGGGGCAAATGGTGGACACGCTCGGCCCCTACCCCGAGGTCTACTCGCGCGAGCAACTGGTCGACACCCTGGCCGAACTGATCCGCCAGTATCAACCGACCACGGTGCGCCACCTGGACGACACCATCACGGTGCCTTACACGCAGTTGTGCTGGCGCTGCGCCGGACACGGGCATCCCGACCATATCGCCAGCGCGCGGCTGGTGCGCGCGGCCATGCTGCGCGCGCCCGGCAACTATGCCGAGACCGGCTACATCGACTACCCCAGCCAGGAACGCGCCAGCAACCTCGCCGAAAACGAAATCGCCACCAAATCGGTGATCTTCCAGCACTATGCCTGGAACGACTACCACTATTGCGCCGGCCCCACGGGCTGCAAGGAACCCGCCGGGCCGGCCGCCGCCTGGGTGCAGCGCGCCTACTACGTGTCGCGGCAGGACATGCCGCCGCAGATCTATCCGGATGGACGCGACGGCCTGGTGGTGTTCGCCGCCGGCGAAACCAATGCCGCCGTCAACCGCTGGGACTCGGGCCAGCGCCGCTGGCAGAGCCTGGGCGGGCGCACCAGCGGCCCGCTGGTCACGTTCGGCCACGCCGACGGCACCGCCGGCCTGATGGCGCGCGATCCCCTGGGCGGGGTGTGGGCCAACAAACAGCGCCATGATGGCACCTGGCAGGGGTGGCAGGCACTGGTCGGCATCCGCGTCACGCAGATCCCGGCCGTGGCGCCGCGCGGCGAAGCCGCCGCCGTGGCGCTGGGCTACGACGGCCTGCTGCACTGGATCGCGCCTTCAGGCATCGACGGCAGCTGGAGCACCTGGCAAAGCCTGCCGCCGCTGGACGGCGCCACCGGCGCGCCCGCGGTCGTGCGTGGCAACGATGGCCGCTACATCGTGTTCGCATCGGCGGGCGGCGGCCAGCTGTTCTACACCCGCCAGCGGCCCGCCGCCAAAAGCCAGCGCCCCGACTGGCAGCCCTGGCGCCGCATCCCCGCGCCCCAAGCGGCCGGCGGACTGGCCGCGATCCGCAACCATGAACACCGGGTCGAACTCTATTTCCGCCAACGCGCCAACAATCACCTGACCCGCCTGGAAGAAGCTGGCGACACCACGGACATGGACATGGACTGGAGCGCGCCCGCCGACCTGGGCGTGCCCTATATCGGCCGCCCCGCCATCGACGCCGATGCGCAGGGCAACGTGGTCCTGGCGATCCTGGAACGCGCCGATGGCCCGCTCTGGCTGGTCGAGCGCGGCAAGCCGACGCGGCTGGAGGCCGAGGCCGCGTCACCGCCGGCGCTCCATCTCATCAATGGCACGTTGTATGTGGTGGCACGTATGGCGGGCGGCCCCCAGCGTTACCAGGTGCTCTCGCGCCGCGATGGCCAGTGGGCCGCCAGCCTGACGCTGGACGGCATGCCGGCCACCGGCGGCGGCCCCTTCGCCAACCTGGCCGCGCGGCCCGCGGACCTGCCCAAGCTGGGCGCCAACGACAGCCACAACGCCGTGGTGATACGGCCATCCCCCTCCGAGCCGGGCACCTTGACGCAGGAACCCATGCCCACGCAGGCCTCGCGCGCCGCCACCCCGACCCATACGCAATGACAACCCCGACATCCGACATGCTAAGTTCCCTGTCCGCCCTGGCCGCCCCCCTGGCGCTGGCCGCCTTGCTCGCCCCCGGCGCCGCGCACGCCGCCCGTGACGCCTGCCCGCAGGCCGAGGCGATCGTGCGCGCGGCCTATCCCCAGGCGCCCGCCGCCGACAAGGACGGCAACCTCCGTCTTGGCCGCGACAACATCGTCATCCGCATCGCCGACGCCGATTACGGCGAGCCTTTCGCCGTGATCTGCAAGACGTGGCCGGCCCACCCCGACCTGCTGCTGGCGGCGATTCCACTGGTGCAGGACACGCCCAACCAGGACGACGGCCACACGGGCGACCTGCGCATCCTGGTGCTGGACCGCGCCACCCTGAAGACGCGCCATGACATCCTGCTGCCCGGGGTGATGTCGGACGATGCCATACGCATCACCAACGTATCCTTCGACACCGCCCGTTATGACCTTGCCCCGGGCCGCCGCGCCTTCGGCCTGCGGATCTCCCACGTCGGCGCCTCGCGCGCCAATCCCTTCGACGAAACCAGCCTGCGCCTGTTCGATATCGGCCCCAAGGGGCTGGCGATGGTGCTGGACGGCCTGATCGCCAGCCGCTCGACCGGCGAATGGGACACCAACTGCGCCGGCAGATTCAACAGCCGCGTGGTCACCCTGTCCGTGGGCGACACGGCCACCCACGGATACCGCGACCTGATCACGAGCGAGTCGTACGAGTCGAGCCGCACGGCCTTGCAGAAAGGCGACTGCCAGGAAAAGGTCGTCGACAAGGGCAAGATCCCGCGCACGCTGAAGTTCGACGGCCAGCGCTATCAGATCCCGGAGAAGTTGCGGTCGCTGGACCGGGACAACGCGGGGTAGCCTGGCGCCGACGCTCGCGCGCAATCAGCGTTTTGGCCTCGGATACTCCAACTGCAATGCCACGAAATCGGCTGTCGCCTGGCCGTAGCGATCCTGCAGCAGATCCAGCATGCGGGCGAGCGCCGCGCGCGGCTCGCCCTCGGCCACGGGTTTTTCCGCGAGCCACGGCAATGACGCCTCGCCGGCATCCGCGCCGTCGTCTGGCAGATAGACCAGGCCGCTCGCCAACGTGACCGGCCCCGCATCGCCGGTCCTTCCAACGATCGAGGTCCGGTAGCTGCGCGCGAACGCATCGGCGGCAAGCGCCAGATACAGATCATCGGCGCCGGGCGCCAGCCGCGCCACCAGTGTTTCATGGCGCCAGAACGCCACCGCGTTGGCCGCCGCGGTGTATAGATGCCGCGGCCCGAGACGGAACCCCTCTCCGGGGTGCGGCCCGCCCCACTCGCCCTCCCCCAACTCCCGCGCCAGCGATTGCGCCCGAGACGGGCCCGCCAGCGCCTGCACCAGCGCCAGCGACACCGGAATCGAGGCGCTGACACCCGTGGTGGTCACGACATTCCCGTCGGCCACGTAGCGTCGATCCTGACGCCATCGCACGCCGGGAAAGCCGTCGGCAAGGGCGCCGCGGGAATACCAATGCGATACCGCCTCGCGGCCCTCCAGCAAGCCGGCCCGGGCCAGCACCCAGACCCCATCGCAGATTCCGATGACCACCGCGCCCTTGCGGGCCTGGCCCGCCACCCACGCCAGCAATCGTGGATCGTCGTCATCGTGCACGGCCGGCACGATGACGTAGTCGGCGCCATCGGGATAGCGCTGGTCGAAAGCGGCGATATCGGCGTCGGGACGCGCCCGCAATGCCGGGAAAAAGCGCACGGGTCCCGGCTCCAGCCCCAACGCCCACACATCGGCGCCGCCGGCGCGCTTCAATACGGCGTACGGCACCACGAAATCCTCCAACTCGGTGTTCGCGTTGTGCGCGATCACGGCAACCACCGGCCTGCGCGACGGATCCGCGGACAGGCGCGGGCCTGGCAGCGCCTGCCCCGCTTGCGGGCGGGACAGGGCAGCCGGCACACCGCCTGGATCGCGCCACACAAGCGTCGCAATAACGACCGGCACGCACGCCAATGCGCACCACAAAACCGAACGACGCCCCTTGCCTGACATCGGTGTACCCCTGCATTCGACGAGGCCCGGCCTCAACCCGGCGAGACTAAGACATCCGCAAGGCTGGCAGCAATGACAAGATTCCGCCGTTTTCTGCCACTGGCCGTTACCATGGCGGCTGTTCCTCCCCTCACGTCCCTCATGTCGCTCCCACTCCCGCCAGCCGACAGGTCGCGCCTGATCGCGATCCTCGCCTTCCCCACCGCGCAGCATCTGGACATTGCGGGTCCCGCCGATGTCTTCGCGATGGCCGGCGCGCTGGGCGTGGATACCCCCTACCGCGTCGTCGTCCTGTCCGGCGCCGGTGGGCCCATCACGCTGTCGAACGGGTTGACCTTGCACACGGAAGCCGCCGCCAGCGTCGCCCCCGCCAGCGTCGACACGCTGATCATCGCGGGCGGCGAACGGGACGGGTTGATGCATGCCGGGGCGGATCAAGCGTTGCGAGCCTGGCTGGACCAGGCGTGCCCGCGTGTGCGCAGGCTGGCCTCGGTATGCACGGGCGCATTCCTGCTGGCCCACTGGGGCATGCTGGCCGGCCGGCGCGTGGCGACCCACTGGCGTTCCGCGCAGTTGCTGGCGGGGCATTTCACCGACCTGGATGTGGATCCCGACGCGTTGTATGTCCAGGACGGCAGGCTCTGGACCTCGGGCGGCGTGACCGCCGGCATCGACATGTGCCTGGCGATGGTCGAGCAGGATGCGGGCCGCTGGCTGGCCTCTCGCGTGGCGCGCCAATTGAACCTGGCGTTGCGGCGGCCCGGCAACCAGGCGCAGTATTCGCTCATCCTGGAGGGGCAGGCCGGCGCCTATGGCGAACTGGTCGATTGGCTGCGCCGCCACATGGCCGAGGCCATCAGCGTCGAACGCATGGCCCAGGCGGCGGGCCAGGCGCCCCGCACCTTCCATCGTGGATTCACACGCGCGACCGGGTTCACGCCGCGCGCCTTCCTGGAAGCGTTGCGGCTGGAAACGGTACGCGCGGGCCTGGATGCCGACCAGCCGCTCAAGGCATTGGCAAGGGCCACCGGATTCCGTTCCGAGGGGCAACTGTCCAAGGCGTTCCTGCGGCGCTTCGGTCTCACGCCCTCTCAGTATCGCGGCCGCGCTCAGGCGACTTGAGCCTGCGCAAGCCGCCCACCGCGGCGGAGCGTCCGGCGCGCCGCGGGCTCACGGACAGCATCTACCGCGGCCCCGCCTGCCTGAGCGTTTCCTGCACGTCTTCGAGTTTCTGTCGAAGCTCCAGCAACTCCGCCTCGACCAATCTGAACAACCCCGAGGCCACCTCCGCGTGCAGCGCGAACGCGGCTTTCACGCCGTCGAGATCATTCGCGGTATCCATCAGCCTGGCTACGGTGACCAGACTCTGATTCAAGGCCGCCAATCTGACTGTCATGGGTGAGTGCTCCCATCGGATTTGAATTGACATCCATCCCGCGGCGGATTCCGCCCCCTCAGCTACCCTGATGCCCGCCAGACCGTCGCGGCCATCGGACCGCCGGCACGCCGTTCAGCGCGGGCCGGGCGAACAGGTACCCCTGGAAACGCTCCACCCCCGCCGCCTGCAGCCAACGCCACTCTTGTACCCGTTCAACGCCCTCGGCGACGGGCGTGATTCCCAACGCCGCGCACACTTCGACAATCGCGCGCACAATCGCTTGCCGCGGGCCATCCGAATGGATGTTCTGAATGATCTTGCGATCGATCTTGAGCTTGTCCGGCTGAAAATCCGCCAGCAACGACAGGCCGGCGAAGCCCGCGCCAAAATCGTCGATGGCCACGCCAATGCCGGCGCGGCGCAACCGCTCGATGGCCGCGCCGAAGTCGCCCTGGTTCACGATGGCCTCCTCCTCGGTGATCTCCACGATCACCTGCCGGGGCGACAAACCGCACCCCGTGATCTGCGCGACCAGGAATTCCACCGCCGACGGATCGGCGACCAACGACATGGGCAACAGATTCACCGACAGCTTGATGTCGTCCAGATGCAGGCGACTTGCCAGGCGAAACGCGGACGCCTTGGACTCCAGGTCGATCCGGTAGCGCTGGTCTGGCGGCACGGTCGAGAACAGCTCCTGCGGCGATCCGCCGGACGGACCACGAATCAGGAATTCGAACGAACTGATCTCCCGCCGCATCGGCTCGACGATCGGCTGCAGGGCGAACTGATACGCCTGCTCCGCGCGCAAGCCGGGCTCGGGCAAGGCGGCGTCCGCCTCGAATCTCCAGCCCGCCCCATCGTCGCCATCGGCGATGGGGTGGGTTGACTGCGCCAGCGCGTACCAGGTGAGGATCTTGGCGACCCGGTCGTCGCTGGCAGCCAGCCTGGCCTGTTTTTTCATCTTGTCGAGGATGAGCGAGGGCACCCGCGCCGCCTCGAACTCACGCAGGTCGATCATTGCCATCTGATCGCCCTCGAAACGGCGAAACGGTCCCTGGTCGCGCAGGAGCCGCACAACGCTCCCATGCCGCGGGTCGCGTTGGATCGTGTCGAACAGCGCCTCCACCGCCCGCGGCGGCCCTTCCAGCAACTGGACGAAGTGACTGCCGTCGAAAAGCAGGATGCCGGTGACGTCCAAGGACGCGTTGCGCACCCTGGCCTTCCGTATGAGAAGGTCGAAATCGTCAGCGCGCATGGCGCTACAGAGCCGGCTGCGGTAAATCAAGGTGGATAACATGACGAACCCTTTGTCACCGGTGCCTGCATGGTCAATGGCAAGAGTTTACGTCGGCGGCCCGCCGAGCGTCACCGGTTCGCACGTCGCCGCGCGCCGTCCGGTGGGTCGCGACCAGCGCCAACGAGAGCGTGGCGACGCCGCTCAGCGCGATGAAGGCCGCGCCGTACCCATGGTGTTGCGCCACCCAGCCGCCCAGGGCCGGGCTGAGCGCCGCGCCCGCGCCCTGGATGGCCATGACCGCCCCCAACCCCGCATTGACATGCCCGCTTCCGCGCAGGATCGATGCCACCAGCCCCGGCAGCGCCACGCCCATCAGGCCGGCGGCGACGCCATCCATCATCTGCACCGGCACCAGCGCGCAAGCGGCGGGCAAGGCCGCGGCCAGCAGCCCGCGCAGCGGCAGCACACAGCATGCCAACGCGAGCAGCCGCCAATAGCCGTACTGCCGGGCGTGGCGTCCGGCCAGCAGCGCCACCGGAATCATGACCAGTTGCGCGACGATGATCGTCAGCGCCGTATAGGCGCTGGGGTCGGCCTGGCCGCGCGCAACGGCGGACTGCCCCAGCAGAGGCAGCATGGCCGCATTGCCAAGGTGGAACAGCATCATGATCAATGCCACCCGGCGCAGCGCTTTCGAGCGCGACAGCACTTGCCAGATGCCCGGCGCCTGTTGCGGGCCCACCGGGGCCGAGGCCGCGGGCTCGGCCCCGCGAGCGACATCATGGTCGATCGCCGACGGTCGGATCCGCCCCAGGCAGACGAACGCCCCGCATGGCACCACCACCATCAACACGAAGACCGCCGAAAGGCCCCAGCGGTAGCCGGCCAGGCCGGCCAGCGCCGCGGCCGCGACGTTGCCCGAGTGGTTCCAGGCCTCGTTCAGCCCAAGCTGGCGCGGCAAGCCGCGCGGACCGACCAGCCCCAGCGTCAGGCCCATGATGGCCGGCGCGAACAGGGCGCCAATAATGGCCGCCAGGATCTGCGTGGCGGCCGCCACGCTGGCCACCGGCAGGGCCCACAGCGCCAGGTTGCAGGCGATCAGGGCCAGGGTGGCGCCGGCCAGCAGGCCGCGCTTGCGGCGCGAGGCATCCACCCACGCGCCCATCGGCGTGGTGGCCAGCATGCCCGCCAGGCCGGCGGCCGTCATCAGGTAGCCGATGGCGTCGGCGTGCCAGCCATGGCCCAACAGGAACACGCCCAGGAACGGGCCCAGCCCGTCGCGCACGTCGGCCAGGAAGAAGTTGACACCCGCCAGCCAGCGCTGCGAGTCGGTGTCCGTTTGCGCGGTCGTCATGATCGTTTCCTAGGGCAAGGGGCCCTTGAAGACGAAGAACGCGCCCAATCCGATGCAGCCAAAACCGACCAGGTGATTGAGCGTCAAACGCTCGCCCAGGTAGAAGACCGAGAACACGGCGAACACCGTCAAGGTGATGACCTCTTGCATGGTCTTGAGTTCGGCGGCGCTGTAGACGGCATGGCCGATGCGGTTTGCCGGCACCGCGAAGCAATATTCGGCGAAGGCGATCAGCCAGCTGGCCAGGACAACGACATACAACGGACGTTCGCCGAACTTGAGGTGTCCATACCAGGCGAAGGTCATGAAGACATTGGAGACCAGCAGCAGGGCGACGGGCAGGAGCTTGGGAGACATCTTCGGAAATCCCGGGGGAATGATGGGCAGGCCGCCGCTCGGCGCGGCGGCCCGGTCAGGAAGAACGCGGCAGCGCTCAGGGCGTGCGGTCATACAGCGGCTGCAGCGCCGACAGGCTGGTCCCCATGCTGATCGCCTCCAGCGACGTGCCCAGGGCGTTGCGCGTTCCCAGGCCGTCGGCGGCGAACGGCGCGCCGGGCAGTACCGACAGTCGCAGGCTCTCCGGCGGGAAGCGGACGATGCTGCCGTCGGTCAGGATGACGCCGTTGGCCTCGCCGCGCGGGCCGGTCAGCACGGCATCGACCTGGCCTTCCACCCGTTGCGGCCGCAGCGCCTGGGCGCGCAGGTGCGGCGGCAGCGGCCGTCCCGCGTCCGGCGGCGGCGGTTGGTCATAGACGGTCTGGCCGCTGGAGGCATTGACGATGGCGTCGGCCTTGACGCTGCCGCGCGACTGCGGGCGGCCAATGACGCGGACGGCGTCGCCAGGCTTGATCGCCGCGCTGAGCGCCTGGGACAGATGCGGCGGAAACCGCACCACGGTGCCGTCGGCCAGCCGCAGGCCGTCGACCTCGCCGTAGGGATTGATCAGCAGACGCTGGACCTGGCCCTGCGCCACGACCGGCGCGGCGGCGCCGGGCGCGGGCGGCGGCATCGCGGCAAGCGGCGGCGGGGGCACCGCGCCGGCTGGGGTCGG
>NZ_CP017433.1:4744412-4752522 GCF_002082135.1 Achromobacter ruhlandii
CGCGGCGGCGGGCGGCGGCACGGCGCGGGCCGCGCCCGCGGCCAGGGCAAGCGCGATGGCAAGCACGGAAGACGTGTATCGGGACATGATGGACTCCTTGAGCCGTCGGTGAACACATCAGGCTTGGATGCAAACCGTGTGCCAACCAGGAGTTCCCGAAAAAACAAGGGCTTGCGCGGTCCGGCGGCGCACCGGTGTCCGATCCGGCGACACGCGGGCGTCACCGGATCGGACACCTCATTGCAGACCGTGCTCGGCCAGCTTGCGATACAGCTGTTGGCGCGACAGCCCAAGGCGGCGGGCGGCCTCGGCGCGGTTGCCGGCCGTGGCCGCCAACGCGCGACGGATCATGGCGCGTTCCAGCGCGGCCACCGCCTCGGCCAGCGGCCCGTCCAGCGCAATGCCGCCTCCGGCCGCGTGGGCGGCGTCGGTGGACTGCAGACCGACGTGCCCCGGCTCGATGGTCATGCCATGGCAAAGCACCGCCGCGCGCTCCATGGCATTGCGCAGCTCGCGCACGTTGCCGGGCCAGTCGTGCGCCAGCAACTGCTGCGCGGCCGCAGGGGAAAGGCGCTTGGGCGCGCCGCCGCCGATGCGCCGCAGGAAATGCTCGGCCAGCAGCACCACATCGCCCAACCGCTCGCGCAGGGGCGGCAATACGATCGGCACCACCTGCAGGCGATACCACAGGTCTTCGCGGAACCTGCCCGCCGCCACCGCCGCCGGCAGGTCGCGATGCGTCGCCGCGACGATACGCACGTTCACCGGCACCACGCGGCCGGCGCCCACCGGCGTGATTTCCCGTTCCTGCAGCGCGCGCAGGATCTTGGCCTGCGTCGCCAGCGGCATATCGCCGATCTCGTCCAGGAACAGGGTTCCGCCCTCGGCCTCGCGCCAGCGCCCGGCGCGGTCGCTGGTGGCGCCGGTAAACGCGCCCTTGACGTGGCCGAACAGTTCGCTTTCCATCAACTCGGCGGGAATCGCGGCGCAATTGACCGCGACGAAGGGCCGCGCCGCGCGCGCGCTGCTGCGATGCAGGGCGCGGGCCACCAGTTCCTTGCCGGTGCCGGTTTCGCCCAGGATCAACACCGTGGCATCGCCGCGCGCCGCCATGCCGATGCGCTTGAAGACGCCACGCATGGCCTCGCTGGCGCTGACCAGTTCGAAATCGTCGACCGGCCCGGCGTCGGGACTGGCGGCGGCGTCGCCCCCTGCCATGACGCTGCTCAGCGCCCGCTCCAGCGTCTCCACCAGGGCGGCGCGCGCCACCGGCTTGGTCAGGTGATCGAAGGCCCCCAGGCGCATGGCGTCGATGGTGTTGCCGCCGCTCGCATAGGCGGTCAGCATGATGCACGGAACGGCGGACACTTCGGCCGCCTTGCGCAGGAACACCAGGCCATCGTCGCCCGGCATGCGCAGATCGACGATGGCCAGGTCCACCGGCTCGGTGAGCAGGCGGTTCAGGCCCGCGCTGGTCGAGGCGGCCTGCAGCACGGCATGGCCCAGGTCCTGCAGCGTTTCCGTCAGGCTGTCACGAAATGCCGCGTCGTCGTCGACGATCAGGATGCGGGCCATGGCAGCTCCATTTCGATGCGGGCGCCGCGCGCGGTGGGCGCCAGCCTGACCTGCCCGGCGTGCGCCTGGATGATTTCCCGCACCAGGGCGAGCCCCAATCCGGACCCGCCTGTGCGCGCTGTCGCGAACGGTTCGAACAGGGTGTCGCGCAATCCGTCCGGCACGCCGGCGCCATCGTCGGCGACCCATAACAGCAAGGCGCCACGGGGGCCACGGGCCGCGCCCAGTTCCACCGCGCCGCCATTGCCGGTATGCGCTAGCGCATTCAACAGCAGGTTGTCGAACACCCGTGCCATCTGTGCCGGATCGAACCATGCACGCGCACCCGCCATGTCGGGCGCGGTCACCGTCAGCCGGACTCCCGCCTTTTGCGCGGCGGCCGCGTGCGCCTGCACCCGTTCCTCCAGGAAAGCGGGCAGATCGAGCGATTGGCGCTCGACGCGGAATGGCTGCGTCAGGGCCAGCAGGCTCGACACCAGGGACTCGAGCCGCTCGGTCTGCGCCAGGACGGCCTCCAGGGCGCCGGCCACCCGCGCCTGGCGCACGGGCTCGGGCGCGGCCAGCGCGTTCTCGACTTTCATGCGCATGGTGCCCAGGGGGTTGCGGATTTCATGGGCCAGGCCCGCGGACATGCGCCCCAGGGTCGCCAGCCGTTCGGCCTGTTGCAGCTGCCGCTGCATGTCTTCCGATTGCCGACGCCAACGGGCGAAGGTGCGGCCAAGCCAGAGGCCGGAAACCACCACCATGGCCAGCAGCAGGCTGATCGCCAGGATCAGCGCATTGATCACGTCGCCGCCGATCAGCGGCACGCGCGTCAGGGTCCAGGCCGCGAGCGGGCGGTTCCCGATCTCGGCGGGACACGCGGCGAATACCACGGCTTCGCGCAGGCCCGGCCGCATGTCGGTGACCAGCCCGGCCCCGTCCAGGGCGCGCTGGGCGGTGGCGCCAATGCGCTCCAGCTCCGCGCTGGGCGGGTCGCGCTTGATGCCGGTGCCGTCATAGGTGGGAAAGGCATAGGCCACCACGCCCGCGCCCGGCTGCCAGAACCCGCCTTCCATGCCGACGCGATCGCGCAAGACAAGATCGAGAATCGCCTGGGCGCCGGGCAGTTCGGCCGCGGGCGCGCGCGGGCCGGGCGGGGCGACCCGGGGCAGGCGCGCCGCCCCGGCGCGCAAGGCCTCGCAACTGACCGCCGCCAGGTCACGCGCGCGGGCCACCTGGGACCCGGCGCCTTGCCGGCTGAGCGCGACCAGCAGCCCGGCCAGCACCAGCGCGACCATGGCGATCCAGAACCAGAGGATCGCCAGGTCTCGACGAATCGATTTCTGCGGTGACAGGATCGCGCTCCTTCGCGGGTACACGCCGGCAGAATACCCGATCGCGCCGCGCGATCGATAGTGTTAAAACCGGATGCTCACCGTAGCGTCGGAGACACCGCATGTTCGATCACATTGGCTTTGGCGTCAGCGACATCGACCTCAGCCGCGAGTTCTTTCTCAAGGCGCTCGCGCCCCTGGGCGTGAGCCTGGCCATGCAAGGCCCGGCCAGTATCGGCCTGGGCCGGCAGGGGAAACCTTCGCTGTGGCTCTATCCACAGGCCCGTGTCGCCGGGCCCTTGCACATCGCCATCGCGGCGGACACCCACGCCCAAGTGGACGCGTTCCACGCCGCCGCGCTCGCCGCCGGCGGCAAGGACAATGGCCCGCCCGGCCTTCGCCCCCACTACCATCCCCACTACTACGCCGCGTTCGTCATCGGCCCCGATGGCCACAACGTGGAAGCGGTGTGCCATCGGCCGCAGGCATGAGGCGGGACGCTCGCCAGGGCGCCGGACTCCCCTCTCGCGAGGAGTCCGGCCACACCGCCGCCATGACGAATCACGACAGCCGCGATCTCAGGGCCTGAGCCGAGGCGGCAGGTTTTCCATGAGCCAGTCGATGAACACACGCAGGCGCTGTGTCACGTGGCGATTGTGCGGATAGACCACATGGAACGGATAGGGTTGGGGCCGCCAGGGTTTCAGGATCTCCACGAGCGCGCCACCGTCCAGCGCGGCCCGGGCCGCATAGGTGAACGTCTGGATGATACCCAGGCCGGCCAGCGCCGCGGCCAGATGCGCATTGCTTTCGTTGACACCCACGCGATGCTCGGCCTTGATCTCCCGCTTGTCTCCGTCCCGCTCGAAGCGGAACGGAAATGCGCGTCCGTTCTGCGGGGAAAGATAGCTCACCAGCCTGTGGCCGTTCTTCAGCTCCTCCGGATACGCCGGCGTGCCGAAGTGCTTGAGGTATGCCGGCGCGGCGCAAGTGATGAGATCGGCCGTGCCGATATGCCGCGCCACCAGCGAGGAATCGTCAAGGGGGCCGCCGCGGATCACGCAATCGACGTTATCACTGATGAGATTGACCGTACGATCCGACACGCCCAGGTCGATCCGTATGTCGGGATACCGCGCAAGAAAATCCGGCATGGCAGGGATCAACACATCGCGCGCGGCGGAGCCTCCGACATCGATGCGCAGGTACCCTTTCGGCCTGCCCTGCCCCGCATTGAATGAGCTGTCGATGTCTTCCAGGTCGCGCACGATGCGCAAGGCCTTGTCGTAGTAATCGCGACCTTCCGGCGTGACGGTGACGCGGCGCGTCGTGCGCTGCAGCAGGCGCACGCCCAAGTGCGTTTCCAGGTCCTGAACCAGCTTGCTGAGCGTGGCATTGGGCATGTCGAGCGAGTCTGCCGCCCGAGTGAAGCTGCCTGCCTCCACCACCCGCGAAAAGGCGCGTATGGCCGTCAACTGATCCATGCGGATTTCTTCTCCCGGAGAAAGCGAATTATCCACATGCATGGATAGTTATTTCAATTTTACAGTATTTATTCAATATCCAGTGGTCCTTAAAGTGACGCCATACCCTGCAACGCCAGCGCTTCGGAATGCATCCGGCGCCGTGAGACGTTGACGGGCAACCGAGCAAAAAGGATCTGGAAAACACCATGAATCAGCAACTGAACGGCAAGATCGCACTCGTCACCGGCGGCACCACCGGCATCGGCTTTGCCGCCGCGCAGGAATTGGCGGCGCAGGGCGCGCGCGTGTTCATCACCGGCCGGCGCCAGGCGGAACTGGACGCCGCCGTGGCTGCCCTGGGCGGCGCGGCGGCCGGCATCCGCGCCGACGCCGCGGTGCTGGGCGACCTGGACAATGTCTACGCGCAGATCGCCCGGACCGCAGGCAAACTGGACATTCTGTTGGCCAACGCGGGCGGTGGCGACATGCTGCCGCTGGGCGCGATCACCGAGGAGCACTTCGACCGCATTTTCGGCACCAACGTGCGCGGCACCCTGTTCACCGTGCAAAAGGCGTTGCCGCTGCTGGTCGATGGCGCTTCGGTGATCCTGACGGCCTCGACCGTGTCGATCCAGGGCACCGCGAACTTCAGCGTTTACAGCGCCAGCAAGGCCGCCGTGCGCAACTTCGCCCGCTCCTGGGCGCTGGACCTCAAGGATCGGGGCATTCGCGTCAACGTCGTCAGCCCGGGGCCGATCCGCACGCCAGGCCTGGGCGGACTGGTTCCCGACGAGGCGCGCCAGGGCTTGTTCGATCACCTGGCCGCGCAGGTGCCGTTGGGACGCCTGGGCGAACCGCGGGAAATCGGCAAGGCCGTGGCGTTCCTCGCCTCCGACGCGGCCAGCTTCATCAACGGCATCGAACTATTCGTCGATGGCGGCATGGCCCAGGTGTAAGTGGCCGCAGGCCTCCCTACCCGCTCCCCCTTGCTCCACGCGCCCGTCAACGCAGTCCACGGCCAAGCCGCCACGACCGCCGCAGGCGCAGGTTCAACGGCGTGGAATACGCCCGCGACACCAGCGCGCCCAGCAGACACGCGCCAACGACACTGGCCAGCAGCAAACCGAGCCTGGCGTCGCCCACGTATTGCGCGGGCGGCAGCCAGGTGCGCAACAGGCCCAGCACCAGCAGGTGCAGCAGGTAGATCTCGTAGCAGTCGCGGCCGCAGCGTCCGAGCAGGCGCCGCGCCAGGCCGGGTGAAGACGGGACGATGGCCGGCCGGCCAAGCAGCAGCAGCGCCGCGCCCAACGCCATTGCACTGACGCCCAGCACATTGCTCTGGCTGATCGGCCATGCCAGGTAGAGCGCGGCCATGCCAAGGCCCGCAAGCCTGCCCACGCCGGGCCGCCGTGCCGCCGGCCAAGCCTGGCGCCGCGCCAGCAACGCGGCGCAGCAGCCGATGGCGATCGCGTCGAAACAGGCGAGATAGCCGTACAGCCAGGCCTCGCCATCGCCCTGGTTCGCCAGCCGGTAGAGCGGCCCCGCAACGATCAGCAGCGCGGCCAGCGCCCGCAGCCAGGCGCCACGGAGCAGCACGCAGGCCAGCGGAAACAGCAGGTAGAAGGCCATCTCGACCGACAGGGACCACATCACGCCCAGCGCATAGTTGATCCATCCCTCGCGGATGACCAGCACGTTCATCCAGGCGCCCAGCGCGGCGGCGTTGGCGGTCCAGAGCGACACCCCGCTGCCCGCGCGGTTGCCGAACAGCGGCAGGCCGGCCAGCGCCAGCGCGTCGACGGCCGCCAGTGTCAGCGCCAGCGTGGGCAGGATACGCGCCAGGCGCAGCAGCCAAAAAGGCGCCGGCCGGATGGCGTCCAGACGGCCCCAGCGCTCGAGCGCGTTGCGGGTGATCAGGAACCCCGAAATGACGAAGAAGATCGTCACGCCGTAGTTGCCATTGCGCGCGATGGCCTGCAGCAGGGGCCAGCCCAGCGCGCTGGCCAACGCCGTATCGCGCAGCGGATAGGCGATGTTGAAATGATGCAGCAACACCAGCAGGATCGACAATCCGCGCAGCATGTCGATGCCGTCGTCGCGCGGCGGGGCGTTCATGGCCGGCGCGGGTCTATTTGCGGGGCGCCGCGACCATGGCGGCCCAGTCGCGCATCAGGCCGTCGCGGGCGCGCAGGCCGGCATTGGGCTGGGTCGTCCCCTCGTCCTGCAGCAGGCGGGCAAACACCAGTTGGCGGTCGTCCTTGCGTGCCCAGCCGACGAACCAGCCATAGGCGTTGGCCGGCGTGTAGACGCCGTGGCTGCCGGGCGAGCCGGTTCCGGTCTTGCCGTACAGGCGCCAGCCGTCGGCTTCGCCGACCTCGAACAGGTTCTCGGCCAGGTCATAGGCAGCCGCCTTGACGGGCAGTTGCCGGTTGACGAACTTGCGCAGGAAGTCCACCTGCTCAAACGGCGAAATGCGCAGCGAGGAGATGATCCACGCGCCATCGGTGCCGTTGTGCTTGCCGGGTTCACCCGAGACGTCCGCGTTGCCATAACCGAACGCGGAGGTGTAGCGCTGGAAGCGCTCCTGCCCCAGCGCCCTGGCGGTCAACTGCGAGTACCAGACCACCGAATACTTGATCCAGCGAGCCGGATCGGTGGGCTGGCGCCAGGCCTCGCCGCCCCAGTCGGGATAAGCGGGCTGGTAGTTCCAGACGGGCTGGTGCGGGCCCTGCAGGATGCCGGCATCCGCGCCCATCAGGGCGATGGGCAGCTTGAAGGTCGAGGCGGGGGTGTAGCGCTGCGTGCAGTCCTGCCGCGTGCCCTGCTGGAACAGGATGCGGCCATCGGCGGCGTCGGCCACCAGGGTGCACAGGACGTCCGCCCGGGCGGGCAGGGTCAGGGCGGACGCAAAGAGGACTGCGCCCAGGGCGCGCGAAACGAGTCGAACTGTCATGGTCGATAGAACCGGATGGGGAAGAACGGGAAAGACTCAGGCATGGTCGGGGCGGCCATCGAGCAGGACCAGCGTCAGGTCGCGATCCTCGACATGGATGCGCATGGCCAGGCAGCGGCCGGCCGCGGCCGAGTTGCCCGTCTTCGACAGGCGCACGTCCCAGCCTTGCGTCCCGACCAGGGGATTGGTGTTGCGAAAGCGCTGCCTGGTGCCGGCCGCATCGACCGTCTCGGCCAGCGTGGTGGTGTCGCGCACGATGCGCGGATACGCGGCGGCGGCGCTGACGATCCGGCCAATGTCCACGGCGCTGGCGCGATTGCCGTCCGACAGGCCGGTCGGCTCCTCCAGCGTGGTGTGCTCCAGGCGCAGCGCGGCGCTCTTGCGCCGCATGGCCTGGGCGAATGCCGCTTCGCCGCCGGGATAGGCGCGGGCCAGGGCGTGCGCGGCGCGGTTGTCCGATGCCATCAACGCCAGCTTGAGCAGGGTGTCCAACGTGACGCTGGCGCCCACCGGCAGCGGCGAAGCGGCGCCAGCGGCGGTGGCGCGCGCATCGCGCTCATCGATGCGCACGGTGCGAGACAGGTCAGGCGCGGCGTCCAGCACCACCATGGCGGTCATCAGCTTGGTCAGCGACGCGATCGGCACGGCGTCGTTCTCGGCGCGGCCCAGCAGCGTCGCGCCCGACCGGGTGTCCAGCACCAGCACATGAGAGGCGCCGCTGGCCTCGACCAGGGCACGGATCCCCGGCAGGCGCGCCATCAGGCGTTGCGCTTCCTGCGCCGACAGGGGCTGCGCCGGCC
>NZ_CP017433.1:4752639-4828817 GCF_002082135.1 Achromobacter ruhlandii
GGTCGAGCAGGTCGCCGTCCCGCGCGGCGGGCGCCACCGGCGCCGGTGGCGTGGCGGCGGCGACACGCTCCAGGGCGTGCAACGCGCGCGCCAGCGGCATGGGGCCGCCGATCACGTCCGCGGCGATCTGGTCGGCGATGCGTTCGCGCTCGATCCTCAAGCGGCGCGACAGCCACCAGATAGACGGGTGAAAGAACAGCAGCACCTCGGCGGCGTGCTGCAGCAGGTTGAACAGGTAATCGTGGCGCCGCACGTGCGCCAGTTCATGCGCCAGGAGCGCCGCCAGCAGGTCCGCCGGCATGCCGGTGACCAGCGAGGCCGGCACCAGGATCACCGGCTTGAACCAGCCGGCGGTGACTGGCGTGGACAGGGTGCGCGCCAGGCGCAGGCCGACGGCGCGCGACAGCCGCAGGTGGCGGGCCATGTCCGCCACGCGCGCCTGCCAGGCGGGATCGTGCCACGGTTCGCTGGCGCGCAACGCGCGGCGCAGCCAACCCAGCCCCAGCAACACCCGCAGCGCCGCGAGCGCGCTGCCGGCCAACCAGGCCAGCGCCAGCCACAGCGGCCAGGCCGTGGCGGCCGCCGCCGCTGGCGACACGGCCGCGGCGGGCAGGCCGCGCCAGGCGAACGCCACCCCGGTCACCGCGATGGCCACGCCAGCGGCCAACGCTGCGCCCAGCAGCGCATAGCGCAGCCGGGCATCCTCGGGGCGCGTCAATGCCAGCAACGCCAGCGTGGCGGCGTGCAGGCACAGGATTTTCCAGGCCACCGCCGGCAGGCTGCCGCCGAGGGTCCAGGCCGTGGCGAGCAGGAAGTCGGTCACAGCTTGTCGTCGCGCAGCAGGGCTTCGATTTCAGCGCGTTCCTTCTTGCTGACGCGGCCTTCGCGCAGGGCGGCCAGCACCAGTGCCTTGCCGGACCCGGCGAAGGCCTTGCCGATCAGGTCCCTGACCAGCCCGCCCTGCGTCGCCTTCTGGCTCTGGGCCGCGGCATAGACGTGCGAGCGCTGGCTTTCATCGCGCGTCAGCAGGCCCTTGCCGTGCATGATCTGCATCAGCCGCAGCACGTTGGCGTAGGTGAGGCTGTCGCGCCCGGCGGCCATGGCGGCGTGGACCTGCTTGACGGTGGCGGGGCCGGTTTCCCAGAGCGCCTGCAGCACGTCGAGTTCGGCGCTGGTCGGCTTGGCGATGGCGGAGGTGCGGGAAATCATGAAGCAAGGGGGTCGGCAAACGTTGAAACTAGAATAAACGTTCTAGAAAAGTTTGTCTACTTACAGCGAATCCAATACCCGCACGCGCGGGCCAGGGGCGGGGTCCCATCGGAAAGCCAGCGGGCAGAATCGATTTACTATCCCCGTAACGGATTCCCGCCGCGCCGTGCGAATGGCGCCCTGCCCACCCTACGACTGCCTGCCCATGACCATGACGCCCCCACGGAAAGAACACCGCCCGTCCACGCGGCGCATCCTCGCGGAGGTCGCCCTCCTCGGCCATGATCAACGTTACGGGCGGATGGTGGCGCTCGGTCGTGAGTCCATCGCGGATGCGCAGCTTGCCGAAGACCTGAAGTCGCTGGCGCAATCGGAGATCCACTACGAGCGGCTGCTGGCGCTGATGTCGGCCAGCGGCTCGCGCGCGACGGATCTGATCGTCACGCTGCTCGCCGACCCATCGCCCATGCTGGTGTTGCGTGCCGCCCGACTGGCGGCGCGTGTGGTGCCAGACGAGATCCTGGTCCGCCTGATGCCCGACATGACAAAGCCGTGCCGCCGGGAGCTCGCCCGCCAGCTCTGGCGAGCCGGACGCGGGCAGGTCAACGATGCCGTCTATCCGACACTCGAAGGCGCGGCGCGCCGCCATCTGCTGCCTTGGACGACGGATGCATTCATCGGCGCCAGCCTGGATGCCGAACAGGTTGCGTTGCTGGAGGCGCCGCAGTGGGCGGCGCTGGCGCAGCGCTTGCCGGGGCTCGTGCGCGACAGGCTGGCGCACGAACTGGAGCAGTCCGGCAATCCCTCCTATGCATTGCGCGTTGCCATCAGGGCGGCGCTCTATCGCATGCTGCGCAGCGACCGAGCGGCCGGGTTGAGCCTGTTGCGCGTGGCGGTCGCCCGCATTCCCGTCCAGGATTTGCCGCTGGCGCGCTATGCCTCTTTCTTCCCGGCGCAGATCGCCGCCATCGTCGAGGACCTGGGCGGCAGACAGCGCATTCCCTTCACCCTGCAGACCCTGCGGCGCCTGGAGGCGTCCGCGCTCTGCAAACTGTGGTCGGTTGACGCGCTCCCCGACTTGCACGCGGTCTTCCAGCAACTGCATGCAAACCAGCGGGACGCGCTCTATCGCCAGGGCGGCGAAGCCTGGCGCGAGGACAGCGGGGCCTTGCCGTTCGAGTTCGTGCGGGAACTATCCAGCGCTGCCCGGCAGGCCGAAGCGCGCCGCGCGTTCTCGTCGCCACGCCTCGCCGCCGAGCCGCTGGTCCGGCTGCCGTACCTGTCCTGCCTGCCATTCCAGGAAGCGCTGGCCCTGGCCCAGCCGTTCCTGTCGCAGCCCGATGGCGAGCTGCGCGCGCAGGCCGTTGCGGCGGTGGCAGGGACAGGACGATACGAGGCATCGAGCCTGGCCGCCATTCTGGATTTCTGCCGGGCCCGCGAGAACGAGCAGGACCCTGTGCGACTTGCCATGCTGACGGCCCTGGCGGCGCTGCCGCCTTCGCGCTGGGAAGCCGGGCACCTGCCCGGGTTCACCGCGCTCATCGATGCCGCATTGCGCGCCCGCGACTGCTCGCACCAGACCATGCTGGCGGCCATGCAATGGTTGATGTCCATCATCACCCCCCACACCGCATTTGTCGTGGCCGCGCTGCCCGGCCTTGTCGAGCGCATGGGCGGCATGGGCAACCTGCGCCAGGGGCACTGGGAATCCCGCATGAGCGATGGCGAACTGCGCCGGATCGCCCCGCACCTGATGGGACTGCTCGAGACCTGGATCCGGCGCGATCGCGCCCAGGTGGCGCTGCAACTCGTCTTTGGCTTCGGATGCCGGGCGAAGGCCGTGGACCTGTTTGTCGACATGATCTCCGACCTGGCCCGCGACAAACGCGGCCATGTGGCGCGTTCCGGGCTGGACGCGCTGGTGCGGCTCGGACTGCGCAAGCGCGCGGCGGAATTGATTCCCCAACTGCTGGGGGCCGATCCGAGCTGGATCCAGGTGTCCGCGGTCTCCTCGCATCTGCATCGTCGCAGGCAAGACCTGCTGACGCCGTTTCTGACCGCCCGCGTCTACAAGGGGCGGTTTCCCAGCGGCAAGGCGGCATTTCTCCCCGCCTACGAAGACGGATTCTTCCGGTGGACGGCGGCCCAGCAGCAATGCTATGCCGCCGAACTGCTCGATATCCTCACCAGCACGCAGCGCAACGCCTGGGAACTCTACGGCTGCGTCCAGCGCTATGCGGCCATGCCATCCATCGACCTGGCGCCGCTGGTCGACCTGGCGCGCCTCGACACGCCCGACCAGGCGCTGCGTGACAAGGCGCTGGAAGCGCTCGGACGCGCCGACGCCGGACGCGGGGTGGCGGCGCTGATACAGGCACTGGATGACGCCCGGGCCCGGGTCGCCATCTATGCCTTGCGGCGATCCTTGATGAACCTGCGCCCCGCGCAGGTGCTGGAACTGCTGGACCGCGCGCCGCGAAGCAAGATCACCGTCGCCAAGGAGATCGTCCGCCTTGCCGGCGACCTGAGAACGGATGGCGCCTTCGCATTTCTCGCCCGGATCGAAGCCGAGCCCAAGCTGCATCAGGACGTGGCGATCGCCTTGGCGCGAGCGTACTGGAACTTCCTCGACCGTCCCGAGGTCTGGCCCAGATTGCACGCCGCCGCGCGCAGCGGGCCGCCGGCCCTGGCGCGCGCAACCATCCGCATTCCGCCAACGGGCCTTTCTCCGGATGGCCAGCGCGCCCTGAGCCAGCATCTCGCCTTGCTGCTCGGGCATTCCGATGCCCAGATCCGCAAGGAAACGCTGGAACGACTGATCGCGATGCCTCCGGGGCAAGGCGCACCCGCGTTGTACCAGGCGCTGGCCGCGCGGCTCGGAGATGTCGATTTGTCACTGGTCGAACTCGCGGCAGGCGCGCTGCTGGGCATTTATGCGGGAAGCCTGCCGCGCGAACTGGCGGACAGTTTCGCGGGCCTGACGCGGGCGCATGCATTGGCCGCGGTTGTCGCCGCGTACCAGCAGCAACGGCAGCGTGGCCAGCTGGAACTGGCCGCGTCGGCGGACATGCTGGCCGCGGCCCTGCTGGCCAGACGCTGGCATCCGGGACTGGCGCTACGACTGGCGTTCTCGGTGTTGCGTCCAGAGGCGGCGCTGGCGCTCGCGCGGCAATCCGCGGCCTCGGACTTGCTGCATCCCGGCGTCGTTGGCGACATCCTGGATGCGCTCGCGGATACGGTGGCTGGCGCGCGCCTGGATCAGCTTACCCAGGTCGAAGCGTGGTTGGGCGCCGAAGGCAATGCCGGCATGCGGCGCATCGGCCTGGGCTTGCTGTGCGCAATGTCGGCCCGGACCGGCTGGACGCCAGAAATGCGCGAGCGGCTGGATTTGTATCGGCACGACAAGGATGGCTGGGTTTCCGACGCCGCCGACCTGGTCACGTATCCGGATGCGTTTTCCCCGCGCGCCGGCGGATGACGCGCATTCCCGGCGGGCGGCGTGCCGGCAACCGGATCCGCCCGCGCCCCGCTGCCCGCTATTCCGGCAGCTTGCCGAGTTTTCCCTTGGCGCGTTCGGCCAGCCGCAGCGCCATGTCCTGCTGGCGCCGCATCAGGTCGGCGATCTGCTCGGCATAAAGATCGATGAGATCGCCGCTCACCGGCTCCGGATCGGCCCAGTCGTCGATCGCCACGACGGCCCCCGCCTGGTCCACGCCCCAGATCCGGCTGCCGTCGCCCACGATCTTCAGCACCGGCAGGATGCCAGGCAGACCGGCCTCGGCAAGCTGGCGCTGCTGCGCCGAAATGCTGGCCCATTCGGGCAACTCCGGCGCATCGATGCCCAACAGCACCACGCCGCGCCAGAAGGTCCAGGCGGGGCCGACGTCGAACTCCTTGGCGCGCGGCCAGACTTCCTCGCGCGCCATCACGCACAGGCCATTGGTGCGCTGGCAGAAGGCCGCGAACGCCGCCGGCAGCGGGAACCCGACAGCCGCCTCCAGGCTCGCGATCGCGGCCGCGTCGGGCGCGGGCGCGGCCACCACCTCGAAATACGCGGTGTCCACGGGGTCCAGGATCTCCCAGATGCGTTTGTGGAACTGTTCGGCGGTCATGGTCATGCAAGCTTCCTGAATCAAAAGACAAGTCCCGGCCCGCCGCCAGGACGGGAGGCCGGAATGACGCAACACTATAGACGCGAGCGCGGCCGCATGGTCCGTGGCTCCGGTTCGACGGTCGATGGCGGTTGGCTGCGCGGAGCGGTCCACGGCGGGTCGTGCAGAACATCCTCAAATATCGGCGACATCGCGCAGCCGCACACCAGAGAAGCCGGCCGAGCGCAATGCGTCAAACATCGCGCGGTCACAGATGGGAGGCACTCCCATACGATCCTGGCGGAAGATATGGGCGCCTCCCACAACCTCCGGTTTGAATACCAAACTGGCGCCGCCGACGAGGCTATAAAGCTTCTCGTCTTCGCCGGTCTGATAATTGTGGTCGAGCTTGATTCTCACGCGAGAAGAGGCTTCATCCAGGGCATCGAGTCTGCGCAGCACATTGCCCAGGTAGTACCGAGGACCGGGGCTGCCGTCGGCAAGGCTGAAGTCGCATGCCACAAACGCAAACGCCTCGGCGTCCAACTGCTCAAACAACTGCTTCAACGGCTCCGACACAATCCATATGCCAGCGAGCTCTTCCAGATCGCGGGGCATTGCGCCCTTTTGCGGAACATGGACCAGGTGGGGACGCGCCGGATACTGATCTGGCATTCCATCAGGGCGCGAGATGACGTTCATCCCCGGATCGATCAGCGTCTCTTCGTTGGCGATTTCCAAGCCGGGCACCCTGCCGTCTCCCAGGAAGCCGGCGTCGATCAGGAAAAACTTGCCCTTATGCGATGCGGCTTCGGCTGAAAGTGCAATGGCGGTCGGTTCGGTCACGGCGGCTTCCATCATGGATGCGGGGAGGCGGAATAGAACAGCGGTTCAACCGATGCTAGCCGGATTTGAGCGCAGCCAAAAGGCCCGCACCGCGCAAAGCCCTTGGCTGAGCGCCAGGATGGCGTCTACACGGTGAGAGCCGGACGTTTACCAAACCGCCATAGCCTCGGGCCCGCATCCTGCCGCTCAAGGTCACTTCCATCGGGTCTCCCCTCTTTTGGTAAAGGCTTGCAAACGCTGATGTCCGGGCGGCCCGGCTGCGGTATAAACAAGGCCCTGTCGATTGCACACAGAGGAACGACTTGTCGAACGCACGCGGAGCGCTTTCATTCTTCAACGCAACGGCTGGCGCCATCCGGCGCCATGGCCGCGCGATGCTGGCGGCCGCGCCGTGGTCGCTGGCGGTGTTCCTATTGTCGCTGCCGTTCGCCATTCTGGCCGCGTCGCTGTACTGGCTTAAGGGCGGCCTGTTCCTGCTGTTCGCGCTGGTCAACCTGATTGCATTCTCGCGCATGACGTACGCCTGGCACCGGGTCATCGCGCGCGCGGACGATACGCGGATCGATGCCCCCGGCAGTACGGCGCAAGCCTGGCACCTGGTGATGCTGGGCCTTCTGGCGGTGGTCGTGACGATGCTGGCGCGCGCCACCGGCGACCTGCCCTACGTGTTGTTCGCGCTGATGAACGGCCCGGAATCGGGCCTGTTCTTCGCGGCGCTGGTGCCCGTGGCGCTGGTGCTCTGGCTGCCGATCCTGTACGGGTTGGCGCTGCTGACGCCCGCTCTGCCGCGCGCCGCCGTGACCGGCGCAACCGGCTTGCGCGGCGTGCGCGCCGCCATGCCCTACCCGCGCTGGCCGCTGATGCTGGCCCTGGGCATCCTGGTGAGCGCGGGCGGCCTGGCCCACAGCGCGCTATACCAGTACCTGGGCTATGCCGTGGACGGCGGACCGTATTGGATCGTGGCCTATCTGACGCTCTTCATCGTGATGACGTTCGTCGTCGGCGCCATGGTCTCGGTGGCCTACCGGGACGGCGCGCCGGCGCGTCCCGCGTCCGACAGCGACAGCGACAGCGACAGCGACAGCGACAGCGACAGCATCAAGGATGCAGCGACAGCCCCTTGACCGCCTTGTCCACCGCCTTTTCGGACCGCGCAGGGCGATGCCGACCAGGTCCAGATCGTCGGCCGGCTGGGCGCGGAACACCGCGCGGTTGGCCTCGTCGTGGCCGGTGGCGAACACGGCATGGACGAACGGCGCCAGCGTCAGCTCGCGGTCGCGCGCGATCCGGTACGCCGCCTGCAGGCCGGCGCGGTCCCCCTCGAACACCGGGATAAGAAGAAGTGATGGGGAGGCTGGCTGGGTGAGGTAAACGTCCGGCTCTCACCGCGCAAAGCCCTTGCCTGAGCGCCAAGATGGCCTCTACACGGTGAGAGCCGGACGTTTACCATCAACCGCCATAGCATTGTGCGTAAGTAAAGTCGACCAAGCGCTTGTCCGAGGCATCCTGGGGCGTGGACGGCTCTACTTGGAAATGACCGAACATATCGTCGTTGCAGATCCTCACGTCCTTGCGCTGCGTGCCTTCCTGCAATACGCAGGAACCGCCAAAACTGTGATTACTTCCGGCGACGCCAACCGGCAGATCAATCAGCCGGCTACAACCGATGATTCGGCCGTTTTGCTTCTGCTGCCCCAGCGATTGGTTGAACGATTCCACACGGGAGTTGGGATCACGAATCGGCACAACATTGACGCATTCGCCACTGGCGGTTTGGTTGCCCGGCAGCTTGCAGTCCGAGTACACCTCGCCATTGGCAATATGTTTCTCATTACGCCCCAGCAGGGCGATGCGGCTTGTGTATGCTTGCCGCAGGCAGGCGCTGTCTTGACAAATGCCACGCGCGTATTTAATCCAGTTGCGCTGTTCTTCAGCCAACGCTTTCTTGCCATAGGCATCGGTTGCGGCTAGTGCTGCCTTATAGGCCCCCTGCAATTTGCCGTCCAGCGCGGAGGTCTCGGCATCGCTACAGATCAACTTTTCCGTCGTGCTCGCGGCCTTGTTGCAATCAAAACTGGCGGCTTGGGCGTAGGTCGCTAGCATTGCGAGGCCCAACGTAAAGAGAAGCTTCATCGCAGGTGTATACCGTGCCTTCAGTACGTCAGCGGGTGGGCGTCTTGAATGCGGCGGGGTCATGATCCTATCTTCTCAAGTTGTATGTCGATGATGTCTTTGGTACAGCACAACACATGCTAGCAGGTCGCTCTTCAGTGGATATATAACCTATCGAGCAAGGCACGGCCTGCCAATGAACGGGCTTTCAATCCACACGCCGCCTCAATCTACACTCGTCCACGTGCCAACTTCAGTGAGCCGAATCTCAAGTCGAACGAAATTCGACACTCGCCGCCCCAAGCAATGAGGAATTCGCGGCGTTGACGATGGCGTCCACGCGAAGCTTCGTGATATCCGATTGAATTGCGCGCAGGCTGGCGGGCATGTATTGGCTCCTTGGGCGTGAGAGAACTTCTTGCGCAGACTCTCGCCCCCCGGACCCTTTAGCTGAATCCGCTAAAAAAAGGGACGCACCACAAGGCGCCTTGCCACCCGCCCCATATGTAACAGCCACCGCTCTCCCCCTTGAACCCCGGAACATCATCCCTATAATTAGCACTCGACTCCGGTGAGTGCTAACAATCCTCCCGGGCCCAACCGATCATTCACTTTCTTCTCTAGTAACAGGAGTTCCTCATGGCCTTGCGTCCCCTGGGCGATCGCGTGATCGTCAAACGCCTCGAAAACGAGCGCAAGACTGCGTCGGGCATCGTCATCCCCGACAGCGCCGCTGAAAAGCCCGACCAGGGTGAAGTCGTGGCCGTCGGCCCCGGCAAGAAGACCGAAGACGGCAAGATCCTGCCGGTCGACCTGAAGGCTGGCGACAAGGTTCTGTTCGGCAAGTACGCCGGCCAGGCCGTCAAGGTCGATGGCGAAGAGCTGCTCGTCATCCGCGAGGACGAAATCCTCGCCGTGGTCCAGTAAACCCTGCCTCAAACGAATTTTCGAAGGAAGCTAACAAATGGCTGCCAAGCAAGTACTGTTCGGTGACGACGCCCGCGTGCGCATCGTCCGTGGCGTGAATGTCCTCGCCAACGCCGTCAAGACCACCCTGGGCCCCAAGGGTCGCAACGTCGTGCTGGAGCGCTCGTTCGGCGCCCCGACCGTGACCAAGGACGGCGTCTCCGTCGCCAAGGAAATCGAACTGAAGGACAAGTTCGAGAACATCGGCGCCCAGCTGGTCAAGGACGTCGCCTCCAAGACCTCCGACAACGCCGGTGACGGCACCACCACCGCCACCGTGCTGGCCCAGGCCATCGTTCAGGAAGGCCTGAAGTACGTTGCCGCCGGTTTCAACCCGATCGACCTGAAGCGCGGCATCGACAAGGCTGTCGCCGCCGCCGTCGCCGAACTGAAGAAGCAATCCAAGCCGGTCACGACCAGCAAGGAAATCGCCCAGGTTGGCTCGATCTCGGCCAACAGCGACTCCTCGATCGGCCAGATCATCGCTGACGCGATGGACAAGGTCGGCAAGGAAGGCGTCATCACCGTCGAAGACGGCAAGTCGCTGGAAAACGAGCTGGACGTCGTCGAAGGCATGCAATTCGACCGCGGCTACCTGTCGCCCTACTTCATCAACAGCCCGGAAAAGCAAGTCGCCGCGCTGGAAGACCCGTTCGTCCTGATCTTCGACAAGAAGATCAGCAACATCCGTGACCTGCTGCCGGTGCTGGAACAAGTCGCCAAGTCGAGCCGTCCGCTGCTGATCATCGCCGAAGACGTCGAGGGCGAAGCCCTGGCGACCCTGGTGGTCAACAACATCCGTGGCATCCTGAAGACCACCGCCGTCAAGGCGCCTGGCTTCGGCGACCGCCGCAAGGCCATGCTGGAAGACATCGCCATCCTGACGGGCGGCACGGTGATCTCCGAAGAAACCGGCATGTCGCTGGAAAAGGCCACCCTGGCTGAGCTGGGTCAGGCCAAGCGCATCGAAGTGGGCAAGGAAAACACCACGATCATCGACGGCGCTGGCGACAGCAAGTCGATCGAAGCGCGCGTCAAGCAGATCCGCATCCAGATCGAAGAAGCCACGTCCGACTACGACCGTGAAAAGCTGCAAGAACGCGTGGCCAAGCTGGCCGGCGGCGTTGCCGTGATTCGCGTTGGCGCTGCCACCGAAGTCGAAATGAAGGAAAAGAAGGCTCGCGTCGAAGACGCCCTGCACGCCACGCGCGCTGCGGTGGAAGAAGGCGTTGTGGCCGGCGGCGGCGTGGCCCTGCTGCGCGCCAAGCAAGCCATCACCGACCTGAAGGGCGACACGCCTGACCAGAACGCCGGCATCAAGCTGATCCTGCGTGCCGTCGAAGAGCCGCTGCGCACCATCGTCACCAACGCCGGCGAAGAAGCCAGCGTGGTGGTCAACACCGTGCTGCAAGGCAAGGGCAACTACGGCTACAACGCCGCGACCGGCGAGTACACCGACCTGGTCGAGCAAGGCGTGCTGGATCCCACCAAGGTGACCCGCACCGCCCTGCAGAACGCCGCCTCCGTCGCCAGCCTGCTGCTGACCGCCGAAGCCGCCGTTGTGGAACTGGCCGAAGACAAGCCCGCTGCCCCGGCCATGCCCGGCGGCATGGGCGGCATGGGCGGCATGGACTTCTAAGTCCCGCTTCCCTTGCATGGCCTCCCCGGCTTCGGCCGGGGAATGCAGTACCCCGAAAGACCCCCGGACCTTCGCCCCGGGGGTTTTTCTTTTTTGGGCCGCGTCAGCCGCAGAGGTAATCGGTCAGGCGCGCCAGCATGGCGTCGCAGGCCTCGATCTGCGAAATCTCGACGTATTCATCGGCCTTGTGGGCCACTTCGATACTGCCGGGGCCGCACACCAACACCGACGTGCGCGCCCACAATTGGCCAAACAGCCCGCCCTCGGTGCCGAAGGCGACCTTGGTGCATGGCGTGCCCGGCGGCAGCATCGAGGCCAGCAGGCGCACCGCGGGTGAATCCGGCGGCACAGACAGGCCCGGATAGGCGTTGCCCGGCACGATATCGGGCAGCGCGGCGTCGGCCAGGGGCTGCGCCTCGCGCATCCGCGCCCGGGTCCGTTCCAGCACGCGCGCCAGGATGCGCTGCGGCTCGTCCTGGGCCACATTGCGGATCTCGAAATCCACCTCGCAATCGGCCGGCACGATATTCAACGCCGTTCCGCCCCGGATGGTGCCCGCATGCACGGTCGAGTAGGCAATCGCGTAGCCCTCCTCGCGCGGGCCCTGCTCGGCCAGCTCACGCTGCACGTCGCGCAGCGCGCCCACCAGGTCGGTGGCGGTATGGATGGCATTGACGAAGCGCGGCGCCAGGCCGGAATGGCCCGCCTGCCCGCAGCAATGCGCGCGATAGGCCGCCTTGCCCTTGTGGCCGGTCCCGATCTGCATCAGCGTGGGTTCACCCACCACGCACAACAGTGGCTGCGGCTCCAGGCCCTCCAGCTCGCGCAGCAGGTGCCGCACGCCGACACAGCCGATCTCCTCGTCGAACGACAGCGCCAGCGACAACGGACGCTTCAACGGGCGTCGCGCGGCGCGCGCCATGGCCATCACCGCGCAGGCCACGAAACCTTTCATGTCGGCGGCGCCGCGGCCGTACAGCCGGCCGTCGCGCTCGCTCGCTTCGAAAGGCGGCGTGGTCCAGGGCTGGCCCTCGACCGGCACCACGTCGGTATGGCCCGACAACAGGATCCCGGGCACATCGCTCGGGCCGACGCTGGCGTACAGATTGCAGCGCGTCGCATCCCGTGGATCCGGCACCCGCATCGAGGCGATGCCGGCTTGCTCCAGCACCTCCTGCACGCGGTCCATCAGGCTCGCATTGGAAGTCAGCGTGACGGAAGGAAACGCGATCAATTCGCGCAGCAGGGCCAGACTGTCGGGCGGGAGAAGACGACTCATGGGACACTCAGGAAGAAGGCGGGGCGTCGGCCGGGCCGGAGATATAGGGATCGAAGAAGCTGGCCGCACTCATGCCCGGAATGTATTGATCGGAAATGTAGGCGCGGCAACGTTGCATGAAGGCCTGCGTCAACCGCGACGGCTTCATCGGCCGATAGGTGGCCAGCCCCAGCAGCATCGGCCGGTGCTCGCCCGCCAGCCGCAGCCGGACCAGGCGCTTGCCGTCGAGCGACTGGCTCGACTTGGGGCGCACATTGAACAGCGCGTAGCCGATGCCGTTGGCAACCATCGAGCGCACCACGTCCTCGGATCGGGAACGCGCCACGATGTTCGGCTCCAGGCCGGCCTTGGCGAACAGCGACAGGAAGTATTCGCGGCTCATGGGCAGGTCCAGCAACACCATCGGCAGTTGGGCCAGTTCGTCCAGCGTCACGGCAATCTGCTGCGCCAGCGGATGCAGTTCGCTCACCAGCACGTGCGGCGGCATGTGCGCCAGCGTCTCGAAGTGGATCTCGTCGCCCAGTTGCAGGTCGTAGGTGATGGCCAGATCGATTTCCAGCAGATGCAAGCGGTTGATGAGCTCCTGCTGGTCGCCCTCGGCCATGTGCAGTTCGACCTTCTCGAACGCGCGCGAGAAGCCGAAGATGACCTCGGGCGCGATCATGGGGGCCAGCGGCTGGAAGCAGCCCACGCGCAGCACGCCCTGGATGGTGTCATTGGAATTGGAGGCGATCTCGTACAGTCTGGAAGCGCGTTCGAGAAGGTCTTCGCATTCCTGCATGACCTGCGTGCCCAGCGGCGTGAGCGCCAACCCTTTGGAGGGATGCCGCACGAACAACTGCACCCCCAGTTCCGCCTCGATGTGGGCGATGGCAGCCGAGATCGAGGGCGGCGAGATATGGATCTGCGCGGAGGCGGCGGCGATGCTCCCGTGCTTGGCGGTCGCCACGAAGTACTCCATCTGCCGGAGGGAAATGCGATTGAGCATGGTGCGGTGGGGAAGCGGATTCAGAAAACCGGCCAGGGCGGGCGGGTGCTCGTAAAGTATCCCCTCAGCCGCCGACCCCGGGCAAGGATTTCCTCCATCGCCGCCGTCGACCCGTTCAGAGGTCTCCCGGCACGCCGAAGCTCGGCGCATCGCGCGGATCGCGGGCGCGGGTCAGATAGGCGGGAATCTGTGGCTCATAGACTTTCCAGACCGCATACAGGGCCTCGACCGGCCTCTCCTCCACCCAGTCCAGGCGCAGATCCACCATCGGCCAGTCCAGGTCCTGGCACACCAGCAGGCCGGCCGAATGCACTGGCCCAGCCTCTCCGCCGGCGGCCTGTCCGGCCAGCAGGGCCTGCATCAAGCGTTCGGCGAGCACGCCCTCGGCCTGTTCGAAGGCCGCCAACATGGCGCCCGGCACCCCGGGCGAAGCCAGCATGTTGCCGGCGCACGCGGCATGCTCGCCCGTCACGGCGGCCAGCGTGCCCAGCGCGCTGGCGCCCGTGAAAATGGCGGGTGGATGCCTGGCGTCGATCGCCATCAACTGGCGATAGTCGATGAACGGGCGCTGCCGCAGTTGCTCCAATGCCTGTGCCGGCGTCTGCCCGGCCGCCATCAGGTCCAGGGCCATGGGCCCGAGCGCCGGATCGGTGATGTTCTGGCTGACGGCCGCGCCGACCCCCGCGCGCACGCGCACACAGCGCGACGCGACGGCGGGCGAGGACGACGATACGGCGGCGCCGAACTGGCCGGATGCCGGACAACGGGCAATGATCGAGAAGGTCATGGTCGGGCCTCCCGGCTCGGTCAGTCGGGGATCACGGCGGTGGCATCGATCTCGACCAGCCACTCGGGCCGGGCCAGCGCCGACACCACGATGCCGGTCGACACCGGAAACACGCCCTTGAGCCAGCGTCCCACCACCCGGTAGACGGCCTCGCGATAGCGCGGATCGATGATGTAGATGGTGATCTTGCAGATGTCCTCGAGTTCGCCCCCCGCTTCCTTGAGCAGCATGGCGATATTGGCCATGGCCTGTTCAGTCTGGCCGGCGGCGTCGCCAATGCACACGCTCTCCGAGGTCTCCAGGTTCTGGCCGATCTGCCCGCGCAGGAACACGGTGCTGCCGCGGGCGACCACTGCCTGGCAAAGATCATTGTCCAGGTTCTGTTCCGGATAGGTCGCCTTGGTGTTGAAGGTGCGGATGCGCTTATGTTTCATGGCTTCTCGAAAAAATGGGGCCAGCGCATGGCGCCGGGCGAAGGCCGCTCCCGCGGGAACGGCAGGGATGCCCATCTTCGGACCCGGCGCCGGACCGCGCCTATTTGTTTTTTCCGGGGGCCGGTCTCGGAAATTCCGACCCGGACCATGACCCGGGCCGGGCCATCCGGGTTTACGCGGCGCCTCAGGAATTGCGAGCCAGGCCTAAGGAAAAGGCGACTTGGCCGCTGCCGCACGGCTCTCCCATCATCTGGATTCCGGTCGGCGGCGTTCGGCGGGCACAAAACATTCAAGGGGTTTGCAATGATTCGACAACTTACGGCAGTCGGTCTCTTTTCCACCGTCCTGCTGGCCAACGTGGCCTGGGCCGAGGACGCGCTCGTGGTCAGCACCTGGGGCGGCAGCTTCCGCGACCTGATCGACGAGAACATCGGCAAGGAATTCACGCGCCAGACGGGCGTACCGGTCAAGTACGTCACCGGCGGCACCATCGACCGGCTGAACAAGGCCAAGCTGGCCAAGACGCCCGAAAGCGACATCACCTTCACCACCTCGCACATCGGCTGGCTGTACGTCGATGGCGGCCTGTTCGAAAAGCTCGACACCGCCAAGCTGCCGAACTACGCCAACCTGGTGGATCGCGCCAAGGTCAGCCCCTACCACGTGGGCAGCTGGGCGTACGTCTACACGATCGGCTACCGGCCCGACCTGGTCCCCAAGGACATCAAGTTCGATAGCTGGAACGATCTGTGGAATCCCGCCCTCAAAGGCAAGCTGTCGGCCCCCGATTTCGACCCCAGCCACATCATCACTGTGGCCGCCCTGCTATCGGGCGGCGATGCCACGTCGTGGGAAAAAGGCACGGACAAGCTCAAGGCCCTCAAGCCCAATTTCAAGGCGTTCTACACCAACGACGCCAACAGCCAGCAGTTGATGGCGACGGGTGAAACGCCGGTGCAGATCCTGCTGTCGATGAACGCCTACTACATGATCGGCCAGGGCGTGCCGATCAAGGTCGCGATGCCCAAGGAAGGCGCCGTGCTCGGCATCGATACCATGGGCATCATGAAAGGCAGCGCCAAGACCGACCTGGCCTACAAATTCATGAACATCGCGCTCTCGCCCGAGGTTCAATCCAAGATCGTGGCCTACAAGAAGGCCAGCCCGGTCGTCACCAATGCCAAGGTCTCGGCCGAGGATGCCGCGTTGCCCGGCGTGTTCACCACCAAGGAGCAATGGGACAAGCAGGCCATCGTCATCGACGACAAGCTGCGCGCCGAGAAGACCGCGACCTGGCGCAAGTGGTTCACAGAGAACCTCATGAACTGACGGCCGCGGCGCCGCCGCGCGCCGCGCCCGCGTCCCGGCCGCCAACCCGGCCGGGACGTGAACCTTTTCCGCAAGCAACCTCAAACGGAAGTCATACGATCCATGAACACGCGCTCCGGCCTGAGAGGATGGCTGATATCGCCGGCGGGCCTCATCGCATTGTGCATCGTGGTGGCGATGGCCGCCGTGCTGCAATTCAGCGTGCGCGCCTTCATCCCCGGTTCGATGGAAGTCGGCGGCTTGACGCTGGCCAACTTCTCGGGGCTGGGCAAGTCGATCTACCTGTCGGCGTTCCTCAACACCCTGCTGCTCAGCATCGAGACCACCGTGTGCTCGCTGCTGGTGGCGTACCCGCTGGCCTACGCGTTGGTGCGCGTACGCCGCCGGCTGCTGAAATCCTGCATCCTGATCATCTCGATCACGCCGCTGTTCCTGGGCGAGATCGTCCGCACCTATTCGTGGATCATCGTGCTGGGCAACAACGGCTTTCTCAACACCCTGCTGCGCCAGCTCGGCCTGATCGAGCAGCCGCTGAACCTGATGTTCACGCACCTGGGCGTATTGATCGCGCTGGTGCACGTGACGATACCGGTGGTGGTGCTGATGCTGGCCACCGCCATCTCGCACATCGACCGCGACTATGAAAAAGCGGCCCAAAGCCTGGGCGCGGGGCCGGTGCGCACCTTTCTCACAGTGACGCTGCCCCTATCCATGCCGGGCATCATCGCCAGCATCACGACCGCCTTCGCCTGGACCTTCAGCGCGTTCGCCACGCCGCAGATGATCGGCGGCGGCCGCGTGCCCACCGTTTCCACCCTGGTGTACCAACTGGGGTTCTCCTCAATGAACTTCCCGCTGGCGGCCAGCCTGAGCATCAGCGGCCTGGCCCTGACGGTCGCGGCGCTGCTGCTGCTCGGCCGCGCCACCAAGCGCCTCAAGGCAATCGGAGCCCACTGACATGGCTTTCAAACCCCCTTTGCCGCTGCGCCTGGGCGCGCCGCTGCTCATCTGCGTGATCCTGGCGTTCGTGCTGCTGCCTGTGTTCGTGGTCACGCTGGCGTCGTTCAACGACAAGGCGCTGTTGACCTTTCCGCCGCAAAGCTGGTCGCTGCGCTGGTACACGCGGGTGTTCACATATCCCGATTTTCAGCAGGGATTTCGCGCCAGCCTGATCGTGATGGCCTGGACCTCGACCCTGGCCCTGTTCATCGGCACCGCGTTGGCCATCGCGGTCAAGCGCATGGGGTTCCCCGGCAAGGAGCTGCTGCAGGCGATCCTGCTCTCGCCGCTGGTGATTCCGCATTTCACGCTGGGACTCGGTTTGCTGATCCTGGCCGCCCAGCTCGACGTGAATCGCGGTTATGCCCTGGTGATCCTATGCCACGTGATGCTGGTGCTGCCCTTCGTCATGCGCAGCGTCTACGTCTCGATGGAGAACATCGATGAACGGCTGGAACAGGCCGCCGCCAGCCTGGGGGCTTCGCCGTTGAAAGTCATGGCCACGGTGACCATCCCCCTGCTGGCGCCCGGCCTGTTCGGCGGCTGGCTGTTTGCCGCCATCATGTCATTCAGCGAATTCACCGCATCGTTGTTCGTGACGACGCAGGCCACGCAGACGCTGCCCGTGTCCATGTACAACTATGTGCGCGAATTCGCCGACCCCACGCTGGCCGCGCTGTCGGTGGTCTACATCGCGGTGACGGCGGGCCTGCTGGCCTTCGCCAACTATTTCCTGGGACTGGGGCGCATCCTCAATATCGAGGACACGCGCTGACCCCGGCCGTAAAAAAAGCGCGGGATGGGATTCCCGCGCTTTCTCTTGCCTTGCCGCGATAGCGGTCAATAACCGCGTCCCGCATCAACCTGCTGCAGCGGCGCCTGGCCGCCAGACACCCGCAGGATGTTGTCGGCGATCTGCGCCGCCGCCGAGGCCGGAATGGCGACCGACGCCAGGTGCGGCGTGATCAGCACATTGTCCATCCGCCACAGCGGGTCGTCCGCCGGCAGCGGTTCCCGTTCAAAGACATCCAGCGTGGCCGCGCCAAGATGTCCGCTTTGCAGCAGGTCGGTCATGGCGGCCTGGTCGACCAGCGCCCCGCGCGCCACGTTGACCAGGGCCGCGCCCCGCGGCAGGCGCATCAGCCGCTGGCGGCCGAGCAGGCCGCGCGTCTGCGCGGTGAGCGGCAGCATGACCACCAGGATATCGGCCTGCGCGATGACCGCGTCGAGCGTCTCCATGCCAGCGTGGCACTGCACACCTTCGATATCGCGCGGGCTGCGCGACCAGCCCAGCACCGTCAGGCCCTGGCGCTGCAATTCGCGGGCCGCATAGGCGCCCAGTTCACCCAGGCCGAGCACCGCGACGCGGGTGTCTGCCGGCGCGCGCGGATGGCGGTAGGCCCACTGCCCCCGGCGCTGCGCCTGCTCGAACCAGGGAATATCGCGGGCGTGGCGCAGCGTGGCGAACAGCACATAGCCCGCCATCATGCGCGCCATCTCCGGGTCGGTGATGCGCGTGACCGGAACACCGGCGGGCAGGTCGTCACGTCCGACCAGCGAATCCACGCCTGCGCCCAGGTTGATGATCAGGCGCAGATTGGGCATGCGGGCGAAGAATCCGGCCGGCGGCTTCCACGCAAGTGCATAGTGGATGCCGGCCGGATCCCCGACCTCGCTGGAATGCAGGATGCGCAAGGCCGGCAGGCGGGCCTGCAACGCCCGGCGCCAGGTGGCGAAATCGTCGAACTCGCTGTAGAACACCAGCGCGCCGGAGGGCGTCACGTCATCTTCGCACATGGCCATGCCCTCATTGCGCGCGCGCGATCAGCCGTGCCATGGCTTCGATGGCCAGCTCGTAGCCATCGCCGCCCAGGCCCGCGATGACGCCGTCGGCCGCCTTGGACACATACGAATGGTGGCGGAAGGACTCGCGCCGCCAGATGTTGCTCATGTGCACCTCGATGATGCGGCCCGGAAACGCCAGTAGCGCGTCCAGGATCGGCACCGAGGAATAGGTCAGGCCGGCGGCATTGATGATCAGCCCGGGCGCCTGGCCGCGCGCTTCCTGGATCCAGTCGACCAGTTGGCCTTCGTGGTTGGATTGCAGGAAACGCAGACCCAGGCCCAGGCTGGCCGCCTTGCGCTCGCAACGCTCGCGCAGCACCGGGAAGCTGTCGCTGCCGTAGGTCTTGTTGGCGTCCAACCCATACAGATTGGCGTTGGGGCCGTTCAGGAACCAGAGGGTCGAGTCCGGCGCGAAGCCGGCATTGGCGGGGGAAGACGTCATGGCGCGTTGCCTCAAATGTCGTGGGGAAGCGTGGCCTGCATCGCGGGCAGGGCGGAAAACGCCTCTTCCCAGCGTGCGGCGGCGGTATGGCGGGCGCGCCAGTCCAACTCTGGAAAACGGAAGTCCAGATAGCCGAGGGCGCAGCCCAGGGTGACTTCGCCGATGGTGGGCGCGCGGGTGGCCAGCATCGGCGCGCATTGCTCTATCGCGTCCAGACAGGCCGCCACCTTGGCCAATTGCGCCTCGCGCCAGGCGGGCCATTGGAATTCTGCTGGCCGTGCCGTGTGTTCGTAGCGCGCCAGCAGGGCGGCGTCGAGCAGGCCATCGCCCAACGCCTGGCGGGTCAAGGCCTGCCAGCGGCGCGCGCCAGCCGCGGGAAACAGGTCGGCGCTGGCGCCCAGGTCGGCCAGGTACTCGCAGATGACGCGGCTGTCGTACAGGGCGGTACCGTCCTCCAGGATCAGCGTCGGGACCTTGGCCAGCGGGTTGTGCGCGGCGATACGGTCGTCGCGGCGCACGGGATGCGCCGCGCTTTCGAGCCATTGGATCCGGCCGGCCAGCCCCGCCAGGTGGGCGCAGGCCATGACCTTGCGCACATAGGGGGAGGTCGGGGCGTAGAGCAGTTTCAACATGGTCGGGAGCCTTATCGGAAGTCGCGGAACAATCGGACGGGCGGCGGGCCTCAAGGACGCAGCACCACTTTGCCGAACACCTCGCCGCTTTCGAGCAGGCGGTGCGCGGTCGCGGCCTCGGCCAGCGGCAGGTGGGCACAGACGCGTGGCGCCACGCGGCCATCGGCCACCAGCGGCAGTACGTGGCGAGTGATGGCCTGGGCCATGCGCGTCTTTTCCGTCGCGCTCTGCGGCCGCAGTGTCGAGGAGTGCAGGCTCAACTGCTTCTGCATCAACACCAGCAGGTCCAGCGTGACCGTGGATCCCTGCAGGAACGACAGGCTGAGATGACGGCCACCGAACGCGAGCGCCTGCAGGTTGCGCGCGACATAGTCGCCGCCGACCACGTCCAGCACCACGTCAACGCCACGCCCCTGGGTCAGGTCGCGACAGGTGGCCACGAAGTCCGTATCGCGATAGCACACCGCCTCGACCGCCCCCATCTCGCGCAGGGCGGCCAGGCGCTCGGCGCGGCCAGCGGTGGCGATGACCCGGGCTCCCGCCGCGTGCGCCATGCGGATCGCCAGCGTGCCGATGCCGCCGGCCGCGCCGTGGATCAGCACGGTCTCGCCCGTGCGCAGGCGGCCAAGCTCGAACAGGTTGTGCCAGAGGGTGAACAGGCCTTCGGGCAAGGCGGCGGCGGCGTCATCATCGACAGCGTCAGGCACTGGCAACGAATGATCCAGACGCGCCACGCACCACGGCGCATAACCGCCTCCCGGCAGCAGGCTCATGAGGCGTCGCCCGCGCAGCGCCTCGGGCACGCCCGCGCCGCAGGCCGCCACCTCGCCGCACACTTCCAGGCCGAGCACGTCGGTCACTCCTTCGGCCGGGCGCGCCAGCCCCTGGCGTTGCATGATGTCGGGCCGGTTGACGCCGGCGGCACGCACGCGCAACAGCACTTCACCCGGCCCGGGCGTCGGCACGGGCCGGGTGGCGAACATCAGGACATCGGCATCGCCCGGTTCGCGCGCGACGATGGCGCGCATGGCGGAAGGAGGCATCGACATGGCGGTCACGACGCGTCGAAGACGCTGACGCCCTGCCCCGGCAAGGCCAGGCCGGTCACCGCGCCCACCGGCCACTGGCGCGGCGCCTCCAGGCCGGCGCTGCGCACCATGACCCGCTGGCGGCCCGCCACGGGGATATCCACGTCGATATAGGAATCGATGTGGTCCCCCTGGAACACGTGATTGACCACGGTGCCGCTGAGCACCGATTCGCCGTGCAGGTGTTCCAACCGGATCTGTTCCGGCCGCACGTAGATGTCCAGTCGGCGGCCCTCGTGCGAACCGCCCACCAACCGCTCGCGCGGCACGCGGATCAGGCCAGCCCCGAGCCGCAGCAGGATGCCGTCGGACTCGGCGCCGTGATAGTGGGCGGGCAGGATGTTCACGTCGCCCAGGAACGAGGCCACGAACGGGTCCTGGGGATTGCGGTAGAGCTCGTCGGGCGTGGCGATCTGCCGGATCACGCCCGCGGACATCACCGCGATGCGATCCGACATGGCCAGCGCCTCGCCCTGGTCATGCGTAACGAACACCGTGGTGACGCCCAGGCGGCGCTGGATCTCGCGAATCTCCACCTGCATGGCGCCGCGCAGGCCTTTGTCGAGCGCAGAGAACGGCTCGTCCAGCAGCAACACCTTGGGCCGAATCACCAGCGCCCGCGCCAACGCCACGCGCTGTTGCTGACCGCCGGACAATTCGCGCGGTCGGCGCTCGCCCAGTCCGTCGAGCTTGACCAGCGCCATGGCTTCCCGCACCCGCTCGGCGATCTCGTCGGCCGGCAGGCGGCGCATGCGCAGGCCATAGCCGATGTTGCGCTCCACCGTCATGTGGGGGAAGAGCGCATAGTTCTGGAACACGATGCCGATCTGGCGCTGGTAGGGCGGCAGGTCAGTCACCAATTGGTCTTCGATAAAGACTTCCCCGTTGTCGGGCTCGGCAAAGCCCGCGATCAGGTTCAGCAGGGTGGTCTTGCCGCAGCCGGACGGTCCCAGCAAGGTCAGGAATTCGCCCCGCCGGATCTTCAGCGACAGTTCCTGCAACACGGTCTGCTGGCGGTATTTCTTGACCACGCCTTCCAGGCTGACCGCGCTGGAGGATTTCGGGGACAAAGGGCTGTTCTGCATGGCGGCTCGGAAGGATTCGACGGGGACTGCGCCTGGCGCGCGGCGCGCGTGGCGGCGGCGCGCTGGGCGATGGCATGGCTTGCAGCATACGGGAGGCCGGCGCGGCCGGCCGTTTGTGGATACCGAGGCGGGCCATCGGAAAAAACGAAACGCCGGGGTTCCGGCCCACGCGGGCAGTGATTTGCTTTTTCCTAAGCCCAGCGTCCAAAAAACCAAGTTATCAAGCGCGGCCATCTGGCCCACACTGCGCCTCATCCATGAGCGAACGCGCTCATGTCCCAGGCGACGATGCCGCGGCGTTCCGCGACGCCGGCCTCGATACTTCTCAGGAAAACATGTCAGTGGAAACAACCAATACCCTGGTGATTGGCGCCGGACAGGCCGGTATCGCAATGAGCGAACACTTGGGCGCGATGGGCATCGACCATATCGTGCTGGAACGCAAGCGCATCGCCGAACGCTGGCGCTCCGAGCGCTGGGACTCGCTGGTGGCCAACGGCCCGGCCTGGCACGACCGCTTCCCCCACCTGAAGTTCGATGACGTCGGCGCCGACGTCTTCCCGCCCAAGGAGCGCATGGCGCGCTACTTCGAGGACTATGCCCGCATGATCAACGCGCCGGTCCGCACCGGCGTGGAGGTGCTGCGGGTCCGGCGCAACCAGAAGCGCCCTGGCTTTACCGTCGCCACCTCGGCCGGCGAGATCGAAGCCCGCCACGTGGTCGTGGCCACCGGCGCCTTCCAGATCCCCCACTACCCCGAGATCGTGCCAGCGCAGGCCGGCATCCAGCAGATCCACTCGTCGGCCTACAAGAACCCTGGCCAACTGGTCGACGGCGCGGTGCTGGTCGTGGGCGCGGGCGCATCGGGCTCGCAGATTGCCGAGGAACTGCGCCGCGCCGGCCGCCAGGTCTACCTGTCGGTGGGCGAGCATTACCGTCCGCCGCGCGCCTACCGTGAACGCGACTATTGCTGGTGGCTGGGCGCGCTGGGCATGTGGGACGAGGTCCGGAAAAAGCCCAAGCGCGAACACGTCGCCTTCGCCGTCAGCGGCTACGACAACGGCAAGACCATCGACTTTCGCCGCATGGCTCACGAGGGCATCCAACTGGTCGGCGTCACCCGCGCATTCGAGCAGGGCGTGATGACATTCGAAGAGGGCCTGGCGCGCAACATCGCGCAAGGCGACGCCGACTACTTCGAGGTGCTGCGCGAGGCCGACGCCTATATCGAGCAGAATGGCCTGGACCTGCCGCCCGAACCCGAGGCTTGGCGCCTGCTCGACGATCCCGAATGCCTCAAGCACCCCATCCTGGCGCTGGATCTGGCCCAGGCGGGAATCACGTCCATCGTCTGGGCCACCGGTTTCAAGGTGGACTACCGCTGGATCGAGGCCGATATTCTCGACGACCACGGCTATCCGGTGCACAAGCGCGGCATCACCTCGGAAAAGGGCATTTACTTCCTCGGCCTGCCCAACCAGACCAACCGCTCCTCGTCCTTCATCTGGGGCGTCTGGCATGACGCGAAATACTTGGCGGATCACATCGGCATCCACCTGGACTACCTGGCCTACGAGAAGGAAAAGGCGCGCTAGCCAAGGTCGCGGACGGCGGCGCCAGGGGCGCCGCGCAGACTTGTTACGTTTGCAGGCGGGCAGCGAGCGGCGCAGTCCCTACAATGGGGGTTCGCCCGCAACCACCCAGACCCATGCGCCTTCCCCAAAGCCTGCGTGCCCTGCGTCCGTCCGAGATCGGCGGCCTGTTGATGGATTCCGCCAACCAATGGTCCACCCACCGCGCCTCCAGCAAGGGCGCGGCGCTGGCGCTGTATATGGTGTTCTCGCTGGCGCCGATGCTGATCCTGGTGATCGCGGTGGCCGGCGCCTTCTTCGGCGAGGACGCGGTACGGTCCGAGCTGTTCGCGTCGTTGCGCGACCTGACCGGCGAGCGCGGCGCCGAAGTGATCCAGACGGTGCTGGCCAGCGCCCATGAATCCGGCGGCGGCTGGATCGCGGCGCTGATTTCGATCTTCGTGCTGATCTTCAGCGCCACCACGGCCTTCGCCGAGCTCAAGGCCAGCCTGGACGAGTTGTGGGAAGTGTCCGGCAACCAGAAGGGCGGCATCCAGGGCATGGTGCGCAGCCGGATGCTGTCGTTCGGCCTGGTGCTGGTGCTGGCGCTGTTCCTGTTGGTCTCGCTGACCGTGAACGCGGCCCTGGGCGCCGCGCGCAAGTACTACGGCGACCTGTGGACCGCCTCGGCCTTCGCCACGGCGGCCGACTGGGCGTCGAGCCTGTTTTCGTTTTCGGTGGTGGTGGCGCTGTTCGCGGTGATCTTCAAACTGCTGCCGAGCGCGCGGATCTCCTGGCGCGACGTGATTCCCGGCGCCATCGTCACGGCGGCGCTGTTCCTGGTGGGCAAGTGGGGCATCGGCGTATACCTGAGCCGGGGCGCGGCGGTGTCGGCTTACGGCGCGGCCGGCTCGCTGATCGCGCTGCTGCTGTGGATCTATTACTCCGCGCAGATCTTTTTCTTCGGCGCGGTGTTCACGCGGCAGTTCGCGCTGCGGTTCGGGCGCGAGGCTCGGCCCAAGACGCCCGCCGCCTCCAAGGCTTCGGATGCGGATCCAGCGTCCGCCGTGCCGACATCGTCGGCGTCCGTGCCGGCATCGGCGCCGCCGGCATCACCGCCGTCGGACACGCCCTGAACCCGACGCCGCGTCCGTCACCCGCTGCGCTGGACGCGAGCCTTTCCCGCTCCTTTTTCCTCATGACGGCTCGGGTGATTCCAGCCCCGCCATCAGGCGCAGGCAGCGCAGGAACACGGGCCGCAGTTCCTCCGGGATCGGCGCCAGCACCTGCGCCTCCACCTGCGCATCACGCGGCAGCACCCGCGCCAGCAGCGCCATGCCCTCGTCCGTGATCTCCAGCGCATAGGCGCGGCCGTCCTCGGCAGAGCGCGTGCGCCGCACGTACCCCTTGGCGCTCATGCGGGCGATCATTTCGGCGAAGGAATTGCGGTCCAGCGCGATCAGCTCGGCGACCCGGTTCTGGGTCGCGCCCGGATTCTGGTAGACCGTGATCAGCAGGGCCTTCTGGCGCGGCGTCAGGTCCTCGTCGGGAAACGCCTGCGCGAACAGCGCCTCGGCCCGGAAATGGGCGCGGCGCAGCAGGTGCGAGGCCACGTGGGTCAGGTCGAATTCGCGCAAGGCGCGGGGCGGGGCCGGACGTGAGGTCGAACGGGAAACGGTCATCGGGCGTTCCATGGAGAGGGCCTGGCGATTGTAGGCCGAGGCACTCGTTGCCCCGAGGGTCCCGCGTGGCGGCCAGCCCGCGCCGCGGCAGGCGGCCAGCCCACCCACGTCGGCCCTCCTGGGGCAAAACCCTGCATTGACTTCGCGCCGGGCGCTGCCTAATATCCGCATAATAGTACGTATACGTACATTATCGCCAGCCTACCTCTCGGCCCTTCCCGGAATCCCGATCATGACGATCCGCCAGTTGCGCAACTACATCGATGGCCGCTTCGAAGACGGCGCGTCCACCTTCGACAAACACAGCCCGGTGGATGGCGCGCTGATCGCCCAGGCGCACGAAGCCAACCGCGAGCAGGTCGACCGCGCCGTCGCCGCCGCCCACCGCGCCCTGCCCGCCTGGGCCGCGCTGCCGGTCGGCCAGCGCACCGACCACCTGCTGGCGCTGGCCGACGGCATCAGCCGCCGCTTCGACGATTTCCTGCAGGCCGAGATTGGCGACACCGGCAAGCCGGTCTCCTGGGCCAGCCAGATCGACATTCCGCGCGGCGCCGCCAACTTCCGAACCTTCGCCGAGCTGGCGCGCACGCTGGACATGGAAAGCTACATGACCGACACGCCCGACGGCCGCCAGGCGCTGAACTACGCCTACCGCAAGCCGCTGGGCGTGGTCGGCGTGATCTCGCCGTGGAACCTGCCGCTGCTGCTGCTGACCTGGAAGGTGGCGCCGGCGCTGGCGTTCGGCAACACCGTCATCATGAAGCCGTCGGAGGTCACGCCCTCCACCGCCACGCTGCTGGCCGAGGTCGCGCACGATACGGGGCTTCCGCCCGGCGTGCTGAACTTGACGCATGGCTTCGGGCCGGGCTCGGCGGGCGAGTTCATCACCACGCATCCGGACATCGACGGCATCACCTTCACCGGCGAATCGGCCACCGGCGCGGCCATCATGCGCGCCGTGGCGCCGGGCGTGAAGCCGGTGTCGTTCGAGCTGGGCGGCAAGAACGCGGCGCTGGTGTTCGCCGACGCCGACTTCGAGGCGGCGGTCGACGGCACCGCGCGCTCGGTGTTCGCCAACTGCGGCCAGGTCTGCCTGTGCACCGAACGCGTGTACGTGCAGCGCCCGATCTACGAACGCTTCGTCGCCGCGCTGGCCGAGCGCGCGCGGGCGCTGCGCATCGGCTGGCCCAATGACGCGGACACCGGCATGGGGCCGCTGGTGTCGCGCGAACACCGGGAAAAGGTGCTGTCGTATTTCGCCCTGGCGCGCGAGGAAGGCGCCACCGTGGTCACCGGCGGCGGCGTGCCGGTGTTCGGCGATGCACGCGACGCCGGCGCCTACGTGCAGCCGACCATCTGGACCGGCCTGCCCGAGAGCGCGCGCTGCATCAAGGAAGAAGTGTTCGGCCCGGTCTGCCACGTGGCGCCGTTCGACACCGAGGAAGAGGCCATCCGCCTGGCCAACGACACCCGCTACGGCCTGGCCGCCGCCGTCTGGACGCAGGATTTGACCCGCGGCCACCGCGTCGCGCAGGCCATGAAGGTGGGACTGGCGTGGGTCAATTGCTGGTTCCTGCGCGACCTGCGCACGCCGTTCGGCGGCAGCGGCCTGTCCGGCATCGGCCGCGAGGGCGGCCGCCATTCGCTGCATTTCTACACCGAGCCCACCAACGTCTGCATCAAACTGTGAGCCACAGCGCCTTCAAGGACACCACCATGACCTCATCTTCCACCCGCGCCACCGTCGTCGCCGGCAAGGCCACGCCGCGCGGCAAGTATCCCCACATCAAGCGCGCCGGCGACTTCCTGTTCGTCTCCGGCACCAGCTCGCGCCTGCCCGACAACCGCATCACCGGCGCCGAGGTTGACGCCATGGGCACCGCCACGCTCGACATCCGCGCGCAGACGCGCGCGGTGATCGAGAACATCCGCGACATCCTGGCCAGCGCCGGCGCGGGCCTGGCGGACGTGGTCGAGATCAGTACTTTCCTGGTCAACATGAACGACTTCGGTGGCTACAATCAGGTCTACGGCGAGTTCTTCGACGCCGATGGACCGGCGCGCACCACCGTGGCGGTGCATCAGTTGCCGCACCCGCAATTGCTGATTGAGATCAAGGCGGTGGCCTACAAGCCGCAGGCGCGCTGAGCGGCGCGCGCGGCCATGGCGCCTGACCGCCTTGCGGCTTCGCCTTCGGAACAGGATCGCCGCCCCGCCGGGACGGCCGCGCGCATGTCGAACTTCCGCATCACGCCCAACGCGCTCAGCCACAAACTCAAGCTGCACCAGTTGCAGATCTTCGAGCGCGTGCTGGCGCGCCGCTCGCTGTCGCGCGCCGCCAGCGACATGCACCTGACCCAGCCCACCGTCACCAAGGCCATCCACGACCTGGAAGCGTTCTTCGGCGCGACGCTGTTCGAGCGCTCCAACCGCGGCGTTACGCCGACCGAGCTGGCGCTGGTGCTGGGCCGCCGCGTGCACGCCATGATGGCCGAGATCCGCTACATGGCCGACGACATCGACGCGGTGCTGGGCGGCGCCAGCGGCCACGTGGTGGTGGGCACACTGATCGCGGCCTCGGCCAAGCTGCTGCCCGAGGCCATCGCGCGGCTGATGACCGAGCACCCCGGCATCCAGGTCACGGTGCGCGAGGGGCCGTCGGCGCAGTTGCTGCCGGCACTGGCCACCGGCGACGTCGACATCGTGGTGGGCCGCCTGCCGGGCGCCGACATGGCGTCGATCTCGGGCGTCGCCGTCGACCACCACAAGCTCTACCGCGAGGACCTGTGCCTGGTGGCCGGCGCGCGCCATCCGCTGGCGGGCGCGGCGCGCGTGACGCTGGCCGAGCTGGCCGACCACATCTGGATCCTGCCCGCGCCCACCTCGCCGCTGCGCGCCTCGATCGAGCGCAGCTTCTTCGATGCCGGCGTGCGGCTGCCCACGCGCCACGTCGAATCGCTGTCGCTGCTGACCAATATCGGCATCCTGATGCACAGCGACGCGCTGGCGCTGATGCCCTACGACGCCGCGGCCCAGTTCCTGGCCATGGGCGTGCTGACGCGCCTGCCCACCGACGCCTTCGGCGCGTTTGGCGACGTCGGCTATTCGATCCGCGCCGACCGGCCGTTGACGCCGGCCTGCCTGCGGCTGGTCGAGTACCTGAAGCAGATCGCGGCGCAGCGCCCCGCCGGCGCCTGAGCGCCGGCCACCGCATCCGGGATATCCCGTTCAGGGAAACCCCGCGATAGATACCCCGCATATCCAACCGCGCAATTTCTATTGTGCCGCGGCCCCTTCCCCCGCCTAGACTTGCCTTCAACGAAGTCCGCAAGCGCCTCCCGGAGACCGTCATGCCCGCCTATGGCCCGCCCCTGAATTTCCAGCGTTGGATCCAGGACCATGCCCACCTGCTGCAACCGCCGGTGGGCAACCAGCAGATCTGGCAGGACGCCGATTTCATCGTCACCGTGGTCGGCGGCCCCAACCTGCGCACCGACTACCACGACGATCCACTGGAAGAGTTCTTCTACCAGGTACGCGGCAACGCCTGGCTCTCGCTGTGGATCGACGGCAAGCCCGAACGGGTCGACCTGAAGGAAGGCGACATCTTCCTGTTGCCGCCGCACGTGCGCCATTCGCCGCAGCGCCCCGAGACCGGCAGCGCCTGTCTGGTGATCGAGCGCCAGCGTCCGCAGGGGCTGCTGGACGGCTTCGAATGGTATTGCCCGCATTGCGGCCACCTGGTGCACCGCGTCGAGGTGCAGCTCAAAAGCATCGTGACAGACCTGCCGCCGCTGTTCCAGGCCTTCTATTCCAGCGAGGAAAAGCGCACCTGCCCCGGCTGCGGCGCGCTCCACCCCGGCAAGGCGCAGGCCCCCGCCGCGCAGCCGTCGCCCGCCTGACGCCCCCAACCTGTCATCCGCCCTCTTTATGACCCTGAAAATCGATATGCACGCGCACTTCTTCCCGCCCATCACGCGGCAGGAAGCAGCGGCGCTGGACCCGGTGGACGCGCCCTGGCTGCGGCGCGACGGCGATGGCTCGACCGGCCAGATCATGGCCGGCGACCGCCCCTTCCGCCCGGTCGATGCCACGTTGTGGGACCCGGCCCTGCGCGTCGAACAGATGGACCGCCACGGCGTCGACCTGCAGATCCTGTGCGCCACGCCGGTGATGTTCGGCTACGCCTATCCCGCGCGGGCCGCGGCCGACTGGGCCGCGCGCATGAACGACCTGGCGCTGGAGCACTGCGCCTTCGCGCCCGACCGCCTCAAGGCCTTGGCGCAGGTGCCGCTGCAGGACCTGGAGCTGGCCTGCCGCGAGGCCTCGCGGGCCCGCGCCGCCGGTCACCTGGGCGTGCAGATCGGCAACCACGTCGGCCCGCGCGACCTGGACGACGACACGCTGGTGCAGTTCCTGGTGCATTGCGCCGACGAAGGCATCCCGGTGCTGGTGCACCCCTGGGACATGATGACCGACGGCCGCATGAAGCGGTGGATGCTGCCGTGGCTGGTCGCCATGCCCGCCGAAACCCAGTTGGGCATCCTGTCGCTGATCCTGTCCGGCGCGTTCGAGCGCATTCCGCGCAGCCTGAAGCTGTGCTTCGCCCACGGCGGCGGCAGCTTCGCCTTCCTGCTGGGACGCGTGGACAACGCCTGGCGCCACCGCGACATCGTGCGCCAGGACTGTCCGCAGCCGCCCTCGTCGTACACCGACCGCTTCTACGTCGACAGCGCCGTGTTCGATCCGCGCTCGCTGCGGCTGTTGATCGACGTGATGGGCGAGGACCGCGTGCTGCTCGGTTCCGACTATCCGTATCCGCTGGGCGAGCAGGAGGTCGGCCGGCTGGTGTCGAATTCCGACCTGCTGCCCGCGGTGCGCCACAAGATCCTGTCGGCCAACACGCAGACGTTCTTCGGGCTGGACCGCTGAGCCGCCCGCCAACCATGACCGTGAGACACGGCAACGCAAGGGGATTCACCATGAAACGCATCCATCTGCTGGCCGCCGCCGCGGCCGTCGCCCTGGCGCCCGGCGCCGCCGCCTGGGCCGATGTGAAGATCGGCCTGTTGACCACCCTGACCGGGCCCGGCTCGGTGCTGGGACAGGACCAGCTCGACGGCTTCATGCTGGCCGTCGAACAGGGCGGCGGCAAGCTCGGCGGCGTGCCGGTGCAGGTCATCAAGGAAGACGACCAGTTCAAGCCCGAGGTCGGCGTGCAGGCCGCGCGCAAGCTGGTGCAGAGCGACAAGGTGCCGATCATCACCGGCGTGGTGTATTCCAACGTGATGCTGGCGGTGGCGCGGCCGGTCACCGGCGCCGGCGTGTTCCTGGTGGGCTCGAACGCCGGCCCCACCAACCTGGCCGGCAAGGACTGTTCGCCGTTCTTCTTCTCGACCTCGTGGAACAACACCCAGCGCCACGAAGGCAGCGGCGAGATGGCCAACCAGATGGGCTTCAGGAAGGTCTACCTGCTGGCGCCCAACTACCAGGCCGGCAAGGACGCCATGGCCGGCTTCAAGCGCTTCTTCAAGGGCGAGGTGGTCAACGAGGTCTTCACCCAGGTCAACCAGCCCGACTACTCGGTCGAGCTGGCCGCGCTGGCCGACGCCAGGCCTGATGCCGCCTATGTGTTCTTTCCCGGCGGCATGGGCGTGAACTTCATCAAGCAGTACCGCCAGGCGGGCCTGTTCGACAAGATCCCCCTGCTGTCGGTCGACACCATCGACGGCGCCACCCTGCCCGCGCTGCAGAAGGACGCGCTCGGCGCGGTCACCAACGTGCCGTACTCGCCCGACCTGGACAACGCCGCCAACAAGGCCTTCGCCGCCGCTTTCCGCCAGAAGTACGGCCGCGAGCCGTCCAGTTACGCGGCCCAGTCGTGGGACGCGGCGCAACTCATCGGCTCGGCGCTCAAGCGCACCGGCGGCAAGACCGACGACAAGGAAGCCTTGCGCAAGGCGCTGGAGGCGGCCGATTTCCAGTCGGTGCGCGGCGAATTCCGCTACCAGCCGAACCACTTCCCGGCGGCCGGCTTCTTCCGCGCCGACGTGGCGGCGGGCGCGGACGGCAAGGTCGGCTTCGTCAACAAGGGCCCGATCTTCGCCGACCTGTCCAAGGTCTCGGACCAGTACGCCGCCCAGTGCGCCATGAAATGACGCCGGCCTGCCGGGCAATAACGAGGTAAGGCGCCATGTCCGCGACATTGCTGCTGGTGCAGGCCCTGAACGGCCTGCAACTGGGTATCCTGCTTTTCCTGCTGGCCGCCGGCCTGACGCTGGTGTTCGGCATCATGAACTTCATCAACCTGGCGCACGGCTCGCTGTACATGATGGGCGCCTTCATCGCGGCCACCGTGTTCCGCCACAGCGGCTCGTTCCTGCTGGCCGCGGCCGCCGTGGTGGCGGGCATGGCGCTGCTGGGCCTGTTGCTGGACCGCATCGCGCTGGCGCGGCTGTATCCGCGCGAGCACCTGGACCAGGTGCTCGCCACCTTCGGTTTCATCCTGTTCTTCAACGAGCTGACCCGCATCATCTGGGGCCCGGCGCCGATCAGCATGGGCCTGCCGTCGTGGCTGTCGGGCACCATCGACCTGCTGGGAGTCACCTACCCGCTATACCGCTTTCTCATCATCGTGGCGGGGCTCGCGGTGGCGGCGGGCTGTTACGCGCTGATCCACCGCACGCGGCTGGGCATGCTGATCCGCGCCGGCTCCACCGACCGCATGATGGTGGGCGCGCTGGGCGTGAACATCGCGCGCCTGAACACACTGCTGTTCGTGCTGGGCGCGGTGCTGGCCGGCGTGGCCGGCCTGATGGCCGGGCCGATCCTGTCGGCGCAGACCGGCATGGGCGAACCGATCCTGATCCTGACGCTGGTGGTGATCGTCATCGGCGGCATCGGCTCGGTGCGCGGCGCCTTCCTGGCGGCGCTGATGGTGGGACTGGTCGACACGCTCGGCCGGGCGCTGCTGCCCGCCTTGCTGCGCGCCGCGCTGCCGCCGGCCGCCGCCAACGCGGCCGGCCCGGCGATCGCCTCGATGCTGATCTACATCGTCATGGCGCTGGTGCTGGCGCTGCGGCCGCAGGGCCTGTTTCCCGTGCGGCATGGATAGCGCCCAAGGAGGCCCCGACATGCTTCGACTCTCTCCCCGCGCGCTCGCCGCCGGCGCGCTGTTGCTGCTCCTGGCGCTGGTGCCGCTGTACGCGCAATGGCAGGGCGAACCGTTCCTGCTGGCGCTGTTCGGCCGCGTGCTGGTGTACGGCATCGCCGCGCTGGCGCTGAACCTGCTGCTGGGCTACGGCGGCATGGTCAGCTTCGGCCACGCGCTGTACCTGGGCCTGGGCGCCTACGCGGTCGGCGTGCTGAACCACTACGGCATCGAGAACGGCTGGCTGCACCTGCTTGCCGCGCTGGGCGCCTGCGCCGTGGTCGGCCTGGTCAGCGGCTACGTGGTGATGCGCACGTCCGGCATCGCCTTCATCATGATCACGCTGGCGTTCGCGCAGATGTTCTATTTCCTGGCCACGGGGCTGGAGGGCTTCGGCGGCGACGACGGCATGTCGCTGTTCGCCGGCAGCGACTTCGGCCTGTTCCGGCTCGATACGCCGCTGGCGCTGTACTACACCGCATTCGGCGTGCTGCTGCTGGCGCTGACCGCGCTGCGCCGGCTGGTGCACGCGCCGTTCGGCATGGTGCTGCGCGGCTGCCAGGCCAACGAGCGGCGCATGCGCGCGCTGGGCTTCGCGACGCTGCGCTATCGCCTGGCGGCCTACGTGCTGTCGGCCATGGTGTGCGGCGTGGCCGGGGTGCTGCTGGCCAACCTGACGCTGTATGTGTCGCCCTCGTACCTGGCCTGGACCACCTCCGGCGAGCTGATCGTGATGGTGGCGCTGGGCGGGTTGGGCACGGTGGTCGGCCCGGTTGCCGGGGCCCTGGCCTTCCTGTTGCTGGAAGAAGGCCTGAAGCTGCTGACCGACCATTGGATGCTGGTGATGGGCCTGCTGATCGTGGGCGTGGTGCTGGTGTCGCGCCGCGGCCTCTATGGCGGGCTGCCGGACGCGCCGCTGCGGCTGCGCGCCGCGCGTCCCCTGCCCCACCCCACCGGAGAACCGCGATGAGCGCGCTGCGCGTCGAACACCTGGTCAAGCGCTACGGCGGCCTGACCGTCACCGACGACCTGTCGCTGGACATCCGGCCGGGCGAACTGCATGCCGTGATCGGCCCCAACGGCGCCGGCAAGACCACGCTGATCGGCCAGTTGAGCGGCGAGCTGCGGCCCGACGGCGGCCGCGTGCTGCTCGATGGCGAGGACGTGACGCGCCTGCCGGTCGAACGGCGCGTGCGCCGCGGGCTGGCGCGTTCGTACCAGATCACCTCGGTGTTCAAGCCGTTCACCGCGCTGGAGAACGTGGCCATGGCGGTGCAGGCGCGGCGCGGCCACGGCTTCCGCTTCTGGCGGCCGCTGCTGGCCACGCCGGCGCTGCGCGAGCCGGCGCGGGAGGCGCTGGCGCTGGCCGGCCTGGACGCGCGCGCCGACACCCCCGCCGCCGCGCTGGCGCATGGCGAGCTGCGGCAACTGGAGCTGGCCATGGTGCTGGCCTGCCAGCCGACCCTGCTGCTGCTGGACGAACCCATGGCCGGCATGAGCCAGCACGAATCCGAGGCCATGACACGGCTGCTGCAACAGCTGCGCGGGCAATACACCATCCTGCTGGTGGAGCACGACATGCAGGCGGTGTTCGCGCTCTCCGACCGCATCACGGTGCTGGTGTATGGCCGCGCCCTGGCCTGCGGCGATGCCGACCAGATCCGCAACGATCCGCAGGTGCGCGAGTGCTATCTGGGCAGCGAACGCGGCCACGCCGGCCGCCGCGCGCAGGGAGCGCCGGCATGAGCGCGCTGCTGTCGCTGCGCGGCGTGACCGCGCACTACGGCGCCAGCCAGGCGCTGTTCGGCATCGATCTGGATATCGGCCCGGGCGAGTTCGTGACGCTGCTGGGCCGCAACGGCATGGGCAAGTCGACCACGGTCAAGGCCATCATGGGCCTGAACCGCGCCAGCCGCGGCGCCATCACATTCGACGGCGGCGACATCGCCGCCCTGCCGGCCTATAAGGTGGCGCAGTGCGGCATCGGCCTGGTGCCCGAGGGCCGGCACGTGTTCCCGAACCTGTCGGTGCGCGAGAACCTGGTGGCCACCGCGCACAACCGCCAGGGGTTGGCGCAGCCCTGGACCCTGGAACGCGTCTACGCGCTGTTCCCGCGCCTGGCCGAACGCGCGCGCCACCTGGGCAGCCATCTGTCGGGCGGCGAGCAGCAGATGCTGGCCATCGGCCGCGCGCTGCTGACCAATCCACGCCTGCTGATCCTGGACGAAGCCACGGAAGGGCTGGCGCCGGTGGTGCGCGAAGAGATCTGGCAGGCGCTGGAAAGCCTCAAGCGCACCGGACTGGCAGTGCTGTGCATCGACAAGAACCTGGAGCCCCTGCTGGCCACCGCCGACCGCCACGCCATCATCGAAAAGGGCCGGGTAGCCTGGAGCGGCACCTCGCAGGCCTTCATCGACGACGAAGCGCGCCTGCTGCACTACCTGGGCGTATAGGGGCAGCGTCGTGGCCGGCGCGGGCTCACATACCCAGGCCGGCCGCTTCCCGTGCAGGCGGCGCGGCCGCGGCGGCCGTCGCTTCAGCCGCCTCCGCCACGCCCTCGCTGTCGGCCGGAACAATAAGCTCGGGGTCACGCGCCACGGCTTGCAGCGCATGCAGGACGCCATGTTCGCGCAGGGTCTCCAACTGCGCCGCCAGCGCCGCGACGAACACCGGTTTCTCGCCCAGGTCGCCGAACACGGGGCGATAGCCGGCCAGCACCAGGGCGCGGCGATGGGCCGCCTGCTTGGGCGCCGCCGCCCGCGCCGCCACATCGGCACGCGCCAACAGTCTGGCCAGGGGCGCGGCCAGCGGATCCTCGATCGGATAGCGCGCGCCGTTTTCGTCTTCGCCCCGCAGATAGTGCAGCCAAGCCGCCACCGCCAGCGCCAGGCGACGAATATCGTCGCCGCCGCGCAGGCGGTCGCGGATGGTGGCCAGCAGGCGCGGGGGCAGCTTGTACGAACTGTCCATCGCCACCTGCCGCGTCGGATGCGACAGCGCCGCGTTGTCGACGCGCGCCAGGAAGCGCTGGCGGTAGCCTTCCAGGCCGGCATCCGGAATGCCCTTGAGCGTGGGCGCGATCTCGTGGCGCATCAGGTCGTCCACGAAGCCGCGCAACGCCGGCACCGCGGCCGCCTCATGCATGGTGGCCGCGCCCAGCAACGTCCCCAGGCAGGCCAGCGCCGAATGCGGGCCGTTGACCATGCGCAGCTTCAGCCGCTCATAGGGCGTGGCATTGGCCACGAAGGTCACGCCCGCGGCTTCCCAGGCGGGGCGTCCGGCCGCGAACTTGTCTTCGATCACCCAGTTCAGGTAGGGCTCGGCCACCACCGGCCAGGCGTCTTCCACCCCCAGGCGCTGCGTGATGCGCGCGCGGTCTTCGTCGCGGGTGGCCGGCACGGTGCGGTCGACCATGGAATTGGGAAAGGTGCAGTGCGCATCGATCCAGCCGGTCAGCGCCACGTCCAGCCGCAGCGCAAAGGCCAGCACCAGGCTGCGCAGCGTGTCGCCATTGGCCTGCAGGTTGTCGCAGGACAGCAGTGTCAAGGGCGGCAGGCCGCGCTCGCGGCGCAGCGCCAGGCCATGCACCAGCATGCCGATGGCGCTGCGCGGGCGCACCGGGTTCTCCAGATCATGCAGGATGTCCGGGTCGTCCCAGCGCAGGTGGCCAGTGGCCGGTTCGTGGCAGTAGCCCTTCTCGGTGATGGTCAGGCTGATGATGCGCGTCTGCGGATAGGCGATGCGCTCGAGCACCGCTTGCGGATCCTCCTGGGCCACCATCACGCGCAGCACCGACCCGACCACGCGCAGCGATTCCCGCGCGCCGCCTGCCTCGTCGCCGTCGCGCAGCGACAGGGTGTACAGGCCATCCTGGGGCGTCAGCGCATCGCGCGTGGCCGGACTGCGCAGCGACACCCCCAGGATGCCCCAGGTCAGATCCTGGCTGGCGGCCATGGCCAGGTCGGTGGCCAACGCCTGGTGCGCGCGATGGAAGGCGCCCAGTCCCAGATGCACGATACCCGGCGTCAATCGGCCGCGGTCATAGGCGGGTTTCTCCACGTCTGCGGGCAGGCGCGACAAGGACTCCGTATTCAAGCGTTCGAGCATGGATTGCTGTGTCTCAGGGCGCCGTGATGCATCCGCCCCGAGACGGGCGCAGAGGCGCGTTGGTAGGGAATTGCACACGGCGGGCGTGGGCGAAAGCCAACGCCGCGAAGCCGCGCGCCGCCAGGGTATCGCATGGCCGCGGCGAAGGCAAAAAGTAACGTAGTATTACCGGCAGAACCTGGCGCATGCTTGACCTGCCTCATGTCGCATCACGCCGGCAATCCATATCTGTTAAAAAGCCGCCACACCCGGCCTTATTACGCTTCCCATGTCGACCAATCCGCACCACTCGCCCTACAAAAGCACCGGCGGCCTGCGCCGCATCCTGAACGCGCTGCGCTATTCGCTGCAGGGCCTGCAGGCCGCCATCAAGTACGAGGCCGCCTTCCGCCAGGAACTGGCGCTGGCCGTGCTGCTGATCCCGGCCGCGTTCTTCCTGGGGCGCACCACGGTCGAGGTGTTTTTCCTGATCGGCACCGTGGTGCTGGTGCTGGCGGTGGAACTGCTGAATTCGGCGGTCGAGGCGCTGGCCGACGCGCTGTCGGTCGACACTCATCCGCTGCTGGGCCGGGCCAAGGACCTGGGCAGCGCCGCCGTCATGCTGCTGCTGCTGTTCACCGTGGCGGTCTGGGTGGGCGTGGCGGTCAGTCGCTTCGTGATGCACTGAATCCCGGCGCGAGGCTTGCCCGTCCAGGGGCCCGCGCCTCTATACTGGGAGCCATGATGCCCAATTCGACGCCAGCCACCTCGGAACGTATCGTCATCGTCGGCGGGGGTGCCGGCGGCCTTGAACTGGCCGCCAAGCTCGGCCGCATCCACGGCCGCCAGCACGTCACCCTGGTCGACAGCCGGCCGTTCCACATCTGGAAGCCGTCGCTGCATGAAGCGGCGGCGGGCACGTTGGACATCCACCAGGAAGGCCTGTCCTACCTGATGCTGGCCCACCTGAACGGGTTTTCCTTCGCGCAGGGCCAACTGGTCGGCGTCGACCGCGAGCGCCGCCAAGTCACCGTGGACGCCGTGGCCGACAGCCAGGGCCAGGAAGTGCTGCCGCGCCGCGAACTGGCCTACGACACGCTGGCGCTGGCGCTGGGCAGCACCTCCAACTTCTTCAATACCCCGGGCGCGGCCGAGCACGCCGTCACGCTCGACACCACCGAGAACGCCGAGCAGTTCCGCCTGACCATGCTCAAGGCCATGGCGCTGGTCGACCAGGCCAAGGTGCGCGACCCGTCGGCGCGGCTGGACCTGGTGATCGTCGGCGGCGGCGCCACCGGCGTCGAGCTGGCGGTGGAACTGGTCGAGGCCAGCCACGTGGTCAGCGCCTACGGCCTGCCGAATTTCCGCGCCGAGCGCGATCTGGCGATCACGCTGGTCGAGGGCGCGCCGCGCATCCTGTCGGCGCTGCCCGAGAAGATCTCCACCGCCGCCACCGCGCGGCTCACCGAGCTCGGCATCCGCGTCGAAACCGCCTGCCGGGTCTCGGAAGTCACGGCCGATTCGGTCAAGACCGCCGATGGCCGCGAATTCCCCGCGCGGCTGTGCATGTGGGCCGCCGGCATCAAGGGCCCGGCCCTGCTGGCCGAGCTGGACCTGCCGCTGAACAAGCTGGGCCAGGTCGAGGTCAACGAACGGCTCGAAACCGCCGATCCGCACATCCTGGCGCTGGGCGACTGCTGCGCCGCGCCCTGGCGCGACGGCCGCACCGTGCCGGCGCGCGCCCAGGCCGCGCACCAGCAGGCCGACTACCTGTGCAAGAAACTCACCGCGCGCCTGCGCCGCGCGGCCGAGCCCACCGCCCCCTATGTCTACGAAGACCACGGCTCGCTGGTCTCGCTGGGCCAGGACGCCGGCGTGGGCAGCCTGATGGGCAAGCTGGCCGGACGCGGACTGTTCGTAAGCGGTACACTGGCGCGCCTGATGTACATGAGCCTGCACCTGATGCACCACAAAGCGGTGCTGGGCATCTCACGCACCGCCTCCCTGGCCCTGGCCCGCCTGCTCATGCGGCGCACGCGCCCCCGGGTCAAACTGCACTGAACTCCCCCATGAATTTCCTCCAAAGACTCGAACACGCCTGGACCACCAGCAACTCACTCCTGCAAGTCGGGCTCGACCCCGACCCGCAGCGCTTTCCGCGCGAACTGCAGGGCAAGCCGGATGCGATCTTCCAGTTCTGCCGCGACATCGTCGACGCCACCGCGCCCTACGCCTGCAGCTTCAAGCCGCAGATCGCCTACTTCGCCGCGCACCGCGCCGAAGACCAGCTCGAAGCGCTGTGCCAGCACATCCGCGACAAGCATCCCGACCTGCCCATCGTGCTGGACGCCAAGCGCGGCGACATCGGCTCCACCGCCGAAAACTACGCCCGCGAAGCCTACGAGCGCTACCAGGCGCACGCGCTGACGGTCAGCCCTTACATGGGCCTGGACTCGGTCGAGCCCTACCTGGCTTGGCGCGACCGCGGCGTGATCGTGCTGTGCCGCACCTCCAACCCCGGCGGGTCGGACCTGCAGTTCCTCAAAATGGATAACGGCGAGCCCCTGTACCTGCACGTGGCGGGGCTGGTGGCCGACAAATGGAATGCCAACGGCCAGTGCGGCCTGGTGGTGGGCGCGACCTTCCCGAACGAGCTGGCCGCGGTGCGCCAGCGCATCGGCGACGCGGTGCCGCTGCTGGTGCCGGGCATCGGCGCCCAGGGCGGCGACATCACCGCCACCGTCAATGCCGGCGCCAACGCCGCGCGCAGCGGCATGATGATCAACTCGTCGCGCGCCATCATCTACGCCAGCGGCGGCGATGACTGGCGCCAGGCCGCCGGCGAGGCCGCGCGCGGCCTGCGCGACGCGATCAACGCGGTGCGCTGAGCGCCGCTCGCGGGGGCCAGGCGGCTCCCGCGGTATCCCTGGACCGCGCCATTGCGCGCGCGGTCTTCCTCAACGCCGGTTGACCGGCGCCCCCAGCAATTCCAGCACCCCGCGCAGCGCGAATTCGACCGCCTGCTGGCGCACCTGCGCGCGGTCGCCGCTGAAGACATGGGTGACGGCGCGGCTGCTGATGCCGTCGCCGACCCGCTGCGCGAAGCCGAAGCACACCATGCCCACCGGCTTGCCCGGCGTGGCGCCGCCCGGACCGGCGATGCCGGTGGTGGACACCGCCACTTGCGCCGCCGGCGATGCCAGCAGCACGCCGTTGGCCATTTCCAGCGCCACCGGCTCGCTGACCGCGCCGAAGTGATGCAAGGCGTCCGGCGACACATCCAGTTCGCTGACCTTGGCGTCGTTGCTGTAGGTGACGAAGCCACGGTCGAACCACTCGCTGGATCCGGCCACCGCCGTCACGGCGCCCGCCAACAGCCCGCCGGTGCAGGATTCGGCGGTGCCCAGCACCAACCCCAGGCGCCGCAGCGTGTCGCCCAGCCTCTCGGCCAGCCCGTATACGGTGGCCTGCGCCAGTTGTTCAGCCGACAGATTGGACTGCGGGTTTTCGTGTTGCTGGTTCATCCCAAGACTCCTGTGCGCACGGCCAGCGCCATGATCAGCAAGGCGTATCCGGCCGCGACGATATCGTCCCACATTACCCCGAAACCGCCCTTCAGGCGGGCATCGAAGAACTTGATGGGCGGCGGCTTGACGATGTCGAACGTGCGGAACAGCACGAACGCCAGCGCCTGCGACAACCAGCCGGCCGGCGTCAGCCACAGCACCAGCCAGAACGCCACCATCTCGTCCCACACCATTCCGACATGATCGGGCTGCTGGAGTTCGCGGCCGACGCGGTCGCAGGCCCAGCAGCCGTACAGGAAGGCCAGCGCCAGGAAGATGCCGATGGCCAGGTCCGACGCGGCCGGCGCGGCGGCGACCCAGATGAGCCAGGCCAGCAGCGTGCCCCAGGTGCCCGAGGCGGGGCGGATCAGGCCGCTGCCGAAACCGAAGGCGATCAGGCGGCCCGGATCGCGGCACACCCAGGACAGCGCGGGATAGACCGCGCGCGAGCGTTCGCGCATGGACGGGGAATGAGGGGAAGAGGACGACATGGATAAGGGCCCGGGAGTGGCGGGGATAAGGCCGATGGGAAGGATGGCGTTCAGGAAACAACCGTGGCAGCGATTGTGACAGGGTTTGCCTGCGTCCGGCGCAAGGCCGGCGCTCTCAGACCGAGGGAAAGTGATCGAAGCCGGCGGGCAATCGTGGCAACGGCTGCCCGGCGGCGTCCCGCAGCACCAATCCCGGCTCGGCCACGATATTGCCCACTTGCGTCACGCGGACGCCGGCCGCCTGCGCGGCCGCCCGCACGGCGTCGCGGCGGGCGGGCGGCGCGGTGAAGCAGAGTTGGTACACGTCGCCGCCGCCCAGCACCGCTTGGCGCACGACGTCAGCGGGCATGCCGGCCAGCGCGGCGGCCACGGGCATGCGGTCTTCATGCAGCAACGCCCCCACCCGGCTGGCCGCCAGGATGTGGCCGAGGTCCTGCAACAAGCCGTCGGAAATATCGATGGCGGCATGCGCGATGCCGCGCAACGCCAGGCCCAGCGCCACTTGCGGCTCGGGCCACTCCAGCGCGCCGCGGGTCGCGGCCAGCCGCGCCGCGTCGGCCGGATACTGCCCGTCGAGCAGGCGGTAGGCCACGTCGGCCGCGCCCAGTTCGCCGGACACCCAGATATCGTCATCCGCCCGCGCGCCGTCGCGGCGCAGCGCGGCGTCCGCCGGCACGGCGCCGAACACGGTCACGCTGATGGCCAGGTCATGGACGCTGCGGGTGGTGTCGCCGCCGATCAACGGGCAGCCATGGACCTGCGCCAGCGCATGGAATCCCTCGGCAAACGCCGCCAGCCACGCCTCATCGAGCCGCGGCAGCGCCAGCCCCAGCACGCAACCAATGGGCCGCGCGCCCATGGCGGCCAGGTCCGACAGGTTCACGGCCAGGGCCTTGTGCCCCAGCGCCTTCGGATCGACATCGGGAAAGAAATGCCGGCCTTCCAGCAGCAGATCCGTGCTGGTGGCCACCTGTTCGCCGGGCGGCACCGGAAACAACGCGCAGTCATCCCCCACGCCCAACAGCCCCGCCGGCGCGGCGCGCGTGAAATAGCGCGCGATCAGATCGAATTCGGACGCCACGACAACTCCGCAGTCCGGCACAGGGCCGGTATTGACTCCCCGGCAGGAGCGACGCTCCAAGGGAAGGATCGCTCCAAAGAGAGGCCCGCACCAAAGGAACGGAAAGGTAGCTCCGAAAGAAAGGAGACCGATCCAAAAAAATTGGCCTCCCCAGACCCGGGCCGCGCGGATCCGGCTCCGCCGGTCCGCAGCGGCGCCCCCCTGGGGGGGAAGCGCGCAGCGCTTCGGGGGGTATCTACTTCTTCATTTCATGCGAGCGTACGTCCGCCGCCAGCTTGTCGAGCACGCCGTTGACGAACTTGAAGCCGTCGGTGCCGCCGAACGACTTGGCCAGTTCCACGGCTTCGTTGATGGCGACCTTGTACGGCACTTCGACGTGATGGATCAGTTCGAAGCTGCCGATCAGCAGGATGCCATGCTCGACCGGCGACAGCTCGGCCAGCGGACGGTCGACGTAGGGCGTGAAACGCTCGCGCAGCGCGGGCGCTTCGCGCAGGACGCCATGCAGCAAGGTCTTGAACCACTGCGCGTCGGCCTCGGAGAAGTCCTCGGTGTCGCGCAGATGGGCGTCGATCTCGCCGGCGTCCTGCGTGCCTTCGCCGCCGCGCAGCAGCCACGCGTACACGCCCTGCAGCGCGAATTCGCGCGCACGGCGGCGCGCGCTGCGGGCGTTGGCGCGGGCTTGCGCCGCGCTATCAGCGCTGGTCGTCGTCTTCTTCGTCGTCAAAATCTTCGTCCTCGTCTTCGTCGTCTTCGTCTTCTTCCTCGGGCTCCAGGGCCGCCACCAGGTTGGCCATTTCGACGGCCACCTGGGCGCAGTCGCGGCCCTTGCCGGCGGCGCGGGCTTGCGCCTGCTCGTCGGTGTCCACGGTCAGCACGCCGTTGGCGACCGGGATGCCGGTCTCGAGGGAGATGCGGGTGATAGCAGTGGCCATTTCATTGCTGACCACTTCAAAGTGATAGGTCTCGCCGCGGATGACCGCGCCCAGCGCGATCAGGGCGTCGAACTCGAACGTCTCGGCCATGTGCGACAGGGCCACGCCCAGTTCCAGGGCGCCGGGCACGGTGGCGACCATCACGTCGCGCTCGTCCACGCCGAGTTCGGCCAGTTCCTTCAGGCACGCTTCGAGTTCGGCCTGGCCGATCTCTTCGTTGAAGCGGGCGCGTACGATGCCGATGTGCAGCCCTTCGCCGTTCAGGTCGGGGGTGAGGATGTAAGGGTTCATGTGTCGGCCTTCAGTGTGTTGCGGGAGTGTTCGGAGGGTCGCAATCGTAACCCGTAATGGTGAGCGAGAAGCCCGCCATGCTGGGCATCTTGCGCGGCCGGGCCAGCAGCTTCATCTGGCCCACGTTCAGGTCGCGCAGGATCTGGGCGCCGATGCCATAGGTGCGCAGGCCGAAACGGTCGGCGTTGGCGGGGTTGGCATTGGCCTTGGGGTCGCTCCAGCCGGCGATCTGCGCGAACAGGTGTTCGGTGGACGACTGGCAGTTCATCAGCACCAGCACGCCGGCCGGCGCCTGCGAAATGGCCTGCAGGGCCTGCGCCACGCCCCAGCTGTGCGGGCTGGCGCCGGTATCCAGCACGTCCAGCACCGAGGCCGGCTCGTGCACGCGCACCAGGGTCTCGACGTCTGGCGCCACGGTACCATGCACCAGCGCCAGGTGGGCCGAGCCGGTGGCGGCGTCTTCATAGGCCACGGCCTCGAAGGTGCCCCAGGCGGTCTGCATGCTGCGCTTGCCGACGCGCTTGACGATGGATTCGTGCTCGCTGCGGTATTGGATCAGGTCGGCGATGGTGCCGATCTTCAGGCCATGCTCGCGGGCGAACTGCACCAGGTCGGGCAGGCGCGCCATGGTGCCGTCCGGCTTGAGGATTTCGCAGATCACCGCGGCCGGGGTCAGGCCGGCCATGGCGGTCAGGTCACAGCCGGCCTCGGTGTGGCCGGCGCGCACCAGCACGCCGCCGGGCACGGCGCGCACCGGGAAGATGTGGCCGGGCTGGACCAGGTCGGACGGCTTGGCGTCGCGCGCCACCGCCACCTGGATGGTGCGGGCGCGGTCGGCGGCCGAAATGCCGGTCTCGACGCCTTCGGCGGCCTCGATCGACTGGGTGAAATTGGTGCCGTATCGCGTGCCGTTGCGGGCCGCCATCAGCGGCAGATCCAGCTGGCGGCAGCGTTCTTCGGTCAGGGTCAGGCACACCAGGCCGCGGCCGTGGGTCACCATGAAGTTAATGGCCTCTGGCGTGACGAACTCGGCGGCCATGACGAGGTCGCCTTCATTTTCGCGGTCTTCTTCGTCAACCAGGATGACGATGCGGCCGGCGCGCAGCTCGGCGATGATCTCGGCGACCGAGGCAATATCGAAGGATTCCGGCTCGGAGCCGGGCAACGGGGACAACTGGACGGACATGGCGGGCACGCAAACCAGGCGGGAAAGCCCGGATTTTACCGCCCCCGGCGCCATATCCCCTACCGGGCGGGCGGCGCCCCGCCCAAACAGGGCCATCCGGTTAAACTTTCGGCCGGAGAACACCCTATAAAACCAAGGAAAAACGCCATGCAAGCCCTTGCGGCCATGCCTTTGACCGTCGCGGCGGGGATCCGCGTCGTGCTCACCGACATCGACGACACCCTGACCACCGAAGGCCGGCTGCCCGCCGACGCCTACGCCGCCCTGGAACGCCTGGAACAGGCCGGCATCCAGGTGGTGCCGATCACCGGCCGCCCGGCCGGCTGGTGCGACCACATCGCCCGCATGTGGCCGGTGCGCGCGGTGGTCGGCGAGAACGGGGCGTTCTACTACGCCTACGACCGCCAGGCGCGCCGCATGGTCACGCACTACTGGACCGACGCGGCCTCGCGCCAGGCCAGCCGCAAAAAGCTCGACGCGATCCGCGACCGGGTGCTGGCCGAGGTGCCCGGCGCCGCCGTGGCCAGCGACCAGGACTACCGCGTGGCCGACCTGGCCATCGACTTCTGCGAGGACGTGCCGCCCCTGCCCGAGGCCGATATCGGCCGCATCGTGCGCATCTTCGAAGACGCCGGCGCCCAGGCCAAGGTCAGCTCGATCCACGTCAACGGCTGGTTCGGCGACTACGACAAGCTGACCATGACGCGCACCCTGTTCCAGCGCGAATTCGGCATCGACGTGGCCAGCGCGCTCGACAGCACCCTGTTCATCGGCGACTCGCCCAACGACGAACCGATGTTCGCCTACTTCCCCGTCTCGGTCGGCGTGGCCAACATCCAGTCGCAACTGCACCGCCTGACGCACCGCCCCGCCTACGTGGCCGCGTTCCACGGCGGCGCCGGCTTCACCGAGATGGCCGACCGCCTGCTGGCCGCCCGCGCCGTCACCGCCTGAGGCACCCACCGTGGCCACCCCCAAACCCGCCGCCCCCGCCGCCAATGACGGCCGCCGCAGCATCCAGTCCATCGAAGTGGGCGTGCCGCTGCTGGCCGCTCTGGTCGACGCCGCCAAGCCGCTGACCCTGCGCGATCTGGCCGCCGGCGCCGGCATGACCTCGGCCAAGGCCCACCCCTACCTGGTGAGCTTCATCCGCGTCGGCCTGGTGCAGCAGGACAGCATCACCGGCCAGTACGAACTGGGGCCGTTCGCGCTGCAGATGGGCCTGGTCAGCCTGCAGCGGCTGGATCCGGTGCGCATCGCCATGCCCGAGATCGCCAAACTGCAATCCGAGATCGGCCACACGCTGGGGATCGCGGTGCTGGGCTCGCACGGCCCCACCATGATCCACATGACCGAGGCCAGCTACCCGGTGCACGTGAACATGCGCAAGGGCACCGTGATGTCGATGCTGCACACCGCCACTGGCCTGGTGTTCGCGGCCTGGCTGCCGCCCAAGGTCAGCGAGCACTACATCGCCCGCGAGGAAGGCGACACCGCCGTCATCGCCAGCGTGCCGCCGCCGCGCAAGGCCAGCCGCGCCAACATCGAAGCGCAACTGGCGGACATCCGCGTGCACGGCATGGCCCGCGCCCTGGGCAACCCGCTGCCGGGCGTCGACGCCCTGTCGGTGCCCGTGTTCGACAACACCGGCAACATCGTGCTGGCGCTGACCAGCCTGGGCCCCACCGGCCTGTTCGACGTGTCCTGGGACGGCGCCATCGCCCGTCCGTTGCTGGCCTGCGCGCACGAGATCTCGCGCAAGCTGGGCTACCGCGCCTGACCTTCCCTCCTCCCGCCTGACCCGCAAGCCGCGCGACGGATCTCCCGATCCGCTCGCGTGGCCGCCGCGCGGTTCGCGCAAAAGCGAACTCAAAGCGAACAAAACGAACAAAACCCGAAAAGAAACACAGGGACTTTCCCGAGTGTGCCCCTGGCGCTTGTATGTTTGAATTCAGTTACTAGTCATATTCAGACCTATAAGAGGAGACATACGATGCGCGCATTGCGTCACCTGCAAGCGGCCTCGCTGGCCGCGCTCGTGTTCGGAACGTTCGGGGCGTCCACCGCCCACGCCGCAGACACCTGCCCGAACCGGGGCGACCTGGACCAGAACTACTGCGACGCCAACAAGGACCTGGTGGCCGACACGCCCACCGATCCAGCCAAGCTCAAGACGCCGTCGACGCTGGTGTTCACCTACACCCCGGTGGAAGACCCGGCGGTGTATGAAGACATCTTCAAGCCGTTCACCAAGCACCTGTCCGAATGCACCGGCAAGCGCGTGGTGTTCTACCAGGTGCAGAGCAACGCCGCCGAAATCGAGGCCATGCGCTCGGGCCGCCTGCACGTGGGCGGCTTCTCCACCGGCCCCACCGCCTTCGCCGTGAACATCGCCGGCGCGGTGCCGTTCGCCGTCAAGGGCTACGCCGACGGCTTCCAGGGCTACAACCTGATCGTCATCGTCAAGAAAGACAGCCCGTACCAGAAGCTCACCGACCTCAAGGGCAAGAAGCTGGCGCACACCGCGCCGTCGTCGAACTCCGGCCACATGGCGCCCGTGGCGCTGTTCCCCAAGGAAGGCCTGACGCCCGACAAGGACTACAAGGTGGTGTTCTCGGGCAAGCACGACCAGTCCGTCATGGGCGTGAACTCGGGCGACTACGACGCCGCCGCCGTGGCCTCGGACGTGTTCAAACGCATGATCGAGCGCGGCCAGGTCAAGGAAGCCGATTTCCGCGTCATCTACAAGAGCGAGAAATTCCCCACCTCGTCGTTCGCCTACGCGCACGACCTGGAGCCGAAGTTCCGCGACCAGATGCTCAAGTGCTTCTACGACTACCGCTTCCCGGCCGAGATGTCCAAGGCCTTCGACGGCGCCGACCGCTTCTACCCGGTGACCTACCAGAAGGACTGGGCCATCGTGCGCCAGGTCGCCGAATCCGGCGGCGAAAGCTTCAACCGCGCCGCCTACGACCGCGAATCCGCCAAGAGCAAGAAGTAATCAGCATGACGACGTCGCTACGCATTTCCGGCCTGGTCAAGGAATACCGGGCCGGCCGGCCGGTACTGAACGGCATCGACCTGCAGATCGCGGGACGCGGCCTGACCGCCATCATCGGCCCCTCCGGCACCGGCAAGAGCACGCTCCTGCGCTGCATCAACCGGCTGATCGAGCCCACCCGCGGCGAGATCGTGCTGGAGTCCGGCGATGGCGCGGTCGACCTGGCCCGGGTGCGTGGCGCGTCGCTGCGGCGCGCGCGCCGGCGCATCGGCATGGTGTTCCAGGAATACAACCTGGTCGAACGCCTGACCGTGATGGAAAACCTGCTGACCGGACGGCTGGGCTACACCGGCGCCTTCAAGGCCTGGACCCGCCGCTTCGAGGCCGAGGACATCGAGCACGCCTACCAACTGCTCGATACCGTGGGCCTGGCGGGCTTTGCCGACCAGCGCGCCGACGCCCTGTCGGGCGGCCAGCGCCAGCGCGTGGGCATCGCCCGCGCCCTGATGCAGCGCCCGCAGTTGCTGCTGGCCGATGAGCCGACCTCGTCGCTCGATCCCAAGACCTCGGTCGAAATCATGGAGCTGCTGGCGGCGCAGGGCGATGCCAGCGGCATCCCCGTGATCGTCAACATCCATGACGTCGAACTGGCGCGGCGCTACGCCGGCCGCATCGTCGGCATGTCCGGCGGCCACGTGGTCTATGACGGCAACGGCCAAGGCCTGGACGCCGCCATGCTCAAGACCATCTACGGAGGCGAGTCTTGGCTGGCGTAATGACTCCGCGTTCGTCCCACCCGCGTCCCTTCGCGCTGTCCGGCCGCGCCAAGGCCGGCGTGCTGCTGCTGGTGCTGTACACGGTCTACGCGGCCGCGCAGCTGGACTTCAGCTGGGCCCGCTTCGAAAGCGGCATGGGCCATGCCTCGACTTTCCTGGCGCGCATGTTCCCGCCCAATTTCGAGAAGCCCGCCACGCTGTGGAAGGGCATCGCCGAAAGCCTGGAGATCGCCGTGCTGGCCTCGGTGCTGGGCATCCTGTTCGCGCTGCCCGTGGGCCTGCTGGGCGCGCGCAACCTGATGCCGGCGTGGGTCTCGTGGCCGGCGCGCTCGATCGTGGCGCTGTGCCGCGCGCTGCACCCGGTGATCGTCGCCATCCTGTTCGTCAAGGCCGTGGGCTTTGGCGCGCTGGCCGGCATCCTGGCGTTGACGGTGGCCTCGATCGGCTTCATCGGCAAGCTGTTCACCGAGGCCATCGAGGAAATCTCGCTCAAGCAGGTCGAAGCGGTGCGCGCCACCGGCGCCTCGTTCGCCAACGTGCTCGCCTTTGGCGTGCTGCCGCAGGTGTTCGCGCGCTTCATCGGCTTTGCCACCTACCAGTTCGACTCGAACCTGCGCAACTCGACCATGGTCGGCATCGTCGGCGCCGGCGGCGTGGGCGGCACGCTGTTCTCGGCCTTCCAGCGCTTCGACTACGACTTCGTCAGCGCCATCCTGCTGACGCTCATCGCCATCATCATGCTGGGCGAGATCCTGGCGGGCTTCGTGCGCGCCGTGTTCCTGGACAACCTGGGCTTCGACCGCATCCTGCAGGGCCGCTTCGCCGGCGCGCGCGGCATCGGTTCGAGCGCCTCGAAGGCGGCCTACCAGGCCGCGCGCAAGGCGGAGGCGGATCAATGAACACGCACGCCCCCACCCTGCCCGCCGCCAACGCGCCGCGCGTCTGGCACCGCTACAGCCTGGGCCAGCGGCTGCTGCGCTTCGCCCTCTACCTGCTGCTGGTGGCCGCCATCGTGCAGGCCATCCGCGGCGTCGAGATCATCCCGGAGTTCCTGTACGACGCGCCGGAACAGATGGCCGACCTGTTCCAGCGCATGTGGCCGGTGGACTGGGCCCACTATCGCGGCGGCGTGCACGACGCGCTGATCGAGACCCTGCACATCGCCACGCTCGGCACCATCCTGTCGGTCGTCATGGCGGTGCCGGTGGGCCTCTTGGCGGCCAACAACCTCACGCCCAGCAAGACCATCAACATGCTCGCGCGCCTGGTCCTGGTGTCGAGCCGCTCGGTCAACTCGCTGGTCTGGGCGCTGCTGTTCATCGCCATCTTCGGCCCCGGCGCGCTGGCCGGCACGCTGGCCATCGCGTTCCGTTCCATCGGCTTCGTCGGCAAGCTGGTGGGCGAAGCGATCGAGGAAGCGCAGCGCGGCCCGATCGAGGCCGTCACCGCCACCGGCGCCAGCAAGGCCTCGGTGATCTGGTACGCCTACTGGCCGCAGATCCGCCCGGCGTTCTGGTCCATCGTGCTGCTGCGCTGGGACATCAACGTGCGCGAATCGGCCGTGCTCGGCCTGGTGGGCGCCGGCGGCATCGGCATGGCGCTGGACACCGCCCTCAACCTGTTCCAGTGGGACCGCGTCGCGCTGGTGCTGGCCGCCATTTTCGTGGTGGTGGTGCTGGCCGAGATTCTCATCACCCAGGCGCGCAAGCGCATCCTCTGACGCGCCCGCAACCGACGTTCCTTTGCGCCGCCCGGCAACGGGCGGTTTTTTTTGGCCGTCTCGCGCGGGGCAGCCTGCCGCCCCGCGCGCGTCCGGCCCGCCGAGGCACGCCCCGCCCGGGAATTAACAATTTGAAAGCCCGCCCCGGTCGCGTCTCTGCCTGCCCGGGTCATTGAGCGGACGCAATCAAAGCGGAAAATGTGCGGCGCCTGACGCGAGGATGATTGTTGATGCACCGCAACCGCGTCTATGCTCCGTGTGAGCGTTTGTGAAATAAATATGACCGGTCATCAAACCGCCCGCCCCGTTTGATTAAGATCTCGGCTTTTGCCGTTGGACACCCGCCGCCATGTCGGAACAGGAACTGAAACTGCACGTGCCCACGGCTTCGCGCCAGGCCGTGCTGCGAGAGATCAAGCAACGCGAGGCGACGCGCATCCGCCTGCATGCGATGTATTTCGACACGCCCGAGCGTGAACTGGCCCGCGCGCGCATCGCCATCCGCCTGCGCCAGGAAGGCCGCGACTGGGTGCAGACGCTGAAGATGCCCGGCATCAACGCCATCACCCGCATCGAACTGAACCACCCGCGTCCGGGCCCCGTGCTCGACCTGTCGGTCTACGCCGGCACCGAGGTCGAGGCCGCGCTGGCCGCCATCAAGGGCGAACTCGGCCTGCGCTATGAAACCGACGTGCAGCGCATGCTGCGCAAGGTGCGCACGCGCTACGGCACCGTCGAACTGGCCTACGACACCGGCATCCTGCGCGCCGGCGCGCTGGAACTGCCGATCTCCGAGCTGGAATTCGAACTGGTCTCGGGCCGCCCCGCCGCCATCTTCGCGGTCGCGCGCGGCTGGCAGCAGCGCCACAATCTGGTGCTGGATCCGCGCAGCAAGTCCGAGCGCGGCGACGCGCTGGCGCAATTGGCGCAGCGCCTGGCCGATGTCGACGCCGTCCCGGGCGACGACATCGACAGCCGCCGCGCCCAGGCCATCGCCCTGTTCTGGGCGCCGCGCGGCGCCGCGTCCGTCAAGCTGCGCGAGGACATGACGGCGGCGCAGGCCATGGGCCGCATCGCCGCCGAATGCCTCGACCAGATTGCCCGCAACGCGGCCGTGCTGGCCGAAGTGGACACCGAAGGCGTGTACCGCGCCGGCAATTCCGAGCACGTGCACCAGCTGCGCGTGGGCATCCGCCGCCTGCGGTCGGCCTGGAAGCTGTTCGACGGCTGGATCGGGCCGATCCCCGAGGCCATCATGCAAGGCGTGCGCGCCCACTTCGCCGCCTTCGGCGCCAACCGCGACCAGGACGTGCTGAACGAAACCGTGGCGCCCGCGCTGATGCGCGCCGGCATGCCGGTCATCCCGATGGAGGCCGCGCCGCCCGAACAGGACGCCCGCGCCATCGCCGGCGGCAAGGCCTTCCAGGCCTGGCTGCTGGAACTGCTGGAATGGAGCCTGGACGTGCCGCCCGCGCTGCCCACCAGCGACGGCCTGCCCGTCGCCAACGGCATGCCCAGCGACGCGGCGCCCGAACCGGCCATCCGCCTGGAAGGCGGCATCGCCGGCCCCAGCGTCAAGCCCACCATCATCCCCATGCTGGCGCCCGAGCCCGATCCGCAGCAACTGCACAAGCAGTTGGCGCGGCGCCTGCACCGCTGGCACAGCAAGGTGGCCGACCAGGGCACCCAGTTCGCCACGCTCGACATCCCCACGCGCCACGAGCTGCGCAAGCGCGGCAAGCGCCTGCGCTATAGCCTGGCCTTCGCCGAATCGCTGCTGCCCCCGAGCAAGCTGCGCGGCTACCGCAAGCTGCTGTCGCGGGTGCAGGACATCCTGGGCGAAATCAACGACCTGGCCGTGGCCAAGGACTACTACGAGTCGTGTACGGCCACGCATCCACAGGCCTGGTTCGCGCTGGGCTGGATCAGCGCGCGCCTGGAAGAGCTGGCGGTGGATGCCCAACAGGCATTCGACGACCTGGCCGGCAGCAAGCCGTTCTGGAAATAAGGCGGCGCGATCCTTCGCGGATTGCGTTTCCGCCCGCCGCAAACACCGCGCCCCACGCCTGCGATGCAGCAGACGTGGGGCGCGGTGTTTTCAGCGCCGGGCGCGAGGCCCGTGCCGGTATCAGCGGGACGGATCAGTCGGCCAGCAAGGCCCCGGCGAATTCGTCGGCCACGAACGGCTGCAGGTCTTCCAGGCTTTCGCCCACGCCGATCCAGTAAACCGGGATCGGCCGCACGCCCTGGCTGCCCGCCGCCACCGCCGCCAGCGTGCCGCCCTTGGCGGTGCCGTCCAGCTTGGTCACGACCAGGCCCGTCAGGTTGATGGCCGCGTCGAACGCGCGGATCTGCGCCAGCGCGTTCTGGCCGGTGTTGCCGTCCACCACCAGCAGCACCTCGTGCGGCGCGGCCGGATCGGCCTTGCCGATGACGCGGCGGATCTTCTTCAGTTCTTCCATCAGGTGCAGCTGGGTCGGCAGGCGGCCGGCCGTGTCCACCATCACCACGCCCATGCCGCGCGCGCGGCCGGCGTTGACAGAGTCGAACGCCACCGCCGCCGGGTCGCCGCCATCCTGCGAGATCACGGTGACGTTGTTGCGGCTGCCCCACTCGATCAGTTGCTCGCGCGCGGCGGCGCGGAAAGTGTCGCCCGCGGCCAGCAGCACGCTGGCGCCCTGGCGCTGGAAGGTGTGCGCCAGTTTGCCGATGGACGTGGTCTTGCCGGCGCCGTTGACGCCCGCGATCATCACCACCAGCGGCTGCGCGCGCTTCAGGTCAAAGGCGCGCTCCAGCGGACGCAGGTGATCGGCCAGCAGCTGGCGCAGCGCGGCCTTGACCTTGGCGGGGTCCTCGATGCGCTCTTTCTTGACCCGCGCGCGCAGCGCGGTCAGCAGCTTCTCGGTGGCTTCCAGGCCGGCATCGGCCATAATGAGCGCCGATTCGAGTTCCTCGAACAGGTTCTCGTCGACCTTGACGCCGACGAAGATGCCGCCAATGCTCTGGCCGGTGCGCGACAGGCCCTGCTTGAGCCGCGACAGCCAGGACGCCTTCTTGGGCGCCGCTTCCGGCTCGGGCGCGGCGGGCGCCGGCGCGATGGCGGCGGGGGCAGCGGCGACCGGCGCCGGAGGCGTGACGGCGGGCGGCGGTGCCACCGGCGCGGGAGCAACCGGCGGCGGGGCAATGGCCGGCGCGGCAGCGCTGGGCGTCACTGCCGGCGCGGCGGCTACGGGCGCGGAAGCGGGTGCGGCGGAAGCAGGTGTGGAAGCGGGCGTGGCGGCAGGCGCGACCACGGGCGCCGAGGCCTGCGGCTGCGGCACCACGGCCGGCGACGGTTGCGGCACACTGGCCGACGCCGGCGCGGGCACCTCGGCGGAGGGCACCGGCAGGGTCACCTCGGGCGTCGCGACGGGCGCGAATTCGCGCGCCGGAACGGCGGGTTCGACGGGCTGGGCGGGGACCTCGGCCTCGGCTTGCGGCGCGATCCCGGCGTCCACCTGCTCCGGCGGCGGCGCGGGCTGGGCCGGCGCGGCGGGCGGAGGGGATTTTTTCTTGAAGAAGCGGCTAAACATGGGTAACAAGTATATTCGTATCGTCGGGGGCCAATACCGGCGCACCCCTATCGTCGTGCCCGACGTGGAGACGCTCCGCCCGACGCCCGACCGGGTGCGGGAAACGCTGTTCAACTGGCTCAATCACCTGTGGGGCGGCGAATTCGCCGACAAGCAGGTGCTGGATCTGTTCGCCGGCAGCGGCGCCCTGGGGTTCGAGGCGGCCTCGCGCGGCGTGGCGCATGTGCAGATGGTGGAACGCGACAAGACTGCCGCGTCCGCGCTGCGGACACTGCGCGACAAGCTCAAAGCCGACATGATACGCATCCATGTGGGCGATGCGATGCAGGTCGTCGAAAGAATGGATGCGTCCCGCTTTGACCTCATCCTGTTGGATCCGCCCTTCGGCCAGGGTTGGCTGCCGCGCCTGTGGCCGATCCTGCCCGGCATCCTGGCCGAGGGCGGATTGGTCTACGTCGAGGCCGAAAGCCCCATCGAACCGCCCGACGGCTTCGAGATCCTGCGCCAGGACAAGGCAGGCGCGGTCCACTACCATCTGCTGGAATTTGCTGCATTGCGCAAATAGATCAATAATCCGAGCTTCGGAGGATGGTGTACACCACTAATAACGGTACGGAGCTCGCATGATCATCGCTGTTTACCCCGGCACTTTCGACCCGCTGACCAGAGGCCACGAAGACCTGGTCCGCCGCGCCGCCACGCTTTTCGACAAAGTCGTCGTCGGCATCGCGCACAGCCGCAACAAGAAGCCCTTCTTCAGCATCGACGAGCGCGTGGACATCGCGCGCGAAGTGCTGGGGCACTATCCCAACGTGGAAGTGCAGAGCTTCGGCGGCCTGCTCAAAGACTTCGTGCGCGACCAGGGCGGGCGCGTCATCGTGCGCGGCCTGCGCGCCGTGTCCGACTTCGAATACGAATTCCAGATGGCCGGCATGAACCGCCATCTGCTGCCCGACGTCGAAACGCTGTTCATGACGCCGTCGGATCAATACCAGTTCATCTCCGGCACCATCGTGCGCGAAATCGCCCAGCTGGGCGGCGACGTCAGCAAGTTCGTGTTCCCCTCGGTGGAACGCTGGCTGCAGGAAAAGGCCAAGGAACGCCGCGAGCAATCCTGGCCGGGCTGAGCGCCCCGGCTCCCCGCCTCACCGAACCCTCCCGGAGGGCGCCTTGCGCGCCCTCCCTGCGTTTTGGCGGCCCGCGATCGCCAGGATGGGCAGGTCGACGCCAGGGGCATGCCGGGCGCCCGTCGGGCCCGGCAGTACAATTGCATCATCCCTGCCGGATTCCGTAGCCTCCCCATCATGGCCCTGACCATCACCGAAGAATGCATCAATTGCGACGTTTGCGAGCCCCAGTGCCCGAACGACGCGATTTCCATGGGCGAGGAATACTACGTCATCGACCCTGACCGCTGCACGGAATGCGTCGGCCATCACGACGAGCCGCAATGCAAGGTGGTCTGCCCGGTGGAGTGCATCGAGCTGCACCCGCAATGGAATGAAGGCCAGGAACAACTGATGGCCAAGTACCGCCGCCTGACCGGTGCCGCATGAGCGACACCGCGCAACCCGTCTTCGATCCCCCCGCCACCCGCCCCAACGCCCGCCGCGACCTGTCCGCCTCCGCGATCGCGGCCGGCCTGGTCGCCGTGCTGGTCAGCTTCGGCGGCACCGCCGTGCTGATGGTGCAGGCCGGCCATGCCGCCGGCCTGGACGCCGCCCGCATCGGCTCCTGGATCGGTTCGCTCAGCCTGGTGCTGGGCCTGGGCGGCGCGGCCTACAGCCTGCGCACCGGCCTGCCCATCGTCATGGCCTGGTCCACGCCCGGCGCAGCCCTGCTGGTCACCGCGCTGGCCGGCGTGCCGTTCCCCGAAGCCATCGGCGCCTTCGTGCTGGCCGCCGCGCTGACGCTGGCCTGCGGCCTGTTCGGCTGGATCGATCCCATCCTGCGCCGCATTCCCGGCGAAGTCGCCGCCGCCATGCTGGCCGGCGTGCTGCTCAACTTCGGCATGGGCATCTTCACCAATGTCGGCAAGCAGCCGGCGCTGGTGCTGGCCATGTGCGCCGCCTACCTGGTGTGCCGACGCTGGGCGCCGCGCTACGCGGTGCTGGTGGTGATGGCCGTGGCGGTCGCCATGGCGGCCGGCCTGGGCCTGATGCGGGTCGACCAGCTCGACTGGCACCTGACCGAGTTCGTCTGGACCACGCCCGTCTTCAGCATGCAGGCCGCGATCAGCCTGGGCGTGCCGCTGTTCGTTGTGGCGATGGCCTCGCAGAACCTGCCCGGCCTGGCCATCCTGCAGGCCGCCGGCTACCGTCCGCCGGCCTCGCGGCTGGTCGCCGCCACCGGCTTGCTCGGCCTGCTGGCCGCCCCGTTCGGCGCCCACAGCGTCACGCTGGGCGCGATCAGCGCGGCCATCTGCACCGGCCCCGAAGCGCACGCCGAACCGTCCAAGCGCTACATCGCCGCGGCCACCTACGGCGTCAGCTATTTCGCGCTGAGCATCGTCGCCGGCGCGGTGGCGGTGTTCTTCCAGGCGCTGCCGGCCGCGCTGCTGGCGGCGCTGGCCGGCCTCGCACTGCTGGGCACCATCATGGGCGGCATGGCCGCCGCCATGGCCAACCCGCAACGGCGCGAAGCCGCGCTCATCACGCTGCTGGCGACGGCGTCGGGCTTCAGTTTCTGGGGGATCGGTTCGGCCTTCTGGGGCCTGGTGGCAGGCCTGCTGGCCCACACCGTGTTCGAATACAAACGCAGGCCGGCGGCCTGAAGCAGCCGCTTCAGGCGTTGCCGGTGACAAGCGCGTCCCGCAGCGGCGCGCCCCTGGATTTCCCGCGCCGGGCTCAGTCCGGCCAGACGGACACAGGCGTGTCCGGATGCACCTTCAGGATGCGGCACGGCACCTGCACGAAATTCGAGATCCAGGCGGCGGCCAGCTCGCCTTCGTCGACCACGTCGATGACCTGCTCGCCGACCTTCATGCTGTAGCGCACGCTGTCGTCGTCCTCGATCACGTCCAGCGGAATATCCATGCGCAGCATGCCCGGCGCGCGCAGCACCAGGTAGCCCAGGCGCAGTTCCACCGCCACATCGGCCAACCGCGGGCACAGCTCGCGGTTGAGCCATTGGCCCGAATCGTTGGCCACCAGCCATTGGCGGTGATACGGCGCGGCCTCGGCCTGCGCCGTCACGCCGCACTGTGCGATGGGCTGGAAGGCGGCGCTCATTTGCCCAGCAGGCCCTTCAGGGCCTTGTCCACCGCCGCGCCGCCCTTGCCCTTGCCGGTCACGGCTTCACGCAGCTTGTTTTCCAGGCTGCGCTTGAGGATGCCGGCGACGGCGTCCTTCCACAGCAGCGTGTAGGAAGGCTTGTCGAACGGACCCTTGACGTGCACCGGGATGGTCACGTCCTTCAGGTCGATCAGTTCCTTGCCTTCGGGATCGGCCGCCGGGTTGACCACGCGGGCGCGCGCCACCAGGTCCAGCTCGCTCCTGACGAAGTCGATGGTGGCCGGCTCGCCCTGCGTCACGCGCAGCAACGGCGACACCACGTTCAGCCGCTTCACGCTGGCCACGCCCTTGGTGAAGGCCAGGTCGGCATCCATTTCCGAGAACGCGGTCTGCTTGCTGGTGTCGGCCGCCACCGTCTCGTCCTGCGACTCCGGCTTGAGCGCGGCCTTCAGTTCGCGCAGCGTCTGCGTCAGGTTGATGCCCTTGACGGCGCCGTCGCGCAACCGCACCTGCAGCGTGCCGCCCAGGCCGCTCTTCATGGCGTAGGAATTGGCGCCGGCGGTCTTCAGGTCCAGCGCCAGGCTGCCGGTGCCGCTCAGCACGTCGCGCTGCGCCAGGTCCATCAGCAGCGGCTCGATGGCGATGCCGGCCAGCGACATCTTGGTGGCCAGTTGGTTGCCCTGCGCCGCGTCCAGCGACAGCGCGCCGGCCAGCTTGCCGCCGTACAGGCCGGCGGTCAGGCTGGAGATGTCGAGCTTGCCGCGATCGAGCTTGAGCGCGGCGGCGACGTCATCGGCCTTCAGGCCGCGCACCACCAGCTTGCCGACCTTGAGCGTGCCGTTCACGCTGGGGCCGACCAGCGCCGACAGGTTGATCGTATCGTCCACGGGCGCGGCCGGAGCGGGCTGCGCCGGCTTGTTCTCGTCCTTCTTGCCGTCGGCGGGCGGTTTGGCGGGCGCGGCGGCGGCCGCCGGCGGCACCAGCTTGTCCAGATCCAGCGTGTCCACGGCCAGCGCGAAATTCACCTGCGGCGCATCGCTCAGCTTGGCGATGTCGGCGGTCAGGTCGAACTTGCCGCCTTCGAGCACGGCGTTGATCTTGCTGCTGGCCGTGTCCTTGAGCAGGTCGACGTTGAGGCTGCCGATCACGGGAATCTGCAGGCTGCCCTTGGGCAGGCCCGGATCGGTGATGTTGACATCGCCGCGCAGTCCCGCCAGGCCGCCGCGGCGCTGCAGCAGGTTCAGCGACAGCGGCGAGGCGAAGGTCAGCTTGACCACGCGCTCGCCCTTCTTGGAGGTGCTGTCGAGCTTGGCTTCCTTGATATCGAGTTCGGTGGCGTTGCCGCTGATGCCGTTCAGGCCGAAGCTGGCATCCAGCCCGCTGATGCGCACGCGGCCGGTCAGGGCCTCGCCCGTGGCCTGTGTCGGCGAAATGTTCAGCGCCGGCGCGTCCACGGCGAATTCGAACGGGCCGTCGGCCACGCCGCCCTTGGCGCGCACCGCCAGCTTTTCGATCTGCAACTGGCTCTTGTGCGGGTCGATCGACAGCTTGGGCATGGCCACGCTGGCGTCCACGTTGGTGGCGCGCGCGGCCGGGTCGGTCACGTCGCCCTGGAACACCACTTCCAGGCCAGCCACGTCCAGCGCCGACTTCTGGCCGTTGAACGCCAGGTTGCCGCGCATCGCCAGACTCTTGGCCTCGGCGCCAGGCAGCTTGCCGTCCATGCGCAGGTCCAGCTTCTGCGCCGCGTAGCGCTTGGCGGAAGGGTCCAGCGTCAGCAGCGCCTGGCCGGTCAGGTTGGCGTCGATGCGCGGGTTGCCGCCCTCCAGGCGCGCCGTCAGGCGCACGTCGAACGGCTGGTTGAACGTGACGCGGCCGGTGTTGGCGTTGATCTTGGTCACGGCCACGGCCATGCCCGACATCTCGTCCTGCAGCAGCACTTCGCCGTCCTTCAGGTCGAGGCCGGCAATGTCGATCTGCATGTTGTTGCGCGACGGCGGCAGCGTGCCGCTGGTCAGCGCCTGCGCGGCGGTCTGCGCCGCCCCCGCGAGGGCCTCGGCGGGATTGGCGGGCGTGGCCACCACGGGCGCGGTGCCGCCCACCAGATTGCTGAAGTTGAACTGGCCGTCCTTGCCCCGCACCACGCGCGCCTTGAAGCCGCTGATGGCGACGTGGTCCACCACGAAACTGTTGGACAGCAGCGGCCACACGGCCACCGCCAGACGGGTGCTTTGGATGGAAGCGAAGGTCTCGGTGCTATTGACCTCGGACAGCGACACGCCCTGCACCGACAGGCCGATGCGCGGGAACAGCGACAGCTCGATCTCGCCGTCGATCGTGAGGGTGCGGTGATAGCGTTCCTGGACCAGCTCTTCGAGCTTGTACTTGTACGCGTTGGGGTCGAACGTCAGCAGAAAGATGGCCAGGCCAACGACGGCCACGACAACCAACACCACCAGGCCTATCAGAATGCGCTTGAACCACGTTTTCATTGCCGCCCCGTCGGTACCTCGACTGGTAATCCTTGAATGCCATCCGCCGCGTCCGGCGCGGGAATGGCGCTATGCCGTCGCGCCCGGCGCGAGGCTTCCTGATTTGTCCGTCTTCGATCGCGTGCCGCCGCGAGCGCCAGGCCGGGAGCCGGGACGCCAAGCGGAAAGGAACTGCCATGGAAAGACCTGCTGAAAGACGCCGGCAACACCAGCGTGCACATACCGCTATCGTAACAAATCGGGCCCACCTGCGCGCCGGGCCCGAAACTGACGGTTTTCTGTCTCGGGGATTGTAGGGCTAGAATGATTGATCCATCAATCATTGATCGATCCAACAATGCCCGCCCCCGCCCCCAGCACCCCTTATTCGCCCGGCCAGGTGCTTCCCTTCCGGCAGACCCTGCTCGCCATGCTGGGCATGTGCTTCGTCATGATGATGGTGGCCATCGACCAGACCGTGGTGGGCACCGCGCTGCCCACCATCGTGGCCGAACTCAAGGGCTTCGAGCTGTACGCGTGGGTGGCGACGTCCTACCTGCTGACCTCGGTCATCACCGTGCCGATCTTCGGCCGGCTGGGCGACTACTATGGCCGCAAACCCTTCGTGGTGGCGGCGATCGTGCTGTTCACGCTGGCCTCGGTGCTGTGCGGCGCGGCCGACAGCATGTTCACGCTGGTGCTGGCGCGGGCCCTGCAGGGCGTGGGCGGCGGCATGCTGGTGGGCACCGCCTTCGCCTCCATCCCCGACCTGTTTCCGGACCCGCACGTGCGGCTGCGCTGGCAGGTCATGCTCAGTTCGGCCTTCGGCATCGCCAATGCGGTCGGCCCGACGCTGGGCGGCGCGCTGACCGAGCACTACGGCTGGCGCTCGGTGTTCTACGTCAACCTGCCCATCGGCATCCTCGGCCTCTGGTTCGTCGCGCGCTACCTGCCGCACCTGCGCAATCACACCACCGGCAAGGTGCGCCTGGACTGGCAGGGCGCGCTGCTGATCGCCGCCGCGCTGGGCGGCCTGCAACTGCTGGTGGAGCTGCTGCCCAAGGAAGGCCTGAGCGCCACCATCGTGCTGCTGGGCGCCGGCAGCGCCGCCGCCTTCGGCCTGCTGTACTGGTGGGAGCGGCGCTGTCCGCATCCGCTGCTGCCGTTCGACATGTTCCGCAACCGCGGCCTGGCGATGCTATTCATACTGGCGCTGCTGGTGGGCGTGACCATGTATTCGCTGCTGTTCTACGCACCGCTGCTGCTGCAGGGCGGCTTCGGCCTGTCGCCGCAGGACGCCGGGCTGCTGATCACGCCGATGGTGGTCTTCATCACCGTGGGCAGCATCATCAACGGCCGCATCATCACCCGCATCCGCAACCCCAACCGCATGCTGTACGCGGGCTTCATCCTGATGGCGCTGTCCTGTCTGGGTATCGTCACCACCCACAACTACACCGCGCACGGCCTGATCGCCGCCTATATGCTGATGGCCGGCCTCGGCATGGGCTTCATCATGCCCAACCTGACCGTGTTCGCGCAGCAGACCGCCGGCCGCAGCCACCTGGGCATCGCCACCGCGCTGCTGCAATCGCTGCGCATGATCGGCGGCATGCTCGGCACCGCCGTGGTCGGCACCATGGTCAACCACAGCTATTTCAGCGGCGTCGAATCGACGCTGCGCGGGGCCTCGGCACGCTGGCTGCCGCAGCTGGACGACCCGCAGATGCTGGTCAATCCCCAGGCCCAGACGCAGTTCCTGGCACAATTGGCGCATCAAGGCCAGGATGGAACGTCGCTGATCGAGATCGCGCGGGTGGCGCTGGTCGGCGCCATCCACGAGGGGCAGCTCATCGCCCTGGCGGTCGCGGTGCTGGCGCTGTGGTGCGTGCGGCGCGTCCCCCTGGTGCAATTGGCGCGCGTCTCCAAGCCGGAGCCCGCCAGCGTCGGAGAGTAGCTTTTGCCCAAACAACAACAGGGCCTGCAGGTCATCCAGCACATGGGCCAGACCTACCGCGTCATGCAGAGCGCCTTCAGCGGCCGGGTCGGCCACGCGCTGCCGCGCTGGCGCATCCTGCTGGCGCTGCATGAATGCGGCCAGTGCTCGCAGAAGCACCTGGCCGAGCGCTGCCGCCTCGATCCCGCCTCGCTCACCCGCCAGCTGCAGGCCATGCAGAAGCTCGGCTGGATCGCGCGCGCCGTGGATCCGAACGACAACCGCCTGACCAACGCCCGCCTCACGCCGGCCGGCCAGGCCGTGGTCGACGAGGCCCTGCCCAAGCGGGCGGCCTTCTTCGACGAATCGCTCAAGGGCCTGTCGGCCGCCGACATCGACACGCTGAACCGCGTGCTGAACGTGCTGGAAGAAAACTTCCTGCGCGCGGCCAGCGGAAACAAGGCCGACTGACTGACGCCTGCCACGGCCGCCATGGCGGCGCGCGCCGCAGCCCCCCCCGTGGCGCGGCTGCGCGACCTGATGGCGCATGCGTCGTTCCGGGCGGGCTTGTCCCAGGCGGAAGGGCCTGGCCGCGGTGGCGTTTGCCAATTTCATCCCAGGCTTTTAAAGTGACGCGCTGAACCCCATACATCGAGGTATTCGTCCCATGCGCCATTGATGCCGCCGTCGCAATGACGGCCAGTCTCCACCCGCCCCCGTTCGCAGGGGGAGTTCCTGGCATCCCTGGAAGCATCACGCATGACGACTCCTTATCTCACGCTGGAAGGCGTGTCGTATCTGCTGCCCGACGGCAGCCCCCTCTTTTCCGGACTCGACGAAACCTTCGATACCCGCCCCACCGGGCTGGTCGGGCGCAACGGCGCCGGCAAGACCGTGCTCGCGCGCATCCTGGCGGGGCAATTGTCGCCGTCGAGCGGACGCTGCCTGCGCTCGGGCAGCGTCTTCTACCTGGCCCAACAGGTCTCCCCGCCGGCCGGCGCCACCGTCGCCAGCCTGGCCGGCGTGCAAGCCACGCTGGAGGCGCTGACGCGCATCGAGGCCGGCAGCAGCGCGCCGGAAGACTTCGAATGCGTCGGCGACCGTTGGGACATCCGCCAACGCCTGCATCACGCGCTGGAACGCGACGGCCTGGGCCATCTCGACGCCGCGACGCTCGCCAGCAGCCTCAGCGGCGGCGAAGCCATGCGCGTCGCGCTGGCCAGCGCCATGCTTTCCGAAGCCGACTTCCTCATCCTGGACGAGCCCACCAACCACCTGGACCGCCGCAACCGCGAGGCGCTGATCGAACATCTGCGCCATTGGCCGCGCGGCCTGCTGGTCGTCAGCCATGACCGGCAACTGCTCGACACCCTGGCGCGCATCGTGGAGTTGTCATCGCTGGGCCTGCGCGGCTACGGCGGCAACTACAGCGCCTATGCCGCCAGCAAGGCGCAGGAACGCGCCAATGCGCTGGAGCGGCTGGAACACCGCAAGCTCGAACGCCGGCGCGAAGCACAGGCGATGCAGGCCCAGCGCGAACGGCAGGAGCGCCGGCAGGCGCGCGGCCAGCGGCACGGCAAACAGGCCAACCAGGCCAGGATCCTGCTCGACCGGCAAAAGGGCCGCAGCGAGGATTCGGCCGGCAGACTGAAGCAGCAACACGCAGCCGCCCACGAACGCTTGGCGCAGTCCGTGCGCGAGGCCGCGGCGCAAGTCGAAAAGGACGCAGCGATCTCGCTGCACGCCCTGCCCGTCGCGCAGGCGGCGCAGCGGCGCGTGGCGCAACTGGACGACGTCACGCTGCCGTTCATCGCGGCGGCCACCCGCCATGTCAGCCTGCTGCTGGGCGGCCAGCAACGCGTGGCGGTCACCGGCCCGAATGGCTGCGGCAAATCGACCTTGCTGAAGGTGCTGGCGGGCCAGCTTGCGCCCCTGTCGGGCGAGAGGACGGCGGCGCCCGAAAGCGTCTATCTCGACCAGCGGCTGGCCGGCCTGGCCTCGGAGCGGCCCGTGCTCGAACAACTGCGAGCCGCCAATCCCAACCTGGACGAAGGCGAACTGCGCACACGCCTGGCCCACCTCGGCCTGGATGCGCGCAAGATCCTGGCGCCCAGCGGCTCGCTCAGTGGCGGCGAACGCCTGAAGGCGGCGCTGGCGTGCGCGCTCTACGCCGATCCGCCGCCGCGCCTGTTGCTGCTGGACGAACCGGGCAATCACCTCGACCTGCCCTCCCTGCTCGCCCTGGAAAGCCTGCTGCGCGGCTATGCGGGCGCGCTGGTCGTGGTGTCGCACGACGAGGCGTTCCTGGACAACCTGGCGCTCACGGACAGGCTTCGGGCCACGCAACAGGGCTGGCTGCTGGAACCCTGGCAGGCATTCGCACCCCATGCCGATGCGTCGGCATGGCGATGAAGCCCCGCGCGCCGCGCAATCACACAGCCGGATCCCGTTAACACGGGTTCGCCCCCCCTTAAACAAGTCTTCTTTTGCCGGCCCATTGCGCATTGCGTGGGCCAACCCGGCCGACTTCCGGCATATTCCCTGGCAGCCATTTAGATAAATAAAAATGCAAATCAATGGCGCTTCTTTTCCAATATGAACAGGGATGGATTGTCATGCACCACCACTCGTCGGGCTCGTCCGTACTGCTTGGCCTGATCACGCTTGCCCTGGCCTCCGCGTCCGCCCCCCTCCAGGCGCGACAGCCGGATGGCGCCGGCACCGCATCGCCCGGCCCCGCCACGCTGCCGGCCATTGAAGTGAGCGGCCAGGCAGACGAATCCACCGAGGCGACACGCGCCTATACCGTGCCCGCGACCCGCGCCTCCACCGGCCTGACGCTCAGCCCCAGGGAAACGCCCCAGTCCGTGTCGGTGGTGACCCGCCAGCAGATGGACGACCAGGGCATGCAGTCCATCGGCGACGTGCTGGGCAGCACCACGGGCATCACTTTCGTCGAACTGGACAACGGCGGGCGCACCACCTATCGCTCCCGCGGATTCGACATCACCAACTACAAGGTCGATGGCCTGTCGGTCATCGGCGGGGCCTCGTTCAACAACGGCGGCAGCGGCGCGATCAACATGGATCTCTACGACCGCGTCAGCATCGTGCGGGGCGCGAACGGCTTGTTGGGCGGCACCGGCGACCCCTCCGCCACCGTCGACCTGGTGCGCAAGCGGCCCGGTCGCGAGCTCGGCGCGAGCCTGACCCTGCGCACCGGAAGCTGGAACAAGAAGAATGCCGTCGGCGACATCAACATCCCGCTGGCCGCGGACGGCCGCGTGCGCTCGCGCCTGGTATTCAGCGGCGAGAACTCCGACGTGTTCCGCGACCACTCCAGCATCGAACGGCAGGGATTCCTGGCCAGCATCGCCATGGATGTGACAGCCCGCACGCAGGTGGGCCTGGGCTTCCAGTACGAACACAGCATATTCCACGGCGCCTCCTGGGGCGCCAACGTGCCCGCCTGGTTCGCGGACGGATCGCCGACCCATTTCCGCCGCAACGTCAACCTGGCGGCGGACTGGAGCAAGACCGACATGGAAGCGAAGACGCTGTTCGCCTCGCTCGACCACCGCTTCGATAACGACTGGAAGCTGCGCGCCGACTATGCCCACACCTCGCGCGCGGATCTGAACAACAAGGGCGCGGTCAAGGTCAACAACGGCAGGGTCCGCTGGCCCCATTGGAACCAGGACGGCAGCGGCGCCTACCTCAATGCCATCCATTCGGAGACGGAAGGTGAAACCGACGCGTTCTCGCTGGATCTCTCGGGCCCCCTGGAACTGTTCGGACGCCGGCACGAACTGCTCGTCGGCCTGAACGGCTCGCGCATGGACGAACCGTCCTGGACCTTCAACAGCAGCAACTGCAGCATCGACGGCATCGCCGGCTTCCGGGGCCGCTGCCAATACCGCACCGAGCTGCCCGTCGCGGACTGGCGCGCCTGGCGCGGCGACGAATACGGCAACATCCGCGCGTTTCGCACCGATGCCCGCCGCGTCACCCGGACAACGCTCTATGGCGGCTACGTCGCGGGCCGCTTCGAACTCGCCGACGACCTGACCCTGATCACCGGGCTGCGCCGCAGCGCCTACCAGATTCACAGCGACAACTACAACGCGGCGGGTGTCCGCGGCGCGCGCACCGGCGAAAACGCCGCCCACGCCTGGACGCCCTACTACGGCCTGGTCTACGGGTTGACGCCCAACTACTCGGTCTACGCCAGCTACACCGACATATTCACGCCGCAGACCAGCAAGAACGAAAGCGGCGACGCCCTCAAGCCCATCACGGGCGCCAGCTACGAGGCCGGCATCAAGGGCGAATGGTTCAATGGCGCGCTCAATGCCGCCGTGTCGGCGTTCCGCGGCCTGCAGAAGAATGTCGCCCTGAAAGACGGCGACAGGTTGACGCCCGATGGCGACCAGGCCTACCGGACGGGCACCGGCGTCATCGTCAAGGGCGTCGACGCCGAAATCGCCGGCGCCGTGACGGCCGCCTGGAACGTCTATCTGGGCTACACCTATCTGGACGTCGGCAACACCGACACCGCCGAGCGCCCCGACCCGCGCCATCTGCTGCGGCTGAACACCACCTACCGGCTGCAGGGAATGCTGCGCGGGCTGACCATCGGCGGCGGCCTGACCTGGCAAGGCAAGACGGTGTCCGAGCCCTACCCTGGCCGGCCGGACGGCCGCGGCGGCTTCGACGACTCGCCGATTCCCCTGAAGGGCTATGCGCTGTTCAACGCGATGGCGCGCTACGACATCAACCGCCATCTGTCGGCCATGCTGAACGTCAGCAATCTGTTCGACAAGACGTACTATCGGCAGTATGGGTTCTATAACGGCTTGATCTACGGCGAGCCGCGGCGGGTGACGTTGAGCTTGCAGGCGAGGTTCTAAATGGATTGGGCAGGCCGTTGATACCAAAGGCCTGCCCCATCCATGATGCGCGACCTGGCTTCAAACAGTCTGTCCCAGCGGCAGCGCATTCAGTTCTGCACGAGCATCCCGCCAGGCAGGATAGTGTTGGGCCAGCAACAATATGAACCGCTCACTGTGCGTAGGTTCGATCAGATGGATCATTTCATGAACGATCACATACTCAAGCAAGTCACGAGGCTTCTTGGCCAGTTCCGTGTTGAGCCGAATATGAGCCTGGCGATGATTGCAGCTACCCCATTTGGTCTTCATACGTTGCAGGAAGTAGCCATTGACCTTCACACCGATACGTGGCTCCCAGTATTCGATCAGGGGCGCAATGGCCTGGTGTAGCAAACCGCGTTGCCATCGTTGATAGATGGCTTCGCGCTTGGCTGCATCTGAGCCGGGGCGTACAGACAAGGTGATGCGCCGGTGATCCATCTTCACCACAGGCGGGGCATCGCGCTCCAGCACCGAGAGCAGATAGCGGCGTCCCCAAACGTAATGACTTTCCCTGGTAACGAACTGGCGAAGTGTTTCGCGGGGCTGCGCCTGTAACTGCGCCTGTTGCTGGCGAATCCAACGCAGTTTGGAAACAGCATAAGCACGCGCCACTTCCAGTCGCGTGCCCATCGGGGCCACCAGCGTCACCGCCCCCTGGGGCGGATGCACGGAAAGATGGACATTCTTCACGGTCTTGAACGTGACGGCGATGTCCAGCTCTCCCAGACGTATGTGCGTCTGCGCCATCAGTAGCCCCCCTGATCTCTCAGAAAACCGAATAGATTGAGCGTGACCTCACGGTTGCGTCCGGTCAACGGGTGCAGGAAATTCTGCACGATGCGCTCCTTGGCCTCGTCGCCACGCCATCCGGCCGGGGCTTCTTCACGCATCACTCGATCGATTTTCAGCGCCAGCAAAGCCAGCGGGTCTCCGTATTCGGCCTGTGGCTCTTTCACCACAGCATCCGTATCGGGAAGCAGATCGCCCGAAATGATGTCAGGCAGATTGCGATAAATAACCAGCGCACGTGCATTGCCATGCAGCATGGCAGGCTCATCAAGGCCGTGCTGTTTCGCGCGGTGCCTCTTCAGGATGTCTTCCGCCTTGCTCAGGAATGCTTCATAAGCCTCGGAGCCTTCACGGCTTTGCTGGATCAGGTCATCGAGCAGCTTGGACATCTGTTCGTAAAACCGTGGATCGGTCAGGCGATCACGAATGATGGTCTTGCGGACGTTGTTGATGATGGTTTCCGCAATGGCATTCTTCGACAGCTTGCCCTTCTCATTGAGCTTCTTGGCGATGGCGTCGTGTATGCCGGTCTCGATGATCAACTCGGTAAGAGACAGTTCGGCCAGCTCACCCAAGACCTGTGCTGGCTCGGCCTGGATATAGGTGTTGATGAGGTGGCGCATGTCGGCCTCGTAGGGCTTGATGTCCAGTTCTTCACCGCTTGCGTTTTTGATGTAGCCACGCACATCGGCATAAAAGATGACCTCGCGCCGCAACGTATCTGCTTCCGCGTCTGAATAACCCGCCTCAGCCAGATTTTGCGCGATGGCAGCAAAGGCTCGCAGATAAATCGCCACCGCTTTGTAAAAGGCAATGCGCAGTGCCTCGCTTTCCAACAATGCTTCTGGATCACCGGCGCGGCCGCAGAAATAGTGGATGAACTGCTCAACTTCACGCGGCTGCGGCACCGGCTCGCACAGGTAATGCAGCGCTTCGCGGGCTTCGTCCAGTTGCTTGCGACCTTCCTCCAGCCAATTTTTCAGATGAACGTTGTTGTCGCCGCCATTGCCCGCATCGATGTCCAACTCTTCCGAGCTGTACACCGCAATGGCCTGTTGCACGTCACCAAACAGCTCCTTGTAATCGACGATATGGCCATAGTCCTTGTCGTCACCGTCGAGCCGGTTGGTCCGGCAGATGGCCTGAAAGAGGTTATGGTCGTGCAGTTCATTGTCCAGGTAGACGTAGGTGCAACTGGGCGCATCAAAGCCGGTGAGCAGCTTGCTGACCACGATCAGCAGCTTCATGTTGGCCGGTTCCTCGATGAAGCGGCGCTTGGTGTCATCTTCGTACTGTTTGGTGGTCTGGCCGGCACGCAGCACATGCTGCTTGTACGTGTCGTACTTGTAGCGTTCGTCGCTGCCAGCAGATTCCTTCGAGATGGCTGCCGGGTTGGGTTCATACGACGTGATGATGCCCACATGGGTGCCGAAATGCGTGTTCCGAAACAGCCGGAAGTAATGGCAGGCATCGTAGATCGAAGCCGCCACCAGAATCGCCGTGCCGCGATCATTATCCAGGCGAGGCTTAAGGCTGAAGTCCTCGATGATATTGGCAACGATGCGATCCTTGCGCTCCTTAGCGCTCATCAGTTCTTCCATCGTGGCCCAGCGCTTGCGCAGAATGGATTTCTGGAAGTTGTTCAGTCCGCGCGTTTTTTTCTCGAACCAGGCATCAATGGCCTTGCCTGAGGTCAGCCGCTGCGGCACATCACGTGCCTCGTACTTCAGGTCCAGCACCACCTTGTCGGCCACGGCTTCGTGGAACTTGTAGGTGTGGATATAGGTGCCGAACACATCGCGGGTCGTTTGCCTGTCCTTACGCAACAGCGGCGTGCCGGTAAAGCCGATGAAGATGGCATCGGTCAGCCAGCGCTTCATCTGCTTGTTCATGTTGCCGCCCTGGGTACGGTGGCACTCGTCCACGAACACGTAGAAACGCCCATGGATAGGCGGTGGCGAGCCCTTGAGATCGGCCGCATCGAACTTGTGGATCAGCGCGCACAATAAGCGCGGCGTGGTGGCACCGAGTTTTTGCACGAAGTCTGCGCGTGAAGTGATGCGAGGGCGAGCCGATCGCTCGCCGATCACCCCGGCATTGCGCATCACGCCTTCGATCTGCTTGTCCAGTTCATCGCGGTCGGTCACTACCAGCACCCGCGCCTGCGGATCATGCTCCAGCAACCACTTGGCCAACAACACCATCAGGATGCTCTTGCCGCTGCCCTGGGTGTGCCAGATCACGCCCCCCTCGCGTTTGGCGATGCGCTCCTGTGCGGCCTTGATGCCCTGGTACTGGTGCTGCCGAGGCACCTTCTTGAAACCCGCATCGAAGATCACGAAGTTGCGGATCAAATCCAGCAGTCGGGCCTTCTCGCACAGCTGAACCAACGGGCGATCCAGCAACGCGCCCGCCATTGCCGTGGCTGACGGCTGTTCGTCCTTCCACTGCACGAAGAACTGTTCCGGTGTGCCAGTGGTACCGTAGCGCAGACCTTGCGCATCGCTGCCTGCCAGCAGCAACTGCACGGTGCTGAAGAAGCCCTGATTGAAGGCTTCTTCCTGATTGCTGCATAGCTGGCGGATACCATCGCCCACATCGACGGAGCTGCGCTTGAGCTCGATCACCGCCACCGCCAGGCCATTGATGTACAGAACGATGTCCGGCCGACGAGTGCTCCCGCCTCGTAGCCTCACTTCCTCAGCCAGCGCGAAGTGATTGCGCTCGGGCTGCGCCCAGTCGATCAACTGCACTGTCTCATGCGATTGACCCGCCGCGATCTGCACCGGCACACCATAGCGAAGTAGCAGGTAGGTGCGCAGATTGGCCTGATAGGGCGTGATGCCCGTGACATCCACCGCGACTTCCAGCTTCTGCAAGGCTGCGTTGATGTGAGCGGGCGAGTATCCGCGAGCGGCCAGATTGACGCGTAGCAGTTCGGTTTCGATGGCGCGGTTGTGATCGCGCTTGCTCCAGTTGCCCAGGTGTTCGTAGCCCAGGCCGCCATCGGCCACTGGGGTGGTGAACAACCGCGCCACGCGGTTTTGGCTGTTGCGCTCGGAGCGCGGCATGGGTTGGGTCATCGCATCATTCCTCGGTGCCGTCATCCATAGGCTTGCCCAATTCCCGCTCGATCTGTTCGATCGTCGGCAGGCTGGTTTGCAGCTCTTGCGGCAGGGATTCCACCAACTTGTATTCGGCAATGCCCATCGGCTGTGACTTGTCGCCCAGGGCGTATTCGGCCACCACCTTGTTCTTGCTCTTGCACAGCAGCAGGCCAATGCTCGGATTGTCCTGCGCGTGCTTCACCTGCCGATCCACCGCCGTCAGGTAAAAGCCCAATTGCCCCAGGTGTTCGGGCTTGAACTTGCCCGCCTTCAGTTCGATCACCACGTAGCAGCGCAGCTTGAGGTGGTAGAACAACAGGTCGATGAAGAACTCCTCGCCACCTACGTCCAGCAACACCTGTCGGCCAACGAAAGCGAAGCCCGCGCCCAGTTCCAACAGGAAATCGGTGACGTGCTGCACCAGCGCGTTTTCGATCTCGCGTTCCTGTGCTTCCTCGCCCAGGCCGAGAAAATCGAAGCGGTACGGATCTTTCAGCGACTCGATGGCTAGGTCGGACTGCGGTGCAGGGAGACGCTGATCGAAATTGGTGACAGCCTTGCCAGTACGCTCCAGCAGGCGGGTTTCGATGTGGATATTCAGCACGTTGCGTGACCAGCCGTGCTCAATGGCCGCACGGGCATAGGCCAGGCGTTCCGTGGGCGCTTTCAGGCGATCCAGCAATACCAAGTTGTGACCCCAGGGCAATTGTGCAGCAGCCTGCTGCACAATTTCGCCGTCCGGCCAGGCCTCAGCAAACGCCCGCATGTACTTGAGGTTGCGCGGCGAGAAACCTTTCATCTCCGGGAAGGCGGTGCGTAGATCATGCGCCAGCCGCTCGATCACCTTCGCGCCCCAACCCTGCTCGGCCTGCCGCACAAGAATGTCGCGGCCAATCTGCCAGTACAGCTCCACCAGTTCCCGATTGACCGCCAGCGCCGCACGCTGCTGCGCAGTGTGAATGCGCCCCTTCAGGTCGGTCAGCCAGGCGGCGTAGCCGTGCGGGGCTGGAATTAGTGAGGCGGGCCTGTCAGTCATGGCAATGTCGCTCCCTTCGGCACAAAACCTTTCTTTCGCATCCAGTCAAGAGCCGCCAACCAGCGATCCTCAGGTATCCGTTGCTTTGCGTCGTGCCAATTGTGCCGCACCTCGTGCACGATCATTTCATCGGAGACGGTTCCTTTCTCACGCAGCAAATCGCTCCAGGCCGCTAGCAAGGTGGCGACGATTTCGCACTGCTCCGTTTTGGCAGTTTTGAAGGTGCCCAGAATCTTCTCAAGGGTATCAATGATCCCGGAGAAATGCCGCTCGAAGTAGGGCTTGTGACCGCCACGCTTCGGCAGTGGCACATACTGGTAACGCCCGTCTTGCTTGCGCGCTTCGAACCATTGCTGCTTCTGCAACTGGCTGTCTATGGAGCGAAGTGCCCGGTTGTCATATGGGCCAGCGGCCTTGCGGTGGTAGGTAGAGCCTGTATCCACCTGACACAGGTGTTCGGCAAGGAACATCATCTTCTCGAACTTGACGTGACCGAAGGTCGGTTGGTCGTGCAACTGGTCGATGATTTCGGCTGCCAGCACGCTTCTCAGGAAATGGACGTTCGCCTTGCGTCCTTCCACTTGCGCCGCCACCTCGCCAGCCGGTTTGACATCAGGCGTTACCAGCCGCGTTCTGCCCGTCAGAAGTTCCTGCATCATGGCCTGTTTGAGGGCACGGGTCTTGGTGCGGCGGGCTTCGATGGCGGCAATCTCGGTGTCCATGTCTCTGAGGATATTGGCGATAGCAGTTTGCTCAGTCAGATCAGGGAATGGAATCTCTTGTTCCTCAACGCTGCGGCGACCAAGACCAAGCTGTGCCGACCCAATAACCTTTTTGCGGATCGCCCAGTTTATAGGGGAAGAATTGATGACGTAAGCAAGGAATCGCGGATCCCCTTTTTTTGCATCTAGGCAGTAGACATGATCGCCAAGAACATATTTATGATCGGCGTCGATAAAACCCACCTTGCCAATGATGTTGCCACCACCAATATCATCCTTTGGCATTACGAGATCACCCTGCTTCAAAAAATCGCCACAAAAATTTGTCGTCTTCGATACGACAAGTTGACCTTCAACAGAAACAGACCCCATATCTACAATCCAATAATCTCCAGCAGGAGCAATAAATGCGCTCTTACTCTTGCCAGCCGAAATTGAAAATACATCACCGAGCGTCTTCACCTCCCACTCGCCACTGAACCCCGGCAGGCGGGTTTGGCCGGTGAGGAGTTGCTGCACGGTGGCCTGTTTGATGGCGCGCTTTTTGGTGATCAGGCGATCCAGTCCGTCCAGCAGCGCGTCCATGTCGCTGAGGGTGGTGGCGATGGCGCGTTGCTCGTCCTGCGTCGGAAGAACAACGGGAAGCTCTCCTAAAGATGTTTTGTTTATTGAGGCAAGGTTTGTTGTTTGCTTTCCTGCAATAAGGAAGTACCGCCTTGCCTTGGTTCCAGAAGACCAGAGGGTGAGATATTCCGGGGAAACGAACGAACCACAACGCACCACAAATACATGGTTTTGATGGATGCATGGCTGAAGCTCGCCACGCCAAATGGAACCTCTCCCTAATTTATCCAGATCTCCACCCTCGTTCATGAGAACGTCACCTGGAAGAACGGAAAAACGGTTGAGATCACTGCGTGAGACTTCTATTTGGCTCATGCTCGTGAGGTCTAAGAAACCATCTTGGACATTCGCCACACGAAGATAATGAACACGAATTGGATCAGATACAGTCGTGTTTGAGTTCTTTGCAAGGCCTGAGCGAATATTAGCCAGCGCATGTAAGGGCTTCACGTCCCAGTCTTCCGGGATCACCCCCACTTCCGTCTGCTTGTACCCCAGCTTCACTTCCATACCCATACCGCCCCCATCCATTTCAGGTGCGCTTCCACCTTAGCACTGAGGGCAACCACATAACCTTCCAGCTTGGGCAGCGGGGTGTCGTAGCGTTCGGCCAGTTCACGGATGCGCTGGGCCAGGGTTTGCGAGATGTGATTCAACTCCTGCTGCACATCGGTTTGTAGGTAGGCCAGCCATTTATCTTCAACCACCAGCGTTTTGACCTCAGCTTCGCTGAGGGTGGCGTAGTGGTCGTGGGCTTTCCGGTCGAGTTCCGCCTCCAGCGTTTTGACGGTTTTCCTCAGCGCGGCTTCGCGGGCGCTGAGCTGCTGCCATTGCTTGAGCACGGTGCGTTCGTCAGCGCTGTCGGGGTCATCACCAATTTCAGCGATGCAGTCTTTGACCTGAGCGGCATTGATCTTGTCAAAGCCGGAGAACGCGCCATTCTCGCCGCTGTGCTCTTCTTCCAGTTCGGCGATCTGGCTGGCAATGCTTTCAAGCTCGGCCTGTTTCGCGTCCAGTTCCGCCTGCTCGTCGGCAAAATAACGGGCGACGATGTAGGGCTTGGGCAGCAGGTCGCAAGTCCAGCCTTTGTCCTTGGTCTTGCCCTTCTTGTCGGTTTCCACAATGCGCCGGGGCAGCGCCACCCATCCATCGGCGGCGATCAGATAGGCGTCGTCCTGCATGGTCTCGGCCCAGTAGTCCATCAAGTGCTGGTAAATATCATAGGGGTCGAGCAGCGGTGCAGCGTGGAAGGTGGTGAGCAGAGTTTCGGAAACCTGTGCAATCAGCGCCTTGGGTTTGTCGCCGGGTTGGATGCCGGTGAGCAGCGGCATGACGGCTTGCCGCCATTTGTCGAACAGCGTTTCGACCTTGCTACGGAATTGCTGGAACTGCGGGTGAGCGAGGATGATGGAACGCACTTCGGCCATCGGCTGGCGCAGCCGCGCATAACCGGGACGCTCGGCCTCGAACAACGCCTGGCGCAGGGCAGGCATTTCCTGCCAATCGGCGGCGAAGGCATCAATGTCGCGCTCGGGGATGCCGCCGTTGAGGTGGGCATTAATGTCGTGCAGGTCTTCCGGCTCACTGCTGTCGATGTAGCGCGGCAGGTTGAGGTTGTAGTCGTTCTTCTTGCTGGCGATTTCGTCCAGCGGCACCATGCGGGCATAGCGCGGCTCGTCCGCGCTGCGGCGAAAGGCATCGACGATGCGGTGGATGTCCTGCTCGCGCAGGCGGTTCTTGGGGCCGTCCTTGATGAAGCCTTTGCTGGCGTCGATCATGAAGATGCCCTTGCGGGCGCTGGCGTTTTCCTTGTCCAGCACCAGAATGCAGGCGGGGATGCCGGTACCGTAGAACAGGTTGGCAGGCAGGCCGATGATGCCCTTGAGCATGCCAGAGCGCACCAGTTGCCTGCGGATATGGGCCTCCGCATTGCCACGGAACAACACGCCGTGCGGCAGAATGACCGCGCCCTTGCCGGTGGTAGCCTTCATGCTGCGGATGACGTGCAACAGATAGGCGTAGTCGCCTTGCTTGGCGGGCGGTTCGCCCCAGGTGAAGCGTTGGTAGGGGTCGTTGGTCGGGTTCAGACCGGTGGACCACTTCTTGTCGGAGAACGGCGGATTGGCAACCACGTAGTCGTAGGCGCGCAATTGTTCCTTGCCTGAGCGGTCGACATCCTTGAACTTGGGGTTCACCAGCGTGTCGCCGCTGAGGATAGTGGCACTGGGGAAGTCGTGCAGGATCATGTTCATCCGCGCCAGACCGGCGGTGGTCACGTCCTTTTCCTGCCCTTCCAGGGTGATCTGTCGGCCCGCCTCGGCGGCCACTTTCAGCAGCAGCGAGCCCGACCCGCAGGTTGGGTCGTAGGCGGTGGTGGAGGCCCGAGTGTTGGTGCGCGAGATGCCGATCACCTGGGCGATGACGCTGCTGACTTCGGACGGCGTGTAGAACTGGCCCTTGCTCTTGCCCGAATCCTGCGCGAAGTGGCGCATCAGGTATTCGTAGGCATCGCCGAGCAGGTCGTCGTTGTCAGCGCGGTTGTTGGCGAAGTTCAGCTCGGGCTTTTCGAAGATGGCGATCAGGTTGCCCAGCCGTTCGACCATGGCTGGGCCTTCGCCGAGCTTGTTGGGGTCGTTGAAGTCAGGGAAGTCGCTATAGGCCAGTTTGCTGTTTTTTCGACCAGTTCGCGAATAACCTGTTTGTTGATCCTGTCGCCGATTTCCGGATCACCTTTGAGCGCCACCATGTCCTTGAATGATGCACCGGGCGGGATAACCACCGGCGGGGCGAAGTCATCACTGTTGCCGTACTTATCGCTGATGTACTTGATGAACAGCATGAACAGGACGTAGTCCTTGTATTGGCTGGCATCCATGCCACCGCGCAGTTCGTCGCACGATGCCCAGATTGAGCTATAGAGATCGGATTTCTTGACAACGCCGTTGCGTACGGCAAGCGTCTTCGCGGCAGGGGCAGCAGCCGCTCTATCCTGCGATGACGGATCTGCTTTCGCCTTGGTTTTCAGGTGCGCCACTGTGGTTTCACGAGCCTCCGCCTGAGTCGCCGATTCTTGATCGACAGCATGGGCTATTGCGGACAGGGTAACCGAGCCGCCACGTCCTCGGCCAGGAATGATCCGGCCTGCATCGAGCAATTGCTGCTTGATGCCATCGTAGGTGGATTCCTGCCATCCCAATGCTTCACGCAATCGCTGGTTCCCGGAGGAACCGCCCATGGCTTCGAGCATGCTGATAAATCGCTCGATCTTTTGTTCAGTACTTGTCACTTCAATATCCATCATTGGTGCCGGTTGGGCGAGACGTCGGCACTCTGTAGTCTAGGGTTTGGCCGGGAAACCCTGTGTCCCAGCATCTGCGAATAGGTCACGAGGAATCTTCTACAGCGGGCATGGCAGGAGGGTTGCAGTAAGGAATCGACCGATCCCCCCTCAAAAATTGGCAACAAGGGAAATTACCCTATTTATTCATCAATTACCCTGTTTCTAGGCTCGAACCGTGGCAAACGCGAACGACAAGGGAATGGCTTCCCGCAGGTAATACCCCAGTCAGCAAAAGAAAAGGCCGCCTCAGCCCTTTCGCTGCGGCGGCCCACGGCCAAATCTCTTCTATACCGCGCCGCGTTCCTCCGCAGCATTCCGACAGCCGCCCAATGAGCAAGCTGCCAATCGACTGCGTCAGACGTTGAACAAGAAGTAATAATCCAAGTGTTTGTTTTTATTCATAAATTCCCCAGATAAATTAGATTCGTACCCGGACCTATACCCGGAAAAAAAACAATGCTTGAACTTCTTTGCCAATTCGAAAAAAACATCGTGTCAAGCAACGCTATGAGGGCACTATCGTACTTTGAATCGCACTCTGTTCTTGTATTGACCCAGCGGTTTCTGCACAGGTCAGGCTGCTAAAGCATAAGCCTCAGCGCTGCTGCGGTTACGCTTGAGTTCGCGGCCAATGGTGCTGGGGCTGCGCCCGAGCAGCCGCGCCATCGCGCGCTGACTGAAGCCTTGTTGGTGCAGCGACGCCAGCGTCAGGCGATCTTCTGGCTGCAAGTGCGTGTATCGGGCGGTCATCTGTGCAACTTACCTGGAGTGCAGGCGTTGCACTTCGGAGTTGAAACCGCCCCACTAATAAGGAGCAGTGACTCATAAAATCGCTCTTTGGCATTGTTCCTCAGGTGTATGTAGTCGTACCATCACAGAAACTGAAAAATATATTTAACCGCAATTAAATTATTGCCAATGAAAATTTAATTAAATATGTTGCACAAAGTGTCAGTACCCAATAAAAAACCTCCTCAATTAAATGAAATTCTCAATGAATTTAAAAGCAAAATAAATTCAAATGAGCAAGAAGCATTATTGAAACAAATTAATATCTGCAATGAAAAAAAATTAGATATAGAATTATTTATCGACCACAATTACATT
>NZ_CP017433.1:4828917-4954225 GCF_002082135.1 Achromobacter ruhlandii
GTGCCTTGTCTCCGACGACTGCTCACCATTTTTTCAATGTATTTACTTCCAGTTCTTTGATAACGCCCAATAGTATATTTAAATAGCAAATCCACATCTTTTTTGATTCTCAACTCTAATGATTCTTCTCCAAATATTCTTTTAGCCTCATGGAGATGCCATCTAACCATTTCAATAGAGGATTGAACAGCCCATGGCTGAATTTTATCTCCGGGCTCAGTGAAATATTGAAGAACAGCTGCGATGCGCATCACCAATTCACCGCTTCTACGCATAAATGCTCTAATTTCTTCCCACTCCCCATGATGATTTAAAACAAAATCAACGTTTTTAATATATTGCTCCCACAATTCACACGCACTTTTATCAAAACAAACAACCTCTCTACTGATTTCAGTATTTTCTAACTCTTTAGCATACTTTTTCATTAATTCTCTTACACGTTGATGAAAACCATGCCTTTCCAAATTTTCCTCATTCGCAGGCAGTGGATTCCATCTATAAATTCCAGTGTGTGCAGAGGCTTGAGAAATCAGCATCCGGGGCATCAGTCCAGACTCGACAAGTACATCACCTTTCTTGCTAAAAAAACGCTCAAAAGTAACATCCTGAGTCAGCATGCATAAAGCAACTCGCCTATCGAGTAATCTTGTAGTTCCTTGAGTTCTGCTCACTTCATTAATGGCAGATCCATCAAAGCGTTTACAAAAGTATGGCATGTCTAATTTATTAAAAATCAGAGCAGCTTCATCCAATGCATAAAACAAAGAAGATGCACCCTCTTTAAATATATCAATGACACCCTTACTTGTTGCATCCTCTATCAAAAATTGATGGTGTATCAATTCCTGATTCTCCCAGCCGGGAAAAACATGCTCGCTTATTTTTCCTCGCTCAAAGTCTTCAAATCCTTTCATCACCTTTTTAAGGATGCTGGATTTTCTATCTCCAGACTTTGCAATCACAAAAGAAAATAGGCTAGTTGGCATAATTTCACCATAAGGTGTTTTTACATCAGCTACGCCTTGAACAGCTGCAGACATACCTGCAAGCATTACCGGCACAACCATTTCATAGGACGACTGAGTAGCTGCAACTACACGGTCTGCAAAATCTCGCAACATTGCTGGCAGCACATGGACTGGGTAAGGTGAATTCTGAATAAGATAGTTCATTTTTTAATATCCATTATTAAAACTGATGGACGATGATCTCTTTGGACCTGGTTTGTTTTTGTTGAGATTTTTCATTTTTGAGCAGCCGAAGGTTCTAAAACTCTCAGGAGCTCTCAATTTCATCGTGACATCAATTTTTGTAAGATAGCTAGCGTATGTACTTAAAATTGTGATCAGCTCTTCATCTCTGTAATCAATGTTTCGCAAATATTCACTACCAGGTTTGCACATGCCCAAAACATTCCATATGTAGCTCTCCTCACCACAGACGTGCTGCGTCCAATCTTCAGTAATTGCTCTTGAGTGATAATAAGGATTTTGATACTTTGAGCCATTGAGCGCGATGAGCCAATGGATATGCAGCCCTTTATGGTATCCACACTCAATCTTCCAGGCGTAAAAAGATAAATCCTTACCGAACATCTTTTTCAGTCTTTTCAGCATGAGATTTCTTTTAATATCAACAACTACAAATTCTTCATTAATCTCTTGCTCGGTTTTTAGCCGAAATGGCATACGTGGTTGCTCTATATAGAAGCCCCAATCTATTCGAAGCAAAACGTTTTTACAGTTGATCTCCCAAGACTGAAGTGCCACCTTCATCAACTGGTGATAACGCTCATTTGCATTTCTATAAAAGCTTTTTACTTCTTCACGCAACTCATCTTTATTCAAAGCATCTTTTAGCTGTACAACAAAATTATTTAATCCATCAATAATTTCATCTGTACGCTTACCACAAGCCATTTTGAAGCCACGCTCTCCATAAATTACAGGCTCTATGAATCCGATACTTTCAACACTCCCACCATTAGGAGAGGTTGCGGCAACGAAAGCGCTGTAGGTCAATTTCATTAAAGGACTGTAGTTAATGATAGACGCGTACTCCTCATCCCACCCCAGCACTCTAGACTGACTGGCATGATTGAGAATATTTAATATCTGATGTCCTAAACCTGAAGCACGAGCCCTATAAGTTATACCGCTCTTCTTCTTAAAGAATGGCATTCTTTGTATATCTAATGAAGCTATATTAGCTCCAATGCTGTAATACATTAATTTCTCATGATAGCTTCTTCTATCGTCATAGCTAATAGTAAAACAAGAATCTTGTTTATTCTTAATTACAAATCTTTGCAGATCAATGAACTTATCTCTTACGGACATAAGCACTCTCTTATTTCATTGAAAATTAATGATAGATACATATATGTATCTAGAATACCTAATTAAATTTATTTCTTATCCTGAGGGAATCCGCTATAAAACCTTGGTATTTATCCAATATTTCTCACAATAAGATTAAATTCTTGTGAAAAATTAATTCAACGATTTAGTACCCCGTTTTATCAACTCGATGTAGTTGAAGACATCCTGAAGCACCCAGCCCACAGCCTTCTCTCCGAGCTTGATGGGCAGGGGAAAGTCCTTGTCGTAGTACTTCGAGGACTTGTTGATCTTCAAGTACACCGTCGAGCGCGAGATGCCCAAAATTTGGAGCAACTTGGGCAAGCGGATCACGCTCATGTTCAGGTTGAAAGTGTCTGCTGCAGGTGTGCTGGCTTGGTTGTCATGCGTTGTGAGTTCGCTCATTTTTCACCTCTGTTTTCAATGAGGTGAATTTCACCGGCAATCTCAGAATCAGCCTAACGCGTGACGCAGTAATTTTTTACAGCTTCACGTCTCTTGACTTTCCAGAAAAAAACATGAAATACATATAAGTCATTGTTTTTATTTATTTTTTTCACAAATTGAACGTAATTTCTCGTATCAATCGAGATCGGGCGAATAGGGCAAATATTTAGTTCCCTTCCTCTGAGAGTGCCGGGCGAAGGACATCATTCGCCCAGCCAGGTTTTTTTATTGTCAGCAGAGCTGTAGGGTTTTTATAAAAAATATCCCTTCCTTCGTCTAGCTGGAATTTGCTTCAAAAAACGTTCTGAGACATAGCAAAACTGAACTCAAAAATTCCTCAATCACATATGACTAAGGCGAGCACATCCATAGTGAGCTCTACCGGACTAAGGCAATGAAATCATTGACTTATCTACTTAAATACAGTCTCAGAGGAAATCTATGAATCACGATGCAAGCTGCCCTGCCTGCGGAAGTCGCAAGGTCGCTCAACGCAATTGGGCTAAGAAGCTTTTTGGTGTCTTGGGCACTGCGGCGGGTGCCACCGGAGGCTTTGCCGGAACGATCAGAGGCGCCCAAATTGGTATGACCGCAGGAGCCGCAGCGGGCCCTGCAGGAGCTACTGCTGGTGGTCTGGCCGATGCTGTTTTAGGCGGAATAGCAGGTAGTGCAATTGGCTGCGAGTTGGGCTCCAGCGTCGGCAAGAAAATCGACCAGCACATGCTTGACAACTTGGTTTGCACATCCTGCGGAAATTCATTTCCTGAAAAATCCGCCTAATTCATCCCCTATTTATCGAAAGTAATCAACATGGCACATCTCGTAGAAACAATGGCCTATACCGGCCAAACCCCTTGGCATGAACTGGGTCACGCCCTGCCTGCTAAGCAAAGCATCGATGTCTGGGCGCAGGCTGCCGGCATGGATTGGCGTATTCAGGAAACGCCAGTACGTTACCTCGCCTCTGATGGTCAGTCTGGCCTTTCAGGTCTTTATGCCGAACCCAAGGATTTTCCCGAGCAGAAGGTGCTGTATCGCAGTGATACGCAAGCTCCTTTATCTGTTGTGGGGAGCCGCTACCAGGTGGTGCAACCTCGTGAGGTGCTGGAGTTCTACCGGGACCTGACCGAAGTCGCTGGCTATGAATTGGAGACCGCTGGCGTGCTTAAGGCTGGACGCAAGTTCTGGGCTTTGGCCCGTACTGGCAAGTCGGCGGCGCTCAAAGGCAATGATGTGGTCAATGGTTATTTGCTGCTGGCTACGTCCTGTGATGGAACGCTGGCTACGGTGGCCATGCCCACGACGGTGCGGGTGGTCTGCAATAACACGCTGACGATTGCTTTGCGTGATGGTGTGGGAGCCGTCAAGGTGCCTCACAGCACGGCTTTCGATGCCCAGGCGGTCAAACGCCAGTTGGGTGTAGCAGTCGGTCAGTGGGACAGCTTTATGTACCGCATGAAGACGCTGGCCGAGCGTAAGGTCAAGACCCATGAGGCTATGAACTATTTCCTCAAGGTGATCTGCAACACCGATCAGCATTCCGATATGTCTGTGGGATTGACTAATGAGCGTGCTCTCAAGAAGGTGCAGATGCTCTATGAGGGCCATGGCCGTGGTGCTGAGATGCATGCGTCCAAGGACACGGCCTGGGGCCTGCTGTGCTCTGTGACCGAGTTCATTGACCATGAGAAGCAAGCCCGCAGCCAGGACAACCGCTTGGACAGCGCCTGGTTTGGCCAAGGAGCCGTCATCAAGCAACGCGCTCTGGATCATGCGCTGCAGCTGGTAGCCTGATGGGTTGACGCCATAGCAATGACTGACTGCAGATCTAGTTGTCCGTGTTTGGACGCATCACACCGTTTTTACGCTTTCTGTTTTCCACCCAACCAAGCCACCTTTTGAGGTGGCTTTTTTATGCCCGCAATTGGCGGGCCAGGAGATTTCGATGTCTGTGCATGTTCTCAAGAATGGAAATCTGGATGCTGGCTCTACAGCTCCTCACGCTGCCTTCAACAACGCTCCACGCACGCCCCGCAAGGGCGCTGCTTTGCGCCTGGTCTCAACCAAAGACCTGGAGCGAGATGATTGGCTGGAGGTGCGCCGCACCGGCATTGGCAGCTCCGATGCCGCTGCAGCGATTGGCCTGAACCCCTACCAGTCCCAACTGGAGTTGTGGATGCAAAAGACGGGCAAGGTTGATCTGCTGCCAGTCTTCGATCCGAATGGTGACACCAGCCCCATGTTCTGGGGAACGATGCTGGAGCCCATTGTGGCGGCTCACTACACCAAGCGCACAGGCAACAAGGTGCGCAGAGTGAATGCGGTTTTGCAGCATCCTGAGCATCCTTGGATGCTGGCTAACGTGGATCGTGAAGTGGTCGGCTCTTCGGCGGTGCAGCTTCTGGAATGCAAAACTGCAGGTAGCTTTGTATTTCGCACCACGGGCTTCAACAGCATTCGCACTCTGGCAGCGCGGTTGCAGTACTTCGCTGCAGTCTCTGGTGGCAACCTGGCCTGCATGCCGCTGGAGCTCAAGCTGCGCGGCAAGTCCACCACGCAGTCGCATCGATCGGCCATCTATTACGCGGACTTGGTGGTGCGTTCGGGGATTTCTTTGAATGAAGCTATCGCTCAAGCACGCATGATCGCAAATGAGCGCTTGGCTGCTGGATTTGATCAGTCGGCTTTGGACTCGGCAGCGCAGCTTGGGTTTGCTAATGGCAGTTTTGAAGATGCGCCCGATGAGACATCTGAGATCATGGAAGAGTTTTATCCCGAAATTCCAAGAACTGCATCTAGCGAATAGCTGCATGAAAGTCATAAACCAAGCCCCACATTAGTGGGGCTTGGTTTATATGTCTTTTTTCCCCGAAAGTCTCATTTAGCCTTTCCACTGACGCCTTTGCAGCGATTGCCATCATTCGCGGATGAGGCTTCGGCGGCAACTGTAGGGGCAGAAACAGCCGTTGAACCCCTGACGAAGCAATCTCCTTGAACGGTGCCGTCTATTCAGATTTGGCGCTCTATCGCAACAAGCTCCAGATCGTCTTCCTCGACGACATCCATGTCACCGGTCGCCCTGAATCCGTGGCGCTCACAGACGCGCCGGGACTGACGTCGGACTTCGCTTGTGATACGTTACAAATAAGCAAGAAGAAGCGATCAAAAGGAGTTCTGGATGAAGGAAATCAGTGGCCGGGCTTTCGCAGAGCGGTTTGCTCTGAACCCCTTGGGCTTTGCGTGGTTGCTCGGTGCCGGAGCCTCCGCCACGGCGGGCATACCGACGGGCTATCAAATGATCCAGGAATTCAGAACACGCCTTTTCGCCTCGGAAACTGGCATCAGCCTGCGCGAAATTGACCCGGCGGACCCCGTTTGGCAATCGCGCATCGACCTGCACCATGAGCGAATGGGGATCCTGCCGCCCAAGGGAGATCCCTCGGAGTACAGCCGGGCGTTCGAGGCCCTGTACCCCACGCCTGACGACCGGCGGCTTTTCATCAGGAACCAAGTCAGCAAGGGGAGCCCTTCGCTCGGCCACAAGGTGTTGGGCTCCCTCCTGGGAGCACAGAAGACTCCTTGCGTATTCACCACGAATTTCGATTCGCTCATCGAGAGCGCTGCCACCATTGCGTCGCAACTGCTACCCGCCAGCGAACGCGGCACGCCCACCCTCGCCGCGATCGACAACGCTGCCCGCGCCGAAACGTGTCTACGCGAGAGCGAGTGGCCGCTGATCGTGAAGCTGCACGGCGACTACCAGTCGGTCGAACTCAAGAATACCGATCAAGAACTGGCGCAGCAGGACGCACAGTTGCGCTTGGTGTTGACCCAAGCGCTGCAGCGGTTTGGACTTGTCATCGTCGGCTACAGCGGGCGCGACGATTCCGTCATGCAGGCCTTGAACGCGGTCCTTCGATCGCCCGTTCGCTATCCCAAAGGCATCTACTGGCTGTGCCGTGATGCCGACAGCCTGCTCCCCGCTGTTCGGGAACTCCTTGAACAAGCCGAATTGGCGCAGGTGGATGGCCGTCAGATCATGGAAACGGAGCGCGCGATCGAGCAGGCACGGGCGCTGAAAGAAAACTTGCAGCTGCTGCACGATACCTTGCTCACCAACAACGGCGGGGAGGACAACACTGAGGCATTGCTGGCAGGCGTGCACTTGCTGACGAGCTACCAACGCTTTCTTCCGGGGCATGGCATACGCAAACTACTGGGTAAATGGCGCCAAGAGCGGCCACGCTGGGAGCCTCTCGCCGCAGCCCTCAGCCGCTGTCAAAGCTCTGATGCGCCCGTTGACATGCCAGAAGTGCAACGCCTGGCGCAGCAGTGGATGAACGTGGCCATGGCCGTCTTCGGCGGTCAACTGCGCACCGTCTTGCAATGGGCACAGATGCACCGCCAAGCCCCGGAGACGGCTGCCCATGCCGGGCTGGATCCGGCAATGCTCACGTACTTGGAGCGGGCGATTGCCCACAACGACGTGACGGCCCGATCACTGCGCGCCGGGATTGTGGTGCGCTCAAGGTTTGCTGAAGATCGCCTGCTCAAAGCCATCGCCTTGGGGAGCCGCCAGTACGCCGTCATCGGTGCGGGGCTGGACACCTGGGCCCTGCGAGCCGCGCTGGCACTGCCTGCCATCGACGTGTTTGAGCTTGACCAGCCAGCCATGCAGGCGTGGAAGCAGGGCGTGTACGCCGAAAACGGTTGGGCAACGCCTGCTCGACTCCACTGGGTGTCGGCCGACTTGCGCGAAGTCACGGTAGATGATGCGCTCACCCAGGGGGGCGTCGACATGTCTGCCCCCACGGTCGTGTCGATACTTGGCGTGCTGGTGTACCTCCACCCAGCGGCTGTCGAGCGCACGATCCATGCGCTGCGCACGTTGCCCATCGGCTCGACACTCATCATGGATTACCGTCTGGACGAGCAGTGCCTGCCTCCCATCGAGCGAACGATGATGCAGTTCACTGCGCATGTCATGGCGGCCGGGGGGGAGCCCTGGCAGTCATCGGGCACGCCCGAACAGATGAAGGCTTTGCTGGCGATAGCTGGATTCGATGTCGAAGAGGATCTAGGCCCTGCAGAACTCAATCACCGCTACCTTGCACGACGTCGTGATGGGCTGCAGATCGCCGGTGGCGGCTTCCGCTACCTCAGTGCTATCAAGGCCCGCTGATGGTGCGCCGCTACGACCTCGTCATGTTTGATCTGGATGGCACCCTGCTGGTGATGCGCCCATACCAGATTGCTGCGACAGAGCGCATTCTGTGGAAGATCAAGAGCAGCTACGAGGCTAAGAACTGGAGCACGGTGGAAAGCGGTGGCTTTATCTGGCACACCACGGGCTCTGGCAAGACCTTGACCAGCTTCAAGGCAGCGCGGCTGGCCACAGAGCTGGAGTTCATCGACAAGGTGTTTTTTGTGGTGGACCGCAAGGATCTGGACTTCCAGACCATGAAGGAGTACCAGCGGTTTTCGCCAGACAGCGTCAATGGCTCAGACAGCACGGCAGGACTGAAGCGCAACTTGGACAAGGACGACAACAAGATCATTGTCACCACCATCCAAAAGCTCAACAACCTGATGAAGAGCGAGGCCGACCTGCCCATCTACAACAAGCAGGTGGTGTTTATCTTTGACGAGTGCCACCGCAGCCAGTTTGGTGAGGCGCAAAAGAACCTCAAGAAGAAGTTCAAGAAGTTCTGCCAGTTTGGCTTTACCGGCACCCCCATCTTCCCCCAGAACGCACTAGGGGCTGAAACCACGGCCAGCGTGTTTGGGCGCGAGCTGCACTCTTACGTGATCACCGATGCGATCCGTGATGAGAAGGTGCTCAAGTTCAAGGTGGACTACAACGATGTGCGCCCCAAATTCAAGGCCATTGAGAGCGAGCAGGACGAGAAAAAGCTCAGCGCTGCCGAGAACAAGCAAGCCCTGCTGCACCCGGATCGCATTCGCGAGATTACGCAGTACATCCTGAACAACTTTCATCAAAAAACCCACCGCTTGCACCCTGGTGCCAAGGGCTTTAACGCCATGTTTGCGGTTAGCAGCGTGGATGCAGCCAAGGCGTACTACGAGTGCTTCAAGGAGCAGCAAAAAGGGCGTGACAAGCCGCTGAAGGTGGCCACCATCTTCTCGTTTGCTGCCAACGAGGAGCAGGATGCGATTGGCGATATTCAGGACGAAAGCCTGGATACATCAGCCATGAATAGCAGTGCCAAGGAGTTTTTGACTGCTGCCATCAAAGACTACAACGCGCTGTTTGGCACCAGCTTTAGCGTAGATGGCGAGGGCTTTCTGAACTACTACCGGGATCTGGCCAAGCAGGTCAAAGCCAAAGAGATTGACTTGCTGATTGTGGTGGGCATGTTCCTCACAGGCTTTGATGCGCCTACGCTGAACACCTTGTTCGTGGACAAGAATCTGCGCTTTCATGGCTTGATGCAGGCGTACTCCCGCACCAACCGCATTTATGACGCCACCAAGACCTTTGGCAACATCGTCACCTTCCGCGATCTGGAGCAGGCCACGGTCGATGCCATCACGTTGTTTGGTGACAAGAACACCAAGAACGTGGTGCTGGAGAAGAGCTACAAGGAGTACATGGAAGGCTTTACCGATATTGCCTCGGGTGCTGCAAAGCGGGGCTTTATCGAGGTGGTCAAAGAGCTGCAAGAACGCTACCCTGACCCTGCAGCCATTGAGAAGGAATCTGACAAGAAAGCCTTCGTGAAGCTGTTTGGTGAATACCTGCGCCTGGAGAACGTGCTGCAAAACTACGATGAGTTTGCCAGCTTAAAGGCTTTGCAGGAGGTGGATCTGAACGATGCTGCAGCCGTAGAGGACTTCAAGGCCAAGCACTACCTGAGTGATGAGGATTTGCAGGCGCTACAGGCCATCACCATGCCTGCAGAGCGCAAGGTGCAGGACTACCGCTCCACCTACAACGATGTGCGCGACTGGATACGCAAGGAGCGTGAAGGTGGTGGTGATGTAACCCCATCGGCCATCGACTGGAACGATGTGGTGTTTGAAGTGGACTTGCTCAAGTCCCAAGAGATCAACCTAGACTACATCCTTGAGCTGATCTTTGAGAACAACAAAAAGCTCAAAGACAAATCCACCTTGGTGGAAGATGTACGCCGCGTCATTCGTGCCAGCATTGGCAACCGTGCCAAGGAAGACTTGGTAGTGGAATTTATCAACCACACCAACTTGGATGAGCTGGGCGACAAGGCCACGGTGATTGATGCCTTCTTCCAATATGCCCAGGCTGAGCAGCAGCGTGAAGCGCAGGCGTTGATTGATGAGGAGAAGCTGAATGCGGAAGCTGCCAAACGCTACATCACCAATTCCTTGAAACGTGAATTCGCCTCAGACAGCGGCACTGAACTGAATGCCGTGCTACCCAAGATGAGCCCTCTGAACCCGCAGTACCTCACCAAGAAGCAAACCGTGTTCCAGAAGATCGCTGCGTTTGTGGAGAAGTTCAAGGGTGTGGGTGGGCAGGTTTGAATCTGCCCTTTTCTCGCCGGCGAATCCATAGACTGCAAGAATGACAGCAAGGAGGTCGGGGTTGCACGTAGGGCTGTGTGACCCCCATCCTGTAGCGTGACCTGATTGGGTCAAGGCCGAGTTGTCATGCAGGCAGTTTGGCTGCAAGCAGTTCGACCTTCTCGATATTGGGCGGAGAACTGAGCAAGGTCGCTGCGTTGGCCATCAAGGCCGCGGCGATCTGGCCGTTCAGATGTGCCTGGCGACCTGCCTCATCGGCAAAGGCATCGAACACACCAAATGTCGAAGGGCCAAACTTCAATGCGAACCAGGCCGTGGTGCCGGACTCGGCATTGGCGAGCGGCAGTGCGCTGGCCAGGAAGTCGGCAAGCGCAGCCTCCTGGCCGGGTTTAGCTTCGAGGCGAACAAACAGGGCGAGCTTGGTCATGCTGTATTCCTTTGGGTAAATGGAAAAGTGGGTGAAGGGATCGAAGAGACTGCAGTCTAAGTCTTCATGACAGACATCTCTATAGGCAATAATGACAACATTGATATCATTTTTGCCATGAAACTCCACCTCCTTGTTTGTGATGGCGTGTTTGATCTGGGGCTTGCGGCGCTCACTGACACAGTGGGCTTAGCCAATGCGATGGCGGGCTCGCTGCCACAGGCTCCCGCGCACATAGAGCTCACGCTGGTGGGCGTGCGGCGTCGCATCCGAACTGCGCAAGGCTTGACGGTCCCCGTGGTCACTGCGCATGGTGTGCCCGAACCAGACGTAGTGCTCGTGCCAGCGTTTGGCGACAAGATGCCTGACATGCTCTCGGCTCGACTCACACGACCCGATGTGTCCGACGCGGTCGCGGCGCTACAGCAGTGGTCGACCGCTGGCGCGCACCTTGGTGCCGCTTGCTCCGGTAGTTTCTTGCTTGCAGAGAGTGGCCTGCTTGATGGGCATCGTGCGACGACATCATGGTGGCTGGGGCCGATGTTTCGGCAGCGCTATCCGAACGTCGCGCTGGACGAGTCACGCATGATCGTGAACTCGACACGCTTCACCACCGCGGGTGCCGCTTTGGCCCACGTCGACTTGGCCTTGCGCATCATCCGAGGGCGCAGTCCGGCGCTGGCGGCCCTGGTGGCACGCTATCTGCTGGTCGAGACACGCAGTTCGCAAGCCGAGTTCGTGATTCCCGACCACCTTGCGCATGCCGACCCGATGGTAGAGCGCTTCGAGTGCTGGGCCAGACGTCGGCTCGCGCAGGGGTTCTCGCTGGCCGAGGCGGCCAGCGCCGTGGGCACAAGCGAGCGCACCTTGGCGCGGCGGCTGCAAAGCGTTTTGGGAAAGACACCGCTGTCGTATTTCCAGGACCTGCGCGTGGAGCATGCCGTCCATCTCTTGCGCACCGGGAACGCCAGCGTCGACCAGGTCGCCGCACAGGTCGGGTACTCGGATGGGGTGACCCTGCGGGCCCTGTTGCGCCGCAAGCTGGGCCGGGGTATCAGGGAGTTGCGACGCGGTGGATGACCAAAGGCGTGTGGTGCATGTACGGCGTGAGACCGCCGCGAAACTGGCGGTAGCAAAGGCTTACCCACTTGCGTCTACTACATCGTGCGTTGGGAGCAAAAGCACCAGCCGTGCCAAAGCAGTCTTCAGTGACCTTTCAAAGGTCTGAGTATTGGGAATACTGTTAGCTTTACCACTGTTTTCTGTTCACTAATCTGGGTTTTCATTCACATGCTATTCAATCCACTTCAAGTAGGTTCTCTCACCCTGCCCAACCGCATCCTTCTGGCACCACTGACACGCGCCCGTGCCGACGCTGGCCACATGCCCAACGCGCTGATGGCCGAGTACTACAGCCAGCGTGCCACCGGCGGCCTGCTGATTTCCGAATGCACCATGGTGGCGCCCGGTACATCAGCCTTCGTCAATGAGCCTGGCATCTACAACGACGCGCAGATTGCAGCCTGGAGACAGGTGACCGACGCGGTGCACGCCAAGGGCGGACGCATCTTCATGCAGATCTGGCACGCTGGCCGCGCAGCCTACCCTGGCGCTGCCGATGGCGCCCCCATTGTCTCCAGCAGCGCAACCGCCATTGAGGGTGAGATCCACACGCCCCAAGGCAAGGTGCCGCACGCGGTGCCCCGCGCCCTGACCATCGAAGAGATTCCCGGCATCGTGGCTGCGTTTGCTCAAGGCGCACGCAACGCCATTGCCGCCGGCTTTGATGGTGTGGAAGTACACGGCGCCAACGGCTACCTGATTGACCAGTTTCTGCGCGACACGCCCAACCAGCGCACCGATGCCTACGGCGGATCGCTGGAAAACCGTGCACGTTTGCTGTTCGAGGTACTCACTGCCGTGACCCAGGCGATCGGTTCCGAACGTGTGGGCCTGCGCCTCTCGCCCCTCAACAGCTTCAACAGCATGAAAGACAGCGACCCGCTGGCTCTCATCGGCTTCCTGGCCGATAGGCTCAATGCCTTCAAGCTAGCCTACCTGCACGTGATGCGCGCCGATTTCTTCGGCGTGCAGAAGGCCGATGTCATGCCCGTAGCGCGTGAAAAGTACAAGGGTGTGTTGGTGGGCAATATGGGTTACAGCGCTGATGAGGCAGAGGCAGCTATTGCCGAAGGTAAGCTTGACGCTGTGGCCTTTGGCACCGCCTTCCTGGCTAACCCGGACCTGCCCGCACGCATCAGGGCCAAGGCACCGCTGAACGCGCCTGACTCCAACACGTTCTACGCAGGTGGCGCCAAGGGCTATACAGACTATCCGACACTGCAGGTCGCGTAAATCACCGCCCCAGAAGATCGAAGAAACGAGCCACTTTATACCCAAGGCTCTGCTCTTCGATCTTGCGAAGCTGTGAATCGATGGCGTCTACCGAGTGTTGTGCGCCATCACGATCTTTAATTGATAAGTTGCCTCGGTTTGCTTCGCCGCCCACCGAACTCGTACATCGTCTCCGGCTCAGGTAGTGCCGAGGCCACGCTATCCTCCCATATCGAGTTCAGTCAGGTTCGGAAATTCCTGGTCGCAATCTACGGCAGCAGACCCTCGAGACACCGCTGTAATTCTGCGCACCTCCAGTGTCAGCTGTTCACCTGATACTTGCCCTTGGCTTGGTAAAACTGCGGGCACTCGGATAACGGTTATCTGTAAGACGCCCTGAGGTAACGGTTAGGCCGCGAACGGCAGCCCGCCGTTACTTACCGGGGGGCAAGATGCAAGCGTGATCTTCTGCTGTGCGTCGAGAGCTGCTGGCTGCTGCCGATATAAGGACTAGCGCAAGAAGAGGTCCGAGCCCAAAAGCAAAAAGCCTTGGTAACCAAAGTGTAGGGCATCAAGTTTCTGCGGCTCGAATACTTGATGCATCCATCGTTATTTTTTGCCGATCCCCAGAAGTTCTCAACTTCAGATCAGGCGCCAGGTTGCAACTCCACACGCACTTCCCTTGGCTTGCCGGCCCGCTCAACCGACAAGACAACCACATCTCCTACCTTTCGGTCGTCAAGCCGTGCCAGCAGCTTGGCGACATCGTCGACGGGAGCGCCGTCTATGCCGGTGATGCGGTCTCCCGGCACGATGCCTTCGGGGCCCACGGTGACACCGTTCAGCCCCGCCTTTTGCGCCGCTGAGCCAGGGGCGACACGGAGCACAAACACGCCTTGGGTGCCGGTCAGCGCCTGCAATCGGCGGTTGAGCTGCTCGTCAACCTCGATCCCAAGCGCCGGGCGGATGTATTTGCCGGTCTTGATGAGTTGTGGCACCACACGCATGACCGTGTCCACCGGTACGGCGAAGCCGATCCCAGCCGACGCACCGGAAGGGCTGTAGATCGCTGTGTTGATGCCGATCAGGCGGCCGGCGGAATCGAGCAACGGCCCACCCGAGTTGCCGGGGTTGATAGCGGCATCTGTTTGAATCAGGTGTTCGATGGTCACTCCGCCAGATTCCCCGGGCAGCGATCGATCGAGCGCGGACACGATGCCGTTGGTGAGTGTCCAATCCAGGCCGAAGGGGTTGCCGATGGCGAACACCTTTTGTCCCACTTTGAGGTCTGCGCTGGTGCCGACCGGAACGGCGGGCGGGCGCTGAAAACCGACGCCGATTTTGAGCACCGCGATATCGTGGGCCGGACTCACGCCGACCAGCGCGGCTTGGTAATCGCGGCCGTCGGCCAGTTTGACCGTGGCATCCGACGCCCCCTGGATCACATGAAAGTTGGTAACGACGTGACCGGCGTCATCCCAGATGAAACCCGAACCCGTGCCGCGCGGCACAGAAAAGACGTTGCGCGTCCAGGCATCGCGCACCAGTTGGGACGTCGTGATGTAAACCACCGATGCCCGGGATTTCTCGAACAGCTCGATGGTGGCCTGTTCGTCAGCGGCCAGATCGCCACGCGGCGTGACGGTGCGCTCAGCGGCTTGGCGCGGGCTGAACCAGGCTTCGATGGCGGGCAGGAACTGCCAGAACAGCATGAGTGCTGCAACGCACGCAGTGATGACGAGCCACCGCCGGACGAAATGATCCGGAGCTGGGCGTTGTGGGTAAGGACCGGGGGAAGACATGACGGAGGCTCCTTTCGAGTGATTTAGCGCCAAAGGCCGCGCAGGCCCCGGCGTGGTGGCCAGATCGGGGCGAACGACCTTGGCACGAGATAATCTGTTTAGAACGGCTGGGTCTGCGATGGCTGAGGCGCCAACTCCATCGGGCGCGCGATACGATCCTCTGCCGCCGTATGCGTGCGCAACCAAGACGGCTCGGGATTTCCCCAGCCGGGCAGGCCATCCGTGAGGGCAATGGAGGCAAGGCGCCTGGAGCCGGTGGCAAAGGCATTGACGATGCCGCTGGACACATAGTACGGAACCGGCGTGTTCGGCAACCCGGCGCGCGTTGTAAGCGCTCGCAGCAACGACCAGATTACGGAGGCTTCATTGCTGCGCAAGGGACGGGTGCCATACAGGCGTAAGGTCATCGCGGAGGCGACGACAGGTTCGATCAGCAGGGTCAATGCGCATGTTGCCAGTGCCAGCCAAAGGCCATGCTCGCCCAACAGCAGACTGCCAACGGCAGCCGCGATCCCCACCAGGTTCAAAACCAGCAACACGGTTTGAAAGCGATTGAGCCAGCGGTGCCTCGACCTGGCATCGTGTCGACCGTCTAGACCATAAAGGGCCATGGTCCAATTACTCGCTCTTCCGGTCGTCGCGTTCACGCATGAGCCAATAGGTCAGACCCAAGGCCAGTACCGTCCCCGCCAGGGCGGCCACTTTGGCAGGATCAACGTCGGGGTCAAGGATGATGAACTTGCGGGCCAGCGCCAGGATCGCGATCAGAATGACGGTCTTGACCTGGATGATGCTTTCCTTGCGCAGCGCCACTTTGACGATCGAATGCTTGAACTCCATCGCGATCAGCAGCGTCATGGTGGCACCGAATACCAGCTGAAAAACCTTATGGTCCAATGGATTCAGTGCATCCATGACAAGCAGCGTGAAGACGAGCCGAATCAACTGAATCAGCGAAATCACAATCACCATCGACATGACGCCCCAAAGCGCGATGGCAACGACCTGCTCGAAGCGCTCGTAAACCGTCATCAACCGCCACTGGGAGCGCATCTTGTCAAGGGCCGTGTGGCCAGATTCTTTATGCATAAGCGTTGCTCTCTCTTTCAATGAAACGTTAATGTAACGGGGAGTCCGAGAAGACGACTCGATTACACCTGGATTGCCGGGGCAATTGCGAAGCCACCCAGCGCATAACGTCCTGCACGTCCGTGGCGCCGCCGATGGGTGGATCAGCCTCTTGCACGTCAAACCTTTGTTCCATGCATGGCATCAATTCGGCTTCTGGTCTGGCGGCAGCAATCCCAGCAGATCCGCCTGCAAACGTTGCAACTTGTCGATGCCAGCCCTCAATGCCTCGACACGGCCGGCATTTTTCATTTCACTCAGGGTGTGCGCTAACTGCTGGATGCTCTGATGCAGGACATCGACCTGATCATCAGGATCCTTGCCGAAGAACGTAGGGCGGCCACTTTGATCCCGCCAGTATTGGAGTGTTTCGGATTGAGGGGGCACTTGGGCCTTGCCTGACAGATAGTCGATCATCTGGGAAATCCAGACCCGGTGGTTGGCGTATGTGAACGGCACGGGCAGCGCGGAGCGACTGTCAGGTTTGAATCCCTTCCAGGATAAGGGTACCTGCCAGGTGTGTAGCCATTGCTCGAATTCATGCGCTGGCATCGGATGCCCGATGGCATAGCCCTGGCCCCACTCGCATCCCATACGCAGCAGCATTTCACCATGCTCAATGGATTCGACTCCCTCCGCGATGCAGTTCCTGCCAAACGAGCTTGCCAGTCCCAGTAGCGCATCGAGGATGGCGATATCGTCCGGATCCTCGAGCATGTCGCGTATAAAACCTTGGTCGATCTTGAGCAGGTGCGCGGGCAGGCGCTTCAGATAGGTCAGCGATGAATAGCCGCTGCCGAAATCGTCGAGGGCAAAACGCAATCCCATCCGCTCGCACAGCGTCATCAACTGAGACACTTGAACGAAGTCCTCCACGGCGCTGGTTTCGAGGATTTCCAGTTCAAGGTCTTGCGGCTGGGCGCCGGGATGTCGTGACAACATACCCCGTAGATGCATGATGAAGTCCGGTTGCAGCAAGTGCCGCGCACCGATATTCACGCTGATCGGGACATGAAGGCCGGCCTTGCGCCAAACTTCGATCTGGGTTAGCGCAGCCTCGATGGTCCATTTCCCCACGTCAATCCCGAGCGGATGGTTCTCAATGATGGGTATGAAGGAGGCAGGAGATAACAAGCCACGCGCCGGATGTTGCCAGCGGATCAAGGCTTCGGCGCCCAGCACCTCGCCGGTGCGCATGTTGACCTTAGGTTGGAAGTAAAGCAGAAACTGCCCATTGGCAAGGGCATTCGCTATGCTGTCAAATCCTTCGTGACGGGTGCGCAGGGCACGATCCTTCTCCGTATCGAAAACGTGATATCGATTCTTGCCGGCTTGCTTGGCGCGATACATAGCCTGATCTGCCTGCCGCAGCAGTTGGTCGGCGTCGATATCTTCGCCTTGCGGGTAGTAGCTCACACCGATACTCGCGCTCACCTCGCACAGTGCGTCACCAATCGGTACGGGCTGTGCCGCTACCTCGATCAGGCGACCGAGAATTGGTACGCTGATGGAAACATCCGGCAGGTCGACCAGAACAGCGACAAACTCATCACCACCAAGGCGGGCCAAGGTATCGCCTTCGCGCAACACCTGCGTCATACGCCTGGACAGGACGGACAGCAATTTGTCGCCGACTGCGTGACCGTGCTGGTCGTTGACCTCCTTGAATCCATCCAGATCGATGAAGACAACCGCCAGGTGCATGCCACGCCGACGCGTCTGACCAATGGCCTGCTTAAGGCGGTCTCCAAGCAATAGTCGATTGGGCAAGCCGGTGAGCAGGTCGTAATGAGCAACGCGTTCAAGCTGTTGCTGGTTCTCCTTCAGCGCTGTGATGTCGGAGAACATGGCTGCGTAATGCTCGATATGGCCCCGCATATCCGGGACTGCACTGATCGTCAGCAGCGCGGCAAACTGACTGCCGTTCTTGCGTCGGCACCAGAGCTCTCCGCTCCAGTAGTCGTGCTCACGCAGAGCCTGCCAAACGGTCTGATAGAACTCATCGTCATAGCGATCGGACTCGAGCAGACGAGGTGTCTGACCCATTACTTCCTCCCGCGCATAACCAGTGATCACGGAAAACGCCCGATTGACGTTGACAATGTGACCTTGAGCGTCCGTAACGAGGATGCCCTCTCCTGCGTGCTCAAAAACTTTAGCCGCAAGGCGAAGCTCTTCCGCGGATCTTCTGCGTGAGGTGACATCATGGATATAGCCGTGCCAGAGGATGCTCCCATCAGGCATGGCTTCAGGCGACGCCTCGCCTTCGACCCAGATCACCCGACCGTCTGGAAACTGCACTCGGTACTCGTCATGCCAAAGCGCGAGTGACTGCCCCGACGCCTGTATGGTTTCATGCACACGGTCACGGTCTTCAGGATGGAGCGCCGCGAACGCAGGAGTGGCATCTTCAACAACATCCTCCGGTGCAACCCCGTATATTTCCCGCATCTTCGCGCTGGCGTAAGGGAAGTGCGAGCTGCCGTCCGGACGAAGACGGTATTGGTAAAGCATACCGGGAACGTGGCTGGCCAACTCTTCTCGCTGTCGGCGCATAGAGTTCAGCGCCTGCTCGACCCTCTTGAGATCGGTGATGTCCTCTACCGTCCCGTCTGCCGCTCTGGGCTGACCAGAGGCGTCGCCCTTGAATGTTGCCCGCAGGTGTATCCAGCGAACCTGCCCTCCGCTGACGATCCGATACCGCAGATCAAGGGACTCTCCGCACATGGCAGCATCCCATGCCCTCTCGAAGAGGGGGCGGTCTTGAGGGTGAATGCACTGCAGGAATCGCTCGAAGGCTATTGGCGCACCAACATCCAGGCCGAGCACGCGGCAGGCTTCATCGGAGCAGGTGAAGAGTTGCGAGCCAAGATCGAGACACCAACTGCCCAAATGGGCATTCTGGTTAATCTGGCCACAGTATCGGGCTGAGATTTGAGGATTCTCATTCAAAGGTGACACTCCTTATGAGTGCGGTACGGAGTATTGCGGCAAGGCCGAGACGCATGACTACCAGCTGTACCTGGCCGTCAATGACATTAAACACACCAAGACCAAAGCCCCCAGACCAATAGCATCTGCAAACGATTCCACAAGACCATCTTGCAGGAGTTCTACCAAGTGGCATTGCGGCGCAAGATCTACCGATCCATCGACGAATTGCAGGTGGATCTAGATGACTGGATCGACTACTACAGCGGCCAGCGCACACATCAGGGCAAAATGTGCTGCGGCAGGCCCCCGATGCAAACGCTGATCGAAGCAAAAGAGGCGTGCGACGAGAAGGTACAAGCACTGAACTAATCTGACAACTGACCCGATCGAAACGGGAACAACTGTCAGATCAGATCGCAACTTCTACATCATATTTGCCCGCTCGACGGTTTCTTCTTGCGCCCCGTCTTGCCCGTATCGCTTTGCGGCTCCTCGGCGGTCTTGGCTTCGTTAGGTTTCTCCGTTCCGACCTCGGCCTCGGCCTCCGGCTGCTCCTTGCGCTCGAAGCTCAGGCGCTCAGCTTTCTCGTCCCAGCGTGCATTGGCATGATCGTCCTTGCCGATGCCGCCACCGAGCATTTCCCTCGCCAGCGCGGTTTCCAACTCGCTGCGAATCAATCGCTTGAGCTCACGCGCCCCAAACTCGGGTTTGTAACCTTCTTGGGCAAAGTGGTCGATGAGCGTCTGGTCGTAAGTCAGTGTTACCCCTTGGCTGGCCGCGTTACGCGCCACGCGCTCGAGCTGCAGGCTGACGATATGGCGAATCTCCTCCTTGCCCAGGGAGTGGAATACGATGATCTCATCGATGCGATTGAGAAACTCGGGGCGGAAGTGCCCGCGCAACACGTCCATTACTTCGGCCTTGGTCTTTTCGTACTCCTCATCTGCGGCACCGCGAGCCTTCAAGCGCCGCTGGATGATGTCCGAGCCGAGGTTGGACGTGGCGATGATGATGGTGTTGGTGAAGTCCACCACCCGTCCCTTGCCATCGGTAAGGCGCCCGTCGTCGAAGACCTGCAACAGAATGTTGTAGACATCGGGATGTGCTTTCTCGATCTCATCAAGCAGCAACACACTGTACGGTTTGCGACGTACTTTTTCCGTGAGTTGTCCGCCTTCGTCATAACCGACATAGCCCGGAGGTGCGCCTACCAAACGTGCGACGGTATGGCGTTCGCCGTACTCAGACATGTCGATGCGCAAGAGCGCCCCCTCATCGCCGTAGATGGTTTCAGCCAAAGCCTTGGCGAGTTCGGTCTTACCCACGCCGGTCGGGCCGAGGAACAAGAACGTGGCCACCGGCTTGCTGCCCTCGCGCAGCCCCGCCCGCGATAGTCGTACCGCGTCGGCCACCGCCCGCACGGCCTCGTCTTGACCCACCAACCGCTCGTGTAGCCTTTGCTCCAGGTGGAGCAGCTTTTCGCGTTCCTCCACCGTCAGTTCGTTGACCGGGATGCCGGTTAGCCGCGACACGATCTGCGCCACGTGCTGGGCCTTGACCTCGGCGCTGCCCGAAGCACGCTCACGCTCCCAGTCTTCGACGAGTTTCTTGAGTTCGGCTTCCTTGGCCTCGATGCGCTTGCCAAGTTCAGCAGCCTTGTCGTACTGCTTGCGCGACGCCACATAGTCTTGCTCGCGGCGCAATTGGTGCAGTTCGGATTCAAGCTCCTGCACGGCCACCGGGCGCGCCGTAGCCGACAGCTTCACGCGCGCGGCGGCCTGATCCAACAAGTCGATGGCTTTGTCGGGGAGAAAGCGTGCCGTGATATACCGGTCAGAGAGCTCAGCGGCCGCAATGATCGCGTCCTCCGTAATGCTGACCTTGTGGTGCGCTTCGAAGGTGTCGCGCAGACCACGAAGGATCATCATGGTCTGTGCTACCGTCGGCTCGGGCACCATCACCGGCTGGAAGCGACGCTCCAGCGCGGCATCCTTTTCAATGTACTTCTGGTACTCGTTGAGCGTGGTGGCACCGATCAGGTTGAGTTCGCCGCGCGCCATCATCGGCTTGAAGACGTTGGCCACGTCGAGCCCGCCTTCGCCACCACCCTGGCCAGCACCAACGATGGTGTGCACCTCGTCGATAAACAAGATGAGCTCGCCCTGGTGCTCGGTCACTTCCTTGAGCACCTTCTGTACACGCTCCTCGAACTCACCCCGGTACTTGGCCCCCGCGACCATCGCGTTAATATTCAGCTCCACCAAGCGCTTGTCGCGTAATGTCTCGGGTACTTCGCCAGCTACCATGCGCTGCGCCAGTCCCTCGACGATGGCTGTCTTGCCCACCCCCGGCTCGCCGATCAGTACCGGATTGTTCTTCTTGCGCCGGGCCAGCACCTCGATGGTGGTCTCAATCTCCTGTGCGCGGCCGATGACCGGATCGAGCTTGCCGTCACGCGCCATTTTGGTGAGGTCACGCGAGTACTTTTCGAGCTCAGGAGTGTTGGTAGGCGTCTCAGCGCGACCGTCCTCGGCCCCCTTGCCGACCACCTTGCTCACCTGTTGACGCAGCGCCTGCGGCGTGAGGCCATATCGGCGCAGCAGGTTGGCGGCCAAACCTTCGCCTTCCTCTGCCAAGCCGATCAGGAAGTGTTCCGGGCCGACATACGAGTGGCCCAGTTCGTTGGACGCCACGAAAGCACGACTCAGTGCATCCTTGACGCGCGGCGACACGCCAATTTCGCCCTCGAACGGCTTGTCACCGCGTTTGGCTTCGGATTCGATCTGTCGTGTGAGATCGTCGACCTTGATCTTGAACTGACCGAGGATGGTCTTGATTACGTCGCTGTGGTTCAGTGCCAAAAGCAGGTGCTCGGTATCCACTTCCGGACGACCGAACTCGGCCGCATACTTGGCGGCTTCCTGAAGCAACGCCTCTGATTGCTCGCTGATGCGGCTAGCGAGTCCGCTGCCTCGACGGCGCGGTGCACCTGATCCCGCCGAAGCCGGTTCGCCAAAGGAGGCATCGACCACATCATCGGTATCGGCAGTAACAGTCGTCGACTCGTCACCAATACGGAAAAAGTCGCTGCCCAGAAAGTCCTCAAACAGACCGCTGCGCGCGCCAAACAAGGCTTCCAGCGGAGAAACGGTGCGCTTCTGCTGGCGCACGAGTTGACGGTAATGATCGTCACAGAGCAGCATGGTGCTGTGGCGACCATTGAGATTGGCTTCCACCCGCACCGTGGCGGGCTGGCCGCAGACTTGGCATTGTTTTCTGGCCATGATGACACTCCTTAACTTAGAGAGGCAGCCAGGGACCGTATGTCACGGTGCCGCGCCTATCGTTTTATCACTTTCGATGTGAAAGAGTTGGTTGAGGGCGTCAGCTATTGACCGGGATTGAACGCCCCTGTTTTGGTGCACTGACCTCACGCTTGTCCATGGTGATCGTCAGCACTCCGTTCTTGAAATTGGCTTTGATCGAATCCTGGTTGGCATCATCTGGCAGATTCAGGGCGCGCTGGAAACTGCCATAGGAGCGTTCGATGCGGTGAAAGCCACTCTCTTTCTTTTCCTGCTCCTGACGCTTCTCACCACGCACTACCAGCACGTCGTTGTCGAGGGTGATCTGGATATCCTTCTCCTCAACACCGGGAAGTTCCAAAGCGATCTTGTACTGTTTATCGGCTTCCTGGATGTCCAGAGCCGGCATTAGCATGCCCGACCAGTCGGCTGGTAAGCGCTGCACTGCTAGTGCAGGAAATCCGCCGCCCCGAAATGCATTGTCGAACAGACGGTCAATTTCGCGATGCAACTGCAAAATAGGACTGACCGCACCAGCTGTCACCAGCCGATCATTGCGCTGCACGGGCAGAGCGGAAGAGGCTGTTTGCTGCTCCTCCTGCTCCTTCTTGAACCAGTTCCAGGGTGCCAACTTCTTGAAGTCAATATCCATGTCACACCTCCACATAGAGAAGATTCGGTCATTTCGTTAGCCTGCTGCGACGAACATCGCGCAGTTGCGACAAGTCCTGATCGGCTGATTTCTGCTTTTCACATTTGCGCATCACCTCCTTCTGCTTTGTGCTGGCTTGCATCTGATCGGCAATTCACTGATCAATCTCACCTCTCCGAAATCGCCATACACCACCCTCTTTGAACGCGCGGATCTACCCTTTCGCGGCGAGTCCGTACAGTGTTCGATTCGCGAGCATCAAATACGGTGAGCACTCCAGGCTTTAATCGCACCTTCCCCATGCTCCTTCATCTATACAAACGATTGGGAGTTCTTGCAGATCTTTGCAAAGTATGTGCTAGACAGAAACGTTGTCAAGGCGCACTAGGAAACCTCTGCATAACCAGAATTCAAGCGTGATAGTGCTTGAATGTCAGCACCTTGGTAGCCGGCATCACCATAGCCATCTATCTCTTGGCCATGCAGCAGACTGTTGGCTTCAACGACATCACTGACGTTGGCCGATGTGCCCCGCACGGTGTGTACCAAGCCTGAATCCGCATCCACGCCGATATGGGCCTTCATGCCGAAGTACCACTGGTTGCCTTTCTTGCTCTGGTGCATCTCAGGATCACGAGATTTGGTGCTGTTTTTGGTCGAGCTGGGTGCCGCAATCAGTGTGGCATCCACGATGGTTGGGGGAGAGCTGGGTGTAGCCAATGCGTGGAGCACTGAGGCTGCTTAACCTTGGTGACAACGAAAGCTGAGGTGGATGGAAATAATTTATGGGCACTCAAGACAAGGAGACACCAAGTGCTTATGAAAGTAATTTTCCCCGCTACAGCCATCTTGGCAGCAAGCTTTAGCTTTAGTGCGGTTGCCAGTGAAGTTCTGTCTGCAGAGGTCAAGAGTCCAGCGCTGGGCAGAGCGTTGACTTACAACGTCTATTTGCCCACAGGGTATACAGAAAACACCAATGTACGTTACCCCGTCATGTATCTGTTGCACGGCAATGGCGGCAACCGCAATGACTGGCACGTTAAGGGGAAGATGCAAAGCACGGTCGATGAATTGGTTGCGAAGGGCCAGATTCCGCCAGCAATCTTCATCATGCCTGATGCCAATACCAACTGGTATGTGGATCTGAAGGAGAAGATGGAGACGGCATTCATCGAGGATTTGATGCCGCACGTTGAGAAGACCTACCGCACCATCAATGCACGCGAAGGCCGTGTCATTGGTGGCTTATCAATGGGTGGCTATGGTGCGATTCGCTTTGTGTTGAAGTACCCCGAGAAATTTCAGGCTGCAGCTTTACTCTCACCAGCCATCTACAACCCAGAGCCTCCGGCAGATTCTTCTGCCCGACATGTAAAAGTGTTCGCTGATCCGAATACGGATGGTGCATACAGCAAGAATGTCTGGCAGCAATACAACTATCCTGCGCTAATGGATGCTTTCTTGGCCAAGGGTATCAAGGTGCCGATGTACATCAACTCTGGCGACGATGATGAATTTGCCATCGAGGCAGATGCCACTTTGCTGTATTCACAGTTGCGTAAGGCCAAGCAACCTGCGGAGTTGCGCATTGTGAATGGCAAGCACGAGTGGATGGTGTGGGAGACAACCTTGGGTGATAGCCTGAAGTATGTGTTTAGTACCGTGCAGCGCCCACAAGTGCAGGCGGGTAAGTAAGTCTGGATATCAGTCATGGAAAGGAGCACTTCGATGCTCCTGGCTGCGCTCACGCGCTTCGTTGATGACCGCAGTTGCCGCCGGACAACAATTGGATCGAAAACTAGATCAGGCCTGTGGCCCTGGGGCGCTCGAACTGGTTGTTCGCCGGCAGCTTGCGCGCGGGCCAGCGGGCGGCCGCCGTGATGAGCCTGATCCAGTCAGCGCGCATGAACGGGCACGACCCCTATGCCTATCTCAAGGATGTGCTGACCCGGCTGCCCACGCACAAGGCCAGCCGGATTGAAGAACTGCTACCGCATCGCTGGCAGCCCATCGACATCTGAGCATCAGCCATGGCCGCCAGCGGCGGTCAACATGGGTTTGCCGCGCGCTTACGCTTTTTCTGCCAGCATTGATGTTTCATCGGTCTCAACCCTCAAGAGCTGAAAGTTTCTCCAAATGATCAGCCCAGTTCTGCATCATCTGAGCTCTGTCTTCGTAGTAGAGCGCATGGTTATAAGTAGCACGGACAGCATTCGTATCTGCGTGCGCCAACTGCCGCTCGATCCATTCTGATCGATAGCCCATCTCATGCAAACGAGTGCTACCAGTCACGCGTGTAGCATGTGGACTAAAACGACCACTCCACCCAAGCTTCATCAATGCCTGCCGCCAAGATGCTTGGCTCATAGAGACAGTGCGTTTGTCACGGCCAGGAAAGACATACTGAAACCTACCTGTCAGCCCACGCACAACCTTCAGCATCTCGACAGCCTGACTGGGTAAGGGCACCTTGTGTGCCTTACCCATCTTCATACGCTCAGCAGGAATCAGCCAAGACGCTCCGTCAAGGTCAAACTCCTGCCACCGCGCTTCGACAACTTCATTCGGGCGACACAAAGTCCACCACATAAGCTGAAACGATGCCACCGTTTCATATCGTCCACCAAGACCTTTGAAGTCACGCAGCAACTGAGCGATTTCTCCCTCTTCTAGCGCCCTCTTATGCTGGGTCTTGTTACGAGGATGCGCCTTTCGTACCGGGTATACCGGATCAGTCTCAGCCCTCAAGGTTGCAATCGCCAACTCAAATACCGACGACATCGAACGCTTGGCGACATCACGAACAGATGGGCCATTTTTCTTGTCTGCATCGTTCAAGACATCTAGCACTTGCAAAGACGTGATCTGGGCAATCGGCAGTTGGCCTATCTTAGGAAAGATAACTCGCTCAAAGACATCCAAGCGCCGCTGCTTAGTCAGCTCGTGCCAATCTCGCATTGACAACCACTCTTTGGCAATCACCTCGAAAGTGATTCGAGCAGCATGCTCAGCCTTGATCTGCTCCTGTTTACGGTGATCCGCAGGATTGATGCCCTGCCTTACCAGATCTCTACACCGTGTACGTTCAGCACGCGCTTCCTGCAGTGTGAAGCGCTTAGCTGCCCGCCTCTCTTCGGCTTGCGCAGCAGTTTCCTTATTCGAGGCAGGTGCGTATTCGCCAATGGCAAAGAGGCTCTCTTTACCTTTGATCTCAAAACGATAGCGCCAAGCCTTAACCCCGTTTGGCTTTACCTCGAGGTAAAGCCCACCGCCATCGGCTAGGCGGTAGAGCTTCTCACGGGGTGCACTAGCTTTGCACTTGGTATCTGTCAGCATGAATCCTCTTGCAAAAGTCGCCCAAACCTATACCCGGTATTGAGCAAAAGTTCTGCAATGCTATACCCGGAGCCGTACCCGGTAAAGCTTCTGATTCAGTGAGACTAATTTGAATCGATTTGGATGGAAAACTAATGCAACTTATTGATTTCAAAGAATTATTTCAATCCAAACCAATTCAACCCAAAACAAACAATGGTCAGACGTTGAACAGGAAATTCATCACATCGCCATCCTGCACGATGTATTCCTTGCCTTCCGCCCGCATCTTGCCCGCTTCCTTCGCCCCCTGCTCACCCTTATAGGCGATGTAGTCTTCGTAAGCGATAGTCTGCGCGCGGATGAAGCCGCGTTCGAAGTCGGTGTGGATCACGCCCGCGGCCTGGGGCGCGGTGGCGCCGATCGGCACGGTCCAGGCGCGCACTTCCTTGACGCCGGCGGTGAAGTAGGTCTGCAGGCCCAGCAGTTTGAAGGCGGCGCGGATCAGGCGGTTCAGGCCCGGTTCTTCCATGCCCATGTCCGACAGGAAGGCCTGGCGGTCGGCGTCGTCCAGGTCGACGATTTCCGATTCGATGGCGGCGCAGATGGCGACCACCGGCGCGTTGCGGGCGGCGGCGAATTCGGTCAGGCGGTCCAGCAGCGGGTTGTTGGTGAAGCCGTCGTCGGCCACGTTGCCCACGTACATCGCGCGCTTGGCGGTGATGAAGCAGAGCTGGGCGATGTCGGCCTTTTCCTCGGTGGACAGGTCGAGCGCGCGGATCGGCTTGGCTTCGTTCAGTTGCGCCACGCACTTTTCCAGCACGGCGACGATGCGCTGCGATTCCTTGTCGCCGGAACGGGCGGTCTTCTGGTGGCGTTGCAGGGCCTTTTCGGCGGTCTGCAGGTCGGCCAGCGCCAGTTCGGTTTCGATGACCTCGATGTCGGCGATCGGGTCGACCTTGCCGGCCACGTGGATCACGTTGGGATCCTCGAAGCAGCGCACCACGTTGACGATGGCGTCGGTTTCGCGGATGTGCGAGAGGAACTGGTTGCCCAGGCCTTCACCCTTGCTGGCGCCCGCCACCAGGCCGGCGATGTCGACGAATTCAACCGTGGCCGACAGGATGCGCTCGGGCTTGACGATCTCGGCCAGCTTCTGCAGACGCGGATCCGGCACCTCGACCACGCCGACGTTCGGCTCGATGGTGCAGAACGGATAGTTCTCGGCGGCGATGCCGGCGCGGGTCAGAGCGTTGAAGAGTGTCGATTTGCCAACGTTGGGCAGGCCGACGATGCCGCATTGCAGAGCCATGGGAATCCTGTGTAAGTACGGTATTGATCGTTAACGTTCTAGTTTACCCCGCCGGGCGGCGCGCCATGATGACCGCGCCCAGGGGGACGGACGGCTCAACTGGCCGCCGTGGGGGCCCAGCGCATCACGGCCCAGATCAGCAAAATGGGGCCGGCGTTGAACATGGCGTGCAGCGCGATCGCCGCGCCGATGCCACGGCGGATGCGGATCCAGCCCAGCACCAGGCCGGTCAGCCACTGCGGCAGCACCAGCAGCGGCAGCAGCCAGTACGGCGTGTGGTTGAAGACGAAGTTGGTCAGGTGCACGGCGGCGAAGGTCAGCGCCACCAGGTGGAACACCCAGCCGAAGTGCTTCAGGTAATGGCGCCGCCAGGCGGTGTTCCAGCCCTTGAGCGGCTCGGGGCGCGGCCGCAGCGACCAGCAGGCCAGCAGCACGAAGGAGGCCAGCAGCAGGCCGGTCCAGATGCGTGGGCCGTACAGCACCACCGGCAGCAACGCCGGGCACAGCCACAGCGCCTGCCTGGGACGTCGCAGGCCGTAGCGGAACAGCATTTCCTCGACCAGCGGGGCCCAGATCACCGCCGTCAGCCAGGGGATGTTGGCCGGGTCCAGCCGATGCGTGACGCCGCCGACGCCGGCCGCGGCGACCGCCACCGGGCCCAGGGCGAACAGGTTGATCAGCCACAGCACCGCGGCCCACGCCAGCAGGCGCCCGGGGCCCACGCCCGGCCACCAGTCCGACACCCAGCCGATCGCCGGCGTGCGGCCGGGCAGACGCCGCAGCGGACGCGGCCGGCGCACGAAGCGCCAGAAGTCCGCCAGCTCGCTGCGGAAACGCAGCTTGCGCGGTTCGGCGGAAGCCGGAGCGCCGTCCATCAGGCGTCGTTGCCGCTGTGCAGCTGGCGGGTGGCCAGCGCGAAGTCGCCAGCCAGCATGGCGGGCACCACGGCGCGGCAGCGGTCGATGACCGCCTCGATCTCCTTCTGCTCCTCGCGACGCGGCGGGTGCAGCACGAAGTCCGCCACCTGCTGCGCCAGGCCGAGCGTGCGCGGATGGCCGATGCCGATGCGCAGGCGCCAGAAGTTCGGGCTGCCCAGCGCGGCCTGGATGTCCTTCAGGCCGTTGTGGCCGGCGTGGCCGCCGCCCTGCTTGAGTTTCACCTGGCCCGGCATCAGGTCGAGTTCGTCGTGCAGCACCAGCACCTGCTCCGGCGTCAGCTTGTAGAAGCGCGCCAGCGCCCCGACCGCCTGGCCGGAACGGTTCATGTAGGTGTTGGGCTTGAGCAGCAGCACGTTGTCGGCCCCCAGGCGGGATTTGGCCACCATGCCGAAGAACGACTTCTCCAGCGCGAACGAGGCGCGCAGGTCGTCCGCCAGGTGGTCGGCCAGCCAGAAGCCCGCGTTGTGGCGGGTGGTTTCGTAGTCGGGACCGGGGTTACCCAATCCCACGATGAGGCGTATGGGAATAGACATGATGGGGGGTGTTTAAACCAAAAAACCCTGCGCATGCAAATGCACACGCAGGGTTTCGGGCGCAAGCCGCCGGAAAGCCGAGGCTTTCCGACAGGACTTAGGCGGCGGGAGCGGCCGGAGCGGCGTCGGCGTCGTCGGCGGCAGCGCCACCCTTGACGACAGCGGCGGCCAGCAGCGGGTTCTCTTCACCACCGTGCGGGACGTAGGTCACGCCCATCGGCAGCTTGATGTCGGCCAGGTGGATCGAAGCGCCGGCCAGGATGTCGGCCAGGTTGACTTCGATGAACTGGGGCAGCGCCGACGGCAGGCACGTGATTTCCAGTTCGGTGGCGACGTGGCTGATGATCGCGCCGCTCAGCTTGACGGCCGGCGAGACTTCAGCGTTCACGAAGTGCAGCGGCACCTTGGTGCGCAGCGCCTGGTTGGCGTCGACGCGCTGGAAGTCCACGTGCAGGACTTGCGGCTTGTAGGCGTGCCATTGAACCGAACGCAGCAGGACCTGTTCGTCCTTGGCGCCTTCGAGCTGCATTTGCAGGATCGAAGCGTGGAACTCTTCCTTGCGCAGGGCGTGGTAGATCTCGTTGTGGTCGAGTTCGATGTTCAGCGGGGCAGCCGAACCACCATAGACGATGGCGGGAACGCGGCCCGCGCGGCGCAGGCGGCGGCTCGCACTCGAACCCTGGACGCTACGCGCAGTGGCAGTGAATTTCATGGAAAACTCCAAAAACAAAAAATGGCGAAGCGGACTTCACCGGTTAAAGACACGGCGCACAACAGGTGCGCCGTGTTGCTTGTGTCCTGCCGCGACCAGCAGGACACAAAAAACGGTGGGGGGCTGGCGTCAGTCGACGAACAGCGAGCTGACCGATTCCGCGTTCGAGATACGCAGGATGGTCTCGCCCAGCAGCGCGGCGCACGACAGCTGGCGGATCTTGCCGCTGGCCTGGCCTTGCTCGGAGAGCGGAATGGTGTCGGTGACGACCAGTTCGTCCAGTTCCGACGCCTCGATGCGGTCGATGGCGCCGCCCGACAGCACGGGGTGCGTGCAATAGGCGTAGACGGCGCCGGCGCCGCGGTCCTTCAGGGCCTGGGCCGCCTTGCACAGCGTGCCGGCGGTGTCGACCATGTCGTCCATGATGATGCAGGTGCGGCCGTCGACTTCACCGATGATGTTCATCACTTCCGACACATTGGCACGCGGACGACGCTTGTCGATGATGGCCAGGTCGGCTTCGAGCTGCTTGGCCAGCGCGCGGGCGCGCACCACGCCGCCGATGTCCGGGGACACGACGACCAGGTTCGAGAAATTGCGGCGCCAGATGTCGCCCAGCAAAATCGGACCGGCGTAGATGTTGTCCACGGGAATGTCGAAGAAGCCCTGGATCTGGTCGGCGTGCAGGTCCATCGTCAGGACGCGGTCGACGCCAGCCACTTGCAGCATGTTGGCCACGACCTTGGCCGAGATCGCGACGCGCGCCGAGCGCGGGCGGCGGTCCTGGCGGGCGTAGCCGAAATACGGAATGGCGGCGGTGATGCGGCCGGCCGAGGCGCGGCGCAGGGCATCGACCATCACCATGATTTCCATCAGGTTGTCATTGGTAGGCGCACAGGTGGGCTGCAGGACGAAGACGTCCTTGCCGCGCACGTTCTCGTTGATCTCGACCATCACCTCGCCGTCCGAGAAGCGACCGACGGTCATCTTGCCCAGGGACATATCGAGGTGGTTGACTACGTCCACGGCCAGCCGAGTGTTGGCCGTGCCCGTGAAGATCATGAAGCTATCGTTTGCCATGATGGATGATGCGATGGTCGTTTCGAGACACTAACGAGGTGATGCGAGAACCTGCTGGAACCGGAAAATAAAAAAGCTGCTGAACCCGGGCCAGTGTCTTACAGGCGTGTTCAACAGCTTTGTTATGTATTCGGTTGGCTGGGGAGGAAGGATTCGAACCTTCGCATGCCGGAATCAAAATCCGGTGCCTTAACCAGCTTGGCGACTCCCCAACTATCTTGCAATCCAATTCCGCAACGGATGTTCAGTCAACCCAGGACATGCCTGCACTAACCGGAACCGTGGATGCGTTGTGCTGTCTGTGTCATCTGCGTTTTTGCAGTTTGCTTCAACAGCGCCGCGCATTGTAGCGGTAATTTCCGTTTTCGCCAAAACGGCTTCCGACAGCTCGGAAAACTCGGCGTACAAACACGCGCCAGATCCCGACATGCGAACTTGGGTTCCCGTGTTTTTCAACACACCCTGCTCTGCAAGCCACCGCGATGCCCTGAGAACCTCAGGATAAAGTCGGTAGACCACCGGCTCCAAATCATTTTTCCCGAAGGAAAATGTAGGCGAAGCAAGAAAGTCCGCTATTGTGATGTAAGAAGAATCTCTTGTCAAATCGGGTGCGGAAAAAATTCCAACGGTCGGCACGCTCGCGTCCGGTTGCGCCACCAGATAGGCGCGCGCCGGCAGGTCCAGCGCCGTCAGTTTTTCGCCCACGCCCTCGGCAAAGGCGGACTGGCCGAACACGAACACCGGCACATCCGCGCCCAGCGGCAACGCCAGTTCCATCAGCTCGCGCCGCGACAGCCCGGTGCCCCACAGGCGGTTCAAGGCGATCAGCACGGTGGCCGCGTCGCTCGAACCGCCACCCAAACCGCCGCCCTGCGGAATGCGCTTTTCCAGCGCGATCTGCGCGCCCTGGCGCGTGCCGGTGGCCTGTTGCAGCGCGCGGGCGGCGCGCAGGGTGAGATCGTCCGCTTCGGACACGCCAGGCAATTCCGCGGCGCGGCTGATGACGCCATCGGCGCGCGCCTCGAAATGCAGCGTGTCGCACAGATCGATGAAGCGGAAGGCGGTCTGCAGCAGGTGGTAGCCGTCGGCACGGCGGCCCACCACGTGCAGGAACAGGTTGACCTTGGCGGGTGCGGGTACGTCGTAGAGGGTCACGGCGGGTCGGGAAAAAAGACAGACGGGTCGATTTTAGCGATCACCCGGCCCCGCGAGCGCCGGATGCCATGCGGGGCTCCGCCCCCCCGGGGGACTGGCGACAGGGCGGAGAATCGCCCTGTCGCCAACCGGGAACGACATCACGCGTCTCGCAGACGGGCCCCGGCCCGCCGACGCCGCCCCCGGCTCCGGGTCAGGCGATCTGCGGCGCGACGCGGCCAGCCAGCCGTTCGGCCGGAGCCTCGATCACCTGCCCTTCCGGCAGCTTGAACACAGCCACCGCGCCCGCCAGCTGGCGCGCCTGCTCTTCGAGCGCGCCGGCCGCGGCGGCGGCCTGCTCCACCAGCGCGGCGTTCTGCTGGGTCACGCCGTCCATCTGCGTGACGGCGCGGTTGACCTGGTCGATGCCGGTGGCCTGCTCTTCCGACGCGGCGGATATCTCGCCCATCAGGCTGGTCACGCGCTGCACCGAATCGACGATCTCGCGCATGGTGGCGCCGGCGGTTTCGACCTGCTCGGAACCGACGCCGACCTTCTGCGCCGAGTCCTCGATGAGCTGCTTGATTTCCTTGGCGGCGGCGGCGCTGCGCTGGGCCAATGTGCGCACTTCGCTGGCGACCACGGCAAAGCCCTTGCCCTGCTCGCCGGCGCGCGCGGCTTCCACCGCGGCGTTCAGCGCCAGGATGTTGGTCTGGAAAGCGATGCCATCGATCACGCCGACGATGTCGGAAATGCGCGACGAGCTGCCCTGGATGGCGCGCATGGTCTCGACCACGCTGGAGACGGCCTCGCCGCCGCGCTGCGCCACGGCGGCCGAGGCGGCGACCATGCGGTTGGCTTCGCGCGCGGTGTCGGCGTTCTGCTTCACGGTGGTGGCCAGTTCTTCCATGCTGGCGGCGGTTTCCTCCAGCGAGGCGGCCTGCTCTTCGGTGCGGCTGGACAGGTCGGCATTGCCGGACGAGATTTCGCGCGCGCCGACGTTGATCTCATCGACGCCGCGGCGCACCGTGGACACCGTGCGCACCAAGCTGTCCTGCATCGCGCGCAGGGCGTTGAGCAACGCGCCGATCTCGTTGCGGCCGCGATCGGCCACGCGGCGCGTCAGGTCGCCCTCGGCGATGCGGCGGAAGATCTCGCCGGCTTCCAGCAGCGGCCGCACGATCATGCGGCGGATCAGCACATGCGCGCCCACCGCCATCAACAGGCCCAGCACCAGGATGCCGGCCAGCAGGTACGAGAAGATCATGTGGAACAGCGAGATCTCGTCCATCACCTCCTGGCCGGTGGTCTCGGCGCGCTTCATGAAGGCGTCACGCTCGGACACCAGCAGCTCCTGCACCTGTTGCGTGCCCTGCTTGAAGTAGGCGTCCATGTCGCCGGCCTCCAGCACCTTGCCGACGTTCTGCAGGTTGTTGCTGAGGTTGGTGTAGGCCTCGATCAGGTCCTTGGACACGACCTTCTCGTCGGCCGACAGGCCGCCGGCGAAGCCCTGGAAGGCGCGGTCGCCCGCGGCGATGCGCTGGCGCGCCAGGCGCAGCGCGGTGGTGTCGCTGGCATTGCCCTGCGCCACCCGGGTGGCGTAGCGGCTCAGGTCGGTGCGCGCCGCCACCAGCGACAACGCGGCCGTGTTCACGGCGTTGACCTGTTGCGAGGAAAGGCGGTAGAGCTGGCCGACGTCCTGGTTGGTCTGCCGCAGGGCGACGAAACCCATGCCGCCCACCAGCAGCTGGAAAGTGAAAAACACCGCGATGATTCCCAAGAGCATCGTCGCGATTCGTGTATTTCTGAACATTGGCATTCTCCGTAAAAAAGCGGCGGCGCGATCCGCGGCCACCGGCCTTGCATGCCGCGCGCAGGGGTCGTGCGCACGGGGATCGGAGGATTATTCAGGTTAAACAAAATCTATCAATCAGTAACAACGTCGATTTTGCAACGCTGATTTGCTGATTGAAGCGGAAGGGACGTGCTACCGCCAGACGACACAACGGCCCCGCGGGGCCGTCGTGGAAGTCACAAAGCGGTAGCAATCAGGGCTGGTTGACGACCAGGCGCACCATGATGCGGCGGCCCGGCTCCTGGCGCTCCAGCACCAGCATCTGCGGGCCGAGCGTGTCGTAGCGCGACAGCCGCGCGCGCCAGCCGCCCTGCTCGAAGGCCACGGGGCGGCCCAGGTCGTCGTTGGACACGTCGGTGGCCTCCGGCTGGCCCGGCAGCTTGCCGCGCAGCCAGTCGCGCATGCCGGATACCGGCATGCTGCTGCCCAGGGCGTCTTCGGCCAGGGCATCGGGGTTGTCGGCCACCAGGCGGGTGCCGTCAGCCTTGGTCAGGCTGGCCGCGCCGGGCTGGCCTTCGACCCGCGCCTCGGTCGAACCGAGCGGATTGGTCAGGTCGAGCACGTAGCGGCGGCCGTCGTCCGACCAGGAGAATCCGCCTTGCACGGCGCTCTGCTTGCCGTTTTCCTCGTTGACCGTGATGGCGAAGCGCCCGATGCGCGAGAAGGCGTCCGGCGACGTGCCTTCAATCGGCTTGGGCGTGGTGGTGCAGGCCGCCAGCACGAACGCCAGCACGGCCAGCAGCGCCCAGCGCATCCAACCCAGGCTGCCGCGCAACGCTGCCGTCACAGGCTAACCCCCAGGCGCTTGATGACGTCGAGCACGGTCTTGTTCTTGGGATCCTTCTGCACCGCGGCGCGCAGCAGCTCGACCGCCTGGTCGCGCTTGCCCTGGGTCCAGAGCACCTCGGCCAGATGGGCGGCGATGTCGGCCTCGGGCCGCACGCCATAGGCGCGGCGCAGGTAATCGACCGCGGCGACCTGGTCGCCCATGCGGAATTTGACCCAGCCCATGCTGTCCAGGATGAACGGGTCGTTGGGCGACAGTTCCAGCGCCTGGGTGATCAGGTCCAGCGCTTCGGGCAGGCGCTGGTTGTGGTCGGCCAGCGTGTAGCCGAGCGCGTTGTAGGCGTGGGCGTGCTCGGGATCCAGCGCGATGACCTGGCGCAACATGCGTTCGAGGTCGGCCAGGCGGTCCTGGCGCTCGTACAGCATGGCCAGCTCGTACTTGATTTCGACGGTGTCGGGCAGCGCCTGGTCGGCCGCTTCCAGCACCGACACGGCCTGGCCGACGCGGTCGGCGTCGCGCAGGATCTGGGCCTTGGTCAGCACGCCCAGGGTGCGTTCTTCCTCGTCCTGGGGCGCGGCGGCGTCGACCATCTTGATGGCGTCGTCGATGCGGCCGGACTTGGCGCGCAGGGCGGCCTGGCGCATGCGCGCCGAGAAACGCAGCGACGGATCGTCGATACGGCCCAGTTCCGCGATGGCTTCGTCGTACTGGCCCTGGTCTTCGGCGATGCGCGACAGCAGCACGTGGGCGTCGGCCGCGGCGGCGCCGGCGTCGGTGGCGCCCGGCACGATGGCGCGCTGGCGCTGGTTCTGCACGTCCAGGTACTGCTGCAGCAGCGCCTTGGCCTGCGGCAGCTGGCCGGCCTTGTAGGCCAACTGGGCCTGCATGAAGAGCAGATCGAAGTCTTCCGGCGAGCGCCGCGACATGGCCTGCAGTTCGGCCAGGGCGCCGTTGTAGTCGCCTGCGTCGGCCATCTGGCCGGCCAGCATCAGGCGCACCTTGCGGGCGTTGGGATTGCGATTGATGTACGCGCGGGCATCGGCCTGCGCGCGCTGCGGGTCGACCTTGGCGCCATATTCCAGGACGCGCTGGGCGGCCGGCTCGGACTTGGGATCGGCGGCCAGGGCGGCGCGGGCCTCCTGCGAAGCGCGCGGGTAGTCGCCGGCGGCCGAGGCCACGTCCGCCAGCGCCAGGTGGGCGGCAGGCAGCTTGCGCACGCTGTCGCTCAGCGCTTCGTCGAGGATGCGCAGCGCCAGGCGGCGATCGTTCAGGCGGCTCAGCACGGCCAGGGCCTGGCCGATGGCGGCCGGCTTGTCGCGCGAGGCGTCGATGCGGTTGCGCAGCGCCTGCGACAGGCCCTTGGTCTGGCCGTTGGCGGCGGCCAGCGCCAGTTCGGTGGAGCTGGCTTCCAGGTCGTTGGGCGACAGGCGGGCCCAGACCCGGGCCGCGTCCAGGGCGCCCGGCAGGTTGCCGCCGGCCAGCTGGAATTCCAGGCCGCGGCGCGCCAGGCGGGGATCGCCGGTGTCGCGGGCCAGGCCGACCATGGTGTTGGCGGCGGTGCCGTACATGCCGCGCTGGGCGGCGATTTCCGACGCGAGGACGCGGTAGAAGATGTCGGCGGTCAGGGTCACGTAGGGCAATTGGCCCGGACGCAGACGGATCACCTCGGTTTCAGGCTGGCGGCTCTGCGGCGCCATGCGGGGGCCGGTCGCATCGCGCGTCCGGCTGTCGGCGGCCTGGGCTTGGGGAGCCAGGGCGGAGGCCAACGCAAGCGCCAGCGCGGCAATCCCGATATTCATTTGTTTGAAAGACGACTTCACGCGGCCCGTCCGGTTGGTGGCACAATCTTCGTACACGCAATTGATGATCTTACACTGGCTCATGCCGGAACTGCCTGAAGTTGAAACCACGCGTCGGGGAATCGACGCCGTCATCACCGGCCGCCCCCTCGCGCGGCTGGTCGTCCACGAGTCCCGGATGCGCTGGCCCATCCCGGCCGACCTGCCCGACCTGGTGGGCGGGCGGACCGTGCTGGAATGCGGCCGGCGCGGCAAATACCTGCTGCTGCGCTTTGACCACGGCACCCAGATCGTGCACCTGGGCATGTCCGGGTCGCTGCGCAGCGTGGCCCCGGGCGAATTCCTGCGCAAGCACGACCACGTCGAATGGATCTTCGACCAGGCCGTGCTGCGGCTGCATGACCCGCGCCGCTTCGGCGCCGTGCTGTGGCACCCCGATGCGGACGGACCGGTCGAAAACCACCCCCTGCTGGCCAAGCTCGGCATCGAGCCGTTCGACCCGCGCTTTGACGGCGCCTGGCTGCACCACCACTTCAAGAACCACGGCGCCGCGATCAAGCAGGTGCTGCTGGCCGGCATGGCGGTGGTCGGCGTGGGCAATATCTACGCCTCCGAAAGCCTGTTCCGCGCCCGCATCAATCCCAAGACCCCGGCCAACAAACTGTCGCGCGCCCGCTGCGACCGCCTGGCGGACATGGTGCGCGCCACCCTGGCCGACGCCCTGACCTCCGGCGGCAGCACCCTGCGCGACTACGTCGGCGCCACCGGCGAACCGGGCGCGTATTTCGAGATCCACGCGGCGGTCTACGAGCGCGCCGGCCAGCCCTGCCGGGTCTGCGGCACGCCCATCAAGCGCATCGTCCAGGGCCAGCGGGCCACCTACTACTGCCCGAAGTGCCAGAAGACCTGAGCGCGCGCGCCAGCACACCCCCCCCTGGGGCCGCCCGCGGCCTGAAAGGTTCCCCTCCGGGCCGCCCTGCGCGGCCCGGAGGCATTTGGACACCCCGGAAACCCAAGGGAAATCCCTGCCAAAAAGGGTCTATTCGTTTATAGCAAACGTATTGCACAACCACTAACGCCACGCTATAGTCCCTCCACACACCCTATTCCTATAAAAGTGGAAGGAGCCTCCATGAGCAAGCAATTCGCTTCGCACGCCGACCTGGCCGACAAGGTCGTGTCGTTCGAAAAGCTGTCCGACAACGCCTATGCCTATACCGCCGAAGGCGACCCCAACACGGGCGTGATCATCGGCGACGAGGCCGTCATGGTGGTCGATACCCAGGCCACGCCGGTGATGGCGCAGGACGTCATCCGCCGCATCCGCGAAGTCACCGACAAGCCGATCAAGTACATCCTGCTGTCGCACTACCACGCGGTGCGCGTGTTCGGCGCCTCGGCCTACAACGCCCAGGAGATCCTGGCCAGCCGCGACACCTACGACCTGATCGCCGAGCGCGGCGAGCAGGACAAGGCCAGCGAGATTGGCCGCTTCCCGCGCCTGTTCCGCAACGCCGAATCGATTCCCCCCGGCCTGGTCTGGCCCACCATGACCTTCAAGGGCGAGATGACCGTCAACCTGGGCAACCTGGAAGTCAAGCTGCTGCAGGTCGGCCGCGGCCACACCAAGGGCGACACCATCGCCTGGCTGCCCGAGCAGAAGATCCTGTTCGCCGGCGACCTGGTCGAATACCAGTCCACCCCCTACTGCGGCGACGCCTACTTCCGCGACTGGCCCAGCACGCTGGATGCGCTGTCGGGCTTCGAGGCCGAAAAGATGGTGCCCGGCCGCGGCCCCGCGCTCAAGAACGCCACCGAAGTGCGCCAGGGCCTGGCCGGCACGCGCGCCTTCCTGACCGACCTGTACGGCGCGGTCAACCGCGGCGTGGCCGAGGGCAAGGACCTGAAGACGATCTACCGTGAGGTCTACGACTTCATGAAGCCGCGCTACAGCGACTGGGTCATCTTCGACCACTGCATGCCGTTCGACGTATCGCGCGCCTACGACGAGGCCACCGGCCACGTCCATCCGCGCATCTGGACCGACAAGCGCGACCTGGAAATGTGGGCCCAGCTGGAGGGCTGATCCCGCGCGGCCGGTTCGCCGGCCGCGGTTCCACCGATTGAAACGGCGCCGCGCGACCCGCCGGCCAGCGGCCGCGGGCAGCGCGCGGCGCCGCGCATAAAAACAAAATGACCCACACAGGAGACAACCGTGGGAGACATCGACTTTCAGGCGATGGAGTTCGCCTATGAAAAACATGCCGACCAGGCCGCCGCGACGCAGGCGCGCCATCCAGTGGTGGTGGTGGGCGCCGGCCCGGTCGGCCTGACCACGGCGCTGGACCTGGCGCGCCAGGGCGTGCGGGTGGTGGTGCTGGATGACGACTACCGCCTGTCCACCGGCTCGCGCGCCATCTGCTTTTCCAAGCGCACCCTGGAAATCTGGGACCGCCTCGGCGTCGGCCAGCGCATGGTCGACAAGGGCGTGTCGTGGAACGTGGGCAAGGTGTTCTTCCGCGACCAGGAAGTGTGGCGCTTCGACCTGCTGCCCGAGCCCGGCCACCGCCGCCCCGCCTTCATCAACCTGCAGCAGTACTACGCCGAAGGCTATCTGTACGAGCAGGCGCGCCAGGAACCGAACATCGACCTGCGCTGGAAAAACAAGGTGGTGGGGCTGGAGCAGGCCGGCGACGGCGTGGTGCTGTCGATCGACACCCCCGAGGGCGGCTACGCGCTGCGCGCCGATTGGCTGGTGGCCTGTGACGGCGCCCGCTCGCCGGTGCGCAAGCTGATCGGCCAGGAAAGCCATGGCCGCATCTTCCGCGACCGCTTCCTGATCGCCGACGTCAAGATGAAGGCCGACTTCCCGGCCGAGCGCTGGTTCTGGTTCGACCCGCCCTTCCACCCCAATCAATCGGTGCTGCTGCACATGCAGCCCGACAACGTCTGGCGCATCGACTTCCAGCTGGGCTGGAACGCCGACCCGGTCGAGGCCGTCAAGCCCGAGAACGTGCTGCCGCGCATCCGCGCCCTGCTCGGCCCGGACGCGCAGTTCGACCTGGAATGGGTCAGCGTCTACACCTTCGCCTGCGAGCGCATGGACAAGTTCCGCCACGGCCGCGTGGTGTTCGCCGGCGACTCGGCGCACCGCGTCTCGCCGTTCGGCGCGCGCGGCGCCAACAGCGGCGTGCAGGACGCCGAGAACCTGGCCTGGAAACTGCGCCTGGTGCTGGCCGGCCACGCACCCGAATCGCTGATCGACAGCTACGCCGCCGAACGCGAGCATGCCGCCGACGAGAACATCCTGAATTCGTCGCGCGCCACCGACTTCATCACGCCCAAGAGCGACATCAGCCGCAGTTTCCGCAATGCGGTGCTGAACCTGGCCCGCACCCATGCATTCGCGCGTTCGCTGGTCAACAGCGGCCGGCTGTCGCTGCCCGCCACGTACATCGATTCGCCGCTGAACAGCCCCGACAGCGACACCTTCGCCGGCCGCATGCGGCCCGGCGCGGTGGCGCTGGACGCGCCGGTGCGCGGGTCCGGCGACTCGCCCTGGTGGCTGTCGCAGCTGGGAACGGGCTTCACGCTGGCGCTGTTCTGCGGCGACGCCCCGCCCGACGCGCAGACCCTGCAGGCCCTGCGCGCGCTGCGCCTGGCGGCCGTGCCGGTCTCACCCGTGCTGGTGGCCAGCCCGGGTTGCGAGGCCGCCGGCTGGCCGGATGACCTGGCGCGGGTCATCGACGTCGAAGGGCTGCTGGCCCAGCGCTATGACGCGCTGTCCGGCACCGCCTACCTGATCCGCCCCGACCAGCACATCGCCGCGCGCTGGCGCGCCTTCCAGCCCGACGCGGTCGCGTCAGCCGTCAACCGCGCCATTGGCCGCGCCTGAATACGGAGGCCCTTTCCATGCTGATTACCGAAACCAACCTGGCCGCGCCGGACGACTTCTACGAAGCGCTGATCGACGCCCATCGCGACCTGAGCAACGAGCAGAGTCAGGAAATGAACGCGGCGCTGATCCTGCTGCTGGCCAACCACCTGGGCGACATGGCGGTGCTGCGCGAGGCGCTGGCGCAGGCCCGCGCGTCGGTCACGCCGGCGGCGAACCCACCGCAAACGCATTGACGATCAGGGCGCGCAACCACTGGTTGCCGCCATCGCGATCGTAGCGGCGCTGCCAATACATATTGGTCTGCAGCGCCGGCACCTTCACCGGCGGCGTCATGTAGCGCAGGCCGAATGGCTGCGCGGCGCTCGCCGCCAGTTTTTCGGGCACGGTCGCCAACAGGTCGGTGGCGCTGACGATGTACGGCACGGCCGAGAAATGCGGCACGCTGAAGTGCTCGGCCAGCGCGACGCCGGCCCGCTCCATCGACTGGTTGACCTGCCCATAGGGCGCCGCCCGCGACACGATGAGATGACGCTCGGCGCGAAACGCCTTCAGCCCCATGCCGGGGTGGGCCGTGGGATGCGCCTGGCGAAAGAGCGTGGCGTACCCCTGCCGGAACAACATGCGTTGCAAGGTGCCCGCCCCCATTTCGTCGAAGGCGCCGATGGCCAGGTCGACCCGGCCCGCCTCCATCTCGCGCGGCAGGTCCGGCCCCTGCACCCGCACCGAATCGATGCGCACCTGCGGCGCGACCTGTACGCAGACTTCCATCAGGCGCGGCATGAAATGGATCTCGCCAACATCGGTCATGGCCACGCGGAAACGCCGCGTGCTGGTGGCGGCATCGAACGCCGCCTGGTCCTGCAAGGCCTGCGACAGCAGGGCCAACGCCTCGCTGACCGGGCCGGCCAGCCGCTGCGCGCGCGGCGTCGGCAACATACCCTGCGCGGTGCGCACGAACAGCTCGTCGCCGAACGCCAGCCGCAGCCGGCGCAGGGCGTTGCTCACCGCTGGCTGCGACAGGTCCAGCCGCCGCGCCACGGCGGACAGGTTGCGGTCCTCCAGCAAGTGCTGGAACAGGATCAGCAGGTTCAGGTCGACGTCGCGCAAGTCCGCCATCAGGCACCCCTACTATTCACGAAATTTATAGTTGGTATTTTTGCATTCCCGTAGCCATGGTGGGGGATTTTTCCGACAATGGCGTATCGGCGCCGGACCATTTCATCCGGCGCGCCACGACCAAGACCGCGCGGCCACGCATCGCGCGCCACCCCAGGAGGATTCCATGGAACTGCACTACCAGACCGGCTTCGGCAACGACTGTGCCACCGAAGCCCTGCCCGGCGCGCTGCCGCTGGGCCGCAATTCGCCCCAGCAATGTCCCTATGGCCTGTACGCCGAGCAGTTGTCCGGCACCGCCTTCACCGCGCCGCGCAGCGAGAACCGCCGCTCCTGGCTCTACCGCATCCGCCCGGGCGCGCAGCACAAGCCGTTCGAGCCGTTTGGCGGCGTCAAGGGCTGGGAAAGCGCGTTCGGTCACGGCCCGGTCACGCCCAACCAACTGCGCTGGAGCCCCTTGCCCATTCCCACCGCGCCCACCGATTTCATCGAAGGCGTGAAGACCTGGGGCGGCAACGGCGGCCCCGATGAGCAAAGCGGCGTCGGCATCCACCTGTATGCCGCCAACCGCTCGATGCAGGGCCGCTATTTCTACAACGCCGACGGCGAGCTGCTGCTGGTGCCGCAGCAGGGCCGCCTGCGCCTGGCCACCGAGCTGGGCCTGATCGACCTGGAGCCGCTGGAGATCGCCGTGATCCCGCGCGGCGTGCGCTTTAGCGTGCAACTGCTGGACGACAGCGCGCGCGGCTATATGCTGGAGAACTTCGGCGCCGCGCTGCGCCTGCCGGAACTGGGCCCGATCGGCTCGAACTGCCTGGCCAACGCCCGCGACTTCAAGACGCCGGTGGCCTGGTACGAAGACCTGGAAGGCGACTTCGAACTGATCGCCAAGTTCACCGGCGGCTTCTGGCGCGCCGCGATCGGCCATTCGCCGCTGGACGTGGTGGCCTGGCACGGCACGCACGCGCCGTACAAATACGACCTGCGCCACTTCAACACCATCGGCTCGATCAGCTACGACCATCCGGACCCGTCGATCTTCACGGTACTGACCGCGCCGTCCGACACCCCGGGCACGGCCAACATGGACTTCGCCATCTTCCCGCCGCGCATCCTGGCGATGGAAAACACCTTCCGTCCGCCCTGGTTCCACCGCAACGTCGCCAGCGAATTCATGGGCCTGATCCAAGGCGTGTACGACGCCAAGGCCGACGGCTTCGCCCCGGGCGGCGCGAGCCTGCACAACTGCATGAGCGGCCACGGCCCCGACGCCGAGACCTTCGAGAAGGCCTCGCGCGCCGACACCAGCACCGCGCACTACATCCGCGACACCATGGCTTTCATGTTCGAGACGCGGCGCGTGATCCGCCCGACGGCGCAAGCCTTGGCCTCGGTAGAATTGCAGGGCGACTATTACCGGTGCTGGCAGGGCCTGCAGAAGCATTTCGATCCCGCCAAGGCGTGACCGTTTTCTCTCCCGTCACGCCCGCCCACGGCGATGCGCGCAAGCGCATCGCCGTTTGGCTTTGGATTTTTCCGGCGCCCGCCGCGCCCTTATAAACACATTGAACGAGACATTCCTCATGACCACCACCATCAACGAAACCCACGACCCGTCGCTCAAGAGCTGGGTCGCCAGCGCCAACACCGGCGCGTCGGACTTCCCGGTGCAGAACCTGCCCTACGCCGCGTTCCGCCGCAAGGGCTCGCAGGAGTCGTTCCGCCCCGGCGTGGCCATCGGCGACCAGATCGTCGACCTGGCGGCGCTGGCCGCCGCCAAGCCGTTCGAGGGCGCCGCCGCCGAGGCGCTGGCCGCCTGCCAGGGCGACAGCCTGAACGCGCTGATGGCCCTGGGCCAGGCCCACTGGAGCGCGCTGCGCCTGGCGCTGTCGCGCGCGCTGCGCGAAGGCGCCGCGCTGCGCGGCGCGGTCGAGCCGCTGCTGGTGGCCCAGGCCGACGCCGAATACACCACGCCCGCCCGCATCGGCGACTACACCGACTTCTACATCTCGGTGCACCACGCCACCGCCATCGGCAAGCAGTTCCGCCCCGACAATCCGCTGCTGCCGAACTACAAGTGGGTGCCGATCGGCTACCACGGCCGCGCCTCCAGCATCGGCGTGGACCAGAAGTTCCCCCGCCCGGTCGGCCAGACCCGCCCCGCCAACGAAGGCGAGGCGCCGCAATTCGGCCCGTGCGCACGGCTGGACTACGAACTGGAACTGGGCATCTTCGTCGGCACCGGCAACGCCCAGGGCGACCGCATCAAGCTGGCGGACGCCGATGCGCACGTCTTTGGCCTGTGCATCCTGAACGACTGGTCGGCGCGCGACATCCAGGGCTGGGAATACCAGCCGCTGGGCCCGTTCCTGTCGAAGAACTTCGCCTCGACCATCTCGCCGTGGATCGTCACGCTGGAAGCGCTGGAGCCGTTCCGCACGCAATGGAACCGCGGCCCGTCCGAGCCGCAACCGCTGCCGTACCTGGCCTCCGATGCCAACCGCGCCAAGGGCGCCTACGACGTGCAAATGGAAGTGTTGCTCACGACCGAACAGTCGCGCGCCGCCAAGCAGGCGCCGGCGCGGCTGTCGCGCAGCAACTTCCGCGATGCGTACTGGAACGTGGCGCAGCTGATCACGCACCACACGGTGAACGGCTGCAACCTGCAGCCGGGCGACATGCTCGGCACCGGCACGCTGTCGGGCCCGCAGCCCTCGGAGGCCGGTTCGATGCTGGAACTGAACCACGGCGGCAAGCAGCCGATCGAACTGCCCTGGGGCGAAAAGCGCACCTTCCTGCAGGATGGCGACCAGGTCATCATGCGCGCCGAGTGCGTCAAGGCCGGCTACCCGCGCATCGGCTTTGGCGAATGCTCGGGCACGGTGCTGCCGGCGCGGGTCTGAGCGCCTCCTGTCACGATCGGGGCGTGGCGGCCGCATCGGCCATCAACGCCTCGATCTCGGCGTCCTTGGCCTGCCACTGCTGGCCCAGCCAGTGGTGGAATTCGGTGCGGAAGGCCTTGTCGCGGCTGTAGTCGGCTTCGCAGAAGGCCGGCGGCACCGGCACCTGGTGCATGCGCACCCGCACCGTGCCCATGCGGCCGCAGGCCATGTCCCAGAAGCTGGGCACGCCCGCCGGATAGGCGATGGTGACATCGATCATCGAGCGAAAGCGCGTGCCCATCGCGTTCAACGACACCGCCAGTCCGCCCGCCTTGGGCTTGAGCAAGTGGCGGTACGGCGAGCCCTGCGCATCGCGCTTGGCCGGGGTGAAGCGCGTGCCCTCGGCGAACACCATCACGCTGGTCGGCACCAGCGAGAACTTCTGGCAGGCGCGCCGCGCGGTTTCCTGGTCCTGGCGCCCCAGGGCGGGATTGCGGCGCAGGTCGGCCTTGCCATGGCGCTTCATGAACGGAAAATCCAGCGCCCACCAGGCCAGCCCGATCACCGGCACGTAGATGAGCTGCTGCTTCAGGAAGAACTTCAGCAACGGGATGCGGCGGTTCAGCGCGCCTTGCAGCACGAAGATATCGACCCAGGACTGGTGATTGCAGTTGACCAGGTACCAATCGGCGTAGCGCAGGCCGGCATGGCCGCGCACATCCCAGGGCGCGCGCTGGATGCGCGAAAACCAGGCGGTATTGACGCTGATCCAGGCCGTGGCGATGCCATTGAGGACCGGATCGATGCGGCGGCGCGCCGCGGCAAACGGAAGCGCCAGTTTCAGCAGCGCCAGGGGGAACAGCAGCAGGCACCAGAACAGCGTGCTGACGCCGATCATCACTATGCTGAACACGCCGGTCAGCCAGGCCAGTCGGCCGCGCGGCACCGGCCAGCCGCGCCAGCGCGTGGCCGGCACGGATACGGGCGCGTCGCCTTCATTGGCGGCGGGGGGCCGGCTCGGGCCGGCGAGCGGATCGGGAAAAGTCATGAGCGCGAGTGTGCGAGGACTGGCCTCGAGCCGGTTTGAGCGGGATCAAACCGGCCCCCGGGCCAGACGGGGCGAAGTCAAGGCAGGCGGTATTTTTCTTCGCGGTAGACCCAACTGGCCCACAAGGCATGCGCCAGCGCTTCCTTGCTCAAAGCCTCGTCCGCCGGTTCGACCGGCTCGTAGGTTTCGTCCTGCCCGACCGGCGCGGCGCGATAACGGAATTCGCGTGGCGCCTTGGACGGTTCCAGCACCAGCAGCTTGTCGCCCTGCAGATAGCCGAAGTTGTCGGCGTACTGCATCAGCGCGCGGTTGGGATCGCGCTGCGTCAGGTCCGCGCCCAGCATCGGGTTGACGTTATCCAGCCCGATCAGCGACAGCAGCGTGGGCGCCATGTCGATCTGGCTGACGATGCGTTCGTCCTGGCGCGGCGCGATGCCCGCGCCCAGGATCAGGGCCGGGATCTGGAAGTGCCGCACCGGCACCGGGATCGAGCCGTAGACGCGGGAATCATGATCGGCGATCACCAGGAACACCGTGTTGTTCCAATACGGCGCCTTGCGCGCCTTGTCGAAGAACTGGCCCAGCGCCCAGTCGGCGTAGCGTACCGTGTTGTCGACGCTGGCCGGATCGCCCACCGGCTGGATGCGGCCCGCCGGATACTCCCACGGCGAATGGTTGCTGACCGAAAACGCCAGCGTGAACACCGGCTTGTCGCCGTCGGCGCGCAGCAGGCGGTCGACCTGGGTGAACATGTCTTCGTCGGACGCGCCCCACGAGCCTTCGAACACCGGGTTCTCGAACTTCGGGCGATCGACCACCTCGTTGAAACCGTTGCCCAGGAAGAAGGCACGCATGTTGTCGAAATGCGACTCGCCGCCATAGACGAAACGCGAGTGATAGCCATGCTTGCCCAGCACCTGCGCCAGCGTGAAGAAGCCGGTCTGCGAGCGCGGCAGCTTCACCACCGCATCGGCCACGCTGGGCAGGAAGCCCGCGGTGACCGCCTCGATGCCGCGCACCGAGCGCGTGCCGGTGGCGTAGGCGCGGTGGAACATCCAGCCTTCCTTGCCAAGGCGGTCGATATTCGGTGTGAGGTCCTTGCCGCCCAGACTGCCGACGTACTGCGCGCCCAGGCTTTCCTGCAGGATGATCACCAGATTGAGCGGCTTGTCGCGCCGCACCGTGGCCTTCTGCTCGTGCAGGCTGGGGTAGCGCGGATCCAGCGGCGCGCCCGTCAGGCCCGCCTTGTCGCGCACGACGGCGTTCATTTCGTCCACCGGCATCTTCGGATACATCGCGGCCGAGGAGCGTTCGTCGCGCATGCGGTAGGCGGCATCGAACACGCTGTAGAGCGAATTGAGCGCCAGCGAATTGACCATGGCATCCGAGCTGAACGCGACCTTGGCCGGGTTGATGGGGCGATGCTCCAGCGTGCCGCGCGCCCCCAGCACCACCAGCGCCAAAATCGCCAGCGACGCTAGCGGCCGCTTCCACCACGCCAGGAACGGATCGCGCACCCGCGTCGGGAACAACTTGACCGCCAGCCACGCGGCCACCAGCAGCACCACCAGGGCGGCCAGCAGCACGCCCTTGTAGCCCTGCCACAGCATCGAACCGACTTCCTTCGGGTTGAGCAGGTAGATGAAATACAGGCGGTTCGGGCGCGTGTCGTATTCGGCGATGAACTGCGGCGTGGAGACTTCCAGCAGCACGTACAGCATCCACCAGACGCGGAACCACCAGGCGGTGACGCGCGCGGCCCACGGCCGATGTCCCAGCCACGGCGAAAACACGGCCGGCAGCGCGATCACCATGGACAGCAGGCAGACGTCGATGCGCAGGCCGCCGAACAGCACCGGCCACAGCCCGCCGGCCGCCTCGACCCGGTCCCACATCCACAACGACAGGCCCAGCCGGCTCAGCGTCAGCAGAACCAGCACGGACACGATGAAACGGAGCGTCAGGCGGCGCATGCGGCAGCCCTCCCCGGACGAATGAAATCCGTTGATGCGCCGCGCTTACCCTGCCCGCGCTTACCCAGCCCGAGATTACCCAGCCAAACCATGCCTGCCGTCCGGTGATTGAAAACGGCCAAGGTTAACGCGGATTGACGCGCCGCCGCGCCGGCGGCGGCGCGGCGCGAGGCCCCTATCAGACAGATGACAACCTTGTCATGTTGTATGACATCCGATTTCGACGCCAAAGCGCAACGCGAGGCGCCCGGCTACCGCCGCGCGGGCTCGCGAATCGGCGTCATTGCGCGCGGCGCAGGCGTTCGCGGCTGTTGCTCAGGTGGGTGCGCATCGCGGCGCGCGCGCCTTCGGCATCCTGGCGCATGATCGCGCTGTAGATGTCCTCGTGCTCCAGGTTGACGCGGGCCAGGTAGGCGGCGCGGTCTTCGTGGGCGAACTTGGCGGAATTGATGCGGGTGCGGGGAATGATGGCCGAGCCCAGGTGCGACATCAGGTCGGCGAAATACCGGTTGTCGGTGGACTGCGACACCAGCAGGTGAAACTGGAAATCGGGCGTGATGGTGTCGCCGCCGCTGTCGAGCGCGCTCTTGAAGGCATCCAGCGCCCGGCGCATCTCGGCCAATTGCGTCTCGCTGCGGCGCACGGCGGCCAGGCCGGCGGCCTCGCTTTCCAGGCAGATGCGCAGTTCCAGCAGCACCAGCACGTCGCGCACCGTGGCGATGTCGGCGGGGTCGACGCGGAAATCGCCGCCGCCGCTGGGTTCGAGCGCGTAGGTGCCGACGCCGTGATGGGTTTCGACCAGGCCCGAGGCCTGCAGCCGCGACAGCGCTTCGCGCACCACGGTGCGGCTGACGCCGAACTGCCGCATGATCTCGGATTCGGTGGGCAGCTTGTCGCCGGGGCGGATCTCGCCGCTACGGATGCGTTCGGAGATGTTCTCCACCAGGCCCTGGGCCAGGTTCCGTGGACGACGCTGCGGCAGGACGGGGGTATCGACAGGAGCGTTCATCAGGGATTGTCCCAAAGCGGTTGCGTGGCGCTTGACTGCAAAAATTCGTGCTTATTATACTTTGGACTAGTTGTACGATAACGTACCAGGCGAGTCCACCCCACCGAGCGTTGCGCCATGAGCCCAGCTGTCGACCGCATGCCTGTCTCCCCCCGCTGCCATCGTTTGTTATTGACCGGCGCCGCCGGCAACCTGGGCCAGGTACTGCGGCCGCGCCTGAAAGCCTTTGCCAACGTCCTGCGGGTGTCGGACGTCGCGGCCATGGCGCCCGCCGCCGACGGCGAGGAAGTCGTGCCCTGCAACCTGGCCGACCCCGCCGCCGTTTCCGAACTGGTGCGCGGCGTCGACGCCATTGTGCACCTGGGCGGCGTTTCCGTGGAACGTTCCTTCGAGGAGATCCTGCCGGCCAACATCCAGGGGGTCTACCACGTGTATGAAGCCGCGCGCGTCCACGGCGTGCGGCGGGTGGTATTCGCCAGCTCCAACCACGTCATTGGCTTCTACGAGCAGGGCGCGCGCCTGGACGCCGATGTGCCGCTGCGGCCCGACGGCTACTACGGCCTGAGCAAGGCCTATGGCGAAAACCTGTCGCGCTTCTACTACGATCGCTACGGCATCGAGACGGTCTGCCTGCGCATCGGGTCGTCGTTCCCCGAGCCGAAGGACCGCCGCATGATGGTGACCTGGCTCAGCTACGACGACCTGACCGACCTGGTGGTGCGTTCGCTGTTCACGCCGGATGTCGGCCACCTGATCGCCTACGGCGCCTCGGCCAACCGCGACAGCTGGTGGGACAACCATGGCGCCGCCGCGCTCGGCTTCGCGCCCAAGGACTCCTCCGAGATATTCCGCGCGCAGGTCGAGGCGCAGCCGCCGCTGCCGGCCGACGACCCCGCCGCGCGTTACCAGGGCGGCGCGTTCGTCAAGGCCGGACCCTTCCCCTTTCCGCCGCGCTGACACCAGCCCCTTCCCACCATGGCGACCTCTGCCGAACGCATCGGGACCGTGCTCTGCGGCGTGGGCGAGAGCCCCGTGTGGCGCGCCGCCGACCAGGCCTTCCACTGGACTGACATTCCCGGCCGCGCGCTGTGGCGCTGGACGCCCGCCAGCGACCGGCTCGATCACTGGACGCTGCCGCGGATGGCCGGCTGCCTCGCCCCGCGCGGCGACGGCTGGCTGCTGGCGATGGAGGACGGCCTGTACGCCTGTGGGCCGCTCGTGGCTGGCCAACCCTGCCAGCCGCGGACGCTGGCGCCGGTGCGCCACGGCGCGCCCGGCATGCGCTTCAATGACGGCCGCTGCGACCGCCAGGGCCGCTTCCTGGCTGGCACCATGGTCATGGACATGGGCCTGGCCCGCAACGCCGGCAAACTGTACCGCTACGCCCCCGGCCAACCGCTGGAAGCGATCGTCGACGACCTGATCGTGCCCAATGGCCTGGCCTTCAGCCCCGATGGCCGCACCATGTACCTGTCCGACTCGCACCCGTCGCGGCAGGTGGTCTGGGCCTTCGACTACGACATCGACGACGGTCTGCCGCGCAACCGCCGCGTCTTCATCCCGAAACTGCCGGCCGGCCGGCCCGACGGCGCCGCGGTCGACGCCGATGGCGGCTACTGGATCTGCGGCAACGAGGCCGGCCGCGTCTACCGCTACACCCCGGACGGCCGCCTCGACCGCAGCCTGGAGGTGCCGGCCGCCCGTGTCGCCATGTGCGCGTTCGGCGGCCCCGGGCTGGACCAGTTGCTGGTCACGTCGATCCGCCCCGCCGATGCCGCGCCCGATTCCATCGCCGGCGCCGTCTTCATCCTGCGCCCCGGCGCGCGGGGCCTGGAGGAAACCGCAAGCGCCGGTTAGCACCCGACCGCGGCGCCCCAAGCGCCCACGCACGAGTAGTGAGCAGGTCCGTACACATCGAAGAGCTTCGGGGCCGCAATGGCCCTCAACGAAACGCCGTACTCCCAACCGGAGGTAGACATGTTGCGCCCGACCCTGACCCGCGCCATCCTGGCCGCGGCCGCTTTGCTGACGCTGGTTCCCGCCACCCATGCCGCCGAGCTGCGCTCCGCGGACATCCATCCCGACGATTACCCCACCGTGCAGGCCGTGCGCCAGTTCGGCGAACTGGTCAAGCAGCGCACCAACGGCCGCATCACCGTCAAGGTGTACGCCGGCGGCGCGCTCGGCAATGAAGACGACTCGATCGAGCAGGTGAAGATGGGCGCGCTGGCCATGGCGCGCGTGTCCAGCGCGGCCATGCACAACATCTGCCAGACCACGCGCGTGCCGTCGCTGCCGTTCCTGTTCCGTTCCAAGGAGCATCTGCACAAGGTGCTCGACAGCGAGATCGGCGAACAGATCCTGAAGTCCTGCGAAGCGGCGGGCTTTGTCGGCCTGGCCTGGTACGACAGCGGCTCGCGCTCGATGTACACGCGCAACAAGCCGATCAAGACGCTGGCCGACGCCAAGGGCCTGAAGATCCGCGTGCAGCAGTCGGATCTGTCGGTGGCGATGGTGGAAGCCATGGGCGGCAACGCCACGCCGATGCCGATGGGCGAGGTCTATACCTCGCTCAAGACCGGGCTGGTGGACGCAGCCGAGAACAACTACCCAAGCTACGAAAGCGCGCACCACTACGAGGTCGCCAAATACTACGCGCTGACCGAGCACACCATGACGCCGGAAATGCTGATCTTCTCCAAGCGCCAATGGGACAAGCTGTCGGCCGACGACCAGAAGATCCTGCGCGAAGCCGCGCGCGAGTCGGTGCCCTACATGCGCAAGCTGTGGGACGAGCGCGAGCAGAAGTCGCGCGCGGTGGTCGAGAAGGCCGGTTCGCAGATCGTCGAGGTCGACAAGGCCTCGTTCCAGGCGGCGATGAAGCCGGTCTACGACCGCTTCGTCACCACGCCCGACATGAAAGACCTGGTCGCCAAGATCCAGGCCGTCCAGTAAGGAATCCGCATGTTGGCTACCTCTACCCATGACCCGGATGTCGCGGCGGGGGGCCGGGCGCATGCCCCGGCCGCCCCGCTGGACGCCTTTTCCCGCGGCTGCGCCCGGCTGGCGCGCCTGTGCATGTGGACCAGCGTGTTCGGGCTGGTCTGCCTGATCGTCGCGGTCACCCTGCAGATCGTCGGCCGCCACGTGCTGAACAGCACCCCCACCTGGGCCGAAAGCCTGGCGCTGCTGCTGGTGCTGTACGTCACCATGCTGGGCGCGGCCGTCGGCGTGCGCGACGCCGGCCACATCGGCTTCGAGTCGCTGGTCGACGCATTGCCGCCGGCCGGCCAGCGGCGCCTGAAGGTCTTCATTCACCTGCTGGTGCTGCTGTTCGGCGCGCTGATGGCGTGGAACTGCGCCCTGCTGGCCGAATCCGTGTGGGCCTACAAGATTCCCAACCTGGGCATCTCCAATGGCTGGAAGTACGTGCCCGCGGCCCTGTCCGGCGTCCTGATCGCGCTGTTCTCGGTCGAGCATGTCATCGCCCTGATGCGCAACCAAAAGGTGGTACCGGCATGGCGCTGACCCTACTCTCCTTCACCTTCATGGGCTTCCTGGTGATCGGCGTGCCGGTGGCGTTCGCCATCGGGCTGTCGTCCATCACCGCGATCATGTACGAGGACCTGCCGCTGGCGGTGGCCTTCCAGCAGATGACCTCGGGCATGAATGCGTTTTCGTTCCTGGCCATCCCGTTCTTCATCTTCACCGGAGAGCTGATGCTGTACGGCGGCATCGCCGACCGCATCGTGGCCTTCGCCAAGTCGCTGGTGGGCCACGTGCGCGGCGGCCTGGGCATGTCCAACGTGGTGGCCTGCACGCTGTTCGGCGGCGTGTCGGGTTCGCCGGTGGCGGACGTGTCGGCGATGGGCTCGGTGATGATCCCGATGATGAAGCGCGAGGGCTATCACGCCGATTACGCGGTCAACGTCACCACCCACGCGGCGCTGGTGGGCGCGCTGATGCCGACCAGCCACAACATCATCATCTACACGCTGGCGGCGGGCGGCAAGGTGTCGATCGCGGCGCTGATCGCGGCCGGGGTGGTGCCGGCGCTGATCCTGACGCTGTGCAACCTGGCGGCGGCCTACTTCGTGGCGCGCAGCCGCGGCTATCCCGCCGGCACCTTCCCCGGCTGGCGCATCGTGGCCCGCTCGCTGGTGGCCGCGACGCCGGGGCTGTTCGTGGTGGTGCTGATCATCGTGGGCATCCTGAGCGGGGTCTTTACCGCCACGGAATCGGCCGCGGTGGCCGTGCTGTACGCGCTGGCGCTGACGATCTTCGTGTATCGCTCGCTGACCTGGGACCAGTTCGTGCGCGCCGCCAGCAAGGCGGTCAAGACGACCGGCGTGGTGCTGCTGCTGATCGGCATCTCGGCCACCTTCGGCTACCTGATCAGCTTCTACGGCGTGGCGGAGAAGACCGGCGAGCTGATGGCGTCGGTGTCCACCAGTCCGTGGGCGATCTTCCTGATGGTCAACGTGATCCTGTTCGTGCTGGGCACGTTCCTGGACATGGCCGCGACCATCCTGATCTGCACCCCGATCTTCCTGCCGATCTGCATGCAGTACGGCATGGGGCCGGTGCAGTTCGGCATGGTGATGCTGCTGAATTGCGCGCTGGGGCTGAACACGCCGCCGGTGGGCACCACGCAGTTCGTGGGCTGCGCCATCGGCGGGGTGTCGGTCGGCACGGTGATGCGGACCATCTGGCCGTTCTACGGCGCGCTGCTGGCGGCGCTGGCCCTGGTCACCTATGTGCCGGCGTTCTCGCTGTGGCTGCCGGGGGTGCTGCTGAATTGAAAGGACGCGGCGGGCGAGGCGCTCGGTCGTTGCGTCCGCCCCCGCGCCAACACCGGCCAGAAGAACAGCGCGGCCAGCAGCCACATGAGCGCGGCGGACCACAGCGTCTGGCTCAGGAAGTGCGCGCCCTGCAGGATGCGCACCACGGAAAACCCGACGCCCGCGGCGATGCCGAGCGCCAATCCCGGCCAACGCCAGTCGGCTCGCCCGGCCGCCCAGCCGGCGAAATACAGGGTCAACATCGAATAGCCGGCGCCGGCATGGCCGCTGGGCAGCGCGCCACCCGCCTTGCCGCGGTCCCAGGTCCACCAGCTCAGCGGATACGGGGTATATCCGCCCAGCGTGTCCAGGTCGTAGGGCCGCGGCAGCGTGGTGTGATGCTTGAGCTGGGTGATGGCCAGTTGTCCCACGATACAGGTCAGCGCCACCGCCAGCGCCGCCGCGCGCAAGGGGCGCCAGGCGGGGATGCGGTAGCTGGCGGCCGCCACGGCGACGGCGCCCAGGCCGATGCCGATGGGCAGCGCCAGCACCATGCGATGGCCGACCAGCTCCAGCCAGCGGTTGGTGTGCAGCGGGAAATCGTCCAGCGCCGGGTTGAACAGGGCCCGCGCGATGGCGAGGTCCAGCCCGGACGCATTGGCCCACCAGGCCAGGCAGGCCAGGATCAGGGTCACCCCCAGCACATGGGTACACAGGTACGAGACGGGCGTCGGGCGCGCGAGCGCGGACGGTAGGGGCGACGACATGGGGGGAGCGGAAGGGACGATGGCGACCGGCCGAAGCGGAAAGCTTAGGTGGCCGATAGTCGAAAATTCGTCAAATCCGGCGGCCGGGGCGGTTACCCCCAGGATGGCCGGCAGGCTGGCGTGGCGGCCAGCCCACACGCGGCGCGGTGTGCCGCCCCGGCGCCCTGCCATCAGGCCGTCGTTGCGCTGGACTCCAGGCGCAGGGTGAAGCGGGTGCCGCGCCGCGGCCCCTCGCGGGAAGAATCGACCGTCAGCGTCCAGCCCTGCATGTCGCAGACCAGCTTGGCGATGGCCAGTCCCAGGCCACGGGCGGTCTCGTCGCGGCCCGCCGTCCCCGCGTCCCGCAGGCGGCCGCTGTAATAGCGGCGGAACAGGAATGGCAGGTCGTCGGCCGCGATTCCCTTGCCGTCGTCACTCAACTGCAGCGCGCCATCCGTCCCCAGCGAAGCCGTGAGGGTGGCCGGCGCGGCATGCTCGACGGCGTTGCGCACCAGGTTGCGCAGTACGGTCAGCAAGGCGTAGCGATCCAGAACGCGGATGTGATCGGGCGGGATGTGGTTGTCGAAACGCAGTTCGGCCAGGCCGGCCTGCGTCTCGTAGCCGCGCCAGGCATCCAGCATGCACTCGGCCAGGTCGACCGGCTCGGGCGGACGCATCTGGTCGCGGGCCATGGCGCGGGCGCTTTCGAGGCAGACGATGACGTCGTCGACGTTATCCATCACCCGCGTCAGCCGTTGGCGCTGGTCGGCCGTAAGGTCTTGCGTCAGCAGCATCAATTCGCTGTCGGAGCGGATCGCGGCCAGCGGCGTGCGCACCTCGTGGCTGAGGTTGCCGGCGAATTCGCGTTCGCGCGCAATGGAGCGATCGACCTGGTTCTGTACCCGGTTGAAGGCTTCGATCAGGCGGCCGGCCTCGTCGTCCCGGGTCACCGCCAGGTCGGGCGCCCCCGGCGCCCAGGTCGACAGGCGGTCGGTCAGTTCCAGCAGCGGCCCCACCGCCACCGCCGCCACCCGCCGCGACAGGGCGTACGCGCCCACCACGCAGATTGCGCCCACGCCCAGCACGATCAGGCCGAAGTCATGTACCCGCTCTTCGTTGTCGGTGGCGTCGTAGAGCAGATAGACCTTGCCGTTGCCGGTGTCGGCCACCATCACGTGCCAGGTATAGGCGCCCGGCTCGACCAGGTGCAGGCCGTTGTCCAACCCGCGGATCTCTTCCGGCATGCCGATCGGCGCCTGGCCGTCGACGCTGAGCCAGGCGCGCATGGAGCCGCCCAGTTCGCGCGCGCCGCGGCGCGGCAGGAACTGGTCGCTGGTGCGCGCGTGCTGCACCAGGCGATCCATTTCGGTATTGAGGATGTCGTTGACCAGATCGTCTTCCATCTGGTCGAACGTCAGGTAGGCAAGCAGCGCCAGCGCCGTCACGAACAGCGCCACGGTGCCGGTCAGCGCCCACACCACTCGCTGGGTCAGGGTGCCGGCTCCGGCGATGCGGCTCATGCGGCGCCTCCGGTCTGCACCAGGCGCCAGCCCGTTCCGTGCATGGTCTCGATTCCGTCAAAGCCAGCGTCCGCCAGGGCGCGGCGCAGCAGGTGGACCTGGCTGCGCAAGGCGTCGGACGACGGCGGTTCACTCCCCCACAGCAGCGCTTCCAGTTCCTCGCGCGATACCACCCGCCCCGGATCGCGCAGCAGCGCTTCCAGGATGAGCGTGGCCTTGCGCGTCAAGTGCACCGGCTTGCCGCCGATCGAGACGCCGCGGCTGCGGGTGTCGTAGCTCAGGTCGCCGAAGACCCGCACGGTGTCCACGATCGCTCCCTTGGCGCGCTGGATCAGCGCCAGCAGGCGGGCCTCGACCTCGAGCAGGGCGAACGGCTTGGTCAGGTAGTCGTCGGCGCCGTGCGAGAAGCCGGCCAGCTTGTCGTCCAGGCTGTCACGGGCGGTCAGGACCAGCACCGGCAGCGGCAGGCGCCGCTCGTTGCGCAGCGCGTGCAGCACGGCGTTGCCATCCATGCCGGGCAGGCCGATATCCAGGATCATGGCATCGAAACGCTGTTCCCCGAGCCGCTGGAGCGCCGCGGGACCGCTGTACGCCACGTCCGGCAGGAAGCCCCGCGTTTCCAGGAAGGTATACAGGTTGCCGGCAATGATGTGATCGTCCTCGACGATCAGGATCCGGTGATTCGCACCCGCCGCGGGACTGGCCGCCATTGCATCGTTCCTCATGGAAAGAAAGGTTTCGGGGGACCCCGCTCAGGCCTGCAGCACCTTGCCCGGGTTCATCAGGCCTTGCGGGTCGAGTGCGCGCTTGATGCGCCGCATCAGGGCCAGCTCGACCGGACTCTTGTAGCGCGGCAGCTCGTCACGCTTGAGCTGGCCGACGCCGTGCTCGGCGCTGATGGAACCGGCATGCGCGTGCACGCTGTCATGGACCACGCCGTAGATATCGCTTTGCAGGGCCAGCAGTTCGGCTTCGCTCTGGCCAGGCGCATTGGCCACGTTGTAGTGCAGGTTGCCGTCGCCCAGGTGGCCGAAGATCACATGGCGCACGCCGGGAAAGCGCGCCTGCAGCAACGCGTTGGTCTGGTGGACGAAACCGGCGATGGCGGAGATCGGGATCGAGACGTCGTGCTTGACCGACTTGCCCAGCTCGGCCTCGGCCAGCGGAATGCTCTCGCGCAGATGCCACAGCGCCTTGCTCTGCGCCACGCTGGCCGCGATGGCCGCATCGTTCACCAGGCCCGCCTCGATGGCCTCGCCCAGCACGGTTTCGAACCGTTCGCGCGCATGCGCCTCGCTTTCGCTGTCGGACAGCTCCAGCAGCGCGAACCACGGCGACGCCGCCGAGGCCCCCTCGAACGGCAGGCGTTGCTGCGGGAACAACCGCACCACCGCCTGCAGGCAATCGCCGCTCATCAGTTCGAAGCCGGTCAGCGCGGCGCCGAAACCGGCGCGGGCGCGCGACAGCAGCTCGACCGCGTTGTCGATGCTGTCCAGCGTCAACAGCGCCGTGCAGGAGGCCACCGGCCGCGGAAACAGCTTGAGCGTGGCGGCGGTGATGATGCCCAGCGTGCCTTCGCTGCCGATGTAGAGATCGCGCAGGTCATAGCCGGTGTTGTCCTTGCGCAGGCCGCGCAGGCCGTTCCAGATCTCGCCCTCGGCGGTGACCACCTCCAACCCAAGGGCCAGGTCGCGCGTGTTGCCGTAGCGCAGCACCTGGGTACCGCCGGCGTTGGTGGCGAGGTTGCCGCCGATGGTGCAACTGCCCTCGGCCGCCAGGCTCAGCGGAAACAGCCGGCCGGCATCGGCGGCGGCCTGTTGCACCGCCTGCAGGATGCAGCCGGCCTCGACCGTGATGGTGTCGTTGTCGGTGTCCAGCGCCCGCACGCGGTTCAGGCGCGCGGTCGACAACACCACGGCGCTGCCCGAACTGTCGGGCGTGGCGCCGCCGCACAAGCCGGTATTGCCGCCCTGCGGCACCACCGGCACGCCATGGCGCACGCACAGTTTGATGGCGTCGGCCACTTCCTGCGTCGAGCCGGGCCGGATCACCGCCAGCGCCACGCCGCGATAACGGCGCCGCCAATCCAGCGCGAAAGGCTCGGCGTCGGCGCCGGCCAGCACATGGGACTCGCCCAGGAGGGACTGCAATTCGCTCAGCAAAGTCATAGACGCCGCACGGAGAGGATCGCGCCGGGCCGCGCCCGGACGCTGTTCAGGGATGGTGCGGACTATTGTAGAGGCAGGACGGGCGCTCAGCCGACGGCCTGGTCCAGACGGGTGCCGGTCAAGCCCGTGCAATAGGCGCGCGAGGCGATGCGGTTCATCAGGAACGCCCGGTCGACGCCCGCGGGGCCCGGCATTTCGGACAGGGCGCGATAGGCGCGCCGCAGCGCTTCGCCACGGGTGGCGCCGCACACCAGCAGGTGCGTGCACGGCATGTGGCGGTCGGCGCAACCGTCGATGCGCACTTCCAGCGCATGCGCCGCGACCGGCTCGAAATCGGCCACCGCGGCGCCCGAGCGGGGCTGCGAGTCGGCTCGGATCACGCGGAACACGCCGCTGCGGTCATCGAGCGAAAAGGCGACCGTGCCCATGCCCTGCCAGGCGCGATCCCGCGCCACGCTGGCGGCGATGGCGCGCAGGGCGCTTTCGACCGAGGCGGGCAGGTGCGGCGCCGGGCACTCGGCGATCAGCACGCGGGCGTCGCGCCAGACGCAGCGCTCCCAGGCGCGGCCCGTCGCCAACTCGCCCTGGGGCGAGGTGAAAACATGGATGTCGAGCCGGCGTTCCCGCCCGGCCGCCGGCCCGGCGAAGTCCGTGGGCGGCCCGCGCCTGCGCCGGGCGCCGCCTGATGACGTGACTGTGGATACTTTGGCTCCCATTGGGCCCCTCCGGTCTTTCTGCTTGCATGACAAGCGTATCACCTTCGGATGACGAGCAAGTTCCATGCCATTGGTCGCCGTCCCCGGACAGGCCGGCAGGCAGACCCGCCGGCGCACCGGAACGAGGCATTCCCGCCCGGCGCCAGGCACCAGGCCGGGGCGGCCAATCCAGCCTGGGAGGACGCTCTGCCGTGGAAGGGGCAGTATGGCGCCTCGCAATGGGGGATAATTCGTGTTTTACCCCCTGTTTGCGGCCTGAGTCGAACTAGGGGTTTACCAGAACAGCACTCATAGAAAACAAGGAACCGCCGTGGCCGACAACGCGCAATTTCCCGCCTCCGTCTTCAAGGCCTATGACATCCGCGGCACCGTCCCGGACCTGATCGACGCGCGCTTTGCCCGCTCGCTGGGCGGGGCGCTGGCGGCGGTCGCGCGCGAGCAGGGCGTGCAGACGCTGGTGGTGGGCCGCGACGGGCGGCTGAGCAGCGAAATGCTGTCCCAGGCGCTGCAGGAAGGCATGCTGGAGGGCGGCGTCGACACCCTGGATATCGGCCAGGTGCCCACGCCGCTGGTGTATTTCGCCGCCCACACCATGCAGACCGGCTCCGGCGTTGCCATCACCGGCAGCCACAATCCGCCCAAGTACAACGGCTTCAAGATGATGATGGGCGGCCGCGCGCTCTATGGCGACGACGTGCAGGCGCTGGCCCGGCGCATGAACGGCCCCACTGATGCGGCCGCCGCCCGCACCGGCGTGCGCCGCGAGCTGGACCTGGTGGCGGCCTACATCGCCCGTGTCGCCTCGGGCGTCAAACTGGCCCGCCCCATGAAGATCGCGATCGATTGCGGCAACGGCGTGGCCGGCGCCATCGCGCCGCGGCTGTTCCGCGCCCTGGGTTGCGAGGTCACCGAGCTGTTCTGCGAGGTCGACGGCACCTTCCCCAATCACCATCCCGATCCGGCCGAACCCAAGAACCTGCAGGACCTGATCCATTGCCTGGCCACCACCGACTGCGAGCTTGGCCTGGCCTTCGACGGCGACGGCGATCGCCTCGGCGTGGTGACCAAGTCCGGCCAGATCATCTGGCCCGACCGCCAGCTGGTGCTGTTCGCCCGCGACGTGCTCGAGCGCAATCCTGGCGCCACCATCATCTATGACGTCAAGTGCAGCCGGCACGTGGGCCTGTCGGTCGAGGCCGCGGGCGGCGAAGCGCTGATGTGGAAGACCGGGCATTCGCTGGTCAAGGCCAAGCTGGCCGAAACCGGCGCGCCGCTGGCCGGCGAAATGAGCGGCCACATCTTCTTCAAGGAGCGCTGGTACGGCTTTGACGACGGGCTCTATACCGGCGCCCGCCTGCTGGAGATCGTGTCGCGCTACAGCGACGCCGGGGCGCCCCTGGAGGCCCTGCCGCAAGACGTCTCCACGCCCGAGCTGAAGCTGGAAATGGAAGAAGGCCAGCCGTTCTCGCTGGTCCAGGCGCTGCAGGAACAGGGCCAGTTCCCGGGCGCCACTCGGGTCATCACCATCGACGGCGTGCGCGCCGAATACCCGGACGGCTTCGGCCTGGCCCGCCCGTCGAACACCACCCCGGTGGTGGTCCTGCGCTTCGAAGCGCAGACACCGGAGGCCCTGAGCCGCATCCAGGCCGACTTCCGAAGGGAATTCGCTAAACTCGCCCCCCAAGTCACCCTGCCTTTCTAGATCGTCTATGTCACTGTCCAACAGCCCCGCCTGGCGTCGCTTTGCCACGGCGGCAAAAGCCGCCAGTCTTGACGGCGAACAATTGCGCCTGATCAACGCCCCCGGCTTGCGCCTGGACCTGAGCGCGCAGGCGCATTCGCCGGCGCTGCAGGAAGCTGCCGTCGATCTGCTGGAGCAGCAGGGCTTCGAGGCTGCGCGGGCCCGCTTGTTCGACGGCGGCGACGCCAACTGGACGGAACACCGCCCCGCCTGGCACACGGCCCTGCGCGCCACGCAGCCTCCCGCCATGGTCGCGACCAGCGTGAACACCGAGCGGGAACGCGTGCGTCAATTTGTGCGGGACGCCGATCTAGCCAACCGCTACAGCTGTGTCTTGCATCTGGGCATTGGCGGCAGCGATTGGGGGCCGCGCCTGGTCACGCGCGCCCTGCGCTACGGCCTCGCCAAGCGCGAAGTGCGTTTTGCCTCGAACGTCGACTCGCACTCCATTGCCGACGCCATGAGCCGGCTGGATCCGCACAACACCCTGGTCATCGTCGCCTCCAAGTCCTTCACCACCACCGAGCCGCTGGCGAACGCCGAAGTCGCCATGAACTGGCTGCGCGAAGCCGGCGTGGCCGACCCGATCAAGCAGGTGGTGGCGATCACCGCCAATGTCGAAGCCGCGCTCAACCTGGGCATTTCGCCCGATCACATCTTCCAGATCTGGGACTGGGTCGGCGGCCGCTATTCGCTCTGGTCGGCCATCGGCCTGCCGGTCGCGCTGGCGCTGGGCAATGACACCTTCGACCAGCTGCTGGCCGGCGCCGCCGCCATGGACGAACATTTCCGCCAGGCGCCGCTGGCCGAGAACGCGCCGCTGCAGCTGGCGCTGGCCGGCGTCGTCAACCGCAGCGTGCTGGGCTTCGACTCGCTGGTCATCTCGCCCTACGATTCGCGCCTCTATCACGTGGTGCCGTGGGCCCAGCAGCTCGAAATGGAATCGCTGGGCAAGGTGGCCACCGCCGACGGCAGCCCGACGGGCGTGCCGACCGGGCCGGCCGTGTGGGGCATGTCGGGCACCGACTGCCAGCACACCTTCTTCCAGTGGCTGCACCAGGACGCCGCGGGCGCGCCCGTCGACTTCATCCTGTGCGAACAGCCCGACCATGCCTATGCGCGCCACCATGAACTGCTGATCGCCAATTGCCTGGCCCAGCGCGCCGCGCTGCTGCGCGGCAAGTCGTTCGACGAGGCGCTGGCCGAGACGTCACAGGTCGAATCCGATCCGGCGCGCGCGCGCCTGCTGGCGCAGCACAAGGTCCACCCGGGGGGGCGGCCGTCTTCGCTGATCGTGCTGCCGCGCCTGGAGGCCTACACACTCGGCGCGCTGCTGGCGCTCTACGAGCACAAGGTGTTCACGCAGGGCGTGATCTGGGGCATCAATCCGTTCGACCAATGGGGCGTGGAGTTCGGCAAGGCGCTGGCCAAGAACATCATCCGCGAGCTGGACGCGCCCGCCCAGCAGGCGGCGCCGCAGGATCCCTCCACGCGCTTCTGGATCGACGCCATCGCGCGACGCGACTGAGCGCCCCACGGGCTGCTATGGACAGGACGCCATGACGGGCGAATAATGGCCCGTCGTCCTTTCCCGGAGCGCCCCATGCCTACGCCAGTTCGCAGCACCGCACGGATCCTGGCCGCCTTGGCGCTATGCGCGGCAACCGTCGCGCAGGCGCAGTCCTCCCCCTCCCCCGGCATGGTCGCCGCGGCCAATCCGTTGGCCGCGGCCGCGGGGCTCGACGCGCTCAAGCGCGGCGGCAGCGTGGTCGACGCCGCCATCGCCGTGCAGATGGTGCTGACCGTGGTCGAGCCGCAATCGTCCGGGTTGGGCGGCGGCACGCTGATGCTGGTGTGGGACCAGGCCAGCGGCACCCTGTCCGCGCTGGACGGCCTGGCGGCGGCGCCCGCGCGCACCACCGCCAGCCTGCGCACCGACATCGACGGCGCCACCCTGCCGCTCAAGGATGTGGCCCGGCTGGGCCGCCCGGTCGGCGTGCCCGGCACCGTGCGCGTGATGGCGCTGGCGCACCAGCGCCAGGGCAAGCTGCCGTGGGCCAGCCTGTTCAAGGCCGGCATCCGCAGCGCCGAAGAAGGCTTCCCGATGTCGCCCTACCTGCACGACAGCCTGCAACGGCTGCCGCAGCTGGCCGAGAATCCCGCGATCCGCCAGGTGTTCTACGACGCGCAGGGCCAGTTGCTGCCGGTGGGCGCCACGGTGCGCAACCCGTTGCTGGCCGACGCCTTGCGCAAGGTCGCGGCCGATCCCGACGCCATCAACCACGGCGCGCTCAGTGCCGACATCCTCGCCGTGATCGGCGCCGGCAAGCATCCCAGCCTGATCCAGGCACAGGACCTGGCCGCCTACCGCCCGGTCGAGCGCACGCCGATCTGCGGCCCGTTCCTGTCCTGGAAGGTCTGCACCTTCCCGCCCCCCAGTTTCGGCGGCGTCTCGGTGCTGCAGCAGTTGGGCATGCTGGCCGCGCGCCGCATTGACACGCTGGCGCCGGGCTCCGCCCAGGCCGATCACCTGTTGATCGACAGCGCCCGCATCGCCCGCGCCGACCGCCTGGCCTATATCGGCGATCCCGACCAGGTCAAGGCGCCGGTCCGGCAACTCATCGCGCCCGACTACGTGCGCCAGCGCGCCACCCTGCTGTCCGGCAAGGCGGTGACGCAGCCGCGTCCCGGCGTGTTCGCGGGCGTGGCGGCGCCCGGCGGCGCCGAGGCCCCGGGCACCACCGAAACCAGCCAGGTCGCCATCGTCGATGCGCACGGCAACGCCCTGTCCATGACCACCACCATCAACCTGAACTTCGGTTCGTGGCTGATGCCGCACGGCTTCTTCCTGAACAACGCCCTGACCAACTTCTCATCGGCGCACGGCAAGGGTGCGCCCAACGCCATGGCGCCCAACAAGCGGCCGGTCACCTCGATGGCGCCGACCATGGTGTTCGATGGCGATGGCAAGCTGGCGCTGGTCACCGGCTCGGCCGGCGGCGGCTATATCGTCGACTACATCGCCCAGGCCGTGGTGGGCACGCTGGCCTGGGGGCTGCGCCCGGCCGATGCGCTGGCGCTGCCGCACGTCGCCGGCAATACCGGCCGCAGCCAGGTCGAAAAGGGCCGGGTGCCGCCGCAGGCGGCGGCGCAACTGGCCGCGCAGGGCCACAAGGTCGAGCAGGTCGAAATGAAAAGCGGCGCCGCCGCGATCCGCGTGACGCCGCAAGGACTGGACGGCGCCGCCGATCCGCGCCGCGATGGCGCCGCGCTGGGCGGCTGAGGCCTCAGGCGCTGAGCGTGTCGTACAGCTCGACGTGGATGCTGGCGACGCGCTCGATGTTGAATTCGCGTTCGGCCAGGGCGCGGCCGGCCGCGCCCATGGCCTGGCGCAAGGCGCTGTCGCCGGCCAGCCGGGCGATGGCGTCCGCCAGCGCCTGCGGGTCGCGCACCGGCACCAGCAGTCCGGTCTTGTCCGGATCGATCGCATCGCGGCATCCCGGCACGTCGGTGGTGACCACGGCGCGCGCGCAGGCGGCGGCCTCGATCAAGGACTTGGGCAGCCCTTCGCGATAGGACGGCAGCACGGCGATGTGCGAAGCGGCGTACAGCCGCGGCACATCGTTGCGCTCGCCCAATGCCTCGACGCAGCCCTCCGCCTGCCAGGCCTGGACCTCGGCCGGCGTGGCCGAGGCCGGATTGCCGGCATCCACGCCGCCCACCAGCCGCATCGTCACCGGCACGCCGCGTTCGCGCAGCAAGCGCGCGGCCTGCACGAATTCCTGCACCCCCTTGTCGCGCAGCAGGCGCGCCACCATGGTCACCACCACCGGCGGCGCCGGCGGCTCGGGCTGTGCGCGGTATTGGTCCAGATCGACCCCGGCGCCGCGGATCAGCACCACCTGTTCGTCGCGCACCGCGCCAAGCGACTGCAGCAGGTCGCGGTCGCTGCGGTTCTGGAAAATGACGCGGCTGTTCCGATGACCCAATGCGAGCCGGTACAGCCGCGCCACCACCGCGCGCACCAACCGCATCTTCAGCGAATTGGACAGGAACACGAAGCCCAGCCCGGATATCGCCGCCACCATGCCCGGCACCCGCGCCAGCCGCGCGGCAATGCCGCCGTACAGGACCGGCTTGATGGTCACCAGGTGCACCACCTGTGGCCGCAGGCGCCGGAACAGCCGCCACAGCGCCACCAGTGTGCCCAGCTCCTGCAACGGGTGCTTGCCGCTGCGCGTCATCGGAATGACGTGGTGGGTCATGCCCAGCGCCTGGATCTCGGCCACAGCGGGGCCGTCCATCGTCGCCACGTGCACGTCATAGCCGGCGCGCTGCGCGGCCAGCGCCACCGGCACCCGGTGCGACATGAAGAAGGCCGGGTTGTTGACCACGAACAGCAGACGACGGGCGGCGCTCATGCCGATGCTCCGGAAAGGCGGCGCCACACCGCGATGTAGTCCCGCACCATGCGGGCCAGGTCGAAATTGGCCAGCACCCGGGCGCGGCCGGCCTCGCCCGCACGCCCCTGCCCGCGCGAGGCCACATCGCGCAGCGCGGTCTCGATACCGCGCGCCAGCGCCTCGGGCTGCTCTGGCGGCACCACCACGCCGGTATCGCCGACGATATAGGCGGCGTCGCCCACATCCGTCACCACGCAATAGACGCCGCAGGCCATGGCCTCCGCCACCACATTGGGAAAGCCTTCCGCGCAGCTGGACAGCACATGCAGGTCCAGGCCGTTCATCACGGCCGGCACGTCGTCGCTGGGCCCGGCCAGCACCAGGCGTTCGCGCAGGCCGAGCTTGTCGACCAGCGCCATCAGTTCGGGGTTGTCGATCGTCATGCCGCGCCCCACCAGCACGCAGCGCAAGCCGGCGTCGCGTCCGTCGCGCACCAGCGCCGCGACCGCGCGCAGCAGATTGGCGTGGTCTTTCAAGGGATCCCAACGCGCCACGCAGCCGATCACCGGCACATCGCCGTCCAGGCCCCACTGGGCGCGCACCCGCGCGCGGGCGGCCGCATCCGGCGCGTAGCGCGACAGGTCATAGCCATTGGAGATCACCACCATGCGATCGCGGCGATAGCCCTTGGCGGCGTGGCGCTCGGCCGCGTCCTGTGCGGCGCACACGATCGCGCCCGGCAGCACGCCCGACAGCAGCGCGCAGGCGCGCAGCACCATGCGGGCCGAGCGGCTGCTGCGCTCCAGGTGGGCGCCGGAATTGCGGATGCCCCAGGCCACGGCGCGCACACCCGCCAGGCGGGCCGCCAGGCCCCCGATCAGGTCGGCGTGATACATCCAGGTCTGCACGGCATCGGGCCGGGCGCCGGCGATCAGGCGGCGCAGCGCCATGAAACCGCCCAGCGTGATCCGGCCCCGCGGCATGCCCAGCGCGTGCACCGTGACGCCGGCGGCGCGCAGCCGTTCGCCATAGATGCCGTCGTCGGTCAGCGACACGACGATGTGCTCGACCTCCTGCCCGGGGAACGTGGCCAGCCGCCACAGCACCGATTCCGCGCCGCCCTGGCCCAGGCCGGTGATCACGTGCACGACGCGCAATGCGGCGGCGCTCATTGCCCTTCCCTCACGGCCTCGAACAACTCGTCCCATTCGGTCAGCACGCTGGCCAGCGCATAGCGCTGGCGCACCGCGTCGGCGCCGCGCTCTCCCAGTTGCCGGCGCAATCCCACATCGCCCAGCAGCCGGCGCAGGGCATCGCGCAGGGCATCGCGGTTGCCAGCGGGCACCAGCAGGGCATCCTGGCCGTCGCGCGTCATTTCGCGCGGACCGCTGGGGCAGTCGAAGGCGGCGCAGGGCAGGCCCAGCGCCATCGCTTCCAACAGCACATTGGGAAAACCTTCCACCAGCGAGCTGAGCACGAAGGCCTGGCCCCGCGCCAGTTCGTCCCAGGGCGTCTCGGTGCGGCCCGGCAGGCTGACGCGCCCGTCCAGGCCGAGGTTCGCGACCTGGCGCTCCAGCGCGCCGCGCTCGGGGCCCTCGCCCCAGATGCGCAGGTTCCAATCGGGGAATTCAGGCGCCAGCTGCGCGAATACGTCGATCAGCAGGTCGAACTGCTTGTCGGTCACCAGCCGCCCCATCGCCAGCAGCGTGCGGGGCGCGTCATCCTCGCGCTGGACGACTCGCGGCGCGTCCAGCAAGGGCGCCGGCAGCGGGTTGGGAATCACGGCCAGGCGCTTGATGCCCGGCACCTGGCGCGAGAACGGGCCGGCCGTGTCGGCCGCCTGCACCGTCACCATGTCGGCGCGCGGATACAGCAGGCGGCGCAGCCGGCGCCAGACCGTGCCGGTGGTGGTTTCGGCGACCGGATTGGTGCGCTCGCAGACGATCAGCGGCACGCGCAGGCCGCGGGTGGCCAGGATGGCGGCCACGTTGACGTTGGTCAGGAACGACACCACCACGTCCGGCGCCGTGTCGCGGATGTGGCGGCGCAGCGCCAGCAGGCGCCTGAACGCGGCCATCGGGCCGGAGACGCGCGTGCCGGCCAGATCCGCCAGCCAGGCCAGCCTGACCTTGTCCGACAGCGGGTAGAAGCAGGTGCCCTTGGACGAATAGGTCGGCGTCAGGGTGACGTCGTCGCCGCGTTCGGCCCACGCGTTGACCAGCGTGGCGGCCACGCGCTCGGCGCCCCCGGCATGCATGGAACTGACCAGCATCAGTATCTTCATTCGTCAGCGACTCCCAACCGATCCTCCCTGTTCGTCACCGGCGCGGTAGCGGTCCAGCCAGGCCTGCATCATCAGCACGCCCCACAGATGGCTATCCCAATTGCGATGTCCGGACACGTGTTCGCGCCACTTGCGCAGGATGGGTTCGGGCTCGAACCAGCCTTCCTGGCGCAGGCGCGCCGGATCCAGCAGCGCCTCGGCCCAGTCGCGCAGGGGGCCGCGCAGCCAGGCCGCCAGCGGCACGGCAAAGCCGCGCTTGGGCCGATCCACCAGCGCCTGCGGCACGTGGCGGTACAGCACCTGGCGCAACAGCCACTTGCCGGTGGCGCCGCGCACCTTGTACTGGTGCGGCAGGCTCCAGGCGAACTCGTAGACGCGGTGATCGATCAGCGGCACACGGGTCTCCAGGCTCACCGCCATGGCGGCGCGGTCCACCTTCACCAGGATGTCGTCCGGCAGATAGGTCACAGTATCGAGCTTCATCATGGATTCGAAGGTCGAGCCGCGCATCGCCTGCGCGAATTCGGACACCGGCTCCACGCCGCCCTTGACCACGCGCGCCGGGTCTGACCAGTACGACACGAACAGGCGGTAGAAATCGCCGCGCGAATCGGCGCGCAGCAATTCGCCCAGCTTGCCGACCTTGCCGCGCCAGGCGCCGCGCCCCGGCAGGTGGGTCGAGGCGCTGAGCAGCGCGCCGGCCGGCGTGCGCAGCAGCGACGGAATGCGCTCGCACTTCTGCCACCAGTTGTTGACGCGGAAATAGCGTGAGTACCCGCCGAACAGTTCGTCGCCGCCGTCGCCGGACAGCGCCACCGTGACGTGCTGGCGCGCCATGCGCGTCACCAGCGAGGTCGGGATCTGCGACGAATCGGCGAACGGTTCGTCGTACATGTCGGCCAGGCCCGGCACCACCGCCAGCGCATCGTCGGCGGTGACGTACAGCTCGGTGTGGTCGGTGCCCAGGTGCATGGCCACCGCCTTGGCGTGCTGCGCCTCGTCGTAGCCCTTCTCATGGAAGCCGATGGCGAAGGTGCGCACCGGCTGCGAGCTCTGCGCCTGCATCAGCGAGACGATCGTGGACGAGTCGATGCCGCCCGACAGGAACGCGCCCAGGCTGACGTCGGACAGCATCTGGCCGCCCACCGCCTTGGACAGCACGCCTTCGAGCGCGTCGGTGGCCTGCGCGTCGGACTCGAACGACAGCAGCGATTGCGCCGCGGTGTCGGCGGCCTCGCGCGCCGACCAGTACACGCGCGGCTCGGGCATGCGGCGGCTGCGGGTATCGTCGGCGGTGAATTCGATCCAGGTGCCCGGGGGCAGCTTGGCGATGCCTTCGTAGATGGACTGCGGCGCCGGAATGTAGTTGTGCCGCATGAACGACGCCAACGCATTGCGGTTCAGGTTGCGGCCGAAACCGGGGATCGGCATCAGGCCCTTGAGTTCGGACGCGAACACCAGTTCGGCGCCGGAATAGCCGTAGTACAGCGGCTTTTCGCCCATGCGGTCGCGCGCCAGCACCAGCTTGCGCGAGGCGCGGTCCCACAGCGCGATGGCGAACATGCCGACCGAGGCCTGCAGCGTCGCCTCGATGCCCAGCGCGGTAAATCCGGCCAGCAGCGTTTCGGTATCGGAATGGCCGCGCCAGGACGGCGCCAGGCCCGAAGCCTCGAGCTGCTGGCGCATGTCCATGTGGTTGTAGATCTCGCCGTTGAACACCATCACGTAGCGGCCGCAGGCGGACACCATCGGCTGATGGCCGGCTTCGGTCAGGTCCTGAATCGCCAGGCGCACGTGCGCCAGCGCCAGCTCGGCGCCGGTGTCTTCCCAGAAGCCGTTGCTGTCCGGCCCGCGGTGGCGGATGCGGCGGCAGCTTTCCGCCAGCACTTGCGCCTTGTCACCCAGGGGGCCCCAAATTCCGACAATTCCACACATGATTTTCAGGTTCTCGTGGTCACCGCAGCAACGGCATGGCGCGCGGCCTAGCGGCCCGATCCGCGCACACCGTCAAAAAGTTCTTCCCATAGGCCCAGCACCCGCTCGGCGGAAAAGCGCTCGCGCACCGCCGTGGCCGCTTGCGCCATGCGCCGGCGAGCCGCCTCATCGCCCATCACCGCATCCAGCTCGCGGCACAGCGCATCGACGTCGCCATTGGGCCGCACCAGCACGCCATCAACGCCTTCTCGCACGATTTCGCGCGGTCCGGTATCGCAGTCAAACGCCACCGCGGCCAAGCCACTGGCCATCGATTCCAGCAAGGTATTGGACAGTCCCTCGAAGCGCGACGTCAGCACGTACAGGTCGGCGCTTTGGTACCAATCGCCCACGTTGCCCGCGCGTCCCGGCAGGCTGACCCGCTCCTGCAAACCGGCCTCGCGCACCTGCGTTTCCAGGGCGCAGCGCTCTTCGCCCTCGCCCAGGATAACCAGATCCCAGTCCGGATGCGACGGGGCCAGCCGGGCATAGGCGCGCAGCAGCAGGTCAAAGCCCTTGTCGGCGTGCAGCCGCCCCACCGCCAGCAGGCGCTTGCGGCCGTCGCCCGAAGGCGGCGCCAGCGCCGGCTCGCCCTTGGGCAATGGCCAATGCACCGGATTGGGGATCACCGCCAGGCGCGAGCCCGGCACATGCTGTTCGAGCCATTGGGCGGTGCCGCGGGTCAGGGCCACCACTCGCGCGGCGCGCGGATAGGTCAGGCGCCGCAGGCGCTGCCAGAAACCCGACAGGGTCTGCGACGGCGGATGGGTGTGTTCGGTGGCGATGACGCGGCACGACAGCCCGGCGCAGGCCAACACCGACAACACCGATGCCGTGGTCATCATGCCCAGCACGATGTCGGGCCGGAACGCCTTGATCACGCGCCGCAGCGCCCGCACGCGCTGCACGTTGCTCCAGATGCCGCGCAGGCCCCCGCCCTCGCCCGCCGTATGCAGCACCTCGCGCCGCACCTTCGGGTGCAGGGTGTAGACGTCGCCCTCGGCGCCAGCCTGGGTCACCACCATGACCTCGCGGCCCATGCCGGCCCAATGCGCGCTCAGGTCGGCGGCGACCCGTTCGGCGCCGCCGCCGTGCAGCGAATGGATGAACAGCAGCACGCGTTGCGGGCGGCCGGAAGCGGAAGCGACGGGCATTCAGTCGGCCTCTTTGGGTTCGGCGCGGCGCAGGGCCACTACCAGGTAGCAGGCATAGGACAGCACATACATCAGGCTGGTCGCCAGCATGATGCCCGCGGCCCCCATCTTCGGCGCCAGCACGGTGTTGAGCGCCGCTTTCAACGCGAAATTGCCGACCGCGATGGCGGCCATGATGCGATAACGGTTCTGGCTGGCCAACAGCTGCACCAGGATCAGCACGCCGAAATAGAACGGCAGTTGCAGCAGGCCCCAACGCAATACATGCGCCACAGCCTCGGTATTCTCGGCGGTGAAGGCGCCGCGCTGGAACAGCACCGCCACGCCCCAGGGCGCAAGCACCCAGCCGATCGCCACGGCGACGCCGCCGGCCGCCACCATCAGCACCGACCATTTCAGCGCCATGCCGCGCGCGCGCGCCGTGTCGCCACGCGCCTGCACGTCGGCCAACACCGGCAGCGCCGCGCGCCCGACCGACACCGCGCCGATGCCCAGCAGCAGCGACAGCAGCCGGCTGGCGTAGCCCAGCGTGGCGTTGGCGTTGGCGCCCAGGTTGGCGGCGGCGTACTGGTCCAGCGGGCCGACGAAACTCATTGCCACCTGGCCGATCAGCATCACGCCGGCCGCGCCCATCAGTTCGGGCCAGTGCGGCGAACGCAGGGTCAACATCGGCGCGCCCCAGAAGCCGCCGTCGGCGCGCGCGGCCAGCCACGCCAGCCAGGCGGTCTGGATCGCGTAGCCCACCAGCGTGCCCCACAGCAGCGGGCCGACGCTGTCGGCGCTGGCCGCCAGCATCACCCACGCCAACGTCGCCACCGCCGGCACGCTGTCCAGCAGGGTGTTGACGTGGCGTTCGTGCGCGCGCAGGCGCGCCGCGCTGATGCCCGCGACCAGCAGCAGCGCCGCGACCGGCGCGAAGCCCAGCAGCAGTTCGCCCGTCATGTCGCGCACCCGGGCCGACAGGCCCTGGCCCAGCATGCCAACCACTTGCGGCCAGGCAAACCAGGTCAGCGCGGCCAGCGCGATCCCGGCCGCGGCCACCCAGCCCTGTAGTTCACGGATGAATTGTTCGCGTTCGGCGGCCTCGGCGCGGCGCAGCCGCACCAGCACCGGGATCAGCACCACCGACAGCACGCCCACGATGGTGACCGGCAGCCAGGTGGCCATGGTCATCGTGAACTGGTAGGCGTCGACGGCGTCGCTGACGCCGTAGCGGTACGCCACCGCCATCTCCTTGACGGCGCCGGCGGCCTTGCCCAGCAGCAGGAACACCGCCACCCGGAACGCGCCTTTGAAGATGCGCTGGTGGTCCGGGTGGATGTTGCCGAGTTTGCGGATGAGTGCTTTCAAATCAACGCAGGAATTGCGTGTACCAGGGCATCGCCACTTCCAGGCCCTGCAGCACCGTGTGCGTGGGTTGGTAGCCCAGCAGGCGGCCAGCCTTGCTGACGTCGGCCTGCGAATGGCGCACATCGCCCGCGCGGAAATCGCCGTAGACCGGCTGTTTGCCGTAGGCCACGTTCTGGTTGCCCAGCGCCCGCACCAGGAAACCGAACAGGTCGTTCAGGGTGCTGCGGCCGCTGACGGCCACGTTGTAGACCTGGTTGCGGGCTTCGGGCGGCGCCATCGCGGCCAGGATGTTCGCCTGGACCGCGTTCTCGACGAAGCAGAAATCGCGGCTGGTCTCGCCATCGCCGTTGATGGTGACGTCTTCGCCCTTGATCATCGCGGCGGTCCACTTCGGGATCACCGCCGCATAGGCGCCGTCCGGATCCTGGCGCTTGCCGAACACGTTGAAATAGCGCAGGCCGACGGTCTCGAAACCGTAGGAACGCGCGAAGACGCTCGCATACAGCTCGTTGACGTACTTGGTGACGGCATACGGCGACAGCGGATTGCCGATGTTCTCCTCGACCTTGGGCAAGGCCGGGTGATCGCCGTAGGTCGAGCTGGAAGCCGCATAGACGAACGACTTGACCTCGGCGTCGCGCGCGGCCACCAGCATGTTCAGGAAGCCGCCGATATTCACCTCGTTGGTGGTGATCGGGTCCTTGAGCGAACGCGGCACCGAGCCCAGCGCCGCCTGGTGCAGCACGAAGTCCACGCCCTGCGTGGCGCGGCGGCAGGCTTCCAGGTCGCGGATATCGCCTTCGATGAACGAGAAGCGGGCCCACTGCTCGGCCGTGACCGAGCCGCGCACCTCATCCAGATTGCGTTGATAGCCAGTGGCGAAGTTGTCCAGGCCGACGACGGTCTGGTCCAGCTTCAGCAGCGTTTCCAGCAGGTTGGAACCGATGAAGCCGGCGCAGCCGGTCACCAGCCACTTGCGCGGCGCGGCGGAAAGTTCCCGGGTGACAGTCTCGAAACGTGTGGTCATGCGACGTCCTCCTTACAGGCGCAGATCGGATTCGGCGGGCGACAACACGTACTTCAGGTCATAAAGGATGTGTTCCGGCTTGCCCAGCTTGCGGATGCCCTCGGCGCCCAGGTCCTTGAACTGGTGGTGCGCCACCGCCAGGATCACGGCGTCGTACTTGCCCGCTTCCGGCTTGGCCACCGGAGTGATGCCGTATTCATGCACCGCCTCTTCGGGCTCCACCCACGGGTCGTACACGTCCACGTCGACGTTGTAGTCGCCCAGTTCCTTGACGATGTCGACGATGCGGGTGTTGCGCAGATCGGGGCAGTTTTCCTTGAAGGTCAGGCCCATCACCAGCACGCGCGCGCCCTGCACGTGGATGCGGCGCTTGGTCATGGCCTTGACCAGCTGCGACACCACGTAGCTGCCCATCGAGTCGTTCAGGCGGCGGCCGGCCAGGATGATCTCGGGGTGGTAGCCGATCGACTGCGCCTTGTGCGTCAGGTAGTACGGGTCCACGCCGATGCAGTGGCCGCCCACCAGGCCCGGACGGAACGGCAGGAAGTTCCACTTGGTGCCGGCGGCCTGCAGCACGGCTTCGGTGTCGATGCCCATCTTGTTGAAGATCAGGGCCAGCTCGTTGATCAGCGCGATGTTGACGTCGCGCTGGGTGTTCTCGATCACCTTGGCGGCCTCGGCCACGCGGATGCTGGCGGCCTTGTGGGTGCCGGCGGTGATGATCTGCTTGTAGAGCTGGTCCACCAGCTCGGCCACTTCCGGCGTCGAGCCCGAGGTGACCTTCTTGATGGTGTTGACGCGGTGTTCCTTGTCGCCCGGGTTGATGCGCTCGGGGCTGTAGCCGGCGTAGAAATCGACGTTGAATTTCAGGCCCGACACGCGCTCCAGCACCGGCACGCAGTCTTCCTCGGTGGCGCCGGGGTAGACGGTGGATTCGTAGATGACGATGTCGCCGCGCTTGAGCACCGAGCCGATGGTTTCACTGGCCTTGACCAGCGGGGTCAGGTCGGGCTGCTTGTACTCGTCGATCGGCGTGGGCACGGTGACGATGAAAACGTTGGCCTGGCCCAGTTCGGCGCGGTCGGCGGTGTAGGTCAGCTGCTTGGCTTCGGCCAGTTCGGCGTCGCTGACTTCAAGCGTGTGGTCGTGACCGGCCTTCAGGGCATCGATCCGGCGCGTATTGATATCGAAGCCGATGACCGAGCGCTTCTTGCCGAATTCCACCGCCAGCGGCAGGCCGACATAGCCCAGGCCGACGACCGCGAGTTTCACATCCTGAATACGCAACATAACTCTCCCTTCACCGTAAAACGATTACGGCATTTTAAATATGGTCGGGGTGATGAATGAATGACCGGGCCCCCGGCGGATATCGCCGGGGCGCCCAACTCTTAATCGGCTCGCAAGACGGATGGCAACAGCAGCCATCCGGGACGGCGCCAGGACACCAGTCGCGCATACAGCCAGATATAGACGCCGGCGAACACCAGCAGGCTGGCGCTGAGCGCCCAGGCGTTGTCCCACCAGATGGTGGCGGGCACCAGCCCAATCAGCGCCAGCACCCACATGTAGGGTGACGCCAGGGCGTTGCACAGCGCCGGCACCGCGTGGCGGCGGCCCCGGCTGAAGGTCACGCGCACCAGGCGGCGGAAGACCAGTTGATGCAGGTGCAGCGCATCCGGCTGGTCGACCGGCACGCCGCGCTTGAAGCGCCGGCGCCAGATCGAGAAACCGGTTTCGAAGACGGGGTAGAACAGCACCGCCAGCGCATAGAACGGCGACACCGACGGATTGCGCACCACCAACAGCACGGCCAGCTCGGCCAGCATGAAACCCAGGAAGTACGCGCCGCCATCGCCCAGGAAAACCCGGCCGAACGGGAAGTTCCAGACCAGGAAGCCAAGCGTGGCGGACGCCAGCGCCGCGGCCACCAGGAAGATCGGCACGTCGCCCACCTGCAGCGCGACCAGGCTGATGGACACCGCCATCAGCGTCGCGACCATGCCGGCCAGGCCGTTCATGCCGTCGACGATGTTCAGGGCATGGGTACAGCCGCCCACCGCGAACATGGTGAAAATCAGGGAAACCGGCCAATAGGACAGGACGTAATCCACCGGCGCCATGCCGACGCGGCTGACTCCGCCCAGCAGCCACCAGGCGATCGCGGCGGATGCGAAAGCCGCCAGCAGGCGCTTGCTGGCGCCGATGTCCTTGGTGATGTCTTCGAGCAGACCCGCCACGAACACCGGCAGCGCCGAGACGAACAGCGCCGGCCAGAGCCAGGTCAGGGTCATGTTGTCGGGCCCGAGCACCAGCAGGCCCATGAGCGTGCCCGCCAGCACGGCCAGTCCGCCCACGCGGGGCGTGGCGCGCGAATGGTTCGCTTGCGGTTTGTTGAGATCGCTGTCGCCGGTGAAGGCGCCATGCCAGCGCTCCGACGCCACGATGAGTCCCCCCACCATGAACGCGACCACGCATATGTACAGCCAGGTCACAGGGTCACCTCTGGTTGGTCTATCGAGACAGGCCGGCCATTATCAATGGCAGGTGTAACGCCCATATATGGGAGGGATAAGGAAGTGCAAATCACCGGGACAGAACGTAACGCCCGCGGTCCGGATGGGCGCCTGTGCTGGCGTCCCCGGCTGGCCGGGCAGGCTGCAACGTGGACACCGACCCGCGGAAATACGAATTTCATGGATTGATTGTAGAACTTTCCGCCCCCGCGCACGTGAAATATCCAAGGGAAAACGCGAAGCCCCCGCCCGGACAGGCATGCCCTTGCGGACTCGGATCGGCGTGGATTTCTTCAGAAAAAAGGGACGGGTTGTTTTTGCTTAAAAAAAAGCCCGAGATCGTGAGATCTCGGGCTAAATCCACCAAAGGAGGAGGGTGGAGGAGACAACCGTGGCATGTTGGGAGCGGCTTTCGCTCGCTGCGCTGTCGGGGTTTGGCACCGCGCCGACTGCGTTTCAACATCCGATGAGATGCATAGTATCGGGTTTTTTTGTGCGATGCAAGATTTTTTTTGCCCCCTGCCCTTCAGCCGTTTGGGCGTTGCATTTTTGCCGCAACGGCGCGCGCCATCGCCCGGAAAGCCGCGCCCCGCAATGACCTTCGGAAACGGAGGGTTATTGCCGAACGGGTTAACCCCTTGCGGACTTACCCTAGCCTTTGCCGGGTAATCCCGCCCTATGATTCGCACCAGAAAGGTGCATGTGGCACCAATTTGCGGCAATTTTTGCGCATCGCAACATTTTGATGCCCCACCTTGTGGCGTGCCGCGGTTCAGACCCAGTACGCCGTGGTCGTCATGACCTTGGACATGGCGCGCATGGCGGCCTTGACAGGCGCGGGCAGCGGCACGCCGCCCGCCGCCTCGGCGCTGGCGCGGTGCTGCGCCTCGTCGTCCTTCATTTTCTGCACGATCTGGCGCGAACGCGCGTCCTGCTCGGGCAGCGTGCGCAGATGCCCTTCCAGGTGCGCCTCGACCTGTTTCTCGGTCTCGGCCATGAAACCCAGGTTGCGCGGCGCGCCCGCGTAGCCGGCCAGCAGGCCGAGCGCGAAGGAACCGGCGTACCAGACCGGATTCAGCAGGCTGGGCCGGCTGCCCAGTTCCGACAGGCGCTGGTTGCACCACACCAGGTGGTCGACCTCTTCGCCGGCGGCCTCCAGCAACAGGGCGCGCGGGCCCGGCTCGCGACACACGGCCGCCTGGCCGCGGTACAGCGCCTGGGCGCAGACCTCGCCCACGTGGTTGACCCGCATCAGCCCGGCGGCGTGGCGCTTTTCCTGGGCCGACAGGGTGTCGGGCGCCTCCTCGGCGGTGGCCGGATTGGGCCGGCCGGCGCTGGCGCTGCCGGACAGCACGCGCAGGGCGCGGTCGGCCTCGGCCAGCAGCGCGTCCAGGGGATTCGAACGGCGCAGGAAAGCGGTGGGCGCGGAGGGGGACAGGGTGGGGGACATGGACAACTCCTGGATTGGGGCGCACACCCCTGACGCGGGGCGGGGCTCTCATGCCTGGAATTGTACGCAACGGGTATCATCAGCCATTGACTGCGCTCAAGCACAAAGGACCTGACAAATGGAATGCACGATCGACTGGGGCGGCCCCAATGGCATGCTGTTCACCGCCAGCACCGGCAGCGGCCACGTGGCCGTGATGGACGGCGCGGTGGACGGCGGCGGCCACAACCTGGCGCCCCGCCCCATGGAAATGCTGCTGGCCGGCACCGGCAGCTGCACTGCCTATGACGTCGTGCTGATCCTCAAGCGCGGCCGCCACGCCGTGACCGGCTGCAGCGTCAAGCTGCAGGCAGACCGCGCCGATGTCGACCCCAAGGTGTTCACGCGCATCCACTTCGCCTTCACCGTCACCGGCCGCAACCTGCCGCGCGCGGCGGTCGAGCGCGCCGTGCAGCTGTCGCACGAGAAATACTGCTCGGCTTCCGCCATGCTCGAAAAGACCGCCGAACTGACCTTCTCGGTGGACATCGTCGATACCCAGGAAGCCCCCGCGGCCGCCTGACACGAGCCCGTTGCCGGCGCCACTTCAGCCTTTTCTGATTCTGTACCCATGAAACAATACCTGGACCTCGTTCAATCCATCCTGGACACCGGCGCGTGGCAGGAAAACCGGACGGGCATACGCACGCTGAGCATGCCGGGCGCCTCGCTGCGCTTCGACCTGCAGCAGGGCTTTCCGGCCGTGACCACCAAGAAGCTGGCCTTCAAGTCCGCCATCGGCGAAATGGTCGGCTTCCTGCGCGGCGTGCGCAGCGCCGCCGAGTTCCGGGAGCTGGGTTGCAAGGTCTGGGACCAGAACGCCAACGAAAACGCCCAGTGGCTCGCCAACCCGTACCGCGAAGGGCCGGACGACCTCGGCCCGGTCTATGGCGTGCAATGGCGCCAGTGGCCGGCCTACAAGCTGCTGGACGCCGGCCGCGACGGCCAGATCGCCGACGCCCTGGCGCGCGGCTACGCCAAGGTGGCCGATGTGCAGGAAGGCGGCGCGCCCAAGGTGCTGCTGTACAAGGCGGTCGACCAGCTGCGCCAGTGCCTGGACACCATCCACGAGCGTCCGAGCGACCGCCGCATCCTGTTCCATGGCTGGAACTGGGCGCAGATCGAGGAAATGGCGCTGCCGCCCTGCCACCTGCTGTACCAGTTCCTGCCGAACGCGACGACGCGCGAGATCTCGCTGTGCCTGTACATCCGCTCGAACGATGTCGGCCTGGGCACGCCGTTCAACCTGACCGAAGGGGCGGCGCTGCTGCATCTGGTCGGCCGGCTGACCGGCTACACGCCGCGCTGGTTCACGTACTTCATCGGCGATGCCCACATCTATGAGAATCACCTGCCGATGCTGCGTGAGCAACTGACCCGCACGCCGCACGAGGCGCCCCGGCTGGTGCTGTCCGACCGCATCCCCGATTTCGCCCAGACCGGCCGCTACGAGCCCGAATGGCTGGAAAAGGTGGAACCCGGCGATTTCTCGCTGGCCGGCTACACCCATCACGCCCCTCTCACCGCCCCCATGGCCGTCTAGGGCCACTTCCGATACGCCCGGCGCCCGCCGGGCAACGGGCGCGCCTCCGCCTGGCGCTGGTGAAGATTGGTGAGCATCTGGAAGCGCGTTTTCGGTATAACCCATCCCTTAGCCTCGGACGCGCGTCCTGCAAGCCCTGCGCGCCGTCGCTGCTGAACGGCCCTTGCCGCGCCGTGCCTGCCACTCGCCGCGCGACCGGACAATCCCGCCGGTCCCGCCGACCGCCTGCAGGGCGGCGTCGCCTCCCCCATCCAGACAAGAGAGTATGTGAATCGCCAGCGTCGACAGCAGGATTCCCTTGCGGCCTAGTTGCAACCGTTGACTACTAATTGATTTGAATTGAGGCCGGCGCGGCGGCTGTATGCGCTCAGGACAGGACCCCAAAAATGCTCGTTGGAACATATAACCCTTCGCTCGTCCTCGTATCCCTAGGGGTGGCCATCCTGGCGTCGTACACGGCGCTGGGCATGGCCAACCGCGTGCGGGCGGCGAGCGGACTGCCGGCGGCGCGTTATTGGCTGGGCGGCGGCGCGCTGGCGATGGGCATCGGCATCTGGTCCATGCATTTCGTCGGCATGCTGGCGTTCAACCTGCCGATCCCGATGGGCTACGACCTGCCGCTGACGGTGCTGTCGCTGGCCATCGCCATCGGCTGCTCGGCGTTTGCGCTGTGGATCGTCTGCAAGGACGATCTGCCCTGGCCCCGGCTGCTCAGCGGCGCCCTGCTGATGGGCGCCGGCATCGCCGCCATGCACTATATCGGCATGGCCGCCATGCGCATGATGCCGGGCATCGTCTACGACCCGGCCTGGTTCGCCCTGTCCATCGCGATCGCGGTGGCGGCCTCGGGCGCGGCGCTGTGGATCACCTACCGCCTGCGCCACGACGGACCGCGGGTGGCGCTGTCGCGGCCGCTGGCGGCCGTGGTCATGGGGCTGGCGATCGTCGGCATGCACTACACCGGCATGGAAGCCGCCGGCTTCCCCGCCGGCAGCATCTGCATGGCGGCCGACGCCGGCATCTCGGCCGGCTGGCTCGCCATCGCCGTGACGGCCGTCACGCTCAGCGTGCTCGCCATCGCCCTGGTGGTGGCCGTGCTGGACAACCGCCTCGAAGCCCGCACCTCGGCGCTGGCGTCATCGCTGGCCGAGGCCAACGAAGAACTGGTGCAACTGGCCCTGCACGATACGCTGACCAAGCTGCCCAACCGCATCCTGCTGGAAGACCGGCTGGAGCAGGCCATCGAAAGCGCCAGCCGCCGCAAGGGCTATTTCGCGGTGCTGTTCTTCGACCTGGACGGTTTCAAGGCGGTCAACGACGCCTATGGCCACCACACCGGCGACGCCCTGCTGATCGACCTGGCCCAGCGCATCCGCCAGACCCTGCGCACCCAGGACACCGTGGCGCGCCTGGGCGGCGATGAATTCATCGTGCTCAGCGAGGTGGTGGAACCGACCGACGCCGCCAATGTGGCGGACCGGCTGATCGAGGCGATCGCCCGCCCCGTCATGGTGTATGGCCACGAAGTGCTGGTGACCTCCAGCGTCGGCATCGCGATCTACCCCAACGACGGCGAGGACACCCACGCCCTGCTGACCAACGCCGACGCCGCGATGTACCACGCCAAGCGCCTGGGCGGCACCGGCTACAGCTTCTTCGAGCCGTCGATGAATGCCGACGCGCACGAACAGATCGAGTTGCTGCACGACCTGCGCCTGGCGCAGGAGCGCAACCAGTTCGTGCTGCATTACCAGCCCAAGTACGAGGCGCCCGCCGGTCCCATCATCGGCGCGGAGGCGCTGCTGCGCTGGAACCACCCGACCCGCGGCCTGGTGGGGCCGGACCAGTTCATCCCCACGGCGGAAAAGACCGGCCTGATCCTGTCGATCGGCGAATGGGTCATCAACGAGGCCTGCCGCCAGATGCGCGAATGGATCAACGCCGGACAGGGTCACTGGACCATCGCCGTCAACATTTCGGCGCTGCAGTTCGCCCATTCCGGCCTGGTCGAGACCGTGCGCGGCGCGCTGGCGCGCCACGACGTGCCGCCGACATGCCTGACGCTGGAAGTGACGGAATCGACCGCGATGCGTGACGCCGAGGCCAGCCTGACCGTGCTCAAGCGCCTGTCCGGCCTGGGCGTGACCATCTCGATCGACGATTTCGGCACCGGCTACTCCAGCCTGCTGTACCTGAAGCGCCTGCCCGCCACCGAACTGAAGATCGACCGCGGCTTCGTCAACCAGCTGGACAACGACAACGAGGACGCCGCCATCGTCTCGGCCATCGTCGCGCTGGCGCAGCAGCTGAATCTGCGCATCGTGGCCGAAGGCGTGGAAACCACGGCGCAGCAGAAATTCCTGACGGGACTGGGGTGCGATTCGCTGCAGGGCTTCCTGTTGGGCAAGCCCATGCCGGCCGACGAATTCCTGGAGCACGCCGCCGGCTGATCCCGCGCACGGCGCATCCGCGCCTGCCGCCTGTCCGCGCCGCTCGACGGCGGCGCCATCGCGATCCGCCGGCCCGCCAAATTTGATACGCTTGCCAGACTGTGCCGGCGCCGTCGGCCGCCTTTGCCGACCAAACCGCCCGCATGTCCGCCCGCCTGACCCTGATCGTCGCCTATTCCACCAACCGCGCCATCGGCCGTGACAACGCCCTGCCCTGGAAGCTGCCGGGCGACCTGGCGCACTTCAAGCGCAGCACGCTGGGCCATCCCATCATCATGGGCCGCAAGACCTGGGATTCGCTCGGTCGTCCCCTGCCCGGCCGCGCCAACATCGTCATCAGCCGCAACCCCGCCCTGGAGGCCGCCGGCGCCACCGTGGTGCCGACGCTGGAAGCCGCCGTCGCCGCCTGCGGCGACAGCCCCGAAGCCTTCGTCATCGGCGGCGCGCAGATCTACACGCAGGCCCTGGCGCTGGCCAGCCGCGTCCTGGCCACCGAAGTCCATGCCGAGGTCGAAGGCGACGCCTTCTTCCCGCTGCTGCCCGGCTTCCAATGGCGCGAAACGGCGCGCGAGGCGCAGCCGGAGGAAAACGGCTACCGCTACGACTTCGTGACGTACGAACGCGCCTGAACCCACTCGCGCATGCGGCGCCGCGCCCTTGCCAGGATGCCGCGGGCGCCGCGCCCGGCCGCGGCGACAGGCCCTAGGCCGCGCCCTCGTTGCGCATGAAGCGCCACAGCGCCGGCGCTTCCGAATACGCCACGTTGAAGCGCACCCACGGCGTATCGGCCTCGTCGGCCTCGAAATACGACCCCGGCGCCAGCCAGATGCCGTCCTTCAGCGCCAGCCCCGCCAGGCCGTTGGCGCCGCGCTCGCGCCATTGCCCGGCCACCTTGGCCCACAGGAACAGGCCCGCCTGGGGCCGCGCGTAGATCTCGAAACCATGCTGCGCCATCAACCCGGCCACGGTCGCATGCGCCTGGGCCAACCGTTCGCGGGTGCGCTCGATGTGCGCCCGGTAGCGGCCCTCGCGGATGACCTGGTGCACGATGCGCTCCATGATCTCCGGCGAGGTCAGCCCCACCGCCATCTTGGTGCGCGCGATGTCGCGCGCCAGGTCGCGGTGCGCCACCACGTAACCGACGCGCACCGACGGGCTGATGACCTTGGAATAGCCGCCCAGGTAGACCACCCGGCGGCCGCCATCGAGCGCCGCCAGCATGGGCGTGACGCCGGGCGCCAGTTCGCGGGAAATGTCGTCCTCGACCACCCACAGCCCGTGGCGCTCGGCCAGTTGCAGGATGCGAAAGGCGTTGGCCATGCTGATGCTGGCGCCGGACGGGTTCTGCAGGGCGGTGTTGACGAACAGCGCGCGCGGCCGGTGCTGCGACGCGGCCTGCTCCAGCGCCTCGCAATCCAGGCCATCCAGCGTGCGCGCCACCGGCACCACCCGCAGCCCGGCCAACCGCAGCATTTGCAACAGGTTGGCGTAGGCCGGCTGCTCGACCAGCACTGTGTCGCCCGGCCGCAGCAGCGTGCGGATCACCATGTCCAACCCGTGCGTCACGCCCTGGGTCAGCAGCACTTGCGACACTTCCACTTCCATGCCCTGCGCGCTGAGCGTGGCGGCGATGGTCTCGCGCAGCGGCGCGTAGCCATAGGGATGGCCGTAGTTGGCGATGCGCATGGCCGGCACCCGGCCCATGTGGCGCAGCGCCATGTGCAGCCCCTCTTCATTGAGCCACTCGCCCGGCAGCCAGCCGCAGCCCGACTTGATGGGAATGGAGTGGTCCGCGAAGATGTCCGACAGCAGCCAGGCCGCGTTCAGCCGCGGCGGCTCCCAGGACTGCGGCTCGCCCCGGCGCGGCGGCGCGTCGGGCGAGGCCACGCGATAGCCGGCGCCGGGGCGCGCCGCCAGCCAGCCCAGTGATACCAGGCGGTTATAGGCGCTGGCCACGGTGAAGGTGCTGACCTGGTACTGGCGCGCGAAGTCGCGCACCGAGGGTAGGGACATACCCGGACGCAGCTCCTGCGCCTCGATGGCGCGCAGCACGGCCGCCACCAGCTGGTCCACCAGGGTTGGCGCCTGCCCCCGGGCGCGCACGGGCTGGAAGTCGATCACGGCGCTACGCTATCTGTACAGTTGTCATGCTTGCAACTATACAGTTAGCCCGGTTTGCGCGGATTGTATATTTTCATTCCTCGCCGGACGTACCAGAATCAATCGCATCCCGCCGGCCGCCCGCCCGACACGCGCGCAGGCTCCGGCGCTTGTCCTTCCCCTGGAGCCGCCATGAACGCCCCCGCCGAGTTGCCCGACCTGTCCCATCTGTGGATGCCCTTCACCGCCAACAAGCAGTTCAAGGCGCATCCGCGCATGCTGGCGGCGGCCAAGGGCATGTACTACACCTCGGCCGACGGCCGCCAGGTGCTGGATGGCACCGCCGGCCTGTGGTGCGTGAACGCCGGTCACGGCCGCCAGGAGATCGTCGAGGCGATCTCGCGCCAGGCCGGCATCATGGACTACGCCCCGGGCTTCCAGCTCGGCCACCCGCTGGCCTTCGAGGCCGCCACGGCCGTCGCCAGCTTCATGCCGCAGGGCCTGGACCGCGTGTTCTTCACCAACTCCGGTTCCGAATCGGTCGACACCGCCCTGAAGATCGCCCTGGCCTACCACCGCGCCCGCGGCGAAGGCCAGCGCACCCGCCTGATCGGCCGCGAGCGCGGCTACCACGGCGTGGGCTTCGGCGGCATTTCGGTCGGCGGCATCTCGCCCAACCGCAAGACCTTCTCGGGCGCGCTGCTGCCCGCCGTGGACCACCTGCCCCACACCCACAACCTGGAGCAGAACGCCTATTCCAAGGGCCAGCCGGCCTGGGGCGCGCACCTGGCCGAGGACCTGGAGCGCATCATCGCGCTGCACGACGCCTCGACCATCGCCGCGGTCATCGTCGAACCCATGGCCGGCTCCACCGGCGTGCTGATCCCGCCCAAGGGCTACCTGGAAAAGCTGCGCGAGATCACGTCCAAGCACGGCATCCTGCTGATCTTCGACGAAGTCATCACCGCCTACGGCCGCCTCGGCGCGGCCACCGCGTCGGAATTCTTCGGCGTGACGCCGGACCTGATCGCGATGGCCAAGGGCGTCAGCAACGCCGCCGTGCCGGCAGGCGCGGTCGCGGTGCGCCGCGAGGTGCATGACGCCATCGTCAACGGCCCGGCCGGCGGGATCGAGTTCTTCCACGGCTACACCTATTCGGCCCACCCGCTGGCGGCCGCCGCCATCCTGGCGACGCTGGACATCTACCGCCGCGAGGACCTGTTCGCCCGCGCCCGCAAGCTGTCCGGCGCCTTCGAGCAGGCCGCCCACAGCCTGAAGGGCGCGCCGCACGTCATCGACGTGCGCAACCTGGGCCTGGTGGCCGGCGTCGAGCTGGCGCCGCGCGCCGGCGCGCCGGGCGCGCGCGCCGCCGAGGTATTCCAGAAGTGCTTCGACAGCGGACTGATGGTGCGTTACACCGGCGACATCATCGCCGTTTCGCCCCCGCTGATCATCGACGAGGCCCAGATCGGCCAGATCTTCGAGCAGATCGGCAAGGTGCTCAAGGAAGTCGCGTAGTCCCCGGCGCGGCGCAGGCGCCGCGCATCGCACACAATGGCGGGCGGCCCCGGGCCGCCCTCCGGCGTTTTCAAAGAACCCCGCTCCGAGCTTTCCCATGAAGAAGAACCTCTCCCACTACATCAACGGCCAGCCCTACGATGGCCGCAGCAACCGCTACGCCGACGGTTTCAATCCGGCCACGGGCGAGATCATCACGTCCGTGCCGCTGGCCTCCACCGACGAAGTGGCGCTGGCCGTGGCCGCCGCCAAGGCCGCCTTTCCGGCCTGGTCGGAAACCCCCGCGCTCAAGCGCGCCCGGGTGCTGTTCAACTTCAAGGCGCTACTGGACAAGCACCAGGACGAACTGGCCGAACTGATCACGCGCGAGCACGGCAAGGTGTTCTCGGACGCCAAGGGCGAAGTGATGCGCGGCATCGAAGTGGTCGAATTCGCCTGCGGCATTCCGCAGTTGTTCAAGGGCCAGTATTCCGACCAGATCGGCGGCGGCATCGACAACTGGAGCATGCGCCAGGCGCTGGGCGTGGTGGCCGGCATCACGCCGTTCAACTTCCCGATGATGGTGCCGTGCTGGATGTTCCCGGTGGCCATCGCCTGCGGCAACACCTTCGTGCTCAAGCCGTCCGAACGCGATCCCTCGGCCTCGCTGCGCCTGGCCGAGCTGCTGACCGAAGCCGGCCTGCCGCCGGGCGTGTTCAACGTGGTGCACGGCGACAAGCAGGCCGTGGACGCGCTGATCGCGCACCCCGACGTCGAGGCCCTGTCCTTCGTCGGCTCGACCCCCATCGCCGAATACATCTACGCCGAAGGCACGCGCCGCGGCAAGCGCGTGCAGGCCCTGGGCGGCGCCAAGAACCACCTGGTGGTGATGCCGGACGCCGATCTCGATCAGGTCACCGATGCGCTGATGGGCGCGGCCTACGGCTCGGCCGGCGAGCGCTGCATGGCGATCTCGGTGGCCGTGGCGGTGGGCGACGTGGCCGACAAAGTCATCGAACGCCTGATCCCGCGCGTCAAAGCGCTGGTGGTCAAGGATGGCATGCAGGGCGACGCCGAAATGGGCCCGCTGGTCACGGCGCAGCACCGCAACAAGGTCATCGGCTACATCGAGGACGGCGTCGCCGCCGGCGCCGAGCTGGTGGTCGACGGCCGCGGCCTGAAGGTGCCGGGCGCCGAAAAGGGCTTCTTCCTGGGCGGCACGCTGTTCGACAAGGTCAAGCCCGCGATGAACATCTACCGCGAAGAGATCTTCGGACCGGTGCTGTGCGTGGTGCGCGTGCCCGACTTCGCCGCCGCGGTCGAACTGATCAACGCCCATGAATTCGGCAACGGCGTGGCCTGCTTCACGTCCGACGGCGGCGTGGCGCGCGCCTTCGCCCGCCAGATCAAGGTGGGCATGGTCGGCATCAACGTGCCAATCCCGGTGCCGATGGCCTGGCACTCGTTCGGCGGCTGGAAGCGCTCGCTGTTCGGCGACCACCACGCCTACGGCGAGGAAGGCATCCGCTTCTACTCGCGCTACAAGAGCGTGATGCAGCGCTGGCCGGACAGCATCGCCAAGGGCGCGGAATTCACCATGCCCGTGGCCAAGTAATCCTGCCCACACCGCCCCGGCCCGCCAAGAGGCCGGGGTTTTGCCGAAAGACACACAACAAGGGGAATCCTGATGCGCATCGGGATAGGCGGCTTTCAGCATGAAACCAATACGTTCGCGCCCTCGCGCGCGGCGTGGGAAGACTTTGCCGACAAGGGCGGCGGCTGGCCAAAGCTGGTCAGCGGTCCGGCGATGTTCCAGGCCGTGGCCGGCGCCAACATTCCCGTGGCCGGCTTCATCGAGGCCATGCAACAGCACACGCTGCTGCCGGCCACGTGGGCCGCGGCCAGCCCGTCCGGCCCGGTCACCGAGGATGCCTTCGAACGCATCAGCGCCCTGATCCTGCAGGGCCTGCAAGCGGCGATGCCGCTGGATGGCGTGTACCTGGACCTGCACGGCGCCATGGTCACCGAGCACCTGGACGACGGCGAGGGCGAACTGCTCAAGCGCGTGCGGGCGCTGGTTGGCCCTGACGTGCCGGTGGTGGCCAGCCTCGACCTGCACGCCAACATGACAGCGGCAATGGTGCGTTACGCCGACGCGCTGGTCTGCTACCGCACCTATCCGCACATCGACATGGCCGAGACCGGCCAGCGCGCCGCCGCGCTGCTGGCGCGGCGCCTGGCCGGCGCGCCCCGTCCCTGCGTGGCGCTGCGACAGTTGCCCTACCTGATTCCGCTGTGCTGGCAATCGACCGACATCGAGCCGGCGCGCAGCCTGTACCAGATGGTGGGCGACATCGAGGCGCGCGGCGCCCAGAGCGCGTCGCTGGCCACCGGCTTTCCCGCCGCGGACTTTCCCGACTGCCTGCCGGCGGCATGGGCCTACGGCGCCACCCAGGCCGAGGCCGACGCGGCCGCCGACACGCTGGCGCGCGCGGTGCTCGATGCCGAACGGGATTTTGGCGGCACCCTGTATTCACCCGATGACGCCGTCACGACCGCCCTGCGCCTGGCGCGCGAGGCCAACGCGCCGGTGGTGATCGCCGACGCGCAGGACAACCCCGGCGCCGGCGGCAGTTCCGACACCACCGGCCTGCTGCGCGCGCTGATCCGCCACCAGGCGCGCGATGCCGCCATCGGCCTGATCGTCGATCCGGCAGCGGCGCTGGCCGCGCACCGCGCTGGCGTGGGTAAATCGGTCCGCATTGCATTGGGTGGACACTCGGGTATTCCCGACGACGAACCGCTGGACGCGGAGTTCATCGTGGAGAAAACTTCGGATGGGCGCTTCGATACGCATGGCGCGTTCTACCGCGGCTTCCATATGGACCTGGGCCCCAGCGCCTGTCTGCGCATCGGCGGCGTGCGCATCGTGGTGGCCTCCAACAAGGTGCAGATGGCCGACCAGGAGATGTTCCGCTTCGCCGGCATCGAGCCGCGCCGCGCGGCCATCCTGGCGGTGAAAAGCTCGGCGCATTTCCGCGCCGACTTCACCCCGATCGCCCACACGATCCTGGTTTGCGCCGCGCCGGGTTCCATGCTGATGGATGCGGCAAAACAACCATGGACACGGTTGCGTCCCGGTATCAGAATGGCGCCTTGCGGCCCGGTCTTTGCCGGCGCCGCAACCGACTGACCCTCGCACGCCGCGCCCGGGGCGCGGCGCGTCAACGACGTAGCGGCAATCCGCGCCGCTCACTACGCATAAAAGGGGAATTTCATGCTCAAGTTCGTCCGCGCGGCCGCGTTCGCCGGCGCCACCCTGCTGATGGCCCACGGCGCCTACGCCGACACCGTCATCAAGGCGGTGATGCACTCGCCGCTGCGCCTGACCGATCCGCACGCCACCACCGCGTACATCACGACGTGGCACGGCTACATGATCTACGACACCCTGCTGGCCACCGACGCCGACAACAAGATCCAGCCGCAGATGCTGGAAAAGTGGGATGTCTCGGCCGACGGCAAGACCTACACCATGACGCTGCGCCCGGGCCAGAAATGGCATGACGGCAAGCCCGTCACGGCCGAGGACTGCGTCGCGTCGATCAAGCGCTGGGCCGCGGGCGACGGCATGGGCCGCACGCTGCTGAAATTCACCGACAAGATCGAAGTCATCGACGACAACAGTTTCCGCATCGTCATGAAGGAACCCACGGACCTGGCGCTGCGCGCCCTGTCCAAGCCGACCGGCACCGCGCCGTTCATGATGCCCAAGCGCATCGCCGAACAGGCCATTGGCCAGCCGATCACCGACATGACGGGTTCGGGCCCCTTCAAGGTGGCCGAATTCAAGCCGGGCGTGAAGACCGTCTACGTCAAGAACACCGACTACGTGCCGCGCAAGGAGCCCGCCAGCGGCCTGGCAGGCGGCAAGGTGGTGAACGTGGACAAGGTCGAGTGGGACGTGATGCCCGACGCCCTGACCACCGCCAACGCGCTGCTGGGCGGCGAAATCGACTTCGTCGAGCAGTTCCCCTACGACCTGCTGCCGATGGTCGAGGGCAACAAGGACCTGAAGGAAGAGTCGCTCAGCCCGGTCGGCTACTTCACGATGTACCGTTTCAACTTCAAGTACCCGCCCTTCAACAACAAGAAGATCCGCCAGGCCGCGATGTACGCCATCGGCCAGGAAGACGTGATGAAGGCGCTGGTCGGCAATCCCAAGTACTGGAAGACCTGCGCCTCGTTGTGGGGCTGCGGCACGCCGCTGGAATCGGACATCGGCAAGGACGTGGTGGTGCCCTCGAACATCGAGAAGGCCAAGGCCCTGCTGAAGGAAGCCGGCTATGACAACACCCCGATCCTGGTGATGCACGCCACCGACGTCGGCACGCTGTCGGCGCAGCCGGTGGTGATGGCCCAGGCGCTGCGCAAGGCCGGCTTCAACGTCAACCTGGCGGCGATGGACTGGCAGAGCGTGGCCACCCGCCGCGCCTCGAAGGCGGCGCCGGCCGAAGGCGGCTGGAACATCCACAACACCAACTGGTACGCCACCGACGTGATGGACCCGGTGCGCTCGGCCCCGGCCGCGGCCAACGGCGACAACGCCTGGTTCGGCTGGCCCGACTTCCCCCAGGTCGAGGAACTGCGCACCAAGTTCGCGCTGACCTCCGATCCGGCCGAGCAGAAGAAGATCGCCGATGAATTGCAGCGCATCGGCATCGACGAAGGCCTGTACGTGCCGCTGGGCCAGATGTCCGTGCCCACCGTGTACACCACCAAGCTCTCGGGCCTGGTGCATGCGCCGGTGTTCGCGTTCTGGAATGTGAAAAAAGCCCCTTGACGGGCAAGTAGTTCAGGGGGAAATACATGCTGGCATTCGTCTCACGCCGGCTCCTCGCGACCATCCCCGTTCTGGTGATGGTCGCGGTGGTGGTCTTTGCGATATTGCGTCTGAGCCCGGGCGATCCGGCCATCATCATGGCGGGCGACGGCGCCACGCCCGAACGGATCGAGCAGATCCGCCAGACGATGGGCCTGGACCAGCCGGTCGCCAAGCAGTTCTTCATCTGGGGCGGCAAGTTGCTGCAGGGAGACCTCGGCACCTCGCTGATGTCCGGCGTGCCGGTCACTCAGCTCATCGGCCAGCGGCTCGAACCGTCGTTGAGCCTGGCGTTGCTGACGCTGGTCTTCACGCTGGTCGTGGCGATTCCGCTGGGCGTGCTGGCGGCCTGGCGCCAGGGCCGGCTGCTGGACCGGGCGGTGATGGGCTTTTCGGTACTGGGCTTTTCGGTGCCGGTGTTCGTCACCGGCTACCTGCTGATCTGGGCCTTCGCCATCAAGCTGGGCTGGTTCAACGTGCAAGGCTACACGCCGCTGGCCAATGGCTTCTGGCTGTTCCTGCACCGGCTGATCCTGCCGTCGCTGGCCTTGTCCACGGTGTACATCGCCCTGATCGCGCGCATCACGCGCACCAGCGTCATCGAGGTGATGGGCGAGGACTTCATCCGCACCGCGCGCTCCAAGGGGCTGACCGAGACCGGCGTGCTGCTGGGCCACGCGCTGCGCAATGCCGCCGTGCCCATCGCCACGGTGGTGGGCCTGGGCATTGCGCTGCTGATCAGCGGCGTGGTGGTGACCGAATCGGTGTTCAACATCCCCGGCCTGGGCCGGCTGGTGGTCGAAGCCGTGCTGGCGCGCGACTACCCCGTGATCCAGGGCCTGACGCTGTTCTTCGCCTTCGTCTACGTGTTCATCAATCTGGTTGTCGATTGCGCCTACACGGTGTTCGACCCCCGTATCCGATACTGAGGCCACGCCATGCAAACGCCAACCGACGCCGCCGCGCAAGCGGCCGCCGATCTTCCCGGCGGCGGCACGCCCCACGTCACCGCCTGGCGCCAGATCCGCCAGGGCCTCAAAAGCTGGCCGGTGATGCTGGCCCTGGTGGTGCTGCTCATCATTGTCGCCATCGCCCTGTTCGCCCCGCTGCTGGGCACGGTCGACCCGACTTTCATCAATCCCGGGGCGCGCCTGAAGCAGCCGTTCACCGACTACCTGTTCGGCACCGACGCCTTCGGCCGCGACGTCTGGTCGCGCGTGGCCTACGGCGCGCGCGTCTCGCTGATCGCGGGCCTGGGCGCCGCGGTCGTCAGCGTCGCCATCGGGCTGGTGGTCGGCGTCATCGCCGGCTGGTTCCGCTCGCTCGACGGCATCATCATGCGCACCATGGACGCCATCATGGCGATCCCCGGCATCCTGCTGGCGATCGCGCTGGTGTCGGTCACCGGCGCCAGCCTGACCACGGTGCTGGTGGCCATCACCATTCCCGAGATCCCGCGGGTGGTGCGGCTGGTGCGCGGCCAGATCCTGACCGTCCGCGGCGAGCCCTACGTCGAGGCCGCGCTGGCGCTGGGCACGCCGCTGCCGCTGCTGCTGTGGCGCCACATGGTGCCCAGCACCATCGCGCCGCTGACCGTTCAGGGCACCTATGTGTTCGCTTCGGCCATGCTGACCGAGGCCATCCTCAGCTTCCTGGGCGCGGGCATCCCGCCCGAGATCGCCTCCTGGGGCAACATCATGTCCGAGGGCCGCATGTACTTCCGCATGCTGCCCGGCCTGATCCTGTTCCCGGGGCTGTTCCTGTCGCTGACCGTGCTCAGCGTGAACATCCTGGGCGACGCGCTGCGCGACGCCCTCGATCCGAAAATGGTGCGCAGGATCTGATGCCGATGACCTACTCTCCCACTCCCCCCGCGGGCGATACCTCGTCCGCCGTGCTGGCGATCCGCAACCTGTCGGTGGAAGTCGGCGGCGCCGGCAACCGCGTGGTGCGCAATCTGAGCCTGGACGTGCACGCCGGCGAAACCGTGTGCGTGGTCGGCGAATCCGGCTCGGGCAAGTCGGTCACCTCGCTGGCCGTCATGGGCCTGCTGCCCCCCGGCGTGCTGCGCATCAGCGCGGGTTCGATCCGGGTCGAAGGCGAGGACGTGGCCAGCGCCACGCCGCGCCGCCTGCGCGAGCTGCGCGCCACCCGCATGGCCATGGTGTTCCAGGAACCCATGACGGCGCTGAACCCGGTGCACACCGTCGGCAAGCAGGTCGATGAAGTGCTGCGGCTGCATCGCCGCATGTCGGCCGCCGAACGCCGCGCCAAGGTGCTGGACATGTTCCGCTCGGTGCACCTGCCCGACGTCGAGCGCATCTACGATGCCTATCCGCACCAGCTCTCGGGCGGCCAGCGCCAGCGCATCGTGATCGCTATGGCGCTGATCCTGGAGCCCAAGCTGCTGATCGCCGACGAGCCGACCACGGCGCTGGACGTCACCACGCAGAAGCAGATCCTGCTGCTGATCAAGGAACTGCAGGTCAAGCACCGGACCGCCGTGCTGTTCATCACGCACGACTTCGGCGTGGTGGCCGAGATCGCCGATCGCATCGTGGTGATGAACCGCGGCGACCTGATCGAGAGCGGCACGCGCAACGAAATCCTGGCCGAACCCAAGCAGTCGTACACGCGCCGCCTGGTGTCGTCGGTGCCCAGCCTGGTGCCCTCGCACCGCGAAGCGCCCGCCGGCCAGCCGGTGCTGCACGTCAAGGGCCTGGGCCGCACCTACGGCGGCAAGGGCTCGCTGTTCTCACGCCGCGCGCCGCAGAACGTCATCGCCGCGGCCGACGTCAACCTGACGCTGCGCAAGGGCGAGATCCTGGGCATCGTGGGCGAATCCGGTTCGGGCAAATCGACGGTGGCGCGCTGCATCGTGCGCCTGATCGAGCCCACCGCCGGCCACATGATGATGGGCGGCGAAGACCTCAGCACCCTGTCCGGCGCGGCGCTGCGACCGGTGCGCCGCCGCATCCAGATCGTGTTCCAGGACCCGTACCGCTCGCTCAACCCGCGCCGCACCGTGGGCGAATCCATCATCGAAGGCCTGCTCAATTTCGGCGTGCCGCGCGAGCAGGCGCTGCAACGCGCCGGCGAAACGCTGTCGGTGGTCGGGCTCAGCCCCGACGCCATGCGGCGCTATCCGCACCAATTCTCCGGCGGCCAGCGCCAGCGCATCTGCATCGCCCGCGCGCTGGTGATGGACCCCGAGATCCTGGTGGCCGACGAAGCCGTGTCGGCGCTGGACGTGTCGGTGCAGGCGCAGGTGCTGGAACTGCTCGAGCAGGTGCGCGAGCGCACCGGCGTGGGCGTGCTGTTCATCACGCATGACCTGCGCGTGGCCGCGCAGATCTGCGACACCATCATGGTCATGCAACGCGGCAAGGTCGTCGAGACCGGCGCCGCCCAGGCCGTGCTGACCGATCCCCGCCACGAGTACACCCGCGCCCTGATCGACGCGGCGCCCGGGCGCGACTGGGACTTCCGCAATTTCCGGCCCGTGGCGGCCGGGCTGGCGGCCCCCGCCGCCTGAGGCGTCCCAATCAACCCAGGCATCCCACGCAATCGGAACCCGCCATGTCGCAACCGCATGAACTCTCGGCCCAGGAACTGCTGGCCGCCTATCGCAACAAGACCCTGTCGCCGGTCGAGGCGACCCGCTCGGTGCTCGACCACATCGCGCGCTGGGAACCGCACATCCACGCCACCTATGCGCTCGATCCCGACCAGGCGCTGGCGCAGGCGCGCGCTTCCGAGGCGCGCTGGATGAAGGGCGAGCCGCAGGCTTGCGGCGGCTACTCGCTGGACGGCGTGCCCGCCACCATCAAGGAAAACATCGCCACCCGCGGCGTGCCGGTGCCGCTTGGCACCGCCGCCACCGACCTGACGCCGGCCGCGGCCGACGCCCCGCCGGCGGCGCGCATGCGCGAGGCTGGCGCGGTAGTGCTGGGCAAGACCACCATGCCCGACTACGGCATGCTGTCCTCGGGACTGTCGAGTTTCCATGCGCTGACGCGCAACCCCTGGGACCTGAGCAAAAACCCGGGCGGCTCCAGCGCCGGCGCCGGGGCGGCGGCGGCGGCGGGCTACGGCCCGCTGCACATCGGCACCGACATCGGCGGCTCGGTGCGCCTGCCGGCGGCCTGGTGCGGCATCGCCACGCTCAAGCCCAGCCTGGGCCGCATTCCCATCGACCCGCCCTTCATGGGCCGCTGCGCCGGCCCCATGACGCGCGACATCGCTGACGCCGCGCTGATGATGGGCGTGCTGTCGCAACCCGACGCGCGCGACCACATGAGCCTGCCGTTCCAGGACTTCGACTGGCTCAACCTGGATGCCGACGTGCGCGGCCTGCGCATCGGCCTGCAACTGGAGGCCGGCTGCGGCCTGCCGCTGGACCCGGAGATCCGCGCCGCCGTCGAAGCCGCGGCCCGACTGTTCGAGTCGGCCGGCGCCATCGTCACGCCGCTCAAGCCGTGGATGACGCCGGAGATGCTGGACGGCGTCGACCGTTTCTGGCGCACCCGCTCGGCCATTGACCTGGGGGCCCTGCCGCAAGCGCGCCGCGACAAGATCCTGCCGTTCATCCGCGCCTGGGCCGAAAGCGGCGGCGGCCAATCCGGCGAGGCCGTGTTCCGCAGCTACTACGAAACCCTCAACGTGCGCGCCAGGACCGTTGCCGCCACCGCCCCCTACGACTACGTGCTGTCGCCGGTGGCGCCGGTGGTGGCCTACAACGCCGAGTGGGCCGCGCCCACCAACGAAGTCGCCACGACCATGCACCACATCGGCTACACCCTGCCCTACAACATGAGCGAGCAGCCGGCCGCCTCGGTCAATTGCGGCTATACCAAGTCGGGCCTGCCGATCGGCCTGCAGATCGCCGGCGCGCGCTTCGACGATCTGGGCGTGCTGCGCGTGGCCCGCGCCTGGGAACGCATGCGCCCGGCCCAGCAGCCCTGGCCGCAACCGCCCCGGGCCTGACGCCGCCCCGCTCCCCTTCCCCTTTGGCAACCCACAGGAATTTCCATGCGTTGGCTTCTGGCAATGATCAAGCACGAGACGAACACCTTCTCGCCCGTGCCGACCCCGCTCGCGCGCTTTTTCCGCGGCAATCCTGAAATCCTGGCCGGCGACCGCGCCATCCGCGCCTACGAGAACACCGACAGCGGCCTGGGCGGCTACATCGAGGTGGCGCGCCGCGTCGGCGCCGAGATCGTGGTGCCGGTGGCCGCCGAGTCCTGGCCCAGCGGCCCGGCCAGCGCCGAGACCCACGAGCTGTTGTGCAAGCGGGTGCTGGACGAGGTCCGCAAGGGCGGCTACGACGCCATCCTGCTGGACCTGCACGGCGCCATGGTCGCCGAAGGCGTGGAAGACGCCGAGGGCGACCTGCTGCGCCGCCTGCGCGAGATCGATCCCAACACGCCGGTGGCGGTGACGCTGGACATGCACGCCAACATCTACGCCGACATCGTCGACAACGCCACCGTCATCAGCGGCTTCCATACCTATCCGCACGTCGACATCCGCGAGGCCGGCGTGCGCGCGGCCAACGTCATCGTGCGCACGCTCAAGGGCGAGATCAAACCCGTGATGACCTGGGGCGGCAAGCCCATGCTGCCGCACGTCATGTGCCAGGGCACCCACGCCGATCCCAACAAGTCGCTGCAGGAACGCTGCCGCCAGCTGGAGGCCGACGGCGTGCTGGCGGCCTCGGTGTTCGTGGGTTTCCCCCACGCCGACATCCGCGAGGCCGGCCTGAGCGCCGTGGTCTGTACGGACGCCAACCTGGCCCAGGCGGAGCAATACCGCGACGAGCTGCTGGACCGCGCCTGGAACGACCGCGCGAAATGGGTGTTCCATTCCGAGCCGCTGGCGCCCACCATTGCCCGGGCCAAGGCCATCGAGCAGGGACCGGTGGTGCTGCTGGACCACTACGACAACACCGGCTCCGGGGGCACCATGGACACCACCGCGGTGCTGGCCGAGGTGCTGCGCCAGGAACTGGACAACGTGGTGTTCTACGCCATCTGCGATCCCCAGGCGGCGCGCGAGGCGGCCACGGCGGGCGTGGGCAGCACCGTCACGCTGCCGCTGGGGGGCAAGGTCGACATGCCCGCCATCAATCGCCGCGGCGAACCGCTGACCGTGACGGGCCGCGTCAAGCTGGTGTTCGACGGCGTCTACCTGAACCGCGGCCCCATGTACCGTGGCGTGCGCAACGACACCGGCCTGACGGTGGTGATCGATACCGGACGGGTCGAGATCGTGGTGGTATCGCGGCACCAGGAACCCTTCGACATCAATTGCCTGCTGTCGGCCGGCATCGATCCGCTGCAAAAGCGCTATGTGGTGCTCAAGAGCCGGGTCCACTGGCGCGCCGGCTTCTCCGAAATGGCCACCGAGATCATCGAGTGCACCGGCGTGGGCGTCACCACCTCCGACTACGGCCAGCTTGACTTCAAGCACGTGCGCCGGCCGATCTACCCGCTCGACCCGCTGTAAATCGGGGTTTGTCGACAATATGGCCGGCGCCCGAGGGCGCCGGCTTTCATTTTGAAATCTTCGGTAACCGGGCGCGCGGCAAGAGGCCACCCCGCCTCGGTATACTCGCCGCGGGTCCTGACAGGCCGATGAACGCGTCCTGCCGCCCGCGCCCAGCAATGGCGTCGCGCCGCTGGGACGAGACTCGACAATCAACGACAAAGCAAAACGATGAAAAAGAGCGTAGCGATCACCCTCGCGGTGGTCATAGTGGGAGCGGGAAGCTGGGTCGGTGCCACGTGGTACACCGGCAAGCGCATCGAGGAAGGCGCCCAGCGTCGCCTGGCCGAGGCCAACGAGAAGCTGGCCAAGATCACGCCTTTGTTCGGCCTGCGCATCGACCAGATCAAATACGAGCGTGGCCTGTTCTCGACGCAGGCGCGCTACGGCGTGTCGTTCGTCAAGAGCGACAAGAGTCTGAGCGACATGCCGGACGGCATGCTGGAATTCGACGCCCGCATCGAACACGGCCCGTTCCCCAAGAGCGCGCTGGCGCGCGGCGCCATCGCGCCCAAGCTGGCTTTCGTCCACACCGAAATGGCCAAGACGGACAACGTCAAGCCGGTGTTCGAGCTGACCAAGGACGTCTCGCCCCTGGTCACCGATGCCATGGTCAGCTTTGGCGGCAGCACGGCAGCGACCGCCCGCATCGCGCCGGTGAAGGTGGCGCATGAAGGCAATTCGGTCGATTTCAGCGGCATGGAAATCACCGGCACGTTCGACCGCGGCCTGGCCGCCATCACCGCCAATGCCAAGACCGACACCCTGGCGGTGGACGGCACCAAGGGCAGCGATCCGATCAAGATGGCGATGTCCGGCCTGACCATGGACGTCGACAGCCGCATGGGCAAGTTCGGCCTGTCGGTCGGCGACTCGGGCATCAAGATCAAGCGCATCGAAGTCATCAAGCCGGACGCCGACGCCAAGGTGATCCTCGACAACTTCAGCTACACCGTCAAGCTGGCCGAGGACGACAAGAACATCAACATCCAGGCCGCCTACCAGACCGGCGACATCAACGTCAACGACGTGCCGCTGGGCAACGGCCAGGCCGTCATCAAGCTGGCCCGGCTGGACGGCGCCGCGGTCAAGCAGCTGTCCGATACCTACAACCAGCTGATGCGCCAATACATGGCCGATGCCCACGACGAGGGCTTGAACGACGAACAGTTCCAGGTGCTGCTGGATAACGCCGGCAAGCTGCTGGCCGGCAACCCTTCGTTCAGCATCGACCCGATCAGCTGGAAGACCGTCAAGGGCGAAAGCAAGCTGAACGTCACGCTGGACCTGGCCAATCCTCCCAACGTCAAGGACCTGACGCCGCAGGAAATCGTGGTCAAGGCCATCAAGCAGATCGACGCCACGCTGGTGATCTCCAAGCCGATGGTGCAGGACCTGATGGTGCAGTACGCCATCAAGAAGGACGGCATGCCCGCCGACAAGGCCGAAGCCGAGGCCGCCGACAACATCCGCAGCATGTCCGGCATGGCCGAGATGTTCAACGTCGGCAAGAACGACGGCGACAACATCGTGGGCAAGTTCCACTTCGCCGACGGCATGGGCGACCTGAACGGCAAGAAGATTCCCGCCGACGAAATGTTCTCGGGCCTGCTGGGCGCGACCGGCATGAACAGCGCGATGGACGATGACGAGGAAGAAACCGAGCCGGCCGCCGGCGCCACCGCCATGGACGACGAGATGGCCGCGACCAGCAACGCCGACGTGGTCAATGAGTTCGACGTCGACATGGTCGTCCACATGCTGGAAGACATGGGCTACACCACCCGCAAGACCGACGGCGACGACGGCCCGGTGCTGATCCTGGACGCCAGCAATTCCGGCGCCACCGACCTGCGCCTGGAATTCCTGTGCAATGACTTCTCCGAGAAGTGCTACGACCTGGTCGCCACCGCCACCTACGCCAGCAAAAAGCCGGCCACGCTCAAGGCCATCAACGCCTGGAACCAGGAATACCGCTGGACCCGCGCCTACCTGGACGACAAGAACCAGGCCGTGCTGCAGATGGACATGAACGCCGAAGGCGGCATTGGCAAGAAGAACCTGCAGATCCTGCTGAACACCTACTTCAGCATCACCGAGGAATTCGCCACCGCGATGTCGGCGGCGCCGGCCAGGAAGTAAGACGGCCGCGCAAAAGCAAAACCCCCATCGTGCGATGGGGGTTTTTTTTGCCTGTCGCCAGGCAAGCCTCGATGACCCGCCCCAAGGGGCGGGCCGTCACGCGGCATCAGGCGTAGGCTTCGACCGGCAGGCAGGCGCACACCAGATTGCGGTCGCCATAGGCGTTGTCCACGCGCGCCACCGGCGGCCAGTACTTGGCCTCGCGCAGCGACGCCACCGGGTAGGCGGCCTGTTGGCGCGGGTAGTCGTGCAGCCATTCCTCGGCCAGCAGCATCTGCGCGGTGTGCGGCGCGTTCTTCAGGACGTTGTCCTCGCGATCGCGTTCGCCGCGCTCGACCTGGGCGATTTCCTCGCGGATCGAGATCATCGCCTCGATGAAGCGGTCCAGCTCGGCCACGCCTTCGGATTCGGTCGGCTCGACCATCAGCGTGCCGGCCACCGGGAAGCTCATGGTGGGGGCATGGAAGCCGTAGTCCATCAGGCGCTTGGCGATGTCCTCGGCGCTGATGCCGCTGGTTTCCTTGAGCGGACGCACGTCCAGGATGCACTCGTGCGCCACGCGGCCGTTGCGGCCCGCGTACAGCACCGGGTAGTGGCCGCGCAGGCGGGTGGCGATGTAGTTGGCGTTCAGGATCGCGACTTCGGTGGCGCGGCGCAGGCCGTCGGCGCCCATCAGCGCGATATACACGAACGGGATCGGCAGGATGCCGGCCGAACCGAACGGCGCGGCCGAGACCGGGCCAACCTTGGCTTCGCCGGGCAGCTTGCCCTGCTCGTTCACCACGCCGGGCAGGTACGGCGCGAGGTGCGCGCGCACCGCCACCGGGCCGACGCCCGGGCCGCCGCCGCCGTGCGGGATGCAGAAGGTCTTGTGCAGGTTCAGGTGCGACACGTCCGAGCCGAACTTGCCCGGCTTGGCCACGCCGACCATGGCGTTCATGTTGGCGCCGTCCAGGTACACCTGGCCGCCGGCCTGGTGCACCAGGTCGCAGATCTCGGTCACGGCTTCCTCGAACACGCCGTGCGTGGACGGGTAGGTGATCATCAGCGCGGCCAGCTTGTCGCCGACCTGTTCGATCTTGGCGCGCAGGTCGCCCAGGTCGACGTTGCCGTTGGCGTCGGAGGCCACCACCACCACGTCCATGCCGGCCAGCTGCGCCGACGCGGGGTTGGTGCCGTGGGCCGACGACGGGATCAGGCAGACGTTGCGCTGGTGCTGGCCGTTGGCCTGGTGGTAGCCGCGAATTGCCAGCAGGCCGGCGTATTCGCCCTGCGCGCCCGAGTTGGGTTGCAGGCTGATGTTGTCGTAGCCGGTGATTTCGCACAGCGCGGCCGACAGGCGCGTGATCAGCTCGTCGTAGCCCTTGCTCTGCGAGGCGGGCGCGAACGGGTGCACCAGCGCGAACTCGGGCCAGGTGATGGGGATCATCTCGGCCGTGGCGTTCAGCTTCATGGTGCAGGAGCCCAGCGGGATCATGGTGCGGTCCAGCGCCAGGTCCTTGTCGGCCAGCTTGCGCAGGTAGCGCAGCATGTCGGTTTCCGATTGCACGCTGGAGAACACCGGATGCTTGAGGATGGCGCTTTCACGCGCCACCGCGGCGGGGATGCCGCCGGCCGCCTTGGCGTCCAGCGCCTCGATGTCCAGTTCGACGTCGTCGCGTTCCAGGCCGGCGGCGAACACGTTCACCAGCGCCTGCAGGTCGGCGGCGGTGACGGTCTCGTCCAGCGACACGGCCAGGCGCGCGCCGTCGACACGGCGCAGGTTGATGTGCTCGCACTCGGCCGCCGTGATGATGGCGGGCGTGGCCGGGCCGGTTTCCAGCAGCAGCGTGTCGAAGAAGGTGTCGTTGGCGACCTTGATGCCCAGCTTGCCGAGTTCGGCGCGCAGGATGGCGGTGTAGCGCTGCACGCGCTCGGCGATGCGGCGGATGCCGGCCGGGCCGTGCCAGACTGCGTACATGCCGGCCATCACGGCCAGCAGCACCTGCGCGGTGCAGATGTTCGAGGTGGCCTTCTCGCGGCGGATGTGCTGTTCGCGCGTCTGCAGCGCCAGGCGCATCGCCGGGTTGCCCTGGGCGTCCTTGGACACGCCCACCAGGCGGCCGGCCATGTTGCGCTTGAAGGCGTCCTTGCAGGCCATGAAGCCGGCGTGCGGGCCGCCGAAACCAAACGGCACGCCGAAGCGCTGGGCCGAACCGATGGCGATATCCGCGCCCCACTCGCCCGGCGCGGCCAGCAGGGCCAGCGCCAGCAGGTCGGTGGCCACGGCCACCACCGCGCCCTGCGCGTGGGCGGCCTCGGCCAGCTTGCGGTAGTCGGCCACCGAGCCGGTGCTGTGCGGGTACTGCAGCAGCACGCCGAAGCACTCCGGCAGGCCGTCGGCCTCGTCGCCGATGGCGATCTCGATGTCCAGGCCCTCGGCGCGGGTGCGCACGACTTCGATGGTCTGCGGATGCACGTGGCGCGAGATGAAGAACACCGGGCTCTGCGACTTGGCGCCGCGGCGCGCCAGCGTCATGGCTTCGGCGGCGGCGGTGCTTTCATCGAGCAGCGAGGCGTTGGAGATGTCCAGCCCGGTCAGGTCGGCAACCATGGTCTGGTAGTTCAGCAGGGCCTCCAGGCGGCCCTGCGAGATCTCGGGCTGGTACGGCGTGTAGGCCGTGTACCAGGCGGGATTCTCGAGAATGTTGCGCAACACCACGTTGGGCGTCTGCGTGCCGTAGTACCCCTGGCCGATGTAGTTGCGGAAGACCTTGTTGCGGCCGGCGATCTGCTTCAGTTCGGCCAGCACGTCGGCTTCGCTGCGCGACGGCGGCAGCGCCAGCGGCGCCTGGCTGCGGATCTTGGGCGGCACGACTTCTTCGATCAGGGCGTCCAGGCTGGGGCTGCCGATGGCGGCGAGCATGGCGGCCTGGTCGGCGTCGGAGGGGCCGATGTGGCGGGGGATGAAGTCGGTGTGGGTGTCTAGGGCGCGCGACATGGGGGATCTCGGGATGGCGGTGTCGTCGGGAGGGACGGACGGTGATGCATGGACGGGCGGCGGCGCCAGCGCCGCGCCCGCCCTGACGGGCTTAGCCGTTGGCGACGGCTTCGTAGCCGGCGGCGTCCAGCAGCTTGTCGGCATCGGCGGCGTTGACCGGCTTGATCTTGAAGATCCAGGCGGTGAAGGCCGATTCGTTGATCAGGTTGGGGTTGCTTTCCAGCTCGTCGTTGAAGGCGACGATTTCGCCGGCCACGGGCGCGTAGATGTCGGAGGCGGCCTTGACCGACTCGACCACGCCGGCGGTCTCGCCCGCGTTCAGCTTGGCGCCGACCTTGACGTCGCCGACGAAGACCAGGTCACCCAGCTGGTCCTGGGCGGTATCGGTGATGCCGACGACGAACACGTCGCCTTCGGCTTTGACCCATTCATGGGACTCGGTGTACTTGCGATCGGTGGGCAGACTCATGGGAACTCCTGGGGGATTCGGATAGGGAAATGGTGTTGCGCGCCTCGCGCCGGCGGCCTGCCCCGAGGGCCCGGCCAGCGGCGCGAAGCTTCGAGTTTACGAGTGTTCGACGGCTTTGCCGTTACGGACAAACGGCAGCTTGCAGACCAGGGCGGGCACCCACTTGCCGCGGATGTCGACCTCGACCGTGTCGCCCGCGACCACGCCTTGCGGCAGGCGGGCAAAGCCGATCGACACGCCCAGCGTCGGCGACATGGTGCCGCTGGTGAGTTCGCCCGTGCCGTTCTTGGTGCGCACCGCCATGTGGGCGCGCATCACGCCGCGTTCCTGCAGCTTCAGGCCGACGAACGCGGCGGGCGTGGCGAACTGCTCCAGCGCGTCGCGGCCGATGAAGCGGCGCTCGGGGTTCTTCAGGGACACCGTCCAGGTCAGCGCGGCTTCGCCGGGCTGGGTCAGTTCGTCCATGTCCTGGCCGTAGAGGTTCATGCCGGCTTCCAGGCGCAGCGTGTCGCGCGCGCCCAGGCCGGCCGGGCGCACGCCCTGGGCCGCCAGGTCGCGCCACAGTTGCACCGCCTCGGCGGCGGGCAGCACGATCTCGAAGCCGTCTTCGCCGGTGTAGCCGGTGCGCGCGACCAGGGTGTCGTCGCCGACGCGGGCGGCCACGAACGGGGTCAGCGGCTCGCTGGCGGCCTGCCAGGCGGGGCGCGCGGCCCAGACCTTGGCGCGGGCGTTGGGGCCCTGCACGGCGATCATGGCCAGGTCGCGGCGCGGCGTGATGGTGACGTCGAACTTGCCGGCCTGCCTGACGCGCTGCATCCAGGCCATGTCCTCGTCGGCGGTGCCGGCGTTGACCACCACGCGCCATTCATCCGCGGCGAAGAAATACACGATCAGATCGTCGATGACGCCGCCCTGCGGGTTCAGCATGCAGGTGTAGAGCGCCTTGCCGGGCACGGTCAGCTTGGCCACGTCGTTAGCCACCAGGCGCTGCAGGAAGGCGTAGGCGTCGGGGCCGGTTATATCGGCGTTGAGCATGTGCGAGACGTCGAACATGCCGGCGTCCTGGCGCACCGCGTGGTGCTCCTCCAGTTGGGAGCCGTAGGCCAGGGGCATGTCCCAGCCGCCGAAATCGACCATGCGGGCGCCGGAGGCGATATGTTCGTCGGCCAGCGGGGTGCGTTTGAGGGGTGCGGACATGCGCGGGTACTCCGGAGCGGCAGTGTTGCCAGGGTTACGGAATGCCGCCGGCGGACGGGATGCGCCCACGCGACGGCTGAATCTTCCGCCCCTCTGTCCTTTTGCCTGAGAGTTGCCCCGCGTGGCGGGTTTGCACCTTCGGCGCCTGGGCTGCTCGCTATGTCCCTGATTGGGCAGCGGCGCCAGGTCTCTCCAGAGTGCTGCTTTGCCGCGTCCGCGCGGTGAAAACCGGGACAGGGCAAGCATGCGCGGTATGGGATACCTGAGCGATTCCGGGCGAATTGCGCCTTCGGCGGCAGCCGCGTACGGCCGCTCTCTCCCGCAACATGCGTGACAGCGCCGAAAGCATACCGCGAAACGCGATTGCGTTGTTGATCCGTGAACGCTGGCCGGTCGCCGCGCCGCGCCCGTGTCAGCCCAGCGCGGTGTCCAGCAGCATCATCAGCACGAAGCCCAGCATCAGGCCGCAGGTGGCGTAGACCTCGTGCCCCTTGCGGTGCGACTCGGGGATGATCTCGTGGCTGATCACGAACAGCATGGCGCCGGCGGCAAAGCCCAAGCCCCACGGCAGCAACGCCGCCGACCAGCCCACCACCACCGCGCCCAGCACCGCGCCGACCGGCTCGACCAGGCCCGACAGCATGCCCAGCGCCACCGCGAACGCGCGCTTGTAGCCCGCGGCGATCAGCGCCACCGCCACCACCAATCCTTCGGGGATGTCCTGGATGGCGATACCGGTGGCCAGCGCGGTGCCCCGCAGCGGATCGTTGCCGGCGTAGCCGACGCCGATGGCCAGGCCTTCGGGCAGGTTGTGCAGCGTAATGGCGAAGACGAACAGCCAGGCGCGGCGCAGGCGGTGCGCCTCGATGCCCTCGCGGCCCTTGATGAAATGCTCGTGCGGCAACAGCCGGTCCATCAGCAGCAGCGCCGCCGCGCCCAGCAGGATGGCGGCGCCCACCGTCAGGCCCGCGCCCCAGGGGCCGGCGCCCTGCGACTCGGCCGCCGCGATGCCAGGCGCCACCAGCGAGAACGCGCTGGCCGCCAGCATCACGCCGGCGCCGAAGCCGAACATGCTGTCCTGCATCTTCTGGGGGATGGTGCGCGCGAACAGGATCGGCAGCGTGCCCGCCGCGGTGGCGCCGGCGGCGACCATGCCGCCCAGCAGCGCGTCGGCCACGTGCGGCGCATTGGCATCGAAATAGACCCACGCCTGGTGCAGGCCCAGGCAGGCGACCAGCACCGCCAGCGTCCAGACGCTGACGCTGGTGGCCGCGGGCCGGATGCGATGACGGCTGAAGGTGTTCATGGTCCACTGCCCCCGCGCAATGCCGGCTCAGCCCACGGCGGCGGCGTAGCGGCGCGCCACCTCGGACCAATCGATCACATTGTAGAAGGCGCCGATGTATTCCGGACGGCGGTTCTGGTACTTGAGGTAGTAGGCGTGCTCCCACACGTCCAGCCCCAGGATCGGCGTGTTGCCCTGCATCAGCGGGCTATCCTGGTTGGCGCTGCTTTCCACTGCCAGCTTGCCGTCCGGCGTCACGCTGAGCCAGGCCCAGCCGCTGCCGAAGCGCGTCAGCGCGGCCTTGGTGAAGGCATCGCGGAAGGCTGCCTGGCCGCCCAGCTCGGCATCGATGGCGCGGGCCAGCGCGCCGTCGGGCTCGCCGCCGCCGCGCGGCGACATGACCGCCCAGAACAGGCTGTGATTGGCATGCCCGCCGCCGTTGTTGCGCACCGCGCCGCGGATCGCCTCGGGCAACTGGTCGATGCGCGCCACCAGGGCGTCGACCGGCTCGTCGGCGGCGATGCCGGCGCCTTCCAGCGCGGCGTTCAGGTTGTTGACGTAGGTCTGGTGATGCTTGCCGTGGTGGATCTCCATCGTCAGCGCATCGATGTGCGGTTCAAGCGCGTCGTAGGCGTAAGGCAGGGGCGGCAGGGTGTAGGCCAAGGCGATCTCCGTCGGGCAACGCCGCCGACGATGGCGAGCGTCTTATTTTTGAAAATACAAATGATAGGTATTTTTATTTGATACGACAACGATAACGTTGCAATGCCTGTCATGCAGGCAGGCTATGGGCCGGACAGCCCTGGGCGAGCAGCACGAAGCGTGCCCGCGCCGGCGGCGGGAAAAGCGTTGGACAAAGCGGGCGTCGCGCCCGGGAAGGAATGTGGCCGGAGCGCGGGGCACGCGGGCAGCGCCCGGAACGGCTAGAGCGCCTTGCCGCAGGCCACGCCGGAGGCCCAGGCCCACTGGAAGTTGTAGCCGCCCAGCCAGCCGGTGACGTCCACGGTTTCGCCGATGAAGTACAGGCCGGGCGTGGCGCGGGCCTGCATCGATTTCTGGTCCAGCCCGCGCGTATCGACCCCGCCGCGCATGACCTCGGCCTTCTTGTAGCCGGCGGTGCCGCTGGGCACCAGGGTCCATTGGTGGATGTCCTGCGCCAGCGCGCGCAGGGTCTTGTCGGGCGCATCGGCCAGGCGCAGCGCCGCCAGGCCCGGCTTGCCGCCCTGCTCGGCCAGCTGCAGCCAGCGGTCGGCCAGGCGCTTGGGCCACAGGCCGGCCAGCACCGTGTGCAACTGCTGCCGGTTGCCGGACTTGGCCGCCAGCAGTTCGGCCGCCAGGTCGCGCCCCGGCGCCAGGTCGATGACGATGGGCTCGCCCGGCTTCCAGTAGCTGGAGATCTGCAGGATCGCCGGGCCCGACAGGCCCCGATGGGTGAACAGCAGGTCTTCGAGAAACTCGCCGCGCGCCTTGCCCTGCCCCGTCGCCAGGTTGACCTCCAGCGCCACGCCGGACAGCTCGGCCAGCGGCTGCCAGTGCGCGGCGTCGAAGGTCAGCGGCACCAGCGCCGGCCGCGGCTCGACCACCTTCAGGCCGAACTGGCGCGCCAGCTTCAGGCCAAAATCGGTGGCGCCCAACTGCGGGATCGCCATGCCGCCGGTGGCCACCACCAGCTTGGCCGCGCGGATCACGCCCTGGCTGGTGCGCAGCTCGAAGCCGGCCTCGCCACGGGCCACTTCGGCCACCTGGCAGCCCATGCGCCACTGCACGCCGCCGGCGTCGCATTCGGCGCGCAGCATCTCGATGATGGATTCGCTGGAATCGTCGCAGAACAGCTGGCCGCGATGCTTCTCGTGCCAGGCGATGCGGTGGCGCCTGAGCAGCGCCAGGAAGTCCTGCGGGGTGTAGCCCGACAACGCCGACCGGCAGAAATGCGGGTTGTCGGAGAGGAAATTGGCGGGCCCCGCGCCGATGTTGGTGAAGTTGCAGCGGCCGCCGCCCGAGATACGGATCTTCTCGGCCAGCCGTTCGGCGTGATCCACCAGCACCACGCGCAGGCCGCGCTGACCGGCGACCGCGGCACACATCATGCCAGCGGCGCCGGCGCCGAGAACGGCGACATCGAACATCAGGACTCCGGACCCGATCAGTCTTCGATCAGGCAATCAACGTAATAACGCTTCTCGCCGTCCGGCCCCACTTCGTCGGCCAGGCCGTGGATGTAGGTCTCGAAGCCCGGGAAACGCTCGTTGAACTCGCGCGCGAACTGCAGGTACTGGACGATGGTGCGGTTGAAGCGCTCGCCCGGGATCAGCAGCGGGATGCCCGGAGGATACGGCGTCAGCAGCACGCCGGTGACGCGGCCTTCCAGCTTGTCGATATCCACGCGCTCGACCTCGCGGTGCGCCATGCGGGCGAAGGCGTCGGACGGCTTGAGCGCCGGCACCATGTCGCTCAGGTACATCTCGGTGGTCAGGCGGGCCACGTCGCGTTCGCGGTAGGCCTCGTGGATCTGCTGGCACAGGTCGCGCAGGCCCATGCGCTCGTAGCGGCGATGGCCGCGGCAGAAGTCCGGCAGGATGCGCCACAGCGGCTGGTTGCGGTCGTAGTCGTCCTTGAACTGCTGCAACGCGGTCAGCAGCGTGTTCCAGCGGCCCTTGGTGATGCCGATGGTGAACAGGATGAAGAACGAATACAGGCCGGTCTTCTCGACCACCACCCCATGCTCGGTCAGGTACTTGGAGACCAGCGCGGCCGGGATCCCGGTTTCGCCGAAGCTGCCGGACATGTCCAGCCCCGGCGTGATGACCGTGGCCTTGATCGGGTCCAGCATGTTGAAGCCTTCGGCCAGGTCGCCGAAGCCGTGCCAGTGGTCGTTCGACTCCAGGATCCACTCATCGCGGTTGCCGATGCCTTCGGACACCAGGCGGTTCGGGCCCCAGACCTTGAACCACCAGTCGTTCTTGCCGAACTCCGATTCCACCTTGCGCATGGCGCGGCGGAAGTCCATGGCTTCGCGGATGCTCTCCTCGACCAGCGCGGTGCCGCCCGGCGGCTCCATCATGGCGGCGGCCACGTCGCACGACGCGATGATCGCGTACTGCGGCGAGGTCGACGTGTGCATCAGGTAGGCTTCGTTGAAGACGTTGCGGTCCAGCTTGCGGGTCTCGGATTCCTGCACGATGATCTGCGAGGCCTGCGAGATGCCGGCCAGCAGCTTGTGCGTGGAGTGCGTGGCGAACACCATCGCGTCCTTGCTGCGCGGACGGTCCTGGCCGATCGCGTGCATGTCCTGGTAGAACTCGTGGAACGAGGCGTGCGGCAGCCAGGCTTCGTCAAAGTGCAGCGTGTCGACGTAGCTGCCCAGTTCCTTCTTGATCATCTCGACGTTGTAGATCACGCCGTCGTAGGTGCTCTGCGTCAGCGTCAGGATGCGCGGGTTCTTGTTCACGGCTTCGCGCGCGAACGGGTTGGCCTCGATCTTCTTGCGGATGCTGTCCGGATGGAACTCTTCCAGCGGGATCGGGCCGATGATGCCCAGGTGGTTGCGCGTCGGGCGCAGGAACACCGGGATCGCGCCCGTCATGGTGATGGCGTGCAGGATCGACTTGTGGCAGTTGCGGTCCACCACCACCACGTCGCCGGCGGCGACGTTGGCGTGCCACACCACCTTGTTCGAGGTCGAGGTGCCGTTGGTCACGAAGTAGCAGTGGTCGGCGTGGAAGATGCGCGCCGCGTTCAGTTCGGACTCGGCCACCGGGCCGGTGTGGTCCAGCAGTTGGCCCAGTTCGTCGACGGCGTTGCAGACGTCGGCGCGCAGCATGTTCTCGCCGAAGAACTGGTGGAACATCTGGCCCACCGGGCTCTTCAGGAATGCCACGCCGCCAGAGTGGCCCGGGCAGTGCCAGGAATAGGAGCCATCCTGCGCGTACTTGACCAGCTCGCGGAAGAACGGCGGCGGCAGGCTGTCCACATAGCTGCGCGCTTCGCGGATGATGTGGCGCGCCACGAATTCGGGGGTGTCCTCGAACATGTGGATGAAGCCGTGCAGTTCGCGCAGGATGTCGTTCGGAATGTGTTCCGAGGTGCGCGTCTCGCCGTACAGGTAGATGGGGATGTCGGCGTTGCGGAAACGCAGTTCGCCGATGAAGGTGCGCAGGTTCTTGATCGCGCTGGCCACGTCCTCGGGCGAATCCACGTCGAACTCTTCATCGTCGATCGACAGGATGAAGGCGCTGGCACGGCTCTGCTGCTGGGCGAACGAACTCAGGTCGCCGTAACTGGTCACCCCGATCACCTCGACGCCCTCGGCCTCGATCGCCGCGGACAGGGCGCGGATACCCAGACCGGACGCGTTCTCGGAACGGTAGTCCTCGTCGATGATGAAGATGGGGAAGCGGAATTTCATGCAGGCGCTCCTGGGGGCAAGGCGAATCGGACCGGGTTGGCGGACGCGAGTGTACTTCTAGTGAAAAACCGTCTGATGACAGGCGGGCGCGAGGTTCCCGCCGGCGGCGGGAATGGCGGAATTGTAGGGCCGTTTTTCTCCAGGCCCTATGGTTTTCCCGAGGGCGGCCGCCAGCGGGCCGCGCGAGGCGCGGACCCGGGTGGCGGACGAGGGGCCTGCCGCGCCCCCGGTCCGCCCCATGAAGCGGCCCGCGCCGGGCGGCCGATCCTAACGGATGGTGACGTCCTGGCCCGCCGCCAGCGCCGCCAGGAAGCGGTCGAAGTACGGCGGGATGGCCTCGGCGGCGCCGTAGCGGATGCGCCGTTCGACCTTGGCGATGGCGCCGAAGCAGATTTCGGCGTCGGGCCCGCCGCAGACCAGCACCACCGGGTCCTCGTCGTCGCAGACCTCGTACAGGCCGCCATGGGCGCGCCGCGCCACTTCGTAGAGGTAGGCGGCCGCGCCAACGGTCTGCATGGGGGTCAGGGGCAGCGTGCCCAGGTGCGCGGCTTCGAGCGCGTCGTCTAGCGCGTGGACGCTCGACGGGGAGTAGTCGAGCCCGGTGCCGGCCGATCCGGCTGCCTGGACGAAATCCTGCGCGGCGGTGGCCACGCGCGCCACGAACTCTTCCTGGACTTCGTCGCGCTTGGCGTCCTGGTTTATCTTGAGGAAACCGAACATCAGTGGCTCCTTTGTGAAAACCGCGAGCGGCGTTGACCCCATTATAGGCGGCCCCTGCCCCTATACTGGCCAGACCGTTCCCTATTCCCAACACTCGCCCCGTCCCGTGAATTCCGCTCCCGCCCCGCTGGTCCGACGTCTTGCCCCCGAGGATGCCCCGGCGCTACGCCAGCTGCGCCTGGACGCCCTGCGCGAGACGCCGGAAGCATTCGGATCGAGTTACGAAGAGGAACACACGCTGACACTGGAAGACATCCGCGGCTGGATCGCCCCCGCGGACGACAGCGCGATGTTCGGCGTGTTCGCCGGAGACGCGCTGGCCGGCATCATCGGCGTGGCCCGGCAGCGCAAACTGAAGATGCGGCACAAGGCGCATGTCTGGAGCGTCTACGTGGCGCCACCCTGGCGCGGCCGCGGCCTGGCCCGGCTGCTGATGCGGGCGGCCATCGACCATGCCGCCGCCATGCGCGGCGTGCGCACGGTGCAATTGAGCGTCACCGCCAACAATGCCGCCGCCTGTCAGTTGTACGCCAGCCTCGGCTTCGAGCAGTACGGCCACGAGCAGGAAGCGCTGTGCGTCAACGGCACGCTGTACGACGAATTGCTGATGGCGCTGCCGCTGCCCGGCCGTTGACGCCCCCGGGTTCGGCGCACCCGCGTCAGGCGGCGCCCGCGCGCCGCCGCGCGCCATAGGCGCAGACCTGGTTGCGGCCGCCGTCCTTGGCCTTGTACAGCGCCTGGTCGGCGGCCTTGATGACCGCATCCGGCGCGCGCAGCGTCTCGCCGCGCTCGGCCACGCCGATGCTGACCGTCACGCGCAGCGGACGCGCATTGCGGCCGGCGCGCGCGCCGCGCCGGCGCAGACCGAGCTGATCGGCCTTGGGCCGCGCCGGCTTGTCACGCAGGCGCATCTGGTAGGCCTCGATCGCGCGCCGCACGGTTTCCAGGTGCGGAATGGCCTCGACCGCGGTCTTGCCCGGAAACACCAACGTGAATTCCTCGCCGCCGTAGCGATAGGCATAGCCGCCGCCAGACACCCGGCGCAGTTGCGCCGCCACCATGCGCAGCACCTGGTCGCCGACGTCGTGGCCGTGGGTGTCGTTGAATGCCTTGAAGTGGTCCACGTCGGCCATGGCCAGCGTATAGACGCGGCCCATGCGCTGCAGGCGCTCGTTGAGCGCGCGCCGCCCGGGCAGACCGGTGAGTTCGTCGCGGAAGGCCATGTGATAGCCCTCGTGCGCCAGCGAAATGGACAGCGAGGTCAACGCGGCGGCGGCCATCACGGCCAGTTCGATGCCGTGCTGGGCGCCGCGCGGCAGCGCCCAGGCCATGCAGACGAAACCCAGCCATTGGCCGGCCTGCTGCGGACGGCCATAGCGCAACAGCAACAGGGTCAGGGTCAGGCCGGTGAGCAACAGCGCCGCCAGCGCCTCGAACGGCACGCCCAGCCGCGCCAGCACGCCTTGCACCGCCAGCGCGCCGAACAATTGCGCCACCCCTTCCTTGCCCGCCAACGCGATGACGGCGGCGCCCGCGGCCATCAGCCCCAGGCGCGCGGCCAGGTCGCGCAGCATGCCGGCGCGCTCGGGCCACAGCGCATTGATGGTGTAGGCCAGCGACCACCACACCAGCGCCGGCCCCAGCGCCCAGGGCGCCTGGCTGGCCAGCATCGGCCACGCGGCCACGGCGGCCAGCACCGCCAGCATCAATGCCAGTGTCTGCGAGCGCTGGTACATCAGGCAGATGGCCGCGCCGACCAGCGCCATGACCCACGGCACGAACGGCACGATCTGGGTCAGCGCCGGAGGCCACTGGCGCCACAGCAACAGCCCGACCGCCGCCATCACCGGCAGCGCAGGGTAGAACAACAGGGGCAGCCAGGGGATATGGGGGTAACGCACGGATAGGGCCTTGCTCACGCTTGCTGAGATGACGTCGCCAAATCGGCAAACACATATGCCATTTTACGGTCGCGGTCGCGGGTTCTTTAGCGAGTTAGCGACGCTTGCGCGGCGGGCGCGCCGTGCTATGTTCAGCGCTCGCCCCCCTGGAAAAACCTCATGCGCATCCTGGTCAATATCGACGTTCCCGATCTTGAGGCGGCCATCGATTTCTATGGCCGCGCCTTCGGGCTGACGCTGCACCGCCGGCTGGGACCGGGGGCCGCCGAAATGCTGGGCGCGTCGGCGCCCATCTACCTGCTGCAAAAGGCCGCCGGCACGCCGGCCGCGGGCGCCGTGCGCCAGCCGCGCGACTACGCCCGCCACTGGACGCCGGTGCACCTGGACGTGGTGGTCGATGACGTCGACGACGCGGTCGCCCAGGCGGTGGCCGCGGGCGCGCGGCTGGAGGACCCGGCGGCGTCGCATGACTGGGGCCGCATCGCCCACCTGAGCGATCCATTCGGCCATGGCATCTGCATCATGCAGTTCCTGGGCCGGGGCTACGACGCGCTGGCGGCGGGCGCGCTACGCGACGCGCCGGTGACCGAGGCCGACTTCGACACCCTGCTGGCGATCCGTATCGAAGCCATGCGCGACAGCCTGGAACGCCTGGGCCGGTTCGACCCGGAACGGGCGCGGGCGCGGCTGCGCGCCACGTTCCGGCCCGACCACACCTGGTTCATCGAGCGCGACGGCGCGCGCATCGGCTTCTATGCCGTGCGCCCGGACGGCGACGGCTTGCGGCTGGATCATCTGTATGTGGTGCCCGCGGCGCAGGGGCTGGGGGTGGGCGGCCAGGTGCTGAGCCGCTTGCTGCAGGATGCCGACCGACGCGGCCTGCCGGTCAGTGTGGGCGCGCTGCGCGGCAGCGACTCGAACCGCTTCTATCGCCGCCACGGTTTCGCGCAGGTGTCGGAAAGCGAATGGGACATCGAATACCTGCGCCTGGCGCCGGGAAGCGCCTGACGGGCGTTCAGGCAAGGCGGGCGCGCCGGGCGGCGCCCCCGCCGCTGGGCCATCAGGTGCGCGGCAGCGTGACGCCGCGCTGGCCCTGGTACTTGCCGCCCCGGTCGGCGTACGAGGTCTCGCAGATCTCGTCGCTTTCCAGGAACAGCATCTGCGCGCAGCCTTCGCCGGCGTAGATCTTGGCGGGCAGCGGCGTGGTGTTCGAGAATTCCAGCGTGACGTGGCCTTCCCATTCGGGTTCCAGCGGCGTCACGTTGACGATGATGCCGCAGCGCGCGTAGGTGCTCTTGCCCAGGCAGATCGTCAGCACGCTGCGCGGGATGCGGAAGTATTCGACCGTGCGGGCCAGCGCGAACGAATTGGGCGGGATGATGCAGACATCGCCCTTGAAATCCACGAACGAGCCTTCGTCGAAATTCTTGGGGTCGACGATGGTGGAATTGATGTTGGTGAAGATCTTGAATTCGTCGGCGCAGCGCACGTCGTAGCCGTAGCTGCTGGTGCCGTAGCTGACGATGCGCCCGCCATTGGCCGTGCGGACCTGACCCGCTTCGAAGGGTTCGATCATGCCGGCTTCGGCCTGGCGGCGGATCCAGCGGTCGCTTTTGATGCTCATGATGGCAGAGGTGCTTGGGGGAATGGAATGGGCGACATTTTATCCCGAGCGCCGCCCCGTTCCCGAATGGGGACGGAACGGCATCGGATATCAATCGCCGAAGAAGGTACGGTACACCAGCGCGATGCCGTTGACCGAACCGCCCTTCAGGTCCAGCGACAGGCCCCGCGCCAGCCGGTAGCTGGCCCGGCCCACGGTGTCGCTGCCGGCCAGCGCCTGCTCGACGCTGAGCGTGATGCCATTGGCGAACGACTTGCTGGCCACCAGGAATTGCGTCGCCAGCTGGCTATCGCTGTCGCGGTTGACGTCGCCGGCCACGGTGCGGTCCGGCAGAATGCTGCCCGAGCTGCCCAGGTTGCCGGTGCGCACGCTGACGTCGTCCAGCCCGAATTGCTTGTAGAACGGCTCGCCGCCGCCCAGCAGGGCCGTGCCCACCGACAGCAGCAGCGCGGCGTCGCTGCCGCTTTCGTCGGGGCCGCGCCCCAGCAGCAGCCACGACAGCTTCTCGACGTCGCTGACGTCCGGATACGACACCAGGTCGATACGCGGACGCTGCGCGGTGCCCACCACCTTGACACCGGCCTCGACCTGCTCGCCCGTGCGCAGGGCCTCGATGTCCAGCAGCGGGTTGTCCAGGCGGCCCTGGAAGGTCAGCGTGCCGCGCCGCAGCCGCAGTTTCTGGCCATAGGCCTCGATGCCGCCGCCCCGCGTGCGCAGCGCGCCCACGCCGGTCAGGCGGCCGTCGTTCAGCAGGATCTGGATCGACCCCAACAGGCCGGCGTCCAGCCCCATGCCGGTGATATAGAAGCGCGGCCCCATGTCGAACTTCAGGTTCATGCTGGTCTGCAGCGGCGTCGACACGGTGCCGGGGTCGTCGCCCGCGCGCCGCACCTTGACGTCGTCGTCCAGCGACGGCACGCCCTGCAGGATCTCCAGGCTGAACCAGCCGGCGTCCGCCTTCAGGTCGCCGACGATGTCGATGCGCGGCATCGCGGCGTTCAGGTCGATGGTGCCGGAGACCATGGCATAGCGGTCGGAACGCTGCAGCGCCGGAAAGCGGTACAGCGTCAGGCGCACGTTGCCGCCGCCGTCGATCAGGTTCCATTGCCCCTTGGCTTCGGCATAGCCGCCCTTGGCCTCGGGGTTGGTGGTGATCCATTCCTTGGTGCGCCATTCGGCCGGCATCACGCGCAGCGAGGCCGGGAAACGCAGGCTGTCGAGCACCAGCTTGTCGCCGTCCAGCCGCGCGGCCAGCGTGCCGTCGATCAGGCGCACGCCGTCGTCAATGCGCACCACGCGCAGCTTGTCGCCGCGGATCGCGCCGCTCGCGCTCCACTTGCCGCTGAGCGTGCCCTGGGCTTCGAGGTTGGCCTTGACCTGGCCGCCGACCTCCATGGAGTCGCCGACGAACAGGCCGACCCAGGCCAGATCGGTGATATCCGCATCCAGCCTGGCGCGGATCGGCTGGCGCGGATCGAGCGCCATGCCGCCCTTGGCGTCCACCGCCAGCACCGCCGTGCCATTGCCGGCGATCTTGCCCATCTTGTCGGTGGCCAGGTCCAGCTTGGCGTCCAGCCGGCTGGCGTTGGCCGAGGTCGGCGTGGCGGTCAGGTCCAGCACCAGCGCCTTCACCCCCAGCGGCACCGGCGGGTCGCCCGGGATCAGCAGATCGCCGTCGCGCCGCGCGATGCGGGCGCGGCCGGCCAGGCGGCCGTCGAATTTCAGGTCCCAGGACGCGTCCAGCGCGATGCGGCGCTGGCTTTCCGCCACCGTAGCATTGACGCGCTTCGGTCCTTTGTTCATCTTGGCCGCGGCCTCCGGGTCGACGGCGGCGATCACCTGCCGCGCCATCGCGGCGGTGATGACCAGGTTGTCGGCCTGCCCGGCGGTTTCCCAGCGCTTGGCGTCGCCGCGCGACCCCTTGTGCGCGATCGCCAGTTTTTCCTTGCCCGGCAGGGCCAACCCCAGCACGGTCTGGCCCACCTGCCACTGCCATTGCGGCGCCACCGCCGCCGGCAGGTAAGACAGCGTCACGGGCCGGTCGACCGAAACGGTAAAGCCGGCGCTGTCGGCCGTCAGGCGCGAAACCGTGCCGCGCCAACCGGTCAGGGCGGCGTCGGCCGCCCCCGCCGCGCCTTTGCCCCAACCGCCAGCGAAGGCGAGCGTGGCCTGGGCCCGCGATTCGCCCAACACGCCGGGGCGCGGCTTGGGCGGGTTGTAGCCGGCGGTGATCTCGGCCTTATGGGCGGCGATGGTGCCGCCGAGCTTGCCCTTGAGGTCGGCGCCGCCCGGAATGCCGGGCCAGAATGCATCCAGCTGCGGCGCCTGCGCGTCCAGCGTCAGCGCGCCGTCGGCCCCGCCGATCTCGCCCTGCGCCCGGATCCGGTTGGCGCCCAGCTTGAGATCGACGTCCAGGCCGTGGATGCGCAGTCCGGCCAGCAGATCGGCGTCGGGCGTACCGGCGTCGGGCGTGCCAGCGGCGGGCTTGGCGGCGGCATCGGGCGCATCGGCGGCGGGCCTGACCGCGGCATCGGGGGCTCCCGGCGCGGCATCTGGGCCCGACGCCACGGCGCTGGCGCTGGCCCGCGGGCCGGCGGCGGGCGCGGCGATATCCACCCGGGCCTTAACCGCGCCCGCCAGCGCCTGCTTGTTCCAGCGCGCGCCGTCTTCGAAGCGCAGGTCGATCGCGGCCTGGCGCAACTGGCTGAGGTTCTCGAACTCGGCGCTCAACTGCGCGCTGGCGCTGACGATGGCCGGCGGAATCGCGTCACCCAGCCAGGGCGACAGGTCCAGGCGCCGCGCCCCAACGGTGCCGACGATGCGGTCGCGGCCCGGCTGGCCGTCCACCGCCCGCAGGTCCAGGCGCGCCGACAGCGTCGACTGATCCGGCAACCGCGCCTCGGCCCGCGCGCTGCGCAGCACCAGCGGCGTGCGCGGCGCCAGATCGGCCATCACCTCCAACGCCAGACCGGCGCCGGTGCCATCCAGCTTGGCCTGGATGCCGTCCAGCGAGCCCGCCGCATCGGCCTGCAACATCACCTGGCAGGCCGGCGCCGGCGGGCCGACGAACGCATCCGTGGTCTTGGCCTGGGCGCCCTCGGTCGGCGTGGCGGAGGACGGCCTGGCGCCGGCGGCGGCCTTGGCGGATTCCCCCTTGGCCTTGCCGGCCCGGGGCTTGGCCGCCTCGGACGCCTTGGGCCTTTCCTCTTGCGGTTTCGCGGGCGGCGCGAACTTGCCGCTCAACTGATCGGCCTGGCACAGCGGCGAGGCCGGGCCCGATCCGCGCGCCATCACGTCCAGCCGCGCGGTGAACGGCCAGGGATCGGCCAGGCCCTGCAATTCGGCTTGCCCGCTCAGTTGCGCCTGGCCGACCTCGTGGCCCACGCGCAGATTGGCGATGCGCAGCTGCGCGCCCTGCTTGCCGGCGGCGAAAGTGGCATTCAGGTCGCCCAGTTCGACCGGTAGCGGCTGGCCGTCCTGCAGCAGATGGAATTCACCCAGCGCCAGCCGGTCCACGGCGATATCCACCGGCAGCGACGGCAAGGTGAAGGGTTCGTCTTCGCCCTTGGCGGTGGCTTCGTCGCTGGCGATCAGGGCGACTTCGACGTTGCCCGCCGAGATCTCGCGCACGTGCAGCAAGCGATTGCCCAGCGCGCGCCAATGCACGCTCAGGCGCAGGTCGCTGATGCCGATGCGGGTGCCGCTGATGTTCAAGTCCAGCCGCCCGACGTCCAGCCCGCGCAGCACCGAGCCGCGGACGTCCAGCGCCTGGCCGTCCAGTTGCTGGGCGGCGGTGGTCAGCAGCAGCCGGGTGCCGGTCTGCGAGGCCAGCAGCCAGAACACGAAGCTGCACGCCAGCACCGCCAGCATCGCCAGCCCCGGCAGCCACCACACCAACAGGCGCCGCAGGAATCCGCGCAGCGCCGTCAAAACGCGATCCCCAGCGAGAAGTGCAAGCGCAGGTCGCGCTCGCGCTGGCCGTAGGCCACGTCCAGGAACAGCGGGCCGGCCGGCGTGCGCACCCGCGCGCCCACGCCGTAACCGACCGCCAGCGACATGTCGCCGAACGACTGCGCCGCGTCGCCGGCATCGACGAACACGCCCATGCCCCAGCGTTCGTTGAAGTAATGGTCGTACTCGATGCTGCCGACCACCAACGTGGGCGCCCCCACGATGGCCTTGTCGCGCTTGAGGCCGATGCTCTGGTACTTGTAGCCCCGGATCGAGCGCGCGCCGCCGGTACGGAAACCGAAATCGTCCGGCACCTGCACGTTGCCATTGGACCAGACCCGCCCGACCTCGCCGCGCACGGTCAGCACGTCCAACTTGCCGATCGGCCACCATTTCTGGGCCCGGAAACGGGCGCGGGTGTAGGGCTCGCCGGTATCCAGCGTCACGCCCACGCCGCCGCCCAGCGCGATCAGGTTGCCCTCGCGTGGGTCGTACTTGTTGTCCACGTCGCGCCGCAGCCACTCGCCGGTGGCGGTCAGCGTGGGCAGAGAATATTCGTCGCCGCCGTCGATCTTGACGTCGTCGTGCGCCAGCAGCAGGCCCCAGCGGGTTTCGTAGGTGACCCGGCTGTCGCCGGCGCCCTTGCGCTCCTGGCTGCGGGTGGCGCCCAGGGCGTAGCGGGTCACCGCCAGGCCCTGGATGTCGGAATGCTGCGCCAGCACCCCGATGGAGTCCTTGTAGCCGCGCTCGGTCGGCGGCAGCAGGAAATCGGTATAGACGCGCTGCTGCAGGCGGTCGACGCTGAAGCCCGATTCCATGGTCAGCGGCTGGCCGAACACCACATTCTGGCGATAGAGCGATTCCAGCCGCACGCCGGCCTCGTCGTCGACGCCCAACGAGGCCGAAAAGCGCTTGGGCGGCGCTTCCACCACCCGCACCTGCACCGGCAGCGTCACTTCGCCGTCCGAGTCGTACTTGGGCGGCGGCGGCGGCACGGCGCCGGACACCACCGGATCGCCGGCAGGCGCCGACTCGGCGGCGTTGGCGGCGCCCGGCGCGCGGGCGCGGTCCGACGCCGGTTCGGCAAGCTGCTGGTCGCTGCCGGGCTGGCGCAGCGCGACGAAGGCGCCGCGGAAGAATGCGGTGGACTGCAGGTCCTGCTGCCATTCATCCAGCCGGTTCTGATCGTAGGCCGCCCCCGGCGAATAGCGCACATAACGGGTGATCAGCTTGGGCGGCACCCGCTCCAGGCCCTCGGTGCTGAGTTCGCCCATGCGCACCTGCGGTCCGCTGTCGATGGTGACGCGCAGGGCCGCCGACGCGCTGTCGGCCTGCACCTCGGCTTCGGACGCCGTCATGCGCGCCAGCATGAAGTCGCGCACCGAGACCTCGTCCAGCAGCGACGACTTGGCCTTGTTCCAATCGGCGTTGATGAAGGGCTGGCCCGGTTTGAGCAGCCAGTCGTCGCGCAGCTTCTGCACCCGCTGCGCGTATTCCGGCCGCGTGATGCGGCCGGTGAAGGTCAGGTCGACCGAGGACACCGTGGTTCGCTTGCCCGGCACGATGCCGATATCCCAGGTTTCGCCGCCGATGTCGGTGCCGGCCTCGAGCGTGACCGTGGGCGAGAAATACCCCTGCGTGGCCAGCGCGGCCAGCGTGGCGTCGCGGGCGCGGCGCCGCAGACGGTTGATTTCGCCGCCGTCCTGGTCTTCAGCCAGGCGCGCGATGGCGCCCACCGCCTCGGTGATCGCCTGCAGCGCGGCGGGCGGCACGCCGCCCGGGTCCACGATGATCTCCGGGCGCTTGGCCGCAGCCTCGCCCGCCACGACGCAAAGTCCAGCCAAGAAGGCCCGGGCCGCCCACCGCATGCGTTACGACGGCTGCTGCACGACGATGGACGGGAATTTCCCGGCCATGTCACGGGGCAGCGCCGCAACGCCGGCCGCGAGTTTACGGGCGATGGCGCGGTACAGGCCCGCCGCTTCGCTGCCAGGATCAGCCACCACGGTGGGGGTGCCGGCGTCGGTCTGTTCGCGGATCGCCAGTGTCAGCGGCAGGCTGCCCAGCCAGGGCGTGCCGTACTGCTCGGCCATGCGCTGGCCGCCGCCTTCGCCGAAGATGTGCTCGGCATGGCCGCACTGCGAGCAGATATGGATGGCCATGTTCTCGACCACGCCCAGGATCGGCACCTCGACTTTCTGGAACATGCGCAGGCCCTTGCGCGCGTCCAGCAGCGCGACGTCCTGCGGCGTGGTGACGATGACCGCGCCCACCACCGGCACCTTCTGCGCCAGCGTCAGCGCCACGTCGCCGGTGCCCGGCGGCATGTCGACGATCAGGTAGTCCAGGTCGCGCCAGTTGGTCTGGCGCAGCAGCTGTTCGAGCGCCTGGGTCACCATCGGGCCGCGCCAGATGGCGGGCGAGTCGGCATCGATCAGGAAACCGATGGAGTTGGCCTGCAGGCCGTGACCGGTCAGGGGCTCCATGCTTTTGTTGTCCAGGCTCTCGGGACGGCCCGAGACGCCCAGCATGGTCGGCACGCTGGGGCCGTAGATGTCGGCGTCCAGCAGGCCGACCCTGGCGCCCTCGGCCGCCAGCGCCAGGGCCAGATTCACGGCCGTGGTGCTCTTGCCCACGCCGCCCTTGCCGGAGGCGACCGCAATAATGTTACGGACGTTGGGCAGCGGCTTGAGGCCCTTCTGCACCGCATGCGCGGCCACCTTCCAGGAAACGTTCACCTGGGCGCCCGGCGCGCCGGCGCCGGCCAGCGCGGCCACGGCGATGTCACGCACCTGTTCGCGCACGGCGTCGGCCGGATAGCCCAGTTCCAGCGCCACGGTGACGCGGCCGCCCTCGATTTGAATGTCACGATCTTTTACAGAAACGCCCAGATCCAGGCCGGTATTGGGGTCTTGCGCGCCGCGCAGCGCGGCGCGGAGGTGTTCTATCGTTATACTCATGTCACTATGGTTCCGTAGGCAGCGCGGCGTCTGCGGGCCGCCATCCCCTAAAGGATAGCGGATACACGGGAACCTTTCGCTGCGTTTTGCATCCGACCTACATGACCAATACTCTCATCCGCTTCTTTCGTGCCGTGTTGTTCGCCGCCCTGGCCTTGATTGGCATGGCGATGGCGCTGGTCTTCATGCTGTCCACGGCGATCGCCGTGGCGATCCTGTACGTGGTCGCCAAGGTGCGCGGCAAGCCTTTCGGCGTGCGCGCCTACTGGAGCCAGCGCCAGGGCGCCCGTCCCAGCCCCTTCCAGTCCGCCAACGCCCCGTTCGCCACGCAACCGCGCGGCGACGTGATCGACGTCGAGGCCCGCGAGGTCCGCTGAGCGCGGCATCGCCGGCGCCCGCCGCCTCCCGCGGCGGCCCGCGCCGCGCACTCGTGGCCGAACGACCGGCTCGCTGTTCCCCAACCCGCCTGGCGCCCGCGTGCGCGACCGGCGGGTTGTGTCGTTTCAAGGGTCCGCCCCCCTTCCCCGCGGGCGCATCGCCGCCATTGCCCTAAAATGGCCGGCCAACCCATTTTTCCCCTCAACCTCGACCGACAACCATGTCTCGCACTCTCTTTGTCACCACTGCGCTGCCCTACGCCAACGGATCCTTCCACATCGGCCACATCATGGAGTACATCCAGGCCGACATCTGGGTTCGTTCGATGCGAATGGCGGGCCACACGGTGCACTTCGTGGGTGCCGACGACGCGCACGGCGCGCCGATCATGCTGAAGGCCGAGAAAGAAGGCATCACGCCGCAGGCGCTGGTGGCGCGCTACGCCGCCGAGCGGCCGCAGTACCTGAACGGCTTCCACATCCGCTTCGATCACTGGCACACCACCGACTCGCCCGAGAACGTCGCGCTGTCGCAGGACATCTACCGCGCGCTCAAGGCCCAGGACCTGATCGAGACCCGCTCCATCGAGCAGTTCTACGACCCGGTCAAGGGCATGTTCCTGGCCGATCGCTACATCAAGGGCGAATGCCCCAAGTGCCACGCCAAGGACCAGTACGGCGATTCCTGCGAGGTCTGCGGCGCGGTCTACGCGCCCACCGAGCTGATCAATCCGTACTCGGCCCTGACCGGCGCCACGCCGGTGCTGAAGTCGTCGGATCACTTCTTCTTCAAGCTGTCGGACCCGCGCTGCGTCGAATTCCTGCAGCAATGGACCACCGGCAGCAACGCCCACGGCGGCAAGCACCTGCAGCCCGAAATGCTGGCCAAGACCCGCGAATGGCTGGGCGCCGAGGACGGCGAGGCCAAGCTGGGCGACTGGGACATCTCGCGCGACGCGCCCTATTTCGGCATCGAGATCCCGGACGCGCCGGGCAAGTACTTCTACGTCTGGCTGGACGCGCCGGTGGGCTACCTGGCCTCGCTGAAGTCGTACTGCGCGGTCAAGGGCCTGGACTTCGACGCCCTGCTCGACCCGGCCGGCAGCACCGAGCAGGTCCACTTCATCGGCAAGGACATCGTCTATTTCCACGCCCTGTTCTGGCCCGCGATGCTGAAGTTCGCCGGTCGCAAGACGCCGGACGCGGTCAATGTGCACGGCTTCATCACCGTCAGCGGTGAAAAGATGTCCAAGAGCCGCGGCACCGGCATCTCGCCGCTGCGCTACCTGGAACTCGGCATGAACGCCGAGTGGATGCGCTACTACATCGCCGCCAAGCTGAACGCCCGGGTCGAAGACATGGACTTCAACCCCGAAGACTTCATCGCCCGCGTCAACAGCGACCTGGTCGGCAAGTACGTCAACATCGCCAGCCGCGCCGCCAGCTTCATCACCAAGCACTTCGACGGCGCCCTGGCCTATTCGGGCGACACCGCCGCGCTGTCGGCCGAATACGCCGCGCAGGCCGAGTCGATCCGCGCCGCCTTCGAGGCGCGCGAGTACAACCGCGCCATCCGCGAGATCATGGCCTACGCCGACCGCATCAACCAGGCGTTCGACACGGCCCAGCCGTGGGTGCTGGCCAAGGGCATCGCCACCGCCGACGAGGCGCAGAAGGCCGCGCTGCAGGACATCTGCTCGCGTTCGCTGGCCGGCTTCAAGGCCCTGTCGGTGATGCTGGCGCCGGTGCTGCCGGCCCTGGCCGAGCGCGTCGCGCGCGAACTGTTCGCCGCCGAGGCCGACTTCACCTGGGCCGACGCCGCCGTGCTGCCGCAGCGCGTGGCGCCGTTCAAGCACTTGATGCAGCGCGTCGAGCCGCAGATGCTGGAAGACCTGTTCGAGCCGCCCGCCGCCCCCGCCGTGATCCCCGGCGGCGAGCCGCTGGCCGAGACCATCTCGATCGACGACTTCGCCCGCGTCGACCTGCGCATTGCGCAGATCGTCAACTGCGAGCACGTCGAAGGCTCGACCAAGCTGCTGCGCCTGACGCTGGACGTGGGCGAGGGCCGCCACCGCAACGTCTTCTCCGGCATCAAGTCGGCCTACCAGCCCGAAGACCTGATCGGCAAGCTGACCGTCATGGTCGCCAACCTGGCGCCGCGCAAGATGAAGTTCGGCGTCTCCGAAGGCATGGTGCTGGCGGCCAGCCACGCCGACGAGGCGGTCGACGCCGGCATCTACGTGCTGGAGCCGTTCCCCGGCGCCAAGCCCGGCATGCGCGTGCGCTGAGCGCCGGGCCCGCGCGCCGGCCCCATGAAAAAGCCCGCCAGTGCGGGCTTTTTTATCGCCGAGCCGCACGGCGCGACGGATGCGCCGGACGCTGTGTCAGTCCTGGCTGTGTCAGTCCTGGCTCGGCGCCAGCGCGGGATCGAGCGAAATACGTTCGTCGAACACGAAGCACTTGCCGTCAAACCCCGGGCCGCCGGTTTCCTCGAAATACTTGAGGATGCCGCCGTCGAGCTGGTAGACGTTCTCGATGCCCGCCTCGTTCATGTAGATCGCGGCCTTCTCGCAGCGGATGCCGCCTGTGCAGAAGCTGACCACGGTCTTGCCTTCCAGCTCGGCGCGATGCGCCTGCACCGCCGCCGGGAACTGCGTGAAGCGGTCGATGCGCCAGTCGATGGCGTCGCGAAAGGTGCCCTCGTCGACTTCAAAGGCATTGCGCGTGTCCAGCATGACCACCGGGCGGCCGCTGTCGTCGGTCCCCTGCTCCAGCCAGCGCGCCAGCGTCCTGGCGTCCACGCCCGGCGCGCGGCCGGCCTCGGGCCGGATCGTCGGGTGGTTCATGCGGATGATTTCGCGCTTGATCTTCACCAGCAGCTTGCGGAACGGCACTTGGGCACTGTGGCTGAACTTCACTTCCAGGTCGGCGAACCGGGGATCGCCGCGCAAGCCGCGCAGGAAGGTGTCGATGCCATCGGCGGCGCCCGCCAGGAACAGGTTGATGCCTTCCTCCGCCAGCAGGATGGTTCCCTTCAGGCCCGCCGCCCCGGCCTCGGCCAGCAGCCGGGCGCGCAGTTCGGGCAGCGCGTCCAGCGAGACGAATTTGTAGGCGGCGATATTGACGACGGAAGACATGGCAAAGCGGGGCGAAAAGCGGCGAAGGCCGTAATAGTAATCGCTGCCCCGCGCGGCCCGCTTGTCGCGGGTCAAGCGCGGCCCCCGCCCCCCCCCGGCTCAGCGCCGCACGATTTCCTGTTCCACCACCGTATCCAGCACCCAGCGCAGGCCCGAGGCGTCGGCCGGCGGATTCGGGTCCCTGACCTCGACCACGCGCAGGCGATAACGGATGCCGGGCTGGAAATTGAAGCCGGTGATGTCGCCGTACCAGAGCTGCCACGGCTGCGTCGGCGTGTCGCGCACCTGGTAGCACATGGCCCGGCCGGCGCCGGCGTTGCACGGCACGCGTTCGGCGTTGACGTAGACCAGCTTGGTCGCGCCCACCTGGCCGCCGGCGACCGGGTCGAGACGGCGGCCAAAATCCAGCGTATCGCCGTTGCTCAAGGCCCAGGTCATGCGCTGCGGATTGCTGGTGTTGTCGAACGAGGTGGCGGTGATGCGCGTCAGGCCGGCCAGGAATTCCTGTTCAAGCTTCATGTTGACCGGCGCGCAGGCCTTCATCGTCGCCACCGGGTTGGACTGGATGATCAACTGGCCGTTGGCGACGGTGTAGGGCGCGCTGTAGGTATTGCAGCCGGCGAAACCGGTGGCGCGCGTGGCGCTCTGGTCATGGATGAAGCCGATGGTCAGCGGCACCGAATTGGAGGACGGATGCGGGATTTCGCGCAGCGCGCCGCCGGGGCGGGTCCAGCGCGCCAGGTCCCAGTTGGTCTGCGCCAGCACGTCCGAGGCGGCGGCCGGCTGGAAGCGCGGGTCGCGTCCGTCGGCGGTGCGTGGCGGCGCCGCGCAGGCCGCCAGCGTCAGGCCAAGCGCGCAAGGCGCGATCCAGCGCCAGGAAGTGGACAAGGACATGCAAATCTCTCCCGCAAGAAACCAGGGGTGCGCGCCGCGGCGCGCCAGCCGGACAGCCGGCAGCGCCAATTGTAGGCGCGGCACGGACGCCGGCCCGGCGCCGCAAAACATACTGAAACACCTGCCCCATTCCCTTCAGGCCACGGGGATGGGCGGGGCCACCCGGGGGGTTCTTCACGCCATGGACCGGCGTCCCGCCCACGGGAACCGGCGTCAGGGCGTCGGCGGGTCCTGGCGCCGCTCGAATTCCAGCACGTCGCCGCCACGCAGGTTGAAGGTCAGGTGGCGCGGCGCGCCGCCGCTGTCCAGCGTGAACGTGTCGATCGCGCCCAGGGCGCGCAGGTAGTCGTTTTCGAGCGCGGCGCGGGCCGCCGGCACGCAGGCCATGCGCGTGGCGGCGGGCGCGTCGATCGCCAGCTTGCCGCTTTGCAGCTTGTAGCTGCCCATGTAGCGATTGCAGCCCGAAAAGCCTTCGACCCGGTATTGCTTGCCCTGCGCCAGGAAGGTCAGGCGGATCGGCTCGCCGTTGTCGCCGTGCGGAATCTCGCGCAGGGCGCCGCCGGACTGCGTCCAGCGCACCAGTTCCCAGCTGGTCTGGGCCAGTGAATCCGCGCTGCTGGCCGCGTTGGCGGCGGCGGCGCCCTCGGCGCGCGCGCCTCCGGTGGATCCGGCGCAACCGGCCAGCGCCACGGCCAGCATTCCGGCGCCGACCAGGCGGCAGGGCGTAGACAGGAAGGTAAACATGGACAGCACTCCTGAAAAGACACAGCCTCGACTGTAACCGCATGGGCTCAGCACGTCCCGTGCCCTCCTCCCGAAAGCCGAATCCCAAAGCTGCACGCGGGGCGGGGCGCGTTACGCCGCGCGCCGGAAGGGGTGCATCGTATGCCGCATGGCGGCGGGCCGCCGTGGCGCGCAGAATCGGCTGACGCCTCGCGCCTGGCCGGCAACGGCCCGGCCGACGACCAAGACAATTTCCGGAGACACGGCGATGGGCATGCTGAGAACCTTGCTGGCGCTGTCCGTCGTGCTCGACCACCTGGGCGGCGGCACCACCGACTGGCTGGTGGGAGGACGCCTGGCGGTGCAGCTGTTCTACGTGATTTCGGGCTTCCTGATTTCCTATGTGCTGACGGCCACCGACCACTACCGCGGCGCGCCCGGCCGCTTTTACGCCAATCGCGCGCTGCGCCTGTACCCGGTCTACCTGGCGGTGGCGGCGCTGACCCTGCTGGCCTATGCGGGCAACGGCGGCGCCGCATTCTGGCGCGTCTACGAGGGCCTGCCCCTGGCCGCCACCTTGTTCCTGGCGCTGTCGAATCTGGTGATACTGGGGCAGGACTGGCTGATGTTCTTTGGCATCGAGCACGGCGCGCTGGCCTTCACCGGCAGCTTTGCGCACAGCGACGTGCCGCTGTACCAAGGCCTGCTGGTGCCGCAGGCCTGGACCCTGGGAGTGGAACTGAGCTTCTACCTGATCGCGCCGTTCGTGCTGCATTCGCCCCGGCGCCTGCTGGCCTTGCTGGTCGCGTCGCTGGCGCTGCGCGTGGCGCTGGTGGCCAGCGGCATCGGCGTGAGCGATCCGTGGACCTACCGATTCTTCCCGACCGAACTGGCGCTGTTCCTGGCCGGCTCACTGTCGCACCAGGTGCTGTTGCCGCGCTGGCAGGCGTGGATGGCGCGCGCGCCGCGCCTGCCCGAAGTGGGCACGGGACTGCTGCTGCTGTATGTGCTGGCGCATTTTTCCATCGGCCTGCCGCATACGGTGCGCGACGGCCTGGCGGTGCTGCTGTTTGCCGCGCTGTTGCCGCTGGCCTTCCTGTTCCAGTCGCGCCACCGCCTGGACAAGGTGATCGGGGAACTGAGCTACCCGATCTACATCTGTCACGCGTTGGTCATCCTGTTCTTCGACTGGCTGCTTGACGGCACGCAGGTGCGTCAGCCGGCGATGTTCACGGCGCTGGTGGTGGCCGGCTGTATCGGCTTCGCGGCGCTGTTGAATACGTTGATTGCCGATCCGGTGGAGCGGGCTGCGGCCGGCGCCTGCGCCGCGCGCCACCGGCCAACGTCAC
>NZ_CP017433.1:4954329-5201331 GCF_002082135.1 Achromobacter ruhlandii
CGACTATTCGCCGCGCGCCTTGATGTAGGCCGCCAGTACCTGTTCGATCTGGCGCTTCTCCTGCAGGCTCAGGCGCGCATAAGTGGCGTACGACACCGTTTCGAAGGGCCAGGGCGGCGCTTCGGCGCGGCCGTCGGCGCTGGCGACGGTTTCGACATGACCGGCGTCGAGCATCGGCCCCTCGCCGGTGCTGAGCCACATGGGATTGACCCTCAGCGCGCGGGTCAGCTTGATGAGCGCATCGCTGGAGGGTTGCAGGCGCTGGCCGCTTTCATAGTTGCCGATGGCGCTTTGCGACAGGTTGCTCGCGACTGCCAGGTCCTTCTGTGTCCATCCCTGAAGCATTCTTGCATTGCGCAGACGATGGCTAAACGTGTCCAATCGATCAACCTGAGACATTAATATGAATTTATTTATTTGATTAAAACATCTCAATACTGCCGTCAAATAAACGGATTACACCCCAATTCCGTGGCTAATCCGTAAATCGCGGCAAGCCCCGCGGCCCACGCCCGTCCCCACCGCCGCGCCATCGCGACCCGCTTCGCGGCACCGCAAAAAAACCATTGCTATCATCGGCTTGCGTCCATGCCCGCGATGCGCGCCCGAGCTCTCCTCGCACGCCCGATGGCCACACGACGGGGATAAATCCGGGCGAGTTTATGTGCTTTCCGGGATTGAAAATAGAAAATAATGTATCGGTAATACTTAATATCTTATTGTCGCAGCGGCGCAAACGAACAGCGTTTCAAGCGCTTCGCGGCAATACGCCCGACCGCCACTGTTACCAGCAGAAACTACAGAAACTTATCTTCACAAAAAAACACGCCCGTGTTTAAATGAAACACGGGCGTGACTTCCATGCGGAATCGGATCCTCGGCGGCCAGGGCGCAACGCGCCCGAGCCAAGCGCCGCCCAGACCCCGACCGCGGCCGCGGCCCAGACGCGGATCAACACAGTTCAGACCTTCGCCCGCCACCAGACAACACCGCCAGATGCCGCCACATCATGGCGCAGCACAGGGAGAGGGGCATGACACGCAGGAATCACGCGGTCGCAGGCGCAGGCGGGCATCCATGAACAACACCCTCGATGTCATCTTTCTCGGCCGCGACGGCGCCCACCACATCGGGCTGGTCGAGGCCCTGTCGCATCTGGGCTTCAGCGTGCGGCGCTGCCACGACCTGGCCGACGTCTACGACCGCTATTCGCGCCGCCCCAGTCCGCTGGTCATCCTGGAAGCGCCCCTGCCGGATATCCACAACGCCGCCGTGCGGCTGCGCGCCATCGACCGCAGCCTGGGCATCGTCGCCATCGCGCCGTTCGGCTCCCAGGAAAACCGCATCCGCACCCTGCTGTGCGGCGCCGATGCCTGCCTGCCGCCGGAGGTGACGGGACTGGAGCTGGCGGCGGTGCTGCAGGCGCTGGTGCGGCGCGCCGTCGGCCTGGACCTGTCCGACCCGGTGGTCGAGCCGGCGCACGACGAACCGCAACAGGAAACCTGGCGGTTGGCCAACAAGGGCTGGACCCTGATCAGCCCCGTCGGCCGCAGCCTGGGGCTGACCACGGGCGAACGGGATTTCCTGACACGGCTGGTCAAGGCGCCCGACCGCAAGGTCAGCCGCGATGCCTTCTATCCAGACGGGGCCGAGGATGCCGACGGCGTCATCACGCGGCGCCGCTTCGTCGATGTGATGATCAGCCGCCTGCGGCGCAAGGCGACCGCCCACCACATGACGCTGCCGATCCGCGCCGTGCATGGCTGGGGCTACATGTTCGCGGCGGATATCGCGCTGGAACTGGATCCGCGGGAGGCTGGGGAGGAAGGTCGTCCGGAAGGACAGGAGGATTGGCGCCGCGACACGGTGGATGCGAACGCGCCATCTTATTGATACGCTATGGGGCGGCTGGCGCGAGGCGAAAAAAACGCGGCGCTGCCCCGAAGGTAAGACGCCGCGCTAAAACAACACGTGAGCCTGGAGTCATCAGCCGGCACTGATGCCTTCTACCTAGATCACGCGATTCCAACATTCGTGCCTCATACTACTCACGCACGGACTGGCCGTGAGCCCGGCCGGGGTCTCTAGTCCCCACCCAAGCTGCAGCGTGATAACGCCCGGGGATTTGTCCGCCCTGGCTGCTGGCGGGCTTATCGCCCGTATCAGCGGCGTTCCTTTCGGATAGCCGCGTGATGAAAGAAGTTTAGGACGTCGGGCCCGATTCAAGTAATTCTTTGTTGATAGCCTTCTATACATATTGGATATAGCAAGCTCCACGCGGGCGCCTATAGAATGCAGGCAAAGGATGCCCCCGCCATGTTCAATCCCCTGACCGGTCTCGCGCGCCGCGTGCGCCGTGTGTTCTCCCTGGTTCCGCCCAACTGGTGCCTTGCCATCCTGGTGGCTCTGGACGGGTATGCCTTCATGCATCCGGTGCTGCGCGAAGTGCGCGCGCGCGAATATTCCTTCTGGCTGGCGCTGGACAACTGGCATGACGTGATGCAGGTGGTGGGCCTGCTGGAGATCCCGCGGCTGGTGCTGGGCGTGGGCCTGCAGATCATCGCCATCGGGCTGATCCTGAAGGCGCGCATCGCGTGGGCCTTCTCGCTGGTGCTGCTGATCGGCATCGGCACCTTCGCCATCCTCGGCGAGGGCGGACGGGCCGGGCTGGGCATCTATACCTTGGTGCTGGTGGTCGCGCTAGTCGCCTACTGGCGCCGCTTCGACCGCGCCAGCGTGACCGCGGGTTCGCTCTTCGCCCTGGTCAGCATCGTTTCGCTGCTGATCTACGCGGTGTTCGGCACGCTGTACCTGGGCGAGGAATTCAACCCGCCCATCAAGGACGCGGCGACCGCGCTGTATTTCTCCATCGTCTCGATGTCGACGGTGGGCTATGGCGACATCACGCCGCACAGCAACGCGGCGCGGCTGTTCACCGCGTCGATTATCATTCTTGGCATCACCGTCTTCGCCACCTCCGTCAGCGCGATCGCCGGCCCGGTGATCGGCGGCAACCTGAAGCGGCTGGTCAAGGGCCGGTTTTCCAACGCCATGAGAAAAAACCACATCATCATCGCCGGCGCCACGCCACTGGCCCTGAGCGTCTACGACGGCCTGCGCCGCCGCGGCGACGAGGTCACGGTCATCGTGCCCGCCGGCGCGCCGCAGGAATACCCGGCGGCCACGGACCTGATCGAAGGCGATCCGTCCAGCGTCGAGGTGCTGCGCAGCGCGGGCGTGGCCCGCGCGCGCTATGTGCTGGCGCTGCGCGAGGACGACGCCGAAAACGCCTTCATCGTGCTGGCCGCCAAGGAGGCCACCGGCGAACAGGGCGCCAAGACCGTGGCCCTGGTCAACACCAGCAAGCACCTCGAAAAAATCCGCCGGGTGCAGCCCGACCTGGTGTTCTCGGTGCAATTGCTGGGCGCGGAATTGCTGACGCGCACCATCAACGGCGAACCCCTGGACAGCCAGTCCATCACAGACCTGTTCTTCGCCAAGGCCGCGCCGCAGGCCAAGGCCGGCTGATCCGGCCGGCGCGGCGCGCCGTTCCCCACGGCGTCAACCACAGCGGTAGACGTTGCCCGACAGCGTGACGTTAGTCTGCTCCAGGTGATCCTTGCCGCCGGTCTGGCCGGCACGCTGCGTCAACAGATACACCACGTTGCCACCCATCGCCGCGGCGCGGTTCTTCAAGTCGTTGCGCGCGCCCGTCTCAAGATCGGCGTTGGAGGTGATCGCCCCCGCCAGGAAATTGCCCTGGCTGCCGGTGACGTCGCCCAGGAATACGCACTCCTTGCCGGGCTCGTTGTGGGTGATGCGCACGCTGGCGGCGGCGCCTGGCGCCAGCGCGGTTGGCGCGCAGGCCGCCAGCGTGGCGACGCAGGCCAGGAGGGAAGCGAGGCGCAACGTATCGCGGGACAGCGCGGACAAAGTTTGCATGACAGCAGGCATCCATCAAAAGGACGTGGAAAGCCGGCGCCTGGCCGCAAACCGGGCGCTGGAACGGAAAGCCACAAAAGGGGAATGACGTCAGTCGGGCTCTGCATCGCCCGGCGCCGGGCCGGATTGGTATTCGAGCAGGTCGCCGGGTTGGCATTGCAGCACTTCGCAGATGCGCTCCAGCGTATCGAAACGCATGCCCTTGACCTTGCCCGACTTGAGCAGCGACAGGTTCGGCTCGGTAATACCGATCTCCTGCGCCAGCTGGCGCGCTTTCATCTTGCGCTGCGCCAGCATCACGTCCAGCCGTACGATGATCGCCATCAGATGAAACCCCGATTCTCTTCCGCGACCCGGGCCGCCTCTTCCATGGCCCAGGCCAGCGAGAACAACAGGCCGCCGAGCAGGGCCAGCAGGATGTCGCTGACATCGATGTCGATGAGCATGTGGCGTCCGCCCGGCCCGTTGGCCAGCGTCAGGGCCAGCACCAGCACCGTCTTGAGCACCGGCACGGCCGCGCTGAACACGGTGACCAACAAGGCGATGCCGCGCAGGCGGCGCGCGCTGGCGACGGTCAGCACGTCGCCGCGACCGAAGTCGGCGAACATGGCATAGGCATGGGCGATGCCGCGCAAGGCCAGCCCCGCCAGCACGCCGAACAGCGCGAAACCCAGCACCCGGTAGCCCGGCCCCAACTGCAGGCGCGGCACGCTGGCCGGCGAGGCCAGCCCGATGTGCACGCCCTCGGACGCCGGCACCGCCGCCGTGACACCGAGGAAAGAATAGATGCCCCGGGCCAGCACCGCCTCGGAGGTGAAGAACCACATGGCGACCAGAGCGGTCACCAGCAGCACCGCGGCCGCGATCAGCAGGCCGCGCATCCAACGCGACAGGCGGCGGATGCGGTCGAGCCGTGCGCCGCCCTCGGCGGCAATGGCGGATTCATGGGTCGGCGAGGAAGTCAGCGCTGCGGCCAAGGGAGGCTCCGGAACACGTTGCTCGGATGATTAGGTTGCTGTAGTGTAGCAATAAATTATCGTTTCACAATAATTTTTTATCACGAAAGATAAATCATGAAACTCACTCTCGCGGCGCTGGCGCTGCTCGCCGCGCTACTGCTGTTGGGGGTGGCGGTGGCTTGCGCCTGTGGCAATGGCGATGATGCGCGCGAGCACGCGTGCCGGTGCGACGCCCAGGCCGACGCCCCGCGCGCGGCCGGCCCGTGGTCGTTCAGCAATCGCTTCTCGCTGCTGACCCTGCCGCGCCTGACGGTGCCGTTCGTCCACGACGGCGCGGACTGCGCCTGCTGGCGCTAGCGCCTCAAACGGGCGGCGCGCCGCGCATGCGCGGCGCGCCCGCATTCTCGGCATACCAGCGCACGAAATCGGCCGACCGCATGGGCCGCGCGAACAGGTAGCCCTGGATGAAGGCCACGCCGCGGCTGGTCAGGTAATCGAACTGCTGCGGCGTTTCCACCCCTTCGGCCACCACCGCCAGGCCCAGCCGGTGCGACAGCGTGATGATCACGTCCAGTACCGGCGCCTCTTCGCCATCGGCCTGGATGGCCTGCACGAAGCCTTTGTCGATCTTGAGATAGTCGACCGGAAATTTCTGCAGGTACGACAGGGAGCAATGGCCCGTGCCGAAATCGTCGATGGCCACGAACACGCCCTGTCCGCGCAGCGCGTCGATGTTGGCGCGGGCCTGGCCGTTGTCGGTGATCAGGCTGCGCTCGGTGATTTCCAGCACCATCAACGACGGCCGGATGGCGGCGCGAAAGGCCTGCACGTCCGCCACCAGCGTCGGGCAGGACAGGTGCTCGGGCGCCACGTTCACGGCGATATGGAAGTCCGGCGGCGTCGCCCAGCCTTGCATGTCACGCTGGATCAGCTTGAGCAGATGCTGCGTCAGCGGCACGATCATGTCCTCGGCCTCCGCCGCCGCGATGAAGATGTCGGGCCGCACCGCCCCCACGCCGGGCCGGTCCCAGCGCATCAGGGCCTCGGCGCCCTCGCAGCGGCCGGTGGCCTGGCCATACACCGGCTGGTACTCGACATGGAACTCGTCGGCCAGCATGGCGCGACGCAGCTGTTCCTTGAACGATTGCCGGTTCACCTGCAGCCGGTAGGCGCCGAAGGCCAGCAATGCGCCGCACAGCATGGCGACGGGCAGATACGTGAGCAGCAGCTGCTGCCAGGCGCGCACCACGGTTTCGGCGGGCGCCATCACCCTGACGACCAGGTCGCCGTGACCGGCCACCGGCTCGGCCGACTCGAACAAGCGCTCGACGGCGGCCGCTCCCCATGCGTCATTGCGGATGGGCGCGCCGCCGCCCAACGAGACCTCCAGCTGGTAAGCCCCCAGCGACGACACTGCATTGAGCAGGTCTTGGACGTAGCGTCCGTCGACCACCACCACGCCGCCCCGGCCGTCCTCGCCGGCCATGCCCAGCAGCAGGGCCGACCGCTCCGGCGCCAGCGGTGTGCCGGCCACGCTGACGAACCATTGCGTCGGCGGCGTGCCGACAGGCCAGCGGTGGAACGCGCCGGTCTCATAGTCCACCTCGCCCAGGGCCGACGAGCAATAGATGTGTTCTTGCTTGACCAGCAACAGCGAACGGAAATACGGATTGAGCGTGCCCCAGCGATACAGGTCGGCGCGCGCGGTCTGGCAGGGCTGCGCCGACAGGGCCGTGACGCGCGGCAGGATATCGAGGGCGCGGGCCAGGATCTGCTCGGTCTGCACCCGCACGATCCGCCCCGCCGTGGCGGCCTCGGCGCGTTCGGTGCTCAACGCGTGCAGCCAGGTCCAGCCGATGCAGCCGAGCACGGGCAGCACCAGGGCCAGCGCCACCGGAAAATAGCGCCAGGACGGCACGCGGACCGTCATTCCTGAAGTGGGCACATCGTCCTCGCAGCGTCAGTCGTGGGGGTGACGCAAGGATACAGGGAGGCCGCACCCCGCGCATCATGACGGCACCGTCGCCCGGCGGCCATGCCGGGCGGATTTCCATGCGTGTCGCTACAGCAGATCGCAGATCAGCGCCACGTGCGCCTCGCGCCGCTGCGGCAGGTTGAGGCGTTCATCCGGTCCCAGCAGGATCGCCATGAAGATGGCGTGGACCACCGGCGACAACAGCAGCCACGGGTGCCGCAACGCGGCGCCGTCGCCGCACAGGCCGCGCGCGCGGGCCAGTTCCAGCAATTGCGCGATGTCGGCCTGGTGGGCGTCGGCGGTCTGTTCGCGCCAGCGGCGCGCCAGGTGCGGCACGCGCAGGCTTTCGGCTAGCAGCAGGCGCATGGCGGCGATCATGGCGGGGTTGGCGAGGCTGGCATAGAGATGATTGACGAGCCGCTCGGCCAGGTGGCGGGGGCTGGAGGAGCCTTCGACCAGGGCGCGGGCGTCGAGACGGGGCGGACAGAGGTAGCGCGCCAGCAGCGCCTCGAAGACCTCTTCCTTGCTGGCGAAGTGCGCGTACAGGCCTCCCTTGGACAACCCCGCGCGCAAGGCGATGTCGTCCATGCGGGCGCCGGCATAGCCGGCGGCCGAGAACTCCTGCAGCGCGGCGTCGAGGATCTGCCCGACGCGCACGGTCGGAGGGAGACGCAGACGTTGCGTGCTCATCACCACTGCTCCCTGTGCGAATTGGCGCGCGGACGCACCGCCGGCCAACCGCTCCATTAAAAACCGACCGGTCAGTCGTTAGCTTGATCCTGATCAAGGATTGATCAGGCAGGCGGCGGCACAATGGTTTCGAAGTCGGATTTGTCCGACGCCAGGCCACAAGCCCGGTTGCGCGACGATCCGTCCCCACGCGAGGCAATCCCGCCCCCGTGCGCCCCGGAGCCCTCATGCCGATCACGCCCCCGCCAGCCCCCCAGCAGAATGCGGCGCACGCAGGCCGGTTCGATGACGACGCCTGGCGGCAGTGGCCCTTTGCGCTGTGGTGCCAGGGCTTCATGCAGGCCGAGCAGGGCTGGGACACGTTTGCCCGCGCCCTGCCCCTGGCCGACCCGCACCAGCGCGCGCTGGCGGCCTTCGCCGCGCGCCAGTGGCTGGAACCGCTGGCGCCCGACAACAATCCCTATACCAACCCCCTGGTGTGGCGCCAGACGCTGGAAGAAAGCGGCGCCAACCTGCTGCGCGGCGCCTGCCACGCCTGGGAGGACGGCCTGCGCCAGTGGGCCGGGCTGCCGCCCGCCGGCGCCGAACACTTCCGCCCTGGCCACGAGGTTGCCGCCACCCCCGGCAAGGTAATTCTGCGCAATCACCTGGCCGAGCTGATCCAGTACCGGCCCGCGACCGGCCGGGTGCGGCCCGAGCCGATCCTCATCGTGCCGGCCTGGATCATGAAGTACTACGTGCTCGATCTGTCGCCCCACAACTCGCTGATCCGCTATCTGGTCGGCCAGGGCTACACGGTGTTCTGCGTGTCATGGAAGAACCCCACGGCGGCCGATCGCGATCTGGGCCTGGAGGATTACCTGCGCCTGGGCGTGCGCGAGCCGCTGGCGGCGATCGAGGCCATCGTGCCCGGCGCCAGGGTACATGCGACGGGCTACTGCCTGGGCGGCACCCTGCTCGCCATGGCCGCCAGCGCCATGGCGCGCGACGGCGACCGCCGCCTGGCCAGCCTGAGCCTGCTGGCGGCGCAGACCGACTTCAGCGAACCCGGCGAGCTGGGCCTGTTCATCGATGCCTTCCAGGTTGCGCTGATGGAGGCCGAAATGACGGCGCTGGGCTATTTCCCGGCGCGCCAGATGAGCGGCGCGTTCCAGCTGTTGCGCGCACGCCAGTTGGTGTGGTCGCGCATGACCAGCGAATACCTGCTGGGCCAGCGCCGCCCCATGACCGACCTGCAGGCCTGGAACGCCGACGCCACCCGCATGCCCGCGCGCATGCACGGCCAGTACCTGCGCCACCTGTACCTGGACAACGACCTGGCCGCCGGCCGCTTCGCCGTGGATGGCCGACCGGTGCGACTGGAGGACCTGAGCCTGCCGATCTTCTGCGTCGGCACCGAGACGGACCATGTGGCGCCGTGGCGTTCGGTCTACAAGCTGCACGGCCTGTCGCCGGCCGCGCTGACGTTCGTGCTGACCAGCGGCGGCCACAACGCCGGCATCGTCAGCGAACCGGGCCATCCGCGGCGGCGCTTTCGCAGCCTGCTGCGCGCGGCGGGACAGCCGGCGCTGACCCCGGAGGCCTGGCTGGCGGCGGCCACGCCGCATGAAGGCTCGTGGTGGCCGCATTGGCGCGACTGGCTCGACGCGCTGTCCGGCCAGCCGGTCCGCCCCCCCGCCCTGGGCGCCGCGCGCAAAGGCTATCCCGCGCTGGACGACGCGCCCGGCGCTTATGTGATGGAGAAATGAGCATGACCCGCCGCCCCCTTTCGCGATGGCGCGCCGCCCGGCTGGCGCCGGTGGCCCTGGCCGTGCTGCTGGCGCAGGGCTGCGTGTCGATGGCGCCGCAATACGCGCGGCCCGCGGCGCCGGTGGCCGCCACCTACCCCGATCAGGCCGCCACGCCCGGCGGCGCGGCGCTGAGCGCGGCCCGGATCGACTGGCGCGGCTACTTCACCGATCCCGTGCTGCAAGGGCTGATCGGCGACGCCCTGGCGCACAACCGCGACCTGCGCGTGGCCCTGCTGCGCGTCGAGGAGGCGCGCGCGCTCTATGGCATTCAACGCGCCGACCAGTTCCCCACCATCGGCCTGCGCGCGGACGGCACCCGCGCCCGCACCCCGGGCGACCTGAACGTCACCGGCCAGCCGCAAGTGGCCAGCCAATACCAGGCCGGCGTCGGCATGGCGACATGGGAGCTGGACTTCTGGGGCCGCGTGCGCAGCCTCAAGGACGCCGCGCTGGAGAACTACCTGGCGTCCGACGCCGCCGCCGAAGCCGCCACGCTGACCCTGATCGCGCAGGTTGCCGACAGCTATCTGTCGCTGCGCGAACTGGATGAGCGACTGGCGCTGACGCGCGCGACGATCGCTTCGCGCGAGGAGTCGCTGCGCATATTCCGCCGGCGCTACGAAGTCGGCTCGATCTCGAAGCTGGACCTGACGCAGGTCGAGACGCTGTGGCAGCAGGCCCGGGCGCTGGGCGCCGATCTGGAACAGGCCCGCGCCACCCAGGCCCATGCGCTGGAGCTGCTGACCGGCCAGCCCCTGACGCTGCCGCTGCCGCGCGCCGGCCTGGACGACGACAGCGTCATGCGCGACCTGCCGGCCGGACTGCCGTCGGACCTGCTGACCAACCGGCCCGACATCGTCGCCGCCGAACACCAGCTGCACGCGGCCAACGCCAACATCGGCGCGGCCCGCGCCGCCTTCTTTCCGCGCATCACGCTGACCGGCGCATTCGGCACCGCCAGCGCCGAACTGGATGGCCTGTTCGGCAGCGGCAGCCGCGCCTGGAATTTCGCGCCCAGCATTGACCTGCCGATCTTCGACGCCGGACGCCGCGGCGCCAATCTCGACCTGGCCGAAGTCCGGCGCGATCAGGCCGTGGCCAGCTACGAGCGCGCCATCCAGGGCGCCTTCAAGGACGTTGCAGACGCCCTGTCGGCGCGCCGGTGGCTGGCCGAACAGGTCCAGGTATTGCGCGCCACCGTGGACGCGCAGGCCGAACGCGCGCGCCTGGCCAAGCTGCGCTACGACCACGGCGCCTCGCCCTATCTTGAGGTCCTGGACGCGCAGCGCGACCTGCTGGCCGCGCAGCAGACGCTGGTGCAGACCCGCCGCGCCCTGCTGTCGGCCCGCGTCGGCCTGTATGCCGCGCTGGGCGGCGGCACGCAGGCGCGCGCCGCCGCCCAGCCCGCGACCCCGCCTGGCCCCCTGCCGCTCAACACAGGATCCGCATCATGAAGTTGCCCACCCGAAAACTGATTCCCCTGCTCGCGATCGTGGCCGTGGCGGCCGCCGGCTACTACGGCTGGCGCCTGCTGTCCGACACCGGCCCCGGCGCGGGCTTCGTCAGCGGCAATGGCCGCATCGAGGCCACCGAGGTCGACGTCGCCACCAAGCTGGCCGGACGGGTCCAGGACGTGCTGGCGGCCGAGGGCGATTTCGTCAGCGCCGGCCAGCCGCTGGCCCGCATGCAGATCGACACGCTGCAGGCCCAGCGCGAGGAAGCGCGCGCCCAACACCAGCAGGCCATCAACAACGCCGCCAGCGCCAGCGCCCAGATCGCGCAGCGCGAGAGCGACAAGCTGGCGGCCGAGGCCGTGGTGGCGCAGCGCGAAAGCGAGCTGGACGCCGCGCGCCGGCGCCTGGCGCGCTCCGAGACCCTGTCCAGGGAGGGCGCCTCGTCGATCCAGGAACTGGATGACGACCGCGCCCGCATGCGCAGCGCGCAGGCCGCCGTCAACGCCGCGCGCGCCCAGGTCAAGGCGGCGCAAGCGGCCATCGACGCCGCCAAGGCGGCTCAGGTGGGCGCCCAGTCGGCGGTCAACGCGGCGCTGGCCACCATCGCCCGCATCGAGGCCGACATCGCCGACAGCGAGCTGCGCGCCCCGCGCGACGGCCGGGTGCAGTACCGCGTGGCGCAGGCCGGCGAAGTGCTGGGCGCGGGCGGCAAGGTGCTGAACATGGTCGACCTGGCCGATGTCTACATGACCTTCTTCCTGCCGGAACAGGCGGCCGGCCGCGTCGCGCTGGGCCAGGACGTGCGCATCGTGCTGGACGCGGCGCCACAGTACGTGATTCCCGCCAAGGTGTCGTTCGTGGCCAGCACCGCGCAGTTCACCCCCAAGACCGTCGAGACCGCCACCGAGCGCCAGAAGCTGATGTTCCGCGTCAAGGCGCAGATCGATCCCGACCTGCTGCGGCAGCACCTGCAACAGGTCAAGACCGGCCTGCCCGGCGTGGCCTGGCTGAAACTGGATGCCGACGCGCAGTGGCCCGCCAACCTTGAAGTCAAGGTGCCGTGATGGCCGCGACCACGACGGCCTCCCCCGCTCCGGTGGTCAAGCTGTCGGGGGTATCGCTGCGCTACGGCAAGACGCTGGCGCTGGACGCCATTTCGCTGGACATCCCCGCCGGCCGCATGGTCGGCCTGATCGGCCCGGACGGCGTGGGCAAGTCGAGCCTGCTGGCGCTGATCGCGGGATCGCGCGCGGTGCAGGAAGGCGCCGTCGAGGTGCTGGGCGGCGACATGGCCGACAAGCGCCACCGCGATGACGTCTGCCCGCGCATCGCCTACATGCCGCAAGGCCTGGGCAAGAATCTCTACCCCACCCTGTCGGTGGAAGAGAACCTGCAATTCTTCGGCCGCCTGTTCGGCCATGGGGAGGCCGAGCGCCGCCGCCGCATCGACAGCCTGACGCGCAGCACCGGCATGGCCGCGTTCCTGTCGCGCCCGGCGGGCAAGCTGTCCGGCGGCATGAAGCAGAAGCTGGGCCTGTGCTGCGCGCTGATCCACGACCCCGACCTGTTGATCCTGGACGAACCCACCACCGGCGTCGACCCGCTGGCGCGGGCCCAGTTCTGGGACCTGATCAATCAGATCCGGCGCGAACGCCCGGGCATGAGCGTGATTGTCGCCACCGCCTACATGGACGAGGCGCAGCGCTTCGACTGGCTCATCGCCATGGACGACGGCCGGGTGCTGGCCACCGGCACGCCCGACGAACTGCGCCAGCGCACCGGGGCCGACTCGCTGGAGGCCGCCTTCATCGCGCTGCTGCCCGAAGAGAAGCGGCGCGGGCACAAGCCGGTCGAGATCACGCCGCTGGCGCTGGGCGATGACGCGCCCATCGCCATCGAGGCGCGCGACCTGACCATGCGCTTCGGTGATTTCGTCGCCGTGGACCATGTCAACTTCCGCATCCGCAAGGGCGAAATCTTCGGCTTTCTGGGCTCCAACGGCTGCGGCAAGTCCACCACCATGAAGATGCTGACCGGCCTGTTGCCGGCCAGCGAAGGCCAGGCCTGGCTGTTCGGCGCCGAGGTCGATCCGCGCAACCTCGACACGCGCCGCCGGGTCGGCTACATGTCGCAGGCGTTTTCGTTGTACGGCGAGCTGACCGTGCGCCAGAACCTGGTGCTGCACGCGCGCCTGTTCCACGTGCCCGAAGCGGACATCCCCGGCCGCGTGGACGAAATGGTGGCGCGCTTCGAACTGGGCGAAGCGCTGGACGATCTGCCCGAGAAGCTGCCGATGGGCGTGCGCCAGCGCCTGTCGCTGGCGGTGGCCATGGTGCACAAGCCCGAGCTGCTGATCCTGGACGAGCCGACCTCGGGCGTGGACCCGGTGGCGCGCGACAACTTCTGGCGCCTGCTGATCGCGCTGGCGCGGCAGGACCAGGTCACCATCTTCATCTCGACCCATTTCATGAACGAGGCGCAGCGCTGCGACCGCATGTCGCTGATGCACGCCGGCAAGGTGCTGGTAAGCGCCGCTCCCGACGAAATCACCCGCATGCGCGGCGCGAAGACGCTGGAGGAAGCCTTCATCGCCTACCTGATCGACGCGGGCGCGGGCACGGCGCCCGACGCGTCGCCGGCGATCGAACCGGCGCCCGTCGCGCAAGCGCCGGAACCGGTGCACGCGCCGCGCGGCTTCAGCCTGCAGCGCATGTTCAGCTACATGTGGCGCGAGGCGCTGGAACTGCGCCGCGATCCGGTGCGCGCCACGCTGGCGCTGGCCGGCTCGCTGCTGCTGATGTTCGTGATCGGCTTTGGCATCAGCCTGGACGTGGAAGACCTGCGCTACGCGGTGATGGACCGCGACCAGACCGCGCTGAGCCAGAACTACAGCCTGAACCTGGCCGGCTCGCGCTACTTCATCGAGCAGCCGCCGATCACCAGCTACCAGGACATGGATGCCCGCATGCGCAGCGGCGAACTGTCGCTGGCGATCGAGATTCCGCAGGGTTTCGCGCGCGACGCCGCGCGCGGCCGCGATGCCCAGATCGGCGTCTGGATCGACGGCGCCATGCCGCAGCGCGCCGAGACCATCCGCGGCTACGTGCTGGGCATGCACCAGGGCTGGCTGCAACAGCAGGCGCGCGAACGGCTGGGGGCCGGCGCCACGCAGCAGGTCGGCATCGAGACGCGCTTTCGCTACAACCCCGACGTGCGCAGCCTGCCGGCCATGGTGCCGGCCGTGATCCCGCTGCTGTTGCTGATGATGCCGGCCATGCTGACCGCGCTGGCGGTAGTGCGCGAAAAGGAGCTGGGTTCGATCATCAACCTGTACGTCACGCCGGTGACGCGGCTGGAATTCCTGCTGGGCAAGCAGGCGCCCTACGTGGCGCTGGCGATGCTGAACTTCCTGCTGATGACGCTGCTGGCGGTGACGCTGTTCGGCGTGCCGATCACCGGCAGCTTCCTCACGCTGCTGGCGGCCGCGCTGATCTACAACGTGGTGGCCACCGCCATCGGGCTGCTGGCCTCCACCTTCACCCGCAGCCAGATCGCGGCGCTGTTCTTCACCATGATCGGCACGCTGGTGCCGGCGGTGCAGTTCGCCGGCCTGCTCAACCCGGTGTCGTCGCTGGAAGGCGGCGGCAAGCTGATCGGCCAGGTCTACCCCGCCACCCACATGCTCACCATCAGCCGCGGCGTGTTCAGCAAGGCGCTGGATTTCTCCAACCTGCAGGGGTCGTTCTGGCCCCTGATCGTCGCGATCCCCGTGATCCTGGGCGCGTCGGTGCTGCTTCTGAGAAAGCAGGAGACCTGAACCATGCCGCGACATGCCGCCAATATTTTCCGCCTGGGCGTCAAGGAACTGTGGAGCCTGGCGCGCGATCCCATGATGCTGGCGCTGATCTTCGTGTCGTTCACGCTGATGATCTACACGGCCGCCACCGCCGTGCCCGAGTCGCTGCACAACGCGGCCATCGCGGTCGTGGACGAGGACGTCTCGCCGCTGTCCGCGCGCATCACCTCGGCGTTCTACCCGCCGCACTTCACGCGGCCGGCGATGGTCACCTCGGCCGAGGCCGACGCGGGCATGGACGCCGGGCGCTACACCTTCGTGGTCAACGTGCCGCCGAACTTCCAGCGCGACGTGCTGGCCGGCAGGCCGGCCGAGATCCAGCTGAACGTGGACGCCACCCGCATGAGCCAGGCGTTCACCGGCAGCAGCTACATCCAGCAGATCATCACCGACGAGATCAGCGAATTCGTCAAGCGCTACCGCAAGCCGACCGAGCTGCCGGTGGACCTGGCGGTGCGCATGCGCTTCAACCCCAACCTGACGCAGGCCTGGTTCGGCAGCCTGATGGAGATCATCAACAACGTCACGATGCTGTCCATCATCCTGACCGGCGCGGCGCTGATCCGCGAGCGCGAGCATGGCACCATCGAGCACCTGCTGGTCATGCCGGTTACGCCGACCGAGATCATGCTGGCGAAAGTCTGGTCCATGGGGCTGGTCGTCCTGGTGTCGGCTGCGCTATCGTTGACATTCGTCGTGCGTGGCCTGCTGCAGGTGCCGGTCGAGGGATCGGTGGCGCTGTTCCTGGCCGGGGTGGCGCTGCACCTGTTCGCGACCACCTCCATGGGCATCTTCATGGCCACCCTCGCGCGCAGCATGCCGCAATTCGGCATGCTGCTGGTGCTGGTGCTGCTGCCGCTGCAGATGCTGTCCGGCGGCACCACGCCGCGCGAGAGCATGCCGGACTTCGTGCAGAACATCATGCTGGCCGCGCCCACCACCCATTTCGTGGAACTCGGCCAGGCAATTCTCTTTCGTGGCGCCGGCCTTGGCGTCGTATGGCAACCGTTCCTGGCGCTGGCGCTGATCGGCAGCGTCCTGTTCGCCTTCTCGTTGACCCGTTTCCGCAAGACCCTCAGCCAGATGGCGTGAGGCCTGTGCATTCGTTGCCCCTTACCACTCTTTTAAAAGGACGCATCATGAAGAAGACCACCGCTTCCACGCCCCAGGACCTCGCTGGCGCCAATGCCGCCTACTGCCAGCGCCTGGGCGAACTGGCGCGCGAAAGCCAGCAGCGCTGGCTGCAGCTGGGCCAGCGCCTGGCCAGCGACGGCACCGGCCAGTACCTGTCGACCCTGGCGCCGCTCAAGCTCGACGGCAACTGGCAGAACATCGCCCCCGCGCTGGGCGAGGTCACGCGCAAGCAATGGCAGTGTCAACTCGAGGCCAGCCAGGCCATCACCCACGCCGCGCTGGAAGACCAGGCGGCGCTGGCCGCGGGCGTCAGCGAGGCGGTGAGCGGCTGGCTGCGCAACGCCTCGGCCGCGGCCAGCGGCGGCCTGGCGGAGTCGCCGCTCACGCGCATGTGGTCATCGTATTGCGAACAGATGACCTCGGCCTGCTCGGCCATGCGGGAAGCCAGCCAGTTCGGAGCGCGCCATGGCGAATAAACGCACCGCGCTCGTGACTGGCGGCACCGGCTGCCTGGGACGCGCCATCGCCCGGGCCCTGCTCGACGCCGGCCATGACGTCATCGTTACCTGCCACTCCAACGAGGCGGCCACGCGCGAATGGCTCGACGAGGAGGCGGCCGCCGGCCGCCGCTACGACATGGCCAAGGTCGACGTGGCCGACTACGACTCGTGCCAGGCGTTGGCCCAGCGCCTGGCGGACGAGGGCCGCCAGATCGACATCCTGGTCAACAACGCCGGCATCACCCGCGACGCCAGCCTGCGCAAGATGAGCTACGCGGACTGGAACGACGTGCTGCGCAGCAATCTCGATTCGATGTTCAACATGACGCAGCCGCTGTGCGGGCCGATGGCCGACCGCGGCTGGGGACGCATCGTCAACATCTCCTCGGTAAACGGATCCAAGGGCGCCTTCGGCCAGACCAACTACGCCGCCTCCAAAGCCGGCATCCACGGCTTCACCAAGTCGTTGGCGCTGGAACTGGCCAGTAAAGGCGTCACGGTCAACACCGTGTCGCCGGGCTACCTGGCCACGCGCATGGTCGAGGCGGTGCCGCAGGAGGTGCTCAAGGAGAAGATCCTGCCGCAGATTCCACTGGGCCGGCTGGGCCTGCCCGACGAGATCGCCGCGCTGGTGGCATTCATCTGCAGCGACGCGGCGGCGTTCATGACCGGCAGCAATGTCGCCATGAACGGCGGCCAGCACATGTACTGACTGGGCGGCGCAACGCAGGCCGGCGCCGCGGATTGCGCGCGCCGCGCGCGGCGGGACACGAATGCCCTTTGCCCTGCCCCGGCGGCAGGATCAGGCAGCACAGCGGTCCCGCTGTGCTGTCTTTTTTGTAACGGCGGGATCTGGCCCTTTTCATGAAAACGGCCGGTCTTCCCTATGACGACGCGCCATTTCCACGTCAGCGCCCGCCAAACTGATCCGCTTTTTTCGCCACCTTCTGAATCTGTACTGCTCAACAGGGCCGGCCTATCTTGACGCTACAGGCACCAGCCTGTCCGCGCGCGCCGCCCGGTGGCGGCAGGAACGCGCGGGCCTTGAAGTCAGGAATCACCCGCCATGGATAGCGACGCGCTACTGCTTGCCCGAATACAGTTCGGATTCACCATTTCCTTCCACATCATCTTTCCGGCCATCACCATCGGCCTGGCCAGCTACCTGGCCGTGCTCGAAGGCTGCTGGCTGCGCACCCGCAACACCGTCTACCGCGACCTCTACCACTTCTGGACCAAGATCTTCGCCGTCAATTTCGGCATGGGCGTGGTGTCCGGACTGGTGATGGCGTACCAGTTCGGCACCAACTGGAGCTTCTTTTCCGATTTTGCCGGCAGCGTCACCGGGCCCCTGCTGGCCTACGAGGTGCTGACGGCCTTCTTCCTGGAGGCCGGCTTTCTCGGCGTGATGCTGTTCGGCTGGTCGCGCGTGGGCCCGGGGCTGCACTTCTTCTCGACCATCATGGTGGCGCTGGGCACGCTGGTGTCGGCCACCTGGATCCTGGCGTCCAACAGCTGGATGCAGACCCCCGCGGGCTACGAGATCCTGGACGGCCGCGTGGTGCCGACCGACTGGCTGGCGGTGATCTTCAATCCCTCGTTCCCCTACCGGCTGGCGCACATGGGCATCGCGGCGTTCCTGGCCACCGCGCTGATGGTGGGCGCGTCCGGCGCCTGGCACCTGCTGCGCGGCGACCGCAGCCCGGCGGTGAAAAAGATGTTCGCGATGGCGATGGCCATGCTGGCGGTCTCGGCGCCGCTGCAGGCCGTGGTGGGCGACTTCCATGGCCTGAACACGCTCAAGCACCAGCCCGCCAAGATCGCCGCGATCGAAGGCCATTGGGAAAACGAGCCGGGCGCGGGCGTGCCGCTGACGCTGTTCGGCATTCCCGACATGGAGCGCGAAGAGACCCGCTACGCGCTCAACGTGCCGCGCCTGGGCAGCCTGATCCTCACGCATAGCTGGGATGGCCAGTTCCCCGGCCTGAAGTCGTATCCGCCCGAAGACCGCCCCAACGCCACCGTGGTGTTCTGGTCGTTCCGCGTGATGGCGGGGCTGGGCATGCTGATGATCCTGCTGGCCGGCTGGGCGCTGTGGGCGCGCTGGCGCGGACGGCTGTACCAGTCGCGCGCGCTGCAGCGTTTCGCGCTGTGGATGGGGCCGTCGGGGCTGGTGGCGATACTGGCGGGCTGGTACGTGACCGAGATCGGCCGCCAGCCCTGGGTCGTCTACGGCGTGATGCGCACCGCCGACGCCGCCACCCGCCACGGCCTGGGCGAATTGACGCTGACGCTGGCGCTGTTCGTGGTGGTGTACCTGTTCGTGTTCGGCGCCGGCGTGTCGTACATGCTACGCCTGATCCGCATGGGCCCGACGCCGGCGCCCGGCCACGCGCCGCTGTCCGGCGGCCCGGGCGAACCGCGCCAGCCGTCGCGGCCGCTGTCGGCCGCCTCCACCTCGGCGGACGCCCCGTCCGCGCAACCTGGATTCAAAGGAGCCTGAGGCCATGGGCATCGACCTTGCATTGATATGGGCCGTCATCATCCTGTTCGGCGTGATGATGTACGTGGTGATGGACGGCTTCGACCTGGGCATCGGCATCCTCTTTCCGCTGATCGGCGACGCCGAGGAACGCGACGCCATGGTCAACACCGTCGCCCCCGTGTGGGACGGCAACGAGACCTGGCTGGTGCTGGGCGGCGCGGGCCTGCTGGCCGCGTTTCCGCTGGCGTATTCGGTGATCCTGAGCGCGCTGCACCTGCCGCTGGTGTTCATGCTGCTGGGCCTGATCTTCCGCGGCGTGGCGTTCGAGTTCCGCTTCAAGGCCGACCCGCGCCACCGCGCGCTGTGGGACCGCGCTTTCGTGCTCGGCTCGCTCTGCGCCACCTTCTTCCAGGGCGTGACGCTGGGCGCCTACATCGAAGGCATCCCGGTGGTCGACCGCGTCTACCAAGGCGGGCCGTGGGACTGGATCAGCCCGTTCTCGCTGTTCACCGGCGCGGGCCTGGTGGTGGCGTATGCGCTGCTGGGCTGCACCTGGCTCATCATGAAGACCGAGGGCCGGCTGCATCGCCACATGTGCGCGCTGGCGCGGCCGCTGACGCTGGCGCTGCTGGCGGTGATCGCCGCGCTCAGCGTGTGGACGCCGCTGGCGCAGCCGCATATCGCCCAGCGCTGGTTCAGCCTGCCCAACATGTTCTGGTTCCTGCCGGTGCCGCTGCTGGTGGCGGCCGCCGGCATCGACCTGATGCGCCGCGTGCGCGGCGCGCCCGCCGCGGGACCGTTCGTGCTGGCGCTGTGCCTGGTGTTCCTGGGCTACAGCGGCCTGGGCATCAGCATCTGGCCGGCCGTGATCCCGCCCGACGTGTCGATCTGGACCGCGGCCGCGCCGCCGCAGAGCCTGGGCTTCGCCCTGGTCGGCGCGCTCGCCATCATTCCGATTATCCTGATGTACACCGCCTGGTCCTATTACGTGTTCCGCGGCAAGGTGCGCACCGGCGAGGCGTTTCACTGATGGCCGCGCCGACCTCCCTGCCCTCCTGGCGCAGCCGGCTGCTGTGGCTGCTGTTGATCTGGGCCGGCGGCGTGGCGTCCCTGGGCCTGGCCGCCGGCGCGCTGCGGCTGGTGATGCGCGCCATCGGCATGTCGACCTGAACCGCCGTCTTCCACGGATCCCCCCATGAAGCGCTATGAACGGCTGACCGAAGAAATCACCGCCTCGATCCTGTCGGGCCTGCTGCAGGCGGGCGACCGGCTGCCCTCGGTGCGCCAGACCAGCGCCAGCCGTGGCGTCAGTCCGTCGACGGTGTTCAAGGCCTATTACCTGCTGGAAGCGCGCGGCCTGATCCGCGCGCGCGACCGCTCGGGCTACTACGTGCTGCGCGCCTCGCAGGCCGCGCTGCCCGAGCCCGACGGCCTGTCCAGCGCCGCCGCCGGCCGCCATCCGGTCGATGTCAGCGACAACGTGCTGCAAGTGCTCAACGCCACCCTGCGGCGCGACATGCTGCCGTTCGGCTCGGCCTTTCCCAGCCCGTCGCTGCTGCCCTACGGCCGGCTGGCGCGCTACATGGCGACCACGGTGCAGCAACTGGACCCGTGGGGGTCGATCGACGATCTCAGCCCCGGCGACCCCGCGCTGCGCCGCGCCATCGCGCTGCGTTACCTGGCCGACGGACTGACGGTGCCGGTGGACGACATCATCATCACCAACGGCGCGCTCGACGCGCTCAACCTGTGCCTGAGCGCGGTCACGCGGCCCGGCGACGCGGTGATCGTCGAATCGCCGACGTTCTACGCCGCCCTGCAGTCGCTCGAACGCAACCAGCTGCACGCCATCGAGGTGGCCACGCATCCGCGCGAAGGCATCGACCTGCAGGCGCTGGAGCGGGCCATCGTGCAGCACCAGCCGCGCGCCTGCTGGCTGATGACGAACTTCCAGAATCCGCTGGGCAGCCTGATGCCCGAGGCCAAGAAGGAAGCGCTGGTCAAGCTGCTGGCGCGCCACGGCGTGGCGCTGATCGAGGACGACGTCTACGGCGAACTGTACTTCGGCGCCACGCGGCCGCGTCCCGCCAAGGCCTTCGACACCGAGGGCATGGTGATGCACTGCTCGTCGTTCTCGAAGACGCTGGCGCCGGGCTATCGCGTCGGCTGGGTCGCGGCCGGGCGCTACACCCGCGCCATCATGCGCAACAAGCTCACCACCAGCCTGGCCACCGCCGCGCCGACGCAGGCGGCGATTGCCGCCTATCTGGCGCAGGGCGGCTACGACCGCCACCTGCGCCAGTTCCGCCAGACGCTGGCCTTGCAGCAGGGCGAGATGCTGCAGGCGGTGGCGCGCTACTTCCCCAAGGGCACGCGCGCCACGCGGCCGCTGGGCGGCTACTTCACCTGGGTCGAGCTTCCGGCGCGCGTCGACACCCTGCGCTTGCACCGCGCGGCGCTCGACCATGGCATCAGCATCGCGCCGGGGCCGTTGTTCTCCAGCTCAGGCGCGTTCGGCAACTTCCTGCGGCTGAACTGCGGCCATCCCTGGAACGAGGCGATGGAGCAAGGCATGGCGACGCTGGGCAAGCTGATGGCGACATGAAATACGCGATATTGATACAGATGGAAACCCCGGCCCGCCGGACATCGCCTTAGAGTGCCAAGCCTTCAAAGTTCAGGACGGTGCCGCGTCGCGGCCCGCTGCTCGCATGACGGCTTCCTTTCCTCGCATCCTGCCGCGCTACGCGCTTGGCTGCTACCTCGGCGCGGCTGCGCTGCTCTACCTGTTCGCCGCGCAACTGCTGGCCACCGTCGACATCTGGCTGCTGCCGCGCCGGCTGCTGGTCGAGATGCTGCGTTATCGCGCCATGTGGCTGATCTTCTTCCTGACCCTGCCGACCGTGGGCTACCTGTTGTGGCGCGGCTCGGACCTGGTCGCCTGGTGGCGCGCGCCCGCCACGCTGACGCTGGATGAGCGGGCGCTGCATCTGGGCGCGCTCACGGTGCCCTACGGCGACGTCGCTTCGATGCGCCATCGGCACAACCGCGATCACCTGCTGCTGACGCTGGGCAATGGCCGGCGCGTGCGGCTGCGGCTGGCGATCTGGGACCATGCCGACGCATTGCTCGACCTGCTGGACGCGCGCGTGGGCGGCCATCTCGAAGCCGACGTCCGGCGCCGCATCGATGCCGGCGCCACGGTCTCCTTCGGCGCGCTGGGCATGAACGCGGCCGGCCTGGTCCACAAGGGCCGGCCGATCCCGTGGGCCAGCATCGACACCATCCGCACGCAATCGGACAGCGAAGGCATGGAGACCGACGAGACGCTGATCATCGTCGCGCGCGGCAAGACCCACAAGGTCGACCGCTCCGGCATCGACAACGAGCCGGTGCTGCTGGCCTGCCTGCGGCATTACCTGCCCGCCTGATTCCAACGCCCGCCCGCATGGCGGCCATTCACCCTTAGCCCTTCAACCCAGACATGGAAATCTACAGCTCCGCCTCGCACCAAGCCCAGACCCTGGCCGATCGCCCGGTCTACCACTCGCGCAACCGCCTCATCGCTGGCGCCGTCATCTGGACAGTGGCCGCGGTGGCATTCGGCGCGCTGGCCGCGCGCGCCCGCGGCAATCTGGGCGGCATGGCGTTCTTCGCCGCCATCGCGGCCATCGGCGTGTGGCTGGTGATCCGCTGCCTGATGCGCGCCTTCGGCGCCCCCAAGCCCGTCATCACCTTCACCCGCGAAGGCCTGCGCGTGACGGACGGCACGCTCATCCCGTGGCGCGCCATCAACGAGAACACCTACGTCAACCAGACCTATGTCGGCATTCCGATCGGCCGCCAGATCCAGCTTAAGACCTCGCTGCCGGATCGCAAGCGCGTGCTGATCCCGGCCATGGCGCTGGCGATCAGCGGCGACGAATACCTGGCCCTGTGCGACGCCTACCAGGCGGGTTGACGCCTCACCGCCGAGGCGGGGCGCCGCCGCGCAACGCGCTCAGTTCGCGGTGGCGCCGGAATCCTTCACGGCCTGAGCCCAGGCCGCGATCTCCCGGTCGATGAACGCGCCGAATGCGGCCGTATGCAGGGTCGATGCCTGCGCCCCCTCTTCCATCAGGCGCTGCCGGACCGTCGGCGCGGCCAAGGCCCCGCCCAAGGCTTCGTTCAAACGCGCCACGACGGCGTCCGGCGTGCCCGCCGGCGCCACCACGCCGTGCCAGGACAGCGCCTGGAACCCCGCCAGGCCCGACTCCGCCATGGTCGGAATCTCGGGCAATGCCGGCGAGCGCTGCGGCGAGGTCACCGCCAGCGCGCGCAGCGTGCCCGCCTTGACGTGCGGCAGCACGCCCGGAATGGTGGTGAACATGAAGTCGATCTGACCGCCGATCAGGTCGGTGATGGCCGGACTGCCGCCCTTGTACGGCACATGCGTGAACTGCAGGCCGGCGGCCCGTTTGAACATCTCGCCGGCCAGGTGGCCCGGCGTGCCCGCCCCGGCAGAACCCATGTTGCTGCGATCGCCCTGCGCCTTGACGTAGGCGATCAGCTCGGACACGGTCGCGGCCTTCACGTTGGGACCGACCACCAGCACGTTGGGCACGGTGGCCAGCAGCGTGACCGGCGCGAAATCCTTGACCGCGTCATACGAGATGCGCGAATACAGCGACGGGTTGATGCCGTGCGTGCTGGCGGTCGCCAGCAGCAGCGTATAGCCGTCGGGCGCGGCCGATGCCACCTGCTTGGCGGCGATGGTGCCGTTGGCGCCGCCCTTGTTGTCGATCACGATGGTCTGCCCCAGCGTCTTCGCCGCCTCGGCCGCCACCGTGCGGGCCAGGATGTCGGAGGTGCCGCCGGCCGAATGCGGCACGACCAGCGTGATGGGCTTGGCGGGAAAGGTCTGCGCGTGCGCGGCCGGCAGCGCCGGCAGCAGACAGGCGGCGGCGAATGCCGCGCGGGCAAGGCGATGAGGGATCATGCAAGTCTCCTGGGGAATATTGGGATCGCGGCGTCTTCGAGGACGCCGTCATGCGCGGAGCGGCCGGCGGACGGCCGCTCCACGGCTCAATCGGCGCCTAACTGCAGCTTGTCGGGCTGCCGCTTCTCGATCGACCACTTCAACAGCGCGGCCGAGCGATAGATGCCATGGGCGAACTTGCCGTAGGGCAAGGTCAGGAACAGCGCCATCACCACGCCCAGGTGCACTGCCAGCAGCAGGGCCATGGCGCCGGTATCGCGGCCGGCCAGCAGCGCCAGGCCGGTGGCGCTGGTCAGCAGCAGCAAGGCGATGAAACCCCGGTCCATCGGCTTCTGCGCCGCGTCGCCCTGCAGCGGATGGCGCTTCAGGTTCAGCCACAGCAGGCCTGCCGGCCCGATCAACAGGCCGATGCCGCCCGCCGTGCCCAGCAGCACCGGCGCGCTCCAGAACGGATACGGCGCCTGCTGCCCCAGCAGGTAGTGATACAGCGTGGCCACGCAGGTCGCGGCAAAGCACAGCATGAAGCCGTAGAACGTGAAATGGTGGAAGCGCCGGCGCCACAGGGTGAAGGCGTCATCGGCGTTGTTGCAGCCCTTGCCGTGGCCGCCGTCCAGGTAGCGCAGGCGCAGCGCATCGTGCGCGGCCTCGGCCACCGCCGCGCCGCTGGCCGCGCCCGGGCTGACGTCGCGCCAGAAGCGCGCCGCGCCGATGGCCAGCGCCAGCATGGCGAAGCCGAACACCGCGCCGAACATCAGCGCCAGCGTGTTGTGCGGGAACACCGCATAGAAATTGCCCGCCATGGGCGCGTGGAACAGCCCGCCCGTCAGCATCACCGTCAAGGCCAGAAACAATGCCAGTCCCGCCGCCGTGGCCAGCGACAGCGCCAGCCCGTTGCGCCGGTACAGTTTGCCCAGCACGGCCGGAAACGCGTACTCGGTGTAGGTCTGCAGCCGCACCTTGGCCATGGCCCGCGGCACGTTCACCGCGAACTCGTGCGGCGGCGCGTACTGACAGGCGTGCAGACAGGCGCCGCAGTTGTGGCACAGGTTGGCCAGGTAGTTCAGGTCGGCCTTGCCGAATTCCAGCCGCCGGGTCATGGCCGGGAAGACGGCGCAAAAGCCTTCGCAATAGCGGCAGGCATTGCAGATCTGCATGACGCGCGCCACTTCGGCTTCGTCGGTGCTGAGCGCGGCGCCACGGCCATGCCAGCGCACCGGCTGTTCGACCATTGCCGGCGCGGCCTGCGGGAACGATTGGGCCTCGCGGGCCAGGGTTTCAAGCTGCCGCATGCTGTGCTCCTGCGTGATGCGATTGGCGCGCGGCGGCCGCGGCGCGCGTGCCGGCAATCCGGCCGAACACGGTGCCGATGGACATGCCGACGCCCGCCGTGTAACCCTTGCCCAGCACGTTGCCCGCCATCATCTCGCCGGCCGCGAACAGGTTGTCGCTGGGCACGCCGTTGAAACGGACCGCGGCGGTCTCGTCCACCTTCAGGCCCAGATAGGTGAAGGTGATGCCGGGCCGCAGCGCGTAGCCGTGGAACGGCGCGGTGTCGATGGGCCGGGCCCAGTGGGTCTTGGCGGGCACCAGGCCCTCGGTACGGCAGTCGTCCAGCGTCGTGTGGTCGAAGGTGCCGGCCCTGCAGGCCTGGTTGTATGCGCGGATGGTGTGCTCGAACGCCGCCGGGTCCAGTCCCAGCCGCCGCCCCAGCTCCGGCACGGAATCGGCGGTGACGCCGGGGAACACCGGCGGCATGAAACGGCCCACGGCCTTGGCGTCGATGATCGAGTAGGCGATCTGCCCCGGCTGCATGGCCGTCAGGCGGCCCCAGATGGCGTAGCGCTTGGGCCAGAAATCCTCGCCCTCGTCGTAGAAGCGTTGCGCGTCGCGGTTGACCACCACGCCCAGCGAGACGCAGTCGATGCGGGTGCAGATGCCGCCGTCGTACAGCGGCGCGCGCGCGTCGATGGCCACGCAATGCGACTGCGACGGATCGCCGATGCGGTCGGCGCCCGCGTCCAGCATGAACTTGAGCAGCACGCCCTGGTTGTAGCGGGTGCCGCGGATGAGGAAGTTGTCGGCCGGCCATTCGCCGCGCTCGTTCTGGCCCCAGGCCTCGCGCAGCCAGTCGCGGTTGGACTCGAAACCGCCCGCCGCCAGCACGCAGGCGCGCGCCTCGATGCGCTCGGCGCCGATGCGGGCGGCCTTGAAGCGGCCGTCCCGCAGTTCCAGCGCGTCCACCGGCGCGTCGTAGCGGATGCGCACGCCCAGGGCCTCGGCGCTGCGGTAATAGGCATTGACCAGCGCCTTGCCGCCGCCCATGAAGAAGGCATTGGTGCGGGCCACGTGCAGCGCGCCCGACAGCGGCGGCTGGAAATTGACGCCATGGCGCCGCATCCAGTCGCGACAGGTGGCGGATTCGCGGATCACCAGCCGCGCCAGTTTCTCGTCGGTCTGGCCGCCGGTGACCTTGAGCAGGTCCTGCCAGTATTCCTCTTCCGGATAGGCGTCCACCAGCACGTCCTGCGGCGCGTCGTGCATGCAGCGCAGGTTGCGCGTGTGCTGCGAATTGCCGCCGCGCCATTCGCGCGGCGCGGCTTCCAGCAGCAACACGCTGGCGCCCGCCTCGCGCGCCATCAGGGCCGCGCACAGCGCCGCGTTGCCTCCGCCTATCACCAATACATCGACCATGTCATCGTTCCCGGATCAAGGAACGGACTGTAGGCCGGCGCCGCGCGCCGCGATATCAGCGCGCCGTCAACGGGTCTTCATGATTCGTGAAGGCCGGTATTGCGCCGGTGCGTGGCATCGCGCATGGGCGGAAAGCGCCGCCCGCTCACGACGCATGCAGCGCGGTCACCGCCCATTTGCCGTCGCGCGCCAGGGTGCGCGAGACGTCGGCCAGCACCAACCTCGCGGCCAGCGCCGCCGGCGACAATTCGTCGTCCGACAGGCTGGCCAGCAGGTTGGGCCGGAACAGGTCGGCGTCGTCGATCCGTGCCATGGCCAACTGCCCCGGCGCGATGCGGGCGGTGGCGGAACTGGGCTGGATGGTGGCGGCGTAGCCCAGTTGCACCACCTCCATCAACAACGCCAGGCCATCGACTTCGGCCACCACGCGGGGCGTCAACCCGCGCTGCTGGAATCCCCGGCTGACCAGGGCGCGCAGCCCGTGGCGGCCGCTGGGCAGCACCAGCGGCAGGCCCGCGATCTCCTCCAGGCGGGTGGCGGGGCCGGCGGGCAGGCCCGTCATGCCGCGCCCGGCGCACAGGTACAGGGGCTCGTCCAGCAACGGCGTCACGCTCCAGCGGCGCGCCGCTTCGGCATGGAACACGATGGCCAGGTCGAGCTGGCGGCCGTTGAGCATTTCGGCCAGGTGGCCCGACAACGCCTCGACCAGGTGCAGGCGGATGTCCGGATAGCGCGCGTTCATGGCCTGCACGAACGGCGCCCCCAGGATGGAGGCGGTCGTGGACGACAGGCCGACGCTGACGTGGCCGGCCAGGCGCGCCTGCTGCGCGGCATGGACGGCGTCGTCGGCATGGCGCAACGCCAGCTGGGCCTGGCGGAAAAACGCCAGCCCGGCATCGGTGGGCACCACGCCGCTGGCGCTGCGTTGCAGCAGCCGGGTGGCCAGCTCGCCTTCGAGCCGGCTGATCTGCTGGCTGAGCGCCGACGTCACCATGCCCAGCGACATGGCCGCGCGGCCGATGCTGCCGGCTTCGACGACGCGAACGAAATAACGAAGCTGGCGCAGTTCCATGGCGGGCCCGGGACGATCACGAGGGAAGACTCGCCGATTGTAGGGTGTGGAGCGCGCCATCACCCGGCCCGGATCCGGGCCGCCCCGGACGGGATAGGCCCGTGCGCCCGGCTCGGTTGCTCAATAGCGCGCGTCCTTGGGCTTCTTGCCGTCCGGCCAGTCCTTGTCCTTGGGCGGGAAGTCCGGCCGCGGCATGTGGGTGAAGTACTCGGCCACGTCGACCGCGTCCTGGTCCGACAGCACCTTGCCCTCGCCCCAGTTGCCATGAGTGTTCACGCCCATCGGCATGCTGTTGCGGATGAAGGCCGCCGCCTTGTAGGTGCGGGCCAGTCCGGCGCCGATGTTGAACGACTCCTCGCCCCACAACGGCGGGAACACGATATTGCCGGCGCCGTCGCGCTTGCCTTCGCCATTGGCGCCGTGGCAGGCGGCGCATTGCGCCGCGTACAGGGTCTTGCCGCGCGCCGCGTCGGGCACCAGCTTGGCGTCGATGGGCCAGGCATTCTTGATCTGCACCTGGGCGCCGTGCGGCACGTCCTGCGCCAGCCACTTCATGTAGGCCAGCATCGCCAGCATTTCCGGCGACTCCTTGTCCAGCGGCTTGCCGTTCATCGAGCGTTGGAAACAGCCGTTGATGCGGTCCGCCAGCGTCACTTCGCGGCCCGCGCGCGGATTGAACTGCGGGAACGAATTGACCGAATTGATGTAGGGCGCGCCCAGCGGCTTCTTGCCCTGCTGAACATGGCAGCTGCTGCAATTGAGGCTGGCGCCGGTGTTATCCGGCAGCAGCCGGCGGGTCTCGTTGAGCAGGCGCTGGCCGTAGCGGATCTGCTCGGCGTTGGGCGCCTTGTCGATCAGGGTGTCGGACGGAATGGTGTAGTCGGCCAGCCGCTTGCCGTCTTTGTCGAGCACGGCGAAGGTTCTGGTTTCGCCGGCCGGCGTCGGCGGCGCCGCCAGCGCGGCCAGGCCGCCCCCGGCCAGCAGCGCCGCCGCGGCGGCGATCTTGTAGAGCTTATTCATGCTTGCCTCCCGACACGATGTTCGGCTTCTTGCTGGCCAGGAAACCACGGATGTGCGCGACCTCGTCGCTGGCGATCGGCGGCGCCTGGTTGGTCCAGGCCGTGCGGATGAAATTGATGACGTCGGTGATGTCCTGGTCGCTCAGGTGGTTGAAGCGCGGCATCGCGAAGGCCATGGCGTCATGGTCGTTGGCGGGCATCTTGCCGCCTTCCAGCGTGATCTGGATGATGGACTGCGGGTTCTGCGCGAAGATCGCGGAGTTGCCCGCCAGCGCCGGGAAGATGCGCGGCATGCCCTGGCCATCGGCGCGGTGGCAGATGACGCAATGCTCCATGTAGATCACCGCGCCGCGCGAGTCGTAGCGGCCGGCCAGCAGCGACGCCGTGGTGACATCCGCCTTGGCCGGGAAGGCCGGCGCCTTGCCGGGCACCGGCGGCAGCTGCTTCAGGTAAGCGGCGATACTGGCCAGGTCGTCGTCGGTGAAATAGCGCGTGCTGTGCTCGACCACGTCGGCCATGGCGCCGAACACCGCCACCCGGTCGGTGCGGCCGGTCTTCAGGAACAGGGCGATGTCGGCCGCGCTCCAGGAGGCCAGGCCGCGGGCCTCGCCGCGCAGGCTCTTGGCGCGCCAGCCGTCGATCACGGCGCCCGACAGGAAGGCGTCGCCATCCGCCATGGACAGCGCCTTTTCCTGGTAGGCCAGGCCGCGCGGCGTGTGGCAGGCGCCGCAGTGGCCCGGGCCTTCCACCAGGTAGGCGCCGCGCCTGACCTGCTCGTCGGCGCCCGCTGGCGCGGCGAAGTCGCGCTTGCCGGCGAACAGCAGTTGCCACCAGGCCATGGGCCAGCGCATGTTCAGGGGCCACGGGATGGTGGAGTCGGCGCTGGGTTTGTCCACGGGTTCGACCTGCGACATGAAGTAGGCATAGAGCGCCTGGATGTCGCGGTCGGGCATGATGGCGTACGACGGATACGGCATGGCCGGATAGAGCGCCGCGCCGTCCTTGCGGATGCCGTACTGCACCGCGTTCTTGAAATCGGCGTAGCTATAGGCGCCGATGCCGCTGGCCTTGTCGGGCGTGATATTGGAAGAGTAGATAGTGCCGACCGGCGTCTGCATCGCCAGGCCGCCGGCGAAGGGCTTGTCGCCCGGCACGCTGTGACAGGCGACACAGTCGGCGGTGCGCGCGAGGTAGGCGCCGGCTTCGGCCAGCCGGCGATCCTGCGGATCGACGGCGGCGGTGGCGTCCGTCTTGCGGATGGCGGTCAACAGGTGGGCGCCGCCGATGCCGCCGCCTATTCCCAGCAGCGCCACCAGCGCCACCGCCTTGATCCCGAAATGCTTCATTCTGACCCTCCGTTGCGTGCCGGGCAGCGCGCACGTCGGGGGTTCGTACTGCGTCGTCCAGCTTATGGAGGCAGCTTACGCCTTTCGGTAATAACCATATTACCGAAAAGCATGAAAGGATCGGGGTTGTTTGACGGGGCGCAAACCACGGCGCGTCCTCCGACTCATTAACAGGGAAAGAATCGGAAAACGGTCAGATTTTGGGCGGGAGCGGCGGACCCTGGCGGCCGCGCCGACCCGCTCCAATGACCGCCCTCAGCCCGGGATCGTCAGGCCCTTGACCACCGCCGGACGCGCCACGAAGGCCTCCAGCACGCGCGCGACGTTCTTGAATTGCGAGAACTCGACCAGCTCGCCCGCGCCATAGAAACCGACCAGGTTGCGCACCCACGGCAGGATGGCGATGTCGGCAATGGTGTATTGCTCGCCCATGACCCAGTCGCGCCCTTCCAGGCGCTTGTCCAGCACGCCCAGCAGCCGCTTGGATTCAGCCACGTAGCGGTCGCGCGGACGCTTGTCCTCGTAGTCCTTGCCGGCGAACTTGTGGAAGAAGCCCAACTGGCCGAACATCGGGCCGATGCCGCCCATCTGGAACATTACCCATTGCAGGGTCTCGTAGCGGCCGGCGGTGTCGGCCGGGATGAACTGGCCGGTCTTGCTGGCCAGGTACACCAGGATAGCGCCGGACTCGAACAGCGCCAGCGGCTTGCCGTCCGGGCCGTTGGGGTCGAGGATGGCCGGGATCTTGTTGTTCGGGCTGAGCGACAGGAATTCCGGCGAGAACTGGTCCTGCGAGTCGAAACTGACCCGATGCGGCTCATAGGGCAGGCCCAGCTCTTCCAGCAGGATCGACACCTTGACGCCGTTGGGCGTGGGCAGCGAATACAACTGGATGCGGTCGGGATGCTGGGCCGGCCATTTCCGGGTGATGGCGAACGCGTCGAGGGAGGACATGCGGGGGAGCTCCTGGAGATCCGGGTGTCGATGAAGGGCCGATGAGACGCCGCGATCGCGGCGCCGTCTTGCGGCGCCCGCGGGGCGTCGGGCAAATGTAGCGCAAATCGCCCGCAAGCAAACGCCGGCCGGCCGCGCCGCGGGCGCCCACGGCGCAACACAGTGTTTCACCGGAAAGCGCACTGTCAGCGACCCACACGGCGAAGGCGGCAGCCAGCCCCAAAACGCCCTGGGCGGCACGCGGCCGCGCCATCCACGGCCGCGCCCCGCGCGTCGGCCTCAGACGTGGCGCTTCTGCGGCAGCACGGTCAAGGCCACCAGCGCCACCACGCAGGCGCCCATCACATACAACGCCGGCGCGAAGGCCACGCCGGTGGTGTAGGTGATCCAGGTCAGGATGGCCGGCGCGAAGCCGCCCAGCACCGTCACGGCGGTGTTGTAGGCCAGGGACATGCCGGACGAGCGCACCGCCGTCGGGAACACCTCCGACAGCGCCGACGGCGCGGTGCCGACGTACAGCGCCACCAGCAGGCAGAACGACGATTGCACCACGATCAGCGCGAGCTGCGTGTGGTTGGCCTGCAGCCACATCATCAGCGGATACACCGCGATCAGCAGCAACAGCGCCGAGGCGCGCAGCACGGCGCGGCGGCCGTAGCGGTCGGACAGGGTGCCCGAGAAGAAGCAGCCGCCGATCAGGAACAGGTTGCCGATCAGCGCGCCCAGGAACGCCTGCGAACTGGTGAAGCCCATGCTCTTTTGCACGTAGATCGGCATGAAGATGATCAGCGCATATGGCCCGATGGCCCACAGCACCGACATGCACAGGCCGGTGAACAGCTCGCGCGGATAATCGCGCAGCACGCTCAACAGCGGCGCCTTGACGGGCTTGCCGCTGGCGGCCTGGCGCTGCTGTTCCTCGCGGAAATGCGGCGTCTCGTCCAGCGTGCGGCGCATCCACAGCCCCACCGGCGCGATCGACAGGCCGACGATGAACGGAATGCGCCAGCCCCATTCGCCCACCTGGTCTTCGGTCAGCAGCGTGGTCACCAGCGTGGCGACCAGCGCGCCCAGCAGATTGGAGATACCCATGCTGGCCTGCAGCCACGAGGCATACTGGCCACGCTTGCCGGCCGGCGCGTGCTCGACCAGGAAGGCGGTGGCGCCGCCCACTTCGCCGCCGGCCGAGAAGCCCTGCAGCATGCGGCCGCAGACGATCAGCAACGGCGCGCCCACGCCGATGGCGGCATACGGCGGCGCGATGGCGATCAGCAGCGTGCCCGCCGCCATCAACATGATGGTCATGGTCAGCGCCGCCTTGCGGCCGGCGCGGTCGCCATAGGCCCCCAGCACCAGCGCGCCCAGCGGCCGCACCACGAAGCCCAGCCCGAAGGCCAGGAACGAGGCCATCAGCTGCACCGTCGGATCGGCATTGTGGAAGAAGTTCTGCCCGATATACACCGCGAATAGCGCGTAGACCGAAAAGTCGTACCACTCCAGCGCGTTGCCGATGGAGGCGGCGATGACCGCCTTCTTGGCGCCCTTGTGTTCATCGGCGCCGGCGTGGGCGGCATTGCCCCCCGCCATCCCCGCGCCCGGGTTGATTGCGATGTTCTTCATTGACGTTCCCGTTGATTCGCCCCGTGTCCGGGGCTGTTATGTGTTGCCTTTCAAACCCGCGTCGCCATCGTGTCGATGCGGTCGATGTCCTTTCTGCCGACTCCACCCAGCGCGTAGCCGGTGAAATCCATGCCCAGCGCCTTCTCGACGATGGGGTAGACCGACGCGTCGGTGACACTCGATGACAGCGGGATGTGCTGCTTGGACACGTGCAGGATGGACACCTGCAGGCCCTCGCGCAGCTTGCCGGCGCTGACCGGATTGCCGTCGGCGTCCAGCGTGGTGATCACGTCCGGATAGCAGGCGATGCGCACGCCCTGCGCGTCGGTCACGGCCATGTGTTCGTTCATGACGTGGATGACGCGCTTGCCCGCGCCCTCGCCGATCTCGACCGTGCCGATGTCGAAGGCTTCCTCGGTGTACTTGAGGGTGTTGCGCACCACCTTGCCGGAACCGATGATCTCGCCCTGCGTGGCCTTGCAGATGGCGTCGATCACGGCGCTGCCGCCCTTGGGTTGCGCCGCCAGGATGGCTTCGCCCAGCGCCAGCGCGCGGCTGATGCCGCCCAGCGCGGCGTGGCGCCGCACGTAGGACGCGCGGATCGGGTTGCGGCAACTGGCGATGAAGCCGCCGGCCATGTCGGCGGCGCGGCGCAGCACCGGCGAGACCTTGCCGGTGGCGCCGTACACCGTCAGTTCCATATAGGCGTTGTTGGCGCGGTTGCCGCCCACGGCGCACTGGATCATCGGCTCGGGGCTGCCGGCCAGGCCCAGCGAGCCCATGTCGCCGGTGGGATGGGCGCGGATATCGCCCACCGCGTCCACCACCTTGGTGCCCAGCACCGCCGACGGCAGCCAGCCGTTGAGCGTGCTGGACATGCCGTTCTGGCCGATGATGAGGCCATACAGGCGCGCGCCCAGCGCGTCCTGCAGGCGCTCGGCCGCCTTGACGTAGTCGATGCCCAGCATCTGCCAGTCGGTCAGGCCGCCCGGCGCGCCGATGGCGGCGGCGGTGGCAATCCAGGCGTCATCGGGCACTTCGTCCATCGACACCAGTTCGGGCCGGCCGATGGTCACGGCCAGCGATCCCAGTTCGCGGCCATGCTCGGCCCAGCCGCCCCCGCCACAGGCGAACACCGAACCGCCCCTGACCGCGGCCTCGACGTCCTGCATCGTCAAGATTCTTCCCATTGCTGCGCCCTTCCTTTCCCGATTGCGTTAGCCGCGCCAGCGGCGTGCGCGCTGGACAGACGAGCGCATCATAGGAACCAATCCCTTTAATGTCGTATTACCTTTTATGCCTTGTTCATAACATTGGGTTAATGGCGGGGCGCGCCCCGGGCGAGCGGCAATCCCGGGACGGAACAGACCTAGGGATATCCCCAGGCGGCGGCAGGGGGAAGATCAGGCGCCGGCAGGCAGATCCAGCGTCACCAGCACGTCGATGAAGGCCTGCGCCAGCCGCGACAGCGGCTGCAATTGCAGGTGGAACACGTTGACCGGCGCGTTGACCGTGTCGGCGATCGGCACCGTCACCACATCCGACCAGATCGGCCCGGCCACGGTGATCTCGTCCGCCAGCGCCACGCCGGCGCCGGCCTGCACCAGGGCACAGGCCACGTGCGCCTGCTGCACCTCGATGCGCGGCTCGGGCTGCGCGTCCTCGGCGCCGAACAGCTTGTGCACCAGCATGCCGAAGGGAATGTCGGCGCTGTAGCCGATCAGCGGCTCGCGCGCCAGTTCGGCGGCGGTGACCTGGCGGCGTCCTGCCAGCGGATGGCCGGCGGGCAGCACCGCGACGATGCGGTTCTCGTACAGCGGCCGGGTCGCCAGGCTGGGATGGTTCACGGGCATGTAGGCCACGCCCAGCTCGACCTGCTGGGTCAGCAGCGACTGTTCCATCGCCGCCGGAATCTGCGTCTGCAGCACGATGCGGATTTCCGGATGCAGTTGGCGAAAACGGGCGATGGCGCGCGGCAGCAGCGACTGGCCCAGGCTCGGGCTACAGGCCAGGCGCAATTGGCCCTCGCGGTTCTCGGCCAGGTTGTCGGCCACCTCGTTGACGCGCTGCACGTTCTGGTAAAGCGCGGTCACTTCGACGAACAGCCGACGCGCCTCCGGCGTGGGGTAGAGCCGCCCCTTGATGCGCTCGAACAGCATCAGGCCCAGGCGCTGCTCGGTGTAGGCGATCAGCCGGCTGACGGCCGGCTGCGACACGAACAGCAGCTTGGAAGCGCCGCTGATCGAGCCGCTCAACATGATGGCGCGGAAGACCTCGATCTGGCGCAGATTCAATTTCATATGCTTAACCTGATGTTAATTCCCATGCACATATAAGCATAAGACGTTTTGAATCGCGCTTACTACACTGCCCTACAGTTCTTCATTGGATGGAAGGGGTCATGAGCGATTTCGATTGGGTGGTGCGCGGCAATATCGTCGATCCGCACGGCATCGTGGAAAACGGCTGGCTGGCCGTGCGGGACGGCAGGATCGCCGCGCGCGGCATCGGCGCGGCCCCCGCGGCGCGCGACAGCGTCGACGCCAGCGGGCAGTGGATCATTCCCGGTGTGGTCGACGGCCAGGTGCACTCCGGCAGCCAGGCCAACCAGGAAGGCCTGGGCTGGGCCTCGCGCGCGGCCGCCGCCGGCGGCGTCACGGTCATGGTCGACATGCCCTACGACGATCCCGAGCCGGTCGCCTCGCGCCCGCACCTGGACGCCAAGATCGCCGAGGTCGAGCGCGACTGCCACGTCGACGTGGGGCTGTTCGGCACCCTGAACAAGGAACACGGCCTGGCGGCCGCCGCCGGCCTGATCGAAGGCGGCGTCTGTGCCTTCAAGTTCTCGACCTTCGAAGCCACGCCCGGGCGCTTCCCGCGCATCGAGGAAGACGACCTGTACGAGGCCTTCCGCCTGATCGCGCCGTCCGGCCTGGTGTGCGGCGTGCACAACCAGATGCAGGAAATGACGCGCAAGAACATCGCCCGCCTGATCGAGGCCGACGACACCGGCTGGGACGCCTTCATGCGCGCCCACACGCCGCTGATCGAGAACCTGGCCACCGCGCTGATCTACGAGATCGGCGCCGAGACCGGCGCCCGCGCCCACGCGGTGCACGTGTCGACCTCGCGCGGTTTCGAGATCTGCAACATGTACCGCCGCAACGGCCACCGCGCCAGCATCGAGACCTGCGTGCAGTACCTGATGCTGAATCACGAGGAACACACGCGCCGCTTCGGCGCCAAGACCAAGCACTACCCGCCGATCCGTCCCAAGGCCGAGGTCGACCTGCTGTGGACCCACATCGCCAACGACGAATGCACCTTCGTGTCGTCGGATCACGTCAGCTGGGGCCTGGAGCGCAAGCAGAACCCCAACGTCTTCAAGAACTCGTCCGGCGGCCCGGGCCTGGAAACGCTGCTGCCGGCCTTCTGGACCGGTTGCGAGGAACACGGCATCTCGCCGTCGATGGTGGTGCGCCAGCTGTGCGACAACCCCGCGCGCCACTTCCTGCTGGACGACCGCAAGGGCACGCTGGAGGTCGGCAAGGACGCCGACATCGTCATCCTGACGCCGGAACGCCATGCCTACGATCCGTCCACCAGCCTGTCGGCGGTGCAATGGAGTTCGTTCGAGGGCCGCGAGTTCACCGTGCGCGTGGCCGGCACCTGGTGCCGCGGCCAGCAGGTCTATGATGGCCGCCGCATCGTCAACAACCCGGGCGACGGCCGCTTCCTGCGCCCGCGCAAGGCATGAACGGCATGGCCATGTCCTTTCCGCCGTTGAACGCCGAACGCCTCTGGGCCCGCGTCGAGACCCTGTCGCGCTACACCCTGCCCGACCAACCCTGGACCCGCCGCGCCTTTTCGCCGCTGTTCCTGCAAGCGCGCGAGTGGCTGCGCGGCGAGTTCGAGGCCGCCGGCCTGGCCACCCGCCTGGACGCCGGCGGCAACCTCATCGGCACGCGCGCCGGCCGCAACGCGCACCGCAAGCCCATTGCCACCGGCTCGCACTGCGACACCGTGATGAGCGGCGGCCGCTTCGACGGCATCATCGGCGTGCTGGCCGGCATCGAGGTCGCCCACACCATGCGGGAACACGGCATCGAACTGGAACACCCGTTCGAGGTCATCGACTTCCTGTCGGAAGAACCCAGCGACTACGGCATCTCCTGCGTCGGCAGCCGCGCCCTGAGCGGCCAGTTGAACGCCGACATGCTGGCAGCCCGCAACGCCGACGGCGAGACGCTGGCGCAGGGCATCGCCCGCATCGGCGGCGACCCCAGCGCGCTGACCCGGCCCCTGCGCGGCCCGGACGGCACCGCCGCCTTCGTCGAACTGCACATCGAGCAGGGCCCCGTGCTGGAAAGCCGCCAGCTGCCCATCGGCGTGGTCACCAACATCGTCGGCATCCGCCGCGTGCTGATCACGGTCGAAGGCCAGCCCGACCACGCCGGCACCACGCCCATGGACATCCGCCGCGACGCGCTGGTCGGCGCGGCCCGCATCATCGACGCCGCCAGCCGCCAGGCCAGCGCCGCCAGCGGCAACCCGCATTACGTGGTCGCCACCGTCGGCAAGCTCGCCATGACGCCCAACGCCGCCAACGCCGTGCCCGGCCGCGTCGAGCTGACGCTGGAAATGCGCAGCGACAGCAACGCGGTGCTGGACGCCTTCCCCGAAACCCTGATGGCCAGCGTGGCCGCCGACCTGAAGGCCCTGCGCCTGACCGCCGGCTTCGTCCAGTTGAGCCGCGCCCAGCCCACCGACTGCATGCCGCTGGTGATGGACGCGGTGCAGGCCGCCGCCGACCAGCTCGGCTACGCCAGCATGCGCCTGCCCAGCGGCGCCGGCCACGACGCCGTCTACATGGCGCCCACCGGCCCCATCGGCATGATCTTCATCCCCTGCCTGAACGGACGCAGCCACTGCCCCGAGGAGTGGATCGAGCCGGCGCAGTTGCTGGACGGCACCCGCGTGCTGTATCAGACCGTGCTGGAGCTGGATCGCCGGCTGCCCGGCTAGCGCTGCGATCCGGCCGCCCCGCGCAGGACGCCGCGCACGGCCGCGGCGGCCAGCGCCAACGGCAGCGCGATATCCCACTGGCCCAGGAACAACTCGAAGGTCGCCTCCCAGCGCGCCCAGGTGGTGCCGAATACCTGTGGGTCCGGCGGCCCGAGGTAGATGGCGAGCAATGCGGCCACCGCGACTAGCCCGGCGCGTCCAAGCGCCGGGAGACGGCTGCGCGCCCATCGCTCCGCCAGCGCCAGGGCCGCCGTCGCGGCCAGCCCAGCGAATGCCGCGTGCAGGAAGAAATCGACGCGCTCGTACATATAGGGCGCCTCGGGAATTTCCAACCCATAGCTGCCCGTGCGCAATTTGGCGGTCAGGCAGGCGCCGAACAAAGACGCGGTGGCGAAGAACAACAGGAAATCGCACAGGCGCGACAGGAATCTGGACATGCGTGATAGTCGGGAGACGGCGGGCAGCCCACAGCATGCCACAGAGCCGCTCCGCGTCGCCCACGCATGCGCCGGCCGGGCTACATTACCCGGCATCCCGACCACCCGCGCCACCGCCATGTCCGCCCTCCGCCTGTTCTGCCTGCTTGCGCTGCTCTGCCTGCCGCCCGGTTTGGCGTCGGCCGTCACGCTCACGGACCAGCGTTATGGTCCGGACGCCGCGCAACTGGCCGACGTCTATCTGCCCGCCGCGCCCGGCGCGCCGCTTGCCCCGATCCTGGTGCTGGTGCATGGCGGCTCCTGGCTGCAGGGCGACAAGGCAGAACCCGATTTCATCCGGGACAAGCTGGCGCGCTGGCTGCCGCTGGGCTTCGTGGTCGTCTCCGTCAATACCCGCCTGCTGCCCGACGCGGAGCCGCGGGAACAGGCCGGGGACCTGGGCCTGGCCCTCGCCTGGATCCAGCGCCTGGCCGCCGCCTGGCGGGCCGATCCGGCGCGCATCCTGCTCATGGGCCACTCCTCGGGCGGCCATCTGCTGGCCCTGCTGGCGGCCGACGCCCCGCTGCGCGAACGCACCGGCGCCCGGCCCTGGCTGGCCAACATCATCCTGGACGGCACGCCCTTCGACCTGCCGCGCATCATGGCCGCCGAGCACGCGCCGTTCTATGACAAGGCATTCGGCAGCGATCCGGCCTATTGGCGCGCCGCCTCGCCCGCCGCGCAACTGAGCGGCCCCAATCCGCCGACGCTGCTGGTCTGCTCGTCCTTGCGGCCGCAGTCGTGCCAGCGTTCGCGCGACTATGCGCAGCGGTTGATCGAGCACGGCGGCCAGGCGCAGGTGCTGCCGGTGGCGCGCAATCACGGACAAATCAATACCGATGTCGGCAGCGACAACGAACAGACCCGGGCGATCATCGCATTTATCGATGCGCAATTGCGGCGCCAGCCCGCCCGCGCGGACACCCATGGACAATAGACGGGCAAACCCGCAACGCTGGCGCATCGGCGCCTGGCTGGCCTTGGGCGACGGCGTGCTGCTGGCCGGCGGCGCGGCGCTGTGCGCGCTGCCGCTGCTGGCCTGGGCGCTGCTGCCGGGCGCGGCCGCCCTGGCGGGCGTGGCGCTCACGCTGCCCGCGCTCGTGTCCGGCGTCATCATGCTCAGGACGCCGTTCAGCGCCGCCCCTGACACCCGCGAGGAAGGCCTGCCGCTGCGGCGTGACGACGCGCCCGGCCTGTTCGAAGCGCTCGACGGCATCCGCGACGCGATGGCCGCGCCGCCGCTGGATGCGATCTATCTCGACGGCGAATTCAACGCCGCCATCCGCCAACACCGCAGGCTGGGCGGCAAGACCCGCAACGTCCTGTGGCTGGGGCTGCCGCTGCTCGACATGCTGTCGCCATCGGCCTGCCGCGCCATCCTGGCACATGAATACGCCCACATCGCGCAACGTCATGGCCGCTACGCCAGCCGCGTGTATTTCGCGCGTCTGCAATGGCAGGAAGTCGCCCGCCGGCTGGACCGGCGCCGGCGCCTGTCCAGCGCGCCGCTGCGGCTGTTCGTGGCCTGGTACGCGCCGCGCTTCCTGGCGGTCAGCCTGGACTTCGCCCGGCAGTGCGAAGTCCAGGCCGATGCCGAAGCCGCGCGCGTCTGCGGCCAGCCCGCCATGGCCGAGGCGCTGTCGGCCATGGCGCTGCAATGGCGGGCGTTGCGCGACGCCTGGCCGGCGCTGCTCGCCGCCAGCGATCCGCCGCGGCCCTACGCGGCGTTGGCGGCGCGGGACGCGCTGGCCGCGCCTGCCGACGAAGCCGAAGCCCGCGTCTGGCTGCACGCCGCCCTCTGCGCCACGACCGGCGACGGCGATACACACCCGTCACTGGCGCATCGCCTGGCCGCGCTGGCGGCCGATCCGGCCCGGCCGTTGCCGTGGCGCCGCGCCGCCCCCACCGCCGCGCAGGCCTGGTTGTCCGGCCAGCGCGCGTCCCTGGCGGCCCGGCTCGACGCGTGCTGCGCGGCGCAATCGGCTGACGAGGCCGCGCAGGTCCGCCAGGAGCGGGAAGCGCTCACCGCCCAGTACCACGACCTGCTGCGCAAACGCCGCATCCGCGCCTTGTCGGCCGACGAGACCGCGCGCTGCGCCTGGTTGCGGTGCACCCTGGACGACGACGTCGCGGGCGCCGCCCTGCTGGCCGAAGACGGCCTGCGGCTGGCGCCCGGCCATCCCGGCCTGCTGGCCCAACTGGCGCGCTGCCGCCAGCGCGAGGGGCATCCACGGGAAGCCGCGGACCTCTGGCTTCGCGTCGCGGACCACGCCGGCCCGGAACAATTGCCCAGCCTGCGCCAGCTCAGCCTGGCGGCCCTGCGCGCGGGCGACCATGCACTGGCCGAGGACTACCGCCGCCGGGCCGACGCCCTGCAGCAATCCCCCCCGCGCGCGGACGCGGCGGACGGCTACCATCCGCACGACCTGTCGCCCGCCGAGCTCGGCAAGCTGGCCGACACGCTCGACCCGTTGCTGCGCATCGCCACCGGCGCCTGGCTGCTGCGCCCGGCCGTCGGCGGCCGCTATCGGCTGCTGGTGCTGGCGCGCGAGGCCGCCCTGCTGCGCCTCATCGGCCGCCTCACCGGCGAACCCAGCTACCTGCGGCGCGACTGCGAACAACTGCTGGGCCGGCTGCTGCCGCGCCTGCGCCTGGACGTGGAGGCCGACATCATGGCCGCCGGCGATCCCCGGCTGGCGTGGTGCGTCGAGCAGGCGCGCGTGCGCCGTCCCGCCTGACGTCCACCTGAAGCCCGACTGACACGCGGCGCGCCCTGCAACTTTCCGCCCGGCGCGCGGTCGATTCACCACACCACGCCCTCCGGCAGGCCGGCGGTCGCCACCGCCCCCCCCGGCAGACGCGTGAACGGCAATCGGCCGACCAGCGAAAGGCACCCGCGATGCGTTCTCTTTCCTCCCCCTTCCGTGGCGGCGCCCTGCCCGCCGCCGCGCGCTGGCGCTACGCCGCCTGCCTGCCGCTGATGCTGCTGTGCGCCCAGGCGCTGGCCGCGCCGCGGCAGTGCGACACGCCGCCGCCCGGCCCGCGCGATCTGGAAGGCACCGGCTACTACACCGACGCCGCCCACTCGAAGATCGACCCCGCGCTGCAGGCCCGCAACCAGGCCCAGACCCGGCCCCTGAACGACTACGCCCGGCGCATCGCCGACCTGTCGGACGCCTACCTGGCCGACGGCGATACCGCCGCCGGCCGCTGCGCGCTGACCTGGCTGGCGGCGTGGGCCGGCGACGGTGCCATGCTCGGCCGCATGATCCACGGCAACAACGACCAGGCCGACTACCTGCGCCAATGGACCCACGGCGCCGCCGCGCTGGCCTATCTGAAGACGCTGCCGCTGGCCACGCCGGCGCAACGCGGCATCATCGGGCCCTGGCTCGAACAGCTGTCGCGCGCCAACCTCGCTTACTGGGACGACCCCCGGCACAAACGTAACAACCACTACTACTGGACCGGCGTCGGCATCCTGGCCACCGCCATCGCCAACAACGACGCCGGCCTGCGCCACAGCGCGCAGGCGATCTACCGCAAAGGCGTCGATGACATCCAGGCCGACGGCAGCCTGCCCATGGAAATGGCGCGCGGCGCCCGCGCGCTGCACTATCACGACTACGCCGCCGCGCCGCTGGTGATGATGGCGCAGCTCGCCAATGAAAGCGGCCAGGACTGGTATGCGTACCGCGAAGGCGTGCTGGGCCGGCTGGCGCGGCGCGTGGCCGACGGCTACCGCGACAGCGCCTGGTTCGCCCAACGGGCCGGCGTGGCGCAACAGGACCGCCAACCGCATGGCTTCAGCGGCTGGATCGAGTTCTACCGCCTGCACGCACCCGACACGCCGGCCTTCGCCGCCCTGCATGCCGCCGGCCCCTTCGACGATCCCCGCCTGGGCGGCAACCTGACCCTGATGGCCGCCCAGGGCATCGTGCCGCGGCACTGATACCGACCCGCCCGGTGGAGGATGCCGCCGGGCCGCGTCAGGCGTAAACTCGATTCATACCCATATGCTGCATGCGGCCGCCGAGGGGCAGCCGCCGGAGATCACCATGCGTACCACCGCCACTCGCGCATTCGCCTTGCTGGCCGCCTTGCTGATACTGGGCGGCTGTTCCTCCCTGGGCCCCGGCGGCCCGCCGCACCCGGGCGCGGCCAACCCCTACAGCAGCGGCGGCTTCCGCGACGCCGGCCCGAACTATCCCGACACCGGTCCCTGAGCGCCCTGGCCGGCGGCCACGCCCAACGCGGCCGCCGGATCGTTCGCCAGCCTGAACCAGCGTTGCACGCGCTGCCAATGCGCGTCGCCGTAAAGGCGGCGAAAGCGCAGATTCTCTTCGGTCTTCGGGTCCGCCATCGCCGCCAGGCGCTGCGCGATGAAGGTCGGGGTCAGCGCAATGCCGCAGTCGACCGTGATGCAGCGATGCCATTGCGCGTAGGTGTCAGGGATCACGCTCATTGCTCCGGGTCATCGGATGAAGGCGCGCGCCTATTTGTGCTTGGCCCAGCCCTGGCGCGCCTTGAAGCGCGGATTGGATTTGCAGATCACATAGATGCGTCCGCGGCGCTTGACCACCTGGCAGTCGCGGTGGCGGGTCTTGGCGTCTTTGAGGGAGGAAAGGACTTTCATGCGGACTCCGGCAATGGGCAAAGGGAAAACCGACCGCGCGCAGCGCGGGTCAACGCAAATGATATGTAATAACATTACCTTTGTCACGCAAAGCCAGGCAGTGACGCTTGCGCCAGGATCAGACGGAAGGTAAATTGTTGACAATCAATCGCCAAAGCGCGATTTGAATCGGTTTTTCACCGGAAAAATCATCAGATTGTTGACACAATGAGCAAAGTGCTGACGCTTCCCGGCGCCGCCTCCGGCGATAGCGAGACCCTGGCGGAACACATCTTCCGCAAGATCCAGTCCGCCATCGTCAAGGGCGAAATCGCCCCCGGCAGCAAGATCTCCGAACCGGAACTGGCGCGCATCCACGGCGTCAGCCGCGGCCCGCTGCGCGAGGCCCTGCACCGGCTCGAAGGCCAACGGCTGCTGGTGCGCGTGCCGCACGCCGGCGCCCGCGTGGTCTCGCTCAGCCCGCAGGAACTGGCCGAACTCTACGAAATCCGCGAATCGCTCGAAGGCATGGCCTGCCGCCTGGCGGCCGAGCGCATGGCGCCGGCCGAAGTCGAGCAGGTGCGCCAGGTGCTGCACGCCCACGAAAAGGACGAGGCCTTCCAGGCCGGCACCGGCTATTACCAGCAGGAGGGCGACTACGATTTCCACTACCGTATCGTCAAAGGCAGCGGCAACCAGATGCTGTTCCGCATGCTGTGCGACGAGCTCTACCAACTGGCGCGGATGTACCGTATCCAGTACTCGACCACTCCCAACCGCCCGCGGCAGTCGTATGCCGAGCATCACCGCATTCTCGACGCCATCGCCGACCGCGATGGCGAGCTGGCTGAACTCCTGATGCGCCGCCACATCCGCGCATCCCGTCTCAACATTGAAAAACAGATCGCTCAGGGCAACCTGAAGCGCACCGAGGCATGAACAAATCCTATCGCAAGCCCCTGCAAGGCACCCGCCTGGACTATTTCGACGCGCGCGCCGCCGTGGACGCCATCGCCCCCGGCGCCTACGACCGCCTGCCCTACACCTCGCGCGTGCACGCCGAGAACCTGGTGCGCCGCTGCGATCCGGCAATGCTGACCGACGCGCTCAAGCAACTGATCGAACGCCGCCGCGACCTGGACTTCCCGTGGTATCCGGCGCGCGTGGTCTGTCATGACATCCTCGGCCAGACCGCGCTGGTCGACCTGGCCGGCCTGCGCGACGCCATCGCCGAGAAGGGCGGCGACCCCGCCAAGGTCAACCCGGTGGTGCCGGTGCAGTTGATCGTCGACCACTCGCTGGCCGTGGAATACGGCGGCAACGACCCCGACGCCTTCGCCAAGAACCGCGCGGTGGAAGACCGCCGCAACGAAGACCGCTTCCACTTCATCGACTGGACCAAGCAGGCCTTCCGCAACATCGAAGTAGTGCCCCCGGGCAACGGCATCATGCACCAGATCAACCTGGAGCGGATGTCGCCGGTGATCTACACGCAGGATGGCGTGGCCTTCCCCGACACGCTGGTCGGCACCGACAGCCACACCCCCCACGTGGACGCGCTGGGCGTCATCGCCATCGGCGTGGGCGGCCTGGAAGCCGAGAACGTGATGCTGGGCCGCGCCTCGTGGATGCGCCTGCCCGACATCATCGGCGTCGAACTGACCGGCCGCGCCGGCCCCGGCATCACCGCCACCGACGTGGTGCTGACGCTGACCGAATTCCTGCGCAAGGAAAAAGTCGTGGGCGCCTACCTGGAGTTCCACGGCGAAGGCGCCGCCAGCCTGACGCTGGGCGACCGCGCCACCATCTCGAACATGGCGCCCGAGTACGGCGCCACCGCCGCGATGTTCGCCATCGACCAGCAGACCATCGACTACCTGCGCCTGACCGGCCGCGAGGACGAGCAGATCGCGCTGGTGGAAACCTACGCCAAGACCGCCGGCCTGTGGGCCGACAGCCTCAAGACCGCCGAATACGAGCGCGTGCTGCGCTTTGACCTGTCGACCGTGGTGCGCACCCTGGCCGGCCCGTCCAACCCGCACCGCCGCCTGCCGGTGGCCGACCTGGCCGAACGCGGCATCGCCGGCACGGTCGAGAACCAGCCGGGCCTGATGCCCGACGGCGCCGTCATCATCGCCGCCATCACCAGCTGCACCAACACCAGCAATCCGCGCAACGTCATCGCCGCCGGCCTGCTGGCGCGCAACGCCAACCGCGCCGGCCTGACGCGCAAGCCGTGGGTCAAGAGCTCGCTGGCGCCCGGCTCCAAGGCCGTGGCCCTGTACCTGGACGAAGCCGGCCTGACCGAAGACCTGGAGAAACTCGGCTTCGGCGTCGTGGCGTTTGCCTGTACCACCTGCAACGGCATGTCGGGCGCGCTCGATCCCGTGATCCAGCAGGAGATCATCGACCGCGATCTGTACGCCACCGCCGTGCTGTCCGGCAACCGCAATTTCGACGGCCGCATCCACCCCTACGCCAAGCAGGCCTTCCTGGCCTCGCCGCCGCTGGTGGTGGCCTACGCCATCGCCGGCACCATCCGCTTCGACATCGAACGCGACGTGCTTGGCACCGACGCCAGCGGCCGCGAGATCCGCCTGAAGGACATCTGGCCGAGCGACGAAGAGATCGACGCCATGGTCAAGGCCGCCGTCAAGCCGGAACAGTTCCGCAAGGTCTACGCGCCCATGTTCGGCCTGCGCAACGAACGCGACGCCGCGGTCGAGCCGCTGTACGCGTGGCGCCCGCAGAGCACCTACATCCGCCGTCCGCCGTACTGGGAAGGCGCGCTGGCCGGCGAGCGCACGCTGCGCGGCATGCGACCGCTGGCCGTGCTGGGCGACAACATCACCACCGACCACCTGTCGCCGTCCAACGCCATCCTGATGGACAGCGCCGCCGGCGAGTACCTGCACAAGATGGGCCTGCCGGAAGAGGACTTCAACTCCTACGCCACCCACCGCGGCGACCACCTGACCGCGCAGCGCGCCACCTTCGCCAATCCCAAGCTGTTCAACGAGATGGTCAGGAACGCCGACGGCACGGTCAAGCAGGGCTCGCTGGCCCGCGTCGAACCGGAAGGCAAGGAGATGCGCATGTGGGAAGCCATCGAGACCTACATGGACCGCAAGCAGCCGCTGATCATCGTGGCCGGCGCCGACTACGGCCAGGGCTCGTCGCGCGACTGGGCCGCCAAGGGCGTGCGCCTGGCCGGCGTCGAGGCCATTGCCGCCGAAGGCTTCGAGCGCATCCACCGCACCAACCTCATCGGCATGGGCGTGCTGCCGCTGGAATTCAAGCCCGGCGTGAACCGCAAGACGCTGGGCCTGGACGGCACCGAGACCTACGACGTGGTGGGCGAGCGCAAGCCGCGCGCCGACCTGACGCTGGTGATCCACCGCCGCGACGGCGAGACCCTGGAAGTGCCGATGACCTGTCGCCTCGACACCGCCGAGGAAGTGTCCATCTACGAAGCCGGCGGCGTGCTGCAACGCTTCGCGCAGGACTTCCTGGAAGCCGAATCGGCCGCCGGTTCGGCCAAGAAGGCCAGCTGACACCCTACAGCATGGCGGGCGCCGCGGCGCCCGCCTTCCCCACCCAAGACATCAGGACTGCCCCATGGCCCATGCCCCCCAGATCAAGATTCCCGCCACCTACATGCGCGGCGGCACCAGCAAAGGCGTGTTCTTCAAGCTCGACGACCTGCCCGAATCCGCCCGCGTGCCGGGCCCGGCCCGCGACGCGCTGCTGATGCGCGTGATTGGCAGCCCCGACCCCTATGGCAAGCAGATCGACGGCATGGGCGCGGCCACCTCCAGCACCAGCAAGACCGTCATCATCGGCAAGAGCAGCCGCCCCGAACATGACGTCGACTACCTGTTCGGCCAGGTCTCGATCGACCAGGCCTTCGTCGACTGGAGCGGCAACTGCGGCAACCTGTCGGCCGCCGTCGGCCCCTTCGCCATCACCAATGGCCTGGTGGACCCGGCCCGCGTGCCGCGCAACGGCATCGCCGTGGTGCGCATCTGGCAGGCCAACATCCAGAAGACCATCATCGCCCACGTGCCGATCACCGACGGCGCGGTGCAGGAAACCGGCGACTTCGAGCTGGACGGCGTGACCTTCCCGGCCGCCGAACTGCAGCTGGAATTCATGAACCCGGCCGAGGAAGGCGACGGCGGCTCGATGTTCCCCACCGGCAACCTGGTGGACGACCTGGAAGTGCCCGGCATCGGCACCTTCAAGGCCACCATGATCAACTCCGGCATCCCCACCATCTTCCTGGACGCCGAGGCGCTGGGCTACACCGGCACCGAGCTGCAGGACGACATCAACGGCGACGCCGCCGCGCTGGCGCGCTTCGAGACCATCCGCGCCCACGGCGCGCTGCGCATGGGCCTGATCCAGAAACTGGAAGAAGCCGCCGCGCGCCAGCACACGCCCAAGGTGGCCTTCGTGGCCCGTCCCAAGGCCTACACATCCTCCAGCGGCAAGCAGATCGGCGCCGGCGACATCGACGTGCTGGTGCGCGCCCTGTCCATGGGCAAGCTGCACCACGCCATGATGGGCACCGCCTCGGTCGCCATCGCCACCGCCGCGGCCGTGCCGGGCACGCTGGTCAACCTGGCGGCCGGCGGCGGCCAGCGCGACCAGGTCAACTTCGGCCACCCCTCGGGCACGCTGCGCGTCGGCGCCCAGGCCCAGCTGATCGACGGCGAATGGACCGTCACCAAGGCCATCATGAGCCGCAGCGCGCGCGTGCTGATGGAAGGCCGGGTGCACGTGCCGCCCACCGGCTTCTGAGGCGACCGCCGCCGACCGGGTCCCGGGGCGCCCGTCGCCGACGGGCATCCGAGGCAGCCGCCGCCGACGGGCGCGGGCTGCGGTATTCTCTGCCGCAGCCCCTTCCTTTCTCGACGGAACCGTCCATGGCACACCCCGGCGCCCCACGCCGATTCAAGCGCATCCTGGCCGTCTCAGCCCTGCTGCTGTCCGCCAGCGCCGCGGCCACCCCGATCCTGATGCAACCGCTGCCCGGCGCCCCCTACACGCCGGGCCGCTACTACCTGATTCCCCAACCCTATGCGCAGGTCAAGGCCGACATCGAGCAAGGCCTTGCCGGCAAGGACCTGGGCGGCTTCGACGGCCGCGACGACAGCGGGCCGCTGTCGGCCATGGAGTTCTACTGGGCCGAGATCGGCGCCCGCCATCTGCCCGCGCTGAAACAGGCGCTGGAACAGCAGGCCAGCCAGGCCGCGGACCCGGTCCTGGCCAAGGCCCTGGCGGCCGGCGCCGTCAGCCCGCAGGAGCGCGACGCGTTCCGCGCGGCCATCGCGAGCCAGCCCGACTACGCCCAGGAACACATCAAGTCGCTGCCGTTCTTCTCGCAACCGGTGGCGCGCTGGTCTTTCCAGCGCGAACGCGGCAAAGCGCGCCGCACGCAGGCCGACTACGGCACCGTCATGGATCTCTCCGGCGTGACCGGCCGCGAGGCGCTGACGCTGGTCTGGCACGGCGGCGCCGACACCACCGTCACACGCCATTTCCGCATGACAAGCTGCATGGTCGGCGTGACCTGTTTTCCCGACCCGCATTTCGAGTACGACAGGCAGCGCATCGAGCACACCGACGCCGCGCTCGACCGTTACCTTGACGGTTTGGCGCAACGCCTGCAGGCCCTGCCCGAGGCCGATGCCGACCGCGTGATGCAGGCTTACTTCGATGCGTACGCGCGCGGCCGCGCCACCGCCACCGCGTCGGCCGCGCCCACCGTGGCGGCGGCCACGCTGCCGCAGACGAGCGTGTCCGGCATCCGCCTTCCCGCCGACGAATCCGACCTGCGGCGCTACGACAACGACAGCTGGCGCCTGCTGGCGCTGCCCGACGGCAGCCTGCTCGCTTCCGGCGCGGCGACGCAGCGCTTCGTGCCGCGCACCACGCCCGCCGCCGAGGGCGCGCCGCGGTCCGGCCAGAACACGGTAACCGCCGTCGACCGCGAGGCCGCCGCGGGCTTTGGCCTGGCGGGCGCGCTCAAGATCACCGCCGACGGCCAGGTCTGGGCGCAGGGCCTGCGCGAGGACGGCGCCCGCACGCTGCTGGCATGGCGCCCCGGCCAGCGCGGCGTGGTCGTCCACCCGCTGAGCGCCCGCTTTCCGGACCGCTACATTGACGACTGGACCCTGCCCGCCGCCGGCGGCGTGGCGCTGCGCGTCGGCGACGAGCTGTACACCGTGACGCCGCAAGGGCGCTGGAGCCAACGGTCCTGGAACGGCGCGCTGCGCCGCGACGCCGTCGACACCCTGGAGCATGCCCTGCCCTGGGTGCCGAGCGACGCCATCCAGTTCGGCGACGGCCTGTTCTGGGCCGCCGACCGCGACGGCTACGGCATCGATCCCGGTGGCGCCCGCGTGGTCGCCAGCTTCCCGACCGCCACCCCCAAGCTATTGTTCGGCAGCCGGCGCGGGGAATGGGCCCTGGCCGTGGCGGAAACACCCGATGGGCGGCGCCTGCGCGCCATCGACCTGCGCACGGGCCTGGCCCGCTTCGACCTGGAAACCCCCGCCGTGTACTACACCTCGGCGGCGGCCCGCAGCGCCCACGGCCGCCTGTTGGCGGTCAGTGGCGCCGACAGCACGGTGATTGTCCTGGACATGACGCAGGGCCGGCTGCTGGCCAACCTGCGCGTGCCCAAGGAATACAGCGTCAGCGCGCTGGCCTTCTCGTGGGCGGGAGACCGGCTGTGGATCTACGCCCGGCCGGTGGGCAACAACGACGCGGCGCAACTGATCGCCTGGGATGCGCCGGCCGGAGCGGTCGACCCCGCGCGGGGCCGCGACCTGCCCGACCAGATCCGCTGCGACTACTCGATGGCGTGCCGCTGACCCCGGCCGGCGCGGCGCGCCGCCCGGCATCGCGCGGCCGGGCGGCCGCCTACTGGGCCTTGTCCTTCGGCGCGCTGGCCACCAGCGCGTCAAAATCCTTGTCCAGCGCGGCCAGCGAATCGGCGATGTGGGCGCGGCGTTCCTTGATCCACTTGTCCTGCGAGGCCAGTTGCTCGCGCGCCTCCTTGATCATGCGCTCCATTTCCGCCGGTTGCGGGCCGCCACTGGTGGCGCGGTTCTTGACGATGGCGACCGGGTCCAGCGTCGAACGGAACTCGGCCTCGCTCATCGGCAGTTCGTTCGGGTACTTGGAACCCTTCATCGCCTCGGCGTAGATGCGGCGCGCCTGGTCATACGGGAAGTCCAGCGGCTTGATGTTGTTGGCCTTGGCGTAGCTCACCACCTCGGAGGCGAAGTGGTGGCCGTCGCGGAACGGCAGCTTGTACTTGCGCATCAGCACGTCGGCCAGTTCCTGCGAAGCGGTCCAGTCGCTGTTCAGTTCCTCCAGCGCGCGGTCCGGGCTGATCACCATGGCCTTGAGCACGCGATCCCAGCGCTTGAGCGCGGAGATGCCGGCGTCGACCATGGCCGAGTTCTGCTTGACGTCCTTGGGATCGCTCATGCCTGGCGTGATGTTGTGCGTCTGGATCACCGGCCCCATGGCCAGCGTCACCGCCGTCGACGCGTCGCTGCGGGTGTCGTTGAGCAGGCCCGGATTGCGCTTTTGCGGCATGGCGCTGGACACATAGGTGTTGCCGCCGCCCTCTTCCAGCAGGATCCAGGGCCGCGACTGCGCATACTGCGTCATCACGTCCTCGACGAAGTTGCCGGTGCGCAGCGCGATGCTGGTGACGATCGACGCCACTTCCACCGGCTGGTCCATCGACGAGATCTGCGAGGCGTCATAGGCGTTGTCCACCAGCGCGGTGAAGCCCAGGTACTGCGCCATGCGCTTGCGGTCCAGCGGCCAGCTGGTGCCGTTGAGCACGGTGGTGCCCATGGGCGAGCGGTCGATGCGCGCGTAGGCTTCGCGGATGCGTTGGGCGTCGCGCGCCAGGCCGGCGGCCTGTCCCAGCAGGTAGTGGCCATAGCTGTTCGGCTGGGCCGCCACGCCGTTGGTGTAGTTGGGCACAATGGTGGCGCTGTGCTTGGCGGCCAGCTCCACCAGCGTCGTCGACGTGGCATTGAGCTGGTCCGCCAGTTCCAGCAGCTTGTCGCGCAGGATGGCGCTGCGGTAGGTGGCGTGCATGTCCTGGCTGGAACGGCCGGCATGCAGCAGCGTCACGTCCTCGCCCGCGGCCTTGATCAGCAGCGGCTCGAAGGTGATGACGCTGGCCGGCCGCTTGGCGCCGGGCTGGTTGCCGTCATTGATCACCTTGGCCACGCCCGCCGCCAGGCGCGGCGCCATGGCCTTGTCGAGCAGTCCCTGCTCGGTGTTGATCACGGCCGTGGCCTTGTTGATCTCGCCCAGCCAGAAGAAGGGATCGTGCGGCGGCTTGGCGGCGGCGGGCGCCTGCTGGGCCGAGGCGGCATGGGCGCCGAGGGACAAAACGAGGGCTGCGCCCAGGGCGGGCAGGAAATGTCTCATGGTGTTCTCGTTATGAGGGGAAATCAAACCCCTGTATCAAACACCATTTTTGCGCCCCGTGTGCCACAAAATGCAATCTGGCCCGCACCAGGCCGGGCGCGACCGCCCGCGCCTGCGGGTTGACCCGTATGCCTGGCGGCCAGCTGAATGCTATGCCGCCGTCGACGCGGGCACCGCCCAGCGCAACACGAAGCGCGCCCCGCCCATGGGGCTGTCCGTGACACTGATGGCGCCACGGTGTCCGGCCGCGACGCGCTGCGCGATCGCCAGCCCCAGCCCGGCGCCGCCCGTGCCGCGATCGCGGCTTTCGTCCAGCCGGATGAAGGGTTCGAAAATCCGTTCGCGATCGGCCACCGGAATGCCCGGGCCGTCGTCGTCCACGATCAGCTCGAAGTGCCCCGCCGACGTATGCGTCAGCGCGACTTCGACGCGGCCGCGCGCATAGCGCACCGCGTTCTGCACCAGGTTCAGCAAGGCCCGGCTCATATAGCGCGGATGCAGGCACACGTGGGGCGGATGGCCCTCCGCCACGACGCAGCGCACGTTACGCGCCTGGGCCTGGTGCGCCACCTGCGCCAGGGCCTCCCCCAGCCAGTCGCGCGTGTCCACGGTTTCCAGCCGCACGGCCTCTTCGGTGGGCCGTTCCAGCCGCGCATACACCAGCAGCTCCGCCACCATGCTCTCCAGCTCCGAAATGTCCGCGCGCATGTCGCGCAAGACCGGCTGATGCGCGGGCGGCAGGCCGCCGCGCCCGAGCTGGTCCACCTCGAACGACAGCCGCGCCAGCGGCGTGCGCAGCTCATGCGAGACGGCGTTGGTCAGGCTGCGCTGATTCTCGATCAAAGCGGCGATGCGCTCGGCCATATGGTTGAAACTCTCGCCGACGTGACGGATCCCGGCGATGCGTGACAGCCGCACGCGCATGCTAAGTTCCCCGTGCCCCATGCGCAGCGCGGCATTGCGCAGCGCGTCCATGTCGCGCCACATCGGCAGCGCCCACAGCGCCAGCAGGCCGATCGCCATCATGATCCCCAGGCAGAGCCATACGGACAGGGCGACCACGGCGTCGAACACGTTGGGCAGGCGCAACTCCAGCCACTGCGCGGGCTCGCCCGGCAACGGCAACAGGTAGGTGTCGAAATCGTCGCGCATCACGACGCCCAGGGTCTGCGATTGCTCGCGCTCGTCCTCGGTCAGGCGGACCTGATGCGCTTGCAGCAAGCGCATCGCGATGCCGTAATGCGGCTGCACCTGGTCGCGCAGCACGCTTTCGCGCCGCGCCGGCGGCACCGCATCCAGCCGCTCATGCAACTCGTGGAACTGGCCGCGCAGCGATTGGAAGGCAACCTCTTCCACCATGGGCTTGAGCAGCGCCCCCAGCCCCTTGTCCACGAACAGATAGGCCAGCCCGAGGCTGATCAGCACCACGACAACAATACGAATGAGAAATCTGAGCATCAGTAGCCTTCGGGCCGGCGGCGCGCGGCGAGGGCGGGCGGAGAGGGAGGACGGAAACGGGCGGATGGCCCGAGGGCGGATCGTGCGGGCCGCAGCGGACGCGCGCCTCGGGATGATAGAAAACAAGCCCGCGGCCGTTCCGCCGCCTTTTGTGTGGGATTTGTGAAGAAGCGTGAAACGCGGGCGGGCAGTGGCGCCACGTGCCGTCGCGGCGCTCGACCCGCGCGGCCATGTCGCGGATCAGGCGGCCAGTACGGTCCGCTTCGATATCATGGCAGGTCGCGATCCTGGACGCCGGCGACCCCGCGGGAAGCCTGAAACACGCGGCCATGGCGGGCGCCGCGCCCGCCATGCCCTGTCACCCCAGGTATTCGACGTTGCCGCACACCGAGATGCTCTGGCCGCTGATCATCGCCCCCTCGTCCGAGCACAGAAACGCGACCTGATTGGCGATATCCTCGGGCTGCGTCATCCTGCGCAGCGACACCTTTTCCACCAGTTGCGCGCGCAAGACGTCGTTGCCGACGCCGCCCGCCGCCGCGCGCGCGGCGATGATGCGCTCGACCCGCTCGCCCGCCACCACGCCCGGCAGCACGGAATTGACGCGGATGTTCGACGGCCCCAGCTCCATCGCCCAGGTCTGCGTCAGTCCGGCCAGCCCGAACTTGCTGGCGCTGTAGGGACTGCGCAGCGAAAAACCCAGCCTCCCCGCGACCGACGAGATATTGATGATCGCCCCGCCGCCCGCCTCGCGCAGCAGCGGCACCGCGCTGCGCGCGCACAGGAACGCGCCGGTCAGGTTGACGTCGAGCGTGGCGCGCCACGCCGCCAGGTCCGTCTCCTCCAGCCGGCTGGTGGGGCCCGACACGCCAGCGTTGTTCACCAGCGCATCGAGCCGGCCCCAGCGCGCGGCCAGGTCCGTGAACATGGCCAGCACCTGGGCCTCATCGGATACATCCGTGACGCTGCCGCTCAGGCCCGGATGCGCCCGCACGGCGGCCTGCACCGCCTCTGCCGCCACATCACAGATATGCACCTGCGCCCCCGACGCCAGGAACTTGCGCGCGATCGCCAGCCCGATTCCCCCGGCGCCCGCGGTAACCAGGACCCGCTTGCCTTGCAACGATTCGATCATCAGGCTTCGTCCTTTGAAAAATGCCGCATGGGTCTCACAACGCGAATGCCGGCCGCACGCCGCCCCGCAGCGGCAGGCCCATGATCTCGCGCGCCTCGGCGGGCGTCGCGGGCTCCATGTCCAGTTCGCGGATGATGCGCACGATGCGCTCGGTCAGTTGCACGTTGGTCGCCAGCTCGCCATGGCGGTAATACAGGTTGTCCTCCAGCCCCACCCGCGCATGCCCGCCCAGCAGCAGCGCGCTGATGTTGGCTTCGAGCTGCGACGGCCCGATGCCGCTGACGCAGAAGATGCTGTTCCTGGGCAGCAGGTCCACCATCATCTGCAAATGGCGCGGCGAGAACGGCATCGCGTTCTGGAAATTGCGGTGCACATTCATCACCAGGTTGATGAAATGCGGCTCCTCATCCAGCCCTTCGTTGATCAACGTGGTCGCGTCCTGCAGGATATGGGTCGGGCTGAACACCTCCCACTCCGGCTTGATGCCGCGCGCCTTCATGCCGGCCGCTAGTTCACGGGCGCGGGACAAGGGCGTGTTCATCAGGTATTCGCGGTCGCCGAAGGCCAGATTGAGCGTGGTGGCGTCCAGCGTGCACATCTCGGCGCCGGCGTCCATGCCCTTGAGCCGCTCTTCCCACAGGATCTCCCAGGTGCCCGGCGTGGTTTCCCTGACCATGTCGCCGTGCACGCCGCCTCCCGTGGAATTGTTCAGCACGATGTCGCAGCGCTCGCGGATGCGCTGGTTCATGTCGCGGTAGATGGCCGCGTCGCAGGTGGCTTGGTCGTCGGGGCGGCGCGCGTGCAGCGCGACCACGCTGGCCCCGGCGTTGTAGCAGCGGTAGACGTCCTCGGCGATCTCGGCCGGCTGGGTCGGCAGATGCGGGTTCTGGCTCTTGAACGCCATGCCCCCGGTGGGAGCAATGGTCACGATCACTTTGCGTTTTGCCATGGCGATTCTCTTATTTCCAAAGGGCGCAGCGGGTCTCGGCCTTGGTGGTGAAGGCCTCGTTGCCATCGATGGTCTGGACCACCTTGAAGTAGTCCCAGGGCGCCTTCGATTCCTCGGGCGTCTTGACCTGCAGCAGATACATGTCGTGCACCACGCGGCCATCCGGACGCACCACGCCGTTCTTGATGTACACGTCGTCGAGCTTGTTCTCGCGCAGATACGCCAGCACCTTGTCGGCGTCGTCCGTGCCGGTGGCCTTGACCGCGCGCAGGTACTGGATGGCGGCCGAATAGTCGGCCGCCTGCAGCGACGACGGCATGGCGTTGCGGCGCTCGTAGAACTTCCGCGCCCAGGCCCGCGTCTCGTCCGACGCGTTCCAGTACCAACTGTCGGTCAGGTACATGCCCTTGGCCGTCTCCAGGCCCATGGCGTGGATGTCGTTGATGAACATGATCATGCCGGCCAGCCGCATCGTCTTGGTCAGGCCGAATTCGTTGGCCGCCTTGATCGCATTGGTGGCGTCCGCGCCGGCATTGGCCAGCGCCAGGATCTCGGCCTTGCTGGCCTGCGCCTGCAACAGGAACGACGAGAAATCGCTGGTCGACAGCGGATGCTTGACCGACCCTATCACCTTGCCGCCGCCCGCCTCTACCACCTTGGTGGTATCGGCCTGCAGCGCATGGCCGAAGGCGTAGTCCGCCGTCAGGATGTACCAGCTCTTGCCGCCCGCCTTCACCACCGCCGCGCCCGTGCCGCGCGCCTGCGCCACGGTGTCGTAGGCATAGTTCAGCGTGTATGGGGTGCACTGCTCGTTGGTCAGGGCCGGCGCGCCCGCGCCCACCACGATGATGGGCTTCTTCTTGTCGGCGGCCACCTTCGACATGGCCAGCGCCGTGCTCGAATTGGTGCCGCCGATCAGCATGTCCAGGCCGCGCTGGTCGAACCATTCGCGCGCCTTGGCCGAGGCAATATCCGCCTTGTTCTGGTGGTCCGCCGTCAGCAGTTCGATCTTCTTGCCATTGATCTCGCCGCCCATCTCCTCGATGGCCATCTTGATGGCTTCGGCCCCGCCCGGGCCGTCCGGCCCCGAATAGACGCCCGACATGTCGGTGATGAAGCCGATCCGGATCACGTCGTCGGAAATCTGCGCCCGGGCCGCGCCCGCGTGCAGCAGCGCGCCGGCGATGGCGCCGGCCAGGACAGCGCGCGAAAACCTGCGTGGCATTGACAACATACCTGTCTCCTCTTATGGTTTTTTGGCTCTGGGGCCCCGAATATTCTCGGACTGGCCCCGCCAGCGAACAGTCATCATGTTGACAAAGCGCCCTAGGGTTTACCTGGGCGCCCTCACCACGGCGGAACGGGGACAACCATGCGCGCACCGGCAGCCGGAACCGGCCATGAACCTGCCAGCCCGAAGCGGCGAGCCAAGCAAGACCCGGTGGACCGGATGCTGGCCGTCGTGCCCTGGTACAACGGCCTGCCGCGCCTGGAACGCGACGTGGTCCGGGCCGAGCTGCGGGTGGTGTCATTGCAGGCGGGCGAACGCCTGTTCCGCGAGGGTTCGAAATCGCTGGGCTGGTATGGCGTGGTGGACGGCCTGGTGAAATGGTCGTCGCGCGGCTCGGACGGCCGGTCGCTGTCGCTGGCCGGTTTCAGCACCGGCAGCTGGTTCGGCGAGGCCACCATGATCCGCCGCGAGCCGTTCGAATACGAGGTGGTGGCGCTGCGCCCGAGCCAGGTCGTGATCCTGCCGCGCGACACCTGCGAGCGCCTGTGGAACAACAATATCGCGTTCACCAAGGCGCTGATGACCCACCTGGCGCAGCGCGTCAATTGGCTGATGGCCTGCTATACCGGCAACGTGCTGCTGGACGTGGACACCACGGTGGCCCGCGCCGTCGCCGCGCAACTGAACGCCGAGCAGCATTCCGGCACCAACGGCCGCCTCAAGATCTCGCAGGAAGAGATCGCCGGCCTGTGCGGCGTGTCGCGCCAGCGTTGCAACGCCGCGCTGACGAAGCTGGCGCGGGCGGGGGTGCTGCGCACGCATTATGGCGGCATGACGATCCTGGATCGGGAGGGCCTGTACCGGCACGCGAAGCTCAACCGCGAGCCTGCTGATCACCCGGCCGACATGCCCGCATAGCCCGCCAGTCGACCCGGGCGGTCAACGCCACGCGTTTCCGCCGTTCACTGTTTCCACGGTTCACCTGTCCGCGGTATCTTCTCGCCTTCCATTCCCGCTCATCCCGCGCCCCATGATCCCCACCCCGACGGCCCCGGCCGGTCCCCTGCTCACGCCCCGCCTGTCGCTGCGGCAAGCGACTCGCCAGCATGCCCCGGCCCTGCTGGCGTACCACCTTGCCAACCGGGCCCACCTGCGGCCCTGGGAGCCCGCCCGGTCCGACGCGTTCTACACCGCCGCGTCGACCGAAGAACGGCTGGCCGCGATGGAAGCCAGTGCCGCCGCCGGGCAGGCGGTGCACCTGCTGCTGTTCGACAGGACCGACGACAGCCTGGTCGGCACCTGCAACTTCACCAATATCGTGCGGGGCGCCTTCCAGGCCTGCCATCTGGGCTTCTCTGTCGCGCAAGACCGCGAAGGCCGGGGCCTGATGCGGGAATGCCTCCTCGCGGCGACCCATTTCATGTTTGCCGAGCACGGGCTGCACCGCATCATGGCGAACCACCGCCCCGAGAACACGCGCAGCGCGCGCCTGCTGAGCAGCCTGGGGTTCGAGCGCGAAGGCACGGCCCGGGCCTATCTGAAAATCGACGGAAGCTGGGCGGACCACGTGCTGACGTCGCTGATCAATCCCGCCGACGCCTGACCGGCCGTCACGACGCGCCGCCGCGTCCCGGGCAAGGCCGCGTCTACGCGGCTTGCCGCGTGGCGGCGCGGTTGCGGCGCAGTTCCACCACCTGCTCCGCCCCCGCCGCGCGGGCACGCAGTTGGCCGCAGCCGCCGTCCACATCCTGCCCGGCGCTGTTCCTGATCTTGGTCAGCACGCCACGGCGATGCAGCGTGCGCACGATCTCGCGGATGCGTTCGGCCTCGGGCCGCTGGTAGTCGTCGCCTTCCATGCTGTTGAACGGGATCACGTTGAGCACGCCGAACTTGCCCTTGAGCAGGCGCGGGATGGCGTCGAGTTCGTCGTCGCCGTCATTGACGCCCTTGAGCAGCGTCCACTGATACTGGATCGGGTAGCCGGTATCGCGGGCGTAGCGCTCGCCCATTTCCACCAGGTCCCGCGGCGCGATCTTCGGCGCGCGCGGCAGCAGGTGCTCGCGCAGCTCGGCGCGGGTCGTATGCAGCGACAGCGCCAGGGCTGGCTTGACGGCCTGTCGCGGCAGCGCGTCGAACACGCGCGGATCGCCCACGGTGGAGAACACCAGGTTCTTGTGGCCGATATTGCCTTCGGTGCCCAGCAGGTTGATGGCTTCCAGCACGTTGTCCAGGTTGTGCGCCGGTTCGCCCATGCCCATGAAGACCACTTTCTTCACCGCGCGCAGCCGCCGCGCCAGCACCACCTGCGCCAGGATCTCCATGCTGGCCACCTGGCGGATCAGGCCGCTCTTGCCGGTCATGCAGAACCGGCAGCCGACCGCGCAGCCGACCTGGGTGGACACGCACAGCCCGTCTCGCGGCAGCAGCACGCTTTCCACCATCTGGCCGTCGGCCAGGTCGACCAGCAGCCGCGAGCCATCGTGGCCTGCGTGTTCGGAACGGACGCGGGCCAGGCCGTCCAGTTCCGCCGCCAGGGCGGGCAGCGCCTCGCGCAGCGCCAGCGGCAGATAGTTGTCGAAGCGCCGCCGCCACGTGTCGCTGTCGAACGACTGACCGGTCAGCCAGGCGCGCATGACCCGCCCGCGATGGGCAGGCTGGGCGCCTAGGGCGGCGAGACGTTGGTGGAAATCGGCGTAGCGCATGGGGAGCGGATTTTACCGCGCCCGGCAGGGGCGCCCGGCACGCTCGATGCCGGGCGGGGCGGGGCGAGCCGGACAGGCCCGATCTACCCGGCGATGGCCTGGGCCAGTTTCTGGATGGACAGCGGCGCGCAGCCCTCGGCGTCATTGCTGACCGTCACGTAGGCCGGCTGCCCCGCGCCCGTAATGCCGCGGATCGTGCGCGCCAGCGCCGTGCGCGTGGGAAGATCCTCGCTGAGCAGGGCATTGAACGGATCATGCTTCTTCTGCGCGTCGGCATAACCGTATGCGCCGAACACGCGGTTCAGGTTCCAACGGCAGACCAGCGGCCCCGGCCACAGCGCGCGCAGCATCGGCAGTTGCGCGTCGATCGGCGGCATCTTGCCATGCAGCCCCAGGCAGAACGTGGCCCCATGCGCCTTGAGCGTATCGACCAGCGCCTGACCCAGCAGTTCCGGGTCGCGCACTTCCACGGCGACGATCACGGCATCATGCGCGGACAATGCCTCCCGCACGGCGGCCAGCATGCGCCCCAGTTTCTCGAACAGCGATGCCGAACGGCTCAGCATGCCCAGAGGCAACGGACTCAGCTGGAACACCAGCACGCCGAGCTTGGCCCCCAGGCCTTCGAGCGCCGGACGCACGAATTCCTGGACAGCCACCGACGGATCGAGGAAAAGCGGGTTGGCCTGCCGCGTCCTGCCTGCTTCGCCACGCACCTGGGCATCGGTAACGCTGGCGGGGCATTTGACGACGAAACGGAACTCCTCATCGACCTGCCCCGCATAAGCGGCGTACTGGCTCGCCGTCAACGGCTGCCAGAACGTGCGGTCCACGCAGACCGTGCGCAAAAGCGGATGCTGGTGGTAGGCGCCCAGGCCGTGCCTGGACAGCGTGCTCGAATCGTATTCGCCGTCCCAGACCAGCCCTTCCCAGCCGGGATACGACCAGGTGGAGACGCCAAAGCGCAATTGGGCGGGCAGCTGTTGGGCGAGCGCGCGCCATTCCTGCCCCGCGGGCGCGGGAAGCACTTTGGCCATGCCCCGGAGGGCGGAAAGCTCGGGGATGTCAGGAGGCGTTGCCTGCCGCGGGGCCTCGGCCGGAGGGACGGGCAGCGCGTCGCCGAAAAGATCTTCTTGCATTACTTGTCATTCTGGCGCGGATGATGGGCTATAGGGTACTTGAATCACGCTGGCACTTTGGATGTAATTATTTTGGCCATTCTTTTCCAAAAAGAATGAAATATTTTCAGCCCCATATTGCTGGAAAAGCCGTCAGCAGCTCCCTGACTCCTTGAAAACACCTCATAAATGCTAATATTTTGGCATCCAATACCTTAAATAGCTAAAATATTAGCCATGGCGAAAAAGACCGCCCCTCTCCTGCCAGGAACCAGCAAGCTCCTCGTCGAATTTGGTGGGCGGCTCAAGCTTGCGCGCCTGCGCCGCAAGCTGTCCGCCAAACAAGTCGCCGAGCGAGCGGGGATGTCTCCCATGACCCTGCGTTCCCTGGAGGCCGGCGGGTCGGGAGTCACCATCGGGGCTTACCTGTCCGTCATGCAAGTCCTGGGGCTGGCCGACGATCTCGCCAAGCTTGCGGGCGCCGACGAACTCGGCCGACAACTTCAGGACGCTCGCTTGATCAGGAATGCTTCTGTGCATCGCCAACACAGGACCGCCCCGGAGACGGTCGGCCGCCCGTCACCGAACGCCCGAGCGCCGGACAACGCCCCCTCAACCCAGACCAATAGCGCGAAGACGAAGGTCCGCAAGCCGGCGGCTGCAAGCGCGGGGAAGCCGGTGGAAGGCAAACCAGGGAAAAGCGTCGACATCGCGAGTACGGACAGCCTGGCCTCTTTGCTTCGGAAACCGAAACGTAAAGGGAATGCGCCGTCATGAGCATGATCGCCGTATATGCGGATTGGGATGGACTGCCCGGCCCCCAACGACTCGGCTTCTTGCACAGCCGCAAGACCCGGGCGACTGAGCGATTCGAATTCGAATATGACGAAGCCGCGCTCACCTCCCCGCTTTTCCACGGGCTGCAATTGGACCCGGGCATTCAAGCCTTCGGCGGACCACAGTACCCCGTCGCGCCAAGAGACCAATTCGGGGTCTTCAAAGATTCCAGCCCCGACCGTTGGGGACGCCTTTTGATGGATCGAAGATTCGAGCGTGACAAACGCCAAGGTCTGGTGCCGGCGGGGGCCCGTCTATACGAGTCGGATTACCTGCTTGGCGTGCATGATGTGTACCGCGTGGGCGCGCTGCGGTACCGACTCGAGGACACTGGAGATTTCCTCGACAATCGCATCAACCTTGCGGCCCCGCCGTTTACAGAAATCCGCGCGCTGGAGCAGGCCAGCCGTGCGCTTGAGCGAGACCCCGACAACGTCGCGGTCCGGGGACAGGACTGGCTGCGCATGCTCATCGCGCCAGGTGGCTCACTCGGCGGCGCCAGGCCCAAGGCGAGCGTCGTGGACGACGCGGGTCGTCTGTACATCGCCAAGTTTCCGAGCACACGAGATACCCATGACGTCGGCGGATGGGAAATGGTGGTCAACGCCTTGGCCAGCGGTTGCGGCCTCAATGTCGCGGCGGCTCAAGCCCGGAAGTTTGCCAGCGATCATCACTGCTTCATTGTGCGCCGCTTCGATCGCACCGAGGCAAGCCATCGCCTGCATTTCGCCTCTGCGATGACCCTGACTGGCCACAGCGATGGCGACGACGCCTCGACGGGGGCCAGTTACCTGGAACTGGCGGAGGCGCTCATGAACCAGGGCGCGCAACCCAATCAAGATCTGCGAGAACTATGGTCGCGAATCGTCTTCAACATCCTCGTATCCAACACTGACGATCACCTTCGCAACCATGGCTTCATCCTGGTGCCGGGCCTGGGCTGGAAACTCTCCCCGGCGTACGACATGAACCCCGTCCCTTACGCCGACGGTCTCAAGCTGAACATTACCGATGCGGATAATGCCCTGGACCTGGAATTGACTCGACAGATTGCCAGCTACTTCCGCCTGCCCCTTCATGAAGCGGACGAGATCATCAACGATTTCCGGGACGTTGTCGGCCAATGGCGAACCCTGGCCCAAGGACTGGGCCTATCCGCATGGGAACAGGACCGAATGGCAGAGGCCTTCCGCCTTGCCGCATGATGCGCGATTGACGCGGATATCACGCCGCGCACACCGGCTGGCGCGGCGGCCCATGCGAGCATGGCACACGGCCCATTGCGAGTCAGACAAGGAACTGGAGAATTGGAGCGGGTGAAGGGAATCGAACCCTCGTATGAAGCTTGGGAAGCTGCCGTTCTACCATTGAACTACACCCGCTCGGGTGTCGTGCCCCGGCACAAGACCGGAGCAGAGGCAGGAATTATAGCCTGGGTTTTTCCGCCCCAGGCCAGCGCCATCAGTTCGCCGTGATCCCCGCCGCCTTCACCACCTTGCCCCAGCGGTCCAGCTCGGCCTGGGTGTAGTCGCCCAGCGCCTTCGGCCCCATGAATTCGGCCTCGGCGCCCTGCTCGGCCGCCTTCTGGCGGAAGGCGTCGGTCTGCATGATCTTCTGGATTTCAGCGGCGATCTTGTCCACCACCGGCGCGGGCGTGTCCCTGGGCGCGTACATGGCGAACCAGGACGAGACGATCAGGTCGGGATAGCCGGCCTCGGCGGCGGTGGGCACGTCCGGCAGCGACGCCAGGCGCGTGTTGCCGGTGACGGCCAGCGCGCGCAGCTTACCGGCGGCGATCTGGCCGAGCAGCGGCGGCGGCGTGGTGATGGTCATGTCGACGGCGCCGCCCAGCAAGTCGTTCAGCGCCGGGCCGGTGCCCTTGTAGGGAATGTGGGTGATCTGCGTGCCCGCCATCTGGTTGAGCAGTTCGGTGGCGACCTGCTGCAATGAACCATTGCCGGACGAGGCGTAGTTGAGCTTGCCCGGGTTGGCCTTGGCGTACGCGACCAGGTCTTTCAGCGACTTGATCGGCAGGTCCGGCCGCACCACCACGACCTGGGGCGCGGACAGCACATTGGCCACCGGCGCGAAATCCTTGATCGGATCCCAGCCGGAGGTCGGCGTGACGTGCGGGGTGATGACCTGGAAGCCCGAATATTGCAGCAACAGCGTGTAGCCGTCGGGCTTGGCGCGGGCCACCGCCTGCGCGGCGATGCCGCCGGAGGCGCCGGGCTTGTTCTCGACAACCACGCTCTGGCCGAGGGCGGCGCCCAGGGGCTGGGCGATGAGCCGCGCGGCGATGTCGGTGGTGCCGCCGGGCGCGGCCGACACGATCAGCGTGACGGGACGGTTGGGAAAATCCGCCTGGGCGTGGGCGGCGCCAGCGGCGGCCACGCCCAGCGCGATGGCGCAGGCGCGTAGAACGGGAACGAAACGGAAAGCGGTCATGCGGTTGTCTCCTTGCTGTTTTTGTATGAAGCGCCCGAGGGCCGGGCGCGTGGTGTGAAGCAAAACCTAGGCGGCGTCGCCGGCCGGCCCGAACCGCTCCGCCAGCCACGCGGGAGGCGGATGCGCGGCCAGGCGCGGTCCGGCGCGCAACAACGCCATGGGCAGCTCGCGGCCGACCAGCCCCGGCAGTCCGCGCAGGATGGCAAGCAGCGATTCGAGCGACACGCCCGTCCGCACACCCATGCACTCGAACATGTGGACCAGTTCTTCGGTGTTGACGTTGCCGCTGGCGCCGGGCGCGTACGGGCAGCCGCCCAGGCCGCCGGCGGCGGCGTCGAAGCGGGTGATGCCGGCCTGCCAGGCGGTGACGGCGTTGGCCAGCGCCATGCCGCGCGTATTGTGCAGGTGGACGGTAAGCGCCACGCCCGGCAGGCGCCGCGCCGCGGCGGCGCACAGTTCGCCCAACTGATTGGGATAGGCCATGCCGGTGGTGTCGCACAGCGTGATGCCACCGGCGCCGGCATCGACCAGGCGGGCGGCCAGGTCCAAGACCTGTTCCGCCTGCACGTCGCCGTCGAACGGACAGCCGAAGGCGGTCGACAGCGACACATTGCAGGGCGCGCCGGCGCGCGCGGCGGCGGCCAGCACCTGGCTGAGTTCGTCGAACGATTGCTGGCGGGTCATGCGCAGGTTGGCGCGGTTATGCGTCTCGCTGCAAGACATGACCAGGTTCATCTCGTCGACGCCGGCTTCCAGCGCCCGCTCCAGGCCGCGGATATTCGGCACCAGCGCCGTATAGATCACGCCGGGCCGGCGGCGGATGCCCTGCATCACGGCGCCCGCGTCCGCCAGGGCCGGAATGGCCTTGGGCGAGGTGAAGCTGGTGACCTCGATGCGGGCAAAGCCGCAATCGGACAATGCATCGACGAAGGCGATCTTGTCTTCGGTCGGCACCATGCGCGCCTCGATCTGCAAGCCGTCGCGCGGGCCGACCTCGTTGATTTCCAGGACGGGGGAACCGGTGTTCATGAGCGCATCCTCGCTGCCGGATTAAGGGGAATGGCGCGGTTCATGCGATCACGCCGCGCGCCCGCAGCGCCTCGCGCTGTTCCGGGCTCAGGCCCGCTGCCGCCAGCACCGCGTCGGTGTGCTCGCCCAGCGTCGGCGCGCGCTCGCGCACCGCGCCCGGGTTGGCCGACAGGCACGGAAACACCGCCGGCATGTCCACCGCGATGCCGCTGGCGGCCTCCAGGCGGGTGATGGCGCCGCGCGCCTGATAGTGCGGATCGTGGGCAATATCAGCCACCGAATAGATGCGGCCCGACGGCACGTCGGCTTCGCGCATGGCCTGCAACACCTCGTCGATGCTGCGTTCGGCGGTCCAGGCGCCGATGGCCTGGTCGATCTCGGCCACGCGGCGGGCGCGGCCGTCGTTGTGCGCCAGCTCGGGATCGCGGCCCAGGTCGTCGCGGCCGATGCGCGCCATCAGCCGGGTGTAGATGGCGTCGCCATTGCCCGCGATCAGCACGTAGCCGTCGCGGCACGGATAGGCGTTGGACGGCGCGATGCCGGGCAGCGATGCGCCGGCCGGTTCGCGCACCGCGCCAAACACCGAATACTCCGGCAGCAGGCTTTCGCTGAGGTTGAACAGGCTCTCGTACAGCGCCGCGTCGATGACCTGCCCCTGGCCGCCACGGGCATCGCGCTGGTACAGCGCCAGCAGCACGCCCAGCGCGCCATGCAGGCCGGCGATGGTGTCGCCCAGCGACAGGCCGGCGCGCACCGGCGCGCGGCCGGGCTCGCCATTCAGGTAGCGCAGGCCGGCCATGGCTTCGCCAATCGCGGCAAAGCCCGGCTCGCGCGCCTTCGGCCCGGTCTGCCCATAGCCGGAAATGCGCAGCATGATCAGGCGCGGGTTCAGCGCGTGCAGGGTCTCCCACGACAGGCCCCACTTCTCCAGCGTGCCGGGGCGGAAATTCTCGATCAGCACGTCGGCCTCGGCTGCCAGCTGGCGCACGATGTCCTGGCCTTCGGGCTGGCGCAGGTCCACGCACACGGACTGCTTGTTGCGCGACTGCGCCTCCCACCACACCGAGGTGCCCTCGTGCAGCAGGCGCCACTTGCGCAGCGGATCGCCCTGCCCCGGCGGTTCGATCTTGACGACCTGCGCGCCAAAGTCCGCCAGCGTCTTGGCGGCGAACGGCCCCGCGATGAGTTGTCCGAGTTCCAGCACGCGTATGCCGGCGAGTATCTGCCCTGCCATGTCGCCTCCCGGGCGCATCCAACCGATGATGGCCCGCAGTGTGCGTCATCGCCCGGGGCGGCGGAATGGACGATTCGGGAAGGGGGCATTCCCGGATCGAGAAAGCCCGGCGCGGCGGCCGCGCCCCGGCCGGACAGGCCAACCCGGACAGGCCAACCGATTGCCGGCCGCCACGAAGCGCTTTTTTGCGTGCGAGCAGGCCTCTAGGCCGTGCCCGAGTCCTGCGCGCCGCGCAGATGCGCCAGCAGCAGCCGCGCCGCCACCGGCAGCGCATCGGCATCGCGCACGCCCAACAGCAGCCAGCGACGCGCCCAGTCGTCGGACAGGGCAATCAGGCGGATCGGCATGGAGCGCGCATGCGGCTCGGCCGCCAGCCGCGGCAGGATGCCGACTCCGCGCGTGGCGGCCACCATGCGGCAGATGGCGTCGAAGCTGCGCACCTGGATGCGCAGCCGCATGTCGCGGCCCAGCCGGCCGCTCTCGTCGGCCAGGCGGGTGGCCAGCGAGGTCGCGGGCGGCAGGCCGACGTAGTCGTAGGCCAGGGTATCGGCGAACGCCACGCTGGCCTGGCGCGCCAGCGGATGACGCTGCGGCACAATCAGCACCAGCTCGTCGAGCCGGTACGGCACGGTGGCCAGGCCCGCCGCCGGGGTGCGGTCCGCGAACACGCCGATGTCGGCGCGGTTCTCCAGCACGGCCGTGACGATGTCGCTGCTGTTCTGCTCTTCCAGGTCGATGCGCACGGCCGGATGCGCTTCCATGAAGGACGCCAGGTCTTCCGGCAGGAACTGGGTCAGCGACGAGGTATTGGCGGCGATACGCACCTGCCCGCGCACGCCCAGGGCATAGTCGGACAGGGTGCCCGCCATCTGCTCGACCTCCTGCAGCACCCGCAGGGCATGGACCAGGCAGGCCTGGCCCGCCTCGGTCAGCTCGACGCCGGCCGCGTTGCGGTAAAGCAGCTGGGTGTCCAGCGCGGCCTCCAGGTCGGAGATCCGCTTGCTGGCCGCCCCCACCGCCAGGTGCGACGCGCGCGCGCCGGCCGAGATGCTGCCCTGGCGGGCCACCGAGACGAAAAGCGAGAGCGTGACGAGGTCGATGCGGGCGATATTCATGATGGACGCGCGGCGCCAGGCGGACGCCGCGGCTGCACTATAGCGCGCAGGCCCGGGGCACCCGCCCCCGCTGACCGTCCGCGATAAGTCCCCATTTAAACCAAAAGGCGGACTGCAGCCCGGCGGGGCTGCCACTACAATCCCGCCTATGACAACGAACAGCTCTGCGACTCCCCCCGTGAACACCCCCGCAACACCCGGCAACCCCGACGCGCCCGCGCCGGTTTCCCCCCAGACCGAAGCCGCGCTGGCCAGCGCCGCGCACGCCCCCAACAGCCCGGGCGCCACCCACATCCGCAGCTTCGTGCACCGCCGCGGCCACATCACCCAGGGCCAGTTGGCCGCGCTTGAGCAACTGCTGGGCAAATGGTCGATTCCCTACGCCGCCAGGCGCCTGGACCCCGCCGCCGCCTTCGGCCGCGAAGCGCCGACGGTGCTGGAAATCGGCTTCGGCATGGGCGAGACCACCGAGAAGATCGCGCTGGCCCGTCCCGGCGACAACTTCCTGGGCGTGGAAGTGTTCAACGCCGGCGTCGGCTCGCTGCTGCGCCGCATCGAGGATTCCAGCATCCCCAACCTGCGCATCATCCAGCACGACGCGGTCGAGGTGGTGCGCGACATGATCGCGCCGGACTCGCTGGCCGGCGTGCACATCTACTTCCCCGACCCCTGGCCCAAGAAGCGCCACCACAAGCGCCGCCTGATCCAGCCGCCGTTCATCGCGCTGCTGGCCAGCCGCATCGCGCCGGGCGGCTATATCCATTGCGCCACCGACTGGGAAGACTATGCGGTGCAGATGCTCGACGTGCTGGGCAACGAGCCGCAACTGAAGAACACCACGGACGGCTACGCGCCGCGCCCTGATTACCGCCCCCTGACCAAATTCGAGACGCGCGGCCTGCGATTGGGCCATGGCGTCTGGGACCTGATCTTCAAGCGAGTCGCCTGATGCTCTACCCCGCGATCGAACCCTACCGCCACGGCATCCTGGATACCGGCGACGGCCACCAGGTCTACTGGGAACTCTGCGGCAACCCGCAGGGCAAGCCCGCCGTGTTCCTGCACGGCGGCCCCGGCAGCGGCTGCTCGCCGGTGCATCGACAACTCTTCGATCCCAAGCGCTACAACGTGCTGCTGTTCGACCAGCGCGGCTGCGGCCGCTCGACGCCGCACGCCGGCCTGGACAACAACACCACCTGGCACCTGGTGGCCGACATCGAACGCCTGCGCACCGAAATCATGGGCGCCGACCAATGGCTGGTGTTCGGCGGCTCGTGGGGTTCGACGCTGGCGCTGGCCTACGCCGAAACGCATCCGCGGCACGTCAGCGAACTGGTGGTGCGTGGCATCTTCACGCTGCGCCGCGCCGAAGTGCAATGGTTCTACCAGGAAGGCGCGTCGTGGCTGTTCCCCGATCGCTGGGAAGAGTACCTGGCCCCCATCCCCGAAGCCGAGCGCGGCGACCTGGTGGCGGCGTACCACAAGCGCCTGACGGGCAATGACCCCGCCGAGCAACTGCGCGCCGCCAAGGCCTGGAGCAAATGGGAAGACAGCACCATCACGCTGCTGCCCAGCCCGCGCCACCAGCAGAGCCACGCCGCCGACCGCGCCGCGCTGGCCTTCGCCCGCATCGAGAACCACTACTTCGTCAACGCCGGCTTCATGGAAGAAGGCCAGTTGATCCGCGACGCCCACAAGCTGCGCGGCATCCCCGGCACCATCGTGCAGGGCCGCTACGACGCCTGCACCCCCGCGCGCACCGCCTGGGACCTGCACCGCGCCTGGCCCGAGGCCGAATTCCATATCGTGCCCGACGCGGGCCACGCCTTCGACGAACCCGGCACGCTGGCGCGCCTGATCGCCGCCACCGACGCCTACGCCAAACGCTGAGGAGACCGACCCATGCACATCACCCTGAACGGCGACGCCCGTGAATTTCCGCTGGACACCACGGTGAACGAACTGCTCGAAACGCTGGGCTATGCCGGCAAGCGCGTGGCGGTGGAACGCAACGGCGAGATCGTGCCCAAGAGCCAGCACGCGCAGACCGCGCTGACCGACGGCGACCAGGTCGAGATCGTGGTGGCGGTGGGCGGCGGCTGAGCCGCGGCGCGGCCGGCAAGCGGCGATCGCCCCCTGCAAAAGGGCTGCAGCAATGCAGCCCTTTTTTTCATCATCCTGACGGATGGCTAGCAACCTGTTACACGATTACCCCCCTCAGGCGACGACGTGGCGAGTCATAATCGTTGATGCTGGCGCGTCCGGGCCCGGCCCGGCAAACAGGCTTGAACGCCGCCGCCCCGCCCGCGGGACCACGGCAACGCCGGCATCGTGCGCAGAAGTCCAGGGACCGCGCGCCCTGACACGCATCGCTCTTTCTCTCACCGCAACATAGACAAAGGAAACACGATGGGTCTGCTCAATTTCATCAAGGACGTTGGAGAAAAACTCTTCGGCGCTAGCGAAGCCAAGGCGGCCACGCCGGATGAGCTGAAGAAGGAACTCGACAAGCACGGCCTGAATGCCGATGGCCTGCAGATCTCGGTCGACGGCGACAAGGTCACCGTGACGGGCGAGGCCGCCAACACCGAGGCCGCCGAGAAGATCGCGCTGGCGCTGGGCAACACCGTTGGCGTGGCCGCGGTGGACAACCAGTTGAAGGTCAAGCAGGCCGCGCCCGAGGCCAAGATGTACACGGTGCAGAAGGGCGACAACCTGTGGAAGATCGCCGAGGCGCAATACGGCAAGGGCCAGGGCGCCAAGAACACCCTGATCTTCGAGGCCAACAAGCCGATGCTGACCAGCCCCGACAAGATCTACCCGGGCCAGGTGCTGCGCATCCCGCCCCTGTCGTAAGCCACGAAACAGAATGGGCCCTCGCGGGCCCGTGTCGCGGCGCAGAACCCCCTGCCTGCCGCGATGATTTGGCCAGGCGCAACGCCTGGCCATTTTTTTGGTGGAAATCCCCGCGGGCAAGCGCCGGCAGTCAGCGGCAGCCCCGAGGGACCGGCCCCGCCGCCGGGCGCCGGCGTGCCGGTCAGCCCTTCATGAAGCGGCCCATGCCCTTCATGCCGCCCATGGCGCGCATCATCTTGGCCATGCCGCCCTTCTTCATCTGCTTCATCATGCCCTGCATCTGCTCGAACTGGGCCAGCAGGCGGTTGACTTCCTGCACCGGCACGCCCGAACCCGCCGCGATGCGGCGCTTGCGCGAGGCTTTGATGAGTTCCGGCTTGGCGCGCTCGGCAGCCGTCATGGAATTGAGGATGCCCTCGGTGCGGCGCAGCTGCTTTTCGGCCTGGCCGCCCTGCAGCTGGCCGGCGGCCTGCTGGAACTGGGCCGGCAGCTTTTCCAGCAGCGAGCCCATGTCGCCCAGCTTCTTGACCTGGCCGAGCTGGTCGCGGAAATCGTTCAGGTCGAACTTGTTGCCCGACTTGATCTTGGCCGCCAGCTTCTGGGCCTCGGCGATGTCGATGTTCTTCTGGGCCTGCTCGACCAGCGAGACGATGTCGCCCATGCCCAGCACGCGCTGCGCCATGCGCTCGGGGTAGAACGGCTCCAGGCCGTCCAGCTTTTCCGAGACGCCGACGAACTTGAGCGGCTTGCCGGTGACGTGGCGCACCGACAGCGCCGCGCCGCCGCGGGCGTCGCCGTCCAGCTTGGTCAGCACCACGCCGGTCAGCGGCAGCGCCTCGGCGAAGGCGCGGGCGGTGTTGACCGCGTCCTGGCCCTGCATGGCGTCGACCACGAACAGCGTTTCGACCGGCTTGACCAGGTCATGCAACGCGCGGATCTCGCGCATCATGGCCTCGTCGATGCCCAGGCGGCCGGCCGTGTCCAGGATCAGCACGTCGTAGTGGTGACGGCGGGCGTGGTCGACCGCGTTGCGGGCGATGTCCTCGGGCTTCTGGCTGGGATCGGACGGCAGGAAATCGACGCCGACCTGCGCCGCCACGCTCTTCAACTGGTCGATGGCGGCCGGGCGGTAGACGTCGGCGGACACCACCAGCACCTTCTTCTTGCCGGTCTTGCGGCCGTGCTGGGTGTGCTGGCCTTCGCTCAGCCAGCGGGCCAGCTTGCCGGTGGTGGTGGTCTTGCCCGCGCCCTGCAGGCCGGCCATCAGGATGACGGCGGGCGGCTGCACGGCCAGCGACAGTTCGCCGGAATCGGCGCCCAGGTCGCCGCCCATGAGGGCGGTCAGTTCCTTGTGGACCACGCCCACCAGGGCCTGGCCGGGGCTGAGGCTGCTGGCGACTTCTTCGCCCAGCGCCTTTTCCTTGACCCGGGCGACGAAATCGCGCACCACGGGCAGCGCCACGTCGGCTTCCAGCAGGGCCATGCGCACTTCGCGCAGCATTTCCTGGGTGTTGGCCTCGGTCAGGCGGGCTTCGCCGCGCAGTGTCTTGACGACGCGCGACAGGCGTTGAGTTAGGTTATCGAGCATGAGAGGCGTTTCCGCTTAAACTAGTTGATTGAACGGTGGCCGCAGGCGCGGATTCTGCGCTGTCGGGCGGCATGCGCCCCCAGGCCCCATCCAGACAACGGTTTCTATGTCACTAGGCATTGTATTTCACACAGCGGCCGCCTTGGCGTACGCCGTGCTGGGAGGGTCCCTCTGGATCCGCCTGGCGGGCGCCGGGGAAGTCGAGCAAACGGGCAAAGTCGCCCGTCTGTGCCTGCTGGGAGCCCTGGTTCTCCATGGAATCGGGCTGCAACAATCCATGCTGGGGGCCCCGCACCTGTTCATCGGGTGGGCGCTGGCCCTGTCGGCCGCCATCTGGCTGGGCATGGTCGTCTTCTGGCTCGAAAGCCTGCTGGTGCGCATCGACGGCCTGCAATTGCTGCTGCTGCCGGCCGCCACCCTGGCCAGCGGCCTGGCCGCCCTGTTCCCCCAGGGACAATTCGTGCCCCACGCCGACAACGCCTGGCTGCGCGTGCATTTGCTGATCGCGCTGGGCGCCTACGGGCTGATCACCATCGCCGCCCTGCACGCCATGCTGATGGCGCTGCTCGACCGCCACCTGCACCGCCCCCTGGACGCCCCCGCCGAACGCAGCATCATCGGCCGCGTGCTGGACTCGCAGCCGCCGCTGCTGGTGCAGGAACAACTGCTGTTCCGCATCATCTGGATCGGCTTCGTGGTGCTGACCCTGGCCGTCGGCTCGGGCTCCATCGCCTCCATGAAGCTCACCGGCCAGATCCTGCCGTTCGACCACAAGACCGTCTTCACCCTGCTGTCCTGGTTCACCTTCGGCGTGCTGCTGGCCGGGCGCCACATCTGGGGCTGGCGCGGCCGCGTCGCCCTGCGCTGGACCCTGACGGGGTTCGGTTTCCTGATCCTGGCCTACACCGGCAGCCGGTTCGTGCTGGAAGTCATTCTGCATCGAGGCTGACGTGGGCAAACTGCTGTTCTGGATCGTCATCATCATCGGCGTGCTCTTTGTGGCGCGCATCGCCGGCCGCATGGCCGCCGCCCGCCAGGATTCCCCCGCCAGCGCCAAGCCGCGCGCCATGCCCAACCCGCCCGCCACCGGCGCGCCGGAGGCCATGGTCCGCTGCGCCCACTGCGGCATCCACCTGCCGCGTTCCGAGGCCCTGCTGCAGGGCGGCCAGACCTGGTGCAGCCAGGAACACGCCCGGCTGGGACCGGCGGCGAAATAAAAGGCGGGTCTGAACGACGGGCCGGCCCGGATCCGCGGGCCCGCCCTCCCGCCCTCCCGCCATCCCGCCATCCCGCCATCCCGCCATTCCGCCATTCCGCCATTCCGCCATTCCGCCAGCCCGCTAGCCCGCCAGCCAGCCAGGAGAGGCTCGCCCATCACAGGACGCAACGACAGCACCGCCCCCCGGTGGGCCCCGCCCTCATTCGCCCCCTTTTCACACGCACGGCATAATGCACGTTGGATACCAACCTGCTTTCCTCCCATGCCCCTGCTTCTGGATCGACATGGCTGGCTGGCGCCGGCCCCGGGCGTTTCCCGGCTGCCCTCCCCCAACTGCGACGCGCGTCCCCAGGACGCCCAGGTGTCGCTGCTGGTGCTGCACAACATCAGCCTGCCGCCCGGCCAATTCGGCGGCCCCGAGGTCGCCGGCCTGTTCCTGAACACGCTGGACTACGGCTCGCACCCCTGGCTGGAACGCCTGCGCGGCCTGCGGGTATCGGCGCATTTCTTCATCCGCCGCGACGGCCGCATCGTGCAGTTCGTCTCCACCGATGCGCGCGCCTGGCATGCCGGCGTCTCGCGCTTCGCCGGCCGCGAGCGCTGCAACGATTTCTCCATTGGCATCGAGCTGGAAGGCACCGACACGCTGCCCTACACTGACGAACAGTACCTGGCCCTGCGCCGGCTGACGCCGGTGCTGCGCGCACGCTACCCCCTAGCGGCCGCCTGGGGCCACGAACACATCGAGCCGGGCCGCAAGACCGACCCGGGGCCCGCTTTCAACTGGACGCGCTTCGGGCGCGACAGCGGCTTTGCGCGGCGGCAGTTGCCGCCCGTCTGACCCTTACAAGGACCGGTTATGTTGAAGATCTGGGGACGGCTGACATCCGTCAATGTGCAGAAAGTGATGCTGGCCGTGCGCGAACTGGCGCTGCCGCACACCTTCATCGAGGCCGGCGGCCCGTTCGGTGTGGTCGACACGCCCGAGTACGCCAAAATCAACCCCAACCGCACCGTGCCCGCCATCGACGACGGCGGTTTCGTGCTGTGGGAATCGAACGCCATCGTGCGCTACCTGGCCGCCCGCTACGGCGCCGGCACCCTCTGGCCCGAGGACGTCTGCCTGCGCGCCGACGCCGACCGCTGGATGGACTGGCAGACCACCGAATGGCAGGGCGCCATGGGCCCGGCCTTCCTGGGCCTGATCCGCACGCCGGAAGAAAAGCGCGACCACGCCGCCATCGACCTGTCGGTCAAGCGCAGCAATGCCCGCGCCCAGATTCTGGACCAGGCGCTGCAAGGCCGCGAGTTCATCGCCGGCCGCCACCTCACCATGGGCGACATCGCCCTGGTGTGCTCGGCGCACCGCTGGCTGGCGCTGCCGATCGAGCGGCCGGACACCCCGGCGTTGTCGGCGTGGTACCGGCGCGTGATGATGCGGCCGGCGCCGCAGGGGGTGTTGACGTTGCCGTTGGAGTAGCGCGCGCCCTACTCCACCCAAGGCGTATTCGCCCAGATCTGCCGCAGCCGCCCATCATCCTGCTTCAAGCGTTCCTGCCACTGCGGCCCATCCAGGTAATCCATCTCGGTGAACTGCTGCTTCATCTGCGCCTGGAATTCCGGATTGGCGGCCACCTTGCCCAGCGCCTGGCGCAGCTTCTCGGCGACATCCGCCGGCAAGCCCTTGGGCGCGACAATGCCGCGCTCGGACGCGAACACCAGGTTCACGCCCAGCTCCTTGAAGGTCGGCACGTCCGGCCCCAGCGGCGAACGCGTCGCGCTGGCCTGGGCCAGCACGCGCATGTTCTTGCCGTGATAGGGCATGACTTCGCCCAGATTGAGGCCGCCGATCACGGTATGCCCGCCCAGCACCGAACTGCGTAGCGGACCCGCGCCGTTGTAGGGCACGTGGTTGAGCTTGGTGCCGGTCAGGTTCTGGAACAGCACCAGCGCCAGGTGATCATCGGTGCCCACGCCGGTCGAGCCATAACTGATCGACCCCGGCTTCTCGCGCGCCGCCTTGATCAAGGCATCCAGCGTCTGGTACGGGCTGTCGGCGGCGACGCTGAAGGCGCTCGGGTCGCGCACCAGGTTGGCCAGGTAGGTGAAGTCGGCGGTGGTGAAGCCGGCCTTGCGTTCGATCGGCAGCGACACCAGCCCGGGCATGTTGGTCATGGCCAGCGTGTAGCCATCGGGCTTGGCGCGCGCCACGTACGACAGCGCGATGGCGCTGGACGCGCCCGGCTTGTTCTGCACCACGATGGTGGTGCCCAGCTCCTTTTCCAGGAACACCGCCAGCGAACGCGCCGTCAGGTCGGTGCCGCCGCCGGGCGCGAAGCCCACCACCAATTCGATGGGATGGTCGGGCCAGGCCCAGGCCGGCCACGCGGCGCACAGCGCGGCCACGGACAGCGCGGCGCGAGCGGCCGCCTTGCGTGTAAAGAACATGGTTGTCTCCTGTGTGGGTACTGCTGTTGTTATGCGTTGTGATGAGCCGGACAGGCCGGCCAGTCACGCGGGACGGCTGCGACGGCCGCCTCGGGTCAAATTGTTCGCTCGCCGACAGGCAGGGACTGCAGGCAGACGCCTTCCCTCCTCGACGCGCGCCGGCATTCTGCGCAGCCATCGGCAAGCCGCCTAGGCCGGAACACGCGCCAGGCATCGCGGTTACCCCCCCTTCTTGCCCCCTTCCTGCGCCTCGCGCCACGCCAGCAGGCGCGTCACGCCTTCGGCCATGCCCACTTGCGGCTGCCAGCCGATCTGTTGTCCCGCCAGATCGTGCGGGATATGGAAGGCGCCGCCCGAGGTCAGGCGCACGGTGCTCGGAGGGTCCGGCCGGATCTCCGGTTCCAGGTCGCTCTTGCAGTAGTCGAGCACCAGCCGCACCAGCTCGCCGGTGGTGATGGGCGCCGGGCCGGACACGTTCACCGCGACATCGGTCGCGTCGCTTTGGAACGCGGCGACGTTGGCGCGCGCCACGTCCGAGACGTGCACGAAGTGCTTGGTGTCGCTGCCGTCGCCGGGCAGCAGGGGACGCTCGCCCTGGCGCACGCGGTCATAGGTCTCCATGATGTACAGCGAATTCGCGGCGCGGTAGTGCTGGCGCTCGCCATACACGGTGGAATAGCGCAACACCACATAGTCCAGCCCGCACTTCTGGAAGTACTGGCGGCACAGCTGTTCGCCCATGATCTTGGAGGCGCCGTACAGGATCGCCGCCGGCGGTGCGCCAACGGAATGGAACGGGCCGTTCTCGGCCAGCGCGCCCGCGATGCCGCTGCCGTAGCCATAGACCGCGTTGGACGAGGCGAACACGAACTTCTTCACCTTGTTGGCGCGGCACGCTTCCAGCATGTTCTGCGCGCCGCGGATGTTCACGTCCACCGCTTGCCACGGCGTCTGCGCGAAACCCAGCGTCATGTAGGCGGCCAGGTGCAGCACGCCGTCCACGCCTTCGGTCGCGGCCAGCAGGTCGGGCAGGCGCATCAGGTCGCCGCGCACCACTTTCACGCGCGGATTGTCTTGCAGGTGGGCGATGGCCTCGGGCGTGCCAAACGCGAAGTTGTCCAGCAGGATCACCTCGCGCACGCCGGCGGCCAGCAGCGCGTCGGCGGTATGCGAGCCCACCAGGCTGGCGGCGCCGGCGATCAGGATGCGGGCATCGGCCAGCGGCAGCGCCGCGCTTTTCTTGTCGGTCGTCATGTGATTCACAGTCCCATCGGTTGATTGTGCATGCCCCAGTACAGGCTCTTGACCTGGCTGTAGAGGCGCAGGCCATGCAGGCCCTTCTCGCGGCCGATGCCGCTGGCCTTGAAGCCGCCGAACGGCGTGGCGATGTGCGATTGCTTGTAGGTGTTGATCCAGACCGAGCCCGCCTCGATCTCGCGCGCCACGCGCCAGGCGCGGGCATAGTCGCAGGTCCACATGCCGGCGGCCAGGCCGAAGGGCGTGTCATTGGCCTGTTCGATCACATCTTGCTCATCCTCGAACGGCAGCGCCACCAGCACCGGCCCGAAGATCTCTTCCTGGCAGACGCGCGCGCCATTGCCAAGGCCGTCGATCACCGTGGGCAGGTAGAACCAGCCGTTGGCCAGCTCGGCGCGATCCGGCGCGGCGCCGCCGACCAGCACGCGGCCGCCTTCGGCACGGCCGATGTCGACATAGCCGGCCACCTTGTCGCGATGCGCGCGCGACACCAGCGGCCCCATCTGCGTGGCGGGATCATCGGGCAGGCCCACGCGCACCTGGCGCGTGCGTTGCACCAGCGCCTCCATGAAGCGGCCATAGATGGACTTCTGCACGAACAGGCGCGAACCGGCCACGCAGCTTTGCCCGGCCGAGCCGAAGATGCCCGACACCACGCCGGCCACGGCGCGGTCCAGGTCGGCGTCGTCGAACACGATGTGCGGCGACTTGCCGCCCAGCTCCAGGCCCACGGGAATCAGGCGCTGGCCGGCGATGCCGCCGATGGCGCGGCCGGTCTCGGTGCCGCCGGTGAACGACACCATGCGCACGCCGGGATGCTTGACCAGCGCGGCGCCGACGTCTTCGCCGTGGCCCGGCAACACCGTCAGCAGCCCTTCCGGCAGGCCGGCCTCGGCACAGATGCGCGCCAGTTCCAGCGCCAGTTGCGGCGTCTCCTCGGACGGCTTGAGCAGCACCGCGTTGCCGGCCGCCAGCGCCGGCGCGGCCTTCTGCGCCTCGTTCATGATGGGCGAGTTCCACGGCGTGATGGCCGCGATCACGCCGAACGGTTCGGCCAGCGCCATCGAAAAATACTCGCCGCGCGGCGAGGTCATCTCGTTCTGCCAGGTCTCGCACACCGCGGCGTAATAGCGGAAATGCCCGGCCGCGCTGTCGACCATGTTCAGGCATTCCTTCCACGGCTTGCCGCTGTCGATCATCTGCAGCCGCGCCAGCGGCTCGCGTTCGGCGGCCAGACGCCGGCCGATCTCGTACAGCGTGGCGGCGCGCTGGTCGGGGCGCAGCTTGCGCCACGGCTGGCGCTGGAACGCGTCCCAGGCGATGGCGACGGCGGCATCCACGTCGCGCGGCAAGGCGCGCGCAACGATGCCGGCCACGCTGCCGTCGGCGGGATTGATGGAGGTGATGACGGCGTCGCCGTCCTGGCCGTGGCGCCATTCGGCGCCCAACCGGAAGGGCTTTGGGCTCGATGCTTGCATAAGGTCGGGGCAATCCAGAGGTCTCGGTAGACGCATCATCGGCCGGCCGACTATTAGGCACAATTCGATATTTTTCTTATATTCTTAGTCCATGGCTATGAATATCAAGTACCGATCGCTCAAGGCCTTCCTGCTGGCGGTCGACACCGGCTCGTTCACCCACGCCGCCAACCAGCTGGGCGTGACGCAGCCCTCGTTCACCGCGCTGATCCAGGATCTGGAGGAGGTGCTGGGCCTGCGCCTGTTCGAACGCACCACCCGCAGCATCAGCCTGACCTCGGCCGGGCAGGACTTCCATGCCCGCGCGCAGCGGCCCATCGCCGACCTGGAGGAAGCCTATCGCAGCCTGGCCGACCTGGCGGCGGTGCGGCGCGGCAACGTCACCCTGGGCGCCCTGCCCTCGACCGCGCTGGCGCTGCTGCCCGTGGCGGTCGGCGCGTTACGCCAACTGCATCCGGCGCTGAAGGTGCGCGTGGTCGAGGCCCACAACGACGAACTGGTGGCCATGCTGCGCACCAACCAGATCGAGTTCGCCGTCGGCGCGCTGGCCGAGCCGGCGCCGGACCTGTCGTTCGCGCCGCTGGCCGAGGATTGCTTCTGCGCCATCTACCCGGCCGGCCATGCCCTGGAGAAAAAGCGCGGCCCGCTGCACTGGCGCGACGTGCTGCGCTATGACCTGATCCTGCTGTCGCAAGGCTCGAACGCGCGCCAGCAGTTCGACCGCGCGGTGCGCGAGGAAACCGGCGCGCCCGCCACCGCGCTGCGCTATGACGTGACCAACATGGGCACCGCCGCCGGCATGGTGCGCCAGGGCCTGGGCGTGAGCGTGCTGCCGCGCCTGGCGCTGCCGGAATTGAACCTGTCGGGACTGCGCGCGGCGGCGCTGTGCGATGCCTCGGCGCGCCGCGCCATCGGCCTGCTGCACCGGCGCGACCGCTCGCTCTCGCCGGCCGCTCAGGCGCTGGCGGCGCAGCTGGAAACGGCCATGGACCAGATCGCAGGACGGCTGTTGCCGTTGCCGCCCGTAAAGTGAGCCGGCCGCCGGCGGCGCCTGTCAGCCAGCGCAAGCGGCCAGGAAGGCGGGCACGGCGGATGACGAACCGCGCCACGCCAAGCCGCCGCGACCTGCCACGCGCTCGTTGCGCGGTCGCGGGGGCTTTCTCGGCCGCGGCTTCCGTTCAAACACGGAATCAGCCCGCCGCGAACAGCGCGCCGATGCGCGCCACGTCTTCATCGTCCAGCACCCCCGCCTGCCAGCGCAGCGTCAGCCACGCCAACAGATTGTCATAACGCGCGCGGTCCAGTTCGCGCAGCGCCTCGAAGCGCTGGCGCTCCGCGTCCAGCACGTCCAGGTTGGTGCGTTCGCCGCCCAGCACGCTGCGCCGCGTGGCCTGCACGCGCAATGCGGCGGCCTCGGCGGCCTGCCGGTAGGCCGCGATGCGTGCGCGGCTGCTGGCAAAGGTATGGAACTGCCGCGCCAGGTCATCCAGCAACGCCCACGTGGCGGCATCGAGCTTGTGCTGCGCTTCTTCCTGCTCGGCCAGCGCCTGGCCGCTGGCCGCCGACGTGCGCCCGCCGGAATACAGCGGAATGCTGACCTCGATGCCCACCGACCCGGTGTCATAACGTTGCCCGATCTGGTTATCGCCATTGGAATGCGTCAACTGCTTGCGGGCCACCAGCCTGGCCGTCGGCAGATGTCCCGCGCGGGCGGCCTCGTAGCGCTGGCGGCTGGCTTCCAGCAAGTGCCGCTGCGCCAGCAATTCGGGGTTGCTTGCCAGCGCCAGCTCGCGCCACGCCGGCAGGTCACGCCCCTCCACGGCCAGCCCGGCCAGCGCGGCCGCCCGCAAGGGCGCCAGCGGCTGCTCGGCCAGCGCCGGGCCGACGATCGCGCCCAGCGCATTGCGCGCATCGCGCAACTTGTCCCGCGCCTCGATCTCCTGCGCCTGCACCACGCGGGCGCGCGCCTCGATCTCCAACTGATCCGTGCGCGTGCCCTGGCCCGCCGCCACGAAGCGTTCGCTGCGGCGCGCGTCCTCCAGCAACGAACGGCCCTGCGACTGCGTCAATGCCAAGGCTTGCTGCGCGTAGAGCACGGCGGTATACGCCTGCAGCACGCGCACCGCCAGCGCCTGGCGGGCGCGCTGCAACGTCAATCCCCCCGCCTCGGCGCGCTCGCGCCCGGCCCGGTACTGCGCAAAGGCCGCCGCGTCGAACAACGGCTGGCTCAACGTGAAGCCCGAGGTGGAGCTGGCGTAGCGCGACCGTTGCTCCAGCGTGCCAAACCGCGTCTCCTGGCGCGACGACGTATCGTTGCGGGCGCCGCTGTAGTGGTAGCTCAGGTTCGGCAGCAAGCCGCCGCGCCCCAGCGCCTCTTCCTGCGCATCGGCCCGCTGGCGGGCCTGCGCCGCCTGCCAGGTGGGATCGGACGCCAACGCCATCGTGTACGCCTGCTGGAAATCCAGCGCCTGCGCCGCCCCCAACGCGGGCAGCAACAGCGCCCCCATCACCATCCACGCCGCCGCGCGCGCGCCCCGCCAGCGATTCATGCGTCCCCCCACGCCAGCCGCGCACGATCGAGCAAGGGCTTGAACAGATAATTCAGCAGCGAGCGCTCGCCCGTTCGCACGAACACCTCCACCGGCATACCCGCGCGCAGCGGCGCATCGCCAATGCGGCGCAACTGACCCGGCGCCACATCGGCGCGCAGGCGATAGTAGGGACGACCGTTGCGGTCATCATCGAACCGGTCCGCCGACACCAGCGTCACGGTGCCTTCCAGCCGTGGCGTGCGGCTGGCATCAAAGGCGGTGAACATCAGCTCGACCGGCAGGCCCGTGCGCACCTTGTCGATGGACTCCACCGGCAAGCGCCCCTCGACCACCAGCGGCACGTCCTCGGGCACGATCTCCATCAGGCGCGCGCCCGGCTGCACCACGCCACCGACGGTGTGCGCGGCCAGCGCCACCACGGTGCCGCTGACCGGCGCGCGGATCTCGCTGTGCGCCAGATCGAATTCCGCCGCCGCCAGCTTCTGCGTCAACTGTTCGCGCTGCACGCGGGTTTCCGCCAGATCAGTGCGCACCTCGCGCTGGAATGCGTCGCGGCGTTGCTGCCCGCGCAGCGCCAGTTCCGCGATCTGCTGGCGGGTCTGGCCCAGCGCGCCCCGGTCCGAGGCCATGTCACCGTCCAGTTGCGCCAGGCTGCGCTCCAGGTCCAGCACCCGGTTGCGCGGCACGTAGCCTTCGCGCGCCAGATCGCGCAGGTTGCCCACCTGTTCCCGCAACAGGCTGCGTTGCGTGCGCTTGTGCGCCAGCGTCGATTCCAGGCCGGAGGCCAGGGCCCGGCTGCCGGCCAGCGTCGCGTCGATGCCAGCCAGCTCGCCCGCCAGCGCCGCCCGCCGGCTGGCGAACAGTTGGCGCTCCATCGCGTAGGCGGCCGCCGCTTCGGCGTTCGCTTGGGCATCGGGCGGCGCAAGATCATCCCGCCCATCGCGCTCGGCCAGCAGGCGCGCTTCGCGGGCCATGACCGCCGCCTGCTGCGCGCGCAGGCTTTGCGCCTCGCCACGCACCCGGGTGTCGTCCAGCCGCACCAGCGCCTGGCCGGCCCGGACCTGGTCGCCTTCGGCCACCAGCAAGGCGCTCACCACGCCGCCCTCGATGCTGTCCACCGCCTGCCGCTCGCCGGTCACGACGACGATGCCGGGCATCGCCACGCCGTTGTCCAGCGGCGCCCATGCCGCCCATGCCAGGAAGCCGCCAAAGCCCAGCGCCAGCACCCACCAGCCGAAGCGGGCCGACCAGCCGCCATGGTCTTCGGCATCGACCGCGCCCGCATCGCCGTTGTTCAGCTCGGGCCGCAACACCACCACCCGATTGCCCGCGGCGCGCCCCGTCATGCCTTGCCTCCGAGGATTCGCCCCGCAAACGCGCCACCGGCCAACGGATAGACCTGCGCCGCCGACCCGCCCGGGCGCATCTGTCGCGGCGAGCCAGTCACGCCGGACGCCGCCGCCCCCGTCGCGCCGGCCATCGTCGCCGCACGACCGCCCGGCTCGACGGATGCCGTTGGCGGTGATGGCGTCGCCCCGGGCGCTCCCTCGGGCCCCGGCCGCAACACGTCATGGGTGGCGCCGAAGCGCTGCGCGCGGCCATCGCGCAGCAACAGCAAGTGCGTGGTCGCCGCCAGCACCTTGGGCCGGTGCGTCACCAGCACCACCGTCGCGCCGATCTCGCGCAGCCGGCCCAACGCATCGAGCAAGGCCTGCTCGCCCGCGTCGTCCAGGCTGGCGTTAGGCTCATCCAGCACCACCAGGCGCGGCGTGCCGTACAGCGCCCGCGCCAGCGCGATACGCTGGCGCTGCCCGCCCGACAATCCCTGGCCTCCGGCGCCCAACGGCGTGTCATAGCCGCGCGGCAGGGCCAGGATCATGTCGTGCGCGCCGGCCAGCCGCGCCGCGTCGATCACCCGCCGGGCCAACCCCTCGCCATCGCTGTCCGGACCAGGAAAACGCGCGATGTTCTCGGCCACGGTTCCGGAGAACAACTCCACGTCCTGCGGCACATAGCCCAGCCACTCCCCCAGCCGCGCGCGTTCCCATTGCTTCAGGTCGGCCCCATCCAGCCGCGCCGTGCCCAGGCGGGCCGGCCACACACCCGCCACCAATCGGGCCAACGTCGACTTGCCCGCGCCCGACGGGCCGACCACGCCCAGCACCTGCCCCGGCTCCAGCGCGAACGACACGTTCACCAGCGTCGGCTGCGCCGCGCCCGGCGGCGTCACCGTCACGCCCTCCAAGCGCAATGCGCCCTTCGGGTCGGGCAGCGTCAGGCCCGTCAACGGCTTCGGATACGTCGTCAGCAGCTCCTGCAGGCGCCGCCACGCCAGCCGCGTGCCCGCCCATTGCCGCCAGGCGCCGATCACCTGATCGATCGGGCTGAGCACGCGCCCCATCAGGATCGAGCCCGCAATCATCATGCCGGCGCTGACATGGCTTTGCAGCACCAGCCACGCGCCCAGCCCCAGCACCAGCGATTGCAGCGCCATCCGCACCGTCTTCGACAGGCTCGCGATCATCGCCGAGCGCTGGCTTGCCACGCCCTGGCGCCGCACATAGCCCACATGCAGCCGCTGCCAGCGCGCGCGCAACCGGTCCAGCATGCCCATGGCCTGAATGGCTTCGGCATTGCGCAGTTGCCCTTCGGCCTCCACCCCGGCCCGCACCGACAACCCGCCCGCCTCGGCCAACAGCTTGCGCGACACCTGCTCGTTGAGCCACGCCAGCGCCACCAGGATGATGGTCCCCGCCAACGCCAGCGTTCCCATCCAGGGATGGAACAGGAACATCACCAGCAGAAACAGCGGAAACCACGGCGCGTCGAAGAACGCGAACACTGCGCTGCCGGTCAGGAACTGGCGCACGGTGTTCAGGTCATTGACCGCCTGCCCCGCATTGGCGGGCACACCCGCCAGCCCGCGCTGGAACGCCGCTTCGTGCACGCGCCCGGCCAGCGCCGCGTCAAAGCGCGCGCCGATCTGGATGATGACGGCGCTGCGCGCGTAATCCAGCGCGCCCATCAGCGCGAGCAACCCAACGATCATCAGGCTCAGCATCACCAGCGTGAAGACGTTGCCGGACGCCAGCACGCGGTCATAGACCTGCAGCATGTAGAGCGACGGCGCCAGCATCAGCAGGTTGGCAGCGACACTGAACGCGGCCACGCTGTACCAGCCCGTGCGAAAACGCGCGAGGAGCGCCTTGATATCCAGCGCGCCCCCTTCCGGTGCCGCGCCCGCGCGCTTCTGGTCTTGCTGCATGGTCGTGTGTCCTTGTCCGGCTGGAGGGCCGGGAGTTGCGGAATGAATAAACAAAAAGACGGTCGCGGCGGGGATAGGCCCGCCGCGACCGTGGCCCCGCGTGGCCGAGACGCCGCGGGGAAACTCACGGAAGGGTTATGCCGCCAGGGCGAGGTCGGTTTCGGTGGCGAAATTGTGGCCGACGAGGTCGGCGATGGACATGGTGATATCCAGGCCGTTGGCTTCCAGGGCGGTAGTCAACCCGCCATGCGTGCCGCTGCCAAGCCTGTCATCCGCACCGTCAACCGAACCGTTCATCAGACCCCAGATGACGTCATGGGTGTCATTGGCTCGTCCCTCGGAGACATCACCAACAATGGGTTGATCGAACGTGAACGTAATGAGAGGGTCCACGATCTGACCTTTCGTCACGCCGCCCCCCAACGTAATGGATTCGATCGATCCCCACAGCGTATGCGAGGTCGGACCATCGCTCATGGAGCCGCTGAATGGCGGGAAGTAGTAGTGCAGATCGCCCGTAGCCACAAACGCATAGTGTGCAGGGTCTGTGCTGCTATACGCATAACTCGTGCCGCTGAAAAAACTGAACCAGCCCCCGCCGTAGAACGTGCCCGAGTTCGACGCGGAGACGTGTTCCCCCGCTACGCCGTTCGTTTCGAAGGCATGTAGTACCTCACTCAGCGAGCTTTCCGCCGTCGAGCCATCTGGAAGGTGATGCTCGTCGAAATTACTGATGCTTACGGTCATATCGATACTCCTGGATTTCCGGTAGTGAACTTGTGCCGCGCCATGGCCGGCCTGAACGGCGAAGTACTGCTCATACGTCGCCCATGCGAGTGAATCGCACGATTTCTGATGGGGTCACTCTCTAGCTACCGCATCACCGCTTACCCCGGGAGAGGGGCAGACTGCGTAGTACGGTCTAGGCTTGGAATAATCGACCCCTCTGAGCTGCTGCCTTGCACCCACGGGGTGCAAGGCAGCAGCAGCCGGATCAAGCCGCCAAGGCAAGGTCAGTTTCGGTGGCGAAATTGTGGGCCACCAAATCAGCGACGGAGTGAGTAACGAAGTCGTTCCCCAAGGCCGCGAGCAGACCACCATGGGTATCAACACCAGCCTTGGTGTCGTCAATACCATCGACGTGACCGTTCATCAAACCCCAGATGATGTCGTGCACGTCGTTACCTCGCCCTTCAGCAACGTCGCCGAAAATCGGTCCATCGAACGTGAACGTAATCAGCGGGTCCACCATGTGACCTGCCTTGTCCACGCCGGCACCCAGCGTGATCGAGTCCAACTCGCCCCATACCGTATGCGCGGTCGGGCCATCACCCGCGTGGCCGCTGAACGGGGGGAAGAAGTAATGTATGTTGCCCTCGGCCACGAAGGCATAGTTGGGGACCGCTTTGCTGGTGTAGGCGTACTCGGTGCCGTTGAACATGTTGCCGCCGAAGAAGCCTCCCGAATTCGGCATGTTGGTGTGTTCGCCTTCCACACCCGTGCTCTGGAACGCAAGCAGCATGTCCATGAGCGAGCCCTCCATCGTTGCAGCGCTGAGGTGGTCATCGATATAGCTGATGAAAGCAGTCATGGTTGAAATTTCCTATAGATAAAGATTGCACCGGGAACAGCCTACCCGGCGAGGCCGGCGTCGCAGCCTGCGAACGCCGTACATGCGACAACGCATGTTCCTTGCGCGGGTCGCGATGAGCGGACCCGCAACGATTCCTGTGTTAGAAGCGCACCTCCATCCCCAGCGTCACCGCGCGGCCTGGCGCGAAGGTACGTGCCAGGGCGTCGGAATACCCTTCCACATACATGCGGTTGGTCAGGTTCTCGACCGAGGCCATCAGCTTGACGTTGGCGTTGGCCTGGTAGCTGGCGTACCAATCCCAAGTGGTGTACTTGAACCAGACTTGGGAGCCGCCGGCGTCGCGGTTGTACCAACCTTCGCCGCTGTAGTTGAAGCGCACACCGGTATCCAGCTTGCGCTCCAGTAGCCGCACGCCAACCAGGACCATGCCCTTGTCAACCGGCTTGGCGATGGCGCTGTTGAAGACGAAGTTGCCGCACTCGACCCGGTCGTCGGCCCACGCCCGCCAAGAGTCATACCCCTGTGCAACGGCGTCGTTGTGCTGCGATGGGTAGCTGCCGTCCGCATTGGGTTGGTCATATTTGTTGGGCCCCGACCCCAGGAAGTACAGGTCTTCGCAGAACTTGTTGGCGCCACCCAGGTAATGCGTGTAGCTCACGCCACCGTAGAGCCAGCCGGCGTCATAGCGCCCTTCCAGCTCCAACCCGCGGAACTGGGTGCGGGTGCGATTGTTGACGAAGGCGGTCAGCCCCGGCAGGGGTAGCCTTTCCAGTCCAGCGCCAGGCTGCACCACATCCATCGAGGAGAACATATAGTTGTCGGCTCGCGTGTCGAAATACCCGACCTTGAGCGACAAATTGTCGTCATCCAGCGCAACATCCTTGAATATGGTGTTGACGCCCACCTCCCAGGTTTGGGAGGTCTCGACATCCAACAGGGGATTGGGCAGGATCGTGGCGAATCCCTGCGTGGGATGGCTGCCGACCATCAGCAATTCATTGATGGCCGGGGGACGCCACGATTTTCCCCAACTGCCATACAACTCCAGCCAACGGGCGGGACGGATAGCGACGGACAGCGCCGGCAGCAGCTTGCCGGCGCTACGGTCAACGTCGTAATCGTATAGGGCAGGCTGGTCCTCCAGCCATCGGGATGGATAGGCAGCTTCTAGTTCGCGCTTGCGACCGCCAATGCTGCTGAGGTGCTCCACCGAGGTCTTGCCCGTACGTACCCACGTCACCTTGCCGCTCGGGTCGATCTTCTTTTCAAGAGAGTAGAAAAGGTAGGCCGGATCGGCGTCCCACCACGCTTTCAAGGCCGCCAGGTCACCAGTCCGCGCGATGCGGCAGCCTTCCCTATAAATCTCTCTGTAGTTTTCGTCGCGCGTCAGATTCGTGCCGCCGGCCGCCTGTGCGCACGCCGACTGCTCAACCTTATCGACGGTGCTTTGGTAAATCCGCGTCGTACCCGGCGTCTGAGTCCTGCCCTTGGCCTGGTAGCGCTCATAGCGCAGGCTCGCGGAGATCGTATAGAAATCGTGTTCCAGCTTTAGCTCGGCGAAGAGGCTACCCATGCTGCGACGGCCTCGCGGATTTAGCGCGTCCTTGCCATCCAGGCCGAAGGGCTGGACCTCACGCCCCTCGACGTGCCAGCGCTGGGTAGAGGTGGTGCGATCCGTGAAGTACTCGATGCCGTAGTTGGCGCTGAGCAGCGCTTTCTCTCCCACCGTGAACCGCGATGTGTTGTCCAGTTGAAAACCTGTGGTTTGGGTGCGCAGGCGGCTGTCCCGATCGAATCCGTACTGTGAACAGATGTCCTTCGCATAAGACGAGAACTTGGTCTTGGTGTTGTCGCACGTGCCGGTGCCGGCGCTGTTCCAGTACTCGGTGTTGATGTTCTCGCGGATCAGCGCTGGATCGGTGACCGAGCCAAATGCGGCGGATTTCGGATAATTCGGTGTCGTATGGTTCTTGATGCGGGTATCGACGGCATAGAGCTTTACGTTCAAGTCCAGCCACAGGTTGTCGGCCGGCTTGAGCTTGTAGTCCAGCGCGAAGCTGTTGGATTGCGCGTTGGAAGATCCCAGCTTGCGCCAGGCGGTGCCGCTCTCCTGCACAGCGAGATTGGCGTCCATGGTGTAGGAATAACCCACTTGCGTGCCGACATAGCTGAATTGCAGGGACGAGGCGTCATTCAATTTCCAGCGCGCCTTGAACAGGCTGGAGTCCTGCTCCTGGGCGGCAAATTTCACGTCGTTGTATTCGACCTTGCCGATGCCTCTGCCCTCGCTGTCAGTTACCCAAACCGAGTTCTGGCCTGAAGCGCCGCCATATGCGCCAATCCGATAATCCCCGATCGACCGCCGCGACACCGCCGCCATCACTTCCAGGTTCTCACCCGCACGCGCCGCGCCCGCCGCGCTGCCGATGAAATTGACCCCGTTACCCTGGTATCCCATCCCGGACGTGCCGCGCAGTTTCAGACCGATATCCCTGCCCTCGCGCAGCACATCCCCAAAATCCAGCGTGCGGAAATCCACGCTTCCCGCCATCGCGCCGGTGCCATGCACCCCACGCACCACGCCTCGCTCTACCACGGCCTCGGACAGGAGTTCCGAATCGACATACATTTCTCCATTACGTTGCATGTGCCCGTTCTGCACGAAATCCTGGCGCATGCCGTCGATCATCATGTTGACGCGGCCGAAGTCCTGCATGCCGCGGATGTTGATCGACAGACCGGGGTTCTGGCGGTTGACGGCGCTGGCGACGCCGGGGGTGTCCTGGATGAGTTCGGCGGCGTGGCGCACCGGCACACGGTCCATTTCTTCACGCGTGACGATGCTGACGGCGCGGGGGGCCTGATAGACGCGCTCGTTGACATCGTTGCCGCGCACCACAACGGGCGCCATCGAGTACACCCGCGCACGCGCGCCGGGACCGTTGTCGACCAGTTGCACGTTCGGTCGGACAGCGCCCGCGGTCCGGCGATAGCGGTAGCCGATAGGACTGTTTCCCAGCAACCGGGTCAGGCCGGTCTCGACGTTGAAGCTGCCTTTGAGGGAGACACTGGTGTAGGCTGACAAATCGACGTCGTTCATGTACAGGTCAACGCCAGCCTGACGCGCGAATGCCAGCACGGCCTGCGCCATCGCTTGAGCCGGGATGTCGAAAACGAACGTCCGTTGACGTTCATCGTCCTGCCGATCGGCGGGCTCCGCCATGCCCGCGGCACGCTCCTGGGTTTGCGCCATGGACACGCACGGCAGCGTCAACGCGCCTGCGGCCAGCATGCGACTCACAATACGGAACGTCACCTGTCTTCTCTTCACTTTCGTCTCTGGTTGCCTCTGATGCAAACGCGCATCATTACCATTAACGTTTGAGAATCGAAGTTCAGTAAAAAAAGTTCGAAAAAGGCAGTTCCCAGAGGGAGAGCGGTGCGAAGGCGTCCTGACTTCGTCTTACTCAGGGCCGTGCATCCGGGCCAAGCGTATCTCGCGGCGGCCGGTGATTACCCAGCCAGTTTTTCCGCCGCGGCTTGCAGCCCGCCGAGAATGCTGTCCGCGAGCGCTTCGGGAAATCCGGTTGGAATCAGTTCGCTGACGGTGCGTATCACCTGCCCGGTCCGGGCGACCAGGTCGTCGATCACGAAACGCGCGTCGCGCCCGTCCGGCGTGACGACGCCATGCTCGGCGCCCAGCGCCAGCCAGTGCCTGCGTTGAATGTCCTGCATCTTCCAGTGCGGATTCCTGGTGCGCACGGCCATGGCCATTCTTGCCTTGAACGGCGACAGCTGATTCGCGCGCGCTCCCATGACGGGGTAGGCGGACAGCACATCGTAGAGCGGCGCAAGCTCGTAAGCGCCGCCCGGGCGCAGGAAGATGCTGAAATTCTTGGCGTGCCCATCCGTGGCGCGCAGCATCCAGAAGATAACCTGTGCCTGAAAGAAGATCCGCCGATCACGGTCAGGATCCAGGGACGTGGACAGCAGCCTCATGATGGGCCCCATGCCCGGCCCGCCATCCGCCTCGTATTTAAGATGCGGCGGTGTGCCCGTCGCCTGGCACATGTCTTCCTGCGGCAGCCGCAGCAGCCAAGGTTGCCCCGTCGACCGACGGGCCCAGCGCCGGTCGAAGCGCTCGACGGCCAGCACTTTCATGTCCTCGAACAACAGCGGTTGCGTGCGCGCCACCGGCTGGCCGTAGGCGCGCAGGATCTCCGAGCATAACCATTCGTTCTCGACCGAGTCGCTCATGTCGTACTGAAGATTGCCGACCCGACCCAAGGGCATTTTGAGGATGTGCGAGGTCGGGGTCGCGCCATGTGGCAGACACCATCGACCATCGAACCACAGCAAAGCCGTCTTCTCCTGGGCGCCCGCGATGGAAATGCGGAAGTCGTCGGTATCGGTGGCGCCGGCGCCGCCGAAGGGCGTCGGCGCAAGGGTGTTGCGCAGTACCTGCGCCACTTCGGCCTCGCTCAGCGGCGTCGCGTTAAGCACGCGCGCGTCCTGGGGCGGCGTGGCATCAGGCAGCACCTGCAATGCGCCCGCGCAATCACGGCCCACTTCGGCAAGCAGCGTGAACGCATCGGTTGCGGTCGCATGGAATCGCCGCGCGACACGCTCGCGGATTTGCCGGCTGTGGGGCAGCAGGTTCTCAAAGTAGGTGCGAACCGCTTCCCCGCGATGCGGCGGGTTGCCGGGCGTGAAGGGAAGCGACAGCGAGAGCGGCCTGCCTTGATCGGCGCTGACCCAGGCGTCGGCGTATTGCAGGATGTCGCCGGCGCGGGGCTGCACGCTCCAGGTGCCGACCATGGCGCCATTCATCCAGAGGTGCAGGGACTGTGTGTGCGAGCGACGTCCCATGGCTCACCAGTCCTGATCGGACACCTGCCGGCTTGCCGGCGGTTCATCGGGTTCGCGCAACACCAGTTCCACGCCCAGGATGCTCAGCAATTGCAGGAGCCGATCCGCACCGACCTTTTCCGCATTGCGCTCCAAGGCGGAAAGCGTCTGTTGCGTGATACCCAGCCGCAAAGCAGCGGCGGCCTGGGTCAGCCCGGCCTTTTTTCGGAATGCCTGAAGCAATGCCGGCAATTGCTCCGCGGTGCGTACGGTGTAGTCGGCCATACACGTCTCACGCTGTTTTTCAGGTTTACAAAGCATAGGCTGTAAATGGCGTATACGCAATATAGGCTGTATTTCACACATACAAATCATGATTTGTTTTTTGAATTTACAGCACATGATTTGTATTCGAGAATTCAGTACAGCAGTGTCACCCCCGGCAGCCGCAACCGCGCAAGCCGCAGCTCGCTACAGAGCGTGGCCAGCGCGCCCTCAAGGTTATCCAGGTGGAACAGCGCATTGACCGGCCTGCGCGCCGCGGCGCGGTTCGCCAGGATCAACAGGCCCGGCCGGAAATCGCCGATGCGTTGCAGGACTTGCTCCAGGGGTTCGCCTTCGAAGATGAGATAGCCGTCGGCCCAGGCGGCCCCGCGCGCGGGCGCGACGGGACTGCGGCCGATCCCGGCGGCGTGACTGAAGGTGGCGCTATCGCCGGCTGTCAGCGCCGCGTGGGCAACGCCAGCAGTGGGCGGACGATCCAGCGCGAGTTCGACACGATGCTGCAACACGCCCATCCAGCCGTGGCCGGCATCCTGGCGTCGCACGGCGTAGCGCGTGCCCAGCGCGGTCATGCTGGCGCCCGCGCTTTCCACCACGAACCTGCGCGGCTCGGCCGCCCCCGTGGGCGCCGGCAAGAACACCGCTTCGCCGCGCAGCAGGCGCACCCGGCGGTTCGAGGCGTCGTATGCCACATCGAGCGCGCTGTTGCTGCCCAGCAATACGCGGCTGCCATCCGGCAACGCCAGGGAGCGGATTTCGCCGACGTCGGTGCGATAGTCGACCAACCAGGGTTCGATGAGGTCCGGCCCATTGATCGTGCCGGCGACGACCAAAGCGGCGCATGCCAGCGCCAACGCGCGCCGTCGGGGCGCCATGAGATGCGCTTGGCACCATGCCTCGGCACAGGCACGCCAGGAGAAGCGCCGCGCCGTCGGCGCCGGCTGCGCGAGCAAGGGCGCATCGCGGCAGGCGCCGGCCAGGGCCCAGGTCATTTCGGCATCGGCCAGGGCCGGGCCGTGGCGCGCGTCGCGCGCCAGCCAATGATCGAGGCGGCGTCGTTCAGCCCGGGTGAGCGCGCCGGCCTCCAGGCGCACGGCCCACAGACTGGCCTGGCGACGCAGGCGTCGTTCGCGATGGATACGTGATGGGATCTTCATGAAAGGGATAACGGGCCAGACGCGAAAGACAGTAAAAAAAGTGGCCAGAGCGCACGTTCATTGCGCAGGCTCACGGATCGCGCCCCAGGCGTTCACGCATCAGTTCAAGGGCCATGGCCAAGTGCTTCTGCACCGAACTGGGCGAGATATCCAGATAGCGCGCGGCCTCCGCATGGCTCAGGCCCTCGACGCGGCAGAGCCTGAAAATCTGCCGCGTGCGCGGCGGCAGTTCGGCCAGCGTCGCGGCCAGACGCGCCAGTTGCCGGCGCACGTGCGCATGCACGTCGGGCGCGGCGCGCGGATCGCGCACGCCTTCCAGCAGGTCGTCCGCCGCCATGTCGGTGCGGGATTGATGGTGATTGCGGCGATGGTCGATGAGCAGGCGATTGACGATGGCGTAGAGGTAGGCCAGCGCGCTGTCGTCCGGCGGGAGGTCTTCGTGGTGGGCCAGGAGCCGCGCGAAGCAGTCCTGCACCAGATCGGCGCTGAGTTCGGCTTCGCCGGTTTTCAGGAACAGGTAACGGCGCAGCCGCTCGGCATGGGCGGCATACAGGCGCTCGACATCAGGTTGGGGCGCCACTTGCTCGTCGCCAGGGGTCTACTCAATCGTGATGAGCGTCATTGATGATTGAGCAAGAGACTAGCACCGATAGGCCGCCCCGCCGGTCGCGGCGGCATATGGATTGGTCGGAGATTTGACCGACGCCGGCGGTGCCGGCGGACGGCCCGCGCCATGCGCCGAGGTCGCCCTTTTTTTGCCAGCGCGACGCGTTATGTGCCGGCGTCGCGCGTCTTGGCGGGCCCGCCCTGCACCTTCCAGCCCAGCTCGGCGGAGATGCGCGCCGCCGCGTCCTTCACCACGTCGACCATCTCGTTCATGCGTTCCAACGACATGTACGGCACCGTGCTGGACACGCTGATGGCGGCGACGATGCCGCTGGACGCGTCGCGCACCGGCGCCGCCACGCAGCGGATCGAGGGTTCGTTGTCTTCCAGGTCGAAGGCGTAGCCGTTGGCGGCGTAGTCGCGCATGCGGTCGCGGAAGGCTTCCCAGGTCTGGCGGCCGCCCGGCGCGCGCGAGGACACCGGCGCGCCGACGCGGTGCAACGCCTTCCATTGCGGCTCGTCGGCGTCCAGCAGAAGCGCCTTGCCGACGCCGGTGGCGGCCAATGGCATGCGGTGGCCGACGCGCGAGCGCATCTCCAGTCCCTTCTTGCCGGGGATCTTTTCCAGGTACAGCACTTCGTCGTTGTCGCGCACCGCCAGATGGATGGTGTCGCCGGTCTCGGCGGCCAGGCCGTCCAGGTACGGACGCGCCAACGTCGCCATGGGAAAGGCTTCGCGCGCCTGGAAGCCGAGTTCGATCAGCTTGGGGCCCAGCACGTAGCCGACGCCGGGAAGCGAGCGCAGGTAGCGCTCCTGCACCAGGCAACTGGCGAGCCTGTGCGTGGTGCTGCGCGCCACGCCGATGTGGGCGCAGATGTCCTTGAGGTCGCGCGCGCCGGAGGCGACGGCCTGGATCACGCCCAGCCCGCGCATCAGGGTCTGCGTGCCGGCGGGCGCCGCGGCGTCGGGATCGTAGGCGGGAGAGGCGGGCGAGGAATCGGACATGAGAAAGGAGTGTGAATCGAAACGTGGACCGGGCGGCGAAGACCGGCGGGAGGGCATGGCAAGCGGTATTACGCGGCAGACGGCCAGGGGCAAGCGGCAAGCGGCAAGCGGCAAGCGGCAAGCGGCAAGCGGCAAGCGGCCGGATTGGCTGCGCAAAGCCGCGGCATGGGGAATTTTTGCCACTCGCTGTTTTTCCCTATATATGGGATTTAATTCTATATTTTGAGATTTTTCAAGCGCTGATCTAGAATTTTTCCCAGCCCGTCCGCCGCCGCCCCGGCGCCGTCGCGGGCCTGACGACAACAAGGCTGGCCAGCCCCTGACTGCCGCGTACGCCGCGAATGCGCGCGCCCGCGCGCCCAGCGCGCCGCCGGCCCGAGACGAGACAGATTCTGATGACAACCGGATCGCCTGCCCGCGCGGCTCTCATAGCGCTGGACTGGGGCACCTCTTCGTTGCGCGCCTACCGCCTCGATGGCGCCGGCCGCACGCTGGATACCCGCCATCTGCCGTGGGGCATCATGCGCCTGCCGCAACCCTTGCAGGACGGCGCGGCCACGCCCAGCGGCCAATCGGGCTTCGAACTGGCGTTCGAGCAGGCCTGCGGCGACTGGCTGCGGGCAGAGCCCCATCTTCCCGTGATCGCTTGCGGCATGGTCGGCAGCGCGCAAGGCTGGCGGGAAGCCGCCTACCTGGACGTGCCGGTGGACCTTGAACGCATCGGCACCCTGCTGACCCGCGTCGAGCGCAACGGCGCCACGCCCGTGCACATCGTGCCGGGCCTGATCCAGCGACATGGCCTGCCCAACGTCATGCGCGGCGAAGAAACGCAGGTCTTCGGCGTGCTGTTCGACCAGGCCGACGACCCCGCCGACAGCGTGCTGATCGGCTTGCCCGGCACCCATTCGAAATGGGTCAACGCGCGTCGCGGCCAGGTCACGCATTTCGACACCTTCATGACCGGCGAGGTTTACGCCGCGCTGCGCGGCCACACCATCCTGGGCCGCACCATGATCGAGGCGCCGACCTCCGACATGGCGGCCTTCGAGCGCGGCCTGAAGGTGGCTGGCGTGCCGGCCGGCCGCGCCGGCGTGCTGTCGACGATCTTCAGCACCCGCGCGCTGGGGCTGACCGGCGAACTGGCCGGCGTGTCGCAGGCCGATTACCTGTCGGGCCTGCTGATCGGCCATGAGATTTCCGCGCTGGCCGACATGCTGCGGCTGCAGGGCGAGCTGCCGCGCATCGTGGTGTGCGGCGACGACGCGCTGTGCCAGCGCTACATCCTGGCGCTGCGGCACTACGGCCTGGGCACGCCGCGACTGGCGCAACACGCCACCGAACGCGGCCTGTGGCACCTGGCGGTTTCCGCCGGACTGGTGCCCGTCCCCTCTTCTTCCGAGACCACATCATGACCCATACCGGACTGCAAACCGCCATGGCCCATTGCGGCCTGATCGCCATCCTGCGCGGCATCACGCCCGCCGAGGCCGTGCCCGTCGCGCAAGCGCTGTACGAGGCGGGCTTTCGCCTGATCGAGGTGCCGCTGAATTCGCCGGAACCGCTGGCGAGCATCCGCGCCATGCGCGACGCGCTGCCAGCCGACTGCCTGGTGGGCGCCGGCACGGTGCTGAACCCCGATGACGTGGCCCGCATCAAGGACGCCGGCGGCGAGCTGATCGTCATGCCGCACAGCGACCTGGCCGTGGTGCGCGCGGCCAAGGCCGCCGGCCTGGCCTCGTGCCCCGGCGTGGCCACGCCGACCGAAGCCTTCGCCGCGCTGGCCGCCGGCGCCGACGTGCTCAAGATGTTCCCTGCCGAACAGCTCGGCCCGGCCGTGCTCAAGGCCTGGCGCGCGGTGATGCGCCCGCCGATCGCGCTGGTGCCGGTGGGCGGCATCACCCCCGACAACCTTTCCACTTACGCGCAGGCGGGCGCCAGCGGCTTCGGCCTGGGCTCCGCCTTGTACAAACCCGGCCTGTCGGCCACCGAAGTCGGCCAGAACGCGCGCGCTTTCATCGCCGCCTGGCAACGCGCCTATCCCGCCCAGGAGACCCAAGCATGAAGATCACCAAGCTCACTACCTACATCGTGCCGCCGCGGTGGTGCTTCCTGAAGATCGAGACCGACGCCGGCATCGTCGGTTGGGGTGAACCCGTGGTGGAAGGCCGCGCTCATTCCGTGGCCGCCGCCGTCGAGGAACTGTCGGACTACCTGATCGGCAAAGACCCGCGCAACATCGAGGACCACTGGACCGTGCTGTATCGCGGCGGCTTCTACCGCGGCGGCGCCATCCACATGAGCGCGCTGGCCGGCATCGACCAGGCGCTGTGGGACATCAAGGGCAAGGACCTGGGCGTGCCGGTGTCGCAACTGCTGGGCGGCAACGTGCGTGACCGCATCCGCGTGTATTCGTGGATCGGCGGCGACCGGCCGGCCGATACCGCCGCGGCCGCCAAGGGCGCGGTCGAGCGCGGCTTCACGGCCGTCAAGATGAACGGCACCGAGGAACTGCAGTACATCGATTCGTTCGACAAGGTCGAGAAGTGCCTGGAGAACGTGGCCGCCGTGCGCGATGCGGTCGGCCCCAACGTCGGCATCGGCGTCGACTTCCACGGCCGCGTGCACAAGCCGATGGCCAAGGTGCTGATGAAGGAACTGGACCCGTTCAAGCTGATGTTCATCGAAGAGCCGGTGCTGAGCGAACACTACGAGGCGCTGAAGGAACTGGCGCCGCTGACGTCCACGCCGATCGCGCTGGGCGAGCGCCTGTTCTCGCGCTGGGACTTCAAGCGCGTGCTGGCCGACGGCTACGTCGACATTATCCAGCCCGATCCGTCGCACGCCGGCGGCATCACCGAAACGCGCAAGATCGCCGCCATGGCCGAGGCCTACGACGTGGCGCTGGCGCTGCACTGCCCGCTGGGCCCGATCGCGCTGGCCACCTGCCTGCAGATCGACGCCGGTTGCTACAACGCCTTCATCCAGGAACAGAGCCTGGGCATCCACTACAACGCCGCCAACGACTTGCTGGACTACGTCAGCAACCGCGAAGTGTTCGCCTACGAGAACGGCATGGTCGCGATTCCGCAGGGCCCCGGCCTGGGCATCGAGGTCAACGAGGAATACGTGAAAGAACGCGCGGCGGTGGGCCATCGCTGGCGCAACCCCATCTGGCGCCACGCCGACGGCAGCTTCGCCGAGTGGTAAGCCGGTAGAAAAAAGCGAAAGAGGAGACCCCCTTGACCACCGCCACCCACCCGGGCCTGCAAAGCGCCCAGCGGCCGACGCGCAGCCGCTATCTCATCATGGTGATGCTGTTCATCACCGTCGTCATCAACTACCTGGACCGCAGCAACCTGTCCATCGCCGCGCCCGCGCTCAAGGACGAGTTCGGCCTGGACACGGTGCACGAAGGCCTGATCCTGTCGGCCTTCGGCTGGACCTACGCCGCCATGCAGATCCCCGGCGGCTGGCTGGTGGACCGCGTGTCGCCGCGCGTGCTGTACGCGGCCGCGCTGATCCTGTGGTCGGCGGCGACGTTCTTCATGGGGTTTGCCGGCAGTTTCGTGATCCTGTTCGTGCTGCGCCTGGCCGTGGGCGCGCTGGAAGCGCCCGCCTATCCGATCAACAACCGCGTCGTCACGACCTGGTTTCCGGAAAAGGAACGGGCCACCGCCATCGGCTTCTACACCTCGGGCCAGTTCGTCGGCCTGGCGTTCCTGACGCCGGTGCTGGCCTGGCTGCAGCATCACTACGGCTGGCACATGGTGTTCGTCAGCACCGGCCTGCTGGGCATCGTCTGGGGCGTGCTGTGGTACCTGATCTACCGTGAACCGCGTCAGTTCAAGGGCGCCAATGCGGCCGAAATCGAGCTGATCCAGCAAGGCGGCGGCGTCGTGGACCTGGACAAGCGTGTGACCGAGAAGAAGGCCCCCTTCAACTGGAACGACCTGGGCCTGGTGATGAGCCAGCGCAAGCTGTGGGGCGTGTACCTGGGCCAGTTCTGCCTGACCTCGACGCTGTGGTTCTTCCTGACGTGGTTCCCCACCTATCTGGTGAAGTACCGCGGCATGGACTTCATCAAGTCGGGCTTCCTGGCGTCGGTGCCGTTCCTGGCGGCGTTCATCGGCGTGCTGTGCTCGGGGGTGCTGTCGGACTTCCTGATCCGCCGCGGCGCCACCGTGGGCCTGGCGCGCAAGCTGCCGATCATCCTGGGGCTGCTGATCTCGACGTCGATGATCGGCGCCAACTTCACCGACTCGACGCCATGGGTGATCTTCTTCCTGGCGGTGGCGTTTTTCGGCAACGGCCTGGCGTCGATCACCTGGTCGCTGGTGTCGGCGCTGGCGCCGGTGCGGCTGCTGGGGCTGACCGGCGGGGTGTTCAACTTCGTGGGCAACCTGTCGTCGATCTGCACGCCGATCGTGATCGGCTTCCTGGTGTCGAAGGACAGCTTCGCGCCGGCCATCGTGTATGTGTCGTCGCTGGCGCTGCTGGGCGCGCTGTCGTACATCCTGCTGGTGGGCAAGGTGGAGCGGATCGAGGCCTGACCGGCGCGCACCGCTGCCGCAATGACGAAGGGCGCCCACGTGGGCGCCCTTCTGCTTTGGGTCGTTGTTTTTGCCAGAGTTCCGCGCGAGGAATGGCAATATAATCACGTTATGTTATATCATCCCCAACGATAGAAATTCCCAATGGATCGGAAGCCCCGCGCCGGCGCCCCCGCTCCCCCACCCCCTCCCTTGAATTTCCGGCATCTTCGGACGAAGAAGGATTTGCAGTGCTCGAAGCCATCGGCCTGACCAAACGCTACGGCGACCAGATCGCCCTCCACCCGCTGAACCTGCGCATCGAGCCTGGCGAAATCTATTGCCTGCTGGGCGCCAATGGCGCCGGCAAGACCACCACCATCAACCTGTTCCTGAACTTCATCGCGCCCGACGGCGGCCAGGCCCTGATCCATGGGCTGGACGTGGCGCGCGAGCCGCTGGCCAGCAAGCGCCACGTGGCGTACATCCCGGAACAGGTCAATCTGTACGGCACCCTGACCGGGCTGGAAAACCTGCGCTACTTCGCGGCGCTGGCGCTGGGGGAAGCGCCGCCACGGGCCCGGCTGCTGGAACTGCTGGCCGAGGTCGGACTGGACCAGGCCGCCGCGGACAAGCGGGTGGCCGCCTATTCCAAGGGCATGCGCCAGAAGGTGTGGATCGCCGTGGCGCTGGCCAAGAATGCCCGCGCGCTGCTGCTCGATGAGCCGACCTCGGGCCTGGATCCCTCCGCCGCCGCGGAGTTCACGCGCCTGCTGCAACGCGCCGCCGAGCGCGGCGTCGCCATTCTCGCCACCACGCACGACCTGTTCCATGCGCGCCAGACCGCCACCCGCATCGGCATCATGAAACGCGGGCGCCTGGTCGAAAACCTGGACGCCCGCCAGCTCGGCGACCTCGACCTGCAGGCCCTCTACCTGACGCACATGAGGACAGAGGCATGATCCTCCTGATCGCTCTCAAGGACCTGCGCGAACGCCTGCGCGACGGCCGGCTCTACTGGGCCGGCGGCATCGTCGCGGTGCTGTTGATGACAGCCCTGGCCGTCGGCTACCTGCATCAGCAGGAAGCGCGGGCCGAACAGGCGGCCGCCCAGAACACCGACTACAGCGACTGGCTGCGCCAGGGCGCGCGCCACCCGCACGACGCCGCGCACCAGGGCATGCACGTCTTCAAGCCGGACACCACGCTGGCGCTGCTGGACCCCGGCATCAATCCGTACATCGGCAGCACGGTGTGGCTGCAAGCGCACCGGCAGAGCGAAGTCAAATTCCGGCCGGCGCAGGATGCCACGGGACTGCAACGCTTCGGCGACCTGTCCGCGGCGTGGATCCTGCAGGCGCTGGGACCGCTGCTGGTGATCGTGCTGGGCTTCAACGCATTTTCGGGCGAACGCGAGCAAGGCATCCTGCGCCAGACCCTGAGCCTGGGCGTCGCGCCCTGGCGGCTGCTGTGGGGCAAGGCCACGGCCCTGGCCATGAGCCTCGGCCTGCTGCTGGCGCCCGCCGCGCTGGTCGCCATTGCCGTGGTGTGGCTGGCGGGAGGACGGCTCGACGCGCTGCTGCGGTTCGGCGTCCTGGCGGGTGGCTATGCGATGTACCTGGCGGCCTTCATCTTCGTCACGCTGGGGGTGTCGGCGACGGCGCGCTCGTCGCGCGTGGCGATCACGGTGTTGCTGGCGCTGTGGATCGCCAATACCGTCATCGCGCCGCGCGTCATGGCCGAGCTGTCGCGCGGCCTGTATCCCAGCCCCACGCGCCTCGAATTCAACCAGGCCTTGCAGGACGACCTCAAGGCCACCTCCGACCGCGTCTGGATGCAGGCCTTCGGCACCACCGAACGCTGGAGCCGCGACGTGCCGCTGAACAAATGGGGCCTGGCGCTCAAGCTGGACGACCAATCCAGCTATGCCGTCTACGACCGCCATTTCGGCCGCCTGTGGGACACCTGGGAACGGCAGCAGACCGTGCAGGAATCGGCCGGCTGGCTCATGCCGCTGCTGGCGGTGCGCGCGCTGTCGGCCGCCATGGCCGGCACCGACTTCGCCCATCACCGCGATTTCACCACCGCCGCCGAGCAACAGCGCCGCGTGATCCAGGACATTGTCAGCGCCGACCTGGTGGCGCACGCCGACACGCTGGAACACCAGCACTTCTCATATCAGGCCAGCCCGTCGCTGTGGGCCCGCGTGCCGCCATTCCGCTACCAGCCGCCCGAGGCCGGCTGGGCCTTGCACCAGGCGCGCCTGAGCCTGTTGATGCTGGGCGCCGCGCTGCTGCTGAGCCTGCTTTTTGCCTGGCGCGCCGTGGCCCGCCAGACCGCCCTGTAGGAGACCCCTGGTGCACGATACGCAATTTCGCCGCTTCGGGATGGTCCTGCGGCACGAACTCCGCCTGCTGACGCGCGAGCGCGCGCTGTGGCTGTGCGGCCTGCTGTTCCTGCTGCTGGTGGGCTATGCCGTCTTCAACGGCCTGCTGCAGACCTCGCTGCGCGACGAGGCCCAGGCCGCGCTGGCGCGCGCCGATGCGCAGAACCGCGCCAGCCAGCTGGCCCAGCTAAAGCGCATCATGGACGGCAGCGAAACCCCGACGCCGTTCGGCAACCCGGCCAGCCCCGCCAACATGGGCGGCGGCCTGGGCGCGCACTACGCCATCATGCCCAGCGTGCCGCTGGCCCCCGTGGCGCTGGGCCAGACCGACCTGTTCCCTTCGCAGTTCAAGGTGACCTACGACAGCAAGGTCAACTTCATCCACAACAACGACATCGAAAATCCCTGGCACCTGCTCAGCGGACACTTTGACCTGGCGTTCGTGGTGGTCTACCTGCTGCCGCTGCTGATCTTCGCGCTCGGTCACAACCTGCTGTCCGGCGAAAAAGAAGACGGCACGCTGCGCCTGCTGCTGTCGCAGCCGCTGTCGCTGCTGACGCTGGTCAGCGGCAAGATCGTCCTGCGCGCGGCGGTGCTGCTCGGCGCGGCCGTCCTGCTGCCGGTGGTGGCGCTGCTGATCGCCCGCCCCCAGGCCTTGCAGGCCGCCAGCGCCACGCTGTGGTGGGCGCTGCTGGTGGGCGCCTACGCGCTGTTCTGGTTCGCGGCCGTGGTGGCGGTCAATGCCTACGGCAAGTCCTCGGCCGCCAACGCCATGATCCTGATGGTCGGCTGGGTCCTGCTGGTGCTGGTGGTGCCGGTGATCCTGAACCTGGTGGCGGCCTATGCCAGTCCGGCGCCGTCGCGCGCCGAGCTGGCCACGCGCACCCGCGTGGCCACGGCGCTGGCCATGCGCGACAACGCCGCCCTGCTGTCGACCGACTATGGGCACATGGACAGACCCGACGCGCTGATCCCGCGCGACGGCCACCTGGAAATCACCGGCCGCCCGCTGGGCCATGCGCGGGTCGAGCGCCAGGTGGACGCGGCGATGCAACCCGAGCTGGATCGCTTCGACGCGCAGATGGCGCGCCAGCAGGCGCTGGTCGCCCGGTACAGCGTGCTGTCGCCGGCGGCGGTGGCCTATGAAGGCATCACCGCGCTGGCGGGCACGGGGCAGCGCCGCCACGCGCACTTCATGCGTCAGATCGATGCCTATCACCGGGCCTGGAAGGATTTCTTCCTGCCCCGCATCGAGGCCAGCCGCGCCATCACGCCCGAGGACTTCCCCGGCATGCCGGTCTTCCAGTGGCAGGAAGAGGACCCCGCCGCCGTCCGCGGCCGTGCCCTGCGCGCCCTGCTGCAGCTGCTGGCGCCCGCCGCGCTGCTGCTGGCGCTGGCCGGCTGGCGCCTGCGCCGCTATCGCGTGGTCTAGACACAGGTTTTTCACCCCCATCGAGTTTCGGGAAAGCGTCATGAGAAGAGTCGTATCCACCGCCGCGCTCGCGGCTTGCACCGCCGTGCCCAACGTCCAGGCCCAAGAGGCCCAGGCGCGCGAGGCCGAACTGCCCAGCATCCGCGTGGAGGCCGCCAGCGACGCGGACAGCCTGCATCTGGACAGCCGCAGCAGCAGCGCCTCGCGCCTGGGCCTGACCCTGCGCGAAACGCCCGCCTCGGTCGAGATCGTGTCGCAGCAGGCCATGCGCGAACGCGGCGCCGCCACCCTCAGCGAAGCGCTGCGCGGCGCCACCGGGCTGGCCGGCGGCGGCCCGCCGTCCTCGCCCACCACGTTGACCTCGCGCGGCTTCACCGACATCCTGTATCTGTACGACGGCCTGCGCATGTCGGGCGCCGGCTCGACCAACCGGGTCGAGGACACCTGGAACTACGAGCGCATCGAGGTCCTGAAAGGCCCGGCCTCGGTGCTGCAGGGCGACAGCGCCATCGGCGGCATCGTCAACTTCCAGACCAAGCGCCCCGACCGCGACAACCCCTCGCGCGAAGCAATGTTCTCGTATGGCAGCTATGGCAGCACGCGCACCGGCATTGGCCTGGGCGACAATTTCGGCGAGACCGGCGCCTACCGCATCGACTACAGCCACAACGACAGCCGCGTCGGCACCATCGCCCGCAACAGCAACAAGCTGGACCACCTGACCACCGGCGTGGCTTTTGACGTCGCGCCCGCCACCCGCCTGGACCTGTCGTTCGACTACTCGCGCGACACCGGCCATGCCTATTGGGGCACGCCGCTGATTCCGCGCGAACTGGCCAAGGACCCCACCGGCGTGGTCAGCACGCCCGATGGCCGCGTCCTGGACCGCGCGCTGGCCGGCAAGAACTACAACGTGCTCGACGATCGCAACGAGGCCGAGGCCTATTGGGTGCGGGCACGGGTTACCCACCAGCTGACGCCATCGTGGACGCTGCGCAATGAGCTGGCAATGAACAAGGTCGACCGGCTGTGGAAGAACTCGGAGTCGGCCACCTTCAGTGCGCCCGGCTCGATCAACCGCGACCAGACCATCATCACGCACCACCAGCGCTACCTGATCGACCGCTTCGACGCGACCCACAACGGCACCCTCGGCGGCCTGTCGAACAAGTTCGTCATCGGCGGGGAACTCAGCAAGACCACCCTGGACAGCGAACGGCGCTTCTCGAACCGGGCCGCCAGCACCGCCGACGCCCTGCGCGTGTCGCTGTGGAACCCGGACGTGGGCTACTACAACGACGACCCCGCCCTGATGAGCGGCGCCGGCAACCGCACCGACTACACCACCGACGTGCGCGGCGCCGCGCTGTTCCTGGAAGACTCGCTCAAGCTGACCGATCGCTGGACCGTGGTGGGCGGCTACCGCTACGACCGCATCCGCGTCGAGCGCAGCATCACCGACCTGAACGCCGGCACCCACACCGCCTTCGGCACCCGCTACGGCGCCAACTCCATGCGCCTGGGCACGGTGTATGACCTGACGCCGGCGTCCTCGGTCTACGCGCAATACACCAACGCCACCATCCCGGTCGGCTCGCTGTTCCTGCTGTCGCAGTCCAACGCCTCGTTCCCCCTGGCCAAGGGAGAACAATGGGAGGCCGGCTTCAAGCAGAGCCTGGGCGACGTCGAATGGACCGCGGCGGTCTATCACATCAAACTGGAGAACGTGCTGACGCGCGACGCCAACGACCCGCGCGTGACGGTCAACAACGGCCGCCAGTCTTCGCGCGGCGTGGAACTGTCGGCCGACTGGCGCATCACGCCGCAGCTGACCCTGTCAGGCAACGTCGCCGCGCTGAACGCACGCTTCGATTCACTGACCGAGGCCGACGGCACCTCGCGCGTGGGCAACACCCCGCCCAACGTGCCCGAGCGAGTCGCCAACCTGTACGCCACCTACCGCTTGAAGGAGGTGCCGATGGACCTGTTCGTCGGCCTGAACCACACCGGCAAGATCTACACCGACAACGCCAACCAGATCCGCATCAACAGCCACACCACGGTGGACGCGGCGATCAGCTACCGCATCCGGCCGGCGCTGATCACCTTCCGCGTGCGCAACCTGACCGACAAGCTCTACGCCTACTACGGCGGCCGCGCCACCAGCCAGGTGCTGCTGGCGCCGGGTCGCACCTACGAGCTGGGCGCGACGTTCGAGTTCTGACGGGACGAATCGCGATGTCGCCCCGCTTCACGCTCAGCAGCCCTGCACCGCCAGCTTGCGCTGGCGCTGGTTGGCGGCGCGCTGCCACAGCACCAGCACAAGCCCCGCCGCGGCGATGATTGCGCCCGCAATCGGCACCGCGGCATAGCCCATCCCGGCCGAGATCACGCCGCCACCGGCGGCCGCGCCTACCGCATTGCCCAGGTTGAACGCGCCCACGTTCACCGACGAGGCCAGACCGGGCGCGTCGGTAGCGGCGCGCATCACGCGCATCTGCAGGGGCGGCACCACGGCGAAGGTGCCGAAGCCGAAGATCAACAGGCCGATCGCGGCGCCCACCGGGGTCTGCGCCAGCCACGGGAACGCCAGCAGATCGGCGATCACCAGCACCAGGAAGGCGATCAGGCTGCCATCCAGCGAGCGGTCAGCGAAGCGGCCGCCGGCGGTGTTGCCGACGGTGAAGCCGATGCCGATCAGCACCAGCATCGCGGTCACGAAGTGGGGCGACGCGCCGGTCAGTTCGGCCAGCGTCGGCGCCACGTAGGTGTACAGCGTGAACATCGCGCCCGCGCCCAGCACGGTGGTCAACAGCGCCACCAGCACCACCGGGGTCTTGAGCACCGCCAGTTCGTGACGGATGTCCGGGCGCCGCCCGGCTTCGCCCGCCGGCAGCGCGAACCACAGTGACAGCATCGCCACCAGGCCGAGCACCGAGGTCGCGGCGAACGACATGCGCCAGCCGATCACCTGGCCCAGCCAGGTCGCCGCCGGCACGCCGCCGACGTTGGCGATGGTCAGCCCCAGGAACATGGTTGCCACCGCGCTGGCCTGCTTGTGGCGCGGCACCACGCTGGCGGCCACCAGCGAGCCCAGACCGAAGAAGGCGCCATGGTTCAGGCTGGTCACCAGACGCGCCAGCAGCAGCGTGGTGTAGTTGGGCGACAGCGCCGACAACAGGTTGCCGAGCGTGAAGATCGCCATCAGCACGATCAACGCCTTGCGGCGCGACCAGCGCGACAGCGCCAGCGTCATCAGCGGCGCGCCGACCATCACGCCGATCGCATACGCGCTGATCAGCATCCCGGCGCTGGGGATGGATACCCCCACGCCGTCGGCGATCACGGGCAGCAGGCCCATGGGCGAGAATTCGGTGACGCCGATGCCGAAGGCGCCGACGGCCAATGCCAGCAAGGGCAGGCCGGCTTTCACCGGCGGGGTTTCATGGGAGGACATACGGGTTCCTTGGTTGGATGCGCCGACCAGGGAATCCAGAGGCGTCGCGGCAAAGGCCGGGCGCATGGGGCGCGTCTGATCGGAAGACAGGCGGCCAGTATGACGGGTATACCCTTACGGAAAAAGCGACAAAACGGGGAAAGACTTTTGACCTGGAGTCATGAATGACGTGGGGTTTCCAGGAAGCGGGCAGGATCAGCCCGGCAATTCCCAGCGCTTGGCGAGTTTGCGGGTATTGGCCCGGATCCACTGGCCCAGACGCTCGATCAGCGTGCTTTCCGTCCCCGCCGTAGCCTGCCGCGCCAGGTCGGCCTGCACCGTTTCCAGCGCCGGCGGCAGTGCCGTCACCAGCGCCTGCGCCACGCCAGCGACATAGCGGGGACTGAAGCCCAGCTCCCGGGCCATGGCATCCAGGTGTCCGCGGCCGATGTGGCCGGGCCTGGACTCGCCCCCCACGGTGAACGCGAAATTGCGCGATGGCATGCGCCGCGGGCCATCCCAGCCAGGCGTCGTCATAGACGAAACGCAGGGGCCGTTCGTCGAACAGGCGGCCGACCTTGCGATCCGCCTGGTAAAGATCGAGCGCGTCGATGCTCATGGCCGGCCCACGCGCTTGGGACCAACCCGCACTTCCAGGCCCAGCAGGTCCAGCATGTCGAGCACCTTCTGCAACTGCAGCGTCGGCTTGCCCCGCTCCAGGTCCACCACGAAGCGATTGCCGGTGCCGGACAAGCCGGCCAGGTCTGTTTGCAGCAACCCTTGCGCGCGGCGCACCTCCTTCACCAGTTCACCGAGTTCGGCAGAGGTGTGGATGACGGTGGCCGCCGCATCGGCGGAAGGTGGCGAGGGCATGGGACTCTCCGAATTACCGTACGGGAAGTCCCGTCCTGGCCAATGAAAAGGCGCCCTCGCGGGCGCCCTTTTCCTGCCTTCGTACCGCCGCGCTTACTTCAGCAGCAGCGCATTCAGCCGCTTCACAAACGCCGCCGGGTCGGCGATCTGCGCGCCTTCGGCCAGCAGGGCCTGATCGAGCAGCAGGCGGGCCCACTGGTCGAACTCGCCGTCGTCGGCGGCGCGGATGCGGGCCAGCAGCGGGTGTTCCGGGTTGATTTCCAGCATCGGCTTGACGTTGGGCGCTTCCTGGCCGGCGGCCTTCAGCATGCGCAGCAGGTGCGGGCTGAGTTCGTTCTGGCCCACCACCACGCACGCCGGCGAATCCACCAGGCGCAGCGTGACGCGCACTTCCTTGACCTGGTCTTCCAGGGTCTTCTGCAGGCGCTCGACCAGCGGCTTGAAGTCCTCGGCCACTTCGGCCTGGTGCTTCTTTTCTTCCTCGTCGGCCAGCTCGGCCAGGTCGAGGCCGCCCTTGGCCACCGAGACCAGCGACTTGCCGTCGAACTCACGCAGGTACGACAGCATCCATTCGTCGACGCGGTCGGACAGCAGCAGCACCTCGATGCCCTTCTTGCGGAAGATCTCCAGGTGCGGGCTGTTGCTGGCGGCGGCGAAGGTGTCGGCCGTGACGTAGTAGATCTTGTCCTGGCCTTCCTTCATGCGGCCCACGTAGTCGGCGAACGACACGGTCTGGGCCTGGTCGCCGGTGTGCGTCGAGGCAAAGCGCATCAGCCTGGCGATGCGTTCCAGGTTGGCGTGGTCTTCGCCCGCGCCTTCCTTGAGCACCTGGCCGAATTCCGACCAGAACGTGGCGTAGTCTTCCGGCTTGTTCTCGGCCAGGTCTTCCAGCAGCGACAGGATGCGCTTGGCCGAACCTTCGCGGATGGCGCGCACGTCGCGGCTTTCCTGCAGGATCTCGCGCGACACGTTCAGCGGCAGGTCGGCCGAGTCGATCACGCCGCGCACGAAGCGCAGGTACGACGGCAGCAGCTGGTCGGCGTCGTCCATGATGAAGACACGCTTGACGTACAGCTTGACGCCGCGGCGGCCGTCACGGTCCCACAGGTCCATCGGCGCGTGCTTGGGCACGTACAGCAGCTGGGTGTATTCGCTGCGGCCTTCGACGCGGTTGTGGGTCCAGGCGAGCGGGTCGTCGTAGTCGTGCGACACCGTCTTGTAGAACTCGCGGTACTGTTCCTCGGTCACATCCGCCTTGTTGCGGGCCCACAGCGCGTTGGCCTGGTTGACCGTTTCGAGTTCGTCCTTCTTGACCTGCTCGCCCTTTTCCGAATCCCACTCTTCCTTGGCCATGCGGATCGGCAGCGAGATGTGGTCGGAGTAGCGGCGCAGGATCTCGCGCAGCTTCCAGCCGTTGAGCAGCTCGTCTTCGTCGGCGCGCAGGTGCAGCGTGACGTCGGTGCCGCGCGTGGCCTTGTCGGCGGCGGCGATGGTGAATTCGCCCTGGCCGTCGGACTCCCAGCGGATGGCGTCGGTGGCGCCGGCGCGGCGGCTGACCACCGTGACCTTGTCGGCCACGATGAACGAGGAATAGAAGCCCACGCCGAACTGGCCGATCAGTTGCGCATCCTTCTGCTTGTCGCCGGTCAGCTGCGAGAAGAACTCGCGCGTGCCGGAACGGGCGATGGTGCCCAGGTTGGCCACGGCCTCTTCGCGCGACAGGCCGATGCCGTTGTCGGAGATGGTGATCGTGCGCGCATCCTTGTCATAGCTGACGGTGATGGCCAGCTCGCCATCGCCTTCCAGCAGCGCCGGGTTGTCGATGGCCTCGAAGCGCAGCTTGTCGCAGGCGTCGGATGCGTTCGACACCAGCTCGCGCAGGAAGATTTCCTTGTTGCTGTACAGCGAATGGATCATCAGGTGCAGCAGTTGCTTCACCTCGGCCTGGAATCCCAGGGTTTCGGACGTGGCGTTCTGGCTCATCGTTGTATGAAAAGTCGGAAAATTAGGGACAAAAGGAAGCCGGACCGCGGGGCACATGGCCCAGGCGTTTTCCGGGAAACCCTGTTGTGATGGGGGCCATCTGAAATATTTCAAGGCCCGCAGGGATGCGGCGGCCGTCCTGGCGCCTGCCCGGCGCGCGGTGCGGCCGACCGGCGCGGAGTCGCCCGGCGGGAAAACGGGCGAAAGCGGCCAAAGCGCGCTCAGCCCGGCAACAAGGCCACGGCTCCCGCCCCGCCGCGCGCGCGCAAACAAGCCCAGACCGCCGCCCCGGCCTCAATCAAAAAGGGACCAGATGCCGCTGCGATAACGCGTCTTGGCCTCCAGCACCGCGTCGGATTCGGGCGCCGCCAGCTTGCCGCCGCGCACCAGCTTGCGGATGTCATCCGCCTTGATCTGCCGGGTCTCCTGGGAGCGCAGCAGGAAATCCGCCGCGGCCGGATCCAGGATGCGATATATCGGGCTGTGGATCAGTTGGGTCGCCCCCAGTTCGTCCAGGTAATAGAGCGCGTCACCATTGCGCCAGACCGAACCGAAGCCGTGATAGACATCGCCCAGCTTGGCCCATGGCCCCGCCGGCGCATCCTTGAGCCGCAGGATCAGGGTGGACCGGGACAGCAGGCCGCCGCCCCCGCGCGAGCGGTTCCAGACTTCCTTGCTCTGGAAGAACAGCACCTGGCGGCCGTCCCGGAACACGTAGGGCGACAGCGCCGTGAAGCCGCCCGCCGCGAACGGATCGTCGCCCGCCCGCTCCACCGCGCGCTTTTCGCTGTTGTAGAAATAGACGCCATCCTTGCTGGCGAACAGCGCATGGAGCACATGGCCGCCGGCCTCGTCCAGCAGCCGGTACGGCGCATGCGCCGGGTCGAAGGCCAGCGCGCCCAGGTACACCATGCCGTCGCGCGGATCGAACAGATAGGGCTGATTGTGGAGATTGCCGACCATGAAGGTGTAGAGCGCCGGATCGTCCGACAGCGGCAGCGGCGTCTCGCGGTAATAGACCCGGCGGCCATCGGCAAAGAAGTCGTTGCCCGGCCGCGTCTCGCCGCGCTGGATCGCGGCGATACGACGCAACCGCGCCGGATCCGCCTGCGGCATTGCGCGGCCTTCGTAAAAGACGCGGGCGCCGTCGGTGGCCAACTGGCGATCGAGCAGCGGCCGGTAGGGTTGCGCGCTGGCCGGCAGGGCCAGGAACGGATACAGGTAGGTCTGCGGCTTGTCGCCCTTGCCGGCGCGGTACAGGATCCGCTGCCAGAGTTCATCCAGCCGGCCCAGTTCGAGATTGCGCTCGGAGGCGAAGTCGCAAAAGTAGGTGGCCGAGCCGTCGCTGAAATAACTGTTGCCCAGATAGCGCGTCGATGCGGGCCGCATGCCCGGCAGCACCAGGTTGCCGCAATACACGTGGCGGCCGTCACGCGCCGCCTGCCGGCCGTCGTAGCGGCCCGTGTCGAAGGTCTCGAAACCCGCCGGGTCCGCCTCGCGCATCCGGTAATAGCCGTTGCTGGGCACGGCCGCGTAGACCTCGCCCTGGTAGCGCTTGTAGATACTGCTGCCGTAGGACTCGCCATGGTCGATCGCCGCGAAATCGTCGCCGCCATCAATCAGCCAGAACAGCAGCAGCATCGGCAGGATGGCCGTCAACAAGACCAGGACGATCAGGATTCCTCGGGTGCGCTTGTGCATCGATTCCCGGGCCGGCGGCCCCTGGTTGGCGGACCAAGATTCTATCAAGCCCCCTGCCGCCGCCCCAGGCAGACGCGCTGCGCCCGAGGGCCTTCCCCGCTAAAATGCCGCACTTTCCTCCCCTACCCCTCCCCGGCCGGCTCCCTGCCATGCAACCCGCCTCCCTGACCCAACCTGCCTCCCACGGCGCGTCCGACGACGCCGAACCCCGCCACGACCTGGTCTACGGCCCCGACGACCGTCCCGCCGCCCCCGTCGCCTTCGTCGCCGCCCTGCAGCACCTGCTGGCCATCCTGGTGCCCATCGTCACCCCCGGCCTGCTGATCTGCCAGGCCCTGGGCGTGAGCAGCCGCGACACCACCCTGATCGTGTCAATGTCGCTGGTCATCTCCGGCATCGCCACCTACGTGCAGTGCAAGCGCTTCGGTCCGCTGGGCGCGGGCCTCTTGATCGTGCAAGGCACCAGCTTCAACTTCGTCGGCCCGCTGATCGCCGGCGGCTCGGTCATGGTCAAGCAGGGCACGCCGGTCGAGGCCGTGATGGCCGCGATCTTCGGCGTCGTCATCGCCGGCTCCTTCGTCGAAATGGGCATCAGCCGCATCCTGCCCTTTGTCAAGCGCCTCATCACCCCGCTGGTCACCGGCATCGTCGTGCTGCTGATCGGCCTGACGCTGATCAAGGTCGGCCTCATCAGCATGGGCGGCGGCTACGGCGCCATGGCCAACGGCACCTTCGCCAGCGCCGAGAACCTGACGCTGTCGGGCCTGGTGCTGGGCACCATCATCCTGCTGAACCGCGTGCCGGTGGTGTGGATCCGCAGCACCGCGCTGGTGCTGGCGCTGGCTGTCGGCTACATCGCCGCCGCCTACATGGGCCGCCTGGACTTCACCGGCGCGCGCGAAGCCGCCCTGTTCCAGGTGCCGATGCCGCTGCACTTCGGCCTGGGCTTCTCGTGGGCGCTGTTCGTGCCGATGCTGATCATCTACCTGGTCACCTCGCTCGAAGCCATCGGCGACGTCACCGCCACCAGCAAGGTGTCCAAGCAGCCGGTCGAAGGCCCGCTGTGGATGCAGCGCATCAAGGGCGGCGTGCTGGTCAACGGCGCCAACTCGCTGCTGGCCGGCGTCTTCAACACCTTCCCCAGCTCGGTCTTCGCCCAGAACAACGGCGTCATCCAGCTGACCGGCATCGCCAGCCGCCACGTCGGCGTGTGGATCGCCGGCATGCTGATCCTGCTGGGCCTGTTCCCCGCCGTCGCCGGCGTGCTGCAGGCCGTGCCCGAACCCGTGCTGGGCGGCGCCGCCATGGTCATGTTCGGCGCCGTGGCCGCCTCGGGCATCAACATCCTGGCCGGCATCCACCTGGACCGCCGCGCCCTGCTGATCATCGCCGTGTCGCTGGCCCTGGGCCTGGGCGTGTCGCAGGTGCCGGAAATCCTGTCGCACCTGCCGCACGCCGTGAAAAGCGTGCTGGAATCGGGCGTGGCCACCGGCGGCATCTGCGCGCTGGTCATGAACTGGTTCCTGCCGGAAAAGAAGTAAGCACGCGGGCCGGCGCGCCCCGCGCCGGCCCCTTGCCTGACAATTTTCCCCAGACCGCATATAATCGCGGTCTTCGCTTTACCCGCGACCGTCGCCTGGACGGCTCCGCGACCAGCCTGCCCGGGTGGTGAAATTGGTAGACGCAGGGGACTCAAAATCCCCCGCCGCAAGGCGTGCCGGTTCGATTCCGGCCCCGGGCACCACTTAAATAAACCCTTGATTCTCAAGGCAATTTCCAGACAACACTCACTGTCTGGCTAGATTCCCGCTGTTCTCAGATTTTGCTTGTGTACAGCCCTGTGCACAGTATTCTTGCCTTTGCAAATTCCTGCACCCAGGTTGCGAGTTTCGATTGCATCTCACCTGGTACGCACCCTCTACTCGCTACGCAAGCAGTTGCTTACCCGGACAAGCATCTTTCGGGCACTGACGCACTTTCTCCACAATTGCCCCCATCATCCTACCCTTGCCTTCCTATACTCAGCCGGACGTCAGAGGACGCCACCGGACCCAACGATGCTCCCCTATCGTTTGGTAGAGGAATACATAAAGGTATCGAGGAAAATCTTTCGGCTTCACATTTGGGGAAGGAAGTGAGTAATGCATACAACAGAATCTTTTTTGCGCATCCGTGATGTACTGGCGATCATCCCCGTTTCCAGGGCGACCTGGTACGTAGGTATCCAGGCAGGCCGGTATCCGGCGCCAGTGAAGATAGGCCCTCGGGCCTCGGCTTGGCGACGCAGTGACATTGAGCGCCTGGTTGCGACACTGAGCGAGAATGCAGAGTAACGCCGCGCTCAGGTGAGTGGGAATCGGTTGGCCAACGCCTCTTCCCAACCGAGAAATGGAAAAGCCCGAAGCGGCTACTACTGCTTCGGACCTGAGTGTGAATCTTCTCTGACGGGCACCGTACTTACGGATGATGCGACTACCTTCCGTCATAACCCCTGCGGGGCTAGCGACATACCTTGCGGCCACCCGCCAGACTAACTAAGCGGCTGCATGGGCAATAGGTCGTCCAAATCGCGCATTGAAAGGCCGTAGACCGGCCGATCCAATTCAAAAAAGACCTGGTCATCGATGAGCCGAACAGCCAGAAATACTGGACAACTGGCTTCAGGGGCCTCCTCGCCATCGCCATCATTAGGGTTGAGCAACGTAAGCGCCTTCGAGCACTCGGCCAGCAGAGCCTGAATAGAAGAGGCAGATCTCTCCAACTGGTCGAGGCCAGCGGCAGCACTCAGCGTCTCAATAGACACAGTAAGAATCCCCCCGGTACCTCGCTGAATGCCCAACAAGATCAAAGTACGAAGGATTCGTTTTGCTGACTCGCTCAGGCAATCAGTATCAAACGCTTTTGGGTGAAAATCGGTCATCAGACACTCCATGACAAAAAGCTTGGAGCGTACTTTTCGGTGCCTGATGTGGTGAAGCTATCGCCTGAGGCGGCAGAATCACGCTATTGGCGTCTGAAGGATAGGCGCCAATGCGACCTATACGTGATTGGGCATGTGCCCGATTACAAAATAGGCAATCAATATGAGAAAGGAAATAGAAAAAAAGGGGCATCACCTGAGGCTGGCACTACGTGCGGCCATGCATGAGAGATCGCACGGCACGTCATACGTCGCCAAGCAAGTGGGAATCAGCCAGAGCTATCTGTCAGAGCTCATGAGGGGTGATAAACCAATGGAGCAGGTTAGCGATAAGCACTTGAGAGCATTCGCGGCTTACCTGGGCGTACCTCCAGTCGCTGGATTTGTGCTTGCAGGCAGACTCAATGCGTCGGACTTCCTTGAGGCTCCCCCTCCATTAGAAGAAAGGCTGGAAAAGACGTTGAGATTGGTATGCGCATCGTCATCGGCAGCGGAAGCTCAGATCGAAGAAAGTGATCTCGCAACATTGTCCGTGCCAGTGAAGATGCTCATTGCCTTGCTGTATCAACAAACGCAACAGACTGAGCTGCTCCGACCCTCGCAAGCATGGTGGGAGTCGAGGCGTATTGTTATCCAGGACTAAGCGAGTGTACTCTGCCCCCTACTCAGACTGTGAGTAGGGGGCCTTTTTCTCATAGGAGCAGAGCTGGATTCGCGCAAACATTAGTGCCGCCCAGAATGGCTGAGCGGCGCATAATGAACGCTCCTACATCCGCTTGAAAGAGCTATCCAGCAACTCAGCCATGCGCTCACTACCGTCATTTGAGCGCAGCCATGCATAGTGGCGCTCCACCGTTACAGGGCGATCATTGAGCACCAGCGCTGCTGTCTTGTAATCACCCCCGTTCGCTTTCAGGATCGATGTTGCGACGATATGCCGAAAGGCGTGTGCACGGATACCAACGCAGCGCACAAGGTAACGCTCCGTGAGCCTGGCCACATGCTGGCTCAATCCCTCCCATGGCCTATGCTCCGTAACGCCATGGGAAGGCATCGTCAAGAAAACCAGGTCCGTCGGTTCGCGCAATAGCTTGGGCCGGAAAATGAACAGATAGCGTTCAATATCTCGCCAAGCGGACGGATGAATCTGGCTGTCATAATCTCCATCACCCGCAGCACCTTTCACGTTCTTGAACTTCGCCCTTGAGATGTGAATCCACCATGACTTGTCGGGACGCTGGTACAGCTCGCCGGTGTTATCGGCCCTCCAAGTCAAGCTTGCGAGCATACGAAACCGCAACGGGTTGCTTATCAGCATCCTCAGCAACATCAAGTCACGGGCCCAAAAAGCCTCTCTACGAGGCTGGCCAACAGGACGATCAGCGCGAATCCGCTGGATCATATCGGCCATGGCGTCCATGGGCTGCGGAGCTTGCAAAATGTGCTTCAAAGGTTCCATGGAGGTTCTGGAGGCGACAATCTCATCCTTGTAGGACTGAGTCAATTGATCGAGCAATTCAAACTGACGCTGGCACAACGCATCCCAGTCATAACTCCCGTACTCCGGCGGGAGTGTTTTCAGGAACTCGGGGCGCTGGCGCAAATAACCGACCTCAGGGCGCACAACCGACCCAATGAACCCAAAGAACTGCAGCACTCCGCGGTTCAGTGCTCCCACCCGTTTGCGGTGCCACTCTATGTATTGCTCGATATGGTCTGGCACTGCTAACCAAGCCATTGTTTCGCTCACTTCTTTAGCCATACCTAGCCCGCCTTCGTTTTTGTCGAGCCCAAGCCAGCCGAGGTACGACGCCATTTTGTACCAATTGATTCTCGCTGACGCGACCTCTCGACCATCCAGGAACTCAAACCAACTCGATGGCCTTAGCGGTGTGATGGGGCAAGGAGAAAACCGCCACTTGGCCATGCGGCTGCGTTTATAGCTTGGAGCGGCTGAAGTCTTATACCGGAGGAACTCATTCCACTGCTCCCGCAATAAGGAACTCTCATCAGGCTTTACGCAGAACTGCAACTTAGTGAGCTCCACAATCTTTTGATTGAACGGCACAGGAGCTGGCGTACCACCGACAGTTTGCTTGAAGCCGTAAGGACGCATCCCGGAAAGGTTCACCAGCAGATTTCTCTCCAGGCCGAAAAAGTTTTCTAGCCGCAGGAGGTAGCGAGCGCTGCCGGCGCGAGGAATCTTTCCTCGCAGCCATCCCCAGAGCATGTCTTTTGGGATGCCTGCTCGTCTTGCTACGAGGGCGACGGGCAAGTCTGCAATGACGCTTCGGAGAGTCTCTTGGAATGGCGTCTGACTGCCAGCGTTGAGGGCCTCTGTAGTATCCAGCTCAACAACGGCTTCCTTCCAGCGTCGCATCATTGAGCGATAGTTGGAAATATCTCGATTCGACTTGCCTTCGTCTGCAAGATAGTTGAAGAAGCGCTCCAAGGCCTCGATGTGGTTAACGCGCATCTCGCTGCCGATAACATCATCCATGTTCAAGCGATTGGCCCGTAGAAAGCTTCGCAGTACCGTCGCGCGGTTTGCTGCGGTCTGGGTGTTGATGGTTTGGATCTCGACTTGACGATTCAGGTTGTCAAGAAGAGCTTGATAGGTCAATGGTTGGCTCATAAATCTTTTTCTAGCCGAACCACCTTGGTTTTCTGTCGTCTGCGAAGCAGTTATAGACGACGGAGTGAAATACCTGACGACTTTGTAATTAACTGATTTGTTTGGCTTTTTCCCTTTCACAGGTTTTCACCTTTCAGCTGAAAAGGGGCACAAATCTCAGGTAATCATCGGGCGAAGGTGGCTCAGCAAAAAACTTCGCCTCCCGTATAGGCAAATTAGCCCGACCATGATCAGAACATTGAGCTTTAGCATCACTCCAGCACCTAGACTCGGGCTCTCACTCCCCTTTCCAGCTCACCCGATGGACCTGGATTCTCACTCCGTCATGAGAGAAGCGATACTCTGCAATACGGCACGAAAGAGGTGTGTCGTCGGCCTTTAATTTGTCGAGCGCGTCGCACAATCCCTTTCGGAAGTTGCTGAATCGGGATTCATAGCCGGACATTTCATGGAGCTTTTTCACGCTGAGCCACAGCGGACCTTGGTGGGTTGCATAGAAACTTGCCAGCCACCCCTGGAGCCCGCTGTAATCCAGCGCCTTTCGTTCCAGCGCCGTCCAGGCTCCCGGCCCAAATAGCTCAGCAACAGATTCACTGACCCGCAGCCAGAGTCGATCGCTGCCCAGGGGAGCGCCGGCGGTTGCCGGCGCCCCATCACCTTGCTCGCTGTCTTCAAATGAAACCGAGAGGAATTTTGGCACCTCGAGATTTAGACGATCTCGCCGGATTCGAAGCTGGGCAAAACTCAGCCGCAGCAAGCTTGCACGGATTGAGCGATGCAGTCTCACGCTGTACGAGCGGCCCATCCGCTTAGCGAACTCGTAGAAGGTAGTCCCGACATGCTTGTTCTCCGTCTCAGGAGAAAGCGGACGCTCGCGGTAGTAGTCCAGGCAGGTCGCATAGACGATACGGTCGAACTGGCAAAGCTCGTAGCCATTCAGTGTCACGGTGACGTTGTTGAATGACGCGATGGTCTTGTTGACGACCAGCAGGGATGTATCGCCGGATAGCACCTGGTCGTTCAGCGTCGGCACTTTGCGACTGCTGGAGAACAGGGCACAGCGCAATAAAGCATTTGGCAGCACTTGCGCCACATCGGAGAGCGTTGGTAGGTAGGTTTCTGCGCCGCGTCTGGTCGCCTGCCGGCTTCGCGACGAAGTGAGTTCGTCCCGGGTAGCGTTCGACGGCAGTATCTTGACGGGCTCTTCTTGCTTCTTGATCCGCAGCTCACTGGAGTGAGCAAGGGAAGATAGCGTGTTCGAGGCTTCAAGCAATTCTTCGCGCGCATCAGGGGCCGCCTTCCGGGCGGCGCGTGCAGTGGCTTCAGCAAGGGCTCGAAGCTTATCGGCGCGGGAGAGGTTCGTCAGTTCAGCCATTCTTGACCTCAGCCTGGTTCATACGCACAAAGCTCTCCATTAGGGAGCGCAGAACCTCCGATGCGTTAAAGCCAAGCTGATGGCACGTGCCATGAAAGCTGCTATGCAAATCCCGAGGAACCCGGGCAACGAATTGGACTGTGGTGGGGGAATGGCGAGATGCGTTCTTCTTGGTTGGCTCGGTGCTGCTCATATGGAACTCGGTAGGAGAATGGGATTTGATGTGTATATACACAACAGGGCGTCCATGACCGAGTCAGTCAACTCAGGTTAGTTCCGAACATCGATTTCAGAGGGAGGCTCCGAGGGAGCCGCTGCCCAAGCCACTTGTACGCCACAGCATTACAACTTGTACTCCACAGCACGGCGACTTGTACTCCGCAGCACCAAAACTTGTACTCCACAGCATGCTGGGCTGACAGACATCCAAAAACGCCATTAAATTGCTAGGAGATTTGATGTGTATATACACAGCCATAGACGTGGTAGACCTCTGTAGCCTGTATAGCCACTCATTCGATGGAGCCTCTCAAGCTTGAGATGCTGCGCCAGCGATGAGGCGTCCAGCAACCCGAGGCATTGCGCCCGATTTGGGGTTGAGGAGTTCATTGGGCGCGGATGCTCGGTTTCTGCACCCAGGGCCGAGGTGGTGCGGGCGTTGCACCGACGAACCCTGGCGAGGTACAGGGGCCAACATCAGGAGGCTGCTGCGGCCGCTGGCCGCCTGGGTGCCAGCTGTCCATGGTTCACTAGGGACACCGCGGTGTATCACAAGCTGCCGCATGGTCGCTAAACCTTGCTTTTCTACAAAAACAGCCTCAAAATATAATCATTTTGATTATAATATCAGGCTAAGAATGATAAGAAAAGCGTACTTCTCTGGCCGTTTCACCCGTTCTCGTGGCTAAGGGGACACTAGCTTTGCGTTCCCAAAGTGTCGACGACCTGAGCCATGCTCAGCGTGAACGGCTGGCCTACATTGATTTCCGACTCTACTTCTTCGGTGAGATCGGCCGTCCGGACCTCGTCAGCCGGTTCGAGATTGCTCCTGCGGGAGCAACAAGAGACCTCGCCTTGTATAGAGAGATCGCCCCGAAAAACATAGAGTTCGATGGCAGCGGCAAAATCTACCGTATTGGCAGAAGCTTCACTCCAGTTTTCGAGCATGCCTCGCCGCGCGTTTTGTCGGCACTTGCCTTGGGCTTCGGTGATGGGGTGAATGGTGACTCTCAACCGCTACTGCCTTGCGAATCCCCCTCGGTGCTGACTAGCCCCCGGATGGATGTGCTGGCCCCTATTTGCCGAGCCATTCACGCTAAGCGACCAGTGACCATTCGTTACCACTCAATGAGCAGCGGGGAGTCTGAGCGAGTAATCGTACCGTTTGCCTTGGTTGACACCGGACTGCGCTGGCACGTGAGGGCATTCGATCGAAAGAGCGGAGAGTTCCGCGACTTCGTCATTACGCGAATAGAGGCGCCTGTCTTGCTCGACGAGGAGCCGAAGACCAATGAGCGGTCCGACAATGACATCCAGTGGACACGAATCGTTGAGCTGGAATTCGTCCCGCACCCACGCCTAAATCGTCCTGAAATCATTCGAATGGATTACGCCATGAAGAATGGTTCGATCCGGATGCGCGTTCGTGCTGCCGTCGCAGGCTACATGCTGCTGCGCTGGAGTGTGGACTGCTCACCCGATTACAGCCTCCAAGAAGAGCAGTACCACTTGTGGCTCAGCGATCCGCTAGCACTCTATGGCGTCGAGAACGCAAAGCTGGCTCCTGGTTACCGTCATCCGTAAGCGCCCGGCGAACACATATTGAGCGCGTGCGTTGTCCTCGATAGTGTCCACCACTTTTAGGTGGACACCATGTCGAAGACAGAATTAGCGCCGGTTCCTAAGCGTCGGTCTTATCCGAAGGCGCTGAAGGCCCAGATCGTGGCCCAGTGCAGCCAGCCAGAAACCTCCATTGCCGGCGTGGCGCTGTCGCACGGCGTGAACGCGAACCTGGTGCATAAGTGGATTCGCCAGGCCGAACGGCAGGCCCCTGTAGCGCCGACGTTCGTGCCGGTCGCGTTGCCTGCGGTGCCCTCGTCAGGCCGTCACATCGAGATTCGCTTGTCGCGCGGTCCCGCGCAAGCGACGGTGCAATGGCCCGTGAGTGAAGCGGGCGCATGTGTGGCGTGGCTACGCGAGTGGCTGCGGTGATCCGTGTCGATGCGATCTGGCTGGCCACCGAGCCGCTGGACATGCGCGCCGGCACCGAGACGGCACTGGCCCGGGTGGTGGCCGTGTTCGGTTCGGCCCGTCCGCACCACGCCTATTGCTTCGCAAACCGGCGCGCCAACCGCATGAAGGTGCTGGTACATGACGGGATCGGCGTGTGGCTGGCCGCGCGCCGGCTGAACCGCGGCAAGTTCGTGTGGGCCGATGCGCTGCGCGGCCCCCACGTCGCGGTCGACAGTGAGCAGTGGCAGGCGCTGGTGCTGGGCCTGCCTTGGCAGCATGTGGGCGCGGCAGGCGCGATCTCGGTGTTGTAGCGCCGGACAATCCGGCAAGACGCCAATATCGCCGCTGCGAGCCCTGCGGCATACTGTGGGCCATGAGTACCGCATCCCTGGATCACCTCGACGCACAGCAACTGCGCGCGTTGGCCGAACGCCTGATGGGCGAGGTGGCCGCGCGTGACGCCCAGATAGCGGCGCACGATGCGGTGGTTGCCGAGCGGGATCGCGTACTGCACTTCAAACAGACGCACATCGACCAGCTCATGCAGGAGCTGGCGCTGTACAAGCGCTGGCGTTACGGCAAGCGCAGCGAGCAACTGAACCCTGCGCAGGCAAGCCTTCTGGAAGAAACGATGGATGCCGACATGGCGGCTATCGAAGAGGAAGTCAACGCGCTGCGCGAGGCGATATTCGCCAAGCCTGCGCCGCCGCAAGCGCCGCGCCGCATGCGGTTGCCGCCCGAACTGCCGCGCACCGACATCCATCACGAACCGGCGTCCACGACGTGCCGCTGCGGCTGCGGCTTGAAGCGCATCGGCGAGGACGTCAGCGAGAAGCTGGATTACCTGCCGGGCGTCTTTACGGTCGAACGTCACATCCGCGGCAAATGGGTGTGCGAGCACTGCGAGACGCTCACGCAGGCGCCGGTCCCCGCGCAGGTCATCGACAAGGGCATCCCGACGGCGGGACTTCTGGCGCAGGTGCTGGTGGCCAAGTTCGCCGACCACCTGCCGCTATACCGCCAGGAAGGCATCTTTGCGCGCGCCGGTCTGGCGCTGCCGCGCTCGACGCTGGGCGAGTGGGTCGGCGTATGCGGGCTGCGGTTGCAGCCGCTGGTCGATGCGCTCAAGGCCGAGGTGCTGGGCAAACCCGTGCTGCATGCCGACGAGACGCCAGTGCAGATGCTCAATCCGGGCGCGGGCAAGACGCACCGGGCCTACTTGTGGGCATACACACCGACCTCGTTCGACAGCCTGCGTGCAGTGCTCTACGACTTCGCGCCAAGCCGGGCCGGTGAGCACTGCCGCACGTTCCTGCAAGATTGGCGCGGCAAACTGGTGACCGACGATTATGTGGGCTACAAGGCCGGCTTCGCTGCCGGCATCAAGGAACTTGGCTGCATGGCGCACGCCAGGCGCAAGTTCCATGACCTGCATGCGAGCCACCAGAGCCAGATCGCCGGAGAGGCACTGGATCTGTTCGGCGCGCTCTACGGCGTAGAGCGGGACGTAGCCGACCTGCCTGCCGACGAGCGCAGGCGGATACGTCAGGATCGCGCCAGGCCGATCGCCGAGACCTTGCATCGATGGCTGATCGCGCAGCGCCAGCGCGTGCCCGATGGCTCGGGTACCGCACGCGCCATCGACTACAGCCTCAAGCGCTGGGAGGCGCTCACGCGCTATCTTGATGATGGCGATGCACCGATCGACAACAACTGGGTGGAGAACCAGATCCGGCCCTGGGCGATCGGGCGCTCGAACTGGTTGTTCGCAGGCTCGCTGCGCGGCGGGCAGCGTGCGGCCGCCATCATGAGCCTGATCCAGTCGGCGCGGCTCAATGGGGGGATTGCTCGAGTATCTGGTCGTGCACGAACTCGCCCACATCAAGCACCGAAACCATACAAAAGAGTTCTGGGGTGAAGTGGACAAAGCGCTGCCTGGCTGGAAGCACGCGGCAGCTTGGCTGCGCGATAACGGAGCCGGTAGGACGTTTTAACTTGGTTGCTTCTTAAGCACAACGTCTTCTGATCAAACTTTAGCTGTATAAATCTAGACTTGATATGACAAGCACTGTCAGACCGTAAACGACCCATTTCCGTCATTAGCTTCACGGCGGGGGGCTCTGTTGCATCGGGCGGGTCAATGCGCCTTTTCCTGTTCACTCTGATGCAGGCTGGTCGGCCGATGCGATAACTTCGGCCGCTGCCGTGAATCAAAAGTCGTAGCGCAGCGTCACGGCAGCATACCGTGGCGAGCCATAGTGGCCATGGCTGCCGCCAATGCCCTGGTAGTAGGTCTTGTCGAACAGGTTGTTGATGTTCAATGTTGCCGCCAGCTTCTTGTTGAACTGATAGCGCGCCATCAGATTCACCAGCGTGTACGCATCCTGCTGGACCGTGATGTCATAGCGGCTGAAGTACAACGAGGTCTTCGACGTCCAGTCGACGCCACCGCCTACCGTCAGCCCGTTCCAGGCACCGCCCAGCCGGTACGTCGTCCACAGGCGCAGCGTGTTGACCGGCAATTGAGTCAGCAACTGCGAACCTTGTGCATCTTCGCTCTTGGCATGGCTAAAGCCCGCATGCATGTTCCAGCCCGGCAGGAGTTCACCGGCCACTTCCAGATCGATGCCAGTAGTTCTGGCGCCTTTGGCCGCACGATAGGCCGAGTTGTCCGTTCCCGGCACGGTGTAGCCCGCGTCCAGTTCCGCGACATTGTCTTTCTGCGACCGGTATATGGCCACGCTGGTGTTCAGTCGTCGGTTCAGGAATTCCCCCTTCCAGCCCATCTCGTAGTTCTTGCCCACGATGGGCTCGAGGACGTTGCCGTTGCGATCCTGGGACGATTGCGGCTGGAAGATGTCGGTGTAGCTCGCATAGACCGATTGTTCGGGCGTCAGGTCATAGACGATGCCTGCGTAGGGGGTGATTTCGCCGCGCGCACGCATGTTGTAGGTCTGCAGGAAATTGTCGGTTGGGCTCTCGTAGTAGTAGTCGTAGTTGTAATCGGACCACCGGAGTTGCCAGGGTTGATGGCGGCGTCGGTCTGGATCAGGTGATCGATGGCCGGGCCGCCCGCTTCTCCGGGTAACGAGCGGTCGAGCGCGGAGACGATGCCGGTGGTGAGCGTCCAGTCCAGGCCGAAGGGGTTGCCGATAGCGAACACCTTCTGACCCACCTTGAGGTCGGCACTGGTGCCGACCGGCACGGCCGGCGGGCGCTTGAAACCGACGCCAATCTTGAGCACGGCGATGTCGTGCGCTGGGCTCGTCCCCACCAGCGCGGCCTGGTAGTCGCGGCCATCGGCGAGTTTGACCGTGGCTTCAGAAGCACCCTGGATGACGTGGAAGTTGGTGACGACGTGGCCGGCATCGTCCCAGATAAAGCCCGAACCGGTGCCGCGCGGCATGGAAAAGACATTGCGAGTCCAAACGTCGCGCACCAGCTGCGCGGTGGTGATGTAGACCACCGAAGCGCGCGATTCTTCGAACAGTTCGATGGTGGCTTTCTCGTCCGCCGCCAGATCGCCACGCGCCGTCACGGTGCGATCTGCCGCCTCGCGCGGACTGAACCAGGCCTCGATGGCGGGCAGGAACTGCCACAGCAGCATGAGCGTGGCAATACAGGCGGTGATGAAGAGCCAGCGCCGGATGAAGGGGTCCGGTGCGGAGCGTGGGTACGGGTCGGGGTAGGCCATGAGAAGTCTCCTGTTTATAGGCAATCAGCGCCACAGCCCGCTCGGGTGCCAGCGCGGCGGGCGCGGCGTCACAGCGGATTCCGGCAAGAAATGGGGCGCGTGGAATGGCAACGCTGATGCTGGCCCAGGCGCCAACGTCAGCAGGCGTGCGATACGCTCTTGCGTTGCCGGATGCGTGCGCAAGCAGGAGGGCTCGGGATTGACCCATCCCGGCCACAGCCAGGCACGCCAGGAGCGGCTGACCCGCTCGATTTTCGCCAGCGCGGACGCCAGCCCCTGCGGGTCGCCCGTCAGTTCCGCCGCGAGGCGGTCAGCGTCGAACTCACGCACGCGAGACAAGCCGAGCTGTGCGAGCAGGGCCAGCTGGGGCTATGCGGCCAATAACAATAGACCAGGCCAATAGACCTCCGCCGCGCCAACCAGCAGCGCGGGCAGGTTGAGCAGGATCGCGATTTGTCCCATGAGGGCCAGCAGGCTCGTGAGGCGACTGACGGAATCCGCCAGCCTCATGACGCGCATATCCTCATTGGTGATGTGCGCGATCTCGTGCGCGAGCACACCCGCCAGCTCGCGTGGGCTCAGGCTGCGCAGCAGGCCATCGGTGAGGGCGATCGATGCCTCCTGCTTCGATCCGGTGGCGAAGGCGTTGACGACGGCACTGGGCACATAGTGCGGCACCGGCGTGGCGGGCAAACCGGCACGGGCGGGCAGCTCGCGCAACAGGGCCCACATCTCGTGGGCTTCTTGCGGGTGCAAGGCCCGTACGCGGTACAGGCGCAAGCTCAGCGCCGACGCGGCTACCGGTTCCAGCAGCAACGCACCTGCAACGGCAAACAGCGCGAGCCACAGGCCGCCTTCCCCAAACGGCAGTCTCCCTGCTGCGGCTGCGATCCCGACCAGGGTCAGGACCAACAGCCCGGTCTGCAGGCGGTTGAGCCAGCGGTGTTGCAACAGCGCCGTGCGCGGATCACTGGGATGATGACGGGTCATGCTCAGAGGTCTCGGCGGCGGGGTCGCCGCGCTTGCGCAGCAGCCAGTAGGTCGCACCCAGAGCCAACGTGGCGCCTGCCAGCGCGGCTATCTTTGCGGGGCTCGCCTCGGGGTCAAGGATCACGAACTTGCGCGCCAGCGCGATCAGACCGATGAGGATCACGGTCTTGACCTGGATGATGCTGTCCCGACGCAGCGCCACGCGAACAATGGAATGCTTGAACTCCATCGCGATCAAGAGCGTCATGATCATGCCGAACACACTCTGGAATACCTTGTGATCCAGGGGATTGAAGGCTTCGAGGACCAGCAGCGTGAAGACGATGGCGATGAGCTGGAACAGCGACACCACGATCATGACGGCAATTACCGCCGACAGAACGAGGGCGACGACCTGCTCGAAGCGCTCGTATAAACTCATGATGGCCCATTGGTCACGGAAGACCTGAAATGGATTGCGGCCTGTTGACTTCATGCAGATGGACTCCCTGCGACATCGCCGCTGTCGAGACGGCGGCGCATCGCACTGATGTTTCGTTCGACGAGCTCGGCCGACATGCCAAGCGACGACATCACTTGTTCCGCCAGCCCAAGGCCTGCGGCAAAGGATTGCTGGTACACACGCACGTTGGGCATGGCGCGAAATGCATCGGCCGCGGTCGTACTTCTGCATGACACCCACAAGGTCAGCGCCGGACGCCGCTCGGCAATCGCCTGGGCGATGCGCAGCACTTGCTGGGCATGGGCGAACGTGAGCACCACCAGACGCGCCTGCGCCAACCCGGCAGCCAGCAGGGTATCGGGCCGACTCGCATCGCCATGGAACACCGGCACGCCGGCGGCACGCTCGGCCTCTACCTTCTGCTCGTCTGCTTCCAGCAGCAGATGCGCCACGCCGGCGTGGCGAAGAATCTCACTGACGGTCAGGCCAAGCTCGCCCGCGCCGCAGATGATGACGTGGTCTCGAAATCGCGCTGTCTGCGCGGTGATCTCAACTTCTTCAGCCTGGGGTGGCTGAATGACGCCGCCGGTGCGGCTCAAGAACCGGGCAAGTACATCGTGATGGCGGATCAGCAGCGGTGCCAAGGCCATGCTGAGCACCAGCGCGACCAGCATGGGTTGTACGACGGTCGCGGGAATCAGATGCTGCTGCAAGACCATGCCCAACAACAGCAGGGCGAACTCGCCGCCATGCCCCAACGCTATGCCCGTGCGCCAGGCATCGAGGGCGGACAGGCGCGTCGCCCGCAAGGCCAGGGTGTTGAGCCCGATCTTGACCGGTACCAGCACTGCCAGCCACGCGAACACCGCCAGTGGTGCCGAAAGAATCTGCGCTCCGTCCAACTGCAGGCCGATGGTCACGAAGAACACCCCCGACAACACATCGCGAAACGGTTTGAGGTGGCTTTCCATGTGGTGCCGGACGTCGCTCTCGCCCAGCACCATCCCGGCCAGAAACGCTCCCAGGGCGGCGGATACTCCGACGGCGTGCGCAGCGGCGGCCGCGGCCACGACCACACACAGGGAGGCGAGCATGAACGCTTCCTCATGACCTTGGCGAGCCACCCAGCCCAGCAGGCCATGCAACAGACGGCGCGAAGCAACCGCCGCTGCTGCGAACAACACCAGCACGCCCAACACTTCGAGCAGCATGCTCTCGACCTTCGGCGACTCGCCGCGCGCCCAGATCGCCAGCAAGGCCAACAGGGGCACGCTGGCCAGATCCTGAAAGACCAGCACGGCGATGGCGCTGCGGCCATGGCGTGTGGTGAGTTCACCCTGGTCGGCCAACTGCCGGCTGACCAGCGCCGTGGAAGACATGGCCGCCGCAGCGCCGAGCAGCGCAGCGCTCTGAGCTGGCTGCCCCAACCCCATCAGCATCAGGGTCAGAGGTGCGCCCACAACGACCATCTGCAAACTGCCAGCCACCAGTACGGTCTTGCGAGTGAGCCAAAAGTGCCCGAGGGAGAATTCCAGTCCGACCATGAACAGCAGCAGCGCCACTCCCAGCTCGGACAGAAAATCAAGCGCTTCTCCCGGCGCGATCACGCCGGTGACTGAGGGGCCCAGTAAGGCGCCGGCGGCGAGGTAACCCAGCAAGGCGGGCACTCTGAACGCCGCCGTCACCACGGCCGCCAGACTGCACGCCGCCAGCAGACTCAGCGTAACGCCCAGCAGGCCCTGCATCGGTCAGCGCCCAAGCTGTGCCGATACCCAGCGCACGATGTCCTGCGCGCCCATGGCGCCGGCCTGACGGGCGATCTCCCGCCCACCCTGGAACAGGGCGAGCGTCGGAATGCTGCGGATACCGAACTGCGCGGCCAGGTGGGGCTCAGCCTCGGTATTCACCTTTGCCAGCCTGATCCTGGGTTCGAGCTGGCGCGCGGCTTGTTGAAACTGCGGCGCCATCATCTTGCACGGCCCGCACCAGGGCGCCCAGAAATCGACCAGCAGCGGCAAATCGCTGCGCTCCACGTGGCGCGAGAACGTCGCCGTGGTCAACTCGATGGGTTCGCCCGTGAACAAGGGCTGCTGGCAGCGGCCGCAGTTGGGATGTTCCGATAGCTTCGCAGTCGGTACGCGGTTGATGGACTGGCAATGCGGACAGACGAGGTGAAGATCATTCTTCATGGTTCGCCTCCTTGGACCACAGTGAGGCTGCCGCGCTTCGGGTCACAGACAATGCCGACCAATCAACGCCTTGGAGCCAATCGTTCCCGTCTTTGCTTACTCCGGCCTCTTCCAAATGAGCAGCGATAAACGCTTCGGCCTGCATCAGCCACCTTTGGACAGTATCTTCCTTACTAGGAATCAGCAGGATTTCAGAGACGCTGCTGGCATCCAGCCCGTCCACACGGAGAAGCAGAAAAACGCGCCGCCACAAACGCGGCATGTCCTTCAGCAGGTCGAATGCAAAAGCGAACTCGCTCGACCGATCAACTAGCTCCTCCTGTTCCGCGATCGTTGCGGCATCGGGATGCTGACTGTCAGCGATAATATCGGCCAGCCTGAGTGTGTCATCGGGCTGATAAAATTCGAAGATTTCCTCTTCCACCATGGCCTCGGCCACGTCCTGGGCATCCGCTTCGACCGGCGCGTCCATAGAAACGAATTCGCCAAATTGCCGGCTGCTTGCCACTTCGTTATCCAGGACGGCGAACAGATGCTTCAAAAGACCGGTGTAAGCCTCTTTTTCCCCCGGCACGGATTGCCATTCCACCTCAGCTCGGACAATCGCTTCATCCACCACGTCGCGCAGCGTCGGATAATCGCGCGGTAAATCGCCGACGGCCCGCAGATAAGCCAGCTCACGCCTTGCGACAGCCTCAAGTTTCGACAGTAGAGGCATTCGGGTCTCTTTGGCCTCATGGGCGGCTGACGCGGGTTTTGCAGCAATTCGCACCTTGAGCTCGCGCAAGCGCTCGCGTCGTGCTTTGCGCTTGATTTGATCCTGAGCATGCAGCCGGTCAAAATGCTTCTTGGCCTGACGGAACAACGACTGTGCGAGCATCTGCGCGAGGGGCGTCAGCTCGTCATGTGATGCAGTAACGCTGACAATCTTTTTGCCGGGCAGGTGCATATAGCCACTGGCCAGAAATTGCCGCTTGATCTTGTCGCGATCAAGGACGATTTGAAGTTGCGCTGAATCTTTAGTGTGTTTGTCGAGCAATGGCTTGAGGGCGTGCTCGATCACATTTCCCAAAGCTCTCTGCCATGGTTCATGAAACTCTTTGTCGATAGCTCGAAATCTATATTGAATCTGCATGCATGACTCCTTTGATGTCATTTCTATGGAGGCACGAACCGAAAATGCTCATATCCATAGAATCTAGTTTGACCCGCTCTTATCCCTGGCGCGTTTTGCGAAGACGCCAACTCAAGAACAAAAGCGTGACACCATAGACTGCCGCATAGAAGCCCAACAGCCAGCCTGCGGCCACGAATGACTCGACCGGACGGGTAAAAAGTGTCCACAAGACGATAGCGCCAAGGATAATCGAGAGCAGTCCACTGAGGGCAAGCCAGATTTCACCCTTGATTTCCCGACGCAGCCGAACGGCGGCGGATATCTCCAGCACACCGGTGAAAATCGCCCAGAAGCCCACGCTAGCCCATAAAAAAGAAGCCAAGACTATCGTGGCGACCCAAGGAGCAACCAGGACGACGACGCCCGTAAGTATGCCGACAATGCCGCTGAACAGCAGCCAGCCCCAGCGCTCTTTTTTCTGGATATGGCGCACCGCTGCAAACAAGTTGAACGCGCCATTGACCAAGGAAAATGCGCCGAACATGATGGTCATGGCCAACAGAGCCGATTGTGGCATCCAGAACGCGAGGGCTGCAAAAATCAATGCCAAGACACCGCGCAGCACAAAAAGCCACCAATTTTGGCTCAGCGAACACAGTGCTTTGGTGGGGTCATCCGCATTGGAATTGGCGATGGTGTCTGTGTTCATGCAATATCTCCTAAAGATCTACAAAATAAAAAATCAAACACTCATGGGACAAGAGAGAGGGCGCGACGCGCCCCTCTTACGCCCTATCCAGCGGTTTCAGAACAACTTGGACAGCTTTGCCTTGATTTCATCGAGCCAGCCTTTTCCGCCGCCTCCCCCAGCCGTCTTTTGCTTGACTTTCTTGAGTTCAGCATACAGGGGCTCAAAGTCCTTCTTCTTTCCATAGCCCAGCAGTTCTGCCATTTCCAACTGCTGCCGCGCTTCGTTCAATAATGTCTCCAGGCGCTCATTGGACGCTTCGCTCCGCTGACCATCTTCTACCAAGGTCTCGGCGCGCTTCAGGAGCAGCTTCGCACGCAGGACGGGCAGCGGAAGCACGCTGCGCTCCTCGACCAGCGTACTGAGCGCTGACTGCAGCGCGGCTTTGGCTTCTTCGATCTTGCCCTGATCGATCAGCGGCACGACTGCCTTCACGGCTGCGGGATAGGACGCCAAAGGGATGTTGGTGACCGTGATCACGATTTCACTGGCCAGCAAAGCCAGCACGTGGCGAGCCTGTTGCACCTCGCTATGTTTGAGGGCATCCAGCGCCTCGTCGGTCATCGCCTCAATGGTTTCCGTGTTGGCGAACAAGTCGTGCACGATGGTGCGCACATCAACGGGGGCCAGGGCGAGCGTGGGTTCGCGCGCAACGATCAGCTCCAGCTTTCCCGTCACTTCGGCCAGCGTTGCCAATGCGCGTGCAGTGTCCTTGCCGTCAAGTGCGGCCAGCGCTGATTTGGTCAGCGACAAGGCCGAGACTGCCTCATCGAGGACTTGTTTACGTTTGTCTGCCGCCTGCGAGTCCGTTTCTTTCTGAACCTCAGGCTGTACCTCCGTGACGACTTCAGGCTTGGACTCTGGACTGACAGGAAGGCTGCTTACCGCGGCCTGTTCGTTTATTCCTTCGTTCGTCGCATTGGGATTCGGTGTTTGCTCATTCATGGTGATATGCCTCGTATGAGATAGTGAAAATAGGCGAATCTATTGGGGCTGAATGCGAACATCGCGAGACTGACCGACAGAGAAGTCAGCCCCTTCATCACCTCAAAACAGATTTTGGATGCGCGTCTTCAACTCGTCGAACCATCCCTTGCCGCTTTTGCCACCAGCCGACTTTTGCTCAATGGACTTCACCTGATCGAAGATGGGTTTGAAATCCGCCTTCTTGCCATAACCCAGGATCTGCGCCATCGAGATCTCCGTGCGCACGGACGACAGCAAGGTGCTGAGCTCCTCGTTCTGCTTGGCATCGCGCTTGTCGGTCTCGGCCAGCTTTTCAGCTTTTGCCATCGCGGCTTCAGCCCGTAGCATGGGCAGAGGAAAGGCGACCGAGGTCACCACCAGCGTGTTCAGTGCTCGGGCGAGTTCCGCCTTGGCGTCGTCGATCTTGCCGCTGTCGATGAGCCGTGCGGCCGACTTGATCGCTGCCGGGTACGTTGCAATCGGCAGGTTGTCGGTTTCGATCACGATTTCGCTGGCCAGATTGGCGACGATGGGCCGGGCCTTTTGCACCTCGCCATCACCCAACAACTCCCGAGACAACTTGACCGCATTCTTCACCGATTCCACGTTGGCGTGGATATCGTGGGTGATGACGCGTACATCGACCGGCGCCAAAGCAAGTTTGGCGTCGCGTGCCAATACCAGTTCCAGCTTTCCGCTGGCCAGTTCCAGCGCAGCGAGCGCCTCCTTGGTCTTCTTTGCATCAAGGAGTGTCAAAGCCTCCTGGGTCTTGGTGAGCGCCGTGATGGCGTCCTGAGTGAGCTCAGCACGCTTTTTTTCGGCTTCCCGGGCGGCCTTGTCATCTACCTGTGGCTGCGCCGCCTTGGATGCGGCAGAGGGTGCTGCAGCACCTGGGCTAGAACCTGCCGCCGATTGGGCCTGAGCCGGTCCGCTCAGTCCGACGACGACCGCCAGGGCAAGTGCGGAGAAGGTGTATTGTGGCTGTTTGATATTCATGATCTTGGGCTCTTGATTGAAGTTAGTTGACTGAGATTTCAATCTGTTTCGGTTTGGCTTGCTCGGCCTTGACAAGCCGCACTTCCAGCACGCCGTCTTTCATGGAAGCCGTCACCTTGGTCGGATCAACGTTGTCAGGCAAGACAAAGCTGCGCACAAAGCGGCCATACGCACGTTCGATGCGGTGGAACTTCTTGCCCTGCTCCTCTTTTTCCAGTTTGCGCTCGCCGCTGATGGTGAGCACACCGTTTTCCGCGCTGACGCGCACGGCATCCTTGGGGACCTCCGGCAGATCCAGCTTGAGGAGGAATGCGTTCTCATCCTCGCTGATGTCCGCCATTGGTGCCCAGTCCGCCGTGGTCATGGCTTCGTTGCCGGTACGGGCGCCCTGTCGCTGGGGTATTCGTCCGAACATCGTCGCCAGGCGGTTTTGCAATTCATCCAGTTCCCGGAAGGGGTCCCACGGAGTCAATGCAGACATATCGGTTCTCCTTGAACAATGCCGACGAATTGGATGACGCACTGAACAGAGCCGTCGGCTTACTCTGAATAGCGCCTACTACTTTTCGTTTCCATCAAGAACAAGTCCTTGGGTCAATTGAAGGATGTCGTTCTCGTCGAGCGTTTCCCGCGCCAGCAGTTCGCGCGCACAACGCTCCAGCACCGAGCGGTTGGTGTCGAGGATCCGGTAGGCGCGCTCGAACACGCCCATCACGATGTCGCGGATGGCCTGATCGATGCGCGCCTGGGTAGATTCGGCCACCCGGCAGCCGCCGTGGGCCAGTTCCGGTGTATCGAGAAAGCGTGGCCGCTGCGCCTCGAAGGCGATGTAGCCCAGTCCTTCGTCCATGCCAAAGCGGGTGATCATGTCGCGGGCAATGTCGGTGGCCCGTGCGAGGTCATCGGCAGCCCCGGTGGACAGCTCCCCGAACACGAGCTTCTCGGCCGCACGACCGCCCAGCAGCACGGCGATCTTGTGTTCCAGATCGGCGCGCGTCATCAGGAAGCGGTCTTCGGTGGGGCGTTGCAGCGTGTAGCCCAGCGCGCCGATGCCGCGCGGGATGATTGAGATCTTGTGCACGGGGTCGGTGCCGGGCAGCGCCAGCGCCACCAGCGCATGGCCCATCTCGTGATAGGCCACGGTTTCCCGCTCCTTGGGATTGAGCACTCGGTTCTTCTTCTCCAGGCCCGCCACGATGCGCTCGATGGCGGCGGTGAAATCCTGCAACTCCACGGCGGACGCTTTGCGCCGGGTCGCGGCCAGCGCGGCCTCGTTGACCAGGTTCGCGAGGTCTGCACCCGAAAAGCCCGTGGTCAGCGCAGCCACCTGTTCGAGATCGATATCCTGAGCCAGCGTCACCTTCTTGACGTGGACTTTCAGGATGTCCAGCCGTCCCTTCTTGTCGGGCCGGTCCACCAGCACCTGACGGTCGAAGCGACCGGCGCGCAGCAGCGCCTGGTCGAGGATTTCGGGGCGGTTGGTTGCGGCGAGGATGATCAGCCCGACCGAGCTGTCGAAGCCGTCCATCTCCGTGAGCAGCTGGTTGAGGGTCTGCTCGCGCTCGTCGTGGCCGCCGATGGGGCCGCCGACGCCACGCGCGCGGCCCAGCGCATCGAGCTCGTCGATGAAGATGATGGCCGGCGCCTGCCCGCGGGCCTGCTCAAACAGGTCGCGCACGCGCGCTGCACCCACGCCGACGAACATCTCGACGAACTCCGAGCCTGAGATGGAAAAGAACGGTACCCCGGCCTCGCCCGCCACGGCCTTGGCCAGCAGGGTCTTGCCCGTGCCGGGCGGGCCAACCAGCAACACACCTTTCGGGATGCGCGCCCCGAGCCGTCCATACTCCTGCGGATTCTTGAGGAAATCGACGATCTCAACCAACTCCGCCTTGGCTTCATCGACGCCAGCGACATCGGCAAAGGTCACGCCAGTGTTCTTCTCCATGAATACCTTGGCACGGCTCTTGCCGATGCTCAGGAAGCCACCCATGCCCTGCTTCTCGGCGAAGCGGCGGAACAGGAAGAACCAGACGCCGAAGAAGGCCACCGCCGGCAGAATCCAGGAGAGCACATCACGTAGCCAGGTGCTTTCCACCACCCGCGCATAGGGCACGTCGTACTTGGACAGCCGCTCGGCCAGGTCGGGTTCGACACGGGTGGCCACGATGGTGGTCTTGCCCCGGCTGTCCGGCGATTTCAGGCGCCCGGTGACCGTGCGGTCCGACACCAGCACTTCGGCGACGCGCCCCTCGGCCAGCGCCTTCTCGAATTCGCTGTAGGGCACGGGCTCGACGGTCTTGGCCGCCTGCCAGTAGTTCTGCAGCGTCAGCAGCAACAGGCCGGCGACGATCCAGTAGCCCATGTTCCATTGATCTTTCTTTTCCATGGGCAATGTTCCTCGCAAGTCGTGTCGCTAGAGAATGGGGGTGAACAGACGGGCCACCCCGTCGCGCAAGCGGATGGCCAGCGGGCGGGCGCGCAACGCCTTCGCCGATATCTCGCCCGACGCATCACGAGCGGCATCAAAAAGGGATTCCAGCCGCGTAGACAGCGCGGTGTCGTACACCTCCACATTGAACTCGAAGTTGAGGCGCAGGCTGCGCGCATCCCAATTGGCCGAACCCAGGCAGCACCACTGGCCGTCTATCAGCATCAGCTTGCTGTGGTCGAACGGGCCAGGCCGTTCGAAGATGCGTACACCGTGCTCCAGCACCTGCCAGTAGTGGGCGCGCGCGGCCCATTGCACCGTGGGATGGTCGCCGTTTGCGGGCGTCAGCACCTCGACGCGCACGCCGCGCAACGCGGCCGTGCTCAGCGCCGCGATCATCGGCTGATCGGGCACGAAGTAAGGTGTCCAGATGCGCACCGAATGCTTCGCCGCGCTCAAAGCGCCCATGAAGGTCCAGCGCATCCTGTCCAGGGCCTCATCGGGACCGGCCTCGATGCCGCGCGCCCAAGAGGTTCCTTGCTCATCAGCCGTTGCGGGCGGTTCGCCCCAGAAACCCTTGCTGAGCCGCTCGCCCGTGGTATCGCACCAATCATCGGTGAAGCACCGCATCAGATGCGCAACCACCGGCCCGCGCAGACGAAAGTGCAAATCGTGACAGGCCTGCTCCGGCGCATCGGGCCGCCAATACGGGCTGAAGATGTTCATGCCGCCGGTGAAACCCGTCTCGCCATCGATCACCAGCAGCTTGCGGTGATTGCGCAGATGCGCGGCATGCAGGCGCGCGGGAATCAACGTCGGGTTGAACGTCGCCGCCGGAACGCCGGCGCGTTGCAAGGCGCGGTAAGCGCTGCGGGGCCTCCAGCGGGCATAGACGTCGTCGATCAGCACCCGCACTTGCACGCCGCGCTCATGAGCCCGGCGCAGCGCATCGACGAACTGCGCCCCGATGCCTTGGCTGTCGAAGATGTACGAAGCCAGCGCGACGCTGTGCCGCGCCGACTCGATGGCAGCGAGCATGGCCGGGTAGGCCTGCTCGCCATCGACGAGCGGCTCGATGCGGTTGCCGCTGGTCAGCGACTGGCCGGTGGCACGTCCCACCAGGTGCGCCAGGCCGGCAAACGGCGCCGATACGGCCTGGGGCATCGTAGGCGCGAGGTCCTGCCGAACAGCAGGATCTGCCCCCGGAAACAGCCGCCGCGCCCGCCGCTGGTAACGGTTGATGCCGAACAGCCCATACAGCAGCGAACCGCCCAGCGGCAACAGCGCGATCAGCAGCACCCACAGCGTGGCCGATCGAGGGTCACGCTTGTAGATGACCGCGTGCCCCGCTGTGGGGATAGCGACCGCCAGCGACACGAGGGTGGCTGCCCATGTCAGCCCGTTGGGGTCGGACACGACAGCCTCCCCATGACTCAAGATTCGCCGCCCGCTGACTTCTTCTTGCGCGCAGGCTTGCTCGCGTCGCTCGGCGGCGTCTCGGCCACGTTCGCGGCATCGGGCTTCTCAGGCTCGGCCGGCTTCGCGGGTGGCTCCTGGCGCTCGAAGACCACCCGTTCGGCCTTGTCGTCCCAGCGGGCGCTGGCGTGATCGGCCTTGCCGATACCGCCACCCAGCATCTCGCGCGCCAGAGCAGTTTCCAGCTCGCTGCGGATCAGCCGCTTGAGCTCACGCGCGCCGAACTCGGGCTTGTAGCCTTCCTCCGCGAAGTGATCGATCAAGGTCTGATCGAAGGTCAGCGTCACGCCCTGGCTGGCGGCGTTGCGGGCCACACGATCGAGCTGCAGGCCGACGATATGGCGGATCTCCTCCTTGCCCAGCGCATGGAAGACGATGATCTCGTCGATGCGGTTGAGGAACTCGGGGCGGAAGTGTCCGCGCGCAGCACGTCCATCACCTCGCCCTTGGTCTTCTCGTATTCCTCGCCGGCGGCGCCACGGGCCTTCAGCCGACGCTGGATGATGTCCGAGCCCAAGTTCGAGGTGGCGATGATGATGGTATTGGTGAAATCCACCACCCGGCCCTTGCCGTCGGTGAGCCGCCCGTCGTCGAACACCTGCAGCAGGATGTTGTAGACGTCGGGGTGAGCCTTCTCGATCTCGTCCAGCAGCAACACGCTGTAGGGTTTGCGCCGCACCTTCTCGGTGAGCTGGCCACCCTCGTCGTAGCCGACGTAACCCGGAGGCGCCCCCACCAGGCGTGCCACGGTATGGCGTTCCCCGTACTCGGACATGTCGATGCGCAGCAGCGCACCTTCATCGCCATAGATGGACTCGGCCAGCGCCTTGGCGAGCTCGGTCTTGCCCACGCCGGTCGGCCCGAGGAACAGAAAAGTCGCCACCGGCTTGCTGCCTTCGCGCAGGCCCGCGCGCGACAACCGCACGGCATCGGCCACCGCGCGCACCGCTTCGTCCTGGCCCACGAGGCGCTCGTGCAGCCGCTGCTCCAGATGCAGCAGCTTCTCGCGTTCTTCCACCGTCAGCTCGTTGACCGGAATGCCGGTCAGGCGCGAGACGATCTGCGCGACATGCTCGGCTTTGACTTCGGCACTGCCCGAGGCGCGCTCGCGTTCCCATTCCTCGACAAGCTTCTTGAGTTCGGCCTCTTTGGCCTCGATGTGCTTGCCCAGCTCGGCGGCCTTGTCGTACTGCTTGCGCGAGGCCACATAGTCCTGCTCACGCCGCAGCTGGTGCAGTTCGGACTCCAGCTCTTGCACCGCCACCGGGCGGGCCGTGGCCGACAGCTTCACGCGTGCGGCCGCCTGGTCGAGCAGGTCGATGGCCTTGTCAGGCAAAAAGCGCGCGGTGATGTAGCGGTCCGACAACTCGGCGGCAGCGATGATCGCATCCTCGGTGATGCTGACCTTGTGGTGCGCCTCGAAGGTGTCGCGCAGGCCGCGCAGGATCATCATGGTCTGCGCTACCGTCGGCTCGGGCACCATCACCGGCTGGAAGCGACGCTCCAGCGCGGCGTCCTTCTCGATGTACTTCTGATACTCGTTGAGCGTGGTGGCGCCGATCAGGTTCAGTTCGCCGCGCGCCATCATCGGCTTGAACACGTTGGCCACGTCCAGCCCGCCTTCGCCGCCACCCTGGCCTGCACCGACGATGGTGTGCACCTCGTCGACGAAGAGAATCAGCTCGCCCTGGTGCTCGGTCACTTCCTTGAGCACCTTCTGCACGCGCTCCTCGAACTCGCCGCGGTACTTGGCGCCTGCCACCATGGCGTTGATGTTGAGTTCGACCAGACGCTTGTCGCGCAGCGTCTCGGGCACTTCGCCGGCGACCATGCGCTGCGCCAGCCCTTCGACGATGGCGGTCTTGCCGACGCCGGGTTCGCCGATCAGCACCGGGTTGTTCTTCTTGCGCCGGGCCAGCACTTCGATGGTCGTCTCGATCTCCTGCGCGCGGCCGATGACCGGATCGAGCTTGCCCTCGCGCGCCATCTTGGTGAGGTCGCGCGAATACTTGTCGAGTTCCGGCGTGTTGGTCGGCGTCTCGGCGCGGCCATCCTCGGCCCCTTTGCCGACCACCTTGCTTACCTGCTGGCGCAGCGCTTGCGGCGTGAGGCCGTAACGGCGCAGCAGGTTGGCCGCCAAACCTTCGCCTTCCTCGGCGAGCCCGATCAGGAAATGCTCCGGCCCGACATAAGAGTGGCCGAGTTCGTTGGAGGCCACGAAAGCACGGCTGAGCGCGTCCTTGACCCGGGGCGACACGCCGATCTCGCCCTCGAACGGCTTATCGCCGCGCTTGGCTTCGGATTCGATCTGGCGCTTGAGGTCATCGACCTTGATCTTGAACTGCCCCAGGATGGTCTTGACCACGTCGCTGTCGGATAGCGCCAGCAGCAGGTGTTCGGTATCGACTTCGGCGCGCCCGAACTCTGCAGCGTGTCGGGCGGCCTCCTGCAATAGGGCCTCGGACTGTTCGCTGATACGGCTGGCGAGCCCACTGCCGCGACGGCGCGCGGCGCCCGTACCGGCCGGGGCGGGTTCGCCGAACGAGGCATCGACGACCTCGTCGGTATCGGCCGCCATGGACGGTGCGTCGTCACCGATGCGGAAGAAGTCGCTGCCAAGGAAGTCTTCGAACAGCCCGCTGCGCGAGCCGAACAAGGCTTCCAGCGGTGAGACGGTGCGCTTTTGCTGGCGCACCAGTTGGCGATAGTGATCGTCACACAACAGCATGGTGCTGTGGCGACCATTGAGATTGGCTTCCACCCGCACCGTGGCGGGCTGGCCGCAGACTTCGCATTGTTTTCTGGCCATGCTGATGCTCCTGTAAAGATTGATCTGACGAGGCACCGCCGATCACGGTGCCTCATCTCTTTGTGGTTTTTGAGAAAAACGCGCTGCCCCGCGTCAGCCGTTGATCGGGATCGAGCGCCCCTGCTGGGGCGTACTGGCCTCGCGCTTTTCCATCGTGATCGTGAGCACGCCGTTCTTGAAAGCGGCCTTGATCGTGTCCTGGTTGGCATCGGCCGGTAGGTTCAGAGCGCGCTGAAAGCTGCCGTAGGAGCGCTCCACCCGGTGGAAACCGCCGTCGTTCGTTTCCTGCTCCTGACGCTTTTCACCGCGCACCAGCAGCACGTCGTTGTCGAGCGTGATCTGGATGTCTTTTTCCTCGATGCCGGGTACTTCCAGGGCGATCTTGTACTGCTTGTCGGTCTCCTGGATGTCCAGCGCCGGCTTCAGCATGCCTGGCCAGTCCGACGGCCAGCGTGGCATGGCCAGCGTCGGGAAACCGAAGCCTCGAAACGCGTCGTCGAACAGGCGGTCGATCTCGCGATGCAATTGCAGGATGGGACTGACGGGCCCACCCGCCACCGGCAGGTCATTGCGCAGCACCGGGAGCGAGGCAGTGCTCTGTTGTTCTTCCTGCTCCTTCTTGAACCAGTTCCAGGGAGCCAATTTCTTGAAATCAATGTCCATGTCACACCTCCAGAAGAAAAATTGAAGACTCTCGCTCACTCCGTTTGCCTGCGGCGACGGACAGCGCGCCCAGACGACACGGAGTGTTCCGCTGACTTTGGCTGCTCATCTGTGCGTATCCCCTCCTTCTTTCTGCCTGCTTGGATCTGATCATTGATCCATCGATCGATTTCACTTTGACGAAACCGCCACGTCCAGCCGACCTTGAAGGCCGGAATCTCCCCGTGCGAGGCGAGCCGGTAAAGCGTCCGCTTGCCGACTTTCAAGTAGGCAGCCAACTCGTCGAGCGTGAAGATCGCCTGCTGGCGCGCTGTCATACCACCCCACAAGTTCCGTCGTCACGCGGCCTCGCCTGAGGAAATTCTTGCAAGTTATTGCGCACAACACGCCGAAAGTCAAGAGTTAACATCCAGCGATCTGCTGGCCGATTGATGTGACTCAATCGTAAGCAGCCAGGAAACAAATGTTGGCTGCCACCGCGATGGTGCTCCCCAAGTCATCAATCTGCAGCCATGTGAAAGGGGAAGTCCATGAACGAGATTGCCCGAGTCGGGGCGGATCTGGCCAAGCGGGTTATCTAGGTGCATGCGGTGGATGCGCGCGTGGTAGTTGCCAAGGCGCTGGCCGCTGACAAGTTTGCGGCCTGGTGCGTGGAGCTGCATCCCGGCTGCCTGGTGGCCCTGGAGGCCTGCGGCGGTGCGCATCACTGGGCACGCAAGCTGCGCGGCTATGGGCTGGATGCGCGGCTGATTGCAGGCCACTTCGTCACGCCCTACCGCATGGCCGGCAAGGGACGCAAGAACGGTGCGGCCGATGCCGCAGCGATCTGCGAGGCTGCAACCCGCCCGCACATGCGCTTCGTGCCGGTGAAGCCGCCGGCGCAGATCGCTGCTGGCCAGCCATCAGCTACGCAAACCTCCCGATTCACTCACGCAGCTTATTCCTGCTTGCCTAGGGACGACCGTGTAAGCGGCAGATGGTCGGAGTCCTTTGCGACCAGCACCTACGCGAGCAGCCCGGAGGTGGGGATGCCCTTGGCGATGATCTCCGCCGGGACCGGCGCCTGGGTCAGCGTTCGGCACCTATGCGCAGGTCCACTTGCCGGGGATGTGGCACTCGACCGTGAACACGCCCGGCGTGTAGTCCAGCTTCTCGCTGATGCGCTTGAGCGCACAGCCGCACGCGCAGCGGGTGTTCTCGGGCTCGTGGTGGCAGTCCACGCGCGGCAGGTCCGCCGGCAAGGCGGTGCGCTTAGGCATCGCGCCAGGCGTAGCCGGCGGCTTCTTCTTGCCCAGCAGTTCCTGGAGCTGCGCCTCAGCCGCGGCAAGGTCGGCGTCCAGAGCCTCGTCGAACAGCGCGCGTTGTTCGGCATCGAGCTGCTCGCTCTTCTTGCCGAACTTCAGGCGTCGCAGCTGGGCGATCTCGAACGAGAGCTTCGCCGTAGGCGCCGACATGGGCGAAAAGCATCCGAGCATCACCCCCCCAGGATGGCTCTCATCTCGATACAGAGGTGAATCCTCCGCACTATTCGGCTCCCTACGATGATATGGACTGATCACATCGGCAGGGAGAAAGCATGAACTTACGCCATCTTCGCTGCTTCATCGCCGTAGCCGAGGAACTGCACTTCGGCCGGGCTGCTCGACGGCTGCACATCGAACAGTCTCCACTGTCGCGCACGATCCGCCAGATGGAGGCGGATTTAGGGGTGCCGCTGCTCAACCGCTTGCCACGCAGTGTTCGTCTCACACCGGCGGGACAGGTCTTCCTCGAAGAAGCCCGGCGCGTACTGCTGGCCTTCGACCAAGCGCAGACCAAGGCACGCGCCGCAGCGAACCAGCGGAACACGCTGCGCATCGCACTATCTGGTGACATGGGGCAGGCCCGCTTGTCGGCGTTGCTTGCGCTTTGCCGCGAGGAGGCACCACAGGTCGGCATTCGGATACTTGAAACGCCACTGGCGCAGTTGGTGACTGGACTGCGCAACGACTTGTATGACGCAGGTTTTGCATTGGCTGGTGAAATGGACGCCGGCATCGTCGCCATGCCGGTGTGGCGAGACCCGCTGGTGGTGGCTTTGCCCGCCAGGCATCCGCTGCTGGCTTTCGAGGAAGTGCCGCTGGAGGAAGTGGCGAGCTATCCGCTGGTGCTGTGCGATCCCCAGGTCTGCGAAGGTTGCAGCCGGCAGCGCGAACGGCTGCTCCGCACGGTGGATGCGCAGCCGACGGTAGCCGAGTACGTCAAGACCCATTCCCTGATGCTGGCCCTCGTGGCCGCCGGCTACGGCGTGGGCTTTTCGAGCGCGGCGCATCTGGCGGGTTGCCATCAGGCCGATGTCGTCGTGCGGTCGCTGGCCGACGAGACCGCTTCGCTGACGACCTATCTACTGCGACCCGAAGGCGAAATCATGGAGCCGCTGCGGCAGTTCATCGACCGCGTGGAGCGTGTCGGACGCCCGCAAGGCACCGATCAACGCCCGATGTGACGCGGGGATTTTGGACGGTACGATTCCCTTTCGGTCTGGACCTTGACCCGCATTGCATCGGCGGCCGTCCAAAGCGCGACTCGACATAGAACGGCCGGTGCGCAAGGTCGGGCGCGGTTTCGATCAGGATCTCTCCTGACCGCAGCGTCAAGCGGCGCACGGCGTCGCGGTAGTCCACATCCAGGGCGCTGCGGGCGTTGAGCCAGATTCTTGATCCGTCTGCCAGCAGCAGGTCGTGCCGTTCTCCGGTGCCCGTGGAATAGTCGGCGGCAAACGTTAAAGCCAGGCCGGGGAGCGTCGTGTGACGCCAGCCCAGCCAGCCCAACACGCTCGTGCCCAACACGACGGCGCCGGTGCTGAGCAGTTGGCGCCGCTTGAGCGCAGCCTTGCGCGCCATGGCGGCACCCGCCAGCGCCGCCTCTGCCCCCCCTTGGCGCAGCGGCCCGAATCGCTGGCTGACAGCTTCGATGTGATGCCACGCGGTCGCGGGTTCGGCCCGTTCGTGCAGCCAAGTTTGCCAAGCCGTCCTGTCCCCCTCGGTCACGCTATCCGCACGCAACAACGCAAACCAGTCGGCGGCCTGCTGCAAGCTGTCGAAATCGGCTTTCATTGCACCGTCCGCCGGGGGCTGGGCCACAATGTCGGAAGGCGGATTGCGCGAAGACGGCGCCATCCGTTCACCGTATCCTTCAGACTGCATTTTCATTCCGACCCGCGGCGGTGGGGCCTCTCCGTCCAGGTTTTGTAAACGAAACTAATTCGTATTTTCATTAATCGAGGCGAATGATAACGCATTTGGAAATGCATAGCGCGAGGGAGCCGCTCATTCGTTCTGGGGCGCGGGTGTCGTCGGCGTCCGCTCCTGGCCGGAAGCTGACGACCGTAGTCGTCAGCTTCCAGACCAGCGCGTGAAGACACTTGCACCGACTCACTACGCTCAAACATTGCCACCATGGACGAATCCGCCGCCGCAGCACAACTGCGCGGCCCGAGAGAGACAGACCGGTCTGCGTTTAAGGTTAGTTGGAGCTTCGGGTTTTCCCAGTTGCCGAAAGCGCCTTTTCGATGGAGCACCAGCTCTCAAAATCAAGAAGATCGGAGGTGTCGACGTATCAGTCAGCGGTCAGCTGGCGCTCGTCGATCAATTTGGACCAGCGCGCAGCATCGTGCTCGATCAGCCCCGTGAGTTCCTTCGGCGTACTCGAAACCGGAGATAGCCCCTGCGCCTCTAGACTAGCTTTCACCTCTGGATCGTGAATGGCCTGTGCAATTCCCTGGGAAACCTTGGTGATCACCGCTGACGGTGTGCCGGCCGTCGTGGTGAGGCCGATCCACAGTGAGGAGTCGAAGCCGGGTACGCCGGACGCATCCACGGTGGGCAGCTCGGGTAGAAGGGAGGAGGGCTTTAGGCCACTGACTGCCAATGCTTTCAGTTGACCGGTCTTTACGAAGGGCGTCAGGCTGTTGGGAATCCCGAACATGACATCAACGCGGCCCGCAGTCAGGTCGCTGATCGCCGGCACCGCCCCTTTGTAGGGCACGTGCACCATGTCTATGCCGGTCAGCGACTTGAACAACTCGGCGCTGAGATGATGCGGCGTCCCGATGCCGGCGGACGCATAACTCAACTTTCCCGGATTTGCCTTGGCATATGCGATCAGATCCTTCACAGAATTTACCGGCAGTTTGGCATTGGTCGCCAGTAGGATCGGTCCAGTCGCCATCAGCGACACCGGAGCGAAATCTTTGATCGGGTCGTAGCCCACGCCGGTCTTCTTATAAATATAAGGATTCATCGTCAGCAGGTTATTTGGCGTGACCAGGAACGTATAGCCGTCCGGCGCAGAACGTGCGACCTGCGCCGCGCCCAGGTTGCCGCCCGCGCCTGGCCTGTTCTCTACGATGATGGGCACCCCCCAGTACGTGGACAACTTTTGCGCGAGCACACGGCCCACCACATCGTTGCTGCCGCCGGCGGTATACGGCACTACGAACTTGATGGGCCGGCTCGGATAACCCTCGTCTGCGGCGTGCGCCGCCGATGTAGGCAGACAGAACCCGGCAACTAGGCCACAGAGTGCGGTGCGCAGAAATTTTCGCTTGGTGGATTGATTCATTTTTGTCTCCTTCGGTATTTTGTCGTGTTTTTGCGGAACCACCGACCCTCAGGTGGCGCCCCGCACTACATCAATGATGCGCCGGGCGTCGCCGACTGCCCCCCCCCGCCACGCGACGTGCCCGTCGGGCCGCACCAGTACGAGCTTGGCCGCGTACAGGCGCTCCACCTCCGGTTCATCCAGGACCACTCGTCGCAGCGGCACGCGCGTGCGCTGCGCCGCGGCCAGCAGAGTATGCACATCTGGAGATTCATCCCCGCCGAAATCGAGCAGCACGAACGACTCGCCGAACAGATCTAGGGTCGACCGCCCATCCTTCAGCCATGCATGAGGAGCTCGGGCTCCGGGACGTGCGTTAGGTACGAAGATCCGGAAGTCGTCAGGCACGGGCGGTGTGCCATCTGGAACGCATATTGGTGACTGCTCGTACCGGTGGCCGATCTGCAGCCCCATCGACTCCCACTCGACTCGCGTTGAATCGCGCAGCCTCCGGCCCAGTGCCGCGCGGGTGCGTGCGCCCGCAGGCGTGTCGTCGCATACGGCGCTGGGATCGGGCGTGTCTTGCCAGGCGCGGAAGTTCTGCGTGGAAAAGCTGGTGTTGCGCTGCGCGATCGGGCGGCGCTCGAGTTCATAGCTTCGCAGCAGATTGTGACCACCCCAGCCTTCCAGCATCCCTTGCAGCTTCCAGCCCAAGTCCAGCACCTCTTGTATGCCGGTGTTCATCCCCATTCCGCCGGTCGGCGACATAGTGTGTGCCGAATCGCCCACAAGGAATATGCGCCCGTGGCCATAACTGTCGGCCAGCATCTCGCTGCGCCGCCACGGCGTGACCGAGAGGACCTCAAACTCGATTTCGGGCGCGCCCGGGCCACCTAGCGCACGCCGCACCCAGGACTCGGCGTCAAACGACGCCAGGTCCATCTTTTCCTCCGAACCCAGCACTGTCAGGCGCCAAATGTCAGCGCCGTCCACGACTGTGAGATTTCCCCACATGCCGTCGGGACCGACGAACATGTAGCGCTCGGCTTGTCCCATTGCGTGCCGGTCGGCCAGGCCTTCAGCCCGGATGAGGATATTGACCGAATAGCTCAGCAACCGGCCCTGCAAAGCTATACCTAGTTGCTCGCGAACCTGGCTGGTGGCGCCATCGCACCCGAGCACATAACGTGCGCGGAATGATTTCGTCGCGCCAGTACGCGTGTCGACTGCGTCGACTGATACCGCTTCACCGTGTTGCTCCAGGCGCAGGAAACGGTGCTCGAACAGGATGCGGGCCTGCGGACTGGCTAGCGCGGCTTCGGTGAGTATGGGCTGTAGCCATAACTGGGGGCAGCGCTGCTTCTTCTCGGGTGTCTCGGGCGGCGTGGGGCTGTCGCGCATGGAAGGATATGGCTCGCGGTCCAGCAGCAGGCCATTCAGCGAAGTGCAGAACACCATCGACAGGTTGTAGTCCTCCGGAAAACCGCATTCCCGCACCTGATGGGCGATATCCCACATGCGAAATGCCTCCATTGTGCGTATCGCCACTAGCCCGGTGCGGGGATGCTCGATCGTGCCGTCACCCTGCTCCAGCAACACTGAGTGCACACCGCGCCGCGCTAGGTCGATGCTCATGGCCAAGCCGACGGGTCCGCCGCCCACGATCAAGACCGGTACTTCCTCTATTGCTTCCGACATGACTTCTACCTTTCGATCAAAGTACGCATAGCCTGGATGTTCGCGGTGCGGCCTGGCTATGGTCAAATCAATGATCGAACGTTCCTCAATTCATGCCATGAATATCAAGAATTTCGACTTGAACCTATTGCGGGTGTTTGTGATGGTGTATCGACTGCGCAGCGTTTCGCTCGCTGCCACCGCCATCGGCCTGACTCAGCCGGCTATGAGCAATGCACTGCGCCGCCTGCGCGAACAGTGCAATGACCCCCTATTTACACGCTCGGGCCGCGCGATGGAGCCCACCGCCCTCGCCAATGGCTTATTTGCGCCGCTTGAGACCGCTCTGACCGGCATTGAGACCTGCTTCGAGCATGTCGGCGATTTCCGTCCAGCCTCTAGCAGCCGCATGTTCCACCTGCTCATGTCCGACGTCGGCGAGATGGTGGTGCTGCCACGGCTTATGCGTGCCCTGGCGGCCGTCGCGCCGGGAGTGAGCATTGAAGCCTCGCGCATCCCCCTGGCCGACTATGCCCCGGCCTTGCGAAGCGGCCAAGCCGACCTGGCAATCGGCAACATCAGCTTCTTGCATACCGGCTTCTACCAGCAGCATCTGTTCGACGACCGCTATTTCTGCATCGCGCGCAAGGGCCACCCAGGCCTGGGGGGCAAGCTCACGTTGGCGCTCTACCTCTCCCAGCAGCATGTGGTGTCCACCGCGGGCAGCACTGATGCCCTGGTGGAAGAAGCGCTGTCTGGCCGCCGGCAGCGACGCGACGTGAAGCTCACCGTCACGCACTACCACCGCTGCGCTGCTATCGTCCTGCAATCGGACTTGATCGCCACAGTGCCGGGCAACGCAGTTAAAGGCATGGAAGGGCTGGAGGCCTATCCGCTGCCCTTTAGAATGCCTAAGGCGCGGGTGCGACAGTTTTGGCACCGTCGCGCGCATACCGACGCGGCACACAAATGGCTGCGTCAGCTAATTGCCGGACAAATCCTAGAATGAGCCAGCCGGACGCGCGCCCACGTAGCGCGCGCGCGGGCGAAGCATGACGCCGGACAGCCGTTGCTCAGCTGCATGGGCCACCCAGCCGGCGGTTCGGCCAAGGCAGTGCAAATACACCGCCGCGCCTGCAGGCAGGCCTAGTACGTGCGCCAAAATCACCAATGCGGCGAACAAATTGGGGTAGGCGCCGGTTCTGCGATGCACCGCGTCGACGAATTCGAGTAGCCGCTCCCGCGTCGCCGCCTCGCCCGACAGGTCGCGCACCATCTCCAGCAGCAGCTCGGCTCGAGGGTCACGATCGTACAAGGGATGGCCGAAGCACGGCACGCCCGTGTACGCCATCGGACGGTCGCCGCATAACACCTCGGCCAAATACTGCTCCAGATCCATCATGCCGCCAGCCTGCATGGGGCCGGCCTGGGCCATCAATGCCGAGGCCACGCAGGCGTACATGTCGACGCCGGTGGAAGAACTGATGCGTGCGCAAAAGGTGGGGGCCGACAGTTCGTTGTCCACACTGAGCACCAGGGCAGCGTTGATCGCCGCAAGCAATTGGTCCGCGTCCGGCCGCCCGGCCAGGCCGAAGCCACGCAGCACGCGCCACGCCACGAATTCGTCGGCCATCACGGTAGCGTAAGCGTGGTCCGGCCCAAAGTATCCGGATATTCCGGAAAACGCGTTGATCAGCCGCAATCCGCTCACGCGTGCATCGCCATGGCCGCGAGCGTCGCCAGCGGCCTCCAGCGCGCTGAGTTGCAGCGCTGCCATCGCCAGGACACGGATTGGCGAAAAGGCGTCGGCCTGCTGCGGCATCGAGGCCAGTTTGCCCAGCATCTCGGCCGATTCATCTTCCATGACTGTCCACGGACGATCGCGCGCCGGCGGCAGACCGCCCCACAAAAGGTCCGCCACGTATTCCAGCGAACGGCCTTCCCGGGCCAGGGTCGTGGCTGGCTGCCCGCGGTACCTCGGCCCTGCCGTGCTGATTTCGCAAATAGAAGTCTGCACTACCGGTTCGCCATAACGCAGCGACTGAGCCACTGGCGCTCCGCCGCCTTTGGCGCCGACGCGGGTACTGAGCTTCTCTAGATCGGATTTGCGATACAGGCTGGTGCGCCGTCCGGGCTCGGCCAGCGTCTTGATCAGGCCACGGCTGACATATGTGTAAAGCGATTCCTTCTTGATTCCCAACATGGCTAGGGCTTCGTCACGGCGCACATAGTCCACGTCGTTGACGCGGCGGCCGGTTTCGCCGGGAGTGAGCGCGACGGCATCGTCGGAAGACTGGTGCGGCTTACTCATGGGCAGTTTCCTCTTCGAATATTGGGGTCATTGTCGCGTAATTTTATATCGATTTTATAGTCGATCTATACATCGATCGATGTCAATCATAAACTTCTTTCCACAGTATTAACTAACCACGGAGACACCAGATGCAAACCGCTACCATCCAGCTGAGAGAGCTATCGCCCCGCTTCGAGAAAACCCGCGAGAGCCTTCTGCGTGCGCGCCATTTGCCCGGCGGCGTCTACAGCTCCGAAGAAATCTATGCGCTGGAGAAAGAGCGCATCTTCATGACACACTGGCTTTCCGTCGGCCGCGTCGAAGAAATTCCGAATGTCGGCGACTACATGACTTTCAGCGTCATGAACGAGCCCATCCTGATTTCGCGACCGGCCGAAAACGAAATCCAGGTGTGCATGAACATGTGCCTGCATCGAGGGGTGGCTGTTGCCAGTGGGTGTGGCCACGCCAAGGACTTCAGCTGTCCCTATCACGCCTGGCTATTCGACGTCGGTGGCAAGCTAATTGCGGCACCGGGCATGAAGGAATCCGAAGTCGACATGAGCGGCGCCCGGCTCAAGCCGTTGCCGGTCAAGATCTGGCGCGGCTGGATCTTCACCAATTTCGCCGAACGTCCCATGTCATTCGAGGAATACATCGCGCCGTACGAGAAAGGACTGTGGTGGTTTCAGTCTGGCGAGTGCAAGGTCGCGGATAAGGTCGAGATCGACGTCAAATGCAATTGGAAATTTCTCGTCGAGAATCTCATCGACATCTATCACGTTGGTGTGATTCATAAAAGTACTTTTGGCGGCTTCGTTAAAGGCGAGAAGCTAAAATTTCAGCTCGAGGCCAATGGCGGCTGGCACACGCAGTACGAAGCGCGGCCCCACTCCACAAGCGGCCAGCAGGTGTTCCCCACGCTGCCGTGGGCAACCGACAAGTCGTCCGGCATCGCCTGCAAGGCAGGGATCTATCCCAATCTGAATCTATCCATGCGCTCGGACAGCCTGCGCATGTGGCACGTCTGGCCGATCTCGCCCAACGAAACACGCGTCGTCTGCTATCTGCTTTTCCCCGAAGCGGCCTTCTCCATTCCCAACTACGAGGAAGAGCTGACTAAGTATCGAGCCTTTGTTAAACAAATCATCGCAGAGGACGCGGTGATGGTTGAATCGCTGCAAAACGCTTCGGGGTCAAGATTTTTCCAGCCTGGCCCGATGGCGCCGCTGGAAGAGGCGCTGCACCACATGGAAAACCATTACATCGACTTGATGACGGACGAACTACAGAAGGGGTCACAATCATGAGCTGGATCAACGTGGCACCGTACACAGATATCGAAGGCGAGGAGACTTTACCCATAGAGGTCGATGGGCAGAAAATTTGCCTCTACAACCTGGACGGCGAAGTCTTCGCCACTGATAACCAATGTACCCATGGCGACGCGGCCTTGTCGGATGGCCTTATTCAGGAGGGCGGTCTAATCGAATGCCCCCTTCACGAAGGCACTTTTGATATTCGTACGGGAAAGGCGAAAGGAGCTCCCTGCACGCAGGATTTGCATTGCCATGAGATCAAGGTGGAGGGCGGGGTCATCTATTTGCGTCCCGCGGCCCGCTAGGAAATCGAAATGAAAACTGTGGTCATCGGCGCCGGTCAGTCCGGCGCCTGGGTTGCACGCACCGTGCGCGAGCACATGCCCGATGCCGAGGTTGCCCTGATCGGAGAAGAAGCGCTCGCACCATATGAGCGTCCTCCATTGTCCAAAAGCATACTGGCCGGTTCGGAAATCGAACCGGCGTATCTGCTATCTGTTGAGCAGGCGCAATCGGTTGGAATCGACTTGCGGCTCGGTATCCGGGCAACTGGGATCGACAGGCATTGCAAGGTAGTTTCCTTGTCCAGTGGCGACCATATTTCCTACGACAAGCTTGTTATTGCCACAGGGGGCCGCGCCCGCGTTCCTAATTTTCCTGGCATAGAGCTCCCCGGCGTCCATACACTGCGGAGTTGGGACGACGCGATGAAAGTACGGATCGCGCTAAAGCGAGCTGGCGGCGGCAGATTGCTTGTTCTTGGTGGCGGCTGGATTGGTCTGGAGGTCGCCGCGACGGCCACTCAGCTCGGCGCGCAGGTGACATTGCTGGAAGAAAACACCCGCTTGTGTGCGCGATCTGTTCCGCCCGTGATCTCGGATTTCTTGATGCAAAGGCATCGCGATAACGGTGTCGACATCAGGCTAAACAGCTCACTCTTGGCCATCGAGCGGAGTTCAGATGGGAGCCTCGACACCATTACCAGCCAGGGCCGGCAGACGGTAGACCTAGTGCTGATAGGAGTGGGCCTCGCGCCAGGCGTTGAGCTTGCTGTCGAATGCGGGCTGGACGTCGACAATGGCATCCTGGTCAACGCATTTGGGTGCACGTCTGACCCGGATATCTACGCGGTGGGTGATGTGGCAAACCAACCTTGCGGCTGGCCAAGTACACAAGTTGGCGCGCGTATCCGTTTCGAGTCCTGGGCGAACGCTCAGAACCAAGGTATTGCGGTGGGACGATCCCTGGCGGGGCTGCCTGCTTCGGTAGCCGAGATCCCATGGTTTTGGTCGGATCAATGCAATTTAAATTTACAGGTGCTCGGATTGCCCTCTGCCGAAGAACCCTATGTCGTTCGGGGTGACATGACAGGGGACAAGTTCAGCCTCTTCCAGATTCGCGACGGCCGGCTTCATTCTGTGATCGCCGTCAACGCTGCGCGGGACCTGAAGTTAGCGAAGCGGTGGATGCTGGCAGGCAATTCTCCCAGCGCGACTCAACTGGAAGACTCCGCATACCGCCTGGAGAAATTTAAGGGGTAGCATGCTCGCCGTGAAATACAGGAATCAGCGGGAAGGATGAGCGTGCCGACATGGGACGTCAGTTTCGTGCTGGCCTCCCTCATCCTTCTCCGCTCGAAAGGTTGGCAACCAGCCCGCCTGATGTACGGCACCAAAGAGAATCGCCGATGACCGCTTCTGGCCGAAAGCGGCTATTGGAGCTCAGTTGTGACTTGAGATGACAGTGTATGTCAGATCGAGTCTGGGTTCGTACACTTTAGCGCCTCTGCTTCCTCCAGGCACCAAGCCCTGTTAGCGACTTTGTTCTGGCACGTCGCTCCCGCGGCCGGCGCTCCCGCTCCTTTTCTTCGCCAGACGCATTCAGAAAGTCATACATCGCCTGTAGCGCCTCTTTCTTCTCATCGAAGTACTCATAGAGGTTGTAGTGCCGCTTCTCCACGCTCGACAGGCCATGAGACTGAAGCTCATCACGAAATTCTTTCGGCACCTTCAGCTTGGCCAGCAAGGTGGTCACGCCAGAACGCACTCGCTTCAGTGAGAAACCCTCGATGGAATCTCCCACGACATTCTTGGCCCAGCGCCGCAGAGTGGTCGCACTCAGGGGCGTACCTGGATTTATTGAAAAAGCAAACTCGCCCTCTGTGTACCGCAATTCGTTAAGCGCCGTCTCAGCTGCCTCAATCAACGGAATGAGAATGAGGCGCACATTGCCCGAGCGTCCCTTGGTATCTTCCAGGACAACAGCGTTGGGGCGCACATCTTCACTCTTTAGCCGAAGCAGTTGTTCCAGTCGCTGGCCGCCAAGCAAGAGGTGCAAACGCAGGAACGCCGACTCTCTGCCAGGGACGTTGATGACCTTCCAATACTCCCGCATCACCTCTGGCATCAGCGGGTTCTTGTCCACGCCATAGGAGTTCGGGATACTTGATACATCAGAAACCGGATTGATTTTGACGTTGAACGGAGCGTACCTTTTGGAAGCAGCCGGGTCGTTATTGATCTTCCTGGCCTGCTCATATGCAGCATGAAGATACGCCCTTACCTGTCTCGCAGTCGTTTTGTGCCCCGCCTCCAAAATCTTGCGTAGCACAGTCGAAATCTGCTCGGTTGTCACTTGGTTAGCCTGAGTGGCGGCAATCTTGGGGAAGGCTACCTTCACGTTCTTCTGAACCGAGTTCCTTGTATCCTTAGCCGTCGCAGGATTGCGCAGGCCATCTGCATACACGGTCATCAATTTCTCCAAGGTATAACCCTTGGCAACAGCAGCTAAGGCCTCTGCTTCTTGTTTGGCCTCTACCTCTGCTTTCGCCTGCTGCAAGAGTCCCCGCAGGCCGCCTTCATCGCGGGCCTCATAGTGCCGAGCTGCCAAAGCAGCCGCCGCAAAACGAGCAGCAGAAAGTGAGTAACCTTGCTTTGTAGGATTGACACTCTTGGGCGGAGCGAGCTTGTCATATAGACCGATCTGCACTCGATCCGGCTTACCGTCGTGAGTGAATCTATAATAAAAAGTGATCCCGTCTTTGGCTGCCTTTCTAATCTCAAGACTACCGCGTGGCGACACCGACTCAATCCGCAAAAATTGCCTCGGTTTAATCGTCTCAATCGCGGTTTTTAACGTCATCTGTTTTTTCATCTAGCTGATCTCGTGCACAGTTTTGTGCACAGTTTATCGCAAGATGGAATAAAACTATAGCAGACATCAGTAGACAATAAATACTTATTAATCAATAACTTATAATTTTTCGGCTGTCTAAAAAAGTCCAGGAAAGTCCAGGATTGCCGCTCTCAAAATCCCCCGCCGCAAGGCGTGCCGGTTCGATTCCGGCCCCGGGCACCATCTTTAGAATCGCCGGTGTTTGCAAGCATCGGGTGTGATTCTTCACTTCCCCTGATATCAGGGAATCTCCCGATCGATAAACCCGGATGCCGCTTCCGCGATGGCGAAGCATAGGCGTCCCGGCAATTTACCCCCGTCACAACGACGTCGCTGCTCCCCAAAAGCGGACTGGCGGGCCTCCCCTCGTGACGCATCCGCCCTTCCCCGCAAAAAAAACGCCAAAAGTGCAACTAGAGGCCAAGCGGTCTATCATGCATTCCAACAACATCACATCCGCAAAGACAGGAAATGGAAGAAGTCATTCAGCGGCTACGCCAGTTTCGTGATGAGCGAAACTGGCAACAATTCCACAACCCTAAAGACCTGGCCTTGGCCCTCAGCATCGAGGCAAGCGAACTGCTGGAGGTTTTCCTATGGAAACCTCCTGAAGCCGCCGATCGCGAAAGGGTGAAAGAAGAGCTGGCCGATGTCTTGGCTTACGCGCTGCTGCTGTCCGATACGTACAACTTCGACATCAAGAAAATCGTTCTGGAGAAGATCGAAAAGAACGAACTTAAGTACCCCGTACAGAAAGCAAAGGGAACCGCGAAAAAATACAACGAGCTATGACCCAGCCGCATCTTGTCGAAGTGAACCGTTACCGGTTCTCCGTAGAAACGCTGACCGAAATCGAGACCAACGCATACGCAGCGAACAATTGGCCGCTTGTTTATATCCTCAGCGATGGAAAGACACGTTGCGCCTACGTCGGCGAGACGACGGACACGCTGGCTCGCCTGGGTACGCATCTCAAACACCCTCAGAAGCGATCATTGACGACGGTACACCTCGTCAGCAGTGAACGCTTCAACAAGTCAGCGACTCTCGATATAGAGTCTTCCCTCATAAAGTACATGTCGGCCGATGGCCGATTCAGCATGTTGAACGGCAACCTGGGGCTGAGCGACCACAACTACTATCAGAGGGACGAACTCTATTCCAGGATATTTCGGGAGACCTGGGACAGGCTGCGTCAGCACGGAATCGCTCAACGGTCGATCGAGGCCATCGACAATTCCGACGTTTTTAAATACTCGCCGTACAAATCTCTGTCTGCCGACCAACAACAAGGCCTGATCGAGATAATGCGCTCGCTGGTTGATCCCCGGCTAAGACATGTCGTGGTCCAGGGAGGCGCCGAAACCGGAAAATCGGTATTGGCGATATTCCTATTCAAGCTCATTCAGTCCGACCTTGATGAACTGGATCTGCGCGAATTTTCCGATGAAGAGAAGGAAGTCCGAGACCTGCTGCGGCAAATCAAGCAGTCGATTCCACAGCCGCGCATGGCCCTGGTGGTCCCCATGAGCTCCTTCAGGAGCACGCTCAAGAAGGCGTTCCGAAACGTTTCGGGCCTACATGCCGATATGGTGATCAGTCCTTCCGAGCTGACAAAGCGGCGCTATGACATTGTCCTGGTGGACGAGTCGCATCGCTTGCGCAAGCGCGTAAACCTGGGAGCCTACTTCGGGAGCTTCGACGCGGCCTGCGCCGTGCTTGGACTGGACAAGAATACATGCAGTGAGGTGGACTGGGTGACGCGCCAGTCAGACAAAGCCGTCTTTTTCTACGACCCAGGCCAGAGCATCAAGCCATCCGATGCCGAGGCAGCCGACTTCGAGGAGATCAAATCTTCGCCGAACAGCACGGTCATAACACTGGCGTCCCAGTTCCGTGTACGCGCCGGGCAGCACTACGTGCGGTTCGTTGATGATCTCCTGCACATGCGGCTTCCGGCTGACGAGAAGTTCAGCTCCAACAAATATGAGTTTCTGGTTTTTGACGAACTCTCCGACATGGTGAAGGAGATAGGACAAAGAGACGCCAGCTACGGTTTGGCCCGGCTCGTGGCCGGTTTCTCCTGGCCCTGGGTTTCCAGAAAGCCCCCCTACCAACATGACATCGAGATCGGTGACGTGCGGCTGCGGTGGAACAGCACCACTGTGGATTGGATCAACGCGAAAGGCGCCGCGGACGAGGTGGGCTGCATTCATACCACCCAAGGCTATGATCTGAACTACACCGCCGTAATCTTCGGCCACGAAATTCGCTATGACGAAGAGCTGGACCAGATCGTCATTGACCCGCGCAACTATCATGACCGGAACGGTAAGCTGACCATTGAAGATCCGGATGAGCTCAAGCAGTACATACTGAACATCTACCGGACCATCATGCTGCGCGGCATACGCGGCACGTTTCTCTACGCATGCGACGATAGCTTGAGGCGCTATCTGAAGCGGCACGTGGACAGCTACAAATCCAACGTCATCGCTTTCCCGCGACCTGACGGCGAGCCCTTGGAACCTTACGTCAACGCGGTCCCGCTCTATGACCTGAGAGCGGCGGCTGGCGGTTTCAGCGCGCTCCAACACGTCGAACATGAAAACTGGGTGGCGGTGCCTGCTGACATGCCCGTGGGAACGAATATTTTTGCTTGTCATGTCATCGGTGAATCAATGAACAAGGTCATCCCCGACGGCGCCATCTGCCTGTTCCGCTTGAACCCTGGCGGCAGCCGGAATGGAAAAATCGTGCTAGTGGAATGTGCCGATACACAGGACGGCGACGCCGGTTCGCGATACACGGTGAAGGAATATCAGAGCTTCAAGGTGCGAACCGCAGACGGGACTGAGAATCAGCAGATCCTATTGAAACCGCGATCCACCAATCCGGACTTGCTTCCGATTGAACTCAATAGGGAAGACGACGAACATCGCTACCGGGTGGTGGGCGAGTTTTTGGGAGTGATCGGCCAGGCGGATTCGAGCGAGGGAGCCGCGGATTGATGGGCAGACTTCTTGTCCGGTGACGTTGGCATTCCGACTTGGTGGCCTCGCCTTTGGCGAGGCTTTTTTTTGCCCCGATTAGCGCAGCGCGCAGCGATTCGGGCAGCCTTTCTGTTCGCCTCAAACCTGTGCGGCAGTCTCTCGCGTCCGTTCTTGCCGGACGGGCCCGGAGTCCTCACCCGTTCCCTGCGCTGCGCTTCGGGCTGCGACTTCCGGTGCCGCCCCTGATGCCTCTTCCGGCCAAACGACGTTAGTAGCGATGCTGTCAAGCGGATGACGGATCAAAGGGTTGGCGCGGCCCGCAGCCCACAGGGCGAGGACATGGCCCCTTGACGCGGCAGGAGCGCCACCACGCTATGCCCGGGGGGCAGGAGTGCCAGGCTAGAGCCCGCCCCCCTTCTCCCGAGGCTCCCGCCGGCGAGGGTGGAGAGTCCAGAGAGGCAAAGCCTCTTTGGAAACTACGGCTAGTACGCAGCCGATATTGGGGTCCATAGCAGGTAAAACAAGACAATTTCAGCGCACCACCTCTGCGGCTGCGCGTACCTAAACCAAATTACCCATACTTCTTGTAAGATCGAGTTACCTACGGCAAGGAGGCACCATGGCAGGCACGGGTAAATGCAGGCAACAGCCCCACAAAACCATATCGGATACCGAACGCAGCCTCCGGCAATCGGTAGTTAACTATGCGCGGGCCTCCGTCGGTCTAGAAGGTTTCTCGTTCAGTGAAGCAGATGAGGCCCACGCTCAGCGTTTCGTCGATGGTCAGATAAGCCTGCAAGAGTTTGTGCAACCGCGCGCTGACGCATTAGCACTCCTAAAGTCTTCGTAATGACGAAGAAATTTAGGATTTGGGGACTAGTGCAGGATAGGCTGTCGCCGGTTTTTGTCACATGCGAGGCATATTCATTCGTATGCATTCTCCCGTTACTAATCCCAACGACTACCGCTTTTGATCACCGGTTTATCGGTCCGCTAAAAGTGCACAAGAGTTTTTGAGGCCTGCGATAAACCAAGCGATCACTGAAGCTCTGCCCATAGCCTTACATCCGTTAATGGTCCAGCACATGTATGGTTTAGAGGAGAAGAGGGAAGCATGCAGCTAAATCACTTACCGATCACGTTTTCGGCACAGAGATTCTCTGGTTTCCGCATTCAATACCAGAGCGGCGACCATCTCCGTACCCTCCGTCATCGCCTGGTCCGAACCCACTTTGTCCTGCGTGCTGGCGACAACATTCTTCTTTTCCCCTATGAACGCGGTGCGAAGACCGAAGGGCAGACCATCCAGTTCGACATAACGGCCGACCATTCAGTCGCTAATGCCTTAGCGCGACAGGCCTTGCTCCGGTCCTTCTTCGTTCGAGGTCGGAGCATCTCGGGAGTCAGACCTGTGAGGATCGTCCGAGAGAATTCCAACCTTCTCTCGGGTAAAGGCGCAGACACGTTCGCAGTATTCCCCGAGTATTCCTTTGATGTGCGACCGCTCGCACCCCAGGAGGGCACTTTCGTCAACGGCGTTCTTGTCAACTTTGGCGCGAGGTTGCTGATCATGCCTAGCGTCGCACAGCTAATTGACCGCGGACTCGATCCAGTCGGGTTGTACGTGGTAGGCGAGAACGATGTGGATGACCCGTATATCCTGCCAATGTTTAATCGTCGGCTTGTCGGTCGCATCGAGCGAATCGACGGCGACGACGCCATCTTGGCCGACGCTAGGCAAGAGCGTGTTGCCCTAAGTCAGGCGCATGTTGAGCCCAGCCGATTAAACTTCGAGCGCGTGGGACGTAAGCTTCTTGGCTCAGCCTATGAAGCCTTTCAGCGCCAAATGCTGCCCCGCCTGCACGAAGTTTCGGCGGCTCAGAAACAACTAGCGCGGCTCGAGCAGATCGTTGGCACATTCAAGGACCTGCAAGGTGAACTTCCTTGCTGCGTCGGGTTATCGATCTCCCTAGACGGGCATCTAACCGAGGTTAGCCAAGGCATCGGCGTCGGACTTTCACGCAAGTTACACACTCCACAGTGCAGCCTTCGGCCTGGTGGCTCTATCACGGTTCCGTGGCCAGTCGATCCCAAGCTTGATGCCAATGGCCCTTTCGACGCGGACAGCTTTGAACACAAACAACCCCGAGTTGCAGTGTTGTTTCCAATTGACCAGAAGGGGCATGTCCAGCGGTTTGCTGCGCAGTTGCGAGATGGCGTACCGTCCCAAAATGGAAACACCCCCATGCAGCAAGGCATGGTACGCAAGTACCGCCTTCAGAGCCTAGACTTCGAGTTTGTCGAGGTTGACACTAGAGGAGGAGAAAAAGCACCGGCTTATCGTCAGGCTGCCTTGGCCGCAGTCCAACGCAACGTCGACGTGGCCTTAGTCGTGATCACGGACGAGGACCGCCTTCTCCTTGGAGCCCAGAGTCCATACTTCACCGCCAAGGCGGTGCTTATGTCACAAGGAGTGCCAGTACAGGCAGTGCGCTTAGCGACAATCCTGCAGAACAACGTTGCCTATAGCCTGAATAATCTGGCGCTGGGCCTATACGCAAAATTGGGGGGCATTCCGTGGACCCTATCGGTGCAACAGCGTTTGGTCCACGAGATCGTCGTTGGTATTGGCAGCGCCCGGATTGGCTTTGACCGGTTGTCCGAGCGTGAACGCTTAGTCGGAATTACCACAGTGTTCAGTGGTGATGGGAACTATCTGCTGGGCAATGCCACGACCGAGGCAACAGCCGATCAGTATCAGGTGGCTCTGCTTAACTCCTTGCGAATGTCGCTTGATGAGCTAAAACGGCGCTTCGGCTGGCGAGCGGGTGACAAACTGCGGATCATCTTCCATCAGGCGTTCAAGCGCTACAAAGAAACCGAGGCGCAGGCGGTGGAAAGCCTAGTCAATGAACTCAGAGAATTCGAAGTTGAGTATGCCTTCGTGCAGGTCAGCGGAGATCACGATTGGAAATTATTCGACGCATCGTCACAGGGCGCCGTATATCGGCAGTCCCGCAAAGGTATCGCCGTGCCGGAGCGTGGTCAGATCGTCCCGCTTGGACCACGCGCGGCCCTGGTTACCCTTACTGGGCCGCAGCAACTGAAGACCGATCTACAGGGATGTCCGAGTCCCATGCTAGTGAGTGTTCATCCAAATTCAACATTCAGCAGTCTCGACTACATTGCCAAACAGGTTTTTGACCTGACCTTCATGTCATGGCGCACATTTATGCCTTCGACTCACCCGGTTTCTATCGCCTATCCTAATCTAGTTGTAGATTTGCTTGCCAACCTCCGACTGATTCAGAACTTTAATCCAGACATTTTGATCACCAAACTGAAAGAGAGCAGGTGGTTCTTATGATGGAACGCCCACTCTCAGAGTTGCTTCAACGATGTAGGTCGGACATCACGACAGCGAACATTAGAGGGAACGTCGAAGGCTTGCTAGCGCGACACATAGTCGGCGGCGATCCACGCCTCGAAGTAACTTGGGACGTGGACTGCGATGAAAACTGGCTTCAAAAAAGCTATGACCCCTCGAGTCTTCCCAGTGTCGCCGCGCTTGGGTACACGGCCACGTATCAATCGGGGCTACGATACGGCACTTTGCTTGAGGAAGGTCTTCAGCGGGCGAGTGCCCGAGATCCAAGCATAGCGAGACAGGGTGACGCTCTACATGACCCGGCAGTTTTGATCGGGCTTATCCTTGCCGCCCGCATGCTACACAATGGCAACCCGCAGTATCTCGCCTGGTGTGCTCGGGCCGTAAGCGCAATCGCGAGTGCGGCGACTGTTCGTATTGACCCTCTACTTGCTTACGCGGCTCAGTTGGCGGGGGCTCGCATTGGCCGGCCACATTTCGACTTGCATGCACCACTCGACTACTGCGCGGCGGTCGACTGGTGGTGCGACCATGCGGAAGCCGAACCGTTCCTCAATGTGCAACAGCGACAGAATTTGCGCGCCGCGCTAGTGGAACGCGCACTGGCGGAGTTCACGGGCCATCGGTCAGCACATCAGGCGGCGTTACTATGGCGTGCGCTGAGAGCTGCAGTCGCCGACGGCAGCGGATCACTGCTTCAATCAACGTCTACGGTGACGCACATCCTCGGCCAGTTTGAAAGCAGCTTACGCCGCTGGCGCTGGGATTCCGCTGATCTGAAAGTGCCGGTCAATTGGCTAATCCGCAGCGAGCGTGAGGTGCAGGACATTCTCTGGATCATCCTTCGGAGTATGTTTCCCGACCTGGAAGACGAAGACACGCTACCGAAGTTCGGCCACTCCACCTATCGTGCTGATTTAGGTATTCCCAGCCTCGGGCTGCTCATCGAAGTGAAGTTTGCGAGATCGGCGACAGAGTTCAAGGAGATCGAGAAGCAGGTGCTCGAGGACATAGTTCCCTATCTAAGGTCGCCGGAGCGCTACAGGCAGGTATTAGTGTTCATCTATGACGACTCCTGCAGTGTCCAGGAACATGAGACCACACGCCATGCGCTCATCACAGTGCCAGGCGTTGCCGACGTACTCATCGTCAGCCGGCCATCCCATTTGCCCCAGTCTTCCGACCGCACAGCATGGGAGAAAGCGACAGTGTCGGTGGCGGTGCAAGGAGCAGATGCATCGCCGCAAGTCAGATCAAAGAGGAAAAAAACCGATGGTTGATTTCGCACAGCTCAGAACACAGAAGAAGAAAGCAACACAGACAGAACCGTTGGAGATATTCCGTCGGCTGCCCAAGCCTCCCGGAATCAATGATCTCTATACCAGTCAAGCCGAAGTATTGGACACATGGTACCAACGGCGCAAACAGCGCGACATTGTTTTGAAACTCCACACAGGTGGCGGCAAGACGCTTGTCGGTCTACTAATGGCGCAATCGACCATTAACGAGACGAACGAGCCGGTTCTCTATTTGGCTCCGACGACACAGTTGGTCAGTCAGACGCTTGAGAAAGCCAAATCGCTTGGAATCGCAGCGGTTCCATATCAAAGGGGGGCGTCACTCGACGACAAATTCGTCAATGGGAAAGCTGTCATGGTCGCAACTTACAAAGCCCTTTTTAATGGGCTAAGCAAGTTCGGCGTCCGAGGAGGAGCGCAGCCCCCATTGAAAACAGCTGCGATTATTCTCGATGATGCTCATGTAGCATTTTCCGTTGTGCGTGACACCTTCACACTTGAAGTCACAGCCGAGGACGAGCGAGCGCGCTATAAGGAACTGACAGGGCTGTTTCGCAAAGCGTTTCGCGACATGGATCGACTCGGAACCTTTGATGATACGTTGTCCGGCTTGAGCTACGGCGTGCTAGAGGTACCGTATTCGGCCTGGAACGACCAGCTCGACGCGGTGCGTGAACAACTTCGCTCCGATGCGAGCAAGTATGCTCTAACTTGGCCTCTGCTACGAGACAATCTGCATCTATGCCACGCGTTGATCAGCAAGGACGCATTTACGATCACACCGGCGCTCCCTTTGGTGAATCTCTTCCCCACATTCTCCGAGGCGCCCCGGAGGATCTACATGTCCGCCACCATTGCCGATGACAGCGAGATAGTTAGAACCTTTGACGCCGACCCGAAGTTAGTTAATGAAGCGCTTACCTCGAGGTCCCTGGCGGGCATCAGCGAACGCATGATCCTTATTCCGGACCTCATGCCGTTCAAGTTCGATGCCCGAAAGGCAGCGGACAAGTTATTGAGCTGGACGACAGAGAAGAAGGATTGCGGCGCCGTGGTTCTTGTTCCATCTGATGCAGCAGCGGAACGATGGGCAGATGTGGCAACGGTAGCTAAAGGTTCGAAGGAAGTTCAAGAGCAAGTCAGCAGTCTGCAAGACGGATCGTCGCGCGGGCCCGTCGTGTTCGCTAGTCGCTACGACGGAATCGACTTGCCCGCAGACTCTTGTCGGCTATTGATCATGGATGGTTTGCCGGCGGGAACGTCTGATTACGAACTCTTTCGCGCTAGTGCCTTGTACGGCGGCGCCACGATTTCTCGCATGCTTGCACAACGAATTGAACAAGGGATTGGTCGGGGCGCACGTGGTTCCGGCGATCATTGTGTGGTGCTACTAATGGGCGCAAGCTTGGCGAGTTGGGTCGCTAAAGATGCCAACTTCAAACTGCTGACCAGCGCGACCCGTGCCCAGCTTGACATGGGATCGACGGTTAGCAAAGCGGTGAATAGCCTTAAAGAGCTCGCTGGCACTATTAGCAAAAGCTATGACCGTAACTCCGATTGGGTTGAATATCACGCAGAAACCCTGGCCGAAAACGTGGAAGCCGAGCACGCTGATTCTGAACGTTTTTCTCAGGCTGCCGACGAACGCAAGGCTTTCAACCTTTGGCACGACGGCTACCATCAAAAATCCCTAAGCCGCATTGAGCGGATGCTCTCTGAATCGAAAAGCATGGACGCTCAAACGCGCGGATGGTTGCAGCAATTTGCAGCGCGCGTTGCGGATCAGTGGGGGCAACGGGACCGCGCGGAGGATTTTCAGCGGGAGGCCTACGCAAACAATCGGAACCTCGTACGACCGAAGGTCCCCTCCCCGTATAAAGCACTTCCCGTTCCCGGCGCCCAGGCCAGCGCAATCGCGGATGCGATCAGCAGCTATCGCATGCGACGGGGTTTTCTCCAGCGCTTCGAGGAAGTGATTTCTCACCTACATGCCGAAGCGTCCGCCAATCAATTCGAACAAGCACTTGGAGAGCTTGGCACGATGATCGGCATCTCGACGGAACGCCATGACTCCAACGGACAAGGCCCAGACGTATTGTGGTTGCTGCCAGACGCCGAAGCATGGGTGATCGAAGCAAAAAGTCGTAAGAGCGGAACAAAGGCCCTCACAAAAGAGGAGCATGGGCAATTGCTCGTGGCTGAAGAGTGGTTCCGAAAACACTACAAAGGGGCGCACTGCCAGCGCGTGTCCGTCCATGCAAGGAGCGTAGCCACCAAGGCTGCGGCGGCAACAGATTCCTACCCTCTGACTTATGAAAAGCTTACCTCTTTGATTTCGGACGCGCGCACACTCCTCACACAGTTGTGCGAATCACAACTTCCGTCGACAGAACTGGTTGCTGAGTGCGCACGGCAGCTTGTCAATTCTCCTGTCGAAGCACGCAGGCTATCTAAGTCATATCTCACTAGGTTTGTTGATGAATGATGGGTCAGAAGTAAGTACCGTGCCATGACCGTGTTCTGACTCGATCTCCACCGCTAATGTATCTAATCGGGGTACCGACACACACCGGAGAGCGAGTATCCGCCGAGCCGGTCCAAAGTACAGGCGCTATGCATGGAGCATATTTTCGGGACAGTACAAGTACAGTGATCAGTTTTCACCAATTCAGCTAAAATACTCTAACCTACTGATTTGAAACTGGTTTTACCTATTTCAACCTACGCTAGAATTCGCCCCATTTCCCTGTAGAGACACTGTAAATCACCGACTCAAAATCCCCCGCCGCAAGGCGTGCCGGTTCGATTCCGGCCCCGGGCACCAGATTGAAAAAGCCGCTCCTGCAACGCAGAGCGGCTTTTTGTTTGCGCGGCGTTATGCGTGCGCGGTGTCCTTGCCCTTGGCGACGGCCGTGAGCGATACGCCCAATGCATCCATGACCCGGCGCAGCGTCAGGTAGCTTGGATTGGCACCCGGCGCGAGCACGCGGTAAAGGTTCGTGCGCGCCAGGCCGGTCTCCTTCGCAATGGCCCCGATACCGCGCGCGCGGGCAACATCGCCAAGCGCCTGGAGAAAAGCGTCCGGATCGGGATCGGCCGCCGCGTCCGCCAGGTAATGCGCAATGGTCTCGTCATCGGCCAGATAATTCGCCGGATCGAAATCACGCAACTGGGTCATTTGAATGCCTTCCCTTTGAGTTCGGCCCACAGCCGCTTCGCGGTCGCAATGTCGCGCGCCTGGGACTTCTTGTCGCCACCGCACAGCAGCAAGTACAGGTCTTGCCCCTGGCGGCGGTAATAGACCCGATAACCACCGCCCGCGTCGATCCGCATTTCACTGATGCCGTCACCTACAGGCGCTATATCGCCGAAATGCCCGGCCATTGCACGGGCCAGCCGACGCAAGATCAGCGCCTTGGCCCGCATGTCCCGCAACCCCAAGATCCATCTTGAAAAAACGTCGGTTTCGCGGAACCTCAACATCTCAGCATTGTCGCTCAAAAGGGATAAAAGCCCAACTTCACACGGCGCAAAGACGCGCCGTGCGCCATCCGCGACAGGAAAGCGCATCAGCCGCCCGGGCCATCAACTAGCAGAGTAAGCTCCCCGACAAGCACGGAGACCTCGACATGGACATTTACGAGCGCCCTTTCGATTGGGTGCCCGCGGCCGAAGGGCGAGTCCGATTCGCCGGGAGCATCCGCGGCTGGGACGAACGCGGACACGACACCTATGCGGTCGATGTGGATGGCAAGGTCATGTATGGCGAGATCGCCAGGACCTTTCTTCCCAACCAGAACGACTTCAACTTCCAGATCGTGTCGTTCGGCTATGGCGTGCGCGAACACGTTGGCATGCCGTGGCCGGCGGACCATGACTCACACGCCCGGGACATTTCCGATGCGGAGACGCCGCAGCGTGTGCAGTCCCGCCTGGCGCGGTTGATCAGGGCCGGCCTGCATTTCGAGGACCGCCCCCCGTGTCCTGCTTGAATATCCCCACGCCCGCTTCCAGGGCAAACTGATCTTCGCCGAAGGCTGGGCGGCGGGCGCGCCGGCGCGAGCGATCATGATCCGCGCGGAGCTTCCCTCCGCCTGAGCGTGATCATTGCTTCACGCCAGGCGCCACCTCAATACCGCCCCCAGCGCCCCTCGTAATACACCCAATGCCCATGCCGCTGGCGCCACTCGGGACGGTGATACACATAGCCCGGCCGCGCTGGCAGCCAGGCGCCCTCGATCCAGGCATGGCGGCCGCCGACCCATTCCCAATGGCCCGGCGCCCACACATAGCCCACGCGCGGCGGCGGCACGACTTCCACCCGGGGCGGCGGCGGCGCCACGTCGATGCTGATGGCCACGCCGGCCTGCGCGACGCCGGGCACGGCGAGCGCCCCCAGGGACAGGACCGCCGCGGCACCCGCGGTCATGGCGGCTTTGACTAGACTCTTCATGATGCATCTCCCTCGCAATCGCGTCCGCCGATGCGGACGCGGTGAGGGCAGTGTGCGCGGAAGGAATTATCGAAATGGTTACGCGCCGGGGGCAGACGGTTTCAGTGGATTTCCGCGGTGGCGCTCCTCACGCCAGCGGTCCTCGCTGGCGCCATCCGGCCCCGTAAATTCCGCCCAGTGGATTTAACGGGAATTCCCTGATTCTCCGCCCCAGGCCCGGCCGATACCATTCGCCGCATTTCCGCCTCCCGGCGGACATAGACCCATAAGTTGCGCGCCCGCGCGGAGACACCATGAAAGCACTGACTACCGTCGCGGCAGGCGCCGCGCTCCTTCTCTCGTCGTGGGGCGCCAGCGCGGGCGCGACGTTCGAGAACGTCAAGAACAAAGGCTTCGTGCAGTGCGGCGTGTCCACCGGTGTGGCCGGCTTCTCGGTCAATGACAGCAAGGGCGGCTGGACCGGCCTGGACGTGGACCTGTGCCGCGCGTTGGCCGTGACCATGTTCGGCGATGCTTCCAAGTCCAAGATCATGGCCGTCAGCGCGGTGCAGCGCTTCACCGCCCTGCAATCCGGCGAAGTCGACGTCCTGCCGCGCAACACCACCCTGGTCATGACGCGCGACACCACGCTGGGCCTGATCGGCGTGGGCGTGAACTACTACGACAGCCAGGGCATCATGGTGAACAAGTCGCTGAACGTGAAAAGCGCCAAGGAGCTGGACGGCGCCACCGTCTGCGTGCAGCCCGGCACCACCACCGAATTGAATCTGTCCGACTGGTTCCGCTCGCAGAACATCGCCTTCAAGCCGGTGGTGGTCGAGCGCATGGATGAAATCGTCCGCGCCTTCGCGGTGGGCCGCTGCGACGCCTTCACCGGCGACAAGTCGCAACTGGCCGCGGCCCGCACCAATCTTGAGAATCCCGAGAAATACGACATCCTGCCGGAGAACTTCTCCAAGGAACCGCTGGGCCCCATGGTGCGCCAGGGCGACGAGCAGTGGTTCAACGTGGTCCGCTGGACCCTGTTCGCGATGCTGGAGGCCGAGGAATACGGCGTCACCTCGATGAACGTGGACGAGATGCTCAAGAGCACCAACCCCAACGTGCAACGCCTGCTGGGAGTGACGCCGGGCATGGGCAAGAACCTGGGCGTGGATGACAAGTGGGCCTACAACGTCATTAAGCAGATCGGCAATTACGGCGAGAGCTTCGAGAAGAATCTGGGGGCCGGCAGCCCGCTGAAGCTGTCGCGGGGGTTGAACGCGTCGTATCGGAATGGCGGGTTGATGTATGGGTGGCCGGTGCGGTGACGCGGCATAGCTGAATGGAACGACGGGCGCAAGAGGCGCCCGTTTTTTAATCAACCCGCTCTGCTCTAAAGACCATTTCTCTGTGAAACTGTAAGTACTCCGCGGTCTGGGCCGAAAATGCTCCCACATTTTCCCGTTCCGGTAGCCCCCAAGCTCTCAGGGTCGCCAACGCTGCCTCTCTCACCAGCAAATCACCATTGTTTTGAAAAGAAATCCAACCCTGATCAAACAGACGGTCGACATGCGGGGCCAACATCAAACCGTTATGACCATCTAAACGTTCGGCATGGGAACTATGCCGCCACGGTTTGATATGACTGGCCACCAGAAACCCCGGATCGGACACGCCGGTCAGTCGGCACTTTGGCTCCAGTTTCAAAACCTCTCGACGATAGGCGCCCTGCCCGATACGCGCTTGATAAAGGCGTGCTTTTTCCGTTGCGGGAATGGCCTGCGCCTCCAATTCTGCATCCGCTGATACGCCAACAATCAACGCCTCGTTCGTCTCAACATTACCCAGAACCCAGCGTCCAAACTCATTACTGATAGCCGAGAGATAAGCCAATTGAGCGTTGCCGTTGGGCAGCAATGGGGCATTTCTAGGTGCCAAGAACGTTCGAATCGTATCCATGTAGGGCTGCAACTAAAAGGGCATAGGTAACCGCTCCCATCGAACGCTTACCTCCCAACCAGGGACATCCCATCCCATCTCCGCATACCCAGGCTTAGGAGAAGAATCTATTGCGGCATGTAGGGCAATGCCAATCGCCTGAACATGCTGTTTGGCATAAGAAATGATCACGTCACCAGGCCTAACCTTCGCGACATTCAGCCAAGGAATTCGTTGCACATGGCCCGGACGAACTTGCGGACACCAGATGTACCCGCCCTCAAGCTCCTTCTTGTAAGACTTGCTGTGATTCACCCACCAGAAGTTCATCCATCGCTCCTTGTTATCTTTTGTAATAGTAGCGACATTCATGGATCAACTTGAAATCACATGCAAATTCGTGGAGCAGATGGAAGCCCCTCACTCCCCGCCCGTTTATGATGGCGTCGTAGCGAGTCCGCCCAAATGCGTTACTCTCCCCACCCCAATCATTCCCCCGCAAGGAGCCCAACATGGCACAAGCCTCCGCCCGCCACATCCTGGTTTCGACCGAAGCCAAGGCCAACGAACTGAAGACCGCCATCGAAAACGGCGCCGACTTCGCCCAGCTGGCCAAGGAAAACTCCAGCTGCCCGTCCAGCCGCGACGGCGGCAACCTGGGCACGTTCGGCCCGGGCCAGATGGTCAAGGAATTCGACACCGTGGTGTTCAGCGCCCCGGTCGGTGAAGTCCAGGGCCCGGTGAAGACCCAATTCGGTTATCACCTGGTCGAAGTGACCAGCCGCAAGGACTGAGTCCTCGTCGCGTCAGGTCAAGGGACCGTCGCCGGCGCAACGCCGGCGGCGGTTTTTTTACGTCCAGCGTCATGGGCAAGGCGCGCGGCATCGGCAACGAGACACGCCGCTAACATGCGGAATCCGTGTGGCGTTCCACGACGTTCGCGCCCGACCTTGTCCGTTCTCTGATCGCGGCCATGTCGCACTTCTGCCCGCTCGCGGCAGCACGCCATGGGTCCCTCGGCCATCAGGCTTTGCCCGTCATCACCATGTGCGCCAGCGCGTCGGCGTCCAGGCCCGCCACGTCGCGCTCCACGACCTTGACGCCGCTTTTCAGAATCGCGACGCGGTCGGCCAGGGCGACCACGTCCGCCATGTTGTGGCTGATCAGGATAACGGTGCGCCCTTCCTCGCGCAGCTTGCGCACCAGGTTCAGGACCAGCGCGGTTTCCTTGACGCCGAGCGCGGCGGTGGGCTCGTCCATGATGACGACGCGCGCATCCCAGCGCAGCGCCCGCGCGATGGCCACGGCCTGACGCTGGCCACCCGACATGCGTTCGACCGGGCGGTCCATGTCGTCGATCGGCACCGACAGGCGTTGCAGGTAGCCGCGCGCCTCCTGCGCCATGCGGCGCTTGTCGAGCACGCGCAGCGGGCCGATGCGGCGCACCAGCTCGGCGCCCATGAAGACGTTTTCCCAGATCGACAGGCGCGGCGCCAGCGCCAGGTCCTGGTAGATGGTGGCGATGCCCTGCGCCAGCGCGTCATGCGGCGAGCCGAACACCACCGGCTTGCCATCCAGGCTCAACTCGCCGCCCGTGGGCGCCTGGGCGCCCGAGATGATGCGGATCAGCGTGGACTTGCCCGCGCCGTTGTCGCCGCAGATGGCCATGACGCGGCCCGCCGGCACCTCCAGATCGACGCCCTTCAGGGCCTCGACGGCGCCGTAGGACTTGCGGACTTGGCGAAGCGATAGCGCGGCGGGCGGAGCGGCGGTCATGGTGGCGGAAGCGGACATGAATGATGCGGCGGCGGGCGGCGCGGCACGCCGCCTGCCGTGGGCCTATTTGGCGGGAGTCAGGAATTTCTGCACGTTGCTGGCATCGACCAGCACCGAGTCCATGAACAGGTAGGGGCCGGACGCGATCTTGTCCTTGGCTTCCTTCTTGACGACGATGCGGTCAATCGCGTCGACGGCGGTGACGCCCAACTGCTCGAACGGAATCATCATGGTGGCGGTGATGAGGCTGTTGGGATCGGCGATGCGGCGATAGGTCTCCGGGCCACCGTCGACCGACACCAGCGTGATGTCGCCCTTCTTCATGCCTTGCGCCTGCAGCAGGTCGTCAATCACGTAGGCCTGGCCGTCGAACGAGGCCCAGACGCCCTTGAACTGCCCCTGGTTGCGCAGGAACAGCGCCTGCATGCCGTTGCGCACGTCGTCGCGCCAGCTTTGCGTGCGCGCCATGCTGAACTTGGCCAGGTCCTTGACGGCGGTGTTTTCCGACAGGACCGCGTCGAGCATCTTGCCGCGGATGCGGGTGCCGGAGTTGCCGTCGAAGCGGGCCGACAGGATGTTGCCCTGGTAGCCCATCTTGCCCAGCAGGTACAGCACCGATTGCGCGCCGGTGGCGTATTCATTGACCTCGACGTCGAACAGCATGTGCGGGCTGGCGCCGGACATGACGCCGACGACGGCGATGCCCTTTTCCTTGGCGGCCTGCAACTGGGCGTCGGTCTCGACCGGCTTGCCCATGGCGATGACGATGGCGTCGACCTTCTTGTTGACCAGCGTGTCGAGCTGCTCGGCCAGCTTGGGCAGCGAGCCTTCGGCGTTCAACTGCGTCACGGTCCAGCCCTTGGCGCGGGCGGCCTCGGCGGCGGCGTTGGCGGCGCGCGCGTGGGTCTCCGAGGACATCTGGAAGGCCACCACGCCGACGTCGAAGGCGTGCGCGGCGCTGGCCGCCAGCGCCTGCGCGGCAAACGCGCCCAGCAGCAACGTGCGCTTGATGAATCGGTTCATGCTGTTTCCCCTTCCTATCCGAATTTGAAGGCCGCTTTCTTGAGCACGGCCGATGACACCGCGACGGACGCGACGATGATGAAGCCCAGGACGATGTCCTGCACGTAATAGGCCGCGCCCATCAACACCAGGCCATTGCCCAGGACCTTGAGGATCAGCGCGGCGACCAGCGTGCCGGGAATGTTGGCATGGCCGGGATTGAACATGGTCATGCCCAGCAGCACGGCGGCGATGGCGTACAGGAAATAGTCGCCGGCCATGTTGGGCGCGGCGGAGGACAGGCTGGAAGTCAGCAGCACGGCGGCCAGGCCGGCGCACAGGCCCGACAGCGCCAGGCCGATGCTTTTCATGGCGCGGATGTTGATGCCCGCCAGGCGGGCGGACTCGCCGGCCTCGCCGGTGGCGGTCATGCGGGCGCCGGTGGGGGTCCACTTGACCAGGAAGAAGGCGAGCAGCACCGCGCCCACCATCCAAAGCACCAGCGCGGAAATGCCGAAAGGCTTGCCGCGCGCCAGGTCGGTGAAGGCGGCGGGCCAGCGGCCCACGTACGAGACGCCGTCCGTCAGCATGAAGGCGAAGCCGCGCGCCATGGCGGCCATGCCGAGCGTGGCGATCAGGGAGGGAACCCGCAGCCGGGTGACGGCAAAGCCATTGAAGAGGCCGCAGAACAGGCCGACGCCCAGGCCGGCGGCAATCGCCAGCGGCACGGGCTGGCCGGTATGCACCAGGGCGCCGGTGACCACGGCGGCCAGGCTGGCCACGTCGGCCACGGACAGGTCCAGTTCCGCGGTCACCAGCGCCAGCGTGAAGCCGATGGCGATGATGGCCAGGAAGCTGGTTTCCTTGGCGATGTTCAGCAGGTTGCCGGGCGCGGCGAAATTCGGGGCGGCTATCGCGAAAAAGCCCACCAGGACCAATCCCGCGATTGCCGTACCGTACTTTTCCAGGATGCCGCGCATCGACTCGCCCTTGCTGCATGTGATTGATGGCGGGGCGTCCATCATGCCGCGCCCGCCGGCCGGATCGTGGTCCGGGCCTGTGGCGTCGTAGTGTATACCCGGCACACGCGCGCCGGCAGCGCGGCGCGCCGGATCGCGCCTAGGGTTTTACCCCAGCCGCAGCGCCGTCAATGCATGCGACACGGGCGCCAGCGCGGCTTCGGCGGCGCGGAACTGGGCATATAGGGCCCGATAATCGGCGAGCCGATCGGCGCGAGGCGCGTAGCGCCGGGCGACGCGCGCCAGCGCATCCTGCGCCGCCGCGAAGCTGGCGTAACGCCCCACCCCGGTCCAGGCCGTGGCCGCCGCGCCAAGAATGCCGGGCTGGTCGGCCTGGCCGACGATGACGGGACGCTCGCAGATGTCTGCCTTGGCCTGGCACCACCGCGGATTGGACGCGGCGCCGCCGCCGAAACGGATTTCGGCCACGGGCTGGCCCAGCGCCGCCTCGGCGCGCTCCAGCACGATGCGGTTCAGGAACGCCACGCCTTCCAGCACGGCCCAGGCCAGGTCGCCCGGGCCATGGCGCCGGTTCAGGCCGACAAAGGCGCCGCGCAGGTGCGGATCCCAGTAAGGCACGCGCTCGCCCTGCAGGTACGGCAGGAACAGCGCCGGTTGCGGATCGCGCGGCGCGCCCAGCAGGGCATCCATCGCCGGGCCGACGCCGGCCATGCCTTCAGCGCCCAGGCGGCCCAGCAAAGGCAACAGCCAGGCAATGGTGTCGGCGCCATTCTGGCCCGGCCCGCCGACCTGGTGATGGCCGCGGCCCCAATCCACGGTCATCAGGCCCTCGGCATGCACCGGCTCGGCGCCGACCGCGCCGAACACTTCGGTGGTGCCCGAGATGTTGTAGGCATACCCCGGGCGCAACGCGCCCAGGCCGGCGACGGCGGCCCAGGTGTCGTTGGCGCAGGCAATCACGGGACGGCCGGCCAGGCGGGCCAGCGCGCCCGGCAGCCCGGACCGCACCGGGCCGACGGTGTCCAGGGGATCGAGCAGGTCGGGCACCCAGGCGGGGTCGGCGCCGATGGCGGTGAGCAGGTCGCTGGCGGGCGCCGCCGAGCCCGGCACCTCCGCAACAGCCGGGGACGCCGGCCCGGCGTATATCGGAACAGGGGACGCCGCAGCCGCCAGGCGAGCCAGCGAAACCGTGTCGCTGGCCACCCGGCCGGTCAGGCGCAGATTGAGGTAATCCTTGGGATCCAGCACCGCCCGCACGCGGGCCGCGTGCGCCGGTTCCCTGCGCAACAACCAGGCGATGCGCGCCCAGGGATGAAAGGCGTTGATCTGTCCGATTTCCGGATGGCCGGCCGGCAGCGACGACAACCATTCGGGCAGGTCCGCGGCCGCCCGCGTATCGCGCCAGGTGATGGCGGGCCGGATGGCCGCGCCGTGCGCGTCCACGAACACCTGCGTGCGCGTGACACCGCAGATGGCAATGGCCTGGACCGCGTCGAAAGCCGCCGCGCCGGCCTGCGCCGCCAGGGTGTCCGCCAGCGCCTGCAGGCCGCGCCACCAGGCGTCGGCGTCGATCTCGTCCCAACCAGGCTGAGGCGCGACACCCGCCGGGCTGTCGATGAAGCAGGAATGGGCGATGCCGCCTTCCCCGTCGACCAGCGCCGCGCGAAAGCGCGTGCCGCCCAGGTCCACCGCGAGGACGTAGTTCACAGAAGCATTCATGACATCGATCGAAAAGGGCAAGGGGACGGGCGCGCCGGAACCGGCATATTACGAAAACGCCCCTTCCGGCGCATCAATGGAAGCGATGGCACGGCCCCCGCCCATACTTCGATATACGAGGAAGGCACTCACTGAAAGGCCGCTTCGCCGACCCGCACGGGCCCCTGCCCCCAATCCCGCCCCCCCTCCGTCGCCGGCCCTCCCTACGTTGCGCCGCAGCACCGGATTCCCTATCAATTGATAATTTCTGTTCAGGTGACAGCGGCCGGCGGCGTGCGACAGAATGGCCTGCGCCTGGCGGGAGACAGCCGGGCCTTCACATCCAAGAGGTCCAGGCCCATGAAGCCATCCAGGAACAAGGTCATCATCACCTGCGCCATCACCGGCTCGGTCCACACGCCGTCGATGTCGCCCCACCTGCCCGTCACGCCCGACGAGATCGCCCGCTCCGCCATCGAGGCGGCCGAGGCGGGCGCGGCCATCGTGCACTTGCACGCGCGCCGGCCGGACACCGGCCAGCCGACGCAGGACCCGGCGCTGTATGCGCAGTTCCTGCCGCGCATCAAAGCCGCGTCCGATGTGGTGATCAACATCACCACGGGCGGTTCGCCGGTGCTGCCGCTGGCCGACCGCATGGCGCCGGCGCTGCGCTTCAAGCCGGAAGTCGCGTCACTGAACATGGGTTCGATGAACTTCGGCATGTACGAACTGCTGGAGCGCTTCAAGACATTCTCGCACACCTGGGAACGCCCCTACCTGGAAGGCAGCAACGACCTGATCTTCAAGAACACCTTCAAGGACATCGAGCACATCCTGACATCCTGCGGCGACAACGGCACGCGCTTCGAGATCGAGTGCTACGACATCGGCCACCTGTACACCGCGGCCCACTTCGTCGACCGCAAGCTGCTCAAGCCGCCTTTCCTGATCCAGTCCGTGTTCGGCATCCGGGGCGGCATCGGCACGCACCCCGAGGACGTGATGATGATGAAGCGCACCGCCGACCGCCTGTTCGGCGCCGACTACACCTGGTCGGTTCTCGCGGCCGGACGCAAGCAGACACCGCTGGCCACCATGGCAGCGACGATGGGCGGCAACGTGCGAGTGGGACTGGAAGATTCGCTGTGGGACGGGCCAGGGGAACTGGCGCGGTCCAACGCCGACCAGGTGCGGCGCATCCGCCGCATCCTGGAAGACCTGTCGCTGCAGATCGCCACGCCCGATGAAGCGCGCGCGACCCTGCAACTGAAGGGCGGCCAGGACGTCGCCTTCTGAACCAAGGCGGCAGGGCCATCCACCACAACGAGATCCGCGGGATCGAGGAGACACACATGAAAAAGACACTGTGCGCGGCCGCGCTGGCCGCCGTGCTGGGATGGACGGGCGCGGCCCGGGCCGATGAGGGCGTGATCCGCATCGGCTTCATCACCGACATGTCGGGCCTGTCGGCGGACGCCGATGGTCCCGGCGGCGCCGAGGCCATCAAGATGGCGGTGGCGGACCTGGGCGGCTTGGTGGCGGGCAAGAAGGTCGAGGTGCTGGTGGCCGACCACCAGAACCGCGCCGACATCGCCTCGTCGCGGGCCCGTGAATGGCTCGACCAGAAAGGCGTGAACATGCTGATCGCCGGCGCCAACTCGGCGGCCGCGCTGGCCATGGCCAAGGTGGCCGAAGAGAAGAAGACGCCGTTCTTCGTGGTGAGCGCGGGCGCCTCGGAACTGACCAATTCGCAATGCACGCCCTACACCGTCCATTACGTCTACGACACCGTGTCGCTGGCGCGCGGCACGGCGCGGGCGATGCTCAAGGAAGGCAACAAGGACTGGTTCTTCCTGACGGTGGACCACGCTTTCGGGCAGGCGCTCGAACGAGACGCGTCGACCGTCGTGCAGGCCGAGGGCGGAACGGTCAAGGGGCGCGTGCGCCATCCGCTGAACACGGCGGACTTCTCGTCCTTCATCCTGCAGGCGCAGGCGTCGGGCGCCTCGGTGCTGGGGCTGGCCAACTCCGCCAGCGACACCAGCAACGCGGTCAAGGCGGCCGCCGAATTCGGGTTGACGCCGAAGATGAAGATCGCCGGCCTGCTGGTGCTGATCACCGACATTCACGCGCTCGGCCTGCCGGCGGCGCAGGGCATGTACCTGACCACGGCGTGGTATTGGGACCAGGACGACGCGTCGCGCCAGTGGGCGGCGCGCTTCGAGGAGAAGATGAAGAAGAAGCCGTCGATGCTGCAGGCCGGCGACTACTCGGCCACCACCACCTACCTGAAGGCCGTGGCCGCCACCGGCAGCACCGATGGCGACACGGTGATGAAGTGGCTGAAAGCCAATCCGGTGAACGACTTCTTCGTGAAAGACGGCAGGATCCGCGCCGACGGCCTGATGGTGCACGACATGTTCCTGATGCAGGTGAAAGCGCCCGCGGAATCGAAGGGGCCTTGGGACTACTACAAGCTGGTGGCGCGCGCGCCGGGCGACCAGATCTACACCTCGCCGGCCGAATCGACCTGCCGCCTGATGAAACCCTGACCCCGCGCGGGTCATCCCTGGAGGAACCAGCATGACTGTGAAGAACCCCGTCCCGGCGGACATCGGCGCCCTGCCCGTGGACCTGTCGGGCAAACGCGTCATCGTCACGGCGGGCGCGGCCGGCATCGGTGCCGCCATCGCCGGCGCTTTCGCGGCGCGCGGCGCGCGGGTGCATGTGTGCGATGTGGACGAACAGGCGCTGGCGGCGTGCCCGCATCCCCATTCGCGCGCCGACGTGAGCCGACGCGACGAGATCGACCGCTACATGGGCGAGGCGCTGTCGCACCTGGGCGGACTCGACGTGCTGGTGAACAACGCCGGCATCGCCGGGCCGACCGCCGGCATCGGCGACATCGCCCCGCAGGACCTGGAGGCGACGCTGGACATCAACCTGGCCGCGCAGTTCCATACCGTGCGGCACGCGCTGCTCGCGCTGCGCGAGGCGGGCGGCGGCAGCATCATCAACATCAGCTCGGTCGCCGGCCGCATGGGCGTGCCGATGCGCACGCCCTACGCCGCCACCAAGTGGGGCGTGGTCGGCCTGACCCGCTCGCTGGCGGTGGAGCTGGGCGGCTACGGCATCCGCGTCAACGCGCTGCTGCCGGGCCTGGTGGCGGGACCGCGCATCGACCGGGTTATCGCGGCCCGCGCCCGCAACATGGGCGTGACGGTGGCCGAGGAAACCCGGCTCGAACTGGCCGGCGTCAGCCTGGGGCAGTTCGTGCGCGCGGCGGACATCGCCAACATGGCGCTGTTCCTGGCGAGCCCCTTCGGCGCGATGGTCAGCGGACAGGCCATCAGCATCGACGGCGACCTGCAATCGCTGCCGTGGCAACCGCCCGCGGACTGAGGATTTTCCCCAGCCGCACCGGGGCGCGCGGCCACCGGCGTTCGGCGCCCGGTGCCTAAGCGAGCAGTTGGATCGCTTGCTCGTACACCCCGCGTTGCCGTTCGCGCGCGGCCGCGTGCAGCGCCTCGACCAGGCGCTCGGCCGGCTCCTGGCTGGCCGCCTCGTTGCGCGCGATCAACACGAAATCAAACCACTGGCGCGAAGCCAACGGCAGCGCCACCAGTTCCGGATAGGCTGCCGCGATGTCGGCCGCCGACAGCGCGTTGACCATGCTGACACCGCGCACCGCGCATACGGTGCCGGCCAGCAGCGACATATGGGCCCGCATGCCGGAACGCAACTGCATCGACTCGGCGATGTCGCCCTGGGGCATGACGTAGTCGGACCACAAGGGCTGCACGTAGCTATCGGGGCGGATGTCTCCCACCCTCACGATATCGCCACGCGCAAGGCAATGCTCGCGATGCGCGATGGCCATGACCTCGGTGCGCAGGAACGGCCGGAACGCCAGCCGCGCGCTCTGCTGCGACACCGCCCCCAGCCCGAAATCGGCGCGCATGGTGTCGACGGCGCTGATCGCCTGCACCGATGACTCCAGATCGAGCGAGAACGGCCTCGTGCCATTGGCTTTAAGGTAGCGGCGCACCGCGTCGGGCGCGTACGAAAGCGCCAGCGCGGGCGAGCAGGCAATGCGCAGCCCGCGGCCGCCGAACTGCTCGATGCTGTGCAGCGCCTCGTCGATGCGCACCAATTCATCCAGCACGAACTTGGCTTCGCCGTACAGGTACTGGCCGGCCTCGGTGGGCCGCAGCGTCTTGTGGGAGCGGTCGAACAACTGCACGCCGGTCGACTGTTCGAGCCGCGAGATGGCGTGGCTGACGGCGGGCTGCGTGAGGTGCATGGCCTGCGCGGCCTGCCGGGTGGATCCGGTCATGACCACGGTGTAGAAGATGCGCAGGTCGTGGATGTTGAAATTGCGTTTCATGCGGTGTCGCGGCTCCCCGTCAGGGCGAAGCGCCGCTCCACCCGATGCCTGATTCTAGGTCGTCTTGCCGCTGAAGGCAGGCATACCGGACGGGAAACCCGTCCGGTATGCCTGGACTGCCGGCTCGCCTCACACCTGGTCTTCGGAGTAGATACCCGCCGAGATGGTGGCGCTGCCCACGAACATCTCGCCGTACAGCACCGGCACGGGGTTGCCCTGCGCCGTGGTGTTGACCGGGCCGTTGAAGTTGTACGACGCGCCGTTGTTGGGCCCGTCCTTGACGCTCAACGCGCGCTGTTGCGGCGTCAGCAACTGCACCACCCCGCCCAGCGTCATCGCCATGCCCATGGTCAACAGCGAGGTACTGGCGCTCGCCCACAGCGCCGCGTTGACCACCGGAATAAACGATGCCACGATCATCGCCACGCCCACCACCACCTGCATCAGGCCGCCACGCTTGGCGCCGGTGGGCATGGGCGCAATACGGATGTCCTCGGTGCCGGACGGGCGCGCCAGCTCGGCTTCGCCCAGATTGCGGCGGCCGATGAAGCAGGCATAGCGCACCCCCTTGGATTCGCTGTCGAGCAGACGGCTCTCGAAGCCGGGCAGCAGGACGCATAGCGCTCGTATCGCTTCGGCGGTGCTGGAAACAGCCAGCCGATGCATACGCCCGAACTCCGCGCCCAGGCGACCGTAGAGGCGGACGGTTGCGAGGGGTTGGCTCATGGCGCGTCCCCCTCTGCATCGATGACCGGCTTCGGATAGCGTTGCTTGACGCCCTGGCATTGCGCCACCCATTGCGTCACCTCGGCGGGCAGCGCCTGGCCCGACGCCTGCAGGTGCGCGGCGAACTTCATGATCGCGTCGAGCTGGTCGCCGATGGCGGGATAGGCGCGGGCGCGCAGCGGCGCGTAGGGTTCATAGTGGCGGATTTTCAACGGTGAACTCCTTGTTGAGATAGGGCCAGGCTTCGACGATGACGAGATAGCTTCCAGGCTGAGCGAACTCCAGCTCGGCAACCCGTTCTGTGCACGGATAGCCGCTATCGCCAATCCTGATGAAACAAGGGACCGGCAGTTCGGTCAACGTCAGGCCGGAAAGCGTCGCCGGACTCTGTGGCCTTGGCGTCAGTTTTCCGTCCATCACGCATTGCACGTCGGGGTCTCCAGCCCCTTCCACCCAGAACTGTTGATTGTGCCGACCAGTCGCCACCACGCAGTCCAGCGGACCAGTCATCACGCCAACAATCCGACCCTCAGCGTCATAGAAAGAAGCGGTTTTCATATCATTACCTCTTGGTCATCAGTACGATCAATCGCAGCGGCGCGCCGCTCGCGTAGCTATGTGCCGAATTGACCGTGATTACCGAACTACCAGCAGGCAGCGTCTTTACTGCCATCACCGATAACGGCATCGTGTTGTAGAGCAGGCCCCCGCCCTCATTCGGGGTCGTGGAGGTGTACGCGGGGTCGACCCGATCGATTTCCTCGCCATTCGCGTAAATCCTCAGAGCGGTTGGCTGGGAGGGATAGCCGCCTCGATACGCAATGATGACTGCAGGCCCCTCCACATTGCTGACCAAGACAACCGAGCCCGAGTTTGTCCCCGCCCACGACACGGGAATCGTGACCGCATTTCCTGCGATCGACAGGGTATCCACCTGCGCCTCACGGATGTGTGCCCGCGATATGTACGCCTTGTCAAGGTTCGCCAATTTGGCGGTCAACGCATTCGCATCCAATCGATCTACGCTGATGTAGCCCGCATCGATCTTTCCCGCGTCCAGGCTACGAATCATCGCATTGGTTATCCGGCTCGTGCCGATCACCGCGTCGTTGATGAACGTCTGCCCGTTTTCGATAACAAACGGCGTCGTGGTCGCGCCATTCGCCTGGTTCAGCAGCGCCAACCGATCCGCGAGGAAATACACCGCTGTCTGCATGCTCCCGTCGGGCTGGGAATAGGCGCCTGCCGACATGCCCGCAGCGTAGATCTTGCCGTCCTTCGCAACCTGGGCCTTGATGCTCCAGGTGGCCTTGAGCTTGCCATCCACGTCCACCAGCGCATTGCGCGTCTCCTCGACACCCGCGGCGGCGCCATTGGCGGCCGCCAGCACGGTATCGACGCGCGAGGACAATGCCCCATCGGCATCGGCCCGCTTGGTTTCCTCCGCCGTGATCGCGGCGCGAGTCTCATCCAGGCCGCTGGTCAGGCCGTCGATGGTGCCGGTCAGTTCCTGGGCCAGCTCGTCGCGGCTGATCTTGCCGTTCAGGTATTCCAGGATCTCGCTGGCTTCCCAACTGGATTCGCCCATCACGCCCTGGTCGCCCGGATACCAGGCGCCGATCTCGCCATTGAGCGCGACGATGCGCCCCCAGAAGTAAAAGCGCTTGCCGGCCGCCAAGCCCATCAGGGTATGGGCGTTTTGCGGAAAAGCAAAATCGCCCAGCTTGATGGCGCTGGCGCGGTCGTTGGACGCGCTGTACCAGATCTCGGTGCGCTGCGCGGTGAACCGCCCTTCCGGGAAAGCCCAGCGCAACTCGATGCCGAACACCAGGGATTTGGTGGTCAGCAGGGCCAGCGCCGGCGGCGGCGCGATATCGCCTTCCAGCGCCGTTTCGGCGGAATTGGCCCACACCGACGAGATGTCCGACACATTGATGGCGCGCACCCGCGCCACATAGGCGCCGGCGCGGATGTCCGGCAACTCCAGCGTCAGCGCGCCGGTGCGGCCGGCCTCGACCCAGTCGGAGTTGTCACGCCGCCATTGCACCTGGTACGCGACAGCCGAAGGCGCCGCATCCCAGCTGATGACGCCCACATGGCGCGCGATACCCTGATCGATCACCGAACGCGAGGCCAGCCGGATGTTCACGGGCGCGGACTGCACCGATGGCGGCACCACGGTGATCGGCTTGGGATCCAGGCGGGTGCCGAAGTCGACATTGTCGAACTTGCCCGGCTCGTGCTGAACAGCGGCAATCTCGGCCACCAGCCCTTGCTTGCGCTTGACGCTCAGCACACGGAAGGTTTGCGCCGATAGGGCTTCGGATTCCAGCGTCCAGACGCACTCGGCCTCGGGTGCCTGCGAGAACGGCGTCGTCACGGTGATATGCAGGACCGTGCCCGGCAAGCCCACCAGGTCCGCCGTCAGCTCGGTCGAATCCACGGTAAAGGCGGTGTTGTCCACCGTCAGGCCGGTGCCCACCGCGGTGGCGACCACGCGCGTCTCCGACAGGCCATTAGGCAGGTTGACGGTCAGGCGGTCGCCCGGCCTCACCCCCAGTTCGGCATCCACTGTGACCTTGCTTACCGAACCCTCGCGAATGCGGCCGCCGATGCGGCGGCCTGCCAGGTGCTGATCCGCCACGCGGATGACACTGCCGGGCCGGACGCGGCAGGCGTCCAGGCCGACCGAGAAGGTGACCGAGCGCGTTTCCGAATTGGAAGTCAGCAGCATCCATTTGCCGATCCGGTGGGCCTGGCCGCGCGAGGTGCAGCCGAACCCCGTCACCTCGACCTGCTGGATGCCATAGCGTGCAATGCCTTCGCGATTCTCGACATACTCGACCTTCTGGCGGCCCATCTCGGCCATGTCGTTCCAGGAAACCAGCGCCACCGTATAGCGCGTGGTCAACGCCGAGCCGACATAGTTGAAGCGCCCATCGACCACGTTGGCCGACGAGAAGGTATAGACCGGATCGCCCGGCATGTCGGCCGAGGCGAACACGGCGGCGTTGGCCCAATAGGCCATGCCGCGAAAAACGGAAGCGAAGTCCTGTACCACCCGATAGGCGTCGGCGGCCTGCTGCAGGTAGACGTTGCAGGTGAAGCGCGGCTCCTTGCCGCCGAAGCCATCGTCGACCATCTCGTCGCAATAGCGGCCGATCTGGTACAGGCCCCATTTGTCCAGCCAGCCGGCGGGCACCCGCGTGCCCAGGCCGTAACGGTCGTTGCTGACCAGGTCGTAGAAGACCCAGGCCGGATTGTTGGTCCAGGCCAGCTTGAAGGTGCCGTCCCACACGCCGTCATAGCTGCGCAGGTCGGGATGATAATTCGACGGCACGCGGATGATGCGCCCGCGCACGTGATAGGCGCGCGTTGGTATGCTCTGGAACTGCGAGGCGTCGATCTTGATGCCTACCAGCGCGGACATGGGATAGCGCAGCTTGGCATCGATGACCTCGGTGACCGTGTCCACCACTGTCCGGTCGGAAATCGTGTTGCTGTTGGCATTGGGCGTGATGCGGCGCACGCGCAGGGTCCAGCCCTGGCGCGCGCGCGGCAGGTCGATGCGATGCGAGCGCGCATAGCGCTGCGTGGTCTTGCCATCGAAGGCGCTGGACAGCACGGTCTGGTAGCCGGCGCCGTCCGTGTTCAATTCGATCACGTATTCAACGCGATAGCCGTTGATGTCGCCGTTCTTGGTGTCCGCGCGGCTCAGGCCTTCGACCGCCAGCGTGACGCGCACGGCCGAGGCCTGCAGGTTGGTGAACAGCCGTGTCCACGGCTGGCTCGATTTGAGCTCGGCGCTGACGCCGATCGTGCTTTCCGACGCGGGAAAGCCGGGCAGCGGGTCCTGCAGTTGCGTGCCGGTGCGAAAGTCGATGGATGCGCCGGTGAAGTTCAGCGAACCGTCCGCGTTGGCCACGGGGGTGCCATTCAGGTAGACGTCGCGCAGGGCATTGTCCATGCCATGCACGGGGCCGTAGATCTCGCCTTCGCCCAGCAGGTCGATGACGCGCGCATAGGCGGTGCTGTGCAGGCTGTCGGGCGATTCCACCGGCGTGCGGCCGCCGCCGCCGCCCTTGCCCTTGTGGCCGACCAGCGCCGCTTCCTCCGGCCGCCCCTTGCCGGCAAAAGAAAAGGCGCCCGCGGGCGCCTGGTTCCTGATTCGATGTCGTTGTTTCATACGTGGTCTTCCGAATAAATGCCCGCGGAGATCGTGGCGCTGCCGACGAACATTTCCCCGTACAGCAGGGGCACGGGATTGCCTTGGGCAGTGGTGTTCACCGGGCCGTTGAAGTTGTAGGACGCACCGTTTTCGGGGCGGTCCCTGGCGCTGAGCTGCCGTTGCTGCGGCGACAGCATCTGGGCCACGCCGCTCAGCATCATCGACAGGCCCATGGAGGCCGTGGCCTGCAGCAGCCCGCCGGCCTGGAACGCCGCCGTCAAGCCGCCGCTGTAGATCGCGGCCGCGGCGATCAGCACCGCCCCCAGCACCGTCTGGAACAGTCCGCCGTTCTTGGCGCCCGCCAGCATCGGCGCGATGCGGATGGCGTCCGAACCCACCGGATGCCGCAGTTCGTCTTCCGACAGATTGCGACGGCCGGCGAAGCAGGCAAAGCGCACGCCGCGCCGCTCGCTATCCAGCAGGGCCCGCTCGAACCCCGGTAACAGGGCGCACAGCGCGCGCACCGCCTCGGCCGGGCTGGCCACCGCCAGGCGGTGTTCGCGGCCAAAGCGCTTGCCGAGCCAACCGTACAGCCGCACCAGACGCACCTTGTCGCTCATGTTTCTTCTCCATAACGCAATACCAACCGGGTCGCTTCGCGCCAGAACCCGCCGTAGACGACCCGCTCTGAGTCGCGTCCATACAGGTGATGCAACATTGCGTCAGGCAGCGGAAACAGGTCCGGCGCCTCGCGCAGCGGCTGCGCGCCCAGAAAGACGCCCGCGTGGTTGGCGCGATCCGAGCGCACCTGCATCACCACCACGTCGCCCGGCGCCAGCGTCTCATGCGGCGCCAGGGGCCGGAAGCCGGCCTCGGCGTAGTGCTCCATGTAGAGGTCACCCGCTCGCCCGCGCTCCCACCAGCCATCTTCGCGCGCAAAATCCCGCAACGTGATGCCACGCTCGCGCGCATACCAATCGCGCACCAGTGAATAACAGTCCAGCACCCCATGCGCGAACTGGCGGCCCAGCAACGGCGCCCGGAAGCCCTCCGGCGTGAAGCCCCGGATTTCCCCCGCGCTCACGCGCCCATCGAAGTCCTTTTCGACGGCGACGATGTACCACGGCAGGCCGGACGCCTCGCATGCGACCCTGTCCGCCTCGCTGGGAATGGCCGGCGCATCCGGGTGGGAATGCACCACCGCCACGATCCGGCCGCTTTCCTCGGCCGCGGCATAGTCTTCGGCCGACATGACGAAATGTTCTTCGCTGGCGGCCGTATTACGGCACGGCACATACCATTCGCGCCGGCCGGCCTTGACCACCAGCCCGCAGCATTCCTGCGGATACGTCGCCACGCCATGATCGCGGATGGCCTGCATCGTGCGTTTGAGCATGGCTATCCCCTGACCAGGTCGGCGGACGGAAAGCCGCCGAAGTTGATGACTTCGTATTCGCCGAAGCGCTTCTTGCAGTCGGACATCAGGCCCGAACAGCGGTCCAGCGTCGGATCGCTGACCGGCTTGCCATCCAGGTCGAACATGCGGCTGCCGGTGTAACCGCAGTAGGGACCGCGATAACCGCCCTTGCGCAGCCACGAGCACACGCCGGCGATGATCGGACGATCGGGCAATTTCTGGCCATTGAAATCCAGCGCGCTGGACAGCGAGAATTCCACGACCTGCGCCGTTTCGACGGTTTTCTGTTGCACGATCCAGACCTCGGGCGGCAATTCCTCCTGGGGGTCGGCCGTCGGGTTCCCCTCGGGAAAGTTAGCGGCGTCCAGGTATTTGCCCAACGTGCGGCGAACCACCACGCGCGCGCCGACCAGGTCGTCAAGATGGATGCACAAAGCGGAGATCACGCCAACAACAGGCTTGCCTTTTCCATCCTGCCCGATATTGCCCACCGACAGCGTCGGCGAGGGCTGCTGCCCTTCTCCCACCTGTTCAAATCCTTCGGCCCGGATCGCCCAAGGGTCGTATTGCCGCCCTTGCCACCAGACAGGCCCCACCTGCGTGTAGCCGTGAAAGCGCAGGACCTGCCCGCCGATCTCGGTAGCGTCCAGCTCGAACAGCTCGACCAACGCGCCCACTTCAAGTTTTTGTACGTCTGAGTAAATGCCCATTTCTATTCCTCCGCGGCCTGCCGCGACGGTTGCCCGGATATGCCAGGCCTGCCCCCCGGCGCTCGACCTGGCCAGCCCATGCTTCGATACGACGGCTCATTGCTTGCATGCCGCACACGATGCGCGGCACCCGCCGGGAGCTGTCGACGCCCCGCGGCTTCGCGCGCGGCGCGCCGCCATGGCGTCAAGGCCTGAAGACTTGTTGGAAAGTGACGGCCAGCGAGTACATCTCGCCGCCCATTGCGGTCAGGTCGTAATCCGTCGCGGTGTAGTAGCCTGGCTCGCCCAGCGGCGGTTGCCATTGGAAGCCCCGGTACCCCTGGTGTCGATCCAGAAACGCCACGATCGGCTCGATCTGCCCGGCCGCCCCCGAGAACTGCAAGGGCCATGAAGCCACTTTGTTGTTGATGCCATCGGCTGCGACCTGGCTGTAGCCATCGCCGAACTGCGCGCTCAACACGCGGAATTTCGTCCGCCCTTGCGGATTGACGCGCGGCGACCAGGTGAAGGTTTCGATTGCCATGATCATGCCCCCGCTAAACGGTTGTTGTTGGCTTGCCAGGCCAGGCCGCCCTGGCGATACGATTGCGTCATGCGGCGGTCGACCAGCTGCGTGACGTATTCGCCGATCTGCTGGCCGAACTGCTGCCAGCCGCCCTCGCCCGATTCGCTCGAGGAACTGACCTTGCCGTCCTGCACGTAGACATTCACGGCCACGCCGCCCGCGACCGGGTTGGTGTCGCCGCCCACATTCGGGAAGGCCGCGCGGATGCCGAGCGAGCCGTCGGCGCCGCGATGCAGCGGCATGATGGCCTCGGGACCGGCTTCACCCATCACGCCCATGGGGAAGGCGACGGGGCTGGCGGTCATGCCGTTGGTGAAGGCGCCGCCTTTGGCGAACTGGACGGGAAACGCCTGGGCCACCGATGGCACGATGGCGCTGGCGGTACTTGCGCCACCCGAACCGAACAGCCCAGCAATGAAGCCGCCCGCCTGGCTAATCCAGCCCCCCACGCCGCCCGAACCCAACATGAATTCCTTGCCCAGCAGCGTCTCCATCAGCTTGGCGGAGGCGGCCGACGTCACCATCTTGGCCACGTTGTCCAGGAACGACAGCCCCATCTTGTCGAATTTCTCGGAGACGAAGTCATACATCTTGGTGCCCAGGATGTCCTGGATCTTGCCTGCTCCATTGCGCGCCGATTCGATCAGCTTGTCGTTCACCTTCGCCATGAAGTCGCCGTCTTTCTCGACGAGCCCGAGATTGCGCCGTTCCTTGTCGTACTTGTCCTGGGTGAGCGTGCCGTCCCGCAGCGCGTCGTCGAGCGCCCATTGCTTCTGAGTCCTCTCGCGTCTGGATTCCGCATCGGGATCCGCGAGATTCTCGATGTAGGCGCGCATCTTCGTCTGGTCGCGCAGCCTGTCGAGATCCCACGCGGCGGTCGTCAGGCTGTACTTGTCGCTGGGACTCTCACCCGCGAACCGGCCGGCCTCGGTTTCGTACTCCATCTTCGCGGTTTCGGATGAACGGCCCAGCATCGCGCCGGCCTTCTTCATTTCCGCCAGCGCCTGCTCGACCGCCTCGGACCGGATCGCCTGGGCATGCTTGTTCAGCGCGTCCGTCGACTTCTTCTTGCTGTCGGTGCCCTTGTTGGTGGCGTCGTTGCTCTTCCGGCACTCGGTCGCGGCCCTCGCAACGGCGCTCTCCCATGCCCGCCGGGCCGCCGCGTTGCGATTGAGCTCGACGGTGTTCTGTCTGAGCGCCCTGTTTTCCGCCTCGATGTTCGCGGCGTTGTTGTTGTCTGCCATGGTCCTATACCTCACATAGATCCGCCTCCGGCCCGCTTGCGCGGGCCGGACACGTCGTCAAGACCCCTTCCTGACCTTCGACATCAGGAACGCCTTCAACGCGTCCGCCCCCGCTTCCGCGGGAGGTTCCTCGTCTTGCGCGCCCCAGCGCACCAGCATGTCGGTGGCGCGCACCTTGGCGCCGGCCGCCTGCGCCACCGTGGCGGCCAGGCTGGCCGTGAGCACGTCGGCCCGGTCGTCTCCCAGCGGAGACGTGCGGTCCCACTCGCGCCATAGCGACACTTCATGGGTGTCGATGGTGTCCATCAACTCGCCCAGCGTGCGCCCCAGTCGAAGGGCCAGGACCATCAGGAAACGGAGGTCTGGCGTTTCCTGGAGGGCTTTTTTGCGCGCGCCTGCGCTCCCTCCCCGAGGTTGCCCAGCTCGATCGCCTTGGCCACCAGCGTGGCGTGCGCCGGGCCGTAGGCCGCGGCCACGACGTCGACGTCTTCGTCGTCGAAGACACGGCGCGGCCCCTGTTCGGTCTGCTCGAACAGCGTGCGCACCAGCAGACTGGCCGAGGCGCGGGTGTAGTCCACGCCCGGCGCGTCCAGCTTGGCGCGCACCACCTCGTTGTCCTCGCCCGGCAGCACGCCCGCCGCCGCCCAGATCGCGCGGATGTGGAACAGGTGATCGCCGGCGCTGGGCGCGCGCACGATGACGCGCGCATCCTGCCATTGCGGCACGGTCAGGGTTTCGTGGGCGAAGCCGGCCAGCGGATCGACCGCCAGGCCGCGCAGGCCAGCGACGCGGGCCGGGGAATGGATCGACGTGTCCGTCATGGCGTTCAGCCCCCGTTGGCGGGCGCGTCGGTCAGCTTGACGGCGCCGGTGACGCGCACGTTGAACGTGGCGGACACGACGTTGTCCAGCTGGCCTTGCCACTGGTATTGCGTCACCAGGCCGAGGAACTCGAACTTGGCGCCGTCGGCGAAGGTCACGCGGAAGGCGCGGGTCTTCTTGTCGCTGCGCGCGGCCACCAGCGCCTTCTGGGCGGGATCGCCAGCCTTCCAGTTGCCGGCCATGCTGAAGGTGCCGCTGTCGTCCAGGCCCAGGGCGTATTCCTTGGCGGTGGACTTGAGCACGGTGACGTCGATCTCGGTGGTCTGGCCGCCCTGGAAGTTCGGGTCCTTGATGGTGATGGCCAGATCGGCATAGGTCAGGCCGGCGGCGCCCAGGTCTTCGGTGGCCGTGGTCGACACTTCCAGTTGCGTGCCCTGGGTTTGAACGAATTGCGAAACGGTAGTACCTGCCATTGCAGACTCCAATAAAAAAGCCCGCCAGTGGCGGGCAGCGGTGACCGCCACGGCAAACCGGAGCAGCCACGAAAAAGCCCCGCGGCGAATGCCGCGGGGCTGGATCGGTGTAGCGGAAAAAGGGGAAGCAAGCCGCGCGGCACGCGCACAGCGCGGCATCGGTTCAGACGGCTCTCATAAAAAAACCCGCGGGTGCAAGTGCAATCCCAGCGGGCCGATTTGGTGCGGGCGCAACTTGCCCGACGACTCAATTATGCGGACGCGCCGCGCGCATCGCAAGGCTTGGCGCGATCCGCGTGTCGCACCTGCGCGGTGGTCACCAGCGCGCGCCGCCGCAAGGCGGGCAGCAACGCCGCCTTGGCCTCCTGATAGGCCGCATGCTGCTGCGCGGGCGTGAGGCGCGGATTGCTGAAGACGTGGGCGCCGGCGGCCTTGTTGCCGGCATGCACGCCGATGGCGGAGCGCTGCTGCCACGGCAGTTCGTCGATGCACAGCTCGGTCTGCTCGCCACGGGTGGCGGCCAGACGGGCGTCGACGTCCTCGTCATCGTAGGCCTCGTCGGAAGTCATGCCGCGCGCGAAAGCCGAGACCCTGCCCACACCCAATTGCGGCCGGTAGCCGCGGCTCCAGTGGTACCACTCCATGATCAGTGCTTCGACCTGGTCCGATTCCTCTCGCGTCATGTCCTGCCCCTTCGGTTGCTGGCCGCGCGCGCCTTCCTGGCGGCCCGCCTGTGGCGGGGCCGGCCGCGCGGCCATCGAACGCGCGATCGCGGCGCCCGCCTGGGATGCCGCGGCGATCCAGTCCTGCGGCGCCCGCAGCGCCATGTTTCCTGCCTGATTCATTTGCCGCTCCTTGCTGTGGGATTCGATGGCGGCGCCCGCCGCCTGCGCGGGGTGCCGGGTGGGCGCCATGGAGGCGCCGGAGGTGCGGACGGGCGTTGCCGCCGTCCGGTCGGGTTGCCGGGAGAAGCCCTTTGGTAGCGATACGCTACCCACGCTTCCGTCTGATAACAGCACACGTTTTGGGTAATCCATGTGTAGAATTCTACAAATGTATAATCGTGATTTCAACACTTGTTGTTGCACAATTTTCCACAACTGTTTAGCGTCCCCGCCATGGCTCTCGGAAAACAAATCAGGCGCTACCGCGCCGCCCTCGGTCTCACCCTGGAACAGCTGGAAGCGCGCACCGGCGTGGGGGTCGGCACCATCGCCGCCCTCGAAGGGCGCGACAGCGAACGCTCCAAGTACGCGGCCCGCCTGGCGGCGGGGCTGGGACTGTCGCTGGAACAACTACTGGACGAGGCGGCGCAATATCCCCCCGATGTGGTGCTGGCCGAGCCCGGCGGCGATCTGGCGCGTGCCGCCGACGATGCGGCCGGCGACCTGCGCATTCCGCGCTTCGACACCGGCGGCGCCATGGGCGCGGGGGTGGAACTGCGTGACCAGCCCGGCGTGATCCAGAGCCTGCGCGTCAGCCAGGAATGGCTGCACAAGAACCTGCGGCACTACACCGCGGCCGCCAACCTGTGCGTGGTGACGGGTTTCGGCGACAGCATGCGGCCCATGTACAACCCGGGCGATCCGTTGCTGGTGGACCTGGGCGTGGTCAAGGCCGACGTCGATGGCGTGTTCTTCTTTCGCGTCGGCAACGAGGGCTTCATCAAGCGGCTGCAACGCATTCCCAGCGCCCAGGGGCTGCTGATCCGAGCCAAATCCGAGAACACCAAGTACGACGCCTGGGACATCACCGAAGACATGGACCTGCAGATCTTCGGCCGCGTGCTGAAGGTCTGGCGCAGCGAGGACCTGTAGCGGTCACCGCCACCTGGCCGCGCAGGACGGTCGCGGTGTCGACCGCCTCGTCGCCGTCAATCCAGCCGTCAATCCACCATCGCCCGCAACGCCGCTACAGCCCCACGCGCTGCGCCTGCGGTGGCTGCCAGGAGCCGTCCAGCAAGGCCGGCTTGGGCCAGTAGTAGCGCAGCGTCAACATGAACGGCCCGGCCGGGGCGGGCAGCCAGTTGGCATCGCCGCCCTTGCCCGGCGACTGGTGCTGGATGCGCAGCGTCAGCCCGCCGTCGCGGTCGCGCTTGAGCGTGGGCAGCATCGCGGCATCGATCACGTGGCGCTTGATGGGATTGGGCGCCAATTGTTGTCCGGGCATGCGGTACAGCGTCACCGACCAGAACGCGTTGACCGGTGGCAGGCCGCGCGGCGCGAAGCGCAGGGTGTAGGCCTGGGCGCCATCCAGGGGCTGGCCCGCGGCATCAGTGGTCAGCACCGTGGCCATCGACTCCTCGCGGCTGTCGCCGCCCAGGCTGACCTGGGCGCCGGTGGCGCGCGCCAGATAGTCATGGCGCAGGGACTGGCGGTCGCCGAACAGCGTGTCGGTCTTGCCGGCCAGCGCCACGCGGTGCCTGTCGATGTCGTTCTGGCCATCGTGCATGCCTTCCTGCATGACCTGCCGCAGCCGGGGATTCATGGACTCGGTGACGACCGGCGCGCCCGGCCGGATGCGCAGGCTGTCCAGGCGCTTGCGCAGCGTGCGCTCGCCATGCTGGACCGGCGCGAATTGCAGCAGGAACCCCAGCTGGTTGTAGAACTCCAGCGAACTGCGCATCTGCGCGGGCGGCGCGGACACTATCCAGGCCACCGGGGCCGGCGCCGGCGCCGGCTTTTTCCGCAGGTAGGCCGACAGCGGCTGGACCTGGTAGCCGGCCTGGATGCGCTTGAATTGGGCCAGGTCCGACGCCGCGAACCGCTGGGTGCGCACCGTCATGCTGACCAGTTCGGTCTCGGCCCGGATCACCTTGGTGAAACCCTTGGGCTCGGCGCCGTTCCAGCGCGGGCCGATCACCAGATACCTGCCTGCGCCATGGCCGCTGACACGGCTGCCGAGATAGGCGAAATTGAAACCATACAGGTCGCGCAGTTGCACCGAGAAATAGCGTCGGGCTTCCATCGCCGGCACGCTGATGACGACAGGTTCGGCCCGCAGGTCGAGCACGGCCGAGGATACCGGGGCGTCGACGCTGGGCGCCAAGGCCGCGGCATCGTCGGGCATGGCATGACTGAGCGTGTTGAACGGGGCCTGGTAGTGCGGATTGCCCGCATCGATGCTGGCGGCGTGGATGGCCTGGTAGGTGGCGACCATCGGGTAGCCGTAGATGTAGGCCTCTTTGGCGATGCGTTGCGCCTCGGGCGCCGCGACACCGTCGATGCCGACGTACTGCGAGCCGGTCGCCGCGTCGGGCGAGGTGAAGCTGCAACCGCTGGCGCCGGCGATCAATGCCAGGACGGCGAGGCCTCGCAGACAAAGGGCGAGCCCGGGAAAAGGCCGGGGAGAAGATCCGACGCCGACGCGGCGTATGCGCATTCCATGCTCCAACTCGGGTAACGGTTGGCAACGCCCGAATGGCGGCAGCGTCGCGGACAGGGACAGACAGTCGCTGAAATTCTGGCACATTTCCCCGAGGTAGTGAAACCGCACGGAGATGACAGCACTATCTTTTCGAGCGCGGCGGGCCTGACGATGCAACGCGCCAACACCATGTCGCACGGGCGCGGCGCGCCAGTACCCCTGCCGGGATTCAATCCGGCAAGCGCAGGCCCTCGAGCTGCCGCGCCGGAATCGGCGTGATCGCGCTTTCGCTGGCGGCGGCGTCGGTGGTCAGGTGCTGGATCAGGTCCAGCGTGGTGGAGCGGCGCGTCAGCATCAGGCAGGTGACTTCCGCGTCGGCCACGCGCGTGGCGTGCCAACAGCCCGGCCGCATGCACACGCCCTGCCCCGGCTCGACGCGGAACGCCGCCAGCGTCTCCAGGTCGGGGCTGCCGTCGGCGGCGCTGCGTGCCACCACCTGGATGATGGCGCCCGTCAACGGCACGATGGCCTGCTGCGTCAGCAGGTGCTTTTCCAGGCTGGCGATCTCGCCCTCGGCGCTGCGGTAATTGACCCACAGCACTTCGGCGTCGCCGCCGGCGCCGGTGTTGAAGACATGCTCCTGCCAGAAGTCGGTGGCCTCGTTGCTGAACAGGGGCACGCCGTTGCCCAGCGGTATGGGCTTGCCCAGCATCCAGCCATAGGACGTGAAGGCATCGGCGGTCAGGTCGTGCACGGGCAAGGCGGCGGCGCGGGTCATGTCGGGTCCTTGGCGGGAAGAGAGGCAGCGGCACGCCGGGGAAATTCGGCGTCGTAATCGAAGTCGCCGCGCGCAATGGCCGCCAGGATGGCGGCGCGGCGGCCGGCGGCGCGTTTGAGGTTGGCGGCAGTGGGCTTGACGCGGATGCGCTCCACGCAATGGCGGCCCTGGTAGAAGAAACCGATCTCGATGGACGATTCGGATGCCGGCCTGACGCCGTCGAACCCTTTGCTCATGCCGCCCCCTCGCGCCACAGGCGCGCTGGCGCCTGCTCGAAAGTTCGGGATTATCGCAGTTTTTGCCCGATACGAAGCTCGCGGCTTCAGCGGTTTTCCGAGGCCTGGCTGGCCGCCGCCAGCCGTCGCCAATTGCGGCTGGCATAGGCGTGCGCCTGGCGCAGACCGGCCCACAGGCCCAGCCGCTTGGCCCAGCGCAGGGCGCCCGCGGCCTCGAACTGCGTGACGCGCCGCACCTCGGTGCCCTGCCCCGGCACCGGCCGCAACTCGAAGGTGTCGACCAGGGAACCGACCCAGTCCGCGCACCACACCGTGCTGCGCTGCATCTGGTAGCGCAGACGTTGGTCGGGCTGCAGGATCAGGATGCGCTGGTCGATGGTGCCACGGTCGGTGGTGCACTGGCGCGTGTGGCCCACGGCGGGGACGCCTTCGAGCACCTTGCAACTGATCGGCTTGGGCACGCCCAGGCGAAACAGCAACGGCCGGGTGTCGTCCATGCGCGCGTGCAGGAAATGCGGCCAGATATGGCGAGGCTCGTATGGGAACAACCAGCGGGATTCGATCTGCATGCGGAATTCCTTGCCTCGATGACGCGCGGCGGACGCGGCCGACGACCCTGTTATAACGCGTATAGGCCGCCCCCTGGAGAAGCCCCATGCCCACCGACCTGTCGTCGCATTACATTTTTCTGGATGCCAGCGGCCATGCCGCCACGGTCAAGGGCGGCGACGCCTTCTGGTCCCTGCCGCGCGACGCGCTGGAACCCTACGGCCATGGCTGGCTGCTGTCGGAGTACAGCTTCAGCGCCGACTGGCCGCAGTGGGAAATGCATCCACAGGCCGACGAAATCGTGCGCCTCATGTCCGGCACGGCCGAGCTGCAGCTGGAATGGCCCACCGGCATCCAGTCCGTGCGACTGGAAGCCGGAAACGCCTATGTGATCCCCAAGGGCGCCTGGCATACCGTCAAGGTGATCGAGCCCTGTCGCATGCTGCACGTCACGCTGGGCGCGGGAACGCAGCACCGGCCGCTGTAGGCCCGCTTGCGCCGCGCGCGGGCCGCCGGCCTTCCCGGACGGCCGCTTCAGGCGGCCACGGCGACGCGCACGCGCGGCAGCTCGCGGTCGTCGATGGGCCAGTGCAGCGCCGCCGACAACACGCCCAGCGCCATCGCGCCCAGCCAGATCAGGTCGTACGAGTGGGTCGCCTCGAACACGACGCCGCCCAGCCAGACGCCGAGGAACGAGCCGAGCTGGTGGCCGAAAAAGACGAAGCCGAACAACGTCGTGATGTAGCGCACGCCGAACACCTGCGCGATCAGGCCGTTGGTCAGCGGCACCGTGCCGAGCCAGACGAAGCCCATGACCGCGGCGAACACATAGACCGACCACGGCGACAGCGGCAGCAGGAAGAACAGCGCCATGGCGGCGGTGCGCAGCAGGTAGATGCCGGCCAGCAGATACTTGCGCCGATGGTGCGCGCCGAGGATGCCGCAGACGTAGGTGCCGGCCACGTTGGCGAGCGCGATGATGGCCAGCGCGGCGACGGCATCCGCCGCCCGCATGCCCTTGTCCATCAGGTAGGCCGGCAGGTGCGTGCCGATAAAGGCCAGCTGGAAGCCGCAGGCCAGGAACCCCAGGTTCAGCAGCCAGAAGCCGCGTTGGGAAAAGGCCTCGCGGATCGCCGCGCCGAGCGGCTGGTCGGGCTGCGCGGGGCCGGCCTTCGATGCCGCGCGCTCCGTTTCCTTCAGCGGCCAGGCCAGCGGCGTCAGCACGGCCAGCACCACTGCGAAAACCAGCAATGCGCTCACCCAGCCCGCGCCGCCGATCAGCCACTGCGCCGCCGGCACCATGGTGAACTGTCCCAGCCCGCCGACCGCGCCCGCCACGCCCAGGGCCCAGCCGCGCCGCTCGGGCGGCACCAGCCGGCTGAGCGCGCCGTAGATCACCGCGAACGCGGTGCCCGACAGGGCCACGCCGATACAGATGCCGGCGCTCCACATGAAGGCGGCCGCGCTGGTGGCGTGCGCCATCCCGGCCAGCCCCAACGCGTAGAACACCAGCCCGCCCAGGATCACCTTGGCCGAGCCGTAGCGGTCGGCGATCATGCCGGTGAACGGCTGCACCACGCCCCAGGTCAGGTTCTGTACCGCCAGGGCCATGGCGAAGGTCTCGCGCGACCAGCCGCGGTCCATGGTGATGGGCAGCAGGAACAGGCCCTGCACGTGCCGCACGCCCAGCGCCAGGCCCATGACGATGCCGCCGGCCAGCACCATCAGCCACAGGTTGCGCGACGGCGTGGCGGGACCGGATGAAGCAGCGACGGACGGAATGGCGGCGGACATGGCGACCCTCTGGCGTGATACCTCGAACCCGCGCGCGGGCGACTAACCGCTATTACAGGGGCGCGGCGGCGGCCCTTCAACTGATTATTTTTCGCCGGCGGCATGCGCGGCGGGAATGCCAGCGGGCACCCACAACGAGAACACAGACCCCTTGCCCGGCACCGAGCGCAGCGAGATCTCTCCATGCAGCAGCCCGGCCAGCCGCCGCACGATGGCCAGGCCCAGGCCCAGCCCCTCTTCGCTCCCCGGCGCGGCGGGCGCGCCGGCGCCGCGCATGAACTCGGTGAAGACGGCTTCCTGCAGCTCGGGCGCGATGCCTACGCCCGTGTCCCACACCTGGATCACGACGCCCCCGCGCCGCCGCCGCGCCGACAGCAGCACCCGCCCCTGGAGCGTGTACGACAGCGCGTTGCGCAGCAGGTTGTCGAGAATGCGGCGCAGCAGGGCCGGGGCGGTGTCCAGCGCCAGCCGGGTGGGCGCCACCGACAGGCGCAGGCCGCGCGCGCGCGCCTGCGGCTCGAAGTCCAGCCGGATGTCGTCGAACAGCGCATCCAGGTGGACCGTGCGGCGTTCGATCCGCAACAGGTGCGCGTCCATGCGCGATACGTCGAGCAAGCCGTCGAGCAGGCGGTTCAGGCTGTCCAGAACGGCCTGCTGGCGGCGCGCGACGTGCAGCGCGTCCTGCGCCGTGACACTGCCGTCCTCGGCGCGGCTGGCCAGGATGTCGGTGAACATGCCAAGCGCGTGTACCGGCTGGCGCAGGTCATGCCCGGCCGCGGCCAGGAACCGGGTCTTGGCGCGATCGGCGGCGGCGACACGGTCACGCTCGCGCTCCAGGCCGCGGATCAGGGCGGTGTTCTCGAAGCGCAGCGCCACCGTGGTCTTCAGGCTGCGATAGGTGACGGCGCTGAAATACAGGTTGACCGCCAGCAGGCAGACGCCAAAGGCGGCGTAGACCAGGTGCAGGCCGTCCGCCGCCGCCAGGCAGGCCAGAATGAACGGCGCCACCATGCCAAGCGCCGATCCGGCATAGGCCGGAGGATAGGCCGACAACGATGGCACCGCGCCGCTGCACATGCCGGCCAGTATCACGCAGCCGAACGCCAGCATCATGTCCTGCCCCGACAGCACCGCGGCCAGCCCAGCCAGCCCCCACAGCAGGCCGGAACTCCAGGACAGCGCGCAGAACCCCGCGACCCAGGGCCGCAGCGGGCCCGCGCCGCGCCGCAGGAAGCGGCGACAGACGACCACGCGCGCCAGCGTCAGCAGGTAGACCGCGCCGAGCCACGCCAGCAGCGGCCCGCCAGGCACGATCTCGCGCATGACGTAGGCGACCGGGACCGCCACCGCGAAATTGGCGAACAGCACGCCATAGGATTGTCTGTAGAGCAGGGTCGCCAGTTCGGCCGCGACGGCCTCGGCAACCGGCGCCACCCCCGGCGCGCCGGTCATGGCAACAGGATGCCCGGCGGGCGGGGCGTGGGTAGCGCGGCGGGGGCGGTCATGCGCCTGGATCGGTCCCTATAATGGTGCATCATTCTGACACATACTCTGGCGTCGCCGCCGCTCCCGATGCCCCTTTCCTCCCCGCCACCCCTCCTGCGCGTGCTGCTGGCCGATGACCATGCCATCGTGCGCGAGGGCCTGACGATGGTGCTGCGCCAGGCGGTCGCCATGGTTGGCTCGGTCGACGAGGCCGCCACGGGCGAGCAGGTGCTGGCCCTGCTGGCCGCGCACGGCGCCGATGTCCTGGTGCTGGACCTGGGCATGCCCGGGGTGGCCGGTTCGGCCTGGGTGCGAGCGCTGCGGGAACGCCATCCCGCGCTCTACATCCTGGTGCTCACCGCCAATACCGACGCGCGCAGCCGCCAGGCCATCCTGGAGGCCGGCGCCGACGACTACCTGGCCAAGACGGGCAGCTCGCGCGAGTTGATGGCGGCGATCCGGCGGCTGCACGATGGCCACGTCGGCGGGCCGGCGCGCGTCCGCCCGACCCACACGCCGGCCCCCGCCGAAACACTGACGCGGCGCGAACACCAGGTGCTGGCGCTGGCCGCGCAGGGCAGCACCGCCGCGCAGATCGGCGCGGCCCTGCACATCAGTCCGCTGACCGCGCGCAAGCATCGCGAGAACCTGATGCGCAAGCTCGGCCTGCACAGCACCGCCGAACTGGTGGCCTACGCGGTGCGCCTGGGCCTGCCGGGCGCCTGAAACCGCGCCGGGCGCGCCCGCGCCCGCGCCCGCCAAAAAAATACGGCACGCGTCGTATTTGCTACGGAATCTTCCAAACGTAGACTGGTTTTGCTGGGCCGGGCGCTCCCTCCACCAGAGCCCCGGAAGACCGCGGCCCCGCATCGGACCTCCCGACACCTTTCCCCCTTCCTGGCGCGGATCGCCCCGGCCCGCGCGCAGAAGCCGTGCGCCCGCGCCGCCGCGCCGAGCATCCCGTCCATGTCATGCAGCCCCACCATGCGCCCTGCTCCCCGATCCGCCGCCGTCGCTCCGTCCTCCCGCCGTCCCGATCCGGTCAGCCAGCTGGTGCGCGAGGAATCCGAGCGCCTGCGGCGCTTCGTGCTGCGCCACGTGGGCAACGGCCCCGACGCCGACGACATCACCCAGCAGGCCTTTGTCGAGATGTCGGTCTCCTACGACAGCTTTCGCGGCGATAGCAAGCCATCGACCTGGCTGTTCGGCATCGCCCGCAACCTGATCCGCAATCACCTCTCGCGCGCTCCCGAACGGCGCTACGCGTTTGTCGGCGAGGAGGAGTTGGCGGGCGAACATGACTGCCGTTCGGATCCTGCCGCGCGCCTGGAACTGGTACAGGCGATCCGCCTGCTGGACCATTCGCTGGCCGCCTTGCCGGTGGACCTGGCCGAGGTGCTGCGGATGATCTGCGCCGAAGAGCTGTCGTACGAAGAAGCCGCCGCGCAGTTGAATCTGCCGATCGGGACGGTGCGCAGCCGGCTGTCGCGCGCCCGCTCCCAGCTGCGCGCCCGGGCGCGCCAGCAAGGCGGTTGGCTCGACGCCTGACCCCGCGCGGCGCGATGTTAACGGTTCGTTTTCTATCGTTACATTTGCCGTTTTTTTGAGTGCTACTGCTGGTTACAGTGCTGTCCTCGTCCCTTTTTTAGACAGGCACTTCGACCATGCGGCACGTCCGGCTTCGCTCGTCCCCTTCCGCCGCGCCCACGCGCGCCCTGGCGCAACCCGGGGGCGCCGCATCATGAGCGCCGCTTTGCGTTTGCGAACAGGCTTGCGGCCGCTGGCGCTGGCCGTGGCGCTGGCCGCGCTGGGCAGCGCGCCGGCCAGCGCCGACGAATACGCAGACTGGCAGCACGACTGCGTCGGCCGCACCTACGCCATCACCCCTGACGTCAGCTGCCAACGCGCCTATGCCGAAGGGCTGGCCGGGGTGATCACCGGCAAGGCCAGCGACTCGGCCGGCACCTGGGGCTACGTCGACAAGCAAGGCCGGATGGTCATCAAGCCGGCGTTCCAGGAAGCGGAGTCGTTCCAGAACGGCCTGGCCGCGGTGCGCCAGGAGGGGCTGTGGGGCTATATCGACAAGCGCGGCAACTGGGCCGTCAAGCCTCGCTATGCGCGCGCCTCGGGCTTCAATGCGGAAGGCACCGCGCTGGTCGAACTGGACGAACGCGACGTGCTGATCAATCGCCAGGGGCAGGTGGTCAAGACGTTCGAATTGGGCACGCGCTCGTGGGGTTTCGAACGCGGCCAGAAGCTGGCCGAGATGGAAGTGCCGCAGCCGCCGCGGCTGTTCAACACCGCGACCGGCCGCGCACTGACGCTGCCCGCCGATGTGATGATGCTGGCGTCCTCCGACGACGCCGGCTCCCTGCCGGCGCAGCGGCGCAGTTCGCGCTATGGCGGCTGGTGGGGCCTGCTGGATGCCGACGGCCGCTGGGCCATCGCGCCCGACGTGCTGCGCTCGCAGCAACCGCCGCTGCGCGACGGCGACACGCTGGCCGTGCAGCGCGAAGACACCTGGCGGTTCGTGCGGCCCGACGGCTCGGCGTTGAACGGCGACGGCTATGAAAACGTGACGCGCGTGGCGTCCGGCCTGTGGCTGGTGAAGCCCAAGGGTGACGGTCCCTACGCACTGCTGGACGCCCAGCTCAAGCCGCTGCGCAGCTTCACCAATCAGTATGTCGGCGTCGAGGCGACCGATGGCTGGAAGGTGCTGACCGACATCGACGCGGTGATCCTTATCCCGCCCGACGGCAAACCGCAGGTGGTCCCCGCGGCCTTCGGCCGCGTCACCATCCAAAACGGCCTGGCCTGGATCAACGCCCAGCAGTCGGCCGGTGCGGGGGCGGCGCCGTCCGCCGCGCAGGCCGACATTGCCGCCAGCGTGGCGGCGCCCTCGGCAGCGTCCCTCGACCCCTCGCCACCGCTGGCCGCGGATGTCGCGACCGCCGCGCCGCAGGCGGTTGACGCCGCCACTGCCGCGCCGCAAGCCGTCGAGGCCGCGGCGGCGGCAGACGCCGCTGCGGATGCGGCGGCGGCAGACGCCGCTGCGGATGCGGCGGCCGATGCCGCCACGGCGGCCAGCGACGCCGCCGTCAGCGCCGATGCGGGCGGCTACGAATCCGAAGCGACCCTGGCGCAGATCTATCGCCCCGACGGCACGCCGCTGCTGGACGCCGACACCGTCGCGCGCCTGGGCCAATACCGCGTCATGCCGTTCAGCGCCAAGCGCGCGGCCGGCAAGGCGCGCGACGGCCGGGCGGACGCCGACGCGCTGCCGCTGGCGCTGCTGCGGCCCCACGACTACAACCAGCCGACCGGCATCCTAACGCGTTCGGGCAAGATCGTCACCAATGCGGAATGGGACGACATGAGCAGCTACGACGCCACCGCGCCGCTGCTGGTGCAGACCCGCGAGCGCACCGTCGGCGCCATCGACGCCGAGGGCAACTGGATCCTGGCGCCGAAATATGCCGGCATCGGCGGCTTCAACGGCCCCTATTCCTGGGCCCGCACGCCCGACATGGACCGCAACGCCGCCGTGCTGATCGACACCCGCGGCAATCCGCAGAAATTGCCGGCGCGCATCGAGGTCAATGGCGAAAAACTCGACGGCGACCTGCTCTACTTCTATGCGCTGGACGAACGCCGCAACCGTCGCTGGGGCCTGTGGAACGTCCGCGCAGGCAGCGAGACCGTGAAACCGACGCTCGACCGCATCGAGGACTTCACCGACGATTGGGCCAAGGCGCAGGACCACGATCGCTGGGGCGTCATCGACCGCCAGGGCAAATGGGTGGTGCCCGCCACGTACTCCGGCAGCTATGAACTCGATTACCTGGGCAACGGCTACCTGCTGGCGCGCGAACCCAAGGGAGAAGACAGCTCCAGCTACCGCGACGACTATCGCCTGATCAATCTTCGCACCGGCAAGCGCAGCGTGGCGCTGCACGACCGGCCGCAGGATCTCAAGCAGGGCCGCTACCTGGCGCAAGGCAAGGACGGCGCAACGCTGCTGTTCGACGCCCAGGGCGGCATGACGCGGCTATTCGAAGGCGAGCCCGAGCGCAAGGAGCAGTTCGGCGACTGGATCTACGTGCAGTACCGCTCACGCAATGGCGCCATCGACGCCCGCGGCAACTTCAAGGTGCCCCCCACCTATGGCGAGTTCAACCCATTCTTCGTGCAGCCCGAGGGCCTGGCGCGCGTCTCCGACGGCCAACGCTACCGGCTGATGGACGAGAACGGCAAGACGCTGCTGCAAGCGCGTGGCGATGGCACGCCGCTGGCGTCGATGAAGCGCGCGGTGTTCCGCGACAGCAAGAATTCGCAAAGCGTGATGACCGATCTGCAGGGCAGCGAAATCACCCGCTTCAAGGGCGAATTCACGCTGGACGAACGCAGCGCCAGCGAGGGCGTGGTGGTCTATCGCGGCCAGGGCGACCGCTATGGCTTCGTCAACGCCGACGGCAAGCGCGTGGTCGGACCGTACTTCGATAAGCTGGGCCCGCTGCGCGACGGCCTGGCGCTGGCGCGGCGCGAGCAGCGCAGCGGCAAGCTGCTAGGCTATATCGACCTGAGCGGCCGTTACGTCATCCCGCCGGAATTCGGCTGGGCCGATGACTTCAGCGAAGGCCGCGCCCTGGTGCGCCGTGAAGGCCTGCTGGAATTCATCGACACGCGCGGCACGACCATGACGCTGTTCGGCCTGATCTGCGGCGAAGTCGTCGTGTTCGACGCGCAGGGTCGCCTGACCTGGCCGCGCGAAAAGCTGACCTGCCCCGACGCCGGCGACCTTGAATACGCGCCCGCCCCTGAATCCGCCCAAGCACAATGACCATGACATCACGCGCGTTTCACGCCACCCGTCTCGCCTGCGCCCTGGCCGCGCTGGGACTCTCGCTGTCGGCCCACGCCCAATACCGCCAGAACGGCATCCCCTGCGTCGACGGCCCCATGGATCTGACCGCGGTCCAGGACACCCGCCACGGCGACGCCGGTCCCGCCGGCTGCATCGGCCCGCTGTCGGACAATCGCGCCGCCGTGCTGCTGCCGTCCTCGCTGGAAGAGATCGACCGCGTCCCCACCGACGCCTCGCTGCGCCGCCACGCCTGGGGCTTTATCGACGCCAACGGCAAACTGGCGGTCGAGCCGCAGTTCGAGCGGGTCGGCGATTTTCATCACGGCCTGGCCGCGGTGCGCTGGAAGGGCAAGTGGGGGTACATCGACGCCAAGGGCAAGATGGCGGTGCCCCCGCGTTACGACAGCGCCTCCGATTTCGTCGAGGGCGGCCTGGCGGTGGTGACGGTGGATGGCCGGTACCAGTTGATCGACCGCGCCGGCAAGGCGGTGGGCGACGCCATCGATGCCAGCGTCGACAGCGTGCGCCTGGGCGAAGGCAAGCCGGCCCGGCTGTCGATCACGTATCGCGAGGAATTCCGTTCAACCAGCGGCGAGCGCCGCTACGCCAAGCCCGGCGTGCAGGTGATTTCCAGCTATGGCGATGGCCTGTTCATCGGCGTCGACAACCATGGCATGCATGGCCTGCTCGACGGCGACTGGAACTGGCGCGTGGCGCCGCAATACAGCGACATCTCGCGGCTGGACCGCAACGCTCTGGCGCTGGGCATCGGCGAAGAGGAAGTGGTGCTGATCGATCCCGCCGGCAAGGTGATCGGCGAAGGCAAGCGCTACGAGCGCATCAAGCGCGTGGGCAAGGCCTTCTGGAGCGCCCAACTGCCGCGCGGTAAGGGCTACGCCCTGCTGGACGCGGCGGGCCAATCGTTGGGCGCGCTCACGGCCGAGGAAGCGCAGTCTTCGGAGATCTACGACAACACCCTGGTCTATGTATCCGGCGATACGCTCAAGGCCTATGTGGCCGGTCGCGCCGAACCGGTGACGCTGGGCAGCGGCATGCGCCCCGAGCAGAACGAGGAAGGCTACCTGCTGTTCCGCGACCAGGCGGGCCAGGTGGCCGGGCTGCTGACGCCCAAGGGCGCGTGGCTGCACGGCGACAGCGCGCCGCCGTGGCTGGCCGACGTCGGCCGCATGACGCTGCGGCAGGGCAAGCTGTGGCTGTCCGGCCAGGACGGCCAATTGCTCAACGCGCTGGACGCCGACGGCCGCGCGATCCTGCAACCCGATGCCCTGGCGGCGGCCCAGGGCGCGCAACTGCGCGACCTGCCGCTGAACGTGCCGGGCGGCCCGCTGGGCCTGCTGGGCCAGGGTTACTGCCACTGCAACGACGGCGGCGCCGGCCTGGTGCTGGCGGACGGCAGCGTCGCCACCCACAAGGACTGGACGGAGGTCGTGCCGCTGGATGAGCCGCGTGACGACTACGCCACCGACGAAGAGGCCGAGCCCGCGCCGCTCGGCGCCGATGACCTGCGCTTTGCCGCGCAGACCGAAGCGGGCGTGCAACTGCTCGATGGCCGCGGCAAGCCGCTGGACCTGCCGCCGCAGCAGCACATCGGCGCCTTCCACCAGGGTTACGCGCTGATCTACAACAAGGGCCAGACGCGCCTCATCGACCGCGGCGGCAAGGTCTATTCGCTGCCGGATTACTTCGAGGCGGAGGTGGTGGCGCCCGGGCTGGTGCGCTACCTGAAGACCGCGGCAGAGGGCGACCCGTGGGGCCTGTACGATTTCATCGCGGGCAAGGAAGTGTCGCCGCCGGCCTTCCAGTACATCGGCGAATTCCAGCACGGCCAGGCCGCCGCCTCGCTGGGCGCCGGCAAGGCCGGCGTGATCGACCAGCAGGGCAAGTGGGTGGTGCCGCCGCGCTATCACGCCGTCAAGCGCGTCAGCGACAAGCTGTGGCTGGTGCAGCAGCCCGGGCCGCAGGAAAACGAATACCGCCGGCCGACCGCGCTGGTCAACCGCGATGGGCGCGTCCTGACCGCCTTCCAGCCGGCGCTGGAGGTGTCGCGCGAGGCCAATGGCACCTACCTGGCCTACAGCGAAAAACAGCGCTGGCTGGTCTCGCCGGACGCTTCCGGCACGCTCGACCTGGAAGACGCTAGCTATACGCAGATGGGCGACTGGCTGGCGATCCGCCGCGCCGACCGGCACGGCTATGTCGACGGCCAGGGCCGCTGGCAGGTCGCGCCCGGTCCGGTGGCGGGCACGCGCTTCCAGGGCACGCCGGCGCGCGCGCTGGTGAGCGGCGACGACGGCGCGCGGCTGATCGACGAACATGGCAAGACCGTCGTCAATCTGCCGGCCGGCCAATGGTACTGGCCGGCGGGATCGGCCTGGCTGATGCGCCATGGCAGCGACGACAACGGCAAGCCGACCACCACCTACGTCGACGCCACGGGCAAGACCCGCCTGACGCTGGCCGGCGACGGCACCGCGTTCTCGGAAGGCCAGGCCGCGCTGGCGCTGCCCAACGGCGGCATGCGCGCGATCAACGACAAGGGAGCCGCCTCCGGGCCGACCTTCGCCCACCTGGGGCCGCGCCGCAACGGCCTGTCGGTCGCGGCCGTGGGCGAGCGTTACGGCTACGCCGATGGCCAGGGCCGGATGGCGATCGCGCCGGTCTACCTGTGGGCTTCGGACTACGCCGGCCAACGCGCCGTGGTGTCGACGCGCGAACAGTCGATGATCCTGGACGAGCGCGGCGCGATGGTGGCGCGCGTCACGCTGGAATGCGGCATCCGCACGCTCTATGGCGCCTACAACCAGCGCCTGTGGCCGCTGTCCATGCCGCAGCACTGCCGCCGGTGACGCCGCGCGGGTGGCGCGCGATGACCGCGCCCGCCCGCCTTGGCGCGCGCCGCGCGCGGCCTACTGCGTGTCCAGCGCCAGGTAGCGGCGCGTCTGCACGATCTCTTCGCGTTCCTTGAAGCTGGTCAGGCGGTCGGCCAGCGCGCTGCTGTCGCCTGTCTCGCGGATGGCTGCAAGCGTGGCCTGCATGGCGTGGATGGCGGCGCGCTGCAGGTCCGAGGGAATGATCGCCAGGCGATAGCCCATGGCCGCCAGCTCGGGCAGCGGCACCAGTGGCGTCTTGCCGCCATAGAACATGTTGATGAGCTTCAGGCCGGGCAGCCGGTCCGCGATGGCGCGGATCTGCTCCAGCGTTTCCGGCGCCTCCACAAACACCATGTCGGCGCCCGCCTCAACATAGCGCTCGGCGCGCGCGATGGCGGCGTCGAAGCCTTCCACGGCGATGGCGTCGGTGCGCGCAATCACCAGCGTATCGGCATCGGCCAGCGTCTGGCGCGCGATGTGCACCTTGCGGCACATTTCCGCGGCATCCACCAGGCTCTTGTCATCCAGGTGGCCACAGCGCTTGGGAAACGACTGATCCTCGATATGGAAGGCGGCCACGCCGGCGCGCTCCATGACGCGCACGGTGCGTTCGACGTTGGCCGAGCCGCCGAAGCCGGTGTCGGCATCGGCGACCACCGGCAGGCCGCTGGCATCGACGATCTTCTCCACCCGGTCCATGACCTCGGTGAAGCTCAGCAGGCCGATGTCGGGATAGCCGGCCGCGCGCGCGATCGCGCCGCCGCTGGCGTAGACCGCGTTGAAGCCGGCGGCCGCCACCAGGCGGGCCGACAGCCCGTCGTAGGCGCCGGGCGCCACCACAATGTCCTGGGCGAGATGCTGGCGCAGCCGGGCGCCGGGAGTCAGGGTCGTAGCCATGAAGCATTCCTTTGAAAAACGAAACGTCGATGCGCGCATCATCGTTCCGCCAAACTAGAATGTCCAATATATGGAAAATTTTTAATCAATACTTTTTGAGTACCTGAATGGAACTGCGCCATCTGCGTTATTTCGTTGTCACGGCCGAGGCCCAGCACTTCACCCGCGCGGCCGAGCAGCTCGGCATGGCGCAGCCGCCGCTGTCGCAGCAGATCCGGCAACTGGAAGAGGAAGTCGGCACGCCGCTGTTCGACCGGCGCGGCCGCGGCGTCAGCCTGAACGACGCCGGGCGCGCCTTCCTGGAGTGCGCGCAGGACATCCTGCAACGCGCACAGGACGCGGTGCGGACGGCGCAACGGGCGGCGCGCGGCGAGGTCGGCGAGCTGTCGCTGGGCTTCACCGAATCGGCCTCGTTCCATCCGGTCGTGACCGAACTGATCCGGCTGTACCGCCAGCAATACCCCGATGTGGAAATGACGCTGTCGCAGGACGACAGCGAAACGCTGGTGGCGCGCCTGCGCGACGGCCTGATCGACGCGGCTTTCGTGCGGCCGCCATTCGCCATGGACGGCGGCCTGCGCTTCACGCAATTGACGGAAGAGCCCCTGGTGGTGGCGCTGCCGCTGGGCCATGCGCTGGCGCGGCGCAAGCGGCTGGCGCCGGCCGACCTGGCGCGGGAACGCTTCATTCAGTATTCGCGCAAGTCCGGCTACGGCCTGAGCGCCGACATCATGGCGGCGTGCCGGCAGCACGGGCTGAATCCACTGCCCGGCCAGCGCGCGCCGCAGCTGTCATCGGCGGTGAACCTGGTGGCGGCGGGCATGGGCGTGGCCATCGTGCCCGCGTCGCTGCGGCACCTGCGCCCGGACGGCGTGGTCTATCGCCCCTTCGCGCTGGACTGGCCGCGCGCGGTGCTGGGGCTGGCGGTGCGCGAGGACGCGCCCGGCGGGCGCGTGGCCAATCTGCTGGCGCTGGCGCAAGGATAGGCGCGCCAATGGCCGGGCCACGGCTGTCGCCTGCGGGAATCGCGCCCGGGTCGTCGGCGGCGGGCGCCCGGCCTCAGTCTTCGTGCGACTCGTGCACCGCGATGGCGCCGCGCTTCCAGTAGCTGGCGGCGCGGATGCGGCTTTTGTCGACGCCATGCTGCGCCACCATGATCTCGCGCACCGCCTTGGCCACGGCCGACTCCGCCGCGATCCAGCTGTAGCCTTCGCCCGGCGGCAGCGCCAGCTCGCGCGCGGCTTCCAGCAACAAGGTGCTGTAGCCGGCCGCGGTGCCGTTGCGATGCAGCCAGCGCACCGAGGCCTGGGCCCGGGTAGCCAGCGCGATCTCGTTAGCGGCGCCCGGCACTTCGATCAGCACCAGCGCCTGCGCCGTGGCGGGCAATTCCTCCAGGCGGCGGGAGATGGCCGGCAACGCGGTTTCGTCGCCGATCAGCACGTGCCAGTCGAAGCCCGTGGGCACCACGAACGAACCGCGCGGGCCGCCGATGCCCAGGCGTTGGCCGACCGCGGCCTGCTCGGCCCAGGTGGAGGCGGGGCCATCGCCATGCAGCACGAAGTCGATGTCCAGTTCCTGCCGCGCCGTGTCGAAACGGCGCGGCGTGTAGTCGCGCGCGGCCGGGCGCGGCGCGCCCTCGGGGAACTTGATGCCATCGGGACCGGCTTCGGGCAACACCAGCGGCTGCGACGGATCGGCGGGAAAAAAGAGCTTTACGTGGTCGTCGAAGGACGCGGACACGAAGTCGCGCAGGTCTTCGCCGCGGAAGGTGACGCGGGCCAGCAGGCCCGCGATGCGTTCGACGCGCGCCACGGTCAGCGTGCGCATCTTGAGCGGATGGCGCACGCGTTCGACGGTCAGGTCGGTCTGGGTCATGGGATCTCCAATGAGGGAAACGGGATCAGGCACAGTCCTTGCCCGTGATTTCCTCGGTGGCGCGGCGCAGGATGGCGGCGATGCGGCGCTGCTCGGCCGGCGACGCGTCGGTGCGTTGCAGCAACGCATGGCGGATCGCCTGTCGCGCGTGCACGAATTCGTCGATCCAGCCGGCGGCGTCCTCGTCGTTGCCGGCGGCCGCGCGCGGTTCGCCGCTCCAGGCCTGGCGCATCCAGTCCATCTTGCGGGCAACATGCTTGAGCTTGTTGAACATCACCGACAGCCGCTCGCGGTTGGCGTCCAGGTGCGCGCGGCCGGGGTCTGCCAGGTGGTAGCGCTTCTTGCTGCCTTCCTGCTCGACGGTGGCGTAGCCCAGTTCCTCCAGGTAGGTCAGCGCGGGATAGACCATGCCGGGGCTGGGCGTGTAAAAGCCGTTGGACAGGGCGCCCAGCGCCTTGATGAGTTCGTAGCCGTGGCTGGGGTTCTGCTCCAGCAGACCGAGCAGCATCAGCTGCAGGTCGTCGGCGGTGACCTTGCGGCCGCGCGCGAAGTGGCGGCCGTCGCCGCCGAAGCTGTCGTCGGCATCGCCGCCACGGCCGCCCCACGGGCCGCCAAACCAGCCGCCACCCCCGCCGCCGCCGGCGTGGCGTCCGTGACGGCCGCGGCCGCCCGCGTGCCAACCGCCGGACGCGAAGTCCGCGCCGTGGCCACGCGGGCCCCGATGACCGTCGACGGCCTGGTGGTCGTGAAGGCCTTGATGGCCGTGATAGTCGCCGCGTGAGTGATGATCGTGGCGGTCGTGATGATGGCCGTGGCGATCATGATGATCGTGGCGGTCCGGGTGCTCGTGGAATGCGTGTTGGCCACGATGCCCGGGGTGGCCATGGCCGCCCGGGTAGGCATCGCGCGATTCGTGGCGGGCGCCACGGGCAAAGGCGGTCAGGAAATGGAAGTGGCGCATGAATGGCCTCGCTGGGTATCTGACGTACTACTTAAGATATATCTTAAGATATAGATCGTACGATACACAGACCCGATTGCGGCCGTCAAGCGCCTTTTTCCTTCGCCTTTTTCCTTCGCCTTTTTCCTTCGCCTTTTTCCTTCGCCTTTTTCCTTCGCCTTTTTCCTTCGCCTTTTTCCTCCGCTTTTTTTGCCCCGCTTTTTTTGCCCCGCCTAGCCGCGCCCCTTGTCCAGCACCCCGGCGGCAATGCCGCCCACAATGAACGCCATCCCCAGCGACAGCGGCAGGGTCAACGGCTCATGCAGCATTGCCGCCGAGCACAGCAGGCCCACCACAGGCACGCCCAGCAGGCCGATCGCGGTGACGCCCGCGGGCAGGGACCGGTTCACGTTCACCGCCGCCCAATAGGCCACGGCGATGCCAAACACCCCGCCGTAGCCCAACAGCCAGGCCAGGTCCGCATGCCACACCACGCGTGGCGCGCCTTCCGCCGCCCAGGCCACCGCGGCCAGCACGCCGGAGGCCAGCAGCGCCTGCCAGAACGCCAACTCGAACGGCGGCGTGACCCAGCGGTGGGCGCGCACGTAGACGATATTGGCGGCCCAGCACAGCGCCGCGAGCAGCACCAGGCCGTTGCCGAACACCGCCTCGTGATTGCCCCAGTCGAACGCCAACGGATTGAAGATGACGGCCAGGCCCAACAGGCCCAGCGCCAGCCCCAGTTGCCGGCCGCGTCCGATCGGCTCGCCCAGGAACACGCGCGCGGCCGGGATGACCCACAGTGGCGTCGTGTAGGCGAGCACCACCGAACGGCCGGCCGGCACGTATTGCAGCCCGAGGCTGACGAGCGCGGCGAACGCGCCCATGTGCAGCAGGCCCACGCTCAGGATCACCGGAATGTCGGCCCTGACCGGCAACGCCACGCGCCGCAGCGCCACGCCCAGCACCAGCAACGCGGCGGCGCCGACGACGCTGCGCGCGGCCACCGCCCAGAGCGGGGTCATGTATTGCAGCAGCAGCTTGCTGACGATCCAGGTGAAGCCCCAGGCCAGCACCACCACGATGAGCAGCGACAAGGCCTGGCGGCGAGGCAGGATTTCAGTGGACATGGCGTGGGCGGAAGTAGCGGATCGCCCCGACTATAGAATCGCGTCGCGCCCCCGCCGTAGAACCACGCGGCGCCTAATCTCTGGAGCCACGCACGGCCGTGCGCGGCTTGCGCGCCAGCCAGCGCGCGAAGGCCATGGCCTGAGGCTCGTCGGGCGCGGGCGCGTACACCACCAGGCGCAGGTGGCGGCTTTCATCGACCGACAGGGTGGCGTGCTCGAACGCCACCTCGCCCAGCGTCGGCAGGCGCAGGCTGCGCACCCCCATGCAGGCGCCGTGCACGTCGTGCTCGCGCCACCAGGCCTTGAACTCGGGCGCGACGCGCTCCAGTTCGTCGACCAGTTCGGTGATGTCCGGCGCGCCCGAGGCCGAGGCGAAATCGCGCCGGAAGGTGGACAGCATGGCCGGCGCCTGCGCCGGCCAATCGACGAACAGTTCGCGCATCGCCGGATCCACGAACAGCATCCACAGCAGGTTGCGCCGCCCCGTCGGCTGCGCGCCGAAACCGAACACGCGTTCGGCGGCGGCGTTCCACACCACCACGTCCCAGCGCAGGTTGAGGATGTAGGCGGGACGCGCGGGCAGGTCGTCCATCAGGCGCCGCACCTGCGGCGGCACGGTGCACCAGGTGCGCCCCGGCTCGGCCGGCGGACGCTGGTGCGCCAGCAGGTACAGGTGGCGCCGTTCCGCCGCGTCCAGCCGCAGCACGCGCGCCAGGTTTTCCAGGAAGGTGGCCGACACGCTGATGTTGCGGCCCTGCTCGAACCAGGTGTACCAGGCCAGGCCGACGCCGGCCAGCGCCGCCACTTCCTCGCGCCGCAGGCCAGGGGTGCGCCGGCGGCCGCCGGCGGGCAGGCCCAGCGCGGCCGGACTCAGACGCTCGCGGCGCAGCCGCAGGAATTCGGCGAGGTCGGCGCGGGTACGGTCCAGCCGCTGCGCGCCCGTGTCGAGCGCGCCGGTGCGCGGCGCGGGCGCGGCGTCATGCGAAGGGGAACGGGGCATAGGCTATTGCCTTCAGTAATAGCATAAACAGCTAAATTGTATAAGTCTGGAACAGCTCACAGAATAGCGCCGATCCCCACTCCCGCGGCCTAGTCCATGCCCTGCGCCACCCTGCCCTCGCCCTGCCCCGACACCTCCGCCCGCCCCGCCACGCCGGGCCCGCTCGGCCTGGCCGTGCTGCTGTCCGGCGGCTTCATCACGATCTTCGACCTGTTCGTGGTCAACGTCGCCATCCCCAGCATGCAACACACGCTGTCGGCCAGCTTCGCACAGATCAATTTCATCATCGTCGCCTACGAGCTGGCCTATGGCGTGCTGCTGATCGCCGGCAGCCGGCTCGGCGATCGCCATGGCCGCCGGCGCCTGTTCATGCTGGGCATGGCCGGCTTCGCCCTGGCCTCGGCGCTGTGCGGCCTGGCGCCCGATGCCAACACGCTGATCGGCGCGCGCGTGCTGCAGGGCGTGGCGGCGGCCATGCTGTTCCCGCAGGTCTACGCGCTGATCCGCGTCAGCTACGACGGCCACGCGCGACGCCGCGCCTTCGGCCTGCTCGGCATGACGCTGGGGCTGGCGGCCATCGCCGGCCAGGTGCTGGGCGGCTGGATCGTGCACGCCGACCTGTTCGGCCTGGCGTGGCGCACGATCTTCCTGGTGAACGTGCCGCTTGGCGTGCTGGCCTGGCGGCTGGCGCGCCACATCCCCGAATCGCGCGACGCCGCCGGCGCGCCGATGGACTGGGGCGGCTCGGCGCTGGTCGGGGCGGGACTGGGCCTGTTGTTGCTGGCGCTGGTCGAAGGCCCGGCGCGCCATTGGCCCGCGTGGACGCTGGCCTGCGGCGCGGCGGCGGTCGCGTTGCTGGCGCTGTTCGTGTGGACGCAGCGCCGCGCCGGCGCCGCCGGGCGCGTGCCGCTGGTCGATATGGCGCTGCTGGCGCAGCCCCGATTCGCGGCAGGCTGCCTGCTGGTGACGCTGGTGTTCTCCACCGCCAGCGCGATGTTCCTGTGCTACGCCCTGCTGTTGCAGACCGGGCTGGGCGTAGACGCGCTGACAGCGGGCGCGGTGTTCGCGCCCGCCAGCGTCGGCTTCGTGGCGGGCTCGATGGCCGCGCCGCGACTCGTGGCGCGCTTCGGCACGCGCGCCATCATGGTGGCCGCGATGCTGTACGGCGGCGCCACGGCCGCGTTGATGTGGCAGGTGGACGCGGCCGGCGCCCTGCTTGCGCCCTGGTCGCTGGTGCCGGCGCTGATCTGGCTGGGCGCCGCGCAGGGCGCGGTCAATACACCGCTGGTCAACCTCGCGCTGGGGTTGGTGCAGGACCATCACGCGGGCATGGCCGCCGGCGTGGTCTCGACGCTGCAACAGGTCGGCGCGGCGCTGGGCGTGTCCGCCGCCGGCATGCTGTTCAGCGGCGCGCTGGACGCGCACGCCGACGCGGCGCTCGGCGATCGCTATGCGCGCGCGTTCGCCAGCGCCATGCAGTTCAACGTGGCGGCGATCGCCACGTCGGTATTGCTGCTATGGTGGCTGGGACGGCGGCGCTGAACTAGCCCGCCGACAATTCGCGCGCGCGTTGCTCCGCCTTGAGCGCCGCCTCGGTAATGGCGGGCGCCACGCCCGCCTCGCGCAGATGCGCCAGCGCGGCGTAGGTGGTGCCGCCCTTTGAGGTCACGCGTTCCTGCAGTTCGACCAGGGGCGCTTCGTCGCGCGCGGCCAGCTCGGCCGCGCCGCGAAACGCCGCCACCGACAGGCGGCGCGCGTCGGCCGCGTCAAAGCCCAGCGCCAGCGCCGCCTTTTCCAGCGCCGCCATGAAATGGAACACATAGCCCGGACCGCTGCCGGTCACGGCGGTGACCGCGTCGATCAGGGTTTCGCGATCGACCCAGATGCGCTCGCCCACGGCGGCGAACAATGCGTCCACCTGCTCGCGCTGCGCCGCGCCGCAAGCCTGGCTGGCGTACAGGCCCGTCATGCCCAGCCCGACCTTGGCCGGCGTGTTGGGCATGGCGCGCACGATACGGGCATGGCCGCCCAGCCATTGCGACAGCGCGCTGAGATTGACCCCCGCCGCGATGCTGACCACCGTCGTCTGCGCGCGTAGATGCGCCTGGACTTGCCCGCACGCCTCGCGCAACACCTGCGGCTTGGTCGCCAGCACGCACAGCGCCGCGTCGGCGATCTCGGCGCCGACGCTCTCGCGGCAGTTCACGCCGCGCGCGAGCAGGCCGGCGCGGGTGGGCTCGAAGGGTTCGATCACCAGGAAATCCGCCAGCTGGCGGCCCTGTCCGAGCAATCCCTCGATGATGGCGCTGGCCATGTTGCCGCCGCCGATGAAGACGATTTTTTCTTGCATGATCCTGATTCCTTTCCTCAATCGAAAATGGCCCGGCGCCTGCGCACCGCCGTGGCATCCAGCGCGCCAATGCGAGTGCGCCCGAGCAGCCGCAATGTGTTTTCCAGCTCGGCGCGCAGGATTGCCAGCACCTCGCCCGCGCCGCCTGGCCCCCGACCCGCCAGTCCATACAGCGGCGCGCGGCCCAGCAGCACCGCGCGCGCGCCCAGCGCCGCCGCCTTGGCGATATCGCTGCCGCGCCGCACCCCGCCATCCACCAGCACGTCGAGCGACTGCCCCAGTTCGGCCGCGACCTCCGGCAGGACTTCGAGCGGGCAGGGAGCACACTCCAACTGCCTGCCGCCGTGGTTGGACAGCACGATGCCGTCCACGCCACGCGCCTTGGCCCGGCGCGCATCGGCCAGCGTCTGGATGCCCTTGATGACGATGCGGCCGCGCCACCGGCGGCGCAGCCAGTCGATGTCGTCCCAGGTCAAGGCCAGGTCCATCTGGCGGCTCAGGGCGGACGCCTGTTCGGTGATGTTCTCCCGCGCGTTGGAACTGACGGCCAGGTTCTTCAGTTGCGGCCCGCCGCCGCGCAGCATGCGCCAGCACCAGCCAGGATGCGCCGCCAGGTCCAGCAGCAAGCGGCCGGAAGGACGCAGCGGCAGTTGGAAGCCGTTGCGCTTGTCATGGTCGCGATTGCCATGCACCGGCACGTCGACCGTCAGGAACAGCGCCGTGTAGCCGCTGCTCCAGGCCCGGTCCATCAGGTGTTCGGCGATGCGGCGGTCGCGCTGCACGTACAACTGCAACCACAGCTCGCCCGCGCCCGCCGCGCGCACTTCCTCCAGCAGCGAGGTCGATGCGGTGGACAGCACGAACGGCAGCCCCGCTCGATGCGCGGCGCGCGCCAGGTGCACGTCCGCGTCGGGCCAGAACAGCCCGTTCAGGCCCGTCGGCCCGACGATCGCGGGCATGGCCGCGGCCGCGCCCAGGACGGTGGTTTGCAGCTGGCAGTCGGTGACGTCCGCCAGCACCTCGGGCACGAATTCCAGCGCGCCGAAGGCGGCCACGTTGCGCCGCAACGAGGCGCCGTCCTCGGCGCCCCCGTCCAGATAATCGAAGGCCAGCCGAGGCAGTCGCTTGCGCGCCTGCGCCCGGTAATCCATCACGCTGGGCAGCATCTCTCTTCCTTGTTGGCGGGAATCCAATTAAATTACATATCGAACGTATCGATTGTATTTCGATTGTTTTTTAGACGATTGCCAGGATGTTCCGCCCTAGGACATACCCTCAATTCAATCGTTATACGATTACTTAAATCGAAAAGCGATTTAAGTAATCGTATGCTGTGTCTCAACGTGATCGGCTTTTCTACCCCCGATCTCCATGGGACGACAGACATGACCACAGGCACCTCCCTGCTCGATGCGCTCATCCAGGCCTTGGGCGACAGCGCGATCCTGCGCACCGACACCGACATGGCCGGCTACACCGAAGACTGGCGCGGCCGCTACAAGGGCGCGGCGCTCTGCGTGGCCCTGCCGAATTCCACGCAGCAGGTCGCCGACATCGTGCGCCTGTGCAACGCCCACGCCACCCCCGTGCTGCCGCAAGGCGGCAACACCAGCCTGTGCGGCGGCGCGGTGCCGGACGAAGCGGGCCCGCCCCCCGTCATCGTCAATCTCTCCCGCCTGCGCCAGATCCGCCGCGTGGACCCGGCCAACAACTCGATGGAAGTCGAAGCCGGCTGCGTGCTGGCCGCCGTGCAGCAGGCCGCCGCGGAACAAGGCCGCCTGTATCCCATCAGCCTGGGCGCGGAAGGTTCATGCCAGATCGGCGGCACCATCGCCACCAACGCCGGCGGCACCGGCGTGCTGCGCTACGGCAATACGCGCGACAACATCCTGGGCCTGGAGGTCGTGCTGCCCGACGGCTCCGTCTGGAACGGCCTGACCGCCCTGCGCAAGAACAATACGGGTTTCGACTTGAAGCACCTGTTCATCGGCGCCGAAGGCACCTTGGGCATCGTGACCGCGGCCGTGCTGAAGCTGCACCCGCTGCCCACCCGCCACGCCATCGCCTGGCTGGCGCCCACCGATCCCCAGGCCGCGCTCGATATCCTGGGCCTGTTCCAACAGCAGTGCGGCTCGCGCTTGTCCGCCTTCGAGATGATCGACAGCAACCAGCTGGACATCGTCATGACGCACGTGCCCGGGCGCAAGAATCCGCTCAGTGGCGCGCATCCGTGGCATGTGCTGGTGGAGCTGTCGGACACCGGCGGCGGGACGGAACTGCAGGACGTGCTGCAGCAGATCCTGGAGCAGGCGTCCGAACAGGGCCTGCTGCACGATGCCGTGGTGGCCAGCAACGACAGCCAGCGCGCCGCGCTCTGGGAAGTCCGCCACAGCGTCTCGGAAGGCAACAAGAAAGCGGGCGTGGGCCTGACCACCGACAGCGCGGTGCCCGTCTCGAGCGTGCCGCGATTCATCGCCGCCGCCACCGACGCCGTGCGCCGCCTGGTGCCCGACCTGCCCATCCTGATCGTCGCCCACCTGGGCGACGGCAACGTCCACTTCATTCCGTTTTTCACGTTCGACGCCTGGAACGCGCTGCCCGAGCGCGACGCCATGGCGGCCGCCATCCGCCGCGCCGTCAACGACGTGGCCGATGCGCTGGGCGGCACCTTCAGCGCCGAGCATGGCGTGGGCCGCACGTCGCTGGCCGAAATGGCGCACTACAAGTCCCCGGTCGAACTGGCCATGATGCGCACGCTGAAAGCCAGCTTCGATCCCGCCGCCCTCTTCAATCCCGGTCGCTTGCTGCCCTGAAGCCGCCCTTCCCGTCCGCCGTCCCGCTGGAGCCCTTCCATGAAATCCCCCTCCTACAACGCCTCGCGCCGCCGCGCGCTCAAGACCGCCGCCGCCGGCGTCGCCACCCTGGCCATGCCCATGATCTGGACGCCGTCGCGCGCGGCCTCCAAGCGCATCGTCGTGCGCGATGACGGCGGCATCTACAGCAAGGCCTACGGCGCGGTGTTCTACAAGCCGTTCACGGACGCCACCGGCATCCAGGTGGTGGGCGTGCAGGCCAACGCCGAGCCCACCGCGCAGATCCGCAGCATGGTGGACACCGGCAACTACACCTGGGACATGGCCAAGATCAGCCAGCCCGCCATCCTGATGCTCACCGAAGGCGGCAAGGTCTATCTGGAAAAACACGGCCTGGAATCGGACCCGGTCGTGGCCACCATCCCCAAGCAATACATGTCGCCCTATGGCGTGGGCAACAACGTCTACACCACGGTGCTGGCCTATCGCACCGACGCCTTCAAGGGCCGCCGCGCCCCGGCGTCGTGGGCGGACTTCTGGGACGTCAAGAACATCCCCGGCCGGCGCGGCCTGCGCAAGCATCCGTTCGACACCATCGAGGAAGCGCTGATGGCCGACGGCGTGCCGACCGACGAGGTCTACCCCTGCGACATCGACCGCGCCCTGGCCAGCCTGGACAAGATCAAGCCGTCGGTCGATGTGTGGTGGAACACCGGCGCCCAGGTCGAGCAGATGCTGGGCTCCGGCGAAGTCGACATGATCGCCACCTGGGTTTCCCGCGCGCAATCGGCCATCGCCAACGGCGCGCCCGTGCAGATCGTGTGGGACCAGAACATCTGGGGTTGCGACAACTGGTCGATCCTGAAGGGCACGCCCAACGCCGACGCCTGCCGCGAATTCATCAAGTTCGCCTCGGACCCCAAGCGCCAGGCCGCGCTGGTCGAGTTCTTCGCCGCCGGCGTGACCCAACCCGCCGCGTTCGACCACATCAAACCCGACGTGGCGCGCAATTGCCCCACCCACCCCGACAACATCAAGACCGGCCTGCACATCAACGCCGCCTACTGGCTGGACAAGCAGCGCGACGTGCTCGAGCGCTTCAACGGTTGGGTCTTGAAGTAACACCTTGCATACGCCGAACACCATGTCTTCTTCCAATCTGCAGATCTCGGGCCTGGGCAAGCGCTACGGCGATTTCGTCGCCCTGGCGCCCACGCACCTGGATGTCGCCCGCGGCGAATTCCTGACCCTGCTGGGCCCGTCCGGGTCCGGCAAGACCACGCTGCTGAGCCTGATCGCGGGCCTGGCCAGGCCCGACGAGGGCCGCGTGCTGATTGACGGCAACGACGTCACCCACGGCGCGCCGTACGAGCGGGACATCGGCATGGTGTTCCAGAACTATGCGCTGTTCCCGCACATGACCATCCTGGAGAACATCGCCTTTCCGCTGAAGATGCGCAAGGTGCCGGCGGCCGAGGCGAAGCGGCGCGCGCAGGAAGCGCTGGACATGGTGCGGCTGCCGCAGGTCGGCGCGCGCCTGCCGCGCGAACTGTCGGGCGGCCAGCAGCAGCGCATCGCGCTGGCGCGCTGCATGGTCTACCGCCCCGCGATCATCCTGATGGACGAACCGCTGGGCGCGCTGGACAAGAAGCTGCGCGACCAGATGCAACTGGAGATCAAGCGCATCCACCGCGAACTGGGCACCACCATCGTCTACGTGACGCATGACCAGGAAGAGGCCATGACCATGTCCGACCGCATCTGCCTGATGAATGGCGGCGCGATCGAGCAACTGGGCACGCCAGCCGACCTGTACTTCCGTCCGCGCACCCTGTTCGTGGCGGACTTCCTGGGCGAATCCAACCTGCTGCGGGGCGAGGTCACGGCCATCGACGGCCCCACCCTGACGGTCAGGCTGGCGCAGCAGGGCGTCACCGGGCAGGCCCTGTCCAACGGCGCCGCGATCAAGGTCGGCCAGAAGGTCACGCTGATGGTGCGGCCGCAGAACCTGCAGGCCGGCCCCGCCCGGGAACACGGCCAGGCCCTGACCGGCAGGCTGCTCGACGTGATGGTGACCGGCAGCCTGACCAAGCTCTATCTGGATTCGGGCGCGCCCGACAGCGCCCCGCTCGTGGTCGCCTACCCGACGCGCCGCCAGGCCGAGCAGTACGCCATCGGCCAGCCGCTGTCGGTGACCTGGCAGGCCGCCGACGCGGTCGCCATCGCGGAGTGAGCGCATGAGCCCCCTCGCCCCTCCCCGCAAGCGCATGAGCCAGGGCCGCCGCCATTTCCTCATGGCCGCGCCGCTGGCGATCCTGTTGCTGGTGCTGCTGATCTATCCGGTCGGCCAGTTACTGCTGCTGAGCTTCTACGGCGACCAGGGCTTCTCGCTGGCGCAATACCACCGGCTGTTCGAGTCGTCGGTGTATGTCAACGTGCTGCTCATCACGCTGAAGATCTCGCTTTGGACGACCTTCTTTGCCGTGGTGGCCGGCTACCCGGTCGCCTACCTGATCTCCAGCCTGTCGGCCCGGCGCAAGACGTCGCTGCTGTTCTGGGTGTTGCTGTCGTTCTGGACCAGCTTCCTGGTGCGCACCTTCGCGTGGGTCGTGCTGCTGGGCCGCAACGGCGTGGTCAACCAGATGCTGCAGGCGCTGGGCATCCTGGATGCGCCGGCCAACCTGCTCTACAACTTCGGCAGCGTGCTGGTCGGCATGGTGCATGCGCTGATGCCGCTGGCGGTGCTGACGATGTTGTCGGTCATGGAAAACATCGACCGCAACCTGCCGCGCGCCGCTTCCACCCTGGGCGCGCGCCCGGGCACCGCGTTCTGGAAGATCTACTTCCCGCTGTCCATGCCCGGCGTGGCCGCCGCGGCCATCATGGTGTTCGTCACCGCCATCGGCTTTTTCATCACCCCGGCGCTGCTGGGCGGCCGCAAGGAGACAATGATCACCCAGATCATCATCGACCAGGTGCAGCAGACCATGAACTGGGAATTCGCCGGCGCGGTGTCGGTGCTGCTGCTGGTGGTGGTGCTGGCCGTGTTCGCGCTGTACGACCGGATACTCGGCCTGTCGACCATGACCGGCGCCGGCGCGTCGCGCCCCCGCGCCTCGGCCAAGCCCGGCCTGGCGCGCCGCGCGGGCGAGGCCCTGCTGGACCTGCTGGCCGCGCTGTCCGACCGCCTGTTCTCGCTGCTGCCCACGCGCCTGCGCCGTTCGGTGTCGGGCACCGGCCAATCCCGCACCCTGTGGTGGATCGTGCTGGCGGTGCTGGCCTTCCTGTCCGCGCCCGCCTTCCTGATGATCCCGCTGTCGTTCGATTCCGGTTCCGGCCTGACCTGGCCACCCAAGGGCTTTTCGCTGCAATGGTACGAGCAGATGTTCACGTCGCCGGTGTGGATGCAGGCCATCACGCGCTCGCTGGTCGTGGGCGTGGGCACCGGCCTGCTGGCCATGCTGATCGGCACGCCGGCCGCCTTCCTGCTGGTGCGCGCCGACATGCGCGGCAAATCCGCCATGCTGGCCTTCGTGCTGTCGCCCATCGTGGTGCCGCGCATGATCATCGCGGTGGGCATGTTCTATTTCTTCGCCCGCGTCGGCCTGGTCGGTTCGACCGTCGGCCTGATCCTGGCGCATACAGTGGTGGCGGTGCCGTACGTGGTGATCACCATGATGGCGGTGCTGCGCAACTACGACACGCGCCTGGACCTGGCGGCGCAGAGCCTGGGCGCGGGCCCCTGGGCGACGTTGCGCTTCGTGACCTTCCCGATCCTTGGCGCGGGGCTGATGTCATCGTTCCTGTTCGCTTTCGCGACTTCGTTCGACGAGCTGACGATCGCGCTGTTCGCCTCGGGCGGCCTGAACGCCACCCTGCCCAAGCAGTTCTGGGATGAGGTGACGCTGCAGATCTCCCCGGTGATCGCCGCCGTGTCCACCTGCCTGTTTATCTTCATCGCCGCGCTGATCTGGCTCGCCGACCGGCTGCGCCGCCGCAGCCTGGCGGGCTGAGGCGCGGCGCCGTTTCCCTTCCATCAGGATTTTTCCATGTTGAATGCAAGCCACCTGCGCGGCGTGTTTCCCGCGATTCCCACCCCGGTCAACGCCGACGACACCATCAACGCCCCGGCGGCCCAGGCGCTGATCGCCTACCTGCTCAAGCAGGGCATCGACGGCATCGTGCCGCTGGGCGGCACGGGCGAATATGGGGCTTTGGCGCGGGCCGAACGCATCCGCATGTGCCAGCTGACGGTGGATGCCGTGGCCAAGCGCGTGCCGGTGATCCCCGGCGTGCTGGACCCGGGCTTTCACGACGCCCTGCAGGCCGGCCGCGAGTTCGCCGACGCGGGCGCCGACGCGCTGATGGTGCTGACGCCCTACTACACGACCCCCACCCAGGCCGGCATCCGCGACTATTTCCTGCGCTACGCCGACGCATCGCCGCTGCCGGTGATGATCTACGAGATCCCGTATCGCACGCGCATCGCGATCGCGCCGGAAGTGCTGCACGAACTGTCGCGCCACCCGAACATCATCGGCATGAAGGCCTGCAACACGGACATGTACCACTTCCTGCGCACGGTGGCCGGCGTGGACGAATCGTTCGCCGTGTTCAGCGGCGAGGACACGCTGCTGCCGGTTCACCTGGCCGCCGGCGCCCAAGGCGGCATCGTGGTGACGGCGAGCCTGCTGCCCAAGGCCTGGCGCAAGGTCTATGACCTGGCCGCCGCGGGCCGCACGCGCGACGCCATGCTGCTGCACCGCCGCCTGATCCCGCTGATGAACCTCGCATTCGCCGAAACCAATCCCGGACCGATGAAGTCCGTGATGGACCTGATCGGCGTCGATGCGCCGGAAGTCCTGGATCCCCTGGTGCAGCCCGGGGCCGACCTGCAGGCGTCCTTGCGGGCGGTGGTCAAGCCGTTGCTGGCGGAGTTCGAAGGCGTTTGAGACAGGCGATTCGGGAAGGACTGGGCGCGATCGATCGATGGCGCCCGGCCCTTACCTCGAATACGCCGAGAACTTGGACTTGGAGATGGACGTGGCCGCCACCTGCACGTGCTGCGCCAACTCCGCCTCGACCCTGGCAACGGTCCACCGCGTCGTCGGCACGGAGATGTTGATCGCCGCCACCGCCAATCCGCGATGATCGATCACCGGCGCCGCCACCGAAATATCTCCCAGCACCGTTTCGTTCACGATGATCGCGTAGCCCTTCTCGGCCACGCGCTGCGCGCGCTCGAGCAGCTTGTCGGGATTGACTTCCGTGTAGGGCGTGATCGGCTCCAGGCGAGTCCGCGCCAGGATTTCGCGGCGCTGCTCATCCGACAGGCGTGACAGGATCGCCGTGCCCGACGCGGTGAAATAGGCCGGCAGGCGGCTGCCCACGGCGATGTCCACGTTGACCAGGTGATGGCCGGGAAAGCGGGCCACGAACACGATCTCGTGCCCGTCCAGTTCTTGCAGGTTGGTGGTTTCGCCCAGGGTGCGGCTGATGTCCAGCAGATAGGGCGACGCCTTGTCGATCAACTCATTGGCGCGCACGTAGTTGTACGAGAACTGCAGCACCTTCGGCGTCAGTCCGTAATTGCGCGTGTCCGGAATGCGGCGCAGATAGCCCAGCATTTCCAGCGTGTAGACCAGGCGTTGCGTCGCGCTGCGGTCCAGGCCCGACGCGCGCGCGATGTCGGCCAGCGTCATGTGGCGCTTGGGGCCGTCGAAAGCATGCAGCACCTGGAAGGCTTTTTCGGTCGAGCCTACAAACAGCGAAGACCGGGTCTCGGTCGCCGCCTGCGTCTTGTCCGTATCGTCGGGCTTGCTTTTGGGCACGGGAAACAGCCTATTGAGGAAGGAACGTGCGCGCAGGTTGGAAGGCGCGGTTGCCAGCTTGCCGGCGGCAATCACGCGTATCGCACACCATTTAATTGTAATTCAATTATTAATAGCAAATTCCAATTATCAAATGCGGCAGGCGCCCGTTGGATATTCGCTCGCGCGGCAACCCTGCGGCCCCCGTCCGTCGACAGCGCCGCCAGCCCGCGGCGCCTCCCCGCCCCCGATCCAAGCGCGGGCAGGCCCGCCGTCAATCCGCCGCGGCCAACGGCACGCCCGGCTGGCTGGCCGATCGCGTGCCTGGCAACGGATGGCAAGACTGGGGATGATACGTGTGCACCAGCGACAGCTTGACGCGATCGCTGCGGTTGCCCTGCGCCGCATGCAACGTGCGGCAATGGAAGAACACCAGGTCGCCAGCGCGCAGCTCGGGGCAGACGGCGCGCGCGATCCATTCGGCGTTTTCGGGCGCGTCGTCGCGGAAGAATTTCTGTTCGTCGAACTGCGCGGGCTGGAACGCGGCCGCATGCGACCCGGGGATGAACGACAGGCCTCCGTTGTCCCAGGTTTCGTCGCCCAGCGCCAGCCAACAGGACACCAGATCGGTGTCGGAGAACGACCAGTAGCGGATGTCCTGGTGCCAGCCGGTCAGGCTGCCATAGGCCGGATGCTTGGTCATCACGCAGTTGTGGTGCACGGTGGACAGCACCGGCGTCTCGCCGAAATAACGGGCCAGCGATTGCCCGATGCGCGCATGGGTGGCCCATTGCGCGAACAACGGATCGCGCCCGTAGGCGCTGAGCAGGCGCCGCACGGTCAGGCCGCCTTCGGCATTGCGCGACTCGGGCGCGCCGGGATAGCGCAGGTCCGCCTCGTACTCGATGGGCGCGATGTGCTCGCGCAAATGCCGCTCGGCCAGCGCGCGCAGCGCCGCCACCTCGGCCGGGTCGGCGAACTGGCGCGCGACCACGAAACCCTGCTCGCGCAGGACCGCTAACTCATCTTCTTGCAACGACGCGGACATGATGAACCTGCCAACCCCTCGGACCCCGCGGCGTAAGCTGCAAAGCGTCTGCGCACAGGGCAGGCGCGTGCCGGACGAGGCGCCGGCGAGCGCGGGGAGAGCTAGATTACACCCAAATGCGCGGGCGGCCGGTTGTTCTCAGCCGCCCGGACGCCAGGCGCCAGGCCGCGCGGCGGCGCTAGCCCCCGGCCGGCGTGTTGTCGGTTGACGCGCTGGCCCGGAGGCGGGCGGTATCGCGCTCGACTTCCTCGTGGTGCACCCATTCGCGCCACACGGCCACCAGCAGCGCCATCAGCACCGGGCCCACGAACAGCCCGACGATGCCCATGGTCTTCACGCCGCCCACCAGGCCGAAGAAGGTCGGCAGGAACGGCAGCTTGACCGGGCCGCCCACCAGGCGCGGCCGCAGCGTCTTGTCGACGATGAACAGTTCGACGCTGCCCCACACCATCAGCGCGATGCCCGCCACCATGTGGCCGGAACCGACCAGATACAGCGACACCAGCGTGAACGACAGCGGCGCGCCGCCGGGGATCAGGGCCATGAAGCCGGTGACCACGCCCAGCAGCACCGGCGACGGCACGCCCGCGACCCAGTAGGCGATGCCCAGCACCACGCCCTCGCCCAATGCGATCAGGCCCATGCCGGTGACGGTGGAGTTGATGGTGGCCGGCACTACGCGCGAAAACCGCTGCCAGCGCGCCGGCAGGATGCGTTCGCCCAGCACGTCCAGTTGCGCCACCATGCGCACGCCGTCCTTGTAGACGAAGAACAGCGTGATCAGCATGAACAGCACGGTCAGCAGCAGCTGGAACACGTTGCCGGTGGCGGCCAGCACCATGCGGTAGATATTGCCCAGGTGTTCGCCGCTGACGGCTTCGACCAGCGCGCCCAGCGCATGCGGCTGGCCGATGTAGGCCTGCCAGTATTCGGAAAGCCGGTCACCGACCACCGGCATCGAGGTGATCCAGTTGGGAACGTCGACCCCATGCCGGTTGGCGGCGATGGCCCAGGCGAAGAAGGTGCTGGCTTCCTTGATGGCATACGACAGCGCCAGCGACATCGGCACGATCAGCACCACGACCACCACCAGCAGCGCCAGCGACGCGGCCAGCGCGGTGCGGCCGCCGCAGCGTTCGACCAGCCGCTGGTACAGCGGCCAGCTGGCCAGGCCGATGATCAGCGCGGCCAGCGCGGGCACCAGGAAGCCGCTGAGGAAATACACCCCCGCCAACAGGACGAGCAGTAAAAGCCAACGGGCGATCAGGTAAGCGGGGAGGACGGGCTGCATGGAGCGGATCGACAGTGAATGCGTTGAGGCTTTGACTGTCGGACTATACAGACGTTTCGCAAAATACGAGGGACGCAAGGCCTGTATTTACTACGGGGTTTCCCCTGATTTTCCGGGATTTTGCCGGCGAATTACCGGCGAATTGCCCGCGTGGCGGACCCACGGGGCCCGCCACCTTGGCCCCGGCGATTCGCCTAGAGGGCGTACTCGGCGGCCTCTTCGCGCGCGGTGCGGCGACGCGGCAGCGGATCGTTGGCGGCGGCCACGCCCGCCACGGCCATCTGCTTGGCCTGGCTGATCTGGCGCTGCTGGAACACGCCGCAGCTGGCGGCGGCCGGATCGGTCTCGTCGCGGCCGCTGAGCAGCGGGCAGCTGGCGAACAGTTCGGCCGCCCAGTCGGCGAACGCGCGCACTTTGGGCGACAGCTGGCGGCTTTGCGGATACAGCACCGAGATCGCGGTGGCGCTGGGCTTCCATTGCGGCAGCACCTCGATCAGCTCGCCCGATTGCAGGTACGGCAGCGCCATGTAGCGCGGCGTCTGGATCAAGCCGAAGCCCTTCAGGCCGCAGTCCAGGTAGGCGCCGGCTTCGTTCACCGCCACGGTGCCGCGCATGTCCACTTCCTGGTGCTTGCCGTCGATCTTGAAATCCCAGGCGCAGTTGCGGCCGGTGCGGCTGGAGAAATAATGCACCGCGTGGTGATTGCGCAGTTCCTCGATGGTCTGCGGCATGCCATGGCGCGCGACGTAAGTCGGCGAGGCGCAGGTCACGGTCTGCAGGGTGCCGATGCGGCGCGCCACCAGGCTGGAATCTTCCAGGTCGCCGGCGCGGATGACGCAGTCGACGGCCTCCTGCACCATGTCCACCGGCCGGTCGCCCAGGCCGAGCACCAGCTCGACGTCGGGGTACTTGTCGTGGAAATCACACAATGAGGGGATCAGGATCAGCCGGCCGATACAGGTCGGCACGTCGATGCGCAGCCGGCCCTTCAGGCGCAGCGCCGCTTCCTGGAAGCAGGCCTCGGTTTCCTCGACATCGGCCAGGATGCGCACGCAGTGCTGGTAGTAGCCCGCGCCGTCGGGCGTCAGGCCGATGCGGCGGGTGGTGCGGTTGAGCAGGCGCACGCCCAGCAGGCGTTCGAGATTCTGGATGATGGTGGTGACGGTGGTGCGCGGAAGCGAGAGGCTGTCGGCCGCCCGGGTGAAGCTATTGGCGTCCACGACGCGCACAAACACCTGCATAGCCTGAAAACGGTCCTTGGCGACGGTGTCCTATAAGGGCAATTTGGTCGGGGTGTACGGAGCATAACCCGAATTCGGCCAGGATTAGACAAATCCACCGAACAGTGTTGCCGAGATAGCAGTGTTTATCCGCGCCGGCAAAACACTCAGAATGCAAACCATCTTGAAGTGCCCTTGCCGCCCGGCGCCATCCCCAGGGCCTGTCAATCCTCAGATTCCGATCCCGGTAGAACCCGTCCCCAAATAGACGGATTTCACCAGGGAAACGTAACCGCGTTGCATGTTGCACTGCAATATGACATCGGTGTTTCAGGACTGACAGACCCGCCGCGATGCCCGCCCCCGCCGCCCCCCGCCCCCTCGCGGTTCCGGCAAGCGCGCTTCACCCCGACATCACCCACAAGGAACATCATGGTTTCGCGTAATCGTATTGCTATGCTCGTCGTTTTCGCGGCCGTCATCGCGGCCGGCGGTGGCTACGCCCTGTTTCGCGCCCCGGCGGGCGCCAATGCGGCCCAGGCCCAGGGCGCGCCCGCCGCGCCCCCTGTCGAAGTGGCGGAAGTGGTCAACAAGACCATCGTCGACTGGCAGCGCTATTCCGGCCGCCTGGAAGCCATCGACCGCGTGGACATCCGCCCGCTGGTCTCCGGCACCCTGACCGCCGTGCACTTCCAGGACGGCAGCATCGTCAAGAAGGGCGACGTGCTGTTCACCATCGACCCGCGTCCCTATGCGGCCGAAGTGGACCGCGCCGCCGCCGCCCTGACCGCCGCCAAGGCCCGCGCCTCGTACACGGCCACCGAACTGGCACGCGGCCAGCGCCTCTTGGCCGACAACGCCATCGCCCGCCGCGACTTCGAGGAAAAGCAGAACGCCGCGCGCGAAGCCGCGGCCAACCTGCAGGGCGCGCAGGCCGCGCTGGACTACGCCAAGCTCAACCTGGGCTACACCCGCATCGAGGCGCCGGTCGCCGGCCGCGTGTCGCGCGCGGAAGTCACGGTCGGCAACGTGGTCGCCGCCGGCGCCACCTCGGTGCCGCTGACCACGCTGGTGTCGGTCTCGAAGATGTACGCCTCGTTCGACGTCGACGAGCAGACCTTCCTGAAGTACGTGAACCCGGCCCGCAACGGCAAGGCCGGCTCGGTGCCGGTCGAGCTGGGCCTGGCCAACGAGGAAGGCTATTCGCGCACCGGCTTCGTGCAATCGGTGGACAACCGCCTGGACGCCACGTCCGGCACCATCCGCGTGCGCGCCGAGTTCGACAACGCCGACGGCACCCTGCTGCCCGGCCTGTACGCCCGCATCCGCCTGGGCGGCAGCGAGCCGCGCAGCGCCGTGCTGATCGACGAGAGGGCCATCGGCACCGACCAGGACAAGCGCTACGTGCTGGTGCTGGACGACAAGAACCACGCCAACTACCGCCAGGTGAAGCTGGGCGCCAACCAGGAAGGCCTGCGGGTCGTGGACTCCGGCCTGGCCCCTGGCGAACGCATCGTGGTCAATGGCTTGCAGCGCGTGCGCCCCGGCGACGCCGTGAGCCCGACCGTGGTGCCGATGGTCGCGGCGCAACGCAACCCGGTCAAGACCGCGGCCGCCAACTAAGCCGCCGGTGAACCGCAAAGCAGAACGAGAACGTTCATGAATATCTCGAAATTCTTCATCGACCGGCCGATCTTCGCCGGGGTGTTGTCCGTGCTGGTGCTGCTGGGCGGCCTGCTGGCCATGTTCCAGCTGCCGATCTCGGAATACCCGGAAGTGGTGCCGCCCTCGGTGGTGGTGCGCGCGCAGTACCCGGGCGCCAACCCCAAGGTCATCGCCGAAACCGTCGCCTCGCCGCTGGAGGAATCCATCAACGGCGTGGAAAACATGCTGTACATGCAGTCGCAGGCCAACAGCGACGGCAACCTGACGCTGACGGTCAACTTCAAGCTGGGCGTGGACCCGGACAAGGCGCAGCAGCTGGTGCAGAACCGCGTGTCGCAGGCGTTGCCGCGCCTGCCGCCGGACGTGCAGCGGCTGGGCGTCACGACCACCAAGAGTTCGCCCACCCTGACCCTGGTGGTGCACCTGATCTCGCCCAACGACCGCTACGACATCACCTACCTGCGCAACTACGCGATCCTGAACATCAAGGACCGCCTGGCGCGCATTACCGGCGTGGGTGAAGTGACGGTGTGGGGCGCGGGCAACTACTCGATGCGCGTGTGGCTCGACCCGCAGAAGGTCGCGCAGCGCGGCATGACCGCCGCCGAAGTGGTCGCGGCCATCCGCGAGCAGAACGTGCAGGTCGCCGCCGGCGTGATCGGCGCGTCCCCGACCCTGGGCGACGTGCCGCTGCAGCTGAACGTGAATGCGCGCGGCCGCCTGCAGACCGAAGAGGAATTCCGCGACATCATCCTCAAGACCTCGCCCGACGGCGCCGTGACGCACCTGTCGGACGTGGCCCGCGTGGAACTGGATGCCCAGGAATACGGCCTGCGTTCGCTGCTGGACAACAAGCAGGCGGTGGGCATGGGCATCATGCAGTCGCCGGGCGCCAACGCACTGGACGTGTCGTCGCAGGTACGCGCCGCCATGGCCGAGCTGGCCCAGGACTTCCCCCCGGGCGTGGAATACCGCATCGAATACGACCCGACCCAGTTCGTGCGCTCCAGTATCGAGGCCGTGGTGCACACGCTGCTGGAAGCCATCGCGCTGGTGGTGCTGGTGGTGATCCTGTTCCTGCAGACCTGGCGCGCGTCCATCATCCCGCTGCTGGCGGTGCCGGTGTCCATCGTGGGTACGTTCGGCCTGCTGCTGATGTTCGGCTATTCCATCAACGCCCTGTCGTTGTTCGGGATGGTGCTGGCCATCGGGATCGTGGTCGACGACGCGATCGTGGTGGTGGAAAACGTCGAGCGCAACATCGCGGCGGGCCTGAGTCCGCGCGACGCGACCTATCGCGCCATGCGCGAGGTGAGCGGCCCCATCATCGCCATCGCGCTGACGCTGTGCGCGGTGTTCGTGCCGCTGGCGTTCATGACGGGCCTGACCGGCCAGTTCTACAAGCAGTTCGCCATGACCATCGCCATCTCGACGGTGATCTCGGCGTTCAACTCGCTGACCCTGTCGCCCGCTTTGTCGGCCCTGCTGCTCAAGAGCCACCACGACAAGCCGGACTGGCTGACGCGGGGCATGAACCGCGTGTTCGGCCGCTTCTTCAACTGGTTCAACAACATGTTCGGCCGCGCTTCGGAAAGCTACGGCGTGGGCGTGTCCGGCGTGATCCGCCGCAAGGCCGGCGCCATGGGCGTCTATGCGGTGCTGGTGGCCGCCACCATCGGCGTGTCGTACCTGGTGCCGGGCGGCTTCGTGCCGGCGCAGGACAAGCAGTACCTGATCGGCTTCACCCAGCTGCCCAACGGCGCCTCGCTGGACCGCACTGACGCCGTGATCCGCCGCATGAGCGACATCGCCCTGAAGGAACCCGGCGTGCAGAGCGCCATCGCCTTCCCGGGCCTGTCCATCAACGGCTTCACCAACAGTTCCAGCGCCGGCATCGTGTTCGTGATGCTCAAACCCTTCGACGAGCGCAAGGGCGCCGCGCTGTCGGGCAACGCCATCGCGGCTTCGCTCAACCAGAAGTTCGCGGCCATCCAGGACTCGTTCATCGCCGTGTTCCCGCCCCCGCCCGTGATGGGCCTGGGCACACTGGGCGGCTTCAAGTTCCAGATCGAGGACCGCGGCGCCGCCGGCTACGCCGAACTGGACAAGGCCAAGTCCGCGTTCCTGGCCAAGGCGCGCCAGGCGCCCGAGCTCGGCCCCGCGTTCTCCAGCTACGAGATCAACGTGCCGCAGCTGGACGTGGACCTGGATCGTGTCAAGGCAAAGCAGCTGGGCGTGCCGGTGACGGAAGTCTTCGACACCATGCAGATCTACCTGGGTTCGATGTACGTCAACGACTTCAACCGGTTCGGCCGCGTGTTCCAGGTGCGGGCGCAGGCGGACGCGCAATACCGCGCGCATGCCGATGACATCCTGCAGCTCAAGACCCGCAATGCCGCCGGCGACATGGTGCCGTTGTCGTCGCTGGTGACCGTCAAGCAGACCTTCGGCCCCGAAATGGTGGTGCGCTACAACGGCTACACCGCCGCCGACATCAACGGCGGACCGGCGCCGGGCTATTCGTCCGACCAGGCCCAGGCCGCGGCCGAGCGCGTGGCCGCCGAAACCCTGCCGCGCGGCATGAAGCTGGAATGGACCGACCTGACCTACCAGCAGATCCTGGCGGGCAACGCCGGCCTGTGGGTGTTCCCGATCAGCGTGCTGCTGGTGTTCCTGGTGCTGGCCGCGCTGTATGAAAGCCTGACCCTGCCGCTGGCCGTGATCCTGATCGTGCCGATGAGCATCCTGGCGGCGCTGACCGGCGTCTACCTGACCGGCAACGACAACAACATCTTCACCCAGATCGGCTTGATGGTGCTGGTGGGGCTGTCGGCGAAGAACGCGATCCTGATCGTGGAATTCGCCCGCGAGCTGGAGATGAACGGCCGCTCGCCGCTGGAAGCCGCGATCGAGGCCAGCCGCCTGCGCCTGCGTCCGATCCTGATGACGTCGATCGCCTTCATCATGGGTGTAGTGCCGCTGGTGCTGTCGTCCGGCGCCGGTTCGGAAATGCGCCACGCCATGGGGGTCGCGGTGTTCTTCGGCATGCTCGGCGTGACGCTGTTCGGCCTGTTCCTGACGCCGGTGTTCTACGTGCTGCTGCGTTCGATGGGCGGCAAGAAATTGCACTCGGCCGCGCCGCACGAAGCGCCTGTGTGCGTGCCGCACATCGACCCGCACGCGCCACCCGCGCCGCAGCACAACGCCTGATCCGGCCCGCAAAAATAGCCAGCGCGTCCCGTCCCGAACGGCGGGGCGCGCGCCCAAGAGAATCGTCATGAAGACCAAAAGACTGATCCGCGGTTCCGCCCTGCTTGCCGTCCTGCTCGTGCTGGCCGGCTGCGCGGTGGGTCCGACCTACGAACGGCCCGCGGCCGCCACGCCGGCGGCGTACAAGGAAGCCGCCCTGCCCGCCTCGGAAGCGGGCACCTGGAAGACCGCCCAGCCCTCGGAAGAGCAGTTGCGCGGCGAATGGTGGAAGGTGTTCGGCGACGAAGGCCTGAACCAGTTGCAGGAAGAGGCCCTGAAGGCCAACCAGAACCTGCAGGCCGCCGCCGCCCGTCTGACCCAGGCCCGCGCGCTGCAACGCGAGGCCCGCGCAGGCTTCTTCCCCAGCCTGGACGCGGGCTTCGGCCCGAACCGCCAGCGCCCCTCGGCGGTGTCGCAAGGCCTGCCTGACGGCACGCCGACGCGGCCGGTGACCACCTGGCGCGCCCAAGGCACGGTGTCGTACGAGGCCGACCTGTTCGGCCGCGTCGCCTCCACCGCCGACGCCGCCACCGCCGATGCGCAGCAGAGCGAGGCGCTGTACCGCTCGGTGCTGCTGGCGCTGCAGGCCGATGTCGCCACCACCTATTTCCTGGTGCGCGAGCAGGATGCCGAAGCCGCGCTGTACCGCCAGACAGTGCAACTGCGCACCGAGACGCTGCAACTGATCCAGCGCCGCTATGACGCGGGCGACATCAGCGAGCTGGACCTGGCGCGCGCCAAGGCCGAGCTGGCCTCGGCGCAATCGGAAGCGCTGGGCATCGACCGCCGCCGCGCCGCCGGTGAACACGCGCTGGCCGTGCTGTTGGGCCGCGCGCCGTCGGAATTCGCGATGCCGCCCAAGCCGATCGAGAAGGTGGCGCTGTCGATCCCGGCCGGCCTGCCGTCGACGCTGCTGGAACGCCGCCCCGACATCGCCGCGGCCGAGCGCGCCATGGCTGCCGCCAACGCCCGCGTGGGCGCGGCCAAGTCGGCGTTCTTCCCGCGCCTGGACATCACCGGCGCGTTCGGCTACGAGTCGTCGGAACTGGGCAACCTGTTCCAATGGTCGAGCCGCACGTTCCTGCTGGGCCCGCTGGTCGGCGCCGCGCTGTCGATGCCGATCTTCGACGGCGGCCGCCGCCAGGCCGGCCTGGACCGCGCCCGCGCGGTGTACGAGGAAGACGTGGCGGTGTACCGCCAGACGGTCCTGAACGCATTCCGCGAAGTCGAGGACAACCTGTCCAACCTGCGCATCCTGGCCGACCAGACCCGCGCGCAGGACGCGGCGGTGGAAGCCTCGGCCCGCGCCGCCAAGCTCTCGCACACGCAATACCGCGAAGGCTCGATCAGCTATCTCGATGTGATCGAAGCGGATCGCAGTGTGCTGCTGCAGCAGCGCGTTGCCGTGCAGTTGAGCGGTGAACAGGCGCGGTCGGCGGTGGATCTGATTCGGGCGATCGGGGGCGGGTGGGGGAATCCGGTTCCTGGCGCCGAGAACGTCGCGGCGAATCCTTAACGCCCGGACGGCAAGGAAAAGGGGGGGGTCATCCACCCCTTTTCGTCCCTTCCGGCCGCTATCCTATGACCTGGTTCTTTGCGCCAGCGAGGCTCGCGGTGAACAGGCTCAATACTCGATCACCACGATTGGACGATCAATGTAGTCTCCCACCGGCACATCGGCCTGACCCGGGTTGACCCGACCTTCGATCGTGACCTCTTGCGTCACCCCCAGGCCCGTGCCGCCAAGCGGCGTGTTTGCCGGGATCGCGGTGTTTGTCCCCGGCAGGTAGAGCTGGTACGCGATGTAGTTGTTACCAGCGCCTTTCATCCTGCGCATGCCGCCCGCCGCGTTTTCGCCCTCGCCGAAGTACATTTTGAACGGCACCAGCAGGGTGCAATAGAGATTCAGCCTGGCGGTGGCCGGCTGGAACAGGGACACCAGCGGCTGCGAGCCGAAGTCCAGCACAGCGGCTGAACCGTTGAACAGGCAGGATTTGCGCACATCCACCGTGACGTTGACGGTCGTGACAGCCGTGCCGCTATGCCAGGACCAGGGGGCACAAAGGCCCAGCGCGCCCAGGGAACAGTAGCCCCATTCCCAAGTTAGGGTAATGGTATCGCTGTAGTAGGTCGCCGTTGGAACGGCTCCCGCCTGTGTCTCCAGGAACAACTGCACGCTGCCACCCACCGAGCCGCCGGCTCCCAGGAAACTCAAGCCACCCTGCGGCAGATCGACCTGTTGGCCGAAAGGCAGATTAATGGTTCCCTTGGCATCGCTGTACAGCTTGTAGGGCAGTCGGGCAATGCCGAACAGTGCGGTCATTGCTCCGTTGTTGGCGCTGCGCGCGGTCACCTTCAACTGGGAATTGGTGCCCAGATTGATGAGCGAGAAAAAGTTGCAGGTGAACTTGGAATCGAACTGCCGCGAATTCTGGCTGTTGTAGAGCTGCCAGGAATAGAACGAACCAAAGTTGATGGGCGGCGCGGTGCCTCCCTGGCAGTTGTTGTCGGCGGCAAGGGCCGTCGCGGGCAGCCCGGCAAACAAGGCCAGCAGGAGGGTTAGCGACCGAAGCGTATTGAGCATGAGAAGGCCGTTTATTGGCAGGTAAGCGGACCGAGCCGGAAGATGCCGGCCTGTGCCGGCACCGGTCCAAGCGTGATGCGGCAGGCCGGCTCGCCATTGGCGGGAATGACACTAATCAGGCTGTTGGCGGGCAAGGTTTCCAGATAGACCTCGCCCTCCCGGCCGACCCAGGCGACGTCCCTGCCATCCGCCCGCACCTGGCTGCCAGGGACGATCGGCCGGCCACTGGCGTCCAGGGCCGAAAAGACCGCGGAGCGCTGCTTTTCCACCGGGAATCGCAATAGCAGCCCGCTACGATCACGGATAGCCGCCTCGGTCTTGGCAACGGGAACCTTGACGTCGGCGGGCAGATTCACCGGGTTGATCTCGAAGTGGGCCGGATACCAGGACGAGACGGAAGGAATCAGCAGGTGCCCGCTGCTGTCGGTATCGCCGACATACTGGTTCTCGAAACTCACCGGGACGCCGGCATAACCGTCCGTCGAAATCAGTGCGAAGGCGTCCGTCACTGGCCGTGAAAAATATACGGCGCCGTCCATGGCGATGACAGAACCGCCAAGCTGCGCCCATTGCGACAGATCGCCGCTTGCGCCATACACCCCGCTGCGCAGGTCGAAACGCTGGGTACGCCAATTGATCTCGGCCTGCCGGTACACGCTGGCGCCCGGGTTGTGGCTGGCGCCCAGGCTCCAGCCCACGCCGCCGGCCAGGGGGGCGGCCCGCATGTAGCTGGCCTGCTCCGAACGCCGTCCGTCACGGTCGCGGCTCACGCTCGCGCTGGCGGAAGATCCATCCCCCAGCGAGATCGACAGCGACAACTGGGCGTTGTAGCCACCCGTGCCAATCTCGCGGTTGGCGCTGGTGTAGAGGCTGACGCCCTGTCCCAACGCGATCCCATAGGAAAGGTTGAGCAGGCGCGTGCGCTGTCCCGGCCCGTAGTCCACGTCGAACCATCCCATCCCCAGCGACCCATAGCGCCCCATCGACAGGCTGGCGGTGGCCTGGTCTTCCTGCCGCGCCAGGCGGCCGGCGCTGCGGTAACGGCCCAGATTGGCGAAACCGTCGTCACGATGCGTGCGACGCACGCCGACACTGAAGCGCTGGTTGGCATAGGAGTAGCCTAGCGACCACTGCCCGCCATTGACGGCCTGGGCGTTGTAGCCGGACGGATTGGCGGCGGCCTGGGCGGGCTGCCCCGTCAACGCGGTATACGGCGAGCGCACACGCCAGGCGTAGGCATCCGACTGCCCCACCTTACCGGCCGCGGCATGACTGGCGGCAACCGTCGCGCTGAACACGCCGTACACCCCCAGTTGGACATTCGAGCCAACCCCGGCGGCGGCGAATCCGGCGGCGCCCTGCGCCCATCCCGTCGCGGTCCAATCGGACGTCACGCCGTGACGGAAAACGCCGCTGGCCGCGAGATCGCCGTAGTCGAAAGATGACAGACCATACCGCCTGCGCAACAGGCCGGCCGAGAGACTGTAGTCGGACAGGCCGGGCTGCAGCAGGTCATTGGACACATAGAACGACACCTCCTGGCTCACCTCGCGGCCCAGGGCATCGCGCGTCACCACGGTTGCCGTGCCGGCGCCGTTGATATACGGCATGCTTTGCAGGGTGAAGGGGCCGGGGCCGACCTCACGCGATCCCATCCGGTAGTTGTTGATGAACAGGTCCACCGCCGTCGGCACCGCCGCCTGTCCGGCGAACTGCGGGATTGGAAAGGTCACCAGGTCGGGGCGCGTGGCAAAATTTCTTCCGACCTGGACCCCCGCCATGCGCACCGAACTGGAATCGGCCAGTGTATCGGTGATGAGGTCACCCACGACATACTTGCGCATGGTGGCGGCGTCGTTATAGCGCCATTGCGTGTCGTAGCGCATGAAGCCGGGACCGCCGCCAAAGTCCTGCCCGCGCAGCGTCCGGCGCCAGGCGCCGGTCGAGGACAGCGTGCCATAGGCACTGAACAGACGCGGCTCGTTCCAAACCGATAGTGAGGCACTGCGCGGCCCATTATTCAGGTAGGCGTCGTAATTCATCAGCAAGCCTGTCGAGCTGGCGGCCTGCGTGCTGGAAGGCTCCCGCTGTGTCATGTCCACGACCTGGCGGGGCAGCCACTCCGGTGGCACGCTGATCATCAGCCGCTGCGTGGCATTGTCCAACGCCACCCGCACCCCGGGTATCAGGTCGACGGCAACCAGTTCGTGGGCCGGCGCTTCGACCTTCACGCCCGCCTCCTTCAGAATGGCCGCGGGCAGGTAGTAATGCCCCAGCCGATAGTCCACTTTACGCGCCTGGCCAGCGGACTTGCCGTTGACCACGATATCGAGATACAGGATGCCGTCCGGCATGGAGAACGACGCTTCGGCCGCCTGGGCGTGGACTTTGCCGGCGCATGCGACCAACACCAGGGCAATGACGTTCGGACACAGCCGGGCGGCGCCGCACCGCGCCAGGGAATGAAGGAAGCCAGACACGTCAGCATCACCGGATCGAGATTGCCCGCGGTTCCCTATCGGCATTGACAATGGCCTTCAATGTGCCGCCCGCCTGGACCGAAGCGGGCACTTCGAAGCGCATTTCAGCGCCAGGCAGTACGTAGCCGAGCAGGCCCGGCACGCTCCACACCTCTCGCCCACCAACGACAAAGCTGACATGCGACAGGCGCGCATGCACCGGACCGCTGTTGCGCAGGATCAGCCAGCGTTGGCCCTGCCCGGCCTGCACGGCGTAAGTGAGCACCGGCTGGGCGGCGGCCTTGGCGTCCGGATGCTTGCGCACATCCTCGCGCGTCCAGGCGCCCTTGCCGCTGACGAAGAGTGGGACGGAATAGCGCATCTGGAATGCCAGCCCCGCCACCTGCCCGGCAGGCGCGGCGGCCGGCTCCGGACCGCTCTGGCCGGGAATCTCGTCGATCAGGATGCGGTATGCCTCCTGCTTGCCCGCCTGGACTGGCACGGTGCGTATCAGGCGCAGCAACTGGCGCTGCCCGGGTTGGATCTCGGCCGCGGGCGGACTGACCACGATGTTCTCCTGCGGCGCCAACTCGTCCGCCCCATTGGCCTGGGTCCAGCGTAGCGCGCGGATCTGGATGCGGGAGGCGGACTTGCCGTTGTTTTCCAGCCAGATCGCCGTCCCCGCATCGTCGTGCTCGATCACGGGGTCGATGGGCCAGACAAGGATGGAGGCGGCCGCGAAGGCCGTGCACGATAGGCACAGAGCGGCTAGCGCGCCGGCAAGGCGAACAGGGAGTTTCATGGAAATGGCCATCAGTAGTAGACAGTGACGATCAAGTCGTCGGTGTAGACGCCGGGTTCGGGTGGTGTCTGGGTGCTCAGCAGCTTGGCGTAGATAGGCAGCACGACCGGCCCGCCGGTCGCAGTGAATTGCGCACCCTCGCTGCTTTGGCCCCAACGCTGGCTGTAGGCGCTGTCGCGATACAGCTCGTACCTCAGGACCTTGCCACTGGCGGCGTGCTTGACCTGCCGACCGGCATACCACCAAAGCGCGCCGGCATTGCCGCCATCGTTGATGTCGACGCGGAACGTCGTGCCCGGCGTGCACGTCATGGCGACGCTACCGGCGCCAACGCTGGAGCGGGTCTTCACCTCCTTGTCCAGCCGATACACGACACCGAAATCGATCGTGCCGAGCGACAGCAGTGGCGCCTGGGGAGTGCCGAACCAACAACCCGGTGTGATCGCCGCCCGCACCGTCATCACCTGTGATACGGTTTCGGCCCGCGCGCTCCCCAGCAATAGGATTCCGGCCAGGAGCGTCGCGCGCGCGCGCGGCCCATGCAATCGCGCCGTCACCATTGAATGGTTACCTTGACGGTATCGCGATACAGCCCACCAGCCGGCGTTGCCTGCGGATTGATCGCCGCGTAGACGGGAATCGTTTCTTCCGCACCTGTGCCCAGGCGCGTCACCGGAGCACTCGCGGTCAAGGGCTGGCTCAGGGAAGCATCGCCAAAGAGCGCGTATGGCACGAAGGCTCCCCCCGGCCCCTTCAACCGACGTTGTGTACCTGTATCGTTTTCGCCCGCGCCCAGTACGACCCGATAGGGCACGCCAGTAGCGCATTGCACGCGGATATCCGCGCCCCGCTGCCCGGTCAACCTGCTGGCCAGGCTGGGATGGCTGCCGAAATCCAGTTTGCCGAACGACGCCGTGGCGGTGCCTGTCGACGTGGCACCCACCGAGCACAAGGTGGCAATGACCACGCGCACGCCGAGGGTGGCACTGCCAGACTGCGAAAATGTCTGGGCATGCGCGCCATCGGCCAGGGCAAGGCAGCAGAGCGAGAAGAGAATACGGCGAAGCATGGCGATCACAGGAACCCGCACCCGGTGCCGGTCCTGTCCTGATAAGGCGTTACCAGCTGACGGTCAGCATGACGATGTCCGTGTACTTTCCGGACGCGGGGGTCTTCGCCATGGTCGGAATGCGGCCGTACACCACCATGTCTTCCGCCGTGCCGCTGCCTGTGCCGGTATAGGGATTCTTGCTGTCCCACAACGACTGGCGCGCGGCGTCCTTGTACAGGTTGTACGGTACGAAGTCGTCCTTGCCGCCCCCCACGAGCGCCAGGCGCCGCGCGCCCTGGCCAGAGGAATTGCGGCCGTCATCCAGCGAGACGCGGTAGGACACGTCCTTGGTGCAGTTCAGCTGGACAATAGCGCCCGCCGTGCCCTTGGCCTGCGCATCGATCGAGTTGTTCGTCAGCGACGACACCTCGCCAAAGCTCAGCGTGCCGAAGGCATTGGCTCCGTTGACCGAACCATTTACCACTTCGCAGCCTTTGCCGATGGTCAGTTCGACGGCCAACTGGCCGCGCACCTCGCCCGCGGAATAGGTAGGAGCAGCAGCGGGTGGGTCGGCCGCGAACGACGCCGCGGAGAAGGCGCAGCCACACAGCATGGCGGTATTCAAAAGGGTTTTCTTCATGGAATGGCTCTGATTCGACAAATGACAAGGGTGAAAGCCGCGGCGCCGTCGACGTACGTGGGTTCGGAAGGCATTACAGCAATTCGTCAGATCGATCTGAATCAGACAATTCCGGATCGCGTCTCGCAGCCTCCGCGAACAGCGAGCCAATCCGGCGATTCAGAATCGTCTTACCCGGCCGCGCAGGATCGGGCACAATTCCGCCATGTCGACCCTCCGCCTCTTCTACGCCCTCTGGCCCGAGCCTGACCTGGCTGACACGCTATCCACCTGGGCCGCCCAGGCCCAGCCGCACAGCCATGGCCGCCCCATGCGCACGGAAACCCTGCACATGACGCTGGCCTTCCTGGGTTCCGTGGAAAAGGAGATCGCCGACGAACTCATCGACGCCACCCCCTACCATCGCCTGCAGCCCGGCACTGTCACCCTGGATCGTTACGGCGTCTTCGCCCGCCCCCGCATCCTCTGGGCCGGCCCCGAGCAGACTCCGGATTCGCTGCAGGCCAGCCACGACGGCCTGTGGCTCTGGCTGTCGGCGTTCGGCTTCGCCCCGCCGACGCAGCCGTTCCGCCCCCACGTCACGCTGCTGCGCAACATCGAGCGCAACGACCCGCCGGCCGACGCCCCGCCGCCCGTGACCTGGCGCTATGACCGCATGGTGCTGGTGGCATCCGAATCCACCGACGGCGGCAGCCGCTACCGCGTCGTCGCCCGGTCGAAACCGCAGCCGGACTGAGGCCGCGGCCCGGCGCTCTGGCACAATCGAGCGCGTCGCAACGACTTAGGATCTCCATGATCATCCTGCTCGACCAAGACGGCGTGCTGGCCGACTTCGAACATGCCTTCATCGACGCCTGGCGCGCGCGCCACCCCGGCATCGCGCCGGTGGCGTTCGAGGACCGCAAGTCCTTCTACATCCGCGAGGACTATGCGCCCGAACTGCGCGGCATGGCCGAGGCCATCTACACCGCGCCCGGCTTCATCCGCAACCTGCCCCCGGTGCCGGGGGCGCTGGAAGCCGTGCAGGAACTGCTGGCGCTGGGCATGGACGTGCGCATCTGCACCTCGCCGCTGTCGCAGTTCGAGAACTGCGTCGCCGAGAAATACCTGTGGGTCGAGAAACACCTGGGACGGGAGGCCACCAGCCGGCTCATCCTGACCAAGGACAAGACCCTGGTGCACGGCAATCTGCTGATCGACGACAAGCCGTTGATCCAGGGCGCCGTCAAGCCGCGCTGGAAGCACATCCTGTTCGACGCGCCCTACAACCGCCAGGTCACCGACCGTCCGCGCATCACCTGGGGCAACTGGCGCAACGTGCTGGCGGGCGAGCTGTATACGGCCGACGAATGACGGCCGGATGACATCCTGACGGCGGGGTGGCCGGCCCTGTTCAGCGGCCGGGGTTGGGACTATCCTGTGGTGCTGTATCCCCACCTCTGGAGGAGCCTGCACCATGAATCTGCACCGACTGCTCAAGCAGCGAGAAGCCGACCACAAGCCCTTGCGCGTAGCGCTGCTGGGCGCCGGAAAGTTCGGCGCGATGTTCATGAGCCAGGCCCCCCGCACGCCCGGCATGCGGCTGGTGGCGGTGGCCGACCTGACGCCCGACCGCGCCCGAGCCGCGCTTACCCGGGTCGGCTGGCCCGCCGCCGCGCTCAACGCCGCCAGCATCGGCGACGCGCTCAAGCACGGCAAGGTCTATTTCACCGATGATCCCCACGCGGTCATCGCCAGTCCCGACGTCGACATCGTCATCGACGCCACCGGCCAGGCGGCCGCCGGCATTGGCCACGTGCTGGCCTGCTGCGAGCACGGCAAGCACATCATCATGGTCAACGTCGAGGCCGACGCGCTGGCGGGCCCCTTGCTGGCGCGGCGCGCGCGCGAAGCCGGCATCGTCTATTCGCTGGCCTACGGCGACCAGCCGGCGCTGATCTGCGAGATGGTGGACTGGGCGCGCGCGGCGGGCTTCGAGGTGATGGCGGCCGGCAAGGGCACCAAGTACCTGCCCGAGTTCCACACTTCCACGCCCGACACCGTCTGGCCGTACTACGGCTTCACCGCCGAGATGGTGGCGGCCGGCGACTTCAACGCGCAGATGTTCAACAGCTTCCTGGACGGCACCAAGAGCGCCATCGAGATGGCGGCGGTGTCCAACGCCACGGGCCTGCTGCCCTCGCCGTCCGGCCTGCATTTCCCGCCCTGCGGCGTGGACGACCTGGCCCGCGTGCTGCGGCCGCGCGAGGACGGCGGCATCCTGCACCACCGCGGCCAGGTGGAAGTGATTTCCTCGCTCGAACGCGACGGCCGGCCGGTGTTCCGCGACCTGCGCTGGGGCGTGTACGTGACGCTGGCGGCCGACAGCGACTACGTGCGGCGCTGCTTCAAGGAATATGGCCTGGTCACCGATCCCAGCGGCAATTACACCGCCATGTACAAACCGTATCACCTGATCGGCCTGGAACTGGGCATCAGCGTGGCCAGCGTCGGCCTGCGGCGCGAGCCCACGGGGGCGCCGGCCGGCTGGCATGGCGACGTGGTGGCCACGGCCAAGCGCGATCTGCAGGCCGGGCAGTTGCTGGACGGCGAAGGCGGCTACACCGTGTACGGCCGGCTGATGCCGGCGCGCGACTCGGTCGACGAAGGCTACCTGCCGCTGGGCCTGTCGCACCAGGTCAAGCTCAAGCACGCGGTGCGGCAGTCTCAGGCGATCCGCTGGAGCGACGTGGAATACGACGATCGTTCGGCCGCGGTGCAGTTCCGTCGCGAAATGGAACAGACCTTCGCCTGAACGCGGCGGACGCCGGCGGGCCCGGACGCCGGCGGCGTGGCCGGGGCGCCGAGGCGCCCGATGGCCGCGTCAGACCGGCGGCGAACGTTCCGCCTGGAACAACCGCAGGCGGTCGGCGGCGTTGCGCAGGTGCTGCTCGGCGGCCTTGCCGGCGGCATCGGGATCCCCGCCCTCGATGGCGGCGAAGATCGCCTGGTGCTCGCTCTGCACGGCCGCCATGCGCTCGGCATACATGCGCGCCGTGTTGTTGCGCGCGCTGCGGATGACGCGCCGCACATTCGCTTCCAGGTAGTCGTTCAGCGCCACCAGGTGCGGGTTGTGCGTGGCCTGCACGATGGCCTGGTGGAACTGGTAGTCCTCTTCGTCGCCCAGCTTGTCGTTGATGAGCGCGTACTCCATGCCCACCAGCGCCTGGCGCATCTTCTTCAGGTCGGGTTCGGTGCGGCGCTGCGCCGCGTAGCGCGCGGCGGTGACTTCGATCGACAGCATCAGCTCCAGGATGTGTTCCAGGTCCTGGTTGTCGCCCGGCGTGGGCGCGGCGATGCGGAAGGCGTTGCGCTGGAAGTTCGGATCGACGAACACGCCGCTGCCTTGCTGCGAGGTGATCAGGCCTTCGGATTTCAGGCGCGCCAGCGCCTCGCGCACCACGGCGCGGCTGACCGAGTAGATCTCGGTCAACTGCTTTTCGGTGGGCAGGCGGTCGCCGGGCGCCAGGGTGCCCTGGCGGATCTGCTCGGCCAGCGCGTCGGCCACGCCCGCCGAAAGCGAATGTCTGGGCGCGGCGCGCTGCGGGTCGGAGTCCTGTGCTTGAGTGGGCTGCATGGGGAATCGTTAAAACGTGAAGGCGGCTCGCGGCGGGGATGCCCCTGGGACGCGCCGGCCCGTGGTTATAGGAATTCTCGACGTTTCACTGCGGCGGCGCCCTTGAAAATTATAGGATTTTGCCGGAATCAAGGGCGCGGCCGCTTCAGACTTTACGCGATATAGATGCCGCCGTTCACCTGCATCACCTCGCCCGTCACGAAACCGGCCAGCGGCGAGCACAGGAAGGCGATCGCGCCGGCGATTTCCTCGGCCGTGCCGAAGCGCCGCAACGGCGTGCTCTCCAGCAGCTGCGCGCCCTTCTGGCCGATCAGGTCGTGCGTCATGGAGGTGGCGATGATGCCAGGCGCCACCGCGTTCACCCGGATCTGCGGCGCCAGCTCCAGCGCCAGGCTGCGGGTGAAGCTCTGCACCGCGCCCTTGGAGGCCGAATAGGCCGCGTGCGCGTAGCTGCCGCGCTGCGCCGCCAGCGACGTCAGCAGCACGATCGAGCCGTTCTGGCGCAGGTGGCGCTGGGCGGCGCGGCACACATAGAAGGTGCCGTCCAGGTTGACGCCCATGAGCTTCTTCCAGGCCTCGTCGCTGGTGTCCTTGACCAACTGCTCGGGGTAGATGCCGGCGCAATGCACCAGGTGGTCGATGCCGCCGAAATGCTGCGCGGCGCGTTCCAGCACCCGGTCGCAATCATGCGAGGCGGCCACGTCCAGCGCGTGCACGAACACCCGCTGGCCGCTGGCGTCCAGCTCGGCGGCCACCTCGTCCAGGCGCGCCTTGTCGATGTCGGTGAGCACCAGCCGGGCGCCATGGGCGGCCATCAGCCGCGCGGTCGCCAGACCGATGCCATTGCCCGCCCCGGTGATGGCCACTACCTGTCCTTCGAACGAAATCATGCTGTCTCCAAAGCGCTTTTTCGGGGGCACGCGCCCGCTCCCGGGGCGCCGCCAACGGTTCGATTGAACCGCCAAATGCATCGCTTGACACGGGAAAAACGCTTGCCCTATGATTTATCGGACAACTTAATAAAGTTGCCTGACAACTTGTGTTGAAAGCGTAAAGCAACTGGCGATTTCAAGCAAGGGCGTCAAGAAAACACGGCCAACGGCCGCATGACAGGCAGGGGACAACCAGGTGGAAATCACCGGCAGCACAACCGTATTCGCGATCGCGGCCGACCCGATCGCGCACGTCAAGACGCCTCAGCGGCTCAACGCCCTGCTGCGCGAGCGCGGCATCGACGCCGTCATGGTGCCGTTCCACGTGGCCGCGGCCGGCCTGCCCGGCCTGTTCGCGGGCCTGCGCGGCCTGGCCAACCTGGGCGGACTGGTGGTCACCGTGCCTCACAAGGAGAGCGCCGCCGCGCTGTGCGACGCCCTCACCCCTGCCGCCGAACTGATCGGCGCCGTCAACGCCGTGCGGCTGCGCGACGGCTGCCTGACCGGCGGCAACTTCGACGGCCTGGGCTTCGTCGCCGGCCTGCGCGGCCAGGGCCATGAGCCCGCCGGCCGCCATGTCTACCTGGCGGGCCTGGGCGGCGCCGGCAAGGCCATCGCCTGCGCCATCGCCGAGGCCGGCCCGGCCAGCCTGCGCCTGTACAACCGTTCGCCCGGCAAGGCCGAGGCATTTGCCGAGCGCCTGGCGCGCCACTATCCCGGCCTGGCCATCAGTGTGGCCGGCCCGCGTCCCGAGTCCTGTGACATCGCCATCAACGCGACCACCCTGGGCCTGGACGACAACGATCCCCTGCCCTTCCCGCTGGATGCCCTGGCGCCCGGCGCCGTGGTGGCCGACGCCGTAATGAGCCGCGTCGACACGCCGCTGCTGCGCGCCGCGGCCGCGCGCGGCTGCCGCACCCATCCCGGCCTCTACATGCTGGAAGGACAACTCACCGAAATTGCCCGCTTCCTGGGCATAGAAGAGCCGCATTCCTGAGCGCGCTTGCTTGATTCACGGACCTACCACTCCCGTTCCACGGAGGAGACACGCATGAAATTGGCTTTCACCACCGGCCTGTTGTGCCTGGCCGGCATTGCCGCATCGGCCCAGGCCGCGCCCGTCAAGATCGGCCTGATCGAGACGCTGTCCGGCCCGCAGGCCTCGACCGGCCTGATGTTCCGCGCCGCGGTCAAATACCAGTTGGACCGCATCAACGCCGCCGGCGGCTGGAACGGCCAGCCGCTCGAACTGGTCGAGTTCGACAACCAGGGCGGCCCGGTGGGCGCCTCCGACCGTTTCCGCGCCGCGGCCGCCGAAGGCGTGCAGATCCTGGTGCAGGGCTCGTCCTCGGCCATCTCCGGCCAGCTGACCGAGGACGTGCGCAAGCACAACCTGCGCAATCCGGGCAAGGAAGTGGTGTTCCTGAACGTGGGCGGCGAAGCCCTGGAACTGACCGGCCAGAAGTGCCACTTCTACCACTTCCGCTTCACCACCAACGCCGACCTGCGCGTCAAGGCGCTGGCCTCGGTCATGTCGGCCGACGGCACGCTGGGCAAGCGCGTCTACGCCATCAACCAGAACTACTCCTGGGGCCAGGACATGGAAGGCGCCACCGAGCGCTTCGCCAAGCAGTACGGCTATGAAGTGGTCGGCAAGACGCTGCACGAAGTCAACAAGATCCAGGACTTCGCGCCCTACGTGGCCCGCATCCGCTCGGCCAATCCCGACACCGTCATCACCGGCAACTGGTCCAACGACCTGCTGTTGCTGATGAAGGCCACGCAATCGGCCGGCCTGAAGGTGCGCTTTGCCACCGTGTTCCTGGACCAGGTCGGCAACCTCGCCAACGCCGGCGAGGTTGCGCTGGGCCACTACATCGCCCACCCCTACAACATCGAGGCCGCGGGCGAGGAAGGCGCCAAGTTCGCCGAGGACTACAAGGCCAAGACCGGCCACTACCCCAGCTACACCGAGCCGCAGACCGTGATCGGCATCACCTTCCTGGGCGAAGCGCTCAAGCAGGTCCAACCCAAGGACGGCAAGCTGTCGGTGCCGGACCTCGCGCGCGCGCTGGAGAAGGTCACCTACACCTCGCCGCTGGGCACCTACACCATGCGCGCCGAAGACCACCAGGTGCAGCTGCCGATGGTGGTGTCCAAGGTCGGCAAGAACGCCAAGTACAAGGCCGACGGCACCGACATGGGCTTCGAGCCGGTCAAGGTGCTGTCCGCCGCGGACGTGTCCGCGCCGGTGCAGGCCACCTGCAAGATGGTTCGCCCGGACTGATGACGCGACGGCCACGGACGGCATGCCGTCCGCGGCCACTCGCCAATAAAACGCTCACCGGCGCGGGGCCGGAAAAAACAGGGCGTGATCGATCGCCAGGCGCCCGGCGCCTGCGCGCAAGGATTTTGGAGCGGACATGGAATACTTTACCGTCTCGCTGTTGAACGGCGTGATTTACGGCCTGCTGCTATTCATGGTGTCGGCAGGCCTGACACTGATCTTCGGAATGATGGGCGTGCTCAACTTCGCGCACGCCTCGTTCTACATGATAGGCGCGTACGCCGCCTATACCCTGACGCCCGTCACCGGGTTCTGGACCGCGCTGGTGCTGGCCACCGTCATCGCCGGCGTGCTCGGCATGGGCGTGGAGCGCTTCTTCCTGCGCCGCGTGCACAAGTTCGGCCACGCGCAGGAATTGCTGGTGACCTTCGGCCTGGCGTTCATCGTCGCCGAGCTCATCAAGCTGTTCTACGGCGACTTCCCGGTCGACTACCGCGTGCCGCAGTTCCTGAACTTCGCGGCCTTCCGCGTGTTCGACGCCGACTATCCCTTCTACCGCCTGCTGATGGGCGGCGTGTCGCTGGCGATGTTCGCGGTGATCTACCTGCTGCTGTCGCGCACCCGCGTCGGCATCGTGGTGCGTTCGGCCATCTACCGGCCGCGCATGGCCGAGGCCCTTGGCCACAACGTGCCGCTGGTGTTCATGAGCGTGTTCGGCGTGGGCGCGGCGATGGCCGGCCTGGCGGGCGCGGTCGCGGGCGCCTTCTACACCACCAATCCGAACATGGCGCTGGAACTGGGCGTGCTGGTGTTCGTGGTGGTGGTCGTGGGCGGCCTGGGCTCGCTTGAAGGCGCCATGATCGCCTCGCTGCTGATCGGCCTGATCAGCTCGTTCTCGGTCGGCATCGACGCCAGTCTGGCGACGCTGTTCGGCCTGTTCGGCGCCGGCGAGTGGGCCGAGAGCGTGGGCGGCCTGATGACGGTGAAGATCTCCAGCCTGGCGGCGACGCTGCCCTTCCTGCTGATGCTGGTGGTGCTGCTGGTCAAGCCCTCGGGCCTGAAGGGAGAACAGGCATGAGCCAGACTTCCTCGCGCCGCGCCACCGCCGGCCTGCTGTTGCTCGCCTGCGTGGCCGCGTTGTGCGCGCTGCCGTGGCTGCTGCCCGCCGGCCAACTGGTCGCGGCGGTGCAGATGCTGATCGCGGCGCTGTTCGCCTGCGCCTTCAACCTGCTGGCCGGCCAGGGCGGCATGCTGTCCTTCGGCCACGCGGCCTACTTTGGCGTCGGCACCTTCGCCACCATCCACGCCATGAACGCGCTGGGCGGCGCGGGCCTGTTGCCGACGCCGCTGATGCCGCTGGCGGGCGGCGTGGCCGGCTTGCTGTTCGGCCTGGTCGCGGGCTGGTTCGCCACCATGCGCGCCGGCGTGTACTTTTCGATGATCACGCTGGCGCTGGCCGAACTGCTGCATGCGCTGGCGCCGCACCTGAAAGGCGTGTTCGGCGGGGAAGCCGGGCTGTCCGCCATGCGCATGCCGGCCTGGGGCTTCACCTTCGGCTCGGACGTCGAGGTGTACTTCCTGGTGCTGGCCTGGGTGCTGGTGTCGCTGGCCGCGCTGTATGGCCTGACCCGCACGCCGCTGGGCCGCCTGACGCTGGGCCTGCGCGAAAACGCCAACCGCCTGCGCTACCTGGGCTACCGGCCGCACACGCTCAAGACCATGGTGTTCGCGCTGTCGGCCATGTTCGCCGGCATCGCAGGCGGCCTCCAGGCATTGAACATCGAGGCCGGCAACTACGTGCTGTTCGAGGTCAAGCTGTCGACCGACGCGGTGCTGTTCGCCTACATCGGCGGCGTCAACGCCTTCCTCGGCCCGGTGCTGGGCGCGTCGATCCTGACCTTCCTGTCGCAGACGCTGGCCGACATCACCCGTTCCTGGCTACTGTACCAGGGCATCCTGTTCGTGCTGGTGATGCTGTTCGTGCCGGACGGCCTGGTCGGGCTGGTGCAGCGCGCCGCCAAGTCGCTGCGCCAGCGCGGGCTGGCGGACTGGCTGCCGCGCGCCGCGGTGTCCGTCGCCGGCGGCCTGCTGCTGACCGGCGCCACGGTGTTCTCGGTGGAACTGCTGCAACGCATGTTCGCGCGCGACTATCGCTCGCTGCTGGCGATGAACCCCGATGCCGGCTGGCCCGCCATTTCCCTGTTCGGCCACGACTGGGCGCCGCTGGCGCTGTCGACCTGGCTGCTGCCGCTGGCGCTGTTCGCAGGCGGCCTCTTGGCCTGCCGCTGGGCGCTGGCCCTGTGGCGCGGCGAGGCCGAGGCCGCGCCCGTGCTGGAGACCGCAAAATGAGCCACGAGATCCTGACCCTGACCGACGTGCGCAAGTCCTTCGGCGACGCGCAGATCATCCGCGGCGTCAACCTGACGGTCGAGGCCGGCGAACGCCACGCCGTCATCGGTCCCAACGGCGCCGGCAAGTCCACGCTGTTCCACCTGATGTCGGGCTCGTTCGCGCCGACCTCGGGCGACATCAGCCTGCGCGCGCGCCCGATCGGCGGCCTGCCGCCCGAACGCATCAACCGTCTCGGCCTGGCGCGTTCGTTCCAGATCACCAACGTGTTCCCGCGCCTGTCGGTGCGCGAGAACCTGCGGCTGGCGGTGCTGCGCATGCACGGCCTGGTCTACAACTTCTGGCGCCCCATCGCGCGCCACCGCGCCGTCAACGAGAACGTCGACCAGCTGCTGGAAAAAGTGCGTCTGGCGCCCAAGCAGCACACCGCCGCGGGCGACCTGAACTACTCCGAGCAGCGCTCGCTGGAAATCGGCATGACGCTGGCCTCGCGGCCCAAGGTGATCCTGCTGGACGAGCCGATGGCCGGCATGTCGCAGCACGAGGTCGACTACACCGTCGAACTCATCAAGGACGTGACGCGCGACTGCACCCTGCTGATCGTCGAACACGACATGCAGGTGGTGTTCTCGCTGGCCGACCGCATCAGCGTGCTGGTGTACGGCGAGATCCTGGCCACCGGCACGCCCGCCGAGATCCGCGGCGACGCCCGCGTGCGCGAAGCCTACCTGGGAGAGGAAACGGTATGAGCATGCAATCCCCCCTGCTGGCCCTGCAAGGCGTGCACGCGCACTACGGCAAGAGCCACATCCTGCACGGCATCGACCTGACGGTGGGCCGCGGCGAAGTGGTCAGCCTGCTGGGCCGCAACGGCGCCGGCCGCTCCACCACCATGAAGAGCATCATGGGGCTGGTGGACGTGACGGGCGGCCGCATCGCCATCGAAGGCCGCGACATCACCAACAAGCGGCCTTTCGAGATCGCCCGCGCCGGACTGGGTTTCGTGCCGGAGGAGCGCGAGGTGTTCGCCAACCTGACGGTGGACGAGAACCTGCGCATGGGCGAACAGCCCGTCCGGCCCGACGCGCCGGCCTGGACCATCGAGCAGATGTTCGGCTATTTCCCGCGCCTGAAGGAACGCCGCAATACCCGCGCCGGCAACCTGTCCGGCGGCGAACAGCAGATGCTGACCATGTGCCGCTCGCTCCTGGGCAATCCCAAGGTGATGCTGATCGACGAACCCACCGAGGGCCTGGCGCCCAAGATCGTGGAAGTGATCGCCGACGTGATCCGCGACATCCACCAGCGCGGCGTGTCGGTGGTGCTGGTCGAGCAGAAGCTGACCATCGCGCTGAAGGTCTCCACGCGGGTGAGCGTGATGGGCCATGGCCGCATCGTTTTCGAAGGACCGCCCGCGCAGCTGCATGAGCGCCAGGACGTGGTCCAGGAATGGCTGGCGGTCTGACCGCGGCCCTATCTGTAGAGGCAAGCACTTGGACAATACCCCTGAAATACGCCACGCCGATCTGCGCGGCAAGAACGTGGTGATCACCGGCGGCGCCAAAGGCATCGGCTACGCCACGGCCGAGGCGTTCGTGCGCCAGGGCGCGCGGGTGGCGCTGCTGGACATGGACCCGGTAGCGCTGGACGCGGCCGTGGCCGGGCTGCGCGCGGCCGGCGGCGAGGCCCTGGCCGCGCAGGCCTCGGTCACCGACGCCGAGGCGGTCGAACGCGCCTTCGCCCAGGTCGAGCAGGCCTGGGGCGGCATCGACGTGCTGGTCAACAACGCCGGCATCTCGGCCAACAAGCCGTCGCTGGACGTCACCCCCGAGGAATGGCGCCGCGCCGTCGACATCAACCTGACCGGCGTGTTCCTGTGCGCCCAGGCCGCCGGCCGCCGCATGGTGCCCAAGGGCGAGGGCTGCATCATCAACCTGGCCTCCATGTATGGCGTTGTAGCCGCGCCCGACCGCGCCGCCTACTGCGCCACCAAGGGCGCGGTGGTGCTGCTGACCGAGACCCTGGCGGTGGAATGGGGCCCGGCGGGCGTGCGCGTCAACGCGCTGGCGCCCGGCTACGTCGAGACCGACCTGGTGCGCGACCTGGCCGCGCGCGGCCGCCTCGACCCCGAACGCCTCAAGCAGCGCACGCCGCTGCGGCGCCTGGCGCAGCCGACCGAAATGGCCGACCTGGCGGTGTTCCTGGCGTCCAGCCAGGCCGCCTACATCACCGGACACACCCTGGTGGCCGATGGCGGCTGGAGCCGCTACAGCTACCTCTGACCGCTTACCTACATTCTGGAGATTCACTCATGGCCACCTACCAACCGCTTGGTTCCCAGGCGCCCTGGCGGCAACTGACGGTCGAGGCCTCGGACTGGCAACAGGCCGACCCGGCGCTGCTGGCCACCATGCTGACGCAACTGCACTGGATCCGCGCCTTCGAGGAAGCGGTGCTGGACCTGGCCGCCGAAGGCCTGGTGCACGGCCCCGCCCACTCGTCGGTGGGCCAGGAAGGCGGCGCCGTCGGCTCGGTGCTGGCGCTGGGCGCCGGCGACCAGATCAACGGCTCGCACCGCGGCCATCACCAGTTCCTGGCCAAGGCGCTGCAACACGTCGCGCCGCTGGGCCTGGATCCGCGCAACCCGCTCACGCCCGCCATCGACGAAGTGCTGCACAAGACGCTGGCCGAGATCATGGGCCTGGCGCAAGGCTACTGCCGCGGCCGTGGCGGCAGCATGCACCTGCGCTGGCTGGAAGCCGGCGCGCTCGGCACCAACGCCATCGTCGGCGGCGGCGTGCCGCTGGCGGCCGGCGCGGCCTGGGCCCACCGCCACGCCGGCACCGACCGCGTGGCCGTGACGTACTTCGGCGACGGCGCCGTCAACATCGGCTCGGTGCTCGAGACGATGAACCTGACCGCCGCGTGGAAGACGCCGCTGTGCTTCTTCATCGAGAACAACCGCTACGCCGTGTCCACCACGGTGGAGGAATCGACCGCCGAGCCGCGCCTGTCGGCCCGTGGCCAGGCCTTCAACATCCCGGCCTGGCAGGTCGATGGCATGGATCCGCTGGCCGTGCACCTGGCCATGTCGGAAGCCGTGGCGCACATGCGCGCCGGCAACGGCCCCACCATCATCGAGGTGGACGTCTACCGCTTCTTCCACCAGAACGGCCCCTTCCCCGGCAGCGCTTTCGGCTACCGCAGCAAGGAAGAGGAAGCGCAATGGCGCCGCCGCGATCCGCTCGACAAGATCGCCGCCGAGATGATCGGCCGCCAGCTCATCACCCAGGCCGAGGTCGACGCCCTGCGCCAGCGCTGCAAGGACGTAATGAAAGACGTGTCGGGCCGGCTGACCGAGGCCACCGACGGCGGCAAGCGCCGCGTGCGCGCCGACCTGTGGCCGCGCCCCGACTTCCGCGACGTGGGCCTGCGCAGCGACGGCTCGGAACTGGCCGGCCTGCGCTACCAGGACGCCGCCGACTACGCCGGCGCCCTCGCCGAGCGCAAGTTCGTGGACGCGGTGGCCGACGTGCTCGACCGCCGTATGGAGACCGACCCGGGCGTGGTGGTGCTGGGCGAGGACGTGCACCGCCTGAAGGGCGGCACCAACGGCGCCACGCGCGGCCTGAAGGACAAGTACCCCGATCGCGTGCTGGGCACGCCGATCTCCGAGAACGCCTTTGCCGGCCTGGGCGGCGGCCTGGCCATGGACGGCCGCTACAAGCCGGTGGTGGAATTCATGTATCCCGACTTCATGTGGGTCGCGGCCGACCAGATCTTCAACCAGATCGGCAAGGCCCGCCACATGTTCGGCGGCGACATCGACGTGCCGTTCGTGCTGCGCACCAAGGTGGCGATGGGCACGGGCTACGGCTCGCAGCACTCGATGGACCCGGCCGGCGTCTTCGCCACCGCGCCGGGCTGGCGCATCGTCGCGCCGTCCACGCCGTATGAGTACATCGGCCTGATGAACACCGCGCTGGCGTCCAAGGACCCGGTGCTGGTGATCGAGCACGTCGACCTGTACGCCTCGTCGGGCGAGGTGCCCGACGGCGACCTGGACTACGCCATTCCGTTCGGCAAGGCGCGCGTGCGCCGCGCAGGTTCCAAGGTCACGGTGCTGACCTACCTGTCGATGGTCAGCCGCGCGCTCAAGGCCGCCGAAGAGACCGGCGTCGACGCGGAAGTCATCGACCTGCGCACGCTGGACCGCGCCAACCTCGACTGGGACACCATCGGCGCCAGCATCCAGAAGACCAACAACGTGCTGATCGTCGAACAGGGCGCGCGCGGCACCTCGTACGGCGCCATGCTGGCCGACGAGATCCAGCGCCGCTACTTCGACTGGCTCGACCAGCCGGTCAAGCGCGTCACCGGCGGCGAGGCCTCGCCCAGCATCTCCAAGGTGCTGGAACGCGCGGCCTTCGCCGACACCGAGGAAGTCATCGCCGGCCTGAACGACGTGCTGGCCGACCTGGGAGAACGCGCATGAGCGCCGCCCTGCGCATGAGCGTGCCGATGGAAGTCGGCATCTGCTGCGCCGACCTGGACGCGCTGCTGGCGTTCTACACCGAGGTGGTCGGCCTGACGCTGGTGAACCGCGTCAGCGTGCCGGCCGACAAGGCCCGCGCCACCGGCCTGACACCGCATGGCTACGACGTGGCGCGCCTGCAGACCTCGTATGGCGAGCGCATCAAGCTGCTGCAGCCGGCCAGGGCGCCGGAGCCGGCGGTGCGCGGCGCCGCCATCCTGGACCGCCAGGGCAGCGCCTACCTCACCTTCATCGTGCATGACCTGGCCGGCACCGTCGAGCGCCTGCGGACGCGCGGCGTGGTCTTCGACAGCGAACCGGCGCCAATGGAAGTACGGCCCGGCACCTGGCTGGCCTTCTTCCGCGACCCCGAAGGCAATGTGCTGGAACTGGTCGAATACGACGACCCGGCGGCCTACCGGCCCGACCTGGCCGTGCGCGCAGAATAGGACGAACTACACGTGGCACACCTTATCAAGCTCCCCTCCGTCGCGGCCGATGCCGACGCCGGCACGCTGCACCAATGGCTCAAGCAGGAAGGCGACACGGTCGCCGTGGGCGAGGCGCTGGCGGAAATCGAAACCGAGAAAGCAATCGTCGAGATCAACGCCGAACAGGCGGGCGTCTTGGGCCGCATCGTGGTGCAGGCCGGCCCGGCGTCGGTGCCGATCAACACCGTGATCGGCGTGCTGCTGGCGCCGGGCGAGGACGCCAGCGCGATCGACAAGGCGCTGGCGGAACACGGCGCGCAGTCAGCGGCCCAGCCGGCCGTGGCACAGCCTGCCGCAGCGCCGGCCGCGGCGACATATGCCGCGGCTACGCCGACGACCGCGACTTCGACGGCCGCGACCGCCGCACGCGACGCCACCGCCGACGCCCCCGCGCCCGGCACGCGCCGCTTCGCCAGCCCGCTGGCGCGCCGCCTGGCCGCGCAATGGCACGTCAACCTG
>NZ_CP017433.1:5201352-5235116 GCF_002082135.1 Achromobacter ruhlandii
CCGCGCGGCCGCATCGTGCGCCGCGACGTCGAGGCCGCGCGCGACCGCGCCCCCGTTGCCGCCGCGCCCCAGTCCAGCCGCGCCGCCGGCCGCCGTCTGCCGCATTCCGGCATGCGCCGCGCCATCGCCCGCCGCCTGACCGAAAGCAAGCAGCAGGTGCCGCACTTCTACCTGACGGTGGACTGCCGCATGGACGCGCTGCTGGCCCTGCGCGCCCAGGCCAACCAGGGCGGCGCGGTCAAGCTGTCGGTCAATGACTTCATCGTGCGCGCCGCCGCACTGGCGCTGCGCGAGGTGCCCGAGGTCAACGCCAGCTGGCACGAGGACGCCATCGAATTCCACGCCGGCGCCGACATCAGCGTGGCCGTGGCCACCGACGGCGGCCTGGTCACGCCCATCGTGCGCGACGCCGACGTCAAGCCGCTGTCCGCCATCGCTGCCGAGATCGTCGAGCTGGCCGGCCGCGCCAAGGTCAATCGCCTGAAGCCCGAGGAATTCACCGGCGGCTCGCTGACGGTCAGCAACCTCGGCATGTACGGCATCAAGCAGTTCGCCGCCATCATCAACCCGCCGCAGGCCGCGATCCTGGCGGTGGGCGCGGCCGAACGCCGCCCGGTGGTGGACGACAACGGCGACCTGAAGGCCGCCACCGTCATGACCGTGACGCTGTCGGCCGACCACCGCGTGGTGGACGGCGCCGTCGGCGCACGCTGGCTGGCCGCCTTCCGCGCGCTGATCGAAGCCCCCGTGCGCATCCTGCTGTGAGCCCCGCCATGACCAAGACTTCGTTTGACCTGGTGGTGGTGGGCGGCGGCCCCGGCGGCTACGTGGCCGCCATCCGCGCGGCGCAACTGGGCCTGTCGACCGCGCTGGTGGAACGCGCCGAACTCGGCGGCATCTGCCTGAACTGGGGCTGCATCCCGACCAAGGCGCTGCTGCACAGCGCGACCGTGCTGCGCGCCTGCCGCGAGGCCGAGCAGTACGGCGTGACCGGCGCCGGCGCGGCCCAGCCCGACCTGGCCGCGATGGTGGCGCGCTCGCGCAAGGTCGCCGGCCGCCTCGGCCAGGGCGTCACGCACCTGATGAAGAAAAACGGCGTGACGGTGTTCACCGCCAGCGCCCGGCTGGCCGGCGGCGGCCGCGTCGCGCTCGACAACGGCGCCACGCTGTCGGCGCGCCACATCATCCTGGCCACCGGCGCGCGGGCGCGCGAGCTGCCGGCGCTGCCGGTGGGCGAACGCGTCTGGACCTATCGCCAGGCGCTGACGCCGCCGGCGCTGCCCAAGTCGCTGCTGGTGGTGGGCGCGGGCGCGATCGGCGCCGAGTTCGCCAGCTTCTACCGCGCGGTCGGCGCGGAAGTGACGCTGATCGACATGACCGCCGAGATCCTGCCGCAGGAAGACGCCGAGATCTCCGCGCTGGCGCGCAAGGCGTTCGAAAAGCAAGGCATCCGCGTGCTGACGCAGTGCGCGGTCAAGTCGTCCAGCCTGACGGCCACCGGCGTCAAGGCCGTGCTGGAGCAAGAGGGCAAGCAGATCGAGCTGGAGGTCGAGCGCGTCATCGTCGCGGCCGGCATCGTCGGCAACGTCGAGAACCTGGGCCTGGAGCAGACCCGCGTGAAGGTGGAGAAGACCCACATCGTCACGGATGGCCTGGGCCGCACGGCGGAACCGGGCGTCTACGCCATCGGCGACGTGGCCGGCGCGCCGTGGCTGGCGCACAAGGCCAGCCACGAGGCGGTGCTGTGCGTGGAAGCCATCGCCGGCCTGCCGGCGCACGCGCTCGATCCTCTGCGCATTCCGGCGTGCACCTATTCGCATCCGCAGGTCGCCAGCATCGGCATGACCGAGGCGCGCGCGCGCGAGCACGCCAAGGCCACGGGCGGCGAGATCCGCGTCGGCAGGTTCACCTTCGTCGGCAACGGCAAGGCCATCGCCATGGGCGAGGACCAGGGGCTGGTGAAGACCGTGTTCGACGCCAAGACCGGCGAGCTGCTGGGCGCGCACATCATCCACCCGGAGGCGTCCGAGCTGATCGCCGGCTACGGCGTGGCGGCGGCGCTGGAAGCCACCGAGGAAGACCTGATGCACAGCGTGTTCGCGCATCCGACGCTGTCGGAGACGCTGCACGAATCGGTGCTGGCGGCCTTCGGCCGGGCGCTGCACGGTTAAGGCCCTGGCAACGCACCAGGCGTCTCGCGTGGACCGTCCTCGGCCGCGCGGGGCGCCCCGCTTCACAAGCGGCTGGCGAAGAAATCCAGGAAGCAGGCGATGCGCCGCGACAGCTGCGTGTTGCGGTAGTACACCGCATGCATAGGCTGCAGGTAGTCGGTGTGCAGGTCTTCCATGATGCGCACCAGCCGCCCTTCGATCAGATCGTCGCGCGACACGAAGTCCGACAGGCAGGCGATGCCCACGCCGCGCAGCGCCAGGTGGCGCTGGGTTTCGCCGCTGGACGTGGCCAGCGTGGGCGTGGCCAGATAGGTCGAGCCGCCCGCGTGGCGCAGCGGCCAGACGTTCAGGCTTTCCGGCTGGGTGAAGCCCAGCAGTTCGTGCCCGGTAAGATCCTCGACGGTGCGCGGCACGCCGCGCCGCGCCAGGTACTCGGGGCTGGCCATCAGCCAGCGCGGACGCGGCCGCATCGGCCGCGCATGCAGCGTGGAATCGTTCAACGGCCCCATGCGCAGGGCCACGTCGGTGCGGTGCTCGATCAGGTCGACGATGCGGTCGTTGCTGGTCAGCTCCAGCGAGATCGCCGGATACTCCCGGCGAAAGTCGGCCACGTGCGGCACCACGCAATGCAGCATCACCGGCACCGAGGCGTCGACGCGCAGGCGGCCGGCCGGCTGCTGGTTGACGATGCGCATGCATTCCTCGGCCTCTTCCAGCGACTGTACGATCTGGCGCGCCTTCGGCAGGAAATGCGCGCCCTCGGCGGTCAGTTCCATGCGCCGCGTGGTGCGATTCAGCAGCGTCACGCCCAGGTCTTCCTCCAGGCGCGACAGGCCTCGGCTGACGCCCGAGGCGGTCTGGCCCAGCATCTCGGCGGCGGCGCTCATCGAACCGGCGTCGACCACGCCCAGGAACAACCGCAGGGCTTCGGAATTGAGCGCCATTTTTGACTCCGGATCACAAGTGGCGGAATTTTATAGCGCGCTGCTGACGCAATGTCGCGGTGGCCCGGCCGATGACAGGGTTATCCGTCAAACGCGCGGGCAGCGATTCCGAGCCGGCATGAGGTGGCAAAAAAGACAGCGGCGAGGGTTGCTGCGCGCTGCCGCCGGCGCAGCGCACGCCAAAAAAAGCGGCGCACGCTGCGCCGCTTTTTCACTGCATCCACCCGTGGCCGATCAACGCTTCTGCTTGAGCTGCGACAGATCGCGCACCGCGCCGCGGTCGGCCGAGGTGGCCAGCGCCGCGTAGGCCTGCAAGGCCTGCGACACCACGCGCTCGCGGTCCACCGGCAGCCAGCCGCCATCGGCGCGCGCGTTCATCGCGGCGCGGCGGCGGGCCAGTTCCTCGTCGGACACGGCCAGGTGCATCTTGCGGTTGGGGATGTCGATCTCGATGGTGTCGCCGTCTTCGACCAGGCCGATGGTGCCGCCCTCGGCCGCTTCGGGCGAGGCGTGGCCGATCACCAGGCCCGACGAGCCGCCCGAGAAGCGGCCATCGGTGAACAGCGCGCAGGTCTTGCCCAGGCCCTTGGACTTCAGGTACGACGTGGGATACAGCATTTCCTGCATGCCGGGACCGCCCTTGGGGCCTTCGTAGCGGATCACCACCACGTCGCCCGGCACGACCTTGTCGCCCAGGATGCCTTCGACGGCGTCGTCCTGGCTTTCGAACACGCGCGCGCGGCCGGTGAAGACCCACTGCGATTCATCCACGCCGGCGGTCTTGACGATGCAGCCCTTCTCGGCCAGGTTCCCGTACAGCACGGCCAGGCCGCCGTCCTTGGAGTAGGCATTTTCCTTGCTGCGGATGCAGCCGGTCTTGCGATCGGTGTCCAGCGTCAGGAAGGTCGCGTCCTGGCTGAAGGCCACGGTGGTGGGAATGCCGCCGGGCGCGGCGCGATAGAACTTCTGCGCCGCTTCGCCGGCGCCGCCGGCCACGTCCCATTGCGCGATGGCGTTGCCCAGCGTGCCGCTGTGCACGTTGCCGCAGGACAGGTCGAGCAGGTCGGCGCGCGCCAGTTCGCCCAGGATGCCGAGGATGCCGCCGGCGCGGTGCACGTCTTCGATGTGGTACTTGTCGGTGGCCGGCGCGGCCTTGCACAGGCACGGCACCTTGCGCGAGATGCGGTCGATGTCGGCCATGGTGAAGTCGACGCCGGCTTCCTGCGCGGCGGCCAGCAGGTGCAGCACGGTGTTGGTGGAACCGCCCATGGCCACGTCCAGCGCCATGGCGTTCTGGAACGCGCTCTTGGTGGCGATGTTGCGCGGCAGGACCGATTCGTCTTCCTCGACGTAGTAGCGGCGGCACAGGTCCACCACCAGGCGGCCGGCCTGCTCGAACAGGCCCTTGCGCCAGGCGTGCGTGGCGACGATGGTGCCATTGCCCGGCAGCGCCAGGCCGATGGCCTCGGTCAGGCAGTTCATCGAGTTGGCGGTGAACATGCCGGAACAGGAGCCGCAGGTCGGGCATGCGCTGCGCTCGACTTCGGCGACATCGGCATCCGACACGTTGGGATCGGCGGCCTTGATCATGGCGTCGATCAGGTCGATCTTGGCGATCACCTTGCCGTCGGTCGGCGACTTGACCTTGCCGGCTTCCATCGGACCGCCGGACACGAACACCACCGGAATGTTCAGGCGCATCGCGGCCATCAGCATCCCCGGGGTGATCTTGTCGCAGTTCGAGATGCAGACCATGGCGTCGGCGCAGTGCGCGTTGACCATGTATTCGACCGAGTCGGCGATCAGTTCGCGCGACGGCAGCGAGTACAGCATGCCGCCGTGGCCCATGGCGATGCCGTCATCGACCGCGATGGTGTTGAATTCCTTGGCGACGCCGCCGGCGGCCTCGATTTCCTTGGCGACCAGCGCGCCCAGGTCGCGCAGGTGCACGTGGCCCGGCACGAACTGCGTGAACGAGTTGACCACCGCGATGATCGGCTTGCCGAAGTCTCCGTCCTTCATGCCGGTGGCGCGCCACAGGGCGCGGGCGCCGGCCATGTTGCGGCCGTGGGTCGAGGTGCGGGAACGGTAGTGCGGCATGATCTTGTCTCAGGCGATTAGCGTGGGCGGCAAAACGGTAAATAATACGCTGGTTCCGGCCGCCAGCGGCCGCAGGCCGCCCCGAGGCCGCGCCGCGGCCATCAGGCGGACGCCGTGCCGCGCGCGGCGAAGGCGCTGGGCGGCTCGCCCAAGGCCTTGCGGAACATGGCCGCGAACGCGCTGGGACTGTCGTAGCCCAGATCCAGGGCCACATCCAGCACCCGCTCGCCGCGCGCCAGCCGCTCCATCGCCGCCAGCAGCCGCGCCTGCTGGCGCCAGCGGCCGAAGGTCATGCCGGTGTGGCGCAGAAACAGGCGGTGCACCGTCTTGGGATCCACCCCCAATTCCCGCGCCCAGTCGGCCGCGCCCGCCTGGCGCTCGGGGTGGCGCACGATGGCGCGGCAGATGCGCGCCAGGCGCGGCTCGGACGGCTGCGGCAGGTGCAGCGGCAGCACCGGCTCCTGTTTCAGCTCGTCCAGCAGCAGCATCATCAGGCGGCCGTCGCGGGTGCCGGGCTGCCAGTCCAGCGGCACCTCGGCGGCCGCCACCATCAGCTCGCGCAACAGCGGCGAGATCGACAGCACGCAGCATTCGGTGGGCAGGTGCGCGGCCGCGCCCGGCTCGACGAACACCGTGCGCATGCGCGGTTCGCCGCTCATGCGGATGGCGTGCGAGACCCAGGCCGGCACCCAAACGCCGCGCGTGGGCGGCACCACCCAGATACCGGCGTCGGTATCCACCACCATCACGCCCGAGATGGCGTACACCAGTTGCGAGCGGCGATGGCGGTGGCGACGCACGCGATGTCCGTCCTCGTAGTCCACCGCCAGGGCCGCCACCGGGCGCAGCGAGGACTCGTACGGAAACAGGTCCAGATCGGCGGGCTTGCGCGATCGGGAGGCGGCGGGCGATTTCGGTTTGTCCATTTCTCGATGATTCATGTCCAACCGGCGGTAGACGGTCTTTTCCAGTGTACCTATCCTGCCCGCCATCCCGTCGATTTCCCTGTCGTCCGCGTTCCGATCATGCCTCTTGCCTGCCATTGCCCCGCCGCCCGCAGCGCCGCCATGCGCGGCCGGCGCGCGCGCATGGCCGGGAAATCGGACGCCCTCACAACCGCGCGCGCGGTCCCGGACACCCGGCGCCTTGGCGCCAACGCGTGCGCCACCGCGCCGCGCCCGCGCCTTTACGCCCATACCCGCCTCGTCCCGAGCTGCCGCGCCCTCCGCGCCCACGCCGCGGCCGCCGTCCTGCCGACGCTACGACTAGCGCGCGGTTGCCGGGCCTTGCGCCCCGTGGCCGCCCGGCAGCCCCGGGCCCTCTGACGGGCCCGTCCGCCACCTCCCTTGCCCGACCGCCGCCGCAGACCGGCGGCCCCAGACGCCGCGCGCCGCGCGGCCGGAGGTTTTCATGCTCGACCATCCCCAACACAAATACCGCCCCGTCCAGCCCTTTTCCCGCGACTACGCCGAACGCCAATGGCCCGCGCGCCGCCCGAGCGCGCCGCCGATCTGGATGAGCACCGACATGCGCGACGGCAACCAGGCGCTGATCGAGCCCATGGACGCGGCGCGCAAGCTGCGCTTTTTCGAGCAATTGGTGGCCGTGGGCCTGAAAGAGATCGAAGTCGCGTTCCCCTCGGCCTCCGACACCGACTTCAACTTCGTGCGCAAGCTGATCGAGGAAAACCGCATTCCCGACGACGTCACCATCGAGGTCCTGACCCAGTCGCGGCCCGACCTGATCGAACGCACGTTCGAATCACTGCGCGGCGCGCGCCGCGCCATCGTGCACCTGTACAACCCGATTGCGCCGCAATGGCGCCGCATCGTGTTCGGCATGAGCCGCGCCGAGATCAAGGAGATCGCGCTGGCCGGCACGCGCCAGATCCGCGCCCTGGCCGACGCGCATCCGGAAACGGAGTGGATCTACGAGTACTCCCCCGAGACCTTCAGCCTGGCCGAGCTGGACTTCGCGCTGGAGGTCTGCGATGCCGTCAGCGCGATCTGGCGCCCGACGCCGGCAAACAGGATGATCATCAACCTGCCGTCGACGGTGGAATGCACCACCGCCAACGTCTATGCCGACCAGATCGAATGGATGCACCGCCGCCTGGCGCGGCGCGACAGCATCGTGCTGAGCGTGCATCCGCACAACGACCGCGGCACCGCGGTGGCCTCGGCGGAACTGGCGGTGCTGGCCGGCGCCGACCGCGTCGAAGGCTGCCTGTTCGGCAACGGCGAGCGCACGGGCAACGTCGACCTGGTGACGCTGGCGCTGAACCTGGACCGGCAGGGCATCGCCAGCGGCCTGGATTTCACCGACATGGCGGCCGTGCGCGACTGCGTCCAGGCCTGCAACCAATTGCCGGTGGACGTGTTCCACCCCTACGCGTTCACGTCCGCAACGCCAGCAGCGCTTCCTGCAGGTGCCGCAGCCCCCGGCTGAGCGGCTTGTCGCGGCGCATCACCACGGCCAGCGTGCGCGCCAGGCGCGGCGTCAGGGAACGCACCGCCAGGCTGGCGCGCTGGCCCGCGCCGCTGACCGCCAGCCGCGGCAGCACCGCGCACGCCAGGCCGGCCGCCACGATTTCCTTCATGGCCTCGGTGCTGCCCAGCTCCATCACCGGCTTGGCCGCCACCCCTGCCGCGTCGAACCAGTCATCCACCAGGCCGCGGGTGCGCGCGCCCGGCTCGAACAGCACCAGCGGCAACGCCGCCAGCGCCTGCGGCGTCACGGCGTCCGGCATTCCCAGCGGGCCGCGCGCCGGGAAGATCGCCACGAACTCGTCTTCCAGCACGGGCGTGGCCTCGATCATGCGGCCGGGCGCGGGCAGCGTCACCAGGCCGATGTCGAGCGTGTTGTTCTCCAGGCCGCGCAGCATGTCGGCGGTATTGCCGGTGCTGGCCACCACGTCCAGCGCCGGAAAGCGCCGCCGCAGGCCGGCCAGCAGCGGCGGCAGCAGATAGGTGCAGGCGGTGGCGCCGGTGCCCAGGCGCACCCGCCCGGTCACTTGCGAAGCATGCGCCGTCATGGCCTGCTCGGCCCGCGCCAGCGCGGTGTCGATGGCGCGGATGTGGGTCAGCAGTTCCAGCCCGGCGGCGGTGGGCCCGGCGCGGCGGCCGACCCGCTCGACCAGCTTCAGGCCGAAGCGCCGCTCGAGCTGGCGCACCTGCAGGCTGACGGCGGGCTGGGTGATGCCGCCGCGTTCGGCGGCGGCCGAGAAACTGCCCAGTTCGATCACCTGCGCAAAGGTGTGCAGGGCGTCCAGATTGAGTCCGCGCATGGCATTCCGCCCTCGCCTAATCCAAAGTTTTACTTATGAAAAGCATAATAGACCAAAGCTTTATTTATGCATGGGCTTGCGCCACACTGGCGGCTGGTTTTTCACCCGTCCGTTCCTTCCCTCCGCGAACCCGCCATGCCGCAACCCGCCGCCCCCACCATCCTGATCCGCGACAGCGTGGATGCCGATCTGCCCGCCATCAAGGCCATCTACGCGCACCATGTGGAGCACGGCACCGCGTCATTCGAACTGGAACCGCCATCGATCCAGGAGATGCGCCAGCGACGCGCCGGGGTGCTGGAAAAAGACATGCCCTATCTGGTGGCCGAGATCAACGGCGAAGTGGTGGGCTACGCCTACGTCACCCCCTACCGCCCGCGCCCGGCCTACCGCCACACGGTCGAGGATTCGGTCTACGTCAAGGCCGGCCGCGCCGGCCTGGGCATCGGCGGCAGACTGCTGGCCAGCCTGGTCGAACGCTGCACCGCGGCCGGCTGGCGCCAGATGCTGGCGGTGGTGGGCGACAGCCGCAATGCCGCCTCGCTGGCGGTGCATGCGCGCCAGGGCTTTCACCCGGTGGGCACGCTGCGCTCGGTCGGCCATAAGCATGGCGAATGGCGTGACACCGTGCTGATGCAGCGCGCCTTGGGCGAGGGCGACAGCACGCCGCCGCAACGCCCATGATCCCGCCGCGCGCGGTGGTCTGCCTGGGGCTGACGCAACTGGTCGGCTGGGGCGTCACCTTCTACCTGATCGGCGCGCTGGGGCCGGACATGGCCGCCGACCTGGGCTGGGACCCGGCCACCCTCTACGGCGGCTTCTCCTGCGCCATCGTGGTCATGGCGCTGGTGTCGCCGCTGGCCGGCCGCGCGGTCGACCAATGGGGCGGACATCGGGTCATGCCCGCCGGCGCCACGCTGGCGGCGGCGGGCTGCGTCGCGCTGGCCGCCGCGCACGGCCTGCCTGCCTATTTCGCCGCCTGGACGCTGCTCGGTGTGGGCATGCGGCTGTGTCTGTATGACGCCGCATTCGCCTCGCTGGCGCGCGCCGCCGGCCCCACGGCGCGGCGGCCGATGTCGCAGATCACGCTGTTCGGCGGGCTCGCGTCGACCGTCATGTGGCCGGTGGGCCATGCGCTGTCGGGCTGGCTGGGCTGGCGCGGCGCCGTGCTGGCCTACGGGGCGCTGGCATTGGCGACCGTGCCCCTCTACCTGGCGCTGCCGCGCGCACGCTACGCCGCGCCGGTCCAGGCCGCCGGCCAGGGTGGCGCCGGCCTGACGCGCAACGCATCCGAGCGGCGCCTGGCCGGCCTGCTGTACGCGGTGATCGCCATGCTCACCAATTTCCTGGCGGCCGGCAATGCCGCCCACCTGATCCCGCTACTGGCGGGCCTGGGGCTGACCAAGGCGTTGGCGGTCAATGTCGCCGCGTTGTGGGGCGTGGGCCAGTTCGCCTCGCGGCTGGCCGACGTCGCGCTGGGGTCGCGCCTGCATCCCTTGACCCTGACCCTGGCGGTGGCCGCCCTGATGCCGCTGGGTTTCGTGCTGGCGCTGCTGTCCGGCGGTCACCTCGTCGCCTTGGCCGCCTACGCCTTGCTCTACGGCGCCTGCAATGGCCTGCTGACCATCGCGCGCGGCACGCTGCCGCTGGCGTTGTTCGACTTCCGCAGCTATGGCGCACTGGTCGGCGCCCTGCTGATTCCCAGCTTCCTGTTGACCGCCGCCGCGCCCGTGGCCTACGCCTACGTGGCCGAACGGCACGGGTCGCACGCCGCGATGGGCATATCGGCGGGACTGGCTACCGCCATCCTGGCCGCGGCGCTGGCGTTGCGATGGCGCTTCATCGCCCGGACGCGGGGCTGAAAGGCGCGCCGCCGTCACGCAGCGCCACGGCCGGCGCCGGGTGTTCGCGGCCTCGCGCCATGTCGGCGCGGCGCCAGCGCTGCTCGGCGAGCGCGGCGGCCAGTTCATCGCCCGTGCCGGGCCGGAAAAACAGGAAACCCTGCAGCAGGTCGCAACCGGCTTCGCGCGCGGCGCGGCAATGCGCCTCGGTCTCGATGCCCTGGGCCACGGTGACGATGTCCAGGTCGCGCGCCAGCTGACAGATCGAGGTCATCACCTTCTGCGCCTCCGCCTGGCGCGCGGCGCTCCAGACGATGGACTTGTCCAGCTTCATGCCGGTCAGGGGCAGCGTCGACAGCCATTCGAGGTTGTTGTAGCCCTTGCCAAAATCATCCAGCCAGACCTGGATGCCTCGACCGGTGAAAGCTTCCAGCGTTGAACGGATATCGGCGGATCCCGCGTGCAGGGCCGCTTCTTCGGTGAGCTCGATGCGGATGTCGCCCGACGCCAGGCCGCACGCGGCGATACCGCGCAGGACTGTGCCGACGACATCGCGGCGCGCAAAGCTCTGCGGCGAGATATTGAGATTCACCGCCAGCGCCGCCCCTTGCGCCGTCTGCCGCCAGCGCGCCTGGTCACGGGCAATGGTCTGCAGGCTCCAGCTGATGAGGGCCTGCGCCGCCTCGGGGGCGGCTGCTTCGCGCAACAAGCCATCGATGCCCATCGTCTCGCCACCGGCCACACGCCATCGCAACAGCGCTTCGGCGCCGACGATTTCCAGATCCGCGGCGGTGACGATAGGCTGGTAGTGGAACCGCAGGCGGTCGCCCTGGATCGCGGCCAGCAGCGGCGACACGGCGCATTCCTTGCGGATCACCGTGGGTTCGTGGCTCGCGCCGCTGCCATCCTGGACCAGCGTGGCCGAGAACGCATAGCCCTTGCCGCGCAGGCTGCGTATTGGAATGGCCATGCCGGCGGCAACGCCCTTGCGCTTGAGGCGGCTGATGACCAGGTCCAACGCGCGGCCATTGCCGGCAATGTCGAGGCCGGCGGCGGCGAAACCCGCGCGGCGGATGACGCGCTCGGGATGGCCGTGCATGCCCTTGAGCACCGCGCGTTCCATGGGCGTGAGATTGACGGCCGCCCCGCCGGGCGAGACCAGCGTCCATTCGTTGTCGCACAGGCGCCAGCTTTGTTCCGCCGCGGCGGGCTCGGCCGCCACGTCCGGCCGGCGCGTTGCGGAGGCCGCGGGCGGCTGGCACAAGGTCAACTTGCGCTGCGCCGACTGAATCGCCGCCGCCACTTCGCTGTAGCTGATGTTCGCGTCATAGCAACTATCCGCGCCGGCCAGCAGCGCGTTGATCCGCATCGCGGGGCTTTCGATGTGGCGGATGGCGATGATGGTCGAGTGGGCGAAGCGCGCGCGCAGTTGGCCGATCGTGATGTCCAGGTCGCGCGGCAGGCACAGATGCACCTGGATTTCCCCGGCATGGCGCGCCGGCGGCGGTTCCTGGAGCGATACGGGATTCAGGACGAACCCGATCTGCTCAAGCGAATCGGAGATGCCCTGCTTGGCGAATTCGTTATCGAAAATAAGGATAATGCGCGACCGATTCATGATGATTGAGCTCTGAATAAATATGCTTTCCATCGAACGGTATTGAAATGTTTTTATTCATCTCGATACCTGGAACAGGGTCGCAAAAAAAGAGCGCTCAATTCTTCATATTGCCGCGCAAAGTCGAAAATCATTGAATTCCATTCATTTAAAAATGAATGGAATTCAATATATCGAAATAAAACTCGCCGATGAGTGAAACGTAGCGACATGCGCGCGGCTACGGTGCCGGCGCAATCCGACGCCATTGCGCCGCGAGCCGGCAACGCGCCGCGGCGGGCCGCCGGGCGCTTTCCGAAGCGGGGGTCGTTGTTGGAGGGGTGTCGCGGGCGGTCGGCTCAAGCCGCGCCCTGAGCCTGCCATTTGTCCCAGCCGGCGCGGCGCAGCTTGCAGGCCGGGCATTCGCCGCAGCCATAGCCCCAGGCATGGCGCGCGCCGCGCTCGCCCAGGTAACAGGTGTGGCTTTCCTCGACGATGGTCTCGACCAGCGCGTCGCCGCCCAACTGCTTTGCCAGCGCCCAGGTTTCCGACTTGTCGATCCACATCAGCGGCGTCTCGATGGTGACGCGGCTGCCCAGCCCCAACCCCAGCGCCACCTGTTGCGCCTTGATGGTGTCGTCGCGGCAATCGGGATAGCCCGAGAAATCGGTTTCGCACATGCCGCCCACCAGCACGTCCAGTTGGCGCCGGTAGCCCAGGGCGGCGGCCAGCGTCAGGAACAGCAGGTTGCGTCCCGGCACGAAGGTGTTGGGCAGGCCGTTTTCCTGCATCTCGATGGCGCGGTCGCTGGTCATGGCCGTGTCGCCCACCTGGCCCAGCACCTTCAGGTCCAGCAGATGGTCTTCGCCCAGGCGCGGCGCCCATTGCGGAAAGCGCGCGCGGATCTCGCGCAGCACGTTCAGGCGCGCATCCAGCTCGATGCGGTGGCGCTGGCCATAGTCGAACGCCACGGTTTCCACATGGGCATAGCGGTCCAGCGCCCAGGCCAGGCAGGTGGTGGAATCCTGTCCGCCCGAAAACAGCACGAGCGCGCGACGTTGGTGGTTCAGCATAAAAGGGGGTTTCTGCAAAGACTAAGGGATAGAGCCAGACTTTACCGCAGCCGGCCGTCTTTCCCGTAAGGAAGCCTGCGTAAAATCGGTGACGTTTTCGTTTGTGGTTCACCCGTAGCGCGCATCACCCCACCCTCCCCTTTTCCAGCAGCCCGACGGATCTCCCGCCCGATGAATGCCAGCCGCCCGCAGTCCGATTCAGCAGAACCCTTGCGTCACGATATCCGGCTGTTAGGCCGATTGCTGGGCGAAGTCATCGCCGAATGCGAAGGCAAGCGCGTCTTCGACACCATCGAGACCCTGCGCCGCACCGCCGTCAAATTCCGCCGCGAAGGCAACGCCGCCGACGGCAAACTGCTGGAGCAACGCGTCAAGCACCTGCAGGGCAGCGACCCCAACTCGGTGGCGCGCGCCTTCAGCTACTTCCTGCACCTGTCCAACATCGCCGAGGACCGCGACCAGAACCGCAGCCAGCGCGCCCGCGCCCTGGCCGGCGATGCGCCCGCGCGCGGCAGCCTGCGCGACGCGGTGCAGACCCTGGGCCGCCATGGCGTGACGCCCGCGCGCATCCGCCGCCTGCTGGCCGACGCCTGCGTCATGCCGGTGCTGACCGCCCATCCCACCGAAGTGCAGCGCAAGAGCACGCTGGACGTGCATCGCGAGATCGCGGCCGCGCTGGTCCAGCGCGACAACCCGCTGACGCCGGAAGAACAGGCCGAACTCGACGCCGCATTGCTAGGCCGCGTGGCCACGCTGTGGCAGACGCGCATGCTGCGCTACACCCGCCTGACGGTGGCCGACGAGATCGAGAACGCGCTGTCGTACTACCGCAGCACCTTCCTGCAGGTCATCCCGCGCGTCTACGGCGACCTGTCCAAGCTGCTCAACCGCGACGCCAAGCCGTTCGGCGCGCCCCCGCCGCCGCTGGAGCCGTTCCTGCGCATGGGCAGCTGGATCGGCGGCGACCGCGACGGCAACCCGAACGTGGATGCCGGCACGCTGGAACGCGCGCTGCTGCGCCAGGCCACCGTGCTGTTCGAGCACTACCTGCAGGAAGTGCACGCGCTGGGCGCCGAGCTGTCCATCACCACGCTGCTGATCGCGGTCGACCCGGCCTTGCTGGCGCTGGCCGAGCACAGCGGCGACGACTCGCCGCATCGCAGCGACGAGCCCTACCGGCGCGCGCTGGTCGGCGTCTACGCGCGCCTGGCCGCCACCGCGCTGCGCCTGACAGGACAGGACCTGGCGCGCCGCAGCACCGTCGCGGCACAACCTTACGGCACGCCGCAGGAACTGTCGGCGGACCTGGCCGTCATCGCGGCGTCGCTGTCCGCGCACCATGGCGCGCCCATCGGCAAGTTGCGCCTGGCGGGGCTGCAGCAAGCGGTCGAGGTGTTTGGCTTCCATCTCGCCACGGTCGACCTGCGGCAGAGCTCAGACGTGCACGAACGCGCGCTGGCCGAGCTGTTCAGCCGCGCCGGCGCCACCCATGACGGCCAGCCGCTGGACTACCTGGCGCTGGACGAAGACGCGCGCGTGGCCCTGCTGCGCGCCGAACTGGCGCAGGCGCGGCCGCTGGCCTCGCCCTGGATCGCCTACAGCGAAGACACCACGCGCGAACTGGCGGTGCTGCGCGCGGCCGCCGCCGGCCGCCAGCGCTATGGCAAGCAGGCCGTGCGCCAGACCATCGTCTCGCACACCGAAACGCTCAGCGACCTGCTGGAAGTGATGGTGCTGCAAAAGGAAGCGGGCCTGATCGCGCCCGCCGGCCAGGACATCCCGCCAGAAGACGGCCTCATGGTGGTGCCGCTGTTCGAGACCATCCCCGACCTGCAGCGCGGCGCCGACATCATGGCCGCCTGGCTCGACCTGCCCGAGATCCGCGAGCGCGTGAAGCGCGCCCAGAATGGCGCCCAGGAAGTCATGCTGGGCTACTCGGACAGCAACAAGGACGGCGGCTTTCTCACCTCCAACTGGTCGCTCTACCAGGCCGAACGCGCGCTGGTGGACGTCTTCTCCAGCCGCCACGTGCGCCTGCGCCTGTTCCATGGCCGCGGCGGCTCGGTGGGCCGGGGCGGCGGCTCCAGCTTCGACGCCATCCTGGCGCAGCCGCCGGGCACGGTGGCCGGCCAGATCCGCCTGACCGAACAGGGCGAAGTCATCCAGAGCAAATACAAAGACGCCGAGGTCGGCCGCTGGCACCTGGAGCTGCTGGTCGCCGCCACGCTCGAATCCAGCCTGGCGCCGCGCGCCGAGGCCACCAGCGCGGAAGACGCGCACATGGCGCAGCACGGCCCGGCCATGTCATTCATGTCCGAGACCGCGCAGCGCAGCTACCGCGGCCTGGTGTATGACACGCCGCGCTTTGCCGAATACTTCTTCGCCGCCACCCCCATCGCCGAGATCGCCGGGCTGAACATCGGCTCGCGCCCGGCGTCGCGCAAGAAGGGCCAGCGCATCGAAGACCTGCGCGCCATTCCCTGGGGATTCTCCTGGGCCCAATGCCGCCTGATGCTGACCGGCTGGTACGGCATGGGCTCGGCCATCGAGGCCTATCTGGAAACCGGCGCGCCGGGGGCGCCGCGCTCGCGGCGCGGCCGCCTGGCCCAGTTGCGCGAGATGGCGCGGGACTGGCCGGCCTTCCGCACCCTGCTGTCCAACATGGAGATGGTGCTGGCCAAGTCCGATCTGGCCATCGCCGCGCGCTATGCGCAGCTGGTGCCGCAGCGCGCGCTGCGCGAGAAGATCTTCGGCATGATCAGCGCTGAACACGCCCGCACCCTGGCCATGCTCAAGCTGCTGACCCGGCGCGAGCTGCTGGCCGACAACCCCGCGCTGCAGGCCTCGCTGCGCGAGCGCTTCGCTTACATCGACCCGCTCAACTACCTGCAGGTCGACCTGATCCGCCGCCACCGCGCCGCGCAGAAGTCGCCCGCTGCCGAGGCCGACGAACGCGTGCAACGCGCGATCCACCTGACCATCAACGGCATCGCCGCCGGGTTGCGCAACTCGGGGTGAGGCAACAGGGCAACGCCGCGCCGGGGCTTTGGGCTCCGGCGCGCGCTTTGCCCCCATTCCATCGATTCGACCCTCCACGCAGAACGCGACGCGGCCTCGGCAGGCGGCCTTGCGCGCGTTCCGCACTGTCCACCTGACGAACGCCCCAAAACGGCCATTTGTCCACCCCCGGCAACTTTTAGTACTATCTTCGTCAGAAATTCTATATACGCACAAATGTTCGTATATAGAACACAACGATTTTTCTGGCCCGCGCACAGGAAGACACCGACGGAAGAGACAGATCGCAGTTCCCTGGTTCCGCCTGTGCCGCCCGCCGCGCGCGCCCCGTAAGGCAAGCGAACCCTCATGGATACTCCCCTGCAGAACCTGGCCGTCATCGGCGCCGGCGCCATGGGCAGCGGCATCGCCGCGCTCTTCGCCTCGAAGGGATTGGACGTGGTCCTGGTCGATCCGATGGAAGGCGCCCTGGATCGTGCCCGCGCCGTCATCGAACGCCAGTTGAATGTCTACGCCCCCGGCCAGGTCGCCGCCGTGATGCAACGCATCCGCATGGCGCCCGGCCTGGACGCGGCCGCCGCCTGTGACCTCGTCATCGAGGCGGTGCCCGAGAACCTGGAACTCAAGCGCGGCCTGTTCGCCCAGCTCGACACGCTGTGCAAGCCCGAAGCGATCTTCGCCACCAACACCTCGGGCCTGTCGATCAACGCCATCGCCAGTGCTGTCACGCGCCGCGACCGCTTCGTCGGCACGCACTTCTTCACCCCCGCCGACGTCATCCCGCTGGTCGAAGTGGTGCGCAACGACGCCACCTCGGAAGACACCGTGGCGCGCGTCATGGCGACGCTGCGCCTGGGCGGCAAGCGCCCGGTGCTGGTGCGCCAGGACATTCCCGGCTTCATCGCCAACCGCATCCAGCACGCCCTGGCGCGCGAGGCCATCTCGCTGCTGGAAAAAGGCGTGGCCAGCGCCGAGGACATCGACGAAGTGGTCAAGTGGAGCCTGGGCATCCGCCTGGCGCTGTCGGGTCCGCTGGAACAGCGCGACATGAACGGCATCGACGTCCACTACGCCATCGCCAGCTATCTCTACAAAGACCTGGAAAACCGCACCGAGCCGTCCGACCTGCTCAAGAGCAAGGTGGAGAACGGCCAGCTCGGCGCCAAGAGCGGCCAGGGTTTCTACGCCTGGAGCCCCGAGCGCCGCGAACGGGTGCTGCGCGAGAAAAGCGCGGCGCTGGGCGAGCTGGCCGCGTGGCTCAACGCCAAGGCCGGCGATTCCTGACGCGGCTAGCGCAACACCGAATACCTACACCATAAGGCGCGCGGCGATCCGTACGACGCGCCAGCGGGCCACGAGCCCAACCACACAAAGAAACCGACCGTCCCATCCGCCACGCGCCAACATCCGGCGCACGGCGGCGCAAGACACAAGAGCAATACGCCTTACCGGAGTTCGTAGGAGGCACCATGAATAAATTGGCATCTTTTTTCACTGAGCTGATGCGCAAGTATCTGCCCGATCCCTTTGTCTTCGCGATCGCGCTGACCCTGCTCACCGTGCTGCTGGCCATGGGCATCGAAGGCCAGGGCATCGGCGACGTGACCCGCGCCTGGGGCAAGGGCTTCTGGAGCCTGCTGGCCTTCACCACCCAGATGGCCGTGATCCTGGCCATGGGCTACGTGCTGGCCACCGCGCCGCTGACCGACCGCCTGCTCAACCGCATCGTCAGCCACGTGCACAAGCCGCACACCGCCATCATCGTCGCCACGCTGGTGGGCGGCATCGGCAGCTACCTGAACTGGGGCTTCGGCCTGGTCATCGGCGGCATCGTCGCCAAGAAGCTGGCGCTGAAGGTCAAGGGCGTGCACTACCCGCTGATCATCGCCGCGGCCTACAGCGGTTTCACCATGTACGGCCTGGGCCTGTCGGCCAGCATCCCCGTGCTGGTGGCCACCCCCGGCCACCCGACCGCCAAGCAGATGGGCATCATCCCGCTGACGGAAACCATCTTCTCGGTGCCGATGCTGATCACCAGCCTGGTGATCATCGTGACGCTGCCGCTGCTGAACGCCTGGCTGCACCCGAAGAAGGGCGAGAAGATCGTCGAAGTGGACCCGGCCATCGACCGCGACGCCAACGCGTCCAACGCGGCCGAAGACATGCTGGAGAAAGGCACCCTCGCCTCCAAGCTGAACAACAGCCGCATCCTCAGCCTGCTGATCGGCGCGCTCGGCGTGGCCTACGTCGCCTTCCACTTCATCGACGGCGGCTCGCTCGACCTGAACCTGATCAACTTCATCATCCTGTTCCTGGGCATCATCCTGCTGGGCACGCCGGCCGCCTACGTGGCCAAGCTGACCGAAGGCATCAAGACGATCTCCGGGATCATCCTGCAATACCCGTTCTACGCGGGCATCATGGCCATCATGGCCGCCTCGGGCCTGGTGACCACCATCTCGAAGGTGTTCGTGGACGTCGCCACCCCGGCCTCGCTGCCGTTCTGGGGCCTGATCAGCTCGTTCGTCATCAACTTCTTCGCGCCCTCGGCCGGCGGCCACTGGGTCATCCAGGGTCCGTTCATGATCGACGCCGCCCGCGAGATCGGCAGCGCGCTCAACCAGACCACCATGGCCGTGATGCTGGGCAACGCCTGGAACGACCTGGTGCAGCCCTTCTGGATCCTGCCGGCGCTGGCGCTGTCCAAGCTCAAGCTGCGCGACGTGATGGGCTATACGGTCATCATGATGCTGTGGGTCGGCGTGATCCACATCACCGCCGTGCTGGCCTGGGGCTACCTGACGCATTAAGCCCCCCCGTACGCGCTTGCGCGCGCCCCCCAGGGGGCGACACCTGCAGACCGGCTGAGCCGGATCTGGCGGTGTCCTCGCTGGGGAGGCAGATGGAATGTTGAGAGGCGGTGTTCTTGAGGACGCCGCGACTGAGAACTGAATTGGGAGCTGAGATGAGCAAACCTACCGCGTATCTGGTGACCGGCGGCAGCGCCGGGATCGGCGCCGCCATCATCCGCATGCTGCTGGATGCCGGACACAAGGTCGTCAACATCGACTACCGCCTGCCCGAGAATCCGCCGGCCGGGCTGGTGTCGTACCAGGCCGACCTGACCGACGAGGCGCGCACCAAGGAAGTGGCCGCCGAAGTGACCGCGGCCTACGACATCGTCGGCCTGGTCAACAACGCCGGCGCCACGCGTCCCGGCACCGCCGACACGGCCACCCTGGCCGACCTGGACTACGTGGTCAACCTGCATCTGCGCACCGCGCTGATCCTGGTGCAGGCCGCGTTGCCGGCGATGCGCGCGGCCGGCTTCGGCCGCATCGTCAACATGTCATCGCGCGCCGCGCTGGGCAAGCCGGACCGCGTGGTCTATTCGGCCACCAAGGCCGGCCTGGTCGGCCTGACGCGCACGCTGGCGATGGAACTGGGCGGCGACGGCATCACCGTCAACGCCATCGGCCCCGGCCCCATCGCCACCGACCTGTTCACCAAGAGCAATCCGGCCGGCGCGCCGCAGACCGAACGCATCATCAACAGCATCGTGGTCAAGCGCCTGGGCACGCCCGAGGACGTGGCGCGCGCCGCCATGTTCTTCCTGTCGCCCGACAACGGCTTCGTCACCGGCCAGATGCTGTATGTCTGCGGCGGCACGACGCTGGGCGTCGCCCCGATCTGAGGCCGGCCGCCATGTCCGCCCGCCTGCCCGACTCCGCCCGCCCGCGCCGCCTAGCGGCGCAGCAGCGCGTGGTTGATCTGGTCGGCGGCGTGGCGCAGCGGCGGCAGGAAGGTCGCCAGCATTTCCTCGCGCGAGAAGCGGTTGGCATGGCCGCTGACGTTCATCGCGGCGATCACGCGGCCGCTGCGGTCGACGATCGGCACCGCCACGGACTGCAGGCCCGGTTCCAGTTCCTGCGCCACGCAGGCGTAGCCGTCGGCGCGCACGCCGGCCAGGATGGCCTTGAGCGCGCCGATGTCGGTCACGGTGTCCTTGGTGTAGGCCTGGATCTGGCTCATCGCCAGCACCCGGTCCAGTTCGGCCGCGGGCAGGCCCGCCAGCAGCACGCGGCCCATCGACGTCACCCAGGCCGGCAGGCGGCTGCCCACGGCCAGGTTGATGGTCATGACCTTGTGCGTCGACAGCCGCAGGATGTAGACGATGTCGGCGCCTTCCAGCACCGACACCGAGCACGACTCGCGCGTCTGTTCGGCCACTTCTTCCATGTAGGGCAGCGCCAGGTTCCACAGCGGCGTGCCCGACAGGTAGGCGTAGCCCAGCTCAAGGATGCGCGGGGTCAGCGCGAACTTGCGGTCCTCGACCGTGACGTAGCCCAGGTGCTCCAGCGTCAGCAGGATGCGGCGCGCGCCGGCGCGGGTCAGGCCGGTCACGGCCGCGACCTCGGACAGCGTCATCTGGGAACGATCCGGGCCGAACGCCCGGATCACGGACAGGCCGCGCGCAAAAGATTGAACGTAGCTGTCGCTGGGTTGCTGGGTTGCTTGCTCGGCCATCCGTCTACCGCGAGAAAAAACGTTGCCGCTGGCGGCAACCCTGGACGGGGAGGATCGGGCCGCGCCGGCTTGCCTTGACGGTCGACCATCCCCATGAAACGATGTTCTTCAGAAGAACGAAAGTTCTAATTAAGAACAAATTATGACACGCCACCTATGAGCGAACACCATGATTTCTAAGCTTGTTGCAAGCGCGGCGGCCGCCCTCGCCGACGTCCCCGACGGCGCCACCGTCATGATCGGCGGCTTCGGCACCGCCGGCCAGCCCATGGAACTGATCGACGCCCTGCTCGAGCAAGGCGCCAAGGACCTGGTCATCATCAACAACAACGCCGGCAACGGCACCACCGGCCTGGCCGCCCTGCTGGGCGCCAACCGCGTGCGCAAGATCATCTGCTCGTTCCCGCGCCAGGTGGACTCGCAGATCTTCGACGGCCTGTACCGCAGCGGCAAGATCGAGCTCGAACTGGTGCCCCAGGGCAACCTGGCCGAGCGCATCCGCGCCGCCGGCGCCGGCATCGGCGCGTTCTTCTCGCCCACCGGCTACGGCACCCCGCTGGCCGACGGCAAGGAAACCCGCGAGATCAACGGCCGCCAGTACGTGCTGGAATATCCGCTGCACGCCGACTACGCGCTCATCAAGGCCGAGCGCGGCGACCGCTGGGGCAACCTGGTGTACCGCAAGACCGCGCGCAACTTCGGCCCCATCATGGCCAGCGCCGCGCGCGTGGCCGTGGCGCAGGTGCGCGAAGTCGTCGAACTGGGCGCCCTCGATCCGGAAACCGTCGTCACCCCCGGCATCTTCGTGCAGCGCGTCGTGCAGATCGACGCCGCCCAGGCCGCCAAGGAGCAGCAATGAGCACCAAACTGACCCGCGACCAGATCGCCGCCCGCGTCGCCCAGGACATCCCTGAAGGCGCCTACGTCAACCTCGGCATCGGCCTGCCTACGCTGGTGGCCAACCACCTGCCGGCCGACCGCGAAGTCATCCTGCACACCGAGAACGGCATGCTGGGCATGGGCCCGGCGCCCGCCAAGGGCGAGGAAGACTACGACCTCATCAACGCCGGCAAGCAGCCCGTCACCGAACTGCCCGGCTGCTCGTTCTTCCATCACGCCGACTCGTTCGCGATGATGCGCGGCGGCCACCTGGACATCTGCGTGCTGGGCGCCTTCCAGGTGTCGCAGCACGGCGACCTGGCCAACTGGCACACCGGCGCGCCCGACGCCATCCCCGCCGTGGGCGGCGCGATGGACCTGGCCATCGGCGCCAAGGACGTCTTCGTCATGATGGAACTGCAGACCCGCGAAGGCCAGAGCAAGCTGGTCGACGCCTGCACCTATCCGCTGACCGGCGTGCGCTGCGTGTCGCGCGTGTACACCGACGTGGCCGTGTTCGACATCCGCGCCGACGGCGTCACGGTGATCGACATGTTCGGCGAAACCACCGCCGACGACCTGCTGCGCCTGACCGGCCTGCCGCTGAAGTTTTCCAACTGATCATTCCCCCCGCGCCCCGGCAACGCCGGGGCCGATTTCCTGGAGACACCCATCATGTTGTTCATGGTTCAAATGCAGGTCAATCTGCCCGTCGATATGCCGGCCGCCCAGGCCGACAAGCTCAAGGCCGACGAAAAGGCCCTGGCGCAGCAGCTGCAACGCGACGGCAAGTGGAAGAGCCTGTGGCGCGTCGTCGGCCGCTACGCCAACGTCAGCATCTTCGACGTGCAGGACAACGACGAACTGCACGCGCTGCTGTCGTCGCTGCCGCTGTTCCCCTACATGGACATCCAGGTGACGGCGCTGGCGCGCCATCCCTCGGCGATCTGAACGGAGCCGCCCATGCCCTACATCATCGAAACCTTCGACAAGCCCGACCACCAGGCCGTGCGCCAGCAGCATCGCGCCGCGCATCTGGAATACCTGGACGCCAACAAGCATCTGCTGCTGGCCTGCGGCGCCAAGCTGCAGGATGACGGCAAGGACCTGGGCGGCGGCCTGTACATCGTCGACCTGGACACGCGCGAGGCCGCGCAGCAGTTCATCGACGCCGATCCCTTCGCCCAGGCGCAGCTGTTCCAGCGCGTGACCATCACGCGCTGGCGCAAGGCCTACGTCGACGGCACCTGCTATCTGTAATCGCCACGCGGCCGCCTCCGGGGGCCGCGCTTTCATTCCCCGAGGATTTACCGCATGTCTTACGCCGATCTCAGCCAGGCACGGCTGTTCTACGTCATCGATGGCCCCGCCGACGCGCCGGTGCTGGTGCTCTCCAATTCGCTGGGCACCAACGCCGACATGTGGGCGCGCCAGGTTCCCGCGCTGAGCAAGCACTTCCGCGTGCTGCGCTACGACACCCGCGGCCACGGCAAGTCCTCGGTCCCCGACGGCGAATACACGTTCGCGCAACTGGGCAACGACGTCGCCGAGCTGCTGGCGCACCTGAACATCGAGCGCGCCCACTTCTGCGGCCTGTCGATGGGCGGCCCCACCGGCCTGTGGCTGGCGCTGAATCGGCCCGAGCTGATCGGCAAGCTGATCCTGTGCAATACCGCCGCGCGCATCGGCTCGGCCGAAGGCTGGAGCGCCCGCATCGCCGCCGTGGCCGAACAGACGCTGGAAAAGATGGCCCCGACCCTGGTCGAGCGCTGGCTCACCGACGGCTACCGCGCCGCCGAGCCGGGCCTGTCGCAGGTGCTGGTCGATATGCTGCGCCGCACCCCCGACGCTGGCTACTCCGGCAACTGCGCCGCGCTGCGCGACGCCGACTTCCGCGAACAGGTGTCGGCCATCAAGGCGCCGACGCTGGTCATCAGCAGCACCCACGACCTGGCCGCCACGCCCGCGCAGGGCCAGGAACTGGCCGCCGCCATCAGCGGCGCGCGCTATCTCGAACTGAACACCTCCCACATCTCCAACTGGGAACAACCGGAAGCCTTCACCCGCGCGGTGGTCGACTTCCTCGCGGAGTAAGCCATGCAGCGCTGGACCCATCGGCCCGAAGGCTCCAACTGGGGCGACTTCGGACCCGACGACCAACTCGGCCGCCTCAATCTCATCACCGAAGAACAGGTCCTGAAAGGCGCGCGTGAAATCCGCGCCGGCAAGACCTTCTGCCTGTCGCTGCCGCTGGACCTGCCCGGCGGCAACGTGCTCAACCCGCGGCGCCATCCGCCGCAACTGAGCCCGACGCGCCTGGCCGACACGCCCTACCTGAACTTCCCGCTGCGCAACGTCAACCCGGACGCGGTCGACGTGCTGAGCGACGACCAGGTGCTGCTGTCGATGCAGTACTCGACGCAATGGGACGCGCTGGCGCACGTCGGCGCGCTGTTCGACGCCGACGGCGACGGCAAGCCCGAGCTGCGCTACTACAACGGCTACCAGGCCGGCGTCGACGTCGTCGGCCCGGCTGACGGCGACCACACCGGCTGCGGCTGCAACAGCGGCGGCCCCTCGGCCGCGCTGAAGCTCGGCGTCGAGAACCTGGCGCAGAAAGGCATGCAGGGCCGCGGCGTGCTGCTGGACCTGGCGCGCCACTACGGCCCCGGCCGCACCCTGGTCGGCCACGCCGAGATCCAGCACGTGCTGAAAACGGACGGCATCGAGATCGAGCCCGGCGACATGCTGGTGCTGCGCACCGGCTACGCCGAAGCCGTGGTCGCCATGGCCGGCAAGCCCGACGCCGAAGTGCTGCACACCTACGGCGCCGCGCTCGACGGCACCGACGCCGCGCTGCTGCAGTGGATCACCGACAGCGGCATCGCCGCCATCTGCGCCGACAACTACGCCGTGGAAGCCTATCCCGCGCGCGAGAAAACCGGCCCGCGCGCCATGCTGCCGCTGCACCATCACTGCCTGTTCAAGCTGGGCCTGCCGCTGGCCGAGCTGTGGTACCTGAAGGATCTGGCCGACTGGCTGCATGCCAACGGCCGCCACCGCTTCATGCTGACCGCCCCGCCGCTGCGCCTGCCGCACGCGATCGGCTCGCCGGTCACGCCGATCGCGACGGTGTAGGCGACGCGCCTCGGGTCGCGCCGGGCGCGGCCGGGAGGCCCGCCTGGCAGGCAGGGCCGTCCACGACCGTGCCGCGATCCTGGCCCACGGCAACCGATCACGTCCTGCTTGCGACGCGCAGAAAAAAGCGCCGGTCCGTTCAACGGCCGGCGCTTTTCACTTGCGCGGAATCAACGCCGCGTTCAGCCTTTCAGGCAGGTGCTCATGAAGGTCTTGCGCTTGTCGCCAGTCAGCTTCTGTTCGCCGGCCTTGGCGTTGCAGTCCTTCATCTTCTGCTGCTGCGGCGTCAACTGCTTGGCGGGCGGCGGCGCCTCGCCCTTAAGGCAGGCGCTCATGTACGTCTTGCGATCATCGCCCTTCTTGCCTTCGGCCGACTTGTTGCAATCGGCCATGCGCTGCTGCTGCGGGGTCGGCGTCTTGGCTGCCGGCGTGGCGGCGGGCGCGGGGGTCTTGGCGGGTGCGGGCGCGGCGGCCGGCGTCTGGGCGTGGACGGCGCCCAGGAAACAGGCGGACAACACGATGGCCGAAGCCAATTGGCTAGTACGAGAAAGCATGAGTTCCTCCCTTGATCGCCCGCCGGCGCCATCCTGGCGCGCGCCCGGGCCGCAAGATCCGCCGGCCAAGTTGCCGGCGTGGTCATCATCGGACAAAGCCGCATGCTTCGCAAGCGTCGAAAGGACAACAAATGCTAACGCCGCCGCGATCATTCAGCTTACAGAAAGGTGGTGCCAGACCGTTCCGGCGACGGCCATTTTTCCACCGAAAACCGCGTGCCGCCCCTCGCGCCGCCGCGCCGAGATTCCGCCCAAATCGCCTGAAACGCCCGCAAGTTGGAGACATTCCGATGCACTTGTGGCATCCACGGCGGAATCTGCGGCTATCCCCAGCAACCTGTTACCCATTCATCCCTTTGGGCCGTTGTGCCCGGGTCGGGAAAGGTGTGAGATAGACGCATGCCCCGACACGCGACGCCAAAGACAGCGACCGGGACGCCCCGGCAGCCGGGCAACAGGAGACCGCCATGAAATCCGCCCTCGCCATCCTCGCATTGCTGGCCGGCCTGACCGGCGCCGCCAACGCGCAAAGCCTGTACGGCGTCACGCTCGGCAATATCCAGGCCGTCCGCGACACCAACGAAAACCAGTCCACCATCACCGGTTTGCTCGCCAACCAGTCCAGCCGCGCCGTCAACTACGTGATGCTGACTTTCGTCCTCTACGATGACCAGGGCCGCGAGATCGGCCGGGTGCGCGATGACGACATCGGCCCCCTGGCGCCGGGCCAGATCAAGACCATCCGCGCCATCACGCCGCTCCGATTCGCCAAGGTCACCGCCCTGGACATCCGCGCCCGATGAATGGTTGGCCCCCACGCTGCGCGCTGCGCGCTTGCTGCCCCCCGAGGGGGCTGTCCGGCCTTCGGGCGGCCGGGCGGCCGGACGGCTTTTCTTGCGCGACGGACGTGCGCTTTCCACGCTGCGCTTACTTGCCCAACGGATTGCTCCGGCAAAAAAACCCTTATCTGGATAGGGTTTAGTCAAGCCGGCGTCAGGCCAATTGTGGGAAAATTCCGCAGCCGACTCGACAAAAGGGGCTTCCACACGAAGCCCCTTGTTGCGTCTGCCGGCACGCCGGCATGCCCGGCCTCGTTACCAAGGAAGTGAAAAGATCATGTTTCCCAAAAGACTCACCGAAGGCTATCAGTCCTTTCTCGCCGGCCGTTTCCATTCCGAACGCAGCCGCTACGAAAAGCTGGCCGAAACTGGGCAAAGCCCGGAAATCCTGATCATCGGCTGTTGCGACTCGCGCGTCTCGCCCGAAGCGATCTTCGACGCCGGCCCCGGCGAAATGTTCGTCGTGCGCAACGTCGCCAACCTGGTCCCGCCCTGTGATCCCGATTCCGAGTCCTCGTACCACGGCACCAGCGCCGCGATCGAGTTCGCCGTCAACGGCCTGAACGTCAAACACATCGTCGTCCTCGGCCACGCCTCCTGCGGCGGCATCCGCGCCTTCTTCGACGACGCCAAGCCGCTCACCAAGGGCGACTTCATCGGCAAGTGGATGTCCCAGATCGCGCCCGTCGCCGAAGAACTCGGCCCCGGCGGCGACGACCGCGCCGCCAACCTCAAGCGCCTCGAACTCGCCGTCATCGGCCACAGCCTGAACAACCTGATGACCTTCCCCTCCATCCGCCGCCGCGTCGAAAGCGGCGACCTGGAGCTGCACGGCACCTACTTCGGCGTCGCCACCGGCGTCCTGTTCCTGCGCGACCCCGCCACCGGCGAATTCAGTCCCTGCCTGGAAACCGGCCTGCCCGGCTGATCGCTCCGCGAACGCGGCGGCTCGGCCGCCGCGTGCATACCGCCACAGGCAAATAGCGCAGGCGCATCCGCGCCAAGCAAACGCGGCTGGCACGCCAAACCGTCACTGCGCAGCCGCAACATCACCCGGCCAGCGCAACGCCATCACCAGCGCGCAGCGTCATCCCCCCGACGCCAGACACCCAAACGCCAAAGAAGGCCGCCCGCGTGAACTGACCCCCGAAAGTTGGACGTAGATCCAACCTTCGGGGGTTTTTACATGGCGAAGTACGATCAGAGCTTCAAGCTCAAGGTAGTCAGGCAGTATGAGTCAGGCTCTGGGGGCAGCAAGGCGATTGCCGCCCGTCATGGGCTTGATCACGCAACGGTGAGGCGGTGGGTGACCCGTTACCAGGCGCACGGTACATCTGGACTGCGGCGCAAGAGTGCCAGCTATGACGCGGCGTTCAAGCTGAAGGTGCTCAAGCGCATGTGGCGCGAACAGTGGTCTGAAGCCCAGACAGCGGTGGCGTTCGACATTCGCTGCGCATCGCATATTGGCAAATGGGCGCGCCAGTATCATGCTGGAGGTATCGACGCACTGCGGCCTCTTCGTGAGGGTCGCCCCAAGACCATGAGCACCAAGCCAGCCAAGCCTGACGTTCCTCGCACCGAACTGGACGACAAGCAGATCATCGCCAGGCAGAACCAGGAGTTGATCGAGTTACGCGCCGAGGTCGCGTACTTAAAAAAACTCGATGCCTTGATCCAGGAAAAGCGGCGTGCGGCTGCGCAGAAAAAGCGCAAGCCGTGACTGGGTTGAGGCAGCACCATCCGCTGGCGGCCTTGCTCAAGGCGGCCAGTCTGGCGCGCAGCACTTACTACTACCAGGTCAAAGCGGCCCAAACTACCGACAAGTATGCTGAGATCAAAGGCAGGATCCGTGCTGTCTACACAAGCCACAAGGGCCGGTACGGCTACCGGCGCATCACAGCCGTGTTACGCCAAGCGGGGCAGTCCGTGAACCACAAGACGGTACAAAAACTGATGCAGGTGCTGGGCTTGAAGTCGCTCGTGCGCACCAAGAAGTACCGCTCGTATCGGGGGCAGCCGCATCACGTGGCGGGCAACGTGCTAGCGCGCGGCTTCGAGGCGGCATGTCCGAACGAGAAGTGGGTCACCGACGTGACCGAGTTCAACGTGCATGGCCAAAAGCTGTACCTGTCGCCGGTGATGGACCTGTATAACGGCGAGATCGTGGCCTATGAAACCAGCCGCCGGCCGGTGTTCGAGCTCGTGGGCAGCATGCTGAAAAAGGCGCTGGCGCGGCTGCGGCCGACCGAGCACCCCGTCCTGCACTCTGACCAGGGTTGGCAATACCAGCAGCCTATGTACAGGCGGATGCTTGCTGCCCGGTCTGTGACGCAGAGCATGTCACGCAAGGGCAACTGCCTGGACAATGCCGCCATGGAAAGCTTCTTCGGCACGCTCAAGGCCGAGTTCTTCCACCTGAACCGCTTCGAGAGCGTCGAGCAGTTGCAGGCCGGCATCCGGCAGTACATCCGTTACTACAATCATCACCGCATCAAGCTCAAGCTAAAAGGCCTGAGCCCGGTGCAATACCGAGCTCAGGCCTTCGGGCTTTAGCTTCTTCTGACCGTCCAACTTCTGGGGGTCAGTTCAGCGCGGCCGCCTTTGGCGACCCCGCAAGACCTTCCCCTACCCCCGATCGCTGGCAAAAACGCCAAGCACACGACTCGCCCCAAAGCCCGGCCGTTAAGTCTCATCAAAAGCGGGAGCCGGGGCAGGCGGGGGATGGCGGGGCGTGTAGATGCGCCCGACGGAATCTGAAGGGAAGGCCGAAGGCCTGGACGAAGATGAGGAAGGGGTAGTCCGGAGCGAACGCTCCGGACCGCAATCGTAGCCCCGCCATCCCCCGCCTGCCCCGTCACCCGCGCCTAAAGAACCCAACAACAACGCCAGCAATCCCCTCAAACCCGATAGGCCTGCGCCAACCTCTCATAATTATTCTTAAGAATGATCCCCGCATAGTAGACATGCTCCCGCATCAGATCCTCGGCCCGCGCCCCATCCCGCGCAATAATGGCATTCACGATCCGATGATGATCATCATGCGACCGCAGAATGATCCCATGGTCCTCCCACAGGATGATCCGATCCGACGCATACGGAATCGCCTGCGCCTGCGTCGCGAACCGCTTCACCCACGGATTGCCCGCCGCCTCCAGGATCCCGTTGTGCAAGGTGATGTTGACCTGCTGGTACGGCAGATGATCCTCCGCCAGCAGCACGCCCTTGCCGAGAATGCGATCGCCTTCGTCCAGGCAGTTCTTCAGCACCGCCACCGCGTCATTCGATAAACCGCGCAGCGCCGCCTGCCGACAGGCCAGGCCTTCGAGCGCCGCGCGCACCTCGTAAGCCGCCACGATCTCGGCCAGGTCATAGGCCCGCACGGTGTAGCCGCGCTTGGGCAGGTGCTCCAGCAACCCCTCGTTGCCCAGCGTCGCCAGGGCCGCCCGCACCGGCGTGCGCGACACCCCCAGTTTCTCGGCCAGCGGGATTTCCTCCAGGCGGGCCCCGGGGCTGAACTTGCCATGCAGCACCCAGTCCCGCAGCGTATCGGTCACGTGTTGAGATAGCGTATCCATGCCCGCATTGTATACATGAAGAATACATGCGACACCGCCACTTACCACCGCGCTAGGGCTTTCACCAATGAGAACAGTCAAGGTTCCTCGACAAATACGGGAAACCCCCTATACCTGCCACCCCATCATGTATACATAATCGCCAAAAATTCAGATCAGCGGACGCTTCCTCCAAGGCGGGCGAATCCGCGCAACAGGAGACAGCATGTCCAATGTATCCACGCCGGCCGCGGGCCCGGCCCCGCGGCTCGCGCTCGTCACCGGCGGCGGCGGCGGCATCGGCGCCACCATCTGCCAGGAGCTGGCCCGCGCCGGCTACCGCGTGGTGGTGTCGGACGTGGACGCCCAGCGCGCCCGTCGCGTGGCCGACGAACTCGGCGCGCCGCACAGCGCCCATGCCTTCGACGTCAGCGACGAAAGCGCCGTCGAAACGGCGTTCGACCAGATCGAAAAGACTCACGGCCCCATCGCCGTGCTGGTCAGCGCCGCCGGCCTGCTGCTGTTCCAGGCCAACGGCGAACGCCCGCTGATCAAGGACACCACGCTCGACATCTGGGAACGCAGCTTCGCCGTCAACGCGCGCGGCGTGTTCCTGTGCGGCCGCGCCTACCTGCGCCGGCGCGAAGCCGCGCCGCTCCAGCATGGCCGCATCGTCACCTTCACCTCGGTCGCCGCGCAGTTGGGCGGCTATCGCTCCAGCGCCTCGTACATCGCCGCCAAATCCGCCGTGCTGGGCCTGACCAAGGCCATGGCGCGCGAGTCCGCGCACCTGGGCATCACCGTCAACGGCATCGCGCCGGGGCTGATCGACACCGACATGCTGCGCAGCACCGTCACCAGCAGCGGTGCGCTGGCCGCCGCGGCGCAGGCGATTCCGCTGGGCCGCATCGGCACGGTGGACGACGTCGCCGCGGCCGTGCGTTTCCTGGCCTCGGAAGAAGCGGGCTACATCACCGGCAGCGTCATCGACGTGAACGGCGGCTACCGCATGCAATGAACACTGTGCAGTGAACCCAATCCGGCGGCCTAGCCGCCACGCAGCAACGCGCCATGGATAAAGGCGCGCACTCAAAAAACGGGAGACAAACCATGAAGCCCCTTCGCCGCCACGCGGCCGCCGCGCTATGCGCCCTTGCCCTGGGCGCCTCCGCCCAGGCCCAGCAGGAACCCGGCATCACCGACAAGACCATCCGCATTGGCCTGTTCGCGCCCCTCTCGGGCAGCGGCATGGCCTACGGTTTCGACGTGCTGAACGCCGCCAAGATGTGGTACGCCAAGGTCAACAAGGAAGGCGGCGTCAACGGCCGCCAGATCGAACTGGTGATCGAGGACGACCGCTGCAACGCCAACGACCTGGTGGCGGCGGTCAAGAAGCTGACCGAGCAGGACAAGGTGTTCCTGCTGAACGGCGGCTCGTGCTCGGCCGCCGTGGTGGCCGCGCGCGAGTACGTCGAGCGCGAGAAGGTGCCGCTGGTCATGCTCAACGCCTCGGGCGACGGCGCGCTGTATCCGCCGTCCAAATACATCTACGGCGCGTTCTCGATCTCGCAGCACGCCGTGGGCGGCTCGATGGTGCAGTTCGCCAACGAGCACCTGAAGGCCGCCAAGATCGGCTACATCAACCACGACGACGCCTACGGCGGCTGGAACCTGGAAGCCGCGCAGGCCCAGGCCAAGCAGTTGGGCAACGTGAACCTGCAGGTGCAATCGGTCAATCCCAACATCACCGACGTCACCGCGCCGATGCTCAAGATCCGCGCCGCCAACCCGGACGTGCTGCTGTTGACGACGTATGCCCGCCCCGCCGCGCTGATCATCAAGAAGGCGCAGGAACTGGGCTGGAACAAGCCCATCGTGCTGGCCGTCAACGGCACCGCCGACCTGAAGCAGCTGGTGGAGAACGTCGGCAACAAGGACGCCTTCAAGAATGTCTACATCCAGGAAGTGCTGAGCGACATGCCCGGCGGGCCCAAGCTGACCTGGGTCTACGACATGTACAAGCAGGCCTATCCGGACCTGGCCGCCAAGCCCGGCCACCCGCAGACCTACATGCCCTACGGCCTGCCGCCGGCGATGGCGGTGGTCAATGCGCTCAAGGCCGCCGGCCCGCAGCCCACCCGCGAGAAGGTGCTGGCCGCGCTGGAGACCATGAAGTTCGATTCCGGCGTCATGGCCGGCCCGATCGAGTTCGGCCCGAACGACCGCGCCGCGCAGGAATCGGCCATCTACATCAAGTTCGACGGCACCAACATGTCGCTCGTGCCGGGCGCCTTCAAGAGCGTCTGGCAGTACCAACCGTAACCGCCGACACAGGCCAGTGTGCTGTCCCGTAGATACGTGCGCATGACGTGCGGGCGTATCCGCGGGACAGCGCACCCAGTCCGCGCCGCGGCGCAGCGCCGCGCGGACCGCCGGAGACCATCATGAGCTTTGCCGATATCTGGTTGTTCCTGCAGCAGGGGGTGCTGTCGGGACTGGTGACGGGCAGCGTGTACGCGCTGCTGGCGGTCGCCGTTGTCATCATTTTCAAGACCACGGATGTGCCCAATTTCGCCCAGGGCGAGATCTTCATGGTCGGGGGCTACATCGCCCTGTTCCTGACCCTGGTGATGGGCTGGCCCTACCTGGCGGTCATTCCGGTGACGCTGGCCGTGGTGGCCGTGGTCTCCGGCCTGTTCCAGCGCGTCGTCATGGAGCGCGTCATCGCCTCCAAGGGCGTGGGCGTGCAGATGGTGATCGCCACGCTGGGCCTGGCCTACGCCCTTAAAGGGCTGGTGCGCCAGAGCGGGCTGGGCGACACGCCGCGCTCGCTGCCGCCGCTGGCTCCGACCGACGCCATCCTCATCGGCGACGCCGTGCTGACGCAACTGGACCTGGTGATCTTCGCCGTCGCCGTGGGCGTGATGCTGCTGCTGTACGGGATGTTCACCTATACGCGTGTCGGCAAAGCCATGCGCGCCGTCGGCATGAACCCCAAGGCCGCGCGCCTGGTGGGCGTGAACCTGACGCGCATCCGCATGATGGTGTGGGCGCTGTCCGGGCTGATCTCGGCCGTGGCCGCGCTGCTCATCACGCCCAAGATCCTGATCACGCCGGACATCGGCCACATCGCCATCCTGGCCTACGCGGCCGCCATCGTCGGCGGCATCACCAGCCTGCCCGGCGCGGTGGTCGGCGGCTTCGTGATCGGCGTGGCCGAGAACCTGGTGGGCCTGTTCATTTCGACCAACGCCATCGTGGTGGCGCCCTTCGTCGCCATCATGGTGGTGCTGCTGCTGCGTCCGCAAGGCCTGCTGGGCGGCAAACTGCAGGTGAAAAAAGTATGAAATCCAAGACCGACCGCGCCCTGCTGGCGCTGATGGCCGTGGCGCTGGCGGCCCTGCCGTTCATGGCCAGCGGCTATGTGATCTACGTCGTCAACCTGCTGATGGTGTTCGTGGTACTGGCCCTGGGCCTGCACATCGTCATCGGCGAGACCGGGCAGTTCGCCCTGTCGCACGCCGCGTTCTATGGCGTCGGCATCTATACGGCGGGGCTGATCAACAACCTCTGGCATCCGCCCTTCTTCCTCTCGATCCTGGCGGGCGGGCTGCTGGCCGCGCTGCTGGGCTACATCATCGGCGCCCTGGCGCTGCGCATGCGCGATATCTACCTGGCGCTGTCGACCTTTGCCTTCGGCGAGGCGATGCAGTGGGTGTTCCTGAACTGGCAGTCGGTGACCAATGGCTCGAACGGCTTCCGCATTTCGCCGGCCACGCTGTTCGGCTATGAACTGGTGACCGACATCAAGGCCTATCCGTTCGTGGTCGCGATCGCCGCGCTGCTGCTGTGGATCACCGTGGCCCTGTCGCGCTCGCAGCTGGGCTCGGCTTTTCGCGCCGTGCGCGAGAGCGACGTGGCGGCGCAGGCCATGGGGGTGAACGTCAACGCCATCAAGCGCGCCGCCTTCACGCTGTCGGCCGCCTACGCCGGCATCGCCGGCGGCATGTACACCACCTTCGCCTCGTTCATCCACCCGGAAAGCCTGGGCTTCCAGACCACCATCCTGATCCTCACCATGGTGGTGGTAGGCGGCATCGGCTCGGTGCGCGGCGCCATCGCCGGCGCCATCGGCTTCGGCCTGATCTCGGAGCTGCTGCGCCAGGCGCTGTCGTTCCAGGAAATCATCTACGGCGTGATCCTGATGGGCTTCATGATGTTCGCGCCCAAGGGCCTGTTCGCC
>NZ_CP017433.1:5235123-5370627 GCF_002082135.1 Achromobacter ruhlandii
AGGCGCGCCGCCGCGCGCCGCCGCCGGCCGCGCCGCTGCCCGCGCGCCGGGACGCGCAGGGCGCGACCGCCAAACCCACGCAAAGGAGCGCGGCATGAGCGCCCAACCCTACCTCGACGTCCAGGGCCTGACGGTGAAGTTCGGCGGCCTGACCGCCATCAACGGCCTGTCGATGCAGGTCGAGCGCGGCCGCATCCACGCGCTGATCGGCCCCAACGGCGCCGGCAAGTCCACCACCTTCAACTGCGTCTCGCGCTACTACCGGCCGACGCAGGGCCGCATTGTGTTCGACGGCGTCGACATCACGAAGAAGAAGCCGCACGAGATGGCCGCGCTGGGCGTGGCCCGCACCTTCCAGAACCTGGAGCTGTTCAGCGCCCTGACGGTGCGCGAGAACGCGCTGCTGGGCACCTATGCGCACGGCGCCAACGCGGCCTCGCGCCTGCTGCGTCCGGCCAATGCCGAGGCGCGCGAACGCGTCGAGCACCTGCTGGAACGCGTCGGTCTGGCCGACTTCCTCGACACGCCCGCGTGCAGCCTGGACTTCGGCCGCCAGAAGATGCTGGAACTGGCGCGCGCGCTGGCCATCTCGCCCAAGCTGCTGTTGCTGGACGAGCCCGCCGCCGGCCTGCGCAACCGCGAAATCGAGACGCTCGACCGCATCCTCACCGAGCTGTGCGAACGCGACGGCATCACGGTGCTGCTGGTCGAGCATGTGATGCAGCTGGTGATGTCGATCTCGGATCGCATCACCGTCATGTCATTCGGCGAGAAGATCGCCGAAGGCACGCCCGCGGAGGTGCGCAGCAACCCCCGCGTCATCGAAGCCTATCTGGGCAAGGGAGCCGCCGGTGGCTGAGAACCTGCTTGAAGTCGAATCCGTCAGCGCCGCCTACGGCAATATCCGCGCCCTGCAGGACGTGTCGCTGAAGGTGCCGCAAGGCGCCATCGTCGCGCTGCTGGGCGCCAACGGCGCCGGCAAGTCCACCACGCTCAACGTGATCTCGCGGCTGGTGACGCCCACCGCCGGCAGCGTGCGCTTTGCCGGCGAGGCCATCCACCGCCAGCCGGCCGACGCCATCGTCAGCCGCGGCATCGTGCAGGTGCCGGAGGGCCGCGAGATCTTCCGCGAGATGAGCGTGCGCGAGAACCTGGAAATGGGCGCCTACCTGCGCCAGGACCGCCAGGCGGTCAAGGCCGACCTGGACATGGTCTGCGACACCTTCCCGCGGCTGCGCGAGCGCTTCGAACAGAAGGCCGCCACGCTGTCTGGCGGCGAACAGCAGATGCTGGCCACCGGCCGCGCCATGATGGCGCGCCCGCGCATGATCCTGCTGGACGAACCGTCCATGGGCCTGTCGCCGCTGGTGGTGGAACAGATCTTCGACATCGTGCTGCGCCTGAACCGCGAGCAGGGCATCACCATCCTGCTGGTGGAACAGAACGTGAAGCTGGCGTTGTCGGTGTCCAGCTATGCCTACATCCTGGAAAACGGCGAGATCGCGCTGGAAGGCGCATCGGCCGCGCTGGCCAGCGACGAAGGCGTGCAACGCGCCTACCTGGGCGGCTAGGAGCCAACACACCATGACCCTGATGATGCAAGACAAGCGAGTCCTCGTCACCGGCGCCGGACGCGGCCTGGGCGCCACCATCGCGCAGGGCTTCGCCCGCGAAGGCGCCAGCGTGATCGTGGCCGACCTCGATCCCGCCCTGGCGCGCGCCAGCGCCCAGGACATCGCGGCCGCCGGCGGCCGCGCCATCGACGCCGCGCTGGACGTGACCGACGCCGCCGCGGTGCGCGCCTTCGCCGCCGAATGCGAAGCGCGCCACGGCCCCATCGACGTGCTGGTCAACAACGCCGGCATCTCGGCGCGGGCGCCGTTCGACGATCCGCAGACGCCGCAGATCTGGGAACGCGTGATGAACGTGAACCTGCAAGGCACCTTCAACGTCACCCACGCCTTTGTCGAACAGCTCAAGGCCAGCCGCGGCGCCATCGTCAACCTGTGCTCGATCGTGGCCTACGGCTGCGGCATCTCGACCGCCGGCTACGTGGTCTCCAAGGGCGGCGTGCGCTCCTTCACCGAAGTGCTGGCGCGCGACCTGGCGCCGCACGGCGTGCGCGTCAACGCCGTGGCCCCCGGCCTGATGGAAACCGAGATGACCGCCGGCCAGCGCGCCCAGGCCCACGGCACCGACTGGTACATGCGGCGCGCGCCGATGGCGCGGGCCGGACGCGCCGACGAGATCGTCGGCCCCGTGCTGTTCCTGGCCTCGGCCATGGCCAGCTACGTCAATGGCGTGGTGCTGCCGGTGGACGGCGGCTACCTGGCCGTATAGGAATCGATATGGAACCCCTCAACTCCCTCGGCACCGCCCTGGTCACTGGCGGCGCCAGCGGCATGGGCCTGGCGATCGTCGAACGGCTGGCGCGCGACGGCTTTCGGGTCGTCATGGCCGACCGCAACGCGGCCCTGGCCGACCAGGAAACCCAGGCGCTGCGCGCGCAGGGCCTGGATGTGGACTACCGCGTGGTCGACCTGGCCGACGAACACGCCACCCGCGCCCTGGTGCGCGAACTGGCGCCGCTGGCGGCGCTGGTCAACAACGCCGGCCTGTTCGACGAACGCAAATTCTTCGACGTCTCCAGCGACGACTACCGCCGCATGTTCGACGTCAACCTGCTGGCGGTGGCCACGCTGACGCAGGAAGCCGCGCGCGACATGGCCGCCGGCGGCAAGATCGTCAACATCGCCTCGCGCGCCTACCTGGGCGCCCGCAACCATCCGCACTACGTGGCCTCGAAGGCCGCGCTGGTGGGCTACACCCGCGCCTCGGCCATGGAACTGGCGCCGCGCGGCATCCTGGTCAACGCCATCGCCCCCGGGCTGATCGACACGCCGCTCTTGCGCAACCTGAGCGCCGAGCGCCTGGCGGCCCAGCTGGCCTTGCAGCCCACGGGCCGCGCCGGCCAGCCGCGAGACGTGGCCAACGCGGTGTCGTTCCTGGCCTCGCCGCAAATGGACTTCATCACCGGCCAGGTGATTTTCGTGGACGGCGGCAAGTCGCTGGGCGGGTCGGGAGCATAGGCAGCATGGACAGCATCAAGTGGGACAAGGAAGTCGACGCGCTCGTGGTCGGCTCGGGCGCGGGCGGCATGAGCGCCGCGCTGACCGCCAACGTGGCGGGCCTGGAGGTATTGCTCATCGAGAAGACCGACCGCATCGGCGGCTCGACCGCCATTTCCGGCGGCGCGCTATGGATACCGCTGAACGCGCAGACCGAGGCCGCCGGCCATCCGGACAGCTTCGACAAGGTCTGGACCTATCTGCAGGAAACCGTCGGCGCCGCGGCCTCCGACGAGATGAAGCGCGCCTATCTGAACGCCGGCCCGCGCATGATGGATGACCTGGTCGCGCGCGGCTTCCTGCGCGTGGCCGCGCGCACCGCCTCGCCCGACTACTACCCCGATCTGCCCGGCGCCGCCATGGGCGGCCGCTCGCTCGATCCGGTGGAATTCGACGGCCGCAAGCTGGGCCGTCACTTCAGGACGCTACGCGATCCGCTCAAGGAATTCACGGTGCTGGGCGGCATGATGGTCAGCATTACCGACGTGCGCCACCTGCTGCGCGCCACCCGCGCGTTCGCCTCGTGGCGCCACGCCATGAAGCTGGTGCTGCGCTATGGCGCGGACCGCCTGCGCGGCTACCACCGCGGCACCCGCCTGCTGCTGGGCAACGCGCTGGCCGCGCAACTGTTCCACGCCATGCTGACGCGCAAGGTGCCGTACTGGCTCAACACGCCGGCGCTGGCGCTGCTGCGCGCCGCCGACGGCGCGGTGCTGGGCGCCACCGTGGAGCATCAAGGCCGGCGCATGAACATCCGCGCCCGCCGTGGCGTGGTCATGGCCACGGGCGGCTTTCCGTGGGATTCGACGCGCCGCCGCCAGACCTATCCCCACCCCACCGACGACTGGTCGATGTCGCCGCGCGACAATACCGGCGACGGCATCCGCCTGGCCGAGGAGGCCGGCGCGGCGCTGGGCCAGGGGCATTCCAGCCCCGCCTTCTGGGCCCCGGTTTCGATCCTGGAACAACCCGGCGGCAAGCGGCTGCACTATCCGCACCTGGTGTGGGACCGCGCCAAGCCGGGGCTGATCGCCGTCAACGGCGCCGGCCGCCGCTTCGTCAACGAATCGACCTCGTACCACGCCTTCGTGCAGGCCATGTACCGCAGCCACGAACAGGCGCCGACCATGCCGGCCTTCCTGCTGTGCGATCAGCGCTTCATCGACACCTGGGGATTGGGCCTGGCGCTGCCCGGCGGACGGCCGCGCCAGCATCTCATCGATGCCGGCTACCTGCTGCAAGGCGCAACGCTGGAGGCGCTGGCGCAGAAACTGGGCGTGCCGCCCGCTGCGCTGCACGCGACCGTCGCGCGCTACAACGAATACGCGGCGCAAGGCCTGGACCCCGACTTCGGCAAGGGGAGCACCGCCTACAACCGCTACCTGGGCGATCCCGAGCACCAGCCCAACCCCTGCCTGGCCCCGCTCGGCGCCGGCCCCTACTACGCGGTCAAGGTCTATGCCGGCGACATCGGCACCGCCTGCGGCATCGCCGCCAATGGCAACGCGCAGGCGCTGGACGCCGCCGGCCAACCGATCGCTGGCCTTTATGTGGCCGGCAACGACATGCATTCCGTCATGGGCGGCGCCTATCCCGCGCCCGGCATCACGCTCGGACCCGCCCTGACTTTCGGCTGGGTCGCTGGACAACACCTGGCCCGTGGCCAACACTGACGCACCACCCCCGACAAGGAACCCCATGAAGATCTACTTTTCGCCCGCCTCGCCCTTCGTGCGCAAATGCATGGTCATCGCCCACGAACTGGGCCTGGCCGACCGCATCGAGAAACTGCCCAGCGCCGCCGGCCCCGTGGCCCGCGACCAGAACATCATCCCGGACAATCCGCTGGGCCAGGTACCGACGCTGATCACCGACGACGGCCAGCGCCTGTTCGACAGCCGCGTCATCTGCGAATACCTGAACGACCTGGGCAAGGGCGCGCTGTTCCCCACCGGCGCCGCCCGCTGGGCCGCGCTGGCCGAGCAATCGCTGGGCGACGGCATGCTGGGCGCCGCGCTGCTGGCGCGCTACGAGACCGTGCTGCGTCCCGAGCCGCTGCGCTGGGACGGCTGGTACGAAGGCCAGATGGGCAAGGTGCGCGATGGCCTGGCGCTGCTCGAGAAGACCGCCGCCCGCCTGGAAGGCCGCCTGGACATCGGCACCATCACCGTCGGCTGCGCCCTGGGCTATCTGGACTTCCGCTATCCCGATTTCGACTGGCGCGCCGGCCACCCCGCCGTCGCCGCATGGTTCAAGGCGTTCAACCAGCGCCCGTCGATGCAGGCGACGCTGCCGCACGCCTGACCCGCTCCGGTTTGGGCGGCCGCCAGGCCTGGAGAACCCGCCGGGCTCCAGGCGCAACGGCCGCCCGGTACGGCGCGCCCCCTTGGGCCCGCCGCTCGCCCCTGGCGCTTGCCAGGGGCTTTTTTTATCGTGAAATGGCTCGAGTCGATCACGCGACTTTTCAAATAGATATCGGGGCCATGAATGCTCGATTCATTGAAACCTGATGCTGCATTCTTTCCCACTTGCAGCATGTCCCATCAGTTTCAGACCGAGTGAAGGGCGAATATGGAACTCAGCCCTGTCATACATATTGATTTCACGATGCCCGATCGGTAACCATGTTGATCAAGCCGCGGCGGACCAATGCGCTCATCGCCGCTGAACCAGATCAATCGTTTTGCTGTATGCGTGGCACCACCGATTCATGAGCAAGCCTGTTCCAAAGTTTCCCACCAGCGGCATCTATCCCTGGGTCAAGCAATACATCCAATCGCTGCCGACACTGCATGGAAAGGTTGCTCTTGATATCCCGTGCGGCGATGGTCCTGCAACCGCCGTTTTGCGGGAGTCCGGGGCCGACGTACTGGCCTATGATCTGTTTCCAGAGAGTTTTTTACTGGATGGCCAAGCCCAATTCGCGGATTTGGCCGAACGCCTGCCTATTCCGGACGGCTCGATCGATATCGTCGTATGCCAGGAAGGCATCGAGCATCTGCCGAATCAATTGCTTGCCTTGCAGGAATTTCACTGTGTACTGAAGCCTGGCGGCACGCTGGTGATCACGACACCCAATATTTCCAATTTGGTCGGCAGATTGGCCAACTTGGTGTTTGAGTCCCAACTGCTGCGTGATACACCCTATGCCGCCGAAGAGTCGGCCTGGCGCATGGAGCATACCGGGCCCGGCGGGGCCTCCCAAACGCGGACCTACTACGGCCACATCTTCCTGGCGGGCGTCCAACGCCTGCGCACGCTACATCGAGTGGCCGGTTTCACTGACATTCGCGAACTGCCGACACACAAGAGCACCTCTTCCCTGCTGCTTATTCCATTTCTGCTTCCCATCATCGTTCTGCTCAATCTCAAATCCATGTGGAGAGCACGACGAAGGCTGCGGAATAACCCCGTCCTCTGGACGGAAAAAAAAGCGCAGTTCCGAACCAACCTGTCTCGTCCGACCTTGTTCAATCGGAATCTCTTTTTGGTGAGCCAGAAAAGTCCTTCGGCAGGCGCGGAGTCAGCCTGACTGCACAGGGCGATTCGAATCAGGTGCCTTTCCTTACAGATTGAAATGCCAGCGGCGGCGGCGCGGCCCTATATTGAACTTTCGAGATACCGGCCAGACCAACCTGTAACCTCACTGCACCGGGAGCCCACGCATGAACGTGACCGCCGTCTCCCCCATCGCCCGCGTCGCCCCGCCGTATGCCGCGCGCATTCCGCTGCTGGACGACACCCGCCCCGTCTGGGAAGCCGAATGGGCCGCCCGTAACGCCGCCACGCGCCAGGCGCAACGCAGCGCGCAGGCGCAGGCCGCGTGGCAGGCCCAGCGCATCGCCCGCGCGGCCCCGCCGCAGGCCGACGACGCCGATACCAGCCGCGTCGTCGCCAACACCCCATCCAAAGCGGTCGCCCTCGCGGCCGCCGCGCCCGCCGCCATCAATGTCGACCAGCTGCGCGACCTGTACGCGGACGCCCGCCTGCGCCGCGCCATCGACGAATTCTCGGCGCGCCCCGACCCGGTGGCGCTGCGCGCCGACAGCGCCAACGACCTCGGCACCATCGAGGGCCTGACGCCGCTGCAACCCTACCGCGTGGCCATGGGCAATCCGCAAGTGCAGGAACTGCAGACCGCCGTGGCCATGAAGGCCGCGGGCCTCGGCATCCCCAAGGTCGAGAACATCGGCCCCACCGAGAACGTCACCGATCAAGCCCGCTACCGGCCCAACGCGCGCACTTGATTGAACCGCGCAGGCGCGCCCCGCGCCTTGCGCCCTGGCGCGAGACATGAAGGGCTCGTGTAGAGGCGCCTCACATCACGCTCACGTGCGCCGCTGCGCCGATCCACGCAAGAAAAAAGCCGCCCACACGGGCGGCTTTTCACTTGCCGGACGGCGAGGTCCGATCAGTGGAAGAACTCGGCGATCATCGTCGCGCCCAGGAAGGTGCCGGCGTTGGCCGCCAGCGACACCACCACGATCTTCCAGCCCAGCTTGCGGAAGGCCGGCAGGTCCTTCAGGATCGACAGGCCGGCCATCGCCAGGATCACCGTGGTGAACGGCAGGAAGTTGACCTTGTTGACCGCGGCGATGATCTGGTCCGAGTACGGCACCGCGCCGGGGCAACCCACGGTCATGGCGATCAGCGACAGCACCGCCACGGCGGGCAGCTTGGGCACCACGCGCAGCAGCAGGTCGGCGATCACGACCAGCAGGATGATGATCAGCATGCCGGGCAGCGCGTCCAGGATCGGCACCTTGTAGCCGAACTGATTGCCGACCAGCGCGAACAGGCCGCACACGGCGTAGGCGGTCAGGCGGTCGCCGAAGCCCATCTTCACGGCGTGCGACGGCGCTTCGGTGGCGGCCGCGGCATCGGCGGCCGTGTCGGCCTTGCCGCGCGAGAAGCGGCCCAGCACCGGCTCCAGCTTGCCGTACAGGAATACAGTCGTCGGCAGCGAGATGAACAGCGTGAAGTACACGCCCACCACCGTGGTCAGCAGGTTGGCGGCGGCGGCCAGCGCGGCCACCTGGTGCGCCACTTCCGGCGTCTGCTGCGAAGCGATGGCGCCCACGCCCGCGGCCATCATGCTGCCCGAGCCCACGCCGGCGCCCATGGCGAGCGAGCGCGGATCGAAGATGTTCAGGCTGGTGATGAAGCCGGCCATCAGCGCCACGAACAGCGCGCCGATCACGGTGCCGGTGATGTACTCGGCCATCACGCCGCGGCCTTCGGGCGAATTCATGCCGTAGCGCTCGCCGATGATCGCCAGGCTGGGCTCGCGGCCCACCGAGAACGTCGCGCCGATGGCTTCGCGCTTGATGCCCAGCAGCAGCGCCAGCGGCAGGCCAATGGCCATGGTGCCGAAGAAGTGGCCGAATTCCTGGAACACCAGGGCCCAGCCGGCCTCGCGCACCTGCGGCAGCGAACCGCCCACCATCAGGCCCAGCTTGGCCAGGAACGGCAGCAGCGCGTATTGCAGGTAGCCGCTGATGCGGGTCTGCATGGCGGTGTCGATACCCGCGTTGGCCGGCAGGCGCTGGCCGAAGGCGGCCACGACCGCGCCGATGAAGATGGCCCAGAGCATGGGCTGCAGAACGATCTTGCCCGGGCCCACCGCGAAGGTAACGCTGCCGATCGCTTCGGACACGAGCACCACCAGCAAGATGGCGACGAGCATGCGGAGGCGGCTGGATAGCGACATGGCGGGCATGGCCAGGCTGGCGCCGGCTTGAGACATCGGATTCCCCTGAGTACGTGAGTAGGTATGGCGCGGCCCGATCGGCATGTCCGTGGCGGGCCAGCCCCGCTGAACGGCAGGTGCGGGACGGCGTGCGCGGGGCGGTCCGTAGGGACGGCTCGCGATGCGAGCGGGCGGCAGCGGCGATTTTCGCCCGGGGCCCGGCGGGCCAACCATGACACCGCCAGGGCTAATGTGTTGCGTAAAATGCAACGGATGCCCCTGGACAGGGAATTTTTTGCAAGAACCAGCAATATATAAGGGTAAACCCTCAATATGTTGCAGACCGAACCGATGCCTTTGCGCCACGGAGCACCGCCATGGACGAAAAACTCGACGCCCGCCGCACCCATTACTTCATGCAGGTCATGAGCCGCGGCTCGGTGCGCGGCGCCGCCGAAGTCCTGAACATGGACCCGTCCGCCGTCAGCCGCGCCATCGCCGCGCTGGAGCGCGACTGCGGCATGGCGCTGTTCGAACGGCGCGGCCGCGGCGTGGTGCCGACCGACGCCGGCCACATCCTGGCGCGCTATGTGAAGCGCCAGCAGAACATCCAGGAGAGCTTCTTCTCGGAGATCGACAGCCTGCGCAAGGCGGAGCGCGGCCACATCGACCTGGTGCTGGGCGAAGGCTTCGTCGAACTGATGTTCGACCGCGTGCTGCCCGGCTACTGGCGCAATCATCCGGAAGTCACGCTGGACATCGACGTGGCCCGCACCTCGGAAATCGTGCAGCGCATCGTCGACGACCAGGCCTACATCGGCCTGGTGTTCCAGCCGCCCAACGACGCCCGGCTGCGCACGCATTACTCTCGCCCCGAGCCGATCCGCGCCATCGTGCGCCAGGAGCATCCTTTGACGCGCCTGCAGCGCCCGCTGCTGCTGACCGACCTGGTCGACTACCCTGGCGCCGCGATGCAGGAAGGCTTCGGCGTGCGCCAGCACATCCAGGCCGCCGAGATCAGCGAACAGGTGCGGCTGCGCAACGTGCTGACCACCTCGTCGTTCAAGGCGCTGTGGCAGTTCGCCGCCACCGGCATCGGTTATGCCCTGACGCCGCCGATCGCGGTCACCGCCGACATGGCCGCGCTGCGGCTGGCGAGCCTGCCGCTGGCCAACCCCATCCTCAACCAGGGCAGCCTGCACGTGCTCAGCCGCGCCGGCCGCCACATTTCGCCGGCCGCGCGCGAACTGCTGGACCACATCGTGCGCGGCATCGGCACGCCCGCCGCCGGCGCCATCTGATATGGTCGCCTGAGGCGGATCTGCATCTGCCCCGCCCGCGCCGGGGCGGCTACAGTGGCCGCATCCCTTGTCCGGAGACCTTCCCGATGCTCAGCTTCCTGCGCACGGTCAAATCCGTGCTGTGGGGCTTTTTCGGCGTGCGCCGCGGCCGCGGCTACGACGCCGACATCGCCCACAACAAGCCCGCCCCGCTGATCCTCACCGGCCTGTTGATGGCCGCCTGCCTGGTCGTGATCCTGGTGCTGGTGGCGCGCTGGGCGGTCAACGCCGCGCTGTAGGCCGCCGCGCGATCGGCAACGACGCCCTGGAGTCACTGGATGGATCGCGTGCCCGCGAAGCCGCGAGCCAGCACGCTAAGGCAGCGCCAGCGCCGACATTTCCGTCAGCAGTTGCCCGAAGGCCCGCACCGCCGGCGCCTGCGGTTCCACCTGGCGGGAAATCAACCTGAAGTCAGCATGCGTCAACGGCGGCAGGCCGTAGCGGCCGTCGATCACGTCCATGCCTGGCCGCACGTCCTCATGCGGCAGCGCCGTCACCGCCAGCCCCGCCAGCACCGCCGCGCGCAGGCCCTCCTGGCTGGGCGAGGTGAACGCCACCCGCCATTCCAGACCGGCCGCCTGCAGCGCATCCACGCCCACCAGCCGGTGCACACAGGGCGATGGCGCGAAAGCCAGCGGGATCGGCTCGTCATCGGGAAAATCGAATGCGTGCGCGGCCGCCCACACGAAGCGCGTGCGCCGCAGCATCGCGCCGCGCTCGGGTTCGCTGGGCAACGCCATCACCACGGCCAGATCCAGCGCGTCCGCCTCGACCTGGGTGCGCAGATCCAGGTAGCTGCCGACCACCACGTCCAGGCGCACCGCCGGAAAGGCGCGCGCGAACCGCGCCAGCAGCAGCGGCAGGCGTTCGCCCATGAAGTTTTCGGGCACGCCCAGGCGCACCGCCCCCGCCACCGCTGACCGCTGGAAGCGCCGCGCCAGCGCGTCCTGGGCGCGCAGCACCTGTTCGGCGTAGCGCAGGAAGTCCTCGCCGTCCTCGGTCAGCGCCAGGCTGCGAGTGGTGCGGACCAGCAGCGCGGTGCCGGCCTGCTCCTCCAGGCGCCGGATCTGGTGGCTGACGGCCGACTGGCTCAGGTGCAGCCGTTCGGCGGCGCGGGTGAACCCGCCGGCCTCCTTGACCGCGACGTAGGTGCGCAGCAACGCGGTATCGAAGTCCATGGCATCAACTCATGATGAAAATTAATTAATTCGACGAAATTAAATCATTTCCATCATTTTTAACAGGCTCCCAGAATGAGGTCCCGCGGCGGATTCCCGCCGCCGACCTCTCGTGAGAACCCCGATGCCGCTTTCGATAGCGCAGAAAAACAGCTTTACGCTGGCCGCCGTCTGCCTGGCCGCCCTGATGTTCGGCCTGGAGATTTCCAGCGTGCCGGTGATCCTGCCCACGCTGGAACAGGCCCTGCACAGCGGCTTCCAGGAACTGCAATGGATCATGAACGCCTACACCATCGCCTGCACCACGGTGTTGATGGCCGCGGGCACGCTGGCCGACCGCTACGGCCGCAAGCGCCTGCTGCTGGCTAGCCTGGCGGTGTTCGGCCTGACCTCCCTGGTCTGCGGCTGGGCGCAGGACACCGGCGTGCTGATCGCCGGACGCGCGTTGCAAGGCCTGTCTGGCGGCGCCATGCTGATCTGCCAGGTGGCGGTGCTGTCGCACCGCTTCCAGGACGGCGCCGCGCGCGGCCGGGCCTTTGGCGCCTGGGGCATCGCCTTCGGCGTCGGCCTGGGATTCGGCCCCGTCATCGGCTCGGCCATCGTGGCGGTAGCGAGCTGGCAATGGGTGTTCCTGGCGCACGGCCCGCTGGCGTTGATCGCGCTGGGCCTGGCGTGGAAGGGCGTGGACGAATCGCGCGATCCGCGCCAGCGCAAGCTGGACGTGGCCGGCATCGTCTCGCTGTCAGTGGCGGTGTTCGGCCTGGCCTGGTTCATCACCCAGGGGCCATCGGCGGGCTTTGCCAGCTTGGCGACCCTCGCCAGCCTGGGCGCGGCCATCCTGGCGCTGGTCGTCTTCGTGATCGCCGAACGCCGCTGCGCCGACCCGATGTTCGACTTCGCGGTATTCCGCATCCGCCGCTTCTCCGGCGCGCTGCTGGCGTCGGCCGCCATGAACTTCAGCTTCTGGCCCTTCATGATCTACCTGCCGCTGTATTTCCAGAACGGCCTGGGCTATGGCGGCCTGGGCACCGGCCTGGCGCTGCTGGCCTACACCCTGCCGACCCTGGTGGCGCCGCCGCTGGGCGAGAAGCTGGCGCTGCGCTACCGCCCCGACACGGTGATCCCCGCCGGCCTGTTCGCCATCTGCCTGGGCTTCGCGCTGATGAAATGGGGCAGCGGCGTCGCGCAGGCCAGCTGGCTGACAATGCTGCCCGGCTGCCTGCTGGCCGGCGCCGGCCTGGGCCTGATCAACACGGCCGTGACCAACACCACCACGGGCGCGGTGCCCGGCGACCGCGCCGGCATGGCCTCGGGCATCGACATCAGCGTGCGCATGATCAGCCTGTCCATCAATATCGCGCTGATGGGATTCCTGCTGGTCGAAAGCGTCCTGGCGTCGCTGCGCCGCCATTGGCCCCAGGCGCCCGCCGATGCCACGCTGCGCGCCATGGCCGAGGCCCTGTCGGCGGGCAACCTGGGCGATGGCGCCGCGCCCGCCATCCCCGCGGACGTGGCCCGGATCGCGCTGACGCAGGGATTCGGCGATGTGATGCTGTACGGCGCGGCGGCCGTCGGCCTGCTGGCGCTGGCCAGCCTGGCCGCCTTCCGGGGCGCCCGGCCGCGTCCCCGGGCCGTCGCCGGGTCCGGCGGCTGAACGCCGCCACGCAGGCGTACGCCGCAGGCATACGCTTATTACCAGAATGACTTAGACGCTCGAAGCAGCTGCCTGTTACGGTTATGAATCCCCCAGTCCCCGCCCACGGCGGGCCACGCTTGCGGGGACCAGACCGAGAAGACTTCAAGGGCAGTAGACATGTACGTGTATGACCCCGTCGACCAGCAGCTCGTCGAGCAGCGCGTGGCGCAGTTCGCCGACCAGACGCGCCGCTTCCTCGATGGCCAGCTCACCGAAGATGAATTCCGCGTCCTGCGCCTGCAGAACGGCCTGTATATCCAGCGCCACGCGCCGATGCTGCGGGTGGCCATTCCCTATGGCATCCTGGCCTCGCGCCAGCTGCGCACCCTGGCGCACATCGCGCGCAAGTGGGACCGCGGCTACGGCCACTTCAGCACGCGCCAGAACATCCAGTTCAACTGGCCCAAGCTGGAAGACGTGCCGGACATCCTGGCCGAACTGGCCACGGTGCAGATGCATGCCATCCAGACCAGCGGCAACTGTATCCGCAACACCACCACCGACCACTTCGCCGGCGTCGCGCCGGACGAGCTGATCGACCCGCTGGTGTGGTGCGAGATCATCCGCCAGTGGTCCACGCTGCACCCCGAATTCGCGTTCCTGCCGCGCAAGTTCAAGATCGCGGTCAGCGGCGCCGTGCAGGACCGCGCGGCGGTCGGCGTGCACGACATCGGCCTGCAGGCGGTCGAGCGCGACGGCAAGCTGGGTTTCCGCGTCTGGGTCGGCGGCGGCATGGGCCGCACGCCCATCGTCGGCAAGCTGATCAACCCGTTCGTCGAATGGCAGGACCTGCTGACCTATCTGCAGGCCGCGCTGCGGGTCTACAACCTGCATGGCCGCCGCGACAACAAGTACAAGGCGCGCATCAAGATCCTGGTGAAGGACCTGACGCCGGAAGTCTATGCGCAGCAGGTGGACGAACAGTGGCAGCTGATCAAGGGCGGCCCCGACACCATCACGCAGGAATTCGTCGACACCATCGCCGCGCGCTTCATCTGGCCGCAATACGATCCGGCCGCGGCCAACGACACCGACAACACGGCGGCGCTGGCCGCCGCCGACAAGCGCTTCGCCCGCTGGCTCCGCACCAACGTGCATGCGCACAAGACGCCGGGCTACGCCGCCGTCACCGTCTCGCTCAAGGCCACCGGCGTGCCGCCGGGCGACATCACCGCGGACCAGATGGACGCGGTGGCCGCGCTGGCCGATGAATACGGCTTCGGCGAACTGCGCGTGTCGCACGAGCAGAACCTGATCCTGGCCGACGTGCGCCGCGCCCGCCTGCACGAGCTGTGGGGCAAGCTCGAAGCGCTGAACCTGGCCACGCCCAACGTCGGCCTGCTGACCAACATCATCGCCTGTCCGGGCGGGGATTTCTGCGCGCTCGCCAATGCCGTGTCGATCCCCGTGGCCGAGGCCATCCAGCGCCAGTTCGACAACCTCGACTACCTGTTCGAGATCGGCGAGCTGGACCTGAACATCTCCGGCTGCATCAACTCCTGCGGCCACCACCACGTCGGCCACATCGGCATCCTGGGGGTCGATAAGGCCGGCGAAGAGTGGTACCAGGTCACCATCGGCGGCCGCCAGAACGGCGCCGCCAAGCCCCTGCCCGACATCGAATCCACAAAGGGCGGCGGCGCCGCCATCGGCCGCATCATCGGCCCCTCGTTCGCCCGCGACCAGGTGCCGGGCGTGGTCGACCGCCTGATCCGCACCTACCTGGGCTTGCGCGACAGCGAGGAAGAACGCTTCATCGACGTGGTGGACCGCGTCGGCATCGATCCCTTCAAGCAAGACGTGTATTCCGACCCCGCCTTTGCCAAGCCCGCCCAGGAGGCCGCCCATGTCTGAGCCCTACGCCCACGACGCGCCCGGCCCGCACCTGATCCGCAACGGCCGACTGGAAGCCGACAGCGCCCGCCCCTTCGTGCCTGACCCCGAGGTCGCGGCCGACGGCCAGGTGCCGACCGACGAGCCCGGCTGGATCGTGCCGCTGGCCACCTGGAAGGCCTCGCACGCCACGCTGCGGCGCCATCGCCATCCGGTCGCGGTCCTGCTGCAACCGGACGCCGACCTGCGCGACCTGCTGGAAGCCGATGGCACGCTCGATCCGGCGGGCATCGCCTTCATCGCGGTGGACTTCCCCGTCTACACCGACGGTCGCGGCTATTCGCTGGCGCAACTGCTGCGCACCCGTTATCACTGGACGGGCGAACTGCGCGCGGTCGGCGACGTGATGATCGACACCATCCACTACCAGGCGCGCGTCGGCTTCGACAGCTTCCTGGTCAAGCCGGGCCACGACCCGCGCAAGGCGCTGGAAGCGTTCAAGACCTTCACGGTGCACTACCAGAAGACCTACCGCGCGCCCGCGCCGGCGCAGGCCTGACAAGCGCAGCCGGCCTCGATGCCATCGAGGCCGGACCGAACCCTTATCGTTCAATCCGCCTCGTCGACCACGCCGGGCAAGCTCCAGCGCTGGCGCCTGACCTCGTCCTGCCCCAACTGCGTGCGGATCAACTCGGCAATGGCGCGCTGGCGCGGCGCCTGCATGCGGTCTATCAGGCTCGAGACGCTGACCGCCAGCCGCGGATAGCCGCCCGCGTCGCACAACGCCACCCCTACCCCCAGCACGCCCGGCACCGCCGCGTTGCCCACCACCGCCCAACCCCGGTCGCGCGTGTTCTCGGCCAACCGCCGCATCTGCGCCACCGTCATGCCGCCATAGGCGCGCAAGGCCTGCTCGTTCTGTGCGATCACCTCGTCGGCCTCGGCCGGCGGCAAAGCGCCCAGCAGCGCCAGGCCGGCCGCGCCCACCCCCAGCGGCTGGCGATGGCCGATGGTCACCGCCAGCACCTGCACCGGGTAGTTGCCGACCTCGCGATGCAGGCATAGCGAATCGCCGCCGGCGCGGCAGATCAGGAATGCCGAATCGCCGCTGACGTCGCTGATCTGCCGCAGCACCGGCCGCAGGCCGCGCACCGCTTCGGCGTGCGGATCGCCGGCCATCATCACGCCCAGCTCCGCCATGCGCCAGTGCGGCGCATCCGGCTCGCGCAGCGCGTAGCCCTCCTGCGCCAGCACGTCCAGGTAGCGGTACACGGTGGAGCGCTGCATGCCGGCGGCGCGCGCGATGTCGGTCACGTGCATGCCGGCCGCGCCCGCCTGGCGCAGCACGCCCAGCACCCGCAACCCGCGCCGCAACACCCGCGGCCCGCCGTCGTCGCTTTCCGGTTTGTTCATTTTCTGGACACCTTGCGTTGATGAGGCGCCTATCAAAGCCCAATATGAAGTCGGGCAGGCAAAGATCTGTCCAGATATTAGACAAACAGGACGGAGACAACCATGCAGACATTCAGCAGGCGGCTGGCCGCCAGCGTCGCGGCCCTGGCGGGCGCCATTGCATTCAGCGCGCCGAGCCAGGCTGCCAAACCCTATCCCGAACGCCCGGTGACCCTGGTGGTCGGTTACGCCGCGGGCGGCGCCACCGACATCGTGGCGCGCCTGGTCGCCAAGGCCCTGAACGAGGAACTCGGCCAGACCATCGTGGTGGAGAACAAGACCGGCGCCAACAGCAACATCGGCGCCGAAATCGTCGCGCGCGCCGCGCCCGACGGCTATACGCTCTACGTAGGGTCGATCGCCAACACCATCAACCGCACGCTCTACAGCAAGCTCAACTACGACTTCGTCAAGGACTTCGAGCCGATCGGCCTGCTGGCGACCATCCCCAACATCCTGGTGGTCAACCCCAAGCTGCCGGTCAAGACGGTGCCGGAATACCTGGCCTACGCCAAGGCGCACCCCGGCAAGCTGACCTGCGCCTCGTCGGGCAGCGGCTCGTCCATCCACCTGTCCTGCGAACTGTTCAAAATGCAGACCGGCACCGACATCCTGCACGTGCCCTATCGCGGCAGTGGTCCGGCGGTGGCCGACCTGCTGGGCGGCCAGGTCGATTCCATGTTCGACAACCTGCCCTCGTCATTACCGCACGTGCAGGCCGGCAAGCTGCGCGCCATCGGCGTCACCTCGCCGCAGCGGCTTCCGGCCGTGCCCGACGTGCCGACGCTGGCCGAGTCCGGCCTGCCCGGCTTCGACGTCGAATCCTGGTTCGGCCTGATGGCGCCGGCCGGCACGCCGCAACCGATCATCGCGCGCCTGAACCAGGCCATGAACAAGGCCCTGGCCAACCCCGCGCTGCTGGCCTCGTTCCAGCAATCGGGCTTCTACCCGCCGCAACCGCCCAACACGCCGCAGACCTTCGGCAAGAAGATCGCCAGCGAAATCGACAAATGGGGCGAAGTGGTCAAGCGCGCCGACATCAAAGCCAACTGAGGAGCACCAGGGTGTACCCGATAGATTTCTTTTTTCGCGCCGCCGAGCAGTATCCGGACCGCGTGGCGCTGGACGCGCCCGAGGGCCAGGTGACGTATGCGCGGCTGGCCATGGACGTGCGCGCGCTGGCCGCCGCGTTGCAGGACCTGGACCCGGCGCCACAGACCCGCGTCGCCCTGTGCGCGGGCAACACCAGCCGTCATATCCTGGCGCTGCTGGCAGTGCTGGCCAGCGGCAAGATCTGGGTGCCGTTGAATACCCGCAGCACGGCGCGCGAGATCGGGCGCATCCTGGATGCCACCGAGCCGTCCATCGTCATGGTGGACGACGCCGGCGACGCGCTGGTGGCGGCGGGCGCGCCGCATCGCGTCAGCCTGGCGCCGGACATCGCCGGCCTGGCCTTCGAGACCCTGCTGCAACGCGGCGCCGGCCGCGAACCGCTGCGCCACGCGCTGCCGCGCGAAGCCACCCAGGCGATCAAGTTCACCGGCGGCACCACCGGCCTGCCCAAGGGCGTGATGCAGCCCTATCACGCCTGGAACGCCGCCATCATCAACCAGATCCACAGCTGGGGCCTGACGCACGAGGACCGCTACGTGGTCGCCGCGCCGGTGACGCACGGCACGGGCACCTACCTGCTGCCCGTGCTGGCGCGCGGCGGCGCGCACGTGCTGCTCGACAGCGCCACGCCGGCCTCGATCACCGCCGCCTTCCGCGAACGCGGCGGCACCCTCAGCTTCATGCCGCCGACGCTGATCTACATGATCATGGCGCAGCCGGGTGTGTCGCGCGCCGATTTCCCCAAGCTGCGCAACCTGATCTATGGCGGCGCGCCCATGCCGCCCGAAAAAATCGAACGCGCCCGCGCCTTCTTCGGCCCGGTGCTGGGCACCACCTACGGCCAGACCGAGGCGCCGCAGATCGTCACGGTGCTGCGTCCCGCCGACCTGGAATCGCCCGACAACCGCGCCTCGGTCGGCCGCGTCACCTGGCTGTCGGACGTCGCCATCATGGACCCGGCTGGCGCGCTGCTGCCGCGCGGCGCCATCGGCGAAGTGGTGGTGCGCGGCGACCTGGTGATGTCGGGCTACTGGCGCCTGCCCGAGAAGACCGCCGAGACCATCGTCGACGGCTGGCTGCACACGGGCGACACCGGCCTGATCGATGAACGCGGCTACCTGTTCCTGAAGGACCGCCTGCGCGACGTCATCATCACCGGCGGCTTCAATGTGTATCCCGTGGATGTCGAGAACGCGCTGTCGTCGCATCCGGCCGTCTACGAATGCTCGGTGTTCGGCCTGCCCGACGACAAATGGGGCGAGGCCGTGCACGCCGCGGTGCAACTGCATCCCGGCGTCGCGGCCGACGCCGATGCGCTCAAGGCCCACGTGCGCGCCCTGCTCGGCCCGGTCGCCACGCCCAAGCAGATCCACCTCCACGCCAGCCTGCCGCGCTCGCCCGTCGGCAAGGTGCTCAAGAACGCCGTGCGCGACGCGGCCCTCAAGGAATCCCCATGACCACGCCCGAAACCCGCCTCTGCGCCCATCACCTCACCGGCATGTCGTACCGCGACGTCGACCTGGTGGAAGACCTGATCGGCAAGAAGACCTTCACCGAAGTCATGATCATGCAGATCCTGGGCCGCGAGGCGCGGCCGGTGGACATGCGCATCGTCGACGCGGTGCTGGTGACCCTGATGGAGCATGGCCTCACGCCCAGCGCCATCGCCACCCGCCTGATCTACATGAGCGCGCCCGAAAACCTGCAGGGCGCGGTGGCGTCCGGCCTGATGGCGGTCGGCAGCCAGTTCGTCGGCACCATGGAGAACTGCTCGCGCCTGCTGGACCGCATCCGCCAGGCCGCCGACGGCCGCGCCGAGGCGCTGGCGATCGCGCAGGAATTCCGCGACAGCCGCCAGGCGCTGCCGGGCTTCGGCCATCACCTGCACAAGCCCGACGACCCGCGTTCGATCAAGCTGCTGGCGCTGGCCGAGGCCGAGCCGGACCTGCCCGGCGATTCGCTCAAGGCGCTGCGCCTGCTGGCGGCGGCGATCGACGAGACCTACGGCAAGCACATCACCATCAACGCCACTGGCGCGGTCGCCGCGCTGCTCAGCGAGATCGGCGTGCCCACCGCGCTGATGCGCGGCTTTGCGGTCATCTCGCGCGCCGCCGGCCTGGTGTCGCACGTGGCCGAGGAGCAGCAGAGCCCAAGCGGCCGCTTTATCTGGGAAACCATCGACCACGCCATTCCCTACGTCGGCAAGGGCAAGTCGCACCAACGCGACGGAGAACCGTCGTGATCCCGTCCGCGCCCGGCGCGCGGCTGGCGGGCAAGGTCGCGCTGGTGGCCGGCGCCGGTTCATCAGCCGCCGGCTGGAGCATCGGCAAGGCCAGCTGCGTGACCCTGGCGCGCCAGGGCGCGGCCATCATCGCGCTGGACGCCGACCGGGCGGCGGCCGAGGACGCGGCGCATGAAGTCGAACGCGCCGGCGGCCAGGCGCTGCCCCTGCAGGCCGACGTGGCCGACGCGGACGCCATGCGGGCCGCCGTGGACGCGGCGCTCGGCCACTACGGCCGCATCGACGTGCTGCAGGCCAATGCCGGCATCGGCAAGGTCGGCGGCCCGGAAGACATCGACCTGGCCGACTGGGACCGCATCCAGCGCGTCAACGTCACCAGCCTGCTGATCGCCACGCGCCTGCTGGCGCCCGTGATGCGCGCGCAGGGCGGCGGCGCCATCGTCACCGTGTCGTCGATCGCCGGCATCCGCTACACCGGGTATCCCCACCTGGCCTACAGCGTCAGCAAGGCCGCGGTGATCCACTTCGCCCGCATGGCGGCGCAGCAATACGCGGCCGACGGCATCCGCGTCAACACGGTGATCCCGGGCCTGATCGATACGCCGCGCGTCGCGAAGAACGTGGCCGGCATGTTCGCCAAGGACGACCTGGAGGCGGCGCGCAAGGCGCGCGACCGGCAGGTGCCGATGGGCCGCATGGGCACGCCGTGGGAAGTGGCGAACGCGGTGGCGTTCCTGGCGTCGGATGAAGCGTCGTACATCACCGGCACGGAACTGCTGGTGGATGGGGGCCTGACGGGCAAATACGCTTAGAGCGAATCGCAAGGAAGAACGCGGCGGCGCGGTCCGGGCGCGTAGCCGGACCGCTTGAGGCGAAGGACACGATCAGGCCGCGTCGTCACGGCGCGCCGCGCCCTCGCTGTCAGGGCAGCACCGGAAAACGCGTGGCGATCTCGTCGCCCGTGAACTGCGCCACCCAGCCCGCCGGATCATTGAACAGCCGGATGCAGGTGAACGCGGGCGCCGAGCCCATGTCGAACCAGTGCGGCAGGCCGGCCGGCACCGAGATCAGGTCATCCTGCTCGCACAGCACCGCGTAGACGCGGCCGGCGGCATGCAGCGTGAACAGGCCGCTGCCGGCGACGAAGAAGCGCACCTCGTCATCGGCGTGCGTGTGCTCGGCCAGGAACTTGCGGCGCAAGGCCTCGCGCTCGGGATGCGCCGGGTCCAGGCTGACCACGTCGACGCTGCGATAGCCGCGCTCGGCCACCAGCCGTTCGATCTCGGGCCGATACGCCGCCAGCACTTCGGCCTGCGGCGCGCCGGGCGTCAGCGGCGCCTGTGCCTGCCAGCGCTCGAAGGTCACCCCGATGGCGGCCAGCTCGCGCCGGATCTCGCCGACCTCATCGATGCGCCGGCCGGCAGCGGGATCGTCCTGCGGATAGATCGTCAGCGTCGACATCGCTTACCAGGAGGTGGAATACGCGCCAGGGAACTTCTGCGCCACGAAGGCCTTCACCTCGTCGGACTGGTAGGCCTTGATGAAGCGCGCGATGCGCGGATCGTTCTTGTTGTCCTCGCGCGCGGCGATGACCACGGCGGCGAACGGCGCATCCTTGCTTTCCAGCGCCAGCGCGTCCTTGGCGGGCGACAGGCCGGCCGGGATGGCGTAGGCCGAATTCACCGCGGCGGCGTCGACGTCAGCCAGCGAGTGCGGCAGCTGCGCGGCCTCGATCTCGACGAACTTGAGCTTCTTGGGGTTGTCGACCACGTCGAACAGCGAGGCCGTCACGGTCACGCCGTCCTTGAGCTTGATGAGCTTGGCGGCCTGCAGCACCAACAGCGCGCGGGCGCCATTGGTCGGGTCGTTGGGGATCGCCACCTTGGCGCCCGGCTGCAGGTCGTCCAGCGACTTCACGCGCTTGGAATAGATGCCCATCTGCTGCACCACGGCCGTGGCCACCGGCACCAGCTTGTAGCCGCGCGCCTTGTTCTGCGATTCCAGGAAGGGCTTGTGCTGGTAGATGTTCAGGTCCAGTTCCTTGGCGTCCAGCGCGGCATTGGGCTGGATGAAGTCGCTGAACTCGACCAGCTTGACCTTCAGGCCCTGCCTGGCCGCGACCTGCTGCACCACTTCGCCGATCTGGGCGTGCGGGCCGACGGTCACGCCGACTTTCAGTTCGGCGTCCTGCGCCATGGCCGGCGCGGCGGCGGCGAATCCGATCAGGGAGGCAAGGGCGGCCAGGGTGTGGCGTAGACGCATGGGAATCTCGGCAATCGAACAAGGAAAGGGAAGCCCCGGATTCTAGTGAGCGTCCTTCAAAACCGGAAGCGATGAATTTTCATATTGATATGCGTATTTCCATATAAGCGCCACGCCATGACAAGCACGCTTGCGCACGACACAATAGCGGCTGGATTCCCAACCCCTTGCCGTCATTGTCATGTCCACCCCCAACGAACTGCATCCGCACGCGCGCGCCCTGCTGGCCGACCACTATGCCGCCGTCGATGCCGACCTGCCCGTCCTGCTCGACCTGCTGTTTGCCCGCAGCGCCGGCGAAGACTGGCACAAGGCCGGCACCTTCAAGCACCACCTGCTGGGCGTCTACCGCACCCTGGCGCTGTGGAACCAGCCGCGCGAAGTGCGGCTGCTGGGCCTGTTCCACAGCGTGTATGGCAACGAATACGTCGACCTCACGCTGTTCGACCGCGAGCGCGAGCGCAGCACGCTGCGCGAAGTGCTGGGCGCCGAAGCCGAGGAATGGGTCAGCCTGTTCTGCGCCATGCCGCGCACCCGCTTCGTGCAGGCCATCCTGCAAGGCCAGGGCCAGGGGCCCGAAGGTCTGACGCTGGACGGGGCCGACGGCCAGGTCTTCACCTTCACGCCGCGCCAGGTCGCCGCCTTCATCGTGGTGTCGGCCGCCGACATCGGCGAACAGTGGCACAGCTGGCAGGACGAGATCTTCGCCGGCTATCCGCAGCAGCAGCGCCGCGACCTCAAATCACACTGGGCCGCCTCGCTGTGGCCTGGCCCGCTGAAGCCGCCGTCGAACATCCTGTCGATGCTGTCGCACCTGCTGGCGCCGCTGTCGGCGCTGCCGGCCGATACCGGCATCCCGCTGCCGCCGGCCTTCGACCATTGCCGCGCCACGCTCAGCCCGCGCGACGAGGCCGCCGCCAGCGCGCTGTACTGGCAGGTCGTCACCCGCATGCATCCGCAGACCAAAATGGACACGGCGCGCCACATGCTGGAAGCCGCGGTGGCGCACAACCCGTGGGTCGCCGAGCCGCGCCTGCTGCTGGCGCAACTGGCGCTGACGGCGGGCGACTTCGAGGCCGCCGAAGGCCACGCGGCCGCCGGCCTGGCTGCCTTGCAGGCCTGGGGCACCGCGTGGGACAAGCGCATCGAGTGGGCCGGCTGGATGGCCTGGGCCCGCATCGAACTGCAGAACGCCCGCGCGCGCCGCTGGCCGGAGAACCTGGCGGCCCTGAACGGCCTGGGGCTGGTGGCGTGATCGCGGCGCGCTGAACCACGGCAACCACGCGCAAGGCAAAAACGAAAACGCCCCGGGAAATCCCCGGGGCGTTTGACCTTCACGGCCCGTGGGCCGCGACGGCGCCTATTTCATGCCTTCCCAGTGCGGACCGGGCACATGGATGTCGAACAGCTCCAGCACCCGGGCCACGGTGTGGTCCACCATCTCCTCGATGCTGGCCGGCCGGTGATAGAACGCCGGCAGCGGCGGAAACACGATGCCGCCCATCTCGGTGACGGCGGTCATGTTGCGCAGGTGCGCCAGGTTGAATGGCGTTTCGCGCACCATCATCACCAGGCGGCGGCGCTCCTTGAGCGTAACGTCGGCCGCGCGCGTGATGAGGTTATCGGAGAGGCCATGGGCCACGGCCGCCAGCGTGCGCATCGAGCACGGCACGATGACCATGCCGGCCGTCTGGAACGCGCCGCTGGCCAGCGTGGCGCCCACATCGCGCACGCTGTGCACGTGGTCGGCCAGCGCGTAGACATCATGGCGGCTGACATCGAGTTCGTGCTTGATGTTCAGCACGCCCGAGGCCGACACCACGAGGTGCGTCTCGACGTCGTCCACGCCGCGCAGCGCCTGCAGCATGCGCACCGCGTACAGGGAGCCGGTGGCCCCCGTGATGCCGACGACCAGTCGCCGCATGGAATCAGGCCGTGGCGCCGGATTGCTCCAGCAGGGTCTTGAGCTCGCCCGACTCGTTCATCTCATTCATGATGTCCGAACCGCCGATGAATTCGCCGGCCACGTACAGCTGCGGAATGGTGGGCCAGTTCGAGAATTCCTTGATGCCCTGGCGGACTTCGTCGTCCTCCAGCACATTCACGGTGACCAGCTTCTTGACGCCACAGCTCTTGAGGATCTGGATGGCCTTGCCGGAAAAGCCGCATTGCGGGAATTGGGCGGTGCCCTTCATGAACAGCACGACGGGGTGCTGGGTCACGGTTTCGCGGATGAATTCTTGAACGTCGCTCATGGTGGTCTCTTGGACAGGAGGCATAACGGAATACGCCAATTATAGGTACAGGCGGGATTTCGTCCCGGATACCCCGGGGCCGGCCCCGGGAATCGGCCGCTTGCGGCGCGGCAGCCGGTTACAAATCGCCGGCCCGGCGTCAACCGCGCCCCGGCCAGCGTCCGCCGGAAATGCGCTCGATAGCGGCCAGGTCGCGCCGGCTGTGCACGTCCGTGAAGCCCGCGGCGGCCAGCAGGCCGCGCACGGCCTCGGCCTGGTCCCAACCGTGCTCCATCCACAGCGCGCCCCCCGCCTTCAGGTGGCGATGGGCGCCGGCCACGATGCGGCGCAGGTCTTCCAGGCCATCGGCGCCGTCGGTCAACGCGCCACGCGGCTCGAAGCGCACGTCGCCCTGCCCCAGGTGCGGATCGTCGCTGGCGACATAGGGCGGGTTGGACACGATCAGGTCGAAGCCCTCGCCTGCCGGCACCGCGTCGTACCAGCTGCCCTCGACGAAGCGCACCGAGGCCGTCAGCTCCCAGGCATTGCCCGCGGCCACGGCCAGCGCGGCGGCGCTGACGTCGCTGGCCATCACGCGGGCATCACGACGCGCCAGGGCGATCGAGATGGCGATGGCGCCGCTGCCCGTGCCCAGGTCCAGCACGGCGGGCGCGGACTGTCCGGCCACGCATTCCAGCGCGGTTTCCACCAGCACCTCGGTGTCCGGGCGCGGGATCAGCACGTCCGGCGTGACGCGGAACATGTGCCCCATGAACTCGCGCTGGCCCAGCAGATAGGCCATCGGCTCGCCGGCCAGGCGGCGCTGCGCCAGCGCCTCGTAGGCCGCGGCCGTTTCCGGCGTCAGCGGATCGGTGTCATGCGCCAGCAGCCAGGCGCGCGGCTTGGCCAGCACGTGCTCGAGCAGCATGCGCACCTCGAGCCGGGGCAGGCGCGTGTCCAGCAACAGGCTCTTGAGCTGGGTCGTCATGGTGGTCGAAGGGTGATCGCCGAAGGGGCCCGCCAGCCGCTCAGATATCGTCGCCCAGCGCCGCCAGCTGCTCGGCCTGGTGCTCGGCGATCAGGGCGCCGGTCAGCTCCTCCAGATCGCCTTCCATGATCTGCTGCAGCTTGTACAGCGTCAGGTTGATGCGATGGTCAGTGACGCGGCCCTGCGGGAAGTTGTAGGTGCGGATACGCTCGGAACGGTCGCCGGAGCCGATCAGGCTCTTGCGCTCGGCCGCTTCCTTGCTCTGGCGCTCGCGCGTTTCCTTGTCCTTCAGGCGCGCGGCCAGCACCTGCATGGCCTTGTCCTTGTTGCGGTGCTGCGAACGGTCGTCCTGGCATTCCACCACCAGCCCGGTCGGCAAGTGCGTGATGCGCACGGCCGAATCGGTCTTGTTGATGTGCTGGCCGCCGGCGCCGCTGGCGCGGAAGGTGTCGATGCGCAGGTCGCTCGGGTTGATGACGATCTCCGACATCTCGTCGGCTTCGGCCATGATGGCCACCGTGCAGGCCGAGGTGTGGATGCGGCCCTGCGCCTCGGTGGCGGGCACGCGCTGCACGCGGTGCGCGCCCGATTCGAATTTCAGGCGGCCATAGGCGCCGTCGCCTTCGATGCGCGCGATCACTTCCTTGTAGCCGCCTAACTCCGACGGGCTTTCCGACATCAACTCGACGCGCCAGCCGCGCTGTTCGGCGTAGCGCGTGTACATGCGCAGCAGGTCGCCCGAGAACAGCGCGCTTTCGTCGCCGCCGGTGCCGGCGCGGATTTCCAGGAACACGCTGCGGCCGTCATTGGGGTCGCGCGGCAGCAGCAGCAATTGCAGCGCCGCTTCCAGCGATTCCAGCTTGACGCGGCCGCTCTTGATCTCGTCCTCGGCCATCGCCTTCAGCTCGGGATCGGACAGCATCTCCTGCGCGGTCGCCAGGTCTTCCTCGCCGCGCACGAAGGCGGTGAACGCCTCGACCACCGGCTCCAGCTCGGCGCGCTCGCGCGAAAGCTTGCGGAAGCGGTCCATGTCGGCCGCGGTCTCCGGTTCGGCCAGCAGCGCGTCCACCTCGATCAGGCGGTGACACAGATGCTCCAGCCGGCTGCGCATGGAAGATTTCATGATGGGAATTCAGCAAGGGAAAACGGAAATGGCGGGCGCCCGCAACGAGCGCCCGCCGCAAGGCGGGGCGGAGGCAGCGCCGCTAACGGCGCGAGTCGCGGCCGGGGAACAGGCGCGGCATCCAGGCAAGCAGCTGCTTGCGGTCCTCGCCTTCGCTGCGGTTCAACGCCGCCAGCGGGCCATGCAGGTATTTCTGGGTCAGGCCGTGGGCCAGCTGCTCCAGCACGGCTTCCGGCGATTCGCCGCGCGCCAGCAGGCGGCGGGCGCGTTCGAGTTCGGCGGCGCTGACATCTTCGGCGGCCTGGTGCAGGTCGCGGATGACGGGCACCACTTCGCGCGATTGCATCCAGTGCATGAAGCCCTGGACGCGGGTTTCGATGATGGCCTCGGCCTGCACCACGGCGGCGCGGCGGGCGTCGGTGCCGGTCTGGACCAGGCGGCCCAGGTCATCGACGGAATACAGGTAGACGTCGTCCAGGCGGCCGACCTCGGGTTCGATGTCGCGCGGCACGGCCAGGTCGATCATCACCATGGGGCGGTGGCGGCGCAGACGCGTGGCCCGTTCCACCATCCCCAAACCGAGGATGGGCAGGGAGCTGGCCGTACAGGAGACGACCACGTCGAATTCGGACAGGCGGTCGGTCAGGTCCGACAGCTTCATGGTGCTGGCCGAGAACCGGTTAGCCAGCAGCTCGGCGCGCTCGGCCGTGCGATTGGCCACCACCATGCTGCGCGGACGCTGCGCGGCGAAGTGGGTGGCGCACAGCTCGATCATTTCGCCCGCGCCGATGAACAGCGTGCGGGCCTGGTCCAGGTTGCCGAACACGCGTTCGGCCAGGCGCACCGCGGCGGCGGCCATGGACACCGACTGCGCGCCGATGGCGGTCTGCGAGCGGACTTCCTTGGCCACCGAGAAGGTGCGCTGGAACATCTGGTGCAGCAGCGTGCCGAGCGAACCGGCTTCGCCAGCCGCGCGCACGGCGTCCTTCATCTGGCCGACGATCTGGGTTTCGCCCAGCACCATGGAATCGAGCCCGCTGGCCACGCGGAAGGCGTGGCGCACGGCGTCGTCCTGCTGGTGACGGTACAGATGCGGGCGCAGCGTGCCGGCGTCCAGCCGGTTGTGCTCGGCCAGCCACGCGGGCAGCTGGTCGGCCACGTGGCCGTCGGCGGCGCAATAGATTTCGGTGCGGTTGCAGGTCGACAGGATGGCGGCTTCGCGCACCGACCCGCCGAACGCCGAGCGCAGGCCTTCCAGCGCCGGCTTGACCAGATCGACGGGCATGGACACGCGTTCGCGAACCGACACCGGCGCGGACGTGTGATTCAGACCGAAGGCTAGGACAGCTACCGACATGTAAAGGACAAGGCCGTGAGTATTAGAGCTGTGGTCCCCGCAAAGCCCATGCGGTGCAGCGTGCATGTAACAGCGGACCGGCCATGATTATACTCCCGCGGGTTATCCCCACGCCATTTGGCGTCCCGACCGCGACCCTGCGTCGCACCCCTCGCGACCCGTGTCGCCCCGCCACGTGACCTTGCATCGCCCCCATGCAATGGCCGTTTGCGGTAGTATGCGCCCCTTGCCCCTTTCCACATTGGAAGGCGCCCCGGAAATTCTTCAAACTTTTTTCGAGGCGACTGGCACAAGTCCAAAAAATTGTGTATAGTTGCGGACTTCGTTGGCCTGGTAGCTCAGTTGGTAGAGCAGCGGATTGAAAATCCGCGTGTCGGTGGTTCGATTCCGCCCCAGGCCACCAGAATTAAAAAGCCCGGCTCCTTGGAGTCGGGCTTTTGCATTGTGGGGCCGGTTTGTGATGCAGGTCTGTAATGCGCGGGTCTGTAATGCGCGGGTCTGTAATGCGCGGGTTGGTGGTGCCGGTGGTGGTGCCGGTTGGTGGCGCAGGCCCGCGGCGCAGGGTTGTGGTGCGAGCCCGCCATCGCAGCGCCGGCCGGCGCCCGGCAATGCACGATGATCAAGACCCCGGCAACGCCGCCCCCATCGCCGCGAACAATCCCCCGCACACCTTGTTGAAGCGCCGCCCCGCGCGCTCCAGCCACGGCCGCACGCGGTGCGCCAGGCGCGCCAACACGTACTCCACCACGAACTCGATGGCCACGAAGGTCGCGGCCATGATCACGAATTGCGTCAACAGGCTGCGCCCCGGATCGATGAATTGCGGCAGGAACGCGCCGTAGAACAGCAGCGCCTTGGGATTGGCGATCGCCGACAGAAAACCCTGGCTGAACATGCGCGTGCCGCGCAGCCGCGGCATGTCGGGCGCCGGACGCAGTTGCACGCCGGGCGAGCGCCACAGCTGGATGCCGAGCCAGACCAGATAGGCGCCGCCGGCCCACTTCAGCACCGTCAGCGCCGGCCCCCAGGCCTTGAGCAATGCACTGATGCCCAGCATCGACAAGGCGATCAGCGCAATGAAGCCGACCGCGCCGCCAGCGATGGTGCACAGCGCCTTGCGATGCCCGTGCAGCGCGCCGTGGGTCAGCGCCAGCAAGGTGTTGGGGCCGGGAGTGATCGACAGGCCGATCACGGCAACCAGGTAGATGAGCCAGCTATGCAATGCCATGGCGGTGAGACATGGGAAAAAGGGGGTGGCGGCCAGTCTAGCGCCGCCGGCGCGGGGCGCGCAATCGGCGGCGAGCCCGCTATGCCTGGCCCGGATGCGTGGTTGGCACCGCCAGTCCGTACTTGACGCGGTTCATCACCACCAGCGTCGAAAAGCGCTTCACATTGGGATCGCCCCAGAAGTGGCGCTGCGCGAAGGCGTCGTACTCCGCCATGTCCCGCACGGTCATGGTGACGACGAAATCCACTTCGCCCGTGACCGCCAAGCACTGCATGATCTCCGGCGCGTTGCGCATCGCGCGCTTGAAGGTGTCCAGCTTATCGGCGCGCTCGCTCTCGAGCGACACCAACACCACCATCATGATGTCGCGCCCCACCGCCGCCGGGTCCACCACCGACACATCGCCCAGCACCGCTCCGGACTCGCGCAGCCGCTTCATGCGCCGCAGGCACGATACCGGCGACAGGTTCACGCGCTCGGCCACCTCCTGGCTGGTGCGCTGGTTGTCTTCCTGCAGGCTTTGCAGGATCTGAAGGTCGAAATCGTCTAGTTCCATGGGGGTCTCGGCGCCGCGGCGGTCCAGGCCGCGCGGGCCTGTAGGCTGATTCTAAACGGGCGCGCCGCACGACCCGCCCCCAAATTCGACGGGAAACTTCATTTGCGCACCGCCGGCTGCAGGAATTAATCACCCGCCTTGCTTACACTGGGAACCCTCTGGCCGCCCTCGCGACCAGGCGCAGCCCGATTCCCATGCCGTCACTCCAGCTTTTCCTGCTCTTCCTGGCCGCCGACGCGGCGTTGAAACTCACTCCCGGCCCGGACATGGCGCTGACGCTGTCGCGAGGCATGACCCAGGGATTCCGGCCGGCGTTCCATAGCGTGCTGGGCAATGTGGCGGCGGGTTTCATCCAGGTGCCGGCCGTGGTGCTGGGACTGGCCTCGGTGCTGCAGGCGTTTCCCACGCTGTTCCTGGCGATCAAGGCGGCGGGCGGCCTGTACCTGGGCTACCTGGGCATCAAGGCCATGCTGCGCTGCGCCCGCGACGCCGACGTGTCCCTGGCCGCGCGGCCCGGCGAGGCGCGCGACGCGTTCTGGCAGGGCTTCATGACCAATCTGCTGAACCCGAAGGTGCTGCTGTTCATGATCGCCTTCCTGCCGCAGTTCACCACGCCGGACAACGGCCCGGTGTGGATCCAGATGCTGGTGCTGGGCGTGACCATGAAGGCGTTGAGCCTGCCGTATGGCAGCTGCTTTGCCTACGGCGCGTCGCGCATCCGCGGCTGGGTCGGTCGCAACCCGTGGTTCCTGCGCATGCAGCAAGGACTGCTGGGCGCGATCATGCTGGCGCTTGCCCTGTACGTGCTCTACTCCACCGGCCTGACCTTGAACCCCTGATTCTTTCCGCAGACGCAGCACCATGACCGCCGCCACCCTTCCCTCCGGACGCGATGCCTCCGCCTCCACCCTGATGCCGACCCTGTCGCTGATCGGCGCCATGGCCTCGCTGTGCGTCGGCACGTCGTTCGCCAAGTCGTTGTTTCCCGAGGTGGGCGCGCAAGGCACGACGGCCTATCGCATCGTCATCGGCGCCATCATCCTCATCGCGTTCTGGCGCCCATGGCGCTTTCCGCTGACCGCGCGCAACGCCGCCAAGATCGCGCTGTACGGCGTGACGCTGGCCTGCATGAACCTGCTGTTCTACATGGCGCTGCGCACCCTGCCGCTGGGCGTGGCGATCGCCATCGAATTCACCGGGCCGCTGACCCTGGCGGTGGTGCTGTCGCGGCGCGCCATCGACTTCGTCTGGATCGCCTGCGCGCTGGCCGGGCTGGTGCTGCTGATCCCGACCGGCCAGTCGATGCACGACCTCGATCCCGTCGGGATCGCTTATGCGCTGGGCGCGGCGGTGTGCTGGGCGCTGTACATCATCTTCGGCAAGATGGCTGGCAACGTGCACGGCGGCCAGGCGACCTCGCTGGGCCTGCTGGCGGCCACCATGGTGGCGCTGCCGGTGGGCGCGGCCCACGCCGGCATGGCGCTGCTGGATCCCAAGCTGATCCTGGCCGGGGTGGCGGTCGGCATCCTGTCGAGCGCCCTGCCCTATTCGCTGGAGATGGTGGCGTTGCGGCGCCTGCCGCAGAAGACCTTTGGCGTGCTGCTGAGCATGGAGCCCGCCATGGGCGCGCTGGCCGGCGTCATCGTGCTGAACGAACACCTGTCCGGCACGCAGTGGCTGGCGATCTGCGGCATCATCATCGCCTCGGCCGGCTGCGCCGCCACCGCGCGGCGGCAAAAGCGCGCGGCGGCGAACTAGGCGATTGCTGCGCAGTCAGCCTCATCGCGCCGCCGCGGACGGCTGCCGGCAAGACCCGGGCGGCCAGGCAGCGCCCGCCGAAGGGGCCTTGCCCACGGCACACGAACGGCGCGGCCATCGCCCGCCGCTCAATCCACCGAGATATTCTTCTGGCGGATCACCGCGCCCCAGTTCTCGTATTCACGATGCGCGTAGTCGAAGAAATCGTTCGACGAGCTGCCCATCGGCTCCATGCCCTGCAGCTTGAGCTGCGTGATCACCTCGGGCGACTTCAACGCCGCCTGGATCGCGCCGCTGAGCTTGTCGACCACCGCCTTGGGCGTGCGCGCCGGCGCCACCACGCCCTGCCAGGCGGTCGCTTCCAGCGGCGGGCCGCCGGCCTCGCCGAAGGTGGGCACGTCGGGCAGTTGTTCCGAGCGCTCGTTTGCCGGCACCGCGATGGCGCGCAGCTTGCCCGCCTGGATCAACGGCCGCGCGGCCGCCATGTCGGCCATCATCAGCGGCACCACGCCCGCCGCCACGTCCTGCAACGCCGGCGGCGTGCCCTTGTAGGGAATCGCCGTGGCCTTGGCGCCGAACATCGACAGGAACAACTCCATCGCCAGATGGTGCGGGCTGCCCACGCCCAGCGAGGCGTAGCTGGCCTTCTTGTCGTCGGACAGGTACGCCATCACTTCGGGCATGTTCTTCAGCTCGGAGGCCGGCGAGGCCACCAGCACGATGGGCAGCGCCACCAGCGTCGAGACCGGCTTCAGGTCCTTCCATGGGTCGTACGGCAATTGCTTGTAGAGCCACGGATTGAGCGCCAGCGTGCTCATGCCGGCGGTCATCAGCGTGTAGCCATCGGGCGCGGCGCGCGCGGTTTCCTGGGCGGCGACGATGGTGGCGGCGCCCGGACGGTTCTCCACCACCACCGGCTGGCCCAACGTCTGGCTGACGTGCCTGGCAACGATGCGGGTGGCCAGGTCGCTGCCGCCGCCCGCGCTGAACGGCACCAGCCAGCGGATCGGATGATCGGGAAATTCGCCAGCCAGCGCGGGCATGGCGCTCGTGGCGAATGCGGCGGCGGCCAAGGTTCCCAGCGCGCAGCGGATGAAACCTCTTCTGGACATGCGGTTGTCTCCCGGAATTCTTGATTTAATTAACATATTAACTATATTTTCACGCAGCGGCGAGCACGGCATGCGCGGCGATCATGGCAAAAGGTTCATGGCCAAGCGCCGCCCGCCGCTCAGGCGCGGGCCGCGGCCAGCCAACGCAGGCCGGCGGAGGTGCCCGCCGCCGGACGGTATTCGCAACCGATCCAGCCCGCGTAGTCCAGTTCGCGCAGCACCGAGAAGATCCAGCCGTAATCCAGTTCGCCGCGATCGGGCTCCTGCCGCAGCGGCACCCCGGCGATCTGCAGGTGCCCGACCCGCCCCGTGGGCAGGTACTGGCGCAGTTTCGCGGTGACGTCGCCCTCGACGATCTGGCAGTGGTAAAGGTCCATCTGCACTTTCAGGTTGGGCGCGTTGACCGCCTGCACCACCTCGTGGGCCTGGTCCTGGCGATTGAGGAAATAGCCGGGAATGTCGCGCGTGTTGATGGGCTCGATCAGCACGGTCACGCCGGCCGAGCGCGCCTGGCGCGCGGCCCAGTCGAGATTCTCGCGGTAGCAGTCCAGCATGGCGTCGCGCGAGACGCCATCGGGGGCGACGCCGGCCATCACGTGCACCCGGGCACAGGCCAATGCGGTGGCATAACCCAGCGCCTGTTCGATACCGGCGCGGAATTCGTCCTGGCGGCCCGGCAGCGCGGCCAGCCCGCGTTCGCCGCGCGCGCTCACCCCCGGCGGCGCATTGAACAACACCTGCGACACGCCGGCGCCATCCATGCGCTCACGCACGAAGGCGGCCGGCGCCTCATAGGGAAACATGCATTCCACGCCCGCGAAGCCATCGGCCGCGGCGGCCGCGTAGCGGTCCAGGAACGCATGTTCCGGGTACATCATCGACAGGTTGGCGGCGAACTTCAGCATGGCGGACTCCGGGGCGGGCGGCATGGCTGGAACTTAGCACATCCGCCCGCCCGCGAAGCCCGGTCGCGCCGGTTCCCCTCAGTAGGTCAGGCGCATCCCCAGCATCACGCTGCGTCCGGGCAGCGGCGCCACCGACGAGATGAACGAGGCATGGTTGTAGGCCAGGTTGTTCAGCAGGTTGGTGCCGCGCAGGTAGACCTCGTAACCCGTGGCGCCGTAGCGGCCGCGGTACGCCACCACCGCATTGACCAGGTTGTAGCCCGGCGTGCTGCTTTCGTACGCGGCGATGTCCTTTTGCGAGAACACGCGGGCGTACTCGACGCCGCCCGACCACTGCTGCCACTTGACGTTGCCGCGCAGGCCGGCGCGCGCCGCCGGGATGCGCGGCAGGTTGCCGTCGCCGCCGGTCAGCTTGCCGCGCACGTAGTCGCCGAACACCGCCGCCGAGAACACCGGCGTGAACTGGTGCCGCAGCTCGCCTTCCACCCCGGTGAACTCGGCGTCGCGCTGGGTGTATTCGATCAGGCGGAAATCCTCGTAACGGTCCAGCGTGTTGGCGTAGATGTAGTTCTTGACCTTGTTGTGGAACACGCTGGCCGAGAACGTCGTGTCGCCCGAGTGCTTGCGCAGCGTCAGGTCGATGTTGCGCGAGGTCTCGCGGCCCAGGCCCGAGTTGCCCAGCTCATAGGTATTGGTGGCCAGGTGCACGCCATCGGCATACAGCTCCTGGGCGGTCGGCAAGCGCTGCGAGCGCGACAGCGACAGGGCCACCGAATACTGCGGCGCGAAGTCCCAGATGGCCGCGGCCGACAGCGAGGTGCCCGACAGGCTGCTGCGCGAAGCGCCGCCAGACGGCGCGATGCGCTGCCAGTCCTGGCGCGCGCCGACTTCGAAACGCCAGTCGTTCAACTGGTATTCCTCCAGCACGAACAAACCGTTCGAACGGGTGCGGCTGCGCGGCAGGAAGGCTTCCTCGCCATCGGCGCGGAAGTCGCTGTAGGCATTCTGCAGGCCGATCACGCCGCGCCAGCCAGCCACCGGCTTGTGCTGCAGCTCCACGCGCAGGTCGTAGCCCTTGTTCTTGAAGCGGGTGCCCACCTGGCCGCCCTCGATTTCCTCATGCTGGTAATCGGTCAGGCCGCCGCGCACGCGGATCTTCTCGAAGCCGGCGAACGGGTCCTGGTATTCGGCGCGCAGGTCCAGGCGGTTGCTGCGCAGCTTGACGTAGGGCACGCCGCCGTGTTCGTGGCCGTGATCATGGTCGTGGCCTTCCTCGTCTTCGTCGCCATGATCATGGTCATGGTCGTGGCCGCCGCAATGCAGGTGGGTGCCGTGCGGATGGCAGCCTTCGTACTCGTGATTATGGCCGGGCAGGCCATACTTGCTTTCCAGGTGCGTGAAAGCCAGGCCGACGTAGCCGCGCGGCGTGATCCACGACATCCCGACCGTGCCCTGCGTGGACTCGCTATACGACCCGGCCAGCTTGCCGCCGGGCCAGTCCGGCACGTCGTAGTCGCTGGTGCGCCGCTTCATGCCCTCGACCCGCACGGCGAACTGGCCTTCGCCGGCGGTGATGCCCACGGCGCCGGCGCGCTCCTTGGTGCCGGTGGCGCCGCGCAACTCGGCTTCCATCTCCACGCCCTTCTCCGGCACGGCGGTGGGCACCTTCTTGTCCACCACATTCACCACGCCACCAATCGCGCCGCCGCCGTACAACAGCGTGGCCGGGCCGCGCAGCACCTCGATGCGCTCGGCCAGCAGGGGTTCCACCGTCACCGCGTGGTCCGGCGAAATACCGGACGCGTCCATCACCTCGGAGCCGTCGGACAGCACCTTCACGCGCGGCGCGGTCTGGCCACGGATCACCGGGCGGCTGGCGCCGCCGCCAAAGGTATCGCTGTTCACGCCCGGCAGGCTCTTGAGGGTCTCGCCCAGCGTACCGGCGCGGCGCTCGACCAGTTCATCGCCTTCCAGCACGGAAGCCGGCAGCATGGTGCTGTTCAGGTCCAGGCCCAGCGGATTGGCCGACACCGTGATCGGCGCCAGTGTGCGGTTGCGAGAGGGATCGGCCTCGGTTTCGGCCTGCGCCACCGGCGCGGCCAGCATCAAGGAGCAGACCAGGGGCTTGAGCGCCCGCGCGCCGCCCATCCGCCCCGCCCGCGCCATGCCACGCCTTCCCCGAAACCCCTGCTTTCCCTGCGTCTTGCCTGTCATTTTCAGCCTCTTTGATGTTATATCATTACAACCAGCTGAAGGATGATATAACATCTCGATGACAAAGCAAGGCCGATTCCCGCGAATCGGCCTTGCCGGCAAGTGTCAGTCCCCCGCCAGGCCCAGCACGGCTTGCAGCACCGCCACCCGGCTCTGGCCGAGCACCGCGCCATGCCAGTCCGGCGCATCGCAATAGAACGCTTCCAGCGTCGTGCGCAGGATCTGGTCGCGCAGCGCCGGCGCGGCGTCGGGATGCGCGCGCAGCCAATTGCGGCCACGCAGCGCATCCACCACTTGCTCGGCGGGCTGCGTGCCATATTCCAGCGCCATCAGCGTCGGCACCGAATCCGGGCAGGCCTGGTAGATCAGGCCCGCCAGGTGCCCGGTAATGTCCACCGAGGCCGACGTGCCCTGGTACGGCACGGCGATGTCGGTGCCCCACCAGCGGCGCGCGCGCGCCACTTCGGCCTCGTCGCGGCGGCCCGCGTAGATCTTCTCGCCATGGCCACGCGGTCCCAGCCCCGTGTGCACGTCGATCCAGCCGATCTGCCTGTATGCGGCCGCATGCTGCTGGAGGATGCGGCGCAGGTTCGACAGCGAGGCGGCCGGGCGGTCGCCGCCATAGAACAGGCCATCGGCATGCGTGTATTGACCGCGGGTGACGGCCTGCTTGAAGGCCGGCAGGCCGTTTCCGGCGATGTAGGCGGCGATCTGCTCGCGGTTGCTGTCCGACGGCGGCCACTGCTCGGGCAGCAGCAATTCGTGGATGCGCCCGTACTCCGGATTGGCCGGCAACGGCTGCCCGTCAAAGGGCTGCGCGTTGCGGTTCAGGTCGACATTGCCCTCGTCGGTGCGCGCGATCCACGAGAAGCCATGCGGGTTCACCGCATGCACCAGCAACAGCGCCACGCCGGCCTGGCGCGCGCGTTCCAGCATCTCGGCGTCGTCCAGCAGGGCCAGCTGGCAACCTGAGCCACAGAAGCCCTCCACGCCGTGGGTCGCGGAAGTCATGATCAGCAGGCGCGTGGCTGTCTTGTCGCCGATCAGCGCCACGTCGGTGGCCAGCGCCTCGCCCTCGCGCCCCAGGGGCGCGACGGGATAGGACGCGAACTGCGCGGCCAGCGGCCGGGCCGCCGCCGTGAAGCGCGCGCGCGCTTCGGCGTAGCTGCGGGAAAAATAGGGCGTAGCGGATTGCATCAGGCCTCCTGGTTGTCGATATCGTCGCCGGTGCGGTCGCGGATCCAGAACAACACCACCGTGGAAAGCGCCACCGCCACCATCAGGTACCAGGCGGGCGCCATGGGATTGCCGGTCACGTGCAGCAGCCAGGTCACGAAGAATTGGGCGAAGCCGCCGAACACGGAAATCCCCAGACCGTACACCACCGACATGCCAGTGGTACGCACGGATTTCGGGAACAGTTCGGGCAGCATGGTGATGCCGGGCGCGGATTGCAGCGCCAGCAGGATCGACAGCAGCGCCACCACCAGCATCAGCCGCATGCTGCTGGGCGCGGCGATCAGCCATTCGAAACACGGCAGCAGCACCGCCACCGTCGTCACCCGCGACCAGAAGATCACCCGCTTGCGCCCGACGCGGTCGGCCAGCATGCCGACCAGCGGCGCGAACAGGAAGCCGACCGCGCCCACCACCACGCTGGCCGACAAGGTCGAGGTCGCCGGCAACCCCAGTTCGCGATGCGCGTACGACGGCATGTAGAAGCCGATGATCTGCGCGCAGACCATGCCGCCGATCATCAGCAGGATGCCCTTGGCGACCTCGGTCTTGTGCTCGGCGAAGATGCGGCGCAGCGGCTGGTGGCCGCCGCCGCGCGGCCGGCGCGCATCCGGCTCATCGACGTGCAGCGTCTCTTCGAGATTGCGGCGGATGTAGGCGCCCACCGGCACCGTCAGGATGCCGATCACGAACGGCACGCGCCAGCCCCAGGCCTGCATCTGCTCGGCGGTCAGCGCGGCGGTCAGCGTCCCCACCACTACCGCCCCCAGCGCCACGCCGAGGGACTGGCTGCCAAACTGCCAGCTGGAATAGAACCCGCGCCGCGACGGCGGCGCGTGCTCGACCAGCAACGTGGTCGAGGCGCCGACCTCGCCCCCGGCGGCGAAGCCTTGGATCAGCCGCGCCAGCACCATCATCACCGGCCCCAGCAGCCCCATCTGCGCATGGGTGGGCGCGGCGGCGATCAGCGCACAACCCAGGCCCATCAACCACAGCGTCAAGGTCATGGCGGCGCGGCGGCCATGGCGGTCGGCGTACGAGCCGATCAGCATGCCGCCCACCGGCCGCATCAGGAAGCCGACGCCGAAAGTAGCCGTGGTCAGCAGCAATTGCCCGTAGCTGGAGGCCGCCGGAAAGAACAGCGGCCCGATGACCAGCATCAGGAAGGTGAAGACCGTGAAGTCGAAGAATTCGAGCGCGTTGCCGATGGTGGTGCCGGCGATGACCCGCCGGCGCATGGATGGCGTATGCAGGCTGCGCGCGCCGGCGCCGGCCGCGATGGCGATAGACATGTTTTCCCCTTGATGTCCGATCTCTATGCCGGCCCGTGTTTCCGAAGCCGTGGCTAGGGCCTGTTCACACTAAAGCTCCTTTTAGTGTGAACAGGCCCTAGTGAATATACGGATGGCCGCCGAAACGCAAAAGACAGTATTTTTCGCGCAGTGATGACTTTTGCTTATAGCCCGCCGTGCCCGCCCCGATGAACCTGCGCCAGTTGCGCGCCTTCGTGCTGATCGCCGAACATGGCAGCATCCGCGCCGCCGCCCGCGCCCTGTGCGTGACCCAGCCGGCGGCCACGCGCAGCCTGCGCGAACTGGAACAGAGCCTGGGCGCGGAACTGGTGCGGCGCAGCGCCAAGGGGGTCGAGCTGACGCCTTATGGCCAGGCGCTGCACAAGCGCGCCGTGCTGATCCTGCAGGAAGCGCGGCGCGCGCAGGAAGACATCGACCAGATGCGCGACGGCGAGGGCGGCACGCTCAACCTGGCCATCAGTTCGTCGGTGCTGCCGATACTGCCGGCCGCGCTGGCGGCGTTCCGCGCCCGCATGCCGCGCGTCGCGGTAGCCTTTCATGAGGTGGCGCCACCCTACAGCCATGAACAGCTGGAGACGGGCCGCTACGACCTCGTGGTCCAGACCGAATACGACGGCGACATCTACGACGGCTTTGCCCGCACCACCCTGTTCACACTACCGCTGGCCGTGGGCGCGCGCGCCGACCATCCCCTGCGCCACGCAACCGACCTGGCCGAGCTGCGCGACCTGCTATGGCTGATGCCCGGCAATACGCAGACGCCCACCAATCTGCTGCGCCTGGCCTACGCCGAACGCGGCCTGCCGCCGCCCGCCGATGTGATCCCGTGCCAGTCCATCGCCATCGCCCTGGCAATCCTGGGACAGAGCGACGCGGTGGGTTTTTTCGTGCGCAATGGCCTGCACCGCGTGCTGGCGCCGACGTCCTTGTGCATCCTGCCGCTGGCGCACCCACTGCCGGCGGCGCGGGTATCGATCCTGACGCGCGCCGACTCCCCGCCGACGCCGGCCGCGCAGCTTTTCATCGACTGCCTGAACCGCGCCCGCGCGGCGGCCGGAGCCGCCGGGTTATCATGAAGCCCCTGTCCCGGGGCGGTGCCGCGCCCTCTTCTCACGGCCCCATGCCATGGCCTTTCCCCGACTCCACGCGCCTCCCTCGCTGACCGACACAGTGGCCAAGCAGTTGCTCGCCGAGATCGACGCGGGCCGCGTGCTGCCCGGCGAAAAACTGCCCACCGAAACGCGCCTGGCCGAGCAATTCGGCGTCAGCCGCACCGTCATCCGCGAAGCGGTGTCGCGCCTGCGCCAGGACGGCATCGTCGAAGCGCGCCAGGGCAGCGGCGTATTCGTCACCGGCCAGGGCGGCAACCGCGCGTTGCGCATCGACGCGGCCGAATTGGGCTCACTGGACGCGGTGCTGCACGTCGTCGATCTGCGCCGCGCGCTGGAAACCGAAATCGCGGCGCAGGCGGCCGCCCAGCGCGGCAAGCGCGACATGGCCGCAATCGACGACGCGCTGGCCGCCATCACCGCGGCGGTCGACAACGGCGGCGACGGCGTCGCGCAAGACGTGGCCTTCCATCGCAGCATCGCCCGCGCCACCGGCAATCCGTATTTTCTCGCCACCCTGGCCTTCGTCAGCCAGTATCTCGAAGCCGCGACCCGCGTCACGCGCGGCAACGAGGCGCGCCACGCCGACCAGATGCGCGCGGTGCTGCGGGAGCACGAAGCCATCGTCGAAGCCATCCGGCGCCAGGACGTGGAAGCGGCGCGCGAAGCCGCGCGCATCCACATGGTCAACGCCGCCAAGCGACTGCGCCAGGCGCATCGCTGAACGCACCGGCGCGCAACGGCGCGGCACGGGAATCAGCGATTGATCATCAGGCAGCCCGATGGAAGGCCCGCGTGAAGAAATCAACGCCGCCGAAATTGCCCGACTTCAAGGCGATGCTGATGCGCGCTTGCGCCGCCTGCGCGTAGCCGGCGCACCACGGCACGCCCGGATCGATCTGCTCACCGATAGCCAGTTGCGTCAGCCCCAGCGCCTGCACCACCGCGCCCGAGGTCTCGCCCCCGGCGACGATCAACTGCCGCACCCCGAGCCGCGCCAGGCCCGCCGCGATCCGCGCGATGGCCTCCTCGACCAGCGCGCCGGCGCGCGCCGCGCCCAGACTGGCCTGCGCCGCCTGCACGGCATCGGGCCGTGCCGTGGAATAGATCAAGAGCGGGCCGTCGGACAGGCGCGGCGCGGCCCAGGCCAGCGCCTGCGCCACGACGTCGTCGCCCGCGGCGAGACGCAATGGATCAAGCGCCAGCGCCGGCCGGCCCGCCGCGATGAACGCGGCCACCTGGCCCTGGGTCGCGCTTGAGCAACTGCCCGCCACCACCGCCTGGGCGCCCGGCTCGCGCGGCAATGCGGCGGCCGCGCCCGGCGCCAGGCCCCAGTTGCCGGGCAGGCCGATCGCCACGCCCGACCCGGCCGTCACCAGCGGCATGTCCTTGAGCGCCGGCCCCAGCGCCAACAGGTCGTCATTGGAGATGGCATCCACAATGGCGATCTCCACGCCTTCGCTTCGCAGCGCGTCGATGCGGCCGCGAATCGCATCGCTGCCGCGCGCCACCACCGCATAGTCGATCAGGCCAACCTTGCGGCGGGTCTGCGCCGACAACACCCGCACCAGGTTCGGATCGGTCATCGGGGTCAAGGGATGATGCTGCATGCCCGACTCATTCAGCAGCACGTCGCCGGCGAACAGATAGCCCTTGAACACCGTGCGCTTGTTGTCGGGAAAGGCCGGCGTGGCGATGGTGAAATCCGTCTCCAGCGCCGCCATCAACGCGTCGGCCACCGGGCCGATATTGCCCTGCGCCGTGCTATCGAAGGTCGAGCAATACTTGAAATAGATCTGCCCGGCGCCCTGCGCCCGCAGCCAGGCCAGCGCCGCCAGCGATTGCGCCACCGCCTCGTCGGCGGGCAAGGTGCGGGTCTTAAGCGCCACCACCACCGCGTCCGCCGGCGTCTCCAGGGGCCCGCTCGGCACACCGATGGCCTGCACGGTGCGCATGCCGGCGCGCACCAGGTTGTTGGCCAGATCGGTGGCGCCAGTGAAGTCGTCGGCGATGCAGCCCAGTTTGATCGTCATGCGGACTCCGGCAGGGTGATTCCGGGAAAGATCTTGATGACCGCGCTGTCGTCCTCCCGCCCGTGCCCGGCAGCCGACGCCTGCATGAACATCTGGTGCGCGGTGGACGCCAGCGGCAGCGGAAACCTGCTGTGGCGCGCGGTGTCCAGCACCAGCCCCAGGTCCTTCACGAAGATATCCACCGCCGACAGCGGCGTGTAGTCGCCCGCCAGCACGTGCGCCATGCGGTTCTCGAACATCCAGCTGTTGCCGGCGCTGTGGGTGATCACCTCGTACAAGGCGGCGGCGTCGACCCCTTCGCGCAGGCCCAACGCCATGGCCTCGGCCGCGACGGCGATGTGCACGCCGGCCAGCAGCTGATTGATGATCTTGACCTTGCTGCCCGCGCCGGCGCGCTCGCCCAAGCGGTAGACCTTGCCCGCCATGGCCTCCAGCACGTTGCCGCAGGCGGCGTAGGCGGCCGGGGCGCCGGCGGTCATCATGGTCATCTGGCCCGCGGCGGCCTTGGCGGCGCCGCCAGAGATCGGCGCGTCCAGGTAGTGGATGCCCTGCGCGGCCAGGCGCGACTCCAGCGCGCTCGACCAGGCCGGGTCCACCGTCGAGCACATCACGAACACGCTGCCGGGCCGCAGGGCGGTGGCGATGCCGCCTTCGCCAAACAGCACGCTTTCGGTCTGCTGCGCGTTCACCACCACGCTGACCACGACGTCGCAGGCGGCGGCCATGTCCGCCAGCGTCTCGCAAGCCACGCCCCCCTGTTCCGCGAACGCCGCCGCGACGCCGGGCCGGATGTCATAGGCATGCACCCGGCACCCGCCGCGCCGCAGGCTCTGCGCGATGCCCGCGCCCATCGCCCCGAGGCCGATCACGCCGACCGCGCGCGCTTCGTTGGACTGGCTCATACCTTCCCCCGCAAATCGTCACTGATATAGGCGCGGATGATTTCGGCGAAATCGCCGTCACCCGCCAAACCCAGGTCCGCCGCGCGTGCGGTATCCCAACGCCCCGGCCAGCTGCCGACGATGGCCTGCACCCGCGCATCGGCCTGCCAGCCGACTCGGTCGGCCACCGCGTCGCCCGCGATTTCGCGCAAGGCCCGCACCATCTCCGCCGCGCTCACCGATACCCCCGGCAGGTTGATGGGCCGGCGATCCGCCACCGCCCCCGCATCCAGCTCGCAGCCGGCGATCAGCGCCTGCACCGCGCGGCGCGGCGACAACAGCCACAGGCGCGTATCGGCGGCCACCGGGCAGGTCGCCGGTTCGCCGTTGAGCGGTTCGCGGATGATGCCGCTGGCGAACGACGAGGCCGCCGCGTTGGGCCGGCCCGGACGCACGCTGATCGTGGGCAGGCGCAACGCCCGGCCGTCGACGAAGCCGCGGCGCGTGTAGTCGGCCAGCAGCAGTTCGGCGATCGCCTTTTGCGTGCCATACGAAGATTGCGGATTGAGCGCGGTGTCGTCTCGCACCGTTTCCGGCAACGCCCCGCCGTACACCGCCACCGAACTGGTGAACACCACCCGCGGCCGATGGCCGCGCTGGCGGCACGCCTCCAGCAGCGCGCGCGAGGCATCCAGGTTGATGCGCATGCCCAGGTCGAAATCGGATTCGGCCTGACCGCTGACGATGGCCGCCAGGTGGAAGATCACCGCCGTATCGGCGCCGATCAGGGCCTGCAGGCAGGCCGGATCCGCGACGTCGCCTTCGATCGACCGCACCCGCGTGTCGTTGATGGCATCGGTCCGGGTGACGTCGAGCAGGTCGATCTGGGTGATGGGCGCGCGCTCGCCGTCCAGCGACAGGCGGCCCTGCTCCAGCAGCTTGCGCGCCAGGCGCTGGCCCAGGAAACCAGCGCCGCCGGTGATCAGTATCTTCATCGCCCGCCTCCCGCGAGATAGGGGCTGGCCCAGCCCAGTCCCGCCGTGGTGTCGCCCACGGGCCGGTACTCGCAGCCGATCCAGCCCGTGTAGCCCAGCGCGTCGACCAGCGCCAGCAGATACGGGTAGTTCAGTTCACCCAGGTCGGGCTCGTGGCGATCCGGCACGCCGGCGATCTGGATATGGCCGATGCCCGGCATGTCGCGGCGCAGCTTCACCGCCAGGTCGCCCTCGACGATCTGGCAGTGGTAGCAATCGAACTGCACCCGCAGGTTGTCGGCGCCGACTTCGGCGCGGATCGCCTGGGCCTCGTCCTGGCGCGTCAGGAAATAGCCCGGCATGTCGCGCGGATTGATCGGCTCGATCAGGATGGTCACGCCGGCCGTGGCGGCAAGGCGCGCGGCGAGTTCCAGGTTGCGCAGATACACCTGGCGATGCGCGGCGCGGTCCTGCGCGGCGGGGACCAGCCCGGCCATCACATGCAGGCTGCGATTGCCCAAGGCCATCGCGTACTCCAGCGCCCGGTCCAGTCCGCGGCGGAACTCGTCCTCGCGGCCCGGCAACGCGGCGATCCCGCGCTCGCCGCCGGCCCAGTCGCCCGGCGGCGCGTTGAACAACGCCTGCGCCAGTCCGTGGCTGTCCAGGCGCGCGCGGATTTCCGCGGCCGGATGATCGTAGGGAAACAGGAACTCCACGCCCTGGAAGCCGTCGCGCGCGGCGGCGGCGAATCGCTCCAGAAACGGGTGCTCCGCGTACATCATGCTCAGGTTCGCGGCCAGGCGCGGCATGTCGGCTCCTTCGGGTTGAGGTGGGCGCGGGTCAGTAGCGCGCACCGAACACGGCGCGCAGTTCGTCGATGGCGGCCTCGGACAAGGGGGCGGGGCGCGGCTGGGCCATCAGCCACAGGCGCGCGGTTTCCTCCAGTTCCTCCAACGCGTAGGAGGCGTGCGACACCGAACGCTCCCACACCACCGGCCCCAGGCGCTCGAACAGCGCCCCACGCACCTGGGCGGCCAACGCCGCCACCTGCGCGGCCGCCGCCGGGTCGCCGGGACGTCGATAGGGAATCAGGGGAATGCGGCCGACCTTCATCACCTGATAGGGCGTGATCGGCGGCAGCACCTCGTCCTGGCGCCAGACTCCCGCCAGCGTCAACGCCACCAGATGAGTCGAATGCGTATGCACCACGCCGCGCGTGGCCGGGTCGGCCTGGTAGATGCCCTGGTGCAGCGCCAGGGTCTTGGACGGTTTGCCGCCCGAGACGTGGTTGCCGGCCAGATCGACCTTGGCCAGTTCGGCCGGATCGAGCCGGCCCAGGCAGGCATCGGTGGGGGTGATCAGCCAGCCGTCATCGAGCCGCGCGCTGATGTTGCCTGCCGCGCCGACGGTGTAGCCGCGTTGATAGAGGCTGGCGCCGACCGTGCAGATTTCCTCGCGGATACGGGCTTCCGGCGTCATCGGGCGCCGCCCGCGAGACGGCCACGGGCGACGAAAACGACTTGCGGCATGCGGATCTCCCTCGCAAAATTCATAGGGTCATCATACAAATTTTGCCGAAATCCCCGGTAGCGGGATTACCCGATGGGGCGGCCCGCGCCCCGGCGCGGCTACCGGGCGCCGGCCGCTACAGCGGCCGTTACAGCGAATACCGGTAATCGCAATTCAGGATCGCCGTGAGCGGGTTGCCCATTCCCGAAGCGGTCGTTCCCCCCGGGCGCGGCCCGGTCAGCTTGGCCTGGAAGGTGCCCGCGATATCGCCGTTGGCGACCTTCTTGACCGCAACGGTGGCCGGCAACGCATACAGCGTCAGCGGCCAGGTGTCGTCCGGCGCGACCAGCGTGAACACGCCCAGCGGGAAATCGGACACCACGTAGGCCGGATCATCGCCCGAATCAAAAGCCTGCTTGGCGTTGCCGTACGTCAGCGTCAGGCTGAGTTCCTCGGACGACGGCGACGGGATGGTGCCTCGCAGCGCCACCTTGCCGCTTTCCGAAACACACGACAACTCGGCCGGCGCCGAGCCCGCATGGGCGGCGCCCGCCAACAGCAGGCAGGACAGGAACCAGGGGGCGGACGGTTTCATGGCGTGGGTTTCCTCGGGGCGGCCGGTCACGGCCGGGAGCGTTCATCGAGCCGCCATATTAGCGGCCAGACAGGAATCGCCAAACCGTGACCGGCGGCGGGCAATGTCAGCGTTCGCATACAAGTCGTAATATGCGCCGGCGCCGATCGGGCTAGGATGCCGTCATCGATCCGCCCGCCACCCGGAGCCCGCCCATGACCGCTTTCCGATCCCTCGCCTGCACCGCCCTGCTGCTGGCCTCCGCCGCAACCCACGCCGAAAGCGTGGCCCTGCGGGCGGAGAAGGCCACCGCCGGTATCGACCCGCAGACGTCGATGCGCTACGTCGACGTGGTGCTGCACCCCGACAGCCGCCAGGCCCTGGCCGACTTCACCCGCGACCGCGTCGGCAAACGCATCCAGCTGCGCTCGAATGGCGTGCTGCTTTCCTCGGCTACGCTGCAAAGCCCGCTGGAAGGCGACAGCTTCCGCATCGTCGCTGGCGAACACGGCTTTGCCGGCAAATCCGCCGACGAAATCGCCCGCGGCATCACTTCCGGCGGCGGCCTCACGGTGGACGACGAAGGCAGCACGCCGGGCGACTTCCCCACCCGGCCCACCAAGCGATCCACGCCGTCTCCCGGCGCTTGAGCCGATCCGCGCCCGCCCGCGGCCGACGGCCTCCGCGCACCGCGAACGTCAGCGCCTGGCGGCCGCGTCGACGAAGGCCGCCAGGTCCCGGTTGAACCGCTCGGCCTCTTCCACGAACGGCGCGTGTCCCGCTGTCGCATACAGCGTGGTCCGCAGGCGCGGATTCAGTTGCCGGGCCCGTTCCATCGACGGCACGGCGCGCACCAGCGCATCGCGCGCGCCGTAGATGAGCCACAGCGGCTTGTGCATCGCGCCCAACCCTTCGCGCGCCGCGATCGTCATGGCCGGCACCGCGGCCTGCATCTCGGACGAGGCCAGGGCGGCATTGGCCAACAGGCGTTCGAACGTGGCCGCGTCCGGCTGCGTCGCGAAGCACAGCGCCAGAAAGGCGCGCTCGGCGTCCAGGTGCGTCTTCAAGTCGGCCGACGCCATGCCGCGATACACCGCCGGGTGCGACGCGATCTGGCTGACCTGCAGTTCGATCACGCCCCCGACGTAGACCGCGCCGGCAATGTCCGCGTCGCCATGCGCGGCCAGGTAGTTGGTGATCACGGCCGCGCCCAGCGACCACCCCACCAGCACGGGCCGGCGCGCGCCCGAGGCCGCGATCACAGTCGCCAGGTCGTCGGCCCAGCGGCGTCCGTCGGTGTAGGCCAGCGGCGCGGTCGGCTTGCCGGACTGGCCATGGCCGCGCAGGTCGTAGGTGATCAGGCGATAGCGCTGCAACAACGGGCTGGACAATTGCGCCTCCCAGCTGAGGCGGCTGCCCAGCAGACCGTGGATGAACACGATGGCGGGGCCGGCCGGATCGCCGGCCTCCTGGATGGCAAGGGTCACGCCATCCGGCGCGACGGCGGTGTACTGACGGCTGTCGGCAAACGCCAAGGCGTTCGTCGACAGCAGGGCGACGGCCACTAGCAGGTGGCGCAAGCAGCGGAAAAACAGGCGGCCCGGCATGGAACTGACTCCTGGAAGACAAAAGGGGAATCACAGTCTCAACCGTCACACCGGTGTTAGAGTCAAGCGGTCGTTTCGTGAATGTTTGCCATGACACCCCAGCCCGCCGCCAAGCCGATGTCGATCGGCGCCCTCGCCCGCGCCACCGGCGCCAGCCTGCGCTCGATCCGCCATTACGACGCGCACGGCCTGCTGATGTGCACCCGCGCCGACAACGGCTACCGCAGCTTCGCGCCCGCGGCGATCGGCCAGGTGCGGCAGATCCAGCGCCTGATCGCGACCGGCTTCAGCCTTGCCGAGATCCAGGGCTTTCCCGATTGCATGCGCATGATCGAGGGCGCGGCCGCCTGCCCGGAAACCTCCGCGGTGCAACGCCAGCGACTGGCCTCGGTCGAACGACAGATCGCCGACCTCGAACGCCGCCGCGCCCGCCTGCGCCAGATGCTGGCCGAGGGCGCGGCGGCGCCCCGGCGATAGCGGCGCCACGCCCTCCGGCGCGCAAGCGCGCTCCTGCCGCGCGCACCCCGCCAGGAATCCATCGCCGCCCTGGCCGCCATCGACCGGCGCAGGTCCGGGAACACCGCCTGCCAACGATCGCGGACGGGCGCTTCGCCCTTCACCGCCAACCGTTTCGGCATGACGTCGCGGTCACTGACGGCGATACCACCGCGCCGAGCGCATAACCTTTGGTTATGCCCGCACCCGCTCCACTCATTTGAACCTGTCGCCCGCCGCGCCCACACTCTCACCGTCCAGCGTCAGGCCCCCCCGATGGGGCCCGGCGGCCTGGACGTTGGACCGCTGGGCATCCATGCCTGCAACATTGCAAGGCAGGATCACAACAATAGGCCGACAACCGCCGGACGCGCAGCGCGTCACGGCCTGGCCACAGAGATGATAGGGACGGAGAAGACATGACCTCATTGGCACAGACGGCGGCGGCGCCACGCCCGCCCGCCGGCGGCACGCTGCACCCGCGCCGGCGCAATGCCGCCATCGTGGTATTCCTGGTCGGACTGGCCATCGCGCTTTATACCCATTACGCCATGCCGGGCCAGGCCAGCCTGTGGGGCCTGACGCCCGTGCTGGTGTTCGCCATCATCGCGCTGCTGGGCGTGGACATCGTGCTGTCCACCATCGCCGCCATCGTGCTCGGCGCCATCATGACCGGCACCACGCCCATCGCCATGGGCAAGCTGCTGGCCGAATCGCTGGGCTCGTTCATCGCGGTGGTCGGCCTGATCATTGTGCTGGGCGCCGGCGTGGGCGAGGTCGCCGCGCGCACCGGCGCGGCGGAACAGATGGTGCGCGCCATCGTGCGCCGCATCGGCCTGTCGAACCAGGTGCGCGTGCGCCTGGGCATCATGGTGACGTCGACCCTGATCTGCGGCGCCCTGGGCACCCTGGCGGGCGGCAACGCCATCATCGCCGCGGTGGTCATTCCGATCGCCGCCGCCGTGCGCCTGTCGCCGCCCACGGTGGCCGCCCTGTTCCAGACAGCGGGCTCCGCCGGACTGGTGCTGGGCCCCTTCACGCCCAACGTGGTCACGGTGACCGGCCTGACCGGACTGAGCTATCCGCAGTACCTGATGGTGGCGGGCATCCCGATGGCCGTGGCGACGCTGCTGGCCGGCTGGTTCATGTCGGGCCGCATCCAGAAAAAGACCGAGGCCAGCCACCAATACGACGAAGCCGGCGCCGGCGCGGCCGCCTTCGACCTCGATGCGGCCCCCTCGCGCAGCGCCGTGCGGGCGGCGTGGGCGTTCTGCCTGACCATCGTTCTCCTGGCGATCGTCGGCGTGCTCGCCAAGGCGGGTTATGCCTTCGCCATCATCGTCATGGTGGCGCTGGCCACCACCACCGGGCTGGCCGGCGGCATGGGTCCGCGCGCGATTCTGCAGGCGATGTACGCGGGCGCCGGCAAACTGATCTGGATCTTCTTCCTCTTCTGGCTGTTCAACCCGGTGCTGGTGCTGGTGGACCAGCTCAACGCCTACCACGCCGTGCTGGAACTGGCCAAGCCGCACCTGGCCGGCATCAGCGGCGCCATGCTGTGCGTCATCGTGCTGTGGTTCAACGTGATCGGCCACATCCCCGGCGCGGCGGTGGCGCAGATGACCTTCACCGCCAAGATCTTCGGCCCGTTGCTGGCGGCCGCCGGCGTCGGCCCCGCGGCCACCACGGCGGTTATCCTGGGCAGTTCGCAGATCGATTGGTTCGGTCCGTTCCCCACCTCGGACATGTTCGGCCAGATGGGCCTGGCGCGCTCGGGCGAGCTCAAATACATGCTCTACAACGGCTGGGCGGTGATCCTGGTGAACCTCTGCCTGTTCTCGTCCCTGTTCTTCTTCCTGGTCTGAGGAGATCGACCATGTTCCCCTTGGGATCGCAAGCGCTGGACCGCGACGCCTTGCGCCAGCACGTCGACGCGGCGCTGACGCCTTTGCTCGCGGCCACGCCCGCGCGGGTCTCGCTGAGCCTGCGCGACCTGGATGGCGGCGTCGTGCTGGCGCGCCACGCCGACCGCATGCAGCCATCGGCCAGCATCATCAAGGTGCCCATCCTGCTGGCGCTGCTCGAAGCGGTGGCCAACGGCCGCCACGCGCTCGAACAGCCGCTGGCCCTGCCAGCATGCGCCGAGCGCGCCGGGGGCACCGGCATCCTCGCTCAGTTGCCCAGCGTCGCCAGCCTGTCGCTGGCCGAACTGGCGCGGCTGATGATCGTCCTCAGCGACAACGTCGCCACCAACGCGCTGATCGATCTGTTGGGCTTCGACGCGATCAACCAATGGAATCAGCGCGCCGACCTGGAGGCGACCCGCCTGCAGCGCCGCATGATGGACGCCGCCGCGCGCGAAGCCGGCCGCGACAACTACACCAGCGCCGGCGACGCCACCGCCGCGCTCTGCTGGATGCTGCGCGACGGCATGCTGCCGCCGCCCTTGCGGACATTCGCGCTCGACCTGCTGGCCGACCAGCGCGAGCGCGCCCACTTCGGCGCCGCGCTGCCGGCGCCGGCCCACCTGGCCAGCAAGGCCGGCCAGCTGCCGGGCCTGCGCCATGACGCCGGCATCCTCACCGTGGCGGACCGCAGCGTGGCGCTGGCGGTGCTGGCCGACGGCTTCACCGACTGGCAGACCGCGCAGACGCTCCAGGGCGGCGAAGGCGCAACCCTGCTGGGGCAGATCGCGCGCGCGGTCGCGCTCGGCCTGAAAGCCCAGGCACCCACACACTGACAAGGAGCCCGCATGTCCATCAGAGTGGCAGCCATCCAGCTCGATAGCCGCCGTGACCGCCATGCCAACCTGGCGGCGCTGGAACATTGGATAACGGCGGCGGCCAACGACGGCGCGAAACTGATCGTCACGCCCGAGTACAGCGATGTGCGCGGCGACACGCCAACGCTGCGCGCCGCCGCCAGTCCGATCCCCGGCGCGGTCACGGCGCGCATCGCCGCGCTGGCGCAACGCCACGCTTGCTGGATCCACCTGGGCTCGATGCATGAACGCCTGGCGGACCAGGACCGGCTCGGCAACACCGGCGTCACCTTCGCCCCGGACGGCAGCATCGCCGCCTCCTACCGCAAGGTCCACCTGTACGACGCGGTGGTCGACGGCATTCCCTACCGCGAATCCGCCGACTTCGCGCCCGGCGCGCACCTGCGGACCGTCGAGGCGGCGGGCCTGACGCTGGGCCTGAGCATCTGCTACGACCTGCGTTTCGCCGAGCTGTATCGCGCGCTGCGCGCACGCGGCGCCAACGTGCTGGTGGTGCCCGCGGCCTTCAACCTGCACACCGGGCGCGATCATTGGGAAACCCTGCTGCGCGCCCGCGCCATCGAGAACCAGTGCTACGTGATCGCCGCCGCCCAGATCGGCGGCGACGGCCCGGGCCTGCCCTGCCTCGGCCGCAGCATGATCATCGACCCCTGGGGCACGGTGCTGGCCTGCATGCCGGACCGCACCGGCTACGTCATGGCCGACCTCGACCCGCAGCGCGTGGTCACGCTGCGCACCGGCCTGCCGGCCTGGGAGCATCGCCGCGCCGATCTCTATCCGGGTTGACCCGCGCCGCGAGAGAAAACGGCCGGCGTCGTTGCCGGCCTTCCCTGATGCGCACCCACCCTAACGCCACCGCTCAATAGCGCGCCCGCCCCTCGCCCATGCGGGCGCCCATGACCATTTCGGTCACCCAGTTCACCAGTATCGAGGTATAGGCGCGTTGCGCCGGTTTTTCCGTCAGCGCGTGGTCGGCGCCGTCGATGATCCGGTGCGTCAACGAGTGCGATCGGCGAAACGCGGAGCGATAGCTCATGATGGTCGAATGCGGGATATAGCTGTCGTGTTCCGCCTCGACCAACAGCACGTCGCCGGCGAACGCCGTGCACGCCCTCAACGCGCGGTTCTCTTCCGGCGCGACGTAGACGCTGCGATAGGCGCGCAGGGTCTCGCGATCGAGCTGATTCTTGGGCACCAGCCATTCGTCGTCACGATACAAGGCGGGCACATGCAGCGCCAGCCAGCGCACCGGACGCAGCGTACTCAAAAGCGCCGCCAGATAACCGCCGTAGCTGCTGCCCACCACGGCGATCGAACCGGAGTCCAGCGACGGATGCTGCGCCAGCCGGTCATAGGCGGCCACCACGTCGCGCAGATTGTCCTCGCGCGTCACCTCGCGTTGCCGCGCCTGCGTGGCGGCGTGTCCGCGCAGATCGAAGGTCAGGCAGACGCAACCCAGCGCGGCAATGCCCTTGGCGCGCGACAGGTCGAACTGCTGGCTGCCGCCCCAGCCATGGATGAACAGCACCCCCGGCACCTTGTCTTCCGGGGTGAGGAACGTGGCGTCCAGCGACACGCCATCCACGTCGAGCGCGAGCGGACTGCTATGCGCCGCCATCGGCCGCCTCCAGGATGCCGCCCGACTTGCTGATGGGTCCGACCGCCGCGTCGTGGCCGTGGAACACCAGGCGTTGCGCGATTGGCGGCGGTTCGTCGGCGCCATAGCGCTCGCGGGTTGCGGCGCGCACTTCGCGCAGCGCGGACGAGAGCGCAAAGGCCTGCATGGCGGCCAGTTCCGCGATGCTGGCGCCGCCCGCGCGCCACGATTGCTCCAGCACGCCCGCACGCGGCCGGCCATCGGCGCCGAGACCAAACGCCACATCGTAATTGCGCCGCGAAGCAATCAGCGCGGGATAGGCGGCCGATACCGCCGCGTCATACTGGCACGCCAGGTCGATCGCCCGGCGTTCACGGTCGGCGAGATCCAGCCGGCGCAAGGCATCGAAGCCGCCCCGTGCCACGCGCAGCTCCGAGCCGCCGTACACGAGGCAGCCCGCATTGTCGGGCGTCAGCGACTGCGTGCCGACATAGGCGATCTCCATTTTTCCCACCTTGGACCAGCCCACGCTGCAGGTTTCGACTTCGTCCAGGTCTTCCTCGATCACCAGGCCGAGCCGCCCCATCGTCCGCGCGCATTGGCGCTCCAAGGCCTGCCGCAGCGCATCCGCATCCGATGCGACCTCCTGCCCGCGCCCGGCGGTCGCATCGGCAGGTTTCAACCGCACCGGCCCGCGTTGCAACAGCCGCAGGCCACCGGCCAGCGCGTCTTCCGGGCGGAACGCCGTGTAGCCGGCAAGTACCGCGTCACCCAATGCATCCGCCAGCGAGGCAACCCAACCCGCTGGCGCCGGTGCATCCGGCAGTGTCAGGCCATGGCTGATGGATTTGGTGGCGACGAAGGCATGCGGCACGACGCCACCATAGAGGTCGGCGATGCCCGCGATACCCAGGATGGTCGCGCGCGCCGCCCCGGCGATGCAGCGGTCGGGCACGTAATACGGCACCGGGCCGCCGCGATGGCGACTGGGCCGGTAATCGGGAACATGGCGCCCGCCCAACAGCGCGGCCAGGCGCGCCGCCAGGGCGTCATGCGACGCCACTTCGTGCTCGGACGCCCGGGCGCGGCGAGGATAAGCGACCACGAGCGGGCCGTCTGCGAGAGAAAACGAGTTCATGGGCGCCACGCCAGCAAACGGCGTGCCCACGCAAAAAAGCCGGCAACGCTTGCGCGGTACCGGCTTTCAGCCAAAGGTGTCGGGAAACACCTTCAAGAATTCGACCACAGATAAGTGGTCGGGGCGAGAGGATTCGAACCTCCGACTCCTGCGTCCCGAACGCAGTACTCTACCAGGCTGAGCTACGCCCCGAGTCTGGGCATGGGCTTATACATCTCCCACACCCTACAGCTGCTGACTTCGTTGCGCTCAGTGCAACCAAATCATCTTTTCGCTTCGGCTTGAAGGTTTTGCCCTTCCCGCCTCGTGAATTCCAACCTTGCTCAAAGCAGCGCTTGCAGTGCTGTTTTCAACTAGCGATCTCGATTCACCGCGAAAGCGCAGAATTCTAACAGAGAATTTAGAAAAGGGGAAACGGGATATGCAGAAAGTGCTTCGCGGGCCCGATCCGCCTCGGCCACGGCGGCCTGGCGGGCGTGTTCCAACGCGTCCGTCGCCTGGATGGCGGCGGCCACGGCGGCAAAGTCGGCGTCGCCCGTCTTGATGGCGTCGCGGATCAATTGCTGCTGTGCCGGCGTGCCCACTTCCATCACGCGGATCAGCGGCAGCGTGGGCTTGCCCTCGCGCAGATCGTCGCCCACGTTCTTGCCCAACGCGGCGGCGTCGCCGCTGTAGTCGAGCACGTCGTCCACCAATTGGAAAGCCGTGCCCACGTGGCGACCGTAGGCGGCGGCCGCGGCTTCCTGCTCGGGCGTGGCGCCGGCCAGCACCGCGCCGACCTGCGCCGCGGCCTCGAACAGCTTGGCGGTCTTGTAGCGCACGACCTGCAGGTAGCGCTCCTGCGAGACATCCGGATCGTGCACGTTCAGCAACTGCAGCACCTCGCCCTCGGCGATGACCGTGGTGGCTTCGGACAGGATGCTCATGATGCGCATCGAGTCGGCCTCGACCATCATCTCGAACGAACGCGAATACAGATAGTCCCCCACCAGCACACTGGCGGCGTTGCCGAACACCGCGTTGGCGGTTTCCCGGCCACGGCGCAGGTCGGACTCGTCGACCACGTCATCATGCAGCAGGGTCGCGGTATGGATGAATTCCACCACGGCGGCCAGCAACTGGTGGTGCGTCCCCTGATACCCCAGGGCCCGGGCCACCATCAGCACCATCGCCGGGCGCATGCGCTTGCCGCCCGCGCCAATGATGTAGTCGCCGATCGTACGGATCAGCACCACATCGGAATTCAGCCGCTCGCGGATAACCGCATCGACGGCTTTCATATCGTCAACTATGGGGGCAATGAGCGCGGGGAGATTCAAGACGTATCCGGAGAGTGAAACGAGCCGTTCACAACAGCTCTTACCGCTGGGCCGCCGGCATGGCGGAGGGATTCGACCAGCGATTATACGGGCTGTCAGGAACCAAAGCCGGACGTAGCGACACCCCTGCCCGGGGCGCGGACGCCCCGTCCGCCACCCCGTTTCGAATCGCCCCGCCCCCGTTTTCTTGGTCGCCAGCCACCCCGACGCGGCGCCCAGGCCACACCTAAGCCCTTAGCCTGCAAGCGCTTTTTGACTTTTCCCCGCCCGCGGGCTAATATCCCGGATTCGGTCAGAGATGGCCGAATTACGTCGGTGAATTACGCACGCCCAGCCTTGGCAACCCATCGTGGCAACCCCATCATGGCAACCCCAGGCAGGTACTGCCAGCCCAGCAGGGCCGGCAAGCGAATGAACCCATTTACCTATTTAAGGAATACCCCATGTACGCGGTCGTAAAAACCGGTGGCAAGCAGTACCGTGTTGCCATTGGCGAAAAACTCAAGGTAGAACAGATACCGGCTGACATTGGGCAAGAAATCACCCTGGATCAAGTGCTGTCCGTGGGCGAAGGCGACCAACTGAAAGTTGGTACGCCCCTCGTCGCCGGCGCCGTGATCAAGGCAACGGTTCTTGCGCAAGGCCGCCACGACAAGGTCAAGATCTTCAAGATGCGCCGTCGCAAGCACTATCAGAAGCGTCAGGGCCACCGTCAGAACTACACCGAAATCCGCATCGAAGCCATCACGGCTTAAGACGCGACTCGGCACCACATTAGCAGGAGCTAAACATGGCACAGAAAAAGGGCGGCGGCTCTACGCGAAACGGACGCGACTCAGAATCGAAGCGTCTGGGCGTCAAGGCTTTCGGCGGCGAACTGATTCCCGCTGGTTCGATCATCGTGCGTCAGCGCGGCACCCGTTTCCACGCTGGCGTGAACGTCGGCATGGGCAAGGACCACACCCTGTTCGCGCTGGTCGACGGCAAGGTTCAATTCGGCTTCAAGGGCGCGTTGAACAAGCAAACCGTTTCGATCGTCGCCGCCGAGTAATCCTCGACGCCGCACGGTCCGGCCAGCGGCGCGGTCGCCTCAGCGATCCGCCGCCGGCCAAAACGGCAAAGCCCTGTCGCGTGCGGCAGGGCTTTTTCATCGCCGAGCCGCCTCGAGATGAAAAAGCCCCCTCGGGGGGGCAGCAAGCCGAAGGCGCCGCGTGGGGACCTTTCCCCTTCCCGGCCACCGCGAATACGCGGCGGCCCGCGCCACCCGATGGCGAACCCGCCGGCCGCGAGGCCGGGCGGTTTTAAGGCAGAATGAGCGGACTGTTCCGCCCTGCCCTCCCGGCAATGCCCCGCCACGGCGGCACAGCCCTCTAATTCATACACGCGCAGACATCATGAAATTCGTAGACGAAGCCACCATCGAAGTCGTCGCCGGCAAAGGCGGCAATGGCGTGGCGAGCTTTCGCCGCGAGAAATTCATTCCCAAGGGCGGCCCGGACGGCGGCGACGGCGGACGCGGCGGCAGCATCTTCGCCGTGGCCGATCGCAACATCAACACGCTGATCGACTTCCGCTATGCCCGCCTGCACCGCGCCAAGAACGGCGAAAACGGCCGCGGCTCGGACCAGTACGGCGCGGCCGCTCCCGACATCACGCTGCGCGTGCCCGTCGGCACCATCATCCATGACGCCGAGACCGGCGAAGTCCTGTTCGACCTGAACCGCCACGACCAGAAGGTCGTGCTGGCCGCCGGCGGCCAGGGCGGCATGGGCAACATGCACTTCAAATCCAGCGTCAACCGCGCCCCGCGCCAATGGACCCCCGGCAAGGAAGGCGAACACCGCTACCTGCGCATGGAACTGAAGGTGCTGGCCGACGTCGGCCTGCTGGGCCTGCCCAACGCCGGCAAGTCCACGCTGATCACCCGCATCTCCAACGCCAAGCCGAAGATCGCCGACTACCCGTTCACGACGCTGCACCCGAACCTGGGCGTGGTGCGCACCTCGCCGTCGCGCAGCTTCGTGGTGGCCGACATTCCTGGCCTGATCGAAGGCGCCTCCGAAGGCGCCGGCCTGGGCCACCTGTTCCTGCGCCACCTGGCGCGCACCCGCGTGCTGCTGCACCTGGTGGACGTGTCCACCCCCGATCCCGACGCCGATCCCGTGGAGCAAGCCGTGGTCGACGCCCGCGCCATCGTCGAGGAACTGCGCCGCTACGATCCCGAGCTGGCCGCCAAGCCGCGCTGGCTGGTGCTGAACAAGCTGGACATGGTGGCCGATCCCGAGGACACCAAGCGCCGCTTCATCGAGCTGTACGACTGGAAGGGCCCGGTGTTCGGCATCTCCGGCCTGTCCGGCGATGGCACCCAGGACCTGATCTACGCACTGCAGGACTACCTGGACGCCGAGCGCGAAAAGGAACAGCTGGCGCAGGACCAGGCCGACGGCACCTACGTCGCCGAAGACCCGCGCTTCGACGACACCCGCAGCGACGCCGACCACAAGCCGGCCGCGCCGCGCGGCGATGAATAAGCCATAATCGCAATCTCGTTCGATTACGCCTTTTCTCGCGCCGCAGCCCGCCGCCATCATGTCTGCCGAATCACCCGCCGTTTCCGTCGTCACCCACGCCCAGCGCCTCGTCGCCAAGGTCGGCTCATCGCTGGTCACCAATGAAGGCCGAGGCCTGGATCGCGCTGCCGTGGCGCACTGGGCGGCCCAGATCGCCGCGCTGCACAAGCAGGGCAAACAGGTCGTGCTGGTATCCAGCGGCGCCATTGCCGAAGGCATGGCCCGCCTGGGCTGGCGCAAGCGGCCGTCGGTAATGCACGAACTGCAGGCCGCGGCCGCCGTGGGCCAGATGGGCTTGTGCCAGGCCTACGAAGCGGCGTTCGCCGAATACGGCCTGCGCACCGCGCAGATCCTGCTGACCCACGAAGACCTGGCCGACCGTCACCGCTACCTGAACGCACGCAGCACGCTGTTCGCGCTGCTGCGCCTGGGCGTGGTGCCGATCGTCAACGAAAACGACACGGTGGTCACCGACGAAATCCGGCTCGGCGACAACGACACGCTGGGCGCACTGGTCACCAACCTGATCGAAGCCGACACGCTGATCATCCTGACCGACCAGCGCGGCCTGTACGACTCCGACCCGCGCAAGAATCCGGACGCCAAGTTCATGGCCCACGTCCAGGCTGGCGATCCGGCGCTGGAAGCCATGGCTGGCGGCGCCGGCAGCGGCATCGGCACCGGCGGCATGCTGACCAAGGTACTGGCGGCCAAGCGCGCGGCGCACAGCGGCGCGCACACCGTGATCGCCTCGGGGCGCGAACGCAACGTGCTGACGCGCCTCGCGCAAGGCGAATGCATCGGCAGCGAACTGCGCGCCGTATTGCCGGTCTGGTCGGCACGCAAGCAATGGCTGGCCGACCACCTGCGCCTGCGTGGCCGCGTGGTGCTGGACGATGGCGCCGTGCAGGCATTGCTGCGCGAAGGCAAGAGCCTGCTGCCGATCGGCGTGGTCGATGTGGAAGGCGAATTCGGCCGCGGCGACGTGGTGGCCTGCGTCGACGGCCAGGGCCGTGAATGCGCGCGCGGCCTGATCAATTATTCGTCGGCCGATACCCGCCGCATTCTGCGCCAGCCGTCATCGCAGATCGCCCGCATCCTGGGCAGCATGACCGATCCGGAACTGATGCATCGCGACAACCTGGTCGTGCTTTGAGGCAAGCGGGGGCCTAGTCCTGCCCGACCGCGCCCAGGCCGGGCGGCGCCCCTTGCGGCATCAACATATACCCCCATCCGCGCACCGCCAGCACCGGCAGGTCGATGTTGAGCCGGCGCGCCTTGGAGCGCAGGCGCGAGACCAACACGTCGACGCGCCGCGCGCCGTCCATCGGGTCGCGCGTGGCATCGGGGAAGAAGCCCTCGCGCGGCAGGCATTGGTGCGGCGCGTTCAGCAGGCTGACGAAGAAGGCGCGTTCGGTATTGGTAAGGGGCAGGCGTTCTCCCGCCGGCCCTGACAACATCCGGGCGCGGCCATCGACACGCCAGCGCGGCATGGCATCCGCGGGCGGATGCTGGCAACGGATCTGGTTGCGCAGCACGGCATCCCATTCCGGAATGTTGGCCTGCGCCGGCACGCAAACGTGCGCGCCGGCATCGAGCGCGGCGATGCGCGCCTGGGGTGAGTCGTCGGGCGATTGCCAGATAACCGCGCAGCTGGGTGAGGCGCGGCGCAACGCGGCGATCAGTTCAGTCAGATTGTCGGCCGAGCCCCGCAGCACCACCACGTCAGCGGGCTCGTTGCGCAAGCGGGCCAACACCCCATCCGGGGAGCGGCACAGACCGACCTCCCACTGGAATTGGCGCAAGGTATGCACGAACTTATTGCATGGCATTCCACCAAGTTGCACGACCAGGACGTAACCTCTTTCCTGCATGGCACTGCCTTTCCGAAGTTATCACTTAAGTAATATTTATATCCACCAAAGTACCTACGGCGCAAGCTTCAATCGACGCGTGAAAACTTTTTCAGACCGACTGAAGCACGCCCGTCTTCTGCGTGGCTACACGCAGAAAACCCTCGCGCGCATGGCCCGCCTGTCGCAGAGCGCGATCGGCAGCTATGAGAGCGGGCTGCGGCATTCGAGCCGTTCACTGCGCAAGTTGGCGCAGGTCCTGAAGGTGGAACTCGAATGGCTGGAGACGGGCAAGGGCCCCATGGAACTGCCCATGGAAAGCTACGACCTGAGCGACACGCTGCCGGCCACCGGCGTGTCCGAACCATTGCCACGCGGCATGACGCGGCGCGCGCGTCCGCTGGCCCCATGGCCCTATCCCAACATCTCGCCGGCGCAGTTCGATACGCTGACGGCGGACGACCGGAACACGCTCGAAGCGCTGACGCAGACCTTCATTGAATCGGCCCAGGCGCGCCGCGGCATCAAGCCACGCGGCCGCAAGTCCTGACCCGCCCCGGCCCTCGGTCGTCAGTGGGATAAAAAAAGCCCGGCATCGCCGGGCTTTTTTGTGCCTGCGCCGCTCAGGGCTTGGCGGGCGCCGGCGCCGGCGCGGCGCCTCCGGCGGGCGGGGCGCTTTCGCCACGGATCTTGGCGGCGATGTCGGAAGCGGCCTGGGCCGAGGGCACGCCGAAGGCGAGCACGCCACGGTTCAGCGGTTCGCCGATACGCGGCGCGGCGATCAGTTCGCGGTCGATCACCAGCGCCAGCATGTTGCCGACGTTCTGGCTGCTGACGTCATTGAGCTTGCGCGCGCCGGCTTCGGAGAAACGCAGTCCGACGAAGTTGGCGCCCTGGCGATCGACCAGCGCGGCGGCTTCGGTCAGGTCGGCGCGCGTCAGCACGGGCTGCTGTTGCATGTACAGCTTGCCGTCGGGCAGGCTCACTTCGACCAGGCCCGGGGCGGACTGGGTCTGGGCCACATAGAACTCGACCACCGATGCGGTGGCGGGCTGCTGCGCGGACGGCTGCTGCTGGCCCGTCGCGTCGGGCGTGGCGGCGGCGCCGGATTTGGTCGGGGCGGTCTTGCAACCCGCAAGCGCAAGGGTCATGACCACCAGGGCGGGCGCCAATTTGCGTAGGGTCAGTTGCATGCTCGTTTCCTTCTTGAGTGGACTGGGGCCTGCGGACGGACCGCCGGCTGACGAGAAAAAGTGTACAGAACCTATATGGCACTGTCTCCGCAGTCTGATTCCAAATGTAAACCGGTACTACCAGCCGCCCCAGGTCGTCCCGGCGACCGCGCTGCGGCGGCGCAGCATCGACCCGCATTCGCGTGGCGGCCGGGCAGGCTCTATACTTCGCTTTCGCGCAGGGGTACTCGTCGCGCCGAACGGCCCGACGTGTTGAGAGAGTCCCTTCGTACCAGTACGGATAATGCCGATGCTGGGAGCCGTATTCCCGCCATGCCCGCATGGCGGGAGTCCATTCCCGATCGGCTCCAAACCATTCGCTTGGAGCTTTCCATGAACGCCAATCCCAAATTCCTGGCCGCCACCGCCGAAGTCGACGCGGCCGCGGTCGCCCCGTTGCCCAAATCCCGCCGGGTCTACGAGGTCGGTTCCCGTCCCGACATCCGCGTACCGTTTCGCGAGATCGAGCAGGACGACACGCCCACCATGTTCGGCGGCGAAAAGAACCCGCCGCTCACCGTCTACGATTGCAGCGGCCCCTACACCGACCCCGACGTCAAGATCGACATCCGCCGCGGTCTGCCGGAAGTGCGCCGCGCCTGGATCGATGAGCGCGGCGACACGGAAGTGCTGTCCGGCCCGACCAGCGAGTACGGCAAGCAGCGCCTGACCGATCCCAAGCTGACGGCCATGCGCTTCGACCTGCAACGCCCGCCGCGCCGTGCCGTGGCCGGCGCCAACGTCTCGCAGATGCACTACGCGCGCCGCGGCATCATCACGCCCGAAATGGAGTACGTGGCGATCCGCGAAAGCCTGCGCCGCGAGCACTACCTGCAGACGCTGCGCGACAGCGGTCCGGACGGCGAGAAAATGGTCAAGCGCCTGCTGCGCCAACACCCGGGCCAGTCGTTCGGCGCCGCCATCCCGGCCGCCATCACGCCGGAATTCGTGCGCGACGAGATCGCGCGCGGCCGCGCCATCATCCCCGCCAACATCAACCACCCGGAAGTCGAGCCGATGGCGATCGGCCGCAATTTCCTGGTCAAGATCAACGCCAACATCGGCAATTCGGCCGTCAGTTCGGGCATCGGCGAGGAAGTCGAGAAGATGACCTGGGCGATCCGCTGGGGCGGCGACACGGTCATGGATCTGTCGACGGGCAAGCACATCCACGAAACGCGTGAATGGATCATCCGCAATTCGCCGGTGCCGATCGGCACGGTGCCGATCTACCAGGCGCTGGAGAAGGTGGACGGCAAGGCCGAGGAACTGACCTGGGAGATCTTCCGCGACACGCTGATCGAGCAGGCCGAACAGGGCGTGGACTACTTCACGATCCACGCCGGCGTGCGCCTGCCGTTCATCCCCATGACGGCGGACCGCATGACGGGCATCGTCTCGCGCGGCGGCTCGATCATGGCCAAGTGGTGTCTGGCACACCACAAGGAAAGCTTCCTGTACGAGCGCTTCGAGGAAATCTGCGAAATCATGAAGGCCTACGACGTCAGCTTCTCGCTGGGCGACGGCCTGCGCCCGGGCTCGGGCTATGACGCCAATGACGAAGCCCAGTTCGCGGAACTGAAGACGCTGGGCGAGCTGACGCAGGTGGCCTGGAAGCACGATGTGCAGGTGATGATCGAAGGCCCGGGCCACGTGCCGATGCAGATGATCAAGGAAAACATGGAGCTGCAGCTGGAACATTGCCACGAGGCGCCGTTCTACACGCTGGGCCCCCTGACGACCGACATCGCGCCGGGCTACGACCACATCACCTCGGGCATCGGCGCGGCGCTGATCGGCTGGTACGGCACGGCGATGCTCTGTTACGTGACGCCCAAGGAACACCTGGGGCTGCCGAACAAGAAGGACGTGAAGGACGGCATCATCACGTACAAGATCGCGGCGCATGCGGCGGACCTGGCCAAGGGCCATCCGGGCGCGGCGATCCGCGACAACGCCTTGTCGAAGGCGCGCTTCGAGTTCCGTTGGGACGACCAGTTCAACCTGGGCCTGGATCCGGACACGGCCAAGGAGTTCCACGACGAGACGCTGCCGAAGGACTCGATGAAGGTGGCGCACTTCTGCTCGATGTGCGGGCCGCATTTCTGCAGCATGAAGATCACGCAGGACGTGCGCGACTACGCGGCGTCGCAAGGCGTGAGCGAGAAGGAAGCGCTGCAAAAAGGCATGCAGGAGAAGTCGATCGAGTTCGTGAAGAAGGGCGCCGAGGTTTACCACCGGCAGTGATCTTCTGAACGGATTTTGCCTTTGCCGGGCTGGTCGCTGATGGCGGCGGTTTGGTGGACTTGGGGCGATATGAAAGGCCTGGATGCGTTGCTCCAGGCCTTTTTTGTTATCCGTGGTGTTTTTTTGCGGAGTTGGTCTGATCTTGGGTTGCGGAGGTTCTCGTGCTTGGGCCGCCCGGCACGGCGGCGGCGTGGGGAAGCGGGGCTACGATAGCAGTCCGGAGCGAACGCTCCGGACTGCTATCGTGGGCGCCCGCCATCGGGTCCGCCCGATCGAGGGGCGACCTACGAAGCGCCTTCCCCCCGCCAACAAGCCCTTCTTACAGCAACTTCCCCGGATTCATGATCCCCTTGGGATCCAGGACCCGCTTGATTTCCCGCATCAACCGCAACTCCAGCGCGTCCTTGCTATGCAGGAAATGATCCCGCTTCAGCTGCCCGATCCCGTGCTCGGCACTGATGCTGCCGCCGTAGCGGTTGACCTCGTCCAGGACCGCGTCGGTGATGGCGGCGCCGTGTTCGGCCACCCAGCCGCGCTCGGCGCCAGCGGGGCGCGACAGGTTGTAATGCAGATTGCCGTCCCCGAAATGGCCGAAGATGAAGGGGCGGATGTCCGGGTACAGCGCGCGCACGCGGGCTTCGGCCGACGCCATGAAATCGGGAATGCTCTCGATGGGCAGCGACACATCGTGCTTCAGATGCGGGCCATCGGCGCGCTGCGCTTCGGAGATTTCCTCGCGCAGCTTCCATAGCGCCTGCAACTGCGCCAGCGACGCGGAGACGGCGGCGTCCAGGCACAGGCCGCGCTCGAGCGCGGTGCCGATCACGTTTTCCAGCAGCGCCGTCAGCGCCGCTTCGTCGGTGGTGTCGGCCAGTTCGACCAGCACATAGGCCGGATAGCGTTGGTCGAACGGTTCCTGCACGCCCGCGGCGTGGGTCAGGACCAGGTCGAGGCAGTCGCCGGAGAAATACTCGAAGGCCTGCAGGCGCGCGCCGCATTGCTCGAACAGGATCTCGAACAGCCGCAGCGCCTGGGCCGGCGATTCGACGGCGGCCAGCACCACCGAACGCACATCGGTGCGCGGATACAGGCGCAGCGCCACGGCCGTGATGATGCCGAGCGTGCCTTCGGAGCCGATCAGCAGTTGCTTGAGGTCGTAGCCGGTATTGTCCTTGCGCAGCGTGCGCAGGCCGTTGAAGATCTCGCCGTTGGGCAGCACCGCTTCCAGGCCCAGCACCAGCTCGCGCGCCATGCCGTAGCGCACCACGTTGACGCCGCCGGCATTGGTGGCGACGTTGCCGCCGATCTGGCTGGAGTCTTCGGCGGCCAGGCTCAACGGCAGCAGGCGGCCGGCATCCTGCGCGGCGCGGCGCAGGTTGCCGAGGATGCAGCCGGCTTCGGCGACCATGGTGTTGGCGACGGTATCGATGGCGCGCACGCCGTTCATGCGGTCCAGGCTCAACACGACGTTGGCGGGCGCGGCATCGGGCGTGGCGCCGCCGCACAGGCCGGTATTGCCGCCGCGCGGCACCACCGGCACGCCGGCTTCGTTGCAGAGCGACAGGCAGGCGGCGACCTCGGCGGTGGTGCGCGGACGGACCACCGCCTGGGCGTGGCCGTTGTACAGGCCGCGCCAGTCGGACAGCCAGGGCGCGATATCGTCGCTGGCGGTGAAGACGGTGTCGGGGCCCAGGGCCTGGACCAGGCGCTGGGCGATGTCGGTTGTGCTCATGATGTCTGCCTGGAGGCGGGAAAGAGGGAATCTAGGCGCAGGCGGCTGGCCGCCTGGCGCAGGTGGCTTTCGGCCATGAGACGCGCGCGCGGGGCATCCCGGTCGCGGATGGCCTCGAACACGGCGACGTGCTCGTGGTGCACGGCATCGGTCATGCCCGCCAACTGGCGGCTGTTGGCGCGCGCGGTGGTGACGGCCAGGCGCAACTGCAGGTTCAGGTATTGCAGCAGGTCCTGGTAGAAGGGGTTGTGGGTTGCCGCCGCGATCGCCAGGTGAAAGGCGATGTCATGCTCGACCCCGTGTTCGGGATGGTGCTGGTGGCGTTCCAGGTCGGCCAGGGCGCGCGCCATGGCGTCCAGGTCGGCGGCGCCGCGGCGCTCGGCCGCCAGCGCCGCCGCGCCCCCTTCCAGTTCCATGCGCAGTTCGTAGACATTGGCCAATTGCTCGCGGCTGACGGCGATATCGGCGGGCACCTGGAAGCCCTGCGCGCCGGTGCGCGCCAGCACCACGCAACCCGAACCCTGGCGGCTCTGGATCAGGCCCTGCGCGCGCAGGCGTTCGGTGACTTCGCGAATGACGGCGGCACTGACGCCGTACTGTTCGGCCAGGACGCGGCCGGATGGCAGCTTGGCGCCCACGGGATAGACCCCATGGGCGATGTCGCCCGCGATCTGGCGGGCGACCTGTTCGGTCAGGGTCAGGCTCTTGGTCAGCATAGCGATCGAGTATAGCGCATACTTTTCAGGTTATCTGATAACTTTTGATGAAGCGGGCCGGCTTTTGCCCCCGTGCGGAGACGACTCAGGCCACTGCGGTGGCGTCGCCGGCCTGGAGCACGTCCTCGGCGTCCGGCAGGCCCGCCACCGAACAGCGGCGGCCGCCGCGCGCCTTGGCGCGGTACAGCGCGGCATCGGCGGAATCGAGCACTGCCTGGGCCTTGCGATTGGCGCCGGAGATGATCGAAATGCCGATCGACAGCCCGACGCTGACGCGGGTGCCATCGGCCAGCACGATGGGCTGGCTGGCGTCATGCAGCAGGTGGTTGCCCAGCCGCAGCGCGGCGGTGGCGTCGATGCCGGTGGCCAGCACGATGAATTCATCGCCGCCGATGCGGGCGGCGACGTCATCGACGCGCAGCATGGCACGCATGCGTTGCGCAATGGTCTTCAGGACGTGGTCGCCGGCGGCATGGCCATGGGTGTCGTTGATGATCTTGAAGTCATCCATGTCCATGTAGAACAGCGCGGCGGCGCTGTCGTGCTCGCGCGCGCTGGTGCAGATACGCTCGAGCGCGGCTTCCAGCCCGGCGCGGTTGGCCAGGCCGGTCAGGGCGTCCTGGCTGGCGCGGCGTTCGTTCTCGCGCTCGGCGAGCATGGTGGACACCAGGATGCGCCGCAGCCGTTGCGAGGCGATGCTCATGCTGACCAGGTAGAACGGAATCTGGATGAAAACGATGGCGGTGACGTATTCGCCGGCGAACAGCGCGCCCAGGCACATCGGCCCCAGGCTCAGGAAGATCATCGCCGCCACCAGCCGTGGCGCGCCGTAGTTGCGAAAGCAGATGCCGCCGGCCATCGCGCCGCAGGACACGCCCGCCAGCGTGGCGGCCAGCCAGTCGTGATTGAGGAAAGTGACGAAGACCCCGTAACCGACGCTGAAGGCCCACAGCAGGGCCAGCACGATGTAGATGTCGGTGTGGGTGTTGCCGCCGCGGGCGGCATTGCGCAGGGCCGAGCGCAGCACGGTGACGCGCACCACGGCCAGCAGGACCTCGAGTATCAGCCAGGAGAGATAGAGCGGCTCGGGCCGGCGCCAGGCCACCACGCCGGAGATCATCAGGGTGTTGATGACGCCGCCCGCGAAAATCGGCAAGGTGCCGAACAGACTGGCGATCAGGGCGGCGCGGATATCCGCGGGCGTATCCTGCCCGGAATGCGTCAGCCAACGGGTCAGCCGCCACTTGGGCAGGCTGAAGCTCAATCCTGTGTCCACACCGTTACGTCCAAAGCTGCCTGCCCTTGAGCGGTAGGCTGGCTGGCGTTATAGCAGGTATTTCAAGCCTTTAATATTGTCCGCGAGGGCAATGGCCGACGGATTTTTTGAGGGACGGAATAACGCGACGTCAGTGCCCGCGGGCGCCGCAAACGGCGCATTCAGGGTCGCGCTGCACGTTGACGCTGCGCCATTGCATGGTGCGCACGTCCAGCCACAGCAGCCGCCCCGACAGGCTTTCACCCACGCCGGACAACAGCTTGAGGGCCTCGGCCGCCTGCATGCTGCCGATGATGCCGACCACCGGCGCGAACACGCCCATGGTGGCGCAGTTGGCTTCCTCGACGTCGTCTGCCTCGGGAAACAGGCAGTGGTAGCACGGCGCGTCCGGGTCGCGCAGGTCGTAGACGCTGACCTGGCCGTCGAAGCGGATGGCGGCGCCCGACACCAGCGGCTTGCGATGCTGCACGCAGGCGCGGTTGATGGCGTGGCGAGTGGTGAAATTGTCGGTGCAGTCCAGCACCAGGTCGGCCTGCGCCACCGCGTCGGACAGGGCCTGGCCCTGCAGCCGCTCGACGCGGGCATGCACGCGGGTCTGCGGATTGAAAGCCGCCAGCATGTCGCGCCCGGACTCGGCCTTGGGCCGGCCCACGCTGGAAGTGGTGTGCAGGATCTGGCGCTGCAGGTTGCTGAGTTCGACGACGTCGTCATCGGCCAGCGTGATGTCGCCGACGCCGGCGGTGGCCAGGTAGAGCGCGGCGGGCGACCCCAGTCCACCCGCCCCTACGATAAGCACTCGCGCCGCCAGCAGTCTTTCCTGCCCTTCGATACCCAGCTCGTCGAGCAGGATATGGCGGGCGTAGCGCAGCAGTTGCTCGTCGTTCATTTGTCCTTGCTGGGCTCGACTCCGGTCGGCGTGATCTTCATGCGCTGGGCGGTGCCGGCGCCGGGCTTGGCGTCGGCCTTGGCCTGGGCGCGGGCCGAACCCTTCTGCACCGGCTTGCCGGCCAGCAGGTTGATCGCCTGCTGCAGCTGGAAGTCATCCTTGCCGCCGAATTCGAATACCTTGGTCGGCACGTCGACGTTGTCCTGGTCCGAGTTGGACTTCACTTCGTTGGCCGTGCCCGGGTTCGACAGGTGGCGTTGCAGGTCGGCTTCGCGCGGCAGCCGGAACAGGTCGCCATCGGCGGTGTCGGCCACGACGTAGTCGGGCTCGATGCCGGTGGCCTGGATCGAACGGCCGCTGGGCGTGAAGTAGCGCGACGTGGTGAGCTTGACCGCGGTGGTTTCCGACAGCGGCAGGATCACCTGCACAGAGCCCTTGCCGAAGGTGCGGTTGCCCAGCACCTTGGCGCGCTTGTGGTCCTGCAGCGCGCCGGCCACGATCTCGGAAGCCGAGGCCGAACCGACGTTGACCAGCACCACCATCGGCACGGTCTTGGTCCAGGCCGGCAGGCCCGACAGGTAGTTGCTTTCGCCGCGGGCGTATTCCGACGGGGTCGCCAGGTACTTGTGGCGGGCGTCAGGGGTGCGGCCGTCGGTCGACACCACCAGGGCGTCGGCCGGCAGGAACGCGCCGGACACGCCGATGGCGCTGGTCAGCAGGCCACCCGGGTCATTGCGCAGGTCGAGCACCAGGCCCTTGGGGGCTTCCTTGGCGCCCAGGTCCTTGAGCTGCTTGGCCAGGTCGACGCCGGTCTTCTCCTGGAACTGGGCGATGCGCACGTAGGCCACGCCGTTGTCCAGCATCTTGCTGCGCACGCTGCGCACCTTGATGATGTCGCGCACGATCTTGAGGACGATCGGCTGCGGCCGGTCGGCGCGCATGATGGTCAGCGTGATGGGCGACTTGGGCGCGCCGCGCATGAGTTTGACGGCGTCGTTCAGCGACATGCCCTTGGTGGGCGTGTCGTCGATCTTGATGATGAGGTCGCCGGCCATGACGCCCGCGCGCGCGGCGGGGGTGTCCTCGATGGGCGAGATGACCTTGACGAAGCCGTCTTCGGCGCCGACCTCGATGCCCAGGCCGCCGAACTCACCCTGCGTGGCCGTCTGCATTTCGCGGAAGGCGTCGGCATCCAGGTAAGCGGAATGCGGGTCCAGGTTCGACACCATGCCGGAAATGGCATTGTCGATCAGCGTCTTGTCGTCCACCGACTCGACGTAGTTGTTCTTGATGGCGGCGAAGACGTTGCTCAGTTGCCTGAGTTCATCCAGCGGCAAGGGACTGCCGCGCTGGGCGACAGCGGTGACGCCCACGCTGAGCAGGACACCTGCCACCGCACCGATGGCAATCAGACCGAAACCGCGAAACTTGCGAGTGCTCATGCACACTTCCCGAATGGTTTTCGCCCTTGAGGGTTTTTGGCTTACTGGGCCAGCCACTGGGCTGGATCCACAGGAGCGCCGCGATGGCGAATTTCAAAGTATAGGCCGGATTCCACTTGGCCGCCGGTTGCGCCTACCGAAGCAATAGTATCCCCCGCCGCGACGGAATCGCCCACCCGTTTGAGCAGACTTTGGTTGTAAGCATAGACGGTCAGATATTGCTGGCCATGATCCACAATGATGAGGTTGCCGAAGCCCCTCAGCCAATCGGCATAGACCACCGTGCCGGGGGCCACCACCTTTACGGGGGTTCCCTCGGGCGCGCGCAGCACGATGCCGCGCCAGACGCCGCCGTCCGGGCGATCGACCCCGAAACGGCCCTGCACCTGGCCACGCACCGGCGCCGCCAACCCGTGGCGCAGCCCGTTGCCGCCGCCTACCGGCGCGGCGCGCGGGGTCTGCTGGACCGATGCAGTTCGGGTTGGAGTGGATTCCGCCTCCGCGGGTTCCGCCTTTTTGGGAGGATCCGCGGGTTTTACCGGGGGCGGCGCCTCGGCCTGCCCGGTCAGGCGGGTATGGCGCGAATCGGCGGGGCGCAGGCCAGCGGCGTCGGGATCGGCCACGGCCACGGGCCCCCGCGCCTGGCGCGACGCGGCCTCGACCTGTTCGCGCGCTTCGGCGGCCTCGCGGGCCTCGCGCGCGTTACGGTCGCGACGGGCATTGTCGGCCGCGGCCTTGTCGGCGGCCGCCTTGCGGTCGGCCTCGGCCTTCCTGCGGGCCTCCTCGGCGCGGCGCTCGGCTTCGGCCTTCTTGCGGGCTTCTTCGGCGCGGCGGGCCTCCTCGGCCTTGCGGGCTTCCTCTGCGCGGCGGCGCGCCTCTTCGGCCTTGCGCGCCTCTTCGGCCTGCTTGACGATGGCCGCGTCCAGGTCGGTGATCAGGCGCGAGAGTCGCTGGTCGTCACGACCCAATTTGTTGGCTTCGGCGCGCTGGGCGGCGATCTGGCCTTCCAGCTGCGCCAGCAGCGTGGCGCGTTCCTTTTGCTGGGCGACCAGGGCGGTTTTCTGCTCGGAGGTCTCCGCCACCAGCTTTTCGATTTCGGCGCGGCGGGCGTCAGCGCGCCCCTGCAGCGCCGCCAGGCGGTCGATATCGGCCCGCAAGGCCTCGACGGCGCGGGCACGGGCCTGGGATACATAGTCCAGATAGCCGAGGTTGCGCCCCAACACCTGGGGATCGTCGCCCGACAGCAGCGCTGTCCAGGGCGACAGGCCGCTGGTGTACTGGGTACGCAGTTGGTCCGCCAGTTCGACGCGACGCTTGGCCAGCACAGCCTGCTGGGCGGTGATCTGCTTTTCCAGGCCGGACAGGTCGGTGGTCGCCTGGCGGTTGGCGTCGGCCAGTTCCTTCAGGCGCAGGTTGATTCGGGAGATCGCCGATTCCGACTGCTTCAGGGCGTCGGCGGCTTCCTTGCGGGCCGCTTCGCGCGTATCGATATCCTTTTGCAGGTTCTCGATACGGTCGCGCAGCTGCGCCTGCTGCCTTTCGGCTTCGGACTGGCGGCCGGCGAGATCGTTGGGCGCGGCGCCCGCCGGCAGCGCTCCGCCGGCCAGCATGACCGCCAACAACCATCCCGCCTTGCGCACCATGTATCAGTCCTTTTTCGCCTTGCCCTGGGCCGCGACGGCGGCCATGGCCGCCTCGATCTCGGCGGCATCGCCCAGATAATAGTGGCGGATGGGACGCAGGTCATCATCCAATTCGTACACCAGCGGCTGGCCGGTGGGGATGTTCAGGTTGACGATGTCGTCGTCGGACACGTTGTCCAGGTGCTTGATGAGCGCGCGCAGGCTGTTGCCGTGGGCCGCGATGAGCACCTTGCGGCCGGCGCGGATGGCCGGAGCGATGGATTCGTTCCAGAACGGCAGCACGCGCGCCACGGTGTCCTTCAGGCACTCGGTGGCCGGCAACTGGTCGGCCGGGATCTTGGCGTAGCGGCTGTCAAAGCGCGGGTGGCGCTCGTCGTCCAGCGACAGGGGTTCCGGCGCGATGGCGTAGGCGCGGCGCCAGATCAGCACCTGCTCGTCGCCGTACTTGGCGGCGGTTTCCGCCTTGTTCAGCCCCTGCAGGGCGCCGTAGTGGCGCTCGTTCAGGCGCCAGTTCACGCCCACCGGGGTATACATGGCGTCCATGGCGTCCAGGGCGATCCACAGGGTGCGGATGGCGCGCTTGAGCACCGACGAGTAGGCCAGGTCGAAGGTGTAGCCTTCCTTCTTGAGCAGTTCACCCGCCTTGCGGGCCTGTTCACGGCCGGTTTCGGTCAGGTCGACGTCGGTCCAGCCGGTGAAGCGGTTTTCCAGATTCCACTGGCTTTCGCCGTGGCGCATGAGAACGAGTTTGTGCATGGTTTGGCAGGCGTGTAACGCGGGTTAAAGTTGCGGAATGCGCTCATTTTATAATTGAGCGATTTTGCCCTTGATTTTGCCCCGGCGCACCCGTCAATTTCGCGGCGCGGCGCGTCAGGGTTCGCCCTTACCAGGCTAGACGCCGCACTTCAGGATGCCCCGTGGACCTTCTGCAATTCTTGCTCGATAAAAACAACATCTTCATTGTCGCCGTAACCCTCGTTTCCGGCGTCATGCTGGCCATTCCCGCCCTGCGCAAGGGCCGCACCGGCTCGGCCGTGAGCACCACGGAAGCCATCCAGATGGTCAACCAGCGCCAGGCCGTGTGGGTCGACGTGCGCCCCGCTGAACAGTTCCAGGCCGGCCACATCGCCCAGGCACGCAGCGTGCCGGCCGCCGACCTGGAACAAAAGGCCGCCTCGCTGCCCAAGAACAAGCCGCTGGTCGTGGTTTGCGACAATGGCCGTGATTCCGCCCGCGCCGCCGCCAAGCTGCGCGCGCAGGGCTTCGCCGACGTCGTGCCGCTCGAGGGCGGCATGCGCGCCTGGCTGGCCGCCAGCCTGCCGGTTACCCAGAAGGGTTGAACCCGGGCGACGCGCCCCCATCTTATCGACAGAATCCGCCTGGAGCGCCTATGAATAAAGTTGTCATGTACAGCAAGGACTATTGTCCCTATTGCGCCCGCGCCAAGGCGCTGCTGGAGCAGCGCGGCGTGACCGACCTGGAGATCATCCAGATCGACCGCGAACCCGGCCAGCGCGATCGCATGATCGAACGCACCGGCCGGCGCACGGTACCGCAGATCTTCATCGGCGATACCCACGTCGGCGGTTGCGACGACCTGATGGCGCTGGACCGCTCGGGCGGCCTGACCCCATTGCTCAACGGCTGAAGCCCCTTTTTGCCCCTCCCACCAACGGAAACACTCATGGCTGATCAAGACCAAAACACCCAGCAAGAAGGCGGCAACGACGCGCCCTCGTTCAATCTGCAACGCGTCTACCTGAAAGACCTTTCGCTGGAAATGCCGAACGCGCCCCACGTCTTCCTGGAGCAAGAAGCCCCCCAGGTCGAAGTGAGCATCACCGTGGGCGGCCAGCGCCTGGCCGAAACCGTGTTCGAAACCACGGTCACGGTCACCGTCACCACCCGTGTCAATGACAAGGTCGTGTACCTGGTCGAAGGCACCCAGGCCGGCATCTTCGAAGCCGCCAACATTCCCGAAGAACAGCTCGACCCGCTGCTGGGCATCGTCTGCCCGACGATGTTGTACCCGTACCTGCGCGCCAACATCGCCGATGCGATCACCCGCACCTCGATGCCGCCGCTGCACCTGACCGAAGTCAACTTCCAGGCCCTGTACGAACAACGCCTGGCTGAACTGCAACAGCAGCAAAGCAATGCCAACGGCAACGGCAGCGACTCGGGCATCATCCTGCCCGCCAGCGCCACCCGCCAATAAGGCGCACCGCGGCGCTCCATGAACCAGCCCACCTCGCCCAGCCTGCGCGTTGCCGTCCTGGGCGCGGGCAGCTGGGGCACCGCGCTGGCGGCGGCCGCGAGCCGCCGCCACCCCACCGTACTCTGGGCGCGCGATCCGGCGCAGGCCGCCGACATGGCCGCCCGCCACGAAAACGCGCGCTACCTGCCCGGCATCCCGCTGCCGCAGGCCCTCACCGTTTCCTCCGATCTCGACGCGACCCTGCGCAGCCTCAAGCAGGACGGCGCGGCGGGATTGATCATCCTGGGCGTCCCGGTGGCCGGCCTGGCCGCCACCTGCGCCGAACTGGCACACCGCCTGCCGGCCCTGGGCCTGCGCGACACCCCCATCGTCTGGACCTGCAAGGGTTTTGAAGCCGACACGGCGCGGCTGCCGCATGAAATCGTGCGCGAAGCCCTGCCCGACGCCATCGGCGGCGTCCTGTCGGGCCCCTCCTTTGCCCGTGAAGTGGCCCAGGGCCTGCCGGTGGCGCTCACTGTCGCCAGCGACAACGCCGACTTGCGGGCCGCCACCACCCAGGCGCTGCACGGCGCCGCGCTGCGCGTCTACGCCAGCAGCGACCTGGTCGGCGTCGAAATGGGCGGCGCGCTCAAGAACGTCATCGCGGTGGCCTGCGGCATTGGCGACGGCCTGGCGCTGGGCACCAATGCCCGCGCCGCGCTCATCACCCGCGGCCTGGCCGAGATGACCCGCTTTGGCGTTGCGCTCGGCGCGCGGCCCGAAACCTTCGCCGGCCTGACCGGCCTGGGCGACCTCGTGCTGACCGCGACGGGCGAACTATCACGCAATCGCCGCGTCGGACTGGAAATCGGCGCCGGCCGCAAGCTGGCCGACATCCTGGCCAGCGGCGTCACCGCCGAAGGCGTGCGCTGCGCCCGCGCCGCGCTGGAGCGCGCGCGCGCCATCAACGTCGAACTGCCCATCACCGAAGCCGTGTGCGCCGTCCTGTTCGAGGGCGTCGCGCCCATGACGGCGGTGTCCGCGCTGCTGGCGCGCAACGCCCGCGACGAACACGGCGACGACACCTGACGCTCGCGGGTCTTCCACCCCATAACAACACCACGCCCGACACCCTGGAGACATCCTTCATGACGCATACCCGCAAGTTCCGGGTCGGCCGCCTGCTGCGCGGCCTGTGCCTGAGCCTGGCGGCCATCCTGCCCGCCGCCGCCCACGCCGATTGGCCCGAACGCCCCATCCATCTGGTGGTGCCGTTCCCGCCCGGCTCCTCGCCCGATATCCTGGCGCGCACCATCTCCGAACCGCTGTCGCAGGCGCTGGGCCAGCCCATCGTCGTCGACAACAAGCCCGGCGCGGGCGGCAACATCGGCACCCGCATCGTCGCCCAGGCCAAGCCGGACGGCTACACCCTGCTCTACACGATCAACGGCCCGCTGGTCACCGCCCCCACGCTCTACAAGAAGACACTGGGCTACGACCCGCTGCTCGACCTGGCGCCCGTGACGCTGGTCGGCACCAGCCCCAACGTGCTGACCGTGCCGGGCAATTTGAGGAATGTGAACTCGGTGCAGGATTTCGTGCGCATGGTGAAGGAGCACGGCAGCTCGCTGAACTACGGCTCCGTCGGCCCCGGCAGCTCGGCCCACCTGGCCATGGAAATGTTCAAGGAGCGCGCCGGCATCGACATGGCGCACATCCCTTACGCCGGCTTCCCGCAGGTCATCAGCGCCATCATCGGCGGCGACATCCAGGCCGGCTTCATGGTCCCCGCCATCGCCGTGCCCCAGACCCGCGACGGCAAGGTCAAGATCCTCGCCGTCACCAGCCTGCAGCCCAGCGACACCTTGCCCGGCGTCCCCACCATGGCTTCACAGGGCTACCCCGATTTCGAAGCCATCTCCTGGAACGCCATCCTGGCCCCCGCCGAAACGCCGATGCCCATCATCGAGCGCCTGAACAGCGAACTGACCCGCATCATCAACAGCGACACGGTCCGCAAGCAGATGGCGCTGCAATACTTCACGCCGGCCGCCTCCACCCCCGAGGCCCTGACTGTCCGCATCCGGGACGAAAAGGCGCGCTGGGACCAGGTCATCCAGAAGCTGAACCTGTCGCTCGACTGATTGCGCGGCAAGCCACGCCGGCGAGCCCGTCAATCGGCTCGCCGAGCGGGGCCTCAGACGCCCCCTTCGTAGCCCAGCTGGCGCCAGGCTTCGAAAACCGTCACTGCCACCGCGTTGGACAGGTTCAAGCTCCGCTGCCCCGCCCGCATCGGCAGCCGCAACCGCTGCTGCGGCGCGAACATCGCGTGATGCACTTCCGACAGTCCGGCGCTCTCGCGCCCGAACACGAACACGTCGCCCGCTTCGAACCGCACGTCCCCGACGCTACGCTGCGCGTGAGTCGTCAATGCATAGATATGCGAGGCTGCCGCCCCGGTATCCACCAGCGCTTCCGGCAAGGAATCGTGCACCCGCACCGGCTGCCATTCGTGGTAATCCAGTCCCGCCCGCCGCATGCGGGCGTCATCCAGCTCGAATCCCAACGGGCGCACCAGGTGCAATTGGGCGCCGGTATTGGCGCACAAGCGGATCGCATTGCCCGTGTTGGGCGGAATCTCGGGACAGACGAGGATGACGTGGAACATGACAAATGGCGCGCAAGACATTGACAGGCGCGCGGTCCGGGACGGCCGCGCAGCAGCGATTGTCGCCGATTTGGACAACCACCGACGGCGCGCCCGAGACCCGGCGCGGCGAAGGATCAATCGGGACGCGGCGTGCGCGCCGCCACCAGCACGGTCACGCTGGCCGCCCCCGCCGCCAGCAAGGCGCGCGCGGCGGCATCGGCGGTGCTGGCCGTGGTCATGACGTCATCGACCAGGCCGACGTCGCGGCCGGACAGGTCCCGCCGGCAGTGGAACACGCCCTGCGCGCCCTGTTGCCGCGCCCGCCGTCCCAGGGTCGTCTGCCGTGGGGTCTCACGCCGCCGCAGCAACGTCCCGCGCAGCAGCGGCCAATCAAGGTGCCGCGCCAGGCCACGGGCGATCTCGCCGGCCGGGTTCAGGCCGCGCCGGCGCAGCGAGGCGCGGCTGGACGGCACCGGCACCAACAGCAGCGCCGCGGGCGGCGGGTCGCTCCATACCGCATGCGCCAGCAGGCGCGCCAACACCGGCGCCGCGCTCAGCCGCAGCTGGGTCTTGAGTTGGCGGATCAGCGTATCGGCGGGGGGTTCGTAATCGAACGCGGCGATCGTGCGCACGAAGGCCGGCGGCCGCGCCAGGCAGGCGGCGCAATGCAGCGCGTCCGGGCCCAGCCGAAGGGCGCAACGAGGACAGCGTGGATCGGGCGGCGTCTGCGACGCGGCGGCGAGATCGAGTTCGCAGCCTTCACATATCCGGGCGCCGCCGACGCGCGCCCCGCATAGGGGGCAATCGCAAGGCACCCGGGCCAGCAGCCACCGCCCCATCGCCTGTAGGGACAATCCGCGTCCCCGGCCGGGATGGGCAATAATGTGGGCCATCCCCCATGAAACCATGATCCGCCCGCGGCACCGGCCCGGGCGCGACCGAAATGTCCCTGCCCGCACCCGCCACCCCGCCCTCGCTACCGCTCGTCGCCGCCGACGTGCCGCGCCAATTCGCCCGCCGCGGCGACCTGTCGGAAGCCCAGTTCCTGTATGGCGAAGTCGCCCGCCGCATGCTGGGCCGGCTGCAGTACATCCGCGTGCAACCGCAGGCCATGCTCGACGCCGGCTGCGGCGCGGGCGACAACCTGGCCCTGTTGCGCGAGCGCTATGCCGAGGCCGCCTACACCGGTCTGGACAATTGCGAACCGTTGCTGGACATTGCCCGCAAGCGCCACGCGCCCGCCGGACTCGGCGCCTGGATCGGCAAACTGGCGCGTCGGGGCCCGGCCACCGGCTTCGTCAACGCCGATCTGGCCGCCACCGGCCTGGCGCCGGAATCGCACGAACTGGTGTGGTCCAACCTGGCCCTGCACTGGCACCGCGAACCGCACGCCGTGCTGGGCGAATGGCGCCGTATCCTCAAGGTCGGCGGGCTGGCGATGTTCTCCTGTCTGGGCCCGGCGACGCTGCGCGAGTTGCGCCAGGCGCTCGATGATGCCGGCCTGCGCACCGCCACGCCGGCCTTCGTCGACATGCACGACTTCGGCGACCTGCTGGTGGAAAACGGCTTCGCCGACCCCGTCATGGACCAGGAGATCCTGACCCTGACCTACCGCACGCCGGAAAAGCTGCTGCAGGACGTGCGCGCCCTGGGCGGCAATCCCGCGGCCGGCCGCCGCGCCGGCCTGGTCGGACGCGACTGGCGCGCACGCCTGTGCGCGGCGCTGGAGGCACAACGCCGTCCCGACGGCGTCATCGCCCTGAGCATCGAAGTGGCTTACGGCCACGCCTGGCGCGCCGCGACTCACCGCGGCAGCGCGGGGGAAACCCGTTTGTCGGTCAGCGCCATCGGCGGCCGCCAGCGCGGCACGCCCTGACGAGACACGCCCCGGCCGACGGCCCGCCTGCGCGGGACGCCCGGCCAGGGCGCAAGGCTTGCAACTGTCGCGTTCAGTTCAGTGCAGACGCTCGGGCAGCGTCGCCGTCACTCCCGGTTCCGCCGCCGACAACGGTTGCATCGGTTCGGAAGTGGCGCGGATGCGCCGGCGCAGCACCGCGGTTGGCTCTGCCGGCGCGGCTACCTGGGGCGATTCGCCCCGCCAGGCTTGCGACATCGACTCCACCACCAGCGGCAGGTCGCGCAGGCGATGGAACTGGTTGCGCAACCAGCGCGCGTCGTTGCCGCTGCGCATGGCGTCGTCGCGCAGCGTCGCGATCATGTCGCCCGTGCCCAATTCCTCGGCCACCGGCATCAGCCGCTGGAACAGCGCGCGCAGGTGATCCATCAGGCGCAGGCGCTGGCCGTCCGGCGTCACATAGCTGCCTTGCAGGCCGAAGCGGCAGGCCTGGAAGTGGTTGCTCCGGTAGGACAGCCAGGCCTTGTCGCTGGGATCTTCCTCGCGCATCAGCAGCACCGCCAGCGCCTGGGCGAACGCGGCGATCTGGCAGGCGCGCTCCACCGTCAGCGGCGTGTCGCAGACGCGGATCTCGACCGTGCCGAATTCGGGCTTGGGACGGATATCCCAGTACAGGTCCTTGATGCTCTCGGCCAACCCGTAGGCGCGCAGCTGCGCCAGATGGGCCTCGAACTGGTACCAGTCCTTGACGTCCGCCGGCATGTGGCCCGCCAGCGGGAAACTGTTGACCGCGTTCAGGCGCGAGCACGAGAACAGCGTATCGACGCCCTCGCAGTACGGCGACGAGGCCGACAGGGCGATGAAGTGCGGCACATAGGGCGACAGCCGGCGCAACAGTTTGATAGCTTCGTCGCCGCTTTTGACGCCCAGGTGGATATGCTGGCCGAACACCGTAAATTGACGCGCCAGGTAACCATACATTTCGGCCAGGTACTGGAAGCGCGGGGTATCCGAGATCGAGCGTTCCTGCCAGCGCATGAACGGGTGGGCGCCGCCGCCCGCCACCGAAACGCCAACGGCATCGGCGGCTTCGACCAGCGCATCGCGCATCTCTCGCATCTCGGCCAGCAGGCCCATCGGGTGCTCGTGCACCGAGGAATTCAGTTCGATCATGGACCGCGTGATTTCCGGTTTAACGCGGTCGGCGATGGGGTGATTGGCCATTTGGGCCAGCAGCTCGTCAGAGGCTGCGGTGAGGTCAAAACTGCGGGGGTCGATCAGTTGCAGCTCGAGTTCGATGCCCAGGGTGTTGGGGGCCGACGAAATGAACGGGATCTGTTCCATCTCGGACTCCTTCGGATATGGATGAGGGGGTGCGCCGTTCGACCTTGAAGCCCGGTAACTTCCCGGGGGGCACTAGACGGCGGCTTGTGAACGCATAATAGCCGCATGTTTGTGGCAAAACGATTGAAAATCGTGACATTTGTGTGCAACATCGCGATGCATTCGGTTTTTCCCTCTAGAACAAAGTGAGCGAGCGCTCACAACGTAGGAAGGACGCGGGCTGGCGGCCGGTGAGCGCCGCAAGCGCAGTCAGGATGGGGCTTTTGGGATGGGACGGGAAAACCCTTATCCGGGTTTTCCCCAGGTAAAGGCGGCCCGCCGGCAAACACCTTGCGCCAGGGCTCGCGCGCTTGGGACGGCAGTGTCCGAGGGCCGGCTACTTACGCCAGAAGATGGGGGTGAACAGCACCAGCACGGTCAGCAGTTCCAGCCGACCGATCAGCATGGCGAAGGTGCAGACCCAGATCTGAAAGTCGGACAACACCGCGAAATTGCCCATGGGGCCGACCGGGCCCAGGCCGGGGCCGGTGTTATTGACGCTGGCGAACACGGCCGAGAACGCGGTGATCGGGTCCAGCCCCGACAGCAGCAACAGGCTGGTGAAGACAGCGATGGACAGCCCGTAGAACAGCATGAATGCGAGCACCGACGACATGGTGCGGGCCTCGACCGCCCGGCCATTGACCCGTACCGGGCTGACGGCATGCGGATGCAACATTGTGACAAGTTCGTTGCGCGCCTGTTTGACCAGCAGGATGGCCCGGATCATCTTGATCCCGCCCCCGGTCGAGCCCGCCGAGGTGGCAAACCCCGACAACAGCAGCATGGTCAGGGGCGCGAACAGGGGCCACTGGGCGAAGTCGGTATTGGCGTAACCCGTGGTGGTGGCCATCGAAATGGTGTTGAACATGCCGTAGCGCAGGGCTTCCAGGGGCTCCTGGTAGACGCCCTTGACATACAGGAACACCGAAATCACCAGCCCCACGCCCAGCACCACCACCAGATACGGGATCGCCTCCGGGCAGCGCAGATAGGCGCGTCCGCTGCGTTGGCGGAAGGCATTGAAGTGCGTGGCAAAGTTGATGCCGGCGATCAGCATGAAGACCATGGCCACCATTTCGACCGCCACCGAATCGAAGTGGGCAAAACCGTCGTCCCAGGTCGAAAAGCCGCCCAGCCCCATGGTCGTGGCCATGTGGCACCAGGCCTCGAACCACGACAGGCCAACCGCGCGGTACGCCAGGAAGCACAGGATCGAGAAGGCGAAGTACACCGCGTACAGCGCCTTGGCGGTGCTGGCGATGCGCGGGGTCAGGCGCTCGTCCTTCATGGGGCCGGGCGTCTCGGCCCGCACCACCTGGTGCCCGCCCACGCCCAGCAGCGGCAGGATCGCCACCGCCAGCACCAGGATGCCCATGCCGCCCACCCATACCAGGGTGGCACGCCACAGGTTGATCGATGGCGGCAGCGCGTCCAGATTGGTCAACACGGTCGCGCCGGTGGTCGTCAGCCCGGACATGGCCTCGAAATAGGCGCCAGTGAACGACAGCGGCAGGCCGGCCCGATGGAAGTAGATCAGCAGCGGGATCGCCGCCAGCAGGGGCAGGCCGGCCCACACCGCCGACACCAGCACGAAACCGTCGCGGGCGCGCAGCTCGCTGCGGGCCCGCCGGGTCAGCGCCGCCAGGCCGACGCCGATGCCGACCGAAATCAGGAATCCATGCAGGAAGGCGCCACGCGCCGCGTCGCCGCCGACGTAGGCCACCCCCAGCGGGATCAGCATGGTCAGGGCGAACATCACCATGGTCAGGCCGAGGATGTGCAGGGTCGCCAGGACGCGCTTCATGCGGCCTCCCCGGCCGCCGCCGGTCCGTCGGGAAACGGGACGCGCGGGCTCATCAGAAGAACGACGCCGAGACTTGGAACAGCTTTTCCACGCGCGGCATCTGCTTGCGCGAGGGCACGAAGACGATGACGTGATCGTCGGTCTCGATCACGGTATCGGCATCGGGCAGGATGATTTCGTCCTCGCGCACCAGCGCGCCGATGCTGGCGCCCTTGGGCAGGCTGATCTCGCCCACCTTGCGGCCCACCACCTTGGAAGTGGAGCGGTCGCCGTGGGCGATGGCTTCCAGCGCCTCGGCCACGCCCTGGCGCAGCCGGTGCACCGCCGCCACGTCGCCGCGCCGCACGTGGCGCAGCAGCTCGCTCATGGTGGCCTGCGATGGCGACACCGCGATATCGATATGGCTGCCCTGCATCAGCTCGCCATAGGCCTGGCGGTTGATCAGCGCGATCACCTTGCGCGCGCCCAGCCGCTTGGCCAGCAGCGACGACATGATGTTGTCCTCGTCGTCGCTGGTCAGGGCCAGCCAGGTGTCCATGTCCTCGATGTTCTCGCGCTCCAGCAGGGCCTCGTCGGTGCCGCTGCCGTGCAGCACCAGCACGCTGTCGGGCAACTGCGTAGCCAGGTATTCGCAGCGCTTTAGGTCGCGCTCGATGATGCGCACGCTGTAGTTTTCCTCGGCCAGCGCGCGCGCCAGCCGCAGGCCGATATTGCCGCCGCCGGCGATCATCACGCGGCGCACGGCCTTTTCGGCTTCGCGCAGCTGCCGCACGGCGCGGCGGGCGTGGCGCGTATCGACCACCAGCACCACCTCGTCGCCGGGCGCGATCACGGTGCCCGAGCCGGCGCGCAGCGGCCGGCCGCCGCGCAGCACGTCGATCACCCGGGCGGTGACGTCTGGCCAGACCTCGCGCAGCTTGTCCACGGGGTGGTGCGCCATCGGACTGCCATGCCCCACGCGAACGGTCACGACACTGACGCGGCCCTCGGCGAATTCGACCACCTGCAGCGCCTCGGGAAACTCGATCAGGCTGTGCAGGTAGGTGGTGACGCTGCGCTCGGGGCTGATGATGGCGTCGATGCAGAAGCCCTCTTCGCTCATCAGCTCCGGGTACTCGGAGAACTCGCCCGAGCGGATGCGGGCGATGCGACGGGGAATATTGAACAGCTGGCGGGCGATCTTGCAGGCCACCATGTTGGCCGCGTCGGACGCGGCGCAAGCGATCAGCAGGTCGGTGTCGGCCGCGCCGGCGCCTTCCAGCACCGACACCTGCGAACCGTCGCCATGGACGACGCGCAGGTCGAAGTGTTCTTGCAGGTACTGCAACTGGGACGGATCCGAATCGATCACCGTGATGTCGTTCTGCTCGGACACCAGGTTTTCCGCCACGCTGGTGCCTACCCGCCCAGCGCCGATGATCAGGATCTTCATGCGCCCCGTTTGCGCGCGGACTCGATGCCCAATTGCTTGAGCTTGCGGTAGAGGTGGGTGCGCTCGAGGCCGGTGCGTTCGGACACGCGGGTCATGCTGTGGCTTTCGCGGACCAGGTGGTATTCGAAGTAGATGCGCTCGAACTCGTCGCGCGCCTCGCGCAGCGGCTGATCCAGCGAGATGCTGCCCAGCTGGCCGTTGGCGGTGACCGGGACCTCGTTGGCGGGGGCCGTCGACAGGGTCGGCGGATCGAGTTCGTCTTCCAGCGCCACGGTGGCGCTGGCCGCCGCGGGCGCCGCCACGGGCGCCGCATGCGGCACCCGGCCGCGGGCCAGGCCGGCCGCCACGGTCTTGAGCAGGCGCTGCAGCGTGATCGGCTTTTCGAGGAAGTCCATGGCGCCGATGCGGGTGGCCTCGACCGCCGTGTCGATGGTGGCGTGGCCGCTCATCATGATGACTGGCATGTCCAGCAGGCCCTGCGAGCCCCATTCCTTGAGCAGGCTGACGCCATCGGTGTCCGGCATCCAGATGTCCAGCAGCACCAGATCGGGACGCATGCGAAGGCGCGCGGCGCGCGCTTGCGCCGCGTTTTCGGCCAATTCGACCGTGTGTCCTTCGTCGTACAGGATTTCCGACAAAAGCTCGCGAATACCGACTTCGTCGTCAACCACCAGAATTCTGGCCATAAAGCATCCACCTATTGCGTAGCCGCATTATCCTTTTCTTGCGCGGGCGCGTCCATAGTATCGGCCCCGGGAGCGAGCCGGGTCAACAAGATGGAAATCCGCGCGCCTCCTTCCTTGCGATTGGCAAGGTCGATCCGCCCGCCATGCTCTTCGACGATCTTGCGTACGATTGCCAATCCTAACCCAGTCCCGTGCGACTTGGTGGTTACGTAGGGCTCGAAGGCGCGCTGCATGACCTGCGGCGGGAAGCCCGGGCCGGTGTCGGCGACCGTGAAACGCAGGGCCTGCTGGTCGGCGCGGTCGGGCTGCTCGCTGCGCATCAGCTGGGTAGTGACGCTGACCCGGCCTTCCCCGCCCTTCTCGGCAATGGCGTCGCGGGCGTTGGACAGCAGGTTGTGGATCACCTGGCGCAGCTGGGTCGGATCGCCCTCGATGGCCGGCAGGTCCGCGCCCAGGCTGACATCCAGGTTCAGCGCCTTGCCGGACGCCGAGCGCACCGAGGGCGCGCCGTCCGGCTCCCAACCGTACAGCGACAGCACGTCCGCCACTAGCGCGTTGAAGTCGATGCGCTGCATCACCGCCGGCGGCGTGCGGGCGTATTCGCGGAAATCGTCGACCATCTGCTTGAGCGAGGCCACCTGGTTGACGATGGTGTTGGTGGAACGCTCGACGATCTGGGCCTCGGCCGGCGGCAACTTGCCTTCCAGCTTCATCGCCAGGCGCTCGGCGGACAGCTGGATCGGCGTCAGCGGGTTCTTGATTTCGTGGGCCAGGCGGCGGGCCACCTCGCCCCAGGCCACGGTGCGGTTGGCCGAAATGACTTCGGTGATGTCGTCGAACACCACCAGATAGCCGTTGCCTCGGCCATCGACCCGCAGGTGCGTGCCGCGCGCCAGCAGCGTCAACGGCTGCGGCCCATTGGGCGTGTCGCCCTGCTTGGGCGCGATCTCGAACTGCTGCTGCCAGTGCTGGCGCTCGGAGCCCACCGCCGCGTGGGTGGAAAACGCCTGCCGCACGATATTCGCGAATTCAAGCATGCCATCCACGGTTTCCAGCGGCCGCCCGATCACCGAGCGCAGATCGGCCTGCAGGATGGTCTGGGCGCCCTGGTTGACGGTGGTGACGCGGAAGGACTCGTCGAACACCAGCACCCCGGATGACAGGTTCGACAGCACGCTTTCCAGGTAGACGTTGGAGCGCTCGAGTTGCTGGCGGTTGCTCTCGACCATGCGGCGGGCCTCGTCGAGCTGGCGCGTCATGGCGTTGAACGAGCGGGTCAACTGGCCGACCTCGTCGCGCTCGGGCGGCTCGGGCAGCGGCCGGTAGTCGCCCACGCCCACGGCCTGGGTGCCGCCGGCCAGACTCAACAATGGCCGCACCAGCCGCTTGGACAGCGACAACGCCACGGCAATGGCGCCGAACGCGGCCAGCAGCAGCGCCAGGGTCAGGGTGATGCCGTACAGCTTGCGCAGGCCCAGCCGCGACAGCGCCAGTTCCTGGTAGTCGCGAAAGCCCTGCTGCACCAGGTTGGCGTTGTGCGCGATCTGCTCGGGCACCGGCTGCAGCAACTGCAGCCAGCGCGGCTCGGAGGCGGCGCCCAGCAGGTTGTCGTAGCGGTCGGGCCCGGTCAGCGGGATCACCACGCGCAGATGCAGGCCGCCATCCACGCCCGGCTTGACCGGATCGTCGGCCTCGGCGGCCGAGTAACCCCGCGACAGGCGCAACTGGTTCATGACGGTGGGCGGCGGCATGGCCGGCAGCAACTGTCCGTACTGACTGGTGGAGAACGCCACCATGCGGCCGCTGCCAGTGAAAACCATGGCTTCCTGCACGCCGTTGGCTTCGCGCAGGCGGGTCAGGGCCAGCGTCACGCCGGTGTCGGAATTGCGGTTCAGTTCGGCGGCCATCGAGCGGGCCCGCGCATCCAGATCCGCCAGCAGCGAATCGAGCGCGGCCCGGCCCAGGTTCAGGCCGGCCTCGAGCGCGCTGTCGACCCGCACGTTGAACCAGGACTCGATCGAGCGCGACATGAACTGCACCGAGACGGTATAGATCAGCGCACCCGGAACCACACCGATCAGGGCAAAGGCCAGCGAAAACCGCGCGGTAAGCCGGGCGCCGAACTGCCGGCGGCGGATCTGCCGCGCCAGCCGCACCGTCAGCGCCACCACCCAGATAAACAGCGCCAGGGCGAAAATGCCGTTCAGGATCAACAGGGTGTCGTAATAGCGGGCAAAGCGCGAGGCATTGCCGGTGGACCACGCCAGCAGGCCCAGCAACGCCAGGCCGCTCACGGCGCCGACCATCAAGGCCAGCCGAAGCAGCAGCCTCATGAGGGGTCTTGCTCCTTGTCACCCAACGTGAACGAGAAATCGGTCCACGGCGTGCCCTGGATCCAGGAACTGCTGTTCAGCGCATTGACCTGGAACGGCCGGGGCAGCAGGGACGTGTCCAGCCGCAGCCGGAACTGGCCGCCGTAGACCACGCCTTCGTCGAAATCGTCGGCATCGGCCACCTGCCAATTGCGCACGTGACGGATCACGCTCATGGCGTCGTCCAGCGAGGCCACCGGAAAGGACAGCTCGCCCACGCCGGCACGCCACTGGCGCGTCAGCGCGTTATAGATCACGCGCCAGGTGCGGGAGGTGTCCACCAGGGATTTGTTGAACCACCACCAGCGCTCGCGGGTGATGGTCAGGTCGGCGGTGAAATAGAGCGGCACGCCACGCTGGGCGGCATCGCGCAACTGCTGGTTCAGTTCGAATTCGATGTCGGCGTCGATTTCAAGCTTGTCGCCACGCACCACCGGCTCGACGCGCACCACCTTCGGTTCGGACCCGTGCGCCTGACCCGCCGGCGCCAATGACAGCGCGGCAAATGCGAACAATAACCCCAGAAATGAACGTGAAATGATGGACATACGACACCGAAACCCTGTCATGCCCCTATTCTTGGCGATTCAGGACTGCTTGGCAAACAAGGCGTAGAAAAACCCATCGTGCTGTGCCGCGGGTGTTGCATCGACCGCAACTGGCAGCAGTTGGCCGGGCGCATCGAGGCGCGTGGCCTCGGGATGGCGCTGCAGGAATTCCAGCGCCTGGCGCGTGCCTTCGATCGGGAACACCGAACAGGTGACATACAACAGGTGGCCGCCTGGGGCCACGGTACGCCAGAGGGCGTCCAGGATGCGGGCCTGCAGCGTCGCGGTGCGGCGCAGGTCGTTCTCGCGCCGCAGCCAGCGGATGTCGGGGTGGCGACGCACGATGCCCGAGGCGGTGCACGGCACGTCCGCCAGCACCGCGTCGAACGGCTTGCCATCCCACCAGGAGTCCAGGTCCGCGGCGTCGGCGGCCTGCAAGCGCACGTGCTCGCCGGCCAGGCCCAGGCGGTCCAGATTCTGGCCGACCCGGACCAGGCGGTCGGCATCGGCATCCAGGGCCAACAGGTCGATATCGGCCAGCTCCAGCAAATGGGCGGTCTTGCCGCCGGGCGCGGCGCAGGCGTCCAGCACCCGCATGCCATCCTTGGGCGCCAGCAGTTCGGCGGCCAACTGGGCGCCGGCGTCCTGCACCGACCACCAGCCCTCGGCAAAACCGGGCAGTTGGGTCACCGGGCGCGGCGAGGCCAGCACCAGGCCGGCCTGGCCCACCGGCTCGGCGACCAGGCCCGCGTCATGGAATGCGGCCAGGACCTGCTCGCGGCTGGCGCGGCGTCGGTTGACCCGCAACGTCAGCGGCGCTGGCACATTGGCCGCCCGCAGGATGTCCTGCCACTGCCGCGGATAGGCCACGCGCAGTTGCTTGACCCACCAGCCCGGGTGGTTCCATTCGGCCTCGGGGCTGTCGGCCACGGCGGCCTCCAGCGCTGCCCGTTCGCGCAGGAAGCGGCGCAGGCAGGCGTTGAGCAAGCCCTTGAACGAGGCCAGGCCGCGGTTCCTGGAAGCGGCCGTGACCGCCTGGTCCACCACCGTGTGCGGCGCGTACACCGGCATGCCGGGCAGGGCCGAGGCGGACTCGCCCTCGGCCTTGAGCAGCGTCAGCGACACCAGCAGCAGCGATTCGAACAACACATTGGGATAGCGCTGCACCAGTTCGCGGCCGACCGCGTCGGCCCAGCCCAGGTAGCGCATGGCGTGGAACGACACCGCCTGCGCGGCGGGACGCAGGGCGCCATCGACGTCGGCCAGCGCCTCGGTCAGCGAACGGCCGTCCAGGACCTCCTCCACGACCCCCGCGCTGGAAAGCAGGACGGTGGACAGCGGCGGGGCCAGATGAGGAGTGTCGGAACGCGTGGACATGGCAGCAAATCAAAGGACAAGACCGCTATGGTAGCCCGGCGCGGCCCGCTCGCCCCGCCGAGGGGCCGCGCCGGGCGCTGGACGAACCGCGGCGGGCGCGTCACACTGGCCGCTTGCCACGGAGCCCGCCATGTCCACCGCCACGCTGCTGCTGTTCATCCTGGCCTCGGCCGTCGCCATCGTGACGCCCGGCCCCACCGTGCTGCTCGCCATGAGCAACGGCTCGCGCCATGGCGTGCGCACCGCCTGCTGGGGCATGGGCGGCGCGGTGCTGGCCGACTTCATCCTGGTGGGCGCGGTGGCTTCCGGCCTGGGCGTGGTGCTGGCCGCCTCCGAAGTGGCGTTCCATGTCATCAAGTGGGCGGGCGCCGCCTACCTGGCCTACCTGGGCTGGAAGATGCTGCGCTCGGATGCCGCGCTGGTGCTGCCGGCCGCCGAACCCGGCGCCGCCAGGCCCGTGGGCCTGAAGCTGGGCCTGCGCAGCTTCGTGGTGGCGCTGACCAATCCGAAGGCGCTGCTGTTCATGTCGGCCTTCCTGCCGCAGTTCATCAACACCCAGGCGCCCCTGCTGCCCCAATACGCCACCGTGGCCGGCGTGCTGGCGTTGATGAACATCCTGACCATGCTGGCCTACGCCACCCTGGGCGCGCAGTTGGTGCGCGCCTTCCAGGGCTCGGGACTGCGCTGGCTGAACCGGGTCTGCGGCTCGCTCATGATCGGGCTGGCTGGCACCCTGGCGCTGTACCGCCGCAGCGGCGGCTGATAACCGGCGCTATCCTGACGAATATTGGGGACGCATATCAGCGAAATGCCATTGCGGCAACCCGCTAAAATAACGGCCCCCCGCCCTGCCGCGCTAAAATTGCGCAGTATTTGATCATTGGCGCCGGCTCGCGCCCACCGAGGTATTCCATGTCTTCCCCCAAAGTCGGCTTTGTCAGCCTGGGCTGTCCCAAAGCCCTGGTCGACTCCGAACGCATCCTGACCCAACTGCGCACCGAAGGGTACCAAGTCACGCCCGAGTACAACGACGCGGACGTCGTGGTGGTCAACACCTGTGGTTTCATCGACAGCGCCAAGGCCGAGTCGCTGGAAGCCATCGGCGAAGCGCTGGCCGAGAACGGCAAGGTCATCGTCACCGGCTGCATGGGCGTCGAGGAATCGGTGATCCGCAACGTGCACCCCAGCGTGCTGGCCGTGACCGGCCCGCAGCAATACGAGGAAGTGGTGCGCGCCGTGCACGACGCCGCGCCGCCCAAGAAGGACCACAATCCCTACCTCGACCTGGTGCCGCCGCAGGGCGTCAAGCTGACCCCGCGCCACTACGCCTACCTGAAGATCTCGGAAGGCTGCAATCACCGCTGCAGCTTCTGCATCATCCCGTCGATGCGCGGCGACCTGGTCAGCCGCCCGGTGGGCGACGTGCTCAGCGAAGCCGAGCGCCTGGTCAAGGCCGGCGTCAAGGAACTGCTGGTGATCTCGCAGGACACCAGCGCCTACGGCGTCGACGTCAAGTACCGCAGCGGCTTCTGGAACGGCCGCCCGGTGCGCACCCGCATGACCGAACTCTGTACGGCCTTGTCCGAAATGGGCGTCTGGACGCGCCTGCACTACGTGTATCCGTATCCGCACGTGGACGAAGTGATTCCGCTGATGGCCGAGGGCAAGATCCTGCCCTACCTGGACATCCCGTTCCAGCACGCCAGCCCGCGCATCCTCAAGGCCATGAAGCGTCCGGCATTCGAGGACAAGACGCTGGCGCGCATCAAGCAGTGGCGCGAGATCTGCCCCGACCTGACCATCCGCTCGACCTTCATCGTCGGCTTCCCCGGCGAAACCGAGGAAGACTTCCAGTACCTGCTGGACTGGATGCAGGAAGCCCAGCTCGACCGCGTCGGCTGTTTTCAGTATTCGCCGGTGGAAGGCGCGCCCGCCAACCTGCTCGACAATCCGGTGCCGGACGAAGTCAAGCAGGAACGCTGGGAACGCTTCATGGAACTGCAGCAATCGATTTCCACCGCGCGCCTGGCGCGCAAGGTCGGCCGCGAGATCGACGTGCTGATCGACGAGGTGGATGAAGACGGCGCCGTGGGCCGCAGCGCCGGCGATGCGCCGGAAATCGACGGTTGCGTCTACGTCAGTTCGGACCGCGTCCTCAAGGCCGGCGACATGGTGCGCGTGCGCGTCACCGACTCCGACGAATACGACCTCTGGGCCGACACGATCTAAGCATCCTGCCTGCCGGCGGCGACCGCCGCCGGCTGCCTTCAGGCTTCCAGCAGCTTCAGCCCCGCCACGCCGCCCACGATCAGCGCGATGCACGCCAGGCGTGCGGCGGACGGCGAATCCCCGAACAGCACGATCCCCAGCACCGTGATGCCCACGGACCCGATGCCGGTCCACACCGCGTAGGCAGTGCCAGCGGGCAAGTGCCGCATCGCCAGCGTCAGCAGGAAGATGCTGCCCAGGGCCGCGGCGATGCCGATGGCGCTGGGCCAGAACCGCGTCCAGCCGTCCGCGTACTTCAACGCCAGCGCCATCACGATTTCCACGCCGCTCGCGGCCAACAGGATCCACCAGGCCATCGCGGCCTCCTTTGATTATGGGAACGCGGCCAGCTTAGGGCCTATAGTTACCCAGACACAAGTACGCACCTTTTGGTAACCATGAAGGACTCACCATGGCTGTCGCTTCCTCCGCTGCCGCCGACGTATTCGACGCCGCCTGCCCGTCGCGCCGCGCGCTCGAGCTGATCTCGGGCAAGTGGGTGCCGCTGGTGCTGCCCGCGCTGGCGCGCGGTCCGCTGCGCAACAATGAGCTGCTGCGCAGGCTGGACGGCATCTCGCAGAAGATGATGACGCAGACCCTGCGCGAGCTGGAGCGCCACGGGCTGGTGCGGCGCGAAGACATGCGCACGGTGCCGCCGCACGTGCGCTATCACCTGACAGAACTGGGGGAATCGTTGAATGTGGCGCTGGTTGCGCTGGATCGCTGGGCCGAGACGCACCATGCGCAACTGGACGCGGCGGCGCGCCGCCACGATGCGGCTGCCGCGCGCCGCGCGTGACCGCCGCCGGCCGGCATGCCACGGCAAGCCGGCCCGGCGACAGGCTGGCGCCACCCGCGCCCGTGCCCCGCAACGGGCGGCGCGGGCCGGCAACGCTTCAGTGCTTGGCCAGGAAATCCGACATGTCGTCGGCGTGCTCTTCCTCGACCGCCAGGATCTCTTCCAGCAGGCGGCGCGTGGTGGAGTCCTGTTCGCCGATGTACTCGATCATCTGCCGGTAGCTGTCGATGGCGATGCGCTCGGCGATCAGGTTTTCCTTGATCATCTCCTCGAGCGTGGCGCCCTCGATGTACTCGGAGTGGCTGCGCTCGAGCAGCCCCTTGGGCGACAGGTTCGGCTCGCCGCCCAGTTGCACGATGCGTTCGGCCAGCTTGTCGGCGTGATCCTGCTCCTGGGCCGCGTGCTCGGCGAATTCCGCGGCCACCGGCTCGGCATTCAGGCCGCGGGCCATGAAGAAGTGGCGCTTGTAGCGCAGCACACAGACGATCTCGGTGGCCAACGCCTCGTTCAGCAGCTTGAGCACGGTCTTGCGGTCGGCGCGATAAGTATCGGTGACGGCGCCGGACTCGATGTCCTGGCGCGCCTTGGCGCGGATCGCCTTCACATCCATGTCGAAGGGGCGGCTTGCCTGTTCGCGGTTACGGGTCGTGTTTTCCATATCGTTAGCTCCTTTTGGGTTGGCAATACGACGCTGGACTTCCAGTCGTTCCGAACAACCCAGTCTACCGGCCACGCAAAAAGATGCTGTGTCCAAACATTGCCCATGGCGCCGGATCTGGCCTTCCCGCGACACGCCAGAAACCCGCCCGGCGCTTCTCGTAAACTATCGGCTTCCCGGACGGCCCGTGACGCAATCTGTAACGGGCCCGACAATAAGTAGCTTCATATGACCCTGAAGAACATCTGCGTTTATTGCGGCTCCAATCCCGGCGCGCGCCCCGAATACCTGGAACAGGCCCGCGTGCTGGCCCGTGAACTGGTCAAGCGCGACCTCGGCCTGGTCTATGGCGGCTCGGTCGTCGGCATCATGGGCGTCATCGCCAACGAGGTGCTGGCCGGCGGCGGCCGCGTGATCGGCGTGATCCCGGAACTGCTGCAGAAAAAGGAACAGGCCCATCGCGGCCTGACCGAACTGCACCTGGTGCAGAACATGCACGAGCGCAAGGCCATGATGATGGAAAAGGCCGACGGCTTCATCGCGCTGCCAGGCGGCGCCGGCACGCTCGAGGAATTCTTCGAGGTCTGGACCTGGGCCCAGCTCAGCATGCACAGCAAACCCTGCGGCCTGCTCAATATCGCCGGCTACTACGATGCGCTGATGCAGTTCGTCGACCACGCCGTCGAGGAAGCCTTCATGCGCCCCCAGCACCGCGACATGCTGGTGGTGGAAAGCGATCCCGCCACGCTGCTGGACCGCTACGCCATCTATGAGCCGCCCAACGTCTCCAAGTGGTTCGAGCCGGTCAAGCCCGAGCATCGCGCCCCCTAACCGCCCCCAAGGAAAGCCCGCAATGTCCACCGGTTCGTCGTTTCCCGCCAGCACCGAGTCCGTATTGCGCGATTACTTTCACGCCAAGGACGAAAACCGCCCGCATTACATGGCGCGCGCCTTCGCGCCGCAGGCCGTCCTGAAGATGGCGCTGCGCACGCAGGCCATCGCGTTTCCACCCGAGTCACACGGTCTGGCCGCGATCACCGACACGCTGGTGCGCAAGTTCGGCCAGACCTACGAAAACGTCTACACCTTCTACCTGTCGCGGCCCGAGGCAGATGCGCATCTGTCTGATTATTCCTGTGACTGGATCGTCGGCATGACCGAAAAGGCCACGGGCAACGTGCGTGTGGGCTGCGGCCGCTACGCTTGGACCTTCCAGCCGGAACCGTATCGCGCCACCCAGCTGACCATCACCATCGAGACCATGGTGACGCTGCCGCCCTCGGACACCGACGCCGTCTTCGGCTGGTTGCTGGCGCTGGATTACCCCTGGACCAACGCGCGGCGCGTGGTCGCCGGCGCCCCGCCGCTTGAAGACCTGGCGCCGGTGGTGCAGTATCTGCTTCACCCCTTGTAGCCCGGCATCGGATTGTTTACTTGAAATACGACATAGCAGCCTTCGACTTCGACGGAACCCTGGCGGACACCATGCCCTGGTTCAACTCCATCCTGAACACGGTGGCCGACAAGTACGGCTTTCGCAAGATCGATGCCGCCGAGCGCGATCAACTGCGCCATCGCGACGCCGGCGAGATCCTCAAATTCCTCGGCATTCCGCTGTGGAAGCTGCCCGCGATCATGGCGCACGTGCGCACGCTGATGCAGGAAATCGATCCCAGCGTGCACCTGTTCGACGGCATTCCCGACGCGCTGGCCCGCTTGAAGGCCGCCGGCATGCGGCTGGCGGTGGTCAGCTCGAACTCCCTTGAAAACGTGCAACGCGTGTTGGGGCCCGACACCACGGCCCTGTTCGATGACTACGAATGCGGCACCGACCTGTTCGGCAAGGCCGCCAAGATCGACCGGCTGCTACAGCGCCACGGCACCCCGCCCGAGCGCTTCGTGCTGGTGGGCGATGAAATGCGCGACATCGACGCGGCCCGCAAGGCCGGCGTGCGCGTGGGCTCGGTGGCCTGGGGCTACAACCACGTGGATGCGCTGCGCGAGCGCGGCCCCGACGAACTGATCCTGCAGGTCGCCGACCTGCCCGCCGCGCTCGCCTGAGCGGCCCCACCAAGGAAGCGAGATGGCACGCAATGTCGAGATCAAGGCGCGCGTCGCCAGTCTGGCCGCCCTGGAACCCCTGGCGACGGCGTTGTCGGGCGCCGCGCCCGTGAGCATCGCGCAGGACGACACCTTCTTCGCCTGCGCCAGCGGCCGCCTCAAGCTGCGCGACTTCGGCGACGGCTCGGGTGAACTGATCTTCTACCGCCGCGCCGACGCTACCGGGCCCAAGGAGAGCTTCTACGTCATCTCGCCGACCGCATCGCCCGACACCTTGCGCGAAGCGCTGGCGCTGGCCCACGGCGTGATTGGCCGCGTGCGCAAGCAGCGCCTGCTGTTCATGGCGGGGCGCACCCGCATCCATCTGGACAAGGTCGAGGGGCTGGGGGAATTCCTGGAACTGGAAGTGGTGCTGCGCGACGGCGAAAGCGTCGACGCCGGCATGGCCGAAGCCCACGAACTGCTGGCCAGCCTGCAAGTCGCGCCGGATCAGCTGCTTTCGGGCGCCTACCTGGACCTGCTGGCCCAACGCCCCTGAGAACGGGCCGACCGCCATCACGGCGGGGCCGGTTGCCGCGACGCGGCGGCAGCCGACCTCAGGCCGGCTGCCAGCCCCGCACGAACACGTCCACCGGCTGGCGCTTGCCACCGGCTTTCTGCAACTCCAGCAAGCGCAGCGCGCCGTCGCCGGTAGCGATGTCGATGCCTTCGGCATCCGCGCGCAGCACGCTGCCCGGCGCCGCCGCGGCTGGCTGCGGCAAGGCCTGCGCGCGCCACACCTTCACGGGATCGGCCAGCCCGGGCAGACGGATGCTGGCGCCCGGCACCGGATTGAAGGCGCGCACGCGGCGCGCCAGCAGTTCGGCCGGTTGGCTGCAGTCGAGCGCGGCCTCGGCCTTGTCCAGCTTGGCGGCGTAGGTCACGCCGTCCTGCGGTTGGGGGGTTGGCGCCAGGCCGCCCTGGGCCAACGCGGCCAGGGCCGCCACGATAGCCTCGCCGCCGGCCTGCGCCAGCGCATCGTGCAATTGCGCGGCATTGGTATCGGCGCCGATCGGCACGATGCGTTCCAGCAGCATGTCGCCGGTGTCCAGACCCGCATCCATCTGCATGATGGTGACCCCGGTACGCGCATCGCCCGCCTCGATGGCGCGCTGGATCGGCGCGGCGCCGCGCCAGCGCGGCAGCAGGCTCGCATGGATGTTCAGGCAACCCAGCCGCGGCAGGTCGAGCACCCACTGCGGCAGGATCAGGCCATAGGCGGCCACCACCATGACATCGGGCGCCACACGTTCGAGCAGGGCCCGCGCTTCGGCGGCTTCATCGGGATACCGGCCGTCCAGCCGCAGGCTGCGCGGCTGGGCCACCTGGATACCGGCGTCCAGCGCCGCCTGCTTGACCGGGCTGGGCGTCAACTTGAGCCCGCGTCCGGCCGGACGGTCGGGCTGGGTCATGACCAGGGGAATGTCGTGCCCCGCCGCGCGCAGGGCGTCGAAGGCAATACGGGCGAATTCCGGCGTGCCGGCAAAGACTAGGCGCATGGGGTCGGACCGGGAGAAAGGAAACGGGCTCAGGCGCGCAGCGCTTCGCGCTCGGCCTTTTTCAGCTTGGTCTTGATGCGATTCTGCTTCAGGTTGGACAGGTATTCGACGAACACCTTGCCTTCCAGATGGTCGAGCTCGTGCTGCACGCACACGGCCAGCAGGCCGTCGGCGTCGAACTCGAAGGGCTTGCCATCGATGTCCAGCGCCTTGCAGCGGATGCGCGAGGCGCGCTCGACTTCGTCGTAGATGCCGGGAACCGACAGGCAGCCTTCCTCGTAGATCTTGTAATCGTCGCTGCGCCAGGTGATCTCGGGATTGATCAGCACCAGCAGTTGATTGCTTTCTTCGGACACGTCGATGACGACCACGCGCTCGTGCACGTCGACCTGCGTCGCGGCCAGGCCCACGCCCGGCGCGTCGTACATGGTTTCGGCCATGTCGCGCACCAGTTGGCGGATGCGGTCATCGACCTCGGCGACCGGCTTGGCCTTTTTGTGCAAGCGCGGATCCGGGTAGCGAAGAATAGGAAGTAAAGCCATTGAAAAGGGATCGTCGGTAATTGGTGTCTGACCAACAGTTTAATTCATTAGATTCTTGATTTCTAATAGTTTTCGGCTAAGCCAGGGATAATCGGCGGCCGGCCCGGCCCCGATTTTGGCCGCTGCCGGCCGGGACGATTCGATCCGCTCCGCGCGGCCGCGCCCGGTCGCCGTGCGACACTCTCGGACGTCCGGCACGCCCACGCGCGCCCCGCCCCATGCTTTTGCCGCGCCGGCCCGCCCGGCGCCCCTTGCCCATGCCGCTCACCCACACCGCCGCTGAATTGTCCGCCTGGCTGCGCCTGTCCCTGGAACCGGGCATCGGTTCCGCCACCGCCTGCACGCTCCTGGGCGCCCTGGGGCTGCCCGAACAGATCTACGCCCAGCGCGCCACCGCCCTGGCGCGCCAACTGCCGGAGCCGCTGGCACGCCAGCTGGCCGCGCCCATGCCGGCCGACATGGCGGCCCAGGTCGACAGCGCCCTGCAATGGGTTGAGGCGCCCGGCCACCACATCCTGACGCTGTCCGACCCGGAGTACCCGCAAAGCCTGCTCACCATTGCCGACCCGCCCATCCTGCTCTATGTGAACGGCGATCCGGCCTATCTGCAAGGCCCCGCTCTGGCGGTGGTGGGCGCGCGCAATGCCACGCCCGGCGGCCAGGAAAACGCCCGCGCCTTCGCTCGCCACCTGGCCGCCAACGGCTGGCGCGTGGTCAGCGGACTGGCGCTGGGCATCGACGCCGCGGCCCACGAAGGCGCCCTGGACGCCGGCCCCGACGGCGCCGGCACCGTCGCCGTGATGGGCACCGGCATCGACCGCATCTATCCGGCCCGGCACCGCGACCTGGCTCACCGCATCGCCGCGCGCGGCGCGCTGGTGTCGGAACTGCCGCAGGGCACCGGCGCCCTGCCGCACCACTTTCCCAAGCGCAACCGCATCGTGGCCGGGCTGGCGCGCGGCGTGCTGGTGGTCGAGGCGGCCAGGCAGAGCGGATCGTTGATCACCGCGCGGCTGGCCGGTGAAAGCGGGCGCGAGGTATTCGCCATTCCCGGCTCGATCCATTCGCCACTGTCGCGTGGCTGCCATGCGCTGATCCGCCAGGGCGCCAAGCTGGTGGAAACCGCCGCCGACATCACCGACGAACTCGGCGGCGCGCCGCAGCCGGGGGCCCGTCAATCGGCCGCCCCGGCCGAAGAGGCGGCGCCGGACCATCCGGTACTCGAAGCCCTGGGGTTCGACCCTCTGCATCTGGACGCGCTGCAGGCGCGCTGCGGCCTGGACACCGCCACGCTGCAAGCGCAATTGCTCGAACTCGAACTGGCCGCGCGCGTCGCGCGCCTGGACGATGGCCGTTTCCAGCGCCTGAAATAACGGCGCCGCCCGAGGCCAGATGGCGCCATGACCGGCGCACGGACGCCCGCTAGGCGGGCCGCGCCCGGGGCCGGATGCGATGGCGCTAATATTGTCCCTGGCACCGGGCCGCCACCGCGGCCGCCCCCGATACCGATACAGGAAGAGACATGGCATTGCCCACACGCGTCAAGATCGTCGAGGTTTCGCCCCGCGACGGCCTGCAGAATGAAAAGGAATTCGTGCCCACCGACATCAAGGTGGAACTGATCGACCGCCTCGCGGCCGCCGGCTTTCCCAACGTCGAGGCGGCCTCGTTCGTGTCGCCCAAATGGGTGCCGCAGATGGCCGATGGCGCCGACGTCATGGCGCGTATCCAGCGCCGGCCGGGCACGATCTACTCGGTGCTCACGCCCAACATGAAGGGCTTCGAGGGGGCGCTGGCGGCCCGCGCGGACGAGATCGTCATCTTCGGCGCGGCCAGCGAGGCCTTCTCGCAGAAAAACATCAATTGCTCGATCGCCGAATCCATCGCGCGCTTCGAACCCGTGGTGCAGGCCGCCCGCGAGGCCGGCATCCGCGTGCGCGGCAGCATCAGCTGCGCGCTGGGCTGTCCCTACCAGGGCGAAGTGCCGATCGAATCCGTGGTGGACGTGGCCCAGCGCTACCTGGCCATGCAGGTCGACGAGATCGACGTGGCCGACACCATCGGCGTGGGCACGCCGCGGCGCGTGCGCGACGTGATGGCCGCGGTCACCCGCGTGGTGGACCCGGCGCGCGTCTCGGGCCATTTCCACGACACCTACGGCCAGGCGCTGGCCAACATCCTGGCGTCGCTGGAAACCGGCATCTCGATCTTCCACGCCTCGGTGGCCGGCCTGGGCGGCTGCCCCTACGCCAAGGGCGCGACCGGCAACGTCGCCACGGAAGACGTGCTGTACATGCTGCGCGGCCTGGACATCGATACCGGCGTGGATTTCGACGCGGTCGTCGATATCGGCCAATGGATGTCGGCCAACCTGAACCGCAAGGGTTCCAGCCGTGCCGGCAATGCGATTGCCGCCAAGCGGGCCGCCTGAAGCGAAAACCCGTAGAATGGCTGCGCGCGTTTCGCGTGAGCGTCGGGGCCACCCGGCGCACGTCTTCTCGCAACGCTATCGGAATTACGCAGCCGCATGACTTCCCCCGCCCAACCGCCCTCGCCCGAGGAACACGCCGCCCTGCTGCGCGCCATCGGCCCGCTGCCCCTGTCCGGGCAGGCCTGGCCCGATTGGGTGCGCATTCTCACCTGGGTCATCCTGGCCGTGCTGGGCGTGCAGGTGGTCACCACCGCCATCCGCGCCCCGGGACAGGCGCTGGACGGCATGATGGCCATCGTGGTGGGCCTGTGCTTCATCGGCCTGCTGTTCGTGTCCTGGCACATGCAGACATCCATCACCACCATCGACGAACGCGGCCTGCGCCAGACCTGGTTCGCGCGCCGCGAGGTCGCCTGGGAAGACGTGCGCGAAGTCCGCTTCGTGCCGATGATCTTTTCCAAGCGGCTGGTGGTGTTCACGCACCGCGGCCGACCGGTGATTTTCCAGGGCGGCACGCGCGAACTGCGCGCGGCGTTCACCCGGATCGCGCAGGTGTACCGGCGCCGCTGACGCGCCGCAGGCGCCACCGCCCCTCAAAGAAAAACCGATGCCGCGGCATCGGTTTTTCTTTGACCGAAACCGGCGCGCGGGCCGGTCCTAGCCACGCTCAGCGAATCGGCAGCGCGTACATCAGGCCGCCCTGCGTCCATTGCGCATTCAGGCCGCGCTTGATCTTCAGCGGACTGCCCTGGCCGACGTTGCGCTCGAAGCTCTCGCCGTAGTTGCCGACCTGCTTGACGATGTTGTAGGCCCACTTCTCGTCCAGCCCCAGGTTGGCGCCGCCGCCGGGCGTCACGCCCACGATGCGCTTGATGTTGGGGTTGTTGCTCTTGACCTGCTCGTCGACGTTCTTGGAAGTCACGCCGTATTCCTCGGCCTCGATCATGGCCGACAGCGACCACCGCACGATGTTCAGCCAGGCATCATCGCCCTGGCGCACGAACGGGCCCAGCGGCTCCTTCGAGATGATCTCGGGCAGCACCACGTAGTCATCGGGGTTCTGCAGCTTGGAGATGCGGATCGAGGCCAGGCCCGAGGCGTCGGTGGAGAACACGTCGCAGCGGCCCGCGGCAAAGGCGTTGACCACTTCGTTGAAGGTCTCGATCACCACCGGCTTGTAGGTGACGTTGTTGGCGCGCGCCCAGTCGGCCAGCGTGTTCTCGTTGGAGGTGCCGGTCTGCAGGCAGATCGTGGCGCCGTTGATTTCCTTGGCGCTCTTGACGCCAAGCGACTTGGGCACCAGGAAGCCCTGGCCATCGTAGAAGTTGATGCCGGCGTGGATGATGCCCAGCGCCGTATCGCGCTGCTGCGTCACGGTGGTATTGCGGGTCAGCACGTCGACTTCACCGGACTGCAGCGCGGTAAAGCGCTGCTGCGAATTCAGCGGCACCACCTTGATCTTGTTGGCATCGCCGAACACGGCCGCGGCGATCGCGCGGCACAGGTCCACGTCCAGGCCCTGCCACTTGCCCTGCGCGTCGGGCGCGGAAAAGCCGGCGAAGCCCGTGGTGGTGCCGCAGGCGACCGCCCCGCGCTGGCGCACGACGTCCAGCGTGGCCGCCTGCGCCCCTTGTGCCACGGCGAACAACAACGCCGCGCCTGCCAACCCTTTTGCAATGTTCATGACTTGTTTTCCTGTGGTTCCAGGACGCGCGAGCGCCCCATTGAAGCGGGGCCCGCAAGCGCGCCGAGGCGAGAAGCTTATCGGCATGAAGCGCCCGCGCCAAATAACAAGCGCTTATTTGGGTATATCACGCCGCGAGCGAAATAGACACCGGCTGGTTGGCCTCGCAGGCGTCCAGGGCGCGGCTCAGGCGCTCCATGCCCTGCGCGATCTGGCTTTCGTTCATGGTGGCAAACGACATGCGCATGGCGTGCAGGTCGGCCTGCGCCGGGTCGGCGTAGAACGCCTTGCCCGGCACGTAGACCACTTCGTGCTCGATGGCATAGGGCAGCAGGCGGGTGGCGTCGACCTCGCCGGTCAGGCGAGCCCAGAAGAACATGCCGCCTTCGGGCTTGCTGAAGGTGATGCGGCCATCCAGCTCGCGCGCCAGGGCCGTGGCCATGGCGTCGCAGCGCTGGCCGTAGGCGGCGCGGATGCGCGGCACGTGTTCTTCGTAGCGGCCGTTGGCCAGGTACTGCGCCACCACTTCCTGGATCCAGGCGGACGAGGCCATGTCGTCGGCAGCTTTGGCGCCGACGCAGCGGCGGCGGATCTCGGCCGGCGCCACCAGCCAGCCGATGCGCAGGGCCGGCGCCATGGTCTTGGACATGCTGGCCAGGTACACGGCCCAGTTGCGCGCCTCGCCTTCGGCCAGCGCCATGATGGGCGGCACCGCTTCGCCGGCGAAGCGCAGTTCGCTGTAGGGGTCGTCTTCGACGATCAGGAAGCGATGCTTGACCGCCAGTTCCAGCAGGCGCAGGCGGCGCTGGCGTGAAAGGGTGGCGCCGCAGGGGTTGGAAAACGACGCCACCACGCACACGACCTTGGGCTTGACGCGGGTGGCCAGCTCGTCGAGCGCGTCGATGTCGATGCCATCCGGGCCCGACGACACGGTGTGCACGGTAGCGCCGGTGTAGCGCAGCGCCTGCACGGAATTGGGGAAGGCGGGCGATTCGATGATGGCGTGGTCGCCCGGTTGCAGCATCACCCGGCTCAACAGCGCCAGCGCCTGTTGCGAGCCGCCCGTGACGGCCAGTTCCGTATCCGCGTTGCAATGCAGCCCGCGCGCCGCCGAAAGCCGCGCCAGCTCATGGCGCAGGCTGGCCTGGCCATCGATGTTCGAGTACTGCAGGCAGGCGCCCAGACGCGCCAGCACCTGCGTCGAGGCGATCGACAGACCATCCACGTCGAACAATTCCTGCGCGGGGTAGCCGCCCGCCAGCGAGATCGTGCCGGGACGCAGCGCGTAGGGCATGAGCGATCGGATCGGCGAAGCGGGGGGATTCAGGAAGGGCGTGGCAAATGCGTACTCGGGCGCGGCGCTGGACATGGCGGAGGGAAACGGCGAAAGGGAGGAGGGAATCGCGCGGTCCGCGAGGACCGCGCCGACGGGTTTAGAACATTGAAATCTAAACAAATATCCTGAAATTCTAAGCCTGCGATTCGGACAGGGTCAACGAAGATAGCGTGGCGCGCGGCCCGGTGTGGCGAAACGGTGCGCGCGCGTCCTACACTATGGGACATTCCGTTCCCAAGAGAACCGCATGACCGATGTAGACACCATGGCCACCCGCCTGGCCGGGATCCGACAACGCATTGCACAGGCCTGCCAGCGCGCCGGCCGCGCGCCAGACAGCGTGACCCTGCTTCCCGTCAGCAAGACCTTCGAGGTCGACGCCATCCGCGAGGCCATGGCGCTGGGCCTGACCCGCTTCGGCGAGAACAAAACCCAGGAATTGCGCCAGAAGGCCGCCGCCCTGGCCGGCCAGGGCCTGCACTGGGTACTGATCGGGCACCTGCAGACCAACAAGGCCAAGGACGCCGCGCGCGACGCCACCGAGCTGCAATCGCTGGACCGCCTGGACCTGGCCGAGGCACTGCACCGCCGCCTGCTCAACGAGGGCCGGACCCTCGACGTGCTGGTCCAGGTGAAGACCTCGACCGAACCCAGCAAGTACGGCATGGCGCCAGACCAGGTGGCGGGCTTCCTGCGCCGCATCGTGGCGGACTTCCCCACGTTGCGCGTGCAGGGCCTGATGACGATGGCCGTGAACTCGCCCGAGCCGCAGGAAGTTCGCGGCTGCTTCCGCGCCCTGCGCGAACTGCGCGACCAGTTGCGCCAAGCGGACATCGCCGGCGTGTCGCTGGAGCGGCTGTCGATGGGCATGAGCGGCGACTTCGAACTGGCGATCGAGGAAGGCTCGACCGAAGTGCGCATCGGCACCGCCCTCTTCGGCGCCCGCAGCTACCCGGATCCGCAATAAGCCGCTGAATCGGGGCCTCGAAACACACGCATATTGCCGCCGGCCCGGGGCATAATACCCTCGCAAAAAAACGAGGAGACTCCCCATGCACAAGCACGCCCGGCGCCTGTTGGCGCTTGCCGCCCTGTCGCTGGCCGCCACCGCGGCCTCGGCCCAATCCTGGCCCACCCAACCCATTCGCTGGATCGTGCCCTACCCGGCCGGCGGCGGCGCCGACGTGGTCGCGCGCACCGTGGCCAGCGGCATCGAGAAGCCGCTGGGCCAGACCATCGTGGTCGAGAACCGCCCCGGCGCGGCCACCATCATCGGCGCCACCGCGATCTCGCAGGCCGACCCCTCCGGCTACGTCATCGGCACGGCCGACTCCGGCACCCTGGCGTACAACCCGACGCTGTACGCCAAGCTGGCCTACGATCCGTCCAAGTTCACCTACGTCGGCGGCATCGCCAAGTTCCCGCTGCTGCTGGCGGTGAACGTCAATTCGCCCTACAAGACGGTCAACGACGTGATCCAGGCCGCCAAGAAGGAGCCCGGCAAGCTGACCGCCGCCTCCGCTGGCGCCGGTTCTCCGCATCACCTGGCGCTGGAATTGTTCAAGCAGCGCACCGGCGCCAACCTGCTGCATGTGCCCTACAAGGGCGCGGCGCCCGCCATCCAGGACCTGCTGGGCGGACAGGTGGACGTGATGTTCATCGACCTGGCCGCCGGCCTGCCCAACGTCAAGGCCGGCAAGCTGCGCGTGCTGGCCGCGGCCACGCCCGAGCGCGTTGCCGTGCTGCCGGACGCGCCCACCATGGCTGAACAGGGCGTGCCCGACTTCACCGCCTACGCCTGGCAAGGCCTGGTCGCCCCCGGCGGCCTGCCGGAGCCGGTGGTCAAGAAGCTGTCCGCCGAACTCGATGCCGCGCTCAAATCGCCGGCCGTGTCGCAGAAGATGCTGGACATGGGCGTCATCCCGATGCCGATGTCGGCGCAGGAATTCAAGGCCTATGCCGACCAGGAACGCGCCACTTGGGCCGAGGTGATCAAGAAGGCCAACATCAAGCTCGAATGAGCCCGCCCCGCCCATGAAAAACGCGGCCCCTCGGGGCCGCGTTTTTCTTTGGTGCTCCTGGCGCTGCCGGCAACGGCCCGCTGGCCGGTCACTCGCGCGGCAGCCTGACCGCCAGGCGCAGGGACTCCACGCATTGCCTACCCTGCTCGATGGCCTGGCCGAACGCCTCCGACATGATGTCGCCATGGCTGAACCAGCTGACCTTGCGGACGCTGCGGTAGCGATACTGGTAGCCCGAGTCGGCAGGCCTGCCATCCAGGTCGACGTCGATCCAGGGCGAGCGCACCTGGCAATGCAGCGCCCGCGCATCGACCTGGCCGCCCGCCAGCGTCACCTCGTACGACGATATCTCCGGCGTGCCGAGGTAGATATCCGCCAGCTGGCCAGTCTGGCGATAGCGGGCGAAGGATTCCCAATCATCGCCCAGGTGCGACTGCGCGTGCACATACTGCCCGCCGACGCGTTCCAACGCCCGCAGGTCCACCAGCGTGGCGTCGATGCGATAGACGGCCGGCACCACGAAGTCACTGGCGGCGCGTTGCAGCCGGCAATCGCGGTTCTCGGCGGCGAAGCTGCGGCATAGCGCCTGGTCCATCGCCGTGGCGCCGTTCTGCAGGTCGCCCACGCTGACTTCCGCCGCCACCATCCGCCCGACCTCGACCGACGCGCGCACTTGTGCTTGCCCGCCTTTGCCGAATTGCTCGTTGCGTGTCACCACGACGCCCGCCGCCGGCGCTTCCAGCGCGATGTCCTCGCGCCGCATATGGCCTTGATCGTCCATGACAAACGCCCAGCGCTGCTGGATGTCGGGCATGGTGAAACCCGGCACGAACACCGGGTTGGTGGGATCAAGCCACCAGGTCGCGCCCTGCACTTGGGCACGCACGATGGCATGGTTGGGCGCCGCCAGCCCCGGCAGCAGGAGGTCGGGCGCCATGGTGCCGCGCGTCACCAGCGCGGGTTCGGCGTCGATGCCGGCCGCGCGCAACATGGCCACCAGCAACACCGCCAGATCCTTGCAGTCGCCATAGCCGCGGCGCTCGATCTCGTCCAGCGCGAACGGGATCTGGCCGCGCTCGCTACTGCGCCAGTCGCCCAGGTAGCGATAGTGTTCGTGCAGATGGCGCATCAGGCCGGCCACGGCCTTGGGCGCGGGCTGGCCGCGCTGCGCCGCGACCGCGGCGGCGGCGTTCGGTGGCAAGGCGGCCGCCAGGATCTCGTTGTAGCGCCTGGCGAACGGGCCGAAATAGTCCTGCAGCGCGTCGGAACTGCCGATCTCCAGGCGCGGCGACTGCCGCAGATAACCCTGGTCCGACTCATTGACGTAAGCGTAGTAGTAGGGCGTGGCCTTCAGCTCCACCGTGATGTGCCTGGCATCGGGCGTCGCCTCGACGCGATAGGCGTCCATGGACCGGCCCCGCCACACCATCGGGCGGTCGGCGCTGAACTCGGCCCGGAAACGCTCCTGCCGCACGGCGCGCGGTTGCAGGTCCAGCACGTAGTGGAACTGCGTGGCCGACGGAATGCCGGCGAAGCGTTCGCGCAGGGTATAGACGATGGTGCTGCCTACCCGCAGGTTGGGAAAGGCCAGCGAGGTCTGCTTCTCCCGCAGGAACCCCTGGTCCGGATTGGGCGCCATGCGGGTATCGATCTGCGCGTCGGTCAGCGGCACGGGCTTTTCGCCCGGTTGGATCAGTTCGGCGCGTTCGACCTTGAGCGTATCGTTCTCGGCGTAGCTGCGGTCGATGCGCGAGACCAGGTCGCGCCCGGCCAGCGTCAGGATGGTATAGCGGTAAGTGCTGACGCACTCGGTGCTGTTGTCCTGATCGAAGTGGCAGTGGAATTCGGTTTCACCGGAAAGGGGCGCCTCGGCAATCGGTTGGCGCGCGGCATGAGCCGGCAGGCTGGCCGTGGCTGCCAGGACGGCGGCCAGGATGGGGGCACGGGGGAAAACAGGCATGGAAAATGCGTCGCCTTAATCTACAACTGAGACGCAATGTTATTTGCAATAAAATAGCAACACAAGCTTTCCGTTGCTACGGGAGGCCACAGCAGTCCACCCAAAGCAAAACGCCCGGCGTCACCGCCGGGCGTTGCGTCCTGACGCCACAACGGCGGCGCTTACACCAGCACGCGCTCGATGCCGCCCGCGTTGGCGCGGCGCACGTAGTCTTCCATCCAGCCTTCGCCGAGGATGTGGCGCGCCATCTCGACCACGATGTAGTCGGCATCCATGCCGGTGTCGCCCTGGTAGCGCGACAGCCCCTGCAGGCACGACGGGCACGAGGTCAGCACCTTGACGTCACCCGTGAAGCCATCGCTGCGCAGCGCGGCATCGCCCTTGAGCAGCTCTTCCTGTTTGCGAAAGCGCACCTGGGTCGAGATGTCCGGCCGGCTGACGGCGAGCGTGCCCGACTCGCCGCAGCAGCGGTCGCTCTTGACCGCGCCGTCGCCCACCAGCGACCGCACCGTCTTCATCGGATCCTGCAGCTTCATCGGCGTGTGGCAGGGGTCGTGGTACATGTAGCGCACGCCCTTGGCGCCTTCCAGCTTGATGCCCTTTTCCAGCAGGTATTCGTGGATGTCGATCAGGCGGCAGCCCGGGAAGATCTTCTCGAACTCGTAGCCGGCCAGTTGGTCGTAGCAGGTGCCGCAGCTGACCACCACGGTCTTGATGTCCAGGTAGTTCAGCGTGTTGGCGACGCGGTGGAACAGCACCCGGTTGTCGGTGATGATCTGCTCGGCCTTGTCGGTCATGCCGTTGCCGCGCTGCGGATAACCGCAGCACAGGTAGCCCGGCGGCAGCACGGTCTGCACGCCGGCATGCCACAGCATCGCCTGCGTGGCCAGGCCGACCTGCGAGAACAGGCGTTCCGAACCGCAGCCCGGGAAGTAGAACACCGCTTCCGTGTCGGCCGTGGTGGCCTTCGGATCGCGGATGATCGGCACGTAGTTCGCGTCTTCGATATCGAGCAGCTTGCGCGCGGCCTGCTTGGGCAGCCCGCCCGGCATCTTCTTGTTGACGAAGTGCACCACCTGCTCGCGCAGCGGCGGCTTGCCCACGGTCGCCGGCGGCGCCGAGGTCTGTTTCTTCACCAGGCCCGATAGCAGGTCGTGGGCGGCGCGCTGCACCTTGTAGCCCACGCCCACCATCGCCTTGCGGGTGGCGTTGATAGTGGCCGGATCCTTGGCGTTCAGGAAGAACATGGCGCTGGCCGTGCCCGGATTGAACGACTTGCGGCCCATGCGCCGCAGCACGGCGCGCATGTTCATCGACACGTCGCCGAAGTCGATGTCGACCGGACAGGGGTTGTAGCACTTGTGGCAGACGGTGCAGTGGTCGGCCACGTCCTCGAACTCTTCCCAGTGCTTCAGGCTGACGCCGCGGCGGGTCTGCTCTTCGTAAAGGAAGGCCTCGACCAGCAGCGAGGTCGCCAGGATCTTGTTGCGCGGCGAGTACAGCAGGTTGGCGCGCGGCACATGGGTGGCGCACACCGGCTTGCATTTGCCGCAGCGCAGGCAGTCCTTGATCGAATCCGAGATGGCGCCGATGTCGCTCTGCTGCATGATCAGCGACTCGTGGCCCATCAGGTTGAAGCTGGGCGTCCAGGCGTGGCGCAGGTCGGCGCCCGGCATCAGCTTGCCGGCGTTGAAGTGGCCATTGGGGTCGACGCGGCGCTTGTAGTCCTGGAACGGCGCCAGTTCGGCCTCCGTCAGGAACTCATACTTGGTCAGGCCGATGCCGTGCTCGCCCGAGATCACGCCGTCCAGGTCGCGCGCGATCTGCATGATGCGCTCGACGGCCTGGTGGGCCTCCTGCAGCATGCCGTAGTCATCCGAGTTGACCGGGATGTTGGTGTGGACGTTACCGTCGCCAGCGTGCATGTGCAGCGCCACGAACACGCGGCTCTTGAGCACGCGGCCGTGGATCGCCACCAGCTCGTCCAGGATCGGCTTGCGCGCCGCGCCCGAGAACGCGGCCTGCAGGCCGGCCAGCACCTCGGTCTTCCACGACACGCGGATGGTGCGGTCCTGCACCACATCGAACACGCGCGCCCGCGGCTGCGCCGCCAGGCGCTCGGTGAGCGTGGCGTGCAGATGCGACATGCCCAGGCCGTCCAGCTGCGGCATGGCGTCGGCCAGCGGCAGGTCCAGATTGTCCAGCAGCCACTGCCAACGCTGGCGCGCGGCGGCCAGCAGCTCGATGGCCTGGCGCGTGCGCTCGGCCAGCACCTCGGCGCGGGTCTCGTCGTCGGCGGCGTCTTCCGCCTTGCCGACCGGCAGCGGCGTACAGAGATAGTCGTCCAGCGCGTCCAGCAGGCGCAGCTTGTTGCGCGTCGACAGCTCGATGTTGATGCGCTCGATATGGTCGGTGTATTCGCCCATGCGCGGCAGCGGGATCACCACGTCTTCGTTGATCTTGAAGGCGTTGGTGTGGCGCGCGATCGCGGCGGTGCGCGAACGGTCGAGCCAGAACTTCTTGCGGGCCTCGGCGCTCACCGCCACGAAGCCTTCGCCGTGGCGGGTGTTGGCCAGCCGCACCACTTCGCTGGCGGCCGCGGCCACGGCGTCCTCGTCGTCACCGACGATATCGCCGATCAGCACCATCTTGGGCAGCGAACCGCGCTTGCTCTTGGTGGCGTAGCCGACCGCGCGCAGATAGCGCTCGTCCAGATGCTCCAGGCCGGCCAGGATGGCGCCGCGGGCGCGGCCTTCGCCGTCCAGGTAGCCCTTGACCTCGACGATCGACGGAATCGCGTCGCGCGCCTGGCCGAAGAATTCCATGCAGACCGTGCGCGTATGCTTGGGCATGCGGTGCAGGACCCAGCGCGCCGACGTGATCAGGCCGTCGCAGCCTTCCTTCTGGATGCCAGGCAGGCCGGCCAGGAACTTGTCGGTGACGTCCTTGCCCAGGCCTTCCTTGCGGAACACGCGGCCGGCGATTTCCAGGGTCTCGGTCTTGAGCAGGCGCTCGCCCGGCTTGCCGCGGCCATCGAACCACTTGAGTTCGAAGCGGGCCACCTCCACGTCATGGATCTTGCCCATGTTGTGGTCCAGGCGCGTCACTTCGAGCCAGTTGCCGTCCGGATCGACCATGCGCCACCAGGCCAGGTTGTCGAGCGCGGTGCCCCACAGCACGGCCTTCTTGCCGCCGGCGTTCATGGCGATGTTGCCGCCCACGCACGAGGCCTCGGCCGAAGTCGGGTCCACGGCGAACACGAAACCGGCCGCCTCGGCCGCTTCCGAGACCCGCTTGGTCACCACGCCGGCGCCGGCATGGATGACGGCCACGGGCTCGGTGAGCCCGGGCAGGATACAGGACTCGACCTTGCCCAGCTTGTCGAATTTCTCGGTATTGATGACGGCCGACTTCCAGGTCAGCGGAATCGCGCCGCCGGTATAACCGGTGCCGCCGCCACGCGGCACGATGGTCAGGCCCAGCTCGATACAGGCGGTGACCAGCGCGGCGATCTCGTCTTCCGAGTCCGGCGTCAGCACCACGAACGGGTATTCCACGCGCCAGTCGGTGGCGTCGGTCACGTGCGATACGCGCGACAGGCCGTCGAACTTGATGTTGTCGCGCGCGGTGATGCGGCCCAGCACCTTCTGCGCCTGCTTGCGCAGCATGGCGGTCTGGTCGAACTCGCCCTCGAAGGCGGCGATGGCCGAACGCGCCCGGCCCAGCAGGCCCAGCACCTTTTCGTCGCGATGCGGATCGTGGCCGGCCTCGGCCGGCGCGCCGGGTTCGCGGCGGCGGTCGATCTCGCCCAGCCGATGGTGCAGTGCGTCGATCAACTGCTTGCGACGCTTGGGGTTGTCCAGCAGGTCGTCCTGCAGGTACGGATTGCGGCGCACCACCCAGATGTCGCCCAGCACCTCGTACAGCATGCGGGCGGAGCGCCCGGTGCGGCGTTCGCCGCGCAGGTCGGTCAACAGGCTCCAGGCGTCGTCGCCCAGCAGCCGGCCGACGATCTCGCGATCGGAGAACGACGTGTAGTTGTAGGGAATTTCGCGCAGTCGCGCGGGTGCTGTGGGCGGCGTCGCCCCGTTCAAGATGTGGCTGGCGAGTGGGGCGTTCATGGCGGCAAGAGGGGGCCCTTAAAAAATTATTTTATGCCATTGGCCGGAACCGCCCCCGAATACCCCCTGGGAAGCGTCCAGAAACGGGACAATGGCATGCTTATGCGTCCCCAATTAAGCGGGGCGTCAGCGCTTAGACCTGCCCGGGGAACAGCCACAGCAGGCTCGCCGTCATGGCCAGGTAGCGCAGAAACTTGCCGATGGCCATATAGGCCACGCAGGGCCAGAACGGCAGCCGCAGCCAGCCGGCCACGGCGCACAGCGGATCGCCCACGGCCGGCAGCCAGGACAGCAGCAGCGCCGGCGGCCCCATGCGGTGTATCCAGTCATGGGCGCGCTCGTGCCAGCGCCCGCGCATGCGGGATTGGGCCGGCGCATGGGGGTGACGCTCCTTCCAGCGCTCGACGGCCTTTTCCGCGCCCAGGCCCATGGCGTAACTGATGGCGCCGCCGATGGTGTTGCCGGCGGTCGCCACCAGGATGGCGGGCCAGAACATGTCGGGCGACAGCTTGATATAGCCGAACACCGCCGGCTCCGAGCCAAGCGGCAGCAACGTGGCCGAGATCAGCGACACGGCGAAGATGGCGGACAGGCCCACCGACGGCAGGGCCAACAGGTTCAGCAGCCAGTGGATGGCGGAGAGCAGGCTTTCTTCCATGATGGCGACGAGTGTAGCCGCGCACGGCCCCCGCGCCTGTCCGGTCCATGGCGAAAGCGCCGGAAAACCGTCGGGCATCGCGGCTTTCCCTGCAATAATCGCGCTCACGCCCCGGCGTGCGCGGCCGTCTCCGCGCGCCGACCTTTTTTCGCCCCTACCCACGCGCAGTCCATGTCCACCGATTATCTGAAACGCATCCTGACCTCCAAGGTCTACGACGTCGCGGTCGAATCGCCGCTCGAATCCGCGCCGCTGTTGTCGCAGCGCATGGCGAACACGATCCTGCTCAAGCGCGAGGACACCCAGGCCGTATTCAGCTTCAAGCTGCGCGGGGCGTACAACAAGATGGCCAACCTGACGCCGGCGGCGCGCAACCGCGGCGTGATCGCGGCCTCGGCCGGCAACCACGCCCAGGGCGTGGCGCTGGCCGCCTCCCGGCTCGGCTGCCGCGCGGTCATCGTCATGCCCACCACCAGCCCGCAGGTCAAGATCGACGCGGTGCGCCGTCTGGGCGGCGAAGTGGTGCTGGCCGGCGAAAGCTTCTCCGACGCCTATGCCCACGCGCAAACGCTGGAAAAGAAAGAGAAATTGACCTTCGTGCACCCGTTCGACGATCCCGACGTGATCGCCGGCCAGGGCACGGTCGGCATGGAGATCCTGCGCCAGCACCCCGGCCCGATCGACGCCATCTTCGTGGCCATCGGCGGCGGCGGCCTGATCGCCGGCGTGGCCGCCTACATCAAGCAGCTGCGCCCCGAGATCAAGATCATCGGCGTGCAGACCGAAGATTCCGACGCCATGCTGCGCAGCGTGCGTGCCGGCCGCCGCGTGCAGTTGAACGACGTCGGATTGTTCTCCGACGGCACGGCCGTCAAGCTGGTGGGCGCAGAGACCTTCAAGCTCACGCGCAAGTACGTCGACGATTTCGTGGTGGTGGACACCGATTCCATCTGCGCCGCCATCAAGGACGTGTTCCAGGACACCCGCAGCGTGCTGGAGCCCGCCGGCGCCATGGCCGTGGCCGGCGCCAAGCAATACGCCGCCGAACACAAGCTCAAGGACAAGACGCTGGTCGCCATCGCCTGCGGCGCCAACATGAACTTCGACCGCCTGCGCTTCGTGGCCGAACGCGCCGAGGTCGGCGAAATGCGCGAGGCGGTCTTCGCCGTCACCATGCCTGAGCAACGCGGCAGCTTCCGCCGCTTCTGCGAACTGGTCGGTGAACGCAGCGTGACCGAGTTCAACTACCGCATTTCCGATTCGGACCGCGCCCACGTGTTCGTCGGCCTGCAGGTGTCCTCGCCGGCCGAACCCGCGAAGATCGCCAATCACTTCCGCCGCCACGGCTTCGACACGCTCGACCTGACTCACGACGAAATGGCCAAGACCCACTTGCGCCACATGGTCGGCGGGCGCTCCGCGCAGGCGCGCGACGAGCTGCTCTACCGCTTCGAGTTCCCGGAACGCCCGGGCGCGCTGATGCGTTTCCTGAACGCCATGAACCCGGAATGGAACATCAGCCTGTTCCACTATCGCAACCAGGGCGCCGACTACGGCCGCATCCTGATCGGCATCCAGGTGCCGCCGGCCGATAAAAAGCAGTTCCGCAACTTCGTGGCCGACCTCGGCTACCCGCACTGGAACGAGACCGACAACCCGGCCTACAAGCTGTTCCTGTAACTCCGTTCCCCAGAAAGCGAGAGGGCCTCCATACGGAGGCCCTGCCCTTCTTTGCTCAAGACCCGCCCGGCTGCAACCTGGAGGGGGGGTTCGCTGTCACTCGGCGGCTCACGGAGATGTGCCGCGCATTCAGCAAGGTGCAGCCAGGCCGGCGCCCTTGCTTAGAAACGGTGACGCACGCCCACCGCGAACGCGGTGTCACGGGCATCGTGCTGGAACGCGTAATTATCGCCATAGGAGGCATACGCGTACAGGTTGGTGCGCTTGGTGAAGTCGTACGTGTAGCCCAGGCTGTAGACGTTGAAGGTTGCGTCATCGCCGGTCAGCTTGTCGTTGTTCGGCGTGGCGCGCTGCCAGGAGCCGAACACGGCGTGGCGGCCCAACGGCACGGTGGCGCCGATCATGTAGGAATTGGCGCGGAAGCCGTCGGCCAGCTTGAACGTACCCAGCTTCTGCATGCCGTCCGGCGTGGTGCCCATGTTCTGGCCGATGAACCAGCCATCACGGGTCTGGCTGAACGCCGCCGCCACCTTCACCACCTCGAAGTCATAGGTGCCGCCGATGATGTATTCCTGGATGCGCGAGCTGGACTTGCCGCCCGTGGTGTCGTTGGACGGGTTAAAGCGGTCATAGGCGGCCGCCAGGTTCAGCGGGCCGTTCAGGTATTGCACGCCCGCGGTCAGGACGCGGTTGTTGTTGCCGGTGGCAAAACCCTTCTGCTTGTCGTCGGTGACGCTGTCATCGGCGCTGAACGAGTAGCCCACGCCCACCTTGAAACCGTCCATGCTGGGGGTCTGGTACAGCACCATGTTGTCCAGGCGCATGGTGTTGGCGCTGCTGAACGTGGTGCCCAGGTTGGCGGTGTTGTAGCTGATCGAGAACGGGTCGATCGAGCCGAAGTACTTCGAAGCCAGGTTGGTCTGGCGGCCGAACTCGAGGCGGCCCCACGAATCGCTGTCCAGGCCGACGGTGGCCTGGCGGCCCCAGAGGCGGCCGTTCTGCAGCGATTGGCCGTTCATCGGGCCAAAGCCGCCTTCCAGGTTGAACACAGCGCGCAGGCCGTCGCCCAGGTCTTCCGAGCCGCGCAGGCCGAAGCGCGAACCGCTGCTCACGCCCTGCACGCCGGCGATGCGGCTTTGCGAATGACCGTTGAATTTCACTTGTTCGTAACCGACACCGGCATCGATCAGGCCGTACAGCGTCACGGAGTCGGCGGCTTGCGCGGCACCGGCGAAGCCGGCCAGCAACGCGACGGCCAATAGCGTCTTCTTCATAAAAGTCCCCAAAATGGCGAGATAAAGGCATGGACGCATCCGCGCGGCGAAACCCGCCGTCGTCTGCGTGCCGCTGCGAAAAAAAAGCGAGCGGCGTCTGCACTGAATCTAGTTTCGGCTCAGGAACAATTTGAAGTAATCCGGATTTCGAAGAACAACTTTCCATGGGTGGGATAATGCCTGCCACCCGCGCCGCCGAGATGCCTGAGAAGGCGCCTTAACGCCTTGATATCAAATGTGAATCCTTGCTCGCAATTGGCGCGTCACGACTTCCGGGGCGCCACCGTTTTCGGCTGTCGACCGACATCACATGTTGAACTGGCCGCACAGTTTTGCGGCATATACGCCACAGCCCGCGCGTCCTGCCGCCTGCGTCCCGAGACGAAAAACCCCTTGGCGAGCAAGGGGTTTCGTGGGGACCGTGCTCCAGCGATCAACGGCCCTTGGGCGGATAGTCCAGTTCGCCGAAGGTGTATTCGCCGCGGGCTTTGGCCTGGGCGAGTTCTTCACGCACCTGCTCGCGAGTCTTGCCGACCGTTTGCGGCGCCGCGGCGCGCGGCGGGTAGTCCAGTTCGCCGCTGGTGACCTGGCCTGCCACCTTGGCGCTTTGCAGCTCCTGCCGCACCTGCTCGCGCGTCATGGTGCCTTGCTGCGCGATGGCGGGCGGATAATCCTGTTCGCCGAACGTGACCTGGCCGGCAGCCTTGGCGGCCTGGTATTCCTGCTGGACCTGTTCGCGGGTCTTGCCATCGGCATGGGCGGCGGACATGCCCGCCAGCGTTGCGGTAACCATGAGTGCGGTAGCTAGGGCTTTCATTGTGATGACTCCATCCTAAACCTGGCACACCGTCCGCTGCCAGGGCGGCAGCGGCAATGTGACAATTCGATTGCTTGGGGTGAAGTATCTGGCGATCAGCTCCTAGTAAAAACCCTTATTTTGGTGAACATATTTGCATGGACGGGACAATTGCAAAGCGTATCCGTCAAAGCTGCGCATCAATTGCGCAATCCACCGGGCCACTCCGCTGCCGCCGGCACACCTCGGCATTCAGCTGCGCGCCAGCCAGGCCGTGGAACATGCGTTCACCACGTGGCACGGAATTGCCTTGTCCTGGCTAAATAGACATTTCCACTGTCGGGACAATAATTCCACTTATCATATGAACCTGCCAGAAATGGAATTTTGAATTTGAGGGCCCCATGGATATCCAGCTTAACGACATCGCGCTCTTCGTCGAGGTCGCCAAGCGCAAGAATTTCAGCCACGCCGCGGAAGCGCTGAATATCCCGACATCCACGCTCTCACGCCGGGTCAGCGAACTGGAGCGCAGCGTGGGCATGCGCCTGCTGAACCGCAGCACCCGCAAGATCGACCTGACCGAAGCCGGCGCCATCTACTTCGAGCGCTGCCGCCACATCGTCGAAGAAGCCCGTATCGCCCATGACCAGTTGCTCGACATGGCGGTGCAGCCCAAGGGCCGCCTGCGCATCTCGTTGCCAACCAGTCTGGCGCAGTTGTTCCTGCCCGCCGTGATCCGCGAATTCCGCGAACAGCATCCCGATATCGAATGCGACTTCGATCTCAGCATGCGGCCGATCGACCCCATCAGCAATCCGTTCGACCTGATCCTGCGCTTCGGGCAGCAGCCCGATTCCAGCCTGATCTCGCGCAAGATCGTGCTGATGGCGCATCAGCTATACGCCTCGCCCGACTACCTGGCGCGCCACGGCGAGCCGCGCGTGCCGGCCGACCTGAGCCATCACGAATGCCTGCGTCCGACAATGCGCGACGAGTCGTCCTTCTGGATGCTGCATTCGGGTGACAAGGTGGAGCGGGTGCAGGTATCGGGCCGGCTGTCAGCCAACAACGTCGGCATGCTCGGGCGCCTGGCAGGACAGGGCCTGGGCATCACGCCCCTGCTGGTGTTCGATGCAATGGAACGGGCGATCCAGCAGGCCGGACTGGTGCGCGTGCTGCCCGACTGGAGCCTGACGCCCCTGCCCTTGTTCGCCCTGCTGCCCTCGCGCATGCTGCCGGCCAAGACCAAGGCGTTCCTGGACTTCATCCAGCCGCGGCTGTCCGACGCCTGATTCCCGCCCGCCCGCCGTTCAGACGGAGGCGCTGTCGTATTGACAGACCGTGTACAGCGGCGTGCCGGTGGCCGCGATCTTGGCCGAGCCACCCAGTTCAGGCAGGTCGATGATGGCGGCGGCCTCGACCACGTTGGCGCCCAGGCGCTGCAACAGCTTGATGGCCGCCAGCATGGTGCCGCCAGTGGCGATGAGGTCATCGACCAACAGGACGCGCTGGCCGGTGCGCACCGAATCGGTGTGCATCTCGACCGCGGCGTTGCCGTATTCCAGCGAATATTCCTCGGCCACGGTTCGGTAGGGCAGCTTGCCCTTCTTGCGCACTGGCACGAAGCCCAGGTTCAGTTCATAGGCGAGCACGCTACCAATGATGAAGCCGCGCGCGTCCACGCCCGCGACCAGATCCAGGCGCTGGCGCATGTAGCGATAGACGAAAAGGTCAATCAGCACCCGGAACGCGCGCGGATCCTGCAGCACGGGCGTGATGTCACGAAAAATGACACCGGGTTGGGGCCAGTCTGGAACGCTGCGGATGGTGCGCCGGATGTACTCGGCGTTGTCGGTCTGCATGGAAGACGGCCCTGAAGAATTGAAGCAAGGCGAACTATAACCGCGCATCCGCGCTTAAGCCAGGATTGCCTCCGGCGATGACACGTCATGCAATTGTCCGCCGCGCAGCATGCAACAACGGTCGACCGCGCCGGGCGGCAGGGCCGCATGCGTCGCCAGCACCACGGCACGGCCCTGCGCGGCGTGGCCCAAGTCCGCAAGGAACGCCGCCTCGGCCGCCGCGTCCAGTCCGGCCGTCGGTTCGTCCAGCACGATGACCGCCGCCGGTGACAAGAGCGCCCGCGCCAGGCACAGGCGCCGCGCCTGCCCGGCCGAGAGCAGCGAACCGGTTTCGCCGGCCCAGGTGTCCAGGCCGTCGGGCAGGCCTCGCACGAACTCGCCCAGGCGGGCGGCATCCAGCGCGCGCCACAGCGCCGCGTCATCGGCCCGCGGATCGCCGATAAGCAGGTTGGTGCGCAAGGTGCCCAGGAAGACCGGCGCGTCCTGCGACAGCAGCGCGATGCGTCGGTGCCAGTCCGCCTGCGCACAGGCGCGGGCGTCGACGCCGGCATAGCGTACCTGGCCGGCCAGCGGATCCTCCAGGCGCAGCAGCAGGTGCAGCAGCGTCGACTTGCCCACGCCGCTCGGCCCCAGGATGGCCACGCGCTCCCCCGCTTCCACGCGCAGATCCAGCTGGCGCAGCAATGGCGCCGGCGACTCCCCGGCGCGCGCCGGATAGGCGAAGTCCACACCGACCAGCTCCAGCGCACCGCGCTGCGGCAAGGGATTGGGTGTGGCGGGATCACGCATGTCCGGCTCGCGCTGCGCCACATCACGGATGCGCGCGGCGGCCGACAGCGCCGAGCCCATGCGCGAGGCGCCACGCATGATCGGACCGGCCACCTCGAAGATGCCGATCACGGCCAGCAACAGGCCCACCAGCAACGGCCCCTCCAGCGCGCCCGCCTCGTATTGCGCGAGGCCGAACCACAGCACGGCCAATACCGACACGCCGGCGGCTGCCTGCAGAAACCATTGCCCGCGGGCAGCCACGCGCGCCTGGCTGCCGCGCGCCCTGGCGCTGGCCTCGCACAGGCGCTCGAAATGCGCGAGGGTCTGGGCCTGCGCGTGCAACGCCACCATATCGGCGTGGCCGTCGACCGCGTCCAACGCGGCCGCCCGCAGGCCGGCCGCGCTTTCCTGCGCTGCCGCGCCGGGCCTGCGCGCCGCGCGCAGCAACCACCATGGCACCAGCGCGCACACCACCAGCAAGGCCAGCGCGAACACCAGTGCCGCCGCCGGCACCCAGTAACCCAGCACCGCCGTCAATACGGCGCCGGCCAGGATGGCGGTGGCAAGGGGCGCCAACACAAATAGAAAGACGGTGTCCAGCGCGTCGACGTCGCCCGTCATGCGCGCCACGAGATCGCCGCTGCGATAGCGTGCCAGTTGGCGCGGCGTCAGCCGGATCAGCGCCGTGAAGACCACCGCGCGCAAATCCGCCAGCAATCGCAACGTCGCGGCATGGCCGACCACGCGGTCGGCATAGCGCGACACGATCCGCAGGAACGACAGGCCGCGCACCAGCGCGGACGGCGCGAACAGGTTGAAAGCGCCGCCGGCCCCCGCCAACGCCGCGCCGGTCAGGAACCAGCCGGACACGCCCAGCAGGCCCACGCCGGCCGCCACGGTCGCCAGCGCACAGAACAGGGCGAGCAGCAGCCCGCCCTTGCGGCGCGCGTACAGGGGCAGCAACAACAACAGATTCTTCATGCGTCTTTCACCTTGGCATCAGCCACACGCAGTACCCGGGCGAAACGCGCCGCGACCAAGGGCGAATGCGTCGCCAGCAGCAGTGTGCGGCCATCGGCGAACGCCAGGATCTCGTCCAACACGCGCGCTTGCGTCGCTTCGTCCAGATGGGCGGTCGGCTCATCCAGCAGGATCAGGCCCGGATCGCGCAGGAACAGCCGCGCCAGCGCGACGCGTTGCGCCTGGCCGCCGGACAGGCCATGGCCTCGGCTGCCCAGGGGCGTATCCAACCCTTGCGGCAGGTTTTGCGCAAACTCCAGCACGCAGGCGCGACGCGCGGCCTCTCTGACCGCGTCGTCGGAAGCGTCCGGCCGGCCCAACCGGATGTTGTCGGCGATGGACCCGGCCAGCAATTGCGGCTTCTGCCCGATCAGCGCCACCCGCGCGCGCAGCGCGGCCTCGTCCCATTGCGCCAGCGGCACGCCATCCAGGCGGATGTCGCCCTGGCTCGGACGCAGGCGCGCAAGGGCTTCGATCAAGGTGGACTTGCCGATTCCGCTGGGACCCATCAGGGCCACCCGCTCACCCGGCGCCAGCGCCAGCGCCGCCTCGGACAGCACCGGTTGCGGTCGGCCGGGCGCGGCCATCGTCAGGCCCGCCACCGCCAGGCGCGCGCCGCCTGTGCCTGACAGCGGCGCCGCCTCGGGCGCACTGGCCGCAGCCTCGCTCCGCACTTGCGGCAAGCCGTCGAACAGGGTGGCGATCTGCGATACCGCGGCCAGTGCCGTGGCGCGGTCATGGTAGTGCGCCGCGAACTGGCGCAACGGCGCGTAGACCTCGGGCGCCATCAGCAGGCAGAACAGGCCGGCCTGCAGCGTGAAGGGCGACCAGCGCAGGTCGAGGAATCCCAGATAGCTCAGGCCGATATAGACGGCTACGCCAGCCACCCCCAGCGCGGCGAAGAATTCCAGCACCGCCGACGACAGGAACGCGATGCGCAGCACGGAAAGGGTACGCTGGCGCAGCGCGTCGCTGGCGGCGGCGACCGACGCCGCCTCGGCTTCGGCGCGTCCATAGAGTTTCAAGGTGGACAGGCCGCGCAGCCGGTCGGCGAAGAAACCCGACAGGCGTGCGAAGGCCCGCAGATGGCGGCGGCTGGCGCCCTGCGCGCCCCAGCCGACCAGGGCCATGAACAACGGAATCAGGGGCGCCGTGATCAGCAGCACCAGCCCCGCGATCACGTCCACCGGCAACAGCAGCACGGAAAAGGCCACGGGCAGCAAAGCCGCCGCGGCCATGGTCGGCAGATACTTGGAAAAGAAGCCGTCTAGCGCCTCGACCTGATCCACCAGGGCGCTGGCGATCTCGCCCGACGCCTGCTTGCGGCTCCAGTCCGGGCCCTGGCGCAGCAGGCGCGCGAACAGCGCCTGGCGCACGTGGCGCTTGATGCGTTCGGCGGCATCGGCCCCGGCACGCTCGCCCGCCCAGGTGATGCAGGCGCGCGCCAGCATCAGCGCGGCGATGGCCAGGATCTGGCCAAGCAGCTCCAGGCGCGGCGCCTGCCGCACGATGGCGGCGTCCAGCACGCTGGCCAGCAGCCAGGCCTGGACCACCAGCAACGCGCCCGACGCCAGCGGCGCCGCGCCCGCCAGCATCAGCGGCAGCCGGGCCGCCCCGGCCAGCCCCCTCAGCCAGCGCGATTGCTCGCGCGGCGGCTTGCGCAGGCTGGCGGAGGGGTCATGCTCCAGGCTGCTGGCGCGGCCGCTCACTCGTCGTCACGGCTGGCACGCGGGTCATGCGAGTGACCTTCGCGCAGCTCGAACCACATTGCATTGAGGATGGCGAACGCACACACCAGTCCAAGGCCGAGTACCCATGAGAAATACCACATGGTGAAGGCTCCTTAGCTCAGTACGAATTGGGCGTGTCGCCCACGGATGCGTGGGTCACCTTGCCGCGCATGACGCGGTACACCCAGGCGGTGTAGAGCGTCACGATCGGCAGGAAGACGACCACGGCGATCACCATGATCCACAGCGTCATGTGGCTGGACGACGCGTCCCACACCGTCAGGCCGGCCTGCGGATTGCTCGACGACGGCATCAGGAACGGGAACAGCGAGAAGCCGACCGTCAGGATGATGCCGGTGATCGAGACCGCCGAAGCCAGGAACGACAGCACGTTGGCGCGCATCGTCAACAGCAGCAGTACCAGCACCGCGCCGGCCACGCCCAGCGCGGGCGCGATCCACATCAGCGGCCACTTGGCATAGTTGGCCATCCACGCGCCGGCCTGCACGGTGACGCTCTTGAGCATGGGATCCGACGGCCCCTGCATGTCGACGCCGCTGGTGATGGCGTGGCCATCCAGGGCCGTCACCCAGAACCCGCCGGCGACGAACAGCACCAGGACCAGCAGCGCGCACAGGCGGCCCCAGTTGCGCGCCCGCGACGACACCGGATCCTCGGTGCGCCAGGCCAGCAGCACGGCGCCGTGCATCGCCAGCATCACCACGCTCAGCACGCCGCACAGCAGCGCGAACGGCGTGAACAGCTGGTAGAAGTGGCCCTGGTACACCATGCGCAGCGCGTTCTCGTCGAACGTGAACGGCACGCCCAGGATGATGTTGCCCACGGCCACGCCGAACACCAGCGAGGCCACCACGCCCGAGAAGCACAGCACGCCGTCCCAGCTATTGCGCCAGCGGGTGCCTTCCATCTTGCTGCGGTACTTGAAACCGACGGGACGCAGGATCAGCGCGATCAGCGCCAGCATCATCGCCAGGTAGAAGCCCGAGAATGAGGCGGCATACAACAGCGGCCAGGCGGCGAAGATGGCGCCGCCCGCGGTGATCAGCCACACCTGGTTGCCTTCCCACACGGGGCCGACCACGTTGATCACCACGCGGCGTTCGGCATCGGTCTTGGCGACCACCGGCAGCAGCGCCGCCACGCCCAGGTCGAAGCCGTCCATCACGGCGAAGCCGATCAGCAGCGCGCCCAGCAGCACCCACCAGACCACCCGCAGGGTGGCGTAGTCGAAAGGAATAAGGGTATCCATTGTTTCTCTCCCCTTAAGCGCGCACGGCGGCGTGGACGGGATCGGCGGCGGCGCTGGCCGGGACCGGCGCGTCGGATTTCGGGCCCTTGCGCACGGCGTGCAGCATGACCTTCACACCGATGATCAGCAGCACGGTGTACAGCACCAGGAAGATCGTCAGGCTGATGGCCAGGTCGGCGATCGTCAGGCCGGACGCCGCGTAGTACGTCGGCAGCACGCCTTCGATCACCCACGGCTGGCGGCCATACTCGGCCACGAACCAGCCGCTCTCGATGGCGATCCAGGGCATGGGCAGGCTCCACAGCGCCACCTTCAACAGGCCGCGGCGGCTGTCCAGGCGACCGCGCGAGGCCAGCCAGAATGCCACGCCGAAGAACAGGATCAGGTACATGCCCACGGCCACCATGATGCGGAACGCCCAGAACAGCGGCGCCACGTTCGGCACGGTATCCACCGCGGCCTTCTTGATGTCCTCTTCGGTGACCTTGCTCATGTCGGTCTGGTAGCGCTTGACCAGCAACGCGTAGCCGAGATCGGGCCAGGTGCGGTCGAACACCATGCGGGCGTCCACGTCCTTGGGATTGGCGCGGATCTTCTGCAGGGCGTCGTACGCCACCATGCCGTCGCGGATGCGATTCTCGGCGCGCAGGATCAGGTCGTTGATGCCCAGCAGCGGGGTCGTCAGCGAGCGCGTGCCGATGAGGCCCATGACGTAGGGAATCTCGATGGCGAAGTCGTTCTTGCGTTCGGCCTGATTGGGCAGCGCGATCAGGTTGAAGGACGCGGGCGCCGGCTCGGTGTGCCACATGGATTCCATGGCCGCGATCTTCATCTTCTGGTGTTCGGTGGTGAGATAGCCGCTCTCGTCACCCAGCACGACGACCGACAGCGCCGACGCCAGGCCGAAGCTGGCGGCTACCGCCATCGAGCGCTTGGCCAGGTCGGTATGGCGGCCCTTGAGCAGATACCAGGCACTGATCGCCATGACGAACATGGCGCCGGCCACGTAGCCCGCGCTGACCGTGTGCACGAACTTGGCCTGCGCCACCGGATTGAAGATCACCGCGGCGAAGTCGGTCATTTCCATGCGCATGGTGTCGGGGTTGAACACCGCGCCCACCGGGTTCTGCATCCAGCCGTTGGCGATGAGAATCCACAGCGCCGAGAAGTTGGTGCCGAACGCCACCAGCCAGGTCACCACCAGGTGGCTGACCTTGGACATGCGATTCCAGCCGAAGAAGAACAGGCCGACGAAGGTGGCTTCCAGGAAGAAGGCCATCAGCCCTTCGAGCGCCAGCGGCGCCCCGAAGATGTCACCCACGTAGTGGCTGTAGTACGACCAGTTCATGCCGAACTGGAACTCCATGACCACGCCCGTGGCCACGCCCAGCGCGAAGTTGATGCCGAACAGGGTGCCCCAGAACATCGTCATCCGCTTCCAGATGGGGCGGCCAGTCATGACGTACACGCTTTCCATGATGGCCAGGATGAACGACAGGCCGAGCGTGAGGGGGACGAAGAGGAAGTGGTACAGCGCGGTCGCGGCAAACTGGAATCGCGACAGGTTGACGACGTCGAGATCAATCATTGGGGCGCTCCCATGCAGGTGAGTAGCCACAGCAACCGGCATGGTTCCCAGGCCGTCTCTGGCGCCATGATAAGGGCGTTGTATACAGCTTCATAGAGGTTTCCTGAAAAAATCGGGGCGGATCGGCGATCAGCCTTTGCCCCGCAACTTGCCGGCGAAGCCCAGCACTTTCTGCACCTTGGAACCCAGCTTCATCAGGTTCTGCAGTGTCTCCGGCGGCAGACGTTGAACCTCATCGAACCACCCGGTGGACAGTTCGATGAGCTCCAGCATTTCGGTCATGCGTTGCTGCGCATAGGCGCCGTCGGGCCCCGTGGGGGGCTCCAGCAGGGTGTCTCGCAGCAAGGTCAGGGTGGGATCGATTTCGCGCTTGCGCTTCTCTTCCATCAGGATGCGGAAGATCTCCCAGACATCCTTGGGCGTCTCGAAATAGTCGCGGCGGTCGCCGACCTGGTGCACCAGCTTCACCAGGCGCCAGGACTGCAGCTCCTTCAGGCCCAGGCTGACGTTCGAACGGGAAAAGCCCAGCGTTTCGGCGATGTCGTCGGCATGCAGGGGCTGGGGCGCCAGGAACAGCAAGGCGTAGATCTGGCCAACGGTGCGGTTCACGCCCCAACGGCTGCCCATTTCGCCAAAGTGCAGGACGAAACGTTCGTTTTGAGGGGTAAGCACCATGATCCATCCAGGCCAGCAAATGCAACGACGGCAAACATAAATAGTTACGCCGTTTTCAGAAATTCCTGAAATTATCGAACAAACTGTGCGAAAACACAAACCACACCGGTAGCAGGGGTATAGCCGCAAGGGATGACAATTCTGTCGCCCCGCCCTCGAAATCAGTCGCAATCTGTTGTGGGCGCACGACGAAAAAAGCCACCCGCCGATAGACGGGTGGCTTGGAAACGACAGGCAGCCCGGGCGTGTGACCCGGAGCGGGCTGGGGCGTCAGCCGGCTTTGACGGTGACGGCGGCCGACACGCGCTTGGCCTTGGCGCGCGCGGCGGCCACGTCCTCGGCGACCGCCAGGCCCACGCCCATGCGACGCTTGACGAAGGACTCGGGCTTGCCGAACAGGCGGATGTCGGTGCCGGGCTCGGCCAGCGCCTGGGCCACGTTGTGGAACGACACGGCCTTGGCCTCGACCCCGCCATAGATGACGCTGCTGGCGCCGGGCTGGCGCAGCGAGGTGTCCACCGGCAGGCCCAGCAGGGCGCGGGCGTGCAGCTCGAATTCGTTCTGAACCTGGGTGATCATGGTGACCATGCCGGTGTCGTGCGGGCGCGGGCTGACCTCAGAAAACCAGACCTGATCACCGGCCACGAACAGCTCGACGCCGAAGATGCCCAGGCCGCCCAGTTCGGCCGTGACCGCCTGCGCAATCTCGCGGGCCCGTTCCAGGGCGGCGGGCGACATGGGATGGGGCTGCCAGCTTTCGACGTAGTCGCCGTCGACCTGCTTGTGGCCGATCGGCTCGCAGTAGCGGGTCTCGACCTGGCCATCGACGCCCCGGGCGCGCACGGTCAGCAGCGTGATTTCGTAGTCGAAGCGGATGAAACCCTCGACGATGGCGCGGCCGCCGCCCACCCGGCCGCCTTCCTGGGCATAGCGCCAGGCCGCGGCCAGGTCGTCCGCGCCCTTGATGACGGACTGGCCCTTGCCCGACGAGGACATGACCGGCTTGATGACGCAGGGGTAGCCGATGCCGCCATCGATGGCCTGGCGCAGTTCGTCTTCGGTATCGACGAAGGCATAGGGCGAAGTGGGCAGGCCCAGGGTCTCGGCGGCCAGCCGGCGGATGCCCTCGCGGTTCATGGTCAATTGCGCCGCCCGGGCGGTCGGGGTGACCCGCGCCACGCCGGCCGCTTCCAGGTCCACCAGCAAATTGGTGGCAATGGCCTCGATTTCGGGGACAATAACGTGCGGCTGCTCCTGCCGGATGATCTTTTCCAGGGCCGCCGGGTCCGTCATCGACACCACATGGGCGCGGTGCGCCACCTGGTGACCCGGCGCGTCGGCGTACCGATCCACCGCAATCACTTCCACGCCCAGGCGCTGCAGGGCGATGATGACCTCTTTGCCCAGTTCGCCCGAGCCGAGCAGCATGACGCGGGTGGCCAGGGGAGACAGGGGCGTGCCAAGGACGGGGCTGGGAATGCTGGACATGGAGCGGGCCTGGAAAGGAAAGATTGATAGCCGGATGAAAGAGCCGCCAGGATGCCATACCCCCCAGCCCGGGGCAAACCCGCAACCTGATATTAAAATCCCCTGATGACCGACCATCCCACCACATCGTCCGAGACCGCGCTGGCATCCGCGCGCAGGACGCTGCAAATCGAAAGCCAGGGCATCCTGGACCTGTCCGCGCGGCTGGACGACCGCTTCGCGCAGGTCGTCGCCATGCTGCTCGCCTGCCGTGGGCGCGTGGTCGTCAGCGGCATCGGCAAGACCGGTCACATCGCCCGCAAGATCGCCGCCACCTTCGCTTCCACCGGCACGCCCGCCTTTTTCGTGCACGCGGCCGAAGCGGTGCACGGCGACCTGGGCATGATCACCCGCGACGATGTCCTGATCGCCATTTCGTACTCCGGGTCGGGCCAGGAACTGCTCACCATCCTGCCGGTCGTGCGCCGCATGGGCGCCAGCCTGGTGGCCATTACCGGCAACCCGCAGTCCGAGCTGGCGCGGCTCGCCGACGTCCACCTGGACGCCAGCGTGTCCCAGGAAGCCTGCCCGCTGAACCTCGCGCCCACCGCCAGCACCACCACGGCGCTGGCCCTGGGCGACGCGCTGGCCGTGGCCTGTCTCGAAGCGCGCGGCTTCGGTCCGCAGGATTTTGCCCGCTCGCATCCCGGCGGGGCGCTGGGCCGGCGCCTGCTGACCCACGTGCGCAACGTCATGCGCCAGGGCGACGCCCTGCCCGTGGTGGCGCTGGGCACGCCGGTCTCGCAGGCGCTCGAAGTCATGTCGGCCAAGGGCATGGGCATGACGGTCGTCTGCGACCCGCAACACCGCCCGGTGGGCATCTTCACCGACGGCGACCTGCGCCGCCTGATCGCACGCTACGGCGACATCCGCAGCCTGAACGTCGAAGCCGGCATGACGCGCTCGCCGCGCAGCATCAACCCGGACGCGCTGGCCGTCGAGGCCGCGCGCCAGATGGACGAACTGCGGCTCAATCACATGCTGGTGCTGGACGCCGACGGCGCCCTGCTCGGCGCCTTGCACATGCACGACCTGATGGCCGCCAAAGTGGTATGACTATGACTCTCCCTCCTTCGATCACCCACCCCGCCGAAGCCCTGGTCCTGGCCCGTATTGCGCCGGGCGTGCGCGAACGCGCCGCCGCCGTGCGCCTGATGGTCTTCGACGTCGACGGCGTGCTGACCGACGGCAGCCTGTATTACGGCGAGACCGGCGAAGTCCAGAAGCGCTTCCACTCGCTCGACGGCCACGGGCTGCGCCTGCTGATGGAAGGCGGCCTGAAGGTCGCGCTGATGACCGGCCGTTCCGGCCCCATCGTGGCCCGCCGCGCCGCCGAACTGGGCATTTCGGAGGTCATGCAGGGCGTACGCGACAAGGGCGCGGCGCTGGCCGAACTTGCGCAGCGCAGCGCGGTCCAACTGAACCAGACCGGCTATATGGGCGATGACATCATCGACCTGCCGGCGATGCAACGCGCAGGCTTCGCCGCCAGCGTGCCGAACGCGCCGGGCTACGTCAGCCAGGCGGCCCACTGGATCGCCACGCAACCGGGCGGCGGGGGCGCGGTGCGCGAATGCTGCGACCTGCTGTTGGCCTCCCAAGGCCGGCTGGGCGGTTTCCTGGCGGCGCCGGGGCTGCTCGGCCCGGGCGCCATCCAGTAAGTCGGCGCGCCCATCACCCCTTCGCATACCGATGAAAGATCGTTTCCCTTCCCTGATCGCGCTGTTCCTGCTGCTGGTGCTCGTCGCCAGCACGTATTGGGCCGCCGACTACGCGCAGCGCGCGATCCAGACGGATCCGCCGCGCCGCGTCACGCACGAAATGGACGCCTGGTCGCGTAATTTCGTGATGCTGCGCACCGACCCCACCGGCCGTCCCATCAACCGGCTGGAGGGCGAATACGCCGAGCACTTCCCGGACGACGACTCCTATCACATCACCCAGCCGCGGGCCATCGGCCAGCGCGAAGCCAGCCCGATCACCGTGGGCGTGTCCAAGACGGCCGTCATGGAACAAGGCGGCAAGCGCATCGTCATGAACGGCGACGCGCACGTGCACCGCCAGCCCGATGCCAACAACGACGTCCTGGACGTGCGCAGCCAGCAACTGATCCTCCTGCCCGACGACGACGTGGTCTACACCGACCTGCCGGCCGAGGTCATCAAGGGCCGCTCGCGCATGAACGGCAAGGGCATGCACTACAACAACAAGACACGCCAACTGCAGGTATCGGCCTCCACCGACGTGGAAATCGCCGGCACGGAAAACAAATCGCGCCGTCCCGCCGAAACCCCTGCCAACTCCTCTGACCAGAAGAAACCATGACCGACCTCCGGATTCGCATTGCCCCCACCACGCGCCTGCTGGGCGCGGTGCTGCTGATGGCATCGGCGATGGCGCCGGCGCTCGCGGCCGACCCCAAGCCGGCCGCCGCCGGTTCGAGCAAGACCGCGCCCGCCGAGGAGCCCACCACGACGATCCTGTCGGACACGCTGCACTACGACGACGTGAAAAAGCAAAGCGTGTTCACCGGCAACGTCAACATGACGCGCGGGTTGATGACGCTGACCTCCGACACGCTGGAAATGCACGAGGACGCGGCCGGCAACCAGTACGGCACCGCCACCGCCAACAAGGGCAAGGTGGTGACCATCCGCCAGGAACGTCCCGAGACCTACGAACTGATCGAAGGCAAGGGCCTGCGCGCCGAATACGATGGCACCAAGAGCACCTTCGACCTGATCGGCCAGGCCGTGGTGGTGCGCTACGTCTGCGGCAAGCCTTTCGACACCATTCGCGGCGATCGCGTACGCTACAACGAAAAGAGCGGCACCTATGAAGCCCAGGGCGGCCCGAACTCGGCGGCCGCCGGCGGCCGCGCGCGCTCCGTGGCTGAGCCGCGCGCCAAGTCGGACGCCGCGGTGGCCGAATGCCGCAAGCAGCAAGAATCGAAGAAGGGGCGCTGAAAGCGCCTCCCACGTCATCCACACGCAGCCACGATGAACCAACCTTCAGTGCAGACTCCCGTGACCTCCGCCCCTTCGGGCGTCAAGCAGGGCAGCCTGCGCGCAACCGGCTTGCGCAAGACCTACAACGGCCGCACGGTGGTGCAGGACGTGTCCCTGTCCGTGTCCAGCGGCGAAGTGGTCGGCCTGCTCGGCCCCAACGGCGCGGGCAAGACCACCAGCTTCTACATGATCGTGGGCCTGGTGCCGGCCGACGCCGGTCGTATCGAGATCGATGGCTCGGTCATCACCGCGATGCCGATCCACAAGCGCGCCCGCATGGGACTGTCGTACCTGCCCCAGGACGCCTCGGTGTTCCGCCGCCTGACGGTCGAGCAGAACATCCGCGCGGTCCTCGAACTGCAGATCGGGCCGGATGGCCGCACGCTGTCCACGCCCAAGATCAACGAGCAGATGGAACTGCTGCTCGAAGAGCTGCAGATCGGCCACATCCGCAGCAACGCCGCCATTTCGCTGTCGGGCGGCGAGCGCCGCCGCGTCGAAATCGCGCGCGCGCTGGCCACCAGTCCGCGCTTCATCCTTCTGGACGAGCCCTTCGCGGGCGTGGACCCGATCGCCGTGATCGAGATCCAGCGCATCGTGCGCTTCCTGAAGGGGCGCGGCATCGGCGTGCTGATCACCGACCACAACGTGCGCGAAACGCTGGGCATCTGCGACCGCGCCTACATCATCAGCGAAGGCAAGGTGCTGACCGACGGTCACCCCGACGAAATCGTCGGCGATCCGGCCGTTCGCCGCGTCTACCTGGGCGAACACTTCCGCATGTAACACCCCCATTGGGGAAAATCCCAGGGTCCCTGACGGCCCCTGGGGCACGCCCCTGGGCGAGCGCCATGAAAATGCCATGAACTTGCGCTAGGTCAGCTTGTTTTATCGGCCCGAGTCTATACACTAGTATCAAACGAACCCCTCGAACAAGGAGAACGCCTAACGACCCCACCGCGCCTTCCGCGCACCATTTTTTCCTCTTTTAGAAGGAGAGCACACTATGAACCTGAGCATCTGCGGTCGTCACCTCGACGTCACCCCGGCCATCCGGGAATATGTCATGAACAAACTGGCGCGAGTGCTGCGGCATTTCGATCACGTCATCGATACCCAGGTCATGCTCTCAGTAGAGCCCCTGCGGCACAGAGCCGAAATCACCATGCGTCTTAGTGGCAAGGACATTCATTGTGAAGCAACCGATGAAAACCTCTACGCCGCGATCGACCTTCTCGCTGACAAAGTCGACCGTCAGGTCATCAAGCACAAGGACAAGGTACGAAGCCACTCGGCAGAGTCCGTGAAGCGGCAAGCGGCGAACCTTTCGCCAACCCAGTAACACCGCGCTTCATGACCCGCTCGCCGTGCGAGCCAGGAAACAGCAACTCTTGAATCCTGCCTAAGTCCCGGTGTCCCGCTAGACCCAGAGTCCAGCCGGGGCATCGGCAAACTCCCTCCCCTGCACGACCTCCTCTTTGTCCCCCGAATCCCCGGCAGTTGGCCGCGGGGCGCCGCTCACTCCCTGAATATCCGACGCCATACCGTCCTGGTATACCTGCCTGCGCACGAAGAATGCCCACAACCCGGCGCTATCGGTCTATGCTGTCGCTCTCGTGCCGGGAGCGGCGGCCTGATCCAGGAGGGTGCGGACCGCCAGGAAAGTGCCTCCCACCGGAGTTTTTTGCAGTGCGTCATATAACCCTATAATGACCCGATGAATCATTTGTCGCGCATCCTTCCCGCCGGCAACGTCGTCCTCGATATGCTCGCCACGAGCAAGAAGCGCGCGTTCGAACAGGCTGGCCTCCTCTTTGAAAACAACCACGGCTTGGCACGCGCGCTCGTGTTCGACAGCCTGTTTGCACGGGAACGCCTGGGCTCGACCGCCCTGGGCCAGGGCGTGGCCGTGCCGCACGGTCGCGTCAAGGGTCTGGAACAGGCGCTCGCCGCCTTCATCCGCCTGGCCCAACCGATCACGTTCGATGCCCCCGACGGCCAGCCGGTCTCGATGCTGCTGTGTCTGCTGGTGCCCGAAACCGCCACGCAGCAGCACCTGGATATCCTGGCCGAGCTGGCGCAATTGATGTCCAACAAGGCACTGCGCGAAGCCCTGGCCACCGAGACCGATCCGGCCATCGTGCACAAGATGCTCACCACCGGCCAACTCTGATCCTCGCGGAAACGCTGCCATGCTCACGGTGCAGGAACTCGTCGACGACAACGCCGACAAAATCCCCTTCAACTGGATTTCCGGCCAAGGAGCCGCGGACCGCGCGATTCCCGATGACGGCATGGCCGCCGCCGACCTGGTGGGTCACCTCAACCTGATCCACCCGTCGCGCATCCAGGTGTTCGGCCAGGAAGAGCTGGCGTACTACACCCGCTTCGACCTGCGCCGCCGCATGCACCACATGGACGAGCTGCTGATCGGTGGCGTGCCCGCCATCCTGCTGGCCGACGGCCTGACGCCGCCGCAGGACCTGGTGGACCAGTGCGACCAGCACCAGGTGCCGTTGCTGTCCACCCCGGTGGCGGCCGCGCAGCTGATCGACCTGCTGCGCATCTACCTGGGCAAGAAGCTCGCGCCCACCACGACCGTGCACGGCGTGTTCCTGGATGTGCTGGGCCTGGGCGTGCTCATCACCGGCGAATCCGGCCTGGGCAAGAGCGAACTGGCGCTGGAACTGATCTCGCGCGGCCACGGCCTGGTGGCCGACGACGCGGTCGAGTTCTCGCGCACCGCCCCCAACATGATCGAGGGCCACTGCCCGCAACTGCTGCAGAACCTGCTGGAAGTGCGCGGCCTGGGCCTGCTCGACATTCGCACCATCTTCGGCGAGACCTCGGTGCGCCGCAAGATGCGCCTGAAGCTGATCGTGCACCTGGTGCGCGCCACGGCGCAGGACAAGTTCGAACGCCTGCCGCTGCAGGACATCACCCAGGACATGCTGGGCCTGCCGGTGCGCAAGGTCATGCTGCAGGTGGCCGCCGGCCGCAACCTGGCGGTGCTGGTGGAAGCCGCCGTGCGCAACACCATCCTCAAGCTGCGCGGCATCGACACCCTGGGCGAATTCATGGAACGCCAGGCCATGGCGATCCTGCAAAGCAGCAAGTAAGCGCGCGTCACCGCGCGGCACCGTGAGCCTGTACGAGAAACTCGCCAACGAGATCGCCAAGTCGATCCGCGACGGCGTGCTGCGCGTGGGCGACAGGCTGCCCTCGGTGCGCGAGGCCTGCGCCAGCCGTGGCGTCAGCCCGTCGACGGTATTCCAGGCTTATTACCTGCTGGAAGCGCGCGGCCTGATCCGCGCCCGCCCCCGCTCGGGCTACTACGTCAACGCGCGCGGCGACACGCTGCCCCCCGAGCCGGACACATCCTGTCCCGATGGCGAATCGACCGAGCTGGCGATCAGCGAACGCATTTTCGACATCCTCGACTCCGTACGCAACCGCGACGTCACGCCGCTGGGCTCGGCCTTTCCTTCCCCCCTGCTGTTCCCGCTACCGCGGCTGGCCCAGGCCATGTCGACGCATCTCAAGCGCCAGGATCCGCTGGCCACGATGGAAGACCTTTCGCCCGGCAATCCCGGGCTGCGGCGCCAGATCGCGCTGCGCTACCTGATCGCCGGCATCAACGTGCCGGCCAGCGACATCGTGGTCACCAACGGCGCGCTGGAAGCGCTCAACCTGTGCCTGCAGGCCGTGGCCCGGCCAGGCGACACCGTCATCGTGGAAGCGCCGACCTTCTACGGCGCACTGCAGGCGCTGGAGCGCCAGGGCCTGAAGGCGCTGGAAGTGCCCACGCATCCGCGCAACGGCGTCGATCTGGACGCGATGGAAACGGCGATCAAGCGCCATCGGCCCAAGGCCTGTTGGCTGATGACGCAGTTCCAGAATCCGCTGGGCAGCCTGATGCCCGAAGACAAGAAGCGGCACCTGGTCGAACTGCTGGCGCGCCATGAAATCCCGCTGATCGAAGACGACGTCTATGGCGAACTGTATTTCGGCGCGGCCCGGCCGGTGCCGGCCAAAGCCTTCGACCGGCATGGACTGGTGCTGCATTGCTCCTCGTTCTCCAAGTGCCTGGCGCCGGGCTACCGCATCGGCTGGGCCAGCGCCGGCCGCTACACGCAGCGCGTGCAGCGCCTGAAGCTGTCGTCCACCCTGTCGGCCTCCAGCCCGGCCCAGGGCGCGCTGGCCGAATACCTGGAGCAAGGCGGCTACGACCGCCACCTGCGCCGCCTGCGCGAAACACTGCAGGCGCAGCAGGACCTGATGGCCAATGCGATTGCGCGCGAGTTTCCCGCGGGAACCCGCGTGACGCGCCCGCAAGGCGGTTTCTTCCTTTGGCTGGAAATGCCCGCGGCGGTGGATGCGCTGACCCTGCACCGGCAGGCGCTGGCGCGCGGCATCAGCGTGGCGCCGGGGCCGATCTTCTCGGCCAGCGGGCAGTTCGGCAATGCGCTGCGGTTGAACTACGGCCACCCCTGGGATGACGCGCAGGCCGACGCCATCCGCGCCCTGGGCGAGATGGCGCGCGCGGCCTGCCAGCCTGCCGCGCGGCGATCCTGATCAGTTGCGGGTCGAGGCGGCGCGGGCGCGCTTGACCTCAAGGGGCGTCACGCCGCCGGCCTCATTGCCCCAGCTGTTGCGGATGTAGGACACCAGCATCGCCACATCGTTGTCGTTCAGCAACTGGCCGAAAGGCGGCATGCCGTGCGGCCGCGGGTTGGCCGCGGTAGCCGGCGCGAAGCCGCCATCGAGCACCATGCGGATGGCGTTGAGCGGCGATGGCGCCGTCACGGTCGGGTTCCCTGCCAATGCCGGCCACGCGCCCGGGCTGCCCTCGCCTTGCGGCTGGTGGCATTGCACGCACTGCTGGCGATAGATCTTGCCGCCCAGCTCCATCGCGGCCGGCGCGGCCGGCGCGCTCGACCTCGTCGGCGCCGGCGTTGCCGGCAGTGATTTCAGATACACACCCATTGCGAGCGCATCGGCGTCGCTCAGGTGCTGCGTGCTGCCCAGCACCACTTCGGCCATCGGGCCGCTGGCGCTGGAATGTGCCGAGATCCCCGTACGCAACAGCGCCGCGATGTCTTCGGCCGACCAACGCCCCAGGCCCGTTTGCGGATCGTTGGTCAGGGGCGGCGCGTACCAGTCCAGCATCGGGATGATGCCGCCGGCCAGCCCGTCGGCCGCGCGCGTCGCCCCCAGGCTGTTGCGCGGCGCGTGGCAGGCGGCGCAATGGCCCAGGCCTTCGACCAGATAACGGCCACGGTTCCACTGGGTCGACTGGCCCGGATCGGACTCCTGCACACCGGGGCGGAAATACAGGGCGCGCCAGGCCGCCAGCAGGACACGCTGGTCGTACGGGAAATCGAGCTCCGGCGCGCGGCTGGGCTGGTTGACCGGCGTCACCGTGCGCAGATAGGCGAACAGCGCATCGGCGTCGGCGCGCGTGACGCGGGTGTACTCGGTGTACGGGAAGGCCGGATACAGCAACGTTCCATCGCGCGACTTGCCGTTGTGCAGCGCCTGCCAGAAGTCGTCCGCGCTCCAGGCGCCGATGCCGGTCTTCTCGTCGGGCGTGATGTTGGGGCCGTAGATCGTGCCGAATGGCGTCGGGATGGGCGTGCCGCCCGCGTAGGCCGGACCGCCGCGCGCGGTATGACAGGCCATGCAATTGCCGGCCAGCGCCAGGTAGCGCCCGCGCTCGATGCGTTGCTGCGGATCGGCTGGCGCCACGGCCGGCCCGATGCTGGCATCGTCGCGCGTGCCGAGCCAATACAGCACGCCCGCCGTGACCACGGCGAGCATCAACAGGGTCCCGAGGAGTCGCTTCATCAGTTTCATCCGAGTCGCCCCTTCAACGCTGCGCCTGACTGCCGCACTCGGCGGGCAGGCGCAAGGCGCCGGCAGGCTCGGGCGCGTAGCTGGCAGCGACCGGCTGCGACGACAGCCAGGCCGCCAGGGCGCCGATATCCTCGGGCGTGAGCTTGCGGGCGATGTCGGCCATGCAATCGGGCGCGGCGGCGCGGCGCAGGCCGTTCTTCCAGCTGCCGATCTGCGAACCGATGTAGTCGCGCGGCAGGCCAAGCAGGCCCGGAATGGCGGGCAGCGCGCCGCCCAGGGCGGCGCCGTGACAGGAAGCACAGGCCGGCAGGCCGCGGGCGGCGTCGCCGGACAGGGCCAGCTGGCGACCGGCCTCGAGCGTGGCGGCGGACACCTCGGCCCGCGCCGGCGGCGGATACGGCACGTGCTGCGCCGCGAAGTACGCCGCCATTTCATGCAGGTAGGCGTCCGGCAGGCCGGTCAGCAGGTGCGCCATGGGGCGGTACTGGCGCCGGTCGTCGCGGAAATTGAGCAGTTGGTGATAGAGGTATTCCTGCGGCTTGCCGGCCAGCCGCGGGTAATAGCCGTCGGCGCCGGCGCGGCCCTGCTCGCCATGGCAGGCCGTACAGGCCGCCACCCGGGCCGCCATGGTGCCGGGCTGCAATACCTGGGGCGCGTCCTGAGCCAGGGCAGGCGCTGTCGAAAAGGCAACAACGACCGCCGCCACGAGGTGGATTTTTGCCCTGAACCACGGAAGTGAAACACTACGAAAGGAAATGAGGGCTAACATCTAGGGCCAGTTAACACTAAGTCACTAAGTCGAAGTCCAACCCCCGAAGGCGCATGGCGGCGGGGCGCGTAGATGAATCGGTCGGTGCGGGTGCCCAAGCTTACGCCAGGGTCTTCAAAGCGGTACAGGCGCAGATTCGCAGTTTACGGCCATATCAGATGCCAACCCGCCGGCATCCTCCTGCAAAAGCGTGCCACAATCATGTCCATGTTGAAAGTCGTCCTCGTTACCGGCATCTCAGGCTCAGGCAAGTCCGTGGCCCTGCGCATGCTCGAGGACGCCAGCTACACCTGCGTCGACAACCTGCCCGTGCGGTTCCTGACCGAGTTCATCGCCAACGCCCGCGACGACGGTCTGGAGCGCGTGGCGGTCGCCATCGACGTGCGCTCGCCCGGCGAGCTGGCCGAACTGCCCGACGTGGTCACCGCGCTGCGCGCCATGGGCACCAGCCTGCGCGTGGTGTTCCTGGACGCCAGCACCGACACCCTGGTGCAACGCTATTCCGAATCGCGCCGCCGCCATCCGCTGACCGATCGCCTGCAGCGCGGCGGCACCGCGCCGTCCCTGACCGACTGCATCGCGCTCGAACGCGAACTGCTGGCGCCGCTGCGCGAGCAGGAACACGTCATCGATACCTCCGAACTCACGCCGGGCCAACTGCGCGCGTGGATCCGCGACCTGATCCAGGCCGACCGCGCCCCGCTGGTGCTGACCTTCGAATCCTTTGCCTACAAGCGCGGCGTGCCGCGCGACGCCGACCTGGTGTTCGACGTGCGCTGCCTGCCCAATCCCTACTATGACCGCAACCTGCGTCCGCTGACCGGCCGCGACGAACCGGTCGCCACCTGGCTGTCCGGCTACGAACAGGTGGGCCAGATGATCGACGACATCGCCGCCTTCCTGAATCGCTGGCTGCCGCAGTACACGCAAGACACGCGCAATTACCTCACGGTCGCCATCGGCTGCACCGGCGGCCAGCACCGTTCGGTCTACGTGGTCGAACAGCTGGCCAAGCGCTTCGCCGACCACGACCCGCTGCTGGTGCGCCATCGCACCCAACTGCCCGACGAATCCGCATGATCCTGTCCCGCCCGCTCCATATCCTGATGATGCTGTTGCTGGCCATTGCCGTGGCCGGCTGCTCTTCCACCGGGGGGCGCAAGAAGGGGGGCGGGTACTACAAGGACGATGGCCCGGACGCCAATCCGCCCTCCAACCTGGACCAGGTGCCGGACGCGGTGCCGCGCATCGAGCCCTACGCCAGCGGCGCCAATCGTCCATACGTGGTGTTCGGCCAGCGCTATGTGCCGGATACCAGCGGCCAGCCCTACAAGCGCCAGGGCATCGCCTCGTGGTACGGCAAGAAATTCCACGGCAACTCGACCTCGATCGGCGAGCCCTATGACATGTACGCCATGACGGCGGCCCACACCACGCTGCCGATCCCCAGCTACGCGCGCGTCACCAGCCTGGTCAACGGCAAAACCATCATCGTGCGGGTCAACGACCGCGGACCGTTCCACAGCGACCGCATCATGGACCTGTCGTACGTGGCGGCCTACAAGCTGGGCATCATCGGGCCGGGCAGCGGCCAGGTGGTGGTCGAGAGCATTCCGCAGGATGAGATCCGTCGCCTGGCCTCCCAGGGGACGCCGGCGCCGGCGCCCGCCTCGGCCACCGGTTCCACCCCCGTGGCCACGCCTGTCGCCGCCGCGCCGGTGGCGCTGGAGCCCCAGCCGCTGGCGCAGCAGCCCGCGCCCGCGCCAGGGAGCGCGCCGGTGCGCCAGATCGGCGCGGCCGGCAGCGTCTATCTGCAGGTGGGCGCGTTCAGCCAGCCCGCCAATGCGCAATCGCTGGTCAGCCGCATCAACACGCAACTGGGCGCCGATGGGGCGCCCCCGGCCGCGGTGGAACAGGCCAACAACCTGTACCGGGTCAAGATCGGCCCGTATCCGGATCGCCAGAGCGCGCTGAACGCGGTGCAGTTGGTGTCCGACCGCATCGGCATCACGCCCAGCATCGCCGCGCAATAGCGCGGCGCCCGCCCGCTACGCCGCCGGCCAGTCGAACGCCGGCTGCTCGAACGGCAACTGCGCCTGGCCGTCACAGACCCGGCGCGCGCGCGCATTGCGGCTCAGGTATTGGCTGCCCTCGTGCTTGAGCAGGGCCTGCTTGCGCGGCAGACCGCCACCGAAGCCGGTCAGCGAGGTATCGGCGCCGATGACGCGGTGGCACGGAATGATGATGATGACGGGATTGCGGCCCACCGCGCCGCCGATGGCCTGGGCGCCCTTGGGCCGCCCCACCGTGCGCGCCAGTTCGCCGTAGCTGGCGAGCTGGCCGAAATCCAGCTTGCACAGCGCGCGCCAGACTTCATGCTGGAACGGCGTGCCCACCGGATCCAGCGCCACCTCGAAATCGCGGCGCTGGCCGGCGAACCACTCATCCAGTTCGCGGCGCGCCTGCTCCAGGATCGGATCGGATTCGCTGCGGGTCCAGCCCTCGGCCGAAGGCAGCAGGGTCTGGTCGGTGAACCAGGCGCCGCGCAGGCCTTTGGCACTGGCGACCAGACACATTTCGCCCAGCGGCGTGGGGATGTCACGGTAGACGATCGGCTCCGCGGCTTCGCCGGGACGCCTGCGTGTCTCTGCGGTGTAGATCATGGGCTTACGCATTCTTGCGGGCCAGGGCCCGGTTGTACAGGACGTCGCGCGACAGGCCGGTGACCTTGGCGGCGATCTTCGAGGCGTCGCGCACCGACAGGGTTTCGAGCAGCGCGTCCAGCAAGGCGTCGGCGCGCGGATCGGCGTCCTCGTCTTCCTCGCGCCCCGCCTGGGCATGCGCGATCAGCACGAATTCGCCCTGCTCGCGATGCGCGTCGGCCGCCAGCCAGGCGGCCGCCTCGCCCAGCGGGAAAGTGGCGATCTCCTCGAAGCGCTTGGTCAGCTCGCGCGCCACCGTCAGCAGGCGGGCGTCGCCGCAGACTTCCCGCAGATCGGCCAGCGTCGCGGCCAGCCGGTGCGGCGATTCGAACATCACCACCGGCGCCGGCAGCGCGCACCAGGTGCGCAGCCAGCGCTGGCGCGCGGTGGCCTTGGACGGCGGAAAACCGGCGAAGGCGTAGGCGGGATTCTCGTCGGTGGTGACGCCGCTGCCCATCAGCGCGGCAATCACGGCGCTGGGACCGGGCACCGGCACCACCGCGAAACCGGCCTCGCGCACCGCGCGCACCACGCGCGCGCCGGGATCGCTGACCGCTGGCGCGCCCGCGTCGGAGACCAACGCCACGCGCTGGCCCTGCGCCAGGCGCTCACAGATGGCCTGCGCCGCCGCGGCTTCGTTGTGGCGATGCGCCGCCATCAGCGGCGTGCTGACGCCCCAGGCGTCCAGCAGCGTGCGGCTGGCGCGGGTGTCTTCGGCCGCGATCACGTCGGCGCGTTGCAGCGCATGCCAGGCGCGCAGCCCCAGGTCGCCCAGATTGCCGATCGGTGTGGCCACCACATACAGCGTCGAGGCGGGCCAATGCTGCCCGGCCACGCGTTCAGCGACGCGGGTCCAGGCGTCGCCGGCCACCGGGGGTGAGACATTTTGATTCATTGCTGCCTACTTACGCGGAAAACCATGCCAGTGTAGCCGCCATCGCCTCGCGTTTCGGACCGGCCCCGATGGATGACACCTTTGCTTTCGAACTTGCCCTGGCGGCGCGCCGCCGGGCCGCC
>NZ_CP017433.1:5370725-5900873 GCF_002082135.1 Achromobacter ruhlandii
GCTACGCCTGCTCCAGGGCGCCGGCCTGGTGTTGCTGGCCCGTAACCTCGCCTGCCCGGCGGGCGAGATCGACCTGGCCATGCGCGACGGCGACGTCCTGGTGTTCGTCGAGGTGCGCGCGCGCCGCAGCGACGCCTATGGCGGCGCCGCCGCCAGCATCGGCCGCGACAAGCAGGCGCGGCTGGCACGCGCCGCGGCGCACTGGCTGCCGCGACTGGCCCGGCACTACTGGCGGGCCAGCATGCCGGCCGCCCGCTTCGACGCAGTCGTGTTCGACGGCGACCGGGTCCAGTGGCTGCGCGCGGCATTCGAGCTGGCTTGATTCCGGTCCGCCCGTGAGATAATCGCGCCCATGGATATGACCTCTCGAATGACGTCGCACTTTCGCGACGCCATGGCCACGTACGAACAAAGCATGAACGTGCTGGCCGAGCCGCTGGCGATCGCGGTGGACGTGCTGTTCGGCGCCCTCGCCAACAATGGCAAGATTCTGGCTTGCGGCAACGGCGGCTCGGCCGCCGACGCGCAACATTTCATCGCCGAGCTGGTGGGCCGCTTCGAGCGCGAACGCCTGCCCCTGGCCGGCATCGCCCTGAACACCGACACCTCGATCCTCACCGCGGTCGGCAACGACTACGGTTTCGACGAGGTCTTCGAACGCCAGGTCAACGCCTTCGGCCAGGCCGGCGACGTGCTGGTGGCGATTTCCACCAGCGGCAATTCGCCCAACGTGGTGCGCGCCATGGAAGCGGCCGCCAGCCGCGAAATGCACGTGCTGGCCCTGACCGGCAAGGGCGGAGGCGTCATGGGGGAACTCATTACGCCGATGGACGTCCATCTATGTGTTCCCAGCGATCGCACGATGCGCATCCAGGAAGTCCATATACTGCTGTTGCATGCGCTTTGCGACGGCATTGACGCTCTTCTGCTTGGAGACACCGAATGATTTCAGACGTCCGACACGCCACCCGCCCCTTGCTGCTCGCCGCGGCCCTGTCCGGCGCCGTGCTGTCGCTGTCGGCCTGCGCCCCCCTGATCGTGGGCGGCGCGGCCGCCACCACCGCGGTGGTGGTGACCGACCGGCGTACCTCGGGCATCCAGCTCGAAGACCAGAACATGGCCTTCAAGGCCCAGAAGCAGATCTCCGACAAGCTGGGCGACGCGGCGCGCGTGAACGCCATGGCCTACGGCGGCCACCTGCTGCTGACCGGCGACGTGCCCACCGAGGAAGCCAAGTCCCAGGCCACCGCCATTGCCCAGAGCGTCGAGAACGTCAAGCAGGTGATCAACCAGCTCACCGTGGGCCCGATCGCGTCCTTCGGCGTGCGCTCGAACGATACCTGGCTCACCTCCAAGGCCAAGACCGCGCTGATCAACACCAAGTACGTGCCTTCCGGCACCATCGCCGTGACCACCGACCATAGCGTCGTCTACCTGATGGGCAAGGTGACGCAGGCCGAAGGCGATTACGCCGCCAACGCGGTGGCCGACCTCGGCGGCGTGGCAAAAGTGGTAAAACTGTTCGAGACCATCAGCCGCGAGGAAGCGATCCGCCTGTCCAGCAGCGGCAGCAAGTCGACCACCACGGAAACCAAGGCCCCCATCGAAAGCGGCGCGGGCGCTGCCGACAGCGGCAGCAGCGCGCCCAGCAGCGGTGGCAGTGCCGTAGAAGCCATGCCCATCAAATGAAAAAAGCCATCGTAGCCCTGGCCGTCCTGGTGGCGGTCGGCGTCGGCGCCTGGTTCACCCTGCGCCCCGCGCAAACCGCCCCGAACGTCACCTTCACCACGCTGGAAGGCAAGACCTTCTCCATGCAGGACCTGCGCGGCAAGGTGGTGCTGGTGAAGTTCTGGGCCACCAGCTGTGTCACCTGCGTCAAGCAGATGCCGGAAACCATCTCCGCCTACAACGAGTACGCGGGCAAGGGCTACCAGGCGATCGCGGTCGCCATGGACTACGATCCGCCCAACTTCGTGCTGAACTTCGCCGAGAGCCGCAAGCTGCCGTTCCCGGTGGCGCTGGACACCAAGGGCGACATCGCCCGCGCGTTCGGCGACATCCGCCTGACGCCCACGGCCTTCCTGATCGACAAGCAGGGACACATCATCAAGCGCTACCTGGGCGAGTATGACGTGGCGGAATTCCACGCCACCGTCGAGAAGGCGCTGGCCGCGGGCTGAACCCGGTCCGCTCGGCCGCCGCCATGAACCGCCCGCCTGCCGGGCGGTTTTCATTTGGCCACGGCCGGCCGGCTGGGCTCGGCCACGCCTCGCGCCAATCCCCGGCCGCCCCCGCCCCCATGCCCGAAGCCAGGGCCTGGCCCAAAAAGAAACCGCCCGCATGAGCGGGCGGTTACGGCGGGGGAACAGGTCCGCTTCGCGATCAGAACGCCGGCACCACGGCGCCCTTGTACTTGTCGACGATGAACTTCTTCACCTCGGGCGAGTGCAGCGCGTTGACCAGCTTCTTGATCCCGGGCGCGTCCTTGTTGTCGGCGCGAGTCACCAGGATGTTGGCGTAGGGCGAATCGGAGCCTTCGATGAACAGCGCGTCCTTGGTCGGCACCAGGCCGGCTTCCAGCGCGTAGTTGGTGTTGATCAGGGCCAGATCAACGTCATCCAGCGAGCGCGGCAGCATGGCGGCCTCGAGCTCGCGGAACTTCAGCTTCTTGGGGTTCTCGACCACATCGGCGGCGGTCGCCAGGATGTTGGACGGATCCTTCAGCTTGATGATGCCCTGCTTCTGCAGCAGCACCAGGGCGCGGCCGCCATTGGACGGGTCGTTCGGGATGGCGACGGTGGCGCCGTCCTTCAGCTCGGCCAGGGTCTTGATTTTCTTGGAGTAGCCGCCGAAAGGTTCAACGTGGACCAGGGCGACCGGCACCAGCGTGGCCTTGCGGTCCTTGTTGAAGGTGTCCAGATACGGCTTGTGCTGGAAGAAATTGGCGTCGAGCTGCTTGTCGGCCAGTTGCAGGTTGGGCTGGACGTAGTCGTTGAAGACCTTGATGTCGAGTTCCACGCCTTCCTTGGCCAGCTGCGGCTTGACCACTTCCAGGATCTCGGCGTGCGGCACCTGGGTGGCGCCGACGACGATCTTTTCGGCGTGGGCGGCGGTGGCCGCCACCAGCAGGGCCGATGCCACCAGGGCGGAACGGACGAAATTCAAACGCATGAGTTGCCTCTTTTATAGGTAGGAATTGGGGGCAAATGCCCAGCCGGTGTGGAGAATCCCCCTTGTGAGGGGCGCTCCGTTGCGAAAACGCCCCCAATTTACCCCAATGCCGGTTATTTGTCGGGCATATCAACATGGGTTTAAAGCATAAGAAACCTGTGGGGACTACAATCCGTCGTATGCTTGCGCTACCGCGTTGCCAACGCGTTCCTGTGCAGGCATTTTTTTACTGCGGGACCTCTCGCCCCCACTGGGGGCAACGCCTTCGCGCCATCATCGGCACAAGGCTTTCAACCTCTAACTTTCATACCCTACTTATTGCCGACTTAGCTGCCATGACCGACACCCCCGACCCTGCTGCCGTCTCGTCTCCCGCTGTCAAAGCCGCGGTGCTCTCCGAAGCGCTGCCTTACATCCGACGATTCCACGGCAAAACCATCGTGGTCAAGTACGGCGGCAACGCCATGACGGAAGAGCGATTGCAGCGCAGCTTCGCGCATGACGTGGTGCTGCTCAAGCTGGTGGGGCTGAATCCGGTGGTGGTGCACGGCGGCGGTCCGCAGATCGACGACGCGTTGCGCCGCATCGGCAAGCAGGGCACCTTCATCCAGGGTATGCGCGTCACCGATGCCGAGACCATGGAAGTGGTCGAATGGGTGCTGGGCGGCCAGGTCCAGCAGGACATCGTCATGATGATCAACGAAGTCGGCGGCAAGGCCGTGGGCCTGACCGGCAAAGACGGCGGACTGATCCAGGCCCAGAAGAAGCTGATGGCCAACAAGGAAAATCCCGCCGAACCGATCGACATCGGCTTCGTCGGCGACATCACCCTGGTCGAGCCGGCGGTGGTCAAGGCCTTGCAGGACGACCAGTTCATTCCGGTCATCTCGCCCATCGGCTACGGTGAAGACGGCACCGCCTACAACATCAACGCCGACGTCGTCGCCGGCAAGATGGCCGAAGTGCTGGGCGCCGAGAAGCTGCTGATGCTGACCAACACCCCGGGCGTGCTGGACAAGGGCGGCAAGCTGCTGCGCAGCCTGTCGGCCCAGACCATCGACGAACTGTTCGCCGACGGCACCATCTCGGGCGGCATGCTGCCCAAGATCTCGTCGGCGCTGGATGCCGCCAAGAACGGCGTCAACTCGGTGCACATCGTCGACGGCCGCGTGCCGCACTGCCTGCTGCTGGAAATCCTGACCGACCAGGGCGTTGGCACGATGATCAGCTCGCACTGATGCGAGCGCTGCGCACCCTGCTGCGGCCGGCGGTGCGCCAGCGCCGCTCGCGCCGCACCGCCACAGGCGCCCCCGGGCGCCTGTGGTTGTTTGACCTGGACAACACGCTGCACGACACGTCGCACGCCATCTTTCCGCGGATCGACCACGGCATGACGATGGCCGTGGCCGAGGCGCTGGACGTGGACATCGACACCGCCAACGCGGTGCGCAAGCAGTACTGGCAGCGCTACGGCGCAACAATGATCGGCATGGTGCGCAACCATGGCATCGACCCGCACGCCTTCCTGCACCGCAGCCACGATTTCGACGTCAACCCACTGGTGCGCGCCGAAAAGGCGCTGGCCTACAAGCTGCGGCAACTGCCGGGCCGCAAGGTGCTGCTGACCAACGCGCCGCTGCATTACGCGCGCGCGGTGCTGCGCCGGCTGGGCATCCTGCGCCAGTTCGACAGCCTGTGGGCCATCGAGCACATGCGCCTGCATGGTGAATTCCGCCCCAAGCCATCGCCAGCGCTGCTGCGCTATGTGCTGGCGCGCGAGGGCGTGCCGGCGCGTCAGGCGGTGCTGGTCGAGGACACCCTGGCCAACCTGCGCGGCGCGCGCCGCGCCGGCCTGCGCACGGTGCATGTGTTCCATCCCGGGACCCCGTTTGCGCGCGGCCGCGCGCAACGGCCGTCGTATGTCGACTTGCGGGTAAACTCCGTCAGTGATTTGCTGCTGCGCCGACGCCCTTTGCGGGGTTGATCGCCGGCGCGCCCTCCCTCCTTCACCGTCAGCCTGCGTAACACCAGACCCGTCCATGGCGACCAAACCCGGCGAGCGCAAGACCCAGATTCTGCAGACCCTGGCCGAGATGCTGGAGCAGCCGCACGCCTCGCGCATCACCACGGCGGCGTTGGCCGCGCGCCTGGAGGTCTCGGAAGCCGCGCTCTACCGGCATTTCGCCAGCAAGGCGCAGATGTTCGAAGGGTTGATCGAATTCATCGAAACCAGCATTTTCACGCTGGTGAACCAGATCGCCATCGCCGAGCCCTACGGGCTGTCGCAGGCCCACCAGACGGTGTCGATGCTGCTGACGTTCTCGGAACGCAACAAGGGCATGACGCGCGTGCTGACTGGCGACGCCCTGGTCACGGAAGACAACCGCCTGCAGGAACGGATCAATCACATCAACGACCGCATCGAGGCATCGTTGAAGCAATCGCTGCGCATCGCCGTCACCGATGGCGGCCTGCCCCCCGAAGCCAACGTGGCCGCGCACGCCAGCCTGCTGACGCACCTGGTGCTGGGGCGCTGGCTACGGTACGCCCAGAGCGGCTGGCGCGTGGTGCCCACGCTGCACCTTGACGAACAACTGCGCCTGGCGCTTGGCTGACCTCATTCGCACCATAACACGAACGAATTAACGGTCTCGCGCGGCTGTGGTTGTGTCATTTGTTTGTTTTTATGCAACATTCGTAGGGTTGCGATTTTCGGCGGCCGACGAGCATAATCTCCGGATCGGTTTTCCGACAAGCACGATTGTCCCCCGAATTGACATCTATCAATACGGGTTTTCCTTAATGCCGTCACGATCATTCTGTAGCGTCGGCACTTCGCTTTGATCCAGCCTCGGGCTTGTCAGCGGCGTGCCGTCAGTTTGACCTCAACCGGAGATGGATATGACTGCGGAAACCGCTGTCCCTGCCTCGCAAGCCCCCAAGAAAACCAAAATACCGATCGGCCTGGTCGCCGGTTTCCTCGTCATGATCGGCGTGTTGATGATGCCGCTGCCCGCCGACCTGCCGGTCGCAGGGCATCGCATGCTGGCCATCCTGGCCTTCGCGGTGGTGGTGTGGATCACGGAAGCCGTGTCCTACGAAGCCAGCGCGATCATGATCACGACGCTGATGGCCTTCCTGCTGGGCACCGCGCCCACCATCAAGGATCCGCAGGTGGTCTATGGCACGTCGGCCGCCATCAGCATGGCCCTGACCGGCTTCGCCAACTCGGCGCTGGCGCTGGTCACCGGCGCCCTGTTCATCGCCGCGGCCATGACCTTCACCGGGCTGGACCGGCGCATCGCGCTGGTGACGCTGTCCAAGGTTGGCACCAGCACGCGCCGCATCCTGATCGGATGTATCGCGGTGACCATCGTGCTGAGCCTTGTGGTGCCCAGCGCCACCGCCCGCAGCGCCGCCGTGGTGCCCATCATGATGGGCGTGATCGCGGCCTTCGGCGTGGACAAGCGCTCGAACATCGCCGCCGGCATCATGATCATCGTGGCGCAGGCCACCAGCATCTGGAACGTCGGCATCCAGACGGCCGCCGCGCAGAACCTGCTGACCGTCGGCTTCATGGAGAAGATGCTTGGCCAGCGCGTGGCCTGGTCGGACTGGCTGATCGCCGGCGCGCCGTGGTCGCTGATCATGTCGGCCGTGCTGATCGTCATCGTCCTCAAGCTGCTGCCGCCGGAAAGCGACAGCATCGCGGGGGGCAAGGAAGCCGTCGAGAAATCGCTGCTTGAACTGGGCCCCATGACCGGCGCGCAAAAACGCCTGATGGCCGTGTCCATCATGCTGCTGCTGTTCTGGTCGACCGAAGGCAAGCTGCACAAGTTCGACACCACCTCGACCACCTACTTCGGCCTGGTCCTGTTGTTGCTGCCGCGCTTTGGCGTGATGACCTGGAAAGACGTGCAATCGCGCATTCCATGGGGCACCGTGATCGTGTTCGGCGTCGGCATCAGCCTGGGCACCGCGCTGCTGACCACGCAGGCCGGCCAATGGCTGGGCAACCAGGTGGTGGCGCACACCGGCCTGGACCACCTCGGCCCGCTGGCCATCTTCGCGATCCTGTCGGCCTTTCTGATCATCATCCACCTGGGGTTCGCCAGCGCCACCGCGCTGACCTCGGCGATGCTGCCGATCCTGATCTCGGTGCTGGCCACGCTGCCGGGCGACTTCAGCCGCCTGGGCATGACCATGCTGCTGGGCTTCGTGGTCAGCTACGGCTTCATCCTGCCGATCAACGCGCCGCAGAACATGGTGTGCCTGGGCACCGAAACCTTCAACGCCAAGCAGTTCGCCAAGGTCGGCATCCTGGTCACCCTCGTCGGCTATGCGCTGATGATGCTGATGGGCATGACCTACTGGCGCTGGCTCGGCTGGCTGTAAGGAGGTCGCATCATGAAGATCTCCATCGCCCAAGCCAATGAATACGGCCGCCGCGTGCTGATGGCGCAAGGCGTGCCGGAAGACATCGCCCGCGACGTGGCCGAGCACCTGGTGGAGTCCGATCGGGTCGGCTACACCAGCCACGGCCTGTCGATCCTGACCAACTACCGGCGTGTGCTGGGCGAAGGCCTGGCGCAGGCCGACGGCCGCCCCGAGCTGCTCAACGACCGTGGCGCCATGCTGGCCTACGACGGCCACAACGGCCTGGGCCAGTACATCGGCAAGGTCGTGATCGAGAAGGCCATCGAGCGCACGCAGGAGCACGGCCAGTGCATCCTGACGCTGCGCCGCAGCCACCACCTGGGCCGCATGGGCCATTACGGCGAGATGGTGGCAGCCAAGGGCCTGATCCTGCTGGCCTTCACCAACGTGATCAACCGCGCCCCCACCGTGGCGCCGTTCGGCGGCGCGCGCGCCTGCCTGACGACCAATCCGCTGTGCTTCGCCGGGCCGCTGCCGGGCGGCCGCCCGCCATTCATCGTCGACATGGCGACCAGCTCGATCGCGGTGAACAAGGCCCGCGTGCTGGCGGCCAAGGGCGAACAAGCGCCGCCGGGATCGCTGATCGATGCGCAGGGCAATCCGACCACGGACCCCGGCGCGCTGTTCACCGATCCGCCAGGCGCGCTGCTGCCGTTCGGCGGCCACAAGGGTTACGCGATGGGCCTGGTGGCCGAGCTGCTGGCGGGCGTGCTGTCCGGCGGCGGCACGATCCAGCCGGAGCATCCGCGCAACGGGGTGGCGACGAACAACATGTTCGCGCTGCTGCTGGATCCGCAGGTGGACTTCAATACGGACTGGCGCTCGATGGAAGTGGGCGCGTTCATCGACTACCTGCATGCCTGCCCGCCGCAACCGGGCGTGGACGGCGTCCAGTATCCGGGCGAGTACGAAGCCCGCAACCGCGAGCTGAACGCGGAGTCGCTGGAATTCGCGCCTCCCATCTGGGAGGGATTGAAGAAGCTGGCCGCGGACTTAGGGGTGCCTGAAGCGTTGCCTTGAGGATTTGTGTTTACGGTTGTTTTTGCGGGCGGCTCAGGGGTTCTTGAGCCGCCCGTTGCGTTGGCGGGCGGGGGCGGCGGGGCTACGATTGCGGTCCGGAGCGTTCGCTCCGGACTGCCCCTTCGTCAACCTCGTACGCCTTCGGCTCCCTACGGTTTCCCTCGGGCGCATCTACACGCCCCGCCGCCCCCGCCCGCCAACGCAACGGGCTCACGTCGTCTCGGGTTCAACATCGCAGGGGCGAATTGGGTGCTTGGCGTTTTTGCCAGCGACGGAGGGGGAGAGGAGGATCTTGCGGGGCCCGCCCAAAGCCGGCCGCGCGGGCGGCCTTTTTGGGCTTGCGCGATGAGGGGCGTCGAGGGGGCGGCGGCGGAGCCGCTGGTGAGGGACGTGTGATGTTCATCGGCATCGTAGGTTGAAGACTGACTGACGGCTACCACCACATCGAAAAGCGGCCAATGCCGCATCGAAAAGCAGCGCTCTCGGATGCATCAGAACGCGCCGCGCACACAAGTAGCCCAACCGCGCGCAGCGAACCCCGCCCCGACGCCAGACACCATGTATACCGATGATGGCCGTCCGCGCGGCCATCATCGGCGGGCGACGCAAGACTCTCTCCTTACCCCACGCTGCAGCAGCGTCACATTTCTCGACAGCGGTAGCCCGGTGCGGGTGGCCTACGAAGCAAAACGCTCAGCTCTTGACCGACCGATGCCGACTGATGCTCATCATGATCCCAAACGCAATCCCCATGGTGAACAAGGCTGTCCCCCCATAGCTCATGAACGGCAATGGCACCCCGACCACCGGCAGAATCCCCGTCACCATGCCCACGTTCACGAACACATAGATGAACAGCATCATCGTCAACGCCCCGGACAGCAACCGCCCGAACTGCGATGACGCGCGCGAAGCGATGGTCAGGCCGCGGGCCATCATCAGGCCGTACAACACCAGGATGGCGATGCCGCCGTACAGGCCGAATTCCTCGGCGTAGACGGCGAAGATGAAGTCGGTGGTGCGTTCGGGAATGAAGTCCAGGTGGGTCTGCGTGCCCTTCATGTACCCCTTGCCGTAGACGCCGCCCGAGCCCACCGCGATCATCGACTGGATCGTGTGGAAGCCCTTGCCGAGCGGGTCGGAGCTGGGGTTGAGCAGCGTGCAGACGCGGTGCTTCTGGTAGTCGTGCAGCACCACCCAGTTGACGTCCGGTTCGCACAGCTGGTCTTCGTAGTAGACAAGCGTGCCGATGCCGATGATGCCGGCCAGCATGACGGGAACCAGCAGCTTGAACGACAGGCCGGCGAAGTAGATGACGAAGAAACCGGCGCCGAACACCAGCAGCGCGGTGCCCAGGTCGGGTTGCAGCACGATCAGGCCGAAGGGGGCCGCCAGCATCGCGGCGGCGGCCAGGAAGTCGCGGATGCGCACGGCGCCCTCGTGGCGCTGGAAGTACCAGGCCAGCATCATGGGCACGGCGATCTTCATCATCTCGGACGGCTGGATGCGGGTCACGCCCAGGTTGAGCCAGCGCGTCGCGCCCTTGCTGGTCTCGCCAAAGAATTCCACGCCCAGCAGCAGCACCACGCCGACCACGTAGAACGGCAGCGCCAGCTTCATCAGCCACTTGGGCGGGATCAGGGCCATGGTCCACATGGCGAAGAAAGCGATGATGAAATTGCGCGACTGCTCGGCAAAGCGCCAGTCGGTGCCGCCCACCGCCGAATGCATGACGGTCAGGCCGAGCGCGGCGAACATCATCAGGATCGCCAGCAGCGGCCAATCGAAGGCCGTGAAGACGCGCAGCAGGATCAGGCCGAGACGCTTCATTGTTGGCGCACCAGGTCGGAGGTGATGTTTTCGACCGAGGCCGTCGACGCGTTGCGCTCCGGGCGCTGGATCTTGTCCTGGCGGTCCTTGGACAGCCAGTAGTCGAACACCTTGCGCGCCACTGGCGCGGCCACGCTGGCGCCCCAGCCGGCGTTCTCGACGATCAGGGCGACCGCGATGCGCGGGTGTTCCAGCGGCGCGAAGCCCATGAACAGGGCGTGGTCGCGAAGGCGTTCGTCGATGGCGCTGGCGCGATAGTGCCCGCCGCGCAGGCTGAACACCTGGGCCGTGCCGGTCTTGCCGGCGGCCTGGTAGGGCGCATTGGCAAACGCGCGGCGCGCGGTGCCGGCACGGACCACGTCGGCCATGGCGTTCTTGATGACGTCGACGTTGGCCTGCTTGAGCGGAATGCGGTAGTCGGGCGCGGACTCGGTGGGCTTGGCCACGCCCGAGCGCGGATCGCGCACCGCGTGCACCAGGTGCGGACGGCGGTACAGGCCGTTGTTGGCCAGGGTCGAGGTGCCCTGCGCCAGCTGCAGCAGGGTGAAGGCGTTGTAGCCCTGGCCCACCGCCACGGAGATGGTCTCGCCGGCGTACCAGCGCTGGCGCTCCTTGTCCTTGTAGGCCGAGCGCTTCCAGTCGGTGGACGGCAGCACGCCGCGCTTTTCGCCTTCGAGGTCGATGCCGGTGATCTGGCCAAAGCCGAACTGCTTGGTGAAATCGTGCAGCGCGTTCACGCCGATCTCGGGGCCGAGCGAATAGAAGTACGTGTCCGACGACACCACGATGGCCTTGTGCATGTCGGTCATGCCGTAGGCGGCGCCGCCGGCGTTGCGGAACTTCTGCCCGCCAAACTCGAAGTAGCCCGGGTCGGAGATGCGGTCGGTGGCGCGGCGCTTGCCCAGCTCCAGCGCCGCCAGGCCGACGAAAGGCTTGTAGGTCGAACCGATTGGATAGGTGCCGTACAGGGGACGGTTGATCAGCGGATGGTCCGGCGACTCGTTCAGCATGCGCCAGTTGTCCACGTCGATGCCATCGACGAACAGGTTCGGGTCGAACGAGGGCTGCGACACGAACGCCAGCACCTCGCCCGTGTCGGGGTCGATCGCCACCAGCGCGCCGCGCTGGCCCTCGAAGGCCTCCTCGGCCACTTTCTGCAGGCCCAGGTCGATCGACAGCATGATGTCCGAGCCGGGCACCGGGTCGATGCGGCGCAGCGTGCGCATGGGACGGCCGCCCGCGGTCACCTCGACCTCTTCCAGGCCGGTGCGGCCATGCAGCGCTTCTTCCCAGGTCTTCTCGATGCCCTTCTTGCCGATGACGTCGGTGCCGCGGTAGTTGCCCAATTGGCCGGCGCGCTCGAGTTCTTCGATGTCGCCCTCGGCAATGCGGCCGATGTAGCCAACCACGTGGGCGGCGGACTGGCCTTGCGGATACTCGCGCACCCAGCGCGCGCGCAGCTCGACGCCCGGGAACTGGAAGGCATGGGCGGCGAACCAGGCCGCCTCGGTTTCGTTGAGGTTGTTGCGCAGCTGCAGGCTGGCGTAGCGGCTGGACTCGGCCGCGCGGCGCTTGAAGCGGCGCTGGTCGGCCGGGCTGATATAGACCACCTGCGTCAGCCGCTCGAACAGCGCATTCATGTTGCCGGCCTGGGCCGGCACCACTTCGAGCGTGTAGGTGCGGTAGTTGCGCGCCAGCACCTCGCCGTTGCGGTCGAGGATCTCGCCGCGGCGCGGCGGAATCGGCACCACCGCGATGCGGTTGCGGTCGGCGCGCTCGGACAGGCCCTCGTAGCGGTCGACCTGCAGGTACCAGAACCGGCCCACCAGCACGCCGAAGCAGGCCAGCGCGAAGATGCCGCCCACCCAGGCGCGCAGGCGGAAGCGCTGCTTCTGCTGCTGGCCGGTTTTCTTGAATTCGAACATGGGACGCGGCGCCGCCGTCAGGCGGAGGAAGATTCGGCGTCGTCGGCGCCGCGCTGCGGCAAGTGCAGCACCCAGCCCGCCAGCGGCCACAGGGCGGCCGTGATGGCCACGCTGACGCCCCAATCCCAACCCGGCCACTTGCCGGCCAGCCAGGCGTGGATGATCTGGGTGAGGAAACGGGCGATCAGGAACACCGGCAGCATGTGCATGGCCTGGCTCCAGAGGTCGAACCGTTGCAGGCGGCGGTGCAGCACCACGGCGCCATAGGCGACCAAGGTGTAGGACAGCGCGTGTTCGCCGAGCAGGCCGGCGTCATGCACGTCCATCAGCAGGCCGAAGAAGAAGGCGGTGAACAGGCCGACCCGGCGCGGCTCGTGCACGCACCAGAAGGCGATGATCAGGATCAGGACATCCGGCGCGCCCTGCCACAGGCGCCAGGGCAGCAGCGACACCAGCCAGACCAGCAGGATGGTGCCCCAGACGAAGACCCCGTGCGCGGGGCCCGACAGGCGTTCCGGGTGCACGTTGCTGGGCGTGCCCAGGCGGCGCCGGGGTTGCCCGGATGATGGTTGATTAGTCCGATCCACCGGAATCGACCTCCTGACGGTTGGACTCGGCACGTTCCACATCCACCTGCAGGACCAGGAAGTGGCGATAGCGTTCAGGGTGGGCCAGCGGCTCGCAGACGGCGCGCGCGAAGCCGGAAGCGGTGTCGCGCTCGACCGAGGTTACCTTGGCCACCGGCAGGCCGGCGGGAAACAGCCCGCCGACGCCGCTGGTGACGATGGTATCGCCTTCCTTGATGTCGGCATTAGCGGCGAGGTAACGAACTTCCATCTTGCCGGGAGAATTCCCGCCGAAGGCGATCAGCCGCAGGCCATTGCGCAGCAACTGGACCGGGATCGACACCTGTTCGTCGGTGACCAGGGCGGCCTCGGCCGTCATGGGCGTGACGCGCACGATCTGGCCGACCACGCCGCCTTCGTCGATCACCGGCATGCCCGGCGCCAGGCCGGCCTTGCTGCCCTTGTTGAACACCAGCCGCTGGTTGAAGGCGTTGGTGGGTTCGTACAGCACTTCCACCACCACGGCCGACTGCGCCACGGTGTCGGTGACGCCGAGCAGGCGGCGCAACTGGGCGTTTTCGGCGGCCAGCTGGGCGGCGTGCGTGGCCACCTGGGCCAATTCGATGCGCTGGCGCTGCAGGGCTTCGTTTTCAGTGCGGATGAGGTTGGCGGCGTTGACCCATTCGTTGACCTGTTGGACCAGGTCGCGCGGCGCCATGACGGCGCGCTGGAAGGGGTAAAGCGCCACGGACATCGCCCGGCGCGCCGGTTCCAGCATGCGCCATTGCGAATCCATGATGATCAAAGCCAGTGCCAGGACGACCAGGATGACCAGCCGCACCTCCGCCGGAGGGCCGCGCCTGAATAGGGGAGGAGTCCCTTGTCGTTGCATGAATCTCAGCCCGGGCGCCCGCGCCCGCAGCCCCCGCAGCGGCCGGAGCCGTGGAAAAGCGGGGCTCCGGGCTGGCGGGCAGAATTAGTCGTTGATGAAGATGGCGCCCAGTTTCTCAAGGTGTTCCAGCGCCTCGCCGCAACCGCGCACGACGCAGGTCAGGGGATCATCGGCGACCACCACCGGCAGGCCGGTTTCTTCCTGCAGCAGGCGGTCGAGGTCGCGCAGCAGCGCGCCGCCACCGGTCAGGGCGATGCCCTTGTCGGTGATGTCGGCGCCGAGTTCGGGCGGGGTCTGCTCCAGGGCGATCTTGACGGCCGAGACGATCTGGTTGAGCGGATCGGTGAGCGATTCCAGGATCTCGTTGGACGAGACCGTGAAGCTGCGCGGCACGCCTTCGGCCAGGTTGCGGCCCTTGACTTCGATTTCACGGACTTCGGAACCCGGGAATGCCGAGCCGATTTCCTTCTTGATCAGTTCGGCGGTGGGTTCGCCGATCAGCATGCCGTAGTTGCGGCGGATGTAGTTGACGATGGCCTCGTCGAACTTGTCGCCGCCAACACGCACCGAACCCTTGTAGACCATGCCGCCCAGCGAGATGACCGCCACTTCGGTGGTGCCGCCGCCGATGTCCACGACCATGGAGCCGCTGGCGTCGGAGACGGCCAGGCCGGCGCCGATGGCCGCGGCCATGGGTTCTTCGATCAGGAACACGTGCGAGGCGCCGGCGCCGAGGGCCGATTCGCGGATGGCGCGGCGTTCCACCTGGGTGGAACCGCAGGGCACGCACACGATGATGCGCGGGCTGGGGGCCAGCATGTTGCGCGGGTGCACCATGCGGATGAACTGCTTGAGCATCTGCTCGGTGACCGTGAAGTCGGCGATGACGCCGTCCTTCATGGGCCGGATGGCCTCGATGTTGCCGGGCACGCGGCCGAGCATCTGCTTGGCTTCGTGGCCGACGGCCTGGATGATCTTCTTGCCGTGAGGCCCGCCTTCATGACGGATCGCGACCACGGAGGGCTCATCGAGCACGATGCCCTTGCCGCGGACGTAGATCAGCGTATTGGCGGTACCGAGGTCGATCGCCATATCGCTGGAAAAATAACTGCGCAGGAATCCGAACATGGGAGCTCAGCTAAATTCTGGGGGGAATTGGGGTCATGCCGCGGGGCGTACGACCCAGGAAAGCCTGGGTGCGCCTGTCATCACGGCGATTAAACCGTGAATCATAACTTATAATTTCCCCGGAAATAGCGCATAAATGCAGGCTATTCAAGCTTTGTAACGGGTTTGGCATGTGCATACTGCCCAGTCCCGCCCCTCGGCCTCCGCTTCTCGATATTCGCACTCCCCATGGCGCTCAATGACACAGATGTGGCCCGCATTGCCAGGCTGGCCAGAATCGAACTGACCCCGGACCAGCGCGCCCACGCGCAGGCCGAACTCAACGGCATCCTCCACCTGATCGAACGGCTGCAGGCCGTCGACACCCAGGGCGTCGACCCCCTGGCCCACCCGTTGTCGGCCCACGAGGACATCGTGCTGCGCCTGCGCCAGGACGCCGTGACCGAAACCGCCTCGGAGGCCCGCCGCGCCGAACTGCTGGCCAATGCTCCCGACGCCCAGGACGGTCTTTTCCTGGTCCCCAAGGTTCTCGATTAAGCCATGACCCAACCCGCCCTGCATACTCAATTCGAGGGGATCGCCGCCCTGCGCGCGGCCCTCGCCCAACGCCAGGTCAGCGCCGTCGAACTGGCGCAAAGCTCGCTGGCGGCCGCCGAGGCGGCCAGCGGCCTGAACGCCTTCTTACATATTGATGCCGAATTGACGCTGGCCCAGGCCCGCGCCGCCGATGCCGCGCTGGCCGCCGGCAATGCCGGCCCGCTGGCCGGCGTGCCCATCGCCCACAAGGACGCCTTCGTCACCCGCGGCTGGCGCACCACCGCCGGCAGCAAGATGCTGGACGGCTACGTCAGCCCGTTCGACGCCACCGTGGTCGAGCGCCTGCAGGCCGCCGGCGCCGTGTCGCTGGGCAAGCTCAACTGCGACGAGTTCGCCATGGGTTCGGGCAACGAGAACTCGGCCTACGGCGCGGTCCGCAACCCCTGGGACCCGGCCGCCGTGCCCGGCGGTTCGTCGGGCGGTTCGGCCGCGGCGGTCGCCGCCCGCCTGGTGGCCGCCGCCACCGGCACCGACACCGGCGGTTCGGTGCGCCAGCCCGCCGCGCTGTGCGGCGTCAGCGGCATCAAGCCGACCTACGGCACCGTGTCGCGCTACGGCATGGTCGCCTTCGGCTCCAGCCTGGACCAGGCCGGCCCGCTGGCTCCCAGCAGCCGCGATCTGCTCGAACTGCTGGATGTCATCAGCGGCTTTGATCCGCGCGACGCCACCAGCCTGGAAAAATGCGACGCCGCCGTCAACGAACCGGGCCGCGTGCGGCGCGATTTCGATGCCGCGCAAGGCAGGTTCGACGCCGCCGGCAGCCAGCCCCTGAAAGGCCTGCGCATCGGCGTGCCCGAGGAATACTTCGGCGCCGGCCTAGCCCCGGACGTGGCCGCCGCGGTGCAGGCCGCGCTGGCCCAGTTCGAAGCCCTGGGCGCGGTGCGCGTGCCGGTGTCGCTGCCGCGCACCGAGCTGGCCATCCCCGCCTACTACGTCATCGCCCCCGCCGAAGCGTCGAGCAACCTGGCGCGCTACGACGGCGTGCGCTACGGCCACCGCGCCAAGCAGTACGGCGACCTGAACGAGATGATCAGCCGCTCGCGCGCCGAAGGCTTCGGCGACGAGGTCAAGCGCCGCATCCTGATCGGCACCTACGTGCTGTCGCATGGCTATTACGACGCCTATTACCTGCAGGCCCAGCGCCTGCGCCGCATGATCGCCCAGGACTTCCAGCGCGCCTTCGCCGGCCAGTGCGACGTCATCATGGGCCCGGTGACCCCGACGGTAGCCAAGAACATCGGCGACAACCGAGACGACCCCACCGCCGACTGGCTGGCCGACGTCTACACGCTGGGCGTCAGCCTGGCGGGCCTGCCCGCGATGTCCGTGCCCTGCGGCTTCGGCGGCGCGGGCCGCCGCCCCGTCGGTCTGCAGATCATCGGCAACTACTTCGACGAAGGCCGCCTCCTGGCCATCGCCGACCGCTACCAACAAGTCACGACGTGGCACAAGGCCACGCCGGCCCAGCAGGACGCCTAAGCATGAACTGGGAAATCGTCATCGGCCTGGAAACGCATACCCAGCTTTCCACCGACTCCAAGATCTTTTCGGGCAGCAGCACCGAGTTCGGCGCCGCGCCCAACACCCACGCCAACGAAGTCGACCTGGCCTTGCCGGGCAGCCTGCCGGTCATGAACCGCGGCGCCGCCGAACGCGCCATCCGCTTCGGCCTGGCGGTCGGCGCCGAGATCGCGCCGCGCTCGGTGTTCGCGCGCAAGAACTACTTCTACCCCGACCTGCCCAAGGGCTACCAGATCAGCCAGTACGAGTTGCCGGTGGTGGTGGGCGGTTCGCTGTCGTTCTTCGTCGGCGAGGAAGAAAAGACCGTCAACCTGACGCGCGCGCACCTGGAAGAAGACGCGGGCAAATCCTCGCACGACAATTTCACCCTGGCCAACGGCTCGCCGGCCAGCGGCATCGACCTGAACCGCGCCGGCACGCCGTTGCTGGAAATCGTCACGGAACCGGAGATGCGCTCGGCCGCCGAGGCCGTGGCCTACGCCCGCGCCCTGCACAGCCTGGTGGTGTGGCTCGGCATCTGCGACGGCAATATGCAGGAAGGCTCGTTCCGCTGCGACGCAAACGTCTCCGTGCGCCCGGTCGGCCAGAAGGAATTCGGCACCCGCACCGAGATCAAGAACGTCAACTCGTTTCGCTTCCTGGAACGCGCCATCACCTATGAAGCGCGGCGCCAGATCGAGCTGATCGAGGATGGCGGCACCGTGGTCCAGGAAACCCGCCTGTACGACGCCGACCGCGACGAAACCCGCAGCATGCGCAGCAAGGAAGACGCGCACGACTACCGCTACTTCCCCGATCCCGACCTGCCCACGCTCGTGATCTCGCGCGAATGGGTCGACGAGGTCCGCGCCGCCATGCCCGAACTGCCGGCCGCCCAGCGCGCCCGCTTCGAGTCCGAGTATGGCCTGCCGGCCTACGACGCCGCCCAGCTGACCGTCAGCCGCGACCTGGCCGCCTATTTCGAGGCCGTGGCGCACGCGCTGCCGGCCGGCCAGGCCAAACTGGCCGCCAACTGGATCATGGGCGAAGTGGCCGCCACCCTGAACAAGGAAGAAAAGGCCATCGCCGACGCGCCGGTGCAGGCGCCGGCCCTGGCCGCGCTGATCAACCGCATCATCGACGGCACGATCTCCAACAAGATCGCGCGCGAAGTGTTCGGCGCCATGTGGGCCGGCGAGAACGGCGGCCAGCCCGACGCCATCATCGAAGCCCGCGGCCTCAAGCAGATCAGCGACACCGGCGCCATCGGCGCCATGATCGACGAGGTGCTGGCGGCCAATCCGGCCATCGTCGAGGAGTACCGCGCCGGCAAGCAGAAGGCGTTCAACTCGCTGGTCGGCCAGATCATGAAGGCCGCTCGCGGCAAGGCCAACCCGCAGCAGGTCAACGACCTGCTCAAGCAGAAGCTGGATAGCTGATCCCCGCGCCGGCCCGTCATCACGAGGACCGGCGCAGTATCAGACCGAACCGAAGGCCGCGGCATCTTGCCGCGGCTTTTTTTTTGGCCAAGAATGGTTCGGTCGATTTCGCGCCGGAGACTTGGCCATGAACTACATCGAGATCAGCAGCAACGACCTGTTGCACCGCTTCGCCGACTACCTGCAGGCTGTCAGCAACGGGCAGCATTTCATCATCGCCGTCGATGGCGTGCGTCGCGCCAGGCTTACCCCGGTCCTGCCCGAAACGTCCCTGGACGCCCACGACGCCCTGGAGGCCATGAAGCGGCTGACCACGGCAGCACCGGTTTCCCACGAGATGATTCGCTCGTGGATCGAGGAAGGCCGTGAATGAACACCATCCATTTGGTGCCTGATGCGTCAGTTGCACTTGCGTGGTTGCTGGAACGCGTCGACCTCCACGAGTCCCTGCTTGCCCAACACCTGCTGGAAGTCGCGCACGGCTCGCACAACACCGTGCCGCACATCTGGCGCGTGGAAGTCGCGAACGGCGTCTTGCGCGCCGAACGCAGCCAACGCATTTCGGAACGCCAGGTCGCCGCGTTCAATCAACTTCTCGACAGCCTGCCCATTTCCCCCGACTCGTACGATCCGGCTGCCAGTATCTTGCGCACCTGCCAGCTCGCACGGGCCCATGGGCTGACCGCCTACGACGCCAGCTATCTCGAACTGTCCATGCGGCATCGGGCCTGCCTGGCCACCTTTGACCGCAAGCTGGCGGATGCGGCACGAGCCAGCGGCGTCACCGTGTTCGGGCAGCCCCACGGCGTTGCGGAACCCACCGCGCGCTATCTGCCTAGATGACAAAAGGCGGCCCATGGCCGCCTTTTTTGCCGCAACCGGCTAGCCGGGTCTACGGTTTACTTCACCCCGTACTTCATCCGGTACGCCTGCACCGCCTCGCGGTGCTCGGCGAACGCGGCGTCGTCCTGCAGCAGCGCCATGATGTCGGCCAGCGAGGCAATCGCCACCACCGGGATACCGTAGGTCTTGGCCACGTCCTGCACCGCCGAGTGCGCGGACAGCGCGTCGTCGGCGCCCGCGCGTTCCATGCGGTCCATGGCGATCAGCACGGCGGCCGGTTCGGCGCCGGCGCTGCGGATGATCTCCACCGACTCGCGCACCGAGGTGCCCGCGGTGATCACGTCGTCGATGATGACGACCTTGCCCTTGAGCGGCGCGCCCACCAGCGTGCCGCCTTCGCCGTGGTCCTTGGCTTCCTTGCGGTTGTAGGCGAACGGCACGTCGCCGCGGCCCTGCATCGCCGGGTGGCCAGCCAGCGCCACGGCGGTGGCGGTGGCCAGCGGGATGCCCTTGTAGGCGGGCCCGAACAGCATGTCGAAGGCCACGCCCGAATCCAGCAGCGCCTGGGCGTAGAAGCCCGCCAGCTTGCCAACCGATGCGCCGCTGTTGAACAGGCCCGCGTTGAAGAAATAGGGACTGATACGACCGGACTTCACCTTGAAGCTGCCGAAGCGCAGCACGCCTTCGTTCAGGGCGAAGCGGACAAAGTCGAGCGAGGTGGCGGAGGCGGTATGGGCGGCAGACATGCGAGGAGGATCCGGGAGGTGGCAAACCCCGGCATTTTATCCCGCTGTCGGGGCCTTTCCCGGACAACGTCGCCCAGTCGGTTAAATTCCTGGCATTGTTCCGGCCGTTTCCGGCCGCTCTACAGGAGTCCCGCTTTGCTGCGCATCACGTCGATCAACCTCAATGGCATCCGGTCCGCCTTCCGCAAGGGCCTGCAACCCTGGATGGAAAAGCACGCCGCCGACGTGCTGTGCCTGCAGGAAATCAAGGTGTCCGACGAGGATCTGACCGACGACCTGCGCCACCCGCCGGGCTACACCGGCCACTTCCACCATGCCGTCAAGAAAGGCTACAGCGGCGTCGGCATCTACCTGCGCGACGCGGCCGAGCGCGTCAACATCGGCCTGGGCTGCGAGGAGTTCGACCCGGAAGGCCGTGTCATCCGCGCCGACTGGAAAAACCTGTCCGTGATCAGCGCCTACCTGCCCTCCGGTTCCAGCGGCGACGAACGCCAACAGGCCAAGTACCGCTTCCTGGACCGCTTCGGCCCGTGGATCGACGAACTGATGCACGAACACAAGAAGACCGGCCGCGAATTCATCATCTGCGGCGACTGGAACATCGCCCACAAGGAAATCGACCTCAAGAACTGGAAGGGCAACCTGAAGAACTCCGGTTTCCTGCCCGAGGAACGCGCCTGGCTGACCGACGTGTTCGACAAGCGCGGCTTCGTCGACGTGTTCCGCACCATCGACGACCGCCCCGACCAATACACCTGGTGGAGCAACCGCGGCCAGGCCTGGGCCAAGAACGTCGGGTGGCGCATCGACTACCAGATCGCCACGCCGGGCATCGCCGCCCGCGCGCGCAGCGTCGCCATCTACAAGGACGAACGTTTTTCCGACCACGCGCCGCTGACCATCGACTACGACGCCACGCTCTGAAAGACGGGCAGCGGAAGACGGCTTCCGCCGCCCGCGCGCATGATCCTGCTCAAAATATATTTAGGGACACATTAAGTGGATCTGGCCCTGCAAGATGAGGACCATATCCCGCCAAAAGGCTGGATTCCCCTATGGGGCGGCGATCCCGCGCCGCCTCCCAGATTTCCATAATATTGGGGACACATTAATTTTCCCTGTGAATTCAATGCCTCATGGCTTCTGCTATGACGTCTCGGGTTCCACACCCGCACGCCCAAGCATAATGCGCCCCCAATAAAAATAAGAAAAAGTGCTTTGATATCAAGACGATGGCGCACTTTCCGGCTTTGCGCAGGGCAACAAATTAGCCCTACAATCCCGCACCAAGCCGGTGCCAATCGCACCAAAACGGAGATACCGCGCCCCAAAACGGCGCATCTCCGCACCCATTCGAAGCGCCCCCAAGGAGATCATGTTGAAAGTGCAGCGTCTGGACGACTTCCTGCGTAGCGTCGCCGTGCGCGATCCGCAGCAACCGGAATTCATGCAAGCCGTCCAGGAGGTGATGCTGAGTCTGTGGCCTTTCATCGAAAAGCACCCCCACTACGCCGAGCACGCCCTGCTCGAGCGCCTGGTGGAACCGGAACGCGTGATCCAGTTCCGCGTGTGCTGGACCGACGACAAGGGCCAGGCGCAGGTCAACCGCGCTTTCCGCATCCAGCACAGCTCGGCCATCGGCCCGTTCAAGGGCGGCATGCGTTTCCACCCCTCGGTGAACCTGTCGATCCTGAAGTTCCTGGCGTTCGAGCAGACCCTGAAGAACTCGCTGACCACGCTACCCATGGGCGGCGGCAAGGGCGGCTCCGACTTCGACCCCAAGGGCAAGTCCGACGCCGAAGTCATGCGCTTCTGCCAGGCCCTGATGATCGAGCTGTACCGCCACCTGGGCCCGGACACCGACGTGCCGGCCGGCGACATCGGCGTGGGCGCGCGTGAAGTCGGCTTCATGGCCGGCATGATGAAGAAGCTGTCGAACTCCACCGCCAGCGTCTTCACCGGCAAGGGCCTGACCTTCGGCGGCAGCCTGATCCGCCCCGAAGCCACCGGCTACGGCACCGTCTACTTCGCCGAGGAAATGCTCAAGCGCGTTGGCAAATCGTTCGACGGCCTGCGCGTGTCGGTCTCGGGCTCGGGCAACGTGGCCCAGTACGCCATCGAGAAGGCCATGGCGCTGGGCGCCAAGGTCGTGACGGTGTCCGACTCGAACGGCACCGTGGTCGACGAAGCCGGCTTCAACCACGAGAAGCTGGTGGCGCTGATGCACGTCAAGAATGACCTGCGCGGCCGCCTGGACGCCTACGCGCGCCAATTCGGCCTGGTCTACGAACCCGGCAAGCGCCCGTGGCACGTGCCCGTGGACGTGGCCCTGCCCTGCGCCACCCAGAATGAACTGGAACTGGCCGACGCCGAAACGCTGATCAAGAACGGCGTACTGTGCGTGGCCGAAGGCGCCAACATGCCCGCCACCCTGGACGCCGCCAAGGCCTTCATCGCCGCCCGCGTGCTGTACGCCCCGGGCAAGGCCAGCAACGCTGGCGGCGTGGCCGTGTCGGGCCTGGAGATGGCCCAGAACTCGGCCCGCCTGGCGTGGACCCGCGAAGAAGTGGACACGCGCCTGCACGCCATCATGCGCGACATCCACGAGAACTGCGTGCGCCACGGCCACAGCGAGCGCGAATACGTGAACTACCTGGACGGCGCCAACATCGCCGGCTTCGTCAAGGTCGCCGACGCGATGCGCCAGCAAGGGCTGTACTGATCGACAGGCCGGCGCCGGAGGGCGCCGGCAATGCGACGATAAAAAGGCGGCGGGCTGTTCAAGCCTGCCGCCTTTTTCCATGGCGGACCGCCGCGCGGCCAGAGATCATTTCGGATCTCTGCCTTGCCTGCCCTGATGCCGCAGCGCCCGGCGCGAACGGCATACGTGCCGTACCGGCGCGCCGCCGATGCCGCCGGGATCAGTGCTTCATCGCCCCGTGGTCATGGCTCATGCCGGGATTGTGCGAAGCCGGCTTGACCTTGAACTGCACCGCCACCTCGCCCGCCTTTTCAAACTTGAGCGTGGCCGGCACGGTGGCGCCTTCGGCGAACGGCGCCTTCAGCTTGATGAACATGACGTGATAGCCGCCCGGCGAAAGTTTGACCTCGCCATTGGCCGGCAGCGGGATGCCGCCCTCGACCGGGCGCATCTTGGCCACGCCGTTGGCCGTTTCGACCGTATGCAGCTCGACGCGCTCGGCGGCGTCGGACGAGATCGACAGCAGGCGGTCGGGCGTCTTGGCCTCGTTGTCGATATCCATGTAGCCTGCGCCGTTGGATTGGCCCGGGGCGGACGCGCGCACCCAGAGATCATCGACCTCGACCTCGCCAACCTTGTAGTCCTTGGCCCAGGCGGACCCGGCCGCGCACAGGCCCAGGATGGCGACAGCGGCGAACTTGCGGATGTTCATGAGGTGTTCTCCTAAAGGGTTAACGCCGCCGGACCAGGCTGCGGGCGGCTGACAGAACCGAGTCGGTCAAAGCTTCCATGGCCTCGGAGTTTACCCGCCAATGCTGCCAATACAGGGGCACATCCTCCCAGGCGCGGCCTCGCAGCAGCACCAGATGACCTGCGTCAAGGTGTTCCTGCACCAGCGGCAGCGGATTCATCGTCCAGCCCAGCCCGCCCAGCGTGGCCTGCACGAAGGCGCGCGTGGACGGCACCCACCAGACCGGCGGCTGCCACGGCGCCGGGTCGGAGATCTTGTGGGCGAAGCGGGCCTGTAGCGCGTCCTTGCGGTTGAACACCAGCACCGGCGCCTGCGCCAGCGTCTGCGCGTTCACGCCTTGCGCGAAATAGCGCTTGTGGAAAGCCGGCGTGCATGTCGCCACATAGCGCATGCTGCCCAGCGCGTGGATGCGGCAGCCCTGCACCGGATCGGCCAGCGTCGTCACCGCGCCGAGCACCGAGCCGTTGCGCAGCAACGCGGCGGTATGGTCCTGGTCTTCGGACTGCATGTCGAGCGTGGCGCGGGTGCGGCTGGAAAACTGCAGCGCCGCGTCGACGAACCAGGTCTCCAGGCTGTCGTGGTTGACGGCGATGGGGATGCTGGCGTGCGGCACATCGTCGTCCGCCACGCCCAGCCGGTTCAGCGCGTCGTGCTCCAGCAGCGCGGTCTGCTCGGCCAATTGCACCAGTACCTGACCGTCGGCGGTGGCGGCGGCCGGCACGGTGCGCTGGACCAGCAGCCGGCCCATGCGGTCTTCGAGCGCCTTGATCCGCTGCGACACCGCCGACGGCGTCACGCTCAACGCCAGCGCGGCGCGTTCGAAACTGCCTTCGCGCACCACCGCGGCCAGGGCGCGCAGGTTGCCATGATCGATCTTCATAGGATTAGTTTTACTTAATATAGTGAAGGAAAATTAGCTGTATTTCATATTGGCGGCAAGCGAAAATGTTGCATTGCCGGCATGCGCGACGCTGCCGGCCCGGTATCCAAGCGCCGCCACAAGGCGTTGCAGTCAAAAGGTTCGCAGTCATGTTCGCCACGTTGTCCTCCCCCCTCTTCCTCACCGCCTGGGCCAGCGGCACGGCCACCGGGCTGGGCCTGTTCGCCGTCGTCGGCGCGCAGAGCGCATTCATCCTGCGCCAGGGATTGATGCGCGCGCACCTGCTGTCGGTGGTCGCCATCTGCGCCCTGATCGACGCCATCTTCATCTTCGCCAGCGTCTCGGGCCTGCAGGCCCTGACCGCCTGGTTCCCGTGGCTGACCACCGCGGTGCTGTGGTTCGGCGTGGCGTTCCTGTCCTGGTACGCGCTGCAATCGGCGCGCCGCGCCTGGACCGCCACCGGCGGCCTGGCCGCCGCGCGCGACGTGGTGCCCTCGCGCCGTGCCGCGATGCTGGGCGCCCTGGGCTTTTCGCTGCTGAACCCCCATTTCTGGCTCGACATGGTGGTGGTCGGCTCGCTGGCCCACGGCTTCGACGACGCCCGCATGGCATTCGCCGCCGGCGCCTTCACCGCCAGCCTGCTGTGGCTGGCTGTGCTGGGCATCGGCTCGCGCCTGTTCGCGCGCTTCTTCGCCAGCGCCTCGGCCTGGCGCGTGCTGGACGGCGTCATCGCCGTGGTCATGGCGGGCCTGGCGATCAGCCTGGCGGTCAAGGGCGTCTGACAGCCGTGCCCGGTACCGCCGCCTGTCCCAGCCCCGCCCACCCGGGGCCCGCGCGCTACACCGCCACCTTCATCTTCGCCAAGAAGCAGTTCGACGACGACTTCCACCGCCTCGACCAGGCCATCGCCACGGCGGCGCGGGCTACCCCCGGCTACGTGGGCGAAGAGGCCTGGGAAGATCCCGCGCGCGGCCTGTACGCCAATGTCTATTACTGGGAATCGCTTGAAGCCCTGGAAGCCCTGATCCGCCACCCTGCCCACCAGCAGGCCAAGGCCGCGCAGTCAGGCTGGCTGGACGGCTACCGGGTGATCATCGCCCAGGTGCTAAGGGAATACGGGGACGGACTGCCCGGTCCAGCACTTTTATAATCGCCGGGTTGCCACTCTTTCGTCGGGCGCATGGCCGGCCCGCCAGACGATCATGCGCGGACCCTCCCCTTCCAAAGACGTGCGCCTGCCGCCGCTGGCCGCCATCCAGGCCTTCGAGGCGGCCGCCCGGCTCGGTTCGTTCGAGCGCGCCAGCGAAGAACTGTTCGTCACCGCCAGCGCCATCGGCAAGCGCATCGCCGCGCTGGAAGCGCAGCTGGACGTCACCCTGTTCATCCGCAGCAGCCGCGGCGCCACCCTGAGCGCCGCCGGGCGCGAATACCTGGAGCAGGTGCGCACCGCGCTGGACCTGCTGTCGGACGCCTCGCTGCACAAGCGCGGCGAACCCAAGCTCGAGCCCCTGCGGGTCGTGTCCACGCCCACCTTCGCCCGTCAGGTGCTGATCCCCGCCCTGCCCGGTTTCACCGCCGCCCATCCGGACGTCGAGCTGGAGATCATGCTGTCCATTCCCTACCTGGACATCACGCCGCCGAACGCCGATGTCTGGATCCGCTTCGGCAGCGGCAAGTACCCCGGCCTGCATGCCCGGCCGCTGACCACCGACCCGGTGTTCGCCGTGTGCTCGCCGGCCTATCGCGACGCCCACGGCCCGTTCGACCGTCCCCAGGATCTGGCGCGCGCCGCGCTGCTGCGCTGCCCGATGGAACCCTGGCGTCCATGGCTGGCCGCGGCGGGATTGGACTGGCCCGAGCCCGCCCGCGGCGTCTGGCTGGTCGACCTGGGCATAATGCTGGCGGCGGCCCGCGCCGGCCAGGGCATCGCCTTGACCCGCCGCACCCTCGCCGCCGAATGGCTCGACGAAGGCAAATTGCTGCGCGTGCTCGACATCGAAACACCGGGTGAATCCCAGTACCACCTGTGCACCGAAATCTCGCGCCCGCCCGGCGGCGCGGCCCAAGCGTTTTCCCTATGGCTGGCGGAGGTCTGCGAACGCGCATCCCAGTGGCCGCGCGGCCTGCCGGCCAAGCCGGAATAAATTTCCAGTCCCGGGCGGAAGGAAATTCCGCGCGCCATGGCGCATCGCTGGCTAGGATGCGCCGAACGTGGCCGCGCGCCGGAGGCAGGCGCCGCGTCATGGCGTTGCCCGATCCTTTCCCATCGGATGCTGCATCGCAGCGCCCGGGTCCGGCACCCTTGCGCCCGTACTAGGTATTTACGCGGAAAAACCCCGCGCGGTCAGATTCGCGTAAGCGATTAAGCAGACAGTCACAACACGCAACACAGGAGCGCGCCACCAACCTCTTTCCTCGCCGCCTGGCGCCGGCACACGGTTTTCCACGCAGTTCTACTAATTACAACGGAGACATCCATGGATTTTCGTTTGAAGCTGCTTGCAGGAACCCTTGCTTTTGCCGTATCGGCCGCGGGCTACGCCGCCGACCCCATCAAGATCGGCGTGGCCGGTCCCTACACCGGGGGCTCGTCCTCCATGGGCGTCAGCATGCGCGACGGCGTGCGCCTGGCCATCGAGGAAATCAACAAGAGCGGCGGCGTGCTCGGCCGGCAACTGGTCGCGGTGGAGCGCGACGACGAAGCCAAGAACGAACGCGGCGTGCAGATCGCCCAGGAGCTGATCAACAAGGAACAGGTCACGGCCACGGTCGGCTACATCAACACCGGCGTGGCGCTGGCCTCGCAGCGCTTTTACCAGGACGCCAAGATCCCGGTGTTCAACAACGTCGCCACCGGCAGCGTCATCACGCACCAGTTCAAGGCGCCGGAATACCCGGACAACTACGTGTTCCGCAACGCGGCGCACGACAGCATCCAGGCGCCGATGATTGTCGAAGAAGCCATCACGCGCCGCGGCTTCAAAAAGGTCGCGATCCTGGCCGACTCCACCAACTACGGCCAGCTCGGCCGCGAGGACCTGGAAAAGGCCCTGGACGCCAAGGGCATCAAGCCGGTCGCCGTCGAGAAGTTCAACATCAAGGACGTCGACATGACGGCCCAGCTGCTCAAGGCCAAGGCCGCGGGCGCAGAAGCCGTGCTGACCTACGGCATCGGCCCCGAGCTGGCGCAGATCGCCAACGGCATGGCCAAGCTGGGCTGGAAGGTGCCGATCATCGGCAGCTGGACGCTGTCGATGGCCAACTACATCGACAACTCCGGCGCCAATGGCGAAGGCGCGCGCATGCCGCAGACCTTTATCCAGGACCCGGACACGCCCAAGCGCAAGGCGTTCATCGACGCCTACCTGGCCAAGTTCAAGCCCAAGAACAACCGCATCGACTCGCCGGTGTCGGCGGCCCAGGGCTATGACTCGATCTTCCTGCTGGCCGCGGCCATCAAGCAGGCCAACTCCACGGACGGCCCGAAGATCCGCGAAGCGCTCGAGAACCTGCAGACGCCCGTCGAAGGCGTGGTGATGACCTACAACAAGCCCTTCACCCACGACAACCACGACGCGATCACCGCCAAGGAAGTGGTCATCGGCGAGGTCAAGGGCGGCCGCGTGGTCAAGGCCAACTAGGTTCGTCCGCAGCAATGCGGCGGCGGCTGCCCGGCCGCCGCCGCCGGCGTCCCGGTGCGCGGGGTGCCGGCATGCAGTCGCCTGACAACAGCGTTCTGCCCAAGGGGGTTGGGACGGAACACAGCGCCTCACGACACATACCATGATTCTTCTACAGCTTATCTATAGCGGTATCGCGCTAGGCATGATCTATGCCGTCATCGCGTTCGGATACCAGCTCACCTTCGCCACATCCGGCACCCTGAACTTCGGCCAGGGCGAAGCCCTGATGCTGGGCGCGCTGGTCGGGCTCACGCTGGTCGGACTGGGCGTGAATTACTGGGTCATGATCCCCATCGTCTGCATCTTCGGCTTCGCGCAAGGCGTGCTGGTCGAGCGGGTCGGCGTGCGGCCGGCCATCAAGACGCGGTCGGAGTTCGGCTGGATCATGGCCACGATCGCGCTGGGCATCATCTTCAAGAACGTGGCCGAGAACGTCTGGGGCCGCGACGACCTGCGCTTTCCCTCGCCGCTGCCCGAGGCGCCGATCCAGGTGCTGGGCGCCAACGTGCTGCCGATGGAGCTGCTGGTGGTTTTCGGCGCGCTGGCGATGATGCTGCTGGTGGAAGTGTTCAACCGCAAATCCATCTATGGCAAGGCCTTCGTCGCCACCTCCAATGACCGCGACGCCGCCGGCCTGATGGGCATCAACACTGGCATGGTGATCACGTTTTCGTATGCCCTGTCGTCGCTGACCGCCGCCTTCGCGGGCGTGCTGGTGGCGCCGCTGACGCTGACCGGCGCCACCATGGGCGCGGTGCTGGGCCTGAAGGCCTTCGCGGTCGCCATCATCGGCGGCCTGTCCAGCGGCATGGGCGTGGTGGTGGGCGGCCTGATCCTGGGGATCGCCGAAACCACCACCGGCTTCTATCTTTCGACGGGGTACAAAGACGTGCCGGGACTGGTCCTGCTGCTACTCGTACTGACCTTCAAGCCCGCCGGCCTGTTCGGCAAGACCGCGATCAAGAAGGTGTAATCGATGAAACCCCTGCACCTTCTGCTATCCATTGTGGCCGTGGCCTGCCTGGCCGCCGTGCCGCTGGGCGTGACCAACACGTACTACCTGCACCTGATCGAAACCATCATGATCTATTCGATCCTGCTGTTCGGGCTCGATATCGTGGTGGGCTATACCGGCCAGGTGTCGCTGGGCCACGCCGGCCTGTTCGGCATCGGCTCGTATGTGGCCGGCGTGCTGTTCTTCCACCTGCAGATGCCGATCTGGGTAACGCTGCCGGCGGCCATCCTGATCGCGGCGGCGTTCGGCGCGGTGCTGGCGCTGCCGGCGCTGCGGGTCACCGGCCCGTATCTGGCGATGGTGACGCTGGCGTTCGGCACCATCATCCAGATCCTGATCAACGAGATGACCTTCATGACCGAAGGCCCCCTCGGCATCAAGATCCCCAAGCCGTCGATCGGCGGGCACATCCTGACCAAGAGCGAGTACTTCTGGCTGGTGGCGGCGTTGCTGGTGCTGTCGCTGATCGTGGTGCACCGCATCCTCAAATCGCACCTGGGCCGCTCGTTCGAGGCCCTGCGCGACAGCCCGATCGCGTCGGACTGCATGGGCGTGTCGGTCTACCGGCACAAGGTGTTCGCCTTCGTCATCAGCGCCGGCTTCGCCGGCCTGGCGGGCGCGCTGTACTCGTATTCCGAGCAGTACATCTCGCCCAACACCTACAACTTCGAACTGACCATCCTGTTCCTGCTGGCCATCATCATGGGCGGACGCAAGAGCCGCACCGGCGCGCTGCTGGGCGCGTCGATCATCGTGCTGCTGCCCAAGATGCTGGACGACATCGGCACCTTCCGCCTGATCGCGCTGGGCGTGGCGATCCTGGTGACGGTGGGTAGCGCCATCGCCATCTCCAAGGGCCGCACCGAGGCCCGCCGGGTGGCGGTGCCGGTGGTCGGCACCATCCTGCTGGCGGTGTTCTCCTACTGGCTGGACGCGGTGACCGACTGGCGCCTGACGATCTTCGGCGCCATGATCCTGTTCGTCGTGTACTACCTGCCCGACGGCATCGTCGGCTTCGTGCGCAACCTGTTCTTCTCGACCCGCCGCACGGCGCTGTCGGTCAAGAAGGACCTGGTCAAGGAGCAGGAGGCGGTCGTGCCCGAAAGCGCGCGCGGCCAGGGCGAGACCCTGTTGGCGGCCAAGCAGGTGCTGATGCAGTTCGGCGGCCTGAAGGCGCTCAACCAGGTCGACCTGACCATCAAGCGCGGCACCATCCACGGGCTGATCGGGCCGAACGGCTCGGGCAAGAGCACCATGATGAACGTGCTGACCGGCATCTACGTGCCGACGGCCGGCTCGGTGGAGTTCTCGGGCAAGTCGCTGGTGGGGCTGGCGCCGGCCGACATCGCCGCATCGGGCATCGCCCGCACGTTCCAGAACGTGCAACTGTTCGGCGAAATGACGGCGCTGGAGAACGTGCTGGTAGGCCTGCACCATACGTTCACCACCGGGTTGGCGGGCATCGCGCTGCGCACGTCCAAGTGGAAGGGCGAGGAGCAAGGTGCCCGCGCCCGCGCGCTGGCGCTGCTGGAGTTCGTCGGGCTGGAAAGCATGGCCAACGAGGAGGCGCGCAACCTGCCCTACGGCAAGCAGCGCCTGCTGGAGATCGCCCGCGCGCTGGCGCTGGATCCGCAATTGCTGCTGCTGGATGAGCCGGCGGCCGGCCTGACGGCGCCCGACATCGTCGAGCTGCTGGCCATCATCCGCAAGGTGCGCGACCACGGCATCACGCTGATCCTGATCGAGCACCACATGGACGTCGTGATGGGAGTATGCGACACCGTGTCGGTGCTGGACTTCGGCCAGAAGATCGCCGAGGGGCTGCCCAACGAAGTGCAGAGCAACGCCAAGGTTATCGAGGCGTATCTGGGCGGCGCGCCCGCCTGACGCCAAGGACGACAACATGCTATCGATCAAGAATCTGGAAGCGGGCTACGGGAAGGTGAAGGTGCTGCACGGCATCAGCATGGAGGTCCCGAAGGCCAAGGTGGTGACGCTGATCGGCTCGAACGGGGCCGGCAAGACGACGACGATGCGGGCGCTGTCGGGGATGATCCGGCCGACCGCGGGCGAGGTCACGTTGGGCGGCAAGCGCATCGACGGGCTGGAGTCGCATCGGATCGCGCGGCTGGGGTTGGCGCATTCGCCGGAAGGGCGGCGGGTGTTTCCTACGCTTTCCGTCACCGACAATCTGCTGCTGGGCGCATTTCCCCGGTTGACGGGGAGCCGGCCCAAGGGCGACGTGCAGGCGGACCTGGGGCGGGCGATGGATCTGTTCCCCCGCCTGAAGGAGCGGCGCGAGCAGTTGGCGGGGACGCTGTCGGGCGGCGAGCAGCAGATGCTGGCGATGGCGCGGGCGGTGATGCTGAATCCGGAGCTGGTGCTGCTGGATGAGCCGTCGATGGGGTTGGCGCCGATCCTGGTGGAGGAGGTTTTCCGGATCATTGCGCGGCTCAAGGATGAAGGGGTGACGATGTTGCTGGTCGAGCAGTTTGCGGCGGCGGCGTTGAATGTCGCGGATTATGGGTATGTGTTGGAGAATGGGCGGATTTCTGTGCATGGGAGTGCGGAGAAGTTGAAGCATGATCCGGCTGTGGTGGCGGCTTATCTTGGGGGGGCGCACTGATTCTTTTTGCTGGTAGGGGATTGAGTTCTTGAGACGCACGGCGGGGCGGCGGGCGGTGGCGGGCGGGGCTACGATTGCGGTCCGGAGCGTTCGCTCCGGACTTCCCCGTTGTCATCTTCGTCACAGCCTTCGGCTGCTCCTCTCAAGAAACTCCACTTAAGTCATTGATACCTCGTTGGTTTCTCCTGAGGCGGTTAACGGCACCAAGCTGTAGCCCATGGTCTCTGCACGTTTTGTCAGGTGATGCAGGACGCGTTGGCGGTGGCGTTCTTCGTAGTACAGCTCACCTTGGTCGACGTATTCGGACCCTTTGGTCAGTAGGGTGTAAATCAGTCGAGCCAGTTTGTGCGCGGCTGCGGTGATGGCGCGCCGCTTGTCCAGGCGAGCGCACAGCCTTCGGTAGTAGGCGCCTAAAGCGGACTGGCTGTGACGTAGCGCCATTGCCGCCAGACGCAGGGCCTGTGCGGCGCGGTTGGGTGAGCGTTTGGTGGCGCCGTTCAGAACCTTGCCTCCGGAGATGCGTGTGCCCGGGCACAAGCCTAACCACGAAGCGAAGTGCTTGGCCGAAGGGAAGCGGTTCATGTCCGGACCGACCTCGGCCAGAACGGTAAAGGCAGTCATCTCGTCGATGCCGTTGATGCGGGTCAGGTCCACGCCGCACATGGCAAATAGATGCGTGCGCAGATCGAAGGCCATGGCCTTTTTGGGCCAGCGGCGCTGCGACTTGCCCGGATCGCCGTCATGGCGGTGCAGTTTGTGCAGTTCGGCTTGGATGTGCTGATCGCAATCGTTGAGCAGTTGTTGATAGGTGTCGTACAGGGCCAGCGCTTGCCGCAACGCGAACAAGTGCTCGTGACGCCAGTTGCCTTGCAGCGCGGCAGCGATATCGTCCTCGCTGGCCTTGACCTGGCGCTTCTTCAGGCGGGCCAGTGCATGCGGGTCGCGCTCGCCACCGACGATGGCGCGGATGATGGCCTGACCGGTGACCCCGACCACGTCCGACAGCACTTGCGTGAGCTGAATGTTCATCTGGGCAAGTGCCTTCTGCATGTGCTGCACGTGGCGCACCTGCGAAGCAAGCAGCATCTCGCGCTGGCGCGAGAACTCGCGCAAGACGCAAATCTCGTCAGAGGGACGGAAGGCGCCGGCCAACAGGCCATAGCTCATGAGCTGTTGCAGCCACTGGCAGTCCAGGACATCGGACTTGCGGCCCGAGACGTTCTTCACGTGACGGGCGTTGACCAGGTAAACGGTGAAACCCTGGCTATCGAGCAGCTCATAAAGCGGGATCCAGTAAACGCCGGTGGACTCCATGGCCACGGCGGTAACGCCGCAGTCCTTGAGCCATTGCGCTAGGCGATACAAATCGGCCGTAAAGCTCTTGAACTCGCGGACAGGTTGGTCGTCGCGGTCATGAGGCACGGCGACGAAGTGGCTGGCCGACCCGATGTCGATGCCCGCGGCATCGGGATGGGCCAGGCTTAGGGTTGCATCGGACTTGCGAGGTGACATGGCTTGCTCCATCATCGCTAACGGAATGCCGCCAGGCATGGGTACGTCGTTGTACTCACTCTCTCAAACGGGATGCACGCGCTAAGCATGTGCTCACCAATGTCGGTGACGTCACCCGGGGCCATGCTTCAGTACGGGCGTGGGCAAACACGCACCATTGGAAGGTCGGTCTTTACCTGAGCGGCATTCCACCTTGCCACAGGTGCAGCCACGAAGACAGTTTCTTCGTCACGGGCGTCGTGAATGACGACTATTGGGCTTCAGATTCCCTCGGGCGCATCTACACGCCCCGCCCTCCGCCCGGCCCGGCCACCACGCTGCGTCAGTGTCAAGCGAAGCGCCGCTGGGGAGTCTTGCGTGCTTGGGCTTCGCGGCGACGCTGGTTTGTTCGATGGAAGATCTTGCGGGGTCGCCCAAGGCGGCCGCGCGGGCGGCCTTTTTGGGCGTTCAGTGGTGCGGCGTCGGCGTCCGGGTTTGCGGAGATGACGTAGGCGTCGTCAACAGGAAGGGCAGAGACAAGAGCGGCGATTTTGCGCTCTGGGAGGGACGGTCGCAAAGATGGGCGGCGGGGCTCAATCGAGCTTGTAGCTTTTCAGGTGGATGCTGGTTTCCGTGGCGGAGATGGCCTTGATGAGGCGGACGCGGTCCAGGACGCGGGACATTTCCTCGATGTTGGCCACGCGCAGTTCGGCCAGCAGGTCCCAGCGGCCGTTGGTGTCGTGCAGGGCGACGACGGCGGGGTCGCCCAGGAGGATGCTGACGACGCGGCGGGTTTCGTTGCCGTCGACGGCGATGTTCATCCAGGCACCGATCTGGTCGGGTTGGGATTCGGGGCGCAGCCGGACGGTGTAGCCGACGATGATGCCCTCGTCTTCCATGCGGGCGATGCGGTTGTTGATGGTGCCCCTTGATACGTCGAGCTTCTTGGCCAGGGTCGCGACGGTTGCGCGAGCGTCGGCGCGCAACAGACCCAGCAATTGCTGATCGAGTGTGTCCATGATTGTTCCCGCTAAAAATTGGCGCCAATTTCACATCTTATACGGATTCGACGCGATGCCGGCGCGCGCCATCGGGCGCACGGGCCTGGCGGGCGGTGGCGTGCTTTTGCCACGACCCCAATTTACCGCGTTTGGATTGGCGCCAATTTTTGCTATATTTCGGGCCGGTCGGGCAAGGTCCGACTCGGCTCGTGAGCGCCCCTGGTAGTGGTCCGCGCCGAACCAGTAAAGATTCTCAATGTGATTGACGCTCGTATTAATGACGCGCGCCCTCCCCCGCTTCCTGGACTCCCAATGCCGATTCGTTTTCCCCCGCGACGCCTGACGCTCGCGCTGGCCATGCTGACGCTGGCCGCCCACAGCCAGGCGCAGACCGCGGCAGACGCCACGCCCGCCGACAACACCCTGGGCGCGATCAGCGTCGTGGGCGACTGGCTGGAAAACCCGAATGAAGAGAAGGTGCTGGAACATGGCGGCGCGCGCACCATCATCGAGCGTTCGTCGTTCCAGGACACCGGCGCGACCAACGTGCGCGACGTCTTGCGCCGCGTGCCGGGCGTGCAGGTGCAGGAAAGCAATGGCACGGGCGGCAGCGATGTGTCGCTGAACGTGGGCGTGCGCGGGCTGACCTCGCGCCTGTCGCCGCGCTCGACCATTCTGATGGACGGCATTCCGCTGGCGGTGGCGCCCTATGGCCAGCCGCAGCTGTCGATGGCGCCGGTGTCGCTGGGCAACCTGTCGGCGGTGGACGTGGTGCGCGGCGCGGGCTCGGTGCGCTATGGCCCGCAGAACGTGGGCGGCATCATCAACTTCGTGACGCGCGCGATTCCGCGGGACTTCACCGCCGACGCCACGGTCGAGACCGACATGTACAGCCACGGCGGCGTGAAGACCTCGCCCAGCGCGTTCATCGGCGGCACCAATGAGCGGGGCCTGGGCGGCGCACTGCTTTATTCCGGCACGCACGGCAACGGCTTTCGCGAGAGCAACGACCGCGTGGACATCGATGACGTGATGCTCAAGGGCACCTATCGCATCGGCGCCGACGACAGCGTGTCGGCCGCGCTGCATCACTACGAAGGCCGCGCCGGCATGCCGGGCGGGCTGACCGCGCGGCAGTATTCCGAGGACCCGTTCCAGTCCACCCGGCCCTACGACAACTTCACCGGCCGCCGCACCGACGCCTCGTTCCGCTACAACCACGATGACGGCATCAACAAGTTCGAGCTGCTCACCTACTACACCGACAGCTTCCGCGGCAGCAGCATCGAGACCGAGGGCACCGGCGCCAACGCCGGCAAGCGCCGTCTGACGTTCAACCCGCGCAACTATCACACCTTCGCGATCGAGCCGCGCTATTCGCGCCTGTTCCGCGGCGCCGACGTGACACAGGAGATCAGCGTGGGCTACCGCTACCTGAAGGAAGCCAGCGACGAACGCGCCTCGCGCACCGCGTTCTACGTGCCGGACAGCGGCTTCGACCCGCTCGATGCGCCCAATCCGCAGTACCAGTACCGCACCGGCGGCACCACGGCGCATGCGGTCTACATCGATGACACCATCAACGTGGGCAACTGGACCATCACGCCGGGCCTGCGCTATGAATTCATCGACTCGTTCCTGAACGACAAGTCCAATCCCGCGGCCAGGACCCATACCAGCATCAAGTCCGAAGAACCCCTGCCCTCGCTGTCGGTGGTCTACCACGTCAGCGAACAATGGAGCGTGTTCGCCAACGCCGGCCAGTCATTCGGCCCGCTGCAGTACTTCCAGATCGCCTCGACCACCAACGGCCTGCATCCGGAAAAGGCCACCACCTATGAAGTCGGCACGCATTTCAATAGCGGCGGCTGGAAGGGCGAACTGACGCTGTTCAACATCGACTTCGACGACGAACTGCAGTTGCGCGGCGGCACCAACGGCGGCTCGGACGCCTGGACCAACCTGGGCGCCACCCGCCACCGCGGGCTGGAAACCGGCCTGTCGTACGACCTGGGCGAACTGTCGGCGGCGCTGTCGGGCCTGTCGCTGTACGGCACCTATACCTACACCCAGGCCACCTACAAGGCCGGCGTGTTCGAGGGCCGCGACCTGCCCTTCTATTCGCGCAACGTGGCCTCGCTGGGCGCGCGCTACACGCGCAACCAGTGGACCTTCAACGTCGATACCTTCCTGCAGTCCAAGCAGCGCTCGCCCGGCGCCCCCGATCCCGGCGCCCGCTACCAGACCGAAGAAAGCGCCAACGGCGCCTATGGCGACATTCCGGGCTACGGCACGGTGCACGTGCGCGCCGCCTACGACTTCGGCAAGCAGATGCACAACCTGAACATCGCGCTGGGCGTGAAGAACCTGTTCGACAAGCGCTACTTCACGCGTTCCACCGACAACAACGCCGGCAAGTACGTGGGCATGCCGCGCACGGTGTACCTGCAAGCCTCGCTGGCGTACTGAGGCATCGCCGCCGGGTCGGGCCCACGCCGGCGGCGTGGCGCCCGACCCGACGGTTAGCCCAATGCCGCCACCAGCCTGCCGACCTCGGCGATGCAGCGGTCGCGCTCCTCCATCGGCACCGCGGTGGTTTCCAGATAGGCCGCGATGATGATCGGCGCCGCGCCCGGCGGCTGCGCAAAGCCGGCGTCGTTGCAGCCCACCTTCGAATAGGTGCCGGTCTTCTCGCCGATTTTCCAATCCGCCGGCATGCCGGCGCGCAGGCGCTTGCCGCCCGTCGTGTTGGCCAGCAGCCAGGATTGCAGTTGCTGCCGCGATTGCGGCTTGAGCGCGTCGCCGAACAATAGCGTGTCCAGCGTGCGCGCCATGGCCCGCGGGGTGGTGGTGTCTTGCGGCTCGCTCGGATGCGGGCGGTTCAGTTCGGGTTCATAACGATCATGACGCGTGACGGTATCGCCCAGGCCGCGCAGGTAGCGGGTCAGGGCCTGCGGGCCGCCATAGCTCTTGTGCATGAGGTTGACCGCCGCGTTGTCGCTGGTGGTGATCGTCGCTTCACAGAGTTCGGCCAAGGTCATTCCTCGCGGCCCGACATGCAGCCGCGTGACCGGCGAATACCCCTGCACATCGGCATCGGTGATCGGGATGCGGCGCGACAGCTGATCCTCGCCACGGTCGGCCCGCGCCAGCACATAGGCCGCCGACAGCGTCTTGAAGGAACTGAGCATCAAAAAACGTTCGTCGGCGCGATAGCCGGCGGCCTGCCCGCTGCCCACGTCGAGCAGGGCCACGCCCAGCCGGCCACGGCTGGCCGCCTCCAGCTTGGCCAGGGACTGTTGGAATGTCGCGAGACTGTCGCGCGTCCATCGAGTTTTCTTATCCGTCCTGGCGTGCGCCAGGGCGGGCATCCCGCCGGCCAGCACGGCCAAGGCGATGAAGGTTCTTCTCGTCAGCAAGGCGTTCTCCTTTAAAAACGCTTGCATTCTAGAGGCTGGACGGCGCGGCCAACAAACGGGAATAATTGTGGCCATCCCATAGAAAAACTAATGCGTCGCCGTGGACCTGCCTCTTAACGCCCTGAGGGCCTTCCAAGTGTCGGCGCGACACCTGAGCTTCACGCGCGCCGCGCAGGAACTGAACCTGACGCAGGCGGCCGTCAGCCAGCACGTCAAGAACCTGGAGGCGCGGCTGGGCGTGGCATTGTTCCGGCGCGTGCCACGCGGCCTGGTGCTGACGGACGAGGGCCTGGCGCTGGTGCCGGTATTGTCTGAATCCTTCGACCGGATCACCTCCGCGCTGCAGGGCTATCGCGGCAAGGTGCGGCGGCAGGTCCTGTCGGTGGGCGTGGTGGGCACGTTCGCGGTGGGCTGGCTGCTGCCCCGGATGCGCGATTTCCAGGCGCGCCATCCGCACGTGGATCTGCGCGTGTTCTCGAACAACAATCGTGTCGACCTGGCCGCCGAGGGTCTGGACCTGGCGATACGGTTCGGGGATGGCAATTGGCATGGCATCGATGCGCAGCCGCTGTTGTCGGCGCCCCTGTCGCCGGTCTGCGCTCCCGCCCTGGCGCCGCGCCTGCGCGCGCCGCGCGACGTGCTGCGCGAGCCGCTGCTGCGATCCTATCGACCGGATGAATGGCCCGCCTGGTTTGCCGCGGCCGGCCTGGAGCCCCCGCTGGTGCAGGGGTCGATGTTCGATTCTTCGCTGGTATTGGCCGACGCGGCCGCGCAGGGCGCCGGCGTCGCCCTGCTGCCCACGCGCCTGTTCGAGCGCGAGTTCCTGTCGGGCCGGCTGGTGCGCCCGTTCGCGCTGGAAGTGGAAACCGGCCAGTACTGGCTCACCCGCATCGCCAGCCGCCGTCCGACGGCCGCCATGCAGGCATTCGGCGCGTGGATGCACGATGCGCTGAGCGCCTGGCCGCAAGCGGCCATGGCGGGCTGAGCCGGCGGCCCGCGACGGAGCCGCGGCGCCCTACTTGCCCAACAAGCGCTTGACGCCGCTGACCACGCCCAGCGCCACCGCGCCGGCGGCGACGCCGAACAGGGCGCTGAGCAAGGTCGACACCAGCGGCGGCAACAGGCCGCCGCCGCTGGCGGCCGCGACATGCTCGATGGCCGTGCCCACCGGCGCGATGCCATGCGTCAGGATGCCGCCGCCCACCATGAACATGGCGGCGGTGCCCGCCACTGACAAGGTCTTCATCAGGTAGGGCGCGGCCGCCACGATGCGCTTGCCGAGGGCGGCGACCAGCGCGGCGCGACGGCCGCTCAGGTACAGGCCCAGGTCGTCCAGCTTGACGATGCCGGCCACCAGCCCGTAGACGCCCACCGTCATGACCAGTGCGATGCCGGCCAGCACCACCGTCTGGCGCAGCAGATCGGCGCCGGCCACCGCGCCCAGGGTGATGGCGATGATCTCCGCCGACAGGATGAAGTCGGTGCGCACCGCGCCCTTGATCTTGTCGCGCTCGAACGCCACCATGTCGACCGCCGCGTCCTGCAGGGCCTCGGCGCGGGCCGCATGATTGCCCTCGGCCGTGTCGCCGTGCGGCAGGAATTTGTGCGCCAGTTTTTCCACGCCCTCGAAGCACAGGAACAGGCCGCCGGCCATCAGCAGCGGTGTCACCGCCCAGGGCGCGAAAGCGCTGATCACCAGGGCCGACGGCACCAGGATCAGCTTGTTGATGAGCGAGCCCTTGGCCACCGCCCACACGACCGGCAGTTCGCGATTGACCGGCACGCCCGAAACCTGCTGCGCATTCAGCGCCAGGTCGTCGCCCAGCACGCCGGCGGTTTTCTTGGCCGCCACCTTGGTCATGACGGAGACGTCGTCCAGGATGGTGGCGATGTCGTCGAACAGTGCGAAGAAGCTGCTGCCGGCCATGGCGGTTTCCGCAAAAGGGGAGATGCCCGAGTGTACAGGCGTCCGCCGGCCTGGAAAGGCGCCCCTCACATGACCGTTTCCGCCCGTTACCTGTCCGCGCGCGGCGTCGGCGCGGCGCGCCGGGGCGGGTATGCTGGCCGGGATCGCCCTCTTCAAGGAAACCGCCATGCTCGAATTGCGCCCCAACTGCGAACATTGCGACGCCGACCTGCCGCCCGCCTCGACCGAAGCCCGCATATGCAGCTTTGAATGCACCTTCTGCGCGCGCTGCGCCGACCAGGTGCTGGGCAACGTCTGCCCCAATTGCGGCGGCGGCTTCGCGCCGCGGCCGGTGCGGCCGGCCACGGACCGGCGCAACGGCAATTTCCTGGGCAGGTATCCGGCCAGCGCCACGCGCAAGCACCGGCCCGCCGACCTGGCCGCCCACGCCCTGCTGCGGCAGGCGCTGCGGGACATCGCCGCGCAGGACCGCTAATACGCCAGATCGACGCCGGCCCCCCCCCCGCGCGGGCTCGGTCCTAAGGCCTGAGGCGGCGCGGACGCCGCGTCAGGCCTTGATATACACCCAGGCGTGCACGCCGGACTTGAGCAGCACCGAAACGCGCTTGTAGTCCGACACTTCGTAGCGGTCGGCGGCTTCCAGTTCCTGCTGCGTGATCTCGAACACCATGCCCGGCACCTCGTCCTTGGGATCGTAGCTGGCATAGACGATGGGGTGGCGCGCCAGGCCGCTGGTCTTGATCACCTCGGGATCGGTGATGTCGACCCAGCGCTGCACATAACCCGTCATGGCGTCCGCGCGGCCAGTGAGCTCGCGGCCGAAATTGGCGCGTTGCACCGCCTTGTCCTGCAGCGTGCCGTAGGAAAACAGCAGGACGTGGGTTTCGTTCGATTCAGGCACCTTTGTGTCCTTAAGGAAATTTCATGTTCTCCACTTTACCTCACCCCGTGAGATCCGGCGGATCCTCGCCTATGGGACGGGCCGGCAGCCAACACAAAGGCCGCCCGCTTGCGCCAGGCGGCCATGTCATCAACCAGTAGCCGTTAACCGCGACTTCGCGCCGTGCCCCTGGTTCACCCCGGCCGGGGATGCGCGTCGACCACGGTGCGTCCGTGGTGGATGGCGGCATCCACCGCCATGCTGGGGCTGTAGACGAATCCGCCCGATGCGAACAACGGCACGGCGTAGGGTTCGCCAAGCCGGTCCTGATCGCCCGCCAACTCCACCGCGACGGTCGCCGTGAAGGCGGGACGGTCCGATCCGCCCACCGAAACGCGGGATACACTCGCGGTCAGCCGATAGCCTTTGTAAACCATGTTGTTGTGAAGCATAAGCCCCCCGTCGATAAGTAAAAGGCCCGCTTGCGCGGGCCCTTCATTTACATCGCGCGGATCTGGGTCGCGTGCGGACCTTTCGCGCCCTGCGCGGTCACATAACTGACGCGCTGGTTTTCAATCAGCGCTTTGTGACCGTCCCCGACGATTTCGGAAAAATGGGCGAACAAATCCTTGCCGCCGTTCTCGGGCATGATGAAGCCAAACCCTTTGGCATCGTTGAACCATTTGACGATTCCGGTTTCCATGAGCCATTCCTTTTAGATGGCGGGCATAGCCCGCGAAGTGAACCAGCGAAGTGAGCCAGTCAAGGAAAGGACGGCGAACAATGCGGCGCCCCGCGAGGGGAGCAATACCGGACGATGATCACGATGCTCGAAAAGCTTCAATCCCACTATGGGTGCTGGACACGCCAATGTCAACCAACGTTTCCAAATAGCACCCCGGTTACGCGGCAAACATCGGAATTGCCCCGTCCCCACCCGGGAACGGCCGGATTTCGGGCAATTCCGCGCTTTCGCGTAACACCTGGCGTGTTTTCCCTCGCGCGCACGACAAAGCGCGTATGCTGTCCCGATGGTGCTTGACCGCGCGACCCTCGCCGCATCGCCATGCACAGGAGCACGGCCATGACTTCGCATCATTTCCGCATCAACCGCCCCAGCCACGGCTTTTCGGCAGCGCGCGCGTGAGCGCGTTCAAGCGGTCTATCGCGCGTTTCGCCAACGCCTGCGTCAAATTGCTGCCACGGCCCTCGACCCCGCCCATCAGCCCCCCGCCGCGCGATGCTTCGCAGGGCGCCAGCGTCCAGCGCCCCGCTCATGCGGCGATTTCATCGCCGTGGCGCATCTACCGCATCTATGCGCGGCCGGGACACCTGCTGATCCGCAACGAGCATGGCGAAATCCACGACCTTGGCGTCATGAAGGGCAGCGAGCCCAACCTCAGCTATCGCCTGTACGCGAGGAACCTCAAGGGACAGGGCTTCGCCACGCGCACGCAATTGCTCGACGATATCGCTCACAGAATCGAGGCCGGCGAAGTGGGACGCGAATTGTTGTCCCTGCCCGCGTGCAGCATGCCCCTCGGGGCCGACCTCGACCGCGGTTCGCACACCGACGTTTCGATGAAGCTGACGCGCTAGCGGCCAGCGGATGCGGCTAGAAATCGGGCATCCGCTGCAGGCAGACGTTCACCACGCCCATTACCTGATCGCGCAGTTTGTCGGCCTCGGGGCCGCTGGCCTGGGTCGCCAGCAGCTGGTCATAGCGCAGGAAGTCCTTTTCAGGGACTTTCGATTGCAGGCCATCCAGCACGCATTGGCAATAGCCCTTGGACTTGGCATCCACCGTGGTGGCGGGAATGGTGGCGGGCGCCTTGGCCTTGAAACCCTGCAGGCAGGAGCTGTAGGTGGCGCGTTGCACCTCGGGCGGATACTCCGCCTTCTTGCCGCACGCGGCCAGGAGCAGCAACACCGCTGCACTCGCGCCCAGGGCGCGGCGGGTACGGAAGACTGGCATGGCGTTCCTTCGCATTCAATGGGCCAGCGCCGATTTTGGCATGGCCGGGGCGGGGCCGCACCTGGCGCTTGGCGGACGCGCAACGGCCTGGCAGCAAGAACCGGATAGCCGGCGCGGCACGCCACGCCTATCGTTCCCGGATCCTCTCTTTCACACAAGGAACGATCATGCGGCAACTGACCGGCAAAGTCGCCATCATCACCGGCGCGAGTTCAGGCATCGGCTACGAAGCGGCCAAACTGTTTGCCCGCGAAGGCGCCAGGCTCGTCGTGGTGGCGCGGCGACAGGCCGAACTGGAACAGCTGGTGGCGGCCATCGAGGCCGAAGGCGGCCAGGCCACGCCCCTGGCCGGCGACGTGCGCGATGAGGCCGTCGCCGACGCCGCCGTGACCCTGGCGGAAAGCCGCTACGGCGGGCTGGATATCGCTTTCAACAATGCCGGCATGACCGGACAGGCGCAACCGCTGCACCAGGTCTCGCCCGAGGAATGGCGCCAGATCCTCGACACCAACCTGGGCAGCGCTTTCCTCGGGGCGCGCCACCAGATCCCGGCCCTGCTGCGGCGCGGCGGCGGCTCGCTGATCTTCACGTCCACCTTCGTCGGCCACACGGCCGGCTTTGCCGGCATGGGCGCCTACGCCGCCAGCAAGTCGGGCCTGATCGGCCTGGTGCAAGCCATCGCCACGGAATACGGCGCGCAAGGCATCCGCGCCAACGCCCTGCTGCCGGGCGGCACCGACACCGCGATGGGCCGCGCCTCGATGCCATCGCAGGAAGCGCGCCAATACGTCGAAAGCCTGCATGCGCTCAAGCGACTGGCCGCGCCACGGGAAATCGCGCAATCCGCGCTGTACCTGGCGTCGGACGCCTCCAGCTTCACCACCGGCACGGCATTGCTGGTGGATGGCGGCGTGTCGATCCATCGCGGATAGACACGTCCGGGAATGAGCATGGCGGCGGCCCGTGTATTTGTTCCTGGCCGCCTCAGCTCATGTATACGCCGCCGTTGATCGCGTAATTGGCGCCCGTCACGAACGCCGCCTCGTCCGACGCCAGCCAGGCGCACAGCCCGGCCAGGTCCTTGGCGGTGCCCAGGCGGCCCACCGGCACGCTTTCGATGATGCGGTCCAGCAGCGCCGGCGGGAACGCCTTGACAGTGTCGTCGGCGATGAAGCCCGGCGACACCAGGTTGACGGTGACGCCGCGCGCCGCCACTTCCTGCGCCAGCGAGCGGGTGAAGCCGATCACCGCGCCCTTGGCGGTGGCGTAGTTGATCTGGCCGATCTGGCCCTTCTCGGCGGCGACCGAACCGATGTTGATGATGCGGCCCCAGCCGCGCTCGGCCATGCCGTCGACCACCTGCTTGGTGCTGTTGAACAGCGTGTCCAGGTTGCTGCGCAGCACCGCCGACCAGTCGGCGTGGCTCATCTGGCGAAAGCGCATGTCGAGCATGGCGCCGGCGTTGTTGACCAGCACGTCGATCTCGCCGACCTCGCGCAGCACCTTGGCGAAGGCCGCCTCGGTCGAGGCCCAGTCGGTGGCGTCGCCTTCCGAGGCGATGAAGTCGTAGCCCAGCGACTTCTGTTCCTTCAGCCAGTGGTCCTTGCGCGACGAGCGCGGCCCGCAGCCGGCGATGACGCGGTGACCGGCGCGGTGCAGCGCCTGGCAGATCGCGGTGCCCGTGTGGCCCATCCCGCTGGTGACGTAAGCAATGCGCAAAGCCATGAACGTTCTCCTTTCAAGAAACGCGTAGAGGCGCGGCCGTCAGGCGACGGAACCGACCAGGGGGAACAGGCCGAACGCCAGCGCGGCCGCCAGCATCACCAGGCACACCATCGTGGCCCACTTGAGCGAATAGCGCTGGTGGTCGCCGAACTCGACGCCCGCCAGGCCCACCAGCAGGTAGGTCGACGGCACCAGCGGGCTGAGCAGGTGCACCGGCTGGCCGATCAGCGAGGCGCGCGCCATTTCCACCGGCGTGATGCCATAGCCTTGCGCGGCTTCGCTCAGGATCGGCAGCACGCCGAAGTAGAAAGCGTCGTTCGACATGAAGAAGGTGAACGGCAGGCTGACCAGCGCGGTGATGCCGGCCAGGTACGGCCCGAGCGCGTCGGGGATCACCGCCAGCAGGCTGCGCGACATGGCTTCCACCATGCCCGTGCCCGACAGGATGCCGGTGAAGATGCCCGCCGCGAAGATCAGCGACACCACCGACAGCACGTTGCCGGCATGCTGCGCCACGCGGCGGCGCTGCTCGGCCAGGTTCGGGTAGTTGATGATCAGGGCGATCGCGAAGGCGATCATGAACAGCACCGGCAGCGGCAGCACGCCCATCACCAGGCTCACCATCAGCGCCAGCGTCAGGCCGGCGTTGACCCACAGCAGCTTGGGACGGCGCAGGTCGTGGTCGACCTCGATCTCGGGCAGGTTCTTGGGGCCGTCCTCGTCGTAGCCGGCGTGCAGCGAGGCGCCGTCGGGCAGCGACAGCACGCCCAGGCGGCGGCGTTCGCGCAGGCCCAGGAAGAAGGCCAGGATCAGGATCGCGACAATGGCCACACCCATCACCGGCACCAGCGGCACGAAAATGTCGCCGGCGTCCACGTGCAGCGCGCTGGCGGCGCGCGCCGTCGGCCCGCCCCACGGCGTCAGGTTCATGACGCCGCTGGCCAGCATCGCCAGACAGGTCATGGACAGCGCGTTCATCTTCAGGCGGCGGTACAGCGGCAGCATCGACGCGACCACGATCATGTAGGTCGTGGAGCCGTCGCCGTCCAGCGAGATCACCAGCGCCAGCACGGTGGTGCCGACCACGATCTTGAGCGGATCGCCCTTCACGGCGCGCAGGATGCGGCCGACGATGGGGTCGAACAGGCCGGCGTCGATCATCACGCCGAAGTAGAGGATGGCGAACATCAGCATGACGCCGGTGGGCGCGATCTTGCGGATGCCGTCGAGCATCATCTTGTCGATGCCGGCGCCGAAGCCGCCGAGCAGGGCGAAGAGGATGGGGACGAGGATCAGCGCCACCAGGGGCGAGAGGCGCTTGGTCATGATCAGCGTCATGAACGTGATCACCATGCCGAAGCCAAGCAGGGTCAAAAGCATGAGGGGTATCTCCGGGCTCGTTGTTATGTGCGCTTGGGGTGCGCTGGGGCGCAAGACTAGGAAGAAAAGCTGTCTGGAACCTGTCGTTTTTTGGGCACGGCGCACCAGGATCGTGCGCGACGTCCTGCCCCCCTTGAGCCCGGACCGGCGATCACTCGAGTCGACGAGCGCATCCCAGGCTTCGCCGGCCAGGAGATCGGGAAAACCTAAGACGATTCTGAAAATGTCAGCAAATGTAGCGCCCGTCCGTCCGGCGACACACAATCCATACGCATTTCCGAATTGCTCATTCACGTCATTCCATAACAAGCAGCACCCGCCCCCGGGGAGCGACGACGACGCCCGGACGGGACGTTGCGCCATCCCAAGGGGAAAGCATGAAAAGCAAGATGTCCCGAAAACGCCACCCTGCCCGGCCTCCCAAGGTGCGCCAGGGCGTGCGGGCCACGCACGCGGCGCTTCTGGCAGTGGGCCAGGCGGTCTTGACCCCGGCGCAGGCGCAGACCTACGTCAACTACGACGGCACCCGGACCAACGACGAGCAGGCCGCGGTCGCGAGTTGGGCGAACCACCCGGAGTTCAAGGGAGATTGGGGCCTGGGCGCGATGAACGCGCAATATGCTTACGCGCGCGGTTTGAGTGGCGCGGGCGTGAAGCTGGGCGCTGTGGATTCCGGCTATCTCCCCTCGCACCAGGAGTTCGCCAGCCGCGGCATCATCGCGCTCAGCGTCAAGGGCAGTTATGCGAATGACGGCGAGCAGCTGGACGGTTCGAAGCTCGCCTGGCGCGCAGGAGAGGCCTTCGACCGTGCGGGCGCTTACGCTGACAAAACAGACCTGGCGAAAAGAATCGGCGCGAACGACAACCACGGCAACCACGTATCGGGCACCATCGCCGCCGCCAAGAACGGCCAGGGCATGATGGGCGTCTCGTTTGGCAGCCAGTACTACACCACCAACTCCAACGGCACGGACTCGTCCCGATACGGGTCCAACATGGACTACAACTATTTCAGGGCCGCCTATGGCAACCTGGCGGCCGCGGGCGTTCGCGCCATCAACAGCAGTTGGGGCTCCCCGCCGACGGCGGATAACTACGACACGCTATCGAGTTTTACCCAGGCATATCTACGTCTGAACGGCGCGGGCAAGAAAACCTGGCTGGATGCGGCAGCCGATGTCTCGCTGCAGTATGGCGTGCTGCACGTCTGGGCCAACGGCAACGCCGGCGTCGCACATGCCTCGACGCGCGCCGGCCTGCCCTATTTCCGCCTCGAACTCGAAAAATACTGGATCGCGGCAACAGGCCTGAAACCGTCGGGTGACCAAGATTTCAACAAGTGCGGCCTGGCCAAGTATTGGTGCCTTGCCGCGCCCGGCTACAACATCCTCAGCGCCAACGTGACCGGTGATGATCAATACAAGCAATCCAATGGTACGTCCATGTCGGCGCCACACGTGACCGGCGCATTGGGCATCCTGATGGAACGCTACCCCTATCTGGGCAATGAGGAAATCCGCACGATCCTGCTGACCACCGCTTCGCATCGCGGCACAGGGCCCGCCGATACGCCGAACGAAGTCTTTGGCTGGGGCGTGCCGGACTTGCGCAAGGGCATGGACGGCCCTGCCCAGTTGCTGGGAAAGTTCACTGCCAACCTGCCGGCCGGCGTATCTGATACGTGGAAGAACAACATTTCCGAAGCAGCGCTGACGCAACGCCTCCGCGAGGAAACCGCGGAAGTCGCTGCCTGGGCCACTGAAAAATCCGCCTTGCAAAGCGGCATCAAGGCCGTGCCCAATGCCATTCCAGTCGCCGCCGACGTAATCGCCGGCATGGCCCAAGCCCGCGCCCTGCTCGAAGAAGTCATCCAGTCGAACGTCAAGAGCACTTATACGTCGGCCCGCTTCAAGGCGGCGATGGATGCGCTGCAAGCCGCCCCCCAAGGGCCGCTCTTGCTAAGCGCGTACGAAGCGGCCAACCCCAAATGGAGTGACGGTTACAGCAAAGCCACCGACTACGACACGTTCATCGCGGGGCGCAATGACAGCGATCTGGCGGCGGCGGCCATCAACGCGCCACGCATCGCCGCCATCACCCGGAACAAATCGATCCAGGATCAAATCGACCTCCGCCAAGGGCGTGTCAACGCGCTGGCCGCCAAGACCGACGCCGACTACCGGGGCAGTCTGGTGAAGGCCGGCGCGGGCACGCTGATCCTGGCTGGCGACAACAGTTACTCGGGCGGCACCGAACTGCGGGAAGGCACGCTGGGCGTGGGCCACAACAACGCGCTCGGCATCGGTGCGCTCGCCATCGCGAACGGCGCGACGCTGCTGGCGGCGGCCGACAATCTGTCCCTGGGCAATGCGATCACCCTCACCGGCCTGGGCAAGGTCGACACACAGGCCCGGATGCTGACGCTGACAGGCGCCTTGGCCGACGGCCAGGCGGCCGGCGGGCTTGCCAAGCTGGGCGCCGGCACGCTGGTGCTGGCCGGCGCCAGCACCTATTCCGGACCGACGCTGCTCCTGGACGGCACCTTGCGCGCCGGCTCGGCCGGCAGCTTCTCGCCGCGCAGTGCCTTCATGTTGAACGCGGGCACGCAGCTCGACCTGGGCGGCAGGGACCAGGCCATCGGATCGCTGTCAGGCGACGGCGCCGTCGCACTGGGCGCGGCCACCCTGACCACCGGCGCGGACAACCAGCACAGCGTCTACACCGGCCGCATCCAAGGCACCGGGGGCCTGACCAACGACCGGCGCGGGCGTGTTCACGCTGGGCGCCGACAACCGCGCCTATGGCGGCCAGATCACCGTGAGCGACGGCGGCCTGTGGCTGCGCGACGACGCGCGGCTCGGCGCCAGCGTGCTGGCGCGCACGGGCGCCTTGCTGGGCGGCACGGGCACCCTGGGCGCCACGACGATCGAAGCCGGCGCGGTGCACGCGCCCGGCAATCCTGTCGGCACGCAGACGGTCACCGGCGATTACGTCAATCGCGGCACGCTGCGCGCGAGCGGGGCGCCGTCGGCCGTGAGTCGCGTGGATGTCGCCGGCGGGGTGGACATCACCGGCGCCACGCTGGAACTGCTGCTCTCCCCGATGGATGCCGCCGCCTGGCAGCCGCTGAATGGTCCCTATACCCTGATCGCCAAGGACAGTCCCGGCGCGGTCAAAGGCGAATTCACCACCGTACGCAACCCCTTGCTCTTCCTGGACGCGCCGGTCAGCACCACGGGCGGAGATGGCAATGACGTCACGCTCGCGCTCAAGCGCAACGACCGCGGCATGTCCACCCTGGCCAGCTCCGCCAACCAGGCCAGCGTGGCTTCGGCCATCGACGCCTTGCCGCAAAGCCATGAAGTGTGGCGCACCATCGCGCTGAGCAATAACGTCGCCGCCCTGGATCCGGCGCTGGCCCAGCTATCCGGCGACACCCACGCCAGCGTCGCCTCGGCGCTGGCCGGCGTGACGATGGCGCCGGCCGCGCTGAACGGACTGGCGGCCCTGCGCCACAATCTGTCGGCGCCCATGCAGCCGGGCGCGCCCACCGCGGCCGCCGACAATGGCGCGCCGCCACCGGCCTCGGCCCTGCCGCGCAGCGGCGCGTCGCCGTTGTGGATCCAGCTCGGCGGCGAATGGCGCAACCTGGCCGGCAACGGCAACGCGCCGAACCTGACTCAGCGCAGCACGTCGCTGACGATAGGCGGGGACGCGGCCGTGGGCGGTGGCTGGCGCATGGGCGGCGCCTTCGGCTACACCGACGCGCGGTTGAGCGCGCAAGCGCGCCAGGCCAGCGCCAGGACCGATAGCTACAGCGCCACCGTCTATGGCGGCAAGGCCTATGCGCTGGGCGCGGGCGCGCTCAAGCTGATGGCCGGCGGCGCCTATTCCTGGCACGTGGTCGACTCGCAACGCCAGGTGCGCTACGGCAGCCTGGATCAGCGGCTCAGCGCCAACTATCGCGGCGCCACGACGCAACTGTTCACCGAGGTCGGATACGCGCTGCCCCTGTCGGACGCGGCCGGCGTCGAACCATTCATTGGCCTGGCCTGGAACCAGTTGCGCATGCGAGCGTTCTCCGAATCGGGCGGTTCGGCCGCGCTGTCCAGCGACGGACAGCGCCAGCGCAACGTCAGCAGCCTGGCCGGCTTGCGCGGCAACTGGCTGGTGCCCGGCTCGAGCATCGCGCTGCGCGGCATGGTCGGCTGGCGCCATGTCTACGGCAACACCCGGCCTTCGGTCGCGTTGTCATTCGACCAGGGGCCCGCGTTCAGCGTGGCGGGCGCGCCGATCGCGCGCGATGCCGCACGTGTGGAACTGGGCGCGGACCTGGTGCAGATACGCAACATGACGGCCGGCTTGAGCTACGGCGGCGAGTTCGGCGGCGGCAACCGCCAGCATGCCGGGTCGCTCGACGTCCGCTGGCGTTTCTGAGGCGTGCGCGGCGTCGGCTGGCAGCCGTCGGCGCCGCGCATACAAGGCCAGGCCGGACACGCCCGGCGCCAGCGCGCCACGTCCATGGATACCTGGACAATCATGCAGGAAAGCCGCCGCCCCCGGGCCAGGCTTGAACGCGCCCGCCGAGCCAATGGCCGGCTATGACGGAGACATTCAGGGGACGGATACGAGGCAAAGGCGGAACTTGCCGCTATGCGACAATCTCGCGCATGCGGATTCTGGTGATCGAAGATGATGAGGACCTGGCCGACGCGCTCGTACGCCGACTGCGTCGTCTTGGGCATGCCGTCGATTGCCAGATGGATGGGTTGAACGCGGATGGGGTGCTTCAGTACGAGACCTTTGACCTGGTGATCCTGGATATCGGATTGCCGCGCATGTCGGGGTTCGAGATCCTGCATCGGTTGCGGGATCGGGGCAGCAAGACGCCGGTGCTGGCGTTGACGGCGCGCATCGATATCGAGGATCGGGTGCATGCGCTGGATACGGGGGCCGATGATTACCTGGCCAAGCCGTTTGACTTTCGCGAGCTGGAGGCGCGCTGCCGGGCGTTGCTGCGGCGGCCCAGCGTGCAGGCGGCGGGGGTGCTGCGGTTTGGCGAACTGGTGATCGACAGCGCGGCGCGGCAGGTCAGCCTGGCGGGGCAGCGCATCGATCTGCCCAAGCGGGAGTACAGCCTGCTCGAGATCCTGTTGGCCGGCATGAACCGCGCGGTCAGCAAGGCCGAGATCGCCAACAAGCTGTTCGCGTTCGATGACGAGGCCGCGCCCAATGCCATCGAGGTCTACATCGCGCGGCTGCGCAAAAAGCTGGAAGGCTCGCCGCTGCGCATCGAGACGCAACGCGGCACGGGCTATCTGCTGACGGCGGCCGGGGATGCCGACGCCGCCGCGGCGCCACGGGACTGAAACGGTGCGGTCCCGCCGTATTTCCGTGCGCCGGCGGCTGCTGGCGATGCTGCTGGGGCTGTTCGTCGTGGGACTGGGCGCGCTCTACCTGCTGGTGCGCGGCTATGCGCAGCAGACCGCCGACACCACCTACGACCAACTGCTGCGCGCCTCGGCGCTGTCGATGGCCGACAGCCTGCAACTGGTGCAGGGCGAGTGGCAGATGGACATGCCCTACGCCGCTCTGGCGCTGCTGGAACAGGCGCCGCGCGACCGCGTTTTCTACCGCGTGACGGCCGCCGACGGCGCGCTGATTTCCGGCTACGCCGACCTGTCCACCCCACCCTCTCACGGCACCGACGCCAGCGCCGCGCCGCAACTATTCACCGCCGACTACCAGGGCCAGGCCGTGCGGGTGGCATGGATGGAGCGCAAGATCGCCGGCCCGCGCGCCACCGAGACCGCGCTGATCCAGGTGGCGCAGACGCGCGAGGCGCGCAACGCGCTGGCCGAGCGCATTCTGTGGCAGGGCACGCTGGCGCTGATGGGCTTTACCGCCGCGGCGCTGGCGCTGGCCTATTGGGGCCTGCGGCGCTCGCTGTCGCCGATCCAGCGCATCGAGCGCGAGCTGGCCACGCGCGGCGCCGCCGACCTGCATCCGATCGCCGCGCCGGTGCCCGAGGAACTGGACACGCTGGTGCATTCGCTCGACGGCTTCATGGCGCGGCTGTCCGAGAACCTCGACACCCTGCGCCTGTTCATCGCCGAGGCCGCGCACCAGTTGCGCACGCCGCTGGCCGCGCTGCACGCGCAGATGGAAGTGGCGCTGGACGAGGAAGACCCGGCCGAACAGCGCCGCAGCCTGCTGGCGGTGCTGCGCAATGCCGAGAAGCTGTCGCGGCTGGTGAACCAGCTGCTCAGCGACGCCAGCGTCATCCACCGCAGCAATGTGCGCAAGTTCGGTCCCGTGGACCTGGCCGAGCTGCTTTCGCAGGCCGTCTACGACACCGTGCCGCAGGCCGACCCGCAGCCCGATGTGCGGCTGCGCCTGCCCGCCGCGCAAGAGGGCGCGCCGCCCCGCATCGCGGGCGACAGCCTGATGCTGCGCGAGGCCTTCAAGAACCTGATCGACAATGCCCTGCGCCATGGCGCCTCGGCGGACGGCCACATCGACGTGCGGCTCGAACGCGACGACGCCGGCTGGCGCATCACCGTGGCCGACCAGGGGCCCGGCATCCCGCCCGCGCTGGCGCAAAGCGCCTTCGAGCGCTTCTCGCGCGGCCCCAATCCGCGCACGCCCGGCGCCGGCCTGGGACTGTCCATCGTCAAGCGCGTGGTCGACATCCACCACGGCCGGCTCAACCTCAGCAACCGCCCCGACGGCGGTCTCGAAGCCGTCGTCCATCTGCCCGCCAACGCCCATGACGCCTAGACTTCCCCTGCTCGCGCGCCTGGCCGCGGCCGGCGCCGCCCTGATCCTGGCCGGCGCCAGCCCCGCCGCCGAGACCAGCGCCGACGGCCTGACGCTGGGCCCGGCCGACAGCAAGCACGTGCTGGTGCTGCACGCTTCCAACAGCGTGCAGGTGTTTCGCGGCGTGCTGGAAGACTTCAGCCAGCTCAATCCCGGCGTGCGCCTCGAATACACGGAGCTGTCGACCCAGGCGCTGTATGCCGAAGTGGCTACCCGTGCCGCGCAGGCGCCGGGCGAGAAGGCCGGCCCCGACCTGGTCATCAGCAGCGCCATGGACCTGCAGACCAAGCTGGTCAACGATGGCCACGCGCAGCCGCACGTGTCGCCGGAAACCCGCGCCCTGCCCGCCTGGGCCAACTGGCGCGACGAGGTCTTCAGCATCGGCACCGACCCCATCGTGATGGTCTACGACACCCGCCGGCTCGACGCCGCGCGCGCGCCCCGCACCCGCCGCGAACTGCTGGCGCTGCTGCAGGCGCCCGACCAGCCGCTGGCCGGCCGCATCTCGACCTACGATGTCGAAGGCAGCGGCATCGGCTACCTGGCCGCCACCCAGGACGCGCGCCTGGACAGCCTGGCCGGCGCGCTGCTGGCCGCCTTCGGCCGCAACGGGGTGCGCGTCCACGAATCGACCGAGCACGCGCTCGACAAGCTCGAACGCGGCGAGATCACGCTGGGCTACAACCTGCTCGAATCCTACACGCGCCATCGCATCGACCAGGGCGCGCCGCTGGCCATCGTCTATCCGCAGGATTACACGCTGATGCTGTCGCGCTCGGCCATCATTCCGCGGCAGGCGCCGCGCGCCGACCTGGGCGCGCGCTTTCTCGACTACTTGCTGTCGCCGCGCGGCCAGGAAATGATTGCGCGCCAATCCGGCATGCGCCCGGTAGGCGCCTCGATGGTGCCGGCCGCGGGGGTGCGGCCGGTGGCGTTGGGCGTGGGCTTGCTGGTGTACCTGGACCCGCTGAAGCAGCGCCACTTCCTCGACCTGTGGCGCGCCGCGGCGCAGCCGCCCGGCAAACCGGACTGACGCGGCCGCCCGAGCCGCGCGGCATCCGCCGCCCTTCAAGCGGGAGCGACGCGACGCCGCCTTCCGCGCAGCGCGGCGGCCTGCCAGCCGCGGACCGGCCGCCCGCCGTTGCGCGACCACGCACGCTAACCGCCCAGTTGCCCGCCCGCGCGCACCAGGTCCGCCAGCGTGCGCACCTGCATCTTGCGCATGACGCGCCCGCGCCGCACCTTCACCGTGATCTCGCTGACGTTGAGTTCGGCCGCGATCTGCTTGTTCAGCATGCCGCGCACCACCCGCTCCATCACCGCCTTCTCGCCGTCGGTCAAGGTGTCCCAGCGGGCCTGGACCTCGTCCGATCCCGACGCGCTGGCCAGGTGCGCGCGGTCCTTTTCCACCGCCGCGTGGATGGTGTCCAGCAGGTCCTGGTCGCGAAACGGCTTGGTCAGGAAGTCCACCGCGCCCAGCTTCATCGCCGCGACTGACATGGGGATGTCGCCGTGGCCGGTGATCATCACCACCGGCATGCGCCGCCGCGCCTGCTGCAGGCGCCGCAGCAGGTCCATGCCGCTCAGGCCAGGCAGGCGCACGTCCAGCACCAGGCAGGCGGGGCCGGCGCCCGGATCGGCGTCCAGGAATTCCTGCGCCGAGCCATAGCCGCGCACCGGCAGGCCGACCGAATGCATCAGGTCCTCCAGCGACTCGCGCAGCGAGGCGTCGTCATCGACAATGTGGATGGTGGCCGGCTCGGGCCGCGTGCTTGCGATCATGAAGACTCATCCTCGGCCGCCGCCGGCAGCATGAAACAGAACACCGCGCCCTCGCGCGCGGCGGGCTCGGCCCACAACCGGCCGCCGTGGCTCTCGATGATGCCGCGGCTGATGGTCAGGCCCAGGCCGGTGCCCTCCGGCTTGGAGCTCCAGAAGGTATCGAACAGGCGCTCGCGCGCCTGCGGGTCCAGGCCCGCGCCGGTGTCGGTCAACGAACACTGCACCTGCCCCGGCGCCTGGCACGACAGGCGCAACGTCAGATGGCGCGCGCCGGCCGGGGTCTGCTGCATCGCCTCGATGGCGTTGAGCACCAGGTTGACCAGCACCTGACCCAGCTGCACGCGATCGCCCAGCACCGCCGGCACGCGCTCCTGGATGCGGGTGGACACCACCACGTCGTTGCGCGCCAGCTCGTCGCCAGCCAGCTCCAGCACCTCGCCGATCACGTCGGCCAGGTCCAGCCGCTCGCGTTGCGGCGCGGCATTGCGCGCATCGCGGCGGATGCGCGCCACCACCTCGCTGGCGCGGTGCACGTCGCCGGTCATGCGCTGCAGCGCGCGCAGGGCCCGCTCGATGTTGGGCGGATCGTGCTCCAGCCAGCGCTGGCAGGCGCTGCCGCTGGTGGCGATGGCCGCCAGCGGCTGGTTGATCTCGTGGGCGATCGACGCGGTCAGCTCGCCCAGGCTGTGGATGCGCGCCATGCGCGCCAGCTGCGTGCGCGCCTCGAACGCCGCGTCCTCGGCCGCCGCCCGCTTGAGCGCCAGGTAGGTGGTCACGCCGATGGCGGCGATGCTGATGAGCGCATTGATCAGCCCCAGCTCGCGCAGCACGCCGCCGTTGGGCGTGAGGTACAGGCTGAGCAGCGTCAAGGCCGCGCACGCCACCGCCACAATGATGACGCCGGGCCGCGGCAGGAAGCTCAGCGCCGCCAGGATCACCGCCACGTAGAACACCGCCACGGCGATTTCCAGGCGGGTGAAGGTGTCCACCAGGAACACCAGCGCCATCAGCGCCACCAGCAATGCGACGCCCGCGCCGGGACGCTGCTTCAGATACCTGGCCGGCTTGAGGAACATGGCGCTGCCACCCCGTTGAATGGACGCCGGCGCCGGGCCCCGATGGCCGCGCGCCGCGAGACGCCATTGTAGAGACAGGCGCGGGCCGCCGCGCACTATCGGAAAGCCGGCATATACCAAGGTATAGGCCCGCCATCCCAATGGCGCCTCGCCCGCGCGGGGGCCGGTTCCTATAATTTTCGGGTCCCCCAGCGACGCGTCCGCAGGCCGCGCCGTCCCGCCAACGCCTACCGGCAGCCTCCCCATGAAACCGTCCATCAAGGCCCTCTGGATCGTCCGCGGCGCCGTGCTCGTCGGCATCTGGATCGCGCTCGGCGTGATCCAGGCGCTGCACGGCATCGCCTGAGGCGATCGGGCGGCGCCCGGCCGCCCGATTCTCCTTCCCGCCGTCAGGGCAGGAAACACAGGATCCCGCCCACGCCCAACGTCCACGCCAGCAGCATCGGCAGCAGCAGCCGCAGCGGGATCAGCGGACCGTCCGGAAGGTCCGGCGTCTGTCCGGGCCGGCGCAAGGCGGCCCGTTCGATCTCGTAGGCGTGCATGTCCCGCGAAAACTTGCGCATTTCCTCGAACGCTTTTTCCATGTCGTCTCTCCCGGCATGTCAGTACCAGCGGCCGTAGCGGCGGATGTAGAAGGTCTTGACCTGCTGCGTCAGCGCGATGTAGCCCAGGATGGTCAGCGCCAGCCAGCCGAAGTAGATCGGCGGCAGGGCCACGAACCCGATCGACTCGGCGATCGGCGAGAACGGCAGCCAGCACGCCAGCGCGATCGCGGCGGTGGTCGACAACAGCACCGGCAGCGACGCCGTGCTCTGCAGGAACGGGATCTTGCGGGTGCGCAGCATGTGCACCACGAAGGTCTGCGATACCAGGCCCTCGATGAACCAGCCCGAATTCATGATGGTCTGGCCGCCGTCGCCGCCGTGCAGGGCATAGGCCGCGCCCGCGCCGAACACCGTCCACATCAGGAAATACGTGGTGATGTCGAACACCGACGAGGTCGGTCCCAGCCACAGCATGAAGCGCTGGATGTTGCCCGCTTCCCACTTGCGCGGCTTCTTCAGGAACTCGTCGTCCATGCGGTCCCACGGCAGGGTCAGCTGCGAGACGTCGTACACCAGGTTCTGGATCAGCAGCTGCAGCGACAGCATCGGCTCCCACGGCAGCCAGGCCGAGGCCACCAGCACCGAAAACACGTTGCCGAAGTTCGAACTGGCGGTCATGTTCAGGTACTTGAGGATGTTGCCGAAGGTCTCGCGGCCCTTGATGACGCCCTGTTCCAGCACCATCAGGTCCTTTTCCAGCAGCACGATATCGGCGGTTTCCTTGGCGATGTCGGCGCCGCTGTCCACCGAAATGCCGACGTCGGCGTCGCGCAGCGCGGGGGCATCGTTGATGCCATCGCCCAGGAAGCCCACGGTGTGGCCGTTGGCCTGCAGCGCCTTGACCACCCGCGACTTCTGCAGCGGCGTCAGCTTGGCGAACAGCACCACGCTTTCGACGCGCCGGCACAGCGCCACGTCATCCATCCGCTCGATGTCGGCCCCCAGCAGGATGCGAGCGTCATCGTTGCCCAGGTCCAGGCCCACGTCGCGGCAGACCTTGGCGGCGACGATGGGGTTGTCGCCGGTCAGCACCTTGACCGCCACGCCATAGTCATTGAGCGCGCGGATCGCCGCCTGCGCCGAATCCTTGGGCGGATCCAGGAAGGTCAGGAATCCCCGCAGCACCAGCCCGCTTTCATCGCCGGCCTGGAACTGCGTGCGGCCGGTGTCCTCCAGGCGGCGCGAGGCCACCAGCAGCACGCGGAATCCGTCCTGGTTGTACGCCTCGGCGCTGCGCAGCAGACGCCTGCGCATGGCCGCGTCCAGCGGCCGCTCCTGGCCATCGATGACCACGCCGGTGCTGACCGCCAGCATTTCCTCGACCGCGCCCTTGGTGATCATCTCCAGACCGCCATCGACGCTGCGCACCACCACCGACAGGCGCCGGCGCACGAAGTCGAACGGGATCTCATCGACCTTCTCGTGCATCGCGCTGCGTTCCCAGCCGCGCAGTTCGCGCGCGCGCGCCAGGATGGCGCGGTCCATCAGGTTGCGCTGGCCGCTCTGGTTGGCGCTGTTGAGCCAGCCCAGCCGCAGCACCTCGTCGTCGACCTCGCCATCGACGTTGAAGTGGTGTTCCAGGATGATGCGGTCCTGCGTCAAGGTGCCGGTCTTGTCGGTGCACAGCACGTCCATGGCGCCGAAGTTCTGCACCGAATTCAGTCGCTTGACCACCACCTTGCGCCGCGCCATCGCCACCGCGCCCTTGGCCAGATTGGCCGAGACGATCATGGGCAGCATCTCCGGCGTCAGCCCCACCGCCACGGCCAGCGCGAAGGTCAGCGCGGTAACCCAGTCGCCCTTGGTCACGCCGTTGATGACGAACACGATCGGCACCATGACCAGCATGAACTTGATGAGCAGCCACGACACGCTGTTGACGCCGCGGTCGAAGCTGGTCTCGACCCGCTTGGTCGACACCACATTCCTGGCCAGCGAACCGAAATAGGTATTCGGGCCGGTGCCCACCACCACCGCCGTGGCGGTGCCGCTGACCACGTTGGTGCCCATGAAACAGATGTTGGCCAGGTCCAGCAGCTCGGCGTTCTCGCCTGCCTGGGCCTCGGCGCGCTTGGCGCTGACACTGCCCAGCGTGTCGTACTTCTCGACCGGCAGCGCCTCGCCCGTCAGGATGGCCTGGCTGATGAACAGGTCGCGCGATTGCAGCAGGCGGATGTCTGCCGGGATCATGTCGCCTGCCTGCAGTTCGACGATGTCGCCGGGCACCAGTTCGTTCATCGGCAGCTCGCGCCGCGCCGGTTCGCCTGACACGCTGCCCCGCCGCAACACGGTGGCGGTGCTGCGCACCATCGACTTGAGTTTTTCCGCCGCGCGGCCGGAGCGGTACTCCTGGATGAAACGCAGCAGCCCGCTGATGGTCACCATGGTCAACATGATGACGATGCCGGTCCAGTCGCGGTCGGCGGGCGCGGCGAACTGGATGTCGGTGAAGTACGACACCGCCGCCAGCCCCAGCAGCACCAGCACGAAGGGATTGCGGAAAGCGCGTAGTAATTGCAGCCAGGCTGGCGCCGGCTTGTCATGCGCCACTTCGTTCAGGCCATCAATGGCGCGGCGCGCCGCCACCTCGGCCTCGGTCAGACCATCGCGGTGCGCTTGCAGGGCCTGCAGGCTGTCATGCACCGACAGCCCGGCGTGGCGCGCCACAGGCATGGCGCGGGCCTTGCCCGCCGTCGCGGCGGCGGGCGCTTTCTCGCCGCGCGGACCCCGCGGGGCCGGCAGGGAGGCTTCCTGGATTGGTTTCATGTTCGCTGCTCCCGCCCGCGCGCGCCGCCAACGGGAGCCGCCCCGTCAAGACGCGAGCAGCCCCCGTCCACGGCCCGCGCGGGCTTGGTGGATATTGAGAATCGGGTAAGGCGGAATCAATGCGGGACCGGCGCCGCCTGCACCCGTGGCGCCGGGGCCACGCCGACGCGCAGCGTCTGCACGCCCAGATCGCGGCACAGGTCGCTGAGCCAGGTGATCACGGGCCACGGATTGCCGCTGTCGCTGCGCAGGCAGACGGCGGTGCAGGCTTGCTCGCCGTCCGCCGAATAGCGCACGTCCGTCACGGTCTCGGCACGCTGCCGCAGCTCCTCGTAGAGCCGCTTGCGGATCAGGGCCAGCACGGCGGGGCTGCCGTAGAAAGTCAGGTTGATGAAGGCCGGCGCGGGGGCCGCGCGGCGCACGGGGTTGGGGGACAGGATATGGGACAGCATGCGCGTCTCCTGGGAACAGGCGATTCCGCCCGCAGGGGTTCAGGTGGCGCATGCAAGCCGTCGCGGCTCCGGGTCGATCCGGACGGGCGTGGCGGCTGGCAGAAAAAACGTGCAGACCCGCTAGACCCGGCGTGCGCCGTGGGTTCTGGTACTTCCGTCGTCTTCCACGGCGGGCTCCTATAGGGTGGCAACAGGCGGCAGTGTAGGTCTGCGCCTGTGTTCCGAACAGATCATGGGATGTATACCTTGGTATAGCGATCGGCTCGGGCAGGCAGGCCATGCAGGCTGCCCGCCCACCGACGCCGTGCGCGCTCAGAAGCGCGTCTGCATGCCGATCCGGACCGTCCGGCCCGGCGCCGGCATGAAACTCTGCGCCAGCGGATCCAGGTAATAGCGGTTCGTCAGGTTTTGCACCGAGAGGCTCACCATCACCCGTTCGCGCAGCCGGTAGGTCATGTACAGGTCGAACAGCGTCACGGGGTGGTACACGAGCTGCTTCGTCGTCGGCGTTTCCTGCCACGGCTGGTCGGCCTTGACCGTGGGGCCCGAGGTGTAGGCCATGCGGCCGCCCAGCGTCAGCGTTTCATTGAAGAAGCGCAGACCGGCGGTCAGGCTCAAGGCCAGCCTGGGCGGATTCTGAGCGTTGGTATACGAACCCATGAAACTGCCAGGGGTGCACGTCGGCGTGTTTTCCGTATGCCGCAGAGCGCTGGGGTTGTCACGCAAGTGCTGCGCGAAGGCGGCATCGCAGGTCTCGGTTTTCAGGTAATACGTGGCCGCCAGATCGGCGAACACCCGCCCGGCGTCATAGTGCGACTGGAATTCCAATCCACTGGTCTTGTAGCGGTCGGTGTTCCGCATCCGCAACGCCTTTTCGGTCAGCTCCTCCACGCCGTCATAGTCGTAGTAGCGCACGATGTAGTTCTTGATGCTGTTGTTGAAATAGACCACCTTGGCGGCGACCGTGTCGCCATCGGCCAACAGGTTGGCACGCACCGTGCTGGCGCCGAATTCCCAACTATTGGAACGCTCTGGCTTGAGGCCCTTGCCCGGTGACAGGCTCATCGTGCCCAGGCTGGTCTCGAACAGGGATGGCAACCGCAGCCCCTGGGTGTACGAGGCATAGACGAAAGTGTCCGGGACCAGTTCGAGGTTCAGGCCCGCCGACGGGGCAAAGCCGCCGCCGCGGCTGCGCAGCCTGGGAGCATGCGCATAGCCGGTGACGACCTCTTTCACATCTTCGTCATAGACGCGGGTCGAGCCCGCGCCGAAGTCGTCGTACGGCACGCCGACTTCGGGGCGGTTGCTGTCCTGGTACACGATGCCGTTATGCAGGCGCGGGTCGGTGGCGTCCGTGTACAGACCTTGCTCGTCCGGCCACCACGTCTGGTAACCGAAGTTGCCCGGCCACCACCACTCACCCGGCTTTTTCACCATGATGGGGCGATAGGAGCGCGATTCGCGGATGGCGGTGGAATACACGCCACGGTCCCTGACGTCGAAATGGCTGTAGCGGCCGCCGCCCCACAAAATCAGCGGCGCCACCGGCCGGTATTCCAGCTTGCCGTTCAGGCTGAACTCCCGGCGCGAGGCATCCCGCAGCACGCGGTTGCCGTCGATGTCCTGCTGCGTCGTCACCACGCCGCGCTGCGGCCGGAGATCCTCGACCTGGAATGAGCCGCCCAGGTTGAGGCTGACATCGCCGCGCGCCGTGCGCCACCGCGAGGTGTTGGCCAGATCGCCGCCGATGCGGCGGTCGGCCTGACGGGTCCATCGGCGGTCCGTCACGTAGGCCTGGGACGCCGGCGCCCACACCGAGGTCAATTGGCTGGTCTTGGCATCCGTCATCCACAGGTTCACGCCCAGGTCCAGCAGCGGATTGTCCGCCGGCTGGAACAGGTAGCGCGCCGTATAGGTGTCGATACCGGTTTCGCCCAGCGGATACTGCGTGATGCCCGCCGTCCCGGACCGGATGATGTCCGACGGCATGATTTCGCCGATTTTGCCGTCGTAGCGGCGATAGCCCAGTTCCAGCGTGTGGCCTTCGGCGGGTCGCAGCGTCAGTTTCAACAGCGTCGACTCGGTTTCGGCCGACGAATTCAACACTTCTTCGCCAGGATTGTAGGACTTGGCCACGCTGTTCCTCTCGTAGCGACCACCCGGGTAATACATGCGATAACGCTCTCGCCCCTTCTTGCCCGAGAAGTAGTTGCCCTGAGTGCGGTGCGCGTAGGCCGCCACGAAGTCGAGGCGGTCGTTGGCATAGGCAAAGGCCAGGCTGCCCGATTTCGCGCGCGACCCGAACAGGCTGCCATGGCTATCGTGCGGAACGGCTCTCAGATCATTCGCCGAGGGCTCGCCGGTGGAGGACGGCGGCGGAGCGACGCCGCGATGCGGCGGCGCCACGCCGTTGTTCCATAACTCGCCCTTCAGACGCAGGCCGACCCGGCTGCCTTCCGTCAGGATGTCCCGCACGCCCAGCGTGCGCATCTCCACCGACCCGCCGATGGCGCCGGACGTCACGGAAGGACCTTTGTTGACGGTCACGTCGCTGATCAGGTCCGGGTCGATATAGCTGCGCTGGGCCGTGCCCCCGTATCCGCGGTACACGTCCAGCGCCTGCTCGGAGCCGTCGACCCGCACCGCGACCCGGCTCTGCCCCTGGATGCCGCGGATGTTGACGTCCAGCGCGCCGCCGTTGCGGCTGTCGCCGACCTGCACGCCCGGGATGCCGGTCAACAGGTCGCCGACCGACACCCTGCCGAATCGGTCGAGGTCCTGGCTCGACAGATACACGGATGATCGCGGCGCGGTGTAGACCTCTTTCCCGGCCACCGCATCGCCCTCGATTTCGACCGGCGCCAGGGTCAAGGCTCCCGGAGACACCACCAGCACATAGCCTGACGCGCCGCGCCGGGCCTGCAGGCCGGTACCGCGCAACAGCGCCGCGAAGCCTTCTTCCAGCGCGTAGCGGCCATGCAGCCCCGGACTCTGGCGACCGGCCACCTGCTCGGCAAGCAGCGACAACGCAGTGTCGGACTGTTGCGCATAGCGGCTCAAGACGTCCGCCAGCGAGCCGGCGGGAATGTCGTATTGCCTGTCGAGGTGCTGCGCCTGGGCGACCAGCGCGACCGAAGCGCCCAACCCGGCCAGCACCAGGCGGGCAGCGGGGGGGCAGGCCGCGGGGTTGCCGCGGCGGTGAAAATCGGAAACGGCGGCGCGGGCCTGCCGGGTGGAGCTTGTGCATGATCGTGGTCCTCAGCTCGGGCGCCGGGACCTATCGATACGTCCCGGATCATCGCCATTCAGAAGACATGACGCGCCAGGCTCCAAAACACGAACCAGCCATCGCGGGGCATTTTTTTGGACTAGCGGACCGCTTCGCCTCCGGTCCGCCCCACCCACACGAAATAGGACGAGGCGAACCGCAGCGTCAGGCCGGGTACGCTCTCGGCCAGCAATCGCAACGCCCGGTCGGTATCGTCCAATGGCAACACCACCGTCATGCGGATCCCCGCCAAGGCGGCCTCGTCATAGAAAATGCGGCCGGACCGGTGCCGATTCAGCTCCTCCAGCACGTCCGCCAGCGGCTGGTCCCGCACCGCCAACTGATGGAATCTCCAGGCGTCCTCCACCTGGCCGGGATCGACCGCCGCAATCGGCCCGACGCCCTGTGCCGTAACCGCCACGCGCTGCCCGGCGCGCACCACCAGCGCTCGCGTCGGTGTCGGGCCGGCCGCCTCCACCCGCACGCGCGATTCGATCATTGCCAGCTTCGTCACGCCATCATGCCGATCCACCGCGAAGCGCGTACCCAGCGCGGTCAGCCGCGCCTCGCGCGTGCGCACCGCGAACGGGCGCAGCGCGTCCTTCGCCACCTCGATCAGCGCCTGTCCCTGCACCAAGTCCAGTTCCCGGCGCTGGCGGTCGAATCTCAGGTTTACGGCACTGTCACCCGCCAGGGTGACGCGCGAGCCGTCCTCCAGCAGCAGGACGCGCCACTCGCCGGTCCCACTGCGCACATCCGCCATCAGATAGGCCGCGGGATACACCCGCAGTGTCATCCAGCCCGCCGCGCCCACGAGCAACGCCGCACCGATCATGAACAGCATCCGGCTCGCGCGGCGCTTGCCCACATGCGCAAACGCCGCTTCGAATCCCGCCCGCGCTGGCGCCCCCGATTGCGCGGCCGAGCCGCGCAGATCCTGCATCCGGTCCACCACCAGTCGCATACCCCGCGCCGCCGCCTCGTGCACGGGGCTCTGCCGCGTCCACGCCTCCAGTTCGCGCTGCACAGCCTCGCGCTCGGCCGCGTCGTCAGAACTCAGACGCGCGACCCACCGGGCGGCCTGTTCGGCGATGGCATCGGGAATCGGCACGCGCCTCATGCGGCGGCTTCCGGTTGGCGACCGGATCGCCCGGCCATCATCAGGCCAGCACCCGGTGACAACGCAGCAGCCCCTGCGCCAGATACTTCTGCACCATCCGCACGGAGATTCCGAGACGCTCGGCCACCACCAACTGGCTGTGGTCTTCCAGGTAATGCAACAGGAACGCCTCGCGCCCTTTCGGCGCCAGCGCAGCCAGCGCGGCTGCCAGCTGCTCCACCGCCTGTATCGCGCTCATCAGCGCCTCGGGTGATGGCGCCCCTTGCGGCAAGGCATCCGCCGCCAGCGTCATGGCTTCGAGATAGGCCTGTTCGACGCGCTGGCGCCGCAGGCGGTCGAGCATCAGCCGGCGCGCGGCCGTGGTCAGCCAGGCCCGCGGCTCGACCAGTTCGGCGGGAGGAACCCTGGCCGTCAGCAGCCGCAGGAAAGTGTCATGGGCCAGATCCGCCGCCTGCTCCGGACATCCCAACCGGCGGCGCAGCCAGGAAGTGAGCCAACCGTGATGGTCGACATAGAGCGCCTTGACGGCCGAGACCAGGGGATAGGCTGCAGTCACGATCCACTTCATTCCGACGCGAGCGACCGGCGAGCGTCTTGAGGAACTCAAATAAAAATGAGTTTCAATGCTATGTGGACGAAAAGCGCTGCGCAAGACAAGAGAAACATCCGTTGCTCATCTGTTGCACCGCGTCGTGCCGCCCGCCTCGTCGCCCTCCGTCCGCGCGGCCCGCTGTCCGCCGCTCAGGTCAGGTACGCCGCTACCTCATCCGCTGTCAGATAACGCACGAACGTCATCGACGGTTGCTGCGCGTCGTGGATCGCGCCGTTGAAGCCCGACCAGTTGCGCTGCATGCCGTCCTCGGTCTCCAGCGCGATCAGCATGCGCTTGCCGTGCCTGGCCAGGTTGTCGCGCAGCGCCGCCTCGCCCCAGGCGAAACGCATGTCGTTGACGAGCGCGCCATTCGCATAGGCATCGGCCTGCAACCACTGGAAATCGGCGCTGTCGCGCTCGGCGTCGGGCTCGCGCGCGGCGATCTCGCGGCGCACGCCCAGGGCCTGGACGTGGTCGCGCATCAGGTTCTGCAACAGCGTGAAGGCGTGGAAATTGTTGTTGATGCCATGCGCCCGCGCCACGAAGCCCGTGCCGGAGGTAGGCAACACCACCACGAGTTCTTCCTCGTAACTGATGCGCGAGGCCAGCCACAGGTAATGCAGTTGCTCGAACGGCAGGTTGTCGTTGAGCGTGGTCATGGCGTACAGGAGGTCCATCAGTTCTGCGTCGGCGACGAAGGCCTGGTGATTGCGCTGGTCGCGCATCAGCATGGCCATCATCGGCAGCACCAGGGTGTCGATGGCGGCGACCTGCGCATCGAGTTCCCAGCGCCGGTCCTCGGGAATGGCTTCAAGCCGCGCCACCGCGTCTTTCCAGGCCAGGCGGTCGGCCTCCTCGACCTCGTCGTCGTCATCCTCGACCTCCAGCGCGCAATACGGCCGCAGGGTCCGCAACCACGGGCCCAGCAACGCCTGCAACGCGGGGAACAGCAGCACGGGATCGGCGCCGTCCTCCACCAGCGAGCCGCACATCAGCGCCAGCGCCGCTGCCCGGCTGGGGTGCAGGGACGGCAGCAGTTCGGCGCAGAACCGCAGGCTGGCGGCGGTGTGCGCGGACGCCAAGGCATCTTCGTAAAACGCGCGCACCTCAGGCCGCTTGAAAAAGCCGTCTAGTGTTTCCGCGTCGTCGGCGGAGACGACCGGGGTGCGCAGCGCGGTGGCAAGCGTGGGGTGGGCAGCGGGCATGGCAGGGAATCCGTGGAATATCGTTGGCGCAAGGGCGGACGCCCCGCCCGCGTGGCTGCGGCGCGCCTTGCGGGAGGCAACCGCCCGGAGATCATCGCACCGGCAAGTGTACTGAATGGCGCGTCCAGCCCCGGGCAACGTAGCGGACCTATCCTAAACCGCGAGGACCGCGTCCCAATAGCAGACCTATCCGATGGCATCGCCGATGCCTGCATCGCTACGATCCGCGAAGCCCTTCGTTAGCCATTCCCGAGATAGTCCGATGTCGCAATTTCCCTCCCCCGCCCCTGCGGGCACCCACGCTGCCAGCGGCACGCCCCCCTTCCCATCGGCGCCCGACGAAGCGTCACAAGCGCTGCCGCTGCAGTTCCGCGGCCGCGCGCGTGATTACTTTGGCGTGTGGGCGGTGAATGTCCTGTTGACGCTATGCACCTTGGGCATCTGGTCGGCCTGGGCCAAGGTCAGGACGATGCGCTGGTTCCGCGGCCACACCTACCTGGCAGGCGCCGGGTTCGACTATCACGCCACGGGCGGGCAGATATTCAAAGGGCGCCTGCTCGCCATTGCAATCATCGCCGCTGTCTCGCTCATCGGCGCGGTATGGCCGCGTGCCGAACGGCTGCTATCGATCTTCATCCTGCTGGCCGTACCATGGCTGGTCAATGCCAGCCTGGGTTTCCGCGCGTACATGACCTCCTGGAGCAACGTGCGGTTCGGCTTTCAGGGCAGCTACGGACGCGCGCTGCTCGTCTTCGTATGTCTGCCGCTGCTCTCTATCTTCACGCTCGGGCTGCTGACCCCGCTGGCCACGCAACAACGTGCCAGCTATGTGGCGGGAGGCCACCGTTACGGCTACGCCGCCTTCTTCAGCGCCCCTCGCCTGGCGATCCTGTATGCCGGATTGCTGCGCGGCATGGGCATATTCATAGTCGTCTGCCTGGTCGGAATGTTGGCCGCGCAATGGGTCGGTCAGGCCGCAAATCCCGAGTTCTCGTTTACCGAAATGCTGCGGGGGCTTACCGACCCGTCGCATCGCCATCCTTCGGCCGGACCGCACATGTTCCTCTCCGTTTTCCCCGTTCTGCTCGCGACACTCTACGCCGCGCTGATCGTAGCCGCGTTGTACTACGGCGCCTGCGCCCACAATGAAATTCTCAACCGATGCACGCTACAAGGCAGGCACCGGTTGCACAGCGCCGTGGCGCCCTGGCGCTACACCTGGATCACCCTGTCCGGCATCGCGGCCAGCATATTGACGCTGGGGCTGGCCTACCCCTGGGCGCGCGTGCGCCAGTATCGCTACGTGACGCAGCGCATCACCGTGCTGGCGGCGCCTGGCCTGGATGAATTCGTGTCACGGCAACTGGCCCATGTCCCCGGCGCCTTCGGTGCCGAGTTCAGCCAGCTCGAAGGTTTTGACGGTGTCTCGGCCCTCTGACCACCCGGATGAGCCGGCGGGCTCCCCGGCGTCGCCAGGCGACGCCGTATCGGTCATCATCCACGGCCGGCTCTACGCCGCCGGCAGCGCGGCCAGCCATCCGGCGAGCCTGCAATGGCAGGCGGATGGCTCCGTGTCGTTGCTGCACGGCCAGGCGCGCCGCACGCTGCCGGCCGGCGTGCTGCGATGGTCCAGCCGTATCGGCACGACAGCCCGGCGTGCCACGCTGCCCGACGACAGCGTCTTCGAAACCGATGACAACGATCAGGTCGACCGCCTGGAACGCCTGCTCGGCCGCCGCAGCCAGCTGCTGCATCGCCTGGAACGCCTCAATCTGGCCGCGCTTGGACTGGCGGCTTTGGCTACCCTGGCGTTCGTCGTCAGCCTGCGCTGGACCATTCCCTGGCTGGGCGACAGCCTTGCACGCACCGTTCCCCCCGCCACCGAAGCGCGCATCGGCGCCAACGTCCTGCATACGCTCGATCGCCTCGTGCTGCGCCCTAGCCAACTCGCCCCCGACACCCGGCGGGCCATCCAGGCCGTATTCGATGAACTCGTGGTACACGCCGACCTGGGCGCGACGCCGCCGCAGTTGTTGTTCCGCCAAGGCGGCCCGTTGGTGGGCGCCAACGCGATGGCGCTGCCGGGCGGCCCCGTCATCGTCACGGACGAACTGGCGCGCCTGGCCGGAACAGCCCAGGCCCTTGCGGGCGTGTTGGCCCATGAACTCGGCCACATCCAGCACCGCCACGGCATACGCCGTCTTGGCCGCCTGGCGGGCCTGTCGACCGTGGCGCTGTTCTTGACCGGTGATGCCTCCAGCCTGCTGCACCAAGCCAGCGTGCTGGGCACGGGGCTGCTGGACCTGTCCTACTCTCGCGATTTCGAGCGGGATGCCGACGCCACCGCCGTCGCGCTCATGCGCAAGACCGGCAAGGACCCTGCGTTGCTGGCAAAGCTGCTGCAAGACCTGGCGGCGCAGTCCAGAGTGGCTGGCACCACCCCGAACTGGCTTTCCAGCCATCCATCGACCGAAGAACGCACGCGCCTGATGCTGGAAGGCCGATAACTCGCGTATTGCAAGACAAGCCGATCAATACCGGTAATTCACCCCCAGCATCGCACTGAACGGCGCCCCGTAGTAATTGCTGTAGACGTTGGTGCTGGCGTAGTACTTCTTGTCCAGCACGTTGTTCAGGTTCAGCGTGGCCGACCATTGGCGGTTGAACTGGTAACGCGCCATCAGGTCGACCAGCGCATAGCTGCTCTGCGAGGAATCGAATTGCTGCCCGCCGGGGCCGCGGCTGGTGAAGCCGCTCTGGCTTTCCCAGCGCACGCCGCCGCCGACGGTCAGGGCGCTCCAGTCGCCCGACAGGCGGTAGGTGGTGTACAGCTTGGCGATGTGGCGCGGCAGCCCGACCTGGGTCGAGAAGCCCGTCGGCAGGCGGCGGTCGACGTAGGCGTACGACAACTGCATTTGCCAACCGGGCGCGAGCTCGCCGCTGAGCTCGGCTTCGACGCCGCGCAGCACCGCGCCGTTGGCGGCGACATAGGCGTTGTCGCCATTGGGGGCCAGCTTGTCGCCGTCCAGCATGGCGTAGTTGTCCTGGCGGGTGCGGAACAGCGCCAGCGCGCCGTTCAGGCGGCCGTCCAGCCAGGCGCTCTTCAGGCCGATCTCGTAGGTATTGCCCTTGATCGGCGCAATGCCGCTGCCCGACACGGTCTGGGCCTGTTGCGGCAGGAAGATGCTGGTGTAGCTGGCATAGGCGGACAGCGTCGGCGTCAGGTCGTAGACCACGCCGGCATACGGCGTGTACACGCCCTGCTCGCGCATGTTGTCCGGATAGGCCGAGCCATCGTTGTAGGTGTAGGAGGCCTGCTGGTCCCACCAGGTGACGCGCGAGCCCAGGATCACCGACAGCGCGTCGGTCGGCCGCAGGCGCAGTGCGCCATAGACCGCGTTCTGCTTCTCGGTGTAGTAGCGCTTGCCGGTGGCTTGCCACTGCGGTTGCGGCATGTCGCCATCCCAGGCGCGCACGTCCGGGATGACCGGGTCATAGCCGGGCGCGGTCCATAGCGGATAGGTATCGTAGTCGCCCCGGGTGCGCGACAGGCTCACGCCCAGCACCAGGTCGTGGCGGCGGCCCAGCGCGTCGAAGGCGCCGCTGAGGCTGGCGTCCAGCGCGTTCTGGGTCTTGGGGATCGGCCATTTGGCGACCCAGACCGAGGCGCCCTGCCCGGTCTGCGGATTGGCCCAGCCGTTGCTGCTGAACCAGCCATAGGTGCGGTCATTGTCGTCGCCGGTGCGCGACAGCGTCAGCGACCCCTTCCATGATGACGAGAACTCGTGGTCGAGCGTGGCGAAGACGTTGTAGCGCGTGCGTTCCTGGCGGCTCCAGTTGGTGGCGGAATTGAACCGTTGCCGAAAATCGGTCTTGGAACCATCGGCGTAGTACGCGGGAAAGCCGAAGTACGAGCACGCCGTGCACTTCTTGCGCTGGTATTCCGCGCCCAGGGTCAGCAGGGTGCGTTCGGTCAGGTCCGCCTCGATGACGCCATACAGCAGCTGCGAATCCTGCTTGACGCGGTCGATGAACGAGCCGCCCTCCTGCCAGGCGCCCACCAGCCGCCCGCGCAGCTTGCCCGACGCATCCAGCGGGCTGCCCAGGTCGAACTCGGTGCGCTTGTAGTCCCATGACCCGATGCTGGCGCCGACGCCGGCCTCGAACTCGCGGGTCGGCCGCTTGCGCACCAGGTTGATGGAGGCGGCCGGGTTGCCCGCGCCGCTCAGCAGGCCGGTGGAACCGCGCACCACTTCGATGCGGTCATACAGCGCCGTGTCCAGCCCCAGGGCATTGAAGTCCTTGTGGGTCGGCACGCCGTCGACCTGCATGTTGGTGATTTCCATGCCGCGCGCATACAGGCCCTTCTCGTTGTCGTCGGCCGAGCCCTTCTTCTTGAAGGTCAGGCCCGGGGTGTTGACGATGGCGTCTTCCAGCGTGTTCAGGCCCTGGTCGGTGAGCCGCTGGCGCGTCATCACCGAGACCGACTGCGGCGTCTCGCGCAGCGTCATCGGCAGCCGGGTGGCGGTGTTCGACACGCCGACCGTGTACGAATCGGTGCCTTCGCTCGGGACGGGTTCGCGCGCGCCCAGCACTTCGACCGGCGCCAGGGTCTGCGCATTGGCGGCGCGCAGGCCATAGCGGTTGCCGCCCTGGTTGACGGCCTCCAGCCCGGTGCCCGACAGCATCGCCGCCAGGCCCGCGGCCACGCCATAGTCGCCCCGCAGGCCGGCGCTCTGGCGGCCCTGGGTGAGCGTGGCGTCGAACGACAGCACCACCCCGGCCTGGGCGGCGAACCGGCTCAGCGCCAGGCCCAGCGGGCCGGGCGGCACCTCGTAGTGGCGCGACGCCTGCACGCCAGGAACGGCCTGCGCCTGCGCGGACGGCGTGGCGCCCAGGGTGGTCAATGCGATGACAAGGGCGCGCGCCAGGGGCGCGAGTTTGGCGGAGTGACGAAGCAAGGGTACAGAAGGCATGGACTCAGGTTTCCGTGTGGCAGATCCGACGTAATCCCTGCTAAGTCGGACGAGTGCGGAAAAAGGACAATGCCGAGCGAAAAAAATCAGTGGCGGGCGACGATGCGGACGTAATAACGGGTAAAGCGCGCGATGTTCACGGGCAGCGCACGCGTCACGGCGGCCAGCGCCTGGTCGGTGTCGTCGACGGGAAACGCCCCCGACAGGCGCAGCGCCGCCACGGCATCGTCGCATCGCAGCAGCCCGGGCCGATAACGGTCGAGCCGGGCGATGAAGTCGTCCAAGCGCCAGTTGTCGACCACCAGCAGGCCCCGCGTCCAGGCGTCGGGCTCGCCGGTGATGGCGCCGGCCGCCTGCGCCCCCGCCGGCGCCAGCGTGCCCTGCTCGCCCGCCTTCAGGATCACGGGCGCGCCGCCCGTCGCGGGTTCCAGCGCCACCGCATGGCGCAGCACCGCGACCCGCGTCAGGTCATCCTGCCGCGTGACGATGAAACGCGTGCCCAAGGGCCGCACCGCGCCGTGCGCGGTGAGCACGCGCAAGGGCGGCAGGCCGGGACGGACGTTGTCGGTATCGACCAGGATCTCGCCGGCATGCACGAAGATGCGCCGCTGGCCGGCGTCGACGGTCACGTCGACCGCGCTGGCGCTGTCCAGCCAGAGCAAGGTGCCGTCCGCCAACCGCAGTTCGCGGCGCTCGCCCGCCCCGGTGCGGTAGTCGGCCAGCATCCGCTCCATCGGCAGGGTGCGCCAGGCCGCCAGCCCGCCGGCGCCCAGCAGCGCCACCGCGCCCAGTCCGTTGCGCAATGCGGCGCGGCGGCGCGAGAAATGCTGGTCGGCACGATTGAGCGTGTCGGCAGCCAGGCGCGCCGGCGCGGCTCCCAGCGTGCCGCGCAACCGTTCCACCTGCCTCCAGATGCGCGCATGTTCGGGATCGGCCGCCAGCCAGCGCCCATGCGCCGCCACGTCGGCCGCGCTGACGTCGTCCGCGCAGAGCCGCGCGTACCATTGCGCCGCCGCGGCGATGGTCTTGTCCGCCATGGCCGCCTACTGCCGGGCCAGCGCGTACACCAGGCAATGCTCGGTGGCGCGCGCCATGTACTTCTTGATGGAGCTGACCGTCACACCCAGGCGGGCGGCGATCTCGGCGTAGCTGGCCCCTTCCAGCTGGGACATCAGGAAGGCGCGCCGCACCTTGTCGCCCAGGCCGTGCAGCATGGCGTCGATCTCGCGGATGGTCTCGAGCAGGATGGCCCGGGTCTCGGGCGATATGGCGCTGGCCTCGGGCTGCTGCGCCAGGGTTTCGAGCCAGGCGCGTTCGAGCACCTGGCGGCGGATGTGGTCGACCAGCGTGCGCTGCGCCACCGTGGCCAGGAAGCTGCGCGGCTGCCGCACGCCCTGCAATTGCGCCATCGACGCCGGCGAGGCCAGCAGCCGCAGGAAGGTGTCCTGGGCCAGGTCGGCGGCCTCGGCCGGCACGTTCAGGCGCCGCAGCAGCCAGCCGCGCAGCCAGCCGTGATGGTCGCGATAGAGCCTGCCCAGCTCGCGGTGCTCCAGGGATTCCGTGGACGACATGGCCGTCGCGTCAGCGCCTTGTGAATTTCGGGAATGGGAATTGTAATCATTATTGATGAAGGCATTCAATCCGCCGCCTTCCCTTTCCGCGACCGGGGCGCGCGAGGAGCCGCTTGAGGCGCCGCGCCCGGATGGGCGCGGCCGGCGTTTACTTCTTCTTGCCCGAGGCGTCCTGCTCGACCACCATGTCCAGCACGTACACCTTCGAGGGCGCGTCGGCCGGCGGGTTCTTCCAGTCGTAGCGCTTGACGCGCAGCACGGTGCGCACGCCATCACGGTGATCGTAACCTTCGATCGACTGGTACAGCGGGTGCCAGTCTTCCTGCGGCGGCAGTTGCACGCCGGCCTCGTTGTAGCGGCGCTCGCGCACCATCAGGCACTGGTAGCGCGGAATCATGGGATGGCTGCAATCGACGCGCTTGGGCGCCACTTCCAGGAACATGATTTCGCCGGCGCTGCCGTACAGGGTTTCCGGCGTCGGCTCGCCGACGAACTTCAGCACGCTGCCGTCCTGCGCCACCAGTTCCAGGGTCGGTTCGGTGGATTCGCCACCGAGCGTGGCGCGCAGGTCGCCCTTCAGGCGCTGGCCGATCTCGGCATCCAGTTGCATCAGGGCCGGCTCGCAGGCCTTCATGGTCGAGGCCAGATTGGCCACGCGCAGCACGCCGTCCTTGTAGGTGTAGCCGCCGAACTGCGTGTTGCAGCCGCCGCGCACGTTCAGCGCGTCGGCCGTGAACGACAGGCGCAGGGGCTGCTCAACGCCCTTCTGCAGCGCGGGGATGGACTTGCCCGAGGCCTCGGTGGCCGACACCAGGCGCCAGTAGTAGGCCGGCAGGCTCAATGCGTTGGCGGCGGGCGTCGAGGAAGAGGTGGACATGGTGGAAGATCCTTCGCCAGTGTGGGAAACCGGTGCGCAAGCCTGCAGCAAGGCGGCGCAGACCGACGCCAGGAGAATTGTCTTTTTCATGGTTTGTTCCTATCAGCCGTGTGGCACTGATGAAAACCGCGATTCTACGTCCGCGCCATGGACGAAATAGGCGAGTCCTGCCCTCGGACGTATCAAAATCTTGCCGTCCGACTGAACGCAAGCTGACACCAAAGGCTGCGTCCGCCCCGCGCCGCTCCTGCGGCGGCGCCACGAATGGCAGGGCGCGGCGCGGGCCGCTCGTGTCCCGCCGGGTGATTACAGACTGACACTTACGCGTCGCGCCAACCGCAACATTGCACACAGTGATGCAGCGTTTTGCGGCGTTCTTGCCCGAGGCACGCCGCGGTGCCTCAATCCACCCGCAGCATGCCAGCGTCCTCGCGCACCCGGCCTTGCGCCAGCAGCGCCGCCAGCGCCTGGCCCAGCCGCGCCTCGGCGTCCGCCGGGGTGCGCGACTGGCCCAGCAGGCGGCAGACCGACTTGATCACATCCGCGCGCGGGGCGTTGCCGGTCATGGCCAGCACCCGCAACACGCCGTTGGCCAGCTCCTCCAGGCAGACGTCGTCGACGCGGCGGCGCGAGGCCTCATCGTCGCCGGCGCCGCGAAAACCCGCCCAGTCCGCCGCCCGCGTGCCCGCGGGCCAGAGGAACGTGACCTCGCCTTCTTGCGTGCGGCCGATGTCTGCCGGTGTCAGCTGCCGCAGGCGCTCGACGATGCGCGTGCCGGTGCGCTCCAGGCCCCAGGCCCGCGCCACCCGGCGATGCAGCACGCTTTCCGGCAAGGGGCCTTCGGTCTCGATCACCTGGCGCAATTCGGCGCTCAGCCGCGCGTTGCTGGCCTGGACGTAGAACGCCTGCGCATCGCCCGCTGGCAGCGCGGCCACCGCGTAGGTCGCGATGCCGCCCGCCGGCGCGCCTGCCGGATCGGCCTGGCGCGGCTGCGCCTCGCCCTCGGTGGTGATGCTGAATGCCACGTCGTCGTCCGCGGCGTCCGGCGCCTCGGGCGCGACTTCCGGCTCCGGCGCGGCCTCCTCCTCCTCGCGCGCCAGTTCCGCCTCCAGGCGCGCCAGCAGCTTTTCCACTTCGCGTTCGGGATTAATCCACCAGTCGGTCGACCAGATCCGGTGCAGGCGCCACCCCAGGCCTTCCAGCACCACTTGCCGCAGCCGGTCGCGGTCGCGCGCGGTGGCGCCGGCGTGGTAGGCGCGGCCATCGCACTCGATGCCCAGCAGGTAGCGGCCGGGCGCGCGCGGATCCACCACGCCCATGTCGATGCGGTAGCCCGAGCAGCCGACCTGCGGATGCACCACCCAGCCGCGCTCGCGCAGCACCTTGATGACCTGCGCCTCGAAGGGGCTGTCGGGTTCGCGGCCGGTGGGCAGCGACTGTTCCACCAGCGCGCGCGGCCCCTTCAACGCAAACTCCAGGTAATGCTTCAGGTCGCGCACGCCGGCGGCGCGCACGCGCGACAGGTCGATCTGCTGCGGCAGCAGCGTGCTGTAGATCACCACGCCTTCGCGGGCCCGCGAGATCGCCACGTTCAGGCGGCGATGGCCGCCCTCGCCATTGAGCGGGCCGAAGTTCATCGTCATCTTGCCGGCCGCGTCGGGGCCGTAGGTGATCGAGAAATAGATCACGTCGCGTTCATCGCCCTGCACGTTCTCCAGGTTCTTGATGAACAACGGCTCGCGCGCCTGCGCCGAAATCGCCTTGTCCAGGGCGGCATTGGCGCGCCGGCGCGCGTCCAGCAGGGTTTCGATGAGCGACTGCTGCGGCTGGTTGAACGTCACCACGCCCAGGCTCTGGCGGCGGCGCGCCGGGTCCAGGTAATGCTGCTCGATACCCTGGACGATGGCCTCGGCCTCGGCGCGGTTGCTGCGGCTGCCGCCGCGGTCGTAGACGCCGGCCACGCGTTCCAGCCGCACCGCCACGTCGTCGGTGACCGGCGACGGGAAGGTGATCAGCTGCGAATCGTAGTAGGTCACGTTGCTGAACGTGATCAGGCTTTCGTGGCGACTGCGGTAATGCCACTGCAGCCGCAGGCGGTTCATGTCGGCGCCCAGGCATTCGTCCAGGATGCTCTCCAGGTCTTCCACCTGGCCATCGTCGCCGGCGCCGTCGTCATCGTTGGCGGACTTGCTGAAGAAACTGGTGGGCGGCAGCTGCTTGGTATCGCCCACCACCACCAGTTGCTGGCCGCGCGCGATGGCGCCGATCGAATCCCACACCGGAATCTGCGAGGCTTCGTCGAACACCACCACGTCGAACTGCGAGTGACCGGCATCCAGGTATTGCGCGACAGACAGCGGCGACATCAACAGGCAGGGCTTGAGGCGCGGCAGCAGCGAAGGCAGGCGCTGCATCAGCTGGCGCACCGGCACGTGGCGCGTCTTCTTCTGCAATTCGCGGCGCAACAGGCCCAGCTCACTGTCGGGACTGACCAGGACGGCGTTGTTGGCAGGCACCTTGCCGGCCAGCAATGCCGCGATATAGGCCGAGGTGAGCTGCTGGAAGCGGTCGTCGGCCAGGCGGAACTCGCGGATCTTGCGATCGTGGTCGGCGCTGGAAAACGAACGCAGCAACGGCGACCGGTCAATGACCTTCTTGACCCACCAGTTGCGATAACTGAATTCGAAATGCGCCTCGACCCCGGCCAGCGGCACGCGCCCCGCCTCCAGCGTGGCCACAAGCCCCTGCAACTGCATGCCGACCGCCTGTTCGCGTGCCTGGCGCCAGACGCACCACGGCATCAGGCTCTGTCTGTTGAGCCGCCATCCGGCCAGCACGCCCTGGAGGCGTTCGAGCGCGCCGCTGTCCTGCGGCAGGCCCGCCAACGGCGCGGCGGGATGCGCCAGCGCCTCCACCACGGCCAGTTGATCGCGCAGCCCGCGCCACGCGTTGCGGGCGTCGAGCAGGCGCTGGCCGAGCGCGGCGCCCGGCTGCAGCAAGGCGCGGTTCTCGCCCACCAACGGCTGCAGGCGCGTGCGCAGCGCGGACGCCATGGCCGGGTCGCCGGCCATCAGCGCGACCGCCTCGGCAAAATGTTCGGCCCACTGCTCGTGGCGCCCGACCTGCTCCCAATCCGTGTCCAGCCCGGCATAGTCATGCTGCAACAGGCGCTCGGCATCGGCCTTGAGCGCCGCCAGTTCGCGGTCCTCGGCGTTGACCCGCGCCAGCGGTTCCAGCATCGCGGCAATGGCGGCGTCGTCCGGACGGCGCGCATCGACGCGCAGCGCCGCCAGGCGTTTGCGCACCCCACGCCTGGCGAAGACCGACTTGGGCCACCAGGCGGCGCAGGCGGCCTGCCATTGCGCCCGCAGCGCCGCCGCGTCCAGGTCGGCCAGCCGCGCCTGCCATTGCGCGCCGACCTCGGCCCAATGCGCATTGCGCGCCAGGCCATGGCGGGCCAGGGCCTGCACCCGCAGGCGCGCGGCCGGGTCATGCGCCTGCGCGGCCAGGCCGGTGGGCACCTGCGGCGCGGCCAGCAGGACGTCGATCAGCGTGTCCAGGCGCGCGTAGGCGTCCAGGCTCAAGCCCGCGGCCGGCACGCCCAGTTCCTCGCCGGCGGCCTCCACGCAGGTCTTGAACGCGTCCACCGCCTGGTCCAGCGCCTGAGCCGCCGCCAGCAGCGCGTCCTGCCAGCTCGGGCTCCACTCGGTCATGCCGATGTGCGCCAGCGCGTGGCCGTGCAGCGCCCCCAGCTCCCCGGACAACGTCGACATGCGCCGCGCCGCCTCGCGCAGCCGCTCCAGGTCCTTCTCGTCGTGCGCCTGGGCATCGGGCCAGTACATCGGCGACGCCTCCCGGCCAGCGTGCTGGATGCAGGTGCCGATGGCGTCATAGACCGTCAGGCCGTTGGCGTGGCGCTGATGCAGCGCTTCGACCAGTCCGTTCAGCTCCTGGCGCAACACGCCCAGGCGTTCGGCCTCGCGGTTCCACTCCTCGCTGGTGCGCTGGCCGCCCAGTTCCAGCGCCCGGCCAAGCTGCTGCAGCACTTCGGATTTGCGCGCCTTGGACGAATGCAGCTCCAGGCAGAACGGCGCCAGCCCGATGTTGGCCAGGCGCCGGTGAACCACCTCCAGCGCCGCCATTTTTTCCGACACGAACAGCACGGTCTTGCCGCGCGCCAGCAGGTGCGCGATCAGGTTGGTGATGGTCTGGCTCTTGCCGGTGCCGGGCGGACCTTCCAGCACCAGGTCGCGGCCGGCGTCGACCGCGCAGATCGCCTTCAATTGCGAAGAATCCGACAACAGCGGCGTCAACAGGTCCTGCGGCCGGTAGCTGTCGTCCAGGCGCTCGAAACGCGGATCCCAGGGCTCCTGTGCGAAGGCCTGGCCGGGATGGTCGATCAGGTGCCGCACCACGCGGTTGGCCTTGAGCTGGCCGCTGCGGTCCTGCAGGTCCTTCCACATCAGGTACTTGGTGAACGAGAAGATCCCCAGATGCACCTGCTCCAGCACTTCCCAACCGGCGATCTCGCGCACCGCCAGTCGGAACGCCTGCAGCACTCGCGCCACATCCACGCCCTTGTCGTCGGTCGGCAGCACGTCCAGGCCGGGGATGCGCAACTCGTAGTTGTTGCGCAGCATCTGCAACAAGGTCGGATTGATGATGGTCTCATCGTCATGCCGCAGCAGCCGGAAACCGCTGCGCACCGACTGGCGCTGCAGCGACACCGGCATCAGGATCAGCGGCGCCAGGTGGGCGCTCTCGGCGGCGGGATGCTCGGTCCAGCGCAACATGCCCATCGCCAGGTACAGCGTATTGGCGCCGCCCTCCTCCAGGCCGGTGCGGGCGGCGCCGAAGAGGGTCAGCAGGTTGGCATCCAGCGCCTCCTGCGGCACGCGCGCGATCAGCTCCTGGTTGCCCAGGGCCTCCAGCGCCATGTCGTCCAGCGGCGCGCGGCCGCCACGGTCGACATGCACCTGCGCCACGCGCGGATCGCCGCCCTCCATCAAGGCCGCCGGCAACGGACGGATGCGGAACTCGCTGCCATCGGCAATGGCGTCTTCCAGGCGGGCCAGGTCGGGCGCCACCAGCGGCAGCGTCGACTTGGTGTTCTTGAAATTCAGCAGGCGGTTGCGCAGCGTCAGGTCCAGCAGGCGCGACTTCCATTTGGCCAGGCGGCCCTCGGGGCTGTCGTCGGCCGGCTCCAGGCTGATGACGAATTCCGGGTCCAGCGGCGGCAGGTCGGGCGTCGGCTCGATCGCGGCGGGCGCCTCGGCGGCGTCGGCCCCCTCCGGCGCCGTGGCGCCGGCGCGCGACGGCAGCGGCTTGATCTGCAATTCGCGCGCGCGATGCACGTCGATGGCATAGCGGAAAGCGTCGTCTTCACGCAGGTGGGCCGCGCCCTGTTCCAACGCCAGCCGCAGCGACGGCCGGAAATTCGGATGCTGGGCGATGCCCGTGGTTTCGAACGCCAGGAACTCGCCGCTGTCCACGCGCTTGCGCACGGCCTGCACGTCATCGGTCAGCGGGTCGGCGAAGCAGGCCGGATGCAGCCACACCCCCACCCAGGCGTGGCCTTCCTTCATCAGGATCACGGGACGCAGCCCGGCCTGCTCCAGGCAGGACGAGAACAGCATGGCCAGATCCAGGCAGGTGGCCACGCGGGCCTCCAGGATGCGATCGGGCGTGCGGATCTTCTGGCCGTCGACGCCGAACGACGCGGGCGGCTCGGCGTAATGCAGCGATTCGGCCGCCAGCGTGCTGTAGATCGCCGACACCTGTTTCCAGACCACGTCGCGGCTCTTGGATTGGTAGCCGTTCATGGTCAGGTCGTTGTGCTGCTCGCGCAGCAGCCGGGCGGCCTTGCCGATCAAGCCATCCACGGCCGGGTTGTTGGGCATGGAGAACGCGGCCAGCAGTTCCGGCAGGGCGCGCGTGCCGGCCCACTGGTCATAGGCCAGCACCGCCACGGGCTGCGCGGCCCGGCCCACTTCGCGCCCGCCGGCCAGCGCCGTCACCTCGATGGCGGCGCGCTGGGCCTCCTGCAGCTCGGCCAGGTAGGCATGGTCGGGCGCCAGGTCCAGCGGCGCGATGCGGCGGATTTCGCCCGGCACCAGCGCGTCGAAGCGCAGCCGCACGGGCTGCGCGAAGGCCGGATTGCAACGGATGTGGACCTCGACGTCCTCGAACGTCTCCTGCGAGCGGTTGGTCAGTCGCAGCGAGCGCAGGACCGGCACCGCGTTCTGGATCGACGCGTAGCCCAGCGTCGGATCGGCCTCGATCTCGATCGCGACCGCGTCCGGCGTGCCCGGGGCCGGGCTGGCCGGCCCGGTGGCATGCGCCGCACCCTCCTGAATCGCCGCGGGTTCCAGCTCTAGTCGCTTGTCCATCGATCGCTCTCTGCTCGGTTCATCGCCATTGGGCAGGGACTATAGACCGAATCGAAGGAATATTCGCGGCCGCCCCCCACGTTCACAGCAGGCGGAAGCCGCGCCGCTCGCGCGCCACGCCCCCCCTGCCAACCCGCGGGCGCAGGCCTTGGTCGATTACCTGGCCTGCGCCGAGGGCCGCGCGATCTTCAAGAAGGGGGAGCTGGAAAACAGACTGAAGCCGACGGGGGCGTGTCAGCGGCGTTCAGCGATAATCGCGCAATCCCACTACCGCCCGGCTCGCCGCCGGGCCACGCCGATGCGTATCCGCGCCGCTTTGCTGCTCTGCCCGCTGGCCCTTGCCCTGCACGCCCCGATGGCGCGCGCCGACACCCGGGTGCAATCCCTGGACCAGGTGCCCGGCGCCATCAAGACGCAGGACGCCCGCAAGATGTACGACAGCCAGATGAGCGGCGCGCCCCGGCCCGACGGCCTGGGCGCGCCACTGCCGCCGGGCTTCAGCGACGCTTTCCTGCTGCGGCAGCTGGCGCCTGGCCAGAATCCCAAGCGCCTGCTCGTGGCCGGCGCCAAGGCCTGGCCGCAGCGCCCCGGATCCTATGTCGCGCTGGTGTGCCTGGCGGCCAGCGCCGAACGCGCGGAACGGCTCAAGCAGTTCGGCGGCGGCGATTGCGCCAACCTGTCGCGCGACCAGGACAAGAATGAAGTGTGGGTCGGGGTATTCGAATCGGCGCCCGGCGCGGCGCCCCGGCTGGTGGCCCGCACCGAGGCGCCGGTGACGACGCCGACCGACTGGAGCGACACCGACATCGACCCGCCCATGGACCTGGCGATGCAGGATGCCGGCGCGCCGATGCTGTCCACGCCCGAAAGCTGGAAGCGCTTCGACCTGGCGCCCTACCGCATCTCCCCCGACGCCACCGCCTTCGGCCTGCGCGCCGGCTGGAGCGAAGGCTACGCCGGCGGCGGCGCCGACTTCGAGGCGCTGTACCTGTTCCGCATCGAGGGCGCGGCCCTGGAAGTGGTGTTCGCCCAGCCCATGTCGTTCGTCAAGAGCATCGCCGGCGACTGGAACCCGGACGGCACGCGCGAACACGACGAATCCGACGCCAGCAACGCGCTGGTGATGCTGCCGGGCAAGACGGGTGGTTACTTCGACATCCAGTTGCGCCAGCAGGGCGGCAAGTGGAAGCGCACGTTCAAGTGGTCAACGCAGAAGCGGGCCTACGAGTAGACCCGCGCCGGCCCTCAGGCCGCATCCACGTAGTTCGGCTTGCCGCCCAGGAACTTCAGCAGTTCCTCGGGCTGGCCGACCTGCGCCAGCGGAATGAAATACACCTCGTCCGGCACGTCCGGGCGCTGCACCGGAATGATCTGCAGATAATCCGGCGTCAGCGCGATCAATTCGATCTTGTCGTTCTCGTAGGCGGACTCGAAATGGCTGCCATTCTGATCCAGCACGAAGCGGTCCGCATAAAAACGCGCCGATCCCTTCAGGCTGGCGGCGCCCTTGAAGATGGTCTTGCGGATCATGCGCTTGAGCACCCACTTGGGCGTGGGCTGGCCGTTGCCCAGGCCCTTGATGATGCGGCGCGTCTTGGCGGCGGCGATGAAGCTCAGCGCCATCAACAGCATCACGCTGGCGAACACGGCGGTGTGGGCGCCCACCTTGCCGGTGGTCAGCTTCTCGATGCCGACGATGACGATGGACGCCAGGAACGACCCATGGCGGATCCAGGTCCAGGTGCGCGTGGCCGCGTTGACCACGTCGGCGGCGCGCTGGCGCTGCGCCAGCAGATGGGCCTCCAGCGTTTCTAGGGGCAGGTCGTAGTCGGCTTGGCTGATGGGGACGGCGTCGGTCACGGCGGGGCCTTTCTGGATACGGACAAAACCTGGGATTATGCCTGTCCGCAGCCCCGACAGGCCCCAGGCCGCTGGCGTGTCCGCAGGGCCCGCGGGTTTTCCCGATCCATGCCGGACGGGCGCATTGCATGAAAAAACCCGCAGATCCCGTGAACGGGATGTGCGGGTCTTGCGGTCCGAAGCCGGGCGCGCCTGGCGCCCGCCGGATCAGCCGAACACGCGGAAGCGCTCGGCGTCGTCCATGAAGGCCTTTTCGCCAAAGCCGTTTTCATTGGAGCCGAACGGCATCTGCGCGCGCAGCTTCCAGCTGGCGGGCACATTCCATTCACGCGCCACGGCGGCGTCGATCAGCGGGTTGTAGTGCTGCAGGCTGGCGCCCACGCCGGCGTTGGCCAGCGCGGTCCAGACCGACAGCTGGGCCATGCCGCCCGCCTGTTCCGACCACACCGGGAAGTTGTCGGCGTACAGCGCGAATTTCTCTTGCAGGCTGCGCACCACGTCCTGGTCTTCAAAGAACAGCACGGTGCCCACGCCAGCGGCAAAGCTCTTGAGCTTGGCTTCGGTCTGGGGGAAGCTCTCGGCCGGAGCGACCTTGCGCACTTCCTCGATGGCCAGGTTCCACAGCTTGTCGCTTTCGGCGCCGAACAGGATCACGGCGCGCGAGCTCTGCGAATTGAACGACGAGGGGCTGTGCTTGATCGCTTCCTGGATCAGGGACGCCAGTTCCTCTTTCGAGGCGGACAGGTTGCGGCCCAGCGAATACTGCGTGCGGCGCTTCTTCAGTGCGTCGAGGTATGCGTTGCTCATGAGGATATGCCTTTCGACTGGTAGATAGAGGGGTAGGGAGTGAGCAAATTCTACTGGCCGCCATCGCGGGCGACCACCGCCCCCGGGCCAAAAACGGCGATTTTTCCCGGAACAAACTGTTCCAGTTTTGTAGCCAATGACCTCGAATGCCCGACCCGGTGCAGCGATACGTCGGCGCCGCGCCCCCGCGCCACGACGCAGATCTTCAAGCTCCGCTTGAAGATCCCTTAAGCAACATTCGTTTCCCGGACCTCGCGCGATCCCGGATAGTGCGCGCAAGCGCAGCCTTTCCCGCGCCGCCCCGTGCCCCACCCCGGTGATGAACTCCCTGGCCCCCCGGCATGGCCGTCCGCCGGGTGGTGCACGCGGTCTTGCCCAAGGCCGAAAACTTCATTGTGCTGCTGCACCACGCCTACCAGGGCGAAGCGCCGGCCGCCGTGTGAGTCGCGGCCGCGCCGACGGCGGCGCCGGATCCGGCGCAAATGGTGTCAGACTACGGTTTCCCCCATCCGGAGCCCCCCATGCTGAAAGACCGCCGATTCCTGATCTGGCTGGCCGTGTTCGCGCTGGTCACCGTGCCGCACGTGGCCCTGCTCTGGCCGCGCAGCCCGGAATATCCGTCCATCGGCGGCGGGGGCTACGACCTGTCCGGTTTCGTCTACACCCTCGCCCTGCTCGCCTTCACCGGCATCTGGTCGCTGATCGCACTGCTGGTGGCGTTCGGCCGCAATGAGGCGATGGCGGCCCGGCGGGCCTACTGGCTGGCCGGCATCGGCGCCGCGACCTTCGTGGCCGCGGCCATTGCCTTCGGCCACAACCTGCATTGACGGCAGGCGGACGGCGCTTTTCCCACGCACGCCCGGCAGCGCGCCGCCCCAAAAAAAAGAAGCCGGCACGCAAGGTGCCGGCCATTCACGCCTGTGCCACGATGATGGCGGGCACGCGGCCCGCCGCCATCCGGCGCATCGTCGTCAGGTGCCGACGGCGCTGCCGTCCTGCTTCCAGATCACCACCGTGGCCGGGCGCGGCCGCGTGGCGGTGGCGTCGTCGGGCCACTTGGATGCCATCAGCGGATTGTTCTGCGCATCCGTCACGCTCGGACCTTCGCCCGGGTGCTGGATGTTGATGAACAGGTACTTCTGGTCCGGCGTCCAGGTCAGGCCGGTCACTTCGCACCCGATGGGCCCCGTCATGAAGCGGCGGATTTCCTTGGTGGCCGGATTGGCCACCAGCATCTGGTTGTTACCCTGGCCGGCGTAGGCGCCGGTGTTGGAGTAGTTGCCGTCCGTCTCGATCCACAGCAGGCCGCGCTTGTCGAAAGCCAAGCCATCCGGGCTGTTGAAGGTGTTGTCCGCCGTGACGTTGGCCGAGCCGCTGCGCAGGTCGGTGCGCGGATACAGCGTCGGGTTGCCGGCCAGCACGAAGATGTCCCACTCGAACGTCAGCGACGCCGGGTCGCCGTTCTTCTCGCGCCAGCGCACGATCTGGCCGTACTGGTTGCCGGTGCGGGGGTTGGCATCGTTGGCGCCCGGATGTTGGGGGCCGCCCGGATAGCGCGCGCTGCTGCTGCCGCGCGAGCTGTTGTTGGTCAGCGTGACGTAGGCTTCGCGGGTGGTCGGGTGGGTGGTGATCCACTCGGGCCGGTCCATCGGCGTCGCGCCCACCGCATCGGCGGCCTGGCGGGTCTTGACCAGCAGTTCGCCCATGTCCTGGTTGAACAGCGCGCCCAGGGTGCCGCCGGCCAGCGCCGGCGTGTCGAGCTTGAGCGGGATCCACTCGCCCACGCCCATGGCATCGCCCTGCGCGGCGCCGTCCAGGAAGCGCGCGACGTACAGCGTGCCCTTGTCCAGCAGCAGGCGGTTCAGCGCCGGGCGGGCCGGGTCGTACTTGCCGTCGGACACGAACTTGTAGATGTACTCGCTGACCTGGTCGTCGCCCATGTAGACCACCACGCGCTTGTCATCGGCCAGCGTCATCGCCGCGTTCTCGTGCTTGAAGCGGCCCAGCGCGGTCAGCTTCTTGGGCGTGGAGTTCGGATCGAACGGATCGATCTCCACCACCCAGCCGCAACGGTTGTATTCGTTGGGCTCCATCGCCCAGTTGAAGCGGTTGTCGTAGTGATCCCAGCGGTACGAGCTGCTGGAGGTCTTGCCCGAGCCCTTGTAGCGCTCCATGTGCGCCTGGTATTCGGCGTCGGGATAGTTCACCGTGGCCGGGTCGGCCGTGCCGACGCCGAAGTAGTCGGTGAAGTTCTCTTCGCACGTCAGGTAGGTGTTCCACAGCGTGTAGCCGTTGCCGCAATTGCCGAAGGTGCCGAAGCAACGCGTGCCCGACGGGTCGGCGTTGGTGCGCACCAGGCGGTTGCCAGCGGCCGGTCCCACCAGTTGCATGGCGACGTTGGCATTGACGCTGCGGTTGAAGGGCGAATCCAGCACCGCTTCCCACTTGCCGTTGGCCAGGCGCAGATGGCGCACCGACACGCCGTGCGCGTGTTGTGACTTGCGCACCCAGTCCAGGTTCCACTGCGCGTTGCCGGGCTGCACGCCGACGGGATAGAAGTACTCGGGCGTGGTGTATTCGTGGTTGGTGACCATCAGGCCTTCCACGCTGCTGCCATTGACGCTATCGGTGCCGTCGATCGGGAAGAAATGCAGGCCGTCATGGTTGTAGCCCAGCTGGCGGGCCTGGTCGTCGCCGCCGTTGCTGGCATCGGCCTTGAAGGCCGGCGCGCCGGCGAACAGCGGATCGCCCCAGCGGCTGATCACGGCGAACTGGTAGCCCTCGGGCACCACCACGGTGTCGGCGGTGCTGATGGGCACGGCCTTGAAATTGAGTTCCACCGGCTTGGCGGGCGTTTCGCCGCCGGGGTTGGTGGCGCCGGGATTTTCGCCGGCGGGGGAATCGTCATCGTTGTCATCCCCGCCACAGGCGGTCAGGCCCGCGCCCATGAAGCCGACGGCGCCAGCCCCCAGGCCAGCCTTGAGAAAACCGCGACGCGACACCGCGCGTCGCACCACTTCATTGAAATGCGGTGCCGTGGAGGGGTTGGACGGAATGTCGTCCTGGTCCGAAACGCTCATCAGATTTCCTGTCATTTTCGATGTTCTGGCCGGTTCACCCGCGATCCAGCCTGGCGGCATGATCGTTCCCCAACATGACGTGGGAATAACAGCTAAATGAAAGGTTGGTGAAGGAAAGGTAAAGCAGGAGGGGTAAAGCAGGAGGCGGGCTCGCGCGCAAGGATCGGCCAAGCGCCAAGCGCCAAGCGCCAAGCGCCAAGCGCCTAGCGCCTAGCGCCATGCGCCAGCGACGTTGGGGCAGGCCACACCGGGGCCATATATGGAGCGCCCATGCAAAACGCCCGCTGGAACTTGCGTTTCAGCGGGCGTTTCACGAGGAATTCCTGGTGCGACGGCGAAACTCGAACTACATAGGTAAATTTCTCCGGTTATCGGCAAAACCTACTCAAAAACATACTCAAATTTGGCTGTCTGGCCGCCTCCTCGTTGCCAGAGCGACCCGCTACAGGGCCGACTTCTTCAAGACAACACCGCCCTCTAGTTGCCAACTGCCAAAGTTATTTTGTTGTTGATCCGACACGGCAGCCACCCCTAAGCTGGTTTTAGCACGCCAGAGCTTAGCCCTCGGCGCGCCCCTCAACCAGCGCCGCAACGCTGCCAGAAAGACGACTGCTTCAACAGCGATCTGCGCTTTCCGCCTCTCCCCGATTGTCCATTGAGTGCCCCTGATGTCCCTGGGCGGCCTCGTTGCGCGCACCTGAAACGAAGGAATGTGTCATGTCCAACATACCCAGCACCGTAACCTCGACCGCAGAGGGCTTCCAACCCGCCTTCGCTCGCGTCGCGCAGAACGGCGACTTCGATTGTGCCTTCGCGTGCATCGCAAGCATCACAGGGAAGCCGCTTGCGGAGGTCCGCGAGCTCGCAGTGAACCGGTTCAAGCATCCCTCGCATGGTCCCTACTGGATCACCGAAGACCTGATTGCCGGACTTCTGGCGCACTATGGCTGGGTTGCCACGGTCTACAAAGAGGTAAGCAAGCTGGCGGATGTCCCGGATCTGGCCATCCTGATGGTGGACTATGACCCCGACAAGGAAATCGGCCGTCACGTGCTGTTCCACCGAGCGTCGGCGAGCCACGCGCCAAAGACCACCATTGCCTACATGGTTGACCCTGCATACTGGATCGAGACGTCCGCGCATGTCCGAACTGACCTCAAGCCGCTTGGCGCGGCCTGGTACATCGGCGTGCATCCCATGGCCACGAAAAGCGCCGCCGGCAAGTAGAGCTAGGGGGTGACCAGCTCCGCCATCGTGACATCGAGTGCGGCGGCGATGCGTTCGATGTTGGCGATCGATAGATTGCGTTCCCCGCGTTCCACAGAAGACACGTAGTTCGGATGCAGGCCCGCCCTTTCAGCCACCTGCTCCTGAGTTAGCTGCTTTTGTTTGCGAATGCGGCGCATGTTCGCGGCAAACAACACCTGCGCATCACACTTTTGCGTTGGGTTAGACATGCCGCAGTTTTTCTTATCCCTCCCCCTCACTCCACACACTTTGGGTTTGGTTTTGGTACATTTAGCCTCGCAACCAAACTCAAAGTGTTATTTTTGACTCTTAACCTCGATATGCAGACCAAACGACAAACTTTCAGCAGACACCGCGCACGCAATGCGACCCTCACTCTCGTAGGAATATTTGCGGCCCTTCTCACGACAGGCTGCGGTGCGGCGGCACCAGGCAATGCGGAAGCCAAGAACTTCCTTGAAGGTCGATTCTCTGGCTGCCCTTTGTGGACCATTTCGAACGCCAGGAAGATCGACAGCGTCCAGCGGGGCGACAAGTACCAACTCGATTACGAAGCCACCCTGACGATCCGTGAAGACTTCGCCCGCAGTACTTACGCAAGCGTTCGCGGATTCGTTGACGACCCTCGCAACAAGCCTTGCATGGGTGAGATGGGCAATGTTGTCGCAGGCATGGCAGGCGCAGTGAACCCGCAAACGCGACAAACCGTCCTGCGAGGGGCGGTGCTACTGATCCAGTCCGAACAAGGCTGGCGACTACTCGGACGCCCCCAGGAAGAATTCGTCATGCCGGGCCGCTAACTATCCACCCGTTCTGTGTTTCATCCCAACTCTCTAAGGAACTGATGATGCGTTCGTACGCGTTGGCACTACTTCTAGCGCTTTCTAGCCCGGCCGCCCTTGCGGGAGTCACGGGCAAATACATCAAACAAGGCGGCGAGCTGATCGTCAAAGAATCTCAGCAGGGCGTCCAGTTCGCCTTCAACACCAATGTGGGAGCCCATGCATGCAGCCTGGGAGAAGACGAGCCGTTATTTGCTCGTCCCATTGACGGGACCCGAGCTGCCTGGACGTCGGAAGACCCGGCAGACCAGTGCGTTGTGCTGTTGAACTTCTCCAATCGCGCCGTTCAAGTGACCACGAAGGGATGCGACAGCTACTGCGGCATGAACGCTGCCGGTTCTATGGCAGGCAAGTACGGCCTGAAGTAACCCTCTCGACTAGCAGCCCCCCCGCAGGAGCCAAGGCCACACACCTTGGCTCTTTTGCATTTCTGATGCCCAACAACGCCTTCTTGCCAATCAAAAGCGAAAGCCCATGCAAGCATCTCACCGTGACACTTCCTCGACTACGCAGCGCCGCGGTCTACCCATTTCACTTGGTCAAGTCGTGGCGACTCCGGGCGCGTTGAACCTATTACAGCGCGCGAACCTGAACCCATTCCAGATGCTGTTGCGCCACCGGTCTGGCGATTGGGACGACGTGCAACCCGAGGATGCCTTGGCCAACGAGGCAGCGGCTATACATGGCAACCGCGTCATATCCTCGTATGAAGTAGCGGGCGAGCGGCTATGTGTCAGCGCCGATGTAATACTGACCCACCGCGTCGGAGTAAATCTGACCCACCTGGGCAATGATGGCGGCCTTTTGGCCGCCGACAATGTTGACTCAGGAGCAAGCAGTGGAGATCAAGGTAATGGCGCGTCGCGGCGTCAGCATTCGGGAGATGGCCAAGCAGCTGGGCTGCTCACGCAACACGATCAGGCGGTATCTGCGTGAGGCTGATGCCCAGCAGTACAAGCCCCGCGAGGCACGGACCACCAAGCTGGATCCGTACAAGGACTATCTGCACGGGCGCATCGAGGCGGCCCGGCCGCACTGGATTCCAGCAGCCGTGCTGCTGCGGGAGATTCAAGAGCTGGACTACCCCGGTGGTGTAACGCAGCTCAAGGAGTTTCTTGGCGGCTACAAGCACCAGGAGCCTGAACCGGTCGTTCGTTTTGAGACGCCGCCTGGCAAGCAGATGCAGGCCGACTTCACCCACATCCGGCGCGGCCGTGATCCCTTGATGGCCTTTGTCGCCACGCTGGGATACAGCCGTTCGAGCTGGGTGCGGTTCACCACCGATGAGCGCGCCGACACTTGGTTCGGATGTCTGCGTCAGGCCTTCATCTACTTCGGCGGCGTACCCCAGCACGTGTTGTTCGACAACGCGGGCGCCATCATCACCGAGCGCGATGCCTACGGCCCCGGCCAGCATCGCTGGCACAACGGGCTGTTGGCCGTCGCCCAGGAGTTCGGCTTCACCCCGCGTGTGTGCCAGCCTTATCGCGCCAAGACCAAGGGCAAGGTCGAACGCTTCAACGGATACCTGAAGGGCAGTTTCTGTGTCCCGTTGGCCGCGACCCTCAAGCAGGCTGGCCTGCGCTTCGATGTGACGGCAGCCAACGCGCACGTCGGTCGCTGGCTCACGGAGGTGGCCGATCAGCGGCTGCATGGCACCACTCGGGAGAGACCCGCTAAGCGGTTGCAGGAAGAGCGCCTGGCGCTACTGCAGTTGCCTGCGCAACACGGCATGTTGGTGCCAGCCACGTCTCACCGGCCTGTGCCGCGAGAGAGCTTCCAGCACCCGCTGTCGGTCTATAACGAGTTGCTGGAGGTGCGAGCATGAACCTTCAACACAACCGCATCGAACAGATCTGCGATGTCCTGAAGCTGGAGCGTATCGGCAGCGAGTGGCCCGCCATGGCCCAGCAGTGCGCCCGCGAAGACGCCAGCCATGGCGACTTCCTGGAGCGCCTTCTGGGTATTGAGAACGACGCCCGGATCGAACGCCAGCGCGCCGCCCTGATGAAGATCGCCACGCTGCCCTCGGTCAAGACCATCGAAGACTATGACTTCGCCTTTGCCAGTGGTGCGCCGCGTGCCCAGATCCAGGAACTGGCGGCCCTGAGCTTTATCGAACGGGCTGAGAACGTGGTATTCCTGGGACCCAGCGGCGTGGGCAAGAGCCACCTGGCGCAGGCATTGGCGTACCGTGCCGTCATGGCGGGCATCAAGACCCGGTTTCTGACTGCCGCCGACCTGATGATGCAGTTGGCCACTGCCCATAAACAGGACCGGCTGCAGCAGTACTTCAACCGCGCCATCATCGGGCCGCGCCTGCTGGTGATCGATGAGATTGGCTATCTGCCCTTCGGGCGCGAGGAAGCAAACCTGTTCTTCAACGTGGTGGCCCAGCGCTACGAGCGTACCAGCATCATCGTCACCAGCAATCTGCCCTTCAGCCAGTGGGCCTCGTGCTTCTCTGAGGATCAGACGCTGACCGCCGCCTTGCTCGACCGCCTGCTGCACCACGCCCATATCGTGCAGATTGCCGGGGAAAGCTACCGGCTCAAGGACAAGCGCAAAGCAGGAAACATCAAGATCAGGAACTAGGTTTTTGAACGCCGGGGTGGGTCAGTTTTACTCCGACGATTCCGACGAAAGTGGGTCAATTTTCAACCGGCGTTGACAGCTATGGATCATCACCGAGGCCGACAGGTCCGCTACGACGCTCCTGCTGCCAAAGGAATATTGAACGTGGGCTCGAACCAAAATTCTGGCAAATCAGCTACGCATCGGGCCCCATTGCGTGACCTTTGCTCAATGCTCTGCCTGTTGCCAAAGACTGCAGATCCTCGTATCGACTTCGCAGAGGCAGATCCTGAAGTCCTGCTGGCATTGGCCTCACAACTAGACCTCACGCTCGATTGCCTGCATCAAGGCATCGCGGGGCTTGGCGTGCTTCTCGCCTGTGTCCCACTGAATGATGCAGGCGATGCCGCCGCGCTACGACAGTCGATTGCAAGTGTTGGTGCGCTACTTGCCGATCTAGGGCAGGTACTCCTGTATATCCACGAGCTCTCTATCGCTTGTCGATCCCATCTGGCTGATTACGCCCCATGACCTGGCTCCCCTTCGCCCAGCTTCCCGACGTCAATCGGGCACTATCCACGAGGACTTCATTCCGACCATGAAAACCACCAGCAAAATTTCCGCCACGGCATCAAAGACTAATGCCTCCAAGCCCTCTCGAAGCGTTCCCGCGAATACTGCCGTGTCGATGACGGCAGAGCATTACATTGATGCTGCCCGATCGGCCGCGACGAAGAAAGCCTATGCGGCTGATCTAGCTCATTTTTTGGCGAACGGTGGAAAGCTGCCGGCGACGCCGCAACAGCTATCCGCATATTTGGCAAAGCTAGCGGCAACTTTGGCTGTAGCGACCATAGAACGGCGGCTCGTCGGGATCCACCGTGCCCATCAGGATCGAAACCTGACGTCGCCAGCTGTCCACGTCATCGTACGTCAGACAATGCAGGGCATACGTAGAACCTTAGGGACCGCGCAGCGTCGCGTCCGAGCGCTCGTCAAGGACGAGCTATTGGAACTGCTTGCTTTGATTGATCAACAAAAGCCAATGAAGGCTGCACGGGACAGAGCCGTTTTGCTAATCGGCTTCGCCGGTGCATTCCGGCGCTCAGAACTAGTCGCCATTCGGTGCGAAGACATTTCGATGATCAATGAAGGCATTGAGATTATGCTCCACCGTTCCAAGACGGATCAAGAAGGCGCAGGAAGAATCATCTTCATTCCAAGAGCCAAAGGCACTAGATGCCCGGTCGCCGCGTTGGAACAGTGGAAGGCGTTAGCTGGCATAGACTTCGGGTATGTATTTCGACGTGTCACCCGTCACGACACTATCAGCGACCGCGCACTTACCAGCCAGTCTGTAGCGCTGATTGTCAAGGCCGCATATCGGCGGGCTGGCTTAGATGCGACTCTCGTCGCAGGCCATAGCTTGCGCGCAGGATATGTCACTGCCGCCGCGATGGCTGGGTTACAACCATTTCAGATTCAGCAACAGACCGGGCACCGGTCCACGGCCACGTTAGCGCGGTACATCCGCCCGTTGGAAAGACGAAGAATTCCTTCTCTGCTTTAATAATAGATTGATGCTTTGCCCCCTGAGGCTATCAACGCCCTTCACGTAACTTTGCCGAGCAATGGCAGGACCTTATATATGAATAGCTCGTTCGAAGAACGTACCCTAGGCCAACGCGGTAATCTCTCGCCAAGGTTGAACTACTTTAAACACTCAGCCACAGTCTTCGCCATGGTGTCCTTGTAGACAGCCACCGTTTGATTGTTCTTTACCCGCCAGATTGTGTATCCCTCTTTTGATAGGGTCCGACCGTTGAGTGAATCCTGTTTACCTTTCACGACAAAACGCACGTGAATGCGGTTCTTCTCCCCATCGCTGATGTCGAACATCTTGCGCAGCAGTGCATCAGTCAACAGATGTCTGCCCTTGGTGTCTATGGCATAGACCTTATTGCCCTTCCATGCCAAGAAATCTGGGAAGAAATTTGCCGTGTCTCCTGGCGTCAACAAAGGGATGGAGTAGCCGCCTGACACCGGGTTGCGATGCCAGGTCACGTTCGCTGCATCCAATCCACGGGCGAACGCCGCCTCTTCGGCTCCCATCTTTCCGTAATGTGGATAGAGACTATTGGTGAAGCTCATCGCTCCTTCCTTTACTACCCGCATGGGACCGAAGACAAACGGATCGCTATCCTCATAGATCAATTCAGAGTGCTCATAGTAGGCAGCTGCGATCTTCTCGGCCAGTTCTCTCACGGCAACTTCAGCATTGCTACGAACCTGAACACGGACGTCGAACTTCGGGTCACTAGCGACGATGATCTTACTGGCTTGCGGAGCACAAGAACGTACAGCCAGAGATAATAGCCAACGCAATCGAACCGGATTGGTTTGCCCCCCGTCTATCCAGTCCGGTTCTCCAGTTGCCCCTGTCTTGTCTGTCACGTCGATTACTGCTCTCGTACTTTCGGCAGTGCCGATGGCATCGACGCTTCCCTCGATGTAGGTGGAGAACTGACTCAATAGTTGATCTGCCACCGCCTTGGCCTCTTCCTTAAGCACGTAGATGCTATGAATGGAGGCAGATACATCATCTCGAGGAAGAACTTCCGCGGCGGCGGGGCTCGTACCACTGGAGAAGGAAGACGATATAGAAATGGGCGCGCCTTCCTGGTCTAGCTTCGCTTTTACCAGATCAAGCGCCTGCGTAAACACGCTTTTTTTGTCGACGCGTAAGAAGAAATGAGCAGCGTTCAACACCTCGCTGTTGTAGTGCGTCGCATGCGGTTGACGCAACACTCGCCCGATGACTTGTTGAACCTGGGTCGATGAGCCCATAGACTTGTCAACGTAGGCTAGGTAGCACTCCGGATCGTCCCAGCCTTCCTGCAACGACAAGTTGAAGATGATGTGCTGAAAGCCGCCCTCATGGAACCTATCGAAGTCGTCATCGCCCTTCGAGAAATGCACCACCTCGTCAGGCTTATTGCCATCCGAGAACTTGAGATCGGAATAGATGGCGATGCTAGAGGGCGCAATGCCTTTGGATTCCACCAAATAGCGCCAAATACGAATGGGAGGAGCTTGCCGCAGATTAAACGGCTTAGTTGGATCGTCGGGTAACCCATCATCCGCAATATTGGTCTTGCAGACATAGATCGCCTTGGGCTTAATGCGCAACCCTCGATCTGCAATTTCCTTCTGAATCACATCAAGGCGCTCCATCAGGCTGTCAAGGCAAGTTTCCATGGGCGCAGTGGTGCCATCGAAATTGATAGCCTTCTTGACCAACTCTGCGTCCACTACCTTTTGACTGTCCACCAAGGTAGTCATCCAGGCGTCAGCATCGGGCGCACCGCTCTTGGCTGCGTTTAACGACTCAAATGCTTCTGCATCGCTCGCGCATCGAGCCACCCAACTTTTGGTCGGCTGAATCACCAGATCGTGGAATTTCGCTGGCAACTTGATGGTGGCACTCGCCAACAACCACGCCTCCGGCTGCAATTCTCGCAAAATCTCTGTCTGCTGTTCGGACAGGTTGTGTGCTTCATCATAGACAATAATAAGTGGGCGCCGATGCTGTCCATCATGACGGTCGATAAGGCGTTGCCACATCGACTTTCCGCCTTGGCTGTCCTGAGCTGCGCGATATACCCGCAAGTCGCCTTCTGCCTGATCCTTGTTGTTAAACAGGCCCGTAGTCGTCAATACCAGAAGCGGCGTCCCGCCGTCCTCGACCATCTTCGGGTGCAAATCCTTGATGGCACAAACCTGAAAGCCTTCGATCAACGGAGCATACTTCCCCCCGTTGAAATTGTTAAAAGTTTGCGTCACCACCGATCGCGCTTTGGACATCCAAAGCACAATAGGTTCACCCCGAAGTTCGTTTCGGATCAGAGTCACCGTCTCCGCGAGAATCGGCGTCTTGCCGGCTCCGGTCAGAGCGCCAAGGGCTTGAAAGAATGGATCGGCGGACCTACGGGTGTAGCCACGTTGCTCATGATTAGCGAAGAACGCGTAACGGCGCGCAATCTGAACCGCCGCGTCATTCTGGAACTTGATCTCTTTCATCCCTGTTCGTTCTCACTATCGTTGTTGTATGCGTCTGCCCGCGTGTTGAAGCCAATGTGCTCCAACACCCGATCGGGTATCTTGTAGAACTCCACAGTGCGCCCTGAATAGGTCGCCACCGATGCGTAGACATGATACCGATCCATAAGGCCATGTTTCTTGGCCTCTTCGACGATAGCTTTGAATGTCCCTCGGTCCAGGTCTGACGGTTTTTCAGCCCCGTCCCAAATCAAGAAGAAACCCTCGTTGCGCGCATTAGTGGCGAAGAGGAAGCGGCGGCTCTCTGACTCCGGCATAAAGCGCGTGAGTGAAATCTTGGCGCGGTCGGATTTTTCCCAATGACTCGTCAAGAGCAGGTCGATCATTTCCTCCCGCTGCAAAGCATTCACCGCCGCCGCATCCACTTGTTGGCGCTTCAACTCAATGAACTGGAAACCACCACCCAGCGGTTCCCGTCGCCCCGACTTCCAGTCGCCTTTGACCACGCGGCGCACACGATCTGCCGTCAACGACTTGGCGTAGTGATCGCCTTTCGCGTCATTGCCCTGCTCAATGAGGATAAAGCGACGCGATGCCCCGCTTACCTTATTCAACTCCAACACGGCATGGCCCGTCGTCCCAGAACCAGCAAATGGATCTAGAACGATGCCATCAGGCTTGCACCAGAGTTGAACTATTTTCGACATAAGCCTCAATGGCTTAACCGTCTTGAAATTGTGGCCCTTGCCGACAACTGCATCCAGTTCCGTCACGCCGGTTTGGCTGTGGCCTGACTCCTCGTGATCCCACGATTGGGTACCGATTTCCAACGGAATGTCATAGTCTTCGTCGGCCCAGTACGTCATGGGCATCTTGCCCTTTTTCACGTCTTTGAGATAGCGCTTCAACTGCGGGCCAGTCTCACCCGACTGACCAAAATAGAGTTGTGGCCAAGTACCCGCCGCCAGCTTCTCCTGCGCACTGGCACGCGCCCGAGCCAGAATGGTGTCGCTAGACACGCAGACACCATTCTCAAACTTCGTCCCTTTTAAGACCAACGCCCTCACTTGTACGGTGTTTCCAGACGCCTTCTCGGTAACCTCATTGCCGTCGTCAATCCACTTCTCTTGGTAGTCGGAGCCCCATTGCTCGAGCCACGCCTTCATGCTCCGCTTCTCGTTTGCCCAACAGCGCCCCTCGGGCGGATAAAAAATCTTGCCATTGAACGGGCTTTGGATGCCGTAGACCATTTTTTGATGGGTGGAGGCGTTAGGACCGGAAGCATCGCCTGACTTCCATTCGTGCGGGTCACCGTCGACTGTTGTCTGGTATCGCGCATCCATCGCTGCAGTGCGCTCCAACAACCTGGTCTTCGTTTTCTCCAACTCCTTGGCATAGACCAGCACGTACTCAGTGGCCGTAGATAGCCCCCCCTTGTTGCCGCCCGTATCACTCTTGGGGGAATAGGCCTTTTGCCAGTTGATGATGCCAACGCGATTCTCTTCACGAAAAATCTCGTCCATGAGCATGCCCAGACGAAACAATTCGCGGTGGTCGATACAGATCGCGATGACGCCACCTGGCTTCAGCATGTCGCGCATCATCCATAGCCTCGGCGTCATGAACCGTAGCCACTTGGAATGGCGCGAACCGTCCTCTTTCGGCACCAGTTCACCCAATTCGGGATCGTTAGGGTCCTTGTCCCACTTGTCGTTGTAGCGAAAGTCCTCGCCCGTGTTGTAGGGGGGATCCGTAAGGATCAGATCAACTTGGCCGCGGTACTTGTAGAGAGTCACCATGCCAGACAGATTCTCGCCGTCCATGATGATGTTCTGACCCTGGGCTTGCCCTTCTCCCACCGAGGCGCGTTGATTGATCTTCGTGAGTTTAGGCTTGACCTGGCGAATGATCTGCCAGGGTGCCGTACGGCCCGTGTACGACATGATGATGCCATCCTTGCCGGCCTCCGCGCGCTCAACATCGTACTGTTCGAGCAAGCGGATCAAATCTCCGCGTGTCATCTGCTCGTATGCCATCTGGGAATCTCTTTCTGAGGAGCGGCCATCCTGTGACCGCTGCCGTTCATGACAAAAGCCACGGCACGGGCGAACGCCCTAGCCATGGCCCACTGAATACTGTTCATTTATCCAGTATTTTAGCGCAAATCAGCGATAAGACTACCAGCATTTGAGGCGCTACAGATGAGCGAGCGCTTGTCGCTTCGTCCTAGACTAGAGGCGCGCAGATCTCAAGAGCCAAAGCCGCCCTACGCCACCCCGCCCAGGAGGTCCGCTTCGGCGAAGCGGACGCCGGCCCTGCCCCCACATGTTCTCGTCAGCGTAGTCAAGGAAACAGCCAGCAATGAGTACTTCATGTGGTTCAGACTGACTAGGAGGCAGGTATATGCTGCCGATGTCATATTTCTCGAAGCCAAGTATTATGCAGCGAAAACACACCATTATCGCTAGTCAGCGACAACGACCGATCGCTTTTGTTAACTGCATGGAGTATCACGTAAGGCGTGTTTCTCCCATCGCTGAACGCGCGAGATGGCTACCTAGCCCATGGAAATCGAACTCGACCACAGACATCTCGTGCACACGGGTCAATACGCGTACTTGACTGCCTACACTCCTTACAAGTTCCGCTAAGTTACCGTGTTGGCAGTTCCTTGATGTCAGCAATGCGCTGGAGTTGCTGTAAGTATTCAGGGTGGTTCTTGGCTAGCCACCGCACGACCGCTGCATTCTCTATCAACGTGGCCCCGATGTGAGTCTTGATGATCTCTAGTTGCAGGCTGGCAGGCCCATAGCCTTCTTCGAGAAGTCGGGTGTCAGCCTGCATGGCGGCAAGCTCGCGCTCCAGGCGTTGAAGCGTATCGGAGGGAGTACTCGACCTGGCCTTGCCCGCTGCTATCTCCACGAGTTGGTCTGTCGGAGTGTTTTGCAACATAGCGGTGGCCAGCTTGATCGAATAATTGCCCAGGTTAGCCATGGCCTGAGCTACGTCAATTTGGCGGAAGGGTTTCATTTGCCTAAGAATGCGAAACATGCCATACGTCGCTGGCTTGTCCGCCAAAATCGCTACGGCCTCGCTGCAAATGCCGTCCAACAGCCTGAATCGTGCGCGGATGGCCCCTGGAGATACATCAAGCGCATTCGCCAATTGTTCGATAGAAACGCCGCGCTCGGCAGCACGTACGATCATGCGATGAGCTTGCACCACGGAAAGGCGATTAACCCATTTGTTGTAAGTGTAGCCCTCATCATCAGTCGAAATTAGGCACAATGCATGCTCCTTGCCCAAATCACGCAGCGCTTCTACTCTCATGCGCCCGTCCAAAGCGATGAACATGCCTCCCCCACCGCGGCTGACGGCCACCACAACGGGCTCAACCAAGCCAATTGCCGTCACCGAACTGAGGATTTGTTTATAGGCGACGGATTCTTTAATGCCTGCGGGTAGATGGACGGGAAAGAGAATTTTTTCAAGGGGAATGTTCACGCAATCCCGCTCGAATCCGAGGCGAATTGACTGCCGATGAACCCTCGTCATCGGCCCAACCCTCCGCGTGGCAGCAAGTCAGCCAATGGTTGTGGAACGCTGGTAAGCTTTTCGCGCTTCAGCAAAGCACAGAAGTCCTTGTTTGCAAACAGCTCCTTGAAAATCTGTCGGGATAAAACAAGCGACTGCTGCACGAACTCCGACTTTTTCTGAATCCGTCTGTGCATTTCGACCTCCCGTTTATATAGCTTTGTAAGCTCATCCGGTGTCATGGGCTTCCGGGCGGGGGCCTTCGTAAAAGCGTTCTTTCCCTGCTTCCCGCTACGGGCGCGCTGCTCAAGTATCCTGCGCACAACGGTTACCTTACGGCCTTTGAGTTCGCCGCTCTCATACGCATCAAGCAGTAGTTGCTGGGCGTCGCTGTCATTGGCCCGCGAAATGCTCACTGCTAGATGTAGCGGAATATGCCCAGCTTCCGCAGCCGCCAACAGGCGCTTTTCACCTCGTTCGAGAAGGTTGGCAACATGGTTGACCCACGATGCTGTACAACCAAGCTTGGCTCCGATTTCTGCGTCGTTATAGCCGCGTTGCTTGAGCACGCGGACCTGCTCCATGGTTTCTACTGCCCTTGGCGTGCGACGTGCTACGTTCTCCACGATACTCATGACGTGGCCGGTCTCTTCGTCAACGTCCAGCACAAGTGCCGCGATCTCCATCTGGCCCAGCAATGTGCATGATTCCAATCGTCCTTGACCGCAGATCAAGGCGTAAGGAAGTGGCCCTTCCTCTGGAGCAACCCTTCGAACTGTGATGGGGCGTTTCAGGCCGACTTGTTCGATGCTTTCGGTAATAGTCTTGTGTATTTTTTGATTTCGCACTCGAGGATTGGCAATAGTTATCTCGGCGATTGGAATCATCTCGACCTGCGACGGTGGTTTCGTCATGCTGCCTCCAAAAGGGGCGTGCGCCCAGCTAACAGATAGAAACTGTCCAGCGTATCCACCCGGTATGCATCCAGATTAAATCCGTTGTTTTCAAGTGTTGGAAGATTCTCGGCCGAGAAGTCGATTGCTGGAAGAATGTAGAAATCGCGGGCATGAATATTGGACGGAGCCATGCGTGCAACTACCGTGATGTCGGGATATAGCCCTGCATCAAATCGGACCATCCAACGATACATCCCTGCTGCTGTAGGTTTGCAACGGGCGATAACCAATGAAGTTGTGAATTCCCCATTGACTGTCAACAGGTCGGTCTCATGGCTGCGTACTGCCCAGCCCCCCGCACGTGATATGCCGGCGGAGATTTCGCCCATCAGTTCGGGATGCCTACGTCGCAAAGCCCGGTTGATTTCGAGATAAGCGTAGTCGCGTCGGGGGGTATAGCCGATGAGGCTATATGCCCGGAGCAGGCTACCAAACCGGCTGCGATATGCAGAGCTTGAAGGAGCCTCCTCATCCTCATCAATTAGGATGCCAGAGAGAGTGCCGTATCGCGTCAGGGCCTGGCGAAGAATATCCAGCATCTGCCCGTCATCTAAATGACGCGACCGAGCAGCGATCACGGCTTGCACCTGCGTAAAAATCGCAGCCGGGACGATACCCTCAAAAGCGCCATCACAACGAACCCATTGAGCTGGTGGATTGCGCACGTGCTCCATCTTCAGCTTGAAGGAAGACCGGTTGTAGACGTTGTTCCCTATATATTTCTCGTTCGTTAAAATCTGATGGATCGTGCCTCGCGTCCACGGCCTGCCAGTATCAGACATCGTACCTTCGCGGTTTAGAACAGATGCTATGACACGCTCCGGCATACCGCCTTCCAAGAACATGCGGTAGATACGTAGTACAGCAGCCACTTCGTCGGAGGGGCCTGGCACAAGTACGACACGGTCGGTCTGAATGCTCTTCTTTTCGCCGCGGGATAGCAGCCCTTTGACATTGTGCTGCTCGTCAATCAGTTGCCTGCGTAGTCCGAAGCCGGCCGGGCCTCCCTGACGGTAGCCGTGGCGAACCAAAGTACAAGCGCCACTGAACACTTTAACGCCCAATTCCCGGCTGAATTCTGCCGACATGCTTCGCTTGAGGTTGACAAGCACCGTTGACGGTAGAGAACCATCGTTTCGAAACGGCTCAGCACAATAGATCACCTCGACGCCATGGCTCTTACAGGTGTATGCGTAGGTGGCCGCTTCGTCCGGATCGGGAAATCGCCCCCACCGACTGACGTCATAAACCAGCACAGCCTCGAAGCCGGGAGAGGGCTGCTTGACGTCTCGCAGAAGCGCCTGCAATCCGCTTCGGCCTTTGAGATTCAGGCCACTTTTTCCTGAATCCTCGTATGTCTTAACAATCCGCATTCCATGCTGCGCCGCATAGATCGCTATGGCCGCAGCCTGATTGTCCGTTGAATACTGCTGGTGGTCCGTAGACATACGAACGTACTGGGCTACCGGTATTTCGACGCCCTGCTGTCGTGCGGCAACGACTTCCTCTCCATGATCGGACACCTGGCGACTCCACCTGGATAGCGTGCAATCACGAAAAAGTACATAGCGATTGCGACTGTTTGATGACACATCGCCCAGCGTCGAGAAAAATTCGAACATCTCGCGAACGGGCGAGCCAATAGGTCGTATCGCAATCTACATCAAGAGACCGTTAACGACCAACTAATGCAGTACGAGACATTAGAGCAGCGTTTTGCCTGCAGAAAACGTAGTCAGCCAACATCGCAGGCGGCTCGAACATCCCCGGATACGACAGCAAGAATGGCAAGTCGGGAGACACCATGCGGGACTGAATTCTCCACGGCATATCGATATCGATTCGGAGTCTCTTGAGAATCCTAGCCCGAAGGGCGGAAAAGTACTTTTGTTGCTGCAACCTACATCCCTTCAATAAAACACTCTGGTGAGTACGCAAATCAGCCCCCACTAAATGGGCGGAAACCAGATCTCGATCAGCAGCACCGAGTTGCATCAAATCGACCGAACGTGGAGTTCTGTGGCGGAACTTCTCATCCAACCTAAGTACTTTTCGAACGAGTTGAAAGACGCAAGCATAGGGATCGGCCCCCGTGTCCTCTCCTGCGCGGGTGGTCACCCATTCGTGAGGACGCTCGAGAGAGTTCTGGTTTAGCCACTTGCCAAAGAGCTCCACTTCGACGCGAAGATAGCTTTTAGCCTTAGAGATGACCAGTTCTTCCACGCGTTTAGACGGAAACTCTCGATGGGACTTGGCCGGCACTCTATTCGTCTTCACGTATGCCTTGATCTGAAATTCCCGCTGCTTTATGTACACCGTTGGGGCAGACCCACTTCCTACGGAGTAGACAACCGGATCTCTCTTTCCCTCAGGAACAAGACTGTTCTTCCCATTGAGCACAGCAACTGCGTGATCCTCAAATTGCTTTAGGACTCCAAGGGCTGATTCGTGACTCCCGCAATCGACCAAAAACGTGGGTGTCACGGAAGAAATCCGCACTGTGTCAAAAGACAATCGGCTCAATGCATCTGATTCAACCCCTGCCTGTTCCAACCACTTCAACAGAAGCTCGAACGCCGCCACACTGCCACGGTAAGCGCTATTCGCTAGCAGCAAGTTGTGCCCAATGAGGCAGGCAGGCGGATTTAGCTCCACGATATAGCCACAAAGTCGCCGACTTTGATCAAGGTGAGAACGAATCTTAAACTCGGCCTTGGTGTAGGGCGAAGGCACCCTAACAGCCTCTCCTCGAACTCGTCCCAACACTCCATCTTGGTCGAAGCCGATCTGCCCACTGTAGGGCAGTCGGCCAACATCATCTGTTGGCGGCCGTACCGGACAATACAAAGAAATCGAATCTGTCATCACTCTTCCTGTTTCACCGTGCAGTTGTTAGCTGTTTTGATCACAACGAAATTCGCAGCAGTTACTTAGTGCACTATTCGCACTGCATACCATATGAGCAGAACTTGATAGATCACACTACTGCTGCCCCGCAGGTCCACCAATTGCCACTCGATCTATCAGTTCTGCGCTTGGCCCATCACCTCATAAGCGAGTGGATTAGCCGACCGACGGCGTAACGCTCAGCCCTGATTGATTTGTCTGCGCCTGCTCGACGCGCATCCCGGGCGGCGCTCCCTCGAAGCGGATCCGAAGGTCACCGTCCAGCTTGGCAGGTTGCTGCGCAGCTGCACCCAGCGCCATTCCCGCAGCGCCGCCACCGGCCCGCGCAGCCTCATAAGACGCGACACTCTGCGCCGGCGCCGCGGCCGGCTTGTCGCCTCCTCCAAAGATGCCGCCGAACTTCTCCTTGAGCCATTGCAAGCCGCCAGTGATCGGCTCGATGTAACCTTTCACCCTCTCCCAAAGGCCCTTAAACCAGTCCACCAAAGGCTCCCAGTTCTTCATAACCAGGCCGAGCGGAGTGGCGTTTAGAAATGCCCCCTTGAGTCCCTCCCACGCGCCTTCCGCGCCCGTCACAAGCGATGTCCAGAGACCGTCAAAAAAACCGCTCACGGTCGACCAAACACCCTGAATCCCCTTCCACGCGGAATCACCCCACGCGGCAATGTTGGTCCAAAGCTCGCGGAACCACGGGCCGACCGTCTCCCAGTTCGCAAGCAAAAAGCCAGCAGCCAGCGCCATACCTCGAACAACAAGACCAAGCGGACTCATTCCCACGACAGCATTGAGCACTCGCATCGCAACAGCGGCGCCGACCATCGCGACTCGGATTGCACCAAACGCCAGCGCAGCGCCGAGAATCCCTTTGACCAGCCACGGGTTGGCCTGGATAAGCACCGCGATCTGGTCAATCATCGGCCCTACCGCACCAATAAATCCATTGATGGGCGGGAGCAGAATTGACCCGATCGCGTTGCCGGCCGCTACCACTCGGTTTTGCAACAGCTGGATGTTGTTCGCAGTCGTTGCCGCCCGAGCCTCGTACTCCTTGCTCATTGAGCCGGCATACTTGGTCTCGTCACCGACGTTCGCGAAGTTCTTCTTAAGAAGATCCAGGTTGTTCAACATCGGCGCGATCGCGCCAATCGACTCGCGCCCGAACAGCGTCTGCAGCACGGAGGCCTGCTTGGTCTTGTCAACCTTGCTGATGGCCGTAAGGATGCGAACAATCGTCCCCTGGGCGTCCTTTTGCATGTCGACCGCGACCTTCTTGGCGTCCATACGCAACGCCTTGAAAACCTGCTGTTGCTGTTTGGTAGCAGACGCCCCGGACGTTAGCGTGAGCATGAAATTCTTCATGCCGGTTGCGGCCACTTCCTCCTGCACGCCCATGCCCGCAAGGGTGGCTCCCATTGCCGCTATCTGACCTGACGCCAGACCTGCAACTTCGCCCAGCGGTCCAATGCGCGTGACGATCGAGGCGATTTGCTTAGCCGATGCCGGGCCGTTGTTGCTCAGGTAGTTGATCTTGTCAGCCAGGCCCACAACCTGATCTTGCGTCAGTCGGAACGACGTTCGCCATTTGGCCATCATCGCGCCCGACTCCTCCGCCGTACTGTCAAAGGCAACACCCATCTTTACTGCGTCTTCGGCAAATCGGGTAAGCTCGCCTCGGGCTAGGCCCGCTTGCCCGCCGGCTGCGACGATCGCCGCGATGTCCTTCGCCGCCATCGGCAACCGAGTCGACATACGGATCACGTCGTCGCCCATCTGCTTGAACTGCGCTGGGCTGTCAAAATCGACGACCTTCCGGACGTCCGCCATAGCGGACTCGAATTCAATCGCAGCCTTCGCACCTGCAATGAACGGCGCGGCGAAGGCCCCACAGTCCGCGAGCGGCTCCATGGGTACAAACGCGCATATCAACACCTGTGGGGGCAGCTCCACGGCGCCGACTCCTGGAGGGCCAATCCCTGGGTATGGGTGATTGAGTTCCGCGTCCTGGCCAGCGCAAACGATGAAACCGGAGGCGGCAATGGTCACGCTGCATGAAGCCCAGCTCCGAGAACTGCTCGAGGAGGCGGCTCGACGTGGCGCGCACATCGCGTTTGAGGATCTAACGCTGTACCACCTCAAAGACGCATGCGCACGCCTGGGCATCAGCTACAACACGCTGCAGAAGCGCATCCTCGAGGGCAAGATCAACGTCGTGGATGGCCGCATCACCGGCGCCGAGATCCGGCGCTATCTCAAGCTCAATTAGTTAAGCAGGGCGGCGATGGTCGACGCGTGCGGGTTGTAGTAGACCATCGCCATTTTGGGGTCCTTCCAACCAAACATCTTGCACAGATCCAGGATGTGCAATTTCTTGGCCAACATGGTCGCCGCGGTGTGCCGCGTATCGTGGAAGGTGAAGCCCTCGAGGCCCGCTCGAGCCCGGTACTTTCGGAACAAGGCATCAAGCGTGGCCGTGGTCAGGCCCAGCACCCGCTCGTCATCCCACCCCTTTGCTCTCTCAAGAAGCTCGAGCGCGCGCCGAGACAACGGCACGTTTCGCGATTCTCCATTCTTGGTTACCGGCAGGTGCGCGTGCGCCTCGTACACTGCCGACCAGGTCAAGCTGCATAGCTCGCCGGCACGCATCCCGGTACGCAGCGCCGTCAACGTCGCAAGCGCCACGGCCTGACTTACCGTCTCGATACGCTGGGCGCGCGGCCGATGCCCCATCTTGCGGAAAATCTTCCGCAGCTCCCACCAGAGAATCACGCGCTCACGGTGTTTGCCTTCGCGCGGCTTGCGAATATCCTTGCAAGGATTGTGCTTCACCCACCCCCACTCCAGGCGCGCCGTTTCAAAAACGGACGAGAGGAGTGTTAGCTCTCGCAACACCGATGAGTCTTTGAGTTTCGCCCCGCGAACATCTCGAAAGTCTGCAACGTGCTGTGGCGTGACGTCGACGATGGGCAGATCCAACGGTAGTCGATAGCTGGGCTTTTCAAACGCGGCCAGGCGGACGGCCTCCCAGCGCTCACCGCGTTTAGTGGGGGAGACCTCCTCGGCATAGCGCCGTAGCGCCTCCAGGAGCGTGTGGAGCTCTCCTGGGTGCTTAGTCTTGCCTTCCTTGATCTGGAGCTCGCGGCGGGCGCCCCACTCGACGGCCTCGCGCCGCGTGGGAAACACTTGGCTGTCTCTGACGCCAAGGGTTTTGACCTGTGCCCGGTAGCCTTTCGCTGTCTTCTGGATGCTCGCCATGTGTGGGGCATTGCCTGGGGCCAATTTGGGGCCGTTGACTGCGAAAAGTTGATTTTTCGCAGTCAACGGATTTCAGCCCATTCCCGCAACCCGTTGAAATTGAACGTTATTGATTATATGAGTTCAACGGTTTTCAAATACTTGGTGCCGACGGCGAGACTCGAACTCGCACAGCTTTCGCCACTACCCCCTCAAGATAGCGTGTCTACCAATTTCACCACGTCGGCTTCTCAGAAAAGCAGTGCTTTCCTGGAAAGTCGAACATTCTACCACGCAATTGCCGCTTCGCGTCAATTCGTCCCGGCACGTCGCTCACCCCGCCGCTGCCGGACACGCCCTTCCCGCTCGGGCAACAAGCCCTTACAAGCGCGACGGCCGCTGGCATCAATCTGTCATGTCGCCCGGCAATACTGGCATCCTCATGCGCACACCCGGGGTTGTTCCCGGGGAATTTCCTCCGGATATTCATATGAAAGGGAATTCGTTGGCGCGCATGCCTGGCCGGCTTACGATGCCAGCCATACACAACAGGGCCTCAGGCCCGTAGAAAGGTTCCACCATGCAACGTCTGATCTCCCCCATTCTGGCTCGTCGCCCCACGCTGCTCGCCGGCCCGCGCAGTTCGCGCCGCTACGACGCCGTCTTGTCGTTGCGGGCCTACCGCGAAGCGCGCCAGCTGCGCGAATCCGCTGAACGCATCCTGGCGGTGTCGGCGCGCCACATGCTGCCGGGCGCCTGAACGCATCCTCGCCCCGCCAACCGGCGCCGCTGCGGCGCCACCAAGAAAAAAGGCCGGCGATCCGCCGGCCTTTCTCATGCTGTCGAGGCTTACTTGGCCGGCGTTTCAGCCGGCTTGTCGCCCGAAGCGGCCGGCGCCGACGGCACCGAGGCGTCCGCCGGCTTGGCAGCCGGGGCCGAACCGGCGCCAGGCACCGACGAGGCCGCGCCCGGCACGGACGAGGCGCCCGGCACCGACGACGCACCGGCGCCCTGCGGGGCGGGCGCGGCGCCCGGCACCTGCGGCACGGAACGGTCGGCCGGGAAGTTCTGCATCACGCCGGAGTCGACGGCGGGGCCGCTGGTGCCCTTGTGGCTGACATAGGCCAGGCCGGCCGTGGAGGCAAAGAAGACCACCGCGGCCCACTTGGTGGCGCGCGACAGGAAGTTGGCCGCGCCGGTGGCGCCGAACAGGCTGCCCGACGAGCCGCTGCCGAACGCGGACCCCATGTCGGCGCCTTTGCCCTGCTGCAGCAGGACCAGCACGATGATAGCCAGCGCCGAGATCACTTGGACGGCCAGCAGAAGTTTGAGCATCAAGGGCATTACAGACTCCGGAACGGAAACTTAGATGGCGGCGATTCGCAAAAATTCTTCGGCCACGAGCGACGCGCCGCCGACCAGGGCTCCGTCGATATCAGTCATGGCGAACAAACTGGCGGCATTGGCAGCTTTGACGCTGCCGCCGTACAAAACCTGCACCTGGGCCGCGCCCAGCGCGGCCAGGGCGGCGCGGATGGCGCCGTGGACTTCCTGCGCCTGCTCGGGGCTGGCGGTGCGGCCGGTGCCGATGGCCCAGACGGGCTCGTAGGCCAGCACCATGCGCGAGACGGCCTCGGCGCCCAGCGCCAGCACCGGCTTGAGCTGGCGCTCGATCACGGCCAGCGTGTTGCCGGCCTCGCGGTCGGCCAGGGACTCGCCCACGCACACCACCGGGGTCAGGCCGGCGGCCAGGGCCGCACGCGCCTTGTCGGCGACCATCTGGTCGGTTTCACCGTGCAGCACGCGGCGCTCGGAGTGGCCGGCCAGCGCATAACGGCAGCCGAATTCCTTGAGCATGGCGCCGGCGACTTCGCCCGTGTAGGCGCCCTTGTCGTGGGCGCTGACGTCCTGCGCGCCCCACGACACGGCGCTGCCGGTCAGGGCCGACGCGGCCTGCGCCAGGTACGGAAACGGAACGCAGACGCCGATTTCGCAATGGCTGGCGGCATCCGCGGCGCGCAGTTCGGTCAGCAACGCGGCATTCTCGGCCAGGTTGCCGTGCATCTTCCAGTTGCCCAGCACGAGGCGGGCGCGGTGTTCGACTGAAGTCATGGCGCAAATGTCAGAGTGGGTGAACCCGGGGGAAAAGCACCCGCCCACGGGCTGGCCTGGAAATAATTCCAGGCGAAACCCGTGATTGTATCCTGTTGCGCGGCGCCGCGCCGAACGCCGCGCGATTCTTACACGGTCAGGATGATTTTGCCGATGTTCTCGCCTCCTTCCATCATGGCGTGGGCCTGGGCGGCCTGGGCCAGCGGGAAGGTGGCGTGCACGATCGGCTTGATCGCGCCCTGCTCCAGCAGAGGCCAGGCGCGCTCGCGCAGCGCCCGGGCGATGGCGCCCTTGAAGGCCACCGGGCGCGGCCGCAGGGTGGAGCCGGTGATGGTCAGGCGGCGGCGCATGACCTGGCTGGTATCGACATTGGCCTGCGCGCCGCCCAGCTGGGCGATGATGACGATGCGGCCGTCGTCGGCCAGGCACTGCATGTCGCGGGCGATGTAATCGCCGGCCACCATGTCCAGGATCACGTCGACGCCGCGGCCGCCGGTGGCGTCCTTTACTTCCTTGACGAAGTCCTGCGTCTTGTAATTGATGCCGCGCGCGGCGCCCAGGGCCTCGACCGCGCGGGCGCGGTCATCGCTGCCCACGGTGGCGTAGACCGTGTTGCCCAGGGCGCGGGCCAGCTGGATGGCCGTGGTGCCGATGCCGCTGGCGCCGCCGTGCACCAGCAGGATCTCGCCATCGGCCAGGCGGCCGCGGTCGAACACATTACTCCAGACCGTAAAGTAGGTTTCCGGCAGGCCGGCGGCTTCGATATCGGACAGGCCCTTGGGAATCGGCAGGCACTGGGCGGCCGGCGCGACGCAGTATTCGGCGTAGCCGCCGCCCGCGACCAGCGCGCACACCTTGTCGCCCAGCGCCAGGCCGCTGCCGGCCAGGTCGCCGCCGACGATTTCACCGGCCACTTCCAGGCCCGGCAGGTCGGACGCCCCGGGGGGCGGCGCATAGTTGCCCTTGCGCTGGAACACGTCGGGACGGTTGACGCCCGCGGCGCTGACCTTGATCAGCACTTCGCCCTTGCCGGCCTCGGGCGTGGGGCGTTCGGCGGGAACCAGGACCTCGGGGCCGCCGGGGCGGGAGATTTCTACACAGTGCATCGCGTGCCTCCTTCGCAGCAAATGGATTATTATTGCGCCCTTTACGGCAAGTCGCGTTGTCGTCGGGTAGAGTGTTTGCCTGGCGGCCGGATTGCCGCCTCCGCAGTACAGTGCGGGACCAGGAAGCGTGGCAGAGTGGTCGATTGCACCGGTCTTGAAAACCGGCAACGGGCAACCGTTCGTGAGTTCGAATCTCACCGCTTCCGCCAGGAATCCGTCCGCCCCCTTTTTTGCGCCATGGCCCCCAATCGGCGGGCGGCGGCCTCAATCGCGTCACGCCCCAGGGCCCGGACCCGCGTCATTGGTTGATCACGGCGCCATCACCGCGATGCTCGCGGCCACCTGCCGCGGCCGGCGCCGCGTCCGTCGATGGCGCCACCGCATCCGACCGCTGACGCTGGATCTGCTCGAGCCGCGCGGCCGCCTCGTCACCTTTCAATTCGGCGACCCGGCCGCGCACGACCGCATCCATGTATTGGCGCGTGAAGGGCTCGCCCACGCGCCAAGCGTCGCCCTCCCGCAAGAACTCGAAATCACCTTCGAACACCTGCCAGTCGGCGCGGCCGATGGCGGACATCAGCCGGTCGCGGTACTCGCCCTGCAGGCGGCATGACCACCGGCCGCCGCCAAGGTCCTTGCAGTCTCCCAGCGGCTGCACATTGCGCACGGTGCGCGTATCGGTTTCCGGCGGCAGGCCCATGCGCTCGCGCTGCCGGTCGTACGCGGCCTTGCGCGCCGCGCCCCGGGTCAGCTCGTCGAAAGCCGCCGCGCCCTGCTCGAAGGCGGCGGCCAGTCGCGCCGCGCCCGCCGGCTGGCCGACGGCGCGCGGCTTGCCATCGGCACCGAGCTGGCCGTAACGGGCCCGGACCACGCGCGGATCCGCGCCGGCGATCATCATCTCGCCCTTGTCATTCGGGCCGATGGTGTAGGCCAGGACGGAGCTGGCCTCGCCGGCCTTGAGCGTGGCGATGCATCCGCGCGAGCGCTCCGGCTTGAGGTAACCGACCTCCTGCACATCCGAAAACGTCGCCAGGTACAGATCGGCGGGCGTGGCGCCGCCGGCCAGCGGATTGCGGGACATCTGCTGGATGCGCGAAGTGAACAGGCTGGCGCGCAGCGTCTTCTGCACGTCGGCGTCATCGCACCGCGGCGGCGAGGCCGGCGCGAACAGGTACCATGCAACGGCCGCCACCGCGATGAGAGCGCCGCCGCGCCAGGCCCAACGTGGGCCGGGAAAGGCCGCCTTCAGGGCCGCCCGCCGGATCTGCCGTTCGTATTCTTCAAGTTTGCGCTGCATCAGCGCATCCATCTCGGCCAGCGCCTGGCGGCGCGTGGCATTGCCGGCAAAGGCGCCCTCGGTCACCGACAGCTCGCCGATGGCCCCGAGATCCGCGTCGGACACAATGCCCTCATCCACCAGCCAGAACAGCGCCTCGCCCAGCGAGGCCCAGGATTGCGCCGTGGCGTCGCCCAGCCGCTGGCGCGCGGCCTCGTAATGATCCGGGCGGATGACGCCATCGGCAAGCAGACGATCGAGAAGCGCAGTGGAAGCGAGAGCCATGGGCGCGCGGCGGCCAGCCGCCAGAACGGGGACGGCACATAATACCGCCGGCGCGGGCCGTGGCTCAGGCGGCCGGGGACGCGGCGTAGGTCTTGGGAATGCCCGCCGCCGCCACGCCGCTGCGCAAAGTCTCCTGCGGCAACGACGCCGCCAGCAAGGCGCGCGCGGCCAGCAGCCTCGGCAGGTCGACGCCAGTGCGGTAGCCCATGCTTTCCAGCATGAACACCAGATCCTCGGTGACGATATTGCCCGACGCCCCCGGCGCGAACGGGCAACCGCCCAGCCCGCCCAGGCAGGCGTCGAACGCGCGGATGCCTTCATCCAGGCCGGCCAGCGCATTGGCCAGGCCCAGCCCCATGGTGTCGTGCAGGTGCAGCTTCACCAGCCGCGCGCCGACGGCATCCTGGGCGGCGCGCACGGCCTCGCGCACGCCCGCCGGATGGGCATAGCCAACGGTGTCGGCCAGCGCGATCTCGTCGGCGCCGGCGCGCATCACCGCCGCGGCCACCTGGGCCACGCGGCGCACCGGCACCGCCCCTTCCATCGAGCAGCCGAAGGCCGTGGCCACCGCCACGTCCAGCCGCACCGGCCGCGCCTGCGCCCGCAGCCAATCGGCAATCGCGGCCACGGCCTCGACCTGCGCGTCCGTGCCCTTGCCGACATTGGCATGACTGTGCGTGTCGCTGACCGAAACGGGAATCGCGACCACGTGCGCGCCCGCCTCATACGCCGCGATGGCGCCCTTCAGGTTGCAGGCCAGCGCGCACACGGTCAGGCCATCGATGCCCAAAGCCTCCGGCAGCACCCGCGCCGTATCGGCCATCTGCGGCACCAGGCGCGGCGACACGAAACTGCCCACCTCGATCTCGCGCAGGCCCGCGGCCGCCAGCTGCCGTATCCAGCGCAGCTTGTCGGCGGCGGCCATCATGCCGCGCGCCATCTGCAACCCGTCGCGCGGGCCCACCTCGCACAATCTCACTGCCTGGTCCATGTCGTTTTCCTGGTCGAATGCGCCGCCCGCTATTGCTGCACCACGATGCCCGCGGTGGCGATGGTCTGGCGCGCCTTGCCGATGTCCGAGCGGATCAGCGCGGCGAACTGCTCCGACGACACCGGATCGGCCTCCAGCCCCTGCGAGGCCAGCGCATCGCGCACATCCGGGCGCGCCAGCAGCTTGTTGAAATCGGCATTCAGGCGCGCCACCACCGCGGCCGGCGTCTTGGCCGGCGCCAGCACGCCGTAGTAGGTCACCACGCTGAAATCCTTGTAGCCCAGCTCGGCCACGGTCGGCACGTCGGGCAGCGCGGGATTGCGCTTGGGCGAAGTCACCGCCAGCGCGCGCACCTTGCCCGCTTTGATCAACGAGGCCGCCGACGAGATCGACGAACCGGCGAACTGCAGGTGCCCGCCCATCAGGTCGGCCAGCGCCGGCGCCGAGCCCTTGTACGGCACGTGCTGCATCTTGAAGCCGGCCTCGTGCTGCAGCATTTCCATGGCGATATGCACGCCGCCGCCCGTGCCCGAGGTGCCGTAGGACAGCGTGTTGGGCGCCTTGCGCGCGGCCTCGATCACTTCCGGCAGGGTCTTGTACGGCGAGCTGTCGGACACCAGCAGCACCATCGGCGTGGTGGCCACCAGCGCCACCGGCACCAGATCCTTGACCGGATCGTAGGCCACCTTCATCAACAGCGGAATCAGCGTGACGTTGTCAGACTGCCCGATCACCAGGTCATAGCCCTGCGCCGGCGCGCGCGCCGCCTCGGCCAGTCCCAGCGCCGTACCCGCGCCCGGCTTGTTCTCGGGCACCACCGACCAGCCGTTCAGTTCGTGCAGCTTGTTGCCCATCAGGCGCCCGATGTAATCGGTGCCGCCGCCCGGCGTGGACGGGATGATGATGCGGATGGGCTTGCTGGGATAGTCCTGCGCGTGCGCCACGCATGCGACGGCCATCGCGGCCACCGCCAAGAGTCTGCGGATCATCGGAAAGTCTCCTCTTTGGTGTATGTCTTGGCGGTCTGGCGCCGCCTCGACGGGGACCGGCTCTACGGCCGGTTCATGCCTTGTCCTCGCAATGCACCACGCCCGCGGCGCGCAGGGCCTCGATGCGCGCGGCATCCAGCCCCAGGCCTCGCAGGATGGCTTTGGTATCCCGCCCCTGGGCCGGCGGATCGAAGCGCTTGCCGGCTTTCAGGCCATCGAATTCGATCGGCAGCGCCGCCGCGGCGATTTCGCCGCCGTCCGGCAGGGCCGTGGCCAGCAGCGCGCCGCCGGCATTCAGGTGCTCGTCGTGCAGCAGGTCGTGCGGCTGGCGGATCGGCCCGTACGACAGATTGGCGGCCTCGAGCGCCGCGCACAATTCGTCGGTCTTCCAGGTCTTGAGGATCGCGCCCACGCCCGGCACCAGCCAGGAACGCGCCGCCTCGCGGTCCACGGCGGTGGCCAGGCGCGGATCGGCGGCCCATTCCGGCGGCAGGAATTTCTGCGCGAAATTGCGCCATTGGGCATCGCCCACCACGGCCACGAACACCCGCCCATCGGCGGTCTCGAACACGTCGTACACGCCCCAGGGCGGCTTGCGCTCGGCGCCGAAGGGTTTGGGCGCGGCGCCGGTCAGCTGGTACTGCGCGATGAACTGTGCCACCAGCAGCAGGTTGTTCTCGAACAGGCCCGAGCGCACATGGCGGCCGCGCCCGGTGACATGCCGATCGTGCAGCGCGGCCAGCGCGCCCACCACGCCGAAGGTGCCGCCCAGGATGTCGTTGACCGACGCCGCCACGCGCTGCGGCGTGTCCGCGCCGCCATTGATGTAGGCCAGTCCGCCCATCATCTGCACCACCTCATCCAGCGCGGTGCGGTGCTTGTAGGGGCCGGACAGGAAGCCCTTGAGCGACACATAGATCAGCCGCGGGTTCTCGGCCGACAACGAGGCGTAGTCCAGCCCGTACTGCGCCAGGCCGCCGTCGCGGAAATTCTCGACCACCATGTCCGCCTGCAACGCCAGCTGCCGCGCCAGCGCCTGGCCCTCGGCCGATTTCAGGTCGATCGACAGGCTCTGCTTGTTGCGGTTGAAAACGGGAAAGTAGCCGCTGCCCGAACCCTTCAGGCGACGGGTGCGGTCGCCGTCGATCGGCTCCAGCTTGATCACCTCGGCGCCCAGGTCGGCCAGCGCCAGGCCGGCGGCCGGTCCCATGATCATGTGGGACAGTTCCAGCACCTTGATGCCGCGCAAGGGCAGCTCGTCCTGGTTCATGAAGGGGGAAGCCGGTGCTGCGGTCATCGACATTTTCCTCTGGCCTGCGCCGTGGATCGAAGGCCCGGGCGCCAGGGGCCCGAGCGGTACGCAGCCATCATCGCGGGCGCGGGGGCGCGGGAAAAGCGCTCTTTCAGCACCGGGGCATTCTCGTTTCGGAACGTCCGGGTTAGCCCTAGGAACGCGAGGCTAGGGCCACGGCGCCGCGCCCAGGTGCGCCAACAGGGCGCGCGCGGCGGGTGGCAGCGCGTCCAGTTCGCGCACCGCGATGCACAACGGCGTGCCCGCCCAGGGCCCGGACAGGGCGATGAAGCGGATATCCGGGCTGGCGTGGCGCGGCTTCAGATACATGGGCACCACCGCCACGCCCATGCCGCGCGCCACCAGATTGCAGATGGTCTCGTGCGAACTGACACGAGCGCTGATGCGGCGCGTCACGCCGGCCTCGCGCGCCGCCTGCTCGAACACCGCGCTGATGCCGTTATCGCGGTTCAGCTCGATCTGCTCATAGGGCAGCAACTGCGCATAGTCCAGGATCTCGCTGTCGGCCAGCAGGTGCTGTCCCGGCACCACCGCCGCCAGTTCGCAATAGCCGCAAGGAAACACCCGCAGGCCATCGTGGCCGAAGTCCGAGCCCACGGCCACATCGGCGCGGCCCTGCAGCACCTCCTGGAAGACCTGCTGCGTGGTGCTTTCCTCCAGCGCGATCTCGATCTGTGGGTAGGCGCGGCGAAACGACTGGATCTGCGCCGGCAGGTCACCCGACAGCGCCGCCACGCTGGCCGCCAGCCGGATGCGCCCCCGCACCCCGGTGGCAAAGGCCGCCATCTCGCGGTGCATGCGCTCCATCTGCTGCAATACCCGCCGCGCATGCTCGGCCAGCGCCTGGCCGGCGGGCGTGGCCTGCACGCCCTTGACGTCGCGCGCCAGCAGCGGCACGCCCAGGACCTCTTCCATCTCGATCATGCGTTTGCTGACCGCCGAGGGCACGATGTTCTCGCGCGCCGCGGCGCGCGCCAGGCTGCCTTCTTCCAGCGCCGCCAGGAACAGGCGCAGGGAAACCGGATCGATATCGCGCGAATGGGACGGGGCGGGCAACGGACGCTTCATGGCGGCAAGTGTCCCGCGTTGCGCGGGGCGGCAGGGATCGGGGTTTTCCCCAGCAAGACCCACACGGGTCCGATACACTGCGCCTGGCCATCGCGCGGCCACCCGCGCGACGCAGGACGCTCTCCGTTTGAACGGCAACCAGAATAAGACGCGCATCATGCAGTGCCCCCAGTGCAATTGGCAGAATCCGGCCTCTCATACCCAATGCTTCAGCTGCCACGCGCCCTTGCCCGCGCCAGCGGCCCCGCGCGCGGCGCACGCCAACGTGCCCGTGATCCCCGGCATCTGGTCGCGGCTGGCGGCGAGCGGGGCCGACGCAGCCGCCATGATCGCGGCCATGTTCGCCTTCTCCTGGGCCACGTCCCTGAGCTACCAGGCATTGCGGGAACAGCCCTGCCCCCAGGCGCTCACCCTGGCGGCCGGTCTGCTGGGCCTGCTGCTGCCCGCCTTGATGGACGCGTGGGGCGCCGGCTCGCCCGGCAAGCTGTTGTTCAAGCAGCGCGTGGTCAAGCGCGACGGGCAGAGCCCCGGCCTGTTGCGGTCCCTGTGGCGGCATCTGATGAAGTTCCCCCTGAACCTGGCCCTGCCCGGCGTGTTCCACCATATCCAGCAGGCCATGTTCGGCGAACGCGCCATGCACAACTGGGCCGCGGGCACTTACGTCGTTTCGAGCCGGGCCGATCCGCGCGCGATCCTGGCGGCCGTGAGCCAGACGCGCTCGATCACCGGCGCCGGCAAGTTCCTGCTGTTCGCCGCGGGCGCGGTAGTGCTGGTGCTGGCCGGTTTCGTGCTGGCCGCGCTGACGCTCGGTCCGCGCGATGCCGACAACCCCGTGGTGGCCGACGTGCGGCACCTGGATCGGGTATCGCAGCCGGTCCGGATGCTGGCGGAAAACCACTACCGCGGCACCGGCAAGTTCGCCGCGACCTTGCAGGACCTGGGCGTGACGCGCGAATCGCTGGCCTCCAGCGGCTTTTCCAACCTGGAGCTGAACCCGGTCAATGGCGTGCTGCGCTTCACCATTGCCGGCCCCGCCGATGCCAATGACGCCTCGCCCCTGGCGGGCAAGCACCTGGTCTACCTGCCCGAGCTGCGCGCCGAACGCAAAGGCGGCGGCATCCGCCGCTGGCAATGCGGCAGCGACGACATCGCCGTGAGCGACCGCCATTACGGCTGCCGCCACGCCGCCGGCGCCGCCGCCCCCTGATGCCTGCCCGCCGCCCAAGGAATCCGCATGTCCAATCTGATCGAATCCATCCTGCGCGCCGAAGACGCCGGCGACACGACGCGCATGCTCGCGCTGTGCGACCAAGGGCTGCGCGAGCAGCCCAACGCCGCCGAGATGTGGGCATTGCGCGCCCGCTGCCATGCCAGGCGCGGCGCCGCGGCCGCGCGCGACGCCGATCTGGCGCGGGCGCTGACGCTCGATCCCCACTGCCCGGACGCCATCGCCGTGCAGGTCACCGCGCGCTATGACGAGGGCAACCCGCAAGCGGCCTGGCGCCTGCTGCGCGACGCCTGCCAGCGTACTTCCGGACATTTCGGGCTGCTGCTGGCCGAAGCCTACCTGTTGATCAACGACGGCCGCCTGCAGGATGCCATCGACTGCTGGACCCGCGCGATCCAGCGGCGCCCGCAGGCCGGCGCGCCGCATTGCTACATCGCGTCCAACCTGGCCAATGCCGGGCGCCACAAAGAAGCCGTGCCCTACTTCGAACGCGCGATCGCGCTCGCCCCGGACAACGGCCGCTTCATGTACGACGCCGGCAACACCTATCGCCGCCTGGGCGACCTGCATCGGGCCATCGCCCTGTTCGACCGGGCGCGGGCGATCCTGGGCGAGGAAAACGCCATCCAGCACAACCGGGCCTCATGCCTGCAGGCGCTGGGCCGCGATGCCGACGCGGTGGAAGAATGGACCAGCCTGCTGCGCCGCGAGCCCGACTGGGACTGGCCGCTGGAGGGCAAGGCCCGCTCGCTGCACCGCCTGGGCCGGGCCAGCGAGGCCGCTCCCCTGTGGCAGAAGCTGGACGCCCTGTCGGACAACGGCTGAGAAGGCCGCAAGGAGCAGGCCCGCGAGTATGTGCGCAGCGGCCACCCCGAGCTGGCGCAAGAAGCCCTGCGCGAGCTCGATCCGCTGACCAGCGACGATACCCAATTGCTGTTCGTGGCCGGCAACGCGCAACGCGACCAGGGCGAGTGGGAGCAGGCCCTGGCGTACTACCTGCGCGGCTACGAACTGGCGCCGGACGAAGATTTCCTGCCCGGCAACGCCGCCGACATGCTCGCCCGCCTGGAACGCTACGAGGAAGCCCTGCCCCTGTCCGAAGTGGCGATCGCGCTGGACCCCGATTGGCTCAAATGGCGCCGCGTGCGCATCGACGCCTTGACCCACCTGGGCCGCGGCCCGGAGGCGGTGGCCGATGCCGAACGCGCGCTGCAACGCTGGCCCGACGACAGCAGGCTGCAGGCCGACGCCGTCAACGCGCTGATCGCCGCGGGCCGCCACGACGAAGCCCTGGCGGCCTGTGACTGCCTGATCGCGATGGACCCGGAGTTCCGCAGCTGGACCCTGTTCTCGCGCGGCGAGATCTACGGCGCCATGGCACGCCATGCGGCATCCGCTTCGGCATTCCGCCAGGCCGCCGCGGCCTACCAGCAGAACGGCAAGCCGCAATACCAGGCGCTGTCATTGGAAAGAGCCCTCGCGGCGGAACGGCAGGCCAACGCGCCGCGCAGCCTGCTGGGGCGATTGTTCGGCCGCAAGTAGACATCGAGGATGGCGTGCCGCGCCGGATGGGCCGGCGGCCGCAATGGCGTGGCCGGGACGATGCCGGCGATCACTCGGGCAGCGCCGGCGCGGTCACCCAACCGTAGCCCTGCAGCAAGCCCAACAGGCAGCGGCGCGCCACCGCCACCGCCTCGTCGCGCAGCGCATCGGCGCGCCAGCCCATTTCGATAGCGTAGTCCGGCATGGCAATCGGGCACGGCAGCCGCCGCAGTCCGGCGACCGCCGCCAGCCCGCGCGCCGCATGCGCCGGCAGGGTGGCCAGCGCATCGCCGCCGCGCAACAGAAACGCCAACGCCGAGAAATGCGTGGTGGACGCCAGCACCCGGCGGCTCAGGCCCAGGCCATGCAGCACTTCATCGACCACGCCGATGAAGCCGCCCGACGACACCAGCACGTGCGGACGCCGGGTGAAATCCTCCACCGACAACGCATCCTGGCCCGGCGCCAGGCTGGCCGGATCCACCAGGCAGGCATAGCCCCCCTGTCCCACGGTCACGCGCTGCAACGCCGGCGCGGTCAGGCCGCCGGATGCGATCACCAGATCGACCTCGCGCGCCATCAGCATGTCGGCGGCCACGCGGCTGTGGGTCTGGCGGAAGATCAATCTCAGTCCCGGCGCCGCCACGGCCAGCGCCGCGATCGCCTCGCGCCCAAGCGCGATCTCGAAATCGTCGGACAGGCCCAGCGTGACCGAGCGGCCGCCGAATCCCGCCGCGCCCGGCCGGGCCAGCGACAGGCTCTGCCGGCACTTGTCCAGCGCCTCGCCAATGATCGGCCGCAGCTCGCGCGCCCGCAGGCTGGGCGACAGACCACGCCCGGTGCGCACGAACAGCGGGTCGGCATAGAGCACGCGCAGCCGCGCCAGCGCCGCGCTGACCGCCGACTGGGTCACCCCCAGGCGCAGCGCGGCGCGGCCCGCGCCGCCCTCGTCGTAGATCGCCTCGAACACCTTGAGCAGGTTCAGGTCGGTCGACTCGATATCGATCTGGTTCATATCATTTATCGCCAGGCAGGATTGATTGATTTTAGGCCGCCCCCGACACTAGGACGCATCGACTCCCCAGTGAAAAAGGAACCCCCATGACCGCCACCACCGTCGCCGCGCTGCAGATCGGCGCCTCGCCCGAAGGCAAGGACGCCACCCTGGAACGGATCCTGGCCTTCGAGGCCGAGATCAGCGCCTCGGGCGCCGCGCTGGTGGTCATGCCCGAGGCCCTGCTGGGCGGCTACCCCAAGGGCGAGATCTTCGGCACCCGCCTGGGCTACCGCCTGCCCGAAGGCCGCGAGGCCTACGCCCGCTACTACCAGAACGCCATCGACGTGCCCGGCCCCGAGACCGACGCGCTGGCCGCGCTGTCGCAACGCACCGGCGCCAGCCTGGTGATCGGCGTGATCGAACGCACCGGCAGCACGCTGTACTGCACCGCGCTGTACTTCGATCCGGCCGCCGGCCTGGCCGCCAGGCACCGCAAGCTGATGCCCACCGGCACCGAACGGCTGATCTGGGGCCAGGGCGACGGCTCGACCCTGCCCGTGCTGGAAACGGCCGCGGGCCGCGTCGGCGGCGCCATCTGCTGGGAAAACCACATGCCGCTGCTGCGCACCGCCATGTACGCCAAGGGCGTGCAGATCTGGTGCGCGCCCACCGTCGACGAACGCGACATCTGGCAATGCTCGATGCGCCACATCGCCCACGAAGGCCGCTGCTTCGTCATCAGCGCCTGCCAGGTGCAGCCCTCGCCCGCCGAACTGGGCCTGGACGTGCCCGGCTGGGATCCGCAACGCCCGCTCATCAACGGCGGCTCGCTCATCGTCGGGCCGCTGGGCGACGTCCTGGCAGGCCCGCTGCACGGCCAGACCGGCCTGCTGACGGCGACCATCGATGTCGACGAACTGGTGCGCGCGCGCTACGACTTCGACGTGGTCGGGCACTACGCGCGGCCCGACGTCTTCACCCTGGAGGTGGACGAACGCGCCCGCCAGACGGTGCGTTTCATCGGCTGAGTTTTCCACAGGGGCGGCCTTGCATGACGGGCCGCCTGCCCGCGAGTGGTATAGTCACGCCCGCCGGATACCGCTGCGCGCTCGCGCCGCACACCCAGGTATCCCATTGCGGTTTCCTGTCGGAACCCCAATGCCCGAGTGGTGAAATTGGTAGACACAAGGGACTTGAATCCATTTGAGCCCTCCGGAGGAAACTCCAGAGGTGTAGCCCGTCAAACTCGGCGAATGCCCTGGACTTGTTCCGAGCCAACGCCGAGCCAAGCCCGGATCGAAAGAACCGGGAAGGTGTAGAGAGCAGACGGCGGGCACCTAAGGCCGCAAGGCTATGGTGAAGGCGTGCTCCAGACCACGAACGGCGCTTGACGCGCCGGCGGCGAAAGCCGAAGTGGTACGAAAATCCCTCGGCCGCAAGGCCGTACCGGTTCGATTCCGGTCTCGGGCACCACCCCGGTGCGCCACACCACGCCGCATTACGCCACGCAACGCCACCTCCATAGACGATTCTGGGTGCCGACCAGAACTCGTTACGCCACACCAAACCACACTAAACCACAATTTTTGCTAATCTCGTACGCCATTCCTACGCCCGAGATTACGCCATGCCCACATTCCGAAAGCGCGGCACGTCCTGGCGGGCCGAAGTCGCCCGCAATGGACACCGTGAAAGCGCCACCTTCGCCACCAAGCGCGAGGCCATGGACTGGGCCAACCGCCGCGAGCTGGAACTGGCGAATGCCCGCGCCGGCAAGGTGACGCGCTGGACCCTGGCCGACGTCATGCAGCGGTATGCCGACGAGGTCAGCCCGGAGAAGGCCGGCGCCAGGTGGGAAAAGGCCAGGATTGCCTCCATCAAGAAGGACAAGGTGGCCAAGCTGGTGATGCAGGATATCGGCCCGGCCGAGCTGGCCGACTGGCGCGATCGACGCCTGACCGAGGTTCAAGGCGCCACAGTGCTGCGCGAGATAGGCCTGCTGCGCGCCATCTGGACCCGGGCGAAGCTGGGAGAGTGGCGGTACGTGGATCACGACCCCTGGCCCGACGTCATCAAGCCGAAGGACAACCCCGCGCGCAAGATCATCTTCACCGACAAGCAGATCGAGGATATCGTTTCCGCACTGGGCTACACCGACGGCGCGCCCAAGGACAAGCGCGAGCAGACCGCGGTGGCGTTCCTGCTGGCCCTGGAAACGGCCATGCGCTCGGGGGAGATCCTGACGCTGGAATGGAAGCACGTCCACCTGGAGCGGCGCATGCTGCACCTGCCCAGATCCAAGAATGGAGATGCCCGCGATGTGCCGCTATCCCGGCGCGCCGTAGCGCTGCTTGAGGCGATGAAGGGGATACACCCGGAACAGGTGTTCACAGTGAACGCCGGCCTGCGCGACGCCTATTTCCGGCAGGGTAAGACGCTGGCAAAGGTCGACGGGCCCACGTTCCACGACGCCCGCGCCACCGCGATCACGCGCCTGTCCAAGAAGCTGGAACTGCTGGAGCTGGCCAAGATGGTCGGCCACCGAGACCCGCGCAGTCTCATGATCTACTACCGCGAGAGCGCCACCGAGATCGCCAACAAACTGGATTGACCATGGACGACAATGGAATCCTGGAGCAGGTGCCCGGCCAGTACGTGGCCCGGGCCGCCCTCACCCTGCCGCCGGCGGCCACCGCCGAGGACCGCGACTACCCGGTCGAGATCGACGCCGGCCACTCCGGCCTGGTGCGCATCACGTTCCGGCGCCAGAAGGCCAGGCGCGCCAAGCATATGCATTGGTTCTGGCTGGCCCAGCGGGCGGACGCGGTCTAGGGCCTATCGGGCCTACGCGTCAGGTTTCGGCTTACTCGCGGCCTTTTCACCGCGCGTAGGCTCGACCCTTCGCCGGATCGCCTGGACCATCCCAAGAACAGGGAGCGACACCAAGGCGACGGGAATGGCCCAGTACCAGCGGGACGTGACGCCGTAGATCAGGCCCACAATGGCGGTTGCTGCAGCCGCGAGTAGAGCAATGCACGAAACCACCGCGCCGAGAATCTGGCCGGTTTTATCGCTGGAAAAAACGCCATCGATGCGACGCTGTTCTATGGCGGTCAGGGTCTTGCGATGCGCTACGTCTGATTCGAGCTGTTGCCGTTCCATCTCGCGGCGGTGAGCTGCCTCGCCTTCAGCCATAGTGATAATCCGGTCGGCAGCACCGGGGGAAAGCTGATCGTATTGGCGCAGGACCTCAGGATGAGGCAAAGGCCCATGATGAAACTCTGCCTGCATAAGCTGGCGGCCAACCGCTTCCGAGGCCTGCGGCAGCCCAGTGGGGCGCGGAGATGGAGCGGTGCTGGGGCGGTGAGACGGCTTACCGCGAGCCATTGCGACGCGCTATCGAACGGCCAAAGTCGTCGCCGATCCGGCGCACGTCGCTACGCAGCGCGTCATTGGACGAACGCGCCGGGCGATACAGGGGATTGATCTGAGGTTCCTGGACAGTCGGGGCTGAGTAGTTAGAAAACAGCGCCAGCGGAGCAGCTATGCCGCCCCAAAAACCGCCCCAGAAAGCCTTTCTGCTACGCTTTTTCATAGGTGTGCCGATGTGTTCCGAGGGATCCGCATTGCACGAAAACTGCCTCACAACGAGCCAAATATAGCAGATGCTCATATTTTTCGCGCCCTTCCCGAGAAAATCGGGGTCGCACTCACCTACCGAGGCCGCGCCCCGAGCCGGCCTGTAGACCGCGAATGTAGCCCTGCAGGCCGTTCACCTGGTCGGCCCATCCTGCGGCGTCGGCAGCCAGGTCTCCATATTCCGCGTAGCACGCTGCAAAACCTCCGATCCAGTCGGGGCCGGCTTCATCAGGTCGGCGGCCGGCTCGGGGATTCGCGGGATCACGGCCGGCGGCGCGGAGCACGCGGTCAAGGTCAGCACGGGCAGCAGCCAGGCCAGCTTTCGCAGCCTCGCGCGCCAGGACGGCACCACGGTATTGGGCATCAGCACGATCTTTCTCCAGTTGGTAGGCTTCGGTGATGGCGCGCTGCGCGGCCTCAGCGCGGGCGCGCTCCTTGGTGACGCCGGTGGCTTCCCGGTGGGCACCGTACAGCACCACGCCCGCGCCCAGCGCCATCACCACTGCCGCGCCGCCTATCCAGGGCAGCGCCATGCGCAGGAACGGGTTCACGGCTGCACCTGCGCGGCAGCCTGGCGGTACAGGTCAGGCCAGGTTTCCGGATGCGGCTTGCCCGGCCGCCAGGTGCGCAGGTACAGCGCCCAGGCTGCGTCCGCATCACCCACGGCCGGCAGCGCCTTCGGGTCAGTCCACAGCAGCAGCCGCGCCACGCCGGCGGCCAGCACGTCGTCATACTCCAGCGCCGAGTAGATCGCGTCCGGGTCGCAGGACACGCTGCGGGCCTTGCACAGCGCCGCCAGGCGGTCCTTACTGGCTTGGTGCAGGTACACGCCCCACACGCCGCCGCGGCTCGCGCGGGTGCCCTTCTCGAACTGCCAGAAGCCGCGGGCCGGCCCGCCGATCTGGCGCCGGTGCACGAACCGGCTTTCCTGCAGGCCGATCGCCAGCAGCATGACGCGCGCACCCGGCGTGTCCATTCCGGCCGGCAGCAACGCCAGCGCCGGGGTGATTGCGTCGGCAACGATGGTATCCAGGGTCATAGCGTGGGTTTCCTGATGTGCTTTGCCGTCACGGCGGCAACGTAGAAGGCGGCCGACGCGGCAAGCGCGGCATCGCCGGCGCTGGCCCAGCCGGCCATGAAGATCCGGCACGCGGCGCCGGTGGCGGTCAGGCTGACGGCGGCCAGGCCGATCCGCTCGAAAGTGGTGTCCTTGATGGCGCGGGAGAAGACCGCCAGCACTGCGCCGCCTGCGACGATGAGCCAGCTCACGAAGGCCAGCACGGCCCAGAGCGTCAGGTAAATGGTGCTGTCCATGTCACACCCCTTTGCCGCGCACGCGGTCAGCCGATTCCGCCTATCACCGCGTTGGCGTTACGCACCAAGGCCATAAGCTGGCGCACATTGAACTCGCCAGCGTGATAGATCTCGTCGGCGGGCGGCAGCTTCCCTACCGCCCACTCCTTACCCGCCTCCAGATCCGCCACCGAGATCACCCGGTAGCCTGCCGCTCGCGCAGCCTCGGCAGCTTCAGCGATGTACATGGTCAGCGGGTTGCGCGCTTCCGCAATCCACTCTGCCCGCACCGTTGCCGGCCGGACGACGATGTACCGCCCCGATACCGGCGAAGGCCCAAAATCCGGCAGGTCGAACGACCCAGGCGCCACGCCGAAGCATCGGCGCATCCCGGTCACAATCCCAGCCGTGCCGTACTGAACCGTCACCACCGACCCCCGAGGCGGATTTTCCCAGCGCGCATCCTGCTGCAGCGCCATATTCTTGGCTTGCGTCCGTAACGGCGTTTCCGCCTTCACGAACTTCACCCCGGGCAGGTCTTCGTACAGCTCCGGCCATGGCGTCTCAAGGTACACCGGCCCCTGCAATCGCTTCACGAAGGCTCGCTGGTAGATGTTGTCCCCCAGCCCCTTCATACCTCGTACTATCAAGCTGCCTCCACTCGGAAGCAGTCCAAAGCCGACCCAGGCGTACAGTTGACGACCTCGACACTCGGGTTGGCGCGCGCCCAGTCTCGGAACTGCTGCAGGTGCACCGCTCGCCGATGAGGCTTCGTGTTGACCAGGCCGTTGGTATATTCACCGAAATAATGCGACCCATGCATGTCGAATCCGTACAGCCGAATCCGGGTAGCGCCAAGGTTCACCGCCACCTGCAGCGCAAGGACACCGCTCGCCCACTGCGTGTTGCCTGGGCGGCAGCGCTCCACGCCAGGAAACTCACTGCTCGAAAACCTGCGCCCCGCAAAGCTCATCGCCTCTGGGTAGGCTCGCCACCAAGCCCGGTCATTCGCGGCCAGGAAGTCAGCCCACGGGGCCAGTTCGAACACATTGCTGACGACCCCGACGCGTTCGCCGCGCAGGGATTCGGCCAGGTCACGGTTCATGCTCGGGCCCGGGGCCAGCAACACAAAATCCAAATCAACCCTCGTTCACACCGGTGCCGACCGGCAGGGTGATGTATTCCAGCCCGCTATCCTTGTCGGCAAGTACGCCCCGGATGTTGTAGGCCACGCCACGATGGATGATGCGGTCGGTGGCCAGGATCTCGCGGGTTCGAATGGTAATGCGCGCAGTGACCTCCGACTGTGCCGCCGCCGACTGCACAAACTCTCGAGCAGACAGCGGCTCGACGGCGGCCCACACCTTGGCGATCTCCGTCCAGCTTTCGGTGACAGCGCCGGTGACTGGATCCTGCGTCACTTCGAAACGCTCAATGGCAACCCGATGGCGAAGTCGGCCGGCTTCCAAGCTCATTGAACGGTACTCTTTCGCAGACCTGACAACAGACTGGTGGCGCCAGCGCCAAGCACGAATCCATATCCCCAATGGGAGGGGACAGCGCCGGCGTCGGACCCGTCACGGTAACGATATTGCTGGGCCAGTTCGACGAGGACCGCGGCTTTGACCGCAAACTTCGGAATCGGGTCTCCGTTGGAGTCTTCTGCGGGGATTGGGTTGCCGGCGCTATCGATATCGCCTGAAGGCTCATAGGCTCGCCATGAATCCTTCAGCCACGTGAAGACCGCGTTCTCTACTGCTGGAATCCAGGTAACGAACCACGGATCATCATCCTGCGAGTCAACCCGCAGATGCATCCGAGCTTCCTCGATGCTAACGAGGCTCATGCCTGATCCTTCAGCTTGATAGGGGCTTCAGGGATGGCGTCCTTGCCTTTCGGGCCACGCTCACCATCCCGCCCCTTACGAGCCGCGATTACCCAGTCTTCACCAGCCGTTTCAGGCTTGGCAGGCGTGTCCTTCTTGGCGATCCACAGCGAACCATCATGGACCCACGCCTCGCCAGCCTTAGCCTTCGTGCCTTCCCGCCAGTAGCCTCCAGGACGAATACCGCCTGCCGGATAGCGGATCTCCTTCACTCGGCCGGCGCAGGACGCCTTGATCCGAACCTCGTGAGTTTCGTCCAGGTATTCCAGCTCGAACGCCTCCAAGCCAAGACCGTCGACGCCGTCTTTACCATCACTGCCGTCGCGCCCATTCGAGCCGACCACCGGCCCAAGATTCTTCACCTCTCCATTGCTCATCGTGACGAGCAATGCGCCTTCGCGATCGATCATCGCTCCGGCCATCCCAAGGCCGTCTGCACCCTTCTGACCGTCTTCACCCTTAGCGCCGGGCTCGCCGTCCTTCCCATCCGCCCCATCCTTGCCATGGACGACCGGGATGGACTTCACGGCCTCGTCAATCATCTTCTTGACGGCCTCCATGTCGCAATCCTTGCCGTCGCGGCCATCGGTGCCATCCTTGCCGGCCAGGGGGCGCGGCAGCTCTGCGAGCTGGGCTTTCAAGCGCGCTATCTCGTCCTTGAGCGGCTGCACGGCCTTGATGATCGCGTCGCCCATGGCTTGGCCGAACAGTTCAGGGTCAAACGACATAGGTAGGCTCCAGGGCTTTCTTCATTGCGGCGATAGCCTTGTGGGTACCTGCAAAGGCGCGCAATTCTTCAAGATCAAGGTCAGGCGCAGGTGCAGGATCAGGCGTGGCCGTGGCCGTGGGTTGCATGGCGGGGTCCCACTCTTTACGGTCTGCAAGCATGCCCAACGGATAGTCCTGGTTCTGGCCCCATAGCGTGTTACCGCCAGCAGTCGGCGCCAAGTTGAAGGGCCGGCGACCCTCGTCAGGCGTCTTGATCATGGCGCCTACCAGCTTCGTGTTGATGTCGGCCTTCTTGGCTTCGTCCATGCGCAGCAGGGGCTCCGTATCCAGCTCAATTCCCAACGGGCGTGTAACCTTCAGGCCATCGTCCAGCAGGTCTTCCATGTGTTGGATCGGAGCCTGCAGCGCATCGCTGTAGTACATGAGGTTCACGCCGTCGACACCGAGACCGGAAGGGATCGTTCCAATCCCGACCTTGAACGGCGGGATCCCGAACGGCTGGCAGATCTGCTCGTCGCTATAGCGCATCTGCTCAATCATCTGAGCATCGATGCTCTTCATGGCGAATGGGGTGAACTTCATGTCGGCGCCGATGATGGCCACCTTTCCGGACTTCCCGTCCGAGAATTCCTTATTCCAATACTCTTGAACTGCCTTGGCGTCTTCCTCTTTCATGCCCGCAGGCGCGGTCAGGAGGCCACCAGGCTGAGCGTTGTTCGCGAAGAACTCCGTCGCCGACCGCATGATCTTCATGTTCTTCAGCGCGGGCCAATGGGCCGCGGCAAGCGGCGGGACACCGATCAAAGGATGGTGCACCGTCATGCAGCGGTCGTGGATGATCTCGCTCGCGGGAACAATCAGATTCTCAGCAGGGTATCCTTCCGGCAAGCTGTTCAGCTTGTCGGTCTGCAACTGGTAGAACACCGCACCCGAATCCGACACCATCGGCAACACGCGTTCAGGATCCAGCACGTACAGTTCCGTCACCACCCCGCGACCGTCACGACGCTTCAGAATGTAGGCGTTGCCTTGGGTCAGCTTGGTGATGATCCAGTACTCACGGAACTGGGCAGGCGTCTGAAACCCGTTGGGCTTGCGAAGCACCGGGTCATACGCCGGATTGCTGACTTCGGTCCACACGCCGTTAGCATCTCGGCTGCGTAGCGAAAACGGCAGCTTCCCGATGTCCGACGAGATGCGGTAAATGCACGCATACAGCGTCGGATAGGTGATCAGGTCGCCCTGCTTTTCCTCGATATTGCGCTGCCACGCGCCAGTGAACGGCTCACTGACAATCCGCCAGGCGTTGCGCCACGTGCCGCCCACGGTCTCCATCGCCTTCTGACGCCCGAAGGTGAACCCGAGAATCTTCACTCGGCGGCCTCTCGCAGGGCCGCGCGCACCTTGTCCGCACCGGCCTTGTGATGCACCTTCACACCGCGATCACGGGCGAGTGCGTGCAGCACCAATACGAACTGGAGATAGCATGACCCAACAAGACGACATCACCCAGCGCGTGCTGACGGACGACGAAATCCAAGCGCTTTGGGATGAAGCATGCAAGGACAGCCCCCAGGCCCCCGGCTGGAATCGTCACATCCGCTTTGCCCGTGCCCTGCTGTCCAAGCTGCGCGCCCCTGTAGCCGATGAGCGGGCGGCGTTTGAGGCGTGGGCACCCGGCCGACGCCTGGGATCTGGTGCAGGACACCTTCGAACGCCTGCTGCGCCAGACCTACCTGGAACCACGCGGCTGGAACCGCGGCTATCTGGCCGCCATCGCCCGCCGCCTGCTGATCGACCGCCACCGGCGCCGTGAGCTGGAGGCCGCTTACCTGGCCGCGTTGGCGCAACAGCCCGAGCCACTCTCGCCGTCGCCCGAAATGCTGGCCCAGGTGTCGCAGCAACTGCTGGCCGTGTGCGCGGCGCTGGACCGCATGCCGTGGCGCATGCGCGAGGTGTTCCTGCTGGCGCGCCTCCAGGGCCTGCCCTACGAAGCGATCGCGGACCGCCTGCAAATCACGGTCAACATGGTGCAGAAAGACATGGTCCAGGGTTGGCAACGCCTTTATCACGCGCTCGATGTCTAAACGCCCATCCGACGTAGTCGCGCAGGCCGCGGGCTGGCTGGTGCGCCTGGAACAGGACGGCAGCGCCGCCACGCGGCAGGCCTGGCAGCGCTGGTACGAAGCTTCGCCCGCGCACGCCAAGGTCTGGCGGCGCTTCGAACTATTGCAGGATGCCGTGCCCGCAAGCGGCGATGCCGCTGCCGCAGCGCTCGGTGCCATCGACTTTCACCACACGCGCCGGCGCACGCTCAAGTTGCTGGCGGCCGGCGCCGGCATTGCAGTGGGCGGCCCGCTGCTCTATCGCCAGGCCCGGGAGGCGGGCTGGCTCGCGGCCTACCGCAGCGCCACCGGCGAACAGCGCAGCCTGACGCTGAACGACGCGGTGACGCTGATGATGAATACCGGCACTGCGCTGGACCTGAGGCAGGACGGAAGCCGCCTGGACATCGAACTGCACGACGGCGAGATCATGCTGGATACCCGCGCCGCGGACTCGGCGCTGCGCGTGCTGACGCGCGGCGGCTGTATCGTGCCGGCGCGCGCTCACCTGGTGGTGCGCACGCAAGGCCAATTGACCCGCGTGGCGCTCGATGCGGGGCAGGCCGTTCTCACCACCCGAGGCGATCTCGGCCTGACCCTGCACGCTGGCGACGTGCGCCGCTTCTCGGCGCACCGCATCGAGCACGAAACAGGCTGGGCCGGGCGCGAGTTCGCCTGGGTGCACGGCATGTTGATCGCTGAGGATATGCCGCTGGAGGCGTTTGCCGAAGAATTGGCGCGCTATCGGCCGGGCCTGATCCAGTGCGACGAGCGCGTGGCCGCCCTGCGCGTGAACGGCAGTTTTCGCCTCAAGGACACGGATCAGGTTCTGCAGGCGCTGGCCATCACGCTGGGCCTGCGGGTGCGATACCGCACGCGCTACTGGGTTCGCGTGGAACCGGCATGATGAGAAACAAAATGTAAGTATTAGGCAGATCCCCGGCGTCCGCTCGTTAGGACAAGTTGAAACCCGCTGCGCGGGTCCCAACCGAAGAACCCATACCGATGTCCCAACGATTCCCTCCCGAGGGCGGCCGAATCCGCCGCCTCAAGCCAGCCACGCTTTGCCTGCTTCTATGCGCCGTCGCGCTCGCCGCGACGCCGCCCGCGCGGGCAGCGGAAAACGCCACCGTGGATATCACGCTGCCGGCGTTGTCCTTGCAGGACGCGCTCCTGCGGCTGGGCCAAGCCGCTCGCACCACAATCATCAGCGCCCCGCCGCTCACGGCAGGCAAGCAGGCGCCTGCCATGCACCTGCAGGGATCGGTGACGGACGCGCTGCGGCAGTTGCTGCGAGGCAGCGATCTGCGCGCGGTGCCCAACGCCAATGGCGAGGGATACCGCATCGAACGCGCGCCCGAACCCATGGGCGCAGGCCCGGCCCTGCTGCCCAGCGTGACGGTGACCGGCCAGGGCATGGGCGACATCGGCCCGCTGGCGCTCGACAGCAGTGTGGGCACCAAGACCGGCACGCCGCTCATCGAGACCGCGCAATCCGTGTCCGTGGTCAACCGCGAACTGATGGACCTGATAGGAGCGAAGAACACTGCCGAAGCCCTGCGCTACAGCGCCGGCGTGTCGGTCGGCTCGTATGGCGTGGACAGCCGCGTCGACGAGATTTCCGTGCGCGGCTTCCGCACGGGCAGCTTCGCCAACAACCTCTACCTGGACGGCCTGCGTCCGCCGGGCAGCAGCAGCGGCGCCACCGCCTCGGCCACCCAGTTCGACGGCTTCGGCCTGGAGCGGGTCGAAATACTGCGCGGCCCCTCGTCGGTGCTGTACGGCCAGATCGCGCCCGGGGGGCTCGTCAACGCGGTGAGCAAGCGGCCCACCGATTACGCGCGCGGCGAGATCGGGGTCGGCACCGACAACTACGGTCTGGCGCGCCTGAACGCCGACGTCAGCGGGCCGGTGGACGAATCCGGCAAATGGCTGTACCGCGTGGTGGGCACCGCCTACCACTCCGACACCCAGGTCGACTACGTCAAGCTGAACCGCGTGATGCTGGCACCCAGCCTGACTTGGCGGCCGTCAGCCCGCACCTCGGTGACCCTGCTGGCCAACTATCAGCAGGACCGCGGCCGCAGCACCTACCAGTTCCTGCCTTCCCACGGCACCTATTATGCGACGGACCATGGCCGCTTCGGTTCTGGCCGCTTCCTGGGCGAACCTGGCTTCAACCGCTACGATCGCACGCAATACGCCATCGGCTATGAATTCAGCCATGCCCTGACCGACCAGGTGAAGGTCAGCCAGAAACTTCGCTACATGCGAGTGGATACCGACAACGCAGGCGTCTCGCGCCAGGGCGACCTGCAGGCCGACGGCCGCACGCTGCGGCGCACGGCGTCCAGCAACCAGATCCGTTCGGAAGGCTTCACGGTCGACAACAACGCCCAAGTCGATTTCGGCCTGGGCCAGACCGAACACACCCTGCTCACGGGCCTGGACTATCGCACCCAGACCATCCGCGTGGCGCAGGCGTCAGGCAGGGCTTCATCGCTCGACGTCTTCGACCCGGTCTACGGCAGCCCCGTCGTCATGGGCGCCATGACGCCCACCCGGCGCAGCGACAGCGAGCAGACCGGCATCTACGCGCAGGACCAGATCCGCTGGGGCCAGTGGGCCGCCACGCTGGGCGTGCGCCACGACTGGTCGCGGGACAACTCGCTGGTGCGCGCCACCGGCGCCAAGACGCATTACGACGACGAAGCCACCACATGGCGCGCCGGCGCGGTCTACCTGTTCGAGAACGGCCTGGCGCCCTACGCCAGCTATGCCACCTCGTTCGAACCGGTAAACGGGGTCGGCTACGAGGATCGGCCCTTCAAACCCACCGAAGGCAAACAGGCCGAGATCGGCATCAAGTACCAGCCGCCGGGTTCGCGCAGCATGATCACGTTCTCCGCGTATGAGATCAAGCAGCAGAACATCACCACGCCAGACCCGGACCCCACACATCTGTGCAACGGCAGCCAGTGCCAGGTCCAGACCGGCGAAGGCCGCGTCCGCGGCCTGGAGCTGGAAGGAAACTTCGCGCTGACCGACCACATCACGGTCGTCGCCTCGGCGACGCTGATGCGCAGCGAAGTCACCAAGAGCAATGGCACGGAGCAGGGCAACGAACTGCCGCGCGTGCCGCGCCACAGCTACAACCTGTGGGCGGACTATCGCCTGCCCCAGGAGATCGCCCCGGGCCTGAGCCTGGGCGCGGGCCTGCGCCATATCGGCAGCAGCTACGGCGACACCGCCAACGCGTACCGCAGCCCGTCGGTGAATCTGATCGACGCCGCCATCCGCTACGATCTGGGCGCGCTCTCTCCCAGCCTGAAGGGCCTGAAATTCTCCCTCAACGCCAGCAACCTGACCGACAAGGAATATCTGGCAAGCTGCTCGGGCAGCGCCAGTTGCTACTACGGTGCGCGGCGCAATATCTCGGCGAACCTGAACTACACCTGGTAGGCCTTCCATGAAAAACAAGATCCCGCGTCCGATTTCCGCCGCCGTGCTGGCGTGCATCCTGGCCACGGCGGCGCAAGCGCAAGCGCCCGCGGCGGCGCCCGACGCCCCGCCGCGCCCCGGCATGCAGTTGCTGGGAGAAACCGTGGCCGACCACCCCTCGGCGGTGTACCGGTACGAAACGCACAATCTGGATTCGGACGACGGCAAGCGCCACTACCGCATTCAGATCGCCATCCCCAGAAAGGCGCCCGACAGTGGGGGCAGCCCGGTGCTCTACATGCTGGACGGCAACGCCGCCCTGGCCACGCTGACTCCAGCCGATCTGGACACGCTGGGACGGGGCCGCACGCCGGTGCTGGTGGCGCTGGGCTACGACGTCGATACCCGCAACGACGTCGTATCGCGGGCCTATGACTACACGCCGCCGGTATTCGTGAATGGCAAGCCCGTGCCCGACCCCGTGGTGCGCGGCCGCGTCGGCGGCGGCGCGGACGTTTTCCTGGAGTTCATCCGCGCCAAAGTGAAACCGCTGGTGCGCGAACGCGCCGCCATCGACCCGCAACGCGAATACCTGTGGGGCCATTCGTACGGCGGGCTCTTCACGCTGCACGTGCTCTTCACGCAGCCGCAGGCCTTCGCCCGCTACATCGTCGGCGACCCTTCGGCCTGGTGGCACGACGGCGCGTTGGTCGAGGAATGGAGGCGGTTTGACGCCCGCAAGGCTGCTGGCAAGCGGGTGGCCATCCTGGTCGGCACCAAGCCGCGCGATCCCAACCGTCCCCTGCCCGGCGGTGCGGTGCCCACGGCGGGCGAGGATCCGCGCGCCGCCGTGCGCGAAATGGCCCAGGGCCTGAGGTTCGCGGGCGCCGACGCCAGCTATGAAGCCTTCCCGCAGTTCGGCCATGGCGAGATGATCCGGGCATCGCTGGAACGCGCGCTGGAGGTCGCGATGCAGCCGTGAAGCCTGGAGTTCCGGCGGATGCGCTTACACTGCACGGTCGTGGCCGCGTCCCGGCCGCTGCGAACACACTGCCAGCCTTGACCACTCCGACCGCCCCCCCGCCCTTCATCGTCCTGGACGCCTGCGTCCTCATGTCCGGCATCCTGCGCCGCCTGCTGCTGCGCCTGGCCGAGGCCGGCGTGTTCCAGCCCGTCTGGACCGAACGCATCGGCGAGGAATGGCGCCGCAACGCCTGCCGCATCTGGGACATCCCGCCCGAGGTGATGGCCGAGTTCTGGGCCGAGATGAACGCCCGCTTTCCGCGGGCCGCCGAGCACGACACCCAGGTCTACGAAGCCGCGCTGCGTTACAGCGACCCCAAGGACTTCCACGTCATCGCCGCCGGCCTGGCGCGCCGCGCGCGCTGCGGCCTGGCGCAAACGCCCGTGGTGCAGGTGCTGACCTGGAACCTGAAGGATTTCAATCGCTCGGAGCTGCGCCGGCAGGGTCTGGACGTGTACAACCCGGACCGCATGCTGGCGCAATGGTGGCAGGACGGCGCAGACCGCATGCGCGAGGCCATCGCGCAGATTCCGGCGGACTACGTGGCGCTGGGGCGCGAGCCCGAACCGCTGGCCGCGACCTTGCATCGCGAGCGGCTGTACCGGCTGAAGAACCAGGTGGGACGCGACCCGGAACTGGGCCGCGCCTGACTCAATGATCGTGGTTGCTGGCCGCGAAACCGGCCGCGTTCAGGATGTCGATCACTTCCTGGATATGCTCCGGGCCGCGCGTCTGCAGCACGAAATCCACTTCCACGTTGCGCACCGGCAATGAGGTGAACGCGCGCTGGTGATGCACCTCAGTGATATTGGCCTGGGCGTCGGCGATCAGCTTGGTGGCGTGGGCCAGCGCGCCCGGCAAGTCGCGCAGGTCGACGCGGATGCGGGCCAGGCGGCCGGCGCGCACCATGCCGCGCTCGATCAACTCGCCCAGCATCAAGGGGTCGATGTTGCCGCCGGTCAGCACCAGGCCGATGCGCTTGCCCTTGAATTGCTCGCTGCCGGCCTCCTGCGCGCGCAGCAGCGCCGCCAGGCCGGCAGCGCCCGCGCCTTCCACCACGGTCTTCTCGATTTCCAGCAGCACCACAATGGCGTGCTCGATGTCGGCCTCGCTGACCAGCTCGATGTGATCGACCAGTTGGCTGACGATCGGCTGCGTCAAGCCACCCGGCGACTTGACCGCGATGCCTTCGGCGATGGTGTATTGGCCATTGGGCATCGACACCCCCTTGACCGCGGCGTACATGGCGGGAAACCGTTCGGTCTGCACCCCGATGATCTCGATGCCCGGCTTGAGCGCCTTGGCCGCGGTGGCAATGCCCGAAATCAGCCCGCCACCGCCGATGGCGATCACCAGCGTGTCCAGTTGCGGCTGGTCTTCCAGCATCTCCAGCGCCACAGTGCCCTGGCCCGAGATCACGGCCTCGTCGTCGTAGGGATGGATCATGATCAGCCCGCGCTGCTTGGCCAGCTCGTAGCCATGCGCCTTGGCGTCGTCGAAGGTATCTCCGGCCAGCACCACCTCGGCGCCGAAGCGGCGCGTGTTGGCGACCTTCACCGTGGGCGTGAAGCGCGGCATCACGATCACGGCGGGCACGCCCATGCGCTGCGCATGGTAGGCCACGCCCTGCGCGTGGTTGCCGGCCGACACGGCGATCACGCCCGCGCGGCGTTCCTCGTCCGACAGCGTCAGCATGCGGTTGAGCGCGCCACGTTCCTTGAAGCTGGCGGTGAACTGCAGGTTCTCGAATTTCAGCCAGATCTCGGCGCCGAAGATGTCGGACAGCGTGCGCGACAGGGTGAACGGGGTCTTGAGCACCTGGCCGCGCAGGTTCTCGCGGGCGGTCTGGATGGAAGCGATATCGATCACGGTGGAAAAATCCTGTTAGCGCACCGGCAGGAAATTGAACAGCAAAAGCCCTTGCGCATAGTTGATGCCGATGCGCCGCGAGTTCTCGCCAAGCAGGTTGGCGATCAGGTCGAGCCGGCCGATGATGGCGCCGAACTCGCGCTCGAAACTGAGGTTGGTGGCCTGCGGCGACATCTCGTTGGCCAGCAGCAGCGGTTCGCCCTGGTTGTTGCGGCGCGACGCCAGCAGCCAGGCCGCCGCCTCGACGTTCCGTGCGGCATTGTAGACCCGCTGCCCGTCCAGCGCGTCGGTGGCGTACAGGCGGGTCTTGCCGTTGTGGGCGGCAATGATGGTGTCGGCCAGGCCGTAGATGAAGGCCCCGACCCGGTCGCCGCTGTAGTTGGGATCGAGCGACACCGCCAGGATCTGGATGTCATGCAGGCCGGCCAGGTCGGCGGGCGGGATGCGCACCTCGATCGCATGCTTGACCCGCGCCACCGCTGTGGCGTGATCCGGCGCGCCGGTCTTGCGCCATTCACGCGGATTGCGCCGGTAGAGCTTGTCCAGCAGGCTATAGAGGCTGGCGAGGTTGTCGCGCACTTCCAGGGTGACGGTACGGTTGAAATCGGTCTGCACCAGTTGGTCGGCCGACATGCCCTCGCCCTTGGGCGAGCCCTGGCCCGGTCCCGGAGCGGACATGCATCCCGCCAGCAGCGTCCCCGCCAGCACGGCCGCCGCCGCGGCGAATCCTCGCCCTCGCGTCATGCTCGATCCATCCGAATCCCCCCTGTTGGCGCCTTGCCGGCTTGCGCCGCGCCGGCGCTCGTGTCACGCGCAAGACTTTACCGTAAGCCGCGCGAAGATGGGAGATACCGGGGATTCAAAGACGAAAGGAGATGAATCAGCGCCGCGCCCGGGAAAAAAAACGGCGCCTCGCGGCGCCGTTTGCTCCAGCAGGAAAGGCAGGCCTTATTCGGCTTGCGGTTCCGCTTGCGGGGCGGCTTCGGCGGCGGGCTGCTGCTGCTCGATGCCACCGATGGCCTTGATGGACAGGCGCAGGCGGCCCTTGTCGTCGGCCTCGATGACCTTGACGCGGACTTGCTGGCCGACCTTCAGCACATCGTTGATGTTGGCGATGCGGTAGTTGGCGATTTCCGAGATGTGCAGCAGGCCGTCGCGGCCCGGCAGCACTTGCACGATGGCGCCGAAGTCCAGCAGGCGCAGCACCGAGCCCTCGTAGACCTGGCCCACTTCGACGTCGGCGGTCAGCTCGACGATGCGGCGCTGGGCTTCCTTGGCCTGCGCTTCGTCGACGCTGGCGATCACGATCGTGCCGTCGTCGGAGATGTCGATCTGGGTGCCGGTTTCCTCGGTCAGCGCGCGGATGGTGGCGCCGCCCTTGCCGATCACGTCACGGATCTTCTCGGGGTTGATCTTGATGGTCAGCATGCGCGGGGCGAAAGCCGACAGCTCGCCGCGCGAACCGTCCAGCGCTTCCTTCATCTTGCCCAGGATGTGCAGGCGGCCTTCGCGGGCTTGCGCCAGCGCCACTTGCATGATTTCCTTGGTGATGCCCTGGATCTTGATGTCCATCTGCAGCGCGGTGACGCCGTTTTCGGTGCCCGCGACCTTGAAGTCCATGTCGCCCAGGTGATCTTCGTCACCCAGGATGTCGGTCAGCACGGCGAACTTGCCGCCGTCCAGGATCAGGCCCATGGCCACGCCGGCCACGTGATCCTTGACCGGCACGCCGGCGTCCATCATGGCCAGCGAGCCGCCGCAGACCGAAGCCATCGACGACGAGCCGTTGGACTCGGTGATTTCCGACACGATGCGGATGGTGTACTGGAAGTCTTCCGGGGCCGGCAGCAGCGGGATCAGCGCGCGCTTGGCCAGGCGGCCGTGGCCGATTTCGCGGCGCTTGGGCACGCCGATGCGACCGGTTTCGCCGGTGGCGAACGGAGGCATGTTGTAGTGCAGCATGAAGCGATCGCGGTACTCGCCCATGAGCGCGTCGATGATCTGCTCGTCCTGCTTGGTGCCCAGCGTGGCCACGACCAGCGCCTGGGTTTCACCACGGGTGAACAGGGCGCTGCCGTGCGCGCGCGGCAGCACGCCCAGGCGCACGCTGATGGGACGCACGGTGCGGGTGTCGCGACCGTCGATACGCGGTTCGCCATTCAGGATCTGACCACGGACGATGGCCGATTCCAGCGAGAACAGGATATTGTCGACGGTGACGGCGTCCGGCGCCGGCTCGCCCTTCTCGGCGGCGGCGGCGTTCAGCTTGGCCGACACGTCGGCGTAGACTTCACGCAGCTTGGTGGTGCGGGCCTGCTTTTCGCGGATCTGGTAGGCGGCGTTCAGGCCTTCCTGGGCGGCCGACGTGACGGCGGCGATCAGGGCCTCGTCCTTGGCGGGCGGCTGCCAGTCCCAATCGGGCTTGCCGGCGTCCTTGACCAGTTCGTGGATGGCGTTGATGACGGCCTGCATCTGCTCGTGGCCGTAGACCACGCCGCCCAGCATGATTTCCTCGGACAGCTGGTCAGCTTCCGATTCCACCATCAGCACGGCGTTTTCGGTGCCGGCGACCACCAGGTCCAGCTTCGAGGACTTCAGCTGCGACGCGGTCGGGTTGATGGCGTACTGGCCATCGATGTAGCCCACGCGGGCGGCGCCGATCGGGCCATTGAAGGGGATGCCGGAGATGGCCAGCGCGGCCGAGGCGCCGATCATCGCGGGGATGTCGGGGTCGATTTCAGGATTGACCGACAGCGTGTGGATGACCACCTGGACTTCGTTGTAGAAGTCTTCGGGGAACAGCGGACGCAGGGGACGGTCGATCAGGCGCGAGGTCAGCGTTTCCTTCTCGGACGGCTTGCCTTCGCGCTTGAAGAAACCACCGGGGATGCGGCCGGCGGCGTAGGTCTTTTCGATGTAGTCGACGGTCAGCGGGAAGAACGTCTGGCCCGGCTTGGCCTTCTTGGAGGCCACGACAGTGGCCAGGACGACGGTGTCCTCGATCGACACCACCACGGCGCCGGAGGCCTGGCGAGCAATTTCGCCGGTTTCCAGGACGACCGTGTGCTGGCCGTACTGGAACGATTTAGTCACTTTATTGAACATGACGATTATTCCTTACAAATGAAAAACCGTGGCCGTCGCGACATGCGTCGCACCGACCACGGTTGCGTCATGGGGAGCCAGCCCCGTCGATCACTTGCGCAGACCGAGTTTTTCGATCAGTGCGCGGTACGAATCGGGATTGCGGCCCTTGAGATAGTCGAGCAGCTTGCGGCGACGGCTGACCATACGCAGCAGACCGCGGCGCGAGTGATGGTCCTTCATGTGTTCTTTGAAGTGACCGGTCAGTTCGTTGATACGGGCGGTGAGCAGAGCCACCTGGACTTCGGGGGAGCCGGTATCGCCTTGAGCGCGTTGGAACTGCGCAACGATATCGGATTTCTTGATGTCAGCTACAGACATTGATGACCTCTTCGGACATGCGACAGGGCCGAGGCGCCCTGACGTGGTTTGGAAAAAAATCGCGGCCGGCGATAAGCGTTATTGCGTTCTCACTGCTGCTCAGGCGCTACCCTGGAAATGCCGCAAGACAAGGCTTGGCGCCCCGTTTGCCGCATGTCCAGCCCAGCCCCGTTGCCGGCGCAAAGCATCTTGCAAAATCAATACACTTGATAAAGCCTGACGATTATAGCCGATTCGCTAGAATTACCCCAGTGACGCCACCGGCCCGCCGCCGGGCATCGCGCCGCCGCCCTCGCGGGAAGCAACAGGAGCCAAAATATGTCAAATTATTACAGAATTGCCCGCACCACCCTGGCCGCCGCGGCCCTGGCCGGCCTGGCCGCCTGTGCCAATCTTGCCCAGGTCGCCCCCGGCACCCCGCTGGCCGACGTCCAGGCCCAGTTCGGCCGCCCCAACTTCGAATGCCCGCAAGCCAACGGCGGCCGCCGCGTGATCTGGACGCAGCAACCCATGGGCCAGTATGCCTGGGGCGCCAACGTCGGCGCAGACGGCCGCGTCGACCGCGTCATGCCGCTACTGACCGACGCCCACTTCAAGGTGCTGGAACAGGGCCAATGGGGCCCCGACCGGGTGCGCTGCGAATTCGGGCCGCCCGCCCGCATCGAGGAAGCCGGCCTGGGCGAAAAGCGCGAAGTCGTGTGGTCGTATCGCTACAAGGAAAACGGCGTCTGGAATTCGCTGATGTACGTCTACATGGGCCGCGACGGCAATTCGCTGACCCACTTCCACCCCGGTCCGGACCCGATGTACGACGATGACCGCTTCATGTGGCGCTGAATCCACCACGAAAAAACCCGCCTTCATCAGGCGGGTTTTTTTGTTTGGCGGGCGTCGCGCTCAGGACGACTGGCCGCGTCGCTCCTGCTGCAACCGGCGGGCGCGGTTCCAGCGCCAGGCCCAGATGACCCAGCCCGAAAAGCCGTACAGCACGAACAGGCCGAACAGCACCACCGGGGGATCGCTGGAAACGAACACGAACACCGCCACCACCAGCAGGATGCCCCAGAACGGCACGCTGCGGCCCAGGGCGAAACTCTTGCCGCTGAAGAACGGCGCGTTGGACACCATGGTGATGCCGGCGTACATGGTCAGCGTGAACGCGACCCAGGCCATCACGCTGTCGTGGATCGGCAGCTTGTTGTCGACGGCCAGCCACACGAAACCGGCCACCAATGCGGCGGCCGCCGGGCTCGGCAGCCCCTGGAAATAGCGCTTGTCGACCACCGCGATATTGGTATTGAAGCGCGCCAGGCGCAGCGCGGCCCCGGCCACGTAGACGAACGCCGCCAGCCAGCCCCAGCGGCCCAGGTCGTTCAGGATCCATTCGTACATCACCAGCGCTGGCGCCACGCCGAACGAGGTCATGTCGGACAGCGAATCGTATTGCTCGCCGAAGGCCGATTGGGTGTTGGTCAGGCGGGCCACCCGGCCGTCCATGCCGTCCAGCACCATGGCCACGAAAATGGCGATGGCGGCGACCTCGAAGCGGTTGTTCATGGCCTGCACCACGGCATAGAACCCCGCGAACAACGCCGCGGTGGTGAATGCGTTGGGCAGCAGGTAGATGCTTCGGTGGCGGTTCTCGGAATCGCGCATGGAAAAATTGGGCATGGTCTCAATTACTTACGACAGACATTGAAAGGTTAACTCATCTGGCCCCACAACGGGCCGCAGCAAGGGCCATGCCCGCCGCAATCCGGCCCCGCCGGCGCGCAAAGCCCGCCCGCGCCCCGGCGGCGCGCCCGCCTTCGCGCACTTTCCGCGCAAATAAAAACGGCATGCCCTCGCCAGGCATGCCGCTTTCGGCCGGCGCGCGCGGGGCGCAAACCCCGCGCGGACCCGGAATCGAAACCCGGAATCAGTTCTTGGACTTGTCCACCAGCTTGTTGGCGGCGATCCAGGGCATCATGGCGCGCAGCTTGCCGCCCACCACTTCGATCTGCGATTCCGCGTTGATGCGGCGGCGCGAGGTCAGCGTCGGGGCGCCGGCGGCGTTTTCCAGGATGAACTTCTTGGCGTATTCGCCGGTCTGGATGTCCGTCAGGCACTGGCGCATGGCCTTGCGGGTTTCGTCGGTGACGATCTTCGGGCCGGTCTCGTACTCGCCGAATTCGGCGTTGTTCGAGATCGAGTAGTTCATGTTGGCGATGCCGCCTTCGTAGATCAGGTCGACGATCAGCTTCAGTTCGTGCAGGCACTCGAAGTACGCCATTTCGGGCGCGTAGCCAGCTTCCACCAGCGTGTCGAAACCGGCCTTGATCAGTTCGACGGTGCCGCCGCACAGCACGGCCTGTTCGCCGAACAGGTCGGTTTCGGTTTCTTCACGGAAGTTGGTTTCGATGATGCCGGCACGGCCGCCGCCGTTGGCGCTGGCGTACGACAGGGCCACGTCGCGCGCGGCGCCCGACTTGTCCTGGTACACGGCCACCAGGTGGGGCACGCCGCCACCCTGCTTGTAGGTGTTGCGCACCGTGTGGCCGGGGGCCTTCGGGGCGATCATGATGACGTCGATGTCTTCACGCGGCACGACCTGGCCGTAGTGGACGTTGAAGCCATGGGCGAAGGCCAGGGCGGCGCCCGCCTTGATGTTGGCGTGCACTTCCTTGTTGTAGACCGAAGCGATGTTCTCGTCGGGCAGCAGCATCATGACGATGTCGGCCGACTTGACGGCTTCCGCCACTTCCTTGACCTGCAGGCCGGCGTTGGCGGCCTTGTCCCACGAAGCGCCGCCCTTGCGCAGGCCGACGATGACCTTCACGCCCGAGTCATTCAGGTTCTGGGCGTGGGCGTGGCCTTGCGAGCCGTAGCCGATGATGGCAACGGTCTTGCCTTTGATGAGGGAGAGATCGCAGTCTTTGTCGTAGAAAACTTTCATGGGGTGCTCCAGATATCTTGGATATTCGTTGGTTCGTATGTAGGGTGCGGCTTGGCCTGGAAGGCCGGTCAAAGCTTCAGAATCCGTTCACCGCGGCCGATGCCGGACACGCCGGTGCGCACGGTTTCCAGGATGGCACTGCGGTCCAGGGCTTCCAGGAAGGCCTGTACTTTTTCCTGCACCCCGGTCAATTCGATGGTGTAGGACTTGTCGGTCACATCGATGATGCGCCCGCGGAAGATATCCGCCATGCGCTTCATTTCCTCGCGTTCCTTGCCGACCGCGCGCACCTTCACGAGCATCAGCTCGCGCTCGATGTGCGCGCCTTCGGTCAGGTCCACGACCTTGACCACGTCCACCAGGCGGTTCAGGTGCTTGGTGATCTGCTCGATGACCTCGTCCGAGCCGGTCGTGACGATGGTCATGCGCGACAGCGTGGCGTCCTCGGTGGGCGCCACGGTCAGGGTCTCGATGTTGTAGCCCCGCGCCGAGAACAGGCCGACCACGCGCGACAGCGCGCCGGGCTCGTTCTCGAGGAGGACGGAAATCACGTGCTTCATGGTGGCCTCCTTACAGGTCTTCAGAGCCGAGCAGCATTTCGGTCAGCCCGCGGCCGGCCTTGACCATCGGCCACACGTTTTCGGTGCGGTCGGTGATGAAGTCCAGGAAGACCAGGCGCTCCTTGTGCTTCTTGAACGCTTCGCGCAGCGCCGGCTCGACGTCGGCCGGGCGCTCGATGCGCAGGCCCACGTGGCCGTAGGCCTCGGCCACCTTGACGAAGTCGGGCAGCGAATCCATGTACGACTCGGAATAGCGCGAGCCATAGTCGATCTGCTGCCACTGCCGCACCATGCCCAGGAAGCGGTTGTTCAGGCAGACGATCTTGGGCGTCAGGCGGTACTGGGCGCAGGTCGACAGTTCCTGGATGTTCATCTGGATCGAGGCCTCGCCGGTGATCACGGCGATGTCATGACCCGGATTGGCCATCTGCACGCCCATGGCGTACGGCAGGCCCACCCCCATGGTGCCGAGGCCGCCGGAGTTGATCCAGCGGCGCGGCTTGTCGAACTTGTAGTACTGCGCGGCCCACATCTGGTGCTGGCCCACGTCGGAGGTGACGAAGGCGTCGCCGCCGGTCACTTCCCAGAGCTTTTCCACCACGTACTGCGGCTTGATGACCTCGTCCGAATTGGCGAACTTCAGGCATTCCTTGCCGCGCCAGGTCTCGACCTGCTCCCACCACTTGGCGATGGAAGCCGGCTTGTGCTCGGCCGAGGCGGCCTCGTACTGCGCGCTCAGGTCGGCCAGCACATCCTTGACGTTGCCGACGATCGGGACGTCCACGCGCACGCGCTTGGAGATCGACGACGGGTCGATATCGATATGGATAATCTTGCGGGCGTTCTGGGCGAAGTGCTTGGGATTGCCGATCACGCGGTCGTCGAAACGGGCGCCGATGGCCAGCAGCACGTCGCAGTGCTGCATCGCCATGTTGGCCTCGTAAGTGCCGTGCATGCCGGGCATGCCCACGAACTGGCCGCTGCTGGCCGGGAAGCCGCCCAGGCCCATCAGGGTGCTGGTGCAGGGCGCGCCCAGTTGCGACACGAGCTTGTTCAGCTCGGGCGCGGCGTTCGACAGGATGACCCCGCCGCCGGTGTAGATCATCGGCCGCTCGGCGGCCAGCAGCATCTGCACGGCTTTCTTGATCTGCCCCTGGTGGCCCTTGTTGACGGGCGCGTAGGAACGCATCGAGATCTCGCCCTTGGGCGGGGTGTACTTGCACTGCGCGACGGTGATGTCCTTGGGGATGTCCACCAGCACCGGACCGGGACGGCCGGTGCGCGCGATGTAGAACGCGCGGCGCATGGTTTCGGCCAGGTCCTTGACGTCACGCACCAGGAAGTTGTGCTTGACGCAGGGACGGGTGATGCCGACGGTGTCGCATTCCTGGAAGGCGTCCTCGCCAATGGCCGCAGTGGGCACCTGCCCGCTGATGATGACCATGGGGATGGAGTCCATGTAGGCGGTGGCGATGCCGGTGACGGCATTGGTCACGCCCGGACCGCTGGTCACGATGCAGACGCCGACCTTTTGCGACGAGCGCGAATAGGCATCGGCCGCGTGCACGGCGGCTTGCTCGTGACGAACCAGGATATGCTGGAATTTGTCCTGCTTGAAAATCGCGTCGTAGATGTAGAGCACCGCGCCGCCAGGGTAGCCGAAAACGTGTTCCACGCCTTCATCGGCCAGGCAGCGCACGACGATATCGGCGCCATTCATTTCCATGTTGTCATTCCTTTCAAAACCGGCCCTGCAACCCTGACTGCTGCGCGCCCGGATACGGCGGCAACGGAACCCATGCCGGCTACGGCAACATGATCCGGCGCTTAGCGGCTCACGGAGCCACGCCACCCGGACACCCTGCCGACCCGACATACGTTCGACAGAACGCAGTGCAAACGCCCCTGGGGGACGCTGGAGGTCGAAATGGAAGCCTTGGCAACACACGCTTGTGGCGCGGCCAACGGCAAATAGGTCTGCTGCAGGATGGCTGGGAGGTGACCCTGACCATCCGCCTCATCGCGCCGGTTTCGGATAGGCAGACCGGCGCAAGTGGAGCAATTTACCGCGTTGCGTCAAACGTAGCAAATCGAGGTTTCGCGGACGTTGCACGGAAGTCGCGCCGCGCCATGCGGGAAAGTCTGGTAACCATCTGGCCCCTAAAACGCGACCGGCCTCTCTATACTTGACGCGTCACCCGGATTCGAGTCCCGCCGCCCATGGATCTGCGCATTGCCAGCATTCGCCGCTTTCTCTACAGCCACTACTTCTTCGGCGGGGTGCGGCAGGGCGTCGGCATGCTGCTGCCGGTTCTGGTGCTGGGCGGCTTGTTCGGTCACTACACCACCGGCCTGGTGGCCACCTTCGGGGCGCAATGCCTGGCCATCATCGACCAGCCCGGCGGGCCGCAGCGGCACCGCACCAACGAGATGCTGGGTGGCGCCGCGCTGGGCACGCTGACCGTCATCATCACCGGCCTGGCCTCGACCAACCCGGTGCTGATCTGGCTGGTGGTCATCGCGCAGTGCTTCGTCTATTCGATGTTCACGGTGTTCGGCAAGCGCGGCGGCCTGATCGGCTTTGCCGGCCTGCTGCTGATGACGTTGACCATGCATTCGCCGCTGGAACCGCACGAGGTGCTGGCGCACGCCGCCGCGACGCTGGGCGGCGCGTTGTTCTACGTGGCATTCAGTCTGGGATTTTCACGCTTGTTCTGGCTGCGCGAGGAACAACAGGCGATGTCGGTGGCGCTGTTCGCCACGGCCGACTACGTCGCCGCGCGCGCCGCCTTCTACGATGAGACCGCCGACCTGGACGAGGCCTACCGCAACCTGATCCAGCGGCAGTCGGTCATGACCGAAAAGCACCAGGCCGCGCGCGACATGGTGCTGCGCGCCCTGCCCCGTGGCAAGGGCCTGGGCGACCGCCAGCGCGTGATGATCTGGAACATGTTCGTCGACATGTTGCAGCTGCTGGACACGCTGGTGGCCACCCACACCGACTACGCCGCGCTGCGGCGCGCGCTGGCCGGCAACGATTGCCTGATGTTCATGCGCGACGCGCTGGTGAAGATGTCGCTGGAGCTGAACCGCATCGCGCTGGACGTGTCGCGCGGCCGCAAGGTGCAATACCGCAGCAGCGCCAAGGCCGAACTGCGCGCCATCGAATACGAGATCGAGCAGCTCAAGCAACAGGGCCTGGGCGAACGCGAGCCCGAGATGCTGGCGCTGATCGTGCAGGTGCTGCGGCGGCTGCGCAACTCGGCCCGCATCGTCGACCGGCTGGCCGACCACACCGCCGCCTCGCCGCACGCCAAGCCCACCGACGTGCTGCGCATCAACAAATCGCTGACGCGCTTCATCTCGCGCCAGGAATTCCGGGTCGGCCTGCTGACCAGCAACCTGCGCCTGGACTCGCCGCACTTTCGCTACGCCCTGCGCGTGACGGCGGCGGCCGCCATCGCCATGACGCTGGCCAGCCGCTGGCTGTCGCCGGCGTTCTCGGCGCACAACTACTGGATCATGCTGACCATCGTCATCATCATGAAGCCGGGCTTCGCGCTGACCCGCCAGCGCAATGGCTGGCGCCTGATGGGCACGCTGATCGGCTGCATCTGCGCGCTGCTGCTGTTCAACGTCACCGACAAGCCCGCCATCCTGTTCGCGGTGCTGCTGGGCGCCTGCATCATGGGCAACAGCATGGTGCAGCTGAACTACATGGCCAGCGCCATCTTCAATACCCTGTTCGTGGTGCTGGTGTTCCACTTCGTCTCGCCCGGCACGGTGTCGATGGCGGTGATCGGCGAACGCGCCATCGACACGCTGATCGGCTGCGCGCTGGCGCTGGTGTGCAGCTACATCCTGCCCTGGTGGGAGGCGCGCTACCTCAAGCCGCTGGCGGCGGCCGCCACCCGCGCCAACCGCGAGTACCTGATGGCCGGCATGCGCTACGTGGAAGCGATGCAGGCGCATGGCGCCCCGGTGGGCGCGGCCGCCGACGCCACCCCGGCGGTCACCGACGCCGATCTGGCCTGGCGCCTGGCGCGCAAGAACGTGCACATCGCCTTCAGCAATTTCGCCGAGGCCTTCTACCGCATGATGAGCGAGCCCAAGTCGCACCAGGTCAGCGTGCCCGAACTGAACAACCTGCTGATCCAGAACCACGTGCTGGCCTCGCAGATCACCGCCGCCATTCCCATCCTGGCCGCGCTGCCGGCTACGCCCGAGGCGGTGCAGCGGGCGCTGGCCGGCATGGTCGACCTGCTCGACGAGAACCGCGCGCAGCCCCCCGCCGACCTGCCGACCCAGTTCGACACCGAAGGCGAGCAGGCGGCGCTGGTCTATCCCGTCAAGCAAATGATCAAGGCCGCGCACATGATCCGCCAGGAACTGCTGGCGCTGGCCGATCCGCAGCACGCGCCGCCGGTCGCGGCGCCGGCCTGAATCGAGCCGCCGCGCTTCGCCCGGGCGCAAAAAAAGCCGGCCCTTTCGAGGCCGGCCTGGCGTGGCACCCGCGTCCCGTTCAGAGCTTGCGGCGGAACACCAGCTTGTCCTCGGTCGAGGCCGAGGCGTCATACTTGTAGCCTTCCAGGTCGAAGCCGTGCAGGCCCTCGGGCTTGGACACCTTGTGCAGGATGGCGTAGCGCGCCATCAGGCCGCGCGCGCGCTTGGCGTGAAAGCTGATGATCTTCCAGGCGCCGTTCTTCCAGTCCTGGAACACGCACTGCACCACGCGCGCCTTGAGCGTCTTCAGGTCGACCGACTTGAAATACTCTTCGGAAGCCAGGTTGACGATGACCGGCGCCTTCTGCCCGGCCTGGCGCTCGTTCAGGTACTCGGCGATGCCGCTGCCCCAATACTCGTACAGGTTCTTGCCCTTGGGCGTTTCCAGGCGCGTGCCCATTTCCAGGCGGTACGGCTGCATCAGGTCGAGCGGCCGCAGCACGCCGTACAGGCCGCTGAGGATGGCCACGTGTTCCTGAGCCCAGTCCAGTTGCTTGGCCGACAGGGTCGAAGCCTCCAGGCCCTCGTAGACGTCGCCGTTGAAGGCCAGCACGGCCTGGCGCGAATTGGCCTGCGTGAAGGTGCGCTTCCAATGCGCATAGCGCTGCACATTGAGCTCGGACAATGCCGGGCTCAGGCTCATCAGTTCGGCGATGTCGTCCGCGGTCTTGGTCTTCAGGACCTTGATCAGGCCGGCGGCCTGGTCCACGAACAAAGGCTGGGTGTGCGTCTCGACGTGCACCGGCGAGTCGTAGTCCAGCTTCTTGGCGGGGGAAAGCAGAAACAGCATTCGGAGGTTCCTTTGATCAGCGCGCCGTCCAGCCGCCATCGACGGAGACGGTGGTGCCGGTGATTTGCGCGGCGGCATCGGAGGCCAGGAAGACGGCCGTGCCGCCCAGTTGTTCAGGCGTGACGAACTGCAGCGACGGCTGCTTTTCGCTGAGCAGTTCGCGCGCGGCGGTTTCCTGGTCGACGCCGTTCTTTTCGGCCAGCGCCGAGATCTGCTTTTCGACCAGCGGGGTGCGCACCCAGCCCGGGCAGATGGCGTTGGCGGTGATGCCCTGGCCGGCGGTTTCCAGCGCGGTCACCTTGGTGAAGCCCACCACGCCGTGCTTGGCGGCGACGTAGGCCGACTTGTTGGCCGAGGCCACCAGGCCGTGGGCCGAGGCGATGTTGATGATGCGGCCGAAGCCCTGCTTCTTCATGTGCGGCAGCGCGGCGGCGGTGCCATGGAACACGGCCGACAGGTTCAGCGCCAGGATGGCATCCCATTTTTCGGTGGGAAAGTCCTCGATCAGCGCGGTGTGCTGGATGCCGGCGTTGTTGACCAGGATGTCGATGCGGCCCATCTGGCGCACCGCGTTGTCGACCAGGCCGCGCACGGCTTCGCCCTTGGACAGGTCGGCGCCGTCATACAGCACCTTGACGCCATGCTGGGCCGCCAGGCCGGCTCGCACCTTTTCGATCTCGGCGGCGTCGCCGAAGCCGTTCAGGACGATATCGGCGCCCTGCGCGGCCAGCGCGGTGGCGATACCCAGGCCGATCCCGCTGGTGGAACCGGTGACGACTGCGACTTTTCCTTTGAGCATAGATGTTCTCCTGTGGCGGGGCGCGGAAGGCGGACGGCGGCCGGAACACACCGGCCGGCGCCGTGGGCGAAACACGGGCTGAAAAACAGTGTCAAGTGTAGCTGCCCGGCAAGGCGCCCATCATGCCATGCCCCCACGCGGCGCGGGGTCAAGGACGCGGCGACGGCGAATCCGGCGGCTCCGCCTGGCGCGGCGGCGGCGCGGAATCCGACCGGTCCTGCGCCGTCTCGGCGGGCGCCGGCGCCGGCAGGTCCGCCATGCCCCCCAGCCGCTCCGGCACGCGCTCGAGCAGCTTGATCAGAATCGGCACCACGCCCATCGACACCGCCACCACCACCGCCAGCACGTCGCGCTGATCCAGGTCCATCAGGCGGTTGACCATGTCGCCCACGTCGGTCACCAGCTTCAGGCACGACGGCCCCACCAGCACGCCGGCCAGCAGGTAGCCCGGGATCGCGCCCAGCCCCAGCCGCTGGGTCAGCGGCACGCACAGGACGGCGGCCAGCAACAGGATGAGGATCAGATTCATCGGCGCGAAGCGTGCGGTTCGAGACAGTCCGATTCTGCGCAAAGATTACCCATGGGGGAAGCCGGGGAAACCGTCTGAAGCGCCCAACAGCGAAAGGCTTTACACAAAAGTTTTTTTGCTGTAGAATTGCGGGCTTCGCTGCTCCGACAACGCAGATTCTTCCGACCAGGAATCTGATCGTGGGAAACCAGGAACCGCTGATGGGTTCGCCCTGACACCGGCCACTGGAATTTCACCGTTGCGGAATCCAGCCACGGAGAGGTGGCAGAGTGGTCGAATGTACCTGACTCGAAATCAGGCGTACGGTATCCCCGTACCGTGGGTTCGAATCCCACCCTCTCCGCCAGTATTTCAAGCACTTACGTGCTTTGCAGAGGCCCCGAAAGGGGCCTTTTGCTTTTGGGCTGGTGGGGGAAATTTTGCCCGGCTTTTGTGCCAGCTGTATATTCATACAGCTATGTCCTACTTCACCGCCCCTATCCACCCTGGCGGCTGCTGGGTCTGCACGCACTTCCACGGCGAGACGACCGACGAGGGGCGCCGCCCGGTCTGCCGCTACGAACCGCACTTCCCGATCGCCCCATCCTTCCCGGATGAGGGGTGCAGTCACTGGATGCGCGAGCCTGGAGCAGATGACGAAATCAAGTTGTCCAGTGACCGCGAGTACGTGGCTACTGCCGTATTCCCGCTCAAGCGCTAGTCGTCAGCCCCTGGCCAATCGCAAAGCCTTTCACCAAGCTCATTGTGAGCCAGCACCTTATCCGCCGTGCGCTGAGTCAGAAAGTCACCCTCGGCGATGTAGATCGGGCTGGACACCACGCAAAATTCATTGCCCACCGGTTCCCGGCTTGCGCATCCACTTGCGACGAAGCTCAGCCATAGAACCACCATCGGGCATACGATCGATCTTAGCTTGAACATCACGGGCTTCCTTGGCGGACTCTACCGCCTGCTTGTTGATCTGGTTCTGCACTTCCTGGCGGCCGTCTGACTTGCCTTTGAGGCGCACGCCAAAATAGGCCAGGACAATGGCAACACCTCCGGCCAGATACGGCCAGAATTCGCCTAATAGCATTTGGATCATGGCGTCTTATCCCCAATAGAGATTGCCTTATCGACCGGTTCGCCAAGGTATAGAGCGCGCTCAGCAGCACGACGGCGCCGCAGCCCCTTGACGGACTTCCCTCCGGCCTTGTCCCAGCGCGGGAATTGGTCGGCAGCTAGTTGAATGTCGCCCGCATTGAACAGGCGCACCAAGGTGGAATTAGCGAAGGCAACAGCGCCGATGTTGTAGGCCAAGCAGACCATCGCATCGAACTGGTACTGCGTAGCTGCGCGGGTCAAGCACTGACATACGGATGGCTCAAAGTCCCTTGCCAACCGCTTTTGCAGACGTTCTTCCGCCTCGGCCTGCGTGATAACCATGCCCGGCTGGACGTTCTCCGTATCGCCGTACCCAATCGTCCAGATACCTACGATGTCCTGATACGCCTCCAGCCGGCCGCCCTCGTAGTGCTTAAGTATCTTCAGGCCGCTTTGGCTCACTGAGCTTGGGCTGGTGGATGACGCGGGCAACGATGCCGAGGGCGATGAGGGCGATTCCGAACCACTTGACGTACCCCGGCGGAATGGATTCGCGAATATCGACCGGAAGAATGCTCCAAAGTTGAATTGCTGCATCAGGGACCGCCGTCAGATAAGAGAAAAAGGCCAGCGCTAGCGTCTGGATCTGGACCGAAGTCATGCGCCAACAACGGCGCCAGTTGGGGATCAATCGCATCGTTGAAACCTACTCATCGTTGAGAGTTTTTGATACATCGGGTGCCCCCCCTTTTTTCACCATTTGCCGGATGAGACTCCATTCCCGATCTTTGCGATCCGCGTCCTTCTTGATAAGCAGGACGTCTGTTTGCACCGAATTGACAGAACTGATCACCTGGTCCAATTGGTTCACGCTCCGATTGCCAAACCAGATATAGCCACCACTCAATAGGGAGCCTGTGAAAAAGGCTGCTGCGCCCCATGCATACAAGCGGTCTACGCGACGCTCCAAAACCGAAACACGGCTTACCAGATCACCATAGGGCTGTTCCATATGCATTCCTTTGCCCGGGCCTATGCAAGCTGCTTCTGACGCGCCATCAGCTCAGCCAGATCCTTTACAACGTCCGGCTTTAGCAATTCTTGTTTGCGCGCTTCGGTAAGAAGTCCCTTGCTAACAAACAACGAAAGGCCCGCAATAACGTCAGGATGACGCAGATCGACCGCCTGGGCGCTTTGGAAGTCGTCGTAGACCAAACCCACTTCCATATCCGTCATCGCCGCCGCACGGATGGCCGCTTGCTCTTCTGCCGTTACGCGTGCTCGGAACTCGCGACAAGAGAAGACAAACACATCAATAGTGGGAATTTCATCGGACCATTGCGTCAAGCCCATACCCGGCTGCTCATCGTCTGACCACCCGGGGTTGACTCCCGTAGGATCGATATAAGGCATTGCTCAATCTCCAATAAAGTCAACATACGAGTTGGTGCTGAGAAAGGCTCCCGATGGGATGGAACCGGTGCCACGCATCATGACCTGCGCCGACGTGTTGGTCAGGACGGATATGTGGCCAGCAGTCAGGAAGCCGGCGCCGCCAAATGCGCTTGCCACCGAATCCGACGTACGATCGGACTCATCGGTGGCATATACAAATGCCGTTCCATAGGTGGCTTGGGTCGCTACGACTGCGGTCAGGTTAGCCAAGCATCGAACGCCGGTCGGGCAAGACACCACCACAGTGTTAGGAGCGCCCAGCCCGTTATTATTCAGGTTGATAATCGGGGCCGTGTTCCGGAATAGGTTCCCATCCTGGAGGAATGAACGGATCGTGCCTCCGGCCTGGTTGAAGATCGCTCCCACGCGTCGATAGGCAACATATCCGGACGGAATGTTTGCGGCGGTCGGGGAGGTATCGAACCCGACATCCACCGCGCCAGTCGTAGTGTTTCGAATAACGAAGACGTGATACCAGGTGGAAACTGCTGCGGCGCCGGAGAATAGCCCGTTGTTGCCGGACCCAGCTGCCCACGCTCCGCTAGTTTGGAGCGTTTTTGTCATCGCAGAGGTGAGCACCAAATTAGTGTCGTTCGCTGAACTACGCCACGCTCCAGCTGCCACAGTGGCTGTATTCGTGGTCGTGGTGATCACTCCACCTTGGCGGAACTTTGACGGAAGCATGAAAGTGCCGCCGCAAAATTGCCAGACCCCAGGCGTAACTTGGCAAAACACATATGTTTCGTTGGGATACGCGATTAGGTTCTTGCCGTTGGGCAGCACAAGGCTGGCTGAATTGGTAAGGGTGACAGTTCCGGTAAAACGAAGCGTGACCGTACGTCCAGGGGCTGAGCCATCAAGTGTGTTGATGGTCGTCGTACCGGTGACATCGAAAAGCGATCCTTCATTGGGAATCGTGATCAAGGATGCCGATGCGATATCACTTCCCTTGATCAGCTGTTCCCAACGTAGTGATTGCCCGGTACCCGTCGGCGCACCCAACTGGGTAATGGCATAGCCACCCATCTTGAGACTGCCCGTCATGGGGGTTTGGCCATCGGACGATACGGACTGCTGAATCGCGGCCTGAATGTCGTTCGCCAGCGTCTGCCAGTCGGCGGCCGTCGCCGCATTCCCGTTAACTGCCGGATTCCAAGAATTGTTCGGCAGGCTATAGCCGCCGGTTCCGTTGCGTGGCATTCACACACCTCTAAATGAAAAAAGCCACCCGGTTGAGGAGTGGCTATACTTTTGACCTACGGACGACTAATCGATCAGCCCATGAACGTTCTACAGTTTGTTCTCGACCATATCTGGGAGTTCTCCCTTTTTGGTGGCGCCCTAGTTATCAAGGTGCTCATCGATTGCCTGCGCGCAGACTTGAAAGACAAGCGCGCTAAAGACGAGCCTCAATCACCGCCCACCGTTCGCACCGAGCCCCTCTATCGCGCCCCCAACGGTGAAGGCTGGGTAGAGGAGCCCTTGGTTTCGACTGAGTCCAGGGAGTGGTCGCGGCGCACTGGCTGCACGATTGAGAGTCGCAAGCCCTGATCCGCCTTCATTCAGCAGTAGCTGCGCGAGCCGGTTTCGGATATCTTCGTTGCTGCCACGCATCAGCCTCGACAAAGCGGTGTCGATTCCTCTGCCGACCACAAAGCCGCCGCCAGCGCCCGGCAACCCGCCACCCACGAACCCCAAGCCGCTTCCAATCAGCGTAGCCGGTCCAGCTGAGCCTGCAACATCCGCCGCACGTCCCGGTAGCGCGCTCTCCATCATGTTCTGCATGGCCAAGTTCTGCGCCGTATTGCTGCCAAGCGAACGGCCGGCCTGTGTTTGCCCGGCGCGCAACAAATCGTCCCGGAGATTGGTCAACACCTCCATCTGTCGGGAAGTGACAGCCTTGGCCTGGTTCACCCCAGGCTTCATGCGCTCCTGTTCAATCTTTCGAAGGGCGTTTTGAACCTTTGCGAGCGTGACGTTGCCTTGCGCATCCGTGAGGCCAAGCTTTTGGATGAACTCCATGGCGTCGATTTCTTTAGACGCCGCGGTATAGGCATTGCGAGCTTCGGCGTAACCAGGAATCTCCCGGTCCATCAGCTGTAGCAACTTGTCCTTGATCTGGAGAATATTTGCTGCTTTACCCCGCTCTCCAGCCCTGGAAGCCGTATTGATCTGGTCATCAAGCGCCATTTTGATGCGCTGCAACCCCACCCCAGAAACGTAGGTTTCCGGTTTGCCAGCCTGACCGCCACGGTTCAGATTGGTACGGTTCACAACTTTAGTTTCGACGGATCCACCTGCATTCTTTGCCATACGTTCCGCCTCAGCAAATGCACTTTGGAATGCTGGCGTTTTACGCAAAGAGGCATACTCGGTGTTGCCAACAGGGATGCCAACATGGGTACTCAGATAGTCATTCGCCGCCGTGGCGTCTCGTGCTAGCTTGGCAGCAGCCAGATCATCAGATGTACCGCGAATGGCGCTGAGCGCATCCTGGCGCGCAATTGCGTTGGCTTCTTCCCGTGCCACAAATGGCGCGGGTTCCAAATCACGCACAGTACGTTGCAGATTCGCGACCCGGGAATTCCCGGTAATTTCGGCCATGGTCGGCTCAACACCGGCGACAAACTGCTGCGTGCGTGCCCGTTGTGGGCCGCTTTCGGCCGCTCGGGTCAGAAGGTTCTCAGCAATCTTCTGGCGCCCGCTTTCGGTGAAGGGAGCCACTGCGGCCTGGACATTGCGCTTCAGATAGTTTGCAGCCCCGCCAACGACTTGACCAAGTGCCGGCGTCACACCACCGACGAGTGCGCCGGCCAATGCATTGCGCCTGGCCTGGTCATAGTACTCACCCGAAGTAACGGGGGCCGAAGCGCCGTATGCACCGCCAAGAGCGGCGCTGCCCAGCGTAGAGCCAAGGAATGCGCCCGTCCTGGGCAAGTTGGGCATGAGAGTAGCCCCGAGCTTGGCAGCCGTTGTCATCGGCCCAGAAAGTGCTCCAGGACCTCCCGCAAAGCCAGCAGCGATATTTCCCCCTACACGGCCAATGCCGGCAGCGATGGACCCTGGCGTTTTATCCTGGTACTGCTGTTCTCGAATAGCGACTTCAGCATCTCGCGCGGCCACCTCCGGTTTGACTCGATCAGCCAAGTTAGTCCCAAACAGCTGATCTATGTAGCCAAGGGTTCTAGCGCCCTCATGGACAGCATTCTGGCCCACCCCCGCGAACATATCTCCAAAGCCTTGGGTGGCGCCTTCCTTGAGGTTCGCAAGCGCGGATTGCTCCGGCGCCGGAGATGGCGGATTTGTACCGCCCATCTCGATCCGCAGAACGCCATCCGGGCCTCGGCTGGTAGTAGCTGCGCCTTCTTCTACCACTGGCGCATTTGCCCACCATGAGTCACCAGCTTCCTGCGGAATCCTGGCCGCCACCTGATCACCATATTGCAGCGTGTTTGGGGCATTAGGGTTGCGCGGGTCGGAAACAGCGATTCCCTCTTTCGCTTTCGGGATCGCGCCTTCGCCACCGTAATAGCCCACCGCAGTAAGACGAGGATCGCCCTCCGCCATGTCATAGAGTTTTGACACATACCGGACGCCTGCCCGTGCATTATCCAGAGGGTCGTTGATGTTCCAGCCCTTGTCAGCCATGCGGCTAAACGTCGCGGGGATGATCTGCATCCCTCCGACGGCGCCCGCATTGGAGGTGGTCGTGTTCCTTCCCGAGCCGGATTCTTGCTGGTAAATGGATCTGGCAATGGCTGCTCGCTTCGGGTCAACGCCTTCCAGCGTAAGCGCAGCCTCAAAAGGATCGACCTGAGGCGCGGATGCCCACCATTCATTGGCCATTACGGCTTCCTCCGGATCGAGCCATCAGGGGCACGGAACATGGCGCCAGAAGGCAGCGCGGCATAGTCCTGTGCGGACTTTGGCATAGCCATATCCTGCTTATCCGGTTGCGCGCCCGGTTGCTGCATGCCCGCCGATTTATACGCGCGTGCCACACCTACATCCAAAACCTGCATCAGATCTTGAAGTGCTTCACGATAGGCGGTTGGTGATTGAGCGCGGGAAAGCCTAGCGATGGCATCAGTGGCCTTCTTACCCTCTGGTTCAGTAATAGCGCCCCCACCTTTGAGACTCTCGAACGCCTGCAAGAACGTGGCCCCCTGGATCTGATCCTGAAGCGCCCGAACATCCGCCTGAGGAGTTCCAGGGATCGTGGGTGCGTTCCCCCAAACTCCTACCGAGTAGTTCAAGCCCGGGTGATTAAGCGTCTTCGTGATGACATCACGCAGCTGATTGGCCTGCTGCTCGATCTTTGGCAGCGCGGAACGAGCTTCTTGCATCTGCGGGCTGATAGTGGTGCCGAGCGCCCCCGGAGCACCCGCCTGCTGGCCAGGATTAGGCGATTGAACGGGTGCCTGGTTCTGGCCGCCAAGCATCGCAGCAGCCTGCGCACGCGGCATGAGGATCTTCCCGCCGCTGCCGTTCGGTACTTCAACCAGGTCAAACGCTGCTTTGGCGCCTTCAGTAGCCCCGGCTTCCATACCTTGGATGGCCGCATTCGCAGCACCATAACCAGGCACCATGCCGGCGACAGGCCCATTAGGGCCGTACATAGTTTGAATTCCGTTCTTAGCGGCCGAAAACTCTGCTTGACGCGTATTGGGGTTGTAGACCGTTCCGCCTTCACCAACCACCATAGGCTTCTGAAAGCCCTGCTCCGCCGCCAGCTTGAGATATGCCGGCAAGCCCATGCCCTGAGCAATAGTGAAAGACTCCTGCGCCGAACGGCCAGGAAGCAACGGCACTTGCGGCTGGCCGCCGGTCACAGGCTGCTGAGTCGGTTGGGCACCGAACAATCCTTGCTGAAGCTTCATGTTCTGATCGAACAGAGCTTGCATTTGGGGGGATAGCGATACCGTCTGAGTCCAGTTATCCCCGTCTCCAGAATAGTAGTCCTGGGGATTCGGCATGCCACCAGCCCCCGCTCCGGCGGTTTGCTGTTGCTGGCGCGCCCAGTCCACGTAAGACAGACCGGTCCCGTTATGCATGCCGGCCTGCTGGTATCCATATGGGCTGGTGTCGCGCCCGACCGCTGAGTTAGTGCCACCTTGACTGCGCCATGCGTCCATGGCTTGGTCGTAGGCACTTTGGTTAAAGGTGCGACCATTGCTCCAGGTCAGCGAACCCCAGGGCGTAATCTGGTTTACCCGGTTCGCCTGCGTGGCGTACTTGGCCAGGTCAAGATTCCCTTGAGACGTGGCCTTGGCCGCCGCGACGTAATCAGGCACCTCAGGCGTGCTCGACGATCCTTTGCCCATTCTTTAACTCCAACCAGCGGCAATCTTCCGCTTTAAGCCTATAGATGATGATGTCGCCCTGCGGGTGGGCATCTTCCATTACGCATTCCTGCGTAAACCCTAGATGCTCCACAAAGCGCCGGCATGCTTGGTTAACACTCGCTACTGGCGCTGTCATCCTACTTGCGCCCAGGTACTCAAATGGATAGTGAAAGATTGCCCACAGGAACTCACGGTTTAGCCAATGAGATCCTTCTCCCGCGATATGGCACATGATGTTGGCGCCGTTGAAGTCCTCGTAAAGAATCCCGCCAACGATTCGACCATCCTTGATACGCCCGATCGCTTTCCCACGCCCCTGCGGCCAATTCCCTCCGATCCGCTCGCATACCCATGGCCCGATCACAGAATCGTCTGCAAAGAGCATTACAGGAGGCCACCTTGTTGGTATACGTAGCTTGTCGAAGCCCATTCGACAATCGACGAATTGCTTTGAGCCTTTAGCCGGATAGCAGCAGACCTATAGATGCCACCAACCGTGTTCCAATTCGAGTTCTGAACGAACTGGCCGCCCCAAGTCATCGCGCCCCATACCATTGACCCCCACACCATGCCACCTGGCGGCGCGAAATTGAGCGTGCCGGTGGGGTCCGATGGCAGATAGTCTCCGTTCACCGAGTACAAAACTGACGGATTTCCATTGGTCTGCACATACGGGCGCACCATGGTGAAGTACTTATTCTGGGCCGATGCGCCAAAATCCTGAAAGGACTGAAGCGCGTCACCAACGATCATGCTTGAGCCGTCAATGTTTCCTACCCACGCCCGCCTCACCGCGGTGGAAGTGCCGTAAAACAGCCCTTGCGACGTATTCTTGAACGTCTGCGCGTCCCATCCGGTAAATTTTGTCCAGGCCCCAGTGAAGGTGTTTTGCGCGAATTGATAGTTCGCGCCCATACCAGCCGGAATATTGACAATCAGCGCATTTTGTTCCGGGAAGAGGCACAACTCCCAACCGAAATTTGCGCTGTAAGACGCGATGGCCTCGTTGATGCTGTTCTGGATCTTGTCAGAGATCGAGGCGCGCCTATCAATGGAGCTAGTAAGCAATGCCTTACTCATCGGCATCACGCCAGGCTCACACAACACCAGCAGGTCACCGCCATACTTGATAGCACACCGGCGCCCGACAGGCTTACCAAGATAGAAAAGACCGATAAGGCTCCAGTTCGCCGCTGTGGAAGGATCAGTGCCAGAATAGACGGCAACCTCACCATTGCTGGAGATAAAGGCGGCATGGTCATCAGCCCCATTACCCGCATCAATCGTCCAGGTGAACATGCCGACCACCCACCCGCCGCGCTGGAAAATTGCCCCCAGATCAAGGCTTGTAGCTGCCCCACCAACTTGGTTTACAGGCAAGTACCAAACGCGCATAGAATCGCGCTCGACCATAAATAGGCGATTCTTGAAAACGCAGCCTTGCACCAATAGGGTCGTGGTTACCCCAGTAATGGCAATCGGTGAACTGCCCCCATCAATAGACGCCCAGGTCGTGCCGTTGTATAGCAGCGGCTTGTCAACCCCATTGAACAAATACAGGAAGTTGCCGCCGGGGGTGGTGATCTGCGCGTCCTGCCAACGGTTGCTAGTTAGGCCAGACACCAAAGGCGCGCCATGCACCCCGGGGTTCGTCACATCGTAGATGGCGCCCGAAGATGCCGCAAATATGCGGTTGATCCCATTGGGTGGTGAGTATTCGAACAGGCTTTCTACAGCATTCGAAAACCCGGTCACCCAATCCGTATATCCCCGGCGGACCTCCAGCTTTCCGGGTAATGGCCACCAGTTCTCAAGGATCACTGCATCCGTGACTGGCATAGCTGCCAAAGGGTCACGGTCATTGAGGCCACCTACCGGCGCAGGCAACGAGACAGATCCGGCCGTCTGGTAGCCGATGGCGCGTTTACGCTGGGGCGAGATCATCAGCTTGCCGGCCAGTTGCCGTCTTGAATGTTGTTGGTTGTCAGCAGGACCGTGATATCAGCCGGCGACAAGTTCAATTTCGCGGCGGAACGATCCTGAGCCTTGCATTGCTCCAGCAGAACGTTGAATTCTGAAAGCTCAAAAGAAACATCCAGCCCCTTGGCCTGTTTGAACTTGACTTTCAGTCCTTGCACCATCAGCGAATCGTCGAAGACACACGTATCATCGTCTGCTGTAAAGCTGCTTTTCCTTGCTCCGGAAGCGCTCGTAACAAACGCGTTGCTGATGTACTCCCATGCGAACGTCAGTCCGTTAGGCGGCGGCGGATTAACCGCCATCGTTTGGCCAAGAATTCGGAAGCGCTCACGCGGGCCGGCGTAGACAATCCCAGACTTGAACGATTGCCACGCCTGAGGCGTTTGAGGACCCATCATGGGCCAACGATTGGTACGATCCCATTCAGTCTGCGGGATCTGCTTCTTCCAATCGGAGGGGAGCGGGTATTGAACTTGGGCAAAGTTGAGCAGATATGTCCCGCTCGCCTGCGCGGGCATGTTCATGGTCACCTGAGTAGGCGAATCCACACTTACGATCTGGGCAAATGGCGCGATCCCCGTGCCGTCGATCCCCCAATTCGTGTTCATGCCGGAAGTAGACGCCACCGTAATTACGGGACTGCCATTGACGATGGTTGCATTTTGTTGCTGTGCGACCGTCGTCATGATGTATTCACGATTCAGTCGCTGCCAATCATCCTGACGGCAAAGATCCATCCCGAACCGATTCAACAAGGCGAACATTTGCACCGTTTGCGGGTCTGCCGAAGACACCACCGCAGTAGGCACGCTCAATGCCATTTCTTGGCATGCCTGCCGGATCAGTTCGAGAAGGGTCATGTTCACTCAGCCTTCGGGGGACGGCCAGGCCCACGCTTGGCCGGTTCGCCGTATTGCTTCTGCATTTCGGCCAGTTGGGCGCGAACGTCGGCCACTTCTGCGCGCAGGCGTTCCGCTTCGGCAGCCTGAGCGGTCGCCGCGGCAGTGTCGTTCGCGGCTTTCAAATAGGCCTGAGCCTTGCTGCGCAGCTCACGAAACCCAGGAGGCATCTTGCCTAGATGGGAATCCGCCAACCCAGACATCTGCTCGACGGTATGGACTTCGAAGTATTTGGCTTCCTTGACCTGTGCGCGGTTGATCTGCGGCCATTGCTCTAGCGGCAGGCCATCATGCGCAGTGTGTTCGGTACGCAGGAAACGTTCCCATGCACGCGGATACTTCACCTTGTCGGCATCCGTTGCGCGCCGCTCGATAATGTTGTGCGGGTCGCCCGGGGTCATGATCTTGATGTGCTCGACCTCCTTGTATACGGGATGGCCCTGGGCCTCCGTTTCGTAGGTCAATTCCACCGGATCCATATAGAACTCGACAAATGCGTGGTCTTCCTGCGTGAAGTTCATTGCTATGTCCTTTGAGGGTTTGCCTCAAAAAAGAACGGGGGCCGAAGCCCCCGGTAGATCAGGCGCCCAGGAGGGCAACCCATTGGGTCGGCGAAACACCGATGAAATCGGCAACCTTGCCGGCGGGGACCGAAAATCCGCCAGTCGTCGCGGTCAGGGCGTTGATCTGCACACCCGTGCCCGGATAAACAAGCAGCGCGTTGGCGCCTAGGTTGACCACGGTCACCCGCGACACAACCTCGATAGGCATCAGACGCACTCCAGTGGTCGTCCCTCAACGTCTGGCCATGGAAGCCCGGCACATTCAAGGAAGGAACCGCACGCGAAATGCTGGTCAAAGCTGGCGCCCTGATCCTGGCCGAAATCGACCGCCTGGACCGCGCCGCTCATTCCGCCTCTCAGCAGCAGGAGGGGTGAATGGCGCGCAAAAAGTGGACGCCGGCGGAAGAAGCCGCCGTGGCGAAGTTCTACCCGACCACCCCGACCAAGGTGATCGCCGCTGCGGTCGGGCGTTCGGAATCGTCGATCTATCAGTTGGCGCAGCGCCTGGGGCTGAAGAAATCCAACGCCTATCTCTCCAGCCCGGATGCCGGCCGCTTCGACGGAACGCGCGGAGAGGCCTGCCGGTTCCCGAAGGGCCACGAGCCGTGGAACAAGGGAGTGTCGTTCCAGCCCGGGGGGGAAGAGCGTTGAAACGCGATTCAAGCCCGGAAGCCGCCCGCACACATGGCAGCCCGTCGGAAGCTACCGCGTCACCAAGGACGGCACGCTGCAGCGGAAGATCGGAGACGCACCAGGCAGCAACAGCAAGCGCTGGCGTGGTGTCCATGAACTCGTATGGGTCAAAGAGAACGGCCCGGTGCCTGCTGGCCATATCGTCGTGTTCAAGCCCGGGATGCGCACCGCCGACGTCGACCTCATCACGGCGGACAAGGTCGAGTGCATCAGCTTCGCCGAGAACATGCGCCGCAACACGCTGCACCGCTATCCCAAAGACATTGATGGGGTGCTGAACAGCACCCGATCCGCTGTGGCATTTGGCGGTTGCCCCTGGCCTCGAAACAGGAACATGGACGGCGCCTGGGATAAGTTTGACCAGGTGGCCGTCAAACTAATGGCCCGTTTGGTGGCCGAAACTGAAGCTCATGTGGTTCTTAGTTCCAACTGGCGGATTGGCATGGATCAGGAGCGTGCCACGGAACTTGGCGACTTTCTGGGCTACGTCATTAGTAGCGCAACGCCGGGCGGTGGCGGCGAACGCGGTCCACAGATTCAGCAGTGGCTGAATGAGCATCCAGGCGTAGAGAAGTTTGTCATCATTGACGATGACTCCGACATGCTGCCCGAACAGTTATCCCACTTTATCAAGGTGGACCCAGCCATCGGCCTGACCTACCAGAACTACCAGGATGCAAAGCAGTTACTGAAATGACCGCAGCTATTGAAAAGGTTCTTGCGACCACACGCAAGTATTGGATGCCCGCCTAGCGCGGGCTTTGTTTTGGAGGCGATATGGATCAACCCGTATCAGAACCGATCTCGGCGCTGGAGGCCGCTCGCCTCCTAGGGGTTTCCCCCCGGAGTGTCTATGATCTCGCCGCCCCTGATGGCCCGATACCATGCTATCGAGTAGGTCGGCGTATCTCTTTTGAACTTACTGATCTGCTGGAGTACAGGCAATCATGTCGATCCATCGCGACACAAAACGCGGTCAGTTCATCTTTGAATTCGACCGCACCATCGAGGGTAAAAGGGTCCGGACTCGTAGCCGTCTTCCGAAAGCATGGACTCGAGCCGAAGCAGACGCCTATGACCGGAAGGAATCCGCACGCCTCTACGCCGTCGCGACCGGCGTTGCGCGTGATCGGGCAACGGTAGAACGGGCGATTGAGTTGTACCTGGAGGATAAGAAGCACCTGAAGACCTACAAAGAGGTCATGCGGGTGTTTTCATCGCTCTATGGCTACTACCAGGGCAAGTTCTTGGATGAGTTGCCCGAGATATGCTCGGAAGTGGCAAAGCAGGCGAAAGCCCCGGCCAGCATCAAGTACGAAATCTCGCTGCTGCGCGCTGCTGGCCGCTGGGCATGGAAGAAGCACAACCAGGGAGAGCACGACCCGGGCGCCCGTGTGCAGGTCCCCACGGTTCGCAATGAGCGCCATGTCTACGTGACATTTGAGCAGGTCTTAGGCCAACTCCGCCACTGCCGCAACAAGGGCGCACGCCAGGCCATGGTGGCCGGGTTCTTCACGGGCATGCGGCTATCCGAGTTGCTGCGCGCCAGGATCGAGGGAGATAGCCTGGTCGTCTATGACACCAAGAATGGGGATGCCATCAAGCGCGTGCCTATCCACCCAACGCTCAAGCGCTACATGGACCGCCACGGCTGGCCCATCGAGGCCGCAAAGTCGACCATCCAGAAGTGGTCAAGGGTGAGCCGTGCGAAGGTAGGCTTGGGGCACGTCACGTTCCACTCGCTACGGCATAGCACTGCGTCAGCGTTAATTAATGCCGATGTGGATCTGTTCACCGTGGGTGCTATTCTGGGCCACAAGGACCCGCGCAGCACTAAGCGGTATGCTCACTTGGACCAGTCCAGGCTGACCGATGCAATTGCCAAGATGGGTCAGAAAAAGCGGGCTTGAGTGGTGGGGGGATTTTTGACCGACAGGGCGCAATCCGGGCACTCCGTGCGATCACCGCACTGAATTTCCCCTATGAGGAATCCTCTTGCGCCTGCCGCATATGCGACTCGAAATCAGGCGTACGGTATCCCCGTACCGTGGGTTCGAATCCCACCCTCTCCGCCAGTATTCAAAAAAGGCCAATCCCCCGGGATTGGCCTTTTTCTTTGCCTTCTTGCCGCAAGTCCTGTCCCTACCCCTCGGCCACGATCTTCGCGTCCTGGATGGTCTTGGCGTACTTGCGCTGCTCGTCGCGCATGAAGTCGGCGAAGCGCTGCACGCTGCCGCCGCCGTCTTCCGCGCCGACCTGCGCCAGCTTGTCCTGCACGTCGGCCATGGCCAGGACGCGGTCGATGTCCTGGTTCATGCGCGCGACCATGTCGACGGGCATTTTCGCCGACCCCACCATGCCGAACCAGATGCTGGCCTCGAACCCGGGGTAGCCCTGCTCGGCCACCGTCGGCACGTCGGGCTGGCTCCTGGAACGCTGCCGCAGCGTCTGCGCCAGCGCCAGCACCTTGCCGGACTGGATCAGCGGCGTGGCCGTGGTCATGCCCTCGAAGCAATACTGCACGTGGCCGCCCAGCAGGTCGTTCATCAGCGGCGCCGAGCCCTTGTAGGGCACGTGCAGCACGTCGATGCCGGCGCGGGCCTTGAAGATCTCCAGCGCCAGGTGCTGCGCCGACCCGCTGCCGGCCGAGCCGAAGATGATCTTGCCGGGCTGCGCGCGGCACAGCGCCACCAGCTCGGGCAGGGTCTTGGCCAGCTGCGCCGCGCCGCCGATCAGCAGCGTCGGCGTCTTGCCCACCAGCGCGATGGGCGAGAAATCGCGCTCGGCCGAATAGGCCAGCCTGGGCTGCAGGCCGGGCGCGATGCCGTGGCTGTTGACGTGCGCCATCAGCAGCGTGTTGCCATCGGGCGGCTGGCGCGCCACCTGCTCGGCGGCGATGATGCCGGCCGCGCCGGCGCGGTTCTCGACGATCACCGGAATGCCCCACATCACGCCCAGCTTCTGGCCCAGCAGGCGCGCCAGCACATCGGTGCCGCCGCCCGCCGGAAATCCCACCACGATCTTGACCGGGCCCGGCGGCAGCGGTTGCTGCGCCCTGGCCGACGGCAGGACGAGCGCCGCCCCCAGCGCCGCGGCGCCGGTAATGAATTCCCTACGTTGCATGGTTGTCTCCTCGCGCGCCGGGTCCATGCCCGGCGACTGTTGGTAAGCCTTGCCCGCCGCGGCCGGCTGGGCCTGCTGACGCGGTCAGGCCGCGGGGGCCGCCAGCCGCTGGGCCAGCTGCGCTGACTGCGCGGCGTCCAGCTCCACCAGCGGCGGCCGGACCGTGGCCCACACCGGATCGTTGCGCCGCTGCGCGATCGCGGCTTTCATGGCCGGGATCATCGGGTACGACTGGAAGATGGCGCGGGTCTCGTTCAAGGCGCGCTGCCGGTCCTCGGCGCCGGCCTCGCGCCACGACCGGTACAGCGCGACGATCGGACCGGCATTGACGTTGCCGGTGGCGGTGATGCAGCCCGCGCCGCCGGCCCGCATGGTTTCCAGCAACACCGTTTCGGTGCCGGCGAACACGTCGAAGCCGCGCGGCTGGAAGTCGCGCAGCATGGCCGCGGTGTTGTTCCAGTCGCCGGAACTGTCCTTGATGCCGGCGACGATGCCGGGAAATTCGCCCAGCAGCCGGTCGATCAGGCCCAGGCTGATCGGCACGCCCGACACCGGCGGGATGTGATACAGGTAGATGCGCAGGCGCTCGTCGGCGACCCGTTCGATCACGTGCGCGAAGGCGCGGAACAGGCCCTCGTCGCTGACGCCCTTGTAGTAGAACGGCGGCAGCATGAGCACCCCGCCGCAGCCGGCCTCGACCGCGTGACGGGTCAGCTCGACCGCATCGGGCAGCGCGCAGGCGCCGGTGCCCGGCATCATGCGCGCGGCCGGCAGGCCGGCATCCAGCAAGGCATCCAGCAGATGGCGCTTTTCCGCCACGCTGAGCGAATTGGCCTCGGAGTTGGTGCCGAAGATCGCCAGCCCCGCGCCCTGTTCCAGCAGGGCGCGGCAATGCCCGACGAAGCGCGGCGCGCTGGGCGACAGGTCCGCGTTGAAGGGCGTGAGGACCGGGGAATAGACGCCTTGCGGCCGGTCAGCGGCGCGTGTGCTCATGAAGACTCTCCTGTCAGCGGCCGACGCGGGTCCACTTGCCGTAGCGTTCGACCATGCGTTCATCGAAACCGAATCCCAGCCCCGGCTCCTGGTGCAGCACCACGCGGCCCTGCTTGTGGGTCAGTTGGCGGTCCACCAGCTTGCGGAAATTCAGGACCTGGTCGTCCCAGAAAAATTCAACATAACGCGCATTGGGCGTGGCGGCCACCAGCGGCGCATGCACGTCGTGGAACCAGTGCGGGCACACCACCACGCCGTAGCTGGCGGCGGTCGCCGCGATGCGCTTCCATTCGGTGATGCCGCCGCACACCGCGGCGTCGGTCTGCAGGATGCCGGCCGCGCCCTTGTCCAGCAGCTCCTTGTGATACCAGCGGCCATAGCCGATCTCGGCGGTGGCGATGGGCAGGTGCGTCAGGCGCGCCAGCTTGGCGTGGCTGTCGATGTCATCGGGGCCGAACGGCTCCTCGATGAAGTACGGCTCGTACTGCTCGAAGCGGCGGATGTACTGCATGGCCTGGGTCACGTCCTGCCAGGCGTTGTTGCAGTCCATCATCAACTCGACGTCCGGCCCGACGGCCTCGCGCGCCGCCTTCAGCCGCGCCTCTTCCTCGCGCGGCGACAGGCGCCCGGTCTTCATCTTGACGGCGCCAAAGCCCTTGGCCACGTAGCTGGCCATTTCCTCGCCCAGGTGCTGCGGCGTCTTGCCGTCCAGGTAGTAACCGCCGCTGGCGTAGGCAGACACCGACTCCAGCTCGACCGCGCCCAGGAACTTGTGCAGCGGCAGCCCCGCCGTCTTGGCGTTCAGGTCCCACAGCGCGATGTCGAGCGCGCTGAGCGCGCGCATCACCGTGCCCTGGCGCCCCTGCAGCAATGCTTCCTGGTACATCGCCTGCCACAGTCCTTCGACCGCGTGCGAGTCCTTGCCCAGCAGCACCGGCGCCAGCAGGCTCTGCACGGCGGCCTCGAAGATCGCGCCGCCAGCGCTGCCGACATAGCAGAAACCGATGCCTTCGACGCCATCAGCGCTGCGGACCTTGACCAGTCCGTAATGGCGGGTGGAGACGGTGCGGTTCGAAAACGAGGTGACCTTGTCCAAGGGCACCGCGGCGGCGCAAACGTCGATGGATTCAATGATGGGCACGGCTGGCTCCTGATAACGGGAATAGTGCGGGTTGCGCTGCCGGCGCGCCTTGCGCCGGCGCAACGCTCAAGCGAATTCTTGCCGCCATCAAAGAAACAAACAATTATCTTCATCCATCTTTAGAATATGAAAAAAACATCTTCTATGAGCGCCCGCCGATGGATTCGAGATTCCTGCAGACCTATGTGCACGTGGTGGAACTGGGCTCCATCGCGCAGGCCGCGCGCCACCAGGGGCTGACGCCGGCCACCGTGCAGCAGCGCCTGCGCGCGCTGGAAGCGGACATGGGCAGCGCGCTGATCGCCCGCTCGGGCCGCACCGTCAAGCCCACCGCCGCCGGCACCCGCATCCTGGAGCGCGCCCGCAACGTGCTGCGCGACCTGCGGGACCTGCGTTCGGCCGCCACCGAGTCCGACCTGCCGGCCGGCCCCTTGCGCCTGGGCGCCACGCCCACCGCGCTCACCGGCATCATGCCGCCGGTGCTGCGCACCTGGGCGGCGCGTTATCCCCACATCGAGATCTACATCGAACCCGCGCCCACCACCCTGCTCTACAGCAAGGTGCTGGCCGGCGAACTGGATGGCGCGCTGCTGGTGCATCCGCTGTTCGCGCTGCCCAAGTCCTGCGTCTGGCGCGACCTGCGGCGCGAGCCGCTGGTGCTGGTGACGCCGGCCGACATGGCGGTGCGCGACCCGCTGGCGGTGATCGCGCGCGAGCCCTATATCCGCTACGACCGCAGCGTGGTGGGCGGCCGCATGGCCGACGACTACCTGCGCGCCCGTGACCTGCGGCCACACGTGCGCTTCGAGCTGGACGGCATCGACTCGATCGCCAAGCTGGTGTCGGAAGGATTGGGGGTGGCGCTATTGCCCGACTGGGCCACCACGGGCGCATCCGCCCCGGTCAGGCGCTGGCCGCTGCCGGGCCCCTGTCCGGCGCGCAGCGTCGGCGCGATCTGGCCGCGCTCGGGCGTGCGCTCGGAATTGATGCGGGTGTTCGTGGAGATGGCGGAACGCCAGGCGGCGGCGGAGCGCTGACCGGCCCGCGCGGCATGCATGCGGCCACCGGCCGCCGCGCCTTATGCCGCCAGGTCGGCCCGCAGCTGGCCGTTGCGCGCCACCACCTTGCCGCCAGAGATCACCAGGCGACGCGGCGCGCGCTGCGCCACGGCTTCGGCCACGCCGCTGGCCGCCACCAGCACCAGGTCGGCGCGGGCGCCGGGCGCCAGCCCATAGTCCGCGAAGCCACAGGCTCGCGCCGCGGCCTCGCTGACACAGTCGAAAGCCCAGCCGATCTCGTCGTCGCGGCGCAGGTCGTTGCGCAAGCCGATCATCATGGCGCGCGCCAGCATGTCCGGGCTGCCGTAGGGGGTCCAGGTATCGCGGATGCCGTCATTGCCGCCGAACAGCGTCACGCCGGCCTCGCGACAGGCGCGCAGCGCAGGCACCGGCCGCGACGGCGGCGCGGTGGTCAGCAGCGCCACGTCGAGCGCGGCCAGGCGCTTGAGCAGGCCGTCCAGCCGCTTGGCGTCCACGCCGCCCAGGCAGAAGGCGTGGCTGATGACGACGCGGCCGCGCATGTCCAGCGCCTGCACCCGGTCCAGGATCAGGTCGAGCGAAAACGCGCCCAGGTCGCCCGGCTCATGCAGGTGAATGTCGAGGGGTTTGCCGTGCTTGTCGGCCAGGCCGAACAGCACGTCGAGCGATTGCGCCGGGTCGCGATCGATGGCGCAGGGATCCAGCCCGCCCAGCACATCCGCGCCCTGCGCCAGGGCCTCGTCCAACAGCCCGGCCGTGCCTGGCCGCCCCAGCAACCCAGACTGCGGAAACGCCACGGTCTGGATCTCGATCAGGCCGGCCAGCGCCTCGCGCGTGGCGTGCACGCCCTCCAGATGACGCAGCCCGGCATCGGTATCGACGTCGACGTGGCTGCGGATGCGCGTCGTGCCTTCGCGCAGGAAGGCCAACGCCAACGCGCGCGAGTGGCTGGCGGCGTCATGGCCGCTGGCGGCGCGCCAGGCCCGCTCGTTGTCGATGCGGTCGGTCAACGCTGGCCCCACCTGATTCACATACCAGGGGGATTCCCAGGTGGTCTTGTCCAGGTGCGTGTGCCCTTCGACCAGACCAGGCAGCAGCAACAGGCCGGCGCCCGCCTCCCGCGCCACATTGGCCGGCGCCTGCAGATTCGGTCCGACGCGTTCGATATGGCCGCGGGATATCGCGACGTCGACCGCCGCGCCATCGGGCAGTCGAACGTCGTTTAACAACATATCGGTCATGGGTAGGTCCTCGGCCTCGCCCGTCCGCGCCGGGCGGCAGTGCCGGATCAGGCCTGTTGCGGCGGTTCGATCCAGAAGAAGCGCTGGCCCTGGCGGATCATGTCCGCCACGCCTTCGGCGCCGAGGCGATAGTCGGTGCCCATCAACGTGGCGCCGCCGTCGTCATGGATATGGATGACGGCCAGCGGGTCGTTGGCCATGGTGTACCAGTAGTAACCGGGCTTGAGATCGTGCAGGTCAGTATTCATGTGCCGAGTATACAAACAACCCCGGGGCGTATTCAAAAAGACACACTAGTAACCCTTTGCCTGACATGACGATGGCGACGCGTCATACTGTTTCATGCGAGGTTTGGACAACCCGCCATATGTTGGCACGCGTCGACTCGGCCGTGGCACTTCGGGTGCCCAACACGGCGAGCGCGAGGGGAACAACACAGTATGAAAAGGCAAGCACTCCAATTCAGCGAGCCGCTCAAGCAAGCCATCCTGGATGGTTATAAGGTGCAAACCCGGCGCATCGTCAAACCGCAGCCCACCAAGCTGACGACCGCCTGGTATGCCGATGCGGCGGATTCCGGTAAATGGGTCGCCATGGGCCCGGCCCGCGAAGGCGCGACCGAATTGCGGAAAACCTCGCCCTGGGTCACCTGCCCCTATGGCAGATCGGGCGAAAGCATCACCCTCGAAGACGAGTCCGGCAAGCCCTTCGCCACCGCCGTAATCGTGGGCGTGCGCATCCAGCGCCTGCAGAAACTGTCGGACGCCGACGCGCGCGCCGAAGGGATCCAGGCGCTTTACCAATCGTCGGCGCTGTTGCCGGGCGTTCCCCTGCAGACGGCCTTTGCCCTGACCTGGTGCGAACGCTATGGCGCGCACGCCTGGGCCGCCAACCCCTGGGTGTGGGTGGTCGAATTCCGCTGCCAGCAGCCGGAACAGGCCTAGGCGTCCGCCGGCCCTGCCGGTCCGCGCCAGGCCGCCAACCGACTGGCGCTGGCGCACCGGTGTTGCTGTCAGGGGAAATCCGGCCCCAGGATCGTGACTGCCTGTAACTCGCCGCCCCCGCTTCACCGCATTCCACCTTATTTCAGTCGATTTCAGGCGCGGGTTTACCAGAGTGAAGCCGCCTTGCCGCGACGCAGCATGGGATACGTGCCCCGCCCCGCCGCCGTTGCGGATTGTCGCTATTGAGCGCCACCCGCTTACCCCTGGCGATCCGAAAAGACCGAAAATAGGCTCAACGAATACTCAACTTTGCTGCGTCACGCAGCAGGCAGGTGCAAAATGAAAAAATGGCTCATCGCAGGGGCAGGTGCCGCGGGTCTGCTGATCTCCAGCGTCGCCCTGGCCCGGGTGGATGTCGGCATCTCGATCGGCGTGCCCGGGGTGGTATACCCGGCGCCGGTCTACGCCGCGCCCGCGCCCGTCTATGTGGCGCCGGCCCCGGTCTACGCCCCCCCGCCCCCCGTCTACTACCGTCCGGCGCCCGTCTACGTGGCGCCCCCGGTGGTCTATCCGGCCCCGGTCTACATCCGCGGCGGCGGCTACTGGGGTCCGCATGGCCACTGGCGCGGCCCCGATCGCGGCTACTATCACGGCCGCGGCGGCTGGCACCGTTGATGCCGCCGGGCTCCCAGCCCACCGCAATAAATACAAAGGCCACTCTTGCGAGTGGCCTTTTTTCCACAGGGTAATTTCCGGTACCCCAGGGAAGGCACGTCAGGCGACAGGGGCCTGGACGGGTTTGCCCGCCGTGACGGCGGGCGGCTGCTGCGGCACCGTGACGGGCTTGCCTGCGGCCCAACGCGGCGCTTCCTGAACAAGATCGATCCAACGACGCGGAGCACTCGACGCCCGCCACCAACCATTATGCGGACGCATGCGCAAACTCCGGTTCACCGTTGAAACGAACGCCGTTTATTTCTTCAAACAATTGCCGGCTTTCCTGTTCCGCTTCGTGCAAGCTGTTGAACGGCGCCTGTCCGGGCACCGTCCAGCATTTTTCCGGCGCGGTTCCGCCTACCCGGCGGGTCCATATCTGCACACGGTAGCCCTGCTCGTCATCTTGAGCCACAGAGCATCTCACACGAAAATCTCCAATCATTCTTGAAGTCATGGACAACTCCTTGTTATTTATGTGAATGAAGCGTGTAGAACGCAGGTGTATTGTGCCGAACTATCCGGCCCTTTTATTGAAAATACACAATTGCTCACATCAAAATCAAGTACTGGCGTCGTCAACATAATCCATCGAGACGACAAGAATATGTCTCGATCATAAATAGGCCGCGTTTTCCGCCCCATCCACCATGTGGCCGACTTGCATCACTCAGCAAGTGGCGTGCCCACGCCGAGCGGCAATAAAAAACGGAGCCCGCGGGCTCCGTTTTTTATGCAGGGTCGCTCAGCCGGGCGTCAGGGCTGCAATACCGTCAGGCCGCCCATGTAAGGTTGCAGCGCCTGCGGAACCAGGATGCTGCCGTCGGCCTGCTGGTGGTTTTCCAGCACCGCCACCAGGGCACGGCCCACGGCCAGGCCGGAGCCATTCAGGGTATGCACGTATTCCGGCTTGCCCTGCGCGTTGCGGAAACGCGCCTGCATGCGGCGGGCCTGGAACGTTTCGCAGTTGGACACCGACGAAATCTCGCGCCAGGTGTTCTGCGCCGGCAGCCAGACTTCCAGATCGTAGGTCTTGGCCGAGCCAAAGCCCATGTCACCGGTGCACAGCAGCATCACGCGGTACGGCAGCCCCAGCAGCTGGAGCACGCGCTCGGCGTGGCCGACCATGTCCTCCAGCGCTTCGTAGGACTGGTCGGGCTGCGTAACCTGCACCATTTCAACCTTGTCGAACTGGTGCTGGCGGATCATGCCGCGCGTGTCGCGGCCGCCGCTGCCGGCTTCGGAACGGAAGCACGGCGTGTGGGCGGTGAGCTTGAGCGGCAGGTCGGCGGCCGCCTGGATGGTGTCGCGCACCACGCTGGTCAGGGTGATTTCCGAGGTGGAGATCAGGTACTGGTCTTCGCGCACGAACGGCTTGCCGTGCTCGTCGACCTTGGGATCGTCGTCGCCGCCGCCCTTGGACACGGCAAACATGTCGTCCTTGAACTTGGGCAGCTGGCCGGTGCCGTACAGCGTCGAGGCATTGACGATGTACGGGGTGTAGCACTCGGTGTAGCCGTGCGTGCCGGTCTGCAGGTCGAGCATGAACTGCGCCAGCGCGCGGTGCAGGCGGGCAATGGGGCCGCGCATGAACGAGAAGCGCGCGCCCGACAGCTTGGCGGCGGTGTCGAAATCCAGGCCCAGGGGTTCGCCCAGCGCGACGTGGTCGCGGGGTTCGAACGGCAGCGCGGGCGGGTTGCCATCGGCACCCGCGGCGGCCGGCAGCCAGCGGCGCACTTCGACGTTGTCGTCGGCGGATTCGCCCAGCGGCACGCTGGCGTGCGGCAGGTTCGGCACCGACATGAGCAGCTCGTTGAGCGGCTGCTGCAGGGCGGCCAGCTCTTCTTCCAGCTGCTTCAGGCGCTCGGGCACGGCCTGCGATTCGGCCATGACGGCGCTGGCGTCCTCGCCCTTGGCCTTGAGCTGACCGATCTGCTTGGCCAGCGCGTTGCGGCGGGCTTGCAGGGATTCGGTTTCGGTCTGGACCGCCTTGCGGCGAGACTCCAGCTCGTTGAACCGTTCCGTGTCGAAGGACACGCCACGGCTCTTGAGGCGGTCTACGACGGTTTGCAGGTCTTTGCGCAGCAGTATCGGGTCTAGCATGGTGATGTCGGTGAGATTGCGGGAAGCAACGGGCGGCGCCCGTTACCGTTTCTTGGCGCGTTCCTGCGCGTCCAGCTCGCGCAGGAATGCCAACTTCTGCTGGATTTTAGCCTCCAGGCCGCGATCGGTCGGCCGGTAGAAGGAAGGCTTGAGCCCATCGGGGAAATATTGCTCGTCCGCGGCGTAGCCATGCGGCTCGTCGTGGGCGTAGCGGTAGGCCTTGCCGTGCCCCAGTTGCTTCATCAGCTTGGTGGGCGCGTTGCGCAGGTGGATCGGGACCGGCGCGCTGCCGTGCTCGGCGGCGAACTTGCGCGCCTGGTTGTAGGCGTTGTAGACGGCGTTGGACTTGGCCGCGCAGGCCATGTAGACCACCGCCTGGGCCAGCGCCAGCTCGCCCTCGGGCGAACCCAGCCGTTCATAGATGTCGGCGCCGTTGACCGCCAGGTCGGTGGCGCGCGGGTCGGCCAGGCCGATGTCCTCGACCGCCATGCGCACCAGCCGGCGCGACAGGTACTTGGGATCCGCGCCGCCGTCGATCATGCGGCAGAACCAGTACAGCGCGGCGTCGGGGTTGGAGCCGCGCACCGACTTGTGCAGCGCGCTGATTTGGTCATAGAAGGCGTCGCCGCCCTTGTCGAAGCGCCGCAGGTTCTGCGACAGCGATATCTCCAGCCAGGCCGCGTCGACCGTGTCGCGGCCGGCGGCCTGGGCCGATTCGGCCACCACCTCGACCGCGCTGATCAGCCGGCGCGCGTCGCCGTCGGCCCAGGCCGCCAGCTGTTCGCGCGCATCGGCATCGATGTGGATGCGCGCGCCCTCTTCGTGGCCGTCGTTGAACGCGGTGATGGCGCGGTCGACCAGTTGCTGCAGTTCCTCGGGCGTGAGCGATTGCAGCACATAGACGCGGGCGCGCGACAGCAGCGCCGAGTTGACCTCGAACGAGGGGTTCTCGGTGGTCGCGCCGATGAAGGTGAACAACCCGCTTTCAACGTAGGGCAGGAACGCGTCCTGCTGCGCCTTGTTGAAACGGTGCACCTCGTCCACGAACAGAATGGTGCGGCGGCCCTGGCCCTGCGCCACCTGCGCCACGGTGACGGCATCGCGGATGTCCTTGACGCCGCCCAGCACGGCGGAAATGGCGATGAACTGGGCATCGAAGCCGTCGGCCATGAGCCGCGCCAGCGTGGTCTTGCCGACGCCCGGCGGGCCCCAGAAGATCATGGAATGCGGACGGCCCGACTCGAACGCCACGCGCAGCGGCTTGTCCGGCCCCAGCAGGTGCGACTGGCCGACGACGTCGGCCAGCGTGCGCGGGCGCAGGCGTTCAGCCAGGGGCACGTAAGGCCGATGGGCGGGATCGGCCGCGAAGAGATCGTTGCTCATTGGCAGCAGATGAGGGAAGACGGCAAGGAAATCAAGCCAGTATTACAACATGTCCGGCCGCCCCGCGCCCCGGGCGGCCCAGCCGGGAAACGGCGCGCGGCGCCCTGCCCGGCGGCCCCGCGCAAAACCGCTGCTTCAGGCCAGTTCCGGCGTCCCGAAACGGCGGTTGGCCAGCACCGGCAGCACCTTGCGGGCGTGCGCCAGGCGCTCGGGATCGATGTCGGCGAACACCAGCGCCGGCGCCTCGCCGGCCTGCGCCGTGACCACGCCCAGCGGATCCACCACCATGCTGCAGCCGATATTGCGTTCGCCGCACTCGCCGGTGGCGACGACGTAGCAGGTGTTTTCCAGCGCGCGCGCCGTCACCAGCACTTCCCAGTGCTTTTCCTTCAACGGGCCGCGCACCCAGGCCGCCGGCAGCGCCAGCAGGTCGGCGCCGTCCAGCGCCAGGCGCCGGGCCAGTTCCGGGAAGCGCACGTCGTAGCAGGTCATGAGGCCGACCTTCAGCCCACCGATCTCCAGCAGCGGCGGAATGTCGTTGCCGGGCGTGACGTTGGTGGATTCCTTCATGGTGAAGGCGTCGTACAGGTGCAGCTTGCGGTACTGCGACACGATGCGGCCGTCCTGCAGCGTGACCAGGGTGTTCCACACCCGGCCGTCGCCGGTCGGCACGTGCACGCACATCATGGTGGCCAGCGAGGAGCCGCGGCTGGCCTCGAGCAGCCGCGTCATGAAGGGGCCGTCCAGCGGCTGGGCGGCCTTCAGCACGATTTGCGGATCGGTGATGTCACGCGCCAGGATGCCCTCGGGCAGCACCAGCAGGCCGGCCCCGCCATCCCGGGCGCGCGCCATGAGATCGACGCACACCTGGGCGTTTTCTTCCCAGACGCGGCTGACGGCGAACTGGCCCAAAGCGACTTTCAGCATGAATCTTCCTTGTGTGAGGGCGGCAAACAGGCAGCGCCGCGGATTTCCTATTGTCGCGCCAATGGCCGCGATTCGGCAGCCGCCTGCCGAATCGCCTGGCGGGCGGCGGCCGGCGGCCGCCACGACCGGCGCCGACTACGGGTAACTCCCAACTCCCGCTTGTAAATTTCTTTCACGATAATGAAAAAAACAGATTTGACGTAAATATTTTCCAGCCACGAGCGCCCCGCCATGCCCCAATCCTCGATCACCGCAGCCCCCCTGGACGTCAACGGCAAGGGCCTGGGCGCGTTCCCCGCCTCCTGTACCAACGCCGACGTGGCGGCGCTGCACTGGAACCTGCTGGCCGAGGACGTCAGCCTGCCGGTGGCGGTGCTGTACGAGGCCCGCGTGCGCCACAACCTGCAATGGATGCAGCGCTTCATGGAAGCCTACAGCGTCAAGCTGGCGCCGCACGGCAAGACCACCATGAGTCCGGCGCTGTTCCAGCGCCAGATCGACAACGGCGCCTGGGGCATCACCCTGGCCACGGCGCCGCAGGTGGTGGCGGCCTACAACCACGGCATCCGCCGGGTGCTGATGGCCAACCAGCTGGTCGGCCGCGCCAACATGGCGCTGATCGCCAAGCTGCTGCGCGATCCGGCGTTCACCTATTTCTGCATCGTCGACTCGGCCGCCAACGCCGCCCAGCTGGGCCGCTATTTCGGCGAGCAGGGCCTGGTGCTGCCGGTCCTGATCGAACTGGGCCCGACGGGCGGGCGCACCGGCGTGCGCGATGACGCGCAATTGCAGGCCGTGGTCGAGGAAATCGGCCGCTGGCCCGGCCTGGCGCTGGCCGGCATCGAAGTCTATGAAGGCGTGCTGCAGGAGGAAAGCGCGATCCGCGCCTTCCTGCGCCGCGCCACCGACGCGCTGCGCGGCCTGGCGACCGCCGGCCGCCTGCGCAAGCACGGCCCCGCCCTGATCTCCGGCGCCGGCTCGGCCTGGTTCGACGTGGTGGCCGAGGAATTCTCGCAACTGGACATCGGCGCGCCGTTGGAAGTCGTGCTGCGCCCCGGTTGCTACCTGTCGCACGACGTCGGCGTCTACCGCTCGGCCGCCGAGCGCATCAATGCCAACAATCCCGTCGCCCACAAGATGGAGCCGGGACTGCAACCCGCGCTGCAGGTCTGGGCCTACGTACAGTCATTGCCCGAGCCTGGCCGCGCCATCGTGGCCATGGGCAAGCGCGACGCCGCCTTCGACGCCGGCCTGCCGACGCCTTCGCTGCATTTCCGCCCCGGGCAAAGCGCGCCTGGCGCCGCGCCGTCCCAATGGAAGCTCACCGCCATGATGGACCAGCACGCGTTCATGCAAATCGGCGAGAACGACGACATCCAGGTTGGCGACATGATCGCCTTCGACATCTCCCACCCCTGCCTGACGTTCGACAAGTGGCGCCAGGTGCTGCTGGTGGACGAGCAGTACCGCGTCATCGACGTCGCGGACACCTTTTTCTGAGCCTTTGCGCGCGGCGCGGCCGCGCGCTCCGTTGCGCTACCGACAAGCCCCGCGCCCGGGGGGCAAGAACGAACTCGGGCATCCGGCGCCTTACCGGCCTTTCCCTGAATCACGCGACAACCTGTTTTTGACCCTCTGGAGAGAGAATCATGAACTTCCGTACCTCCCGGCAAGGCGGCGGGCTGAAAAGCCTGCTCGTGGCCGGCGCAATTGGCTTGACCGCATTGTCGTCCCCCGCCCTCTGTGCCACGCCGGTCAAGGGAGGCACGATTTCCGTCGCCACCATCGGCGAGCCGCCCACGCTCGACCCGATGAGCAGCACCGCCGACCTGGTCGGCATCCTGACGCAGCACTTCTTCGAAACGCTGTACACCTTCGACGCCAAGTGGAACCTGACGCCGCTGCTGGCCGACAAGATGCCCGAGGTGACGCCGGACGGCCTGGTCTACACCATCGCGCTGCGCCAGGGCATCACCTTCCATGACGGCTCCAAGATGGATTCGTCGGACGTGCTGGCCTCGCTCAAGCGCTGGACCGAGACCGCCACGCGCGGCAAGATGGCCGCCAAGGTCATCGCCAACATCGAGGCGCCCGACGCCAACACCATCCGCATCACGCTCAAGCAGCCGTATGCGCCGCTGACCGCGCTGCTGGCCATGAACAACGCCGCCGCCGTGATCATGCCCAAGGGCAAGATCGCCCCGGTGCTTACCGAGATCGTCGGCACCGGCCCCTACCAGCTCAAGGCGCGCGTGCCGGACCAGTACATCCAGCTGACCCGCTTCGAGGGCTACAAGCAGCGCGAAGGCGAGCCCGACGGCTACGGCGGCGCCCGCAAGCAATACCTGGACGAGATCCGCTTCGTGCCGGTCGCCAACGCCAACACCCGGTCCGAAGCCGCCGCCGCGGGCCAGTTCGACTACGTCGACTCGCTGCCGGTGGAAGCGCTGGACAAGCTCAAGGGCGGCCGCTCCGACCCGATCATGCTCAAGCCCTTCGGCTGGCCGCGCCTGGTGCTCAACACCAAGCAGGGCATCATGTCCAACCTGGCGGTGCGCCAGGCGGTGCAACTGGCGCTGAACGAAGAGGACATGCTGTTCGCCGCGTTCGGCAACAAGGACTTCTACAAGCTCAACGGCGACCTGTATCCGGAAGGCTACCCGTGGGCCACGTCGCTGGGCGGCAAGGTCTACAACAAGGGCGACGCCGCCGCGGCCAAGAAGCTGCTGGACAGCGCCAACGTGGCCGACAAGAAGATCCGCATCCTGACCAGCCAGCAGTACGAGTTCCACTACAAGATGGCGCTGGTGGCCGCGGAATACCTCAAGGCCGCCGGCTTCACCGTCGACATGCAGGTGGTCGACTGGGCCACGCTGACGCAGCGCCGCCAGGACCCGGCCGTGTGGGACATCTTCATCACCCATAGCGTGTTCCTGCCCGAACCCGCGTTGATCGACTTCCCGTCCAAGGACGCGCCGGGCTGGTGGGACACGCCGCGCCGCGCGCAGGTGATGGATGCCTTCAACCAGGCCCGCACCCAGGAAGAACGCGTCAAGCGCTGGGCCGACGTGCAGCAGGCCGTGTATGACGAAGTGCCGTTCGTGAAGGTCGGCGACTTCAATGCGCAGGCGGCCCGTTCGCCGTCGCTGCAAGGCGTCAAGCCGGCGCCGTGGCCGTTCTTCTGGAACGCCTGGAAAGCGCAGAAGTAAGCCAGGCCGCGGGGCGGTCCGCTCAGGGCCCGCCCCGCCTGAACCACAGCGCCGGCATCGGCGCGCCGATCCTTAGGATGCCACTGTGTTGCGTTATCTCTTGAACCGGCTGGTCGGGCTGGTGGCCGTGATGTTCATCGTCGCGACCATCGTGTTCGTCATCATCCGCGTCACGCCCGGCAATCCGGCCGCCGTGATGCTCGGCCCCCAGGCCAGCCAGGCCGACATCGCCGCGCTGGAGCACCAGCTAGGGCTCGACCAGCCGCTGGCCGTGCAGTACGTGTCGTGGCTGGGCAAGCTGGTCCAGGGCGACCTGGGCCAATCCATCTTCATGAACAAGCCGGTGCTGGCGGCCTTGGCCGACCGCGCCGAACCGACCCTGCTGCTGACGCTGATGTCGCTGTGCATCGCCACGCTGATCGCATTGCCGGTCGGCATCCTGTCGGCGGTCAAGCGCGGCACCGCGCTGGACCAGTCGGTGCTGTCGTTCTCGATGTTCACCTCCAGCGTGCCGAGCTTCTGGCTCGGCCTGCTGCTGATGCAGGTGTTCTCGGTCAAGCTGGGCTGGCTGCCGGTGTCGGGGTACGGCGGCCCGGACGCCTCGTTCGCGACGCGGCTGTCGCACCTGGTGCTGCCGGCGGTGGTGCTGGGGCTGGTGAACTCGGCGCTGATCACCCGCTTCATCCGCGCCAGCATGCTGGACGTGCTGCGCGACGACTACGTGCGCACCGCCCGCGCCAAGGGCCTGCCGGAAAGCCGCGTGATCCTCAAGCACGCCGTGCGCAATGCGCTGATCCCGATCCTGACGGTGCTGGGCCTGACCACCGCCCTGCTGATCAGCGGCGCCGTCGTCACCGAGACCGTGTTCGGCCTGCCCGGCGTGGGCAGCCTGGTGGTGTCGGCCGTGCTGCGGCGCGACTATCCCGTCATCCAGGGCGCGTTGCTGATCATCGCGGCCATCTACGTGCTCATCAACCTGTTCATCGATCTGCTGTACCTGCTGGTCGATCCGCGCGTCCGCTACTGATGATGAACCCATCCCCGACGCGCCTTCGGCGCCTCCCCATCAAGGGCGCGCCACGGGCGGCCCGGCAGAGCCGGCTCCACGGCGGCCCCGCTTGGAAGTGTTGCGAACGAAACGACCGAAATGACTAATCCGACTACCGTTAACGCCGGCGCGGACCGCTGGCAGGTGTTGCGCCTGCTGGTGGCTCGCAAGACCGTGCTGATCAGCCTGATCGTGCTGATCGTGCTGGTGGCCGCGGCGCTGCTGGCGCCGTGGGTCAGCCCCTATGACCCGTTCAAACTGTCCATCATGAACCGCCTCAAGGCGCCCGGCGCCGCGCACTGGTTCGGCACCGACGACTTTGGCCGCGACGTGTTCAGCCGCGTCATCTACGGCGGCCGGCTGTCGCTGATGGTGGGCTTCTCGGTGGTGATCGTATCCAGCGTGCTGGGCATCGCGCTGGGCCTGATCGCCGGCTTCTTCCGCTCGGCCGACAAGTTCGTGTCGCGCCTGATCGACGCCATGATGGCGTTTCCCGACATCCTGCTGGCGATCTCGCTGGTGGCCGCGCTGGGGCCGTCGCTGGTGAACGTGGTGATCGCGCTGGGCATCGTCTACACGCCGCGCCTGGCCCGCATCGTGCGCGCCTCGACGCTAGTGATCCGCGAACTGCCGTTCGTCGAGGCCGCCCGCGCGCTGGGCGTGTCGACCTGGCGCATCGTCACGGTGCACGTGCTGCGCAACCTGCTGTCGCCGATCCTGGTGCAAGGCACCTTCATCTTCGCCTACGCGATCCTGGCCGAAGCCGGCCTGTCGTTCCTGGGCGTGGGCGTCTCGCCCGACATTCCCACCTGGGGCACCATGATCAACGCCGGCCAGCAGTACATGGGCTCGGCCGACTGGATCATGATCTTCCCCGGCATCGCCATTGTCCTGTCGGTGCTGTCGCTGCAACTGGTCGGCGACGGCCTGCGCGACGTGCTCGACCCGCGCCTGCGCAAGGAGCTGTAATCATGACCGCAAGCACCCGCGACGTCGTGCTGTCGGTGGAAGGCTTGAAAACCTGGTTCCACAGCCGCGACGGCATCGCCAAATCGGTGGACGGCGTCACCTTCGACCTGGCCCGCGGCGAAACGCTGGCCATCGTCGGCGAATCCGGCTCAGGCAAATCCGTCACCAGCCTGTCCATCATGGGCCTGCTGCCCAAGCCGGCCGGCCGCATCGAGGCGGGCCAGATCCGCTTCCGCGACCGCCGCGGGCAGGAGCACGACCTGGCCCACGCCTCGCCGGCCACGCTGCGCCGCATCCGCGGCGCCGAGATCGCCATGATCTTCCAGGAGCCGATGACGAGCTTGAATCCGCTGTACACGGTGGGCGACCAGATCGCCGAAGCCGTGCTGCAGCACGAGGGCGGATCGCGCGCGGCGGCCATGAAGCGCGCCCGCGACATGCTCGACCGCGTCGAGATCCCGGCGGCCGACCGGCGCGTCAACGAGTATCCGCACCAGATGTCCGGCGGCATGCGCCAACGCGTCATGATCGCCCTGGCGCTGGCCTGCAACCCGGCCGTGCTGATCGCCGACGAGCCGACCACCGCGCTGGACGTGACGGTGCAGGCCCAGATCCTGGACCTGCTGCGCCGACTGCAGGCCGAGATGAACATGAGCATCCTGTTCATCACCCACAACCTGGGCGTGGTGGCCGAGATCGCGCATCGCGTGGCGGTGATGTACGCCGGCCGCGTGGTCGAGGACGCCGGCGTCTACGACCTGTTCGAAAAGCCCACCCATCCATACACGCGAGGCCTGCTGTCCTGTCTGCCGACCGCCGCGCTGCTGGCCTCGGGCGAGCGCCTGCGCGCCATCCCGGGCAACGTGCCGAGCGTGCTGTCGCTGCCGGCCGGCTGCACTTTCGCGCCGCGCTGCGCGCTGGCCGACGACAACTGCCGTCGCGACGTGCCCGAACTGGTGGCGGTGCAGGACCAGCACCGCGCCCGCTGCATCAAGGTGACCCCGCTATGACCGCAAGCCCCCAACCCGCGCGCGCCGCCGAACCGCTGGTGCGCATCGAGGACCTGAAGGTCCACTTCCCCACCTCGCAGGCGCGCAACGCGCCGGTGGTGCGGGCGGTGGACGGCGTCAGCTTCGACGTGCCGCGCAACACCATCGTCGGTCTGGTGGGCGAGTCCGGTTCCGGCAAGACCACCACCGGCCGCGCCCTGCTGCGCCTGTTCGCGCCCACCGCCGGCCGCCTGCTGTTCGACGGCCAGGACATCACCAAACTGTCCGAGAAAGAAATGCTGCCGTGGCGCCGCCGCATGCAGATCGTGTTCCAGGACCCCTACGCCAGCCTCAACCCGCGCATGACGGTGGCCGAGATCCTGGGCGAAGCGCTCGACACCCATCGACTCGCGCAGCACCGCCGCGCGGCCCGCATCGGCGAACTGCTCGAACGCGTCGGCCTGAACGCCGATCACAGCCGCCGTTATCCACACGAGTTCTCGGGCGGCCAGCGCCAGCGCATCGGCATCGCCCGCGCCCTGGCGGTCGAGCCCGACTTCATCGTGGCCGACGAACCGGTCTCGGCGCTGGACGTGTCGGTGCAGGCGCAGGTGCTGAACCTGCTGCAGGACCTGCAGCGCGACCTGGGCCTGACCATGCTGTTCGTGGCGCACGACCTGGCCGTGGTCGACTACCTGTGCGACGAGGTGGTGGTGATGTACCTGGGCCGCGTCATGGAACGCGGCCCGACCAGCGAGGTCTACGCGCGGCCGCGCCATCCCTATACCCGCGCGCTGCTGTCGGCCGCGCCGGTGCCGGATCCGCGCGCGCCGCGTTCGCGTATCCTGCTCAAGGGCGACATTCCCAGCCCGGTCAACCCGCCGTCGGGTTGCGTCTTCCGCACCCGCTGCCCGCACGCCATCGATGCCTGCGCCACGACCGAGGCGCGCGACGTCAACGTCGGACCGGGCCACTTCGCGGCCTGTTCGCGCCTCGGCGACGCCGAACTGGCCGCGTAGCGCCTCGCCCGCCCCGACCCAGGAACACCACATGAACATCATCCGCGACATCGTCTTCCAGATCCGCAGCCGCCGGGACGACCTGAGCGTGACCGAGCGCAAGGTCGCCGACGCCATCCTGGACAACATCATCTGGAGCGCCAGCGCCACCGTGGACCAGCTGGCAGCCAAGGCCGGCGTCAGCATCGCCACCATCTCGCGCTTCGCCCGCACCGTCGGCTGCGACGACACCCGCGACCTGAAGATGAAGCTGGCCCAGGCCAGCACCGTGGGCAGCCGCTTCCTGGACCAGAGCACGCCGGCCGAGGAAAGCACGTTCTACGCGCGCATCTATGCCGACATCGAAAGCACCCTGCGCGCCCACCTGCCGACCTTCACCGAGCCGCTGTTCGAGGCGGCCGCCGCCATCGTCGACGGCGCCCGCATGGTCTACGTGTTCGGCATGGGCGGCGCCTCGGCCGTGCTGGCGCAGGAAGTGCAGTCGCGCCTGGTGCGACTGGGCTACCCGATCGCGGTCTACAGCGACGCCGTGCTGCTGCGCATGGTGGCCGCCACGCTCGACGAGCGCGACGCCGTGGTGATCCTGTCGGCCTCCGGCCTGACGCCCGAAATCGTCGGCGCGGCGCGCATCGTCAAGCAGTACCGCGCCCGCATCGTCGCCGTCACCGACGCCACCTCGGAACTGGCCAAGCTGGCCGACGTGGTACTGCCGATCCGCACCGACGAAACCGACTTCATCTACAAGCCCTCGGCCTCGCGCTACGCCATGATGCTGGCGATCGACCTGCTGTCGACCGAGCTGGCCATGCTGAACCAGGAAGAAAACCGCGAACGCCTGCGCCGCATCAAGCTGGCGCTGGACGAACATCGCGGCGGCCCCAACCGGCTGCCGCTGGGCGATTGAATTTGGAAACCAAGATGTACGACACCCTCATCGGCAATGTCCGCGTGCTCGACGGCTCGGGCGGCGCCGAATACACCGCCGACGTGGCGCTCGCCGGCGGCCGCATCGCGGCCATCGGCGACCTGTCCGGCCAGCCGGCGGGGCAGATCATCAACGGCGCGGGCCTGGCGCTCGCGCCCGGCTTCATCGACGTCCACACCCACGATGACACCAACGTCATCCGCACGCCCGGCATGCTGCCCAAGCTGTCGCAGGGCGTGACCACCGTGGTGGTGGGCAACTGCGGCATCAGCGCCTCGCCCGTCTCGCTGCGTGGCGAGCCGCCCGACCCGATGAACCTGCTGGGCCAGCGCGACGACTTCGCCTACCCGACCTTCGCCGACTACACCCGCGCCATCGAGGCCGCGCAGCCCGCCGTGAACGTCGCCGCGCTGGTCGGCCACACGGCCCTGCGCAACAACCACATGGACCGCCTCGACCGCAGCGCCACGCGCGACGAAGTGATGGCCATGCGCGAGCAGTTGCGCGAAGCCCTGGCCCACGGCGCCATCGGCCTGAGCACCGGCCTGGCCTACGGCTCGGCGATCGAGGCCGACACCGCCGAGGTCAAGCTGCTGGCCGAAGTCCTGGACGAATTCGGCGCGCTCTACACCACCCACCTGCGCTCGGAATTCGCCGCCATCCTGGAAGCGATGCAGGAAGCCTTCGACATCGCCCTGCACGCCCGCGTGCCGGTGGTGGTGTCGCACCTGAAATGCGCCGGCGCCGGCAACTGGGGCCGCACCAAGGAAGTGCTGTTCAAGCTGGAGAACGCCGGCCGCATGCAGCACGTGGGCTGCGACTGCTATCCGTACTCGGCCAGCTCGTCCACGCTCGACCTCAAGCAGGTCACCGACGAATTCGACATCGACATCACCTGGTCCGTGCCGCACCCGGAACAGGCCCGCCGCAAACTGTCCGCCATCGCCGCCGACTGGAACGTGACGCTGCTGGAAGCGGCGAAGCGCCTGCAACCGGCCGGCGCCGTCTACCACAACATGCATGAGGACGACGTGCGCCGCGTGCTGTCGAACCGGCTCACCATGGTCGGCTCCGACGGCCTGCCCAACGACCCCATGCCGCATCCGCGCCTGTGGGGCGCCTTCCCGCGCGTGCTGGGCCACTACAGCCGCGACGTCGGCCTGTTCCCGCTGCCCGAAGCCGTTCACAAGATGACCGGCCTGTCCGCCGCCCGCTTTGGCCTGGCCGAACGCGGCCTGGTGCGCGAAGGCTTTCACGCCGACCTGGTCCTGTTCGACCCCGCCACCGTCATCGACCGCGCCACCTTCGCCGCCCCCGTCCAGACCGCCGCCGGCATCGAGGCCGTCTGGGTCAACGGCGTCCTGTCCTACCGCAACGGCCAACCCACCGGCGACCGCGCCGGCCGCTGGCTGCCCCGCAACGGCGACCTGCGCGCCAGCTTCGCCGCCTCCACCCCCGCCCTCCAGGAGCCCTGACATGAGCAGCACCACCCCCACTCCCGACAACAACGGCATCACCCGCTACGGCGTCGCCGGCGGCACCGGCCAAGGCGGCTCCCACATGCCCTTCGCCCGCGCCGTCGCCGCCGACGGCTGGCTCTACGTCTCGGGCCAGGTCCCGATGGAAAACGGCGAAGTCATCGAAGGCGGCACCGTCGCCCAGTCACACAAGGCCATCCAGCAGGTCCTCGCCATCCTCAAGGAAGCCGGCTACGGCCCCGAACACGTCGTGCGCTGCGGCGTCTGGCTCGACGACGCCCGCGACTTCCCCTCGTTCAACAAGGTCTTCAAGGAATACTTCGGCAACAATCCCCCCGCCCGCGCCTGCGTGCAGTCGCCGCTGATGGTGAATGCGAAAGTAGAAATTGATTGTGTAGCGTACAAACGCCCCCACGCCGCGCTCACTGCGTGAGCTAGCTGCCCCCAAAGGGGACTGCCCGACCTTCGGACGGCCGGGCGGCCGGGCGCCCCTCCTGACCCAAGCCAGCCGCTGCGCGCCTCAAGTACACCGCCCACACCGCGCCGCAAGCGCGCCGCAAGCGCGCAGCGATCAACATCACGACGCAAGCCACCACGTATGCAAAAAACGACCGCCCGCGCGGCCGTTTTTTTGCGGGCAACGCAAACCTCTCCCATGCCCCAAGGTCCAGCAGCGCGTCATTTCTCGAAACTGGTAGCCCGGCGCGGGGCGCGCAGGCGGTGAGCGCGCCGTCGATGCGCCCGACGGAATCTGAAGGGAAGGCCGAAGGCCTGGACGAAGATGAGGAAGGGGGGGGCCGCCTAGGCAAGTCCGGAGCGAACGCTCCGGACCGCAATCGTTGGCGCGCTCACCGCCTGCGCGCCCCGTGACGGGCGGCCTACGAAGCAAGCACCGCACCGACCAACAAAGAAATAATCAAGAACCCAACAGCAACTCAGCACAGACGCCGCCGGACTCCCTACATCTTGACAACATCCACACCCTTAGGCGCCACAAACCGAAACTCCCCCTCCCCAAGCTTGGGATTGGGAACGATCCCGGAAAGATCCACCCGCGTCGTCTGCCCGAACGAATCCAGCAGCTCAACCCGCACCGGCAGATTGTCCTTCATGCCGATATCCACCCGGGAGAACCCCGCATCCGCCGTGCGCGGCTTCGCCCGCAGCCAATCGATGCCATCCTTGGACGGCAGCGCCGACACATCGAACGACTGCTCCAACGACCCCGACCCGAACAGAATCGCCGCCGGCGACGTCCCGATGGCGGCGTCCACCTTGCGCTCGGTCACCTGCGCCAGGTCCGGATCGAACTGGAAGACCTGCTTGCCGTCGGAAATCACCAATTGCTCATAGGGCTTCTGCACCGACCACTTGAACTTGCCCGGCCGCTGGAACGAGAACACCCCCGTCTGCGCAGGCTGCGTGCGCCCCTGCGTGCTGACGGTGTACTGCGAAAAAGAGCCAGTCGCCGCCGTCACCGTGCTCACGAACGCGCGCAACTGTTCCTGCGCCGTGGCGGCAACGGCCGCGGTCGGCGCCAACGCCGGGGCCATGCACAGGGCCAGGCCGGCGGCCAGGCCACGAAACGTCTTCATCATGCTTCCTCTCGAGCGGCGGCGGGCACCAGGATCTCCCGGTTGCCATTGGACTGCATCGCCGACACGATACCCGATTGCTCCATCTGTTCCAGTAACCGCGCCGCACGGTTGTAACCAATGCGCAGATGGCGCTGCACCAGCGAGATCGAGGCGCGGCGATGCTTGAGCACCACCTCGCAGGCCTGGTCGTACATCGGGTCCGACTCGGCGTCGCCGCCGATGCCGGTGACGCTGCTGGCGCCTTCGCCGCCGTCGCCGTCCAGCCCGCCTTCCAGCAGGCCCTCGACATAATTCGGCTCGCCCTGCGCCTTCAGGCTTTCGACCACGCGGTGCACTTCATCGTCGCTGACGAAGGCGCCGTGCACACGCACCGGCAGACCGGTGCCCGGCGGCATGTAGAGCATGTCGCCCTGGCCCAGCAGGGTCTCCGCGCCCATCTGGTCGAGAATGGTGCGCGAGTCGATCTTGGACGACACCTGGAACGCGATGCGGGTCGGAATGTTGGCCTTGATCAGCCCGGTGATGACATCCACGCTGGGACGCTGCGTCGCCAGGATCAGGTGGATGCCGGCAGCGCGCGCCTTCTGCGCCAGGCGGGCGATCAGTTCTTCGATCTTCTTGCCCACCACCATCATCAGGTCGGCCAGCTCGTCGATGACCACCACGATGGTGGGCAGCGGCGACAGCGGCTCCGGCTGGTCCGGCGTCAGCGAGAACGGGTTCGGGATCGGCTCCTCGCGCTTGATGGCGTCGCGGATCTTGGTGTTGTAGCCGGCCAGGTTGCGCACGCCCATCTTGCTCATCAGGCGGTAGCGCTTCTCCATTTCGCCGACGCACCAGTTCAGCGCGTTGGCGGCATGGCGCATGTCCGTGACCACCGGCGCCAGCAGGTGCGGAATGCCTTCGTAGACGCTCATTTCGAGCATCTTCGGATCGATCAGGATCAGGCGCGTGTGCGAGGCGTCGGCCTTGTACAGTAGCGACAGGATCATGGCGTTGATCCCGACCGACTTGCCCGACCCGGTGGTGCCCGCCACCAGCAGGTGCGGCATCTTGGCCAGGTCGGCCACCACCGGATTGCCGGCAATGTCCTTGCCCAGCGCCATGGTCACCACAGAATGGCTGGCGTGGTAGGTCTGCGAGCCCAGGATCTCGGACAGCTTGACCACCTGGCGCCGCGGGTTGGGCAATTCCAGGCCCATCAGGTTCTTGCCGGGAATGGTTTCCACCACCCGGATGCTGACCAGGCTGAGCGCGCGCGCCAGGTCCTTGGCCAGATTGACGATCTGGCTGCCCTTGACGCCGGTGGCCGGCTCGATTTCGTAACGCGTGATGACCGGACCGGCCTGCGCCGCCACCACGGTGACGGACACGCCGAAGTCGGCCAGCTTCTTTTCGATCAGTCGCGAAGTGAACTCGATGGTCTCGGCCGACACGGTTTCCTGGTTGGCCAGCGGCGGATCCAGCAGGCTGATGGCCGGCAGGTCGCCCTCGCCGCCCGGCGGCGGCGCGAAGAACAGCGACTGCTGCTTTTCCTTCTCGACGCGCTCGGACTTGGGCACCACGGTGATCGCCGGCTCGATGCGCACCGGCTGTTCATGCACCAGTTTTTCCTGCTTGGCCACCACCTGCTCGGTGCGCACGGCCTTGGCCACCTCGCCGACCTTGCGGTCTTCGCGCGCGGCGTAGGAATTGCGCACCCGGCGCACCAGGCCTTCGATCCAGCTGCCGACGCGCTCGGCCACGGTCAGCCACGAGAACGAGAAGAACAGGCTCAGGCCGATCGCCAGCATCACCAAAAAGGCCAGCGTGCTGCCGGTGAAGCCGATGCTGCGGCCCATCAGGTCGGCCAGGGTGTGGCCGATGACGCCGCCAGCGCCGCTGGCGCTTTCCGAGGCGCCCGGCAGGTGGGTACCGCGGCTGGCCAGGCGCAGGGCTTCCATGCCCAGCGAGCCGACCAGCAGCAGGAAGAAACCGATGCCCTCTTCCCAGTGGACCCGAGGCAACACCTCAGGCTGCTTACCATTGGTAACACGAAGATGGCTGGCAAGGCGGCGGTAACCCGCCCGCACGCGGTGCAGCAGCAGGATCACCCACCACCAGGCGGAGAAACCGAACAGGTACAGCAGGATGTCCGCCAGGTAGGCGCCCAGGGTCCCGCCCTTGTTGTGGATGACGCCGGCGGGGACGGAATGCGACCAGCCCGGGTCGGCGGCGCTCCAGGTGGCCAGCACCAGGGTGAGCCAGGCCGCCAGGGCGGCGAAGAGGATCCAGCGGGCTTCGCGCAGCAACGCGGAGATACGCGTCTGCAGTGGCGAGGGCCCGTTGCGGGTGTTGCGCGAAGCGCGCGGAGAAGCAGTCGAGATACGCGGCATGCGGCTCATTATAATTGGGCGTTAACCTAAAGATACCCGCCCATGTCCACGCCTACGCACGCTAAAGTTTTGATACTCGGATCCGGCCCCGCCGGTTACACGGCGGCCGTCTATGCGGCACGCGCCAATCTGAGCCCCGTCCTTGTTACAGGTTTGGCCCAAGGCGGCCAGCTGATGACCACCACGGACGTCGACAACTGGCCGGCCGACGCCGACGGCGTGCAGGGTCCGGACCTGATGCAGCGCTTCCAGAAGCACGCCGAGCGCTTCAACACCGAAATGCTGTTCGACCACATCGCCAAGGTCGACCTGTCCAAGCGCCCGTTCACCCTGACCGGCGACACCGGCAAGGTCTACACCTGCGACGCCCTGATCATCGCCACCGGCGCCTCGGCCAAGTACCTGGGCCTGCCGTCCGAAGAGGCCTTCATGGGCCGCGGCGTGTCCGGCTGCGCCACCTGCGACGGCTTCTTCTACCGCAACCAGGACGTGGTCGTGGTCGGCGGCGGCAACACCGCCGTCGAGGAAGCCCTGTACCTGTCCAACATCTGCCGCAAGGTCACCCTGATCCACCGCCGCGACAAGTTCCGCGCCGAGCCGATCCTGGTCGACAAGCTGATGAGCAAGGTCGAAAACGGCAACATGGAACTGAAGCTGTTCCATACGCTGGAAGAAGTGCTGGGCGACGACAGCGGCGTCACCGGCGTGCGCGTGCGCCACGTCGACACCGGCGCCACCGAAGACCTGAAGGCCACCGGCGCCTTCATCGCCATCGGCCACCAGCCCAACACCGAGATCTTCCAGGGTCAGCTCGACATGAAGGACGGCTACATCGTCACCAAGAGCGGCCTGTCCGGCATGGCCACCATGACCTCGGTCCCGGGCGTGTTCGCCGCCGGCGACGTGCAGGACCACGTCTATCGCCAGGCCATCACCAGCGCCGGCACGGGCTGCATGGCCGCCCTGGACGCACAACGGTGGCTGGAGAATGCGGGGCAATAAGGTCGGCGCGGCCGACCTGAAACGCCTCAAGAAAGACCTGCAGGCCGAGCAGGAACGCGCCGCCCTCGCCCAGCGCGTGGCGGCGCTGAAGAAAACCGCGCCGGCGCCCGGCGCGGACACCGATCCGGCCGACGACATGGCCGCATTCCGGCGCAGCATGCAGACGGTCAAGCCGATCAGGCAGGTCGCGCGCGCCGAGCACAAGCCTGTGCCGCAGCCGGCCCCGGCCCTGCGCCGCGCCAACGCCTTGGGCGAGACCGCCACGCGCGCCGATGCCGGCGTCTCGGACGGTGGCGAAATCACGCACCTGCTATCCGAAGGCGGCACCGCCTTCGTGCGCGGCGACGCCGCGCCCGATACGGCGCGCAACCTGCGCCGCGGCCAGTGGCGGGCGGGCGCCGAGCTCGACCTGCACGGCCTGCGCGTGGAGCAGGCGCGCCACGCCATGCTGTCGTTCCTGGACGAGTGCCAGGAACACGGCATCCGCTGCGTGCGCATCGTGCATGGCAAGGGCTATGGCTCGCAGGGCCTGGAACCGGTGCTGAAAGACAAGGCCCGCACCTGGCTGGTGCAGAAGAACGAGGTGCTGGCATTCTCCGAGGCGCCCGAGCGCGAAGGCGGCGCCGGCGCCCTGCTGGTGCTGCTGCGCCAATCCGAGGGGCCGCGCAAATGAAGTGGCTCTACCTGGGCATCGCCATCGTCGCCGAGATCTTCGCCACCAGCGCCCTGAAAAGCTCCGACGGCTTTTCGCGGCTGGCGCCCTCGGTGGTGACGGTGTTCGGCTACATGATCTCGTTCTACTTCCTGTCGCTGACGCTGCGCGAGGTGCCGGTCGGCATCGCCTACGCCATCTGGTCGGGCGTGGGCATTGTGCTGATCTCCATCGTGGGCGCGCTGTTCTTCAAGCAGCACCTGGACACCCCGGCGCTGATCGGCATCGGCCTGATCATCGCCGGCGTGGTGGTCATGAACGTCTTCTCGAAGTCCGTGTCGCACTAAGCCGTCCCGGGCGCAAGCCCGGGGCCGTACCTCCTGCTCGTCAGGGCCGCCCTCTCCCCCATCCGCCTCAGGCCGTGCCGTTCTCCGCCGGCGGCTTCGGCGCGCCCGGATGGCGCAGGTAGTCCACCAGCGCCAGCGTGGCGCGGTCGGGCGGCGGCGTCAGCAGCGACACCACGACGATCGTCAGGAACGCCACCGGCGCGCCGAACACGCCGGCCGCGATCGGCTGGATGCCCCACCACAGGTCCACCGGCTGGGTCCGCGAGATCCCCAGCACCCACTCGCGCAGCCACGGATGCGTGTGCGTCATGTAGGCGAAGGTCGCCAGCAGGCCCGCCGCCATGCCGAGCGTGGCGCCCCATTTGTTGGCGCGGCGCCAGAACACGCCCATCACCAGCGCCGGGAAGAACGACGAGGCCGCGAACGAGAACGCCGCCGACACCATGAAGAGAATATCCGCCGGCTTGCGCGCCGCCACCCAGGCCGCGCCAAACGCCACCACCAGCAGGAGGATCTTGGATACCATCACCCGCCGCGCCGCCGACATGCGCGGCGACACCATCCGATACCACATGTCGTGCGACAGCGAATTGGACAGGGTCAGCAGCAGGCCATCGGCGGTCGATAGCGCGGCCGCCAGGCCGCCCGCCGCCACCAGCCCGGAAATCACATAGGGCAGCCCGCCTATTTCAGGCATGGCCAGCACCACCACATCCGCGCCAATGCTGATCTCGCTGAGCTGCACCACGCCATCGCGGTTGATGTCGGTGACGTCCAGCAGGTTGCTGTCGACCGCGCTCCAGGCATGGACCCAGTTCGGCAGGCTGAGGAAATTCGACCCCACCACCTGCGTATAGACCTCGTACTTCACCAGCAACGCCAGCGCTGGCGCCATGAAATACAGCAGCAGGATGAACAATAGCGACCAGCACACCGACCGGCGCGCCTCGATCACCGACGAGGTGGTGTATGACCGCATCAGGATGTGCGGCATGCCCGCCGTGCCCAGCATCAGGCACAGCACCAGCGCCAGGAAATTGATGCGCATGTTGCGCCGTTCCTCGGGATCGGCGGACGGGAACGGTTCGGCATGCGGGGTCAGCGGCGCGGCGCGCGCCTCGAAGGTGGCCTTGGCCTGCGACCAGGCAACGCGGGCCTCTTCCACCGTGGGGGGAAACGCCGCCAGTTCGCGCTCGACCGAGCGGATCTCGACCATCGGCGCGTCACTGGCGTTGAGCTGCGCCAGGCGGCTGCGCAGCTTGTCCTTTTCCAGCGCCCAGGATTCCGGCAGGTCGCGCACCCGCTGCGCCATCTCGTCGGCCCGTTCCTGCCACAGGCGGCGCACCTCGATCTCGGCCGGATCGTTCTTCAGGTAGACCTCTTTTTCCGTCACCTCCTGCAGCACCACGCCGGCCGACAGTTGCGGCACCGGCATGTCGGTGTGCTTGATCGACAGCCAGACCACCGGCACCAGGTAGGCGATGACCAGGATGATGTACTGCCCCACCTGGGTCCACGTGACGGCGCGCATGCCGCCCAGGAACGAACAGACCAGCATGCCGCCCAGCGCCACGAAGATGCCCAGCTCGAACGAAATGCCGGTCATGCGCGTGGTGATGATGCCGACGCCGTAGATCTGCGCCACGAGATAGGTGAACGAACAGAGGATGGCGCAGGCCACGCCCGCCAGCCGCGGCAGGTTGCCGCCATAGCGCGCGCCCATGAAATCGGGAATGGTGTATTGGCCGAAACGGCGCAGATAAGGCGCCAGCAGCATCGCCACCAGCACATAGCCGCCAGTCCAGCCCATGATGTAGGCCAACCCGCCATAGCCGGTCAGGTAGAGCGTGCCGGCGACGCCGATGAACGAGGCCACCGACATCCAGTCGGCCGCGGTCGCCATGCCGTTGTAGATGGCCGGCACCCGCCGGCCGGCGACGTAGTATTCAACCTGATCGGAGGTGCGGCAGACAATACCGATGCCCGCGTACAGGCTCACGGTCACCAGCAGGAACACGTAGCCGATCCAGTTGCGCGGCAGGCCCAGGATCTCGGCCAGCGCCATCAGCAGGATCATCAGTGCGAAGCCGGCCGTATACAGCACGTAGATACGGCGCAGCCGGATCCGGAATTCCTGCGGGGTGTCTCCGCCGAACGGCATCAGCGGCTCTCCTTGGCCTCGTCCCCGCGTTGGTCGGCGCGGTTCATGATCCGGGCGTAGATGCAGATGATGACGAGGTAGGCCAAAGGCGCGCCATAGGCCGCCATCCAGAACGAGAAGGGCCAGCCGATGAAGTCGAACGACAGGTCGCGGGCGAAATAGGATGGAATGAATGTCAGCGCCGCCCAAACGACCGCCAGCACGACGATCAGGCGCACATTGCGGCGCCAATAGCGGGACGGGATGGGCTCGGGGGAAACGCGGGATTCCGGCATAGCTGGCGTGAGCGAAACCTGAGGAATATCGCGAAACGCGGCGCTTGAAAACCCTGGCTGGATGAAATGCGGGCTTTTTATGCGACAACGGCCGGCACTGCCTGGTGCCAGCCGTTGTGCGTTTTGCTTTTCTTGAGTACTGCTACTTTTTTATGTACCGGTGCCGCCGGTAATTGCCCATGCAGGGCTTTGTCTCCTCACCTGCATGGGAAGAGATTCTGCACCAGATGCGGGAATGTCACACTAGGGGAATGCCCTAATTCGGCGCATTCATTTACATATTCCATGCACCACAGTAGTGCATTTTGGCGTCTCCGTTCTAAATATTGGGATTTTTTCCACCCCAGCCCGCCTTCCGGACGCTGCCGGCGGCCCCGATTTTGAGCCTGCCTCAACTCCCCGCCGCGCCGCCCGCTTCCGGGCACCCGCGCCGCGCCATCGCGGCGCATGCGTAGACCGGATGATGCCAGCGCGTCTTTACGTTCCGTTTACACCCCTGCGCCAAAGCTATACCCCGTTTTTACCCCCCGCTCCGTAACCTGCCGGTGTCCTGATTGGTCACTTCGCCCGCGCGGTCCGCATCCCCTTTTGCCGCCCGGGCCCGTCGTTCGAAGGGAGCCCCGCTCCCGGGAGGAAAAACGTGGATGCCATCTATATCGCGATCTTCGCCGTCGTGACCGGGCTGACCTACGCCCTGGTCTCGTTCTGCGAAGCCTTGTCCTCGGGAGAGCAATCATGAGCTGGCTCTACTGGCTGAGCGACATCACGTCCGCGCTGCTGTTCGTATACCTGCTGGTCGCCCTGTTCAAACCGGAGAAGTTCTGATGACTGCCGAATTCATCGGACTGCTGGTCGTGTACCTGGCGGTCCTGCTCGCGATCGCGCCCTTCCTGGGACGCTACATCCGCATCGCCATGGAAAACGGGCAATCCCGGCTGACCGCCTGGGGCCGCCCGCTGGAACGTGGCATCTACCGGCTGGCGGGCATCGACCCGCAAGCCGAAATGGGCTGGAAGCGCTATGCGCTGGCCGTGCTTGCCTTCAACATCCTGGGCATCGTGGCGGTCTACGCGCTGCAACGCCTGCAGGGCCTGCTGCCGCTGAACCCGGCCGGCATGGGCGCCGTCTCGCCCGATTCCTCGCTCAACACCGCCATCAGCTTCGTCACCAACACCAACTGGCAGGGCTACGGCGGCGAATCGACGATGAGCTACCTGACGCAGATGCTGGCGCTGACGGTGCAGAACTTCGTCTCGGCCGCCACCGGCATCGCGGTGCTGTTCGCGCTGATCCGCGGGCTGGCGCGCCATTGCTCGGCCACGGTGGGCAACTTCTGGGCCGACATGGTGCGCAGCACGTTGTACGTGCTGCTGCCCCTGTCCCTGGTGCTGGCGCTGGCACTGGTCAGCCAGGGCGTGATCCAGAACTTCAGCCCCTACCAGGACGTGCAGACGGTCGAAGCCCTGCACTATGACCAACCGCGCGTGGACGCCCAGGGTCAGCCGGTGCTCGATGCCAAGGGCCAGCCCGTGACCGACCCCGCCGTCACCCAGACGCAGACGCTGGCCATGGGCCCGGTCGCCTCGCAGGAAGCGATCAAGCTGCTGGGCACCAACGGCGGCGGCTTCTTCAACGCCAACTCCGCGCATCCCTATGAAAACCCGACGGCCCTGTCGAACTTCCTGGAGATGCTGGCGATCCTGGCGATCCCGGCGGCGCTGTGCTTCAGCTTCGGCGAGATGGTCGGCAACCGGCGCCAGGGCATCGCCATCCTGGCGGCCATGACGCTGCTGTTCGCCGTGTTCGCCCTGAGCACCGCCTATTTCGAGCAGCAGCCCAATCCGATGACGGCCCAGACCGGCGTCGACAGCGCCATGAGCGCGCTCTCGCCGGGCGGTAACATGGAAGGCAAGGAGACCCGCTTCGGCATCGCCGCCACCTCGCTGTTCGCCACCATCACCACGGCGGCCTCCTGCGGCGCGGTCAACGGCATGCACGATTCGCTCAGCGCCATGGGCGGACTGTCGCCAATGCTGCTGATGCAGCTGGGCGAAGTGGTCTACGGCGGGGTCGGCTCCGGCCTCTACGGCATGCTGGCGTTCGCCATCCTCGGCGTCTTCATCGCCGGGCTGATGATCGGCCGCACCCCCGAGTACCTGGGCAAGAAGATCGAGGCCTACGACATGAAGATGGTCTCTATCGTCATCCTGGCGACGCCGCTGCTGGTGCTCGGCGGCACCGCGCTGGCGGTGTCGGTGACGGCCGGCCAGGCCGGCGTGCTGAACCCAGGCATCCACGGCTTCTCCGAGATCCTGTACGGACTGTCCTCGGCCGCCAACAACAACGGCAGCGCCTTCGCCGGCCTGTCCGCCAACACGCCCTTCTACAACGTGCTGCTGGGCATCGCCATGTGGTTCGGCCGCTTCGCCATCATCGTCGCGGTGCTGGCGATGGCCGGCTCGCTGGCGGCCAAGCGCCGCCTGCCCGCCGGGCCCGGCAGCATGCCGACCACCGGCCCCCTCTTCGTGGTGCTGCTGATCGGCGCGGTGCTGCTGGTGGGCGCCCTGACTTATGTGCCCGCGCTGGCCCTGGGCCCGGTCGCGGAACACCTGCAACCCTGAATGCAACAGGCTAGGAAAGAAAATGGCCAAGATTGATATGCCAACCCAAGGCGCCGGCGGCGGCGCCGCCCGCGCGCCGTCGGCCGCGCCGCTCGAACGCAAGTTCGGCATGTGGTCGGGGGCGCTGGTCGGCCCCGCGCTGCTGGACAGCCTGCGCAAGCTCTCGCCCGCCGCGCAGCTCAAGAACCCCGTGATGTTCGTGGTCTACGTGGGCAGCATCCTGACCACCATCCTGTGGATCATGGCGCTGCGCGGCCAGGCCGAGGCGCCCGCGGGCTTCATCCTCGCGATCTCGGTGTGGCTCTGGTTCACGGTGCTGTTCGCCAACTTCGCCGAAGCGCTGGCCGAGGGCCGCGGCAAGCAGCAGGCCGCGACCCTGCGCGGCCTGCGCACCACCATCGATGCGCGCCTGCTCAAGGGTTTCCGCGACGAGGATGCCGCCCGCGCCGAACCCGCACAGTGGCGCAACCAGGCCGTCAAGCAGGCCTCCGGGCTGCTGCGCCGCAATGACGTGGTGCTGGTGGAAGCCGGCGAAACCATCCCGGGCGACGGCCAGGTCATCGCCGGCGTCGCGTCGGTCGATGAAAGCGCCATCACCGGCGAATCGGCGCCGGTCATCCGCGAATCGGGCGGCGACTTCTCGTCCGTCACCGGCGGCACGCGGGTGCTGTCCGACTGGATCTTCGTGCGCATCGCCGCCGATCCGGGCGAGAGTTTCCTGGACCGCATGATCGCCATGGTCGAAGGCGCCAAGCGCCAGAAGACCCCCAACGAACTGGCGCTGACGATCCTGCTGGTCGGCCTGACGGTGGTGTTCCTGCTGGTGGTCGCGACGCTGATGCCGTTCTCGATCTACTCGGTCACGGCCGCTGGCGGCGGCAGCGCCGTCACCGTCACGGTGCTGGTGGCGCTGCTGGTGTGCCTGATCCCCACCACCATCGGCGGGCTGCTGTCGGCCATCGGCGTGGCGGGCATGAGCCGCATGATGGGCGCCAATGTCATCGCCACCTCGGGCCGCGCGGTGGAAGCCGCCGGCGATGTCGACGTGCTGCTGCTGGACAAGACCGGCACCATCACCTTCGGCAACCGCCAGGCCTCGACCTTCCTGCCCGCGCCCGGCGTATCGCCGAGCGAACTGGCGGACGCGGCGCGCCTGGCCTCGCTGGCCGACGAAACGCCCGAAGGCCGCAGCATCGTGGCGCTGGCCGACAAGGCCATCCACGCGCCGGCCGTGCGCGCCGCCGATGCCGAGTACGTGCCCTTCACCGCGCAGACCCGCATGAGCGGCGTCAACCTGAAAGACCGCATGATCCGCAAGGGCGCGGTCGACGCGGTGCGCGCCTGGCTGGCCGAGCAGGACGCCATCGTGCCCGAACAGGTGCTGCGCCTGGCCGAGGACGTGGCGCGCCGCGGCAGCACGCCGCTGATGGTCAGCGACGGCAACCGCGCGCTGGGCGTGGTCGAGCTCAAGGACATCGTCAAGCCCGACATCCAGTCGCGCTTCGCCGAGCTGCGCCGCATGGGCATCAAGACGGTGATGATCACCGGCGACAACAAGCTCACCGCCGCGTCCATCGCCGCCGAAGCGGGCGTCGACGACTTCCTCGCGGAAGCCACGCCGGAAGCCAAGCTCAAGCTGATCCGCGCCTACCAGGGCGAAGGCCGCCTGGTGGCGATGACCGGCGACGGCACCAACGACGCGCCGGCGCTGGCACAGGCCGACGTTGCGGTCGCGATGAACTCGGGCACCCAGGCCGCCAAGGAAGCGGGCAACATGGTGGACCTGGACTCCAATCCCACCAAGCTCATCGAGATCGTCGAGATCGGCAAGCAGATGCTGATGACGCGCGGCGCGCTCACCACGTTCAGCATCGCCAACGACGTGGCCAAGTACTTCGCCATCATCCCGGCGGCGTTCGCCACGGTGTACCCGCAGTTGAACGTGCTGAACATCATGGGCCTGGCCACGCCGGCCTCGGCCATCCTGTCGGCCGTGATCTTCAATGCGCTCATCATCATCGTGCTGATCCCGCTGGCGCTCAAGGGCGTGCGCTACCGTCCGCTGGGCGCCTCGGTCCTGCTGCGCCGCAATCTGCTGATCTACGGACTGGGCGGCCTGCTGGTGCCGTTCGCCGGCATCAAGCTGGTCGACATGGTGCTGGCCGCCCTGGGCTGGGTCTGACCCGCGCTCGTCACTGGAAAGGAACCCCTCATGAAACAAGCTCTTCCCCTGCCGCGCCAAGGCGGCATCCTGCGCCCCGCGCTGGTCGTGTTCGCCGCCCTGTCGCTGGTGACCGGCCTGGCCTACCCCTTCCTGACCACCGGCATCGCCGCCGCCGTGTTCCCGCATGAAGCGTCGGGTTCGCTGATCCGCCAGGGCGACAAGGTGGTCGGCTCGGAATGGATCGGCCAGTCGTTCAGCGCGCCGCAGTACTTCTGGGGCCGGCCGTCGGCCACCTCGCCGATGCCGTACAACGCCGCCAACTCCGGCGGCTCGAACCTGGGCCCGCGCAATCCGGCGCTGGCCGAGGCCGTGCAGGCGCGCATCGCCGCCCTCAAGGCGGCCGACCCCGACAATCCCACCCCGGTGCCGGTGGACCTCATCACTGCCTCGGGCAGCGGCCTTGATCCGCACATCAGTCCAGCCGCCGCGGCCTACCAGGCCGCGCGCGTGGCCCGCGCCCGCCAGCTGCCGCGCGACAAGGTCGACGCGCTGATCGCGGCCAACACCAGCAAGCCCTGGCTGGGCGTGCTTGGCGACCCCGTGGTCAACGTGCTCAAGCTCAATCTGGCGCTGGACCAGCTGGCGCCGGTGAAATGACACGCCGGCGTATAGTATTGCCAGCCGTTCCCCCACTTCACCTGCGCGTTCATGGCTGACAATGCTGGCGAGCGTCCCGATCCGGACGCGCTCTTGAAAGACCTCGACGCTGCCGCGCGCCAGGCGGTGCGCGGCAAGTTGCGGGTCTACTTCGGCTCGTCCGCCGGCGTCGGCAAGACCTACGCCATGCTGGTGGCCGCCCGAGCCCATGCCGCGCAGGGCGCCCGCGTGCTGGCCGGCATCGTCGAAACACACGGCCGCCGCGAAACCGCCGCCCTGCTCGAAGGCCTGGCGGTCCTGCCGCTCAAAGAGGTCGCCTACCGCGGCCACGCGCTCAAGGAATTCGACCTGGATGGCGCGCTGCGGGCGCATCCCGATCTGGTGCTGGTCGACGAACTGGCCCACTCCAACGCGCCCGGTTCGCGCCACGCCAAGCGCTGGCAGGACATTCACGAACTGCTGGCGGCCGGCATCGACGCCTGGACCACGCTCAACGTGCAGCACCTGGACAGCCTCAACGAGGCCGTCGGCAGCATCACCGGCGTGCGGGTCTGGGAAACCGTGCCCGACGAGGTCTTCGACGCCGCCGACGAAGTCATCCTGGTCGACCTGTCGGCCGACGAACTGCTGCGCCGCCTGAAGGAAGGCAAGGTCTACCTGCCCGAGCAGGCGCGCCACGCCACCCGCAACTTCTTCCGCAAGGGCAACCTGATCGCGCTGCGCGAGCTGGCGCTGCGCCGCACCGCCGACCACGTCGACGACGACGTCCAGGCCTATCGCCGCGACCGCGCCATCGAGCCGGTGTGGCGCACGCGCGAAGCGGTGGTGGCCTGCATCGGCCCCGACGCCGACGCCGAATACGTCATCCGCAGCGCCCACCGCCTCAGCCAGCAGCTGGAGTGTGACCTGCACGTGGTCACCATCGACGTGCCGCGCGCCGCGCCGCCGCCGCAGGCCGAGCAGGAACGGCTGCAACGCAGCCTGGCGCTGGCCGACTCGCTCGGCGCGCGTTGCGAAACCCTGGCTGGCGGCGACATGGTCGACGCCGTGGTGCGCTACGTGCGCCGCCACAACATCACCAAGGCCATCGTCGGCCGCACCCGCGCCAGCGGCCTGCAGCGCCTGCGGCTGTCGCTGTCGGCCCTGTTGACGGCGGCCATCAGCCCCGGCTGGCTGTGGCGCCGTCACAGCTTCGCCGACATGCTGGCCGCCGGCTGCCCCGAGATCGACATCATCCGCCTGGGCGCCCCGCCCCTGCCCGCCGCCAGCGTGCCGGGCCGCGATCCGCTGACGCTCGGCCGCCGCGGTCGCCAGGCGGCCGACGAACGCGGCCCGCTGGCGCTCGCCGGCTATGCCTGGGCCCTCTGCTATTGCGCAGTGGCCACCGCGCTGTCGGCGCTGGCGTTCCCGGCGCTGCACCAGACCAACATCGTCATGCTGTTCCTGCTGGCGGTGGTGGCGGTGGCGCTGCGCCATGGCCGCGGCCCGGCCGCGCTGGCCTCGGTCGTCAGCGTGGGGCTGTTCGACTTCTTCTTCGTGCAGCCGCTGGCCTCGTTCGCCGTGTCGGACGTGCAGTACCTGCTGACCTTCGGCGTGCTGCTGGCCGTGGGCCTGTTGATCGGCCAGCTCACCGCCGGCCTGCGTTTGCAGGCTCAGGCCTCCGTCAAACGCGAGGCCGACGCCCGCAGCCTGTACGAGTTCGCGCGCGAGCTGTCATCGGCGCTCTTGCCCGAGCAGATCGTCGCGTCCGCCGGCGCCTTCGTGCACGCCACTTTCGGCTCGCGCTGCGCGCTCTACATCCTGGGCCTGGACGACCGCCTCAAGCTAGCCTCGCCCGCCGCCGACGACATGCCGCCGCTGGAGTCGGCGCTGGCCCAGTGGGTCTACGACCACGGCCAGCCGGCCGGCGCCGGCACCGCCACGCTGTCCAACAGCGACCTGCTGTACCTGCCGCTGAAGGCGCCGATGCGCACCCGCGGCGTACTGGCGCTGGCGGCGCCGCGCCGCAGCCTGTTCTCGCAGCCCGACTCGCGCCGCCAGATCGAGGCCTACGCCACGCTCATCGCCATCGCCCTGGAGCGCCTGCATTATGTCGAAGTGGCGCAGCAGGCGCTGGTCAGCATGGAATCCGAAAAACTGCGCAACTCGCTGCTGGCCGCGGTTTCGCACGACCTGCGCACGCCGCTCACCAGCCTGGTCGGCATGACCGACACGCTGATGCGGCGCCAGGACGCATTGCCGGCCGACATCCAGGACACCATCCGCGCCATGCGCGACCAGGCACAGCGCATGCACGCGCTGGTCGCCAACCTGCTCGACATGGCGCGGCTGCAGAGCCGCGACACGCCGCTGCGGCTGGAGTGGCAGTCGATCGAGGAGCTGGTCGGCGCCTCGCTGGCCGCCATGCGCGAAGCGCTGGCGGCGCATCAGGTCACGGTCGACAGCCTGTCCGGGTTGCCGCTGGTCGAATGCGATGGCGTGCTGATCGAGCGGGTGCTGTGCAACCTGCTGGAGAATGCCGCCAAGTACACCCCGGCCGGCAGCGTCATCCGCCTGCATGCCGTGGCGCAGGACGGCGAGCTGCGCGTCGCGGTGTGCGACAACGGCCCCGGCGTCGCGCCCGGCGCCGAGCGCCGCATCTTCGAGAAATTCACCCGCGGCGAACGCGAATCCGCCACCCCCGGCGTCGGCCTCGGCTTGGCCGTGTGCGAAGCCATCGTCAGCGCGCACCATGGCCGCATCTGGGTCGAACACGCGCCAGGCCAGCCCAGCGGCGCTCAATTCGTCTTCACGCTGCCACTGGGCACGCCGCCCCCGATCCAACCCGAGCCCGCCTGAGCCCAACGCATGTTCGACTTTCAACCTACTGTCCTGATCATCGAGGACGACGCCAATATCCGCCGCTTCGTGCGCCAGGCCCTGGAGAGCGAAGGCTGCGCCGTGTTCGAAGCCGACACTGTCAAGCGTGGCCTGATCGAGGCCGGCACCCGCCAGCCCGACGCCGTGGTGCTGGACCTGGGCCTGCCGGACGAGGACGGCATGACCCTGATCCGCGAACTGCGCGGCTGGACCGAAGTACCGGTGCTGGTGCTGTCGGCGCGCACCGCCGAGGCCGACAAGGTGGCCGCGCTGGACGCCGGCGCCGACGACTACCTGACCAAGCCGTTCGGCGTCAGCGAACTGCTGGCGCGGCTGCGCGTGCTGCTGCGGCGCCATGCCCGCGGTGGCGCCGGCAGCGCCGCCGAGATCAGCTTCGGCGAGGTGCGCGTGGACTTCGCCAAGCGCGTGGTCGAGCGCGGCGGCCAGCACGTGCACCTTACCGCCATGGAATACCGCCTGCTGGCCGCGCTGCTGGCCCATCGTGGCAAGGTCATGACCCACCGCGAACTGCTGCGCGAGGTCTGGGGCCCGTCGCACGTGGAAAGCAACCACTACCTGCGGATCTACATGGGCCACCTGCGGCAGAAGCTCGAGGCCGATCCGGCGCAACCGGTCTACCTGCTGACCGAGATCGGCGTGGGCTACCGCTTCGCGGGCTGACGTCTCGCGCCCCGCGCAGGCGCTGAACCAGGCGGAGCGATGGGTTGTATTGACCGGCGTTGTATTGACCGGCGTCGTATTGCCCAGCGTCGCATTGCCCAGCGTTGCATTACCCAGCGTTGTATTGTCTTGCGTTGTATCGCCCTGCGCTGTGCTGCCTTGCGTTGCATTGCCGTGCGTTGTACTGCCTTGCGTGGTACTGCCGTGCGGCGCCCGGACAGGCGCGACAATCCGCGCTATTGACGCGCCCTTTACGCGGATCGCGCCACTCTTGTCTCGCCGTTTATGCCGCTTCTCCTATTGTGGCGATCCCGTCCAACACAGGAGAATTCCATGTCCCGCAACACCCTGGCCGCGCTCGCGCTGTTCGCCCTTGCCGCCCCCGTGCACGCCGCCGATGCGCCCGCCGCCGGTGAGCCGGCCCCCGAGTACTCGCTGACCGCCAACGTCACCCTGGCCAGCCAGTACCGCTACCGCGGCCTGATGCAGACCAACAACCAGCCCGCAATCCAGGGCGGCTTCGATTTCACGCACGCCAGCGGCCTGTACCTGGGCAACTGGAACTCCAGCATCAGCTGGCTCAACGACAGCAACAGCAAGGTCTCGGCGCCGGTGGAAATGGACTTCTACGGCGGCTACAAGGGCAACCTGGCGCCGAACGTGCCGTTCGACCTGGGCGTGCTGCAGTACTACTACCCCGGCGACTACCCGTCGGGCTACACCAGCCCCGACACCACCGAGCTGTATGCCGGCCTGGGCTACGGCCCGGTCCTGTTCAAGTACTCGATCGCGATGACCAACCTGTTCGGCTTCGCCGACAGCAAGTACAGCCAGTACTTCGACCTGAGCGGCAATTTCGACACCGGGGTCTGGGGCCTGACGCTCAACGCCCATGTCGGCCGCCAGACGGTCCGCAACGTCACCGACGGCGCCTACACCGACTGGAAACTGGGCTTGACCAAGGACTTCGGGCAGGGCCTGGCGATCTCGATCGCCTATATCGACACCAACGCCGACCGCGCCGTCTACACCAACAGCCGCGGCCGCTACATGGGCCGCGCCACCGGCCTGCTGTCGCTGACCAAGACCTTCTGAAACGCCCGGGCGTTGACGCGCTTTTTACGCGTCTCGCCCGCATTTATCGGCAGGTTTTACGGCCCGCTTTCTATAGTGGAATCGTCATCAACCAACCGGATACGCGCGAGCCCGCCCTCACGGCTGCGCCCCCCGACCGCCATGATTCCCCTCCAAGAACGCAGCACGCACGCCTCGTTTGAACGCCCCGCTTCGGTCCAGGCGCCACAACCCGCGCACATGGTCTCCCTGACCATCAGGATCGACACGCTGGACGCCTTGAAGGTCCGGCTGGCCCTGCACCGTGAGCTGGGCGAACGCATTGGCGTGTACGTGCTATCGGTGGATCACGCCCATGGCCAGAGCATCCTGCAGCTGCATTGCGACCGCAACCAGGTCGACGCCCTGATGCACGCGGTGATGTGCGGCCTGCCCCAGGCCGAATTCGGCCCGCTGCGCCCCGCGGCCGCCATCACGGTGCAATAAGCCATGGATACCCCGCTCACTCCCGCTTTCGAAGGCCTCTGGCTGCCGATGGTCACGCCGATGCGCGGCGGCTACGTCGATTGCGAAGCCGCCCAGGCGCTGGCGCGCTACTACCGCAACGCGGGCATCGCCGGCCTGGTGCTGTTCGGTTCCACTGGCGAAGGCAACCTGCTCTCCATCCCCGAGAAGATCGAGATGATCGAGGCCATCCGCCGTGATCCGCACGCCCTGCCGCTGGTGTTCGGCGCGGGCGGCGTCGACACGCGCGGCGTGGCAGCCGCCATCCGCCGCCTGGACAAGTACGCGCCCGCGGGCTATCTGGTACCGCCGCCGTACTACCTGGGCCCGTCGCAACAGGGCATTCTGTGGCACTACCGGCAGATCGCCTGGGCCACCGAGCGCCCCATCATCCTCTACAACATCCCCAAGCGGACCGGCGTCACCATGACGGTCGAAACCATGGAATCGTTGGCGCTGCTGCCCAACTTCCGCGCCGTCAAGGAATGCAATCCCCCGGTGTTGATGGCGCTTAACGCGCGCGGCCACCTGGCGGCGCTCTGCGGCGAGGACATGGCGCTGCTCGACCATTTCCTGGCCGGCGGCCTCGGCGCCATTCCCGCGGCCGCGCACCTGTTTCCGGAACGCTTCGTCGAAGTCATGCAGCTGGCGCGCGATGGCCACGCCGAAGCCGCGCGCGAACTGTTCGAGCCCCTGCGCGGCCTGATCCGCCTGCTGTTCGCCGAACCCAACCCGGCGCCAATCAAGCGCGCGCTGGCGCTGCAAGGCCTGATCGCCGACGAGCTGCGCCTGCCCATGACCAGCGCCAGCCGCGAGCTGACCCCGCGCCTGCAACGGGCCATGAGCGTGGTGCAGGGATCACCTAATAGGCTGCAGACAGCTTGAACACGGCCACCGCGCGCGCCAGGTCGTCGGCCTGATCGTGCAGCGTGGACGCCGACGCCGCGAACTCCTCGACCAGCGCGGCGTTCTGCTGTGTCACGCTGTCCAGGTGTGTCACCGCCTGATTGATCTGCTCGATGCCGACACTCTGCTCGGCCGACGCGGTGGCGATCTCGCCCATCAGCGGCGCGCTGGTCGCCGCCGATTGCAGCACGCTGCCCATAGTGGCGCTGGCCTGCTCCACACGCTGGCTGCCGCGTTCGACCGAACCCGACGAGGCCTCGATCAGCGTCTTGATCTCCTTGGCCGCGGTGGCCGAACGCTGCGCCAGCGCCCGTACCTCGCCCGCCACCACCGCGAACCCGCGCCCCTGCTCGCCGGCGCGCGCCGCTTCCACGGCGGCATTGAGCGCCAGGATATTGGTCTGGAAGGCGATCTCATCGATCAGGCGAATGATCTCGTCGATCCGTTGCGAACTGCGCGATATCTCGCGCATCGCATCGATCGCATGCTGGGTCTCTTCGCTGCCCTGGCGCGCCAGTTGCGCCGACTCGCCCGCCAGCGCACTCACTTCACGCACGTGATCGGCGCTCTGCTTGGCGGTGGCGGTGATCTGCTCGACACTGGCCGCGGTCTGCTCCAGCGCGGCTGCCTGCTTCTCGGTACGATCGTGCAGGTCCATGCTGCCCGCTGCGATTTGGCGCGAAGCCGCCGCGATCGAACCGGTGGCGTGCACGATGCTGCGCACCGCCACGTCCAGCCGCTCTTGCATCGTTGCCATGGCGCCGAACAGCCGGCCGATCTCGCCCCGATGGTGGCGCGAGATGACGCTGGACAGGTCCCCTTGCGCCACCCGTTCACAGACCGCCACGGCCTCGTCCAAGGGACCGATGATGTGCGAGCGGAAGAATCGCAACGCCACCGCCAGCAGCGCCGCCAGCAGCAGCACCGTCACGCCGCCCTGGCGCCACAGCGTGGCGCTGAAGGCCGCATCGACGTCGTCCACATACAGCCCGGTGAACATCAGCCAGCCCCATTCCGCGTCGTAGACGGCATAGCTGATCTTGGGCAGGGACTCCTCCGCGCCCGGCCGCGGAAACAGGTATTCGACGAAGCCGCCGCCCTCTCTGCCGCGCTCGTGCAGATTCTCGAAGATGGGCAATCCGCCGCTATCCTTGACCGCGCGCACGTTGGTCCCCAAAAGCTTGGCATCGGGATGCACCAGCAGCGCATAGCCATCGTCGAACACGCCGACGTAGCCGTCCGCGCCGTAGCGCAGTTGCGCCAGCCGCTGCGCCACATTGCGCTTGGCCTGCTCGGCCGACAGCCCCTCGTCGATGGCGCGCTGCTTGCCGTTGCGCACAATGCCGGCGGCCAGGTCCAGCACGTGGCGCAGTTCCGTCTTGCGCCCATCCAGCATCTCGGTCCGCCGCTCCCAGGCGTCCCAGCCTCCCAGCGCCAGCACCGCGACCCCGATAGCCAGCACGAACCACAGCAGCTCCCTGCGCAAACTTGAATTCTTCATAGGCCCCCTCTTTCCCGGTATCCTTCCGCGCCCGCAACCAAAGACGGCGAAATGTGACGATTTATCTTTGCGTCCGATCAGAATACGAGGGAGTGGCAGGGTTTTCACCGACGAGGCCAAGCCGGCTTGATCTACGTCAAACCCTTCAAGCTTTTGCCGCGCAACGTGCACGCAAAAAAAAGCAAGGCCATGCAGACCTTGCTTTTCATAGCGTCAAGCCGCTTGCAAAAGCGGCCGCGGGCCACTAGCGTCGCGCTGCCAGGCGCTGTTGCGCAAGCCCGGTGCGAGCCGACGTCAACGCATACAACACCACCACCGTCAACGCATAGATCGGCACGCTGCGCATGTTGCGAAACATCATTTCCGACATGCTGAAGACGAAATAGCCCAGGCAGAACAGCAGGCCAATCTGCGATCCGACATGCACCACCGGATCGTCGCTGGCGGAACGGCGCCAGAAGATGGCGGCGGGGATCAGGTACAGCGCGAGGATGGACAGAAGTCCCAATACACCATACCCCGCCAGCGCACTCAACATGTCGTTGTGCGGTTCGCCATAATCGATGGAGACCAGCTCGGTTACCACGCCCTGCTTCTGCAGCTTGGCCAGCTCGGGCCGAAAATTGGATACACCGACGCCCAGCAGTGGGCTTTCCTTGAACATCATCCAGGAAGCCTTCCACAGCTGAATGCGGATGCCGACGGAGGTGTCGCGATCCTGTTGTTCATAGCTGTTCAGATCCGAGACCCCCCCTCTCCAGCGACTTTCCGTCGAATACCAGGAAACCGCCGCCACCGCCGCAATCACCACGACGAATCCCGACAGGAACAACATCTTGGTTCGCAGCACCCACTGGCGATTCGTCAACAGATACACCAGACCGAACACGGGCAGGAGCAACCAGCTGCTACGCGTCTGCGAAACCCAGACACCATACAGGCAGATCGGCATCACGGCGATTTTTGCCGCGGACTCCAGCCGCGGCCAGGGCGAAAGATTCCAGCGCAGGGTCAGTAGGGAGGCCAGCCCGAAGAAAATCGTCAAGTCGGCAAATGCCACGGCGTTATAGCGTCCGCCGAAATCAGACACCGCCCCACGCCCCAATCCGGGCGCGTGGATGATGTAGATCAACATCAACGAGCCGGCAAAGGCGGCGACCAGCAGGCTCCATTGAATCTGCTGCAACCATTGGCGCGGCGCCCTCATCAGCACCCAGCACACCGGCACCGCCAGGGCGAAGCGCAGCAGTTTTTCAATCTCCGATGAACTCCAAACGCCTAGATAGGTGCTGCTGATGCACATGGCCGCCATCGGCAAGACCAGCACCACGGCTATAGGTGTGATTTCCTTCAGGGAAAATGGCTCCCATTTCCGTATGAGATTGAAGGCCATCGTCGTCAGGGCGATCAACGCCGTCAAGTAGATGATGATCGTCCCGCCCACGGCACTGGTCAGCGCCAGGGCGGGAATCAGCAGCGCCAAGGCGACAACGCTGCGCAAACAAGAAATAGGCATGATGAGTTCTGTTCGGCCGCGGCAAGGACCGGTCGATGTTGAGGAAAGAGGATTGGCCGGCGCGCCAGCGGAAATGGCGCGCCGGCGTCGAGATAATGGATGATTCCGGCGCAACGGACCAGCTTTGCGGACTAAAAGCGGACGGGTTTCGCCGCACCCAAGGACTTCTTGTAATCCCGCGTCAACCCTTCGAAAGCCGCCATGACACTACCAGGACGTAGCCATTCTCGCCACAGCCGGTCCCTCCAGCGGCCCCCGGGGATATAGACGGGATAGGCAATGCGCGACATCGACCACCCCGGCCGCCATGCCTTCGTGCGGGTGGGCCTCCCGGTGAGGGTAAGCGTTGGCACCCCCACGCAGGACGCCAGATGCCCGATACCAGACTCATTACCAATGAACCAACCACACTCGTGGATGAAGGCTGCAACGTCCGCCAGCGACGGGGACTGCTGGATAGCCAGGCCCGCGTCGATCAGGCAGGTCCATTCGGCCCGTTCGTGTGGCGCCAGGATGAAGACCGGCTCGTATCCCTGGCGCTGTAGCCTCAGGCCCAGTTCGACGAAATGCCGTGGCGCCCAGCAGCGCTGCGCCCCCGTGGAGGATGGATGCACAGCCACACGTTTTTCATGAATGCGGTGGCGTCCCGAGACAGGCGGCCGCAGTCCGATGTCAGTGCCCGACAAGGGCAACGCCAATGCGTCACGGCAATAATCGCTGATCTGATTTAACTTGACGAATCCTTTCCCGGTAATCACGACATGTGCGTCGTAATAGAAATAGGACGTCGCATGGTCATGCAAGGCATACGGCCAGCCGACATGCATCTGCGCCGCGCAGTCATAGTCCGCCAATACGACCGACGCCTGCTCCTGGGGCAGCGAGGGCCTGATATCCATACCCGGCAGCCAACTACGCAGGCTGTAGGCGAAATCGCCGAAAACGGTCACCTCGCGCCCATGCACCGCCAGATTATGCGCCATGGCCATCATCAGCAACGTATCGCCCAACCTGGGCGCCATCAGCATTGCGATCCGCTTGGCATCGCGCAGGCCTCGGACACAGTCCGAGGCGTGATAGGGCGGCATATCGGAAGCGGGTTGAGCCATATCGTGAAAATACGCAGACTAAAGGGAATACCGTATTACAAACGCTCGAATTATACTGTCACAATAGTCACAAATTAATTCTTGTGCGCCTGCGGCTCCATCATTTCGTAGGGTCTTTTTCCAGATTACCGACATCCGAAAAGAATTTCACCAAAAAACCCGCAAAGCCTTGCAGCCTGCGGGTTTTGGTGACTTAAACGGACCAATCTGATTCCAAATTACATATTTTCAATCATGACCTGGCCAAAGCCCGAGCATGACACCTGCGTCGCGCCTTCGAGCAGGCGGGCAAAGTCATACGTCACCTTCTTGGACAGGATCGACTTCTCCATGCTGGAGATGATCAGGTCGGCGGCCTCGGTCCAGCCCATGTGGCGCAGCATCATCTCGGCCGACAGGATTTCCGAACCCGGATTCACGTAGTCCTTGCCCGCGTACTTCGGCGCCGTGCCATGGGTGGCCTCGAACATGGCGACCGAGTCCGACAGGTTGGCGCCCGGGGCGATGCCAATGCCGCCAACTTGCGCGGCCAGCGCATCGGAGATGTAGTCGCCATTCAGGTTCAATGTGGCGATCACGTCGTATTCCGCCGGACGCAGCAGGATCTGCTGCAGGAAGGCGTCGGCGATGACGTCCTTGACGATGATCTCGCGGCCGGTCTTGGGATTCTTGAATTTGCACCACGGCCCGCCGTCGATCAGCTGCGCGCCGAACTCCTTCTGCAACAGCGCATAGCCCCAATCGCGGAAGCCGCCTTCCGTGAACTTCATGATGTTGCCCTTGTGCACCAGGGTCAGCGAGGTACGGTCGTTGTCGATGACGTATTGCGCCGCCTTGCGCACCAGGCGCTCGGTGCCTTCGCGCGACACCGGCTTGATGCCGATGGACGAGGTGTTGGGGAAACGAATCTTCTTGACCCCGAGCTTGGTCTGCAGGAACTGGATCAGTTCCTTGGCCTGCTCGCTCTCGGCCATGTATTCGATACCCGCGTAGATGTCTTCCGAGTTCTCGCGGAAGATCACCATGTTGGTCTTTTCGGGCTCGCGCACCGGCGAGGGCACGCCCTTGAAATAGGCCACCGGGCGCAGGCAGACGTACAGATCCAGCTGTTGACGCAGCGCCACGTTCAGCGACCGGATGCCGCCGCCGACCGGGGTGGTCAGCGGGCCCTTGATCGACACCACGTAATCCTTGACGACCTCCAGGGTCTCGTCGGGCAGCCACACGTCCGGACCGTAGACCTTGGTGGCCTTCTCGCCGGCATAGACTTCCATCCAGTGGATCTTGCGCTTGCCGCCGTAGGCCTTTTGCACCGCGGCATCGACGACCTTGATCATCACGGGGGTGATGTCCGCGCCCGTGCCGTCGCCCTCGATATAGGGCACGATGGGCTGATCCGGCACGTTCAGCGAGAAATCAGCGTTGACCGTGATCTTCTGGCCCCCAGCGGGCACCTTGATATGTTGATAGGACATGAATGCTCCATTTGCTCCGGGTGGTTTTTCTGCACGCGCGCCGCATCGGCCGGCGTGAGCGCCGCGGGCCGCGTGGCCCCGGCGAAACGCGCACTGGATAGCGGATAGCAACCAATTCTATATCGCATTGGGGCCGCCGGGCGGGCGCGGCGCCGGCGGGCGGTAAAATAAAGCCCTCTCCAGCCCGCATGGCCCCCGTCTGACAATGTTCAACCCATCCCGCGACCAGGTTCGCGAATTCTTCATCGAAACCTGGCGCAAGCACCGCGCCAACGAGGTCCTGACCCCACTGGAGGCCATGGCCCTGGACTGGGTCATCGAGCATCCGGAATACCATGGCGACCTCGAAAACCCCGAGGCCATGACCACCGAATACGCGGTGGAAAAGGGTCGCACCAATCCGTTCCTGCACCTGTCGATGCACCTGGCCATCGCCGAGCAGTTGTCCATCGATCACCCGCCGGGCATCCGCAACGCGTACCAGCGCCTGGTGGCGCGCAGCGACGCGCATCAGGCCGCGCACGAGATCATGGAATGCCTGGGACGGGTGGTATGGGAAGCCCAGCGCCTGGGCACGCCGCTGGACAGCGACACCTACATCGACCTGATCCGCCAGCGCGCCGAACGATAGCCGGCCGCGCGACGCGAGCGCCCAAGGAAAAACCCTCGGCGAACCGAGGGTTTTTTGCATGCGGGGCAAACAGCGCTATTTGCGCACGCCCAGGTCGCTGGGCAACGATGCCAGCCAGGCCGCGACGTTGCTGATGTCCTGGTCCGACAATTGGGTGGCGAAAGCGCCCATGATGGGGTTCTTGCGCACGTTGGCCGTGGCCGCGCTGCCCGAGGCGCCGCGGCGGTAGGCCTTGAGCGCATGTACCAGATAGTCGGCGTGCTGGCCGGCCAGCGTCGGGTAGGCCGGATCGACCGCCGTCTTGGCGTCGGCGCCATGGCACGATGCGCAGTTGAATTTCTCGAAGACAGCCTTGCCGGCCATCAGGTCCTGGGCCTGGGCAGCCGCGCCCGAAATGGCCAACGTCGCGCCCGCGAGGGCAAGCATGATGCGGTTCATGTGATTGCCCCCTGTCATTTCAGATTCGAGTAGTACGCGGCCAGATCGGCGATGTCCTGATCGGACAGGCTGCCGGCGATGGCGTCCATCGTGGGATGGCTGCGCGCGCCTTTCTTGTACTCGTTGAGGGCGGTTTCGATGTATTTGGCGTTCTGGCCGGCAATCATCGGGACGTGGTAAAGCTCGGGAAAGGTCGCCTTGTAGCCTTCGATGCCGTGGCAACCGATGCACATGGAGACCTTGTCGCGGGCATTCTGGACGTTGCCGACCGGCGCCGCGTCCGCGGCGGCCGCCTGGCCGGCGATCGCACAGGAGGCCAGGGTCAGCAGGGAAACCGTGTACTTCAGAGAGAATCGCAACTTCATTGGGATGGCTCTTCTTGGTATGGCTTGAGGACTAGGGCCTGCTCACACGGAAAGGCCCCCGGCAAACACGTTGCGGGTCGAACCCAGCTGCAAAACCGCCTGATTGTACGATAATTGTCTAGGATTAATACCCGAAAATGGCCTTGATCCCCATCAACCCCGAGAAGTCCGCCGATCCATGTCCGCTGCCCAGACCGCTCCTTCCGCACCGCAAACACGCTTCGATGGCACCGACCGATACGTCGCCACCGATGACCTCAAGCTCGCCGTCAACGCCGCCCTGACACTGCAGCGCCCGCTGCTGATCAAGGGCGAACCCGGCACCGGCAAGACCATGCTGGCCGAGGAAGTGGCGCGCGCGCTGGGCCGTCCCTTGCTGCAATGGCACATCAAGTCCACCACCAAGGCGCATCAGGGTCTTTACGAATACGACGCGGTGTCGCGCCTGCGCGACTCGCAGCTCGGCGACGAAAAGGTCCGCGACATCCGCAACTACATCGTGCAGGGCACGCTGTGGCAGGCCTTCGACGCCGAGCAGCCGGTGGTGCTGCTGATCGACGAAATCGACAAGGCCGACATCGAATTCCCCAACGACCTGCTGCGCGAACTCGACCGCATGGAATTCCATGTGTACGAAACGCGCCAGACCATCGCCGCGCGCCACCGGCCGCTGGTCATCATCACCTCCAACAACGAGAAGGACCTGCCCGACGCCTTCCTGCGCCGCTGCTTCTTCCACTACATCCGTTTCCCCGACCGCGAGACCATGCGCGACATCGTCGCGGTGCATTTCCCCGAACTCAAGCAGGACGTGCTGCGCGCGGCGCTCGACACCTTCTTCAGCCTGCGCGACGCGCCCGGCCTGAAGAAGAAACCGTCGACCTCCGAACTGCTGGACTGGCTGCGCCTGCTGCTGGCCGAGGACGTCAGCGCGGCGCAGATCGACGCGCACACCGCCACGGCGGTGCCGCTGATGGCTGGCGCCCTGCTCAAGAACGAGCAGGACGTGCACCTGCTGGAACGACTCGCCGCCATGACCCGCGGCGCCCAGCGCCGCTGACGCCCTCCTCGCGGCCATCATGCTGATCGACTTCTTCTACCACCTGCGGGCACACAAGCTGCCAGTCTCGGTGCAGGAATACCTGACGCTGGTGGATGCGCTGCGCCAGGACGTCATGACGCCCACGCTGGACGACTTCTACTTCCTGGCGCGCACCGCGCTGGTCAAGGACGAATCGCTCTACGACCGCTACGACAAGGCCTTCGGCGCCTACTACAAGGGCATCGAGGCCGCGCTGCCGGCCGGCAAGGACATCCCGCTGGACTGGCTCATCAAGCAGTTCGAGAAGAGCCTGTCGCCGGAGGAAAAGGCCGCCATCGAGAAGCACGGCTGGGACAAGCTGATGGAGCTCTTCAAGGAACGCCTGGAAGAGCAGAAGGAACGCCACGCCGGCGGCAGCAAGTGGATCGGCACCGGCGGCACCTCGCCCTTCGGCAACGGCGGCTACCACCCAGAAGGCATCCGCGTCGGCGGCCAGTCGGCCGGCAACCGCAGCGCGGTCAAGGTCTGGGACATGCGCCAGTTCAAGGACTACGACGATCAGGTCGAGCTGGGCACGCGCAATTTCAAGGTCGCGCTGCGCCGCCTGCGGCGTTTCGCGCGCGAAGGCGCCGAACTCGAACTGGACCTGGACGATACCATCGCCAGCACCGCGCGCAATGCCGGCCACCTGGACCTGCGCATGGTCCCGGAGCGCCACAACACCGTCAAGGTGCTGATGCTGCTGGACGTCGGCGGCAGCATGGACGACCACATCGGCCGCGTCGAGGAACTGTTCTCCGCGGCCCGCAGCGAGTTCCGCAATCTCGAGGTCTACTACTTCCACAACTGCCCGTACGAAAGCCTGTGGCAGAGCAACCGCCGGCGCCAGAACGAACGTTTCGACACCTGGGACGTGCTGCGCAAGTACAACCCCGACTGGCGCCTGATCATCGTCGGCGACGCCACCATGAGCCCCTACGAGATCCTGCAACCGGGCGGCTCGGTCGAGCACTACAACAAGGAACCCGGCGCACAGTGGATGCGCCGGCTGCTGGATGCCTGGCCCAAGTCCGTGTGGCTCAATCCCGAGCCCACCGCGTCGTGGCAGTACCGCCAGTCGATCGCGCTGATGCGCGACATCATGCAGGACCGTATGTACCCCGTGACGGTCGCCGGACTGGAACAGGCGATGCGGGTGCTGTCGAAGTAGTGCGACCGCCGGGCGCCGCGGCGCGGTCCCGGCAAAGCCCTCAGCCATCCACCGGCCGCGCCGGCGTGTCCAGGGTCAACTGGTAGAACGCCAGGTCGAGCCAGCGGCCGAACTTGAAGCCAGCCTCGCGGATGGTGCCGGCATGCACGAATCCCAGCTTCTCATGCAGCTTGATGCTGCCCTGGTTGGCCGCGTCGATGCCGCCGATCATCAGGTGCACCTGGTTGGCGCGGGCGCGTTCGATCAACACGCGCATCAGCGCCTCGCCCAAGCCCCGCCCGCGGAAGCGGCCGTCGACATACACGGAATGCTCGACCGAATACTTGTAGGCCGGCCAGGCGCGGAACGTGCCGTAGCTGGCGAACGCCATCAGCTCGCCCGCCGCGTTCTCGAACCCCACCACGGGAAAGCCTCCGGTGGCCTTGGCCTGGAACCAGCCCAGCATCGCCTCGCGCGGACGCGGCTTGTAGTCATACAGCGCGGTCGAGGTGGCAATGGCCTCGTTGAAGATGGCCAGGATCTGGTCGGCATGGCGTTCGTGCGTGCAGTCGACCAGGATGGCGCCGTCCGGGGCGCGGGTATCAGCGTGGGAAGTCATGCGTCGGATTGTAGCGAGCCGCCCCGATCACAAGATAAAAAAAACCGGCGATCTCGCCGGTTCAGTGAGGGGACTGCCGCTTCTGGCCACTCTCAGGCGGCGCGGCTCTCCACAGATCGGTTGGCACTGTCGGCCATGCTGCGCATCCCGGGACACTGGCGCCAGGACAATTCGTCCGCATCCATGTCCAGGTCGAACAGGTCATTGGCCGCGGGCCACGGATGCTGGCGCGCCTCGGCGCCCTCCATCTCGAGCACGTGCCCGGCGAAGCCTCGCGGCGACCCTCCGCACTCGGCGAAATAGCGCTGCGTGCTCAGGTCCACCACGTAGGTGGTCATGTCATGGGTCAGTATGGCCACGAATTGGCCGTCATCACTGGCATAAGCGTACTGAAACTGCCCTTTGATGCGGTCGCCGCTCATGGGGCTGCCGGTCAATTGGGACAAGGCACGCGTGACGATCTCGGTCAGCATGGGTCGTTCCTCCGAAAGATGCGCCGGCAGGATGCCGGCGGCGAAGGCGCGAACAACAAGCACCGTCGTCGCCCGCGGAGCGGGGGCGCGCGTTCCGGCATGCTGCCGATGCGGCCCGGCGGGGCGGCGGCTGGCGTTGGACGGGAAACCTGTAGACGGCTGTCGCGCATCCCGTCGACAACAGCAACTACGTTCCGCAAAGCTTACACCCGCGCCCGTCCCGATCTCAAATCGGCCGCGCCACGCCAGGATGCTGCATCGCAACATCCCGGCATGACGAGGCCTGCCGACGCTTATGCAGCGGCAAACGGCTCCCTGCCAGCGCCTGCGTCACCATTTTTCTGCGCACTCCAGGCTTCTCGCGCCAGCCGGTACAGCACATGCGTCTTCAAGGGATGGCCGTCCGGCACCGCCGGATGCTCGAAGCGCTGTGCATCTTCGCGCATGCCCAGGCGTCGCATCACCGCGCGCGATGGCTCGTTTTCCGGCACCGTGAACGCCACGATCTCGGGCACGCCAACCTGCTCGAACCCCACCCGCAACGCCGCCTGCGCGGCCTCGCTGGCATAGCCCCTGCCCCAGTAGGGCGCCGCCAGGCGCCAGCCGATTTCCACGCCGGGCGCGAACGGCAGCGTCGGCGCCAGCGCCTTGATGCCGACGAACCCGATGAACGACGCGACGCCCGGCGCCTCGACGGCCCAGAAGCCCCAGCCGTATTCATCGATGCCGGCGGCCAGCCGGTCGGCCAGCGCGTCGCTTTCCGGCGCGGTCAGCGGCAACAGGTAACGCGTCACGCGCGCATCGGTATTCATGGCCGCGAACGGCTTGCGGTCGGCCGCCAGCCACTGCCGCAGCACCAGGCGAGGAGTCTCAATTTCAAGGGATAGCGACATGCGCGTTTTTTCCAGACGGAACGACAGGCCGGCGCGCCAGGGGCGGGCCCCTGAACCATTCACACCGTATACACTCCAACGGATTCTGCCATGCCAAAGGAATAGTCCGCCATGCGCCTGTCCATATCGAAGCTGCCGCGCCCGCTGGGCGCGCTGCTGTTCTCATCCTTCCTGGCCTTCCAGGCCGGAGCCGCCAGCCTGCCGGCCGGCGTCACGGAGGCCGCCTCGATTGAAGGCATCACCGAATACCGACTCAGCAACGGCCTGCGCGTCCTGCTGGTTCCCGACGAATCCAAGCCCTCGACCACGGTCAACATGACCTATCTGGTCGGCTCGCGCAACGAGAACTACGGCCAGACCGGCATGGCCCACCTGCTCGAACACATGCTGTTCAAGGGCACCTCCACCACCCGCAACGCCATGGGCGAATTCTCGCGCCGCGGCCTGCAGGCCAACGGCTCGACCTCCAGCGACCGCACCAACTATTTCGCCAGCTTCGCCGCCAACCCCGACACCCTCAAGTGGTATCTGGGCTGGCAGGCCGATGCCATGGTCAATTCCCTGATCGCCAAGGAAGACCTCGACTCCGAAATGACCGTCGTGCGCAACGAGATGGAAAGCGGCGAGAACAGCCCCTTCCGCATCCTCATGCAGAAGATGCAGGCGGCCGCGTTCCAATGGCACAGTTACGGCAAGAACACCATCGGCGCCCGCTCCGACGTCGAGAACGTCGACATCGGCCAGCTGCGCGCCTTCTATCACGAGTACTACCAGCCCGATAACGCGGTGCTGATCGTGGCCGGCAAGTTCGATCCGCAGGCCACGCTGGCCGACATCGAGGCCACGCTGGGCAAGCTGCCCAAGCCCGAACGCAAGCTGCCGCCGGAATACACCGTCGAGCCGGCCCAGGACGGCGAACGCGCCGTCACGTTGCGCCGCACCGGCGGCACGCCGCTGGTCGCCGCGATGTACCACATCCCGGCCGCCGGCAGCCCCGACTTCGTGCCGTTCGACCTGGCCACCACCATCCTGGCCGATACGCCGTCGGGCCGCCTCTACCACGCGCTAGTGCCGACCAAGCTGGCCTCGGGCGTGTTCGGCTTCACCATGGAAAACCTGGATCCGGGCCTGGCCATGTTCGCCGCCCAGTTGACCCCGGGCAAGAACCAGGATGCCGCCATGAAGGCGCTGACCGGCACGCTGGAAGATCTCGGCAAGAAGCCCTTCACCCAGCAGGAACTGGACCGCGCACGCAGCAAATGGCTGACCTCCTGGGAGCAGACCTACAGCGATCCCGAACAGGTCGGCGTGGCGCTCTCCGAGGCCATCGCCGCCGGCGACTGGCGCCTGTTCTTCCTGCAGCGCGACCGCGCCCGCAAGGCCACGCTGGCCGAGGTGCAGCAGGCCGCCACCACCTACCTGGTGCAAAGCAACCGCATCGAAGGCCGCTACATCCCGACCGACAAACCGGTGCGCGCGCCGCAGACCCAGCGCGTCGATCTGACGGCGGTGTTCAAGGACTACAAGGGCGATCCCGACTTCAAGGCCGCGTCCGCTTTCGATCCCACCCCGCAGAACATCGACCGCCTGACCCAGCGCAAGACGCTCGACCTGCCCAACGGACCGGTGCAGTTGGCGCTGCTGCCCAAGGCCACGCGCGGCAACCGCGTGCAGGCGCAGATGCTGATCCAGTTCGGCAACGAGAAAGACCTGCTCGGCCAGCGCGTGAATTCCAGCGCCGTGGCCGACCTGCTGACGCGCGGCACCGCCAAGCTGTCGCGCCAGGACATCCAGGACCGCCTCGACAAGCTGCAGGCCGAACTCGGCTTCAGCGGTGGCGGCACCACGCTCAAGATCGCCATGTCGACCAAGCGCGAGAACCTGCCCGAACTGACCCGCCTGGCGCTGGACATCGTGCGCAACGCCAACTTCCCCAAGGAACAGCTCGAGGAATACCAGCGCCAGCTCGAAACCTCGATCCAGAACGCCATGACCGAACCGCAGGCCCTGGCCGGACGCGCCCTGGCCCGCCAGGACAATCCGTGGCCCGCCGATGACCTGCGTTACGTGCCGACGTTCGAGGAATCGCTGGCCGGCGTCCGCGCGCTGAACCGCGATGCGCTGGTCAAGTTCCACGCCAAGTTCTATGGCGCCGGCAAGATCGAATATTCGGCCGTGGGCGATTTCGAACCCGAAGCCGTCGAAAAGGCCGTCAAGGACGGCTTGGCCGGCTGGAAGCGCGCCCCCGCCTACACCCGTGTCGGCAATCCGTACCGCGACATCCCCGCCAAGCAGTTCGACATCGAGACCCCGGACAAGGCCAATGCGTTCTACATCTCGCGCATGCCCCTGAAGTTGCAGGACAGCGACGCCGACTATCCGGCGCTGTACCTGGCCAACTACCTGTTCGGCGCCTCGGAAACCTCGCGCCTGTGGAACCGCGTGCGTGAGACTGAAGGCCTGTCCTACAACGTGCGCAGCTCGCTGTCGGTCTCGTCGTTCGAGCCCAGCGCCAGCTGGACCATGTACGCCATCTACGCGCCGCAGAACCGCGAGCGCCTGGAAAAGGCCATCGGCGAGGAACTGGCCCGCGTGCTCAAGGACGGCTTCAGCGACAAGGAAATTTCCGACGGTATCACCGCGCTGCTGAACTACCGCAACCTGGCCCGCGCCCAGGATGACGTGCTGGCCGGCACCTGGCTCGACTACCTGCAGCGCGGCCGCACCTTCGAATGGTCGGCCGAGATGGACAAGAAGATCAGCGCGCTCACGCCCGACACGGTCAACGCCGCCTTGCGCAAGTACCTGCGCCCCGACGGCTTCAGCACCGCGGTCGCCGGCGACTTCAAGAAAAAGACGCCCTGACGCTACGTCTTCCTGGCATCCCCAGCCCCTGCCCAGGCAGGGGCTTTTTTTTGCCGCCAAGCGCATCGCGCACCCATCGTGGGGACGGAGCAACCGCATAACCATGCCATAGACGGGGAAATTTCTTATCCAAATATTTATTACCCATCCATTTGGAAAGATGTTTTCAGGATATACGGGTTTATCCCAGGTGGGATGACGCGCACAATTCAGTCATCGGGAACAAACAACGAACCACGACGGAGGGCCGCCGGATTCGGCCCCGTCCAACAACATTGGAGGTCATTATGAAAACCCTGACGACTACCCTTCTGATTTCCCTAGCCCTGGCTGGCGCCGGCGCGCAAGCCGCCGGTGTCGAGCAAGCCAAGTCGAGCGCCCAGGTGGCGACCGAACTGCAACAGGCCAAGGTCAGCGGCCAATACACCTTTGGCGAACTGGACTACCCGCCCGCCCTGCCCCAGGCCACCAGCCTGAGCTCGCAGGAAGTGCAGGCCCAGTTGCAACAAGCCAAGACCAGCGGCGAATACACCTTCGGCGAACTGCAGTACCCGCCCGTCAAGGCGGCCGCGGCCGGCGTCAAGTCGCGCGCCGAAGTCCAGCAGGAACTTGCCCAGGCCAAGGCCAGCGGCCAATACACGTTCGGCGAACTCGAATACCCGCCGATCACCCGGTGAGCTGCTTGCTGTAGCCCGGCCGGCCTCGGGTGGCATCATGGCTCGGGGTCGGTTTTTTCAGGTTACAGCGGCGGACCTAGCAGTGGAAGTAGCAGTACCTGTAGTCAGCAGCATCCGTAGTCAGCAGTACGAAGTCTGTTTTGGAAGAGGCAGCACCTGTAGTTAGCAGTACGGTTAGCAGTACGAAGTCTGAAGCAAGAAGTTGTAGTACCTGCAGTGAAACCGCGGCGCAAGCCGCGGTTTTTTTCGTCCGTCCGATGGCGATGCGGATGCGTGATTGTCGCAATTCAATATAATAATTCTCATTAGCAAATAAATGAGTCCGCCTTGAGTTGCCTCCCCATCGCCCCGCCGGATCCCATCACGGACCTCTACCGTGATCACCATGGCTGGCTGCTGTCGTTCCTGCGCCGCAAACTCAACGGCGACCGCGACAACGCGGCGGACCTGGCTCACGACACCTTCGAACGGGTGCTGCGGCAGGACATCCGCCCCATCCTGCTGGCGCCGCGCCCGCATCTGACCACCATCGCCAAGGGGCTGGCCATCGACCAGTTCCGGCGCGCGTCGCTGGAACGCGCCTACCTCGATGCGCTGGCCCAGCAGCCCGAACCCGTCTCCCCCTCGCCCGAGGAACTGGCGCTGGTGCTCGAAGCGCTCGACACCTTGAGCGCCATGATCGACGGCCTGCCGCAGCGCGCCCGCGCCGCCTTCCTCATGGCCCAGCTCGACGGCATGCCGTACGAGCAGATCGCCCGGGCGCTGCGGGTGTCGGTCAACGTAGTGCAGAAAGACATGATCAAAACCTGGCAGCGCTGCTACCAGGTGATGTACGCCTGAGCGCCGCGCCGACCATGAGCACACAACCCCTGATTGCCCCACCGCGGGCCGACAAGCGCGTGGCGGTGCACGCCAGCGTGGTGGCGCAGGCCGCTGAATGGCTGGTGCGATTGCATGGCGATGCCGACGAGCGCACCCGCCGCGCCTGTGACCAATGGCGTCAGGCCGATCCGAGCCACGAACTGGCCTGGCAACGGCTCAGCGCCATGAGCCGGGATTTCAACCGGGTCGGCAGTCGCGCGCCCACCGGCGCGGCGTCCAGAACGGTGCTGGCGGCCGGCGCCGACCAGGCGCGCCGCCGCAGTCTCAAATGGATGTTCGCGGGCATCGGCGCCGGCGGCGCGGCGCTGTGGCTGTGCCGCGATCCGCAGGCGCTTTGGACCGGTGGCGCCCGCTACCAGACCGCCGTCGGCGAACAGCGCCAGGTCACCCTGTCCGACGGCAGCGCGCTGGCCTTGAACACCGGCACCAATCTCTACGTCCAGTTCACACGCCAGGAGCGCCGCATCCTGCTGCGCGAAGGCGAGATCCAGGTCACCACCGCGCCCGACCCCGAAGGCCGCGGCTTCAAGGTAGTTACCCGCAATGGCGAGCTGGTGCCGCTGGGCACCCGCTTCATCGTGCGTGACCATGCCGACAACGGCCGCCAGAGCCTGGTCGCGGTGCAACAAGGCGCGGTGGCGATCCGCGCCGGCGGGGTCGAGCGCGTGGTGCGGGCCGGCGAACAGGCGTTGTTCGGCCCGGCCGGCCCATCCACCGTCGCGCCGCTGGACACCGCCGCCGCGGCCTGGACCGACGGCATGCTGGTCGCCAATCGCATGCGACTGGATCGGTTCCTGGCCGAACTCGGCCGTTATCGGCAGGGCCTGGTGCAGTGCGAGTCCGAACTGGCCGGCAAGCTGGTCACGGGCGCCTTCCGTTTGGACGATACCGACGAGGCCCTGGCGCTGCTGGCGCGCGTGCTGGGAGTGCGGGTACGTTACCGCACGCGGTATTGGGTGACGGTGGTGCCGGCCTGATCCGCGGCCGGCCCGCGCAGAAAACAAATTTGTAACCGCCCGGCAGATTTTCCAGTCTCGTTCGAAAGACAGGTAGACGGACGCGAGGCGCACGCGTTCCCTTCGCCCTTCCACGAGACAGGACCTCCGACCATCATGGCCACACCGCAACACCCGCGCGCATCCCGGCGCGGCCCATCCCCCGCGCGCCGCGCGCGTCCGCAGCCCTTCCTCGTTTCCGCGCTGACCCTGGCATTGCGCGCCCTGCCGACCATGGCCGGCGCCGCCGTGCTGACGACGGGGGCGCAAGCCCAGGCGCAAACCGCGCCCGTCGCCGAGATCGCCTTCACCATCGCGCCGGGTTCGCTGGACGTCGCGCTCGGCGCCTTCGGGCGGGCCGCACAGATCAATGTCGCCGCCGATCCCGAACTGACAGCGGGCCGCGACACCGCCGGCCTGCAAGGCCGCTATCCGATCGACCAAGGGCTGCGCCAACTGCTGTCCGGCACGGGCCTGATAGCCGTGCCGGCGCCGGCCGGCGGCTACCTGTTGCGCCGCTTGCCGCTCGCGCAAGGCGACGCCTCGGTGCTGGAGCCGGTAATGGTGCTGGGCAGCCACGAGGTGACGACCGAGGGCTCGGGCTCCTACACCAGCGGCGCGACCAGCATCGCCAAAGGCGCGCAATCGCTCAGGGACATTCCGCAGTCCATCAGCGTCGTGACGCGCCAACGGCTGGACGAACAGTCGCTCACCTCAATTTACGACGCCCTTGCCAACACCACCGGCATCACCCTGCAGCAAAGCCCCCAGGCCGGCAAGTACGTGTATTCGCGCGGCTTTCGCAATACCTCCTACCAATACGACGGCATCCCGCTCGATCGCAGCATGTACGGCCGCGCCAGCAATTTCGGCGGCGGCACCGCCATCTATGACCGCGTCGAAGTGCTGCGCGGCGCGGCCGGCCTGCTCCAAGGCGGCGGCGAACCGGGCGGCGCGGTCAACCTGGTACGCAAGCGCGCCCTGCCCGAAGCGGGCTTCAGCGTCATCGCCAAGGCCGGCCAGTGGGACCACTATGGCATGCAGGTCGACGGAGGCGGCCCGCTGAACGAATCCGGCACCCTGCGCGGCCGCGCAGTGGTGGACTACGAGACCCGCGGCTCGTATGTGGACTACGCCAACAATCGCGACCAGACCTTCTACGGCACCCTCGAATACGACCTGACACCCGACACGCGCGCCAGCATCGGCTTCAGTTCCGAAACCAGCCGCGGCCGCCCCAACATGCGCGGTTTCCCCGCCTATGACGACGGCTCGCCCCTGGACGTGTCGCGCGCGTACTACATGGGCGCCGACTGGAATCGCCGCAAGTCCACCACCGAGACGTTCTACTTCGACCTGTCGCACCGCTTCAACGACAACTGGCAGGGTCGTGTCGCCGCCATCCACCTGCGCGAACGCCACGACATGAAGTTCAACAGCCCCATCCGCGAGGCCGCCGCCGGCACGAACATCAGCGCGACAGCGGCGGACATCACCGAAGCCGACATCGGCATCACCGGCGTGGACGCCAACCTGCTGGGCAAGATCGACGCCTTCGGCCGTACCCACGAACTGGTGCTGGGCGCCAACTACGCGCGCAACGATGTCAACACCGACTACGGCAGCATCAACGACTACTGGGTCGGCAACGTCTATGACTACCGGCCCGGCTCGATTCCGGAGCCGACCAAGGGCCAGCTCTACGCCAACTTCCGCGAGCACCGCGACGGCCGCGGCCTGCAGTACGGCGTGTACGGCGCCGCCCGCCTGCAGTTGGACGATCCGCTCAAGCTGGTGCTGGGCGGGCGCGTCAGTTGGTACGACACGATCTGGGACACCCGCACCACAGGCAGCCGCTACAGCGAGAACTCGACCTACGGCAGCCGCGAGAACGGCAAGTTCACGCCCTACGCCGGGCTGCTCTATGACCTGAGCCCGCAATGGACGGCATACGCCAGCTACACCGATATCTTCAAGCCGCAAAGCGAGAAGTCCAGCAGCGGCAGGCCGCTCGATCCCCTGCTGGGCACCAACTACGAAATCGGCCTCAAGGGCGAACTGCTGGACGGCCGCATCAACACCGCCATCGCGCTGTTCCGCGTCGACCAGAAGAACCGGGCCCAGACCGACTACCGCAGCAGCCCCGATTGCGACGCCGGCTGGTATTGCTCGATCGCGGCCGGCAAGGTCCGCAGCCAGGGCGTGGACGCGGAGATCAGCGGTGAAATCCTGCGCGGCTGGAACCTGTTCGCCGGTTATACCTTCAACACCACGCGCTATCTGGAAGACGAGACCAACCAGGGCAAGCCGCTGAATTCGCTGACGCCCAAGCACATGCTGCGCGTCTGGACCACCTATAAGCTGGCGGGCGCCGCGCACCGCTGGACCCTGGGCGGCGGCGTCAATGCCCAGACCAGCAGCTACGACGCCGGCACGATCCGCGTCAACAGCCCCGGCTACGCCATCTGGAGCGCCTACGCCCGCTACCAGATCAACAACCACTGGGCCGCCTCGGTCAACCTGAACAACCTGTTCGACAAGACGTATTACACCAGTGTGGGCAGCAACAACGGCAACTTCTATGGCGAGCCGCGCAATGTCATGCTGACCCTGCGCGGCGACTTCTAGGCGGCGCCGGCGCGACGCCAACGCCGGGCGTCATCGGTACGACGCCAAAGCAAACGGCCCAGGACCGGATCGCATCCGGGCCCTGGGCCGTGGTCCGCCGGCTGGCGGCGGATTCAGTTCAGCCGATTCAGCTGAAGAATTCCTTGACGCGGTCGGTCCAGGACTTGCTTTGCGGCGAGTGGCGGTCGCCCCCGTCGTTCAGCGAGGCCTCGAACTGGCGCAGGATGTTCTTCTGGTCGTCGCTCAGGCGCACCGGCGTCTCGACCACCACGTGGCAGTACAGGTCGCCCGGATAGCTGCCGCGCACGCCTCGGATGCCCTTGCCGCGCAGGCGGAAGGTCTTGCCGGACTGCGTGCCTTCGGGAATCGAGATCTCGGCCTTGCCGCCCAGGGTCGGCACCTGCAGTTCGCCGCCCAGCGCCGCCGTGGTGAACGGGATGGTCAACTCGCAGTGCAGGTCGTCGCCGTCGCGCTGGAAGATCTTGTGCTGCTTGATGTGGATTTCCACATACAGATCGCCCGGCGGGCCGCCGTTGATGCCCGGCTCGCCATTGCCGCTGGAGCGGATGCGCATGCCATCGTCGATGCCGGCCGGAATCTTGACCTGCAGGGTCTTGTTGCGGCGGATGCGGCCGACGCCATCGCAGGCCGTGCACGGATCGGTGATTTCCTTGCCGTTGCCATGGCAGGTCGGGCAGGTCTGCTGCACGCTGAAGAAACCCTGCTGCATGCGCACCGCGCCGGAGCCGCCGCACGTGCGGCAGGTCTTGGGCGATGTGCCGGGCTTGGCGCCGGAACCGTGGCAGGTGTCGCAGTTTTCCCAACTGGGCACGCGGATCTCGGTGTCGAAGCCGGCCGCGGCCTGCTCCAGCGTGATCTCCAGCGCGTACTTCAAGTCGGCGCCGCGATAGACCTGCGGACCGCCGCCGCGGCGGCCACCGCCGCCACCGCCGAAGATCTCGCCGAAGATATCGCCGAAGGCGTCGGCGAACCCGCCGCCCATGCCGCCGCCCATGCCGGCGGCGTTGGGATCGACGCCCGCGTGACCATAGCGGTCGTACGCGGCGCGCTTCTGTTCATCGCCCAGGACCTCGTAGGCTTCCTTGGCTTCCTTGAACTTCTCTTCGGCTTCCTTGCTGTCCGGATTGCGATCCGGATGGTATTTCATGGCCAGCTTTCGATAGGCCTTCTTGAGTTCGTCGTCCGAAGCGTTTTTCGCCACGCCCAGGACGTCGTAATAGTCGCGTTTTGCCATGATCGGTGGGCTCGGGGGAGAGCCTTCTTTTCAGTGCTACAGAATGAGTTCGCCCGGTAGGCGGATTTCTCCGGCTACCGGGCGGCAGAGGCAGGTCAGCGCCCGGCCATTATTGGTCGCGCTTGACTTCCTTGAAGTCGGCGTCGACGACGTTGTCGTCCACCGGCTTCGCGTTGTCGGCGGCCTGCTGCTGGCCGGCCGCTTGCTGCGCCTGCATGTCGGCGTACATCTTTTCGCCGAGCTTCTGCGAGGCGGTCGACAGGGCTTCGACCTTGGCGTCGATGGCGGCCTTGTCGCCGTCCTTCAGCGTGTCTTCCAGCGCCTTGATGGCCGCCTCGATGCTTTCCTTCTCGGACGCCTCGAGCTTGTCGCCGTATTCGGTCAGCGACTTGCGGGTGGCGTGCACCAGCGCATCGGCCTGGTTGCGGGCCTGGGCCAGCTCGGCGACGCGGTGATCTTCCTCGGCGTTGGCCTCGGCATCCTTGACCATGCGCTGAATCTCGTCTTCCGACAGACCCGAGTTGGCCTTGATGGTGATCTTGTTTTCCTTGCCGGTGCCCTTGTCCTTGGCCGACACGTGCAGGATGCCGTTGGCATCGATGTCGAACGTGACTTCGATCTGCGGCATGCCGCGCGGCGACGGCGGGATCCCTTCGAGGTTGAACTCGCCCAGGGCCTTGTTGCCCGCGGCGATTTCGCGCTCGCCCTGGAACACCTTGATCGTCACGGCCGGCTGGTTGTCATCAGCGGTCGAGAAGGTCTGCGAGAACCGGGTCGGGATGGTCGTGTTCTTCTGGATCATCTTGGTCATCACGCCGCCCAGGGTTTCAATACCCAGGGACAGGGGGGTGACGTCCAGCAGCAGCACGTCCTTGCGGTCGCCCGACAGCACGGAACCCTGGATGGCGGCGCCAGCGGCGACGGCTTCGTCGGGGTTCACGTCCTTGCGCGGATCCTTGCCGAAGAATTCCTTCACCTTTTCCTGGACCTTGGGCATGCGGGTCATGCCGCCGACCAGGATCACGTCGTCGATGTCGGAAACCTTCACGCCGGCGTCCTTGATGGCCACGCGGCAGGGTTCGATGGTGCGTTCGATCAGTTCCTCGACCAGCGCTTCCAGCTTGGCGCGCGTGATCTTCAGGTTCAGGTGCTTCGGACCCGAGGCGTCGGCCGTGATGTACGGCAGGTTGATCTCGGTCTGCTGAGCCGACGACAGCTCGATCTTGGCCTTTTCGGCGGCCTCCTTCAGGCGCTGCAGGGCCAGCACGTCCTTGGACAGATCGACGCCTTGTTCCTTCTTGAACTCGCCGATGATGTAGTCGATGATGCGCTGGTCGAAGTCTTCGCCACCCAGGAAGGTGTCGCCGTTGGTCGACAGCACTTCGAACTGCTTTTCGCCATCGACGTCGGCGATTTCGATGATGGACACGTCGAACGTGCCGCCGCCCAGGTCATAGACGGCGATCTTGCGGTCGCCCTTTTCGGTCTTGTCCAGGCCGAAGGCCAGCGCGGCCGCGGTCGGCTCGTTGATGATGCGCTTGACTTCCAGGCCGGCGATGCGGCCGGCGTCCTTGGTGGCCTGGCGCTGGCTGTCGTTGAAGTACGCCGGCACCGTGATGACGGCTTCGGTGACTTCTTCGCCCAGGTAGTCCTCGGCGGTCTTCTTCATCTTGCGCAGCACGTCGGCCGACACTTGGGGAGGCGCCATCTTCTTGCCGCGCACTTCCACCCAGGCGTCGCCGTTGTCGGCCTTGACGATGGCGTAGGGCATCAGGTTGATGTCCTTCTGCACCGCCTTTTCCTCGAACTTGCGGCCGATCAGGCGCTTCACCGCGTACAGGGTGTTCTTGGGGTTGGTCACTGCCTGGCGCTTGGCGGGCGCGCCCACCAGGGTCTCGCCGTCGTCCATGTAGGCGACGATCGAGGGGGTGGTACGGGCGCCTTCGGCGTTTTCGATGATCTTGACCTGACCGCCGTCCATGACAGCCACGCAGCTGTTGGTCGTGCCCAGGTCGATGCCAATAATTTTGCTCATGGTCGGGTTACCTTGGATAGATCTATGAAATTGGAGAGAAATTTCCTGTCCCCACATAACTGGGGCTGCCCGCAGGGTTTTTCAAGACGCCTGGCTGGAATTTTCCGCCGGCGTTTCCTGCAGGCGCCGGATGGCCGCCGTGAACTGGGGCAATCCGGGCCAACCGGTGATGCGGCCGAGCCGCTTTCCGGCCCGGTAAAGCACAAAAGTGGGGACGCCATGCAGGGAAAAGCGGCGGCCCAGGGGTTCATCGGCGTAGACATCGGCCTCGAACCAGCTCAGGTCCAGGCCCAGCAGGGTGTCCTGGTGCAGCAATGCCGCCTGCTTGAAAAGATTGCAGTTATAGCAATCCTGGCCCCACAGGAACACGCAGCGCAGGTCCGATCCCGGCGCCTGGACCACGGCGGCGTCGAATCCCGCGGTATCGACATGACGCATGCCGAACACCGCGAAAACCTGGGCCGGGTCGAACCTGGGATCGGTCATGGCGCGCGGTCCGGTCAGCCTTGGCCGGCGGACACCACCACCAGGGCCGGACGCAGGGTGCGGTCGGCGATGGCGTAGCCCTTCTGCAGCAGCTGCACCACGGTGTTGGCGGGCTGCTCGGCCGGAATCGAAGAAATGGCCTGGTGCAGGTGCGGATCGAACTTGTCGCCCTGGACCGGCGCGATTTCCTTGAGCATGTTGCGCTCGAAGGCGGCCGCGAGCTGCTTGAGCGTGACCTCGACGCCTTCGCGCAGCGTGTCCACGGTCTGGTCGGCCTGGGCCAGCGCGGCCTCCAGGCTGTCCTTGACCGGCACCAGGCTTTCCGCGAACGACTCGATGCCGAACTTGCGTGCCTTGGACACTTCTTCCTGGGCACGGCGGCGCACGTTCTCGGCCTCGGCGCGGATGCGCAGAAGCTGGTCCTGCTGCTCATTGACGGTAGCCTGGGCCGCGTCCAGCTGGGCGCGCAACTCGTTCAGCTCGGCCTGCGCGGCGTCCTGGGCGGCGGGGGCCGCATCGGCGTCGTCGCCGAATCCGGGCGTCTGATCTACAGGCTCGTTGGGTGCCGTCATGGGGAATCCTCCAAAAAGAATGGCTTTCGCAGACATGAATGGGGGCCAATACCCCTATTTCAAGCCCGGGAAAGCAAATATTCCCCGCCGCGCACCGCTGCCGCGGCAATGGGCGACGACGCTGAAAAATCCGGCAAAAATCTCTAAAAATGCAGCATTAGCCGTAAAAACCAGCCAAGATCCGGATTTGCGGCATAGCCGGCGCCATCAGGCACCGATCATTTCTTGTGCGGCTGCGCCGGGGCGACGGCATCACTGGCGGGAAAGCTCTCTTTCAGGGCGCGGTCGACGCGCGGATCGTCATCGGGTTCCGGGTTGATCGCGATGGGATCGCTGGCGGGAAAGGTCTCGGCCAGCGCCTCGTCCAGCTCGTGCTCGACCTGATCCTCGTCCACCGGGGTGCTGACGTTCCCCTTTTTCACAACCTTGCCCGTCTTGGGATCATGGTGCATGCGCCCTCTCCTTCAAGTCCGTGAATGTGTGGGCCATCCCCGCAAGTGGCGTTCCGCCAGGGTGGCCAACCCCGCGATCCAGGCCGGATCATCATTCAGCGCCGGGATGTAACGGAACTGCTTGCCGCCCGCGCCGAGAAAGGCGTCGCGGCACTCCAGGCTGATTTCTTCCAGGGTTTCCAGACAGTCTGCCACAAATCCCGGACACACCACATCCACCTCGGTGACGCCCGAGGCGGCCAGCGCCTTGAGGGTCGGTTCGGTGTAGGGCTCGAGCCAGCGGGCGGTGCCGAAACGGCTCTGGAAGGTCACCTCGATCTGCTCGCGCGGCAGCGACAGGCGCTGCGCCAACAGCCGCGCGGTTTCCATGCAGTCGCGGTAGTACGGGTCGCCCAGCTCGATGGAATAGCGCGGCAGGCCATGGAAGCTCATGACCAGCTTCTGCGGTTTGCCATGCTCGCGCCAGTACGCTTCGATGCTGGCGGCCAGCGGATCGAGATAGATGGGGTCCTCGTGGAACCGCTTGATGAAGCGCATTTCCGGCTGGTCGCGCAGCCGGCCGGCATGTCGCGTGACGGCATCGACCACCGTGGCGGTGGTGCTGGCGGCGTATTGGGGATAAAGCGGCACGGTGAGGATGCGTTCGCAGCCCTGCGCGCGCAGGCGCGAGATGGCGTCGGGAATCGACGGGTTGCCGTAGCGCATGCCCAGCTCCACCACCGCCTCGACCCCGGCCGCGGCCAACGCGGCCTGCACGCCTTCGGCCTGGCGGCGGCTGTAGACCATCAACGGCGAGCCGTCCTTGAGCCAGATGCCGGCGTAACGCGGCTCCAGTTTCTTGGGACGCAGCGTCAGCACCAGGCCGTGCAGGATCGGCTTCCAAAGATAGCGCGGAATCTCGATCACGCGCGGGTCCGACAGGAATTCGCCCAGGTACTTGCGGATGTCCTTCCTGCCCGGGGTGTCGGGCGTGCCCAGGTTCACCAGCAGCACGCCGACCTTGCCCGGCGCGCGCGGCGGCGGGTCTTCATTGAATGGGTCGTCCTGCTCGGCTTCGGGCAGGTAGCGTTCAGGCCAGAGATACTTGAACAGGCGAAGAAACACAAAAACTCCCCTTCCTCCGCGAGGAGGATGTCGGTTCGAATGGAACTACTGGTTGTGGCTGAGGGCGTTGGACAGCAGACGCGCCGTGATGTCCACGATGGGAATCACGCGTTCGTAGGCCATGCGGGTCGGGCCAATGACGCCGAGCGTTCCGACCACCTTGCCGTCCACGCCGTAGGGCGCCGTGATGACCGAGACTTCTTCCATCGGCACCAACTGGGAATCGCCGCCGATGTAGATCTGCACGCCCTGCGCGCGGCTGGACACGTCGAGCAGTTGCAGCAGGTCGGTCTTCTTCTCGAACAGCGAGAACATCTTGCGCAGCCGGTCCATGTCGGAAGCGATGTCGGTGACGTCCAGCAGCTTGCGCTCGCCAGAAATGACCACGGCATCGCCGTCCTCGGCGGCCTCGGCACTGGCCTCGACCGCCGCCTGCATCAGCCGCGAGATGTCTTCGCGCAACTGCGCCAGTTCGGTGGACAGGGTGCGCCGCACCGCGTCGAAGGACTTGCCGGCGAAGTGCACGTTGAAGAAGTTGCCGGCCTCCAGCAATTCGGCCTCGGCGTAGTCGCGCTGCACGAACAGGATGCGGTTCTGCACGTCGCCGTCGGGGGTGACGATGATCAGCAGCACCCGCTTGTCCGACAGGCGGATGAATTCGATCTGGCGGAACACCTGGGCGCGCTTGGGAGTCAGCACCACGCCGGCGAACTGGGTCAGGTTGGAAAGCAGCGCCGCGGCGGCATTGACCGCGCGGGTGGGCTCGGCCGCGGCCAGCATCTCGCCCATGTTGTGCGGTTCGAGCTGGTAGGACTGCACCGCCAGCAGGGAATCGACGAACATGCGGTAGCCGCGCGGCGTCGGAATGCGCCCCGCCGAGGTGTGCGGACTATGGATCAGCCCCAATTCCTCCAGGTCCGCCATGACGTTGCGGATGGTGGCGGGCGACAGATCGAAAACCTTCGATAGCGTCCGCGAGCCGACTGGTTGCCCATCGGCGATGTAGCGTTCGATCAACGCTTTCAGTAGTGCGCGTGCGCGGTCATCCATAGCGGGTATTTTAGGGAATCTTTTCCAGTTGAGGCGATTTTTGTCCCGCAAGCCGATATGCGGCCCCATATAATCGGCTAACTGGCCCGATTCCGGACCAATTTCGTTTTTCTGACTCGCCTTGCCACCATGCACTTTCCTACCGTCGCGCTGATCGGCAGATACCAGGACACCGGCCTGGCCACTCCGCTAAGGGCGCTCGCGCACGCGCTCACGCAGGCCGGGCGGCAGGTGCTCGTCGATGCCGACACGGCCCGCAACACCGGCCTGACGGAATACCCCGTCGCCACCTACGAACAGATCGGCCAGGACGCCTCGCTGGCGGTGGTCATGGGCGGCGACGGCACGGTGCTGGGCGCCGCGCGCCATCTCGCCCCGTACGGCGTGCCGGTGGTCGGCATCAACCATGGCCATCTGGGCTTCATCACCGACATCCCGGTGCAGGACGCGCATGGCGCCCTGACGCGCGTGCTGGAAGGCAACTTCCAGATCGAGGAACGCATGCTGCTCGAAGGCAGCGCCTGGCGCGGCGACCAGCAGATGTACGCGGCCTCGGCGCTGAACGACGTGGTGCTGAACCGCGCCGGACGCGGCGGCATGATCGAAGTGCGCGTCGAACTGGACGGCGCCTTCATGTACACCCAGCGCGCCGACGGCCTGATCATCGCCACCCCCACCGGCTCGACCGCCTACGCGCTGTCTGCCAATGGCCCGATCCTGCACCCCGGCATGAACGCCATGGTGCTGGTGCCGGTGGCGCCCCAGACCCTGTCCAACCGTCCCATCGTCATTCCGGACACCGGCGTGCTGAACATGACGCTCACCGCCATGGGCCGCGTCGAGGTCGGCGCCAGCGTGCATTTCGACATGCAGACCTGGTCCGACCTGCAGCCCGGCGACCGCATCGTCGTGCAGCGCGCGCCCTACACCATCCGCTTCGTGCATCCGGAAGGCTACAGCTTCTTTTCCACCCTGCGCCGCAAGCTGCACTGGAACCTGATGCCGCAGGCCACCGACAACGTAGAGTAGTAAGCGCCCCGACATGCTGCGCACCCTGCACATCCGCGACTTCGTCATCGTCGAGCAGACCGAGATCCATTTCGGTCCCGGCTTCACCGTCTTCTCCGGCGAGACCGGGGCGGGCAAATCCATCCTCATCGACGCGCTGGCGCTGGCGCTGGGCGAGCGCGGCGACGTCAGCGTGCTGCGCGAAGGCGCCGCTCGCGCCGATATCACCGCCGTCTTCGACACGCCGCCGGCGCTGCGCGCCTGGCTGGCCGAACGCGAGATTGACGCCGACGACGAACTGGCCCTGCGCCGCGTGATCGACGCCCAGGGCCGCAGCCGCGCCTACATCAACGGCACCCCGGCCACGGTCGCGCAATTGCGCGAACTGGGCGACAGCCTGGTCGACATCCATGGCCAGCATGCGCACCAGAGCCTGATGCGTCCGGAGGCCCAGCGCGACCTGCTGGACGCGCACGGCGGCCACGGCGACCTGCGCCAGGCGGTAGGCCAGGCCTGGAAACAATGGCGCGCGCTGGCGCGCCAGCTGGAGCTGGCCGAAAAAGACGCCGAGGGCCTGGCCGCCGAACGCGAGCGGCTGCAATGGCAGGTCGACGAACTCGATCGCCTCGGGCTCGCGCCGGACGAATGGGAATCGCTGCAATCCGAGCACACCCGCCTGTCGCATTCGCAGTCGCTGCTGGACGGCGCCACCCAGATCCTCGACGCTCTCGATGGCGAAGGCGATTCGGCCCACCACCGGCTGACCGCGGCCAACCACCGCATCCAGCAGATGCTGCGGCACGACAGCGGCCTGCAGGGCATCTACGACGAACTCGAATCGGCCCGCATCGCCATCAGCGAAGCGGTGTCCGACCTGAACAACTACGTCAGCCGTGTCGATCTCGATCCGCGCCGGCTGGCCGACGTCGAGGCGCGCCTGAGCGCGGTGTTCGAGACAGCGCGCAAATTCCGCACCGAACCCGACGAACTCTGCACCTTGCGCGACAGCTTGCACGCCGAACTCTCGGCCCTGCAGGCTGCCGCCGATATCGACGCGCTGCGCGCCCAGGCGCAGGCGGCGCAGGCGCAGTACGACGCCGCCGCGGCCAAGCTCACGGCGGCGCGCCGCAAGATCGCCAAGGATCTCGGCAAGCAGGTCACGCAAGCGATGCAGACGCTGGCCATGCAAGGCGGCAAGTTCGAGCCCACGCTGGCCGCCGCCGCGCCGTCGGCCCATGGCAATGAACACGTCGAGTTCCTGGTGGCCGGCCATGCCGGCACCACGCCACGGCCGCTAGCGAAGGTCGCATCCGGCGGCGAACTGTCGCGCATCTCGTTGGCGCTGTCCGTCATTGCCAGCCGCGCGGCGCGCGTGCCCACCCTGATCTTCGACGAGGTCGACAGCGGCGTCGGCGGCGCGGTGGCCGAAGCCGTCGGCAAGCTGCTGCGCGAACTGGGCGAGCGCCACCAGGTGCTGTGCGTCACCCACCTGCCGCAGGTCGCCGCCTGCGGCAACAACCAGTTCCTGGTCAGCAAGACCGAATCGCGCGGCACCACGCGCTCGCGCATCGAAGAATTGGATGAAGGCGCCCGGGTCGAGGAGATCGCCCGCATGCTGGGCGGCATCAAGCTCACCGCCACCACCCGCGAGCACGCCCGCGAAATGCTGGCAGGCTTCGGCCGCGCGCCGGCCTGAACCTGCGGGGGCCAGGCAACCCGCTCCTCGCGGGCCTGATGCGGCGCAAGCACATCCGGGGCGCGTGCGCCCCCAGAAAAACCGGGCGCCGGCCGCCTTTGCGCCGACAGCCCGTATCGCAATGGTCCGCAGCCTGATTCAGTCCGAGAATAAAAAAAGCCCCTTCCTATAGAAGGGGCTTTTGCTTTCAACTACCCACGGCGAGCGCGGCCGTGGGGCAGGTCCGAGGCGAAGAAAGCTCAGCGGCCTTTCAGGCAGCTGCCGCAGATGCCGTACAGCACCATGGCGTGGCTTTCCAGCGCGAAGCCGTTGTCCTTGGCGATCTTTTGCTGGCGTTTCTCGATGTCCGGATCGGAGAACTCAACCACCTTGCCGCAGTTGGTGCAGATCAGGTGGTCGTGGTGATCGCCGTCGTTCAGTTCGAACACGGCCTTGCCGCTGTCGAACTGGCTGCGGGCAAGGATGCCGGCCTGTTCGAACTGGGTCAGGACGCGATAGACGGTGGCCAGGCCGATTTCGACGTTTTCGCCGATCAGGGCACGGTAGACGTCTTCGGCGCTGAGGTGGCGCTGGTCCGACTTACGGAAGATATCAAGAATTTTCAGGCGCGGGAAAGTCGCCTTCAAACCCATGTTTTTCAGTTCGCTTTGGTCGCTCATGGTGTAATCGCTCTCCGTCCGCGTTGGCATGGGCAAGGATACTTGGTAACCGCGAGCCGGCTCCCCAGAATTCCTGCCGCCCCGCAGAACTATCCTTATGAAACCTTTATGATAACGGTTTTGTCTGCTTCCAAATAATAGGGGCGCGTAGTGTCCATGATTGCACGAATTCCTTCCCGCTCGCTCAAGACCGGTTTGGCCATCGCCGCCCTGGCCGTCGCCCTCGCCGGCTGCACGGGGGACAAGTGGGGCTTCCCCTACAAGGCCGGTGTCCAGCAAGGCAACTGGATCACCCAGGAGCAGGTGGCGCTGCTGCAGCCGGGCATGACGCGCGAACAGGTCCGCTTCGCGCTGGGCAGCCCCACCCTGACCAGCGTGCTGCACGCCAACCGCTGGGACTACCCTTACTACTACAAGCCCGGCTACGGTGAGGCCCAGGAACGCAAGTTCACGGTCTGGTTCGAGAACGACCGGCTGACCCGTTGGGAAGGCGACAAGCAGCCCGACCTGCAGCCCTACCAGATCAACACGCCCAGCGCCACCGCCGATGAAAAGGCCGACAAGCGCCTGAGCGAAGACGAGGCCCGGCTCAAGCAGGAAGAAGAGCAGAAGAAACGCGACGCCGCCGCCCCCACCAGCCCGATGAACCAATACCCCGGCCAGCCCGGCAACGCGCCCGAGCCGCTGCGCTAAATCCAAGGATTTTCTTCATGCGTATTGCTATCGCCGGCGCCAGCGGCCGTATGGGCCAGATGCTGATCGACGCCGTCCTGAAGGCCGACGGCCTGCAACTGGCGGTCGCGCTCGACCGCAAGGGCTCGCCCTCGCTGGGCCAGGACGCGGGCGCCCCGCTCGGCCAGCAGACCGGCGTCGCCATCACCGACGACCTGGGCGCGCTGGCCAACGCCGACTGCCTGATCGACTTCACCCGCCCCGAAGGCACGCTGGAGCACCTGCAGGCCTGCGCCAAGCTGGGCGTGAAGGCCGTCATCGGCACCACCGGCTTCGACGACAACGGCCGCGCCGCCATCGAAGTGGCCGCGCAGAAAACCGCCATCGTGTTCGCGCCCAACATGAGCGTGGGCGTGAACGCCACGCTCAAGCTGCTGGACATGGCCGCCCGCATCCTGAATTCGGGCTACGACGTGGAGGTCTTCGAGGCCCACCACCGCAACAAGGTCGACGCCCCCTCGGGCACCGCGCTCAAGATGGGCGAGACCATCGCCTCGGCCTGGGACGTGGCCCTGCCCGACGTGGCCACCTGGAGCCGCCACGGCGACACCGGCGTGCGCAAGCCGGGCACCATCGGCTTCTCGGTGCTGCGCGGCGGCGACATCGTCGGCGACCACACCGTGTCGTTCTGCGGCATCGGCGAACGCATCGAGATCACGCACCGCTCGGCCAGCCGCGCCACCTACGCCGAAGGCGCGTTGCGCGCCGCCCGCTTCCTGGAAGGCAAGCACAACGGCCTGTACGACATGCAGGCGGTGCTGGGACTCTGATCCCTTCGCGCCCATGAAAAAAGGACCCGCGAGGGTCCTTTTTTTCATGCAGCACCCGGTCACGCCACCACGGGCTCCGGCTCCAGCGCCACGCCGTAGCGCTCGGCGACCGCATCCTGGATCGCGCGCGCCAGCGCCAGGATGTCGGCGGCGGTGGCGCCCCCGCGATTCACCAGCACCAGCGCCTGCCGGTCATGCACCCCGGCCGCGCCCAGGCTGCGCCCCTTCCAGCCGCACTGGTCGATCAGCCAGCCGGCCGCCAGCTTGTAGCTGCCGTCCGGCTGCGCATACGACACCAGGCCGGGATAACGGGAGACGAGCGCTTCGCGCTGCGCCGCGGACACGATGGGATTCTTGAAAAAACTGCCGGCGTTACCGGTGACCGCCGGGTCCGGCAGCTTGGCGCGCCGGATCTCGCAGACCGCCTCGAAGATGGCGCGCGCCGAGGGCTCGCCCATAAGGCCGGGATGACGCTGCAGGTCCGGATACGACAACACCGGCCGCCAGGGCCGCGGCAGACGCAAGCGCACCGCCACGATCACCCAACGTCCGGGCCGCTGGTGCTTGAAAATGCTGTCGCGATAGGCAAAGCGGCACTCGGCCGCGCTCAGGTCGACATACCGGCCCGCCTGCACGTCCCAGGCCGTCAGGCTGTCAAAGCGATCGGCCAGCTCGACCCCGTAGGCGCCGATGTTCTGCACCGGCGCCGCGCCGACCGTGCCCGGGATCAATGCCAGGTTTTCCAGGCCGTCCCAGCCCTGCCTCACGCACTCGGCGACGAAGTCGTGCCAGGTCTCGCCGCCTGCCGCCTCCACCAGCCATGCATCGGGCTCGGCCCGCAGCAGGCGCACGCCCCGCAGCGCCACGCGCGCCACCAGGCCCGGCACGGTCTCGGGCAACACCACATTGCTGCCACCGCCCAGCACCAGCAGCCGGTCGTGCCGCGCGGCCAAGGCCGACAGGGCCGGCAGTTGCGCCACATCGTCGAGCGTGACGCAGGCCTGGGCCGTCGACGCCAGGCCCAGGGTGTTCAAGGCGGAAAGGTCCCGCGCCTCGGGGATGAGGACAGGTGCGGTGGCAGAGGAATTTGACATGGATACTACCGGGTGTGCTATATTTTCTGTCTTCGCTCATATTACTTGATTGAGCTTGGCAGCCAGACGGCACTCAGTTGCAGCCTTGGCCACGCGAAGTTAAGCGCGATCCGCCTGCCCCAGCAATCTGCCAGCGGCAAGCACGATCGAAAAAAATCATGTAGAATGCGCGCCTTCTGATCGATAACCAAGTTGATCAGGCAACCACGAAAGTGGTTGGCAATAAGAAATGGTTTGCACTGGCACTGCGTGGAATTTTCACCAAGCCAGAAATTGCGGACCCATGCGGGAGTAGCTCAGTTGGTAGAGCGCAACCTTGCCAAGGTTGAGGTCGCGAGTTCGAGACTCGTCTCCCGCTCCAGATTTTATGGGCAGTGTCTTCACACTGCGCATGTTGCAAGAAAGGGCCTGCGGGCCCTTTTTTCATTTCCGCGTCGATCACCACAGTTTTCTCCCGAAGCCCTGTCAATGCGAGCAACACCTGCGTGCGAGCAACACCTGCGTGCGAGCAACATCTGCGCCGCAGGTAAGTGAGCACGGGCAGTAAACCAGGAATGTTCGTGGCAGGGCCGCCAAGAATGTTCGTGGCAGATCCGCCGAAAGCGGCGACACTGACAGCAATGGCGACGCACCCGGAACCCACAACCGAAACGGCAAGCATGGCGACATCTCCGCAAACGGCTGTGCAGGACGCGATCTGCGACAGATACGGCATGCAAGGCATGGCGCCTGAAGAAATGGTCGCGGTCGCCCTGCGCACGCTGGGCGCGATGCCGATCCATGGCACGCGCATCGCATTGCCCCGGGACGGCACCATCGGCTGGTTCATCCACTGTGGCGAACACTCGGACGCCGACGACTTCTACCAACCCATCCACACCGCGCACCTGGCGACGCTGTTGCCGCGAGTCGTCGACTACCTGCGCCTGCCGCCGGGCGCGAAGTTCATCATCGACGACCAGGGTTACGAAGACGTGTGGATGGAAGCCTAGACGCCCCTCAGTCCGGCGAGCAACGCCGCGCGGCCGCTAGGCGACGAACGCATCGACCAAGGTATCCGCCGCTTTCGTGAAGTACGCATCGATCTCCGCGCGGGCCCGCAGCCGGGCCGCCTCCAGCGCCTGCCCGCCCATCGCGGTGCCCTCCACCGAAAAGAACGTCAGGCGCTTCAGGCCGATGGTGGCCAGCGCCGCCTTCAGGTAGGGCGTCAGGAAATCCGGCTGGCGCGCCTCGGCCCCGGAGAACAGGCCGCCCGACGACACCGCCACGAAAACCGGCTTGTCGGCCAGCACCCCGACCTTGCCTGCGCGCGTCACGGTGAACGTGCTGCGCACCCGCACCACATGATCGATCCACGCCTTCAACGCCGACGGCACGGTGTAGTTGTGCATCGGTGTGGCGATGACGACGTAGTCGGCATCGACCAGGGATTGGATCAGGTGGTCGGACTGGCGCAACGATCCGGCGGAGTCGCCGTCGGGGTCGGCCGGCGAGCCCAGCGCCCAGGCGTATTCGGCATCCACATGCGGCAGCGGATTGGCGTCGATCTCGACAAGGTCGCGGCCCCGCCTGGCATCGGCCCGCGCCAGTCCATCGAGGATGAACCGCGACAGCCGAAGGCTCTCCGATGCCGCGCCGCGCGGACTGCAGGTCAAACGCAGGACGCTCATGCGACCGCCCCCTCCAACACCTTGCTGAAGCGCATCGCGCCCGTCAGCAATCCTTGCCGGAAGTAGAAGCGCTGCGCCAGCGCGTTGGCCAGGCCGGTGTCCAGCACCAGCTTGGCGCAACCGGCCTCGCGCGCCATGCGCTCGAGCGCCTGCAGCAGACTGGCGCCATGGCGCGAGCCGCGACTGCATTCGGTGACGACAAGGTCATCGACGTAGAGGAAACGGCCATAGATCAGGTTTTCCTGGAAGCGGTAGCCAGCCAGCGCGACCGGCGCGTCGCCCTCCCACACCGCCAACAGGGCGTAACGCTCGGCGCGCATGCGCGCGACGCGCTCGGCGAAATCGCGCTCGCCGGCCAGGTGCGGGCGCAATTCCCGCATGACCGGAAAGCAGGCGCGCAGCGCCTCGTCGGTTTCGATAGGGCGAATGTCAGGTTGACTCATGAAGATCCTGTCTGGAAAGAAATCACCCGCCGCCATAGCGGGCATGAACATCATGCTAAGGAAGCCATGACATAATTTGAAGAACCATAAATTGACCTTTCGACTAGGCCATGATGCCCACCTCCCTTGCCAACCTGCCGCCCGCCGTTTCCGGCGACGAACCGCTGTACCGGCAGGTCTACGAGCGCTTCCGCGGCGCCATCGCCCAGGGCACGCTCAAGCCGGGCGACCGCATCCCGTCCGCGCGCGCATTGGCCAAGGACCTGGGCGTGGCGCGCGGCACGATCGAGATGGCCTACTCGCTGCTGCATGCCGAAGGCTATGTACAGCCGCGCGGCCAGGCCGGCACCATAGTCACGCCGGGCTTGCAGGCGCAGGCCACGCCGCGGCCGCTTCCAGCGCCCGCCAAGGCGGACCCCGATACCTGGCGCCAGCCGCCTACGCTGCTGCCATTCCAGATGGGCCTGCCAGCGCTGGACGCCTTTCCACGCAAGATCTGGGCGCGGCTCGGCGCCCGCCACCTGCGCGCCACGCAGGCGGCTGACCTGTCCTACCCGCCCGCCGATGGGCTGCCCGCGCTGCGCAACGCGATCGCCGCGCACCTGCAGGTGGCGCGCGGCATCCACTGCTCGCCGGCGCAAGTGTTCATCACGTCCGGCTATCGCGAGAGCCTGAACCTGGTGATCCAGGCCCTGCTGCACCCCGGCGACCAGGTCTGGGTGGAAGATCCCGGCTACCCGCCGACGCGCGAGCTGCTCAAGCATTCCGGCCTGACGTTCGCGCCGGTGGAAGTCGACGCCGAGGGCATCATGGTGTCGCGGGGTATCGCGCAGGCGCCGGGGGCGAGCGCGGCGGTCGTGACGCCCGCCCACCAAAGCCCACTGAGCGTGACGCTGTCGCTGACGCGCCGCCAGGCGCTGCTGGAATGGGCCGAGCGCAATCAGCGCTGGATCGTGGAAGACGACTACGATGGCGAATACCGCTACGTCAGCCGGCCGCTGCCGGCGCTCAAGAGCCTGGACCGCCATGGCCGCGTGCTCTACGCGGGCACCTTCAGCAAGGTCATGTTCCCCGGCATCCGCCTGGCGTACCTGGTGGTGCCCGAGGCCCAGGTGCGGCGCTTCGAGGACGTGAACCGGGTGCTCGGCAACGGCATCCCGGGCCTGACCCAGGCCATGGTCGGCGCCTTCATGCTGGAGGGCCATTTCGCGCGCCATATCCAGCGCATGCGGCGGCTCTACTCGGAACGCCGCAACGCCACCGCCGCGGGGCTGGCCAAAGTGTTCGGCCCCACCATGCCGATTCATCCACAACCGGGCGGCATGCATTTGCTGGTGCGGATGCAGGGCCACCAGACCGACCGCCCGCTGGCGCAGCGCATGGTCGAGCACGGCATCTACGCGCACGCCCTGTCGCGCTGGACGACCCACGCGCCGTGCGGCGCCGGTCTGTTGATGAGCTTCACCAACATCGAGTCGCAGGAACGCGCCGAGCAGCTAGGCCGACGCATCCTGGAATTGATGTAGCGGCGGCGTATCCGCCCTCGGCGACCCGCCGCCGCTTGCCGCAACCCCGCCTACTTCAACCCGGCCTTGCCCAGACCGAACTCCTCGTCGGAGGAGCCAGGCTCGGTGCGGAAGGCGACATTCAGGCGGTTCCAGCCATTGATGCCCACCACCAGAAAGGTGAGATCCGAGATTTCCTCTTCGGACAGTTGGCCGCGAACCCGTTGATACACCGCATCGGACACGCCGTGCGGGTGCAGTACGGTCAGCGCCTCGGTCCATTCGAGCGCGGCGCGCTCGCGCGGGCTGAACAGCGTGGATTCACGCCAGATGGCGATATGATGCAGGCGCAACTCACGCTCACCGCCGATCTTGGCCTGCTTGACGTGCATGTCCAGGCAGAAGCCGCAGCCATTGATCTGCGAGGCGCGGATCGTCACGAGGTCATTGAACTCCCGGATGACGGCCTTCTTTTTCAATGCCGCGCTGAAATCGAGATAATGCTTGGACAGCTCGGCGGAAACCTGGAAGTAATTCAAGCGCTGGGTCATGTTGCGAACACCTATGTGGAATGGATTGCGGACGACATCGCCGCATGTCCACATGGTGCCGCCAGCAGCCGCGGCGGCAAAGCGCCAAGAACCGCCATTTGGACTGGGCCATGTGACGGGCCGCGCGGGCCATGCCTGCCCGTCACGCCCGTCCACGCGGCGCCAGGCCAGGCCTGACGCGGCGCCCGCTTGCCCCGGCGTCAAATTACGGTATACTCTCGCCTCTTCGCAGTACAGCAGTATCCGCGCGGGAGTAGCTCAGTTGGTAGAGCGCAACCTTGCCAAGGTTGAGGTCGCGAGTTCGAGACTCGTCTCCCGCTCCAGTTGATGCGCCGTTTTCATGAACGTCGCCTCATCGTTGGAATCACCAGCCGGATGTGCTTATCCAGACGGACCGCCAGGCATCATCGGCGCCGCTTGCCTCGACGACAAGTTCTTGTCGATTTCCCCTTCAGTGTTACGTTGCGGTCCCGAGCCTCGATGTCGTCATCGCCTCATGCCATGCGCCCTGCGCGCGGACCTGTCGCGCACCTTCGCGACGAACTCCGCCGCGCATCGTTGCGGCGACTTTTTTGCGGGCCGCACGGACAGACCCGCACAAGTCCTAAAAACTGTGTATAATCGCTGTCTTTGGTGGACACGGCCTCTTTCAAAAAGTGGCTTAGCCGACTGAAAGCGCCGGCAGGTTGAAAGCTTCGGATTAAAAACCCAAGACAATCAACACCCGTTTCACCAAACGCAGTGCCCCGCGGGAGTAGCTCAGTTGGTAGAGCGCAACCTTGCCAAGGTTGAGGTCGCGAGTTCGAGACTCGTCTCCCGCTCCAAATACAAAAAGGAAGCACCGGCCTATACCGAGCTTCCTTTTTTCTTGCAGTACTGGCGCAATGGCAGAGTGGTTATGCAGCGGATTGCAAATCCGTGTACGTCGGTTCGATTCCGGCTTGCGCCTCCAGTATTTCTTCCCCCTGCATCTCGTTACCCATCCCTACGCCCGGTCAATCGATTGATTGTTAAGGTGACGCCGTTTTCATTTGACGACGATCCCATGCACAACCATCACGCACCGCGCCGCGTCCGCCCCACCCTGCTCGCCCTGTCCGCCGCCACGTTGATGACGTTGGCGCCGCTGGCCGCAGAGGCCGACTCCGACCGCCATCATCATCGCCATGGCCACGGCCATGGCCGCGGCGAGTACAAGGAAAAGTACTGGGACGGCGCCTGCGAAGTCGAGCGCAAATGGAAGCGCAACGGCGACTATCGCGAAAAGCGCAAATGCCGCGATGACTACCGCTACGGCTATGCCCCGCAGCCCGTGCTGGTGCCGGCGATGCCCGCTCCCGCCATTGTCATCAACCCGCCGCCCATCATCATCCGCCCCTGACCATGGATCCCTCGGTGAAAGATGCCATCGCCCGCTGGCCCGACGTGCCGGCGGTGTTTGGCTGGCTGTCGCTGGATCCGCGCGGCCGCTGGCGCCTGCATCCGCAAGGACAGGCCGCGCGAGGCGGCGCCGGCGAATCCATCACCAATCCCCAGATCCTGGGCTTCATCAACCGCAACTACGAACATGACGACACGGGTCGCTGGTTTTTCCAGAACGGCCCGCAACGCGTTTTCCTGCGGCTGGACGCGGCGCCCTATGTGCTGCGGCTGGACGACGACGGCCGCTCGCTGCGCACCCACACCGACATGCCAGTGACCACCGTCACCAGCTGGTGGCTGGACGACGCCGGACAGTTGTACGCCATGACGGACCGGGGCCCGGGCATCGTGCTGGACCGCGATCTCGCGGCGCTGATGGAACGGCTTGTCACGGACGAAGGCGCCGCCCTGCTGGACGTCGTCGATCGCCTGGCGCCTGCGCAGTCGCTACGCATCGCGCTGCCGAACGTCTACGATGCGGCGCCGCTGCGCCCGATCGTTCGCGCCCAGGTGCCCGGCGCCTTGGGCTTCCAGGCCAACCCCACTGCCTGATTCCACTCCACCCCGGCGCGTCACGCCCCGGCGACAGGCCACGCAGGCCACCCCGGGTCAGAACATGCCGTTGCCGTTGGCGGACTGCTCGGGAATCGGTTGCACCGCGTCCCAATGCTCGACGATCTTGCCCCGCTCCAACCGGAAGATGTCGATGATGGCATTGCCGCGCGAGCCCGGCTCGCGCACGGCGTGCACATGCAGGATCACATAGTCGCCATCGGTGAAGACGCGCTTGATCTCGCTTTTCGACTGCGGATATTTGTCGCGCAGGAACGCGACGAATTTGCGGAACCCCTCGGGTCCGTCAGCGGCGTTGGGATTGTGCTGGATGTAGCGGTCGCCCAGGTATTGCAAGGCCGCATCCGCGTCTTTCTGGTTCAGGCCCTTTTCATAGAAGGCGAGCACGGCCGCCTTGTTGGCGGCCTCCTGCTCGGGCGAGGCCTGCACGGCCGGCGACAGGGCGGCGGCGAACAGCGCGGCACCGAGAATACGCGTGATGAACGACATGGAAGCTCCAGAAAAGCCGAGGCGGCCGGCCCATTCTAGGTGCCGGCCGCCTCGAGGACGACGTCCAATCCAGTAGACAGTTTGATGCGCGGGACGGTCAGCCGCCGCGACCGCTCTTGAGCAGCGCGTACTTGCCATCGCCCAGCAACGCCAGCACCGCGGCCGCCACCGCCAGGAAAATCGGGTATTCCCAGCCGCCGCCCGGATTGCTGAACCCCCAGCCATTGCCGAAGTGGACCGTGGATGCCACGAACAACTGCACGGCGGCGATCACGGCGATCCAGCGCGGCCATACGCCCAGGATCAGCAACACGCCGGCGCCGATCTCAAAGAAGGTCACCGGATACGCCAGCCAGCCGGCAAAGCCAATCTTGGCGAAGAACTGTGCGGTGCCGGGCAGCGTGAACACCAGTAGTTTGGTCAGGCCATGGGCCAGGAACATCACGCCAAGCGCGATGCGGAGCAGGAGCGCGGCATACGGCGCGGTACGGGTATCGATCATTGCATTCTCCGTGAGCGAATCGCCCAGGACGGGAAGATTCTTCATGGCCGCTATTCTTGCGATTCCAAAAACAAAGATAAACATGCAAAATCGCAACTTATTGTTCCCCTTTGGGAAATAATCATGGATACCCACACCGCCATGCAGACCTACGCCCGGGTCGTGGAATTGGGCTCGTTCGCCGCCGCCGCGGACAAGATGGGCCAGGCCCGCTCCGTGGTCACGCGGCAGATCGCCTTTCTGGAAGAAAAGTACGGCGTGCGGCTGCTCAACCGCACCACCCGCAAGCTCAGCATGACCGACGCCGGCCGCGCCTTCTACGAGCGGGTGCGGCCGATCCTGGCCGAAGTGGCCGACCTGGAACTGTCGCTGCAGGCCGAGGGCCAGGCGCCCAGCGGGCGCCTGCGCGTCAGCGCGCCGGTGTCGTTCGGCATCCTGCACCTGGGCCCGGCCATCGCCGAATACCTGCTGCGTTATCCGGACGTAACCATTGACCTGGACCTGAACGACCGCGTGGTCGACCTGGTGGAAGACGGCTATGACGTGGCGGTGCGTATCGGACCGCTGCAGGATTCCTCGCTGGTGGCCCGGCCGCTGGCGCCGCAGCAACTGCTCGTGTGCGCGGCGCCGGCCTATCTGGAACGCCACGGCGTGCCGCGCACGCCCGAAGACCTGAAGCAGCACCGCTGCCTGCACTACGCCTATGCCAGCACCGGCAATGAATGGCATTTCGAGAAGGACGGCATCATCCATCTGGTGCGGGTCAATGCCGCCCTGCGCGCCAACAACGGCGATGTGCTGCGCACCGCCGCGCTGGCCGGGCACGGCGTAATCCTGCAGCCGGAGTTCCTGGTGGGCGAGGACGTGCGCAGCGGCCGCCTGACGGCCCTGTTGCAGGACTATGCCCACACCCCGATTTCCATGTACGCCGCCTATCCGCACCGGCGCTTCCTGTCGCCCAAGGTGCGCTCGTTCGTCGAGCACCTGGAAGAGCGCTTCGGCAGCCCCGCCCCCATGGCGCCCGCCCGGCGCGCCAGCCGGCGCCGCAGCCGTTAGAATCGTAGCCATGACCGCCAAATCGCCCCTCGAATACTTCCCCGCGCCGCGCCGCGCGAACTTCTGCAGCCAGTGTGGCTCGCCCGTGAACCGCCGGGTGCCGGAGGGCGACAACCGCGAACGCGACATCTGCGACCACTGCGGCGCGATCCACTACCAGAACCCGCGCCTGGTGGTGGGCACGGTGCCGGTGCTGGACAATCGCGTGCTGCTGTGCCGGCGCGCGATCGAACCGCGCTACAACACCTGGACGCTGCCGGCCGGCTTCATGGAACTGGGCGAGAGCACCGCGCAAGGCGCGGGTCGTGAAACGCTGGAGGAATCCGGCGCGCGCATCCGCCTGGGCGAGATCTACACCATCATTGACGTGCCGCAGATCGAGCAGGTGCACGTCTTCTATCTGGCCGAGGTGCTGGGCCCCGAGCTGGATCCCGGCCCGGAAAGCCTGGAAGCCCGCTTCTACGACGAGGCCGACATTCCCTGGGACGACCTGGCGTTCCGCACCGTGGCGACCACGTTGCAACGCTATTTCGAGGACCGCAAGCGCGGCACGTTCGGCCCTCACCACTACACCCTAGAATCGCACCGTTGAAGCTGCCCTGGCTTGCCGCCGATACGCCATTCCCGCCGGCAGAGTTCGCCCTGACGGATCCGGACGGCCTGCTGGCGGCCGGCGCCGACCTGTCCACGCCGCGCCTGATCCAGGCCTATTCCAACGGCATCTTCCCCTGGTATTCCGAGGGCGAGCCGATCCTGTGGTGGAGCCCGGACCCGCGCATGGTGCTGGCCTGCCAGGACTTCGCGCCGTCGCACTCGCTGCGCAAGCTGCTGCGGCAGATCGCCAGCCACGAACATGAGGCCGCGCCGCGCATCGAGGTGCGGGTCGACACAGCCTTCACGGCGGTGATGGCGCAATGCGCCGCGCCGCGCGACGGCCAGCCGGGCACCTGGATCACCGCCGCGATGCGGCAGGCCTATCAAGCGTGGCACGAGGCCGGCTACGTCCACAGCATCGAGACCTGGATCGACGGCGAACTGGCCGGCGGCCTGTATGGCATCAACCTGGGCCGCATGTTCTTCGGCGAATCGATGTTCACGCGCGTGCCCAATGCCTCCAAGATCGCGCTGGCCTATCTGGTGCGCTACGTCAGCGCGCAGGGCGTGCAGTGGATCGATTGCCAGCAGCAGACCCGTCACCTCGCCAGCCTGGGCGCGCGGCCGGTGCCGCGCTCGCGCTTCCTGGAGCACATACGCGCCGCCACCGCGCAACCGCCGCTGACCTGGGGTCCGGGACGGCTGGACAGCGGAGGGCGGCTGCTGCCCCTGGCGCCGGGCGCCCCGGCCTAACGGCCTTCCCGCCGGAAGGCGCCGCGCGCCGCCCTCCCCCACATCACCAGCCGGGTTAGGCGTTAATATGTAGTGGTCCCCGTCACGGACTTGGCGCCGGACGCCGGGATTCCACATGAGCCAGCTCAAAGAATTACCTTTCTCCACGCTGCAGTTCTACGCGACCGCTCCCTACCCTTGCAGCTACCTGCCGGGACGCCAGGCGCGGTCGCAGGTTGCCGCGCCCGGCCACCTGATCAACGCGGGCACGTATTCGCAACTGGTCGAGCAGGGCTTTCGCCGCAGCGGCCTGTTCACTTACCGCCCGCATTGTGACAACTGCCACGCCTGTGTGCCGGTGCGGGTCGACACCGCCGGCTTCGCGCCCAACCGCAGCCAGCGCCGCGCCTGGCGCGACCATCGCGACCTGCAATCGTTCGTGGCCGAACTGGCCTGGTCGCCGGAGCACTACCGGCTCTATACCCGCTACCAGCAGGGCCGCCATCCGGGCGGCGGCATGGATGAGGACAGCCGCACCCAGTACGCGCAGTTCCTGCTGACCAGCCGCGTCAACACCCGCCTGGTGGAGTTCCGCGACCCCGGCGGCGTACTGATGATGGTCTCGATCATCGACGTGCTCGACGACGGCCTGTCGTCCGTCTACACCTTCTACGACCCGGACGTCGCGGGCAGCCTGGGCACCTACAGCATCCTCTGGCAGATCGAGCAATGCCGCACGCTCAACCTGCCCTGGCTCTACCTGGGCTACTGGATCGCCGACAGCCAGAAAATGTCGTACAAGGCCAGCTTCCATCCCGCCCAGTACCTGGTCGAAGGCGCCTGGGGCGACCGGCCCGCGCCCGCCGCGTCCGGCCCCAAGGCCTGATCCGCCGCCGCGCCTGGCCCGCAGGGCCGGCCAAAGACGCTTTACAATCCCGCTCCATGTCGATCCTCTTCCACGCCTATCCCCTGGCCCGCCCGGCGCTGTTCGCCATGGACGCGGAAACCGCCCACGAAGTCACCCTGTCGGGACTGCAGCGGGCCTACGAATGCGGCGCCACGCGCAAGCTGCTGCACGCGCAGCCCAAGGCGCCCTGCACCCTGATGGGCATGCAGTTGGCCAACCCCATCGGGCTGGCGGCGGGACTGGACAAGAACGGCGCCTATATCGATGCGCTCGGCAACCTGGGATTCGGTTTCGTCGAGGTCGGCACGGTGACGCCGCGGGCGCAGCCGGGCAATCCCAAGCCGCGCATGTTCCGGCTGCCGCGCGCCAACGCGCTGATCAACCGCCTGGGTTTCAACAACCAGGGGCTGGATGCATTCCTGGCCAACGTGCAGCGCAGCCAGTGGCGCAAGCAGGGCGGCATCCTGGGCCTGAACATCGGCAAGAACGCCGACACCCCGATCGAACGGGCCGCCGACGATTACCTGATCGGCCTGGCCGGCGTGTACCCGCATGCCGACTACGTCACGGTGAACATCTCGTCGCCCAACACCAAGAACCTGCGCGCGCTGCAAGGCGGCGACGAACTGTCGGCCCTGCTGGCGCAACTGGCGGACAAGCGCAGCGCGCTGGAAGACCAGCACCAGCGCCGCGTGCCGATGGCGGTGAAGATCGCCCCCGACCTGACCACGGAACAGATCGACGCCATCGCCGACGCGCTGCCGCGCCATGGCATCGACGGCGTCATCGCCACCAACACGACCCTGTCGCGCGATGCCGTCGCCGGCATGGCGCACGCCGAGGAAGCGGGCGGCCTTTCCGGCGCGCCGGTGCATGAGCTGTCGCTGGCGGTAATCCGCCGGCTCAAGGAGCGCCTGGGCGACAGCCTGGCGATCATCGGGGTGGGCGGCGTGCTGTCGGGCCGGCAGGCCAAGGAAAAGATGCAGGCTGGCGCCGACGCGGTGCAGCTCTATACCGGCCTGATCTACCGCGGCCCGGCCTTGGTAGGCGAGTGCGTGCGGGCCGTCGCCCGCTGAACGCCGAGGGCACCCCTCGCCCCCATCGGAAGCCCGCCGGGGCGCCCGCCCCGCGACGCGCCGCAACGTGGTGGAGACACGCCTCGCCGCCCCGACACGGGAAAAGGGTAAAAAAAGAGGCCACCCGAAGGGTGGCCCTAATTCCAGCTCTGCTCTGTCACTCAACAGTACTACATAACTGCAATTTGCGCAGCAAGGCCGCGCCAAATACTCAGGCGGCGCTGCGGCGGCTGCGGCTGGCAACCTTGGTGGCGGCGTCGGCGGCATCCGTCGCGGCCTTGAAGGTCGCGTTGGCGGCGGCGTTCAGGTTCGACTCGGCGACTTCGGCGGCCTGCTTGGCGGCCTTGGTCAGCGAATCGTAGGCGCTGTTGGCGGTGGCCAGCGAGGACTTGATCAGGGCGACGGCGCTTTCCGAACCCGTGGGGGCGTTCTTGGAGAACTGTTCGACGGCCTCGGTCAGCTGCTGCTGGCCTTCGGCGATCTGTTCTTCGGTCAGCTTGACCAGGTTGCCCTGCACGCCGGCGACGATGTCATACACGTGCTTGGTGTAGGCCAGGGCCTTTTCGGCGCCCGGCTGCAGCAGGCCGGAGGCAAACGCCGCGGCTTCCTGCGGGTCCTTCACTTCGGCGGCTTGTTGCGACTTCTGGGCGACTTCGTCCAGCGTGGCGCGCACGACCTTCAGGTTCAGTTCGACCAGCTTTTCGAAGCCGGCGAACACGGCCGACTGGGCGGCCACGAAAGTGTTGATGCTGGCTTTCTGACGGTCCAGGACTTGTTGCGGGATAGCGCTCATAGAATTGCTCCTTTTAGGGGTAGCCGGAGGCTGTCCGGCGAGTAAGGATGGTGTCTGCGACGAAATAAGGAACGTGCGCGGAAACTGGTACTACAAGCTACCGCCGGCCCGTTTGATGCACTGCACAATTGACATTCTACGGGCCTAAAAAACCTTGTCAAGCAATATTGGTGCAACGCAACAACTATTTGCACATTAACAGTGCAGGCGCCGGTGCGGGGTTGATCCAACGCAAGCATTTCCCATGATTCGGGAAATACCGGACATGACGGCGTATCAATTCTTTTCTACACTGCTTGCACGCTGATGACAGATAAACACAAACGATAAGTCAGCGGTCAAAAACACATCGCAGCAAGCAAAACCCTGCAATTGGAGACTTCATGACCCTCATCCCCCGCACGCTTTCGGCCCTGCTCGCGGCCAGCGCCATGCTCGCGGCCGGCGCCGCCCACGCGGAATTCCCGGAACGCCCCATCAACATGGTGGTGCCTTTCGCCGCAGGCGGTCCGACGGACAACGTCGCGCGTTCGCTGGCTGAAGCCATGCGGCACTCGCTGGGCCAGACCGTCGTGGTCGAAAACAAGGGTGGCGCGGGCGGCACGATCGGCACCACGCAAGTGGCCCGCTCGCAGCCGGACGGCTATTCCGTACTGCTGATGCACGCCGGCTTCTCGACGGCGCCCTCGCTGTACAAGAATCCGGGGTATGACCCCTACAAGAGTTTCGAGCCCATCGGCCTGGTCGTCGATGTGCCCATGACCATCATCGCGCGCTCGGACTTCCCGCCCAACAACATCCAGGAACTGGCCGACTACGTCAAAAAGAACAAGGACAAGGTCTCGCTGGCCAACGCCGGCATCGGCGCCGCCAGCCACCTGTGCGGCACCATGCTGGTCGAGGCCCTGGGCGTGCAACTGCTGACCATCCCCTACAAGGGCACGGCGCCGGCCATGAACGACCTGCTGGGCAAGCAGGTCGACCTGCTGTGCGACCAGACCACCAACACCACGCAGCAGATCGACAGCGGCAAGGTCAAGGCCTACGCCGTCACCAGCCTGCAGCGCGTGCCCACCCTGCCCAAGCTGCCGACCATGGACGAGTCCGGCTTCAAGGGCTTCGAAGTGGGTATCTGGCATGGCATGTGGGTGCCGAAGGGCACGCCCAAGCCGGTGGTCGACAAGCTGGTCAAGAGCCTGCAGGCCGGCCTGGCGGATCCGAAGTTCCAGGAACGCATGAAGCAGCTGGGCGCCACGGTGTTGACCGCCGACGCCAACCCGCAGGCCCTGGACGCCAAGGTCAAGCAACAGGTCCCGCAGTGGGCCGAGCTGTTCAAGAAGGCAGGCGTCGAACAGCAGTAATTCAGGGCGGGCCCCGCCGGGCGGGGCCTGCGCTGTGCATCGCGCCTGGCGGATAGTTTCGCCACGGCCATGAAAAAGCCCCTCGGTTGCTGAAACCGGGGGGCTTTTTCATGGCCGTGGCAACGCAGTCGATCAGGTGCGCATCGCTTCGGCCGCCATGCCCAGGCCGTTGAAGCCGCTGGACACCGAGGGCTCGTAGCCCAGCGCCTCGGAAATGCTGGCGGCCGTGTCCACCAGGGCCTTGATCCACTCGTCCTGCAGGCGTTCGGCGGGCGCCGAGATCGACAGACCGGCGACCAGCTTGCCGGTGTCATCGAAAATGCCCGCGGCGATGCAGCGCACGCCCAGTTCCAGTTCCTCGTTGTCGCGCGCATAGCCGTGGCGGCGCACCAGCGCCAGCTCGCGCTCGAGGCGGTCGAGATCGGTCAGGCTGTTGCGGGTGTGGCCGGCCAGGCCGGTGCGCAAGGCATAGGCGCGCACCTGGCGGGCGTCGCCCGTGGACAGGAACAGCTTGCCGGTGGAGGTCAGGTGCAGCGGCGCGCGGCCGCCAATGGCGCGCACCACCTGCATGCCGGAACGCTCGCTCCAGGCGCGGTCGATGTAGACGATTTCGTCGCCCTGCTGCACCGACAGGTTGATGGTCTGCCCGGTGAGCTTGTGCAGCGAGCGCATGGCGGCGATGGCCGCCTCGCGCACGTTGAGCCGTCCCTTGACCAGCGACCCCAGCTCCAGCAGCCGCATGCCCAGCTGGTACAGGCCATTGTCCACCCGCTCGACATAGCGACCCACCACCAGGTCGTTCAGGATGCGATGCGCGGTGGAGGCATGCAGACCGGTGGTCGCGGACAACTCCTTGAGCGTGACCGGATCGGGCTGCGCGGCCAGCGCGTCAAGCAGGCGCATGGCGCGCTCGATGACCTGGATGGCGATGGGATGAGCCGAGGCGCCGTCGGTTTCGGCATCCAGGGCATTGCGGGTGGAGGAAGGACGGGACATGGGACGGAAAGGGGCTAGCGCGGCGCCACCGAAAGAAACCTTACTTGCGGCAACGCAGCAAACAGTTCTTTCCCGTATTGTGAAATTTACCGGGGCATTTGGCAACCGTTTTTTGGTCCCGGAATCGGGGACGCTCCCCGATTCGTCCGCGATTTCGCGTCAGGCCCCGGGCGGCGCCAGCTTGCCGCCCAGGCGCAGCACCTCGGCCCGCAGGAAGGCCAATGCCTCGGCCGCCGCCTCGGGTTCGCCCTTCACCCCCAGGTCGATGTGGGGCGTGCCGCCGGCTTCGCCGACGCTGGGCAGGCTGAAGGCCCGCACGCCCGGCCACCGGGTTTCCACGGTCTGCATGGCCGGCGTAATGCGCGATTCCGGCATGCTGAATACGAGGAACGAGTGCTCCGCGTGGCGCCGCGTATGCTGCAATGCACGATAGCGCGTGTCGAGCGTCCATTCGAGCATCGGCCACGCCATCACCGGAAAGCCGGGCACAAAGGTGTGATCGCGGATGAAAAAGCCCGGAATGCGGTTGTACGGATTCGGCACGATCTCGCAGCCCTGCGGAAACACGCCCATCTGCAGGCGCTGCTGGTTTTCGGGGGCGCTCATGTCGGCCGTGCCCTGGCCCTTGGCCGCCATTTCGGCGGTACGCAACGCAATCGCCTCGGCTGCCTCGGGATGCAGGGCCAGCGGCAGATCCAGCGCGGCGGCGGCGGCCTGGCGGGTGTGGTCGTCGGGCGTGCCGCCGATGCCCCCGCAGGAAAACACCACGTCGCCCGTGGCAAAGCTGCGCCGGTAGGCGGCCACCAGGGTGTCGCGGTCGTCCGGCAGGAACTCCGCCCAGCCCAACTGCATGCCGCGCGCGCCGAGCAGTTCGACGACCTTGGAGAAATGCTTGTCCTGCCGGCGGCCCGACAGGATTTCGTCACCGACGATGATGAGGCCGATGCGGCGGGAGGCGGATTCTGCTGCCATGGTCCGGTTCCAGAAAGTGGCGGTTGAGGGATCGGGCGAAGGCGCCGCGTCAGGCGACGTCGATGGTGCGTTCCTGGCGCAGGCGCTGTACCGCGTCCAGTCCGTAGTGCGCATAGACCAGGGCGGAGAACACTGGCAGGATGATCCAGGCTGGCGGCAACAGGTTCAGCAGCGCACAGATCAGCCCGATGATCCAGAAGCCGCCGTTGTTGCGTTCCAGGATGAGTTTGCGCTCGGCCGGGCTGGCGTGCTCGACGATGGCGTCGACCCGCATCATGCGCGAGAAGGCGAAGGTCCACCAGAAGATCGGCAGCACCAGGGCCATCGGCGGCACCAGCCATAGCGGCAGGGTGAATAGCCAACCGAGCACGAACGCCCCCGACACCCAGACGGCGTTCCAGACGCTGACGGTGGTGGCCAGCTTGCCCTGCCGGCTGAGGCCGGCATATTCGCGCTGGCTCACGTGGCGCAGCACCAGCGGCATGACGAAAACCGCCGCGATCGCCAGGCCCAGCACGCCCGACAGCGGCAGCAGGATCGACACCGCGACCAGCGGCACCAGGTAGAGCTTGAGCGAGAACAGCCCCATCGCCAGCAGCCATTCGTCGGTGCGGTTGATGAAGTCCCAGTGCGAGGCCTGCGCGGCGAGCCAGTCGGTCAGGGGCGTCCAGAACAGCCAGAACAGGAGCAGCGCGCCGACCAGCGCGATCAGGAAGGGCAACAGCAGCGCGAACAGCATCGTCGGATGGCACTGCGACACCAGCGCGCGCTTGAAGGCCTGTGCCACGCCGCCCATGCTGCGGGCAAAGCGGCCGGTGCCGGGCATCTCGGTATCAGGGCGCAGGACAGGCATGGCGGGAGAAATGGAAGGTGATCATCCCGGGTATGATAGTCAAACACGCTTTCCCGCGCTCGTATGACATTACTGGTTCCCGGCTCCGATCTCACCGCCCTGCGCGCCCAACTGGCGGCCTCGCCCAAGGCCTGGCTGGTGGCGTGTTTCTGCGCCGCCTGGTGCGACACCTGCGAAGAATACAAACCCAAGCTGCGGGCGCTGTCCAGCACCTTGCCGCACCACGTCTTTGCCTGGATCGACATCGAAGACCACGCCGATCTGCTGGGCGAGGTCGACATCGAGAACTTCCCCACCCTGTTGATCCAGGTCGGCGGACGCGTGGTCTTCTACGGCCCCATGCTGCCGCATATCGGCCATCTCGAACGCCTGCTGGAAAGCCTGGACGAACACAGCGCAGCCGTCACCACGGCGCTGCCTGACCTGCCCAGGCTGCTCGCCGCCTGAGTCCATGCCGAATGAAAAAAGCGCCCTGGCTGGGCGCTTTTTCATGGGCGCGGGCCAAGAGGGCACGCGGGTCGTTCATGCTACTTGCGGCTACCGCCCAGCAGCACCGCGAGCTGGCGCTTGGGCGCGGATGCATTGCCGCCCTGGCGCGGCGCCGGCTCCTCGGCCGGGGCCGACGGGGCGGAGGGCTCGTAGGGCTTGAGGAAGAAATCGTCCACCGGCTGGCGCGACGCGCCACCGCCGGAACGGCGATCCGACGAACGGCCACGCTCGCGGCCGCCATCGCGCGACGACGACCCGCGCTCTTCGCGCCGGCCATGGCTGCGCGCGACCAGGTCGGCCGGCACGTCGAGCGTGCCGCGCGGCACTTCGCGCTTGATCAGCTTCTCGATGTCGAGCAGGAAACGCTCTTCGTCGGCGGTGAACAGGGCGATGGCTTCACCGCTGGCGCCAGCGCGGCCGGTACGGCCGATGCGGTGCACATAGTCTTCGGCGTTGTAGGGCAGGTCATAGTTGATCACGCAAGGCACGCCGGCCACGTCCAGCCCGCGCGCGGCCACGTCGGTAGCCACCAGCACTTCGAGATCACCGGCCTTGAAGGCTTCGAGCGCCTTCATGCGATCGGCCTGGGTCTTGTCGCCGTGGATCGATTCGGCCTTGACGCCGTCGCGCTCGAGCTCGCGCGCCAGGCGCGCCGTGCCGATCTTGGTGTTCGAGAACACGATGACCTGCTTCAGGCCTCGCGACTTCACCAGGTGCACCACCGCCGCGCGCTTCTGGTCGCCGCTCATCTTGTAGGCGATCTGCGTGATGGTGTTGGCCGTGGCGTTGCGGGCCGCGACTTCGATTTCGACCGGGTGGTTCAGGTACGAACGGCCGAGCTTGCGGATTTCGTTGCTGAAGGTGGCCGAGAACAACAGGCCCTGGCGCTGCGCGGGCAGCAGCCGGATGATGCGTTCCAGGTCGGGCAGGAAGCCCATGTCCAGCATGCGGTCGGCTTCGTCCAGCACCAGGATGCCGACTTGGCTCAGGTTCACGTTCTTCTGCTCGACGTGGTCGAGCAGGCGGCCGGGCGTGGCCACCAGCACTTCGCAGCCACGGCGCAGCGCTTCCTTCTGCGGACCGATATCGACGCCGCCGAACACCACCGCGGAACGCAGCGGCGTCTGCTTGCTGTAGCGCTTGACGCTTTCGTAGACCTGGTCGGCCAGCTCGCGCGTGGGCGTGAGGATCAGCGCGCGCACCGGATGGCGGGCGGGGGAGGCGCTGGTGTTGGCCAGCGGCATCAGGCGATGCAGGATCGGCAGCGTGAAGGCCGCCGTCTTGCCGGTGCCGGTCTGGGCCGCGCCCATGACATCGCGCCCTTCGACCACGACGGGAATGGCTTGCGCCTGGATCGGGGTGGGCGTGGTGTAGCCGGTTTCGGCGATCGACTGCAACAGCAGGGGATGCAGCCCGAAGTCGGAGAACGTGGGCGTCGGCGCGGGCGCTTCGGCGGTGGGTGCTGCGGATTGAGTGGATTCAGTCATCAGGGTTAGGCAAGTACCGGGACCAGTGAAAAAGAACAAAACGAGAGTGCTGCGAGCACTGCAATGCATATGCATCGGGACAACCGGAACGCGCGCCACGCTCGCGCGGCCACGTGCGAACCACCCGAAGCGCAAGCGCGTCGCGGGCAATCGGCACCCTGCCTTGCAGGCCAGGTGGCGCATTCTGGTTTCGATACTTATGAGGGCAGTACCAGGCCCGGATTGCTGTGGATAACTTAATTTTAGCGCAGCCGGACGCCGGGGCGGTCAAGCCAGTGCCTGGGGGCGACTCCTTTGGCCTGGCGGAAGCTCTTGCTGAAATGGCTCAGGTTGCCGAATCCGGTGGCCAGCGCGGCGTCGGTGACGCTGTAACCGGCCTCCAGCATGGACGCCGCGGCGTCCAGCCGGACCGATTTCAGATAGGCATGGACCGAACGGCCGGCGACCTGGCGAAAGCCGGCCTTGAGCTTCTTTTCGCTCAGGCCGACCTCGCGCGCCAGCCGCGATACTGTCCATTCCTCGCCGTAGCGGGCTTCTATCAGGCGCCGCGCCTGCGCCAGCTGGCGCCGTTCGCGCGCCGCCGCCGGCGGCTCGCCCGCCGCATCGCTCATGGTTTCGAGCACGATGGCCAGGGCTTCAAGCGCCTTGGCGCGCATGTACAGGCGGCGCGCGGTGGCGTCTTCGTGGCGGCAGTCAAGCACATCCGCCGCCAGCCGCAACAAGCCTGGCGGCGCGGGAAAGCCCGCCATCAGCGATCCCGTGGCCGGCACGCTGTGATCGAGCACGAAAGCGCCGCGCAGCGCGGCCAGCGGTCTGCCGCCGGCGCGCAGCAGCCCGGCAGGTGAATAACGGATGTCCACCAGACGGACATTCTGCCTGCCCGGCATGTGAAACCAGCCGCGAGTCCCGCGCTCACCGGTTTGCACCACGGCCATGCCGGGCCCCACTGCCAAGGGCTCTCCCCCCTGGATCGACATGCGCGCACGGCCATCCAGGAAGACCGCGATGCAGAACATCGGCGGGCCTTCGGCGTTGACGTTGAGCCCGACCGCGGGCGTACCGCTCCAGACGGTCAGGGCCAGGTCGTCGTCACGCGACTCCGAACGCAGCATCGTCATCCACTCGGCCGGCATGGCCACCGCCGACAGCAACGGATGGTCGGCGCGCGCGATAGACGCGGCGGCGGGGGGCGTCATAGCGCCGATGGCGAAATCCAAATTTAGACCCCGATTTGAACAACGGCGGCACCGAAAACGTCAGCGCGGCGCCTATCAAACAACAATAATTCTCATTAATGATTCTACCGAAAGCCCGGACCGACAACATGACGACTGCGTTCCCTTTCCGACACACCGCGTTGGCGACCGCGCTATGCGCCCTCGCGCTCCCCGCCGCGGCGCAATCCGTCAGCGAGCTGGTCCCCATCACAGTTACCGCCAGCAAGCAGGAACAGTCGCTGCGCGACGTCAACGGCGCCGTGGTCGTCGTGCCCGCCGAGGCCCTGCAGGCCGCGCAGGTCGACAACACCATGCAGTTGTCGCGCGTGCTGCCCGGCGTGCAGATGTCCAGCAGCGGCTCGTTCCTGTACCCGGTGATCTCGGTTCGCGGCATCACGTCCGCGCAGGACTTCTACAACCCCGCCCTGACGGTTTATGTGGACGGCGTGCCGCAATTGCCGACGTTCACCTCGCAACTGCTGACCGACGTCGACCGCGTCGAGCTGCTGAAGGGCCCCCAGGGCACGCTCTACGGCAAGAGCGCCATGGGCGGCGTCCTCGACATCGTGTCGCGGCAACCGGGCGACGACCCCTATTTCCGCGCCAGCGCCGGCGTTGCCAGCCGGGACGGATACCTGTTCAAGGCCAGCGGCGGCGGGCCGCTGGTCGACAACCTGCTGTACGGGTCGGTCACCGCCGTGGCGAACGACGCACCCGGCCGGCTGGACAACGCCGCCACCGGCGCCAGCCACGTCGGCGGCGCCTCGGCCAATGCGGGCGCCGCCCGGCTGCGGCTGGCGCCCGCCGGCAGTCCGTGGGAACTGGGCCTGGCCGTCAGCGGCGAATGCACCCGCGCCAGCCAGGACGCCTACGTCCCGTTCGACGATCTCCATGCCAGCCACGCGTACACCGCGCCGGGCATGCCGGCGTCGCTGGCCGATTTCTATCAGAAGCGCTGCGGCAACAGCCAGTCGCTGACCGGCCGCTACGACTTCGACGGCTGGCGCTTGAACGCGGTGGCGGCCTGGCAGGCCCTGCACTACGACCGCCACTACCCCATCGGCCCCAGCTACACCAGCCAGCCCGAGCGCTGGCGCCAGCAGGTGCAGGAGCTGCGCGTGTCCACCACCGGCAAGCGCGCCGTCGACGGCGTGTTGGGCCTGTATCGCCAGCGCGTCACCCAATCGCGGGCGGTGTTCAACCAGATGCAGGGGCCGATGCCGCTGGACACGCACCAGTCCGACTCGCGCAACACCAGCGAATCGCTCGCCGCCTATGCCGACGCCACCTGGCACGCCACCGATGCGCTCGATCTGTCGGCCGGCCTGCGCTATTCCCGCGACAAGGCCGCCACGCGCTATGACGGCCAGACGCTGGATTTCTCCACCTTCGGCCAGACGCCATTCGGCGGTTCGGGCGCCAGCGCGGGCAACAGTGTGCTGGGCAAACTGTCGGCCGGCTACCGGCTGTCGCCCGAGTGGCGCGCATACGCCAACGCCGCGCAGGGCTACAAGCCGGGCGGCTACAACCTGGCGCCGTCCAATGCCAGCGATGCCCGCCCCTATGGCAGGGAAAAAGGCCTGAGCTACGAGGTCGGCACGCGCTATGACGGCGACACGCTGCGCCTGGGCGCCGCCGTCTACCGCACCGACATCCGCGAGGCGCAGCTCTACGTCGGCGGATTGGGGCAGCAGCACCTGCAGAACGTCGGCAACACCCGCGCCACGGGCGTCGAGTTCGACCTGGGTTGGGACGTCTCGGCGCAGTGGACGCTGGGCCTGGACGGCTTCGTCAACCACACCACGTTCCGCAGCTTCAGCGACGCCTCCGCCTGCCAGGGCTGCGACGGCAACCGGGTGCCGTTCTCTCCGGGCTACGGCCTGACCGCCAGCGCCCGCGGCCGCTTCGACACGGGCATCGGGCGGCTGTCGCCGACCCTGGCCGTGCGGCGCATCGGCGCGCAGTTCTTCGATATCGCCAACACCCTGCGCCAGGACGCCTACACGCTGGTCGACCTCAGCCTGGCCTGGCGCATCCGGCCGCAGGTCGAGGCCACGCTGTATGCCAACAACCTCACCGACAAGCGCTACCGCGCCTTCGCCTTCGCCGGCGGGCCGATGGGCAACTTCGCCCAGCTCGACCCGGGCCGGACGGTCGGCCTGAACCTCGCCTTCGAATACTAGGATCGGCTTCATGCGCCCAGACGTGCCCGCGCGCCTGCCGACGGCGCAGGTAATCGCCGCCATCGGCGGCATCTGCATGGCCCAGAGCCTGGTGAGCGGCATCGCCTTCCAGGGCGTGCCCGCGCTGCTACGCGACGGCGGCGCGCCGCTGGCCCAGATCGGCCTGGCCAACCTGGCGTTCCTGCCTTGGGCATTGAAGTTCCTGTGGTCGCCTTGGATCGAACGCTACCGGCTGCCGGCGGGGCAGGCCGAGCGGCGCACCCGCCGCATCGTGCTGCCCGGGCAATGGTTGCTGGCCGCGCTGCTGTTCCTGCTGGCGGGCCTGGGCCAGCCCGCCATGCCTGTGCTGCTGGCCATCCTGGGCCTGATCTCGTTGACCGCGGCCACGGTGGACATCGCCGGCGACGCGTTCGCCGTCGAACAGTTGGCGGAGAACCGGCGCGGCTGGGGCAACGCCACCCAGGTCGGCTCCAGCTACCTGGGCATGTTCCTGGGCGCCGGGCTGTTCGTCGTCCTGGCAGGCAGCCACGGCTGGCGCGTGGCGGCGGCCACCATGGGCGGACTGGTCCTGCTGTTGACGCTGCCATTCGCGCTGGTGCGCGAACCGGCGCGCGCGGCCCATCCGTCCGCGCACCGCCCCAGCCTGGCGCATGCGCTGGGCCGTCCCGACGTGCGTCTGGGCCTGATCATCACGATCGTGTTCCAGGCCGGCTCCCGGCTGGCCTATGGCATGACGCCCCTGCTGCTGCTCGACCGCGGCGTGCCGCTGGCGTCGGTGGGCTGGATCAATGGCGCCGGCGCGGTCGTGGCGGGCCTGGCTGGCACCCTGCTCGGCGCCTTGATCCTGCAGCGCCTCGCGGCGGCGCGGGCGGTGGTGGTGGCCCTGGCCCTGCAGACCACGGCGCTGGTCCTCTTCCTGGCCGCCGTGCTGGCGTCATCCTGGCCGCCGCATGCCGGCCCGCAGTGGCTGGTGGCGCTGGCATTGCTGAAAGCGGCAACGGCGGCCACCGGCTTCGTGGCCTTGTACGCCTTCCTCATGGGCCGGGCCTCGCCAGCGCAGGCCGGCGTCGACTTCACCCTGTTCCAGTGCGCGGACGCCATGATCGCCACGATCGGCGGCGTGGCCGCCGGCTGGCTGGCGCAGCACTGGGGCTATGGCGTCTGCTTCGGCGCGGCGGCGGCCTTCGGCGCTGCCGGGGTGCTCGCCCTCCCTGCCCTGATGCGGCGCCTGGCGCCGCCCTTTTCCCCGGAGAACGAACATGTCTGAACGCACCGTGGTCATCGCCGGCGCCGGCGTTGCCGGGCTGGCCTGCGCCTGGTGGCTGACGCGGCACGGCTGGCGCACCGTCATCGCGGAACGCGCCGCGCACCTGCGCGACGGCGGCTACATGATGGGCCTGTCCGGTCCGGGGCTGCTGACCGCGCGCCGCATGGACCTGGTACCGGCGCTGCGCGCGGTGGAGCGCGAGATCGGCGAAAACATCTACCGCGACCGCCGGGGCCGCGAAGTCATGCGGATCCGCTATCGCGAATTATTGAAGGATCTGGACTGGATCACCTTGCGCCGCACGGATCTGGTGCAGGTCCTGCATGAGGCGGTGCGCGACCACGCCGAGATCCGGCTGGCGACCACTGTCGCCCACTGTACCCAGGACCCCGGCGGCGTGGACATCACGCTGTCGGATGGCAGTCAATTGCGCGCCAACCTCCTGGTCGGGGCGGACGGTGTGCGCTCGGCATTGCGCGCCCAGGTGTTCGGCGCCGACGATCCCCCGCTGTCCACGCTGGGTTATCGCTACGCCGCCTACGACTCCGTGGACGACACTGGCATGGCGCGGGACTTCGTGTCCTACGCAGCCCCCGGCCACCAGGTGGAATACCACGGGCTCGGCGGCGGCCGCAAAGCGGCCTTGCACGTTTGGCGCAGCCATGAACACGGTTGGGTCGCGGCGCCGCAACGGCTTGGCCTGCTGCGCGAACTGTCCCGCGACACACACGCGGAAGTCGGGCGTCAGTTGGCCATGCTGGCGCACGACACGCCCATCGTCATGGACGACCTGGCGCTGGTCGAACTGCCCTGTTGGCACCGCGGCCGCATCCTGCTGGCGGGTGACGCCGCGCATAGCCTGTCCCTTATTTCTGGACAGGGCGCGGGGATGGCATTGGCTGGCGCCTACGTGCTCGCGCAGGAATTGGGCAGGCTGCCGATTGAACAGGCCCTGGCCGCCCACGAGCGGCGGCTGCGGCCAGTGATCGAAAGCCTGCAGCAGCGCAGCCGCAAGCTGGCCCCGGTCTATGTCCCGGAATCCGCACTCGCTTTCGGCCTGCGCAATACGGCCTTGCGGCTGCTGCCCAGGCTGATCCTCAAACGCTATTTCCTCAGCGGCCTGAAATCCGAAATGGAAGCCGCCGCCGCGCTGGGCGGATGACCGCCGTCACCCCGCCAGCCAGCGCAACCCCCACAGCACCAGCATGCCGACCACGATGACCAGCACGGCGCTGCGGGTGCGCAGGAATACCAGGATGGCGACAATGCCGGCGACCAGCTTGTAGTCGAAGATCGGCCCCAGCCCCGCCTTCCAGGGCAGCAGATCGGGCACCACGATGGCGGTGAGCGCGGCGGCGGGCGCATAGCGCAGGGCGCGCCGCACGCCATCGGGCAGCGGAATATAGTCGCCAAACAGCATGAAGCCGGCGCGCGTCAGCACGCTGCACAACGCCAGCAGCAGGATCGCCGAATAGACGTAGATTTCGGAGGGCCAGAGGGTCATGCGCGCGCCTTGAAGAAGCGTTCGGCCCACATGCCGGCCACCACGCCGGCGATGACCGCCGCCGCCAGGCCCAGCCGCAGCGGCAGCACCTGGCCGGTCCAGGCGACCACGCCCGCGGCCAGCATCGAGATCAGCATGGGCTTGGAATTGGCCAGCGGCACCGTGATGGCCAGCAGCGCCAGCACCGCCGCGAAGTCCAGCGACCAGCCCGTGGGCACCATGGTGCCCAGGTAGATGCCGACGATCGACGAGGTCTGCCAGACGAACCAACCCGGGGCAATGGTGCCGATGAAGTACCAGAGCTGTTCGCGGGTGCCGCGCTCGGCCGCGTCGCCAAAGCGCGGCATGAACAGCACAAAGCCCATGTCGGTGGTGAAGTAGCCCAGCCCCAGGCGCTTGGGCCAGGACAGGTGGCGGAAATAGGGTTGCAACGCCGCGCCGAAGATCAGGAAGCGCAGGTTGACCACGCAGCCGGCGGCGAAGATCAGCCACAGCGGCGCACCGGTGGCGATCAGCGGCAGGGACGTGAGCTGGGCCGAGCCGGCGTACAGCAACAGGGTCATCGCCAGCGCCATGGATTCGGTCAGGCCCGACTTGACCATGGCCACGCCGGTCACGAGGCCCCACGTCGCCGTGGCGATGAGGGCGGGCACGATGGCATGCACGCCGGCGCGGAAGGCGGCCACGCGCTCCTGACGGACCTCCCGGTGGTCTTCGGTTTCGGGAAACGCGGACTCAGAGGACAACGGCGAGCCCCTGGGGATTCGAACGGAACGACATGGACACTCTGTGGGGAAGGAACCGCACGACAAGCTGCTCGCCCGCCGGGCCTGCGAACTCCCGCAGGCACCGTGCCGGTGCACGAATGGACCATTATTGTAACCTCGTCGCTTGATACAATACGGCCCTCGGGTTTATTGAGGGAGCAGACCATGTCGATGGCTGACCGCGATGGCTTCATCTGGTATGACGGCAAGCTCGTGCCCTGGCGCGACGCGACCACGCACGTCCTGACGCACTCCCTGCACTATGGCCTGTCGGTATTCGAAGGCGTGCGCGCCTACCGCTCCGAGATCGGCACCGCCATCTTCCGCCTCGAAGACCACACCAATCGCCTGTTCAATTCGGCGCACATCTACCAGATTCCCATGCCGTTTGATCGCGACACGATCAACGAGGCCCAGCGGACGGTGGTGCGCGAGAACCAGCTCGAATCCTGCTACCTGCGCCCGCTGGTGTTCTACGGCCCCGAAAAGATGGGCGTGTCGCCCAAGGGCGCCAAGGTGCACGTGGCGATCGCCGCTTGGCCCTGGGGCGCCTACCTGGGCGAGGAGGCCCTGTCGCAGGGCATCCGGGTCAAGGTGTCGTCGTTCGCCCGCCAGCACGTCAACGTAACCATGCCGCGCGCCAAGGTTGCCACCACCTACGCCAACTCGATCCTGGCCAACACCGAGGCCCTGCAGGACGGCTACGACGAGGCCCTGCTGCTGGACACCGAAGGCTTCGTGGCCGAAGGCTCTGGCGAAAACCTCTTCCTGGTCAAGGACGGCGTGCTGTGCGAACCCGAGATCGCCTCCGCCCTGACCGGCATCACCCGTTCCACCATCCACGCCCTGGCGGCCGATTTCGGCCTGCGCGTGGTGACCAAGCGGCTGACCCGCGACGACGTCTACATCGCCGACGAGGCCTTCTTCACCGGCACGCCGCCGAAGTCACGCCGATCCGCGAGGTCGACAACCGCCAGATCGGCTCGGGCCGGCGCGGCCCCATCACCGAGAAGCTGCAGAAGGCGTTTTTTGACATGGTGAATGGCCGCAACCCGAAGTACCATCACTGGCTGAGCAAAGTCTGATTCGCGCCGCCCTGCCCGGCAGGGCGGCACTACTGCCCCAACCCACCGTATCACCGGTATCTTTTATTCAGGAAATTCCATGACCGCCGCTGCCCCGGCCGCCGCCCCCCACGAAGTCATCGAAGTCGGCGCCGAAGACCTGCCTGTGTTCTGTCCGGGTCCGAAGGCCCCGCTGTGGAGCATGCACCCGCGCGTCTTCCTGGACGTCGCCCGCACCGGTTCGGCGCGCTGCGCCTACTGCGGCGCCGAATACAAGCTCAAGCCGGGCACCGTGCTGCACGGCCACCACTGAGAATCGCCGCTCAACAGCCATCCGTCCCGCCATCATGTTCGCCACGCCCGAAGAAGCAGAACACGCGTTCTATGAAGCCCTTGAGCAGGGGGACACCGTCCGCCTGATGCAAGTGTGGGCGGACGACGAGGAAGTCGTCTGCATCCACCCGGGAGGCCTGCGCCTCGTCGGCCACTCGGCCGTGCACGAGTCCTGGCAGCACGTGCTGGCGAATGGCCCGCTGCACATCCGGCCGCTGCGCCCCCTGGTCATGCTGAGCATGATGTGCGCGGTGCACGTGCTGGTCGAGCAGGTGGCGGTGCGCACGCGGGAAGGCACGCAGTTCGCCAACTGCTACGCCACCAACATCTATCACAAGGGCCCCACGGGCTGGCGCATGGTCATGCACCACGCCTCGTCGGCGCCCACCGAAGCCGGGGTGCTCGACTTGCACGACGTGCCCGACATGCTGCACTGATCTCGGGTCGACTTTGGCTGCTGCACGTTTCGATACCACCCCCTGTCCTGTTCCCTCCTGGCTGCCCGGAGGCGATGCCCAGACGGTGTACGCCGCGCTGTTCGCGCAGTACCACCGCATCGCCTTCGTGCGCGACCGGGTCGAGACGCCCGACACGGATTTCGTCGATTTCGACTGGACCGGGCCGGGGCTGTTTCCGCACAAGGCCGCCGACGGCGCGCCCGTGAGCGGCCAGCAGCCCGTGGCCAACGGCAAGACCGCGGCCGCGCGCTGGATGACCGAGGCCGACTGGAAGTCCTTGCCCCAGACGGCCGACACACCCGCGCTGTTGCTGTTCCACGGCCTGGAGGGCGGCAGCAACAGCCGCTATGCCCAATCCATTGCGCACCACTTCCGGGCGCGCGGCTGGATCGTCGTCATCGCGCATTTCCGCGGTTGCTCCGGCGTGCCCAACCGCCTGGCGCGGGCCTATTACTCGGGCGATTCGGCCGAGGTCGGCTTCCTGCTGAACACCGTGCGCAACCGCATCCCGCATGCGCGCTGGCACGCCGTGGGCGTGTCGCTGGGTGGCAATGCGCTGCTGAAATACCTGGGCGAGCACCAGGAAGACACCGGCTGGCTGACCGCCTGCGCGGGCGTCTCGGTGCCGCTGGACCTGGTGGCCTGCGGCAAGACCCTGTCGACCGGATTCTTCAACCGCAAGGTCTACACCAACCACTTTCTCAAGACCCTCAAGCACAAGGTGCTGGAGAAGGCCCACCGCTACCCTGGCGCCATCGACGTGATGCGCATCGCCCACGCGCGCGACCTGCGCGACTTCGATGACGCCTACACCGCGCCCATGCATGGCTTTCGTAATGCGCTCGACTACTGGACGCGCGCCTCCAGCAAGCCCTGGCTGCCGCGCATCTCGGTGCCGACGCTGGTGCTGAATGCGCTGAACGATCCATTCATTCCGGCCAGCGCCTTGCCCAAGCCGGACGAGTGTTCGTCCAGCATCCTGCTGCACCAGCCCACCGACGGCGGCCATGCGGGCTTCCCGACGGGCGCCTTTCCGGCCCACCTGGGCTGGCTGCCGCAGCGGCTGGGCCGCTTCTTCGAGACCGGGCTGTAGGCGCCGCGGCGCCTCCTGGCTCGGGTCGGCCCGGCGTCAGCCCGACTTGAAGCGTTCCAGCAGCTGGCGCTCTTCGGCCAGCTTGTCCTTGACTTCCTTGATCTGCACGTCGATCTGCGATTGCTCGTAGAAGTCGGTGGACATGCCGCGCGCCTGCTGCAGTTGCGATTCCGCCGCGGCGAAAGCGCCAGTCATGACGTAGTAGCGCGCCAGGTCGCGGCGCGCCTGCACCGGCTTGCCGGTGCGTTCCTCGCTCTGCGCCAGCATCTGGTAGAGACTGGGTTCGTCCGCCCCCCACTGCTTGATCTTGGCGCGCAGGTAGTCTTGCGCTTCGGCGTGGCGGCCGTTGGCCTGCAGCGCCGTGGCGTAGGCGATGCCCAAGGCCCGCTGCTCAGGCCAGCGACGGGTGGCGGCTTGCGCCAGGTCCTGCGCGCGCCGGTTGTCCTTGCGCGCCAGCGCGATATCGACGGCGAGCTTGGCCATCTGCGGCGAATCGCGGCCGTCGGCCTGGGCCTGGGCGAGCTGGCGGTCGGCCTCGTCCAGGCTGTTGCGCTGGAAAGCCTGCAGGGCCAGCCCGTAATAGGCGGCCGAGCGGCGCACGCCGGACAACGCCTGGGCCTCGTCCTGCAGCTGCTGGCCGGCGGTGCGCAGGCTGACCGCGTCGCGCCCCTGCACCACGCGCATCTTGGCGCGGATGTACCAGAAGTCGTCGCTATCGACATGGCGCGAGACCGGCAGCGAGCGCACCCGGTTCTGCACGTCGGACATGCGTTCAATGGACAGCGGGTGGGTACTGGCCCAGGAACCCCCGCCCGCCCCTTCGTTCAGGCGCGAGGCGTTCATCAGGCGCGAGAACATCTGCGCCATGCCCTGGGCGTCGTAGCCGGCCTTGGTCAGCATGGTGAAGCCGGCGCGGTCGGCCTCGCGTTCGGCGTCGCGCGAGAAGCCCAATTGGCGGTTGATGGCGGCGGCCTGGCCGAACGCGGCCACGCCCATCGCCAGGTTGCCGCCGCCGCCGGCCAGCGCCGCCAGCAGCGCGCCCGCCAGGCTCGCCAGCATGACCATGCTGTTCTGGTTCTGCTGCGTCATGCCGCGCGCGATATGGCGCTGCACCACGTGGCCGATTTCGTGCGCCAGCACCGCCGCCAGTTCGGATTCGCTGCCGGAGGAAACGATCAGGCCGGTGTTGACGCCAATGAAGCCGCCCGGCATGGCGAAGGCGTTGATTTCGGGATCGCGCACGCCGAACATCTCGACGTCCGGCACCGCGCCGGGCGAGAACGCCGCCAGCTTGCGCCCCATGGTGGTGAGGTACTGGCTGAGTTCGGGATCGTCGACGTAGGTCGGGTCGCGCCGCCCCTGCGACATGATGGCTTCGCCAAGGCTGCGCTCCAGCGCGGGCGACAGGTCCGCGGCGGAAGCCGCGCCCATCGAGGGCAGCCCCACCGGCTGGGCCCAGGCGGTTGCCGGCAAGGCCGGCAACGCCAGCGCGGCACAGATTCCGATGATCGCGCCCCGCTGCGCAATCGAGCAAATGGATGGCATTTTCCTGCGGTTCATGAGCCTATGATAGCGATGCGCTTAAAATGTTTCATCGATACCCCCAACGAGGTTTCAATGCGTCCCGTCCGTAAAGCCGTTTTTCCCGTCGCCGGCATGGGCACGCGCTTCCTGCCCGCCACCAAGGCGATGCCCAAGGAAATGCTGCCCGTCGTCGACAAGCCGTTGATCCAGTACGCTGTCGAAGAAGCCGTGGCCGCCGGCATCACCGACCTGATTTTCGTTACCGGTCGCAACAAGCGGGCCATCGAAGACCATTTCGACTCCGCGCCCGAACTGGAATCCGACCTCGAAAGCAAGGGCAAGCACGAGCTTCTTGCCATGGTGCGGGGCATTCTACCCGCCCACGTCAATTGCCTCTATATCCGCCAATCGGCGCCGCTGGGCCTGGGCCACGCCGTGCTGTCGGCCGCGCCGGCGGTGGGCGACGAACCGTTCGCCGTGCTGCTGGCCGATGACCTGATCGACGCCGACACGCCGGCCATGAAGCAGCTGGTGGATATCGCCATTGCGCAAAACGCCAGCGTGCTGGGGGTACAGGACGTGCCGCGCGCGGACACGCGCAAATACGGCATCGTCGCCACCCGTGAGGGCCAGGGCGATGGCCGCACCGAGCGCGTCACCCACATCGTTGAAAAGCCCGACCCCGAAGCCGCTCCCTCGACCCTGGCGGTGGTGGGACGCTACGTGCTGGAAGCCGCCATCTTCGACCACCTGCGTTCGACCAAGATGGGCGCTGGCAACGAGATCCAGCTGACCGACGGCATCGCCTCGATGATGCGCGAACGCGCGGTGTATGCGCACCGCTACGACGGCACGCGCTATGACTGCGGCAACAAGGCTGGCATGTTCCAGGCCACCGTGGCGCTCGGCAGAAAATACCACGGCCTGCTGCCGGAATGACACGGCGGCCACGCGCGCCGGCTTGACTACCCGCCGCCGCGCATCGACCGGCGGCGGCAACCCTCCCCCGGAGCGGTCGCCACCTCGCGCGGGGCGCCTCCGATATCGCGTGTTCTACGCAGACGCCGCGCGGCGGCGCGCCCTGGCCCGCGCCAGGGCATCGCGATCGGCCTTGCGCAAGCGGCCCTTGGCCGACAGGCGCATCAGCGTGCCCAGCGCCACCATCAGCCCGATCACCTCGACCAGGGCGGCGGGAATCCACATGGTCAGTCCGCCGATGGTCTGGTCGGTCTGCGCCGACATGGCGATGGCGCGGCCGCACAGTTCGAACAAGGGATAGATGTCGCTTTCGGTGAAGGCGATGACGGCCCCCGCCACCATCTGCGGCAGCATCGTCAGGATCGGCGAGATCACGCGGCCGCCCGGCGTCATCGCGGCCGGCGGCGCGGGACGGCGGTCCAGGATCAGGTTCCAGTACATGAAGCCGCTGATCACCACCGACCAGTTCATCAGGCGATACAGGCGCCAGTCGAGCATGGAATAGAATTGCACCGACGGGATCAGCCAGACCAGCACCAGGAACACGAACAGCGCGGGAACGAAGATCCTGTGGGTCAGGACTGCCACCGTGGCGCGGCCGGCGCCGGTGCGCAGGAAGTCACGCAGGCGCACGCGCCAGCGCATCGGCAGCCCGGCCCGCATGACCTGCCCGGGAAACGCCGCCATCACCAGCAGCGGCCCCAGATGGTGCAACACCAGGTGCTGGATGCGGTGGATGAAGAACATGCGTTCGGCGTAATAATCCAGGCGCGTGTGCATAGAGAGGTAAAGCAGCACCATGCCCGCCCAGAACAGCACGCGGCGCGCGCCCGTGACGTGGTGCACGCGCTGGCCGCGCACGAACAGCACGATGGCCACCAGGAAGGAGGCCACCAGCGTGGGAGAGAACTCCCAGGGTATGAGCCATTCGAGACTGTCCATGCGGGTCATCCGGAAAATGCCGACGGGGGCGTGGCGGGCCCCGGCCTGGACGGGCCGGAACTCGCTGCCGGGTCGATTGTAGTGGACCCGGCTGCCCCCCATGCGGCTCAGAACCGGTGCGAAATGCCCGTACCGAAGCGCGAGGTGTGGGAATGGCCAGGGTCGAACTGGTTGTCCAGGGTGTAATTGGACGCATAGCCGGCGAACGCATAGAGCGTGGTGCGCGGCGACACGTTATACGTATACCCCAATGTCACCAATTGCGCATTGCGCGCCGTCGACCCATCCTCCCATTTCCAGTCGGGGCGCGCCAGCGACCACTGCGCCACCACGGCGCCATGGCCCAGCGGCACGCTGGCGCCCAGCAGCCAGGCGTTGACGGCGCCGCCGCGCGCGAAGGCCGCCGGCCCCAGGTTCTGGCCCAGGCTGTCGGGATCGCCGCCGTCCAGCCCGACATAACCGTTGCGCTGGCGGGACCAGGCCACCGATACCTTGACGACCTCGAAGTCGTAGGACGCCCCCAGTTGCACCGCCTGGGGCCGTCCCGCCTGGCCCGCCGGCGGCTCGGCCAGGCGCAGCTGGTCCCAGGTGGCCACCGCCAGCAGGGGGCCGTCCTCGTACTTCAGGCCCAGGCTCAGTGCGCGGTTATTGGCCGCCGTCTTGAAACGGTCGCGGCCGTCAGCGTCGAAGGAATAGCCGATGCCGGCCTGGAAACCCTGCCAGGTGGGGGTGTAGTAGTTCACCAGGTTGCTGAATTGATAGTTGTCCGAGGCCTTGAAGGTGGCGCCCATGCCCATTTCCTTCCAGGACGCCAGCTCCAGCGCGTTGCCGTAGGTCTTGCCGACGGTGTATTGGCGCCCCAGGCGCAGGTCGCCATAGCGCTCATGGGCCAACCCGACCCAGGCGCCGTAATTGAACAGGCGATCGTCGTCGGCGCGCTTGCCAGTGGCAGGATCGAAGCCGCTTTCCAGCTGGAAGCGGGTGGCCCAGCCATCGCCCAGATCCTCGGAGCCGCGCAGTCCCCACAGCGAATCGGTCAGCCCGCCATTGAGCACGCCATTGTGCGTGCCCTGCCCTGAGGTATGGGTGGTGGCGATGCCCGCATCGACCACGCCATAGAGTTGCACGCCGGGGCCGTCGCCGGCCGCGCAGACCACCAACGGCCAACAGGCCGCGCTCGCCACCAGCGTGGTGGCAACAGTCGAGATTCTCATGCTTATCTCCTGTATCCGCGGCGGGACCCGGCCCCGCCGCCCGATAGATCAATGTTGACTATTGCCAGCCGTAGCGGCGTACCCAGATGCCCTTGAGCAATTGGGTCAGCACGCAATAGCTCAGCAGGATACCGGCCAGCCAGGGGAAATAGCTCCATGGCAGCGCCTGCAGCTGGAAGTAACCGGCCAGGGGCGAGAATGGCAGGAACAGCCCCAGCCCGACCACCATCATCGTCATCGCCATCAACGGCCAGGCGGCGCGACTCTGCAGGAACGGAATCTTGCGTGTGCGGATTATATGCACGATAAGCGTCTGCGACAACAGGCCTTCGACGAACCAGCCCGACTGGAACAGCGTCTGATGCTCGGGCGCGTTGGCCTGGAATACGTACCACATGAGGGCGTACGTGGTGATGTCGAAGATGGAGCTGATCGGCCCGAAGAACACCATGAAGCGGCCGAGCCCGGCGGGATCCCATTGCTGCGGTTTCTTCAGCAGCTCCTCGTCGACATTGTCGAACGGGATGGCGGTCTGCGAAACGTCGTACATCAGGTTCTGCAGCAACAGATGGATCGGCAACATCGGCAGGAATGGCAGGAAGGCGCTGGCCACCAGCACCGAGAAGACGTTGCCGAAGTTGGAGCTGGCGGTCATCTTCAGGTACTTGAGCATGTTGCAGAAGGTCTTGCGGCCCTCGATCACGCCGTCTTCCAGCACCATCAGGCTTTTCTCCAGCAGGATGATGTCGGCGGCTTCCTTGGAGATATCGACCGCCGAGTCCACCGAAATGCCCACGTCCGCGGCGCGCAGGGCGGGCGCATCATTGATGCCGTCCCCCATGAACCCAACGGTATTGCCCTGGGCGCGCAGCACGCGCACGATGCGCTCCTTGTGCGCCGGCGTAAGCCGGGCAAATACGTTGGCCTCGCGCACCGCCACGGCCAGCCGGCTGTCGTCCATGGCCTCGATATCGGCACCCAGGTAGACCTTGCGGACCTCGAAGCCGACTTCGCGGCACACCTTCTGGGTCACCAGCTCGACGTCGCCGGTCAGGACCTTGACCTCGATGCCGGAGTCGCGCAAGGCGGCCAGGGCCGGGCCGGTCGATTCCTTGGGAGGATCGAGGAAGGCGATATAGCCAACCAGCACCAGGTCGGCCTCGTCGGCCACGCCGTAGGCCTGCTGCGTGGGCGGCAGTTCACGCACGCCTACCGCGATCACGCGCAATCCGTCACGGTTCAGATCGGCTGTCACGCGGCGGATATCGGCGCGCCGTGCGTCGGTCAGCAGGTGCACGTCGCTGCCCACCCGAAGGCGGGTGCATACCGACAGCATTTCCTCCAGCGCGCCCTTGCAGATCAGCTCATGGTGTTCGCGGCCATTTTCGGTTTCGCTCACCACCACCGACATGCGCCGCCGCGAGAAGTCGAAGGGGATTTCGTCGATCTTGCGGTAGCGGGCGGCCAGGTCCAGCTTGCGTTCCACTTCGGCGTGGCGCAGCACGGCCACGTCGAGCAGGTTCTTCAGGCCTGTCTGGTAATAGCTGTTGAGGTAGGCGTAGGCCAGCACATCGTCGCTGGTGGCGCCATACACGTCGGTGTGGCGTTCGAGCACGATGCGGTCCTGGGTCAGGGTGCCGGTCTTATCGGTGCACAGCACGTTCATGGCGCCCAGGTTCTGGATCGCGTCGAGCCGCTTGACCACCACCTTGCGCCGCGACATCCGCACCGCGCCCTTGGCCAGCGTGGCGGTGACGATCATGGGCAGCATTTCCGGTGTCAGGCCGACGGCGATGGCCAGCGCGAACAGCAGCGCCTCGAGCCAGTCGCCCTTGGTGAAACCGTTGATCAGCAGCACGATGGGGGCCATCACCAGCATGAAGCGGATCAGCACCCAGCTGACCCGGTTGATGCCCTGCTGGAACTGCGTCGGCACGCGCGAAGTCTGGGTCACCCGCCCGGCCAGCTGGCCGAAGTAGGTGCCGGCGCCGGTCGCCACCACCAGGGCGGTGCCGGAGCCGCTGACCACGTTGGTGCCCATGAAGGCCATGTTCTCCAGTTCCAGCGCATTGGCGGTTCCGTCGCGCTGCACAGCGTATTTCTCGACCGGCAGCGATTCGCCGGTCAGGGCCGCCTGGGCCACGAACAGGTCCTTGGCGCCCAGGATGCGGCAGTCGGCCGGGATCATGTCGCCCGCGGACAACAGCACCACGTCGCCCGGCACCAGCTCGGCCAGCGGCACCTCGATCTGGCGCGACCCCGAGGCATGCAGCGTGGCGCCGAAAAAGCGCCGCGCGTCGCCCTCGGCCACGCCGGCGGCGTCGCTGCGGAGCACCGTGGCGGTGTTCTGCACCATCGCCTTCAGGGCCTCGGCGGCGCGGTTGGAACGGCGCTCCTGCACGAAGCGCAGCAGCGTCGAGATCACCACCATCGAACCGATGATGATGACGCCCTTCCACGACTGGTCGTCGGGCTCGGCCATGTACACATCGGTGACCCACGACAGCGAGGCCAGGCCGGTCAGCAGCAGGTTGAAGGGGTTGCGGAACGATTGCCACAGATGGGCGTACCAGGTCAGCGGCTTTTCGTGGTCGACTTCGTTGGCGCCATAGCGCGCGCGGGCCTCATCGGCCTGGACTTCGGACAGGCCGCCGCGGCCGCTGCGGAACATCGAGAACAGCGCATCGAAATCCATGCGCGCCACATCGAGCATGCGACGGTTGGCGCGGCGCGCGGCATCAGAAGAATCGGCCGCGGTGGCAAGTTGCGCGCCGCCCTGCTCCAGCATGGGGGAACGCCGAAAATGGCGCCCCGATCGCCGCAGCCCGGCGGCGGAGGAAAAGAAGGTCTTCAGGAATTTGAACATCGGAGTGTTCCCGTTATTGATGTTGTTCTGGAAGACACGGGCTGGCCGCCGCCATGCCTTTGCGCGGGCAGCACGGGGCCGCGGCCTGCGCAGAGCAGGCCGTTTCCGCCACGTACAGGCGTGCGCAGGCACCGGGGCGATGTTGCCGGTGTCCGGATCGCGTCGAGGCGCGCCGGGTGCGGAAGGCGGAACGGGAAACTAGCGGAAGAACCGGGGCCGGCGGAACCGGCGCGCGTCGAGCGGGCCTGGCCGGGGGTTCAGGGCTGCGGATTCCGTACTAGACCGGGTGACTCTCCGGCCAGTCGGCTCGCAAGGGAGAAGACAGGTCAGACAGGCAGGCCGGCGCCGCGCACGTGGCGCAATCGAGGCTCGGGGTCTAAGGCACTGGGCATGGTCTCTCCTGGGAAATGACGGGCGGATTCAGGCCGCCAGCGGTTGCGCGCCGAAATGGACGTGGCGCACGGCGGGGTTGGCGCTCAGCCGACGCGCTTGCGACATCAGTTCGCCACGCAGCTCGGGCGGGCAATTCACGGTGATGCAGGCCGAGGCCATGCCGGGGTCGCGCCCCTGGTCGATCTGTACTTGCGATACATCGAGCCCGGCGGCGCTGAAGTCCAGGCAGATCTGCTTGCGCAGGGCGCCCAGTTCATCGCGCGGGCAGATGACCGTCAGGCGCGAGGTGCCGCGGCGGCGGCCCAGGGCGGTGGCGCGGTCGACGCCGGCGCGGCGCAGGAACAAGTCGAAGAAACGCATAGCGACCTCCATTGCGTAATGGGGAGCGGCTTTCGCGCATACGCGCGCACGCAGGCACACGGCGCATGGCGGGCGGGCACGAAAAAGGCGTGCACGAACGCGGGCGCTGCGACTAGCGGCGGTTCTGGCGGTTTACGTTGGGGAGAATCCCGGCAAGCCGTGGGCCTGCACTGCTGCCCGGAAAGAAGCCCGGGGCTTGGGATACAACCGCAACCTGCTCAACAGGTTGCGGCAGACGGAGTTCTGCGTGGACCTGTCAAACAGCGGCGTCGATGCAAGATCGACTACTTTCGCCGGAATCGGTATTCACGAAGACTGCTCCTGGGATGGATAACGGGCAGAATTTTACGCGGGTTTCCACTGATGGACAAGGTTTTCCGGCACAAAAATTGCTTTTTGTGCAACCCGGCGCGGGCCCGGCGGGCCGCGCGCCGTTGCGCCCTCAGGCGTAGAAATGCCAGCCCAGATAGGCCGCGAACAGGGCATAGAAGCCGCCCGCCGCCGACAGCGCCGGCACGCTCATGCCAGCGCGGCGGAAGCGCAGCCACAGCAGCCCGATGGACAGCATGGTGAACAGGCCGGCGGCCAGCAGCGGGCCGTCGAGCAGCCACGGCGTGAGGAAGATGCCGAGCGCGCTGGGAATGGTGGCCTGGATCATCATGGCGCCGGAAATGTTGGCCAGCGCCAGGCGTTCCTTGCCCTGGCGCACCCAGATCAGCGCGTTCATGATTTCCGGCAGTTCGGTGGCCACCGGCGCCAGCAGCAGCGCGGCCACGTGCGGCGACGCGCCCATGGCGATGCCCAGCAGTTCGATCTGGTTGACGAATACGTGCGAGGCGCCGGCGATCACGACCAACGCCAGCAGCGTCTGCGTCGCCGCCCAGAACATCGAAGGGTTGTCGTCGCGCGGCCGCAGCTTGAGCGGCTCGAGATCTTCGCAGTCGATGCAATCCTCGTCGTTGCTCAGCTCGCGCTTGACATACAGGCCGTAGGTGGCCAGGAACAGGATGCCCAGCCAGGGCTTCCAGGCGAACGCCAGCAGGCCCAGCCCGACCTTGAAGACGAAGATGCCCATGAACCAGGCCTGGTCGCGGGCCAGCCGGCGCTGGTCCGCGTTGATACAGTTGGCTTGCGTGGACTGCCCGCGACGGGCGCGCCACAAGGCAAGGCCGACCACCGCGTAGGCCAGCGTCGCCAGCACCAGCGGGCCGCCCATGGCCGCGCCGACGCCGATGTCCTTTTGCTCGGGCGTGTCGCCGAACACCACGGCCATGAACGTGACCGCGCTTTCAGGCAACGCAGTGCCGAATGCCGCCAGCACGGTGCCGGTGGCGGTGGCGCCGAGCTGGAAGCGGTGTCCGACCCATTCGACGCCATTGACGAAGAATTCGCAGGCAAGATAGATCACTGCCGCGGACAGGAAAAACAGGAACAGGGTGAGCAACATATAGGCGAGCCGGACGAGCAGAAACCAATTGGCGCGACGCAACGGCTCGCCCGGCCAAGGGTGAACGCTGCGCGGCCAAAGGTCTCGCCTGGCTGATCCATGCGCGGGCGTACCGCGGCACGGAGACCGTTAGCGCCATGGAGTCCTGGAAACCGCTACGCGATACCGGACCACCAAGTCTGTTGACGCTAACTCCTTTGGGGACAAAGGATGGCTACTCCCCAATGACAGAGCCGCGATTGTAGCAGCCCGGCCATGACCGTCCAGAGAATCCCCGCGGCGCGCGCGTGAATGCCGCCGGACTGTCGTATTGGCGGCACGGCGAGTAAAGTAAGTGGCACCACCGTTTCCCGCCGGGCCCTGCGCCCCCTGCCCATGAGCCTGCCTCCCACCGATATCGCCCCCTTCGCCGCCCGCCGCCAGCGCCTGATGGCGCGGATGCGCGCCGATGGCGGCGGCATCGCCATCCTGGCCACCGCGCCCGAAGCCATCCGCAACCGCGACGCCGAATACCCCTACCGGCACGACAGCGACTTCTTCTACCTGACCGGCTTTACCGAGCCCGGCGCGTGGCTGGTGCTGATCGCCGGCGCCACCGACCGCGCCCTGCTGTTCTGCCGCCCGCGCCATATCGAGCACGAGATCTGGGAGGGACGGCGCTTCGGCCCGGAGGCCGCGGCCGAGCATTTCGGCTTCGACGACGCGCATGCGCTGGACGCGCTCGACGAACTGGTGCCCAAGCTGCTGCTGGACCAACCGACCCTGTATGCACCACTGGCCGGCGACAAGCGCACCGACGGCCGGCTGCACCGCTGGCTGGCGGCGGCGCGCGAGGCCAGCCGCGGCGGCCATCAGCCTCCCATGCGGCAGCAGGACATCCGGCCGATCCTGGCCGAGATGCGGCTGGTGAAGGACGCCAGCGAGATCGCCGCGATGCGGCGCGCCGCCAAGATCTCCGCCGGCGCCCACGCCCGCGCCATGCGGGCCGCCCGCGCTGGCATGCGCGAATACGAACTGGAAGCGGAGCTGTTGTATGAGTTCCGCCGCCATGGCGCGCAGGCGGTGGCCTACAACAGCATCGTCGCGGCCGGGGCCAATGCCTGCGTGCTGCACTACCCTGCCGGCGAGGCGGTGCTGCGCGACGGCGACCTGGTGCTGATCGACGCCGGCTGCGAGGTCGACAGCTACGCCAGCGACATCACCCGCACCTTTCCGGTCAACGGCCGCTACAGCGGCCCGCAGCGCGCGCTGTACGACCTGACGGTGGCGGCGCAGGAGGCCGCGGCCCAGGCCACCGCGCCGGGCCGCGGCTGGAACGATGGCCATGACGCCGCGGTGCGGGTGCTGGCCCAGGGCATGTTGGACCTGAAACTGCTGAAGGGATCGCTGGATGGCGTGATCGAGTCGGGCGACTACAGCCGTTTCTACATGCACCGCACCGGCCACTGGCTGGGCCTGGACGTGCACGATGTGGGCGACTACCGCCAGCCGGGCGGCGCTGCCGGTGCGGAACGCCCGTGGCGCAAGCTGGAAGCAGGCATGATGCTGACGATCGAGCCGGGCATCTATGTGCGCCCCGCCGACGACGTGCCCGAGGCCTACTGGAACATCGGCATCCGTACCGAGGACGACGCGCTGGTGACGGACGAGGGCTGCGAGCTGATCACCCGCGGCGTGCCGGTGCAGGCCGGCGAGATCGAGGCGCTGATGCGCGAATGAGCGGGCGGCGCGCAGGCCGGCGTGGCCTCCGCCACGCTCGTGAGGGCGGCCCGAGGGGCTACAGTGTCAGGCCGTCCAGCCAGCCCATCGCCACCCACACGTAGACCACCACCATCGCGATCGCGAACATCGACACGGTGGCGCCCACCAGGCAGGCCAGGATGGCCACCAGCACCGGCCCCCAGCCGGTCCTGGGGGACGGCGGCAATCCGGGGTTGTAGCGGCGGTCGAACTTCTCGTCGGGCATCAGCGAGAACACCGCGCTCTCGATGAAGCCGTCGATCATGGGAATGAACACCAGGAAAAAGGCCGGGTTGTCGTACCAGACCGGGTAGTAGCGGAACGCGCAGAACAGGCTGAGCAGGGACAGCGCCGTCACCAGCCAGGCGTAACGCCGGCCCAGGTACCACCAATGTGCGCCGAGCCACCCGAACAGACAGGCCAGCAGACCGACGGCGACCTTGCCGCGGGGGCGGCGCGGGATTGCGGCGGACAGCGAAGAAGAAGCCTCGAGCTGCGTCATATCAATCAACCGGTGAAGGGTCCCGGGCGCCAAGCCGCGCCGGCAGACCTGGATTGTAGTGGACGGGTAAAATCCCGGCATGACTATCTCCGCCTTCGACATTGCTATTCTCGGCGCCGGCCCCGTGGGGCGTGTCCTGGCGTTGATGCTGGCGCGCGTGGCGCCGGCCCCCTCCCGCATCGCCCTGCTGCAAGGCGCCAGCCCGGCTCCCGTGACGCCAGCCGCCGCCATTCCCGCGGCCGATCCGCGCGTGCTGGCCATGAACCATGGCAGCCGCGTGCTGCTCGAATCGCTGCACGCCTGGCCCGCCAAGGCGGCGGACATCCTCAATATCCACGTCTCCCAGCGCGGCCGGCTTGGCCGCAGCGTGATCCGCAACACCGACTTCGACGTGCCGCAGCTCGGCTGCGTGGTCGCCTACTCGGCGCTGCACGCCAGGCTGGAGGAATGCGTGGCCGCCAGCGGCGTCACGCTACTGTCCGGCCCGCCCGCCGTGGTCGACGGCCAGGACGCCGACGGCGTGCGCATCAGCCAGGGCGACAGCGCCCTTGCCTGCCGCATCGCCGTGCAGTCCGACGGGGCTGGAGGCAGCGACGTGCGCCGCGACTACGGTCAGCACGCCCTGCTGACCACCACCCAAGCCAGCCTGCCGCGCCGTGGCTGGGCCTGGGAGCGCTTCACCGCCGAAGGGCCGCTGGCGCTGCTGCCGCATCCGCAGATGGCGGACGCCTATTCGGTGGTCTGGTGCAGCGCGCCCGAGCGCGCGGCCGAACTGGCGGCGCTGGACAACACCGCCTTCTCGCAGGCGCTGACGGCGGCCTTTGGCGACCGCCTGGGCCGCCTGACGTGCCAGGCGCCGCGCCATGTCTTCCCGCTGGCGCTGAGCGCGCGCCGCGGGCTGGTGCAAGGCCGCGTGGCCGTGATCGGCAATGCGGCGCAGACGCTGCACCCGGTGGCCGGCCAGGGGCTCAACCTGGGACTGCGCGACGCCGCCCGGCTGGCCCAGTCCCTGGGCGGCTGGCTGACGCAGCCAAATGCCAGTCCCTCCCACGCGCTGCAAGACTTCGCCCGCGCGCGCCAGGTCGACCGGCTCATCACCGCCAGCGTCACCGACCTGATGCCGCGCATCTTCGCCACCGGCCTGGCGCCGGTCGAACACGCCTGTGGCCTGGCCTTGCTGGGCCTGGATCTGGCCGCGCCGCTGCGGGCGCCGCTGGCGCGCCATCTGCTGCAGGGTTTCCGGGCCTGATCCTCCCTTTTTTGTCGGCCTGTTACCAAGCTGTTGCGGACGAAAAAAGAGGGTTCGATCGAGCCGGTTAAAATGTGACCATGCGCATCGGCCCGTGGACTCTCCCCAACAACGTTCTGGTCGCGCCCATGGCGGGCGTGACGGATCGTCCTTTCCGACAGCTCTGCAAGAAATTGGGGGCCGGTTATGCCGTCTCGGAGATGGCCGCCAGCAACCCGAAGCTGTGGGACAGCGTCAAGACCTCGCGGCGCCTGAACCACGACGGCGAGATCGCCCCCATTTCGGTGCAGATCGCCGGCGCCGACCCGGCCATGATGGCCGAGGCCGCCGTGTTCAACGCCCACAAGGGCGCACGCATCATCGACATCAACATGGGCTGCCCGGTGAAAAAGGTCTGCAACGTGGCCTCGGGCTCGGCGCTGCTGCGCCACGAAGACCTGATCGCCCGCATCCTGGACGCCGTGGTCGAGGCCTGCGCGCCGCTGGGGGTGCCGGTCACCCTCAAGACCCGCACCGGCTGGGACCGCGACAGCCGCAACGCCCTGCGCGTGGCCAGACGGGCCCAGGATGCCGGCATCGCCGCCCTGACGCTGCATGGACGCACCCGCGCCGACCTCTATACGGGCGAGGCGGAATATGACACTATCCGCGCCGTCCGCGCCGAGCTGAAAATTCCGCTGATCGCCAATGGCGACATCGACTCGCCCGAAAAGGCCAGGCGCGTCCTGGATTACACTGGCGCCGACGCGGTCATGATCGGCCGGGCGGCCCAAGGGCGTCCCTGGATCTTCCGCGAGGTCGACCATTACCTGCGCACGGGCGAAACACTGGCCCCTCCCAGCTATGGGGAAATGCGCGAACTGCTGCTCGAACATCTCGACGACCACTACCGCTTCTATGGCGAACACACCGGCGTACGCACGGCGCGCAAGCACATAGGATGGTATCTGGACGGCCTGCCGGGCGCGGACTCGTTCCGCGACCGCATGAACCTCATCGACAACACCCGCGACCAGTGGCGGGCGGTGTCGGAATGGTTCCTCAATCTTTCCCGTGACGGCAACCCCAACCCGGCGCCTGTCGCGAAAGCCCTGCTGGCGGCATAACCGCCTCAACACCAACATAAAAATATCTGTACTCCGATGAGCAAGAAAGATGTCCTGGAAGAATGCGTGCGCGCCAGCCTGGAGCGCTATTTCGAAGACTTGGGCGAATCCGAGCCCCACGACATGTGGGACATGGTGATGCGCTGCGTGGAGCGCCCGGTCCTCGAAGTGGCGTTGGAACGGTCCGGCGGCAACCAGTCGCGGGCATCCGAAATGCTGGGCATCACGCGCAACACCCTGCGCAAGAAACTGCTGGCCCATAACATCCAGGTATAGCGCATCGCCGCGCGGGCGGCCGCTGGCGCGCCCCGCATGACAGATTTCCCATCCCGACCTGAAGCGAGACAGGCGCCCGCGCCCCACTCCCGTCCCTCACCATGAAAATCGAAACCGCCCTGCTTTCGGTGTCCGACAAGACCGGCATCGTTGAATTTGCCCGCGCCCTGGCCGCGCGCGGCGTGCGCCTGCTGTCGACCGGCGGCACCGCCAAGCTGCTGGCCGAGTCCGGCCTGACCGTCACCGAAGTGGCCGCCCACACCGGCTCGCCCGAGATCCTGGACGGCCGCGTCAAGACGCTGCATCCGAAGATCCACGGCGGCCTGCTGGCCCGCCGCGACAGCGCCGAGCACATGGACACCATCAAGGCGGCCGGCATCGATCGCATCGACATGCTGGTGGTCAACCTGTATCCGTTCCGCGAAACGGTGGCCAAGCCCGACTGCACCTTCGCCGACGCGGTCGAGAACATCGACATCGGCGGCCCGGCCATGCTGCGCGCCGCCGCCAAGAACCACGGCACCGAGGCCGGTGGCGTGACGGTGGTGATCGACCCGGTCGACTACTCGCGCGTGTTGTCCGAAATGGACCAGGGCGGCGGCACCTCGTACGGCCTGCGCCTGGCGCTGGCCGCCAAGGTCTACGCCCACACCGCGGCCTACGACGGCGCCATCGCCGCCTACCTGACCAGCCTGACCGACGCCGAACCGGCGCAGGACGCCGTGCCGGCGCGCCAGGAATGGCCCGGCACCCTGACCCTGCAGGTCAAGCAGGAACAGGCCCTGCGCTACGGCGAGAACCCGCACCAGACCGCCGCGTTCTACGTCGACGCGCAGCGTCCGGCCGGCCTGCTGGGCAACTACCGCCAGCTGCAGGGCAAGGAACTGTCGTACAACAACATCGCCGACGCCGATGCCGCCTGGGAATGCGCGCGCAGCTTCGAGGCGCCCGCCTGCGTCATCGTCAAGCACGCCAACCCCTGCGGCGTGGCGGTCGCGGCCGACACGCTGGGCGCGTACCAGCAGGCCTTCAAGACCGACCCGACCTCGGCCTTCGGCGGCATCATCGCCTTCAACCGCCCGGTCGACGCCGCCACCGCCGAGGCCGTCAGCGCCCAGTTCCTGGAAGTGCTGCTGGCCCCGGCCTATGACGGCGCCGCGCTGGCCATCCTGGCCGCCAAGAAGAACGTGCGCGTGCTGGAAGTGCCCATGGGCACGGGCCAGAACGCCTTCGACGTCAAGCGCGTCGGCGGCGGCTGGCTGGTGCAAAGTCCGGACGCCTACAACGTGCCGCGCGACGCCCTGAAGGTGGTGACCAAGCGCCAGCCCACCGAGCAGGAAATGAACGATCTGGCGTTCGCCTGGAAGGTCGCCAAGTACGTCAAGTCCAACGCCATCGTGTTCGTCGGCGGCGGCATGACCCTGGGCGTCGGCGCCGGCCAGATGAGCCGCATCGACTCGGCCCGCATCGCCTCGATCAAGGCCGAGAACGCCGGCCTGACGCTGAAGGGTTCGGCGGTCGCGTCGGATGCCTTCTTCCCGTTCCGCGACGGCCTGGACGTGGTGGTGGCCGCGGGCGCGACCTGCGTGATCCAGCCCGGCGGCAGCGTGCGCGATGACGAAGTCATCGCCGCGGCCGACGAGCATGGCATCGCCATGGTGCTGACCGGCACCCGCCACTTCCGCCACTGATGCGCGTCCTCGGCATCGATCCCGGCCTGCGCCGCACCGGCTTCGGTGTGATCGATGCCGACGGCCCGCGCCTGCGTTATGTCGCCAGCGGCACCATCGTGGTGCCGCCGGCGCTGACGCTGTCCGAACGCCTCAAGGTCATCCTGGACAACCTGCGTCAGGTGGCGCGCGACACGCAGCCCGACGTGGCCGCGCTGGAAATCGTCTTCCTGAACACCAATCCGGCCTCGACCCTGCTGCTGGGACAGGCCCGCGGCGCGGCGCTGTGCGCGCTGGCCGACAGTTCGCTGGCGGTGCACGAGTACACCGCGCTGCAGATCAAGAAGGCCGTGGTCGGCACCGGCCGCGCGGCCAAGGAACAGGTGCAGATGATGGTGCAGCACCTGCTGGCGCTGGACGGCACCCCCGCCCCCGACTCGGCCGACGCGCTGGCCTGCGCCATCTGCCACGCCCACGTCGGCCCCTTGCAGGACCGGCTGACGGAATTGGGCACGCGCCTGAGCCTGAGCGGCAAGACCCGCCTGCGCAACGGCCGCCTGCTCGGCTGAGCCCCGCCCCCCGCTTCGCGCGGACCCGTATAGAATCCCCGCATCCGCCGCGACTGACGCGGCCCCCTCTTTTGCCAGGCCATCGCCACCATGATCGGACGCATCACCGGAACCCTGATCGAGAAACTGCCGCCCACCGTCTGCGTGGACGTCAACGGTCTGGGCTATGACATCGACGTGCCCATGAGCACGCTGTACTCGCTGCCGGAAACCGGCGCGCGCGTCACGCTGTACACGCACCTGACCGTGCGCGAAGACGCCCACATCCTCTACGGCTTCGCCACCGCGGGCGAACGCAGCGCCTTCCGTGAACTGATCAAGGTCAGCGGCATCGGCGCGCGCACCGCGTTGTCGGTGCTGTCCGGGCTATCGGTGGCCGACCTGGCCCAGGCCATCACGCTGCAGGAATCGGGCCGCCTGACGCGCGTGCCCGGCATCGGCAAGAAGACCGCCGAACGCCTGCTGCTGGAAATGCGCGGCAAGCTGGGCGCGGACATCGGCGCCACCGCGCATCCGGTGCAGGATAACCAGTCCGACATCCTGAACGCCTTGCTGGCGCTGGGGTACTCCGAGAAGGAATCGTTGTCGGCCCTGAAGACGCTGCCCGAAGGCGTGGGCGTGTCCGACGGCATCAAGCAGGCCTTGAAAGCGCTGGTGCGCTGAAGACGCGCCCTCCGGGCCGCCGCCGGCGGATCATTGCGGTCGTGGCGGGCGCGGGGCAAACGTCATGCGCCTGCGGCCCCCCGCCGACGCAGGCGGCCCGCCCTAGCGCGCCGCCCCCAGGTAACCGGGCGCCACCGCCTCCAGCCCGGTCGGCACCACGTTCAGCTCGGGCGCCATCGGCGCGCCGCAGATGTTGTCGCTGCGCAGGGAATCGAGGTTGTCGCGCGACATCAGCGGCGGGCCCGGCAGGCATTCGAACAGCAACGCCTGCATGCGTCCCACGCCCATCGGCACGCTCACCACCGGACGCGGATGGCCGGCCCAGCCGGCGCACAGGCGCGCGATCTCGCCCAGGGTGTAGACCTGCGGCCCGCCCAGCTCGTAGGTCTTGCCGCAGGTGTGCGTATCGCCCAGCGCCGCCAGCATCGCCGACACCACGTCGCCCACATACACGGGCTGCATGCGCGCGTTCGCGCCGGCCAGCGGCAGCACCGGCAGCCAGCACGCCAGACGCGCGAACAGGTTGGTGAAATTGTCGTCCGGTCCGAACACCACCGAAGGACGGAATATGGTCCAGCCCCCTTCGCGCCAATCGGCCAGTTCCTGCTTGATGGCCGCCTCGCCGTCGCCCTTGGAACGCTGGTACATGCTGGCGCCATTGGAATCCGCCCCCAGCGCGCTGATATGCAGCAACCGGCGCACGCCCTGGCGGCGGCAGGCCCGCGCGATGCGCTGCGGCAGGTGCACGTGCGCCTGCGCGAAGTCGGAACCGTAGGGACGGCCGGCCTTGCCATGCAGGATGCCGACCAGGTTGACCACCACATCGCAGTCGCGCACCAGGCGATCGAGCGCGTCATCGTCGTGCACGTCGCTGGCAAGCAGCGTGACGGTGGGCAGAAGCTGGAGTTCACGCCCCTGGCCGTAACGGCGGGTGGGCACCAGGATCTGGTGCTGTCCGCCCGCCAGCCGGGCGATGAGATGACGGCCGATGAAGCCGGTGCCGCCAATGACAAGGATACGCATGAAGCAGCCCCTGTTCTTCAGGATTCAGGCCCGATTCTGCCCTGCACGGGCCGCCTCCGCAAGCGTGCCACCAAAGCACCGGACGATATCCCGCCAGCGCCTCAGCCTGAACGGGTCAGCCGGCCAGCAACTTGCCGTAGGCCGGAAGATCGACGTTGCCGCCGCTGATGATGACGCCGACCCGCGCGCCCCGCACCGGCACCACGCCCTGCAGCACGGCCGCGGCCGCGAGACAGCCGGTGGGTTCGACCACCATCTTCATGCGCTCGGCGAAGAACTTCATGGTCGAGACCAGTTGCTCATCCGTCACCGTGACGATGTCGCGCACGTGCTTCTGGATGAGCGGGAAGGTCAGATGGCCCAGATGCGTGGTGGCGGCGCCGTCGGCCAGCGTCTTGGGCGCCTGGATGCGGACGATCTCGCCCTTGCGCAGCGACTGTTGGCCGTCGTTGCCGGCTTCCGGCTCGACCCCGTAGACCAGGCAGCGCGGACTGAGCGCGAACGCCGACAGCGCCGACCCCGACAGCAGGCCGCCGCCCCCCAGGCATACGAACAGGTAGTCCAGCTCGCCGACATCCTCGAACAATTCCTTGGCCGCGGTGCCCTGGCCGGCGATCACGTCCTCGTGGTCGTACGGCGGAATCAGCGTGGCGCCGGTCTCGGCCTGGATGCGACGGGCGATCTCTTCGCGATCCTCGGTGTAACGGTCGTAGGTGACGATATGGCCGCCGTAGCCTTCGGTGGCGGCGCGCTTGGCCGCGGGCGCGTCCAGCGGCATGATGATGGTGGCCTTGACGCCCTGGAGCCTGGAGGCCAGCGCGATCGCCTGCGCATGGTTGCCCGACGAGAACGTGACCACGCCGGCGGCGCGCTGCTCGGGCGTCAGCCGGGCGATGGCGTTGAAGCCGCCCCGGAACTTGAACGCGCCCATGCGCTGGTAGTTCTCGCACTTGAAGAACAACGAGGCGCCGGCGATGGCGTCGGCCGTGGTCGAGGTCAGCACCGGCGTGCGGTGCGCCTGGCCGGCCAGGCGCTCGCTGGCGCGCGCGACGTCGTCGAAGGTGGGCAGTTCGGGCAGCATGTAAACGGTCCTTTGATTGCGAAGAGAATCGAAAGCAGAACCTACGGATCATAAACCCCGGGACGCCCCCTCCCCGGGATGCCCGACCGATTTATTTGCCGAACAGCTCGCCGCTGCCGCTGGCGGCGCCGGCGGGCGGCGTCAGGCCCAGATGGCGCCAGGTGGTCAGCGTGGCCGTGCGTCCGCGCGGCGTGCGCTGCAGGTAGCCATGCTGGATCAGGTAGGGTTCGATCACGTCCTCGATGGTGTCGCGCTCTTCGCCGATGGCCGCGGCCAGGCTGTCCACGCCCACCGGGCCGCCATCGAACTTGTGGATGATGGCTTCGAGCAGCTTGCGGTCCATCAGGTCCAGGCCCTGCGGGTCGACCTCGAGCATGGCCAGCGCGCGGCCGGCGACGTCGGCGTCGATGGTGCCGCCGGCCTTGACCTCGGCGTAATCGCGCACGCGCCGTAGCAGGCGGTTGGCGATACGCGGCGTGCCGCGGGCGCGGCGCGCCACCTCGGCGGCGCCATCGGAAGTAATGGTGGCGTTGAGCAGGCCCGCGCTGCGGGTGACGATGCGGCCGAGATCGTCGGCGTTGTAGAACTCCAGCCGCGAAACGATGCCAAAGCGGTCGCGCAGCGGGTTCGTCAGCATGCCGGCGCGGGTGGTGGCGCCGACCAGCGTGAACGGCTGCAGGTCGAGTTTGACGCTGCGGGCCGCCGGCCCTTCGCCAATCAGGATGTCGATCTGGAAATCCTCCAGCGCGGGGTAGAGAATTTCCTCGACCACGGGCGACAGGCGGTGGATCTCGTCGATGAACAGGACGTCGTTCTTTTCCAGGTTGGTCAGCAGCGCGGCCAGGTCGCCCGGGCGCTCGAGCACGGGGCCGGAGGTCTGGCGCAGCTGCACGCCCATTTCGTGCGCGATGATGTGGGCCAGCGTGGTCTTGCCCAGCCCGGGCGGGCCGAACAGCAGCACGTGGTCCAGCGCCTCGCCGCGCTTGCGGGCGGCGGCGATGAAGATTTCGAGCTGTTCACGCGCGCGCTGCTGGCCGACGTATTCTTCCAGCGCCTTGGGCCGCAGGGCGCGTTCGATCGACTCCTCGTTGGGCGACGCCGGCTGGGGCGCCACGATACGGGGCGCGTCGGGACGGGAGGAAAGCGAATCGGACTGGATGGCCATGGTGCGGGAACGACAGGATACTGAGCGGGATGCTGCATCGTACCGTAACCGCCGGGCGCGGGGCCGGCGCCGGGCGCAAAACGGGCCCGGGCCGGATCAGGCGCCGTCCGCGACCGGCAGCTTGACCCGCACGCACAGCCCGCCCGATTCGGCCTGCAGCAATTCCAGCGAGCCGCCGTGGGCGCGGGCGATGGCCTCGGCCAGCGCCAGGCCCAGGCCGACGCTGCCGGTGCGGGTGCGGGCGTCGTCCAGGCGGCTGAACGGCCGCAGCGCCTCCAGGCGGCGTTCCGGCACGATACCGGGGCCGTGGTCGGCCACGTCCAGCACCGCGTGGCGGCCTTCGCGCCGCAGGCTGACGTCGACGGGCGGCGCGCCGTGGTTCAGGGCATTGCCGATCAGGTTGTCGAGCAGGCGGCCCAGGGCGACCGCGTCGCCCTGCACCACCAGCGTGTCGTCGCCGTCCGCGGTCTTGAGGTGAATGTCGGTGCCCGCGCCGCGCCAGGCATTGACGCGCTCGGTCAGCCAGTCGGGCAGCACCATCGACGCGTATCGGTAGGCCGCCGGATCGGTGCCGCGCACGAAACCGATGAACTGGTCGACCATGTGCTGCATGTCCTGCAGGTCGGTGCGCAGCCCTTCCTTCAGGGCCGAATCGTCGGCCAGTTCAATGCGCAGCCACATGCGCGACAGCGGCCCCTTCAGGTCGTGCGGCAGGCCCGACAGCAGCGTGCGCCGGACCGAATCGGATTCGGCCAACGCGTCCAGCATGGCGTTGAAGCGTTCGCCCAGCACGCGGGTTTCGTGCGGACCGGAGGGCTCGACCCGCTGCGGCTGGCCGGCGGCCAGGCGGTCGGCGGCGTCGGCCAGCCGCGTGATGGGCCGGGTGATGTGCCAGGAGAAGCCCACCGCCAGCAACAGCAACAGGCCCAGTCCGCCCAGCCAGGCGGCGATCAGCGGCGTGGCCACCGGGGGATCGAGGCGGTCCAGCGGGATCACCAGCCATTCGCGCAGGCGCGGCGCATCCTCGCTGGCCGGATTGGGCGCCAGCGAGATGAATATCTCGGGCGTGGGGCCGCGCGACAGCGCCACCCGGGTGCCGTCGTTCAGGCGTTCGTTGAGTTGCTGCACCAGGCCACGCAGGTCGCGGCGGATGTCGTCGGGCTCGGGCTTGTAGCGGCGCACGCGCTCCTCGTGCTCGCGCTGGCGCTCTCGTTCGGCCTGCGCGTCGTCCATGTCGCGTTCGCCGCCGCGCATCTCGGGCGGCAGGGGCGGCCCCTGGATCTGCGAACTTGGCGGCGGTGGAGGCGGAGGCGGCGGATGCTGCATGTTGCGCGGCGGCGGCCGGCGGCCATTGAAGCGTTGCAGCTTGGCTTCGGCCGGCAGCACCCGCGACCACAGGCGCCATTGGTTCTGCGAGGCCGCCCGCACGAAATCGGCGCGATCCTCGGCCGGCACCTGCGACACAGCGGCGCGGAGGGTGCGGATGGTGGTGGTGATGTAGCCGATGGCCACGTCTTCCATGAACTTGTGGCGGAAGTACGAGACCGTCACGAGCGTGGCCGCCTGCGTCAGCAACACCGACCCGAGAATCAGCAGGATGAGCCGCGCCCGCAGCGAACGCGGAACCAGGAAACCGGCGGAAAGGCGCATCAGGGCGAGAACCGGTAGCCGATGCCCCAGACGGTCTGGATCCAGCGGGGTTGCTTGGGATCGTCCTCGATGACGCGGCGCAGGCGCAGGATGGCGATGTCGATGGCGCGGTCGTTGCGTTCGCCGGCGTCGTCGTCGCGCGCCAGCGCCAGCAGGCGTTCGCGCGACAGCGGCTTGCCGGCGTTGCGCACCAGGGCTTCGAGCAGGTTGATTTCGCCGCCGGTGAGCTTGACCACCGTGCCGTCGCGCGACAGCTGACGCGTGGAGGGATCGAACAGGAACGGCCCGAACGCGACCGGGGCGTCCTTGGTCAAGGCCGACGGGCCACGCTTGCGCCGCAGCACGGCCTCGATGCGGGCCAGCAGCTCGCGCGGATCGAAAGGCTTGCCGACGTAATCGTCGGCGCCGGCCTCCAGGCCGATGATGCGGTCGACGGCCTCGTCGCGGGCGGTCAGCAGGATGACGGGAATGTCTTCGCCCTGTTCGCGCAGGCGGCGACAGGCATCGGCGCCGTCGCCGCCGGGCAGCATGCGATCCAGCACCAGCAGGTCGGGGGCGTAGCGGGTGATGCGTGACGGCAGGTCGCTGGCATCCGGCGCCAGCAGCGTGTCGTAGCCGTGGCGGTTCAGGTAGTCGGCCAGCAACTGGCGCAAGGCCGGGTCGTCGTCGACGACCAGCAGCTTGGTGTGGTGATTGTCCATGGTTGCCATAGTGGAGCCGTCCGCCGCTGGCGGCAAGAGCCGGGAAATCATCTGAAATATACCTGTTGCACGATGTTTGCCGGCGATGCTGGCCCGTTGCCGCCGACATCGCCGCCAGCCGGGACTGGCCCTAAAATACCGGACATTGCCCCGCATACGCTGGTCCGGTTTACTAAAAATCGTTTACAGCTGGGGCAACGTCCCCTTTCTACACTGTTGGTTATGGTCGCCCCTGCTTCCTGGCGCAGGCGGCTGCTGCACACGGCGTTGACGGCTGGCCTGGCCAGCCCGTTGATCCCCGCGTCCGGCGCGCCCGCCGCCCCCTCGTCTCCCCCGCCGGCCCCGGCCTATGTGGCGCGCGGCATCGGCGTGCTGTCGCCGGTGCAGCCGGTGCCGGTGCGGCCAGCGCCGTCGATGGCGTCGCGGGCCGTGCCGCTGGACCCGTCGCCCTGCGACCTGCAGACTAGCGAGCCGGCCATGGACACCAGCGTGGCCGGGGGCAACGCCGATGCCGACGTCATACCGGGGACGGGCTCAACCCTGTCCGGTGACGCCGCCGCCAGCCCCCTGGGCTGTGAGCCCCCCCAGGCGGCCGCGGCGCCGGCCGATACCCCCGGCTACTCGTTCGACCTGGAAAGCGGGGACGTACCACGGGTGCCCGTGGTCGTGATCTCCGGCGTATCGCGGCCGAGCCGCCCCTGGTTCGCCTCGGTCAGCGGCCAGGACGGCCTGCGCTATGGCGGCGACCGCAATTGGGTCTACCGCAACACCACCGGCCCCTCGTTTTCGGTGGGCAACATCAACGCCAATGCGCCCACCTGGGGCAGCAGCGCGCCGGTCGGCGGGCTGCAGATCTCCAACCTGCCGAGCACCACGGCGCCGCTGGCCGAAGGCAGCTTCGGCTATTCCTCGTCGCTGGGGCGGCTCAATCGCATGGATCCATCGGCCACCTCCGGGGCGGTCGACTATGGCGCCTCGGTCGGCAACAGCACCGTGCGCTACGGGCTGACGCCGGTGCTGACGCTGGAAGGCCAGATGCAGAGCGCGCCGTCGCTGACCACCCGCGGCATGGGCACCACCTATGCCGCCGGCGACTACGGCACCTTCCAGGCCGGCGCCACCCAGAGCTCGTTCGACGCCGCCAACGCCTGGCGCTATCGTTTCGGCTACAGCGTGGACGTGGCCGACGCGGTCAACCTGGGCTACACCAACGAACAGATCGGCGCCGGCTTCGGCGACCTGTCGACCTATTCCGGCGGCGTGGCCGCGGCGCCGCAGACCCGCAACACCCTGACGGCCGGCGTGCCGATCACCGGCTGGGGCACGCTCAGCGGCACCTATTCGGGCCTGCACGAAGGTTCGGCGCTGGCCGAGCAGCGGGTCGGCCTGAGCCACAGCATGTTCGTGGCGCCCAAGGTCAAGCTGGCGGTGGGCGCCGACCGCGACATCATTTCGGGCAATTACGAGTGGCGCGCCAACCTCAGCATGCCGGTGGACACCTTCATGCGCGGCACCTGGCTGAGCTGGTGACGCGGCCGGGCCGGTGGACGAAAATGCCCCCCCGCGCCCGGGCCGCCAAATTTGCGGCTTAAAATCCCCGCCATGATGCTCACGGCCTACCCCCATGTCTGACACGCGCGCCCTCGGAGTCCTGCAGCGCGTTTTCGGTTACGAATCCTTCCGCGGCGACCAGCAAGCCATCGTCCAGCAAGTCATCGACGGCGGCGACGCGCTGGTCCTGATGCCCACCGGCGGCGGCAAGTCGCTCTGCTACCAGATCCCGTCCCTGGTGCGCGAAGGCACCGGCATCGTCGTCTCGCCCCTGATCGCGCTGATGCAGGACCAGGTCGACGCGCTGACCGAACTGGGCGTGCGGGCCGCGTTCCTGAATTCGACCCAGGAATGGCGCGTGGCCCGCGACGTCGAACAGGCTTTCCTGGCCGGCGAGCTGGACCTGCTGTACGTGGCGCCCGAACGCCTGCTGACCGACCGCTGCCTGCAACTGCTGGAACGCGGCAACATCGCCCTGTTCGCCATCGACGAGGCCCACTGCGTGTCGCAATGGGGCCACGACTTCCGGCCGGAGTATCTGGGCCTGTCGATGCTGCACGAGCGCTGGCCGGACGTGCCGCGCATCGCGCTCACCGCCACCGCCACCGCCGAGACCCGCACCGAGATCGCCCAGCGCCTGTCGCTGACCGACGCGCACCACTTCGTCTCCAGCTTCGACCGCCCCAACATCCGCTACCGCATCGTCGAGAAGAACGAGGTGCGCAAGCAGTTGCTGGACATGATCCGCACCGAGCACGAGGGCGAGTCCGGCGTGGTCTACGCCCTGTCGCGGGCACGCGTCGAGGAAACCGCCGAATTCCTCTGCAACCAGGGCATCGACGCCATGCCCTATCACGCCGGGCTCAGCCCCCAGGTGCGCGCCGCCAACCAGGCGCGCTTCCTGCGCGAGGACGGCGTGGTCATGGTCGCCACCATCGCCTTCGGCATGGGCATCGACAAGCCCGACGTGCGCTTCGTGGCGCACATCGACCTGCCCAAGTCGGTCGAGGGCTACTACCAGGAAACCGGCCGCGCCGGCCGCGACGGCCTGCCCGCCACCGCCTGGCTGGCCTACGGCCTGCAGGACGTGGTGCAGCAGCGCCGCATGATCGACGAGTCCCCCGGCGACGACGCCTACCGCCGCCGCCTTGGCCAGCAACTGGACGCCATGCTGGGCCTGTGCGAAACCGTGGAATGCCGCCGCGTGCGGCTGCTGGCGTACTTCGGCCAGCACATCACGGCCTGCGGCAACTGCGACGTCTGCCTCGACCCGCCGCAGGCCTGGGACGGCACGGTGGCGGCGCAGAAGGTGCTGTCCGCCGTGTACCGGCTGTGGAAAGAACGCGGCCAGCGCTACGGCGCCGGCCACATCATTGACATCCTGCGCGGCAAGGTCACCGACCGCACCAAGCAGCACGGCCACGAAACGCTCAGCGTGTTCGGCGTGGGCGAAGACCTCAGCGATACCGCCTGGCGCGGCGTGCTGCGCCAGTTGCTGGCGCAGGGCCTGCTGACCGTCGACAACGAAGGCTACGGCACGCTGGCCCTGACCGAAGGCAGCCGCGCGGTGCTCAAGGGCGAGCGCCAACTGATGCTGCGGCGCGAATCCGAGAAGAAAGCCCGCTCCGGCAAGACCGGCGGCAGCCGCGCCAAGGCCGCCGCGATCGACCTGCCCGCCGAACTGCAACCGGTGTTCGAGGCGCTGCGCGCCTGGCGCGGCGAAGTGGCCAAGAGCCACGGCGTGCCGGCCTACGTCATCTTCCACGACGCCACGCTGCGCGAAATTGCGCTGGCCCAGCCCGACTCGATGGACGCGCTCAGCCACATCAGCGGCGTCGGCGCGCGCAAGCTGGAAGCCTACGGCGAGGAAATCCTGCAGCGGGTGGCGCGGCCGGTGCTGTAAGGCCGGGCTTGGCGCGGCATCCCCGGGAGCCGGGGCGGCCGACGACGGCGGCGCGGCACGGCGGATGGCATGGCCATCCGCCGGCGCCTCACCCCCGCGGCATCAAGGCGACGGCGGCGGCAACAGCGGCACGGGCGCGCGCTCCTTGCCGAACACCGAGCGATAGGCCAGGATGTTGAAAACCAGCACCACCGGGATTCCCACCACCGCGCCGGCCATCACCAGGCGCATCGAGCCCAGCGCGCCGGCGCCGTCCCACAGCGTCATGTCGTCCAGGATCAGGTAGGGGAACAGGCTGTAGGCCAGGCCGCTCAGCATCAGCAGGAACAGCGCCACGCACAGCACGAACGGCAGCCAGCTGAAGCGGTCGGCGCGGCCCGGCAGGCGCGCCAGCAGCATTTCGGCGGCGACGAAGCCCGCCAGCATCATCACCCACACCGTGGCCGCCAGGCTCAAGTGGGCGATGTTGCTCCATTTGTAGAAGATGCCGGCGTTGGCCAGGCCCAGCGTGACGGCGATGGCGACCATCCCCACCGCGGTCCAGCGAATGGCGTGGCGCGCCCAGTTGGCGGCGCGGCGCTGCAGGTCGCCGTCGACCCGCATCACCAGCCAGGACGCGCCCAGCAGCACATAGGCCGCCACCGCGCACAGGCCGACGAACAATGCGAACCAGCCATAGCCCGCGTCGGATTGGTAGCCGGTGGCGATGCGGCCGAGCAGCATGCCCTGGCCGAACGCGGTCATCAGCGAGCCGGCCCAGAAGGCGAAGATCCAGCGCGGCTTGGACTCGTTGCGGGCGCGGATGCGGAACTCGAAGGCCACGCTGCGCAGCACCACGCCCAGCACCATGAAGGTGAGCGGTCCATACAATTTGCCCAGCACCGCGCCCCAGGCGAACGGGAAGGCCGAGGCAAACAGGCCCATGCCCAGCAGCAGCCAGAACTCATTGGCGTCGCGCCAGGGGCTCAACAGGCTCATCATGCGGCCACGCTCCTGCTCGGGCGCCAGCTGCAACAGGATGCCCACGCCCAGGTCGAAGCCGTCCAGCACCACGCCCGCCGCGATGACGACGAACAGCAGGCCCATGAACGCCAGCGGCATCCAGAAGGAGGGATCCTCGGGGCTCAGGCCCTGCGAGGCGGCGAGCATGGCGATCATGATGCGCCTCCGCCAAGTTTGCGCACCGGCACCACGCCATACCGGGCCGCGTGGAACAGCATGCCGGCAAACGCCGCCAGCAGCAGTGCGTAGAGCAGGCCATAGCCGATCAGGCCATACAGCACGGTGCTGGCCGAGATGGTGCCCAATACCTCGGTCTGGGTGACGGTGCCATTGACGACGAAGGGCTGCAGGCCGATCACCGAGAACCACCAGCCGGCCACCACGGCGATGCCGCCCGAGAACATCATGCCGCAGAGCACGCGCTGCCACCATTGCGGCAGCACCGAGACATCCATGCCGCGGCGCCAGGTCCAGAGAAAGGTGACCCAGGACACGGCCAGCATCAACAGGCCCAGCCCGGCCGCGACCCGCAGCGACCAGAAGGTCAGCGCCACCGGCGGCAACATGCCGGAATACTTGTCCAGGCCCTGGTAGGTGCCGTCGTCATTGCGGTGCAGCCACCTGCCGCCGGCGTTGTTCCAGGTCCAGTCGGCCACATTGGCGTGGTTGCGAGCGTCCGGCCAGCCGAACAGCACCAGGCGCGGCTCGCTGCCGCTTTCCCAGTAGCCTGCTGCGGCGGCGGCCTTGGCGGGCTGGTACTTGGCGACCACCTGGCCGGCGCCGGTGGCCACCGGCAACTGCAGCACGGCGGCCAGCGCCGCGATCACCAAGCCGGTCTTGAAGGTGGCGCGTTCGCCGTCGCCGAGCGGGCGGCGCAGGGATTGCAACGCGGTCACGCCCATCATCAGGAAGGCCGCGGCCAGGGCCGCCCCTACCACCACCACGGCCATGCGCCAGCCGACGGACGGGTTGAACACCACCGCGGTCCAGTCGTAGACCTGGTAGCGGCCATCGACCAGCACGGCGCCGTCCGGCGTCTGCATCCACGATTGCAGCGCCAGCACCCAGAACAGCGCCACCAGTTGCCCCACGGCCACCATCAGCACCGCCAGGGTGTGGGCGCCGTCGGACACGCGGCGCTGGCCGAACAGCATGACGCCCAGGAAACACGACTTGAGGATGAAGACCGACAGGATGCCGTAGCCCAGCAACGGGCCGGCGACGTTGCCGATCTTGTCCATCAGGCCGGCCCACAGGCTGCCCAGCTGGATCAGCACCGGCACGCAGGCGGCCAGGGTAAGCACGAAAGACAGGGCGAAGATGCGCACCCAGAAACGGTAGGCGGCGGTCCAGCCGCTCCTCCCCGACAGGCGGGCGCGGATCTTGAAGAACAGCAGGACCCAGGCAAGCGCCAGGGCCACGGCGAGGAACAGCGCCAGGAAGCTCAGGCTGGCCACGAATTGCGCGCGGGCCAGGGAAAGGGTGGAGATATCCATGATGGCCCGTAGTGTAGAGCCAGTTACACGACAATGGGGGCCAGTTTGAAACCGCTTGCAGCGGGCCAAAAATGGCTTGTCCCGGGAACGTGGCAAAATTGACGCTTTGTCGCTGCTTTTTCCTATTCTTTCAAGAATGACCTCCGCCACGACGCCGACCCCCGCCGCATCCAATTTCCTGCTCAACATCGTCGAAGACGACCTGCAAGCCAACCGCTTCCAGGGCAAGCGTTGGGCGGGCAAGCCTGGGCCGGCCTCCGTGCAGCAGCAGGGCGAACCCGATCCGGCGAAGATCCGCACCCGTTTTCCGCCGGAGCCGAACGGCTATCTGCACATCGGCCACGCCAAGAGCATCTGCGTGAACTTCGGCCTGGCCCGCGACTTCGGCGGCGTCTGTCACCTGCGCTTTGACGACACCAACCCCGAAAAGGAAGACCAGGAATACGTCGACGCCATCATCGAGGCCGTGCACTGGCTGGGCTTTGACTGGAAGGCCGACGGCCGCGACAACCTGTATTTCGCCAGCGACTACTTTGGCTATATGTACGAGTTCGCCGAGGCGCTGGTCGAGGCCGGCCACGCCTATGTGGACGAGCAGAGCCCCGACGAGATCCGGGCCAACCGCGGCACCCTGACAGAACCCGGCGTCGACTCGCCCTGGCGCAACCGCCCGGCCGCCGAGTCGATCGCGCTGCTGCGCGAGATGCGCGACGGCAAGCATCCGGACGGCAGCCTGGTGCTGCGCGCCAAGATCAACATGGCGTCGCCCAACATCAACCTGCGCGACCCGGTCATGTACCGCGTGCGTCACGCCACTCACCACCGTACGGGCAACCAGTGGTGCATCTACCCGATGTACAGCTGGGCGCATCCGGTGGAGGATGCGCTGGAAGGCATCACCCACAGCGTCTGCACGCTGGAGTTCGAGGACCAGCGCCCGTTCTATGACTGGATCCTGGAACGCCTGGCCGAACTGGGCAAGCTGGCCCGGCCGCTGCCGCACCAATATGAGTTCTCCCGCCTGAACCTGAGCTACGTGGTCACCAGCAAGCGCAAGCTGCTGCAGCTGGTGCGCGAAGGCCACGTGGACGGCTGGGACGATCCGCGCATGCCGACCATTTTCGGCCTGCGCCGCCGCGGCTACACGCCGGCCTCGATCCGCCTGTTCTGCGACCGCACGGCAGTGTCGAAGTCGGATTCGCGCATCGACTACAGCCTGCTGGAGCAGGCCGTGCGCGACGACCTGGACCCGATCGCGCCGCGCTCGGTGGCGGTGCTGGACCCGCTCAAGCTGGTCATCACCAACTATCCGGAAGGCCAGACCGAGATCTGCACGGCGCCGCGCAATCCGCACGATCCGGAGGCCGGCGTGCGCGAGTTCCCGCTGTCGCGCGAGCTGTGGATCGAGCGTGACGATTTCCGCGAGGAAGCGCCCAAGAAATACTTCCGCCTGTTCCCGGGGAACCTGGTGCGTTTGAAGTATGGCTATGTGGTGCGCTGCACGGGCTTCACCAAGAACGAGGCCGGCGAAGTGGTCGAGGTGCAGGCCGAGTACCTGCCGGAGACGCGCAGCGGCACGCCGGGCGCGGACAGCGTCAAGGTCAAGGGCAATATCACCTGGGTGAGCGCGGCGCATGCGGTGCCGGCGCAGATCCACCTGTACGACCGCCTGTTCGCGGATCCGCGGCCGGATGGCGGCGACAAGGATTTCCTGGCCTGCCTGAATCCGAATTCGAAGGAGACGGTGACGGCGTGGCTGGAGCCGGGCACGGTGGCGACGCCGGGGGCGACGTGGCAGTTCGAGCGGCTGGGGTATTTCACGGCTGACTTGAAGGAGTCGACGGCGGAGAAGCCTGTGCTGAATCGGGTGGTGACGTTGCGGGATTCTTGGGCGCAGGGGTGAACGGGATTTGCCTTTTTGCGTTGTGCATAAAAAAAGCGCCTTCGGGCGCTTTTTTATGGCCCGCGAGGTTGTGGGCTTCGTAGGCCGCGTCTCGCGCGGAGGGGGGCGTGGTGGTTGCTTGGGGGCGGGGACGCCCCCCCGCCCTCTTTCAGTCCAGTTTGATGTTGGCGGCCTTTACTACGTCGGCCCACTTGGCGGTTTCGCTTTTCATGTAGGCCTCGAAGTCGGCGGGGGTGCCGCCCAGGGGTTGGCTGCCTTCGTCTTCCAGGCGCTTGATCACGGCGGGTTCCTTGAGGACGGCCTGCATGCGGGCGTTGAGCTGGTTGACCATGTCGGCGGACATGCCGGCGGGGCCGACCAGGCCGGTCCAGGCGGACGCTTCGAAGCCGGGGTAGCCGGATTCGGCCACGGTGGGGACGTCGGGCAAGGCGGCCAGGCGGGCGTTGGAGGTGACGGCCAGGGCGCGCAGCTTGTTGGCGGCGAGCAGGGGGAAGGCGGTCTGCGGGGTGATGAAGTAGAGGTCGGTCTGGCCGCCGACCAGGTCGGTGACGGCGGGCCCGGCGCCCTTGTAGGGGACGTGCAGGAACTCGACGCCGGCGCGGCGCGCGAGCATGACGCCGGACATGTGGCCGATGGTGCCGTTGCCGGCGGAGGCCAGGCGCAGCGAGGCGGCGGGTTTTTTCCTGGCGTCGTCGACGAGGTCGGCCAGGGTCTTGTAGGGCGAATCGGCGCGCACCACCAGGACCACCGGCTGGGCGGCGACGAGGCCGACCAGGGTGAAGTCCTTCTTCGGGTCGAAGGGCATCTTCGGATACAGCGCGGGGTTGATTGCGAGGTTGGCGGCCTGGCCCATGCCGACGGTGTAGCCGTCGGGCTGGGCGCGGGCCACGTAGTCCATGCCGATGTTGCCGGTGGCGCCGGGCTTGTTCTGCACCACCAGGTTCCAGCCGGTGGCCACGCCCAGGCGCTCGGCCAGCAGGCGGCTGACGACGTCGGTGCCGCCGCCCGGCGGCATCGGCACGACCAGGTTGATGGGACGTTCGGGATAGGCGGCGATGGCGGGCGCGGCGCCGGCCAGGGTGGCGACGGCGATCGCGGCCGCGGCCAGGCGGCGCGGCATGAGGCGCGAAAGGACTTGCATGAGGTTGTCTCCAGATGGAATGCGTAGCGGAACGGCCGGGGCCGGCCGGGTCAGTTCACGGGCCCGACGACGCCCGCTTCGGTCAGGGCCGCGATCTGCGTCGCGCTCAGCCCCAGGGTTTCCAGCAATTGGGCGCCATGCGCGCCCAATGCCGGGGGATCGATACGTACGCCGGGGCGGCGGCCGTCCAGCGTGATGGGAAGCAGCGGCACCTTGGCATGCGCGTTGGCCGCGCCGCTGCCCGCACCGTCTTGCGGCAGGGCGATGTCGGCCAGGCCGCCGGTGGCGGCCAGGTGCGGATCGTCGAACAGGTCCTGCGGCTTGGCGATGGGCGCGTAAGGCAGGCCGTGCGCCTCGAAGCGGGCGGCGATGGCGGCGGCCGGCTCGGACGCCAGGCGTTCGCGCAGGATCGGCATCAGCCAGGCGCGGGCCTCGACACGGTCGTTGTTGCCCGCCAGGCGCGCGTCGGCGGCCAGGTCGGCGAAGCCGAAGGCGTCGCAGAACAGCTTCCACTGGGTGTCGGACACCACGGCCAGGAAGATCTGTTCGCTGTCCTTGACGGTGAAAACGTCGTACACCGCCCACGCCGAAATGCGGCTGGGCATGGGCGCGGCCGGCTTGCCGGTGACGGCGTACTGCATCATGTGGTGGCCGACCAGGAACACGTTGTTCTCGAACAGCGCGCTCTGCACTTCCTGGCCGCGGCCGGTGCGCTGGCGCTCGAGCAGCGCGGCCATGGCGCCCATGGCGCCGAACATGCCGCCCATGATGTCGTTGACGGCCGCGCCCGCCCGCAAGGGGCGTCCTTCGGGGCCGGTCATGTAGGCCAGGCCGCCCATCATCTGCACCACTTCGTCGAGCGCGGTGCGGTGCTGGTAGGGACCGGGCAGGAAGCCCTTGTGCGAGACGTAGATCAGGCGCTCGTTCAGCTTCGACAGCGTGGCGTAGTCCAGCCCCAGCCGGGCCATGGTGCCGGCCTTGAAGTTCTCGCTGACGATGTCGGCGGTGGCGATCAGCTTGAGCACCAGTTCGATGCCGCGCGGATCCTGCAGATTGACCGGCAGGCTCTTCTTGTTGCGGTTGAACATGGTGAAGAAACCCGCGCCCGAGCCTTTCAGGCGGCGCGTGTTGTCGCCCTGCACCGGCTCGATCTTGATGACCTCGGCCCCCAGGTCGGCCAGCATCATGCCGCAGGTGGGACCCATCACCATGTGGGTGAATTCGACCACCCGCACGCCTGTCAGCGGCAGCGCCGGTTCGTCGCCGGCTGGATGTGCGTCATGCGCGCTCATGCGGCCTCCCGCGCGTAGGTGAATCCTTTCGGCAGGCCCGCGTCGGGCACGTGACCGTACAACGGTTCGTCCGGCAACCCGTCGCGCAGCGCGGCGCGGGCCGCCATCAGCGCGTCGACGTCGATGCCGGTATCCAGGCCCATCGACTCCAGCAGGAACACCAGGTCCTCGGTGACGATGTTGCCGGTGGCGCCGGGCGCGTAGGGGCAGCCGCCCAGGCCGCCCTGGCTGGCGTCGAAGGTGTCGACGCCGGCTTCCAGCGCCGCCACCACGTTGGCCAGCCCCTGCCCGCGGGTGTTGTGGAAATGGGCGCCGCCGGCGCGCGCGCCCAGCTCGGCGCGCAGCGCCTTGAACAAGCGGCGCACCTGCGCCGGATTGGCGTAGCCGGTGGTGTCCGACAGACCGACCTCGTCAACGCCCAGCTGCGCCATGGCCACCGCCATGCGCAGCGTGTCGGCTTCCGGCACCTGGCCGGCCAGGGTGCAGCCGAAGGCGGTCGACAGCCCGGCCTCGAGCTTGACGTCGGGATAGCGGGCGTCGCGCAGCGCCACCACGGCCGCGACTTCGTCACGCATCTGCGCGTGGGTCTTGCGCACGTTGGCCAGGGAGTGGGCCTCGCTCACCGACACCGGCAGCGTGACCTTGGCCGCGCCGGCCTCGAAGGCGGCCTGCGCGCCGCGCAGGTTGGGGGCCAGCGCCGCGACGTGCAGGCCGGGCAGTTCGCGCGCGGCCGCCACCACGTCGGCGGCATCGGCCATCTGCGGCAGCAGCTTGGGCGGCACGAACGAGCAGACCTCAATTTCGCGCAGGCCGGCCGCCGCCAGCGCGCCGATCCAGCGCAGCTTGGCGGGCGTGGGCATGACGGCGGCGATGCTCTGCAACCCATCCCGGGGGCCGACCTCGCTGACTAGAATCTGGGGCATTGACTTTCTCCTTGTCGTTCTATAAGATAGAACGTCGTTCTATAAATTATTCCCCATCCGGATTCCGGGTGTCAACCCTGCCTGCCCGAAAGGCCGTTTCGCCATGCCCAGAAAAGCCAGCCAGCCCTCCCTCGCCGACCAGCACGCCGCGCCCGGCGGCGCCGCCGCGGTCGATCGCGCGCTGTCGGTGCTGTCCGCCTTTCGCGCGGGCGACGCCTCGCTGTCGCTGGCGGAACTGGCCGAGCGCACCCAGCTCTACAAGAGCACCGTGCTGCGCCTGCTGGCCTCGCTGGAACATGGCCGCCTGGTGCAGCGCACGGCGGATGGCCAATACGCACTGGGCGCGGAGATCGCGCGGCTGCACGCCGTGTATGCGGCGTCGTTCTCGCTGGAAGGGGTGATGATGCCGGTGCTGCGGGAACTGACCCGCGTGACCCGCGAAAGCGCCGCGTTCCACGTGCGCCAGGGCGACCATCGCCTGTGCCTGTACCGGGTGGATTCGCCGCAGCCGGTGCGCGACCACATCAAGGCCGGCGACCTGCTGCCGCTGGAACGGGGCGCGGGCGGACGCGTGCTGATGGCCTTCGCCGGCGCGGCCGGCGAGCCTTACGAGACTATCCGCCATAGCGGCGTGGTGGTGCTGGAGGGCGATCGCATGCCCGAGCTGTCCGGCATCTCGGCGCCGGTCTTCAATGAAACGGGCGCCCTGGCCGGCGCCGTCACGCTGACCATGCCGACGCCTCGCCTGCAACGCGAGCATGCGGCGCTGGTGGTGGCCGCCGCCGCCGAAGCCACCCGCAACCTGGGGGGTTTTTACCCTTGGCCGAACGATTGAACGGGGCCTGGGCGGGTTATCATGCCCGACAATCCGCAGCCGGTTGCGCGCGCCCCTTCCAGGCGCCCCGAACCGCCAGCCCCAATCAAGATGAACACTGAATCCCTAGCCCTGGACTTCAAGAGCGCCACCCTGTATGCGATCCGGGTGGTCCTGCACAGTGCCGACCCCGCACGCCTGAACGCCGCGCTGGCCAAGCGCATGGCCGACGCCGGCAGCTTCTTCGAGAACGAACCCGTGGTGATCGACGCCAGCCGCGTCGAGGACGCCATTGACTGGCCCGCGCTGGTCGCTGCCCTGCGCGGGCACAACCTGCCCCCCATCGGCGTGGTCGCCGAAGGCGCCAACCTGGCCGCGGCCCGCGCCGCCGGCCTGACGCCGGTGGAGCTGTCGACGCCCGCGGCCCGTCCCGCGCAGGTGATCGACACGGCGCCGCCCAACGACGTTGCCACGCCGGTGCCGTCGGTGCCGGCCGCCGCCGTCGAGATCGCGCCCGCCCCCACAGCCGCCGCCGAAGCGCCGGCCGGCAAGGCAACGGAAGGGGCATCGGAAAAGGCAACCGAAAAGACGGCCGATAAATCCGCGGACAAGACTGCCGGCAAACCCGCCGCCGAGCCGCTGCCCGAGCGCGCCGCCGCCAGCACCACGTCGGCGCCGAGCCCGACGCCGGCCGCGCCGCAGTCGTCCTCGGCATTGGTCATCACCAAGCCGCTGCGATCCGGCCAGCGGGTCTACGCGCGCCACACCGACCTGGTCGTGATCGGCATGGTCAGCCAGGGCGCCGAGGTCATCGCCGACGGCAACGTGCACGTGTACGGTCCGTTGCGCGGCAAGGCCATGGCCGGCGCGCGCGGCGACACGTCGGCGCGCATCTTCACCACCCACCTGGACGCGGAGCTGCTGGCCGTGGCCGGCGTGTACCGCGTAGTCGAAGACAAGCTCGACCGCTCGCTGCACAACCAGCCCGCGCTGGTGCGGCTGGATGGCGACACCCTGCGCATCGAGGCCCTGAAAGCCTGAGATGCCCTGCCCCGGATCCAGTCCGGCCGGACGGGCGCGAGACCGCGCCAACGCGGAAGGGTCCTGCAACGCAATACTCTGTCAGTCCCGAACGGGCCGTGCCCGTTCAACACATTCTGTAAGAAGCCTTACACGGGCTTTTTGCTTTACGATAACGCGATTTATTCGAACATAAGGGTTTGATCGTCATGACACGCATTGTTGTGGTGACTTCCGGCAAAGGCGGCGTGGGCAAAACCACGACGAGCGCCAGTTTTTCCGCGGGCCTCGCGATGCGGGGCCACAAGACCGCTGTCATCGACTTCGACGTCGGCCTGCGCAACCTCGACCTCATCATGGGTTGCGAGCGCCGCGTGGTGTATGACTTCGTCAATGTGATCCAGGGCGAAGCCACGCTCAACCAGGCGCTGATCAAGGACAAGCAGCTTGAAAACCTGTTCATCCTGCCCGCTTCGCAGACGCGCGACAAGGATGCGCTGACGCAGGAAGGCGTGGAAAAGGTCATCAACGACCTGAAGGAAATGGGCTTCGACTACATCGTCTGCGACTCGCCCGCCGGCATCGAGACGGGCGCGCTCATGGCGGCCTACTTCGCCGACGACGCGCTGGTCGTGACCAACCCCGAAGTGTCGTCGGTGCGCGACTCCGACCGCATCCTGGGCATCCTGGCGGCCAAGTCCAAGCGCGCCGTCGAGGGCGACGAGCCGGTCAAGGAATTCCTGCTGCTGACGCGCTACAACCCCAAGCGCGTGGTCGACGGCGAAATGCTGTCGCTGGGCGACATCGAGGACATCCTGCGCATCAAGCTGATCGGCGTCATCCCCGAATCCGAAGCCGTGCTGCAGGCCTCGAACCAGGGCCTGCCCGCCATCCACCTGAAAGATACCGACGTCTCCGAGGCCTACAAGGACGTCGTGGCCCGCTACCTGGGCGAAGACAAGGCCCTGCGCTTTACCGACTACGAAAAGCCGGGTTTCCTGAAACGCCTGTTCGGAGGCAAGTAAGCAATGTCCTTCCTGTCGTTTCTGCTTGGTCAAAAGAAAACCTCCGCATCCGTCGCCAAGGAACGGTTGCAGATCATCCTGGCCCACGAGCGGGGCCGTGGCGATTCGCCCGACTACCTGCCGCAGTTGCAGCAGGAATTGATCGCGGTGATCTCCAAGTACGTCAAGATCAACCCCGAGGACATCAAGGTGCACCTGGAACGCCAGGACACCCTCGAAGTGCTCGAGGTCAAGATCGAGATGCCGCAAAGCGAGACCTGACGCGTTCCGCGCGCCGCTGGCCGGCGCCGGATCCGCATGCGATGCGCGCAAAAAAACGCCCGGCAATGCCGGGCGTTTTTGCGTGCGGCGCGGTACGCCAGCGTGCGCTGGCGCCCGCCCGGTCCAGGGCTCAGTGCTTGCCCACCTGATCGCCGATGACACCGCCGATGGCCGCGCCCCCCACCGTGCCAAGAATGCCGCCGTTGGTGATGACCGCGCCCGCCACACCGCCGAGCGCCGCACCGCCCACCGTGCTTTTCTGACGATGGCTCATGCTGTCCCACGACGAGCAACCCGCCATGGTGGCGGCCATGGCGACAGCGACACAGATTTTGGAAAGAGATGCGATTTTCATGATGAGGCTCCTATTCTTGTACCCGGGGCCGCTCCTGGGTCCAGACGCGAGCGCACGACACCCCTTATGGGTTTAGAACCTTCAGGATCGCAAAATATCCCGCGCGGCGGTGTGAGGTTTGCCCAGGAATTGTGTCAAACGGCGAGGGAATCTTTGCGACTCCCCAGGACAATGTTGCAGCCAGGCCCGGCTATTTGACCAGACGTAACACGTCGCGGAAACGGGCGTGCTCGCAAGTTTCCATCCACTCGAAAATGGCCATTTCCGTGGTGACGATCTCGGCCCCGTGGGCGCGCGCGCGGCGCAGCGCGGCATGGTGGTCGGACGATTTGCGCGAACCGGCCGCATCGGCCACCAGCACCGCCTTGTAACCCAGCTCAATCAAACCGATAACGGTCTGCAACACGCAGATGTGGGCCTCGCAGCCAGTCACCAGCACGGTCTTGCGCGCCGCCGGCAGCCAGGCGTCGAAGCCGCGTTCGCGCGCGGCCGAGAAGTGCATCTTCTGGAAAGTGGATTGCACCCATTCGGCGAGCGGCGCCACGGTGACGCCCAGCATCTTGCTGTGGTGCTCGGTGGCGACCACCGGTACGTCGAGCAGCCGCGCCGCCTGCGCCAACTTGGCGTTGGCCGCCACCACCGCGTCGCCGTCGTGGATCACGGGCATCAGGCGGCCCTGCATGTCGACGATGAGCAGCGTGGAATCGGAGGCTTGCAGCAGCATGGGAGGTCTCCTGGGGTTGAAGGCGGTATCGACGATACGGTATGGCCATCACGCCAAACCGCTTCATTCAATGATATCTCGGGGGATCAACCGCCAAGCTCAAGGTGTTGGCGAGTGCCCGCAGCCGTTTGTCCCGGGTCCATAGCGCAGCGCCAGGTGTCAGTCGCGTGGACGCCAACAAGTGTAAATCCACATAGCCGATGCCCTTTCCAAACAATTTCTCGCTTTGAAGAAAGTGCATGACTTCGTCATGACTCGCACGCACGACTTGCGGCAATAGCGACATCGCACCCAATACGACATCACGTCGGCCCAACGAACCCAGCGCCAATTCACCCGCGATGAACGGGTGCATCAATACACTTTCTTCCTCCAGCAAGCGCACCAGATATGGCTCGCCGTCGGATAAATGGTCTATCCAGATGGAAGTGTCAACCAGGATCATTGCAGGTTTCCGTCTGCCGCCGCGGGATAGGCTTCAACTTGGGCGAACTACCACCAAGCTTGGCCAACCGCTTCGCGGCCTCTTTCTGCACGAGCTGGGTCAACGCTCGCGTTACGAGCGCCGATGTCTCCTGGACGCCGGTATAGGTACGGGCCAATTCGAGCAGGTCGTCATCGAGCGTCACAGTCGTACGCACACTGGCCTCCTTGCAATGATTGGAGCAAAAATTCGCATCAAATGATGAACTTTTTGATTCTATCATCCGAAAAAAAATCCCGGCGCGCAATGGCCGGGATTTTCGGACCGCCTGACAGGCCGGCTTACTTCAGCGCCTTGTAGCGCAGGCGCTTGGGCTTGGCGCCCTCTTCGCCCAGGCGGCGCTTCTTGTCGGCTTCGTACTCCTGGTAGTTGCCGTCGAAGAACACCACTTGCGAATCGCCCTCGAAAGCCAGGATGTGCGTGGCGATACGGTCCAGGAACCAGCGATCGTGGCTGATGACCATGACGCTGCCGGGGAACTCCAGCAGCGCGTCTTCCAGCGCGCGCAGCGTTTCGACGTCGAGGTCGTTGGACGGTTCGTCCAGCAGCAGCACGTTGCCGCCGGCGATCAGCGTCTTGGCCATGTGCAGGCGGCCGCGTTCACCGCCCGACAGCTGGCCGACCACCTTGTTCTGGTCGCCGCCCTTGAAGTTGAAGCGGCCCAGGTAGGCGCGCGAGGACATCTCGAACTTGCCCACGGTGATCAGGTCGGCGCCGTCGGCGACCGCGTCGAACACGGTCTTCTTGTCTTCGAGCGCGTCGCGCGACTGGTCGACGTAGGCCAGCTTGACGGTCTGGCCGATTTTCACTTCGCCCGAATCCGGTTGCTCGCGGCCCGCGATCATGCGGAACAGCGTCGATTTACCGGCGCCGTTGGCGCCGATGATGCCGACGATGGCGCCAGCCGGAATCTTGAAGCTGAGGTTGTCGATCAGCAGGCGGTCGCCGTAGGCCTTGCTGACGTTGTTGAACTCGATGACCTCGTTGCCCAGGCGCTCACCCACCGGAATGAAGATTTCCTGGGTCTCGTTGCGCTTCTGGTATTCATAGGACGACAGTTCCTCGAAGCGGGCCAGGCGCGCCTTGGCCTTGGCCTGGCGGCCCTTCGGGTTCTGGCGCACCCACTCCAGTTCCTTCTTGATGGTCTTCTGGCGGGCCGATTCGGAAGCCTCTTCCTGCTTGAGGCGGTCTTCCTTCTGCTCCAGCCACGAGCTGTAGTTGCCCTTCCAGGGAATGCCGTAGCCGCGGTCCAGTTCGAGGATCCATTCGGCGGCGTTGTCCAGGAAGTAGCGATCGTGGGTCACGCCCACGACGGTGCCCGGGAACTTGTGCAGGAACTGTTCCAGCCATTCGACGCTTTCGGCATCCAGGTGGTTGGTGGGTTCGTCCAGCAGCAGCATGTCAGGCTTGGACAGCAGCAGGCGGCACAGCGCCACGCGGCGCTTTTCACCGCCGGACAGGTTGCCGACGATGGCATCCCAGGGCGGCAGGCGCAGCGCGTCGGCGGCGATTTCCATCTGGTGTTCGATGTCGTCGGCGCCGCTGGAGGCGGCGGCCGCGATGATGGCTTCCAGCTCGGCCTGCTCGGCGGCCAGCGCGTCGAAGTCGGCATCGGGCTCGGCGTAGGCCGCGTAGACCTCGTCCAGGCGCTTCTTGGCGGTGACCACCGCGCCCAGGCCTTCCTCAACCGCCTGACGCACCGTGTGCTCGGGGTTGAGCTGCGGCTCCTGCGGCAGGTAGCCGATGTTCAGGCCCGGCATGGGGATGGCTTCGCCTTCGATCTCGCGATCCACGCCCGCCATGATCTTCAGCAGCGTCGACTTGCCCGAGCCGTTCAGGCCCAGCACGCCGATCTTGGCGCCAGGAAAAAACGAAAGCGAGATGTCACGCAGGATCTGCCGCTTGGGCGGCACGATCTTGCCGACGCGGTTCATGGTGTAGACGTATTGGGCCATGGGCTCGTATAGGGAAAGAAAGCTGATGAATCGCTGATTGTAGGCCGGAACCCGGACAGGCGCGCGGGCGGGGTCCGCGCGCGGGTGGCAAGGCTATATTTACGGCTTGTGTCCGTTCCATGACGCCCTTCGCGGCACCCTGCCCACCCCCATGACCGAAGCCGACCTGCTGGCCCGCACCCCGTTTCCCGCCACCCGCGACAGCCTCGCGGCGCAATTGCGCGAGGGCGGCCTGCGCCCCGGCGCCACGGTGCTCGTGCACACCTCGCTGCGCGCCCTGGGCTGGATCGCGGGCGGTCCCGTGGCGCTGATCCAGGCCTTGCTCGATTGCGTCGGTTCCGACGGCCTGGTGGCGATGCCGGCCCATTCCTCCGACCTGACCGATCCCGCGCAGTGGCAGGCGCCACCCGTGCCGGACGCGTGGCTGGATACCCTGCGCGAACACATGCCAGCTTACGATCCCGCCATCACGCCCACGCGTGGCATGGGCGCGGTGGCCGAGCTGTTCCGTACCTGGCCCGACGCCCGCCGCAGCCTGCATCCCACCTGTTCGTTCGCGGCCGTCGGCGCTGGCGCCGACGCGCTGACCGCCAACCACCGGCTGGACGACCCGCTAGGCGAAACCTCGCCGCTGGCCAAGCTGCTGCGCGCCGACGCCGAGATCCTGCTGCTAGGCGTCGGCTTTGACGTCTGCACCATGCTGCACCTGGCCGAACAACGCGCGTGGCCGACGCGACCGCGCCAGCCCGAAGCCTCGCCCATCATCGAGCACGGCCGGCGTGTCTGGAAGCGTTATGACCAGCCCGCGCTGCTCGACGCCGACCATTTCCTGCCGGTCGGCCAGTCGTTGATCGATGCCGGGCTGGCGCGGCGCTTCGCGCTGGGCGCGGGCCACGGCCTGCGCGTGCCGGCCAGGGTCGCGGTGGAACACGCCCTGCGGTACTGGCACGGCAAGCCCGTGCCCGACTGAGGCGCGTGGCGCCCTACGAGGCTGCCCGCGCGCGGCGGCCCGCGGCGAAGGGCGCCCGCATCTGCGCCAGCATCACGCCGGCCAGCGCCATCGCGCCGCCGACAATGTGGAAGAGGTGCGGTTTCTCGTCCAGGAACAGCGCCGCGATCGCCACGGTGGCCACCGGCATCAGGTTCAGGAACACGCTGGCGCGGGCCGGCCCCAGGTGGCGCACCCCCTGCATCCACAGGAACGGCGCGAACAGCGACGGGAACAGCCCCGCATACAGCACCAGCGGCAGGTTGTCGCCATTGAGCGGCGAAGCCGGCGCCATCAGGAAGGCGGGCAGCTGGAACAGCACGCCGAACGCGACCTGCACGTACAGCGACACCCAGGGGCCGACAGGCAGGCCCCAGCGCCGCAGCAGCACGCCGTACAGCGCGTAGGCCAACGCCGCCACGCCCATCAGCACATCGCCATGGTTCGCGCCCACCGACAGCAGGCGCGCCGGATCGCCTTCGCCGATCAGCAACGCCAGCCCCGCCAGCGACAGCAGGCCGCCCAACAGCGCCATCAGAGAGGGACGCTCGCGCAGCACCACGGCGCCGACCGCGATGGTCAGCAACGGAATCATCGCGGTGATGATGCCCATGTTGGTGGCGGTGGTGCTGCTGGCCGCCACATAGGCCAGGCCCTGGTACAGCGCCATGCCCAGGCCGCCCAGCACCGCGAACTTGGGCAGGTACGGCCACAGCGCGCGCCGCTGGCGCCAGGCGGCCGGCAGCGCGAACGGCGTCAGCAGCAGCCCCGCCAGCGCCCAGCGGTAAAAGCCGATGGCGGCGGGCGCGATCACGCCGGCCGCCATCTTGGTGACGATCATGTTGACCGACCAGATCAGCGCCGCCAGCAGCGGGAACAGCAGATAGCGGGCGGGAGTGGGCGAAACATCGGCGCGCGTCATGGGGATACAGCCAAAAACAGGATAACGGCTGGCCAGTGTAGGACCTGTCTGACTCGCTGTATATAATGAAAAACCGACAATCCCCAGCGAACTTCGGACATGGACCTCGCCGCCTCCCCGCCCAGCCTTGGCCCGGGCCGCCCCTATCCGCTGGCCTGCCGCATCCTGCACTTCCTGCCGCACTCGCGCATCCAGCGCCACAGCTCGCCCTGGGGCGAACTGAATTTCGCCCTGTCCGGCATCATGGAAATCGGCATCGAGGACAGCACCTACCTGTCGCCGCCCCACTACGCCATCTGGATACCGCCGCACGTCTCGCACTGCTGCCAGAACCAGGGGGAAGTGCACTACGCCTGCATCGACATCCCTGCCGCCGCCTGCGCCGCCCTGCCCGCCAGGCCCTGCACGCTGGAGATCAGTCCCGTCATGCGCGCCATTCTGGGCGACTTCGAACGGCGCGGCATCGCCTATCCAGATACGCCGGAAGACCGGCGCCTGGCGCAAGTGGTCATCGACCAGATCCGCATCGCGCCGGCCTACGCCAGCTACCTGCCGTCCACGACCGAACCCGTGCTGGCCCCCATCCTGACCGCCCTGCAGCGCCAGCCCGGCGACAAGCGCGGCGCCGCCTACTGGGCCGCCACCGCCGGCATTACCGAACGCACCTTGCTGCGCCACTGCCAGCAACACCTGGGCATGTCGTTCAACGAATGGCGCCAGCGCCTGCGCGTGGTCAGCGCGCTGGCGCTGCTCGACGCCGGCCAGCCGGTGCAGGCCGTATCGCGCCAGCTCGGCTACAGCACGCCATCCGCCTTCATCGCCATGTTCCAGCGCCTGACCGGCCAGTCACCCGACAGCGCCCGCAAGCGCATGCCGACGGCCGCCTGAAGGCCGCGTAATCCAAGCGTCCGATGCAAGCCTCGCGCGATCGCGAGACAATAGCGTCTGCATTTTTTTCGTAACGCCGTCCCCGCGGCATCATCGCGCCAGGAACCCTCATGTCCGCCTCCGCCACGCCCCCGCCTTCCCTGACCCACTTCAGCGCGACCGAGCTGGACATGCTCGCCAAGACCGCCGACGCCCTCAGCGCCTACCTGGGCAAGCCGGTCCTGGCCGAAGTGGTGCTGGGCGAAGAAGGCACCGAATGGGTCACCTATGGCGTGCCCATCGACGAAAACGCCGAACCCGACGAAGCCCAGACCCACGTCCAGCTCGGCGGCCCCGGCGCCCGCCTCCTGGGCAACCGTGGCGGCCTGCCCCCGACCGGCGACGACACCTACGACTGCCTCTATCTCTGGGCCATCCAGATCTCGCTGAACGAAGGCGAACGCTTCATCAAGCTCGACCACGACGGCGAAGAGTCCGCCTGGTCCGACAACCTGGAAGACGTGCTTCCCTTCGCCCTGACCGAGGAACCCCTGCCCGATCCGGATGAGGAAGACGAAGAAGACGACGACGAGGACGAAGACGACGCCCACGACCACGCTCACGACCACAACGACCCCGGCCACCGTCACTGAACCAGCAGGCAGGCGGCAAGACACAATAAGCCGCCGCCAACAAGCAAAAGGGCTTCCAGAAAGAAGCCCTTTGCCAAAATCGCGCCCCCGCGACACCGCCCCGCCAAAAAAACCGGCAAGCGGGCAAACCAGCACCGCCTCGACGCCCAACCACCCAGACGCTGCAACGGGCCGCCCGCGCGGCCCCGTTGCAGCAGCCCCGCAAGACGCTCCTCGCTCACGACAGTGTCGGCAAAACACCAAGCACACCACTCTCCCAAGCGCCCGTCATGAGCCACTGACGCGAGTCTGTCGTGGCGCGGGGCGGGGTGCGCGGGGCGTGTAGATGCGCCCGACGGAATCTGAAGGGAGGGCCGAAGGCCTGGACGAAGATGAGGAAGGGGGGGGCCGCCTAGGCAAGTCCGGAGCGAAGGCTCCGGACCGCAATCGTAGCCCCGCGCACCCCGCCCCGCGCCGCGACAGGCGCCTCAAGAACCCCTTACAAGGCCAGCAAGCAAAAGATCACCCCGCAATCCGCCCCTCCTCCACCGCATGGCAAGCCACCACCGCCACTCCCGCCATCCGAGCCACCGGCGCCTCCCCCCTGCACCGCTCATTCGCATGCGGACACCGAGGATGAAACGTGCACCCCGACGGCGGATTCAACGGATTCGGCACTTCCCCCGCCACCGCCGTGCGCGGCTTGCCGGCCCCGTCGATATCCGGAATCGCCGCCAGCAGCATCCGCGTATACGGATGCCGCGGCCGCGCGAACAGCTCATCGCGCGGCGCCACCTCCACCATCCGCCCCAGGTACATCACCCCGACCCGATCGGCCACGTGATGCACCACCGCCAGGTTGTGCGAGATGAACAGATAGGTCAGCCCCAGCTCGCGCTGCAGGTCCTTCATCAGGTTCAGCACCTGCGCCTGCACCGACACATCCAGTGCCGAGGTCGGCTCGTCGCACACCAGGAACTCCGGATTCACCGCCAACGCCCGCGCGATCGAAATCCGCTGGCGCTGCCCGCCCGAGAACTGGTGCGGATAGCGGCCCTGGTCGGCCGGATCCAGCCCCACCTGTCGAAGTAGTTCACCGACCCGCGCCGTGCGCTCGGCCGGCGTCATCTTCGTGTGCGTCAGCATCGGCTCGGCGATGATGCGGCCGACCCGCCAGCGCGGGTTCAGGCTCGCGTACGGATCCTGGAAAATCATCTGCAGCCGCTTGCGCAACTCGCGCCCGCCCGGCTCCGCCATGCGCGACAGCGGCTGGCCGTCGAAACGGATGTCGCCACGCGTCAGGCCATACAGCCCCACCAGCATGCGCGCCACCGTCGACTTGCCGCAGCCCGACTCGCCCACCAGCGCCAGCGTCTCGCCGCGATTGATCTCGAACGACACGCCGTCCACCGCGCGCAGCATCACCCGCGGCTTGCCGGCCAGCTTGCGCTCCAGCCAGGGCGGCGACACATCGAACCAGCGCGCCGCGTCCTTCACTTCCACCAACGGCGTGCTCATGTAGCCACCTCGACTTCGCTCTCATGCAACCAACAGGCCGCGCGGGACGTGCCCGCCGGCATCAGTTCGGGCCGGTCCTGGCCGCAGCGCGGCAGGCGCCGCCCGCAACGCGGATTGAAGGCACAGCCCGGCGGAATCGCGTTCAGCCGCGGCATGCTGCCGTCGATCTGCACCAGCCGCTCGGCATGTCCCTGCAGCGACGGGATCGATCCCATCAGCCCCATCGTGTACGGATGGCGCGGCTGGTGGATGACGTCGCGCACGGGGCCGATCTCGGCCACGCGTCCCGCGTACATCACCGCCACCCGGTCCGCCGTTTCCGCGATCACGCCCATGTCGTGCGTGATCAGCATCACCGCCGTGCCCTGTTCGCGGCACAGGCGCTTGAGCAGCTCGATGATCTGCGCCTGGATCGACACGTCCAGCGCCGTGGTCGGCTCGTCCGCCACCACCAGCTTGGGCTCGGCCGCCAGCGCCAGCGCGATCACCACGCGCTGGCGCATGCCGCCCGAGAACTGGTGCGGGTAGTGATCGATGCGCTCGCGCGCCGCCGGGATGCCGGTGGCCGCCAGCAGCTCGACCGCGCGGTTGCGCGCCTGCGACCAGCTCATGTCCAGGTGCGTCACGATGGTCTCGGCCAGTTGCCGGCCCACCGTGTACAGCGGATTCAGGGAGGTCAGCGGGTCCTGGAACACCGCCCCGATCTCGCGGCCGCGCACGCGGCGCATCCGCTCGTCGGGCAGGTTGTCGATGCGCCGGCCGGCCAGCAGGATCTCGCCGCCGGCGATGCGGCCCGGCGGCTCCAGCAGGCCGATGATCGACGCGCCGGTCAGCGACTTGCCGGCGCCCGATTCCCCCACCACGCCCAGGACTTCGCCCGCCTGGATCGAAAAGGACACGTCGTCCAGGGCCAGCAGCGTGCCGCGACGCGTGGGGAACTCCACGCGCAGGTTGCGGACTTCAAGTAATGCGCTCATAGGTATTTCTCAAATTCGTGTTCCACGTACAGCGCCCCCGAGGCCGATGAAATGCCGACGGGGCCATCGGGATGCCGCGGAGCCGGCTTCGCCGGTCCGCCAGCATGCCCCCTTGAGGGGGAAGCGCGCAGCGCTTCGGGGGTGGGCCATCACCCTAAGCGCGGGTTGAGTGCGTCGCGCAGCCAGTCGCCCAGCAGGTTGACCGACAGCACCAGCAGCACCAGCGCCGCGCCCGGGAAGATGGTGATCCACCATTCGCCGGAAAACAGGAAATCGTTGCCGATGCGGATCAGCGTGCCCAGCGACGGCGCGGTCGGCGGCACCCCCACGCCCAGGAACGACAGCGTCGCCTCGGTGATGATGGCCGTCGCCAGGTGCACGGTGGCCAGCACCAGCACCGGCCCCAGCACGTTGGGCAGCACGTGGCGGAACATGATCACGGGCGAGGCCACGCCGATCACGCGCGCCGCCTGCACGTATTCGCGGTTCTTTTCCACCAGGGTCGAGCCGCGCACCGTGCGCGCGTACTGCGGCCAGCCGGCCAGCGCGATGGCGCCGATCAGTACCGGGAACGCGATGATCTCGTGCAGCTCGCGCGGCACCGCGGCGCGCGCCACGCCATCGATCAGCAGCGCGATCAGGATCGCCGGGAACGACAGTTGCACGTCGGCGATGCGCATGATGAAGGCATCGATGCGTCCGCCCGCGTAGCCCGAGATCAGCCCCAGCACGATGCCGATCAGCATCGACAGCAGCACCGAGGCCAGGCCAATCAGCAGTGACACGCGGGTGCCATACAGGATCGCCGAATACAGGTCGCGGCCCTGGCTGTCGGTGCCCAGCAGATAGGTCGACTGGCCGTTGGGCGACCAGGCCGGCGGCAGCAGCGCGTCCAGCAGCTCGACCTTGGTCAGGTCGAACGGATTGTGCGGCGCCACCCAGCCGGCCCCGAAGGAGCCGATCAGCAACATCGCCAGCATGACGGTGGCGACAATGGCCACGGGCGCCCGGCGCCAGGCCCAGGCAATATCGCTGTCCCACCAGCGTTTCAGAACGGCACGCATCAGTGGCCACCTCCGCCGCGGGTCAGCCCGGAGCGCAGGCGCGGGTCCACGACAAAATACAGAAGATCGACGATCAGATTGATCACCACGAACACCAGCGCGATCAGGCACAGGTACGCGGCCATCACCGGCACGTCGGCGAATTGCACCGCCTGGATGAACAGCAACCCCATGCCGGGCCACTGGAACACCGTCTCGGTCACGATGGCAAAAGCAATGATGCCGCCCAGCTGCAGGCCGGTGATGGTGATGACGGGCACCATGGTGTTCTTGAGCGCGTGGCCGAAATGGATGGCGCGCCGCTTCAGGCCGCGGGCGCGCGCGAACTTGATGTAGTCCGAACGCAGCACCTCCAGCATTTCGGAGCGCACCAGCCGCAGCACCAGCGTCATCTGAAACAGCGACAGCGTGATCGACGGCAGGATCAGGTGCTTCCAGCCATTGGCGGTGAACAGGCCGGAGGTCCACCAGCCCAGCGCCACGGTATCGCCGCGGCCGTAGCTGGGCAGCCAGCCCAGTTGCACCGAGAACACCAGGATCAGCAGGATGCCGATCAGGAAGGTCGGCAACGACACGCCCAGCAGCGAGCCGGCCAGCAGCAGCTGCGACAGCAGGCTGTTGCGCTTGAGCGCGGTGTACACGCCCAGCGGCACGCCCACCACCAGCGCCAGCAGGGCCGCCACCAGGGACAGCTCCAGCGTGGCCGGCAGGCGCGACTTGAGCAGGCTCGAGACCGGTTCGCTCTGGCGCAGGGAAATGCCGAAATTGCCCTGCGCGGCGTTGGCCACGAAGTGGCCGAACTGGACGATGGCGGGCTCGTTCAGCCCCAGGCGCTCACGCAGCTCGATGCGCTCGGCATCGGTGGCGTCCTGCCCCAGCATGATGGTGACAGGGTCGCCGACGTATTGAAAAAGCACGAAGGCCAGTAGCGCGACGGTGAGCATCACCGCTACGGCCTGCAACAGGCGACGCAGTATGAAAGCAAACATAGGCGGGAAAGGCAAAACGGCGAAGCCCCGCGGGGCTTCGCTGTCTGGTTAGCCGGAAGGGCGGGGTCAGTCGACCTTGACCCAGTCGGCAACGAGGCGGTTGTCCGCGCGGTGGATCACCGACACGTTCTTGCGCATGGCCCAGGGAATGACCTGGTCGTGCAGCGGGATGTGGCCGAATTCCTGGGCATGCACCTCCAGCACCTTGCGGATGTCGGCGTCGCGCTTGGCCGCGTCGGTTTCGGTCTTGATGCGGTCGATGATCGCATCCAGGTCCTTGTTGCTGTAGTTGCCCAGGTTGTACATGCCGTCCGCGCCCTCGCCCTTGGTGCGGATCAGGTTCTGCAGCGTGTACATGGCGTCGAACGTCGGCACGCCCCAGCCGAACAGGTAGGCGCTGGTGTCGGAGTTCTGCACCTTGGGGAAGTAGGTCGAACGCGGCATGGCGTTCATGGTCGCCTTCACGCCCACCTTGGCCCACATGCCGACCACGGCCTGGCAGATGGCTTCGTCGTTGATGTAGCGGTTGTTGGGACAGTCCAGCGTGAAGTTCAGCGTGCCGTCATAGCCGGCGTCCTTGAGCAGCGCGCGGGCCTTCTCGGGATCGTAGGGCACCCGCTTGTGCAGCGACTCGGCCCAGCCGTGGACCTGCGGCGCGATCATGGTGCCGGTCGGCGCCGACAGGCCGCGCATCACCGCGCGCTTGATGGCGTCGACGTCGATGGCGCGGTACAGCGCCTCGCGCACGCGGATATCCTGGAACGGGTTCTTGCCCTTGATGTTGGAATACTGCAGCTCGGGACGCTTCTGGTCCAGGCCGAGGTAGATGGTGCGGTACTCGTTGCCCTCGACCACCTTGGCCGACTGGCGCAGGCGGTCCAGATCCTGAGCGGCCGGATCGAGCACGAAGTCGATCTCGCCGGACAGCAGCGCGGCGGTGCGGGTGGCGTTCTGCTTGATCGGCGTGAACACCACTTCGGTCACGTTGCCGACCTTGCCGGCCTTGTTCCACCAGTCCTTGTTCTCTTCGAACACGGTGCGCACGTCGACTTCGCGCGACTTCAGCTTGTACGGGCCGGTGCCGTTGGTGTTGCGCGCGCCGAAGGTTTCTTCCTTGTTGACGAAGTCCTGCGGCTTGGCGATGTTGTTCTTCTCCGACCAGGCCTTGTTCATGATGAACACGTTGGGCAGCTGGCGCAGCAGCACCGGGTTGGGCGCCGTGGTCTCGATCTCGACCGTCAGGTCGTCGATCTTGCGCGCTTCCTTGATGCCGGTGGTGTAGGCCTTGTAGTTCGAAGTGGGCGCCATGGCGCGATGCACCGAGAACACCACGTCGTCGGCCGTGAAGGCGGCGCCGTCGTGGAACTTGACGCCGGGGCGCAGCTTGAAGCGGTACAGCGTGGGCGAAACCTGCTCCCACTCGGTCGCCAGGCGCGGCACCACCTTGAAGTCCTTGTCGTAGTCCACCAGCGGTTCATAGACGTAGCTGTTGGCGGCAATCGTCATGCCTTCGTTCTGCGAGTGCGGATCGAAGGTGAGGATGTCGCCCTGGGCGGCCCAACGGAAGGTCTTGGCCTGCCCGATCGAGGGCACGGCCACGGCGGCGGCGATCGCGATGGCAATCAAAGTGCGGCGCATAGGTTCAACTCCTGACTGTAGTCTGAATACCGGCGCGATATTGCCTAGGCCCAAGACCCGCGTCAATTAAGGGTTTATGCGTACCGGAGGGGGTTTTCAGAGGGAGAACATATTTAGGGACGTATAAAAATATGACAAAAAAATCGCTGGCCCGGTATGTAAACAGCGTTCGGTCGGCCCATCCCATCCCGACAGGCCAGATCGGGGGCTTGTTTGCCGGCCCGCCCGCGCGCACCGCCCTATTCGTCGGCGTCCAGCGGCAGGTCGAGCGGCACGTGCTCGGCCATCAGGCGGCGCAGCATGTCAATCAGCAGGGCCGCCTGATCCTCGCCGAACGGCGCCAGCACCGCCTTCTGGTGCTGCATGGCCTGCTCGCATAGCGCGGCGATCAGATGGCGGCCCTTGGTGGTGATGACCACGCGCGTCTGGCGGCGGTCGGCGCGCACTTCGGTGCGCGTCACCAGCCCTTCGGTTTCCATGCGCTGCACCACCTTGCTCAAGGTCGGTTGCTTGGTGATCGCCAGCACCGCCAGGTCGCCGATGGTTTCGCCAGCGCTGCCTTCCAGGCTGGCCAGCACCCGCCATTCGGTCACCGACAGGCCAGCCGCTTTCACCTGCTGATGGAACTCCGCCGAGATGCGCTGGCTGGCCTGTGCCAGCAGGTAGGCCAGGTAGTCATCGACGAACCGCGCACCGCCGTCCCGGGTACCGCCGCCGTGCTTGTCCGACCGCATGTTGTTCCGCTCCCACGCATCAATATTGAATAGGCGACCCGAGGCCGGCAGGCGCATTGCACCACGATGGCGCGCGGTGGCGCCATGACGCGGCGCAATGCTGTTGCGCAGCACAGGGTATACCCCGAATCGCAACCCGTTTTTGCACCATCAAAGCGCGTTTTCACGAGCACTCGGATAGAGAACAACCAGTATATACACCCTTGTTTTCGCGTGATATTTTTTTGATTCCATGAAATTTCATCTTTTTTGTTGACAGCTAAAACGTTGACTCCTAAAGTATTTTTCAGAGCGAAATTTCGTGACATGGGCGTGCTGCGCAGCAGCATGGCTTCGGGACCCGGATGCCGGTCCGCGTGGAGGAGTTCGAGATGGCTGAAAGGTCTTTCAAGAAAGAAGTCCAGCAGTTGCGCATCGGCGCGGGCGAGGAGTTCCGCGGCGAGGGGATTCTCGCGGTCACCAAGGCGCTGCTGCAGTCCGGCGTGGGCTATGTCGCGGGCTACCAGGGCTCGCCCATCTCGCACCTGATGGACGTGCTGGCCGACGCCAACGATATCCTGCAGGAACTCGGCGTGCACTTCGAGGCCAGCGCCTCGGAAGCCACCGCCGCCGCCACGCTGGCCGCCTCGGTCATGTACCCGATCCGCGGCGCGGTCACCTGGAAATCCACCGTCGGCACCAACGTCGCCTCCGACGCGCTGGCCAACCTGGCCTCGGGCGGCGTCACCGGCGGCTCGCTCATCATCGTCGGCGAAGACTACGGCGAAGGCTCGTCCATCATGCAGGAACGCTCGCACGCGTTCGCCATGAAATCGCAGATCTGGCTGCTCGATCCGCGCCCTAACCTGGAAAGCATGGTCAAGGCGGTGGAAGACGGCTTCGCGCTGTCGGAGGCCAGCAAGACGCCAGTGATGCTGCAACTGCGCATCCGCGGCTGCCACGTGCACGGCCGCTTCATTGCCAAGGACAACCAGCGGCCGGCGTTCTCGCTGGCCCAGGCGCTGGAAAGCCCGGCGCGCGACACCAGCCGCATCGTGCTGCCGCCGGCCTCGTTCCTGCACGAGCAGGAAAAGATCAAGGAACGCTGGCCCGCCGCCATCCGCTATATCAAGGAGCACAAGCTCAACGAGCACTTCGACGGCGACCAGGACGACATCGGCCTGATCCTGCAGGGCGGCCTGTACAACGGCGTGATCCGCGCCCTGCAACTGCTGGGCCTGGCCGACAACTTCGGCAACAGCCGCATCCCGCTGTATGTGATGAACGTGGCCTACCCCGTGATCGAGGACGAGGTCATCGACTTCTGCCGCGGCAAGCGCGCCGTGCTGCTGCTGGAGGAAGGCCAGCCCGACTACCTGGAACAGGCCCTGCACGCGGTGCTGCGCAAGGCCGGCGTCGATACGAAGCTGTCCGGCAAGGACGTGCTGCCGATGGCGGGCGAATACACCACCCAGGTGATGCGCGACGGCCTGCGCGAATTCCTCAAGCGCGAACGCCCCGAATCGCTGCAGACCCATCCGGCCGTGGCCGCCGACGCCGGCGCCGCCGAGCCCGCGCTGCAGGTCACCGAGATCACCCGGCCCAAGCCCGCGCCGCGTCCGGCCGAACAGCCCATCACCTTCCACAAGCACGTCGCGGAACTGGCCGCGGTGGTGCCGCCGCGCCCGGCCGGCTTCTGTACCGGCTGTCCGGAGCGGCCGATCTTCTCGGCCCTGACGCTGGCGCAGGAAAAGCTGGGCCAGCACCATATCTCCTGCGACATCGGCTGCCACCTGTTCTCGATTCTGCCGCCGTTCAACCTGGGCGCGACCACCATGGGCTACGGCCTGGGCGCGTCCAGCGCCGCGGCCTTCAACGTGCCCGCGGCCAAGCGGCCCATCTCGATCATGGGCGACGGCGGCTTCTGGCACAACGGCCTGGCCTCGGGCATCGGCAACGCGGTGTTCAACAAGTACGACGGCGTCATCGTCATCGTCGACAACTTCTATGCCTCGGCCACCGGCGGGCAGGACATCCTGTCCTCGCGCGCCGAGAATCCGGACCGCTCCACCAACAATCCCATCGACCAGGCCGTGCGCGGCGTGGGCGTGAAGTGGGTGCGCACGCTGGACCGCACCTATGACGTGGCCAAGGTGCGCGCCACCATCGAGGAAGCGCTGACCACCGACATCAAGGGTCCCAAGGTCATCATCGCCCAGTCGGAATGCATGCTGAACAAGCAGCGCCGCATCAAGCCGCTGTTCAACCAGGCGGTCAAGGCCGGCAAGCGCGTGGTCAAGGAACGCTTCGGCGTCGACCCCGACGTCTGTACCGGCGACCATGCCTGTATCCGGCTGTCCGGCTGCCCGTCGCTGACGGTCAAGGACAGCGGCGATCCCCTCAAGGAAGATCCGGTCGCCCACGTCGAGAGCAGTTGCGTCGGCTGCGGCAACTGCGGCGAAGTGGCGCACGCCGCCGTGCTGTGCCCGTCCTTCTACCGCGCCGACATCGTCCATAACCCCAGCGGCCGCGACCGTTTCCTGGCGCGCCTGCGCCAGGGCGTGATCGGCTACCTGCAGCGCCGCCGCGAAGCGCGCCTGGCCAAATTCGCCCTGTGAGGACCCGCCCCATGAACCCGGTGGCATTGCAGCAAGGCACTCCCATCAAGATCGCCATCCTGGCCATGGGCGGCCAGGGCGGCGGCGTGCTGGCCGACTGGATCGTCGACATGGCCGAGCACGCCGGCTGGTGGGCCCAGACCACCTCGGTGCCGGGCGTGGCGCAGCGCACCGGCGCCACCATCTATTACCTGGAACTGCTGCCCGAATCCGACGTGACGCGCGCCGGACGCCCGCCCGCGCTGGCGCTGATGCCCACGCCGGGCGACGTCGATCTGGTGGTGGCGGCCGAACTGATGGAAGGCGGCCGCGCCATCCAGCGCGGGCTGGTGACGCCCGACCGCAGCGTGCTGATCGCCTCGTCGCACCGCAGCTACGCGGTCAGCGAGAAATCGGCGCCGGGCAACGGCATCGCCGATCCCAACAAGGTGCTTGAGGCCGGCCGCGCCGCGGCCCGCCGCTTCCTCTGCTTCGACCTGCAGGACCTGGCAGACCGCGCCGGCAGCGTCATCAGCGCCAGCCTGTTCGGCGCCGTGGCCGGCAGCGGCGCGCTGCCGTTCTCGCGCGACGACTTCGAGGCCACGGTGCGGCGCGCCGGCGTCGGCGTGGACGCCAGCCTGCGCGCCTTCGCGCTCGGCTTCGAGGCCGCCGACCAGGCGCCCGCGCAGCCGGCCGCGATCGACCTGACCCGGCCACAGCCGGTCGTGCCCGAACGCGCCGCCAGCCCGGCGGCGCAGGCGCTGCTGGACCGCATCACGCGCGATTTCCCCGCCTGTGCGCAGCCGATGTTGACGGCCGGCGCGCGCCGCCAGATCGAGTTCCAGGACCTGGCCTATGCCGAGGACTACCTGGCCCGCATGGCCGCGATCCGCGAACTCGACGCGCGCCACGGCGGCGAATCGAAGCAATGGGCGCTGACCTGTGCCGCCGCGCGCTACCTGGCCACCGCCATGGCCTATGACGACGTGATCCGCGTGGCCGACCTGAAGACGCGCGGCAGCCGCTTCGAGCGGGTGCGCGCCGAGGTCGGCGCCAAGCCGGACCAGTTGGTCTACACCACCGAATTCATGCATCCGCGGCTGGAGGAAATCTGCGGCACGCTGCCGGCCGGGCTGGGCCGCTGGCTCGAACGGTCGAAGGCCTTCGGCGGTTTCGTCGAACGCCGCCTGGGCAAGGGACGCCGCATGCAGAGCGGCACGCTGGGCGGCTTCCTGATGCTGTACACGCTGGCCGGCATGCGGCGTTTCCGCCGCCGCACGCTGCGCCACCAGATCGAATCCGAGGGCCTGACCCAATGGCTCGACCTGATCGCCAGCCTGGCGCCGCGCGACTACGACCTGGCGGTCGAGACCGTTAACTGCCGCCGCCTGGTCAAGGGCTACAGCGACACCCACGCGCGCGGCGGCGGCAAGTACCGTCAACTGATCGCGGCCGCCGCCCAACTGGCGGGCCGGCCCGATGCGGCGGCTTCGCTGCGCGCCTTGCGCCAGGCCGCGCTGGCCGACGAGAAATGCGGCCCCATGGAACGCCAACTGGCCGAGAAACTGGCCGCCTGACATCGAGATAGAGACGAACGCCGTGCAAACCCTGAAACTCATCGTCCGTGAAGTCCGCCAGGAATCGCCGCTGATCCGCTCGCTGCGCCTGGCACGCGAAGACGGCGGCGCCCTGCCCGCCTTCGGCCCCGGCGCCCACCTGAAGGTCAGCGTGCCGGGCCTGCGCGAACCGCGCTGCTACTCGCTGGTGCAACTGACGCCGGAAGCCGGCCGCTTCGCCGAACCCGTCGAATACCGCCTGGGAGTGCGACTGGAAGAAGCCAGCGCGGGCGGCTCGCGCCACATGCACGGTCTGGCGGTGGGCGACACGCTCAGCGTCGAAGGACCGAAGAACGATTTCCCGCTGCACGAGGGTCCGGCTGGCGACGAACCGGTGGTGCTGATCGCCGGCGGCATCGGCATCACGCCGGTGGCGTCGATGGCGGCGGCGCTCAAGTCCGCCGGCCGCGCCTTCGAACTGCACTACAGCGGCCGCAGCCGAGACCAGCTGGCGTTCCTGCCGGAACTGCAAGCGCTGGCCGGCGACGCGCTGGTGCCCCATGCCGACGACGACGCTTCCTGCCGCTTCGACCTGAAGGCGTTGCTGGACGCCGCCAACCCGCGCCAGCACCTGTACGTCTGCGGCCCCAAGGGCCTGATCGACGCCGTCATCCAGGAAGCGCGCGCCCGCCACTGGCCCGACGCCCACATCCATTTCGAGCTGTTCGCGACCGCCGCGCCGCAGGCGGGCGACCAGCCCTTCGAGGTCGAGCTGCGCCAGTCCGGCCGGGTGCTGACGATTCCCGCCGACAAGACCATCGTCGACGTCATGGAAGAAGAAGGCTGCGACCCGATGTACGACTGCAAGCGCGGCGAATGCGGCGTGTGCCAGGCCACCGTGCTGGAGGGCGAGCCGGACCACCGCGACTACTACCTGTCGGATACCGAGAAAGCCAGCGGCAAGATCATCCAGATCTGCATCTCCCGCGCCAAGTCGGCGCGCCTGGTGCTGGACCTGTAGGGCCGGGCGCGACAAGAGGAGACTCCCATGGCCAAATACCGCGACAACCCCGACGCCATCCGCGCCCTGCTGCGCGAGACCGAGGTGCACAAGGACCTGTTCATCGACGACGAACTGTTCGACCTGGAGATGGAACGGCTATACGCCAACACCTGGGTCTACGTCGGCCACGACAGCCAGGTGCCCAACCCCGGCGACTACATCACCACCACCGTCGGCAACCAGCCGGTGGTGATGGTGCGCCACAGCGACCGTTCGGTGCGCGTGCTGCACAACCGCTGCCCGCACAAGGGCACCATGGTGGCGGGCGACGCCTGTGGCAACACCGGCAAGTTCTTCCGCTGCCCGTACCACGCCTGGACCTTCAAGACCGACGGCAGCCTGCTGTCGATCCCGCTGAAAAAAGGCTATGAGAACACCGGCCTGGAGCAGTGCGAGGCCAGCCAGGGCATGGCGGCGGTGAAAGACGTGCGCAACCATCGCGGCTTCGTGTTCTGCCGCCTGAACCCGAACGGCCAGTCGTTCGAGGACTTCTTCGGCGACGCGCTGTCGACGCTGGACAACATGGTCGACCGCTCGCCCGAAGGCCGGCTGGAAGTGGCCGGCGGCGTGCTGCGCTACATGCACCGCTGCAACTGGAAGATGCTGGTCGACAACCAGACCGACACCTGCCACCCGATGGTGGCGCACGAGTCGTCGGCCGGCACCGCGGTCAAGGTCTGGGAACAGGCCCCGGCCGGCACGCCCAAGCCGATGGCGGTGGAACTGTTCGCGCCATTCATCTCGCCCTACGAGTTTTTCGAGAACATGGGCATCCGCGTCTGGGAAAACGGCCACGGCCACACCGGCGTGTCCGATTCGATCCACGCCGCCTATTCGGGCATTCCGGGTTACTGGGAATCCATGGTCGCCGCCTACGGCGAGGAGCGCGCCCGCCGGATCCTGGGCGACGTGCGCCACAACACCGTGTACTTCCCCAACATCATGGTCAAGGGCCCGATCCAGACCCTGCGCGTGTTCAAGCCGATCGCCGCCGACCGCACCCTGGTGGAGTCGTGGACCTTCCGCCTGGTCGGCGCGCCCGACCTGCTGCTGGAACGCACCCTCATGTACAACCGCCTGATCAACGCGCCCACCTCGGTGGTCGGCCACGACGACCTGGAGATGTACGAGCGCGCGCAGGATGGCCTGCAATCGCGCGCCCGCGACTGGGTCAACGTCGGCCGCCTGTACGACCCCGCCGAAATCGGCCAGAAGAACGTCACCACCAACGGCACCAACGAATGGCAGATGCGCAACCAGTACCGCGCATGGGGCCGCTACATGACGGAGCAGGCATGAGCTTGAGCGACCGCGACCTGATCGATTTCGTCTACGCCGAGGCGCGCCTGCTCGACGAGCTGCGCTTCGAGGACTGGCTGGATCTGTACACCGAGGACGGCCACTACTGGATGCCGCTGGCCCACGGCCAGACCGACGCCCGCCTGCACGCCTCGCTCATGTACGAGGACAAGCTGCTGCTGCGCGTGCGCGTGGAGCGCCTGGCCGGCCAGCGCACCTTCTCGCAGCAGCCCAAGAGCCGCTGCCATCATCTGCTACAGGCGCCCACGGTCGAACACGACCATCCCGATTCGGCGCCGGACCAGGGCCGCCACGTGGTGCGCACCGCCTTCCATTACGTCGAGACGCGGCAGGACGCGCAGACGCTGTACGCCGGCTGGGCCACGCATCACCTGGTCGAGCAGGACGGCGCGCTGCGTATCCGCCTCAAGCGCGTCGACCTGGTGAACTGCGACGCCGCGTTCGGCAACATCCAATTGTTCATGTAGGAGCGGCTTGTGAGCCCCACCGTCCACCAGGCTTTCCTGGACACCGCGGCCCGGCATGGCGCCCGGCCCTTCCTGTGCATCCTGCCGGAAACCGCCGACATCTACGGCATCGGCGCCGGCGAGCTGACCTACGCCCAGGCCGCCGCCGCCATCGAGACGCTGCGCGCGGCCTACGCCCGCGCCGGCTACGGCCACGGCCACCGCGCCGGCCTGCTGCTGGAAAACCGGCCGGCCTTCTTCCTGCACTGGTTCGCGCTGAACGCGCTGGGCGTGTCGGTGGTGCCGATCAACCCCGACCTGCGCGCGGCCGAACTGGAGTACCTGACCGGCCATTCCGAAATCGCGCTGGCGGTGGCACTGCCCGAGCGCCACGCCGACCTGCTGGCCGCCGCCGAGCGCGCCGGCCGGCCGCTGCGCGTGATGGGGCCGGACGACGCCCCGCCCGCCGCGCCCTTCCCCGCGCCGCTGGCGGGCGCGCCCGACGAACTGACCGAGTGCGCGCTGCTGTACACGTCCGGCACGACCGGCCGTCCCAAGGGCTGCATCCTGCCGAACCGCTATTTCCTGCACGCGGGCGGCTGGTACGCCCGCATCGGCGGCCTGGCCGCGCTGCGCCCCGGCGAGGAACGCATGCTGACGCCGCTGCCGCTGGTGCACATGAACGCCATGGCCTATTCCGCCATGGCCATGGTGCTGACCGGCGGCTGCCTGATTCCGCTGGACCGCTTCCATCCCAAGACCTGGTGGGACAGCGTGCGCGAATCCGGCGCCACCGTGCTGCACTACCTGGGCGTGATGCCGGCGATCCTGATGAAGGCCGAGCCGTCGGCGCGGGACAGGCAGCCAGCCATCCGATTCGGTTTCGGCGCGGGCGTCGACCGCAAGCTGCACCAGCCCTTCGAGGAACGCTTCGGTTTTCCGCTGCTGGAAGCCTGGGCCATGACCGAAACGGGCGCCGGGGCCGTCATCATCGCCAACCAGGAGCCGCGCCACATCGGCAGCAGCTGCTTCGGCCGCGAAGAGGACGACGTAGAGGTGCGCATCGTCGCCGACCACGGCGGCGAGGCCGCGGCCGGCGAGCCGGGCGAGCTGCTGGTGCGCCATGCCGGCGATGACCCGCGCTACGGCTTCTTCGCCGGCTACCTGAAGGACGCCGAGGCCACTTCGCAGGCCTGGGAGGACGGCTGGTTCCACACCGGCGACATCGTGCGCCGCGAGGCCGACGGCGCGCTGCGCTTCGTCGACCGCAAGAAGAACGTGATCCGCCGCAGCGGCGAGAACATCTCCGCCGTGGAAGTCGAAAGCGTGCTGCTGCAGCATCCGCTGGTCAAGGCCGTGGCGGTGGCCGCCGTGCCCGACCCGGTGCGCGGCGACGAGGTGCTGGCCTGCGTGGTGGCGGAAACCGCGCCCGCCGACGCCGCCGCCCGCGCCGACGCGGCCCGCGACATCGTGCAGTGGAGCCTGCAACAACTGGCCTATTACAAGGCGCCCGGCTACGTCGCCTTCGTCGACAGCCTGCCGCTCACTACCACCAACAAGATCCAGCGCGGCGAAATGAAGGCGCTGGCGCCGACCCTGCCGGGCACGGCCAGCTGCGTCGACACCACCGCCATGAAGAAGCGCCAGGAGCCCGCCCGATGAGCCCGCCGCGCGCCCGCTACGACGGCGTGGTGGCGGCCCTGCCCGTCAGCATTCCGTATGAGCGCTATTCCACCCATGCCGCGCATTGGTGGCTGGGCCGCGCGCTGGGCGCGCTGATCCGCCAGGCCGGCATCGCCAAGACCGACGTCGACGGCCTGTGCGTGTCCAGCTTCACGCTGGCGCCGGACACCGCCGTGGGCCTGACGCAGCACCTGGGCATGAGCCCGCGCTGGCTCGACCACATCCCCATGGGCGGCGCCAGCGGCGTCGCCGCGCTGCGCCGCGCCGCGCGCGCGGTGCAGGCGGGCGACGCCGGCATCGTCGCCTGCATCGCGGGCGACACCAACCAGGTCGACTCGTTCCGCAACACCGTCAGCCAGTTCTCGCGCTTCGCCCAGGACGCCGTCTATCCCTATGGCGCGGGCGGCCCCAACGCCAGCTTCGCGCTGCTGACCGCGCACTACATGCGCGGCACCGGCGCCACCCGCGAGGACTTCGGCAAGGTCTGCGTGGCGCAGCGCGACAACGCGCTGCGCTATCCGCACGCGCTGATGAAGAAGCCGCTGACGCTCAAGCAATACCTGGACGCGCGCGTCATCACCGACCCGATCCACCTGTTCGACTGCGTCATGCCCTGCGCTGGCGCCGACGGCTTCCTGGTGATGAGCGAAGACCGGGCGCGGGCGCTGAACCTGCCCTACGCCCGCATCCTGTCCACCATCGAGCGCCACAACGCCTGGATCGAGGACCCGATCCAGACCCGCGGCGGCTGGACCATGGACATCGACGAACTCTACGGCATGGCGGACGCGGCGCCGGCCGACATGGACTTCCTGCAGGCCTACGACGACTACCCCGTCATCAACCTGATGCAGATGGAAGACCTGGGCTTCTGCGCCAAGGGCGAAGCGCCGCAATTCGTGCGCGCCAACACCTTCACCATCGACGGCAGCTTCCCCTTCAACACCAACGGCGGCCAGTTGTCGGTGGGCCAGGCCGGCGCCGCCGGCGGCTACCTCGGCATGGTCGAGGCGCTGCGCCAGTTGACCGGCACGGCCGGCGGCACGCAGGTGGCCGACGCGCGCCTGGGCCTGGTCAGCGGCTTCGGCATGATCAACTACGACCGCGGGCTGTGCACCGCCGCGGCCATCCTGGCCAGGAGCGACGCATGACCGAGCCGCTAGCCAAGCCGCCGCGCAAGAACCCCGTGGCGCGCACGCGCCAGCCGACCCTGCCGCCGGGCGCCCGCAGCCGCGCCGCCCTGGGCCTGACGGCCGCGGCCGCCGAAGGCCGTTTCGAACTCCAGACGTGCGCCGATTGCGGCGCGGTGCAGTACCCGCCGCGCGAGGTCTGCGGCCATTGCCTGTCGGAACGCCTGCCGTGGCGGCCGGTGGATCCCAGCGGCGTGCTGCTGGTCAGCACCACGCTGCATCACAGCAACGACCTCTATTTCCGTGAACGCCTGCCGTGGCGGGTGGGCACGGTGCGCATGGACGCCGGCCCGTCGGTCGTGGCGCACGTGCACCAGGATTGCGCCGACGGCGCCCGCGTGCGGCTGGCGCTCAAGCTCGACCGCAGCGGCCAGGCCGTGATGATCGCCCTGCCCGAAAGGAATACGCCCCATATGGAAGACGACAAGACCCTGCGCGAGACCTCGTGCGATCCGAAATTCCGCCGGGCGCTGGTCACCGACGGCAAGTCGGCGGTGGGCCAGGCGGTGGCGCGCGCCCTGCTCGACGCCGGCTGCCCGACCGTGTTCCTGGGCGATCCGCAGGCCTGGCGCCGCGACGCCGGCTTCGACGCGCTGGCGGCCGATCCACGGGTGCAGGCGCTGGCGCTGGACGTGACCGACAGCGACTCGGTCGAACGCGCCGCCGCATCGATCGGCGGCAAGGTCGAGATCCTGGTCAACACCGCCGACCTGGAACGCGAAGGCGGCCTGCTCGGCCGCAAGGACGTCAACACCGCGCGCGACGCCCTGGACGTCAATGTGCTGGGCCTGATGCGGCTGGCGCAGGGTTTCGGGCCAGCGCTGTGCGGCCGCGCCGCCGACGGCGTCAACAACGCCACGGCCTGGGTCAACGTGCTGTCGATCTACGCCCACGTCAACCTGCCGGCGCGCGGCATGTGGTCGGCCTCCAAGGCCGCCGCGCTGTCGCTGGCGCAATGCCTGCGCGCCGAAATGCGGCCGGCCGGCGTGCGCGTGGTGAACGTGTTCCCCGGCCCGGTCGACCACGAATGGGAGCAGCGCACGCCGCCCCCGCGCGTGGCGCCCACGGCCATCGCGAGCGCCATCGTGCGCGCGCTGAAGGATGGCGTCGAGGACGTGTACGTCGGCGACGTGGCCCAGGAATTCCGCGCGCGGCTGGCGGAGAACCCCAAGGGACTGGAACGGGAACTGGGCGCCTGACGCCCCGACACGAAAACCAAAGGAGCAACAGATGAGCCAACCCATACTTGCCCAATTCATGACCGAACTGGTGTCGGGCCGCATCCGCCTGGTGGACCTGACCGAGACGCTGACGCCCGAATTTCCCACCATCGTGCTGCCGCCGGAGTTCGGCCAGGCCTGGCCGTTCCGTATCGAGGAGATCTCGCGCTATGACGAGCGCGGCCCCGCTTGGTATTGGAACAATTTCTCGTGCTCCGAGCACACCGGCACCCACTTCGATGCGCCGGTGCACTGGGTCACCGGCAAGGACCAACCCGACAACACCGTCGACACCATCCCGGTCGAGGCCTTCATCGCCGGCGCCTGCGTCATCGACTGTTCGGCCGAGGCGCGCGACAACCCGGACTTCCTGCTGACCATCGACTTCGTCAAGAAGTGGGAGGAACAGCATGGCCGCATCCCGGCCCGTTCCTGGGTGCTGATGCGCACCGACTGGTCCAAGCGCGCCAAGCCGGCCGAATACCTGAACATGCAGGAAGACGGCGCCCATTCGCCCGGCCCCGACGCCGAGGTGGTGCCGTGGTTGATCAAGGAACGCGACGTGCACGGCTTCGGCACCGAATCGGTGGGCACCGACGCCGGTCAGGCCCATCACCTGAATCCGCCCTACCCCTGCCACTACTTCATGCACGGCAACAACCGCTACGGCCTGCAGTGCCTGACCAACCTGGACCAGCTGCCGCCCACCGGCGCGGTGATTTTCTCGGCGCCGCTCAAGATCCGCAGCGGCTCGGGCAGCCCGCTGCGGGTGCTGGCGCTGGCGCCGCGCGCCTGAGCGGCCGTCAAGAACAACAGAACACAGGGGGATTCACCATGACGCAAACCAACGTCGCCATCGTCACCGGCGGCAGCGCCGGCATCGGCGCCGAAATCTGCCGCAGCATGCTCGACGCGGGCTACGAGGTGATCTCGATGGCGCGCCGCGCCGCCGACTTCAGCCATCCGCGCCTGCACAACGTGCAGGTGGACCTGCTGGACGCCGACGCCACGGCCCAGGCCGGCGCCGAGATCGCCGCGCGCTTTCCGGTCAGCCATGTCATCCACAACGCCGGCGTCATCTGGCCCAACCTGCTGCCGCAGGTGACCCAGGAGGAACTGCACGGCCTGACCCAGATCCACCTGGGCGCGGCCATCAGCCTGGTGCAGGCGGCCCTGCCCGGCATGCAGGAGCGCCATTTCGGCCGCATCGTCATGATGTCCTCGCGCGGCGCGCTGGGCCTGCCCACCCGCACCGCTTATTCCGCCACCAAGGCCGGCATGGTCGGCATGGCGCGCACCTGGTCGCTGGAACTGGCCCCCTTTGGCATCACCGTCAACGTGGTGGCGCCCGGCCCGATCCAGACCGACATGTTCTACGAAGTGATCGAACCCGGCAGCGAACGCGAAAAGCAACTGGCCAACGGCATCCCGGTCAAGCGCCTGGGACGCTCGGACGACGTGGCGCGGGCGGTGATGTTCTTCGCCGACCCGGCCAACAGCTTCGTCACCGGCCAGACGCTGTTCGTCTGCGGCGGCGCCAGCGTCAGTTCCATCACCATCTGACCGGCGTCCCACGCATCCGCTTCGGGTTTTGACGGATAGGTAAGCACGCAGACCGCGTCTACAGTGCAGTGCCAGAAAGTTGAAGCCAAAAGCAATTTTCGCGGTATCCGTTTTCTCCGTTTTCCAGCCGCACCCACTCTGCCCCCTATCCGGAGGTTTTGCCATGCTGTCGAAGAAACTCCCCCTGGCCGCCGCCGTGCTGGCCACGCTGGTCTCCCTGCCCGTCCTGGCCCAGGTCAAGGTCGGCGTGGTCACCTCGTCCACCGGCCCCACCGCGCTGGTCGGCATTCCGCAAAAGAACACCGTGCCGCTGCTGCCCAAGAAGATCGGCGACCTGACCGTGGAATACATCTCGCTGGACGACGCCAGCGATTCCACCAACTCGGTCACGGCCTTCAAGAAGCTCATCACCGAACAGAACGTGGACGCCCTGATCGGGCCGTCGGGCTCGCCCAACGCCATGGGCGTGATCCAGTTCGCCGCCGAGGCCGGCGTGCCGATGCTGGCGCCGGTGGGCACCGCCGCCGTGGTGCTGCCGATGAACGAGCAGAAGAAGTGGGTCTTCAAGACCACCCAGAACGACGACATCATCGCCCGCGCGCTGGTCGACCACATGGCCAAGACCGGCATCAAGACGGTCGGCTTCATCGGGCTGAACGATCCCTATGGCGAGAACTGGTACAAGGTGTTCTCCGGCCTGGCGGCCGAGAAGGGCATCAAGATCACCGCCAATGAACGCTACCTGCGCTTTGACAGCTCGGTCACCGGCCAGGCCCTGAAGATCCTGGCGGCCAAGCCCGACGCCGTGCTGGTGGCCGCTCCCGGCGCCGCCAGCGTGCTGCCGCAGACGACGCTGTTCGACCAGGGCTACAAGGGCAAGTTCTACCAGACCCACGGCGCCGCGCTGCCCGACTTTCTCAAGCTCGGCGGCAAGAAGGTCGAAGGCACCGTGCTGGCCGCCAGCCTGATGCTGGTGCTGCCGGAAATGCCCGACAGCAACCCGTCCAAGAAGGTCGCCAGCGACTACATCGCCGCCTACGAAAAACTCAACGGTTCCAAGCCCGCCACCTTCGGCGCCAACGTCTACGACGCCGGCCTGCTGCTGGAAAAGGCCATCCCGCTGGCCGAGAAGGCCGGCAAGCCGGGCACCAAGGAGTTCCGCAGCGCGCTGCGCGACGCGCTGGAGCAGACCCGCGAACTGGTCGGCACCCAGGGCGTCTACAACATGAGCGCCGCCGACCACAGCGGCTTCGACGACCGCGGCCGCGAACTCATCACGGTGAAGGACGGCAACTGGACGCTGGTGAAGTAAACCGAAATAGCCCCGCCCCCCGAAGCGCTGCGCGCCTCCCCCCAGGGGGCATGCCTGCGGACCGGCAGAGCCGGCTCCGCGGCATCCCGATGGGCAGGGTTCAAGCGGAGATAAAACCGCTGCAATGTTTTTCCGTTTTATCCGGAAGTACCGATGAATGCTCAGATCGCCCTGATACTCGGGCAGGATGGCATCACCAATGGCGCCATCTACGCGCTGCTGGCCTTGTCCATCCTGCTGGTCTTTACCGTTACCCGCGTGCTGTTCATCCCCCAGGGCGAGTTCGTCGCCTTCGGCGCGCTCACCATGGCCGCGCTGCAGGCCGGCAAGCCGGTGCTGCTGGTGTGGCTGCTGCTGGCGTTCGCGCTGGCCGAAGCCGTGGCCGACCTGATGGCGCGCACCAGGCGGCCAGGACGCCGCGCGCCGCTGTGGCGCATCATCGCCAAGGTGGTGTATCCCCTGCTGCTGGCCGCGCTGTTCTACCGCCTGCCGCTGGCGCAGTTGCCGATGGCCGTGCAGGCGCTGCTGACGCTGCTGCTGGTGGTGCCGATGGGCCCGCAGCTGTACCGCCTGTTCTACCAGCCGATCGCCTCGGCCTCGACGCTGGTGCTGCTGATCGTGTCGATCGCGGTGCACCTGGCGCTGGTCGGCCTGGGCCTGCTGGCCTTCGGCGCCGAAGGCGCGCGCACCGCGCCGTTCAGCGACGCCAGCCTGGCGCTGGGTCCGGTCAACGTCAACAGCCAGGCGCTGTGGGTGGTGGCGGTGTCGGCGCTGCTGATCGTGGTGCTGTACCAGTTCTTCGAGCGCTCGATGTACGGCAAGGCCCTGCGCGCCGCCGCCTTCAACCGGCTCGGCGCGCGCCTGATGGGCATTTCGCCGGTGTTCGCCGGCAAGGCCACGTTTTTCCTGGCGGCGCTGATCGGCACCGTCTCGGGCATCCTGATCGCGCCCATCACCACCATGTATTTCGATTCCGGCTTCATGGTCAGCCTGAAGGGCTTCGTCGGCGCCATCATCGGCGGCCTGGTGAGCTACCCGCTGGCCGCCGCCGGCGCCGTGCTGGTCGGCCTGATCGAGGCCTTCTCCTCGTTCTGGGCCAGCGCCTACAAGGAGATCATCGTCTTCACGCTGATCATCCCCGTGCTGCTCTGGCGCTCCCTGAAAAGCCACCACGTCGAGGAAGAAGAAGAATGACCCCGCGCCACCTCGTCCTTGTGTTCCTGGCGCTGCTGGCGGCCGCGCCGCTGGCGTTGCCGCCGTTCTACGTCACCCTGCTGAACTACATCGGCCTGTACGCCATGGTAGCGCTGGGGCTGGTGCTGCTGACCGGCGTGGGCGGCCTGACCAGCTTCGGCCAGGCGGCCTTCGTCGGCGTCGGCGCCTACACCACCGCGCTGCTCACCACCCGCGCCGACACCCTGCCAGCCTGGCTGGCGTGGCTCGGCGCCTCGCCCTGGCTGACGCTGCTGGCCGGCCTGTTGCTGACGCTGGTGGTGGCCTACCTGCTGGGCGCCATCACGCTCAAGCTGTCCGGCCACTTCCTGCCGCTGGGCACCATCGCCTGGGGCCTGTCGCTGTACTTCGCCTTCGGCTCGGTCGAGGGCCTGGGCGGCCACACCGGCATCCCCGACGTGCCGGCCATCCACCTGTTCGGCTGGGCGCTGACGCAGGGCGATGAGATCTACTACCTGATCTGGGCCTTCCTGCTGGTGGCCATGTGGTCGACCAGTAACCTGCTCGACTCGCGCGAGGGTCGCGCCATCCGCGCCCTCAAGGGCGGCCGCGTCATGGCCGAATCGATGGGCGTGGACACGGCCCGCTCGCGCATGGTGATCTTCATCATCGCCGCGCTGCAGGCCTGCGCCTCGGGCTGGCTGTACGCGCACATGCAGCGCTTCGTCAACCCGAACCCGTTCGGCCTGCAGATGGGCATCGAGTACCTGTTCATGACCGTCATCGGCGGCGCCGGCCAGGTGTGGGGCGCGCTGGTCGGGGCGGGCGTGTTCACGGTGCTCAAGCAATGGCTGCAAGACTGGCTGCCCAAGCTGCTGGGCCAGACCGGCAACTTCGAGGTGATCGTGTTCGGCTTCGGCATGGTGCTGCTGCTGCACCGCTTCCGCGGCGGCCTGTGGCCGGTGCTGGCGCGCTGCGTGCCGGTGCGCAAGCGCCAGCGCCAGATCGACGCCCAGGCCGAGCCGCTGCCGCGCAAGCCGATGCCGCCGCGCGGCGAGGTGGTGCTGAAGGCGGTCGACGTGACCCGCAAGTTCGGCGGCCTGGTCGCCAACAACGCCATGAACCTGGAGATCCGCGCCGGCGAGATCCTGGCGCTGATCGGCCCCAACGGCGCCGGCAAGAGCACCATGTTCAACCAGATCTCGGGCGTGGACACGCCCACCTCCGGCCAGGTCACGCTGCTGGGCCAGCAGGTGGCCGGCGCCGGCGCGCGCCGCATCGCCCGCCTGGGCCTGTCGCGCACCTTCCAGCACGTGCGCCTGCTGGGCCGCATGAGCGTGCTGGAGAACGTCGCCATCGGCGCCCACCTGCGCGGCCATCGCGGCGTGCTGCCGGCCGCCTGGCGCCTGGACCGCGCCGAGGAGGCCCGCCTGCTGGCCGAGGCGGCGCGCCAGGTCGAGCGCGTCGGCCTGGGCAAACACCTGCACGACGAGGCCGGCTCGCTGGCACTGGGGCAGCAGCGCATCCTGGAGATCGCGCGGGCGCTGGCGTCGGATCCCTGCATCCTGCTGCTGGACGAACCGGCCGCCGGCTTGCGCTACCAGGAAAAATGCGAACTGGCCGAGCTGCTGAAGAAGCTGCGCGCCGAAGGCATGGCGATCCTGCTGGTCGAGCACGACATGGATTTCGTGATGGGCCTGGTCGATCGCGTGGTGGTGATGGACTTCGGCGAGAAGATCGCCGAGGGCCTGCCGGCGGAGATCCAGCACAACCCCGCGGTGCTGGAAGCCTATCTGGGCGGAGTGGAATGATGAGCGCGAAACTGCTGGAAGTGCGCGACCTGCGCGTGGCCTATGACAAGGTCGAGGCCGTCTCGGGCGTCAGCCTGTCGGTGGACGAGGGCAAGATCGTCACCGTCATCGGCCCCAACGGCGCCGGCAAGACCACCCTGCTGTCGGCCATCATGGGCGTGCTGCCCTCGCGCGGCGAGATCGTGTTCGGCGGCAAGCGGCAGGAACACGCCGAGATCGAGGAAATGGTGGCGGCCGGCATGAACCTGGTGCCGGAAAAGCGCGAGCTGTTCGCCGAGATGTCGGTGGAAGACAACCTGATGCTGGGCGCCTTCGACCGCTTCCGCCGCGGCCTGCGCGACCAGGACCAGACGCTGGCCGAGGTCTACGACCTGTTCCCGCGGCTGCGCGAACGCCGCGCGCAGCTGTCGGGCACGCTGTCCGGCGGCGAACGCCAGATGCTGGCGGTGGGCCGCGCGCTGATGGCCAAGCCGCGCCTGCTGATGCTGGACGAACCCAGTTTGGGCCTGGCGCCGCGCATCGTGCGCGAAGTGTTCCGCATCGTCGAGCAGTTGCGCGGCATGGGCGTGTCGATCCTGCTGATCGAACAGAACGCGCGCGCCGCGCTGCAGGTGGCCGATTACGCCTATGTGCTGGAAACCGGCGCCGTCACCCTGGAGGGTCCGGCCGCGCAGGTGGCGGAGGATCCGCGCGTGGTCGAGGTCTATCTGGGATTGGGCCACGCCGCGCCGGCCTCGGCGTAGCGATCGCCGCGGGACGCCGCGGCTCAGGCCACGCCGCGGCGCCGGTCGCGGCGGTACAGCGCGTACCCGAGCGGCCACATCACGCCGACCATCAGGCGCGCCCACGGGTTGGTCAGGCGGTAGGCCTGCACCGCCGTCGGCACGCCGGAATGCTTCAGGTGCAGGCGAAAGCGGGTGTAGCGCGCGGCAGCCATGACGAATTCACGCGGCCGGAAGCGGAAGAATTCCAGGTGATGCTGCAGCATGTCCCAGGCCAGCAGGTACAGGCCCTGGGCGTTGTTGCCCACCGATACCGCGCCCTGGCTCAGGCCGCCCGGGGTGTCGTGGTAGGTGCGCACCACCTGATTGATGAAGCGGCTGAGGTAGCCGGCCCGGGCGATCGCCCACCACACCAGGCTCTCGGGGACGAAGCCGGCCACGTCCTCGGGAAAGGGAAACTTGCGCAGGATGTCCGTGCGCATACAGCCGAACTTCTCGCCCTTGATGCGATAGCGGAAATACACGTCGACCGCGGTGCTGTCGAACACGTCCTGGGGATAGCGGTCGCCCACGATGCTGCCGTCGGGGCGCGCGCAAAGACCGGTCACGGCCACGTACGAATCGCGGCGGGCCGGCGGAATCGCCTCCCAGGCGGCCTTGAAGGTGGCCAGCGATTCGGGCGGCATTTCGTCATCGCTGTCCAGGGCAACGATCAGCTCGCCGCGCGCCTCGCGCACGCCGCGGTTGAAGGCGGTTTTCTTGTGCTGGTTGTTCTGCCAGAAATAGCGGATGGGAAAATCGGCGCGCTGCTGCCAGTCGAGCACGGCCTCGTGCGTGTTGTCGGTGGAGCCATCGTCCACGATCACCCACTCGAAGTCCCGGAACGTCTGGCGGGAAAGCGATTCATACACCCGATGCAGCGTGCCCGCCCGGTTGTAGGTGGGCGTCAGAACGGTGAAGAACGTCGGCGTGTCGGTCATGCGAACTGGGCCCCTTTGCGATTTCCGGATAACCGCTGCGGTCTTGGTCTGTGTTGTTTTCGCCTGAAGTGTAGGGGATATGCCCGCGCCAACTGATGCCATGGCATGCAAATTTGCAATCAAATCTGACAATCCATGGATTTCCAGACTTATCCTAGGCGGCGGTCCTGGTCATTGGGTGCCTGGCCGGAGTGGCGTAAACTCGGGCGGCCCAAACCGGAATGCCTATGGAAGCTTCGACCGTCCAGCTCAATGACATCGCCTTGTTCGTAGAGGTTGCCAAGCGCAAGAGCTTCAGCCTGGCCGCCCGGGCCCTGAACATGCCCACCTCGACGCTGTCACGCCGTATCAACGAGCTGGAACGGGCGATCGGGCTGCGCCTGATCAACCGCAACACCCGCCGCCTGGACCTGACCGAGGCCGGCGCGGCCTACATGAGCCGCTGCCAGGGCCTGATCGACGAGGCGCGCCTGGCGCACGAGCAGCTGCAGGCGCTGTCGGGCGGGCCGTCGGGCAATCTGCGGGTGTCGATGCCCTACAGCCTGGCGATCTGGCTGCTGCCGGAGACGATCAACGATTTCACGGATCGCTATCCGGAGGTGGAATGCGAGTTCGACCTGAGCATGATGACGGCGTCGGACGCCCAGGGCACGCCGTTCGACATCGTGCTGCGATTCGGCCGCAACAGCGACTATCCGGTTGCCAGCATCGACAGTGGCAACGGCAATGGCGGCGCGCCGGTGCCGCGCAGCGATGGTGCGGTGGTGCAGGAGCTGGTGTCGCTGGACAACTATCTTTATGCCTCGGACCGCTATCTGGAACGCTTTGGCGAACCGAAGACGCCGTCGGACCTGACGCGGCACCAATGCCTGCGCACGACGATCGATGACGCGCATTCGCATTGGACGCTGCACAATGGGCGGGTGAGCGAGCAGGTGCCGGTGAGCGGGCATCTGGCGGCGAACAACATGAGTATCGCGGGGACGCTGGCGGGGTTGGACCTGGCGATCACGCGGATGCCGCATTGCCAGGCGCTGGATCCGATCATCAAGCGCAATTCGTTGCGAAGGGTGTTGCCGGGGTGGTCGGTGGATCCGATTTCGATCTACGTGGTGTATCCGTCGAGTATTCAGCCGGCCAAGACGCGGGCGTTCATGGATTTCATTCGGCCTAAGTTGGGGCCGGCTGAGTAGTCGTTTTTTTGGACGATGCGGGGTTCTTGAGCCGCGCGTGGCGGGATCGGCGGGGATGGCGGGGCTACGATTGCGGTCCGGAGCCTTCGCTCCGGACTACCCCTGCCTCAACCTCGTACGCCTTCGGCTCCCTTCGGTTTCCGGCGGGCGCATCTACACGCCCCGCCATCCCCGCCGATCCCGCCACGCGCTCACGATGAGACTTAGCCTCGGGCGTTGGGGCGGTCGGCTTGCTTGGCGTGCTGGCGACTATCAGGAGTGGAGCGGAGGATCTTGCGGGGTTCGCCTCAAACCGGCCGCGCGGGCGGCCTTTTGAGGCTTACGCGGTGTCTGGCGTCGCGATGATGGCGCTCTCGCGTGTGCGGAGGGGCCAATCAGCTGGCCTGTCGATGCATGTCCTGCACACGGAGCGGACCGAAAGGGGGCTTACCAAGCCAAATGCGTCCCTATTTTTTGACGTTCCCGGCTCTCCAGGCAAGCCCCCCAAATTGGCGCCCTCGCCACTTTCAGGCTAGAATGCCGAGTTACCCAATTTCCCCGCCAGCCCAGTTTCCGGTTGTGCGGCCGGGTCGAAGACACCCGCAAGCCAAGCTTGAAGGCGGCTTCGCCCCGCTAATTCGATTTCCGCAAATTCAACAGGAGAATCAACATGGCTGAACGCAAACGCGTGCGTCGCAACACCCTGGAACGCCGTTGCCTGGGCAAGGCCTTCAAGCGCTTGTTCGTCAAGTCGCCCAAGGGTGTGTTCAAGATGCTGGAAAAGATCAAGCGCGTCTAAATGACCCGCCCGCCGCGCCAGGTTCCTGGCATGCGGCCCGATCAAAAAAATCCCCGTTGGTGCGAACCGGCGGGGATTTTTGTTTGGGCGGCCGGGCACGCCAGCGCTAGACAAACGGCCCGGGGAGACTGGCGGGAGGGCGGCCCGCGCGTTGCCGGCAGGTCATTGTCGACGGGTCGCCAATGGCGCCGGCGGTGGGTGCCGGCCCCACTCGTTGGCGCCCCCTTCAGCCCCAGGCCTCAACCCCGCAGCTTCGCCAGCACCTGCTCGGCGCGGGGCAACGGGTCGACCGCGCCATAGCCCAGCGTCGACAGCGCCGCCGCCACGTTGGCATAGCGCACCGCGTCGGCCCAGTCGTCGCCCTGGCAGCGGCGCGCCAGCAGGCTGCCGGCGAAGCAGTCGCCGGCGCCGGTGGCGTCGACCGCGTCCACGCGCAGGGCCGCGACCGGGGTGCGGGTCTTGCCGTCGTCGATGATGGAGCCGTCCTTGCCCAGCTTCAGCACCACCACGCCGGTGGCGCCGGCGTCGCGGATCCAGTCGAGCGTGCGTTCGGGGTCGTCGTTGCCGGTCAGGTGCTGCATGTCGTCCATGCTCGGCAGGAACAGGTCGGCGTGGCACAGCGCTTCGCGCAGCACGGCGCGGGCGCGGTCCAGCGGCCACAGGCGCAGCCGCAGGTTCGAGTCCAGGCTGACCTGCACGCCGGCCGCGCGGGCGCGGGCGATGGCGGCGAAGACCGTGTCGCAGGCGCTGGTGCTGATCGCCAGGCTGATGCCGGAGACGTGCAGGAAGCGGGCGCGTTCGATCAGGCCGCCGTCGAGGCTGGCGGGCGTCATCAGGCTGGCGGCTGAGCCGCGGCGCAGGTAACTGAAGGCATGGCCGTCGGGGCCGTGCTGCACGAAGTACAGGCCGGTGTGCGCAGCGGCATCGACCTCGACGCCCGAGGTGTCCACGCCCTCGTCGCGCCACAAGGCCATGAACTGCGCGCCGAAGGCGTCATCGCCGACGCGCGTCAGGTAGGCGCAGCGCGCGCCCTGGCGGGCGGCGGCGATGACGGCGTTGGAGGTGTCGCCGCCAAAGCCTTGCAGGTATTGGCGCTGGTCCTGGCTGGTCTGGTTCAGTTCGACCAGCGGTTCGCCTAGCGCGACGATATCGAAATCAGCCATGGGCGGCCTCGCGGGTGCGGGTGATCTGCGCCACCAGGGCGGCCGTGTCGCGCGCGGCGAAGGCGGCCTTGTCATAGAGGTTGCTGCCGATGCCGACCAGACCCGCGCCAGCGGCGAAATACGCGGCCATGTTCTCGGCGGTGACGCCGCCGGTGGGGCAGAACACCGTGTCCGGATACACCGATTTCAGCGCCGCCAGATGCTTGGGGCCGCCGGTGTCGGCCGGGAACACCTTGACGACATCGACGCCAGCGCGGCGCGCGGCCAGCACCTCGGTGGGCGTGAAGGCGCCCAGCAGGCAGAGGGCGTCGGCGGCATGCGCCAGGTCGACGATCTCGGTGGCCAGTGCCGGCGACACCAGGAAGTCGGCGCCGGCCACCAGGGCCTCGCGCGCCTGGGTTTCATCCAGCACCGTGCCCACGCCCAGCAGCAGCGCGGGGCCGTGCTTGTCGCGCAGCGCGCGCACCAGGTCGGTCACGCCCGGAATGGTCCAGGTCAGTTCGAGCGTGGTGCAGCCGGCGGCCACGGCCACCTCGGCGGCGTAGGCCGCGGTGGCGGCATCCTGGTAGCGCAGCACGGGCACGACCCGGGCGGCGAGCAAGGCGTCGAGTTTCGAGGCACGGGGAGCAGCGGTCATGGCATTCCTTTCGGGATGGATCGTTCAGGCGCCGCCGGATGGCAGCACGGCGAGTTTGGCGGCGGCCGCATCGCGCAGCCGCAGCAGGGGTTCGATATAGGCCGATTGCGGATCGTCGCTGCGCCGGAACATCAGCGTGCTGACGCTGACGCATGCGACCGGCTGGCCGCCGGCATCGCGCAGCGCCACGCCGTAGCAGACGATGCCGGGCTCGTTTTCCTCGTTGTCCAGCGCGTAGCCGCGCGCCGCCGTCTCGGCCAGCGCCGCGCGCAGCGCGGGCAGGCTCGCCACGGTGCCGGGCATGCGCGATTCCAGCGGCAGGTCGCGCAGCAGGTGTTCGCGCGCCGGCTCGTCCAGCGCGGCCAGGTAGGCCTTGCCGACCGCGCTCGAATGCAGCGCCACCGCCGCGCCCACGCGCGAGGCCATGCGCACCGGGCCGGGGCTTTCAAGCTTGTCGATATAGATCATTTCGGCGCCGGCCGGCACCGCCAGGTGCACGGTCTCGCCGGTGGCGTCGCGCAGCGCCTGCAGGTCGGCCGCCAGCGCGGCGCGCAGGTCGAACTGCGACCAGGCGCGGCTGGCCAGGGCCAGGAGGCGCGGTCCGAGGCGATAGGCGCCGTCGGCTTCGGCCACCATGCCCTGCTCGGCCAGCGCCGCCACGATGCGGTAGACGGTCGGCCGCGGATAGCCGCTGCTGCGCGCCAGCGCCGCCGCCGTGGGCGGCCGGGGCGCGTCGGCCACCGCCTGCAACACCGTCATGAACTTGGCGAACGCGGCCGCGCCCGCCACCTTGGATTCCGACACAACCGCCCCCACCTCGGGTAGATGCGCTGCGTTAACAACGCGCCCGCGGAAAGCACTCGGCAAACCGCGCTAATTTCAGACGAATCTGCGATACTGTTTATTTGTACAGCTTCGTCGCGCATGCTTGACCACATTGTGGACACATGCCTCACGATATAGGCAATTATTCCATATCGCCGCGCCCGGAACCAGCCATTGGCCGTCGTCCGGGGCCGCCCCCTCCCTCAGGCTACGATACCGTCCATGAGCTCCCAAATCCGCATCGTTGGCGCCCGCCAGAACAATCTCAAGAACCTGGACCTGACCATCGCCACCGGCGAACTGGTGGTCGTGACCGGCGTGTCGGGGTCCGGCAAGAGTTCGCTGGCCTTCGACACCCTCTACGCCGAGGGCCAGCGCCGCTACGTGGAAACCTTCTCGCCCTACGCGCGCCAGTTCCTGGACCGCATGGACAAGCCGCAGGTGGACCGCATCGAGGGCATCCTGCCGGCCATCGCCATCGACCAGACCAATCCGGTGCGCAGTTCGCGCAGCACGGTCGGCACGATGACCGAGCTCAATGACCATATCAAGCTGCTGTTCGCGCGCGGCGCGCGCCTGCACTGCCGTGGCTGTGGCAAGGTGGTGCAGCGTGACACGCCGGAATCGATCTACCGCTCGCTGGCCGAGCGCTCGGCCGCGGCCGGCGATCCGCGCCTGGTGGTGACTTTCCCCATCGCCGTGCCGGCCAACTTCACCGAAGACGAAGTGCGCGGCTTCCTCGAGCAGCAGGGCTACACCCGCGTGCACGCCGAGGAAACCGCCGTGCCGAACGCCACCGCGCCGGCCAAGGGCGCCAAGAAGGAAAAGGGCAAGGCCAAGGCCGCCACCGAGGAACGCCGCATCCTGCACGTGATCCAGGATCGCTTCCGCTTCGCCGGCACCGAACGCGAACGCGTGATGGAAGCGCTGGATACGGCATTGCGCATGGGCGCCGGCCACCTGGCCGTGTACGTCATGGACGCCGAGGGCGCGGACGCGCACATCTGGAAGTACAGCGACCGCCTGCACTGCGCCGACTGCAACATCGAATACACCGACCCGCTGCCCAGCAGCTTCTCGTTCAACTCGCCGCTGGGCGCCTGCGAGGCCTGCCGCGGCTTCGGCCGCGTGATCGGCATCGACTTCGGCCTGGTCATCCCGGACGAGAACAAGACCCTCCTGGAAGGCGCCATCAAGCCCTGGACCACGCCCTCGTACAAGGAATGCCAGGACGATCTGCAGAAGTACGCGCCGCGCGCCGGCATCCCGCTGGGCGTGCCGTGGAAGAGCATGAGCGAGGAGCACAAGCGCTGGGTGCTGTACGGCACGCCCGACTGGAAGGGCGGCAATGACGCCTGGAAGCACCAGTGGTACGGCGTGCAGCGTTTCTTCGATTGGCTCGAGACCAAGTCGTACAAGATGCACGTGCGCGTGCTGCTGTCCAAGTACCGCAGCTACACGCCCTGCCCCACCTGCAACGGCGCGCGCCTCAAGCCCGATGCGCTGCTGTGGCGCCTGGGCACCAAGGCCGAGGCCGACAGCGTGCTGCCGCCGGAAGACGGCCGCTACAAGCGCTTCATGCCGGTCGGCGCCAACTGGAGCCGCGCGCAGCTCGACAACCTGGACGGCCTGTCGATCCATGACGTCATGCTGCTGCCGATCGAACGGGTTCGCGCGTTCTTCGACCAGCTGTCGTTCGAAGGCGCGCTGGACGCCGCCACCGACCTGCTCATGACCGAGGTGCGCGCGCGCCTGAAGTTCCTGTGCGACGTCGGCCTGGGCTACCTGACGCTGGACCGCCAGAGCCGCACGCTGTCCGGCGGCGAAGTGCAGCGCATCAATCTGACCACGGCGCTCGGCACCTCGCTGGTGAACACGCTGTTCGTGCTGGACGAGCCGTCCATCGGCCTGCACCCGCGCGACATGCACCGCGTGGTCGAGGTCATGCACCGGCTGCGCAACGCCGGCAATACGCTGGTGGTGGTGGAGCACGACCCGCAGGTCATGGTGGCCGCCGACCGCATCATCGACATCGGCCCCGGCCCCGGCGAACGCGGCGGCCAGATCGTGTTCGACGGCACGCCGGCGCAGCTGCGCGCGGCCCGCACGCTGACCGGCGACTATCTCGGCGGACGCCAGCGCGTCGAAGCGCCGCGCCCCATGCCGGTGGCGGCCAACACGCCGCGCCTGCTGCTCGAAGGCGTCAGCGCCCACAACCTCAAGAATGTCTCGGTCGAGCTGCCGCTGGGCCGGCTGGTGTGCGTGACCGGCGTATCCGGCTCGGGCAAGTCGACGCTGGTGCAGGACGTGCTGTTCCCCGCCCTGCTCAAGCAGAAGGGCAAGCCGTCGGAAGCGCCGGGCGCCTTCGAGCGCCTGCTGGGCGCCGAGCAGATCGCCGACGTCGTCATGGTCGACCAGACCCCCATCGGCAAGACCGCGCGTTCCAACCCGGCCAGCTATGTGGGCGCGTTCGACGCGATCCGCAAGCTGTTCGCGCAGGCGCCGCTGGCGAGGGAACGCGCCTACACCGCCGGCACCTTCAGCTTCAACGGCGGCGACGGTCGCTGCCCGACCTGCGGCGGCACCGGCTTCGAGCACGTCGAGATGCAGTTCCTGTCCGACGTCTACCTGCGCTGCCCCGATTGCGACGGCAAGCGCTTCCGCCCGGAAGTGCTGGAAGTGCGCGTCGAGCACCTGGGCAAGAGCGCCTCGATCGACGAGGTGCTGGAAATGACCGTGAGCGAGGCGCTGGAGTTCTTCAAGGGCCTGCGCGACGTGCAGACGGGTCTGGCGCCGCTGGCCGACGTCGGCCTGGAATACGTGCGGCTGGGCCAGCCGGTGCCGACCCTGTCGGGCGGCGAGGCGCAGCGCCTGAAGCTGGCCGGCCACCTGGCCGAAGCCGCGCGCAGCGGCATCTCCACCGCCAAGGTCGCCAAGAAGGGCAGCCTGTTCCTGTTCGACGAACCCACCACCGGCCTGCACTTCGATGACGTCGCGCGCCTGATGCGCGCCTTCCGCAAGCTGCTGGCCGCGGGCCACACGCTGCTGGTCATCGAGCACAACCTGGACGTGATCCGCGCGGCCGACTGGCTGATCGACCTGGGCCCCGAAGGCGGCGACGCCGGCGGCCTGGTGATCGGCGTCGGCACGCCGCAGGACCTGATGGCCAACCCCGCCTCGCACACCGGCGCGGCGCTGCGCGACTACGAGGTCAGCATCCTGCCGGCCGACGTGGTGGTCAGCAGCGACATCGACGCGCAGGAAGCCGAGCAGGCCGGCTTGACGGCCCGCATCGCCGAGCCGACCGCCGCCTATGGCGCCGGCGAAGGCACGCCGCTGCAATCGGTCATGCGCAAGCGCCGCCAGGACAACATGGCGATCGAGATCCGCAATGCGCGCGAGCACAATCTGAAGAACGTCAGCGTCGAGATCCCGCGCGACAAGTTCACGGTGATCACCGGCGTGTCCGGCTCGGGCAAGTCGACCCTGGCTTTCGACATCCTGTTCAACGAAGGCCAGCGCCGCTATCTCGAATCGCTCAACGCCTACGCCCGCGCCATCGTGCAGCCGGCCGGCAAGCCGGATGTGGACGCCATCTTCGGCATCCCGCCGACCGTGGCCATCGAACAGCGCACCAGCCGCGGCGGCCGCAAGTCGACCGTGGCCACGATGACCGAGATCCACCACTTCCTGCGGCTGCTGTACGTGAAGCTGGGCACGCAGTACTGCCCGGACTGCAACGTCGCGGTGGAGCCGCAGAACACCGACCAGATCGTGGCGCGCCTGCTGCGCGAGCGCAAGGGCGAGCACATCGGCCTGCTGGCGCCGCTGGTCACCGCGCGCAAGGGCTACTACACCGACCTGGCCAAGTGGGCTGGCTCCAAGGGCCACACGCACCTGCGGGTCGACGGCGAATTCATCCCGGTGGCGCCGTGGCCGCGCCTGGACCGCTACAAGGAACACACCATCGAACTGCCGGTGGCCGACGTGGTGGTCGACCCGGCCAACGAGGCTGACCTGCGCGCCGCGGTCAAGAGCGCGCTGGAAAACGGCCAGGGCGTGATGTCGGTGGTATGGCCGGTGGACAAGCTGCACGAGGCGCTGAACAGCGAACTGCAGCAGCAGCACTTCTCGGTCAAGCGCGCCTGCCCCTCGTGCGGCACCAGCTTCCCCGAACCCGACCCGCGCCTGTTCTCATACAACTCCAAGCATGGCTGGTGCACCGGCTGCTTCGGCACCGGCCTGCAACTGCAGGGCTTCGACGAAGAGCAGACCGGCGAGGAGACCGCCTGGAACGCCTGGTACGAAGGCGAGGCCAAGGTCTGCACACAGTGCGACGGCCAGCGCCTGAACCGGGTCGCGCGCGCCGTGCGCTGGCGCGACAAGTCGATCGCCGAGCTGGCCTCGCTGCCGGTGTCGGACGCGCACACCTTCTTCACCGGGTTGGTGGCGCGCGGCCGTGAAGGCGAGATCGCCCGCGACATCCTCACCGAGATCCGCGGGCGCCTGAACTTCATGCAGGAAGTCGGCCTGAACTACCTGGCGCTGGATCGCGCCGCGCCCACCTTGTCGGGCGGCGAAGCGCAGCGCATCCGGCTGGCGGCGCAGTTGGGTTCGAACCTGCAGGGCGTCTGCTACGTGCTGGACGAGCCCACTATCGGCCTGCACCCGCGCGACAACCGCATCCTGCTGGACGCGCTGGCGCGCCTGGAAGGCAACGGCAACACGCTGGTGGTGGTCGAGCATGACGACGACACCATCCGCCGCGCCTCGCACATCATCGACATCGGCCCCGGCGCCGGCATCCGCGGCGGCCGCGTGGTGGCGCAGGGCAGCGCGCAGGACCTGATCGACGCGCCCGAATCCGTCACCGGCCGCTACCTGGCCAAGCCCTTGCAGCACCCGCTGCAGGGCCGCCGCCCGGTCGAGGCCGACACCCCCATGATCGAGATCAAGGGCGCGCGCCTGCACAACCTGCGCAGCGTCGACGCCAAGATCCCGGTCGGCCGCCTGAGCGTGGTCACCGGCGTGTCCGGCTCCGGCAAATCGACCCTGGCGCGCGAAGTGCTGCTGGACAACCTGATGCAGGCCGTCTCGCAGGGCAAGGCGCCCGGCTGGGCCGGCTGCGAAAGCATCAAGGGCTGGGAAGCAATCGACCGCGTCCTGGAAGTGGACCAGACCCCGATCGGCAAGACGCCGCGCTCGTGCCCGGCCACCTACGTCGGTTTCTGGGACGACGTGCGCAAGCAGTTCGCCGACACCCGCGAAGCGCGCATGCGCGGCTGGACCTCGGCGCGCTTCTCGTTCAATACCGGCGACGGCCGCTGCCCGATCTGCGAAGGCCAGGGCATGCGCACCATCGAAATGAACTTCCTGCCCGACGTCAAGGTGCCGTGCGACGCCTGCAACGGCGCGCGCTTCAACAGCGACACGCTGAGCGTGCAGATGCGCGGCAAGAACGCCGGCGAACTGCTGGCCATGGAAGTCGATGACGCGATCGAATACTTCGCCGCCCATCCCAAGATCCATCGCCCGCTGCAGCTGATGCAGGACGTCGGCCTGGGCTACCTGACGCTGGGGCAGCCGTCGCCCACGCTATCTGGCGGCGAGGCGCAGCGCATCAAGCTGGTGACCGAGCTGTCCAAGGCCCGCCTGACCGACGGCCTGATCAAGACCGGCCGCGCCTCGCGCATCCCGCACACGCTGTACGTGCTGGACGAGCCGACCGTGGGCCTGTCGATGGCCGACGTGGAAAAGCTGATCCACGTGCTGCACCGCCTGGTGGAAGCCGGCAACACGGTGGTGGTGATCGAGCATAATCTCGACGTCATCGCCGAGGCCGACTGGCTGCTGGACCTGGGCCCCGAGGGCGGCACCGGCGGCGGCAAGCTGGTGGCGCAGGGGTCGCCGGAACACGTCATGACCTTGCGCGACCACTCCCACACGGGCCGGGTGCTGACGGAGTTCCTGGCACAACAGTAAACAGAGTCATGCATTGTCGTTTTGAAGACCGGCTGGCCGGCCGCGCCCTGCGGCTGGACGGCTTCCTGGCCCGCATCGAGGCGCGCGCGGCGGCCGAGGTCGGCCCCGCGCTGGCCGCCATCGACGCGGCGCGCCAGCGCGGACACTGGGTCGCACTGCTGCTGGACTACGAACTGGGCGAATGGCTGCTGCCGGAAGCCACCCGGCCCGCGCCCGCCGGGCCCTGGACGCCGCCGCGCGACGACGGCCGGGCGCGCCTGACGGCCCTGGTATTCGACCGCAAGATCGACGAAGCCCCGTGGGACGCGCCAGCGGCCGACAGCCCCCCGGCCGCCCTCAGCATTCCCGCGCCGCGCATGACCGAGGCCGGCTACACGCGCCAGATCGAGGCCATCCGCGCGCTGATCGGCGCCGGCGAGCTGTACCAGGTCAACTACACCCAGCCGCTCGACGTGCAATACCAGGGCGACGCGGCCACGCTGTATCGCCGCATCGCCGCGCGCAATCCGGTGGCGCACGGCGCCTATATCGAGGACGGCGCGCGCACGGTGCTGTCGTTCTCGCCAGAGCTGTTCGTGACCCGCCGCGGCGCGCGACTGACCACCCGGCCGATGAAGGGCACCGCGCCGCGCCACCCCGATCCGGCCGAGGACCAGCGGCTGGGCCAGGCGCTGCTGGCCAGCGACAAGAACCGCGCCGAGAATTTGATGATCGTCGACCTGCTGCGCAACGACCTGGGCCGGCTGGCCGAGCCCGGCTCGGTCAAGGTCGAGGCGCTGTTCTCGCTGGAACGCTATCCCACGGTCTGGACCATGACCTCGACCGTGTCGGCGCAGGCGCCGCACGCCACGCTCGAGGACGTGCTGCGCGCGCTGTTCCCGTGCGGCTCCATCACCGGCGCGCCCAAGGTCGCCGCCATGCGCCGCATCCGGCAAATGGAGGCCGCGCCGCGCGGCCTGTATTGCGGCAGCATCGGCTGGCTGGCGCCGGACGGCGACTTCTCGCTCAACGTGGCGATCCGCACGCTGGTGCTGGACGCGGCCGGCCATGGCGTCTACAGCGTCGGCGGCGGCATCGTGCACGACTCCGATCCGGCCGAGGAATGGCAGGAATGCCACTGGAAGGCCCGCATCCTGCGCGCCTGAGTGCGCAATCCGCGTCCGCGGGGTAGGATAGATCCCGGCCCCGCCCTCCTTCGCCCGCCGTTTACCAGGAGCCCGCATGCAACCCGAACTGATCGAGACCATCCTGGTCGACGCCGAGCGCCGCGTGCCGCTGCTGGCGCGCCACCTGCATCGCCTGGAGCATTCCTGCAAGGCGCTGGGCTACACATGGGGCGGCAACGCGGTGCAAAGCGACATCATGATCGCTTCGCTCAGCCTGAACACCCCCGGCGCGCACCGCCTGCGCCTGTTGGTGGCGCGCGACGGCAGCCGCCACATCCAGACCGCCATGCTGCCACCGTTGCCGGCGGTGCAGGAAATCATGCTGGCGCCCGAAGCGCTGCGCTCGTCCGAACCGCTGCTGCGCTACAAGACCACCTATCGGCCCTGGTACACCAAGACCATCGAGTGGCTGCCGGCCCATCCGCACATCTTCGACCTGGTCTACCTGAACGAACGCGGCGAGCTGTGCGAGGGCAGCCGCAGCAACGTCTACCTGCGCCTGGATGGCGACTGGTACACGCCGCCGGTCGACAGCGGCTGCCTGCCCGGCGTGCAGCGCGCCGAACTGCTGGACACCGGCAACGTCAGCGAACGCGTGCTGACCCTGGCCGACCTGCACGCCGCTGACGAAATCCGACTGTCCAACGCCCTGCGCGGCTGGTTCACGGTCACCCTGCGCGAAACCTGAACCCGCCCGCCCCGGGACGACGCCGATGGCCGGACCGGCGGCCCTGCCACGCGATGACGCGCCACGCCGCCAGACCAGCGCCCGGGAGCCTGGCCGGCCGAACCGTCGCCGCGCGCCGCCCTAATCCGCGAACTGCTCCACCACCACCTGCCGCAGCCACTGGTTGGCCGGTTCGCGGTGATTGCGGGCGTGCCAGAACACGTTGATGACGGACTCCGGGATCTTCACCGGACAGGGCGCGGTGGCCAGGCCGAAGGGCTTGCAGGCGCAATCGGCGAAGCGCCGCGGCACCACCGCGATCATGTCGGTGGCCTGCAGCACCGGCCCCACCGCCATGAAGTGCGGCACCGTCAGCCGCAGGCGCCGGCGGATGCCGGCCTGCTCGATCACCTGGTCCACCACGCCGTGGCCGGTGCCCTCGGACACGATGGCGACATGCTCGGCGGCGCGGAACTGCCGCGCCGACACGCCGGTGCGCGCCAGCGGATGATCCTCGCGGAAGATGCACACATAGGGCTGGCGGAACAGCCGGCGCTGGAAGAAGCCGTGTTTCAGGCCCGGCAAAAAGCCCATCGCCAGGTCAATGCGGCCGCGCTCCATCTCGTCCTTCACATCGATCGAGGTGGTGCGCACCGTGCGGATGGTGACGCCGGGCGCGGCGTCGTCCAGCGCCCGCATCAGGCGCGGCAGGAAGTAGGTCTCGCCGACGTCGTTGACGCCGATGACGAAGGCGCGCTCGCTGCGCGCCGGATCGAAGCTGGCGCGCGCGTTGAGCGTGCCGTGCAGCGCCGCCAGCGCATCGGCGATCGGCTGCGCCAGCGCCTCGGCATAGGGCGTGGGCACCATGCCGCGCGAGGTGCGCAGGAACAGCTCGTCGCCCAGCAGCTTGCGCAGCCGCCCCAGCGCGTTGCTGACCCCCGGCTGCGAAATGCCCAGGTTCTGCGCCACCGCCGACACCCGGCCGTGCTTGCACAGCTCGTTGAACACGACCAGCAGGTTCAGGTCCATGTCTTGCAGGTTCATGCTTGTCTCCACCAATATTTATTTTGGTGATTGTTGTCATCATCCAGATTCTATTTATTTATTTCACACCCTGGCCGATGATGCAACAAACGCCTGCGCCGATGTCGCGCCGGCCCCGATGGATGAAGGAGACAACCATGCGCCATCCCCCCGTCACGCCCTGTAGGCGCGGCCGCCTCGCCGGAGGCCGCCGATGAACGCTCCCCTGGATACCGCGCCGGACACGATCGCCGGCGCCGCCGCCAACTCCGCCTGCCCCGCCAGCGCCGCCCCCGAACAGCCGCTGTCGTTCATGCCCCCCTGGCAGGGCGACGGCAGCCACCGCATTCCGTTCGGCGTCTACACCGACGCCGCCCTGCACCAGCGCGAGCTGGAGCGTTTCTTGTATCGCGGCCACTGGAGCTACGTCGGCCTGGAAGCGGAAATCCCCAATCCCGGCGACTTCAAGCGCACCGCCGTGGGCGAGCGCTCCGTCATCCTGCTGCGCGACAACGACGGCCAGGTGCGCGTGGTGGAGAACGTCTGCGCCCACCGCGGCGTGCAGTTCTGCCGCGAACGCTCCGGCAACCGCAGCGAGTTCGTCTGTCCCTACCATCAGTGGAACTACGACCTGCAGGGCAACCTGATCGGCGTGCCGTTCCGCCGCGGCGTCAAGCAGGACGGCCGCGTCAACGGCGGCATGCCGCCCGACTTCAAGCCGGAAGATCACGGCCTGACCAAGCTGGCCGTGGCCTGCCGCAACGGCGTGGTGTTCGCCTCGTTCGACCACGACGTCGAGCCGCTGGAGGACTACCTGGGCCCGGACATCCTGCATTACTTCGATCGCGTCTTCGACGGCCGCCAACTGGTTATTCACGGCTACAGCCGCCAGCGCATCCCCGGCAACTGGAAGCTGATGCAGGAGAACATCAAGGACCCGTACCACCCCGGCCTGCTGCACACCTGGTTCGTCACCTTCGGCCTGTGGCGCGCCGACAACCGCTCCGAACTGAAGATGGACCGCCACTTCCGCCACGCGGCCATGATCTCGACCCGTGGTCAGGGCGGCAAGGGCAGCGTCACCAGCGGCGTGTCCAGCTTCAAGGAACAGATGACGCTGAACGACGACCGCTTTCTCGACATCGTGCCGGAACCCTGGTGGAACGGCCCCACCGCCGTGCTAATGACGCTGTTCCCCAGCGTCATCATCCAGCAGCAGGTCAACTCGTTGTCCACGCGCCACATCCAGCCGGTCGGCCACGACGCCTTCGACTTCGTCTGGACCCACTTCGGCTTCGCCGACGACACCCCCGAGATGACACAGCGCCGCCTGCGCCAGGCCAACCTGTTCGGCCCGGCCGGCTTCGTCTCGGCGGATGACGGCGAAGTCATCGAGTTCTCGCAATCCGGCTTCGCGCAGAAGCCCTGGCACCGCAGCGTGGCCGAACTGGGCGGCAAGACCGCCGAGAACACCGACCACATGGTGACCGAAACCCTGATCCGCGGCATGTACGCCTACTGGCGCCGCGTGATGGAAGCGGAGGCGTGAACATGCTGGACTTCCCCCTCTACTACCAGTTGACCCGGCTGTACGCCGACTACGCCGCCGCGCTCGACGCCGAACAGTGGGAGCAATGGCCCGACTTCTTCCTGGAGGACTGCGTCTACAAGGTGCTGCCGCGCGAGAACCACGAACGCGGCTATCCGCTGGCGACCATGTCGTTCGAGAGCCGCGCCATGCTCAAGGACCGCATCTACGGCGCCACCGACACCATCTTCCACGAGCCCTACTACCAGCGTCACGTGGTCGGCGCCCCGCGCGTGCTAACGGTGCAGGGCGACCGCATCGAATCGGAAGCCAACTACGCGGTGTTCCGCACCAAGCCGAACCAACTGACCACGGTCTACAACGTCGGCCGCTACCTGGACGTGATCCGGCAGACGCCCGACGGGCTGAAGTTCGAGTCGCGGCTGTGCATCTTCGACAGCGAGCTGATCCCGAATTCGCTGATCTATCCCATCTGACCAGGACACCAAGACATGAGTACGAACTGGATCAAGGCCATCGCGCTGGCCGACGTGCCGGACGAAGACGTGATCGCCGTGCAGGCGGGCGACCGTGAAATCGCGGTGTACGGGGTGGAAGGCAACGTCTACGCCACCGACAACCTCTGTACGCACGGCAATGCGCGCCTGTGCGACGGCTTCCTGACGGGCCACGAGATCGAGTGCCCGCTGCACCAGGGCCGCTTCGACGTGCGCGACGGCCGCGCGCTCTGTTCGCCGCTGCGCGACAACCTGGCGACCTACCCGGTCAGGATCGAGGACGGCGTGGTATTCGTGGCGCTGTGACCCGGGCGCGGCGGCGTTCCGTGACGGGCCGTCGCCGCCCAGCTAGCCTTGCAACGCCAGCCGCAAGGCCTCGTTGGCGGCGGCCATGCCCATGGCCGCGGTCACGGTGACCACCGAGCCATAGCCGGCGCAGGACAGCCCCTGCGGCGCCAGTGATTGCATCGAGGCGCCCATATCGTCCTCGGCCTCTGCCTGCCGCGTCCATTCATCGGGCAGGATGGCGGGCTGGTCGAACCACAGCGCGTGGACGCCCATTTTTGGAATGCGCTTAAGCGCCTTGCCATTCTTGTCCGATGCGCGCGGAAACCCGTGTTCGCGCCGCAGCTTGTTGCGCAGCTTGGACAGCAAGGCGTCATTGACCGCGGCCGACAGGTCGCCGGCGCGCAACGCCAGCGGATCGGTCTTGCCGCCGGCGCCGCCGCACAACAGCATCGGAATCCCCAGCGCCCGCGCATGCAGGATCATGGCGATCTTGGCGGCGGCCTGGTCGGTGCAGTCGATGATGGCGCTATAGGGGCCGGGCAGCACTTGCGCGACGTTTTCCGGAGAAACGAAATCGTCCACACGGGTCAGGCGGCATTCGGGATTGATGGCCAGGATGCGTTCGGCCATGGCATCCACCTTGGACTGCCCCAGGGTCTGCGTCAGGGCGTGGATCTGCCGGTTGACGTTGGATTCGGCGATGTGGTCCAGGTCGATCAACGTCAGGGCGCCGACGCCGCAGCGGGCCAGCGCTTCGACCGTCCACGAGCCTACGCCGCCCAGCCCGGCGACGGCGATGTGGGCATTCTGGAGGCGGGCGGGAGCCTCGGGGCCGTAGAGGCGGGACAGGCTGCCGAAGCGGCGGGCGATGTCGGCTTTTTCTTCTGGGGCGGTCATGGGGGGTATTTTATATGGGCGCGGGGTTGGGTTCTTGAGCCGCGCGCTGCGGGGCAGGGGGGGATGGCGGGGCTACGATTGCGGTCCGGAGCGTTCGCTCCGGACTGCCCCGGCCTCAACCTCGTACGCCTTCGGCTCCCTTCGGTTTCCGGCGGGCGCATCTACACGCCCCGCCATCCCCCCCTGCCCCGCAGCGCGCTCATGATGAGGTTGAACCACGGTTGCCGTGGAGGGCGGAGTGCTTGGCGTGGTTGCGCACATTGGGGGGAAATGGAGGATATTGCGGGGCCCGCCTCAAGCCGGCCGCGCCGGCGGCCTTTGGAGGCTTACGTGGTGTCTTGCGTCGGGCGCATTCAATGGCTCCGACGTTCCAGGATAATCAGCGCCCATTGGTATCGACGGAGCCGTTCATTGCCAGGACAGCATCGTCGCCGCCTAGCGCCTGGTAGACCTTTACCTGGTTGATCAGGCGGTTCAACGCGTTCTCATCCCGCGCAATCTCCGCCGTCCGCCGCTTCTCCTGGGCGTCCAGCCAGAACCGCAACGACACCGATCCCGCTCGGTAGCGCACCTCATACAGGCGCTCCGCCTCGCGCGCCGCCTTCAGCGACGCGTCCAGCTGCTCTGCCTGCAGGCGCAACTGCGTCCGGTTCGACAACGCGTTTTCCACATCCGCCATGGCCTGGTACAAGGCCTGCCGGAAGCTCACCACCCGTTCGTCGAAATCCGCGCGCGAGACCTTCAGGTTCAGGTTCAGGCGGTTGAACTGCAGGAACGGCAGCGTCAGCGCCCCCGTCAGCGTGCCCACGGGGTTCTGCAGCACATTCGACAGCGTCGGGCTGGAGCTGCCCAGCGCGCCGGTCAGGTTCAGGGTCGGATAGAAACTGGCGCGGGCCGCGTCGATGTTGGACAACGACTCCCGCAGGCGCAGTTCGGCGGCGCGCAGGTCGGGACGGCGGCCCAGCAGTTCGGCCGGCACGCCTTCGCGCGCCTGCGGCAGCGGGTACTGCGGCAGGCGTTGCGGGTCGGCCATGGTGCGGTCGGGCGGACCGTCGAACAGGATCGCCAGCGCGTTCACGTATTCCACCCGTTGCTGCACCAGCAGCGCGTGCGCCGCCTGCTGGCTGGCCACGGTCTGTTCGGCCTCGGCCACTTCCAGCGCCGAGGCGCCGCCGGCGGCATATTGCGCGCGCACCAATTCCTGCGTCTTGCGGGCGTAGGCGATGCTCTCCAGGCTGCTGGCGATGCGCTGGTTGATGAAGGCGGTCTGCCAATACAGCGTGGCCGTGGTGCCCACCAGGGTCAACGCCGAACTCTGGCGGTCCTGCTCGCTGGCCAGCGCCTCCCATTCGGCGGCGTCGAGCTGGCGCGACAGCTTGCCCCACAGGTCGACCTCGTAGCCGATCGACAATTCGGCGCTGTTGGTGCGCGTGATTTCGCGTTCGCCGCGCAAGTTGCGCGCGCGCGTCACGTTGCCGGTGCCGGACAGTTGCGGGATCAGCTGGTCCTGCGCCAGCCCGGCCTGCAATTGCGCGCGGCGCACGCGGATGGCGGCGGCGGCCAGGTCGTTGTTGCGCGCCAGCGCGCCATCGACCAGGCCGTCCAGCACCGGGTCGTTGAAATTGCGCCACCAGGCGCCGCCTGCGGCCAGCGCGTTGGCCGGCGCGTCGGCGCCGTCGCCGTGGCGCCAGGCGGCCGGCGACTGCGTCCGCGGCGTTTCGTATTCGCTCTTGAGCAGGCCGCCGCAGCCGGCCAGGGCCAGCACCAGAGCCAGGGCGGCGGGTTTGCGGATCAGGGAAACAGCGGGTTTGCGGATCAGGGAAACAGCTTTCATCGTTCTCATTCCCGGGCCAGGGCCTCGACGGGATCCAGGCGCGCCGCGTTGCGCGCCGGGAGATAACCAAACAGCACACCAATCAGCGTCGAGCAAGTGAATGCCGCCACCATCGACGCGGTGGAATAGATCATGCGGAAGGACCCGCCGGTCGCTTTCGAGACCAGCACGCCCAGGCCCAGCGACAGCGCGATGCCCACGGCGCCGCCAATCAGGCAGACCAGCACGGCTTCGATCAGGAACTGCTGCATGATGTCGCTGCGACGCGCGCCCACCGCCATGCGCACGCCGATTTCGCGGGTACGCTCGGTCACGGACACCAGCATGATGTTCATGACGCCGATGCCGCCGACCATCAGCGAGATCAGCGCGATCAGCGACACCAGCAGCGTCATGGTGGCCGTGGTGCGCTCGATGGTCTTGCGGATCGCGTCGGTGTTGAACACGAAGAAATCCTTCACCACGTGGCGCCGCAGCAGCACCTTGGTGATGGCCTGTTCGGCCGCCGCCGGCGGCGCGGCGTCGTTGACGCGCACGGTGATGCTTTTGAGATGCTGCTGCCCCAGCACGCGCGACAGCGCCGTGGTGTAGGGAATCCACACGTTCAGGGTCTCGTTGTTGCCGAACACGGTGTCGTTCTTCTTGGTGACGCCGATCACCCGCGCCGGCATCGCCCCCAGGAACACGATCTGGCCGATCGGGTCGGTGTGCGAGCCGAACAGGGTCTTGCGGGTGCTCTCGTCGATCACCACTTCCTGGGCGCGCCGCGCCACGCTGGTGGCGTCGAAGAACTTGCCCTGCGCCAGCTTGACGGCGCGCACCCGGAAATACTGCTCGCCCACGCCCTGGATCGAGCCATTCACCGCCACGTTGCGATAGCGCAGCGTGTTGCTGGTGGAGACCTCGGGCGTGACGCTGTCCACGTAGGACTCGCGTGACAGGGCCTCGGCATCGGCCGGCACCAGGGTGCGGATGGTCAGGGCCTTTTCGTCGCCAAAGTCCTTGCCGGGAAACACTTCGACGGTATTGGTGCCGATCTCGCTGATGTCTTCCAGGATCTTCTGGCGCGAACCCTCGCCCAGCGCCACCACCGACACCACCGCGGCGATGCCGATGATGATGCCCAGCATGGTCAGCGAGGTGCGCAGGCGGTGCGCGTTCATGGCCAGCAGCGCCATGCGCAGCGCTTCGCCGCAGCGGTCCAGGTAGGCCTGCCAGGCCGGCCGCGGCGGCAGCGGCGCCGCTTCCTCGCGCTTGACCTCGATGCGCGGCGCGTCGGGGTTGCGCCGGTCCGAGACGATCTCGCCGTCGCTGATCTCGATGATGCGCTGCGCGTGCCGCGCCACGTTCATGTCGTGGGTGACCAGGATGATGGTGTGGCCGGCGGCGTTCAGTTCCTCCAGGATGCGCAGCACTTCCTGGCCGGTGTGCGTGTCCAGCGCGCCGGTCGGCTCGTCGGCCAGGATGATGTCGCCGCCATTCATCAGCGCGCGGGCGATGCTCACGCGCTGCTGCTGGCCGCCGGACAGCTGGCCCGGGCGGTGGCCGGTGCGTTCGCCCAGCCCCAGGCGCTCGAGCAGGTCGGCGGCGCGTTCCAGCCGGGCCTCGCGGCGCTTGCCGGCGTAAACGGCCGGCACCTCGACGTTGCCCTGCGCCGTCAGGTCGGACAGCAGGTGATAGCGCTGGAAGATGAAGCCGAAATGCTCGCGGCGCAATTCGGCCAGTTCGTCCGGATCCAGTTCGCCCGTGCTGCGGCCGCTGACACGGTAGTCGCCGCTGGTGGCGCGGTCCAGGCAGCCCAGGATATTCATCAGGGTCGACTTGCCCGAGCCCGACGCGCCGACGATGGCCACCATCTCCCCGGCCTCGATGGTCAGGTTGATGTCCTTGAGGACGGCGATGGTCTGCTCGCCCGCGGGGAATTCGCGCCGGACCCCGGACAGCGAAATCAACGGTTCGGCCATGTCAGCGTCCCGCCGCGGCCGCCACCGGCGCGGCGTCAGCCGACACCACGCGCTCGCCCACCTCCAGGCCTTCCAGCACCTGCGCCTGCACGTTGTTATTCATGCCGATCCTGACCTGGCGGGTCTCGGTCTGGTTGTTCTTGCCGACCACGCGGACCTCATAGCGGCCGTCCTGGCCGCGCTTGCCCAGGGCCGAGGCCGGCACCACCACGGCGTCGCGGGCCTCGCCCAGCACGATGGAAACCTGCGCGGTCATGGAAATGCGCAGCTTCTCGTCGGGGTTGGGCACGTCGAACAGCCCGTTGTAATAGACCGCCGCACTGGTGGAGGTGGAGCTGGAAGAGGTCAGCGATGCGGTGGCATCGTCCTTCTGGATCGAATCCGGCGCCGGCTCCACCGCGCGCAGCGTGGCGTGGTAACGCTGGTCCGGCTCGCCCAGGATGGTGAAATAGACCGGCAGGCCCGGCTTGACGCGAGTCACGTCGGCCTCCGAGATCTGCGCCTTGATGGTCATGGTGGCCACCTGGGCCACCTTGATGATGGTGGGCGCGCTCTGGATCGCGTTGACGGTCTGGCCTTCCTTGGTCACCACCGCCACCACCACGCCGTCGATGGGCGACACGATGCGGGTGTAGCCCAGGTTGACCTTGGCCTTGTCGACCTCGATCTCGGCCTGGACGATCTGGGCGTCGAGCGCGGCGATCTCCGCCCGCGTCACGCTCAGCGTGGCCTCGGCCGATTCATACGCTTCGCGCGAACTGGCGTCGGCCGCCAGCATCTGGCGCTGGCGGCGAAACGCCAGCTCGGCCTGCTTCAGGGTGGCGACCTTGGCGGCGCGCTCGGCGCGGCGCGTCTGCAGCGCGGCCTGTGTATTACGCAATTCATTCTGCTGGGTCAGGTCGTCGATCTCGGCGACCAACTGGCCTCGGGTCACCCGATCGCCCAGCGCCACCTTGAGCGACTTCAACTGGCCGGTGGCTTGCGCGCCGACGCTGACCCGCTCGATGGCATCCATCGTGCCGCTGGCCAGCACACTGTCTTCGAGATTGCCGCGGACGACCTCGGCCACGGCGAAGGTGGGCGGCGGCGGCGACGAGAAGAAGGCGGCGCGGACGCCAAAGGCGATGATCAGGAGAACGACGGCGATCAGGACGTAACGCTGGACTTTGCTACGAGGCTTTTTCATTGAACCAGTTCGGAGGAGGCGGCGGAGGCATCGTCCACCACTCGAATAACTCGATACGGATCGGGCCGGCTGTGCGTACCCATACTGCCCGCTCATCCTAAACGGGGGGCCGCGTCAAAGCATGGCCAATCTGTGGCGAAAGGGTGAAAAACGGTAAAGGCCCCGGCATTGGGTCCTGGGCGGGCAAAATTGTTCCGTTGCACGAACGATACATCTGTTGCGGCGCATTAGCGTTTCCATTCTATGGAACCTTGCCGCCAACATGGTGCCATCTTGCCGCATCCCTATCCCAGATGGGCCATAGATGGCGCCTATCTTGTCGCCACTGGCGATCACGGAATGCGGCGGCGCAAAAAATCCACGCCTCGACATAGGGCGACGATAGGGACAGAATGAATGCAGTTAAGCCGTATCCGTGTCCAATCCGCCCCCCTCCCCCTCTTCAAACAGCGCCGCCCCGGAATTTTCCGGGGCGGCGCTGTTGTGCGTGCTGGCCATGCTGAACCACGTGGCGCTGACCGGAGGACGCATCACCGTGTCCCTGACGGCGCTGCAGATGGGCCTGTCGACCTTCAAGGTCGGCACCCTGGTGGCCGTGTTCGCGGTGCTGCCCATGCTGTTCTCGGTGCGCGCCGGCCGCTGGGTGGACCGGGTCGGCATCGTCCGGCCGCTGGTCATCGGCACCACGCTGGTGGCGGTGGGCACGGCGCTGCCGTTCCTGTCGCAGACCCAGTTCGCGCTGCTGGTGGCGTCCTGTTGCATCGGCATCGGCTTCATGCTGCACCAGGTGGCCACGCAGGACCTGCTGGGCCATGCCGAGCCAACCCAGCGCCTGCGCAATTTCTCGCTGATGTCGCTGGCGCTGGCCGGTTCGGGTTTCTCGGGTCCGCTGATCGCCGGACTGGCGATCGACCATCTCGGCACCCGGCTGGCCTTCGGCCTGCTGACGCTGGGCCCGCTGCTGTCGGCCGCCGGCCTGTACGCGCTGCGGCACCAATTGAAGGCGGTGGATTCGCAACTGGCCGGCGCCAAGGAAGCGCAGCGCCGCCGCGTGACCGAGCTGCTGGCGGTGCCCGCGCTGCGCCGCATCCTGATGGTCAACACCATCCTGTCCGGGGCTTGGGACACGCATCTGTTCGTGGTGCCCATCTTCGGCGTCGCCATCGGCCTGTCCGCCACCACCATCGGCGTCATTCTTGCCTCCTTCGCGGCGGCAACGTTCATCATCCGCCTGGTTCTGCCCCTGATCCAGCGCCGGGTGCGTTCCTGGACGCTGGTGCGGGTGGCGATGGCCACCGCCGCCATCGACTTCATGCTTTACCCGCTGTTCACCGACGTTGGCGTCCTGATCGTGCTGTCCTTCATCCTGGGGCTTGCGCTGGGATGCTGCCAACCGAGTATGCTTTCACTACTGCACCAGCATTCGCCGCCGGGCCGCGCCGCTGAAGCGGTGGGGCTGCGGATGGCGCTGATCAACGGTTCCCAGGTATCCCTGCCGCTGACGTTCGGCGCGCTGGGTGCGGTCATTGGCGTCGCCCCGCTGTTCTGGGCCTATTCCGTGGCCCTGATGGCTGGGGGCTGGGCCAATCGCAACCCCCCGCTCGAGCCTGACCGGAAACCGTAGTCGTGAACATGCAGTCCTCTCCTCCCGTGGCCGGCGCCAGCCTGCCTTTCCGCCTCTGGACCCCTGAAGAACGGCAGGCATCGTTGCAGGATGCCTTGCGCCATTGGCGCGACGGCGAGGACGTCTGGGTATATGGGTACGGATCACTGATCTGGCGCCCCGACTTCGATTTCGAAGAGCGCCGCCTGGCCACCCTGCGCGGCCACCACCGCGCGCTGTGCCTGTGGTCGCGGGTCAACCGCGGCACGCCGGAATGCCCCGGGCTGGTGTTCGGCCTGGATCGCGGCGGCTCCTGCCGCGGCGTGGTCTACCGCCTGGCCGGCCGCCAGGTGCCGACCTATTTCCCCGCCCTGTGGGACCGGGAAATGTCCACCGGCGCCTACCTGCCCCGCTGGATCAATTGCAGCACCGAGGCCGGCCCGGTCCGCGCCCTGGTCTTCATCATGAACCGCGACAACCCGGCCTACATCCGCGCGCTGCCCGAAGCCGAACTGCTGGCCATCGTGCGGCGGGCCGCCGGCCGCTACGGTCCCTGCACCGACTACGTGGTGCAGACCGCCCAGGCCCTGCGCGCCGCCGGCATCCACGACGCCCGCCTGGACGCCATCGCCCGGCGCCTGGAACAGGACAGCCACACCCTGCCCGAGGGCGCCTGAAGCGAGCCCGGCGCGGGGCCGCCAGGGCCGGCCGAACGGCGCCGGAGGCCCTCGCGGCGCAAAAACTTGCCCAGCCCCTGCGCGGGGTCAATGAGGGGAGCGTTTCTTCGGCGGTATAAACTGCTTGTTATCAACGCTGAATCAAACGTCCCATGTCTGTCTCCGATCTGCGTCAAAGCTACGAAAAGAACGTGCTGCTGGAAAGCGAGGCCGCCGCGTCCCCGTTCGAGCAGTTCACCCGCTGGTTCGACGAGGCCCTGGCCGCCAAGGTGCCCGAGCCCAACGCCATGACCCTGGCCACCGTCGACGCCGCCGGCCAGCCCAGCGCCCGCATCGTCCTGATCAAGGGTTTCGACGAACACGGCTTCACGTTCTTCACCAACTACGAGTCGCGCAAGGGCGCCGACCTGCTGGCCGAGCCGCGCGCCTGCCTGCTGTTCTTCTGGCAGCCGCTCGAGCGCCAGGTGCGCATCGAGGGCGTGGTGGAAAAAGTGCCGGCCGAGGAATCGGACGCCTACTACCACAGCCGCCCGGCCGGTTCGCGCATCGGCGCCTGGGCCTCGCGCCAGAGCCAGCCCATCACCCGCGCCGAACTCGAAGCCCGCGAGCAGGAATTCCGCGCCCGCTACGGCGACCAGCCGCCGCGCCCGCCGCACTGGGGCGGCTACCGCCTCAAGCCCACCTCGATGGAATTCTGGCAAGGCCGGCCCTCGCGCCTGCACGACCGCCTGCGCTACGTCGCCGACGGCCAGGGCTGGAAGATCGAGCGCCTGTCGCCCTGACGCCGCCGGGCGCCGTCCCCGGCGCCCGCCCCATTTCTCAATTGCATGCCAGCCTCCTCCCCTGATTTCGACGCTGCCTTCTTCCGCACCGCGCTCGGCCGCTACGCCACCGGCGTCACGGTCGTGACCACCGCCGACCTCGATGGCGCCCCCATTGGCCTGACGGTCAGTTCGTTCAATTCGGTGTCCCTGAACCCGCCGCTGGTACTGTGGAGCCTGTCGCGCAACTCCTCGTCGCTGGCCGCCTTCGAGCAGTGCCAGCGCTACGTGGTCAATGTATTGAGCGCCGACCAGATCGCGCTGGCGCGGCGCTTCGCCACCGGCAAGACGCCGGACCGTTATGCCGGCCTGACCGTGCACCACGCGCCGGGCGGCACGCCGATGCTGGACGGCCATTGCGCCGCCTGGTTCGAATGCCACAACCGCAGCCGCTATGTCGAGGGGGATCACGTCATCATGGTGGGAGAAGTCGAACGTTGCGGCCATAGCGGCGAACCGCCGCTGGTCTTCCACGCGGGCGGTTTCGACCTGACGCCCGCCGGCGCCCGCGCGGAAGGCAGGAAGCCATGAGCGCCGACATCGATTGCGTCGTCATCGGCGCGGGCGTGGTCGGCCTGGCCATCGCCCGCGCCCTGGCCCAGTCGGGCCGCGAGGTGCTGGTGGCCGAGGCCACCGAGGCCATCGGCACCGGCACCAGTTCGCGCAATTCCGAAGTCATCCACGCCGGCATCTATTACCCGGCGGGCAGCCTCAAGGCCCGCCTGTGCGTGCGCGGCAAGCATCTGCTGTACGCCTATTGCGCCGAGCGCGGCATTCCGCACAAGCGGCTGGGCAAGCTGATCGTGGCCACCAGCGCCGAGCAGGCCGCCCAGCTCGAAAGCATCGCGCAGCGCGCCCGCGCCAACGGCGTGGACGATCTGCAGTTCATTTCCGGCGAAGACGCCATGCGGCTGGAACCGGCGCTGCGCTGCACGGCGGCGCTGGTGTCGCCGTCCACCGGCATCGTCGACAGCCACGCGCTGATGCTGGCCTACCAGGGCGATGCCGAGAACGCCGGCGCCCAGTGCGTGTTCCACACCCCGCTGGTGTCTGGCCGGGTGCGCCCCGAAGGCGGCTTCGATCTGCAGTTCGGCGGCGATGACGCCATGAGCCTGAGCTGCAACGTGCTGATCAATTCGGCCGGCCTGCAGGCGCCGGCGCTGGCGCGCCGCATCGAGGGCGTGCCGGCCGCCAGCATTCCCACCGATTACCTGTGCAAGGGCAGCTATTTCACGCTGTCCGGGCGCGCGCCGTTCTCGCGCCTGATCTACCCCGTGCCGCAACACGCCGGCCTGGGCGTGCACCTGACGCTCGACATGGGCGGCCAGGCCAAGTTCGGCCCCGACACCGAATGGGTCGGCACCGAGGACTACACCATCGACCCCGCCCGCGCCGAGGTCTTCTACGCCGCCGTGCGCAGCTACTGGCCGGCCCTGCCGGACGATGCGCTGGCGCCGGGCTATACCGGCATCCGCCCCAAGATCTCCGGACCGCACGAGCCGGCCGCCGATTTCGTTATCGCCGGCCCGGCCGCGCATGGCGTGCCCGGCCTGGTGAACCTGTTTGGCATAGAATCGCCCGGGCTGACCTCCAGCCTGGCGCTGGCCGAGGAAACCCTGGCGCGGCTGGCGGACGACGCTTCTTCTCATTCTTCCCACTGAATCATGCAGCACAACGACTACATCCTGACCCTGTCCTGCCCCGACCGCACCGGCATCGTCTTCCGCGTCAGCGGCCTGTTGTTCGAATCGGGTTGCAACATCCTCGATTCGCAGCAGTTCGGTGACGAGGAAACCGGCCGCTTTTTCCTGCGGGTGCACTTCGACCTGCCGGCCGGCGCGGCCCCGGACGCGCTGCGCGCCCGGCTGGACGAGATGGCGGCCGAGTACGACATGGATTTGCAGCTGCATGACGCGCGCCGCAAGGAACGCCTGCTGATCATGGTCAGCAAGCAGGGCCACTGCCTGAACGACCTGCTGTTCCGCGTGCACAGCGGCCAGCTGCATGCCGAAGTGGCGGCCATCGTCTCGAACCACAACGACTACGCCAGCCTGGCGGCGTCCTATGGCATCCCGTTCCACCACCTGCCGGTCACGCCCGACACCAAGGCGGAACAGGAGCAACAGGTGCTGGCGCTGGTGGACCGCTACGAGATCGACCTGGTGGTGCTGGCGCGCTACATGCAGATTCTGTCGGCCGACATGTGCCGCGCGCTCAATGGCCGCGCCATCAACATCCACCACAGCTTCCTGCCCAGCTTCAAGGGCGCCCGCCCGTACCACCAGGCGCATGCGCGCGGCGTCAAGATCATCGGCGCCACCGCCCACTTCGTCACCTCGGACCTGGACGAAGGCCCGATCATCGACCAGGACATCGAGCGCGTCGACCACACCATGACGGCGCAGGACCTGACCCAGGTCGGCAGCGACATCGAGTCGCTGGTGCTGTCGCGCGCCGTGCGCAGCCACGTCGAGCACCGCATCCTGCTGAACCGCAACAAGACCGTGGTGTTCCGCTAGCACAGTACCGGCGCCCGCATTCCTCGGCGGGGCGCCGCCCGCCTCATGAACGCCGGCCACCGTGCCGGCGTTTTGCTTGACCCGCCTCGGCTGCGGGAAACTGGCGCTCGACCAGCGCCAGCGCCTTTTCCTGCAGCGGCGAACGATCCTCGTCCGGCCAGATCACCTGGCTGACCGAGCGCGCCTCGTGCTCGAACGCGATGAACCGGGTGCCCGCCAGGCCGCTGCGCGACAGGCACGACGGCACGATCGACACGCCAAGCCCCTGCGACACCAGCGAGGCCACGCTGAGCCAGTGGCGCACCTCGTGCCGGACCACGGGCATGAAGCCCGCCCCCACGCACAGCGACAGCACGGTCTCGTAATAGCTGGGCGAGGCGGCGCGGGCGAAGAACACGAAATCGTCGCCGGCCAGGTCCGCCAACGCCAACGAACGCCGCCCGGCCAGCGCATGGCTTTGCGGCAGGCACACCACGAAGGGTTCGGCCAGCAGGTCGCGCGCCGCCACCCCGGCCGGCACCGGGTTGGCGTGGATGAAGCCCAGGTCCTGCTCGCCGCGCCGCACCGCCTCGATCTGGTCGTGCGAATTCAATTCGGTCAGCACGTGTTCCACGTCCGGCAGTTCGGCCCGCATCGACGCCAGCAGCGCCGGCAGGCCGCGGTACAGCATCGAGCCCACGAAGCCGATGCGCAGCCGGCCGCGCAGGCCGGCGTCGACCCGCTGCACCAGCATGCGCACGTCCTCGGCCTGGCGCAGCAGCGTCAGGGCCTCGCGGTACAGCACCTGGCCGGCCGCGGTCAGTTCGACGTGGCGGCTGGTGCGCGCCAGCAGGCGCGCGCCGACGTTGTCCTCGAGCTGGCGGATGGCGTAGCTCAAGGGCGGCTGGGAAATGTGCAGGCGCGCGGCGGCGCGGCTGAAATGGCGCTCTTCGGCCACGGCGATGAAATAGCGCAGCAAGCGCGGATCCAGGTCCATCGGTCTCCTCCCGGGGCGCGCCTGCCGGCGGCGCCCGAGATCCATATTTTTATTGGATAGGTCTACACCAAAACGGTATTTGTATAGATTAATCCATCATCGCACCATGCCGGAAACTCCCCTTTTGCGCAGGATGCCGCCATGGATACCCCCGCCCAGCCCCCCGTCGCCCCCGCCCACGCCGCCACGCCCGTCCCGGACGCGCGCGGCCTGAACCTGTTCCGCGCCGATCAGTACGCCGCGCCGCTGGCCCGGCGCTACCTGCCGGCCGCGCTGCACGCGCACCTGCTGCCGCACCTGGACCGCCTGGGCGGACTGGCCGGCGGCCTGATGGACGAGCTGGCGGCCACCGCCGACAAGCATCCGCCCACCCTGTCGGTGCGCAGCCGCGCCGGCGCCGACGAGTCGCGCATCGACAAGCATCCGGCCTATATCGAGCTGGAGCGCCTGGCCTACAGCGAATTCGGCCTGGCGGCGCTGTCGCATCGCGGCGGCGTGCTGGGTTGGCCCGAACCGATGCCAGCCGCCGCCAAGTACGCGCTCAGCCATCTGTTCGTGCAGGCCGAGTTCGGCCTGTGCTGCCCGGTCAGCATGACCGACTCGCTGGCGCGCACGCTGCGCAAGTTCGGCGACCCGGCGCTGGTCGAGCGGGTGCTGCCGCAGGTCACCAGCCAGGACTTCGACGCCCTGCGCCAGGGCGCCATGTTCATGACCGAGCAGGGCGCCGGCTCGGACGTCAGCGCCACCGAGGTCACGGCCACGCGCCAGGACGACGGAAGTTGGCGCATCCACGGCGACAAGTGGTTCTGCTCCAATCCCGATGCCGGCTTCGCCATGGTGCTGGCGCGCAGCGAAAGCGAGCCCGGCCTGAAGGGCGTGTCGCTGTTCCTGCTGCCGCGTGACCTGGCCGACGGCACGCACAACCACTACCGCATCCTGCGGCTCAAGGACAAGCTCGGCACCCGTTCCATGGCCAGCGGCGAAATCCGGCTGGAAGGCGCGGTGGCGTGGCTGGTGGGCGAACGCGGCAAGGGCTTCAAGCACATGGCCGACATGATCAACAACTCGCGCCTGTCCAACGGCATGCGCGCGGCCGGCCTGATGCGTCGCGCCGTCACCGAGGCCACCTACGTCTCGCAGCACCGCCGCGCGTTCGGCAAACGCCTGATCGACATGCCGCTGATGCAGCGCCAGCTGGTGAAGATGACGGTATGGGCCGAACAGGCCCGCAGCGTCATGTTCCAGACCGCCCGCGCCCTGGCGGACGCCGACCAGGGCCAGGGCGACCCGGCGCTGGCGCGCATCCTGACGCCGCTGATCAAGTTCCGCGCCTGCCGCGATGCGCGCAAGGTCACTGGCGACGCCATGGAAGTGCGCGGCGGCTGCGGCTACATCGAGGAATGGACCGAGCCGCGCCTGGTGCGCGACGCGCACCTGGGCTCGATCTGGGAAGGCACCAGCAACATCGTGGCGCTGGACGTGCTGCGCGCCATCAAGAAGGAAGGCTCGCTGCCCGCGCTGCGCCGCCATATCGACCAGTTGCTGGCCGACGGCCTGCCCTGCCCGCCCGCGCTCGCCGCCACCCAGGCCGATGCGCTGGAGCGGACCTATGCGCTGGCCGAACACGCCGCGCAGGACGACCACGCCGAACTGGCGCGCCAGGCCGCCTCGCTGCTGTACCACGCGGTGTCGATGGCGGCGCTGCGCTGGGAAGCCGCCGGCGAGGGCCTGGCCAGCCGCGCGCTGCTGGCCGACCAGGTGCTGCAGCACCGCCTGGCGCCGCGCGATCCCTACGCCATTCCCGCCGACGAAAGCGCCGCCTGCCGCGGCATCCTGCAACACGCGCTGTAGCCTGGCGCCCCCCGACGCCAGCGGCACAGCCGGCGCGCCCCCACTGGAGACAACCATGAAACGCCTGTTCACCCCCCTGCTGCTGGCGGCCGCCGCCATCGCCGCCGTCCCTCCCGCGCTGGCGGCCGACGCCTATCCGTCGCGCCCCGTGACGCTGGTGGTGCCGTTCCCGCCCGGCGGCCCGACCGACGCGCTGGCGCGCCGCCTGGCCGAAAAGCTCAAGCAGCCGCTGGGCCAGACCGTCATCGTCGAGAACCGCGCCGGCGCCGGCGGCAACATCGGTTCCGAATACGTGGCCGCCGCCAAGCCGGACGGCTACACCATCCTGTTCGGCACCTCGGGACCGCTGGCCATCAACGTCAGCCTGTACAAGAACCAGGGCTACAACCCCGAGACCAGCTTCGCGCCCATCATCCGCATCGGCCACTTGCCCAACATCCTGGTGGTGAACCCGTCGGTGCCCGCCAACAACGCGCAGGAACTGATCGCCTACGCCAAAAAGAACCCGGACAAGCTCAGCTATGCCTCGTCCGGCAACGGCGCGTCCTCGCACCTGGCCGGCATCCTGTTCAACCAGATGGCCGGCACCCGCATCATGCACATTCCCTACAAGGGCACGGGGCCGGCGCTCAACGACCTGCTGGGCGGCCAGGTGTCGATGTCGTTCACCGACATCCTGACCGCGCTGCCATACATCAAGGCCGGCAAGCTGCGCGCCATCGGCCTGGCCAGCGCGCAACGCTCGGACGCGCTTCCCGACCTGCCGACGCTGTCCGAACAGGGCCTGTCGGGCTATGACGTCAGCGTGTTCTTCGGCATCGTCGCGCCCAAGGCCACCCCGCCCGAGACCGTGGCCAAGCTGAACCAGGCATTCCAGGCCGCGCTGTCGGACCCCGCGATCGAACAGACCCTGCGCAGCCAGGGCATCGTGCGCGCCCAGGACCAGACGCCGCAGGGACTGTCCCGCTTCATCACGGCCGAAGTGCCCAAGTGGCGCACGCTCATCAAGAGCGCCAACGTTTCCATCGACTGACCGCAGAGGCTCCATGGCTCCCAAGCTTCCCGATGCCGGCGCCCTCGCCGGCTGCAAAGTGATCGACCTGTCGCGCGTGCTGGGCGGTCCTTATTGCACCCAGATCCTGGCCGACCACGGCGCCGACGTGCTCAAGATCGAGCCGCCCGGCGGCGACGAGACGCGCGGCTGGGGCCCGCCGTTCCAGGGCGATACCGCGTCGTACTTCGTCGGCGTCAACCGCAACAAGCGCGGCATGACGCTGGACCTGTCGCAGGCGGCCGGACAGGAACTGCTGCGCCACCTGCTGGCCGACGCCGACGTGCTGGTCGAGAACTTCAAGCCAGGCACGCTGGAGAAGTGGGGGCTGGGCTACGACACCTTGAAAGAACGCTTCCCGAAACTGATCCACTGCCGCGTCAGCGGCTTCGGCGCCGACGGCCCGCTGGGCGGCCTGCCGGGCTACGACGCCTGCGCGCAGGCCATGTGCGGACTGATGAGCGTGAACGGCGAGGCCGATGGCGACGCCACCCGCGTCGGCCTGCCGGTGGTGGACATGGTGACGGGCCTGAACGCGGCAGTGGCGATTCTGCTGGCGCTGAACGAACGCGTGCGCAGCGGCCTGGGGCAGTTCCTCGACATCACGCTGTACGACTGCGCGCTGTCGCTGCTGCATCCGCACGCGCCCAATTACTTCTACAGCGGCAAGACGCCGGGCCGCAGTGGCAACGCGCATCCGAACATCGCGCCCTACGAAACCCTGCCCACGGCCAGCGGCCCGATCTTCCTGGCGGTCGGCAACAACCGTCAGTTCGCGCAGCTGGCGCAGGTGCTGGAGGCGCCGGCGCTGGCGACGGACCCGCGCTATGCCGCCAACGCCGACCGGCTGGCGCACCGCCAGGCCCTGCGCGACGACCTGTCCGCGCTGCTCGCGCAGCACGACGCCGCGGCGCTGGCGGACCGCCTGCTGCGCGCCGGCGTGCCAGCCGCGGCGGTGCAGACCGTGGACCAGGCGCTGGCCCATCCGCACACGAAGCATCGCGGCATGGTGCTGGAACAGGGCGACTACCGCGGCGTCGGTTCGCCGATCAAGCTGTCGCGCACGCCCGCCACGCTGCGCCGCCTGCCGCCCGACCTAGCGCCGTCCCAGCCATAGCGGCCAGGGCAGCGCCCCCGCTCCGAGCGCCTTCCCGCCCGCCTCGCGCGGGCATTTTCATGCCCGCCCAAGCGGCCATCGCCCCCGGGATTGCCGCCTTTCCCTACACGCGCTTGCATGTCTTGCATGCACAGACAATTCGTTGCATGACTGTTGCACTGCCGCGTGCACGGCCGATTTAGACTTTTCCCCATCACACCGGCCCGCCCCTCCTGGCGGGCTCCGGGGGAGCGACGCGCGGCGACATCCGCGCAGCATGCCCGCTCCCTCGACGTTGCCCTGGCGCGACTCCCCCATCGAACGAGAACAAGGAGAAAGACTATGGCCACGAACGCCTCCAGCGGCGAGCCGCAACAGAACGCCCCGCTCAAGCGGGTGATGGGCCCCAAGCTGCTGCTGCTTTTCATCGTCGGCGACATCCTGGGCACGGGCGTCTACGCCCTGACCGGACAGGTCGCCAAGGAAGTCGGCGGCGCGGCCTGGCTGCCGTTCCTGGTGGCCTTCGGCGTGGCGCTGCTGACCGCGCTGTCGTACCTGGAACTGGTCACCAAGTACCCGAAAGCCGCGGGCGCCGCGCTTTACGTGCACAAGGCGTTCGGCGTGCATTTCCTGACCTTCATCGTCTGCTTCACCGTGATGTGCTCGGGCCTGACCTCGGCCGCGACGGCGTCGCAGGCTTTCGCGGCCAACCTGTTCGCGGCCTTCGGCATCGAGGCCAGCAAGGCGTGGATCACCATGGGCGCGCTGGGCTTCATGGCGCTGGTGATGCTGGTGAACCTACGCGGCGCGTCCGAAAGCGTGCGCGCCAATGTGGTCCTGACGCTGATCGAACTGTCGGGCCTGCTGATGGTCATTCTGCTGGGCTTCTACGCCATGTCGGAAGGCCAGGCCGATTTCTCGCGCGTCATCGCTTTCGACACACCGGAAGACAAGAGCGTGTTCCTGGCCGTCACCTCGGCCACGGCGCTGGCGTTCTTCGCCATGGTCGGCTTCGAGGACTCCGTCAACATGGCCGAGGAAACGCACAACCCCAGCCGCATCTTTCCCAAGGTGATGCTGACCGGATTGGGCCTGACGGCAGTGATCTACGTATTGGTGTCGATCTGCGCGGTGGCGCTGGTGCCAGTGGGCGAACTGGCCAGCAGCAGCACGCCGCTGGTGCTGGTGGTCAAGCGCGCCGCGCCTGGCCTGCCGGTGGAATACATCATGCCGGTGATCTCGATGTTCGCCGTGGCCAACTCGGCCCTGATCAACATGATGATGGCCAGCCGCCTGCTGTACGGCATGTCGCGCCAGGGCGTGCTGCCGGCCTTCCTGGCGCACGTGCATCGCCGCAACCAGACCCCGTGGACGGCCATCCTGTTCACCACCGCGCTGGCCTTCGGCCTGATCATCCTGGTGGCGCTGGCCGATTCCGAGGCTATCCGCGCCCTCGGCGGCACCACGGCGCTGCTGCTATTGGGCGTGTTCGCCTTCGTCAACGTGGCGGTGCTGGTGCTGCGCCGTGACCAGGTCAAGCACGAGCATTTCCGCATCAACCGCATCGTGCCGTGGCTGGGCGCGGCCGCCTGCCTGTTCCTGGTCACGCCGCTGACCGGGCGCGACCTGATCCAGTACCAGGTGGCGGGCTGGCTGCTGTTGCTGGGCGTGGCGATGTGGGGCGTGACCTACCTGGCGCGCAGCCGCGAGGACAAGATGCGGCTGGATCCGTCGGCGCTGGAATGAACCGTTGCGCCTGGCCCCGCCGCTCGCGGGGCCGGGCGGCCAGCGTTTCGGAAGCCGGGCGGCAGGCCCGCAATGAAAAGCTTCAACCGCCTTGGGCCAGGCCCTCGCGGCGCGGATCGACACCGCCCTGCAAGCCTTCGGCATCGATCACGATGCCGTGGATACCGCTGGGGAACTCGGTGATCTTCACCGGATGCCCCATGCGTTCGAGGGCCGGCGCCAGCGCTTCCAGCGCGGTGCCCTTCTCCAGCTCGGTCTCCTTGTTGCGGCTGCCCAGGTTCGGCAGGGCCGCCGCGGCCTGGATATCGAGCTTCCAGTCCAGCACCGCAACAATGGTCTTGGCGACGTAGTTGATGATGGCGCTGCCGCCCGGTGATCCCACCAGCAGGTAGGGCTTGCCGTCGCGCAGCACGATCATCGGCGCCATGGCGCTGCGCGGGCGCTTGCCGGGTTCGACGCGGTTGGCCACCAGCCGCCCTTCGGGATCCTTGAACGACGACGAAAAATCCGTCATCTCGTTGTTCAGCAGGAAGCCGCGCACGAAGATCTTGCTGCCGAATTCGTTCTCGATGGTGGTCGTCATCGACAGCGCATTGCCATCGGCGTCCACCGCCACCAGGTGGCTGGTGGAAGGCTGCTCCAGGGCGTTGTCACGCCCCCGCGACAGCAGCTTGCCTTCGGGGTCGCCGGGCAGCGCCACCTTCATGCTGCGGTCGGGCCGGATCAGCGCCCCGCGGGCGCGCAGGTACGCGGGGTCCAGCATCGCGCGCACCGGCACGCGGACGAAATCCGGGTCGGCCACGTAGAAATCGCGGTCGGCGAAGGCCAGCCGGCCGGCCTCGGCGAAGTAGTGCACCGCCTCGACGCTGCCGGGCGCGAAATCGCCGATCGGATATTGCTCCAGTTCGCCCAGCATCTGCAGCACCGCGATCGGGCCGCTGCTGGGCGGCCCCATGCCGCACAGCTCGTAGCCGCGATAGGCGCCGCAGACCGGCTCGCGCTGCCGCGCCTGATAGCCCGCCAGGTCGGCCAGCGTCAGATCGCCCGGCTTGGGATGCGCATGCACCGCGGCCACGATGTCGCGGGCGATATCGCCCTGGTAGAAGGCGTCGGCGCCGCCCTGCGCCACGGCCCGCAGCGTGGCGGCGAAGGCGGGATTCTTCAGCACGTGACCGACCGGCCAGGCGCTGCCGTCCGGCGCATAGAAATAGGCCGCGGCGGCCGGCTGGCGCGGCAATTCCTTGTTGCCCGCCAGCAGCTTGTGCAGGCGCGGCGACACCGCGAAGCCCTGCTCGGCCAGCCGGATGGCGGGCTGGAACAGGTCGGCCCACGGCAGCTTGCCCTGGCGCTTGTGCGCCATCTCCAGGCCGCGCAGCAGGCCCGGCACGCCCACGGCCATGCCGTTATTGACCGCCTGCGCGAACGGCAGCGGCTTGCCCTCGGCATCCAGGAAGCGATCGGGCCGCGCCGCGGCCGGCGCGGTTTCGCGGCTGTCGTAGGTGACGATGGCGCGGTCCTTGGCCGAATACACCACCATGAAGGCGCCGCCGCCGATGCCGGAGGATTGCGGCTCGACCAGGTTCAGCACCAGCTGCGTGGCGATGGCGGCATCCACCACGCTGCCGCCGCGCTTGAGCATTTCGTTGCCGGCGGCGGTCGCCAGGGGGTTGGCGGCGACCACCATGAAATGCGCGGCGCGCGCCAGTTCGCGGGCCTGGCTGCCCGTGGCGGCCTCGGGATTCCGGTCCTCCGTGGCCGCCGGCGAACGCGCCCAGGCGGACGGCGTCGCGGCCAGCATGACGGCGAGCAGGAGGGCGGCGGAGGAACGGCGCACGCGCATGGGACAAGCTCCAGGATGACGCCGGACGCCCGGCTTGGATGTCCATGATAGACAAGACCCGCGCCGCTGTCGCACGCGCGCCGCCGCGCCGTAGAATGCGGGATTGCGCCGATACCCTCCTTTGCTCCATGCGCCTGCGCCACATCGAGATCTTCGAAGCGATCCGCCGCACCGGTTCCCTGACCCAGGCCGCGGCGGCGCTGCACATCACCCAGCCCGCGGCCAGCAAGCTGCTGGCCAGCGCCGAGTCGCAGCTGGGCTTCAGGCTGTTCGAGCGGGTCAAGGGCCGCCTGGTGGCCACGCGCGAGGCCGACATCCTGACGCCCGAAGTGGCGCGCCTGAACCAGGACCTGGACAGCGTGCGCCGGCTGGCCGCCAGCCTGCGCGACCGGCCCCATGCGCACCTGCGGCTGGGCTGCGCCCCGGCGCTGGGCCTGGGCCTGCTGCCCGGCGTGGTGCGCGACAGCCGCGATGCGCAACCCGGCCTGACCTTCGATATCCACACCTATCACAGCAGCGAGCTGGTGCGGGGCATGCTGACACGCGAGCTGGACCTGGCGGTAACCTTCGACACCGGCGAGACGCCGGGCCTGACGCGCACCGAACTGGGCCAGACCGAACTGGTCCACCTGGGTCGCGGCCCCGACGGCGGCCCGCTGGCGCTGGCCGACATCGCCGGCGACAGCCTGATCCTGCTGGACGCCAGCGACGCCGCCGGCGCCCTGCTCCAAATGGCGCTGGACGCGCAGGGCGTGGACCCGCACGCCGCGATCCGCGTGCAGACCCACTACGTCGCCTGCGCGCTGGCGCAGGCCGGCGCGGGTGACGCCATCGTCGACGCCATTACCGCCCAGGCCATGCTGCGACCCGACATGCGCCTGCGGCGCCTGTCGCCCACGCTGGGCGTGCCAATCAGCGTGCTGACGCGCAGCCAGGATCCGCTGACGGCGGTGCATCGCGACCTGATCGATCGATTGCGCGCGGCCTGCGAAGCAAGCCAGGCAGCGCTGGAACGCTGACCGCGCCGGCGGGGGGCCCACGCGCAACAAAGCAAGAGGCGCCCCGCGGGGCGCCTCCTTTTCAGGCTGCTGGCGGGCGGCGGGCCGAAGCGCCCGCGCCCTCAGGCCATCAATCCAGCTTGATGTTCTGCTTCTTCACGACGTCCTTCGCCCAGTCGTACTGTTCCTTGATTTCCTTGGCGAACTCTTCCGGCGTGTTGCCCGACGGGGCCGAGCCCTGATCGTCCAGCGCCTTGATGACCTTGGGGTCCTTCAGGGCCACCACGGCGGCATCGCGCAGCTTGTTCACGACTTCCATCGGCGTGCCCTTGGGCGCCAGCAGGCCGTACCAGACCGGCTGGTTCAGCACCGGGAAGCCGGCCTGCTTGAAGTTCGGCACGCCCTTGAGCGAGGCGATGTCTTCCGGCCAGGCGATCGCCATGGCGTTCAGCTTGCCCGCCTGGATCTGCGGCATGGAGGACGGCAGGTTGTCGAAGATGATTTCGATCTGGCCGCCAACGGCGTCGGCCACGGCCGGGCCCGAACCCTTGTAGGGCACGTGCACGATGTCGGTGCCGGTGGCCATCTTGAACGATTCGCCCATCAGGTGCAGCACGCCGCAAGTGCCCGAACTGCCGTACGAATACTTGCCCGGGTTCTTCTTCAGTTCTTCGACGAAGCCCTTGAAGTCCTTGGCCGGGAACTTCGGATTCACCGCGACCACGTTGGCGGTGTTGGCGAAGTTGGTGACCGGCTGGAAGTCCTTGATCGGATCGTACGGCAGGTCGTTGGGACGGCACGCCGGATTGACGGCCATGGTGGAGACGGTGGCGATCGACAGCGTGTAGCCATCCGGCGCCGCGCGCGCGGCTTCGGCCGCGCCGATGGCGCCACCGGCGCCGCCCTTGTTCTCGACCACCATGGGCTGGCCGAGTTCCTGGCTCATGCGCTGCGTCACGAGGCGCGCGATGATGTCGGTGGAGCCGCCGGGCGCGAACGGAACGATGACGCGGATCGGCTTGTCGGGGTACTTGTCGGCGGCATGCGCAGCCGAAGCGCCGATCGTGCCGGTGGCCAGTGCGATGGCGACAGCCAGGGAGCGAATTTTCATCATTGGTGTGTTTCCTCCAAATGTGCGAGCCCGAGTGTGAACGGACCGTCTTGTGGCGCCCCCGTCTGTGGACGGGACAGCAGTTAGCGTTGGCGGGGCATCGCTTGTATGCAGGGCCGGAAGCCGTGCTGTTTATTGAGTTGCTTGTGGCACACGCGCCCGCCAGAATGACGGAGAATAGCAGCAAATGCTTACAGTCGCATAGCGTGCCGATCCCCGGCGGGCGCTCTCGAAAAAACACAATCCCCATGTCGGTCGCACTGCTGGTTTTCCCTGATTTCATGCTGGTCGCGCTGGGTTGGGCGCTGCGCCACAAACTCAATTTCTCACGTGAATTCTTCGCGGGCACCGAGCGCCTGGTGTACTTCGTGCTGTTCCCCGCCCTGCTGTTCCAATCCATCCTGCGCACGCCGATCAGCGCCGGCAACGCCGCAATACTGTTGCAGGCCACGGCGGCGGTGATCGTCTCGGGCGTGGCGCTGTCGTGGCTGGCGGGGCTGGTGCTCAAGCCGACGTCGCTGGGGCTGGCCTCGTCGGCGCAGTGCGGCTATCGATTCAACACGTATATCGGACTGGCCCTATCCGCCAGCCTGGGCGGCACGCAGGGGCAGACAGTGATGGCGCTGATCATCGGCTTCGCGGTGCCGATGGCGAACATCGCGGCGGTGTACGGGCTGGCGCGCCACAACGGCGGCAACCTGCTGCGCGAGCTGGCGCGCAATCCGCTGGTGGTGTCGACCCTGGCGGGCCTGGTGTGCAATCTCGCGGGGCTGCATCTGCCGGGGCCGGTGGACACGGTGCTGGCGCGTCTGGGCGCGGCGGCGATCGCGCTGGGGATCCTGTGCGTGGGCGCCAGCCTGGCGTGGGAAGGCGGCAAGGGCTATGGCGGACTGATCGCGTGGATGCTGGCGGTGAAGCTGGTGGCGTTGCCGCTGGTGGCGCTGGGCGTGGCCAGGTTGCTGGGGCTGGCGCCGCTGGAGGCGCGGATGCTGTTGCTGTTTGCGGCGTTGCCGACGGCTTCGGCGGCTTATGTGCTGGCGATGCGGATGGGGGGAGATGGGAGGATGGTGGCTGTGCTCATTTCCCTGGGGACGTTGTTTTCTGCGTTGACGATTCCTGCTTGGGTGTTGTTGGCGGGGAGCGCTTAGGGGCTTCCTTGGTTGCGCGGCTCGCGGGTTTTTGCGGCGGTTGCTTTCTTCGTAGGTCGCCCCTCGCGGCGGCGTTGGGCCGTGTGAGCGCCCACGATTGCGGTCCGGAGCGTTCGCTCCGGACCGCCCCGTTGTCATCCTCGTCTTCGCCTTCGGCGACTCCTCCGGATTCCCTCGGGCGTATCGAGGTTGCTCACACGGCCCAACGCCACCGCGAGGGGCTACGGGGGTTGAGAAATGTCGCGCTGCTGGGCCGAGGGACAGGGAGGGGATTTGCGTTGCCCGCCAGGTCCGGCCGCGCGGGCGGCCGGACCTGGCATACATGGTTGTGTGCGTCGGGGGAGTGTGCGCTGCGCGTCTGCGCGGACGGCGCGCTATGGCGGCGCGCGCAGTGCGGCGTGATGAGAGACTGGAACGACGGGGGGGACCACATCCTCTGGATGAAGAGGGGCTCGGTCAGCCGCGTGGTGCGGCCGCGCCATCAAGCGCGGCGCGAAAATAAAAGCCGCCCCTCTGAACTGCCCCCCGAAGGTTGAATCCATGTCCAACTCTCGGGGGGGCAGTTCACTCGGGGCGGCGTTTTTTTGCGGCGGGATTACTTGCCGGCGTTGGTCATGCTGCCGGGGACGACCCATTCTGCGAATTGGGCTTCGGTGACGTAGCCCAGGGCCAGGGCCGATTCCTTCAGCGACAGGCCCTCCTTGTGCGCCTTCTTGGCGATCTGGGCGGCCTTGTCGTAGCCGATGTGGGGGTTCAGGGCGGTGACCAGCATCAGCGAGCGGTCGACCAGTTCGGCGATGCGTTCGCGGTTGGGTTGGATGCCGGCGGCGCAGTGCTTGTCGAAGCTGGCCATGCCGTCGGTCAGGAGGCGCACGGACTGCAGGAAGTTGTGGATCACCAGGGGCTTGTAGACGTTCAGCTCGAAGTTGCCGCTGGCGCCGCCGATGTTGATGGCGACGTCGTTGCCCAGGACCTGGGCGGCCAGCATGGTGATGGCTTCGCACTGGGTCGGGTTGACCTTGCCCGGCATGATGGAGCTGCCCGGTTCGTTTTCGGGGATGCTGATTTCGCCCAGGCCGGAGCGCGGGCCGCTGGACAGCCAGCGCACGTCGTTGGCGATCTTCATGAGGCCGGCGGCGAGCGACTTGAGGGCGCCGTGGGCGAACAGCAGGGCTTCGTGAGAGGCCAGGGCCTGGAACTTGTTGGGCGCGGAGACGAAGGCGGTTTCGGTGGCGTGGGCCAGCTCGGCCGAGACCTTGGCGGAAAACTGCGGGTGCGCGTTCAGGCCGGTGCCGACGGCGGTGCCGCCGATGGCCAACTGGTGCAGGCCCGGCAGCGTGGCGCGGATCTGCTGTTCGGCCAGGTCGAGCTGGGCGACGTAGCCGGACAGTTCCTGGCCCAGCGTCAGCGGGGTGGCGTCCTGCAGGTGGGTGCGGCCGATCTTGACGATGTCGTAGAACTCGGCGCTCTTGGCGGCGAAGGTGGCGCGCAGGGTCTTCAGCGCCGGCAGCAGATGGTGCTCGACCTGGACGGCGGCGGCCACGTGCATGGCGGTGGGGAAGGTATCGTTGGACGACTGGCCGCGGTTGACGTGGTCGTTGGGGTGCACCTTGCGTTCTTCGCCGCGCACGCCACCCAGCAGTTCCGAGGCGCGGTTGGCCAGCACCTCGTTCATGTTCATGTTGCTTTGCGTGCCCGAGCCGGTCTGCCACACGGACAGCGGGAATTCGTTGGGCCACTTGCCCGCGATGACTTCATCGGCGGCGCGGATGATGCCGTCGGCGATCTTGGGATCGAGTTCGCCCAGGTCGGCGTTGACCTTGGCGGCCGCGCGCTTCAGGCGCGCCATCGCGATCACCAGCGGCTCGGGCATCTTTTCGGTGGAGATCGCGAAAAAATGCAGCGAACGCTGCGTCTGCGCGCCCCAGAGGTGATCCTCGGGGACTTCGATGGGGCCAAAAGTGTCTTTTTCGATGCGGGTCTTCATGGCGCTTACTGCTCCGTGGCGGCGTCCGTCTCGGCCGGCGGGACCCGCCTGGCCGGACGTATTTGAGAATAGCAATCACTTATAAGATTAGCAGAAACCCGAATTCCTATAATTGCGTTCGAACCGTGTTCCCATCCTGACCTTTTACCACTCGCCCCGCGACCCGCGCCATGTCCGCTCCCCTTCGCAGCCTGACCCTGCACCTGCCCGACGAAGCCGCCACCGAGGCGCTGGCGCGACAGCTCGCCCCGCTTGTCTCCGGCCGCGAAACCGGCCTGGCAGGCGCATGTATCCATCTTCAGGGAGACCTGGGGGCAGGAAAAACGGCCTTCTCCAGGGCATTGTTGCGGGAATGCGGCATCACAGGCCGAATCAAGAGTCCCAGCTACGCGCTGCTTGAATCCTATAAAGTTTCTAACTTATACTTCTATCACCTTGATTTTTATAGATTTAGTGATTCGCGCGAATGGCTGGACGCCGGATTCCGGGATTTGCTGCGTGAGGATGCGGTCGTTTTGATTGAATGGCCGGAACGGGCCGAGGGCCTTTTGCCCCCTCCCGACCTGCAGATTTCCCTGTCGTACGCCGGCCAAGGACGCGATGTCACGCTGACCGCGCACACCGCTCGAGGACAAACATGGTTGAACGCGATTGTCCCCCCGCCCGACACGGCGCCCTCCCCGCGGCAGGCGCCACCCGACGTCGCCTGATCAGCGTCGCTGCCACCCTGCTCGTCCTGCCGGTGGTGCCGCGGCTGGCGCAGGCCGCCACCATCCTGGCCGTGCGCACCTGGCCGGCGGACGAATACACCCGCGTCACGCTGGAGCTGGACAGCGAGCTCAAGGCTGAACAGTTCACCCTGGAAAATCCCCACCGCCTGGTGGTCGATATCGAGGGACTGACCCTCAGCGCCGCGCTCAACGACCTGGTGTCCAAGGTCCGCCCCGACGATCCCTACATCCAGAGCCTGCGCGTGGCGCAGAACCGGCCCAACGTGGTGCGGCTGGTGTTCGACCTGAAGCAGGCCGTGGCGCCGCAGGTGTTCACGCTCAAGCCGGTGGCCGACTACCAGTACCGTTTGGTGCTGGACCTGTATCCCAAGGTCGCGCAGGATCCGCTGGTCGCCATCCTCAACAAGACCGGCCCCGACGCCGACGATCCGCTGGCGCGCATCCTCGAAGACATCCAGCGCAACCCGGCCACCCGCGCCGACCCGCCTGAGCCGCCGCGCGTGCGCGGCCAGCAGCCGGCCGCGCCGCTGCCGGTGCCGAAGTCGCCGCCCGCCTCCGCCGGCCGTGGCAAGCAACGCATGCTGACCATCGCGCTGGATCCCGGCCACGGCGGCGAAGACCCCGGCGCCATCGGCGGCAGCGGCCTGCGTGAAAAAGACGTGGTGCTGCGCATCGCGCGGCGCCTGAAGGCGCTGATCGACGCCCAGCCCTACATGCGCGCCTACCTGACGCGCGACGATGACTTCTTCGTGCCGCTGCATGTGCGTGTGCAGAAGGCGCGCCGGGTGCACGCCGACCTGTTCGTGTCGATCCACGCCGACGCCTGGATCAAGCCCTCGGCCAACGGTTCCTCGGTATTCGCGCTGTCGCAGCGCGGCGCCAGCAGCGCCCAGGCGCGCTGGATGGCCGACAAGGAAAACGCGGCCGACCTGATCGGCGGCGTCAACCTCGGCAGCCACGACCGCCAGGTGGCCAAGGTGCTGCTGGACCTGTCCACCACCGCGCAGATCAACGACTCGCTCAAGGTCGGCAACGCCTTCCTGGACGAGATCAAGAAGATCAACCGGTTGCACAAGAACAGCGTCGAGCAGGCCGGCTTCGCGGTGCTGAAGGCGCCCGACATCCCGTCGGTGCTGGTCGAGACCGCCTTCATCAGCAACCCGCAGGAAGAGGCGCTGCTCAAGACTACCGCGCACCAGGAAAAACTGGCGCAGGCCATGTTGACGGGCATCCAGCGCTACTTCACCGCCAACCCGCCGCTGGCGCGGTTGGGCGACGTCAGCTGAGACATCGCCGGATACGAGAATGGCCATGCCTGCGCATGGCCATTTTCTTTTGCGGCGCGCCGTCAATGCATTCGGACGATCCGGCTTCGATTTGAATGCGATGCGGCTATCGCAAGCGCCGGGTTATCCCATCCTATATGCCGGCGAGTGCGAGACTTGTCTCTGGATTTTCAGACGGATCCATACAGAGGCCGAAAGGCGACCCCGGTAGATTAGCGGCCATCTTTTGGAAAGATCCATGGCCGTCTGCCTGTTATCCGCTCCGCGTTGCGTTCCAGCGCAATCCTGTATTCATCATGCAGGGATTCTGGAACATGAAACGCACCAACATATCGCTGGCGGCAGCCCTCCTGTTGTCCACAACCTCTTATGGCCAGACCATCCCGAACGAGGCCACGCCCGGCGAGGCCAGGCACGACGCTCGTGACGGGCTGAAGGTTTTTTCGCCGATCACTGTTAGCGCAACTATCAAGCCGGAAGATGTCGCCACGCAATCCATTTCCGCCGATGAGCTGAAAAGGACTGGCGGAAACAACTTTGGCACAATCATGCGCTACCAACCGCTGATCAGCGCATCAGGCGTGAATAATGGTTCCAGCAACGGCAAATCGGGTTTTGACCGCGGCGGTTACAGCAGCTACAACATTCGCGGCCTGGATGGCAACCGGGTGGCGCTGGATGTCAACGGCATTCCCTTGCCGGACGCCACCGGGCGCAGTTACGCGGTCTCCAGCGGCGAAGATACTTTTGGCATTGGCCGCGACTACATCGACCCCTATCTTTACGGCCAGGTGAACATCACTTCCGGATCGGCGCGCCAGAACACGGTCAAGAACGTGGTCGGCGGCTCCGTGTCATTCATCAGCAAATCACCGGACGCCTATCTCACGGACGGTAAACGCAGCTACCTGGAATACACCGGCGAGTTCGACACCTCCGATCATGCCTGGCACAACGGCGCAACCACCGCGTTCGGCAATGACAGCGCCCGGGCATTGTTCGCCTACAGCCGCCGTGATGGCAGGCAAACGCAGAACAACAGCGGCTATCTGGATACTTATCCGATGCGCTGGCATTCCGATGCCGCGCTGATCAACGGCGTCATCGACACCGGCGGCAGCGGCCGCATCATAGGCACCCTGGATTTCTATCGCAAGTCCAGCCGCGAAAGCGCGCCCATGTATAAAAAGCTGAACAGCCGCGCCCCCCACGAAAGCGTTGTCGGCGCAAGCAGGCAGCGCAATTCCACGCAACGCGATTCGATCAGCCTGGCGCACGTTTTCACGCCGCGAAACAACGCGTTGATGGATACGATGGAAAGCAAGATCTTCTATCAGCAAACGCGCGTTGGCGATGACACCGTTTCAGCGCAGGATATCGTCACTTCATCCAGGTCGAGGTCCACCGGAATGGAGACGGAGAACCCCTTGGAGAATGTTTCGACCTTCTCCCACATGAACACCAAGACGTATGGCCTGCAAAGCGAAATCACCAAGGACTATGGCGCCCAGGCATTGAATTACGGCGTGAATTTCTCGATAACGGATTTTTCCCGGCCGTTTGAACAAGTCGGCGCGGACTATCCCACCTTGCAGCCACAGGGCAACAACAGAACCTATGACACGAATGTGTGGCTGAGCGACACCATCACCATCGGCGCGCTTTCGGTGATGCCGGGACTGAAATATTCGTGGCACAAGATCAATCCGCAGGGCTTCGAGGCGCCATCCGACGACAACGCGCTGGGCGCTTTGACGTTGGCGGAAATCAACGAAATACATGGCAAGACGTTTACGGACGGCAAGCTATTGCCTTCGCTGACCGTCATGTATGCCTTCAACCCGGAGTTCCACACCTACCTGCAATACAAACGCGGCGTTTCGTATCCCACCAGCAGTCAGATAGCGGGAATCTGGCTGCATCCCAGGATTGGACGCGCCTCGCCGGCCATGGTCGGCAATTCCGATCTGAAGTCCGAAACCAGCAATCAGTTTGAACTCGGGGTGGCTGGCAAGGCAGCCCGCGGCCTGATGGTGCGCGGCAGTGTCTTCTACAACCGTTACGACAACTTCATCTACAACCGCAAGTACGCCTTGAGGGATTACCAGACAGGCGCGCCGAAACCTGGCGTGGAAAGCCTGCTCGCCAGATTGCCGGCCTCGATTTCCAGCCTCACCATCGCCGAGAACCGCGACAAGGCCTATATTTATGGCGCCGAGGTGGTCACCCGGATCGATTATGGCGCGCTGTTCGGCGCAGCCCATGGGCTGAGCAGCACTTTCGCCCTGGGGTACAACCAGGGCAAATCGAAATCATCGTATTCGGGTGATGGCTGGGTGGAACTGGACAGCGTGCTGCCCGTCAAGGCCATTGCATCGTTGGCCTGGGATGACCCTGAAAACCGCTACGGCGCAAGCATTACCGCAACCTTCGTCAAGGGCAAGCAAGCCGTCGATCCCGTCCGGCAGAACTTCCCGAACAATGGCAGCCTGACGTTCGAGGAGTATTCCGGCAAATACGAAAAGAACTACATGCGCATTCCGGGATACAGCATTCTCGATCTGGCGGCTTATTACAACGTGAAGAAGCACCTGACGGTGGCGATGGGCGTCTACAACCTCACCAACCGCAAGTATTGGGAGTACGCCAGCAACAAGCGCATGACGATGGGCTCGGACCAGGACCAGCGTGATATCGCCCTGGGTGTCGCGCCTGGCAGGACCTACCAGTTGAGCGTCACCGCGATCTTCTGATCCCATCCTTTTCCGTTTCCGGTGGCGGCTGCGCGTCCGTCGGCGCCGCTAGCCGCCCCGGCGCGCGCGCAGCAGCTTGAACAGGGCCGCGCCGACCACCGGCACGATGGCCGCGGCCAGGCCGATCAGGACGATGGTGTTCAGGTGTTCCCTCACCAACGGGATGTTGCCGAAGAAATAGCCCGCCGCCACCAGGCTCACCACCCACAACAGCGCGCCCAGGATGTTGAACATCTGGAAGCGCGACAACGGCATGTCGGCCACGCCGGCCACGAACGGCGCGAACGTGCGCACCACCGGAATGAAGCGCGACATGACGATGGTCTTGCCGCCATGCTTCTCGTAGAACGCATGCGTGCGCATCAGCGCCCCACGATCCAGGAAGCGCAGGTTCATCGAGAACACGCGCGGCCCGAGGTAGCGGCCGATGGCGTAGTTCACGCTGTTGCCGGTAATCGCGGCCACGATCAGCAGCGCGCCCAGCAATACCGGATCCAGGCTGCCCGTGGCGCCGAAGGCGCCAGCGATGAACAGCAGGGAGTCCCCCGGCAGGAAGGGCAGCACCACCAGCCCGGTTTCCGCGAAAACGATCAGGAACAGCACCAGATAGACCCACACGCCGTACTGCTGGACCCAGACGCCAAGGGTCTGGTCGATGTGGAGCACCATTTGGAAAAAATCGAGCATCAATACGTCCCTGGAAGCGGAAGGGGAATCAGGCCACGACTATAGCCCACCGTGTCCAGAGGCTAAAATCCTCCCTATGGCTACACCGGAACACCCCATGACAGAACGCCGCTCCATTCTTGCGCTGCCCGACCTGCTGATCAGCCAGATCGCCGCGGGCGAAGTGATCGAGAGACCCGCCTCGGTGCTCAAGGAAATCCTCGAGAACGCCATCGACGCCGGCGCCCGCGCGATCGAGGTGCGCCTGGAGGGCGGCGGCATCCGCCGCATTGCGGTGACCGACGACGGCGGCGGCATTCCACCGGAAGAACTGCCGCTGGCGCTGGCGCGCCACGCCACCAGCAAGATCCGCAACCTGCACGAGCTGGAATCGGTCGCGTCCATGGGGTTCCGCGGCGAGGCGCTGGCCTCGATCGCCTCGGTGGCGCAGGTTTCCATTATTTCGCGCACCCGCGATGGCGAGCATGCCTGGCAGATCCAGGCCGGCAGCATGCAGGTCACCCCTGCCTCGGGCCCGCCTGGCACCACCGTGGACGTGCGCCAGCTGTTCGACGCGGTGCCGGCGCGCCGCAAGTTCCTGCGCTCGGAAGCCACCGAATTCGGCCACTGCGTCGACGCCATGGAGCGCATCGCGCTGGCCCATCCGCAGATCGCCTTCCGCCTGTTCCACCACGACCGCGCGCAGCGCCAGTGGCTGCCGGCCGAACCGCCGCAGCGCATCCGCGACGTGCTGGGCGCGGAATTCGCCGAACATGGCCTGCTGCTGTCGCACAGCGTCGGCACGGTCAGCCTGGCCGGCATGATCACCCGCCCCACCGCGGCCCGCGCCCGCGCCGACCGGCAGTATCTGTACGTCAACGGCCGCTACGTGCGCGACCGCACCGTCAGCCACGCGCTGCGCGCCGCCTATGCCGACGTGCTGCATGGCGACCGCCAGCCGGCCTACGTACTGTTCCTGGACATCGACCCGGCCGCGGTCGACGTCAACGTGCATCCGGCCAAGCACGAGGTGCGCTTTCGCGACAGCGGCGCCGTGCACCGCTTCGTCAACCACGCGGTCAGCCAGACGCTGGCGCAGACCGGCGGATCGTCGGCGGTGGCGCCGGCCGCGGCGACGCGCGATGACGATGATGGATTCGAGACCGTGGCGCCGTCAGCGCCCGCGACAACCGGCGGCTTGCCCGCCTCCACGCCGGCCGACACGCCTCGCCCCGGCTATACCGGCGCCAGCCCGGGCGCCGCGCCCGCCTACGGCCTGCGGCCCTCGCCAGCGCCGCAGCGCCCGCACACGCAGGTGCCGTTCCGCCTGCACGCCGAGCCGGCCGGGATTCCCGCCGCCGACTGGCAATCGCTGTATCGCCCCCTGACCGAAGACACCGCCGCGCGCGTCGAGCCGCTGCGCGACGTGGCGGCGCTGGCGCCGCAGGCCGCGCCCGCGCCGACGCTGGCGGCCGACGAGGAACACCCGCTCGGCATGGCGCTGGGCCAGTTGCACGGCATCTACATCCTGGCGCAGAACCGCCGCGGCATGGTGCTGGTGGACATGCATGCGGCCCATGAGCGCGTGGTCTACGAACAACTCAAGCAGGCGCTGGACGCGCGCAGCCTGCCGCGCCAGGACCTGCTGGTGCCGGTGGTGTTCCACGCCCAGGAAAAGGATGTGGCGGTGGTCGAGGAATTCGAGGAACAGCTGGAAGACCTCGGCTTCCAGATGCGCCCCTCGGGCCCCACGTCGATCGCGGTGCGCTCGGTGCCCGCCATCCTGGCGCGCGGCGACATCGAGACGCTGGCCCGCGCCGTGCTGCGCGACCTGGCCGGCGTGGGCGTGTCGCGCCTGTTGACCGAACAGCGCAACGAACTGCTCTCGACCATGGCCTGCCACGGTTCGGTGCGCGCCAACCGCAAGCTCACGATCGAAGAGATGAACGGCCTGCTGCGGCAGATGGAAGCCACCGAGCGCGCCGACCAGTGCAATCACGGCCGGCCCACCTGGGTGCAGTGGTCGGTGTCCGACCTGGACAAGCTGTTCCTGCGCGGGCAATAGATCTTGTCCGTGTCCGCCCCTCCCCTCGTCATCTGCCTGGCCGGCCCCACCGCGGCCGGCAAGAGCGCCTCCACCCTGGCGCTGGCCGAACGCTGGCCGCTGGAAATCATCAACGTCGATTCCGCCACCATCTACCGCGGCATGGACATCGGCACCGCCAAGCCGTCGCCGGCCGAACAAGCGCAGGTGCCCCAGCACCTGCTGGATATCCGGGACCCGGCACAGTCGTATTCGGCGGCCGAATTCCGCGCCGACGCGCTGCGCCTGATCGACGCGATCCGCGCGCGCGGCCGCATTCCGCTTCTGGCCGGCGGCACCATGATGTACTACAAGGCGCTGCGCGACGGCCTGGACGACCTGCCGCAGGCCGACCCCGCGCTGCGCGCAGAACTGGAAGCGCGCGCCGCCCGTGACGGCTGGCCGGCGCTGCACGCCGAGCTGGCGCGGCTCGACCCTGTCACCGCCGCGCGCCTGGCGCCCAACGACAGCCAGCGGATCCAGCGCGCGCTGGAGATCTGCCAGTTATCGGGCCAGCCCATGTCGGCGCTGCTCGGCCGCCAGCGCGCCGCCGCCGGCGACGACGACAAGCGCTACCTGACCATCAGCCTGGAACCCTCGGCGCGCGCCGCGCTGCACGCGCGCATCGAACAGCGCTTCGACGCGATGCTGGCCAACGGCCTGTTGGAAGAAGTGCGCGGCCTGCATGCGCGCGCCGACCTGCACCCGGGCCTGCCGTCGGTGCGCTGCGTGGGCTACCGCCAGATGTGGGCCCATCTCGACGGCGAGATCAGCCTGGAGGAAGCCCGCGAACAGGGCATCGCCGCCACCCGCCAGCTGGCCAAGCGCCAGATCACCTGGCTGCGGGCCCAGCCCGAGCGCGTGATCGTCGACTGCCTGGCGGCCGACGCGGTGGCGCAGACCATCGACGCGGTGGCCGCGGCACTGGCCGACGCATCCTGACGCAAGCGGCTGCACGCCTTCGGGCCCTTTCGCCGCAACCGGCCGCCCGCGACGGCGACCAATCACTGGATATCGAGATGATGGACATCAACGAAGCAAGCACGTCTTTTGCCGCCATGCTGCGCAAGCAGCACGAGGCCTTGATCGGCGAAATCCAGCGGTTGCTCCGCGAACGCCCGTTCACGCTGGACCAGGGCGTTTCCAGGGAAAACGTGGACGCCATCCACTTCGAGTACGACTGGGAGTCGTTCACTCCCGTCGCGATTCCCTTGAACACGCGTTCCGGCTACTGTGGACGGGGCCTGCGGTTGGCATTGCAGTACCCGTTGATTCCGCCCGATGTCGACGCCGCGTTGACCGAAGCCATGGACAACGAGGACGACGACTTCGGCGATGAACTGCGCGAAATAATGACGGAGACCTACCTCGCCTGGTTCCAGGCGGCCTGGCGCGACGCGCGGGACGCCAACCGGCAGGTGCGCGGCTTTCTGTCCGTTCACGACACCATCTGGCGCACGGACCTGGATACGGGAGAAGCATTCCGCGAGGACGCGGGCCGGGTCAAGTTCTTCTAGCCGGACAGCGAAATAAAAAACCCGCCACCAGGGCGGGTTCTTCATTGCGAGGCCAGCCGGCTCAGACCACCACGGTCTGCGGCATGCCTTCGGTCTGGGCGACGATCTCGCCCAGCTTGCTGACGGTTTCGCCCTGCTCGCGCAGCGTCGCGGCGATGGCGTCGGCCTGGGCCGGATCCACCACCAGCACCATGCCGATGCCGCAGTTGAAGACGCGGTACATCTCGGTGTCCTCGACGCCGCCCTGCTCCTGCAGCCACTGGAACAGCTTGGGCATTTCCCAGCTATCGCGCCGCAGGCGGGCCGACAGGCCGTCCTGCAGGATGCGCGGCACGTTGTCGAGCAGGCCGCCGCCGGTGATGTGGGCCAGGCCCTTGATGGCGCTGCCGTGCTTGGCCAGCGCGGCCAGCACCTGCTTGACGTAGATGCGGGTCGGGGCCATGACCACGTCGACCAGCGGCTGGCCGTGGAAGTCGTCGTCCGGCTTGGCGCCGGCGCGTTCCAGGATCTTGCGCAGCAGCGAATAGCCGTTCGAGTGCGCGCCGCTGGACGCCAGGCCCAGCACCACGTCGCCGACCTTGATCGACTTGCCGTCGATGATGGCCGACTTCTCGACCGCGCCCACCGCGAACCCGGCCAGGTCGTATTCGCCATCGGGGTACATGCCCGGCATTTCGGCGGTTTCGCCTCCGATCAGCGCGCAGCCCGACAGTTCGCAGCCCTTGGCGATGCCGCCCACCACCGACGCCGCCGTGTCCACCGAAAGCTTGCCGCAACCGAAATAATCCAGGAAGAACAGCGGCTCGGCGCCCTGCACCAGGATGTCGTTGACGCTCATCGCCACCAGGTCGATGCCGACGGTGTCGTGGCGGTTCCAGTCGAACGCCAGGCGCAGCTTGGTGCCGACGCCGTCGGTGCCGGAGACCAGCACCGGCTCCTTGTAGTGCTTGGGCACTTCGAACAGGCCGCCAAAGCCGCCGATACCGGCCAGCACCCCGGGGCGCATGGTGCGCGCCGCAAGCGGTTTGATACGGTCGACCAGGGCGTCGCCCGCGTCGATGTCGACACCGGCGTCACGGTAGGTCAGGGGAGCTTTGGGTTGATTCGTCATGAGAAATGCCGTGGGATATGTAACAATTGCTGGGAATTGGGGTGGAACGCCCTGCATTTTACGATGTTGCGGCCCGGTCCTGGCCAGCGCCCGGCGAAAGCCGCCGGCGGCGGGCGGGACGGCCCCGGCCCGGCGCGGCGCCATTTTGGCGCAAACCCAAGCCAGGCAAAGGGCTTGGACGCGACACCGGCGCCCCGGGTGGTTTAAAGTGTAGGGTTGGCCGATAGCGATTTTGCCAGTTTCTGGCGGGCAACGCCGCCGCCGGCCGTGGGCTCACCCTGGAGCCTGGCTCTACCCGCCTGATCGATCACCTCTCATGAACCGCCAGCTGCTGCTCGACGTTCTTCCCGCGCCAGCGCCCTCGCTGAACAACTTCATCGCCGGTCCCAACGGAGAGGCGCTGGCGGCCGTGCGCACGCTTGCTCCCGGCCGCGCGCTGTACATCTGGGGCGCGGCCGGCTGCGGCCGCAGCCACCTGCTGCGCGCGCTGACCGCGCGCCCCGACGCTGTCTACATCGAAGCGGCCAACAGCGCCAACATCCTGCGCGTGCTGGCCGAGGCCGATTCCAAGTCGCCCATGCCCAAGTTCGTGGCGGTGGACGACGTGCACCTCATGGACGAGCACCGCCAGGCGGGCCTGTTCGCCCTTTACAACCGCTGGCGCGAATCGGCCGCCACCGGCCGCGCCTTCGCGCTGGCCGTGGCGGGCGACCGCTCGACGCTGTCGATGCCGCTGCGCGAAGACCTGCGCACCCGGCTGGGCTGGGACCTGGTGTTCCGCCTCGATCCCCTTTCCGACGCCGACAAGCTGGCGGCGCTGGCGGCCCAGGCGGCCCAACGCGGCCTGCACCTGGCGCCCGAAATCATCAACTGGATGTTGACGCACCACGAGCGCGACATCCGCAAGCTGGCGGCCTTGCTGGACGCGCTGGACCGATACTCCCTGGCCACCGGCCGTCCCATCACCCTGCCCCTGCTGCGCGCCATGCTCGCAGACCCGGATTCACAACGCACATGACCTCCCGACGTCTCGCCCTGTTCGACCTGGATCACACCCTGTTGCCGCTGGACAGCGACTACCAATGGGCCGACTACCTGGCGCGCACCGGCCGCGCCGGCGATCCGGACGAGGCCCGTCGCCAGAACGACGACCTGATGGACCGCTACAACCGCGGCGAACTCACCGCCGAACAGGCCGCCGAGTTCATGCTGGGCCTGCTGGCGGCGCACGCGCCGTTCGACCTGGCCGCCTGGCACGAGGCCTTCATGGCCGAGGTCATCCGCCCGTCGATCACCCCCGCCGCGCGCGCGCTGGTCGAATCGCACCTGGAAGCCGGCGACCTGTGCGCCGTGGTCACCGCCACCAACAGTTTCGTCACCGCCCCCATCGCCCGCGCCTTCGGCATCCCCCACCTGGTGGCCACCGACGCCGAAGTCCAGCGCGGCCGCTACACCGGCCGCATCCTCGGCACCCCCAGCTTCAAGGAAGGCAAGGTGGTGCGCGTGAACGACTGGCTGGCCGCCATGGGCCTGGGGCTTGCGGATTTCCCCGAATCGTTTTTCTATAGCGATTCGGTCAATGATGTCCCGCTGCTCGAAAAGGTGACCCGCCCGATCGCCGCCAACCCCAGCCCCACCCTGCGCGCCATCGCCCAGGAACGCGGCTGGCAAGTGATCGATCTGTTCGACCACGTCATAGATGCCAAGTCCTAAATGATCACCGAAACCATAAAAAAATTCGTCGGCCGACTGTTCGCGCCGGCAGCCCGGGGGCCTTTGCGCATCGGACGCGACAAGCACGGCATCGACCGCCGCAATGTCTCGCGCCACGCCATCAAGGTATGCGAGGTGTTGCGCCAGCATGGCTATGAAGCCTATATCGTCGGCGGCGCGGTGCGCGACCTGATCGTCGGCCTGGAACCCAAGGACTTCGACGTCGCCACCAACGCCACGCCCGAACAGATCCGCCCGCTGTTCCGCCGCGCCCGCATCATCGGCCGCCGCTTCCAGCTGGTGCACGTGGTGTTCGGCCAGGAAATCATCGAGACCTCCACCTTCCGCGCCCCCGCCTCGGAAGACCAGGAAACCGACGCGCACGGCCGCATCCTGCGCGACAACGTGTTCGGCACGCACGAGGAAGACGCGGCGCGCCGCGACTTCACCATGAACGCGCTGTACTACGACCCGCACAACGAGGAAGTGATCGACTTCCACAACGGCGTGGCCGACCTGAAGAAGCGCCAGATCCGCATGATCGGCGACCCGGCCAAGCGCTACCGCGAAGATCCGGTGCGCATGCTGCGCGCGGTGCGTTTCGCCGCCAAGCTGAACGGCACGATCGACCCCGCCACGCGCCAGCCGATCCGCACCATGGCCGACCTGATCGAGAACGTGCCGGCCTCGCGCCTGTTCGACGAGATGCTCAAGCTGCTGACCTGCGGCCACGCCATGGACTGCCTGCGCCAGCTGCGCGCCGACGGCCTGCACAACGGCCTGCTGCCGCTGCTGGACGTGGTGCTGGAGCAACCGGGCGGCGAGCACTTCGTGGAACTGGCGCTGGAACGCACCGACGCCCGCGTGCGCGCCGGCAAGACCATCAGCCCCAGCTTCCTGTTCGCCGCGCTGCTGTGGCAGCAGGTGGAGGTGCGCTGGAAGCAGCTGCGCGCCCAGGGCGAACACACCATCCCGGCGCTGTCGCAGGCCGCCGACTCGGTGCTCGACGAGCAGACCGAGAAGCTCGCGATCCAGCGCCGCTTCTCGTCGGACATGCGCGAGATCTGGTTCATGCAGCCGCGCTTCGAGCGCCGCATGGGCAAGACCATCTTCCGCATGATCGAACAACCGCGCTTTCGCGCCGCCTGCGACTTCCTGCAGCTGCGCGCCGCCGCCGGCGAGTTCGACAGCGTGCTGGCGCAGTGGTGGATGGACCTGGCCAACGCCGACGATGCCACCCGCGCCGACATGATCGAGGAAGTCTCGCGCCTGCCGCGCGACGCCAGCGACGGCCCGGCGCCGGCCGCGCGCAAACGCCGGCCGCGCCGCCGCTCGTCCTCGCGTGGCGCGGGCAGCGCCGCGGGCGGTGCCGGCGGCGCCGAATAAAGCCATGGCCGCCCCCGTGCGCGCCTACATCGGGCTGGGCGCCAACCTGGGCGACAGCGCGGCAACGCTGCGCAGCGTGCTGGCCGAGCTGGCCGCCACCGACGGCATCGTCGCGGTGACGGCCTCGCCGTTCTATCGCACGGCGCCGGTGGACGCCACCGGCCCGGATTTCGTCAACGCGGTCGCGGCGCTGGACACCACGCTGGCGCCTCTCGACCTGCTGGATCTGCTGCAGGCGCTGGAATTGCGCCATGGCCGTGAGCGGCCCTACCGCAACGCGCCGCGCACCCTTGACCTGGACCTGCTGCTGCATGGCGACGCCGCCATGGCGCATGAGCGCCTGATCCTGCCGCACCCCCGCATGCAGTTGCGCGCCTTCGTGCTGCGCCCGCTGCGCGACCTGGCGCCGACGCTGACGCTGGCCGGCCGCGGCCTCGACGCCTGGCTCGGCGACATCACCGACCAGCCGATCGAACGCCTGGACTGAACCGCGCCGGGCGGCGCGGTTGCCGCCGCCTTCCTGATTACCTTGAAGATCGGCCCTGCGGCCGCGTCACGCCTTGGGCGCGAACGCCAGCATGGCGCGTTCGACGTCGTCCACGCCGGGGAGCCCCGCCTCGTTGCCCAGGTGCTGGATCTTGTGCGCCGAGGCGGCGCGGGCGAAGGTGAAGTGTTCCTTCCAGGCCAGCTCGGGCCGGTTGAGGTACGACCAGACATAGGCGCCGTGGAACACGTCGCCCGCGCCGGAGGTGTCGATGATGCGTTCCGCAGGCACGTCCAGCGACGGCAACGTGTCGACCTTGCCGCTTTCGTCGTACCAGAGCATGCCGCGCTCGCCCAGCGTCACCGCGCCGATGCGGCAGCCGCGCTGCTTGAGCAGGTCCAGCAAGCCGTGCGGCGACAGGTCGAGCTGTTCGCACATGCGTTCGGCGCAGACCGCCACGTCGATGTGGCGCAGCAGTTCGTCAGTGTTCTCGCGCACGCCGCCGCCGTCCAGCGAGGTCAGGATGCCGGCCTGGCGGCAGGCGCGCGCGTAGTGCAGCGCGGCGTCGGGCTGGTGGCCGTCCAGGTGCAGCGCGCGATAGCCATCGACGTCCAGGCGCGGGAAATCGTTCAGGTAGTCGGCATCGCGCGCCCGCACAATGGCGCGCTTGCCATGGTTGGGCATGATGAACGACAGCGACGAGCGCCGCACCTGGCGCCCGTGCAGCGTGACGCCGTGCGCGGCCGCCATGTCGGTATACATGTGGCCGAGCCAGTCCGGCGCCAGCGAGCAGATCAGGTCGGGCCGGGTGCCCAGCTTGCCGCAGGCGAACGCCGCGGTGACGGCATTGCCGCCGAACGACACGGCGTAGTCGCGCGCCACGCTTTTCTCGTCGCCGGTAGGCCATTCGTCGGCCAGCACGGTGACGTCGATGTAGGTATGCCCGATGAAAAGCGCTGCACTCATGAGACCGTCCGCGGAAAGATTTGCCGGATTGTAGGCCGGACACCGCCGGACGGGATCAAGCGGCGCTGGCTTCGCCTGCCTGCGCCAGCACGCGGCGGGCGCGGGTGATGACGGGCGCGTCCACCATCTTGCCGTCCAGCATGAAGGTGCCGGCGGCCTTGTCGCGGTGCGCGTCGACCACGCGGCGGGCCCAGGCCAGCTCGGCCGGATCGGGCGCGAAGGCGGCGTGGATCACCGGCACCTGCGCGGGATGGATGCACAGCATGCCGCCGAACCCCATCTGCTGGGCGCGCGCGGCGGCGGCGGACAGCCCGGCGTGGTCCTCGACCCCCGGGAACACGCCGTCCAGCGCCGGCGCCAGCCCGGCGGCGCGGGTCTGCAGCAGCACCTGCACGCGGGCGTGGTCCAGCACGGCTTCGGCGCCGGCGGTGTCCGGCGCCAGGCCCAGGTCCAGGCCGTAGTCGAGGCTGCCGAACGCCAGCCGCGCCACGCCGGGCGTGCCGGCGACCTCGGCGGCGTTGAGGATGCCGCGCGCGGTTTCCAGGATCGGAATGACCGGCAGCCCCGCCTGCGCCACGTGGCGCACCTGCGCCAGGCTTTCGGCCTTGGGCAGCAGGATGCCGGCCACGGCGGGCTTGCCGCGGCAGGCCTTCAGGTCGTCGTCGTGCCACGAGGTGGAGGCGTCGTTGATCCGCACCCACACCCGCGCCTGCGGCTGGGTGCCGAGGAAGTCGCAAAGCGCTTCGCGGGCCGAGGCCTTGGCCAGGTGCTCGACCGCGTCTTCCAGGTCGACGATGACGGCATCGGCGCCGCTGGCCAGGGCCTTGGGGATGCGTTCGGCACGGGAGGCCGGCACGAACAGCGCGGTACGAACGACGGAATGCATCACACCACCTCCGAAGCATGGAAGCGCGCCACCTGTTCGGGCGCGTATCCCAGTGATGCTAGCACCGCATCCGTGTTCTGGCCCACGGCGGGCACCGCCGCCATGCGCGGCGCGAAGGCGTTGCTACTGGCCGGCGGCAGCAGCGCCGGCAGCGCGCCGGCCGGGCTGTCGACCTGGCTCCAGCGGTCGCGCGCCCGCAATTGCGGGTGGGCCCAGACCCCGGCCATGTCGTTGACCCGGGCGTTGGCGATCTGCGCGTCTTCCAGCCGGTCGGTGACCTGCTGCACGCTGAGATCGGCGAAGGCCGCGACGATCAGCGCGCGCAGGGCCTCGCGGTTGGCGGTGCGCAGCGAGTTGGTGGCGAAACGCGGGTCCTCGGCCAGCTCGGCCTGGCGCAGCACCTGGGCGCAGAACACGCGCCATTCGCGTTCGTTCTGCAGGCCCAGCATGATGGTATTGCCGTCGCCGGTGGGGAACGGCCCGTAGGGATAGATCGAGGCGTGGGCCGCGCCGGCGCGCACCGGCGGCGCCGCGCCCTCGAACGCGTAGTACATCGGGAAGCCCATCCACTCGACCATGCTCTCGAGCATGGAGACGTCCAGGCGGCTGCCCAGGCCGGTCTTCTGGCGCAGCAGCAGCGCGTTGAGAATGGCGGAATAAGCGTACATGCCGGCCGAGATGTCGGCGATGGAGCAACCGGCCTTGACCGGGTCGTCGGCGGTGCCGGTGACCGACAGGAAGCCGCTTTCGCTCTGGATCAGCAGGTCGTAGGCCTTCTTGTCCTGGTAGGGGCCGCCTTCGCCATAGCCGGAGATGTCGCAGACGATCAGGCGCGGATACTTGGCGTGCAGTGCCTCGAACGACAGCCCCAGGCGCGCGGCGGCGCCGGGCGCCAGGTTCTGCACCAGCACGTCGGCCTGTTGCAGCAGGCGTTCCATGATGTCGCCGGCTTCGTCGCGCTTGAGGTCCAGCGTCAGGCTTTCCTTGGAACGGTTAGTCCAGACGAAGTGCGACGACAGGCCGCGCACACGCTCGTCGTAGCCGCGGGCGAAGTCGCCCGCGCCGGGGCGTTCGATCTTGATGACGCGCGCGCCCATGTCCGCCAGCTGGCGGGTGCAGAACGGGGCGGCGATGGCGTGTTCGAGGCTGACGACGGTAATGCCGTCCAGCGGGCGGGGGGCAGGCGTGCTCATGCGGTGAACCTCAGTTCGGCCTGGTGGGCCAGCGTGCCGTCCTGCTCGGCCCAGAGCCGGGCCAGGCCCGGTTCCTCGAGGCGGCCGGCGACCTGGAAGGGCGTGGGTGAAACCAGCGGCCGCAGGCCGCGATACGACAGGTGCGTGGGACGGGCGCCAGGGTGGGCGCGCATGAAGGCGGCGACCATCTCGGTGGCGATCAGCGGGCCGTGCACCACCAGGCCCGGATAGCCTTCGGTGCCGGTGACGTAGGGATGGTCGTAGTGGATGCGGTGGCCATTGAAGGTCACGGCCGAATAGCGGAACAGCAGCACCGACGAGGGTTCGATGGTGTCGCGCCACTGCGCCTGTGGCGCCGGCTCGGTGCCGGCGAGCTTGGGCGGCGTGGGCTGGCGGTAGACGATGTCCTGCTCTTCCAGGATGGCCACCTCGCCGTCCTGGCGGTACTCGTGGCGCACCGTCACGAACAGCAGCGCGCCGGTGCGGCCGGCCTTTTCCTTGACGTCGGCCACCACCGAGACCCGTTCGGCCGGCACGCCCACCCTAAGCGGCTGGCGGAATTCGACGCGGCCGCCGGCCCACATGCGGTTGCGGTCCTGCGCCGGCGGCAGGAAGCCGCCGCGGGCCGGGTGCCCATCCGTCCCCAAGCCATCGGCCGCCACCGTGCTGATGAAAAACGCCCATTGCCACAAGGGGGGCAAGGGGTCCCCCACGGCGGGCGCGGGGCCGCCCAGCGTGGCGGCGACGCGCGCCGCATGGCCGGGATCCAGCGCGTCCGCCTGGCGCTCGCCGCTGCCGATCCAGCCGGCCGGGTCTGTCGATGTCATGCCGATATTCCTCTGATGATTGATCTGGTGGCTAGCATCCCGCATGGCGGGGACACTGTGAATTCATTTTTCCTCAAGGCCGGCTTTGGGGCGCCTGAATCGTGCGCCCGGCGCCCGCCGCCGTAATATAGGCGCCATGCACTTCGATCTCGCCGACCTCCGCCTGTTCATCCACATCGCCGAATCCCCCAGCCTGACGCAGGCCGCCAAGCGCGCCCACCTGTCGCTGGCCGCGGTCAGCGTGCGCATCAAGGCGTTGGAGAACCAGCTCAACACCCGTCTGTTGTACCGCGACAGCCGCGGCGTGGAAATCACCCCGGCCGGCCAGCGGCTGTTGCAGCACGCGCGGGTCATCATGCGCCAGGTCGATCACCTGAAACACGACTTCCAGGAGCAGGCCGACGGCGATGCCGGCCACATCCGCATCTTCGCCAACACCACGGCCGTCACCGAATTCATGCCGGACATCCTGGCGCGGTTCCTGGCGGGCCACCCCGGCGTCACGGTCGACCTGCAGGAACGGCTGACGCGCGACATCGTGCGCGGCGTGCTGGACGGCACCACCGACCTGGGCATCGTCGCCGGGCCGGTCGACGCGCCCGAACTGCAGACCATCCACTTCAGCACCGATCGGCTGGTGCTGGTGGTGCCCAACGGCCATCCGCTGCAGGACCAGGACAAGGTCAAGCTGGCCGACGCGGTGCGCTACCCGTTCATCACCATGCATGAGGGCTCGACCCTGGTGGCGTTCCTGCGCGACCAGCTCGAGCGCATCGGCCAGCGCCTGCCGCAACGCATCCAGCTGTACAGCTTCGACTCCATCTGCCGGATGGTGCAGGCGGGCGTCGGCGTCGGCGTGATCCCGGATTCCGCCGCGCGCCGCTATGGCGCGGAGATGAAGCTGCGGGTGGTGGAGCTGGATGAGCCCTGGGTGGTGCGCGAGCGCAAGCTGCTGGTGCGCGACGTTGACGCCCTGCCCGGCTGCGCGCGTGAACTGATCGAGCAGATCCGGCAACCGGCGGCGGCCTGACGCGCTGGCGGTGGGAGGCGCCCCAACCGTCCCGCGCGCAGCGATGCCTCGTCCAGCAGGTTGTTCACACGACACGCCGCCTCGCGCCGCAAGCCCTAGCGCCCCGTGAACGCCGGCGCGCGCTTCTGCGCGAAGGCGCGCATGCCCTCCAGGTAGTCGTCGGTATAGCCCAGCTCGCGCTGCAAGGCGCATTCCAGGTCGAACTGCTGCGCCAGCGTGTTGCCGCTGGACGCATGCAGGGCGGTCTTGGTCGCGGCATAGGCGCGAGTCGGTCCGGCGGCCAGCGTGGCACGCGCGTCAGCCAGGGTGGCCTCCAGGTCCGCGTCCGGCACCACGCGCCAGATCAGCCCCCAGGCCTCGGCCTGGCGCGCGCTGACGGCCTCGCCGAACAAGGCGGCGCCCATGGCGCGCGCCGAGCCCACCAGGCGCGGCAGGAACCAGGTGCCGCCCGCGTCCGGCAACAGGCCGATCTTGCTGAAGGCCTGGATGAAGCGCGCCGACTCCACCGCGAACACCACGTCGCAGGCCAGCACCAGGCTGGCGCCGGCGCCGGCCGCCACGCCGTTCATGACGCACACCACCGGCGCCGGCAGCGCGCGCAGCCGCAGGATGAGCGGCTTGTACAGTTTTTCCAGGTTCTCGCTCAGGTCGCGGCGCGAACCGTCCTCGGCCGGCTTGCGCTCGCCCAGGTCCTGGCCGGCGCAGAAGCCGCGGCCGGCGCCAGTCAGGATCACGCCGCGCAAGCCGGCGTGCGCCTCCAGCGTGTCCAGCGCCCGCGCCAGTTCGGCGTGCATGACGGCGGTAAAGCTGTTCAGGCGCTCGGGGCGGTTGAGGGTGATGACGCCGACGCCCTGCTCCAGCGTGAACGTGATCTCGGTGTAGCGGTCATGGCTCATGCCAGTTCCTCCAGCACCGCCAGTTGCTCGGCGCTGTCGCCCAGCAGCAGGTCCGCCACCGTCAGGCGCTTGAAGTAGTCGCCCACCTCCAGTTCGTCCGTCATGCCCATGCCGCCATGCAATTGCACCGCCATCTGCGCCACCAGCCGGCCCGCGCGCGCGGTTTCGAGCTTGGCCGAGGCCAGCATGCGGCGGCGCTGCGCCGGGTCGGGTTCGGTCAACGCGGCCACCGCCACGTAGGCCATGGATAGCGCCAGTTCCTTGGCCACCAGCATTTCCGCCAGGCGGTGCTGCAAGGCCTGGAACGCGGCCAGCGGCTGGCCGAACTGCTTGCGCGTCTTGAGATAGTCGACGGTGATCTCCAGCAACCGCTCCATCGCGCCCGCCGCATGGGCGCATAGCGCCGCCGTCCCCCATTGCAGCGCCTGCGCCAGGGCCGCGTCGGCCGCCTCGCCCCGCGCCAGCAGCGCATCCGCGCCAAGCGATGCCGCGTCGAAATCCAGGCGGGCGCAACGCGCGCCGTCCAGCGTCGGCGTGTCGGTGACGCGTACCCCAGTGACATCCGCCGGCACCGCCAGCAGCAGCGTGGCGCCGTCGTCGGCCCGCGCGCTCACCAACCAGGCATGGGCCGCGGCGCCATGCCACACCAGGTGCTTGGCGCCGTCCAAACGCCAGCCGTCGCCGTCGCGCGTTGCGCGGCAGTCATTCGGATCGGCCTGGTAGCGGCGTCCGGGTTCCTGGTACGCCACGCTGACCACCTGCTCGCCCGAGGCGATGGCGGGCAACCAGCGCTCACGCGCGGCGGCGTCGCAGGCGCCGATCAGGGCCGCGCCCATCACGGCGCTCGGGATTACCGGCTCGGCCACCAGCCCGCGCCCCAGTTCCAGGTGCACCGGCAGCAGGCTGGCCGGCACTTCGCCGAAACCGCCCGCTTCCTGCGGAATGTTCAGCCCCAGCACGCCCAGCTCGGCCAGCGCGTTCCAGGCCGCAGGATCGAGCCGGCCGGCGGCCTCGCGGGCGCGGCGCCGAGGCCGGGTCCATGCCTGGTCCACCAGGCGGCGCAGGCTGTCGGCCAGCATGCGCTGTTCTTCGGTATAGAGGAAATCCATGTGTCGTGCTCCTTGCGGCGCGCGCCTGTCTTGCAATCCAGGCGGGCGTCCGGATTGGCGGTTTACAGGCCCAGCACCAGGCGGGCGATGATGCCCTTCTGCACTTCGGTGGTGCCGCCGTAGATCGAGGTCTTGCGCATGTCGGCATAGCCCGCGCCTGACGCCGCCGCCATCTCCGGCCCGGGGCCGTGATACGCGGCCTCGGCCAGCATCCATTCGGGGTCGTACGGCCAGGCGTCGGGGCCGGCCACTTCCATCTGCAGCATGGCCAGGTCCTGCTGGATCTCGGAGCCGCGGATCTTCAGCACCGAGGCCTCCGGGCCGGGCGTGCCGCCATTGCTCGCCGCCACGCGCAGCAGCAGCATTTCCAGCGCCATGATGTCGACCTCGATGCGCGAGATACGATCGCGCATGCGGCTGTCGGCCAGCAGCGGCCGGCCGCGCGACGTGGCGCGGGCCGCCATGTCCTTGAGGATGCCGAGTTCGCGATGGCAATGGCCCAGGCCGGCGATGCCGGTGCGTTCGTGTCCCAGCAGGTACTTGGCGTACGTCCAGCCCTGGTTCTCCTCGCCCACCAGGTTGGCGACCGGCACCCGCACGTTCTCCAGCCACACTTCGTTGACATCGTGACCGCCGTCGAGCGTGCGGATCGGACGCACGCTCACGCCCGGCGCGCGCATGTCCAGCAGCAGCATCGAGATGCCGCGCTGGGCGCGCGCGTCGGGATCGGTGCGCGCCAGGCAGAACATCCAGTCGGCGTACTGCGCCAGCGTGGTCCAGGTCTTCTGGCCGTTGACCACGTATTCATTCCCATCGCGCACCGCGCGGGTCTTGAGCGAGGCCAGGTCCGACCCCGAACCCGGTTCGGAATAACCCTGGCACCACCAGTCCTGCACCCGGGGAATACGCGGCAGGAAGCGCGCCTGCTGCTCGGCGCTGGCGTACTTCATCAGCACCGGCCCGATCATGGACAGGCCGAACGGCAACAGGCGCGGCGCGCCGGCCTTGAAGCATTCCACTTCGAAGATCAGCCGTTCCAGCGCGTTCCAGCCGGTGCCGCCGTGCTCGACGGGCCAGTTCGGCGCGCCCCAGCCCTGGTCGGCCAGGATGTTGTGCCAGCGCACGTAGTCATCGCGCTCCAGCCGCTGGTGCCGGCGCACCTTGTCGCGGATGTCACGCGGTAGCCGGTCGGCGGCGAACGCGCGCACCATTTCGCGGAACCGGATCTCCTCCGGCGTCCAGGTCAGATTCATGGCCTACCTCCTTTGGCGGCTATCTAGCCATGCCGACCCGGCGCCGGACAATCTGCGGTTGCCGAAGGCGGGCTTTTGCCTCGGTGTAGGGCCATCGCGAACGGGCACTACGGGCCGGCAAAAGGCCTGCTTCAGCAATGAAGAATGGCACCTGCCGGCGCCAGCCCCGACACTGGCGACTCATCCATCCGAAACCGTATGCCATGACCGCAACCGACCCACGCGCCACCGAAGGCGTCGAGGCGCAATACCGCCAGGCGCTCGATCAGGGACGCTTCCAGATCCAGCATTGCGACGCCTGCGACCGCGCCGTGTTCTATCCCCGCATGATCTGCCCGCATTGCGGCGCGCAGCAGTTGTCCTGGCGCACGCCGGACGGGCGCGGCACGGTCTATTCCACCACCACCGTGCGGCGCAAGCCCGAGGCGGGCGGCGACTACAACGTGGCGCTGGTCGACCTGCTCGAAGGCGTGCGCCTGATGAGCCGGGTCGAGGGCGTGGCGCCCGACGCCGTGCGCATCGGCATGGCGGTGCGGGCCCAGGTGGCCGTGACGGAAGGCCGCGGCCTGCTGGTCTTTGTTCCCAACAAGGAGGCGCAATGACGCTGAACGATCTGCGCGGCGCCGTCGCGGTGGCGGGGGTCGGCCATGCCGGCCTCGGCCAGGCCCACGGCTACACCGAAATGGAAATCCTGGTGCAGGCGGCGCAGCGCGCGGTGGCCGACGCCGGCCTCTCGATGCGCGACATCGACGGCCTCTGCACCGCCAGCGTGGCGGCGCCGATGTGGGCGATGCCGGTCATCGAGCACCTGGGCATCCGCCCCAGCTTCATCGACAGCACCATGCTGGGCGGTTCCAGCTTCGTGGCGCACCTGCTGCCGGCGCTGCACGCGCTGGCCTCGGGCCAATGCAACGCGGTGCTGGTCTGCTATGGCAGCACGCAGCGCACCTCGACACTGAGCCGCGCCGAGATCGGCCGCGTGCGCAAGCAGTTCGATCCGCAACCCTACGAGACACCGTACGACCCGTTGAGCCCGCTGTCGTCGTATGCGCTGGCCGCGGCGCGCCACATGCACCAGTACGGCACCCGCCGCGAACACCTGGCGCAGGTCGCGCTGGCCGCCAACCAGTGGGCCCAGCTCAATCCCGAGGCGCAGCTGCGCGAGCCGGCCACGCTGGAGCAGATCCTGGCCGCGCGCATGGTGTCCGACCCTTTGAGCGTGCGCGATTGCTGCCTGGTCACCGACGGCGCCGGCGCCTATGTGCTGGTGCGCGCCGACCGCGCCCGCGACCTGCCGCGCCCGCCGGTCTACCTGCTGGGCAACGCCACCGCCGTCTGGAACCGGCAGATATCTTCGATGGAAGACCTGACCGTCACCGCCGCCAGCGAATCGGGCCGCCGCGCCTATGCCATGGCGGGCGTCTCGGCCCAGGACATCGACGTGGTCGAACTGTACGACGCCTTCACCATCAACACCCTGCTGTTCCTGGAAGACCTTGGCTTCTGCGCCAAGGGCGAAAGCAAGGACTTCATCGCCGACGGCGCCATCGCGCCCGGCGGGCGGCTGCCCGTCAACACCAACGGCGGCGGCCTGTGCTGCGTGCATCCCGGCATGTACGGCGTCTTCATCATGATCGAGGCCGTGCGGCAACTGCGCGGCGAGGCCGGCGCGCGCCAGGTGACCGGCGCCGAACTGGCGCTGGTGCACGGCAACGGCGGCACGCTGTCCAGCCAGGCCACCGCCATCCTCGGCACCGCCGCCACCCTCTGACCCCGATCGCAGCAACCATGTCGCACGCCGAACCGCTCACCCGCATCCACCAGTTGCTGGCCCGCCAGGCCGGCAGCCAGCCCGACGCCATCTGCCTGTACGAGGAAGGCGGCGGCATCCTGACCTATGCGCAACTGTGGCAACGCGCCGAAGACGCGGCGCGCTGGCTGACGGCGGCGGGCGTGAAGCCGGGCCACCGGGTGCTGATGGTCGGCGAGAACTGCGCCGCCATGATCGCCGCGTTGTTCGGCTGCGGCATCATCGGGGCCTGGCCGGTTGGCGTGAACGCGCGCTTGTCGGCGCGGGAAATCGCCGCCATCGGCGCCCACGCCCAACCCGAGATCACGCTCTACACCAGCGGGGTTTCCGGCGCCGCCGCCGCCCATGCCGACGCGGCCGGCGCGCAACCCGCCGATGCCGCCGCCTGGGGGCCAGGCGTGCGGGCACGGCGCGCGGATTCCCCGACCCAACCCGAAACCGATGCCCAGGCCGCCGAGGTCGCCACCGTGATCTACACGTCCGGCACCACGGGCGCGCCCAAGGGCGTCATGGTGCCGCATCGCGGCCTGCTGCATTTCGCCGGCGTCTCGGCCGCGTCGCGCCGCCTGACGCCGCGCGACATCGGCTACGCCGCCCTGCCGCTGTCGCACATCTTCGGCATCGCCACCGTGCTGATGGCGACGCTGCACGCCGGCGCGAGCCTGGTGCTGCGCAGCCGCTTCGATCCCGAGGACGCCTTCAAGGCGCTGGCCCACCCCGGCATCAGCATCCTGCAGGGCGTGCCGACCATGTTCAACCGCATGCTGGCGGCCGCGCCGCCGCGCGCCGAATTGCGCGCGCCGGCGCTGCGCTACGTCTACACCGGCGGCGCGGCGCTCGACCCGACGCTCAAGCGCGACGCCGAACGCTACTTCGGCGTCGCCATGCATCACGGCTATGGCATCACCGAATACGCCGGCTCCATGTTCATCACCGACATCGACGCCCCGCCGACCGATTGCAGCGCCGGCTACGCGGTGGACGGCGTGCAATTGCGCATCGGCAGCCCCGACGCCGACGCGCCGCGCCCGGGCGAACGCGGCGACATCCTGATCCGCGGCCCCGGCGTGATGCTGGGCTACTACCGCGACCCGGCGCAGACCGCACAGGCCCTGCTGCCCGGCGGCTGGCTCAACACCGGCGACATCGGCTACCTGGACGACCGCGGCGCGCTGTACATCGCCGGCCGCTCCAAGGACCTGATCATCCGGTCCGGCTTCAACGTCTACCCGATCGAGGTGGAGGCGGTCATCAACGCCTTTCCCGGCGTGCGCCTGTCGGCGGTGGTGGGCCGCCCCACGGAGGACCACAACGAGGAAGTCATCGCCTTCGTCGAGCCGCTGCCCGGCGCGCGCCTGGACACCCACCTGCTGATGCTGCACCTGCGCGCCCAGCTGGCGCCGTACAAGCGGCCGGCGCGGATCCACTGCATCGACACGATTCCCACCACCGTCAGCGGCAAGATCCTCAAGCAGCCGCTGAAAGAAAGGCTGGCGTAGGCGCGGCCCCGCTGTTCCGCTCCGCGACCGGCTCATTCCACAAGGAGACATGAGCGTGAACATCAAGACCCTGCTCGCCGCGGCCGCCGCCGTGGCGGCCATGACGGCCGGCGCCAGCGCGGCCGCCGACAGCGCCTACCCCGACCGCCCCATCCGCCTGCTGGTGGGCTACGCCCCCGGCGGCCCGGTGGACACCACCGCGCGCGTCTTCGCCAAATACCTGGGCGACAAGCTGGGCCAGGCGGTCGTGGTCGAGAACCGCGCCGGCGCCAGCGGCATGATCGCCTCCGACGCCACCGCCAAGGCGCCGCCCGACGGCTACCTGCTGGGCTTTGCCGCCAGCCCCACGCTGACCATGTCGCCGCTGGTCCAGCGCAGTACCCTGTTCGATCCGCGCAAGGACTTCTCGCTGATCGGCCTGGTGGTCGACTACGCCAACGTGCTGCTGATCGGCCCGCAGGCCCCGGCCAAGAGCGTGGGCGAGCTGGTCGACTACGCCCGCGCCCATCCCGATGCCGTGTCGTTCGGCTCGGCCGGCATCGGGGCGTCGAACCACCTGTCGGCCGAACTGCTGAAGAAGCAGGCCGGCGTGCCGATGCTGCACGTGCCGTATCGCGGCAACTCGCCGGCGATGATGGACGTGGTCAGCGGCAAGATCACTTTCATGTTCGACATCACCAGCACCGCGATTCCGTTCATCAAGAGCGGCAAGGCGCGCGCGCTGGCCGTCACCTCGCGCACCCGCAACCCCGAGCTGCCCGACGTGCCCACCATGATCGAGGCCGGCATGAAGGACTACGAGGTGGTCGGCTGGTACGCGCTGGTCGGCCCGCGCAAGCTGCCTGACGCGGTACAGGCGCGCCTGAAACGCGCGCTATCCGAGGTGTCGAAGGACCCCGCCTTCCGCCGCGCCATGACCGAGGGCGGCTACACCATCAACACCGGCGACGCCGCCGCGCTGCAACAGCGCATCGACCGCGAATATGCCCTGTGGGCCGATGTGATCCAGAGCGCCAACATTCAGGCCAACTGACCCCGAGGGAACACCGCCCATGACGCCGCCCGCATTGCGCACGCAGACCCGACTGCCCATCATCGGCGCCCCCATGTTCCTGGTCTCCGGCCCGGACCTGGTGGCGGCGCAATGCGGCGCCGGCATCATCGGCACCTTCCCGTCGCTCAACGCCAGGCCGCAGGAACAGCTGCACGCGTGGATCACGCGCATCGAAGACAAGCTGGCGCGCGCGCGCCGGGCGGCGCCGCACGCCGTCATCGCGCCCTATGGCGTCAACCTCATCGTCCACCCCAGCAACGCCCGCTGGCAGGGCGACCTGGCCATCTGCGCCGAGCGCCGCGTGCCGCTCGTCATCACCTCGCTGCATCCACCCGAAGCGGTGGTGCGCGCCGTCCACGCCTACGGCGGCCAGGTCTACCACGACGTCACCACGGTGCGCCACGCCCGCCGCGCCCTGGACGCCGGCGTCGACGGCCTGATCCTGGTCGCGGCCGGCGCCGGCGGCCACGCCGGCCGGCTCAACCCCATCGCCCTGGTCAACGAGATCCGCGCCTTCCACGACGGCCCCCTGGCCCTGTCCGGCTGCATCAGCCACGGCAAGGACATCCTGGCAGCCCAGGCCCTGGGCTGCGACTTCGCCTACATGGGCACCCGCTTCATCGCCACCCGCGAATCCCTGGCCAACGACGCCTACCGCGAAATGATCCTGCGCGCCCAGGCCGCCGACGTCACCTACACTCCCTACTTCTCGGGCGTGCCCGCCAACTACCTGAGCGAGAGCATCCGCGCCGTGGGCCTGGATCCCGCCCAGCTTCCCGACTACGACGCCCCGCCCCCGAACCTGGACAAGAACACTCGCCCCAAAGCCTGGAAAGACGTCTGGAGCGCCGGCCAGGGCGTGGGCGCCGCGCAGGAAGTGCTGGCGGTACACGAGCTGGTGAATCTGCTCGAAGCGGAATACCAGGCAGCCAGGCAAGCGCTGCTGCGCTGACAGTCAGAAGCGATAGCTGATCCTGACACTGCCCGCCTGCGACGACGCGCGGGACGTGTTGACGAGCGCATCATAGGCAAGAGACACGTCCAGTTGCCGCGTCAGCGGCAAGCCGACGCTTGCGCCGAACGTCAGGAAGCCGCGCGACAGATCGGCGCCCGGCGCGGCGAAGCGCGTGCCGTCCTGCGACACGACCGTCATCGCGCGGCCGGTATCAAGCAGTTCGTGGGCGTAGGCCACACGGAACTGGAGATTCAACGGCCGCTGCGCGCTATCGAACGCCGTGTCGAAGGTCATGCCGACGTAGGGCTGCAGGCTGCGGGCGGTGTCCGAGCCGACATGCAGGTTCTGGCCCCTTGCGCCGCCTTCGTCAAAGCTGTTGGCGTGGAAATAGGCATAGCGCAATCCCAGCTGGGGCGTCATGACCAGTCCGCCAAGCGCCAGGGGCTTGCTGACTTGCGCCGCCGCCGTGAATTCCTGCCCGACATGATCACCCTTGGCCGTGCCGACATTCTCGAAGGGCCGCTTTTGCGACAGAAAATGCAGGCCGTAGCCGAGCATGCCCGTCACGTCGACCGGCCCCAGGTCGCGGCTGGCATAGGTGGCCAGGCGCACCGTGTCGCGCGTGCCGGCGCTTTCCGTGCTCTCTTCCGACAGCTCGGCATGGGAATAGCCCATCGCCAGGCCGAAGGTGTTGCGATCCACCCGCTTGTCGGCGCCGGCGAGAAAGCCGTACTGGTTTTCCTGGAAGCCCGGCAGCCCCCCCGAGCCGGACAGCCGGCCATGCCGTCCCGTGGCGTTCGCCCAGACCGAAACGGCATCCGGCGCCTCGGCTGGCCCGGACGCGACGGCGCGCCGCGTCGCGCGTTCGAGCACCGCCGCCGTGGCCGACTGCGCGCTCATCAACGCGGCACTGCCAAGCGCCGTATAGATGCTGGTGCGGGTCGGCGCGATGATCACCGGCGTGTCGCCCGGCGTGTTGCCCGGCGTGTCGCCCGGCATGCCCGAGGCCGGATTGCTCAGCAGCAACGCGACGTCGTTGGCGCCGTAGGCCACCGATGAGCGCAGGCCGTTCAGGTCCGCGCCGGAGGCCAGCGAACCCGTTACCGACGAGAAGCGCCCGCTGATGCCATTGGCCGCGCTCACCACGTTGTAGCGCGTGGCCGAATAGGTGCCCGGCGCGTATGTGATCGCCAGCGTCCCGTTCAATGTGGCGCTGCCACCGACCTTCAGCAACGATGCCTCGGTCGGACTGACTTCGATGGCCAAGGTCGCATTCGACGCCTGGGTGTAATTGCCGCCCACGCTCAGCGTGCCGATGGACCCGCCGGGCGACACCATGCCCCCGTTCGTCACACTGCCGAGAATCGTGCCGTGCCCGCCCAGCGTGCCTTGCGCCCCGACCGCCACGTCGCCGCCCAGCACCGCGGCGCCATGGCCGGCATCGCCCACCTGGAGCCTGCCCTGAGCGACAGTCGTCGATCCTGTGAATCCGGCATTCGAACCATTGAGCACGAGCATGCCGGTCCCTTGCTTGAGCAACGCGCCGCTGCCCGTGAACTCGCCTTCATAGACGCTGTCGGTGGCCCCGCCGAGCGTCAGCGTGCTGGCGCCGGCCAGCACGCGCGAACCGGCCACCCCGTACAAGCCGGCCAGCGTCTGGCCCGATGCCGCCGACAGGTCGAGCGTCGCGCCGCTGCCCATGAGCGAGATGGCCGAGGCCGCGGACAGCCGTCCCGCGCCGGTGAGCACCAGCGTGCCGCCGTTGATCGTGGTCGCGCCGGTGTAGGTGTTTACCCCCGAAAGCGTCTGCGTGCCACTGCTGAGCACCAGTCCGCCGGCGCCGTCGATGACGCCGGAAAACACGCCCGACGCGTTCGTCAGGGTCAGGGTGCGGCCGCCGAGCGCGACTCTCCCGCCGCCCGCAAGGCTGGCCACGGACGCGCCGCTCGTCGTCGCCGAAATGTCCAGCGTTCCGTCGCTGGTCACCCCGCTGGATGCCGCCACGCTGCCGCCGCCACTGAGCGCGAGCGTCGCGCCGCTGACGATGGTGGTGGTTCCCGTGTAGGTGTTGACGCCCGCCATCGTCAGGACCCTGCTGCCCTGGACGCTTACCGAGCCCGCGCCGGAGATGACGCCCGCAAACGTCAGGCCGTTTGTCGCCGAAGAGAACGCGACGCCGGACGCGGCATCGGTCAGGATCACATCGTTGCCCAGCGTCAGCCCGGGGTGGCCCGCGGAAATGGTGGCGGTCGCCCCCGCATCGAACAACAGACCGCCTACGATGTTGGAGCCCGTCAGCAGCGTCAACGTGTTGCCCGTGCCGCCGAACTGGATGGCCGCCGCGCGGGCCCCGCCCGGGCCACTCGGCGCGCCGGTGATGGTGCCCGCATTGACGATCGTGTCCAGGCCGCGCGTCACGATACCGACCCCGCCGCCATTGCCGGCGCCGCCGGCGATGGTGCCGACATTGAGGATAATATTGCGCGAGCCGGCAAGATTGATGCCGGCTCCGCCCGCCCCGTCCGCCCCCGCGCCGGAGTTGCCCGCCCCCCCGCTGCCGCCCGCGCCTCCAGTGATGCTGCCGGTATTGGTGATGGTGGCGTTGCCGCCAACCGCGAGCAGGCCGTCGCCGCCGGCGCCTCCCCCGCCGCCAAAGCCGCCGCTGCCGCCGTTGCCGCCAGCGCCACCGGTGATCGTGCCATGATTGTTGACCGACGCCACCGCCCCGGCCGACGTCAAGCCGCTGCCGCCCCCGCCGCCGCCGCCGCCGTTGCCGCTGCCCGTGTTGAAGACATTGCCGCCATTGCCGCCCGCGCCGCCCACGGCCGCCGCCGAATTGTTGATGGTGATATCGTTGCCCAGGTACTGAAGCGCTGTATTGCCGCCATTGCCACCGCCGCCGAAATTGGTGCCGTCGCGGCCGGCATTGCCGGCGTCGCCCGCGATCGGCGCGTTGATGGCCAATCCAGACCCCGGGAACATTTGTGCCGGTGCGTTGGCGGTCGCGTTGCCTGCGTCGCCGGCAGCCCCCGCGCCACCCGTTCCCGAGCCGCCCCAGCTTCCCGGCACCTGCACGGTCACGTTGCCCGGGCCGAGCTCGCTGGCGCCGCCCCCCTGGCCATTGCCATTGCCGCCAGCGCCGCCGCGACCGGGATAACCCGCTCCGCCGGGCGCGCCGCAACCCGTCGTGTCGCTGGCGGAACAGGCGGCCAAGGCGGGCGCCGCCGCGGTCGAAAGGGCCAGCGCCAGGGCGGCGCTGCCGGCCGCGAGCATGACGCTTGCGGCCGACCGCAAGCTGGCCGCCGCAGGCGCGAAATCGTAGCGGTGTGACGTCGGAACGGTCGAAGACGCCGGCGCGTCACAGTGGGCCACAAGCCCGGATTTGCCTTGGAGCACGAATTTCCCCTTGCTTCCGCCCTGCCCAGTACCAGGATGACCCGGAGGGGACAACCGCCAGAATCCCGCGGCACGGCAATCATATGGAAGCCAGCGCCCGGGGAAGACCAAGCGTGTTCAACTGCCGAGCGCTGGAGCGTTGCGCCGTCTGAGCGCGCATCGGCAGCAAATGTAATGCAAAGTTTCGTGGTTCGCCATGCTGGCGTTCCCGGCGGGGGGGCGCGCCACCGGACCGCGCGAGGACGGGAACCCCTGCGCAGCTTGATACGGCGCCTATTCCAGCTTGATGCCCGCCTTGTTGATCACTTCCCGCCATTTCAGGACTTCGCCGCGCACGAACGCGCCAAACGCCTCCGGGCTGCCGGGCTTGGGTTCCGCCCCCGCCGCCACCATCGCCTTGGCCGTCGCGGGATCCGACAACACCTTCACCATGTCCGCATTGACCCGCGCCACGATGTCGGCGGGCGTCCCTTTCGGCGCCAGCACCCCGCTCCACGAATACGCTTCGTACCCCGGCACGCCGGACTCGGCAATCGTAGGCACGTCCGGCAACATGCTCGACCGCGTCGGATTCCCCACCCCCAACGCGCGCACCTTGCCCGTCTTCAGATGCGGCACCGCCGACGGCCCGTCCGCGAACATCACCTGCACCTGCCCGCCCAGCAGATCCTGCATCGCCGGCGCGCTGCCCCGGTAAGGAATGTGCTGGATCTTCACGCCCGCCATCGCATTGAACAGCTCGCCCGCCAGATGCGTGCCGCCGCCCGTTCCGGAGGAGCTGAACGACAGCTTGCCCGGATTCGCCTTGGCATAGGCAATGAGTTCGCTCACCGAATTCACCGGCAGCGACGGATTCACCACCAGCACAATGGGAAACACCGCCGCCATGCCCACCGGCACGAAATCGCGCGTGATGTCGTAGGTCAGGTCGCCGCGCAGGCTCGGCAGCACCGCATGATGGATGGAAGCGAAAAAGAAGTTGTAGCCGTCCGGCTCGGCCTTGGCGGCGAACTGCGCGCCAACGATGCCGCCGGCGCCCGAGCGGTTGTCCACCACCGTCGGCACCGACCACAGGTGGCCCAGCGGCTGCGCCGTGAAGCGCGCGGTGGTGTCCACCGGACCGCCGGCCGGAAACGGCACGATGAAGGTGACGGCGTGGCCGGGCCAGGCGGCGGCGCGGGCGAAAGTGGGCAGCAACGTCGTGGCGCACGCAGCGCCCAGCCCCGCGATGACGCGGCGGCGTTGAGGATCTAGCAAGGCAGTCTCCTGAGTCTCGTTCTTGTCGGTGGCGCGGCCGCAAACCACACCGGAACAACGCGGTGCCTTGCCGCCTGCCGGCCCCATTTTTCTACTGCCTGCGCATCAGGCGCGGCCGGGGCTTTTTTATTATTTGCCGCGCGGCCGCTTTTGCCGCTACACATTTTCAAAAGCCCCTCTTTCGCCGCGACGCCGTGTTCGCTGAACGCACACTATCGCGCATCCGATGTGGCGCCACGCCGACGGCCATGCGTCCCGTCAGGCCGTCGGCGCGGGCGCAACGCCACGCTCGCCGCGGCACGACACCGCCCCCGCCACGGCTACTGTCCCCGCGCCGCGCGCTGCACGTGTTCGATAAAGCATTCGGCGAAGCTGGGCAGGTCGCGGCCGCGCTGGCGGCACAGCAGGCGGTCGCGCAGGGCCCAGGGATCTTCCAGCTTCAACACGTGCAAGGCATCGGGCCGGCTGTAGCGCGCCGCGCAGGCGCGCGGCACGACGGCGATGCCGGCGCCGGCCTCGACCATGCGGCACACGGCCTCGAAACTGCCCACGTGCACGCGCTGGCAGATGCGCTTGCCCAGGCCGCTGGCGATGTCCTCCAGGAAGGTCTGGATGGCGCTGTCGGGATGGATGCCGACGAACGGGTAGGCATCGATCAGGTCGGCGAAATGGGCTGACTTCGACGCCGCCAGCGGATGGTCCAGCGCCGTGACCACGGTGAGTTCATCGCGGAACAGCGGCGTCACATCCAGGCCCTCGACGTCGATGTTGCCGGCCACCAGCCCCAGGTCGCCGGCGCCCGCGCGGATCGCGATGACGATGTCGCCGGAGATCTTCTCTTCCAGCTCGACGTCCACGTCGGGGTTCTCGGCCAGGAAGGTCGACAGCGCGTCCGCCAGGAAGGAATTGGTGGCGGTGGTGTTGGCCAGCAGCCGCAGCCGCCCTTTCAGGCCGCTGGCGTAGGGCTGCAGGTCGGCGTTCAGGCATTCGAGCTGGCGGAACACCGCGTTGGCGTGCTTGAGCAGCACCTCGCCGGCCGGCGTCAGCGCCACGCCCGTCGCCATGCGCACCAGCAGCCGCGCCTTGAAGGCCTCTTCCATGTGCTTGACGCGCGCGCTGGCGGCGGGCAGCGACAGGAAGGTGCGTTCCGCCGCACGGGTCAGATTGAGCGTTTCTCCCACGTTCACGAAGAGCCGCAGGTCAGTCAGATCATGTCTCATGTTCCACCACACAGAAGGGGGGCATTTCTAATTTTGAATTCTTCGAATGCCGTGACGACCATACCATGGGGCAACCCCGTAAACCATACGGTTTGACGCGGAACTGTTTCCCATGCGGCGCGCGCCGCGGCATCTGGAGTAAGCCCCAATGAGCGGTATTGTTTCCGGCAAGGTAGTGGTCGTTACAGGCGCGGGCGGCGGCATCGGCCGCGGCATCGCGGTGGCCATGGCGCAGGCGGGCGCCAAGGTCGTGGTCAACGACATCGGCGTCTCGCTCACCGGCGAGGGCGGCGGCGAAGGCCCCGCGCAGGCCGTGGCGCGCGAGATCGTCGCGGCGGGCGGGCAGGCCGTCGCCAACACCGACAGCGTGGCCGCGTACGACAGCGCCAGCCGCGTCATCCAGACCGCCATCGACGCCTTCGGGCGCATCGATGCGGTGGTCAACAACGCCGGCAACCTGCGCGACCGCGTATTCCACAAGATGAGCGAAGATGAGTGGCGCCAGGTCATCGACGTGCACCTGAATGGCTCGTTCTTCATGAGCCGCGCCGCCGCGCCCTATTTCCGCGAGCAGGAATCCGGCGCCTTCGTGCACATGACGTCCACGTCCGGCCTGATCGGCAATTTCGGCCAGGCCAACTATGCCGCCGCCAAGCTCGGCATCGTCGCGCTGTCCAAGTCGATCGCGCTCGACATGGCGCGCTACAACGTGCGCTCGAACTGCATCGCGCCGTTCGCCTGGAGCCGCATGACCAGCTCCATTCCCGCCGAGACCGACGAGGAGAAGGCGCGCGTCGAAAAGCTGAAGAAGATGGAGGCCGGCAAGGTCGCGCCCATGGCGGTGTACTTGGCCAGCGACGCGGCCAGCGCCATCACCGCGCAGGTGTTCGCGGTGCGCGCCAACGAGATCATGCTGATGAGCCAGCCGCGGCCGCTGCGCAGCGTGCACCATGGCGAAGGCTGGACGCCCGAGCTGATCGGCGAGATCGCCGTGCCCGCCATGCGCAAGCATTTCTACGCGTTGGAGCGCTCGCCCGACGTGATCGACTGGGATCCCATCTGAGGCCGCCATGCCACTCGATTACGCAACCGTGAAGCACTGGCGCTTCGACGACGTGCGCCAGCACTACGACGACAAGGACACGATGCTGTACGCCCTGGGCATCGGCCTGGGGCAGGATCCGGAGGACGAGCGGCAACTGCGCTACGTGTACGAGAAAGACCTGCGCGCCTTTCCCACCATGAGCGTGGTGCTGGGCTATCCGGGCTTCTGGATGAGCGACCCGCGCGCCGGCATCGACTGGGTCCGGCTGGTGCATGGCGAGCAGCGGCTGGCGGTGCACGCGCCCCTGCCCACGTCCGGCACCGTGATCGGCAGGAGCCGCGTCACCCACGTGATCGACAAGGGCGCGGACAAGGGCGCGATCGTGGTCACCGAACGCACGCTGCACGACAGCGCCGGCAAGCACCTGGCCACCTTGCGGCAAAGCACCTTCTGCCGTGGCGACGGCGGCTTCGGCCAGGGCGACGCCAGCCCCGAGCCGCTGCCCCCCGCGCCGCAGGGCGAGCCGGAGCGCCGCTGCGAACTGCGCATTCCGCCGCAGGCGGCGCTGCTGTACCGCCTGAATGCCGATCGCAATCCGCTGCATGCCGACCCCGAGGTCGCGCATCAGGCGGGTTATCCCAAGCCGATCCTGCATGGCCTGTGCTCCTACGGCATCGCCGCGCACGCGCTGGTCAAGACCTGGTGCGACTACGATGCCGCCCGCCTGACCCGGCTGGATGCGCGCTTCTCGGCGCCGGTCTATCCGGGCGAGACCTTGCAATGCGATATGTGGCGCATGCCGGATGGCCAGATCCGCTTCATCGCCCGCGCCGTCGAGCGCGACATCGTCGTGATGAGCCACGGCGCCGCCGAGGTGCAGCCATGACGCGCCCGCCCGCATTGGACGGCATCCGCGTGCTGGACCTGTCGCGCATCCTGGCAGGCCCCTGGTGCACGCAGAACCTGGCCGACCTGGGCGCCGACGTCATCAAGATCGAACGCCCCGGCGTCGGCGACGACACCCGCGCCTGGGGCCCGCCCTTCCTGAAGGACGGCAATGGCGTCGACACCAACGAATCCGCCTACTACCTCAGCGCCAACCGCAACAAGCGCTCGGTCGAGGCCGACATGGCCACGCCGCAAGGCGCGGCGCTGATCCGCGAGCTGGCGGCGGTCAGCGACATCCTGGTCGAGAACTTCAAGGTCGGCGGACTGGCCAAGTATGGCCTGGACTACGCCAGCCTGAAGGCCATCAATCCGCGCCTGATCTATTGCTCGGTCACCGGCTTCGGCCAGGACGGTCCGTTCGCGCAACGTCCAGGCTACGACTTCATGATCCAGGGCATGGGCGGGCTGATGAGCATTACCGGCGAACGCGACGACCTGCCCGGCGGCGGACCGCAGAAGGCCGGCGTGGCAGTCACCGATATCGTCACCGGCATGTATGCGACGGTGGCGATCCTGGCGGCGCTGCAGGAACGCCACCGCAGCGGGCTGGGCCAGCACCTGGACATCGCGCTGCTCGACAGCCACGTGGCGCTGCTGGCCAACCAGAATTCCAACTATTTCAATTCCGGCGTGGCGCCGAAACGCGCCGGCAACGCGCACCAGAACGTGGTGCCCTACCAGGTCTTCGCCGCGAGCGACGGCCATCTGATCGTGGCCACCGGCAACGAATCGCAGTACCGCGCCTATTGCAAGGCCATCGGCGCGCCGGAGCTGGGGGACGATCCGCGCTTTGCCACCAACCGGCTGCGCGTGGCCAATCGCGAGATACTGGTGGCGCTGCTGGCCGACATCATGCGCCAGGGACGGCGCGATGACTGGATCGCCAGGCTGGAGGCCGTGGGCGTGCCCTGCGGCCCGATCAACGATATCGCCCAGGCCTTTGCCCACCCGCAGGCGAAGGCACGGCAGCTGCGCCGCGACCTGCCGCATCCCGGCGGCGGCGTCGCGCCCGTGACCGCCAGCCCATTGCGCTTTTCCGATTCGCCGGTGGTGTATCGGCGCGCGCCGCCGCTGCTGGGCCAGCACACCGAGGAAGTGCTGCGCGAGGTGCTGGGAAAGTCGCCGCGGGCCATCGCCGAATTCGTATCGACGCGTCTCCGCCAACATGACTGAGGATCTCATTTATCAGACAGAATAACGAATGAAGGCTCATGTTCGGCAAGGGTTTTGACCTTATGATTTCGGCCACCCCCTGATCCAATCCCTATTGCGCCGAGCGAGCCGCCATGCCAGTGACCAGCCCCTTGGGGCGCCTCTTTCGTCGCAAGCGCGACACCCGGGACGCGGATCTTCACGGCCAGATCGCGGCCATCCACAAGGCGCAGGCGGTCATCGAGTTCGACCTGGACGGCCACGTGCTCATGGCCAACCAGAACTTCCTCGATGCCATGGGCTACTCGCTCGACGAACTGCTGGGGCAGCACCATCGCATCTTCGTCGCCCCGGACCGGCGCGATTGTCCGCAATACCAGGCCTTCTGGGACAAACTCAAGCGCGGCGCCTATGACGCGGGCCGCTACCGCCGCATCCACAAGGACGGCAGCGACGTCTGGCTGCAGGCCAGCTACAACCCGATCCTCGACGCCTCCGGCCAGCCCTTCAAGGTGGTCAAGTACGCCACCGACGTCACCGAACAACAACGGCGCCAGGCCGACACCGAGGGCCAGCTCGCCGCCATCTCCAAGGTGCAGGGCATCATCGAGTTCGAACTGGATGGCACCATCATCCGCGCCAACGACCTGTTCCTGGACGCCATGGGCTACCGCGAAGACGAACTGCGCGGCCGGCACCACAGCATGCTGGTGCTGCCCGAGGAAGTCCGCAGTCCCGCCTACCAGGAATTCTGGCGCAAGCTGCGCGGCGGTGAATACGACACCGGCCAATACCTGCGCATCGGCAAGAACGGCCGCCGCGTCTGGATCGAGGCCAGCTACAACCCGATCTTCGATGCCGAGGGCCGGCCCTTCAAGGTGGTGAAGTTCGCCACCGACATCACCAAGCGTTTCACCGCCGCGCAGACGCTGCGCGTGGCGGTGCAGGGCCTGACCGAGAACGCCGAACGCGCCGGCCAGGCCAACTCGCTGGCGCTCGACGCCTGTCGGGTGGCCGAAGAAGGCGGCAAGACGGTGGCGGGGGTAGTGGCCACCATGGGCGCCATCACCGACAGTTCCAAGCGCATTTCGGAGATCATCGGCGTGATGGACGGCATCGCGTTCCAGACCAATATCCTGGCGCTCAATGCCGCGGTCGAGGCGGCGCGCGCCGGCCCGCACGGCAAGGGCTTCGCGGTGGTGGCGGCCGAAGTGCGCAGCCTGGCCCAGAACAGCGCCGCCGCGGCCAAGGAGATCAAGGACCTGATCACCACCTCGGTCCAGCAGATCGGCAACGGCGCCGAGCAGGTGCAGTCCGCCGGCGCCACCATGGAGAACATCGTGACCTCGTCGCGGCGGGTCACCGAGATCATGGGCGAAGTGGTGGAGGTCTCGCTGGCGCAATCGGCCAAGCTGGGCGAAGTGACCGAGGACATCACCCAGATGACGGCCGAGGCGGCACACGAACTGCAGAGCGCTTATGAGACCCAGGACCGAACCGGGGCGGTGCGCGAAGCGGCATCGGCGCGGGCCGCGGCGCCCCGCGCACCGGCGTCCTCGCAATCAACGCTGGAGTACGTGCGCTACTGACCGGCCCTGATCGGGCGACCACGGGCGCCCGCGCCGACGGCAGGCCGCGAATCGTCCAGGAGATAAAAAAGGGCGCCGTCACCGGCGCCCTTTTCGCGTTCCTGTCGCCCGTTTACGCGACGGCGACGGGGATCTTGCCGATCCGGGCCTGCCATTCCTTCGGCCCGGTGGTGTGGACCGAGGTGCCCTGGGCGTCAACCGCCACGGTCACCGGCATGTCCTTCACGTCGAACTCGTAGATGGCTTCCATGCCCAGGTCGGCGAAACCCAGCACCTTGGCGCCGCGGATCGCCTTGGACACCAGGTAGGCCGCGCCGCCCACGGCCATCAGGTAGGCCGAGCCGTGCTTCTTGATCGACTCGATCGCGACGGGGCCGCGCTCGGACTTGCCGATCATCGCGATCAGTCCAGTCTGCTCCAGCATCATGTCGGTGAACTTGTCCATGCGGGTGGCGGTGGTCGGACCGGCCGGGCCCACCACTTCGTCGCGCACCGGATCGACCGGGCCGACGTAGTAGATGACGCGGTTGGTGAAGTCCACCGGCAGCGGCTCGCCCTTGGCCAGCATGTCCTGGATGCGCTTGTGCGCGGCGTCGCGGCCAGTCAGCATCTTGCCCGACAGCAGCAGGGTCTGGCCCGGCTTCCAGCTGGCGACCTCTTCCTTGGTCAGCGTGTTCAGGTCGACCTGCTTGGACTTGTTGTAGTCCGGCGCCCAGTGAACTTCCGGCCATTCCGACAGCGACGGCGGGTCCAGGCGCGCCGGGCCCGAGCCGTCCAGCTCGAAGTGGGCGTGGCGGGTGGCCGCGCAGTTCGGGATCATGGCGACCGGCTTGGAGGCCGCGTGCGTCGGGAAGGTGTTGATCTTGACGTCCAGCACGGTCGTCAGGCCGCCCAGGCCCTGGGCGCCGATGCCCAGCGCGTTGACCTTTTCGTACAGCTCGATGCGCAGCTCTTCGAGCTTGTTCTGCGGGCCGCGGGCCAGCAGTTCGTACATGTCGATGTCTTCCATCAGCGACTGCTTGGCCATCAGCATGGCCTTTTCGGCGGTGCCGCCGACGCCGATGCCCAGCATGCCCGGCGGGCACCAGCCGGCGCCCATGGTCGGGACCGTCTTGAGCACCCAGTCCACCAGCGAGTCGCTGGGGTTGAGCATGGCGAACTTGGACTTGTTTTCCGAACCGCCGCCCTTCGAAGCCAGCTGCACGTCGACCTTGTCACCCGGGACAAGCTCGACGTGCAGGATACAGGGCGTGTTGTCGCGGGTGTTCTTGCGGGCGAACAGCGGATCGTCCAGCACCGAGGCGCGCAGGGGATTGTCCGGGTTCAGGTAGCCGCGGCGCACGCCTTCGTCGCACAGTTCCTGCAGGGTGCGCTTGGTGTCGAAGCGCACGCCCATGCCGACCTTCAGGAACACGTTGACGATGCCGGTGTCCTGGCACAGCGGGCGCTTGCCTTCGGCGCACATGCGCGAGTTGGTCAGGATCTGCGCCATCGCGTCGCGCGCGGCCGGGCTTTCCTCGCGCTCGTAGGCGCGGGCCAGGTGGCGGATGTAGTCGACGGGGTGGTAATAGCTGATGAACTGAATGCCATCGGCTATCGACTGGATGAAGTCTTCTTCTTTGATGAGGACGGACATGGCGATATGCGATTAACGAAGGGAACGTGAAAACGCGGCCGACCTACCGGCCAGCCGCGCTGGTGAAAGGATTGCTTTTGCCGCCGGGCCGCCCCAAGGCAAAAGAGCCCCCGCGGGGGGCAGCTAGCTCGCATGGCGAGCGCGGCGTGGGGGTTATTCCCCCGCCGGGCCGCCCCAAGGCAAAAGAGCCCCCGCGGGGGGCAGCTAGCTCGCGCAGCGAGCGCGGCGTGGGGGCACCCATTTATTTGCCTTGCCAGACGGGCTTGCGCTTCTCGGCGAAAGCCGTGGCGCCTTCCTTGGCGTCGGCCGACGAGAAGATGTGGGCGATCAGCGGACGCTGGCGGCTGAACATCTCTTCCTGGGTCCAGTCGCCGGACTGCGCCACGATGCTCTTGGCGGTCTGCACCGACAGCGGACCGTTCTCGACGATGGCGCGGGCCAGTTCCAGCGCGCCGGCCAGGGCGCCGCCCGGCTCGGCCAGGCGGTTGACCAGGCCGAAGCCGTAGGCGCGCTCGGCGCCCAGCATGTCGCCGGTCAGGATCACTTCCATGGCGATGTGGTACGGCAGGCGGCGCGGCAGGCGCAGCATGCCGCCGGCGCCGGCCACCAGGCCGCGCTTGACTTCGGGCAGGCCGAACTTGGCGTTGCTGGCGGCCACGATCAGGTCGGACGCCAGCGCCATTTCGCAGCCGCCGGCCAGGGCGTAGCCTTCGACCGCGGCGATCAGCGGCTTTTTCGGAGGCGCTTCGTTCAGGCCGGCGAAACCGCGGCCTTCGACGTACGGACGCTGGCCCGACTTGGCGAAGGCCTTCAGATCCATGCCCGACGAGAACGTGCCGCCCGCGCCCGTCAGGATGCCGATGCGCACGTCGTCGCGGCTGTCCAGCTGATCCAGCGCGGCGGCCATGGCCTGGGCGGTTTCCAGGTTGATGGCGTTCTTGGCCTCGGGGCGATTGATGGTGATGATCTGGATGCCGTCGGCGACTTCCACCTTGATCAGGTCAGACATGCGGATGCTCCTTCCGGGGTTTTGGGAATGTTGGTTTTATATAAGACTGGTCAACCTGGAATGATACGACCAATGCCGGACAGCCGCAGGGCGCCGCGCCGCCGGTGTCCGCCTGGAGCACGCCCCGTCCGAGATGTAACGGCCAGGATGTAACCGCCATCCCGGGGTCCGCCCCCCGGGGCCGCCCCGGGCCAGTTAAAATGCCCGGTTTCCCACGCCCACGGCAGACGTCGCCTGGCGATCGAATTCCAAGAATCCTATGCTCACCTTTCAGCAAATCATCCTTACGCTCCAGGAATACTGGGACAAGCAGGGTTGCGCCCTGCTGCAGCCCTACGACATGGAAGTCGGCGCCGGCACCTCGCACACCGCCACTTTCCTGCGGGCGATCGGCCCGGAGCCCTGGCGCGCGGCCTACGTGCAGCCCTCGCGCCGCCCCAAGGATGGCCGTTACGGCGAGAACCCCAACCGCCTGCAGCACTACTATCAGTACCAGGTGGTGCTGAAACCCGCGCCCCCGGAAATCCTGGACCTGTACATCGGCTCGCTCAAGGCGCTGGGCATCGACCCCACCCAGCACGACATCCGTTTTGTCGAGGATGACTGGGAAAACCCGACGCTGGGCGCCTGGGGCCTGGGCTGGGAAGTGTGGCTCAACGGCATGGAAGTAACCCAGTTCACCTACTTCCAGCAGGTCGGCGGCCTGGATTGCACCCCGACCACGGGCGAGATCACCTACGGCCTGGAACGCCTGGCCATGTACCTGCAGGACGTGCAGAGCGTGTACGACCTGGTCTGGACCGAAGGCGCCAACGGCCGCCGCGTGCTGTACCGCGACGTGTTCCACCAGAACGAAGTGGAGCAGTCCACCTACAACTTCGAATACTCGTCGGCCGAGATGCTGTTCGCGCACTTCAACGACTACGAAGCCGAGGCCAAGCGCCTGATGGACGTGCCGCTGGCGCTGCCGGCCTATGAAGCCACGCTCAAGGCCGCGCACACCTTCAACATGCTGGACGCGCGCGGCGCGATCAGCGTTACCGAGCGCGCCGCCTATATCGGCCGCATCCGCAACCTGTCGCGCGCCGTCGCGCAGGCCTACTACGATTCCCGCGAACGACTGGGCTTTCCCATGCTGGGCCGCGACAAGGCCGCCGGGGAGGCTGCATAAATGACGACGAACATCCGCCCCCTGCTGGTCGAGCTGCTGACCGAAGAACTCCCGCCCAAGGCCCTGCAGAAGCTGGGCCAGGCTTTCGCCGAAGGCGTGCGCGCCACGCTGGCGCGCCACGGCCTGCTGGCCGACGGCTGCGCCGTCGAGCCCTACGCCACGCCGCGCCGCCTGGCGGTGCGCCTGTCGGCCGTGCTGGCCCAGGCGCCCGACCAGGCCTACGCCGAAAAGCTGATGCCGGTGAAGATCGGCCTGACCGAAGACGGCAAGGCCACTCCGGCGCTGCAGAAGAAGCTGGCCGCCAAGGGCCTGGAAAACATCGACCTGGCCACCCTGGAACGGGAATCCGACGGCAAGCAGGATTACCTGGTCGCCCGCGGCACCGCCCCCGGCGCCGCGCTGGCCGCCGGCCTGCAGGAAGGCATCGACGCGGCCATCGACGGCCTGCCGATCCCCAAGGTCATGCGCTACCAGTTGGCCGATGGCGAAACCACCGTCAAGTTCGTGCGCCCGGCGCACGGCCTGATCGCGTTGTTCGGCGCCGACGTCGTGCCCGTGGCCGCCCTCGGCCTGACCGCCGGCCGCGAGACGCTGGGCCACCGCTACATGAGCAACGGCGCCATCGCCATCGCCGATGCCGACGCCTACGCCGCCACCCTGGCCGAAAAGGGCCGCGTGGTGGCCTCGTTCGAAGGCCGCCGCGACGAGATCCAGCGCCAGCTGCTGGACCACGCCGGCCGCCTGTCGGCCACGCTGGGCGACGACCCCGAAGTGGCCGCCCTGCTCGATGAAGTCACCGCCCTGGTCGAACACCCCACCGTCTACGTCGGCGAGTTCGAGGAACAGTTCCTGCAAGTGCCGCAGGAATGCCTGATCCTGACCATGCGCCTGAACCAGAAATACTTCCCGCTGTTCGACCCGGCCAGCGGCCGCCTGACGCATCGCTTCCTGATCGTGAGCAACATGCGCACGGACAACCCGGTGAACATCGTCGAAGGCAACCAGCGCGTGGTGCGCCCGCGCCTGGCCGACGCCCAGTTCTTCTTCGAGACCGACCGCAAGACGCCGCTGGCCGCGCGCGTCGAGCAACTGGGCTCGATCGTCTACCACAACAAGCTGGGCACCCAGCTCGAACGCGTCGAGCGCGTGCGCGCCATCGCCCGCGACGTGGCCGGCAAGCTGGGCGGCGACGTCGCCGCCGCCGACCGCGCCGCGCTGCTGGCCAAGGCCGACCTGGGCTCGAACATGGTGGGCGAGTTCCCCGAGCTGCAAGGCATCATGGGCGCCTACTACGCCGCCGGCGACGGCGAGCCGGACAGCGTCGTGCAGGCGCTGCGCACCCAGTACCGCAACCGTTACGACACGCCGGTCTCGCAGGACGACCTGACCGCCGCCACGCTGTTCATCGCCGAACGCGCCGAGACCCTGGTCGGCATCTGGGCGATCGGCCTGGCGCCCACCGGCGAACGCGACCCCTTCGGCCTGCGCCGCGCCGCGCTGGGCCTGATCAGCGCCTTCGAGCAACTGGCCGCCGGCGGCTGGCTCAAGCTCAACCAGGACGGCCCGCTGTCCCTGGACGGCCTGCTGGCCGCCACCGCCGCCACCTTCCCGGCCGGCAAGATCCCCGCCGACACGCTGGCGGAAGTGCGCGCCTTCATCTACGAACGCTACCGCAACCAGCTGATCAACGAGCACGACCGCAACGCGGTCGAGGCCGTCATCGCCCTGGCGCCGCCGCTGCACCAGGTGGGCGAGCGCGTGCGCGCCGCCGCCGCCTTCGCGCAGATGCCCGAGGCCGCCAGCCTGGCCGCCGCCAACAAGCGCATCGGCAACCTGCTCAAGAAGGCCGAGGGTGAAATCGGCGCGGTCAATGACGCCGCGCTGGTCGAGCCCGCCGAAAAGGCGCTGGCCGCCGCCATCGCCGCGCTGCGTCCGCAGGCCGAGGCGCAACTGGCCGCCGGCGACTTCGCCGCCAACCTGCGCACGCTGGCGCAGGCGCGCGAGCCGGTGGACGCTTTCTTCGCCGACATCATGGTCATGGCCGAAGACCCCGCGGTGCGCGCCAACCGGCTGGCGCTGCTGGGCCAGTTGCACACCCTGATGAACCAGGTCGCTGACATTTCCAGGCTGGCACAGTGAAGCTCATCATCCTCGACCGCGACGGCGTCATCAACCAGGACAGCGACGCCTTCGTCAAAAGTCCCGACGAATGGATCGCCCTGCCCGGCAGCCTGCAGGCCATCGCCCGCCTGACGCAGGCGGACTGGACGGTGGTGGTCGCCACCAACCAGTCCGGCCTGGCGCGCGGCCTGTTCGACATGGACACGCTGACCGCCATCCACACCAAGATGCGGCGCGAGCTGGCCGCCGTCGGCGGCAGCGTCGACGCCGTCTTCATGTGCCCGCACGGCCCGGACGACGACTGCACCTGCCGCAAGCCGCGTCCCGGCATGTTCGAGCAGATCGGCCACCGCTATGACGTCGACCTGGCCGGCGTGCCGGCCGTGGGCGACTCGCTGCGCGATCTGCAGGCCTCCACCGCGACCGGCTGCGCGCCGTGGCTGGTGCTGACCGGCAACGGCAAGAAGACGCTGGCCAAGGGCGGCCTGCCCGACAACACCCGGGTCTGCGACGACCTGTCGGCCGTGGTCGACGCCTTGCTGCAGGACAACTGATGGCCCGGCTGCGCTCGCTCCTTTATTTCCTGTTCCTGGCCATCACGGTCATCCCCTATGCCTTCGCCTGCGTGCTGTGGGCGCCGCTGCCGCTGCACCTGCGCTACAAGCTCACGGTGGGCTGGCCGCGCCTGGCGATCTGGGGCGCCAAGGTGTTCTGCGGCATCCGCTGGCAGGTGAAGGGCTGGGAAAACCTGCCTGACGGCCCGGCGGTGCTGCTGTCCAAGCACCAGTCGGCCTGGGAAACGCTGTTCTTCCCGGCCTACATGCCGCGCGAAGTGTGCTTCGTCTACAAGAAGGAACTGCACATGGTGCCGTTCTTCGGCTGGGGCCTGGCGTTGCTGCGCATGATCGCCATCGACCGTTCCAAGGGCCGCGACGCCTTCGAGCAGGTGGTCAAGCAGGGACAGGTCCGGCTGGACGAAGGCCGCTGGCCGCTGCTGTTCCCGGAAGGCACGCGCGTGCCGCCGGGCAAGACCGCGCGCTTCAAGATGGGCGGCGCGCTGCTGGCCTCGCGCACCGGCGCGGTGGTCATCCCGGTGGCGCACAATGCCGGCGAATGCTGGCGCCGCAACGCCTTCGTCAAATATCCGGGCATGGTTACGCTGTCCATCGGTCCCGCGATAGAATCGAAGGGAATCTCCCCCGAGGAACTGAACCAGAAAGTGCAGGACTGGATCGAAGGGGAAATGCGGCGTCTCAATCCAGAAAGGTATGCCCAGCACTGACCAGCTCGAACTCCTGTTCGACGTGCGAGACTCCGACGCGTCTGCCGACGCGTCGCCCTTGAGCGCGTCTCCCGCGCCGCGCAAGGCGCCGGTGGCCACGCCGCCCGCGCCGCTGTTCCCTCCTCCTGCCTCCTCCGCGCCCAAGCCGGCCGGCGAACCGCTACTGACGCTGTCGCCCAACGCCGCCGCGCGCGTGCCCACCCCCTGCCCCGATCCGCTGCCGCCGGGCGCGCGCTGGCGCGAGGTGGACACCGATTCGCAACCCATCGGCTTCGTGCTGCTGCGCTCGCGCCGCCGCAGCATCGGCTTCGTCATCACCGACGACGGCCTGCGCGTCACGGCGCCCAACTGGGTCACACTGGCGCAGATCGACGACGCGGTGCGCGAAAAATCCCGCTGGATCGTCGCCAAGCTGCGCGAATGGCACACCCGCAAGCAGCAGCTGGCCATGGCCCACACGCGCTGGCAGGCGGGCGGCGAGCTGCCCTACCTGGGCAAGCGCATCGTGCTGGGCGTGGGCGGCGACAGCCGCCAGACCCGCCTGTCCGGCGATGCCGAGGCCCCGGCCGACGGCGACACGCTGTGGCTGGCGCTGCCCGCCGACGCCGACCAGGGCCGCATCCGCGACGCCGCCCAGGCCTGGCTGCAGCAGCGCGCCGGCGCCTGGTTCGGCGCCCGGTTGGCGCACTTCCTGCAGATCAGCGGCCTGAAGATCCGCCGCTGGCGCCTGTCGTCGGCGGCCACGCGCTGGGGCTCGTGCACCAGCGACGGCAACATCATGCTGAACTGGCGCCTGATCCATTTCGCGCCCGCCATCATCGACTACGTCATCGCGCACGAACTGGCGCACCTGCGCGAAATGAACCACAGCCAGGACTTCTGGCGCGAAGTCGGCCAGATCCTGCCCGACTTCGAGGAAGCCAAGAACGTGCTGCGGCGCCACGACCCCGCCTCGCTGCCGCAATTCTAGGGTCGGCGCGAGACGCCCGCGCAACCGGCCCAGGGGCCAGTTCCCACTAAAAGAAGCCTCGCATGAGCACCCACGGAGACACACCATGCTTCTGCTGATTCCCGGCCCGGTCACGACCGATGCGCGGGTGAAGGCCGCCATGGCGCAGGACTATGCGCCATGGGACAACGAATTCCGCGCGCTGTACCGCCAGGTCTGCGCCGACGTGCTGCGCGTGGCCGAGGCCGACGCGGACACGCACGTGGCGCTGGCGCTGCCGGGCTGTGGCCATTTCGCGGTGGAAGCCGCCATCCGCACCCTGGTGCCGCCCGGCGGCCGCCTGCTGGTGCCGTCCACCGGCGCCTACGCCGGCCGCCTGCAGAAGCTGGCCGCCGAGGCCGGCCGCGTCGCCGTGCCGCTGTACGTGGGCGCGCGTGACCGCGTCGACCCGCAGGCCGTGGCACAGGCGCTGGAGCAGGACCCGAGCCTGACGCACATCGCGCTGGTCTACAGCGAGACCGGCAGCGGCATCTGCCACGACGTGCCGGAACTGGCCCGCATCGCCCACGCGCTGGGTCGCCGCGTCATCGTCGACGCGGTCTCGGCGTTCGGCGCATTGCCGCTCGACATGCGCGCCCTGCCCGCCGTGGATGCCGTGGTGCTGACGGCCAACAAATGCCTGGAAGGCCTGCCCGGCGCCGCCTTCGTGGTGGGCCGCCGCGACAGCCTGGAGGCCGCGCGCGGCAACGCCGGCAGCTGGTCTCTGGACCTGGCCGACATCTACCAGCACACCCTGGCGCCCAACGCCGGCCCGCGCTTCACCCCGCCGGCGCCGACGCTGGCGGCGCTGGCCGTGGCGCTGGAGCTGTATCATCAGGAAGGCCGCGAAGCCCGGCTGGCGCGCTACACCGCCAACATGCGCACCCTCTACGACGGCGTGGCCGGCCTGGGGCTCCGCCCCTACCTGCCGCCCGCGCTGCAGGGCCCGATCGTCGTCAACGTGCACGCGCCCGACGCGCCGACCTGGAACCTGCAGCTGTTCGTGGACGCGCTCAAGCAGCGTGGCTTCGTGCTCAGCAATTTCACCAACACCGAACTGCCCACTTTCCGGGTAGGTTGCATCGGCGCCTTCGGGCCCGACCAGATGCGGCTTGCGGTCGAAGCCATGGGCGGCGCGCTGCAAGACCTCGGCATAACCCGGGAGTCCGCCGGATACGTCCACGGCTTCCCGCCACCCCTCATCGCTTAAGGAATTCCACCATGCGTATGCTCCACACCATGCTGCGAGTCGGCAACCTCGACAAGTCCATCGACTTCTACACCAACGTGCTCGGCATGCGCGTCCTGCGCCGCAACGACTACCCGGACGGCAAGTTCACGCTGGCCTTCGTCGGCTACCAGGATGAATCGGAAGGCGCGGTGATCGAACTGACCCACAATTGGGACACCGACAAGTACGACCTGGGCAACGGCTATGGCCACATCGCCCTGGAAGTCGACAACGCCTACGAAGCCTGTGACAAGGTCAAGGAACGCGGCGGCAAGGTCACCCGCGAGGCCGGCCCGATGAAGCACGGCACCACCGTGATCGCCTTTGTCGAGGACCCGGACGGCTACAAGATCGAGTTCATCCAGAAGAAGGGACGAGTGGATTGAACCCACCCGCCATCGCCATGATCCACACCATCCTCAAAATGGGCGATCCCCGGCTGCTGCGCGTCGCGCCGCCGGTCGAGCGCTTCGATACCCCCGAGCTGCACGCCCTGATCGAAGACATGTTCGAGACCATGGCGGCGGCGCAAGGGGTGGGCCTGGCCGCGCCGCAGATCGGCGTCGACCTGCAACTGGTCATCTTCGGCTTCGACCGCAACGAGCGCTATCCCGACGCGCCGGCGGTGCCACAGACGATCCTGTGCAATCCGGTCATCACGCCGCTGTCCGACGACATGGAAGACGGCTGGGAGGGCTGCCTGTCGGTGCCGGGGCTGCGCGGCCTGGTGCCGCGCTACCGCCACATCCGCTACCAGGGCAAGGATCCCTACGGCCGCGACATCGACCGCGAGGCCGAGGGCTTCCACGCCCGCGTGGTGCAGCACGAGTGCGACCACCTGATCGGCCGGCTCTATCCTTCCCGGATCCAGGATTTCTCGAAGTTCGGCTTCACCGAAATCCTGTTCCCGGGCATGGACCCGAATCAGGACGACTGATCGTCCCGCGGCGCGGTGCGCGGATCCGCGCCCGCGTCCGGCTTCGGATCGGTCTCGCCGCGCGCCTCGGACACCGCCGCTGGACGCGGCGCCACGGCTGACGCGGATGCCATCCGCGTGCCATGCCCAGCGGCCTCAGCCGCGCCCGCCTCACCCGGCGACAATTCTTCCGGCGCGAAATCATCCACCTGCAGCACCCGCGAGACGATCGCCTCGGCCTCTTCCAGCTGCGCCGCCTGCGTCGCCGTGATGGCGCCGTGCCGGTGCGCCTCGCGCCAATCGCGCACGCCCGACTGGCGCAGCCGGTCACGGATCGGTTGCACCGCGTCGACCAGGGCGAAGGCGCGGGTCAGCAGCGCCAGCGGATCCTCATCGCCCTGGGCGCCGCCCGCTGAACGTTGCAGGTCGGCCGCCAGCCGCGCATGGGTCGGCGACGGCTTGAGCAGCAGCTCCGCGCATTCGCGGCTGAGCGCGTCGTCCGGCCCCTTGGCCAGCCGCAACGGCAGGATGGCGGCGCGCAATGCCCAGGCCAACGGCCGGCCAGGCAGGTTCGACAGCACCTGGTCCATGCGTTTTTCGATCTCGGCATAGCCCTGCGCCATGCACCAGCGCACCAGCGGCAGGTCGTCGTGCTTGCGCCCCTCGTCTTCCCAGCGCTTGAGCACCGCCGACAACAGATAGAGTTCGGCCAGGATGTCGCCCAGCCGCGCCGAGATCATCTCGCGGCGCTTGAGGCCGCCGCCCAGGCGCGCCAGCGCGGCGTCGGCCAGCAGCGCGAAGCCGGCCGCATAGCGGCCCAGCCGACGGTAGTGGCCGGCGGTGGGGCCGGACACCGGCGACGGCGCCAGCAGGCCGCCGGTCCAGGCGCGGCCGATGGCGCGCAGCGTGTTCATGCCGGTATGGCGCAGGTGGCGCCAGAACACGTCGTGGAACACTTCCATGCCGCGTTCTTCGTCGGGATTGCCCAGCGCCAGGATCTCCGGCATCAGGTAGGGGTGGGCGCGGATCGCGCCCTGGCCGAAGATGATCAGGTTGCGCGTCAGGATGTTGGCGCCCTCGACCGTGATGGCGATGGGCACCGCCCGGTACAGCGCGCCCAGGTAGTTGCTGGGCCCGTCGATCACCGCGCGGCCGGCATGCACGTCCATGGCGTCGTTGACCGACACCCGCATGCGCTCGGTGGCGTGGTACTTCATGATGCCCGACACCACCGCCGGCTTCACGCCCTGGTTCAGCGCGGCGCAGGTCAGGCGCCGGGCCGCTTCCACCAGGTAGGCATTGCCCGCCAGGCTGGCCAGCTTTTCTTGCACGCCCTCGAACTTGCCAACGGGAATGCCGAACTGCTCGCGCACCCGGGCGTACATGCCGGTGGCGTGCGCGCTCATCACGCACGCCGCCGCCGACAGCGACGGCAAGGAAATGCCGCGCCCCGCCGCCAACGCGCTCATCAGCATCTGCCAGCCGTGGCCGGCGCGCTCGACGCCGCCGATCAGCGCGTCCAGCGGCACGAACACGTCGCGGCCGCGATTGGGTCCGTTCTGGAACACCTGCATCGCCGGTAGGTGGCGGCGGCCGATCTCGACGCCGGGCGCGTCGGTCGGCACCAGCGCCACCGAAATGCCGATGTCGCGCGCGCCGCCCAGGATGCCGTCGGGGTCCGACATTTTGAACGCCAGCCCCAGCACCGTGGCCACCGGCCCCAGCGTGATGTAGCGCTTGTGCCAGTTCAGGCGCACGCCGATCAGCTCGCGACCGTCCACCACCTGGCGACAGACCACGCCGGTATCCACCATGGACGCGGCATCCGAGCCGGCCTCGGGGCTGGTGAGGCCGAAGCACGGCACCTCGCGGCCGTCGGCCAGCCGCGGCAGCCAGTAATCGCGCTGGGCCTGGGTGCCGAACTGCATCAGCAGCTCGCCCGGCCCCAGCGAATTGGGCACCATGACCGTGACGCCGGCGGTGATGGAATAGGCGGAAATGCGCCGCACCACCTCGGAGTGGGCGTAGGGCGAGAAGCCCAGGCCGCCGTGGCGCTTGGGGATGATCATGCCGAAGAAGCGCTGCGCCTTCAGGAAGGCCCAGACCTCGGGCGGCAGGTCGCGCCGATGCCAGGTGATGTCCCATTCGTCCAGCATGGCGCACAGCTGCGCCACCGGGCCGTCGATGAAGCGTTGCTCATCCGGCGTCAGGGCGGCGGCGGGCACGTCCAGCAGCTTGCGCCAGTCGGGATTGCCGGTGAACAGATCGGCTTCCCACCAGGTGTCGCCGGCCTCGATGGCCTCGCGTTCGGTGGCCGAGAGCGGCGGCATCGCGTTGCGGGCCCAACGGTATGCGGGTTCGGAGATGCGGCGCCGGCGCCAGGCGTTGAAATCCATGTGCTCTCTCTCGTTCGATGCCACTGGGCATATCAGGGCAAAGTACCAGAATTGGGCCATCGGGGACAAACCCCATGGGTCCGACTCTGCGACAATGGGCCTCCCCGCGCTGGTGCGCATTCCCTTCGCTATCCGGGCACACACCGCATGCTGAACAAACTCTGGCTGGGCTTCTTCCTGACTGCCGCCGCGGCCGCGCTGTACCGCTGGCTGGCCATCGGCGATCCGGACGTGTTCCGCGCCATGGTCGCCAGCCTGTTCGACATGGCGCGGGTGTCGGTCGAGGTGATGGTGTTGCTGTTCGGCACGCTGACGCTGTGGCTGGGATTCCTGCGCATCGCCGAAAGCGCCGGGCTGGTGGAACGGCTGGCGCGGCTGCTGGGGCCGCTGTTCGCGCGCCTGATGCCCGAGGTGCCGCGCAACCACCCCGCGATCGGCTTGATCACGCTCAACTTCGCCGCCAACGGCTTGGGCCTGGACAATGCCGCCACGCCCATCGGCTTGCGCGCGATGCGCGAACTGCAAGCGCTCAATCCCAAGCCCGACACCGCCAGCAACGCCCAGATCCTGTTCCTGGTGCTCAACGCCTCGTCGCTGACGCTGCTGCCGGTGACGCTGTTCATGTTCCGCGCGCAGCAGGGCGCGGCCGACCCGACCCTGGTGTTCCTGCCCATCCTGCTGGCCACCAGCGCCTCGACGCTGGCCGGCTTCCTGGCGGTGGCGGCGTGTCAGCGCCTGCGGCTGCTCGATCCGGTCGTGATGCTGTGGCTGGGCGGCGCGGCGCTGCTGCTGGGCGGCTTCATGGCGCTGCTGGCCAGCATGTCGGCCAGCGCCATCGCCGCGCTGTCGTCGCTGCTGGGCAACCTGGCGCTGTTCGGCATCCTGCTGGCCTTTCTCATCGTCGGCGCGTGCAAGAAGGTGCCGGTCTACGAGGCCTTCATCGAAGGCGCCAAGGAAGGCTTCGACATCGCCAAGAGCCTGCTGCCGTACCTGGTGGCGATGCTGTGCGCGGTCGGCGTGTTGCGGGCCTCGGGCGCGCTCGACTTCCTGCTCGACGGCATCCGCTGGCTGGCCGCCAATGCCGGCTGGGACACGCGCTTCGTCGACGCGCTGCCGACCGCGCTGGTCAAGCCGTTCTCGGGCAGCGCGGCGCGCGCCATGATGCTCGAAACCATGACGCACTTCGGCGTGGACAGCTTCCCCGCGCTGCTGGCGGCGGTGGTGCAAGGCAGCACCGAAACCACCTTCTACGTGCTGGCGGTGTATTTCGGCTCGGTCGGCATCCTGCGCGCGCGCCATGCGGTGGGTTGCGCGCTGGTCGCCGACCTGGCCGGCGTGCTGGCGGCCATCGGCGTGTGCTACTGGTTCTTCGGCTGAACGGCGCCGGCCGCCAGCCACGCTGCCTCGACGGCGCGCCAGGCCTGCCTACAGGCGCCGCGCGCCGCGAGCCCGCTCAATCCACCAGCAGGATCTTCATGCCATTGGTGCCGCCGCTGTCGCGGTAGAAGTCGCCCTTGGTCAGGATCACCCAGTCACCCGCTTTCACCAGATTGCGCTTCTTCAGCTCGTCGATGGCGGCGTTGCTCAGATCCGCCGGCTCGTAGTCCGACGGCGCGAACGGGATGGTGTAGACGCCGCGGAACATGGTCACGCGGTTCTGCGTGATGCTGTGCGGGCTGTAGCAGTAGATCGGCACGCCCGAGCGGATGCGCGACATGATCAGCGGCGTGTGGCCGCTTTCGGTCAGCGCGATGATGGCCTTGACGCCCGGGAAATGGTTGGCCGCGTACATGGCCGCCAGCGCGATGGTTTCGTCGCAGCGCGTGAAGGTCTCGCCCAGGCGATGGTGCGACTGCGTGCTGGTGGGGTGCTTTTCCGCGCCCAGGCAGACGCGCGCCATGGCTTGCACCGTCTCGACCGGATACGAACCCGAGGCGCTTTCGGCCGACAGCATCACCGCATCGGTGTAGTCCAGCACCGCGTTGGCCACGTCCGAGACTTCGGCGCGCGTGGGCATCGGGCTGGAGATCATCGACTCCATCATCTGGGTCGCGGTGATCACCACCTTATTCAGGGTGCGGGCATGCTGGATGATGCGCTTCTGGATGCCGACCAGTTCGGCATCGCCCACTTCCACGCCGAGGTCGCCGCGCGCCACCATCACGCCGTCGCTGGCGCGGATCAGCGCGTCCAGCGCCTCGTCGTCGGCCACCGCTTCGGCGCGCTCGATCTTCGCGATGATCCAGGCTTCGCTGCCGGCGGCGCGCAGCAGTTCGCGCGCCTCGTCGATGTCGCTGCCATAGCGCGGGAACGACACCGCCACGTAGTCCAGCTGCATTTCGGCCGCCAGCTTGATATCGACGCGGTCCTTGTCGGTCAGGCTCGGCGCCGACAGGCCGCCGCCGCGCCGGTTGATGCCCTTGTTGTTGGACAGCGGGCCGCCCACCGTGACGGTGGTGTGGACTTCGTCGCCCTCGACGCGGTCGACCACCAGCACCACGCGGCCATCATCGAGCAGCAGCTCGTCGCCGACGCGGCAGTCCGTCACCAGCTCGGGATAGTCGATGCCGACGATGCTGGCCGTGCCGGCGTCCTTCGGATGTACCCGCGACAGCGTGAACGGCTGGCCCACCTGCAACTGCACCAGCTTGTCGGTGAAACGCGCGATGCGGATCTTGGGGCCCTGCAGGTCGCCCATGATGGCGACGAAGCGGCCCTGCCGCGCGGCGCTCTCGCGCACCAGGCGGGCGCGCTCGCGGTGGTCGTCGGCGCTGCCGTGCGAGAAGTTCAGCCGCGCCACATCCAGGCCGGCCTTGATCATGGCATCGATGCGTTCCGGCGTCGACGTCGAGGGCCCCAGGGTGGCGACAATTTTGGTGCGGCGCAATACAGGCATGGCGATCCACTCTCACATGAACAACGAAAGCGCTATGGTACGACGGCGGCGGACACGCGGGTATCATGATCGACATCCCGACCCTCAACGCACCGTGGCCGACCTCGTGAAAATCGTCATCGCACCCGACTCCTTCAAGGAAAGCGTCTCCGCCCCCGACGCGGCCGCGGCCATCGCGCGCGGCGTCAAGGCCGCCTGTCCCGGCGCGCAGACGGTCTGCATTCCGATGGCGGACGGCGGCGAGGGCACGGTCGAGGCGGTGCTGGCGGCGGCCGGCGGCCAAGCGCGCGAGCGCACGGTCAACGATGCGCTGGGTCACAAGGTCGACGCCGTGTGGGGCCTGCTCGACGACGGCACCGCCATCATCGAGATGGCCGCGGCCGCCGGCCTCGAACTGATCGCGCCGTCCAAGCGCGATCCGATGCGCGCCAGCAGCCACGGCGTGGGCGAATTGATCCTGGCGGCGCTGGATGCCGGCGCCGAACGCATCATCCTGGGCCTGGGCGGCTCCGCCACCAACGACGGCGGCGCCGGCATGCTGACCGCGCTGGGCCTGCGCCTGCTCGACCGGGACGGCCGCAGCCTGCCGCCGGGCGGCGGCGCGCTGGGCCAACTGGCCAGCATCGACATGCGCGGCCTCGATCCGCGGCTGGCGAAGACAAGCATCGTCATCGCCTCCGACGTCGACAATCCCTTGTGCGGCCCACAGGGCGCCTCGCACGTCTTCGGTCCGCAGAAAGGCGCCACGCCCGAACAGGTGCAGACGCTGGACGCCATGCTCGGCCACTTCGCCAACATCTGCGCGCGCCAGCTGGGCAGCGACCGCCGCCACGATGCCGGCGCGGGCGCCGCGGGCGGCCTCGGCTTCGCCGCCAAGACGTTCCTGAATGCGCACTTCCGGCCCGGCGTCGAGATCGTTGCCGAACTCGGCGGCCTGGCGCAGGCCATGGAAGGCGCCACGCTCGCCTTCACCGGCGAAGGCCGCATGGACGCGCAGACCCTGCGCGGCAAGACGCCGGCCGGCGTGGCCCGCATCGCACACCAGGCTGGCGTGCCGGTGGTGGCGCTGGCCGGCTCGCTTGGTGAAGGCTACGAAGCGCTGCACGCCGGCGGCATCAGCGCCGCCTTCAGCCTGGCGCCCGGCCCCATCACGCTGCAGCAGGCGCTGGCCGACGCCGAACGCCTGCTGCATGACCGCGCCCGGGACGTCATGCAATTGTGGATGGCGGCGCAGAAGCGCATGCTGTAGGCGCGCGCCCGGCTTGCTGCCTCCTCTCAACAAGGGGGCGCTTTCATCCTGAGGCGGCTCAAGACGAAAAAAGGCCCGCTCGACGCGGGCTTTTGCTTGCATGGCAAGGGCGCAATCAACCGCCCTGCAGCACGCCGGCCTCGACCAGCGCATCCGACAGGCGGATGTAGCGATCCACCGAGATATCCTCGGCGCGCGCGGTGGGCGCGATGTCCAGCGCCTCCCAAGGCACCTGCGGGGCCCAGTCGGCCAGCACCCGGCGCAGCATCTTGCGGCGCTGCGAGAAGGCGCGGGCCACCACGGTCTCAAAAGCGCGCTCGCTGACCGGGCGCAGGCGCTCGGCCGGCAGCGGCACCATGCGCACGATGGCCGACACCACCTTGGGCGGCGGATCGAACGCCTCGGGCGGCACGTCGAACAGCTTGTGCATGCGATAGCGCGATTGCAGCATCACCGACAGGCGGCTGAAATCGCCGCTGCCAGGTTGCGCGACCATGCGGTCGATCACTTCACGCTGCAGCATGAAATGCTGGTCGCGGACGTGGTCGGCCCAGGTCATCAGATGGAACAGCAGCGGGCTGGAGATGTTGTACGGCAGGTTGCCGACCACCCGCAGCCCCGCGCCGAACTGCGAGAAATCCACCGTCAGCGCATCGGCCTCGACCACGGTCAGGCGGTCCGCGTCGAACTGCTTGCGCAGCCGCGCCGCCAGGTCGCGGTCGATCTCGACCGCGGTCAGGTGATCGAGCCGCTCGAGCAGCGGCCGCGTCAGCGCCGACAGACCCGGACCGATCTCGACCACGGTGTCGGTGCGAGCGGGACTGACCGCGCGCACGATCGACTCGACCACGCTCTCGTCGGTCAGGAAGTTCTGGCCAAAGCGCTTGCGCGCCTGGTGTTGAGACATGAAAAACCCGGGCTGCGATCAGCGGTTGTTCTGGTTGATACGGTCCTGCTTTTCCAGCCGGTTGTCGATGTACGCCTGGGCGCGCAACTGATCCAGCCAATCTTCGAAAGCGGGTTGGGCACGGCGCTCGAACAGCGTCTGGCGGGCGCGCATGCGGGCCAGGTCGTCGGTGGCGTCATGCTGGCGGCGCTCTTCGACCTGGATCAGGTGCCAGCCGAACGGCGTCTGGATGGGCTGGCTGATCTCGCCGGGCTTGAGCGCGTTCATCGCGGCCTCGAAAGGCGGCACGGTTTCGCCCGGGTTGAGCCACCCCAGGTCGCCGCCTTGCGGCGCGGTCGCGTCCTGCGAATACTGGCGCGCCATGTCGTCGAACTTGGCATCGCCGGCCACCAGGCGCTGGCGCACCTGCTCCAGGCGCTGGCGGGCCTGCTCGTCGCTCATGACGGTCGAGGTCTTGATCAGGATGTGGCGCGCATGCGTCTGCATCACTTCCACGGGGCCCTGCGGCGCCTGCGCCTGCGGTTGCGGCCGCGGTTGCGGCGCCTGCGTCGGCGCTGGGGCGCGCGCGGTGCGGCTGGGCGGCGGCGCGGCGGTGCCGCGGTCCATCACCTTGAGGATGTGGAAACCATTGCCGCTTTGCAGCAGGCCGCTGACCTGGCCTTTCTGCAGATTGGCGATGGCCTTGGCGAACAGGTCGGGCCAGCCGTCCAGCGGACGCACGCCCATGACGCCGCCCTGCAGGGCTTCGGGACCGTCGGAATTGGCGGCGGCCAGGCTGGCGAAGTCATCGCCACGCTTGACGCGCGCCAGCAGGTCCTCGGCCTTCTTGCGCAGCGCGGCCAATTGCTCCGAAGACGAACCTTCCGGCACGCGCACCAGGATCTGGGCCACGGCATAGAGCATCGGGCCGGCAGGCGCGGCGGCCTGCTCGGGCGCGGCTTCCGGCTGCGGCTGCGGCTGGGCCTGGGGCTGGGTCGCGGCGGCGAATGCCGGGTTGCGGCGCTGGTCCTTGAGGAACGCGTCGACCTCGGCATCGGAAATGACGATGTTGGAGTCCACCGCGCGCTGGCGCAGGCGGTCCGAGCGGATCTCGTCCTTCAGCGACTTGCGGTAGCTATCCCAGCTGACGCCGGACTTTTCGATCTCCTGGCGCAGTTGCGCCACGCTGATCTTGTTGCGCCCGGCAATGGTGGTGATGGCCTGGTCGACCTGGGCGTCGTCGACGCGGATGCCGAGGCGGTCGGCCTCGTGGCGCTGCACGCGCTCCATGATCAGGCGTTGCAGCACCTGGTGCTGCAAGGTCTTGTCATCGGGTACCTGGATGCCGCGCGCCTTCAGTTCGCCGGCGATGCGCAGCGAGGCGTCGCGCAGTTCGCGCAAGGTGATCACGTCTTTGTCGACCACGGCCGCGATGCCGTCGACGAACTGCTCTCCGGCGGGCGCCGGCGCGCTTTTCTGCGCGGCGGGCGCATTCTTGGCGCCCTTGCCATTCGGCTCCGCCGCGTGCGCGGCGGAGAAGGCGGCGCAAACCGCCAGCAACAGCGCGTTGCCGGTGTAGCGGCGCAAGGAGTGCAACCTACGCATCATTCATACCTTTCAAATGTGGTCCCGGTGGGCGCGGGCGGAGTAATGCGCGAGTAACCGGGGATACTTCTGTTCAGCAGGTTCATCGGATCGGTTCCCAGGGAACCCAGTCCGGTCAACTCCAGCTGGAAGAACAAGGCCGTGTTGGCGTCGGTGGCGGACACGGCGTAGCGCTGGAACACCATCCGGCCGACCCAGCAGCAATCGCCCTTGTATTCGAGGCCGGCGATGGCCTGGGTGATACGCGGCGAATCGTTGGTGCCGCTGACCGTGCTCGACGGGCCATTGCGCAGCGAGTAGTCGACGCGGCCCACGCCGTACCAGCGCTTGGTGAAGGGCCATTGCACGGCCAGGCTGATCTGGTTCTGGCCCTGCGGCTGGTAGGCCACGCCCGCCTGCGGGTCGCGCTGGTAACGATAGGCCAGGGCCACCGTGGTCAGGCGCTGCGGCGACCAGCGGCCGCTCAGCAACGCGCGCGACCAGCGGTTGTCATAGGGGTTGTACTGCGCCGCCACATCGGTCGTGAAGGTATCGGTCAGCGCGGCGCTGGCGCCCACCAGGAAGTCGGAGCGCACATTCTCTCGCGGCGTCTCGCCCGGCAGCGTCACCTGCTGGTCGGCGAAGTACAGGCGCTGCGCCACGGCCAGCGAGGCGCGCTCGAAGCCGGTGGAGGCGTCGAGCCAACGCGTGGTCAGCGCGGCGGTCAGCTGGTTGGCGTTGGAAATGCGGTCCCAGCCACCCGTATAGATATTCTCTTCGAACGCCTGGGAGAAGCTGAAGTCGGACAACGACGTGTCGTAGACCGGGATCTTGGATTGATCGCGATACGGCACGCGCAGGTAATACAGGCGCGGTTCGAGCGTCTGGATCGACGACTTGCCGAACAGCGTGGTGTCCCGTTCGAAGATCAGGCCGGCATCCAGCGACATGATCGGCACCGTGCGCGACTGCGAACGCGGATAACCGAAAGACGTGCCGGCATTGGCCGTGCCTGCATTCAGGCCAAGCCAATCGTTGCCGTACCAACTAGTCTGATACTGCGTGTAATTCACACCGGCCTTGGGAATCACGAACCAGCCTGGCCGGACAATGGGATAGGACACGGTTGGATATGTCTGCAAACGGTCGCCATTCGGCCCGTTGCGATCCCCTAGCAGCAACGGCTTGCTGAAACGCACGGCCGTCGACGTCCAATCCACATCGAAGCCTCCCAAATCGTAGCGTGCGCCACGCAGGTACAGTTCAGGCTCCTTGTCATACGGAGGGGCAAGCAACGCATCCGGGTCCTGCAGGGTCTGGTACTTATAGACCTGCGCGTAAGCGCTCCAATAAGTTGACGCCCAACCGACTCGCGCGCGTTGCGGCAGGTAGGTTGTGGAGGCCTGGTTCAGACCTAGTTGGGAAATGTCACGGAAGTAATCGTTGTCCGATACTTTGGCTACGTCCCAGTCGGCATAAAAACCATTGCCTAGCAGTTGCTGGTGACGCCACCAGTACATCCAACGATCATTGCCCGACACATTATCGTTGGGCAGGTAGGTACCTATAACGCTACCGCTGTAGCCCCAGCCCAGGTACTGGAATTCCCCGCCCAACTGCATCCCGCGCTTCGAGAAGTAGCGCGGCTGGATCGTCGCGTCGTAGTTCGGCGCCAGATTCAGGTAGTACGGCAGCGAGAAATCGAAACCGCCCTTGCTGGTGGTGCCGTAGGTCGGGACCAGGAAACCCGACTTGCGCTCTTTCTTGACCGGAAAGGTCATGTAGGGCGAAGCCAGGATCGGCACGTCCTTGAAATACAGCACGCCGTTGCGGGCCACGCCTTCGTTTTCGTCGAAGTCGATATCGACCGTGTTGGCCTTGATGTACCAGGACGGCGTCTCACACGGGCAGCCGCTGTAGGTGACCGTGTGCAGCCGCATCTGCGACTTGCTGAAGATGTCGGCCTTGTCGGCCACGGCAAAACCGCCAGTGGCGCCCAGCCAGAAGCTCGGCTGCTCGACTTCGCCGGAATACTTGTCGACGTTGAACTTGGCGTTGGGACCGGTGACCAGCGTGCCGTCGCGCATCATGCGGGCGTTGCCCTGCACGTCGACTTCGCCGGTGTCCTTGCGGTAGTTGATCCGGTCGCCCTTGATCACGCCGTCGATGCGGCGCACCTGGGCCGCGCCGGTCAGGGTCAGGTCGGAATCCGGATCACCCTCGATGGTGTCCGCTTCCATATAGGCGGGGATGTTGCCGTCCGGCAGGCGGTGCATCCGCAGGCCGGGAGACGTGCGCAGCTCAGGGGCCGCGGTGATCGACGTCGATGAGGGAGCCGAACCCTGGCTGCCCTGGGCCTGAACGGCCCCGGCGACGCTGATAGCAGATAGGATCAACCACCGAACCTTGCGCACGAGTGAAAACAGCCCTTTTTGACGATGGGGGAACCAGGCAGAGGCGCCCGCGAAGGGCCAATGCTAACGGAAACGAGCCGGTATTATAGAGAAGCCGCGCCAGACGCCCAGCCTTATGTGCGCGCCACCCATTTTTCCGCAATGTTGCCCTTCTGACACGGATCTTCCTTGAAAAACGATCATGACCCCCGCCTGGAGCAGATCCGCGCCTGGCTGCAAGGCCTGCCCGCCGCCCTGGGCCTGGCGGTGGACACCCTGCGCCCCGCGTCCGCGGACGCCAGTTTCCGCCGTTATTTCCGCCTGGACGCGGCAGGCCGTACCCTGATTGTGATGGACGCCCCGCCCCGGCACGAAGATTGCCGCCCCTTCCTGCACGTGGGCCAGCTGCTGCGCGACGCCGGCCTGAACGTGCCCGCCGTCATCGAGCAGGACCTCGGCCAGGGCCTGCTGCTGCTCTCGGACCTGGGCGAACAGACCTATTACCAGCGCATCCAGGACGGCGTGGACGACGCCCGCCTGCAATCGATGTACCGCGACGCGCTGGCGGCGCTGGTGCGCCTGCAACAGGCCAGGACCACCGGCCTGGCCGCCTACGACAGCGCGCGACTGGCCGACGAACTGACGCTGTTCCCCGAGTGGTACGTGCGCAAACACCATGGCGCCACGCTCGATGACAAGACCACGCAGGCCCTGGAAAAAATCTTCGCCCTGCTCTCGGCCAGCAACGGCAACCAGCCCACCGTGCTGGTGCACCGCGACTACCACTCGCCCAACCTGATGCTCTGCGACCAGCCGCAATACGGCCCCAATCCGGGGGTCATCGACTTCCAGGACGCCCTGGCCGGCCCCATCACCTATGACCTGGCGTCGCTGGTGACGGATGCCCGCACCACCTGGGAAGAACCGCAGCAACTGGACTGGGCCATCCGCTACTGGGAAATGGCGCGCGCGGCCGGCCTGCCGGTCGATGCCGACTTCGCCGAATTCCACCGCGCCTACGAATGGATGGGCCTGCAGCGCAACCTGCGGATCCTGGGGGTGTTCGCCCGCCTGAATCACCGCGACGGCAAGGCCCACTACCTGGCCCACATGCCGCGCGTGAACGCCTACGTGCGCCAGGTGGCGCAGCGCTACGGCGTCTTCACGCCCCTGCTGCGCCTGCTGGACAAGCTCGACGACCGCCAGGTCAGCGTCGGATACACCTTCTGATGCGCGCCATGATCCTTGCCGCGGGCCGCGGCGAACGCATGCGCCCGCTGACCGACCGCCTGCCCAAGCCCCTGCTGCCGGTCGGCGGCAAGCCGCTGATCGCCTGGCATCTCGAACGGCTGGCCGCGGCCGGCTTCCACGAAGTGGTCATCAACCATGCCTGGCTCGGGCACGAGATCGAACGCGCGCTGGGCGACGGCGCGGCCTTCGGCCTGCGGATCCGGTACTCCCCCGAGGACACGGCCCTGGAAACCGCCGGCGGCATCGCCCAGGCGCTGCCGCTGCTGGGACCCGATCCGTTCCTGGTGATCAACGGCGACATCTGGTGCGACTGGCATCCGGCGGCCGCCCCCGCGCTGGCGGCCGCCCTGCCGGCGGGCGGCGCCTGGCTGCTGCTGGTCGACAATCCGCCGCAACATCCGGGCGGCGATTTCGTCCTGGGCCGCGACGGCCGCGTCGCCGATGAAGGCGAACCCCGTTTGACCTTCTCCGGCATCGGCGTCTACCATCCCATGCTGTTCGCGGACGTGGCGCGCGGCAGCGCCGCGCGGCTGGCGCCGCTGTTGCGGCAGGCCATGGCGCGGGATCGGGTCCGCGGCGCGCGCCACAGCGGCCGCTGGATCGATGTCGGCACCCCGCAACGGCTGGCCGACCTCGACGCCGAGCTGGGTTCCGGCCGGGCCTGAAGCCCGCCCGATACCCACATATTTCACAATATCAAGGTGCGCAACCAGGCTTGTCCGCGCGCCCATCGCACCCGCTTAAGCGGGTATTCTCTGACGCTTTGGCCAGTGCGCGCGGCGCGCGGCCAGGCAACACACAGGACGTTTTCTAGGAATGGGGATGTTTGGAAGATCGCAACGGGCCGTATTCAAGCCCTCCGTATACCAACCGGGCCAACGCACGCGCCGCATGCCGCGCTGGCTCGTCCTGCTGCTGGTGGGCATTGCCCTGGGCGCGGGCGGCGTGCTCTTCCTGCAGACCAATTACGGCCCGCAACGCCTGACCGTCGAGCAATCCGAACAGCTGCACAGTGAACTGAGCGCCTCCAAGCTGGAAAACCAGCGCCTGCAAAGCCAGCTCGAAGAGGCCACGCAGCAGCGCGACGCCAACAAGTCCGGCCATGAAAAACTCACCGCCGATCTGGCCGAAGCCCGCGCCAAGCTGGAAACCCAGAACAAGGAACTGGTGTTGTTCCAGGACGCCATGCCGCCCGATCCCCGCGGCGGCAACCTGGGCATCCGCTCGGCCACCTTCAAGCGCCAGCCCGGCCTGCTCGACTATCAGGTGCTGGTAATGCGCGAAGAGCGCACCGGCGCGCCGTTCAAGGGCACCCTGACCTTCTCGATCGACGGCAGCTACCCCAATGGCCGCGCCGCCACCGTCACGCCGGAAGGCCCGGCCCTGAACGTCGACCGCTACGACTACGCGCTGGGCCAGCTCAAGCTGCCCGACGGCTTCACCCCCAAGGTCGTGGTGCTGCGCGTCATGGACGGCAACCAGAAACAGCAGGCCATGCGCATCTACTACGTGCGCAACTGAACCCGGCCTCGCCCCAGGACCCGCCCCGCAGGCGGGTTTTTTTTCGTGCGCGCGAATTAGTTGCGCCCACAACCAACTGCGCGATATAGTTGCGCCAACAACTATATCGGAGACACCATGCCACTGCCTTCCCGCGTGCCCGTCCTGATCGTCGGCGGCGGTCCGGTCGGGCTGACCCTGGCCGCGCTGCTGGCGCACTACGGCATCGCCTCGCTCACGCTGGAGGCCGACGACGGCTACTGCAGCGGCAGCCGAGCCATCTGCATCTCGCGCCGCTCGCAGGAAATCCTGGGCTGGGCCGGCGCCGACGCCGCCCTCACCGCCACCGGCCTGCCCTGGACCGGCGGCCGCAGCTACTACCGCGATCGCGAAGTGCTGCACTTCGAAATGCCGCACGACCCGACCCAGCGCTTCGCGCCGATGGTCAACATCCAGCAGTACTTCGTCGAGGAATTCGCCCACCAGGCCATGCTGCGCCAGCCCGACCACGCGACACTGCAATGGTCCGCCCGCGCCGTCGCGGTGCGGCCGGGACCCGACGGCGTCGACGTCGAGGCCGAGATCGGCGGCCGGCGCCACAGCGTGCGGGCCGACTGGGTGGTGGCCTGCGACGGCGGCCGCAGCAGCGTGCGCGAGGCGTTGGGCCTGAAGCTGGAAGGCATGCAATACGAAGGCCGCTATGTCATCGTCGACATTGAGCAGGCCTCCAGCCGCCCGGTCGAGCGGCTGGCCTGGTTCGACCCGCCCTCCAATCCCGGTTCCACCCTGCTGATGCATCGCCAGCCCGGCAACGTCTGGCGGGTCGACTACCAGATCCGCGACGACGAGGACGCGGCCGAGGCGGTCAAGCCCGAGAACGTGCTGCCGCGCGTCCAGAGCCACCTGGACATGATCGGCGAGACCGCGCCCTGGAAGCCGCTGTGGATCTCGCTCTACAACGCCAAATGCCTGACGCTGGAGCGCTACCGCCACGGCCGGGTGCTGTTCGCCGGCGACGCCGCCCACCTGGTGCCGATCTTTGGCGTGCGCGGCCTGAATTCCGGGCTGGACGACGCCGGCAACCTGGCCTGGAAACTGGCCTGGGTACTGCGTGGCCACGCCTCCGACCGCCTGCTCGACAGCTACAGCGACGAACGCGTCCACGCCACCCGCCAGAACCTGGCCTACGGCGCCAAGAGCACCGAATTCATGGCGCCGCCGGACTTTGGTTTCCGCCTGATGCGCGAAGCGGCCTTGCGGCTGGCGCTGACGGACGAGCGGGTGCGGCCACTGATCAACCCGCGCCAATCGGCGCCCATCGCCTACGACGGCTCGCCCCTGAACCTGGCCGATGGCGCCGCGCCGCAAGCCGCCGCCGCCGCGCCCGGCCAGCCGGCGCCCGACCTGTTGCTGGCCGACGCCGAGGGGGTGCCACGCTATCTCAGCAGCTGCTTCGGCAGCGGCTTCGTGCTGCTGGCCTGCGCGCCCGACGCCGCCGCCGAGGGGCGCCTGCAGGCGCTCGCCGCCGCCACCCGCGCGATGCCCGATCCGCTGCGGGTATTGCCCGTCGGCGGACCGGCGGCGCGCGCCTGGCGCGACCCGCATGGCCACCTGCGCGACCGCTACGGCGCGCAACCCGGCACGGTGTACCTGCTGCGACCCGACGGCTACGTGCTCGGCCGCTGGGATGCTTGCGACGACGACACCCTGCGCGCCGCCCTGGCGCCCTACTACCCGATGATCCCCGCCACCCCGCAGGAGCCGCGCGCATGAACCACGACGAACTGGATCAGGTCTATACCTCGATGGCGCAGGCGCTGACACGCGTGGGACCGGCGCGGGCGCCGCTGTTCCTGTCGATCCTGGGCCTGGCCGCGCTGGCGCGCCTGCCGGACGCATCCGCCGCCACCGCCCTGCTGGCGCAGGCCGAAGCGGCCTGCGCCGACCCTGTGGCACACTATCCCGCCCCCACCGCCGACCGCCCGACGTGACCTCGCCCGCCCTCGAACGATTCCTGACGTACCGCCTGCACGCGATCAACAAGATCACCGACCGGGACACGAATCGCGCCTACCTGGAAGACTGCGGCATCCCGCTGGGCGAGGCGCGCTGCCTGGCCGCCATCGGCCGCTATGCGCCGCTGTCGGTCAACGACCTGGCGCGCGCCGCCAATTTGAACAAGGGCCAGGCCAGCCGCTCGGCGCAGGCGCTGGTCGAACGCGGATTGATCGAGAAGAAAGACTCGGCCGCCGACGGCCGTGGCGTCGTGCTGTCGCCGACCGCCGCCGGCCAGGCGCAATACCGGCGCATCATCGATCTGATCGCGCGGCGCAATCAGGAGATCTTCGGCTGCCTGAGCGCCGACGAACAACGCCTGCTCGGCGACATGCTCGACCGATTGCTCGCGCACCAGCGCAATCATCCCGGCGCATCGGAAGACTGACGCGCCATGTCCGGCCCGCTCCGCCCGGACGCTAGCCCGCCGCCTTCGGCGCCGTCGCGCCCAGTTGCGCGGCCACCTCGTCCATGAACTGCGCCATGCGCACATCCAGCTCGGTCACGCCGCCGGCATCGTGCGTGGTCAGCATCACGTCGACCCGGTTGTAGACATTGGTCCATTCCGGGTGATGGTTCAGCTTTTCGGCGAACATCGCCACCCGCGCCATGAAGCCGAACGCGGCATTGAAATTGGGAAAGCGAAAGCGCTTCTCGATAGCGTCGCGCATCGCGACGGCCTGCCAGCCGGACAGGGCCGCGACCGCGGTGTCGGTGCCGATACGCGCGGGGGGAAACATGCTCATGGCGAACTCCAGGATGGGCCGATGGAAAATGGCGCCGCGCGCGGGCCGCCCGCCCCGGCATGGACGGCGCGGCGCCCGGCGCTACTGCTTGACCGCGTACAGATAGATCTCGACGCGGCGGTTCAGCGCGCGGCCTTCGGCGGTGGCATTGTCGCCGATCGGATCGTTGGGCCCGCGCCCCTCGATCGACAGGCGCGTCGCGGCCACGCCCTGCCGCGACAGGTAGTCGGTCACGCTGCGCGCGCGGTTCACCGACAAGGCCTGGTTGTGCGCCAGCGACCCCGTGCTGTCGGTATGGCCCACCACCTTGGCGCGCAGTTCGGGATGCTGGTTGAGGGACCGCGCCACGCTGTCCAGCACCGGCAGCAGCGCCGGCTTGAGATCGGTCTTGTCGGTATCGAAAGACACGTTGCTGGGGATGTTGACCTTCAGGCTGCCGTCCGGCATTTCAACCACGTCGATGCCCAGCGAGGTCGCCCCCGAACGCTGCACATCCTCCTTCACCACCTTCCAGTTGTAGCCGATGAGGCCCCCGGCCACCGCGCCGATGCCGGCGCCGACCGCCGCGCCGGTGCCATGGCCGATCAGGGCGCCGATGCCGGCCCCGACGGCGGCGCCCGCGCCGGTTCCCACGGCGGTGTTGGTCTGCTGCTGGGTGGCGCACCCCACCACCAGGGCGCCCGATGCGGCGACTACAGCGATACGCTTGAGCATTGTGCTTGTGTACATGACAACCTCCACGATCCTGTCGGTGCGCCGGCACAATGCCGGCTGGATCATGTTAAGCCCTGCCCCGTCCGCCGCGTCAGCCGGCAAGGCGCAACAGTTTGTACCGCGCTCCTGGCGGCGCGCCTTAGCGCGCGGCGACGCCAAACCCGGCCAGCCATGGCAGCGCCGCCTCCAGCCGCGGCGACTGCGCCTCGGGCGCCGGCGCTCCGGCCGGCAAGGCCAGGCCGACGCGGTTATGCCAATACGTGCGCAACCCGACCTGGCTGGTGCCGAACAGGTCATACCCCGACCCCGCCACGAACGCCGCCTGCGAGGCCGGTGTTTCCAGGCGCGCCAGCGCCAATTGATATGGCCGCGGGTCGGGCTTGTAGTAACCGGCCTCTTCCGAGGTCACCACCACGTCCCAGTCCACGCCCAGCAGGGCGGCCGCGCGATGCCCCAGGCGCCGTGAACAGTTGGTCACCACGCCCAGCCGGCAATGCGGTCGCAGCGCCTGCAGCAGGTCGCGCGCGCCATCCCACGCCGGCAGGCCGTCCCAGCCCGCCTCCAGCGCCGCGGGCGCGCTGGCCGGCAGTCCCACCGCCTCGGCCGCGGCTTGCACCAGCTGCTCATAGGGCTGATAGGCGCCGCAGCCGTAGGTCAGGCGCAGGTATTCGGCGCGCCAGGCCCGGCCCCGCGCTTCCGATCCCGCCGCGGCGTTCCACACGGTCCAGGAATCCAGCAGCGCGGTCAGCAGATCAAACAGCACCACGCGGGGATAAGCGGCGGACGGGACAGACATGGCGGTACTCCTTCGGATTCGGTGCCAGCCACTATAGAGACGCCGGCCCGCGCCGGGGTTCAGCCTGCGTGCAACCACGATTAAGGCATGCCTTAATCGCCCCGGCCGCCGCACCCCGGTTGCGATTCCATCGTGCCACGATAAAATCGCCTGGCCACACAATTGCAATTGCAATCGTATGTTCAACCCCTGGCGGCCGCAGGCACCGGACCGCCTTCCCATTTCCGGATTCCCATCATGCGTGTACTCAACATCGTGTCCTCCCCCCGGGGGCCCCGCTCCGCCTCGATCGCCATCGCCGACGCATTCCTCGACGCCTGCCGTGCCGTCCATCCGTCGCTGGAAGTCGACACTTTGAACGTGTGGGATGAAGCGCTGCCGGAGTTCGACAGCCAGGCCATCGGCGCGAAATACAAACGCGTTGCCGGAGAACCCATGAATTCCGTCGAGGCCGCGACCTGGAACCGGATCACTGCGCTGGCGCAACGCTTCCAGCAAGCCGACCGCATCGTCATCGGTGTGCCCATGTGGAACTTCGGCTATCCCTACAAGCTCAAGCAACTGATCGATCTGGTCAGCCAGCGCAACCTGCTCTTCAGCTTCGACGGCAAGTCCTACGGCCCGCTATTGCAGATCACGCGGGCGCTGGTCATCCACGTGCGCGGCCAGAGCCAGGACAAGGCGGCTGGCGGCGACACCCCCGGGTTCACCCACCAGGCCGATTATCTCGATTTCTGGCTGGCCTTCATCGGCGTGACCGACATTCGGCGCATCCAGGTCGAACACACCTGGGACGCCCTGGCCCCCGCGACCATCGAACAGGGCAAGGCCGAGGCGATCGCAATGGCGCGGAATTTCTAGCCCGCGGCGGCGCGTCAAAGGCACGACTCGCGATTCTCGATCTCAACCGAGAGACGGACGCGCAATGACAAGCGCCACCCAAGGGTGGCGCTCGAGATATCCGGCGGCGTGTCAGTGGCAGGAACGGGCCGCTGCGACGCGGCGGCCACGCTATCCCCTTTCCCAGGCCAGCTTGTCATTGGACAAGGTCGCTTCGCCATCCCATCGGTACGCCACCAGCGGTCCGCCCGCCGCGGCCGACCAGTCCAGGCAGGCCAGCTTCGCACTCTCGATCCGGGGCGGGCCCTTGAACCAATGATGGCCGATGAAAACAGGCGCACCGGTGATGGGTGTCCGATCGAAGTCCCCGGGCAATGCCAAGCCGTGGATCTGCGCCTCTTGGCCCGCCGGCACCAGGGCGACCTCATGCAAAGCGCTCGCCCAATCGCGCCAATTGGCCAGCCGCACCTCGTAATGGCGGTGCCCCTCCTTGTCCTCTATGTAGCGGCCATCGGGCAACGCCAGCTCCACGCCTGAAGTGAGCCGCTTTCTCGCCTGCTCCAGCGCCGAGCCCTTTTGGTGAGTGGCTACCAGCAGGGCGTCATCCAGCGGTTTTCCTGGCAGCCAGCCCGCATCGTTCAACGTCTTGACGGCGCCATCGTCCCAACAGGCATGCGCGGCACGAATGCCGCCCAAGTCCAGATAGGGCGGCAATTGGCGGAACCAGGCAACCCAGGCAACATGCTCCGGGCTGCCTTCGCCAATCTGGCTGATAAAGGCACCGTGCTGCTTGCGATTCTTCCGGCTTTTCTCCGAATCGCCACGATTGGGCCGCAGGCACTCGCCTGGACGGTGCGGATCCTCGGTGACGTAGCCGATGGCGTTGAACTCGTGGTTGCCCATGATGCAAAGGGCCTGGCCGTCATCCATCATGGCCCGTACGATTTCCAGGACCCGGCGCTGCCCTTTGCCTCGATCCACCAGGTCGCCCAGGAAGACGGCCTGCCGGCCTTGGGGAGCCTTGTAGCCCTTCCCGGCCGGCACATACCCGAGATGGCGCAGCAGGCCCTTCAGTTTCTGGTCTTCGCCGTGAATGTCACCGATGATGTCGTACATAGGGATTCCAGACTTCATGCAGTCCAACGGGACGAAACGCAAAAAGCCCACCGTTTCCGGTGGGCTTTACGCTTGATACTACTTGAGAATTCTGGTGGGCTGTGAGTGGCTCGAACACTCGACCTACGGATTAAGAGTCCGCTGCTCTACCAACTGAGCTAACAGCCCTGCATGTTCATCCACAAATCCGGCTGGGAAACATCGCTTTCGCATTGCGCTCTGGCTTGCTTCCGCTGCGTTTCGTTGTGTTTGATCAGCGAAGAAGCGAGATTATAGAGAGCTTTTTTTAAATGTGCAAGTCGGTGGCCAATCATCCACAAAAAAGTCGCCGGCCCCCTCGACAGCACGGTCCCCAGGACGGGCGTCCGAGCGCGGTGCAAGCCGCTTGCACCGTCGCCCTCAGGCCGCGTAACCCCCGTCCACCGCCAGACTCGCGCCCGTCACGTAGCGGCCATCGGGCCCGGCCAGGAAGGCCACCATGCCGGCGATATCCCGCACTTCGCCGTAGTGCGGCAGCGACAGCACCGCGACCAGATCGCCCGCGCGCTCGCCATCGGCCGGATTCATGTCGGTATCGATCGGCCCCGGGTGCACCACGTTGGCGGTGATGCCGCGCGCGCCCAGATCACGCGCCAGGCCGCGGGTCATGCCCAGCAGCGCCGACTTGCTGGCCGAATACAAGGTCACGCCGGCGCGCCCCGAGCGCTCGGCCAGGCAGCTGCCGATGTTGATGATGCGGCCGCCATCCGGCATCGCGGCCTGCGCCGCCTGGATGGCGACGAACGGCGCGCGCACATTGATGTTCATCGTGCGTTCGTAGTCATCCAGCGTGACCTCGCCCAGCGGGCCGGCCAGGAAAATGCCGGCGTTGTTCACCAGCACGTCCACCGGGCCCAGTTCGGCGATGGCCTGCTCGACCGCCCGCCGCACCTGCGCCGGATCGGCCGAGTCGGCCTGGATGGCCCGCGCGCGGCGGCCGCCGGCCTCCAGTTCGCGAGCCAGCGCGGCGGCGGTGTCGCGCGACGCGGCGCTGACATAGGTGAAGGCAACGTCGGCGCCGTCCGCCGCCAGACGCCGCACGATCGCCGCGCCGATGCCGCGGCTGCCGCCGGTCACGAAAGCGACTTTTCCGCTCAGATTCTGCATGGGTCAACCTCAATTTGTAGTGATCAGTACAAATATCATCCGATGCCGCGGCACCGGTCGTCAATGATTTTCTTATCGATCAACACAAAATACCCGTCCCGAGTAAAATCGCGGACATATGGCAGAACGTGGGCGCCCCCGGAACTTCGACCGAGCCCAGGCCTTGCGCAAGGCCATGGAAGTCTTCTGGTCGAAGGGATATGAAGGAGCATCGCTGACCGATCTGACGGCTGCGATGGGCATCAACTCGCCCAGTCTCTATGGCGCATTCGGCTCAAAAGAAGGGCTATTTCGCGAAGCGGTGCAGTTGTACCGCGACACCGACGGCGCCGCCTCGCGTCGCGCGCTGGCCGCCGGCGCCACCGCCCGCGAAGGCGTGTGCGGCATGCTGCTGGCGGCAGCCGAACGCTTCACCACACCCGGCGCGCCGCCTGGCTGCCTGATCGTGCTGGGCGCCCCCTCGGGCGCCGAAAGCCATGACGACGTCGGCACATTTCTGGGCGACAACCGCCGCGAGATGCAAAGCCGCATCCTGGCCCGCCTGACCGCCGCGGCCGCCGCGGGCGAACTGCCGGCCGGCGCCGACCTGAAAGGGCTGGCCGCCTTCTACACCACGATCCTTCACGGAATGTCGATCCAGGCGCGCGATGGCGCCAGCCGCAAGACCCTGCAAGCCGTGGCGCGCCAGGCGATGTGTGCCTGGGACGCGCTCACAGGCGGCGCCCCCCCTTCCGGCCCGCCACCTGGCCGGATCCACGCCTGACGGATTCTTCCATGCTCCGCATCGACCTACGGCGCCTCATCCTCTGGATCAGCCTGCTGTCGATCTTCCTGGTGCTGGCGGCGGGGCTGCACGCCAGCTACCTGGTGCAACGCGACCTGCTGCTGCACAACGCGCTGGAAAGCAATCGCGTCTACGCCGCCAAACTGGCCGCCACCACCGAGTATTTCCTGAGCGACCTGCGGCGCCACCTGGCCTACAGCGCCGACGTGCTGGCCGACATGGAGACCCAGCCGCAACTGATGGCGTCGGAAGCCCGCCGCCTGGAGGAGCAACTGGGACACTTCAATTCCAGCTTCGTCGTGTCGCCGCAAGGCAAGGTGCTGGCGGTGTCGACCTCGTATCCGCAACTGATGGGCCAGCAGATGACCAGCGACGCCGCCAGGATCGCGCTGACCACGCGCCGCCCCTTCATCAGCGAACCGTTCCAGGCCAGCAACGGCCGCTGGCTGATCCTCTACACCCATCCCATTTTCTCGCGCGACTATCGTTATCTCGGCTATGTCGCCGGCACGCTCTACCTGCACGAAGACAACGTGCTCGACCGGCTGCTGGGCCAGCACTTCAACCGCGACGATTCCTGTACGTGCTGTCGCGCGACGGCACCTTGATCTACCACCCCGACCGCAGCCGGCTGGGGCACGCCTCCGCCGACAAGGGCGCGCTGGCGGGCGCGCTGCGCGGCGAGACCGGCGAGCTGCGCTTCACCGACGCCAGCGGCACCGCCCTGCTCGCCGGCTACGCGCCGGTGCCCAGCACCGGCTGGACCATCATCGCGCAACGGCCGGTGGCCAGCACGCTGCTGCCGCTGAACGACTTGTTGATGGCGACCGCGCGCAACACGCTGCCGCTGCTGCTGTTATCCATCGTGCTGCTCTGGCTGCTGTCGCGCTGGATCGCCCGCCCGCTCGGCGAACTGGCCGGCATCGCCAGGCGCATGCAGGACCCCGATTCGGCCGAACGCATCCGCAAGGTGCGTTCCTGGTATTTCGAGGCCTCGCAGCTCAAGCGCGCGCTGCTGATGGGGCTGACGTCGATCCAGCACAAGATCCGCGACCTGCGCCGCGCCTCCACCACCGACACGCTCACCGCCCTGCTGAACCGTCGCGGACTGAACGAGGCGATGGCCTTGCTGCAGGCCGCCGAAACGCCGCTGGCCATCGTCGCGGTGGACATCGACCATTTCAAGAACATCAACGACCGCTACGGCCACGCCGCCGGCGACCAGGCCTTGCGGGTACTGGCGACGCTGTTGACCGAGGGCTCGCGCCGGGGCGACACCGTGGCCCGCAGCGGCGGCGAGGAATTCGTCATGCTGATGCCGGGCGCGCCGCTGGCGGCGGCGGTGGCCTCCGCCGAACGCTTGCGCCAGAAACTGGCGCGGCTGGGCGCCGACGACGGCCTGCCCGCGCCCGTGACGCTGTCGGCCGGCGTGGCCTGCTACCCCGAGCACGGCGCCACGCTGGACGAAGTCATCCAGCGCGCCGACCGGGCGCTGTACTACGCCAAGAACCACGGCCGCAATGCCGTCTGCGTGGCCGACAACCAGGCGCCTGACGGCGCGCGCATGGCGCTGCCGCGCTGAAGCTGGCTACTTGCCCTTGGGCGCCGGCGCCTTGGGCGGCGTGCGCATCTGCTTGAGAAGCGTGCCGCAGGAATTGTCGTCGGTCGTGCTGGGCGCGATCAGCGCCAACAGGCCCGCCGCGGGCGTCAGGATGACGCCCAGCGCCACCATGCCCGCGCCCCGCGCGGCCAGCGGCCCCACATGCACGCCCACATCGGGTTTGCCGAACGTCCCGCGCACGTAGAGCGGCGAACGCAACGAGAAGATGCGGAACCCCTTGCTGTCGGGCGTGATGTCCAGGTCGAGCTTCTCGTTCTTGAAATCGGTGGTGCCCGTGATGTTGATCAGCGCGTTCTCGGTGTCGAACACGAACACGCGGGGCGTCATGACGCCGCGCTTCATCTCCAGGTCGGCGGCGCCGCAGTTGATCTTGACCTCGTCGTCGCCGAACAGCTTGGAGACGACGTAGTTGCCCACGTTCAGCCCGGCGATCTCCATCAGGCTGCGGCTGATCACGCCATCGTTGACCAGCATCTTCACATCGCCATCGGCCGATCCCAGCAACGCGGCCACCGAATTGCCCGTGCCCGCCAGCGCCAGATCGCCGTTCAATTCACCCAGCGTCTTCTGCATCGACTCCGCGGCGGGGAACAATTGCTTGAGGCGCAGCCGCCGCGCATGCATTTCCACGCGCCCGGTCAACGGCGCCTTCGAGCCGTCCAGCCGCACCGTCGCGGCCATGCTGCCGCCCGCCATGCCGAAGCGCAGCGGGTCCAGCGTCAATTGGCCATCCTGCAGCACCAGATGCACCGACAGGTCGGACAGTGGCAGCTTGGCGTCGTGCACGATGCGGCCCGCCTCCAGCGCCACGTCGGCGTCCATGTCGCGCCAACGGTCGGTGCGGAACTCCTGGACCGGCAACACCTTGCCGCCGGGCGGCTTGGCCGGCGCGTCCTTGGGCTTGTCCTGGGCCGGCGCCGATTTGCCCGACTGCACCCCGATGAGCGGCCCCAGGTCGGCCATGCGCAGTTGCTTGGACGACAGCTTGCCCGTCAGCTTGGGACGCGGCGCCGCCAGCGAGAACGACAGGTCGCCATGCAGATCACTGCTGCCGACGCGGCCGTTGAAATCCCGATAGTCGAACACCGCTCCGCCGGCATTGCGCAACTTGGCCACCAGGTGGCCGTCGGTGGAATACGGCGGCGTATCGGGCAGCGTCACGCCGGTCAGCGGATACAGCTGCGCCATCGAGCCGCCCGACAGCTTCAGGCGCAGGTCCAGCGCCCCCAGGTTGGCCGGGTCGGTCAGGGTGCCGGTCACGGCCGCCTTGGTGCCGCCGATCGTCACGTCGGCCTGCACCGGGAAGGGCTGCCTGGGGTCCTGCAGCGCCAGCATGCCGCCCACCTTGCCCTCGCCCTGGGTCGGCAACCCCTTGTACTTGCCTTTGACCTTCCAGCCGAATACGTAATCACGCGGCGACGCGGCGGCGGCGTCCTCCGGCACGAAGGCCGCCCCGGCCACGTCGGCGAAGGGCACCGGCTTGCCCAGCGGGTCGACCAGCACGGTCAGGTCGGCCTGCAGGATCGCGTCGGTCAGGCCGACACTGCCCTTGTCGAAGCCGATCTCGTTGATGTCCAGCACCCAGGGCGAAGGCTCGCCGCTCTCGGGCAGGGTGAAGACCCAATTTGCGCGGCCGTCGGCCAGGCGCTCCAGGTCGGCGGCGGGCTCCGTCAGCTGGATGCGCCGGATCACCACCCGCTGGCGCAACAGCGGCAGGGGCGACAGGCTGAATTCGCCGCGCTTGAGCGTGGCGAATTCAGGCGCCTTGGCCCAGTCGGGGTTGGCGATGCTGATGTCATTGGCCACCACATGCGGCCACGGCACCCAGGCGCGCCATCCCCCCTCGTCCGGCTCCCGCGCCCAGTCGACGCTGAGATCGCCATTGATGGCAAAGGGCCGCCCGATGGCCGCGCTGACGCGCTCATTGATCATCGGCCTGGCACGATTCCAGTCGAACGTGGCGACCACCACCACCAATACCGCCGCCAGGAGGGCCAGCCCTCCGACGATTCCGACCGCTATTTTTGTTGTGCGCGTCATCGTTATCATCCTTGCCGTTGCCACCGGGGCGTGGATGTCCCGGCCCTATTTACCCTCAAGGGTAGCGCGCCGCGCCGGGCGGGTTAAGCTTGCCGGCCTGATAATGTGTACGGATTTTTCCGTGTCACAGAGAGACCCGTCGGCAAAAGTTACAAAGCGGCCAGGCCGGACCGAGGGTTTCGCCGGCATGGAAGGAATAATCCATACCGAATTTTTGACGCCGGCGCTGTTCAAATGCCCGGGGCGATCGACCCGCCGCCCCCCTGGGCGCGCAATCGTAGTACTACCTGGAGGCCCGATGCGGCATTCAAGCTTGATCTTCGTGGTGGCGGCCTTTGCGCTGCTGACCGTCAGCCGCCTGGCCCTGGCCGCATGGCAATGGCAGCGCGTGCGCAACGCCGGCGGGCTGGTGCCCCTGCTGCTGGGCGGCCTGCGCATCGACGCCCACCAGATCGGCGTGATGGCGGCGCTGCCGGCGGTGCTGTCGCCCTGGTTCGGCCACCTGCCCTTCGCCGCCACCGCCGCCGGCATCTGGTATCTGGTCGCCTTCATCCTGCTGGCGTTCCTGGAAGTCGCCACCCCGCCGTTCATTCTCGAATATGACACCCGCCCCAACCGGCTGTTCGTCGAATACCTGAAGCACCCGCGCGAGGTCTCCGGCATGCTGTGGCGCGGCTACAAGGGCGCGCTGCTGGGCGGTTTCGGCGCCCTGGGGCTGATCGGCTGGGGCGCCTACACGCTGTTCGGCCATGCCGTGCCCGACGCGCCGCTGGCCTGGTGGCAGATGCCGCTGGCCAGCCTGGCGATCCTGGCCGTGGTCATCCTGGCGATCCGCGGCACGCTGGGCCACCGCCCGATCAATCCGTCCTCGGTCGCCTACAGCTCCGACGGCATGCTCAACACCCTGGCGCTGAACTCGCTGTACAACGTGTTCTACGCCGTCTACAGCATGAAGAACGAAAAGTCGGCCTCCGCCGTGTACGGCGGCATGGACGACGACGACATGCATCGCCGCGTGCTGGCGCAAGCCGGCCTGCCTTACCCGCCGGCCAACGCCGACCATCCCAGCCTGCATCGCCAGCCTGCCAGCCGCAAGACCGCCCGCCCGCTCAACCTGGTGATCATCCTGGAAGAAAGCCTGGGCGCCCAATACAGCGCCGGCCTGGGCGGCATGGACCTGACGCCCGAACTCGACGCGCTGGCGCGCGAGGCCTGGACCTTCACCCGCGCCTACGCCACCGGCACACGCTCGGTGCGCGGCCTGGAGGCGGTGGTGACCGGCTTCCTGCCGACCCCGGCGCAAGCGGTGCTGAAGCTGCCGCGCTCGCAGCGCGGTTTCTTCTCGCTGGCCGACCTGCTGGGCCGCCATGGCTACCATTCACGCTTCATCTATGGCGGCGAATCGCACTTCGACAACATGAAGGGCTTCTTCCTGGGCAACGGTTTCAAGCAGATCGTCGACCGCGAGGACTTCGTCGATCCCGCCTTCGTCGGCACCTGGGGGGCGTCGGACGAGGACATGTTCAACCAGCTCGACCGCCTGCTGCGCGAGGACGGCGACCAGCCCACCTTCACGCTGGCCTTCAGCGTTTCGAACCATTCGCCATGGGAATATCCGGCGGGCCGCATCCAGACCGAGGGCAATCCGGCCACGGTCGAGAACACCGTGCGCTACGCCGACTGGGCGCTGGGCCGTTTCTTCGAGCGCGCCAAGACCGCGCCCTACTGGGACAATACGGTTTTCCTGATCGCCGCCGACCATGACTCGCGCGTGTTCGGCGCCAGCCTGGTGCCGGTGCGCCATTTCCATATTCCGGCCGTCATCCTGGGCGCCGGCATCGAAGCGCGGCGCGATGACCGCCTGATCAGCCAGATCGACCTGGCGCCGACGCTGCTGTCGCTGATCGGCGTCGACACCGAACACCCGATGCTGGGCCACGACCTGACCCGCAGCGCGCCGGGGCGCGCCATCATGCAGTACGACAACACCTACGGCTATCTGAAGGAAAACGACCTGCTGGTGCTGGCGCCGAACAAGGCGCCGGTGCAATACCGCTACACCGCGCCGGAAGACTACACGCCGGCGCCGTTGGATCCCGAACTGGCCGAGGAAGCGCTGGCGCACGCGCTGTGGCCCAGCTGGGCCTATCGCGAAGGCCGCTACTGCATCCCCGGCGCGGCTTCCGTCATGCAAGGAGCGCCGGCCGCGCAGGCGGCCGCCCGTTAAGACAGGCTGCGACGTGGCGGCGCCTCGGGGGGCCGCCACGCTGCCGGCCCAAGGCCCGGTCCGGCGCCTCTAGGCCGGCCGCCGGAATGCCTTGCGGGCCCGTTCGCTCGGACCGTGGCAATGGCAATCGGGATGGTGGTCGTTGACCATGCCCACCGACTGCATGAACGCGTACACGGTGGTCGGCCCGACGAATTTCCAGCCCAGCTTCTTGAGCGCCTTGGACAAGGCCTCGGATTGCGCCGAGGTCGATGCGCCCCGCGTGGACGCCGCCCCCGGCGGCGCCTCGAAGCGCCACAGGAACGCCCCCAGCGAGCCTTCGCGCTCGATCATCTCGAGCGCGCGCCCGGCGTTGTTGATGACGGCCTCGATCTTGCCGCGATGGCGCACGATGCCGGCGTCGGCCAGCAGCGCCTGGATCCGCGTTTCGTCAAAGCGCGCGACCTTGGCCGGATCGAAGCCGGCGAAACCGCGGCGGAACGCCTCGCGCTTGTTCAGGATGGTGCGCCAGCTCAGGCCGGACTGGAATCCCTCCAGGCACAGCTGCTCGAACAGGGCGCGGTCGTCGCCCTGGGGAAATCCCCATTCGGTGTCGTGGTACGCGATGTATTCGGGGGAGGTGTCGACCCAGCCGCAGCGGGCGAGGCCGTCGGAAAAGTCGGAGTTGGCGGTCATGGAATGGGTCCTGGCGGCTGTCGGGTCCCCGATGCTACCGCAGCAACGTCCCCGAAAAAAGTCGTAGCGGCCGCAAGTCGAATCCAGCTACTATTTCCACCCCTGATCCCGCGCCGGCCGTGTCCGCGCGCCCTCCCGGATCGGCCTGGCGGGCTTGCGGCATGCAAGCCCGTTTTGCGTCCGAGCCGGGGCCGGGACGGGTTTTCGGATCCACCGCCATGTCCCTGCTCGAGACAGCCGCCCTGACCCTCGTGTCGCCCGCCCTGCTGGCCGGCGACAACAACCCCGCCACCAATCCCTGCCTGGACTGCGGCGCCTGTTGTTCCCATTTCCGGGTGTCGTTCTATATCGGTGAACTGGCCGGAGAAAACGGCGGCCAGGTGCCGTTGGATCTGGTCACCCAGATGAGCCCGCTGCGCGCCTGCATGAAAGGCACCGAGATGGGCGGCGGCCGTTGCATTTCGCTGCGCGGCGAACTGGGCCGGCCGGGCATCCATTGCGCCATCTACGAAAATCGCCCCACGCCCTGCCGCGAATTCGACATCTGGCAGCCTGACGGCTCGCCCAACCCCGACTGCCAGCGCCTGCGGCTGGCGCTGGGCCTGGCGCCGGTGCCGCCGCGCCCAGACGCCGAAAACGACCCGCAGGGCCCGTCCCACCCCAACCAGCCCGACCAGCCCGCCGCCGCCTGAGCGGGCGCGCCGCCGCGCCTGTCCGGATCGACCGCGCGCTAGCGGGCGGCCGCGAGCAGGCCGTCCGCCTCGACCGGCGCCGCTTCGCCGCGCTCGCGCCGGGGCTCGCCGGCGCGTCGCCGTACCCGCACGATGCCCGGATCCTTGCCCAGGAAGGCCAGCACGTTCTGCATCACACGCTCACGTTCATGGTCGACGCAGATCATGTGATAGCTGTCCCGCAGCAATACCACCGACGCCCCGGGAATGCGCGCGCCCAGCAGCCGCGCCGACCGCGGACTGGTCAGTTCGTCCTCGACCGCGTGCATCACCAGCGTCGGGCAACGCATGCGCTCCAGTCCGCGCTTGACCATGCCGCGCAGCCGGTCGACCTGGCGCACGCAGGCCAGCGGCACCCATTGGTAGTGAAAGCCGTCGCCGCGCGCGAATCCGGCCTTGATGAAGGCGCGCACCAGCTCGCTCTTGACGCCGTAGGGATCCTCTTCTTCGACGCGGATGCGGCGCGGCACACCCGGCACGTGGTACAGCAGATAGCGCAGCGCCCGGTACCAGGGCGTGCTCCAGCCATCCAGGAACACCGGCGCCGACAGCGACACCAGCGCGCCGCGGGTGTGCGACTCGCGCTTGCACAGTTCCACCGCCAGCAGCGCGCCCAGGCACATGCCGATCACATGCACCACCTCGTACTGCGCGCACAGCTCGCGGTAGCGGCGGGTCACCACGTCCATCCAATCCTCGACCCGCACGTCCAGCAGGTCCTCCGGCCGCCCCGCGTGCCCGGGCAGCGTCACGCCATGGGTTTCCACGCCAGCGCGCGCCAGCACCTTGTGCAGCGAGCCCATGTCGAATTCGGTGCCGCCCAGGCCATGGATCAGCAGCGCACCGGTGCGGGGCGTCGTCACGGCGCGCTCCCGGCCACGGCATCGAGCTGCCAGGCGCTGCGCGTGGCCGCCAGCAGGCGCGCCAGGATCTGGGCGAAAGCGATAACCGGAGCCGGCGCCACGGCGCCGCCGGCGCTCCCGGCCGGCGGGAGAACGAGGAATGATTGGCAAGTCATGGAACACCCTTGATGCATGGAGGGCGGGACGAGAAGACCTGTCCTACCCTGGCGCCATGGTAGGCAAGGGGCGCGCGGGAAGATCCGCAAATCTGTCGGGAAAAAGTGAAGATCCGTAAAGGCTGGGGAGGCGCTCCGCCGGCCCGGATGCGGGTCCTTCGGGACCCGCCACGCCTGCCTGCCGGCCGGCGCGCTGGCGTGTGCTTACTCGCGGCCGGCCAGGTAACGCGTCGGCGTCATGCCGAACGTGGTGCGGAAGCTGCCGATGAAGGCGCTGGTGCTTTCATAGCCCACCGACAGCGCGGCTTCGGTCACCGAACCGCCGCGGCACAGCATTTCCAGCGCGCGCAGCAGCCGCGCCTGCTGGCGCCACTGGCCCAGCGTGACGCCGGTTTCCTGGCGAAAGCGCCGCATCAGGGTGCGCGACGACATGTTCAGGCGTTGGGCCCATTCGTCGATGCCCGAGGTGTCGTCCGGCTTGCCCAGCAGCGAATTGGCCAGGTCCTGCAGGCGCGGATCGGCCGGCATCGGCAGCAGCACGGAAGCGTGTTCGCGCTGCGCGATCTCGGCCAGCAGGACATCGAACAGCTGTTCCAGGTAAGCCTCCGACAACGCGCCGGACGGACTCGTGGTGAAACGTTCGACCAGGGCGTCGATCAGCCGCGACGACGGCCAGGAGCGGCAGTGATCGGGCAGGCGCGCGCAGGCATCGGCCCGCACGTACAGGAACGAGCCGCGCGCCTCGCCGAACCAGCGGGCAGCGTGTTGCACGCCGGGCGGAATCCAGCCCAGGCTGCCGGGCAATACCGTCCACACCTGCTTGCCGGCCTGCACCAGCACCAGGCCGGCATGCACCAGCACCAGCATGCCCTCGTCGTGGGCATGGTCTGGCACGGAAATGCCTTTGGACGTCCGCGGATGCTGGATGCTGAAAGGCGTCAGCAGGACGTCGGGGAGAGCGTGGTGGACCACGACCATGTCGGACATGGTTGGCAGATTTGAGCTACAGGTTGACGGGTTCCCGTTAGCGGGGCTTTTTGAAAATGTACATCATTCTCATCATTCGGGCATCCGCCCCGGAATGGAGAATCATCATGGACCACACCCGGTTGCGCGTGGCCGGCATCAAGGCCACCTTCCCACGCCTGAAGATCCTGGACATCTTCCACCAGCATGCGGACCAGCACCTGAGCGCGGCGGACATCTACCGCAACCTCATCTCGGAACACAGCAGCATCGGCCTGGCCACGGTCTATCGCGTCATCACGCAACTCGAGGACGCCGGACTGCTCAAACGTACTCAGCTCGATTCGCACTCGACCGTGTACGAACTGAACGACAAGGGACACCACGACCACCTGGTCTGCCGCCATTGCGGCCGCATCCAGGAGTCCAGCGACACCGCCATGGCGCAACTGGTGCGCAAGATCGCCAGGGACAGCGGCTTCGCGCTGGATTCCTACAGTCTGGTGCTTTACGGCGGCTGCGGCTGCCACAAGGACACGCCCGCCCCTTCCATTGGAGAATTCGAATGAACCGCGATCAGTTTTTCTTCCACGACCTGTCCCAATTCCCCATCGTCACCGCCAGGCATGGCAGCGCCCCGGCAGGCTATTCCGCCAGCTGGATCCGCGAGATGGAAATGCTGGTCGACAACCCGCAGACCTTCGTCATGGTGGTGCCGGACATGCGCAGCGAGGCCAGCCACGACGACCGCAAGGCCATGATCGAATGGCAGACCAGCAACATGCCGCGCCTGAAGGCCCGCTGCCGCGCCTTCATCGCCGTCGAACGCGACGCCGGCGCGCTCGACAAGATCCGCAAGCGCGGCGAGAAAATGGCGCGCGCCTTCGGCATGCCGTTCCTGGCGGTGGCCACGCCCCATGAGGCGGTGCAATGCGCGCGCGAACTGCTCGGCCAGACCGGGCCCGGCGGCTTCGTGGTTGACTGAGCCGCGCGACGCCGTTTCCCTCCGCTCTCGAGCGCGCCTGCCGGCGCGCTTTTTTTTCGCCGCCGCGCCCCGCCCGTCCGCAGCGGCCCGCCTTGCGCCTTATTGCCGAAATTAGAATGCAATATTGATAAATTTGCGATTGTGGCAAAAGGTGTTGCTGGAATAAATTCCACGTCTGGCCCATCGCCTGTCCCGCAGGCCCGGGGCGGGCATCCCGGCGCACCGGCCCACCGGATGGCGCGCCTGTCCCCCGCGGCGCAAACCGCCCTCGCTTCCGTGGCCCAACGCCGTGGCCACGGCGTCCACAAGACGCCACGGCACGCGGCCGCCCCCGGGCCGCCGCCGCCCGCGCCGTTTGCGGCGGTCGCCCGCCGCCCGGACTCGACACTGCGATTTACGGCACTCATACCAATGAAGCGATTCCAATTCGACAGCACCGCGCTTCGTTACTTCCTCACCGTCGTCGACACTGGATCCGTCAATGGCGCCGCCGCGCGCCTCAACGTCGTCAGTTCCGCCGTCAGCCGGCAGATCGCCGGCCTGGAACAGCGCCTGCACAACCAATTGTTCGAACGCCATCCCAAGGGCATGCGGGTGACCGAGGTCGGCCGCATCCTGGCCGACCACGCGCGCCGCGTCGAAGCCGACGCCGCCCGCACCTATGCCGAAATCCATGGCCAGAATGGCCGCTACACCCAGACCGTGAAAATCGCCGGCGCCCCCGGCTTTGCCGCCTACGCCCTGCCGCGCAAATTCGCCGCCTTCCAGGCCGAACACCCCTCGGTCCGCTTCAGCCTGCACATCCTCGATGCCGGCCTGGTGGCCGAGCGCGTGCGCTCGGCGCAGGCCGATATCGGCGTGACCTACAGCCATACCGCCGAAAAGGACATCGCGGTGATCCATGCGCATCCCGCCGAAATCGTCGCGGTGATGCGTCCGGGCCACCCGCTCGCCGCCTTCGAGTCCCTGCACATCACCCAGCTGCCCGCCTATCCCCTTGCGCTGCCCCATGGCGGCAGCGCCTTGCGGCAGGTGCTGGACATGGCCTGCAGCCTGTACAACATCACGCTGTCGCCCGCCTTCACGTCCAACCAGCCGGACGCCGCCTGCCACTATGTCCTTACCGGCGACGCGATCACCCTCTGCGCCCGCCTGACCGTCGCCGACCAGCTCGAAGCCGGCAGGCTGATCTGCCGCCCCATCAACGACACGCTGCTCAACGCGGGTCAACTCCAGTTCCAGACCCACGCCTCGCGCCCCCTGTCGGATGCCGCCCATCGCTTCCTGCGCTTCATCCGCAGCGACGCGCCGCAACAGTTCTAGACCCGGGCATTGCCAAAACCAGAATGCCCCGGTGAAAAATGATCAATTGTTAAATATGTAATTTAAATTTACAGTCAAGCGGATTTTCCGAGACCACGCTTTGACGGGTCGCCCCAAGACACACACAGGAGCTCCCACCATGTTGAAGAACCTGAAGATCCGCACCGGCCTGCTGGCCGTCCTGGCCATCTTCGTCCTGGCGCTGGCAACCGCCACCGGCATGGGCTGGCTGTATGCCAGGGACGCCGACATCGCGGTGGACGACCTGAACGCGGTCGCCGCCGAACAGACCCGGCCGCTGTACGAGACGCAGACGCTGCTGCTGCGCAGCCGCCTGACCCTGGTGGCCGCCTACCTGGACATCGTGTCCGGCAAGGGCAGCCAATCCCAGGGCAGCATCGACCAGGCCAACCAGCACCTGCGGGAAGCGCGCAAGCACTTCGCCATCTACCAGAGCGTGCCCAAGAGCACCGAGGCCGGCCTGAAGCTGGCCAGCGAACTGGACGCCGTCTTCACCGCCTATGTGCGCAGCATCGAGGCGCTGGAGCAGGCGCTGCAGAAACAATCCGCCGACGGCTATGCCGCCGCCGTGGTCGAGACCCGCGGCGCCGACGCCCGCTTCGCCGAACGCGTGGCCGCCTTCCTGGCGCACACCGAGCGCCGCAGCGCCGCGATCAATTCCGCATCCGACCTGCGCTACGAACGGGCCGAGCTGTCCACGATCATCATGCTGGCGCTGGCCGCCGCGCTGGCGCTGGGCTGCTGGCGCTTCATCGGCCGCCAGGTGCTGCAACCGCTCAAGGACGCCGCGGTGCATTTCGACCGCATCGCCTCCGGCGACCTGACCCAGCGCGTCACGGTCAATTCCAACAATGAGATCGGCGTGCTGTTCACGGCGCTCAAGCGCATGCAGGAGAGCCTGACCCGCACCGTCAGCGAAGTGCGCCGCAGCGTCACCGAGATCAACGCCGGCGCGGCCGAAATCGCCTCGGGCAACACCAACCTGTCGGCGCGCACCGAGGAACAGGCCGCCTCGCTCGAAGAGACCGCCGCATCCATGGAAGAACTGGCCACCGCCGTCAAGCAGAACACCGAACACGCGCACCAGGCCAACACCCTGGCGGCCGAGAGCCGCGGCATCGCCCTGCGCGGCGGCGAGGTGGTCGGCCAGGTGGTCCAGACCATGACCCGCATCTCGGAAAGTTCGCGCCGCATCTCGGAGATCGTCTCGGTGATCGACGGCATCGCCTTCCAGACCAACATCCTGGCCCTGAACGCGGCGGTCGAGGCCGCCCGCGCCGGCGAGCAGGGCAAGGGCTTCGCGGTGGTCGCCGGCGAGGTGCGCACGCTGGCCCAGCGCAGCGCCCAGGCCGCCCGCGAAGTGAAGGACCTGATCGAACAGTCCTCCAGCAACGTCGAAAGCGGCGCCGAACAGGTCCGCGCCGCCGGCGACACCATGCAGGAAATCGTGGCCTCGGTGCAGCGCGTCACCCAGATCATGGCGGAAATCACCGAAGCCTCGACCGAGCAGTCCGTCGGCATCGACCAGATCAACGGCGCCGTGACCCAGATGGACGACGTCACCCAGCAGAACGCCGCCCTGGTCGAGGAAGCGGCGGCGGCGGCCTCGTCGCTGGAGGAACAGGCCAAGCGCCTGGCGGCCACCGCCGCATTCTTCAAGCTGCCGGCCGGGACGGTGATCGACGTCACGCCGCAGGCCATCGCCGCGCCGCTGCGGCCGGCCTACGTGAACTGAAAAAGGGCCAATGACGCGGGCGCGCCGATTTAAGACTGCGCCCGATCGGCCGTTGTCCAGAAGGTCAGGCCCCGCTCCCCTGCGGCCGGCCTTCCCCCCGACCACGAGCCCCCCGCATGAGCCGCGCCCTCGCCTGTCATTTTTGCCTCTCGACGCTGGCGCAAGGCGCCCCGCTGCTGGAACGGAACGGCACGGCCATCTGCAAGGCCTGTGTCGACGCCTTCTCCATCGAATTCACCGAGCGGGCCTGGGCCATGGCGTCATCGCTGGACGAACAGCTCGACGTGCTGCTGCTGGAAAGCAAGCGGGCGCTGGAACAAAGCGCCACCCTGGCCGAGCGCGCCCGGGGCTGCGGCCTGAGCCTGGCCGACCTGTCCGCGATGCCGCCGCGCACCCTGTCCTGATCCGTCGGCCCGGCCGACAAGTGATGGCAACGGCCGTCGCCTTGACCTCAACCATGGTTGAGGTTCGATACTGTGGTTTCGTCACTACGCTTGTCCACGGAGCCTTCGCATGTCGTCCCGCATCACCCCCGCCCTGTCCTCGCTCGCCTTCATCAACCCGCCCGGCCTGTACGACCCCCGTCCCAACGGCTACTCGCACGTCGCCGTGGCCGACACGCCCGCCCGGCTGGTGTTCGCCGCCGGCCAGGGCGGCGAAAACGCCCGGGGCGAGCTTTCACCCGACTTCCTGGCCCAGGTGCGCCAGGCGCTGGACAACGTCCAGACCGCCCTGCAGGCGGCCGGCGCCACCCTGTTCGATGTCGCCAAGCTGACCGTGCTGGTGGTCGACCACAGCCAGGAACGCCTGGCGCTGTTCTCCAACGAGATCAAGTCGCGCTGGGGCATCCACCTGGCGCCCGCCTGCACCCTGATCCCGGTGCCGCGGCTGGCGTTGGACGGAATGCTGGTGGAAATCGAAGCGACGGCGCTGCTGCCGCTCTGATCCACGCCGCCCCAGGCGGCGTGTTTGCCCCCGGCAATCAGGCGCCCACCGGACTGCGCTCCAGCAACGCCCGGATCATCTGCAACTGCGTCTCGAACCCCTGCAGGCGCGCATCCTGGTGCGCCCCCACCGCCTGGTTCCAGGCCTGCAGCGTTTCCAGTACTCGCGGCGCCTGGGCCAGCCCCTGCGCGCATTGATCCAGCAGCTGGCTCTGTGCCTTCTGGGCGTCGCCCAGCTCCGCCAGCACGCCGGCGGTGCGGCGCAGCTCGGCCGATTCCTCGGTTGACGCATCCGCCAGGGCCCGCACCGCGCTGACCACCGCGCCGCCGCGCTCGATCAGCAGCGTCAGCGCCTCCTCGATCGAGTCGGAGCGCGCCTTGACGGTATTCACCTGCGCGATCGCCGCGTCCTGCCAGTCGCCGATCTGCTCGAAGCGCGTCTCGATCTGGGCCTGCACGCGCTCGTCGCGTTCGCGCGCCTGCGCCAATTGCCGCTGCAAGGCCTCGTGCGACTGCAGCGTTTCGGCCTGGCGCTGTGCCAGCCGCTCAACCAGTTCGCCCAGGTGGTGCACCTGGCGCGCCAGCATCTGCTCGTTCACCACGTCGCCAGGCATGATGCTCAGGCGCTGGTTGCGAACGTCCAGGCACTCCAGCATGAACTTGCGGACGGCGCGGATGTAATCCTCGATCTGCCCCCGCAGCAGCACCATCATCAGGCCCAGCAGGATCGACCCCACCAGGCCGAACAACGATGCCGCGAACGCCGTGCCCATGGCGGTCAGCGGACTCTGCAACTGCGCCACCAGGCGCCCGAAGACCTGCTCGACCTGGGAACCGTCGACGGAGTTCGTGTTCAGTTCCGCCAGCATCGCGCCGACATCGCCCAGCGTATAGATCAGGCCGATGAACGTGCCGACCAGGCCCAGCGCCACCATCAGGCCGACCAGGAAATCCGGCAATATCTGGGCTTGATAGACCCGCACCCGCAGGTCCTGCACGTCCTTTTCCAGGGCCTCCTGCCCCAGCGCCAGCGTTTCCTGACGCAGCAGCACCTTGCCCAGGGTGGTCTTGACATACGGCAGCGTGCGCCAGTCCTTGCCCTGGCCCTCTACCTCGGCGATGAATCGCCTCAGGGCATCCCATCGCGTATTGATCCGCAGGCTCTGGTTGACGATGAGCAGGGTGCCCACCGCGATCCCCGTCAGGATCACGAAGGTGATGGCATGGCCGGACCCCAACGCCAGCTTGATCAGGTCCGGCCAGATGGCCGACGCCACCGCCGCGCAGATCAGCGGCGACAGCACCTTCGCCACTTGCCAGCGTATCGATCGGAAACGAATCATGGTCGACTCCTCAAGGCTCGACGGACATCGAGACCGTCATGTCTTTCTGCCCGGCGGGCGCCGGGGCCATGTGCATCCGGATCTGCCCGGGCGCCACTTTCCGCTTCATCAAATAGTCCTTGATAGAAATGAGATAGAACAAAGCCGTGCGCTTGTTTTCGGTCAGCGCGTAGTTCGGCACATAGATCACCACGTCGATGCTGGCGCCGCTGTCGCGCCGCGCCTCGAACTCCTTGAGCGTGCGTTGCAGCTCGTCCTCGATCCGCTGGCGGAAACTGTGGTCGTCTTGCGGCATCATTGGCCCGAACTTGTCGGCGGCCTTCGGATGGCCGGAGCCTTCGCCTGCCGGCCCTTGCGCCGCCGCGGCCTGCTTCTTGCGCAAGGCTGCCAGCTCCTGCCGCAGATCTTCGTTCTCCCGGCGCAACATGGCGTGTTCCAGCGCATCCGCCTGCGCCACGGCGCTGGCGGCCGCCTCGTCCCGCTGCCGAAGGTTCGCCTCTCGCTCAACGCCGGCCACCCCGCCAGACTCCGGCCGGGCATCGACGCCGGGCGCCGGCTCGGCCGGAATGGCTGCCGCATCGCTTGCCCGTTGTTCGGGCGACGGCGACGCTTGCGGCGCGGGTGGCGCCGCCGGCGCATCCCCGCCGTCAGCGGCATCCGGGAGATCCGGATCCTCCGCTGGCGTCGCCCGTCCGCCACCTTCGGGGGCCGCCAGAGGCGTGCCCCCCGCCGCCTGGGCCTTCTTCGACTCGTCCAGCCGCTGCTCCACCAGTGCGCGCTGGATCGCCATCTTGGCCATGAGGCCGCTGAACATCCCCAGCGACATGGCCAGGATCACGATCACGAAGACCAGCGCCAGCACCAGATTGGAGAAGGCGTCCACGAAGCCCGGCCAGTAGTTGATGCTTCCCGAAGATTGACTTTGCATGGGAGCCCTCTCAGATGACCGGATGGGCGTTGGAATACAACGCGCTGTCCAGCGCAAGCGCGACGTGGGTGTCCACGATCACCTGCAGCGCCAGTGCGGATTCGGTGAACACCGTGTATTCGGCGCCGTCGTTCCCTCGGATCTGGCCGCTTTCCGTCCAGAACCGCGCCCCGCCCAGTTGGCCGAACTGCAGCACATCGTGCTCGCCTCCCTGTACCACCAACTGGCGGAACGCGCCGTTCAACAAGCCGTCGTTGCTCAGGGACATGGCCGACCCAACATCCGACATCTGCCGCACATCGGTAGAGTCCATGACCAGGGTATTGCCGTGCTCATGGGCCGCCTTGTCGGCGTCCAGATCCACCACGTTGATCGTGCCGTGCGTGCGCGCGAAATTGATCAACTGCCCGTCGCCCGTGACCTCGACTTTCTTGTCAACGATGCCGAAGGCGCCATTGGCCAGGAACACCATGCCGGACTCGCCATGCGTCAGCGGGCCGGCCGCCGGCCCGTCCGCGCCTGCCTGGGTCACGGTCGCCAGCAAGGTATGGCTCTGACCGTCGTCGACCTGGGCCTGGAAGGAGAAGGCGGTGGGGTCCGCAGCCTCATTGACCGCGACGCCCAACACGGCGGACTCGAACTGCGCGAACCCGGTCAGCGGCGCGAAGGCGGTCTCCCCAGGCTTGATGACGCTGACGTGCCAGTCATCTCTCAGGATTGCCTGCTGGAACAGCGTGGAATCCAGGTAGTGCCATCCCGCCTCCAGGTGCAGGGAGGCATACTGCGCGTGGGGCATTCCCCTGTCGGGCGACAACAGGGTATAGCCGTCGACCTTGAGCGATACCTGATCGTCCCGGGTCGTGGCGCGGAACAGCCACGTGCCGGCCTCGGCCTGCTCGACATGGAACCAACCGGTCGCCCGCCCGACCAGCGAGGCGTTCGACATGGTCACGCCGCTGTCGAACGCGTGCATCCAGTCGTAGGGCAGGTTGTCGGCCATGCGGGACACCACCGGCGCCACGGTCGCGGTCAACGCCAATGCGTCCGGGAAGCTGCGGTTGGCATCTTGGGGCAGGTTCCAGAACTGCACGCGCAGCCCCTCTGCCGTTCGATGCGCCGTCAAGTCCACCACCTGCAACGTCTCGTCCTTGCCCAGGGGCGCGCTCAACGTATAGTCCAGCTTCACGTGGTGCGCCGTGTCCTTCGCCCCCAGGGCCACACCCTGCTCGGTCGGACCGGTTTGCACGTCGCGGATCACGCTGAACTCGGATTCGCCTGGGCGGCGCCATTGCATCACCCAAGACCCCACCCCGAAGGTGTTGCCGGTATCGACCCGCAGGTAGTGCCAGCCCGCATCCAGGCTGACGTCGCCTTGGATGCCATTTCGCAGAAACTCGCGGCCAATCATCACCCGCTCGCCATCGACGCTGACGATCTCGAAATCGTCCACCACCGGCGACCGGAACGTCCAGATGCCGGCCTGTTCGGGGCTGACATGGAACCAGCCGCTGCCAACGTAGTTGGCGGTGGTGGCATACGGGACACCCGGTAGCAGCGCGCTGTTGTACCCCCTGGCGTTGAGCTGCGGCAACTGCCCCTGGCCAGTGGGATTGGCCGTGGAAGTCGTCCAGATGTTGTCGATATTGGGCGCTTGCGCACGCCCCATATTCCATACGAATACCGAGAACCCGTCGGTATCGAGCTGCACCGCGCTGCCCAGCGCCGCGTCGCCATCCTGAACGCGGACCGGCGTGACCGCCTGGCCCGGCGCAGGGGCGGCGATGGTCAATGCGAACGGCTGCGATGAGGCGCCCTTGACGCCCGGTTCGTTTTCCACCGCCACGGTCAACGTGTGCGAACCATTGTTCAGCCCCGTCGACACGTAGGTCCAGTTGCGGCCGCTGGCATCGACGCTGGCGTAGCCCACCCGGGTGCCGCTGTCATACAGGGCGACCCGCTCGCTGCCCAGCAGACCGCGATCCAGCGCGCCGCTCACCACCAACGCGGCGCTGGCGACCGTGGCGCCGGACTCCACGCTGGACAATCCGCTGGCTTGGGGCGTCGAGACGGACAATATGGTCGCCATCGTCGCAATGGCAGCCTCGTCGATGACCACGGGCAGCGCCTGCGTCGCGGCAACGCGCGTGTGCGTCGGCCCCTCGACCTGCACGGTCAGGGTCTGTGCGCCCACGCCCAGGCCCATTCCCGCGCCCGGGGTGAACGACCACGCGAAGCGGCCGTCCTTGTCCGCGGCGCCCTGTACCGTGGCATCGCCCAGCCGCACGGTTTCGCCGTTGAGCGTGCGGTACACGCCCAGAACCTCGTCCCGTCCCAAGTCGTGAGACAACGACCCGTTCAAGGATTGCGCCGGATCCACGCGGCTGGCGAGCGCATCGATGCGGATGGCGTCGTCACCCAGCACCACGACCGCATAGGTATTGGCATGGACCGGATCCGACGCGGGCACCGGCTGTTCGTTGATGCGCAGCGAGAACTTATGTTCGCCCTCGGACAAGGGCGGCGCGTTGAACCGCCAGCGCGTGCCGACCACCACGGCCGCGCCCAGCAGCGCGTCGTTGTCGAAGACCTGCACCAGGTCGCCGGCGCGCGGCTCCCGCGCCAGCGTGCCGAAGATCCCGACCCGCTTGCCATCCAGGCTCTGGCCAGGCCGGACACTTTGCGCCGCAAGCGTGTCGAAACGGCTCCCGGCCGACAGCACCTGCCCGGCCGGCAGGACGATCACGGCCTCGATCAACCCCGCCTGCAACGGGTCTGGCGCGGCGTCATGCACGTTGACCCGCAGCGACTCGAACACCAACGGCGTCGTGGGGCTGTTGCCGGCGCCGCCGATCGAGATCTTGAAGTCGTGCTGGCCATTGCCCAGCGGCACCTCGATGTCGAAATGCCACTGCTGCTCCTGAACGCTGGCGCGTCCCAGGAGCTGGGCGCCGTCGCGGACTTCCACGTACTCGCCATCGGCCAGCGGCGCGGCCAGCGCTCCGCTGATCGTGAACTGCCGCTCGCTGGTGTTCTGCCCCACCACGACGCCCTTGGCGTCCTTGGCCTCGATGCCCTCCAGCCCTTGCAGGTGGAAGCTGAAGGTGGGCGAAGGCCTGCCATGGATCGCGCTATCCTGCGCGGTATAGGTGGTACCCGCCCGGGCCGCGTTGTCCACGGTCGCGAACAGATTGACGGTGCCGAGCGCCATGTCCACGTCGCTGCGCCATTGCCAATTGGTTCCGGTGACCGTGGCGTCACCCAGGTAGCTGACGTTGCCCTGGCCGTCATCCTGCCAGAGGCGCAACACCTGCGCGTTCGACAACGCCGCGCTGAGCCTGCCGGAAACCAGCGGACGCCGGAAGTCGATGGCCCCATCGACGGGCACATTGCCGACGACCGGACCGTCATCGTCACGCACGGTCACGATCGACACGGTCTGGGTGGGGGTACGGCTGTCCTTGCGGAAGGACACGCTATCCCCGGTCTCGGCAATGGCGGTGGTGGTCCCCACCACTTCCACCGACAGGACGTGCCGGCCATCCAGCAGCGGCGCGTCCGGCCGGAAGGACCATTTCAGCGGGTCGGCCCTGTCGATCACGGCCTGACCCAGCTCGGAGGTGGCGCCATTGAAGGTATCCGACACCCGCAGGCGTTGCCCGAACTCGAGCAGCGGCGCGCTCAACGTGCCCTTGATGAGCGGAGTGGCCTCGTCGGTCAGGCGCGAGCCTTGATCCAGATCCAGCAGGTTGCCCTGCAAGGCCCCCGTCTGGTCGTTCAGCTCGGTGATGGTGAGATGCTGGACCTGGAAATTGGCTATCGCCGCGGCGATGTCGTTGCCGATCCCCGTCAACCGGTTCTCGGGAATCGCGCTCAACGTGTAGGAGCCCGACGGCAGGGCCTTGCCTATCCGAAACTCCCAGGTGGTGTCGGTCAACATCCGGGCCACGCCCAGCCGCTGCCGTTCGCCGTCCTGCGGTTGTCCGTAGACCACGATCTGATCCTGCCCTCCCAAAGCGGTGCTGACGGTGCCGCGCAATGTCGCGATCTGGCCCTCGATGGTGGAATTGGCGCTCAACTGGCCCGACCGTTGGCCGTCGATCAGCCCGGTGATCGACGCAAACAAGTCCGGGCTTGGCCCGCTTCCTTCCGCCACGAGCGTCAACGCCGTCTGCGCCGACAATGCGGACGCCGCGCTGGCATCCCCGGCATCCCCGTCCGCCAGCACCACCACGCTGTACTGATGGTCCCCCGCCAACTGATCTGTGGACGCCAGCGCATAGCTCCATTTCTTGCCTTCCAGCGTCGCGCTTCCCAACGCCACGCCATCGCGCCGCACCTGCAGCGTGGTCCCTGCTGGCAACTCGCTCGCCAGATGGCCGGACAACGTCAGGTCGCCGCTGCCGATCAACGCCACCAACCCGCCGTCCGGCAGGCGCTGCGCGCCGACGGGCGCGTCGATCGTGATCGCATTCTGGTGGACAGTGGTCCGCGCCTCCCCGTCCGGGGCTGGCGCCAGCGTCGCCAGATTGACCGGCCTGACGGCCACCTCGTGCGCGCCAGGCGGCTGCGCCCACAGCGCATAGGACCAATTGGTGCCCGAGGCATCGACGCCAGCCAGCCCCACGTCCTTGCCATCGATCGACACCATGACGCCCATGCCCGGCGCCACCGCCTCGGTGGTGGCGCCGGTCAGCAACGTCAAGCCACGGTCGGTGAAGATGGGTGTCGAACCCGTCGCCAACGTGACGCCGAACGCGGGCGCATCGGCGCCGCTCACCATGACGTTCACGGGCGCCAGGCTCCGTACCGCCTCGACCGGCACGCCGCCATCTAGCAACACGTATTCGACCCGGTGCATGCCCGTCGCCAGGTCCGCGCGCAGTTGGAACGTCCAGGCCCCGTCCGTGCCGACGGTCGTCTCGCCGGCCACGTCCCCATCGACCAGCACGCGCACCGACAGCCCCTGGGTGCTATCCGTATTCACCCTGGCCCGCAGGATCGGGCGCAGCGTCTCGACGGCGCCCTGCGCCGACAGGTCCTGCACCGATATCGGCGAGAGCGACAGCACGTTGACATCGACGGCATCCGACCGCACCGCGCCGAAGCTATCACCCCTGTTCTCGATGGCCGCGTAAATATGGCTCAGGCCGGCGGGCAGCGATACCGGCGGCCGCAGCGACCAGGTCAGGCCGTCGGTATTGGCCGTGCCCAGCAGTTGGGCCACACCGTCGTGCTCGGCGTAGACCCGCAGCACTTCGAAGGCGTTCAGCGCCTGCCCCAAGGTGCCCGACAAGCGCGGACGCGTATCGTCGAGCACCGCCGTCGTCACCACCTCGCGCCGCGGCGCCTCCTGCCCGAGCGCGGTCCGGTCCCACGTACCCAGCAGATTGTTCGAATCCAGCACCGACGTGATGGCCACCGCATGACCCGGCCGCAGCGTCGACACCGTGATTTCCGGGGTTTGCGCCGACATGCGCGACACGCCGTCGGACGTCAGCAGCACGGCGCTGAAGCGCTGGCTGCCCGGCTCCACATCCGCCTGCGGCGTGAAGGACCACGACACCCCATCGGCATCCATCTGAGCCTCGCCGAGCCTGTTGCTGCCTCGGAAGATCGCCAGCACCTCGCCACTGCCGAGCGGCTGGGCCAGATGGCCCTTCAAGGTCGGACGCGCATCGTCGGTGCGCATGAGGACCGGGCGTCCGTTTGCCCCGAGGGATTCAAGCGCGAACAGATCTCCGCGAACATCCCCGTGGTCATCGATCAGCGCCGTGATGCTCACGGACTGCTGATGCACGATGAAGTCCGACGAGAGCGGGCCCTGGAGGGCCTGAGGATCCGCCCGATTGACCACGCGGGCATTGAATACCGTGTCGCCAAAGGGAAGCTCCCGGTCGACCTGGAACGTCCATTCGGCATTCGCATCCACGGTGGCATAGCCCAGGAAGACCTGATCGGCCTGCCCGGGCAAGCGGCCATACACCGCCACGCTCAGCCCCCCGGCCAGCCTCGCGGAAACACTGCCCTTGAGCTGTGGCAGCGCGTCGTCGGACGGCACCCCGGTGGCGTTGGCGCCCGTGAATGAGGATCCCGCCCCGTATATGTCGCGGGCCTGACTGATCGTCGCGGTCTCGGTGGGCGCGCTACTGCCGATGTAAACCGTATGCGATGCCGACACCGCCCGTAATTCGGCGCCGTCATGGTCCATGACCTGGACGGCGATGACATGGGCGCCGTCGCCAAGGACCTCGTCATCGGCCAGCGTGCCCGACCATGTCGAGCTGCCCTGGTCGAACGTGACCTGGCCATCGCGCGGCACACCGTCGATCACGAGCTTGAGGACTTCGCCCTCTCCCAGCGGCGCGCCCAGGTGACCGCCAAAGACGAACTTCCCCTGCTTCGAGGCGCCATCGACCCCGGGCAGCAGGATGTTCTGGTCCGGGTGCGCCGGATCCGCGATGGATTCCAGGCTGACCTGCTGCACATGGATGGTGAATTCCGGCGACGCATCGCCCTCCTTGCCCAGGACGATATTCTCGACCCGCGCCAGGAATGTGTGGATACCGGCCCCAAGGGGTTCACGGCTCTGGAAAGTCCAATCGGTGTCCGTCGCCGTGGCCTCTCCCAGGCGCACCAGCTGACCGTCGATACGGTCATACAACACCACGCGTCGGGTATCGGCATTGATCGGTTTGTCGAGCCTGCCGCGCACGATGCCGCGGGCGTCGTCGGTGCTCACGCCCGTCTGGGTGAGCAGGGCCTGCAGCGGCCCGGCCTGATCCTCGTAGCCGACGATTTCCGCGTGCTCTTGTGGAACCTGGGTGTCGACCGTGAAGCCCACCTTCGTCACCGCCCGCACCGCGCGCGAGGAGGAATCCTCGATACGCGCCGACACCTCGTAGCGCCCCTCCTGCCAGCTTCGCGGCACGCCATTGCTTTGCGGCAGGCTGAAAGTCCAGTCGGTGCCGTTCGTGTCGATCCTCGCCACGCCAACCGGCGTGAACAGCGTGGCGCCCTCGCCCTTGACGTAGATCGTCACGCGCTCCGACGGCAGCAGCAGGGGCGCCCCAAGCTTGCCCCGCAGCGTCACATGGTTGTCGGCGGTGCCATGGCCATCCCGGCTCAGCACATTGGCGCCCGTGGTCGGCTCGACCACTTCGGACACCTGGATGCTGTTCACGTTCACCGAGGTCGCCAGCGTATTGCTGGTCAGCCCCGAATTGATCGCCACCACTCGCGCGTGGAGCGTCACAGGCCCGTCCGCCAACGCTTCGGTCAGGGTGTAGGTCCAGTTGACGCCGTTCATGGTTGCCGCGCCCAGCCGGCGCATGGCGCCGTCCTCGCGCGACAGGAACACCTGCACTTGCTGGCTTGCCCCCAACGCCTCGCTCAGGGTGCCGCTGACCACCGGCCTTCTGTCATCGGTGCTGGCGCGAAACCCGACCGGCCCCACCTGCGAGCCATCGGCGCCCACGCGATCGGTCACGTTCAACGTCAGCACCACCGCCGTCACCGGCTGGGCGACGGCGTCGATCGTGATGGGGACCGTCGAATCCGACAGCAGGATCTGAGGCCTTGCTCCGGCGACGATCCGCTCCACCCTGACCTGGAACCCGTGTGCGCCGTTGCTCAAACCCGCGGTTGGCTGGAAACTCCAGGTGGTGTCCGCCACGGTCGCCACGCCCAGCAGGACCGCGGCGGTGCCATCGACCGAATCATAGACCGCGACGCGCTCGTTCGGTCCCAGCGGCATGCCCAGCCTGCCCGACAACTGAGGGCGCACGTCGTCGGTAAAGGGCGGCTGGGCGAACAGCTTCGCATCCAGCAGATTGCCCTGCAATGCCCCTACGCTGTCCTGGACCGCGTTGATGGTGAGCTGGCTTTCCCTGGCCGTGAATGTCTGGCCAACCGGCCCCAACTCGCCATTGGCCCGGTTGACGATTCTGGCGGAGAAAGTATGGTCGCCCAGCCCCAGGCTCTCACCCGGCCTGAAGCTCCAGCTACCGTCGCCGCGCTCGGCGTTGAGCGTGGCCAGGCCCAGGACGGTCTCGACCACCCTGCCATCGGGCTGCCTCACGGCGTCGACAATCTGCACCGCGCGCGACGCCGGCAGCGTATTCGCGCCCAGCAGCATCCCCGAGATCAACGGCCGGCGATCGTCGGTGCTCTGGCTGGGGGCCAGCGCGCCGACGAACCCGCCGTTGCCGGGAATCTGGTCACGAACCTCGGTGATGTTGACGACCCCGGTGGGCGTGCCATCATCGAAGTCGATCTGCCGGTCCACCGCCAGGCGGATCTGGCCGCTGGCCGCGTCCACCACCCGCGCCGACAAGGTGGAATGGCCTTCCGGCAACTCGCCCGCGCCGCCCTGCGTTGCCCCCAGTTCCAGTTGCCAGGTGAATCCGCCCGGCGCGCGCGGCAGCAGCGTCGCCAGGCCCAGCACCGTCTCCTTCCCGCCTTGCACGGACACGATCCGCAAGGCTTCACCGTCGCCCAGCGCGGTGCCCAGGTGGCCGCGCAGCACCGGCGCATGGTCGTCGGTCAGGAACGGACCGTCGCCGTCGAACACATTGCCCCTGATGGGGCCGGCGGCGTCATCCAGCTCGCTGAAGGTCAGGCTGTTGATCCGCAGATCGAATTCGGCATGCCGCGGCCCCATGGCGTCGCCCCCGTTCACCACGCCCGCCATCAGGCGGTAGTTGCCCTCGGCCAGCGGGGGATCGATCCGCAGCGACCAGCCCAGGCCGGTTTGGTCGATCCGAGGTTGATAGGAAAAGGATCGACCGGGATCGTTGACGTCCTCCACGCGGACTTGCAGGCGTTGCCCGGCGAGTAACGGGCCTGACAGCGTCCCGGACAACAAAGGTTGGGTGTCGTCGGTGGAGGCGCCGCTGGCGATCAAACCCGTGTAAACGCCCACGTCATCCATGACCTGGTCGATCACCACCTGCTGCTCGGGCAGCTCGGTGCTGACGATGACGGCAGGCGGAGCAGCGCTGAGCAGCGCCTGTGGAGGCCCATCATCCGGCCCGGCGCGCTCGACCACGGCGCGCAGCCGGTGGACGCCGTCCTTCAGTTCGCTGTCGGCGGGGAATTCGTAGCGCCACGTCGCTCCCGAGCCCTCGCTGGCAGGCGTGACGTCCGCCTTGCCCACCCGTGTCGGCGCGCCGCCATTGACGGCGTCGTAGATGGCCACGTACTCGCCTGGGGCGGGCAGGCTGCCCAGCGCGCCCGTCAGGATGGGCTGGGTGTAGTCCGTCACGGGGCTCGTGGTCTCCAACAGGTTGACTTCGGTCACGCCCGGAACGATCACGCCGTCGAACGACAGCGACTGCACGGTGACGTCCCAGCTACCCCAGTTGGACGTTGCGTCCGGCGCATCGGCATCGACGCCTTCGGGATAGACCGGCGCGTACGCATTCAGGCCCGGCGAGAACACCTTGACCACGACGTGATGGCTGCCCAATGCCATGTCCGACACCGGCGTGAAGGACCATTGCGGCAATTGCCCCTCGTCGGGCGGCGCCACGTTGGCGTAGCCCAGCAATCGTTCGGCCCCGCCGTTCACGCTATCCGCCAGCACCAGCACCTGGTCGCCTTCCAGCGCCGCGCTGAGCGTGCCGCTGAAGGTCGGCCGCCGATCGTCGGTGCTCATGTTGGGGCTGAGCGCGCCCACGAAATCGTAGGGATCGGTGGACGGATCGCCGACGTCGTCGGCCACCATGACGATCTGCGCGGCCTGGGTCGGCTGTATGCCGACCAGCGCCGCCTCGGTGTACGAGTATGGCTGCGACACGGTCTCCGTGGTGTTGCCGGCCACGTCGCTGATGCGCGCCAGGATGTCGCCCGTGCCGTGCCTGGAGAATCCCACCGTGACGCTCCACGACGCGCCGTCGGCCGACAGCTCGCCCACGGCCCAGGTGGCGCCGCCATCGATCGACACCATGATCCGGTCGTCGCTGGTCACCGTGCCAAGCACCTTGCCGCGGATCGTCTGCGACGGCTGCGTGAACAGGAAGCCGCCCGGCAGCGCCGCGCCCTCGAACGGCGCGCTGATGCTGTCGATGGAAGCCACCCGGGCGTCCGGCGGCGTGACGTCCAGCACGAATGCGTGCGAGGCGCCGGGCAGCGTCAGCGGCTGCTCGCCGTTGACACCGGTCACCGCGACCCGCGTCAGCAGACGCGCGTCCTCGCCCGCGCCGTCCAGCCGCAGGAAGCCGGAGAGCCAGGTGCCGCCGCCCGCGCCATCGGCGGCGGGCGTCGCCACGGCCTCGACCCAGGTATTGCCGCCATCGGCCGATACCTCGATGTGCGTGTTGGGGCCCAGCGTGCCGAGATAGTGGCCGGACACGGCCTGCACCGGCTGATTGGTGATGAAGTCGCTGGGAGAAACACCCGTATCGGCGCTCAGGGCCGTGATCTCATCGACCTCCACGCTGACCAGCCCGTAGGTCCGCAGGTCGGAACCGGCGATCAGCTCGCCCTGGTCATCGACGATCGCCGCGAACAGGCGCTTGGCGCCATCCTCGCCCAATGTGTTCTCGCCGTAGTCGCCGGCCCCCAGCACCACGCTGCCGGCGGCCACGTCCTCCGCCGTCAACACGCGCGACAGGATGGTGCGGCCATCGAGCAGATGCAGCTCGACACGCTGGCCGGCGCTGATACGGTCGGCGCTGGCGGTCCATGACACCGTCACCGACGGCTGCGCATCCTTGCCCAGCGCGTCAACCGTGGGGATCGGCGCCGCCCCCGCGTCCGTGAACGTCGCCGACACGGAAGCCCAGGGCACCTGCGGCAACGTGAAGGTATCGAACAGGGCGGGATCGACCAGCTTGCCAAGCAGCGCATTGGCTTCCTGCATGGCCGCCAGCAGCACCGCGCCCTCGACCGTCGGCGCGATGTGCAAGGCGCCGTCGGCGTCCGGCGCCAGGCCGCCAGCCAGAAGCTGCAGCGTGTTGGCCAGCGCCCCCGACACCGAATCCATGCCGGCCAGGGCCGCCAGCACCTTGCCATAGGCCTGGGCCGCGACCGACGCCTGCGCGAACGTGTCGGCATTGATGGCCACCACGGGCCCCAGGATGTCGACCAGCTGCGCATCGCTGGTGAACTGCGTCATGAGCTTGGCAACCGCGGCCGCCATCGCATTGACCTGATCGGCGGATACGCCGTCCAGCGGCGCGGAGGGATCGGCCGGCGCGCCCACCAGGCGCGTGACGAGTTCGGTCAGTGGCGTCACCGAGATCGACAGTTCGGTCTGACCTTCGGCGCGGTAGCCGATCGCGCTCAGTGTCGGGAAATCCGTGGCGGCGAATTGCGCCGCCTGCTCCGCCGTCATCCCCTGGGCCAGCGCCAGCGCCTGGCGGTATTCGTCGATGTAGCCCTGGCCGTCGCGCGCCTTGTCGGACACCACCACCCGCACCAGGCCGACATAGTCGGACGGCAGCTCGGCGCGGTAGGACAGCACCTGGCCGCCCGGGCCCAGCACCAGATCGCCCTGGCCCAGCGACTGCCCCTGGCCGTCGTACAGCGAAATCGACAGGGTCTGCGCATGGTTGAACACCCCGGCCGCAATGCCGCCCGTGACCGTGACGGCCGGCCTTGCCTCCGGGTTGCCCTCAGGCTCCGGCGACGGCGCCGGCGTGCTTCCGCCCGCCTCCGGCTGCTCTCCCACGTCTGGCGTGGGCGCCGGCGCGGCCGGCGTGTCTTCTTCCCTGCCCTTGCCCTTCTTGCTGGACAGCCCCAGCGCCAGGCCGATCAGGCCGACCACGCCGAACATCCAGCCGTATTCCTGGTACCAGGCCAAGGGCTCCTCGGCGCCTTTGCCATCCTCCTTGGGCGCGGCCTGCGCGCTGTCCGGCGGCACGGCCGCCGCCTCATCGGCGAAGCCCTGCTCCTCTTGCGCCGTGGGTTCGGTTATCGGCACCTGCAGCGCCTCGGCGGCGTCCTTGAGCGCGGTGCTGTCGATATCCACCTTGGAGAACAGTTCCGCGCCCGAAAGCGACTGGTCGTCGAACTGCAATTCGGGCGAGGGCCGCTCCAGAATCTTCACCGCCAGCCCGGGCAACAGCACCCGGCTGCCATCCTTCATCAGCGCCACCACGTCGACGCCGACAATCGCCATGGCCTTGACGTCGGAAAGCTTGAAGTTCAGCGGAATGCGGCCATCTTTAGCGAAGGTGGAGAGCGTTCTGAATCGGTTTTTCATGGCGGTGGTTTCACAAAAGTAGAATCGAAATCCCGGGCCTGTCACACCCGGCAAGACAAGGCAGGTCAGCGTTCACCCAGCGATTGCTGCAATCCCTTGGTGATGGGCTTGGCGAGATACTGGAGCACCGTGCGCTCGCGCGCCTTGATGTCCACCGTGGCGGTCATGCCGGGCCGCAACTGGATCTGTTCGGAGGAATGGCGCTTGAACTCCGCTTCCCGGATCAGGATGCGGACGCGGTAGTAATGCGAAGGCCCCTGGCGCGTCTCTTCCTGCAGCACGTCGGGGCTGATGTAGCTCACCTCGCCCGACATGACGCCGAAGATGGAGGAGTCATAGGCGTCGATGCGCACATTGGCGCTCTGGCCCACCTGGACGAAGGCGATGTCGGCGGGGCCGACCCGCGCCTCGGCCAGCAGGTCGCCGCCGGTGGGCAGGATCTCCATGACCGTCTCGCCCGGGCGCACCACGCCCCCTATCGTGTTGACGCGGATGTTGTTGACGATGCCGTCGGCCGTGGCGACCAGCCGCGTCTGTTCCAGCACCTGATTGCGGTCGCGCAACTGCTCGGTCTGGCTGGTCAGGTCTTCCTGCGCCTTGGTCATTTCCGCCTGCGCGTCCTGGAAATACTTGTTGCGCCGGCTGGTCATCTGCGCCTCGATGTCGGCCACCGCGCGTTGCAGCCGCAGAATCTCCGCCTGGCTGACGTCGCCCGTGGCCACCAGCTTGCGATTGATCGACAGTTCCTGGCGCGCGAGCGACAGCATGTTGCCCAGCGCCGCCAGGTCTTCCTTGATCGCGGTGCGGCGCTTCTGGTACAGGTCGCGCTGGTTGCGCATGTAGTCCTGGTAGCCGTGCAGGTCCTCGGGAAACGCCAGCGGGGTGCCATAGACCTCGGCATGCAGGCGCGCCAGCGTGATCCGCAGGGCCGCCACCTTGGCGTTGCTGTCGCTGACCGCGGCGCGGGCCCGCTCTTCCTGCAGCGTCGCCAGGACGTCGCCGGCATGCACCACGTCGCCCTCGCTGACATGCAGCTGGGTGATGATGCCGCCATCGGGCGACTGGATCACCTGCGTGCGCGCGGCGGCGATGATCTGGGCGGGCGCCCGCGTGACCTGGTCGATCTTGCCCACCGCGGCCCAGGCCAGCAACGCGCACAGGCCGGCGAACATGGCGCGCATGCACCAGCGCGCCCGGCGCGGCGGCGTGACCAGCGACACCCCTTCCGATCCGTCCGCGGGCAGCATTGGCGACAACGCGTTCCCCGCGCCCCGCGAACGGGAATCAATGATCAGCCGGCTCATGCCTGCGCTCCCGCCACGCCCAGCGCGGCTCCGGCCGCGCGCCGGGCATCGTCCTCGCGCCGCGCGGCCTCCAGGTCTTTCAAAACCGCGTCACGTGGGCCGTCCCTGACGATGCCATTGCCGATCATGACCACGACGCGCTCCACCAGCGGCAGCACATTGGGCTTGTGGGTCACGACCACCAGCGTCGCGCCGGCGCGCGCCTCTTCGGCCAACACGCCAAGGCAACGACGCTCCTGGTCGTCGTCCATCGATGCGGTGGGCTCGTCCAGCAGGATGATGCGCGGCCGGCACAGCACCAAACGGGTGAACGCCACCAGTTGCCGCTGCCCGCCGCTCAGCCCGCGTCCCCCTTCGACGATGGGCCGGTCCAGGCCCTTCGGATGCGCGGCCACGATGCGATCCATGCCGGTGCGGCGCATGGCGCGCAGAATCTCTTCGTCGCCGGGATCGGGCAGCCCGATCAGGAGGTTCTCGCGCAGGGTCCCCTGAAACAGGCGATGGTCTTGCTGCAGATAGCCGATCTGCCGGCTCAACGCCAGCCGGCTGATGTGCGACAGATCCAGGTCGTCCAGCAGCACGCGCCCGGATTGCGGCACGTACATGCCGGTCAGTACGCGCAGCAGCGTCGATTTGCCCGACCCGATCGGCCCGACCACCGCGATTCTTTCGCCCGGCTGGATGCGCAGGTTCGGCACGCGCAAGGCCACGGGATTGTCGCCATAGGCGAACGACACGTCTTCGAGCGCGAAGCGTCCTTCGATCCGCTCCGGCGCCAGCGGCCGCCGCACGCCGTGGTTGTCGGTCTTGAGTTGATAGAGTTTTTCCAGGCCGTCCTCGGCGGCCAGCGCATGCGCGCGCTGGATCATCAAGCCCGGCACCGCCAGGATCGGATTCAGGATCCGGCCGCTCAGGATGGAGCACGCGATCAAGGCGCCGGTGGTCATGTCGCCGTGCATCACCGTCAAGGCGCCCACGACGATCAACGAGGCATAACTGAGTTGCTGAATGGAACCGCCCAGATACCCCACGTTTTCACTCAAGTGGCGCATCTTGAGATCGTTGGCGATGGTCCGCGCGCTGACATCGAGCCAGCGCGACAGGAAGCGCCACCCGCCCGCGCCGGCCTTGATGGTCTCGGCCCCTTCGACGGCCTCCACCAGCAGGCCCGTCTTGAGATTGGCATACGCCGCGCCCTCCTTGGCCTGGCGCGCGATCCGGCGCTGCGATGCCAGGCCGATGAACAGCGCGACCAGCGCGAACCCCAGCAGCACCAGGCCCACCGCCGGCGTCGCCAGCGCCATCACGATCGCCACGAACACCAGGGCCATCGGCAGGTCGACCAGCGCGAACAACGAAGACGCGGTGTAGAACGCGCGCACCTGTTCGTAGCCGCGGATCTGCGCCGCCAGCGAACCGACGGAAGCCGGCACCTGATCGATGCGCAGCGACATCAGGCGATGGAAGATGTCGCGCGAAAGCATGCCGTCGACCCCGACCACCACGTGATCCATCACGCGGGCCCGGGCGATCTTGACGGCGAGTTCGATCAGGACGCTGATCAATACCCCGGTCGCCAGCACGAACAGGGTGTACTCGCCGCGTGTGGGGATGACACGGTCATACACCTGCATCGAGAACATGGAAGTGGCCAGCGCCAGCAGGCCGACCATGACGGAGCCGACGCACGCTTCGATCAACGCGCCGCGATACGGCCGGATGGCCGCGTTGCGACGCGAGCGGAAGGTCTCGGCCGGGGCCGGCCCGACCGGATGGCCGCTGACCGCGGAAGAACCCGCCGGCGCCAGTTGCATCCGCGTGCAGCGGTCTTGCAGCGCGGCGCTCGCGAACGCCTGGGTGACGGTGCCGCATGCCACCATCCAGTCGCCCGTGGGCGCCAGGTCGGTCACGATGCCCCACTGGCCATCCGGCAGATGGCACAGCAGCGGCAAATGCGCGGCATCGGGACGCCGCAGCCGCTGCGGCGCCCCCACCCCCAGCAGGCGGCACAACAGGGCAAGCAACTCGGCAGGCTGCTGGACGCCGGCGCATTGGCGCAAGCCGGACCGCAATTGCAGCGGATCCAGCACCGAACCCTGCAACGTGGCCAGCCGGTTCAAGGCCCAGGCCAACGTGTCCAGCGGTTCCATCTTGGGGACGGCGCTCACGGCGCCAGCTCCGTCGCGCCCAGGCGCACTTGCAGACGATAGGCGGCCGCGGCCAGCGCGGCCTGCGAGTCGGCCCGGGCGTACTGGTTCTGCGCCAGTTCCCGGACGGCATTCAACAGGTCGATCCAGGTCTTGCGCCCGGCGGTGAACTGGCGGGAATAGGAGTCGAGCACGTGCTGCGAACCGGTGACGGCACTCTCCAGCGCCGCCAGCTGATTCTGGGCCGCCGCGATCTGATCGATATCGCCCAGCATCGCCTCGCGCTGTTCGAGCCAGGCCGCATCCACGGCCATGCTTGCCGCCGACACACGCTCGCGCAGGGCATCGGCCTCGACACCGGTCGAGAACCCCGCGCCCGGCGTGTAGCGCAGCCCCACGAACACCGATACGCCACGGTCGGTGCCGGCGCCCGGGTAGGCATCGCCCAACGGGCGGTTGACGCGCAGGTAGGCGGTCGGCCAGCGTTGGGCGGACTTGGCGTCGAGCTGCGCCCGCATCGCGGCCGCATCGCCCTGGGCCATCTTCACGGCCGCGCTGTCCCAGGCCTGGGCGCCAATGTCCCCCGCCAGCAGGTTGGCGGCAACGTCTTTCACGCGCTGCGCGTCGGGCCAAGCGGCCAGCGTGTCGGCCTCGCGGTCCAGCCCGGCCACGCCCGACAGTTGCTCGATCCGCTGCGCCGCCAGCCGCAGGGCGGAACGCGCCGTCGTCAGGTCGACTTCCGTCTGCCGCAGGCGCGACAGCGCCAATTCGATGTCAACGGCGGGCGAGGCATCGGCCGCCACCCGGCGGCGCATCTGCGCTTCATAGTCGCGCAGGCGCGTCATGGTTGCCTCGGAGATGGCGATCCGGTCCCGGGCGCTGATCAGCGACTGCCAGGCGCCGATGACCTGCAGGGCCAGTTGCTGGCGCTGCCATGTGACCCGCGCCTCGCTCTTGCTCACGTCCGCGCGGGCCCGGTCGATATTGGCATTGATCTGGCCGCCATCCCATAGCGTCTGCTCGATCTGGGCGCCTCGCGAAGCGGGCGAATTGACGGAAGTCGAGTGCGACTCCATGACCACAGACGCCGAAGGCCACCAGCGACGCTGGGCCGCCTCCACGTCGACCTTGGCCGCGTCCAGCTCCCGCACGGCGCCACGCGCCAGCGGATGGCCGCTCATCGCCGCCTCGACCAAGGCCTGCAATGTGATGGGCGCGCCCCCGGGGCGGGCGGCCTCAGCGGGCGCGGCAACCGGCGCTGCCCCGCCGCCGTTCGCCCCCGCCTCGGCCGCGCCAGCCGCCGCGGCCAGGGTCATTCCGATGACGGCGGCCGCGCACCAAGGCGGCAACACAAGCCTTCCCGGCGTGAACATCGCGCCCCATGAGCGGGAGCGGGCCCTCCTCGGCATCAGGAAAGGCATGACGTACCCGTGTCAACATCGGACACGGCAATCGTTGCGCATCGATGCTTTTGCCAATCAATATTGCAGCCCGCCCGCATTTTCACCTTATATTTTTTCATTATTCAGACGACAAAAACCAACTTATAAATACATTATCTCGACCCGAAGGCAGTGGCGCGATTCCATTTGGAACCACTCCGCGCACTCGGCCAGGGGCAGCCCTTCGCAGGCACAACCCCTGCGGAGAAATCGAGACGATTTGGTTAATGAATTAGAGCACTTACGGCATGCCCGCCATGCGCGGCGCCATAGGGATTAATTTTTCGAACGCTCGCTTCAATCGGCTTCTTGATTGAGCAATCGAATATCAATGCGCAGCCCCAAATTTAATAATTATTATTGTGGGAGGCTGGACAAATAAAACACATAGATAATCATAAATGAGTAATCCAGTCTTATATTTTCCAGAGCTATTTTCTCCCACAGCTTTTTCAGCGCAGGTTATTTCATCCCGTTTCTCGGATTAACCTACATCCGGATAACGAGCCCCCAGCGCTTTGCCGTGCATCCCCTTCATCCGCCAGGACATCGCTGAGCGGCAGCGGTGGCGGAATCGTTCTTCTGATCGGGAAAAGTGTGGCGGGCGCCGGAGCGGGGAAACGGATAATCATCGACACGACGACGCCGCTCGATATCCGCCGAAAAGACTTCTCGGCTTGCGCGTTGGCGATCAGCGCCAATGCGCGGCGCACCGCAATGGCCGATGATGGAATCAGCCGATCGCGGCGGGGACCGGCGCTGGTAAAGAAAGGGGTCGCGCCCCGAGCAGCGGAAGGGGCCGGACACAAATCCCTAGAGAGGCGTGCCGCGTGGCAGCCCCGTCGGCGGGATGCCGCTGCACGGATACCCAGTCGGCTCCCAGGGCAGGGCAAAAAAAAACGCCGCTTCGAAAGCGGCGTCTTTGGGTGGCTTGACCTGGGTGCCTTGACCTGGGTGCCTGGGCACCCGGCCTCCCGATGATTGGGAGGCTTGGGCTCAAGCGAGAATTCGGGGTGGTGGGCTGAGCGAGACTCGAACTCGCGACCAACGGATTAAAAGTCCGCCGATCTGCAAATCCCTGTAAATCACAATGTCTTTTTAATCAACGACTTGCAGTGATAGCCCTAATCCATCAACTGGACATTCAACCAGGGATTTGCAGAGATTCAGGTTCATTTTCAATGATTATGGACAAGATCTGGTCAAAGCCGCCATCAGGCTCGTCACACGCTCCCCAATAGGCCAACCCGTTTCTGGCCGCTTCAGCAATCCCTCCGTTTAACCCTTCAATCCCCGCCGCGCTCTCCCGAAACCATATTGAGGCCAACGGGACGGCGTCCCCCTCGCGCACTGAACCGCTTGCCCCCCATTGGGGGCAAGCGTTCGCGCTCGTCAAAATCGAACGCAGGAGCCCCGTATGGCCAAGTCGCCCACGGCCTATCCCACGGCCGCCGCCTTTGAATTCCCTTCTACGGCTCGCGCAGCACGTCACGCAGCCCGGACATGGTTCGAAACCGCTCCCACTCTTACTCCCGCGCAATTCCGTGATCAGCAATTCCGGGACCATTGCAAAGACAAGCCCGACTCTGCCCTTGAGCGCAGGATCCGGCGGGCGGCCTTCAGACAGGCGTTCGCTGAGGCCATGGGCCACATCGTGGTGGAGGAGGCGCGGCTCCATGCGCTCCCTGCTTGAACGCCCGATTACGTTCCGCCTGTCCGATGCCGCCCGCCGGCGATACGAGCAGGCAGCTTCGGATCGTGGCATGACGCTTTCCGCGTACCTGCGGGATCGGCTCGAAGTCGACGACCAGGTCGCCGAACATGTCTCGCAGCTGCGCCTCACCCTGCTGGACAACGCTCCGAGCGGGCAATCCGACGCTTCGCTGCTGCCCATCCTCCTCGAACTGTTGCTACTCACGAGGCGACAGAGCCAACCCGGCGAGTTGCGCGCCGTCCATCATGAACTTGAACGGCAGGGCGTGATGCCCCGGACTTTCAAGTAACTCTTAGGATCCCCCATGCAAGCACCCCTTCTGGCGGCCGTCGTCTCGGCGGCCTGCCTTCTTTCGGCCTGCGGATTCGTGCCGCCCGCCCCTCCGACACCCCCGGACTCGGGACGCATCCTGATCAACCATGCGGATCCGCGCACCGTTCTACCGGGTAAATCGCCGACCGCCCTGGCTTCGGCAGACATTCCCCCGATCCCGGTGCCCGAAGCGCCGCCCAAGCTTGAAAGTCCAGCGTCGCCCGCCAGCGCCACGTCGCCGATGGCTACCGATGCAACGGCTGCTACCCCTGGCGCCAGCACCGCCGCGACGCCGGCACCGGCTGCCGAGACGACGGCACAGACCACTGAGGCGAGCACAAGTCCGCAGCAGGTCGCGGCCGCGCCTGGCCCCGTCATCACCGTGGAGGTCGCTTCGACGGAGCCGGTCGCCGAACCGGAAATCGTGGAACCGCCCAAGCAAATTTGGCGCATCAGCCCGCAGGACGGGACGGTACGCCAAGCGCTCGTGCGCTGGGCGTCCGACGCCAACTGGACGTTTGGGCCTGATCAGTGGGAACTGAATTTCGACATACCGATACAGGCTCCGGCCGAGTTCGAGGAGGCCTCCTTCCGGGAGGCCACCCAGGCGCTGTCCCAGGCGGTCGCGATGAGCGAATCGCCTATCCGCCCCTGCTTCTACGGCAACCGCGTCCTGCGCATGTTGCCCTTCACCCGCAGCTGCAATCGCTCCCCCGCCCCGCAATCCTAGCCGTGGCATTGACCAGGAATATCCATGACTGCATACCGCACTGTAGCGGCCGCGCTGACGCTTGCAGCCCTGTCCGGCTGCTCCGCGCTCCAATCCACAGACCGAGTTAACGCCCGTGCTGACCACGAAGGCTCCAAGGGCGCCTTTGCCATGGACGCCTTCAAGGGCATGGCAGGTGACACCGACCGCGCCAAAGGCCAAGTCGTTGAACTACCGTGGATCGCAGGCCGACCCCAGCCGCTTGCCCGCGATGTCACGCTGCCTCCAGCGCTGCGTGCGAACGTCAACACGACGCTGTTGTTCGAGAACAGCGCGGCAGACCTCAAGACGCTCGCCGACCGCATCCAACTTGCCACCGGCATCCTTACCCACGTGTCAGCGGACGCGTTGCTGCCGGCCGAGTATTTCCTTCCGCGCCTGGCAATCGAACAGGGCATTGCCACCGCAAGTGCCAGCTTTACGGCGGCCACGGCCGACACGCTGGTTCCGGCCCTTATTCCCGGTATTGCCGTTGACCGCATCGCAGGCCCGGTGCTGCCCCAGGGGGTTGCGCGCACGAAGATGGCTCCCCTGCCCCCGGGCCAAGCGCCCCTCGCCACCGTACTGGACTCGATTGCGCTGCGGTTAGGCGTCTACTGGCGCTACGACGAAAAGATCGGTGCGCTTCGCTTCTATCGGACGGAGACCAAGAGCTACGTCGTCCGCACGCCGACCCAAGCCGCTGAAGAAAACCTTCAACGCGACATCAAATCGGCGAATTCGACGCTCGCGGACAAGTCGACCAACAGTTCGAAAGAAGAAGCCCGTGAACTGGCCGCTGTCGTCACCAAGCTCAGCCAGTTCCTCAGTCGAGCAGGCGTAATCAAGTCTGCGGACGGTGCGGCCAACACCATCGTGGTCACCGATACAAAGGATGCGCAGGATCGAATCGGTGAATTTCTGGACGCTGAGAATCGCCAGATGACGCGTCGGGTGCGCCTCGTCTTTGAAGAGATCACCGTCCAGCGCGATCGCCTGAACCAGGGCAGCATCGACTGGAAAATTCTGTTCAACAGCCTCGGGCGCGGGAACACAGCATCGGCAACCGGTGTAGGCCCCTTGCTAGACGCAGCCCAGGCGGCGGGCTCAGTGGGCGCTTCGGTGGGCAGCGGCCCCTTCGCTGGCACCAACATCGCACTGAGCGCGCTTTCGCAACTCGGGTCGATCGTCAATCACAAGAGCATTCCGCTTCTTTCGCAGAACCGCCGCCCCGCGAAGTACGACACGCGCAACACCTTCCAGTACATCAAGGATCTGCAACAGACCCAGAGCACGTCCGACAGCTCGGCGCCGACGGTCACGGTCACGCAAGACGAAAAGACGGTCGGGACGTTCCTCACGGTCGTGCCTGACGCGCAAGATGACGGCCAGGTTCTGCTGACCATCGCTTACGACGACACCCGGCTCATCGAAATGAAGAAGCAGCCGCTCGGGTCACGTGACGATCAGTCCTTTGTGCAGCAGACCAACATCGGCGGCCAGGGACGAGTCCAACAGGTGATGGTTCGCCCCGGAGAACAAGTGGTCATTGGCGGATATCAACAATCTGCCGACAGTTCAACTCGGCGCCGTCTTGACGACAAAGCGCCGATGCTCATGGGAGGGTCCGACGCCTCGCAAGAACAGCAACTACTGACGGTGGTGTTGGTAACCGCAATCCCAGAAGAAGGATTCTGACCGTGGCAACGCGACAGAAAGTCGCTCGGCGCACGAGCTACAAGCTCGTCGCGATACCGGGCTCGCCGAATCAACTTGTCCTCGGGCTCAAGTGGCGCACCGTCCTCGGGGAGGACCTGGAAAAACTTGCCCTCAAGACCGCCCGCAAAGCACGGGCAACGCACTTTGTGCAGAGTGATGCGCGCAGTTCATCGGTCGGCTTGTTGGCTGCCAAAGGAAGCGAAACACGCGCAAAGAGCAGAACAACGCTTTTCTCTGGCGCCGCTGCTTTTGCACAGATGCATCGACATGGCACGCATATCGTTGCATGCACGCTTCCCGACCAATCCGTATGGTTGGCGGTGGTCATCGACGGGGTGGTGCAGACGGGCGGCGACACGATATTTCCCGACCAGGCCAAGGCAAAGAACGCCGTCGAAGAACTGACTGCGCGCTACCGGGAACACCAGGTCCACAGCAACTACATCACACAAGCGCGCTTGTTCTCCTTGCAACAGCTCACTGCACATGTGAATGGACAGTCTGCTTTGCGCAGGGCGTCCTTTAGGCTGTCCATGGTGTCGCCCATCTGGTGGGTGCTCATAGCGGCGGTCGTCGCCTACGAGGCATGGGATTACGGATCCGCTTGGTGGGACGAACGGCAGGCGAAACTTCACGAAGAGGCCCAGGCGGCACAGCCCCATTTCGACGCCAATGCGCTATGGGAAAACGCCATCAGCGCCTGGGCGAAGTCGGTCAAGACTCAGGGCAGCACGGGCATGACCGAACTGCTCAATGTCATCCTGACGGTGCCAGTAGAACCCGGGCGGTGGCGGTTGACGGAAGTCGACTGCCGCCCCGGCGTCGGGTCGTGCACCGCCACATACCGCCGTACACGTCTGGCCGACAACCATACGCTGCGGGCAGCACTGGCCGAATCGTTTCGCATCGTCCATCCGGATTTGGATACTGCTACCGCAACATGGCCACTTCCGAAGGGGCGCTCGGCGCCAACTGTGGCATTGCGGGACCTCCCGACGCCAGCCGCGATCCAGACAACCTGGGAACCGAGCTGGCAAGCGCTTCGGCCCGCATTGCAAGACTTCACGCTCTCAAAACCTGCGAGCGTGCAGATCCTCGTGCCCAACATCAAGTTGCCCAACGGCCTGGAAGAACCTGTGCCGATGCCGTCGGGCACGAAGCTACCCGCCAGCCGCGCGCTGGTGGTCAATGCGCCCCTGCGCTCGCTCTATGGCCTGGCCTTGCCGACGACAACCCAGATAACGCAGCTGCATGTGCGTTACCTGCCGGACTCCGCACCGGGGCTTGCCGCGAGCGCGTTCTCGGCCACCTTGAAAGGAGATATCTATGTACTCGCGCCGTGAAACGTCGCTGCGCAATCGGCGTGCCCTTTGTCTGGCGGGCCTCGCCCTGGCGGTTGCCCTACCTGCCGGCGTGTTGGCGCAATCCGACAATCTCTCCGTGGCGCCGGAAGCTCCGGCGGCACCGCCAAGCCACTTGGTGCGCGAGCTGCTGGAGCATGACGCCAAACAGGCGCTCGCCATTGAACGCTCGAAGAACAAGACAGCGCTCGCGAGCTCGTCGCTCGCAGCACCGCCCGCCATAGGAATCACGCCGGCAGATCCCGAACAGGCGACCGCTGCCTCGGCATCACCTTCGAAGCAACGCCTGGCGCGGCTAATCGCCATCGTCGGCGTGGGCGGCCACCTGGCCGCGCATCTGCAACTGGACAACAGACAGGCCGTCTACGTGACCGGGAAAGCCGCGCCGGCCACGGGCGCTGGCCAGGGTATGCGTCTGCTGGAGATTTCTCCACCCTGCGCCACGTTCCTATCGCAAGAGGAAGAGACGTTCACCTATTGCCTAGACGAGAGGGCACCATGAAATTCAGCATTTTCCAATGGACTCGGCGAATGACGCGCGTGTTGCGCGTCGGCTTTCGCGAAGAAGAGCCGGCGCCTGTCCTGAGCATGTCGCCGACGCCTGTCCAAACTGACGACTCCCCGGAAGGTCATCTTGACTCTTTTGAGGATGTTGAAAACATGCGTCCGGCCTTCGAACTTCTGCGCGTGGATTGGTGCGGCTCTGAAGCCGCTGCGAAAGCATGCGTGGCAGAACTCGAAGGCAAGCGGTATGTGGTCTTCGTCAAACAGGGGGAACAGGACTCCGACCTGTACCGTGCCGTTCTGTTACGTGCTCGGGAGGCCGCCGGGCGCGACAACGTGGACGTGTACACAGTCAATCCCGTCGTGCTGCTTGCCTTGGTCCGTGAGCGCATGCAAGCCAAGGACGTCAAGCAGCGCACATCCAGGACGCGCGCGCTTGGCGCACGCTCTGCGGTGCGCGTGGGGTTTCATGATTTGGCCGCGTGGGCTGTTCGTAACGGCGCCAGCGACATGCACTTGAACATCGACACCACGGCTGCCATCTCACATGTGAGCGCAACGATTGACGGGCAGTACACCACGCCCAAGCAACTGGCGATGCCGACCGAACGGCTCATTGAGATGGGAAACGTTGCATGGCTGGATGTCCACGGCGGCAACGGGCTTTTTCTCGACATGACCAACGAGCAACAGGGCCGGCTATACGAAGTTGTGGACGACCGCTCTTACATGCTGCGCTGGGGATCATTTGTGGCAGACAAGGGACCCTCCATCACCCTTCGGATTCTGGACATGGATGCCAAAGTTGAGCCCGTGGACATGGAAACGCTGGGCTTTATGCCTTCGCACGTCGCGAAATTTGAACGATGCCTGCAAAGCCAGGGCGGCGCCATCGTGACGGGCGGCATTCCCGGATCGGGAAAAACCGTCACCAACGCCCAACTGATCGTGCGGTTGCCCGCAACACGCAAGGTCATGACGATCGAGGATCCCGTCGAACTGACCATCCCGCGCGCTTTGGCCGCCAGTGTCTCTCGCTCACTTGATGGCTCGGACCGCGACACGATGCGGTCCAAGCTCATGGCACTCAAGCGGGCTGCTGCGAGCGACGTGTTTCTTGGCGAAATCCGCGATTCACTCACCGGATCAGCATTTCAGGACATCGTCTTGTCGGGAAGCAGTCTCTATACAACGACACACGTTGGCCACGCGCTCTCAATTCCGCAGCGATTTGCTTCCAGCGAGATCGGCGTTCCGCGAACGACCTTGGGCACGCCCGGCGTCCTGAAGCTGCTCTCACACCAAGCACTGATGCCTGTCACCTGCGATTGCGCACTGCCGGCAGCTTCACTGCTTGAAGGCGCCGCCGATCGGTTGGGAGTGCGCCGGACGCGGGATGACTGGGCCCGCTACCTAGACGACATCGAAACCCTTTACGACTTCGGCAGCAGTCGCATCAAAGTTCGCAACCCGGACGGTTGTGAGAAATGTCGGATCAAGGGGATTCCGGAGCTGTTCGGGTACGCCGGTCGGACAGTTGTCGCGGAAATGTTCGAACCGTCGTCAGATCCAGAAGCGCTTCGTGCCATCAGCAGCGGCGATGAGCTGCGTCTCCGTGAGATTTACGCCGGTCACAGGACCGCCGTATATGACCACCCCGACATGGAAGGAAAGACCACCATGGACTGCGCTGTCTACAAGATGAGTCAAGGCCTGATCGATCCGCGGGACATTGAGCCGCATTTCCAAGCCTTTGCCACGCTGCTTCGACAAAGCGAGCGGAAATGAAGCTGCCCTTCGCTCTGACTCGGGCCGGCCAGGCCGCGCGCAAGTTTTCCCGCCAGCGGGCGGATTGGTACGAGTATCTGGCCGACATGACCGAGGACACTCAAGGCCAACGGACGATCCTCAATATCCTCGACAGTGACGCCCAGCGGTATGGGCGCAGTGCGCGGGGCATCCTCTCTGCCCACTGGGCGCACAAGATTGTCGAAACTGGCGAAATCGGAAAAACCCTACACGGCACACTGCCCGCCAAGGAGGTTGCTGAATTTGTTTCTTTGCAACGCCAGGGCCAAGCAGTGCTGGCCAGCGGACTGCGGGATATGGCCAGCCTTGTGCGCTTGAACTCCAGGCTGAAGACAATCCTCGTCACCACGCTCATGACTTCGGCCATGGCAATGGCGTTGTTATGGCTTGTGATCATGGTTGGAATCCCCTACTTCACCGCCCCGATGATTCTCGGATCGTTACCGGCGGCTCCACGTGCGTACCTGAGTCCACACAGCCTGGCATTCTTCGACCTCGCCGAATGGATACGCCAGAGCGGCGCTCGGGTTTGGGTGGGCACGCTCGTTGCGGGGATTGCGGTCCAACTGTCGTTCCCGTACCTCGACGGACCGATACGGAGATTTCTGGATCGCTGGGGTCCATACAGCCTCTACCGGGATGTCCAGGGCATTGGCGTTATCAGCACAGCGGCAACTGCGGTCAAGCCAAGGACCGGAAAGACGATGCAATTGCGCGAGGCAATCGAACTTCAATTCGACGGTGCCTCTCGTTGGCTGACCGGGCGCTTGCAGGCCATTCAGAATCGTCTTGAAGATTCAAGATCGGGCGCGCAAGTTTTCGATGTCGGACTGATGGATCAAGAGACTTATTGGTATCTCGAAGATCTCACCAGCACCCTTGGCCTGGACATCGCTCTACAGAAGACCCGCCACAGGATGGAAACGGTCGTCCTCAAGCGCGTCGAAGGACGCGCGCAAGTACTGCGCTGGGTCATCTTGGGCTGCGCCTTGTTCGCAATGGCAGGCCTCTATGCCTGGCATCTGAGCGTTCTGAACGACATGCAGAACGCAGCAGTTCTCGACGCCATGAGCTAGTGCAAATCCAAACCATCACGCGTGCCCAAGCGGCAAACATGTTCCATCACTTCAGCCTTTAAACACCTGGAATTCATCATGAAGAAATTCTCCATGCGACCCCGAAATTTGAAGAGCCATGCGGCCAGGCAACGCCTTCGCCAAGGCGGCTACACCATCGTAGAAGTCATCGCCGTGATCGCGATCATTGGCTTCCTGGTGATTATCAGCATGCCCGCCATCAAAGGCATCTTTGTTCAAGCCCGGGTTGGTCCGGCGTCGGCCGAACTTCAACGCTTTATGACGGCGACCCGTTTGCTGGGCGAAGGCGATTCTGTAACGCCCTACGCAGCCATCAGCAACGCGTCGAACCTTGCGCCGGCCATGAGCGAGTCTTCGGTATTCAAAGTGAACGGTGCCACGGTGGCCCACCGACTGGGAGGCTCAGGCGCGGGTTCGAACGGCACGATCACTATCGGCCCTGTGGCTCTCGGGGGTGGCGCTGCCGGCAGCGGCTTTGGGCTGACGTTGACCAATGTGAACCACCGAGCGTGCCCAGGTCTTGCCACCACGTTGAACTCCGTGTCCGAGACGATCAGCGTGAACGGAACCGCAGCAAAGACGCTAGGCACGAACAATGAGCCAGGATCCTTCAATGCAGTCACGGCTCAAGACCTTTGCGTGAAGGGTGACAACAACACGTTCGTCTTCGCCACGCGATAAACCCGTAAACCCGCAATCCGGACGAGGCGTTGCCTCGCCTGACATTGCATAGACGGCGAACCTGCCATGTGCCCTTCTGAAGTTACTGTGCCTCGATCAGTTCACCGCCAGGCCGGCTTTACGCTCATCGAGTTGATGGTCGTGCTCGCGCTTCTCACACTCGCCGTTGTCCTGAGCGGACCGTCACTAAAGCGACAGGTTGACGCGACCGCTGCGGAATCCACCGGCCGTTACCTTGCGCAACTTCGCGGTGCAGTTGTGGACCTTCAGGTTAAGCACGAAGCGTGGCTGCGCGGTGAGAATATCGCTAGCGCCCCAGCGGGCACCTATCCCCCGCCGCCAGCACTTAGCTGGGTCGCCGTCCCAGGAGCACAGGTCGCGCGAGGTGGTGTGGCAGATCTCGCAACGCTGGGCCTCCTACCTCCTAGCACGCCCCGCTTCCCATCCCTCGGCGAAACCGCCCGCTTCATCCTTGTTCGCGAAGGATCATGTCCCGGTGACAGCTGCCGCACAGGCGCCTATGTATATACCTGCCAACCAATCAGCGATGTGCGTAGTCGTCGACTCAATGACACCTGCACCGCACCGGCCGGCAAGGCGGCTCGGTTCAATCAAGTGCTGCTCAGCAAGGTGATGGCAGCGGCCGAAGGATATGGTGGCCATGACGCCAACGGCGGCACCAATGTGCGTGGCCCGCTTATGAACATTCCGCGCGGGTGGTTCGATTTCGGTGCGGAGCCGGGCCATGCAGTCCTGGCGGCGGGGTTGGGTGCCACGCCCTTCGGTCAATTTGTCCGCCACGGAGAAACCAGACCAGTCACGTTCAACAACACCCTGACGGTGGCCGGTGCGATTCAGACCAATACTGGATTACTGCTCAACACGGCCGTCGCACCTGGCGCTGCGTGCACGCCTGAAGGCCTATACGCTTCGACCGCCAACAAGCTGCTCGCCGTTTGCACAGGCGGTGTGTGGTTCGCCCAGAACGGCCACGTCATCACGGGCACGTACAGCGACCTTCCCAACGACGCTGCAATCCCGGCTGTAACGTGCCCTGCGGGGCTGTCGCCCTGGCGTCAGATCGCCCTGCAGGGCGTTGACGCAACCGCACGTGGTGGCGATATCAATATCGGTGGCGCGATCGGCGGAACCATCCAGGGCTCTGGCTATGTCAATGCCGCTGGCGCCGTGTCGGTTGGCGGCTCCTTCAGTGGCACATTCCAGAACTCAGGAAATAGCTATGTCCGTATGGCGCAGCGCGCCAGCATTGCCGGCGACCGCGTCGTGATTACACCCGCAGACATGGGCGCGCGCGCCTCGGTGATTCAGGGCTGCAAAAACTAGCCCAGCGCCACAGGTCTTCCCCTCGCCGCCAACCAAGCGGCTCTTCTATCGGAGATATTCATGTTCCTTCCCTCCACGCGGGGCAAGGGCAGGGCCCTGCTCGCCCTGCTCTTCGCGCTGCTCCTGCCCACTGTCAGCCAGGCATCAACCACCAATCAAGCTGACGTACAACTGGGAACCGAGCTCAATACGATGGTCATCCGGGTCGACCAGGGCGCGCCGCTTCCGCCCGGCGGTTGCGTCGGTGGCTACTCGTGGCACACGACCTACGGCGGGTGCCGGATCGCCCGGACGCAGGCCGAGTATTCGCAGTGCCCCGCCGGGTACACCGGCAATCAGGTCCGCTACCGGACCTACTACGTTCTGCAAGCCAACGCGAACGATGTCGCCTACGAGGGCTGGGGACCGTGGCAAGACGGTTGCACGGCATCTCGCGCGGGCGGCGTCCTCGATGTCGTGATCGCAAAGGCCCGTGGCCGCGAGACCGGCGAAACACTCGACAACAGTTTGCACGGCACGATCGCCGCGCAGATGCAAGTCAACTACGGGACGATGTTCGGCGCCACCATCTATCGCCCGACCGCAGAACTGAACTGCATACACGCATCAGGCACCACATTAGGGGACACCACTCGAGTATGGACGGGACAGCTGATGCCGCCCGGCACGTCCGTGACCAAAGGTGTGTCCGGCTACTGCCAGCTCTCCAACGGAAACCGAACCGCCACCTTATACGGCAACTGCGATAGCAGTAGTGGCGGCGATGCCGACAACTGCCAGAGCGCGACACGCGTCGTCAACATCACGTCTGTTAGCGGGTGCTCGGTCACAACTGAGACGCGCTTGCATGGCCAGCTCATCGATGTCGGCAACTACGGCATCTGCAACTAACTAGGGAGATCCAATATGCGGTCCTTTCGCCGCCTGCTGACAATATTCCTCGTGGCGCTCTACCCTGCGCTTCCTTCGTTTGCGACCGCGCAGGGGATTGGTGACTTCGATCTGCTTGAAGGTGACAAGAGGCTTGCCTGCGAGGCCCTGATTTGCCTCTCCAGCGGGTATCGGCCCTCGGCATGCGATCCTGCACTGTCGCACTTCTACGGCATCAAGAAGAAGAAGCTCTCGGACACCCTGGATGCACGGCATGACTTTTTGTCGCTATGTCCGTCATCCAACCAAACCAAAGAAATGGCATCTCTTGCCGATGCGATTGCACGCGGCGCGGGCCGCTGCGATGCGGCCGCTTTGAATGCGGGACTCGGTGCGTGGCGGGGCACGAGCGACGATGGTTACCCGATCATCAGCAACAAGCGACCGGGGTACTGCAGCGTCTACGCCTCACACGAATACACCGCCTTTGATGACGACCTACCCCGCTATGTGGGCACGCCTGAAGAGCGCGGTTACTGGGTCGAAGCGAAGGACTATGACCGTGAACTGGCCAAGTACGAGAAGGAACTTGCCGAACGCAAGGAGCGCGAGCAGAACGCTCACAGTCCTGGCTTCGGCATGGTGGGGAATTGACCGATGGACTTCCCTACCCTCGCCAGGCAGTGTGCGCCCGACGTGCACATCAGTACGCTCAGCGCTGTGGTCCGTCACGAGTCCGCATTCAATCCTCTGGCCATTGGCGTCAACGCCAAGCCCCACGTAAGCATCCGCCCGAAGTCCAAAGAGGAGGCAGTCCAGGCGGTGCGCGATCTGATGGCCAAAGGAGTGGACTTCGTCGTCGGCTACGGCCAGATCAACGTGCGGAACTGGAAGTGGCTTGGTGTCACACCCGAGAGCATCTTCGACCCGTGCGTCAACCTTGCATCTGCCCAGCGCGTCCTCGTTGATTGCTACAAGCGAGCCGCCAAGCTGCACGGCCCCGGACAGAACGCGCTGTATGCGGCATTCAGTTGCTACAACACGGGCAACCTGACCTCGGGCTTCAGGAATGGGTATGTCGGCAAGGTCATCGCCGGCGCTGGCCTGGCGGTACCGGCCATCGTGAAGGAGGGCGGCGCGCCCGCCAATGCTGACACCAAGACGCGTAGCCCCCCGCTTCCGAAGCCGTCCAAACCCGATGCCTTTCAGAAGCCCCGCGACGACGCTTTTGTGGCGCCCCGCAAAGACGCATTCGAACCGCGCCCAGATGCCATATTCGGCAGGCCGATCCCAACGCCGTCCTCGCGCCTGCCGGCGCAGTAGAAGCGCACCCCTCGCCAGTGTTTAGCCGCTAAAAACCGGCCCTCTCATCTTCCTCAACGAATGCCGCCCCGCTCATCAGCCGGGTGGCGTCACCCATTGGAGTTTCAAATGACCGCAGCATCCAATATCTCCCCTGTCGACGCGCAGCCCAGGAGCCGCCGCACACTTGTCGCCCTGGCATACGCGACCCTTGCTGTGCTCCTCCTGTTGCAACCGGAACTGGCGATGGCGCAGTTCGAGAAGGCCACCACTGCAGTGCAGAAAGTCAAAGACTGGCTGTGGCTCATCATCCCCGTCATCGGTCTTGTCTCCGCCGGCATTATCGGCATCCTTTACTCGTTCGACGTGATTCGCAAGGAAACCGCCTATCAGTGGGCGGTGGGCATCTGCTTCGCTGGCGCCATCGCCGGGGGCATCATCAAGCTGCTGTTCTGACATGGCGGCCGCATCAAAGCAAAAGGCCAAAGCTCCCGCCGTCGCGGTGCCAGCGGCGGTCGGGTCGCACGTCCCCCCCAATCGCTTTCCGCTTTTCAAAGGGGCGACCCGGGCTGCAACTGTTCCCGGAGGGGTTCCCACTCGCGCGTTTGCGGGTCTGGTCTTTCTGACCGTCACCGCCGCCTCGTTCACGCTGTGGGGCTGGCTGCTCTTTCCCATCCTTTACCCGGTGATGGCCATTCTGAGTCGCAATGATGACCGAGCCTTCTGGATCTGGGAGCTTTGGGTCAAGACCAAGTTCTTGGCTAAGAACAAGCGCTTTTGGGGAGCGATCTCCCTCACGCCAACACCCTACAGCCGGCGGCGCCCATGGGCCCGCTGGCTCGGAGTTCACGACCGATGAAACAACAATCCATCGTCGCGCTGCCGGCGTACGAGCCGGCGGTCAGCACGTACGTTCCCTACTCCCATCACGTCACGCCCACCATCATCGCGACCCGCAACTGGGAGTACCTTTCGGTCTGGCGAATCGACGGACGCACCTTTCAAGGCTACAGCGACGAGGAGCACTGCCGCTGGGTCGAGGAACTCAACAACGTGTTCCGGAGTTTTCCGACGGGTTTCGGGATCTGGTCACACCTTGTCCGTCGCAGGGTCTTCGAGTATCCCAAAAGCGACTATCCGGACGCCTTCTCACGCGATCACGATGCAGCCTATCGAAAAGTCTTCGCCGGCAAGCCGCCGATGATCAATGAGATGTACCTGACCGTGATCATGCGCGCGCAGATCGACCCCGCCTTGCGCTTGCTGTCAAATTTCGAAAAGCGCACCGCGCGCTCGGCGCTAGCCTGGCAGAACCAGGCGATTGAGCAGCTCGATGACGTCAACCGCAAGCTTCGCGGGTCGCTCAAGCGCTATTCACCGGAACTGCTATCCATTGTCGAGCGGGAATCTCCGCACGACCTGGGCGGCGAGGAGGCACCGCGCCGGAAATCGCGGTTTTCGGAACCGGCCGAATTCCTGGGCTATCTGCTCAACGGCAAGATGCAGCCGGTGCCGCTGGTGAACGCGCGCCTATACAACTATCTGCCCACCAGCCGTCAGTTCTTCTCCACGCATGGCGAACTCGCCGAGATGCGGGGGCCTGACTGGACGCGCCGCTATGTGATGCTGGAACTGCGGGAATACTCCAACAACACCAAAGCTGGCCATCTGAACTGCCTGCTCAACCAGCCGCATGAGTTTGTGCTGTCGCAGTCTTTTGGTGCGATGTCCAAGCCCGATGGGCTGAAGGCGCTGTCACGCCAGATCAAGTGGCTGGAAGACTCTGGCGACTATTCGGCGTCGCAGATTGAAGATCTGAAGAAGGCCCGCGACGAACTCGCTGCCGGCCGCTTCGTCATGGGTGACCACCACGCCACAATCCAGGTGTTCGGCGAAGACAGCGAGGGAGCCCTACGGGCTGCTGCGAATATCAGCGGTGCGCTCGCTGACGAAGAAATCATCGGTCGGCTGTGTGATCGCTCATCCTTGGCCGCGTGGGCCGCCCAATTCCCGGGCAACTGGAAATGGCGCCCTCGCCCGGCGCCGATTACTTCGCTGAACTTCCTGAGCTTCTCCTCGATGCACAACTACCTCTTCGGAAAGCCATCGGGCAATCCCTGGGGGCCCGCGGTCACGATGCTCAAGACGACGGGCGGCACGCCTTATTACTTGAACTTCCACGCAACGCTCGAGGACGTCGACGAGACCGGCAAGCGCCGCCTCGGCAACACGTCCATCATCGGACAGTCCGGCGCCGGCAAGACGGTCCTCTTAGGTCATCTGATCACCCAGGCGCGCAAGTTCAACTACACGGGCATCGTGTTCGACAAGGATCGCGGCATGCAGGTGACCGTCATGGCGATGGGCGGCAAATATTTCCCACTGCGCCTGGGCGTGAGAACCGGCTGGAACTACCTGCAACTGCCAAACACCGCTTCAAACGTCGCATTCATGGCCAGCATGACCAAGCTCTTGGGGGCAAACGGGGAGGAACCCCCCACCGCTTCCGAGCAGAAGCAGATCGCCAAGGCCGTCAATCACCTCGTGGAGCACATCGACCTGGAGGATCGATGCCTGTCCAACCTGGTTAATTTTCTCCCCGCCGCGCCGGCACCTGAAGGTCAACTGAGCCTGAAAGAGCGCCTTAAACGCTGGTGCATGGGCGGCGAGTACGGCTGGATGTTCGACAACCCCAAAGACGAACTCGATCTGGCGGCTAACAACCTCTTCGGCTTTGATCTAACGGAGTTCCTCGAACAAGGCACGATCCGTGACGCGGCAATAACGTACTTGCTTTATCGAACGGACCAGATGATGGACGGGCGGCGAATCGCCCTTTTCTTTGACGAAGTTCAGCACCCTCTGAAAGTGCCCTACTTCCAGGCGTCGATGCAAGACGCCAGCCGCACGGTCCGTAAGAAAAACGGCGTCCTGGTCTTCGCGACGCAGGAGCCCGCCGCGATCCTGGAGAACCCTGTGGGTCGCTCGCTTATTCAGCAGTCCGCCACCGCCATGTTTCTCGAGAATCCCAAGGCCACTGCTGAGGACTACATCGACGGGTTCAAGCTATCTCCCGCTGTCTTCAAGATGGTCAAGGATCTGCCGCCGTTCAGCCGTCAGTTCGTCGTGAAACAAAACGAGTCTGCCGTCACGGCCGAACTTGACCTCGCATCATGTCCCGAAGCGCTGCTGGTGTTCTCCGGATCCGAAGACCTGGCCGAAATCGCCGAAGCGGCAGTTGCCAAGCATGGTGACGACCCCGCCCTCTGGCTGCCCCACTACCTCAAGCTCGCCCAAGAGGCGACAAGGAGCTGATCATGTCCCAGACGCACACCCCCGACCACCGCCCAAATCTCGCCCGGCGCGCGCGGTTTACCGCATTCCTGGCCGCTGTCCTTCTCTCCAACTCCCTGACACCTGTCCACGCGAGTGGCATCCCGGTAGTGGACGCAGCGAGCATCATGGACCGCGCTCTTAAGCACGCCGAGACGCTGGCGAAATACGCCGAGCAAATCGAAGTCCTCAGGAACCAGCTCGAGAGTCAGAAGCGCCAGCTCGAAGCGCTCACGGGGACCCGGAACTTGGGCGACATCCTGAACAACCCGGCGATCCGCGATGCGCTGCCAGCGGATGCCCGGGAAATCCTGCGCGCCTCCAACGGGGGGCTAGGCGGGATCTCGGACGTGGTGGAGCGCATTGAGAGTGAAGAACGGTTGACGGGCAACTACGAACAGGACAAAAAGAACCTGGACGCCCGCGCTAACAAGCTCGCGGTCCGCAGTCAGGCGATGATGGAGCAGACCCAGAAGGCGATGACCGCCCGTGTCAAGCAGGTGGACCAGCTCCAGGCCAAGATCAACCAGGCACAAGATCCGAAGGCCATCGCTGACCTGCAGGCCCGGCTGCTCGTCGAGCAGGCGAACATCCAGGCGGACCAAACTCGGGCGGACATGCTCACCCGCCAGATTGAGGCCGAACAAGCGCTGATGGAGCAGCAAGCCGAAAAGCTGGCAGATAGTTCCTTCAGTCTCAGCGCAATTCGCGCGCCACTTCCTGGAGCGAGATAATGGCCACCACCGCGGTCAGTCTGGCCAGTCTCGGCGGGATCGCGAATTGGATCGACCAGTCTGTGACTAAGATGCTAACGAGCGTCGTCACGCCAATGGTCGCGTCCGTCACCGCCAAACTATTGCCGTTCGTTTCCGTTGGTCTGTCCGTCGCGCTGGTCTGGTACGGGTGGCTCATTTGCTCGGGCGCCATCCAAACGCCGGTCCTCCACGCATGTCGGCGAGTTGTCAACATAGCGATCATCGTGAGCATCGCCAGCGCAAACGGGCTGTACCAACAGCAGATTGTCAGTGCCATGCTGGACCTGCCCACATCCATGGCGCAACTATTCAGCAACACCGTGAAGACGCCTTCCCAGATGATGGACGACGCGGCGAATAATGGCGCGGAAATCGGCACGCGGCTGCAGGAGCGTGCGCCGAGCGGCCTCAAGAAGATTGCGCAGGCCTTCGTATTCGTCGTGGTCTCCGTAATCATCACGGTTGTCTCGGCAGTCATGAGCGCAATCGGGATGCTCGTCTTGATTACGGTGAAGATCGGTATGGGACTGGTCGTAGTATTAGGACCATTCTGCATACTTGCTTTGCTGTTTGAGCCGACGAAGGGCTTTTTCAAGGCTTGGCTTCACCAGGCGGTGTACTACGCGATCTATGCAGGGCTTTTCATGGTGGTCTTTATGTTCATCATGGGCATGTTCGGCATGTTGCAGCAAGGGCTGATTGACCTCACCAAGGCGGATCAAATCAACATCTTCTCCATGTTGACTGCGATTGTTTTCTTCATGATGTGCTCGAAGTACATGCTCGAGCAGGTTTCCTCTGTCGCCGGGCAAATTTCTGGCGGCAAGGGCGGGGGTATCGCCGTTCCCTTTCTAGGAAAGATCGGATAGCATGTAACCAGTAATTTAAGCATTCATGCACCCGAACGAGGAGCATCCGATGTCACCGATCACCCCACTGGGGAAGCCTCTTTCCCAAAACCCCATGGTGGGCTCGCACGTCCCTTTGTCTACACCTGCACAGGCTGCGCCCGCCGAACCTATATCGGCATTTCAATGGGTGAGTCTCGCCCGTGCCGCTTGGACATGGATTTTGCGACCCCTCTGGTACCTTTGTTTCAAATGGCCGACCCAGCTCCTAATCCCTGCTACGACAGCGTCGCGGAGCGACGAACGACGCCGGGAAGAAGATGAGTGGTGGGACCACCGGAAGCGCCAAGAACGGCGTGAAGAGTAATAGGTCTTCATCATCGTTCACGTCTTTCGAGTGATACCCGCGTCAACTTATAGGGCACAGCAATCGCTGTGCCTTTCTTATTGCGCTGCGTAGTAGCCAGCGCCCTCTGATTTCAATCCCCTAGTCTCCTCGGAGAATCGATGAAGCACGCCATTCTGGCCGCGCTCGCCGCGGCTCGCCCTTTCACGCCCGTACGAAACGTGCGGCCCCATCATCTCGCTCGGCAATTGGAGGACCGAAATGTCCTTTGAAGACCCGAAGCTTTCGCTGCAGCAGGAGCTGGACCGAAACCGGAGCCTAGACCAGGATTTCCTGACCGAGATCCTTTCCTCCAGATCAAAAGCATGGCGCGTCACAGTAGGCGCATTTGTGCTGGCGTTTATGGCGGTCGGCGCGCTGGCCGCACTCATGCTGAGCTACACGCCCCAGCCGCCTTACGTCGTGCGCGTCAACGATGCGACAGGTGAGGTCGAGAACGTATCCCAGCTCGGCGACGCACAGGAGGACTATGGCCATCGGATCGCGCGCTACTTCGTCACTCAGTACGTGTTGTCTTGCGAAGGCTACGACTGGCGCACCCTGCAAAACATGTACGACCGCTGCGGACTGTTCAGCTCGCCGGACGTGCAACAGCAGTACCACGCCAAGTTCGAAGACGACCCCAGGACCGGCCGGGAAGCCCTGGACAAGAAGTATGGGGAGCACACCCGCCTGGTCATCAACGTGCGGTCGATCACTCCGGGACCCAACCAGACCGCCACGGTCCGGTTTACGCGCAGCGAGATGGGCCCCCAGCGCTCACCTAACACTGAACAGTTCATCGCCACCATCGCCTACAGGTTTGTCAACGCTCCGATGTCGGAAAGCGTGATTCGTGACAACCCCCTGGGCTTTCAAGTCATTTCCTACTCGACCGCTGTCGAAACGCTGAGGTAATCGTCATGCAAAAAGCACAAATCAACGAACTCGCCCGCCGCCTCGAAGATGCAGGACGCATGAGCAACGCAGAGCGCACGGCACTGCTGCGCGACATCGAACGGTACGCGAAGAGCGATCTCTACGGCGCCGCGCGCCTCTGCAAGGACCATCTCCACAAGGACGCGAACCTTCGTCTTCCCACGCCTGTCTTGGCTGCCGATCGTATCGGCAAGCACTTTGAAGAGCGCATCCGTGAGGCGCGCCGGCCGGTAGAGCTGTACGGCGAGCAAGACCGGCAAATCCGTCAGCCGGAAGATGGGCGCGAATACAAGGGTCCGATCGTGGGCACAACGCCAAACTGCTTGATCCAGCGTGACAACGAAACGGGGGACCTCATCGTTCATGCCCGCAATACGCTGAACCGGTCCTTTGAGATGACCGGCCAGGAAGAGGCACTCGCAATCAGCTACCCCTTCAAGGCGGTAGGCGGCGTGGGCCTGGTGCGCGACGCTGACCACGACAAGCAGGCGGAGATGGGGATGGACCATCAACATACGCACCAGTCGGCGCGCCAACGTGAGAGCAACCTCGAGATGGGACACGCACGATGAACATCCGCTTCAGGCCTTTGGCCGTGGCGGTGCTGTCGGTCGCGCTTTGCGCGGCCGCAGCGCCGGCCTGGTCGCTTGACCGACCTGCCGCTTCGCCCAAGGATCAACGAATCCGGTGGACGGACTATGACGCCGCCGACGTCATTCAGGTTGACACCACCTTAGGCGTCGCGACCCAGATTCAGCTCAATGATGACGAGGACTATGTGACCCACGCCTTTGGCGATTCGGCGGCGTACGACTTCCAGCAAGTGGGCAAGCACCTCTTGCTCAAGCCCATCGTCGAGCAAGCCGACACCAACCTCCTTTACATCACCACCAAGCGAAACTACTCGTTCCTGCTGAAGTACGAAAAGGCGCGTAAGAGCGGCGGCGTCTTTCGCGTGGTACTGCGCTATCCCGAACTGGAGCAGGAAAAATCTGCGGCCCAGGAGGAGCGCGACCGCGTGCAGCGCGATCTGGCCACTGCCGACGTCGCGATCAACTGGCAGGCCTATTCGATGAGCGGCGACACCAGCCTGGCGCCGGTCGCCGCATGGGATGACGGCGCGCAGACATGGCTTCGTTTTGCTCCTGGCCAGGATCTGCCTGCGATCTATTTCGTAGACGCTGACGGCCAGGAAGTGATCGTGAACCGGCATATGGAGGACGAGCAGACTGTCGTGCTTCATCGGGTCGCCAAGCGCTGGCATTTGCGTATCGGTAACCAGGTCTTGGCCGTTCACAACGACGGACCACCTGTTGCACGCAGCCTGGCCACCGGAACCGTTTCGCCGCAGGTCGAGCGTGTCGTTCGTGAGGAAACTGCGCCATGAGACTTTTCAAAAGGCGAAAAAAACCCGGTCAAACCATAGACGCGGTGGCGGAGATCGAAGAGCACCAGGCGCAGATCGAGGGCCGCGGCCGCCCGGACCTGTCGGGTACTGCAAGGCCGATGCAACAGGGTGCCAAAGCCTTTATGTGGCTTCTAACCCTCATGGCGTGCATGGTGATCGGCACGATGGGTTGGCGCGCATTCAACTCGACAGCCGCCGAAGAAGCCGCACCCGCGATGCAAGCCAAGATCGAGAACGTGCTTCCCGGTCTGAAGCTCAGACCCGATCCGCCGCCACCGCCGCCGCCAGCCCCGCCGGAGCCGTCACTTGGTACGCCGGCAGTTCCCGGCCCGGCACGCCCACCTGAACAGAAGGGTCCCCTGTCCAATCTCGCTGAAGCCGTGGCGGTCGACCCCATCATGCAGCGGCGCTTGGCGAGCGGGCTGCGGTCCACAAAGGGAGAGGGAGGTCAGTCCTCAAACCAGGAGGCGTCTTCGCAGCAGCAGCCGCGTGAAGCAGATAGCGGGCCGATGGCCAGCAAGCTCACCCCGATGAAGCTCTCAGCGTCTCGCGCCGGACTAGTTGGCAATCGGGACATGCTGATCACTCAAGGTTCGATGATTGATTGCGTGCAGGAAACTAAGCTCGTCACTGCACAAGCCGGCATGCTCGCCTGCTATGCGCCGCACGATATCCGCTCAACCAGCGGCCGCGTGGTTCTGATCGACAAAGGGACGCGATTCATCGGCTATCAGCAAGGTGTATTGGCACAAGGCCAGCCGCGTGTCGGCGTAGTGTGGTCACGTCTCGAAACTCCCAAGGGCGTCGTCATCCAGCTAGATTCTCCGGGCACGGGCCCCCTGGGTGAGGCAGGCTTGGATGGCTTCATCGACACGCACTTCGCTGAGCGATTCGGCGGAGCCATCATGGTCAGCTTGATCAGCGATTTGGGTACGTGGGCAACCTCGCGTGGCAGCAGCGACAACAGCCAGGTCCAGTTCAATACCACGGGCGAGGCGGCCACAAACGCAGTAACCACCGTGCTCGACAACACCATCAACATCCCGCCGACGCTTTACCGCAACCAGGGCGGCCGGCTGGGAATTTATGTCGCTCGAGATCTGGACTTCAGCTCGGTCTACACGCTCAGATCCGTCGCTCGGTAGCAGCGCGGTCGCGCGCCGCTAATGACGCCTCGCGCACAGAACCTCTTACTCGACCAAGCGCCTGGCCCCCTGACCATTCGGTCGCGGGGGCCAGCGTTCATTGACTAGGCATCCCATGAAAGATTCCCACAACACATCGCCCATCGACTCGGACGGCCGTGACACTGCGTTACGCCAGATGATGCGACCCATCTCCGGCTACATGGCAGATGACGCCGTCCGCGAGATCACCATTACGCGGCCCGGCGTGATCTTTACGCGCTCTCACGGGCAATGGCACGAGCGCCATGATCCGAAGCTGACGTTCAGCTTCCTGGAAGCGCTGGTGTCGGCCATGGCCAGCTATAACAACGTCAACTTCAGCCCCATCATGTCGCTGCTGTTGCCCGACGGTGAGCGCGCTCAGGTGGCCCAGCCGCCGGCCGTGATCGACGGCTCGCTTTCGATCAACATTCGCAAGCACAGCAGCGTCGTGAAGACCTTGGACGAGCTGGCCGCCGAAGGCGCCTTTGCTAACTGGGTCGATGTGAGCGGCCCCATGGGTAACGCCGACAACCTGACCGAGCACGACCAGGAATTGCTCGACCTCATGAAGGCAGGGGACATCCTTCAGTTTCTTCGTCGTGCAGTCACTCAATGCCGCAACATCATTGTCGCGGGCAAGACCGGCTCAGGAAAGACGACGTTTGCACGCAGTCTCATTGACTGCGTGCCGTTCTTCGAACGGCTCTTGACCATCGAGGATGTGCACGAACTCTTCCTGCCAAACCATCCCAACCGCGTGCACATGATCTACGGCAAAGGTGCTGGCCGGATGTCGGCCACAGAGTGCATCGAGGCCACCATGCGCAGCTCGCCCGATCGGATCTTTCTGTCCGAACTGCGCGGCCCCGAAGCGTGGGACTACCTGAACGCTTTGAACACAGGCCACCCTGGATCAGTGACGACCACCCACGCTAACAGTGCGCGCGATACGTTTGAGCGCGTTGCGCTTCTCGTGAAACAGTCCGCGGCCGGCAACCAGATGGATATCGACACGATTCGGCGCTACCTGTTTTCCACGCTGGACATTTCGCTGTACTTCGCCAACTACAAGCTCACTCAGGTCTATTTCAACCCTGGGCGCGTGCAATGAGCACGCTTGTAGAAGTCGAACTTCCGTTTATATCGCCGGTAGGACTGCCAGGTGTTCTGCGGCTCCGCCACGAATGCAGCAAGGGAAACACTGCACTTCTTTCCATGGAGTGCCGTGAAATGCTTGGCGGGCCGATTGGATCCGCACCTCTTACCACTGCCGACATGCACCGGCTTGTAGACGGGTTGATGGACGCGATCCACGCCATCGAACGACAAGAGCGGCTGTAAATCAAATTTGGCCGCCGGCGGCCGACCGCAGCGTCCCGCCGTCAATTCCTCCCGGAGACTTCCATGACCCGAGCGAACCGCCAACGCGGCGCGCAGGAAGCACGCACCCGCATGGCTTACAAGATCATGCAAAGCGTCTTCGACCGCTGCCGCGCCGAAGGCCTCAGCGCCGAACAAACCCACCAAGCCATCAAGGACGCCTACCCCTGGGGTGAGCGCCGCGCGTGGCCGTACAAGGCGTGGCTGATGGCCCGCCGCGAGTTCTATGAAGCACACGGCCTGCCCCTGCGGGCACGCCGCACCATCGCTGAATCACTGGAGACGGACTCGTGACCGGCACGCTGTACCAGCAAGATCCATTACCCGGCAATAACTCGCAGCAACGCAAGGGGCGAACATGAGCGTCGAAGCATCCAAATGGGCCAGAATGGCCGACGTCCAGAAATCCTCATCCAAGCTCGTGTTGCTGAACCTGGCACAGCTCGTTCGTTACGATGCAGACCACTGGACGGTTTTCGCATCGATCGACTACCTGGCCAAAGTCACCCATCTGAATCGCAAGACGGTTATCGAAGCCCTCGGCCGCCTTCGCGATTTGGGCGCGATCCAGGACACAGGGCGACGAGCGGGCGACAACCGTAGCAGCATCATTTATCGCTTGTGCCCGAATGCAGTCCCCCTGATCGACCTTGCGGCCTCTGGTGCCGTCGCCGGCGGCGAATCGCAGTCGACGCAGCAAGATCTCGCGCTGCAGGACGGGCTTGAGCTTGAGGATGGGATTGTGCCGCTGGCAGCTCCGGAGGGCGACCGCGGGGCGAATGCCGGCCAAAGCGAGCCGTCAGAGCGGGATGGATCCGCGATCGACGAGTCGCTGTTTCCTCCCGAGGGCGACGCCTCGTCGCCGCACTGCGAGGGGGCCGACGCGACATTCCTTCCCACGGGCGGATCAATCGATGCAGCGGGCGCTCGCGTCAGCGCTGAAGGCTCTCCTACTTCCGATGCCACACGGCATATGCCCACCAGCAGAGCAGCGAAGGGGGGCAGGCGAAAAGGGCGACGACGCGAGCCTGATGGGCGCCCTGCCGGCGCCGGCCCCACCCGGCTTCCAGCAACCTGGACCCTGCCGGAGCGGTGGCGAAGTTGGACGCAGGATCAGCGGCCGCTTTGGACGCAGGAGAAGATCGACGCCATGGCCGCCACCTTCAGCGCCTACATGCGGTCCAGGCCCGGAGAACTGGGCATGTCACCCGACTGGTTCGAGTCATGGCGGCTCTGGGTTTTCCGGGAACGCGACGCCGGCGAGACGGCGGGCATTGCCTGGCAGAACAGTTGGACCGGCATCGTGGCCACCGGCAAGAAGCTCGGCGTTGAGCAGGCTCCGAACGAGCCGCCGCCCCATTTCAAGGCGCGCGTATTCCTCGCCGCCGGACTCGTGCCGTCCCATTAAAAGTTGTCCACAGCCTGCACCCATATCGGGACCAGTCCCAGTTTTGGGCCTAGCCCGAAAAGTGTTTTTGCCCGTCCCAATTTGTTCGTTCGCCAGTACCGAAAACGGCTTTTTGCCAGTACCGAAAACGGTACCCAATAGGTATATATAGGTTTTATAGGTTTTAGAGAGAGTCGCGCGCGAGGCGCTGGCTCGTCGCGAACGCCGATCCGCCTACCCTCCGGTCGCTACGCTCCCTCCGCCCCGCCGCCTGCGGCGCCGGCCTGAACCCCTTAGCTTGAGTCCCCCTCCCCGCCGGCGCAATGCGCCGCCAGGCGGGGGAAAGGCATCCCCCCAGGCGTCGCGGGCCGTTGGCCTCGCCCCGCCCCGAGCGCCACGACCTGCCTGCTGAACACCGTCAACGCCACACCACCGCTGCGGCCCTCCGAGGCTGCGCCGGTGTCTGCCGTGCGGGAGAAAAGGTCCGTCCCCTTCCCGGCGAATCCGCCGGGTGGGGATCGGCAGGCCCCAAAAGCGCGGGGGCTGCTGCCCCCCTGGCCGGCCGCCTGTTCGGCGTCCGCGCTTCCGACCCCCCGGGGAACCGCAACGGTTCCCCCGCGCCCGCTCACGGGCGCGGCCCCCCCTCCTTCAACCCCACGGTTCTCCAGCAGGAGGGACGCCACCGCCAGCGTCAACTTAACCCCACGACAGTGCGTGGCCTGGGAATCGAGCGCTGGGACGGAAGATCCGTCCGCGACATCGACACGGAACGCTTCTACGACTATCCGCATCTCGAAACGCACTCGGCGCTGCAGGCCAGCGTGCCTGTGCAAGCCCGCGCAGAATTCTGGAACCCGGCGCCACCAGACCCCGCCTATCGGTCCAGCATCACCGTGCTAGCGATCGACCAGTTGGGCGAGGCGCTCGTCAGGCAGTACGTGGTCGAAGATGCTCGCGACGCCGAGGGGTGGTCCTATTCCGTCATGTCCGCCGACCGAGCCGCCCAACTCCTGCGGGATTACGGCGCGGCCGCAGATCTGAAGCTCGACGTTGCAGATGACCTTTGGGACGGCTCGCTTCCCGTACAGCCCGCAGAGATTGGCGCGACCTATCGCGGACAGATCGTCTCGATCCATGGCGATATCGCGTGTCAGATTGTTGGTGATGAGATCGCAATTGAACACAGGATCGGCACGCTGGCCATTTCCGAACCCCAGCAATACGTGGGCAAGGAAGTGGAGATCAGCTACCCGTGCGGAAAGGTCGGCCTGGTGCGCCAGATCGACACCCTGGCGATTGCAACGACCGCGTTGGAAAAGGCTGGCGCGGAGAAAACTTCAGCCGCCCTCGAGCGGTAGAGAAGCACGCCGACATCAGACGGTGAAGCTACTCACCATGGAAAAGAAACACCCATCACAGGACGGCGCTCAGTCCACCACAGTTCAGCAGCTAAACGACCTCCGCGTTGCTGATTCCCAAGCGCGACTTCGGACGCTTCTGCCTCTCATCGACGATTTGAGGCGGCAAGGCGTTTCCCATTCCGGGATCCTCGAAGTACTTAGCCGCGCCGGAGTCAAGTTGAAGCCCGCGTCGCTACGGCAGGCGCTGCACCGTTGGCGCCGGCGTCAACAACAGCCGTCACATCCATCCACGGTTGCGACGGTCGGCAGCGCGTCTGCTGTTCCAGAAGTTCCGGTCGCTGCGTCACCTCAAACGCCAACCAGCAGCATTCAAAGCAAAGCCGACCTGGTTCGACTTCGCAATGCTTCAGGTCCCATTGACCTCAACGAACTGGCCGAAATCGGCCGAAGAAAATAGGCAACACCCATGAAAATCGCAACCGTCAATTATTCCGGCTCCGTCGGCAAAACCGTCACGACGAGCCACCTGCTGGCACCCCGTATTCCGGACGCCGAGATTATCGCAGTTGAGTCGACCAACGAAAGCGCGGCCGATCTCGGCCTGGATGTCGAACAAATGCGTGGCGGGCAGTTCGGCCGTCTCTTTCGCAAGCTGCTTATGGCAGAAGCTGCCATCGTCGACGTCGGCGCCTCCAACATCGAGGACTTTCTGGCCGAGTTGGTGAAGTATGACCAGGCGCATCTCGAGATCGACTACTACGTCCTGCCCGTGGTCGCCTCGGGCAAAGCGCAACGCGAGACGATCAAGACGATCCAGGCTCTCTCCGAGATGGGCGTACCGGCCGAGCGCGTGCGGGTGCTCTTCAATCGCGTCGACTCCGACGTCCGTGAGGAGTTTGCCGCCATTTTCGGATACGCGCACCAGTCCGGCGACTTCCGGGCGAATCCGGAAGCAGTGATCTTTGAGAACGAGGTATTCGATCTGCTGGCCAACAAGCGCACCACGATCAAGGAGATCCTCGCCGACCCGCGCGACTACCGGCACGAGCTGCGCCAAGCTGATCGTGACGATGTGAAGCTCGTCAGCCACCTCAGCGACATGCATGCCCTGCAGTCGCTTGCGCGCCCGGTTGACCGGCAGCTGGACAAGGCGTTCGGCGCTCTCTTCCTCTAGGAGGCTCTGTGACCGCCACACTGCCCGAAAGCCCCGCCACTTCGTCCGGCATCCCCCGCAGCAGGATGGAGCTTCTGTACCGCGACATGTTGCAGGAAAGCGCCCAGCTCGTCGGGATGATCGAGCAGCTGACCGCTCGTCAACAAGAAATCGCGGCAACGATGCAGGCGGTTCCGACCATGGTGCGTCAAGCTGGCATGGAGGCGGCGGCCAATGCGGGCGGTCAAGCCGCCCGCTCGCTTCTTGAGGCCAGCCGCACCCTGGCCAAGTCGACCTCAGACGCCCGCATTGCGACTCGCGTTGCCACCCGAGCGTTGCCGGCGGCCGCGTGGCGAGCTGGCGTGCTGTGCGGGATCTGCGCGCTCATCGGCAGCGTCATCGGCGGCGCCCTTGTGGCGCTCGTCCTTCAACAATAGCCCTTGCGGGCCCCGTTTCAATGGCGCCGCTTGGGCGCCTTCTTCATATCTTGAAAGGACTTTCATGGCACCCGACATACGCCGGCGCATCATCAAGTTCGCCCTTCTGGTTTTTCCGCTTTGCGCTTGGCTTCTTACAGCCAAGGTGCTATCCGGCCTGCCCTTCTCCCACATCACCTGGACGGTGCTATCACACTGGGTGGTCTCCACACCGGACTACCCATCCCTGATCGCCGCGCCCAGCATCGCCTTCATCTTGGCACTCGCGCTTTCGCTCACGCTCAAGAAGTACTCGACCAAAGATGGCTTCGACGGCGCCGGGTACAAGAAGCATATTCGCGGTACAGAGGCGGTGCCTATCAAGAAGCTGCAGAAGCTGTGCGCGGAGAATGGCCGGCAGCAGATTGATGTAGCGGGCGTCCCAATGCCGACCGGCATCGAGAATCTCCACATTCTCCTGAACGGAGCTACGGGCAGCGGTAAGTCGGTGCTATTGCGCAACCTGGTCTATTCAGCCCTGCGGCGCGCCGACCGCATGGTCGTGGTCGATCCCAACGGCGACCTCTACAGCAAGTTCGGGCGGGATAGCGACGTACTGCTCAACCCCTACGATCAGCGTACCGAGGGGTGGTCATTCTTCAATGAGGTGCGGGCGGAGTACGACTGGAAACGCTTGGCGCTGTCCATTGTTCCCCTGGGTAAAGACGCTAACGCGGAAGAGTGGAACGGCTACGCCCGCCTCCTGCTGCGCGAAACCGCCCGTAAGCTCAACGAGCTGGGCACTCCGTCCATCGAGGAACTCTTTCGCTGGACCACCATTGCCTCCGACAAAGACCTGCGGACGTTCCTGTCGGGCACGTTGGCCGAGTCCCTGTTTGCCGGCTCCGCTGAGGCAAGCAAAGCCCTGACAAGCGCACGCTTCGTCCTCTCCAAGTATCTCGCGGAGCACGTCACGATGCCTGCTGGAAAGTTCAGCATCCGTGATTGGATGGAGCACGGCACCGGCAGTTTGTACATCACGTGGCGCGAGGACATGAAGGAAGCGATGAAGCCGCTTATATCCGCCTTCGTCGACGTGTTCTGCTCGGCCCTCCTTTCATTGCCAGAGGATCAGGCGCGTCGGTGGTGGCTCGTCATCGATGAGCTGGGGTCGATGGAAAAATTGGCCAGCCTGGAGGACTTCTTGACGAAAGGTCGCAAGAACGGCGGCCGGGCGCTCGCTGGCCTGCAGTCGGTATCCCAAATGGACGACATTTTCGGAGAGAAGATGTCTCAGACGCTACGGGCGAGTTTCCGATCGCTGGTCGTCCTGGGCGGATCCAAGACCGACTTTGAAACCGCAGAGGTCATGTCCAAGTCACTCGGCGAACATGAAGTCCTACGCCCCGAATACACCGACAGTCGCAACCCAGGGAAGACACCGAACACGACCGAGCGGATGGAACGAAAGATAGAGCGGGTCGTGACCGCCGCTCAGGTTCAAACGTTGCCCGACCTCACTGGCTGGGTCGCATTCGCCGGCAACCGGCCGATCTCGAAGTTTGTGCTCGAGCCAAGGACCTTTGCCCTTCGCAATGCGCCCTTTGTCGAAGCGAGGCGGAGCGGCGCCCGAAACATGGCCAGCGCATCCGTCGACGGCCCTCAACCCTGGTCGCAAGTCGATCTACCTGAGGACCCGACTCTCGCGGCGTAATTGCATCACACCAGGACGCCGGCAGTGCCGGCGTCCGCTCGCATGGAACATCTGATGATTTCGCTCAAGACGGTCCACCGCAGCGCCGCCAACAAGGCGTCGCACTACTACGCGGATCAAAAGGACGACTACTACAGCCGTGACGGCACGGCCGCGCAATGGCAAGGCAAGGCGGCCGACGCACTAGGGCTTACCGGCGCGGTTCAACAGGAGGAATTTCTGCGTGCGCTGCGCGGTGACTTTGGTCCAGACGTCAAACTATCGCGCTCTATCAGGTTGGATGCTGAGGCACGCGCGGCACTGGATATGACATTCTCTCCGCCTAAGAGCGTCAGCATCCAGGCGCTGGCCGGCAAGGATCCGTCAGTCATCGAGGCACACGACTACGCGGTGAGCAAGGCGCTGGAATTTCTGGAACATGAGCTACTGCGCGCGCGCCAGACGGAGCAGGGAATAACCACTACGGAGCGGACGGGCAACGCGGCTATCGCGAAGTTTCGGCACGAGACGGCCAGGCCCACCGATGGTGCCTATTCGGATCCCCAACTGCACACCCACGCGCTGTTGATGAACCTCACCCAACGGGCCGATGGGCGCTGGGTCGCCATATCGAACGATGAGATTTATCGATTGAAGTCCATGGTGGAATCGGTGTATCACGCCGAGCTGGCCAGCAGCCTGGAGAAGTCCGGCCATCAAATTCGGTACGAGGGCAAAAGCTTCGAACTCGCGCACATCTCTCGGGACCACATCGAAGGGTTCTCCAAGCGTTCGCAGGACATCAATGCCGAACTGGCGGCGTTGGGTGAAACCCGCGAATCTGCGAGCAGAGCACTCAAGCAAACTATCGCCCTCAAAACTCGCCTGGACAAGGCCCCCGAAATTTCTCGCGAAGAACTTCAGCGTGACTGGGAACGACAGGCGACTGAACTCGGCATTGATTTCAATGGAGCAAAGCAACCTCTGGAAAAGGAAGCCGAATCGGTAAGCGGCAAGCCGCCCCGTCAGGAATTGACGCCGGAAGCGGCTGCTCTGATTGCCGACGAGTGTCTTCGGTGGGCGATCAAGCACCACACCGAGCGCGAATCCGTGATGGACGGAAAAGAGATGCTCAAGACCGCGCTGCACCGTTCGCACGGCATGGGCATAAAGCTGGGCGACCTCAAATCGGCCGTCAAGCGCTCACTTGATAAAGGCCATCTGATCCTTGGGACGATTCAGTACCGGCACGCGAAGGACAAAGACGGTGCCGGCGAATCACGGTCGGACTTGGTCGCCGCCCTCGTCGTCGGAGGCATGAGCAAAAAACATGCGGAAGAGAAAATCCGCATTTCGATTGCTCGCGGCGAGCTTGTTCCGACCGGTGCAAGGTACACCACACAGGTGGCACGGGAGCGCGAAAAGCGAATCCTCCAGATCGAGCGCGAGGGGCGTGACCAGGTCGCACCAATCTTGGATACTCAAGCAGCCAAAGGCGCTATGGCTTGCCGCTCGCTGAAGCCAGGCCAGCTGGCGGCCGCCAATCTGATCCTCAGTACGCCACACCGGTTCATCGGCGTCCAAGGCCTCGCGGGGACCGGCAAGTCGCACATGCTGGCCCAGGTCAAGGAGGCCGCTGAAGCAGCTGGCTTCAAGGTCCAGGCCGTGGCGTCCTACGGCAAGCAGATCGAGGCCTTGCGGGAACTCGGAATGGAATCCAGGACCGTAGCATCCGTTCTGGAGGCACGTCAGAAGGACCGCTTCAAACTCGACCCGAAAACCGTCCTGGTCATCGATGAGGCGGGTGTGGTCCCTGCCCGCCTCATGGAACGCCTGATGAAAATGGCGGAGGCTGACGACGCACGCATCGTCATGCTGGGCGACACGGGCCAAACCAAGGCCATCGAGGCTGGCCGCCCGTTTCACCAGTTGCAGGTCGCTGGCATGGCCACGGCCCTAATGGGCGACATCATTCGGCAGAAATCGCCTGAGTTGAAGGCTGCGGTGGAACTAGCTGCAAAGGGTCAGGCGTCGGCCTCCCTTGGCGTGTTAGATCAGAAGCTGAAAGCCGTGCACACCATCAAGGACGACGGCGAACGATATGACGCGATAGCGACGCGATACGCAACGCTGAACGACGATGAGCGGCGGGAAACGCTCATCGTGACCGGCACCAATGATTCGCGCAATGCGTTGAACGAGGCTACCCACCAGGCGCTCGGCCTGGGCGGCCGCGGCTTTGAATTCAAGATGCTCACCCGACGTGACACTACGCAGGCAGAACGGCGAGTGGCCAAGTACTTCGTCGCCGGGGATATTGTGCAGCCGGAGCGGGACTACAAAACCGGAAATTTGCGCCAGGGCGAGATGTACCGCGTTATTGGGGCGCTTGCCGGAAAGCCCAATGACCTAGTCGTTGAGCATATGGAAAGTAAGGTCCGAACCACCTTCAATCCTGCCCGCGCCGCCAAGCTGTCGGTCTACGAACCGGTCAAGGCAGAATTGTCCGCCGGCGATTGGGTTCGGGCGACGAGGCACAACGCGGCTCTCGACTTGGCCAACGGTGATCGGTTTGAAGTGCTCGCCGTCACGCCCACAACGGTCACCATCGGCGGCAACGGCCGCCGCATCACGATGAACGCGGCAACAGCGCCGCTCCATCTGGATCGGGCCTATGCGTCCACGAGCCACAGCGCGCAGGGACTGACCTGCGATCGCGCGCTGATCAACGCAGAGAGTTTTAGCCGCACCACGCAGCGCGACGTGTACTACGTGGCAATTTCCCGGGCGCGCTTTCACACGGAGATCTATACCGAGAACGCGACAAAGCTGTCCGGTGCCGTGAACCGGCTGGAGGAGAAAACGGCGGCGCTGGACATCGGCTTGGAATCTACCCGGCCATGGCGTCCACACAAGGCGCCTGTCGCCATGGACATCTCCATTAAATAGGAGCCACGAGGCAGAGTCTTGGTCGAAATCCGGTTCACAGAGGCAATCGAAGAGGATGCTCGCTGGCTGGGCCATTGTAGGCCGAGTCCGCACACGACAGAGGCCATCGATGGACACTTCCGGCCAGAAGCGGTCGTATAACTTGCCCTTTTGAATGTCCGCTTTAACTCGCCATTGAGAGCTCGACCGGGTCCGCGCCCCTACCCGCCTAGGCGCTGATCACCACTTCCACGCCCTGGGCGCGGATCGCGGCCACGACCTCCAGGTCGGCCGCCGGATCGGTAATCAGGCGCTGCCCCTGCTGCCAGGCGGCCACGCGGAAACTGGCATGCGCGTTGAGCTTGGTGTGGTCGGCCATCACGGTGGTACGGCTCGCCGCCGCGATGAAGGCGCGGTTCATGGCGCCGTCCTCGCTGTCGCGCATGAATATGCCGGCGGCGGACACCGCGTGCACCCCGAGAAACGCCTCCCGGATCTGGATGCCCGACAGCGTGTCGTTGTCGGCGCGCTCGATAGTGGCCTGTTTGCGCGTGTCGAGCCGGCCAGCCAGCACATACACATACGCCATTCGGCTCTGCCCGGCCGCCGCGGCCACGGAAAGCCCGTTGGTGATGACGTGTAGATCCTGGTGGCCGCGCAGAGCCTGAGCCAGCGCGTGTGCAGTGGTGCCGGCGTTGATCAGGATGCTGTCGCCATCGGAGATGTACTGCGCCGCGCACTCCGCGATCGCGGCCTTCTCGGCCGACTGCTGATTGTGCCGCTCGGCATAGCTGTACATCTCATAGCGCGCATTGCCCTCGGCCAGCACCTCGTGCAAGGCCACCGCGCCGCCATGGGTCCGTGCCAGCATGCCTTTGTCGCCCAGTTCGAGCAGATCGCGCCGGATGGTGATGGGCGAGGTCGAAAAGGCCTGCGCCAGATCGCGCACGGTCACGGCGTTGGTTTCTTGCATACGCGCGAGGATGCGCTGCTGACGTTCGGCTTTGAGCATATTTGATCGTTATCGGGCCGGGGCCGCCACCCTATCACACAGAGATTTCTGGAGCCTTAAAAAATTAAATGATCGATATTGATCTTTTATAAACGAATTTGTTCATATCTGCGTCACATTCGATCAATAAAGTACCGGACATGACGACTTTCACCCCCTATCCAGCGATCGTTTTTGATCTCGACGGCACGCTGCTCGATACTTGGCCCAGCCTGCTGGCGGCCGTGCGCGCCGTGGCCCCGGCCTCGGCCCCCAGTCTCGATCCGACCGCGCTGCGTCTGGCGTTGAGCCAGGGCGTCGGCCCAATGTTCAAACGCGCCGCCGCGCAACTGGCCGGCCCTGAAGACGGGGCGCGTCCCGCGCTGTTCGCGGCAATGTCGCGCCACTATCTCGATCACACGCTGGTGACGGCCACGCCCTACGCCGGCACCGGCGCACTGCTGGCCGGCCTGCGGGCGGCCGGCCATACCCTGGCCGTGTGCACCAACCGCGACCGCGCCTCCACCCTGACCCTGCTGGCGCACCACGAATGGCGCGCGCACTTCAGCCACGTCCATTGTCTCGACGACGGTCTGCCGCCCAAGCCCGATGGCGCGCCGCTGCTGGCCACACTCGAACGTGTCGGCCATCCCTCCGGACGGGCCCTGTTCGTGGGGGACTCGCAGGTCGACGCGCGCTGCGCACAGGCCGCCCGCGTGGATTTCGCCGCCCATCGCGGTGGCTACCATGCCCGGCCCGGTGACCTTACCCCCGCCGTATTCACCTATGACCATGCCGGCGACCTGACGCACTGGATCGCGTCGCACCCCACCCGCGTCCTGGAGACAGAAGATGACTGACCTCGTCCTTGACCAGATCAGCAAGTCCTATGGCAGCACGACAGTGCTCGACCGTCTCTCGCTCACCATCCACGATGGCGAGTTCCTGACCCTGCTGGGCGCCTCGGGCTGTGGCAAGTCCACGCTGCTCAAGCTGCTGGCCGGACTGGAGATGCCCGACAGCGGCACCCTGCGCAAGGGCGACACCGACATCCTGGCGCAGTCGCCCAGCGAACGCGACTGCGCCATGGTGTTCCAGTCGTACGCGCTCTATCCACACATGAGCGTGGGCGACAACATCTGCACCCCGCTCTATATGCGCTCACTCAACTTCGCCCAGCGCCTGCCCGGTGCGCGCTGGCTCATCCCCGGTACGCGCCGCCGTGTGCGCGACGCGCAGGACCAGGGCCGCCAGGTGGCCGGTATCCTGGGCATCGACCATCTATGGACACGTAAGCCAGCCCAGCTCTCTGGCGGCCAGCGCCAGCGCGTGGCGTTGGCACGCGCGATGGTGCGCCGACCCTCGCTATTCCTGTTCGACGAACCACTCTCCAATCTCGATGCGAACCTGCGCCAGTCGCTACGCAGCGAAATCCGCCAGTTGCACGACCAGCTCGGCGTGACCTTCGTCTATGTCACGCACGATCAGCACGAGGCCATGTCCATGTCGGATCGCGTGGCGGTGATGAAGGGTGGCCACATTCTGCAGTTGGGCACGCCGCAGGAGCTCTACCACGCGCCTCAACACGCAGACGTCGCCGCATTCGTGGGCGCGCCGCGCATCAACTTCCTGACCGTGGGCCACGACAGCGCCGGCCGCGCTGCGCTGCAGGAACAGGCCATCGAGCCACACTTCCCCACGCGCAGCACCCGAATGGCATTCCGTCCACACGCCGCCACGCTCGCGTAAGCGGCACGGTGCAGTTGGTGGAGTTCACCGGGGCCGACTGCATGGTTACGCTGCAGACTGCAGGGGCGGAGAAGGTCGTCGTGGTGCTGCCCGCCAGCAACCGCATCCACACCGGCGAGGTGCTGCGCGTGTACGTGCCACTGACGGCCTGGCATGCGTTCGATGCCGACGGCCACAGTCTCGCTGACGGCCAGCGCGCGCTGTCGCTGGCCGCCTAGGAGCCGGGATGCGCATCAAGCCTTTGCAACTAACGCTGCTACTCGGGCCAAGCCTGGTGTTGACCCTGCTGCTGCTGGTGCTGCCGCTGGTGGTGGTAGCGCTCATGTCGCTCACCGACTGGCAGTTCGGCGCGGCCAGCTGGAACTGGATCGGCCTGGGCAATTACGCCGATCTGTGGAACGACACCACGTTCCGCAAGAGCTTCGCCAACACCGTGTACTACCTCATGGTGGTGTCGCTTGGCTCGATCGCAATCGGCCTGGCCGTGGCGCTCCTAATCGAGTCGCATGATTCCTGGCGCGGCTTCTACCGCACCGCGTTCTTCATGCCGGTGGCCTCGACACTGATCGCGATGGCGGTGGTGTGGCAGTTCCTGATGCACCCCTCGGTGGGCTTTCTCAACCACGTGCTGGGCTGGTTCGGCGCCGAGCCGCGCAACTGGCTCAAAGACTACGACCTGGCCCTGCCGGCGCTGGCGGCCATCGGCATCTGGCAGATGTCGGGCCTGGCGCTGGTGATGTTCCTGGCCGGTCTGAAAAGCATCCCGGCCGAACTGCGCCACGCCAGCCTGCTCGACGGCATGCGCCATCCGCTCGACCGCCTGCTGCGGCTCACTCTGCCGATGCTCGGCCCAACCATGCTGTTCGTTGTCACGGTGTGCGGTATCCGTTCGCTGCAGGTGTTCGATACGGTACACGCGCTGACCCAGGGCGGCCCCAACAAATCCACGGAGGTGCTGCTGCACACCATCTACGCCGAGGGCTTCGGTTTCTTCCGCATGGGCTATGCGGCGGCCATGGTGGTGGTGTTCGTCGGCTGCATCTTCGTGCTCACGCTGGTGCAGCAGGCCAGCATGGAAAAACGGACACTCCACTGATGAAAAATCCCATGCAACCCGGGCTGCCCTGGCGCGTGCTGCGTCACACACTGCTACTGGCCGGCGCCGCGGTCTATCTGCTGCCCTTCGTCTGGATGCTGTCGACATCGCTGAAACCGGCCGACGAGATCTTCCGCGACGGCTTCCACCTGTTGCCGCGGCAGTGGGCCGCGGTCGACAACTACACCCGCGCGCTGACCCAGGTGCCACTGCTGCGCTATCTGTGGAACGGCATCGTGGTGTGCGGCGGGATCCTGATCCTGCAGATCATCGTGTCGCTGCCGGCCGCCTATTGCTTTGCCAAGCTCAAATTCCGTGGAAAGCGCCTGGCCTGGGGTCTGGTGCTGCTATCGCTGATGATTCCATTCCAGGCCACCGCGATCCCGCTCTACATCCTGCTTTATCACGCCGGCCTGCTCGACACCACCGCAGCGTTAATTCTGCCGTTCATCGCCTCAGCCTTCGGCATCTTCCTGATGCGCCAGTTCTTTATAGGCGTACCCGACGACCTGATCCATGCTGCGCGGCTGGACGGCATGGGCGAGTTCGAATTGGTGTGGCGCGTGATGATGCCTGCGGCTATGCCCGCGCTCATCGCCTTCTCGATTTTCTCCGTGGTGTGGCATTGGAACGACTACTTCTGGCCGCTGCTGGTAATCAACACCACCGATCTGGCCACCCCGCCGCTGGGCACCATGTTCTTCAAGAACGAGGAAGCCGGCACGGATTTCGGCCCCCTAATGGCAGGCACGGTGATCATCACCCTGCCCTTGCTCTTGTTCTTTCTGTCGGCGCAGAAGCGCTTCATCGAGGGCGTTACCCTCACCGGTGTCAAAGGTTAAAGGAACCTCCATGCAATTCAAACTGCTGTTCGGCCTGCTGGCCGGCGTCGCCCTGATCGGCAATGCCGCCCAGGCCGCCAAGATAGAACTGATCGTCGACTACCCCTATCCCGACATGTTCAACACGGTGCACGAGGAAATCGCCAAGCGCTTCACGGAGAAGTTTCCCGACTACACCGTGAAGTTCCGCGCGCCCACGCCCGAATACGAGGCCGCCGCGCAACAGGCGCTGCGGCATGCCGTCACGCGCCAACTGGCCGACGTGTCGTACCAGGGCCTGAACCGCCAACGCGTGTTCGTCGACCGCAACATCGCGGTCGATCTCACGCCCTTCATCCAGGCCGAGAAGGATTGGGATAAGAGCGGGTATAGCCCTGCGCTGATGTCGCTCGGCCAAGTCAATGGCAAGCAGGTGGGTATCGGCTTCTCGCTCTCGACCCCGATCGTCTACTACAACATGGACCTGCTGGAGCGCGCCGGCGTGAAGGCCGACGCGCTGCCCAAAACCTGGGACGACATCCTCGCCGCCGCCGACAAGTCGCGCGCCGCCAACGCCGGCACCAATGGCCTGCACTACGACTGGGAAATCACCGGCAACTGGCTCTGGCAGGCCATGGTGTTCTCGAAGGGCGGCAGCATGCTCGACGCGAGCGAAGCCAAGGTGGCCTTCGATGACCAGACCGGCCGCGAGTCGATCGAGCAGATGGGCCGCATGGTCGAGCACGGCACCATGCAGAACTTAAAATACAAGGACGCCGCCCAGCTGTTTGTGACCGGCAAGCTCGCTGTGCTGTCATCGTCCACGTCACGCTTGTCGACCATCGAGAAGCAGATCGGCGGCAAGTTCAAGATGGTGACGGGCTTCTTCCCGACCTATGGGGATAACGCTCGCGTGCCGGCCGGTGGCAACGTGGCCATGATGTTTGCTAAAGACCCGGCGCGCCAGAAGGCTGCCTGGGAATACATCAAGTTCGCCACCGGCCCCGAAGGGGCCACCATCATGACCAAGGGCACCGGCTATTTCCCCGCCAACACCCTGCCGATTGACGACCCCGCCAAGCTCAAGGGCTACTACGACGCCAACCCGAACCAGTACACCGCCGTGCGCCAGTTGCCGTGGCTGACCGGCTGGTACGCGTTCCCTGGCGAAAACGGCCTGAAGATCACTGACGTGATCAATGATCACCTGCAGACCGTGTTCGACAAGTCCACCAAGCCCGACGCCGCGCTGGACGCCATGACGCGCGATGTGCAGAAGCTGCTGAAGTGAGCGCCGCGATGAAATTCATCCATCTCACCGACACCCACCTGGTCGCCGACGCTAGCGATCTGTATGGCACCAATCCCAAGCAGCGGCTGCAGCAGGCGGTAGCTCACATTCTGGCGCACCAGCCCGACGCCCAAGCCGTGACCATCACCGGTGACCTGACCCATTACGGCCACCCCGGCGCATACGAACACCTGCGCGAGTGTCTGGCACCACTTACCATGCCGGTGTTCCCGATCCTTGGCAACCACGATCACCGCGAGATCTTCCGGGAATACTTCCCGCACGTCGGGCGCGACCCCGAGGGTTTTGTGCAATATGGGGTGGACTTCGGCGATCACTTGGCGCTGTTCCTCGATACCAACGAGCCCGGCGTGCACTGGGGCGTTTTCTGCGAGCGCCGCGCGGCCTGGTTGCGCGAACAACTGGAGGCGTCGGCCAAGCCCGTGCTGCTGTTCATGCACCACCCGTTCTTCCCGATCGGCATCCGCAGCATGGACCTCATCTCGCTACGCGACACCGGGCCATTCATGGCCGCCATCGCCGGCTTCGAAGCACGCATTCGGCAGGTGTTTTTCGGCCACATCCACCGCCCGATCTGCGGCGTCTATCACGGCATCGGCTACTCGACGCTGCGCGGTACCAACCATCAGGTCGCGCTCGATCTGCACGGCGACGAGAGCCAAATCATAGGCGTGCATGAGCAGCCGCAATACGGCGTGGTGCTTCTGGCGTCCGATCAAGTGCTGATCCACACCGAAGACTATCTCGACTGCGAAATGCGCTACAGGCTGCACGAGATGCGCGACGAGGAGCAGAGCTGACTGCAGCCCCGACCGCGGCGGCCGGCCCCGGGCGAGCCGCCGCTTCAGCGCTGCAGAGGCCGGCCTTTCTGCAGGTCAATACCCAGGAGCGCCGTCCGCTTTTTGGGTGGAGCCTGGTCCCACAGGGACCACATACCCGAACATCGGAGACACAATGCGAACGTTACCCCGTTTGACCGTGCGCCTCGGCTCCCTGCCGAGCACCTCCTCCGACATGAGGGCGCACCTGCTCAGTGTCGCACCGTCCTCACCCTAACGCGGCCTGAGGAAGCGAGCCGGACGTCGCCTTCCGACCGTCGCTGTGCCGCTTCGCCTCGTTTTCAGTCTGCACTTGTTCTCCAAGATCATTCGCCTTTCGAAGGGATGCGCAATGGCATGTCCAAGCAGCCACTCCGCTGGGACTGACCACTAACCCCTTGAAAGCTGCCGTTAGACGGCGCCGACCCAAAGGGCTGCAACGGGTCGGATAGCGCCCCTCCGTAGGAGCACACTAAATCTCCCTTTACGCGAAAGGAGATTGTCATGGAAACCACGAATGTCGCCGTTGGCCATCGTGTGCCATGGAACAAAGGCAAACTCACCGGGCAGAAGCCACCTCTAAAGCTAGGAGAAATTTGGGCAATCCGAACGAGACTGCAGATGGCGTCGAACGTCCGGGAACTCGCAATGTTCAATCTCGCAATTGATAGTAAGCTTCGAGCGTGCGATCTCACGCGATTGCAGGTGCAGGACATACGTCACGGAAGCCACGTGGCCGCTAGAGCCACCGTCATGCAACAAAAGACCCAGCGTCCAGTGCAATTCGAGATCACGGAGCAAACCCGTGAGAGCGTTGAAGCATGGATCGAGACGCGAGGGCTAAAGGCGGCGGATTTTCTGTTTCCGAGCCGTTTGCATACGTCCCCGCATCTGTCGACGCGGCAGTACGCCCGGATCGTGCATCGCTGGGTCGCATCGATTGGCCTCGACGATACCGCATATGGCACCCACACAATGCGCCGTACTAAAGCCTCGCTGATCTACCGCCGGACGAAGAATCTTCGGGCGGTACAGCTGCTGCTCGGGCATACAAAGCTGGAAAGCACAGTTCGCTACCTTGGCATCGAGGTCGACGATGCGCTTGAGATGGCAGAGCAAACCGAGGTTTGATACATCCCGGCCGACGAGCGGTCGCTTGTCGGCCAATCAGAGATGTCGGTAGATCCGCTTGCAAATGGCCGCTCTGCGGTCTCAATGGGCCCGTCGCATTCATGCGGGCCGATAGACCTAACACACGGGCGAACGCGCTCGGATCGAGCCGCAGCACGCTATCGATGGGCCATTAGAGCTCTTTATGCGCGGACGATCCAGTTGCCGTGCAATCCCTGCGGCACGCGCTGGGGCATCTCAATGACGGCGACTGGGGACTCCTCGATCCGGTGCGCATCCAGCAGCAGCAGGTTGCTGCGGTGTTGCACAGGATCGTAGGTGAAAGCCACCAGGTAGCCATCGTCCTCCGCCGTCCCACCGCCCGGCTTCGGTACGAACGCAGCCTCACCCACAATCTGATTTCCCAAGTCGTGGCGTGTGTACCTACCGGTCTCGGTATCGAGCTTGAGCAACGTATTGAACACTGCCGAAGGCGGGCTGAGTTCCTTCAGCGAGGAAGACAAGGTAGGCATATAGACGTAGCGTGTGGCGAGCGCCTCGCGTAGATGGTTGAAGCGTGGGAACTCGGTAAGCTCGTCCGAAAAGCTGGCAACCTTGAAGCTGCGGCCGCTGGGATCGATGGTCATGCGCTTGAAAGTCGGCGCGGGGCCGTTCGCTAATGCGAATTTGTCGTGATGCACATAGTCCACGATGATCTGCTGGCCACGCTCGAACCCGTTGGCAAAGTGAAAGATAAAAAATGGCTCACCTTCAATCCACATCGGGGCACCGCCGGCCAGTGGCAGCAAGGCGATGCGCAGGCCGAGATCGGGGCGCCATTGCAGCATCGACTGGCCAGCCCTTGCAGCCTGGATATCAAACACCGCCGGCCCCGCGATGAGAACCACGTAGTGCTCTGTCAGGACAAAGTCGTGGATCATTGTGGGCATGGGCAGATCCACGGCCATTGTATCGACCAACGTGCCCGACGCATTGATTCGATGAAATTTGACCGTGGGCGTACGCCAGCTGTATTCAAGCGCGTAGAGATCCCCTGTGCGCGGGTGACGCCGATTGTGAGCGCCCAGACGCAAAGGTTCGGAGCCGCCCGCCTTCCATTGGCCCACCGTGTCCAGTTCCGCGCTCATCTCGTAGCTGGTCGTGGCTTCATTAAGCGCGAGCAATCGGTCACCGTGACAAATGATGTTAACGAAGGCGCCATTCTTAATTTGCGACGGCGCTTCGCCCGGAAGGAACATGCCGGGATTAACGGGCGCCGGATGCGTGAAGCTGCCGAAGACCGCTCGCCCTGCTCGGCGTTCCACCGCCAAGCTGTCCGTCTTCACGAAACGGTTGCGGTAGCGGGCCTTCCCTTCTTCGATGTAGACGGCATGGATCATGCCATCGCCGTCGAGCGGATAGGCGTAGCTGATCGGCCTAAATTCCGGGTTGGGTCCGTTGCGCAGATAGACGCCTCGCAAGTCGGACGGAATACGCCCGGCGACCACCCGCAGTTCTCGAACGTCGACCTCGCGTCGCACCGGGAGGAAGTTACCGCTGAGATGGGGGTCGTCGTATACCCAGGGCACATCCGCCTGCTCGTCGGCCTTGGCAAGAGGCCACAACGCGTGACTTCCGATGAGCGCCGCGCCACATACGGTGAAGTGGTGAAACGAACGACGCGTAAGTTGAAACGACATGAGAGTGCCCCCATAGGCGGGTACAGGACGGTACTTGGCCGAGTTGCCGTCCAGGCACGGCAGAGCGCCGGAATCGCAGCTATTGACCATCCACAGCCTTGTCCCGGTGTCGAACTCACGCAGCGCCCCCCCAATCTAGCTGGCGATACGGACGCGAGCCATACCAAATTTGGGGTACGGCAGGTTTGCTCCAAAAATACTTGCCAAATGGATTTGACCTAAGAACTACTTTGGCCGGACAACTGAAGGGCTCCAAGAATCCGACCACCGGACAGCCAGAGAAACGGCGGCACCGACCTTCCCCGAAAATTGGACAGTTCAAAACCGGAGAGTGGTTGTTTGAGGCTTTCGGATGTCGGCAGGGAATTGCCAGAATAGGAATCGTCGTGCTTTGCGTCAATGACACGAAGGCGTGTGTTGCCATTTGCCGCACTCGGCCAGTAGCAGTCGTTACGGATCCCCCAGACCTCTTAAGCAATGCCGATTTGGATAATGGTCATGGAATGCCGGCTGGTTAGTCGTGAACTTTGATTGATTCCACACTCTGCCCAGTCGAGCGCCAGGCCTCTATCCCTCCGAGCAAATACCTAGCGTCGATGCCCATTGCACGGAGGGTCGCAGCCAGCCCCTGGCTTAGCTCATGACCGTGGGCGCAATAGATGATGACGGGTTGCGTGGCTGGGATGGTGTCTTTCCATTCCAGCCACAAGGCGGGATCGAGCCATTGGCCATTGGCAATCGCCACGCCATCCTCGTTGCGCCTGAGCTTGCGGCGCACATCTATTAGCGTATGGGGAAACTCCGCATTACGCCAGAGTGCAAGTTCGGGAACAGATATGCTTTGCATGAGGGTCTCCCAAAGATGTTGTTGCTCATTCTGGGATCGCGCCTTATGTCGTCGGCATCGCCGGTGGCCATCGATGCGTTTCTCCTTGGCACGACTGGCACCATGCGTACAAGGCGTCGTACATGACCATGCCATGGCCGAGCATGACGTGGTCGTCGGTGTAAAGGTGCGACAAACCCAGCGACAGTGCGTACAGTCCGCCTGACTGCGGGGTCAGGTCCAGGCGCGAAGTGTCGGCGCCGCGAACGATTCCGGCCATTTGCTGCAACAGCGGGTTATCTGCCAACCGGTACTTATCGAGAAAAGCGTCGAAGCTGCACAGTTCTCCGACATGCGATAGTTCCACGCCTGGGATGTCGTAGGGAATCGCGGCGGTTTCCTTGGCAATGCGTAGAACGTCGCCTGCCGGAACGTAGAGAAACTCTGGCGTTTCGTCGATAAAACGGGCGATTAGCCACGGGCAGGCGATGCGGTCGATCTTGGGCCGTTCACGAGTGATCCATTGCATGATGGGCTCCTGGAAAAAGAACTTAGTGCACCAGTGGATAAACCGCCAAGCCAATCAACGCCGCGCCAGCAACGATCATCGGCTCGGACAGTTTTTTGAATCGCAACAGCAACAGCACTGCTGCTATTGCCAACATCAATGTCGGCAAATCGACGATCGTGCGTCGGGCGATAACGATGACCGCGCCCACGATGGCGCCGATCGCCGCGGCCGTCACGCCATCAACGAATGCGAGAATACTGGGCAGCTTTCCGTACTTCTTGAAGTACGGCGCTGGAATTATTGTGAACAGATAGCAAGGCAAAAAGGTGGCCAAGGCCGCCACACAGGCCCCGGGAAATCCGGCGACCAGGTAGCCGATGAAGCCCACGGTGATGACCACGGGTCCGGGCGTGATCATGGCTACCGCTACAGCATCGACGAACTGCTTGTCGTTGAGCCACTGGAAGTCGGTGACCACGCCGCCATATAAAAATGGCACGATGGCCAGCCCTGAGCCGAAGACGAAAGCCCCTGCCTTGGCGAAGAACACGCCGATCTGCCAGAGCAGTGGCCAGTCCAGCGTGCTCAGCGTAGCCCCGGCCGGTACCGAAACCGCTGCGGCGGCCGACAGATGTCCGGACTTCAGCCACTTGGGTGGCGCGCGCCAAAACCAGACAAGCAGACCCGCCGCGAGAAACAGCCAGGCGATTTCAGATTCGGTGATGACAGTGACGATGGCCAGCGCCAGATAAATGGCCCACAACAGTTTGTCCTTGCCCACGCTCTTGGTAGTGAGCTTGTAGCCGCTGATGGCAATGATGCCGATCACGGCGGCACTCACGCCGTAGAACACCGCTTGCATCCAGGTCAGGCCGCCGAAACGCACGTATGCCCATCCCAGGGCCACGACCATGAAGAACGATGGCAGCACGAAGGCCATTCCCACGAGCGTGGCGCCGAGGATACGGTAATGCACATAACCGAGGTAGATAGCGAGCTGCGCGGCCAGAGGGCCAGGCGCGAGTTGAGCGAGCGCCAAACCTTCCTTATAGTCGCCGTCGGTAATCCAGCTTCGCCTGTCCACCAGATCGCGATGCATATAGCCAGCCAGGGCAACCGGGCCACCGAAGCCCAGCGTCCCCAGCCGGATGAAATACCAAACGAGCTGCCAGAGGGTATAGGCTGGTTGCGAGAGGAGTGGCGCCGCGCTATCGCTGGCGGATTCTTGAGTGGCGTTCATGGTTGCGCACTTGAACGGAAAAGAGATTAGGCCTTACGCCCACTGGAGAAGTGGGCATACAGGGAGTCCAGCACAGTGCCGACTTCGGCCAGCAATGCGTCGTCATCGGGTAGGCGTTTGCGCGCGCCGGCCAGCATGGCCTCGAAGCCGGCCGCCTCCGGCGCAGCGGCGCCGCCTACGTCGAGCGCATGCACCATTGCGCCGAGGCGCGCGAGGCCGCGATTCTCGTCTAGGCCGAAGCTGGCGAGCAGGACCTCGAACGACACCCTGTCGCCCACGTGCGTGAAGGTGGCGCCGTCGAAATCGAAGCCCAGGGCATCGGCGGGGCACTCCGCCGGGGTCTCCAGCCATAGAAAGCGCGCGGACGGGTCAATGAAGCGCTGGATCAGCCACGCGCAGGCAACGCGGTCCACCCAGATATGGCGCCGGGTCGCCCAGAGCCGTCCCCGGTGATGCATGGGATCACGGCGTGCGATGCCTCCCTGGGCTGCGTGGGGCTCGCCGGGCGACAGGAGGGCTTCGATGGCACTGGCGAAATCGCGCTGCTGCGCTTGCGCGCGCAGCGAGGTTTCAGCCGGGAAGAAATCGATCCGGCGCAATGCCTGGTAGCTGCGATCGTAACGGCGCAACAGGCGGTTCAGTTCCGTCGCGTTCAAAGCGGCTAGCGTCTGGCGCGCCTGCGCCAGTTCCACCAGCCAGGCATCGTAGTCGGCCGAGCGGTCGAACAGGGCCTGGAACGAGGCGGACTCGTCGTTGTCCTGGGGCTGGACCCGCAGCAGCCAGGCCTGGCCGCCTTCCTCGGTTGTTTCGGCAGCCAGATCGGCCAGCTGGGATGCCTGCTCGGCGTGCGCAGGCAGCAGATAGGCGCCGTCGCGCAAGGCGGCGCAGCCCAGGACCTTGAGCTTGCGCCAGATGCGCATGCGAGCCGTGGCACCGCCGGTGGGCAGGCTGACAATAAGCAGAAACCAGGAGGATGCGAGTGGGGTGTCCATGGGGAGCAGAATAAGAAAGCGTTGCGATCTCTGCAATCATGTAGATATCACTACAGCAGACTTTTTTGTTTCCCCGAATGGCGGCATGGTTTCTCGCGTCATATCCCCCGGGGGGGGATATGATTGCCACATGAACAAGCCCGACCCTCACCATCACCACGACGCCGTGGCCAAACGTCTAAAGCGGGCGGAAGGACATTTGCGCAGCATTCTGTCGATGATGGAAGAACACCGCCCCTGCCTTGATCTGGCCCAGCAGTTGCATGCGGTTGAGCGTGCCATTTCCCAGGCCAAGAAGATCCTCATTCAAGACCATATCGACCACTGCCTTCAGGATGCGGTGGGCGAGCTGGACGAGGACAGGCAGCGCGCGATCGACGAGTTCAAAGAAATCACCAAGTACCTCTAAGAACACTATCCATGTTGTCGTTTTCCGACCTGATCGCCCAGGGTGCGTCGCACGCCTGGCTGTTTATTCCAAGCGCCATTCTGCTGGGTGCGCTGCACGGGCTGGAGCCCGGCCATTCCAAGACGATGATGGCGGCGTTCATCGTCGCGATTCGGGGCTCGGTGGGGCAGGCGGTGCTGCTGGGCATCACCGCGACCATTTCGCATACCTTGATCGTGTGGGGGATCGGCCTGGGCGGCATGTATCTCTGGCGCGGGGTCGACGCGGAGGAACTGGAGCCCTATTTCCAGCTGGCGTCCGGGGTGGTCATCGTGCTGATCGCGGCATGGATGTTCTGGCGAACCTGGCGGGATCAGCATGGCGCGGGCCATGACCATCACCACCATGGCCACGATCACGGCCACAGCCACGGGCATGAGGGCCATTCCCACGGCCTGGAGCGGCGCGAGATCGATACCGGGCACGGCCTGGTCGCGCTGGAGGTGTTCGAGGACGGTGTTGTGCCGCGCTGGAGGCTGACCAGCCTGCGGGGCGGGAACTGGCTGGCGCAGGACGTTTCCGTGACGACCGAGAGGGTCGACGGGACGCGCCACGAATTCCGATTCGCGAAGAAGGACGGCTATCTGGAGTCGCTCGAGGAAATTCCCGAGCCGCACGAGTTCATGGCGCGCCTGGCCCTGGGCCACGGCGGGCACGCCCACAGCTTTGATATCGCTTTCATGGAACCGGACGAGTTCCAGCATGACCACCTTCACGAAGAACTGCGAGTGCTGGATGTGGCGGGCGAGGGATACCAGGATGCGCACCAGTTAGCCCATGCCAATGACATTCGCCGACGTTTCACGAATCGGAACGTGACCAACTGGCAGATCGCCTTGTTCGGCCTGACCGGCGGGCTGATTCCTTGCCCGGCGGCGATTACCGTGCTCTTGTTGTGCCTGCAGTTGGAGGAATTCACGCTGGGCGCCGTGCTGGTGCTGTGCTTCTCGATTGGGTTGGCCATCACGCTGGTGACGGTTGGAGCCGTGGCGGCGCTCAGCGTGCGCCAGGTCAACAAGCGCGCGTCATGGTTTAGCGCAGCGGCCCAGCGGGCGCCTTATCTTTCCAGCCTGCTGATCATCGTTGTGGGCATTTACGTGGGGATGACTGGATGGTTTGGGATAAACGGCTAGAGATATTGGCCAAGGGCAGCGGCGACCAAATGGCGGTACGCGCGCAATCCCGCCCTTAGGGGGAAGCTTCCAGCGACGCTCCATCCTTCAGTTCGCGGCGCGGCCGACGTTTGCGGCGATGCCGCGCGATCAGCTGTTGCGGCTGGATGCCCAACCCTTCAGCCAAAAGCTCCCTACGCGGCGACCGCACGGGCTCGAACTCGCCCTCCATCTCTTCATATAAAGGGACACTTACAGCGAGGCGTTGCGCCATCGTCGATTGAGTCAGACCCAGATACTCTCTCCACGCGCGCACTAGCGACCAATGATTATGAACAGCAGAGGAAATGACCTCATGCGGGATGAGGCCATCGGCCCGCGCCAGTGGGTACGAAATCTCCTCAGGAAGGTGCAGCGCCGCCCGATCTGTGGTTGGCGTCGTCAGATCGTCGCCGGGTGCCAGGGCACAGACTTTGGTCGCAATACTTTCGGTGTCGAAAGGACTCGCGTGAGGCGCGGCGGCCAGCGTAAGTAGGCGCTGGTATTCGTCGTAACCTAGCACCACGAACACGGGGATCCCGTCGACACTTAGGATCTTTGGTCCGAACTCCGTCATCGCCGTTCCCCCGACGGCTGCAAATTGCATATCTCAATGCCTGCGTCTGCAATTTGAAAGTGGACGTCGTAGCCGCCCGTAGTTATGCATTGCCCACCGCCCTCGAGGGCGCGGCTCTGGTTTGCCAGGCGCCAAGTCAACTCCCCAACCGCGTCTGCCACGCTCCGCTGATCCGCAATGGCCAGCGCCAGCAACTCTTTTGCCGCTTCCGGCCTCCAGGCAACTTTGATCTCTGACACTGCCCCCTCCTCACCACCGTCTCGGACGGCCGCCATCCGGCCGTTTTACGGCGCGCCATGTGTCCCGTCAACCAGTCCATCGCACTTTGGAAAGCGATCTCCAACTAGGGCCAGCGTGCGACAAAAAAATCCGCAGCCCACGTTGCCTTACTGACTTTTGTAACCTAAACAACGCTCAACCGCCGGAGGATTACAACTCGACAGCCTCTAGCACCTTGGTTTTTCCCGGTTCTCTGGACTCGGTTGGCTGCGCGTCTGAGCAAAGATCATGCCCACCGAAACGGACCGGTCGCGACGATGCCGAAAACATCGAATCCGAGGTTCAATGCGAGGGAAAGGCTCCGCCCTTCGCCTGGTTTCGAATCACCCCGGCTCGGAATCGATAGGAAAACCACAACGAACCTACTTACAATTTCTGAGATTCGCCCATACGTCAAAAGACTAGCACCGCTCTAGAATTCACTCTCGGCGTTCGGACTGAGTAGGAGTTGGATATGACAGCCCACGCGAAGAAGAGGTTTGCTGCTGCCACTGTCTGCTGGGTGTTTTTGGCGACGGGGGCCTTTGCTGCCCCGCCCGAAGGGAAAGGGAAGCCCGATAATGCCGGTCAAGGCCAGGGGCAGAGTAAGGCCGGAGGAAAGAGCAAGGGTGGCGGCAACGGTAATGGCGCCAGCCAAAATAGCAACGCAGGCGGCTCAAAGAGCAAAGGTGACGATTTCGACAGCACCACTGTCACCCTGCGCCATGCGGGCATTACCGTCTCAACGGCAAGGGCATACGCGCTAGAGTACGGTCTATCCGGCTACAGCTCGCTACCGCCAGGCGTGCGCAAGAACCTTGCTCGTGGCAAGCCTCTACCTCCTGGAATTGCCAAGAAGCTGGTGCCAGGTCCTATGCTGGCCCGTCTCCCGACTTATCCTGGATACGAGTGGCGAGTGGCCGGCTCGGACCTTGTCCTTGTGGCAATCGCTACGGCGGTTGTTGCGGATGTGCTCCTGAACGTTTTCGACTGATCACTTCGCTGACATCCATTCAACCCATCGGGGCCGCGGATTCCTCCGCCTGGGTGTCTGCGAGCTACAACAGTCGCCAGACACGCCCCATGGGATTACCGGATCGGCGGATCAAGACCGCCCGAGTTGGCGGCACCTGCTGACCGATTTTGCGTAGTTATGACAGGTCGGAGGGCCACTTGGTCCAGCTCGTCGCCAGAGACAGGGCGGCCAAAAAACCACCCCTGGCCCACCGCAGAAGGCGCGCGTTCGCGGATGTAATCGACCTGCCCTTGCGTTTCCAAGCCCTCTACGACTAGTTGGGCGTTGATCTGTCTTGCCATTTCGATTACCTGGTCCAGCACCGGGTTGGTGCTGGAGCCATCACCTATTGACCGGATGAAGATCCTGTCCAGCTTGATGCCGCTGACGTCCCACTGCAGGACATTTCCCAGGTTGGAATAGCCCACGCCGAAATCGTCCAAAAAAACCCTGAAACCCGCCAAGCGCAAGCGGCTAATCAGCTCAGCCGGAGACGCGCTCAGGAATTTCGCCGACTCCGTGACCTCGATGGCGATCCGCTGTGGAGACACCCCCCTCTCTTTGACGCAGTCAAGCAGGTAATCAAGGAACGTTTCATCTTCCAGATCAGAAGGAAATACGTTGACGCTAAGATAGAACGGCTTCGCGCTCCTTAGGCGATCCCTCACACCATCAATCGCGTTCCGAATGATGTATCTGGTGAAGGCGCGGCGAAGTCCCATCGACTCAATCCAAGGGATAAATGTATCCGGAGGAATTGGACCGACCTCGTCATGCGTCCAGCGTGCCAGTGCTTCGGCTCCGATCATCTCCCCTGTGAGGAGAGAACAAAGCGGCTGATACTGGACGTGCATCTTCTCTCGGCGTAAGGCATTTGCCAAACTCACCCTTAGGCCGTGGGCGCCTCGCCACGAAAGGAACAGTGCCACGCCACAGGCCAGACCGACCAGGGCACCCACCGATCCGGTAGCCAGAACAGGCAAGCGTGCGTCCGCTCGTGCAGTGGAGGCAACGCAAACGTCGGGCTCGCCGGGTAACGAACACGTCGTCTCCGACCGAACTATCCAAAGTAGAGCATTAATTTCCTTCAAAATGCCTGCTTCCGTCTCGGCAACAGGAGGGGCGCCGAACTCCTGAATTACCGCTCCATCGCTTGAGAACGTTCGTCCCCAAAGCTGACCGGAGTGGTCCTCAACATCAACGAACGCACTAGGGCCATTAAAAACGGCAATGTGGTCGTTTGCAGCGACGTCGCCACTTAACCAGGGAAGAAACGGATTGGGCACCTTCCCCGCCGCAACCGCTTCGGCGACGGGTTCGGGCAGCGTGAGTAGACCAGCATGATGGCTTACCCAGGCCTTGGATTTCCCGAGTTCACGCGCCAGGTCGGCCACCGCCGCCAACATGCGAGCAGCGGCGCGTATGCGCAGCGAGATTATTCAAGCCATTGAGCTAGGCGTCTTCACCTGGGACGATTTTGCGCGCCACTTTCCCGAGTCCCCCAGCATTCCGGCCAAGGAAGCAGCACGGGAAGTCACCTTCAACGAAATGGCGGACACGTGGCTAAAGCTGATCAGCCATAAAGCCGCAACGACGCTTGGCGAGTACGAGAACCTGCTGAACTCGCGGTGGCGCCCGTTGTATGGCAATCGCCCGATCGCGGAAATCACTTACGAAGAGCTGGCGATGGACGTCGCCGATTTCCCGCGCATGGCAGCCAAGACATTCAACAACGTGATGACGCCCGCCCGGCAAATTTGGGCATTGGCATTCAGGCTCAAGAAGGTGCCCGAGAACATCACGTTGGAGATTGAAAGTCGCAAGGGCCAAGACCCTGAACCAGACCCGCTGCTCATGTCTGAGGTGTTGCAGGTCGTCCGGTACATCGAAGAGCATTTCGGTGGCGCATGGCGGAACTACTTCGAAGTCGCCTTTTTCACCGGCGTAAGGCCGTCAGAGCAGATCGCCCTTCAATGGACGCGTGTGGATCTGTCCAGGGAGCAAATCAGAATCGACCGGGCATTGGTGAGACGACACAACAAAGCTACCAAGACCTACAAGTCGCGCGACGTAGACCTGCAGGGGCCGGCACTTCAAGCTCTACAACGCCAACGAACGCTGACCTTTGCGCCTGGCGGGCATGTCTTCCTCAATCCTGAAACAGGACGGCCGTTCGTCGATACTGCTGATGCGGTACGAAAGGTGTGGCGCCCCACACTCTCAGCACTTGGCATCCGGGATCGAGATGCGCGTCAGACACGGCATACATATGCCACGCTGGGCTTGCATGCTGGGATGAATCCTGGCTATCTGTCCCGGCAGATGGGACACACGAACGCGCAGATGTTTTTCCGCGTGTATTCCAAGTGGATCGATGGCGAATCCAATCAGCGGGAAAAGGCCAAAATGGCGGCGCTGTACGCTGATCATTTGCCCGCCGCGGATGGCTAACGGAAGCCAAAGAACGCGCGTTAATTTGCGTGATTTGGACCCAAAATGGGCCCAAAAAAACGTAAGTCCTTGATTCTATGGCGCGCCCGACAGGAATCGAACCTGTATCAAGAGCTTCGGAAACTCTCATTCTATCCATTGAACTACGGGCGCAGCGCAAGGAGGCGGTATTGTACCTAGTTTTGCGCAATCTGCATGAAGTGGATCGATTCGCCGGGCAAACTGCGTGAAAACCCCGTCCGTCCGTTGGACGCGCGTCCCTGACACCGTTATATAATCCAGCGTTTGCTTGCAAGGCGGTCTGCTTTTTGCCGCCCTTTGTGCAGTACTGATTTTCTGTTGCCGCCGCCAGGCGCCCCGGTACCCGTTAGCAGGATTTGGTCATGAGCAACGAGCAGGAACACATAGAAGAGCACTCCTCCCCCATCAAGACCCCGAAGCAACTGATCGTCACGGTCATACTGGCCTTCGTGGTGCCTATCGCCATCATCATCCTACTGGTGAACATGGTCGCCTCGGGCGCCAAGGTCGGCGCCGGCTCGGATACCCTGTCCACGGAAGCCGTCACGAAACGCATTGCCCCTGTCGCGGGATTCGAACTGGTCGACGCCAACGCGCCCAAGGTCTTCAAGACCGGCGAACAAGTCTTCCAGGCCGTCTGTACGGCCTGTCATACCGCCGGCGTGGCGGGCGCGCCCAAGGTCGGTGACAACGCCGCTTGGGCCCCCTTCATCAAGTCCGGCTTCGACGCGATGATGAACGTCGCCCTGCATGGCAAGGGCGGCATGCCCGCGAAGGGCGGCAACCCGACTCTGTCCGATTTCGAGGTTGCGCGCGCCGTGGTGTACATGGCCAACAAATCCGGCGGCTCGCTGCCGGAGCCGGCCGCCCCCGCTGAAGAAGGCGCCAAGAAGGAAGCCGACGCCGCGCCGGCCGCGCCCGCCGCTGCCGCTCCCGCCGCCGCACCGGCTGCCGCGGCTCCTG
>NZ_CP017433.1:5900977-6059745 GCF_002082135.1 Achromobacter ruhlandii
GGCGAGAAGCTCTACAAGAGCGTCTGTTTCGCCTGCCACGCCACCGGCGTGGCCAACGCTCCCAAGTTCGGCGACAAGGCCGCCTGGGAGCCGTACATCAAGACCGGCATGGACGCCATGGTCAAGGTCGCGATGCAGGGCAAGCCGCCGATGCCGCCCAAGGGCGGCGCGGCCAACGCCTCGGAAGACGACATCCGCGCGGCCGTGCAATACATGGTGGACGCGGCCAAGTAAGCCGCGCACACCCCGGGCGCGGCGCCGCGCCGGTCGAAAAAAAGCCCCTCGATGCATCGAGGGGCTTTTTGTTTGGGGCCGCGCCGTCAGTCGGCGGCCGAGGTCTTGAGCAGCGACATGCCCAGCTGCACGCGGCGTTGCAGCCACAGGCTGGGACGATAGCGCGGATCGCCGGTGACGCGCTGGATGTTCTTCAGGATCTCCAGGATGCGCTCCGCGCCCAGCGCGTCGCCCAGGGCCAGCGGGCCCACCGGATACCCCAGGCCCAGCGTCACGGCGCGGTCGATGTCCTCGGGGGTGGCGATCTGCTGTTGCGCGATATCGGCGGCGATGTTGACGATCATGGCCACGATGCGCTGCGCGACGAAGCCCGGAGAATCCTCGACCACCGACACCGGCACGCCGTCGCCGGCCAGCACCGCGTGCGCGGCATCGCGCCATTTGGCGTCGGTTCCCGGCGACACCATCAGGGTGCGGCGCTTGGCTTTGTCGAACGCGTGCAGCGTATCGAGGCCGACGCAGCGCGCCGGATCCAGCCCTTGCGCCGACACCGTGGTGGATACGTCTTCACCGAACGGCGTGACGATGATGAGCGCATCGGCCGCCGGCGTGGCGCCGGACACCAGCGGCGCGCCCAGCTTTTCCAGCAGCGCGGTGGCGCGCGCGTAACCTTCCGCGTGGCGCGGGCTGACCCAGACCTTCAGACCCTGCGGCAGCGCCGGCACGGGCGCCTCGGCGGGCACCTGCTTCTGGCCGTCCACATACTTGTAGAAGCCCTCGCCGGCCTTGCGGCCGATCAGGCCGCCGGCCAGACGCACGGTGGTGATGGGCGACGGACGGAAGCGCGGCTCGTCGAAGAACTGGCGGTAGATGGATTCCATCACCGGATGCGAGACGTCCAGCGCGGTCAGGTCCAGCAGCTCGAACGGGCCCATGCGGAAGCCGGCCTGCTCGCGCATGATGGCATCCACCTGCGCAAAGCTCGCCACCGATTCCTGCGCCACGCGCAGGCCTTCGGTGTTCATGCCGCGACCGGCGTGGTTGACGATGAAGCCGGGCATGTCCTTGGCGCGCACCGGCGTGTGGCCCATGCGGCGCGCCAGTTCGGCCAGCGCGTCGCCGGTCTCGGGCGCGCTGCGCAGGCCGTCGATGACCTCGACCACCTTCATCAGCGCCACCGGGTTGAAGAAGTGATAGCCCGCGACGCGCTGCGGCAGCTTGCAGGCCGCGGCGATGGCGGTGATCGACAGCGACGAGGTGTTCGAGGCCAGGATGCAGTCGTCGGCCACCACGCCCTCCAGGGCGGCGAACAGGTCGCGTTTGACGTCCAGGCGCTCGACGATGGCTTCGACCACCAGCTGGCATTGCGACATGTCGGTCAGCGCGGTGGCGGACTCGACGCGCGCCAGCGCGGCCTGCGCGTCGGCGGCGGTCAGCTTGCCCTTCTCGGCCAGCTTGTCCCAGGTCTGGCGCAGCGACTCGCGCGCGGCGGCCACGGCGTCGGCGCTGGTGTCGTACAGGCGCACGCGCAGGCCGGCCTGCGCCGCGATCTGGGCGATGCCCCGCCCCATGGCCCCGGCGCCCACGACGCCGATGGTTTGAATCTCCGTCATCAACTTCTCCTGCCTGTCATTGGAATGGTGTGTGCGCCGCGCCAGGCGCGGCGACCGGATGGCGCCGGCGGATCAGGACGGGCTTTGCGCCAGCGCCTGGATTTCCGCGGCCGACAGCCCGAGCTTTTCGGCCAGCACCTGCGCGGTGTGCTCGCCCAGCATGGGCGGCGCGCGGCGGTATTCGACCGGGCTGCCCGAGAACTTCAGGGGGCTGGCGGCCATCGGCACGGTGCCCGCGGTCGGGTGCGGCAGCTCGCGCTTCATGCCGCGCGCCAGCACCTGCGGGTCTTCGTAGACCTGGTCGAGCGTATTGATCGGGCCGGCCGGCACGCCGACGGCCTCGAGCGAGGCGAGCCAGTGGTCGCGCGCGCCGGTGGCCATGCGTTCGGCCAGCAGCGGCACCAGCGCATCGCGGTTCTTGACGCGCTGCGGGTTGGTGGCAAAACGCGGATCGGCCGACAGCTCGGGCAGGCCGATGGCGCCGCAGTAGTTGCGGAACTGGCTGTCGTTGCCTACCGCGACGATCAGGTGGCCGTCGCTGGCGGCGAAGACCTGGTAGGGCACCAGGTTCTGGTGCGCGTTGCCGGCCCGGCGCGGGGCGTTGCCGGAGGTCATGAAGTTCAGGTTCTGGTTCGCCAGCATGGCGACCTGGCAATCCAGCAGCGCCATGTCGATGTGCTGGCCCAGGCCGCTGACCGAGCGCTCGTGCAGCGCGGCCAGGATGCCGACGGTGGAGTACATGCCGGTCATCAGGTCGGCCACGGCCACGCCCGCCTTCTGCGGGCCGCCGCCGGGCAGGTCGTCGCGCTCGCCGGTGATGCTCATCAGGCCGCCCATGCCCTGGATCATGAAGTCATAACCCGGGCGGCTGGCGTACGGACCGGTCTGGCCGAAGCCGGTGATCGAGCAGTAGATCAGGCGCGGGTTCACTTCCTTGAGGCTGGCGTAGTCCAGGCCGTACTTGGCCAGGCCGCCGACCTTGAAGTTCTCGACCAGGATGTCGCTCTGCAAGGCCAGTTCGCGCACCAGTTCGGCGCCGCGCGGCGAGGCGATGTCGAGGGCGACGGAGAACTTGTTGCGGTTGGCCGAGAGGTAGTAGGCGGCTTCGGTGGTGTCGTTGCCGGCCGCGTCCTTCAGGTACGGGGGGCCCCAGGCGCGGGTGTCGTCACCGGCGCCGGGGCGCTCGATCTTGATGACTTCGGCGCCGAGGTCGGCCAGGTTCTGGGTGCACCAGGGGCCGGCGAGAACGCGGGTCAGGTCCAGGACGCGGATGCCTGTCAGGGGAGCGGGACGTTGCGACATCTTTTATCTTTTCGCCAAAGAGTATTAGGTCAGTGGGGATATTAGCCGGTGGGGGCTTGGGTGTGTTGGGGTGGTCGGTGGGCGGACGCGTCTGGGTTCTTTAGACGCCCTTTGCGGTGTGGCGTGGGGAATGGGGGGCTACGATTGCGGTCCGGAGCGTTCGCTCCGGACTGCCCCTTACTCATCCTCGTCCTCGCCTGCGGCGACTCCTTCGGATTCCGTCGGGCGCATCTACACGCCCCCCATTCCCCACGCCACACCGCAAAGGGCTGCGCTGAAGGCTCATCGCGGGTGCTGGGACGGACGGTGTGCTTGGCATTCTGGTGACGACCATCGGGAGGTGAGGGGTGGGGCGGGGCCCGCCAAAGGCGGCTGCGCGGGCAGCCTTCTTTGGCTTACATGCTGTTTTGCGGTTGGGTGATGACGCTGCGCGGGGGGGGGGAGGACCTTCACGTTGCAGGGGCGCCTGGCGGCACACGATGCATGGCGACCTGCCCTATTGCTCCAGTGTTGAGGTGTCGGCATCGGGGGTGGCGGGTGGATGCCCGCCACACCTTCTCCCTGCTTAACTGTTGGCCTTGATGACCTCGCGGGCGATGACCAGCTGCTGGATTTGCGAGGTGCCTTCGAAGATGCGGAAGAGGCGCACGTCGCGGTAGAAGCGTTCCACGGCGTATTCGGACATGTAGCCGGCGCCGCCGTGGATCTGGACGGCGCGGTCGGCGACGCGGCCGACCATTTCGGTGGCGTAGAGTTTGCAGCAGGCGGCCTGCATGGTGGTGTTCTCGCCGCGGTCGCGCAGGCGGGCGGCGTCCAGGACCATGCAGCGGGCGGCGTAGAGTTCGGCCTGGCTGTCGGCGATCATGGCCTGGATCAGCTGGAACTCGGCGATGGGCTGTCCGAACTGCTTGCGTTCGGTGGCGTACTTGACGGCGTCGCGCAGCAGGCGGTCGGCGATGCCGACGCACAGGGCCGAGATGTGCAGGCGGCCCTTGTCGAGCACGCGCATCGAGGTGCGGAAACCATTGCCTTCCTCGCCGCCCAGCAGGGCCGAGGCGGGGACGCGGCAGTTGTCGAAGACCACGTCGCTGGTGAGCGCGCCGGCCTGGCCCATTTTCTTGTCCGGCTTGCCGATGATGAGGCCCGGCGTGCCGGCTTCGACCAGGAAGCACGAAATGGAATTGGCGCGGCGTTCGGGCGCGGTGCGCGCCATCACCGAGAACAGGCCGGCGATGGGCGCGTTGGTGATGTAGCGCTTGGTGCCGTTGAGCACGTAGTGGTCGCCGTCGCGTTCGGCCGACAGGCGCAGCGCCATGGCGTCGGAGCCGGCATCGGGTTCGGTCAGCGCGAACGAGCCGATCAGTTCGCCGCTGGCCAGGCGCGGCAGGTAACGGGCGCGCTGTTCGTCCGTGCCGGCCAGCACGATGGCCTGCGAGCCGATGCCGATGTTGGTGCCGGCCAGCGAACGGAACGCGGGCGAGGTCTGGCCCAGTTCGAACACCACCTTCACTTCTTCTTCCATCGTCAGGCCCAGGCCGCCGTGGTCGGGCGAGATCGACAGGCCGAACAGGCCCAGCTCGCGCATTTCGGCGACGATGTCCGGCGGCACCTGGCCGCTGGCGGCCAGTTCGTCCTCGGCGGGAATCAGGCGTTCGTGCACGAAGCGGCGCACGGCGTCCAGCAACAGGGTCAGGGTTTCGGTATCCAGGGCCATGATGTCAGTCTCTTGGGAGTGCGGGGCGGCGGCGCTCAGGGGCGCATGCCACCAACCAGTAAATCGAAATAGCCGGCGGCGATGGTCTCGGCGCTGTCGCCCTGGCCGGGCTTGTACCAGCGCACCATCCAGTTCAGCATCGACAGCACGGCGCGGCCGGTGGCGGGCACGTCCAGCGGCCGGAACGCGCCCTCGGCCACGCCCTGCGCGATCAGGTCGCGCAGGCGCTTCTCATAGCCGTCGCGCAATCGGGCGGCGTCCTCGCGCTCGGGCAGCGCCATGCCGGAATAGCCGATCAGCATGGTGACGAACTCGGCGTGGTGCTGCTCGAAATAGCGGGCGTGGCCGACCATGAAGGCGCGCAGGCGGGCGGCGCCGCCCTCGGCACGCGCCACGTCCTGGCCGACGCTCTGGTTCAGGCCATTGAGCACCGCCAGGATGATGGCGTCGTAGATGTCCTGCTTGGTGGTGAAGTAGTGATAGATGGCGGCCTTGGACACGCCAATGGCGGCGGCCAGGTCCGACACCGAACTGCCGTCGTAGCCGCTGCGCGCGAACAGCTTGGCGGCTTCGGCCAGGATGCGTTCGCGCGGGGCCGCCAGCGTTGGCGGTCGGCCGGCGCGGGCGCGTTTGGTGGCGGGGGCTGCGGAAGTCGCCATGAGGGAACCTGGTGAGGCGGCGTCGAGGCAGGCAATGCCGGACCGCGGGCGGTTCCGTTCCATTGACAGCGGTTCGGCGCTTGCCGTTAAATAAAGATTAATTAATTACCGGACGGTCGGTAGGTAATTGTAGGCACATCCCTTTCCGCCACGCAAGCGCGGCTTGGGCGCTCAACCCGAAACCACACGTGACGCCGTTATGCCCCACTCCCTCGTGACAGATCTGTATGGCCAGATGTCCCTGCCGGTCATCAGCGCCCCCATGTTCATCGTGTCCAACCCGAAGCTGGTCGTCGCCCAATGCACGAGCGGCATCGTCGGTTCGTTTCCGGCGCTGAACGCGCGTCCGCAGAGCCTGCTGACCGACTGGCTGGACGAAATCCAGGCCGGCCTGGCCTCGTACCGCGAGGCCAACCCCGGCGCCGCCGTCGCGCCCTACGCCGTCAACCAGATCATCCACCAGTCCAACGACCGGCTCGAACAGGACCTGGCGGTATGCGCCAGCCATCGCGTGCCGCTGATCATCACCAGCCTGCGCGCGCCCGGCGACCTGGTCAAAGGCATCCACGACTGGGGCGGCAAGGTGTTCCACGACGTCACCACCATCCGCCACGCCGAAAAGGCGCTGGAGGCGGGCGTGGATGGCCTGATCCTGGTGTGCGCGGGCGCGGGCGGCCATGCCGGCACGCTCAGCCCGTTCGCGCTGGTGTCCGAGGTGCGCCGCTTCTACGATGGCCCGCTGATCCTGTCGGGCGCCATCACCTCCGGCGCCCAGGTGCTGGCCGCGCTCGCCATGGGCGTGGACTTCGCCTACATGGGCACGCGCTTCATCGCCAGCGAGGAAGCCAACGCCAGCGAGGGCTACAAGGCCGCCATCGTCGAGGCCAGCGCCGCCGACATCCTCTACACCCCGTTCTTCACCGGCATCCCCGGCAACTACCTGAAGGCCAGCATCGCCGCCGCCGGCCTCGATCCGGCCAACCTGCCGCAGCCGGACAGCGGCGCCTCCAATTTCGGCTCCAGCCGCGTCAAGCCGTGGAAGGACATCTGGGGCGCGGGCCAGGGCGTGGGCAACATCGGCAGCGTGCAGCCGACGCGCCAGGTCGTCGACACGCTGCGCCGCGAATACGTCGAGGCCAAGACGCAACTGGCCGCCAGGACCTTCGCATGAGCGCCGGGCTGCGGGTCACGCGCGACGGCGCGGTGCTGACGCTGGTGATCGATCGCCAGGACCGCCGCAACGCCCTCGACACGGCCACCTACACGGCGCTGACCGAACAGATCGCGCTGGCCAGCGCCGACACAGGCGTGTCGGCGGTGATCCTGGCCGGGGCCGGCGAACACTTCACTGCCGGCAACGACCTGCGCGATTTCCAGGCCGAACGCGGCGCCGGCGACAGCGCCGGCCTGACCTTCCTGCGCGCGCTGACGCAGGCCGACGTGCCGGTCATCGCCGCCGTCGAGGGCTACGCCATCGGCATCGGCGTGACGCTGCTGCAGCATTGCGACTTCGTCTACATCGGCGAAGGCGCCACCCTGCGCATGCCGTTCGTGGCGCTGGGCCTGTGCCCGGAGGGCGCGTCCAGCCTGCTGATGCCGCGCCTGGCCGGCGCCCGCCGGGCCGCCGAATGGCTGTTGCAGGGCAAGGCGTTCTCGGCACGGGAAGCGTGCGAGGCCGGCCTGGCCACCGCGGTCACCGCCAAGGGCGGCGCCCTGGCGGCCGCGCAGGCCACCGCCGCCAGCCTGGCGAAACAACCGCCGGCCGCCCTGCGGCTGACCAAGGCCATGCTCAAGCGCCCGGACCGGCAGGCGATCCAGGACACGCTCGATTACGAGGCGCAGCAGTTCCGCGCCCGCCTGCAGACGGAAGAGGCGCAGGCCGCCTTCGCGGCGTTCTTCAAGAAGTGAATCCGGCACGGCCGGGCGCCTTGCGCGCCCGCGCCGCCGTATGCGACGCCTGGGCCGGCTCGCTTGGCCAGAACCCGCCCGGCGCGGGGCCGGACGCGGCCGGCAGCCGTCCTTGTCAGAAGGGCGAGTCGGGCCGGAAGTTCGGCGCCCGCCGCTCGCGCAGCGACTGCACGCCTTCGCGCACGTCCGGGCCGCCAAACCCCATGAATTCCAGCGCCAGCGACGTATCGAAGGTCGGGCCGGCCATGCGTAGCCAGTTGTTCAGCGAATACTTGGTCCAGCGGATCGCGGTCTGCGAGCCCGCCGCCAGGCGGTTGGCCACCTCGAAAGCGCGGCCGATCAACTCGGCCTCGTCCACGCACAGCGACACCAGGCCGATGCGCTCGGCCTCTTCGCCGCTCACGGTTTCGCACAGCATCAGGTAGTACTTGGCGCGCGCCATGCCGCACAGCAGCGGCCAGACGATGGCGGCATGGTCGCCGGCGGTGACGCCCAGGCGGGTGTGGCCGTCGATGATGCGGGCGTCGCGCGCGGCGATCGAGATGTCGGCCAGCAAGCCGGCCACCAGCCCCGCGCCCACGGCGGCGCCGTGCATCGCCGACACGATCGGCTTGCTGCAGTTGATGATGTTGTAGACCAGGTCGCGCGCCTCGCGCCAGACGCGGGTGCGCACGTCGAAGTCGTCCGCCATCTGCTGCACCAGGTCCAGGTCGCCGCCGCCCGAGAAACCCTTGCCCTCGCCGCGGATCACCACCACGCGGGTGTCGGGGTCGGTGTCGATATCGCGCCAGATGTCGGCCAGCTCGCGGTGCATGCGGTCGTCGGCGGTGGACAGCTTGCCCGGCTTGCCGTCCTTGGACCCCATGATCAGCTCCAGCACGCCATTGGGATGGCGGCGCAGCTTGAGGGACTCGTAGGCGGAATAGTGTTCCAGCGTGATATCGGTCATCGTCGTCTCCGGTGGCGCGGGCGGAAGGCCGCGCGTTTTGGGGCACTATAGTGGATAGCCCCATCCCAGGCGCCCGCCGCCGATCCCGGAACCTCAGCCCATGAACACCCCCGCCCCCTCCTTTGCCGGCGAGATCCGCCGCGACGACCTGCCGGCGTTGTTCGCCGTCCGCGATCCGGACACCCACAAGGGCAGTTTCGGCACCGTTGGCGTCGTGGGCGGCGGGCGCGGCATGGAAGGCGCGGCGCTGCTGGCCGCGCGCGCCGCGCTCAAGACCGGCGCCGGCAAGGTGCTGGTGGGCTTCGCCCAGGACGCGGCGCCGCTGCCCTGCGACCCGCTACAACCCGAACTGATGCTGCGCGACGCGCGCTCGCTGCTCGACACGGACTGGGGCGTCACCGCCTGGGTTGCCGGGTGCGGCATCGGCGCCGGCGCGGCCGCCGCCAACGCCCTGTCGGAACTGTTCGTGCTGCGCGGCGGCGCGCCGCTGGTGCTGGACGCCGACGGCCTGAACCTGCTGGCCAACGGCGGCATCCAGCCCAACTGGGGCGACGGCCCGGTGGTGCTGACCCCGCACCCGGCCGAGGCCGGCCGGCTGCTCGGCCTGGACACCCCCGGCATCCAGGCCGACCGCCCCGCCGCCGCCCAGGCGCTGGCGCGGCGCTTCGGCGCCTGGGTGGTCCTGAAGGGCGCGGGCACCGTGGTCTGCGCGCCGGACGGCACCTGGTGGCGCAATACCAGCGGCAACCCTGGCCTGGCCACGGCCGGAACCGGGGACGTATTGGCCGGCATCCTGGGCTCGCTGCTGGCCCAGCGCCTGCCGCTGGCGCAAGCCGTGGCCGGCGCGGTCTGGCTGCACGGCGCGGCGGCCGACGCCCTGGTGGCCCGGGGCATCGGGCCGATCGGGCTGACCGCAGGCGAACTGGCGGACGCCGCCCGGGGACTGCGCAACGGCGGGCCGACCGCCTAAGTCCCTGGGGGCAAAAACATTTTTACAACATACTAGGGTTTTCCCCTAAAAACGCGTTGCTTTTGATTTAGGGTTATCCCTATAATGGTTTACCCCAAGACGAAACGGACTGGAGAAAACCATGAGCGAACTGACCCTGAACCACACTGCCCGCCTGACCGACGCGCTGGAGCGCGACCTGCTCCGCGGCGCCCTCGAGAACCAACCGAATTCCCACCCGCTGACCAACCTGAAGAAGGCTGGCAAGGCGATCGCCGCCGCCGTTGCTGGCGTGTTCGCCTTCATCGACGAAGTCAACGAGTCGATGAACAAGGCCCGCGCCGCCAGCTCGCGCTTCTCCGGTTCGCAGTGGTAAGACCAGCCGTGCCGGCCTGAGTCGCGACCGATCTCCCGCGATTCAGCCTGGCGCGCTGCCGGTGCGACGCCCGCCGCCGATGCGGCGCCCGTTGCATCGGACCCGGCTCCCGGGTCTTCATTGCCGGGCGCCATCGCGCCGCGCCGGCCCCACTTGCGGCGCCCCCGCGACGCCCTCCACGACGCAATACTCGATCGCCCCAGTGCGAAGCCGTCCCGAAGCGGGACCGCCTCGAACTGGGGCGATCGGCATTTTTCGCACGGCTTCGCCCGCTATTCCCCCTCTCGGCGTTTACCCTGACGCCGGCCCGGCGCGCATTGACAGCGCGCGAAGCCCCTATCGATAATCGGCCCCTTGCCGTCGTGCCTGGCGCCAAAAACACCGCAAGCCCCCCGGCCGACGTTGCGTTCCCCCGGTTGGCTCCGCCGCTGTTTCCCCCCGCCAGCACGATCCGGTTCGTTCCCCATCCGGAGTTGTCACCATGAAGTTGCGCACCACCCTGGCCCTCGTGGCCGCCGCCATTCCCTTGGCCGCTGCCCAGGCCCAGACGCTGAAGATCGGCCTGTCCGCCGAACCCACCTCGGCCGACCCCCACTACCACAAGATGACGCAGAACGACGCGTTCTCCGCGCACGTCTACAGTTCGCTGGTGGGCCGCAGTGCCGACATGAAGCTGGTGCCCGCGCTGGCCACGTCCTGGAAGAACCTGGACGACCTGACCTGGGAATTCAAGCTGCGCGACGACGTCAAGTTCTCCAACGGCAAGCCGTTCACGTCCGAAGACGTGCTGTTCACGATCTGCCGCACGCTGAACAACGAGACCAACGTGTCGCAGTCCTACATGGACACGACCAAGCTGATCACCGACGTGCAGACGCCGGATGCGCACACCGTCATCATCAAGACCGGCGCCCCCTTCCCGCTGATGCCCGCCGAAATGGCGCGCTCGCTGCCGATCATCTGGAACGGCATCGTCGAGCACGGCAAGCTGACCTTCGACCCGAAGAAGGGTTGCGGCGTGACCGGCCCGTGGCCCACGGTGGCCGACTTCAACAACGGCAAGGACGCCATCGGCACCGGCCCGTACACCCTGAAGTCGTACGTCAAGGGCACCGGCATCGAACTGGTGCGCAACGAGAACTACTGGGGTCCGAAGCCCTACTGGAAGGAAGTGAAGTTCGTGCCGGTGCCGGCCGCCGGCCCGCGCCTGACCGGCCTGCTGTCGGGCGACTTCGACATGATCGAGAACCCCGCCGCGCGCGACCTGCAGCGCCTGAAGGACAACCCCAAGTTCGGTTTCGTGGCCACGCCCTCGACCCGCCTGGTGTTCTTCCAGCCCGACGTGGCGCGCAACCCGAGCCCGTTCGTCAAGAGCGCCGACGGCAAGAACCCGCTGCAGGACCTGCGCGTGCGCCGCGCGATCTCGATGGCCATCGACCGCAAGACCATCACCGCCCGCATCATGGACGGCATGGCCACCCCGGCCTACCAGTACATGCCCGACGGCATGTTCGGCGCGCTGCCCAAGGCCCCGGAAATCAAGTACGACCCGGAGGGCGCCAAGAAGCTGCTGGCCGAAGCCGGCTACCCCAACGGCTTCGAGCTGACGCTGTCGTCGACCAACGACCGCTACGTCAATGACGGCCAGGTGGCGCAGGCCGTGGCCCAGTACCTGGCCCGCGTCGGCATCAAGACCAACGTCGACGCCATGACCGCCTCGATCTACTTCCCCAAGCGCGCCAAGCGCGAGTTCAGCTTCTCGATGGGCGGCTGGCCGGCGGAAACGGGCGAAGCCTCGGCGCTGTTCCAGCTGTGGGTCGCCTCGCTCGACTCGCCCAACAGCCTGGGCACCAGCAACTACGGCGGCTTCACCAACGCCGACTTCGACAAGGTCTACAAGCAGGCCATCATCACCGTCGACGCGCCCAAGCGCGAGAAGCTGCTGCAGGAAGCCACCCAGATCGCGCTGGACAACGTGCCGCTGATTCCGCTGCACTTCGAAAGCAGCATCTGGGCCTTCCGCAAGGGCATCTCCTATGAAGGCCGCCGCGACCAGTTCACGCTGGCCACCTCGGTCAAGCCCGACGCCAAGTAATCCGGCGCGCGCGACATGAAAACGGCTGCCTTCGGGCAGCCGTTTTTCTTTGGATGCGCGTCGCGTCCCCACCGGACGGCCGTGGCGGTCTCAGGCGCCCGGCCCTTGCGCCAGCAGCACGTCCAGCTCGCGCGACAACAGGTCGATGAAGGCTTCCGTCTTGGGCGGCAGCTGGCGCCCCTGCATGACGTGCAGCTGCAAGGTGCGCGACTGCAACTGCGCGTTGGAGATCGGCACCGCCACCAGCTCGTCGCGCTTGAGGCTCCAGGCCACCGAGATGTAGCCGCTGAGCATGATGGCGTCGGAACCGAACACGAAGCCATGCAGCGGCGAGGAATCATTGCAGGTAAAGGTCGGCTCGAGCTGCACCGATTCCAGCAGGCAGCCCATCTCGAACAGATGGCGGGTGGTGGTGCCAGGGCCGGTCAGCGCCAGCGGGTAGCGGCCCAGGTCCTGCAGGCTGACGCTCTTGCGGCCGGCCAGCGGGTGGCCCGCGGCCATGACGGCGTGCACCGGCGCGCGCCGCGAATAGCGCACGCTGACGCCGCTGAGCCGTTCGACGTTGAAGGTCATGCCCAGTTCGACGCTGCCTTCGGCGACGCGGCGGGCGACATCGGCCGGCGTGCCCACATGCAGGTCGAAGCGCGCCTCGGGCCAGTCGCGGCGAAAGCGCGCCATGGCCGACGGCAGGAAGATGCGCGCCACGCCCTCGACCGCCGCCATGCGGATCTCGTTGCGCGCCATGCCCTTGAGCGCGGCGATCTCCTGCAGCACCGAATCCGATTCCAGCAGCGTGCGGCGGGCGTGGGCCAGCAGCAGCCGGCCGGCCTCGCTCAGCACCATGCCGCGCGCGGCGCGCTCGAACAGCGGCGCGCCCGCTTCTTCCTCCAGCTTGGCGATCTGGCGGCTGATGGCGGACACCGCCACGTGCAGGCGTTCGGACGCCCCGCTCAGGCTGCCCGCCTGGGCGACCTCGACAAAGTAACGCAGGGCGATGCCGTGCATGTTTCCCCCTCGCTGGGGCCTGACGCCGATGAAAATAGCTTTGCCTTTTTTGCAAAGCTTCCGATAAATATTCTAATTGTAGAGAAAGCTTCCCTGATCCTAGAATTTGCGCAACGATTCAGCAGGGTGCGCAATGACGCGCCCCGCCAGACAAGGGGAAGTCCGTGCCAGCAGCAGTCACGAGCGCCAACCGCGCCGCCGCCATCGGCCGCGCGGTCGCATATGCCGATAGCGGCGCCTTGCAGCGCGATCTGGCGGAGCTGGTCGCGCACCGCACCGAAAGCCAGAACCCGGACCAGCGCGCCGCGCTCTACGACTACCTGCGCGCGGCGGTCGCGCCGCGCCTGGAAGCGCTGGGCTGTTCCTGGCGCGTCGAGGACAACCCCGTCGCCGGCGGCCCGCCGTTCCTGCTGGCCGAGCGCATCGAAGACCCCGCCCTGCCCACCGTGCTGATGTACGCCCACGGCGACGTGGTGCGCGGCTATGACGAGCAATGGCGCGCCGGCCTGGCGCCGTGGCGCCTGACCGCCGAGGGCGACCGCTGGTATGGCCGCGGCGCCGCCGACAACAAGGGACAGTACTGCATCAACATGACCGCGCTGGAACAGGTGCGGGCCGAACGCGGCGGGCGCCTGGGCTTCAATCTGCGCATGCTGGTGGAATGCGGCGAGGAAGTCGGCTCGCCCGGCCTGCACCAGGCCTGCGCCGCCTGGCGCGACGCCCTGGCGGCGGATGTCTTCATCGCCTCCGACGGCCCTCGGCTGGCGGCCGACCTGCCGACACTGTTCCTGGGGTCGCGCGGCACGCTGCTGTTCGACCTGACGGTGGACCTGCGCGGCCACGCCCACCACTCCGGCAACTGGGGCGGCGTGCTGCCCAATCCCGGCCTCATCCTGGCGCACGCGCTGGCCAGCCTGGTGGACGCGCGCGGCCGATTGCTGGTCGACGGCCTGCGTCCGCCGGCGATTCCGCCCGCCGTGCGCCAGGCGCTGGCGGACATCCAGGTCGGCCAGGACGACGACGCCCCCGAGATCGACCCGGACTGGGGCGAGCCCGGCCTGTCGCTGGCCGAGCGCCTGTTTGGCTGGAACACGCTGGAAGTGCTGGCCTACAAGACCGGCAACCCCGACAACCCGGTGGGCGCGATTCCGCCGCGCGCCAGCGCCACCTGCAACCTGCGTTTCGTGGTCGGCACCGACTGGCGCCAGGCCGAGGGCATCCTGCGCCGGCACCTGGACGCGCGGGGCTTGCGGCAGGTCCAGGTCCGCGTGCGGCGCGGCACGCCGGCCACCCGGCTGGACCCGCACGATCCGTGGGCGCGCTGGGCCGTGGCCTCGCTGGCCGCCACCACCGGCAAGACGCCCGCGCTGCTGCCGAACCTGGGCGGCACCGTGCCCAACGACGCTTTCTCGGAAGTGTTGGGGCTGCCCACCATCTGGGTGCCGCATTCCTATCCCGCCTGTTGCCAGCATGGCCCCGACGAACACCTGCTCGCCTCCGTGGCGCGCGAAGGCGCGGCGGTGATGGCCGGCCTGTTCTGGGACCTGGGCGAACAGGGCGCGGCCGTGGCCGCGCAACGCGAGCGCCTGACCGCCACCTGACCGCCTTCGGGCGACATCCCTTATACAATCCCCCTCGCTTGATCGGAGTTCCCATGTCCTCGTCCCCTACCGCGTCCCGTCCGCGCCCCTTTTTGCTCGCCTGTCCGGATCTGGCGGCCGAGCGCGTGGGCAACACGGATACCCCCGGCGTCTGGCATTTCGACTCCGGCGTGCCGGGCAAGCGCGTGATGCTCAGCGCCCTGGTCCACGGCAACGAGCTGTGCGGCGCCTGGGCCCTGAAGGATGCGCTGGCGGCCGGCCTGCGGCCGCGCCGTGGTTCGCTGACTCTGGCGTTCTGCAACCTGGCCGCGTTCGACCGCTTCGACCCCGCCAACTACGCGCCGGCGCGCTTCGTCGATGAAGACATGAACCGCGTCTGGAGCGACGACAAGCTGGCCCAGCCCATCAGCCAGGAACGCCGCCGCGCTGCCGCCCTGCGCCCGTGGGTGGCGCAGGCCGACTGGCTGCTGGACTTCCACTCGATGAGCAATTCCGATGTGCCACTGCAGCTGACCGGCATGGAACAGCGCAATATCGACCTGGCCCTGTCGCTGGGCAACCCCGCCACGATCATCGCCGACGCCGGCCATGCCGCCGGCGTGCGCATGCGCGACTACGGCCGTTTCGGCGAGGCCGGCGACAACGGCACCCGCTCGCTGCTGATCGAATGCGGCTTCCATGGCGCGCCCGAGGCGCGCGGCGTGGCGGTCGACCAGATGGCGCGTTTCCTGGTGGCGGCCGGCACCGTGGACGAGGCCGACCTGCCCGCCGCCTGGTTCGCCCCCCAGGCCAGCGCCCAGCGCGCGCTGCGCGTGACCCACGCGATCGCCGCCAAGAGCGCCGACTTCCGTTTCGCCGAGCCCTGGAAGGGCCTGGAGACGCTGGCGCGCGCCGGCACCGTCATCGGCTGGTCCGAGGGCGAGGCCGTGACCACGCCGTACGACAACTGCGTCCTGATCATGCCGTCGACCGCCAACCTGCGGGCCGGGGTGACGGTGGTGCGGCTGGCGCAACCGATCGTCTGATGCATCGCGCGGCGCGCCCTTGATGGCGCGCCGCGTCATATAAAAAAACCACCAAGGGAAGCAGCATGTCCGCAAACGTTTTCATCCGCAGCGCGTTATCGACCTGTACGCTGGCGGCCGCCCTGGCCGCTGGCGCCATGGCCCAGGCCCAGTCGGCCCCGCAGACGCTGCGCATCGGCCTGTCGTCCGAACCCACGGCGATGGACCCGCACTACCACCAGGTCACGCCCAACGACGCGATGACCTCGCACATCTTCGAGACCCTGATCGGCCAGGACGCCAAGATGAATCTGGTGCCGCGGCTGGCGACCGCCTGGAAGGCGGTGGACGACACCACCTGGGAATTCACGCTGCGCGACGGCGTGAAGTTCTCCAATGGCCAGCCGTTCACGCCGCAGGACGTGATCTTCACGCTGTGCCGCGCGTTCCACAACGAGCAGTCGATCGGCGGCTCGTACCTGAGCGTGGTGCAGAAGCTGGCCAGCATCGACGTGCGCGACGGCAACGTGCTGGTCATCAAGACCCACCTGCCCTACCCGCTGCTGCCCAACGACCTGACCCGCAACGCCATGCTGTGGAGCGGAATCGTCGAGCACGGCCCGATCCGCTTCGATCCCAAGAATGGTTGCGGCGTGACCGGCCCCTGGCCCACCATCAGCGACTTCAACAGCGGCAAGTCCGCCACCGGCACCGGCCCGTACACGCTCAAGTCCTACGTCAAGGGCAGCGCCATCGAGCTGGCGCGCAACGACGCCTACTGGGGCGACAAGCCGGCCTGGCCGAACGTGCGGCTGATTCCGGTGCCGGCCGCCGGCCCGCGCCTGACCGGCCTCCTGGCCGGCGACTTCGACCTGATCGAGAACCCGGCCGCGCGCGACGTCAAGCGCATCTCGGAAACGCCGGGCTTCGGCTACGTCATCACGCCGTCGGTGCGGGTGGTGTACTTCCAGTTCGACGTGGCGCGCAGCCCCAGCCCGATGGTGCGCGCCGCCGACGGCAAGAACCCGCTGCAGGACGTGCGCGTGCGCCGCGCCATCTCGATGGCGATCGACCGCAAGGCCATTACCGCCCGCATCATGGACGGCGCCGCCACCCCGGCCAACCAGTTCCTGCCCGACGGCATGTTCGGCACACTGCAGCCGCCGCCAGAACTGAAGTACGATCCGGCCGCCGCCAAAAAGCTGCTGGCCGAGGCCGGCTACCCGGACGGCTTCGAGCTGACCATCTCGTCGACCAACGACCGCTACATCAACGACGCGCAGATCTCGCAGGCCGTGGCCCAATATCTGTCGCGCGTGGGCATCAAGACGACCGTGGACGCGATGACGCGCTCGGTCTACTTTCCCAAGCGCGCCAAGCGCGAGTTCAGCTTCGCCATGGGCGGCTGGTCGTCGGAAACCGGCGAGGCCTCGTCGTTCCTGCAGTACTGGGTCAGCGCCTTCGACAAGGAACACGGCCTGGGCACCAGCAACTACGGCGGCTATGACAATCCGGCCTTCGACAAGGTCTTCAAGCGCGCCCTGACCACCGTCGATCCGGCGGTGCGCGAAAAGCTGCTGCAGGAGTCCCTGACCCTGGCGCTGGCCGACCTGCCCAGCATTCCGCTGCATTTCGAAAGCAGCATCTGGGCGTTCCGCAAGGGCCTGACGTACGAAGGCCGCGCCGACCAATACACCCTGGCCATGTCGGCCAAGCCCGCTAATTAAGATCGCCGTTTCCGGCGCCTGCAACCCCGAGCCCACCAAGGAAATATCACGTGGCCCTTTTCATCCTACGCAGACTGATCCAGAGTCTGTTCGTGCTGCTGGCCGTCTCGGTCGTGGTCTTCTTCGCGGTGTATGCCGTGGGCGACCCGATCGAACTGCTGGTCAGCCCCGAAGCCAGCCAGGCGGCGCGCGAGGCGATGATCGCCCGCCTCGGCCTGGACCTGCCCGTGTGGCAGCAATACACAGGATTTCTGTGGCGCGCGCTGCACGGCGACCTGGGCACGTCGTTCGTGCACGGCATCCCGGCCATCGAGCTGATCGTGCAGCGCATCCCCGCCACCTTCGAGCTGGTGATCGTGGCCATCGGCCTGACCTGTGTGATCGGCATTCCGCTAGGCCTGGTGGCTGGCCTGTACCGCGATGAGCCCCTGGGCCGCGGCATCATGGCGTCGTCGGTGCTGGGCTTCTCGCTGCCCAACTTCTGGCAGGGCATGATGCTGATCCTGCTGTTCGCGGTGTGGCTCGGCTGGCTGCCCGCCACCGGCCGCGGCGACACCGTGACGGTGCTGGGCGTGCGCCTGTCGATCCTGACGGCCGACGGCTGGTCGCACCTGATCATGCCGGCCATCAACCTGGCGCTGGCCAACATCGCGCTGGTGCTGCGCCTGACCGCCTCCGGCGTGGTCGAGGCCCGCAGCCAGGACTACGTGAAGTTCGCGCGCGCCAAGGGCATCAAGCCCGGCCGCATCGTGCGCCGCCACATCCTGCGCAACATCCTGATCCCGGTGGTCACCGTCATCGGCATGGAATTCGGCAGCCTGATCGCCTATTCCACCATCACCGAGACCGTGTTCGCGTGGCCCGGCATGGGCAAGCTGCTCATCGACAGCGTCTACCAGCTCGACCGGCCCGTGGTGGTCGCGTACGTGATGCTGGTCACCCTGATCTTCGTGGTCATCAACCTGGTTGTGGACATCCTGTACGCCGCGCTCGATCCGCGCGTGCAGCTCGTGACCCCTGCTCAATAATCGTCATGGCTCAATCTCCCAATACCGGCCGCACCCGTACCGTCCAGCCCCTGGCCGATACGCCCAAGCGCGCCTCGATCCTGAAGAAACTGCGGGCCCGGCCGACCGTGCGCGGCTCGGTCATCGCGCTGGCCATCCTGGTGCTGCTGGTGGTGTTCGCGCCCTACTTCGCGCCGCAGAATCCCTATGATCTGGCCAACCTGTCGCTGATGGACGGCCGCCTGGCGCCGCGCCAGGCGCTGATGGACGGCAGCATCGCCTGGCTCGGCACCGACGACCAGGGCCGCGACATGCTCAGCGCCATTCTCTACGGCCTGCGCATCAGCCTGATGGTGGGCCTGTCGGCCGTGATGCTGGCCACCGCCGTGGGCGGCGCGGTCGGCCTGGTGGCCGCCTACGTTGGCGGCCTGGTCGACACCGTGCTGATGCGCATCGTCGACTTCATCCTGGGTTTCCCGACCATCCTGGTGGCGCTGGTGCTGCTGGTGGTGCTGGGGCGCGGGGTCGACAAGGTGATTCTGGCGCTGGTGCTGGTGCAGTGGGGCCACTATGCCCGCATCATGCGCAGCCGCGCGCTGCAGGAGCGGCGCAAGGAGTACGTCGAGGCCGCCGCCAACCTGGGCTTCCCGGCCTGGCGCATCATGGTGTTCCACCTGCTGCCCAACTGCCTGGGTCCGGTCATGGTGTTCGCGACCATCCAGATCGCCACCGCCATCGCGCTGGAAGCGACGCTGTCGTTCCTGGGCGTCGGCGTGCCGATCACCGAACCGTCGCTGGGCCTGCTTATCTCCAACGGCTTCCAGTACCTGCTGTCGGGCGACTACTGGATCAGCCTGTTCCCGGGCATTGCGCTGCTGTTGCTCATTCTTTCAATCAATATCGTCGGCGACCGCCTGCGCGAAAGCCTGGACCCGAGGAAATGACCCACCCCCGAAGCGCTTCGCGCTCCCCCCTCAAGGGGGCATGCCAGCGGACCGGCGGAGCCGGCTCCGCGGCATCCCGATTGGGCAAGGCCTCCCGCATGCTTGGCGACTGGCGCAATGGACAAATGATATGAGTGACACGCTTCTAGAAGTGCGCGGCCTGCGCACCGCATTCCATACCGAGGCCGGCGCCTGGCTGGCGGTCGACGGCGTCGACCTGACCGTGCGCCGCGGCGAGATCGTGGGCCTGGTCGGCGAGTCCGGCTCGGGCAAGTCGGTCACCGGCTTCTCGCTGCTGGGGCTGATCGATCCGCCCGGAGAAGTCGTCGACGGCGAAGTGAAGTTCAAGGGCAACGACCTGCGCAAGCTCTCCGAAGAGCAGATGCGCCAGTTGCGCGGCAACCGCATCGCCATGATCTTCCAGGACCCGCTGATGACGCTCAACCCGGTGCTGCGCATCGGCGAGCAGATGATGGAAGCCATCCTGACGCACGAGGACGTGCCGCGCGCCGAAGCGCTGGAGCGCTGCCGCGAGGCACTGGCCATGGTCGGCATTCCGTCGCCGGAGAAGCGCCTGAAGAGCTACCCGCACGAGTTCTCGGGCGGCATGCGCCAGCGCGTGGCGATCGCCATCGCCATGCTCAACAAGCCGGACCTCATCATCTGCGACGAGCCGACCACGGCGCTGGACGTGACCATCCAGGGCCAGATCCTGTACCGCATGCAGGAGATCTGCCGCGAGCACAATACGGCGCTGATCTGGATCACCCACGACCTGGGCGTGGTGGCCGAGCTGGCCGACCGCGTCGCGGTCATGTACGCCGGCCGCATCGTCGAGAGCGGCCCGGTCGAACAGGTGCTGGACGCGCCGCGCCATCCTTATACCCGCGGCCTGCTGGACTCGATGCCCGGCGCCACCACGCCGGGCGCGCGCCTGCACCAGATCAACGGCATGGCGCCCAGCCTGGCCGGCCGCCCGTCGGGCTGTGCCTTCCGGCCGCGCTGCACCCACGCGGTCACGCGCTGCACCGAACAAGCCCCCACCGTTACCACCGAAGGTTCGCGCAGCTATCGCTGTTACGTCCCGATCGCCCGCGAGGCCGAGCAAGCATGAGTCAAGCCGATACCCCCGTCATCGAGCTCCGGAACGTCCACAAGCGCTTCGAACAGCGTCCCGACCTGGCCCAGCGCATCCTGGCCCTGGGCGGCCGCCCGATCGACCGCCGCACCGTGTACGCCGTCAACGGCGTTGACCTGCGCATCGGCCGCGGCGAAGTCGTCGGCCTGGTGGGCGAGTCCGGCTGCGGCAAGTCCACCCTGGGCCGCGTCGTTGCCGGCCTGCACCGCCAGACCGAAGGCGACCTGCTCTACCAGGGCCAGGACGCGCGTCGACTGCGCGGCGCCGACAAGCTGGCCTACACGCTGGGCGTGCAGATGATCTTCCAGGATCCGCAGGCCTCGCTCAACCCGCGCCAGCGCCTGCGCCAGATCCTGGGCGAATCGCTCAAGGTGCACAAGCTGGCGCCGCCGGCCGAGATTCCCGCGCGCATCGACCAGGCCCTGAAGGAAGTCGGCCTGGACACCGAGTACCGCGATCGCTTCCCGCACCAGATTTCGGGCGGCCAGCGCCAGCGCATCGGCATCGCCCGCGCGCTGATGGTGGCGCCCAAGTTCCTGGTGTGCGACGAACCGGTGGCGGCGCTGGACGTGTCGATCCAGGCGCAGGTGATCAACCTGTTCATGGACCTGCGCGAGCAGCACGGTTTCACCTACCTCTTCATCAGCCACGACCTGGGCGTGGTGCGCCACATCTCGGATCGCGTGGCTATCATGTACCTGGGCAAGATCGTCGAGATCTCGACCTCGGCCGAGATCTTCGCGCGCGCCAACCATCCGTACACCCAGGCCCTGATGGCCGAGGTGCCGGACGTGGCGCGCCGCGGCCGCAAGTTCACGCCGATCAAGGGCGAGATCCCGTCGCCGCTGAATCCGCCGTCGGGCTGTACCTTCAACCCGCGCTGCCCGCACGCCATGCCGCGCTGCCGCGAGCAGGCGCCGACGCTGAAGGAAATCTCTCCGGGCCACTGGTCGGCCTGCCACCTGAACGAAGCCACCGCCTGAACGCCATGAAACCCTCTGACATGTCCAACGTGGACCGCATCGCCATCGAAATGGGCCATGCCGGCCGCAACGCCATCACCTATATCGACGAGGATCGCAATTCCGATCGCCCGTTCAAGCTGCAGACCTACCGCCCCTACGGCTACACCCCGGATCGGCCGGTGGTGATCGTGCAGCATGGCGTGCTGCGCAACGGCGACGAATACCGCGACTTCTGGGTCGAGGCCGCCGACAAGCACAAGCTGCTGATCGTGGCGCTGACCTTCTCCAACGAGATCTGGCCCGGCGTGGAAAGCTACAACAATGGCCGCGTGTTCTCGGCCGGCGGCAATCCGCGCCACATCGACGGCTGGACCTACGCGCTGGTGGGCAACGTGATCCGCGACATGATCGACGCCGAGATCACCGATGGCGAGAACGTCTACCTGTTCGGCCACTCGGCCGGCGGCCAGTTCGTGCACCGCCTGATGAGCAGCCAGTCGCACGCGCCGTTCAAGGCCGTGACGGCCGGCAACCCCGGCTGGTACACCCTGCCGACCTTCGACTACCCCTTCCCCGAAGGCATGGACGGCGTCGGCCTGACCGAAGACCACCTGGTCAAGCTGCTGGCGTACCCGATGACGATCCTGGCCGGCGACCAGGACATCGCCACCGACGATCCCAACCTGCCGTCGGAACCGGCCGCCATGCGCCAGGGCCCGCACCGCTTCGCCCGCGCCCACAACTATTTCGAGGCCGGCCGCAAGGAAGCCGAGCGCCGCGGCGTGCCGTTCAACTGGACGCTACAGGTGGTGCCCGGCATCGGCCACGACGGCCGCGCCATGTCCGCGGTCTGCGCCAGCCTGTGGTTCGAGGGCGGCATGCCGAGCGACGCCGAACTGGCCCGCCTGGCCGGCCAGCAGGTCGCCTGAACGTTCCCTTTCATTTCCGCTAGCAGAATCGCCATGTCCTCCACTTCCCGCACTGAACAACTCGTCGCCGGCATCCAGAGCTGGCTGCAATGCGAATCGCCTTCGAACTTCCCCGACGGCATCGCCGCGATGGCCCGCATCATCGCCGACTACGCCGCCGCGGCCGGCCTGACGGTGGAACTGTCCTCCCTCGGCCCCGCCACCGGCCCGCTGCTGTACGCCACCAACCGCGCCCCCGGCGACACCCGCCCCGGCATCCTGATCCTGGCGCACATGGATACGGTGCATCCGGTCGGCACGCTGCTGGAGAATCCGGTGCGCACCGACGGCGACCGCCTCTACGGCCCCGGCAGCTACGACATGAAGGCCGGCATCTACCTGGCGCTGACGGCGCTGGCCAGCGTGGCCCGACCCGGCGCGACGCAACTGCCGGTGGACTTCCTGGTAGTGCCCGACGAGGAAACCGGCAGCCATGCCTCGCGCGCGCACATCGAACGCTTCGCCGCCAACGCGAAGTACGCGCTGGTGTGCGAGCCGGCCCGTCCCAACGGCGGCAAGTGCGTGACGGCGCGCAAGGGCACCGGCATGCTGAACCTGAACGTCAAGGGCCGCCCGGCCCACGCCGGCATGCAGCACGAGAAGGGCCGCAGCGCGATCCGCGAAATGGCGCACCAGGTGCTGGCGCTGGAAGCGATGACGGACTACGAGCGCGGCATTACCGTGAGCGTGGGCACCATCGCCGGCGGCACCGTCACCAACACCGTGCCGGCGCTGTGCCGCTGCGTGGTGGACTTCCGCGTGCCCGACATGGGCGCGGCCGAAGACGTGCTGCGCCGCATGCGCGAGCTGTGCGCGGTGGGCCCGGACGTGGAACTGGACATCGACGTGGAACTGAACCGCCCGCCGATGGTGAAGACCGAGGAAGCCGCCGCGCTGCTGGCGCTGGTGCAAGGCTACGCGGAACGCGCCGGCTTCCTGCTGGAAGACGCGCCGATGACCGGCGGCGGCAGCGACGCCAACTTCACCTCGGCCATGGGGATCCCGACGCTGGACGGCCTGGGCGCGGACGGCGACGGCGCGCACACGCTGAACGAGTACATCCTGGTGTCGACGCTGGAACAGCGCCTGAAGTTCTGGGAGCTGCTGTTGAAGGAACTGGCGTAACGCCGGTCCGATGAAGCGGCGGGCCGTGGCCACGGCCCGCCCGCACCACGCGCCCGCGCGTTGCACAGCGCGGGCAGCGCCCGCCTAGTACTTCTCCGGCACGAACATCTCTTCGGGCACCGGATGACGCAGGTAGTCCTCGTGATGGACCCGTTCGGGCAGCACCACGTCGGCATGCGACACCGCCTGGTAGGGAACCTGTTCCAGCAGGTGGCTGATGCAGTTCAGCCGCGCCTTCTTCTTGTCGTCGGCGCGCACCACCCACCACGGGGATTCCGGAATGTGCGAGCGCTCCAGCATGACTTCCTTGGCCTGCGTGTAGGCCTCCCAGCGCCGCCGGCTTTCCAGGTCCATCGGGCTCAGCTTCCATTGCTTGAGCGGATCGTCGATACGGCTCTGGAAGCGCGATTCCTGTTCATTGTCCGACACCGAGAACCAGTACTTGATGATCTGGATCCCGCTGCGCACCAGCATCTTCTCGAACTCGGGCACCGAACGGAAGAACTCCTCGTACTCCGCGTCGCTGCAGAAGCCCATCACGCGCTCCACCCCTGCCCGGTTGTACCAGCTGCGGTCGAACAGCACGATTTCGCCCGCGGCGGGCAGATGCGCCGCATAGCGCTGGAAGTACCATTGCGTGCGTTCGCGCGAGGTCGGCGCGGGTAGCGCGGCCACCCGGCACACGCGCGGATTCAGGCGCTGCGTGATGCGCTTGATGACGCCGCCCTTGCCGGCCGCATCCCGCCCTTCGAACAGCACCACCAGGCGGTGCCCGCCGTGCATCACCCAATCCTGCAGCTTGACCAGCTCGCCCTGCAGGCGCAGCAGTTCGCGGAAATACTGCCGCCGCTGGGCGTGCCAGCTTTCGTCCCCGGCGTGGCCATTGCCCACCCGCCAGTCGTCGAGCTCCATTTCCAGCTCTTCGTCCAGGCTGTCGATCAGGTCTTCCTGCAGACGCATATGTCGCTGCAACGCATCCCCACCGCGTTCCGGCATATTCTCCATGGTGGCCTCCCGGTGTTGTTCACGCGTCCGCGCACCTGCCGTGCAACCGGACTCCGTCAGGATGGCGGCCAAATATGACAGGCAATCAAGGCGCCTGTCCGGGAGCAACTGGCCCTAAAATATTCGCCGAGACAGGCCCAAAGAAAAACACGCCATGCAAGCACCTACCGCAAACAGCGCCATCGCCTACGGCCTGGCCACCCTCGCCGCCGATGGCACCATCCTGGACACCTGGTATCCCCGTCCGTCCCTGGCCGACCATACGCCGGCGGGCGGAACCCGGCACCTGACGCCCGAAGAAGCCCGCGCCGCGCTCGGCGAGCACGTGCCCACCTCGCTGGGGCGCGACACCCGGCGCAAAGTCGACATCGTCGCCGTGCGCACCGCCATCGCCTCGCTCGACCAGCCGCCCGCCGACGCGCACGACGCCTACCTGCGCCTGCATCTGCTCAGCCACCGGCTGATCCGGCCGCACGGCGCCAACCTCGACGGGCTGTTCAACGTGCTTGCCAACGTCGCCTGGACCTCCGCCGGCCCCTGCGCCGTCGACCAGGTCGAGGCGCTGCGCTGGCAACTGCGCGCCACCGGGCAGATCCTCGAAATCCGCGGCGTCGACAAGATCCCGCGCATGACCGACTACGTCGTGCCCGTTGGCGTGCGCATCGCCGACACCGCGCGCGTGCGGCTCGGCGCGCACCTGGCGGCCGGCACCACCGTGCTGCACGAGGGCTTCTGCAACTTCAACGCCGGCACGCTCGGCGCGTCGATGGTCGAGGGGCGCATCAGCGCCGGCGTTATCGTCGACGACGGCACCGACATCGGCGGCGGCGCCTCCATCATGGGCACCATGTCAGGCGGCGGCAAGCAGGTCGTGGCCATTGGCAAGCGCTGCCTGCTGGGCGCCAACTCCGGCATCGGCATTTCGCTGGGCGACGACTGCGTGGTTGAGGCCGGCTGCTACATCACCGCCGGCACGCGCGTGCTGACGCCGGAGGGCGCGGTGGTCAAGGCCGTGGAACTGGCCGGACAGCACGGGCTGCTGTTCCGCCGCAATTCGCAGACCGGCGCGGTCGAAACGCTGGTGCGCACGGCCGCCTGGGGCACCTTGAACCCGGCGCTGCACACCGGGCACTGAGCGGGCGGGCCCATCGCGGGCCCGCGGCGCGGCGCCGTCGTCAGGCGTGCAGCAACCGCCGCATCGCCTGCGGCGACTGGCCGAACGCGCGCAGAAAAGCCTTGCGCATGCGGTCGCGGTCGCCAAAGCCGGTTTCGCGCGCCACCACCTCGGCCGCGTGGCGGCCGGACTGCATCATGTCCTGCGCCGCCTCCAGGCGCAGATGTTCCACCGCCTTGGCCGGAGACTGGCCCGTTTCCTGGCGGAACACACGGCTGAACTGGCGCGGGCTCAGGTGCGCGGCGCGCGCCAGCTCGTCCACCGACAATTCGGCCTTCAGGTTGGCCTTGGCATAGGCCAGCGCCGTCTGCACCCGATCGGACTTCGCATCCAGCTCCAGCAACGCCGAATACTGCGACTGTCCGCCCGCGCGGCGTTGCGTCAGCACCAGCTTGCGCGCCACCGCGCGCGCCATGTCCGCCCCCAGGTCCGCCTCCACCATGGCCAGCGCCAGGTCAATGCCGGCGCTCATGCCCGCCGAGGTCCAGATAGGGCCGTCGGCCACGAAGATGCGGTCCTCGTCCACCTTGACCCGCGGATACTCGCGCTGCAGGCGCCGCGCATAGAACCAGTGGGTGGTGGCGCGGCGGCCGTCGAGCAGGCCCGCCTGCGCCAGCACGAACGCGCCGGTGCACATCGAGGCGCAACGGCGGACCCGTTCGCTGGCGCCGCGCAGCGCGCGCAACAGGCTCTCGGACGCGCCCTCGCCGGTGTTGTCGCCGGCGACGATCAACGTGTCGAACGTGCGCCGCCCCAGCTTCTGCGTGTCCTGCGCAAACCCCAGCGAACTGGCCACCGGGCCGCCGTGTTCGGACACCAGGACGACGCGATAGGCCGGTTCGCCGCTCTGGCGGTTGGCCATCTCGAAGACGGCGCTGGCCGCCAGGCTCATGAGCTGGAAGCCGGGGTGCAACAGGATCGCAATGGTTTTCATGGCTGGACCGTCTACTTTCATCGCATGTCCTGAAAAGACGTTTCTATGTCATTGAGGATATTTCATCCCGGTTCTACTCTGCAAGCGTACCGGCACTACTCGCCGCCCCCATTTCGGAGTCCTTCATGAGCAACACCCCGTCTGGCAAATCCCCCGGCCGCGCCCTGGTCACCGGCGCCTCGTCCGGCATCGGCGCGCGCTACGCCCATCACCTGGCCCATCGCGGCCACGACCTGACGCTGGTGGCGCGCAACGTCGAACGCCTGGAAACCCTGGCCGCGCGACTGCGCGCCGAGACCGGCCGTGACGTGCGCGTGCTGCCAGCCGACCTGTCGCGGGCCGACGGCGTGCAACGCGTGGCGCAAGCGCTGCGCGAGGACGACTCGCTGACCCTGCTGGTGAACAACGCCGGCATCGGCGCGGTGGCGCCGCTGCTGCAATCCGATCCCGCCCAGATGCAGGCCATGATCGATCTGAACATCAGCGCCCTCACCCACCTGACCATGGCGGCCGCGCCCGCCTTCGTGGCGCGCGGCGGCGGCACCATCATCAATATCGCGTCGATCGTCGGGCTGCATCCCGAGCTGCTCAACGGCGTCTACGGCGCCAGCAAGGCCTATGTGCTGGCCTACTCGCAGTCGCTGCGCCACGAACTGGCGGACAAGGGCCTGCGCGTCCAGGCGGTGCTGCCCGGCGCCACCGGCACCGAGTTCTGGGACCTGGCCGGCAAGCCGGCCAGCGAGTTGCCGTCCGCGATCGTGATGAGCGCGGACGACATGGTGCGCAGCGCCCTGGCGGGCCTGGACCAGGGCGAGTTCGTCACCATCCCGTCGCTGACCGACCCGGCGCTGCTGGAACGCCTGGAAGCGGCGCGCCAGGCCCTGGGGCCGGAACTGTCGCGCAATACGCCGGCGGCGCGCTATGGCATTCAGGCGCCCGGCGGCACCGGCACGAACGGATAGTGCTCGACGCGGCCCCGGCCCGCGATGATGGCGGTGGATTCGGGCACCTCTTCCCAGGCGCCCGGCATCTCGCTCAGCGGCTCGGACAGCAACAGGAATGCGTCATCGTCCAGCGCCGCGACCTTCGGGTCGTCGGGATAAAGCTCGCGCAGGTGCCGCACGCAGGTGTTGTGGAACAGCGTGCGCGAATCGCGCTCGCTGGAATAGCGCACCGCGATCAGGCGCTCGCCATCCAGCGCGCACACGGTCATGTTGATGGGCCGGGCCACCCCATGACGCCGGCCGGTCTCCTCGACCGCGCCGACCATGCGCGCCAGCGCCGGCAGCGCGTCTTCCTCCAGGCCGAAGGTCAGCGCCAGCAGGAACATCACCTCGGAATCGGTCGACCCTTCCAGTGAACCGAAGTAGGCCGGCGCGATCATCAGCATCAGGTCGCGCCGCAGCAGCGGATAGTCGCGGATCACGCCGTTGTGCACGAACAGCCAGTTGCCATGGCGGAACGGATGGCAGTTGGTTTCCTGGGCTGGCGTGTCGGTGGCGGCGCGGATGTGCGCCACGAAGAGCGGCGAATGGATGGCGCGCGCGGCCTCGCGCAGGTTCCGGTCGTTCCACGCCGGATGCACGCTGCGGTAGCGGAACGGCGGCTCGGGCGGCCGGCCGTACCAGCCCAGGCCGAAACCGTCGCCATTGGTGGTGGTGGCGCCCATGCGCGCATGCAGGCTCTGGTCGATCAGCGAGTGCGTGGCCTTGAACAGCACGCTCTCCATTTGCAGGGGACTCCCGGTGTAAGCCAGCCAGCGGCACATGATGCGCTCCTTGAAAACCGGCCCGGCGCGGGCTTGCCGGGTCCGCCCCAGTGTAGGAGCGAGGCGCAATTTTCTACAAGCCCGGCCCGGCGCCGGCGGGCATAGTGAGGACCTGTCTGTCTTCACCGGAGCCCCGTATTGGACACCCCCGCCGCCGCCTCGCCCCAACAGGGTTTCGCCAGCGACAACACCGCCGGCGCCAGCCCCCAGATCCTGGCCGCGCTGCTGCGCGCCAATGAGGGACAGGCCCCCGCCTATGGCGCCGACGACATCACCGTGCGCGTCGAACGGCGCCTGGCCGAGATCTTCGAACGCGAGGTCGACGTGCTGCTGGTGCCCACCGGCACCGCCGCCAATTCGCTGGCGCTGGCGGCGCTGACGCCGCCCTGGGGCAGCGTGCTGTGCCATGCGCACAGCCACATCGCCAACGACGAATGCGGCGCGCCGCAGTTCTACAGCGGCGGCGCGCGCCTGGCGCTGCTGGAGGGCGCCGCCTCCAAGCTCGACCCCGCCCAGCTCGCCGTGGAAGCGCGCCGCAAGGCCGGCGACGTGCACTCGATGCCGCCCGCCTGCGTCAGCATTACCCAGGCCACTGAAACCGGCAGCGTCTACACGCGCGACGAGATCACGGCCATCGGCGACGTCTGCCGCGAGGCCGGGTTGCCCCTGCACATGGACGGCGCGCGCTTCGCCAACGCCCTGGTCAGCCTGGGCTGCACGCCCGCGGAAATGACCTGGAAGGCCGGCGTCGCGGCACTGTCGTTCGGCGCCACCAAGAACGGCGTGCTGGGCGCCGAGGCCATCGTGCTGTTCGAACCCGGCCGCGCCACCGAGCTGGCCTACCGGCGCAAGCGCGGCGGCCACCTGTTTTCGAAGATGCGGCTGCTGTCGGCGCAGATGGAAGCCTATCTGGCGGACGACCTGTGGCTGCGCAACGCGCGCCAGGCCAACGCCATGGCGGCGCGGCTGGCGGCGGGCATGGCGAACCTGCCAGGCGTTGAACTCCAGGGTCCGGTCGAGGCCAACATCCTGTTCTGCCGGCTGCCGATCGCCACCATTGACGGCCTGCTGGCGCAGGGCTTTCGCTTCTACCACGACCGCTGGGGCCCGGGCGTGGCGCGGCTGGTGACGTCGTTCACCACGCACGAGCAGGACGTCGATCACTTCCTGGCGGCGTTGCGCGCGCTGGTGCGATAACGACCCGCGCCGTTCCTCCGGCGCGCCGCGCGCCAGCGCCAGGACGACGCGGGAATCGGCGCGCTCAGGCGGCGCGCCGGTAGGCCGAGGGCGGCACCCCATAGGCCGTGCGGAAGGCGCGGTTGAAATGGCTCTGGTCGTAGAAGCCCACATCGGCCGCCACCTGCGCGATCGGAGCGCGCGCTCGCGCCAGCGCGGCGCAGGCCCGCTCCAGGCGCAGCCGCGTCAGCCAGGCGTGCGGCGTCAGCCCCACCGACAGCGCGAAGCGACGCAGGAACTGGTAGCGGCTCAGGCCGCAGAGCCGCGCCAGGTCTTCCAGACCGATCTTGTCGCCCAGGTGGGCCTGGCAATACTCCCGCACGACCCGCTGGTGCGCGAGCGACAGGCCGCCGCGCACCGCCTGGGGCGTCACGGCCCCCGTGCGCGCGAACAGCGCCCCCATCAGGGCCAGCGAGGCGGACTCGTGCGCCAACGGCCCGGCGGCCGCATCCGCCATCCAGGAAGCGTGCAACGCCTTGAAGCGAGCCGCCAGCGCGGGTTCCTCGATCAAGGTGCCCAGGAACCGCTCGTCAGATGCGCCGCCCGAGACTTCGGCGATGAAATCGCGCATCAGATCGGGCGACAGACGGAAGGTCTTCAGGGTGTAGGACTGGCCATAGTCGGCCACGCCGGCGCCGTCGTGGACCTCGCCGGGCGGCATCAGAGCGATGCCACCGGGCCCCAGCAGCGTGCTGCGGCCACGGAAGGTCTGGCGCTGCACGCCCTGGGTCACCAGGCCGATGTGGTAATCGACATGGTAGTGCCGGTCGAACTGGAAATCGACCAGCCGCGCCACGCCCAGCACCAGGCCCGGCGTGCCGGGCACCGGTTGGTAACGCACGTCATCCTTCATCGTCAGCGCCATGATGCAAAGCGGCAGGTATAGATCCTGGACGCTCCCCCCGTCATGTAATTTATTGCGGCGCTATTTCTTCAGCAAGGCCTTGAGCATGGCCATGCGTTCCTTGGGATTCATGGCGGCGGTGGTCTCGTCTTCCTGGATGCCCGGAGCGTCCAGGCCCATTTCCTCGATGAAGCGCGACGGCTCGCGCACCAGGTCCTCGCGCGCCCGGCGCCGGCGCTTGCACCAGCTCAGGTTGAGGCTGCGCTGGGCGCGTGTGATGCCCACGTACATCAGCCGCCGCTCTTCCTGGATACGGGTGGCCAGGTTCTCCGCGGCGCGCGCCGGGTCGCCCACCTCGTCGTCCTTGCCCAGGTGCGGCAGCAGGCCTTCTTCGACCCCCGCCAGATACACGTGCGGATACTCCAGGCCCTTGGAGGCATGCAGGGTCGACATCTTGACCGCGTCCGGCTCCTCTTCCTCGCCCCGTTCGAGCATCGTCACCAGCGCAACGTGCTGCACCAGCTCGAACAGCGACATGTTGTCCTCTTCGGCCTTGCGCTTGAGCCAGCCGGTCAGCTCCAGCACGTTCTGCCAGCGGGTCTGCGCCGGGCGTTCGTCGAACAGCTCGAACAGATGCCGTTCGTACTGGATCGCCTGCACCAGATCATCCAGGATCACGCCGGCGGGTTCGGCGGGCGCGCCATCGGCGCCGGCGGTGGCGCCACGGCCGGCGCGCCACTGCATGCGGCGGATGAATTCGGTGAAGGTGCGCAGCGGTTCGAGCTGGCGCGGCGCCAGCAGGCTCTCCAGCCCGGTTTCGTCGACCGCCGCCAGCAGCGACAGTTCGCGGGTGGCGGCATACTGGCCCAGCGTCTGCAAAGTGGCCTGGCCGATGCCGCGCTTGGGCGTGGTGGCGGCGCGGATAAAGGCCGGATCGTCCTCGTCGTTGGCCAGCAGCCGCAGGTAGGCCAGAATGTCGCGCACCTCGGCCTTGTCGAAGAAACTCTGCCCGCCCGCGATCGTGTACGGGATCTTCAGGTTGCGCAGCGCCTGCTCCAGGATGCGCGACTGGTGATTGCCGCGATACAGGATGGCGAAATCCTTCCACTGCGCCTGGCGCTCGAAACGTGACGCCGAGATCTTCATGGCGATGGACTCGGCCTCGTGCTCCTCGCCGTCCATCGCCGAAACGACGATCGGCTCGCCCACGCCCAAGTCCGACCACAGCTTCTTTTCGAACAGCTTGGGGTTCTTCTCGATCACCTGGTTGGCCGCCGCCAGGATGCGCTGCACCGAGCGGTAGTTCTGCTCCAGCTTGATGAGCTTGAGATTGGGATAGTCGGTGGTCAGTTTGGCCAGGTTCTCGATGGTGGCGCCGCGCCAGGCGTAGATGGCCTGATCGTCGTCGCCCACCGCCGTGAACATGGCGCGCGGGCCGGTCAGCAGTTGCACCAGGCGGTACTGGCAGACGTTGGTGTCCTGGTATTCATCGACCAGCAGGTAGCGCACGCGGTTCTGCCAGCGCGTGCGCACCTCTTCGTTGTTGGCCAGCAGGATGGCCGGGATGCGGATCAGGTCGTCGAAATCCACGGCCTGGTAGGCGGCCAGCGTGGCGGCGTAACTGCGATAGACGTTGGCGGCCTCGACGTCGCCCGGCGTGATGGCTTCGCGCGCGGCGTCGTCGGGTTCCATCAGCGCGTTCTTCCACAGCGAGATGATGCCCTGCACGTGGCGCAGGCGGCCCTTGTCGGTGGTGGCCAGCAGCTCCTGGATGATCGCCATGGCATCATCGGCGTCCAGGATCGAGAAGGTCGGCTTGAGACCCGCGTTGCGCGCCTCTTCGCGCAAGAGCTTCACGCCCAGCGAGTGGAAGGTGCTGATGGTCAGGCCCTTGCCCAGCTTGCGGTCCACCAGCGTCTTGACGCGCTCATCCATCTCGCGCGCGGCCTTGTTGGTGAAGGTCAGCGCCACCACGTTGCGGCCCATGTAGCCGCATTCGCGCAGCAGGTAGGCGATCTTCTGCGTGATGACGCGCGTCTTGCCGCTGCCGGCGCCGGCCAGCACCAGGCAGGGGCCGTCCAGGTACAGCACCGCCTCTTTCTGCGCGGGGTTCAGGCCGTGGCCGATGGGTTCGTGTGCGGACATGGGAGTCGGGGAAAGGGGAACGACATAGAGTAAACGGACGAATGCGCGGCGCCTGTCAGATTTCCAGCGGGTCGACCTCCAGCTGCCAGCGCACCCGGGCCTCGTTGGCCAGGTACGGCAGGTGGTGCGACCACGACGCCAGGAAAGCCTGCAGCGCCGGACGGCTGGTGCTTTCCACCAGCAACTGGGCGCGCTCGATATTGGCCACCCGCACCACGCGCAGCGGCACCGGGTCGTACAGCATGATCGCGTCGAGCCCCGGGAAGTCGGCGGCCCATTCGCCTTCGGGCAGGGCGCGGGCCTGTTGCAGGAAGGCCTGCGCCACCGCCAGTTCGCGCGCCTCGGCCGTCAACAGCGCCTGGTAGGCGAACGGCGGCAGGCCGGTGCTTTCGCGTTCCTGCAGCGCGTGGCGCGCGAAGCCCGCGTAGTCATGGCGCAGCAGCGCCTGGTACACCGGCTGCTCGGGGTAGCCGGTCTGGATGATGACCTGGCCGTTGCCCTGGTGGCGGCCGGCGCGGCCGGCCACCTGCATCAATTGGGCGAACAGCCGTTCGGGCGCGCGGAAGTCATGCGCGAACAAGGCGGAATCGGGATTGAGCACGCCCACCAGGCTAAGCCGCGCGAAGTCATGCCCCTTGGACACCATCTGCGTGCCGACCAGGATGTCGACCTCGCCCGCGTGCACCGACGCGAACAGGGCCTCGGCGCTGCCCTTCTTGCGGGTGCTGTCGGCGTCGATGCGCAGGATGCGCGCCTCGGGAAACAGTTCGGCCAGGTGTTCCTCGACCCGCTGCGTGCCGCGCCCCATCGGCGCCAGGTCCTGGTCGCCGCATTCGGGGCAGGCGTGCGGCACCGGCGCCTGGTAGCCGCAGTGGTGGCACTGCAGGCGATGGCCGCGTCCGGCCGTGCGGTGCAACACCGTGAACGCGGTGCAGCGCGGGCAGTTGCTGACCCAGCCGCAGGACTGGCAGTGCAGCACGGGCGCGAAACCGCGCCGGTTCAGGAAGATCAGCGACTGTTCCTTACGCGCCAGCCGTTCGCCCAGGGCCTCCAGCAGCTGCGGCGACATGCCGTGCTTCATCTGCAGGCGGCGCGTGTCCACCAGCTTCATGGCCGGCAGCGAACTGGCGCGGGCGCGCGCCGGCAGCGCCAGCCGCAGGTAGCGGCCGCGCTCGGCATGCTGCCAGGTCTCCAGCGACGGCGTGGCCGAGCCCAGCACCACCGGGATGTCCAGGTCATGCGCGCGCCACACCGCCAGATCGCGCGCGGAATAGCGCAGGCCGTCCTGCTGCTTGTACGAGGCGTCGTGTTCTTCGTCCACCACGATCAGGCCCAGCTCGCTCATGGGCGCGAAGATCGCCATGCGCGTGCCGAGCAGCATGCGCGCCTGCCCACGCTGCGCGCGCGCCCAGGCCTGCAGGCGCTCGCCATCGGACAGGCCGCTGTGCAGCACCGCCAGGCCGTCCGGCCCGACCAGGCCTTCCAGGCGGGCGCGCAAGGCGCCTTCCAGCTGCGGCGTCAGGTTGATTTCCGGCACCAGCAGCAGCACCTGGCGGCCGGCGGCCAGCACTTTCTCGGCGGCGCGCAGGTAGACCTCGGTCTTGCCGCTGCCGGTCACGCCGTACAGCAGCACCGGCTTGAACTTGGTGAGTCCGGCGATGGTGTCCACGGCCTCGCGCTGCGCATCGTTCAGTTCGGGGGGCTGGTCGGCCTCGGCCGGGTTGCGGACCGCCTTGCGCTTGCGTCCGTCCAGCCGCGCCACCGGGCCGCCGGCCGAGCGCTTGCCCTGATAGGCGGTCGGCTTGCGCAGCGGCGGCGGCAACGTCGGCAGCATCACCTCGCCCAACGGCCGCTGGTAATACTCGGCGGCGAAACGCGCCAGGCGCAGCCAGGCCTCGTCGAAGGGCGGCAGGTCGCGCAGCACTTCCTCGATCGGTTTGATCTGCTTCGGCTCATAGGACGGCGCTGCCGGATTGTCCACCACCACGCCGATCAGCTTGCGGCGGCCGAACGGCACGATCACCCGCAGGCCCGGCTCGATCGGCTCGTGGTGACGGTAATCGAATGGGCCGGGCAGCGGCACGTCCAGCGCGACGCGCACCCAGCAAGCCGCCGCGTGCGCGGCCGGCGTGGATTCGACCAGCGCGAAAACTTCAGACATGGATCAGGAAACACAACATGGGCTGGGCGGCCCGGCCAGGGCCGGGACAGACGGAATCAGGATGACAGGCCTGGGCTGTCCGGGCCATGAAGGATTGTCACCGCAACCAGGTCCGGAACTCCAGACCCGACCTGTGGATAACTTTGGGGAAAAGGCGAGAGCAACGTCAGAAATTGGAATAAGGCAAGATTGCATCAACTCTTGCAATCCTGTTGAAAACCCATTTTATTCCAATAAAAACAATAGCTTGAACAAACTTCCAAGATTGTAAACCAGCTTATAAAGGGTTTTCCCCGAGCGCAATCTTGCTGTGCACAACTGCGTCCGAGGGCCCTCGACGCCCGGCCCTGCGGGCCGAAGCGTTCACTCACTTACCCTCTCAGCGAGCGACTGTGACGGTGGACTTCATCGACCAATTCGGCTACCGCTTCAGGGGGGGTGAAGCGCGAAATACCATGGCCCAGGTTGAACACATGGCCGCCCTTGCCCACCGGCCCGAACGCATCCAGCACACGACGCGCCTCGGCGCGAACGGCGTCACCGCCACCGAACAAGGCCATCGGATCCAGGTTGCCCTGGAACGCGACCGAGTCGCCGGTGCGGCGCCGCGCCGCGGCCAGGTCGACGGTCCAGTCCAGGCCCACGGCATCGCAGCCGCAGGCGGCGATGTCTTCCAGCCACTGGCCGCCGCCCTTGGTGAAGACGATGGCCGGCACGCGACGGCCGTCGTGTTCGCGCGTCAGGCCAGCCACTACCTTGCGGGTGTAGGCCAGCGAGAACTGCTGGAACAGGCCGTCGGCCAGCACGCCGCCCCAGCTGTCGAACAGCATCACGGCCTGGGCGCCGGCGGCGATCTGCGCATTCAGATATTGCAACGTGGCCTCGGCATTGATTTCCAGGATGCGGTGCAGCAGGTCCGGACGCGAATACAGCATGGTCTTGATCAGGCGGTAGTCGTCGCTGCCCTGCCCCTCGACCATATAGCAGGCGATGGTCCAGGGACTGCCGGCGAAGCCGATCAGCGGCACCTTGCCGTCCAGCTCGCGGCGGATGGTGCCGACGGCGTCGAACACATAGCGCAGCTTGTCCATGTCGGGCACCGCCAGGCGCGCCACGTCTTCCTCGGTGCGCACCGGACGGGCGAAGCGCGGGCCCTCGCCTTCGGCGAAGTCCAGGCCCAGCCCCATGGCATGCGGCACGGTCAGGATGTCGGAAAACAGGATGGCCGCGTCCAGGTCGTAGCGCGCCAGCGGCTGCAGGGTGACTTCGCAGGCGTAGTCCGGATTCTGAGCCAGGCCCATGAAGGAACCGGCCCGGGCCCGCGTCTGGCGGTATTCGGGCAGGTAACGGCCCGCCTGGCGCATCAGCCAGATCGGGGTGTAGGGCACGGGCTCGCGCAACAAGGCGCGCAAGAACACATCGTTCTTCAAGACGGAAGCGGACACGACTATCCTCGATGATCGGAAGCCATGATTTTACTGCCCCAAGCTGACAGGGCACGACGCCCATCCGACCCGGGCTTGCCGGGACGCAAGTCGCGCCGCCTTTGTGACGGGCCCCGGCCTGTGGCGCCGGCCGGGTGACGTCGGTCGCGCCTCGCCGCCAGCCGCCGTGGCACCAGTCAGATGCGCGCCTCCTGGGCCTGCCGGCGGTATGGCGAGGCGTCGATGCCATGTTTGCGCATCAGCGCCCAGAATGCCCGGCGGTGCTTGGAGGAAGCCCGCGCGGCGCGCGCCACGTTGCCCTGGTGGCGTGACAGCGCCAGGCGGATGTAGTCGGATTCGAAACCGTCGACGACGCGCGCCTTGGCCTGCCGGAAAGGTTCCTGCGCATCGCGCGGCGGCTGGTAGCGCAGCCCGGCCAGGCCCTGCTGCAGCACCTGCCGCGGCACCCGCGGACGGGCGCCGGCGCCTCCGGGGGGCCGCGGCGCACGGGCGGCGTACACCAGGCCGGGCTCTTCCAGGCGTTCGCCCGCCAAGGGCGCGCGCCGCGCCAGCCGCCCCAGGCGCACGCGCAGGCTCTCCAGGCAATACGGCGCGGCGATGAAATCGGCGGCGCCCAACCGCAGCAGATCTTCGATGGCGGGCGCCGTCATGTCGTGCACCAGCAGCAGGATCGGGGTTGCCAGCGCATCGCGCGCCTGCTGCAGCGAGAGGCGGGTCCAGGCCAGCGAGGCCGGCGCGACCGGCAGGACACAATGATCGTATCGGCGCAGGCCGACGGCCAGCCCGGCCAGCGCGTGGGCATCCGGGCCGCCCGGGCCGCCCTCCGATTGCCGCAGCGGCACCAGGTGCAAGCGCACCCGCGCCAGCCTCGGCTGGGCACGGGCCACCCAGTCGCCCATGGCGGCTTCGTGGCCCGGGGCCAGCAGCACGCCGCAATCCATGGTTTCTCGCACGCCGTTCCTCCAGGTTCAAATTGCAATCCCTGAAGGCTACCGGCGCGCCATTCCGCTCGCCATTCGTAGCGAACGCAAGCCGGCCTGCGGTTGACCGAGGGGCCACCGACCGGCGCGCGCGAAAAAAAAAGCGGCCCAGGGCCGCTTTTTCCGGATCCGGGGCGAACCCCGGCAAGTCGTGCGCTCAGTGCGAGCGACCGCCTTGACGCAGCTTGCGCGCGGCGACGGCTTGCGCCGCCAGCATCGCCAGCTCGGCTTCGACAACCGCGATGTCGGCCTTGTCCTTGGCGTTGGCCAGGGCCTCTTCGGCGCGCTTGCGCGCTTCCAGGGCACGGGCCTCGTCCAGGTCGGCGGCACGGATGGCCGTGTCGGCCAGGACCGTCACGCTGCCCGGCTGCACTTCCAGAATGCCCCCGGCGACGAAGATGTTTTCCTCGCCTTGGTCGGCACGAACGATCTTGACCGTCCCGGGGCGTATGCGCGAAATCAGCGGGGTGTGACCGGGCAGGATGCCCAGCTCACCCGCCTCGCCAGGCAGCACCACGAACTTCGCCTCACCGGAGAAGATCGCTTCCTCTGCGCTGACGACATCCACATGCAGGGTAGCCATATCGGTTCCTTATTGCAGTTTCTTGGCCTTCTCGAAGGCCTCGTCGATCGAGCCGACCATGTAGAAGGCCTGTTCCGGCAGCGCATCGCACTCGCCGTTCACGATCATCTTGAAACCACGGATGGTTTCGGCCAGCGGCACGTACTTGCCGGGCGAACCGGTGAACACTTCGGCCACGTGGAACGGCTGCGACAGGAAACGCTGGATCTTACGGGCGCGGGCCACGGCCTGCTTGTCTTCCGGCGACAGTTCGTCCATGCCCAGAATCGCGATGATGTCGCGCAGTTCCTTGTAGCGCTGCAGCGTCTGCTGCACGCCACGGGCCACGGCGTAGTGCTCTTCGCCGACGACTTGCGGGTCGAGCTGGCGGCTGGACGAATCCAGCGGGTCCACGGCCGGGTAGATACCCAGGGCGGCGATGTCACGCGACAGCACGACGGTCGAGTCCAAGTGCTGGAAGGTGGTGGCGGGCGACGGGTCGGTCAAGTCGTCAGCGGGCACGTACACGGCCTGGATCGAGGTGATCGAGCCGGTCTTGGTGGACGTGATGCGCTCTTGCAGCTTGCCCATTTCCTCGGCCAGCGTGGGCTGGTAGCCCACCGCCGACGGCATACGGCCCAGCAGTGCCGACACTTCGGTACCGGCCAGGGTGTAGCGGTAGATGTTGTCCACGAAGAACAGGATGTCGCGGCCTTCGTCGCGGAACTTCTCGGCCATCGTCAGGCCGGTCAGCGCCACGCGCAGACGGTTGCCGGGGGGTTCGTTCATCTGACCGAACACCATGGCGACCTTGTCCAGAACGTTCGACTCTTCCATTTCGTGGTAGAAGTCGTTGCCTTCACGGGTACGCTCACCCACGCCGGCGAACACCGACAAGCCGCTGTGCTGCTTGGCGATGTTGTTGATCAGTTCCATCATGTTGACGGTCTTGCCCACGCCGGCGCCGCCGAACAGGCCGACCTTGCCGCCCTTGGCGAACGGGCACACCAGGTCAATAACCTTGATGCCGGTTTCCAGCAGTTCCACCGACGGCGACAGCTCGTCGAAACGGGGAGCCGGTTGGTGGATGCCACGCTTTTCGTCGTGCTGGATTTCGCCAGCTTCGTCGATCGGGCGGCCCAGCACGTCCATGATGCGGCCGAGCGTGCCGGTGCCGACCGGCACCGAGATCGGGGCGCCGGTGCCGGCGACCTTCATGCCGCGGCGCAGGCCGTCGCTGGAGCCCAGGGCGATGGTACGCACCACGCCGTCACCCAGCTGTTGCTGCACTTCCAGCGTCAGACCCTTTTCGGCGAACGAGGAACCCTCGTCGACCAGAGTAAGCGCTTCGTAGATCTTGGGCATGTGATCGCGGGGGAACTGAATATCCACCACGGCGCCGATGCACTGAACGATGGTTCCGTTGCTCATGTCGATTCCTTGCTTGATAGCTTTTGACGGGATGCTGCCTGCCTCAGACGGCGGCAGCGCCCCCTACGATTTCCGAAATTTCCTTGGTGATCGCGGCCTGGCGGGTCTTGTTGTAGACCAGCTGCAGATCGCCGATGACCTTCTTGGCGTTGTCCGACGCCGCCTTCATGGCGACCATCCGGGCCGACTGCTCCGAAGCCATGTTCTCGGCCACGGCTTGGTACAGCAGGCCTTCCACGTAACGCTGCAGCAGGTCGTCGATCACGCTACGAGCGTCGGGTTCGTAGATGTAATCCCAGCTGTAATCCGATTTCACTTCCGAAGTCTTGGCCAGGCTTTCGGCGCCCGTCTGGTACGGATCTTCCAAACCGCTGGCCAGGGGCAGCAGGCGCAGGAACAGCGGCTCCTGCTTCATCGTGTTGACGAAGCGGGTCGAAGCCACGTACAGCGCGTCGATGCGGCCTTCCAGGTAGGCGTCCAGCTGCACCTTGATCGCGCCCAGCAGGCGGTCCAGTTGCGGCTTGTCGCCCAGTTGCACTTCCTGGGAAACCAGCTTGGCGCCGATACGGGACAGCACGCCCACGCCCTTGTTGCCGAAAGCGGTCGCCTGAACGGCGATGCCGTTCTTCTCGAACTCTTTCAGCTTCGTCAACACCACGCGGGTGATGTTGGTGTTCAAGCCGCCGCACAGACCCTTGTCCGTCGTCACCATGACCACGCCGACCGCCTTGATTTCGCGCTCGACCAGGTACGGGTGGCTGTACTCGGGGTTGGCCTGCATCAGGTGCGCGGCGATCTCGCGCACCTTGGTGGCGTACGGACGGCCCGCGCGCATCCGCTCCTGCGCCTTGCGCATCTTGGATGCGGCGACCATTTCCATCGCCTTGGTGATCTTGCGCGTGTTTTGCACGCTCTTGATCTTGGTTCGGATTTCCTTAATTCCGGGCATTGCGCTTTCCTGTGAAGACTGGCCGATGGGTTGTCGCTTGCGCCTCAACCATCCGATAAGGATGGGTGAGGCGCTTGCGCGCCTAACCCATCACTTTCTTAAAAAGCACCGTGCTTCTTGAATTCCTGGATGGCGGCGGCGAGTTCGCTTTCGTCATCCTTGGACAGTTCCTTGGTGTCTTCGACGCGCTGGATCAGGGCCGCGTGCTTGGCCTTGAGCTGGTCCTTCAGCGCCTTTTCGAACGACAGCACCTGGGCCACGTCCACGTCATCCAGGTAGCCGTTGTTGACCGTGTACAGCGTGACGGCCAGTTCCCACACTTGCAGCGGCTGGTATTGCGGCTGCTTGAGCAGTTCGACCACGCGCTTGCCGCGCTCGAGCTGGCGACGGGTGGCGTCGTCCAGGTCCGAGGCGAACTGCGCGAAGGCGGCCAGTTCTCGGTACTGCGCCAGGTCGGTACGGATACCGCCGGACAGCTTCTTGACGACCTTGGTCTGGGCGGCGCCGCCCACGCGCGACACCGAGATACCGGCGTTGATGGCGGGACGCACACCAGCGTTGAACAGGTCGGTTTCCAGGAAGATCTGGCCGTCCGTGATCGAGATCACGTTGGTCGGAACGAAGGCCGACACGTCGCCCGCCTGGGTTTCGATGATCGGCAGCGCGGTCAGCGAGCCGGTCTTGCCCTTGACGGCGCCACCGGTGAACTTCTCGACGTAGTCTTCGTTCACGCGAGCGGCGCGTTCCAGCAGGCGCGAGTGCAGGTAGAACACGTCGCCCGGGTAGGCTTCGCGGCCCGGCGGACGGCGCAGCAGCAGCGAGACCTGGCGGTAGGCCCAGGCTTGCTTGGTCAGGTCGTCATAGACGATCAGGGCGTCTTCGCCGCGATCGCGGAAGTATTCACCCATCGTGCAGCCGGCGTAGGCGGCCAGGTACTGCATGGCGGCGGAGTCCGAAGCCGAGGCGGCCACGACGATGGTGTATTCCATCGCGCCGTGCTCTTCCAGCTTGCGCACCACGTTGTTGATCGTCGAAGCCTTCTGGCCGATGGCGACGTACACGCAGGTGACGCCCTTGCCCTTCTGGCTGATGATGGTGTCGACGGCCACGGCGGTCTTGCCGGTCTGGCGGTCGCCAATGATCAGTTCGCGCTGGCCACGGCCGATGGGAACCATCGAGTCGATAGCCTTGATGCCGGTTTGCAGCGGCTGCGACACCGAGCGGCGGGCGATAACGCCGGGGGCCACTTTTTCGATGATGTCGGTGGCCTTGGCGTTCACGGGGCCCTTGCCGTCGATCGGCTCGCCCAGCGTGTTGACCACGCGGCCTTTCAGCTCGGGGCCGACCGGCACTTCCAGAATGCGGCCGGTCGTCTTGACCGCGTCGCCTTCGGACACGCCGGTGTAGTCACCGAGAATAACGGCGCCGACGGAATCACGCTCGAGGTTGAGCGCCAGACCGAAGACGTTGTTGGGGAATTCGAGCATTTCGCCCTGCATCACGTCGGACAGGCCGTGGATGCGGGTAATACCGTCGGTCACGGACACGACGGTGCCCTGAGTACGGACATCAGCCGAAGCGCCCAGGCCCTCGATGCGGCTCTTGAGCAGTTCGCTGATCTCGGAGGGATTGAGTTGCATATTGACTCCTGGAATCCTGTTAGTGCTGCCTTTAAGCGGCGAGCGTATCGCGCATGCGGGCCAATTGGGCTTGTACGGAAGTATCGAGCACCTGGTCCCCGACGGCCACGCGCACGCCGCCGATCAACGACTGGTCGACGGTGACGACGGGCTTGAGCTTCAGGCCGAATTTCTTCTCGAGGGCAACGACCAGTTCTTGGACCTGGGCGTCGCTCAGCTCGAACGCGCTGGTGATTTCCGCCTGCGCCGTGCCGTCGTGACGGTTCCGCAGCACCACGAATTGCGTGGCGATCTCGGGCAGCAGCAGCAACCGGTCGTTTTCGACCAGCAGCTCGATGAAATTGCGGGCGGCCTGGGGCAGTTCGGCCTTCACCAGGCCGGTAAACAGCTCGACGCGCTGCTTGTCGCCCAGACGCGGATCGGCCATGGCCTCGCGCACGTCGGGGTTGGAGGCGACCTGCGACAGCTCGCTGACCAGGTCGGCCCAAGCCTGCAGGCCGGCCTTGTCGTCGCGCGCGGCGGCGAACAAGGCTTCGGCGTAGGGCCTGGCAACAGTGGAAAGTTCAGCCATGACGGTCCCGGATTAAAGCTGCGCGCGGAGCTGGTTCAGCAGCTCGGCGTGGGCGCGGGCGTCAACCTCGCGCTTGAGGATCTGTTCAGCACCCTTGACGGCCAGCGCGGCGACGTCGTCGCGCAGCGAATCACGGGCGCGCTGGACTTCCTGCGCGGCATCCTGTGCAGCTTGCGCCACGATGCGGGCACGCTCGGCTTCCGCTTCACGGCGGGCCTGCTCGATCAGGGAGGCGGCTTGCTTCTCGGCCTCGATGATGCGGGCGTGGTTTTCGGACTTGGCAGAAGCCTCGATCAGACTGACACGCGCCTGGGCCTGGGCCAGATCGGCCTTGCCCTTCTCCGCGGCGGCAAGGCCGTCGGCGATTTTTTGGCGGCGCTCGTCCATCGCCTTCGTCAGAGGAGGCCACACGAATTTCATCGTGAACCAGCCCAGAACGAAGAACACGAGCATCTGGAAAATGATCGTCGCGTTCAGATTCACGGTCGTTCCTTTAACACCTTGCGGCTCCGACGGCACCCGGGGCGGGCAACGCGGAGCACTCGATACTTTGCCGGTCGGCGACGGGGCTCAGGCCCGCATCGCCGCCAGCGTCATGACCCGCCTTTTCGCCGGCGGGCGTGCCTTAGCCGACGAACGGGTTGGCGAAGGCGAACAGCATGGCGATACCCACGCCGATCAGGAATGCCGCGTCGATCAGGCCAGCCAGCAGGAACATCTTGGTTTGCAGAGCGTTCATCAGTTCAGGCTGACGAGCCGAAGCTTCCAGGTATTTGCCGCCCATCAGTGCGATGCCGATGCAAGCGCCGATAGCGCCCAGACCGATGATAAGACCGCAAGCGAGAGCAACGAAAGCGACGTTGGTCATGACAACTCCTTGGTTAGAAATCTGAAGTCAAAAAAATAAAAGATTGGGGTACTGCTCAATGCAAGAGGATCTTGCTATCCAGCGCCGGCCCGGAGGCCGACACCGGAAATTCGGGGGATCAGTGGCCTTCGTGCGCCTGGCCGAGGTACACCAGGGTCAGCATCATGAAGATGAAGGCCTGGAGCAACACGATCAGGATGTGGAAGATGGCCCAGATCGAGCCGGCCAGCACGTGGCCGATTCCCAAGCCGATGCTGGCGCCGTTGAAACCGGTCCAGGCACCGCCCAAGAGGGCGATCAGCATGAAAATCAATTCGCCGGCGAACATGTTGCCGAACAACCGCATGCCCAGCGACACGGACTTGGCGGCGTATTCGATCAGGTTCAGCAGCAGGTTGAACGGCGCCAGGACGAGCGCGCCCAGGCCATGCGCATGGAACGGCGCGGTGAACAGTTCCTTGACGAAGCCGCCCGGGTGCTTGATCTTGATGCCGTAGTAGAACATCAGCAGCAGCACGCCCAGCGACATGCCCATCGGCACGTTCAGGTCGGCGGTCGGCAGCACGCGGTGGTAGTAGAGGGGGTCGCCGTGGTGCGCGCCCAGACCGGTCAGGCGCCAGATCGACGGCATCAGGTCGACGGGCAGCAGGTCCAGCGCGTTCATCAGGATGATCCAGAGGAACACGGTGAGGGCGAGCGGAGCGATGAAGAGGCGGCTCTTGGCATTGTGGACGATGCCCTTGGCCTGGTCGTCGACCATGTCGACGATCATTTCCACGAAGGCCTGGAAGCGGCCCGGGACGCCGGCGGTCGCACGGCGGGCGGCGCGCCACAGGAAGAAGATGACGATCAGGCCCGTCAGGCCGGACCAGAACAACGAGTCGTAGTTGATGATGTCAAACTGAGCAATTGCAGTCTGTTTTTCGCCCGTATTGTTCAGGTGCACCAGGTGGTGCTGAATATAAGCGGACTGAGGCGACACGTCGCTGGCAGCAGCCATTTGAATCCTACCCTATTTGCTGTATGCCCGAGCCCTTGCGAGCCGGACGATTCCACGATTCCGTTTGCCGTTACCTACCCGGCGCGCTATGACAACTTGCGGAACATCAAAAGCAGGAGATATCCCTTCAGCGTGAGTATCAAGCCCAGCAGCGCGGCAGGCCAGACGAGACTGTCCTGCGCCACACGCGAAAGCAGCCACAACAGCAGTGCCGTTGCGAACAACTTGATCAACTCACCAGAGAGAAAGGTAAAGGGACTGGCCTTGCCGGTCCGGACACTGACAGCCAGGCGCAATGCGAACAACGCATTGGGTATGAAATACGCTCCTGCCCCCGCCAGCGCCGACCAACCTGCCGCCGCCCCTCCGACAACCCCCGCTATTACTGCTGCTGCGAGCCCCATGGCGCCTTGCGCCGCCAGTGCCAACAGGAGACCGCGGCCAGCCTGTGCATTCAGCGCCGCGCGGTCCGCGTCGCTCAGAACCAGCACCCGGTCCACCGGATCCCGATCCGCCAGAACCTGGCGTGCCTTGCCCTGTTGCGCAGGTTGCGGATTCATTCCACAGGATTGCTCCCGGGCTTCATTCCAACCGCGCGCAGGTTCGTGCCGCACTGTGTTCTGCTGCATCAAACTTCCCCGCTTAAAGCCGTACCAATGCCGTCATGCCAAAGCCGCCACTGGCCGTGGCCGTACGAACCGGCCGTACGAATTGGCCTAAACGGAATTGGCCTGAACGGCCCGCCTTGCCCCCGTCAGAACCGGCGAAATCATCGCCCTGTGTTCTTATCCCGCAAGCGTCAAACCCGCAGAGTATAGCGTGTTTTTTTTACCCGAGCAAATGAACTTTCGGCGGTTTGTAAGGCGGCAACAGGCCTTGCCGGACGGCGTGTCGGGACGGAAATTGGGGACGTGAATGCGGCCTGCCGCCGCGCCAAAGCGCGAACGGCCGGAACAAAAAAAGCGGCTCCCGAAGGAGCCGCCGGGGTGCTGCCCGGCCGATGGCGCCCACCCGCCCCGGCCGCGCGCGGCGCGTCAGTCTTCCTTGACCGGCGGCGGCGCCCACAGCCCGTCGAGCGCGACGTCCTGCGGCCAGTACAGGCGCATGCTGAGCAGGAACGGGCCGTCGGCGGCCGGCGTGGCCAGCCAGTTGGAGCGCTTGCGCTCGCCCGGATCGCGGCGCTGGATGTAGATGTCCAGCGAGCCGTCGGCGTTGTACTTCAGGCCGTCGGTGCTGCGTAGCGCGTAGCGGTTGGCGGGATTGTCGGGGAAGGCATGCTTGTCGTTATAGACATGCAGCGACCAGAAGCCATTGGCCGGCGGCAATTGGCCCTTCTCGAAGTGCAGCACATAGTCTTCGTTCGAGTTGAGCGCGCGGCCCTTGCTGTCGGCGACCGTGACCGGATAAAGCACGTCTTCCGGCGTCGGCGCGCCCAGGCCGGCGTAGGCGATGGCGGCGCGGCGGGTGTAGTCGGTGCCGTAGGTGCCGATGCCGGTGAGCACGGTGTTCCAGCCGTTGATCGGCGTGGCCAGGCGCGACACGCCGTCGGCGATGCGGCGGCCGGCCAGCGGCTGCGCGTCGGCCAGGGCCTGCTGCACGGTGGGGCTGAGGCGGCCATACGAGAACGGCTGGCGGCCATCCAGGCCGATGCGGCGCATGCGGTCCAGCATCGGCGTGTCGTTGGCGTGCGGCGGATTGTTGCGCAGCACGTCGAAGAACAGCGTGAAGAATGACGCGGCGTCCATGCTCGCGGCCTGCTCCGCCGGGGTGCCATCGGGCACCGTCACGGGCATCGGCATCGGCACGTCGCTGCCGATCGGCGCCGACCCCACGCCCGGGCCGGTCTGCGGATAGGGCGTGGCGCCGCTGGCGCCGCGATGACGGCCGGGCGCCGGCGCCACCGGCGCCACCATCGGGCTGGCCGTCATGTTGGCCTGGAGCTGGTTGACCGCGGCGTAATCCTGCGGACCGCCGGTCTGGGTCCAGCCGATCAGCCAGCCGGTCGAGGTCGGGCTGTGGATCACGTCCATGCCCGGCGGCAGCGCGCCCTGCCAGTTGGGGCCGACGATGGCGAACGACTGGGCGCCGGGGCCGTTGGTGCGCGTGCCGCGCGAGGCGAACACATCGCTCCACATGTCCAGCGCCGACAGCACGGTGTAGCGCTTGCCGGTATCCGGCAGCCGCACGATCAGCGGCGCGCGCGACACGTCGAACCACAGGCTCGAATACAGCGCGTCGGCGCTGGGCCACGGCGTGTCAGCCGCGCGCGGATCGGGGAACGCGGCCTTGTGGCCGAACTGGTTGACCGGCGCCTTGCCGTCCAGCGGCGACTGCACCGCGGTGGCCTTGCGGCGCGCCAGCTCCATCAGCACCATCGGATAGGCGTAGACGTAGGCATCGATGGCGATCTCGCGCAGCTCCTGCGCGCTCATCTGCGGCGCGGGCGCGTTGGCGGCGGGATACGGCGTTTCCGATACCAGCCGCAGCGTCGGCTGCGGCGATTGGGCTTGCGTAGCGGTCATGAAGCAGGCGCTGAGGGCGCCCGCGAGCACGGCGGCGGACCACCGGCGATTGAAGGGGGAAGTACGCATGCAAGGCTCCTTGTTGCTATTGTTTGCAGACGAGCCGCCGCGCTTGGGGCTTACCAGTTCGGGCAAGCCTCTCTGGCGCGACATCCCGTTTTCAGAGTGACGCCTTTTCAGGATAGGGCCGATCACTGCAACAAGGTGCTGTCCAAAAGTTTCAAGGCGCAACGCGCCAACCCGATCGCGCAGGCATGAAAAACGCGCCCGGTAAGGGCGCGCACGGGAAAACAGGGCCGGACGCCAGGGTCCTCGCGCCCGCGATAGCCGGCCCGAGCGGGATCGGGACGGCGTAACAAGGCTTAACGGTGTTTGAAGTCCGGTTTGCGCTTTTCGGTGAAGGCGGCCATGCCTTCCTTCTGGTCCTCGGTGGCGAACAGCGAATGGAAGACGCGGCGCTCGAACAGCAGGCCTTCGTTGAGCGAGCCCTCGAAGGCGCGATTGACGCATTCCTTGGCCATCATGACCGACGGCAGCGACATCGACGCGATCACGGTGGCGGCCTCGAGGGCTTCGTCCATCAGCTTATCGGCCGGCACCACGCGCGACACCAGGCCGGCGCGCTCGGCTTCCTCGGCGCCCATCATGCGGGCGGTCAGGGCCATGTCCATGGCCTTGGCCTTGCCCACCGCGCGCGGCAGGCGCTGGGTGCCGCCGGCGCCGGGAATGACGCCCAGCTTGATCTCGGGCTGGCCGAACTTGGCCGTGTCGGCGGCGATGATGATGTCGCACATCATCGCCAGTTCGCAGCCGCCGCCCAGCGCGTAGCCGGCGACCGCGGCGATCACGGGCTTGCGGATGCGCTTGAGGGTTTCCCAGTTGCGGGTGATGTATTCGCTGCCGTACACATCCATGTACGACCAGTCTTTCATGGCGCCGATATCGGCGCCCGCGGCGAAGGCCTTTTCGCTGCCGGTGATGACGACCGCGCCGATGTCCGCATCCGCCTCGAAAGCCAGCAGCGCCGCCCCGAGTTCGTTCATCAGTTGATCGTTGAGCGCGTTGAGCGCCTTGGGGCGGTTCAGCGTCAGCAGACCGACGCGGCCGCGGGTTTCGACCAGCACAAACGACTCGCTCATTACCTGTCTCCAGAGGATGGGATGAAATAAGATATACGCATGGAAAAAACCGATGCTTTCCCCATACTTTACCGCCTCGCGCCCCACGACCCCGCGGGGCACCGCTACCGGATAACCCTAACCATTCAGGCGCCCTCGCCGGACGGCCAGCGCCTGTCGCTGCCGGCCTGGATTCCGGGCAGCTACCTGATCCGCGATTTTTCGCGCCAGATCGAGTCGCTGACGGCCCATTGCGGCAACCGCCGCGTGGCTGTCGACAAAATAGACAATCACACCTGGCAGGCCGCGCCCTGCGACGGCCCGCTGCGGGTCGAGTACACGGTTTACGCCTGGGACCTGTCGGTGCGCGGCGCGCACCTGGACGAAACGCACGGTTTCTTCAACGGCACCAGCGTGTTCCTGCGCGTGCATGGGCAGGACCACCTGCCCTGCCTGGTGGACCTGGCGCCGCCGCGCGGCATCGAGGGCTGGAAGGTCTACACCAGCCTGCCCGAGGCCCGCGGCCACAAGGGCGCGGCGCGGCGCCACGGCTTCGGCCTGTACCTGGCGCCGGACTACGACGCGCTGATCGACCATCCGGTCGAAATGGGCACGCCGCAGGTGGCCAGCTTCACGGCGCATGGCGCCGAGCACGAACTGGTGTTCACCGGCGTGGCGCCCAACCTGGACCTGGCCCGCATCACGGCTGACGTGCGCAAGATCTGCGAAACCCAGATCGCCTTCTTCGAACCGCGCGGCAAGCGCGCGCCGTTCCTGGACAGCGCCGACCGCTACGTCTTCATGACGATGGTGACGGGCGATGGCTACGGCGGCCTGGAGCACCGCGCCAGCACGGCGCTGATGACGGCGCGCAAGGACCTGCCGGTGCTGGGCCAGCAGGGCCAGGGCGAAGGCTACCGCGGCTTCCTGGGTCTGGTGAGCCACGAGTATTTCCACACCTGGAACGTCAAGCGCATCAAGCCGCAGGCGTTCGTGCCGTATGACCTGGCGCAGCCGGACCTGACGCGGCTGCTGTGGGTGTTCGAGGGGTTCACGTCCTACTACGACGATCTGCTGCTGCTGCGCTCCAACGTCATCACGCAGAACGATTACCTGCGCCTGCTGGCCAAGACCATCACCAGCGTGGCGCGCACGCCGGGACGGCACAAGCAGTCGGTGGCGGAAAGTTCGTTCGACGCGTGGACGCGCTATTACAAGCAGGACGAGAATTCGCCCAATGCGCTGGTGAGTTATTACACCAAGGGCGCGCTGGTGGCGCTGGGGCTGGATCTGCTGATCCGGCAAGAGTCTGCGGGCGCGCATTCGCTGGACGATGTGATGCGGCTGCTGTGGCAGCGGTACGGGCGCGACTTCTATCGCGGCAAGGCGCAGGGGCTGCCGGAAGACGGGCTGCCGGCGCTGATCAAGGAGGCGACCGGGGTGGATGCGCGGCGCTTCATCGCGCGGCATGCCTATGGGACGGCGGATGTGCCGCTGGCCGAGCTGCTGGCCGCTCAAGGCATCAAGCTGCAATGGAAAGCCTCGGTCAATATTCCTTCGCTGGATGTGCGCACGCGCAAGCAGGGGGATTCACTGGTGCTGGCGACGGTGCTGGAGGGTGGCGCGGGACATAAGGGCGGGTTGTCTGCCGGGGATGTGCTGGTGGCGATCGATGGCTTGAAGGTCGAAGGGGCCGCGGGCGTCGAAGTGTTGCTGGGGCAGTATCGGGTGGGGGATCGCGTGAGCGTGCATGTGTTCAGGCGGGATGAGTTGCGGGTGTTTAAGGTTCGTTTGAATGGGCCTGAGGCGCTGGATTGTGTGTTGTCGGTTGGGTGAGTATTTTTTTAGGGCCTTCTTCTTGATTGGAAGGCCCTTGTTGCATTGGGGCGGTGGGGTTCTTTAGGCGCGTGTGGCGGGGCAGGCGGGGGAGGACGGGGCTACGATTGCGGTCCGGAGCCTTCGCTCCGGACTGCCCCTGCGTCAACCTCGTACGCCTTCGGCTCCCTTCGGTTTCCCTTGGGCGCATCTACACGCCCCGCCCTCCCCCGCCTGCCCCGCCACACGCTCGCGTTGAGACTTAACGGCCGTTGCTGGGGCGGGCTGTTTGCTTGGCTTTTTTGCCGTCTAGGTGTGGGGTGGGGAGGGTCTTGCGGGGCCCGCCGCAAAGCGGCCGCGCGGGCGGCCTTTTGCGGCTTACGCGGTGTCTTGCGTCGCGATGAGGGCGCTGTCGCGTATGCGGGGATTTGCGTCTTGCGCGAGCGTTTTCTCGGGTATGTGGGGCTTTGGGGGGGCTGTCTCGCTTGCGCCTACAGTGACTTTTTCCGGTTGCACACGGTGGGCGCGAAGCGCCCTGCCGGGTCAGTTCAACTTCGCGCCGGAGACTTCGACGGCTTGTTTCCAGGTGTCGAGTTCTTTGTTGATGTGGTCGGCGAAAGCGGCGGGGGTGGAGCCTACGGTTTCGTAGCCGTAGCTGTTTAGCTGGGCCTTCAGGTCGGGGGTGTTGATGGCGGCGGCGATGGCGGTGCTGAGGGTGTCGAGGATGGCGGACGGCGTGTTGGCGGGGGCCAGGATGCCGTACCAGCCGTTGACGACGAAGCCGGGGACGGCTTCGGCGACGGCGGGGACGTTGGGCAGCAAGGGGGAGCGATGTTCGCCGGTGACGGCCAGGGCCTTGAGCTTGCCGGACTGCACTTGGGGGAGCGAGGTGGAGATGCTGTCGAACATCAGGGAGACCTCGCCGCCCAGCAGGGCGACGACGGCGGGGCCGCTGCCTTTGTAGGGGACGTGCAGCATGTCGGCGCCGGTGCGGTGCTTGAAGATTTCGGCGGCCAGGTGGCTGGTGTTGCCGTTGCCGGCGGAGGCGAAGCTGAGCTTGCCGGGATGCTGTCTGGCGTAGGCGATGAGTTCCGGGATGCTATTGGCGGGGGTGGACAGCGGGGCCGAGACCAGCATGGGCAGGGTCGCGACCAGCGAGACTGGGGCAAAGTCGCGGCGGGTGTCGTAGGGCAGCGAGGGGTAGAGGCTGGGGTTGATGGCGTGGGCGGCCAGCACCATCAGCAGGGTATAGCCATCGGGCTTGGCACGCGCCAGCTGCGACGAGGCGATGGCGCCGCCGGCGCCGGGCTTGTATTCCAGCACCACCGGCTGGTTCCACTTCTTCTGCAGGGCCGCGCCGAGCGGGCGGGCCAGCATGTCGGCGCTGCCGCCGGGCGGGTACGGGATCAGCAGCGTGATGGGCTTGTCGGGGTAGGCGCCGGGAGGTGCGGCATCCGCCGGTTGTGCGTGCACGGTGGTCGACGCGGCGAACAACAAGCTGGCAGTTGCCAGGACGGCAAGGACAGGACGGTGCATGGTGGACTCCGGAATGGCTCGGCTAAGGCGGGGAATGCTGGCGGCACCCACGCGACAACACGCTGCGCGGAGGAACGATGCGGCAACGCGCCGGCGATGGCCGCCACGATCGAGACATGGACGGCTTGTCTCAGCCGCGCACATAACGCGGCGCACCAGCGCCGTCCAGGGCGATAACCCAGGGCGCGTCGGGAAATCGCAAAAGCGCTTCAGTGGCGGCCTGCAGGTCGTCGGCGCTGATGCCTTGCAGCATGGCGTGCACGCGCAGGCCGTCGGGCGTAACGTCGATCACGGCCAGGTCGGTGTAGATGCGTGTGACGACGCCAGCGCCCGTCAGCGGGTAGCGGCACTGGCGCAGGATCTTGGGCGCGCCGTCGCGGCCGCGGTGTTCCATCATGGCCAGCACCTGGCGCGCGCCCACGGCCAGGTCCATGGCGCCGCCAACGGCGGGAATGGCGTCGGCGGCGTCGGTCTTCCAGTTGGCCAGGTCGCCGCGTTCCGAGACCTGGAAGGCGCCGAGCACGGCGTAGTCGAGATGGCCACCACGCATCATGGCGAACGACACGGTGTGCTCGGTGATGGAGGCGCCCGGCAGCAGCGTGATGGGCTGGCGGCTGGCGTTGATGAGGTCCGGATCGATGGCGTCTCCAGCCGCGGCCGGCCCCATGCCGGTGATGCCGTTCTCGCTGTGCAAGAGGATGTCCTTGTCGGGCGGCAGGTAGTCGCCCACCAGGGTCGGCATGCCGATGCCGAGGTTGACGACCGAGCCGTCGGGGATATCGCCGGCCAGCAGTTGCGCGACCTGCTGGCGGGTCATGGGGGTGATCGTCGGCATGTCAGGTCTCCACCCGCACCACGGTTTTCACGAACAGGCCGGGCGTCATGACGTGCTCGGGCGTGAAGGCGCCCAGCGGCACGACCTCGTCGACCTGGGCGATGGCGTGGCCGGCGGCCATGCACATCACGGGATTGAAATTGCGCGCGGCGTGGCGGTACATCAGGTTGCCCCAGCGATCGCCCTGGTGCGCGCGAATTAGCGCGTAGTCGCCGCGCAGCGGCTGTTCCAGCACGTAGCCGACACCGTTGATCACTTCCTGGCGGCGGCCTTGCGCCAGCTCGGTGCCGTAGCCGGTGGGCGTGTAGAACGGTCCCAGGCCCGCGCCGGCCGCGCGCAGGCGTTCGGCCAGGGTGCCTTGCGGCACGCATTCCAGTTCCACCTCGCCGGCGCGGAAGGCGCGGGCGAAGGCCTCGGAATTGGGCGGGCGCGGATGCGAGCAGATGATCTTGCGCACCTGCCGCCGGTTGAGCAGCGCGGCGATGCCGCGATCATGGGTGCCGGCGTTGTTGGCGATGAGGGTCAGGTCGCGCCGGCCCAGCTCGGCCAGGCAGTGCAGCAGTTCGTACGGCACGCCGGCCTCGCCGAAGCCGCCCACCAGCACGCTGGCGCCGTCGGGAATGACGGCCACGGCGTCCCTCATGCAAGCCTGAATCTTGTCGATCACTTATTGCTCCTGCGCGATGCCCGCGGCGTCCACGATCTGCTTCCAGCGCGTGCGTTCCTGGTCGATGAAGGCGGCGAACTCGGCCGGCGTGTTGCCGCCGGCCTGCCCGCCCATGGCACGAAAGCGCTCGGCGATGTCGGGGCTGCGCACCACGTCGCGGGTGCCGGCATAGAGCGTGTCGATGACGGTGGCAGGGGTGCCGGCCGGCGCCACCAGGCCGAACCAGGCGGTGACCACCATGTCGGGCACGCCGGCCTCGGCCATCGTCGGCACGTCGGGCAATTCCGCCAGGCGCCGCGCGCTGGTGACGGCCAGCGCACGCAGCTTGCCCGACTGGATGTAGGGCATGGAGCTGGGCAGGTTGTCGATCATGAAGGTGAACTGCTGGCCCAGCAGCGCCGCCACCGCGGGGCCCGCGCCCTTGTAGGGCACGTGCGTGCCGCCGATGCCGGCGCGCTGCTTGAACAGCTCGGCCGACAGGTGCGGCGACTGGCCGCTGCCCGAACTGCCGAACGACACCTTGCCCGGGTCCTTGCGAGCCAGCGCCAGCAGGTCGGCCACGCTGCGCGCGGGCGAGGCCTCGTTGACCACCAGCACGTTGGGCACGGAAATCACCAGCGTCACCGGCGCGAAGTCGGCCGGCTTGTAGGGCAGCGTCTTGTAGAGCGCGTAGTTGATGGCGTTGGGGCCGATGTTGCCCATCAGCACCGTGTAGCCGTCAGGCTTGGCGCGCGCCAGGGTCTGCGCGCCGATGATGCCGGCGGCGCCGGCTCGGTTCTCCACGATGACCTGCTGGCCGAGTTTCGCGGCCAGCAGGTCGGCGATCAGGCGCGCCGCGATGTCGGTGGTGCCGCCGGGCGACGCCGGCACGATGAGGGTGATGGGCCGTTCGGGCCACGCCGCCAGGGCGGGGCCCGCCATGGCGAGCGACAGCGCGCTGGCGGCCAGCCAGCGTTGCGGGTGCGGCATGCTTGTCTCCCTGCGCGATCCTGGTGCGAATCAACTTGTGCGGGAGAGTGTGGCCGCGCTGCCGCGAAATGCCTATTCCGGAATCTGGAGGAGCGGCTTCGCCTGCGCAAAAGAGCGCGCGTCTCAGCGCGGCGGGCGCGCCGCGATCTGTCCCGCCGTGCGCAGGAACGCCTGCAGCGCGCGGTTGCCGTCGTCGCGCCGCGTGACTGCGTAGACCGTGCCGCTGCCGACCGCGGCCGGCAGCGCGCACACCGCGATGCGCGCGCCGAAATGGCCGCACGCCGAGGCCGGCACCAGGGCCACGCCCAGCCCGGCCGCCACCAGCGCCAGCTGTGCCGGCACTTCGGCCACGCGCTGCGCCACCGACTGCGCCAGGCCCGCGCGGGCGCAGGTATCGGCCAGCTCGCGGGCGAAGGCCGAGGTCTCGGTGCGCAGCATCACGAACGCGTCCTGCCTGAGGTCGGCCAGCGCCAGGCGCTTGCGTCCGGCCAGGCGGTGCCCAGGCGGCAGCGCCGCCACCACCGGATCGGGCCACAGCGCCAGCGATTGCAGTTCGTCGTCGTCCACGGCGGTGCGCGAGATGCTGACGTCGATCCGGTGGCCGCGCACCGCGTCCAACTGCGCGGCGGGATTCATTTCATTGAGCAGCACCGACACCTGCGGGTGGGTCTGCGCATGGCGCGCGATCAGCGCCGGCACCGGCCCCAGGAAGTGCGAGCCGGACAGGCCGATCTCGAGCCGCCCCGCCCTGCCCTGGTCGACGGCGCGCGCCCGCACCGTGGCGTCCTTCAGGCCCGCGAGCGTGGCGCGCACGTCGTTCAGGAACGCGGCGCCGGCCTCGGTCAGCGTCACCCGCCGGTTGGTGCGGTCGAACAGCCTGACCTCCAGTTCGCGCTCGAGCTGGGCGATCTGCAGGCTCAGCGGCGGCTGCGAAATGTGCAGCCGGGCGGCGGCGCGGGTGAAGTTGAGTTCTTCGGCCAGCACGGCGAAATAACGGAGTTGGCGGATTTCCATGGCGGCCAATGATTTGCGAAAGATATGAAACCAGACAAAAACTATATTGGAAACTATCGTTCGCGGCGAGCAGAATCGGCTTCTCGCGCCCTCCCGGGCGCTGACAACGCTTATCGGAGACCCGCCATGACCCAGTCACCCCGCGTCCTGCGCATCGGCCAGATCGTTCCCAGTTCCAACACCACCATGGAAACGGAGATCCCCGCCATGCTGCGCCGGCGCGAGACCATCGCGCCCGAACGCTTCACCTTCCACTCCAGCCGCATGCGCATGAAGCAGGTGACGGCGGCCGAGCTGGCCTCGATGGATCGCGAGTCCGACCGCTGCGCGCAGGAACTGTCGGACGCGCGCGTCGACGTGCTGGGCTACGCCTGCCTGGTGGCCATCATGGCGCAAGGCCTGGGCTACCACCGCGCCTCGCAGGAACGGCTGCACCAGGCCACCGTGGACAACGGCGCGCCCGCGCCCATCGTCTCCAGCGCCGGCGCGCTGGTCGAGGGCCTGCACGCCATCGGCGCGCGCAAGGTCGCGATCCTGACGCCCTACATGAAGCCGCTGACCAAGCTGGTGGTGGACTACATCGAGCACGAAGGCATCGAGGTGCACGACAGCCTGTCGCTGGAAATCGCCGACAACCTGAAGGTGGGCGCGCAGGACCCGCTGGCGCCCGCCAGCCATGTCGAACGCCTGGACACGCGCGGCGTCGACGCGGTGGTGCTGTCGGCCTGCGTGCAGATGCCGTCGCTGGCGTCGATCCAGCCGGTGCAGGACCGCCTGGGCCTGCCGGTGGTGACCGCCGCCGCGGCCACGGTCTATCGCATGCTCAAGGTGCTGGACCTGGAGACGCGCGTGCCCGACGCCGGCGAACTGCTGACCGGCAAGTACTGAGCGGCGTGGCCGCCGCCTGCGCGACAGGCAGGGAAAGCGGCTTTCGGATGCGGGATCAGGGCTTGCGCTTTCTTGCCGGCGACACAGCCTGTCGAATGGCGGGCGCGTGCGCGCGCAACGTGTCCCACAAGCGCGTCATGACCGGCCCCTGCGGCCGGTCGGCGCGGCGCGCGGCCGCCAGCGTCTCGGTGCTGCCCGGCAGGTGACGATTGGCCAGCGACCGCAGCCGGCCATCGCGCAACTCGTCTTCCACCAGGAAGCGCGGCATGTGGCCCCAGCCCAGGCCCTGCAGGATGATCTCCTTCTTCATCAGTTGGTCGGCCACGGTGCACTGACGCGCCCCCGCCACCATGAAGTAATCGCGCGCCGGCGTGTGGCGGGCGGTGTCGCGCATGACGCATTGGGTGTAGTCGCGCAGGTGCTCGGGCCGCGGGGCGCGCGGCGACGCCGCCAGATACCCAGGCGCGGCCACCGGCACGAACGGCACGCTGCCCAGTTCCAGCCATTCGACGCGCGCATCGCCCGGCTCCACGCGGTGCAGGATCAGGTCGGCATCGCCGTCCAGCAGCCGTTCCCACGGCCCGGTCACGGCCTCGAAGTGCAGGTTCAGGCGGGTGGCCGGCCACTGCGCGAAGAACTGGCCCAGCAGCCCCAGCAGCAGCGGACGCGGACAGAAGTCGCCAATCACCACGTTCAACTCGCTTTCCTGGCCCATCGCCAGCTGTTCGGCGTGGGCGCGCAGGCCGGCCAGTTCGCGCAGCAGGGCCTGCGCGCGCAGATGGAACGACTGGCCCGCGGCGGTGAGCCGCACCCGGTAGCCGCTGCGGTCCAGCAGCGCCAGGTCCAATTGGCGTTCCAGTTTGGCCACGGCGGCGAATACCGCTGGGTGCGAGCGGTGCAGCGTCTCGGCGGCGGCCTGGAAGCCGCCGGCCCGCACCACCGCGTCAAAGCACTGCAGGTCGTGCAGGGTGAATTCGCTCATGTCAGGTTTTTCTACAGTGACTGTGCGATCTTTGTAATTTCTTTCAGGCCGGGCGGCAACTACGATGTCTTCAACGGCTACCCCGTTGCCCGGCCCGGCAGATGAGCGCGACATCCGCTCCCGGCCTCGCATCCCCTTCATGAACAGGACGCTCATCATGCCTGCCGACACGACTTTCATCACCACGGGCGACGGCGCCCGCATCGCCTACCGCTGGGACGGCGATGCCGGCCTGCCGCTGCTGGCCTTGTCCAACTCCATCGGCACCACGCTGCACATGTGGGACGACCTGGTGCCGGCGCTGGCGCGGCATTTCCGCGTACTGCGCTTCGACACCCGCGGCCACGGCGCTTCCAGCGTGCCGGCAGGCCCCTACTCGCTGGACCGACTCGGCCGCGACGTGCTCGAACTGTTCGACGCGCTGGGCGTGACGCGCGCCCACTTCCTCGGCCTGTCGCTGGGTGGCATCATCGGCCAATGGCTGGGCGTGCATGCGCCGGACCGCATCGACCGGTTGATCCTGGCCAACACCTCGCCCTATCTCGGCCCCGCGCCGCAGTGGGATGAACGCATCGCCACCACGCTGCGGGCGCCGGACATGACACAGGCCGCCGAGACGTTCCTGGCGAACTGGTTCCCGGCCGCGATGCTGCGCGCCGGCGGGCCGGTCATCGACACCTTCCGCGACATGCTGCTGAACACCGATCCGCAAGGCCTGGCGGGCGCGTTCGCGGCGGTGCGCGACACGGACCTGCGCCGCACCATCGCGCTGATTCCGCGGCCGACGCTGGTGATCGCGGGCCGCGACGACACCGTCACGGCCGCCAGCCACGGCGAACAGATCGCCGCGACCGTGCCGGGCGCGCAGTGGCTGCTGCTGGAGGCGGTGCACTTGCCCAACATCGAGCGGCCGGATGAATTCCGCGACGCGGTGTTGGGGTTCCTGCTGGCGCGCTGAGGCCAGGGCGCGTCGGCCGATGCCGGCTACGGCCGCCTGCAGGGTCGGACATTCGGCGAGGCGATGGCGGCGTCGACCGGCGTGATGTCAGCGGCGCCGCACAACGGCCCCGGCATTATTCCCCGGCGCGTTCCCAGCGCCGCTGGATCGCCTTGGCGGCCACCACGCCGTCCGCCATCGACGTGACCACGCAGGGATGCATGCGGTGGGCCACCTCGCCGATGGCGTAGATGTCCGGCACGCTGGTCTCGGCGGTGGCGAAATCGGTGCGGATGTAGCCACGCTCGTCGCGCGCCAGTTGCAGGCCGTCGGCGAACGCGGCCTGCGGCTCCAAGCCGTAGAACACCAGGATCAGGTCGTAGCGCTGGCCGTCGACGCTGCGGGTGGCCGGATCGACCTGGTACGGACCGATGCGCACGCCTTCCTTGCCGGCGCGCAGCACCCACTGCTGCTGGGCCCGCACGCTGCGGGCGTACAGGTGCACGGCGCGGGCGCCACGGTTGCGCACATACACGTAGTTCTCGAAGGCGTTGTCGCCGCCCCCCAGCACCGCCACCGACAAGCCGGAGTAATCCTGCGCCACGATCGGCGAACCCGGCCCGATCAGCACCCCCGGCCACTGAGAACCCGGCGGATGTTCCGGAAAGCCCTTGGCGCGCACGCCCGAGGCGATCACCAGGGTGCGGCCGCGCGCCAGCGATACGTCCCCCTTGGCGTCGGCAAGGGTCGCCTCGATGCCGCCCTTGCAGGGCCGCACCGCCGTCACCCGGGTGTCCAGACGCAGCGGAACGCCGGCGGCGCGCACGCTGGTATCGATATTGGCGGCCACCTGCTGGCCGGTCATGCCGGGCAGCACCGCGATCCAGTCGTCGGCGAAGGGGTTGTCCACGGCCAGCCCGCCCAGGCGGCCGCTGGCCTCGACCAGCAACGGCGCCAGGCCCAGCCGGGCCAGCCAGAGGGCGCAGGAGGCGCCGGCCGGGCCGCCGCCTACAATGACCGCATCGTGCATCTGTTGCATTTCATCCCTTGTTTGCCGTCGCCGCCCCCACGCGGGCGTCCGGCCATGGCCGAATTGTAGCCAGCGCGCCGGCCCGGTTCGGCGCCGCCTTACAATTCCGGGATTCCACCCAGGTTTTCATCATGCCCACTCGCCGCATCATCCTATCCGGGCTCGCGCTCGACGCCCGCATCGGCATCCTCGAACACGAACGCCGCGCCACCCAGCCGCTGCACGTCGACGCCGAGTTCGACGTCGACATCCAGCGCTCGGTCGACGACCACGATATCCACAGCGTGCTGGACTATCGCCGCCTGCGCGAGGCCATCGTCGAGGAATGCACCCAGGCGCACGTGAACCTGATCGAAACCCTGGTGGAACAAGTCGCCGCGCGCCTGTTGGCCGACTTCCATGAAATCCGCTCGCTGCGCCTGCGCATCAGCAAGCCCATGGCCTTCTCCGACTGTGCGGCGGTGGGCGTGGAAATCCAGATCTCGCGTTGACCATGAACGATATCGCCTCCCCCGACATCCGCGCCGTGGCGGCCTCTCCCGACGCGGCGGCGCCGACCCGCGCCGTCTCCGTGGCCGGCCCCGACGACAAGAAGGCCCGCCACGAAGGCAACAAGCTCACCAAGCGCCTGGCGCGCGAGACCACTCGCGCCCTCTCCGACTACAACATGATCGAGGCGGGCGACCGCGTCATGGTGTGCCTGTCGGGCGGCAAGGACTCCTACGCCATGCTGGACATCCTGCTCCAGCTGCAAAAGCGCGCGCCGTTCCGGTTCGAACTGATCGCGGTCAACCTGGACCAGAAGCAGCCCGGCTTTCCGGCCGACATCCTGCCGCGCTACCTGACCGAACTGGGCGTGCCGTTCCACATCGAGACGCAGGATACCTATTCCATCGTCACGCGCGTGCTCGAAGAGGGCAAGACGATGTGCTCGCTCTGTTCGCGCCTGCGCCGCGGCATCCTGTACCGCGTGGCCTCGGAACTGGGCGCCACCAAGATCGCGCTCGGCCACCACCGCGACGACATCCTGGGCACGTTCTTCCTGAACCTGTTCTACGGCGGCAAGGCCAAGGGCATGCCGCCCAAGCTGGTGTCCGACGATGGCCGCCACACCGTCATCCGCCCGCTCGCCTACGTGCCGGAAACCGACCTGATCGCCTACGCCGAACTCAAGCAGTTCCCGATCATTCCGTGCAACCTGTGCGGCTCCCAGGAAAACCTGAAGCGCAAGGAAGTCGGCCGCATGATCAAGGAATGGGACAAGCAGCACCCGGGCCGCTCGTGGAACGTCTTCAACGCGCTGTCGCGCGTGGTGCCGTCGCACCTGATGGACCGCGACCTGTTCGACTTCGTCGGCCTCAAGCCGACCGGCGTGCCGGACGCCAACGGCGACACCGCCTTCGACGCGATCGATCCGTCGGATGAGGCGGACGAAGCCTGTGGCGATACGCCCGCCACGCCCGACGCGGCTGGCATCGTCGAAAAGAAAGTGGTGTTCACCCGCAATTGAACACCCCCGTCCGCGCCCGGCGCGGACAGCAAAAGGCCCCGATCTTCCGACCCGCGTGGGACGAAGCGCCGGGGCCTTTTCATCGCCGAGCCGCCTCAAGATGAAAACGCCCCCTCGGGGGGCAGCAAGCCGAAGGCGCGGCGTGGGGGCCCTTTCATCGCCGAGCCGCCTCAAGATGAAAGGCGCCCCCTCGGGGGGCAGCAAGCCGAAGGCGCGGCGTGGGGGTCGCCTTTCCCCTGGCGGCTCAGCCGTTCAACACCCGCACCGGCTGGCCGGCGCGCCAGGCCTTCACGGCCTCCAGCGCGTTGCGGTAGAAGGCCTCGAAGTTCTCGCGGCTGACGTAGCCCAGGTGCGGCGTCAGGATGACGTTGTCCAGGTCGCGCACGCTGTCGGTGGGCGATAGCGGCTCTTCCGGATACACGTCCAGGCCGGCGCCGGCGATGCGGAACTTCACCAGCGCGTCCATCAGGGCTTCCTGGTCCACCAGCCCGGCGCGCGAGGTGTTCACCAGGTAGGCCGTCGGCTTCATCGCGGCCAGCGCCGCGGCGTCGACGATGTGGCGGCTGCGGTCGGACAGGATCAGGTGCAGGCTGACCACGTCGGAGGTGGCGAACAGTTCGTGCTTGTCCACCCGCGTGACGCCCGCCTCGGCGGCGCGCTCGTCGGTCAGGTTGGGGCTCCAGGCCACCACGTCCATGCCAAACGCGAGGCCCACCTTGGCCACCGCCGCGCCCAGCTTGCCCAGCCCCAGCACGCCCAGGCGCTTGCCGGCCAGCGGCTCGGGCATGCCGGTCTGCCACATGCCGCGGCGCATGGCGGCGTCCTCGGCGGGCAGGTGCTTGAACAGGGCCAGGATGTGGGCCCACGCCAGTTCGGCGGTGGCGGTGTTGGCGTCGGCGCTGCCGGGCGCGCCGCTGACCACGATGCCCTGCGCGGCGCAGGCCGGCATGTCGATGGCGTTGTTGCGCATGCCGGTGGTGACCAGCAGGCGCAGGTTGGGCAGCGCGCGGATGCGGTCGGCCGGGAACGGCGTGCGCTCGCGCATGGCCACGATCACGTCGAACGGTTCGAGCGTGGCCTCGACCTGGTCGTCGGGGATGAAGTTGTTGAAGATCCGCACGTCGGCGTCGCCGCCCAGGGAACCCCAGTCCGCGTAGCGTTTGGCAACGTCGTGGTAATCGTCGAGTATTGCGATTTTCAAGTCTGTCTCCGGGTGGCGTGGCGCTTGCCGCGCCAGCCGCCCGGCCGACGCGACCCGCGCCGGTCAGTTCAGTCGTGCCTTGAGCTGGTCCAGCGGCAGCGCGCCGCTGATGCGCGTGCCGTCGGCAAAGAACAAGGTGGGGGTGCCGCGCACCATCAGTTGCTTGCCCAGCGCCAGCAGCTTGTCCTCGGGCACGCTGCAGTTGGCGGTGGCCGGCTTCTGGCCGCGCAGCATCCAGTCGTCCCAGGCCTTGCCCGGGTCCGGCGCGCACCAGACATCGCGCACCTTGGTGTTCGAGTCCGGCGACAGGATCGGGTACAGGAAGGTGTAGACGGTGAGGTTGTCCACGTCTTCGAGCGTCTTGCGCAACTGCTTGCAGTAGCCGCAGTTGGGGTCCTCGAAAATGGCGACCTTGCGCGAGCCGTCGCCCTTGACCTGCTTGATGGCCAGGTCCAGCGGCAGCTGGTCGAACGGGATGGAGCCGAGCTTTTCCTGCGCCTCGCGGGTGACGTCGCGGCGCGTCATGGCGTCGATCAACGGCCCTTCCATGACCCAGGTCACCTTTTCATCGGTGTACAGCAGGTCCATGCCCAGCTGCACCTCGAACAGGCCGTAGGGCGTGCGGCGCACGGCGGTCACGTCCATGCCGGTGAAGCGCTGCTTGAAACGTTCCTTGACCGCGTCCGCCACGGGGTCCGCCGGCGCCACCTGGGTGGTGGAATAGCTCTTGCCGCCCTTGTCCGCCTTGCCGACCGAATTGGTGGAGACGGACTTGTCGCCGCTGGCCTGCGCCTGGGCGCCGGCCGACAGGCCCAGCCCGGCGGCCATGAAGCAGGCCGCCAGCACGGCGGAAAAACGGAAATTCATGGGGACTCCTGTATTTGTGACGTCTCGCCTTCGATGGCCGAAAGCGTAACCGATCCGGCGCCCGGCCCGGGCCGGCCTTCCGGGAATCAGACACGCCCGCCGCCGGCGGGTTCCGCCCCCCGGGACCGGTCCCTAATTCGTCGATGCGCCGGCGATCAGGCGCCGCTTGACCAGCGGCGCGCGCTCGACCCAGTGCATGCCGGCATTGCGCAGCCACACCAGCGGCGTGGCGCGCGAGCCGAACAGCTTGTGCAGGCCGTCGGTGGCCAGCCGCAACGCCAGCACCGGCTCGGCGCGGGCGCGCTGGTAGCGGTGCAGCACGCGCAGGTCGCCGGCCTGGCGGTAGGGTTCGCGTCCGGCCACGGTGCGGGCCAGCGCCTCGACGTCGCCCAGGCCCAGGTTCAGGCCCTGCCCGGCCAGCGGGTGCAGGCGATGCGCCGCGTCGCCGGCCAGCGCGATGCCGGGCGCCACCATCTGGGCGCGCTCCAGCGTCAGCGGGAAACCGTGCAGCGTGCTGCGCACCTTCAGGCGGCCCAGACGGCCCTGCGCCGCGTGTTCCAACATCGATTCGAGCCGCGCGGCCTGCTCCTCGGCCGGCAGGGCCAGCAATTCCCGGGCCTGCGCGTCGCGCATCGACCAGACCATCGACACCTGCGGGCCGTCGGCGGTGTCCGGCAGCGGCAGCAGCGCCAGCACGCCGTCGTCGCGGAACCACTGGAAGGCGGTGCCCTGGTGGGCGCGCTCGGCGTCCAGGTTCACCACCAGCCCGGTGTCGTGGTAGGACACGGCGTCGTGCTTGAGGCCGGCGGCGGTGCGCAGTGGCGAAGCGGCGCCATCGGCGCCGACGAACAATTCGGCCTGGATGCGGGCGCCGCTCTCGGTTTCCACCGTGCCAGCCTGGTAGCCGGTGCAGCGGTCTTCCAGCCAGGGGATGCCGAACATGCGCACGGCCTGGATCAGCACCCGCTCGATCTCGCCGGATTCGACGATCCAGGCCAGTTGCGGCAAGGCCGCCTGCCAGGCGTTCAGGTGCACCAGGCCATCGGCGTCGCCATGGATCTCCATGGCCTGCACCGGCGTCAGGCGGGCCGACGGCAACGCGTCCCACACGCCCAGCTCGGCCAGGAAACGCTGGCTGGCGGGCGAAATGGCGTAGACGCGCGCGTGGTAATGGTTGGGATCGGCCGGCGGCACGCTCATGCGCGGCGCCAGCAGGGCCACGCGCTGGCCGCGGCGGGCCAGCGCCAGGGCCGAGGACAGGCCGACGATGCCGGCCCCGCAAACCACGATCTGGTGTGTCATCTTGCGCTCGGCTCCCCGGCCTGTTTCGGCCACAGCAGCCACATCTGGCCGCGCTGCTTCATGCGCCCGGCCTGCTGGCCGGCCTCGTCGCCGTAGCCCCAGTAGAAGTCGGCGCGCGCCGCGCCGCGGATGGCGGTGCCGGTGTCCTGCGCGAACACCAGGCGCTGCAACGGCCGGTCGGAGGCCGGGAAGGTGGTGGCCAGGAACACCGGCGTGCCCAGCGGCACGAAGCCGGCGTCCACCGCGATCGCGCGTTTCGGCGCCAGGTTGACGCCATAGGCGCCCTTGGGGCCGAGTTCGGGATCGATCACCGGCTCTTCGCGGAAGAACACCACCGCCGGGTTGGCGTTGAGCATCTCGGGCACGCGCTTGGGATTGCGCTGCGCCCACGCGCGGATGTTTTGCATCGAGGCCTGGTCGGCCGACAGCTCGCCGCGGTCCGCCAGCCAGCGGCCGATGGACACGTAGGGCTGGCCGTTATGGTCGGCGTAGGCCACGCGGATGGTCTTGCCGCTGTCGGGGCCGTCGGTCAGCAGCACGCGGCCCGAGCCCTGCACCTGCAGGAAGAAGTTGTCGACCGGGTCGTCGACCCACACCACCACCGGCGGGCGGCGGCCGGTCGACTCGATGGCCGCGCGGGTGTCATAGGGCACCACGCGCTTGCCGTCGAGCTTGCCGCGCACGCGCTTGCCAGCCAGTTCCGGATAGACCGACCCCAGGTCGATGGTCAGCAGGTCGGCCGGCACCGCGTACAGGGGCCATTGATAGTTGCCGCCCTGGCGGCGCGAACCGCGCACCAGCGGCTCGTAATAGCCGGTGACGGTATTGGTGGCCGGCTTGCCGTCGGCGGCGTTCAGGCGCCAGGGTTGCAGGTAGGTCTGCAGGAAGCGGCGCACGCCCTCGGGGTCGTTGGCGGCCGGCGCCCGCGACGGATCGGCCGCTGCGGCGCACACCGGCTGCCAGGCGCGCGGGGTGGCGCGCGCCGGCGCGGCCAGGTTGCCGCTGGTCGGGCGCATCAGCCCCTTGCAGTTGCGCAGGAACAGGGGCCAGATCTGGGCCAGATCGTCATTGGTCCAGCCCGGCATCTCGGCCCAGGTGCCGGCCTTGTACTTGCCGGCCAGCGCGCGGGGCGGCGTATCGGGCAGGGCCGACAGCGCCGGCACCACCAGCGGGCCATCGACGGCCGTGGGGCGCGCGCCAGCGCCGGGTTCGCCGGATTCGGGCGGGATCTCCGAGGGGGTGGTACATGCCGCCAGCAGGACCGACAGCACGGACAGGCTAAGAATGCGCTTCATGAGCAGATGGAAAACCGTACAACGTATGGCCGCGCCCCGCGTCAATGCAGGGTGCGCGGCATGGCCAGGACGAATTCGGGAATCGGCACTTCGAACGGAATGCCGTTCTCGCCGACGCAATGGTAGGTGCCGCGCATCGTGCCGACCGGCGTGGGCAAGGGGCAGCCGCTGGTGTATTCGAAGGTCTCGCCGGGCGCCAGCAGGGGCTGCTGGCCCACGACGCCCAGCCCGCGCACTTCCTGCACGCGCTGGTTGCCATCGGTGATAATCCAGTGGCGGCTGATCACCTGGGCCGGGTGTTCCCCGGTATTGGTGATGCGCACGGTATAGGCGAACACGAATTGCTGCTCGCCGGGATCGGACTGTTCAGGCACGAAGCGCGGAGTGACAGAGACGCTCAGGTCGTAGGGTTTCACAGTCCTTTCCTGTGTGGCACGAGCAAGCTGCAATAATGGCACATTATGCCTTCACCCACCCCGAACACCATGTCTACCACCACCCGCATCACCCCCAGCATCCTGTCCGCCGACTTCGCCCGCCTGGGCGAGGAAGTGCGTGACGTGGTCGCCGCCGGCGCCGACTGGATCCATTTCGATGTGATGGACAACCACTACGTGCCCAACCTGACCATCGGCCCGATGGTCTGCGCGGCGATCCGTCCCCATGTTTCCGTGCCGATCGACGTGCACCTCATGGTCGAGCCGGTGGACGCCCTGGTGCCGATGTTCGCCAAGGCCGGCGCCAACTACATCAGCTTCCACCCGGAAGCCAGCCGCCACGTCGACCGCACCCTGTCGCTGATCCGCGAGAACGGCTGTAAGGCCGGCCTGGTGTTCAACCCCGCCACGCCCCTGTCGTACCTGGACCACGTCATGGACAAGGTCGACCTGGTGCTGATCATGTCGGTCAACCCCGGCTTCGGCGGCCAGAGCTTCATCCCCGGCGCGCTGACCAAGCTGCGCGAGGCCCGCGCCCGCATCGACGCCTGGACCCAGGCCGGCGGCCACGAAATCGTGCTGCAGGTGGACGGCGGCGTGAAGATCGACAACATCGCCGAAATCCGCCGCGCCGGCGCCGACACCTTCGTGGCCGGCTCGGCCATCTTCGGCAAGCCCGACTACCCCGGCATCATCAAGTCCATGCGCGAGCAGATCGCCATCGGCGAAACCACCGCCGTCTGAGGAATACCCGCCATGACTCCCTTCCGCGCCGCGCTGCTGGACCTGGACGGCACCCTGCTCGACTCCATCCCCGACCTGGCCTTCGCGGCCAACGCCATGCGCGTGGAACTCGGCATGATCGCGCTGCGCGAGGATGTCGTGGCCACCTTCGTCGGCAAGGGGGTGGACAACCTGGTGCGCCGCAGCCTGGCCGGCAGCCTGGACGCCGCCGATCCGTCGCCCGAGGACTTCGCCCGGGCGCGCGAGGCCTTCTACCGCCACTACCACCTGGTCAACGGCGAACGCGCCCAGGTCTACCCGGGCGTCATGGAAGGGCTCAAGCACATGCGCGACCAGGGCCTGAAGCTGGCCGTGGTCACCAACAAGCCCACCGAATTCACCCTGCCGCTGCTGCAACGCACCGGCCTGGCCGGGTTCTTCGACGCAGTGGTGTGCGGCGACACCTGCGCCCGCCGCAAGCCCGACCCCGACCAGGTGCTGCACGCCTGCGAACTGCTGGGCGTGACGGTGGCCGAGGCCGTCACCATCGGCGATTCCATCAACGACGCCCAGGCCGGCCGCAGCGCCGGCACCCAGGTGCTGGTGGTGCCGTATGGCTACAACGAAGGCCGTGACGTGCGCGAGCTCGATGTCGATGGTATAGTGGACACGCTCGTCAACGCCGCCCAGTGGGTGGAGCTCTGGAATCAGAACCAGAACGCCGCGAAAGCCCAGGCCTGAAGCCGGGGTCCGCGCCCTTGACGGCACACTTGAACATCGAACCGCTATCACCTGATGAACGTTTCCATCCAGAACCAAATGCTCGGCGCCTCGTGGCGCTGGTGGCGTTTGTCTTCCGGGTGGCGATGATTCCCTTCCCGGCCCTGGACGCGTCCCCGCCTCCCAGCGCCGATACTGTGTAGAACACAGAGCCAAGCCCGGAACCAGTAACCTGGACCGGGCTTTTTGTTGTGTGCCCGGTCCCCAGCAGATACCCATCGCCCCGAGACCGACATGACCGAAATCGAATTCAAAGCCCTCGCCGCCCAAGGCTACAACCGCATCCCGCTGGTGGCCGAGACCTACGCCGACCTGGACACCCCGCTGGGCATCTACCTGAAGCTGGCCCACGCCGGCCCGCAGGCCGGCCGCATGACCTGCCTGATGGAGTCGGTGGTGGGCGGCGAGCGCTTCGGCCGCTACTCGTTCATCGGCCTGCCGGCCCGTACCGTGATCCGCGCCAGCGGCACCCGCACCGAAGTGCTGCACGACGGCAAGGTGGTCGAGACCCACGATGGCGACCCGCTGGCCTTCATCGAGCAGTACCAGGCCCGCTTCAAGGTGGCCCTGCGCCCCGGCATGCCGCGCTTCTGCGGCGGCCTGGCCGGCTACTTCGGCTACGACACCGTGCGCCACATCGAACCCTGCCTGGGCCCCGCCGTGAAGCCGTTCCCGGCCGGCATGGAAGGCGGCACGCCCGACCTGATGCTGATGCACGTGGACGAACTGGTCATTGTCGACAACCTGGCCGGCCGCATCTACCTGATGGTCTACGCCGATCCGGGCCAGCCCGAAAGCTACAGCCGCGCCCAGCAGCGCCTGCACGACCTGCGCGCGCGCCTGCGACGCCCGGTGGAAATTCCCTACAGCCACGCCAGCATGCAGACCGAAGAGCGGCGCGACTTCAAGAAAGAAGACTACCTGGCGGCCGTGCACCGCGCCAAGGAACACATCGCCGCCGGCGACCTGATGCAGGTGCAGATCGGCCAGGTCATCGCCAAGCCGTTCCGCGACTCCCCCCTCTCCCTCTACCGCGCCCTGCGGTCGCTCAATCCCTCCCCCTACATGTACTTCTGGAACTTCGGTGATTTCCAGGTGGTGGGCGCGTCGCCCGAGATCCTGGTGCGCCAGGAGCGCGTGGTGGTGGACGGCGCGCCCAAGTCGCAGGTCACCATCCGCCCGCTGGCCGGCACCCGCAAGCGCGGCGCCACGCCCGAGGAAGACGCCGCCCTGGCCGCCGAGCTCAAGGCCGACCCCAAGGAAGTGGCCGAGCACGTGATGCTGATCGACCTGGCCCGCAACGACGTCGGCCGCGTCGCCGAGGTGGGGTCGGTCAAGGTCAGCGACACCATGGTGATCGAGCGCTATTCGCACGTGATGCACCTGGTGTCCAACGTCACCGGCAACCTGAATCCCGGCATGAGCAGCATGGATGTGCTGCGCGCCTCGTTCCCGGCCGGCACCCTGACCGGCGCGCCCAAGGTCGAGGCCATGAAGATCATCGACGAGCTCGAGCCCGTGCGCCGCGGCATATACGGCGGCGCGGCCGGCTACCTCAGCTACGGCGGCGAAATGGACGTGGCCATCGCCATCCGCACCGGCGTCATCAAGGACGGCACGCTGTACGTGCAGGCCGCCGCCGGCATCGTGGCCGACTCCAACCCCGAAGCCGAATGGGCCGAGACCGAGGCCAAGGCCCGCGCCGTGCTGCGCGCTGCCGAGCAGGTCCAGCACGGCCTGGACGAGCCCATCTGAGACGCCCGCCGCCCCAATGACCGCCCCGGGCCGCGAATCGGCCCGCCTGGAGAAAAAAATGCTGTTGATGATCGACAACTACGACTCGTTTACCTACAACCTGGTCCAGTACTTCGGTGAACTGGGCGAGGACGTGCGCGTGGCGCGCAACGACCAGATCACCCTGGAAGAGATCGCCGCGCTCAACCCCGACCGCATCTGCGTGTCGCCCGGCCCGTGCTCGCCGGCCGAGGCCGGCATCTCGGTGCCCGTCATCCAGGCCTTCGCCGGCAAGAAGCCGATCCTGGGCGTATGCCTGGGCCACCAGGCCATCGGCGCCGCCTACGGCGGCAACATCGTCCGCGCCCAGCAGATCATGCACGGCAAGACCGTGCGCATCTCGCATACCGGGACGGACATCTTCACCGACCTGCCGACGCCGTACACTGTCATCCGCTACAACTCGCTGACCATCGACCCGGCGACGCTGCCCGAGTGCCTGGCCGTGACCGCCACGGCGCCGGACGGCGACATCATGGGCGTGCGCCACAAGACGCTGCCCCTGTACGGAGTACAGTTCCACCCCGAATCCGTGCTCAGCGAACACGGCCACGCCCTGCTGCGCAATTTCCTGAACCTCGCCTAAGAAGGACGCACCGTGACGATCTCCCCCTCCGAAGCGCTGACGCGCTGTATCGAACACCGCGAAATTTTCCACGACGAAATGCTGCATCTGATGCGCATGCTGATGCGCGGCGAGATGTCGCCGCAGATCGCAAGCGCCCTGCTGATGGGTCTGCGCGTGAAAAAGGAAACGGTGGGTGAAATCACCGCGGCCGCGCAGGTCATGCGCGAGTTCGCCACGCCGGTGGTCACGCCCAACCCCGAAGACCTGCTCGACATGTGCGGCACCGGCGGCGACGGCAGCCACACCTTCAACATCTCCACCACCGCCATGTTCGTGGCGGCGGCGGCCGGCGTGCCGATCGCCAAGCACGGCAACCGCAGCGCGTCCTCGTCGAGCGGCAGCGCCGACGTGCTGGAAGCGCTGGGCGCCAACCTGGTGCTGACGCCCGAGCAGGTGGCCGAGTGCATCCAGGCCACCGGCATCGGCTTCATGTTCGCGCCCGCCCATCACGGCGCCATGAAGAACGTGGCCGCGGTCCGCAAGGAACTGGCGGTGCGCACCATCTTCAACATCCTCGGCCCGCTGACCAACCCGGCCGGCGCCGCCAACCAGCTGATGGGCGTGTTCCACCCCGACCTGGTGGGCATCCAGGTACGCGTGCTGGAACGCCTGGGCTCGCGCCACGTGCTGGTGGTGCACGGCAAGGACGGCATGGACGAGGCTTCGCTGGGCGGCGCCACCATGGTGGGCGAGCTCAAGGACGGCAAGGTCAGCGAGTACGAAATCCACCCCGAGGACTACGGGCTATCCATGATGTCCAATCGCAGCATCAAGGTGTCCAATCGCGAACAGTCGCGCGAGCTTGTCATAGAGGCGCTGGACAATGTCGAGGGCACCGCCCGCGACATCGTCGCGCTGAATGCGGGTCTCGCCATTTACGCAGGCAACAAAGCCGATTCCATTCCCGCAGCGTTAGCGCTAGCATTTGAACTGATTTCCACCGGCGCGGCGCGAGCCAAGCTGGAAGATTTCTGCGCATATACCCGGAAATTCCAGAAATGAACGATATTCTCGCGAAGATCCTCGCCGTCAAGGCCGAGGAAGTCGCCGCCGCGCGCCAGATGCGGAGCGAAGCCGAAGTCCTGCGCGAAGCGCAGGCGCGCCAGGACGTGCGCGGCTTTGCCCAGGCCATCGAAGACAAGATCTCGCAGGGCAAGGCCGGCGTCATCGCCGAAATCAAGAAAGCGTCGCCGTCCAAGGGCGTGCTGCGCGAGACCTTTCAGCCCGCTGAAATCGCGGCCTCCTATGCCGTGCATGGCGCCGCCTGCCTGTCGGTGCTGACCGACGTGCAGTTCTTCCAGGGCTCGCACGACCACCTGCGCCAGGCGCGCGCCGCCTGCTCGCTGCCGGTGCTGCGCAAGGACTTCGTGATCGATCCCTACCAGATCATCGCCGCCCGCGCGATGGGCGCCGACTGCGTGCTGCTGATCGTCGCCGCGCTCACGCCCACGCAGCTGCGCGAGATGGAAACGCTGGCCATGGAACTGGGCATGGACGTGCTGGTGGAAGTGCACGACGCCCAGGAACTGGACATCGCGCTCACGCTGAAGACGCCGCTGCTGGGCATCAACAACCGCAACCTGCGCACCTTCGAGACCAGCCTGCAGAACACGCTGGACCTGCTGCCGCGCATTCCCGCCGGCAAGCGCGTGGTGACGGAAAGCGGCATCCTCAAGCCGGAAGACGTGAAGCTGATGCGAGCGCACAAGGTCGACGCCTTCCTGGTGGGCGAGGCCTTCATGCGCGCCCAGGACCCGGGCGCCGAACTGGCCCGCGTGGTCGGCTGAACCGCCGCCGGTCCCGCGCCATGCACGGCACGGGGCGCGGCGCGCCACGGCGTCCTTGCATGTTCATGCATGCTCATGCATGCGTGTTGTTGCATGCGTGTTCTTGCATGCGCGTCGATTCAACCCGGCCGTGCCAGCCCCAGCGCCGCCGCGCGTCGGTACAAAGTGCTGCGATGCACGCCCAGGGCGCGCGCCGCGGCGCTGACGTTGCCGGCGTGCGCGGTCAGCGCCGCGCGGATCGCCTCGTCAGCCATGGCCTGCAGGCTGGGCGCGCCGGAGGACGCCTGCGCCGCCGGCATGCCGCGGATGTCCGCCGGCAGCATTTCTTCATCGACCCTGCCGGACGCGCCCGCCAGCACGTGCAGCGTCCGCAGCACCGCCGCCATCTGGCGATAGTTGCCGGGCCAGGCGTATTGCGCCAGCGCGTCCTCGATGCCGCCCGGCAGCGCCGGCCCGCTGCCCTGCGCGGCCCATAGCGTGCGCAGTAATTCGCGTAGGTCGGGGCGGGCGCGCAGCGGCGCGAGCGTCACGGTGTATTCGGCGATACGGAAGTACAGATCGGGGCGCACCGGCGCGTCCGGGCCATCATGCGCCAGCGCGCGATGGGTCGCGCACACCAGCGCGAAGTCCACCGCCACCGGCCGCGCCGCGCCCAGCGGCGACACCTCGCGCGATTGCAGCACCCGCAACAGGCGCGCCTGCAGCGCCAGCGGCATGTCGCCGATCTCGTCCAGGAACAGCACGCCCCCATGCGCCTGCCGCAGCAGGCCCTTGCTGCCCTGGCGGCGCGCGCCGGTGAAGGCGCCGTCTTCATAGCCGAACAGTTCGGATTCGATCAGGCTTTCGGGCAGCGCGGCGCAATTGACCGCCACGAACGGGCCGGCCGCGCGCCGGCTGCGCGCATGCAGCTGGCGCGCGAAGACCTCCTTGCCCGCGCCGGTCTCGCCCTGCAGCAGAATCGATACGCCCGCGTCCGACAGATGCACCGCGCGCGCCAGCGCGCCCAGCGTGGCCGCGTCGAAGCTGGCGGCATCGCGCTGGGTCTGGGGCGCCGGCAGCGCGGGCGTGGCCGGCAGGCGCAGCGCCGGTTGCGGGGCGACCGGCGGCCGCGACCGGGGCAGGCGCAGGCGCGCGTGGTAGACCGCGCCGCCGCGCGCATGCACCCGCCCGGCCGCGTCGGGCGCCTGTTCCATGACGCCCTCGAACAGGTCCGCGTAGCGATAGACGCCCAGCGCCGTGGACGCCAGGCCCAGCACCTGCATGGCGCGGCGGTTGGCGCCCACCAGCAGGTCGCCCTCGAAGGCCAGCAGGGCCTCGCCCGGCGTGCCCAGCGCGGAACGGTCGGCATGCAGGCGCAGCACCGCGCAGGGTTCGTGCGCGCTGTCGAACAGCCGGTGCTCGATCAGGTCGACGGCGGCCCGCACCAGCGCCAGCACGTCGGGGCGCACCTCGCGCGCGGGGCTGGAAAGATCTAGCACGCCCAGCATGCGCCCTTCGCTGTCGGTGATCGGCACCGCGGCGCAGGTCAGGATGCGGTTGGGTTCGAAATAGTGTTCGGCGCCGTGCACCACCAGTGAACGGCCTTCCACCAGCGCCGTGCCGATGGCGTTGGTGCCCGCGGCGGCCTCGTCCCAGGCCGCCCCGGGCATCAGCGCGACGCGCGAGGCGCGTTGCGCGAAATCGATGTCGCCGTCGCTGTCCAGCACCAGGCCCTGGGCGTCCGACAGGATCACCAGGCCGTCACTGCCGCCTTCGCGGCGCAGCAGCGACATGGCGGGTTCGGACAGCCGCCGCAAGGCCTCGTTGCGCTGGCGTGCCTCGCGCAGTTCGGCGGCGGTCATGGGCTCGGCGCGGCGCTTGCCGCGCATGTCGAAACCCAGGTCGGCGCAGCGGCGCCAGGATCGCAGGATGGGTTCGGCGACCAGGCCGCCGGGCACCATGCCCTGCTGGTTGAACAGCTGGCGCGCTTGCGTCAGCGGGTGCCGACCGGATTGAGTGGCCATGCATGTCTCCTTGGACGGTGTTCTGCGACACCTGTTCCGCGACAGTGTCGCGAAACGCGACACCCGGTAGCGGCGAAACGCCGCCCACGCCCCTGCCGGCGCGTGGCAATCTACTTTCGCACGCGGCATGCGCGCTTGTCCAGCCGCGTCCCCCGACATGGCACGCGGTTTGCTTGATACGAAGCAGGCACCCGACTGCCGTTACACCGACTATACGGAGACAAGCATGGACATCGCGACCCGCGTCACCCCCGAATCCTATGGCACGCGCCTGGACCTCAGGACGCAGTATGACAACTTCATCGACGGCAAATGGCAGGCGCCCGCCGACGGCGAATACTTCGACAACGTCACGCCGGTCACCGGCCAGGTGCTGACCCGCAACGCCCGCTCGAAAGAGCGCGACATCGAGCTGGCGCTGGATGCGGCGCATCGCGCCGCGCCCAAATGGGGTGCGACCCCGGCCGCCGAGCGCGCGCAGATCCTGATGCGTATCGCCGACGTGATGGAGGCCAACCTGGAACGCCTGGCCACCGCCGAGACCTGGGACAACGGCAAGCCGATCCGCGAGGCCCGCGCCGCCGACATCCCGCTGGCGATCGACCACTTCCGCTACTTCGCCTCGTGCATCCGCAGCCAGGAAGGCGGGCTGTCCGAGATCGACCACGACACCGTCGCCTACCACTTCAACGAGCCGCTGGGCGTGGTCGGCCAGATCATCCCGTGGAACTTCCCCATCCTGATGGCCGCGTGGAAGCTGGCGCCGGCGCTGGCGGCGGGCAACTGCGTGGTGCTCAAGCCGGCCGAGCAGACGCCGCTGGGCATCCTGCTGCTGATGGAACTGATCGGCGACCTGCTGCCCCCGGGCGTGGTCAACGTGGTCACCGGCTTCGGCCTGGAAGCGGGCAAACCGCTGGCCTCCAGCAAGCGCATCGCCAAGATCGCCTTCACCGGCGAGACCACCACGGGCCGCCTGATCATGCAGTACGCGTCGCAGAACATCATCCCCGTGACGCTGGAGCTGGGCGGCAAGTCGCCCAACATCTTCTTTGCCGACGTGGCGGCGCAGGACGACGACTTCCTCGACAAGGCCATCGAAGGCTTCGTCATGTTCGCGCTGAACCAGGGCGAAGTCTGCACTTGCCCCAGCCGTGCGCTGATCCAGGAATCGCTCTACGACAGGTTCATGGAGCGCGCGCTCAAGCGCGTGGCCGAGATCAAGCAGGGCAACCCGCTCGATGGCGACACCATGCTGGGCGCGCAGGCCTCCACCGAGCAGTTGGAGAAGATCCTGTCGTACCTCGACATCGGCAAGCAGGAGGGCGCGGCGGTGCTGGCCGGCGGCGCGCGCGCGCAGTTGCCGGGCGCGCTCGAAGGCGGCTACTACGTGCAGCCCACCGTCTTCAAGGGCCACAACAAGATGCGCGTGTTCCAGGAAGAGATCTTCGGGCCGGTGGTGGCGGTGACCACGTTCAAGGACGCCGACGACGCGCTGGCGCTGGCCAACGACACGCTCTACGGCCTGGGCGCGGGGGTCTGGTCGCGCGACGCCAACACGTGCTATCGCATGGGCCGCGCCATCAAGGCCGGGCGGGTCTGGACCAACTGCTACCACGCCTATCCGGCGCACGCCGCGTTCGGCGGCTACAAGCAGTCCGGGATCGGCCGCGAGAACCACAAGATGATGCTCAACCACTACCAGCAGACCAAGAACCTGCTGGTGAGCTACTCGCCCAAGAAACTGGGTTTCTTCTGACCCACGGGCGATGCCCGCCGGTGCGTCGCGGATCGACCCATGCCGGGTCGGCAGCGCCGCGCCGGCGTGGCGTCGCGGGAGTTGCATCATGCCAGGACCCACTCCGCGCGTGGTCGCCACCGACGCGGCGCGCGCGCTGATCGAAACCTTGCGCGCCAAGCACGGCCCGCTGATGTTCCACCAGTCGGGCGGCTGCTGCGACGGCAGTTCGCCCATGTGCTACGCGCAGGGTGAATTCATGGTGGGCGGCTCGGACGTGCTGCTGGGCGAACTGGAAGGCTGCCCGTTCTACATGGGCGAAGACCAGTTCGCCTACTGGGAGCACACTCAGCTCATCATCGACGCCGTGCCTGGACGCGGCGGCGCGTTCTCGCTGGACAGCGCCGAGGGCAAGCGCTTCCTGCTGCGCTCGCGGCTGTATTCGGACGAGGAATGGGCCGGCGTGGCCCCGGTCACGCGCGGTTGAGGCCACGTCCCGCTGCGCGAACCCGCCACGTCAGGCGCGACGCGGCGCGCCGTCCTTGCCGGGCGGTTCGGCGCCACCGGCCTGTTGCTGCCACTGGAACGAGACGCGGCGGATGCGCGCGGCGCGGAATTGCGTGAACGAACGGCCACCCGGCATGGGTGCGCCGCGTAGCGGACTGCTGGTGTTTTTCATTGCGGGAAAAGCGTTGGCGGAAAAACTCTACGGTTGCCTTGCGTCGCCGGCCACGCCGGCGGCAACGACGAAAAGGACGGGCGCGGCCACGGGCATCAACCCGCCGCGGCGGCCCAGGCGCTGACGGGCGCGCGGCGGGTCCATTCGAGCGCGTCTTCCAGGCGGTCGTTGCCCCAGAACATCTCTCCGTCCACCAGGAAGGTCGGGGCGCCGAACAGCCCCAGGTGGCGGGCTTCGTCGACCCGGCGCCGCAGCGCCTCCTTGGCGGCCTCGGACTTGCCGCGCGCGATCAGCGCGTCGGCGTCGAGCGACAGGTCGGTCAGCAGCGCATGCACCACATCCTCGGCCTGGATGTCCTGGTCATGCTGGAAATTGGCGCGGAACACGGCCAGGCAGAAGTCACGGCCCCAGGGCTCGTCCTGGCCCAGCAGCGCAATGCGGGCCGGCAGCACGCTCATGCGCGGAAACAGGCGCGGCCGGTTATAGGGCACGCCATACTTTTCGGCCAGGCGCGCGATGTCGCGCATCATGTAGGCGCCCTTGCCGGGGAACAGGCGGAACGGCGTGTCATTCCAGCCCTGGGCCTGGAAGATCGGGCCCAGCAGGAATGGCCGCAGGTCGACCCGCACCTCGGCCCGCGCCGCCAGGTCGCCGATGCGTTCGATCGCCAGGTAGCTGTAGGGACTGGCGAAATCGAACCACATCTCGAGGCGGGGCGTGGCGGGCAGGGGCGCATTCATGACAAAAGCTCCAACGGCTGGGAAACCTGGGAAACCAGGGCGACCTGCGCATCCGGCAGGCCGCTGAGAACGACGTCGCGATCGCTGTCCACGATGATGGACTCGCCGGCTTGCAGCACGCTGTCGTCCGGGCGGCGGTAGGCGGACAGCCACACCGTGCCGGCCTGGCACTCGATCCGCAGGCCCGATGCGCGCCTGAGCAGCATAGTCGAACCCCGCGCCAAACGGAATGACATTCCCGCAGTGCAACATAGTCGGATCATGGCGCATCCCCCGCCGCCTTGGCGGCCAGCCTGCCGGGCATCGGCGCCTTGGCACCGCGTCACCCGTCGTCTGAGGCATATTGGACGCCGCAGGCGTTATATTGCACAAGCGACATTTCCGCCGCATACGCATGAGTTTCAAGAATGTCATATCCCCTGGCCAAACTTCCCCCGCTCGACCTGGTCCGAGGCTTCGTCGCCGTGGGCCGCCGCATGAGCATCACGCTGGCGGCGCAGGACCTGCACGTGACGCAGTCGGCCGTCAGCCGGCAGATCCGGGCGCTGGAGGCCCACCTGGGCGTGCCGCTGCTGGTGCGCGGCTTTCGCAGCGTCTCGTTCACGTCCGAAGGCGCGCAGCTGTTCCGCATGGCCGACGCCTGGCTGGGTCAGCTGGGCGACCTGACCGAGCAATTGCGCGCGCCCGAACGCCGCACGCCGGTCACCGTCACCACCACCATCGGGGTGGCCTCGCTGTGGCTGCTGCCGCGCCTGGGCGACTTCCAGGCCGCCCATCCGCAGATCGACGTGCGGGTGGCGGCCGATAACCGGGTCATCGACATCGACCGTGAAAGCGTCGACATCGCCATCCGCTACAGTCTGCGCGACACGGTGCCGGACGGCGCCGTCTGGCTGTTCGGGGAGTCGGTGGTGCCGGTGGCCCACCCGTCGCTGCGGGCGCGCGCCCTGGATGCGCGCGAATTGCAGCGCCACGTGCTGCTGGAATTCGACGACCCCACCCGGCCCTGGCTGCAATGGTCGGAATGGCTCAACGCGCGCGGCCTGGGCCGGGTGCGGCCCAAGGGCATGTTGCGCTTCAACCAGTACGACCAGATCGTGCATGCGGCGCTGGCCGGCCATGGCATCGCGCTCGGGCGGCTGGCGCTGATCGCGCCGATGCTGGCAGACCGGCGCCTGGCCGCGGTCGACGGCCAGCCGGCCGATGCCACCGAGCATGCCTACTGGCTGGTGCGCAACGCGCGCCGCAGCACGCCTGACGCCGAGATCGTGACGCGCTGGCTGGTACGGCAGGCCGCGACCACGGCACAACTGCTGACGGCGGATTCGGGCCGATAAACGCCACGCCCCACGGGTGTGCCGAGGTTTTCGGACCGACCGACACTGGTCAGTCCGGAGCGCCGCGCTACAAGAACTATACAAACCTTCACAGATTCGGCCGCGCCCTGCTGTAGATTGCGCCTGCATGACAAGTCATGGGTCCGGACCCGGCTTCCCGCGCTTGATTCGTGCGCCGTCCGCCCTGGTCCGACGCGCACCGACGCTATCCATTCATGGTGCAGATGAAGCTTTTCCGTTCCGCCGACGCCTGGCAAGACTGGTTTCTCAATTTCCAGCGTTCCTTCCTCATCCTGCTGGCGCCCTGGCTTGTGTCGGTAATCGCGCAAGGCCTGGGCCGCGCCTACCTGCTGGCGGCGTACGCGCCGCCGGGCGCCTACGCGGCCTTGCCGCAGGACATCAACCGCACCCTGGTGATCGGCCTGCTATTCGACATCAAGGTCGCGGCGATCGCGTTCTCGGTGCCGTTGCTGGCCGCGCTGCTGCTGGCCGCGCGGCCAGCGGCGTACGCCCTGTGGCTGCGCGCCCTGCCCTGGCTGGCCGCCGTGCTGGCCATGCTGTTCACCGCCAGCACCGTGATCAGCGTGTGCTACTTCGCCACGTTCTCGCGCTCGATCGACATCTTCGTGTTCGGCCTGATGGACGACGATACCCATGCCATCCTGGTGACGCTGTGGCACGGCTATCCGGTGCTGCGGACGCTGGCGCTGCTGGCGGCGGTGCTGGGCGCCACCTACTGGCTGGCGCGGCGCTGGAGCGCCCTCATCCTGCGCACGCGCCTGGCGCGCCGGGCGCTGGCGCCCAGCGCGCTGAGGCTGTCGCTGATCATCGCCATCACCGTGCTGGCCTGCCGGGGTTCGCTCGGACCCTTCCCGCTCAACAGGGACGACACCGGCATTTCCTCGCTGCGCCTGCTCAACGACATCGCGCCCAACGGCATATCGGCGTTCTTCTGGGCCCTGTCCGAGCGCGACAACGACAAGCGCTTCAAACCGGTCACCGCCGAAGAGGGCGAACAGCTCTACCAGCGCTTCCTGGGACGACCTGGCCACGGGCTGCAGCCTTTCATGGCCAGCACCGGCGCCAACCCGCAGGCCCGCGCCCGCCCGCCGCACGTGGTGCTGCAAGTGATGGAAAGCATGGGTTACCACATGAACATGTACGACCGTCCAGGCCGCGACCTGCTGGGCGCGCTGCGGCCGCACTGGCAGCAGGACTGGCGCTTCGATCGATTCCTGTCGGAAGGCAATGGCACCATCGATTCGCTCAGCCGGCTGCTGGTGCGCAGCCCGGTGCTGGCCACCAGCCAGTCGTCGGCGGCCAGCGCCACCTTCGCCAGCAATGCCTTCACGCCGTTCCTGGCGCGCGGCTACCGGGTGGTCTTCGTCACCTCGGGCGCGGCCACCTGGCGCAATCTGGGCCGCTTCGCCACGCACCTGGGCGCGCAGGAATTCGCCGACCAGCTGACGCTGAGGCAGCGCTACCCCGAGGCGCAGCCGGGCGCATGGGGCGTGCCCGACGAATACATGTTCCGCTACATCGCCGAGCGCCTGGCGCGGGCCGACCGCGACGGCGAACCGCTGTTCGTCGTCGCTCTGTCCACCACCCATCATCCGCCGTTCCTGGTGCCCGAAGGGGGCCAGCGCGGCGGCCTGGACCTGAGCGATATCGAACGGCTGCCCTACTATGACAGCTGGTCCGGCCTGGACGAAGCCTTCGACACGCTGCGCTATGCGAACGACCAGCTGGGGCGCTTCCTGACCGGCCTGAAAGCCTCGGCCCAGGGCGCCCGCACCATCGTCGCGGTGACCGGCGACCACAACATCCTGGGCGTGGACTATGCCGCCGACAGCGACATCGCGCTGGCGCGCGCGGTGCCCTTCTACCTGTATGTGCCGCCCGGCTACCGCGGGCAATCGACGTATGACCCGTCGCGGCCGGGCAGCCACAAGGACATCCTGCCCACGCTGTACCACCTGAGCCTGCCCGACACCCCCTATTTCCGCAGCGGCTGCGACCTGCTGGCCGCGCGGCCCGATCCGCAATGGTGCTTCGGGTTCAACAACCCGCGATTGGTGATCACGCGCGACGGCGCCTATCAGCGCGATCGCCCCGGCCGCATCCAGCCATGGGCTGGCGCCACCGGCCTGGCCCTGGCGCCGGAGCGGGCCGCTTCGCCCGCGCAGGCGGCCGAGCAGGCGCGGCTCGGAGCATACGGTCCGCTGCTGCAATGGCAGATCAACTACCAGGTGCAGAACCAGACGTCAGCGCGGCCGGACCGGCCGTAAGGCTGTCCGCCACCGCGCAGGCTTGGGCCGCCCGGCGCGCCGCGCCGCCCATGGCGCGGACTAGTCGACGCGCACCAGCGGCTCGCCGGCGGCCATCTCGCCGACCACCGCGGCATCCGCGAATCCCTGCTCGCGGAACAGCGCCAGCACCGCTTGCGCCGCTTCCGGCGCGCAGGCCACCAGCAGGCCGCCCGAGGTCTGCGGGTCGGTCAACAGGGCCCGCTCGACATCGCTCACGCCCGCGCCCAGCCGCACGGACTCGCCATACGAGGCCCAGTTGCGGCCCGACGCGCCGGTGATCACGCCCTCGGCGGCGAAGGCCTGCACGCCCGGCAGCCACGGCAGCGTGTCGCGCCGCAGCACGGCGGTCAGCCCCGCGCCGCGCGCCATTTCCAGCGCGTGGCCGAGCAGGCCGAAGCCGGTGACGTCGGTGATGGCATGGACGCCGTCCATCGCGGCCAATGCCGCGCCCGGACGATTCAGGCGGGTGGTGTTGTCGATCATCACGCGGTAGCCATCGGCGTCCAGCCGGTTCTTCTTGAGCGCCGCCGACAGGATGCCCACGCCCAGCCCCTTGCCCAGCACCAGCACGTCGCCGGCGCGCGCGTCGGCATTGCGCTTGATACGGTCCGGATGCACCAGCCCCATCGCCGCCAGGCCGTAGATCGGCTCGACCGAGTCGATGCTGTGGCCGCCGGCCACCGGAATGCCCGCGTCCTTGCACACCGATTCGCCGCCGCGCAGGATCTCGGCGATGACATCGTGCGGCAGCACGTTGATGGGCATGCCGACGATCGCCAGCGCCATGATCGGCGTGCCGCCCATGGCGTACACGTCCGACAGCGCGTTGGTCGCGGCGATGCGGCCGAAGTCGTAGGGATCGTCGACAATCGGCATGAAGAAGTCGGTGGTCGCGATCAGGGCCTGCTCGTCGTTGAGCCGGTAGACCGCCGCATCGTCGGCTGTCTCGGTGCCCACCAGCAGGTTGGGGTAGCTGGCGGCCGGCCCGAAGCGGGCCAGCAATTGCGACAGCACGCCGGGCGCGATCTTGCAGCCACAGCCGCCGCCGTGCGACAGCGAAGTCAAGCGCGGCACCGCCGCGGACGCTGCATCCTGGGTCATGTCAGTCTCTCCATAGGTGATGGGAAAAGGATAGCATCGCGCCCCCGAATGGCCCTATGATGATCGGGCAGCAACGGACGGCCGCCCGCCACCGGGCGCACCGACAGCCAAACTTCACCGTGCGTGAGGGCTTCATGGATCGCCGACACTTTCTCCGTTTCTCGGGCGCGCTGTGCGCCGCCCAGGCCGCCTTGCCCCTGGCCGCCCGCGCCGAACAGGCGCCCCTCAGCGCCGACTGGCGCGGCTTCGAACTGACCACCCACATCCAGGTCCGCGATCCCGGCGCCCACCCGCGCCTCTGGATTCCGCTGCCCTATGCCACCGACACCGGTTACCAGCGCGGCGCGCAAAGCGCCTGGCTGGTCAGCGGCGGCGGGGCCGCGCAGCTGGTGCAGGCCCCCGGCTACGACGTGCGCATGCTCGCCGTGCAATGGCCCGACGCCCAGGCGCCGCGCGAGGTCACGGTGACCAGCCGCTTCCAGACCCGCAACCGCCGCGTCGACCTGACCCAGCCGCCCCCGGGCGCGCCGCGCGAAAGCGCCGCCACGCTGCGCGAATTCCTCAAGCCGACCGCGCTGCTGCCCACCGACGGCATCGTCAAGACCACCGCCGACCGCATCACCCAGGGTCACCACGGCACGCTGGCGCGGGCCCGGGCGATCTATGACTGGGTGGTCGACAACACCTGCCGCACCGCCTCCACCCGCGGCTGCGGCACCGGCGACGTGCGCTACATGCTCACCGCCAACGACCTGAACGGCAAATGCGCAGATATCAACGCGCTGTTCGTGGCCCTGGCGCGCGCTTCCGGCATCCCGGCACGCGACGCCTACGGCCTGCGCGTGGCCGACTCGCAGCTCGGCTTCAAGAGCCTGGGCAAGGCCGGCGACGTGACGAAAGCACAGCACTGCCGCGCCGAGTTCTACGCCGACGGCTACGGCTGGATCCCGGTCGACCCGGCGGACGTGCGCAAGGTCATGCTGGAAGAGCCGCCCGGCGACCTGCCGGCCACCGATGCCCGCGTGCGCAGCGCCCGCGTCATGCTGTTCGGCGCCTGGGAAATGAACTGGGTCGCCTACAACCACGGCCACGACGTCGCCCTGCCCGGCACCGCCCACGGCCCGGTGCCCTTCCTGATGTACCCCAACGGCGAAACCGCCGACGGCCGCCTGGACAGCCTCGACCCCGACAGCTTCCGCTACACCCTGACCGCGCGCCCGCTGTCCACCTGAGCGGGCCACGCCATGCTCAGCCGCCGTCAACTGCTGCAATCCGCCCTGTCGCTGGCGGCCCTGCCTGCCTGGGCGGGCGCCGCCAGCGACAGCGCCCTCAAGCTCGCCACCGGCCCCGACTGGGCGCCCTGGACCGCCGCCACCCCGCCCCTGGCCCTGCCCGACCTCTCCGGCCGCGAACAGAAACTCGCCAATTGGCGCGGCAATGTCGTCATCGTCAGCTTCTGGGCGACATGGTGCGACCCCTGCCGCGACGAAATCCCCCTGATGTCCGCCATGGCCAGGCGCCACCGCGAGGAAGGCCTGCGCCTGGTCGCTGTCAACGTCGGCGAAGCCCTCGGCAAGATCACCACCTTCCTGGCCAAATGGCCCGTCGCCGGCGCCGTGCTGCACGATCGCAACAGCACCGCTTCCAAGAAATGGGACGCCGTCGGCCTGCCCGCCAACTACCTCGTCGATCGCGGCGGCAGCATCCGCCACTGGCACCTGGGCGCGCTGGACTGGAAAGCCGAGAACGTCAGCAGCGTCGTCACGCGGATGTTGCGCGCTTGATCAGCGGCGCGGCGCTGCATCGCAAACTTAGGGCCAACGCATGGATCGGCGCGGCGAGCGCGCCTACCGGCCGGCGCGAACGTCCGCCGCTACTGCCCTGTCGGCTCGCGCCATCCGCCACAGGCGCCAGTGCGCCTTGAGCACGCGGCGCAGGCCGGTCACGCCGCGGGCATGGCGGGCCAGGCGCGGCCAGGCGCGCAGTTCAAGCATGGCGCGCGCCAACCGGGCACGCGCAAAGGGATCGTCAATATCCTTGCGCAGCAGATCCACGAAGCACTGGAGTTCGTGCAGGACATGGCGGGTGATCGCGCAGCCAACCCTCCGCCCGAACTCTTGGCGCCGCGACAGCGCCAGCAACGCCTCGATGATGCGGACGTAGCTCGCGCCGCGCCGCAGCCGCACCTCGGGTGAAGGCGAGAGCGTGATCGAGTCCGGATTGCGGCGATAACCGTACACCGGTTCCCGCGCGAAACCGATTCGCCGTGCCACGAGGGCAAGGGCGGTGGTCCAGAGAATGTCCTCGTGGAACAGCGAGGGATCGAACACCAGGCGATGTCTGGCGATGAGTTCGCGCCGGATCATTTGCAGGCAGACATAGTGCGGCCATTCGCCGGCCTCGACGCAATGCGCGATCCAGTCCCGTCCGGCCAGGATCCGGTCGGCGGGCTGCCTTGCCAGGATGGCGGCCCCCGGCGCGGCGGGCGTCTGCGTGAATCGATAGGCATTCCCGATCAGCACGTCCAGATCCTGCGCAACCGCCTGCGCGTGCCAGCGCGCGAGACCCGAGGCGGGCAGCAGGTCGTCGGCGTCGGCGAAGGCGATCCAGGCGCCCCGCGCGGCGTGCAGGCCGGTGTTTCTTGCGGCGCCCAGCCCGCGGTGGGCCTGCTGGAGAATGCGAAGGCGCGCATCCCGGGCGCCACGGGCCCGCAGGATCGCCATGCCGCGGTCGCGGGAACCGTCGTCGACGGCGATCACCTCCAGGTTCATCGCCGCGTCGCCCAGCAGCGCGTCCAGTTGCTCCGAAAGATACCGCTCACAGTTGTAGACCGGGACGATGACGCTGATCTGTGGCGCGCGGGGGTCGACGTGGTTCATGGTCCGTGGATGCGTAGGTCATGGAATCCTCGCGTCTTGAACCACAGGGGTTGCCGTTGGGGCCGGAAAGGAGATTTCGGAACAACGAAGCGGCGCGGGCGGATCGGTAAGCTACGCCGGATTCCAGGGCCGAGGCGGCCCGGACCTGCAATGCAGGACCCATCCGAACCATGCATGGGCGGCAAGAGACGCCGCCGGAGAGACGTGGCGGAAGGCAGCAGGAGTCGAACCTACCTGGGAACGTCTGACGCCCCCAACCGGGTTTGAAGCCCGGCCGTGCCACCGGACACGGATGCCTTCCTCGAAAACCCGCCTATGATACCGCCTGCCCGGCCCCCAGGTACGCGCTGTCCGTGCGCAGCACGTGCGTGTCACGCAGCCGCCGTGTCAGCCCCGTCCGATCGAAGAATTCCAGGATCTGGATCGCGCGTTTGCGCCCCAGGCCGGTGGCATCCCGGAAGGCCGCCGCGTTCAACCCTTCGGGTTTGCCGGCAAGCGCGACCGCCAGCGCCGCCAGCTCCGCAACCCGCTCGCGGTGATAGAACAGATCCTTCACCACCTGCGCCACCTCGCCACGCCGCAGCAGCTTGCGCAGCACCTGCCGCACGCGCTCCTCGGGCTCGCCCTGCGCGCGCGCCAGATCGCGCACCCAGGGAGGGTCGTAGGCGCCCGCGGCCAGCAGCGGCAACAGGCGTTGCGCCAGTTGCGCCTCGGCCTCGGCCAGCGACGCGGTGTGGCCGGGCAGATGCAGCCACGGCCCGTTGCGCAACACCCGGCCCTGCTGCTGCAGATCGTCCAGCAGCCCCTGCCACAATGCCTCCGGCGCCGCCGGCAGCGCCATGCGGCGCAAGCGCGAGCCGTCCGGCCCGGGTTCGTCCGGCGCGCCCTGGTGAAAGGTCCCCAGCGCCTGCTCCACCCGCGCCCGCAGCGCTTCCCAGTGCGTGGCCAGGATCAGCGTGCGCGCGCCCTGCGGCGCGCGCGGCTCGATCCAGATCGCGCCATCGGGCGCCGCCAGCTCGCGCACCGGCCGGCCTGCCAGGCGTTGCAGCGCCGTCTCGTCCAGCCCAAGCACGGCCTGCGCCAGCAGCGGTTGCAGCCCGCCGCCGTCCAGCATCTCCGCCACGCCTTGCAGCCATTGCATCCGCGCCGGCGCGCGGCGCTTGCGGTCCGGCGCGTTCGGATCGAGCACGCGGCCGCCGCCGACCGTGCGCGTGGCCTGCGCATTGCGCACGATGTAGCGGTCGCCGGGCATCGCGCACACCAATTCGTCGAATACCAGTTGCACCCAACCCGACTGGCCCGGCGCCAAGGCATCGGCCGACAGCGGCACCACATGCGCCACGTGGCGCGCCGCGCCGATGTGCACGTGCAGCGGCGTCCAGGCCCGCAGCGGCGCGTCGGCCGAGGGCAGCAGCGTCAAGGCCACATCGACGTGGCGCGACGGCAGAAAGCAGCGCGCATCGGCAATCCAGTCGCCGCGTGTGATGGCGCTCTTGTCGATGCCCGCCAGGTTCAGCGCGCAGCGCTGGCCAGCCGCGCCGGTCTCGCGCGGCTGGTTCTGCGCGTGAATGCCGCGCACCCGCACCCGCGTGCCCGCCGGCATCAGGCGCAGGTCGGCGTCGTCGTCGCCGACGCGGGCGCGGCCGCCGTGCGCGGTACCGGTGACCACGGTGCCGTGGCCGGCCAGCGTGAAGACGCGGTCCACCGCCAGCCGGAACAGGCCCGCGCCGTCGCGCGCGCCCAGCGCCTGCGCCGTCTCATCCAGATGCTGTTTGAGGCGCGCCACGCCATCGTCGCCGACGCGCGCCGCGCACACTTCGAACACGGGCGCATCCCGCAGGAAGGTGTCGGCCGCCAGCGCCGCGATCTCGCCGCGCACCGCCGCCAGCCGGGCCGGGTCGGCGCGGTCGGCCTTGGTCAAGGCCACCGCGCCGCGCGCCACGCCCAGCAGCGACAGGATCGCCAGGTGTTCGCGGGTCTGCGGCATGACGCCGTCATCGGCCGCCACCACCAGCAGGCCGAAGTCGATGCCGCTGGCGCCCGCCGCCATGGTGTGCACCAGCTTCTCGTGGCCCGGCACGTCGATGAAGCCCAGCACGTCACCGTTGGGCAGGGGCGTGTAGGCGTAGCCCAGTTCGATTGAAATGCCGCGCGCCTTCTCTTCCTTGAGGCGGTCGGTGTCGACCCCCGTCAGCGCCCGCACCAGCGTGGTCTTGCCATGGTCGATATGGCCGGCGGTGCCGACGATCATGCGCGCGGCTCCACGGTTTGCGGCGCCGATGGCGCGGCGGAGGGTTCAGCGAGTCTTTCGGCGAGTTGTGCGGTGAAGGCGGCCTCGTCGCGCGCCTCCAGGCAGCGCAGATCGAGCCACAGCGCATCATCGGCGATACGGCCGATCACCGGCACCGGCAGGTTGCGCAAGCGCGTCTCCAGGCGGTCCAGATGGCGGCCGGGACGGCCCTTGCCGCGATAGCGCACCGCCAGCCCGTAACTGGGCAACTGGTCCACCGGCAATGCGCCGCTGCCGATCTGGCTGAACATCGGCACCGCCTCGACCTCGTAGTCGGCACCCGCCGCGTGCGCCAGCACGCCGCGCAGGCGCTCGGCCAGCGGCTGGATCTCGCGCTGCGGCCGCGTCAGCAGGCGCAGCGTGGTCAGGCGCTGCGCCAGGAATTCCGGCGCGCGGTACAGCTGCAATACCGGTTCGAGCGCGGCCAGCGTCAGCTTGCCCACGCGCAGGGCGCGCTTGAGCGGGTTCTTCTTGATCTTGCGGATCAGGTCGGCGCGCCCGACCAGCAGGCCGGCCTGGGGGCCGCCCAGCAATTTGTCGCCGCTGAAGGTGACCAGATCGGCGCCGGCGGCAATGGTCTCGCGCACCGTGTCCTCGCGCGGCAGGCCGAACTGGGTCAGGTCCACCAGCGTGCCGCTGCCCAGGTCCACCGTGGCCGGCAGGCCGCGCGCATGCGCCAGCGCCGCCACCTCGGCCACGCCGACGCTCTTGGTGAAGCCGGTGACGGCGTAGTTGCTGCAATGCACCTTCATCAGCATCGCGGTGCGCGGGCCGATGGCGTTCTCGTAGTCGGCGGCGTGGGTGCGGTTGGTGGTGCCGACCTCGATCAGCTTGGCGCCGGCGCGCTTCATGATGTCCGGGATGCGGAAGGCGCCGCCGATCTCGACCAGCTCGCCGCGCGACACCACCACCTCGCGGCGGTCGGCCAGCGCGTTCAGCATCAGCAGCACGGCGGCCGCGTTGTTGTTGACCACCGTGGCGGCCTCGGCCCCGGTCAGTTCGCACAGCAGGTCGTCGATCAGGTCGTCGCGGTCGCCTCGGCCGCCGCTGTCCAGGTCGAATTCCAGGTTGGCCGGCGTGGTCAGCGCGCGCAGCACCGAGGCCACCGCCTCGTCGGGCAGCAGCGCGCGGCCCAGGTTGGTGTGCAACACGGTGCCGGTCAGGTTGTAGACGGCGCGCAGACGCGGGGCGGCGGCGCGCGCCAGGGCGCTGTCGACGGCGGCGGCCACGGCGGCTTCCGCCAGGTCCGCGCGCGGCAGCTCGCCGGCCAGGGCGCGCTGGCGCAGGGCGTCCAGGTGCCGGCGCAGGGCCGCCACCACCTGCGTGCGACCATGCGTGTCCAGCGCCGCGGCCAGCGCCGGCGCGTTCAGCAGCCGGTCGAGCGCGGGGATGTCGGCGGCGGCGGCGAGCCCGGTCATGGCTATTCCTCCTCGGCGCCGTGCCACAGCAGCGGATTGCCGCTGGCGCGCGAATAGCCGGCCTCGCCCACCAGCACGTCCAGCATCAGGCTGGCGAGATCGTCGGCCACCGGTTCCACGTGCAGGTCCTTGTCCTGGTAGAAGATCTTGCGGTAGGTATGGCAGCGGTCGCAGGTCTCGGCCTTGATGGCGGGCGCGCGGCCCTCGATGGCCTGGTAGGCCACGGACTCGACATCCTCGCAATGCGAACACTTGACCCGCACCATGTGCCACTGGGTCGCGCACAGGCTGCAGCACAGATAGCGGTAGCCCTCGAACTGCCCGCCCACGCGCACCACGCTGGCCACCGGCAGGCTGGCGCACACCGGGCAGACGCCGAACGGCGAGGCCACCGGCAATTGCTTTTCGTCGAAGCGGCTGGCCAGGTCGGTCCAGTACACCTGCAGGGCGGCCATGACGAACGGCGCGGCGGCGCCGTCAACGCCGCGATGCTGTTCCGACAGCACCGCCTCGGCCAGGTCTTCGAGCGATTCGGTGTCTTCGTCGAGCGCGCGGCGCAACGCCGCGCAGACCTCCAGGGCCTCGGCCGGCACGTCCTGGCCGCCAGCGACCTCGTCGACCAGTTGGCGCAGGATGTCGCGCCACAGCGAGTCGCGCGGCCAGCCCACCGCCTGCAGCGGCGGCATGCCATGGGCCTGCGCCAGGGCGATGCGGTCTTCCGAGGCCGGCGGCGCGTTGCAGCCGCGCAGGGCATGGTGCTGGGCGTCGACCAGCCGCGCCATCAGCAGCAGATAGTCGGCCACCGGGCTATCCACGGCCAGTTGCCGCAGGCGCGCCGCGCGCGTCGCGAAAACCGAATCGCGCGCCGGCAGCTGGATGCGGGGAATGGTGTTGTGATCGAGCGCTTCGATCTCGCCGCGCGGAAGAATTCGCTGCAATTGCGTCTCCAGATAAACAAACACGGCTGCCGCCCCGACAGGGGGAGGCAGCCGTGCGGTGGGATCGGGCGGGATCCACCCGGCGGCGCCGCCACCGCCAGGTGGCGCCCGCCGCGCGGGGCCCGCTTACTTCGTCGTGGACTGCTTGCCGATTTGTTCCCGGAACCAGGCGCGGTGGTGCTTCCATGCCCAGCCCGCGGTCACGTAGCCGCGCAGCATCGCCGTGAGCGAGCCCTTGACCCAGATCGCCGCATAAATATGCACAATGATCGCGCAAATCAGCACCAATGCACAAACGGCATGCAGCACCGAGGCGGCGCGCACCACCCAGATCGGGAAATAGAAGGCGAAGAACTCGCGCCAGATCACGATGCCGCTGACGAACAGCCCCAGCATGCACAGGATCAGCACATAGAACAGCAGCTTCTGGCCGGCGTTGTACTTGCCGACCTCGGGCAGCTTGTCCTCGCGGTTCTCGACCACGTCGTTGAGCTGGCTGAGCCACTGGCGGTCGGCCTTGGTCATCAGGTTGTGGCGCCACATGTGGCCGGCGAACACCACGAAGCAGAAGAACATCACCAGCCCGATGAACGGATGCAGGATGCGGGTCCAGGGACCGCCGCCGAACAGGTTGGTGAGCCAGAACATCGAGGGATGGAACAGCGCCAGCCCGGACAGCGCCAACAGGATGAACGTGAGGGCGATGATCCAGTGGTTGGTGCGCTCGCCGGGGGAATAGCGCTTGATCCGGCGGTGATGGCGGTCGTCACTCATGGCGGATCTCCTGTTCGGCGCGACGTTCGTCTTCCTCGTCGACCTCGTTACGGCCGACGCGGGCGTAGTGGAAGAAGCCGGCCAGCGCCGTCAGCGCCATGGCGGCCACGCCCAGCGGCTTGGCGATGCCCTTCCACAGCGAGACCATCGGGCTGATCTGCGGGTCCTTCGGCAGCCCGTGGTACAGCCCGGGCTGGTCGGCATGATGCAGCACGTACATCACGTGGGTGCCGCCCACGCCCTGCGGGTCATACAGGCCGGCCTGCTCGAAACCGCGCGATTTCAGGTCCTCGATGCGTTCGGCCGCGTGCTGCTTCATGTCGTCCTTGGTGCCGAACACGATGGCGCCGGTGGGGCAAGCCTTGACGCAGGCCGGCTCCTGGCCGACGGCCACGCGGTCGGAACACAGGGTGCACTTGTACGCCTTGTGGTCCTTCTTGCTGATGCGCGGCACGTTGAACGGGCAGCCGGTGATGCAGTAGCCGCAACCGATGCAGTTCTCTTCGTGGAAGTCGACGATGCCGTTGTTGTACTGGATGATGGCGCCCGGCGACGGACAGGCCTTCAGGCAGCCCGGATCTTCGCAGTGCATGCAGCCGTCCTTGCGGATCAGCCACTCCAGGTCGCCCTGCGGGTTCTCGTATTCCGAGAAGCGCATGACGGTCCAGGAATGCTCGGTCAGGTCGGCCGGGTTGTCGTAGACGCCGACGTTGGTGCCGATCTCGTCGCGCAGGTCGTTCCACTCCATGCACGCGCTCTGGCAGGCCTTGCAGCCGATGCACTTGGAGACGTCGATCAGCTTGGCCACGGACCCGGTGATGGGTTCGCGCACGCCCGGCGGCGGCGTGGTGGTGGCCGAGCGCCGTTTGATGTCGAGGGATTGCATAGACATGAGCGCTCTCCTAGATCTTCTCGACCTGCACCAGGAACGACTTGAATTCCGGTGTCTGCGAATTGCCGTCGCCCACGAACGGGGTCAGGGTGTTGGTCAGGAAGCCCGGTTTGGCAATGCCGACAAAGCCCCAGTGGATCGGGATGCCGACGTGGTAGACCGTCTTGCCCTCGATGGTCAGCGGGCGCAGGCGCTTGGTGACCAGCGCCACCGCCTTGATGTAGCCGCGGTTGGACGACACCTTCACGCGCGAGCCGTTGGCGATGCCCAGTTCCTTGGCCATGACCTCGCTGATCTCGACGAACTGCTCGGGTTGCAGGATCGCGTTGATGCGGACGTTCTTGGTCCAGTAGTGGAAGTGCTCGGTGAGGCGGTAGGTGGTGGCCACGTAGGGGAACTTGTCCACCGTGCCCATCGCCGCCAGGTCGTCCTTGAACACGCGCGCCGCCGGGTTGCTGGTGACGCCCTTGGCCTTCGGATACAGCGGGTTGTAGCCCAGCGGCGTCTCGAACGGCTCGTAGTGTTCCGGGAACGGCCCTTCGGCCATGCCGGCGCGCGCGAAGAAGCGCGCCACGCCCTCGGGGTTCATGATGAACGGGCCCATGCCGCCGTCGGGGTTTTCATCGCCCTTGAAGTCGGGGATGTCGGCGCCGACCCAGGCCTTGCCGTTCCACGAGATCAGGCTGCGGCGCGGGTTGAACGGCTTGCCCGCGACGTCGCAGGAGGCGCGGTTGTACAGGATGCGGCGGTTGGCCGGCCAGGCCCAGGCCCAGTTCAGGGTCTGGCCGATGCCGGTCGGGTCGCTGTTGTCGCGGCGCGCCATCAGGTTGCCGCCGGGCCCCCAGGCGCCGGCGAAGATCCAGCAGCCGCTGGCGGTGGAACCGTCGTCGCGCAGCTAGGCAAAGCCGGCCAGTTGTTCGCCGCCCTTGCGCGTGACCTTGGTCGGGTCCTTGGGGTCGACCAGGTCCACCAGCGCCTTGCCCGAGTATTCCTTGGCCAGCTCTTCCGCGGTCGGGCTCTGCGGGTTGGAATACGGCCAGGACAGGTTGACGATGGGGTCGGGGTACTTGCCGCCCTCTTCCTGGTACATCTTGCGCAGGCGCGTGAAGATCAGCGACATGATCTCGATGTCGCTCTTGGCCTCGCCCGGCGGCTCGGCGCCCTTCCAGTGCCATTGCAGCCAGCGCCCGGAGTTCACCAGCGCGCCGTCTTCCTCGGCGAAACAGGTGGTGGGCAGGCGGAACACCTCGGTCTGGATCTGCTTGGGATCGACGTCGTTGGCCTCGCCGGCGTTGCGCCAGAATTCCGAGGTCTCGGTGACCAGCGGGTCCATGATGACCAGGAACTTGAGCTTGGCGAAACCCGCGTTCAGCTTGGCCTTGTTGGGCGCGGCCGCCAGCGGGTTGAAGCCCTGCGCCAGGTAGCCGTTCATCTTGCCCTGGTTCATCAGCTCGTAGACCTGCAGCATGTCGTAGAGCTTGTCGAGCTTGGGCAGGTAGTCGAACGCCCAGTTGTTCTCGGCGGTCGCGGCCTTGCCCCACCAGGCCTTCATCAGGCTCACGTGGAACTTGCCGTAGTTCTGCCAGTAGCTGAGCTGGTTCGGCCGCAGCGGCTTGAGCGCGCGCGCGGCGATGTACTTGTCGTAGTCCTGCTCGGGCTCGTTGGGCAGTGTCATGTAGCCGGGCAGCAGGTTCGACATCAGGCCCAGGTCGGTCAGGCCCTGGATGTTCGAGTGCCCGCGCAGCGCATTCATGCCGCCGCCGGCGATGCCGATATTGCCCAGCAGCAGTTGCACCATGGCGCCGGTGCGGATGATCTGCGAACCGATCGAGTGCTGCGTCCAGCCCAGCGCGTACAGGATGGTGGCGGCCCGGTCGGTGGTGGCGGTGGACGCCAGCATCTCGCAGACCTTCAGGAACTTGTCGCGCGGCGTGCCGCAGACGCGTTCGACCATCTCTTCGGTATAGCGCGAGTAGTGCTTCTTGAGCAGTTGGTAGACCGAACGCGGATGCGCCAGCGTCGGGTCGGTCTTGACGTAGCCGTCGTCGCCGCGCTCGTAGTCCCAACTGGCCTTGTCGTAGGTCCGCTTCTCGGCGTTGTAGCCGGAGTACAGGCCCGCGTCGAACGCGAAGTCCTCGCGCACGATGTAGGAAAAGTCGGTGTAGTTGCGCACGTACTCGTGCTGGATCTTGTCGTGATCCAACAGGTACTTGATGACGCCACCCAGGAAGATGATGTCGGTGCCGGTGCGTATGGGCGCGTAGAAGTCCGCCACGGATGCCGAGCGCGTGAAGCGCGGATCCACGACGATCAGCTTCGCCTTGTTATGGGCTTTCGCTTCCGTGACCCATTTGAACCCGCAGGGGTGGGCCTCGGCGGCATTGCCGCCCATGATCAGTACTACGTCCGCGTTCTTGATGTCGACCCAATGGTTCGTCATCGCTCCACGGCCAAACGTCGGGGCAAGACCTGCCACCGTCGGGCCATGTCAGACACGGGCTTGGTTGTCGAACGCCAGCATCCCCATGCTACGCACGGTCTTGTGCGTGATGTAGCCGACCTCGTTGCTGCTTGCCGAGGCGGCCAGCATGCCGGTGGTCAGCCAGCGGTTGACCGTCTTGCCGTCGTCGGTCTTTTCGACGAAGTTGGCGTCACGGTCGGCCTTCATGAGCTTGGTGATGCGCGTGAGCGCGTCGTCCCAGGAGATCCGTTCCCACTTGTCCGAACCGGGCGCCCGGTATTCCGGGTACTTCAGGCGGTTGGGGCTGTGGATGAAGTCGATCAGGGCCGCGCCCTTGGGACAGAGCGTGCCGCGGTTGACGGGGTGGTCGGGGTCGCCCTCGATGTGCATGATGCTGGCGCGGGCATTCTTGGCGCCATCGCCCAGGCCATACATCAGCAGACCACAGGCGACCGAACAGTAGGGACAGGTGTTGCGCGTTTCCGTCATGCGCGCAAGCTTGTACTGGCGCACCTCGGCCATGGCCGTGCCAGGGGCTACCCCCAGCAATGCCAGGCTCGAGCCAGCCAGCGTGGTACCGGTCACCTTGAAGAACTGGCGGCGGTTCATGTTGACCATGAAGCACTCCTCTCCGGGTGAATAGGAGGAAAGCGCGGGCCGGTCCGGGGGAAAAGCCCTACGAATTCCAAGGATATGCAAGCAAGTATAGGCGCAGCGCGAGCGAGTTGCCATGCCTTGCGTCCCCTGAACACAAAATCGGGCAATGAGAACGATTTACCGCCAGGATCGGGCTTTTTCGCGGATTTTGGATGATCGCGAGACTGCTACCATTGCTCGCGGCGGGTTCCGGCCCGCTTTTACGCCCTTCCTGCCTGTCCGTTGGAGCGCCGATGCGCCGTTTTGCCCCCCTGGTCCTGTCCCTGTCGCTGGCCGCGCACGGCCTGTCGCCCGCGCCAGCCGTCGCCGCGCCGGCGCCGACCCCGGCGGCGGCGGCCACCGAATCCGCCCGCGAGGCGGCAATGGAAGGCTATCTGTATTTCTACCCGCTGCTCACCCTGGACCTGACCCGGCGCCAGTTCACGCATCCGTCGCAGGGCGGCCTGGGCGCGCCCGCCAACACCTTCCTGCACACCCGCGCCCTGCCCCGGCCGGGCGCGGCCACGCCCTGGGGCAACCCTGACATGCTGCGCAGCACCGCCTGGATCGACCTGAGCGCCGGGCCGGTGGTGCTGTCGGTGCCGGACAGCCAGGGACGCCCGTATACCCTGACGCTGCTGGATCTGTGGAACGAGGCCTTCGCCACGCTTGGCAAGCGCAGCACGGGCACCGCCCGCGGCAATACCGCGATCGTGCCGCCGGGCTGGTCCGGCACCCTGCCTTCGGGCATGCCGCGCATCGACGCGCCCACGGCGTATGTCTGGGCCCGATCACTGGTCCAGGCCGACGGCCCGGCTGACTATCCCGCGGTCCACGCGCTGCAGGATGGCTTCACTCTGACGCCGCTGGCGCAGTGGAACCTGCCGCCGCAGTCGCAGCGCATCAAGGCCGATCCGTCGCTGGACCTGAAGACGCCGGTGCGCGAGCAGGTCGAGTCGATGCCGACCGACGCCTTCTTCACCTATGCCGCCGAACTGCTGCGCCGCAATCCGGCGCATGCCACCGACCAGCCCGTGCTGGCCAAGCTGCGCCGGGTCGGGCTGATCCCCGGCCGGCCGTTCGACTTCGACAAGCTCGACCACCCGGTCAAGCAGGGCCTGCGGCGCGGCCTGCGCGAAGCGCGCGAACGCATGCTGGCGGCCGCCGGCGTCAGCCTGGCCAGCGTCAACGGCTGGCAGCGCGAGACGGCCAGCGTCGGCGTCTACGGCAACGCCTACCTGCGGCGCGCGCTGTCGGCCCAGGCCCAGCCGGGCGCGGGGCTGCCCGAGGACCTGTCGGCGCTGCTGCTGGCCGCCGACAGCCAGGGCCGGCCGCTGGATGGCGCCCATCGCTATACGCTGCACTTCGACAGCGGCCAGTTGCCGCCAGCCGGCGCGCGGTGGTCGCTGGCCGCCTACGACGCGCAAGGCCTGCCGGTGGCCAATCCCATCGACCGCTACGCGCTGGGCGAACGCGATCCGCTGCAGTACAACGCCGACGGCTCGCTCGACCTGCTGATCAGCCACGCCGCCCCCGAGCCCGACGCGCAGGCCAACTGGCTGCCGGTGGCGGCCAGCGGCCCGGTATACGTGCTGCTGCGGGTCTATGCCCCGGGTCCGGCCCTGCTGGACGGGCTGTGGACGCCACCGCCGGCCGTGCGCGACGAACCGGAGGCCGAACCGGAATCCGCGCCCGAGGCGGAACCCCGGGCCGGGGCCGCGACGGCGCCCGTCGCAACGCCCGCCACGCCGCCGCCCGGCGCTCCCGTCCCCGGCCCCGCGAAGAAACCCTGACAAACCCGCCGCCGACGGCGCCATGACAGGGTTTCGCCACTACCATAGGCGTTTTGTCGCCGAGTAGAACGCCCGCCATGGACGAAGCCTTTAGCCACCAACTGTCGATGACCATCCTGATGACGCCCGATATGGCGAACTTCTCAGGCAATGTACACGGCGGAACCATCCTCAAGTACCTGGACCAGGTCGCCTACGCCTGTGCCAGCCGCTACGCCGGCCAGTACGTGGTGACCCTGTCGGTCGACCAGGTCGTGTTCCGCGAACCGATCCACGTCGGCGAGCTGGTGACCTTCCTGGCGGCGGTGAACTACACCGGCCGCACCTCGATGGAAATCGGCATCAAGGTGGTCACCGAGGACATACGCAGGAAGCTGGTGCGCCACACCAATAGCTGTTACTTCACGATGGTGGCGGTGGATGACAACGGCGCGCCCACCGCCGTGCCGCCGCTGGCGCCGCGCAACCTCGAGGAAACACAGCGCTTCGAGGCCGCCCGCCTGCGCCGCGAGCTGCGCCAGGAAATGGAACGGCGCCACGACGAGATCAAGCGCGAAACCACCCATGAGGGGTGAACGCCCCCACGCCGCGCGCGCTTCGCACGCTAGCTGCCCCCCGAGGGGGCTGCCCGCCCTTGGGGCGGCCCGGCGGGCGGAAGGAACAGGCCCCCACGCCGCGCGCGCTTCGCACGCTAGCTGCCCCCCAAGGGGGCTGCCCGCCCTTGGGGCGGCCCGGCGGGCGGAAGGAACAGGCCCCCACGCCGCGCGCGCTTCGCACGCTAGCTGCCCCCCAAGGGGGCTGCCCGCCCTTGGGGCGGCCCGGCGGGCGGGCGGCTATTCTTGCGATGAGCGGCGTCCAGGTCGCAGGTGAGCGGACATGAAAACCGGGCCTTGAGGCCCGGTTTTTTTTGGGCGACGGCGCAACGCGGCGCGTCACGCGCCTTCGGCCGCGCCCGGCGGGCGCGACGGCGGCGCCGTCACGGCCGGTTCGCGGTCGCGGCCGACCATGCGCTTGAGGCCCAGCCACTGTTGCGACCAGAAGCCCTGGCCGTAGTCGCGGCCGCCCAGTTCCGGCTGCTGGTCATGGATGCCGGTGGGGCCGTAGCCGACGCCGAAGCGCGCCGAGCGGAACAACACGTCCCAGACCGGGAACAGCGCGGCAAAGTTGTAGCCGCCGGCCGGCCCCGGCGTCGACGCGTCATAGGCGATGGAATGGTGATGGCGGTGGAAACGCGGGCTGACCAGCAGGCGTTCGCCGATGGCGCCGAAGTGCATGCGCAGGTTGGCGTGCGAGAAGCTCTGCGCCAGCTGGGTGATGGCCACGATCGCCACGAACTGCGCGGGCGGCACGCCCACCAGCTGCGACACGAACACCACCACGACGTCGCGCAGCATGTCGTCCAGCAGGTGGTTGCGGTCGTCGCTCCACATGGTCATCTGGCGCTGGCTGTGGTGCACCGCGTGCAGCGCCCAGAGCCAGGCGAAACGGTGCTGGGCGCGGTGGTACAGGTAGTCCACCAGGTCGAACAGCAGCAGGTAGATGATCAGGCTGACCCAGGCCTGGTCGGTCACGCCGGGCCAGTACTGGTCGAGCTGGAACGGCGCGAAGCCCCAGATGTGCAGCTGCCCGAAGATGCTGTCCCAGAACGGGTCGATGGTGAAGAACAACGCCAGGCGGAACACGCCCAGGCGATGGATCAGCGTGTAGAGCACGTCGATGCCGATCTGGCGGCGGTCGGTGACCGGCTCGACCGGGCGCAGGCGCTGCAGCGGGCCGAACACCAGCAGCAGCACGGCCACCTGCAGCAGGCCGACCAGCAGCCACATGGTGGCGTCGTAGCCGTCCTCGATGAAATTGCTCAGGCCCAGGTGGAACAGCGCCGGCTGCACCAGGGTTTCGAACAGCCATTGCTGGCAGTTCCCGAACCATTGACTAAGCGTATCCATGATCAGTGATGCGTGGCGATCCAGTCGCGGTAAGCCGGATGCGTATCCAAGGTAGCAAAACAATAGCCCTTGCGCTGCAGGCCTTCAATCAGCGGCTCCAGCACGGCGGGCGCCCAGGGGTCCTGGCGCGACCAGATGCCCAGGTGCGCCAGCAGGATGTCGCCGGGCTTGATGGTGCGCAGCGCCTGGTCCAGCAGCTTGGCATTGGGGTACTTGTCGCTGGGCAGTTCGTCGCCCAGGAAACCGGCCGGCGCCCAGCCCACGTGCTCGAAGCCGCAGGCCTTGGCGGCGCGCAGCAGGGCCGGCGAGGTCTTGCCGCCCGGCGCGCGGTACAGCGGCAGCATCTGCTTGCCGGTCATCTGCGTGAAGCGGGTGGCGGAGCGCTTGATCTCGGCGCAGTACTGCTCGGCGGTCCAGGTCTCGCGCTTGCCCGTGTCGGGGCCGGCGCTGGGCTTGACGCGGAACTTGCCGTCCGGCAGGTCGCCCTGCCAGTAGACGTGGTCGTAGGTGTGCGAGCCGAACACGTGGCCCTCGGCCGCGCGCGCCTTCCACCACGGCGCCCAGTGGTCGTCCAGGCTGCTGCCGTCGGTCAGCGTGCGCTCGTTGGCCAGGAAGAACGTGACCTTGACGTGGTGGCGCGCCAGCACGTCGGCGATCAGCGGCGCCACGCCCATGTGGCCGGTGTCGAAGGTCAGGTAGACCGGCTTGTCACAGGACGCGGGGGCCGCCGTGGCGGCCTGCGCCGCCAGCGCCAGGCAGACGGCGGCGGCCAGTTGCCGTTTAGCGGGTCGCCGCATGGTTCAGCGTCCAGACGCCGTGCGGCGACTTGCCGACGTTGACCTGCTTGACGACCTTCTTCTGCTCCAGGTCCACCACGGTGAGCTTGCGGGCCCAGCGCGACGTGACCAGCAGGGTCTTGCCGTCGGCCAGCACGTCCATGCAATCGGGACCGCCCGGCACCGGGAAGGTGTCGACCACGGCCAGCGTCTGCAGGTCGATGCGGCTGATGGAGTTGGCGGTGCGGTTGCTGACGAACAGGTGGCGCTGGTCGCCCTGGGCGCGGAAGGCGTGCGCGCCGGCGGCGGTCTTGATGCGCGAGATCAGCTTGGCCGGGCCCTTGCTGACGTCATAGGCCTCGACGTAGGAATCGCCGGTCAGCGCCACCAGCAGCGTTTTCTGGTCGGGCGTGAGGAACACGTCGGCCGGGGTCTTGCCGACCGAGACGGTCCATTTGGGCGTCTGCGTGGCCAGGTCGATGGCGATGAGCTGGTCGCTGTCCTGCAGCGTGACGTACGCCGTGGTGCTCTTGGCGTCGATCATGATGTGGCTGGGCGTCTTGCCGGCCGGGATGCGCTTGACCAGCGTCAGGTCAAAGCCCTTTTCCAGCGGCTTCCAGGCGTAGATGTCGATGTGGTCCAGGCGATTGGCGGCCGTGACGAACCACTTCATGTCCGGCGAGAACTGCAACTGGTAGGGATCGACGATGCCGGTCAGGGTGCGCTGCACCTCGCCGGTCTTGGGATCCATCAGCGTGATCGAGTCGCCGGTGGCGTTGGCGACCATCAGCGACTTCTTGTCAGGCGTGAGATACAGGTGGTGCGGTTCCTTGCCCGTGGGAACGCGCCGCAGTTCCGTGTACGTGGCGGGATCGACGATGCTGACGTTGGCGTCCAGGGAGTTCAGGACGAAGATCGGGGCCGACGCCGCGGCGGCGCTGAGCGCCATCCCTGCGCCGAAAATGGCGCAGCGGACAAAATGCAAGGGATTCAATTTCCAGGTCCGACAAAAGGGGATCGGGCGCCGATCCCAGTGCTCGCCATTTTGGCATAGCCAACTGTCAAAAAACCGTAAACCCCGGCCGACCGGGCCGCGCGGCAGGCAGGTTGCGGCACCGCTACAACGCTCGCGCCGCCACACCTGCAACAATCGTAAAAAAACATTTGGCGCCAATGGGTTGCGGCGTGATGTTATTCCACGTTCCGAACGACACACCGGGCCCTTGGCGTGGCCGGCGACATGTACCGAAACCGGCGCCGGAAAGGCGCCGATTCCGGCAGCGCATGCCTACAGCTTGGCGACCGAGACTTCCGTGGCCTTGACGAAGGCCAGCACCTCGGTGCCGACCTGCAGGTCCAGTTCCTTGACCGAACGGGTCGTGATGACGGACGTGACGATGCCGGCGGGCGTGTCCACGTCGACCTCCGAGACCACCGGGCCCAGGATGATTTCCTTGATCTTGCCGCGGAACTGGTTGCGGGCGTTGATGGATTGAATGCTCATGGTCCTGCTCCTGAAAAAATCGCGGATGAATTCAGATACCGAAGCCGCCGGCCAGGGCGAGCTTGCCCAGGTTGAACGCCGCGGCGATCTGGCCGGGCTGCGGCTCCGTCAGCTCCGCCACCCGCTCGATGGATTCGTCCAGCCGCGCACGCACGTCCGCGTCGATGAAAACCTCTCCCCCGTCGCCCAGCCGCACCTGTTTGTCGGTGGCATAGACCCCGGCCAGGATATGCCGCGCGCCCAACGCCGATAGCACCGGCTTGAGCCCATATTCCAACGCCAACAGGTGCGCCGGGCTGCCGCCGGTGGCGATGGGGAGCACCACCTTGCCCGCTAACGCCTTCTCATCCAGTAGGTCCAGCACGGCTTTCAGGCCGCCAGCGAACGAAGCTTTGTAGACCGGGGTCGAAATGAGTACGGCGCCGGCCTGCGACACGCGGGCGCGCAACGCCACGGCCGCCTCGCCGGCGTAATGGCCCTGAACCAGATCCTGTGCCGGAATGTCGAGCAAGCCCATCGCATCAACCACGCGTCCCAGAGTCTGCAGGCGCTCGTAGGCATGGCGCAGCAAGGCAGACGAGCGCGACCGCGCGGACGGGCTGCCAGCAAGAGCGAGAAGGCGCATTGGACGGGTTCCAGGAGATGACGAAGACGGGATGGCACGAAGCAGGAATGGGGCGATTCTGTCATCGCCGGGCGGGCCGGGAAAATACTTACTCGGTATGAGGTTATGCGGGCCCAGACACGGGCCTATACTGAATTCGCCCTTGCTGGACGTTCCTTTTTCCCAAAGGAGACGCAACATGTACAGGCATCTGCTCATCGCCGTGGACGGCTCCCTGCTGTCCGAGTCGGCGTTCAAGAAGGCGCTCGTTTTCGCCAAGGAAATGAACGCCTCCATCACCCTGTTGCGCGCCATCCCGGAAGATCATCTGACGGTCTACCAGGCTGAGATGCTGGGCGCGCATCAGGCCCAGCACACCGACCAGGCCCGCAAGAACGCCACCGCCTATCTCGACGGGCTGGAAACCGAGGCGCGCCAAGCCCTGGTGCCGTGCGAAACCGCCGTCGCCGTCAACGACCATCCGCACGAGGCCATCGTCGATACGGCGCAGAAACGCGGCTGCGACCTGATTGTGATGGGGTCGCACGGCCGCCACGGCATGACCGGCTTCCTGCTCGGCAGCGAGACCCAGCGCGTGCTGGCGCGCACCAAGCTGCCGGTGCTGGTGTTCCGCTAGGCGAGCTCACGCCGCGGCCCGCGGGCGCCGTTAGGGCATCGCGGCCGCGGCTGGCGCGTGCTGGAAGGTGAAGCTGTCGGCGTAGACGTGATCCAGGCTGGCGCCGCGCCTGGCCAGCAGCGCGGTGGCCTCGCTGACCATCGCCGGCGCGCCGCACAGATAGAAAGCGTGTTCGGACAGGTCGCCGTGGTCCGCCAGCACCGCCTGCTGCACGTGGCCGCGCCGCCCCCGCCAATCGGCGCCGGCGCGCGACAGCACCGGCACGAAGTTGAATTCGTACAGGCGCTCGGCCCAGCCCGCGATCTGGTCGCGCAGATACAGGTCGGCCTCGGTCCGCATGCCCCAGTAGAGCGTCACGGGCGGGCAGTCGTCGTTGTCCAGCAGCGACTCCAGGATCGCCTTGATCGGCGCGATGCCGGTGCCCGTGGCCATCATGATCATCGGCCGCCAATCTTCCTCGTGATAGCTGAACACGCCCAGCGGCGCCTCGATCTCGAGCGCCGCGCCCGGCCGCGCCTGCCCCAGCCACTGGTCGGTGTAGCGGCCGCCCGGAATGCGGCGCACGTGGAAATCCACCAGATTGCCGGCCGGCGCCGAGGCCATCGAAAAGCTGCGGGTGGCTCCGTCGGGCAACACCACGTTCATGTACTGGCCCGGCGCGTAGTCCAGCGGCGTGTCCGGCGGCAGCGCCAGCGTCAGGTGGATGACGTCGTCGCAGAGCGCGGCGATGCGGTGCACGGTGGCGCCCAGCCGGCGCGGCGCGGCGAACTGCCGGCTGTTGGCGACGCTGATGCTCAGGTCGCCACGCGGCCGCGCCTGGCAGGCCAGGGCGTAACCCTGGGCCGCCTCCTCCGGCGTCAGCGCCATCGGGAATTCCTCGTAGTCGACGGCGCCTTCGGCCACTTTGATGCGGCAGGTGCCGCAGCCGCCAAAGGTGCACTCGTGCGGCAGCCGCACCGAGGCGCGCTCGGCCGCCGCCAGCACGGATTCGCCCGCCTCGGCCTCGAAGGTCTGGCCGGTCTCCAGCAGATGAACACGATATGCCATGGGGGTTCGGCGCCTATTTCTTGATGTCCGCCTGCACCAGCACCTTTAGGCCGCGCGGCTCCAGCAGTTCGGCCAGCGCCCCCAGCGCGGCCAGGCCGGCCTGGGTGTCCTGCTCGCCGTTGCCGCCGCTCAGGCCCACGCCGCCGACGACCTCGTCGTTGACCACGATGGGAAAGCCGCCCACGAACGCGGCGAACTTGCCTTCGAAGCTCCATTGGATGCCGAAGGCTTCGTTGCCGGGCAGCGCCGGCCCGTTGGGCGGGGTGGTGAACAGGTGCGTCGAGCGCTTGTGGCCGGCGGCGGTGAAGGCCTTGTTCCAGGCGATCTGCGGGCCGGTGATGCGGGCGCCGTCCATGCGCTCCAGCGCGATCGGATAGCCGCCGTCATCGACGATGCACACCGATTCCAGCACGCCGATCTGCTCCGAGCGGGCGATGGCGGCGCGCACCATGAGACGCGCTTCTTCGAGTTCCAGGCGATAGATCTGCTTCATGTTGCTTGACTCCAGGTAGGGCCGTCAGCCTGCGCGGTAGACGGTCTTGATCTGCGTGTAGAACTCCAGCCCGACCCGGCCCGATTCGCGGAAGGTCGAGGTGCTGGAACTTTTCAGGCCGCCGAACGGCGCGTTGATGAGGTTGCCCGTGGTGGTGCGGTTGATCTTGACGGTGCCGGCCTGGATGTCGCGGGCGAAGCGATGGGCGTAGCGCGCGTCGCTGGTGGCGATGGCGGCGGACAGGCCATATTCGGTGTCGTTGGCGCAGGCGATGGCTTCGTCATAGCCATCCACCGCGATCAGCGCCAGCACCGGCCCGAAAATCTCCTCGCGCGCGATCCGCATCTGCTGCGTCACGTCGGTGAACAGGGCCGGCGACACGTAATAGCCGCGCTCGAAGCCGGGACCGTCCAGGCGCTCGCCGCCGATCAGGTGGGTGGCCTCCTGCTTGCCCAGCGCGATGTAGCTCAGCACCGTGTCGAGTTGTTTGCGCGTGGCCAGCGGACCCAGGTCGAAGTTGCCCTCCAGGCCATTGCCGATGGTCAGCTTGCGCATGCGCGCCAGCAGCTTGTCGGTGAACGCCGGCAGCACCTTGCGGTCGACCAGCAGCCGGCTGGTGCCGGTGCAGGCCTGGCCGCTGAGCGAGAACCCGCCCTTGACGGCCAGATCGACCGCGCGATCCAGGTCGGCGTCGGCCAGCACGATCAGCGGGTTCTTGCCGCCCAGCTCCATCTGCGTGCGCGTGGTCAGGCCGGCGCCGCGGTGGATCTGCTCGCCGGCGGCGGTCGAGCCGGTGAAGGAAATGGCGCGCACTGCCGGCGCGGTGGTGATGGCCTGGCCCACCTTCGAGGCCGGTCCCGTCACGAAATTCAGCACGCCCGGCGGCAGGCCCGCCTCGACCAGCGCCTGCGCCAGCCGGTAGCCGGACAGCGGCGCGTCCGACGACGGCTTGAACACCACGGTGTTGCCAGTGATCAGCGCGGGCGCGATCTTGCGCGCCGGAATCGAGATCGGGAAGTTCCACGGCGAGATCACCGTCACCACCCCCAGCGGTTCGCGCTGGCTGTAGACCACCATGTCCGGATCGTCGTTGACGAAGGTCTCGCCGGTGAACGACTGCCCTTCCACCGCGTAGAAGCGCAGGGTCTGGGCCGAACGCAGCACTTCGTCGCGCGCCAGCGCCAGGCTCTTGCCTTCCTCGCGGGTCAGTTCGCGCGCCACGCTGTCGGCGCGGTCCTCCAGCAGTTGGGCGGCGCGGAACAGGATGGCGGCGCGCTTGGAGATCGGCGTGTCGCGCCAGGCGGGAAAGGCGGCGGCGGCCGCCGCCACGGCGCGGGCGCCATCGGCCGCGTCCGATTGCTGGAACCGTCCCACCACGTCGGCGCTGTCGGCCGGGTTCAGGTTCGGCACTGTCGCGCCCGAGGCGCAGGCAACCCATTCGCCCCCGATGTGATTCAGAAATTCCTGCTGCGAAAGCTCGTCCACGGAAGTCCTTCCTTTGCCGGGCTGGCCGGAATGCCCGGAAATTGGCCGTCTGAGGTAATTTCTGAACATTGTATACTTTAATCTAAATGGTTCGATCCACGTAAACCCGAACCGGCGTCAATGCCAGATCAGCACGGCGCAGATCGTGGACACGAACAGCGCCAGCAATACGGGCAGCAGCAGCGCCCGCACCAGCGACAGCACGTGGACCCGCGCGAACCCCGCCACCGCGATCAGCGACGACCAGGCGATCAGGGTGCCGCCCCCGGTCCACACCGCGCCCATCTGGCCCACCGCCGCCAGCGTCGCCGGATCCACCCCCACAACCGGCCCCAGCGCGCCCGACAGCGTGCCGGTCAACGGCAGGCCGGCGAAACCCGAACCGTCGATGCCGGTGATCATCCCCACCAGCAGCACGCCGAAGGCCACCAGGAAGTGGTTCTCCGGGATCAGGTGCTGGCCCGCCGAGATCACTTCGAACAACAGCCCGGGGGCCTGGGCCTGCGGCATGCCCAGGATCTGCGCGGCCGTCTCGTTGGCGCCGACGAAGAAGAAGCCGGCGATCGGCAGCACCGAGCCCATCGCCTTGAAGGCGAACACGAAGCCGTCGGTAACGTGCTCGGGACAAACATCCAGCATCTTGCGCGGCCCCTCGGCCGCCAGCGTCACCAGCATCATCACCACGAACGCCACGCCGCCCACCAGGGCCGCCGCATCGCCGCCGCGCAGCGCAGGCAGCGACGGGAACAGCCGCGGCAGCACCATCACCGCGATCACGCCCAGGAACGCCAGCGGCGTCACCACCGCGAACACGCGCGACCAGCGCACCCGGCGCCGTTCCTCGTCGTTCAGCCCCGGGCCGCGCGGCAGCGCCGGGTTCGCACCCATGGTGCCGCGCGCGAGTTCGGCCTTGTCGAACGATCCTGAGTGCTCGATCTCGGCCAGGCTGCCGTCCTGGGCGCGCGCCTGCCAGGCCGACAACAGGCCCGGGTCGGCCGGCACGATGTGCTTGCGCACCAGCAGGTAGGCGACGGTCAACGCCACCGCGCCGGTGATCAGCGACAGCACCAGCGCGCGGTCCGCCACCACCGCGGCGCTGACCGCCGCGCCGGCGGCCTTGGCGCTGATGCCGGGCGCCACGCCGATCACGTAGTCGGACGACAGCGCCATGCCCTGCCCGGCGATGGCGATCGCCATGGCCCCGGCCAGCGGCGGCAGCCCGGCCGCGATGGCCGCCGGCAGCAGGATCGCGGACACCAGCGGCACCGCCGGCGTCGGCCAGAAGAACAGCGAGATCACATAGGTACAGAGGGCAATGATGAGGAACGACGAATGGCCGCCGCGCATCACCCGCCGGAACGGCTGCACCATGCGCACGTCCGCCTGCAGCGTCTTGAGCGCGTTGAGCAGGGCGGTCATGAAGGTGATGACCAGGAAAATGTTGAAAAGCTCTTTGGCGGCCACGAAGCTGGCCGAGAAGATGCCGATCAGCGCGCTGATCGGGTTGCCGGTGATGGCCAGCACCACCAGGAAAGTGCCGATCACCGATGGCACCACCACGTTTGCCCGCAGGATCATCGTCAGAATGATCGCGGCAACGCTGATCAGGTACATCCAGTGAGCGGCGTTGAGCACGACGTCCGATTGCATGCGCTATTCCCCTTGTCGACGTGGCTGTTGGGTCGCCACTTCGGTATACTATATTTCGTTTGGGGCTATACCAACCGAAATATGCAGCGCCTAGGGAAAGCGATAACTCTGAAATTTCCATGAATATTCGAGGAAAATCAGTGCATTAACTTGGGGCATAAGCCCTGGCTTGGTGCATCGCCGATATTTCAATAGACTACCGTATACAAAAAAGACGAATTCGGCATGACGGCTTCCCTACCCGATCTCTGGCATTACGCCGCCATGGCCGCGGTGGTGTTCGGCGCCGCGCTGGCGCAGGGCGTGGGCGGCATCGGCTTCGCCATGTTCGCAGCCCCGGTGGCGGCGCTGTGCTTCCCCCAGCTCGCCCCCGGCCCATTACTGACGCTGGGCGGTTTCATCTCGCTGCTGACGGCGCTGCGCGAGCGCGCCGCGATCGACTGGCACGCGGTCGCCTACGCCCTGGGCGGACGCGCCGCCGGCACCCTGATCGCCATCTACGCCATGGCGCGCTTCGCGCCGCAGACGCTGGGCCTGCTGTTCGCGGCCATGATCCTCGCCGCGGTCGCCCTCAGCGCGGCCGGCCTGCGCTTTGTCGCCACGCCGGGGCGGGTTTCCGGCGCGGGGGTGGCCTCCGGCATCATGGGCACAATGACCTCGGTCGGCGCCCCGCCCATCGCCCTGGTGCTGCAACACGCCGACCCGCCACGGCTGCGCGCCACGCTGGGCATGGTGCTGTTCCTGGGTTCGATCTTCTCGCTGGCGATGCTGGCCTGGGCGCGGCGCTACACCGGCTACCACGCCGGCCTGGCGCTCAGCCTGGCGCCGTTCCTGCTGGCCGGCTTCGCCGTTTCCGGACGCCTGCGCCACCGCCTGCCGCCGCGCGCGGTGCGCGGCGTGCTGCTGGGGGCCTGCGCCGTGGGCGCGCTGGGCGTGATCGCCAAGGCCCTGTGGGCCGGTTGAAACCGCTTGCCCCCGTCGCCGGCGCGCCGCCCGGTAATACAATGAAGACTGTATCCATTCCACCAGACCTGCTCGCCATGACCACCACGCCCGTCAGCTCGCAAGCCGTAGACACGCAGCAATCTGCCCCGCTGAAGATCGGCGAGCAGCATCCGCAGTTGTTCGCGGTCATCCGCGACAAGCTGCGCGAGCGCATCCTCAGCGGCGAATTCACCCCCGGCGACCGCCTGGTCGAAGGGCGGCTATCGGAGGAAATGGGCGTGTCGCGCATCCCGGTGCGCGAAGCGCTGCGGGCGCTGGCGGCCGAAGGGCTGGTCACCATCGAGCCGCGCCGCGGCGCCTCGGTGTCGGTGCTGTCGGACGCGGTGGCCTACGACATGGTGGAAGTGCGCGCCACGCTGGAGGGCCTGAACGCCAAGCTGGCGGCGCAGCGGCGCGACGACAAGACGGTCGAACGCCTGCAGGCGTTCCTGCGCGAAGGCACCGAAGCCGCGCGCAGCGAGCAGCTGGACAAGTTCCTGGCGCTGAATTCCCAATTCCACGAGATGCTGGCCACCATAGGCGGCAACGTGGTGCTGACCGACCTGATGCGCTCGCTGCGCGATCGCACCGCGCTGCTGTTCGCGCCCAGCAACATGCACCGCGCCAAGCAGAACTGGGACGAGCACTCGCAGATCCTGAATGCCGTCATCGCCGGCAACGGCGACCTGGCCGCGCTGTTGGCCAGCCAGCACGTGCACAACGCCGCCAAGGCCTACACCGACACGCGCCAGGCGCATTCCTCGGCCGCCTGAGCGCGGCCGCCCGGCCGCGCGATCAGGACGCCGCCGGCGCCGGCTGGCTGGCGCCGTCCACCACCACGCCCTTGCCGTCTCGCACCACCCAAGACACCGCCACGTCGCCCAGCACGAAGGTCTGGCAGGCCATGCGGTAGCCGGCCTCGAAATCCTCGGGCCGCAGATGCTTGCGTTCCTTGGGCTTGATGGCGTCGGTGTGCTCCAGCCCCTGTTCGATACGGCACTTGCAGGTGCCGCACAGGCCGCCGCCGCACTTGAACGGAATGCCGCCCTGTTCCTTCAGCGACACCCGCAGCAGGTTGCTGTTCTCGGGCGCGCTGGCGACTTTGCCGCCATTCGATAGAAACGTGATCTTGACCATATGCTGCTCAATGCTCCGCGACGGGGCCGGGACGCCGCGTCAAGGTGGTTTGCATGCTGCCGAAACGGCTCAGGTGCGCCAGCTCGCGGCGCGCGGCCTCGAGCGAGACGAACGATTCCAGGAACTTGGACGGCACGCGGTTGACGATGTAGGGCGGGGTTTCCTCGGTGACGAGCAATCGCGCCGGCCCCAGCAGGCGGGCGATGCTGAACACGGCGCGCGTCCTGCCGTCGCAGGCGTAGTCGTAGGTTTCGACGATCTCGGCCTGCGCGTCCACCTCGGTGCGGTACACACCGGGCTTGGAGGTCAGGATCACGAACACGGCGTCATTCGCGTCGCGGGTCATGCGCGGTTCCTTTGCATCGGGGTTTGGGGGCCGGGACGCGGTGACGTCCCGTGACACGCGGCGCGGGCGCTAGGGCTGCCCGACCGCTGCCGCGGGCTCGCGCGCTGGCGCCACCTCGGCGTCCTGCGCCAGCTCGATGTCGTGGCCCAGCCATAGCTGGCAGGCCAGCCGGTAGCCGGACTCGATGCGCTCGCCCAGCTGTTTCTTTTCCTTCCAGTTCACCGGCGGCAGGTGCTCGGCCCCTGCCAGCACGCGGCAGGCGCACTTGGCGCACTTGCCCATGCCGCACTCGTAGCGCAGGTGCGGGAACGGAAACTGCCGGATGCCGGCGCGCACCACCAGATTGGCGTTGTCCGGCACCTCGCCGGTGTAGGTCTGGCCGCCTTTGTGGAATGTGACGGTAGGCATGTATCGGTCATCCGATGGGCCGCCGCGGCCGCCCGCGCGACGTGCGCGCGACGCCGCCGGCGGCGGGTGTCAGGCCGCCAGGCCCAGCTCCGGCAGCGCGATTTCCTGCTGCACGTAGTCGGTGTAGAGCGCGGTGGTATACAGCAGCCGCATCTGCGCGCCGATCTCGCAGATCTTCAGGCAGCGCTGCTGCAGCTCGACCGTGTTGGCATGCTCCAGCACGATCTGGTAACCGCGTTCGCCATGGATTTCGTCGGACACGATGTGCAGGTCGAAGAATTCGACCTCTTCGTCCGTGAAGCCGTACTTCTCGCGCAGCGTCGGGGTCTGCTTGCGGTAGATCGACGGCACCTGCGATTCCAGGCCCACCACCAGGCCGGCCACGGCCACGATGGGGTCTTCGCGCATGGCCACGGCGTAGCACCAGCTTTGCAGCGCCCGGGTGGTGGGCGACATGTTGTCGGGGTTGGTGACCCGCTCGCGGGTGGTGCCGCAGGCCTCGGCAAAACGGATCAGCAGGTCGGTATGGCGGTCGCCGCCGATTTCCTCTTCGTACATGTTGGCCAGCAGGAAGTCCTTGGCCTCGGTATAGGTGTCGGGCGTGCGGGCGTACAGATAGCCCAGGTAGTCGGCGAACGGGCCGACGTAGTGGTAGTGGTTCTCGGCCCAGCGCGACAGGTGCTCACGGCTGAGCTTGCCTTCGGCCCAGGCAATGGAAAAGGGCGAGGCGTTGGCGCTCTTGCCCTTGATCGCGTTTTCCAACGCGGTGCGGAATTCATCTCGGTTCATCAGTTCTGCCATGACGCGCTCCAGGTCTATGGGGGAGGGGCCGGCCGAAAACCTCGACCGATGCAGAACATTGTATACCGTCTACTATTTTGTTCGACTAGGGTATTCCCGTTGCCGCGCACACCAAGGGGGACGGTCCCCATCATTTCAATGACTTGGCGCAACCTGCCCGGGTTGGACCTCAGGGTTTACCCTGGTACAATGAATACACTTTCAATGCAATCCGGAAATACCATGAAGACCCGCCACCCCCTGGGAGACGCCCCGATCGGCCAGCAGCTGCTGGCGCATTACGCCGCCCGCGATGCCGTTCGCCATGCCACGCCCCTGTTCCCGTCGTCCTGGGCCGAATGCCTGGCCCCCTTCCGCAACGCACGGTTGCGCCCGCAGACGAAAGCCGCCCCGCAGCGCGGCGAGAGCGCAGCGGTCGGCCAGGCCGGCTAAGCCCGCCCGGCGTCGCATCCGGGCGCTCCCCCTGCCACGCCCGCCTGGGCGCGCCGCCGGCCTCGGGACCGCTCGCAGTGGTTGCCCGGAGGCCGCGCGATGTCAGACGTCCCTGCCCTGGCCCGTGCCTGGCGGCGTGGCCGCGGCCTGCCCGCTTGTTGAAGGTTGCCGCAAGCCAGGCGCCACACAATCCGGCCCCGCCCCCGACCCGGCACGCCCCCGGCCATATTCCTCGCTCAAGGCTTGGCCGCGCCCCCGGCGGCCCGAGCGCCGCTGCCGCGCGCGCGGTCCGGACCGCGCATCCGGCGCGCGCCGGCCAGCAGCAGCACCAGCAGGAACCCCAGCGTGTAGGCCAGCATGTCCCACCAGTCTGGCACGCTGCCCAGGATCACGCGCAGCACCGGCTGCTCCAGGCGCCAGCCGTAGTGGCGCGCCAGGTACTGGCCCAGCTCGACCGCGTAGCCGGTCAACAACGCCGCCAGCGCCAGCGGCAGCACGCCGGCGCGGATGAAGCTGCGATACACCAGATAGGCCCAGCCCACCGCCACCACGTCGCCCACGAAGCCGCGCAGCAGCGGATAGGGCTTGCCCAGGGTGGCGATCAGCGCTTCCACGGCGGTCACGGCCAGCAGCGCGGCGAAGGCCGATCGGTTGAAAGTCAGTTTCATGAAGGGGTCGTGCGCACCAGGCGCGGAAAACACGGTTATTGGAACGGCCGATGCAACTGTTAACGCATTTGTCAGGCCGGCGGGCGTAGCCTGATTCGACCGCGCCGCAGGCGAGGGTACTAGAAAACAAGAGGAGACAAGCATGAGCGCATTCGATCCGGATGGGCGCCGACGCTTCCTGCGCCAGGCCTGTACGCTGGGCGCGACCGGCACGCTGGCCGGCCATGCCCTGACCAGCCTGGCCGCCCCGGCCACCGTCACCCTGCCTTTCGCCAATGGCGAGCGCGACCTGGTCGCCTATCCGCAGAAACGTCCCCTGATCCGCCAGACCTCGCGGCCGCCGCAACTGGAAACCCCGTTCGCGGTCTTCAACGAAGACCTGATCACGCCCAACGACGCCTTCTTCGTGCGTTATCACCTGGGCAACATCCCCACCGCCATCGACCCCGCCGCCTACCGGTTGCGCGTGGGCGGACGGGTGGGCAAGCCGCTGGAATTGTCGCTGACCGACCTGAAACAGCAATTCGGCGCGCCGGTCGAACTGGTGGCGGTGACCCAGTGTTCCGGCAACAGCCGCGGCTTCTTCGAACCGCGCGTGGGCGGCGGCCAGCTGGGCAACGGCGCCATGGGCAACGCCCGCTGGCTCGGCATTCCGCTCAAGCGCGTGCTGGAAAAGGCCGGCATCCAGGCCGGCGCGCGCCAGGTGACGTTCGAGGGCCTGGACCGGCCGGTGCTGCAAGGCACGCCCGAATTCGTCAAGGCGCTGGACGCGGCCCACGCGCTCGACGGCGAGGTCATGCTGGCGTACGCCATGAACGGCGCCGACCTGCCCATGCTCAACGGCTACCCGGTGCGCCTGGTGGTGCCGGGCTATTACGGCACCTATTGGGTCAAGCACCTGGCCGACATCAAGGTGCTGGACAAGGAATTCGATGGCTTCTGGATGCAGAAGGCCTACCGCATCCCCGACAACGACTGCGCCTGTACGCCGGCGGGCAAGGCGCCGGAAAAGACGCGTCCTATCGGCCGCTACAACGTGCGCAGCTTCATCACCAGCCTGGCCGACGGCGCCCGCGTCGCCAAGGGCGCGCGGGTGCGGGTGCGCGGCATCGCCTTCGACGGCGGCCGCGGCATCCGCGACGTGCAGTTCTCGGCCGACGGCGGCAAGACCTGGCGCGCCGCCACGCTGGGCCGCGACCTGGGCCGCTATTCGTTCCGTGAATGGCACGCCGAATTCACCCCGGCGCAGGCCGGCGCGTATCAGCTGCAGGCGCGCGCCACCAACATGGCCGGCGATACCCAGCCCCTGGAACCGCTGTGGAACCCGGCTGGCTACATGCGCAACGTGGTCGAAACCGTGCGCGTCGACGCCGCCTGAGGAGACCGCCATGATCCGACTCGCCCGCCTCGCCCTGGCCCTGGCCGCCGCTGGCGCCTGCGTCCCCGCGCTGGCCCTGGACATCCAGTTGCCACCGGAAACCGCCACCCTGCGCCCCGGCGCCGGTCCAGGCGCCCAGGGCGCCACGCTGTGCCTGATGTGCCACTCGGTCGACTACATTTCGTCGCAGCCGCCCATGCCGCCGGGCTTCTGGGACGCCGAGGTCAAGAAGATGATCGGCACCTACGGCGCGCCGATCCCGGCCGAGCAGGTGCCGCTGATCGTCGAGTACCTGAACCAGGCCTATCCGCCGCCCGCGCCGCGCGCCAAGCCCTGATCCCAGCCGCGCGCCCCATCGGGCGCGCGGCGTCGCCGCATCGCCTCGCCTTCATCCGGACGCCGCGCAATAGGCGTACCATTGGACGGCCCCCGCCCGTCCTGTCCGGGTGATCACAGAGGCCTCCATGCTCCAGCCCGTCTCGGCCAACAACGATCTTCCCCCCACCTCGCCGGGCACCCCCGCCGCGCCGCCCCAGCCCGTGCTGCGGGTCAGCACGCTATCGCCCTTCGCCTTCCCCGCGTTCCGCATCATCTGGATCGCCAACCTGTTCGCCAATCTCGGCACCTGGGCGCAGTCGGTGGCGGCGGCCTGGGTCATCACCACCGAGCAGAGCAGCCCGCTGATGGTCGCCATGATCCAGGTGGCCGCGGCCTTTCCGCTGGTGGCGCTGTCGATCCTGACCGGCGTGCTGGCGGACAACTACGACCGCCGCAAGGTCATGCTGGTCGGCATGCTGCTGGAGCTGGCCGGCGGCATCTTCATCACGATCCTGGCCTATATCGGCCTGCTGCATCCCATCACGCTGATCATTTCGGTGTTCTGCATCGCCATCGGCAGCGCCATCGTCACGCCCGCCTGGCAGGCCGCGGTGGGCGAACAGGTGCCGCGCGAGCATATCGGCAGCGCGGTGCTGCTCAACAGCGTCAACTACAACGTGGCGCGCGCGGTCGGGCCGGCCATCGGCGGCCTGCTGCTGGGCGCCGCCGGCGCGCCCACCGTGTTCCTGCTGAACTGCGTCTGCTACGGCAGCCTGATCTGGGCCATCTGGCGCTGGCGCCGCGACGTGCCGGCGCGGCGGCTGCCGCCGGAACGGCTGTTCGAAGGCGTGGTGGCGGCCCTGCGCTATACCCAGCATTCCACGGTGACGCGGGTGGTGATGCTGCGCGCCTTCGCCTTCGGCCTGTCGGCCAGCGCGCTATGGGCGCTGCTGCCGCTGCTGGCCTACGCCCATGAACAGGGCGACGCGCTGCTGTATGGCTACATGCTGGGCGCGCTGGGCGTGGGCGCCATCCTGGGCAGTGCGGTGGTGCGGCGGCTGCAGGCGGCCTGGGGCGCCAGCGGCCTGGTGAGCGTGGCGGCGGGGCTGCTGGCTGCCTGCCTGCTGGGTCTGGGGCTGACCAGCACGCTGTGGCTGGCGTTTCCGGCCCTGCTGTTGTCCGGCGCCTGCTGGATCGGCGTGCTGGCCACCTACAACACCACGGTGCAGATGCTGGTGCCCGACTGGGTCAAGGCGCGTTCGCTGGCGCTGTACCAGACGGCGATCTTCGGCGGCCTGGCGGCCGGCTCGTTCATGTGGGGCCACTTCGCGGGCACCATGGGCGTATCCGGGGCGTTGTCGGCCGCCGGCGTGATGCTGGCCATCACCGTCGCGCTGCTGTACCGCTCGCGCCTGCCAGAACAGGTCAACACGCAATCGCTGGCGCGCGCCGACACCACCGAACCGGCGTTGTCGGCGGCCGGCTTCAACACCCAGCACGGCGCGGTGCTGGTGGCGGTGGAATACCTGATCCCCAGGGAAAAACTGTCCGCCCTGATCGACGCGGCGCGGCCGCTGCGCCTGCTGCGGCTGCGCAATGGCGCGCAGCAATGGCAGCTGTTCCGCGACCTGGAACGCGAGGGCGTTTGGCGCGAGGTGTTTCTGGTGGAAAGCTGGATGCAGTACCTGCGCATGATCGACCGCATGACCCTGGCCGACAAAATGGTGCTGGACGGGCTGCTGGCGCTGCATGACGGCGACAAGCCGCCGGTGGTGTCGCGCAATGTCAGCTACCTGGCCATGAACGAGGCGCAGGGTTTCTCGCTGCGCCGCGAACCCGAATCGCTCTGACCCGCGAGGTGCGATCATGCTGACTTCCCTCTGGCGTAAATGGCGCGCGTCGCGGCATGGCGGGCCGCAGCTCGATACGATCCTGGCCGGCGCCGATCCGCAGGCGCCGCTGGCGCAGCGCAACCTGTGGATGGTCGACCTGTGCCGCTGGATCGACCGCCCCGGGCGCGACCCCGCCGAAGACGGCCGCCATCCGCAACATGCGCGGCTGCGCTACGTGCTGCAGGTGCTGGAAAACAATCCGGCGCTGGCGGCGCCGGTGGCCGCCACCCTGCGCTCGCTGGTCCGCGACAACGATCCCACGTCGCTGCTATGCGATACGGGCGTGGCATCGCACCCCGGCTTCTGGGGCGAGTTCTGGGAGCGGGCCCAGGCGCGGCTGCTGCCGCCGCCGCCGAACCGCAGCGACATGTTCGGGCTGTTTTCGCTGATTTTCCGCAACGACCACGACGCCAGCTGGATCGAGGCCCTGGACGACGACACCCGCGCCCGCATGCGGCGCCTGCTGCGCCACGGCGACAGCATTGAGCGCGCCGACCCGGACGCCCCGGAACCGCCGCCGCGGCATCTGGTGGAGGCGCTCACCAGCAGCATCCAGGTGTTGGCCAGCCAGGTGCGCGCCACCGGCCTGAGCCAGGACATCCGCTCGCGCCTGCCGGGCCGGGTGCGCGAAAGCCCGTTCTTCGCCCTGGCGGCGGCCGCCGCCGAGCTCTGCGACAGCCCGCCCGACACGCCGCGCGAGATCTTCGCGCGCCGCCTGAACGTGTTCCGCGCGCTGCTCGACAGTTGCCGCGCCGCCTCGCAGCACGTCTACGCCGAACTGGAACAGAACGGCGTGTCGGTCGAAGTGGTGTTCCAGATCGAGCGCATGAAGCTGCGGCTGGCGCGCATCGAACTGCTGCTGGGCGTGTGGGTGGACCCGACCCAGCGCCACAAGTACGTGCACCTGATTGCCGAGCTGATCCGCTCGACCCAGGCGCGCAGCAGCATCCGTCACCTGGCGGCTTCGTCGTTCGCGCAGCTGGCGCGGCGCGTGATGGAACGCACCGCCGAGACCGGCGAACACTACATCGCGCGCGATCCGGCCGAGTATCTCTCGATGCTCAAGGCCTCGGCCGGCGGCGGACTGGTGATGGTGCTGACCGTCTACCTGAAATTCTTCATCGTCTCGCTGCATCTGGACAAGTTCATCGAAGGGCTGCTGGCCTCGCTGAACTACGCCGGCGGTTTCCTGGCGATCCACTTCGCCCACTTCACCCTGGCCACCAAGCAGCCGGCGATGACCGGCCCGGCCCTGGCGCACCGGCTGGACGAGGCTAATACCCCTGAGGGCCGCGAAGCCTTCCTGGACGACACGCTGTCCATGATCCGCTCGAACGCGGCGGCTATCCTGGGCAACCTGGCGGTGGTGTTCCCCCTGGCCTGGGTGGTGCAATGGGTGGCGCAGCACTGGCTGCAGCGGCCCCTGATCGACGCGCAGAAGGCGCAGGCGACGCTGGATTCGTTTTCCGCCTGGGGGCCGACGCCGATCTACGCCGCCGCCACCGGCGTGCTGCTGTGGCTGTCGAGCCTGATCGCGGGCTGGGCCGACAACTGGTTCGCGTTGCACCGCGTGCACGACGTCATGGCCTACGACCGGCGCCTGCGCCACCTGGTGGGCGCGCGCGGCGCGGCGCGCTGGGCCGGCTTCTGGCAGCGCAATATCTCCGGCATCGCCGGCAACGTCTCGCTGGGCCTGATGCTGGGCCTGGGACCGGCCATCGTCAGTTTCTTCGGCCCGCCCGTCGAGGTCCGCCACGTCACCCTGAGCGCCGGCCAGATCGGCTCGGCCATCGGCGCGCTGGGCTGGGAGGTGGTGCATACGCATGCGTTCTGGATGGCCGTGGCGGGCACCGCGCTGACCGGCATCCTCAACGTGGGCGTGAGCTTCGCGCTGGCCTTCAACGTGGCGCTGCGATCGCGCAACCTGCGCCGCGGCGACCGCAAGGCGCTGGCGCTGGGCGTGCGCCGCCGCATCTGGCAGCGGCCGGCCACGCTGTTCTGGCCGGTCAAGCCGCGCGCGGACCTCAAAACGTGATCGTGACCAGGACGGTGTCGCTGTAGTTGCCGGGGCGAGGCGTGGCCTGCGCGGGCACCCGGCCATAGACCGTGAACGCCTGGTTGGCGCCAGTGCCCGTGCCATTGAACGTCGTGCCGCCGGTCACCCCGTCGCCCCAGACGGTCGCGTAGTTGGCATCCTGGTACAGCTGGTAGCCGACCGTGTCGGCGGCGGTCGCGTGCTTCATCTTGCGCGCCATCACGTTGTTGGCCACCGTGCCGCCGTTGATCGCCACCGCGAAGGCATTGTTGTTGGTGCAACGCACGGTGATCTGTCCGCTACCGGTCACCGCCTGGTTCAGCAGACCCTGCGGTGGAAACGTCAGATTGCTGGCGGTATTGACGCTGCAGTTCTTCTGCACCGTGGCCTGCACGGTCAGCGGCACGAACAAGGTCTGACTGGGCGCCGCGATGGGGCAGTTCACCAGCAGGGTCGACAGCAACCCCCAGGCGATGTCGACACGGACAGTGGTGCTGTAGGTCTCGCTGTACAGGGTGTTGGCATTGCCGATGGTCGAAACGGTGGTCTGCCCGCCCGGCAGCTTCGCGTAGTAGGAGAACGAGGTCGACGCCGGACCGGTCGTCAATACCGGACCGGCCAGCAGGACGGAGGTCGGGGCGGAGGTGGTCGCGTTGCTCCAGACCTGGCTATGGCCGCTGTCGGTGTACAGGTTGTAATTCATGCGATAGCTGCCCGCGCCCAGCGCGCGCGCGGCCGTCGAGGGACTGGTGGTGCCCACGCCGGCCGAAAAGCACAGCCGCGCGCCGAACGCCAGCGCCGTGAAATTGCAGGTCACCGCCACGCTGTTGCTGTCGGCGAAGGTATCGGCGGAGAGCAGCGGATTGACGGCGCCGAAGTTGACCGTGCCGGTGGTCGCGGCGCCCAGCGAACACGAGGTGGCCCGGGCATCCGCGGCTGCGCCCGCGCCCAGCAGCAGCGACAGGATCAACAGGATCGACTTCATTGGCCCGGTTCCTTGAACGGCTGGCAGATGAATGGCCCGAGCGTGGGCAGCGGCCGCGCCGGGTCGTGCCGGTACGGGAAATCCACCGCGCACGACACCCCGCCGCCCTGGACGCGCAGGTGGTTGTCGGCCTGCAGGTCCTCCACGAAAGCGATGCCGTCGTAGCCCACCACCGACTGCTTGCCGCTTTCGACGTGCGCCACGCGCGCGCCCACGGGCAGGACGGCGCCGTCCGGCAGGTGCAGGATGACCGACGCCGCCGCATAGCGCTGCAGCTCGAACTTGACCAGCACGCCGGAGCCCGCCTGCGGCACCACCACGGCCTTGGTCGTCTCCAGCTTCATGTCCACCGGCAGCTCATCCGGATCGATCGACAGGCGGTTGGCCTGGTAGGAATTCAGGTCCGGCACCAACAGATGGCCGGCGCTGTTGGTCCGGCCCAGCTTGCGGTTCTCGTGCAGCACCGCCACATCCGGCGTGCCGTCGGTGCTGACCAGCGCGAAGCCGTCGTTGATGCGGCGCGATGGCGTCAAGGCGCCGTCCATCAACACCAGCGCGCCGACCGCCTGCACCGCGGCCTGGCTGCGTCCGCCGTAGTCCTGGCCGAGCGCGGTCAGCTGGCCATAGCGGCCCAGGAACTGCACCTTGCCCTGGTTGTACTGCATGGCGCCGCTGCGCCCGTTCTCGACGCCCCAGCCCCAGCCGCCGCCGTAGTCCACATTGCGCTGCGCGCCGACGCTGTAGATGCCCTGCTCACCCTGCCGGCCGACCGAGGCATTGACCTGGGTGTTGTCGCCCAGCAGAATGGAAAAGCCCAGATAGACACCGTGCGAATTGGTCTGCGCGAAATCGTTGTACGCGCTGACGTTCATGGACACGCGGCTGTGCAGGTTGGCGGTGTACGAGGCCGACCCGATACGGGCGGCCGGCACCTGCGGCATGCGAAAGCCGATGTAGCTCAGCGCGACGCTCTGCGACGGGGTCAGCGGCAGCGAGAAGGTGACCCGGTCCGTCTGCCGCGGCACCGGCACATCCTCGCGCGAACCCAGGTCGCCGTAGTCCCCCAGGGCGCGCACCGTCTGCAATTCCACGCTGAAGGCCGGCTCCACGTATTGGTAGCCCAGACTGACCTGGCCGCCGTTGTCGTGGCCAGCGCTGCCGGACAGCGCGCCGTTGATCACGCCGGCCTGCCCCAGCCTGACGACCGCGCCGGCGCCGACGTTGTAGACGCCGGCGCTCATCTCCGTATGCCCTTCCAGCGTCAGCGCGTCGTCCAGGCCGTAGCGCCCCGACGCGGTGAGGGCCGGGCGCTTGTCGTAGTCGAACGAGCGCACGCTGAACTGGCGCCGCGCCACGCCCGCTTCGATGGAGTAACTGGACAGGCCGGCCGCCAGCATGCGTGTATCAATGTAGAGCGGCACCGAGGTGCTGACGCTGCGCCCCAACGCATCGCGCGTGACGAGCGTGGCCTGGCCCGAGCCGGTGATGCCCGGAATCTGGTTGACCACGAACGGGCCGGCGGGCACGTTGCCCGAATACTGCTGCACGCCGTTGACGTACAGCGACACGGAGGAGGGCACCACCGACGAGGCGCTCAGCGACGACACGGGAAACGTCACCAGGTCGGGGCGCAGCGCGAAGTTGCGCCCCCACTGGATGCCGGCCACGCGCACCGAGCGCGACCAGTTCAGCGACGAGGTGATGGTGTCGCCGATCCGCAGGGTGCGCAGGCTGTCCTGGTCGGAATGGGTCCAGTAGGTGTCATAGCGGATGTAGCGGTCGGCGCGCCCCCCCAGGTAGGCGGTGCCGGTGTTGTTCAAGGTGCCATGCGGATCGAAATAGCGCTGCTCCGTGTACATCGACACCTTGCTGTAGGCATCGGTCTGCGCATAGGCCTCGTAGTTCAGGATCAGCCCGCGGCCCGAGGTCGCGCGCGGTGTCCGCGGCAAGCCGCGGGTGTCCACCTCGAACGGCCGGCGCAGCGCGTCCGGCACCACCAGGTTCACCGTCTGCATGGCGGCGTTGTAGGTATAGCGCAGGCCGGCGATGTCATCGAGCGGGACCTGGCTGTCGCGCGGCGCGCCCAGCTTGCCCACATCCACGCCGACCGAACCCAGCGCGCCGGGACTGGCGGACAGCCGGCCCTGCGCGTCGCGAAAGCGCAGCAGTTGCGTGGTGTTGACGCCGTTGATACTCACCTCCAAATAGACATCGCGCTCGGCGATATTGCCGAACGACACCAGTTGGATGGGCAAATCCGCCGCCGCCGCCGTCGCGCCGGACAGTGTGAGCGCGAGGCGGCAGGCGCAGCGCCCGCAAGCACGGATCGCGCGTACTGCCATGGGCTGCCTTCTCTTACCCCGCGCGCGCAGGCGGCGCGGGACGCAATCAGTCAGTCGACTCGCGGCGTGATGGTGACGGGACTGCCGTTCACCAGGGCCCGGATCCTGATCTGGCCGGCCGCGTCGTGTTTGGCGGGAAAGCGCCACTGCCGCTCGCGGCGGGCCAGGGCGTATCCCAGCAGGCCGTCCACTTTCGCCAGCGGCGCGTCGGCGCCGGACAGCAATTGCATCGACGCCACCTGCGCATAGCGGGTCCCGCTGTTGTCCAGCCGCAGGACCCATTCCCTGCCCTGCCGCGACAGGTGCCAGGCCAAGGCCGGCGCGGGCTCCGGCGTGGCGCCGGCCACGAACACCGGCACGGAATAGCGCATGCGCAGCACCACGCCATTGACCAGCGGCGTGGAGGGATCGGGGATCTCGTCGATCACCAGCCGGTAGCTTTGCTCGACCGGCGCCAGGTCCTTGCCGAGCCGCACCAGCCGCACCAGCTGTTCGCCATTGGGCGGCACCTGGATGATCGGCGGACTGGCCTGGATCTCCTGAGTGGGCGTCAGGACATCGTCGCCCTGCGCCTGATCCCAGGCATAGACGCGCACCTGGCCGTAGATCGGCGTCGTGCCCGGGTTGCGCAACAGGATGCCGGTGGCGCCCTGTTGCGGCGCCAGGTCCACCAGCACGGGGGAAATCTGCAGGGTGGCGGCCTGGACGGACTGGGCCGCCAGGCTGATCGCCACCGTCAATATCGCGCCGGCCAGCCTGCGGAGCGCGCGGGCCACTAGAAGTACACCGTGGCGGTGACGGTGGACGAATAGGTATCGGGCGCGGGCGTGGCCTGCGAGGGCACGGTGCCATTCACCGTCAACGCCTGCGCCGAACCGTTGCCGGTGCCGCCGACCCGATCCGCGGTGCCCGTGTCGCCCCAGACCACGGTCTGGTTGGGCGCGGGCTGGTACAGCTGATAAGACACGACGGACGTCGTGTTACCCGTGGTGGTGCCCTGCATATAGCGAGTGGCGAAGGTGGAGCCGGTGCCGGTGCCGGCGCTCAGGCCCACGGTATACGGCGTGGTGTTGGTGCAGGTGACATTGACCGTGGTGGTATTGGTCAGCGCCGTGCTGAGAACCCCATGACTGCCGAAATTCAGATTATTCGCGCCGATGGTGCAGTTCGCGGTAATGGTCAGCGTCACGGTCATGTTGGCCGTGGTCTGGGCCTGCGCGGCCCCCGGCCACGCCCCGGCCAGCGCCAGTGTCAAAGTCAGAGTCGTCGCGCACAAGGACAAGCGTTTCATGAATCACTCCCACGAAATACTGCTGCACTGTCAGACCTGCGTGAAGAATCATGGTAAGGCCAATAAACCGGCGCGGCACAATCTGTTTAAACCAAACCCCCTGGCACTTACCACTTCTCACCAATCGGATTAAAAAACAAGGGCAATAAACTGAATTTCCCCTATGAAAACACGATTAAGGCGAGGTTGGATAATTTGTTGTAATTCAGCACACTAGAGAATTTCAATTAGTAACAGACATTCAAATGCTCGAGAGCTTTCCGGCAAGGATATTATGCTTCGATGATTATCCCGACGCAGGGGAAAGTGACCGCCCGGTCGCATTATCCGCGGACGATCTGATAATCAGGCGCCGCGGCCGCCGACACGCGCCGGCTGCACGGCCGCGCCTGACGAAGCGTTGAATCGGCATGTCGCACTAGAATCAACGCTCACCCCCCCAGCCGGCGGCCTCCCGCGCCCCGGCGCCTTGCCGCGGCATCCCATGTTCTCCTTCTCACGCAACACCATCCACCCCGCGGGCCAGGGCCTGCCTGCGTCCGAACGCCTGGGCGCGTTGCTGGCCGTGATGCTGGCCGTCTGCATGGCCAGCCTGGACACCGCCATCGCCAACACCGCGCTGCCCACCATCGCGCGCGACCTGCGGGCTAGCGACGCCGGCTCCATCTGGGTCATCAGCGGCTACCAGCTGGCGATGGTCGCGGGCCTGCTGCCGGCCGCGGCGCTGGGCGAAATCCTCGGGCATCGCCGCGTCTACATGGTCGGCATCGTGGTGTTCACGCTGTCCTCGCTGGCCTGTGGGCTGGCGCCGTCGCTGCCGGTGCTGGTCGCGGCCCGCATCCTGCAGGGGCTGGGCGCGGCCGGCGTCATGAGCGTGAACGCGGCCTTGCTGCGCTTCATCTATCCCGCGCCGGTGCTGGGGCGCGGCATGGGCCTGAACGCGATGGTGGTGGGCCTGTCGTTCGCCGCCGGGCCGACCGCGGCATCCGCCATCCTGCTGCTGGGGTCATGGCACTGGCTGTTCCTGATCAACGTGCCGATCGGCCTGCTGGCCGTGGGGCTGGGCCTGCGCGGGCTGCCGCAGACCACGCGCGCGCCGCACGGCTTCGACGGCCTGGCGGCGGCGCTGTGCGCGCTGACACTGGGGCTGTTCGTACTGGGCTCGAACGAACTGGCGCACAGCGCGCCGTGGCAGCGCGTCACGCTGGAATGGGGCCTGGCGGCCGCCAGCCTGTGGCTGCTGATGCGGCGCCAGGCCGGCCACCCGGCGCCGATCCTGGCGGTCGACCTGCTGCGCCGCCCGCTGTTCGCCCTGTCCGCCGCCACCGCGGTCTGCGCCTTCGCGGCGCAGGCGCTGGCATTCGTGTCGCTGCCGTTCCTGTTCCAGACGGGGCTTGGCTACACCCAGGTGCATACCGGTTTTCTCATCACGCCCTGGCCGGTGGTGGTGGCGTTCATGGCGCCCATCGCCGGGCGCCTGTCGGACCACTATCCGGCGGGCATGCTGGGCGGCGTGGGGCTGGCGCTGCTGGCCCTGGGCATGGCCTCGCTGGCCCTGCTGCCGGCGGCGCCATCGGCCTGGGATATCTCGTGGCGCATGGCGCTGTGCGGCGCCGGCTTCGGCTTTTTCCAGTCGCCCAACCTGCGCGCCATCATGACCTCGGCGCCGCCTTCGCGCGCGGGCGGCGCCAGCGGCATGATCGGCACCGTGCGGCTGCTGGGCCAGGCCAGCGGCGCGGCCCTGGTGGCGGCCTGCTTCAACGTGTCCAGCAGCCACGGCGCCGTGATGGCGCTGTGGCTGGGCGGGCTGTGCGCCGCGCTGGCCAGCCTGGCCAGTTTCGCGCGGCTGCGCTTCGGCGCGGTCGAGCCAGCCGAATTGCCCGCCGCCCGCTGAATTTTCGGCATTTATTGCGCTTTGTGGCGTTATAAATCATGGACCGCCAGACATATACGTAAGATGTGCAACACCGGCTAAATATCGATCGGGCGGGGCCGTTGTCCGGGGTGTAGCAGTCTCCTACACCCCAGAACGACGCGTATGACACAGTTCCTGAAAGACATCACCATCCGCCGCATGATCCTGAGCACCCTGCTCATCATCAGCGTCCTGCTGGCAGGCCAGTCGGCCATCAGCGTAAATGGGCTGCGCGGCGCGGGCGAGGCGCTCGCCGACAGCTATGAACTCCTGAACGAAGTTTCATCACTTTCCCGCGTGAACGACCAGGTCATGCGGGCGCGGCTGCGCCTGGCCCGCCAGCTGGAATACGCGCGCGACGGCCTGCCCGGCCCCGCCGCCGAGGAAAACCGCGGCATCGACGCGGCACTGGACCTGGCGCGCAAGCACCAGGCCACATTCCTGGCAACGGCGCGTGACGACACCCCCGCCGACATCCTGGAGCCGCTGCAGCGTGGATTCGACAGCCTTGTCGAAGGCATAGCCATGCAACGCAAATTCCTTGCGGCGGATGACATCGAGAAGGCGCGCGCCCACGCCGCCGGTCCGATCATTGCGGCCAGCCGGGCCTTTGGCGAGAGCATGGAAAAGTATGAAGCCTATGCCCGCGAGCGCGAGGACACGTTGATCATCAGCGCGGTCGCCGCGCGCCAGCGCGCCTACCTCGGCATCGGCATCCTGCTGGGGATCACCCTGCTGCTGCTGTTCCTGGGCGACCGCTACGTGGTGCGCTTCGTGCGGCAGCCGCTCAACGATATCAAGCAGCACTTCCAGCACATCGCCGCCGGCGACCTGACCGCGCCCATCGCCCCCTTCGGCGGCAACTGCGTCGGCCAGCTCATTCCCTATCTGCAGGAGATGCAGTCCAGCCTGGTGCGCACCGTGCACGCGGTGCGCGACGGCGTGGCCGAAATCAACACCGGTTCCAGCGAAATCGCGGCCGGCAACCAGGACCTGTCCAGCCGCACCGAACAGCAGGCTGCGTCGCTCGAGGAAACCGCGGCGAGCATGGAGCAACTGTTGTCCACCGTCACCAGCAATGCCGACAACGCGCGCCAGGCCAATGCCATGGCCGCCGAAGCGTCGGACGTCGCCCGTCGCGGCGGCGCGGCGGTGCAGAGCGCGGTGGCCACGATGCGCGAGATCGCGCAGGACTCCGGGCGCATCGAGGACATCGTCGGCGTGATCGACGGCATCGCTTTCCAGACCAACATCCTGGCCCTGAACGCCGCCGTGGAAGCCGCGCGCGCCGGTGAGCAAGGCAAGGGCTTCGCGGTGGTGGCGGGCGAAGTGCGCTCGCTGGCGCAGCGCAGCGCCAGCGCCGCCAAGGAGATCAAGCAACTGCTGGGCGCCTCGGGCGCGACGGTGCAGGCCGGCGCGGCGCAGGTGGAGACGGCCGGCCGCACCATGGCGGAAATCCAGGCAGCCATCGAACGGCTCACCATGCTGGTCGGAGACATCGCCACCGCCTCGCACGAACAGGTCACGGGCATCGACCAGGTCAACACCGCGGTGACCCAGATGGACCAGGTCACGCAGCAGAACGCGGCGCTGGTCGAACAGGCCGCAGCCGCCGCGGCGTCGCTGGAAGCACAGGCCCAGCGGCTGCAGCATTCGGTCAGCATCTTCCGGCTGCCGGCCAGCGTGCTCGACCACGAACAGCGGACCCTGCCGGTGCGCGAGCGGCTGGCGCTGTCGGCCTGAAACGCCGTTGCGGCCGTGCCGGCGTCGCCGGCGCGGCCGTGCGCCCGCTTCAGGCCAGCGTGGTCGCGCAGACCTGCTGGCCATGGCGGATGACCCGCTTGGGCAGCTCGCCGCCGATCCAGTACGCCAGCTCGGCCGGGTGCGAGATCTCCCACGCCACGAAATCCGCGACCATGCCGGCAGCCAGCACGCCATGGCTGGCCTGCAGGCCGAGCGCGCGCGCCGCATGAACGGTGGCGCCGGCCAGCGCCTCCTCGGGCGTGAGCCGGAACAGCGTGCACGCCATGCTCAGCATCAGCCGCAGCGACAGGGCCGGCGACGTGCCCGGATTCAGGTCGCTGGAGATCGCGATGGGCACCCCATGGCGGCGCAGCAGGTCGACGGGCGGCACTTGCGTTTCGCGCAGGGCATAGAACGCGCCCGGCAGCAGCACCGCCACCGTGCCGGCCGCGGCCATGGCGCGCACATCCGCTTCGGTCAGGTATTCCAGGTGATCGGCGGACAGCGCGCCATGACGCGCGGCCAGGCTGGCGCCGTGCAGCGACGACAGCTGCTCGGCGTGCAGCTTGACCGGCAGGCCCAGCTGGGCCGCGGCCTGGAACACCCGTTCCACCTGCGCGGGCGAGAACGCCAGGTGCTCGCAGAACGCGTCCACCGCATCCACCAGGCCCTCGGCCGCCAGCACCGGCAGCATGCGGCGCGCGACCTCGTCGATGTAGTCATCGGCGCGGCCGGCGAATTCCGGCGGCAGCGCGTGCGCCGCCAGGCAAGTGGCGCGCACGGTCAGCGGCAGCGTCTGTCCCAGCTGGCGCGCCACCCGCAGCATCTTGCGCTCGTTGGGCAGGTCCAGGCCATAGCCGGACTTGATCTCCAGCGTGGTGACACCGTCGCGCAGCAGCTGCAGCGCGCGCAATCGGGCGCTGGCATACAGCGCCTGCTCGGTGGCCTCGCGGGTGGCGCGCACCGTGCTGGCGATGCCGCCGCCCTGGGCCGCGATCGCCGCGTAGTCCACCCCCTGCAGGCGCTGCTCGAACTCCTGGCTGCGATTGCCGCCGAACACCAGATGGGTATGGCAGTCGATCAGCCCCGGCGTCACCCAGGCGCCGCCCAGGTCATGCTCGGGCGCATCGATGCCACCGGGCAGCGCCTGTTCCGGACCGATCCATTCGATACGCTCGCCGCGCGTCACCAGCGCGGCCCGCTCGATCACCGCATACCGCCCGCCGGCCATCGTCGCCGCCTGGCAATTGCGCCATACCTGTTTCATCGCAAGACTCCTGTCCTCCGCCATGCCGGCGGCTCAATCCGCGCCCTCGGCGGCCGGCAAGCCGATGCCGCCGCCGGGGCCCTTCGGCCACACCCACAGGCGATAAGCCACGCACAGCAGCGCGAGCCACACCGCGCCCACGACCAGGGCGGCCTGCGTCTTGGGGAAATAGCCCAGCACGCCCAGCACGAACAGCATGAACACGATGGCCGCGATCGGCGCCACCGGCCACCACGGCACCGGGAACTTCAACGCCGCCACTTCCTCGCGCCGCATGGCGCGGCGCATGGCCACCTGCGACAGCAGGATCATCAACCATACCCAAACCGTGGCGAACGTGGCAATCGAGGCGATCAGCACGAACACGTCCTTGGGAATCAGGTAGTTCAGCAGCACGCCCATCAGCAGCGACAGCGTCATCACCACCACCGTCATCCAGGGCACGCCGCCGCGCGACACGCGCGCAAAGCCCTGCGGCGCCTGGCCTTGACGCGCCATGCCGTAGAGCATGCGGCCGGCGCCGAAAATGTCGCTGTTGATCGCCGACACCGCCGCCGAAATCACCACCAGGTTCAGGATGTGGGCCGCCGAGCCGATGCCCAGGCTATCGAAGATCTGCACGAACGGGCTGCCCTGGCTGCCGATCTGGTTCCACGGAAAGATCGACATCAGCACCAGCAGCGTCAGGACGTAGAACAGCAGGATGCGCAAGGGCACCGCGTTGATGGCGCGCGGAATCACGCGCGCCGGGTCCCTGGCCTCGCCCGCGGTGATACCGATGATCTCGATGCCGCCGAACGCGAACACCACCACCGCCAGCGATGCCACCAGGCCGCCCAGGCCATTGGGCATGAAGCCGCCGTGCTGCCACAGGTTGTGCACGCCGGTGGCCGCGCCGTCCGCGCCCAGGCCGATGCCGAACAGCATGATGCCCAGGCCGCCGGCGATCATCGCGATGATCGCCGCGACCTTGACCAGCGACAGCCAGAACTCCATTTCGCCGAACACCTTCACGGCGCACAGGTTGAGCCCGCCGATGAAGAACACGATGGCCAGCACCCAGATCCACTGCGGCACGTCGGGAAACCAGAAGCCCATGTACAGCCCGAACGCGGTGATGTCGGCCAGGCAGACGATGATCATCTCGAAAGTGTAGGTCCAGCCGGTGACGAAACCGGCAACCGGTCCCAGATAGCTGGTTGCGTACTGGCCGAAGGAGCCGGACACAGGCGTGCGCACCGCCATTTCGCCCAGCGCGCGCATCACCATGTAGACCGCCGCGCCGGCGATCAGATAGGCCAGCAGCACCGACGGTCCCGCCTCCTGGATGGCCTTGGCCGAGCCATAGAACAGGCCGGTGCCTATGGCCGACCCCAGGGCCATGAAGCGGATGTGCCGCGCCGACAGGCCTCGCCTGAGATCCCGCTCCTGAGTTTCCATCCTTGTCTCCGTATCGTTTTCTGGCCGAGCGGCGGCCGGCCGCCCGTGGACGGCCAGCGTCAGGGAGCCGACGCCCCGCTCGGCGCGCGCCGGCCGCCCGGAAGCGTCACAGGCTGGGCAGCAGGCCCGCCGGCATCAGTGCGTTCAGTTGCCGGCCGGCGATAAGCTGGCTGGCGGCCTCGATGTCGGGCGCGAAGAAGCGGTCCTTCTCGTAGTGCGCGACCTTCTCGCGCAGCAGGCCGCGCGCGCGCTCCAGCTTCGGCGAGGTTTTCAGGCCCGCGCGGAAGTCCAGGCCCTGGCAAGCGCCCAGCCACTCGATCGCCAGGATGTCGCGCACGTTATCGGCCATGGGCCAGAGACGCTTGCCGGCGTTGGGCGCCATCGACACGTGGTCCTCCTGGTTGGCCGAGGTCGGCAGGCTGTCGACGCTGGCCGGGTGGGCCAGCGCCTTGTTGTCGCTGGCCAGAGCGGCCGCGGTCACCTGCGCGATCATGAAGCCGGAGTTCACGCCGCCATTGCTCACCAGGAACGGCGGCAACTGCGACATGTGCTTGTCCATCATCAGCGAAATGCGGCGTTCGGACAGCGCGCCGATCTCGGCCAGCGCCAGGGCCAGGTTGTCGGCCACCAGCGCCACCGGCTCGGCATGGAAGTTGCCGCCCGACAGCACGTCGCCCTGTTCCGCGAACACCAGCGGATTGTCGGAGACAGCGTTGGCCTCGATCTGCAGCACCTGCGCCACGTGGCGGATCTGCGTCAGGCAGGCGCCCATCACCTGCGGCTGGCAGCGCAGCGAGTAGGGGTCCTGCACCTTGTCGCAGTCGGCATGCGAGTGGCCGACCTCGCTGTCTTCGGTCAGCAGGTCGCGGTACACGGCGGCCACGTCGATCTGCCCCGGCTGGCCGCGGGCCTCGTGGATGCGGGCGTCGAACGGCACGCGCGAGCCGAGCATGGCTTCCACACTGAGGCTGCCACAAACCAGGCCGGCGGCCAGCAGGTCCTCGGCCTCGAACAGTCCGCGCAAGGCGTAGGCGGTGGACACCTGGGTGCCGTTCAGCAGCGCCAGGCCTTCCTTGGCCGCCAGCGTCAGCGGCTCCAGTCCGGCGCGGGCCAGCGCCGCCTTGGCCGGCAGCCACTCGCCGTCGCAGCGGGCGCGGCTTTCGCCCAGCAACAGCAGCGACATGTGCGCCAGCGGCGCCAGGTCGCCGGAAGCGCCCACCGACCCCTTCAGCGGGATATGCGGATAGACGCCGGCGTTGACCAGCGCGATCAGGCTGTCGATGACCTTGCGGCGGATACCCGAGCGGCCGCGCGCCAGGCTGTTGATCTTGAGCACCATGATCAGGCGCACCATGGCGTCGTCCAGCGCTTCGCCCACGCCGGCCGCGTGCGACAGCACCAGCGAGCTTTGCAGCGCCTGCAGGTCTTCGCGGGCGATCTTGGTGGAGGCCAGCAGGCCGAAGCCGGTATTGATGCCGTAGGCCGTGCGGCCTTCGGCGATGATGCGGTCCACGCAGGCGACGCTGGCGTCGATCGGGCCATGGGCGGCAGGGTCCAGCGTCAGGCGGCCGGGCTGCTGGTACACCTGGCGCAATTGCGCCAGCGTCAGGTGGCCGGGCTTGAGGTGCAGATCCATTTCTTGTTCTCCAGGATGAGGCTTCGGTGTCATGCGATATCGTGGCCGCGCCGCGCCGGCAGGAGCGCGGGTTGCCCGGCGCGGCGGGCGAGGATGAAGTAGAGGATGCCGGGCACCACCAGCCCGATGATCCAGGAAATATCCACGCCGCCCAGGTGCGCGACCATCGGACCGGTGTAGAGCTTGGTCGAGATGAAGGGCATCTGCACCAGCACGCCCGTCACGTAGACCAGGATGCCGGGCCAGTTCCAGCGGCCGTAGCGGCCATCGGGGTCCGACAGCGCGGCCGCGTCGTAGCGTTCGCGGTTGATGAAGTAGTAGTCGACCAGGTTGACGGCGCTCCAGGGCGTGAAGAAGGCCAGCAGGAACAGGATGAACGACTTGAAGGCGTTCAGGAACGAATGCTGCCCCGCCAGCGCCACACAGGTGGCCGCGCCCACGATCAGCAGCACGAACACCAGCCGCTGGCGCCGCGAGATGTCCACATGGCCGCGAAAGCCGCTGATGATGGTGGCGATGCACATGAAGCTGCCATACGAATTCAGCGTCGAGATGGTGACCTTGCCGAACGCGATGCTGAAGTACAGCAGCGCCGCCGTGGCGCCCGCGCCGCCCAGGCCGACGATGTAGGCCACCTCGCGGCCGGCGAACTGTCCGGCCGCCATGGCCGCAGCCAGCACGCCCAGGGTCATGGCGATCTGCGCGCCCAGCACCGAGCCCGCGCCGACCGCCAGGAAGGTCCTGAGCGGCGACGTGCGGCTGGGCAGGTAGCGCGAATAGTCGGCCACGTAGGGGCCGTAGGCGATCTGCCAGGAGGCCGCCAGCGATACCGCCAGCAGGAACGCGGTCCAGCTGAAATGGCGGATCCGCAGCAACTGGCTGAGGTCGCCCAGCGCGACCACGCGGCTGAACAGGTAAACGAAGGCGACCAGCCCCAGCACGCTGGCCACGCGGCCGATGATGTGGATCATGCGGTAGCCGAACACGGTCACCAGCACGATGACGGCGGCGAACAGCAGGATGCCCGCGCTGTCGCTGACCCCGAGCAGCTGGCCGATGGCCTGGCCCGACAGCACCGTGCCCGTGGCGGTGAAGCCCAGGTACATCAGGCACACCAGTACGATGGGAATCGCCGCGCCGTAGACGCCGAACTGCACCCGGCTGGAGATCATCTGCGGCAGGCCCAGCCTGGGCCCCTGCGCCGCGTGCAGGGCCATCACGGCGCCGCCGAACACTTGGCCGATGAACAGGCCGATCAGCGACCAGAACACATCGCCGCCCAGCACCACCGCCAGCGCGCCCGTGACAATGGCGGTGATCTGCAGGTTGGCGCCGAGCCAGAGCGTGAACTGGCTGTAGAGCCGGCCGTGGCGCTCGCTCTCCGGGATGTAGTCGATGGAGCGTCGTTCGATCAACGCCACTTTTTGCGCCGCGCGGTCCTGCTGCATGCGAGGTCTCCTCGTGGACACCGTCCGGCGGCGCCCTGGTTGTTCCACAGCGTGCCGCCGGCTCAGCGGGTGGCGTTGATCATGGGCAGGTCCAGGCCCTGTTCGCGGGCGCAGTCGATGGCGATGTCGTAGCCGGCATCGGCATGGCGCATCACGCCGGTGCCCGGATCGTTGGTCAGCACGCGGGCGATGCGCTCGGCCGCCGCGTCGGTGCCATCGCACACGATCACCATGCCGGCGTGCTGCGAGAAGCCCATGCCCACGCCGCCGCCGTGATGCAGCGAGACCCAGGTGGCGCCGCCCGCGGTGTTCAGCAGGGCGTTGAGCAGCGGCCAATCGGACACCGCGTCGGTGCCATCGCGCATGGCCTCGGTCTCGCGGTTGGGGCTGGCCACCGAACCGGAGTCCAGGTGGTCGCGGCCGATCACCACGGGCGCCGACAGTTCGCCGCTGCGCACCATCTCGTTGAACGCCAGGCCCAGCCTGGCGCGCTGGCCCAGGCCGACCCAGCAGATGCGCGCCGGCAGGCCCTGGAAGCGGATGCGTTCGCGCGCCATGTCGAGCCAGCGATGCAGGTGGGCATTGTCGGGAATCAGTTCCTTGACCTTGGCGTCGGTCTTGTAGATGTCCTGCGGGTCGCCCGACAGCGCGGCCCAGCGGAACGGACCGACGCCGCGGCAGAACAGCGGCCGGATGTAGGCGGGCACGAAGCCCGGGAAATCGAAGGCGTTCGCCACGCCTTCGTCCTTGGCCATCTGCCGGATGTTGTTGCCATAGTCGAAGGTCGGGACGCCCTGCTTCTGGAAGTCGAGCATGGCCTTGACGTGCACGGCCATCGACTGCTTGGCCGCCTTGACCACCGCCGCGGGCTCGCGCTGGGCGCGCTCGCGGTACTCGGACCAGGTCCAACCGGCGGGCAGATAGCCGTTGAGCGGATCGTGGGCGCTGGTCTGGTCGGTCACCATGTCCGGACGCACGCCACGGCGCACCAGCTCGGGCAGCACCTCGGCGGCGTTGCCGCACAGCGCGATCGATACCGCGCGGCCTTCCGCCGTGTAGCGAGCGATGCGCGCCAGCGCGTCGTCCAGGTCGCGGGCCTGCTCGTCGACGTAGCGGGTGCGCAGGCGAAAGTCGATGCTGGCCTGCTGGCACTCGATGTTCAGCGAGCAGGCGCCGGCCAGCGTCGCGGCCAGCGGCTGCGCGCCGCCCATGCCGCCCAGGCCGGCGGTCAGCACCCAGCGGCCGGCCAGGTCGCCGCCGTAGTGCTGGCGGCCGGCCTCCACGAAGGTCTCGTAGGTGCCTTGCACGATGCCCTGACTGCCGATGTAGATCCAGCTGCCGGCGGTCATCTGGCCATACATCGCCAGGCCCTTGGCGTCCAGCTCGTTGAAGTGTTCCCAGGTGGCCCAGTGCGGCACCAGGTTGGAATTGGCGATCAGCACGCGCGGCGCGTTGGCGTGGGTCTTGAATACGCCCACCGGCTTGCCCGACTGTACCAGCAGGGTTTCGTCGTCCTCCAGGCGCTTGAGCGTCTCGACGATCCGGTCGTAGCAGTCCCAGTCGCGCGCGGCGCGGCCAATGCCGCCGTACACCACCAGCTCCCTGGGATTCTCGGCCACGTCCGGGTCGAGGTTGTTCATCAGCATCCGCAGCGGCGCTTCGGTCAGCCAGCTCTTGGCCGTCAGCTGGTTGCCGCGCGGGGCGCGGATCTCGACGTCGCGGTATCGGTTCGATTTTTCCAAGGCAGTCTCCGTGTTCGAGGGCGGCGCGCGGTGAAACGCGGCGGATGCCGAATCATAGGATGCCTATGCTTGTATATACAAGTCCGACGGAGTCGTTTTGCGGTCAGGGATTTCCCGTACAAAAAAGACCGATCAGTGGCTGAGGCCGTTCAACCGTGGCGCCGCTGCAGTTCGATCAGGCAGGCGTCCAGCATCGACGCCGACGCCAGCCGGTACTCCGCCAGATCATCGCGGCCGTCCTCGCGCGCCGCGGCCTGCTGTTCGATATGCAGGCAATCGTAGCGCGCCGGTTCGGGCAAGGCGCGGCCGTCGCGCCGGACGGTCAGCGCCTGCCCCGCGTTCAGCAGCAACACCGTGCTGGCGGCGCTATGGAACGCCCACTCGCGCACGCCGCCGATCCACTGCAGCCGGGCGCGGTAGTGACGCGGCGAGTAGATCAGATTGAAGTCGCGGATGGCGCCGTCCAGCAGGCGGCAGTCGACCCGCGCATCGCCGGAAAACGCGTAGGCCTGGCGCGGCCGCAGCGGCGCCTGCGCCTGGCCGTCGACGGTCAAGGCGATGCCGGCGCCTTCGAGCACCGTGATGATGCGCTGCAGGCCATTGAACGACGAGAACCCGCCATCCTGGGCCACGTCGGCGATGGACAGGCGCCATTCGAACGCGGCGCTGTCGCCGCCATCGTTGCAGGCCACTTCCTGGGTGGTGCCGCCGCCATTGCGCCAGGGCATGCGCGGGTAATCCTGTGCCCGGTACAGGCGCACATCGAACGGGATCATGTGGAGAATTTTCCTTCAAGACGATGGCGCGAACCGGGATGGATCAGGCGCGCCAGGGTGACGGCGCGTTCGCCCGACCAGGTGCGCCGGCGGATCAGCAGGCAGGGTTCGCTGCGCTCGATCTGCAACAGTTGGCACTCGCGCGGCTTGGCGACGATGGCCTCGACTACGTGCTCGCCCTCGGTCAGCGGCGCCACGCGCGTCAGGTACTCATAGGGCGTGTGCTGGGTGAAGTCCTGCTTCAGATAGTCTGGCGCCAGGCGCACATTGACGTAGCGGTCTTCGAGCTGGATCGGCACGTCGTCCTCGTAGTGCACGATGAGCGAATGAAACACCGGCTGGCCCTCGCGGATGTCGAGCGCGGCGGCCTGCTCGCCGCCGGCGGGTTCCTCGGCCAGCCGCACCACGCGCGCGTGGTGGCGATGCCCGCGCGCGCTGATCTCGTCGGCGATGTTGTTGACCGCGAACAGCGCCGAGCGGGTCTTGGGCTGGGCCACGAACGTGCCCACGCCCTGCATGCGCACCAGCAGGCCTTCGGCCGTCAGTTCGCGCAGCGCGCGATTGACCGTCATGCGCGAGTAGCCCAGCTCCTGCACCAGCTCGCTTTCCGAAGGCACGCGGTAGTGCGCCGGCCAGGCGCCGCTGCGGATCTGCTGGGCGATCATCTGCTTGAGCTGTGCGTACAGCGGCGCCGGCAGGGCCGAGGGCTGGGCCGGCAAACGGGGCGGGGGAGAAGCCAAGGGGTATCCTGTGTCGTGCCGTGGGACGAATGCCGATTATAAGGGTCGGCTGGACATGTACAGACAGGCCGCCCGCGCTGGACGCACCCGGTCAGCCGGCTTATACTCCCCCCCTGTATCCATCCGGAGGCCGCCGTGCCCCATTCCCCCGCAGAAAAAAAGCGCGTCACCACGCGCCTGCGCCGCATCCAGGGCCAGGCCCTGGCGCTCGAGCGCGCCGTCAACGAAGGCACGGAATGCGGCGCGCTGCTGCAGCAGCTGGCGGCCCTGCGCGGCGCGGCCACGGGGCTGATGGCCGAAGTGCTCGAAAGCCACCTGCGCGAGACCTTCCTGCAATCCGCCCAGGGCGCACGACCCGGCGCGGCGCTCGAACCCGAAGCGGAGATCGACCAGGTCATGCGCATCGTCCGCTCTTATCTCAAATAACCCATCCGACCTTCTGGAGCCCCTCATGAAATCACGCGCAGCCGTCGCATTCGGCCCTGGCAAGCCGCTGGAAATCGTTGAAATCGACGTCGCCCCGCCGCAACGCGGCGAAGTGCTGGTGCAGATCACCCACACCGGCGTCTGTCATACCGACGCCTTCACCCTGAGCGGCGACGACCCCGAAGGCCTGTTCCCCGCCGTGCTGGGCCACGAAGGCGCCGGCGTGGTGGTCGAGGTCGGCGAAGGCGTGACCTCGCTCAAGCCGGGCGACCACGTCATTCCCCTGTATACGGCCGAGTGCCGCGAGTGCAAGTTCTGCCTGTCGGGCAAGACCAACCTGTGCCAGAAGGTGCGCGCCACCCAGGGCAAGGGCGTGATGCCCGACGGCACCTCGCGCTTCAGCTATGAAGGCAAGCCGCTCTACCACTACATGGGCTGCTCCACCTTCAGCGAGTACACCGTGGTCAACGAGATCTCGCTGGCCAAGATCAACCCGGCCGCGCCGCACGAAAAGGTCTGCCTGCTGGGCTGCGGCGTCACCACCGGGCTGGGCGCGGTGCACAACACCGCCAAGGTCAAGGAAGGCGACACCGTGGCCGTGTTCGGCCTGGGCGGCATCGGCCTGGCGGTGATCCAGGGCGCGGTGCAGGCCAAGGCCGGCCGCATCATCGCGGTCGACACCAACCCGAACAAGTTCGTGCTGGCCAGCGCCATGGGCGCCACCGACTGCATCAACCCCAAGGACCACGACAAGCCGATCCAGGAAGTGATCGTCGAGCTCACCGACGGCGGCGTGGACTTCTCGTTCGAGTGCATCGGCAACGTGCACGTGATGCGCGCCGCGCTCGAATGCTGCCATAAGGGCTGGGGCGAGAGCATCATCATCGGCGTGGCCGGCGCCGGCCAGGAAATCAGCACGCGCCCGTTCCAGCTGGTCACCGGCCGCGTCTGGCGCGGCTCGGCCTTCGGCGGCGTCAAGGGCCGCACCCAGCTGCCGGGCATGGTCGAGGATGCCATGAGCGGCAAGATCGACCTGGATCCGTTCGTCACCCACACGCTGCCGCTGGAACGCATCAACGAAGCCTTCGACCTGATGCATGAAGGCAAGTCGATCCGCACCGTGATCCATTACTGACGCCCGGCTGAGGTTTCCGCGGGCCCGGCGCGCATGCGCCGGGCCCGCTTTCTTTCATGACAAGTCGGCGACAGCCGCCGCGCCAAATATGACAGGCCCGTCATTCATCTTCGCGTAATCTCGGCCCGCGACCATGCGCCCTCCGAAGACAGAGGGATGCGCGCGAATGATCACGTGGAAGAGGACGGCCGGCGCGGCCGCATTGAGCCTGGTGGCCCTGCTGGCCGGTTGCGGCGGCGGCGACGACGACGAGACGCCGGCCAGTCCGCCGCCCGAGCCGGCGCCGGTCGCCAGCCGGCCGATGGAACTGACGATCCTGCACATCAACGATCATCATTCCAACCTGGACAGCAAGAAGAAAGACCTGAAGCTGCTGAACGCCGCGGGTTCGCGCGTCGCGGTCAATGACGACATCGGCGGCTTCCCGCGCGTGACCGCCGCGTTCCAGGCGCTGGCGGCGCAGGCGCCCAACGTGCTCAAGCTGCACGCTGGCGACGCCACCACCGGCACGCTGTACTTCAATCGCGCCGGCGAGCCGGGCGAGGCCGACGCGGCCCTGATGAACACGGTCTGCTTCGACGCCATGACGCTGGGCAACCATGAATTCGACAAGGGCGACAGCGGCCTGAAACGCTTCATCGAACTATTGCATGCCGGCACCTGCCAGACGCCCGTGCTCAGCGCCAACGTGACGTTCGGCGCCAACTCGGCGCTGAACCCGGCGCGCGCGCCCGGCATGGTCAAGCCTTCCATCGTGCTGCGGCGCGACGACCAGCCGATCGGCGTGGTCGGCCTGACCATCGCCAACAAGACGCAGCAGTCGTCCAGCCCCGACCCCGGCACGCTGTTCTCCGACGAAACCGCCGCCGCGCAGCAACAGATCGATGCCCTGCGCGCGCAGGGCGTGAACAAGATCGTGGTGATGAGCCACATCGGCTACGAGTACGACAAGCAGATCATCCCCAACCTGAGCGGCGTGGACGTGGTGGTGGGTGGAGATTCGCACACCCTGCTGGGACCGGCCGCCCTGTCGACCTATGGCGTCGGCTCGCCCGCCGGCCCATACCCCACCGAACTGCGCAACAAGGACGGCAAACGCGTCTGTCTGGTGCAGGCCTGGGAATACTCGCAGGTGGTCGGCGAACTGAAGGTCAGCTTCGACGCCAACGGCGATGTCACGGCCTGCGCCGGCACGCCGCACGTGCTGGTGGGCGATGCCTTCAAGATCGGCGGCGCGACGCCCGCCGCGGCCGACCAGGCCGCCATCCTGGCGGACGTGGCCGCCAGCGGCTTCCTGCGGGTGCAGGCGCCGGACCCGCAAGCCACCGCCGTGCTGCAGCCTTTCAAGGCCAAGGTTGACGCGTTCAGCGCCAGCCTGGTGGCCACGGTGCCGCAGGAGCTGTGCTCGCGGCGCGTGCCCGGCGGCCCCGGTTCGCGCGACTACGGCCGTTCCAGTGTCGCCTGCAACACGCTGGGCAACGTCAGCCTGCACGGCGGCGACATCCAGCAGCTGGTGGCCCAGGCCTACCTGGAAGTGGCCAATGCCAACTACGGCGGCGCCGACATTTCCCTGCAAAGCGGTGGCGGCGTGCGCGTGCCGCTGCTGGGTAATGTGACGGCGGCCAACGTGATCGAGGTCGTGCCGTTCGGCAACATGCTCTGGCGCCTGGATATCACCGGCGCCGAAGTCAAGGGCATGCTGGAAGACGGCATGCAGGCGGTCTACGGCCCGGGCGGCTCCACCGGCCCTTACCCGTACGCGGGCGGACTGCGCTGGGACGTGAATGCCGCCCTGGCCCAGGGCAGCCGGGTGTCGAACATCGAAGTGCTGGACAGCGCCAGCGGCAACTGGCTGCCTCTGGACCTGAACCGCACCTACAAGCTGTTCGTGCTGAGCTTCAACGCCACCGGCGGCGATGGCTACAAGACCCTTGCCAACGTGCCGGCGGCGCGGCGCCAGGACATCGGCGTGCTGGATGCCGACGTGCTGCAGGCCTACATCGACAAGCAGGCCAAGGATCCGGTGTCCGGCCTGCCGGTGCTGAACCTGCTGCCGATCAGCCTCTACAGCACCAAGACGTATAGCGAGTAACCACGCTACCCCAGGCAGGCCATGCTGTGCGGCATGGCCGCGCCGCCGGCGGCGCCGGTTCAGCGCGCATCCTGCAACTCCCTGCAAAGCGCGGCCTCGAATTCCGGTCCGCCGCGCATCCGCAGATACGTCGCGTAGTGTTGCCGATAGCGCTCGCTGAAGACGTCGGGCAAGGGACGCGCGCGCGACAGCTGCGCCATGCCGGATGCGCGCCAGACCTCGACGTCGGCGCGCACTTCCTCGCGCGTCGTTGCGCCCTGCGCGCGCCGCGCGGCGAACTCGCGCCGCGCCTCGGCCGGCACGTCGCATTGCCAGTCCAACGCCGCGGCGCCGTCCAGGCCAGGCGCCGGCCGGGCCGCCGATGCGGGCCAGGCCGCGGCCAGGCCCGCCGTCACCATGGCGGCACATGCCGCCCGCTTCCATCGCTGCATAAAAGCTCCATCGCGCTCGGACCCGCGCACCCTCACAGGGGCGCGGCCGGCGTACAGAAGCAGTCTAGGCAAGGCATGCCAACAGAAGCCGCACAGGAAGATTAGTTTTCTGTAATGTGGCGGTCGGCAATCCAGAAGCCGATGGTGACGACGCCGCCCTCCGAGCACGCGAACGGCCTGCCGCCGTGCATGCGGGCGATGGCGGCGACGATGGCCAGTCCCAGCCCATGGTGATTGGCATCGAAGGGCCGCGCCGCGTCCATGCGGTAGAAGCGGTAGAACAGCCGCGGCAGATGCTCCTGGCCGATGGGATCGCCCTGGTTGCGCACGGCGACGCGGATGCCCGCCTCGCCCCGGTCGACCAGCAGATCGACGCGACTGCCCCGGTGCGCGTAGCGCACGGCATTGGACACCAGGTTGGAGACCGCCCGCTGCAGCAACGGGCGATCGGCCTGCGCCGCCGCCTCGCCCGAGACCGCGAACGACAGGCCCGCGTCCATGGCTTCCGCTTCATGGTAGTCCGCCACCTCCGACAACACCTGCGCCAGGCTCGGGATCCAGGCGCCGCGCGCTTGCGCGCCGCGGTCTGCCTGCGACAGGAACAACATGTCGTTGACGATGCCGGACATCCGCTGCAGTTCCTCCAGGTTCGATCCCAGGATTTCGCGCAGCTCCTGCTCCGAACGCCGGCCGCTCAACGCCAGTTCGGTCTCGCCGATCAGCGTCGCCAGCGGCGTGCGCAGCTCGTGCGCCACGTCGGCGTTGAAACCTTCCATTTGCACATAGGCGCGCTCCACCCGCTGCAGCACCGCATTGAACTGGTGCACCAGCGGCCGGATCTCCTCGGCCTGGTGGCTTTCGTCGAGCCGCTCGCCGATGCGGTCGGGCGACAGCCGCGCGGCCTGACGGCCCAGTTCGTCGACGGGCGCCATGGCGCGCCGCACCAGCCGCGTGCCGAGCGCCGACACCACGATGGCGCCGGCCAGCGCGCAGGCGAACAGGGTCCAGGCCAGCGCGGCCCGCAGGTGCAGGTCGGAAGTGATATCCAGCACCAGTTCCGCATTCATGGAGCCCCCGGGCGAGCCCGGCACCGGCAGCGTGAAATTGATGCGTCTGTCGTGACCGGCGTCGTTGTCATCGGGCAGGCCATAAACCACCCTTCTGCCATCGATCTCCAGCGCCAGCGAAAAATCGGGCCGGCCGTAGAAGAAGTCATCGAGCTTATGCCGCAGCGAGGCCGAATCGCCCTTGGCCGCGTTCTCCTCGACCAGGTGCTTGATCACTTCCATCTTCTGCGCCAGCAGCGCTTCCTGCCGGATCGACAGATTGCGATTGGTGGCCCAATAGACCGCCACGCACACCAGGCCCAGGCCGGCGAACGTCAGGATCGCCAGCCAGCGCGTGAGCCAGCGGCGCAATGACCGGGGACGCGGCGCCGGCATCAATCGTCCCGCGTTTCCAGCACGTAGCCCATGCCGCGCACGGTGTGCAGCAGCTTCTTTTCGAACGGGTCGTCGACCTTGCCGCGCAGGCGCCGCACCGCCACCTCGACCACATTGGTATTGCTGTTGAAGTTGATGTCCCAGACCTGCTCGGCCAGCTCCAGGCGCGACAGCACCTCGCCCTGCTTGCGCATCAGCAGCGCCAGCAGGGTGAATTCCTTGGCGGTCAGGTCCAGCCGGGTGCCGGCGCGATAGGCGCGCCGGCGCAGCAGGTCGAGTTCCAGGTCGCCGATGCGCAGCACATTCTGGCCGCCGGCCTCGGCCACGTTGTGGCCACTGCGACGACCCAGCGCCAGCACCCGCGCCAGCAGTTCGGACAAGGCGAAAGGCTTGGCCAGGTAATCGTCGGCGCCATCGCGCAGCCCCTTGACGCGGTCTTCCAGCTTGTCGCGCGCGGTCAGCATCAGCACCGGCACGCGGTCGGTCTTGCGCAGTTCGTGCAGCACCGAAAAACCGTCCATGCCCGGCAGCATCACATCCAGCAGAATCAGGTCGTACTGGCTTTCGCGCGCCAGGTGCAGGCCGCTGACGCCGTCCATCGCCACATCGACCACGTAGCTGTGCTCGGTGAGCGCGCGGCGCAGGTATTCGGCGAGTTTCTTTTCGTCTTCAATGACCAGTATTTTCATGAGGCCCCGGATGGAGAAAGGGACGAACCGCGACGCAGTGCCACCCTATTCTACGTTCGCGGCGTCGGAATACGACAGCCGCCGTCCACGCGCCAGGGCGCGGGACGGCGACGGCGGCCGGGCCGCACCGGTTGCCGCCCGCGGCGCGCTGGCCGCGAACGGCGCGGAAACGACGGGGCGCGTTCAACCCGGGGTATAGATCGCGTCCAGCCGGGCGCGTTCGGCCGGCGTCATCGCCTCGACTTCCGCCAGCGCGTCGGCGCGGGTGCGCGACGTGCCCTGCTTGGCCCAGCCCGGCTTGCCCAGGTTGTAGTAGGTGAAAAACCACTGGCGCCTGTCGGCCTTGGCGGCGGCCAGTTCGCTGGCGACCTGCTCGCCGGTCTTGCCCATGGCCGCATGGTCCGGCGCGATGCTGTAGCCGATCTCGGTGTTGGTCGGGTGCCAGGTGCTGTTGGCGCTGGCCAGGGCCGGCACGGCCAGGGCGCCGCACAGGGCAAGGGTGGCGACGATGCGTTGCTTCATGAGGATATCTCCCAGTTTCGGTGACTTGCCGGGGCGGCCAGGACGCCGCGCCTGCACGCTTTTTGTTAAGCGGTGAAGACACTCTACGGACACGACCACGTCAATTCGCCAACACGCCGATTACGAATTCGTAAGGCGCGCGAACCTTACGGAAATGTCATTTTTCTGTCGAGGATCTGACGAGGCCCGTTGGATAGAGTGCCCACCAATGCCTGTCTCAGCCCGAGTCCGTGGCGCCCTCCCTTGGTTGACCTCATGCGTTTATCCCCGATACCGCTCCTCGTGGCGGCCGCCGTCTTCCTCTCGCCCGCCTGGAGCCAGGCGGGCCCCGGGGCGGCCGCGCCGGCCTCCCAAGTCGCGCCCGCCCTGACACTGGAGCAGGCGCTGGCCGCCGCTTATGAACGCAGCCCGCTATTGGCGGCCGCGCGCAACGAGGCCGCGGCCAGCGAAGGCCAGGTCACGCAGGCCGGCGTCATCCCCAACCCCAGCCTCGAAGTCGGCATCGACGACAACCGCCGCAGCACCCGCACCACCACCACCGCCCTGAGCATGCCGGTCGAGCTGGGCGGCAAGCGCGGCGCGCGCATCACGGCCGCCGGCCTGGCGCGCGACATCGCCCGGCGCGATCTGTCCAGCGCGCGCGCCGACCTGCGCGCCGCCGTCATCGCCGCCTTCTTCGACGTAGCGGTGGCGCAGGAAACGGTACGGGTGGCGCAGGGCACGGTCGAGATTGCCCAGAACGCCCTGCGCCTGGCTGAACGGCGCGTGGCGGCCGGCAAGGCGCCGCCGCTGGAAAGCAGCAAGGCCCGCGTCGAACTGGCCAACTCGCGCATCGAAGCCCGCGCCGCCGACTCCGCGCTGGACGCGGCGCGGCGCAAGCTGGGGCAGTTGTGGGGCGCGCCGGAAGCGGATTTCGCGCGGGTCAGCGCGGACCTTCAGGCCCTGCCACGGCGCGACGCCATCGACGACCTGCGCGCCGCGCTGGCCGCCTCGCCGCGCATGGAGGCGGGCCGCCTCTCGGTCGAACTGGGACGGGCCCAGCTGGAGGTCGAGAAAAGCAAGCGCTATCCCGACATCACGCTCAGCGCCGGCGTCGCGCGCGACAACGAACAGGGCCGCAACAAGGCGCAGTTCGGCGTATCGATCCCCCTGCCGCTGTTCGACCGCAACCAGGGCAACGTCTATTCGGCCACGATGCAGTCATACAAGGCGCAGGACCTGTACCGCGAGCTGGAGTCGCGCCTGACCGCCGACCTGCTGCAATCCGTGTCGCGATTCGACCTGGCCGCCAATTCGGTGCGCGAGTACCGCAGCACCGTGCTGCCCGGCGCCAACGAGGCCTACGAGAGCGCCCGCAAGGGCTTCGAGGCCGGCAAGGTCAGTTTCCTGGAAGTGTTGGACGCGCAGCGCACGCTGTCCCAAGGAAACATCGCTTACCTGAACGTCCTGGCCAGCGCCTATCAGGCGGCGGCGGACATCGATCGCATTCTCGGACGTTGACCTTATTCCTCCCATGACCATGCACACCGCGCTTTCCGCCTTTTCCCGACCGGCGCTGGCCGCCGCCCTGTCCGCCGCCTGCCTGCTGGCGCTGGCCCTGCCACGCCCGGCCCAGGCCGACGCCGCCGGCGACGGACACCGTCACCCGGCCGCCGACGCCGCGCCGCAGGCCAAGGCCGGCGACGCCGAAGCGGCCGCCGATCACAATGAAGACAAGATCACGCTGAGCGCCGAGCAGATCCAGGCCGCCGGCCTCGGGATCGAAACGGCCGGCCCCGCCAAACTGGAAACCGCGTCGCGTTTCCCGGGCGAGATCAAGTTCAACGCCGACCGCACCGCGCACGTGGTGCCGCGACTGGCCGGCGTGGTGCAGGAGGTATCGGCGGACCTGGGCCAGCAAGTGAAAAAGGGCGACCTGCTCGCGGCGCTGTCCAGCACCGCGCTGTCGGAGCTGCGCAGCGAATGGCTGGCCGCCAGCAAGCGCCGCGACCTGGCCGCCGCCACCCACCAGCGCGAACTCAAGCTGTGGCGCGAGAAAGTCTCGGCCGAGCAGGACTACCAGCAGGCGCGCACCGCGCTGCAGGAAGCCCAGATCGCGGTGCAGAACGCCGCGCAGAAGCTGGCGGCCATTGGCGCGCCGCCGCAGTCCAATGACCTGAGCCGGCTGGAGATCCGCGCGCCGTTCGATGGCGTGGTGGTCGAGAAACACATCGCCCTGGGCGAGGCGCTGGCCGACACCGCCAGCATCTTCACGCTATCGGACCTGCGCACCGTCTGGGCGGAGTTCGTGATCGCGCCCAAGGACCTGCAGGACGTGCGCGTGGGCGAGGCCGCCAGCGTCGACTCCGCGGCGTTCTCGGGCCGCGCCAGGGGCGAGGTGTCGTACATCGGCTCGCTGCTGGGCCAGCAGACCCGCACCGCCACGGCCCGCGTCACCCTCGACAACCCCGACATGGCCTGGCGCCCGGGCCTGTTCGTCTCGGTAAACGTCGTCACCAGCAGCGCCGACGCCGCGGTGGCGGTGGCGGCCGACGCGGTCCAGACCGTCGAGAACGAATCGGTGGTGTACGTGGAAGTGCCGGACGGCTTCCTGGCGCGGCCGGTCAAGCTGGGCCGCGCCTCGGGCGAGCAGGTCGAAGTGCTGTCGGGCCTGGCCGCCGGCACCCGCTACGTCGCCCGCAACGCCTTCGTGCTCAAGGCCGAGCAGGGCAAGGCCAGCGCCAGCCACGCGCACTGAGCCGGAGCACGCAGACATGTTCGAACGCCTCATCCGCTTCGCCATCGAGCAGCGCTGGCTCGTCATCTTCGTCACCCTGGGCGTCGCCGCCATCGGGGTCTACAACTACACCCGGCTGGCCATCGACGCCGTGCCGGACATCACCAACGTGCAGGTGCAGATCAACGTCGGCGCGCCGGGCTATTCGCCGCTGGAGACCGAGCAGCGCATCACCTATCCGATCGAAACCGTCATGGCCGGCCTGCCCGGGTTGCAGCAGACCCGCTCGCTGTCACGCTACGGCCTGTCGCAAGTGACGGTGATCTTCCAGGACGGCACCGACATCTATTTCGCCCGCCAGCTGGTCAACCAGCGGCTGCAGGAAGCCAAGGAGAGCCTGCCGGAAGGCATCACGCCGACCATGGGGCCGATCTCCACCGGCCTGGGCGAGATCTACCTGTGGACGGTGGAGGCCGAGCCGGGCGCCAAGAAGGAAGACGGCACGCCCTACACGCCGACCGACCTGCGCGAGATCCAGGATTGGGTCATCAAGCCGCAGCTGCGCAACATCACCGGCGTCACCGAGATCAACTCAATCGGCGGCTTCGCCAAGGAATATCAGGTGGCGCCCGACACCGAGCGGCTGGCCTCCTACGGCCTGTCGCTGACCGACATCATGACGGCGCTGGACCGCAACAACGCCAACGTCGGCGCCGGCTACATCGAGCGCAAGGGCGAGCAGTACCTGATCCGCGCGCCGGGCCAGGTGCGCTCGATCGACGACATCCGCGACGTGGTGCTGACCGCCGTGGACGGCCAGGCCATCCGCATCCGCGACGTGGCCGAGGTCGGCATCGGCCGCGAGCTGCGCACCGGCGCGGCCACCGACAACGGCCAGGAAGTGGTGCTGGGCACCGTCTTCATGCTGATCGGCGAGAACAGCCGCGCGGTGTCGCGGGCGGTGTCGGCGCGCATCGACGCCATCAACAAGACCCTGCCGGCCGGGATCCAGGCCGTCACCGTGTACGACCGCAGCAACCTGATCGACAAGGCCATCGCCACGGTCAAGAAGAACCTGCTGGAAGGCGCGACCCTGGTGATCGTGATCCTGTTCCTGTTCCTGGGCAACATCCGCGCCGCGCTGATCACCGCCATGGTGATCCCGCTGTCGATGCTGTTCACCTTCACCGGCATGGTCACCTACAAGGTCAGCGCCAACCTGATGAGCCTGGGCGCGCTGGACTTCGGCATCATCGTCGACGGCGCCGTCGTGATCGTGGAGAACTGCGTGCGGCGCCTGAGCCACGCGCAGGAACAGCAGGGCCGGCCCCTGACACGCAGCGAGCGTTTCCACGAGGTCTTCGCCGCCGCGCGCGAGGCGCGCCGGCCATTGCTGTTCGGCCAGCTGATCATCATGGTGGTGTACCTGCCGATCTTCGCGCTCAGCGGGGTCGAGGGGCGCATGTTCCATCCCATGGCCCTGACCGTGGTGCTGGCGCTGCTGGGCGCGATGATCCTGTCGGTCACCTTCGTGCCGGCGGCGGTGGCGCTGTTCATCGGCAAGAAGGTCTCGGAAAAGGAAAACCGCCTGATGCTGTGGGCCAGGCGCCGCTACGCGCCGCTGCTGGACCTGGCCCTGCGCCGCACGCCGCTGGTGCTGGCCGCGGCCACCCTGTTCGTGGCGGTGTGCGGCGTGATCGCCGCGCGCATGGGCAGCGAGTTCATCCCCAATCTGAACGAGGGCGACATCGCCATTCAGGCGCTGCGCATTCCCGGCACCAGCCTGAGCCAGTCGCTGGAAATGCAGAAGCAGCTGGAGACCCGGCTGAAGCAGAAATTCCCCGAGATCGAACGCGTGTTCGCCCGCACCGGCACCGCCGAGATCGCCTCCGACCCGATGCCGCCCAACATCTCCGACGGCTACATCATGCTCAAGCCCCGCGATCAGTGGCCCGCCCCGCGCAAGACCCAGGCCGAGCTGTTGCAGGCGATCCAGGAAGAGGCCGCGCGGATTCCGGGCAACAACTACGAGTTCTCGCAACCGATCCAGCTGCGCTTCAACGAGCTTATCTCCGGCGTGCGCAGCGACGTGGCGGTGAAGATATTCGGCGACGATAACGAGGTGCTGAACCGCTCCGCGGCCGAGGTCGCCCAGGTGTTGCAGGCGATTCCCGGCGCCTCCGAAGTCAAGATCGAGCAGACCACCGGCCTGCCGGTGCTGACGGTCAACATCGACCGCGCCCGCGCCGCCCGCTACGGCCTGAATCTGGCCGACGTGCAGGACACGCTGGGCATCGCCATCGGCGGCCGCGAGGCCGGCACCTTCTTCCAGGGCGACCGCCGCTTCGACATCGTGGTGCGCCTGCCAGAGACCGTGCGCGAGAGCATCCCGGCGCTGCGCAAGCTGCCCATCGCGCTGCCCCGGAGCGAAGGACAGACCCAGACCGCCTACATCCCGCTGTCGGAAGTAGCCACCTTCGACCTGGCGCCCGGCCCCAACCAGATCTCGCGCGAAGACGGCAAGCGCCGCATCGTGGTCAGCGCCAACGTGCGCGGCCGCGACCTGGGCTCGTTCGTGGCCGACGCCGAGGCGGCGCTGGCCGAGAAGATCAAGGTGCCCGCCGGCTACTGGACCGCCTGGGGCGGCACCTTCGAGCAGCTGCAATCGGCGGCGCAGCGCCTGCGGATCGTCGTGCCTGCGGCGCTGCTGCTGGTGTTCGGGCTGCTGTTCGCGATGTTCGGCAACATCAAGGACGGCCTGATCGTATTCACCGGCATTCCCTTCGCGCTGACCGGCGGCGTCATCTCGCTGTGGCTGCGCGGGATTCCGCTGTCGATTACCGCGGCGGTGGGCTTCATCGCGCTGTGCGGCGTGGCGGTGCTGAACGGCCTGGTGCTGCTGTCGTTCATCAGCTCGCTGCGCGAATCCGGCAAGCCGCTCGACCAGGCGGTGCGCGAGGGCGCCCTGACGCGGCTGCGGCCGGTACTGATGACCGCGCTGGTGGCCTCGCTCGGCTTCGTGCCCATGGCAATCGCCACCGGCACCGGCGCCGAGGTGCAGCGGCCGCTGGCCACGGTGGTCATCGGCGGCATCATTTCCTCGACCATCCTGACGCTGTTGGTGCTGCCGGCGCTGTACCGGCTGATGCACCGCAAGGATGCCGAAGAGGTGGAGCTGGCCGAGAGCGAGGCGCGGCGCCAGGAGCGGCCGGCGGCCGGATGATCGCCGTGGCGGGCCCGAGCTTGCGCAAATGTAATGTGACCGTCAGCGCGCTGTCGAGGGCGGCTCAATAGAGTGGTGGCACGTCGGCGCCGCACGGCCGGCGCGGCCCGCCCGATCGACTGAAAAGTACCCAGACCATGCGTCCCTATCTCGATATCCCGACCCCGCCGCGCGCCCAGCCGCGCCCGGTGCAAATCTCCATCATCATCCCTTTCCTGAACGAACGCGAAGTGCTGCCGTTGTGTCACGCGCGGCTGCGGCAGGTCCTGGACGCGCTTGGCGAGCCGTGGGAGATCGTGTTCGTCGACGACGGCAGCCAGGACGGCAGCGCCGAATACCTGGCGGGCCTGATGGCGCGCGAAGCCGGATTGAAACTGGTGCGGCTGAGCCGCAACTTCGGCAAGGAAGCCGCCATGACGGCCGGCCTGAAGCATGCCTCGGGCGCCGCCGTGATCCTGCTGGATGCCGACCTGCAGGATCCGCCGGAGTTGATCCCGGACATGGTGCGGGCCTGGCGCGAAGGCGCCGACGTGGTCTGCATGCGGCGCCGCAGCCGCGCCGGCGAAAACTGGTTCAAGCGCGCCTCTGCCTATGCCTACTACCGCCTGCTCAGCCGCCTGAGCCGGGCCGCGATCCCGGCGGACACCGGCGATTTCCGCCTGATGAGCCGGCGCGCGGTCGACGCGCTGCTGCGGCTGCCTGAACGCTGCCGCTACATGAAGGGCTTGTATGCCTGGATCGGCATGCCCACGCGCGTCATCGACTACGACCGCGCGCCGCGCGCCGCCGGCGCCACCAAGTGGAACGTCTTTGCGCTGCTGCGGCTCGCGCTGGAGGGCATCACGTCGTTCTCCACGGCCCCGCTGCGCTGGGCCACGATCGCGGGCATGACGGCCGCGCTGCTGGGCGCCTTGTTCGGTATCATCATCATCTTCAAGACACTGATCTACGGCCACGACGTCCAGGGTTATCCCTCGCTGATGGCCATGATCACGTTCCTGAGCGGCATCCAGCTGATCACCATCGGGTTGTTGGGCGAGTACATGGGCAAGACTTATATGGAAACCAAGCAGCGCCCGGTCTACCTGGTGCGCGACGTACAAGGCAGCGCCACGATGGCCATGCCGCTAGCCGAAGCCGCAAAGGGTCCGCATGCGGTTAACTACTAAGGGCCTGCTGCTGGGCCTGATCGGCATCCTGGCGCTGCGGCTGCTGGCCATGGCGGCAATGCCGTTCGCGGACACGTCCGAGCCGCGCTACGCCGAGATCGCCCGCCTGATGGCGACGACCGGCGACTGGATCACGCCCTGGTTCGAACCCGGCGAACCGTTCTGGGGCAAGCCGCCGCTGGCCTTCTGGGCCCAGGCGCTGTCCATCCGCCTGTTCGGCCTGTCCGAACTGGCGGTGCGCCTGCCGTCCTGGCTGGCGATGCTGGGGGTGCTGGCGCTGGTCCACCGCTGCGCGCGGCAGTTGCGCGGCGAACAGGCCGCGCGCTGGGCCACGCTGCTGTTCGCCACCATGCTGCTGCCGTACGCCAGCGCCGGCGCGGTGCTGACCGACGCCTTCCTGGCCCTGGGCATCACGCTGTCGATGGTGTCGTTCCTGCTGGCGCCGCGCGATCCGCGGCCACTCTGGCGCTACGGCTTCTTCGCCGGGCTGGCCATCGGCCTGCTCGCCAAAGGGCCGCTGGCGCTGGTGCTGACCAGCGGCGCGATCGTGCCCTGGATGCTGTGGCACCGCAACGCGCGCGCGCAGTTGAGCGCATTGCCGTGGACGGCTGGCATCGTCCTGACGCTGGCGTTGACCTTGCCCTGGTACATCGCGGCCGAGCTGAAGACGCCGGGATTCCTGCGCTACTTCATCCTCGGCGAACACATCCTGCGCTTCGTCGATCCAGGATGGGAGGGCGACCGCTACGGCTCGGCCCACGAGCGCCCCTACGGCAGCATCTGGCTGGACTGGCTGCTCGCGACCATGCCGTGGGGCGCCGCCTGGCTCGGCCTGTTGCTGTGGCCCCGGCGCGACGCGCCGCTGGGACGCCGCGTGGCCGCGGCGGCGCGCGACCCCGACCAGACCTATCTGCTGACGTGGGCACTGGCCACGCCGGCGTTCTTCACGCTGTCGGGCAACATCCTGTGGACCTATGTGCTGCCGGCGCTGCCGCCCGTTGCGCTGGCGCTCGGCATGCGGGTGGCGCAATGGCGTGACGCGCGCCAGGGACGCCTGATGCTGGCGGGCATGACGCTGGCGCCCGCCGCCGCGCTGGTCCTGGCCCTGCTGGCCTGGCTGCTGCCGACGCACTACAAGACGGAAAAGCAACTGGTGCAGCGCGCCGAAGCCGCCATGCAAAGCGGCGATCGGCTTTATTTCGTCGGCAGCCGCCCGTTCTCCGCCCGGTACTATTCGCGCGACACGGCCGACCTGGTGGACGGTCCGCAAGCCCTGACCGCGGTGCTGCCCGCCCCGGGCCAGCGGGTATTCCTCGCCGTGCGCAGGCGCGAGGCGACCACCTTGCTGGCGACCTGGCGCGGACAGGTCACGCCGCTGTACTCGAGCCGGCGCTACACCTTGCTGCAAGTGGCGGGCGAGGGCGCCACGGCGCCCTGACGCCGGCGCATCAGCGCGCGCCGCGCAGGCGCATCAGGCTCAGGATCTCGAACAGGATCTGCGCGCCCGCGTGCGCCGTGTTGGCGGTGGCATCGTAGGACGGCGCCACCTCCACCAGGTCGCCGCCGACGATGTCCAGGCCCGCCAATCCGCGCAGCATGGCCTGGGCCTCGCGCACCGTCACGCCGCCGACCTCGGGGGTGCCGGTGCCGGGCGCGAAAGCCGGATCCAGGCAATCGATGTCGAACGACACATACACGGGCGCGTCGCCGACCACGGCCCGCGCCTGGGCAATGATGGCGTCCACCCCCAGGCGCGGAATGTCCTCGGCATGGATCACGGTCATGCCGGATTCGTACGAGAACTCCCACAGGTACTCGGCCGAGCCGCGGATGCCGATCTGGATCGTGCGGGTCGGGTCGAGCACGCCTTCCAGCACCGCCTGCCGGAACGGCCCGCCATGATGGAAGCGGCTGCCGTCGAACGGACCGCCGGTGTCGCAATGCGCGTCGAAATGCACCAGCGCCACCGGCTGCCGCGCCCCCAGCGCGCGCAGGATCGGCAGCGTCACGGAATGGTCGCCGCCGACCGACAGCGGCGTGACGCCGGCCGCCACGATCTTCTCGTAGGCCGCGTGGATGTCCTCGTGCGACTGTTCCAGGCTGTAGCGGCTGCGCATCGGCACGTCGCCGATGTCGGCCACGCGCAGCTCGCGCACCGGCGTGCATTTGAGCGCGTGGTTGTACGGCCCGACCCGCTCGATGGCGCGCAGCGCGCGCGGCCCGAAGCGACAGCCGCTGCGATTGCTGGCCCCCAGATCCATCGGCACGCCCAGCAGCGCCACCTGCAGGTCGCCGAAATCCGGCCGGCTCCAGTCGACCTGCCGGGCCGGCGCGTCCAGCAGTGTCGGCATCCCGGCATAGGGCGCGCTGCGCGTGCCGCTGTCGTCGATGACGTTGGCCGCCACCGCGCGAAAGTGCGGATCGTGGATGACGGCTTCGTTGGCGCCGCCGAACCGGGCGCGCAACGCGGCCAGCTTCTCGGGGGTGAAACTCATGGGGTGCTCCTGGAAGATGAATCGCCGTGAACCGGCGCCGCCGCCTGTCCCATCAGGCTGACGATGATGAAACTGACGGCGCTGACGGCCAGGCTGGCGTAGATCGGCGTGTTGGCGGCCAGGCCGTCGCGGATCATGAAGCCGATCGCCGTGGCGCAGCCCAGCAGCATGCTGGCGATAGCGCCCGTGGTCGTTCCACGGCGCCACCAGATGGCGCCCAGGATCGGCACCAGCATGCCGCCGACCAGCAGGTTGTAGGCGCAGGTAAGCGCGTCCAGCACGTCATCGACCACCAGCGCGATGCCGAGCGTGGCCAGGCCGACCAGCAGCGTCATCAGGCGATGGCTGCGCACATGGGTGAAGCCGCGGCCGCCGCGCAAGGCCGGCAGCAGGTCCTCGGCCAACACGGTGGAAGACGCCAGCATCGCCGCGCTGGCCGTGGACATCATGGCCGCCAGCGCCGCCGCGATCACCAGGCCGCGGATGCCGGCGGGCAACTCGGCCTGCACGATGGCGGCGAAAGCGTTGTTGACGTTATCCAGGTCGGGCAGCAAGACCCTCGCCGTCATGCCGATCAGCGCGCCCACCAGGCCATAGACGATGCAATACAGCCCCGCCGCCGCCCCCGCCAGCCTCGCCACCCGCTCGCTGCGGGCGGTAAAGACGCGTTGCCAGATGTCCTGGCCGATCAGGATGCCGAAGAAATAGATCAGGAAATACGTCACGATGGTGGGCCAGCCGATCGCGGTCGGCGCGAAGCTGGCCGCCGGCAGTTTCGCCACCAGTTGGTCCCAGCCGCCGACCCGCGACAGGCAGATCGGCAGCAGCACGGCCATCAGGCCGACGGTCTTGATCAGGAACTGCACGATGTCGGTCAGGGTCAGCGACCACATGCCGCCCACCGCCGAATAGACCACCACCACGCCGCCGCCCACCAGGATCGCCAGCCAGAAGGGCATGTCGAACAGCACCTGCATCACCGTGCCGGTCGCGATCACCGAGGTCGCGGCCAGCATCAGCGCGTAGGCCATCATCACCAGCGCGCTGACATGCCGGGTGCGCGCGCTGTAGCGGAACTCCAGGATCTGCGTCACGGTGAAGATGCGCAGCTTCAGCAGCGGCCGGGCCAGGAACACGTTCAGCACGATGATGCCCAGGCCCAGCATGGCGCACAGCCAGAAGCCGGAGATGCCATGCACATACCCCAGCCGCACCGTGCCGACGGTGCTGGCGCCGCCGAGCACCGTGGCCGCCATGGTGCCCATGTAGAAGGCCGGTCCGAGATTGCGGCCCGCCACCAGGAAATCCTCGTGCGTCCTGGCCCGCCGCATGCCGTACCAGCCCAGTAGCAGCATCGCGGCCAGATAGGCCACGACCACGCCGATGTCGACAAACATGTCCTTCCCCTTGTCTCGTCGCGCGCGATCCGCGCGCTGAATCACCGCCGCCGGCCAAACAACTATCTACGTAGAAGTGAATCTGGAAAAATCGGTTTTCCGGACCCCCGATCGCTCCTTGGCCGCCGGCGGCACCGGCGCCGGGATGAATCGGCAACACCGGTGGAATAATAGGAATCCGGACTTTTTCCATCCATGCCTAGTTCGGAAAATTCACATCGATATCCATCAATGTTTCGTCCGTGATTACCCTATGCTCTCGACCGTTTCCGACCTCGACCTGCGCCTGATCCGCGTCTTCCTCACCATCGTCGACGCGGGCGGCGTGTCGGCCGCGCAGGCCCTGCTGGGCGTGGGCCAGTCCACCATCAGCAGCCAGCTCGCCACGCTCGAGACCCGCCTGGGCTTCACGCTGTGCGAACGCGGCCGCGGCGGCTTTCGCCTGACCGCCAAGGGGCAGCGCTTCGACAAGCTGGCGCGGCGCGCGCTGGCCTCGCTGGACGACTTCAGCGCGCAGGCGCGCAACATGCACCGGCAGCTGGTCGGCAACCTGACGCTGGGCCTGATCGGCAACGCCACCATGGCGCAGAACGCGCGCATCGGCCAGGCCATTCAGAAATTCCGCCGGCGCGACGAGGCCGTGCGCCTGTCGGTGCTGATCCGCAGTCCGCGCGAGCTGGAAGAGCTGATCCTCAAGGACGAGATGCAAGTCGCCATCGGCTACTTCCTGCACCGGGTGCCGATGCTGGACTACACCACGCTGTTCCAGGAACGCCAGATCGCTTACTGTGGCGCCACCCATCCGCTGGCGGCGCGCGCCGGCCGCGTCACCGAGCAGGACCTGGCCGACGCCGACTGGACCTGGCGCACCTATCCCTTGCCGGAGTCCTCGTTCGCCGGCCGGCCGCGCCACATCACCTCCGAGGCCGACAACATGGAGGCCGCGCTGATCCTGATCCTGTCGGGCGCGCACCTGGGATACCTGCCCGAACACTATGCAGCGCCCTACGTGGCGGCCGGCCTGTTGCACGCGCTGGATGCCGACACCTACCACTACGACGTCGAGATCAGCATGGTGGCCAAGCGCCGCGGCCAGCTCGACGACATCGCCGCGGCCTTTCTCGAAGACATGCGCGCGGCCCTGCTGACTACGCCCGAGGCCACGCCGTGATATACCTGTGCCGCGCGCCGCGCCCGCCCACGGGCCCGACGCACCGCATCCCAGGAGCCCCGCATGTCCACCACCGCCACCCTGAATTCCGCGGCCGCCGCGCCGCGCCGCATGACCGTCCCGGCCTTTCGCGCCCGCAAGCGCGCCGAGCCGCTGGTCATGCTCACCGCCTACACCGCGCGCATGGCCGAATTGCTCGATCCCCACTGCGACGCGCTGCTGGTGGGCGACAGCCTGGCGCAGACCATCTATGGGCTGCCGTCCACCGTGCCCGTCACGCTGGACATGATGATCGCGCACGGCGCCGCCGTCGCGCGCGGCGCGCGCCAGGCGCTGGTGGTGGTCGACATGCCCTTCGGCAGCTATGAGGAAAGCCCGGAACAGGCTTTCCGCTCGGCCGCCCGCGTCCTCAAGGAAACCGGCGCCAGCGCCGTCAAGCTGGAGGGCGGCCAGGCCATGGCGCCCGCCATCGCCTATCTTTCGGCGCGCGGCATTCCCGTCATGGCGCACATCGGCCTGACGCCGCAGGCCGTCAACATCCTTGGCGGCTACGGCGCGCGCGGCAGGGGCGAGGCCGAGTACGCCCGCATCGCCGCCGATGCCACGGCGGTGGCTGAAGCCGGCGCCTTCGCCGTGGTGATCGAGGGCGTGGTCGAACCGCTGGCGCTGGCCATCACAGAGGCCATCGGTTGCCCCACCATCGGCATCGGCGCCTCGGCCGGCTGCGACGGGCAGGTGCTGGTGGTGGACGACATGCTGGGCATGTTCGATCGCACCGCGCGCTTCGTCAAACGCTATGACGCCCTGTCCGACCGCATCCAGGCCGCCGCCCGCGACTACGCGGCGGACGTGCGCGCGCGCCGCTTCCCCGAAGCGGCGCACCTGTATGGCTGAGACCGGGCATTTCACGTCGGGGATTTCTCGCTAGAATCAAGCCATGCCCGATTTCCACGCTTCCCGCCAGCCATGACGCCGCCCCGCCAGGACACGCCCCAGTTGCAGGACGCGATCGCCGATGCGATCAGCACCGCCACGCGCGGCGCGGGCCGCGTCAACATCCTGGTGGCCGGCAAGACCGGCGTGGGCAAGAGCACGCTGATCAACGCGGTGTTCCGCGGCGACCTGGCCCGGACCGGCGCCGGCAAGCCGGTCACGCAGACCACGCAGGAATTCTCGCGCCCCGGCCACCCGCTCACCATCATCGACACGCGTGGCCTGGAAGTGGGCGACTACGCGCGCTCGCGCCAGCAGCTGGCCGACCTGATCCGCGAACGCGCGGCCGCCGAAGACCAGGACCGGCACCTGCACGTCGCCTGGCTCTGCATCCAGGACAGCAGCCACCGCGTCGAGGACGCCGAAGTCGAACTGAGCGCATTGCTGGCCGACGCCGGCATCCCGGTCATCGGCGTGCTCACCAAGGCTCGCAAGAACAGCCCGTTCCTGGAACAGGCCCGCGCGCTGCTGCCGCGCGCGCGGCAGATGGTGGCGGTGCGCGCCCTGCCCGAGCACATCGAGGAACTGGGCGCGGACCTGCCGCCGATGGGCCTGGACGCCCTGATCGAAGCCACCGCGCGGTACATACCCGAATCCCAGCAGCGCGCCTATGCCAACGCACTCTCAACCCGCAACCTGAAGGCCCTGGAAGTAAAAAAAAGCGGGCTGAAATAGAGGTCAACGTGGCCGCCGGCCTGGCCGCGTCGGCCGCCGCCGCGCCGATCCCGTTCTCGGACGCCGTGGCCCTGGTGCCGATCCAGGTCGGCATGATCGCCAAGATCGGCATTACCTTCGGCATGGAACTGAACACCGCCGCCATCAGCACGCTGGTCACCTCGTCATTGGGCGCGTCCGCCGCCACGCTGGTGGGGCGCTCGGTGGTATCGAGCCTGCTCAAGTTCATTCCCGGCGCCGGCAGCGCCGTGGGCGGCACCATCGCCGCCACCACGGCGGGCGCCATCACCAAACTGCTCGGCAACGCCTACATCGCGGTGTTGTACGACTTCTGCCAGAAACATCCGGGCCAGGACCTCGACATCCCGATGATCACACAGGCCCTGAAGCAACGCCTGAAGCCCTGAGCGCGCAACAACGCGCAAAGATTGGACTTAATCCGCCAGGATCGGCCTTTTCGCGCGGCGGCGGTAAATAATCGCGGCGGCACGACGTAAACGTAAAGCCGCGCATCCCGCAACGCCCCCCCAATCCCCCATGATCATCGACAATTCCGACGTGATGTACCGTCACCTTGTGCAAGGTGTGGTTGACTACGCAATCTACATGCTGAACCCCGACGGCACCGTCGCCAACTGGAATGCCGGCGCCGAACGCGCCAAGGGCTATACCCGCGAAGAGGTCGTGGGGCGGCATTTTTCCTGCTTCTACAGCCCCGCCGACCAGGCCGCCGGCCTGCCCGCGCGCGGTCTGGCGGCCGCCCGCGAGCAGGGCCGCTTCGAGGCCGAAGGCTGGCGCATCCGCAAGGACGGCACGCCGTTCTGGGCGCATGTGGTGATCGACGCCATCCAGGACGACGCCGGCGCGCTCATCGGCTACGCCAAAATCACGCGCGACTGCACCGAACGCCGCGAACGCGAACTGCAGCTGCTGCACGCCAAGGAACTGGCCGAACGCTACAACAGCGAACTGACCTCGTTGTCGAGCTTCCTGGAGGCGGTGGTTTCGCACATTCCCTCGTGCGTCCTGGTGCTGGACGCCGTGTCGCGCCGCATCCTGCTGGCCAACCGGCAGACCGAAGCCGCCTTCGGCGCGCGCCGCGAGCGGATGCAGGGGCAGACCATCCAGCAATGCCTGCCGCCCGGCGTGCACGAGTTCTTCGAGCGCCTGACCAACGACGCGCTGCGCTCGGACGGCGCGCTGCGCGAGGCCGGGCAGGAGGAAGTGGTCACCGAGCGCGGCCCGCGCACGCTGCGCAGCCGCACGCTGGTGTTCCATAGCAGCGACCCGCGCTCGCGCTACGTGCTGCTGATCGCCGACGACATCACCGACGAGAACGCGGCCCAGGCCCAGGTGCGCTATATGGCGCACCACGACACCCTGACCGGCATCCCCAACCGCCGCCTGTTCCGCGAACGGCTGCTCAAGGCGCTGGCGCCCGACGGCCGCGAACGTAGCGCCGCCGTGCTGAGCCTGGACCTGGACAACTTCAAGAGCGTCAACGACACGCTCGGCCACCAGCGCGGCGATGAACTGCTGCGCCAGCTGTCGCGGCGCCTGGCCAGGAATCTGCGCGAACAGGACACGCTGGCGCGCCTGGGCGGCGACGAATTCGCGGTGGTGCTGCCCGGCATCGAGAAAACCGACGACCTGCGCCAGATGGCGCAGCGCCTGATCGACGCGATGCGCGAACCGTTCCAGGTGGATGGCCACACCGTGCCGGTCAGCGTCAGCATCGGTATCGCCGTCGCCACCGCCCAGGAGGATGGCGCCGACCATCTGCTGCGCTACGCCGACATGGCGCTGTACGAAGCCAAACGCAACGGCCGCAACTGCCTGGCGTTCTTCAAGCCCGAGATGGAAGCCGCCGCGCTCAAGCGCCACGAAATGGAAATGGATCTGCGCCAGGCGATCCTGTCGCAGCAGCTGCAGCTGTACTACCAGCCCATCAAGGACACCAGCCACGTGCGCACCGTGGGCCGCGAGGCCCTGATGCGCTGGCGGCATCCGGTCAAGGGGCTGATCATGCCCAACGACTTCATCCCGATCGCCGAGGAAACCGGGCTGATCCACGAACTGGGCGCCTTCACCCTGCACGAAGCGTGCCGCGAGGCCATGACCTGGGACGCGCACGAAACCGTGGCGGTGAACCTGTCGGCCACGCAGTTCACCAACAACGCACTGGTCTCGCTGGTCGAGTCGGCGCTGGCCACCTCCGGCCTGGCGGCCAGCCGGCTGGAACTGGAGATCACCGAATCGGTGTTGCTGGCCAACTCCGAGAGCAACCTGAATATCTTGAACCGGCTCAAGCAGCTCGGCGTGAAAGTGGCGCTGGACGACTTCGGCACCGGCTATTCATCGCTGGGCTACCTGCGCAGCTTCGAGTTCGACAAGATCAAGATCGACAAGTCGTTCACCCAGGACGTGGAGTCGAGCAGGGAAGCGCTGGCCATCATCCGCGCCATCAACGGCATCGGCCGCAGCCTGGACATCCCCACCACCGCCGAAGGCGTCGAAACCGCGGCCCAGCTTGAACGGCTGACCCAGGAAGGCTGCTCGCATTTCCAGGGTTTCCTGCTGGGCCGGCCGGTGTCGCACGAACCGCCAGGCTCCGAATAGCGGCGGGGCGCCTCAATCCCTGAGCAACGCCTGGCTGGCGCGGGCCGCGGCCTGCGCGGCGGCCTGGCGGCCCCGCACCAGGTCGAACAGGTTCTTCGGATCGGCCAGCCGCGGCGCCACTTCGACGCGCGTGCCGATGCCGTGCCTGACGGCGCAGTCGCGCAGCCAGCGCAGCGCCGAGAAATCCTCCAGCGCGAAGCCGACCGAGTCGAACACGGTGATGTCGCGTCCGTCCTGGCGGCCGGCGCTCTGGCCCGTCAGCACGCGCCACAGCTCGGTCACCGCGAAGTCGGCCGGCATCTGCTGCAGGTCGCCCTCGATGCGCGTCTGCGGTTCGTATTCCACGAACACGGCGCCAGCCCGCAGCACGTCCGCATGCAGTTCGGTCTTGCCGGGACAATCGCCGCCCACGGCATTGATGTGCATGCCCGGCTCGACCATGTCGGCGGTGAGGATGGTGGCGTAGGCCTTGTCGGCCGTCACCGTGGTCACGATATCCACGCCCTTGACGGCGGCGGCGACGCTGCCGAAGCGGCGCAGGCGCAGGCCCGGCACGTCGGCCAGATTGCGCGCCAGCTTGTCGCTGGCGGCGGGATCGACGTCGTAAAGGTGCAGCGTGTCGATGCCCAGGATGTGGTGAAACGCCAGCGCCTGGAATTCGCTCTGCGCGCCGTTGCCGATCAAGCCCATGCTGCGCGAACCCGGACGGGCCAGGGCGCGCGCGGCCAGCGCCGAGGTGGCGGCGGTGCGCAGCGCGGTGGTCAGGGTCAGTTCGCTGATCAACAGCGGTTCGCCGGTGTTGACCTGCGCCAGCGCGCCAAAGGCCATCACGGTGCTCAGGCCGGCCGCCGGATTGCCGGGGTGGCCGTTGACGTACTTGAAGCTGTAGAGATCATGGTCGGCGGTGGGCATCAGCTCGATCACGCCGGTCGCCGAATGATTGGCGACGCGCGCGCTCTTGTCGAACTCCGGCCAGCGCAGGAAATCGGCCAGCAGATAATCCAGCAAGTCCTCGAATACCTTGCGCGGGCCCTGTGCGGCCACGATCTTCGCAACGTCTGTGGTGGTGAGCAGCGTCGTCATTGTTTTCCCCTGATGATTCGGTACAGAAATTCTGTCCGATGCCCAGGTCAATGCCTAGCGCCCACTTTCCACACAAAATGCAAGGAACCTGCCATTCTGGCAACGGCCCTTGCCACTTGTCGCAAACCGGCCGCGAAAGACGGCGCATGGCCCGCACCGGCCGTCAGGCCGCGTCCTGCCTGGCGCGCAATTCGACCGGCAGGTGCTCGCGCATGATCTCGATGAAACGCCGCAGGCGCGCCGGCTGTAAGCGCGACGGCGCATAGACCAGGTACACGGGCAGGGGCGCGGCGCGCCATGCCGGCGCCAGTTGCACCAGTTGGCCGCTGGCCAGTTCGTCGCGCAGCGCCCAGGCCGACGCAATGCCCGCCCCCAGGCCCAGCAGGGCGGCCTTGCGCAGGGCATACAGGCCATCGGTGGACAGGCGCGGCTGGATCTCGAAACACGCCACTTCGCCGCTGTCCACGTGCGTCAGGCTGACCTCGTCGCGGTAGAACGTGCGCAGCGCCAGCCAGGGCAGGCGCGCCAGTTCCGACGGGTGCTCGGGAACCGGTCCGCCGGCCAGCAGCGACGGCGCCGCCATCACGCTGCGCGGCACTTCGCCCAGCTTGACCGCCACCACCGAAGGATCCTGCACCGGCCCGACCTTGATGGCGCAATCGATGTTCTCGGCGATGAAATCCGGCACGCGGTCGTGCAGCAGCCATTCGACCCGCATGCGCGGATACTGGCGCAGGTATTGCGCCAACGCGTCCATGAACTGGTTCTGGCCGAAAGCGTGGGGCGCGACCACGCGCAACGTGCCCGCCAGTTCCTCGCCGGCGCCGCGCACGTCGTTCTCAAGCGATTGCCAGCTGGCCAGCAGTTCCTTGGCGCGCTCGTAACAACGCCGGCCGTCCTCGGTCAGCCGGATGGCATGGGTCGAGCGCTGCAGCAGCCGCACGCCCAGCGTCCGTTCCAGCAACTGCAGGCGGCGGCTGACGGTAGGCTGCGTGCCGCCCAGCTGCGCCGCGGCGGCCGACAGGCTGCCGGCCTCCACGATGCGCACGAAGGTCTCGATCAACAGCATGCGGTCGGTGCCGGTCGCGGCAGCCAGGGCGGGAATGGTCATACGCCTATCGTATAACGGATCTACCCGGCGGACGGCTACCCAAGGCCCCGCCACACGCTCAGAATCTGCGCCGTACGCACCTCATGGTGCCTTCCCCTGAACGGATTCCCATCATGTCCCCTGATACCCGGGCGCACCCCGCGCCACCATCCACCGACCTGTCCGCCGGACTGGTACTGCTGCTGGCCATCGGCGCCGGCCTGGCGGTCGCGTCGCTCTACTACAACCAGCCCATGCTCGGCATCCTGGGCGCGGACCTGGGCGCCACCCCCGGCGCGCTCGGCTGGATTCCCACGCTGACCCAACTCGGTTATGCGTTCGGCATATTGACGCTCGCTCCGCTGGGCGACCGCTACGATCGCAAGCGCATTGTCCTGATCAAGGCCGGCGCCCTCAGCGCGGCGCTGCTGCTGGCGGCCATGGCGCCCGCCATCGGCGTGCTGCTGGCAGCCAGTTTCGCCATTGGGCTGGCAGCCACCCTGGCGCAGGACATCGTCCCGGCCGCCGCCACCCTGGCGCCCCCCGCGCACCGCGGCCGCATCGTCGGCACCGTGATGACCGGATTGCTGCTGGGCATCCTGCTATCGCGCGTCATCAGCGGCGTGGTGGCCGAACAGTTCGGCTGGCGCGCGATGTTCCTGGTGGCGGCGGTATCGATCCTGGCGCTGGGCGCGGCGCTGTGGCGCGGCCTGCCGGCGTTCACGCCCACCACCACGCTGCCCTATGCCGAACTGCTGCGCTCGCTGCCGCGGCTGTGGCGCCAGCACGGCGAACTGCGCCGCGCCGCCACCGCGCAGGGCCTGCTGTCGCTGGGTTTCAGCGCCTTCTGGTCGACGCTGGCGGTGATGCTGCACGGCGCGCCGTTCCATCTGGGCGCGGCCGCGGCCGGCGCCTT
>NZ_CP017433.1:6059784-6060286 GCF_002082135.1 Achromobacter ruhlandii
GGCGGGACGCTACGCCGACCGGCGCGGCCCCCATGCCGTCAGCCGCCTGGGCGCCGCGCTCACCGCCGTCTCGTTCGCGACCATGGCGCTGCTGCCGCTGCTGTCCGCGCAGTCAGGCCTGTGGCTGATCGCCGCCAGCGCCATCGGCTTCGATCTGGGCATCCAGGTGGCGCTGATCGCGCATCAGAGCATCGTCTACGGCATCGACCCCGCCGCCCGCAGCCGGCTCAACGCCGTGTTGATGGTCAGCGTTTTCATCGGCATGGCCGCCGGCGGCGCGCTGGGCAGCCTGGCGCTGGCGCGGTGGGGCTGGACCGGCGTGACCCTGGTGGCCACGGCAGCGGCCGGCGGCGCGTTGCTCCTGCGCATCTGGCCCAGCCTGCGGGCGCGTCGCCAACGCGCCGGCTGCCCGGCGTGACCACCCGCGCCGGCGGCCGCGCAGGACGCCGCCGGCCCGTGACAGCCCCCGGTCACGCGGTGCCCCCCTCACGGCCGGCCCGCT
>NZ_CP017433.1:6060367-6080046 GCF_002082135.1 Achromobacter ruhlandii
ATCTGCTTTATGCTCAATAAAAGCATAAATGGATCGCCTCTTTTTTTGCCCCATAAATGCTCATGCTGAGCACTTATACCTCCCAAGGAATCCGCCATGACCGACGTCCCCGTCCGCTCCGTCGCATTCGACCTGCCCGCCGTGGGCCATCCCGGCGCGGTCGGCCAGGCCTGGGCCCGCGTGCCCGCGCCGCTGTCCGCCCCGCAACGCGCCGCGGCGGCGCAACGCGTGCGCGCGCTCCTGGCGCGCGAGAACGCGGTGCTGGTGGCGCATTACTACGTCGATGCCGACATCCAGGAACTGGCCGAAGCCAGCGGCGGCTGCGTCGGCGATTCCCTGGAAATGGCGCGCTTCGGCCGCGACCATGCGGCGGCGACGCTGCTGGTGGCCGGCGTGCGCTTCATGGGCGAGACCGCCAAGATTCTCAGCCCCGCCAAGCGCGTGCTGATGCCGGACCCGCAAGCCACCTGCTCGCTCGACCTGGGCTGTCCCGCGCCGGCCTTCGCCGACTGGTGCGACGCCCATCCCGACCGCACCGTGGTGGTCTATGCCAACACCAGCGCCGCGGTGAAGGCGCGCGCCGACTGGGTCGTAACGTCGTCGATCGCGCTGGAACTGATCGCCCACCTGCACGCGCGCGGCGAGAAAATCCTGTGGGCCCCCGACCGCCATCTGGGCCGCTACGTCCAGCGCCAGACCGGCGCCGACATGCTGCTGTGGCAGGGCGCCTGCCTAGTGCATGACGAATTCAAGGGCGCCGAACTGGCGCTGATGCGCGCCGAGTATCCCGACGCCCGCGTGCTGGCCCATCCCGAATCGCCCGCGTCCGTGCTGGCGCAGGCCGACGTAATCGGTTCCACCACGCAGCTGATCGAGGCCGCGCATGCACTGGACACGCAGCGCCTGATCGTCGCCACCGACCAGGGCATCCTGCACAAGATGCGCCAGCGGGCGCCCGCCAAGACCTTCCTGGCCGCCCCCACCGCCGGCGACAGCGCCACCTGCAAGAGCTGCGCCCACTGCCCCTGGATGGCAATGAATGGCCTGGCCGGCATGATCGACGCCCTGGAGCACGGCGCCAACGAGATCCTGCTCGACCCGGACCTGGCGCGGCGCGCCAAGGCCCCCATCGACCGCATGCTCGACTTCGCCGACGCGCGCAAGCGCCCGGTGCGGGCCAGCGGCGACCTGGCCCGCGATGGCGCGCTGTTCCAGCGGGTCGGACCGGCCTGAAGCGCGCGCCAGCCAACACACGCCACACACCACAGGAGCGGCGCCATGTCCTTCGACGTCATCATCATCGGCAGCGGCCTGGCCGGCATGGCCGCCGCGCTGGAACTGGCGCCGCACCGGCGCGTCGCGCTGGTCAGCAAAGGCGCGCTGCTGGCCGGCGCCAGCGCCCACGCGCAGGGTGGCATCGCCGCGCCGCTGGGGCCCGGCGACAGCGTGGCCGACCACCTGCGCGACACCCTGGACGCCGGCGCCGGCCTGTGCGATGCGAACGCCGCCCGCGCCATCATCGACCAGGCCTGCGCCGCCATCGCCTGGTTACAGGCGCAAGGCGTGGCCTTCTCGATGGATGGCGCGGGACTGCACCTGACCCGCGAAGGCGGCCATGGCCAGCGCCGCATCGCGCACGCCGCCGACGCCACAGGCCGCGCCATCATGGCCGCGCTCGGCGCGCAGGTACGCCGGCAAGCCGCCATCACGGTGCTGGAGCGGCACTGCGCCGTCGAGCTGTTGCTGCCCGCCACCCCCGGCGCCCGCTGCCAAGGCGTGCGTCTGCTGGACCTGGACCGGCGCCTGCAGCGCGACGTCGCCGCCAACCACGTGGTGATCGCCAGCGGCGGCGCCGGCCAGGTCTATGCCACCACCACCGCGCCGCCAGGCGCCACCGGCGACGGCATCGCGCTTGCCGCGCGCGCCGGCGCCCGCACCGCCAACCTGGCCTTCACCCAGTTCCACCCCACCGGCCTGCATCATCCGCGCGGCGGCGGCTTCCTGATCTCCGAAGCCGTGCGCGGCGAGGGCGGGCGGCTGTGCCTGCCGGACGGCAGCCGCTTCATGCCGGCCCACGATCCCCGCGCCGAGCTGGCGCCGCGCGACATCGTCGCGCGCGCCATCCATGCCGAAATGCGGCGCCATGCGCTCGATTGCGTCTACCTGGACATCAGTCACCGCCCGCGCGATTTCCTGCTGGCGCACTTTCCCGCGATCCACGCGCACTGCCTGGCGCTGGGCCTGGACATCACGACCACGCCGATCCCCGTGGCGCCCACCGCGCATTACACCTGCGGCGGCATCGCCACCGACACCCGCGGCCGCAGCAGCGTGGCCGGCCTGTATGCGGTGGGCGAGGCGGCCTGCACCGGCCTGCACGGCGCCAACCGGCTGGCCAGCAATTCGCTGCTGGAATGCGTCGTCACCGGCCGCGCCGCCGCGCGCGACATCCTGGCCGGCTCTGTGGCGAAACGCGCCGAAGTTCCCGCGCAGGCCGATGCGATACCCGCCTGCGCCTCGCCGGCCCACGACGCATCGGCAACCGCTTTCGCGGCCCCGCTACGGCAATCGCTGCGCGCCATGATGAGCCGCGAGGTGGGCATTGTTCGCAGCGACGCCTCGCTGCAACGCGCCGCCAACCACATCGCCGGCTTGCGCCGCATGCTTGCTGACCGCGGCCATGCCGACAGCAACGTGGAAACACTGGAATTAAACAACTTGGTCCTGGTCGCCGACCTGATGATGCGCGACGCCCGCGCCCGCCGGGAAAGCCGCGGCGCGCATTTCAACCAGGATTGGCCAGACCGTTCGGCCGAGCCCCCGGGCATGGCAGTGCCACAACGAGCCGGGGCGTCCGGGCGATGACGAATGTGACGCTGCCCTCGCAGCGTGCTCAACGGCGCAAGGGCAGTGTGGGTTGGCCGGATACGCTCAGGGCTGGGCGTCGTAGTGCGGCGACCGGGGGCCGTACAGAATCCCGCCGGACGTGCCAGCGCTGAGCAGCATGTTGTTCGTCATGCCCGCCACCCCATAGCTGCGGTCCGAAAGCGTATTGACGACCTGATCCACCACCGCCTGCACCAGCATGCCGATCAGGCCGCCGCTGCTATTGCTGGCTTGCACCATCTGCTTGCTGCCATCCCACAGCTTGGCGCCCGTGCGCAGGTCCACCAACGCGGCATCGATCGAAACCGTGATCGAACTGGACAGCACGGCATACTTCGAGCCGTACTCCTTGACAGTCATGTACAACGCGGCGTCCGCGCCGAAGATTTCGCGCAGGCGCGCGGCCGGCAGTTCGTGGATTTCGTCCGCGTTGGTCAGGCCATTTTGCTTGAAGGTCTCTTCCATGACGGCGACGGGCACGACGTAGTAGCCCGATTCCGCCAGAGGCATGGTCGCCTGCGCCAGCACCGCCGCGCTCGCCGCCACGTCCACCGAGGTATTCAAAGGCGGCAATACCAGGATCGACGCCGGCTTGCTTTCGCGGAAGGCGGCGTAGTCCACGTTGCGCTGCGGCGCGGCGCAACCCGCCAGCAACGCAACCAACGCCAATACGGCGATTCGCATGATTGTGTGCATGTCAGGCTCCCTGCTTGGCGGCTTGCGCGTTGGTGGACGTGGGCGCGGGCTTGGCGGCGGGCGCCGTGGACGGCTCGGACGCAGGCGGCATGGCCGCTTCGGCGCCGCCCGCAATCTTGCTGGCATTGCGCAGCAGGAAATCCATGAAAGGCTTGGATTCGGGGAAAGCCGCCTTCTCGCCTTCCAACTGCTCCAGCCCCTTGTCCCCTTCGCCCAGCTTCAGGTACAGCATGCCCAGATGCGCGCGGAACCCCGGCGGCAATTGCATGTTGGTCGCCCGCGCGGTTTCGATGTTCTTTTGCATCGCCAGGCTTTGAGCCGCGTAGTCGGCGCCATCGTCCTTCAGATAGGCGTAGACCGAAGGTTGGTACGATTGCCAGCTGTACATGTTCTTGGGTTGCTGCGCGCACGCGCCCAGCAACGCCAGGGCAGCCACCGCCAATACGCGTGCCGTACGCGCGAACGCCTGCGGGCGAACCTTCACCGGATTGTTCGTCATGGGATTGCCTATCAGGGTTGGTTGGGCTGCCAGGCGCCCTGTTCGATACCGTCGACCAGCCGGTCGACGGCCTCACGGATCGCCAGGTCCAGCACCTTGCCGTTCAGCGTCGAGTCGTAGCCGGCGGTGCCGCCGAAGCCGATGACTTCGCGGTTGGACAGGCTGTATTCACCCGCGCCCGACGCGGAATAGACCACCTCGGAGGTCGTCACGTCGACCACGTTGAGGTCGACCTTGGCGTAGGCCACTTGTTCCTTGCCCCGGCCGAGGATGCCGAACAGTTGCTGGTCTCCGGTCACCTTGCGGCCGAACGCCGTGACGTCGCCCGTCACCACGTAGCGCGCGCCCTTGATCTGGCTGGCTTTCTTGTTGAACGCCGCTTCCTGGGCAATTTCCGACAGGTTGTCGCGGTCCATGACCTGGAATCGACCGCTGCGCTGCAAGTGGCTGACCAGGATGGTCTTGGCCTGGCCGCCCAGACGATCGACGCCATCGGAGAACACGCCGCGCAGGTAGTTGGTGCGGTTGTCGAACTTGCCCACCGAGATCGGGCTGCGCACGCCCTGGTAGGGCTTGCTGGCCGCGGCGACCGTGGGCACCGCGACCGACTGGGAACGTTCCGTGGCGCAACCGGCCACCAGCAATGACAGGACCGTCACTGCGCCAAGCGTTACTGCCTTGCTCAACATGCCTTTCTCCTGCAAACCCGGCACTCGATCCGTGCCGGGCGAAGCGTGAAACGATGGAATCAGGCAATGAGTATATACAATTACATACAGTCGTAATAATTAGAATTGATATGGAAAAGCAGGTTATTTCGTCCTAAAAAACACCAACCTCGGCCATCTGCAACGCTCAGCGTACGGATGAGTTTTTTTCAGGTGCTGGCACGGTGCGGGCCCTATTTCTGCCAGGGTGCGCGCCACTCATGGTCACCCCCTCAAACTGTTGCCCGCAAGGCCCGGCCGGGTACGTCCGTCAGTCGTCCTGGGCATCAGCCGGCTGATTGATCTCGGAGGCGTCGATGATCTCCGTCACCAGCACCGCGCCCGGGCCGTGCAGGAAATATTCGGCCTCCAGCGGCTCGCGCAGCTTCATGTAGCGGGCCTCGCCGATCTGCATGGTGTGACCGGCGGCCAGCTCGGCGCCACTGTCCAGCTGGTACGCCATGATGTTGTTGAACATGTTCGAATACTGCTCGCCCTGGTGATGGCCCTCGGCCAGCACCGCGAAATCCTGCAGACCGAAACGGCCGGCGCCATAGGTGCGCATCCACACGCCCTGCGTGCCTTCCACCTCGTACTTGACGAAGCCGCAGTACAACATGTTCAAGGGCAGCGAACGCAGCAGTTCCAGGCTCTCGTCGCCCATCGACTCGCGCGAGAACACCGCGGCCGGCAACGAGGTGTGGGCATCCTCGTTCAACACCGCGACGGCCTGCAGTCCGGTCAGCGCGCCGGCCACCGCCGCCAGCGCCACGTACTGCTCCAGCGGGTCTTCCTCGAAGCCGGCATAGTACAGCAGCGCGTGGCTGGCATGGTTGCGTACCTGCTCCTTGACCTCGGCGGGATAATGCGCCGGCGCCACGCACGCCTCCAGCGCGTCCTGGGGGAAGGGCGCGTTGAAACCCACCACGCGCACCACGTGCTTGCCCCAGCCGACCAGGGCCAACAATTCCGGCATGTCCGGTTCGATCTCCGCGCGCGCCTCGCGCATCTCGGGGTGATAGGCGCGCAGCGCCGCCGTCAGCGCCTCGGCCCGCGGCGCCAGCGGCGCGGCGAACACCACCTGCAGGCTCGGGCCGTCCTTCATGTCGGGATTGGCCGTCAGGGCGACGGCGTCGGCGGGCGATTCGGAACGACCGAAGAAACGGGAGAAGATACTCATGGGCGCAATCCTGGCGATGCTGGGAAAGCGAGGATGCTAGCAAGGCGCCGGCCGGCGCTGTCCCGCCATGTGCAACAAAACCCCGCCGCGCGCTACCGGACGTTAACGACGCCCCCGCAGCCTCACTTCAATTCACGCGTCGCGCCGATGACGCGCAAGGTCGGCATCAGCTGGCGCCAGGCATCCTTGGGAATGACCGCCGGCCGCTTCAGGTCGGCCACCGCAGGATCATCCAGCAGATCGCCCTTGCAGGCGAAAACGATGCTGTTGGTCATGTCGTCGTCCACCACCTCGAACATCGCGCCGCCGAACGCGGCGCGCACCCGCTCCAGGTAGTGGTGGTGCAGCGGATGGTTCACATGGAAATTGATCACCAGGATGCCGTCGTCGCGCAGCGCGCGATGGCAATCCGCGTAGAAATCCGCCGAGCACAGGGCCGGCGGAATGCCGGCATCGTCGAAGCCGTCCAGCAGCAGCACGTCGGCGGCGTCGCGCAGGCCGCGCAGATGATCGGCCGCGTCGGCCTGGATCACCTTGAAGCGCGCGCCGTCGGGCGGCACCATGAAGGCATCGCGCAGCGCGATGACCCCGGGATCGATCTCGACCACCTCGATGCGCGACTGCGCCAGGTAGCGATGGCAGAACTTGGCCAGCGACCCGCCGCCCAGTCCCACCATCAGGATGTCCGCGGGCGCCGGCGCGAACAGCACGAATCCCATCATCATCCGCGTGTATTCCAGGTCGAGCGCGTCCGGACTGAGCGTGGACATGCGGCTCTGGATGACCTTGTCGGAAAAATGCAGGCTGCGCGTGGTGCCGGACGCGTGCACATAGGGCAGGGCGGCGGGCGCGGCGCCGCTGGCGGCATCTGGCGCCACCGGCGCGCTGGACAGGGACTGGGAAGGATCTCGGACGGACATGGGGCAGAAGATACCACCGCCGCCGCGGGGCCAGCCCGTGTTCTCGGACGAATTCCCAGCCGCCCCGGTTAAAGAAGCGCGGCCGGGGTGCCGTACATATCGTTGTCACCTCGCCGTCGCCCCGGCCGTTGCGGGCCGGCCACGACGCCACGTGTACCGCTTTACCGGAACCTGCCATGCAGTCCCTGCTCACCGATACCCTCCTTCCTTCGCCCGCCCCCACGGGCAACGACCCGCGCGCCACCGTCAGGCGCGACGCCGACGCGGCACAAGACCGCGACGCCGCGCAGTCCGCGGAAAAACCCGTCTCGATCCGCGTGATCCTCAGCGACGAGGCCCTGGAACGCGCCGCCAAGGCACGCAAGGCCGCCTTCCAGATGGCCACCGACGCGGCCCAGTCGCGCCAGGATCTGGCGCGCGCCCGCGTCGCGCAGATCAAGCAGCGCATCGACACGCTCAAGAAGATGCTGATGTTCCTGGGCGCGGCGGCCGCCAAGGCCATCCTGCGCGAACTGCGCCAACTGGCCGGCGAACTCGGGCAGGCCGCCAGCGCGCTCAAGGACAGCGGCGGCGCCCCGGCCGCCACCGGCGCCGCGCCTGGCGCGGCCGCTCCCGTGGTGCACGGCGCGGACCGGCCCGGCCGCGCCTGGCGCCAGCGACGGCGCCCAGGCGGTCTCCCCGGCCGACACGGCCAATGACGCCGACGGCGCCGAAGCCGCCAGTGCCGAAGCCGGCCCGTCCGCGTCCACCGCCGCCACGGCCCGCGCCCTGGCGGCCTACGCCACCGTCGGCGACACCGCCACGGCCGTCGACGCCGACGCCGGACCCCCCGCGGCCGATGTCGCGGCCCAAGGCGCCGCCGCCGCGGCCAGGGCGGACGCCGCCAAGGGCGCGTCCGTGCCCGGCGAAACCGACAAGGCGGACGACCAGGCCGACAAGGCCGCCGCCACCGCCGAATCCCGCCAGGACCCGCAGGCCGCGCAGAAGCGCCGCGAGAACGACGCCCAGGCCGTGCGCGAGGCCATTCGCGCCATGAAGGAACTGCTCGCCATGCTCAAGAGCAAACTGCGGCAGCACGACAAAGACGCCCAGAAGCAGGTCCACGAGATCCAGCACGACCTGGACGAAGCGACCAAGACGGCCCAGGCGATCGAAGACGGCGGCCTCGATGGCGTCCAGGGCGGCGCCATGAACATCGGCGGCGCGGATGCCGGCGGCGCCATGGCCGCCTCCGCCTGATACACGCCGGGCGCATCGCGCGCGACAATCGGCCTATGATGGCAATCCTTCCCCATTTGCCACGGCGGCCGGTCCCGCCCCTCGCATGCGCCTCATCCGTCCGCTTCTGCTCACTCTCCTGGCTCTGCCGCTGACAACGCTGGCGCGCGCCGACATCGACCCCGCGCAAGCCCGCGCAACCCTGAAACAGCGCGCCACGGAACCCGAATGGATCGATGATTGCTTCGTCGCCGGCAATCCCTTCCGGTATTGCATCTATCTCGACAAGGACGCCGGCGCGTTCCGCGTCGTCGACGCGCAACTGCGCGAGCCTTACCAGGTATATCTGTTCGACAACGGCCCGGATTATCCGCAAGACGGACGCTATCGCATCCGCCTGGACGGCAAGATCGGCTTCGCGGACGAGGAAACCGGCGCCATCGTCGTCGCCCCGGTCTATGACTGCGCCTTTCCGTTCAAGAACGGCAGGGCCAGGGTGGGATACGGTTGCAAGAATGAGAGCGATGGTGAACACCGCTGGTGGTCGGGAGGCCGCTGGCAGTCGATCGACCTGCAAGGCAATGTCGTCGACTAGGACTCAAGCCGCGCAACCGATCACGGCCCGGGCCGCCCGCGCCTGGAGCGCTGTAAGCAATCTGCGGGGGACCGCCCGGGCGCCAACCAGCTCTGGCCATGATTCGCAATCATGACCCCGGCGCGGAATCCCCCCGCTTGAACCATTCCGGCCAGGAACTGCGGTGCCTGTCCTGCGCCTCGACACCGGGAATCAAGGTCTGTGCCAGCGCGGGCAGCTGATTGGTGGACTTGGCGATCCGATACTTGACGCTGTGCACGCATTCCCGGTCGCCGAATTCGCAGCGATTGAGCCGGGTGCCGCCACAGGGGCCGTTCGCCAGACCCTTTGGGCAGGTCTCGGGGCACACGTAAAGCGTGTCCTGCAAGCGGCAGCTGCCACAGGTATCGCAGCCGACCAGAGGCCGCTTGATCGTCCGCTCGACCGCGCGCAACGCATTCGCCGCCACGCCTGCCTGCCACATCGGCCGCGTCACGCTCCAGCCGAAGGCGCGGCTGAACCACCCGGCACGATCGAAGAACTGTTCATGCACCGTGGCAAGCAGCGCGTAGCGCAGGCGCTCGCGGCGGGTGGCGACGACATCGGCCTGCCCCAGCGTCCAGGCGTCGATGCCGGGGGTGAAGCGGACCTCGGGCGCCCCGGGCAGCCGCCAACCCGCTTGCCATCGCTCGCTCCAATCGGCCAGCGAGGTCACCTTGCCTCGCTGCTCGATGATGGCCTGCTCCAGCAGCAGCAGTTCGTCCAGCGTATGCACGCCCGACAGGTGCACGCCGGCATAGCCCATCCATTGCAGGCCCACGATCTGCAACGCCAGGCGCGCCAGGCTACGCGCGCTGGCATAGGCGTGGGACACCTCTCGCTCCTTGCCCAGCAGCTGGCGCATGGATTCGGTGATGACGATGCCGGGCACGGCCTGAAGAACGTCAGCGCGCCTTTCGCTCAGGTTCATCACGCAGGCGAGCATGGGCTTGGCGCCGGGCTGGGTGTGCATCCAGGCCTGGGCTTCGATGTGCTTGGCGGCGTCGAAACCCAACTGCAGGGTCAGGAAATCGGCCCCGGCCAGCAGTTTCTTGCGCGCCTTCAGATACTGGGCGCCGCCTTCTTCCTCGCGGTATTTGAACGGGTTCAAGGCAGCGCCGAGCAACCAGTCCGGGCCATGCTCGCGGGCAATCTGCAAGGCGGGCACCGACTCCAGATAGCGCACCGGCGCCCGGCCCGGATCGTGCCCCGGCAAGCGATCGCCGCTGAGCAGCAACAATTGCTTCAGGCCGCGCGCGCCCATCGCCGCCATCTGGCGCAACAAATCGGCACGCTCACGGTCCTTGCCGGAAAAGTGCAGCAGGGACGAGGCCGGATCGCCCAACGCGCCAGCGCCTTGCAGAGGGCTCAAGTCAGCGTGCGGGCCGACACGGTCCGCGAAGGCCGGCAGCAACGGCCAGCCGGCCAGTTGCCCGCGCCGCATGATCGGCTCAAGCGCGGCCAGGCGCGCAGGGGACTGTTGGGGAATGACCTCCAGCACGCAGGCGAAGCGTTTTTCGTCCAGCGCCTGTTTCAATGAATTCAAGACAGCTCGATACCGTATCAATCAAAGAAACGCCACGGGGCTCGCGCGGATCGGCGCGAGCCCCGTGGCGGCAAGCGCTCAGGCCGCGCCGTGCGCGGCGATGTTGCGATACTGCCCTTTGAAATACAGCAGGGGCTGCGCGGTGCCTGCTTCCTGCAGGTTCAACGCCTTCACTTCACCAATCACGATCACATGGTCGCCCGCGGCGTGTTCGGCATGGATTTCGCAATCGATCCAGTGCAGGCAGCCGGCAATCAGCGGATTGCCCAAAGGCGATTCCCGCCATTCGATGCCGTGCCACTTGTCCGTGCCTCGCCGGGCGAATTGGTTGGACACCTCGACCTGCCCATCCGACAGGATATTGACGGCGAAGCGACCCGCCTGGCGAATCTTGGGGTAGCTGGCCGAACTGGACATGACGCTGAATGACACCAGCGGCGGACTCATCGACACGCTATGGAACGACTGGCAGGTGAATCCGACCCGCTCGCCATCGAGGTGTGAAGTGACCACCGTGATACCGGATGCGTAATGCCCGAGAGCTTCGCGAAAGCGCGATGGTTCGATGGCCGTGCTGGGGAATGACATGGTAGGTACGGAATACTAGGATGCTGCGCGAGAGCCCAGGAAAGCCCCGGGAGGCTGGCCGCCGCAAACCGCTTGCGACGGCCATTTCCGCCTCGGAATCAGTTCGAGAGTTCCTGGCGGACGATTTCCGCGCCCGCGCTCAGGGCGCTCAGCTTGGCGCGCGCGATGGCGCGGGACAGCGGAGCCATGCCGCAATTGGTGCAAGGATAGAGCTTGTCGGCATCGACGAACCGCAGCGCCTTGCGCAGCGTGTCGGCCACTTCCTCGGGGGTTTCAATGGTGTTGGATGCCACGTCGATGGCCCCCACCATCACCTTCTTGCCACGGATCAGTTCGATCAGCTCCATCGGCACGTGCGAGTTGTGGCACTCCAGCGAAACGATGTCGATGTTGGACTTCTGCAGCTTGGGGAAGGCTTCCTCGTATTGCCGCCATTCCGAACCCAGCGTCTTCTTCCAATCCGTGTTGGCCTTGATGCCATAGCCATAGCAGATGTGGACGGCGGTTTCGCACTTCAGCCCTTCGATGGCCCGTTCCAGCGTGGCGACGCCCCAGTCATTGACCTCGTCGAAGAAGACATTGAAGGCGGGCTCGTCGAACTGGATGATGTCGACGCCGGCCGCTTCCAGCTCCTTGGCTTCCTGGTTGAGGATCGTGGCGAATTCCCAAGCCAGCTTCTCGCGGCTCTTGTAGTGATCGTCATACAGCGTGTCGATCATCGTCATCGGACCGGGCAGGGCCCACTTGATCGGCTGCTTGGTCTGCTGGCGCAGGAACTTGGCATCCTCGACGAAGACCGGTTTCTTGCGCGCGACCGCGCCCACCACCGTCGGCACGCTCGCGTCATAGCGGTCGCGGATACGGACGGTCTTGCGGTTCTCGAAATCGACGCCGTCCAGGTGCTCGATGAACGTCGTCACGAAATGCTGGCGCGTCTGTTCGCCATCGCTGACGATGTCGATGCCCGCGTGCTGCTGTTCCTGCAACGACAGGCGCAGGGCATCCTGTTTGCCCTCGATCAGTCCGCCATCCTGCAATTTCCAGGGCGACCACAGGGTCTCGGGCTCTGCCAGCCAGGAAGGTTTGGGCAGGCTGCCGGCGGTGGAGGTGGGAAGCAGTTTTTTCACAATAAGACCTGATGCTCTTTATTAATCAATGTGGGGTGGCCGCGGACCACTGCTCAAGAACCGTCTGATACGGCTTGATGAAGTTTTCCTCGACGAACTTGCCCTGCTCGACAGCCAGCCGGCTACGCTCTTCCCGATCGTAGACAATGCGGGTCAGGGAATAATCCTGGTGCTTCAGGCTCGGCTGGTAGGACTTCCCGGCAGCCGAGTTGGCGTTGTAGATCTCGGGCCGATAGATCTTCTGGAAGGTATCCATCGTGCTGATGGTGCTGATCAGCTCGAGATTGGTGTAATCGCCCAGCAGATCGCCGGTGAAATAGAACGCCAGCGGCGCGGCGCTGTTGGGCGGCATGAAGTAGCGCACCTTCATGCCCATTTTCTTGAAATACTCGTCCGTCAACGAATACTCGTCCTGCAGGTATTCGACGCCCAGCACGGGATGCTGGTTTTCGGTGCGCTGATAGACCTTGCTGCTCGAAACGCTCAGGCAGATGACGGGCGCCTTGTGGAAGTTCTCTTTGTAGGTGCTCGAATTCACGAAGCTCTTGAAGAGCTTGCCGTGCAGGTCGCCGAAATTCTCCGGCGTGCTGAAGGCGGTCGTATTCTTGTTGTGCTCCAGCAGCAGCACGCTGAAGTCGTAATCCCGCACGTACGAGGAAAAGTTATTGCCTACGATGCCCTCGAAGCGTTCATTCGTATGCCGGTCGAAAATGCTCGTCTTCAGCACTTCGATCAGCGGCAGGCCGTTACCGCTGCTTTGGCCTTCGATATTCAATTCGACGGAAATGATCTCGAGATTTACGGAATAGCGATCGCCCTTGGGATTATCCCAGTGCGCCAGGGCGTTGAAGCGATTGTCGATCATCCTGAGCGTATTGCGCAGATTCTCCTGACGGCTCTCCCCCCGGGCCAAATTGGCGAAGTTGGTCGTGATTCGCGTATTGTCCGCGGGACGATAATCCTCATCGAAACAAATGCTCTTGATGGCAAATGTAAACTCTTTACTCATTCTGATCCGGCGCTCAAATTTCTGACAAAAAGCTCGCGTCTATTTTCCGCCGTCATTCATTTCCAAATTTCTTCGGATTTTTGATTTGGCAGTCTTGACACTTTCAATATTCGAGCCGTATTTTATGTTGCGCCTTCCATGAATAAAAATGATTTTATTTGGATCAAATCATTAGTTCCGCTCATGCTCCGGCCGAGGCCGGGCGCCCCCATGCCAGCGGGGCATGGTCCGGCAGGGCAGCGCCCAGCCGCGCGGCGCGCCAGGGCGTCGCGCTAACATGGCCGCCATGGGGTCGTTCAATCGCCGTCAATTCACCGGTATCGAGGTCGCGCACATCGCGGACGGCACGCGCGGCTTTGCGCCCCATTTCCACGACGAATTCGTGATCAGCGTCAATGTGCGGGGCTGGGAAAAAATCAAGCTAGACAGGAAATGCTTCGACGCCGCCGAGGGCGACGTCACGCTCTACAACCCGGCGCAGGTCCAAAGCTCCCATGTCATCAGCGAGTCGTGGCAATTCGCGAGCATGTATGTGGACCCGGCCGCCCTCCCGGTCCTGCTCGGCATCCCCCCGGAAACCGTTTTCGACAAGCCCCTGCTGCAAGCGCCAGGCATTGCAGCCAGGCTGCGCGGCGCCATCCTGTCAGCGCTGAACCGGAACACGCCCGAGAGCGTGGCGCAGGAAGGGCTGGTCCACGTATTCGACGAACTGTTGCAGATGGCGGGATCGGGCGGACCCGCGACATCCAGGCACGTGCCGGCGTCCATCGGCGGCATCGCCGACCGCCTGCGCGACGACCCTGCCTTGCCGACGCTGACGGACCTGGCGGCATCGGCGGGGATGACGCCCGTACAGCTCGTTCGGGCCTTTTCCAAGGCCTATGGCATGCCCCCGCTGGCGTGGCGCTGGAACCATCGGGTTGTCGAAGCGCGCAAGAGAATCGCCCAAGGCGAGAACATTGCGGCGGTGGCGCTGGACCTGGGATTTGCCGACCAGTCCCACCTGACGCGCAGGTTCCGGGCCGTCGTCGGCGTCCCGCCCGGCCAATGGCGCGACGGCTGAAATAGCGTTCAAGACAGGGCCGCGCGCCCGCGGGCATAGTGCTGCCGTTACTGAACGAGCAGACTATGACCGCCGCCTCTTCGCCCATTCCCATCGGCTACACCGCCATCCCCCGCGGACACATTGCCAGTGTCGTCACCGACCTCGAAATGCTGTCCAGGCCCGACCTGCCCGGCGCTTCCTTGCCCCAAGGTTTCGAGCTGGCCCCGGTTGCCGAAATCGGCCTGGATGCCTACCGCGCGCTGTTCCGCAAGGTCGGGGCCGACTGGCTGTGGTTTTCGCGCCTTTTCATGGAAGACGGCGAGCTGGCCGCCATCCTGGCGCACCCCGACGTCGACATCCACATTGTCCGGAACGGACTCGGGGACGTTGGCATTCTGGAGTTGGACTTCCGCACGGAGGGGGAATGCGAGTTGGCGTTCCTGGGGCTCACCGCGGACTGCACGGGCCGGGGCGTGGGCCGCGCGCTGATGAGCAAGGCAGTGGAACTGGCCTGGGCGCGGCCCATCACCCGGATGTGGGTCCACACCTGCACCTACGACCATCCTTCGGCACTGCGCTTCTACATGAAAGCGGGCTTCACACCGTACGCAATCCGGGTGGAAGTGCAGAGAGATCCGAGGTTGAGCGGCGACTTGCCGAAAACTGCCGCCGCGCACGTCCCGATTATCGACTAGCCGCCGGGGCCGGCTCGGGTCGGCGCCGACCGGCAATGGAAAGGGGCCGCCACGGCGGCGGATCACCAGAGGGGAACGCCGGACATAGCTGCATCAACGCGCCCACGCCTTCGAATGCATTTCAATCCCTTTAATTCAAAGTATAAATTTATTGGGCTTTCGCCTATATCGGACACGCCGGAGCTCCCACAGACTGTCCGTTGTCAGTCCCCCCGACTCGTGTTGTCGTGCGAGCGATTTACGGGCGGGCGTACAGGGATGCGATACCGAACGTCCAAGAGCACCATGAGTCGCCGACAGGCGGCGTTCTGTTCTCGCGATCATTCAGTCACAACATCATGGAGAAAGCATGCCAAGATCTGTGGTCCGCATTGGCGATAGAACAAGCCATGGAGGCGTCGTCGTCACGGGAGACCAAACGCTCAACGTGTTTGGCCAGGCTGCTGCCCGCAAGGGCGACATGACAACGTGCCCGAAATGCAAGGGGAGCTACCCGATTGTGGAAGGCACCCGCTCGACTGGCAGTTCGCAGTGGCTGGCACTGGAGGGCATGCGCACGGCCTGCGGCGCGACCCTTATCGCCAGCCAGCATTTTGGGCAGGAGGCCGACGCGACCGGCGCGAGCTCAACCGTGCCAGCCGATACCGGTTCAAATGCCTACAGGGGACGCTTCCAGGTGTTCGATGACGCTCCGCGAGAGCCACTCTCTGGCCAACGATACCGTGTAACTACCATCGAGGGAACGCCGTTCGAAGGTGAAACGGACGCCGATGGCTATACCGCCCGGAGCGCAGCTCAATCTCCCGAACGATGACCCCACTGACGGTCAACTGGAGGCCTACGCTCTCATCGCTGGAGACGAAAATAAAGTAGTGCTTCTCCAAGCTGCCGACTGTGATTGCAATGAAGTGGAAGAGCGCGAACGCCAGGCGGAAGAAAAAGTCGAGTACACGCTGCCCGCAGCCGAGGCGCTTTACACCTTAATCAGGTTGTATATGCGGGGTCGATTACCGCCGCTGCCGGGGGGATCCCCTGCCCCTGTACCCGCTATGCCATGAGGCAAAATATGACAGATCTTCATCCCGACATGAGTCCCGAGGACTTCGCTGCGGTGCTTCGTGAAAACACAAAGGCCCAGCAGTTCCCCGGAGCAATGCTCATGCCCAAGGGGCCCCGCGATTATGTGGGCGCGGTGATCGCCATCACCGGCACGCTATATTTCGAAGGCGGCTACACCGAAGCGAAAAGAGCCGCGATCGCCCAGTGCTTCGATGATTACCTCGTCCAGACAGGGGACATGCTTACCTGGTTATGGCGAGGCGAACCTGCCTCCGGCCCACCTTGCATGCCATATGCGAAAGCCGCGCCTATTCGGGATTTTTTCAAGGCGCTCGACGAGGACGAGCAAATTGATATGCAGTACACAGGCGGCGTCAAACGCCAGGATGCGAGCCCTTACTCTTTCTATGTCAACACCGTACCGGCCTGGAGGGCAAAAAAGAGTCCTCGGCTTGACGTGCTACGGTTTTCTCTGCCGTTCGTTGACATCATTGAGCGGCCTAAAGCATTTCAATCCTTGTTCCTTGAGTTTGCACGTCGGCTCCAAGCGCGACACGGCCATGGAGGCTTCGGCTTTGTACTGTCCCCCTCTGAATGGAACAGCGACCAACCGACGGAAGCCTTTGCGTCGGAGCAGGCTCGAGGCGTTGACGTCGGATCTCCCGTATTCTCTGCAACCAAACTCAGCCGCGATACTTTCAAAACGGTCTCTTGGTTGACGGCTATCAATCATGACATGGTGACGAAGGCTGGTGGGCTGCATGCTTTACGATCGGAGTTGCCACCAGACTGGTTCGCCTTCTATGACTATGGCTCTGGCATCATCATTCAGGCTGGCAACGAGCCGGACCTGGCCGTGACTATGATCGACGCCAAACCACCGCAGTACGTTCTTCCCAATGCCGCTCTGAAGACGCTGCGGAGCCCCACGTTCTGGTTACATCTGATCGCCAGCGCTGCAGGCGAACCACGACTGACCGGATTCAAAGGTCAAGCATGGATAGAGCGCTTTGACGTGCCGGACGAGGAATTGTTGGATGTCAAAGCGCGCCTGCTTGATACGCCACGACTAGATTCCACCCACACGCTGGACGGCAGGCTGTAGCAAGAGTCCGCCCGCTCAGAACTGAGCGGACGATATTTAGTGCGGGCGGACTTTATTCTCGCTTTCCACATCAGGGCTGAAAGCGGGAAATAAAGTCGGTCGCAGACGCAGCGTGCAACCCCTTGATCTTGAAAGACTTCGAAGATTAGAAAAGTTGGATCAAAGTCGGTCGCACCCTTGGCCCTTCCTCCCTTAGCTCAAGAAAATTGAACAAAAGTCGGTCGCACGGGCTTCAAGCTCGTAAAGCCCACGCGGCTGATCTGCGAAAAGGCTGCCTGCACGCTGGCTACCACAGCCTTCGTTTCAGGCAGCACAGCTTGATTTCTTGGATACCAGGAGGAACGGAGTACCTATGTTGAATCCGAAGAACGTCACCAATCTGCTGCAGGATCAAATTCATCCTGCCATCCTTAGGCGTTTCGATTCAGCAGTTTTTCACGTGCGGCGCGAGACAAGCAGGGAAAACTGGCCGACCTTTGTCTGATGGCCCCAGGGGCTCATATCCAAGGGCAGGCGCTCACTCCAAGCGTTGAACGAAGTTGCACTGACTGCCGGAATTCGCACCTAGTAAGAATGGGGCATCGTCTACGCGATCAAACGCTCGCCTTCCATTCCTTCGGAACGATGAAACCCCAGCTCTTGAGAATCTCGCCAGCGCGGTCCAGCACCAGATCCAGGGCAGGATCTCCATCGTCCAGATCCGCAATATAGACGTTCAATTCCTGCTCTGCCTCTTGGATTGCTGCGCTTTTGTCCTCTTCGGACGGAATTTTTCCTGCCACGGTCATGCTCCTAGATTGAATGGCTGTCGTATGACACGCGCCGATAGAGAGGCCCGTTACAGCGCCGTAACAGGTTAGCGCAAATCGCGGCCGAGCGCGTGTAAGTTGAGGCTGACGGCCCCTATTCTTTATAGGGACGTGGAAGTAGAAGCTGGTGCGGCCTTGACCAGCTTCTGTCTTCGCGGGCCCCATCTAAAGGCTATGCGCCAGCCATTCGTAACCGACCGTTCGGTTGAATCGCTTGATATAGACATTCAGCTGCGGGTTGCTGGGTGGGATGCAATCGAGCTTGATGCTCACTTTGCGCCCAGGCCAACAGGGTTGCACCCGCATACTCCGAGCCGTCGTCGCAACACATCGCCTGCAGGCTCTCCGACCAATCAAGGCTTATTGCCCTTTGACCAGAAGGCTCTTACTTGCCCGTAAGCAGGGAAGCGCGTCGCACAGTTCCTTTGCCCGCCTCCTTAGATGCGTATGAAGCCTTGTCTGCCGCTTCAAACGCAGACTCAATCGAGCCCGCGTTGCCGCACTCCGACACCCCCACACTTACAGAAACAGTAAACAGCGAGGTTTCGCCGGTACGGGATACCCACTTTACAGGATTGGCAAATAGCGCTGCGCATACCCGACGCATCGCTCCAGCGGCTTCCTCCTCCGTGTAGTTAGAGCACAAAATCCCGAACTCGTCGCCACTTATGCGGTAGACCCAATCCCGCTCACGGACGGCGCCTCGAATAATCGCGCCTATATGTTGCAAAGCAGCATCTCCCGCCGAATGACCGTATTTATCATTCACGGATTTGAAGTTGTCTACGTCAAGCCGAATGCAGGCGCTAGGATAGGTAATTACAATGTTACCGCTGTCGACACTCTTTATATCCTCCTTGTATGCGCCTTGGTTAAGAAGCGATGTAAGACTGTCGAAACGGTGTCCCTGGCCGGGGATCGGCCGTGACATTAGTTGACGCACTGGACTGGGACGGCAAAGGCACGGCAACGTTTGACAATGTGGGCAGTGGCCTGGATAAGCGGTCCAAATCATATCCTCAACAAGTATTGCTCCGCTGCCCGACGGGAAGTTAGTAGAGAGCGCGAACCACCACGCTAATAAATCCGAAATTTCATTATAGAAATTTTCAGGATATAGATGATGGAAACGCATTGCCTCACTAACTTCACCCAGCTCCTCTACCAAGCGTATGAAGATACGACCGCAGATCTCCTCCGATTGTGTATTTGGATCGAACTCGGCAACCCAAGATTGCCCATAGATTCTTTCAAACATCAATTGGAAGTCATTCAACTTGCGACCCGCCGATCTAGACGCCAAATAGTAGGCCTCGTCGAGCTCCTGGTCCTGCACGGTTGGCTTCTCGCCAGACCAGCAATCGCAGGGGTTTTTTAGACAATAGGGACAAGCATTCGGAAATTTCTTTAAGACGATTTTTTCGAGATCGCTGGTGGGATCGACTTTGCGCACAAGCGCCAAAGTCCAAGAAAATATCTTTGGTAGAAATGCTCTTGCTTCTGGCAGGTCATGCCGTTTGAAAAAGTGTTTAGCAAAAACTCCGCAAACTTCTGTCAAATGAGCATGGATTTCGTAAGGGGTTTTCGCATAGTTTTGAGACCCCCCATAAATGGCATCGAGCATGACCGCCCACTCATTCAGGGTTTGATTTTTTTGAATGCCATTATTCGCTTCCGTTATTATGAGACCTACCTTCGCTGCACCGCCCTTTGGTGGGATCATGCGCAATGCGAAGTATAGGGGATAAACTGCCCCCCCCGAGACTTAGTACGGTCCCACGTAGAGCCCAGGGTTCAAAACCGATGTTGTGGATGAGCCTACGTGAACGACTCGGGCGTTAAGTATCCAAGCGCACTACGTAGCCTCTCGGTGTTGTGCTCGACGCTGTCAGAACCCGGGAAGCCGGCCACAGACAGGGCGCAAAAGCGCCAAAGTACGAAAACAGGTAAGGGATGAATGCAAAAAGCCCGCCATGA
>NZ_CP017433.1:6080146-6102110 GCF_002082135.1 Achromobacter ruhlandii
TCGGGCGCATCTACACGCCCCGCCCGCCACCGCCCGCCGCCCCGCCGTGCTCGCGATTGCTTTGGTTCCTGCGCTGCTGGGGTTAGCCGTGTGCTTGGCATGCTTTGGCCGCGGGTGCTCTCGCTGAAGATCTTGCGGGGCCCGCCCAAAGGCGGCCGCGCGGGCGGCCTTTTTGGGCTTACGCGCTGGTTTTGCGTTGGCGGATGACGCTGCGCGCGGGTGACGGACGGCTTGGTGGGCCGCCTGTTCTTGGGAGTGGAGCGGATGAAAAAAGGCAGGATTGCGCGGTGGCGCAATCCTGCCTTTGCTTTTGGCGCGCGGGACGCGCGCTGTGCTTAGACGGTGATGGTCAGGGTGACGTCGATGTTGCCGCGGGTGGCGTTCGAGTAGGGGCAGACGATGTGGGCGGCGGCGACGAGTTTTTCGGCTTCGGCGCGGTCCATGCCAGGCAGCGAGATCTTCAGTTCGGCTTCGATGCCGAAACCGGTGGGGATGGGGCCGATGCCGACCGAGCCGTCGATGGTGGCGTTGGCGGGCATGGCGATCTTGTCGCGGCCGGCGACGAACTTCATGGCGCCCATGAAGCAGGCGGAGTAGCCGACGGCGAACAGCTGCTCGGGGTTGGTGCCGGCCGCGCCGGCGCCGCCCAGTTCCTTCGGGGTGGTCAGCTTGACGTTCAGGTTGCCGTCGCTGGAGACGCCAGTGCCTTCACGGCCGCCGGTGACGTGGGCGTGGGCGCGGTAGAGGACTTTTTCGATGGACATGGTGCTTTCCTTTTGGATGAAGGTGGGGGGACTGCCGGGCTGACGGGAACGTTCCCGCTTCGACCCTTACTGATTTGATAGCACACGATTACATCGTGCACTATTTATAACCGGGAATGACAGCGATTGCCATCATCCTCCGCAAAGACTGCGAATCAAAGACTGCTGACCAACTTTTCCCGCAATTCGTGCAACGACTTCATGGTGCCCTGCGCCTCTTCCAGCGAACACTGGGCCGCTGCGGCGATGGCGTGGGGCACGGCTTCGGCCTGGTTGCGCAGGTCGCGGCCCTGACGGGTCAGGGTGACGATGACCTGGCGTTCGTCATCCTGCGCGCGGGCCCGGGTAACCAGGCCGGCCGCCTCCAGCCGCTTGAGCAGCGGCGTCAGGGTGGCCGAGTCCAGGAACAGGCGTTCGCCGATGTCGGTGACCGTGATTTCGTCGCGTTCCCACAGCACCAGCATGACCAGGTACTGCGGATACGTCAGATCCAGGCCGCGCAGCAGCTTGCGGTACACCTTGTTCATCGCCAGGGAGGTCGAGTACAGGGCGAAACACAGCTGGCTGTCTAGCAGCAGCGGGTTGAACGCGCTTTTGGGCTGGGATCTGGATTTCATTGCGCAATATTAAATAGCGCACTATTTATCGTCAAGCACTTTTTCCGGGCTTTTGTATCCGCCATGGCGATTGGCGTCCTCTCGCGTGCTGCGCTGCGGCAGGAAGGCCCCGTCGAAGATGGTGAACAGGGGGGTATCAGGCGACACCCCCAAGGGCCTGAGCCCCGCGCCGTGTCGACCAAGGCTGGCGTCTCGGCCCCGTTCAGGCGGCGTGCTCGCCTTCCAGCGCCCCGCGGTCGGAACCGTAGCGCTTCAAGCCGTCCAGGTCCAGCACCCGCACGGCGCCGTACTCGACATTCAGCAGCCCGGCCTCTTCCAGCTTGCGCAGCGCCTGGTTGGCGCGCTGGCGCGAGACCCGCGCCAGGTAACCGACCTCTTCCTGCGTGATCGTCAGGCGCATGCCCATGCCGGGGTACAGCAGCGGGTTGAACAGCTCGGCCAGGCAGCGCGCCACGCGCGCGTCCGGATCCAGCAGGCGGTCGTATTCGGCCTTGCCGATGAACTGGGCGACGCGTTCGTTCAACTGGTGCAGCAGGTAGCGGTTGAAGGGAATGCTGGTGTCCAGCAGCCAATCGAAAGTGGTGGCCGGCAGGCGCGCGACGACGGAATCGCGCAGCGCCACGATGTCGTACTTGCGGACTTCGCGCTTGAGCAGCGAGCCCTCGCCGATCCAGCCGCCCGCGGGCACGCCGGTCAGCGATGCGACCTTGCCTTCGGCATTTCCCACCGACACCTTCACCAGGCCCGCCAGCACGCCGATCCAAGCCTGGGCGAGTTCGCCTTTGCGCTCTATGATCGACCCGGCGGCAACTTGCTGCACGGACAGGTCTCGCTCGACGCGCGCTTGCTGCTCGGCGTCGAGTACGCGAAACCAGGCCGCGGCCAGTTGCAGGGAGTCGGATAGCTGCATCGGGAATACCCTAAAAGCTCCTTGAATGTCGCGATGGTGACAGTTGGTAGCAACCCAACCTTATACCTTAACTCCTGCCGTAAATCTAAAACCAACTGGTCAAGCGCGATCTCCCGCGCGCCGCGTTAGCGGCCTCGGGTGCGATGTGCCCAAACCGGAGGAGACAACGTGGCACATTCATCGCCCGCATCCGCAACGATGCCGGCGGCGCTGGATACTTTTCCGGCGCTGCTGTTCGCGCATGCCGACGTACGCGGGTCGCGGCCCGCGATACGTGAGAAAGACCTGGGTATCTGGCAAACCCTTACCTGGTCGCAAGTGGCTGAGCACGTGCGCCAGGTCGCCCACGGGCTGGCATCGCTGGGCATCCAGCCCGGTATGCACGTGGCCGTGATCGGCGAGAACCGGCCGCGCCTGTACATGGCCATGATGGCCACGCAATCGCTCGGCGCCATTCCCGTTCCGCTCTACCAGGACGCCGTGGCCCAGGAAATGGTCTACGTGCTGCAGGACGCCGAGATCAGCGTCGCCGTGGTCGAGGACCAGGAGCAGGTCGACAAGATGCTGGAAGTGCGCGAGCAATGCCCCGCGCTCAAGCACGTGGTCTACGACGATCCGCGCGGCCTGCGCCACTACACCGATGCGATGCTGCTGTCGTACGACCGGCTCGAGGAGATTGGCCGCGAGTACGCCGCGCAGCATCCCGACTTCTTCGCCCGCGCCGTGGCCGCGGTGCAGCCGCACGACGCGGCCGCGATGTTCTATACCTCCGGCACCACCGGCAAGCCCAAGGGCGTGGTGCTGACGCACCATGCGCTGATCGACCGCGCCCGCGCCGTGTCCGAGATGGAGAACCTGACCGACCGCGAGGACGTGCTGGCCTACCTGCCGCCGGCCTGGATCGGGCAGAACATGTTTTCGTACACGCAGCTGCTGGTCACGGGCTTCACCGTGAACCATCCGGAGTCGCCCGATACCGTGTCGATCGACATGCGCGACATCGGCCCCACCTACTACTTCGCGCCGCCGCGCGTGCTGGAAGGCCTGCTGACCCATGTGATGATCCGCATGGAGGACGCCGGTTATCTCAAGCGCAAGCTGTTCCATGCCTGCATGAAGCTGGCGCGCCGCGTCGGCACCCGCATCCTGGACGGCGAACCGGTCAACGCCTGGGACCGCCTGCGCTACGCGCTGGGCAATGTGCTGATCTACGGTCCGCTGCGCAATGCGCTGGGCATGAGCCGCGTGCGCGTGGCCTATACGGCCGGCGAGGCCATCGGCCCCGACCTGTTCGTGTTCTACCGCTCCATCGGCATCAACCTCAAGCAGCTCTACGGCTCCACCGAAACCTCGGTGTTCGTCTGCGTGCAGCCGGACGGCCAGGTGCGCGACGACACCGTCGGCCCGCCCGTGGCCGGCGTGGAGATCCGCGTGGCCGACAACGGCGAAATCCTGGTCAAGAGCCCCGGCCTGTTCAAGGAGTACTACCGCAACCCGGGCGCCACGCAGGAAGCGCGCAGCGCCGACGGCTGGTTCCACACGGGCGACGCGGGTTACCTGGACACCGATGGCCAGCTCAAGATCATCGACCGCGCCAAGGACGTCGGCAAGCTGGCCGACGGCAGCCTGTTCGCGCCCAAGTATCTCGAGAACAAGCTCAAGTTCTTCCCGCACATCAAGGAAGCAGTGGCGTTCGGCGCCGGCCGCCAGGACGTGTGCGCCTTCATCAACATCGACCTGGAAGCCGTGGGCAACTGGGCCGAGCGCCGCGGCCTGCCCTACGCCGGCTATACCGACCTGGCGGGCAAGGACGAGGTCTACCAGCTCATCGCCGATTGCGTCGAGCAGGTCAATGCCGACCTGGCCACCGATCCCAAGCTGTCGGCCTCGCAGATCGGCCGCTTCCTGATCCTGCACAAGGAACTGGATCCGGATGACGACGAACTGACGCGCACCCGCAAGGTGCGGCGCGCCTTCATCGCGCAAAAGTACGGCGTGCTGATCGACGCCCTGTTCGAAGGCAAGCCGTCCCAGTACATCGAAACCGAAGTGAAGTTCGAGGACGGCCGCACCGGCAAGATCGCCGCCGACCTGAAGATCCGCCCGGTCAAGACGTTCCCCGCCATCACCGCCCGAGCCGCGTAGAGACCATGAGCAACAACGACCGCGACCAGCGCATCGGCGACGTGATGCTGGACATGCAGAACATCTCGCTGTCCTTCGGCGGCGTCAAGGCGCTGACGGACATTTCCTTCAATGTGCGCGAGCACGAGATCCGCGCCATCATCGGCCCCAACGGCGCGGGCAAGAGTTCGATGCTGAACGTCATCAACGGCGTCTACACGCCGCAGCAGGGCGGCATCGCCTTCCGCGGCGAGCGCTTTTCGCGCATGAATCCACGCCGCGCCGCCGAAATGGGTATCGCGCGCACCTTCCAGAACCTGGCCCTGTTCAAGGGCATGAGCGTGCTGGACAACATCATGACCGGACGCAATCTGCGCATGAAGTGCGGGCTGCTGGCGCAGGCCTTCCGCCTGGGCGCCGCCGAACGCGAAGAGATCGAGCACCGCCAGTTCGTCGAGAACATCATCGACTTCCTCGAGATCCAGGCGTATCGCAAAACGCCCGTGGGGCGCCTGCCCTACGGCCTGCAAAAGCGCGTTGACCTGGGCCGCGCGCTGGCCATGGAGCCGCGCCTGCTGCTGCTGGACGAGCCGATGGCCGGCATGAACATCGAGGAGAAGCAGGACATGAGCCGCTTCATCCTCGACGTGAACGACGAATTCGGCACCACCATCGTGCTGATCGAGCACGACATGGGCGTGGTCATGGACATCTCCGACCGCGTGGTGGTGCTGGACTACGGCAAAAAGATCGGCGACGGCAAGCCCGATGAGGTGCGCGCCAACGAAGACGTCATCCGAGCGTACCTTGGCGTCGGCGGCGAAGCCGCCGTCACCCAGGACGCCGAAGCGCAGGCAACAGCCCCCGCCCCTAACCCTCCCCCCGAGGGGGAGGGAGAAAACTCACTGGCTGCACGGACTTAAGGGGCGAATGATGGGATTTTTTCTGGAAACCTTATTCGGCGGCCTGATGAGCGGCATGCTGTACGCCCTGATCGGCCTGGGCTTCGTGCTGATCTTCAAGGCGTCGGGCGTGTTCAACTTCGCGCAGGGCGCCATGGTGCTGGTGGCGGCGCTGTCGATGGCGCGCTTCTCGGAGTGGATACCGCGCTGGTTCGGCTTCGAAAACATGATCCTGGCCAACGTGCTGGCGTTCATCGTCAGCGCCATCCTCATGTTCCTGCTGGCCGTGGCGATCGAGCGCTTCGTGCTGCGCCACCTGGTCAACCAGGAGGCCACCACCCTGCTCATGGCCACGCTGGGCATCAGCTATTTCCTTGACGGCCTGGGCCAGATCTCGTTCGGCAGCTCGGTCTATTCCATCAACGTCGGCATGCCGAAGGATCCGTTGATGATCCTGGACTCGGTGTTCGAAGGCGGCCTGCTCATCAACCTCGAAGACCTGACCGCCGCGGTCATCGCCGCGCTGCTGGTGGCCGCGCTGGCGCTGTTCTTCCAGTTCACCTCCACCGGCCGCGCGCTGCGCGCCGTGGCGGACGACCACCAGGCGGCGCAGTCCATCGGCATTCCGCTGAACCGCATCTGGGTCATCGTCTGGAGCGTGGCCGGCCTGGTGGCGCTGGTGGCCGGCATCATCTGGGGCTCCAAGTTCGGCGTGCAGTTCACGCTCTCGACCGCGGCGCTGCGGGCGCTGCCGGTGGTGATTCTGGGCGGCCTGACCTCGGTGCCGGGCGCCATTCTCGGCGGCCTGATCATCGGCGTGGGCGAAAAGCTGTCCGAGGTCTACCTGGGTTCGCTGGTGGGCGGCGGCATCGAAATCTGGTTCGCCTATGTGCTGGCGCTGGTGTTCCTGCTGTTCCGTCCGCAAGGGCTGTTCGGCGAGAAGATCATCGACCGCGTCTGACCACGGCCTTCTAGGATAAAAACATGTTCTATCGCGAAAACGGCCAATTCAAGACCAGCTATCGCGCCGACCAGCAGATCTTCCCGATCCGCCAGGACCGCGTCTTCATCTGGCTGCTGCTGGCGGTGGCGTTCATCGCCATCCCGGCGCTGTCCAGCGACTACCTGCTGCGCGCCATCCTGATCCCGTTCCTGATCCTGTCGCTGGCCGCCGTCGGCCTGAACATCCTGGTGGGCTATTGCGGCCAGATCTCGCTGGGCACGGGCGCCTTCATGGCGGTGGGCGCGTATGCCGCCTGGAACTTCGGCGTGCGCTTCCCGGGCATGCCGCTGATCGTCCAGATCCTGCTGGGCGGGTGCTTCGCCACCATCGTTGGCGTGATCTTCGGCATTCCCAGCCTGCGCATCCGCGGCCTGTACCTGGCCGTGGCCACGCTGGCGGCGCAGTTCTTCGTCGACTGGGCGTTCCTGCGCATCCCGTTCTTCACCAACTATTCGTCGTCGGGCAACGTCTCGGTGCCGCCGCTGACCGCCTTCGGCCTGCCGGTACAGAGCGCGCTGGAAAAGTACCTGTTCGTGTTGATCCTGGTGGTGATCTTCAGCCTGCTGGCCAAGAACCTGGTGCGCGGCGCCATCGGCCGCCAGTGGATGGCGATCCGCGACATGGACGTGGCCGCCTCGGTCATCGGCATCCGCCCGATGTACGCCAAGCTCACCGCGTTCGCGGTCAGCTCGTTCATCGTCGGCGTGGCCGGCGCGCTGTGGGGCTACATCCACCTGGGCTCGTGGGAGCCGCTGGCCTTCGACCTGACGCGTTCGTTCCAGTTGCTGTTCATGGTCATCATCGGCGGACTGGGTTCCATCATCGGCAGCTTCTTCGGCGCGGCCTTCATTGTGCTGGTGCCGGTGGCGCTGACCAACGTGCCGCACATGCTGGGCCTGTCGCTGTCGGTGGACACCGCCGCGCACGTCGAGCACATGGTGTTCGGCGCGCTGATCGTGTTCTTCCTGATCGCCGAGCCGCACGGGCTGGCGCGGTTGTGGAGCATCGGCAAGGAAAAGCTCCGCATCTGGCCCTTCCCCCACTAATGATGGGCCCACCCCCGAAAGCGCCTGCGGCGCTTCCCCCCTCAAGGGGCGCCGCTGGGGACCGGCAAAGCCGGATCCGCCGCGGCCCGGATGGTGCGGCTCCCGTTGTGATCATCGTCGGTAGTAGCGGTATCCGCGCCACGACCGACATCCTGAATACCCGGCTCCAGACCGGGCCAACCCCGGTGTCCGAGGGTTTATGACCCAAACACCACGCAGGAGGTAAATGGAGATGAAGCGTCTTAACCTGAAGTTGGCGGCAGCCTTGGTGGCCGCAGCCGGCGCCGTGGGCGCCGTGGCCACGCCGGCAATGGCGGCGGAAGAGCAGTTCGTTCCGTTGCTGGTGTACCGGACCGGGTCGTTCGCGCCGCTGGGCATTCCCTGGGCCGATGGCAAGCTGGATTACCTGAAGCTGGTCAACGAACGCGACGGCGGCGTCAACGGCGTCAAGATCACCTACGAGGAATGCGAAACCGCCTACGCCACCGATCGCGGCGTCGAGTGCTACGAGCGCCTGAAGGGCAAGGGCACCGGCGCCTCGGGCTTCGACACGCAATCGACCGGCATCACCTTCGCGGTCAGCGACAAGGCCATGGTGGACAAGGTGCCGGTCGAGACGATGGGCTACGGCCTGTCGCAATCGGTCGATGGCAGCGTGTTCGAGTGGAACTTCCCGCTGCTCGGCACCTACTGGACCGCCGCCGACGTGATGATCCAGGACATCGCCAAGAAAGAAGGCGGCATGGACAAGCTCAAGGGCAAGAAGATCGCCCTGGTCTACCACGACTCACCCTATGGCAAGGAACCGATCCCGCTGCTGCAGAAGCGCGCCGCCAAGGAAGGCTTCGAGCTGCTGCTGTATCCGGTGACCGCCCCCGGCGTGGAACAGAAGTCCACCTGGCTACAGATCCGCCAGGCGCGCCCGGCCTATGTGCTGCTGTGGAGCGCCGGCATCATGACGCCCACCGCCATCCGCGAAGCGCAGGCCAGCGGCTACCCGCGCGACAAGATGTACGCGATCTGGTGGGCCGGCTCCGAAGGCGACGTCAAGGACCTGGGCGATGTCGCCAAGGGCTACAACGCCATCACCATCCACAACAGCGGCGCCGACCACGACAAGGTCTATGACGATCTGAAGAAGTACGTCTACGACAAGGGCCAGGGTTCGGACAAGACGGGCAAGACCACGCTCGGCACCATCGCCCACACCCGCGGCATGATGATCTCGATGCTGCAGGTCGAGGCGATCCGTACCGCGCAGGAAAAGTTCGGCAAGGGCAAGGCGCTCACGCCCGACCAGGTGCGCTGGGGCTTCGAGAACCTGAACCTGACACAGGAACGCCTGAACCAGCTGGGCTTCGGCCAGATCATGCGCCCGGTCAAGACCTCGTGCAGCAACCACAAGGGCGACGACTGGGCCCGCATCGTGCAGTGGGACGGCGCCAAGTTCAAGGTCGTCTCGGACTGGTACCAGGCCGACAAGACCCTGTTGGACCCGATGGTGAAGGAAGCCGCGGCGAAGTACGCCAAGGAAAAGAACATCACGCCCCGCACTTGCGAGAACTGATGTGAACCGGCGGCCGGCGCCCCACGGCGTCGGCCGCCACCAAGCCGCAGGAACCGCCATGACCGCAGCAACGACTACCGCTACTACCGCCGACACCCCCAAGGTGCTGCTCGATGTGAACGGCATCGAGGTGATCTACAACCACGTCATCCTGGTGCTCAAGGGCGTGTCCCTGCAGGTGCCGGAAGGCCGGATCGTGGCCCTGCTGGGCGCCAACGGCGCCGGCAAGACCACCACGTTGCGCGCCATCTCGAACCTGCTCAAGGGCGAGCGCGGCGACGTCACCAAGGGCCACATCCAGTACCGCGACCAGCGCATCGAAAAGCTGTCGCCGGCCGAACTGGTCAAGCGCGGCGTGGTGCAGGTGATGGAGGGCCGCCATTGCTTCGCCCACCTCACCATCGAAGAGAACCTGCTGACGGGCGCCTACACCCGCGACCTCAGCCGCGGCGACACCAGCGCGGCGCTGGAGCGCGTCTATCAGTATTTCCCGCGCCTGAAGCAGCGCCGCGCCAGCCAGGCCGGCTACACCTCGGGCGGCGAACAACAGATGACCGCCATCGGCCGCGCGCTGATGGCCAACCCCAACATGATCCTGCTGGACGAGCCGTCCATGGGACTGGCGCCACAGATCGTCGAGGAAATCTTCGAGATCGTGCGCGACCTGAACCAGCGCGAGCGCGTCAGCTTCCTGCTGGCCGAGCAGAACACCAACATCGCGCTGCGCTATGCCGACTACGGCTACATCCTGGAGAACGGCCGCGTGATGATGGACGGCGCCGCGCAGGACCTGGCCCAGAACGAGGACGTGAAAGAGTTCTACCTGGGCATTTCCAGCGGCGAACGCAAGAGTTTCCGCGACAACAAGTTCTACCGCCGCCGCAAACGCTGGCTGGCCTGATCCCTGGAGCGGCGACGCCGGCGCGGTCCGGCTCGCCGCCGGCAACGACACCGCAGTACGGCACACGAGAGGGTGCGATCCCATGTCCGAGTTTTTCGATGTCCTGGAAACCCGAGCGCCCGAGCAACGCGAGCGCGACCTGATGGCGGCCCTGCCCGACGCCATCGCCCGCGCCATCGCCCGCGCGCCGGCCATTGCCGAGCAACTGCGCGGCATCGACCCCGCCACGGTCACCTCGCGCGCCGCGCTGGCGCGCCTGCCGGTGCTGCGCAAGCACGAGCTGCTGGAACGCCAGCAGCACAGCCGCGAACAGGCGGCGCAACCGGCCGGACCGCAAAAGGCCTTCGGCGGCTTCTCGGCCATCGGCTGGGGCGAAGCCATGCGCGTGTTCGCCTCGCCCGGCCCGATCTACGAACCCGAAAGCGCGCGCGCCGACTACTGGCGCTTTGCCCGCGCGCTGTACGCCGCGGGCTTTCGCGCCGGCGAGCTGGCCTACAACTGCTTCTCCTATCACTTCACGCCAGCCGGCTCGATGATGGAGACCGCCGCGCACGCCGTCGGCTGCACCGTGTTCCCCGGCGGCACCGGCCAGACCGAACAGCAGGTGCGCGCGATCCAGGACCTGGCGCCCAGCGGCTACACCGGCACGCCCAGCTTCCTGAAGATCATCCTGGAAAAGGCCGACGAACTCGGCGTGAAGCTGGATTCGCTGCGCCGCGCCCTGGTGTCCGGCGAAGCCTTCCCGCCGTCGCTGCGCGACTGGCTGGCCGCGCGCGGCATCGAGGGCTACCAGGCCTACGGCAGCGCCGACCTGGGCATGATCGCGTTCGAGACGCCGGCGCGCCAGGGCCTGGTGCTCGGCGAGGACATCATCGTCGAGATCGTGCGGCCCGGCACCGGCGAACCGGTGCCCGATGGCGAAGTGGGCGAAGTCGTGGTCACCACGCTGAACCCCGACTACCCGCTGGTGCGCTTCGGCACCGGCGACCTGTCGGCGGTGATGCCGGGCATCTCGCCCTGCGGCCGCACCAACACCCGCATCAAGGGCTGGATGGGACGCGCCGACCAGACCACCAAGGTGCGCGGCATGTTCGTGCATCCCTCGCAGGTGGCCGACGTGGTGCGCCGCCACCCGGAAATCCTGCGGGCACGCCTGGTGATCAGCGGCACCACCGGGTCGGACAAAATGGTGCTGCGGGTGGAATCACGCGTGCGCGGCGAAGACCTGGGCGCCCGCATCGCCGAATCGGTGCGCGACGTGACCAAGCTGCGCAGCGACGTCGAATGGGCCGAGGCCGGCTCCCTGCCCAACGACGGCAAGGTCATCGACGACATCCGCACCTACGAATAACAAGGATAAGAAGAAGAAAGGCGCGCGCCCGGGACCGGCAAAGCCCGGGCGCGGCAGCGCCGCCGGCGACGGCAGGCTCAATTGCCCAACGGACGGGCCAGCCATTCGCGGCCCTTGAGCATGCCGTTCCAGTAGATCCACGGCAGCATCGTCGCCTTCAGGAACCAGGCGCTCTTGCGCGGCACGGTCGGGTCCAGCGGGAAGGTGGGCAGCAGCTTGCCGCCATAGCCGAACTCGGCCAGCACGATGCGGCCGCGCTCAACCGTCAGCGGGCACGAGCCGTAGCCATCGTACGTCACCGGCAGCGCATGCCCTTCGCGCACCGCCAGCAGGTTCTCGGCCACCGTGACGATCTGCTTGCGCGCCGCCGCCGCGGTCTTGGCGTTGGTGGTGCTGATGCCATCGCCCAGCCCGAAGATGTTGTCGTAGCGCACGTGGCGCAGCGTGGCCGGATCGACCTCGCACCAGCCGGCCGCATCGGCCAGCGCGCTCTGGCGCAGGAAATCGTGCGGCACCTGCGGCGGCACCGCGTGCAGCATGTCGAATGACTTCTCTACACGGGTCACCGCCCCCTCGGCGTCCTTGACGTCGAACCAGGCCTTGCGCGCCGGGCCGTCCACCGCCACCAGCGCCGAATTGAACGCCAGCGAAATGCCGTAGCTTTCCACATAGCGCATCAGCGGCGGCACGAAGGTCGGCACGCCGAACAGCACCGCGCCGGCCAGGTCGAATTCGACATTGATGCGATCCAGCACGCCGCTGCGGCGCCAGTGGTCGCACGCCAGGTACATGGCCTTCTGCGGCGCGCCGGCGCACTTGATCGGCATGGCCGGCTGCGTGAACAGCGCCTTGCCGCCTTTCAGGCCGCGCACCAGCTCCCAGGTGTAGGGCGCCAGGTCGAAGCGGTAGTTGGAACTGACGCCATTGCGGCCCAGCGTTTCCGACAGGCCCTCGACCTTGTCCCAGGCCAGGCGCAGTCCCGGACACACGATCAATTGCTGGTAGCTGACCGCGCTGCCATCCGCCAGCCGGACCTGATTGGCCTCGGGCTCGAAACCCGCCGCCGCGGCCTGCAGCCAAGTGGCGCGGCCCGGCATCACCGACCGCGTCGGCCGCACGGTCTTGGCGACGTCGAAGGCGCCACCGCCGACCAGCGTCCAGGCCGGCTGATAGTAGTGCTTGTCGCTGGGCTCGATGACCGCGATGCGCAGGTCCGGACGGCGGCGCAGCAGGCTGGCGGTCACGCCGATGCCCGCCGAACCGCCCCCGACCACCACCACGTCGAAATCGCGCCGCGCCTGTGCTGCCGTCTGCATGCTTGTCTCCCTGCTATCGACCGGTCCGGGGTGGCCGGTTCGTCATGTATTGAATTGCCGAGTACAGCGCCATGCCGGCCACCATGGCCGCCACGAAGATCAGGGCTTCCCGCACGCCGGCCGCCGCCGCCACCAGCGCCGGGCCGGGGCAGAAACCCGCCAGCCCCCAGCCCGCGCCAAACGCCAGGCTGCCCAACGCCAGCCGCGGATCGATACGCGTGGCCGTGGGCCAATGCAGCGGCTCGCCGGACAGGCTGGCACGGCGACGGCGCAACCAGGCAAAGCCCGCTGCCGTCACGGCCAGCGCACCGCCCATCACCAACGCCAGCGAAGGATCCCAGCTTCCCGCCAGGTCCAGGAAGCCCAGCACCTTGGCGGGGTTGGCCATGCCGGAAACAAGCAGTCCCAGACCGAACACCAATCCCGAGAGAAACGCGAACAAGGCCACCATGTCAGCCTCCCATCAGGTGCCGCGCGACATACACGGTGGCGAACCCCGCCGCCATGAAAAGCGCCGTCGCCGCCAGGGAACGGCGCGAGCCGCGCGCCAGCCCGCAGACGCCGTGGCCGCTGGTACACCCCGACGCGTAACGCGTGCCAATGCCAACCAGCAGGCCGGCCGCGATCAGCCTTGCATTGCCCGCTTCCACCACGATCGGCGGCAGCGCGCTGCCCAGCCGATACAGCCAGGGCGACAGGCACAACCCCAGCAGGAACGCCAGCCGCCAGCCGGCATTTCGATCAGGCGGCAACAGCCCGCCGAGGATGCCGCTGATGCCGGCGATGCGGCCCGCGCCCAGCATCATGAGAACGGCGGCCACGCCAATGACCGCGCCGCCGGCGAGCGCGCTTGCAGGGGTAAAGGCGGACAGGTCGATCATGATGCGAGCGCCGCCATGGTCCGACCGCAATACAGGCTCGACAGTGTCTTCATGACCTGGTCGACCTCGAAGCTGGCCAGTTGGTAGTACACGTACTTGCCCTGGCGCCGCGTGCTCACCAGGCCCTCGTCGCGCAGCACGCCCAGTTGCTGCGACAGCGTCGGCTGGCGGATGCCGGTCAGGGATTCCAGTTCACCGACGTTGCGCTCGCCCTGCACCAGTTGGCACAGCAGCAGCAGCAGCCGGTCTTCATTGGCCAGCGCCTTGAGCAGCGCGCAGGCCTGGGAGGCGGATTCGCGCAGCGCGGCGACTTCGCAATCGTTCAGGGCAGTCAGCATTTGATGGGGATCAATCGGCGGAAAAGAGTTTGATCATTATATTGACGGATAAACTATCCAACAATATTATTGAAAAATATATATTGTTCTGCGCACCCTCCTCCTTTGCTCCCGGCGCCCCCTCTCATGAACCCGCATATCCAGGCCTTCTTCGACCCGGTCACCGCCACCGTTACCTACGTGGTCCACGAGCCCGTGGCGGGCGGCGCCTGTGCCATCATCGATTCGGTGCTGGACTACGACCCCAAATCCGGCCGCACCAGCTCCGCCAGCGCCGACCGGGTCGCCGCCTATGTGCGCGAACACGGACTACGCACCGACTGGCTGCTGGAAACCCACGCGCACGCCGACCACCTGTCGGCCGCGCCCTATCTGCAGCGCCAGTTGGGCGGTGTCATCGCCATCGGCCAGAGCATCCGCACCGTGCAGGGCGTATTCAAGAAGATCTTCAACCTCGAACCCCAATTCCAGCTCGACGGTTCGCAATTCGGCCGCCTGTTCGCCGATGGCGAAACCTTCCAGATCGGCGCCCTCACCGCGAGCGCCATGCACGTACCCGGCCATACGCCGGCCGACATGGCCTACCGCATCGGCGACGCCGTCTTCGTCGGCGACACCCTGTTCATGCCCGACGTCGGCACCGCGCGCTGCGACTTTCCCGGCGGCGACGCCCACCAGTTGTACCGCTCCATCCGTCAGCTGCTGAGCCTGCCGGACGACACCCGCCTTTACATGTGCCACGACTATCCCCCCGCCGGCCGAGAAGCCGCGTGGCAGACCACCGTGGCCGAGCAGCGCCGCGCCAACATCCACGTGCGCGACGGCATCGGCGAAGACGACTTCGTCGCCATGCGCACGCAGCGCGACGCCACCCTGTCCATGCCCACGCTGATCCTGCCCGCCATCCAGGTGAATATCCGCGCGGGCCATTTCCCGCCGGCGGAAGACAACGGCGTGCGCTACCTCAAGATTCCCGTCGACGCCCTGTAGCGGGCGCGCCGCGGCTTGCCGGGCGGCGCACTTGCGCGCCGCCGGGATATCCCGCAAGATCGGCCGGTCACAAGATTGCCGATCAAACGGAATCCCCTCATGTTCGCCGAAGCCGAAGCCGACCCCGTCCTGTCCAAGGAAGCCTTCAAGCCGCTGGAAGCCAAGCTGCGCGTCGCGCTGCTGAATGCGCAATACCAGCGTTTGCAGAAGGCGGAGAAATCCCTGCTGGTGGTGGTGGCCGGCATCGACGGCGCCGGCAAGGGCGCCACGGTCAACCTGCTCAACGAGTGGATGGACCCGCGCCACATCAGGACGCTGGCCTACGGCCCGCCGGAAGGCGGCGAACTGGAGCGTCCGCCGATGTGGCGCTACTGGAAAGACCTGCCGCCCAAGGGCAGCACCGGCATCGTTTTCGGTTCCTGGTACACGCCGCTGATCCGCGAAGCCGCGCGCAAGAAGCCCAACCAGGACAGCATCGAGGCGCAGTCGGTGGCCATCCGGCGCTTCGAGGCCATGCTGGCGGCCGAGGGCGTGCAGATCCTCAAGCTCTGGTTCCACCTGTCGTCCGACGCCCAGCGGGCGCGCGCCAAGCGCCTGCTGGCCAGTCCCGAGACCTCGTGGCAGGTCAGCCCGGTCGACCTCAAGGTGTACAAGAAGTATGACCGCATCCGCAACAGCGGCCAGGTCGTCATCAACCATACCGACAGCGGCCATGCGCCCTGGGTGGTGATTCCCAGCGCCGATGAAAACATGCGCGCCGCGCGCACCGCCGAAGCGGTCCTGGCCGCCATGCGCCAGCAGAGCGTGCCGCGCATCCCGCCGACGTTCGTGGCCCACACCGGCCCGGCCCGCATCCTCGACCGGTTGGGTCAATTGGACTATGACGCCAAGCTCGACCGCGAGGACTACGAGTCCGAGCTTGGCTTGTTGCAAGGCCGGCTGGCGCGCGCGGCGCGCTCGAAGAAGTTCCAGGAACGCTCGCTGGTGTTGGTGTTCGAGGGCCAGGACGCCGCCGGCAAGGGCGGCGCCATCCGCCGCATCACCCACGCGCTGGACGCGCGCCAGTTCGATATCACGCCAGTGGCCGCGCCCAACAGCTATGAACTGTCGCGCCCGTACCTGTGGCGCTTCTGGCGCCATGTGCCGCGCCGCGGCCGCATCGCGATCTTCGACCGCTCCTGGTATGGCCGGGTGCTGGTCGAACGGGTCGAAAAGCTCACCCCGCCCGCGCAGTGGCGCCGCGCCTATGCCGAAATCAACGACTTCGAGGCACAACTGGCGGGCAGCGGCGCGCTGGTGATGAAGTTCTGGCTGGCGATCACCGCCGATGTGCAGCTCGAACGCTTCAAGGACCGCGAGAAATCGCCGTTCAAGAACTTCAAGATCACCCCCGACGACTGGCGCAATCGCGACAAATGGAAGGAATACGCCGCCGCCACCAATGAAATGCTGGCGCGTACCGACGTCAAGCACGCGCCGTGGCACCTGGTGTCGGCCAACGACAAGCGCTACGCTCGCCTGCAAGTGCTGCGGCACATCGTCGAAACCCTCGAAAACCAACTTTGATCCGCAGGAGGCCCCCGCGCCATGAGCTCCGCCGAAATCCGCCCCGCCGTCGCCACCGATTTTGACGTCTGGCTGCCGCTGTGGAAAGGCTACCAGGACTTCTATCGCGTCGACATCGCCGATGCCGTCACCCGCAACACCTGGGCCCGCTTCCTGGATCCCGCCGAGCCGATGCACGCGGCATTGGCCTACGACAGCGGCAAGGCGGTCGGCATGGTGCACTGGATCTTCCACCGCTCGACCTGGACGGCGGGCGATTACTGCTACCTGCAGGACCTGTATGTGGATCCCGCCGCCCGCGGCACCGGCGCCGGCCGCAAGCTGATCGAGCACGTCTACGCCCAGGCCGCCGCCGCCAACTGCGCCCGCGTGTACTGGCTGACCCACGAGACCAACGCCACCGCCATGCAGCTGTATGACCGCATCGCCGACCGGTCCGGCTTCATCCAGTATCGCAAGGTGCTGCCGTGAGCGCGCGCGATCCGGACTGTCCGCTGTGCCAGACCGACGGTGGCACGTTGCTGTGGCGCGGTCCGCACCTGCGCCTGATCGAGGTCGACGACCCCGACTATCCGGGCTTCACCCGCGTGGTCTGGAACGGCCACCTGGCCGAGATGACCAGCCTGTCGACCCATGGCCGCGACCTGCTGATGCGGGCCGTGTACGTGGTCGAGGAAGCGCAGCAGTCCATCCTGGCGCCCGACAAGATCAATCTGGCGTCGCTGGGCAACATGGTGCCGCACCTGCATTGGCACGTCATCCCGCGCTGGCGCGGCGACCGCCACTTCCCCGACCCGATCTGGGCGGCCCCGCGTGTCGCCGCGGGTGCCGAATCCGCCGACTGGCACGCGCGCCAGGCACGCGTTCGCGCCCTGTTGCCACGCTACCGCGACCGGCTGGTCGAGGCCATGAACGCACTGCTGTGGCACTGAGGCAGCGGCACGGAACGCGCCGGCCCGATTTCACCGCCGGCCGCCGGCCCGCCAGCCGCGGGCGGCCAGCCAGCGCAAATAGACGTACTCCACCTGGGTGGCGGTGACGGCCGGCGAAAATCGCCCTCCCTCGACATAGGCACGGCCCATCCGGCCCATGGCGCGCCGACGCGCCGGATCGTCCAGCAATTCGTCCAGCGCCCGCGCCAGCGCCGGCACGTCGCCCGGCGGCACCAGCAGGCCCGACACACCGGGCAGCATGGTTTCCGGCACGCCATCCACGTCGCCGCCGATCACCGGCACGCCAAGTCCGGCGGCCTCGATGAACACCGTGCCCAGGGCTTCGCGACGCGTCGGCAGCGCGAAGATGTCGAATGCACTCATGACGTCGCCGATGTCTTCCCGCCGGCCCAGGAAATGGACGTGACCGGCCAGGCCGAGCGCCTCGGCGCGCTCGCGCAGCAATGACAACAACGGTTCGCCATCGCCCGCCAGCACCAACCGCGCCCGCGGATGCCGGATGACGACGCGGCGGAAGGCGTCCAGCAGGTCATGGTGGCCCTTGTCGGCCCGCATCGCCGCGACGCAGCCGATGACGGGCGTGTCGGCCGACAGGCCAAGCTCGCGCCGGACACGGCCGCCGCCATCCGCGCTCAGCGACTCGACCGGGGAATGGACCATGGCGACCTTGTCCGGCGACGCGCCGCCATCGAGCAACTGGCGGCGCACGAAATCGCTGACGGCGATCACGCCGTGCGCCAGCCAGGTGTAGGCATAGAGCGAGTGGATCGGCTTGGCCAGGTGGCGGGTGCGCACGATCAACGGCGTGCGGGCCAGGCGGCCGGCGATGGCCCCCAGCACCGTATCGCGCCGGCTATGGGTATGGATGACGTCAAAGGGAGTCCGGCGCAATTGCCGATGGATCCAGGCGATGGTGCGCCAGAAATTGGCCACGCCGTCCATCGGCAGCATGTGCACGATAAAGCCGGCCTGCTGCAGGCGCACCGCCAGTTCCGAGCGCGGCTGGCACACGGCTTCGAGATGGTGGCCGCGCTCGCGCATGGCGACCATTTCCTTATAGATGCAGTATTCCTGGCCGCCGAACGAGGTGGCCGCCTCCGTGTGCAGGATGCGCAACCGGGGCGGACCGTCGTCGGGCAGGGCCGCCGGCCCGGCCATCTCCTGGTTCCAGCCGCAGCCCTGCCAGATCAGATAGGCGCCAAGATAGGCGCAATCATCGGGCGCAAGGCCCGGGGCCCCATCGCTTGGGGCTTCGGCGGCAACCAGCCGGGCGCCTTGCCAGACGCGGATGGCGCCCGCGGTGGACAGGTCGAACCGCGCCCCCTGTGCGACCCAATCCATCACCCGGGCGCTGGCCTGTAGATAGGCCACCCGATAGGCGGGGTCCGGCGCTACCATGGGCTCTGGCCGCACCTCGACCATCCGGCCGGGGCCGTCCGCTTTCGGGTGGTACATCAAGACGTAAAGCGGCGACAAAGCGTGATCTCCTGGCATTCGGAACGACGGATTCGGGGTGGGACCGGACACCGGCCTCACCGGGTCGAACAGAGTCAAATCCTATAGAAATCAACGCCCTTTACGCCTAGGACTGGTCTGAATTCAGGTAATATTCAACATCACAGGTTTTACGCTGCACCGCAGCAATCAAGGAGTGGATATTGACCCTGCAGGCCCCGCACCCGTCCCGGCCCGTCTCGTTTCTGCAGGCGTTCCTTCGCTCCGAAGCGCTCGGCGGCTATGTGCTGATGCTGGCGGCCGCGGTCGCCCTGGTCATCGCCAACAGCCCGCTCGCCCCGCACTATTTCGAAGTGCTCGGCACCAAGCTGGGATTCCAGGCCGGGCCGGTCATGCTCAAGGAATCCGTGCTGCACTGGATCAATGACGGCCTGATGGCCGTGTTCTTCCTGCTGGTGGGCCTGGAAATCAAGCGCGAGGTGCTGGATGGCCAACTGCGCGGGGCGGCCCGCATCGTGCTGCCCGGCATCGCCGCCCTGGGCGGCATGGCAATGCCTGCCCTGATCTACGTGCTGATCAACCTGGGCAGCCCCGACACCCTGCGCGGCTGGGCCATTCCAGCCGCCACTGACATCGCCTTCGCGCTCGGCATCCTGGCCCTGCTGGGCAGCCGCGTGCCAACTTCGCTGAAGGTGTTCCTGACCGCGCTGGCGATCCTGGACGACCTGGGCGCCATCGTCATCATTGCCTTGTTCTACACGTCCGAACTGAACCTGTTCGCGCTCGCCATGGCCGGCGCGCTGCTGGCCTGCCTGGTCTGCCTGAACCGGGCCGGCGTGCTGCGCCTGACGCCCTATCTGCTAATCGGCGCGGTGCTCTGGTACTTCGTGCTGAAGTCCGGCGTGCATGCCACGCTGGCGGGCGTGGCGCTGGCGCTGACCATTCCGCTGCGCCCGCAGAACCAGGGCCACGCCGGTGCGCACTCGCCGCTGCACGCGCTGGAACACGCGCTGCACAAGCCCGTGGCCCTGCTGATCGTGCCGGTGTTCGGCTTCGCCAACGCCGGTGTGTCATTCGCCGGCATGGGCCTGTCCAGCCTGGCGCAGCCGGTGCCGCTGGGCGTGGCGCTGGGCCTGTTCCTGGGCAAGCAACTGGGCGTGTTCGGGTTCGCCTGGCTGGCCATCAAATCGGGCCTCGCCAGCCTGCCGCGCCATGCCAGCTTCACGCAGCTCTATGGCGTGGCGCTACTGTGCGGCATCGGCTTCACCATGAGCCTGTTCATCGGCGCGCTGGCCTTCACCGATCCGGCCGCGGTGGACGCCACCAAGATCGGCGTGCTGACCGGCTCCCTGGCCTCGGCGGTGGTGGGTTTCCTGCTGCTGCGCGCTGGTGCCGCCGCCGCGCCCGAAGCCAAGGCCACGGTCTAGCACGGGGCTTGCCGGGGAGTAGACTTGGGGCATCCGCCACAGGAGCCGCCATGAAGCCGTCCGTCATTTCCGTGCAACGCGTCTACGAAGGCATCGGACCCAACGGGCACTACCGGGCCCTGGTGGACCGCCTGTGGCCGCGCGGCCTGCGCCGCGCCGACCTGGCGCTGGACGAATGGGCCAAGGACCTGGCCCCGAGCGCCGAACTGCGCAAGTGGTTCTGCCACGTCGACGAACGCTGGGACGCCTTTCGCGAAAAATACCTGGCCGAACTGGCCGAACCCGCCCAGCAGGCCCGCATGGCCGCCCTGCTGCAAGCCGCCGGCGAACGTCCGCTGACCCTGCTGTATGGCGCCCGCGACACCGAGCACAACCAGGCGGTGGTGTTGCGCGACGCGCTGCTGGACCATGCCCGGCATCACCGCAAGCGCCTGGCCCGGACCACGGGCTAGCCGACATTCACAAGACGCCTCGCAAGGTTGCCCGCAAGGGCAGTTTTTACAACCCTAGCGGCCCGCCGTGGTCGGGTTGGACAGCGGGAAGCTGCCGTCGGTCAGGCAGGCCTTGATCCAGCCGTAATCGTCGCTGTCGTCGACCTCGCCATCGACCTGGGGCAACGGCTTGGACGGATAGGTCGGCGCATGCACCTTGGGCCCCGTATTCCAGCGCGCGTCATCGGCAATGCTGCCCGGACAGCTCTCGTCATTGCCGTTGTAGGAGCAGGACGCCACCGGCACCGGCTTGTTGTCCACCACCTTCGCTACGTAGCGCTGGACGTAGACCGAGCCGGTGGCCCAGTATTCATCCGTGCTGCAGACGCGGTCATTGTTCTGGTAGTAGCGGGTGGCAAAGCAGGCGTAGTACTTGTAGTCCGGCGGCAGCACGTCGCAGGACACGTCATAGCCGGAGTATGGACCGCCGGTGAACTGCTTGCGAAACTCGCGCTGGCTCAACGCCACGCGGATCAGCCTGGGGATATCGTCGCCCTTCCCGCGTTCCTTGAACTCGCTGGCGCGGGCACGGATCAGGTCGGCCGCGATCGCGCCGGGCGTCTTGTCGTCGGGCAGCGATTCGGGATCGGAGGCCAGGCCCTCCAGGCGCAGGTCGCGGGCTTCGACCCAACGCCGCTGGCTGGCCACCAGCATCGCGCGGATCTCCGCGTCCGGCGCCTGCTTCAGCAAGGCGGCGTAGGCGCGGTTCAACTCGGCGTCGGCGGCCACCGCCGCGCGATCCGAACAGATCAGCTTCTCGGCCGCGTTGCTGGCCTTCTGGCAATTGATTGCCAGCGCGGACGCCGATACCACGCTGATGCCCACCAGTCCCAGCAGTTGTGCCACGCGCTTGCCGAAATGCATTGTGCTTCTCCCCGGCGACAGCCTCAGCGGCTGACGACCTCGCTGTCTTCCATGACGATGCGGTAGCGGTTGCGCAGGTCAAGGACGTAAGTGAAATTGGACGTGCCAGTCGCGGTCTTGCCACGCTCCGGGCTCGACACCTTGAAATCGTAGAGGCCCTTGACCATGCACATCTGGTCCTGGCACTTGGCCTTGAGCGAATTCTGGTCCACCACGAATCGCCGCACCGGCCAGCGCGCGAAGTAGGCCTTCTTGTCCGCCAGGATCTCCGACTTCGGCCGCGACTTCTTGAAGTAGTCGACCGTGTCGGCATAGAACTCGCGCGTGAAATTCATCGCCTCTTCATTGGTGCCGCTGCCCGCCTGGATCATCAGGGTCGCGGCGTTGATCGCGCGCTGTTCGTCGGACAGCGGCGCGGGCGCGGGATCCTTGGTCATGTAGGGATTGGCCACCGGCGGCGGGTTGGACGGCGCCGGCGCGGCGGCGGGCGCGGCCGGC
>NZ_CP017433.1:6102126-6366684 GCF_002082135.1 Achromobacter ruhlandii
GGGTGTCGTCGTCGGATGCCTGGGCCTGCGGCGCGGGCGCGGCGGCTGGCGCGGAGGCCGGCGCCGGCCGCTGGCCGCCCTGCTGCGACTCGTTGGCGGCCGTTTTCACATTGCCGGTGCGATTGATGCCGTACTTGATGATCTCCTGCGGCGAGAAGAAATACATTTCCTTGGATGGGGTGCTGAACATGATGCCCAGCACGTCGGCCGACACCCCGTACTTGGGCAGGGTCGTGACGATATCCGACACGCCGAACTGCGCCTGTTCGCCCGTCATCTCCGGCGCGGTGATCTGGTGCACGCCGAGCCGGCCTTCGGCCAGACGCTGGCGGCCGGCGAAGAACACGAACGCGCACGCCGAGGCACAGTAGCTGTCCTTCGGAATGTAGGTGTTGAGCCCGCGTTCGTAGACCTCCTCGGCCACCACCAGCCCGATGTGCACCAGGCCGCCGCCGTTGTTCTGCAGGATCAGGGTAGAGATGGTCGGATGCTCGCGCAACGCCTTCTTCATGTGCAGCAGGTCGTTGGCGCTGACCGCGCCGACGTAGATCAACAGGTTCGGTTCGCTGGGCAGGTAGAAGAACGGGCCATAGCGCTCGGGTTCTTCCTTTTGCGGCGCGGGCGACTGTGCCTGGGCGGGCGCCATGGACAGGCCCGTCAGCGTGAGTGCCAGGCCCATGGCCAGTGTCGTCAGTTTTCTTTTCAGCATCATCAGTCCTTGTCCTCGGAACGCATGCCACGGGCCGGATCGCCTCCGGTTCGCGCCGTCATCCCCGCGTTGGGCGGCGCGGCCCGCCCCCTCGAATCCGGGATTTTATCCATCTCGCCGGCCATCGCCAGTTTCCGAGGCCCGCGAGTCGCGCTACCGCGCCTGGCAGGCCTGCACGCCGCCGGCAATCGCGCGCGCCAGCCGCTGGATGGTCTCCGGCCTGGCAAGACGCGCCTCCTCGTCCGGATTCACGATCACGCCCGCCTCCACCAGCACCGCGGGCATGGTGGCGGTCTTGAGCACCGCCAGCCCGTCGTAGCGATGCACGCCCAGCCGCCGGTCCAGCAACGGCCGGTTTTCACCGGCGATGGGTTCGGCGTGATACAGCGACGGCTTCTCGCCCGCCGCCAGCAACGCCTCGCCGATCGCCTTTGCGCAGCGCAGGCTGTCTTCGTAGCGCGGATTGAGCTGCGAGACAAAGATGGAGAACCCGGCAAATTCACGCTGGCGGCCCGCGTCGATGTACTTCTGCTGCATCGAATCGTGGTGGATCGAGATGAAGAAATCCGCATCCGGCGCGATCCGGGTGCGCCGGCCCAGCGGCACCTCGGCGCCGTCGGCGGACACGCGGGTCACGCGGTTCCCGGATGCCGCCAGGTCGGCGGCCACCGCGCCGCTCAGGTCCAGGTTGTACAGATACTCCACCCGGCCGCTGGCGCCGGTCGCGCCCGGCTGCTTCGGGGTATGGCCGGTGTCCACCACGACGTGGGCGGCCTGCGCCGCCCCTGCCGCCAGGACTAGCAAGGACGCCGCCATGCGCCGCGCCCATTTTCCCGCCACGTTCCCGCCCTTGCCCGCCTGACCCGCCATGACCGATGCCACGTTTGTCTTTGTCCTGTAAGAAATCCGGATAGCCGCCTCGCGGCGGCGTCGACTGCCGCGGATTCTCGCGCAGCGGGCAGCAATCGGCAATGTCCGCTGGGGGTGTGCCGGGCCGGTTGGTAACAGCCCGCACCGGCGCGCGCCGCGCCGCCGACGGCCGCCTCTCGGCCACGATGCCGGCGTCGGCTCTGGCGCGAAGCGCCGGTGGAAGCAAATGACATAGATGGTTACCGAGCCGTGGCGTTCAGGCCGCTCTCATTTTGGCGCGCTACCATCGAAACCATGCCCCTCGCATCCGCGGGCGCATCCCGGCTCGCGGCATCCTTACCCGGAGGTCCCCAGCATGAGCAATCTGAACGGAAAAGTCGCCGTCGTCACCGGCGCCGCCAGCGGCATCGGCAAGGAAATCGCGCTGACCCTGTCGCGCGCCGGCGCCGCGGTCGCCATCGCCGACCTGAACCAGGCCGGCGCCGACGCCGTCGCCCGCGAAATCGAACAGGCCGGCGGCAAGGCCATGGGCGTGGCCATGGACGTCACCAACGAAGACGCCGTCAACCAGGGCATCGACCGTGTCGCCGCCGCCTATGGCAGCATCGACATCCTGATCTCGAACGCCGGCATCCAGATCGTCAACCCCATCGAGAACTTCGCCTTCGCCGACTGGAAGAAGATGCAGGCCATCCACGTCGATGGCGCCTTCCTCACCACCAAGGCCGCGCTCAAGCACATGTACAAGGATGATCGCGGCGGCGTCGTGATCTACATGGGCTCGGTGCACTCGCACGAAGCCTCGCCGCTCAAGTCCGCCTACGTCGCCGCCAAGCACGCGCTGCTGGGCCTGGCGCGCGTGCTGGCCAAGGAAGGCGCCAAGCACAACGTGCGTTCGCACGTCATCTGCCCCGGCTTCGTGCGCACCCCGCTGGTTGAGAAGCAGATTCCCGAACAGGCCAAGGAACTGGGCATCAGCGAAGAAGACGTGGTCAAGAAGGTGATGCTGGGCGATACCGTCGACGGCATCTTCACCACCGTCGAGGACGTGGCGCAGACGGCGCTGTTCCTGTCGACCTTCCCCAGCGCGGCGTTCACGGGGCAGTCGTTCGTGGTCAGCCATGGGTGGTACATGCAATAAGGGCAGCACGGAGCGAGAGCATCGCGGCCCGTCCCGCTATCGAGGTTCCGCCCACCGGCCTGCCGTGCGCGCAAACGCTGCCGGGAAGTCTTGATATCCTTGAACCGTAGCCACGGCGCTGCGCATGATGCGCCGTCCGACTTCGATTTGAGGATTGCCATGTCTTTCAGCACCGACGCCTGGGCGCGCAACGCCGCGCTGTACGAAAAAACGCGCACCATGCCGTTCAACCAGGAACTGGCCAGCGGCCAGCTCAGCGAGCAGGCGTTCCGCCACTACATGATCCAGGACGCGCACTACCTGCTGGCCTTCGGCCGCGCCCTGGCGGTCGCCGCCGCCAAGGCCGACCATGCCGACGGCGTGGTGCAGTTCGCCGATGCGGCCAAGAACGCGGTGGTGGTCGAACGCAGTCTGCACGAAGGCTTCATGAAGCAATTCGGCATCGATGCAGAGACGTTCGCCAGCACCCCGCTGTCGCCGGCCAGCCATCACTACACCAGCTTCCTCATCGCCACGGCGTGGAGCGCTCCGTATCCGGTGGCGCTGGCGGCGTTGCTGCCGTGCTTCTGGATCTATGCCGAGATCGGGCGCGACATCCACTCGCGCGCGACGCGTCCCAATCCCTATGGCGCGTGGATCGATACCTACGCCGGGGAAGAATTCCACAGCCTGGTGCGCGAAGTCATCGCATCGGTGGACCAGGCCGCGGACAAGGCGTCCGCGCAAACGCGCGACGACATGCACCGGGCGTATACGCATGCGGCGCAGTTGGAATGGATGTTCTGGGACTCTGCGTATCGGATGGGGGAATGGCCGGTGTGAGACGACGCGTACCGGATAGGCCCAGCGACTGCGGTCAGACCTTCGGCATCACGGTCGCAGGGGGTTCCGGGCAGGCCGAAGCCGGCGTCAGCGGCACCTGCCGTTCCGCTGCGCTGGCGCCGGGCACCGTGATGTCCTGCACCACGACCGCGCGCCGCTCCACATAGACCTCGTAGTCCTTGCCAGCGGCTGGCGTGAAATACCCCGCATTCTTCGTCTCGGGCCAGCTCGTGATGGTCACGGACCCATAAGGCCCGGCGCTTCTGTACGTCCCGCCGACCTGACCGTAAATGGTTACCGGAATACCCGCCTTGATGATGAATTCGTCGAACACCAGGCCCGAGATGTTCGGCGAAGGCGGCATTCCAACACTGCCGCTACCGCGCATGTGCGAACGCTGGATCGTTTCCAGGCCGTCGCCATGGCCGAACAGGCCCGACGCGGGCAGGAAGCACGTCCTGTCAAAATCCAGGCGGATGCGATCCGCCGTATATACATACACGCGAACCCGCGCACTGCTGCCCGCGTCGTAACGACTGAGAATATTGGGATTGGTGGCGGAGCAACCCGCCAAGGCGCCACCCAGCAACACAGCGGGCGCCATGCAACGCAACACAGCAATCATCTACCATTCACTCAAAAGAGAAGAAATTAGCCAGGGCAAACGCGGTGCTCACTTGCCATAGGCATCGCGAGGCTCGGCCAGGCGGAACAAGCCTGTCTTGCCGCATTGATAAGGATAGGCCTCGATGCAGCGCTTGCGCATCGTGCGCGCCAGCATTTGCGCCATATCCGCCGCGATCCGCAGGCCGTCTGCGGCCGGCCCCCGATTGGAGTAGTCGCGCAGGGAAATCGGATAGGTGTCTTCGGCGTAGCCGCGGTATTCACCCGATACGGCGTCATACAGGCGCACCTTGATGCTTACCGATGGGCCGTATTGCTGATAGCCGCCAAAGCCATAGGGTTCGCCCAATGCCACCACATACTTTGCCCCGATGGCCGCCGCGTCTTCCTTCAAGGTCAACGGCCGCGCGGAATCCGGATTCACCTTGCGCAGCTTGAATGTCGCCTTGATACCCGCCTCATCCATCGCGCCGGGCAGTTCGTTGTTCAGGGCTTTGCAGACCGCCTCGGCTGCATACAGCGCTGGCAGCGCGGTACGCGCGCCGATCCAGCCCGTGTCGTCGATTTTCTTCTGGTAATTGCAATCGGACGTATAGACCAGGACCGGACTGATCACTTCATCCGGCTCGGGGTTCGTCGCCAAGGGCTTGGCCGGGGAACCCATGATGAAGGCGCAGCCCGACGTGAGCAGCAACACAGCGGCAGTAGCTGCCAATTTAAGTGAACGCATGATATTCGTGGTATTCAATGAAGCAAACTGCGGACGGGCGGTAGCCGTCTACTCGGCCGTAGCCGGCTCGGCGAATTGGAAGATCTCGGTGTAGACCGTGGAGCCACCCAGATCCACCACCGCGAACTCATCCGCGTGATAGAAAACCTCGACCTGCTTGCCCGCTTGAAGCCGAGCCAGGCTTTGGCGGCGCAACACTACGCCCTATCACCTAGTTTCCTTGCTCAGGATATTTCTTCAATAACTCTACGAATGGCGGTTCCTGGAGAGTCCGGCGGTGTTCCTCGCGGACATCCGGTTTGGAGTTCCTGACTAAGGAACGCACCTTGTCGATGTCGGCCTGCGCCAGCTCCGGCTGCTCCATCCGGTCGTAGGCCAGACCGCGATAGGCGTATGCCCAGACATAATCCGGTTGGTACACCATACCTTCGGAAAAGGCTTCTGCGGCACTAGACCACTGCTGTACATCGATCAGTGCCCGGCCGAGATGGTAGTAACTCGGCATGCCATGGCCGGTGCCCTTGCCCCTAAGCCCCATGTTGTCTTGAAACATCTTTCGGAGAAGTTCAACCGCCCGTTCCGGCTGCCCGTTATCTCGATAGTTGCCCGCAAGATTGATGATGTCCCAGCCTGTGCGGGCAGGCTTCAAGCGAAGCGATTCCTCGCGATCGGCGATTGCATGCGCATAATCCCCCTTTTGCGCATAGATAAGAGCACGCATTCGTAGCGTGAGCACCTGCACCTCCGTCTGCGCGCCGAGCGGGCTTGAAAGGCAAGCAGACAGCAGTTGAATGGCCTGGTCCGGATCTTGCGCCCTGCCATTCGCAGTGGATTTTATGCCGCTGACCTGCTCACACGGGCTGGCGTGACTCGTCGTCGCACGATCAGCAAAACCCGCCCTCGGCGTGACAGCACAACCTGAGAGCAGGATCAAGGGGGCAACGAGCGTTGCTGAGATAAATGACTTCATTGTGGATACTCGTCGTTGGTCAGATCGGGACGTAGGATTTGCAGTAGCGGCGGTGTTATTGATCCCTGGAGCGTGCAATAGATGTAGACCTGGCCGGCAGCGTCAACTTCGAGCATGAGTGCGCGTTCCACGCTTCCCTTCGGAGTCAGCGTGCCGGTGCCGCTCGGTCGCCAAGAGTCCAATGGGTCGCCGACTTTGCGAATCTCGCTACGAGCCCAGGTATTACCCTCGTCGACAAGTTTTCGGGAGGCAGGCAGAAAGGCATTTATTTTCTCGGCCACAGTTTTGATGCTGCCTTCCGCCTTGAACCCCCAATATAGGAAGGCGCCAAATTCGACGTCGTAGGAAACTTCATCATGCCAGGCGAGCAGGCGCACCCCGTCAATATCCAGCGGCCTCGAGAAAACCTGATCCCGCCCCTTCTCGGCAAGCGGGTTTTCAACCACGATAGTCGCCGCTTGGCCTCGTTTTTTTACCTCTACCACTGTTCCAAGCAGATTCGGATTTTCCTTGAGCGCATTGAACAGCGATGCATCGCATCTCGCGAACAGGCGGAGCGCCTCGCTTGCCGACGCGGGCGAACTGCCCGTCGCCGACGCCGAAGAGGCTGCAAGCAAGCAAAACGAGGCAAGCAACGTAGGAAAAAATCTGGACATTGAATCTTCCATGAGGGCGTTGAATGAATGGAACAGGTCTGCTATGCCGCGGCACTCGATAGTCGTATTGATTCGTGTGCCTGATAAACCAGTCAGCGCTATCGAACAGCGGTCGAAAACTTAGCTCGATGTCTTATTTTTCTTTACGGATTGGTCGACCCGCTTGATAAGAACGGGAGTTCTAGTACTAACGGCAGAGAGCGCTGGATATTAAGTACACTGACGCGACAACTGCGATTATATTGGCGGAAATTTACGCCGCAAGGGCATTTTTTCCATCAGATAAGTCCGATATTTATTATTTTGATTGAGCCGACCTAATCGGAATGGGATAGGAATCGTGCGCCCGGCCGCAATATTCGCCTGATACGACGTCATGCGGCCGCACCTTGATTCTGGCTGAAGGCCCGTATTGTTGCTCCCCGCCAAATCCATTGTGCTCGTCCAATGCAGCACATATTTTGCACCGATCGCCGCAACATCTTCTTCCATGGTCGGCGGGCGGGCGGACTTCGGATCCATCTCTCGCTGCTTGACTCGCCTTGATGCCCGCAGCGTCCATCGCGCCTGGCAGTTCGCTATTCAGCGCTTTGCAGACAGTCTCGGCCGCGTATGACGCCGGCAGAGCAGTGGTGGCCACGCTCCAATCTCTGTCGCCAATTCCCTTCTGATAATCGCAGTCGGAGGTGTAGGTCAACAAGGAAAAATTCATAACATGCTCTAGGCTTCGCCGGAAAACGTAGTCTGAATTCTTCCCTATTGCCCCCAAGACGAGCGCTTTGCCAAAATATGACTAATCGCTGATGTTTATGCAGACACGGAGGTTGCTATGTGCAATGCGAAGAATTTGGACGAAAACATAATCTGACACATTATTTTTCTGAAACACCCCTCCCTTTAACTACAGAGTTTTTAAGTACTGCAACTCTTCGATACTCATCTCCATAGCTTTTTCCGCCAAAACAAGCTGCTCTTTTAATCGCTCTGAAATACAGATATCAAATTCCACCAACTGGGTACATAGCAGTTCTAGCGCCACCCCAGCCTCACCAGATGAGAGCAGTTCTCGGACATTAGCCTCAGTGTTATCAACGAAGCTCGTCGAAATCTCATCCAAAGCAGCTATGATTATTTTTTCCGGATCACACATATTTTCTCCCTATTTTGTTGGATAAGCAGTAATAATACCCTCTCCAAAGGGTTCCACGATCACACGCACGTTAACCCCATCGCGGACACCTTCCACGGCCCATCGAACCGGGTTACCCTTCGTGGTGAATTGAGCACCAGGTTTACCACTTAATTGTGTCCATGTTGCTTTAGGATCAGTAGCCAAATCAGAAACGTAATGCATAACGTCTTCGCTGCTCCAGGAAGAAGGGAAAGCCGTCTTCCCTGGGGCGCCTGGCCATAAATGCCCTCCGCCGCTAGCATCACCTAGCAAAATATGTAGCGTTCTTTGCCTGCTCGCCAGATTAATGAACTCAGCACTGCTTGGCCCCCCCTTTGCTACGACAACAGCTTCACCCACCGTCTTTGCGCCGAGTTTTCGGAATATTTCTTGCAGCCCCGGATTGCCTAGTAGAGCGAACGCCACCTCTTTATCCTTCGCGCCGAGATAGCCTGCGCCCCCCCTGATAATCTCCTCCGGAGTAATGCCTCCTACCAACAATGCTATTTGCCGATTAATCAGCTCCACGCTTCCGGGGTCATCTTGATACAGCTGTTTTGCCGCTTCTAAGGACACAATCGCATCGTTAATACTTGAGAATTTTGCCGCACAACTGGTGCCGCATGGTTTTCCAAGATAGGCCTCAGCATTTGTGACCTTCTGACTGGCAGTCTGACCGGGATTTCTGTCTCCAAATCGAGCCTGCTGCTCGGGCGTCCACGAGCCATTCGCATTACCATTAAGCAGATGATCCCGCCGTTCCGCAGGGCTAGCTGTAAATAAGGACGCGGGCTTATTCTGAGCTATGTATTGCCGAGCAAATTCGTCACGACCCGAGTTATCGACAGCATCCGCTCGCTCGTCAACAATGGCATACCCAGCAGACAACAGACGTTGATACGCCTCTTCCAGCGAGATATGTTGTCCCGTCAATTCCGCGACGTATTTCTGCATCCCTTCGGCGTTTTCCTTCGCCCACTTGCGCTCATCGGGATGAAGTTGACGGTTGTACATATTGGCGACGAGAGCCCCACCCGCACCACTGCCACCCCCAACAAGACCGCCGGCAGTGCCCGCGATAACGTTAGTAATTACGTCTACGACCTTGTCTCTGAGTTCGGGCGGAATATCCGCTACAGCCCTCTGTATTTGCTCCTGCACCAGGTTGCTTGCCACGTCGCCCGCTACTGTGCCGGCGATTGCTCCAAGGACGTTGCCTCCCCCAAGAGCGGCCCCAACTCCTGCCACAACAGCATGTAACGCAATCGAACCCTTTTTTCCTTCACCCCAAAGCTCGGGATTCTCCTTGGCAAGATCCTTCAACACATCCCCTGCAATCTGCATCCCCAACTGGCCAAACGCCTGCTGGAACTCGATCTGCTCGCGAACTTTGTCCTTGTCGAAGATCTTGCCGATGCTACCGTTCGCGCCAGCCGTATCGCGGCTCAGCCCTGCCGTGCTATCCCGCCCCGTGTCCTTGTCCGAACGCACCTCGATCGTGCCTGCCGACACAGCCGCGCGTGTCATGCCTGATTCACTACCGCTGGTGCTCGCAAAGCTCAAACCCGATGGGCCTCCGCCCAAAGCATCACCCTTGTTGAGCTTGTCGAACGCGCCAGACATACCCAGGTTGATGCCGACCGTGGTCGACTTGTATTCCGCCTTGTTATGCAGGTCGCTGAACCCCAACGTCTCGGTCGACAATCGGTTTTTCGCAGCATCGGCATCACTGGCAATGACGGCGCCATCCAACTGCGTGTGCTTCCCAACGTAGATGTCGTAACCCCCGGAGCCCGCAAACAAGCCCGTTTGCTCGACCACGCTGTCATAGTTGGACTTGGTCTTGCCAATGCTCGCGCCAAGATAGGCATTGCCCGTCATCGACCCAAAACTGAAGCTGGCCCCGGCATTGGCCTGTTTTTGCTTGGCGTCATAGCGATCCGAATCCTGCTGGCTCGCCAGAATCAGGTTGCGGCCGATATCGGCTCGGATGCTGTCCGCTCGCGCCTGGGCGCCTTCAAGCACGGTGTCACGACCGGAGATCAACGTCAGGTTGTCGCGCGCGCTGACCTGAGTCTCGCGATACGTCGTGCCGTTCCCCCTGGCGTTGCCGCTTCCGACGTAGCCGCTGGCAAAGATATTGATGCCGCCACCGCTACCGCTATCAGAGACACCGATGCCGACGCCGACCTTCCAGCCGCTGTTCTTATTGGTGGAGACCTCCGTGGATGTCTGGGCCTGGCTTTGCAGCATCAGGTCATTGGTGGCCGCCAGCAGTACATTCTTGCCGGCCAGGTCGCTGCCGATGATGGAAAGATTGCCGGAGCCGGCAACGCCCTTTTCGCCCAAAGCGATGATGGAGATATTCCCGCCCGCCATGACGGAAGAACCGAAGGCGGTTTCCTGAGTACGCTTCGTTTCGCTAACAGACTTGCTGGAGCCAAGGCTGATCTGGATCTGGGCGCTGGCGGCTTCCTTCTGCGCCACCGACGCGTTATCCGCCTTTGCGGCGTCCATCATCCGGTTGGCCTGCACTGCCTGATAGGCCGCCTGCCCTACCTTGACCGCGGCCAGCCTACCGCTCTTGGCGTCGCCTGCTTGCTGCAAGGTGCCCTGAATCTGCTGGGCAGCGCCCAACACGCCGCCTGCCACGCCAATGGTCAGGCCGGACTGTTTGAACTCGTGATACTCATGCTGGCGCGCTTCGCCCACGCCGGCAATGATGGCGACGTTGCTGCCGACAATGGAGATATTGCCGTCCTGGGCCAGCAGGTTGCTCGCCATGATGCCGACATCGCGCCCCGCGTCGATGGTGAGGTTGCCGCCGGCACTGCCGATCGTGCTCGCCGAATAGCCACCGCTGGCTCCTTTCATCCAGTCGGTGCGTTCCTGCTTGTTGTAGCCGATGCTGATCCGCCGCCTCCGCCAAAGCCCGACTTCTTGATCTTCTCGTACTGATAGTCCTTGTAGGTTTCGTCCTTGGCCAGTACCTGCAGATCTCTGCCAACCGCGATCTCGACATCGCGATCACCGACGATATTCGAGCCGACGACCGTCATATCGCGTCCGGCCAGCATCGCGACCGTGTCGCCGCCAAAGGTCGAACTAACTCCCTTGGTCCACTCCGTCTCGCGGATGAGGTGCGTCGTCTTGCTGGAAAGGAAGCCTTTCGTCTTGTAGTAGATCTCGTTGTAGGTGTAGCCACTGGCGTCCCCCGCCAGCACGTTGATGTCGCGTCCCGCGCCAACAGCCAATTGTTTGTCCGATGCGACTTGCGCGGCGATGGCGTTGACGTCCCTCACTGCCATCAGCGTCAGGTTTCCACCAGCGGCGATCTGCGTACCGATATCTTCCGTCGTACGCATCTCCGACCGGTTCTTCTTGCCGAAGTTGAACGACTCGCCATAGCTCGTCCCAGCGGCGGTCAGGTTGATATCGTTGCCGGCGCGAATGCTCGCATCACCGCTGCCATGATCTTGCCCGGATCGCTCTCCGTGATGCGCATCGCGCGTGATCTGCGTCGTCAGGTAGAAATTGAAGATACAACGTAAAACAGCGAAAGCGGTATCGTACGTACTAATGCAGCTCAGTCCCGCTCAACGGGAAAATATACCTTAAACATCAACCGTTATTGAAATTAATTAAATAATTTTAATAAATGTCAATCACCTTCAGAAGGGATATAGATATAGAATTTTCTCGCAAAAACTTCCAAGAACATCCAACCAGAAACCGCGGGAAACTCAAGCACCCCTTCTAAAATATATTTATTAAAAGCAGAACTCACTTCCGAAGCATTGCCTGATTCGTGCACCAACCTATCTGCCACAGATACCTGCCTACCCGAAGCGTACTCATCAAAAACTCGTCGACAAAAAACAACCCCTTCAAATACGAACCAAAACCCTCCAACGTACTCATGCATTGCATACAAGCTATCAGCTTTACTTGTATATTTAGTCCATTCACCAGAACTAGTTCGTCCTCTCAGAATACCATCTTCAAGATACCACTCAACATACTCCACCCCTTTCGAGGAATCATAAATGTAATGCTTGGGGAATAATTTTTCCGCCCCCTCTCCTTTGCCCTCAAAAAAATCAAAAACTCCTACCTCACTATTCCTTCTTGAGATGCTTCCTTGCGGCAAGGCCGCCCCACCTTTGACAAAAACCCGCAAACCACCCTCACTCTCGTCAATCTCTCCATAGGTACAATCAAACTTATTAATCAAATCAAAATCTATATCTATGATCATCTGATTTTTTCCAGAACAATAGTTCTCATGCCATCCAGGTTTGTAAAACACTCCCATCAGTTCGAAGGAATGTATGCCCTGAGAAACGTGCGTCAAGCGGGGAATTCTGAACGACTTTCAATCCCAATGCCTCTAAGTCAGCCAAGCTTGGATCTTTCCGTAGGGATTTGCGGAATTGGCGTTAATAAAAATCTTTCCGCCAGGCTCTATGACACGCGTGGCCTCTGGCAAAAAATCCATCATCGAATTAGTCCCGACAGCATTTTTTGGTGTATACGGGTTGCTCGCCACAATTTTCTCTAAAGAACCACCAGTAAACGGTAACTGCCTAGCATCCGCACGAATACCCGTTTGAATATCCGCTCGAATATCCACATTTATTGCACCTGGGGTTTGTGCACTTTTCCCTCCGAACAGCTCGATCGTCGGTTTACCAGCGGTTCCTCCTTTGGCGGCCAACGCGACCTCGGTCACCGATGGTCTGAATAGCCCACGCACCGCAGATGCTATTCCACTCAGCGCGCCACCACCACTATCAATCGCCAGCCCTTCGGCAACACTGGCAGCTATTGTGTAATGCCAAGTTCCATCCAGGGGATCGGGCGAAGCTTGAAGCATAGGAGAATCAGCCCGCACGGCAAAAGGCACACCGCGCTGATCGAAGAGCACAACGTTACCCCTCGTTGTTGCCAGTTGGATTGCCACGCCGCACAGGGGAGATGTCCGATCCGCGCAGGCGCTTGCCAGGTCTTTGTCGCGTTGCGCCGATATGCCTCCCAGTTCTCGCGCCCGATTGCAGGCATCTGGATCCCTGGGACCGCAAGAAGCGATTGCCGCGTCGAATCGGCGCTGTTCGGCAGCCCAGAAATCGCTCGGGTTTCTGTCCGAGATAGTTGTTCTCGGTCTCGATCTGGGCAGCCAACGTCGCGACAGCGCTATCTCCACCCAAGGCAACAGTAAGGCCAGCGACAAGGCTAGCGACCAGGTTGACGCGTGCTTCTTTCTGCTCGGCCGTCAACTCTTTCGCGTCTTGACCAGAGAGCCCCTGGGAACCAGTCAATTGGAATATTAATTTTCAAGCACGCGCATAAACTTCTCGACATCAACCACACCAACATCCCTATATTCGGAACTCAGTCTCGAACCACAAACAAATCCGACACTATTGCAATACGCCGCATATATCGATCCTGCGTGGCAGTCAGGACGAAACACGTCCAACGAAGGACTAGAAAATTCGCCACCACACCACGAAATCAATGCACCTCTATTAACAAACCAACGCAATGAGGCCTCAACACTCTCCTTCCAGCGTCTTTCTGTTGGCCATAAGTTGATCTTCATTTCGAAAGAAACGTTGCTTAAATCCTCCCCAACCCACTCACGCGCCCTTATTTCAGAAAAATCGGCCCAGATATTTTTAAATGAAGATATATTCTTCGCCACATCAGACGAATACCCTTCTTTCCAGTAACCGAAAAATATCAAACCAGGCACTTCTTCCTGATATATCTCCCCTGTATTCTTATCTACAAATGCCCAATAGATTCCAAGACTCGCACTAGTCCTCATAGGCCAAAATTCCTCATCTGTTGGACGGAGGGCTTGATTTCCGTAACAGAGACTCTACACCTGCCCACTCAAAATCGATCTAATAACGCATTCATCCCTCGAACGAAAATTCACTTCCAACACATGATCCTCGCCAGGATGCCAATCTAGAACAGAATCGCGAAGCACCTCTAGATACATACGAAGGTCCTCATCGTTCAGTTTAGGCAGCGACTCGTGAACCAAGACAACTTTTTTACAAGGGATCCAGCTAAGATCTCTCAAACAGTCGTACAGTGCATCCCAATTAAATCCAAAATATCCCGGAAACCAGAGTATGTAATACAAGGATCTCAACAATTCATCAGCCAGACTAGTTTCCGGATCAATACGCGCATAAAAAACACGCGACGCATCATATGAAGGACTATTTTCAGTAAATGCAAAAGGCAACATTTTTTACCTATTTTTGGATCGGAATAAAAGTCTTATAATGATCTGCCGTATAGTATATCTCCCCGCCCTTTCCCACGACTATTCTTTGAGGCCCTGGTCCGGAAACACCCGGAGTAGGATGAACGTATTCGGTATAGTAGCCAAGCGGCTTCTGAGGAAGGTCTAAATTTTTATTTTTAAATATTGACCCATCATTTTATGTGGAAACATCCCACTATTATTTATGCGATCTAGAGTCGGCCCAAGATCGACAGCCCCCTTGAAATATTTTTCCTGATTTCTGATCAACAACAGTAAACCCATCAATAAAGCGAGTACCACCTCCACCGACAGCTTGCAAGCAAATTTTGGCATTTCAGCCTCCTGAATTTAGTCGATTAAAGCGCACGATAATTCCATTCGATTGCGGGAGGAACAGCGTATCGACAGATTGCGCACTTGGTTTGCCCCGTGTACGAGCAGCAATAGAGGCCATATCAGAGTCCGAAAGATCTGCTTGAACAAGAGCACCGGAGGCGCCGTCCGCTTTCCCTTCGATAGCCCTAGTAATCGCGTTCACGGACGCTTCACTTTTCAGTTTCTTCAGCAGGAAGTCGCTGGACAACAGGTGCGCGAACCGATGAACTGGCTGTCGGTGGCGATCAGGTAAAGCGTGTTGGGCGCCGTGACGACCTGGTACAGGTTGCTGGCCGGAAGGGTCGGCGGCAGCACCACGACGGCAATCGCAGCGAGAGAATTCCGCCGACATTACACAAGAAGCGCTAAACCGGAACTTTAGCGAAGGAAGGCGATTTTCGATCTCCACAACGTCCAATGAAGTCTGGAAAGGAGCACAGAATTCAATATCCGCATCAGGAGATCAGACCTTTACGCCGGGTTCGCCCACAACAGCGCAGACCATCTTTCATGACGTGATGAAAGCTCGCTTCGCCACCCTGCAGCGCCACCCAACCCACTACAATTATTACTACGAAGCACTTTCGAGCTATTCTTTATAAGCGGCAATATGACCTAGCTTAACCAAAAAAATATTTCTCAATATGCTTCGTCAGCCCATCAAGATCTCTATAGGCAATAGGCCCAAAAGAAGGGAAGTTTTTCGAAAAATACTCATTTATATTAAAAAACTCATCACCAAGCAATTTTCTTTTTGAGAAAACCTCTTCTGGCATTATTGACCAAATAATCCCTGGCAACCCTTCTCTCTCACGAGACTGCAATGTCCAACGCAACTCTCCCTCATACTCACTAACCGCTGCTCTCAATTTATCAATAATATTATTCGGCTCACCTTTAAATCTGAAAGAAATGCAAGGCGGATAGGCGGAATAGTCTTGAATTTCGGCATGATCAATGACCCATACTTCTGGAAATCTGTGCTGAAATCGCCTCCAAGCAAGGGGCATCAGTTTTTCAATAACATTTAACAGTGCCCCCTCTTGGGCCAGGATATTATGAGCACTCATTGCATTCCCCTCAACTTATCCGATATCGACACACCGTCCGGATTCATACCTCGCATATGCATTTCCCAGTCACCTTTTGGAACCGGGGAACTTGATAACCTCGGATCGTAAACATATCTACCGTCCGTATAAACTTGATGATAGTTAAGGTTTCTTTCTATCACACTATTCTCATAAATAGAAAGATTGTTAGCCGTCTTCGGACGCACTTCGAGGATCTTCCCTTTCCCTCCGGCACTCGAGAGTAGTTTCTCCGCAATTTCAGAGCAGTCGACACTTGTGCAAGCTTCAGTCATTTTCTTAAGCATGGGACTATTCATCGCGTCCACCACTGCAGCGTCAGGCGGAAAGTTCGGATTTGCCGGCCGAAAAGGGCGACTCATCCCCGGCGGGATGACCTCGACAGGCGGAGGAGACGGCTTCACTCCGGGTTTCGGTACAAGAATCGAATCATATTTTCCCGTAACCGGATTCTGTCTCGCCAGAACTGTTTTCCCGTCTGCGGCCAACACTTCCCCATTACGCACGGCCCAGGAAGCCCCGTCGGCGTAGGCCATCTTGGCTGCTGCCATCTCTAGTGAACCACCCGCAGCTCGCGTGGCGCTGAGTCGAATCGCGTCGAGGATAGGACCTCGCACAGCACCCACAATTCCGCTTGTCGCCAGATCGAAAGCCAATAATGCCGCGTCCACCTTCGGAGTTAGTTCACTCTGTGTTTTGTACTGTGCAAGCAGCCCGTCAAGTTCCTTAATAGACCTCGTCAGTTGCAACGCGCACGCCGGAACCTGACCGCAAGCAGAACCTGCGCCCAACATGGACTCCAATTGATCTCGCGTCTCCTTTAACTCCTCCGGCCCGAAAACACTTTTCATCTGATCCAGAGCGGTCTGCGTACCTTCCGCGTGCGCGGCTTTGAGTCGCTGCAGCAACTCAACTTGCTCTTCCGGCTCCAGCTTGTCCATCTGCGCCAACCGCCCAATAAGCGGTTGATGATGCAAAGGATTGAGGGAGTTGTTGTCCAGCTCGGCAATCGCCGCGTTTGTGATGGTCGCGAGGCCGTCAGCGCCCGCGACAGCAGCCGCACCAGCGATGAGCGACGCTACTAGATTGCGACGGGCCTCCGCGTCCTCGTTGCTCTTGCCCTTTGAGCTATCCAGCAATGCATTGACTACCACTGCAGCTGCCGCGCCTGTAGCCCCCGCTGCGCAACTTTGGCCGCTCGCACCCGCGCCCGTACAACCTACTATCGCCTGCAGCGCCACGTGCTCCGGGGAACCATTACGAATGAGACCTTCGCCGACCCATTTCCCGACTTGAGCTGCGCCCTGTTGCTGCAGATAGCTAACTACCGCGTTTTGCGCGATAGTGCTCGCTGCTCCCGTTACATTGCTTCCCGTCGCAGCCAAGATCGCGTTGGCAACTTGCCGATATGTGCCACCCGGCAGCCATTGCTTGGCATTCTCGTATTGACGCTCGAGCTCCGCATATCGAGTCGGGTCGTTCTCGGTACTCATCGCCTTTTTCAGTTCGTCAGCCTCTTTCGCCCGATTGGTCAAGTACTGACCCATCTGGCGCGTGGCTTCCGCCGCGATCGCGAACCCCGCCTCAATCTTCTCCTTGTCGAAAATCGGCTTCAACGCATTCAACGTGTCTGACGACGTGTCGCGATTCAACGAAGCAATGGTCTCCTCGGCTGTCTTTCCAGTCAGCGCAAGCTGACCCGCCTCATCGCGAATTTCTATCGTCCCGCCACTGATGGCGCTGTTGGTTGTCGAATTGGCGCTACCGGACGCACCTAGCGCGACGGGCACTCCCATGCCAACGCCACCGCTGGTCGTAGGTACTTTCGTACCAGCCTCGGCTTTCGAGCCTCCCGCGACCTCCCCCTTGGAGGTGGTTCCCATGCCAACGCCGGTCTTCGAATCACCCCAGCCATAACCGCCACCCACTGCCACCTGGCTGGCCTTATAGTCCGCGGTGTTCTTCAAGTCTTGGACAACCAGAGTGCCTGTGCTGACTCGATTCAGGCCGTCGATAACGGCTTGATCTCCGCTGGCGATGACACCGCCGATAAGCGTGGTTTTGTTCTTGACGTCGACAATGAACCCGCCATTCCCAGCCTTCAGCCCAGCCTGTTCAGTGGCAGACTTGAAGTCGCTGTTCATCCTGCCCTGCGAGACGTTGGCGGAAACGCTGCTGCTGCAGTAGCCATAGACGCAGATACTGGCGTTGATGCCCGCGCTCTCCTGCTTGGACTTATAGGTGCTGGTGTCTTGCAGCGTCTCGATGCGCAGGTTGTTGCCCACCGAAGCAATGATCTGTTCGGCCTGCCCAACTGCTCCGATAAGCGAGGTGTCTCCACCCGATTGCAACGCCAGCGCATTCCCGGCTGTAACGGTGGTGTAGGCCCAACTTGTGTCCGTGCCATCAGCGTAGCCACGCGCGCCGCCCGCAGCGAGATTGACCACGAGGCCAAAGCCATTGTTGCCAGCCGTCACCCCGACTCCGATACTGGCGTTCGAACTCTTGTTCGTTGTGTGCTGCTCGAACGAATTCTTGGCGGCCTGCAGCAGGATATCTCCCTCTGCCTTGATAACGGCATTGTTCCCGGCGGAAAGACGGGAACCCGTCACCGTGACGTCGGAGTCCTTGCCACCTCCCTTCGCGACGATGGTCAAGTCCTTGCCTGCAGCGACGTTCGAACCGGATACGGAAGTCGATTCCCGCTTGATGGTGGTCTGACTCTTGCTACTGCCAAAATCGATGCTAGCGTTGAAGCCGCCCGCCTTGTCCTTGGCCCCCATCACGGCATCGTAGGCATTGATACCCGCCAGCCCGGTGGTAGCCAGTGCAAGCCCCTGCATGACCTTGTTATCCGTCTTGCCGCCAGCCTCACCCATTCTTCCGGCAGTCTGCATCGCACTGACGATAGGCGTGCTCGCGTTGATGCTGAAGCCGGACTGCTTGACCTCGTGATACTCCTTCTCACGGGCGGTGTCAGCGACGGCCACGATGCTCACGTCTCGCCCGATCATGGTGACATCGCCCTGCCGCGCCAGCACATTGCTGCCAACGACGTTCAGCGATTTGCCGGCATTGATCAGCGTATCTCCTTGAACGCTGCCGACAGTGCTTGCAGTATGAAACACCTTGGTGCCGTCGAGAATGTCGGTCTGCTTGCGAGTGCCGTAGCTCAACCCACCCATCGCACCGAACCCGGACTTCTTGATGTACTCGTAGTCGTAGTTGGCCGAAGTGTTCTCGCCTGCAACGATATTGACGTTTCGCTCGCCAGACATCACCAGGTCGTTCTGCGCGCCGACATTCGAACCAACAACGTTTACATCCCGGCCGGCCATCACCATCGTGGTGTCGCCGGTAAAGGTTGAAGCAACCCCCGCAGTCCACGACGCTTCCTTGATGCGATGCGTCGTCTTGCTGGACCAGAACCCCTTCGTCTTGTAGTAAATCTCGTTGTACGTATACCCGCTGGAATCCCCCGCCAGCACATTGATATCGCGCCCCGCGCCCAACGCCAACTGCTTGTCGGACGACACTTGCGCGGCAATGGCATTGATATCCTGCGCAGCCATCAACGTCAGGTTCCCGGCAGCGGCAATGCGGGTTCCCACGTCCTCCGTCGTACGCATCTCCGACCGGTTCTTCTTGCCGAAGTTGAACGACTCGCCGTAGCTCGTCCCCGCGGCGGTCAGGTTGATATCGTTGCCGGCGCGAATGCTCGCATCACCGCTGGTGACGATGGCGGCGGCCTGCGCGTTGACGTCGCGGCCCGCCTGCGCATTCAGCGTGCCGGCGTCGATACGGGCGACCCCGTCGACGATGGTGTTGCTGATTCCGCCACGCACGTTCGATTGGGTGCTGGCGGTGAGGTTGATGTCGCGGCCCGCGGTCAGCGTGACGCCGTCACCCTTGAGCAACCCGGCCAGGTTATCGATGTCGTTGCGCGCATTCAGGTTGACGGTCTTGCCCTGGATCGTGCCCACGGTGTTGCGCACGTTCTGCGCATCGACCACCAACGCGTTGCGTGCGCCGAGGGTGCCGCTGTTGTTCACGTCGCCCGTCGCGCTGATCTGTGTGTCACGGCCGGCGATCAACGTGCCATCACCGCGCAGGTCGCCCGGCTTGACGGCCAAGTAGACCTGCGGCGCCAGCACCTTCTGCTGCGTGCCGTCGGGCAGCGTGACGGTTTGCTCCACCATCCAGACGATGTCGCTGGTCAGGTGGCGCATCTGCTCTTCAGTAAGCGCGGTGCCCACGGCCAGGCCGAACTGCTTGGCGAAGTCCGCGCCGGCGGAAAGCAGCGCCTTGTACTGGGTCTCGTTATCGGTGTAGTCGCCGACGAAGCGCTGGCCGGTCGCCAGCATGACCTGTTCGGCCACCAGCTTCTGCTCATAGAAGCCGTCGCCCAGGCGCTTGAGGACGTGGCCAGGATCCTGGTTCAGTTTCTCCAGCAGGAAATCGCTGGACACCACGGCGCGCGAACCGATGAACTGGCTGTCGGTGGCGATCAGATAAGGCGCGTTGGGCGCCGTGATGACCTGGTACAGCTTGCTGGTCGGAAGGGTCGGCGGCAGCACCACGACAGCGATGGTCTGGTTGCCCGGCAGCGTGATGCGCGTCAGGGTCGCCGGCGGCAACGCCTGGACGACGGTGCTGGCGCCCGGCGTCTGGCCAGACGGCGCGACCGCGGCGCCGCCCTTCGCGTCGCCCAGACCGGTCTCGATGCGTTCGGCCAGGACGGTGGCGTTGTAGTCGGAACGGTTGTACTTGCGGGAGTCGTTCTTCTCGTAGGTGTAGGCCATGGTGCCGACACGGTCGACCGTGCGCAGTCCCTCGGCGCCGACATTGCTCAGCGTTCCACCCTCGGTTTTCAAGGCGCCGCCGGCGAGGATGCGGCTCTTGTCGTTGACGATGTTGCCAACAAGGCGGGCATTGCCGCCCACGATGATCTTGCCCGGATCGCTCTCTGTGATGCGGGTCTCGCGCGTGATCTGGGTCACCTCATAGAAGGTGAAATCCTTGATCATGCGGTTGTTGCGGAAGTCGGCGTTGAAGTCCTTGATCTTCTCGTTCAGCGTGTCGTACAGCACCAGGTCGTGGTCGTACTGGGCCTGCTGCTGGGCCAGGTCCGCGGGGCAACGCAAGCCGCAATCATCCGGCGACGGGGGCCGCCTGATGCCGCTGGGACGCTCTACCTCGAAGACGGACCAGATCTTGGCGTCGGGCTTGTACAGGAACTGTGCGGGGTTGGTGTAGCACCCGCCCGCATCGCCGCCACTGCAGCCGGAGTATTCGGCGATATATGCCAGGCCAATCGGCGCGCTGACACCCGCGCGCCCCTGCTGGTCCTCCTGGATGTTGCTGTAGTCGAACGGCGGCCCATACTGGCTTTCCGGATAACGCGCCGACGGCATCAGCAGGCGCCGCTCGTCGTACTGTCCCATCCAGCTGGGGTCGCGACCGCAGATGGACTTGACGGTGTTACAGAACCACATGCCTTCGCCGTCGACGATGTCGGTGGTGCCATCCAGGCGGTAGAACCATTTGGCTTCGCGGCTGACCTCGACGCTTTCGCTGGCGAAGTGCAGGTTGCGGTTCTGGATGCTGGCCGCGGCGATGTCAGCGTTGCGCTCGACTTCGATAGTGGCGGACTCGTTGGACAACAACGCCGCCTGGCCGGTGGCCTTGCCGGTGGCGTCCAGCGTGCCGCCCAGCCGCAGGTCGCCCGCGGCGTAGATCAACGCGTGCTCGCGGTTGGTCAGCGTGCCCACGCCCAGGTCCATGTCGCCACGCGAGGCGATGACGGCATTGGGTTCGTTCTGCAACAACGGCGTCTTGATGCCGATGCGATCGCCGTAGATGCGGCCGGTGTTGAGCAGATTGCCCGCGTTGATGAGTGTGTAGCCGCCGTCGATCAGGCCAGCGTTGCTCAGCAGGCCGCCGATGATCAGTTCGTTGTTGCGCACCGCGATCAATTCGCCGCCGGCGCGGTTGGTCAGCGTATTGGCGGTGATCTTCAGGTCCTGGCCAGAGTGGATCTTGCCGTCGTTGTCGAGGTTGCCGGTGACCAGCTCCAGCGATTTGCCGGCGGTCAGGGCGCCGCCGGTGTTGGTGATGCTGCTGAAGGCGAGCTTCGCATTGGCGTCGGACGAGACGTTGCCGCGCGCGTTGTCGAGCGCGCCGGTGGACAGGGCCAGGTCCTGGCCAGCGCCGATGCGGCCGGACTGGTTGTCGATGGATCCGGTGTCCAGCATGACCTGCTTGCCCATCAGGCCCAGGGCGCCCGCGACCGTGCTGCCGGCGCCGGCGATGCCGTTGGCGAGGGTGTCGCGGTTCTTCAAGCTGCCGGCGGTCAGCGCCAGCGCGTTGTCGGCCTGGATCAGGCCGGCGCTGTTGTCCAGCGTGCCTTGCGTCTTGAGCGTGAGGCCGCTGGCCGCGACGATGCCGCGAGTGTTGGACAGGCTTTGTGCGCTCAGCGTGGCCTGCCCTTGCGCGGCGATGGTGCCGCCGACGTTGTCGATCGCGCCGACGGTCTTCAAGTCCAATTCGCCGCCGCTGGCGACCTTGCCGCCGCTGTTGGCGAGACTTGCCGCGTCGATGCCGACCGTGCCGCCATACAGGCCGCCTGACTGGTTCTGCAGCGCGCCGCCGCTGCTGACCGCGAGCTTGGCGTCGGCCTGGGCGATGCCATTGCGGTTGTCGAGGCTGGCCGCCTGGATGTCGGTGGCGCCGCCGAGCAGCTTGCCGCCACGGTTGTCGAGCGCGCCGGCCGTCTCGACGCGCAAAGCGTCGTTGGCCTGCACCGATCCCCCCTGGTTGTCGATGCCGTCGGCGCCGCGCAGTGCCACGCTCTGGCCCGAGATCACGCCGCCGGCCGCGTTGACCACGGACCTGCCGCGCAGGTCCACCGCACCGGCGCCGGCCAGCGTGCCGCCGGTGTTGTCGATGGCGCCCGCCACCTGGCCGTCAAGCGCCGCACCACTGGTGAGTTTGCCGCCCGTATTGTCCAGGCCGGCCGCGCGCAAGGCCACGGAGCCGCCATAGACCGAGCCGCCGCGATTGGTGACCGCGCCCGTGGCGTCCACGCGCAATGCGCCCCCGGCGACGAACTTGCCGCCCGACAGCCCCAGCGCGTTCGCGGTGATGGTGGCGTCCCCGCCTGCCACCAGGGTGCCGGGGTTGAGCAGTTGGTCCACCTGCGCGCTCAAGGCGCCGAGCGGACTGATGGAGCCGTCCGCCTGCAAGCCCGCCGTGAGCGCGCCGCGGTTCTCCAGCTGGCGCGCCACGATGCTGGCGTTGCCAGCCGAGGACATGGCCTGGTTGTTGATGACCTTGGCGGCGGCGTTCAAGCCCAGCGCGCCGCCCGCGGCAACCGTGCCGTCGTTGACGATGTCGCGGGCGCTTTGCACCGAGAGGTTCGTGGCGGCCTGCAGGCGACCCGAAGGCTGGATCCGGACGTCGCCGTTGGCGCTGACCGTCAGCGTGCCCGTCAGCGCCGCCAGGTTGCCGCCGATGTTCACGCCGACCCCGGCTTCGGTGCCGATCAGGCGGATGCTGTTGGCATACATGCCGCCCAGCGCGGCGACGTCCAAAGCCACGCCGGTGCCCGCGCCGGCGCCGGTCAGGGCCGAAACGTCGATGCCGTCATAGCCGACGCGCGCCGCGCCCGCGACCACGTTCAGATTGTTGGCCCAGACTTGGGCGTTCAGTTCCAGCGTGCGCGCCATCAGGTCGAGCTGACTGAGGTTGGCGCCGTACAGGCCCGCGCCTTCGATGGCGAGGCGACCACTGGCGATGTCGAAGCCCAGCGCGCCATCCGGACCGATGACCGGCTTGCCGGTGGTCAGCGTGGCGCGGTTGGCGTTCAGGAAGCCGCAGCCGTTGCAGGTGATGCCGGCGGGGTTGGCGACGATGACGTTGGCGCGGTTGCCCGCCACTTCCAGCATGCCCATCAGTTGCGACGGATTGGGCGCCGTCACCTGGTTCAGGATGGTGGCGGCGCGCTGGTTGCCCAGCATCGGGTTGCCCGCGACCTGCCCGGCCAGTTGCGTCTGGCTGGCCGCGCCGCTGTTGTTCAGCACCACCCCCGAGGGGCCAACGTTGAACTGGGTGTAGCGGTTGTTCGAGACGCCGCCGGCCGAAGGCGGCGCGATGTTGACCACCGGCACGCCATTCGTTACGCCCACCACGGGCTTCTGGCCCGGCACGCTCTTGTCGACGGAAATGGGCAGGGTCTGCGCCAGGACGGGCGTCCAGATCTGCGTGTACAGGACCAACCAGACGACTGCGGAGCGAAGCTTGGACATGACGAGGCAACTCTCGGTAAGCGTGAAGCAACTGAACGGACGACGGCCGGGGCGCACGGGCCCCGCCCGGTCTAGAACTCGAACATCAGCGTGGCGGCGAAGACCGTGCTTTGGGTCTTCAGGTTGTCGGGCTTTTTCAGGGGCCAGCCGGCCGACAGGTCGTAGCTGGCGTTGACCGCATTGGCAACCCCGGGCACGGCGATGCGGCCGCGCAGCCCCGCGACCGCGCCGACCAGGGTGCGGCTGGTCAGGTACTGCGCCGCCGGGCCGCCAACGCGGCCGGCATCCAGGCCCGTGTAAAGTTGCTGGCCCAGGTTGCCCAGGTTCAGCGACAGGTCATTACGCAGGGTCCAGCCGTCTTCCGCGGCCAGCGTCATCTGGCCATCGAAGCCGCGCACCGCATAGCGGTTGCCGATGGTGAAGTAGTCGGCGGGCACGATGGGCGTCTTGGCATGCTGGATCTGCCAGTTGACCTGGTACGCCATCTGCTGCCCCGCCACCTTGAAGGGCAGGTATAGACCTGCATTGGCCGTCAGGATGGTGCTGCGCCCGTTCCAGTCGGGATCGCCGTAGACGTAGCCGGGCTGATCGGAGAACTGCGGCAGCGTGCCGCGCACGCCGCCGCCAACGTCCAGCACCATCTGGTCGATGTAATGACGATGGCCGTAGCTGAACTCGTAGCCGACCACGTCGCGCCGCTGCACCTCGATGTCGATGTCGTTGAGGGTGCTGCTCGCGCGCTTGCGCAGGAACTTCAGCATGGCGGTGCCCTTGTAGCTGGCGCCCCGGTAGGGCACCACCGACACGCCCGCCTCAACCTGCTTGCTGGTGCCGCCGTAGACGATGGGCTCATCGAAGCCGGCCACGGTCTGGCGGTAGCGCGACTTGCTGGCGCCGGCGAACAGGGTCCAGTAGCCGAACGGGAGGCTGTAGTTGATGGAAGCGGCGCGCGAGCCGGCGTCGCTGTTGCGCAGGTCGGCGTTGCTGTTCCAGGAGACCGACAACTGGTCGTACAGGAACAGCGGCGAATCGAGCGTGAGTCCGGCGTTGACCTGGTTCTTGCCGGTGGATTCCAGGCCGGCGTTGTCCCCGCCCACGTAGGCATGCCAGCGCTTGCCGGTGCCGGGCTTGATGATGATGTCCGAGTCGCCCAGCTCAGGGCCGGGCGCGATGTCGATCGACGCGTCCGCCTGGCCGCCCAGGCGACGGATGTTCTCCAGCGCCTGGTCGAGGTCGCGCTGGTTGACCTCGCCGCCCGGCCAGGTGGGCAAGGCGGTGCGCCACCAGCCGGGCGCGCCGTCGCTCTTGACCCCGGAGATACGGCCGGGCACGTAACGCAGGGTCAGGGTGCCGCTGGCCAGCGATTGCTCCGGCACCAGCACGCGGGCGGTGATCAGGCCACGGTCGATCAGGCGCGCCATGAGGCGTTCCTGAAGGACGCGCAGGCCCTGCCCGCCGATGCATTGCCCCAAGACGGTATTGACGTCGCGGCGCAGCGCGGCCGGTGGCGGTGAGCCATCCCAGACCACCTGGGCGATGGTGAAGCAGGGTGATTCCTCGGGGAAGACGAGCGGCCCCTCGCCGGGGACGGCGGGCGGCGCCGACAGCACGTCCGGCCTTTCGGCGGCGCGGGCGCGCTGCGCGTCAAGCTCCTGCTCCTGGCGGCGTTGGATCTCGCTGGCGCGCGTGGCGGCCTCCACGGGGAGGGATTGCGCGACCAAGGGGGGCAGGAAGGCGATGGACGAAGCGAACAATGCCAGGCAGGGAAGCCACCTCTGCCGGAGGCGGCCTCGCGATACGATGGTATGCACTTGTTTCTTATTGAAAATGCTAATTTCTTTTCATAACGGAAGATTTCACAGCTAATTAAGCGCATATTTCAATTTATGCCGTCTTTTTCGCCGATTTTCTCGCTTGAATAGAAAATACAAAATTTGGCGACAGCGCCCGAGTGGCAACATTTGATTACGCGCATGTCTGCTCCCGGAGGTGTGCTCCTTGAGATGAAGCGGCTTTGAAAATGCGAAGACGGCATGACTTCCGACCCGCCGCGACCTCGCCGGCGCTGTGCAAAAATCACGGCCATGCCGACCGATAACCGACTGATTCCCAATGCCCTCGCCGCCCAGACGGCGCAATTGCCTGCCTCTTGGCAGGCCGCCCTGCGCGCCCCGCGCGTCGCCGAAGCCCAGCAGGCCGTGACCGCCCATGTCGAGCGGCGCCTGGCCGAAGGCGCGGTGGTATATCCCGCCACGCCGCTGCGCGCCCTGCAGGGCCTGGAACCATCGGATGTGCGGGTGGTGATCCTGGGCCAGGATCCGTATCACGGCCCGGGCCAGGCGCAGGGCCTGGCGTTTTCCGTGCCGGACGACTGCAAGCGTCCGCCCAGCCTGCGCAACATCTTCAATGAGATCGCCCAGGAATACCCGGGCACGCCGCTGCCGGCCGGCAACGATCTGAGTCCCTGGGCCGAGCAGGGCGTGCTGCTGCTGAACACCGCGCTGACGGTCGAGGATGGACAGCCCGCCTCCCACGCCAAGCGCGGCTGGGAAACGGTGACGGATGCATTGATTGCATTGGTGGCGCAAGACCCGTCGCCCAAGGTGTTCATGCTGTGGGGCGCCCATGCCCAGGCCAAGCAGGCGTTGCTTCCGCACGACAGTGGCCACCTGGTACTGATGGCGAACCATCCCTCGCCGCTGTCGGCCCGGCGTCCGCCCGTGCCGTTCCTGGGCTGCGGCCACTTCCTGGCGACCAACCGCTGGCTGGTCGACCAAGGGAAAAACCCTATTGATTGGAAGCTGGACAAAAAAATAATTCCCGTGCAAGGCGAATTCGGGTTATGATCGCCGCACTGCACCAAACGAGTTCGGCATTTACCGCCTTGATTTAGCGGAAATTTCAGCAGTCTGCCGGGCAACCAAGCCCAGCCCATGCCGAACATCATCGATTCCTGACCTCCTTTCCTTTCGCCCTGCGTTCCAAGCAGCATTACGGGAACGCGCCACGCGCACGGTTGATTCGGTCGGCACGATGCTCCATCAACCGTCGCCTGGATCCGGCCGCCTAATCCCCTGGCCCGACCAAGCACTGCGTCGCATTTGATCGCGGCAAGGGAAAGTTATGTCTTTCGAAAACCTGGGCCTCGCGCCCGCCCTGTTGTCGGCCCTGCAAGAAGCTGGCTTCACCACCCCCACCACCGTGCAAGCCTCGGCCATTCCGCAGGCGCTGGCCGGCCACGACCTGATGGTGTCGTCGCAGACCGGTAGCGGCAAGACCGCCGCCTTCATGCTGCCGGCGCTGCACCGCATCGCCCAGATGCCCGCCAACAAGGGCGTCGGCGTGCAGGTGCTGGTGCTGGCCCCGACCCGTGAACTGGCCCTGCAGGTCACCGACGCCACCGCCACCTACGGCCGCAAGCTGGCCGACCTGCGCACCGCCACCGTCGTCGGCGGCATGCCCTACGGCGCCCAACTGAAGGCCCTGTCGCGCCGCGTCGACGTGCTGGTGGCCACGCCCGGCCGCCTGATCGACCACCTGAATTCGGGCCGCGTCAAACTCAATACCGTGCACACGCTGGTGCTGGACGAAGCCGACCGCATGCTGGACATGGGCTTCATCGAGGATATCGAGACCATCATCAGCCGCCTGCCGGCCGAGCGCCAGACGCTGTTGTTCTCGGCCACGCTGGACGGCACCGTGGCCAAGCTGGCCGCCCGCATGATGCGCGATCCGCAGCGCATCGAAGTCGCCGGCGCCAAGGAAAAGCACACCAACATCACGCAAAGCCTGCTGTACGCGGACGACGCCAGCCACAAGATGCAGTTGCTGGACCACGTCCTGCGCGACGCTTCGCTGGACCAGGCCATCGTCTTTACGTCGACCAAGCGCGGCGCCGACGATCTGGCCGACCACCTGGCCGACCAGGGCTTTGCCGCCGCCGCCCTGCACGGCGACATGAACCAGCGCCAACGCACCCGCACGCTGTCGCAACTGCAACGCGGCCAGCTGCGCATCCTGGTCGCCACCGACGTGGCCGCCCGCGGCATCGACGTGCAAGGCATCAGCCACGCGGTCAACTTCGACCTGCCGATGCAGGCCGAGGACTACGTGCACCGTATCGGCCGCACCGGCCGCGCCGGCCGCAACGGCCTGGCGTTCACGCTGGCCACGCACTCCGAGCGCCACAAGGTGCGCCGCATCGAGCATTACATCGGCCAGTCCATCACGCCCGAAGTGATCGCCGGCCTGGAACCCAAGCGCACCCCGCGTCCCTCGACCGGCGGCGCGCCGCGCGGCGGCAAGCCGTTTGGCAAGCGTCCGGGCGGCTTCGGCGGCGGCTACCAGGGTCACCGTGAAGGCGGTTCGCGCGAAGGCCGTTCGTTCGGCGGTCCGCGCGGTGAATTCAAGCCGCGTGAAGGCGGCTACCAGGGCGCCCGCGAAGGCGGCGGCTACCAAGGCAACCGCCCGTTCGGCGACCGCCCGGCCCGTTCGTTCGGCGATCGTCCCAGCTTCGGTGATCGTCCCCAGCGCGAAGGCGGCTACCAGGGCAATCGTCCCTTCGGCGACCGCCCCCCGCGTGAAGGCGGCTTCCGTGGCGGCGATCGTGATTCGCGCCCGAGCTTCAGCGACCGCCCCAGCTTCGGCGATCGCCCGCAGCGCGATCCGCGTCCGTTCAACGAGCGCGGCCCGCGTGAAGGCGGCTTCCGTGGCGGCGACCGCGATTCGCGCCCGAGCTTCAGCGATCGCCCCAGCTTCGGCGACCGTCCGCAGCGCGAAGGCGGCTTCCGCGGCGGCGACCGCTCGGAAGGCGGTTTCCGTGACCGTCCCAGCTTCGACAAGCGCCCCGGCGGCCCCGCCAAGCGCTTCAACAAGCCGGCCGGCGCCCGCCGCGGCTAAGCCTTGATCGGCACCCAGCAAACCCCGCGCCTGTCGCGGGGTTTGTTTTTTGGGAAAATGCCCTCTTCGACGCTTCATTTTCCGCCATGCAACGCCCCGCCCCTGCCAACCTGCCCCCGCTGCCTCCCGCCGCCCAGGCCCATAGCGAAGCCGCCGCCGCGCACCTGCGCGCCGCGATCGGCGCCGCGTCCGGCTGGCTGCCGTTCGATCATTGGATGGCCGAGGCGCTGTATGCGCCAGGACTGGGTTATTACGCGGCCGGCAACGTCAAGCTGGCCGAAGCCGATGCGAGCGCACCCGCGGGCGATTTCGTCACCGCGCCGCAACTGACTCCGCTGTTCGCCCGCACCCTGGCACGCCAGGTGGCCCAGGTGCTGCGGCAGACCGATACCCAGGCGGTGCTGGAGTTCGGCGCCGGCACCGGCGCGCTGGCCGAAGGCGTGCTGCGCGAACTGGACGCGCTGGGGCTGCAGGACACGCAGTACCTGATCCTCGAAGTATCGGCCGACCTGCGCGCGCGCCAGGCCGAGCGGCTGGCGCCGTTCGGCGAGCGGGTGCGCTGGCTGGATGCCCTGCCCGACCGTTTCCGCGGCTGCGTGCTGGCCAACGAGGTGCTGGACGCCATGCCAGTGTCGCTGTTCCGCTGGGGCGACGACGGCACGGTGATGGAACGCGGCGTGGCGTGGGACGCCACGCACGGTTTCGTCTGGGAAGATAGGCCAGCCCCGCCGCGCCTGGCCGAGGCGGTCGCGGCGCGCATGCCGGCGCTGCCTGGCTATGTGTCCGAGATCAACCCGCAGGCCGAAGCGTGGATCGACGCCATGGGCCGCTGGCTGGAACAGGGCGCGGCGCTGCTGATCGACTACGGCTTTCCGCAGGGCGAGTACTACCACCCGCAACGCGCCGGCGGCACGCTGATGTGCCATCTGCGCCACCACGCGCATGGCGACCCGTTCACCGCGCCGGGGCTGCAGGACATCACGGCGCACGTCGACTTCACCGCCATGGCGGACGCCGCGCAGGCGGCCGGCCTGCAGGTGCTGGGCTATACGTCACAGGCGCGCTTCCTGATGAACGCCGGCTTGATGGAACTGCTGGCGCAACTGGACCCGAGCGATGCACGCGCCTATGCGCAGGCGGTGGCGCCGGTGCAGAAGCTGCTGTCCGAAGCCGAGATGGGCGAACTCTTCAAGGTGCTGGCCGTGGGCCGCGGCATCGCGCAGCCGCTGATCGGCTTTGCGCGCGGCGACCGCCTCGGCAAGCTGTAGTAGTCGGCGTCAGGCGGCGCGCAGCCGCTGCAGGCGCGCCTCGCGCACGCTCTGCTTGATGCGCGCCGGATCGCCGGCGCAGGCGCGGGCGATGGCGCCGGCATCCACGCCCCGCACCGCTTCGGCGCGTTCGCGCCAGGCGTCGATAGCCACCGGCCGCAGCACCGCCACCGTTTCCAACAGATCGAAAAAGCGCTCGGGTTTACGCAGCGCGTCGACGCGCTCCATCAGCGCGAGTTGCGCGTCGGCTTCGTCGGCGCCGGGCGCCTGCGTGGCGTCCAAGCCCGTCAACATCTCGGGCAGGAGCCGCGCGTAGTCGTTGCATTCGGTGGGCACGCGCAGGCGCCGGCCCAGCGTTTCCCGCTCGGGTGACAGGCGGCACAGCAAGGCATAGCGGCCCGGCAGCGACAGGTTGCGCGCGGCCGCGCGATCGACGTCACCGCCGGTCTCCTCGGAGCCCTGCAACTCGGGCATGACGCGCTCCAGCGCGCCGGACTGCCGCAGCACGTCGAACATGCGCGACGGCGCGGCGGCCATCAAGCCACGCGATACTTCTTTCCAGACGCGCTCGGCCACCAGGGCGTCGGCCTCGCCGGCCTCGACCATGCGGCGGCACAGCGCCAGGGTTTCGGGCGCGACGCTGAAGTCGGCAAAGCGCGCGGCGAAGCGCGCCAGGCGCAGGATGCGCACCGGATCTTCCTCGAAGGCCTCGCCCACGTGGCGGAACACGCGCGCGCGCACGTCGGCCGCGCCGCCGAGCGGGTCGACCAGTTCGCCGTCCTGCTTCTGCGCGATGGCGTTGACGGTCAGGTCGCGGCGGCGCAGGTCCTCTTCGAGCGTGACGTCGGCGCCGGTGTAGAAGGTGAAGCCCTTGTAGCCGCGGCCCGATTTGCGCTCGGTGCGCGCCAGGGCGTATTCCTCTTTGGTAACCGGGTGCAGGAACACCGGGAAATCGCCGCCCACCGGAATGAAGCCGCGCCGCGCCATGTCCTCGGGCGTGGCGCCGACCACCACCCAGTCGTGATCGCCGGGCGTCAGGCCGAGCAGCGCGTCGCGCACCGCCCCGCCCACGATGTAGACCTGCAGGCCCTGCGTCGCCACATCCTCCGTCATGGCAGGGTGGTGCTTTCCGCGCCCAGCGGGACCACGTTGCCCAGCCGCTCTTTCAGCGACTGCGGCTGGCCGCTGAACATGGCGGCGTAGTAGACCGAGTTGGACATCACGTTCTTGACGTAGGTGCGCGTCTCGTTGAACGGAATGGTCTCGGCGAAGATCGCGCCTTCGACGGGATGGTTGAAGGTGGAACGCCAGTTGTGCGGACGGCGCGGTCCGGCGTTGTAGCCGGCGCTGGCCAGCATCTGCGAGCCGTTCAGGTCGCGCAGCACCATGTTCAGGTAGTTGGTGCCCAGCTCGGTGTTGGTGTCGAAGTCGTTGACGCTGTCGGGCGTGAAGTTGCTCATGCCGATCTTGCCCGCGACCCACTTGGCGGTGGCCGGCATCAGCTGCATCAGGCCGGAGGCGCCGACGTGCGAGCGCGCGTCCATGATGAAGCGCGATTCCTGGCGGATCAGGCCGTAGACCCAGGCGGGGTCGAGCGCGATGGCGTTGGCCTTGGCCGTGACGCGGCCTTCGAACGGCGCGATGAAGCGCTGGCTGAAGTCGAATTCCTTCTCGGTGCGGTCGGATGTGTTGACCACGCGATCGTAGATGTTCTCGGCGCGCGCCAGTTCGGCGGCGGCGAGCAGTTGGCGGTCGGTCATGCCGCGCAGCGCGAAGTTCCATTCGGGCACGGCCTCCTGGCGCCAGCCCAGGCGGAACAGCTGTACCGCGCGGCGCAGGCCCGGGTTGGCACGGGCCTCGGCGATCTCGCTGTCCGTGATGGGCGCCGGACGCGGCGGCACGGTGATGCGGCGGCCCAGTTCCTCGGCGGCCAACTGGCCGTAGAAGTCGAAGCGATCGGCGATGGAGGCGTAGGCCGCGTTGGCCTGGTCGCGCCGGCCGGTCGCGGCCATGCCGCGCGCCTTCCAGTAGATCCAGGACGGATCCTGCTGTTGCGCGGCGGGCATCTGATCGATGGACTCGATGACCCACTTCCAGTCGATCTTCGGTTGACGCAGCGCCGCCCGCACCTTCCAGCCGGCGTTGTATTCCGTCATGCGGATATGGCCGGCCTCGTGGTACCAGTCGTCGGCGCGGCTGTCCAGGTTGAGCGCGGCCACCAGCGCATACTGGCCACGGATCCAGGCCAGGTTCGACTTGGCCATGGACTTGGCCCACTCGCGCCGCAGGTAGGAATCGGCCACGTTGATATCGGAGCGGGCCAGCCGCGCCAGCGCGATGGTGACCAGCTCTTTCTCGTTGCGGCCCACCGGCAGGCGGTCTTGCCGCGTCAGCCAGCGCATCGGGTCCTTGATGAGGAGATCGTAGGTCTTCTGGTCGCGCGGCTCGAACATGTACTGCACGAACTTGCGCGCGTCGGCGGTCTTGTTGGCCTCGATGGCGTCGCGCAACTGCGGTTCGAGCTGATCCCAGCCCAGGACGTTGTCGGCGACCAGCTGGTCGTACAGCGACCAGCAGGCGCCGCCCGGCGCGAACACCGCCACGGCCTGCGCGGCCGTGGCGCGCTGACCGGTCATGTGCTTGGCGTTGAGGATGGCGCATTCGACCTGGGCATTGCTGTTCTTGACCGGCGCCAGCTTGCGCACGGTTTCGAAGTCGCCGCTGCGCGCGGCGGCGAGCAGCCAGTCGGCGCGCAGCCGATCAGCCAGGTAGGCGTCGCCATTGCCGCTGATGAACTTCTGCAGTTCGGCGTTGGGCCGTCCGCCCGGCGGCGGCGTCCACAGCTGATAGCGCAACAGCCAGTATTCCGGATACATGCCCAGCGGGTCGGACTTGGCCTGCGGCACCAGGGCGCCCAGGATTGACCACTGCTTGCGATTCATGGCCTCGCGCGCGGCCACCACGGCGGCCAGGGCCGGCGTTTCGGCGGTGGGCGGCAAGCCCGCCAGCACGGCCGGCGGCACGGCGATGGCCGGTTGCGGCGCCTGCGCGGCGGATTGGGGCTGGGGACTGACGGACGCGGTGCGTTGCTGGGCGTCGACGGGCGCGCAGGCGGCCGTGAACAGCGCCAGCAATGGCAACCAGCGACGCAAACCGGCGCGGGTGTCGACCGCGCGCAGGGATTTCCCACCGGTTTTCTGATACCGTCCGGATTGCGGGGCCCGGACCGCGCCCGTGGCGTTGCGTGCGGGCTTCATGCGTGGACCCGGGCGGCGGCTTGCGGATCCGCGCAGTGATAGGCGCAGAGACAGGCGCGGCGATGCGCGCCGTCGTGGGCGCGATGGCCAGCATGGCGACTGGCTGCGCGATGATCCGCGCGCGGGTGCGCGCTGTTGCACGTGTTATCACTGACCCGCATTGTCGCCTTCATTTTCCACCCCTGTTACAGCTACCGCATGACTACGCAAAATACTCCAGAGGATACCGCAAGCCAGCTACGCACGCGATTGCGGAAACTGCGTGCCGAACTGCCCGAAGACCAACGCAGCCGCGGCGGCCTGCTGATGCGCGCGCGGCTGTTCACCTGGCTTAACGTGGCCCGCGACGAAGCGGTGCGGGCCGGCCGGCGGGCGCCCGCGGTGGTGGCCGCCTTCTGGCCGATGGAAGACGAGCCTGACCTGCGGCCGCTGCTGGAGCAATGGACCGAAAATGGTGTCACCGTGGCGCTGCCAGTGGTGCGCGAGCGCAACGCGCCGCTGGCCTTCCTGCCGTGGACGCCGGACGCCGAACTGCGCGCCGGCCCCTACGGCATCCAGGAACCGGTCCAAGGGGCCGAGGTGCTGCCCGATGTGCTGTTGGTCCCGACCCTGGGGTACACCGAATCCGCCGACCGCCTCGGCTATGGCGGCGGTTACTACGACCGCACCCTGGCGGCGCTGCGCGACCGTGGCCACGCCTTCACCACGATCGGCGTGGCCTGGAGCTGCGGCGAACTGGAACCCGGTTATGAACCGGCCGCGCACGACTTCCGCCTGGACGCCGTCATCACGCCCGATGGCTGGGTGCCGCACGCGCCGCAGGAACAGCCCGGCCAGGGCGGCGGCGCCACGCTGCACCGCTACACGCTGCGCTGACGCACCAGTTTCGCCCCGGGGCTTGCACCATGACGGTGCAAGCCCTATGATCTGCCCCTGATATTCTCGTTTGCCGCCTGACGCGGCATAGCCGGCGGGCACGCCTTCCGCCGCGCTGCGCGGCCCGCTGCCTTGGCCCGTCCGCGGGACGCCGCCGCGCTCCCGCGCAGCCACGCTTCGCATCATTTCCCCACGCCATCCGCCCCCCGGGGACCCGCCGCCCCACCCGCGCCACCGCTGTCTCGGTGCATCCGGAGGCTAGCCATCCGCCGCCGACCAGAGGATATTTACCTCCAGGCGGTATCCCGACCGCGCCAGCGCAAGCTGGCACACGGGTTGCTTATTCATTCAGACCGGCCACGCAAGGGCCGGCCAACGGCCGCGCCCAAGCCGGCCGTCAGCATCTGCAACGGAGGAGCCATGAAGGACAGATCATCCCGTCCCGCCGCCTATGACGAAATGCGCGACAGCGCCGGCGGCATACGCTCCCACTACCAGGCCTTCGAGCGCTGGCACCAGGAGCAATCGGCGGAAGCCATGGCGGCGCGCCGCCTGGAGGCCGACCTGAGTTTCCGGCGGGTCGGCATCACTTTTTCAGTGGCCGGCGACGCGGACGGCACCGAACGCCTGATCCCGTTCGACATGATCCCGCGCATCATCCCCGCCGACGAATGGCGCCGCCTGGAGGCCGGCCTGAAGCAGCGCGTGCGGGCGCTGAACATGTTCATCCACGACATCTACCATGGCCATGAAATCGTGCGCGCCGGCGTGGTGCCGGCCGAGCAGGTGTTCCTGAACGCCCAGTACCGCCCCGAGATGCAGGACGTGGATGTGGCCGAGGACATCTACTGCCACATCGCCGGGGTCGACATCGTGCGCGCCGGCGCCGGCGAGTTCTACGTGCTGGAGGACAACCTGCGGGTGCCGTCCGGCGTGTCCTACATGCTGGAGAACCGCAAGATGTCGATGCGGCTGATGCCCGACGCGTTCAGCCGCATCAAGGTCGAACCGGTGGCGCACTACCCCGACCTGCTGCTGGACAACCTGCGCGAAGTGGCGCCGCACGGCGGCGATGATCCCACGGTGGTGGTGCTGACGCCCGGCATGTACAACTCGGCCTACTTCGAGCATGCCTTCCTGGCGCAGCAGATGGGCGTGGAACTGGTGGAGGGCCAGGATCTGTTTGTCGAGCAGAACACGGTCTACATGCGCACCACGCAGGGGCCGCGCAAGGTGGACGTGATCTACCGCCGGCTGGACGACGACTTTCTCGATCCGCTGTCGTTCCGCGCCGACTCGGCGCTCGGCGTGCCCGGCCTGTTGTCGGTGTATCGCGCCGGCCGCGTGACCCTGGCCAATGCCATCGGCACCGGCATCGCCGACGACAAGTCCACCTACCTCTACGTGCCCGACATGATCCGCTTTTATCTGAGCGAGGAGCCGATCCTGTCGAACGTGCCGACCTGGCGCTGCGGCCGTCCCGACGAGCTGTCGCACGTGCTGGCCAACATGCACGAACTGGTGGTCAAGGAAGTGCACGGCGCCGGCGGCTACGGCATGCTGGTGGGACCATCCGCGACCCACGCCGAGGTCGAGTCGTTCAAGGATCGGGTGCGCGCCAATCCCGCCAACTACATCGCGCAGCCCACGCTGGCCCTGTCCACGGTGCCGACTTACGTTGAATCCGGCGTGGCGCCGCGCCACGTCGACCTGCGCCCCTACGTGCTGTGCGGCAAGGACATCCGCACCGTGCCCGGCGGGCTGTGCCGCGTGGCGCTGACCGAAGGCTCGCTGGTGGTCAACAGCAGCCAGGGCGGCGGCACCAAGGACACCTGGGTTCTGGAGGAATAACGATGCTGAGCCGAACCGCCGACAACCTGTTCTGGATGTGCCGCTACACCGAGCGCGCCGAGAACACCGCCCGCATGCTGGACGTGAACCTGCAGATGTCGCTGCTGCCGCAGGACGCGCAGACCCGCGAAGGCTCGTGGAACGCCGTGCTGCGCATCTCCGAGCTGCAACGGCTGTACCACGCCAAGCACGCCGCGGTGTCGCCGCAGGACGTGCTGCAGTACATGGTGCGCGACGCCGAGAACCCCTCGTCCATCTACAGCTGCATGCGCGCCGCGCGTGAAAACGCCCGCGCCGTGCGCGGCAGCCTCACCACCGAAGTCTGGGAGACCTACAACACCACCTGGCTGGAACTGCTCAAGCACCTGCACACCGGGCTGCTGGAACGCAACCCGGGCGAGTTCTTCGAGTGGGTCAAGTTCCGCTCGCACCTGGCGCGCGGCGTCACCATCGGCACCATGCTGGAGGACGAGGCGCTGTATTTCCTGCGCATCGGCATGCACCTTGAACGCGCCGACAACACCGCGCGGATGCTGGACGTGAAGTTCCACGAACGCGACGGCAACGGCAACGGCACGCCGCAACAACAGCAGGACGGCCGCGGCGAGGGCCATGCTTCGGGCGCCCTGCAAAGCGAGTTCTACCGCTGGTCCGCGCTGCTGAGCTCGGTGTCCGGGCTGGAGATCTACCGCAAGGTCTATCGCGATGTGATTACGCCCGACCGCGTGGCCGAGCTGCTGATCCTGCATCCCGACATGCCGCGCTCGCTGCTGGCGGCCATGCGGGCGGTATCCGAGGATCTGGCCCGTGTGTCCAACCAGCGCTCGACCGAAACCCAGCGACGCGCCGGCATGCTGTGCGCCGAACTGCAATTCGGCCGCGTCGAGGACATTCTGCGCAGCGGCCTGCACCAGTACCTGGAGCACTTCCTGGACCGCATCAACGACCTGGGCAACCGGATCAGCCAGGACTTCCTGGTGCCGTTGTCGGCATGACAAGGAGACAGGCATGAAACAGATCATCACGCACGTCACGCACTACCGCTACACCGCGCCCGTCAACTACAGCATCCAGACCCTGCGGCTGACCCCGCGCGACGACGAACACCAGCGCGTGCTGCGCTGGCACATTGAGGCGCCCGGCGCGCTCGAGCAGCAGGTGGACGCCTACGGCAACATCACCCACACGCTGACGCTGAACCGGCCGCACACGGAGATCGAACTGCGCGTGGTCGGGCAGGTATTGGTCGGCTCGCTGACGCAAGGCGCGCTGGGCGGCGAGGACAGCCGCCTGCCGGTGCACGCCTATTGCGTGCAGACGCCGCTGACGCAGGCCGACGACACCATCCTCGCATTCGTGCGCAATGCGCTGCCGGATGGGCTGAACACGCCCGCCGATGTGCTGACGCTGGCCGGCGCAATCTGCGACCGGGTCGCCTACGAGCCCGGCACCACCGACGTCACCACCGCCGCCGGCCAGGTGCTGGCGCTGGGCCATGGCGTCTGCCAGGACCACGCCCACCTGTTCCTGGCCTGCGTGCGCGGCCTGGGCGTGCCGGCCCGCTACGTCAGCGGCTATCTGTACACCACCAACGAACACGCGGCCAGCCACGCCTGGGCCGATGTCTGGCTGGCGGGCACCGGCTGGACCAGCGTGGACGTCACCAATCGCCAATTCGCGTCCGATTGCCACTGCCGCCTGGCGGTGGGGCGCGATTATGATTCCGCCTCCCCCGTGCGCGGCGTGCGCACCGGCGGCGGCGAGGAGTCCATGGAAGTCTCGGTGCAGGTGCAGACGGCATTGCAGCAATAACCCCGCCCGGCCACGCCGCAATACAATGCGGTGTGGTTTTTTCCCTTTTTCGATCATGACCTACTGCGTAGCCGCCCGCCTCGACGCCGGCCTGGTATTCCTGTCCGACTCCCGCACCAATGCCGGGGTCGACCAGATCAGTGTCTTCCGCAAGATGACCGTTTTCGAGCGCCCCGGCGAGCGCATGATGGTGCTGATGACCTCGGGAAACCTGGCCGTCAGCCAGGCCGTGCTGAACGCGCTGGCGCGCCAGCATGACGAGGGTGGCGAAACCGTCTGGAACGCGCCCGACATGTTCGAGGCCACCCGCCGGGTCGGCGCGGCGGTGCGCGCGGTGTACCACCGCGAGGCCGCGGCCTTGCACGAGCAGGGCGTGGATTTCAACGTCAGCCTGATCTTCGGCGGCCAGATCGGCACCGAACGCTGCCGGCTGTTCCAGGTGTATTCGGCCGGCAACTTCATCGAGGCCGGCTCCGAATGCCCATACTTCCAGATCGGCGAGGCCAAGTACGGCAAGCCTATCCTGGACCGCGTGCTGCGCCCCGATACCTCGCTGGACGAAGCCGCCAAGTGCGCGCTGATCTCGATGGACTCGACGCTGCGCTCGAACATCTCGGTCGGCTTGCCGCTGGACCTGCTGGTCTATGACGCCGACGCGCTGCGCGTCACGCACTTCGCCAGCATCGACGAGCACAATGAATATTTCCGCATGATCCGCGGCACCTGGGGCGAACGCCTGCGCCAGGTGTTCGCCGAGATCCCGGATCCGCTCTGGACCCGTCCGGAAGACCCGGGTTCGCTGGTGCCCGCCAGCCGGGAGCACCAGCCGCTGCGTGCCGAACCGGTGGACGTGCCACAGGTCGTCTATCCCGCGCCGCAAGTGCTGGCGGAGGACCCGGGCAAGGATCAGCCGAACTAGGGCTCGGACTTGTCCCACCGTACAAACCCGGCTTTCCGCTTCCCTAAACCCGGCTTGTAAAACCACAAATTCTCATCTCGCGGCTGGCGCGCCACACTGGCGCCAGCCCGCCATGCTTCGTCTTGCGGGTCGCCATAACACCATAAGGACGAGACATGACCCCGAATTTCCCGCGCGCCCTGCGGCGCCTGGCCGCGCCCCTGCTGGCGCTGGGCTGCCTGGCAGGCGGCCCGGCCACGGCCCAGGACAACTATCCCAACCACGCCATATCGCTGGTCGTGCCGTTCGCGGCGGGCGGCCCCACCGACGTCGTGGCCCGCAGCCTGGGGGCCGCCATGTCCAAGACCCTCGGCCAGAGCATCATCGTCGAGAACCGGCCCGGGGCGGGCGGCACGCTGGCGGCCACGCACGTGGCGCGCGCCGCGCCCGACGGGTATACCTTCCTGATCCACCACAACGGGATGGCGACTGCCCCGGCGCTGTACCGCAAGCTGCCATTCAATCCGCTGACCGACTTCGCCTATGTCGGCCAGGTGGCCGACGTGCCCATGACGCTGCTGGGCCGCAAGGATCTGCCGCCCGCCGACATGGTGGAATTCATCAAGTACGCGCGCGCCAACGGCAACAAGATCAACCTGGCCAATGCCGGCCTGGGGGCGGTGTCGCAGCTATGCGGCATGCTGTTGCAGGAAGCGCTGGGCACGCAGTTCACCACGATCCCGTATGCCGGCACCGCCCCCGCGCTGACGGCGCTGCTGGGCGGCCAGGTGGATGTGCTGTGCGACCAGACCACGCAGACCATTCCGCACATCAAGGCGCAGCGGGTCAAGCTGTACGGCGTGACCACGCTGGATCGCATCAAGACGCTGCCCGATGCGTCGACGCTGCAGGAAAGCGGGCTGAAGGGCTTCGAGGTCAAGGTATGGCACGGTGTGTACGCGCCCAAGGGCACCCCGCCGGAAGTGGTGGCGAAGTTCAATGCATCCCTGCGCGCGGCGCTCCAGGACCCCGCCTTCACGCAGAAGATGGCCGAGCTGGGCGCGGAAATCGTGCCCGAGGCCAAGCAGACGCCGGCCGGCCTGCAGAGCTGGCTGCAGTCGGAAGTGGACAAGTGGGGGCCGATCATCCGCAAGGCAGGCGTATACGCCGACTGAAGCGTCATGCGGGCCGTTGAGGCGCGCTTGCCGTCGCCCCCAGCCGGCCCCTCGCTGCCACGCGGCGCGCGTGCCGGTCAGGCGCGATGAGACCCTGACACGCCCGATAAAAAAGGCCGGCAATAGCTGCCGGCCTTTGCGTTACTGCGCGCTGCGCGCCGCGGGGATCACACGCTCAATTCCTTCCACACGGCCAACGGCGCTTCGGCGTGGTTGAGGGTGTAGAAGTGCAGGCCCGGCGCGCCATTGTCCAGCAGGTTCTGGCACAGCTCGGTGACCACATCCACGCCAAAGGCGCGGATCGAGGCCTTGTCGTCGCCGAACTCGGCCAGGCGCAGGCGGATCCAGCGCGGCACTTCGGCGCCGCACATTTCCGAGAAGCGCAGCAGCTGGGTGTGGTTGGTGATGGGCATGATGCCCGGCACGATCGGCACCCGCACGCCCTTGGCCTGGGCCCGGTCGACGAAGTCGAAGTAGGCGTCGGCGTTGAAGAAGTACTGGGTGATGGCGGCATTGGCGCCCGCGTTGACCTTGGCCACGAAATGATCCAGGTCCGCCGACGGATGGGCGGCCTGCGGATGCATTTCGGGATAGGCCGCCACTTCGATGTGGAACCAATCGCCCGTTTCCTCGCGGATGAACGACACCAGCTCGTTGGCATAGCGCAGTTCGCCGGCGTCGCCGCCCATGCCCGAGGGCAGGTCGCCGCGCAAGGCCACCACGCGCCGCACGCCTTCGTTCTTGTAGGCCTGCAGGATCTCGCGCAGGTCCTGGCGCGAGGCGCCGACGCACGACAGGTGCGGCGCCGCGTCGCAGCCCAGGTTACGCAGCGTGCGCACCGCGTCGGCCGTGCCGGCGCGGGTGGAGCCGCCGGCGCCGAACGTCACGCTGACGTACTTGGGCTGGATCGCCAGCATCTGCTTGGCCGCGCGGACCAGCCGCTCCTGGCCAGCCAGGTCGCGAGGCGGAAAGAATTCCAGGCTGAACGCCGGAGAAGTCGAGTCGGACATATCGGATCAGTTATCCATAGCGCCATGCGCATTGCATGAAACAGGTGCCGCCCCCTCGGGGCGCCGCGGAGCCGGCTTGGCCGGTCCGCTGGCACGCCCCCTTCGAGGGGGAACGCGTAGCGCTCGGGGGTGGGAATTCAGGGGATCAGTTTGGTAAGCAGGCCCGAGATGATGCTGTACAGGATCGCACCGCCCACGGCCCACCAGAACCCGTTGACCTGGAAGCCCTTCAGCACGGAGCCGACGAACCAGAACAACAAGGCGTTGATGACGATGAGGAAGAGACCGAGCGTGACGATCGTGATGGGCAGTGTCAGCAGCACCAGCACCGGCTTGACCAGCATGTTGACCAGGCCCAGCACCAGCGCGGCGATGAGCGCCGAACCGAAGCTGGCCACGGTGATGCCGGGCAGCAAGTAGGCAACGGCCAACAGGGCCACCGCGTTCAGGATCCAGACGAGTATCAATGCCATTGTTCGACCTCCTGTATTGACGCTCCGCGGTCCCGCCATCGCCAGGCGAGACGGGCAAGCCCCGCGGACCGGAAAGCCCGCGCCGACATGGCGCGGCACTTTCCTATTTTGCTACAAGCATCAGTAGCGGTAGTGATTCGGCTTGTAAGGACCTTCGACCGGAACGCTGATGTAGTCGGCCTGGTCCTTGCGCAGCGTGGTCAGGTTCACGCCCAGCTTCTTCAGGTGCAGGCGCGCGACCTTCTCGTCCAGGTGCTTGGGCAGCACGTAGACTTCGCCCGACTTGTAGGCTTCGTTGCGCGTGAACAGTTCGATCTGGGCGATGGTCTGGTTGGCGAACGACGACGACATCACGAACGAGGGGTGACCGGTGGCGCAACCCAGGTTCACCAGGCGGCCCTGGGCCAGCAGGATGATGCGCTTGCCGTCCGGGAAGATGACGTGGTCGACTTGCGGCTTGATCTCTTCCCACTTGCAGTCGGCCAGGCTGGCGACGTCGATTTCATTGTCGAAGTGGCCGATGTTGCAGACGATCGCCTGGTCCTTCATGGCGTTCATGTGCTCACGCGTGATGACGTGGAAGTTGCCGGTGGCGGTGACGAAGATGTCGCCGTGGGCGGCGGCTTCTTCCATGGTCACGACCTTGAAGCCTTCCATGGCGGCCTGCAGGGCGCAGATCGGGTCGATTTCGGTGACCCACACCTGGGCGCGCAGGGCGACCAGCGCCTGGGCGCAACCCTTGCCCACGTCGCCGTAACCGGCCACCACGGCGATCTTGCCGGCGACCATCACGTCGGTGGCGCGCTTGATGCCGTCGACCAGCGATTCACGGCAGCCGTACAGGTTGTCGAACTTGGACTTGGTGACCGAGTCGTTGACGTTGATGGCGGCGAAGGCCAGCTCGCCCTTCTGCGACATCTGGTACAGGCGGTGCACGCCGGTGGTGGTTTCCTCGGTCACGCCCTTGATCAGGGCGAGGCGGGTCGAGTACCACTTCGGATCACGCTCCAGCGTTTTCTTGATGGCGGCGTACAGCACGCGCTCTTCCTCGCTGCCGGGGTTGGCCAGCACCGAGATGTCCTTCTCGGCCTTGGTGCCAAGGTGCAGCATCAACGTGGCGTCGCCGCCATCGTCGAGGATCATGTTGGCGTTCTGGCCATTGGGCCATTCGAAGATCTTGTGGGTGTACTGCCAGTATTCTTCCAGCGTTTCGCCCTTGACGGCGAAGACCGGCGTGCCCGACGCGGCGATGGCGGCGGCGGCGTGGTCCTGCGTGGAGAAGATGTTGCACGAGGCCCAGCGCACTTCGGCGCCCAGGGCCACCAGCGTCTCGATCAGGACGCCGGTCTGGATGGTCATGTGCAGGCTGCCGGCGATGCGGGCGCCCTTGAGCGGCTGCTTGGCGGCGAACTCTTCGCGGATGGCCATCAGGCCGGGCATTTCGGTTTCGGCGATGGCCAGCTCGCGACGGCCCCAGCCTGCCAGCGACAGGTCGGCGACGATGTAGTCGGAGAAGGATTTATCGGTGACAGCGTTCATGGTGTGTAGGCTCCACGTGAATGACGAACGGCGCACGATACGGCCGGACAACGCGAAACCACCACGACAATCGAGTGCTCGCCTTTTCCGCCATACGCGACAAAAGGTGAGCGCCGTTGCTGTAACGCCGTGCGTGGCACGGCGCTTGAACAAGGATTCCTGAGCCTGGCGAACCGGGTTCCGCGGGCCATGGGACATGGCGGGAACCGCGAGGTCGTCGCAACGCTCCTCAGGATTGACGGGCATTGTACCGGTTTGGCCCGGGCGGTGGAAAGCCCGATATGCAATGTCGGATCGGCGGCGGTCAGCCTGCCGGGGCCAAGGGCCTGGCCAGCTCCGCGCCGGGGGTCAGCGGCACCAGCGATGCCAGCAGATCCGTGGCCACGGCATCCCAGCTGCGCGTCAGGGCGTGCTCGCGCACGGCGTGCCGGTCCAGCGGCAAGGCGGCGCGGCAGGCGTGGGCCAGATCGTCGTCCAGGAAACCGGTGACGCCTTGCGTCACCACCGCCAGCGGCGCCTCGCTGCGGAACGCCGCCACCGGCGTGCCGCAAGCCATGGCCTCCAGCATCACCAGGCCGAACGTGTCCGTCAGGCTGGGAAACACGAAGACGTCCGCCGCGCCGTAGAACGTCGGCAGGGCCTCGTCGTTCTGCATGCCCAGGAACACCGCCTGGGGAAAGCGCTTTTTCAGCCGCGCCTCGTCGGGGCCCGCGCCCACCACCACTTTGCTGCCGGGCAGGTCCAGCGACAGGAACGCATCCAGGTTCTTCTCGCGCGCCACCCGGCCGACCGACAGGAAGACGGGGCGCGGCAAGTCCTGGAACGCCCGGCCCGGGGTGGGCTGGAATTTGCGCGGATCGACCCCGCGCGACCAGATGCGCAGGTTGGCGAAACCGCGCCGCACCAGGATGTCGCGCACGGTCGGCGTGGGCACCAGCACGCATTGCGACGGTCGATGAAACCAGCGCAGGAAGCGCCACGGCAACGCGGCGGGAATGCCCATGCGCGCCTGCAGGTAGTCGGGGAACATGGTGTGAAACGAGGTGGTGAAGCGCCAGCCGCGCGACAGCGCCATGCGCCGCGCCGCCAGGCCCAGCGGGCCTTCGGTGGCAATGTGGAGCGCGTCGGGCACGATATCGCCCAGGATGCGGCGCAATTGCCGCCCCGGCTGCAGGCACAGCCGCAAATCAGGCTCCGAGGGGGCCGGCACGGTGCGGCTGCCCTGGGGATTCACCACGATCAGCTCGTGGCCCCAATCGGTGAGAATCTGCTGCATGGTCGTCCAGGTGCGGACGACGCCGTTGACTTGCGGATGCCAGGCATCCGTAACCAGGACGATGCGCATGATGGGGCCGGAAGTGGGCAATAGCGCGATTTAGCCCGCGCCATGTGACACCCTCAAGACCGCGCCCGGCGCCGCCGGCCTAGTTGTTGCGGCGGGGATACCCCTGCGCCTTGATGCGGATCCAGACCTCGCGCTTTTCCTCTTCCGTCATGAAGACCCAGTTGGCCACTTCCATGGCCGTACGGCCGCAGCCCCGGCAGATATCGTCGAACAGCGTGGAACAAACGGCAACGCAGGGGGAATCCGAGGCCCGGAAGGCGCGCTGGGCGTCCTCCGGTTCAGGCAATTCGGTCAGATCGGCAAAAGAGGGATTCATGGCCGAAGGTTACCACCGGCGGTGCGTCCCTTTTTGGATGGCCCTATCGCCCGCCGTGGCTTGATTGACAACAGGGCCAAGGGACCATCCAGGCCGCTGGCCTGACTGCCGGCCGGTGGCGACGGCCGGCGTGGAGGGCGATGGGAAGTCGCCAAGCAGGCTGCCGCGGCAGCCGCGCTGGTCCGTGCCGGCCGCGAGGGCAGCCGCCTCTATTCCCGCCCGTCCCAGCCTAAAAAGCCGGCCACTTCGCGCAGCAATGCGTCGGGCGTTTCCTCGGCCAGGTAGTGGGCGCCGGGCAGCGGTCCGCCCGTGACCTCGTCGGCCACCGCCCGCCACAATCCCAGCACATCGAAATTGCGCCCCACCGCGCCGCGCTCGCCCCACAGCACGCGCAGCGGCATGCGCAGGCGCTCGCCGGCCGCGCGGCCCTGGCGGTCGTGCTCCAGATCCAGCGTGGCGGAGGCGCGGTAGTCTTCGCAGATACCGGTGGCCCAACCCGGCAGGCGCGCGGCGCGTTCATACTCGGCCATCGCCTCAGCGGAGAAATGCGCCAGCCCGCCAGGCCGGCCGCCCATCACCGAACGCAGGTAGAACACCGGATCACGTTCGATCATGGTTTCGGGCATCGGCGCCGGCTGGATCAGCCAGAACCAGTGGTAGTAGGCCTGGGCGAAGGCGCGGGTGGTGTTTTCGTACATGTCCAGCGTCGGCGCGATGTCCAGCAGCATCATGCGTCCGACGGCGTCGGCATGGTCCAGGGCCAGGCGGTGCGCAACACGGGCGCCGCGGTCGTGGGCCAGCACATCGAAACGTTGATGGCCCAGGACGCGCATCAGCGCCACCATGTCGGCGGCCATGGTGCGCTTGGAATGCGCGGCATGGTCCGGCGTGGCGGCCGGCTTGTCGCTGTCGCCGTAGCCGCGCAGGTCGGCCGCCACGCACGTGTGGCGGCGCGTCAGCTCGGGCCACACCCGGTGCCAGATGGCGTGGGTCTGCGGATGGCCGTGCAGCAACAGCAGCGGCGGCCCCTGGCCGTCGATGCGGGCGGCGATGTGAATACCGTTGACCTCGTGGCGGCGCACGGGAAGATCGAAGAAAGCGGTCATTGCGGTCGGTGCCTCTCAGTCTGTGGCGTTCATTGGCCGAGCCGGTCGCGCACGCGGCGCGCCACGTCTTTCATCCAGGGATGCCGCGCCCAGTGGCCGGCCTCGAAGTGTTCCACATCCGCCAACTGCTGTAACGAGGCGCCCACCATGTCCTGCCCTTGCGAGAACATGCGGCGATGGCGCGGCGGCAAGTCGAAATGCCCGGTCCAGCCGTCGGCGGCCCGCACCGTGCCCGCCAGCGCGTCGATCTCGACGCGGTTGGCGCCGGGGTCGGACACCCGCGCCAAGAGCGCGTCGACATCGGCCGGCGGCAGGCTCACCAGCAGCAGACCATTATTGAGCGCGTTGAAGTAGAAGATCTCGCCAAAGCTGGCGGCCACAACGGCGCGGATACCGTACTGCATCAGTCCCCAGACGGCATGCTCGCGGCTGGAGCCGCAGCCGAAGTTGGGGCCGGCCACCAGCACCGACGCGCCCGCGTAAGCGGGCTGGTTCAGCACGCAGTCCGGCCGCGGCTCGCCGTTGGCGTCAAAGCGCAGGTCATAGAGCAGGCCGCGATCCAGCCCGGCCTTGTCGATGATGCGCAGGAACTGCTTCGGCATGATCTGGTCGGTGTCCAGATTGGAATACGGCAACGGCGCGGCAACGCCGCTGATGATCTGGTTCATTGCAGGTTCTCCAAGTCGCGCACGTCGACGATGCGGCCGGCCAGCGCGGCGGCCGCGGCCATGGCCGGGCTCATCAGATGGGTGCGCCCGGCGCGGCCCTGGCGGCCCTCGAAGTTGCGGTTGGTGGTGGATGCGCAGCGCTCGCCCGGCCGCAGCACGTCGTCGTTCATGGCCAGGCACATGGAACAGCCCGGCTGGCGCCATTCGAAGCCGGCATCGACCAGCGTGGCGGCGATGCCCTCGGCCTCGGCCTGGGCGCGCACCGCGCCCGAGCCCGGCACCACCATGGCGCGCACGCCATCGGCCACCTTGCGGCCACGCACGATGTCGGCCACCACGCGCAGGTCCTCAATGCGCCCATTGGTGCACGAGCCGATGAAGACCCGCTCGATCGGCACCCCGGCGATCGGCGCACCGGGCTGCAGGCCGATGTATTCCACGGCCTTTTCCAGCGCCAGGCGTGCCAGCGCATCCGGCTCGGCCTGGGGATCGGGGACCGTGCCGGTGATCGGCATGGCCTGGTCGGGACTGGTGCCCCAGGTCACGAACGGCGCGATCCGCGCCGCGTCGAAGACATGCTCGGCGTCGAACGCCGCGTCGGCATCCGTGCGCAGGGTGGCCCAATAAGCGCGCGCCTGCGCCAGTTCGCTGGCGTCCAGGTGTCGCGCGCGGGCAGCGACATAGGCGTCGGTGGTGGCGTCGGGTGCGATCAGCGCGGCGCGGGCGCCGGCCTCGACGGTCATGTTGCACAGGGTCATGCGGGCCTCGGCCGACAGGCCTTCGATGGCGCTGCCGCAGAATTCCACGGCATGGCCGCGCGCGCCCTGCGCGCCGATGCGGTGGACCACGTAGATCACCAGGTCCTTGGCCGATACGCCCGCGCCCAGGCGGCCGTCGACGCGGATGCGCATGTTGCGCGCGACCCGGTAGACCAGCGTCTGCGTCGCCAGGATGTGCTCGACTTCCGAGGTGCCGATGCCGAAACCCAGCGCTCCCAGCGCGCCGTAGGTGGTGGTGTGGCTGTCGCCGCACAGCACCACCATGCCCGGCAGGATCATGCCGTGCTCGGGCGCGATCACGTGTTCGATGCCCTGCAGCGGATCGGTGGTGTCGAACAGCGCGATGCGCTGCTCGTCGCAATTGCGCTTGAGGTTGCGGGCCTGGCGCGAGGAAGCGTCATCCGCAATCACGCGCAGCGCGGCCGGCACCGGATGGGTGGGGATGATGTGGTCCACCACCGCCATCTGCTGCGCGGGCCGCAGCACATCGCGGCCGCGCGCGGCCAGGCCGCTGAAGGCCTGTGGACTGGTGTATTCGTTCATGATGTGCAGATCCACGTACAGCAGGATGTGCTCGTCGTCGATGCGGGCCACTTCATGGCTCGCCACCAGCTTGTCGTATAGCGTCATGCCAGGCATGTCGGTGCTTCCTTGCTTAGAACAACGCGCCCACGCGAGGCGCGCGATGTGTCGCCGGCCGTCAATTGGCCTCGATGCCGGCGTCCTTGACGATGCCGGCCCAACGCGTCATTTCGCCCTTGACCATGGCGTCGGTCTCGGCGGGCGTCGAAACGAGCGGATCGAACCCTTCGCGGCGCATGCGACCTGACAATTCGGGCGATTGGAGGGCCTGCGCCAGCTTGGCGTTCAGCGTGTCCACGACAGCCTGCGGCGTGCCGGCCGGCGCGCTGACCGCGAACCAGGTGGTGAAGGCATAGCCGGGCAGGCCGGACTCGGCGATGGTGGGCACGTCCGGCAGCAGCGGCGAGCGGGTGGTGCCGGTCACGCCCAGTGCCTTGAGCTTCTTGCCGTCGACCTGCGGCTTGGCCGCGGACAGCACGGGGAAGCTCATCTGCACCTGGCCGCTGATGGTGTCGACCATGGCCGGACCGCCGCCCTTGTAGGGCACGTGCAGGATCTGCGTGCCGGAGACCGCCTTGAACAGTTCAGCGGCCATGTGAAAAGTGCTGCCCGTGCCGGCGGAGCCGAAGCTGAGTGCATTCGCCGGGCGCGCGCGGATGTAATCGAGCAGTTCCTTGACATCGTTCACCGGCAGCGACGGTGACACCGTCAGCACATGCTGCGAAGTTCCAACCGTGCCGACCGAACGCAGATCGCGGGCGGTGTCGAACGGCATGGCGCGGAACAGCGCCGGATTGATCGCCAGCGACATGGTGTTGATGCCCAGCGTGTAGCCATTGGGCTCGGCGCGGGCCACGGCGGCCATGCCGATGTTGCCGGAGGCGCCGGCGCGGTTTTCGACGATCACGCTCTGGCCCAGGGCCTTGCCCCAGGCGTCGGAAATCAGGCGCGCGGCGATATCCACGCTGCCGCCCGGAGCGAACGGCACCACCAGGGTGATCGGGCGCTGCGGAAAGGCATCGGCTGCCATGGCCGGCGCCGTCCAACAGGACGCGGCGGCGGTCAGCGCGCACAACAGATGGCGGACTTTCATGGGTGGGTCTCCTTGAGGGCGGCCGCGTCAGGCGGCTCTGTGTATCGGTCGACCCAGTGTATAAGTCCGTTCCATTCTTATAATGGATGAATAAAATAAATCTTTATTAAATTGAATTTATAAATAAATCCATGGACGCGCTGTCGGATCTGGCCTTCTTCTCCCTGCTGGTCAAGCACGGCAATCTGTCGGCGGCCGCGCGCGAGCTCGGCCTGACGCCGCCGGCGGTCAGCACGCGGCTGGCCAAGCTGGAACAGCGTCTGGGCGTACGCCTGCTGAACCGCAGCACGCGGCGCGTCAGCGTCACCCAGGAAGGCGAGCTGTACTTGGCCGAGGGTAGCCGCATCCTGGCCGATCTTCAGGCGCTGGAACGATCCGTGTCGAGCAGCCGCGCCCAGCCGCAGGGGCTGCTGCGCCTGAACGCCACCTTCGGCTTTGGCCGCGCCCACGTGACGCCCGCCATCTCCGATTTCGCGCGGCAGTATCCGGAAGTGGAAGTGCAACTGCGCCTGACCGACAGGCCCCTGAACCTGATCGAAGAAGGCTTCGACGCCGCGGTGCGCTTCGGCGACTTGCCCGACGCGCGCCTGACCGCGCGCAAGATCGCCTCCAACCGGCGCCTGCTGTGCGCGTCGCCGCGCTACCTGGAGACCTTTGGCGAGCCGCGCACACCCGGAGAGTTGCAGCGCCACCGCTGCATCGTGGTGCGCGAGAACGACGTCGCCTACGGCACCTGGCGGCTCGAATCCGGCTCGCGCACCGAAACCGTGAAGGTGCGCGGCCCCGTCAGTTCGAATGACGGCCAGAGCGCGCTGGAATGGGCGCTGGACGGCCACGGCATCGTCATGCGTTCGGAATGGGAGACCGCCGCGCTGCTGCGCGCCGGCCGCCTGCGTCAGGTGCTGACCGACTGGGCGACGCCGCCGGCGGACATCCACGTGCTGTACCCGGAGCGGCTCAACCTGCCGGCCAAGACATTGGCCTTCGTCGATTTCCTGGCGCAACGCTTCGCCCGCCACCTGCGCGCGCCGGGTTCGCAGGCCGCCGTGTGGTGACGAACGTCCCGCGCGCTGTCAGATCTCGTCGATGGCGGTGCTGGCCGGCATGTCGCCGATGGCATAGCGGTCGCGCGTGGTGACGTAGAAGCTGGCGCCAAAGCGGCCCACCGGAAAATAATCCTGCAGCCGCACGCGCCAGGTGTCCGTGTCGATCAGCCCATCGCGCGCATGCAGCCAGCGCACCTGGCCGATGAAGATCTGGCGGCTGGCGGTTTCCAGGGTCTCGAACAGGGTGCATTCGAATGCCACCGGCGCCTGCACGATGCGCGGCGGCGCCACCCGCTGGCTGGGCGCGGCGTCCAGGCCGGCGTGCGCCAGCTCGCTGACGTCGGCCGGCAGGCGATCGCCGCAGCGGTGCATCTTCTCGGCCATGGCCTCGTCGGTCAGGTGCACCACGAATTCGCGGTCGCGCGCGATGTTGCGAGCGGTGTCCTTCAGGTTGCCGTCCTCAAGCCGGTTGATGCTGACCATGACGATGGGCGGATCCTCGCCCAGCATGTTGAACATGCTGAAGGGCGCGGCATTGACCACGCCGGTTTCGGACAGCGTGGTGATCAGCGCGATCGGCCGTGGCACGATCAGGCTGGCCATCAGCTTGTAGCGCTGGTATTCGGTGATTGAATCGAAGTCGATGTCCATGTCAGGCCATTCCCAGCATCTGGGCCAGGGTTTGTGCGGGCTGCGGGCGCTCCAGGCTGATGCGCCGCTCCAGGTCCGCGAGATGGTTGTCGTTGATCTTGACCGCCTCGGCCACCTGCCCCTGTTCCATCAGATCGACGATCTGCACGTGCTCGCCATGCTCGCAGGCGGCGTTGCCGGGCGGTTCATACAACGCCACGATCAGCGAGCAGCGCGACACCAGTTCGGCCAGGTAGCCGTGCAGGATGGCGTTGCCAGACAGCTCGCCCAGACGCACATGGAAGGCGCTGGCCTGGCGCGCCCAGGCAGGCTGGCCGGCGCGATGCAGCAAGGCATGCTCGTCGCGCAACTGCTTGCGCAGCGAGGCGTAGTCGGCCTTGGTGGCGCGCGCGGCCGCCAGCGGCAACAGGGCCGCTTCCAGCGCGCGCCGCGCCTCGAAGATCTGGCGCGTGTCCTCGGGGGTGGGCTCGGCCACCACCGCGCCGCGATTGTGGTGCAGGTCGACCACATGCTCGTGGGCAAGGCGCTGCAGCGCCTTGCGCGCGACCGAGCGCGAAACGCCGAAGATGTCGCACAGCGCCGCCTCGGGCAGCTTGGTGCCCGGTGTCAGCCGCTGGCTCATGACACTTTCATAGACCGCCTCGCAAATGCGGCGCTCCATGTCGGCATCGGGGGCCGTGTCCTCCAGGTGTTCGGACACGGCGGCGGCGGCGCGGCGCGAAGGCGTCGCCCTGGGACGGGATTTGGCGGGATCGCGGGTAGGCATGGCGGACTCGGTGGCAACGAAGGCAAAGGGTCGGTCAACGGGAAGACAGTCCGGGCGCCGGCGACAGTCCATCGACGTGCGCGCAGATCTGGCCCGGCGTGGCGAACCAGATCTCGCCCCGGTCGCGCGCGGCCGCCAGCGGGGCCAGCGCCCGGCGCAGGTGCCGCAGGCGGTAGGGCTGCCCCACGATATACGGATGCAGCGCGATGCCCATCACCAGGGGCTGGCGCTGCGCCTGGAGCCGCATTTCCTCGAACTGGTCGAGAATCATATCGGCAAAATCGCGCGCGTCCATCTTGCGGCCCATGATCATGGGAATGTCGTTCAGCTCCTGCGGGTAGGGAATCGCCCACAGATCGCCGGCGCGCGTGCGCATGCGCGTGGGCTGGTCGTCGTGGCACCAGTTCAAGGTGTAGCGGTAGCCGGTCTCGGCCAGCAGGTCCGGGGTGGCGCGACTTTCCGAAATCCACGGCGACAGCCAGCCGGCCGGGGCGCTGCCCGCGTGGCGGCCGATGCGCTCGCGGCAGTGTTCCAGCAGCGCTCGTTCCTCGGCCTCGCCCAACCCTCCCTGGCGATGCGCGTTGCTGTAGCCGTGGCCGATCAGCTCGTCGCCGCGCGCCAGGCAGGCATCGACCAGTTCCGGACAATGGTCATACAGCGCGGTGTTGATCAGGGCGCCGGTCGGCAGTCCCAACGCGTCGAACAGTTCCAGGCAGCGCCAGGCGCCCACCCGGTTGCCGTACTCGCGCCAGGCGTAATTGAGCACATCCGGATGCGGCGAGGCCGGCCCCAGCTCGGCGCCCAGCCCCTCGCCAAAGGCGAAATGCTCGATGTTGAACCCCAGGTAGACGGCCAGCCGCGCGCCGTTGGGCCAGGCGTAGTCCGCGCGGCCGGTGATGGGCTGGTAGGCGAAGCGGTCGTGGCCGGCCAGCGGCGCGGGAGACCAGGGCGCGGCAGGCCCCGCATTAGTGCCTTGAAGCAGGGATGGATTCATTTTGGTGCAAATCCTGATGCATGATTGTGAACAAAAACCCTGCTCTTTTGAAAACAAAAACAGGATCCAGCGTCGACAAACCACCAATTTCCCCCTGGGACACGCCCCCGAGGCGCGGGTGGCATGGATCTTGCATTGGGAACGGCAGCAGCACCTCTCCCATGCAAGATCCATTCCACTTTTCCAGGAGTGCCCCGATGCGCCCGACCCGCCGTTCCTTCATGCTCCGCGCCACCGCCGCCGCCCTGTTCGCGGCGGGCCTGGCCGCGCAACCCGCGCTGGCCGCCGACCCCATCAAGATCGGCCTGATCACCGCCCTGTCGGGTGAATCGGCGCGTGCCGGCGAAGCCTTGACGCGCGGCATGACCATCGCCATCGACGAGATCAACGCCAAGGGCGGCCTGCTGGGCGGGCGCCAGGTGGTGCTGGTGCGGCGCGACGACGAAGGCAACCCCGCCAAGGGCATGGCCGCCGCGCGCGAGCTGATCTACAAGGAAAAAGTGGCCGTGCTGTTCGGCGGCCTGGATACCCCGGTGTCGATGGCCATCGTGCCCATCGTCAACCAGGAGAAGGTGCCATTCATGGGCCCCTGGGCCGCCGGCACCGCGATCACGCACAACAAGGGCAACCCGAACTTCGTGTTCCGCGTCTCGGCAATGGACGAAATCGTCGACAGCGCCATGGTGCAGTACGCCCGCAAGACGTTCCAGAGCGCCAAGCCGGGCATGATCCTGGTGAACAACCCCTGGGGCGAATCGAACGAAAAGGGGCTGGACGCCGCGCTCGCCGCCGCCAATATCACGCCGGCCGGCGTCGAGAAATTCCAGCCCGCCGACCTCGACGTCACGCCGCAACTGAGCCGCCTGAAGGCGGCCGGCGCCGACACGCTGTTCCTGGTGGGCAACGTCGGGCCTTCGGCGCAGGTGGTGAAGTCGCTGGACCGCATGGGCTGGAAGGTGCCGGTGGTGTCGCACTGGGGCCCGGCCGGCGGCCGCTTCACGGAATTGGCCGGCCCCAACGCCAAGAACGTGCACTTCGTGCAGACCTACAGCTTCTTCGGCAAGCAGGGGCCGGTGGGCGAGAAAGTGATGCAGGCGCTCAAGGCCAAGTATTCCGACATCAAGGGCCCGCAGGACATCACCCCGGCCGTGGGCGTGGCCAATGCCTATGACGGCATGCAACTGGCGGCGCTGGCGATCGCGCAGGCCGGTTCCACCGACGGCGACGCCGTGCGCCAGGGCTTCTACAAGATCGGCAAGTATGAAGGCCTGATCAAGACCTACGAGCAGCCTTTCACGCCGGCCTCGCACGACGCCCTGCGCGAAGACGACTACGTGTGGACGCACTTCGTCGACAACCGCATCCTGCCCGTCAAGGGCGCGCAGTAAGCGCGAGGGGAGAGACGCATGCTGTGGATGTCCGCCATCGTCAGCGGCCTGGGGCTGGGTAGCATGTATGGGCTGATGGCCCTGGGCTTCTACCTGACCTACGCCGTGTCCGGCACGGTCAATTTCGCCCAGGGCAGCTCCATGATGCTGGGCGCGGTGCTGACCTATACCTTCGCGCAGACGCTGGGCTGGCCGCTGCTGGCCGCCTTGCCGCCGGCGCTGGCCTTGTGCGCGCTGTATGGCCTGGTGGTCGAGCGGCTGGCGGTGCGGCCATTCGCCAGCCGCGGCTCGAACGCCTGGCTGATGTCGACGGTGGCCTTGGGCATCGTGCTGGACAACCTGGTGATGTTCACCTTCGGCAAGGAGCCGCGCAGCCTGCCGTCTCCGCTGGCGCAAGCGCCGCTGGAAATCGGCGGCCTGGGGCTGGGCGTGTATCCGCTGCAACTGCTGATCCCGCTGGTCGGACTGGCATTGGCCGCCGCCCTGCACGCCTTGTCGCGACGCACGCGCTGGGGCGTGGCACTGTTGGCCGTGGTACAGAATCCCAACGCCGCGCGGCTGATGGGCATCCCGGTGCGGCGCGCCATCATGGCCGCCTTTGCCGTCTCGACGCTGTTCGCGGGCGTGGCCGGCGCGCTGGTCGCGCCGCTGTTCAACGTGCAGGCCGACATGGGCACCCTGTTCGGACTGAAGGCCTTCGTGGTCGCCATCCTGGGCGGCATCACCAGCGCCTGGGGCGTCATGCTCGCCGGCCTGCTGTTCGGCGTGGCCGAAGGGCTGATCACCGTCGCCCTGGGTTCCGGCTATACCCAGATCATCAGCTTTGCGCTGGTCATCGCCATCCTGGCCATGCGGCCCAACGGATTGTTCGGCCGCGCGGCCGTGAGGAAAGTCTGATGGCCCGGCAATCTGCATTCTCTTGGCCGGCGCTGGCCGCCTACGCCCTGCTGGCGCTCGTCAGCCTGACCCTGGCGGCCAGCGTCAACGGCTATTACGTTTTCGTGATCGGCAACGTGGCCTTGCTGGCGCTTGCCGGCATCGGCCTGAACGTGCTGCTGGGGCTGACCGGCCAGATGTCGTTCGGCCATGCCGCGTTCTACGCCATCGGGGCGTACACGGTGGCTATCCTCACCGGCCAGGCGGGCTGGAATTTCTGGCTGGCATGGCCCGTTGCCGCGGCGGTGGCAGGGGTGTTCGGGCTGCTGCTGGCGCTCCCGGCGCTGCGAGTCCAAGGGCCCTACCTGGCGATGATCACGATCGCCTTCGGCTTCATCGTGGAACACACCCTGGTCGAGGGCGGCGATCTCACCGGCGGCCAGAACGGGTTGATGGGCATTGCCCAGCCCGCGCTCGGCGCGCTGGGCGGAGACCGCGGGGTGGCAATGCTTGCGATCGTGACGGTGTTCGCCGCGCTGGCCGGTTATGCGCTGCTGGCGCGCGGCAGTTGGGGCGCGGCCATGCGCGCCGTCAAGGACAGTGAAACGGCCAGTGAATCCATCGGCATCAACCCGCTGGTGGTGAAGGCCGTGGCCTTCATGGTGTCGGCGGCCGTGGTCGGCCTGGCGGGAGGCCTGTATGCGCCGCAGGCCGGCATGATCACGCCGCACAACTTCAACTTCATGCAGTCGATCCTGTTCGTGCTGGCCGTCACCATCGGCGGCGCCGGTTCGCTGGCGGGGCCCCTGCTGGGCGCGGTGGTGGTCGGACTGCTGCCCGAACTGCTGTCGAGCCTGGAGGAATATCGCCTGTTGTTCTTCGGCGCCTTCCTGCTCGTGGTGCTGTGGGCGGCGCCCGAAGGCGCGGCGGGACTGCTGGCCCGCTGGCGGCGACGCGGCCTGACACCGCGTCTGGCCCCACGCCAGGGCGGCCTGGCCGCCAATGGCCGGGCCCGCCGCGCCCTGCGCGCCGACACGCTGACCATGACGTTCGGCGGGGTGCGCGCGGTGCAGGGCGTATCGTTTCACGTCGCGCCCGCCGCCATCACTGCGTTGATCGGCCCCAACGGCGCGGGCAAGTCCACCGTCATCAACATGCTCAGCGGCTATTACCAGCCCACCAGCGGCAACGTCGCGCTGGGCGCCGCGCCACTGGCCGGCCTGCCGGCCCACCGCGTGGCGCGCGAGGGCATCGCGCGCACCTATCAGACCTCGCAGTTGTTCGACACTTTGAGTGTCGAGGACAACGTCGCACTGGGCCTGTTGCGCGGCCGGCTGGGCGGCCTGCTGGCCGCCCGCCGTTATCTGTCGTCCGATGCGCGCGAGCGGGCCCGCGCCCTGCTGGCCTTTTGCGGATACGAAGGCGACCTGGACACGCCGGCCGCCGATCTTGCGCACGTGGATCGCAGGCTGGTGGAGATTGCCCGCGCGCTGGCCACCGACGCCGACGTCCTGTTGATGGACGAGCCCGCGGCGGGCCTGTCCCGCGAGGACAAGACACGACTGGCCGCCCTGCTGCGGCGCATTGCCGAGGCCGGCGCCGGCGTACTGCTGGTCGAGCACGACATGGCATTGGTGATGGGCGTCTCGGATCACGTTGTCGCCATCGACGCGGGGCGCGAGTTGGCGCAGGGATCCACCGGCGAGATCCAGCAGTCCGAAGCCGTGCGGCAAGCCTACCTGGGCGACGATGCGGCGCGCCAGGCGCCCACGGCGCGTGCGCGTCCGGCGACTGGCGGCGTCGCGCCGGAAGTGCTGGGCGTAGGCAACCTGACCACCGGCTACGGCGCCAACCCGGTGCTGCATGGCATCGACCTGCAGGTCCGCGAGGGCGAAATGGTGGCGCTGCTTGGCGCCAATGGCGCCGGCAAGTCGACGCTGATGCGCACCCTGGCCGGGCTGCACCGGCCCGTCCAGGGCGGCATGCACCTGCAAGGGCAGGAATTGCAGGGGCTGAGCGCGGACCGCATCGTGGCGCGAGGGCTGGTCCTGGTGCCCGAGGGGCGGCAGGTGTTCCCGGACCTGAGCGTGCTCGACAACATCCGGCTGGGCGCCTTCCTGCATCCGGCCGATCGGGAAGCCCGCGTAGAAGAGATGCTGACGCGCTTTCCGCGCCTGCGCGAGCGGCTGCACCAGCGCGCCGGCCTGCTATCCGGCGGCGAACAGCAGATGCTGGCAATCGCGCGCGGGCTGATGTCCAAGCCGGTGATCCTGTTGCTGGACGAGCCGTCGCTCGGCCTGGCGCCGAAGATCATCGATGAATTGTTCGAAGCGCTGGACAGGCTGCGGGCCGAATCGATGACGATCCTGCTGGTGGACCAGATGGCCGCGCTGGCGCTGTCGCTGGCCGACCGCGCCTACGTGCTGGAGTCCGGCCGCGTGGCGGCGCACGGCACGGCGCGGGAAATCGCCGCCGATGGAGCGCTGGCGCGCGCCTACCTCGGCGCGTGAGAATGCGCCGGAGCCTGGCGCGGCGCAGGCGCGCCAGGCTTCGCGCCAGAACGCTCAGGCGGCCTCGCCGCCCAGCCGCGCGCCCTCGCGCACGATGCCGCAGCGCTTGTAGGCGCGCATCACCACGCCCACTTCACTGGCCAGCACGCCATCGAGTTCGCCAAGCCTGCGCGTGACCACGTCCCACAAGTTCAGGCTGTCGCGGCACAGCACATGCCAGAACAGTTGCGAAGCGCCGCTGGTGCCGAACAGGCAGCGCGTATTCGGATCCAGCGCCAGGTGCGCGGCCAGGGCATCGACCGCCTGCGGCCGCACCTGCACCGAGATCACCGCCTCCACCGGAAAGCCCACCAGGGCAGGCTCGACTTCCACGCGGAAACTCAGCGCGCGCCGCTCCACCAGGTGTTGCAACAGGCGATGGACGGTGGGCTCGCTGACATCGGCATGCGCAGCCAACTCGGCCAGGCTCGCGCGGCCATCGCGCATCAGATGGGCGACGATACGCTGTTCCGGCTCGGTCAGCGCGGCTGGCGCTTGCGCCGTCGCCGGCTCCGGTCCATCGGGCGGGCCGTCGCCGGCCTGGATACGCCACTGACCGGCTCGGCGGAAAGGCCGCAGCACCAACCGCGCCTCCACGTGCTCCACCCCCTCGATCGACGGCAACACCCGCGTCACCACGTCGGGCATGTCGGCTGCATCCGCCAGCGTCAGTTCCGCCATCAAATCGGCCGTGCCGGCGAGGGTCACCACCAACTGAGTGATGCCGAGCTGCGCCAGGGCTTCCGCCGCCTCGGCCACGCGGCCCGAGCGGCAGCGCACCCAGGCATGCAGCACCACGCCACGGCCTGTGGCCAGCGGGTCGGCCTCCGCAATGACGCGCAGGGCGTCGGCATCCATCAGCCGCTTGATCCGGCGCGCCACCGTGCGCTCGGCGATGCCGGTGGCCGCGCCCAGCTCGCGCCAGGACGCTCGCGGGTCGGCCTGCAAGGCGATCAGGCAGGCCAGATCGGTGTCATCGAGCGCCGGCATTAGGGACTTACCCTTACTTGACGTGACCATATTCATTAATCTAACGTTCGCGCATTGATAAAAACACAAAATTTAACGGTCTATTTGACCAAAAAACAAAAACGAGGACGTTATGAGTACCCCTTCCGCGACCCTGCGAGCCACGCAGGGGGCAAACGCCGCGCCCGTGTCGCGCGCCCGCACGATTCTGGCCGGTAGTGTAGGCAATGCGGTGGAATGGTTCGACTGGACCATCTATGCGTCATTCGCCATCTTCTTCTCCAAGCAGTTCTTCCCCGAGGGCAATGAAACCGCCGCGCTGCTGGCGACCTTCGGCATTTTCGCCGTCGGCTTCTTCATGCGCCCGGTCGGCGGCTGGGTGCTCGGCATCTTCTCCGACCGCTACGGCCGCAAGGCCGCGCTGGGCCTGACCATCCTGATGATGGCCGGCGGTTCGCTGATCATCGCCGTCACCCCGACCTATGCCACCATCGGCCTGGCCGCCCCGCTGCTGCTGACCGCCGCGCGCCTGCTGCAAGGCCTGTCGCTGGGCGGAGAGTATGCCTCGGCCACGACCTTCCTGGCGGAAATGGCGCCGCCCAACAAGCGCGGTTTTTACTCCAGCTTCGTCTTTTTCAGCGCCGCCGTGGGCATCCTGGCGGCGTCGGCGGTGGGCTGGCTGCTGACTTCGACCCTGACCAAGGCCGAGATGGCCGACTGGGGCTGGCGCATTCCGTTCTTCCTGGGCGCGCTCGGTGGCCTGGCGGGCATGTGGATCCGCCGCGCGGTCCCCGAAACCGAGGCGTTCTCGCACGCCAAGAAGGCCGGCGTCGAAAAACAGCCGCTGCGCACCCTGCTGCGCGAGCATCCGCGTGAGGTGCTGCGCATCGTCGGCTTCTCGATCCTGACGACGTTTGCCTTCTATATCTTCGTGGCGTATGTGCCGACCTACGCCATCCGCCAGGTCAAGGCCGATCCGCAGGTGGCGTTCGCCGCCAACACCGTCGCGCTGATCGTCTTCATGCTGGTGCAGCCCGTGTTCGGCATGCTGTCGGACCGCATCGGCCGCAAGCCGCAGCTGATCTTCTTCGCCGCCGGCTACCTGGTGTTCTTCTACCCGCTCATGACCACGCTGGGCCCGTCGTTCGGCTCGATCCTGGCCGTGGAGCTGTTCGGCCTGGTGCTGTACGCCATGTACACGTCGATCGCGCCGGCCATCATGTCCGAGCAGTTCCCCACCAGCGTGCGCGCCGTCGGCATCGGCACGCCGTACAACCTGGTCGTGGCGCTGCTGGGCGGCACCACGCCCTACCTGCTGACCTGGCTGCAAAGCAAGGGCATGGAGCGCTGGTTCTTCTATTACGTGCTGGCCGGCGCCGTCATCACGCTGATCACCTTCATCCGCATGCCCGAGACCCGGGGCCAATCGCTCAAGTAAGACCGGCTGAAACAAGACCGCCCCCGGCGCTGACGCCCCGTCTCAACGCTTTCCGGCTCCTCCTGGGCCGGAAAGCTTTTCCTTTTTTCGTGAGAGCCATGCCAGAACAAGACACCGCCCTGCACTGCCGAGAAGCCCGCGAACTCGCCCGCGCCATCCGCGCGGGCGAATTGAGTTCGCGCCAGATCACCACCCATTTCCTGGATCGCATTGCCCGCGCGGCCGACCTGGCCGCGTACAGCGAGGTGACGGCTGAACGCGCATTGGCCCAGGCAGAAGCCGCCGATCGCCTGCTGGCGGCCGGCATTTCGATGGGGCCCCTGCATGGCGTGCCGGTGGCGGTGAAAGACAGTGTGCAATGGGCCGGCACCACCGCCAGCGGCGGCTCGCAGACCCGCCGCGGCGTGGTCAGCGATGAAACCGCCACCGCCGTGCGCGGCCTGGCGGCGCAGGGCATGGTGATCCTGGGCAAGACCCGCATGACCGAATTCGCGTTCGGCCTGTCGGGCCAGAACCCGACCCAGGGCACCGCCCGCAACCCCTGGGACGCGGGCACCCCGCGCGCACCCGGCGGCTCGTCCAGCGGCGCCGGTGTCGCGGTGGCCGCGGGCCTGGCCCCGCTGGCGCTGGGCGGCGATACCGGCGGCTCCGTGCGCGCGCCCGCCGCGCTCAATGGCGTGGTCGGCTACAAGCCGTCCTCGGGCCTCATCAGCCGCGCCGGCTGCCTGCCGCTGTCCGAGACACTGGATGTGCTGGGCCCCATCGCCCGCAGCGTGGCCGATGCACGCCTGTTGGCGCAGGTGCTGGCCGGTCCGGATATCGACGATGTCGCCACGCTGGACGTCTCCGCCGCCAGCATCGCCGCGCTGCGACGCCCGGCCCCGCGCCGCGGCGGCGCCATCGCGGTGCTGGCGCCACAGGCCTGGCCCGCGGCATTGGCCGACGAGGGCCTACGGATCTGGCACGAGGCGCTGGAACGACTGGACCAGGCCGGCGTCACGCCCGCGACCTGGCATCCGCCGGCGTCGCTATCGTTCACGCGCATGGCGGACGACAACTCGCTGGTGCTGGCCTACGAGGCCTACCGCCATTTCGGCCACCTGGCCGAGGACCCGGCGCAACCGCTGTGGGAAGTCGTGCGCGCGCGCATCGCCGCCGGCGGCCGCATCACGCCGGCCGACTACGCTGCCGCGCTGCAACGGCGGCAGACTGACATGGCCACGTTCGCCGCCGCCATGCAGGGGGTGGACGCCTTGCTGATGCCGGCCTGCGACCAGGCCGCCCAGGCTTTGGACGCTGCCGACGTGCGCCATGCGGGCCTGGGCAGGCTGTTGCGTCCCGCCAACTTCCTGGGCGCGGCGGCCATCGCGCTGCCGGCCGGGTTCGACGCCGACGGCATGCCGATGGCGGTGCAATTGCTGGCGCCCGCCGGCGCCGATGCCGCGCTATTGGACTGCGCCGCGGCGCTGGAACGCATCCTGGCGCCAGTCATGCGCACACCCGACCTCTCGGCCTGGAACCTCTGACCCGGCCGAGGCCGTCCAAAAGAAAACGCCCCTGCATGCAGGGGCGTCTTGCCAGGCGGGGAGGATCAGGCCGACTTCTTCAGGGCCTGGACCTTGTCCGTGGCTTCCCACGAGAACTCCGGCTCGGAACGGCCGAAGTGGCCATACGCGGCGGTCTTGGTGTAGATCGGGCGCAGCAGGTCCAGCATGTTGACGATGCCCTTCGGACGCAGGTCGAAGTGCTCGCGCACCAGCTTGGCGATCTGGTCGTCGGGGATGACGCCGGTGCCTTCGGTGTAGACGGTGATGTTGATGGGCTCGGCCACACCGATAGCGTAGCTGACCTGCACCTGGCACTGGCGCGCCAGGCCGGCGGCCACGATGTTCTTGGCCACGTAGCGGGCGGCGTAGGCGGCCGAACGATCGACCTTGGACGGATCCTTGCCCGAGAACGCGCCGCCACCATGCGGGCAAGCGCCGCCGTAGGTGTCGACGATGATCTTGCGGCCGGTCAGGCCGCAATCGCCCTGCGGACCGCCGATGACGAAGCGGCCGGTCGGGTTGACCAGGAACTTGGTCTTGGGCGTGATCAGGCCTTCGGGGAAGCTGGGCTTGATGATGTCTTCGATGACCGCTTCGCGGATCGTCTCTTGCGTGACGTCCGGCGCGTGCTGGGTCGACAGCACCACCGTGTCGACTTCCGCCGGGCGGCCGTCGATATAGCGGAAGGTGACTTGCGACTTGGCGTCGGGGCGCAGCCACGGCAGACGGCCGTCCTTGCGCAGTTCGCTCTGGCGCTGCACCAGGCGGTGCGCGTACCAGATCGGGGCCGGCATCAGGTCGGGCGTTTCGTCGCAGGCATAGCCGAACATCAGGCCCTGGTCGCCCGCGCCCTGGTTCAGGTAGTCTTCCGAGCTGCGATCCACGCCCTGGGCGATGTCGGGCGACTGCTTGTCGTAGGCGACCAGCACCGCGCAACCCTTGTAGTCGATGCCGTACTCGGTGTTGTCGTAGCCGATGCGGCGGATCGTGTCGCGCGCGACCTGGATGTAATCGACGTTGGCGGTGGTGGTGATTTCACCGGCCAGCACGACCAGACCCGTGTTGCACAGGGTTTCCGCCGCCACGCGGGCGTTGGGGTCCTGGGTGAAGATGGCGTCCAGAATCGCGTCGGAAACCTGGTCGGCTACCTTGTCGGGGTGCCCTTCGGAAACGGATTCGGAAGTGAAGAGAAAGTCGTTATTGGCCACAGATGCGTCCTTTCGTGTCCGGTACACGGAGCATAGGTTCACGAGGCGCGTTGCACCCCGGACGGCATGGCATGCACTGATCTGGGCGCGACGCTTTAGCGGATTTGGCAAGCGACGCATGACGCGCCTGGACCTTGCCGTCGCCCCGCAAGTTGTCGGTTAACTCGGCGACCTGCCGATTTTAAGCGAAAATGCGGGTCTTATGCTTGTGCCGGGGGTGGGGTCTTTCCCTCGAGTACCGGTATTACCATGCCCGATATCACTCATTTGCCGCATGCTGCTCGCCCTGTTCCGCCTGTTCGCCGCCCTGCCCCTGCCCGTCGCGCACGCGCTGGGGCGCCTGCTCGGCCGCATTGCCTACGCCTTCCCGGGCAAGTACCGGCGCCGCCTGCGGGCCAACGCCACGCAGGCCGGCTACCCGGACGCGGCCTTCGCGCGCCGGGCGGCCGGCGAAGCCGGCGCCATGATCCTGGAAATGCCGCGAGTCTGGTTTCGCAATGAACAAAGCCTGGCCCAGGTCATCTCGGACGACAACGCGGTGGTGGAAGCCGCCCGCGCCGAAAACCGCGGCATCCTGTTCCTGACCCCGCACCTGGGCTGTTTCGAGATCACCGCGCGCTACCTGGCCCGCCTGATGCCCATGACCGTGATGTTCCGCCCGCCGCGCAAGGATATCCTGGCGCCGCTGCTGGAAACCGCGCGCAACAGTTCGGCCGTCAATGCCGTGCCCGCCACCATGCAAGGGGTGCGGGAATTCGTGCGTGCCCTGCGCCGCGGCGAATCGGTCGGCATGCTGCCGGACCAGGCGCCGGGCGTCGGCGACGGCGTCTGGGCGCCATTTTTCGGACGCATGGCCTACACCATGACCTTGCCCGGCAAGCTGGCCACCCAGACCGGCGTGCCGATCATCCTGACCGCCGGGGAACGCCTGCCGGACGGCCGTGGCTGGCGCATCCACTACGTGCGGGTGCCCGAGCCGCTGCCGGCGGACCCGCAGGCCCAGGCCGCGCTGCTCAACGCCGCCATGGAAACGCTGATCCGCCGCTGCCCGCAGCAGTATCTCTGGAGCTACAACCGCTACAAGACCCCGCGCGGCGCCCCGCCCGCGCCCGCCGAGGACACGGCCACGGCCTCCCGCTGACGCCGCCGCCCCGCCGCCGCCCTGGTCCCAAGCCCCACAATCCGCCCATGAACGAATCCAAAACGCGCACGCTGGTCAACCTGCTGAAATGGTTCGGCCGCATGCGGCCGTCCACGCGCCTGCGTATCGGCGCCGCGCTCGGCTGGCTGGCCATGCGCCTGGCCAAGTCGCGCACCCGCATCGTGCGCCGCAATCTCGAGCTGTGCTTTCCGGACCAGCCCGAGGAAGTGCGCGAACGCTGGGTGCGCGAACACTTCCGGGCGCTGGCGCAATCCATCGTCGACCGTGGCGTGCTGTGGTACGGCACGCCCGAAGCCATCAAGGACATGGTCACGCAGAGCGGCGCCGAACGCATCAACGACCTGACCGCCCAGGGCCGCTCGGTGATCCTGCTGGCGCCGCACTTCATCGGCCTGGACGCGGCCGCGACCCGGCTCACCATGGAAGTGCCAAGCGCGGCCACCATGTACACGCCGCAAAGCGATCCGCACATCGATGCGGTGGTGGCCGCCGGGCGCGCCCGCTTCAACGAGGTGTTCCTGGTCAGCCGCAAGGATGGCGTGCGCGAACTGATCCGCCACCTGCGCGCGCCGCGGCCGGTGTACTACCTGCCCGACATGGACTTCGGCCGCCAGGGCGCGGTGTTCGCGCCTTTCTTCGGCGTGCAGGCGGCCACACTGCTGGCCACCGCCCAGCTGGCCAAGAAATGGGACGCGGCGGTATTGCCGATCCTGGACTTCTGGAACCCCGAAACCGGCCGCTATCACGCGGAAGTCCTGCCGCCGCTGGAGAACTTCCCCGGCGACGACTCGCTGGAAGAGGCCACCGCGCGCCTGAACCGCGAACTGGAAGCCTGGGTGCGCCGCTGCCCCAGCCAGTACTACTGGGTGCACCGCCGCTTCAAGACGCGCCCGCCGGGCGAACCCAAGATCTACTGACCCGCATCCGAGTTCCCCCCGGGGCCGCGCGAAAGCGGTTTCCCCGGCCAGAATGGGCGATAATCCCCCCATGAACTGGAACTTCACCAAAATGCACGGCGCGGGCAACGATTTCGTCGTCCTCGACGGGGTCCGCCAGGCCATCGAGATGACGCCCGAGCGCGCCCGCGCCCTGGGCGACCGTCACTTCGGCATCGGCGCCGACCAGATCCTGCTGGTCGAACGCGCCACCCGGCCCGACGCCGACTTCCGCTATCGCATCTTCAACGCCGATGGCAGCGAAGTCGAACACTGCGGCAACGGCGCGCGCTGCTTCGTGCGTTTCGTGCACGAACAGGGCCTGTCCGACCGCAACCCCCTGCGCGCCGAGATCGCCACCGGCATCCTGGTGCTGGACGAAGGCGACGACGAGCAGGTCACCGTCGACATGGGCAGCACCCGTTTCGACCCGGCCGCGTTGCCGTTCGACACGGCTGGCCTGGCCTCGCGCACCGAAGGCCAGGACACACTCTGGCAGCTGGAGCTCGACGTGCCCGCCGGCCTGCCGCGCGGCGTGGCCCTGTCGGCCGTGGCCATCTCCAACCCGCACGCCGTGCAGGTGGTGGACAACGTCGAAACCGCGCCCGTCGCCATCGTCGGCCCGCTGATCGAAAACCACCCGCGCTTCGCCCGCCGCGTCAACGCCGGCTTCATGCAGATCGTCGATCGCCACCACATCCGCCTGCGCGTGCACGAACGCGGCGCCGGCGAAACGCTGGCCTGCGGCACCGGCGCCTGCGCCGCCGTCGCCGCCGGCATCCGCCGCGGCCTGCTCGATTCCCCGGTGCGCGTGCAGACGCGCGGCGGCGTGCTGACCATCGCCTGGAATGGCGACCAGCTGCGCATGACCGGCCCCGCCGAATCCGTCTTCACGGGCCAGGTCGATATCGACAAGCTCGTCTTCTCCATGGCGCTGAACCGATAACCCCATGACCGATACCGCTTTCACCGCCCAGGACATCGCCACTTTCCTGCAGGAACACCCCGGCTTCTTCGACCAGCACGCCGACGTTTTCGCCACGCTGCAGGTGCCGCATCCGCACGGCTCGCGCGCCATCTCGCTGGGCGAACGCCAGATCCTCACACTGCGCGAACGCAATCGCGAACTCGAGTGGCGCCTGAACGAACTGGTGCGCAACGCCACCGCCAACGAAACCATCGGCGGCCACATTTCCAAGTGGTGCTGCCGCCTGTTGTCCGAACCTGACCCGCAGCGTGTGCCCGGCGAGATCGCCCTGGGCCTGGCCGAACAATTCGACCTGAACCACGTGGCGTTGCGCCTGTGGAACCTGCCCGAACTGCCCGAGACCGGCTACGGCGAACCCGTCAGCCAGGACGTGCGCACTTTCACCGACAGCCTGAAGACGCCCTATTGCGGCACCGACACGGCCTTCGAGGCGGTCGCCTGGCTGGACGCCAAGCCCAAATCGCTGGCGCTGGTGCCGCTGCGCCTGGAGGCCGACGGCGCCAGCGTCGGATTGCTGGTGCTGGGTTCGGACGACGCCGAACGCTTTACGCCCGAGATGGGCACCGCGTTCCTCGAATCCATCGGCCAGCTGGCCTCGGCCGCGCTGCACCGGTTGAACCCGGCCGCGCCCAAGGCGTAAGCGCACCATGAGCACGGGAGCCCCGGAACACGCCATGCAGGATCCGGCGCCGGATGCTCCCCTGCCCGATCCGATGGCCGCCTGGCTGCGCCATCTGGAAAGCAACCGCCGTTATTCTCCCCACACGCTGGACGGCTACCGGCGCGAACTGCGTTTCCTGCATGCGCTGGCCAAACGCGCCAGACTGCCGCTCGACCAGCTCGGCAACGGCCACATCCGGCAATTCGTCGCACGACTGCACGCCCAGGGCCGCGGCCCGCGCAGCCTGGCCCGCACGCTGGCGGCCTGGCGCGGCTTCTACCAATGGTGGGCGCCCGCCATCGGGCTGGCCGGCAATCCGGTGGCCGGCGTGCGCGCGCCCAAGGCGCCTCGCGGCCTGCCCAAGGCCTTGTCGGTGGAGCAGACCCAGGCCCTGCTCGACCGCGCGCCGGCAAAGGTCGCGACCGAGCCGGCCGCGCTGCGCGACCAGGCCATGTTCGAGTTGCTGTATTCCAGCGGCCTGCGCCTGTCGGAACTGGTCGGGCTGGATCTGCGCTACACACGCTCGGCCGACCACGAATCGCGCGGCTGGCTGAACCTGGACGAAGCCGAGGTCATCGTGCTGGGCAAGGGCGGCAAACGCCGGTCGGTTCCGGTCGGCCAGGCCGCCCTGGCGGCGCTGCGGCGCTGGATCGAGGCGCGCCCGCAACTGGCGCCGCCGGCGGCGTCGGCGGACGACGCCGCCGCGCTGTTCCTGGGCGCGCGCGGTCGGCGCATCTCGCCGCGCGTCGTGCAACTGCAGCTGGCGCACATCGCGCAGGCCGCCGGCCTGCCAACCCACGTGCATCCGCACGTGCTGCGCCACAGCTTCGCCAGCCACGTGCTGCAATCGGCCCAGGACCTGCGCGCCGTGCAGGAAATGCTGGGCCACGCCAACATCTCCACCACCCAGATCTATACCCGGCTCGACTTCCAGCACCTGGCGCGCGCCTACGACCAGGCGCATCCTCGCGCCGGTCGCAAGTCCTGAGACCGGCGCGCGTTCAACCGCCCCCTGCCAGCATGCCGCCCAGCAGCAGCACGCCCAACGCCAGCACCGCCAGCGCGGCCAACGCTTCCACCGCGTAGCGCAGCCGCGCCGCCGCCGCGCTCGACAGGCGCGTGCCCAGCGCATCCGCCGCGCCCCCGGCCGCGACCGCCAGGCAGGCCAGCGCCGCCACGGTCAAGCCCGTGCCCAGGCCCATCGCCAGCGCCGAAGCCACGCCCGCCAGGTAAAACCCCTGCGACAGCGCGAATACCAGCACGATCAGCGCGCCACTGCACGGGCGCAGGCCCACGGCAAGAATGGCGGACCCGGCGCGGCGCCAGTTCAACGGCCCCGCCATCTGCTCCGCCGGCGGCACGTGGGCATGGCCGCAGCCGCAGGCGTCGTCATGATGCGGGTGATCATGGCGGTGGTGCCCATGGACGTGTGCGTGTTCGTGGAGCGCCGGCTGAGCGCGTGGCGCGGCGGCCTGCACCGTGATCGCGCGCAGCGCCGCGGCGCCCTTCAATCCCGGCCCGCCGGCGACCGCCGGCGCCGCGGGCCGGGCCGGCGCAGACGCGACACGCGCGGCGGACGACCGTCGCCGCCACAGCGGCCTGATCGCCTTGACCCACACCAGCCACGCCCCCAACAGCGTTACCAGCGCATACGACGCCAGCTCCAGCCAGCGTGTCGCCTGGTTCATGGAAGCCGCCGTGGCGTTGAACACCAGCGCCAGCACCGCCACCATCGAAATCGCCACCAAGGCCTGCACCAATGACGACAGCAACGCCAGCAGCGCGCCATTGCGGGCGGTCTGTCGATTGGCCAGCACATACGACGAAATCACCGCCTTGCCATGGCCCGGCCCCAGGGCATGGAACACGCCATAGGCGAACGACAGGCCAATCAGCAGCCAGCCGCCGCCATCGGCCTGCCAGGCGCGCACCGCCGCCGTGAGTTGGCGGTAGAAATGGGTCTGCCATGCCGACACCTGGCCGAAAAAGCCCGCCAGCCAGCCGGGACCGCCCAGGCCTGCGCCGCCGCTCTCGGGCACGCCGAAGGGATGCGCGCCCTGCGCCGCTGCCTCCCCTGCCCAGGCCAACGCAACGAACAGGGCCAGCAGCCACGCGAGCGTGACGGTTGGCGGACGGCCGCGCGCTACGGGCATTGCACCTCGATACGATGCGTCAGGCCCTTGGTGATGGCGAAAAGCTCCTCGGGCAACGCCTCCGGATCGGCCGGGATCGCGGCCAACTGCTGCATGGTGTTCCAATCCAGTTCCTTGGGCTTGCGGTAAGCCTGCTTGCAGGCTGCCGCGCCAGGCCCTTCCAGCGCGACCGCCCCCTTTTCATCGAAGGCGTAGGCAACGAAGTACGTCGGATCGTAGATATCGACCTGCGCCCCCGCGGCGTCCGGCGCGACGGGTTCGGCCAGCGGCAACGTGAACGCCAGCGCCAACCGCCCGGTCTTCGGATTCCAGGTCACGCGCGCATCGCGCGGCGCGGCGAACGCCGCACTCTTGCCCGCCACGGTGACACGCGTGAAATAGTGCGACACCGGCTCGCCCAGCGCCTTCATCCAATCCTGCGCCATGCCCTTCAGGGTGTCGTCGGGCAGCGTGCCACCCTTACCCTTCTTGAGCCCCTGCGTGGCATAGGCGCCGAACATCTCATCGAACTGCCAGACCTGCCGCACCGCGGTGACCCGATGCTGTTCGTCCAGGTCGATCACCGCGCGGGCGTCGATCCACATATGGGGATGCGCGCTGGCGGCGGTGGCCGCCAGCGCGCCCGCCATGGCGCTCAGGGCTGCAAGGCCGCGGCGAGCTGACGTACGTTCCATTCAAACATTTCCAGATAGGTGGCGCCGGGCTGTCCGGGCTTGGACAGCGCATCGGAATACAGCGTACCACCCACCTTGGCGCCGGTTTCGCGCGCGATCTGCTGCACCAGGCGCGGGCTGGTGATGTTCTCGACAAACACCGCCGGCACCTTGTCGCGCTTGACCTGCTCGATGATGCGCGCGACGTCGCCAGCGGACGGCTCGGCCGCGGTCGAGATGCCCATCGCGGCGATGAAGTCCACGCCGTAGGCATCGCCGAAATAGCCGAAGGCATCGTGCGACGTGACCACCTTGCGGCGCTCGGCCGCAATCGCGGCGAAGGTCTTGCGCGCGGCGGCATCGGCGGCCTGCAGCCGGGCGACATAGGCGTCGGCGCGCTTGCGGTAGGCATCGGCGTGAGCCGGGTCGGCCGCGGCCAGGCCCTCGGCGACATTGCGCGCATAGATCACGCCGTTGGCCAGGTTCTGCCACGCGTGCGGATCGGCGTCGCCATGATGATGGTGGCCGTCATCCGCGCCATGGGCATGGCCATGATCGTGGTCGTGGTGGTCGGCGCCATGGCCATGCTCCTTGTCGCCATGGCCGGCGAACTTGCGCGGCGTCACGCCCCGGGATGCCACCACGGTGGCCCCGTTGAAACCGGACGCCTTGACCAGTCGCGGCAACCAGGCCTCGAAGTCCAGGCCGTTGACGAACAGTACCTTGGCTGCCGCCAGCTTCTTGGCATCGCCTGGAGTGGGTTCGTATTCATGGGCGTCGCCGTCCGGCCCGACCAGGATGTCAAGCCGGACGTCAGCGCCGCCGACCTCGCGCACGATGTCGCCGAGGATCGAGAAACTGGCCACGACCGGCAACGGTTCGGCGGCATGCGCCGCGCCAAAGGTCGCGGACAGCCACAAGCCGGCCGCCGCGAGTAAGGCGCGGCGGCGCGACAGCGCCGGCAGAATGGAACGCATAGCGAATCTCCTTGAGGTTCAGGCCCGGCGCGATCGGCGCGACGCCCGCAGCAGCCCGCCATGCGGGCCGCCAACGATGGAAAACAGATAACAGACACCCGCCGCCAGAATGATGGCGGGCGAGGCCGGCACGTTGAAGTGGTAGGACACCAGCAGGCCGACGATCGAGGCGGTCACGCCGATACCGGCGGCCAGGGGGATCTGGCCGGCCGCGGAGCGCATCCAGAATCGGGCGGCCGCGGCCGGCAGCATCATGATGCCGACCACCATCAGCGTGCCCAGCACCTGGAACCCGGCCACCAGGTTCACCACCACCAGCACCAGGAAGCTCATGTGCACCCAGCCGCCCCGGCCGCCGCTGGCGCGCAGGAAACCAGGGTCCAGGCACTCGGCCACCAGCAGGCGGTAGAGCCCGGCCAGCGCCAGCAGCGTGACGCTGGCGGTCGCCGTCACCAGCAACAGCGCATCGTCATCGAGCCCCAGCACCGTGCCGAACAGCACGTGCAGCAAGTCCATGTTGGAGCCGCGCAGCGACACCAGCAGAACCCCCAGGCCCAGCGAGATCAGGTAGAACGCGGCAAAACTGGCGTCTTCGCGCAACGGCGTGAGCCGAGCCACCAACCCCGCCAGCAGGGCCACGGCCAGCCCGGTGACGATGCCGCCCAGCATCATGGCGCCGAGCGACAGGCCGGACAGCAGGAAGCCCGCCGCCACGCCCGGCAGGATGGCGTGCGACATGGCATCGCCCATCAGGCTCATGCGCCGCAGCACCAGGAATACGCCCAGCGGCGCCGCGCCCAGGGAAAGGGCGCTGGCGCCGGCCAGCGCGCGCCGCATGAAACCGTAGTCGAGAAAGGGCGCCACGGCCCATTGCAGCGCCGTCATGCGAAGGCCCTCGTATGCCATTGGCGCGCCGTTCTCAGGTGCGTCTCGCTCAGCGCCATCCCGGTCTCGCCCCAGGCCACCACCGAACCGGACAGGAGCAGGCATTGCGGAAAGTGATCGCGCACCAGGTCCAGGTCATGCAACACGGCGATGACCGAGCGTCCCTGCCCGTGCAGGTCGCAAAGCAGGGCCATCAATTCGTCGGCGGTATGGCTATCGACGGCGGTGAACGGTTCGTCCAGCATCAGCACGGGCGCATCCTGAACCAACATGCGGGCAAAAAGCGTGCGCTGCATCTGGCCACCGGACAGCGTGTCGATGCCGCGGCCGGCCATGTCCGCCAGGCCCACGGTCTCCAGCGCGTGCATGCAGCGGTCGATTTCCTCGCGACCGTAGCGGCGCCAACTGCCGACCCGGCGCCAGGCGCCCAGCGCCACCAGGTCCAGGACCTTGGCGGGAAAGGCGCGGTCGAGTTCGGCGGCCTGCGGCAGCCAGGCCAATTCGGACCGCCCCGCGCCACCGATGGTGACGCTGCCGGCCATGGGCCGCAGCACCCCCATGATTCCCTTGATCAGCGTCGACTTGCCGGCGCCGTTGGGGCCCACCACGGCTGTCATCGCGCCGGGCTCGAAACGGCCCGAGATGCCGCGCAGGGCCGTATGCCCGTGCCAGCCGAAGGACGCATTGCACAGTTCGATGGCGACCGGCGCGGCCTTCATCGCGGCCACCAGTCCAGTGCCCAGCCGGTCAACGCCCACAGGGCAGCGGCCGCGGCCACCGCATAGGCCATGCGGCGCCAAGCGGAAGCGAGGAAGGCGGAACGGAAGGAAGTGCACGGGTCCGGCGCATTGCCGCGGTGCGGGGGTAGAAGCGAAGAGCGGGACATGGAAACGGCAAGCAGCAAAAACTGGAAAATGGCGCCGGCTGATTGAGCATATTATGTTATATCATAACTAATAAACCGGGATCGGTTGGTTTTGCCCGTAGCCAGTTGTTTTCTGCTACCTTCCTGACATCTCGCGCGTCGCGCGCGTCCCTATTCAGATGAAGCCCGCCATGCCCGCTCCACCCCGTTCTCCCCGCACTGACACCGTAGGTGCCCAACTCAGCGTCGCTGAAGCGCTGTGCGAACAGCGCGGCCGCCGCCTCACGCCCATCCGCCGCAAGGTGCTCGAGCTGCTGCTACGCCACGGCCGCAGCCTCAAGGCCTACGAGTTGCTCGACGCCATGCGCGAAGTGCACCCTGGCGCCGCGCCTCCCACGGTCTACCGCGCCCTCGACTTCCTGATGGACGAAGGCCTGATCCACCGCCTGGATGCCGTCAACGCCTGGAGCGCCTGCCACGACGTCGGCGGCGCGCCGCACGACCTGCTGGTGGTCTGTACCGCGTGCGGCGCGGTCGCCGAGATCTCCGATCCCGCCATGAGCCGCCAACTGGCCGAACGCGTGGCCCAGACCGGCTATGTGCTGGCCACCCACGAGACCGAGATCCGGGCCCTCTGCCCGCAGTGCCAGAAGAAGCAGCCCGCGGACGCCGGGCATCATCACCACCATCACTGACGGGGCCTGTCCCTGCCCGCTGCCGGACCCGCCACAGGCGATCAGGCAGCGGGGGCCGACGCCTCGCTCGTCGCGCGCTTTCCATCCGGCCCTTGAAATCCGGAAAATTGCCCCAAAATAGTGATATCGCCCGATACTTGACGGCGTACAGCCGCGATCTGGGCGGCTACGGCCCCCGGGTTGGCCCGGGGTTTGCCCCCCGCCCCCGACTGTGCTGTAATCCTGCGTCCGGCCGCGATAGGCGGCCCTCGCAGCCTGTGGCAGTAACATCGGTCGAGCGATGTCTGGCAGGCACTCGGCACCCACTGCCGGCCGCCAGACCCAGCGCTTGACCCCCGTGTTTAACCGCCTTTACTTCACGCAAGCAGCTTCGCCATGAACACCCCGCGCAGTTTGGACAAAATGGTTCCCGTCACCATCCTCACCGGCTTTCTCGGTGCGGGCAAGACCACCCTGCTCAAACGCATCCTGACCGAATTCCACGGCCGTCGCGTCGCCGTCATCGAAAACGAATTCGGACCGGAAAGCATCGACAACGACCTGCTGGTCCAGGACAGCGATGAAGAAATCATCGAGCTGTCCAACGGCTGCGTCTGCTGCACGGTGCGCGGCGACCTGATGCGCACCCTGTCCGACCTGCGCGCCAAGCGCGAGGCCGGCGCCCTGAATTTCGAACGCGTCATCCTGGAAACCACCGGCATGGCCAACCCCGGCCCGGTGTGCCAGACGTTCTTCATGGACGACGACATCGCCGAGTACTACCGCCTGGACGCGGTGGTCACGGTGGTCGACGCCAAACACGGCATGGCGACGCTGGACGAACAACCCGAAGCGCAGAAGCAGGTCGGCTTCGCGGACCGCATCCTGATCTCCAAGAAGGACCTGGTCAACGACGTCGACTACGAAGCGCTGCGCAACCGCCTGCTGCGGATGAACCCGCGCGCGCCCATCACGCCGGTCAACTTCGGCGACGCCGACCTGAAGTCGATCATCGATATCAGCGGCTTCAACCTGAATTCCATTCTGGACATCGACCCGGACTTCCTGGCCGATGAGCACCCCGATGCCGCCCACAGCCATGCCCACGGGCACGGCCACGATCATGATCACGGCCACGACCACCACGGTCACGACCATGACCACGATCACGACGGCGAATGCGGGGCGCACTGCAATCACGCGCATCATCACCACCCCAAGCACGACGACGAGATCGGCGCCTTCGTGTTCCGCTCCAACAAGCCGTTCGATCCTGCTCGCCTCGAGGAATTCCTGGGCGGCGTGGTGCAGGTCTATGGCCCGGACCTGTTGCGTTACAAGGGCATCCTGTACATGAAGGGCATCAACCGCCGCATGTTGTTCCAGGGTGTGCACATGATGATGGGCGCCGAACCCGGCAAACCGTGGACCGCGGCCGAAAAGCCGTCCACCAAGATGGTCTTCATCGGCCGCAAGCTGCCCCAGGAGATTTTCACCCGGGGCTTGGAGCAGTGCCTGGCGGGGTAATCCCCTTTTTGGATACGTGACGCGGTGCGACGAAGGCAGTACTGTGAGGGTACGAATAGCGTAGGCAGCAAACACGGACCGGGAAGACAAGCCCGCGCCAGGATCGATTCATAGTGGAGTGTTTTCATGGCTACCAAGGCAGCAACCAAAAAATCAAGCAAGTCGACGAGCGATACGGCGATTGATCTGCCCAGCGAGAAGGAATTGCTGGCCATGCCCGAGTCCGACTACATGAACGAACGCCAACTGGCGTTCTTCAAGGAACGGCTCAAACAACTCGAACAGGACATCCTGGCCAACGCCGGCGAAACCACCGAGCACCTGCGTGAAACGCAGTTCGTGCCCGATCCCGCCGACCGCGCCACCATCGAGGAAGAACACGCCCTGGAGCTGCGCACCCGCGATCGCGAACGCAAGCTGCTCAAGAAGGTGCAACAGTCCATCGCCCGCATCGACAGCGGCGAATACGGCTGGTGCGAGGAAACCGGCGAACCCATCGGCATCCCGCGCCTGTTGGCCCGCCCCACCGCCACCCTGTCGCTGGAAGCGCAGGAACGGCGCGAAATGCGGCAGAAGCTGTACGGCGACTGATCCGTCCCGTTATTCAAGCGCCACATCGAAAGGCTATGCTGGTTTCCAGCATGGCCTTTTTTTCATTGCTGGGCCGCCTCATGCCAAGAATGCCCCTCTCACCGGGAAAGGCGGCCGGCAGAAGGCGCGGCGTGGGCGCCTCCATTCTTCCTCGGCCCGCAAGCCTTGATTTCGTTCGCTTCGCCCCCAGCTAGTCCTTTCAAAGGAAGGAACGCATGGAACAATTTCACGCCACCACCATCGTGTGTGTGCGCCGCGGCAACCGCGTCGCACTGGGCGGCGATGGCCAGGTCACCCTGGGCAACATCGTCATCAAAGGCACGGCGCGCAAGATCCGCCGCCTGTACCACGACAAGATCCTGGCCGGCTTCGCCGGCGCCACCGCCGACGCATTCACGCTGCAGGAGCGTTTCGAGGCCAAGCTCGAAAAGCACCAGGGCAACCTGATGCGCGCGGCCGTCGAACTGACCCGCGACTGGCGCACCGACCGCGTCCTGCGCCGGCTCGAAGCCATGCTGATCGTGGCCGACGCCGAGCACACGCTGGTGCTGACCGGCAACGGCGACGTGCTCGAACCCGAGCACGGCCTGGCCGCCATCGGCTCGGGCGGGGCCTATGCCCAGTCCGCCGCGCTGGCGCTGCTGCGCAATACCGACCTGGCGCCCGAGACCATCGTCAAGCAATCGCTCGAGATCGCCGGCGACCTCTGCATCTACACCAACCAGAACCACGTCATCGAGACGCTGGGCGACTGACGCGCGCCTCGCGGCGCCCACCCGGCGCCGCGGCCCGTCCTCCCAGCATCGCCCCGCTTCAAGGATCCGCCCTCATGTCCGCTTCCAACATGACGCCCGGAGAGATCGTCTCCGAACTCGACAAGTACATCGTCGGCCAGAACCGCGCCAAGCGCGCGGTGGCGGTGGCCCTGCGCAACCGCTGGCGCCGCCAGCAGGTGGCCGAGCCGCTGCGCCACGAGATCCACCCCAAGAACATCCTGATGATCGGCCCCACCGGCGTGGGCAAGACCGAGATCGCGCGCCGCCTGGCCAAGCTGGCCAACGCGCCGTTCATCAAAATCGAGGCCACCAAGTTCACCGAGGTGGGCTACGTCGGCCGCGACGTCGACACCATCATCCGCGACCTGACCGAATACTCGATCAAGCAGACCCGCGAGCTGGAAATGCGCCGCGTGCGCACCCAGGCCGAGGACGCCGCCGAAGACCGCATCCTCGACGCCCTGGTGCCGCCGCCCCGCGGCGCCTCGGGAGAGCCCGAGCGCGGTGAAGACAACAGCGCTCGCCAGACCTTCCGCAAGCGCCTGCGCGAAGGCAAGATCGACGATCTTGAGATCGAAATCGAAGTGGCCCAGGCCGCGCCGCAGATGGACGTCATGACGCCTCCAGGCATGGAAGAAATGGCCGAGCAGCTGCGCGGCATGTTCGCCGGCCTGGCGCGCGACAAAAAGAAGTCCAAGAAGATGAAGGTGCGCGAAGCCTTCAAGCTGATCGTCGACGAGGAAGCCGCCAAGCGCATCAACGAGGAAGACCTGCGCACCGTCGCCATCAACAACGTCGAGCAGAACGGCATCGTGTTCCTGGACGAGATCGACAAGATCGCTGCGCGCCAGGAAAGCGGCGGCGCCGACGTCTCGCGCCAGGGCGTGCAGCGCGACCTGCTGCCGCTGGTCGAAGGCACCACCGTCAACACGCGCTACGGCATGGTCCGCACCGACCACATCCTGTTCATCGCCTCGGGCGCCTTCCACCTGGCGCGCCCGTCCGACCTGATTCCCGAGCTGCAGGGCCGCTTCCCGATCCGCGTCGAACTGGAATCGCTGACGGCCGAGGACTTCGTGCGCATCCTGGGCGATACCGACGCCTCGCTGACCAAGCAATACACAGCGCTGCTGGCCACCGAGGACGTGCAGCTGGAATTCACCGACGAAGGCGTGCGCCGCCTGGCCGAACTGGCCTACGAGGTCAACGAGACCACCGAGAACATCGGCGCCCGCCGCCTCTACACCGTGATGGAAAAGCTGCTGGACGAACTGTCGTTCGACGCCACCGCCTCCAGCAACAAGACGGTGAAGATCGACGCCGCCTACGTCAACGCGCAGTTGGCCGAAGCCGCCAGCAGCCAGGACCTGGCCCGCTACGTGCTGTAAGGTCCGCGCCCCGGCCCTGGCCGGCGGCACAGACACGAAGGCCCGCCGCAAGCGATTGCGGTGGGCCTTTTGCTTTTGCGTTGGAACTCGATATCGGCGCCTGCGGCAGCGATGGAGCTTCCCGTGCCAGGCGAGCGCCATATCGGCGCGCGCGGCGCCCGTTCAATTGGTGATCGAGGTCACCACATACTTGCCATCCTTGCGCTCGGCGGTGAAACGCACCTTGTCGCCGGCCTTGATCTTGGCCAGCAGCGCCGGATCGGCGTCGTACACCAGCGTCATGGCCGGCAGGTCGAGCGCCTTGATGGCGTCGTGCTTGATGGTGACCTTGCCCGCGCCCGGGTCCACGCGCCGCACTTCGCCGCTGGCGTCGGCCTGCTGCGCGAACGCCAGCGGCGTGGCCAGCGACACAACGGCCATCGCGGTGGCCACGGCCATGGGCGTGGTGTATTTGCGATTGAAAGCCATGCTCTATCCTCCGATTGCCATGAAAGCGCCGTGCCGGTCTTGCCGCGCGCCCGCTTTCCACAATGCTAGGATACCGCCCTTGTGCAATAGTTTCCCCGTAATAACGCAACAATCCTGACGGTTGTTTGCAAAGGACATCTCATGGCCAACCGCCTTTCAGTCATTGCCACCCGCACCGGCGACGACGGCAGCACCGGACTGGGGGACGGGTCGCGCGTGCCCAAGGACGCGGCCCGCATCGCCGCGCTGGGCGATGTAGACGAATTGAACAGCGTCATCGGCCTGCTGCTGACCGAACCCATGCCGGCGGACGTCGCTGCCGATCTGCTCACGATCCAACACGATTTGTTCGATATGGGCGCCGAATTGTGCATCCCCGGCCACGTCGCGCTGGCCGATGCCCAGGTTGCGCACCTGGATGCGCGGCTGGCGCATTACAACGCGGCCCTGCCGCCCCTGCGCGAGTTCATCCTCCCCGGCGGCTCGCGCGCGGCCGCGCAGGCCCATCTGGCGCGCACCGCCTGCCGCCGCGCCGAGCGTGCGGTGGTGGCGCTGGCGCGCGAGGAAGCGGTGAACGCGCCGGTGCGGCAATATCTGAACCGTCTGTCGGACCTGATGTTCGTGCTGGCGCGCTACCTGAACCGCGAAGCAGGCCGGCCCGACGTGTTCTGGACCAGCCGCGTGTCGCGCCTCGACACGCAGTGACAGATGCGCCGCAAGGCTGGAATTCATCGCTGCAAAGTTGCCTCGCCATATCGACAATCATTCAAACCCTCTTCGGGCCTAGCGTAAGGTCAAGTAACTGGGGGACGGCCTGCCTCCAGGCGCGAGCGCGCAACGCACGGACACAAAGCAACAGCCCGTTTCATTTATTAGGTGGTGACAGAACAGTTGCGGCATAATTATGGGTTGTCGAGCGGGTTAGCGCACCGCGCTCTCAGCTCAAGGATCCAATAAATAATGAGTATTATTGTCACCGGCGGAGCCGGTTTCATAGGTTCTAATTTTGTCCTGGACTGGCTCGCGAAGCATGATGAGCCCATTATTACCCTGGACAAATTGACGTATGCCGGCAACCCCAATAACCTTGCCTCCCTGAACGACGACCCCCGTCACCAGCTGGTCCAGGGCGATATCGGCGACGCTGCGCTGGTATCCAGACTGCTGGATCAACACCGTCCGAGGGCGGTCGTGAATTTTGCGGCCGAATCCCACGTGGATCGTTCCATACACGGGCCGGGCGTGTTCATTCAAACCAACATCGTTGGCACTTTCCAGTTACTGGAATCCGTGCGTAGCTACTACGGCGGCCTCGACTCTGCCGCACGACAGGTTTTCCGTTTTCTGCATGTATCGACTGACGAGGTCTACGGGTCGCTGGCCAAAGACGACCCGGCGTTCAACGAAAACAACCGATACGAGCCCAATAGCCCCTATTCCGCGAGCAAAGCCGCAAGTGACCATCTGGTGCGTGCCTACCATCACACCTACGGCCTGCCGGTCCTCACCACCAATTGCTCGAACAATTACGGCCCTTACCACTTCCCCGAAAAGCTGATCCCGCTCATCATCCACAACGCCTTGGCCGGCAAGCCACTGCCGATTTATGGCGATGGCCAGCAAATACGTGATTGGCTCTATGTTACCGACCATTGCAGCGCCATTCGTCGGGTACTCGAGGCTGGCAAGATCGGCGAAACTTACAACGTCGGCGGGTGGAATGAAAAAACCAACCTGGAAGTCGTGCACGTCCTGTGCACGCTCCTGGATGAACTAAGCCCTCGACCAGATGGCAAATCGTACGCCAGTCAGATCACGTTTGTGCAAGACCGCCCTGGCCACGACAGGCGTTATGCCATCGATGCCACACGCTTGCAACGCGAGTTGAACTGGACCCCAGAGGAGACATTTGAAACCGGTATTCGGAAAACGATTACCTGGTATCTGCAAAACCAGGAGTGGGTACGCAATGTAACCAGCGGCGCATACCGAGATTGGGTCAACAAGCAATACCAGGCATAACTCTCTTCAAAGCCGGTCATTATCCGCCCGACGACGGCGTCAACAAGTGTGTCGTCGTCTTCCTGCAGACCTCGCCCGAACGCCTGCCGTTCAGTCGATCATACCCTGTTCCTCGCAACAGTCCCAGGCTCAGGCCATGCAGAGCCTAACACATTTAAGACGAGCAGTCGTGAGTGAAAGAATTGCCATCCTGATGTGCACGTATCAGGGCGAAAAATACCTAGCGAGCCAATTGGATTCGTTCGCGGTTCAGTCACATCCCGACTGGGTATTGGCCGTATCGGACGATGGCTCCACTGATGGCACGCGCGCCATGCTTTCCGATTACCAACAGAAATGGGGCGCCGGCAAACTCAGCGTATTCGAAGGCCCTCGCCGCGGCTTCGTCGGCAACTTCATGGCACTGACCTGCAATCCCAAAGTGCAGGCCGATTTTTATGCATTCTCCGATCAAGATGATATCTGGCATCACGATAAAATCCAGAATGCAGTCGATTGGCTAAAGACGGTGCCACCCAATACTCCCGCGCTGTACTGCACTCGTACCCAACTGGTCAATGAAGAGGACCAAGCCACTGGCCTATCGCCACTGTTCTGCCGCCCTCCGGCGTTTGAAAATGCCTTGGCCCAGAATATTGCTGGTGGCAATACCATGGTATTCAACGATGCTGCGCGCCGCCTGCTGCTGCAGGCCGGCCCCCAGGTGGACGTCGCCGCCCATGATTGGTGGGTATATCTCGCGGTAACCGCCTGTGGCGGCAGGGTGCACTATGATCCCCGTCCCTCCTTGCGTTACCGACAGCACAATAGCAACCTCATCGGGGCCAACCGCGGATTACTGGCCAGGTTTACGCGTATCCGCATGCTATTCAGGGGTCATTTGAAGGACTGGAACGAGCGAAATATCAAGGAGCTGACCAAGCTGCGTGATCGCATGCCGCTGGCCAACATACAGCGCCTTGATCAATTCAGCGCCGCCCGCGCTAGCGGATTGTGGCGCCGAATTCTACGTTTCAAATCCACCGGGATATATCGCCAAACGGCGCTTGGCAACTTGGGCATGATCGTAGCAGTTATATTCAACAAGCTTTGAGATTCCCGTGAAAATACTACTTCTCGGCAAAGACGGTCAGGTCGGCCAGGAATTGCAACGAACACTGCTCCCTCTGGGTGACACCCTGGCACTCGGAAGGAGCGAGGCGGATCTGAGTGATTTGCCCGAGCTGCGCGCAACCCTGGCAAGCCATGGCCCGGATATCATCGTCAATGCGGCGGCCTATACGGCCGTCGACAAGGCCGAGAGCGAGCCGGAGGCAGCCGCGCGGATCAATATGGACGCCGTATCCGTACTAGCGCAATACGCCAAGACCAACAACGCCACGCTCGTTCACTACTCGACCGATTACGTATTTGGCGGAACCGGGGAGACAGCGCATGTCGAAACGGATCTGACGTCCCCCCAAAGCGTCTATGGCACCACCAAGAGAGACGGCGAGACAGCGATCATCGAAAGCGGCTGCAGAGGCCTGATTTTTCGAACGAGTTGGGTGTTCTCTTCACAAGGAGGCAACTTTCTGAAGACCATCCTGCGCCTCGCCGCGACAAAAAGCGAGTTGAAGGTCGTGGCAGATCAATACGGCGCCCCGACATCGGCCGAACTCATTGCCGACGTAACCGCGCTGGCCATCCACGGCAGCCGCCAGGGGCGGTTGCCCAATGGCATATATCATCTGGCTGCCTCCGGCGCCACCAACTGGTGCGAGTTCGCACGCTACATCGTTTCGCAAGCCCGGGCCGGCGGGCTCGAGCTACAGCTGACCGCGGATCAAATCCATCCGATACCGGCTTCGGAGTACCCGACGCCAGCAAAGCGTCCGCAAAATTCCAGACTGAATACCGATAAGCTGTCGCAGGCACTACAACTACGCATGCCGCATTGGACATTGCATACCGACCGCGCCATCGATCAACTCATTAGACTCGGAAATCAAAAAAATGCGTAAAGGCATAATCCTGGCTGGCGGATCCGGCACCCGTTTGCACCCGGCAACGCTCGCAATCAGCAAACAGTTGCTGCCAGTTTTTGATAAACCCATGATCTATTATCCGCTGAGCACGCTGATGCTCGCGGGCATTCGCGATATTCTCATAATATCCACCCCCCAGGACACGCCTCGATTCCAGCAACTGCTGGGCGATGGCAAGCAATGGGGGCTGAATCTGGAATATGCCATACAGCCATCCCCAGATGGTCTGGCTCAGGCGTTCGTCATCGGTGAATCCTTCATTGGCAATGCCCCGTCGGCGCTGGTGCTGGGTGACAACATTTTCTATGGGCATGACTTCCAGCGTCTGCTGGAAAGCGCGGATGCGCGCACCGAAGGTGCCAGCGTATTTGCCTACCACGTCCACGATCCCGAGCGGTACGGGGTGGCTGAATTCGACGCGCAGGGGCAGGTGCTGTCGCTAGAAGAAAAGCCGGCCCGACCCAAATCCAGTTACGCCGTAACAGGGCTGTACTTCTATGACAACGACGTCATCGACATAGCCAAGAGCATCACGCCGTCGGCTCGCGGTGAACTTGAGATCACGGACGTCAACCGCGCCTACCTTGAAAATAATAGGCTTGCCGTCGAAATCATGGGCCGCGGCTATGCTTGGCTGGATACCGGCACGCATGAGTCACTGCTCGAGGCCAGCCAATTCATATCGACGATTGAAAATCGCCAGGGCTTGAAAGTGGCATGCCCGGAAGAGATTGCCTTCCGCCAGAAATGGATTTCCAGCGAAGACCTGGAAAAACTCGCTGCACCTCTGGAAAAAAATGGCTACGGCCAATATCTCAAGCGCTTGCTCGTGGAAAAGGTTTATTGATGAAGGCGATCGTGCAGTCCATACCGGACGTCGTAGTGTTCGAACCGCGAGTCTTTGGCGATAGCCGCGGATTCTTCTTCGAGAGCTTCAACAGAAGAGCATTCGAGGACGCCACAGGCCTGCATCGGGAGTTTGTCCAGGACAATCATTCCCGCTCCTCCAAAGGCGTCCTGCGCGGCCTGCACTATCAAATCCTTCAGGCCCAGGGCAAACTCGTTCGCGTCAGCGAAGGGGCAGTTTTCGATGTAGCTGTCGACATGCGCCAGTCCTCCTCCACCTTCGGTCAATGGGTGGGGACAATCCTGTCGGCGGAAAACAAGCGGCAGATGTGGGTGCCGGAAGGTTTCGCACATGGATTCCTCGTCTTATCCGACCACGCGGAATTTCTATACAAGACCACGGACTATTATGCCCCGCAACATGAGCGTTGCCTCATGTGGAACGACCCTGCAATCGCGATTGATTGGCCTCTTCAGGGCAGCACTCCTGTGATGTCCGACAAGGACCTGAAAGGCAAGGGCTTCGCCGAATCGGAGGTTTTTCCATGATTCTCGTAACCGGCGGCCTGGGGTACATCGGATCCCACACGTGCATCTCACTTTCGAACGCCGGCTGGGATGCACTCATCCTGGACAACCTGAGCAATTCCAAAGTGGCCGTGCTTGAGCGTTTGCGGGAGATCTGCCCGAACACCGTCGAGTTCGAGAAGGGTGATATCCGTGACAAGCAAATGCTGGCGTCATTGTTTGCCAAGCATGACATCCGCGCGGTCATGCACTTTGCCGGCCTGAAGGCCGTTGGTGAATCGACTGAATCGCCGATTTCCTACTACGACAACAATGTGGTGGGTACTTTATGTCTACTCGAAGCGATGACCTCGGCCAAAGTCAAAACTTTGGTGTTTTCATCCTCGGCCACCGTTTATGGCGACTCCTGCAATGTGCCGATTCCGGAAAGCAGCGCACGTTCCGCCACGAACCCCTATGGCCGCACCAAGCTGTTCATTGAAGAGATTCTGTCCGATCTGAAAGCCTCAGACGATCAGTGGCGCATAGCTCGCCTGCGCTACTTCAACCCGGTCGGCGCCCACGAAAGTGGCCGTATCGGCGAAGACCCGACCGGTGTGCCCGCCAACCTGATGCCGTATATCGCACAAGTGGCGACAGGCCATCGTGACTTCCTGAACGTGTTTGGTGGCGACTACCCGACATCCGATGGCACGGGAGTGCGCGACTACGTCCACGTCATGGACTTGGCCGAGGGCCATGTCGCCGCATTGGCGCGCTTGCAACAGCATCCGGAGATGTTGACAGTTAACCTGGGGACAGGCCGTGGCACCTCCGTGCTGGAGCTGGTCAGCACCTTTGCGAGGATTTCCAACCGCCAGATTCCGTATCGAATCATCGGCCGCCGCCTGGGTGACGCGGCCCAATCCTACGCCGCGGTCACTCACGCGGAACAGGTGCTGGGTTGGAAGGCGAAGCGCCAATTGACCGACATGTGCGCGGACCACTGGCGTTGGCAGATCGAGAATCCCAATGGATACCCCGAATCGTAGGAACAGGCACCATGCAGCAATACTCTAGTAGCGGCCGCGAGATTTTCGCGAGCTTGTGGCGAAACCGCTCTCTGGTCCTTGCCCTGACAAAACGCGAAATCATCGGGCGGTACCGCGGCTCGGTTATGGGCTTGGCCTGGTCCTTTTTCAACCCCATCCTGATGCTGAGCATCTATACGTTCATCTTCTCGGTGGTGTTCAACGCACGATGGGGTACCAACACCAGCGGCAGCAAGACCGAATTTGCACTGATCCTATTTGTCGGGCTGATCGTGCACGGGTTGTTTGCCGAGTGCGTCCTGCGCGCGCCCAGCTTGATCCTGAGCAACGTCAATTATGTGAAGAAGGTCATCTTCCCACTGGAGATTCTGCCCTGGGTCGCTTTCAGCGCGGCGCTTTTTCATACCTGCATCAGCTTAATCGTGCTGCTGGTCGCACGCATCCTGCTGCAGCACGAATTGCCTTGGACCGTGGTGCTGTTTCCGTTACTTCTCGTCCCTTTGGTACTAGGCACGCTCGGCGTCAGCTGGTTCCTGTCGGCGCTGGGAGTCTATGTGCGCGACATCGGCCAGATCACCAGCATGCTGACCACCATCCTGCTGTTCATGTCGCCTGTCTTCTATCCAATCAGCGCGCTACCCGAAAAATATCGGCTCCTCGTCAACCTTAACCCGCTTGCCTACCTCATAGAAGAAAGCCGGAATCTGTTGATTTTCGGAGTATTACCTGATATCCGGCATTGGGCTGTCCTGATGATACTCAGCAGCGCCGTCGCATGGCTTGGCTTCTTCTGGTTCCAGAAAACGCGTAAGGGATTTGCCGATGTCCTCTGATATCGCTATAAAAATAGACGGGCTCAGCAAAAGCTACCATATCTTCGACAAGCCACGCGATCGGCTGTTGCAGATGCTTTTCGGCAAGTACAAGCAGTACTACAAAGAGTTCTGGGCGCTCAACACGCTTTCGTTGGAAATCCGCAAAGGCGAAACCATCGGCCTGATCGGTCGCAACGGCAGCGGGAAGTCAACCTTGCTGCAACTGATCTGCGGCACGCTCAACGCAACCACCGGCACGATCACGACCAACGGCCGGGTGGCCGCGCTCCTGGAGCTCGGGTCCGGCTTCAACCCTGAATTCACCGGACGCGAGAACGTTTATCTGAACGCGGCCATGCTTGGCCTGACCGAGGCGGAGATCACCGAGCGATTCGACGACATTGCCGCATTCGCCGACATCGGGGACTTTATCGAGCAGCCTGTAAAGACGTATTCCAGCGGCATGTACGTTCGCCTAGCGTTCGCGGTCGTGGCGCATGTCAATGCCGACATCCTCGTCATCGACGAAGCGCTTGCGGTCGGCGATGCAGTGTTCACTCAGAAATGCATGCGCTTTCTGCGCCGTTTCCAGGAGAATGGAACGATTCTCTTCGTCAGCCACGACATCGGCGCCGTCACGTCATTGTGTCAACGCGCGTACTGGCTGGACAAGGGCGTCCTGCGCATGTCGGGAACCCCCAAGGACATCAGCGCTGCCTATATGGCCGACATCTACGAAGCACAGCAGGGTGCGAGTGCCACCCCGCCTCGCAAGCAGGCCAATACGGAAACCAGCCCGGCCCAGATCGTGGAGCCCGCCCCAGCCGTTTTCCGGGATATGCGCCTGGATTTTGTGCAACACACGCAGTTTCGAAACGACATACAGTTGTTCACGTTCGAGGAAAATGCCAAGGCGTTCGGGAAGGGCGGTGCCAGCATCGAGAACGTGCAACTGCGCGACACCGAAGACCGACCATTGCAGTGGGTCGTAGGCGGAGAGCGCGTAAAACTTCATGTGAGCTGCCGAGCCCACCAGGATATTCATTCTCCGATTGTGGGTTTCTTCATCAAAGATCGACTCGGGCAGGTGCTGTTCGGTGACAACACATACCTGAGTCATATGGATTCGCCACTGAGCGTACCCGCCAACCAGGCCTTTTCGGCGACCTTCGCGTTTCCGATGCCTATCCTGCCGGTAGGTGATTACAGTATCAATGTGGCACTCGCCGAAGGCAACCAGCAGGATCACGTGCAGCACCAGTGGATACACGAGGCCCTTATTTTCCGGTCTACCTCCACGTCGATCACGACCGGTCTCGTCGGCGTTCCCATGGAAGCCATCCAACTCAAGCTCAGCGACGGAAACTAAGAGAATAAAAATGGAATTTACTGGTGAACGTTTTATCCCCACCTTACCGGGTGATATTCGGCTCGAACACTTGCATCGCTATGAATGGTGTACTCCGTACGTTCAAGGCAAGCGCATCCTTGATATTGCCTCCGGCGAAGGGTACGGTTCGTATGCGCTATCGCGTAATGCGGCGACAGTCACCGGCGTCGATATTTCGGCAGAAGCCGTGGCCCACGCGCAGGCAAAATACACGGATCGCACCAATCTGACTTTCATCGAAGGCAGTGCTGCCAACATTCCCCTTCCTGATGTGTCTGTCGATGTCGTCGTTTCCTTCGAAACGATTGAACATCATGATCAGCATGAAGAAATGATGGCGGAGATTCGGCGGGTTCTCGTGCCGGGTGGGCTGTTGATCATGTCATCGCCCAACAAGAAAATCTATTCCGATCTTGCCGGTGGCGATCATAATCATTTTCATATCAAAGAACTCTATTTTTCCGAGCTCGACGACCTGATTCGCCGCCATTTTTCGAATGTGCGTTACTACGGCCAACGCGTCACCGCAACATCGCTGATGCAACCGCTGGAAGAAAGCGTCGCCGATAGCGTCCTGCCCTATACCGAATCAAGCGAAGGAATACGGCGCCAGCCACCGTCAGCCATCGAGCCGATGTATTATCTGGCGATAGCGAGCAACACCTCGCTGCCCGAAACTGAATCGACGAGTGCGTTCTTTTCCGAACGCGACAATGCGTTCTACGACAAGCAACGCGAAGTCCTGGAGCTCAGCACCGAGATCCGCCGTATGAGCGAATATATCGCCGAGATCTCCAGTGTCTTGCGCAACCGCGATGAGGATCTTGCGTTCGTCAACCAACAACTCGTCGCCAATCAGCAGGCCTTGGCCGGAGCCGAAGCCTGCCGGCAAGCCTTGGCGGAATCGCAGGCCACGCTATGTGCCCGGACGATGCGCAAGCTGCGTTCGTTGTTCGGAAAATCTTGACAATTCTCACGCATGAAAATTGCCTTCATCAGCCAGCCTGAATACTTTCGTTTCTGCTACGAGCAGGATCTTTCGACAGATTACGAAGTACGCGAATTCCCCTTCCATTTTGGAATGAGGGAAGAGGAATTGGCGGATCTCGTCGATTTCGATGCGGACGTCAATTTCTTCTTTCGTGGAGAATTTTTCCCGGCCGCTTTATTGCCGGCCCTACGCGGCAAGAAGATTGCGCTTTCTAGCGAACCCTTTCCTCGCCATCTGGACGGCACGCTCGAATACACACGCGATTCAATAAAGCGTTACCTCGATTTTCGTTCACGTATTCGAACGCAACCGTTCGACTACGTCTTTCATTACGATGAGGCCTCGCTGCGATTCATGGCCCGTGATGGCTTGAATCTATCAGGAGCTTTTGCGTTCCCGGTCGCGACCGAAACCTATGTCGACCGTAAGCTCGATGCCAAGTGGGACATATTCTTCATTGGTCGCAGCACCCAGCATCGCGAGAGGTTTTTCGGCCCTTTGAAGCATCATTTCCAGTTTCTGCATATTTGCCATGGGATCTTCGGCCCTCCCCTGATCGAGTACATGGCGCGGGCTAAGATCAATCTCAACGTCCATGCCGAGTCCGAGATTTCTTGGGAGCCAAGAATGCAAATGCTGCTTGCAACCGGCGCATTCGTCATCTCCGAGCCAATCACGCCGAATCGCTACCTGCGCCCCGGCATAGACTATGTCGAGGCTACATCCCCATCGGACATGTACGAAAAAGTCGCTTATTATCTGGAACACGAGAACGAGCGCCTGACCATCGCGTCGTCCGGTAAGGCGCGTATTCGCGAACTGTTGAGCGCCAAGACGAATTTCCCCCAACTCATCCACGATCTCGAACAGGGCAAGTATTCTACGTTCAAGACGTCGAGGTCCTCGACTAGTGTCAACGCCTTGGCCAGGTACTTCGACTTCGAATCCAGAGTGCGTGCTTCGTGCCGCAAGCTTCTAAAATGACTTCAATAAGCTCGCATTCGCGACTCGCGGCCTTGTAATCAAACATGCCTTCCCAAACCGCAAACAAAATGAAGATCGGCTATATCGTGCCCAGTTGCTCGGTCTCCGGTGGCATGGCGGTCATATGCCAGCATGCAAACCGCTTGCTCAAACGGGGACACGAGGTGGTGCTTCTGTCCATCGTTGACATCCGACCGATGGACTGGTTTCCCCACCAACAGGTGCCCATCCATGACGCTGCGTCCTGGGACGGGGACCTCGACGTAGTCGTCGCAACGGGTTGGAGCACGGCGTTTTGGCTGCCAAGGCTGGCAGCGCGGGTGAAGTGCTATTTCGTGCAATCCGACGAAACGCGCTTTCATCCCGACGATTCCCGTTGGCAGCACTTGACTGCACTGACTTATTATTTCGGCGCGCATTACCTGACGGAAGCACGGTGGATTCGGACTTGGCTGAAAAATAGTTTCGGACACGACGCGGAACTGGTACCCAACGGTCTGGATGCCGAGATTTTCGGCCCTGCCACGCCGCTTGAACCCAAGGGAAAGAAACCGCGCATCTTGCTCGAAGGCGCTATCGGGCTACCTTACAAGGGTATGCGCGAGGCCTTTGAAGCAGTCCAGGATATCCATGCCGAGGTATGGTGCGTAAGCTCTTATGGCGAACCCGAGCCCCATTGGCATTGTGATCGCTTCTTCGAGCACGTACCAATGCAGGACATGCGCAAAATTTACTCCAGTTGCGACATCCTCTTGAAACTGAGTCGGGTAGAAGGTTTTTTTGGCCCGCCGATGGAAATGATGGCTTGCGGTGGCGTCGCTGTCGTTGGACGCGTCACTGGCTACGATGAATATATCGTAGAAGAGCAGAATGCCTTAGTGGTGGATGCATTGGATATTTCCGCGGCAAGAGCGGCGGTACAACGCCTCATCGACGACGAAGCGTTACGCAACCGCCTCATTGCCGCCGGGGCTCAGACCGCGCGAGAATGGGATTGGGAAAGCTCTATCGACACACTGGAAGCGTATTATTCCAAGCTCGTGTCCGATCCGAAGAACTGGTACGATAACTCTCTCCGTCCGAAGTACGACCGCAGTATCACATTTGCCTATGACATGATGTCACGCGGCATTCTGCCTGAAGACATCGCTCCAGCCACGTCTGGCGAGGCACCGAAGATGGTCGCCCCGCATGTGCAACGCGTCGCCGTGTACATGGCAAACTCCACGGCCTTCAAGTATTTTGCGGACCTGCTACGGTTTGGCTACCGCGGCTACAAGAAATGCAGAGGCATAGCAGGCAGGGTGAAACGACGCTTGAAGCATCCGTAAACCTGCGACGCGGCTAACATTGAACAGCTTGGCGGGGGTTGGGCCAAGCTGCTCATCCGCTATCGGTGAATCAGCGGACCGAGATATAGACTCCCAGCACAATGACCACCGCGCCGGCAACCGACGTCCACTTGAATGCCTCGCCAAGGAAAAAGTGGGCAAGGATCGGAACGATCACGAACCCGAGCGCAATGAAGGGGTACGCCGTACGCAACGGTATCTCTTTCAGCACCCACAACCATGCAATCGTGGCAAAGCCATAAACCGCAAGCGCAACGATCAGGGCTGGATTCAACAGAAACCCCTGAAGTATCCCCTTGCCCTGCACATCGATCTTAGATGCCGCGACCTTGAACAAAACCTGTCCCACCGATAGCGAGAGGACCGTAAACAGGGTGCCAAGCAGTTGCTTGAAAGTAATCACCGCTTTTCCCTCTTTTTCAACAAAGATGCCCGATGCAGTGTTTTCTGGGGCACATGCGATATGTCGTACCCCACAAACGCCAATATCAATTGAATACCGATCAGAACCGGCAAGGCTGCCAGCATCACGGTGCCCGCTGGCGATTGTTCACCGCTGGCGCTGGATTGAATTCAGTGCATGCCTCCGTACACCACCCCGAAAGTGAAGAGCAGGATGCCAAGCGGCAACTCGAGCGAGGCGATGGAAAATCCTCTCAGATAATAATTGTAGAAAATCCGCTTGAGGGAATTTCTAATATGCTTCAAGGAAAATTCACCAACGATCTTTGATATTTTCAGGTTGCTGACTTCGTCCGCATAATGCGCGTCCATCGGCACATCCACCACGACCGCTCCAATCAGATTGAGCCTGAAGAGAATATCGGTCTCAAAGAAATAGCGCTCGCTGATCTTATCGAACGGCAGATGTTCGGCCACTCGCGCGTGAATGGCCGTATAGCCGTTGGTGGGATCGAAAAGGTCCCAATAGCCTGAAGAGAATTTGGTCATGAACGACAGCACTGCATTACCGAACAACCGCTTTCCGGGCATTGCACGTAATGTCTCAAGATCGAAAAAACGATTGCCTTTCGTATAGTCTGCGTTGCCCAGAACAATGGGAGCAATGAAATCCGGAATCAGACGAGGGTCCATCTGGCCATCGCCGTCCACTTTCACCAATATGTCATGACCCGCGTCGATTGCTGCGCGGTAGCCAGCCATGACTGCACCACCCACGCCACGGTTCACTTCATTGCGCAGTACGACCACCCGTGGGTCCCTGCAGTGCTCGGTGACAAATGCACCAGAGCCATCAGGGCAGCAATCATCCACGACATAGACTTGATTCACTTCAGAACCAATCTCGGCAATAACGCTCAAAATATGACGCGTAACCTTATAAGCCGGAATAATGACGGCAATGGAAAGCTGTTCAAATTGGGACATGGAAATTTCAACCGATATAGAAGCGGTCGAGCAAGAGTTGAGGCATTTTCGTGAATGTGAGAGCCGCAATCACCGCCAGAACGACCGTAGACGCCTTTGCTGCTGGCGTCTTGAATCCTCTGTCACCGCTCAATGCGTAGGCAAGCGCGACCAATGGTACGGTGAAGTATCGGCCTTGCACTCCATTGATCATGGTCGTGGGGAACTTATTCCACTGGACCAGTAGAGCGAAATAGATCGTAAAGCAGGCGCCCAAAAACATGACCAACAGGGCAAGCCTCGGAACCCAGTCATGTTTGATGTTGGCCAAAGATACGGATAGGACCGCAACCAAAACGAACATCCATCCAACCACGTTGTAGAACCCAGTCGGGAATTTCGTGTCCAACCAGCCAAGTACTCCAACAAACTGCTGCGCATAGGCTTTTTGATTGTATGGATGGCTAACCGTGTCGTAGATGATACGGATCAACTCGGCGGGATGGGCAAGATAATGCTTAATAACATCCAGATGGCTATAACCTGCATGATGCAGACCGCCGTCTTGGTTTCCGGCGATAGAGATGTACAGCCAAGTCAGCACAAGAGCCGTAACAATCAGCCCCTGCCAGAGATAGAGCGACTTCCTACGTGTCAATGCCAACGCAAATGGCATCAGCACGAACGAAGCAATCTGAATCCGGCTTGTTGCCAGCACGAAAATCAGGGCTATCAATAAATACGACCAAGATCTATCCAGATCATCTTTTTCCTGTGAAAGCCGCATAAATATACTGACGGCCAGAATAGTGAGCGCCAGTGAAAAGCCATCCATGCCTGCGCCCATGAACTGAAAGACCGACATCGGAATGATCAACAGGCATACCGTCAGAGGATTGATCGGGAAGACTCTGACTGCTAGCAGGATTACAGCCACGCTGGCCAAGAACGCGCTGTAGCGTGCCAGATAGTACGACTGCTGAATCGAAAGATGCAGACTCTCGCCTATCGCTAGTCCCACCGCCTGCGGCAGGTAAATGGCAGGGAAGTAATAGCTTGTGGTCGGCAGTTCGAAGAATACCTTGTCGCCGGACCATGTCATCGAAGAAAGGTTCTCAACCCGCTGGCTCGTCACCTTCGCCGACAGATTGCCAGGTAGCGGGCCCTGGCCAGTCATTGCGAAGTCGATCAAGCTGCGATCAATCATGCCTCCCGACATTTTCCCTTCCTGATTCTTCAGAAAGACCACGCCATCGGTGAGCAGGTAGGCCCGCAATATATGCACCGGCTCGTCCGGCGACTGCATAGGCGGTACAAGTCGATTCAGCACCATGAATACCGCCATTACGGCGGCAAATGCGAACCAGGCGTTGCGGGAAAACTTCAGGAAGCGAAATCCGCCGCTGATACGGGCTACGCCCTCGATGCGCGAAACATGGGCCGATTGAATTTTTGTTCTCCGAATTATTCAAAAAAGATAGCCCGCGACCCGCGGTCTCTGTGTCGACACGTCGAGGCCGCATAGGCACAGTCGGAAGTGGAATCCCTAATTCACGCCAGCTGCATGCGCCTGTTCATCCGCGTGGTACGACGAACGCACCATGGCGCCCACCGCCGCATGCGAGAAGCCCATCGCATAGGCCTCGCGCTCGAACATCGCGAAGGTGTCGGGATGCACGTAGCGCAGCACCGGCAGGTGGTGTTCCGACGGCTGCAGGTATTGGCCGATGGTGAGCATGTCGACGTTGTGTTCGCGCATGTCGCGCATCACCTGCAGGATTTCCTCGTCGGTCTCGCCAAGGCCGAGCATCAGGCCCGACTTGGTCGGCACGTTCGGATGCAGCTTCTTGAACTCGGCCAGCAGCTTGAGCGAGTGCATGTAGTCCGAACCCGGGCGGGCCTGCTTGTACAGGCGCGGCACGGTTTCCAGGTTGTGATTCATGACGTCCGGGGGACCGGCGTTCAGGATGGTCAGGGCGCGGTCCAGGCGGCCGCGGAAGTCCGGCACCAGCACCTCGATGCGGGTGGTGGGCGACAGTTCGCGGATGTGGGTGATGCAGTCGACGAAGTGGCCGGCGCCGCCGTCGCGCAGGTCGTCGCGGTCGACCGAGGTGATCACCACGTACGACAGCTTCATCGCGGCGATGGTGCGCGCGAGGTTTTCCGGTTCCTTGGTGTCGAGGGGGTCGGGGCGGCCATGGCCCACGTCACAGAACGGGCAGCGGCGGGTGCACTTGTCGCCCATGATCATGAACGTGGCCGTGCCCTTGCCGAAGCATTCGCCGATGTTCGGGCAGGACGCTTCTTCGCACACCGTGTGCAGGTTGTGCTCGCGCAGGATGCGCTTGATGTCATAGAAGCGCGAACCCGGCTGGGCCGCCTTGACGCGGATCCATTCCGGCTTCTTCAGGCGTTCGGCCGGGATGATCTTGATCGGGATGCGCGCCGTCTTGGCCTGGGATTTCTGTTTCTGCGTCGGATCGTACGCCGTTTCCGCGGGCGCGGCGGCGGCTTCGTTCGAGGGCACAGACGACTCGGCAAGCGTGGACATGGAACACCTTCACGACCGGCGCGCGCGGCGTTGCGGTCTGGGACAAAAGAAGACATTTTACCCCCTGCGCCCGAATTCGCCCCGAATGGCCCGGCGCCAGGCCGCGCCGGGTTATCGTCACGCCTGATGAATCCGTGCCGCCTGCCCCCATGTCGACCCTGCCGCTCCCCCGCCCCATCGCCCTGATCGCCCCCCGGCTGGACGCCGGCCCGGCCGCCCGCGCCGTGCAAGCCTGCGCCGAACGGCTGGCGCCTGCCGGCTACTACCTGGCCGCCGCTCCGTGGCGTGACGCGGCCCTGCTGCCGCTGCTGACGCCGTTGGCGCCGGCCGCCGCGCTGGTGATCGGCCCCCTGGACGATCACCAGCTGCGCGCGGCCGTGGCGGCGCTGGAAATCCCGGTGGTGGAAACCTGGAGTCCGCCGGCCGCCCCGCTGGACAGCCTGATCACGGTCGACAATGCCGAAGCCGGCCGGCAGGCGGCCCGCCATTTCGCCGAAAAAGGCCACGCGCGCATCGCCTGCGTCAGCGCCGACACCCCGTGGGAGCGCGCCCGCCGCGAGGGCTTCATCGGCAGCGCGGACGCGCTTGGGCTGGATCTGGTCGCCGACATCGTGCAACCCGAGGCGCAGCAACTGAACGATGGCCGCATGGCGTTTCTGCGCCTGCTGGCCACCAATACGATCTTCGATGCGGTGTTCTGCACGTCGGACGTGCTGGCCGCCGCCACGGTGTCGGAGGCCCACAACCGCGACTTGCAGGTGCCGCAGGACCTGGCGGTGCTGGGATTCACCGAGGACGGCAGCGCGCCGCAATGGGTTCAGGGCCTGACGACGCTGGGACTGGACGCGGCCGAGCTGGGCCGCCGCGCGGGCCAGTTGCTGCTGGACCGGCTCGATGGCGAACAGCCGGCCGGCACGCGCCTGACGCTGGACATTGTGTTCGATGCGCGCCTGAGCACATAGCGCGCGGACCGGGATGATGGACGAAGCCACGTTGGCACAAAGAGGAGTGCCTCGTACCGGGCCTGGCGCCTAGGGCGTGGCCCCGCCCGCGCCTTTCAGGCGCCGGTTTCGTACAGCGCGGGAAAGCCGCAGTCGCGCAGCATCGCGTCGGCTTCACGCAGGAAGGCCGGCGTGGAGGTCTCGGGCACGCGCGCCAGCCACTGCACCGCCTCTTCCTTGCGGCCGCGCAGCAGCAGCATGCGGCCCAGGTGGAACATGCCGCGGAAGTCGCCGCCCTCGGCGCAGCGCTGGTAGCAGTCGAACGCGCGCTCCAGGTCCTGCTCGACCACGTCACCCGCTTCGTAGAAGCGGCCCACCACGCCGATGGATTTGACGTGTCCGGCCTGCGCGGCCTGCTGGTACAGCGCCAGCGCCGCGGCGCGGTTCCGCGCCACGCCCCCGCGGCCGCTCTTGAGCATGTGGGCGTAGTTGTACATGCCCCAGTCCAGCCCGCGATCCGCGGCCAGCCGGAACCAGTAGGCCGCCACGGTATCGTCCGCCGCGACACCCCAGCCGTTCTCGTAGCAGCGGCCAATCATGTTCATGGCCATCACGTGATCGGCGTTGGCGGCACGCTTGAACCAGGCCAATCCTTCGGCCTGGTCCTGGGGCACCCCGACGCCGTCGAGCAGCATCTGGCCGAAAATGGTCTGGGCCTCGACCAGGCCCATTTCGGCCGCCGTGCGAATCCAGGCGGCGTATTGCGGCGCCGGCCCGGCGCGCAGGCCGGCCAACGCTTCAGGGGTGGTCGCGGCCACCTCGGCCGGGGTATAGCTTGTCTTCATGCGGGTGTCCTTGCCTGGCGCCACAAGCGGGCCAGGTTGCGCGCCAGCGCGTCGCCCACTTCCGTGGGCTCGCGCCGCACGCTACAGGACGCCATGTCGACCGTGCGCAGGCCGGCGTACCCGCAAGGATTGATGCCCAGGAACGGCGCCAGGTCCATCGCCACGTTCAGGGACACGCCGTGATAGGCGCGGCCGTTGCGGATCTTGATGCCCAGCGCGGCAATCTTGGCCAGATCGCCGCCCTCGGGATGCGCCACGTACACGCCCGGCGCGCCCGCCTTGCGGCAGGCGCCGGGCAGGCCCATCTCGTCAAGCGTGTCGATCACCGCCGATTCCAGCAGGGCCACGTACTCCTTTACGTACATGTCGACGCGGCGCAGGTCGAACAGCGCGTAGGCCATCACCTGGCCGGGGCCATGGTAAGTGACCTGGCCGCCGCGGTCGCAATGGACGATGGGGATGGCGCCGGGGTTGAGCACGTGCTCGGGCAGGCCCGCCTGGCCCAGCGTGTAGACCGGGGCGTGCTCGCACAGCCAGATTTCATCGGGCGTTTCGGCCGACCGCTGGTCGGTGTACGCCTGCATGTCCCGCCACACGGACAGGTAGTCCGCGGGCCGCGCGAGCCACTTGATCACAACCGCCGGCCCTACAGGACGATCGACACCATCGGGTGGCCGTGCAAGGCCTGATACAGGCTGTCGAGCTGCTCGCGCGAGGTGGCGCGCACCGTGAAGGTCAGGCCCATGTAGTTGCCGCCCTTGCTGGGCCGCATCTCGACCGTGGCGGCATCGAAGCCCGGGTCGAAGCGCAGCACGACTTCGGTCAGCGTCTGCGCGAAGTCGGGATGGTGCTTGCCCATGACCTTGATGGGAAAGTCACTGGGGTACTCGATGAGGGATTCTTCGGGCGGAATATGCATGATGGATGGCCTGGGGCGTCAAACTATCTATATGGGGGCAGGCATCGTGCAGGCAAGGCCCGCCGCCGGCGCGGGGGGCCGCCAGGGCCGCCCCGCGTGGCCGTTCTAGAGCGCGGCGATGCGGGCATCATAACCCGCGCGCAATTGCGCAAAAACGGGGCCAGGCTTGCCCGAACCCACCGGCCGGCCGTCCAGCGACACGATAGCCAGCACTTCCTTGGTGGCCGAAGACAGCATCAGTTCATCGGCCTGGGCGACCTCGTCCTGGGTGATGCGGCGCGCCTCGAACGGGATGCCGGCTTCGGCGGCCAGCTCGCCCATCAGGCCGTAGCGGATGCCTTCCAGGATCAGGTTGTTCTTGGGCGGGGCCAACAGCTTGCCGCCGGAGACCACCCAGATGTTGGTGGACGAACCCTCCGTGAGAAAACCGTCGCGGAACTGCAGCACCTCGTCGACGTGGGCATCGACCGCCTGCTGCTTGGCCAGCACGTTGCCCAGCAGCGACACCGACTTGATCTCGCAGTGCAGCCAGCGCTCGTCGGGGATGGTGATGGCGGACAGCCCCTGCGCGCGGGCCGCGGCCGACGGCGGCGCCCAGGCCGAGACCATGCCGAACACCGTCGGCTTGACCGGCTCGGCCGGGAACTGGTGGTCGCGCTTGGCCACGCCGCGCGTGACCTGCAGGTAGACGATGCAGGTGTCCAGGTTCGAGCGCGCCAGCAGCTGCTCGATCAGGTCGATCCAGCCCGCGCGGTCGAACGGCTGGGCGATGCGCAGGGCCGCGAGGCTGCGGTCCAGGCGGTCCAGGTGTTCGGCCATGCGGAAGGCATTGCCGCGGTAGACAGGCACCACTTCGTAGATGCCGTCGCCGAAAATGAAGCCGCGATCGAGCACCGAGATCTTGGCCTCGTCGATACGCACAAACTCGCCATTGAGAAACACCTGGCTTTCGCCCGGCACGCCCGGAATCATGAGCCGCTCCTGAGAATCAAATGGATAGGGACGGGCCACCCGGCCCGCCCCTTCTTGGTGAAGCTTACACCCGCGACCGCGCCCGTGGCGCGTCCGCTTACTGGAACCAGCGCTTGACGGTGTCGACCATGCGGCCGAAGAAGCCGGCGCGTTCGACGGCGTCCTGCACCACCAGCGGCTCGGTGCGCAACACCTTGCCGTCCAGCGTGAACTGCAGCGTGCCGACCTGCTGGCCCTTGGCCAGCGGCGCGATCAGCGGATCGGTGCGCTGCGCCACGGGCTTGAGGTCGCCGGCCTTGCCGCGCGGGACCGCGATCGAGACCGGGTTGGGCGGGCCGAGCTTGACGTTCTCGGCCGTGCCTTCCCAGACGCGGGCGTCAATGCCGGGCTGGCTCTTGTCGAACAGCTTGACCGTGTCAAAGTTCTGGAAGCTCCAGTTCAGCAGCTTCAGGCTTTCCTCGGCGCGCGTGGCTTCGCTGTCGGTGCCCACCACCACCACCAGGATGCGGCGGTCGCCGCGCACCGCGGTCGACACCAGGCAGTAGCCGGCCGAATCGGTGTGGCCGGTCTTCATGCCGTCGACCGAGGGATCGGCCCACAGCAGGCGGTTGCGGTTGGGCTGGGTGATCTTGTTGTAGGTAAAGCTCTTCTGCTTGTAGTAGTGGAAGAACTGCGGGTGATCGGTGATCAGGTGCGCCGACAGCGTGGCCAGGTCGCGCGTGGACGTCATGTGCTGCGGATCGGGCAGGCCCGTGGCGTTCATGAAGTGGGTGTTGCGCATGCCCAGGCGCTCGGCTTCCTGGTTCATGAGCGAGGCAAACGCGGTTTCGCTGCCGCCGACCGCTTCGGCCAGCGCGACCGAGGCGTCGTTGCCCGACTGCACGATCATGCCCTGGTTCAGCTCATCGACAGTAACGGGCTTGCGCGGCTCGATGAACATGCGCGAACCGCCGGTGCGCCAGGCGTGCTCCGACACGGGCACGGTCTGCTCCAGCGTCAGGCGCTTCTCTTCGAGCGCATTGAACACGACATAGGCCGTCATGATCTTGGTGAGCGAAGCCGGCTCGACCTTCATATCGGGGTTCGACGCCGCCAGGGTCTGGCCGCTGTTCACGTCGATCACGATCCAGGCCTTGGCCGCGATGGTGGGCGCCGGCACCGCCGACACGTCGCCCACCGGCACCACGCCCATCGCCGACGGCGCGGGAGCCGTGGCGCCCGCGGCCGCCGGCGCCGCGGCCGGCGCCTGCTGGGCCGAGGCCGGCAGCGAGGTCGCGAGCATCGCCGACAGCACCGCGCCGGCCAGGGCGCGGCGGGCAAAGACAACGGGGGAAGGGGTGGAGTGAGACAAATTCTTCATCGGCAACGTGGGTCCAGGAAAGACGCCCGCCGGCGCGGGGCAAGTGGCTGACAATTATAGGCAGTCGATGAGACCCGTCCGGCCCGGGATGGGTTCCTCGGCCATTTAAAACATGCAACTTGATGCAACGCGGCGCGTTGCGCGGCGCTCAGTCAAGCTTGACCTTCAGGTGCGCCTGCACCAGCTGGCGCAGCACCAGCAGCTTGCCGTGGAAAAAGTGCGATGCGCCGGGAATCACCACCACCGGGATCGAACGCGGACGGGCCCAGTCCATGGCCTCGGACAGCGGCACCACCTCGTCCTCTTCGCCATGCACCATCAGCGTGTCGCCGGGCACCTGCACCTCGTGCGACTGGAAGCGGTTGACGGCGGGGCCCATCAGCATCAGCGCGCTGGGCAGCACCGCATCGCCCTGGTCGGCCAGCGCGGCATAGGTCTGCGCGGCGACCGCGGTGCCGAAGGAAAAACCGGCCAGCACCCACGGCGCGGACGCCAGTTCCGGATGGCGCTCGCGCATCTGCGCGACCACCGCCAGCATGTCCTGGGTCTCGCCCACGGATTTGTCGAATTCGCCTTCGGACAGCCCGACGCCGCGGAAGTTGGGCCGCACCGCCACCAGGCCATGCTGGACGCAGGCGCGCGACAGCGTGGTCACCACCTTGTTCTCGCGCGCGCCGCCCTGCAGCGGGTGCGGATGCAGCACCAGGGCCCAGCCCCGCGGTGTGCCGTCAGGCCAATCCACGGCGCAGTCGATGCGGCCGGCGGCTCCGGTAAAGGCATGGGTTTCAGTGCTTGCGGGCATGTCGGACTCGTGCTGCGTGGAAAAGGAGAGATGTTAACCGCCGGGCCGCGCCGCGGCCTTGGCCTGGCTGGCCAGCCATTGCGCCAGCTGGTCGGCCGCATCGTCGGTGGCCTGGCGCAACGCGGCCACGCCGCCGGCGGCGTCCTGCGTCGGCGCCGGCGCCTGCGTCGCAATGCGCACCTGGCCCACCACGCTGCGGCCATTGAGCAGGACCGCCTGCAGCAGCACGCGGCCTTCGCTGGCCGCCCCATCGGGGGTGAACACCTGTTCGAACTGCGACAGGTAGACCTGCAACTGCGGCGTCTGGCCGCTGGCGCGTTCAGCCAGCACCGGCCCTTGGCGCGACAGGCGCTCGATCAGGCGCTGGCGCACCAGGTCGGACGGCGACGAGGCCCAGCGATAGGTGGCATAGGACTTGGGCGTGGCGCTGTCTCCGACGCGCCAGATGACGCCGGTGCTCGACAGCGTCGGCACCGCCGAGAACACCAGGGCGACCGGCTCGCGCGCCGGCAATTGCGGCGTCGGCCGGCTGTCCAGCCCCAGGTCGAACACGGCGGGCGGCGCGCCGACACGGCCCACGCCGCAGCCAGCCAGCGCCAGGGTCAGGATCAGGATTGCGCTACGCATCTTCATCACGGCTGTCTCCCAAAGCCGGCGAATCCGGCCTCGCCGGGTCCAGGCGCCGCCGGCGCCGGCCCGAACAATAACGATTGCGGCGTGTTGTCCACGCGCCGCAGGGTGAAAGTGGCGCCGCGCGCGGCCTCGGTGACGCTGGCCGCCATGCCGGTGACGGCGGGCAGGGTCTCGCCATCCAGCCGCGAAGCGGCAAAGGCAATGTCGTTCAGGCTGCGCGTGGCCGCGGCCAGCGCGCCGTCCGGCGCGTTCAGGCGCGCCAGCGACTGGCGCGCCTGCTGGGCCAGGTCGGCCACTTCGCGCGCCGCGCGGTCGGCCTGGCGCGAGGTGCTGCCCAACGAATCGACCAACGGTCCCAGCTTGGCCAGCGCCGGCCCCAGGTCGCGGCTGGCGTCCTTCAGCGACTGGGTGATGTCGGTGGCGTTCTGCAGGCTGGCGGTCAGGGCCTGCACATTCTGCTCGCTCAGCAGGCGCCGCAGCTGCTCAGTGGCGTCCTCGACGTTGGAAATGAGGCGGCCGCCGCGCTGCTCGATGCGGTCCAGGAAGCCGGGACGCAGCGGAATCGCAGCCGGGTTGGCGGCGCTGGATGCCAGCCGCTTGAACGAGCTGCCGTCGTCGCGCAGTTCGACATTGGCCATGCCGGTCACGCCCTGCACGCCCAGTTCGGCCCAGGTCGATTCAGTGATCGGCGTGTTCGGCGCCACGCCGATGCGGATGCGCACCTGGCCCGGCTTGTCGGGGTTCAGCGCCAGCGACTGCACCTTGCCCACCGGCACGCCCTGGTAGCGCACCGTCGACTGCGGGTTGAGGCCGCTGACGGCGGTCGCCGAGACGATTTCGTAGGTCTGCAGTTTGGTGCGGTCGCGGCCGATCCAGACGGCCACCAGCGCAGCGGCGGCCAACAGGACCAGCGTGAAGATGCCGGCCATGAGCGCGTGACTACGGTTTTCCATGATGCGTTCCCTTCGGCGCCATGTCCCCGAGCGCGCGCAAACCGCGCTCGCCCAGGAAGAATGTATGAATGAACGGGTGGTCGACCTTCAGCACTTCCGGCACCGTGTCGCACACGATCACCCGCTTGTCCGCCAACACGGCGACACGGGTGGCCAGCGCGAGCAGCGTGTCCAGGTCGTGCGTCACCATGACGACGGTAAATCCCAACTGCCGGTGCAGGCTGCGCACCAGGTCCACGAATTCGTCCGAGCGCAGCGGATCGAGGCCCGCCGTGGGCTCGTCCAGGAACACCAGTTCCGGGTCCAGCGACAGCGCGCGCGCCAGCGCCACGCGCTTGACCATGCCGCCAGAAAGATCCGAGGGCCGCTTGTCCGCATCCTGCGCCGACAGGCCGACCATCGCCAGGCGGCACATCACGACATCGCGCACCAGGTCCTCCGGCACCGTGCGCAGCTCGCGCAGCGGCAGCGCGACGTTGTCGTACACCGACAGCGCCGAGAACAGCGCGCCCGCCTGGAACAACATGCCCCAGCGGTAGGACAGGCGCCGACGTTCGCTTGGCGTCAACTCGGACAAGGTGTTGCCGAGCACCTGGATGGTGCCGGCCGCCGGCCGGTCCAGTCCGATGATCTGCCGCAGCAACACCGTCTTGCCCGTGCCGGAACCGCCGACCAGCACCAGGATCTCGCCGGGAAAGACGGTCAGGTCCAGGTTGTCGTGCACCACGTGGTCGCCGAACGCCGTGCGCAGGCCGCGCACGGTGATCACGGGCGCGACCGTGACCTGCTCCTCGGTAAACAGGCGATGCTGTTCGGCGCCGGCCATCAGATGCCCACCGAACTGAAAATGACCGCGTACAGCGCGTCCAGCAAGATCACGCCAGTGATCGACGTGACCACCGACGTCGTGGTGCCGCGTCCCAGGCTTTCCGTGTTGGGCTGGATGCGCAGGCCGAAATGGCAGGCGATCAGCGCGATCAGGATGCCGAAGGTCACGCCCTTCAGGATACCGATCCAGTAATTGGTCAGGGAAATGGCGTCAGGCAGCGACTGCAGGAACCACTGCGCCGACACGCCCAACTGCACCTGCGCCGCCAGCATCCCGCCCAGGATCGCCATGGCGTCGGTCCACAGCACCAGCAGCGGCATGGTGATGGCCAGCGCCACCACCCGCGGCAGGATCAGCCGCTGGCCGTGCGAAATACCCATCACCAGCATCGCGTCCAGCTCCTGCGTGACCCGCATGACCCCGATCTGCGCGGTGATGGCCGAACCGGAACGGCCCGCCACCAGGATGGCCGCCAGCACCGGCCCCAGCTCGCGCACGATCGACACGCCCAGCAGCCGCACGATGAAGCGGTCGGCGCCGATCATCTGCAATTGCTGGGCCGACAGGTATGACAGCACCACGCCAATCAGAAAACCCACCAGCGCCGTGATGCCCAGCGCCTGCGCCCCGGTGCGATACACCTGGGCCGAGATCTCGCGCCACGGCCCCCGCGACGGCCGGCGCAACATGCCGAAGAGGTCCAGCACCAGTTGCCCCAGCATGGTCAGCAAGGCGCGGCCGTTCTCGCCGGCCTGCAGCACGGCCCCGCCCAAGGCGCGCAGCCAGCCCCACGAGGGCTCGGGACGAGGCGGCGCCTGCTTGCCGCCCTTGTTCGTGGCCAGGGCGGTGAACACGTCCTGCTGGCCGGCCGACCAGCGCACACGCTCGGGCAGTTTTTCGCCCCAGGCCTGCCAGATCAGCAGCGCGCCAATGGTGTCGAGCCGGCTGATGCCCTGCAGGTCCCAGCGCACGCCGGCATCGGCCGCCTTGGCCATCGCCGCGCGGCGGCGCTCGACCTCGCCCGGCTCCGCCAGCGCCAGGACGCTCCAGTCGCCCCCGACGTGGCACACACCCGCTTCCTGGCGGAAGGGCGTGGCGGCGCGGGACGCGGTCGGGGCGGAAAGCGGCATGTAGCGGGACAGGAATGCAAAAATGTATCCACAATCATATACGCTGGGGGCGACAGGCCGCGAGCGCGGCCCGCGCGTGCCCTACAATCGCCGCCATGTCCGATCACGTCCGCCCCATCGACCTGCCCGCGCCAGACGACCTGGCCCGGATGTTGGGTTCGCGCCTGCCCGCCTTCCAAGACATCGCCTGGACCGCCAGCACCGGCTCGACCAACGCCGACCTGCTGGCGCGCGTCCGCACGGGCGCGGGCGCCGGCAAGCCCTGGCTGCTGGGCACCCATCTGCAGGAAACCGGCCGCGGCCGCGCCGGCCGTCCCTGGCAGAACCGGGTGGGCGCGGCGCTGATGTTCTCGTGCGCTTTCGACGTGCACCTGCCCGCCGCGCAGCTGCCCGCCCTGTCGCCCTTGGCCGGCCTGGCGGCCTGCGAGGCGCTACGCGCCGTGGCGGGCCCTGGCGCCGATGGCCTCTGCATGAAATGGCCCAACGACATACAGTGGCACGACGCCAAGCTGGCCGGCGTGCTGGTCGAGACCACCCGCAACCCCGGTGGCCGCGAAACGGGCTATACGGTCGTCATCGGCATGGGCGTGAACCTGGTCGACGCCGACGCCTTGTCGCAGGCGCTGGACCGTCAGGTCGCCGACTGGACCGGCGTCACCCGCCACGCCCCTGGCCACGCCGCCACCGCCGCCGACCTGGTGTGCGCCGCGGCAAACGCCTGGCACGAGGCCGTTCGCGCCCTCGAACGCGACGGCTTCGCCGCCTTCTCGCAACGCTTCGACCAGGTGGACGCGCTTGCCGGCCGCGCGATCAACGTGCTGGACAAGGGCGACGTGATCCTCAGCGGCACCGCCTGTGGCGTCGATGGCCAGGGCCGCCTGCTGGTGCAAACGCCCCAGGGCGCCATGCCGATCTCGGTCGGTGAAATCTCGATTCGACGCCAAGCATGATCATCCTCATCGACTCCGGCAACAGCCGCCTCAAAGTGGGTTGGCTGGATCCCAGCAGCCCGGACATGCCGCGCGAGCCGGCCGCCGTCGCCTTCGACGGCCTGGACCTGGACGCCCTGGACCGCTGGCTCGCCGCCCTGCCGCAACGGCCGTCGCGTGCGCTGGGCGTGAACGTGGCCGGCGCCGAGCGTGGCGCCGCCATCTCCGCCATCCTGCAACGCCATGGCTGCGCGGTGACCTGGGCCTCCTCGCAGGCCACCACCCTGGGACTGGTCAACCGCTACAAGACGCCGTCACAATTGGGCGCGGACCGCTGGGCCTCGCTGCTGGGCGTGCTGTCGCGCCTGCCCGGCGCCCATCCGCCCTTCCTGCTGGCCAGCTTCGGCACCGCCACCACCATCGATACCGTGGGGCCGGACAACGTCTTCGCCGGCGGCCTGATCCTGCCTGGCCCGGCGATGATGCGCAACGCGCTGGCGCACGGCACCGCCAACCTGCCGATCGCGGAAGGCCAGGTGGTGCCCTATCCCACCGACACGCATGAAGCCATCGCCTCCGGCATCGCCGCCGCACAGGCCGGCGCGGTGGTGCGGCAGTGGCTCGCGGGCCGCCAGCGCTACGGCCAGACGCCGCAGATCTTCGCCGCCGGCGGCGGCTGGCCGGAAGTGCACCAGGAGATCGAACGTCTCCTGGCCGACGCCGGCGGCGCGTTCGGCGCCGCGCCGGTGCCGATCTACCTGAACCACCCCGTTCTGGATGGGCTGGCCGCCATCGCGCGCGCCAATCCGGCAGCGGGCGCCTGACACCGACGAGGCCGCGCCATGCGAGTGCTCTTCATCCTGATCCTGCTGGCCAACCTGGGCGTCTACGCCCTCGGCCAAGGCTGGCTGGGCGTGCGCCCGGAAGACGAAGGGCGCGACACGCGCCGCTTCAGCCAGGAACTGAACCCCGGCGCCGTTACGCTGGTACCGCGCAAACCCGCCTGAGGCGCTTGGCGGGCGCGGACCTTACCGCAACCAGGGCGCCAGCGCGTCCATGGTCCGCGCGGTGGCGCCCGCATGGCTGGCGAACCAGGCCTGCGCCGCGTCACCGGCCGCCTGCCGCGCAATGGGGTCGGCCAGCAGCGCCAGCGCGGCCGCCACGGCCCGCTCCGGATCCGGCTGGCGTTGCGCCGCGCCCGCCTCGATGGCATCGCTGGCGGCCTGCTGGAAATTGAAGGTGTGTGGCCCGACGATGACCGGCACGCCGGCCGCGCAGGCTTCGATCAGGTTCTGCCCACCCAGCGGCGCGAAACTGCCGGCCACCACGGCCACATCGGCGGCGGCGTAATAGAAAGCCATCTCCCCCAGCGTGTCTCCCAGCAACACGGTCGTGCGCGGCTCCGGCTCCTGGCCTGTCGACCGCCGAACATAAGGCAGGCCGGCCTGTTCCAGCAACGCGGCGGCCTCGTCGAAACGCTGTGGATGGCGCGGGATCAACAGGAACAGAGGCCCACCGGGCGTGCCCGCGAGACGCTTGAGGGCCGCGATGAAGGGCCCGTCCTCGCCTTCGCGGGTACTGGCCAGGGCGACCACCGGCCGGCCCAGGCGCGCGCGCCAGGCCTGCCCCTCCCGCACCCGGTCCTGGGGCAGAGACAGATCGAACTTCAAATTGCCGGAGACGGCCGGCTGCGGCGCGCCAGCCCGGGCCAGCCGCTCGGCGTCAGGCGCGGTCTGGGCCAGCACCAAGTCCAGGCCGGCCAGCGCCTCGCGCATGACTCCGCCCATGCGTCCCGCCTGCCGCAGCGACGACTCCGAGAACCGAGCGCTCACCAGCGCCATCGGCACGCCTGCGCGCCGCGCCGCGGCCAGCAGGTTGGGCCAGATCTCGCGTTCGATGAGGATGCCGCAGCGCGGCCTGGCCGCGGCCAGGAAGCGGCGCGTGGCGCCCGGAAAATCGTAGGGCAGCCAGGCCTGCCGCAACTGGCCGCGGGCGATGGCATCGGCGAACAGGCGCGCGCCTTCGGCCCGGCCGGTGGCGGTGATGTGAGTCAGCAGCACCGGCAGGCCGCGATCGAGCAAGGCCTGCAGCAGCGGCTGCGCGGCACGCGTCTCGCCCAGGCTGACGGCGTGCACCCACACCGGGCCTTCGATCGCTGCGGTAGCCCCGGTTTTGCCGGGCGCAAAGCGGTCCGGCACGGTCGCGCCCGATACAGCCCGCCCGAATCGCTCGGGCGAGAAGATTCCCCATTCACCCCCGGCCCGCCTGGCGCGACGCGCCATCCACAGCCACACCAGGGGCGCCAGCGCCCGCAACCCCAGCGTGTAGACGGTGCGGTTCATCAGCGCGCGGCCAGCGCCTGCTCCACCGACGCCATGACAGCTTCGCGCGACGGCGAGGCGCCGCGGTCGCCCAGGCTGGCGGTGTAGTTCGAACCGACCAGCGGCGTGCGCACCGGCGTGGAAGCGCGGTAGATGCCGATGGTGGGACGGCCCAGCGCGGCCGACAGGTGGGTCAGGCCGCTGTCCAGGCCGACCATCAGGCGCGCCCCGGCCAGCAGCCGGGCAACCGAGGTCAGGTCCATTCGGGGCATGACTTCGACGTCTTCCATGCCCGCGACCAGCAGGCGGGCACGCTCGGCTTCCTGGTCATTGCCGGCCAGCAGCTTGAGCGCACAGCCGGCGTCAAGCAAACGGCGGAACACGGCGCGCCAGTCATCTTCAGGCCACAGCTTGTCGTCCCGGCTGGCCGACGGCATGATCACCGCGTAACCGCGGTCGGGGTCCAGGTGATGCAACCGGGGAAACTCGTTCACATTCAGGCCCGCGCTGCCCACTTCGACTGAGGGCTCCACATCCTGACTGGCCTGACGCACAAATGACTGCAAACCGAAATCCGGCAAGCCAGCATGCTGGTAGCCAAAGGTCAGGCCCGCCAGCTTGCGTTGGCGAATCACGGCGGGCTGCCAGAACTCCACCCGGTGACGCACGTTGTAGAACAGGGACGCCAAGGGTTCACGCGCCGAACGCCAGTCAAGTCCGTGACGCACGCCGCGCGCCTGGCGCACCAGCCACGCGGACTTAAGCAGTGCCTGCATATCGAGCACGATGTCATACTGCACCGAGCGCAACCGTTCGCGCAATACGCGTCGTTCCGCCCGCACCTGCGCCGACCACCAAGATTTTCTCCAGCGCCGGTGTGCGACCGGGATGATCTCCTTGACCGCGGGATGCCATGATGGGATCTCCGCAAACGCCTCTTCGACCACCCAATCTATCTGCGCGTCGGGGACGTGCCTGGCGATATCCGTAATAGCCGGCAGCATATGGACGAGGTCGCCCAGGGAGGAGGTGCGGACAATGAGAATTCGTGTGGGCATGGGCAGGATTCGTGCTGGGCGCCCCATCGGACGACAAGGGCTGGCACCGATCAACGCAGCCCGCACTGTACAACAACATTGGCTGGTATCGCGATGCGCGGCCGGCGTGCGGAACTGGGCCGCGCTGTCAACGGAATTCCGCCGATATCAATGGCGCTTGCGCTTTTTGACGATCATCCACTTCGGCATGCGGAAAAGCACCAATTTACGATACAGGACGATATAGGTTGCCGAGAATACGGCCGTGAACAACATAAGAATATAGGGCTGTTGCCAGAACAACACGGCGGGGATGACCGCCAGCGACGAAAGCAACCACAGATAGGGTGACGTCATGGAGTTGCGCTGCGTCTGGTGGCGCATTTCACGCGAGCCGATCGCCCACCGCACCAGGCGCTTGTAGATCAGCATATGCAGGTGCACGCCATCCGGTGCGCCGGGGGAACGCCCTCGCAGCCATTTTTTCCGGTATATCGAAAACAAAGTCTCGAACACTGGATAAATACACAGAAGCAGCGGAAACCATGCGGATACCTGCGGATGCCTTGCCAGCATCAACACCGACAATTCACCGATGATGAATCCGAGAAAATAGGCACCACCATCGCCTAGGAAGATGTGTCCGCGGGGATAGTTCCACACCAGGAATCCGATAACGCCACCCAAGGTGCTGAGCGCCACGATAAGCAAGAAGCGATCGCCCAGATAAAACGACACATACGCAAATCCGGCCAAAATCATTGCGGATACCACGGCGGCCAGGCCGTTATAGCCGTCGATAATGTTGATCGCATTCGCTGCCCCCCCGATCGCCACCGAGGTGAATATCAGGGACACGACCCCGAACTGCAGCAGCCAGTCGACGCCAATAATATCGACGCGCGTTACCGCGGCCCCCAGCAAGTAATAGGCGACTACGCCGGACAGCATCGCCAGACCGAGCCGGACCAACACTCGCACCTGTTTCGTCAAGTCTTCGGCAAAACCACCTAGAAATGCCGGCATGCCCGCAGCCAGCAACAGCACCATGCTGACAAGCACCTCGGGTTCTCGTATCGCCACCAATATACAGGTGACGCCACTGGCCACGAGCAGTGACAGCCCCCCAATGCGGGGAACCGGGGCCGAATGATACTTCTGGACGCCATTCAGGTCGTGATCGGCCGTCAGGCCATCATGCCACGAACGGTAGCGAACGATCAGCAAGGTCGAGATGAGCGAAACCAGAAACGCTACAAGAACGTACAACATGGAAAAGCACGCCGGAATGGAGAATTGGCGCGATTGTAGCGTCACATCCCCCCCGAAAGAGGAGGACAAAATTGCTGATCATGCGAAGGGATGACGAGGGTGCTCGTCCCCAAGTAGCCAAACCCATCAATTGAGCACAGAATATACCTACAACTCTTCTACAAGGAGACAGCCATGCGCATAGCCGATGCCCAATGGATTCCTGCAACGCAGCACCAGACATGGGATGCGCTGACAGACCCGGAAGTGTTGAAGAAGTGCATCCCAGGTTGCGTGGAAGTCGTCCTGCGCAGTCCCACCGAATACGCTGTCACTTTGCGGGCCAAGGTCGCAGGCATAGATACCGACTACGAAGGCGAGATCCTGATGTCGGACACCAATGCCCCTAACAGTTGCACGCTTGTGTTCGAAGGCAAAGGACGCGCCGCATGCCTGGCGATAGGCACAGCACAGGTCAACCTCAGCACCAAGGATCAAGGCACCCGTGTCGCCTACACCGTGGCTGGCATGGCTGGCGGCAAGCTCGCTGAATGCGGCGAAGGCCTGCTATTGAAAGCAGGCGACAAGATCATCCAGAAATTCTTTACCGCCTTCATTGACCACATGGCGGCCCAGCCCCGCCTTGCGCCGCCCCCGCCGCCCCCGGAACCGGAACCGCGCGGCCTGTCGAATTCGCGTTGGTCGTGGGCACTGGTCGTGTTGGTCATCGCGGTGTTCTGGAGCTACCACGCCTTCTACAAGTAAAAACCCTAGTGGGCCGGTGATATGCTTGGCGGCATGAATCCGCCCCCCTCACCGACCCAACCTGCCGTCCCCGCGCATTCCCGCCGCGACCTGCTGATGGCCATGGCGGGGGTATCCGCCACCGTCGTGCTGGCGGCATTCGATTCCACCATCATCAGCACCACCTTGCCACGCGTGGCTGAGGCCCTCGACGGCATGTCCCTGTATGCCTGGGTGGGCACCGGCTACCTGCTGGCCACTGCTGCATCGATCCTGATCTTCGGTCGCCTGGGCGACATGTTTGGCCGCAAGCCGTTGATGTTGGTGTCGGTCCTGATCATCGCCTTGGGCTCCATCGCCTGCGGCCTGTCGCAATCCATGACGCAGTTGATCGTATTCCGCTCGCTGCAAGGCATCGGCGGCGGCATGATGATCGCGACCGCGTTCGCGGCACCTGCCGACCTGTTCCCCGACGCCAAACAACGCGTACGCTGGATGGCGCTGGTATCCGCCGCGTTCGCCATGGCGAGTGGAATCGGCCCGGTACTGGGCGGCGCAGTGACACAGGCCATGGGCTGGCGCGCCGCATTCTTCATTTCCCCGGTCGCGGCGGCCATCACGCTCTTCCTGCTCGCGCGCTATTTCCCTCGGATCCGGCCACTGCACAATGAAAGCCGCAAGATCGACTGGCTTGGCGCCATACTGCTGGTGGTCGCGGTGGGTGCACCCCTGGCGGCCCTGGAACTGGCCTTCGCCAGCGGCGACCACGCCCACCCCTTGGTGGGACTGGCCCTCGCCGTTGCTGGCGCGCTAGCCATCGCCGCCTTGATTCCCATCGAACGCCGCGTCGCATCCCCGATATTTCCGCTGCGTGTACTGGCGGCCTGGGAATCACGGTTGCTGAATCTCGCCGCCATGATGGTGGGCGCCGTCATGTTCGTCCTGATCTTCTACAGCCCGCTGCTGCTGCAACAAGTGCTCGGCTACACCCCCAGCGAGGCAGGTCTGCTGCTGACACCGCTGGTGGCCGCGATTTCGGTCGGCAGCATCATCAATGGCCGGCTGTTCCCGCGGCAGACCGAACCCCAGCGCCTGATGGTATTCGGCGGTGGCCTGTTGGCGACCGGTTCACTGATGGTGCTGCTGATCTCCCCGGGTACCTCGGCCTGGTGGATCCTGGCGGCCTTCTTCGTCAACGGTTGCGCGCTGGGCTTCCTGCTGCCCAACCTGACCCTGTTCATGCAGATGCTGAGCGAACGCCGCGACGTCGGCGTGGCTTCGGCGCTCGTCCAGACCACACGCGCCATCGGCAGCGCGCTGGGAACCGCGGTCGTCGGCATCCTGATTTCGCACAGCAATGTATTAAACGGAGTGCGCACCGGCCTGGTGCTGTGTATCGTCCTGTCCCTGGCCTGTGCGCTGCTGGCGCACCGGGTCAAGATGAAGAATCTGGCCACGAGCCGGAAGCCGACGTGAACCGGGACTGAACGCATGCGCCAACGCGATCTGCTGGACCTTCTTTTGCTGGCCGCCGTCTGGGGCGGCTCTTTTTTGTTCATGCGCCTGGCGGTGGCGGACTTCGGTCCGGTTGCGCTGATCGAACTGCGCGTGGGCCTGGCGGCGCTGTTCCTGCTGCCGATCGCGCTGTGGCGGGGCAGATTGCGCCTCATTCGCCAACATTGGAAATCGCTGCTGGTGGTTGGCACGCTCAACGCGGCGGTGCCCTTCCTGCTGTATGCCTACGCGGCGCAGTCGCTCGGCGCCGGATTCCTGTCCGTGGCGAACGCCGTCACCCCGATCTGGGGCGCGGTCGTGGGCTGGCTGTGGTTCAAGGACCGCCTGCCCTGGATGCGGTCGCTCGGCCTGATGATCGGCCTGGTCGGTATCATCGTGCTGGTCTGGGACAAACTGCACTTCCAGGACGGCGGCACCGGTCCTGCCGTGATTGCCGCGATTTCCGCGCCCATCTTCTACGGTATCGCCGCCAACTGGACCAAGCGCTTCCTGAACGGCGTGGACGCCTTGGCCAATGCCACGGGCAGCATGATCGCCGCCTCGCTGGTCCTGCTGCCGCTGGCGATCTCCGCCTGGCCCGAAACGCCCGCGTCAGGCTCCGCCTGGATCGCCACCATCCTGCTGGCGATCGTCTGCACCGGCGCGGCCTATATCGTGTTCTTCCGGCTGATCGCCAATGTCGGCCCCACCGGCGCCGTCAGCGTCACCTTCCTGGTGCCGATCTTTGGCGTCGTCTGGGGCGCCTGGTTCCTGGACGAAGCCATCACGCCATCCATCGGCGCCGGCGCCGCCATCATCCTGGTCGGCACGGCCCTGGCCCTGGGGCTGCTGAAAAAGCGCGCCTGAGGCGGCGCGCTTCAATACTTATCCGACGTCCCCGTCAACGCCACCCCGATCCGCAGCAACGTATACGACATCGCATCCACCCACCGCCGCACCCACCCCCGCCGCTGATATTCCAGCGGACGGATGAAGCGCCCGCCTTCCTGGATCGCCGCTTCCAGCCGCTCCTGCAGGTCCCAGGCAAACGGCTGGTCGTCGACCACCACATTGGCCTCGCGCGCCAGCAGCAGGCTGAACGGATCCAGGTTGGACGAGCCGACCGTGGCGACGTTGTCGATCACCGCCACCTTGGCATGCAGATAGCTTGGCATGTACTCATAGATCTCGATGCCATCGCGCAGCAGCTGGTCGTACAGCGAGCGCGTGGCGTGGTACTGCATGCGGTATTCGACCTTGCCCTGCAGTAGCAGCCGCACGCGCACGCCGCGCGCGGCGGCCTTGGCCAGGGCGCGGCGAAACTGGCGGCCGGGAAAGAAATAGGCGTTGGCGATGAGGATGTCGCGCCGCGCCTGGGTAATGCCATACAGGTAGGCGCGTTCGAAGGTCTGGCGAAAGCGCAGGTTGTCCCGCAGCACCAGCGCGGCGCGCAGGGTGCCACAGGGCGCCACCGGCGCGTGGCTGGGCTTGGTCAGCCGCATGCGGTTCCAGTCGCGCGGATGGCGCCGCAGACGCGCCCAGTTCAGGCGCACCCACAGCAGGTCCTGCGCGTACGCCGCCTCTGTCACCAGCGGGCCGCGCACCTGGACCGCGAAATCGAAGCGCGGCGCCGAGATGCCGTCGGTGGGATCGAGATCGTCATAATCGTCGATGATGTTGATGCCGCCGATGAAGGCGACGCTGCCATCGACGATGGTGACCTTGCGGTGCAGGCGCCTCAGGCGGCTGCGCGAGGGAATGAACTTCGCGAACCAGCGCGGCTCGGGACGGAAGATGCGGCATTGCGCCCCCGCGCTGGTCAAGCGCTCACGCAGGGTATCCGCGGTTTCGGCCGCGCCGAAGCCATCGAGCACCACGCGCACCTTGACGCCGCGTGCGGCCGCCGCCGTCAGACAGTCCAGCACCTTCACGCCGGTGCGGTCCAGCATGAAGATGTAGGTTTCCAGATGCACGCTGGATTGCGCCGCATCGATCGCCTGGCACAGCGCCGGAAAGAAGTCGGTGCCGTTCTGCAGCAGCCGGATGTCGTTGCCGTCGGTCCACTCCAGCCTGACCTGCTCGGCCTTCACGGGAGTTCCAGCTCGGCCAGCAAGGGGGAATGATCGGACAGCCGCGCCCATTCGCGGCCGCGCAGCACGCGCGCGCTGCGCACGGCGAAGCCGCGCTGGTAGATGCGGTCCAGGCGGAACCAGGGAAACACGGCGGGAAAGGTGCGCGGCGGCGGCAGCAACAGGGGCGAATTGCCGTCCATGCCCAGCTGATTGGTGCGTTCCAGCACGGACACGCCGCTGTTGGGCAGGCCGCGCAGGGCGTTGCTCAGGCGCTTGACCGAATCGCGCAAGCGCGGCAATTCGCCGCCATGACTGCGCGGGGCGTGCGAAAACACCTCGTACAGGCCCAACTGCTGCACGAACAGCGGCGCCAGCCGGTCGCCCCAGTCGTTGAAATCGCCCGCGATCAGGATCGGTTCGCCATCGGGCACCATGCGCCGGATGCGCTCGGTCAGCGCCAGGATCTGGCGGCTGCGGCTGCCGGCGAACAGGCCCAGGTGCACCACGAAGCAATGCACCGCCCGGCCGTCGAGTTCGATGGTCGCGTGCAGCAGCCCGCGCTGCTCCAGGCGATGATCGGAGATGTCCTGGTTTTCGTGATCGAGGATGGGAAAGCGCGACAACAGGGCGTTGCCGTGGTCCGTGGCGCTGCGGATCGCGTTGCGGCCGTAGGCCACGTCCAGCTTGAGCGCGGCGGCCAGCGACTCGTGCTGGGCGTCGAGCAGCGATTTCTGCTCGTTGCGGCCCTGCACTTCCTGCAGGAAGACCAGGTCGGGGCGCAGGCCGTAAAGGCCCAGGCGCAGTTCGTTCAACGAGTCGCGACGACCCAGCGCCGAGCGACCTTTATGGATGTTGTAGCTGACGACACGAATGAGCGACATGGAGGAGATGGCGCCTTCTCAAGACAGTGAAACCGCCAACCGAGGCCCACAAAAAAGAAGCGTCCCGGCAAGCACCGCCAACCCAGGCGGCGTTTGCCAGATTACTCCAATTCCATGAACCCTTCCCACCTCGGAGACACCCTGAAACGGCCGTGACCGGCCCCGGCCGCGGTTCAGAGGCGCATCAGCTCAGCCGAAGCCGCGCGTCCGGGATGCCTCCCAAGCCAGACACATACAGGGCAGCCAGAAAAAAAGCCGCGAGCCCGACACAGCGCCCCCCAAGCCAGGCCGCCGGGATCCGGCTCCGCCGGTCCCGCGCGGCGCCCCCTTGAGGGGGAGCGCCGCAGGCGCTCGGGGGTGGGCCTACTTCGGCTCTGCGTTGCGCAGGCGGATATGCAGCTCGCGCAGTTGCTTCTCGTCGACTTCCGACGGCGCCTGGGTCAGCAGATCCTGCGCGCGCTGGGTCTTCGGGAAAGCGATCACGTCGCGGATCGATTCGGCGCCGGTCATCATCGTGACGATGCGGTCCAGGCCGAAGGCGATGCCGCCGTGCGGAGGCGCGCCGTACTGCAGCGCGTCCAGCAGGTAGCCAAACTTCTCGCGGGCTTCCTCGGCGCCGATCTTGAGCGCGCGGAACACCTTGCTCTGCACTTCCTCGCGGTGGATACGGACCGAGCCGCCGCCGATTTCCCAGCCGTTCAGGACCATGTCGTAGGCCTTGGCGAACGCCTTGCTGGGATCGGTCTCGAGGAAGTCCTCGTGGCCGTCCTTGGGGCTGGTGAACGGGTGATGGGCGGCGGTGTAGCGGCCGTCTTCCTCGTCGTATTCGAACATCGGGAAGTCGACCACCCACAGCGGCATCCAGCCCGCGGTGAACAGGCCGGTCTTCTTGCCGAATTCGCTGTGGCCGATCTTCACGCGCAGCGCGCCGATGGCGTCGTTGACGACCTTCTCGCGGTCGGCGCCGAAGAAGATGATGTCGCCGTCCTGCGCGCCGGTGCGCTTGACCAGTTCGGCCAGGGCGGCGTCATGCAGGTTCTTGACGATGGGCGATTGCAGGCCGTCGCGGCCCTTGGCCACTTCGTTGACCTTGATGTAGGCCAGGCCCTTGGCGCCGTAGATGCCGACGAACTGGGTGTAGGCGTCGATCTCACTGCGCGACATCTCGGCGCCGCCGGGCACGCGCAGGGCGACCACGCGGCTGCCGGGCGCCGTGGCGGCGGCGGCGAACACCTTGAAGTCCACGTCGCGCATGACGTCGGTCATATCGGTGAATTCGAGCTGCACGCGCAGGTCGGGCTTGTCCGAGCCGTAGCGACGCATCGCTTCGGTCCAGGTCATGATGGGGAATGGGTTGGCCAGGTCGACGCCCTGCACCACCTTGAACACGTGGCGGATCATGTTCTCGAAGATCTCGCGGATCTCGAGCTCGTTCAGGAACGAGGTTTCGCAGTCGATCTGGGTGAATTCCGGCTGGCGGTCGGCGCGCAGGTCTTCGTCGCGGAAGCACTTGGTGATCTGGTAGTAGCGGTCAAAGCCCGACACCATCAGCATCTGCTTGAACAGCTGCGGCGATTGCGGCAGCGCGAAGAAGTGGCCGGCGTTGACGCGCGAGGGCACCAGGTAGTCGCGCGCGCCTTCCGGCGTGCTCTTGGCCAGCATCGGGGTTTCGATGTCGATGAAGCCCAGCTGGTCCAGGAACTTGCGGGTTTCGATCGAGACGCGGTAGCGCAGCATCAGGTTGCGCTGCATCTGCGGGCGGCGCAGGTCCAGCACGCGATGCGTCAGGCGGGTGGTTTCCGACAGGTTGTCGTCGTCCAGCTGGAACGGCGGCGTGACCGACGCGTTCAGGATCTCGACTTCCTTGCACAGCACTTCGATCTCGCCCGAGGCCAGCTCGGCATTGGCGGTGCCCGCCGGACGCTCGCGCACCAGGCCGGTGACGCGGATGCAGAATTCGTTGCGCAGGCGCTCGGCGGTGGCGAAGGCGGCGTTATCCGGATCGAACACGATCTGCGCCAGGCCCGCGCGGTCGCGCAAGTCGATGAAGATGACCCCGCCGTGGTCGCGGCGGCGGTTCACCCAGCCATACAGGGTGACGGTCTGGCCGAGATGGTCGCGGCAAACCTGGCCGGTGTAGCAGGTACGCATCGGGATAACTCCGTTGTGTGCTTGGTAGTAGCGTAAAGGGTTACAGGTCGACGCCCGGCGCGCGCTGCGCGTCCGGCGTCGGAGAGAGCGGCGCCGGCCGGGCGCCCGGCGCGGCCGGACCCGGGGCGACGACGCCCATGGAAACGATGTACTTCAAGGCCGCGTCCACGCTCATCTGCAGGTCCACCGTGTCGGCACGGGGCACCATCAGGAAGAAGCCGGACGTGGGATTCGGCGTGGTCGGCACGTACACGCTGATGTGGTCCCCGGGCAGCCGGTCGGCCACTTCGCCGCTAGGCGTGCCGGTGACAAATGCGATGGTCCAGCTGCCGGCGCGCGGATACTGCACCAGCACCGCGCGGCGGAATGCCTGGCCATTCGGGGCCAGCACGGTGTCGCTGACCTGCTTGACCGAGTTGTAGATCGAGCGCACCAGTGGAATGCGGCCCAGCAGGTTTTCCCACTGGTCCACCATGGTGCGGCCGATCAGGTTGGCCGCGAAAATGCCCGTCAACAGCACCACCACGATGACCAGGACGAAGCGGAAGCCGGGAATGTCGACGCCGAACAGCGACTCGGACGACAGAAAGCCAGGCACGAACCCTTCGAGGGTGGCGACCAGCAGACCCAGCACCCACACCGTGATGACCAGGGGAACCCAGATCAGCAGGCCGGTGATGAAGTACTTCTTGATGACGCGCATACGCATCGCGCGGTTACTCAGGAGGCGGTGGACGGCCCCGCGGCGGGCGCGGGGGCAGCGGCCGGCGCCGCCGGTGCGCTGGCCGCTGGCGCGGCGCTTTCAGCGGGCGTCGACGGGGCACTGGCGCCAGTGGCCTGTTGGCCGCCGCTGCCGTTGCCGCGGAAATCGGTGACGTACCAGCCCGAGCCCTTGAGCTGGAAGCCAGCCGCGGTCACTTGCTTGGAAAACGTGCTCTGGCCGCACTCGGGGCAAACCGAAAGCGGCGCGTCGGAAATCTTCTGCAGGACGTCTTTGGCATGGCCGCAGGCGCTGCACTTATAGGCGTAGATGGGCATCGAGGGCTCCCAGGCGCGGGCCCGGTGTATCAGTGACCGTCGGCCAGACGTTGCAAACCCATTGCGCAAAACCAGGGGCTCGAGGAGTCCTCCAAAGGGAGGCCCCGGGGCCGGAACTGGCGCTGGACCGGACAACGGCCGGGCACGGCCGGAAAAATACGGGAAAGTCTTGAATTTTAGCGGTTTTTCGTGAAAGGCCGGTGGCGTCCCCACAGCGGGGGGCCCGGGGGCTCCGCCGACGGGCTCGCCCCGCGCCCTCAGACGGGCAACAGGAACATCACGGCGGCCACCGCCGTCGGCCCCAGCGCGGACAAAAACAGCCGCCCGGACGAGATACTGCCGTCCGGAAAATGGTTCTTCAGGATGGCGAAACCGGCCGGATTCGGCGCGTTGGCGATCACGGTCAGACCGCCCCCCGTCACCGCGCCCGCCACCAGCATGTAGCGCCAGGCTTCGCTGGTGCCTTCCACCAGCGACCCCAGGTAGGTCAGCGCGGCGTTGTCGGTAATGGCCGTCAGCGCGGTCGCGCCCCAGAACAGCACGAACGGCTCCAGCCCGCCCAGCAGGTCCTGCAGCCACCACTTCTGCAGGCCGCCCAGCACCACCAGGCCGGCCAGGAAGAAGCCCACCATCAGCCCTTCCTTGATCAACAGGCGGTTCTGGTGGCGCTTGTAGGCCTCGGCAAAGCCGATGAACATCATCAGCAGGCCGAGGAAGATCGCCGGGTGGTGCGCGCTCAACACCACCGCCACCAGGAACACCAGGTGGATCAGCATCACCAGCGCCGGCACGGGCGGCCGGTTGTCCTTGCCTTCCGGGGCGTCGACCCCGCCGCCCGTGCCCACCGAGCGCTCCAGCAGCGCCTTGCGGCAGATGAAGGTCAGCAGGCCCGCGTTCAGGCACACCGCCACCGCCGCGCGCCAGCCGAAATGCTGCGCCATGAAGGCCGAGTCCCAGCCGAAGGTGGACGCCACCATCAGCACCGGCGGCGCCGCGTAGGAGGTCAGCACGCCGCCGATCGACACGTTGACGAACAGCACGCCCAGCGTCAGGTACTTGAAGCCGGCGCGGCCGCTGGTGCGGAAATAGGCATCACGCAGCAGGATCGCCGCCAGCGTCATGGCCGCCGGCTCGGTGATGAACGAGCCGCCCAGCGGCACCAGCGACATCACCACGAAGAACGTCGCCAGCTCGCGCGGCAGCGGCAGCGCGCGCGCCGTGGCGCGCACCAGCAGCCCCACCAGCTCCAGGATCGGCCGGCTGGCCGCCACCACCATGATGGTGAAGACGAACAGCGGCTCGGTGAAGTTGCGGGTGTCCATGTAGCCGATGGCCGCGGACGGCCCCGACAGTGCCGCCATCGCCACGATCAGGGCGAACGCCCACACCCCGAAAACCGCCTCGACCTCGGCCAGCAGGTGCCAGAAGCCGGCATGCGGCCCGCCGCGATGGGCCAGGCGGGCGAACATGGGAACGGAAAAGGTGTGCAACACCGCCACGACGAACAGGAGGGTGGCGATGATCTCTATGGGCTGGGGCATCGAAAGCGCTTCCGGAATGAAGACCCGGGCCGCGCGCACGCGACCCCGAATCGGCGGACAAGGGTCGCACTATAGCGTAGCGAACCCGACCCGCCCTACAGGGACAACGCTAGGATTCGACCACTTTTCAGGCGATCGGCGCGGGCGGTTCGCCGCCCTGCTGCGCATCGCGCATCTCCATCAGCAGGCTGTGCAGCATTTCGGTCGACAGCCCATGCAGCACCAGCCGGTACCCGGCACGCAGCGTCGACATGGGCACCAGCGGATGACTGTTGTTGACCAGGATCAGATGCTGCGGCGCGCCCAGCAATTTGGCCGCGTAGATGCCGATGGTCTCATCCAGCTGCAGCGAATTGGCCGCGCGCCAGAAGTCGTTGTCGGTCAGCATCAGCTGGTAGAGCGGCGTGAACAGCTCGATGGCGCTTTGCAGGTCGAGGAAATTCAGCTTGCCCTGCGGCATGTCCTCGAGCTTGAGATCCGGGTCGCGGATCATCGAAAAGTCCACGCGCTCGGGCGCATGCATCTCCACGCCCGCGTCGCGCAAGGCCTGGTTCAGCCGGATCACGAAGTTGAACAGGTTGAGGTCGTGCTTGACGAACAGTTCGTCCTTGAGATCGTCGATCTCCATCGGTTCGAGCGGCGTGGTGGTGATACGCACCGGCGAGTTGGCCGCGATGAACGCCAGGATCTGCGCGCCCAGATGGAAATGCCGCAGGATCAGCCAGTTGGCCTCTGGCGAGACGAAGCGCTTCAGGCCCCACGCCAGGATGCGATGCAGCAGCCGCGAATGCGACCAGCGGCGCGGCAGGAAGGTCTTGATGACCTGGATCAGGATGATGCAGGCGCGCGCCAGCGGCCGCAGGAATGGCAGCAGGTACTGGCGCGAGCCGCAGCTCGAATCGGTCAGCCAGGCCTTCTTGACCTTGTCCGGCAGCGGCGTGCTGCGATCCAGGTACAGCGCCAGCCACGGACTCGGATCGGCGGGATCGTGGCCCTTGGCCAGAAATTCCGGTTCCTTGTTCATGCGGCATCATCCTCCATCACGTGATGAAACTGCATCAGGTACAGCGCGGCCGTGCGGCGCGCGGTGTCGACGATACGCTGCTCGGCGCGGCCGTCCTCGTCACAGTCCAGCGCCAGTTCCACCGCCGTCAGCCAGCGCGCCAGGTGGTTCTCGTCGTTGTGGCCATGGTATTCCAGGAAGCGGAAGGCATCCGGCGGCAGCTTCAGGCTGGCCTTGAGCAACGGCAGCAGGGCCGGCACGATGCGCTGGCCGGTGCCCTCGATGATGTAGATGGCGCCCAGGAGGCCGATCGGGTCGCGCGTAGCGGCCAGGCTGTGCAGATAGGCGTTGAGCGCCTCGCCGCCGGGATTGCGGCGCAGCGCGTCGATGTTGTCGATGACGCCACCGGCCGTGCGGTAGTCCTGGAACAGGATCTGGAAATCGTTCTGCTCCTCGCCCGCATGCATGTCGATCAGCGCGGCCAGCGGCTGATATTGCTCGGTCAGCGAGGCCGCGCCTTCGCGCATCCACTTGCTGCCCTCGCGCACCTGCGGGATCCAGTTCTCCATCCAGTTAAGGTAGTCGGCGGTCTCGAAGCGGCGGTTGCGCAGGCGTCGCACCACCGGCGTGCGCCAGACGCGCGAGCGGTAGTCGTGCCAGATCGCCGCCAGTTCGGTGAGCAACTGGCCCAGGCCCTGCGGCGCCATGTCCGGATCGTGCGGCGGCGCGATGGCGTCGGCATCGGCGCTGTGGGCGTCCTCGCGCCCGGCCGCGGCCGGCGTGGCGCCCACGGCCACCGACGGCGCGGCGTCATGCGCGGCCTCGGCCTCCAGCAGCATGTAGGCCGCCATGAAGCGGCCCGACTCGGGGATGTAGCAGAAGATCTGCTCGCCCGGCTTGATCTCGCGCGTTTCCAGGAACTCGGCCAGCATGATCAGGATCGACGCCGCGCCGGTGTTGCCGCGCCAGGCCAGGTTGCTGAACCAGCGCTCGCGCGGGATCACCAGGCCGGCCTTCTCCATCAGGTCCTCGACCACCGGAATGAATTTCTCTGATGAGTAGTGGCACAGGAAATGATCGACCTGGTCCGGATCCAGCCAACCGTCGCGCACCAGCTTGGCGTACTCGTGGATGCCAATGTCGAACAGATGCGGCAGCAGGCGGATGTCCTGGCGCAGCGACAGCGCGCCATCGGCCTCGGCCTCGTTCCACGACGGATAGTCCAGGTGGCCCTTCTGGCGGTCGGCCGACAGGCCCAGTTGCATGCACACCGGATAGTCGCCCGAGAACGAGCGCTGGTGCACCCACTTCAGGCGCAGCCGCACGCCCTTGGACGCGCCCGGCAACGGCCGGCCGCCGCGTCCCAGCAGCAACGCGCCGGCGCCATCGGACAGCATCCAGCGCAGGAAATGCGCGTCGAAGTCGGCGTCGTAGCCGCGCGCGGCAAAGCGCGACCGCTTGAACAGGCGCGACGGCAGCTCGGCCGCCACCGCCAGCGCGCTGGCATGGCCGCCCATCTCGACGCCCTGCGCCGCCACCTGAATCGCCGACACGCCCGCCGCGCAGATGCCGTGCACCGACAGCGTCTCCATCGGATGCGCGGCCAGCTCGCCCTGGATCATGTTGGCAAAGCCCGGCATCAGCGCATCGCCGCCGGACGAGCCGCTGGTCAGCAACGACACATCCGCCAGGTCGCCGTCATTGCGCCGCAGGCAATCGCGGATGGCGTTGGCGGCCAGCTGCGCGTTGGTGAAGACGGTGCCGCCCTCGGCATCGATCGCGTAGTAGCGCTGCTTGATGCCGTTCTCGGCCAGAATGCGGCTCTTGATGCGGCTGGACATGCGGTTCAGCGGCGCGATGTAGCTGTCCATGGCCTCGTTGGACACGGGTTCGCCCGGCATGAAATAGCCGGCGCTTTCCAGGTAGACACGATTGAACGCGATAGGCATGGCGGGTCTCTAGTGGCAGGTATGGAGTGGCGGCGCTAGCGCACGTGCTCGGGCGCCATGCACGAGCGGCTGCGAAAGCGCGGCAGGAAGGTGCCCAGCACGAACACGCGGAACATGTAGGGCGTCAGGCCGCCCTCGTTCAGCGCGGGCGTCACGCGGGCCCGGTAGTGGTCGCGGTGCAACCGGGTCAGTTCGGACCAGTGCGCGCGCGGATTCTCGTGGTGCGCGGTGTGCAGGCCGATGTTGAACAGCAGCGGATTGACCAGTCCTTCGAAGTTGCGGGCGTAGTTCAGGCCGGCGACGGCGCGCGGTCCGCCATCGGCGTGCGCATGTTGCAGGTAGTTGGTGGCCAGCAGCCAGTGCAGGCCGTGCAGTTGCGGGATGATGACGAACACCAGCGCCTTGACCGGATTGATAGCCAGCAGGCCGCCCCACAGCCCCAGCCAGGCGCCGTACTGGCACATGCAGTAGCGCCACGCGCCCGGCCAGTGCCGGCGCAGCCGTCCCAGCCAGGCGAAAAACAGCGGATACAGCACCCACACGGCCTGCACCGGATGGATCAGGTAGCCCCACAGGTGATTGGTGTCGCCGCCAAAGCGATAGGTGCGTGCCACGTCGCGCGCGCCATGCTTGTAGCGGTGGTGGTTGGCCACGTGCGCCGGATAGAACACGAAAGTGGGATGCCCCTGCAGCAGCGTGATCCAGAAATCGGTGGCGCGATTGGCCCAGCGGCCATGCCACATGCGGATGTGCGTGTGGTTGTGATGGATCACGCCGATGCCCAGCGTCAGGAACAGCATCAACGCGTACAGCGGCCACCAGAAGCCGTGCAGCCACTGCCACGCCGCCAGGGCGGGCAGCGCGGCCAGGTAGGCCAGGCTCTGCCAATCGCGCCGGTTGCGCAGCGCGGGCAGCCGGCGCGTCTTGCTAAGCCCGTCCGCCAAGCGATTCTCGCTGCCGGAAAGCTTCCAGCTGGGGCGCGGCCGCCTCGGCCTTCAGCCGGGTGCGGAACAGGCGGTCCATGAACGTGAACTGGAAACCAAAATTGCCGTTGTAGCAGGCGTGGTGCAGGTGATGCCGGCGGCTCGCCGCAAACCAGTGCGCATACGACACGTTGGGAAAGAAGTCGTAGTTGGCGTGGCCGATGCAGTTGAAGAACAGGCTGAACAGCGGCACCGACGCCAGCGACCAGAAGCTGAAATCATGCAGCACCATCGGCAGCATGATCACGTTGCCCAGCATCAGCGCTTCGATCGGATGGAAGCTGTAGGTCGAGAACGGCGTCGTCACCACCGAACGGTGGTGCGGCAGGTGGAAACGGCGCAGCAGCTTGGTGTGCAGCAGCCGGTGGTTGATCCAGAAATGCACGTCGTTCCAGGCCACCAGGGCCAGGATCTCCAGCGTGATTTTCTGCCAGCTGGCATCCGGATCCAGGTGCGCCCAGCCCAGCTGCAGCAGGCCCCACGGAAAGATCATGCCAGTGCCGAACAGCAGAATCGACACGCCCGACTGCGTGAATTCACGGCGCAACTGGCCCGGCGCCAGCGGCCGCGGATCGAGCGGCCGGCCGATGCCCAGCGCCGGCAGGATGCGCTGGGTCAGCAGCCAGGTGGCCGCGCCGAACAGCAGGTAGATGCCGCCGAAGAACAGCAGGCCCGCCAGCATGACCTGCCAGGCGGACAACGCGACAAAAGCTTGGGCCATGAACGTTTTGTTTCACCCCGGAGAATGGCCGCATCATAAGCAATCCGTCAGCCGCGCGGTGAGACATTTATTACCAAATGAATCCGGACGCCACAAAGCTGCCACTCTCAGGCCGAAGTTGCGCCTATTGGCAGGGAAACTGCCGGTTCAAGCCTGCTACCGCCGCATCCATGCGACGAGCCAGGGCCGCGCTCGCGGCCGGCATCGGCTCGCGCAGCTCCGCGCTCAACAGGCCCTGGCGCCCCAGTTGCGCCTTGACCGGCCCCGGATTGGGTTCGGCGAACGCCAGTTGAATCACCGGCGCCAGCGCCTGGAACAGCTTGCGGGCCAGATCCAGTTGCTGCGCCCGCACCGCCTGGTACATGGCCACGAACAGGTCGGGCCGGATGTGCGCCGCCGCCGCGATCAGGCCGCTGCCGCCCAGGCACAGCAGCGACAGCGATTGCAGGTCCTCGCCCGCCAGCACGTTCATGTTGCCGTCGGCGATCAGGGCCAGGGTCTTGTCGAGCGAACCGCCACAGTCCTTGATCGCGGCGATGTTCGGATGCGCGGCCAGCGACAGCAATGTCGCGGTCTCCAGCGTTGTGCCTGTGCGATAGGGAATGTCGTACAGCACCAGGGGAAAGCGCGAGGCATCGGCCAGGCTGCGGAAATAAGCGGCCGCGCCGTCCTGGCCCGGGCGCACGTAGTAAGGCGCCGGCGCCAGGATGCCGGCCAGCGGCCGGGTGCCGAACGCGGCCAGCCGCTGCAGCACGTGCCCCTGGTGATTGCCCGCCAGGCCCATCACCACCGGCATGGCGCCGGCCTCGTTCAGCACGGCGTCCAGCACCGCCAGTTGCTCGGCGTCATCGAGCGCCGCGGCTTCGCCCGTGCTGCCGCAGACGACCAGGCCGTCGACGCCCGCGGCCTTGAAATGGCGCACCAGCCGGCGCAAGGCCCCGCCATCGACGGCGCCGCCGGAAAACGGCGTCACCAGGGGAATCCAGACGCCTTGGAACGGGGATTGATGAGTTTGCATGAACACTCCTTCGGTGTAAGCGGACCGTGGTTGGGCCGTACAGAAGTGCTCGGGATACCAGGGGGTGCGCGCGAAGGCGCCGTGGCGCCGCCGTGAGGCCGCTGTTCCGTCGCCCATCTGACGGAACAGCATGCTCCGGTCAGATGAGCGGCTGTTTTTTGGATTTCAGGCCGGCGCAAACCGTCGCCACGCCGAGGGCGCGGAACAGGAAAGCGGACTGGATGGCCTGAGGAATCATGAATGGAATAAAGGGTTGAAACCGGCCGCGGGCGACCGATGCGCAAATCTACCGGGCCGCCGCCACGCTGTCAACGCAGGCTGGCCAGGAAGATCGCGCACAGCGCTTCCATGCCCTGGCGATCGTCTTCGTCGAAGCGGTCCGGCACCGGGCTGTCCACGTCCCACACGCCGATCAACTCGCCCTGGTGCACCAGCGGCACCACGATCTCGGAACGCGAGGCCGCGTCGCAGGCGATGTGGCCGGGGAACGCGTGCACGTCCGGCACCAGCTGCGTCTGGCGCTGGCTGGCGGCCGCGCCGCACACGCCGCGATTGAGCGGAATGCGCACGCAGGCCGGCTTGCCCTGGAACGGGCCCAGCACCAGCTCGGTGCCGTCGAACAGATAGAACCCGACCCAGTTCAGGTCGGGCAGCGCCTGGTAGGCCAGCGCGCTCAGGTTGGCGGCATTGGCGATGCGGTCGTGCTCGCCGTCCAGCAGGGCGCGGGCCTGCTTGGCCAGTTCGGCGTACAGCGCGGCCTTGGAGTCGGCGGTGATCGGGGCGGCTTCAAACATATATCTAAATGTAACTGTACAGGCGATTATCGATGCAAGTGATTTTAGGGGCTGCCCACGATAAAGGGGCCGCCTTGCCACGCTGTGGGACAATAGTTTACGCAGTAACGTCTTTACCGCGCCGTTGTCATCACCCCGTCACTCCCTTCTTGATTAAGAAGCAAACCATGGACAAGCCTCTCGAACCGACGTTCGCCTTTTCCGAACGCGCCCTGCAACTCACCAGCTCCGCGATCCGCGAGATCCTCAAGGTCACCGAGCGCCCCGAAGTCATTTCGTTCGCAGGCGGCCTGCCGGCGCCCGGCGGCTTCCCGGTGGAAGTGGTGCGTGCGGCATTCGACAAGGTACTGTCCACCAATGGCCGCGCGGCCTTGCAATACGGCCCCACCGAAGGCTACGCGCCGCTGCGCCAATGGGTCGCCGACGACCTGAACCGCGCCGGCGCCAACGTCGCCGCCGACCAGGTTCTGATCGTGTCCGGCTCGCAGCAGGCGCTGGACCTGCTGGGCAAGGTGCTGGTCGACAAGGACAGCAAGGTGCTGGTCGAAGACCCCAGCTACCTGGGCGCCCTGCAATCGTTCAGCCTGTACCAGCCCAAGTACGTGCCGGTGCCCACCGATGACGGCGGCCTGATTCCCGAGGCCATCACCCCCGAGCTGGCCGCCGGCGCCCGCTTCCTGTACGCGCTGCCCAACTTCCAGAACCCCACCGGCCGCACCCTCAGCCTGGAACGCCGCATCGCGCTGGTCAAGCGCGCCGCCGAGCTCGGCCTGACCATCATCGAGGACGATCCCTACGGTGAACTGCGCTACGCCGGCGAACCGCAGCCGGGCCTGATCGCCCTGGCCGCCGAATACGGCGCCAACGTCGTGCGCCTGGGCACGTTCTCCAAGGTGCTGGCCCCCGGCCTGCGCCTGGGCTACATCGCCGCCGCCCGTCCGCTGATCAACAAGCTGGTGCAGGCCAAGCAGGCCACCGACCTGCACACGCCCACGCTGACCCAGATGGCCGTGTACGAAATCGTCAAGGACGGCTTCCTCGAAGAGCACCTGCCCAACGTGCGCGAGATCTACCGCGCCCAGGGCAGCTGCATGCTGGACGCCATCGCGCGCGAATTTCCCGCCACCGTCAGCTGGACCAAGCCCGAAGGCGGCATGTTCATCTGGGTGACGCTGCCCGAGCATATCGACAGCACCAAGCTGCTGGAAAAGGCCATCGCCCAGAACGTCGCGTTCGTGCCGGGCGCGCCGTTCTACAGCGGCGCCGGCCGCGCCAACACGCTGCGCCTGAGCTTCGCCACGGTGCCGGAAGACAAGATCCGCACCGGCATCGCCATCCTGGGCAAGCTGCTCAAGGAATACACGGCCTGAAAACCGGGTCCTGACCAGGCTTGACGGTCGCACGGCCGGGCGCATTGCCCGGCCGTTGTTTTATGCTGTCGGCTTTCCTCCCTTTTCTTTCGCCGTGACAGTGAGCGCTCCGCAATCCTCTCCCGTCGACCTCAGCGACATTGTTTTCACCGACTGGGTCGAACGTTGGCTGCCCAAATCGTGGCGGCCCTACGCCCGCCTGTGCCGGCTCGACCGCCCCATCGGCACCTGGCTGACGCTGCTGCCCTGTATCGCCGCGCTGGTCCAGGCTGCCGGCGGCCTGCCCGACCTGCAACGCCTGGTGGTGTTCTCGCTGGGCGCGCTGCTGATGCGCGGCATCGGCTGCACCGTCAACGACATGTGCGATCGCAACTTTGACAAGCACGTCGAACGCACGCGCTTCCGTCCGCTGACCAGCGGGCAGCTCAGCATGCGTAATGCGGTCTGGTTTTTGCTGGGCCAATTGGTGGTCTGTGGGTCGCTTTTGTTCTTCCTGAATGGCATGAGTCGCTGGCTCGCCGTGGCCGTTCTGCCGTTCGTTTTCATCTATCCGCTGTGCAAGCGCGTGACCTACTGGCCGCAGGTGGTGCTGGGCATCTGCTTCAACTGGGGCATGCTGATGGCGTGGTCGGATACGCAGAACCATGTGCCCCTGGCGGCCATCGCGATGTGGTTTGGCGCAGTGCTGTGGCAGGTGGGTTACGACAGCATCTATGCCTACGTCGATGTGCGCGATGACCGCAGCCTGGGCCTGCATTCCACGGCCATGCGCTTCGGCGACCAGGGCAAATTATGGATCGGCGGCTTCTATCTCGGCACCGTGATTTTGTGGGCCTGGGGCGGCTTTGCCATCGGCATGTCGTGGGCCTATTACGTCGGCATGGCGGCGATCGCCGTGCACCTGGCGTGGCAGTTGAAAGTGTTCGATATCCAGCGTCCGGATCGCAACTTCATGCTGTTCCGCGCCAACCTCTGGCTGGGTGCGATTCTGGTCGCGGCGGCGCTCGCGGGCACCCTGATCGGCTGATCCGGCGCATTGCGGACGCCCCCCGCTTAAGGGATGATGCCCGCTCCGAGACGTGTTTTACGGAGACCCGCATGTCCGCTTTGACCAAAACCTTGCTGGCCGCCACCGCGGCCAGCGCATTGTCCGGCCTGCTGCCGGCATACGCCTACGACCACGCCGAATGCTCGGTGCAACGCGGCTGCGCCGCCAAGATTTGCCACCTCGAACGTGAGCTCGACTACGCACGCGCTCACAACAACTCGCATCGCGTGGCAGGCCTGCAAAGAGCGCTGGCAGAAACCAGGGCACATTGCACCGACGGTCGCCTGGAAGCCGAACGCGAAGCCCATGTGCGCGACAAGCAGGCCAAGGTGGCCAAGCGTGAAGACGAGCTAAAGGCCGCACGCGCCAAGGGCAAGCAGGAAAAGATCGTCAAGGCCCAGCGCAAGCTGGATGAAGCCCGTGCCGAATACGACGCCGCGCTGGCCGACCTGAACCGCTGATCTTTCCCCCTTGATCCGCCCCCGGGGCATCGTCCCGGGGTGGCGCGCTCTCCCCCTCGCTTGCGCTGCGGAATCTCCCCCGTCCTTGCCTGTTCCGGCACGCCTGGCTCTGCGGCGTGCGCCCCATCGCGGGTCCAGCCCTCGCCCCTCCCCGCCCGATCTCTCCTGCGACCACTACCTATTGCGTCATCAAATGGAAATATCGCCACCTATGGTGCCATTTGGTAAGTTCCATCGTGATTAGTATTCATTTTGGAAAGATGTTTTCAGGGAATAAGGGTTTATCCCGAGGTTATTTGGGCCGAGAATGCAACTCATCGGGACACAGCAAGCGACCCCCGGCAATCAGGCCAGAGGATCGGATCCCAAGCTCAAGACATATGGAGGTCTGCTATGAAAACCCTTGCTACCGCTTTGATGCTGTCCATGTCCGTTCTGGCCGCCGCTGGCGCCCAAGCCGCTGAAGCCGACCAAGGCCCGACGCGCGCCCAGGTCCAGGCCGAACTGCAACAAGCCAAGGTTTCCGGCCAGTACACCTTCGGCGAAGAAGGCTACCCCGCCGCCATCGCCCAGAAGTCCAGCCTGACCTCGCAGCAAGTGCAAGAACAGCTTGCCCAGGCCAAGAACGCCGGTGAAGTCACCTTCGGCAACATGGACTACCCGCCCGTCGCCCACGCCGCCAGCACCACGTCGCTGAGCCGCAGCCAGGTCCAGACCGAACTGGCCCAAGCCAAGGCGGAAGGCCTGGTCACCTTCGGCAACATGGACTACCCCCCCATGGGCAGCTGATTGCATGGCCTGGCTTCCAGGCCCTGGCAATCGCCCCCCAAAAGCCCTCCGGCCTCACCCGGAGGGCTTTTCTTTTTGACGTTTCGGCATTCAATTAAGTCATAACGACGTTAGATATAACCGTTACGACGCTTTGGTATCTACAAATCGACAGCGCCCACGCATAGGATGAGGCCAACCCATCCCCCTCTATGCAGGAGCCGCACCATGTCCCCCTCCCCCAAGCCCGTCCTCCTCCTGGGCGCCGGAAAAATCGGTTTCGCCATTGCCTTGATGCTTGAGCGCAGCGGCGACTATTCGGTCCTGGTCGCCGACCAGGACCCGGCGCGCCTAAGTGTTGTCGCGGAACTGGGTTGCGACACGCGCCAGATCAGTGACGATGCGTCGCTGGCCCGCTGCATCGAGGGCCGCTATGCGGTCGTCAACGCCTTGCCGTTTCATCGCGCCATCGCCGTCGCGCAACTGTGCGCGCAGGCCGGTGTGCACTATTTCGACCTGACCGAGGATGTCGCCAGCACGCACGCCATCCAGGCCCTGGCCGGCGATGCCCGCGCCGTCCTGATGCCGCAATGCGGCCTGGCGCCAGGTTTCATCGGTATCGTCGGCAACGCGCTGGCGCGACGCTTTGACACCTTGCTGGACCTGCGCATGCGCGTGGGCGCACTGCCGCGCTACCCCTCCAACAGCCTGCGCTACAACCTGACCTGGAGCACGGAAGGGTTGATCAACGAATACTGCAATCCGTGCGAGGCCATCGTTGACGGCCAGTTGACCAGCGTGCCGGCGCTCGAAGGCTACGAGACCTTCGCGCTGGATGGGGTCGAGTACGAGGCCTTCAACACCTCGGGCGGCCTGGGCACGCTGCCCGCGACCCTGCTGGGCCGCGCCCGCAATGTCGACTACAAGTCGGTACGCTATCCGGGCCACTGCAACCTGATGAAGCTGCTGCTCAATGACCTGCGCCTGCGTGACCGCCGCGATCTGCTCAAGGACATCTTCGAAACCGCCATTCCCACCACCGAGCAGGACGTGATCGTCATCCAGGCGCAGGCCTCGGGCCATCGCCACGGCCGGCTGGAAGAAGAGTCGTATCCGATCCGCGTGTTCGGCGCCGATGTCGACGGCCATCGCCTCAGCGCGATCCAGTTGTCGACGGCGGCCGGCATCTGCGCGGCGCTGGATCTGGTGGCACAGGGCGCGTTGCCGCAGCGCGGTTTCGTGGGCCAGGAACAGATCGCGCTGGAAGCCCTGCTGGGCAACCGCTTCGGCCGCGTCTACGCCGGCAAGCCGCTGGCGCTGGCCAACGCCATGACCGAAGACCGCTAACGCTAAGTCCAGCCCTCCAGGCGCAGCGTCGCCCGCACCAGGCGCTGCTCTTCCTGCTCGATCTCGGCCAGGTTCTGCCGCACGCTGTCGACATGGTCGGCCGCGGCGCGGCGCGCCTGCTCCGGCTGGCGGCCGATAACGGCGTTGAACAGCCGCGCATGCTGCTTGTCGATCTGGCGCTTCTCGGGTTCGCGGTGGTACAGATTGTTGACACAGGCGAACACGGAACCAAGCATCAGGTCATTGAGCGACTGCAGCGTGTGCACCAGCACCGGGTTGTGCGAAGCCTCGCAGATGGCCAGGTGGAAGGCATGATCCAGGTGCGCGTGCGTGGCGGTGTCGGCGGCCTGGGCGTTCACCATCTCGTCGTAACGACGGCGGATCATGATGAAGTCGGCCTCGGTGCCGCGCAAGGCCGCCAGCCGCGCCGAATCCGCTTCCAGCAGCGAGCGCACTTCCAGCAGGTCGTACAGCGTGCGCGGCTGCGAATTGAACAGGTGCATCAGCGGACCGGCATCCACCTTCGAGATACGGGCCACGAACGAGCCCTTGCCTTGCGAGGTGTGGATGATTTCCCGGGCGCGCAGCAGCTTCAGGCCTTCGCGCAACGCGGTACGCGACACGCCCAGCTTCTCGGTCAGCCGCCGTTCCGACGGCAGCGCCTGGCCGGCCTTCAGGACACCGTCCAGGATCAGGCGTTCGATGCGCTCCGCTACTTCATCCGCCACCTGGCGGGGTTTTGCTTCAGTTTCCGCGTGCATGGGCTCTCCGCGCCAGTGGTATGACCAAGCACGCATACCAAGCAGCCTGCCAGATTCCACCTTCGTAAGTAGCTGATATAAAACCATAAAAAAACCATGTTTGCCCAGCAGTCCGCGAACAAACTGGTATGACCAGCGGGTTTTGATATGGACTTTGCGGCGCACGCGAACGATGATGTACGGACAGATTCGCCCGGCGCGCGCGCCGCCCAGACCTCCAATCGTCAGAGACCCGCATGACTCAACGCATCCAGCACCACGGCCTGCAAGTGGCGGCCAATCTCAGCCAGTTCATCGAACAAGAGGCGCTGCCCGGCTCCGGCCTGGACGCCGACGCGTTCTGGAAAGGGTTCGCGGCCCTGGTACACGACCTGGCGCCCAAGAATCGCGCGCTGTTGGCCGAACGCGATCGCCTGCAGGCTGAGCTCGACCGCTGGCATCGCGCCCACCCCGGCCCCATCGCCGACCCGGCCGCCTATCGCCAGTTCCTGGAAAGCATCGGCTACCTGCTGCCGCAGCCGGCCAGCGTGCGCGCCACCACCGACAACGTCGACACCGAAATCTCGCACCAGGCCGGGCCGCAACTGGTGGTGCCGGTGTCCAACTCCCGCTACGCCCTGAATGCCGCCAACGCGCGCTGGGGCAGCCTGTACGACGCGCTGTACGGCACCGACGCGATTCCCGCCACGCCCGGCGACAACGGCGCCGGCTACAACCCGGAACGCGGCCGCGCCGTCATCGCCCGCGCCCGCGCCTTCCTGGATGGCGCGGCGCCGCTGGCACAGGGGTCTCACGCCGACGCCCACGGCTACTCGGTCGAGAACGGACAGCTCAAGGTGGCGCTTGCCAACGGCGCCACCACGCTCAAGACGCCGGCCCAGTTCCTTGGCTACCAGGGCGACGCCGCGGCACCCAGCGCCGTCCTGCTCAAGAACAATGGCCTGCATTTCGAGATCCAGGTCGATCGCGCCCACGCCATTGGCGCCACGGATGCCGCCGGGGTCAAGGACGTGTTGATCGAGGCCGCGCTGACCACCATCATGGATTGCGAGGACTCGGTTGCCGCGGTCGACGCGGACGACAAGGTTCACATCTACCGCAACTGGCTCGGCCTGATGAAGGGCGACCTGACCGAGGACGTCACCAAGGGCGGCAAGACCTTCACCCGCAGGCTCAATCCCGACCGCCAGTACACGCGTCCGGACGGCTCGGCGCTGACGCTGCATGGCCGCTCGCTGATGTTCGTGCGCAACGTTGGCCACCTCATGACCAACCCGGCCGTGCTCGACCGCGACGGCCAGGAGATCCCGGAAGGCATCCTCGACGCCGTGGTCACCAGCCTGGCGGCGCTGCACGACCGTGAGCGCAAGCTCAATTCGCGCACCGGCTCTGTCTACATCGTCAAGCCCAAGATGCACGGCCCCGCCGAAGCCGCCTTCGCCAGCGAGCTGTTCGACCGCGTTGAAGACCTCCTGGCCCTGCCGCGCCACACCCTGAAAATGGGCATCATGGACGAGGAGCGCCGCACCAGCATCAACCTCAAGGCCTGCATCGCGGCCGCGGCGGCGCGCGTGGCGTTCATCAACACGGGCTTTCTCGATCGCACCGGCGACGAAATGCACTCCAGCATGGAGGCCGGTCCGATGCTGCGCAAGGGCGACATGAAGTCCACCGCCTGGATCACCGCCTATGAGCGCAACAACGTGCTGGTCGGCCTGGACGCAGGCCTGCGCGGCCGCGCCCAGATCGGCAAGGGCATGTGGGCCATGCCCGACCTGATGGCCGCCATGCTCGAGCAGAAAATCGCGCACCCCAAGGCCGGCGCCAATACGGCCTGGGTGCCCTCGCCCACTGCCGCGACGCTGCACGCGCTGCACTACCACCAGGTGGACGTGCAGGCGGTCCAGCAGGAACTCGAACGCACCAAGCTCGACAGCGTGCGCGACGAACTGCTGGCCGGCCTGCTGACGGTGCCGGTGGGCGACCGTTCCAAGTGGTCCGCCGCCGATATCCAGCAGGAGCTGGACAACAACGTGCAGGGCATCCTGGGCTACGTGGTCCGCTGGATCGACCAGGGCGTGGGCTGCTCCAAGGTGCCGGACATCCATAACGTCGGCCTCATGGAAGACCGCGCCACGCTGCGCATTTCCAGCCAGCACATCGCCAACTGGCTGCGCCACGGCGTGACCAACAACGACCAGGTCATGGAGACCTTCAAGCGCATGGCCAAGGTAGTCGACGGCCAGAACGCCGGCGATCCCCACTACCTGCCGATGGCCGGCAACTTCGACCGTTCGCTGGCGTTCAAGGCCGCCTGCGCCCTGGTGTTCGAAGGCCTGACCCAGCCCAATGGCTACACCGAACCGCTGCTGCACAAGTTCCGCCTGGAATTCAAGGCCGCCCAGGCCTGATTGCCAGAGGCCGCCGGCTACGGCGGCACGCCTCACATTCCGGACAGCCCAGGCTGTCCGTTTTTTTGCCGGCTTCAGGAATGGCCGAACCATTTTTCGCACAGTCGTGCTAAATTGCAGCGCATGACTGCCAAGACTGAAAAAAGCGAACTGACGTTCGCGGCCATCGTGGACGCGGCGCTGGACATGGCCGCCGCCCAGGGCCTCGAAAGCCTGTCGCTCGGCCAGGTGGCCAAGCGACTGGACATCAGCAAGAGCGGCGTATTTTCGCGCGTAGGGTCGCGCGAAGCCTTGCAGCAGGCCGTGCTGGACGAATACGAACGCCGTTTCGTGGCCGCCGTCTTCACCCCCGCCATGTCGCAGCCACGGGGGTTGCCGCGCCTGAATGCGCTGATGAGCCTGTGGATCGAACGCGCCTGCAACGTCGAACTACTGACCGGCTGCATCTATATCGCCGGCGCGTTCGAATTCGACGACGTCGAATCCCCCTTGCGCGAAATCCTGGAAAACAACCTGCGGCGCTGGCGCGGGGTCATGGTGCGCACGGTGCGGCAGGCGCTCGACGAAGGCCACTTGCGGCCGGACACCGATCCCGAGCAACTGGTGTTCGAGGTCTACAGTCTCATGATCGGGCTGATGCATGACGCCCGCTTCCTGCGCGACCCCAAGGCCCGCGAGCGGGTCCGCGCCGCTTATGAACGCCTGATTTCCACGTATCGCAGTTTCAAGTACATCGAGTAGTCGTTACCCCGGAAGCCGGCGCCAGCCGGCATGGTTTTCAATCAATTTCGCACGATCGTGCGATTTACGCGGCATGGAGCGGATCATGGTTTTCTATCTCAGCGCGGCGGCAGTAGCGGTGGCGGGCATGGCGCGAGCGTGGCTCTCATGGCGTGCGCTGCTGCGCCAGTTGCCCGATCTGCCCCGCCACTTGGTACTGTTCTGAGACACGTTGGCCGCGGGGGCCGGCCAGGGCCGCAGACGCGCGGACGCTCGCGCGCAGCGCGCCTCCCGGTCTATATTGCATACTCACTCCCCGCCTGTGCCTCCATGTCGCGTTCCGCTCATCTCCTGATCATCGATCCGCAGAATGATTTCTGTGACCTGCCCGCCAGCTATCTGCCTGTCGATCCCCTGAGCGGCCAGGCCATGGCCCCCGCGCTGCCGGTCCCCGGCGCGCATGCCGATATGCAGCGGCTGGCGCGCTTCATCGACGCCACCGCGCCCGCCTTGTCGGCCATTACCGTCACGCTGGATTCACACCACCGGCTGGATATCGCCCATCCCACCTTTTGGCGCACCGGCGACGGTCGCGCGGTCGCCCCTTTCACCCCCATCACCGCCAGCCAGGTACGCTCGGGCGCCTTCCAGCCGCGCCACGCCGACGACCTGCTGCGCACGTTGACCTACCTGGAGGAGCTGGAGGCGCGCGGCCGCTACACCCTGATGGTATGGCCGGTGCATTGCGAGATCGGCAGCTGGGGCCACAACGTCCACGCGGATGTGCGCGCGGCCTATGCCCGTTGGGAAGACGAACGCCAGTTCATCGTGCGCAAGGTGCCCAAGGGCGCCAACCCGTGGACGGAGCACTACAGCGCACTGATGGCTGAAGTGCCCGACGCCGATGACCCGCGCAGCCAGCTCAACCGCCGGCTGCTCGATTCGCTCGACCGCGCCGATCTCATCATCGTTGCCGGCGAGGCTGGCAGCCATTGCGTCAAGGCCACCGTCGAGCACATTGCCGAATACCTGCCGGGAGGCAATCTGTCACGCGTGGTCCTGCTGACGGACTGCATCAGCCCGGTCACGGGTTTTGGCGAAGCCCAGGCGGGTTTCCTGCAACGCATGCGCGACCTGGGCATGCAGGCACGCAGCAGCACGGACATGGCGCGCGCACTGACGGCCTGACGCTACGGGCGGCCGGACTTCCCGACGTCCGCGACTGGCGGCGCACAACACGACAGCGTCGGCGCGGATCCGTAAACACAACGGCCGCAAGCTTGCGCGTTGCGGCCGTGGCGGAGGAAAGACGGAAAGCCTCAGGCGGCGGGCTTGTCCTGGCATTGGACGTAGAGGGCGCTGATCGCCTCGCACAAGGCCGGCGGCGCCTGGAACAGGCGCGACACCAGCATGCAGCCCTGCACCGTGGCGAACACCGCCCGGCCGGCCGCTTCGGCGGAGCCCGAAAACTTCAGCGTGCCTTCCTCGGCGCCTTGCGCCAGCACGCGAGCCAGCCAGGCTTCGTGCGCCCGGAAAAATCCCTGCAAGGCGCCGCGCACGCGGTCGGGCAGGCTCATCATTTCGGCGGCCAGCATGCCACCCAGGCACAACTCACCGTGGCCACAGGCCTTGGACTCCATCATCGACAGATACGCGTCGAGCTGGGCATGTGCCGGCTGCGCGGTGTCGATGCTGCGCACGGACGCCAGGGCGCGGGCGCTGTAGGCCTCGACGGCCTCGTACAACAGGTCGTCCTTGCCTGGAAAGTAGTAATGGATGCTGGACGTCTTCACGCCCACATGCTCGGCCAGATCTCGATAGCTGAAGCCGTTGCAGCCGCGGGTACGGATCAGCTTCTCGGCGTGGGCCAGCAGCTGGTCGCGGGTGGTGTTGGGGGTCGGAGTGTCCATGGCTGAATATTACCTACTAATAGGTCGGTACGTCATCGGCGGTATTCCCTATGCGGGGCTCCGATGCAACCGTGCGAACCCCGGCCGGGAATGTTCCCGCCCCCCGGGGTTCGCAGTGGCCGACATCGGACTCAGCCTTGCACGGGCGGATAGTCCAGTTCACCGCTTTCGGTCAGGCCCTGGGCGCGGGCGGCGGCCAATTCCTGCTTGACCTGGGCGCGGCTCTTGTCGCCGGCGCTGGCGTAAGCGGTAGCTGCGTAGCCTTCTTCGCCGCTGGCCAGTTCACCGTTGGCGCGAGCGGCCGCCAGTTCTTGCTGCACCTGCGCGCGGGTCACCGTGCTGTGGGTGTCGACGGCGGGCGGATAGTCCAGTTCGCCGGCATGGGCGGCACCGAGGAACGAGGCGGTCAGGATCAGGGCGGATACGAGGGTCTTCATGGTTGATCTCCAGTAAGGATCGGCAATGCGATTCAGGAAGTGCTATCTATCCATAGATAGATTCGAGGTCAAAAAAATCAGCCTTGGACGGGCGGGTAGTCCAGTTCGCCGCTTTCGGTCAGGCCTTGGGCGCGAGCGGCGGCCAGTTCCTGCTTGACCTGGGCGCGGCTCTTGTCGCCAGCGCTGGCAAACGCGGTGGCGGCGTAGCCTTCTTCGGTCGTGGCCAGTTCACCGTTGGCGCGGGCCGCGGCGAGTTCTTGCTGCACTTGGGCGCGCGTCACGGTGCTGTGGGTGTCCTGGGCGGGCGGATAGTCCAGTTCGCCGGCTTGGGCGGCGCCGATGAAGGAAGCGGACAGGATCAGGGCGGATACGAGGGTCTTCATGAGGGATCTCCAAATAGCGATGGCTAGGTTGTTTCGTCTAAACTATCTACTTATAGGTAGATAACACGGCAAATAAAAAGGGGTGCTACTGTATTTCTGGTTTGGGCGACGCCGCGTTGCTGTCTGGGTGCTGCGTCGATGGATGAATCTTACCTACTACTAGATAGATAGCGCAAGCAGGTTTTGTGCAACATATTATTTCACTGCATTCGACGTCCTCCTATTCCCTCCCGCCAGGGCGTTCTCCCCTACCGGTTGGCCGCCACCAGCAGCATCATGGGCCGATCCCGCTCCTGCGCCAGCGCCGGTTGCGCGGCCAGCTGGGCCGCGTCGGGCGCCCATTCGTCCAAGTGCGTGAGCGTGAACCCGGCGCCGATCAGCAGGTTCACATAGTCCGCCACCGTGCGGTGCTGCTTGATCACGCCTTCGGCGAGCCAATCCGTGCGCCGTTCGCCACGCAACGCGTATTGGTTCAACGGCCAGATTCGTTGCCCTTCGCTATCCTCGATGAACCCGGGGCGCGCCGGCGCGGTGTAGATGGGATGCTCGCAGGAAAACACGAAGCGCCCTCCGGGCCTGAGCGCCCGGTGCACGGTCGCGACCAAGGCAGGCAGGCGCTCCAGGTAATGCAGGGTCAGCGAGCTGTAGGCAAGGTCGACGCTTTGCGCGGGCAGCTGCAACCGCTCCAGGTCTGAATGTTCATAGCGGATGGTGGCGCTGATGGTCGTGGCGCGTGCCCGCGCCAGCATGTTGGCGGACACGTCCAGCCCCAGGATGCTGGCCGCTCCCTGTTCATCGGCCCAGCGGCAGAACCAGCCGAAGCCGCAACCCAGGTCGACCACGTCGCGCCCCCTCACGTCCGCCACCAGTGCCCGCAGCGCCGGCCATTCCGGCGCGCCGTCCAGGCCATGCACCGAGCGGGCCAGGCGGCTGTAGCCCTCGAAGAATTCGGGCGTGTCGTAGATGTTCTGAGTCATGGGGATTTCCTCGCGGGACCGATCGGCGCGGTCACGGCATGTGGCGCACGGATGATCGACGGCTGATGACGGACAGCGACAATCCTAGCGCGAACCCGACAACCCGCCCCGCCCCCTGTTGAAAAGCTGTGGAAAACCCTCCAATAACGCTGGATAAGCTGTGTAAATGCTGTGGGCAGCCTGTGGATAGGGACCGCCCCGCACCGATGCGGACCAAGGCGGCTTGCGGGCCACCGCCGATCACGAAGTTGGCGGACGATATTCCGCCAAGTGGAAAGACGGGGCAGCCTCGATAACAGCGCCAATCCCGCCTTTGCACCCCTTGTGCAAAAGCTGTGGAAAAGGCCGGAAAATCGGTGGGAAAGCTGTTGAAATGCTGTGCACAGCCTGTGGACAGCTGTCCGGGATTCAGGGGGAAGACCGCGGTTTCCATAGACACACGGGCGCAGCGAGACGCCCAAACGACACAAAGCCCGGCAAGCGCAAGGCTTGCCGGGCTTTGTCGATCGACCGCCGGGAAGGCGGAAATCAGAACGGAATATCGTCGTCCATATCGGCCAGGTTGGCGCCGCCGCCCGCGGGCGCGGCCTGGGGCGCGGGACGCTGTTGCGGCGCCGGACGCTGGGCCGGGGCGCGCTGCTGCGGCTGGCGCGCCGGGGCGTCGTCGTAACCGCCGCCGCCACCGTAGCTGCCGCCACCGCCGCCGCCGTCTTCGCGGCCACCCAGCATCTGCATCTGGTCGGCGACGATTTCGGTGCTGTAACGGTCAGCGCCGGTGTCCTTGTCTTGCCACTTGCGGGTCTTCAGGCGGCCTTCGATGTAGACCGAGCGGCCCTTCTTCAGGTATTCGCCGGCGATTTCGGCCAGGCGGTTGTACATGACCACGCGGTGCCATTCGGTTTCTTCGCGGCGTTCGCCCGAGGCCTTGTCCTTCCAGGTGGAGGTGGTGGCGATGGACATGTTGCAGATTGCGGCCCCGTCGGGGCTGTAGCGGACTTCCGGGTCGCGACCCAGGTTGCCCACGAGAATGACTTTGTTAACCGATGCCATGCCGTTGTCCCTCTGTTGTTGACAGCCTGTGCCACGCGTTGCCGCGAGCGCGCCGGCAACAACATAAATAGCGATGTTGAAGACCGGCTTCATGAAACTCGCCGGTCATCGCAGCGATGACCGGCGACGCCGGTGAAGCCCTAATTTGCCTTCTATTATCGACGAAAAGCGCCCGCCGCGCCAAACCCGATTGGTGACAAAGCCGTCCACCCGGGGAAACGATTTCACCGCTGTTGGACACCGTTGGCGGCGCGATCCGCGACTTTCGCCAACGGCAGCCGCCTAGGCCAGCGGCTTGAGCGCCCAGGTCACGGCCAGCCAGACGGCGGCCAGCACCGCGGCGCCGATGAACACGGCGCCGGCGCCGGAATGCGAAGCGGCCCAGCCGCCCAGCGCGCCGCCCGTGAACAGGCCAGCGGCCTGGGCGGTGTTGTAGAAGCCCAGCGCCAGGCCCTTGTAGGCCTGCGGCGCCACGCGCGACACCAGCGAGGGCTGCAGCGCCTCCAGTACGTTGAAGGCCACGAAGAAACCGGTCAGGGCCGCCGCCAGGGGGTAGAAGCCATGGCTGGCCGCCGGCAGCAGCGCGCACACCAGCACCAGCCCGGCCACGGCGGCGCGCAGCGCACCGCGGTGGGCGCGGCGCTTTTCGGCCACGAACACCACTGGCACCATCAACACGAACGACACCAGGATCACAGGCAGGTAGACCTTCCAGAGCTCACGCGCGTCCAGGCCGCCGGCCTTGGCCAGCAGCGCTGGCACCACCACGAACAGCGACACCTGGATCATGTGCAGCACGAACACGCCAAAATTGAGCCGCAACAGATCGGTGTGGGTAAGAACCTGGCGCGGACTGGCGGCCTGCATGCTGCGGGCCTGCGTGCGCGGCACCACCGGCACCACCCAGCGCGCCACCGCCAGGCAGATCACGCCCAGGCAGGCAATGGTCCAGAACAGGCCCGACAGGCCCCACCAGCCCACCAGCACGGGCGACAGCACCAGCGACGCGGCGAACGACAGGCCGATCGAGCCGCCCACCATGGCCATGGCGCGGGTGCGCACCTCGTCGCGAGTGGCGTCGGCCAGCCAGGCGGTCACGGCGGCCGAAATCGCGCCCGCGCCCTGGATGGCGCGGCCGATGGTGATCCAGAACACATCATCGGCCTGCGCACAGACCACGCTGCCCGCCACGAACAGCAGCAGGCCGAACAGCACCACGGGCCGGCGCCCCCAACGGTCCGACGCCAGCCCGAACGGAATCTGCATGAACGCCTGGGTCAAACCGTACATGCCCAGCGCCAGCCCGACCCGGGCGGGGTCGTCGCCCCCGGGCAGGCCACGGGCGGCCACGGCGAACACCGGCAGCAACAGGAACAACCCCAGCATCCGCGCGGCGAACAAACCGGCCAGCGCCACGCTGGCGCGGCGCTCGGAAGGCGTCAATTTCAGTTTCGTGTCTGCCGGCATGCGAATTTTCAACGGTGACGAGGGCCGTTCGCGCGCGGATGTCATGCGCTTGCGGTCTGATCTATGGCCTGAGGACTCGGCGCGCTATAGTACCAAGTTGGCCTTTGCAACCGCTTAAAAGAGCCCGATAGACGTGACCATACGCATTCGGGGTGCCCGCACCCACAATCTCAAGAACGTCTCGCTGGATCTGCCGCGCCACAAGCTGGTGGTGGTCACGGGCCTGTCCGGCTCGGGCAAGTCCTCGCTGGCATTCGATACGCTCTACGCGGAGGGGCAGCGGCGCTACGTCGAAAGCCTGTCCGCCTACGCCCGCCAGTTCCTGCAGTTGATGGACAAGCCCGACGTCGATCTGATCGAGGGCCTGTCGCCGGCCATCTCGATCGAACAGAAGGCGGCGGGCCACAACCCGCGCTCCACGGTCGGCACCATCACCGAAATCCACGACTACCTGCGCCTCTTGTACGCGCGGGTCGGCACGCCCTATTGCCCGGACCACGGCCTGCCGTTGCAGGCGCAGAGCGTCAGCCAGATGGTGGACGCGGTGCTGTCCTGGCCGGCCGACACCCGCCTGGCGGTGCTGGCTCCCATCGCGCGCGGCAAGAAGGGCAGCTTCGAGGACGAATGCGCCAGCCTGCAAGCGCAGGGCTACGTGCGCCTGCGCGTGGACGGCCAGATGGTGGAACTCGACGGCATGGCGCCGCTGAAGAAAACCGAGAAGCACGACATCGACGTGGTCATCGACCGCCTGCGCATCAAGCCCGAGAGCAAGCAGCGCCTGGCCGAGAGCTTCGAGACCGCGCTGCAGCTGGCCGACGGCCGCGCGCTGGCGCTGGACATGGACGGCAGCCGCGAACAGGTGTTCTCCAGCCGCTACGCCTGCCCGGTCTGCAGCCACAGCCTGCCGGAACTGGAACCGCGCCTGTTCAGCTTCAACAACCCGATGGGCGCCTGCCCCAGCTGCGACGGCATCGGCCAGGTCGGTTTCTTCGATCCCAAGCGCGTGGTCGCCTTCCCCGAGCTGAGCCTGGCGGCCGGCGCCATCCGCGGCTGGGACCGCCGCAACGCGTTCACCCACTCGCTGCTGACCAGCCTGGCGGCGCACTACGAATTCGATATCGAGGCGCCCTTCGAGGACTTGCCCGAAGCGCTGCGCGACAAAGTGCTGTATGGCTCGGGCGACGAGGAAATCTCGTTCCTGTACCTGAACGAAAAGGGCCGCAGCACCGTCAAGCGCCACACCTTCGAAGGCGTGATCCCGAACCTCGAACGCCGTTGGCGCGAGACCGATTCGGCCACCGTGCGCGAGGAGCTGGGCAAGTACCGCAACATCAAGACCTGCCCCGACTGCGGCGGCTCGCGCCTGCGGCCGGAAGCGCGCAACGTGTTGATCGGCCAGGACCCGCGCGGCGGCGAACGCCATGGCCAGGCCATCTATGAAGTCGAAGCGATGCCGCTGTCGACCTGCCTGGCGTGGTTCCGCGACCTGACCCTGACCGGCGCCAAGCAAGAGATCGCGCAGCGCATCGTGCGCGAGATCGAGGCGCGCCTGAGCTTTCTGAACAACGTCGGGCTGAACTATCTGTCGCTGGACCGAAGCGCCGACACCATCTCCGGCGGCGAGGCCCAGCGCATCCGCCTGGCCAGCCAGATCGGCTCAGGCCTGACCGGCGTGATGTACGTGCTGGACGAGCCCTCCATCGGCCTGCACCAGCGCGACAACGATCGCCTCATCGGCACGCTGCAGCATCTGCGCGACCTGGGCAACAGCGTCATCGTGGTCGAGCACGACGAAGACATGATCCGCATGGCCGACTGGGTCGTGGACATGGGGCCGGGCGCGGGCGAGCATGGCGGCGAGGTGGTTTCGCAAGGCGATCCCGAGACCGTGCAGCGCGACCCGAATTCGCTCACTGGCCAGTACCTGAGCGGCCAGCGCGCCATCGCCATTCCCAAGCGCCGGCCGGTCACCGAGGACCTGCCCTGGTTGACGCTCACGGGCGCCAGCGGCAACAACCTCAAGAACGTCGATCTGCGCCTGCCCGCCGGCCGCCTGATCTGCGTCACCGGCGTGTCCGGCTCGGGCAAATCGACCCTGGTCAACGACACCCTGGCGGTGGCGGTGTCGCGCCAACTGCATCATGCGCAGAGCGAGCCGGCGCCCTACGTCGCAATGCAGGGCCTGGAGAACTTCGACAAGATCATCAGCGTCGACCAGAGCCCGATCGGCCGCACGCCGCGCAGCAACCCGGCCACCTACACCGGCCTGTTCACGCCGATCCGCGAACTGTTCGCGGGCGTGCCCGAGGCCCGCACCCGCGGCTACGATCCCGGGCGCTTCAGCTTCAACGTCAAGGGCGGGCGCTGCGAGGCCTGCCAGGGCGACGGCGTGGTCAAGGTCGAGATGCACTTCCTGCCCGACATGTACGTGCCCTGCGACGTGTGCCACGGCAAGCGCTACAACCGCGAAACGCTCGAGATCCGCTACCGTGGCCGCAACATCAGCGAAGTGCTGGACCTGACGGTCGAGCAGGCGCTGGAGTATTTCGAATCGGTGCCGGCGATCGCGCGCAAGCTGCACACGCTGATCGACGTCGGCCTGTCGTACATCCGGCTGGGCCAGAGCGCCACCACGCTGTCGGGCGGTGAAGCGCAGCGCGTGAAGCTGTCGCAGGAACTGTCGCGCCGCAGCACCGGCCGCACGCTGTACATCCTGGACGAACCCACCACCGGCCTGCATTTCCGCGACATCGAACTGCTGCTGCAGGTGCTCAACCAACTGGTGGACAGCGGCAACACCGTGCTCATCATCGAGCACAACCTGGACGTCATCAAGACCGCGGACTGGCTCGTCGACATGGGCCCGGAAGGCGGCGACGGCGGCGGCCGGGTGGTGGCGCAAGGCACGCCGGAAGACGTGGCGGCCGCCCCGGAAAGCCACACCGGACACTATCTCGGCAAACTGCTGCGCCGCACGCCCGGCGGCTGAACGGCGCGGCGCAATCAGGGCCTGTCACCAAGGGGAATCGGCATGTACACCTTGATCATCGGCAACAAGAACTACTCGTCGTGGTCGCTGCGGCCCTGGCTCGCGCTGCGCGCCACCGGCGTCGCCTTCACCGAACAGAAGCTGGGCCTGTTCACCGAGGCATTCGCCCGCCATCTGGAAACGCTCACGCCGGCCGGACTGGTGCCGGTGCTGCTGGATGGCGACCTGGCGGTCTGGGACTCGCTGGCGATCTGCGAATACGTGGCTGAACAGCATCCCGAGGCCCGCCTGTGGCCGCAGGACGCCCGCGCCCGGGCCCGCGCCCGTTCGCTGGCGGCGCAGATGCACAGCGGTTTCGGCGCGCTGCGCCAGGCGCTGCCGATGAACATCGAGGCGCACCTGCCCGGCATCGACATCCCCGAGGCCGCGCGCCAGGAGATTTCGCGCATGCACGCCATCTGGCAGGACACGCGCGCGGAATTCGGCCAGGGCGGCCCGTTCCTGTTCGGCGCCTTCTCGATCGCCGATGCGTTCTTCGCCCCCGTGGTGTCGCGCTTCGTCACCTACGGCATCGCCGCGGCCGGCCCGGTGCGCGACTACATGGACGCCGTGCTGGCGCTGCCGGCGATGCAGGAATGGATGCGCGACGCGCGCGCCGAAGCCACCTTCGTCGAAGCCGACGAACCCTACCGCAAGCATCGTTGACGCCGCAGGGCCGCGTCTCGCCACCTGAACCCGGCGCGGGTGCCGCCCAGGACACGCCAGCCTGGACGCCGCCTGGCGCCGGCTCCTAGCTCATGTCGAACAGGCGCCGGTGCTCGCGGATGGCGTAGCGGTCGGTCATGCCGGCGATGTAGTCGGCGATGGCGCGGGCCTGGTCGTTGAAGGCGGCGCGCCGATAGTCCGGCGGCAACAGACGCGGATCACCCAGGAACGCCGCGAACAGTTCGCGCACGATGCGCCGCGCCTTGGTGGTCATGCGCAACACGCGGTAGTGTCGGTACAGATTGTCGAACAGGAACTTCTTGAGTTCGTCGGCTTCGCGCCGAATGTCGTCCGAGAATCCAGCCAGCGGCGGCGCGCGGCGCACGTCGTCGGCGCAGGCTGGCGCCGCCTCGCGGATGCGCGCCAGCGACGTGCGCGTCAGGTCGCCGATCAGCGTATTTATCATGCGGCGGATGGTCTCGGCCACCGCGCGGCGCGACGCCAGATCGGGGTAACGCGCCAGCACCTCGGCATGATGACGCTGGAAGATGGACACGCCCTGCAATTGCTCCAGTGTGATCAGTCCCGAGCGCAGGCCGTCATCAATGTCGTGGTTGTTGTAGGCCACTTCGTCGGCCAGGTTGGCGATCTGCGCCTCCAGCGACGGCTGAGTGCGGTCCAGGAAGCGTTCGCCCACTGCGCCCAGCTGCCGCGCATGGGCCGCCGAGCAATGCTTGAGGATGCCCTCGCGGGTCTCGAAGCACAGGTTCAGGCCGTTGAAATCGGCATAGCGCTCTTCGAGCTCATCGACCACCCGCAGGCTCTGCAGGTTGTGCTCGAAGCCGCCGGCCTCGGGCGCCAGCTCGCGCATGCAGGCATTGAGTTCGTCCTGGCCGGCGTGACCGAACGGCGTGTGGCCCAGGTCGTGCGCCAGCGAAATGGCTTCGGTCAGGTCTTCCGACAGCCCCAGGCTGCGCGCCAGGGTCCGCGCGATCTGCGCCACTTCCAGGCTGTGCGTCAGGCGCGTGCGGAACAGATCGCCTTCGTGGTTCACGAAGACCTGGGTCTTGTACTCCAGCCGCCGGAACGCGCCGGAATGGATGATGCGGTCGCGATCGCGCTGGAATTCCGTGCGGTTTTCCGGCGCGGGTTCGGCATAGGCCCGGCCGCGCGATCGGGACGGGTCGGATGCATAGGAAGCCAGTTCTTTCATCTGCGACACCGTCTCTCCAGCGATCTTTATTGAGTGGTTCGGGCCAGTACGGCGCGCACGGCATCGGCCGGCGCCGCCCGCATCATCGCTTCGCCGATGCGGGTCATGAGCACGTAGCGGATCTCGCCGCCCTCGGTCTTCTTGTCGACCTGCATCAGGTCGAGCCAGCGATCGGCTCCCAGGTCGGGCGCGACCACGGGACAGCCGATGGCTTCGACCAGGGCGCGCACGCGGGCCACGTCGGCGCGGGGGAAGCCGGCCACGTCGGCCGACAGTTCCGCCGCCTGCACCATGCCGCAGCCGACCGCCTCGCCGTGCAGCCAGGCGCCATAGCCCAGGCCCGCTTCGATGGCGTGGCCGAAGGTGTGGCCCAGGTTCAGGATGGCGCGCAGGCCGGATTCGCGTTCGTCCTTGCCCACCACCTGCGCCTTCAGCTCGCACGAGCGGCGGATGGCGTAGGCGATGGCCTGCGGGTCCAGGCTGCGCAATTTCCGCGCATTCTGTTCGCACCAGGTCCAGAATTCCGGATCCAGGATCAGGCCGTACTTGATGACTTCGGCCAGGCCGGCCGACACTTCGCGCGCCGGCAGCGTGGCCAGCACGGCGGTGTCGATCTCGACCGCCAGCGGCTGGTAGAACGCGCCGATCATGTTCTTGCCGAGCGGATGGTTCACGGCCGTCTTGCCGCCGACCGACGAATCGACCTGGGCCAGCAGGGTCGTGGGCACCTGCACGAAACGCACCCCGCGCATGTACACCGCGGCGGCAAAGCCGGTCATGTCGCCAATCACGCCGCCGCCCAGGGCCACCAGCACGCAGCGGCGGTCCAGGCGATTGCCCAGCAGCGCGTCGAAGATCAGGTTCAGCGATTGCCAGTCCTTGTACGACTCGCCGTCGGGCAGCTCGATGCGCAGCACCCGCTTGCCGGTGCGCGCCAGGGCGGCTTCGGCGCGCTCGCCATACAGCGCCGCCACGGTCGGGTTGGTCACCACCGCGATGGCGGTGGCGTCGGCGGGGATGCTTTCGTCCAGGGCATCCAGGCGCCCCGGCGCGATGCGGATGGGGTACTGTCCGCCCGGGGTGTCGACCTCAACAACGTTCATATCTGCTTCTCGAAGGCTTGTAATTGCGGCAGGAGCGCCTTGACCAGGGTGTGGATGGGCATGGAGCCGGTTTCCACCACCAGGTCGGCGACTTCCTTGTAGAGGGGCTCGCGCAGGGTCATGAGGTCGCGCAGCGTGCCGCGCGGATCGGCGGTGGCCAGCAGCGGCCGGTTGCGGTCGCGGCAGGTGCGGCGGAACAATTCGTCCACGCTGGCCCTCAAATAGACCACGATGCCCCGCTCGCGCAGGCGCAACCGGTTCTCGGCGGCCAGGATGGCGCCGCCACCGGTGGCGAGAATTATGTTGCGCCGTTGGGTACACTCTTCCAGGGCGGCGGATTCCCGGCGACGGAAACCGGCCTCACCCTCGATTTCAAAGATTACCGGCACCCGTACGCCGCAACGCGCCTCGAGCTCATGGTCCAGATCGATAAAATCGCGCCCCAGGGCACGCGCCAGGCCACGGCCGATGGTCGTCTTGCCCGCCCCCATCATCCCCACCAGGAAGATGGGCAGGTCGTGCGGCAACGACACGGTCTTGCCCAGGCACTCCGAGGCGCAAGGCGGGTTTTCGGGCGCCTCGCCGGAGGGCGCCGGGTCCGGGTCAGCCTCCGGACATGAATGAGCGGAAAAGTTCATGACGGCATTATCACATCTGCCGCCAAGTTGCCCGCGCACCACACTGAACTATCTTGTTACAGAAACCGATCCGCCACACTGAGGCGGGACCGGAGATACCCGTAAAATCGCCGCGATGAGCAAGCCGCAGAATTCCTCCAAAAAAGACAAGCCCGCCAATAACGGTTCCCCGATATTGCGTTTTTTCGTCAAGACCGGCATTTTCTTTGCCGGCCTGTTCCTGTGCGGCGTGCTGCTGGCGGGCATGGCGCTGGCGCTGGCCTGGCCCAACCTGCCGGACCTGAACGCCATGACGGACTACCGCCCGCGGGTGCCGCTGCGCGTCTACACGGCGGACAAGGTGCTCATCGGCGAATTCGGCGAAGAACGCCGCAACGTGCTGCGCTTCAATGAAATCCCGGACGTGATGAAGTCCGCGGTGCTGGCGGCCGAAGACGACCGCTTTTACCAGCACGGCGGGATCGACTGGACCGGCGTGGTGCGCGCCGGCCTGACCAACCTGATCAACATGTCCAAGACGCAGGGGGCCAGCACGATCACCATGCAGGTGGCGCGTAACTTCTACCTGTCGTCGGAAAAGACGTACTCGCGCAAGTTCTACGAACTGCTGCTGACGTTCAAGATCGAATCGGAGCTCACCAAGGACCAGATCCTCGAGCTCTACATGAACCAGATCTACCTGGGTCACCGCGCCTACGGCTTCGCCGCCGCCTCGCGCACCTATTTCGGCAAGCCGCTATCCGAAGTAACCCCGGCCGAAGCCGCCATGCTGGCGGGCATCCCCAAGGCCCCGTCGCGCTTCAACCCGATCTCCAACCGCCCCCGCGCCGAGCTGCGCCAGCGCTACGTGCTGGGCCGCATGCTGTCGCTCGGCTACCTGACCGAGCCTGAATACAAGACGGCGATGGCGCAGCAGATCGTCATGAAGTCGGCCGAAGGCACGCCGGCCGGCGGCTACAGCATCCATGGCGAATACGTGGCCGAACTGGCGCGCCAACTGCTGTTCAACGTGTACCAGGACAACGTCTATTCGCGCGGCATCAACATCTACACCACGGTCCAGTCCAAGGACCAGGAAGCGGCCTACCGCGCCGTGCGCGAAGGCGTGCTGGAATACACCCGCCGCGCGCCCTACCCCGGCCCCGAGGAACAGCTCGACCTGCCCCCGGGCACCGAAAACAACCCGCAGGCCCTGGACGAATTCCTGGACGGCGTGTTCGACAAGTTCAGCGACAGCGGCGACCTGCTGACCGCGCTGGTGCTGTCGGCCAGCCCCACCGAAGTGAAGCTGGCGCGCAGCTCGCGCGAGATCATCACCGTCACCGACAAGAAGGTGCTGGGCGTGGTGGCGCGCGCGCTCAACGACAAGGCCAAGCCCGAGCAGCGCATCAAGCGCGGCTCGGTGGTCTACATCCGCAAGCTGGGCGACAACTGGGAAATCATCAACCTGCCGTCGGTGCAGGCGGCGTTCGTGGCACTGTCGCCGCAGGACGGCGCGATCCGCGCCATGGTCGGCGGCTTCGACTTCTACCGCGGCAACTTCAACCGCGTGACGCAGGCCTGGCGCCAGCCCGGCTCGAACATCAAGCCGTTCATCTACGCCGCGTCGCTTGAGCGCGGCCTGACGCCGGCCACGCAGATCTCCGACCAGCCGTTCGAGCTGACCGCGGCGCAGACCGGCTCCAAGGCCTGGAACCCGAAGAACTACGGCAACCAGTACGAGCCCATGCTGACGCTGCGCCAGGGCCTGTACAAGTCCAAGAACATGGTCTCGATCCGCATCCTGCAGGCCATCGGTCCGCAGTACGCGCAGGACTACCTGACCCGCTTCGGTTTCGACAAGGCGCGCCAGCCCGCGGTGCTGCCGCTGGCGCTGGGCGCCGGCTCGGTGACCCCGCTGCAACTGGCCGGCGCGTTCTCGGTGTTCGCCAACGGCGGCTATCGCGTCACGCCCTACCTGATCGACCGCGTCACCGACAGCAGCGGCAAGATCGTGATGCAGGCCAAGCCCACCGTGGCCGGCGACGCCGCGGCCCGCGCCATCGACCCGCGCACCGCCTGGATCATGGACGACGTGCTGCGCGGCGTGGCCACCTACGGCACCGCCGCCCGCGCCCGCGTGCTGCTCAAGCGCAACGACATCGCCGGCAAGACCGGCACCACCAACGAATCCGTGGACGCCTGGTTCTCGGGCTACACGCCGTCGCTGGTGGCCACCGCCTGGCTCGGCTTCGACCAGCCCAAGTCGCTGGGTTCGCGCGAAACCGGCGGCGGCGTGGCCATGCCGATCTGGGTCGACTACATGCAGGACGTGCTCAAGGGCGTGCCGGAAGAAAAGCCGCGCCCCCGTCCCGACGGCATCATCGTCGAGAATGGCGAGTACTACTTCTCGGAATTCCCGCCCGGCCAGGCGGTGGCCCGCCTGGGCCTGCCGCAGGCGGATACCCTGGGCGAGTTCCTGAACGGCCTGAACAGCGACAGCGGCGAGGACAACCGCATCAAGGTCGCGCCTGGCGTGGGCACGCAGAGTGCCCAGCCCTGGTCGCAGAAGATCCCGTTCTGAACGGAATGAAAAAAGCCGGCGATTTCGCCGGCTTTTTTTTGTTGAACGCTACAGTCGGATCGTGACGGGCACGCCGGCCGCGGCCGAACAGATCTGCGATAGCGCATCGGGCAGATTCGGGCCGCCTCGGGTATCGTTCCAGTGTTGGCCGTCGTAGCGATAGTGGAAGCCGCCGCTGCGCGCGGCCACCCACAGTTCCTGCATGGCGGCCTGGCTGTTCACCACCACGTGGGTATTGTCCTCGAACACCATCGTCAGCACATTGCCGCTGCGGCTGGTTTCGACGTCGACGTCGAGCGAAGCCGCCCAGTCATCGGCCTGGCTTTCGATGCTGTTCAGCACCTGGTCGATCAACGCAAGAAATTCGGATTCGGTCATAATCGAGCCTGCAAGAATTACGGAGTTCCCAGTGTTCCAATTGGCATTCAGCCGCATGTCTCTTCGCATTGTAGCCACGCTCGTGGCGACCGGCATGGTTGCGGCCTGCGGCTACAAGGGTCCTTTGTACATGCCCACGCCCGACGGCAAGCCGCCACCCGCCGGGCAGGGCCAGACCACGCCCCAGGTGCCGCAGATACCGTCCGCGCCCTCGCTGCCATGACCGCCGCGTTCCCGGTTCCGCCCGACCTGGCCGGGCGCCCGTTCTTCCAGTACCGCAACAACGTGCTGTACGCCGAAGACGTGCCGCTGGACCATCTGGCCGAGCAACTGGGAACGCCGCTCTACGTCTACTCCCGCGCGGCGCTGCGAGCCGCCTGGAACACCTACCACAGCGCTGTCGGCCAGCGGCCCGTGCTGGTCTGCTACGGCATGAAGGCCAACTCCAACCTGGCCGTCCTGAAGGAATTCGCCCGCCTCGGCGCCGGCTTCGATATCGTCTCTGGTGGCGAACTCAAGCGCGCCCTGGCCGTCGGCGCCGACCCCGCCCGCATCGTTTTCTCCGGCGTCGGCAAGCAGGCCTGGGAAATGCGCGCGGCCCTGCATGCCGGCGTCATGTGCTTCAACGTCGAATCCGAAGCCGAGCTGCAGCGGCTGTCCGACGTAGCCCAGGAAGCCGGCCGGCGCGCCAGGGTGGCGCTGCGGGTCAACCCGGACGTCGACGCACAGACCCACCCCTACATTTCCACCGGCCTCAAGGAAAACAAGTTCGGCATCCCCATCGGGGCGGCGCTGGACGCCTATCGCAGCGCCCGGCTGCTACCCGGCCTGGAAGTCACCGGCCTGGACTGCCATATCGGATCGCAGCTGACCGACATCAGTCCCTATTTTGATGCGCTGGAAAAGCTGCTCGATCTGGTCGCCGACCTGGAAGGCATCGGCATCCGCCTGTCGCACCTGGACCTGGGCGGCGGCCTGGGCATCCGCTACAGCGATGAAATACCGCCCTCGCCCAAGGCGTTGCTGGACGGCGTGTTCCAGCGTCTGCAGGCGCGCGGCCAGGGCCATTTGCGCCTGGTGCTGGAGCCCGGCCGCTCGCTGGTGGGCAACGCCGGCCTGCTGCTGACCACCGTCCAATACCTCAAGCACGGCGAGGCGCGCAATTTCGCCATCGTCGACGCCGCCATGAACGACCTGCTGCGGCCGGCGCTGTACGATGCCTGGCACGGCTTGCGGCCATTGCTGCCGCGCGCCGGCGATGCGCTCGACTATGACGTCGTCGGCCCGGTCTGCGAAAGCGCCGACTGGCTCGCGCGCCAGCGCGCGCTGGTCATCGAGCAAGGCGACGTGCTGGCGCTGGAATCAGCCGGCGCCTACGGCATGACCATGGCCGGCAACTACAACACCCGCCCGCGCGCGGCCGAGGTCATGGTCGACGGCGACCACTATCACGTGGTGCGCCAGCGCGAAACGCTGGACGACCTGCTGCGCGGCGAATCGACGCTGCCCTGAACCTCTCCTGCCACGCATGAAAAAAGGCCCCGTCGAGACGGGGCCTTTAGCCATGAGGGCTGGAATTACAGCTGCCCGTAGGAATGCAGCCCCGACAGGAACATGTTCACGCCCAGGAAGGCGAAGCCGGTGATCAGCAGACCCGTCAGCGCCCAATAGGCCGCCATCGTGCCGCGCAGGCCCTTGATCAAACGCATGTGCAGCCAGGCTGCGTAGTTCAGCCAGACGATCAGCGCCCAGGTTTCCTTGGGGTCCCACTGCCAGTACGCGCCCCAGGCGTCCGCAGCCCACAGCGCGCCCAGGATGGTCGCCACGGTGAAGAAGGCGAAGCCGATGGCGATGGCGCGGTACATGATGTCGTCCAGCACCTCCAGCGGCGGCAGCGCGGCGGCGATGCGGCGCCGGCCCAGCAGGATGGCGCCGACGATCACGGCGCCGATGCCGAAATACAGCATCCAGGTGGCCGACAGGCCGTCGGTGCGGAACACCATCGGCTCGGCGCACAGCAGCACGCCCAGCACGAACAGCGGCGCCAGCTTGAGCCACGACGAGGTCTGGCCGTGCTGCTTGACCAGGTAGGCAAAGCCGACCATCGCCGCCAGCGAGAAGGTGCCGTAGCCGATGAAGTTGGCCGGCACGTGCAGCTTCATCCACCAGCTCTTGAGCGCCGGCACCAGCGGCTGGATCTGCCCGGCGTCGCGCGTGAACGAATACCACAGCAGGAACACCACCGCCGAGGTCACCACCAGCAGCACGAAGCCGCCCAGCGCGCGCGTGGCGTACTTGCGTTCGTAGTAAAGATAGAACAACGCCGTGATCAGCGCGAACAGCACGAACACTTCGTACAGGTTGCTGACCGGGATGTGGCCCAGGTCGGGGCCCATCAGATGGCCCTCGCGCCAGCGCACCAGCAGGCCGGTGACGCCCGCGAACACCGCGCCCCAGGTCAGGGCCGTGCCCAGCCAGGCCGCGGTCGGGCTGAAGAAGCCGATCCAGTAACAGACCATGGCCAGCGCGAACAGCGCGCTCATCCACAGGATGGCCGATTGCGACGAGAACAGGTATTTCAGGAAGAACACCTGCTCGGCCCGCGCCAGATCGTTGCCGTAGAGCATCAGCGCCAGGCCGGCCGCGATCGCACAGGCCAGCATCAGGCGGCGCAGGGGCCGCCACAGCCAGCCCATCCAGGCCAGCACCGGCACGGTGCCGCACAGGATGATCTTCTCGTAGTAGTCCATGGCGCCGCTGAAGCGCGTCAGGGCGAAACCGGCGCCCACCGCCAGCAGCAGGAAGAACACGATGTCAGTCCAGTCCGGCCGGCCACGCTGCGCGCGGCTGTCACCGGTCTCGGACAGGCTGTCCTGCCAGAGGTTGTCGGGCGTGGGGGAATGCGTGGTGGTCGTCGTGGACATAGGAAACCTTAAGACCCTTTCTGGCGCAGCAGCGCCTGCTTGAAGCGATCGAACTCCTGGTTGAAGTCGAGTGTACGCTTCTGCGAAGTCATCGCCGCCAGGATGCCGCTGCCGCCTTCCTGCGGCTTGATCCAGATCCAGACACGACGATCCCGAATATAGAACATCGAGAACACGCCCAGCACCAGCAGCAGGCTGCCCAGGTAGACCGTATTCTTGCCCGGCGTGCGGCTGACCTGGAACACGCTGGCCTGCACGTGGTTGAAATCGGCCAGGGAGAAGAATACCGGCGCCGGGTAGACGGTCAGGTCGGACAGCGCCGCGACCGACAGGCGCGACCACAGCGCCGCGCGCTCGGCCTCGGGCCCCTCGGTGGCCACGGGCGGCAGGCCGGCGCGTTCGCGCTCGACCGCGCGCAGCTCGTTCATGCTGGCGCCGATCAGCCGGATCACCACGTCCGCCGCGCGCTCCAGGTCGGTCGCCGGCGTGTTGGCCTGCAGGAACGCCGCCACGGCCTGCAGGCCGCCGCCGGCGTAGGTTTCCAGGGCGCGCTCGGCGGCCGTCTGCAGCGGCTGGCGATCGGCGCCGCTCGGGCTGTTGCGCTCCGCGAAGCGGCGCGCCGCCTCCTGGCGCGCCGTCGGGTCGGCGAGCGCGGCGCGCAAGCGCATGAATTCGGCCACCGAACCCTCATCGTCCGCCGGGATCCGCAGGTAGCGGAACGGCTCCGAGGCGTTGTTGCGCACGCCGGCCAGGAACACGCTGGCGCCGTCCAGCTGGACCGGCAGCATGTAATTCTGGAATTCATGCGCCTGGCCGGCGTCGTCGATCAGCTTGTATTCGACGCTGGGGCCCACATTGCGCAGGTTTTCGTTCTTCTTGCCCGCCGCGCTGCCGGCCACCGAAGCCACGTGCTCAGCGAAGCTCTGGTTGCCCCCCTTGGGCTCGCCGCGGGTCAGGTCCTCGACGTTGATCGGGCGCAGGGCCGTGATCTCCACGCCCATGCTGCGCGGGCCACGCGCAGTGTTAGCGCTTACTTCCGCAGTCTTGCCCACGGTACCATCGACTGTGAACGTGGTGTTGGCCGTACCCACCAGCGGATAACCCTTGAGCACCACCGTGCTGCCGCCGTCATCGAAGCTGGACTGGTAGACCGTCATGCCCTTGAAGCGCAGCGGTTCATTGACCTCGATGGTGGAATCGAAACTCTTGCCCGTATCCGGATCCGTCACCTCCACTTCGCTGGCGAAGCGGCTGGGCATGCCCGTCGAGTAGTAATCGACGACGAATTTCTTCAACTTGAGGGTGAAAGGCATCGGCTGCACCAGGGCGCCATCCCCCACCATCACCACCGCCGTGCTGGCCTGGCCATTCTCCGGCACCAGCACGCTGGCGCGGAAACTCGGATTGTTGACCGACAGCCTGCCGCTCTCCGGCACCTCGGAAATCAGCATGTTCTCGACGATCGGCTTCTTGCCGCCGAACATCACCTGCAGGCGCACCGGCAGCTCGCTGTCGAGCAGGCCGCCGATACAGATGATGACCATGGCGGCGTGGGCGAACACGTAACCCAGCCGGTTGGCGCTGCCCTTCTTGGCCGCCAGCAGCACGCCCGTGCTGTCCTGGCGCTCGCGCACCGCGTAGCCCATGCGCTTGAGCAGCGCGGTCAGGCCGGCCGCGGTGCGCGGCACGTCGGTGGGCGCCTCGGTCTCGACCCGGTGCGGAAAGGCCCGCAGGCTGCCGCCGCGCACGTGCTCGCGGAACGAACGCGCGTCGCGCAGCATCTTGGGCGCGTTGCGGATCAGGCAGACGGACGTCGAGATGACCAGGAACGCCATGATCAGCAGGAACCACCAGCTGTTGTAGACGTGCCAGATCGAGAACTTGTCGAACACCTCGAACCAGAACGGCCCGAACTGGTCGATGTAGTTGTTGGACGAGCGGTTTTGCTGCAGAACCGTCCCCACCAGGCTCGCCACGCAGATGAACATCAGCAGGCTGACGGCGAAACGCATCGAGCCTAGCAATTCAAATAGATCGCGGGGCAGGCTGCGCAGGGAGGGACGGGAGTGTGTCTGAGTCGAATTCATGAAAAAAGGGGGGCCGCGCGATCGGCTACCCCCCTCGTAGACAGCGCATGACGGAATCAGGTTCCGCCATGCCAGGTTGCGTGAACGCGGACCAGCCGCGCGCGTGCCGGCGTACGGCTACCGCAGGCCAGCCGCGTAGTCCGCCACGGCCTTGATGTCGGCATCCGACATCCGGTCGGCCACGGCGTGCATCACGTCGTTGGCGCGATCGCCGCTGCGGAACAGCTTGAGCTGCTCTTCGATGTACATGGGGAACTGGCCCGACAGGCGGGGGTACTGGCCCGGAATGCCCGCGCCATTGGCAGAATGGCATGCGGCACAGGCCGGAACATTGCGCTCGGGCAAACCGCCGCGCCAGATCTTTTGACCCAGGTCAACCAACTTCTCCTGGCCGGCCGTGGCGGGTTCTTTCAGCGGCTGCTGCGCCAGATACAGCGCAATGTTCTGCATGTCTGCCGGCGTCAGGTTCTGCGCCATGGCGGTCATGGGGGTCGGATTGCCGCCGGGGCCATTGCGCACCGGCAGCTTGGCGCCCTGCTTGACCTGGAAGTCGGTCAACTGCTTGACCAGGTATTCGTGGGGTTGCGCGGCCAGGTTGGGGTTCACCGGGATGGTGCTGTTACCCGCCGCGCCATGACAGGACGCACAGGCGATGATGCCGCGCGAGGCATCGCCCTGGTCAAACAGCTGCCCGCCCTTGGCGGCATCCGGCTTGGCCGGGCCCGCGGCGCCGTCAGCGGCGAAGCTAGTAGTAGAAAAGGCGGAGGCGCCGAGCAACAGCCCGCTCGCAACCAACATCCGGGACAGCACACGCTTCATGAAGACCTCGACGATCACATCGATCAAGGCGCAAAAAGGCGCCCACGCCTGCCCGCACATCTGGAAAACCGTATCGAACCTGATTTGCCCATTTGCCTGCGCGTCAAAGGCGGGTGTACCTGCGAAGCCGGATGACCGGCGGGTACGAAATGCCCTCAACGGTAAGCAAAAGAGACGGCTCCGCGCACGGGGACCACTGTTGCAAACGCCGGATTATACAATAGGGCTCGAAACCAACCGTATCCAAAGCCACCCGTGTCCCTCCTACATCGCGCCTCTTTTCTCACGTCGGCCGCTCGCCTCGACCAGTTGCCGCCTCCTGACGCGCCCGAGGTTTGCTTCGTCGGCCGCTCCAACGCCGGCAAGTCCACGGCCATCAACGTGCTGTGCAACCAGCGCCGTCTCGCCTTCTCCAGCAAGACGCCGGGCCGCACGCGCCTGATCAACATGTTCGGCCTGCCCGACCCGTTGAACCCCGAAGGCCACATCGGCTATCTGGTCGACCTGCCCGGCTACGGCTATGCCTCCGTGGCCCGCGACGAAAAGGAAAAGTGGGCCGACATCCTGGGCGGTTATTTGCGCGACCGCGAATCGCTGGCCGGCATCGTGCTGCTCATCGACATCCGCCGCGGCGTCACCGAACTGGACCGCCGCCTGGCCAATTTCATCGCCCCCACCGGACGCCCGGTGCTGGCGCTGCTCACCAAAGCCGACAAGCTGCCCTACGGCCAGCGCGTGCGCACCGTGTTCTCGGTGCGCAAAGACCTGGCGGACATCGGCGCCCTGCACACCATCCCCTTCTCGGCGCCGGAGCGCATCGGCCTGGAAGAAGCTGGCGCGCACATAGAAAACTGGATTTCTCCCAAGGTCGTACCATGAACCCGCAGATCATCACCCCCGACTTCCCGGTTTCCCGCCCCCGCCGCCTGCGCCGCGACGACTACACGCGCCGCCTGGTGCGCGAGAACGCCCTCACCGTCAACGACCTGATCTATCCGGTCTTCGTGGCCGAGGGCAGCGGGCTGAAACAGGCCGTGCCGTCGCTGCCGGGCGTGGTGCGCTATTCGCTGGATACGTTGCTGCCGGTGGCCGAGGAATGCGTGGCGCTGGGCATCCCGGTGCTGTCGCTGTTTCCCGCCATCGACCCGGCGCTCAAGACCCCCGACGGCATCGAAGCCACCAACCCCGACGGACTGATCCCGCGCGTGGTGCGCGAGCTGAAGAAGCAATTTCCCGACCTGGGCGTGCTGTGCGACGTGGCGCTGGACCCTTACACCAGCCACGGCCAGGACGGCGTCATTGATGAAAACGGCTACGTCGTGAACGAGCCGACCGTCGAGATCCTCGTCAAGCAGGCGTTGACGCAGGCCGCGGCCGGCGTCGACATGGTCGCCCCCAGCGACATGATGGACGGCCGCATCGGCGCCGTGCGTCGCGCACTGGAGGCCAACGGCTACATCCACACCCAGATCATGGCGTACTCGGCCAAGTACGCCAGCGCCTTCTACGGCCCGTTCCGCGACGCCGTGGGCTCGGCCACCAATCTGGGCAAGTCCAACAAGATGGCCTACCAGATGGACCCGGGCAACCTGGACGAAGCGCTGCGCGAAGTCGCGGCCGACCTGCAGGAAGGCGCCGACATGGTCATGGTCAAGCCCGGCATGCCGTACCTGGACGTGCTGCGCCGCGTCAAGGACACCTTCCGCGTGCCGACCTTCGCCTACCAGGTGAGCGGTGAATACGCGATGATCAAGGCGGCTTCCGCCAATGGCTGGCTGGACCACGACAAGGTCATGATGGAAGCGCTGCTGGCGTTCAAGCGCGCCGGCGCCGACGGCATCCTGACGTACTTCGCGATCGAAGCGGCGCGGCTGCTCAAGCAGCAGCGCTGATCCCGGCTGGCGGGGCCTGCTCGGCCCTGTCCCGCTCGTCATCCGCGCGCCTCGGCATGAAACGCGCACACGAAACGCGCCCATGCAACGCCAACTACCGGCGGGCCCTCGCGGCCCGCCGCGGTTTCAACGCGACGCCGGCGCGCCGCGGCGCAGGCCCAGCCAGGTACCACTGAGAATGCAGGCCAGCCCCGCCACGTGCACCAGCGTGACGTGCTCGTCCAGGAACAGCGCGGCGAACAGCAGGCCGAAGATCGGCAGCCAGTTCACGAACAGCGCCGCGCGGCTGATGCCCAACCGGGCGATGCCCGCGTTCCACAGGATGTTGCTGACACCCGAGGCGATCACCGCCGAGAACAGCAGCACCAGCCACGGCCACCACGTCATGCTCCAGTTGTCCGCGTCATACGACGATGGCGTCATCGCCGCGTGCACCATCAGCATCAGGCCGCCGGCCAGGTACATGTACCAGAGCATCGCCAGCGGATCGAGCGTGCGCGAGATGCGCTGGATCACCAGCCCGCCGAACACGAACACCGCCACTGCCAGGAACACGATGGCGTCGCCCCAGCCGGTCAGGCCAATCTGCGCGCCGCTGCCCACCACCACCATCGCCACGCCGGCCAGGCCCAGCAAGGCGCCGGCGATGCGCAGCCATGTCAGCCGCTCGCGATAGAACAGGGCCGCCAGCAGCGCCGACAGCAAGGGGCTGGTGGCCATCAGCAGCGTGCCGTTGGCGGCCGACGAGAACTGCAGCCCGTACACCAGCGCGGTCTGGTGCGCATACACCACCAGGAAGCCCGCCAGCGCCACCCAGGCCAGTTCCACGCGTCCCAGCTTCGGAATGCGGCCGCGCCGCGCCTTGACGATGAGGGTGACGGCGACGAACGCCACGGCGATCCGCAAGGCCGCCAGGGCGCGGATATCCATGTGCTGCGTCAGATACTTGATGGAGACGATGTTCAGGCCCCAGGTGGCCATCACGAACATCAATTGCAGATAGATCAGACCGGTGCGGTCCTGGCTTGCATCGACTGTCGGAGACGTCACGGGCGCCGGCCTGAGGGGTTGGAGGCGCCGCCCACGCGGCGCGAACCCTCATGGTAGCGGCCGGCCGCCGCTCAACGCAATAGCACGCGGTCCAGCGACTCGGTGAAGCGCTTGGCGTCCTGGAAGCCCACCACGCGCGCGTCCGGCAATTCCTTGCCGCCGGGTTCGAAGAACATGATCCCCGGCGGGCCGAACAGGCGGAAACGCTTGAGCAACGCCCGATCGTCGGCATTGTTGGCGGTCACGTCGGCCTGCACCAGCAACATGCCGGCCATGCGTTGCGCCACGCCCGGATCGGTGAAGGTGAAGCGCTCCATCTCGCGGCACGACACGCACCAGTCGGCGTAGAAGTCCAGCATCACCGGCTGCGTGCTCGCGGCCAGCAGCGCGTCCAGCTCGGCGTTGTTGCGCACGCGCTTGAACTGCAGCTCGCCAGCATGCGCGGCGGCGCCCGAGGCCGCCGGGCCGCCGGAGGCAAAATGCGACAGCGGCTGCAGCACGTCGCGGCCGCCGCTGGCCGCGCCAATCAGCCACGCGGCGGCGGCCAGGGCCAGCAGCAGGCCGATGCCCTTGCCGAACATGCGCGCCGAGCCGGCGCCCGCCGGCAACGCGTCGAACGCGCGCAGCATCACCGCGCCGACGATCGCCAGGAAGGCCCAGCCCGTCATCTGCACCCAGGTCGGCACCACCGGAATCAGCATCCACCAAGCCGTCGCCAGCAGCAGCATGCCGAACAGCCGCTTGACACCATCCATCCACGGCCCGGCCTTGGGCAGCAGCGCGCCCGACGAGGCGCCGACGATCAGCAGCGGCACGCCCATGCCCCACGCCATCGCGAACAGGGCCGAGCCCCCCAACACCACGTCGCCAGTCTGCGAGATGTACAACAATGCGCCGGCCAGCGGTGCGGCCACGCACGGCCCGACGATCAGCGCCGACAGCGCGCCCATCAGCAACGCGCCGGTGTAACGGCCGCCTGGAATGCGCGACGACCGCTCGGCCAGCCGCGCCTGGATGCCGGACGGCATCTGGAAGGTGAAGGCATCGAACATCGCCAGCGCCAGCACCGCCAGCAGGATCGCGAACAGCGTCAGGATCCACGGCGTCTGCAGCCACGCGGCCAGGCCCGCGCCGCTCAAGCCGGCGGCCACGCCCAGCGCGGTATAGACCACCGACATGCCCAGCACGTAGGTCGCTGCCAGCGCCAGGCCGCGGCTGCGCGTCGGACGTTCCTGGCTGGCGCCGCCCAGCACGATCGAGGACAGGATGGGAATCATGGGCAGCACGCAGGGCGTGAACGCCAGCAGCAGGCCCAGCACCAGGAACACGCCGGCCGTCTTGATCCAGCCCAGTCCGCCCAGGGCATCGGCCAGGCCGGTGTCGCCCGCGTTCACCAGCGCGCTCAGGCCGCCGCCCGAAGCCGCCGGCGCGGCCGAGGCGCCGCCGCCGCCCGCCAGCGCGTAGCCGCCCGCCACCGGCGTCAGCTTCACGCTGCTATCCATCGGCGGATAGCACAGGCCGGCATCGGCGCAGCCCTGGCCGGTCAGCGTCAGCGTGAACGGCTGGCCGCCTGGCGTCACCGGCACGCGGATCAGCACGTCCTGGTGATAGACCTCCATGTCCTTCTCGAAGGTCGGGTCGTATTTGACGTCGCCCTTGGGGTAGACCGGCTCGCCCAGCGTGGCCGCGCCCAGCGGACTGATGCTGATGCCGAAGCGCTCGCGGTACATGTAATAGCCCGGCGCCACCCGGAAGCGCAACTCGACGGTATCCGGCGTGGCCATCGCCGCGCTGAAGACGAAGGCCTTTTCGGGTTCGAGGAACTCGGCCTCGGCGCGCGCCGGCGCGTGCCAGGCCAGCCACAGCATGGCCATGGCCAGCAGCGCCAGCAGCTTGGGAAAAAAGGCACGCATCGGTGCGCCGGTTCGGACCGCGGGTTGCAACATCAGTCTCTCTTGTTCTGCTCGATGGCCGTCTGCTGGCGCACCCAGTCAAGATAGGGCGCCGCGCCGCCGATGACCGGCAGCACGATGATTTCGGGCACGTCGTAGGGATGCATCTGCGCCAGGGCCTGGACCACGGCCGGGTGGCGCGCGTAGGTGGTCTTGATGTGGATGGGGATTTCCTCGGCCCCTTCCACCTCGCCTTGCCACTGGTAGATGGACAGCCCCGGCGCCCCAAGGTTCACGCAGGCGGCCAGGCCATCCTCGACCAGCACGTGGGCGATGCGCTTGGCCAGCAACAGGTCCGGCGCATTGCTGATGACCAGCACGACGTCGTCATCGCGCAACATGGAGCCTCCTGGGAATACCCGTGTGGGATGTAACTCGGGGTATTTTATCGGTATCGCCGCCCACGCCCGCCGACAGTCAGACCCGCGGCCACCGCGCACCCATTCCCTCCGAGGCAAGCATGTCCGATAACTGCCTGTTCTGCCGCATCGCCCGCCACGAGATCCCGGCCCACATCATCCACGAAGACGACCGCCTGATGGCCTTCCTGGACATCCAGCCGGTGCGCCCCGGCCACACGCTCATCATCCCCAAGCAGCACTATCCCTACTACGAGGACATGCCCGCCGACCTGGCCGGCCATATCGTCAACCTGGGGCAGAAGCTCGGCCGCCACATGAAGCGGCTGTACGGCGTGGACCGCGTCGGCTTCGCCTTTACCGGCATCCACGTCGCGCATACCCATGCGCACGTGATCCCGATGCATCATCCACAGGACGTCACCTCGACCCAGTACATCGAGCAGCAGGACCTGACCTTCCGCATGCCGCCGCAGGCGCCCCAGGAGGCCCTGGCGGCCACCGCCGCGCAATTGCGAGGGGAACTGTACGCCTCATAGCGTGCGGCGCGCCTGCGCCGCCTGGACGGCCCGCAAGCGCCGCGCAAAAAACAAGGGCGGGTCCGAAGACCCGCCCTTGTCGCTTATCTAGACACCGAAACTTATTCGGCGCTGTCCTCAGCGGCCTCATCGACTTCCGGACGGTCGACCAGCTCCATGAAAGCCATGGGCGCGTTGTCGCCTTGACGGAAACCCATCTTCAGCACGCGGGTGTAGCCGCCGTTGCGGGCCGCGTAGCGCGGGCCGATTTCGGCGAACAGCTTCACCACGGCGTCGCGATCGCGCAGACGGGCAAAAGCCAGACGCTTGTTCGCGAGGGTGGGTTCTTTACCCAGCGTGATCAGGGGTTCGATGACGCGGCGCAGTTCTTTCGCCTTGGGCAGCGTGGTCTTGATGGCTTCGTGGGTGATCAACGAAACGGCCATGTTGCGGAACATGGCAAGACGGTGACTGCTGGTGCGGTTGAGCTTACGCAAGCCATTACCGTGACGCATGATAAGTATCCTTTGAATCTAATGAAGGCGTTTCCGCCATCGGGTTATCCGGCTCTTCTATCAACCTGCGATCAGGCCGCGGTCCGGTGGAAAACGGTGCATTTTACGACGGTTTCGCAAACCGCCCGGCGGTGAAGCCGGGCGCCGCGGGAAACGCCCCCGCGAGAGGGGCGCCACCCTGCAAGACTTACGGACGCTCCAGGCCCAGCGGGGGCCAGTTTTCGAGCTTCATGCCCAGCGTCAGGCCGCGTGCGGCCAGGACTTCCTTGATCTCGTTGAGCGACTTGCGACCCAGGTTCGGGGTCTTGAGCAGTTCGTTCTCGGTGCGCTGGATCAGGTCGCCGATGTAGTAGATGTTTTCGGCCTTCAGGCAGTTGGCCGAACGCACCGTCAGCTCCAGGTCGTCGACCGGACGCAGCAGCACCGGGTCGATCTGCGGCGTGCCGCGGACCGGGGCTTCGTACGAATCGCCGGCGCCTTCCAGGGCGGCGAAGACCGAGATCTGGTCCATCAGGATGCGAGCCGACTGGCGCACCGCTTCCTCGGGCGAGATGACGCCGTTGGTTTCGATGTCCAGGACCAGCTTGTCCAGGTCGGTGCGCTGTTCCACGCGGGCGCTTTCAACCGCGTAGCTGACGCGGCGGACCGGGCTGAACGAGGCGTCCAGGACGATGCGGCCGATGGTGTGGGTGCGGTCTTCCGACAGCGCGCGCACGTTGCCCGGCACGTAGCCGCGGCCCTTCTCGACCTTGATCTGCATTTCCAGCTTGCCCGCGTCCGTCAGGTTGCAGATGGCGTGGCCGGGGTTGATGATCTCGACGTCGTGCGGCAGCTCGATGTCGCTGGCCAGCACGGTGCCGGCGCCGGTCTTGCGCAGGACCAGGGTGACTTCGTCACGGTTGTGCAGCTTGAAGACCACGCCCTTCAGGTTCAGCAGGATGTCGACGACATCTTCGCGAACGCCCGGGATGGTCGAGTATTCGTGCACCACGCCCGTCATCTGGACTTCGGTCGGCGCGTAGCCGGTCATCGAAGACAGCAGGATGCGGCGCAGGGCGTTGCCCAGCGTATGGCCGTAGCCGCGCTCGAACGGCTCCATCACGATCTTGGCATGGTGAGTGCCGACCGGTTCGACTTCAATGGAGCGCGGCTTCAGGAAACCTTGAGTGGACATGTACTGTGTTCCTTTTCAATACCCTCGGCTCGTTACACCGATAAGGCTGATGGACAGGTTGAAACGTGAAACGCGGGCAGCGCAAAAAGCCGCCCGATACTTACCGCAAAGCCCGCCCCGCCAAAAGGCGGAAAGCGGGCTGCTGCGAGACTTGCAAACCGGTCGCGAAACCAGCGTGCCAGCACCTTGCGAAGGAGGCGCCGGCAGGCGTGATTAACGCGAGTACAGTTCGACGACCATCGATTCGTTGATGTCGCGAGCGACGTCAGCGCGATCGGGAGCCGACTTGAACGTGCCGGTCAGTTTGGTCGTGTCGACTTCCACCCACTGGGGGATGCCGATGCTGGTGGCCAGGTCGAGCGATTCCTTGATACGGCCTTGCTTCTTGGCCTTTTCGCGGATCGAGATGACGTCGCCAGCCTTGACCAGCATCGAAGCGATGTCGGCGGTGTGGCCGTTCAGTTCGATGGCGCGGTGGCTCACCAGCTGGCGAGCTTCGGCGCGGGTCGAGCCGAAGCCCATGCGGTAGACGACGTTGTCCAGGCGCGATTCCAGCAGCTGGATCAGCGTTTCGCCGGTGTTGCCACGGCGACGCTCGGCTTCAGCGAAGTACTTGCGGAATTGCTTTTCCAGCACGCCGTACATGCGCTTGAGCTTTTGCTTTTCGCGCAGCTGCAGGCCGTAGTCGGAAGTGCGGGCACCCGAAGTGCGGCCGTGTTGGCCAGGCTTGGAATCCAGCTTGCACTTGGAATCCAGCGAGCGGCGGGCGCTCTTCAGGAACAGGTCAGTACCCTCGCGGCGCGAGAGCTTGCATTTGGGTCCAATATAACGTGCCATGTGGATTCCCTTTAGATACGACGACGCTTCGGCGGACGGCAGCCGTTGTGCGGAACGGGCGTGATGTCGGCGATGGACGAGATCTTGATGCCCAGCGCGTTCAGGGCGCGGACCGACGATTCACGGCCGGGGCCGGGGCCCTTGATACGCACTTCCAGCGTCTTGATGCCGTATTCCAGCGCGACACGGCCGGCCGTTTCAGCGGCGACCTGCGCGGCGAACGGGGTCGACTTACGCGAACCCTTGAAGCCAGCACCGCCCGACGTGGCCCACGACAAAGCGTTGCCCTGACGGTCGGTGATGGTGATGATGGTGTTGTTGAACGAAGCGTGAACGTGCGCGATGCCGTCCGAGACGTTCTTCTTGACCTTTTTGCGCACGCGCGAAGCGCCGCTGGTGGAAGCTTTCGCCATAATCCAGTTCCTCGATTATTTCTTCAGGGACGCAGCAGCACGACGCGGGCCCTTGCGGGTGCGGGCGTTGGTGCGAGTGCGCTGGCCGCGCACGGGCAGGCCGCGCTTGTGGCGCATGCCGCGGTAGGTTCCCAGGTCGATCAAACGCTTGATCGAGAGCTGCACTTCACGACGCAGGTCACCTTCGACCGTGAACACACCAACGTGTTCGCGGACGCGTTCCAGTTCAGCGTCGCTCAGATCCTTGACCTTTTTGTCAAACGGGACGTTAGCCGCTTCGCAGATCTTGCGAGCGCGCGTACGACCGATGCCAAAAATGGCGGTCAGGCCGATCTCGGCGTGCTGATGCGGCGGAATGTTAATGCCAGCAATACGGGCCATGACTGTTCCTTGAATAAATCCGTTGCGTAGTCGCTAACCCGAGTTAGCCTTGACGCTGCTTGTGACGCGGGTCGGTGCAGATAACGCGCACCACGCCGTGACGTTTGATAACTTTGCAGTTGCGGCAGATCCGCTTAACCGATGCCATTACTTTCATGGTTGACTCCTAATTTTCCGTAATCCGGTTTCGCTCACTTGGAGCGGAAAACAATCCTGGCTCGCGTCAGGTCATAGGGCGTGAGCTCCACTGTGACCTTGTCACCCGGCAGGATCCGGATGTAATGCATACGCATCTTGCCGGAAATATGGCCCAACACCACGTGGCCGTTTTCGAGCTTGACGCGAAATGTCGCGTTCGGGAGGTTCTCAAGAACCTCGCCTTGCATCTGAATGACGTCGTCCTTGGACATCTTTTGCTTACCGCATCGGCAAACCCGCGCCCTTGAAGTTAGCCTTCTTGAGCAACGAGTCGTACTGGTGAGACATCATGTAGGCCTGGACCTGCGCCATGAAATCCATCGTCACCACCACAATAATCAACAGAGACGTACCACCGAAGTAGAAGGGGACGTTCCACCGCATCACCAGGAATTCCGGCAACAGGCATACCAACGTGATGTAGATGGCACCTGCGAGCGTCAGACGCATCAGGATCTTGTCGATGTAGCGGGCCGTCTGTTCGCCCGGACGGATGCCCGGAACAAACGCACCACTCTTCTTCAGGTTGTCCGCCGTTTCGCGGCTGTTGAACACCAGAGCCGTGTAGAAAAAGCAGAAGAAAATAATCGCGACCGAATACAGCGTGATGTAGAGCGGTTGACGAGGCGACAGGGCCGCAGCCAGGTCGCTAAGCCAGCGCATGTTCTCACTGCTGGAGAACCAGCTCGTGATCGTGGCCGGGAACAGGATGATCGACGACGCGAAGATCGGCGGAATCACCCCGGCCATGTTCAGCTTCAGCGGCAGGTGCGAGCTTTGACCACCGTAGACCTTGTTGCCGACCTGACGCTTGGCGTAGTTCACCGTGATCTTGCGCTGTCCGCGTTCCACGAACACCACAAAAGCGGTAACCAGCACCACCAGGGCCACGATGAACAGTGCCGACAGCACGGACATCGCGTTGGTGCGGACCAGGTCCAACAGTGCAGCCAGCGCCGCGGGCAGGCCCGCAACGATACCTGCGAAGATCAGGATGGAAATCCCGTTGCCGAGACCGCGTTCCGTGATCTGCTCACCCAGCCACATGACGAACATGGTGCCGGTGACCAGGGTCACGACGGTCGTGAAGCGAAACAGCATGCCCGGATCGATCACAAGTCCCTGCTGGGACTCAAGCGCAACCGAAATGCCCACTGCCTGCACCAGCGCCAGCACGACCGTGCCGTAGCGGGTGTATTGGGTAATCTTCCGACGACCGGCCTCGCCCTCTTTCTTGAGCGCTTCCAGCGACGGCACCACCACCGACATCAACTGCATGATGATGGATGCCGAAATGTACGGCATGATCCCCAGGGCAAAAATCGAGAAGCGCGAGAGCGCCCCGCCCGAGAACATGTTGAACAGGCCCAGGATCCCGCCCTGGTTCTGACGGAACAAGTCCGCCAGCGCGTCCGGGTTGATACCCGGAACGGGGATGTGTGTACCCAAACGGTAAACCACCAGGGCGAGCACCAGGAACACGAGGCGGCGCTTGAGGTCGCCGTACCGCGTTCCGGTTTTACCCAATGCCTGCGCGTTAGCCACTCGTCACCTCGTGATCAAGCAAGCGAGCCGCCCGCGGCTTCGATGGCGGCGCGAGCGCCAGCCGTCGCGGTAATGCCCTTGAGCACGACCTTGCGCGAGAGTTCACCCGACTTGATGACCTTGGCGTAACGAACCGCCTGGCCAATCACGCCAGCCGCCTTCAGCACTTGCACGTCGATTTCGTCGACGGGCACGGCTTGCAGGTCCGACAGACGGACTTCGGCGTACAGGTGCTGACCGAGCGGGGTGAAACCACGCTTGGGCAGGCGACGCTGCAGCGGCATTTGACCGCCTTCGAAGCCAACCTTATGGAAACCGCCCGAGCGCGACTTCTGACCCTTGTGACCACGGCCGGCGGTCTTACCCAGACCCGAACCGATGCCACGGCCGACGCGGCGCTTGGCGTGCTTGCTGCCCTCGGCGGGCTTCAGCGTATTAAGTTGCATATCCGACATGGTGATTCCTTAGGCTTCCGAGACGGAAACGAGATAATCCACCTTACGGATCATCCCACGCACCTCGGGCGTATCGACCAGCACGCGGCTGCTGTTGATACGGCCCAAGCCCAGACCGCGAACCGTGTCACGGTGCGATTGCTTGGTACCGATCACGGAGCGCACGAGGGTCACTTTGATCTGCTTCTGAGCCATGATTTACCCCAGGATCTCTTCGACGGTCTTGCCGCGCTTGGCAGCAACATCCGCCGGGGTCAGGGAGGCGCGCAGGCCATTCAACGTGGCGCGAACCATGTTGTAGGGGTTGCTCGAGCCCAGGCTCTTGGCAACCACATTACGCACACCCATCACTTCGAAAATAGCGCGCATCGGGCCGCCGGCGATGACGCCGGTACCTTCAGCAGCGGGCGAAATCAGCACGGTGGCGGCGCCATGCTTGCCGACCACGGTGTGGTGCAGCGTGCCGTTCTTCAGGGCCACCTTGAACATGCCGCGACGGGCCTGTTCCATAGCCTTCTGAACCGACACCGGCACTTCACGCGCCTTGCCCTTGCCCATGCCGACGCGGCCATCGCCATCGCCAACCACGGTCAGCGCGGCAAAGCTCATGGTGCGACCACCCTTGACCACTTTGCTCACGCGGTTGACCGCGATCATCTTTTCGCGGAGGCCGTCATCGTTCTCTTTTTCCGCGGCGTTCTTGCCTTGTACTTTAGCCATTTGACAGATCCTCGCTTAGAACTTCAGGCCGGCTTCACGCGCGGCATCGGCCAGCGCTTTCACGCGGCCATGGTAACGAAAGCCCGAGCGATCGAAAGCGACCAGTTCGATACCGGCAGCCTTGGCCTTTTCAGCCACGCGCTTGCCAACCAGCGAAGCGGCGGCCTTGTTGCCACCTTGGCCGGTCTGGCCAGCCAGCTGGGCGCGCACTTCGGCTTCCACCGTCGAGGCGCTGACCAGAACGCGATCGCCTTCCGGCGAAATGATATTGGCGTAGATGTGCTGGTTCGAGCGGAAAACCGAGAGGCGATGAACGCGCAGCTCGTTGATCTTCCGGCGGGTCGGAACCGCACGACGCAAACGGGAAACTTTTTTGTCCATGATTCGTCCTTGCGTGCGCCGTTATTTCTTCTTGGTTTCTTTGATGACGACGCGTTCGTCCGAGTAACGCACGCCCTTGCCCTTGTAGGGTTCGGGTTCGCGGTACGCGCGGATTTCAGCGGCCACCTGACCGACGACTTGCTTGTTGGAGCCCTTGATGACGATTTCCGTCTGGGTGGGGCATTCGGCCTTGATACCGGCCGGCAACTTGTGCAAAACGTCGTGCGAGAAACCGAGCTGCAGCTTAACGGCGTCGCCTTGAATCGAGGCGCGGTAACCCACGCCAACCAGATTCAGCTTGCGCTCGAATCCCTTGCTCACGCCGTTGACCATGTTGGCCACCAGCGCGCGCACGGTACCCGACATGGCGTTGGCGTGACGGGTTTCGTTGGCGGCGACAAACGTCAGCTTGCCGTTGTCCAACTGAACCGTAACGTCGCCAGTCAGGGCTTGGGTCAGGGAACCCAGCGGGCCCTTGACGGTGATCTGATCCTGCTTGATGTCGGCTTCGACACCCTTGGGCAGGTCGACCGGATACTTAGCGATACGTGACATTCGAATTTCTCCTTAGGCCACGTAGCACAGCACTTCGCCGCCGACGCCGTTGGCGCGAGCCTTACGGTCGGTCATGACGCCGCGCGAGGTCGACACGATAGCCACGCCCAGGCCGTTCATGACCTGAGGAATGCTGGTACGGCCCTTGTAGATACGCAGACCAGGGCGCGAAACGCGTTCGATGCGCTCGATAACCGGACGGCCAGCGTAGTACTTCAGGGTGATCTCGAGCTCAGGCTTGGCCTGGGTGCCCTTGATTTCAAAGCTGTCGATGTAGCCTTCGTCCTTCAGCACGGCGGCAATGGCCGCCTTCAGCTTCGAGGAGGGCATGCTCACCGTAACTTTGTCCACTTGCTGCGCATTGCGAATGCGGGTCAGCATATCGGCGATGGGATCGCTCATGCTCATATTCTTTCTCCTACCAGCTGGCCTTGGTGATGCCGGGGATTTCACCCTTCATCGCCATTTCACGCAGTTTGTGGCGCGTCAGGCCGAACTTGCGGAACACACCGCGCGGACGACCGGTGACCACGCAACGGTTACGTTGACGCGTCGGGTTGGCATTGCGCGGCAGCTGTTGCAGCTTGAGCCGAGCTTGGTAACGTTCTTCGTCGGTCTTCGACTGGTCGTCGATGATCGACTTCAACTCAGCGCGCTTGGCGGCGAACTTGTCAGCCAGCTTGGCGCGCTTGATGTCGCGATTGATGAGGGAAAGTTTAGCCACGTCATCAGCCCCTTAGTTACGGAACGGGAAGCTGAAGGCCGTCAACAGCGCCTTGGCTTCTTCGTCGGTCTTCGCGGTGGTGGTGATGCTGATGTTCAGCCCACGCAGCGCGTCGATCTTGTCGTACTCGATTTCGGGGAAAATGATCTGCTCTTTCACCCCGATGTTGTAGTTGCCACGGCCGTCGAAAGCACGACCCGAGATGCCGCGGAAGTCGCGCACGCGAGGCAGCGCAACCGCCACCAGGCGATCCAGGAATTCGTACATGCGTTGACCACGCAGCGTGACCATGCAACCGATCGGGTAGTTTTCGCGGATCTTGAAACCGGCGATAGCCTTCTTGGTCTTGGTCACGACAGGCTTTTGGCCAGCGATCTTGGTCAGGTCCGAGACAGCGTGCTCGATGACCTTCTTGTCGGCGACGGCTTCCGAGACACCCATGTTCAGGGTGATCTTGGTGATGCGCGGCACTTCCATGGCGCTCTTGTAGCCGAACTTGGCCTGCAGGTCGCCAGCGACCTTGCTCTTGTAGAAATCTTGCAAACGAGACATGTCTATCGCCCCTTACGCCTTGGCGCCGACAACGGCACCATTGGAACGGAACACGCGAACCTTGCGGCCTTCGACTTCTTGCACGCCGACGCGGTCGCCACGACCGGTGGCGGGGTTGAAGAGCGCCACATTCGAGATGTGGATCGGCATGGTCTTTTCGACGATGCCACCCGGGTTGTTGGCCATCGGGTTGGCTTTCACGTGCTTCTTGACGACGTTGACGCCTTCGACCAGGACGTGGTCGGCATCGACGCGCGCCAGCACGGTACCGCGACGCTTCTTGTCGCGGCCGGTCAGGACGATGACTTCGTCGCCTTTACGAATGTTGTTCATCGTAGGGCTCCTTACAGCACTTCCGGGGCCAGCGACACGATCTTCATGAACTTCTCGGTACGCAGTTCACGCGTAACGGGTCCGAAGATGCGGGTGCCGATGGGCTCCAGCTTGGCATTGAGCAACACGGCGGCATTGCCACCGAAACGAATCAGCGAACCGTCCTTACGGCGCACGCCCTTGGCGGTACGAACCACCACGGCATTGTAAATTTCGCCTTTCTTGACGCGTCCGCGCGGAGCCGCATCTTTGACGCTCACCTTGATGATGTCGCCGATACCGGCATAACGGCGCTTGGAGCCACCGAGCACCTTAATGCACATGACATGACGCGCACCAGTGTTATCGGCCACGTCCAGCGTGGTCTGCATTTGGATCATGATTTTTCCTGTTCCAACTTAACTGGAAATACGGTTTTCCCCAAAAAAGGGAACACTGCAATTCCTGCCAGTTTTGGTCCCGTCAGGTCAGCCGCCCTGCTTTGTTGCTGGCTGGTCTTGAGCTTTCGCCCTGAAACCATCAGCTGGTGGCAACGCAACGACCCTGGGTTGAAATCCTGCGGGTATTCCCCCAACACGTTGGCCCGGCTAGTTCCAGGCCAATCGACAATCTGGGAAAGCTGACCATTCTAGCCTGGTTAGATTTTGAGCGCAAGCCCTTTGTGAAAGAGAGAGCAAATACACGACAGTGCCTGTGGACAACTGTCGCGTTGCCCCCGCCGAGGATGCCGCTTTAATCCGCCCCCGTTTTATTTCGATAGTAGTTCCGCTCCCAGGCGTCGTGGTTGGCCTTGCCACGCCGGATCTCGTCGGTGAAGGGCGCCGCCATCAGCACCAGCCGGTTCAGCCAACGGATCGGGGCACGACAGGGACGCTCGAAGTCGACGAACAACACGGCGCGGGTGCCGTCCGTGTCGTTGTGCACCTGGTGCGGATACAGGTCGTCGAACACCACGGCCTCGCCCTCCTTCCAGTGGTAGCGCTCGCCCCCCACCTCGATCCAGCAGCGCTCGGCCGGCTCGGGCACCAGCAGTCCCAGGTGCAGGCGCAGCACCCCGTTATAGGGACCGGTATGCAGGGGAATGCGTTTGCCCGGTTCGAGGATCGAATAGAAGGCCGTGCGCAGGCCGGGGATTTCGCGCAGCGCCTGCGCCGTGGCCGGGCAGCGGGCCAGATTGCGGTCGGAACGCAGGCCATAGCCCATGAAGACGAAGGTCTTCCACTGATCATCGGAGGTGATCATGCCGACATCCGGGGACAGTTCATGGAAAGACGGCAGCCGCTCGCGCTCGGCCAGCAACGCCATCAACTCGGCGCGGATGGCGGGCGCCTGGGCCTCCAGGCGCGCGACCCAGGGGAACTGACTGTTATGGAAGATCGGGCGGTCGCCCACCAGGGACGCCTGCGCGATACGGTGGCGCAGCCAATCGATGAAACGGAAAAAGACACGGGAATAGGCACTGGGCTGGCTGGGCGGACGCGTATCGACAGGTTGCACAATAAGTATCTGTATAGACAGCCAAAGATGCACCATTTTGTCCATGCCGCCCCCGCGACGCAAGAGGCGTCCATTGGCTCCAAGTCGGCGACAGGGATTGGCCCTCCCCGCGGCGGACAAGCTGGTTTAGACTGGCATGGGCGATTGCGATCGCTACCCACTCCTATTTCGCAAGGAAAGACAGGCATGTATGAACAGTTGGCGCTGTATATCGACGGCGAATTCGTCGCCGGCGAGGGCAGGCGCACCCAGGACGTCATCAACCCGGCCACGCTGGAAGTGCTCGGCCAGCTGCCTCACGCCACCGAAGCGGATCTGGACCGTGCGCTAGCCGCCGCCCAGCGCGCGTTCGAATCCTGGAAGAAATCTTCTCCCATGGATCGTTCGGCCATCCTGCGCAAGGTCGCCACCCTGTCGCGCGAGCGCGCCAAGGAAATCGGCCGCAACATGACGCTGGACCAGGGCAAGCCGCTGGCCGAGGCCATCGGCGAAGTCACCTCCTGCGCCGAACACGCCGACTGGCACGCCGAGGAATGCCGCCGAATCTACGGCCGCGTGATCCCGCCGCGCAACCCCGACGTGCGCCAGATCGTGGTGCGCGAGCCGATCGGCGTCTGCGCCGCCTTCACGCCCTGGAACTTCCCTTACAACCAGGCCATCCGCAAGATCGCCGCCGCCCTCGGCGCCGGCTGCACGGTCGTGCTCAAGGGCCCGGAAGATTCGCCCAGCGCCGTCATGGCGATCGCGCGCATGTTCCATGACGCCGGGCTTCCCAAGGGCTGCCTGAACATCGTCTGGGGCGAGCCGGCCAAGATTTCCGACTACCTGATCCGTTCGCCGATCGTGCGCAAAGTGTCGTTCACCGGTTCCGTGCCGGTGGGCAAGCAGCTGGCCGCGCTGGCCGGCGCGCACATGAAGCGCGTCACGATGGAACTGGGCGGCCACTCGCCGGTGCTGGTGTTCGACGACGCCGACATCGACCGCGCCGCCACCATGCTGGCCAAGTTCAAGATCCGCAACGCCGGCCAGGTGTGTGTCTCGCCGACCCGTTTCTACGTCCAGAACGGCGCCTATGAGCAATTCCTGGCGCGTTTCTCCGACGTGCTCAAGAACGTCAAGGTTGGCGACGGCCTGGAAGCCGGCACCGACATGGGCCCGCTGGCGCACGAGCGCCGCGTGCCCGCCATGAGCGCCTTCATCGACGACGCCAAGAAGCATGGCGGCAAGGTGGTGGTCGGCGGCGGCCCGCTGGACCGCAAGGGCTTCTTCTTCGCCCCCACGGTGGTGACCGACCTGCCCGACAACTCCATGCTGATGACCGAGGAACCCTTCGGTCCGGTCGCGCCGGTGGTTCGCTTCACGGACACCGATGAAGTGCTGGCGCGCGCCAACAGCCTGCCGTTCGGCCTGTCTTCCTACGTCTTCACCAACTCGTTGCAGACCGCCACCAAGGTCTCCAACGGCCTGGAAGCCGGCATGGTCAACATCAACCATTTCGGCAGCGCGCTGGCCGAGACGCCGTTCGGCGGCATCAAGGACAGCGGCATCGGCAGCGAAGGCGGCCTGGAAACGTTCGACGGCTACCTGGTCACGAAGTACATCACGCACATCTGACCTCGGCGCTTCGCCCCCAGAAAAGCCCCTTGCGGGGCTTTTTTTTTGCCCGCGCGCAAGCAACCCCATTCATTTTGGCGCCATTCTTTCATGTTGCTGTAACCCTGGCCGGCGAGGATTGCGCCTCACTCGCGGGCGGCATCTCCCAGGAACAGGGAAGCCACGCCTGAAGAAAAACTTGTTCCAACCCGAGAAGCACAATGCATCGATATCAGCAAAGCGCGCGCGCGCTGGGCGCGGCCGCGCTCATCAGCCTGGTGGCCGCCTGTGGCGGCGACAAGGACGACGACAACGACACCTCCCCGGTTGCCGAGACGCCGCCGGTGGCGCAACCCGCCGCGGTGCAGGTCGCCTTCATGCCGGACATCCATTTCCACGATGTCTACGCGGACTTCAAGGACGGCTCGTTCCCGGGCATCCCGAACCCCAAGCGCGGCGACAACGCCACCATCCGCACGATGTACGCGCAGCTGACCTCGACGCGCCTGTTCAACGAGAACTACTTCGCCTTCCTGGCCGCGCTGGACGACGCGGTGGCGCGCGGCGTGAAGTACATCGCCCTTCCCGGCGACTTCTCCGACGACGGCCAGCCGGTGCACATGCGCGGCCTGGTCAAGATCATGGACGATTACACGCGCAAGCATGGCATCCAGTTCTTCGCCGCCCCCGGCAACCATGACCCGGTGCGGCCGTTCAACCAGGCCAACGGCAAAAGCGACTACCTGGGCCTCGATCCGACGACGGGCGCGATCGGCTTCTCGCAGCCGATCTACAGCCGCGGCGGCAACGCCGCCTGCAGCACGCCCTATGCCGGCGACTGGGCGCGCGTGGGCGATACCTACTGCACCGAGGAGGTGCTGCACATGGGCTACGCGGGCATCACCGACGCCCTGACCCAGCACGGCTTCATGCCCAAGCCCGAATACCTGTACTACGAGACCCCGTACAGCAGCTACAAGTACGAGGACTACAACTACAACACCGCGTTGTCGCAGGCCAGCTGGATCAACCGCCAGTACGAGATCTGCGCGCAAGGCACCGGCGGCCCGAACAAGCCGGCCAACTACACCTTCTGCAAGATGGTGCCGGACACCTCGTACGTGGTCGAGCCGGTCAAGGGCGTGTGGCTGGTCGGCATCGACGCGAACGTCTACGTGCCGACCGGCAACGGCGCCAACGATTTCACCGGCTCGGGCGACCAGGGCTACAACAAGATGCTCACGCACAAGGCGCACGTCATCAAGTGGCTGGCCGACGTGGTGGCGCGCGGCAAGGCGCAGGGCAAGCAGGTGGTGGCGTTCAGCCATTTCCCGATGACCGAGTTCTTCAACGGCGCCTCGGACGATATCGAGGCGCTGCTGGGCGCCAACAAGATGCAGATGGTGCGCCGCCCGGCCGAGAACACCACGCGCGCGCTGGCCGACACCGGCCTGAAGGTGCACGTGGGCGGCCACATGCACTTCAACGACACCACGTCGCGCAACTACGGCGGCGACAAGGCGCTGTTCAACATCCAGGCGCCGTCGATGGCGGCCTACGTGCCGGCCTACAAGCTGATGACGATGCAAGGCCCCGACCAGATCGAGCTGCAGACCATCCGCCTGGACAAGGTGCCGCGCTTTGACGAACTGTTCGACCTTTACCGCGCCGAGCACGCCTACACCGTGCCGCCGCGCTGGGACGTGTCGATTCTGGATGCCAAGGACTACGGCGACTTCAACTACCGCTACATGAGCGAACTGGTGCGCCTGCGCCTGCTGAACGATGACTGGCGCTGCGAAATGCGCGAGCTGGTCAAGAGCCCTTTGACCGGCGCCGACCTGCTGGTGCTGTCGCAGCTGCGCACTTCGGTGACGCTGGGCGAACTGCAGAACACCGGCGACCGCGCCCAGCTGACGCCCGAGTTCTTCAACTGCCTGTACGTCGCGGGCGGCCCGACCGCCAGCAACCCGGCCTTCGCCGGCGACATGGCCGACGCCACCACCCGCGCCCAGGCGCTGGCGCAGGCCAACGGCATGCAGCTGGCCGACTTCGCCAAGTGGAAGGCGCTGGACATGGCGGGCGACTTCGTGCGCCTGGCCAACGCCGGCGACCTGGCCTACGCCGACATCCCGGCGCAGCGCGCCAGCCAGTACAAGCTGCTGGCCCAGGCCCTGAGCCAGACCAACGCCAGCATGCAGATGAACGGCGACCGGGTCAGCGACGCCAACACGCCGGCCGACATGTTCAAGGCGCGCTTCAAGCCGCTGATGGCGATCATGCTGAAGCTGGCCGATGGCCTGCCGTCGGAGCACATCCGCCTGGACCTGAAGACCAACAGCCTGGTCAACCTGTCGACCACGCCGTCGCCGTTCTGATCGAACACGGGGCGCTGGCCCGATGCGACAAGGCCCGCGCGAGCGGGCCTTGTCAGTGCGCGGCGCGAACCTAGCCGCGCGCGCGCCATTCGCGCGGCGACACGCCGAAGCGGCGCTTGAACAGCCGGCTGAAATGCGAGGGATGGGCGAAGCCGGCCTGGTACGCCAGCTCGGCGATGCCGCGGTGGCGTTGCGCCGGGTTCAGCAGCAGTTCGCGGCAGCGCTCCAGGCGCTGGTCGAAGACGAAGCTTTCCACCGACAGGTCGCCCGCCTGGAAGATGCGATGCAGGTAGGCCACCGACAGGCCGCAGCCCTGCGCCACCCGCTGCGGCGACAGCGCCGGGTCGGCCAGGTGCTGGCGGATGTAGGCCATGGCGCGCTGGCGATGCGCCATGGTCACGCTGCTGTCGGCTTCCGAGGCGTGGCCCTGCCCCGGCTGCACCAGGAACAGCACGATCAGGTCGATCAGCCGTTCGCCCAGTTCGGCCGCCTCCGCCGGCGACCAGCCGTCCAGCCCCTTGAAAAGGTGGTCCATGTAGCTGGCCAGCATCGCGCCGCGCGGCGACCCGTCATCGACGCGCAGCTTGTAGAAGGGGCCGATGCGCGAATCGCGCTGCGACAGCGCGCTGCGCGGGAACGACACGCTCAGGCTGCGGTAGCCGTCGGCGCCGAGCGCGGTGGCCTGGTAAGGCAGGCTCTGGTTCATCAGGTAGACGCAGCCGGGCTCGACCTGGAATTCGCGGCCCTGCTGCACCACGGCCAGCGGCCCGGCCAGCGGCAGGCCGAAGGTGTAGAACTCCTGGTCCAGCCGCGAGGCATTGCCGGCGGTGCGCTCGATCTTCTGTCCCTGATAGTGCAGGTCGTTGAACTGCAGGCTGGCGCGCCGCACATAGCGCACATGACCGGCGAACTGGCCGGCCTGTCCCTGGTGCACCTCGAACGGCCCGAAGGCATCCGACAGGGCCGCGCGCCATTGCTCGTACCGCTCGGCGCCAGCGATGGCCGAAGTGGCGAATTCCGTGTCGGGCATGGCGCGGTCTCCTGGTTCGCGGGGGTCGGCGGGGGCTCGTGACCCTGCGTCTACATATTCTTGACTCACCCTGCCGCGGGTGGTCCGGCGCATTGTGGCCGCGCCTGGCGCAAGTCTATAGTCAGCGCCACAAGCATACAACCTGGACAACCCGGGAGGAGACGCATGGCCAACGCGCCCGTACAGGCCGCTCGCCACACGCCGGCTTCGCGCTATCTGCGCTGCGAAGGCCGCGAGCTGCATTACACCGAATGGGGCCGTCCGGACGCCCCCGCGCTCATCATGTGGCACGGCCTGGCCCGGACCGGCCGCGACTTCGACGAGCTGGCGCGGGCGCTGGCCGGCGACTACCGCATCATCTGCCCCGACACGATCGGCCGTGGGCTGTCGCAATGGAGCCCCGATCCGGCGGCCGAGTACCGGCTGGACTTCTACGCCCGGCTGGCGCGCGCCCTGCTCGACGGCCTGGGGCTGGACCGGGTGCGCTGGGTCGGCACCTCGATGGGCGGCGCCACCGGCATGTACGCCGCCGCCACCACGCTCAAGGACCGCATCTCGCACCTGGTGGTCAACGACATCGGGCCGTCGCTGCCGCAGCCGGCCATCGACCGCATCCTGGCCTATGCCGGCAATCCGCCGGCCTTCGACACCGTCACCGAACTGGAGACCTGGCTGCGCGCCGCCTACAAGCCCTATGGCTGGCAGAGCGATGAGCAATGGCGCCGCATGGCCGAGACCTCGGTGCGCCGCCTGCCCGACGGCCGCGTCACGGCGCATTACGATCCGGCCATCGTCGGCCAGTTCCACCACCACCCGGCGGACTATGAACGCTGGGCCGAATACGACACGCTGCGCCTGCCGCTGTTGCTGCTGCGCGGCGCCGATTCCGACCTGCTGCTGCCCGAGGTCGCCGAGGCCATGACCCGCCGCGGCCCGCGCGCCCGGCGCATCGACTTCCCTGACTGCGGTCATGCGCCGGCCTTGAACGTCGCGCCGCAGATCGAGGCCGTCCGCCAATTTCTCGCCACGCCGGCCGCCGACGCAGCCGCCGGCGCCTACTAGAACCAAGGAGACTCCCATGAAACGCATCCTGCTCGCCGCGCTGGCCGGCCTGTGCCTGAGTTCGGCCGCCATGGCCAAGGACTTCGTGGTGGCGCACGTCTACGACAAGACCGGGCCGCTGGAGGCCTACGCCAAGCAGACCCACAACGGCCTGATGCTGGGCCTGGAATACGCCACGCAAGGCACCATGACGGTGGCCGGGCGCAAGATCCGCGTGATCGAGAAGGACAACCAGGGCAAGCCCGACGTTGCTCGCGCCCAGCTCGCCTCGGCCTACGCCGACGACAATGCCGACATCGCGGTGGGCCCGACCTCGTCGGGCGTGGCGCTGGCCATGCTGCCGATCGCCGAGGAATACGAGAAGATCCTGCTGGTGGAACCCGCGGTGGCCGATTCGATCACCGGCGACAAGTGGAACAAGTACATCTTCCGCACCGGCCGCAATTCGTCGCAGGACGCCATCGCCAACGCTGTCGCCTTCGACCAGCCGGATACGTCCATCGCCATGCTGGCGCAGGACTACGCGTTCGGCCGCGACGGCGTCAAGGCCTTCAAGGGCGCGCTCAAGCAGGCCAGGATCGTGCACGAGGAATACCTGCCGGCCAACGCCACCGACTTCACCGCCGGCGCGCAACGCCTGTTCGACGCGCTCAAGGACAAGCCGGGCCGCAAGATCATCTTCATCCTGTGGGCCGGCGCCGGCAATCCGTTCAAGATCGCCGATCTCGACCCCAAGCGCTTCGGCATCGAGATCGCCACCGGCGGCAACACGCTGGCCGCGATGACGCCGCTCAAATCGCTGGCCGGCATGGAAGGCGCGACCTATTACTACTACGGCATCCCCAAGAACCCGATCAACGACTGGCTGGTGGCCGAGCACCAGAAGCGCTACGGGCAGCCGCCGGACTTCTTCACCGCCGGCGGCATGTCCGCCGCCATCGCCATCGTCACCGCGCTGAACAAGAGCGCCGGCAAGAGCGACACCGACACGCTCATCAAGACGATGGAAGGCATGAGCTTCGACACGCCCAAGGGCAAGATGACCTTCCGCCCGGAAGACCACCAGGCCATGCAGTCGATGTACCACTTCCGCATCAAGAACGACGCCTCGGTGCCGTGGGCGGTGCAGGATCTGGTCAAGGAAATCACGCCCGACCAGATGGCGGTGCCGATCCAGAACAAACGCTGAGCCCTGCCCTTCATGCTGGAAACCCAATCGCTCACGATCCGCTTCGGCGGCCACGTGGCCGTCAACGCGGTGAGCTGCCGCTTCGCGCCGGGCAGCCTGACGGCCATCGTCGGGCCCAACGGCGCGGGCAAGACCACCTATTTCAACCTGATCTCGGGGCAGCTGCGCGCCAGCGCCGGTTCGGTGCACCTGAACGGCCGCGACCTGACCGGGCTGTCGGCGCCAGCGCGCATGCATGCCGGCCTGGGGCGCGCCTTCCAGCTGACGCAGCTGTTCCCGCGCCTGTCGGTGCGCGAGAACGTGCGGCTGGCGCTGCAGTCGCGCCAGCAGGGCCTGGGCTGGCGCCAGATCCGCTTCTGGCGCACCTGGGACGATGACCGGGCGCTGCTGGCGCGCGCCGACGCGCTGCTCGAACGCACCCGCCTGACGGCCCGCCGCGACCAGGCTGCGGCCGACCTGCCGCACGGCGACCAGCGCAAGCTCGAGATCGCCATGCTGATCGCGCTGGAGCCGCAGGTGTTCATGTTCGACGAACCCACCGCTGGCATGAGCGTGGACGACGTGCCCGTGGTGCTGGACCTGATCCGCGAGATCAAGGCCGACGCGTCCAAGACGATCCTGCTGGTGGAACACAAGATGGACGTGGTGCGCGAACTGGCGGACCGCATCGTGGTGCTGCACAACGGCGAATTGATGGCCGACGGCGAGCCCGCCGAGGTGATCGCCTCGCCGATCGTGCAGCAGGCCTACCTGGGCGCCGCCCTGCCGGAGAAGACGACATGAGCGCGGCCACCTTGCTGGAACTGAAGGACGTGCACACGCACATCGGCGCGTATCACATCCTGCACGGCGTGGACCTGGCGGTTCCCGCCGCGGGCGTCACCATGCTGCTGGGCCGCAATGGCGCGGGCAAGACCACTACGCTGCGCACCATCATGGGCCTGTGGAAGGCGACACAGGGCCACATCGGCTTTGACGGCGCCGCGGTCGGCGGCCCGGGCGTGCGCACCTCGCCGCCCGACATGGCGCGCCAGGGCATCGCCTACGTGCCGGAGAACATGGGCATCTTCGCCGACCTGTCGGTGAAAGAGAACATCCTGCTGGCCGCGCGCCAGGCGCGAAGCGCCGCGCAGCTGGACACCGCGCGGCTGGAATGGATCTTCGGCTTCTTCCCCGCGCTGCGCAAATTCTGGCTGTACCCCGCCGGCAAGCTGTCGGGCGGCCAGAAGCAGATGCTGGCGGTCGCGCGCGCCATCATCGAGCCGCGCCGCCTGCTGCTGGTCGACGAGCCCAGCAAGGGCCTGGCGCCCGCCATCATCCAGAACATGATCGACGCCTTTATCGAACTCAAGCAGGCCTCCACCACCATCCTGCTGGTGGAGCAGAACTTCAATTTCGCGCGCCAGGTGGGCGACCACGTCGCGGTCATGGACAACGGCCGGGTGGTGCACGCCGGCGGCATGGCCGAGCTGGCGCACGACGACGCGCTGCAGACCCGCCTGCTGGGCCTGTCGCTGGGAGCGCACCAATGAGCGCCGCCGATATCGATACGCCGCTGCCGCAAACCCGCGCGGACCTGCGCCCGGTGCTGCTGGTGCTGGCGCTGGCCGCCATCGCGCTGCCGCTGGTCGGCTCGTTCTCGACCTGGGTGACGCTGACCTTCGCCGGCCTGGCGATGGGCATGATCATCTTCATCGTGGCCTCCGGCATGACGCTGGTGTTCGGCCTGATGGATGTGCTGAACTTCGGCCATGGCCTGTTCATTGCGATCGGCGCCTACATGGCGGCCACGGTGCTTGGCGCGATGTCCGACTGGACCCAGACCGGCAGCCTGTGGCTGAACCTGGCCGCGGTGCTGCCCGCCATGATCGTCGGCATGCTGGTGGCCGGCGCGGTGGGCGTGGCGTTCGAGCGCGTGATCGTGCGGCCGGTCTATGGCCAGCACCTCAAGCAGATCCTCATCACCATGGGCGGCATGATCATCGGCGAAGAGATCATCAAGATGCTGTGGGGTCCGCAGACGCTGTCGCTGCCCCTGCCCGAGGCGTTGCGCGGCGCGCTGCTGGTCGGCGACGCCGCCATCGAGAAATTCCGCATCGTCGCGCTGGTGGTGGGCCTGGCGGTGCTGGGCGGCATGCTGTGGCTGCTCAACCGCACCAAGCTCGGCCTGCTGATCCGCGCCGGGGTCGAGGACCGCGAGATGGTCGAGAGCCTGGGCTACCGCATCCGCCATCTGTTCGTCGGCGTATTCGTGGCCGGCTCGATGCTCGCCGGTCTGGGCGGCGTGCTGTGGGGCCTGTACCAGCAATCCATCGTGCCGCAGCTGGGCGCGCAGGTGAACGTGCTGATCTTCATCGTCATCATGATCGGCGGGCTGGGCTCGACGGTGGGCTGCCTGATCGGCGCGCTGCTGGTCGGCTTGATGGCCAACTACACCGGCTTCCTGATGCCCAAGGCCGCGCTGTTCTCGAACATCGCGCTGATGGTCGCCATCCTGCTGTGGCGCCCGCAAGGCGTGTACCCGGTCACGAATCGCTAGGAATCGCCCCATGTCCTTCCGCCTGCTATCCGGCGATCCTCCGCGCAGCACGCTGCTGGCGGTCATGCTGATCGTCATCGTCGTCGCGCTGGCCGCTGCGCCCTTCCTGTTTCCCGGCCCCAAGTCGCTGGCCGTGGCGGCCAAGATCCTGGTATTCGTGATCCTGGTCGCCAGCTACGATCTGCTGCTGGGTTATACCGGCATCGTCAGCTTCGCCCACACCATGTTCTTCGGCATCGGCGCCTACGGCGTGGCAATCGCCAGCGTCCGCATGGAGGCCGGTTGGCTGGCGGTGCTGACGGGCACGGCCGCGGGCCTGGCCGTGTCGCTGGTGTTCGCCCTCATCATCGGCCTGGCCAGCCTGCGTGTTCGCGCCATCTTCTACGCCATGATCACGCTGGCAGTGGCGGCGGCATTCCAGACCCTGGTGTCACAGCTGTCCGACCTGACCGGCGGCGAGGACGGACTGAACTTCAAGGTGCCCCAGGCCCTGCGCCCGGCCTTCCGGCCCCTGTCCGAACCGCTGTTCGGCGTGAACATCGATGGCCGCATCATCACCTACTATCTGATCGCCGCGGTTTGCGTGGTGCTGTTCCTGATGCTGCTGCGCATCGTCAATTCGCCGTTCGGCCGCGTGCTGCAGGCGATCCGCGAGAATCCGTTCCGCGCCGAAGCGATCGGCTACCGCACGGTGCTGTACCGCAGCCTGTCGAACCTGCTGGCGGCGGCCTTCGCCACGCTGGCCGGCGCGCTGTATGCGCTCTGGCTGCGCTACAACGGGCCGGACACCTCGCTATCGTTCGAGATCATGCTCAACATCCTGCTCATGGTGGTGATCGGCGGCATGGGCACGATGTACGGCGCAGTGATCGGCGCCAGCCTGTTCGTGTTCGCGCAAAGCTACCTGCAGGACGGTCTGCACGTCATCCACGATGCCGTAGGCAGCGTGGCACCGTTGGCCCTGTTGTTCGAACCCGACCGCTGGCTGCTGTGGCTGGGCATCTTGTTCGTGCTGTCCGTGTATTACTTTCCCACCGGGGTCGCCGGACGCCTGCGGGAGCTGGCCCGGCCGCGCTAAGCCGTCCGTGCCCTTGCCCGCCGAAATTGCCTGAGGAAACAGCCGCGCTCAGCGCGGTCCCTGCCTCAGCGCCTCGCCGCCACGCCGCATTTCGTTGACCCGCCTTTGCATCTGGTCCACGCTGCGTTGCGCCTCGCCACCGACCAATTGCGAGCCGGAGGGCGCGGGCGCGAGCGGCGCCATATTCATAGGCGTGCCGGTGGTCAGCGGGATCATGGCCGGTGGAAACGGGTCCGCCGCCGCCGGCTTCTGCGTCAGCAGCCGTTCCAGGACACGCAGTTGCTCCCGCTGCGCCTGTAGCGCGCGTTCGTTGTCCAGCAACGCCTGTTCATCCTCATCCTGCGTGCCGAAGATGGCCGCGTGATCGAGCGACAGGCCATCCAGCCGCACGCGCGGATCCGGGCCCGCATTGAGCACATTGCGGCCGATCGCGGCGGGATCGGCGCTGGGCGTCACGACACCTGGCGGCCTTGCCTGGGCGTCCGCGGGGGCGGTAGCCACCGGCGCCGCCGGCCCGCCTCGTTCCGCATCCGCGGCCTGGGCACCCGTGCCTGCCGTCAGCACACCCATGGCGACCCACCCGCCGTGCACAATCGCTTTCCTGAAACCGCGCATGATGTCCTTGGACAACCCATTCCAAAACGAAGCCGCGAGACGAAAAAAAACGGCAAGGGCCTGAACCCTTGCCGTTTTACCTCAGAACGGCGAACCGTTCCGAAATCTTCACTTAGATGATACGCGCGGCTTCAACCAGACGCACCACACGCCACGACTTCGAGCGCGAGATGGGACGGCCTTCAGCGATTTCAACCGTATCGCCTTCGTTGTACTGGTTCGACTCATCGTGCGCCTTGTACTTCGCGGAACGCATGATGATCTTGCCGAAGATGGGGTGCTTGACGCGGCGTTCAACCAGAACGACGACAGTCTTGTCCATCTTGTTGCTGACGACCTTGCCGACCAGCGTACGCTGGCGCTTGGCCACTTGGGTGTTTTGAGTTTCGCTCATCTTTATTTCCCTGCCTTCTCGGTCAGCAAGGTACGCACGCGCGCGATGTCGCGGCGCACGTTACGCAGCTGGCTGGTGTTGGCAAGCTGCTGCGTGGCCTTCTGCATACGCAGACCGAATTGTGCCTTCAGCAGGCTTTCGAGCTCTTTGCCGAGCTCGGCGGCGTCTTTCGAACGGAGTTCGCTGGCTTTCATGTCTTAGTACTCCTTAAGCACCGATATGACGCGCGACGAACGTGGTCGAAATCGGCAGCTTGGCAGCGGCCAGGCGGAAAGCTTCACGCGCGAGCTCTTCGCTAACCCCTTCCATTTCGTAGAGCACCTTGCCGGGCTGAATCTCGGCGACCCAGTACTCCGGGTTGCCCTTACCGTTACCCATACGGACTTCGGCAGGCTTTTGCGAGATGGGCTTGTCCGGGAAAATGCGAATCCAGATGCGGCCGCCGCGCTTGATGTGACGGTTGATGGCACGACGAGCGGCTTCGATCTGGCGAGCGGTCAGACGGCCACGGCCGGTGGCCTTCAGACCGAATTCGCCGAACGACACGTGGGTGCCACGGGTCGCCAGACCGGTGTTGCGGCCCTTCTGCTCTTTGCGATACTTTCTGCGAGAGGGTTGCAGCATGGTTATTCTCCTTCAGGCGCCGGAGCAGCGTCCGCCTTGCGGGGACCACGGCCACGACCACCCGGACGACCGGTGCGAGCACCGTCCGGACGATCACCACGCGGAGCGCGGCGCGGACGACGTTCTTCTTCACGCGGGGCGGCGGTTTCCGGCGGCAGTTCGCCGTTGGCCAGCATGTCGCCCTTGTAGACCCAGACCTTGATGCCGATCACGCCGTACGTGGTGTGGGCTTCGGAGGTGCCGTAGTCGATGTTGGCCTTGAGGGTGTGCAGCGGCACACGGCCTTCGCGATACCACTCGGTGCGAGCAATTTCGATACCGTTCAGACGGCCCGAGCTCATGATCTTGATGCCTTGGGCACCCAGACGCATGGCGTTCTGCATCGCGCGCTTCATGGCGCGGCGGAACATGATGCGCTTCTCGAGCTGTTGCGAGATCGAGTCGGCGATCAGTTGAGCATCGGTTTCCGGCTTGCGGATTTCTTCGATGTTGACGTGCACGGGCACGCCCATCAGGCGCTGCAGATCAGCCTTCAGGCTTTCGATGTCTTCGCCGCGCTTGCCGATCACCACGCCCGGACGAGCCGAGTAGACGGTGATGCGGGCATTCTTGGCGGGACGCTCGATGATCACGCGACCGACGGAGGCGCTCTTGAGCTTCTTCTTCAGGTACTCGCGGACGCGGATGTCTTCGGCCAGCATGCTGCCGAAGGCCTTGTCGTCGGCGAACCAACGCGAGGACCAATTACGGGTGACCGCGAGACGGAACCCAGTGGGGTGAATTTTCTGACCCATCGTGACTCCTTAAGCTCCGACCTTGACCGTGATGTGGCAGGTCTGCTTCTCGATACGGTTGCCGCGGCCCTTGGCGCGAGCGGAGAAGCGCTTCATCGACTGAGCCTTGTCCACGAAGATCGTGGTGACTTTCAGTTCGTCGATATCGGCGCCGTCGTTGTGCTCGGCGTTGGCGATGGCAGACTCGACAGCCTTCTTCAGGATGGCGGCGGCCTTCTTCGGCGAGAAGGTGAGGATCTCGAGCGCACGGCCGACCTTCTGGCCGCGGATCAGATCCGCAACCAGACGCGTCTTTTGAGCGGAGATGTGAACCCCACGGATAATGGCAGTAGTTTCCATCGCTTACCTCTTCGCCTTCTTGTCCGCGGCGTGACCCTTGAACGTACGGGTCAGCGCGAACTCGCCCAGCTTGTGACCGACCATGTTCTCGTTGATGTAAACGGGAACATGCTGCTTGCCGTTGTGCACAGCGATCGTCAGACCGATGAACTCGGGCAGGATCGTCGAGCGACGCGACCAGGTCTTGATCGGCTTCTTGTCTTTGCCCGCGACGGCCGTGTCCACCTTTTTGATCAGGTGAGCATCGACAAACGGGCCTTTCTTGATCGAACGTGACATAGTGTTCGCCTCTTACTTGCGCTTGCGCCGTTGGACGATCATATTGTTCGTCCGCTTGTTGCGACGGGTCTTGTAACCCTTCGCCGGAGTGCCCCACGGGCTGACCGGTTCGCGTGCTTCACCGGTACGGCCTTCACCGCCACCGTGCGGGTGGTCGACCGGGTTCATGGCCACGCCACGAACCGTCGGGCGGACACCGCGCCAACGCATTGCACCGGCCTTGCCGATTTGGCGCAGGCTGTGTTCTTCGTTACCGACTTCACCGATGGTGGCACGGCATTCGATGTGCACACGGCGAACTTCACCCGAGCGCAGACGCACTTGAGCGTAGGTACCTTCGCGGGCCAGCAGGACGGCGGAAGCGCCGGCCGAACGGACCATCTGGGCACCCTTGCCAGGCAGCATTTCGACGCAGTGAATCGTCGTACCCACCGGGATGTTGCGGATCGGCAGCGTGTTGCCGGCGCGGATCGGGGCTTCGATGCCCGAGATCAGCGTGGCGCCCACTTCCAGGCCGCGCGGAGCGATGATGTAGCGACGCTCGCCGTCGGCGTAGCACAGCAGAGCGATGTGCGCCGTACGGTTCGGGTCGTATTCCAGACGCTCGACCTTCGCGGGGATGCCGTCCTTGTCGCGACGGAAGTCGACGACACGGTAGTGTTGCTTGTGACCGCCGCCACGGTGGCGGATCGTGATGTGACCGTTGTTGTTACGGCCCGAACCACGGGTCTTCTTTTCCAGCAGCGGCGCGTAGGGCTCACCCTTGTGCAGGTTCGGGCTGACAACCTTCACCATGCCACGGCGGCCAGCCGAAGTCGGCTTAACTTTTACGAGGGCCATTTACTTCACCTCCGCAAAGTCGATTTCCTGGCCGTCCTTGAGCGAAACGTAGGCCTTGCGCTCGTCGCGACGACGGCCAACGAATCGGCCAAAGCGCTTGACTTTGCCCTTACGGTTGAGGACCTGCACGGACTCGACCTGCACCTTGAAGAGCAGTTCGACGGCAGCCTTGATTTCCGGCTTGGTAGCGTCAGCCACGACACGGAAAGCGACTTGCTGATTCTTCTCAGCGACGAACGTGGCCTTTTCGGTCACGATCGGAGCCAGAATGACTTGCATCAAGCGTTCAGCGTTCATCCCAGCATCTCCTCGAGTTGAGCGATGGCCGGCTTGGTGATCAGCACTTTCTTGTAGTGGACCAGCGACAACGGATCGGCATAACGGGGCTCGACAACGGCAACGTGCGGCAGGTTGCGGGTGGCGAGGTAAACATTTTCATCGACGTTGTCGGTGATGATCAGGACCGAGTCCAGGCCCAGGCTCTTCAGCTTTGCAGCGGCGGCCTTGGTCTTGGGCGATTCCAGATCGAACGATTCGACGACGGCGATGCGGTCTTCACGAGCCAGCTGCGACAGGATCGAGCGGATCCCGGCGCGGTACATCTTCTTGTTGACCTTCTGGCTGAAGTTCTCTTCCGGCGAGTTCGGGAAAATCCGACCACCGCCACGCCACAGCGGCGACGAGGTCATACCGGCGCGAGCGCGGCCGGTACCCTTCTGGCGCCAGGGCTTCTTGGTCGAGTGCTTGACTTCCGAGCGATCCTTCTGAGCGCGGTTGCCGGCACGGGCGTTGGCTTGGAAAGCCACCACGATCTGGTGAATCAGCGCTTCGTTGAAGTCACGGCCGAAGATCGTGTCGGGCGCGCTGAAAGTCGCGGCCTGACCTTGGTCGTTCAGGAGCTTGAGATCCATTTACTTACGCTCCCTTCTTGGCCGGGGCCTTGATGGCCGGACGCACGACGATATCGGCGCCAGCGTGGCCGGGGACAGCGCCCTTGACCAGCAGCAGGCCGCGCTCCACGTCAACGCGAACGACGTCGAGGTTTTGAACGGTGCGGGTGACATCACCCAGGTGACCCGCCATGCGCTTACCCGGGAAAATGCGGCCCGGATCTTGAGCTTGGCCGATCGAGCCGGGAACGCGGTGCGAACGGGAGTTACCGTGCGAGGCGCGTTGCGAGCCGAAGTTGTGGCGCTTGATGGTACCGGCAAAGCCCTTACCAATGGTGGTGCCCGTGACGTCGACCTGTTGGCCGGCTTCGAACACCGATTCCACGGCGATCACGGAACCGGCCGCAAATTCAGCGGCGCGAGCGGGATCAAGGCGGAATTCTTTGAGGATGCTACCGGCTTCAACGCCGGCCTTGGCGTAGTGGCCCGTTTGTGCTTGCGGCACGCGCGAGGCGCGACGAGCGCCATAAGCCACCTGGATCGCGGCGTAGCCGTCGGTTTCCAGCGACTTAACTTGGGTCACGCGGTTGTTCGACACGTCCAGCACGGTCACCGGGATGGATTCACCTTCCTCGGTAAAAATGCGGGTCATGCCGACCTTGCGACCCACCAGCCCCAGCCGATGAGCGGCGGGCGTGGGTGTCGAATTCGACATCGTTTTCTCCATTCCCGACTGCGATTGGTCGGGGCTAATCAGGCAAAAGGTAACGGCCTTTGCCCTACGACTATGTTCAACCTGGCTTGGGGTTGCCGGCCCGGAAAATCCCGGACTTGCGCGCGCCTCACCATAGTTAGACCTGCCACAAAATGGCAAGCTTGGCATATTAGCACGTTTTTTTCAGGCAGCACAAGCACTTAGCGTAAAAGGACCTATGCCCGCTGCCAGCACGCCAGGGTTGTGGCGCAAAAACAAAATGGCCGCAGTCCCGAGGGATTGCGGCCATTCTTCACGAGCCCACCGGCGAAGGTGGCGGACCCGGGAGCGCCTTATTGCAGCGCGATTTCGACGTCGACGCCGGCCGGCAGGTCCAGACGCATCAGGGCGTCAACGGTCTTGTCGGTGGGGTCAACGATGTCCATCAGGCGCTGATGGGTGCGGATTTCGAACTGGTCACGCGACGTCTTGTTGACGTGCGGCGAACGCAGCACGTCGTAACGACGGATACGCGTGGGCAGCGGCACCGGGCCGCGGACAACGGCGCCCGTGCGCTTGGCGGTGTCGACGATTTCAGCGGCCGATTGATCGATCAGCTTGTAATCGAAAGCCTTCAAGCGGATACGGATCTTTTGGTTTTTCATGGCGTTTCCTAAAGAACGAGAGGCGAGGGCTTTGATAGGCCCTCGCTGGTTGTGTGCTGCTTAAGTGATCCGGATTACTTCAGGATCTTGGCGACGACGCCGGCGCCGACGGTACGACCGCCTTCACGGATGGCGAAACGCAGGCCTTCTTCCATGGCGATCGGGGCCAGCAGCTTGACGGTCATCGTCACGTTGTCGCCCGGCAGAACCATTTCCTTGTCGGCCGGCAGGTCGATCGTGCCCGTCACGTCCGTCGTGCGGAAGTAGAACTGGGGACGGTAGCCGTTGAAGAACGGGGTGTGGCGGCCGCCTTCTTCCTTGGACAGGATGTACACCTCGGAGGTGAAGTCCGTGTGCGGGGTGATCGAGCCCGGCTTGGCCAGAACCTGGCCGCGCTGGACGTCTTCACGCTTGGTGCCGCGCAGCAGGATGCCCACGTTGTCGCCGGCTTGACCTTGGTCCAGCAGCTTGCGGAACATTTCCACGCCGGTGCAGGTCGTCTTGACCGTCGGGGTGATACCGACGATTTCGATTTCTTCGCCGACCTTGATCACGCCGCGCTCGATACGGCCGGTCACCACGGTGCCGCGACCCGAGATCGAGAACACGTCTTCGACCGGCATCAGGAACGCGCCGTCAACGGCACGCTCGGGCGTCGGGATGTACGTGTCCAGGGCTTGGGCCAGCGACAGGATCGCTTGCTCGCCCAGTTCGCCCTTGTCGCCTTCCAGCGCCAGCTTGGCCGAACCCTTCACGATCGGGGTGTCGTCGCCCGGGAAGTCGTACTTGCTCAGCAGTTCGCGAACTTCCATTTCCACCAGCTCGAGCAGCTCGGCGTCGTCAACCATGTCGGCCTTGTTCAGGAAGACGATGATGTACGGCACGCCAACCTGGCGGCTCAGCAGGATGTGTTCACGCGTTTGCGGCATCGGGCCGTCAGCGGCCGACACGACCAGGATCGCGCCGTCCATCTGCGCCGCGCCCGTGATCATGTTCTTGACGTAGTCAGCGTGGCCCGGGCAGTCAACGTGCGCGTAGTGACGCGTTTCCGTTTCGTACTCGACGTGCGCCGTGTTGATCGTGATGCCGCGAGCCTTTTCTTCAGGTGCCGCGTCGATCTGGTCGTAGCCCTTGGCTTCGCCACCGAACTTGGTCGACAGAACGGTCGTGATGGCCGCCGTCAGGGTGGTCTTGCCGTGGTCGACGTGACCGATGGTGCCGACGTTCACGTGCGGCTTGGTGCGTTCAAACTTGCCTTTTGCCATGATCTCTATCCTTTGACTTTCAAGGAAATTTCGATATTTGCCGCGCCGCCTTGTGGGCGGTCGCGGCGAGGGTTATTTACTTGGCCCGAGCGGCGATGACTTCGTCAGCGACGTTCTTGGGGGCCTCGGAGTAATGCTTGAATTCCATCGTGTACGTGGCACGACCTTGCGTCAGCGAACGCAGGTTCGTGGCGTAACCGAACATCTCGGCCAGCGGGACTTCGGCCTTGATGGTCTTGCCACCACCGACCATGTCGTCCATGCCCTGGACCATGCCGCGACGCGAGGACAGATCGCCCATCACGGTACCGGCGTAGTCTTCAGGCGTTTCGACTTCAACGGCCATCATCGGTTCCAGCAGCACGGGGCTAGCCTTGCGCATGCCTTCCTTGAACGCCATCGAGCCGGCCATCTTGAACGCGTTTTCGTTCGAGTCCACATCGTGGTACGAACCGAAGAACAGCGTGACCTTGACGTCCACGACCGGGTAACCGGCCAGGATGCCGGCAGGCAGCGTTTCCTGGATGCCCTTGTCCACCGCGGGGATGAATTCGCGAGGAACCACACCGCCCTTGATGGCGTCGACGAATTCGTAGCCACCGCCCGGCTCGAGCGGCTCGACCTTCAGGACCACGTGACCGTACTGACCACGACCGCCCGACTGCTTGACGAACTTGCCTTCGACTTCTTCGCAGGTCTTGCGGATCGTTTCGCGGTAGGCCACCTGGGGCTTGCCGACGTTCGCTTCCACGCCGAATTCGCGCTTCATGCGGTCGACCAGAATTTCCAGGTGCAGCTCGCCCATGCCGGAAATGATGGTCTGGCCGGATTCTTCGTCGCTGCGCACGCGGAACGACGGATCTTCCTGCGCCAGGCGCGACAGCGCCAGGCCCATCTTTTCCTGGTCAGCCTTCGACTTGGGTTCGACGGCCTGCGAAATCACGGGCTCGGGGAACTCCATGCGCTCCAGCAGGATGTGCGAATCGACGTCGCACAGCGTTTCGCCGGTCGTCACGTCCTTCAGGCCCACCACGGCGGCGATGTCGCCGGCCAGAACTTCCTTGATTTCCTCGCGGTTGTTCGCGTGCATCTGCAGGATGCGGCCGATACGTTCCTTCTTGCCCTTGATGGGGTTGTAGACCGTGTCGCCCGACTTCAGAACGCCCGAGTAGACGCGCACGAAGGTCAGCTGACCCACGAACGGATCGCTCATCAGCTTGAACGCCAGCGCCGAGAACTTCTCGTTGTCGTCAGCCTTGCGGTTGATGGCGTTGCCATCGTCGTCCTGGCCGTCAACCGGGGGAATGTCCACGGGCGAAGGCAGGTAGTCGATGACCGCGTCCAGCATGCGCTGCACGCCCTTGTTCTTGAAGGCGGTGCCGCACAGCATCGGCTGGATTTCGCCAGCGATGGTGCGTTGACGGATGGCCAGGTTGATTTCGGCTTCGTCCAAGGAACCCGTTTCCAGGTACTTGTTCATCAGCTCTTCCGACGATTCGGCGGCGGCTTCAACCAGCTTTTCGCGCCATTCGGCGGCGGCGCCTTCCAGCTCGGCCGGAATGTCCTTGTAGTCGAACTTGGTGCCTTGGCTGGCTTCGTCCCAGATGATCGCCTTCATCTTGACCAGGTCGATCACGCCTTGGAACGTGTCTTCGGCGCCGATGGGGATCACGATGGGCACAGGGTTCGCGCGCAGACGCGTCTTCAGCTGGTCATAGACCTTGAAGAAGTTCGCGCCGGTACGGTCCATCTTGTTGACGAACGCCAGACGCGGCACGCCGTACTTGTTGGCTTGGCGCCACACGGTTTCGGACTGGGGCTGAACACCACCCACCGCGCAGTAGACCATGCAGGCACCGTCCAGGACGCGCATGGAACGTTCCACCTCGATGGTGAAGTCCACGTGCCCCGGGGTGTCGATGATGTTGATGCGGTGCTCGGGGTAGTTGCCGGCCATGCCACGCCAAAACGCCGTCGTAGCAGCCGACGTAATGGTGATGCCACGCTCTTGCTCTTGTTCCATCCAGTCCATGGTGGCGGCGCCATCATGCACTTCGCCAATCTTGTGATTGACGCCGGTGTAGAACAGGATACGTTCGGTCGTGGTGGTTTTCCCTGCATCGATGTGCGCAGAGATGCCAATGTTGCGATAGCGCTCGATCGGGGTTTTGCGGGCCATGGTGGGTTAGTCCTTAAATTACCAGCGGAAATGGCTGAAGGCCTTGTTGGCCTCGGCCATCTTGTGCGTGTCTTCGCGCTTCTTCATCGCGGCGCCACGACCTTCGGAGGCGTCGATCAGTTCGCCAGCAAGACGCAGATCCATCGACTTCTCGCCACGCTTCTTGGCGGCTTCACGGAGCCAACGCATAGCCAGGGCCAGGCGGCGCACGGGGCGCACTTCAACCGGCACTTGGTAGTTGGCACCGCCAACGCGGCGGCTCTTCACTTCGACGATCGGCTTGATGTTGTTGATCGCCAGGCTGAACACCTCGATCGGCTCCTTGCCGGTCTTGGTGGCGACTTGCTCGAGGGCACCGTAGACGATGCGCTCGGCGACGGCCTTCTTGCCGTCCAGCATGACGACGTTCATGAACTTGGCGAGTTCGACGCTGCCGAACTTGGGATCGGGCAGAATCTCGCGCTTGGGTACTTCGCGACGACGGGGCATTGTTGCTTCCTTGTGTCTGTTCAGTTGAACCGTGTTTCATTACACGGCCATGGCCGTCCAATAAGACGACCCCTTACGTGCCGCGCACCTTCCTGTATTGCGGACGGCGCGGTTGCACTTCCCTAATGACGGATGGCCGCCACGCGGGGGTACTGCTGATTCGCGTTGCGAACCCTTAGGCCTTCTTCGGGCGCTTGGCGCCGTACTTCGAGCGGGCTTGCTTGCGATCCTTGACGCCTTGCAGGTCGAGGGAACCGCGCACGATGTGATAACGCACACCGGGCAAGTCCTTCACACGACCGCCACGCACCAGAACCACCGAGTGCTCTTGCAGGTTGTGGCCTTCACCGCCGATGTACGAAATGACTTCGTAACCGTTGGTCAGACGCACTTTGGCAACCTTACGCAGAGCGGAGTTCGGCTTCTTGGGGGTGGTGGTGTACACGCGAGTGCACACGCCGCGGCGTTGCGGGCAGTTTTCGAGCGCGGGGCTCTTGCTTTTGATGATGCTGACTTCGCGCGGCTTGCGCACGAGTTGGCTAATGGTAGGCATGACCTTTGAAATCCCTTTTACGTACCACTGGTAAGTACTTACGTACTCGTCTCCTCAAGCGATGACTCTTGGAGAAGGCGGCTCGCGCAAGACCGCCTCAAACGTTCAAATACGTAAAAGAGCGGGCCTGCCAACAAACCATGACAAACGCACAAACCGGATGCTTCGGAGATGGCAGCGTCGGATGACGGGGGCTCGTGACGCACCCCTTTGGCCTTGGGCCGCCGGATGATTGCGTTCGAAGTTCATTCGAACGTTTCACCGGAAAACGACTGGCCGGACCTGTCTTTCCTGGCGCCTTGATCACACGTGATCGCCATTCCTGGCATCAAACTTTGCGCGCGAATAAAGCAGTAAGCCCTTTAGCATAGCTTAGAACTTGGCGCACTGTCAAAAACTTTTGTGCGCGAAACGCGCGGGCGCGTTGCCGGCAAAAGACGGCCAGATAAGCGCAGGTCGAACGCAGGTCGATAAAAATGGGGCCAAATTACCGACCGACCCAATGATGGCGATCCGGAGGGCCCGGAGTCGACAAGCCCGCCATGGCGCCGGGCGGCGGACGGGAGTCCGCAAGCCAGCCGGCAGTGTAGCCGGTGACGATGGGCGTGGACAGTTTATTGGTCGGCGAACAGGTAGCCGCTGCCGTAGACGGTGCGGATCGGCAACATCACCCCGGCCAGCTCGGCCTTGCGGCGCAGACGGCTGACGATGACGTCGATGCTGCGCGTGCCGCTGGAGCGCGCCCCGCCCCCCTCCACCCGAAGCTCATCTCCCAACTCGTTGCGACCGACTGCCCGGCCCGCCACTTCCAGCAGCGACCGCACGATCAAGCGCTCGTTGGCGGACAGCGAGATCGTGGTGCCGGAGGGCGCCGCCAGGGTCCAGCCCTGGTCGCGCAGTTCCCATTGACCTGGCACGGGCTCCTCGACCGCGGCGGCGTCCTGGCCGGCAGGCAGGCGTCGTGCCAGCGCCAGCAGGATGCAGGCCAGTTCGCGCGGATCGTGCGGCGGCGGCAGGCAGGCGTCCGCGCCGCTCTGCAGACAGCGCAGGCGGGTTTCCAGGGACAGGTTGGTGCCCATCACCACGATGCCCAGGGGCGAGGAGCCATGCAGGCGAGCCACCAGGGCATAGCCGATTTCGCCGAGCGTGCCCACATTGAGCACGACGGCGTCGTAGGTGCCATTGCTGAGCAGGCCAAATAATTCCAGAGAAGTCGAACAGCCGCGGGCCGAAATTCCCGCTTGAAGCAGTGCGGACACAGCGGTGTTACGTGCAGCCTCGTCCGGCGACATCATCAGTACGCGCAATTGATTCATAGGTTCTTTCCATCCCTTCTGCCCCCCCGGTGCCCGGCAGACCGCGCTGGTTCGCGGGAAGGTTGAGGACAGTTTGACCGGTTGTTGTGCAACAACTCCAGTCAAGATTCGTCAAGTTTGCAATGTTTGACAGTTCTTGGCACAACGTAGCCAACGGTGACGCGACGCGAGTTATCATTCCATTACACAATCCTTTCCTCTTCTTGCATTGGGGCGCCACAGGGCGCGCTTGCGCAGCCAACCTTCGCGAGACCACGTCTGATGAAAATCGCGTCGCTGGAAGACGACCTGGACCAGGCGAAACGTATCCAGCAAGTCCTGACTGCCGCCGGATACACCTGCACCAGCTATCAGCAAAGCCGCGACCTGCTTGCCGCTTTGCGCAATGAATCGTTTGACCTGGTGCTGCTGGACTGGCACCTGCCTGATATCGATGGCGACGATGTGGTGCGCTGGTTGCGCGCCAACATCGGCCCGCGCATTCCCGTCATCTTCCTGACCAACCGTTCCAGCGAGGATGACCTGGTCGAGGGCCTGCGCGCCGGCGCCGACGATTACATCGTCAAGCCCCTGCGGCCGCTGGAACTGCTGGCGCGCGTCGCGGCACTGCTGCGCCGCAGCCAGATCGCCGAGCCGGCCGATGAAGCATTCGATGTCGCCAACTACCGCGTCGATCCCGCCGCGCGCACGATCTCGCTCGATGGCGCGGCGGTCGCGCTGGCGCCCAAGGAATTCGAACTTGCGCTGCTGTTTTTCCGCAACCTGGGCCGGCTGATGTCTCGCGACGTGCTGGCCGAATGCGTCTGGAATCGCGAGATTCCCGCCACCTCCCGCACACTCGACACCCATCTGTCGAACATCCGCCAGAAGCTCCAGCTGCGTCCGGAGCATGGCGTGCGCCTGAGCTCGTCCTACGCGCTCGGCTACCGGCTGGAATTGATCAGCGCGTCGGAAGATAGCCCGCCCTCCGCGCCCTAGCCCCTGACGGTCTTACCTGGAGAATTGAAAGTCATGAGCCGCTGCCGCGCGCTTTCTTTGCTTGCCCTGCTTTCCGGCCTGCTGCTCGCAACAACCTCGCATAGCCAACCCGCGGGCGCGCTGGGAGAGAACTTCATCTACCGCGTGCGCCCTGGCGATACGCTGATCGACATCGCTTCGACCTACACGCGCAACCAGGCCAACTGGAACCCGCTGCAGACGCTCAATAACGTGACCACCCCTGAACGCCTGCCGATCGGGCTGGAGCTGCGCATTCCGCTGTCGATGATTCCCGAACGCGCCGCCCAAGCGCGCGTGGTGCATGTCAGCGGCCAGGCCAACCTGGACGGACAGGCGCTCAAGCCGGGCGCCAACGTGGCCGAAGGCAGCAAGGTCGTCACGGCGCCAAACGGCTTCGTGACGCTGGAACTGGCCGACGGTTCCAAGCTCACGCTGCCGGCCGACGGCTCAGTGGAACTGACCCGCCTGCGGCAATTCGAAGGCACCAACCTGACCGATTCGGTCATCCATGTGGAGCGCGGCAGTGTCGAATCCAGCGTCGCCCCCGCGGGCCAGGGCGTGGGCCGCTTCGAGGTGCGGACACCTGTTGCCGTAACCGGCGTGCGCGGCACGCGTTTTCGGGTGCAGAGCGGCAGCCATGGGGTGCACAGCGAAGTGCTGGAAGGCAGCGTAAGGTTGCAACCGCACGCGCCCGGCGCGGCGCCGGCACGGCCGGTGGCGGTGGCCAAGGGCTATGGCGCGGCCGTCGGCGCCGATGGCAATGTCGCCGGGGTGCGGCCGCTGCTGGCGGCGCCGCAACTGGCGGAACCGGTGCGCGCCGGCGGCGGGGTCTGGACCAGCACGTTCGCCCCCGTGCCCGGCGCGCAGGGCTATCTGGTGCGCGTGGCGCGCGATGCCGAGGGAACCCAGCCGGTCTCCTCGACCCGCTTTCCCAGCCCCGACATCCGCTTCAGCGCGCCCGGCGCCGGCACCTTCTATGTATCGGTGCGCGCCATCGACGAGCTGGGCCTGGGGGGCGAGGACGCGATGGCCACGTTCATCGGCGTAAGCCAGCTGATGACCAGCAGCGGGCTGGGCGTCGCCACCGGCAGCGGCGGATTCGTGACGCTGACCGAATACTAGAAAGGCGCCCATGGCAGACGCCGCCGACCCCATCGACCGGACCTCGCGATCAGGCCTGTGGTTGACGGTGGCGCTGGCGCTGCTGGCGGCGCTGCTCGGCTGGGTCAATGGACTCGGACGCGTCGACCAGATCCTGTATGACCGCGCCGTCGCGCTGACCGGACGCGACATCTCGCCCGACATCGTGATCGTCGCGATCGACGATGCCAGCATCGACGCGCTGGGCCGCTGGCCCTGGCGCCGGGCGGTCCACGCGGCACTGCTGGACCGACTGCGAGGCGCCCGCGCGGTCGGCCTGGACCTTATCTTCGCCGAACCCGACACCACCCATCCGGGCGACGACGCCATCCTCGCCGACAGCATCCGGCGCAACGGCCGCACCGTGCTGCCGGTCGTGCTGGATCGTCTGGCCTACCCTTCCTCCATCAGCACGCCCATTCCCCTGCTGGCGCAAGCCGCGGCGGGCAGCGGCTTCATCAATGCCAGCCTGGACGCGGACGGCGTGTTGCGATCGGCGGTGCTGACCACGCGCTACGGGGGCGAGCGCTGGCAGCATTTCGCGTTGAGCATGCTCGACGTAGGCGGACAGAAGCCGCTGGCCGACAGGCTGCTGCGGCGCGCCGCCCCGGACGGCAGCATCCTGATCCCGTACGCGGGACCGGTAGCACATACGCGCGCGGTCTCGTACCTGTCGGTATTGCGTGGCGACGTGCCGGCCGAACAGCTGCGCGGAAAATATGTCCTGGTGGGCGCCTGGGCCACCGGACTGGGCGACGCCTACACCACGCCGGTATCGCACAACGTCAGCGGCATGCCGGGCGTAGAGATCATCGCCAACCTGCTGCAGGCCGCCAATGACGACATCGCCTTCCAGCCCGCCGCCCCCTGGCTCAACGCCCTGTTCTCCGCGCTGCCGGTGCTGTTGGCCTGTCTGGCGCTGTGGCGCCTGTCACCCAACCGGGCGCTGCTCGTCAACATCGCCCTGCTGGCGCTGATTCTGCTCGCCAGCCTGCTGCTGCTTGGCCACAGCTACCGGTGGTTTGCGCCGACTGCCGCGCTGCTGGGCGTGGCGCTGTGCTATCCGCTATGGAGCTGGCGCAGCCAGGAGGCCGCGCTGCGCTACATGGACAACGAGCTACGGCGGCTGCAACGCGAATATCCGCCGGTGCTGAACGAGGCCCGGGCGCAGTCCGGCGGGCCCAGCGCTTCGCTCGAAAGCCGTGTCGGCGAATTGCGGCGCGCGCTGGCGCGCGTGCGCAACCTGCGGCGCTTCCTGGCGGACGGGCTGGACGGGATGCCCGATGCGACGTTGGTGTTCGACCAGGACGGCCGCATGCAATTCCGCAACCAGGCCGCCGTGATGTACTTCCAGCGGCTGGGTATGCGCCCGCCGCGCGTCGGCCACCCAGCCATCCACCTGCTGGAGAAAACCATCGGCGACGAGTCGACGCGGCAACGCGTGGCGCAGGTGCTGAGCGGCCAGGGGCCAGTCGCCGAGCAATCGCCGTGGAGCGCCGACCTGGAGGTGCGCGACCATGCCGGCCGCGACCTGATCCTGAAGTGCGCGCCGATCCACACGGCCGAAGGCAATTTCGCGGGCACCGTCGCCACGTTGACCGATATTTCCGGCATCCGCCAGGCCGAGCGCCAGCGCGAAGAGACGCTGCGCTTCATCTCGCACGACATGCGCGCGCCGCAAAGCTCCATCCTGGCATTGGTCGAAATGAAGCAGGACGGAGATCCCGCGGATAGCCGCGACGATACGCTCACCCGCATCGCCGCGCTGGCCAACCGCACGCTGCATCTGGTCGACGACTTCGTGCACCTGACGCGCGCCGAATCGATGGCCATCAACGCGGTCGACCTGGACCTGGGCGGCTTGCTGCAGGATGGCGTCGACGAGTTCTGGGCGGCCGCGCACAAGCGCGGCATCGTGCTGGAAGTGATCTCGCCGCTGCCGACGGCCTACGTCCGCGGCGACCAGACGCTGCTGATGCGGGCCTTGAGCAACCTGATCGACAACGCCATCAAGTACAGTCCGCCCCACACCCGCATCACCTGTGGCATCGAGGAGGCGGCCGGCTATTGGCGCGTGCACATCCGCGACCAGGGACAAGGCATCGCGCCGCCGGACCTGGCTCGCCTGTTCGAGCCTTTCTCGCGCGTCGGCGTGGCCACGCGCGGCGATGTGGGGGGAGCGGGACTGGGGCTGGCCTTCGTGCGCACCGTGGCCCAACGCCACGGCGGCGAGGTCGAAGTGACGAGCGAAACGGGCGTGGGATCGGTGTTCACACTGTGCCTGCCGATGGCGCCCGAGGAAACCGCGGACTGACGGTCCGCCTTGCCGGCGCCCTATTCGAAGACGTGCGAGATGACGGCCGGCTTGCCGGCTTTCACTTCCAGCGTCGCCCGGTAAGGCGGCAGGTTGGCATTGCGCAGCACCACTTGGTACTTGCCGGGAATCAGCCGCAACTCCTTCACCGGCGGGCTGATGCCGCGGGCAACACCGTTGATCCACACCTCGCCCCACGGCCGGATATCCAGCCGCACCAGGACCGGCACGGGCTTGGGCTTGGGCGCCTCTTCCTGGACCGCGGGCGCGGCTGGCTCCTGGACCGCCGGCGGGATCGGCGCTGGCGCGGACATGCCCGGTTCGGCGGGCGTGACGGGCACCGGCGCAACGGGCGGGACGGCGGCCGAGCCAGGCGTTACGGGCGCCCCCGCTTCCGGAGCGGACGTCGTCGTACCCGGGTTGGCGGATTCGGGCGGGGCCGGTTGCGATGTGGAGGGCGCGGGAGGTTCAGGCGACGGTGCGGGAGCAGCCGGCGCAACGGGCGCGGGCGCGGGCGCGGGCGCAATCGCGGGCGGATTTGGCTGCACCAGCTCCGAACGGGTGATCACGGCATTGCTGCCTCCCAGGCCGTAACGGACCCAGGCATAGATACCCGCGCCGATCAACGCCAACACCAGCAACAACGCCAACAGGGGCCGGCCGCCGCCGCGCGGCTTGCCGGCAACCGCCACCGGGGCGGGAGGCGCGGATATCGCCTCCGCCTGCGACGTTTTCTGGGCCGCGGGGGGCGTCTCGGCGTAGGCGGAGATTTCCAGCATGGCCGCCAGTTCGGCCAACGTCTGCGGCCGGTCGGCCGGCAGCATCGCCAGGCCACGGTCAATCACGCCCAGGAAAGCCGGGCTGTACTTCGTCAGGCCGAGCGAGACCAGGGGTTCGTAACTGTCGGCGGCGCGGCGCTCGGGCGCCGGAGGCGGGCGCAGGCCGGTGACCAGCGCGTGCATCACCGCGCAGAGCGCGTAGACGTCGGTCCAGGGACCGCGCGGCCATTCCGCGGAATCCGTGTAAAGCTCAAATGGAGCGAACCCCGGAACCGGCGTGACTCCCGCCCGGTGCGAACGCGGCACCGCCAGTTCCGGCAACAGATGGGCGCGCGCGCCTTCATCCATGCCCACCGTGTCCAGGGAAATATCGCCGCATATTTCCCCCTGCGCATGCAGGCCCATCAGCGCTGGCAGCAGATCCGCCAACAAGCGCTTGATGCGCGACTCCGGCACGCCCCCGGCCGCGCTGGCGGCGATGGCGCTCAAGGGGCGCAAGGCGAGCGGCGCGGCGCCAGAAAAGGGGCTGCGCGGCGTATGCAGGCCGACGGATGAAGACATATTCAAGAATGCTGCGCGACGGACGCGAAAACGGGTTGGCGGCTGGTAGGCGGAATATTATCCAATCCGTTACGCAAGGACATTGCCGAAAATGTCCGAGCGCATCAGGCTGTGGCACGATAGCGTATCGCCAAATTCCCTCAATTCACTGAAAGCCTATGAAAATTCGCCTTCTCTGCAGTTCGCTCGGATTATCGATGGTATTGGCCGGCTGTGCCGGCCTGCCCGCCAGCGCGCCCGAACACCCGCCCACCCCGGAGGCGCTGGAACAGCTGCAACGGGTGCGCGACCAGTACAGCGCCGGCCAGTACGGCGAAGTGATCCGCGGCGTGGCCCGCTCCGACGAGCTGGCCGCCTCCAGCAAGGCCGTGCGCATCGAGGCCTACAAGCTACAGGCGTTCAGCTACTGCGTCAGCCGCTACACGCAATTGTGCGAGGACAGCTTCAGCCGCATTCTCCAGATCGACCCCAACTTCGAACTGGCGCCCAACGAGGCCGGCCATCCGGTCTGGGGCCCGGTGTTCCAGCGCGCCAAGAGCCAGGCCGCCAAATAGCGCCGCCCCGCCCCGCGCGGGCAAAAAAAGGCCGCTGATTCGCATCAGCGGCCTTTTTGCTTCTGGCCTCCCCCGCCGGACCCGCGCGGGGGGGTGCTCCGGACGTCGCCCTTATTCGGCGGCGTCCTCGCTGCCCAGGTCGGACGACGGGACATCGGCGTCCGAGCCCACCGTGACCGGCGAGTCTTCGAACGGGTTGGCCAGCTGGCGGGCGGCTTCGCGTTCCGCGGCCTCCAGGGCTTCCTTGTCCTTGCGGGCATGGTGGTACGCCAGGCCGGTACCGGCCGGGATCAGGCGGCCGACGATGACGTTTTCCTTCAGGCCACGCAGGTCGTCGCGCTTGCCCATGATGGCGGCTTCGGTCAGGACACGCGTGGTTTCCTGGAACGAGGCGGCCGAGATGAACGAGTCGGTCGACAGCGAGGCCTTGGTGATACCCAGCAGCACGTTTTCGTACGTGGCCGGACGCTTGTCTTCAGCGTTGACGCGGTCGTTCTCGTTCAACAGCTCGGAGCGCTCGACCTGCTCGCCCGGGATGAACTCGGTATCGCCCGCATCGACGATGTTCACACGGCGCAGCATCTGACGAACAATCACTTCGATGTGCTTGTCGTTGATCTTCACGCCCTGCAGACGGTACACGTCCTGCACTTCGTCGACGATGTAGGTCGCCAGCTTCTCGATGCCCTGCAGGCGCAGGATGTCGTGGGGATCGGCCGGGCCGTCCACGATCATTTCGCCCTTGTTCACCACCTGGCCGTCGTGCACCAGCACCTGCTTTTCCTTCGGAATCAGGAACTCGTGGCTGACGCCTTCCAGGTCGGTGATGACCAGGCGCTGCTTGCCCTTGGTGTCCTTGCCGAACGAGACCGTGCCGGTGACGTCGGCGAGCATGCCGGCATCCTTGGGCGAACGGGCTTCGAACAGCTCGGCCACGCGCGGCAGACCGCCGGTAATGTCGCGGGTCTTTTGCGATTCCTGCGGAATACGCGCCAGGACTTCACCCACGGCAACCTGCTGGCCGTCACGCACCGTGATCAGCGCGCCGACCGGGAACGAGATATTCACCGAGTGATCGGTGCCGGCGATCTTGACGTCTTCGCCGTTCTCGTTGACCAGCTTGATCTGCGGACGCATGACGATCTTGCCGCCACGGGTCTTGGGCGTGATGACGACGAGCGTCGACAGGCCGGTGACTTCGTCCACCTGCTTGGCCACGGTCACGCCTTCTTCGATGTTCTCGAAGCGGACGGCGCCACCGTATTCCGACACGATCGGACGGGTCAGCGGATCCCACGTCGCCAGGCGCGCGCCGGCCTTCACGGCCTCGCCATCGCCCACCAGCACGGTCGCGCCGTACGGGATCTTGTGGCGTTCGCGTTCACGACCGTTGTCGTCGAAGATCGCCAGTTCGCCCGAGCGCGAAATCGCGACGCGTTCGCCCTTGGCGTTGGTGACGTAGCGCATGGTGCTGGCAAAGCCGACCACGCCGCTGGACTTGGTTTCCACCGCGCTGGCCAGGGCCGAACGCGACGCCGCGCCACCGATGTGGAACGTACGCATCGTCAGCTGCGTGCCCGGTTCACCGATGGACTGGGCGGCGATGACGCCAACCGCTTCGCCCTGGTTGACCGGCGTGCCGCGGCCGAGGTCACGGCCGTAGCAGTGCGCGCACAGGCCATGGCGCGTTTCGCACGTCAGCGGCGTGCGGACCTTGACTTCGTCCACGCCGATGCGGTCAATCATGTCGACCATGTCTTCGTCCAGCAGGGTGCCGGCGGTGATCGCCGTTTCCTGCGTGTCCGGGTTGACGATGTCGATGGCGGCCACGCGGCCCAGGATGCGGTCGCGCAGCGGCTCGATGACTTCACCGCCTTCCACCAGGGCCTTCATGTTGTAGCCCTGCGAGGTGCCGCAATCGTCCTCGGTGATCACCAGGTCCTGCGTCACGTCGACCAGACGACGGGTCAGGTAACCCGAGTTCGCAGTCTTCAGTGCCGTGTCGGCCAGACCCTTACGCGCGCCGTGAGTCGAGATGAAGTACTGAAGCACGTTCAGGCCTTCACGGAAGTTCGCGGTAATGGGCGTCTCGATGATCGAGCCGTCAGGCTTGGCCATCAGGCCGCGCATGCCGGCCAGCTGGCGGATCTGGGCGGCCGAACCGCGGGCGCCCGAGTCAGCCATCATGTAGATGGAGTTGAACGACTCCTGACGCACTTCCTCGCCGTGACGGTTGATCACGGGTTCGGTGGCCAGTTGCTCCATCATCGCCTTGCCGACCTTGTCGCCGGCCTTGCCCCAGATGTCCACCACGTTGTTGTAGCGTTCCTGGGACGTGACCAGACCCGACGAGTACTGCTTGTCGATTTCCTTCACTTCACGGCTGGCTTCGGCCAGGATGCCTTCCTTGGCCGACGGGATCAGCATGTCGCCCATGGCGATCGAGATACCGCCGCGGGTGGCCAGGCGGAAGCCCGACTGCATCAGCTTGTCGGCGAAGATCACCGTGTCGCGCAGGCCGCAACGGCGGAACGACTGGTTGATCAGGCGCGAGATTTCCTTCTTCTTCAGCGCCTTGTTCAGCACGGTGAAGGGCAGGCCCTTGGGCAGGATCTCGGACAGCAGCGCGCGGCCGACGGTGGTTTCGTGGCGGCGGATCACCGGCTGCCATTCGCCATTCTCGTCACGCTCGTGTTCCTTCAGGCGCACGGTGATGCGGCTTTGCAGCTCCACTTCGCCGTTGTCGTAGGCGCGTTGCACTTCAGCGACGTCGGTGAAGAAAATGCCTTCGCCCTTGCCGTTGATGCGCTCGCGCGTCGTGTAGTACAGACCCAGCACGATGTCCTGGGACGGCACGATCGACGGTTCGCCGTTGGCCGGGAACAGCACGTTGTTCGAAGCCAGCATCAGCGTGCGCGCTTCCAGCTGGGCTTCCAGCGACAGCGGCACGTGGACGGCCATCTGGTCACCGTCGAAGTCGGCGTTGAACGCCGCGCAGACCAGCGGGTGCAGCTGGATGGCCTTGCCTTCGATCAGGACCGGCTCGAACGCCTGGATGCCCAAACGGTGCAGCGTGGGCGCACGGTTCAGCATGACCGGGTGTTCGCGGATGACTTCTTCCAGAATGTCCCAGACCACCGGTTCCTGGCTTTCCACCAGCTTCTTGGCGGCCTTGATGGTCGTGGCCAGGCCCATCATCTCCAGGCGATTGAAGATGAACGGCTTGAACAGTTCCAGGGCCATCAGCTTGGGCAGGCCGCACTGGTGCAGCTTGAGCTGCGGACCCACCACGATGACCGAACGGCCCGAGTAGTCGACGCGCTTGCCCAGCAGGTTCTGACGGAAACGACCGCTCTTGCCCTTGATCATGTCGGCCAGGGACTTGAGCTGGCGCTTGTTGGCGCCGGTCATGGCCTTGCCGCGGCGACCATTGTCCAGCAGCGAGTCGACGGCTTCCTGCAGCATGCGCTTTTCGTTGCGCAGGATGATTTCAGGGGCCTTCAGCTCCAGCAGGCGCTTCAGACGGTTGTTGCGGTTGATGACGCGGCGGTACAGGTCGTTCAGGTCGGAGGTCGCGAAGCGGCCGCCGTCCAGCGGCACCAGCGGACGCAGGTCCGGCGGCAGCACGGGCAGCACTTCCATGACCATCCACTCGGCCTTGATGCCGGACTTCTGGAAGCCTTCCAGCACCTTCAGGCGCTTGGAGATCTTCTTGATCTTGGCTTCCGAGCTGGTGGCCTTCAGTTCGCCGCGCAGCGTTTCCACTTCGCGGTCGATGTCGATGGTGCGCAGCAGCTCGCGCACGGCTTCGGCGCCCATCAGGGCACGGAAGTCGTCGCCGTATTCCTCGGTCTTGGCCAGGAAATCGTCGTCCGACATGATCTGGCCGCGCTTGAGCGGCGTCATGCCGGGTTCGATCACGCACCAGGCTTCGAAGTACAGGACGCGTTCGATGTCGCGCAGGGTCATGTCGAGCACCATGCCCAGACGCGACGGCAGGCTCTTCAGGAACCAGATGTGCGCGACGGGGCTGGCCAGCTCGATGTGGCCCATGCGTTCACGGCGAACCTTGGCAACGGTAACTTCAACGCCGCACTTCTCGCAGATCACGCCACGGTGCTTCAGGCGCTTGTACTTGCCGCACAGGCACTCGTAGTCCTTGATCGGGCCGAAGATCTTGGAGCAGAACAGACCGTCACGCTCGGGCTTGAACGTGCGGTAGTTGATGGTCTCGGGCTTGCGAACTTCGCCGTAGGACCACGAACGGATCTTCTCGGGCGAGGCGATGCCGATCTTGATGGCATCGAATTGCTCGTCTTGCGAGACTTGCTTAAAGAGGTCGAGTAGCGCTTTCATTAGTTACGCTCCAAATCCATGTCCAGGGCCAACGAGCGGATTTCCTTGACCAGCACGTTGAACGATTCCGGCATGCCGGCATCGATGACGTGATCGCCCTTGACGATGTTTTCGTATACCTTGGTGCGGCCGGTGATGTCGTCGGACTTCACCGTCAGCATTTCCTGCAGGGTGTAGGCGGCGCCGTAGGCTTCCAGCGCCCACACTTCCATTTCCCCGAAACGCTGGCCACCGAACTGCGCCTTGCCGCCCAGCGGCTGCTGGGTCACGAGCGAGTACGGACCGGTCGAACGCGCGTGCATCTTGTCGTCGACCAAGTGGTGCAGCTTCAGGTAGTGCATGTAGCCGACGGTGACCGGACGCTCGAACTTCTCGCCAGTGCGGCCGTCGTACAGCCACGCCTGCGTGCGCGAGGGCGTCAGCGCCATGCGCTTGGCGACGTCGTCCGGATAGGCCAGTTCCAGCATCTTGGTGATTTCCTCTTCGGTCGCGCCGTCGAAGACGGGCGTCGCGAACGGCACGCCGTTCTTGAGGTTCTGGGCCATTTCCATGACTTCTTCGTCGGTCAGCTCGTCGATGCGCGCGCCGGTGCCGGTCGTGTTGTAGACCTTGTCCAGGTACGCACGGACGTTCTTGACCTGCGCGGTGCGCTCGTCGCGCAGCATGTCGGCGATGCGGTGACCCACGCCCTTGGCAGCCCAGCCCAAGTGCACTTCCAGCACCTGGCCCACGTTCATCCGCGAGGGCACGCCCAGCGGGTTCAGAACGATGTCGGCCGGCGTGCCGTCAGCCATGTGCGGCATGTCTTCCACCGGGGTGATGCGCGAGACCACGCCCTTGTTGCCGTGACGGCCTGCCATCTTGTCGCCAGGCTGCAGACGACGCTTCACGGCCAGGTAGACCTTGATCATCTTCAGCACGCCCGGGGGCAGCTCGTCGCCCTGCGTCAGCTTCTTGCGCTTCTCTTCGAAGGCCAGGTCGAACTGGTGACGCTTCTGCTCGAGCGATTCCTTGGCCTGCTCCAGCACCACGGCGTGGGGCTCGTCGGCCAGGCGGATGTCGAACCACTGCCAGCGATCCAGGTCGGCCAGGTAGGCCTTGGTGATCGTCGCGCCCTTGGCCAGCTTGCGCGGGCCGCCGTTGACGGTCTTGCCGACCAGCATCTTCTCGATACGGTCGAACTGGTCGTTTTCAACGATGCGCAGCTGGTCATTCAGGTCCTGGCGATAGCGGCGCAGTTCATCGTCGATGATGGACTGGGCGCGCTTGTCGCGCACGATGCCTTCGCGGGTGAACACCTGCACGTCGATGACGGTGCCGGTCATGCCCGAAGGCACGCGCAGCGAGGTGTCCTTAACGTCGGACGCCTTTTCACCGAAGATGGCGCGCAGCAGCTTTTCTTCCGGCGTCAGCTGGGTCTCGCCCTTGGGCGTGACCTTGCCGACCAGCACGTCGTCGGCGCTGACTTCGGCGCCGATGTAGGTGATGCCGGAATCGTCCAGGCGGTTCAGTTGCGTCTCGGCCAGGTTGCTGATGTCGCGCGTGATTTCTTCCGGACCCAGCTTGGTGTCACGGGCCACGACCGTCAGTTCCTCGATGTGCACCGAGGTGTAGCGGTCATCGGCCACGACCTTTTCGGAGATCAGGATCGAGTCTTCGAAGTTGTAGCCGTTCCAGGGCATGAACGCGATCAGCATGTTCTGGCCCAGGGCGAGTTCGCCCAGGTCCGTCGATGCGCCGTCGGCCAGCACGTCACCCTTGGCGACACGGTCGCCGCGCTTGACGATGGGACGCTGGTTGATGTTCGTGTTCTGGTTGGAACGCGTGTACTTGATCAGGTTGTAGATGTCGACACCGACTTCGCCGGCGACGTTTTCTTCGTCGTTCACGCGAATAACCACGCGCTCGGCGTCGACGTGGTCGACCAGGCCGCCACGCAGCGCCTGCACGGTGGTGCCCGAGTCAACGGCCACGGTGCGCTCGATACCCGTGCCCACGACCGGCTTTTCCGGACGCAGGCAAGGCACGGCCTGACGTTGCATGTTGGCACCCATCAGCGCGCGGTTCGCGTCGTCGTGCTCCAGGAACGGAATCAGCGAGGCGGCGACCGACACGATCTGCGACGGGGCCACGTCCATGTAGTGCACGTTGGCCGGGGCGGTCAGCATGGTTTCGCCGGCTTCACGGCAAGCCACCAGGTCGTCCACGAACTTGCCTTCGTCATCGAGCGCGGCGTTGGCCTGCGCGATCACGTAGTGGCTTTCTTCGATGGCCGACAGGTAGTCGATCTGGTCGCTGACGCGGCCGTCGACGATCTTGCGGTAAGGCGTTTCCAGGAAGCCGTACTCGTTCAGGCGAGCGTACAGCGCCATGGAGTTGATCAGGCCGATGTTCGGGCCTTCCGGCGTTTCGATCGGGCAGACGCGGCCGTAGTGGGTCGGATGCACGTCACGGACTTCGAAGCCGGCGCGCTCGCGGGTCAGGCCGCCCGGGCCCAGTGCCGAAACACGACGCTTGTGCGTGATTTCCGACAGCGGGTTGGTCTGGTCCATGAACTGCGACAGCTGGCTCGAACCGAAGAACTCCTTGATGGCGGCCGAGATCGGCTTGGAGTTGATCAGGTCGTGCGGCATCAGGTTTTCGGTCTCGGCCTGGCCCAGGCGTTCCTTGACGGCGCGTTCGACGCGCACGAGGCCGGCGCGGAACTGGTTCTCGGCCAGTTCGCCGACGCAACGCACGCGGCGGTTGCCCAGGTGATCGATGTCGTCGATCTGGCCACGGCCGTTACGCAGCTCGACCAGCACCTTGATGGTTTCAAGGATGTCTTCGTTGGTCAGCGTCATCGGACCGGTGATGTCTTCACCACGGCCCAGACGGCTGTTGACCTTCATGCGGCCGACGCGCGACAGATCGTACGTTTCTTCGCTGTAGAACAGGCGCTGGAACAGCGCTTCCACCGCTTCCTCGGTGGGCGGTTCGCCAGGACGCATCATGCGGTAGATGGCAACGCGCGCGGCCATCTGGTCGGCGGTTTCATCGGTGCGCAGCGTCTGCGAGATGTACGGGCCGCGATCCAGGTCGTTCGTGTAGAGCGTCTGGATGTCGTGCACGTTGGCGGCGCGCAGGGCGCCCAGCACGCTTTCGGTGATCTCGTCGTTGGCGTTGGCGATGACTTCGCCGGTATCGGCGTCAACGATGTTCTTGGCCAGCACGCGGCCGTACAGGAAGTCTTCCGGCACGGAGATGCGCTGGATGCCGCCGGCAGCCAGGTCGCGCAGATGCTTGGCGTTGATACGCTTGTCTTTTTCGACGATGACCTTGCCGGAGCGGTCCGCGATGTCGAAGCGGGCCATTTCGCCCTTCCAGCGCTCGGGCACGAATTCCATCATGGCGCCTTCGCTCTTCAACTCGAAGTTGTCGAAGTCGAAGAAGTTGGCCAGGATCGATTCCGGCGTCATGCCGATGGCCTTGCACAGGATCGTGACAGGCATCTTGCGGCGACGGTCGACGCGGAAGAACAGGATGTCCTTGGGGTCGAATTCGAAGTCCAGCCACGAGCCGCGGTAGGGAATCACGCGGGCCGAGAACAGCAGCTTGCCCGAGCTGTGCGTCTTGCCGCGGTCGTGTTCGAAGAACACGCCGGGCGAGCGGTGCAGCTGCGAGACGATGACACGCTCGGTGCCGTTGATGACGAACGAACCGGTGCCCGTCATGAGCGGAATTTCGCCCATGTAGACTTCCTGTTCCTTCACTTCCTTGACGGTGGGCTTGCTGACTTCGCGGTCAAGCAGCACCAGGCGGACCTTGGCTCGCAGGGGCGAGGCATAGGTCAGGCCACGTTGCTGACATTCCTTGACATCGAACACCGGTTCGCCTAGCACATAGCTCACGAACTCCAAGCGCGCCATACCGTTGTGACTAACGATCGGGAAAATCGACGAAAACGCCGCCTGCAAACCGTCGGCTACGCGATCGGACGGGGCGGTATCCGCCTGCAGGAAAGTTAGGTAGGATTGAAGCTGAGTCGCCAAAAGGAAGGGAACGTTTTGAACGTCTTCACGCTTGGCGAAGCTTTTGCGGATGCGCTTTTTTTCGGTGTACGAGTAAGGCATGAGCACTCCGACTCGAGGTTGCATGGGCCGTCAACCACGGCCCCAGGTGATACGACTCCAGGAAACCCCTCTGGAAAGGGCATGACCCCAGCAGGGGTTTCCTGGAAACGCAAAAGCCCGGGGACGGCAAATTGCGCTGTCCCCGGGCAAATTGACGCAGGTCTTACTTGACTTCGACCTTGGCGCCAGCTTCTTCCAGCTTCTTCTTGGCGGCTTCGGCGTCAGCCTTGGCAACGCCTTCCTTGACGGGCTTCGGCGCGCCGTCGACCAGGTCCTTGGCTTCCTTCAGACCCAGACCGGTCAGCTCGCGCACGGCCTTGATGACGGAAACCTTGTTGGCGCCGGCTTCAGCCAGGACAACGGTGAACTCGGTCTGCTCTTCAGCAGCGGCGGCAGCGCCACCGGCGGCCGGAGCGGCCACGGCCACAGCGGCGGCAGCAGCCGACACGCCGAACTTCTCTTCCATTTCCTTGATCAGCTCGGACAGTTCGAGCACGGTCATGCCAGCGATGGCGTCAAGGATTTCAGCTTTGTTAAGTGCCATTTTTAAGAACTCCAAATATTGGGTAATGCCAGGGTTTGGGTGTCGCTCGGTCGTTCAGCGAATTTCCGTGAAGGGCGGGGATTAAGCCGCGGCCTTCTGATCGCGCACGGCGGCGAGGCCACGGGCGAACTTGGTCGGAACTTCGTTGAGCGTACGCACGAATTGCGCGATGGGGGCTTGCATGGTGCCCAGCAGTTTCGACAGCAACTCTTCGCGCGAGGGCATGGTGGCCAGAGCCTTCACGCCTTCTTGGTTCAGCAGGCTGTTGGGCAGAGCGCCCGCCTTGATGACCAGCTTGTCGTTGCTTTTCGCGAAACCTGCGAGGACCTTGGCCGCCGTAACCGGGTCAGCGCTGATGCCATAGATCAGCGGACCGGTCAGTTGCTCGGCCAACGGCTCGAAAGCCGTGCCGGCAACAGCACGACGGGCCAGCGAGTTCTTCAGAACACGCAGATACACGCCCGATTCACGCGCAGTTTTGCGCAGTACGGTGACAGAGGCGACGTCCAGACCACGGTACTCGGCGATAACAATCGATTGCGCCTTGGCCACTTCGGCCGAGACTTCCTCGATTACCACCGCTTTCTCTTGACGATTGAGACTCACGGTTTGAACACTCCATCAAAAGACGCCTGGGGCCGGAGCCTTGCGCGTCAACCGAATGCGGCGCCTGGTCGAGTTCTTCGGGTAAAGAAATCTTCCTGGGGACGCCGTCTACGCTGGATCCGAACTTTGCGAGCTTCGGGATTAAGCGGGGCAGCGAGGGTACTGCTTCCAGCGGAAGGAGAACCTTCGCGCTGACCTGCTCCAGCGGTCTTTGACAGCAGCATCCGGAGGAATCCGGATGCGGCCCAAAGTACGTTTACAGCTGTTGGCTTAGTTGGTAGCCGACAGCGAGGCAATTTCCACGCGCGCACCGCCGCCCATCGTGGACGAAACGGCCAGCTTGCGCAGGTAGATGCCCTTGGCAGCGGCGGGACGAGCCTTTTGCAGGGCGTCGACCAGCGCGGCCAGGTTGGTTTGCAGCTGTTCCACGCCGAACGACGCGCGGCCGATCGTGGCGTGGATGATGCCGGCCTTGTCGGTGCGGTACTGAACCTGACCGGCCTTGGCGTTCTTGACGGCGGTGGCGACGTCGGGGGTCACGGTGCCGACCTTCGGGTTCGGCATCAGGCCACGCGGGCCCAGGATCTGACCCAGGGCGCCGACGACACGCATCGTGTCGGGCGAGGCGATGACCACGTCGAAGTCCATTTGACCGGCCTTGATCTGGTCAGCCAGGTCGTCCAGGCCGACGATGTCGGCACCAGCGGCCTTGGCGGCCTCGGCCTTGTCGCCTTGGGCGAACACGGCGACACGGACCGACTTGCCGGTGCCGGCGGGCAGCACGACCGAGCCGCGGACCAGTTGGTCCGACTTCTTCGGGTCGATGCCCAGCTGCACGGCCACGTCAATCGATTCGTTGAACTTGGCGACAGCGGTTTCCTTGACCAGGGTCAGGGCTTCGGCGACCGGGTACAGCTTGGTGCGGTCGATCTTTTGCGCAATGGCGGCGGCGCGCTTGCTCAGTTTTGCCATGATTAGATCCCCTCAACCGTGATGCCCATGCTGCGGGCGCTGCCAGCGATCGTGCGGACGGCGGCGTCCAGATCGGCGGCGGTCAGATCGGGGCCCTTGGCCTTGGCGATTTCTTCAGCTTGCGCGCGGGTCAGCGTGCCGACCTTGTCGGTATGCGGCTTGGACGAACCCTTTTGCACGCCGGCGGCCTTCTTGATGAGGACCGTCGCGGGCGGGGTCTTCATGATGAAGGTGAAGCTCTTGTCGGCGAAAGCGGTGATCACCACCGGAATCGGCAGACCAGGCTCCATGCCTTGGGTCTTGGCGTTGAACGCCTTGCAGAATTCCATGATGTTCAGGCCACGCTGACCCAGGGCCGGGCCAATCGGGGGGGAGGGGTTAGCCTTACCAGCCGGCACTTGCAGCTTGATAAAGCCGACGATCTTCTTCGCCATGCTTTGCTCCTTGCGGGTTATATCGCCCTAGCGCGCGGCCAGGGCTCCCCGGGGGTTGAAATCAGGTCTTTTCGACCTGGCTGAAATCCAGTTCGACGGGGGTGGCACGACCGAAGATCGTGACAGACACGCGAACCTTGCTCTTTTCGTAGTTGACTTCTTCGACGTTGCCGTTGAAGTCCGCAAACGGACCTTCCTTGACCCGAACCATCTCGCCCACTTCGAACAGGATCTTGGGACGGGGTTTCTCGACGCCCTCTTCCATCTGGGAGAGGATCTTTTCGACTTCCTTTTCGGAAATCGGGGTCGGACGATTGCCCGAGCCACCCAAAAAGCCGGTGACGCGGTTGGTGTTCTTGACCAGGTGCCACGTTTCGTCGGTCAGGTCCATTTCAACCAGGACGTAACCGGGGAAAATACGGCGCTCGGTGATCGACTTCTGGCCACCCTTGACCTCGACGACTTCCTCGGAGGGCACAAGAATGCGGCCGAAAGACGTTTGCAGGCCCGCGCGCTCGATGCGCTCGTTCAGGGCCTTGTGTACGCTTTTTTCCATGCCGGAGTACACATGGACGACATACCAACGCTTACTCATTCGCCGTCCTTATTTCCAGCCCAACAACAGGCCGTAGAGAATCCATTCGATGCCCTTGTCGAGCACCCACATGAAAATGCCCATGACCGCCACGAACGCGAAAACGATGCCCGTCATCTGGGTCGTTTCCTTGCGGGTCGGCCACGACACACGCTTGACTTCGTTGTAGGACTCGCTGGCAAAGCTCAGGGTGCGACGGCCGGGTTCGCTGAACCAGGCGATCACGGCTGCGATCACGAGGCCGCCGACAAAGACGCCGATACGGGCAGGCATCGGCTGTGCGCTGAGCACGGAAAACCCGACGATGCCAGCAATAACGACAAGAACCGCCAGCCCGAGCTTGACCCGGTCGGCGGTACTGGTTACGGTTTCTACGCTGGTATTAGACATATTGCGACGCGAGCCGCCTGAATGCGTAACTCGCGATGATCTCCCGCGGGTTTATCCTGGCGGTGGCAGGGGCAGTAGGAATCGAACCTACAACCTTCGGTTTTGGAGACCGACGCTCTGCCAATTGAGCTATGCCCCTAAAACTCACACATCACTACACGTGCACTACACTTTCGCCGTTCCTGCCAGGCCGCCACGCGTAGCGGCTTGCGGAACCAAACATCATACTACTTTTACAGCAAAGATGGATAGAGGGACTTGAGAGTCCACTCTACCCATCCGGGTATTGCTTACTTCAGGATCTTGGCGACGACGCCGGCGCCGACGGTACGACCGCCTTCACGGATGGCGAAACGCAGGCCTTCTTCCATGGCGATCGGGGCCAGCAGCTTGACGGTCATCGTCACGTTGTCGCCCGGCAGAACCATTTCCTTGTCGGCCGGCAGGTCGATCGTGCCCGTCACGTCCGTCGTGCGGAAGTAGAACTGGGGACGGTAGCCGTTGAAGAACGGGGTGTGGCGGCCGCCTTCTTCCTTGGACAGGATGTACACCTCGGAGGTGAAGTCCGTGTGCGGGGTGATCGAGCCCGGCTTGGCCAGAACCTGGCCGCGCTGGACGTCTTCACGCTTGGTGCCGCGCAGCAGGATGCCCACGTTGTCGCCGGCTTGACCTTGGTCCAGCAGCTTGCGGAACATTTCCACGCCGGTGCAGGTCGTCTTGACCGTCGGGGTGATACCGACGATTTCGATTTCTTCGCCGACCTTGATCACGCCGCGCTCGATACGGCCGGTCACCACGGTGCCACGACCCGAGATCGAGAACACGTCTTCGACCGGCATCAGGAACGCGCCGTCAACGGCACGCTCGGGCGTCGGGATGTACGTGTCCAGGGCTTGGGCCAGCGACAGGATCGCTTGCTCGCCCAGTTCGCCCTTGTCGCCTTCCAGCGCCAGCTTGGCCGAACCCTTCACGATCGGGGTGTCGTCGCCCGGGAAGTCGTACTTGCTCAGCAGTTCGCGAACTTCCATTTCCACCAGCTCGAGCAGCTCGGCGTCGTCAACCATGTCGGCCTTGTTCAGGAAGACGATGATGTACGGCACGCCAACCTGGCGGCTCAGCAGGATGTGTTCACGCGTTTGCGGCATCGGGCCGTCAGCGGCCGACACGACCAGAATCGCGCCGTCCATCTGCGCTGCGCCCGTGATCATGTTCTTGACGTAGTCAGCGTGGCCCGGGCAGTCAACGTGCGCGTAGTGACGCGTTTCCGTTTCGTACTCGACGTGCGCCGTGTTGATCGTGATGCCGCGAGCCTTTTCCTCAGGTGCCGCGTCGATCTGGTCGTAGCCCTTGGCTTCGCCACCGAACTTGGTCGACAGAACGGTCGTGATGGCCGCCGTCAACGTCGTTTTGCCGTGGTCAACGTGACCAATCGTACCCACGTTCACGTGCGGCTTGGTACGTTCAAACTTGCCTTTTGCCATGGCTGACTCCTGACCTGGATTGCGCTTTTGACTGAAGCTGCTGACTGAAGAAAAGACTTTGGAATTTGTGGTGCCCATGGCGCGGATCGAACGCGCGACCTCTCCCTTACCAAGGGAGTGCTCTACCACTGAGCCACATGGGCATGTGTACTGCTTGGAGCGGGTGAAGGGAATCGAACCCTCGTCGTAAGCTTGGAAGGCTTCTGCTCTACCATTGAGCTACACCCGCGGCTGTCCTTTCACCACCTCACTATCTATCCCAGACTTTCAAAACTAAGGCCTTGGAGAACCAGCCACCTTCGTTGCGAAGGCCGCCCAGTTCCCTAGGCCTACATTTTAAAATCCAGGCAAACATCGCCTGGATTCAGGTTTGGGTCTCTGGTGGAGGAGGTTGGATTCGAACCAACGTAGGCGCAAGGCCAACAGATTTACAGTCTGCCCCCTTTAACCACTCGGGCACCCCTCCAGCGGAGAACTTGAGATTATGAACACTTTCAAATCCGCTGTCAAACGCCTGGGACGAAAAATATTCAAAACTTTCGTTCTGCCTGCCGCGTTTCCGCGCAGAGGGGGCGAAGCTTACAAGATTCCGCGAACGGCTGCACGAAAAAGTTCGGCGTACTGGTCCGGGGTGTAGGTGACCGGGTTGGTACCGCCGGACGGATCCTCGCTGGCCATGCGCCCTATCCGCTCGGCTTGTGCGTCGTCGATGCCGATATCGGCCAGGGTGTGCGGGATGCCGACGGTCTCGCGCAACGCCAGCACCCAGTCGAGCACGGCGCCGGGACTGTCGTCCGGCAACGCCAGGTAGCGCGCCAGCGCCTGCAGCCGCGGCGCGACCGCGTGCTGGTTGGCCTTGAGCACGTAAGGCATCAGGATGGCGTTGAGCATGCCGTGGTGGGCGTCGTACAACGCCCCCAGCGGATGCGCCAGCGCGTGCATCGCGCCGAGCCCGCGCTGGAATGCGGTGGCGCCCATGCTGGAGGCCACCAGCATCTGCTGGCGCGCCTGCAGGTCGGCGCCGTCGGTCACGGCCTGCGGCAGGTATTCCTTGATCATGCGCATGCCTTCCAGCGCGATGCCGGCGGCCATCGGATGGAAGAACGGCGAACAGTAGGCCTCGAGGTTGTGCGACAGCGCGTCCATGCCGGTCGCGGCGGTGATGCGCGGCGGCAGGCCCACTGTGAGCTCGGGGTCGAGGATGACGATGGCGGGCAGCATGCGCGCGTGGAAGATGATGCGCTTGACCTGCGCCGCCTCGTCGGTGATGACGGAGGCGCGTCCCACTTCCGAGCCCGTGCCCGCGGTGGTCGGCACCGCGACGACTGGCGCCATGCCGGCCACGTTCACGCGCAGGTAGTTGTCGCCCACGTCTTCGAAGTCCCACAGCGGACGTTTCTGTCCGGCCATCAGCGCGATGGCCTTGGCCGCGTCCAGCGCCGAGCCGCCGCCGAACGCGATGACGCCGTCGTGACGGCCTTCGCGATAGCGCGACACGCCATCGTCCACGTTCTTGCCGGTGGGGTTGCCCTTCACTTCGTGGAACAGGCCGCATTCGAGTCCGGCCTGGCGGCAGCCGCGCACCGCGTCGGCGATCATGGGCAGCGCGGCCAGGCCGGGATCGGTGACCAACAAGGGGCGCGCCATGCCGAGTTCGCGGCACCAGTCGGGCAACTCCTTGATGCGGCCGGGGCCGGCCTTGATGGCGGTGGGATAGTTCCAGTTGACGCTGGGGACGGCCATGTGGGCTCCTGGTCGCGCGCTCAGGCGTTGCGGCGCAGATGGAAGGATTTGGCTTGGGTGAGCTGTTCGTAGCCGACGCGCGACAACGAAACGCCGCGGCCGGTTTGCTTGACGCCGGTCCACGCCAGCGCGGGATCGAGGTAGTCGCAGCGGTTCATGAAGACGGTGCCGGTGCGCAACTGGCGGCCGAGATGCAATGCGGCCTCTTCATCCTGCGTGAAGATGGCGGCGGTCAGGCCATAGGGGCTGTCGTTCATCAAGGCGACCGCCTCTTCGTCGGTGTCGACCGGCATCACGCCGACCACGGGGCCGAAGCATTCATCGTTCATCACACGCATGCGGTGATCCACCTGCGTCAGCAGCGTCGGCGCCACATACGGCGTACCGGCGCGCGCGGCGTCGAAACGCGTGGCATCGACCAGATTGCGGGCGCCGCGCGCTTCGGCTTCGGCGATCACCTCGCGCACCTCGTCGGCGGCGCGCGTGCGCACCACCGGGCCGAGCGTGGTGTCCGGCTGCAAGGGATCGCCCAGCACGTACTCCTGGGTCAGCGCCGCGGCGCGATCGATGAAATCCTGGTAGCGGTCGCGCGCCACGTAGATGCGCTGGATGCCGCAGCACGATTGGCCGGAGTTGAAGAAGGCGCCGTCGACCAACGTCTCGACCGCGTGCGCCAGGTTGGCGTCGGCGCGCACATACGCGGGGTCGTTGCCGCCCAGCTCCAGGCCCACGCCGATGAAGCGGCCGGCGGCGGCCTTCTCCACGCTCTGGCCGCCACGCACCGAACCGGTGAAGGACACGTAGCCGATCTCGGGCGCGCGGATCAGGCGTTGCGCGATGTCGTGGTTCGCGTGCAGGTACTGGAACACGCCATGCGGCACGCCCGCTTCGCTGAAGGCGCGGCCGATGAGCTCGGCGCACAGCGGGGTCTGGTCGGAATGCTTGAGGATGACGGTGTTGCCGGCCATCAGCGCAGGCACGATGCTGTTCACGGCCGTTAGCAGCGGATAGTTCCACGGCGCGATCGTCAACGCCACGCCGATCGGCTCGCGGCTGATGAAGCGCGTGAAGCCCGCGATCTCGGGCACCTGGATCGGCGCCAGCGCTTCGGCGGCGATGCCGATCATGTGGCGCGCGCGCGCCTCGAAGCCATCGACCTCACCCGGCGTGTAGCGCAGGGGACGGCCCATCTGGATCGTGATGGCCCGCGCGATCTCGACCTTGCCCGCGACAAAGCGCGTCACCGCCTCGGACAGGATGCGGCCGCGCTGCTCGATGCCGAGCGCGTGCCAGGCACCCTGCGCGGCCTGCGCGTCGGCCAGCGCCTGCGCGACCTGCGCCTCGCTGGCGTAGGGACGGCGCACGACTTCGCGGCCGTCGATGGGACTGATGGTGATGAGTTCCTGCGTCATGGCGACCCTGTGCATGCGTGGAGAAAAGATGAAGCGGCGGCGTTCAGATGATCTCGAAATAGCGAGCCAGTTCCCAGTCCGTGACGTGACGGCGGAACTGGCGTTCTTCCCATTCGCGCGTGGCGGCGTAATGCTCGACGAAGGCATTGCCGAACAGCTCGCGCGCGGCTTCGGATTGGCGCAGACGCTGCGCCGCTTCCCACAACGTCGTGGGCAGGCGCAGGTGCTCGGGAAACTGCTGCGTGTAGGCGTTGCCCTGCACCATCGGTTCGGGTTGCAGGCCCAGTTCGATGCCGCGCAGGCCCGACGCCAGCGCGGCCGACAGCGCCAGGTACGGATTCGCGTCGGCCGAGCCGATACGCACTTCGACACGCTGCGACTTGTCGCTGCCCGGGATGAGACGCAGCGCGGTGGTGCGGTTCTCCATGCCCCAGGTCGCGTCCAGCGGAGCCCAGTAGCCCGGCACCAGGCGCGAATAACTGTTGATGGTCTGCGCGTATAGCGCCATGAATTCGGGCAGGTAGCGCTGCACGCCGGCCATGAAGGCTTCCTGTGTCGCGCTCATGCCGTGCGGGCGCGACTCGTCGTGGAACGCCGAGCGGCCGCTGGTGCGGTCGCGCAGCGACAGATGGATGTGACCGCTCTGGCCGGGATGATCGTGCGACCACTTCGCCATGAAGGTGGCCATCAGCCCATTCTGCTGCGCCAGCGCCTTGGTGAAGGTCTTGAAGAGGAAGGCCTTGTCGCCGGCGGCGGCGGCCTGGTCGACCGCGATGGCCGCCTCCAGCACGCCGGGACCGGTCTCGGTATGCAGGCCCTCGATCGGCATGTCCATGCGCTCGCACATGTCGAGCAGCTTGCGGTAGAAATCGCCCTGCACCGTGCTGCGCAGCACCGAGTAGCCGAAGTTGCCGGGGGTCCAGTTCTCCATGTCGCGGTAGTGCTTGGCGCGCACCGAGTGCGGCGTCTCGCGGAACATGAAGAACTCGTATTCGAGCGCGGCGTAGACCTCAAAGCCCATGCCGGCGGCGCGGTCCAGCGTGCGGTGCAGCAGGCGGCGCGGGCAGATGTCGGCGGCGGGGCCTTCGAACTCGGCCAGGAACAGCAACATGTCCTCGCCCCCGGGGCCCTGCTCCAGCGGCAGCCGGCGGCAGGTGCTGGGCACGATGCGCAGCTTGGCATCGGGATAGGCCGTGTGCCAGCCGGTGTACTTGGTGTTGTCGTAGAGCTGATCGTCCAGGTCCCAGCCGAACACCACGTCGCAGAACGCCAGCCCGCCGCGCAGCGCGGCCAGGAATTTGTCGCGCCTGACATACTTGCCCAGCATGACGCCATCGACGTCGGACAGGCCGATCTTGATATGCGAGAGCGTGCTGGCCTGGACCAGCCGCTCCGCGTCTTCCACCGTTGCTACCCCTAGTGCATGCATGGCTCGTTCACCTTGTCGTGGCTGAAGCGTTGCGTTGACGTGCGGGGTCGCGGGGCGCGGTGTTTCAGGTCACGGCCGCCCCCAGCATCCGCATCGCCTCGCGATGCAGTTGCGGCGTGGCGGCCGCGATCACGCGGCCCTGCGACGCGAGGCCTAACGGCTGCCCCGACCAATCGGTAATGACGCCGCCCGCGCCTTCGATCACGGGCATCAGCGCCAGATAGTCATACGGCTGCAGGCCGGCCTCGACCACCAGGTCGACATGGCCGCTGGCCAGCAGGCCATAGCTGTAGCAATCGCCGCCATAGCGGCGCATGCGCACCGAGCGCGCCAGCGCCTCGAACGCGTCCAGGTCGGCGCCTTCGAAGATGTCGGGCGAGGTGGCGTAGAGAATCGCCTGGTCCAGTTCGGTGCAGGGGCGCGCGCGGCAGGGTTCGCCATTCAGGCGCGCGGGCGAACCGGCAACGCCCAGCCAGCGTTCGGCCATCATGGGAATGTCGATCAGGCCCAGCACCGGGCGGCCGCGGTGCAGCAGGCCCAGCAGCGTGCCCCACAGGGGATTGCCGGAGATGAAGGCGCGGGTGCCGTCGATGGGATCGAGCGACCACACCCACTCGGCCTCCGCATGGCTGGCGCCGTATTCCTCGCCGAAGATGCCGTGATCCGGATACTGGCGGGCGATGGCTTCGCGCAGCGCCTGCTCGACCTCGCGGTCGGCACGGGTGACGGGACTTTCATCCGCTTTGGTTTCGACCATCAGGGGGTGGCGGAACCACTGGCGCGACAAGGGCCGGACCTGGTCCGCCAGCGTCTGGGCGAACGAGGAAAACGCGGCCAATTGCTGCGCGGTAAGCGGCGGCGAAGTTTGCATGACGAGCTCCGAGGCGTAACGCGGCGCGGAAAGACCCATGCGATTCGGGTTTTTCCAGTCTAGACACGTTGCCACAAATTTGCAAATATACCTAAAAACGCAACCAGGGAAACGCAACGTTTCCTCGCGCAACCCTACCGCCCCGCCCCGCAGGTCGCCGTTCGCAGAAAAGCAGCTCATCGCCGTTGCCGTGTATTCCTTTCCGGAGTCCCATCATGCAATGTAAGAAGAAGCTTGGTCTCGTGGTTGCAGTGATTTCCCTAGGTTTGACCCAGGCCGTCCACGCTGGCGCCATCACCGTCTACACCGCGCTGGAGGAAGACGAGATCGCCGCCTACCTGAAGGCCGCCAATGCCGCGCTGCCGGACGTGAAGGTGAACGTGCTGCGGCTGTCCACCGGCGACCTGGGCGCGCGCCTGATCGCCGAGGCCGGCAATCCGCAGCAGGACGTGATCTGGGGATTTGCCGTCAGCAACATGCTGGATCCGCGCCTGCAGAAGCTGCTGGAGCCCTATGCGGCCAAGGGCATCGACGCCCTGCCGGCGCAATACAAGGCCGCCGACAACAAGTGGTTCGCCGCCACCGGCTACGTGGCCGCGTTCTGTGTCAACACCGACCGGCTCAAGTCCAAGAACCTGCCGATGCCGACCTCATGGGAAGACCTGACCAAGCCGGTCTACAAGGGCGAGATCGTCATCCCCAGTCCGGCCGCATCCGGCACCGGTTATCTGCAGATCGTGGCGCTGCTGCAGGGCCTGGGCGCCGAGAAAGGCTGGGCGCTGCTCAAGGACCTGGACAAGAACGTGGCGCAGTACACGCCGTCGGGTTCCCGCCCCTGCAAGATGGCGCGCGCCGGCGAGTATGCGATCGGCGTGTCGTTCGCGTTCCCGGCGATGCAATCGATCGAGGAGGGCTTTCCGGTGAAGATGGTGATCCCGTCGAAATGGGTGGGCTACGAACTCGAAGCCTCCGGCCTGATGAAGACGTCGAAGAATCCCGCGGACGCCAAGCGCTTCCTCGACTGGACGCTGTCGGCGCAGGCAGGCGGGCTGTACAGCAAGTACAAGGAACTGGTGACGATTCCCGGCGCCGCCCCCAACAAGGCGGCCGAGGCCGCCGGGCTGCCCAAGGACCTGACCGCCGTGCTGTACCCCGTGGACTTCCAGAAATCGGCGGCGGAACGCGACGCCACCATCAAGACCTGGCAGGACACCATCAAACGCTGACGGCGCGCGCGGCCGGCGCCGCCGGCCGCCACGCCACCGCCTGGAGCGGCCATGTACCTGGAATTGCGCGGGATCCGCAAGACCTTCGACGGCGCGGTGGCGCTGGAAGGCATCGACCTGTCGGTGGGCGAACATGAATTCGTCTGCCTGCTGGGACCCAGCGGCTGCGGCAAGACGACCCTGCTGCGCATCGTCGCCGGGTTGCTGCCGTTCGACAGCGGCACCATCACGCTGGGCGGACGCGACCTGTCGGCGCTGCCGGCGCGCAAGCGCGGCTTTGGCATCGTGTTCCAGTCGTATTCACTGTTTCCCAACATGACCGTGGCCGAGAACGTCGGCTACGGCTTGCGCATCCGTGGCGAGAGCCGCGAGCGCATCGACGCGCGAGTGCGTGAATTGCTGGCGCTGATCAAGCTGCCGGATTATGCACAGCGTTATCCCCACCAGTTGTCCGGCGGCCAGCAACAGCGCGTGGCACTGGCACGGGCGCTGGCGGTGGACCCGGCGCTGATCCTGCTGGACGAACCCTTGTCGGCGCTGGATGCGCGCGTGCGCACCGACATGCGCGCCGAGATCCACGAGGTGCAGCGCCGCCTGCGGATTCCGACCATCATGGTGACGCACGACCAGGAGGAAGCGCTGACGCTGGCGGACAAGATCGTGTGCATGAATGACGGCCGCGTCGAGCAGGTGGGCTCGCCTTCCGATCTGTATCTGCGGCCGAGCACACGCTTCGTCGCCAACTTCGTCGGCCTGAGCAACCTGCTGCCGACCGACTGGGTGCGCGAGGCCATGCCGGCGTTGCTGGCGACCCGGCCCGATGGCGCCAGCGAGCGTTTCGAGGCCTGCCTGCGGCCGGAAAGCCTGCGCATCGCCGCCGACGAGCGCGGGCCGGGCCGGGTGCGGGAAATGACCTTCATGGGCAACCTGACGCGCGTGCGGGTGGACTGGCGAGGCCGCGAGTTGCTGGTCGAACAACAGGGCACGGCGGGCTTGTCGCAGGGCGCGCCCGTGCGGCTGGACATGGCGCCGGAACAATGCGCCTGGGTTCGCGTATGACTGCGTCCGCCACGCCGGCACGCGCGGGAGTCCGAGCATGAATACGGTTCGTATCGGCGCCGCCGCGTCGTCCCGCGCCGGCCGCGCGTCCGTGTCGCTGGACCGGGTGTTGCTCTGGACCTGCGTCGGCATCCCGATGGCCGGGCTGGCATTGTTCTTCCTGTATCCATTGGCCACGGTCGGCTGGCGCAGCCTGGTGGAAAAGGACGGCGCTATCGGCCTGGGCAATTACGCCGAGGTGTTCGCCACCCGCGGCATCCTGACCGCCACCGCCAACAGCCTGACGATGAGCGCGGCCACCACCGCCGTCAGCCTGCTGCTGGGCTTTGCCATCGCTTTCGGGCTGGACCGCAGCCGCATGCGCGGCAAGGCGCTGGTGAAGCTGGCGCTGGTGCTGCCGCTGCTGGCGCCGTCGCTGGTGCAGGGGCTGGGGCTGATCTTCATCCTTGGACGCAACGGCCTGGTGCATCGCTGGACCGGGTGGGAATTCGATATCTACGGGTTCTGGGGCCTGCTGATCTCGAACGTGTTCTACGCCCTGCCCCAGGCCGTGCTGATCCTCCAGGCGGCGCTACGCAACACGGATGCGCGCTATTACGACGCGGCCGAGGTGATGGGCGCGTCGAGCGCGCGGCAGTTCTTCGACATCACGCTGCCCAACTGCAAATTCGGGCTGCTGAGCGCGGCGTTCGTCGTGTTCGTCATCACCATCACCGACTTCGGCAACGCCGCGGTGATCGGCGGCAACTATCGCGTGCTGGCCACCGAGATCTACAGCCAGGTGTCGGGGCAGATGAATTTCGGCATGGGCTCGGTGGTGGGCATTTTGCTGCTGCTGCCGTCGCTGATCTCGGTGCAGATCGAACGGGTGGCGTCGCAGCGCCAGTTCGGCGCCGCGTCGCCCAGCGGGTTGCGCGTCACGCCACAACCGGCGCGCGGGCGCGACCTGGCGTTCACGGCCGGCGTATTGCTGTGCGCCAGCGCCATCGTGGTGACGGTGGGCACGGTGGTTTTCGCGAGCTTCATGCGGCTGTGGCCGTACCGCATGGAGTGGACTTTGAAGCACTACGACATCACCGTCAGCGGCGGTTATGCGCCGTTGTGGACCTCGCTGTACCTGTCGCTGGCGGCCGCGGCCGGCGGGGTGCTGCTGCTGTTCTTCCTGACCTTCGGTGTCTGCCGCATCCCGCGCGCCTGGGCCAAGCTGGTGTACCTGGTGTCGGTGCTGCCAGTGGGCGTGCCGGGGCTGGTGCTGGGGCTGTCCTACATCTTCGCCTTCAACTCGCCCGCCAATCCGCTCTACGCGCTGTATGGCAGCGCCGCGCTGATCGCGCTGTGCAACTTCTACCACTATCACACGCAGGGCTTCCTGACGATGATGACCGGCATGCGCGCGGTGCCGCAGGCGCTGGAGGAGGCGGTGAACTGCCTGGGCGGCGGCACCGTGCAGGTGCTGCGCGACGCGGTGCTGCCGCAGATCGCCCCAACGGTGCTGGGCGTGTTCTTTTTCCTGTTCATGCGTTCCATGGTGACGCTGTCGGCGGTGATCTTCCTGGTCACGCCGTCGGTCAGCGTCGCGCCGGTTTCCGTACTGCGGCTGGACGAAGCGGGGTTCGTCTCGCAGGCGGCGGCCTATTCGACGCTTATCATGCTGGTCGTGGGCGGTTCGCTGCTGGCGATGCGCGCGTTGATCGCGCTGCCGGCGCGACGCCGCAAATAGATTAGGAAGCATCCGATATGTGGCAAGAAGAGCGGTATCAGAGAATCCGCGCCCTGCTGTCTTCGCTGCAGCAGGTATCGACCGACCGTATCGTCGGCGAGTTGGGGGTATCGCGGGAGACTGTCCGGCGCGATCTGCTGGAGCTGGAGGCGATGGGCGAATTGCGCCGCGTGCATGGCGGCGCGGTGCCGGTGCACAGCGAGCCGCCGATCACCGAGCGCGTGCACACCCGCGTCAAGTACAAGCGCGCCATCGCGCGCGCCGCCGCCAGCCTGGTGACGAGCGGCCAGACGCTGTTCCTGGACGCCGGCAGCACCACCAGCATGCTGGCGGACGAGCTGGCCAAGCTGAGCGGCCTGACCCTCATCACCAATTCGTTCGACGTGGCGCTCAAGGTCGGCGCCGCCGGTAGCGGCGCCAATGAACTCATCATGCTGGGCGGATCGGTGGGCGGGCCGGTGTGCGCCACCGCCGGCGACATCACCATCGCCGAGATCCACCGCTACCGCGCCGACGTGGCGTTGCTGTCGCCGGTGGGCGTGGATGCCGAATGCGGCGCCACCAGCTACGACCTGCGCGAAGCCGAGGTGGCGCGCGCCATGGCGGCCAACGCCAAGCAGCGCATCCTGCTGGCCGACTTCAGCAAGATCGGCCTGTGCAGCCGGGTGTCGTACTGCGAGGTGAACCGCATCGATCACCTCGTCACCAACACCAATGCGCAGAAGCAGCCGGCCTTCGCGGCCCTGAAGAGCGCGGTCGGCAAGATGCTGGTGGTGTAGCGCCGCCTCAATCCACCGACACCCCCGCCACCTTCACCATGTCGGCCCAGTACGCGGTGTCCTGTTGCAGGCGCTTGCCGAACGCATCGGGCGCGCTGCCGACGGGTTGGCTGCCGCCGGCCTGGATCTTGGCGATGACGTTAGGCGACTTCATGGCCTGCGCCACCGCCTGCGCCAGGTAGGCGACGCGCTCGGGCGGCGTGCCGGCCGGCGCGAACAGGCCGTACCAGTCGTCGGCCGTGATGCCGTCCATGCCGGATTGGCCAAGCGTGGGCGCGCCCTTGAAGATGCCGATGCCGGTTTCATGGCTGAGCGCAAGGATGCGCAGCTTGCCGGCCGCCACCATCGGCTCGGCCGAGGCCGGCGAGGTGATCAGCATATCGACCGTGCCGCCCATCAGGTCGGTGATCGCGGGCGCGGCGCCGCGGTACGGCACGTGCACCAGCTTGACGTTGGCCTTCTGCGACAGCAGCGCCCCCATCAGGTGGCTCATGGTGCCGTTGCCGGGCGTGGCGTAGGTGATGACGCCCGGCTGCTTGCGCGCCGCGTCCAGATAGTCGCCCAGCGACTTGTAGGCGCTTTCGCTGCGCGCCACCAGCACCAGCGGTGCCGAGGTGATCTGCGAGATCGGCACGAAATCCTTGAGCGGATCGAAGCCGACGTTCTTGTACAGGCGCGGATTGACCGCCATGACGCTGGTCTGCGACATCACCAGCGTGTAGCCATCGGGCTTGGCGCGCGACACCTGCGAGGTGCCAACGTTGCCGCCCGCGCCGGAGCGGTTTTCCACCACCACGCTCTGGCCGATGAGGGCGCCCAGTTCCTGCGCGATGAGACGCGCCACGCCATCATTGCCGCCCCCGGGCGGGAACGGCGACACCACGGTGATCGCCTGCTTGGGATAATCGGCCAATGGCGCCGGCGCCTGGGCGTGGGCGTTCATCCCCCAGGCCAGGCAGGCCAGGGCCGCGGCGGTCTTGCAGGCATGCTGCAGGTTGAGCTTGTTCATCGGTATTTCCCCTTGTGGTTGGCGGCCGGATGCTCGGCCGTCCGTTGCATTTCGGTTCGCCATGAACCGTCCGCGCCCCGCCGTCGAAAGCGTCGGGGCGTGCTGATCGGATGAAGCGTTGGGCGCGGCCGCCATGGCGGCCGCGAGGGTCATGCAGTCGCGGCGGTCACCCGGCCGGGAAGCGGTAGGCGGCGCGTTCGCGCGCGTCGATCTGCTTGACCAGGTTGGTCTCCCAGGCGAGGTACTGGCGCGCGGCGGCCTTGTTGCCGTCGTGGCGGTCGTGCACGAAGAACAGGTAGTCGATGCAATCGGCGTCGGCCGGCTCGTCCGGCGTGGACACCAGCGCCAGGCCGGCAGCCGACCAGCCCGCGGGCGTGCCCAGGTTGGCCTTGACGTCGCGCATGCCGAGCGCGCGCAGGTCCGCCGCGGCCCAGGCAGCCACCGCGCGCTCTTCGGCCAGCAGCACCAGCTGACGCGAGGGATCCAGCGCCAGGTCGGCGAAACGCGGCCGCACCGACCAGCGCGCCCCGTCGATGTGCTGCGCGCGATAGCGCATGCTGGGACGGATGTCGAGCAACTGGGCGCCTTGCGCCTGCGCGTCGACCAGGGCCGCGTCGTCGAGCAGCGTCAACGCGGGCTCCGCCGCCGAGGCGAGCGGCGCTTGCAGGTCGGCGGCCACGCCTTCCCGCAACACGCTCGCGTCCCAGCCCATCTGGCGCAGCCAACTGGCCACCACCGGCGCGCGCACGCCTTCGCCATCGAACACCACGATGCGCGCGCCGCGCACCGCCAGGTATTGGTCGGTGGCCTGGATCAACTGGCCGCCAGGCGTGTGCTGGGCGCCTGGCAGCGAGCCGCGCGCGAATTCCTCGGCACTGCGCACGTCGCACAGGAAGGTGCTGCGGCTGGCGTCGTCGAGCCATGCGCGTACCTGCGCGGCATTCACTTCCGGCACGCCATGACGACGCGCCAGGCCGGCCGAGCGCTGCGCCAGGTCGGGCAGGTCCGCGGCGGCAACGGCGTCGTCGTAGCGGCGGCTGGCGCCGTGGTCCAGCTTGAAGTCCGCCAGATACCAACCCTGCGTGCCGTTCTCCAGCGCATAGACGGGGTTGGGCACGCCCAGGTTGATGAGCGTCTGCGCGCCGATGATGCTGCGCGTGCGGCCGGCGCAATTGACCACGATGGTGGTGTTCGGGTCGCGCGCCAGCGTGTGGGCGCGCAGCGCCAGCTCGCCGTTGGGGCAGCAGATGCCGCCCGGAATGCTCATCTTCTGGTACTCGCTGTAGGGCCGGCCGTCCAGCACGATCAGGTTGTCGCCACGGCGCTGGCGCTCGGCCAGCTCGGCGGCGCTGATGCGCGGGGTGTGGAAAACCTCTTCGGCCAGTTCGCCAAAGGTCTTGCTCGGCACGTTGACCCCGGCGAAGGCCGCATAGCCGTCGCGCTGCCATTGCGCGATGCCGCCGGCGAGGCGATAGACCCGCGTGTAGCCCAGGGCGCGCAGCGCTGTCGCCGAACGCGCGGCGACGTCGTCATCGCCGCCTTCGTCATAAACCACCAGGCGCACGTCGCGACGCGGCGCCAGGCGCGCGATGTCTGCCTCGAGCCGGCTGAACGGCACGGGGGCCGCGTAGAACAGATGGGACTCACCGTACTGGCCATGCTCGCGCACGTCCAGCAGCGCAATCTCGCCACCGTCATGCAGCCAGCCCTTGAGGGTGTGCGAGTCGATATCGGCCAGTTTCAGGTCGGAATGGGAATGCATCGTTAAATCCGCAGGGAATCGGGAGAATGGGAGTTCGGGGCCTGCAGGCTCGGCCGCAATTGGCCGAATGCCTGTTCGAGGTCGGCGATCAGGTCGTCCGGGTCCTCCAGGCCGATATGCAAGCGCAACATGGCGCCGTGCGCGGCGACGGGCAGGGAGCGCGCCTTGGCCAGATTGACGGGAATCACCAGGCTTTCGAAGCCGCCCCAGGAAGCGCCGATGCCGAACAGGCGCAGCGCGTCGATGGCGCGTTCCATGTCGGCGTCGGTGATGCCGGCGGCGAACTCAAGCGTCAGCAGGCCGTTGGCGCCCGAGCATTCGCGCCGCCAGACCGCATGCGCGGGATCGTCGGGCAAGGCCGGGCACAGCACGCGCGCCACTTCCGCCCTGCCCTGCAGCCACTGCGCCACGCGCAGGGCGCTGCGGGCGTGCTGCGCCATGCGCAGCGGCAGCGAGCGCATGCCGCGCAGCACCAGGAAGGCGTCGTCGGCGCCGACGGTCTGGCCGAAGTCGATGCTGGCGCGTTCCAGCGCGCGCCAGGCGCGGGCATTGGTCACCACCGCGCCCATCATCACGTCGGCGTGGCCGCCCAGGTATTTGGTGGCGGCGAGGATCGAGATATCCGCGCCCAGCGCCAGCGGCTGGCATAGCAACCCCGACGCCCAGGTGTTATCCACAGCCAGCCAGCAATCGTGGCGCCGCGCCAACTCGGCCAGCTGCCGCAGGTCCGGCATCTCGTAGGTCAGCGAGCCGGGCGACTCGGCATAGATCATGCGCGTATTGGGACGCAGCAGCTGCGCCAGGCCGGCGCCGTCCGGCCGATAGAAGGTGAATTCGATGCCCAGCCGCGCCAGGTGCTCGGCGCAGAAGCGGCGCACCGGTTCATAGACCGCGTCGGTCACCAGCACATGGTCGCCGGCGCGCAGATAGGCCAGCAGCACGACGGCGATGGCGGCCTGACCCGTGGGATACAGCTGGGCGCGATGGCCCTGCTCCAGCTCGACCAGCGCGTCTTCCAGCGCGTGCGTGCTGTCGGTGCCGCGCGCGCCGTACGACGGCAGGCGTTCCTGTTCGCGGCGGGCGCGGGTGTCACGCCAGGCCGCGACGCTGTCGAACACAAACGTGCTGGCGCGCGTGACCGGGGTATTGACCCAGCCGGCATGGGGACGCCCGGCGCGCAGCAGGCGCGTCGCGGGCCGCAGGGGCTTGTTCATGATGCTCAGCGACGCGTCTGCACGCCGATCGGCATGACCTTGCAGGTGCCTGCCGCCAGGTCGAAAGCGAGTCGTTCGGTCAGCGTCTCCAGGGCGCGGCCATACATGTGCAGGTGGCGGATGACGCTGTCGCCCTGGATCTCGACGGCATGGATGTCGTCGGGCATCAGCGCGATGCCGGTGCCGGGTCCCACCACCACGGTGCCGGTCTTTTCCAGGCGGCCCACGCCCGGCACCGAACCGTCGTCGGTGCGATCGTAGACGTAGTTGTATTCCACCCCTTCCACGGCGGCGATACAGGCCCAGGTGGTGTGGTTGTGCGGCACGATCTGCTTGCCGGGGCGCATCACGTTCAGGTAGAGCGCATAGCGCTTGTCGGCGTCTTCGCCGATCAGGTAGCGCGCCTGGCGCTCGCCCTCTTCCGGCGCCGGGTAGCGGTCCTGGCCCCACCAGTCGGTGTGGCTGGCCAGGTCGATCAGCTCATCCAGCACGGCCTTCAGGCTGTCGCGGTTCAGGCCCTTATTTCCTAAAGTATTTTTAATATTTCCGATGGCAGTGTCGATGCCCTGCTGGTGGGGGTGCGTGGTGCTCACAGTGATTTTCCCTCGTGTTTCATGAGTTATTTCAGCCACTGTATCGCCGCAAGCGAGGTCCAACAATTTAAATTGCCTTAATATTCCATAAGCGTTTCTAATACTTCCCCTGCCCTTTGCTGCACCCGCCATGCGCCATCTCGACCTCGACCTGCTGCGTACGCTGACCGCGATCGCGCGCCACGAAACGTTCTCCGAGGCCGCCAACCGGCTGCACAAGACGCAATCGGCGGTGACGCAGCAGATGCAGCGGCTGGAAGCGACGCTTGGCCTGCCCTTGTTCGAAAAGCAGGGCCGCAACAAGATCCTGTCCTCGCATGGCAGGCGGCTGGTGGAATACGCGCGCCATATGCTTGCCATCAACGACGAGGCGTTGCGCGCGCTGCAGGACGGCCCGCTGGAGGGCGACCTGCGCCTGGGCGCGCCGCTGGATGTGGCGGACACCATCCTGCCGACGCTGCTGACTCATATCGCGCGCTCGGCGCCGCGCGTGAAACTGGAGATCCGCACCGACCGCAGCCCGTTCCTGATGGACGCGCTACGCGCGGGTGAACTGGACCTGACGATCTCGACGCGCTTCGACCAGGACTTCGAAGGGGTGGCATTACGCACTTCGCCCACGGTGTGGCTGGCTTCGGCCGACTATGTCCACGATGTGACCGCGCCCGTGCCACTGGTGCTTGCTGACGAGCCCAGTATCTTCCGCCGGCTGGCGTTGACGGCCCTGGAACAGGCGCAAGTACGCTGGCACACCAACTACGTCGCGCCCAACCTGGTCGGCATCAAGGCCGCGCTGCGGGCAGGCTTGGGCGTGACGGCGCGCAGCGTCGAGCTGCTGGCGCCGGAAATGCGGGTGCTGGGAGAAAAGGAGGGGCTGCCGCCCTTGCCGGACGTGACCTACTTCCTGTGGATAAGGCGCGACCTGATCAATCCGCTGACGCGGCAGGTCTATGACATGTTGCGGACCAGCCTGGGGCTGGCGCATGGCGCGGATGCGCCGGTCGGTCCATGACGCTGGCGCGGGCATTCAAAGGCGGCCCCTTGAATGCCCCGCGTATCTCAATAACGATCGAAGCAGCGCTGCAGCGCCGCGGTGTCGCGCGTGACGCATAGTGCCAGCATCAGCAGGATCCTGGCCTTCTGCGGATTGAGATCGCCGGCGGCGATGAAGCCGAGCGCCGCGTCGTCCAGTTCGACATCCCGCGCGACGAAGCCGCTGCCGGTACGGCTGGACCGCGCCACCGCGACGCCGGCGGCCGCGGCGCGCGTCAGACCGTCGATGGCCAGGTCGGTGGCGTTGCCATCGCCCACGCCGGCCAGCACGATACCGTCGGCGTGGCGGGCGATGAAGTCGATGACGTCCGACTGCAGATTGGCGTGCGCATAGACGACGTCCACCCGGGGCCAGCCGGCCTGTTCCAGCAATGCGAGTGAAAACTCGCTTTGTGTCGTATGCGTGGTGGTGTTGCGCGAATAGAAGCACGGCGTGCCGCCATGCATCACGCCGGCTCGACCGCGATTGGGCGACGCGAAAGCGTTGATGCCGGCGCTGGCGATCTTCTGGATCTCCCGGGCATAGTGCACGTCTTCATTCATGACGACCAACGGACCGCGGCCGCGCGCGTCGGGATGGCGCGCCAGCGCCACCGCGTTGTACAGGTTGGCGGGACCTTCCGCCCCCAGCGCGGTGGCCGGACGCATCGCGCCCACCAGCACCACCGGCTTGTCGTGCTGAATCACCAGGCTCAGGAAGTAGGCGGTTTCCTCGAGCGTGTCGGTGCCGTGCGTGATGACGATGCCCGCAACGGACGGATCCGCGCACAAGGCCTCGACACGCTGCGCCAGCGCGCGCCACACGTCGTGCGTCATGTTCTGGCTGCCGACGTTGGCAACCTGCTCGGCGCGGATCTCGGCCAGGTTCGACAATTGCGGCACCGCCGCCAGCAGATCGCCCACCGAGAACGAACCGGCCTTGTAACCGGCGGACGTGGCATCGGCCTGGGCGCCGGCGATCGTGCCGCCGGTGGCCAGCACCGCGATAACGGGCAGCGCCTGCTCAGGCATCGACCACCCCGGACAGGCCTTGGCGCTCGAGCAGCGAATTCAGATGTTCCCAGCCGTGGAAGTCGATGACGATCTGGCCCTTTTCCTTGGCGCCGACCTTGAGCGCCACGCGCGTGCCCAGGTGATCGGACAGCGCTTCTTCCAGGCGCGTCAGGTCGCGCGACACGCCGTTGGCCTTTTTCTTGGGCGAGGCGGCGCTCTCGGCTTCCTTGGCGGTCTTGGCGACAAGCTTTTCCGCTTCGCGCACCGACAGGCGACGCGCGATGATCTGGTTGGCCAGCTGGATCTGCGTGGCCGCGTCCACCGCCAGGAGCGCGCGCGCATGGCCCATGTCGACATCGCCGGCCAGCAGCATGGTCTGCACCGCCGACGCCAGGTTCAACAGGCGCAGCAGGTTGCTGGTGGCCGAACGCGAGCGGCCGATGGCCTGCGCGGCCTGCTCGTGGGTCAGGCCGAATTCGTCCAGCAGGCGGCGCACGCCATGCGCCTCTTCGAGCGGATTGAGGTCTTCGCGCTGGATGTTCTCGATCAGCGCCATGACGGCCGCGTTCTCGTCGGCGACTTCGCGCACCAGCACCGGCACTTCCTTCAGGCCGGCCAGCTGCGCGGCGCGGAAACGGCGTTCGCCCGCGATGATCTCGTAGTGGCCGGGCGCATCGCTCAGCGCGCGCACAAGAATGGGTTGCATGATGCCTTGTGTGCGAATCGACTCGGCCAGTTCGCCCAACGCGCCCTCGTCCATGCGGGTGCGCGGCTGGTATTTGCCGGCCCGCATCTTCGAAACAGGCAAGGTGGACGGCAGACCCTCGGGCTTGGCCGGGGCCTTGCCGATATTGTCGATGGCAGGCGCGTCGGCGCCCAGCAAGGCGTCGAGTCCGCGACCCAATCCCTTGGGTTTCTTGGTGGCCATAGTTAAATCCTCTTTCCTTCTGTTTTTGGTATCCCGAGCCGGGGCTCAGGCGGCCGCCTGCTCGGCGGGCAGGCGGTACCAATACGCGTAACAGTCTTTGAAACCGTAGCGGCCATACAAAGCGCGCGCGGCGGTGTTTTGCGGCTCCACCTGCAGGTAGGCCGTGCTGGCGCCGTCTTCGACGCACAGCGCCAGCAGATGATCGACCAGCATCGCGGCGTATCCCTTGCGCCGCTGCGCCGGGTCCGTCACCACGTCGAACAGGCCTGCCAGATCACCGTCGCGCACGGCCATGCCGCCGGCCACGCAGGCGCCAGCGGCGTCGAATGCCAGCACCGGCAGGATATCCACAGCCAGGCCTTCCAGGCGCGCTTGGTGCTCGGCGATGTGCTCGGGGCGGGATTCGCGCATGCGTCCGACCGCCGCCGCGAAGCGGGCGGCGTCCACCGTCCTGAAAAGCAGATCGCCCCGGGCGGCCAGCCTGGGGGCGAGCGGCATGCTCATGACTCGGGTCTCTTCGGTAAGGAGGTAACCCCGGGAAGCCAACTGGGCATCCAGGGAGAAATCGGGGCCGATGGAGGTCAGGCGCAACACCATGGGCAAGCCATGGCGCGCGTACAACGTTGAACAATACGCCAGCCGCTCATCGAGCGGACGTGTGGATAACCCCAGCACATTGATGCTGCGTACCCGTTTGGCCGAAGACGGCGCGTAACGCACCAGCCAGCCATCGTAGAGCACCTGCGCGCGCACCGCCGTGGCGTTGAGCGCGGCCTCTTCCAGCCGCACGCGCAGCGCGTCCCGCGCATCGGCGGGCGGCGTGCGGGTGGCGTCCGGGGACAGGCGGATGACGGCGGACATGATGCGGACAGCTTATTTGTTGAGTTCGCGGACGCGCTCGATCATCTCGGCGCCAAAAGAGATGTACGCCTGCGCGCCACGCGAGGCACGGTCGTACACCACCCCGGGCATACCGTAGCTGGGCGCTTCGGCCAGGCGCACGTTGCGCGGCACGACGGTCTTGAAGACCTTGTCGCCGAAGTGCGATTCGAGCTGGGCCGACACCTGCTGTTGCAGGGTCATGCGCGGATCGAACATCACGCGCAGCAAGCCGATGACGCGCAGGTCGTCGTTGATGTTGCGATGCACGCGCTTGATGGTGTTGACCAGGTCGGACAAGCCTTCGAGCGCGAAGTACTCGCACTGCATCGGGATGATGACGCCGTGCGCCGCGGCCAGGCCGTTCAGTGTCAACAGCGACAGCGTGGGCGGGCAATCGATGAGCACGAAGTCATACTGACTGCCGACGGTGTCGATGGCGGCCTTGAGCTGGCGCTCGCGTTCGTCCATCTGCACCAGGTCGATCTCGGCGCCGGACAGTTCTCGGTTGGCGGGCAGCACATCGTAGCCACCCGACTCCGAGCGCACGCGCGCCTGTTCGATGGTGGCCTCGCCGATGAGCACCTGGTACAGGTTCGACTCGAGCGAATTCTTGTCGATGCCGCTGCCCATGGTGGCGTTGCCCTGCGGATCCAGGTCCACCAGCAGCACGCGTTGCTTGTGCGTGGCCAGCCCGGCCGCCAGGTTGATGGCGGTGGTCGTCTTGCCGACGCCGCCCTTCTGGTTGGCGATGCAGAAAACGCGGGCGGTCGAGCTGGGGGGTAAGTTCTTCATAGGGTTCCTTGACTGCGGCGCATCCAGATCAGGCAGCGTTCCGCTTGCAGCTCCGGCACCTGGAGCGGCTGTATGTGGTCGACCTGCCATTCACCACGCGCGTGCAGCGCCTGGATTTCATCATCCGGGACCTTGCCCTTCATGGCGACGAGGGTACCATCGTTGCCCACATGTCTGCCTGCGAGCATCGCAAAATCCTCCAAGGAGGCGAATGCCCGCGACGTCACAATGTTGCAGCCGGCCGGTTCCAGCGTTTCGATGCGCGCATGGCGCGCCTGCAGATTCGGCAATGCCAGCGTGCCGGTCATCTGCCGGACGAATGCGGTTTTCTTTTCAACGGCGTCGATGCAGGTCACCGACCATTCGGGCCGCATGACGGCCAGGACCACGCCCGGCAGGCCGCCGCCGGATCCGACGTCGTAGATCTTCGCCGGCGTGCCGGGCGCGCCCAGCGCCTGGCTGAAAGGCCCCACGGCGGCCAGGCTGTCGAACAGGTGCTGCACCAGCATCTGCCGTGGATCGCGAATCGCGGTCAGGTTGTAGGTCCGGTTCCAGCGCTGCATCTGCGCCAGGTAGTCGAGCAGCTTGGCGGACGCCGCGGCGTCCGCCTGCAGTCCGAGCTGCTCGAAGGCATGCGAGAGGCGGCCGGCCATGTCCGCGCCGGCCGGGTTGGGCTGGGCGCTCATGCGGCTTGCTTGCGCGAGCCGTAGTGCAGGCGCTTCAGGTGGATGAGCAACAGCGAGATCGCCGCCGGCGTCACACCCGAGATGCGGCCGGCCTGTCCGATGGTCTCGGGCCGGTGGGTCTTGAGCTTCTGGCGCACCTCGAACGACAGGCTGGTGACGGCGTCGTAATCGACGTCCGCCGGAATCGGCTGCTGCTCGTGCGCGATCTGCTTCTGGACTTCGTCCTGCTGGCGGGCGATGTAGCCCGCGTACTTCACCTGGATCTCGACCTGCTCGGCCAGCACCTCGTCGGCGGACACGCCCGGACCGGCCAGCAGCGTGCCGTCGACGTTGCGGGCGGCCATCAGCGCTTCATAGGAAACATTGGGCCGTTTCAGAAGGTCTGCAAGTGAGTACTCACGTTCAATCGCCTTGCCCAATAGCGGTTCGGCCACTTCCTGCGGCAACACGCGGGGATTGACCCACGACGACTTCAGGCGTTCAACCTCGGCCGCGACAGCGTCGCGCTTGCGGTTGAAGGCATCCCAGCGGGCATCATCGACGATACCGAGCTGGCGGCCGATTTCGGTCAAGCGCAGATCGGCATTGTCTTCGCGCAGGCTGAGGCGATATTCCGCGCGCGAGGTGAACATGCGGTACGGTTCGGTCACGCCGCGCGTGACCAGGTCGTCCACCAGCACGCCCAGGTAAGCTTCGTCGCGGCGCGGCGTCCACTGCTCGCGGTCCAGCGCGAACAGGGCGGCGTTGACGCCGGCCAGCAGGCCCTGGGCCGCGGCTTCTTCGTAGCCGGTGGTGCCGTTGATCTGGCCGGCAAAGTACAGGCCGGCGATCGCCTTGGTTTCCAGCGTGCTCTTCAATCCACGTGGATCGAAGTAGTCGTATTCGATGGCGTAGCCCGGGCGCATGATATGTGCGTTCTCCAGGCCCGGCAGGGAATGGATCAGCGCCAGTTGCACGTCGAACGGCAGGCTGGTGGAAACGCCATTGGGATAGACCTCATGCGTGTCCAGCCCTTCGGGTTCCAGGAAGACCTGGTGCGATTCCTTGTCGGCGAAGCGGTGAATCTTGTCTTCGATCGACGGACAGTAACGCGGGCCAACGCCTTCGATGACGCCGCTGTACATCGGCGAGCGGTCCAGGCCGCCGCGGATGATGTCATGGGTACGGGCGTTGGTGTGCGTGATCCAGCACGGCAGTTGCCGCGGGTGCATGGCCACGTTGCCCATGTAAGAGAACACCGGGATCGGATCCAGGTCGCCGGGCTGCTCTTCCAGAATGCCGTAGTTGATGCTGCGGCCATCGATGCGCGGCGGCGTGCCCGTCTTCAGGCGCCCTTGGGGCAACTGCAATTCCTTCAGGCGCTGCCCCAGTGAGATCGCGGGCGGATCGCCCGCACGGCCACCGGAATAGTTCTGCAGTCCCACGTGGATCAAGCCATTCAGGAACGTGCCGGCGGTCAGCACCACCGTCTTGGCGCGGAACTTCAGGCCAACCTGGGTCACGGCGCCCACCACTCGGTCGCCCTCCACCATCAGGTCTTCCACCGCTTGCTGGAACAGCCAGAGGTTCGGCTGGTTCTCCAGGCGGCCACGGATGGCCTTGCGGTACAACACCCTGTCTGCTTGGGCTCGGGTGGCGCGCACGGCCGGGCCCTTTGAACCGTTCAGAATACGGAATTGAATCCCTGCTTCGTCCGTCGCCAACGCCATCGCACCGCCAAGGGCGTCGACTTCTTTGACGAGGTGGCCCTTGCCGATCCCGCCAATGGAGGGATTGCAGGACATTTGGCCTAGGGTCTCGATGTTGTGGGTCAGCAGCAGCGTCTGGGCACCAGTGCGTGCCGCAGCCAGCGCCGCTTCGGTACCGGCGTGGCCGCCACCGACGACGATGACATCGAATTCGCGGGGATAATCCATGATGGGGAGATAAGAGAGCGTTCGGTGCTCATTATAGAGGCAGGGGGGGCATGTTTCACGTGAAACATGCCCAAGCAGGGAAAAGCTGGCCGAGATGAGCCGAGCGTGTGCAAATTGGCAACGGGGCATGGGTCGCACGGCGTTTGAATATGTCGGCAATTGCCGGTGTTCGGGGATGTTCCACGTGAAACAGCAAGCGGAACAACGCTCTGCCGGGATGTTTCACGTGAAACATCGACTGCGTAGTTACGGCTGGGCTTGTCCAATACCGGTCATCATCCAGGAAAAGAGAACAGTGCCTGAGGCTGAGCGCGAAGCATCTTTCCGCACGAAAAGTGGGGAGCGCACTCGGCTAGCGATGTTTCACGTGAAACATCGCCGTCTTCGGGTTGCCGTGACCAGACTAGCTTCCGTTAAGCAGCCCTGCCCTCTTGCCGCCAGTCAACCTCAACGGGGGACTGTGCTCGTGTTTCACGTGGAACATTGCTTCCTTCCACCGTAAGGTTGCGTCGTCGGTGGCGTAGCGTTCCAAATCGCGCCGCCCCCCAGGTCAGCATCTGACACCCCAGCGTGCTTCCGCCCGTAAGCACGTGCCGGAGCACCTAGCCCCGGATCAATCTTCACAAATCCTCCCACTGCCATTCAATGTTCCACGTGAAACAACACAGATAAGAGCCTAAGTGCCTCTGTGAGACGCCGACCAGGCGGTGGACAGTTTCGGTGACATCTCGGTTTGGCACGTAAAGGGCATCTTCAAATCCAGCGCCTGAGTACAGTTATATCGATGTTCCACGTGAAACCAATGTCGAGAAAAAAGCGATTTTTCCATCCCTACCTCTACCCCACCCCTGAAATGTCGAATTTTTCGCCGTTTCATGTGAAACAGCGCGCTGCCAGACATCAACCACCGAGGCGTCCATCCTCAACACACATGCGCTTATTCGAACCGCGCGCTCTGAATATCACCCGTCATTCCCGTGAAACATTGCACCCCTAGGACAAACTTGTCGCACCTTCGCGGAGGCAATACCTAAGCGCCGCCAGGAATCGACAAAGCGTATGGGAGACCTGCCATACGGGCCTTGGTCTATTTTTGGCGTCCCCAGAGAATTGATTCGCCCGTAACGGCGCCTTGGCAGCGCACAGCCAGGTCGGCTATCGGCGATTTCTGCCGGATCGGGGGACCCGCCCCGTGGCGACCCGCATCGGCGACTTATCAACACCCGGCGTCACATTCAAGACCCGGTTTCACGTGGAACAACTCTGGGGATAAGTTACTCGTCCGGCCCGGACTAGTTTGCCGCGCTGGGTAAAAGGCGCAACGGCATTCTTCTCGTCACGGCAAATACCCAGATTCAGGAAAACACACAAAACCCCAAAGAGGTTGGAAAATTCGCCCCGACTCACATCCCGGGAACCCGTAACCGACGCGGCCATGAACCAGGAATTCCGGGCGTCGACGAAGGCCCACAAATCGGTGGAAAAAGATGTGGATAAGCCTGGACTATCGGCTCGATAAAGATAGCCTGGAGGGACGCGGCTGAGCCCGGCAATCAGTGACTCCGGATCTCGAATATGAGCCGCGAATTCAGGGCGGCCGCCGCGGGAACTTCAACATCGGCCAAGGGTCCAATCGCCGCCCGGATCTCTTCCTGGTGTTTTCCACATGCCGATCCCCCGGGCCGAGCCACCATCGCCGCGCTGTGCATAACTATGGACAGGCGACGCTTGAGGGGACAACTATCTTGCCTCTCTCCCCTCCTTCGCGCCATCATCCTTTCGGCTGAGACCCGCGAACAGGTGCCGAGCTTAATTGCTCGCGCTGTCGAAAAGTCATCGGGCCGTCGCGCGGGTCAAAATCTCTTCCACATGAAATATCCCCGCGTCCCAGAGCGGCGATCCGCCGCGACAATTGCACCGCGCGGGAATCGACTTACCCTGTTCCAGCACCGCTATCCCCATTTCTATCCACAGGTTGAGCGCCCCTCTTTTGGCTATCCCGGGTGTCATTCTGTGCATAACCAGCATGGGGATATCTTTGTGAACAACCACCGCTGGAAGCGTGCAACATCGGCTTAGCGGCCCGGCAAAGGGCCCTCTGGCAAGCAGCGGCTATGGCCGTCCCGACACCGAAAATCGGGCGTAAGCGCCTGGTTTTCATAGGGAAAAGCACTCTTCTGGCTCGGTTCGCACAGGCTCGCCAGTATTGGCAGGGCGTGTTGCACGTCTTCAGGACAACGCGTCGGACTCATCACAAAAATGTGCAAAACCGTCATCCGCAAATCGTTGTTGCTTCATTACTGCGCAACGAATTGCTCATGTCCCAAAATAATTATCCACAAACTTATCCAAGGGTAGAAAATATGTTAGTGAACACTAACAATCGCTGTGGAACGCCCACACAGCCGCCCCGCGCCAAATGAAACAACGCCCCAGACCGTGAGGTTCTGGGGCGTTGTAGCCAGGCCTGGCCTGGCGGACGGGAAATTGGGATTTCCCGATTTAGAGCGGGCGAATTTCGGCCGCTTGAGGTCCTTTCGGACCATCCTTGACTTCGAATTCGACTTCCTGACCTTCGTTCAGGCTGCGATAGCCGCGGCCCTGGATGGCGGAAAAGTGTGCGAAAACATCGGTACCGCCGGCGTCCGGCGTGATGAAACCGTAACCCTTGTCAGCGTTGAACCACTTAACTTTGCCCTTCTGAGCCATTTTCCTAGCGTCCTGTAATTAACGAGATGCAATGAATCAAGGACGCCGTGAGAACTGAACGACCGGTAGGGATACCTGCGTTGCTGCTGCGTTCTCGCTTGCCGCAAAAGCGGCAGACAAGTCCGCGCGCTGCTTGAATCAACTGCGGAAACCAGCATACTCACCCCACATTACAGAGTCATATAGTTGTTTTCCCCAATGTCGTATTTTTCTGACTGGAAACCCAATACCGCTACGCGGAATTTGCCTGCCGCCGCGCCAGCCATGCATACATCGGACCCGTGACGAGCACGACGAATACCATGCGGGTCACGTGGAATGCGGTAACCACCGGCACGCCCAGCTGCAGCACCTTGGCCGTGATCGCCATCTCGGCGATGCCGCCCGGCGTGGTGCCCAGGATCAACGTCGGAATCGGCGCCGCAGACCATAGCGACAGCAACGCGCCCAGGCCGAATGCCAGCGCCAGCGCGACCACCGTGAACGCCGCCACCACCGCGATGAAGCGCGGCGCGGCGCGAAAGAAGTCCGGCCGATACCGATCGCCCAAGGACCAGCCGATCAGCAGTTGGCCGATCTTCGGCACGTAGTCCGGCAACGCCGACAGTTCAATGCCGAACGCGGTCAACGTCATCGCCACCAGCATCGGCCCCAATACCCAGGGATTGGGCCAACGCAGCTTCATGAAAAGCAGGCCGCCGACACAGGTCAGCGCCACCAGCTCCGCCAGGCCCGCGCCATGCACGGTACGCGGCCCCGGCACGGTGGGATCCAGGCCTGCCACGCCCCACCACTGGAAGATGAACGGCACCGTCACCACCACCAGCAGCACCCGCACACTGTGCGCAGTCGCCACGCGATCGATACGGGCGCCATGGCGCTCGGCCAGGCTCGCCATTTCGCTGGCGCCGCCGATCGCCGATGCAAACCAGGCGGTCTTGAAATCCGCATCGGTGTAGCGCCGCAGCAGCGCCGTGCCGATGAATGCCAACCCCAATGCGAACAGCATGCCCGCAAGGATGGGGCCGGCATTGCTGCCGATATGACCGATGACCTGTGGCGTGAAATACAGGCCCAGCGAGGTGCCGATGACCCATTGGCCGGCGTTGCGCGCCGGCCGTGGACACACGGTGCCGCCGCCCGCGATGCGCACCGCCGCCGTCAACAGCAGCGCGCCCAGCATCCATGGCAAGGGCAGATGCGCCCATACCGCCAGCAACGCGCCGGCCAGCGCGATCGCCAAACCGCCAACGACCCTCCACCACCTGTTCCGAAACACGATACCGCCCACGCCATAAGCTCATGAGAATCCCGAATTATGAGTTAGTGGGATACTTACGAAAACTCTTGCGCACACCCAGCGTTCCTTTTCGCGTCCACCATGATCCGATCCAAACTTCCCGACGTCGGCACCACCATCTTCACCGTCATGAGCCGCCTGGCCATCGAGCACAAGGCCATCAACCTGGGCCAGGGCTTTCCGGACTTCGATCCCGATCCCGCGCTATGCGCGCTGGTCAGCAAGGCCATGGCCGACGGCCACAACCAGTATCCCTACATGCCAGGCGTGGCGCCGTTGCGCGAGGCCATCGCCGCCAAGACGCAGGCCCTGTACGGCCGCGCCTACGATCCGGAAACCGAGATCACCGTCACCAGCGGCGCCACCGAAGCGCTGATGGCCACCGTGCTGGCCGCGGTCAACAGCGGCGACGAGGTCGTGGTCATCGAGCCGTGCTACGACTCCTACCTGCCCGCCATCCGCCTGGCCGGCGGCACGGCCGTGCCGGTGCCGCTGCGCGCGCCGACCGCGGACGATCCCTACTACCGCATCGACTGGCAGCGTGTACGCGACGCCATCACGTCGAAGACCCGCCTGCTGATGCTGAACTTTCCGCACAACCCGACCGGGGCGGTGCTGGACGACAGCGACCTGGATGCGCTCGAAGCCATCGTGCGCGATACCGGCGTGCTGCTGGTGTCGGACGAGGTCTACGAACACATCGTGTTCGACGGCAAACCGCACGCCAGCGTGGCGCGCCGCCCGTTGCTGGCCGAGCACGCATTCGTGATCTCGTCGTTCGGCAAGACCTATCACACCACCGGCTGGAAGATCGGCTATTGCTGCGCGCCGCGCCAGCTCAGCGCCGAGCTGCGCAAGGTGCACCAGTTCATGGTGTTCACGGTCCCGTCGCCGATGCAGTTCGCACTGGCTGAATTCATGCGCGACCCCAACCCTTACCTGGCGCTGCCGGCCTTCTACCAGGCCAAGCGCGACCGCCTGTCGCAAGGCCTGGCCAAGACACGCTTCAAGCCGCTGCCCAGCCCCGGCACCTTCTTCCTGCTGGCAGACTACAGCGAAATCTCCAAGCAGAACGAAGCGGACTTCGCGCGCGACCTGACGGTGCGCCACGGCGTTACGGTGATTCCGGTTTCCGCCTTCTACCAGAAGCCCGACGCGGCCGAATCGAACCATCGCATCGTGCGCTTCTGCTTCGCCAAGAAGGACGCCACGCTTGATGCGGCGCTGGAACGCCTGGCGCAGGTCTGAGAACGTCTCGGATCAAGACAAAGCGCCCTGTCCGGGCGCTTTTGTTTTGTCTCGACACAAAACGCGGCGATGAAAAAAAAGGAGCGCCGCGGCGCTCCTGAACGACCTCCGGCGTGACAGGCTCCGACGTCGCGCTGCCCCGTGCCGGCGGGGCCGCGGCGCGGAACCCGTCACACCGGTTCGGCGGCAACCTTCCTGGCCCGGCGCGCGCGGCGCAGTATCTGCGGCACCACCACGACGGCGATGGCGGCCGTCCACAGCGCGATGGCGACCGGGCTGGCGAACAGCACCGACACATTGCCGTCGGTCATCGACAGGGCGCGGCGCAGGTTCTGTTCCATCATGTCCCCCAGCACCACGCCCAGCACCAGCGGCGCCATTGGCACGCCGAACTTGCGCAGGAAGTAGCCCAGCGTGCCGATGCCGGCCACCAGCAGCAGATCGAACGTGCCCGCGTTGATCGCGTACACGCCGATGTAGCTGATGCACAGGATGCCCGGCACCATCAGCCAGCCCGGCACCGACAGCACCTTCGAGAACAGGCGCACCATGGGCACATTCATGACGAACAGCAGCACGTTGGCCACGAACAGCGAGGCGATCAGGCCCCACACCAATTCCGGCTTGGAATCGAACAGCACCGGCCCCGGCGTGATGTTGTAGAGCGTCAGCGCGCCCATCATCACCGCGGTGGTGCCCGAACCCGGCACGCCCAGCGTCAGCATCGGCACGAAAGAACCGATGGCCGAGGAAGTGGCCGCAGCTTCGGGCGCGACCAGGCCGCGCATGTCTCCCTTGCCAAACTTGGCATCGGGATCCTTGGCTTCGATGATGCGCTTTTCCTGCGAATAGGCCACGGCGGCGGCCACGCTGGCGCCCGCGCCCGGCAGCACGCCCACGCCGAAGCCGACGAAGGCGCTGCGCACCACGCTCCACCAGGTGAAGGCCAGCTCTTTCAGGTTGAACAGCTTGCGGCCGCTGGGCTTGACCTCGACACTGTGACCCGCCATCACCTTCTCGAGCATCTCCAGCATCTCGCTGACCGCGAACAGCGCGATCACCACCACCACGAAATCGATGCCGTCGGCCAGGTGCACCGAGTCGAAGGTGTAGCGGTATACGCCCGAATTCGCATCCACGCCAATCACCGAGATCGACAAGCCGATCATCGCCGCCAGCACGCCCTTGATGGGCTGCTTGCCGAGCAGACTGGTCAGGCAGCAGAAGGCGAAGATCATCAGCACGAAGTATTCGGCCGGACCGAAGGCCAGCGCCCATTTGGCCAACAGCGGCGCCAGCAGGATGATGCCCACCACCGACACGATGGCGCCGAAGAACGCCGACCACGCCGACAGCGACAGGGCGACGTTGGCCAGCCCCTGGCGCGCCAGCGGATAACCGTCGAGCGTGGTCATGATGGCGCTGGCCTCGCCCGGCACGTTCAGCAGGATCGAGGTGATGCGGCCGCCGTATTCCGCGCCGACGTACACGGCCGCCAGCAGGATCAGCGCGGTCTCGGGCGGCAGGTTCATGGCGAACGCGATCGGGATCAGCATCGCCACGCCATTGATCGGGCCCAGGCCGGGCAGCACGCCGACCATGGTGCCGAAGAATGAACCGATCGCGGCCACCAGGATGTTGGTCCACGACAGCGCCACGCCAAAACCGATCGACAGGTGATCGAGGATTCCGCTCATATCAGGTTCTCCAGCAGTCCGCCGGGCAGGACCACGTCCAGCACCTTGTCGAACAGGACAAAGAAGAAAGCGCTCATGACGATGCCGCCGATCGCGCACTTGGCCCAGCCGCCGCCGAACAGGCGGCCGACGAAGACCGTCATCAGCGCGGTGGCGATGATGAAGCCGAGCCACTGGAACAGGAACGCATACGCCGCGGCGAACACCACCATCAGCGCGATGCGACCATTGGCGCCGGCGGGATTGGGCTCGACCGCGTTGCCGCCCTTGTAGGCCAGGCGCAACCCGCACAGGCCGATGATCAGCGCCAGCAGCAGCGGGAAGGCGCGCGGGCCCACCGGTTCATAGGCGAACGGTGCCTCGATGCCCCACCCCGCCCAGGTCATGAAGGCCGCCAGCGCCAACGCCGCGATGCCCAGTATTCGATCGTTCATGATCAGCTTTCCGTTAGTAGAAGGACCGCGCGGCGCAAGCCCGCCCCGGCCGCCGGTTGCGGGCCGGCGGCACAAGGTGCGCGTTCACCCGCGCGCGGTCGGAGGGCAAGCCTTGTGGCTTATTTCTTGATCAGGCCGAAGGAATCGGCCAGTTCGGCGTATTGCTTGACCTGCTGCTTGACGTAGGCATCGAGGTCGGCGCCGGTTTTGTTGAAGGGGAACAGGCCCTGCTGTTCGCGCAGCTTGGCGAACTCGGGCGCGTCGGCAACGCGATTGAAGGCATTGACCCAGAACTGGTAGTCGGCATCCGAGACCTTGGGGCCGACATAGAAACCACGGATGATGGGCCAGACGATGTCGTAGCCCTGTTCTTTCGCGGTCGGCACCGTGCCCAGCTTGCCTGGCAGGCGCTGGTCGTTGAACACCGCGAGCACGCGGATGGGGGCGCCGCCTTCCAGCATTGTGAAGGCCTCGGCGGCATCGCCCATGTAGGCCTGGATATGGCCGCCACGCAGCGCCGTCACGGCCTCGCCGCCGCCTTCAAAGGCCACGAAGCGCATCTTCTTGAAATCGACACCGGCCGCCTTGGCGGTCAGCGCGGCTTTCATCCAGTCCTGGCTGCCGACGGTGCCGCCCGCGCCCAGCACGATCTTGGTCGGATCCTGCCTGAAGGCTTCCATCAGCCCTTTCAGGTCGGTGTACGGCGAATCGTTGCGCACCACGGCCACGCCGTAATCGGTGCCGATGGCCGCCAGCCAGCGCACGTCGTTGACGTTGTACTTGCCGAACTTGCCTTGCGCCAGGTTCAGCAGCGAACCGCCCGAGAATGCGACGATGGTGCCGGGCTCGTTGGGATGCTGCGCCACGATGTTGTTGTAGGCCACGGCGCCGATGCCGCCTGGCATGTAGACGATGCGCATGGCGCTCTTGAGCGCCCCGCTCTGCTTCAGGCCCTCGGTGGCCAGGCGGCAGGTCAGGTCGAAGCCGCCGCCGGGCTGGGCCGGCGCAATGCACTCGGGGCGGCGCGGCTCGTCAGCGGCATGGGCGGCGCCCAGGGAAAGGGTGATCGCGCCGAGCGCCGCGACGGCGGCCAGGCGCAGCTTGAGGCTGGTCTGCATTCTTGCGTCTCCGAATTTATAGGTCTAGGCATGGCTGGCGATCGGGGCGGTCTGCCGCCGGGTCGGGCTCCAGCGGATGCAACCGTACAAAATCGAAGCTTTCCAATACCTTTCAAAAATCGCCATTTTCCTGATGCGGCGCAACATCGGACGCCGTTTCGAGGGAAAACACCAAAGCGGCGCGCAGGCCGGGCAGGGGCGCCCGGTTCTCCAGCACCAGGCGCGCTCCCAGCAGCCCGGCAATGGTGTCGACGATGGCCAGTCCGAGGCCGGCGCCGGGCTTGTTCTTGCCGGCCGCGCCGCGGCGAAAACGGATGCCGGCCCGGGCGATGTCTTCGGCTGACATGCCGGGACCGCTGTCTTCCACGGCCAGGCTGGCCTGGCCCGACTCGCCGCGCACCACCACCGTGACCACGCCGCCGGGGGCGGTGTAGCGGATGGCATTGTCGACCAGGTTGCTGACCGCCTCGCGCAGCAGCCAGTCCACGCCCTGGACCCGCACCGGGTCGTCGCCGGCGTCCAGGCCGATGTCGATCTGCCGCGCACGGGCGGTCGGCAACAGGGCCCGGATGACGCCGTGGGCCAGCCCGACCAGGTCGACCGGCTCGGCCGCCAGGCCGCCTTCGGCCAGCGAGGCGTCTTTAGCGCGCGCCAGGGCCAGCATCTGGTTGGTGGTGCGTACCGCCCTGTCCAACCCCTCCTGCATCGCCAGAAGGGCTGTACGGACCTCCTGGGGGCATGTTTCGCGCAAGGCATATGCCGTCTGGGTGCGCAAAACCGACAAAGGCGTGCGCAACTGGTGCGAGGCGTCGTCCAGGAACTGGCTCTGGACCCTCGCCTGGGCCGCGTAGCGGGCCATGTGGAGGTTTACGGCCGCCACCAGGGGTAGGACCTCACCTGGCATCTCCGACGCGCTGACGGGGCTTAAATCGTCCGCGGAACGCCTTTCCACTTCCTGGCGCAGGCGCTCCAGGGGACGTAGGGCCATGAAAACCCCCAGGACGATGACCAGGACGCTGATCAGGATCACCGCCAGGTCGCGTTCGACCGAGCGTACCAGCACCTGGTGCAGGAAGGCCTGGCGGCTTTCCAGGCCCTCGGCAACCTGGACGATAACCCGTCCCCCTTTGTTGGCATACAGCGGCGGGTCCATGGCCCGGGCCAGGGCCGCGACGCGGACCGGCGCGCCCAGGTAGGTGGCGTAGAAAAACTGCGGTTCGCCGGATACCAGCGGCTGGCTTGGCATGGGCAGGCCGGGATGGCCGATTTCGGCCAGCCCGTCCTCGGTAGCCACGCGGTAGAACACGCTGCCATTGGCCGTCAGCTCGAAGAATTCCAGCATCAGGTACGGCTGCTCCATGGCTAATCCACCGCTGGCTGTGGATATGTTGTGGTCGATCGCGCGCAGCGCGCCGGCGAGCGATCGGTCATAGGCGATGTCGACCTGGTTGCGCAGCTGGTGGTTGGACAGCCACAGGGCGCCCATCATCACCAGCACCAGTGTCGGAATCAGCCACCAGAGCAACTGCGTCTTCAAGGTGCGATTGCGGCTTTTTTTCCTGGAAACCGGGGTTTTTTCCGGAAAACTAGTTGTCAACAGCGTTCTCCAGGCAGTACCCCATGCCCCGCATGGTGGTGATCTGCACGCCGGTATCCGTCAATTTTTTGCGCAGCCGGTGCACCAGCACCTCGATGGCTTCGAGGTTGATGTCGGCATCGTCGGTCACGATGCGATCCAGGATCTGCTGCTTGTTGATCGGTTCGCCGCTTTTCTGGATCAGCACTCGCAGGACCGCGTGTTCACGTGGGGATAACTGCAAAGTCTGTCCGGAGACCGAGAATTTTTGCGCGGAAGTCTCGAAAACCAGGTTTCCCAGGGCGAGCCGTGGATGTTCGCGACCGCGGCTGCGGCGTACCAGCGCGATCAATCGCGCTTCCAACTCTTCCACAACAAACGGTTTCGGCAGGAAATCGTCCGCGCCTTCATGAAGTGTCCCGATTTTTTCGGCCAGTGAATCGCGCGCGGTCAGGACCAGCACCGGCGTACGGTCGTCCCGCGCGCGGATCTTCGCCAGCAAGGTATGGCCATCCATGCCCGGCAGTCCCAGGTCGAGGATGACCGCATCGAACTCTTCGACCGCCAACCTTCTTTCGGCGATCAATCCGTCATCAGCCCATTCGACAACGAAGCCCGCATGCCGGGCCAGGCTTCTTGAGAGCCAGCGAGCAAGTTCGGCTTCATCTTCTATCAGGAGGATGCGCATGGACGGAGTCCGGGGGGGCGTGGCTGGGAGGTAGGAGAAAGCATGTTTGTCTTTTCCCTGTATTTCTCTTTATATAAAGACTAATGATTAATAAGGCCTGTGGATAACTACCTTAACCTTGGAAACCTGTTTTTTTTCATCAGGTTGCGAGCGTTTTTGGCTGTGCAAGAACTCTGTGTGGGAAAAGAGCCGAAGTTGGACAAGATTTCGGACCCGACCGAAAACCCCCGCTTGTTCAACTCGCCTCCACACAATGTGCACAACCCGCCGCCTTAGGAGTTATCCACAACCCTGTTCTGCCGAACCGGGTTGGGAAGCGGCACTTTTACCCCGAAAAAACACCCCTTGCCTACCCAGGTTTTCGCCCCTTTCCAGGCCCGTAAAGGCCCCTGGAGGCGCTGCTGGAAGCGGCTATGTGAGGGGTGGCGTCCCGACGCGGTTGACGTTGGGCTGAACAAAAAGTGAGCAGATTTCCGCCGTAGAATCCGCCCATGGCACGACAACTCAGAATCAAGAAACCGGCCTGGGCGACCTGGCTGAGAGGCCGTTTGCTGGCCGACAATCTGCCCGCGACCTTGTGCGCGGCCGCGCTGATGGGATTGGCCGGCGCGCTGGCGACCGTGATCTTTCGGGAGCTGTTGGGCTGGATACAGATGTTGCTGGGCGGGGTCGATTCGCCGCACGGCATGGTGTCGCTGGCGCGCGGGCTGGCGTCCTGGGAGCGTTTCCTGCTGCCGGCCGCCGGAGGCGCGATCGCCGGGCTGATCCTGCAGGCCGCCGCCAGGCGCCTGCCGCCCCGTGGCGCTGCCGACTACATGGAAGCCATTGCCATCGGCCGCGGCGTGATCGGCTTTCGCCAGACCGTGGCGCGCAGCATTTCTTCTTTGTTTTCAATCGGTTCGGGGGCGTCGATCGGCCGTGAAGGGCCGATGGTGCAGCTGGCGGCGATGTTCTCGTCGCTGTCGGGCCGCTACCTGGTCTTGCCGCCCCGGCATCTGCGGCTGCTGGTGGCCTGCGGCGCCACCGCCGGGATCACCGCTGCCTACAACGCGCCGATCGCGGGCGCGCTGTTCATTTCCGAGATCGTCTACGGCGCCATCTCGTCGGCCACGCTGGTGCCCCTGGTGGTGTCATCGGTGGTCGCCAATATCGTGACGCGCCAGATCCTGCACTACGACGCGGTCTTTCACATGCCGCCGTTCGAATTCGTGTCGGGTTGGGAAGTCGTCAATTACCTGGGGCTGGGCCTGATCGCCGGGATGGTGGCGCCGCAATTCCTGCGGTTTCTCGATGGGTCGAAGGCGCTTTTTCGCCGCCTGACCCTGCCGTTGTGGGCCAAGATGGCGCTGGGCGGACTGGTGGTCGGCGCCCTGTCGGTGTTCAAACCCGAGGTCTGGGGCAACGGCTACAGCGTGGTCAACAGCATGTTGCACACGGAATGGGCCTGGCAGGCAGTGGCGGCGATCCTGCTGTTCAAGATCGTGGCCACCGGCGCCAGCGTCGGCTCCGGCGCGATCGGCGGCGTGTTCACGCCAACCCTGTTCGTGGGCGCGGCGGTCGGGGCGCTGTACGGCTCCGGCCTGCATGCGTTGTTTCCCGCTGGCGACCTGTCTGCGGTGTCGAGCTACGCGGTGGTCGGCATGGGGGCGCTGCTGGCGGCCACGACCTATGCGCCGCTGATGTCGATCTTGATGATCTTCGAGATGACGTTGAGCTATGAGGTGATGTTGCCGCTGATGCTGGCGTGCATCACCGGCTTCGTGATTGCGCAACGAATCCGGCCGGATTCGGTGTATGCGAAATCGCTGGTGAGCAATCGCATTGCGCGCGAGACCTTGAAGGCGGCGCCGGTGCTGCCAGGCAAGAAGCCGAGTGATGCCTGATTCGTGTGTTTTTTATGAAAATTCCCATGAAAATAGATGTGAGCAAAAGCTCATATATTTTCTGGAATGGATGTTGACGAATGAGAGCGGAGGGAGATGGGCGCTGGATTCCTTCGTTCTGCCTGTCGTCATTGACGTCGAAATCGGTGGCCTTGACGAGCGACGTCAACCTGTCGCGGCGAAACGGCCGTGGATGGATTTGCAGTCGCCAGCGGCGTGGGGGGGGGTTAAATAAGTGAGCTATTGCTCATTTATTCCGAGCTGATCAATCCAGACGCTTGGCCATGAATACGCGCTTCAGGCCGATCTCTTCGGTGCGATGCGTTTCGACATAGCCATAGCGCTGATAGATGGCGATGTTCTCGCTCATCGCTTCCTGGGTATAGAGCCGGATGCGGCGATACCCGGCCTGCCGCGCCGCGATTTCCGCCCATTGCATCAACGCGCGGCCATAGCCGCGCCCTTGCGCGCCAGGCGACACCGCCACATTGTCGAGCAACAGGCAATCCGCTTCGCGCACCAGGACCAGCACGGCCTGGACGCCGGTCTCGTCTTCCAGCACCTGCGTCTGGCCCTGCGCGATGCGCACCCGGTAATCGTCGCGCATCGGTCCCGGCGTGGCGCCGATGCGCGCCACGTAATGACGGTAGGCGTCGTGGACGATGCGTTCGACCGCCGCCAGGTCATCGACCGTCGCCGGGCGGATCCGGTGAGGTGTGCTGGCGGAGGCGGCCATGAGCGCTATTTCCCGATACAGAAGCTTGAGAAGATCTCGCCCAACAAATCGTCGCTGGTGAACTTTCCGGTGATGCTCGACAGGCTGTCATGCGCCAGCCGCAGTTCCTCGGCGAACAGGTCCAGCACGCGGTCGTCCTGTTCGGCGTGCTCGGCCGCCAGCGCCAGGTGGTCGGCGGCGTCCTGCAGCGCGTGCAGATGGCGCTCGCGCGCCAGCCAGGGCGACTCGGCGCCGGGATTCCAGCCGGCGATGCGCAGCAGTTCGGCCCGCAACGCGTCCAGGCCGGCGCCGCGCTTGGCGGAAATGCCCAGTTCGCCGGGACCGGCAACAAACGCTGTGGATAACAGGTCCACCTTGTTGAAAACCTTCAACACCGGCGTGCGCGGCGGCAGGCGCGCGGTGATCTGCGCGTCCAGTTCGTCGCCCGGCTGGGTGGCGTCCTGCAGGTGCAGGATGACGTCGGCGCGTTCGATTTCCTGCCAGCTGCGGGCGATGCCGATGCTCTCCACCGTGTCTTCGGTTTCGCGCAGGCCGGCGGTGTCGACGATGTGCAGCGGCACGCCGTCGATATGGATCTGCTGCACCACTTTGTCGCGCGTGGTGCCGGCGATCGGCGTGACGATGGCGACGTCGTCGCCGGCCAGCGCGTTCAGCAGGCTGGATTTGCCGACGTTGGGCTGGCCCGCCAGCACCACATGCAGGCCTTCGCGCAGGATCACGCCCTGGCGCGCCTGGGCGATGAGATGACCGAGGTCGCCGGCCAGCTTTTCCAGCGTGGGGCGCGCCTGGTATTTCTCGAGGAAGTCGATTTCCTCTTCGGGAAAATCGAGCGTGGCCTCGACCAGCATGCGCAGGTGAATGATGCGGTCGGACAGGTCGTTGACGCGCGCCGAGAAGTCGCCCGACAGCGAGGCCATGGCGCCGCGCGCGGCCGCCACCGAAGAGGCTTCGATCAGGTCGGCGACCGCTTCGGCCTGCGCCAGATCCATGCGGTCATTGAGGAACGCGCGGCGGGTGAACTCACCCGGTTCGGCCAGCCGCAGCCCGAGGTCGCGGCCCGCCGCCAGGCAGCTGTCGAGCACGCGTCGCAGCACCGCGGGGCCGCCGTGGCCTTGCAGTTCGAGCACGTCTTCGCCGGTGTAGGAATGCGGCCCCTTGAAGTACAGCGCGATGCCTTCGTCGAGCAGCTCGCCATCGACCGCCTTGAACGGCAGATAGTGCGCATGGCGCGGCGTGAGTTCGCGCTGGAACAGGCGACGCACCAATTCGGACAGGTCCGCACCAGAAACGCGCACGACGCCGATGCCGCCTCTTCCGGGGGCGGTGGCAATGGCGGCAATAGGGGCGTGGGTGGACATATCGGGGATAACGCGAAGCAAGGACAATAGGGGAATATAACTGTTGCGCGGGGCCTTGTTTGCTGGTTAAGGTGCGCCAGAGGTTTAAAACCCGAAACATCCCTGGGAGATCATGATGGCATCTCGGTTTTCGCGTGCGTTGGCCTGTGGTTCGGTAGCGGTTCTATTGGCCTTCGGCACCCTCAATTCGGCGCTGGCGCGCGATCTGGTGATCGGGCTGAAGACCGAGCCATCGTCGATGGATCCGCAGTATCACGCGCTGACGCCGAACACCCAGATCTCCCAGACCATCTTCGACACGCTGGTGGCCACCGACGCGCAGCTCAAGCCGGTGCCGGCGCTGGCCGAGTCCTGGACCGTCGATGGCAAGGTGTGGACCTTCAAGCTGCGGCCTGGCGTGAAGTTCTCCGATGGGTCGCCGTTCACCGCCGACGACGTGGTCTTCACCTACGACCGCGTGCCCAAGGTGCCGAACAGCCCCTCGCCGTTCACGCTCTACCTGGGTTCGGTGGCCAAGGCCGAAGCAGTGGATCCGATGACCCTGCGCATCACCACCAAGGAAGTGGCGCCGAACCTGCTGGTGAACCTGGCGCAGCTGCCCATCATGTCGAAGAAGGCCGCCTCCGGCCCCGCGGCCGAAGGCAAGACCACCACCGAATTGAACAGTGGCGACGGTCTCATCGGCACCGGTCCCTACAAGTTCGTCTCGTGGAAGCGCGGCGCCGAATTCGTGCTGGCGCGCAATGAAAACTACTGGGGCAAGAAGCCCGTGTGGGACAAGGTGATCTATCGCCCGATCAGCAATGCCGCGGCGCGTGTGGCCGCCCTGCTGGCCGGCGATGTCGACATGATCGAGGATCCCCCGACCGATGACCTGCCCAAGCTCAAGGGCGACAAGAAGCTGTACGTCGAAGAGACGCCGTCGGTGCGCGTGGTGTACGTGGCGCTGGACCAGTACGCCGAGCCCTCGCCGGGTATCCAGGGCACCGACAAGAACCCGCTGAAGGACAAGCGCGTGCGCGAGGCGTTGTCGCTGGCGATCAACCGCGATGCGCTGGTCGAGCGCGTGATGGGGGGCGTGGCGCTGCCCGCCGGCAATCTGCTGCCCTACCCCATGTTCGGTTCCAGCAAGGAACATTCCAAGGCGCCCAAGGCCGATGTCGAAAAGGCCAAGGCGCTGTTGAAGGAAGCGGGCTATCCCAACGGTTTCTCGATCACGCTGGGCTCGCCCTCGGGCCGCTACGTCAACGACTCCAAGGTGGCGCAGGCGATCGCCTCGATGTGGACGCGCGTCGGCGTGAAGACCAGCGTCGACGCCATGGCGCCGCCGGTGTTCTTCAAGAACCGCGACAGCTATGCGTTCTCGGCCTATCTGGCCGGCTGGTCGGTGACCAGCGGCGAGATGTCGAACGCGCTGACTTCGCTCCTGGTGACGCGCAATCCGGAAGCCGGCCTGGGCACCACCAACCGCAGCCGCTACTCGAATCCCAAGATGGACGAGTTGGTCAAGGAAGCCTCGTCCACCATGGATGACGCCAAGCGCGCCGAGCTGCTGTCCAAGGCCAGCAACATCGCCATGGACGACTTCGCGATGCTGCCGGTGCACTTCGAGCTGTCGGTGTGGGCGATGAAGAACGACATCCGCTACCAGGGCCGTCCCGACCAGGTCACGCTGGCGCAGTTCGCAACGCTGAAGAAGTAATGCGCGCAGCGGGCGGTATGACGTGCTAGCGACAATCGTACGAAGACTGCTGCAAACCATCGTCGTCATGCTGGTCATGTCGGCGCTGGTCTTCGCCGGCATCTACATGGTCGGCGATCCGGTATCGATGCTGGCCAGTCCGGAGGCCACCGAGGCGCAGCGCGCCGCCATCCGCGCCTCGCTGGGCCTGGACCTGCCGCTGTGGCGGCAGTACCTGATCTTCATGGGCCAGGCGGTGCGCGGCGATTTCGGCAACAGCTTCCTGACCGGCGAGCCGGCCATGCGCCTGATCCTGGAGCGCATGCCGGCCACCGTCGAGCTGGCCTGTGTGGCCATGCTGCTGTCGGTGCTGATCGGGGTGCCGCTGGGCATCATCGCGGGCCTCAAGCCCAAGGCGGCCGGCTCGCGCGCCATCATGACCGGATCGGTGCTGGGCTTCTCGCTGCCCAATTTCTGGGTGGGCCTGATGCTCATCATGGTGTTCGCGGTGATGCTGGGCTGGGTGCCGGCCGGCGGCCGCGGCCAGACCGTCAGCATCGGTTCGCTGCAGCTGAGCGTGCTGACGCTGGATGGCTGGCTGAGCCTGGCGCTGCCGGCCGCCACCATCGCCTTCGCCAAGTGCGCCATGATCATCCGCGTGACGCGCGCCGCCACACGCGAGGCGCTGCCGATGGACTACATCAAGTTCGCGCGCGCCAAGGGGCTGTCGGAAAAGCGCGTGCTGGGCGTGCACCTGCTCAAGAACATCCTGATCCCGGTGGTCACCGTGGCGGGCCTGGAGTTCGGCCAGGTGATGGCCTTCGCGGTGGTGACCGAGACGGTGTTCTCGTGGCCCGGCATGGGCAAGCTGCTGATCGACTCCATCATCAACCTGGACCGGCCGGTGGTGGTGGCGTACCTGCTGCTGATCGTGTTCTTCCTTGTGATGCTGAACCTCGTGGTGGACATCATCTATACGGTGCTGGATCCCCGCGTACGCCTGGATAGCCGCCGATGACCGCCCCCGTGACTGCTGCCGTACCCGCCGCCGCCAGGGAACAGACGCCGTGGCGCCGTTTCGTGGGCGATTTCTTCGCCAGCAAGCTGGCCACGCTGGGCCTGGTGATGCTGGTTCTGATCGTGGGCGCCGCCTTGCTGGCGCCGTGGATCGCGCCGCAGAATCCGTATGACCTGGCGACGCTGGACATCATGGATTCCAAGCTCAAGCCCGGCAGCGAAAGCGGCGATGGCAGCATGCATTACTGGCTGGGCACCGATGGCCAGGCGCGCGACCTGCTGTCGGCGATCCTGTACGGCATGCGCACCAGCCTGCTGGTGGCCACCGTGTCGGTGCTGGCGGCCTTCGGCATCGGCGCCACCGTGGGGCTGATCGCGGCGTACTTCGGCGGGCGCATCGACGCGCTGCTGATGCGCATTGTGGATATCCAGTTGTCGTTTCCGGCGATCCTGGTGGCGTTGATGCTGCTGGCGATCCTGGGCAAGGGTGTGGATAAGGTGATCATCGCGCTGATCGTGGTGCAGTGGGCCTATTTTGCCCGCGCCGCGCGCGGCGCCGCGCTGGTCGAACGCGGCAAGGAATACGTCGAGGCGGCGCGCTGCATGTCGCTATCGTGGGGGCGGGTACTGTTCCGCCACGTGCTGCCCAACTGCATGCCGCCGCTGATCGTGATCGCCACCATCGACCTGGCGCACGCCATCGCGCTGGAAGCTACGCTGTCGTTCCTGGGCGTGGGCGTGCCGGTGACCGAGCCGTCGCTGGGCATGCTGATCTATAACGGTTTCGAGTACCTGCTGTCGGGCCAGTACTGGATCTCGTTCTTCCCCGGCATCGCGCTGGCGCTGGCCATCATCGCCATCAATCTGGTGGGGGACCACCTGCGCGATGTGCTCAACCCGCGCCACGCGAACTGAGGGCGGACGCGATGCAGATACAAGCTGTGGAAAAGTCGCCGGTCCTCGAGGTGCGTGGACTGAAGACGCATTTCTTCACCCGCAACGGCGTGGTCAAGGCGGTCGATGGCGTCGACCTGACGCTGGCCGAGGGCGAGATCCTGGGGCTGGTGGGTGAATCCGGCTCGGGCAAGAGCATCACCGGCTTCTCGCTGATGGGCCTGCTGGACGAGCCCGGCCGCATCGTCGAGGGCGAACTGCGCCTGAACGGCGAGGACCTGCGCGGCGCGTCGCCGGCGCGCTGGCGGCAACTGCGGGGCCAGGAGATCGCCATGATCTTCCAGGACCCGATGATGACGCTGAACCCGGTGCTGCGCGTCGATACGCAGATGATTGAAGCGGTACAGGCGCACCACAAGGTATCGCGCGAACAGGCGCGTGAACGCGCCCTGCAGACGCTGACGATGGTCGGCATTCCGTCGCCGCAGGAACGCCTGCGGACCTATCCGCACCAGTTGTCCGGCGGCATGCGGCAACGCGTGGCGATCGCGATCGCGCTGCTGAATTCACCGCGCGTCATCATCGCCGACGAACCCACCACGGCGCTGGACGTGACCATCCAGGGGCAGATCCTGTTCGAAGTGCAGAAGCTGTGCCGCGAGACCGGCACCGGCCTGGTGTGGATCACGCACGACCTGGCGGTGGTGGCGGGCCTGGCCGACCGCGTGTCGGTGATGTACGCCGGCCGCGTGGTCGAGACCGGCAGCACGCGCGACGTCATCAGCCATCCGATGCATCCGTACACGCACGGCCTGATCGCCTCGATTCCGACGCCGGAATCGCGCGGCCGGCCGCTGGTGCCGATTCCCGGCATGACGCCGTCGTTGCTGAACCTGCCGCAGGGCTGTGCGTTCCGCGGGCGTTGCCCGCGTGCCAGCGAGGCCTGTCTGACCGAACCGCAGCCCGTGGAAGTGCGCCCGTCGCAATGGGTGCGTTGCTGGCATGCCGGCGCGCCGGAGGTCCAATGAACGCCGCCGATCGCAACGCCGCCCCCATCCTGTCGCTGCGCGGCGTGGAGCTGCGCTTCACGCAACATGTGGACCTGGCCGGCCGCATTGCCAACCTGCTGGGCGCGGGTTTGAAGACGCAAGTGGTGCACGCCGTGGCGGGCGTGGACCTGGACGTGCAGCCGGGCGAGGTCATCGGCATCGTCGGTGAATCGGGTTGTGGCAAGTCGACGCTGGGACGCATCGTTTCCGGCATCCTGCCGCCCTCTTCCGGCGAGGTGCACTACCAGGGCCAGGCCGTGAAAGCCATGGCGCCGCCGCAGCGGCGCGCCTACGAGCTGGGCGTGCAGATGATCTTCCAGGACCCCTACGCCTCGCTCAACCCGCGCATGCGGGTGCGCGAGATCATCGGCGAGGCGCCGGTGGCGCACGGCCTGATCCGCGCGCGCGACAAGGCCGAGTATGTCGCCGGCCTGATGCGCCAGGTGGGGCTCGACCCGGCCTTCGCGCAGCGCTATCCACACCAGTTCTCGGGCGGCCAGCGCCAGCGCATCGGCATCGCGCGGGCACTGGCGCTCAAGCCTTCGGTGATCGTGTGCGACGAGGCCGTGGCGGCGCTGGACGTGTCGATCCAGGCGCAGGTGCTGAACCTGTTCGAGCAACTGCGCGACGAGCTGGATCTGACGTATCTGTTCATCAGCCACAACCTGAGCGTGGTCAGCCACATCTCGGATCGCGTGGCCATCATGTACCTGGGCCGCGTGGTCGAGCTGGCGCCGACCGATACCGTGTTCCAGCGCGCCAACCATCCGTACACGCAGGCGCTGCTCAAGGAGTTGCCGACGCTCACGCCGGGGCGCCGCAGCTACCAGCCGATCAAGGGCGAGCTGCCGTCGCCGCTGGATCCGCCGGGCGGCTGCGCCTTCCATCCGCGTTGTCCCCAGGCGATGCCGCGCTGCAAGACCGAACGGCCGCTGCTGCGCGAGGTGGCGCCGATGCAGTTCAGCGCCTGTCACCTGAACGACGCGCGCTAGCGCCAATCCGTAACAACGCTGGACGCGGCCGGCGACGGGCGCGAGAATTTTCCGATACCCTGTCATACGACATCCGTTCTCTTCTCTCCCTTTCCGCCTATCCACCGCCATGAAAACCCTAGCCGAAATCGAACGCGCCCACGGTGAACTGACCGAACTGCGCCGTGACATCCACGCCCATCCCGAGCTGGCCTTCCAGGAAACGCGCACCTCCAGCCTGGTAGCCGAGCGCCTGCGCCAATGGGGGCTGGAAGTCCACACGGGGCTGGGGAAAACCGGCGTGGTCGGCGTGCTGCGCGGCGGCAGCGGCGGCAAGACCATCGGCCTGCGCGCCGACATGGACGCGCTGCCCATGCCCGAGCACAACCGCTTCGCGCACAAGTCCACCATCAGCGGCCGCATGCACGGCTGCGGCCACGATGGCCACACCACGATGCTGCTGGGCGCGGCGCAATACCTGTCCACGCATCGCGATTTCGACGGCACCGTGGTGTTCATCTTCCAGCCGGCCGAGGAAGGCGGTAACGCCGGCGCGCGCGCCATGATGCAGGACGGCCTGTTCGACAAATTCCCCTGTGACGCGGTGTTCGGCATTCACAACATGCCCGGCATGCCGGTCAACCAGTTCGGCTTTCGCGCCGGTCCCACCATGGCGTCGAGCAACCGCTGGGACATCGTCATCAAGGGCGTGGGCGGCCACGCCGCGCAGCCGCATGCGTCGGTCGACCCGATCATCGTCGCGGCCGACATGGTGCATGCGCTGCAGACGGTGATCTCGCGCAGCAAGAATCCGCTGGAGCAAGCGGTGCTGTCGATCACGCAAATCCATGCCGGCGACGCCTACAACGTGATTCCCGGCGAAGCGGTGCTGCGCGGCACGGTGCGCACCTATTCGGTCGAGGTGCTCGACAAGATCGAGGAAGACATGCGCCGCATCGCCACCACGCTGCCGCAAGTGTACGGCGGCACCGGCACGCTGGACTTCGTGCGCGCCTACCCGCCGCTGGTGAACTGGGACAAGGAAACCGCGTTTGCCGCGCAGGTGGCCGAGGACACCTTCGGCGCCGAGAACGTGGTGCGCGACATGCCGCCCTTCATGGGCGCAGAGGACTTCTCGTTCTTCCTGGAAGAACTGCCCGGCACCTATCTGTTCCTGGGCAACGGCGACGGCGACCATCGCATGGAGAGCTATCACGGCATGGGGCCGTGCCAGCTGCACAATCCGAACTACGACTTCAACGACGCGCTGCTGCCGGTCGGCGCGACGTATTGGGTCAAGCTGGTCGAGGCCTACCTGCCCAAGCACAAGTAGCGCGCCACGGCGCTTCAGGCATTGCGGTTATTTGCTTATGCGCCTTGCCGCCACAAACCGCCCGCTTGCCCCGGGCGGTTTTTCTATATGACGCCAGGCTTTGTTCAAACGCCGATAACTTCGTTTGAGATACAAGGCGCGCTTTCCATAATCGGTCATTCCTGATCCATCCGCGGATGGATCTCAGCGCCGGCGGCAACGCCGCCACGCCAACCGGAGTGACCGATGTCCCAGAGCAACGCCGTGCGGCGCGAAGAGGCCGCCCCCGTCCCGCCGCCCCTGGCCGCGCAGGCGTTCGAGCTGCGGCCGCTGGCGGGCCCCGTGGGCGCCGAGCTCATCGGCCTGGACCTGGGCCGCGAGCTGTCGTCCGCCGATTTCAAGCGCGTGCACCAGGCGCACCTGGACCACCACCTGCTGGTGTTCCGCGACCAGCGCATCACGCCGCGGCAGCACATCGACTTCAGCCGCCGCTTCGGGCCGCTGATGATTCACGTGCTGCACCAGTTCCACCTGGCCAATCATCCCGAGATCCTGATCGTCTCCAACATCGTCGAGAACGGCAAGCCGGTCGGCCTGGGCGATGCGGGCAAGTACTGGCATTCGGACATCTCGTACAAGGAACTGCCCAGCCTGGGCTCGCTGCTGCATGCGCAGGAATTGCCTGCGCAAGGTGGCGACACGCTGTTCGCCAACATGCACCTGGCCTATGACACCCTGCCCGCCGCATTGCGCAACGCCGTCGAGGGCAAGCGCGCGGTGCATTCGTACCTGGCCAAGTACGGCCAGTTGCAGAAGGAAGGCAACTGGCGGCCCAACCTGAGCGCGCAGCAGGTGGCGCAGGTGCAGGCGGTATCGCATCCGGTGGTGCGCACCCATCCCGAGAATGGCCGCCGCGCCCTGTTCGTGAGCGAAGGCTTCACCACCCACATCGAAGGCCTGCCGGAAGACGAGAGCCGGCAATTGCTGGACGAACTGTTCGCGCACAGCGTGCGGCCCGAACACATCTACCGTCACCGCTGGCAGCCGCACGATCTGGTGTTCTGGGACAACCGCTCGCTGATCCACCTGGCCGGCGGCACGCCGGATCATCTGCGCCGCAAGCTGTACCGCACCACCATCGAAGGCGACGTGCCGTTCTAGGCCGGCCCGCGACTTATCCACAAGGAACGCCATGCGTCTGTCTCCTGAACTGCGCGAACGATTGATCCGCACCGTCACGGCGGCGGGCGTGGCATTGGCGCTGGCCGTGGTGGCCCTGGCCTCGCCCACGCCCGCGCTGGCCGCCCCGTCCATCGACAGCGTCCGCGCCACGCCCGCGCACGATACGGCCCTCGCGCCGTCCGGGATCGCGCCTCGCCTAGGGTGAGCGGCGCCCGCGCCGACCTGTGGATATCCCAGCATCCCTAAAATAGTCCGGTACGCATCGACCGCGCCTTCGGCATCCCACGGATGCGCGCGGTTGCGCCTATCGGACTCGACATGCTGGCAACCTCTTCCATTGAACTCATCGGCAACACCCCCCTGATCACGTTGAGCCGGGCGCACGACGGTCCCGGCCGAATCGTGGCCAAGGCCGAATTCCTGCAACCGGGCGGCAGCGTCAAGGATCGCGCCGCCAAGGCCATCCTGCTGGCCGCGCGCGCCGATGGCCGCCTGGCGCCCGGCATGCCGGTGGTGGAGATGACCAGCGGCAACATGGGGGCGGGCCTGGCCGTGGCCTGCGCCGCGCTGGGGCATCCGCTGGTGGTCACCATGTCCGCGGGCAACAGCCCGGCCCGCGCCCGCATGCTGGAAGGACTGGGCGCGGAGGTGGTGCTGGTGCCGCAGGTCGATGGCGCCCCCGGGCAGGTCACCGGCGCCGACGTCCAGGCGGCGGCCGAGGTGGCGGCGGCTTTGGCGCGCGAACGCGGCGGCTTCTACGTCGACCAGTTCAACGCCGTCGAATGCATGGCCGCGCACGAAAGCGGCACCGGCCGCGAAATCCTGCAACAGCTTGGTGCGCCCGTGGATGGCTGGGTCGCGGCCGTCGGCACCGGCTGCACCTTCATGGGCGTGGCGCGCGCGCTCAAGGCGGCCAGCGCCGCCACCGTTTGCGCGGCGGTCGAGCCGCTGGGCTGCGAAGTGCTGGCCGGCGCGCCGGTGACCAAGGCGCGCCACCTGATCCAGGGCACCAGCTATGGCGCGGTGCCGCCGCACTGGGATCCGTCCCTGATGGACCTGAGCATTGCGGTCACCGACGACGAGGCGCAGGAATGGCGGCGCCTGCTGGCCGTGCGCGAGGGCCTGTACGTGGGTTATTCCGCCGCCGCCAATGTATGCGCGGCCGCCAGGCTGTTGCGCTCGGGCCGGCTGCGTGCGGACGCGACGGTGGCCACGGTGCTGTGCGATACGGGCCTGAAATACTAGCAAGCGGGTTTTCCACAGCATGCCCGGGCAAGACTATCCACAGCGTCTGTGAAAATCCTGTGGATTGCCTGTGAATTGGCTGTGGACGAATGGGGATAACTTTTTTCGGCCCTGCTGTGGAAAAGTCGCTTGCGGCGGTTTCCGGAGCAAAGCGCAGGCGAAGAATGCGGACGCGGCCACGGGAACAAGCCGTGAAGGCCGGCGAAAAGCGCTCGACAGACAAAGAAATCGGGCGACCCGCGGGCCGCCCGATGCGTATTGCACGGCGTGTCGGCCGCGCGTGGACGCGGCCCTTACCGCCTTACAGCTTCAGCCCCAGCGCCTTGGCCACGCCCGCCGCGTAGGCCGGATCGGCCTTGCGGAAGTGTTCCAGCTGGCGGCGCTGGATTTCCTCGGGCACGCCGGCCATGTGGCGGCCGATGTTGCCGAACAGCAGTTCCTGCTGCGCCGGCGTCATCAGGCGGAACAGCGCGCCCGGCTGCGAGTAGTAGTCGTCATCGACGCGGTGGTTCCAGCGCGCGGCGGCCTGGCCGTCCAGCGGCAGCGGCGGTTCGCCGGCCGACGGGGTTTCCTTCCATTCACCCGCGCTGTTGGGTTCGTAGTTGAGCGTGCCGCCGACATTGCCGTCGACCCGGCCCGCGCCGTCGCGGTGATAGCTGTGGAACGGGCAGCGCGGGGCGTTCACCGGGATCTGGTGATGGTTGATGCCCAGGCGGTAGCGGTGCGTGTCACCGTAGGAGAACAGGCGGCCCTGCAGCATCTTGTCCGGCGAGAAGTCGATGCCGGGCACCACGTTGGCGGGCGTGAAGGCGGCCTGCTCGACCTCGGCGAAGTAGTTCTCCGGGTTCTTGTTCAGTTCCAGCACGCCCACTTCGATCAGCGGGTAATCGCCGTGCGGCCACACCTTGGTCAGATCGAACGGATTGATGTGATAGGTCTCGGCTTCGGCCGCGGGCATGATCTGCACCTTCAGCGTCCACTTCGGGAAGTTGCCCTGCTCGATGTTGTCGAACAGGTCGCGCTGCGAGCTCTCGCGATCGTGGGCCACGACCTGCGCGGCTTCCTCGTCGGTCAGACAGGCGATGCCCTGCTGCGACTTGAAGTGGAATTTCACGTAGAAGCGTTCGCCTTCGGCATTGACGAAGCTGAAGGTGTGCGAGCCGAAGCCATGCTGCTGGCGCAGGTTGGCCGGAATGCCGCGGTCGCTCATCAGGATGGTGACTTGGTGCAGCGATTCGGGGCTGAGCGACCAGAAATCCCAGGCCGCCGTGGCGCTGCGCAGGTTGGTCTTGGGATCGCGCTTCTGGGTGTGGATGAAGTCGGGGAACTTGAGCGGGTCGCGGATGAAGAACACCGGGGTGTTGTTGCCGACCAGGTCCCAGTTGCCTTCGTCGGTGTAGAACTTGATGGCGAAGCCGCGCACATCGCGCTCGGCGTCGGCGGCGCCGCGTTCGCCGGCCACGGTCGAAAAACGCAGGAACAACGGAGTCTGCTTGCCGACCTTGGAGAAGATGCTGGCGCGGGTGTACTTGGTGATGTCGTGGGTGACGGTGAAGGTGCCGTAGGCGCCCGAGCCCTTGGCGTGCACCACGCGTTCGGGGATGCGTTCACGGTCGAAATGGGCGAGCTTTTCTATCAGCCAGAAGTCCTGCAACAGCGCCGGGCCGCGCGGACCGGCGGTCAGGGTGTTGGTGTTGTCGGCCACCGGGGCGCCCGAGGCGGTGGTCAGATGCTTCTTGTCGGTCATGGACACACTCCCTACGTAATTCCTGGAATGCGCGGCGCCGGGGCCGCGCAGCGTGATCGGATACCGCCCGGGACATTGCCGGCCGGGGGATATCTCCGACACATCATAGGGGTCAATGTTTGCAGTGTGAAGTTGATTGATCTATAAAATTTGATTGAAAATAACTATCACACGCGCGACTTCAGGCGCATCGGTGCCAAACCCCTTGCAACGGGCACGAAAAAAAACCGGCCCCCAGGGGCCGGTTTTCATGGCGCGAACGGAAATCAGCGATTCGCCGCGGCTTCCGTCTTGCGCTGCATGGCGCGGGTGATGGACCACTGCTGCGCGATCGACAAGGTGTTGTTGACGCACCAGTAGAGCACCAGACCGGCCGGGAAGAAGAACATCATCCCGCCGAACACCAGCGGCATGATCATCATGACCTTGGCCTGGACGGGGTCCGGGGGCGTCGGGTTCAGCTTGATCTGCAGGAACATGGTGGCCATCATGATGGCGGGCAGAATGAAGTACGGGTCGCGGATCGACAGGTCGTGCACCCACAGGATCCACGGCGCGCCGCGCATTTCCACGCTGGCCAGCAGCACCCAGTAAAGCGAGATGAACACCGGGATCTGCACCACCATCGGCAGGCAGCCGCCCAGCGGGTTGATCTTCTCGGTGCGGTACATCTCCATCATGGCCGCGTTGAGCTTCTGCTTGTCGTCGCCGTACTTTTCCTTCAGGGCCTGCAGGCGCGGGGCGACCTGCTTCATGCGGGCCATGGAGCGGTAGCTGGCGGCGGCCAGGGGGTAGAACAGCGCCTTGATCAGCACGGTCAGGGCGACGATGGTCCAGCCCCAGTTGCCCAGGATGGAGTGCAGCCAGGTCATCAGCGTGAACAGCGGCTTGGCGATGATGGTCAGCCAGCCGTAGTCGACCACCAGTTCCAGGCCGGGGGCGAGCGCCGCCATGGCCTTCTGGTCCTGCGGGCCGACCCACAGGTGCGAATCGACGCGGGCGGCGGCGCCCGGGGCGATCTCGCCGACGGCTTCGATGGTGCGGGCGGCGTACAGGTTCTTCTGCACTTCCAGCACTTCGTTGTTGCGCGGCTTGCCTTGCGGCGGCACCCAGGCGGTGGCGAAGTAGTGCTGCACCACGGCGATCCAGCCGTTGTCCGCCTGCTTGATGTAGTTGGCCTTTTTCTTCTCGATGTCGGCGAAGGTCATCTTCTGGAACTTGTCCTGTTCCGAGTAGACGGCAATGCCGGTGAACGTGTGATAGAAGCTGGAGGTATCGGCCGGATCGTTGCCGTCGCGCTCGAGCTGCAGGTACAGCGCCGGCGTCACGGGGGCGGCGCCGACGTTGGCCAGGTCGTGGCGCACGTCGATGTCATAGCGGCCGCGATGCAGCGTGAAGGTCTTGGTGACCTTGACGCCACCCGATTCGGCTTCGAACGCCACCACCAGGCTGTCGCCGGTCATCTGGCGGTCGGTCGAGACCACGCGGAACGGCGTCTGGTGGGTGGGGAAATTCTGGCCGTTGGCGGCGCCGACCACGCCGGTCTGGGCAACGTAGTTCAGGCCCGCGGTGCGGTCCAGCAGCACGGTGGGCTTGTCGGGCTGGCCGGTGGCCGGGTACTTCAGCAGCTCGGCGCGCACCAGTTGGGCGCCCAGCGTGTCGAAGGTCAGGCGCAGCACGTCGGTGGTGACGACGACTTCTTCCGAGCGCGTCGGCACCGGCGCGGCGGCGCCAGGCACGGCCGAAGGCGCGGCGGCGGCGGTCGCGGGCGGCGCATTGGGCACCGAGGGCGTCGCGTTGTTCGCGGCGGCCGGCGTGCCGTTGGCGGTCGTGCTGGCCGTGGGCGTGGGCGCCCCGAACAACGACGGTTTGCCGTTATGGATCTGCCAGTTGTTCCAAAGGAGCAACAGCGAGAAGGAGAAAATCATCCAGAGGACGGTTCGTCGGATATCCATGGTGCCTACTGAAGTGAATACGGGCCAGCAAAGCCCGCCAGTTTAGCGTCAATCATGCTCGGTGCGGTGGCCATGGGAGCAGCAGGCCCCGCGCTTGGTTCCCTTGTCGGCGGGAACCGGGTCCCAGCCGCCGGGCGACCAGGGGTGGCAGCGGCCAATGCGTCGCAGCATCAGCCAGAAGCCGCGCCAGGGTCCGTGGCGCTCGATCGCCTCGATCGCGTACGCCGAGCAGGTCGGGGTGAAGCGGCATTGCCGGCCGATCCAGGGACTCAGGAAAAACCTGTAGAACCGGATCGGGGCAATGAGGATTGCGGCCCCCACGGAACGCCCGCGCTGCGCGCGGCCTGCCTGCCGGGGGGATGGGCCGTTCATCGCGCGATCCGCTCGAAGTGAGCGTCCGCTTCGGCCCGGGCCGCCTGTTTCAGCGCGGTGAGCGTGGCGGGCGTTACCTTGCTGTGCAGCCGGACGACGTAGTCTTTCGCCGGCAACCCCAGCCGCCGGTGGCGGAACGCCTCGCGGATGACCCGCTTGAGGGCGTTGCGCGTGGTGGCGTGGGCGGCGAAGCGCTTGGCGATCACCAGGCCCAGCCGGGCACAGGGAGCCTGGCCGGGGGGCAGATCGTTGGAAGCGGCGCTCACAACGAAAAACGCCCCTCGGGCCAGACGCCGGCCTTTGAGGGCGGCGGCGAACTCGGAGGGGCGATGCAGCCGCGCCTCCGGCGGAAGCGTGGCGCGCGGCATGGACTGCGGGTCAGGCGTGGGTCAAGTGTCTGCGCGACAGCGAGACTTAGACGGCCAGACGCTTGCGGCCCTTGGCGCGGCGAGCGTTCAGGATGGCGCGGCCAGCGCGGGTCTTCATGCGCACGCGGAAACCATGGGTGCGCTTGCGGCGGGTAACGGAAGGTTGGTAGGTGCGTTTCATGGACGATCCACAAAAAGAACAAAAGTCAGAAGGGACCTGCCCGGAGGGTTCCTGGTCGCAAATCCGGTAGCGGGTATCTAGTAAGCGTTTCGCTGCGAATCGCATGTGATATGCGGATTCGCTGGCAAAGACAGGCTTGTAGACGGGGCTCTGGTCCGGGCAATACCCGGGCGACCTATTCAGCAAGGCACAGTTCCGGGGGCGGGGGTAAGTGTAACCATTACCCTATTACCCGTGTGAACCTGGGCCTTCTGCGAAACCTTCTGACAGACAGAATTCGGAAAAGCCCACCATTTCAGCAAGTTTTCCCTGTCTTGTCAAACAGTTAAGGGGGCAGATTGTGCACGCCCATGCCCTACCCTGTGGATAACCCGTGCCCAGGCAAGGTAGAATCGAGGTTTGAATAAGAGCGACATGAAAGAATTCTGGCAGACCTGCGTCAGTCGTCTTGAGCAGGAACTCCCCCCCCAACAAATCAGCGCGTGGATACGACCGCTGG